>NZ_OZ255725.1:3900000-6552859 GCF_965277385.1 Pseudomonas edaphica | reverse complement strand
AAAGAGCAGGGCACTAAACCGGAGCGCATTTGGTTTGTTGAGCGTCAAGGAATGGGAACAATCTCTGTTGCTGACTGGATGGGTTTCTGATGGATAGGGTTGCTTATCAAAATCTACGCTTTGCAGTAGAAATGGAGTTTCTAAATGCTCTCAACAATCCTCAATGTGATGAGCGTGCTGGGATTAATAGTCTTATGCGCTTGTTTTTATCTGCATTGGCTCAGCAAGAAGTAACTCGTCAACGTGCTGCACGAAAATTCAAAACCTTCAGGCGCAATCCTGAAGCAACTGCGCCCAGTTGGGCATACCGTAAGCCGGGCACTGCTCCTGGCTTTCCAACACTAAGATAGGGGGCACTCAAAATGACACACCCTGAGCTTTTTAAACTGACTCCGCTTGGAAGAATTTTTCAAAATCAGAAATTTGGCATGTTTATCGACTGGGTAAGCTTCGCTGATTTTTGAACTAACTGCGCCCAGTTGGGCATACCGTAAGTCTGGCATCGCTCCTGGCTTTCCAACATTGAGATAAGGGCATTACATGTCTAACGTTATCGTAGTTGAAGTAACTGGCAATCACCGCAGTGGTACTGCTGCCAAGTCTGGCAAACCATATTGCATGTTTGAAGCGTATGCTCACTTGCCAAACATTCCATATCCGCAGAAATGCACCTTTTACGCTGAGACCCCCCAGCAGGTTCCTCAGCCTGGAAAGTATGAATGCGATGTGATTGCGCAAGTTCGCGATGATCGTCTGATTTTTGAAGTCGATCCTCGTCAAGGTCGTCGTATTAGTTCCGGTGCTCCTGGTTCTTCGACACCGCAGAAGTCTACGTAATGTCCGGTTTATTGCATTGCCCTGGTGATTTGATTATTCAGGGTGGTGCACCCACGTGTTCGGTTGAATGGGTCTCTGTTCCTTACATTGCCCCATTTGACCCGTCACAACTTGATCCATCTGTTCTGGCTCAAGCTTTCGGCGCCGGATTCACATTGGTAGCTAGCTTTTTAGTTATGTCTATGGGGATTCGTGCGTTTTTAAACTTTATCAAGCAATCTTGAGGATTTACCCATGTTCAAAAAAACTCTCATCGCAACCGTTTCTGCTGTTGTACTTGCTGTTTCTGCTCCTTCTGTCTTTGCTGCCGGTCCTGTTGCCTGGGATTACAGTGGTCTGACTTCGTCCATCGACTTCAGTACCATTTCTGTTGGTGTTCTGGCTGTCGCCGGCATTCTCGCCGGTGTTTACGCCGGTATCAAAGGCGCTCGTATCGTCCTTGGCTTCCTGCGCGGTTAAGGCTTTATCCCTGTTTGACCTGGGCGTCTCATGGCGCCCTTTTTTTATCAAAAATAATGGTAATAGGGATAATTGCATTCTTATTGTCCTTATTTGGGAGCTTGCAACATGGATCAACTTTATTATTTCGCCATGTTCTGTATTGGGTGTGGCTGCTCCTTCGCTGTTTTTTCGGGGTGGTGATATGAAATATATTTCTTTCATCCCTTTTTTATTACTTTTTGTGTTTTCGTCGAGTTCTCATGCTGGCTGGAAATGCAATCCTTCATTTTCTTCCTCTTATTCTAGTGAGTGTTCATCTGCCGGTGTCCAAGACTCGCCTGATTCGTTTATAACCGCATTCGTAAGTGCTGTTAGGTCTGCTAATACAAGTCCTAATAGGACTGGCTACACTGCTGGTTCTTGCACAATGAATGGCAATTCTAATGCCAGCTGCACTTATTCTTGGACTTCTTTTGGTTCTCACTTTGATGATAGTGTTGGTATTGTTAAGGAAGCTGCTGTTTGTCCTGGCACGGTCGAAACTCGTGGCCCCGATGCTGCTGCCATAAAATCAGGAGATAAATACTATGTCGCATGGTCAGTCAGCTCTGTTACTGCTGATGTTTGTCACAATTCTTGTTCTTACCTGGCTAGTTCCGCTTCCGGTAGCACCTGCTATCTGTCTCCAAGTTCTACAGTCACTGGTTTTTGTAACTACTTCGTGGGTCTTAATACCGCGAGTCCTTCATGTAATGCTGAATCCGGCTACAAATCTCCCTCCGTTGGAGATCCTCTCACTCCCAGTTCTAATCCTGGCGACGGCGGCAATGGTGGCACCAATCCTGGTGGTGGGAATGACGGCGGCAATGGCAATGGTGGTAACGGTGGTGATGGTGATTCCGGCTTTGATGGTGAGCTTTCTTTCAATAGTCCAGGATCACTAGAAGGAAAATCTATTCTTGATAGTGAGGTAAATGCCGCGCACTACAATTCCTTTGTCCATGGTATGGAATCCGATTTAAATGAATCTGGATTCGGCAAGGCTCTTAATGAATTTAACCAGAAAATAGCTTCTAGTGGCTCTACAGCAGCTTGCCCTAAGGCTACTGTTTTTCTGCTCGGATCTATGATTACTTTTGACGCGCATTGCGCTTTGTTTGACCTGGTTTCACCCATTCTTTCTGCTGTATTTCTTGCGGCTTGGTCACTTCTTGCTTTGCGCATTTTCCTTTCTGCTTAATTTTAGCCGCTAAAATTTGAGGTTGTTATGACTGCTTTTGGCAATTGGCTTCTTTCGATACTCCGAGAAGTTTTACAATTTTTTGTTGATTTAATTGTTCAGATTGCTGAATGGCTTTGGCAGGCACTTCTTGAAATCATTAGTTCAAGTTTTCTCATGGGATTACTTACAAGTGCGGGAGAGTTGTTCACTAATATTTCCCCATCCGTTTGGTATTTCATGAATTTGATGCAGTTACCGTTTGGTATCACTCTCGTTAGTAGCGCCTATTTGTTGCGCTTCCTTGTTCGTCGCATTCCGTTTATTGGGTGATTTATGGCAATTGATGCTTATGTAGGCAAGCCTGGTCACGGTAAAAGCTATGGTGTAGTTGAACATGTTGTAATTCCTTCGTTGAAGCAGGGAAGGCATATATTTACCAACATCCCCCTCATGGCTGATGCTCTCTTAGCAACATTTGGCGGAAATATTACTCAGTTGCCTGATGATTGGTACAGCCTCGATGATCTCGGCGAATTAATTCCTCCTGGTGCTGTTGCTATTATTGACGAATGTTGGAGGCGATGGCCTTCTGGTCAAAACGGAAATCATGCAAGGCTTACTGATAAAACCTTGTTACATGAACATAGGCATCGAGTAGATTCCAAGAATAAATCCATGCGCGTTGTATTGGTGAGCCAGGACCTTAAGCAAATATCTTCTTGGGTTCGTGACTTGATTGAGACTACTTATAGAATAAGAAAACTCAGCAAAAAGGTATATAAGGTTGACATGTATCAGGGTGGTGTTACTGGTGATTCTCCGCCTAGGTCAAAGCTAATTAGAACTGATGCCGGAACTTTTAAAAAGGAGGTGTTTTGTTTTTATAAGTCCGCAACTAAATCTGAATCCGGATCTGTTGGTGATGAATCTTCTGCTGATGGTCGTGCAAGTATTTTGCGTTCTTTTGGCTTGTGGTCTGCCTTGGTCGCGTTTGTTCTTTGCATTGGACTTGGTGTTTATTTCGTCAAAAAGTTTTTTACTACCGATCAGCCTGGTGTAAAGCACTTATCTTCCGTATCTACGCCAAATCAACCTAACGCACCTGCTGAGCTACCGATTTCAACCACTTGGCGCCTTGTTGGCTTTGTTCATCCTTCAGCGCCTGATCCATCTTCAAAGGCTGTTTCTGAAGCTCTTGCCCTGGTAGCTGATAACAATGGGAATACTCGTTACATTTCTTTTTCTCATTGTCGATATTTTCCAGATTTTACCGAGGCTTATTGTTTGGTTGATGGTTTCAAGATTACTAATTGGTCATTAAAAAAACCAAATCCAATTACAGGTGGATTAATTGGGGGTGGTCTTTAGCGTAGCGCTAAGACCGCGCCCAATTAATTTACCAATCAGCCGGAACTCATCCCATGAACACCTATAAGTTTTTTCGCGGCCTCTATGTCTCTGTATTTTTGTTTTCCTTCGTTACCTTTTCGCAGGCGGATACAGCCCCTCAACCAGTAACTTTTGATTTTCAAACTATTCAGGTTTCGTCCGCTTTACAGCTTCTTGCCGATTACAGGGGCTTGAATCTTGTTCTGGACGATAATGTCCGTGGTTCACTTTCTATGCGCATGAAGAATGTGACTTGGGATGAGGCCATTGAGTACGTCACTTCGGCAAAAGGGCTTTTATATACCGTTGAAGGTAATTTTCTTCGTGTGAGTGGCTACCCACGACCAGGTGATGCCTATTCAACAAATTCATATGTTGCTGCCCAAAATCAGCAAATTCAAAGTAGTCCTTCCTTTGGCGTCAACTCTTTTGATGTTTCGATTTTCAAGGTGCATAACATTTTGGCGTCGGACGCAATAAAAGCATTTCCTCTCGATCCTGGAGAGACTCTGAATTTTGAGGACGGATCTTCTGTCATCGTTGCCAGGATGAGCAAGGCGCGTTTAGATCAGCTCAAAACCCTGATTGCTGCTGTTGATTACTCCAGGAAGCAAGTGATGATCCAGGCTCGTATTGTTGAGGTGGACCGCTCGTATTCCAAGAATCTGGGAGTTCAATGGGGTGGTACTGTAGGCAGCGGTGCTGGCACTGTTTCAGGCTCTGTGCCCCTTGGCTTTGCCTCTGGTGCCATCGGGGCTGTTGGCATTGTCTCAAGCGCTTTGACGCTCGATGCCAGGCTTTCAGCGATGGAGCAGGAAGGTAAGGGCAGGGTGATTTCCAGTCCTCGCGTTTATACCTCTGACCGTCATCAAGCCAAAATTGTTAAAGGCTCTCAGGTTCCTTATCAGCAATCGGCCGGCGATGGTGCAACGTCGACATCCTTCAAGCAGGCTGCTTTGTCGCTCGACGTGACTCCGATCGTTAACGATAAGGGCGTGCTGCTGGATGTCATCCTTTCAAAGGATGAGCCTGACTATTCCAATGCCATGAATGGCGTGCCGCCGATCAACACAACCTCGCTGACGTCCCGGGTTTTTTCGCCGTTTGGCCAGACCATTGCCGTGGGTGGTGTTTATTCGGATCTGGATACAACCGTCGTTAGAAGCGTGCCGTTCTTGGGCAAAATTCCTGGCTTCAAATGGTTGTTCACCAGCAGCTCGACGGTATCGACCAGCACTGAGCTTGTCCTTTTTTTGACACCTGTGTTGGTCAATCAATATAACTAAACTAAATGACTATTTAGCATAGTTATTCTCTATGGTTATTTCGGTGCAGGGCGAGGAGGGTTACAGTGCATGTCAGTCAGAACCGAAACATGACGAGAACATAATGATTATTTCAGTAACCATTGATAGCTGTGCGTGGAATTTCTTTTCCGATAATAAGTATGACCTTTGCGTCGAATTACCTCCTGAGAGATTTTCTTTGTTCATTACCAGGGAGGTTGAATTAGAGCTGGATCAGATTCCCGACGAGTCTCACGGTGTTGATAAGCGTCTGTTGAAGGATTACATCTGCACAAGCATTCAGCTTCGTAACGTTGAAACCAGTTCTATATTTGGATTTTCTGAGGCAAACGTTCCCGGTGAGCCTTCTCGTTATGGCGGCTTTGGCCAAGGCACTTTCGAATCCGACATCGAGCGAGATTGGCGTCAGCGCGAGGACACTAAGCGTTATGTGATTGATGCTCCTAAGCGCAAATCCTCATTCTTGAGAAAAGATGAAGCGGACGTTTCTCAGGCCGTGGCATCTCTAAGCTCGGTTTTGATCACGGCTGACGCCAAAAAGGGACCGATCTCAGTTGCAGCTGTTAATGGCGGCCGAGTCCTGTACCTGAGTGAATTTCAGAATAGCGGCCTGAAGTTGGCCGACTATATCGAACAGCTTTTTGCTGAGCCTGGTGGAACGGCATGACTCATGGAGGCCATGTGATCCAGAAAGCCTCCATAGCCCCCCAGCCCCACATATGACGGTTCGCATAATGTATATTATGTTAAATTATGTATCACGCACTGGCGATGGTAAGTCAGCACCGCCACGCACTCAGTATGCAGCCCGCCCCGATCCAAGGCTGGCCCACGGTTCGCCAATCCCCCACGACGAACCGCACTCCGATTGGATTACAGCGTATAAGAAATGCCCATTTGCACCGTACGCGGCTCACCGGGATAAGCGTAGAAGTTCAGGAACGAGCCTTCGTCGTACTCACGGTTAAACAAGTTCTTCACGTCGAGGTTGAGTCTGACCTTTTCGTTGACCTTGTAATAGCTAAGCAAGTCGACAACGGTGTAAGCGCCCATCGAGAACGTGTCATTGGCGGTCTGCCCGGCACGCTCGGCTACGTATTTTCCACCTGCGCCAAGGCCAAACCCTTTGAGCGCGCCATCCTGAAACTCGTACACGTTGAGCAGGCTGAAGCTATTGCGCGGAATATTCGCCAGACGTGTTCCGGAGCGCACGGTGGTGTCCCTGGTCACTGCGGCATCCACATAGCCATAGCCACCGATCATGCGCCACTCGGGCGTCAGGTTGCCGGCCACGTTCAGGTCGAAGCCGCGGCTGCGGACTTGCCCTGTCGCGACATTGAAGGCCGAATCAACCGGGTCGACACCCTGGACATTTTTCTTCTCGATCTGATAGATCGCCGCGTCGACGCTCAACTGACGGTCCAGCGCTTCCCACTTAACCCCCACTTCGTAGGACTTGCCCTTCTCCGGCTCGAATCCGCCGCCTTGACGACTGGCACCCGTGTTGGGCTTGAACGAGCGCGCGGCGTCCGCGTAGATCGCAACCGTGTCAGTGAGGTCATACATCACCCCGATGCGCGGCGTGACGGCGTTGTCGGCGGCGTTCCAGCTTCTCACACCGGGCACGTAGGATTCGTACTGGTGCTCGAAGCGCTCAAAGCGCGCACCGGCGAGCACCTTTAAACGCTCGGTCAGCGCCACTTGATCCTGGACGAAGGCGGCGTAAGTCTTGAGGTTTTCTTTGTCGTGGGTGGGCGTACGCGTCAGCGCCGGACGTGGCTGGCCATAGACCGGGTTGAAGATATCGATTGGGAAAGCCCCCGCCGCGCCGCTGGAACGTTGGATGATCGACTTGTAGTCGTAGTCCTCGTACTCGATGCCCGTCAGCAACGTGTGATCAAGGCCGCCCGTGGAAAAGCGCCCGGTCAGGTTCAGTTGATAGTCCTGGTCGGTCCAGTCCAGCTTGCGGTAGTTGAAGTTGCGCTGGAGGGTTCGCCCATCGGCGTTGAGGCTGGTGGCATTGTTTGCCTCAACACCATTGCCCTTCATCGTACCGTCCAACCACTGCACACCACCGCCCAGCGTCCAGTTTTCGTTGAGTAGATGCTCGAAGCGCACCTGAGCCATGTTGTTATCGTTGTGCAGGTTACCAGCGTACTTTTCACCCCAGAAGGTCTCACGGGACGGCGTGCCACGCTGGTTGGCGAAGCGGGTCAGACCGCGATCCAGCGGATGATTGTTACGCATGAAGTCGCCTTCGAAAATCACCTTAGTGTCGTCATTGACCTGCCAGCTCAGTACCGGCGTGACCCCATACCGTTCGGTTGAGACATGGTCGCGGAAGGTGTCGCCGCCCTCTCCCACCACGTTGAGGCGATAGGCCAGGCGGCCTTGCTCATCCAGCGGGCCGGAGGCATCGAGGGTGCCGCGCTTCATGCCCTGATCATCCACCTGGCTACCCAATGTGACCGTACGTTCAGGCAAAGGCTGTTTGGAGACCACGTTGAAAGTACCGCCGGGATCGCCGCGCCCATAGAGCATCGTCGCTGGCCCACGAAGCACTTCAAGGCGCTCAATGCTGTTGGCGTCCGGCATGCTGGGATAGCCCCGGTTGATCGGAAAACCGTTGCGGTAGAACTCTGCTGTTGTAAACCCACGCACCGTGAAGCTGGTAAGCCCTTGGCCACCGAAGTTGTTCGCTCGGCCAACGCCGCCGGCATAGTCCAGGGCCTCCTGCAGGCGAGTCGCGCCAATGTCCTCGACCACGTCCTTGGGCACGACGCTGATGGACTGTGGCGTCTCATGAATTGAGGTGTCTGTGCGCGTGGCACTGGCAGAGCGTGTGGCGCGATACCCTTTGACAGGCCCCTGAGCCGTCTCGGCGTCTACGTCTCCCGTGACATTGATGGCTTGCAACTCAAGGCTGGCATTTTCGCTGCCGGCCACCTGCGCCCAGGCAACAGGGGCAACCGCCTGAAGTACGCAGAGAGAAATCAGGGTATGACGCATGGATTTTGGACCTAATGGATGAGCGGACGGGAAGGTAAACCTGCCTGGATTCGGGAGGCATGATATACCAGCAGATCTCATTTGCCACTCATTCTCATTTGCAGGTTTTCGAGTATCGGCTGTGTACCTCTGCCATCCCAGGGCCGGGATGGCAGGAGCAATTTCTCTAACCTGCTTCGACTGCCTTAAGGACTTTGTAGATCTCGGAAACCACCTGCCCCGTCGCCTGTTCAATCGCCCCTTCATTACGGCACAAAACCCAGCCTTGATCACCCGCCGCTCGCAAAAACGCCTGGGTACACTCGACATGCTCCTGCAGCGTATGGATCAACGTACTGCCCATCCCGCGCCGTCGTTGCGCGGCCCTCGACCATGAAATCTCGGGGTCGGTGATAACGCCCACATGCAGGTCTGGCACTCGCACGTGTCGGTCCAGGTTTAACTGCAATATGTCTGCGAAGGGGACTGTCCGGCGAAACGCGGCATCTGAGGGGTACCAACGGTCTATCAGGATGATGCTGTCGGGCGGCTGTTTAGTCAGCACGTGGCGGGAAATCCAGAGCCGACTATCCGCAAAGCGCTCACACACTCTCCACTCCGAATCATCGGTGGGGTTTCTGGCGTGTGCGTTGACCAGGGCCATGGTTTCAGCCCTGTAGGGATCGCTTTTTCTCTCGCAAAGACGGATCACCTTTTTGTTGTCTGCCCGCAGTGCTTGGGTAACGGCTTCCAACAACGTGGTTTTACCCGTGCCTTTAGGCCCATCCAGGGAGACAAATAATGGACGATTCATGCTTCACGTAATGATGGATAAGTGATGAGCACCTTAACGTAGTTTGAAGCCGATGACGCTTGTCGATGCTATGGCTCACGCAGCAAAAAAGACGTGCCCCATGCCAACGGCTCCAACCCCAGGTGCACCGCCAGGCTCTGGCCGATATCGGCAAAGCTGGCTCGCTCGCCCAACCACCCCGCCGCCACGCCTGCACCATAAGCCAGTACGGGCACATGCTCACGGGTATGGTCGCTGCCCGGGCGCGAGGGGTCGCAGCCGTGGTCGGCGCTGATGATCAGCAACGTTTGCGCGTCCATCAACGCCAGTAATTCCGGCAGCCTGCGGTCGAAGGCTTCCAGCGCGGCAGCGTAGCCGGCCAGGTCTCGGCGGTGTCCGTAGAGCATGTCGAAGTCGACGAAGTTGGCAAACACCAGGCTGTTGTCGGGTGCTTCCCGGTAGGCCTTGAGCGTGGCGTCGAACAGTGCGTCGTTGCCATCGGCCTTGTACAACCGGCTGATACCTCGGTGAGCGAAAATATCGCCGATTTTGCCCACCGCGTGCACGGTGCCGCCGGCGTCGCAGAGGCGATCAAGCAGCGTCGCTGACGGTGGCGGCACGGTGTAGTCGCGGCGATTGCCGGTGCGCCGGAACTGGCCCGCGTGCTCGCCGGTGAACGGTCGGGCAATGACCCTGCCGACCGTGTATTCATCACATAAAGTACGGGCGATTTCACACACTCGGTACAGCGCTTCAAGGCCGAAATGGCTTTCATGGGCGGCGATCTGCATCACGCTGTCGGCCGAGGTGTAGCAAATCGGCTGCCGGCTGCGGATGTGTAATTCACCCAAATCGTCCAGCACCGTGGTGCCCGAGGCATGGCAATTGCCCAGGATGCCCGGCAACCCTGCCCGCTCGATCAGGTCGGCCAGCAGTTGGGGTGGAAAGGACTCGGTCGGCTGCTCGAAATAACCCCAGTCAAACAACACTGGCACGCCCATCATTTCCCAATGCCCGGACGGCGTGTCCTTGCCGGATGATTGCTCGCGCGCATGGCCAAAGGCGCCGATCGGTGTCGCGTCGCCCCAGTTGCCTGGCAGCGGGCCATTGCCACTGGCCGCCGCTGCGGCGCCCAATCCCAGCTGGCCCAGGTTCGGCAGGTTCAAAGGTCCCCGTCGCAATGGCCCATCGGCCTCACCACGGGCACAGGCTTCGGCGATATGGCGCAAGGTGTCGGCGCCGGTATCGCCAAACAGCGCGGCGTCGGCACTCGCGCCTATGCCCAATGAGTCCAGCACTAATACGATGGCCTTGCTCATAGGATTGCCTGGATCAATTCGCGCGAGGCCAGGCGTTCACCGCCCAGCCGATACGCTGCGCGCAAGGCGGATGCGCCCTGCCCGGCCTGCTCTTGGGTGCGCGCGTGAACCCAGCCCAGGGGCCGTTTTGCATTCACCTGTTCGCCGACGAAGGCCAACTCGCTGAAGCCCACGGACAGGTCCAGCACGTCGTCCGGATGGCTGCGTCCACCGCCCAATGTCACCACCGCCAACCCCACGGCGCGGGTGTCGATCTCGGTGACACAGCCCTCCTCCTCGGCCCACACCGGCACCGACACGACCGCCTTGGGTAAATGTTCATCGGGTTTGTCGGTAAAACCCTGCGGGCCGCCCAGCGCAACAACCATCTGCTCAAATCGCTGCAAGGCCGCGCCGCTCTGCCAGGCTTGAAGCAATTGATCACGGGCCTGAGCCTCGTCCCTCGCCAGGCCGGCCATCGTCAGTGCCTGTGTGGCCAGCGCCAACGTCACTGCCCACAGGCGTTCACTGCGCACCTCGCCCTTGAGCAAAGCGACCGCTTCAGCCACTTCCAGGGCATTGCCGGCACTGCGGGCCAGCGGCTGGTCCATGTCGGTGATCAGGGCGCGGGTGTTGACTCCGGCACCGTTGGCCACTGCGACGATGCTGGCGGCCAGAGCTCGCGCCTGCTCAGGCTCAGCCATAAAGGCGCCGTTGCCGGTCTTCACATCCATGATCAATACATCGAGACCGGCGGCGAGCTTCTTGCCGAGGATCGACGCGGTGATCAGGTCTATCGACTCCACCGAACCGGTGACATCGCGGATCACATACAAACGCTTGTCCGCGGGTGCCAGGTTGGCGGTCTGGCCGATGATCGCGCAGCCGACTTCAGCCACCACCGCGCGCAGGCGTTCGGTGCTGGGTTGGCAGTCGTAGCCGGGGATGCTTTCGAGCTTGTCCAGGGTGCCGCCGGTATGCCCCAGGCCGCGCCCGGAGATCATCGGCACGTAACAGCCACAGGCCGCCAGCAAGGGCGCGAGCAACAAGCTGATCATGTCGCCGACGCCGCCGGTGGAATGCTTGTCGACAATCGGCCCCGGCAGCTCCCACTTCAGTATTTGGCCGGAATCGCGCATTGCCTCGGTCAAGGCGATGCGTTCGCTCACGTCCATGCCCTTGATGAACACCGCCATGGCGAACGCCGCCACTTGCCCATCGCTAAGGCTACCGTCGGCAATGCCGGCGACGAACCGTTGAATGTCGATAGCGGCCAGGGCATGCCCGTCGCGCTTACGGCGAATCACTTCTTGTGGCAACCACATACTGTGCTCCTTACAGCGAAATGAAAAAGCCGACAATCGCCGCGCTCATCAGGTTCGAAAGCGTACCGCCGATCATGGCCCGCAGGCCCAGCCGCGCCAGTTCTTGACGCCTTTGCGGGGCGATACCCGTGAGGCCGCCCAGTTGGATGGCAATCGAGGACAGGTTGGCAAAACCGCACAGGGCGAAGGTGACGATCACTTGGGTGTGTGCCGACAACAGCGGCACCCCGGCTGCGGCGGCCTTGTCCGCGGTCAGGTAGTTGGCCAGGTCGGCATAGGCGACGAACTCGTTGAGCACCAGTTTTTCCCCGATAAAACCGCCGGCCAGCACTGCCTCATGCCACGGCACCCCGAGCAGAAAAGCGATCGGCGCCAACACGTGCCCGAGCACCAGTTGCAAGGTCAGCTGCGGGTAGCCAAACCAGTTGCCCGCCCAACCGAGCAGCCCGTTGAACAAGGCGATCAGCGCGATAAACGAAAGCAGCATCGCGCCCACCGCCAACGCCAGGCGCAAGCCGACCTGCGCGCCCTCGGCAGCCGCGTCGATGATATTGGTCGGCCGATTCTCGGCCTGCCCCAGCTCTTCAATCACCTCGTCGGTGCGCGCCGCTTCGGTTTCCGGTTCCATAAGCTTGGCCATCAACAACGCCCCCGGCGCCGACATGAAACATGCGGCGATCAGGTATTTGAGTTCCACCCCAAGCCCGGCGTAACCGAGCAGCACCGAACCTGCTACCGCGGCAAAACCGCCGACCATCACCGCGAACAACTCAGAGCGCGTCAGCTTGGCAATGAACGGCCGTACCACCAGCGGCACCTCCGACTGGCCGATGAAAATCGCCGACGTCACCACCATCGACTCGACGCGACTGGTGCCCAGCAGCAGACGCAGGCCGCCGCCCACCAACCGGATAATCCAGCCCATCACGCCGATGTAATACAGCACCGAGATAAAGCTGCCGAAGAACACAATCATCGGCAACACCCGGATAGCGAATACAAACCCGCCATTGCCGAACACTTCAAACATATGCGGCGAACTCAAGCCGCCGAACAGAAACTCGATGCCTTTGTTGGCGTAGAGCTGCAGGGAGGCCACCGCGCCCGACAGCGCGGCGAGCACCGTCTGGCCCCAGGGCACGTACAGCGCAAAAGCGCCGATCAAGACCTGGATCACAAAGGCGACCGAAACCGTGCGCCAGTTGATTGAGCGTCGCTGGTGGGATAAAGCAATGGCAATGACAATAAGGGTCGCTATTCCGACAAGACTAATCATGCAGGCGTCTCAACAAGGGACCAAGCGGACGCAGGCCAGCAGGCCTGCCCAGGGTTAGAAAGCGTCGAAAGCACCCGGCAACAATTGCGCCAGGGTCCAGGTACGCGTGGCGGCCGGGTCACTGCCCTGGCAAATCACCACTGCATCCTTGGCCATCAACTCCAGCATCACCTGGCGGCAGGCACCGCAAGGGCTTATCAGTGAAACGTTGGGTGCGTAAACCGCGATGGCCCTGAAACTGCCCGGCGCATGGCCCTGGCTGATGGCACTGAACAAGGCGCTGCGTTCGGCACAATTGGTCAGCCCGTAGGAGATGTTCTCCACGTTGCAGCCCAGTACGACCTCACCATCGGCGGTCAGCAATGCCGCGCCGACCGGAAACCTGGAATAAGGTGAATACGTACGCTCGGCCGCCCGCTTGGCCTGTTCCATCAAACGCTGTTCAATTGTCATTTACAGGGGCATCCCATTTTCTTGCGAGCACGTCCAGGACGGTCGTGACGCTCTTATGGGTGTTATTAAAATAACATTTGGTGTGAATACTCAATCTTTATTTTTGCTCGTGGGCAAAAGCAGAGGATGTACTTTCACAAGTAATTTGCTCTGCCTCTAGGTATGCTCCGCGTTTATTGCCTATCACTGCTACCGGGATGCCAGCCCACGCCTCTGCTGCCCAGGCGCAGCTTATGGAGCCGTATCCTCAAGGACGTTTGAACGATGAGTACCCCCGCGCTGGACATCAGCAGCCTGTCCCCCCTGTCTTACCACCAGCAGGTGGTCCACGAAAATCAGTGAACCTGCCGTTTGGAGTTGGGCCTCGTCCTTGAACGTTCAGCAGGAAATTTCCCAGGAATTGTTGCGCGACATCTATCGCCTGAGCCCTAAACATTCTTCGCAGGCCTACCAAGCCTGGGAGGCGTCGTTGCAGTACTTGCAACTCTAGGCGTATCACGTAGGTACGGGGGCGATGACTAACGCCGGTATTAACCGTCCGGTGAAGTCTAAGTAGAGACAGACATCGCCTGCCAACTCGTAGACATGGTCAAGCACGTGGAGAGCGCGTGTGACATACACTCACTCATCCCGTGGCAAAGGGGTGGTTCACCTTAATGCTTATTTGATTCTGAACATATTTCTGAGTGCGAGGCCGATAAAAAAAATAAGCAGTAGTGACACAGATTTCTGCAGAATCATGAGAATTGTTGCAAGAAGGCTGATAATTCCATCGTTGGCAATGAGTATAGATCTGATCGGGTCTGCCATTTTTTCAAGTCCCGGCAGCGGAATGGCCTGCAATAAGAAAAACTCAATACCGGCCAAGTTAAAACTACATTGTTGGCTGTCGGGCAGGCAGTGGGTTGCCCACGACAATGCCGCGTAAGCGCATGAAAAAAAGATCACAGATAACAGGTATGCTATCGCAGGTCTTGAGAGGCTCGAACCATAGTTTGATAAAAGCTCATAGGCGTAAAAAAGCCAACGTCGTTGCCCTGTGAGGCTATGGCGGTTCTCTGCCATTTCCAACTGAAAAAAATGCTGTTCTTCTTGGGCGGCTTGAAGCTGACTGAAGGAAAGCCGTAGATTTCGGTAGATTCTGATGCGAGAGTTCTCACCTGTAGTCTGAGGAAACTTTACATCCTTGAAAGACATATCCTGATGCAGTGTGCACCCAAAGAAAACCGGAGTATGTTTGAAACGGGCGCCGTCAAACAGGGCGGTATCTCGAAACTCCCGATTCTTGAAGCTCACCGGACCGTTAAATAGACATCGCTCAAAGGAAATCCAATTGAATGTTTTGCTGGTTGGATCGTAGGGCGTCCAAGCAACGGCGTCTTTTGTGGTGTCTTGGATAGATTCGAAGCATACCGCTTGCCTGAAAGTGCAATCGGAAAAATTGATATTAGGACCAAATTTAGCTCCATTGAAACGAGTGCACTCCCCAAAAGAAGACCCTGAAAAGTCGTTATCCCCTTCAAACTCTGCGTAGTCAAAATCAATCCAGTCTTCAAGGTAAAGCGATTTCAGCTGCGTGTATCTTGAGAATTTAGTGTTCTTGAAGCTTGAGCGGGCATCAATCGTAACATTGGAAAAATCTGATGACTCTCCGAAGATAGCATCGTCAAACATAGTGTGACGAGGGAATTTCGCGTTATTAAAATTGGCGCCCGGGCCGAAATTGAAGTTATTAAAGTAGATTTCGCCCCCGAACGCCCACTGTAACCCACAAAAATCCGTTTCCGAAAAATCTGCAATATTTATATAGTCATAATGACCATAAAGTCTCGCTGGGAATTTCTCTCTCCAGGCATTCCATATGCGAGCTCCCTTTTTTGCGAGATTAAGACACCCAGTTTTGCTGATGCGACCAGGTGTGCCGTATTCTTCGTTTTCAAAGAAGATGACCAGTTCCTCGATGACATTTTCATCAACTTCATGGAGTTTTAATCTAGTGTCATTGTATTTATGATTTTCTTGCATGTTGTTGTTTTAATCTGCGTGGTTTTTTAATTTTCGAGGCGGTTTTTGCTGTTTGGCCAAGATAGCTTGGAACTCGGCAACTAACCTGGCACGATCATTGTCAATAAGCTTTCTGACCATGGCGGAATAAGGCTTTGACGGATCGGCTAGCTTTTCAAGGTCATCTAAAATATCTTGCGCCTCCTCGCAAAGATGATCGAAAAAACCTCCCAATGGTTCGGTCGCCGCTTTTTTAAGGATTTTATCGGCTTTGAGTAGTTGTTTTTGTATCTTCAGCATTAACTCGGTGCGCACATCAACGAGATTGATGCGGTTCAAGCCGAAAACTTTATAGGTCGCCAGACCGTGAGGGTCCCAATCCTGCCCCGTTTTCACAGGTGCGACCAAGCTCAGGCCACGCTCGACGACCCACTGCAAATGGTTGTCTGGGTTGCGCTTGGTAGGGTTTATCAAGTAGGCGTTCTCATGCTCCAAATCGTCTCCTACCACCCTCGCACGTGCTCCGCCAATGGGGAATGAATCATACTTGCCAAGCTTATAGCTACCCTTTTTGAAAGCTTGCATGTAAGGATGTTCAGTGTTGAACATCTCAACTTTATGATACTCGGAGCCATTACAGTGAATGCAGCTAGGTAGCAAGTTCGTCCATTCGGACGCCAGCCACCAATAGCCAGTATGACTAACATCTTCACTCACACGATTTTTGGGTCGAAAATGCTCGACCTGAGCTGACATCACTGCTTCATAACTGGATTCACAGTACGCACACTTTTTGTTAAAAAGTGCCTCCAGTTTTTCTTTCACATCCTTTTCTCGATAAGCTTTAAAATTGAACGTCTTTTTCTTGGGTTTCTCTGATTTCTTTGTATCCTTCGCTTTTGCTTTTACCTTGGCTGGCGCTTTCTTTGGGGCTGGCTTAGTAGAGGCTGCAGCATAAAACACCTCGGCCCGGGCTCTTTCTCTGGCTGCTGGGCCGTCAACCTTGGTCAGCGACTCAGGCTCAGTTACCGTATCCCGTTTGACGAAAATCATTGCTCAACCCCGACGGAATCGCCTCGTAAACGCTCAAGAATGAGGTTAATGGACTCTTCACGAACGTCCTCACGATCGAGTCGATTGGAGCGCAATTGCTCGACTATGTGTCGACGCAGGGCTTCGTTTACTACCTGACGTTCCGGAGTATCTCCAATCAACGAGAAGGCGCTAAGTTGCTCAGAAAACTGCGCTTGCGGTTCGGCGCTGCGGCTGTCAGAAAGCAGCAACTTGTCGACCGCGCTCTTAATCTCAGGTTCCGAGGTACTGGATAGGCCAAAGTACTCAGAGGTCAATAATTGCTCTGCGCGCATGCCGGTAACACCGGGTAGTCTTCTTAACTCCACAATTTTTTTAGTATCATCACGCAGCAGGACATGCACCTCGCCATCGAACATCCCCCTCAGACAAAGCGGGTCATGGGTCGTGAAAATAAACTGGACCTGCGGCATCGCGCCACGCAATGCACTCACCACCTGCATTTTCCACCGCGGATGCAGATGGATTTCTATTTCATCAATCAGAACAAGGCCACGGGAACTCTCTAGGTTTCCCCACTTCCGAAGCATATTACGCATGATATCCAGCGCCATGGCAAATAATGACCGGTAACCGTCGCTGAGTTGAAACAGAGCGATATGCTCGCCATTTTTACGGATGAGAATACCGCTATGCAGTGTGCGGATAATTTCGTCATCATCTGCTAGATTGAGGATCTCTCGCAGTGCACGTGCTACGGTTGGAAAAGTTTCGTCATCGAGCGATTCAAGCCACTCTGCTGAATGAGGCAATATTCTTCGTTTGTTGAACAGCGAGACAATGCTCGAGACTGCTTTAATGTATTTATGGCTCGTGGGTTTATCATTGAAAGAACGATGGGCACCATACCCGAGGACCATCGTACTCGTAAACGTTTCATCATGAACTACTCCACCTCGGTGGATATGTACTTCATTAACACTCCCATCATCGAAGCTGACTTTTATACTCGCCTGAGTTGTGTGAGTCTCATTGGCAACCTGAGTTGATTGCCACCTCGATTGGTGACGAAAAGAATTTAAATCCACCTTTATTTGCTCCCTCAGAGGCCGACTCATTGTGCCTAAAGCAATTGCCTGAAGTAGTGAGCTTTTACCAACAGCATTTTCTCCAAGCAGTACGACCGCTGGAGCTATATCACGCTCATCGACCGCACGGCTGGAAAATTTTATATCAAATTTTCCGAAGCCCTTAAAATTCCTGATTTGGACCGATACAATACGTGCAAAGTTGATAGTTTCCTTCTCAGCAGCCGCTTCAATGATGTCAAACCGGCGAACCGTTTTAGATTCATTATTACCTTTTAAATTTACAATGAATTTTTCCCACATTGCCGATGTGGAGATTGTTACAAAGCCGGATAACTCGCTTAAAAACTCAGATTCAACAGGAGAGTTTTTATTTCCTGATATTGCCAGCAAAGAATCCGCTATCCAAATTTTTGCGGCCCCTACGTGAGCACGGCGATCATCCAGTGCACGCCCCAAAGCGAGCATTACCTCATTGTAGTCCCTCAATCTTAGCTGTTCGATAATGATGATGAGCTCAGAGAAAAAATGAGCGCGCATTACCTTAAGTTCGCTCCGATTTAGCTTAAGTACACTGATGGTTTCCTTACCCCTAGGGCTTTTGAATACGCAGGCTCCGTCAGTATGGAATACGAAATGGTCATAGGGATTGTCATGAGAAGGGTCAATAAGAGCAGGATTCTCTTGGTCCGCATGTGCCCAAGGTGTGAATGGTAGAACGCGTTTATTCTGTGTAGGGAACTGCGTACCTTTAAAGCGTGCACATATGGAGCAAGCGAGAACAAGATTGTTCCACTCGTAGGCATACCAGGCATAGTGATCAGGGCTTGGCACATCTGAATAACCAGCACGGCTTTTTGCGTTCATCAGCGGGCGGTGGTGGTGCACCTCAAATCCCGTAGTCCGTAGACTTTTCTCACAATACCCGCACTTTTCGTGGAAAGTTTCAAGGAGCGCCGATTTCACTTTCCGGGTACTCCATCTGCGTGAGTTTATTTTTGGCCGTCGGGTCAGTCGAGACTGCTCCGGAAGTTCAAAGTGCTCCCGCAATTGCGACATTTCGGCAATCAACGAGTCAACGTTGAGCTCTACTGGAGTACTGTTTGGATACCGAGATACGTGTCTCAACGTTAGTTCCTTTAACTTGAGAGGCCAGGCATAAAGCCAGAAAAGTTGAAATCAGGTGGTCGCTGGCACTGAAAAGATCGGCCGCAAGCTTAAACTGTTCAATATCTTTATGGCAACAGGCCACTACCTTTGCGTTCGTCTGCTACGTTCGGGTCCTCCTTTGAATGTCTGGGCTATACGCCGAATTCTCCAACCCCAAACTCTCGCGCAAGGTCGTGCCTTCATACGCCGCGCGATAAACCCCGCGCTCTTGCAGCAACGGTATGACTTCCCGGGTAAACCGCGTGAACTGCCCCGGATGCCCAATGTAAATATTGAACCCATCCACCGCCCGCGCCTGGAGCCAATCGGCCATTTTCTGCGCGACAGTATCCGCCGTCCCCACAAACGCCCCCGGCCGCAGTTGCCGGCCGAATTCCACCGCCTGACGCAAGGTAAACCCCTTCTCCCGCGCCTGATCAGCAATGCGCTTGGCATTGGTAAAAAAGCTGCTGCGTGCAGCCTCCAGACTCTCCTGGGGAAACGGCGCATCCAGGTCGTATTGGCTGAAATCATGCCAGCCGAAATTACGCCCAAACTCCTTCAGTGCCAGCTCAAAACTATGGTCAGCCTGATGGTAATACTGCTCGATTTCACGCGCATGCTCGTCGGTATCGCCTACATAGATTTCCTCGCCGGGCATCACCAGTAACTGCTCCGGGTCGCGCCCGTGTTGCAGCGCCCTGCCCTTTATATCCCGGTAAAACGCCCGGCCCTGCTCGATGCTGGC
The DNA here is from genome assembly GCF_965277385.1 of Pseudomonas edaphica. NCBI lineage: Bacteria > Pseudomonadati > Pseudomonadota > Gammaproteobacteria > Pseudomonadales > Pseudomonadaceae > Pseudomonas > Pseudomonas edaphica. Next base: position 6,533,509 of record NZ_OZ255725.1, on the reverse strand, counting down.
GGCGTGAGTGAAGATCACATCGGCGGTGGCGGCGCCCAGGTCGCGGCCTTGTTCCGAGTCACCGGCCTGGAAGATCACTGGCTGGCCTTGGGGCGAGCGCTGGATATTCAGCGGGCCGACCACGGAAAAGTGCTCGCCCTTGTGGTTCAGGCTGTGCAGTTTGCTGGGGTCGAGGAACTGGCCCGTCGCACGGTCGCGCACGAAGGCGTCATCCTCGTAGGAGTTCCACAAGCCTTGCACCACTTGAACGTGTTCGGCGGCGCGGCCGTAGCGGGTGTCGTAGTCGTAATGCTCGTCACGGCTGTAGTTGCCGGCGGTGCCAGCGTCACCGCTGGTGACCACGTTCCAGCCGGCGCGGCCTTTGCTGATCAGGTCCAGGGAGGCCAAGCGCCGTGCCACGTTGTAGGGCGAGTTGTAGGACGTGGTCAGCGTGCCGACCAAACCGATATGCCGTGTGCTGACGGCCAACGCCGATAGCAGTGTCAGCGGTTCCAGGCGATTGAGGTAATGGGACGGTGAGCCGGGCGTGATGAACTGGCTGTCGACGATAAACATCAAGTCGAACAAGGCGGCCTCGGCCTGGCGGGCAATGGCGATGTACCAGTCGACGTTGACGCTGGCGTCGGCCGGTAACTCGGGATCAAGCCAAAGGTTGTGGCGGCCGGGGCCGCCGCAGCCCATCGTCAGGGCGCCAAGTTTCAGCTGTCTTTTAGTCATTTGTTCAATGTTCCTTGAAGCGTTTTGGCCACGGCGGATTGCAAGGCGGCCGCGAATGAATCGTCGAACAGGCTGGCCGCCGAATAGGACTTGACCAGGCCTTGGCTGGCAAAAAAGTCCACGGTCTTTTGCGCTTCCACCGGTGACTGGGCCGTGACCGGCTCAACCGTGGTGCGCGCGCGGGCAAACCAGGCGCGGGCGATGTCGGCATCGGCGCGGGTACGTTTGGCCCAGGCATCCGCATACGCATCGGCATTGGCCGGGCTTTGGCGTGTCCAGTCGCGGGCCTTCTTCAAGCGCTGCAGAAAGTCGCTGATGGGTGCGCGTTTGCTCTCCAAGGCCTTGGTGTTGGCGGCAATAAAGCTCTGCGCAGGTATCAACCCCTCAGCCGTTGCCAGCACCCGTGCGCCTTGGCGTTCCTGCTGGGTAACGTAGGGTTCCCAGGTGGCGATCACATCAACCGAGCCGCCTTCCAACGCATGGGAAGCATCCAGCGCGCTGAGGTACCGCAGCTCCAGCGAGTCATGTGGCACGCCGGCTTTGTCCAGCGCCGTCATCAGCAGTTGCTGGCTCCAGGAGCCTTTCCAGATGGCCGCACGCTTGCCGGCAAGGTCGGCAAGGCTGTGGATCGAGGAGTCTTTTCTAACCAGAATCGCCACGCCTTCGAGGTTCTGACGGCTGATGCCAATCACCTTGATCGGCGCGCCGAGTGCGCCCAGGAACAGCACCGGTGCATCCCCCGGCAGGCCGATGTCTAGGCTGTTGGCATTCAGCGCTTCGGCGACGGGCGAGCCGGCGGTGAATTGTTTCCATTCCAGGGTGTAGGGCAGGTCGTTGAGCACCCCCGCTGCTTCCATCACGGCCTGGGCGTTGTAGCTTTGGTCGCCTACCACCAGCGTTTGCGCGTGCGCAGTCAGGCATAGCAAGGCGGCGGTCATCCCGGCCGTCAGTGTTGTCAGGTAACGCACGTTTTTCTCCAGAAGCCTGTTTATAAGGAGGGAGAAGATGAGGGACTGATCATCCTGTGTAAAATACTGATTATGCATATCCTAATTCTACAAGAATGCGGAATATGCATTTTATAGCCATCAGTGCATCGGAAACTCAGGGGGCGACATTGCATAGCGCCCGGCACCACCTACACTGGTTTGAGTCCAGCGTCCCTGATGCACCTGCAGTCATTGCTCAACAAAAAAACAGTTAGCCAACTGATTAATAGAGTCAACATGAAAGAGCAGCCTCGGCAGCGTGTATCACACGTTCTCGCTCCGCTTAGCCTCCTGTGCCTGGCCCTCGCCGGCTGCACCGTCGGGCCGGATTTCGCCCGACCCGATGTGGCCGCGAACGCCGACTATTCAAAAGAAAAACTCACCACCACTGCCCACGCCGATATCGACACCGGTGGCGCCGCGCAGCGGCTGATCGCCGGGATGGATATTCCTGGCCAATGGTGGACGCTGTTTCGTTCGCCCGCCTTGAACGCATTGGTCGAAGAAGCCTTGAAGGCCAACCCGGATGTGAGCGCCGCGCAAGCCGCGTTGCGCCAGGCCAACGAGCTGATCTATGCCGATCAAGCTTCGTTGTTCCCGTCGGTGAGCGGCAATGTGCAGAAGGCCCGTGAGAAAGTCTCGGGGGTCACCTCCGGCGTGCCGCAATCGCCAATACTCACCGTCAGTTCAGCGTCGCTGAGCGTCTCCTATGCCCCGGATGTGTTTGGCGGTACGCGCCGGCAAATCGAGTCGACCACGGCGCAGGCCGAATACCAGCGCTTCCAACTGGAGGCGACTTACCTGACCCTGACTGCCAATGTGGTCAATACCGCCATCAGCCTCGCGTCTGTACGCGATCAAATCGCGTCTACCGAGGAAATCATTCGCCTGCAGGGCGGCCAGCTTGACCTGCTGCAAGCCCAGCGGCGTTTGGGGGCGATTGGCGATTCCGACGTGCTGACCCAGCAAACCGCACTGGCGCAAACCCGTGCGACCTTGCCGCCGTTGCAAAAGCAATTGGCGCAGACACGCAATCAGTTGATGGCCTACCTGGGGCGCTTTCCCAATCAGGACCAGGGCGAGCGCTTCAACCTGGCGTCCTTGCAGCTGCCCGAAGAACTGCCGGTGAGCCTGCCGTCGGCCATTGTGGGCCAGCGCCCGGATGTGCGTTCCGCCGAGGCTCAACTGCATCAGGCCAGCGCCAATATCGGCGTGGCTGTCGCCAACCAGTTGCCGCAGTTCAGCATTACCGGCTCGCTGGGCTCCACGGTGGCAAGCGGCACCAAGCTGTTTTCATCGGGCTCTGGCGTGTGGAGCCTGGCGGGTTCAATCACCCAGCCGATCTTTGACGCTGGCGCACTCGAACACCGCAAACGCGCAGCCGTGGCCGCTTACGACGAGTCGGCGGCGCGTTATCGCGGCACGGTGGTGACCGCCTTCCAGGACGTGGCCAACGCACTGCGGGCGCTGGAAGCCGACGCCGACGCGCTCAACCAGCAGGTCGTGGCCGAGCGCTCCGCGCAGGCCAACCTGGATCTGGTCCAGGCCCAGTTCCGTCTCGGCGCGGTGGCCTATATCAACCTGCTCACGGCCCAGCAGACCTATCAAAACACTGCACTGTCACGAGTGAAGGCCCAGGCCGCCCGCTACAGCGACACCACCGCCCTCTTCCAGGCGTTGGGTGGCGGCTGGTGGAACCGTACGGATGTGAACCCGGATACCAAGGGCAGCCCGGATCGCTTCGGCCTGCCGTCGTGGCAGGAAATCATGCCGGCCAAGAGCAAAGCCGCGCCGGCCGATGCCGCGCGGCTCAACTGAATCAACAGCGAGAAACCCCATGGCTGAAGTCACCCCTGTCTCTGCCCCACCACCGGCCCCCAATGGTCCGCGCAAGCGGCGACTGTGGCGGCCGATGCTGATCATGATCGTGGTGGTGCTGGTGATTGTCGCGATCATTGCCGGGGTGAAGTTCGTGCAGATCTCGGCGCTGATCGCCCAGTCCAAACAGCCCTTGCCTGCAGCGGTGGTGACGGCGATGCAAGTGCCATTCAGCGATTGGCAACCCAGCGTCTCGGCGGTGGGCTCGATGAAGGCAGTGCGCGGCGTGGATGTGACCACGGAAGTGGGCGGCATCGTGCGCACCATCGGGTTCAAACCCGGCCAGGATGTCGAAGCCCAGGCACTGCTGGTGCAGTTGAATGCCGACTCCGACATCGCGCAACTGCACTCGCTCGAGGCCACAGCCGACCTCGCCGTCATCGTGCTCAAGCGCGACAAGGCGCAACTGGCGGTCAACGCCATCTCCCAGGCCCAGGTCGACACCGATACCGCCGACTTGAAAGCCAAGCTCGCCGCCGCCGAGCAGCAGCGTGCGCTGGTGGCGAAAAAGACCATTCGCGCACCGTTTGCCGGGCGCATCGGTATCACCAGCGTCAACCCCGGCCAATACCTCAACCCCGGCGACAAGATCGCCACGTTGCAGACATTTGATCCTGTCTATATCGACTTCAGCGTACCGCAGACGCAGATGGAAGCTATCGCCATTGGCCAAAGCGTTGCGGTAACGGCTGACGGCCTGTCCAACCAGACGTTCAAGGGCCGCATCAGCACCATCGACACCCAGTTCGATGCCACCACGCGCAACATTACCGTTGAAGCAACCGTGGAGAACCCCAAGCAAAACCTGGTGCCCGGCATGTTTGCCCGTGCCGTGGTCAGCTCGGGCGCCACCCAACGCTACCTCACCGTGCCGCAAACGTCGGTGACCTACAACCCGTATGGCACCACGGTGTTCATTGCCACCTCGAGCAAGAATGACAAGGGTGACGAGGTGCTCACCGCGCAACAGACCTTTATCAAGACCGGGCCGACCCGTGGCGATCAGGTCGCGATCCTGTCCGGCGTCAAGGAAGGCGATCTGTTGATCACCAGCGGCCAGATGAAGCTCAAGAACGGCTCGCCGGTGAAGGTCGACAACAGCGCCGCGCCGCTGAACGACCCGGCGCCGACGCCCCAAGAACATTAAAGGTGTCCCATGAAGCTTACCGATACCTTTATCCAGCGACCGGTGTGGGCCATCGTCGTCTCGCTGTTCATTCTGATCCTGGGGCTGCGCTCGATTTTTGAACTGCCGGTGAATCAATGGCCGCGCACCGAAAATACCGTGGTCACCATCACCACCTCCTACTACGGCGCCGACGCCTCCACGGTCGCCGGTTTTATTACCCAACCGCTGGAATCGGCGATTGCCCAGGCCCAGGGCATCGACTACCTGGCTTCGTCGAGCATCACCGGCATCTCCACCATCACCGCCACGCTGCGGCTGAACTACGACGCCAGCAAAGCCCTTACCGAGATCAACACACAGGTCAATTCGGTCAAGAACCAGTTGCCGGCGCAAGCCCAGGAGCCGGTGCTGACCATTGCCGTGGGGCAGACCACCGACGCCATGTACCTGGGTTTTTACAGCGACACGCTGCCGACCAATAACATCACCGACTACCTGGTGCGGGTGGTCAAGCCCAAGCTGGACTCGATCCAGGGCGTGCAAACCGCCGAGATCCTCGGTGGGCGCCAGTTCGCCCTGCGCGCCTGGCTGGACCCGGACAAACTGGCGGCGCATAACGTCACCGCGCAGGACGTGTCCACGGCGCTGGCCAACAATAACTACCTGTCGGCCGTTGGTTCGACACGCGGACAAACCGTGACGGTCGACCTCACCGCCGGCACCGATTTGCACACAGTGGATGAGTTCAAGCGGCTGGTGATCAAGCAGAAAGGCGATGCGCTGGTGTACCTGGAGGATGTGGCCACCGTCACCCTTGGCGCCGAGAACTATGACAGCAGCGTGGCGTTTTCCGGCAAGCGCTCGGTGTTTATCGGCATCAAGGCGGCGCCCACCGCCAACATCCTCACCGTCGCCAGCAGCGTGCGCGAGGCATTCCCTGAGTTGCAATCGCAACTGCCGGCCGGCGTGCGCGGCGAAATTGTGTATGACTCCACCGCGTTTATTAACACCTCGATTTACGAGGTGGTGAAGACCCTGGTCGAGGCCATGATCATTGTGTCGGTGGTGATCTACCTGTTCCTCGGCTCGTTCCGCGCGGTGATCGTGCCGTTGGTGGCGATCCCGTTGTCGTTGGTCGGCACCTTCTTTGTGATGTACCTGCTGGGCTATTCGATCAACCTGCTGACCTTGCTCGCACTGGTATTGGCCATCGGCCTGGTGGTGGACGACGCGATTATCGTGGTGGAAAACGTCGACCGGCACATCAAGGAAGAAGGCAAAGGCGTGCTGGAGGCCGCGCTGGTGGCGGCGCGGGAGTTGGGCGGGCCGATCATCGCGATGACTGTGGTGCTGATTGCCGCCTATGTGCCGATCGGGCTGCGCAGCGGGCTGACGGGCGCATTGTTCAAGGAGTTCTGTTTCTCGCTGGCGGGCGCTGTGACCGTGTCGGCCGTGGTGGCGTTGACCCTTTCACCGATGATGACCTCCAAGTTGTTCAAACCAGGGCAGGAGGAAGGTCGTTTCGCGCGCAAGCTCGATGACTATTTTGATTGGTTGCGCAAGCGTTACCACCGCGTGCTGGCGGGCGGCCTGAATATCTGGCCGGTGCTGGTGACCTTTGGTTTTGTGCTGTTCTTGCTGGTGGCCGCCAGTGGCATGACGGCCAAGAGTGAACTGTCGCCCACCGAGGACCAAGGGCTGGTGTTTATGCAGATCAAAGGCCCACCCACCGCCTCACCGCAGCAGATGGAGCGGATTGCCGACCAGGCCTTCCAGATCGCCAATAAAGAGCCGGAATACGCGCAGATGTTCCAGCTCACCGGCCTGCCCGCGCTCAACCAGGGCCTGGGCGGCGTGTTGCTTAAAACCTGGGATGAGCGCACACGCTCCCAGGCCCAACTGATTCTGGATTTGCAGCAAAAGTGGAACCAGGTGCCGGGCGCCACCATTGCCGCCTTCCCGCTGCCCTCGCTGCCGGGCGCCCAAGGGCTGCCGGTGCAGTTTGTGATCACCACCACCGATTCGGTGGAAAACCTCAACGAAGTGGCGCAGGCGGTGATGGCCGAGGCACAGAAACAGCAGCTGTTCTGGTTCTCCGACATGGATTTGAAACTCGACAAACCTCAAGCCAAGCTGGTGGTGGACCGCGAAAAAATCGCCGCGCTGGGCATGACCCAAGCCGACGTGGGCGCGGCGCTGTCCGCAGCGCTGGGCGGCAATTATGTGAACTACTTCTCCACCGCTGGGCGCTCCTACAAAGTCATTCCCCAAGTATTGCAGGTGGATCGCCTCAACCCGGACCAGATCCTCGATTACTACATCCGTACGCCCTCGGGCAGCATGATCCAGGCGCGCACGGTGGCGCACATCGAGACCTCGACCCAGCCGGAATCGATCAACCACTTCCAGCAACTCAACTCGGCAACGCTATCGGGCGTCAGCGGCGTGGCCCAGGGCGAGTTGCTGGCCAAGCTCAATACCATCCTCACCAACGTGGCACCGTCGGGCTACACCTCGGATTTCTCCGGCGAGTCGCGCCAGTTCATTCAGGAGTCTGGCGGCTTCGTCGGGCTGCTGTTGTTTTCGATCCTGATCGTTTACCTGGCGCTGGCGTTCCAGTTCGAGAGCTTTCGCGACCCGGTGGTGATTCTGTTCTCGGTGCCGCCTGCCCTGTTCGGCGCCCTGGCCTTTATCACCATGGGCTACGCCTCGATCAACGTGTACACCCAGGTCGGTTTGGTGACGTTGCTGGGGCTGATCACCAAGCACGGCATCCTGATCGTGCAGTTTGCCAACGAATTGCAGCGCGCTGGTCACAGCAAGCGTGAGGCGATTGAAGAAGCGGCGGCGGTGCGGCTGCGGCCGATCCTGATGACCACCGCCGCCATGGTGTTGGGCGTGGTGCCCTTGGTGTGGGCGTCGGGCGCTGGCGCTGCGGGGCGGCATGATATGGGCCTGGTGATCTTCAGCGGGCTGTCGATTGGCACGTTGCTGACGCTGTTTATGGTGCCGGCGATGTATATGTTTATTGGTGAAACCCATCATAAGGACGTCGAACAACCGGGATCCGTGCCCGTGGCGGTGCCTGACCACAGCCGGTAACCTGAGCGCTCACCCACGCTGACCACCGAGGCGGCACTTGGATTATTTCGCTGCGCTAACCGCCTTTGTCGAGGCCGCCGAAGGCAATAATTTCTCCCGGGCGGCTGAGCGACTGGGCATCAAGGCCTCTACCGTCTCGCGCTATGTGAAGGATCTTGAGCAGGACTTGGGCATCGCCCTGTTCAACCGCTCGACACGCACGCTGCACCTGACCGAAGGCGGCCAGACGTTTCTGCTGCACGCCCGCCGTGTGCTGGATGAGCTGGAGCAAGCCAAGGCGGCGACCTCGGCGCTCAACCAGCAACCCCGTGGGGTGCTCAAGCTCAATTTGCCACCGGCGTTTGCCCGGCACCATATCCTGCCGGTCTTGAACGTATTCCTGGCGCGCTACCCGCAAATCAAGCTGGAATTGGTGCTGGATAACGCCCAAGTCAACCTGATTCATGCAGGCGTTGACCTGGCCATTCGGATTGGCGCCCTGCCCGACTCCACGCTCAAGGCGCGCAAGATCTGCGCGGGAAAGTACCTGCTGGTGGCCAGCCCGGGGTTTTGTGCGCAGCACGCGGCCCCGTCGACTCCGGCAGACCTGTCCGGCCTGCCCGCCATCCTGAGCACGCATGATGTTGCCTTCGAGGCCGGTGGTGAAGTCCTGCCGCAGGTATACGGCGACTGTATCCGCATCAACGACCTGGACGCGCAGTTGCTCGCTGCACGCCAAGGCCTGGGCTTTGCCTTGCTGCCTGATTGGCTGGTGAGCAAAAGCGTTGAGGCGGGTGAGTTGCGGGTCTGGTTGCCGCACTGGAGCATTCTGGGGGCTGAACAGGCGTTTGCGGTGTGGTTTGTCTACCCGCCCAAGCGGATCGTGTCGTCCAAGGTGCGCTGTTTTATCGACTTTGTCGTCGAGCAGCTGGGTGAAACGCCCTATTGGAAATAAGGCCGACCTGAGCGGCTGGCACTAAAGCAAAACCTGTGGGAGCTGGCTTGCCTGCGATGCAAGCACCTCGGTACATCAGGCATACCGAGTTGATGCAATCGCAGGCAAGCCAGCTCCCACATTTTGACCGAGTACTGTCAGCTGAAGCGGATATCCAGCGCCCGCAGGTAGGTTTGCAGCCCGGCGTCCTGGATCGGAATCAGGAATGCCTCGGTATCGGATTCGTTAAAATGCGCATGCCAGTAACCCGGCGGTGTCACGAACGCCAGCCCCGGCGACCAGTCCACCCGCACCGGATTACGGATCTGGCCATCAGCGTCCAGCTCAGTGCCCACCAATGAGTAACAGCCCTTGGGGCAGTCGATAATGAAGTCCAGCGCAATCGACTGGTGCCGGTGCGGTTTCTGGATCGAGCCCGCCGGCAGAATGCCGTACATGGCCCAGAGCACATGCGTGACGGTTCGGGTCTGGGGGAAATTGCGGTTGCCCAGCAAAATGCTGATGCGACTGCGGTCCTGGGCGCGCGGGTCATCCGCTGCTTCCCGCAGCTTCTGGTTGGCCAGCGCGGCGGGATACAACGTCGGCACGAAGCGATCAGTGCTGCGGGTCACGCCCAGGTAGCGCAACAGCGGTTCATCATGCACGTAGTACAGGCGTGCATCCTGTGAAGCGCTGAAACGCGCAGGCTGCAGGCCAGGCAGCGCGATAAAGCAACCGCTCGACCATTGGATCTCATGTTCGCCCTGCACCACGCGGCCTTCGCCTGCGATGACATAAAACACCTGTGAGGTCGCATTGGGGTGCAGGTCCAGGGCGTCACCGGCGTTCAAGCGGATAAAGTTGGCGCACAACCCTGGCCCGGTCGCCGGGCCTTCACAGCCCAGCGCTTGGCTGAGGTCCAGCGCGACCACCCGCGAGGCGCCGCTGTCGTAGAGCGAGGCCGGGAAGCTGTGGTAGGGAATCCGGGTAATCAGGTTGGCGCTGATCGGGTTGGCCGCCTTGCTGTACTCGAAGTACTCGGCGTCCACTTGCTCGTTTGGCACTGTATCGGTCAGGTCGGGTTTGAACTCGCTGTTCATGGTTCACCTCAGGCTTGGGCGGTTTTGAATCCACTATAGGCATTGCGCTTGCGGGGATTAAGCACTCCGCCGGCACAGCAGTTGTGCAGGATGGGGCGGCTTTGCCCCGCGACGGTGCAATCGGACTGTCCAGCGCCTGAGCGTGAACCGATGATCCATGTGTTCGGCGCCTGTCTCATGCTCAAACGTCATAATCCCAGGTACCTCTGCGTGGTAATCTTGGCGCCACCACGAATAGACATTGATCGTCACATGACGATGACCAAAGCCAGGAAAGAACATGCCAAAGATTTCTCACTCAGCGTTGCGCCGCAACTTCCGTGAACTGCTTGCAAAACAAATCTGCGTTGAAACCGCCTCCGTCTTCGACCCCATGTCCGCGCGCATCGCCGCCGACCTGGGGTTTGAAGTCGGTATCCTCGGTGGTTCGGTCGCCTCGTTGCAGGTACTTGCAGCCCCCGATTTTGCGTTGATCACACTGAGTGAGTTCGTTGAACAGGCCACCCGCATCGGCCGCGTCGCCCAACTACCGTTTATTGCCGACGCCGACCACGGTTACGGCAACGCCTTGAACGTGATGCGCACCGTCGAAGAGCTTGAGCGTGCCGGCGTGGCCGCGCTGACCATTGAAGACACGCTGTTGCCGGCGCAGTTCGGGCGCAAATCCACCGACCTGATTTCCGTCGAAGAAGGGATCGGCAAAGTGAAGGCGGCGCTTGAAGCGCGTGTCGACCCTGAACTGTCGATCATCGCGCGCACCAACGCCGGTGTGCTGCCGACCGAAGATGTGATCGCACGCACCAAGGCCTATGAGAAAGCCGGCGCCGACGGCATCTGCATGGTTGGCGTCAAAGACTTCGACCACCTTGAGCAGATCGCCGCCAACCTGACGGTGCCGTTGATGCTGGTGACCTACGGCAACCCGCAGCTCAATGACAGTGAGCGTCTGGCGGCCCTGGGCGTGCGCATCGTGGTGGCCGGCCACGGCGCCTACTTTGCGTCGATCAAGGCCACTTACGACAGCCTGCGCGCCCAGCGCAAGCTGACCAGCAGCACATCCAACCTCAGCGCTACGGAGCTGACCCATACCTACACGTTGCCGGAAAGCTATGTGGCGTGGGCTGAAGAGTTCATGGACGTTAAAGAGTAATTCCCGCAACGGTGCTGATTGTTGCAATCAGCACCGGATACTCACGGTGAGGGCTGCTTCAATCAATCCTCCAGCGTTCCCCGCGATTATTACCCGTGCCTTTGTAGCCGCCGTCTCCATCCGGCTCCCAGCCGCCCCCCGCATTCAAGCCGGTGCCGATAAAGCCACCGCGACCATCGGACTCAAGCCCCCTGCCCTCGTTCTTGCCGGTGCCTACATAGCCGCCCCGACCATCGGACTTGTACCCACGCTTGCGGTACTCGCCGGTGCCCTCATACCCGCCGTTGCCATCGGAGCGCCAGCTGGCGCCCGAGGCCTTGCCGTCGCCACGGAAATAGCCTTTGCCGTCAGACCGGTAATCCTCACCCGTGTTAAAACCTGTGCCCTTATAGCCGCCCGAGCCGTCCGGGCTGAAGCCTCGGCCATTGTTGTAGCCGATGCCCTTGAGGCCACCGTCATCGGCGGGAATATAGCCTTTGCCGATATTTTTACCGGTGCCCCTGAGTGATCCATCTTCTTGCAGCGCGTAGTCACCGCCCAGGTTTCCCCCGGTACCTCTAAGGCCGCCGTGGCCGTCTGGCTCATAACCGTTCCCTGTATTGATGCCGGTGCCAATAAAACCTTCGGCCGCCAGCGCTGAGGCACTAAGCCCCAATAAAACGGTAGCGAGCAGGATACATGACGCTTTTTTCATGAGGCCTCTGGTCCTTTCAGAGAGGATGATGGGCGCCATGATAGGGCATGGGTTCTGCGCCGCAACTGCAACCCAAGTAAAACAGGCAACCATTGTGGCGAGGGAGCTTGCTCCCGCTGGGGCGCGAAGCGTCCCTGAAAAACGGGCCTGCTGCGCAGTCCAGCGGGAGCAAGCTCCCTCGCCACAGTGATGGTGTTGCGCCTTGCGTCAGTAATTGGCGTTGGGATTTCCCACGTCCACCTTCTCGCAGTGTGTCTTTAACGCCACTCTGGGAAGGATTATTGGAGCGTAAGTGCACAAACAAATAATTAGACGCGCGCAAGCATATCGCCACTACTGATGGCGACTTAGAAGTATCAACATGGATATATATTTATTGATATCAGCTTAAAAAATCCGCCGCAGAGCCTGCGGCGGCAAACCAAAGGTTTTGTCGAAGCAGAGCGGCTAAGACCCTGTCAACGCTACACCCATGAGACATTAAAAGAGGTGAAGTTTAATTAATCGAGTTTAATCCTCGGCACCGCTGCTGCCCTCGAAAAATATGATAAAAATCAGCTTCGACAACCACGTCGAGCACAATAAAAACAGCATTACGCTCACCTGAAACATCTGCCATACAACCTTAAGCGCAATCCAAGCATGCGGTGTTTCTGTGCACGCGTTAATTATTCCGGGGAACTAACAACATGATCAAACAGTGGAGCCTGTTAACGCTGGCGGTGTGCGCCAGTATCAGCCAAGCGGCCCTCGCCGAGTCAGTCAGTGACCAGGCCGATTCCAAAGGTTTTATCGACGGCAGCAGCATTACCGGGTTATTGCGCAACTATTACTTTGACCGCGACCGCCAAAGTGGCAAGGCCGACAACCGCGACTGGACCCAAGGCGCGATGCTCAACTACGCCTCGGGCTTTACCCAGGGCACCATCGGTTTTGGCGTGGATGCCTACGCCTACGGCGCGATGAAACTCGACGCCACCCACGCCGATGCCGGCACCGGTGAATTACCGACCAACCGCAATGGCGACCCGGAAAATGGCTATGGCTCAGTGGGCGCTGCGGTAAAGATCAAGGTTTCCAAAACCCAGCTTAAATTCGGTGACATGCAACCCACCGCGCCGGTATTCGCCACCGGCGGCACGCGCATTCTGCCGCAGACCGCCACCGGGTTTGACCTGACCAGCAGCGAAATCGCAGGCCTGGACCTGGAAGCCGGGCACTTCACCAGCACCAACAGCGGCATGACCAGCAACCATGACCACGATATCTACGCGACCTACGCCAACGTGGCGGCCAACAGCGCAAGTTTTGTCGGCGGCAAATACACCTTCACCCCATCGTTGAGCGCGACCCTGTATGCGGGCGAACTGGAAGACATCTGGCGCCAGTACTACACCAACCTCAACTACGTGATCCCACTGGGGCACGACCAGTCACTCGCGCTGGACGGCAACCTGTACCGCACCCTCGACACCGGCAGCGCCAAGGCCGGGGCCATCAACAACACCACCTACTCGGTGGCGGCGGCCTACTCGTTCCTGGCGGCGCATACCCTGACGCTGTCGTTCCAGAAAGTCCACGGCGACACGCCGTTCGACTACATCGGCACCGGCAACAATGGCGCGGGCGAAGGCGGCGATTCGGTGTTCCTGGCCAACTCGATCCAGTGGGGCGACTTCAACGGGCCGGGCGAACAGTCGTGGGGCATCCGTTATGACCTGAACATGGCCAGTTACGGCGTACCGGGCCTGAGCTTCATGACCCGCTACGTCAACGGCTCGGACATCAATGGCACCCACACCCCGACCAACAGTGCCTACGCCGGCGACTATGGCGCCGACGGCGACCACCACGAGACCGATGTGGAAGCCAAATACGTGCTGCAAAGCGGCCCGGCGAAGAACCTGTCGTTTCGTGTGCGTGACGCCATGGTTTCATCCAACGCCGACCAACGCGATGGCAAGTTGAATGAGCTGCGGGTGATCGTCGACTATCCGTTTACCCTGTTGTAATCAACCCATTGCGCCGGCGAGCTCATGCGGCTCGCCGGCGCACTGACACTCATATTCTTTTCAAGAAACCCATCAGGGCATCACAACAAATCCACTGTATGCAGTGCAGGGTTGCATTTCGAAGTATGTATTCTTCGGGTTCATCGATGGCGCAGGCCCGTACAGAAACAGCTTTACCAGCTGATCGTTTGCAAAATGGGCAGCCGCAGGATGAGTGCTTTTGATAATTGCCCTGATGGGCTTGTTCTGTGTGTCGAACTTACGTCGTGTCACGAAACACGTCACGTTACTCAGCACTGAGGTTTTCGCCTCAATGTAGCTAATGAGTTGATGACATCCCAATGACTGAATACTTCTTTGGGTGTTGTTCACTTGAGCGAAGGCGTTGAAGTAAGTCAATGGCTGGCCTGCGACTGAAAGCGGGGCTTGCTGACGCTGACTCGGGGTCATTAAAGACCATGCTTCCACTACTTCAGCCAGGGTGCCGGGCTACACAACTGGTTTGACCTTTACCTTTGAAACCAGTGACTGCATCTGTATATCCGTCGGTTTAGTGCCCTTCCTTTTCAATTTATACATGCCCAGATGACTAGGGATGAACGGCGGTGGCACGTAGGCAGGTCGCGGGGTAGACGTACCAGACGCGTTAGCATTTGTAGAGGAAGCCTTTGCGTTTATGCAGCGTTGCAAGTGGGATTGGGGCGCTTTGAAAAAAAAGTTATCCAGTATCGACTTTGCCCCGACTACTCGAACAAAACATTCCGGGCAAAAGTAAAAGAAGCCTTTGGAATAATGATGGGCAAATTTCGCCGATACATTTTCTTCCGAGTCCCAGCACACTGCCGTTGTCATCAATTCAACTGTCATTCGATGTCCTTATCGCTTCTACAGGGGTATTTAAGCCGCCAGTGTAACTGTCGAGCAGGTTATCAGGTATTGAAGATCGCTGGCGTGACCTCCGATGCCCGCCTGTTTAGACTGTGCGCCCCTATTGATTTAATTTTTTACGAGAGCCCCATGGCCAACCACGACCTGTCCTTCACCCCCGACCCGGATGCCGACTCCATCTCCAGCGACGTCATCGGCTTCAATGGCATCCTGGTTTCCACCCAAATCCCGACGCACGCCGACGGCAGCCTGGAACTGGGCGATATCACCCTGCAAAGCGAATGCACCCTGCAAGCGCTGAAGGTCGCGCTGGAGAAAGCCGGCAGCTCCATGGACCGGGTGATGCACCTGACCATCTACCTCACCGACATGGCTGACCGCGCGGCATTCAACGAAGTCTACAAGCGCTTTTTCGCCAAGCCCTGGCCTGTGCGTGCAGCCGTTGGCGTGGCGGCTTTGGCGGTAGAAGGCATGCGTGTGGAAGTCACCGCGATGGCCGCCAAAGCCTGAGTTCCAAGCCTCAGCACACATCCACTGTGGGAGCTGGCTTGCCTGCGATGGCATCACCTCGGTATGCCTGATGTACCGGGTTGCCTGCATCGCAGGCAAGCCAGCTCCTACATGACAGCCCTGCGGTAGATGCCGGTCAGGCATTTCACAGCTACAATGCGCGCCTCAACCGTGACAAGCCTGACTAAAAAAACTATGTCCTTGCCCAAGCACCACCTGGAATTGCTCAGCCCTGCCCGTGATGTCGCCATCGCGCGCGAGGCTATCTTGCATGGCGCCGACGCCATCTACATTGGCGGCCCAAGCTTCGGCGCACGCCATAATGCGTGCAACGAGGTGAGCGATATCGCTCAACTGGTGGAATTCGCCCGCCGTTACCACGCCCGCGTGTTCACTACCATCAACACCATCCTGCATGACAACGAGCTGGAGCCTGCGCGCAAGCTGATCCATCAGCTCTACGACGCCGGTGTCGATGCCTTGATCGTGCAAGACCTGGGCGTGATGGAGCTGGATATTCCGCCCATCGAGCTGCACGCCAGCACCCAGACCGATATCCGCACCCTGGCCCGCGCCAAGTTTCTCGACCAGGCCGGTTTCTCGCAGTTGGTATTGGCCCGTGAGCTGAACCTGCAAGAGATCCGCGCCATCGCCGACGAGACCGATGCCGCCATCGAGTTCTTCATTCACGGTGCGCTGTGTGTGGCGTTCTCCGGGCAGTGCAATATCTCCCACGCACAAAATGGCCGCAGCGCCAACCGTGGCGACTGCTCCCAGGCCTGCCGCCTGCCGTACACCTTGAAAGATGACCAGGGCCGCGTCGTGGCCTTTGAAAAGCACCTGCTGTCGATGAAAGACAATAACCAGAGCGCCAACATCCGCGCCCTGGTCGAAGCCGGCGTGCGTTCGTTCAAGATCGAAGGTCGCTACAAAGACATGGGCTATGTGAAGAACATCACCGCCTATTACCGCCAGCGCCTTGATGATGTGCTCGAAGACCGCACGGACCTGGCCCGTGCCTCCAGCGGCCGTACCGCGCACTTCTTCCTGCCCGACCCGGAAAAAACCTTCCACCGTGGCAGCACCGACTATTTCGTCAGCGACCGCAAGATCGACATCGGCGCCTTCGACACCCCAACCTTTACCGGCCTGCCGGTGGGTGTGGTGGAAAAAGCCGGCAAGCGCGACTTGCAGGTGGTCACCCATGAGCCGCTGTCCAATGGCGACGGCCTCAATGTGCTGGTCAAGCGTGAAGTGGTGGGCTTCCGTGCCAACATCGCCGAAGCCAAGGGCGAGTTCGAGGAAGACGGCCAGAAGCGCTATCGCTACCGCGTCGAGCCAAATGAAATGCCGGCCGGCCTGCATCAACTGCGCCCGAACCATCCGCTGAACCGCAACCTCGACCATAACTGGCAACAAGCACTGCTCAAAACCTCCGCCGAGCGCCGCATCGGCCTGGCCTGGGTGGCACGCCTGCGTGAAGACCAGCTTGAAGTCACCGCCACCAGCGAAGAAGGCATCAGCGCCAGCGTCACCCTGCCCGGCCCGTTTGGCGTGGCCAACAAGCCGGAACAGGCGCTCGACACCCTGCGCGACCTGCTTGGCCAACTCGGCACCACCGAGTACCACGCCACGCACATCGAGCTGGATGCGCCGCAGGCGTTCTTCATCCCCAACTCGCAACTCAAGGCCTTGCGCCGTGAAGTGATCGAGGCATTGACTGCCGCACGCGTTGCCGCGCACCCGCGTGGCGGGCGCAAAGCTGAAACCTCACCGCCGCCGGTGTACCCGGAAGCGCACCTGTCGTTCCTGGCCAACGTCTACAACCAGAAGGCCCGCGACTTCTACCACCGTCACGGCGTCAAGCTGATCGACGCGGCCTTCGAAGCCCACGAAGAAACCGGCGAAGTGCCGGTGATGATCACCAAACACTGCCTGCGTTTCTCGTTCAACCTGTGCCCCAAACAGGCCAAGGGTGTGACCGGCGTGAAAACCAAGGTGGCGCCGATGCAGTTGATTCACGGCGATGAAGTGCTGACCCTCAAGTTCGACTGCAAGCCATGCGAGATGCACGTGGTGGGCAAGATCAAGGGGCATATCCTTGGGTTACCGCAGCCGGGCAGTAAGGTGGAGCATTTCAACCCGGAAAACATCATCTTTCAGGGCACGCACTAGCCCTTGGGGCGCGGGGCCACCACCAGCCCCGCTGCAACCCCGCTGCCGCCAGCAGGATTGCGGCCACGCCCAGCCATTGCAGCCAGCCCAGGCGATGGCCGAACGCAATCCAGTCGACGAAAATCGCCGCAATCGGATAGATAAACGACAGTGCCCCGGTGATGGCAGTGGGCAGTTTCTGGATCGCGCCGTACAACAACACGTACATCAAACCGGTGTGCACCACCCCAAGCGTCACCAGTGCTGCCCACGCATTGGTTGACACCGGCAGGCTGTTCCAGGGCACCAGCGGCGCGAGTAACAGTGCGCCGGTTGTCACCTGGATCAACGCCATCAAATGCGGCGGCACTTCCTTCAGACGCTTGATGATCAGTGCGGCAATCGCATACAAAAATGCCGCGCCCAAGGCCAGCGCAATACCTGCCAGGTAAGCCTCGCCACCGCTTTGCTGCTCACCATGGGCGGTGACAATCGCCAACATGCCGAGGAACGCGACGCTCAACCACGCCATTTTCTGCACGGTGATTTTCTCACCGAGAAATACCGCGGCCAGCATCACCAACATAAACGGCTGCACGTTGTAGACCGCCGTGCTGATTGCAATTGAGGCGTGGGAATAGGATTCGAACAACAGCAACCAATTGCCGACGATGGCCACGCCACTGAGCATCGCCAAGCCGAACTTGGCCCAGGTGAGCAATTCAAGCCGCAGATAACCCAGCAGAGCGCAGACCAGCAACAAGGCCAGCGCGCCGATCACGCAGCGCCAGAACACCACCTCGATCACCGACACACCAGAGACCAATACAAACCAGCCAATGGTGCCCGAGATCAGCATGGCGGCGACCATTTCCCACGACCCGCGACGGATAGATGTGTCCACGATGAAAGCTCCTCAAGTGAGGCGCAATTATGGCAATCTGCTGGTCAGCGGCTCCAGCGACTAAAAAAGGCAAAACCCTTTATTCA
Source organism: Pseudomonas edaphica (assembly GCF_965277385.1). Taxonomy (NCBI): domain Bacteria; kingdom Pseudomonadati; phylum Pseudomonadota; class Gammaproteobacteria; order Pseudomonadales; family Pseudomonadaceae; genus Pseudomonas; species Pseudomonas edaphica. The sequence goes on along the minus strand of NZ_OZ255725.1, from coordinate 6,515,283 downwards.
CCTTTTGTTATTAGGCAGGCAGCATGATTGACACCATCGACCAGCAACTGATCAGCGCCTTGATGGACGACTCGCGCCTGTCGCTCAAGGCCTTGGCGGGCATTACCGGGCTGTCATCGCCCAGTGTCGGCGAGCGCTTGCGGCGCCTTGAAGAGCGCGGCGTGCTCACCCACTACACGGTTGACATTGACCCCAAACACTTCGGCTACCTGCTGCAAGCCATCGTGCGTATCCGCCCCCTGCCCGGCAAGTTGCAGGAGGTGGAGCGCCAGATCCAGGCGATCCCCGAGTTCACCGAATGCGACAAGGTCACCGGTGACGACTGCTTTATCGCGCGCCTGCATGTGCGCACCATGGACCAGCTCGACAGCTTGCTCGACCGCCTCAACGCCTATGCCGAAACCAACACCGCCATCGTCAAGAAAACCCCGGTAAAACGCCGTTTGCCGCCTCTCGCCGATTAGTGATTTTTCGTCATTAATGCAGTGACGCAATCGCTATTCTGTCATCACTGGCCGATCTTTATGCTGGGCTCCACTCAATGGAAACCACAGGTATAAAGCTCATGTATGTGATTACGGGTATTACCGGCAAAGTCGGCGGCGCCCTGGCGCGCAACCTCATCAAGGCCGGCCAACCGGTGCGCGCGGTGATGCGCGATGCGGGCAAGGCAGCCTACTGGGCCGACCAAGGTTGCGACGTGGTGTTTGCGCAGATGGACGACGCACAGGCATTAACCGAAGCGTTCATGGGCGCAACCGGCGTGTTTATCCTGCCGCCTCCCGGGTTTGATCCGCAGCCGGGTTTTCCCGAAGCCCGTGCGGTGATTGCCGCAGTCAGCCAAGCGCTGCAGGCAGCTGCGCCGAACAAGGTGCTGTGCCTCTCGACCATCGGTGCCCAGGCTACTGAGGTCAACTTGCTGACCCAGCGTACCCTGATGGAACAGGCCCTGAGCGCACTGGACCTCCCGGTCACCTTCCTGCGCCCCGCGTGGTTTATGGAAAATGTGGCGTACGACCTGATTACTGCGCGGGAAACCGGCGCGATCCACAGCTTTCTGCAGCCTTTGGACAAGTCGGTACCAATGATCGCCACGGCGGATATCGGCACCCTCGCCGCGCAGTTGCTGCAACAGGCATGGGCCGGCCATCGGGTGGTTGAACTGGAAGGCCAATGGGTCAGCCCCAACGACATCGCCCAAGGCTTGTCACAGGTGCTCGGCCGCGACGTGCACGCTGAAGGGGTGGCGCGTGACACCTGGGAAGCCTTGTTGCGCGCCCAGGGCGCTCAGAACCCTCTGCCACGTATGCGCATGGTCGATGGATTCAATGAAGGCTGGATCTGTTTTGAGCATGAGCAGGTGCTTAAGGGGGAAACATCGTTGCTGACGGTGCTGCGTGAACTGGCGGATAACACCCTCTGAGTATTGCAAACAGGCTTCCCGTGGCGAGCAGGCTTGCCCTGCGTTGGGCTGCGCAGCAGCCCTAAAACAGTCACCGCGTATTTCCAGGTGTATTGCATCGTCAGATGCAGGGGCCGCTTCGCGCCCCAACGCAGGGCAAGCCTGCTCGCCACAACAAGCCAATTCAACACAGGGGGATGGGGGTAGAAATATCGGGACACGCAAGTCTCCCGGGCTGGGCCAATTGCACTGCTAGCGTCAAAGTCTCTTATTCATGCAAGGAACAACGGAGTGTCTCCTCAACCCAACTCCCATCTGTTACGTCGTGGCCGCTATTCAGAAACCGGTCGTGCTTATTTGGTCACTGCCGTGGTACATCAGCGTCTGCCCTTGTTTCGGGATTTCCAGCTAGGCCGTTTGTTGGTCGCAGAATTTAAACGAACTCACGAAGCGGGCCAGGTCAACTCACTGGCGTGGGTGGTGATGCCGAATCATTTTCATTGGTTGTTCGACCTGAACAACTCAACTCTGCGCGATGTGATGCGCCAGACCAAGTCGCGCAGCACACTCAGCATCAATCGAGCCCGAGGCAGTCGAGAAAGATTCTGGCAGCGTGGTTACCATGACCGCGCCGTTCGAGCCGATGAAGATGTTCTGAAAATGGCCCGCTATATCATTGCTAACCCGCTAAGAGCCGGGCTGGTGGAACACATTGGCGATTATCCGTTATGGGATGCGGCCTGGTTATAAAAAGCTTACTGGATGCACCGACCTGTTCTAGCAAACAGGCCCCCTGTGGCGAGCAGGCTGTTGTGGCGAGCAGGCTTGCCCTGCGTTGGGCTGCGCAGCAGCCCCAAAACAGTCACCGCGTATTTCCAGGTGTATTGCGTCGTCAGTTATAGGGGCCGCTTCGCGCCCCAGCGCAGGGCAAGCCTGCTCGCCACGGTAGGAACGCTAGCAGGTGCTTAAAGGCAGCACATCGTTGCTGACGGTGCTGCGCGAGCATCCATTTTCGCAAACAGGCTCCCTGTGGCGAGCAGGCTTGCCCTGCGTTGGGCTGCGCAGCAGCCCTAAAACAGTCACCGCGTATTTCCAGGTGTATTGCGTCGTCAGGTATAGGGGCCGCTTCGCGCCCCAGCGCAGGGCAAGCCTGCTCGCCACAACAAGCCTGCTCGCCACAAGAGCTGTGTTCGCAGTGTTAGTCGTGCAACGCTTTTGCAGCAGTCAGCAAGCCTTGGAATTTGCAGTATCGGGCCTTCAGCGTCATTTGTTGCCGGGTATCCGGGATGTAGCGCATTTTCACCCTCATCCCTGCCGCCAACAGGTCTATGCCAATCGCCATAAACCCCAACTTCGCCGCCCCCACACACGCGCTCAATTCACTGCCGTGCAGCGTGAAGACCTCCCGCTGCAGAATGTTGGCCAGCAACTGCGCCCAATACGCACTCCGTGCCCCGCCGCCGACCAAGGCGCAGGCGGTCACGTCGGCACCGGTCGATTGCACCGCACGCAGCGCATCGAGCAAGCCGAAACCTACGCCCTCCATTACCGCATAACCGAGCATCGCCGGGGTGCAGTCATGCCCCAGGCTCATAAACCCACCGCGCAATAACGGGTCGTTGTGCGGCGTGCGTTCACCGGCCAGGTACGGCAGAAACAGCGGCGTCGACAGCGGCACCGGCTGCTCGATGGGCAACTGCGCCTGTACCTGATCCAGCAATGTTTGTTCATCCGGCTGGCCGGTCAAGCGCGTCACCCAGCGCAAGCAACTGGCCCCGGCGAGCATGGCGCCCATGGTGTACCAGCGGTTGGGCAAGGCGTGGCAGAAACTGTGCACGGCACTGGCCGGGTTGCCGGCGGCGTGGTCGGTGATGGCGACGATGGCCGCGCTGGTGCCCAAGGTGATAAAGCCGTCACCGGCATTGACCGCACCGATGCCGACCGCCGCCACCGGGTTATCGCCACCACCACCGGCAATCACCACCTCGGGCGACAGGCCCAACCCGCTTACATTCAGTACACCGCTCGCCGCACCGCCCTCCACCAGCCGGGGCATGTGTGCCAACGTCAGGCCGGTGGCGTGGAGCATCGGCGCAAACCATTCACGCTGCGCGACGTCCAGCCACAGGGTGCCGGCGGCATCCGACATATCGCTGATGCGCTCGCCTGTCAGGCGTAACCGCAGGTAATCCTTGGGCGACAGCACACACTCAATCGCCTTGAATACCTCGGGTTCGTGCTGCTGCAACCACAGCAGTTTAGGCGCCGTGAGCCCGGCCATTGGCAGGCTGCCGGTGGGTTCGGCAAACCCGCTGCCCAGTTGCGCGGCCTGGGCCACCGCGCGTGCGTCATCCCACAGGATAGCCGGGTACAGCACACGATCATCCTTGCCCAGCAATACCGCGCCATGCATCTGCCCGGACAGGCCGATGCACGCCACGCGGGCAAACGCCGCATGCTCGCGCAGCTGTGCCAGCGCTTGCAAACAGGCTTGCCACCAGTCTTCGGGGGCCTGTTCGGACCAGCCGCTGTGGCGCCGTGAAACGCCAAGGCGCACACCGACGTGGGCCAGCACGCTGCCGTCGACGTCCATCAAAATCGCCTTGAGCTCTGACGTGCCGAGGTCTATGCCGAGGGAAACAGGGTTGCGCATACGTAGATTATTCCACTTCAATACAGCCACAAGAGTCACGCCGTTGCAGGCTCGGCGCCAGGCGCACGCTTTGGGTGGGTGCGCCGGGCGTGGCCATGCGTTGCAGCAGCATATGCACCGCGCGGGCGCCCAGTTCCTTGACCGGCTGGGCGATCAGGGTCAGGCGTGGCACGAAGAAATCCGCCCAGTCAAAATCATCAAACCCCACCAGGGCCATCTGGCCGGGCACCTCTATGCGTGCCTCACGCAGGGCGTGCATGGCGCCGAGCGTCATCAGGTTATTGCCGGCCATGATTGCCGTGGGTGGCACCGGTAACGCCAACAACTGCGCGGTTGCTTGTCGCGCAGGCTCGCTGTTGGAACCGCCGTTGACCAGTAACTGTGGGTCGAACACCAGCCCCGCTGCCTGTAACGCCGCACGGTAACCGGCCACGCGTTCATCAGTAGTGCTCAGCCCTTCGCGCCCGGCAATAAAGCCGATGCGCCGGTGCCCATGTTCAATCAAGTGTGCGACCAGCGCCTGGGTGGACTGGGTGTTCTCCACCCCAACCTGGTCAAACTGCTCGCTCATCATGCGGTCCACCAGCACCGTCGGCATCTCGTTGGCCTGCAGATATTCCAACGCGCTGGAGCCGGTCGACGGCGCCAATAAAATCCCGTCGACCCGCCGGTGATGCAGCGCCGTGACCACCCGCAATTCTTGCTCCGGGTCGTCGTGCGGGTCGGCAAACAGCATCATGTAGCCGTGGCGCACGCACTCGGTTTCAATCGCTTGCACGGTTTCGCTGAAGTAATGGTTGGACAGCGCCGAGATCGCCACGCCAATGGTATTGGTGCTCGAACGCGCCAGCGAGCGCGCCAGGGTATTGGGGATATAGCCCAACGCCTGAATCGCGCGCTGCACCGCCTGCACCGTAGCCGGGCTGACCTTGCGGGTGCCGTTCAACACGTGGGACACGGTCGAGGTGGACACCCCGGCCCGGCTTGCCACGTCATCCATGGTGACCACGACGCTTTCCCCTTTAACTCAATGTTTACTCGACCAGCCGCTGTACGTCGCAACGTTGTCGCGGGTGATCAGTTTTGGCGTGAGCAGGGTAACCGCTTCGGCCGGGGCTTTGTCATTGAGAATGTCATTGCCGACGTTGACGGCAGTCTGGGCCATGGCCCAAGGGTCCTGGCTGGCGGAGGCCTGGATTTGGGTGTCGGTCTTCAGCGCGTTTTCGATATCCGGCGCACCGTCCACCGAGGTGATGATAATGCCGCTGCGCTTGAGCTGTTTGGCCGCCAGGTCGCTGCCGATGGCTTGCGGGTCATTGATCGCGAACAAGCCGTCGATTTTCGGGAAGCGCGTGAGGTAACCCTGCATTACATTCAAGCCACCTTCGCGTGAGCCTTTGCCGTCCTGGTCATCGGACAGCACCTTGATGTCCGGTGCAGCGGCCAATGCCGCCTTGCAGCCTTTGACGCGGTCGGTCACGGCGGTCACTTGCGGGCCGTTCTGGATAATCACATTGCCCTTGCCCGCCAGCTTGTCCACCAGGAACTGGCAGGCCAGCTTGCCAGCTTCGACATTGTCAGTTTGCACCGTGGCGTTTACGCCTTTGGCGTCGACATCCACCGCCACCACCACAATGCCGGCATCCCTGGCTTTCTTGATCGCCGAGGCCATGGCCGATGGGTCGACGGCATTGAGCAGGATCAGGTCGACCTTGGAGGAGATGAAGTTGTCGATCTGGGAAAACTGCTTGCTCAAGTCATAGTCGGCCGACACCGAGGTGACCTTCACAGCAGGGTTCAGCTCTTTGGCCCGCGCAGTGGCGCCGTCGGCCAGGGTCACGAAATACGGGTTGCCGAGCGAGCCCATGCTGATGCCCAGGGCTTTGAGTTCGCGGGCCTCTACGCCATGGGACATCAGGGCAGCCAAGGCCATAACGGGAAAGATACGTTTGAAGTTCATACCGGTCTCTCTTGTGATTGTTGTTGAGGTGTATCAGGTTCGTGCGCCGGACTGGCGATAGCGATCCAGCGCCACCGCGCCGATGATCACGATGCCCTTGATGATGTACTGCCAGATATCCGATACCCCCAGCAGCACCAGGCCGTTGGTGAGTACCGCGATAATCAGTGCGCCGATCAGCGTGCCACCGATGGTGCCCACGCCGCCGGTAAAACTGGTGCCACCCAGGATCACCGCCGCAATCGCATCCAGCTCATAGGATTGCCCCAGTTGCAGGCCGTTGGCGGCGAACAGCCGCGAGGCGCTCATCACGGCGCCAAGCCCAGCCAGCGCGCCGGACATGGCATAGACAAACAGCAGCACTTTCCACACCTTGATGCCCGACAGCCGCGCCGCCTCCGGGTTGCCGCCCACCGAATAGATCTGCACGCCCATCACGGTGCGGCGCAATATGAACCAGGACAGCAGCACCACAGCCACGGCGATGATCACCAGCCACGGCACGCCGAGCACGGAGTCGTTGCCGATAAACGCAAACGGCAGGTCGGGGTTGAACACAGTCTTGTCATCGGCCAATAAACGCGCCAGGCCACGCATGGCGGTCAGCGCACCCAGGGTGACGATAAACGGCGGCAGCCGCATGAAAGCGATCAGCCCGCCGTTGACCAAGCCCAGCAACAGGCCAAAACCAATGCCCGCCGCAATCCCGAACATGCCGAACTGCGGCGACATCGATGCCTGCAAGGCCACCACTGCAGACGCCGCCAGAATCGCGCCCACCGACAGGTCAATACCCGCCGTCAGGATCACAAAGGTCATGCCCGCCGCCAACACCACATTCACCGAGGCTTGCTGGGTGATGATCGACAGGTTCTGCACCGTGAGGAAGTTTTCGCTGGCCAGGGCAAAGCCCACCAGCAGCAAGACCAGCACGGGCAGCATGCCGACGGTGCGCATCAGTTCACGCACGCGTTCGGCCTTGCCGGTTGTTGCAATCATTGAATCAGCCATGGGCAGCCACCTGATCGCCACCAGTGGCGAGGTCGATAATTCGTTCCTGGGAAATGACGTGGCCCGAAGCCCCGCCGACTTCGGCCACTAACTGGCCTTCGCGCATGATCAGCACACGGTCGCAGGTGCCGATGATTTCCGGCAGCTCGCTGGAGATCACCACAATGCCCACACCGGCCAGCGCCAGTTGATTGATGATGCGGTAGATCTCGGACTTGGAGCCGATGTCCACGCCGCGAGTCGGCTCGTCGAGGATCAGCACATGCGGCTTGACCTCCAGCAGCCGCGCCAACAGCACCTTTTGTTGATTGCCGCCGGACAGTGCGCCGACATTGACCTTGCCCGACGCCACGCGAATCGACAGTGACTTGATCGCATCATTGGCACGTTGCGCCGCGTGCCCACGGTCCAGCACGCCACCGGCATGCGCATCCGGCACACAGGCGCACACGTTGATGTTGTCGGCCACGCTCATGTCCAGGAACAGGCCTTGAGCCTTGCGGTCTTCGGTGAGGTAGACGACACCTGCGCGAATCGCATCCGCCGGGTTTCGCAGTTGGGTGACGGTCTTGCCGACCACTTCCAGGGTGCCGCAGGTGCGCGGGTCGGCGCCGAAGATCAGCCGTGCCAGTTCCGTGCGCCCTGCCCCGACCAGCCCGGCAATGCCCAGCACTTCACCGGCATGCAGGTCGAAACTGCAATTGCGCACGCGTTTGCCGTCGGCCATGTCGCGCACGCGCATCACCACGTTGCCGGGGTTGTACGCGGCGTGTTCCTTCTTGTAGAAGCCTGACAGATCGCGGCCGACCATCATTTTTACCAGCACCTCGGCCGACAGCGCATCGCGGGTCAGTTCGCCGATGTACTGGCCGTCGCGCAGCACCGACACCCGGTCCGACAGCTCGTAGATCTCGGCCATGCGGTGGCTGATATAGATGATCGCCAGACCCTGGCTGCGCAGTTGTTTGATCAAGGCAAACAGGCGGTCGGTTTCACGCGATGACAGCGGCGTGGTCGGCTCATCCATCACCAGGATGCGTGCATGGGCATGCAGGGCGCGGGCGATTTCGACCAATTGGCGCTCGGCAATCGACAGGCTGCTGACGGGCGTCGCGGGTTTGAACTCGGCGCCCAGGCGTTGCAACACTTCGATGCAACCTTCCTGCATACCTTTGCGGTCGATGGTCCAGCCACGCCGCAGTTCGCGGCCCAGGTAGATGTTCTCGGCCACGCTGAGGTTTGGGCACAGGCTCAGTTCCTGGTAGATCACGGCGATGCCGAGGGTCTTGGCTGTGGCGGGGTCGAAGGTGGCGACGGGCTGGCCGTCGATGCGGATTTCGCCGCCGGGGTCGGCCTGGTAAGCGCCGGAGAGGATTTTCATCAAGGTCGACTTGCCGGCGCCATTCTCACCCATCAAGGCGTGGATTTCACCGGGGTAAACCTTCAGGCCGACATTCTTGAGCACGCGCAAACCATTAAAGGTTTTGCTGATGCCCTGCATCTCAAGCAAGGGTTCAAGGCTCATGGATGAGCTCCTGGATTTATTATTTTTGTAATCGAGTGTTGCCGACTCTATGCCAGATGCATTTCCGTACGCAAGCGCTTGCGCGTGCATTTTTTTGTTTGATTAAACGTTTCATCAAGCGCAAAACGAAGAAATTCGCCCTGCGCGCCCGAAAATGATTACCCGATCACGCCGACGCTCCACGCCCACATTTGACCGGGTCGAGCCAATAGCCTTCAGCCGCGCTCACGCGGGATCAGGCTCTGCAGTTGCGTGGCCAGGAAGTTGGCATCGAAGGCAAAGGTGTCCGGGTCTTTCAAACCATTGGTTTTCTTCCACAGCCAATCGTTTTTATCGGCCGGCAACACCAGCGACACACTGCCGTGCCGAGCAGCGGTAAGGCCCATCACCGACACCGATATCAAACCACCGGCCCCCATCACTTCCGGGACAAACTCCACGGGCTTGCCGGTGATATGCACGGTGAGTTTTTCGGTCTTGAAGGTCGAACTCTCGGCCGGCAGGCCCGGGCCGCTGGCGACGTAGGCTTCACGCTGAACCTCGAGCAAACCAACGCGCTTGACCGGTTCCAGCCACTGTTCGACCTGCCCGAACAACTCACCGAGCTTTTGTGCCCAGCGCGCTGACTGCAGGTCAAATTGCTGTTTTTTATGCGCTTCGCTGTCGGCGTAATGACGAAGCATCTCGCCCAGTTGCTGTACATCGTCCATTGCCATTTTCCTTGGGTTAACCAGGTTGCGAGCGGTGATCATGGCAGATGCGGCGGCTGACCGTTTGATTAACGCCTGCGCAACTGCACCGGTGATTTCGCCGGCAACTGCGTATGACTAATCCGTGGCCTGTGGGTAAGGTGAGGCAACATTTCTGTTCCGGAGCATCGCATGCGCACCATCGGCCTTATCGGCGGCATGAGCTGGGAGTCCAGCGCCGAGTATTACCGCATCATCAACCAGCGGGTGCGCGACCAGCTCGGGCCGCTGCGCTCGGCGCAACTGTTGATGTACAGCGTGGACTTCGGTCCGGTGGAACAAGCCCAGCACGCCGGGCGCTGGGATGACACCGCGCTGATCCTCGAAGACGCCGCGCGCCGCCTGCAAGCGGGTGGCGCCGACTGTGTGGTGCTGTGTACCAACACCATGCATTTGGTGGCGCCGCGTATCGAGGCGGCCGTATCGATTCCGTTCCTGCATATTGCCGATGCAGCGGGAGCGGCAGCGGTCGAAGCCGGCACCCTGACGGTCGGCCTGCTGGGCACCGCGTTCACCATGGAACAGGACTTTCTCAAGGCCCGCCTGGCCGCACAGGGCTTGACCGTACTTGTGCCCGACGCGCACGAGCGCGAGGCCGTGCACCGGATCATTTATGAGGAGTTGTGTGTCGGGGTGATCAGCGAGGCTTCGCGCCAGGTTTATCAACGCGTGATCGAGTCATTGGCGGCACAGGGTGCCCAGGCGATCATTCTTGGCTGTACGGAAATCGGCCTGCTGATCAAGCCACAACACAGCCACCTGCCGTTGCTGGACACCACCGAGCTGCATGCGCAGGCTGCGGTGGCGTTTGCACTGGCGGATTAGGCCGATTGGCGCAGGCGCGCCATGCTGACGGTGTCGACAAACTTGCCATCACGCAAAGCGTAATCGCGCAACAGGCCTTCGACTTCGAAGCCGAACTTTCGGTACAGGCCTTGCGCGGCTTGATTGTCGGCGTACACCGTGAGTTCCACGCGGTGCAGGTTCATCCAGTTGTCCGCCACGTCCAGCGCGGCCGCCAACAACCTGGAACCCACACCCTTGCCCTGCCAGGCCGTGGCCACGCCCATGCCGAACGAGCCGACATGGCTGCGCCGCACCCGCAGGGTCTGCTCCAGGCCAAGCTGGCCGATGACCTCGCCGCCATGCACCGCCACCAGCTGTAGCCGCCGCTCATTATCCAACGCCAGCTTGTTGCGCCAGGCCTCCACCGATTGGTAAGGCATTTGCAGCACCTGACGGCACACGGCCGGTTCGTTATAGAGCGCAGCGACGCCTTCGAGGTGGGCTTCGGTAAAGCGCTGGATCACGATATGGGGTTCAGGTGTGTGCATTGCGTTTCATCCTATGAAAGACAAGTGGCCGGCCAGTGTAGGCGGCAAGGTTGCATGCTGGCTAGGGTGGGAGCTGGCTTGTTAACTGCGCTGGCTGAACGCTGTGCGCCATACCCGCGCTATGTCCGCCGCGCGCTCGCGCAACAGACGCGGCGCCTCGCTGCACGCCTGTTCCAGGCTCATCGGGCCTGATGGCAAGGCGAAGGCGGCGTCCACACCATGGGCGTACATTTGCTCATAGCCTTCGCCCAAGGTGCCGGCAATCACGATGACCGGTACGCCATGACGTTGAGCAATCCGTGCCACACCAAAAGGTGTTTTGCCGCGCAAGGTCTGGGCGTCGAAGCGGCCTTCGCCAGTGATGACCAGGTCCGCACCACGCACGGCCGAGTCCAGGCCGACCAGCTCGGCGACCACCTCCACGCCCGCACGAAACTGTGCGCCGAGAAAGGCCTTGGCGGCAAACCCCAAACCGCCTGCCGCGCCGCTGCCCGGTTCATCGCGCACGTCTTTGGGCAGCACCTGGGCGCAGTGATCGGCAAAGTACCCAAGCGCGGCGTCAAGCTGTTCGACTTGCTGTGGGTTGGCGCCTTTTTGTGGGCCGAAAATGGCAGAGGCGCCCTGCGGCCCGCACAGTGGATTGTTGACGTCGGCCGCGATTTCAAAACGCACCTGGGCCAAACGTCGGTCCAGGTGTTCCAGGCTGATCCGCGCCAGGCCTGCGAGAGCCAACCCGCCCGGTGCAAGTGCATGGCCTTGGGCGTCAAGCAGCTGCACGCCAAGCGCCTGCATCGCACCCGCGCCGCCGTCGTTGGTGGCGCTGCCGCCAATCGCCAGGATGATGCGCTGCGCACCGGCATCCAGGGCGGCGCGGATCAGCTCGCCGGTGCCGAATGTGCTGCTGATGCAAGCATCACGCTGGCGCGTCGGTACACGTTGCAAGCCACTGGCTTCGGCCATTTCGATCATCGCGGTATGGCTGTCGGCAAGCCAGCCCCAGCGTGCCTCCACCGCCTCGCCCAGTGGCCCGCTCACCGTTTCGCGACGCAGCTCGCCATGGCAGGCGGCGAGAACCGAGTCCACCGTGCCTTCACCGCCGTCGGCCATCGGGCACTGGACTACCTGTGCATCCGGCCACACCTGCGCGAGGCCGTCGGCAATCGCCTGGGCTACGCCTTCGGCACTCAGGCTGTCCTTGAATGAGTCGGGGGCGATGATGATTTTCATGGGCTTTCTCCAGTTTTTATAACGCCCATGCTGCCAGTTGCCATCGGCAATGACGCCGGTCCGATGCACAAGTGCGGGAGAGGTTTGTTGTTCATTGCGACAAAGCCTGGGGCAATAGCTGCACGCCAAGGTACAGCGCGAGCATGCCGTCAAGGGTCAGCGGGTCGACGCCGCTGAGTTCGGCAATGCGTTCCATGCGGTAACGCAGGCTGTTGCGATGAATGCCCAGGGCGTCGGCACAGGCCTGGCTTTGGCCATCGTGTTCACACCAGCTGCGCAAAGTAGCCAACAGCTGGCCGTTGGTGTCCCTGGCCAGGACTTTGCGCAAGGGGTTGAGCAGTTCGTCCAAGGCATCGTCGTTGCGATGACGCCAAAGCATCACCGGCAGGCGGTAGCGATTGAGGGTCAACAGCTGCGATTGCGGCAGGATATCGCGACCATAGGCCAGCAAATCCCCCACACGCCGGTAACAACGACGCAGCCCGGCGAGGCCATCGGCCTGCCCGCCGACGGCGACCCGCAAGATATTCCAGCCCAGACCCTGAAGCTTTTCCAGCAGCCTTGGGTTATCCACTTGAGCCAACGCAGGCCGGCACCACAACAACGAGAATTGTGCGGAACTCACGCACCAGCTGTCCGGGTAACGGCTGGTCAGCCAGGCACTCAATGCCTCCGCCGATTGGCCTGCGCCCAACTCGAACAGGTAGGGCGTGCGGGCCAGCTGAGGCTTGAGCCCCAACTGCTGGGCTTCATCCACCAGGCGCGGCGAGTTACCGCTGTCGGCCAGCAGCAAGGCCAGCAGGTCATCACAGCGTTGGCGCCGCCATTGCTGCTCGGCTTGCTGATGGCGATGGCTCACCAGCATTTCGGCGGTCATGCGCACCAGTTGCGCGTAGGTGCGCAGCAACGCCGGCTCGCCAGTAATGCCCAGCACGCCGATCAGGCGCTGGTCGTGCATCAACGGCAAGTTGATACCGGGCTGCACGCCCTTCAGGTGTTTGGCGGTCTGGCCGTCGATTTCCACTACGCGACCATTGGCCAGCACTAACTGCGCGCCTTCATGGCGAGTGTTGATTCGCTCCGGCTCGCCACTGCCCAGAATCAGCCCCTGGCTGTCCATGACGTTGACGTTATAGGGCAGGATCGCCATGGTGCGATTGACGATATCCTGCGCCAGGTCATGATCGAGCTCGAACATGAGGCTAAGTTCCTTGAAAGGCGCGGTTGTTCATGGGGCGTTCATGCTGTTGTTCATCCTGTTGTTCAGAGGCACAGCGCAAAGCCTGCTTGACTGTGCGCGGGCACAAAGACAGCACCCAGCAAGGTGGCCGAGACTCTTTGGGCGATCAACGTTACCCTCGCATCGCGAAAAATCATAATAAAGAGAGACTGCCATGTCACAGAGCGCCGCTGCCACACTGGCCACCGATGACGATAAAAACGCCATCTACAAGCGCATTACCCTGCGCCTGATCCCCTTCATTTTTATCTGCTACTTGTTCAACTACCTGGACCGGGTGAACGTTGGCTTTGCCAAGTTGCAGATGCTCGATGCGTTGAAATTCAGCGAGACCGTGTACGGCCTGGGGGCCGGGATCTTCTTTATCGGCTACGTGCTGTGTGGTGTACCGAGCAACCTGGCGCTGACCAGGTTCGGCCCTCGACGCTGGATTGCACTGATGATGATCGTCTGGGGCACGCTTTCCACCTGCCTGCTGTTCGTCACCACTCCCAGCCACTTCTACGGCTTGCGCCTGTTGACCGGTGCCGCAGAAGCCGGGTTTTTCCCCGGCGTGGTGCTGTACCTCTCGCAGTGGTTCCCGACCTTTCGCCGTGGGCGGATCATGGCGTTGTTCATGTCGGCAATTCCGGTGTCCGGCCTGCTGGGCAGCCCATTTTCCGGCTGGATCCTCAACCACTTCGCCGCCGGCCAGGGCGGCCTTGCGGGCTGGCAGTGGATGTTCCTGCTGCAAGGCATTCCCACGGTGATCCTGGGCGCCCTCGCCTACTTCCTGCTCAGCGACAGCTTTGCCAACGCCAAGTGGCTCACGCCCCATGAACGTGCAGTGCTGGAAGCCGATCAGGCGACGGACCTGGCCAACAAACCGAAAACCACCACCGATTCGCTCGGCGAAGTGTTCAAGAACCCGGCGATCTGGGCGTTCGGCCTGATCTACTTCTGTATCCAGAGCGGCGTGTATGCCATCAACTTCTGGCTGCCATCCATCATCAAGAACCTGGGCTTCAGCGATAACCTGGTGATTGGCTGGCTGAGTGCGATTCCGTACCTGCTGGCCGCCGTGTTCATGCTGTTGGTGGGCCGCTCCGCCGACTTGCGCAAGGAACGTCGCTGGCACTTGGTGGTGCCGATGTTGATGGGTGCGATTGGCTTGGTGATTGCGGTGAACTTCGCCACCACCCCGGCGCTTGCGATTCTCGGCCTGACCATCGCCACCATGGGTGCCCTTACCGGCCTGCCGATGTTCTGGCCGGTACCCACTGCCCTGCTCAGCGCGGGTGCGGCGGCTGGCGGCCTGGCGCTGATCAACTCCATGGGGCAGATGGCAGGGTTCTTGAGCCCGTATATCGTCGGCTTTGTGAAGGATGCCACCGGGTCCACGGACATGGCGCTGTACCTGCTGGCGGCGGTGATTGTGGCCGGCAGTGTGTTGGCGTTGCGCATGACCCGCACCTTGAAGGTATAACGCGGTCTCTTTGAGGGCTGGCTTGCCTGTGATGCGCGTGGGTATCTAGGTAAGTCTTGGCCTCGGCTGGGCTGCTCTATCGCAAGAGTGGCAGGCGTAACCGTTATTGGGGTGATGGCGCAACTCTACGCCGCGGTTACCCCAATACCAGTTATGCACCTCGCCCAACCGCCCACCAGCGCGGCAACAACTGCCGCACACGGGCCTCGCCAAAGCGGTCATCGATCAACATCAGCACGCCTTGGTCCTGCTGGCTGCGGATCACCCGTCCCGCCGCCTGTACGACCTTCTGGATACCCGGATACAAATAGGTGTAGTCATAGCCCGCGCCGAAAATCGCGCCCATGCGCGCTTTCATTTGCTCGTTGACCGGGTTCAGTTGCGGCAAGCCCAGTGTGGCGATAAAAGCGCCGATCAAGCGCGTGCCGGGCAAATCGATGCCTTCGCCAAACGCGCCGCCCAGCACGGCAAAGCCAATGCCCCGGCTGTGCTGGGTGAACTGGTCCAGAAACCCTTGGCGTTCGGCTTCGGCCATGCCGCGTGACTGCAACCACAGCACAATCTGCGGGTGCCGCTCGGCCATCAACTGCGCCACTTGTTGCAGGTAATCAAAACTTGAGAAAAACGCCAGGTAGTTGCCCGGTTGCGTGGCAAATTGCTCGGCAATCAACTCGACAATCGGCGCCAAGGAGGCTTGGCGATGCACAAAACGCGTGGAGATCGCATCGACGATGCGCACCTGCAGTTGCTCGGCCTGGAACGGCGATTCCACATCGACCCACGCGGTATCGGCAGGCAACCCGAGCAAGTCGGCGTAATAGTGGCGCGGGCTCAGGGTGGCGGAGAACAGCACGCTGCTGCGGGCCGCGGTCAGCCTGGGGCGGATGAATTCGGCGGGCACCACGTTGCGCAGGCACAGGGTCGAAGCGCTGCGCTTGCCGAACTGGCGCTGGCTGATATCGAAGATGAAGTGTTCATTGAACAGCTCCGCCACCTTGGCAAACTGCAACGCCTCGAAATAGAAGGTTTGCAGGTCGCCGCTGAGGGCCAAGGGGTGGTCGTTGAAGTAATCGCCCATGGCGCTGGTGCACAGGCTTAAGGCCTGCAGCAGCTTGTCGGGTTTGCTGGCGTAGGCCTGGTACGGTGCGACTTGGTCCTTGTGCACGGCGTTCCATTCGCGGTTCAGGCGCTGCAACGGTTTTTTCAACGGCTCAGGCGCGCTGTCGCGCAGGGTCTTGAGGCTGTACTGATCAAGGCTGGCGCTGTACATCGAGCGGGCGCGCTCCACCAGGTTGTGGGCTTCGTCCACCAGCACGGCGGCGCGCCATTGGTTCAAGTGGGCCAGGCCGAACAGCATGGCGCCGAAGTCGAAATAGTAGTTGTAGTCGGCGACCACCAGGTCGGCCCAGCGCGCCATTTCCTGGCTCAGGTAATACGGGCAGACGTCATGGGCCAACGCCACCTCGCGCAGGTTGCGCTGGTCCAACAGGCGCACCTTGGACGCCGCCACGCGTGCCGCCGGCAAGCGATCATAAAAGCCCTTGGCCAACGGGCAGGAATCACCGTGACAGGCTTTGTCCAGGTGCTCGCAGGCCTTGTCACGCGCCACCAGTTCGAGCACGCGCAGCGGCAAATCGGGGCAGCTGGTGTAGAGCACGTGCGCGGCGTCGAGGGCCAACTTGCGCCCGGGTGTCTTGGCGGTCAGGAAAAACACCTTGTCCAGCTGCTGCGGCGCCAACGCCTTGAGCAGCGGGAAGATCGTGCCGACGGTCTTGCCAATGCCGGTAGGCGCCTGGGCCATCAGGCAGCGGCCCGTGCTGACGGCCTTGTAGACCGACTCGGCCAACGCACGCTGGCCGGTGCGAAACTGCGCATGGGGAAACGCCAGCGCCTGCGCGGCGTCGTTGCGCGCCTCGCGGTGCTGCATTTCCTGGCGCGCCCAGCCGAGGAACAGCGCACATTGCTGGTTAAAGAACAGCTCAAGGTCGGCCGCTTGAAAGCGCTGGTTCAGCAAGGTTTCACCTTCGCCAACAATATCGAAGTACACCAGCGCCAGGTCGATCTCTTGCAGGCCGAGTTTGTGGCACATCAGCCAGCCGTACACCTTGACCTGCGCCCAATGCAATTGGCGATGGTTGGCGGGTTGCGCGTCGAGGTCGCCGCGATAGGTTTTGACTTCTTCCAGGCGATTGCTGTCCGGGTCGTAGCCGTCTGCCCTGCCCCGCACTTTGAGCTGCTGGTATTCGCCTTCCAGGGCCACTTCATTCTGGTAATGGGCACTGCGTCGTGAGGCCACCGTGCGATGGCCGATAATGCCTTCCTGGGCGCTGGGCGACGGCGTAAAGCGCAGGTCCAGGTCGCCGACCTTGGCCGTGAACTCGCACAGCGCGCGCACCGCAACGCTGTAGCTCAAGCGGTTTGCGCCCAGCGCACATAACAGACAGTCACCGGCATCTGGTATTCGCCGCAGAACTCCAGCCAGCGCAGTTGGTTGTCCTGCAGTCGGTCACCAGGGCCTTTGACTTCGATCATGCGGTAGGTCTTTTGCGCCGGCCAGAACTGGATCAGGTCCGGCATGCCGGCGCGGTTGGCGCGGATATCCAGCAGCAGGCGTTCAAACCAGTAACGCAGGTGTTCGGCCGGCAGGCACGTCAGGGCTTGCTCCAGCAGCTCTTCGCTGAGCAGGTTCCAGAACACGAACGGCGACTGGATGCCCCATTTGTCCATGTAGCGCTGGCGGATGGTGGTTTTGTAACGCTCATCCGTAAGCTGTTCGAAGCACGCGGCGAACAACACAGCCCGACGTTGATGAAAGTCTTCGCTGTGCAGGTCCACCGGCCCGCGCTGGAACGGGTGGAAAAACGACCCTGGCAGCGGCGCGAAAATCGCCTCCCAGCACAACAGCCCGAACAGCGAATTGATCAGCCCGTTTTCGACGTAATGCACCGGCGCATCGGGCGCGCTCAGGTGCGCCTGCACGCAGGATTCCACCGACATCAGTGGCGCCTGCACCAGCGCCAGGTCCAGGCGCGAGACCTCACGCGGCTTGACCTTGGGCAGCGCCGGTTCACCGAGCTTGCGCCGCAGGCGTGGCAGCACGCGCAGCAGGTGTTGCTGTTCGGCAGCGCTTTGCGGTGCTTGCTGCGCCGCGCACGCCAGGGCCATGGCTTGAGCGTAATCCTCCTGGCGTTCGAGCACGCGAATCAACCGCGAGCGCGCGCCGGGATAGGTGCAATCACGGTAGATCTGCGCCGCCAATTCCAGCTCGGCACTGCGTTCGCAATAGTGGCCGATCTGGAACAGCAATTTAGCCCGGCGCTTTTCCAGCCAGGGGTTATCGGTGGCAAGCAGCACGATCTGCGCCAGTACCTCGTCCAACGCCTGGCCGGCTTCGAAGGCCTGCTGGCATTGGTGCAGGAACAGAAAACCGTGCACATCGTCACGGCTGCGCAGGCCACGGGACTCGGCGCAGAACTCGACTTTTTCGTAGGTGTAGATGCCCAGGTCAGCCAGCACGAACTCCGACCAGTCCTGGTGCAGGTTGCCGAAGAACATCAGCCGCAGGCGGTCGCACAGGTCCATCACGGTGAGGCTGTAGAGCGTGTCGCTCAGTTCGGGGCACCACTGGGCAAAGCTGCGTGACTCAGTGAACTGCGCCGCCAGCCCTTCCAGCCAGTCGGCCTTCTTGCCTTTGGGCTGGTCAATCCACGGCGCGAAGGCGGCGAGGATTTCGCCTTTTTGCAGCAGTGCGAACAATTCATCAAAACCCAGTTGGCTCTGCTGATCCACCCAGCCCTGCTGCACCAGTGCAAGCGCCGCCGTGTGAGTGCAGCCAATTTCGAGGTAATTGAGTTTGCTCGCACGAAAATGCGCGCCCTTGCGCATCACCATGCGCACCAATAACGCCTGGGACGGCTGCGGTAACCTGTCAAATTGCTGAATAAACTGCATTTCATCCGGGTCGAGCAAATCGGCATATCGCTGCCCCAGCCACAGCAGGACTTGGCGGAAGTTATGCAGGTAATACAAGGGATCGTCGAGGGGATTGGCCATGTCGCGCACTGATCAAATACTGGTTATGCATACAGAGTGCCGCCAGCGGCGCGCTGTTGCAATCAGTAATAGATAAATGGCCCACGCAACTTTTTGTATAAAAGTGATCAGATAGGACAGTTGATGGCGTAACATTTGTGGCCCGAAGCCTTAGGCGCGGGACTTTTCAGGGTTAAAGGTAAGGGTAATGAACATGAAGAATTTGGGTCTGCCGCTGGTTGCACTCACTTTTCTGCTAATGGCCGGTTGCTCCACGCAAACCGTAGTGACATTGCAAAATGGCACGCAGTATTTGACCAAGGACACCCCCAAGACCAAGACAGCCGATGGGTTCTATGAATTCACCGACATCGCCGGCAAGCACATCCGCATCAAGGCTGATGACGTTGCGACGGTACGCAGCGAAAAGTGAAAGCAATCGCCTGAACATAAAAAGCCCCGCAATGCGGGGCTTTTTGTTTAATCGTTCCCACGCTCCGCGTGGAAATGCAGCCCAGGACGCTCCGCGTCCCAAAGCGTGACGCAGAGCATGGGAACGATCAGTACCGGTAGTACGGGTGGTAATACGGGTGATAGTAGGGATGGTAGTAATACGAGTGGTAGTACGGCCGGTAGCAGCATGGGCCAGGATAGGCCGGGTACACCGCGCACCCGCCCAAGCCCAGTAGCACCAAGGCGCACAGTAGCAATCGAAGTCGGGACATGTTCGGTTCCTCACATGACGCGCGAAACAGCTCGCGGGTAGTGATTAAACGCGTGAGGCCTGCCGGACCCGTCGCAGCGTTGCGCCGCTGGTCGGTGAAGATTTATTTACCGAAGGATTTTCGCCAACCCGGCGTTCAACCGATAAGCCGCCTTCATCTTCGAAGGCGGTAGAACGGAGAAAGACGGCCATGGCACTCATGTCCCGGACGGTACGCGCGCTGTTACTCATCCCCCTGAGCCTGGCGGCGCTGGCCAGCGCGCCGGCGTTTGCCGATACCATCATCATTCGTCAGCCGCCGCGGGTCATCGTGGTTGCTCCCCCGCCGCCGCCGGTTTATTACGGGCATTGGGGTTACGCCCCACGGCCTTACTACTACCCCCATCATGTTTACAGCTATGGCTACGGCTACCCCCACCGGCCGTACTATGGTGGCGGCTGGCGGGGGCAACACTGGCATTGATCAGCCGATGCTGACGCCGTCGGCCCACAGGCCGCCATGCCCGACGCCGACCAGGGTCACCGAGTCGGCGCCAAAGGTCAGCACCGTGTCGCCGCCGACCACTTTGGCATGGTCGCGCAGGTCGGTGCTGCCCTCCACGTTCT
This sequence comes from Pseudomonas edaphica, assembly GCF_965277385.1. Classification (NCBI taxonomy): domain Bacteria; kingdom Pseudomonadati; phylum Pseudomonadota; class Gammaproteobacteria; order Pseudomonadales; family Pseudomonadaceae; genus Pseudomonas; species Pseudomonas edaphica. The sequence continues at coordinate 6,495,355 of NZ_OZ255725.1, read as the reverse complement.
GGAACACCAGCTTGTCCGTGGTTTGGTAGCCAATCACCCGATCATTGCCAAAATGGCCGCTGAACAGGAAGGTGTTATGCCCGCTGTTGTCGCGGATTGTGTCATTGCCTTTGCCACCTTCGATAAAGTCTGCGCCCTTGCCGCCCTGGATCAGGTCATTGCCGTGGCTGCCGATAATGAAGGTGTTGCCCTTGTGCGGTTCGGCATTGCGGTTGAGGTCCTGCACCCAGGTGGTATCCCGCGCCGGGTCGGACAGGTTGGCGACAATCACTGTGGAGTCGCGGGTCATCTGGTCGTAAAAGCCGGACTCGAGGATGCGCGTCATGCCGTCGCCATAACCGGTGGGCAAATGTGAGACCCAGGTCGGCAGGTTGACGATCGAAAACGGCAGGATATTCCACAACGTCGAGGCGTAGTGGTCGTTGAAGCTGACGATATTGTCGGTGGTCGACTCGTGGGGTTTGTCGTGCACGCCCAGGGACGACAGGTTGAAGGATGAGCCGTCGAGCGCGCGGAACACCGGGTCGTTTTCGTAGCCGATATTGAGCACTTTATCGCCCGCGCTCTGGGTCGGTGAGGCATAGGCCACGTAGTTGGCGTCCTTGTAGAACCCCGACCATTTGTTGTTGCTTAAATCCGCCATGCTGTTGACCGCCAGCCCGCCCAGGCTGTGGCCGCTGACCACCACGTCCTTGCCGCTCAGGCCATGGGCGCCGGCATAGTCGGCGACATTCTTGAGCAAGCCGCCAAAGGCTTCGCCCGCATAGTTCTTTGCATAATCCTTGGGGCCGAAGGCCGCCAGCAGGTCGCTGATTACGTCGCCGATGGAATCTGTGATCAAGCTTTCCCGTGGCCCCGACGTGCCACGAAAGCCGATGCCGATTTCGAGCAGTTTGCCGGCGTCATCGTACTTGCCCAGCACCTCGACCTGGGCGGTGGTGTAACCGGCCTTTTCGCCAAAGAAGGTGCCGCGCGCATCGACCTTGCCGCCATAGCCCAGGTCACTGGCGCTGATAGGCGTCCAGCCGGCTTTTTGCACCGCCTCAAGCGCGGCTTTTTCCGAGTCGGGGTTCCAGGGAATCCCCGGGATCACCCCTTGCGAATTAGTACTGCCCAGCAACGCCCCCACCAGCGTGGCCGGCAAGCCAAGCCCCAGGCCGTTGTGCTGGTAACCCACGGCAAAGCCGTTGTCCAGGTTGTGGTAGGAATACAGCGTGATCGCCATGGCATCGGCGAACAGTGTTTTGGAGCCCTCGGTGCCGAGGTTTTTATAGTCAAAGATACCCATGGTAGTGCCTCTCTGTTGTTGGATTTGTAGAGAAAGCGAAAACACGTGTGGCCCTCGTGGTGAGTGAGCCTATGTGGGAGCTGGCTTGCCTGCGATAGCCTCACCTCGGTACAACTGACCGACCGAGGTGTCTGCATCGCGGGCAAGCCCGGCTCCCACATAAGCCCAAACCCATACAAGGGGTGAAGCCTTTTAGAACGCCCAGTCGAGGCTCAACCCTACCCCGTGGACCTTGTCCTTGCTGGCCAACAGGCCGTTGTAATCAAAATTGATCCGCGCATCCTTGCTCAGCGCCAGGCTGACCCGTGCACCGACCAACGCGGCGTCGCGCACCATCGGCGCACTTTCCACTGCGAACGCAGGGCCGCCCGAGGCGAACGCCAGGTGCTGCTCGGAATCGGTGCTGCTCAGGTTGTGCTGCCAGCCCAGGGTGCCGGACACTTCCAGTTGCTGGTGATCGTTCACGTTAAAGGTCTTCAAGGCGCGCACGCCCAGGGTGCTCAGCACCACATCGCGGGTGTCGTCATGGCCTTTGAGCGCGGCGGCGTCACCCTTTTCGGTGAACCCATCAGTGTCCAGATGCACATAGGCCAGGTTGGCGAATGGCTCCAGGGCCAGCGGTTGCAGGTTGACGCGGTAAGCCGCCTCACCAAACACCTGGGTGCTGCTCGCGTCCACTTTGACCTTCTGCTTGCCGGCCACATCACCGTATTGCAGGTCACGCTTCACATCGGCGCGATGCCAGCTGTAGGTCGCCCCACCGCTCAGGCGCAAGGCACCGATTTCATGCCCGGCATAGGCACCGAAGTGGTAGCTGTCGACCGAGGCACGGGAATGGGTGTCGTTGCCCATGTTCAAGGAGGTGTCACTGTAGCCAGCGACCAAACCGATACGCGTCGAGTCATCCAGTGCGCCATCCACACCGGCGAGCATGCCGCCCAGCGACGTGGTGTAGCCCGCGGTGTCGCTGCGGCTGTCGGTCTTGCCCCACGCGCCCAAGGCCTTGACCCACACGTTGCCACGGCTGTCGATGGTTTCGCTGCTGGCGCCCATCTCGCCATTGCGCAGGCGCTCGCCAACGGCTTCGCGCACGTAACGGCTGTCGTTGATTAACGCACTTTGCAGCGCCGGGTAGATTTCGCCGGAGAGCTGCTGGAACGCGCCTTGGGCCGAGGCCGCATTGGGCGCCAGCAACAGGCTTTCATACACCGCGTTGCCTGCGCCCAATTGGTCCGCCGCCGCCGCGACCGCACGTTGGTTCGGCGTGACCGCCACACTGGCGAAGCTGTTGGTGCGTGCCACGTCCAGTTGCACGCCGTTGGCGGCATAGTTCAGGGTGCCGCCGATAAACAGGTAGTTCGGCAGCACCGCGCCGAAGCTGCCGGTAATACCGCCTGCGGCTTGCAGGATGTTGTACTGGCGGCCAATCAGGCTTTGCGCCTGGGCGTTGGTTAGCAGCGTCGGGCTGTTCTCCAGGGCCAGGGTCACGGTACCGCCATTGAGTGTGGCGGTGCCGCCGGCCACAATGCGGTCGCTGCTGGTGGGCGACAGCTCAACCGCGTAGGTCGAACCCGCATCAAAGGTGACATCGCCTGCCACATTCAAGGTGCCGATGGAGTTGCCCGGCGCCACGGTGCCGCCGCTTTTGGCAGTCAGCGAGCCGATACGGCCCGAGCCACCGAGCACGCCGGCCTGGCTGACGGTGACGTCGGAAGTGACCGAGCCATTAATCGCCAGCAAGCCCTGGTTGACCAGGGTCGGCCCGCTGTAGGTGTTGGTGCCGCTCAGCACCAACGTACCGATGCCTTGCTTGGTCAGGCCGCCATGGCCGGAAATGTCATTGCTCCACACATCCAGGCCGCAATGCACGTCGGTGCACAGACGCTGGGTCGGTTTACCGGCATCCACCACCGCACCAATGCCTGGCAGGTCGGCGACAAACTGGCTGCTGCCATAGGCGCCGTCGATACGGAACTCAGCAGGAATATCCTCAGCGGTCACGAACATCCCTGGCCCGTTGACTGCTTTGCCCAGGTTGATCATGCCCCAGCCATACAGCGCGTCGATGCCCGGCGCGCCAAGGTCGGTGGCGGTGGTTTTGAGCACGGTGGCGACCTGCTCGCCGCTCATGTACGGGAAGCGCTCCATCAGCACCGCCGCTGCGCCGGCCACATGGGGCGCAGCCATGGAAGTGCCGTTTTTGTTGGCCCAGTCGGTGGTCAGGTTGCTCAGGTCGGTGCCGTTGATGATCGAGCTGAAGATTTTGGTACCGGGTGCCGACACACAGAAGCTCGCCGCATAACCGCAACGCGACGAGAAGGTGCTGATCACATACGGGTTGGCACTCGCGGTGTCCGGGTTTTGCTGCAAGGCGGCTACCGACAGCCAGTTCGGTGCAATTTCCGGCACAAAGTACGCAAGACCCGACATCGCGTCCGGGTTGTTGCGGTTGTAGTCGTTACCGGCAGCAAAGATGGTCAGCACGCCGCTGCGGGCCGCATCGATTGCGCCTTGGTAGGCGCCGCCGGCAAGCGTGCCGAGGATCGGCCGGATGTTGTTGAACTGCGCCTGGGCTTCATTGACCGTGAAGTTGGGGTACGCCGGATCGCGGCCGCCCTTGGCGTATTGATCGCCAATGCCGATGCCCCAGCTGTTGTTGATGATGCGTGCGCCGCTGGCCACCAGCCCATCCCAACCGGCCTTGTACACCGCGCCGTCGTTGCCGAGGATGATCCCGTCTTCCGGGCCTGGGTCGCCGTTTTCGGCGCTGAGGATCTGCGCATTGAACGCCACGCCATGCATCGGCCCGCCGTCACGGTTACCGGCGGCAATCCCGCCGACGTGGGTGCCGTGGTTACCCAGCTTGCCGTTGGAGTCCTTGGACGGCGTGCCGTCATAGCGGAACGCATCGCCGGCCTTCACCGGGATATACGGGTCGGTGTATTGGCGGATGCCCTCGGTGACAATCGTCACCACCTTGTTGGGGCTGGCGAACTCCGGGTGCTGCGCATACACCGGCTGGTCAAAGATGCCCAGCTTGACGCCTTTGCCGGTGTAGCCGGCGGCATACGCAGTGTCTGAATGGATGGCGCCCAGCCCCCAATCGGCCTTGAACTCGTTGCTGCGCCAACTGGCGGCATCGCCCAGTTTGCCGGTTTCCACATAGGGTGCGGCCTGGGCGGTCCCCAGACTTGCCAGGCAGCACAGCAACGCGCCGTATGGCACGCAGCTCAAAGCCTTGAGCGGGTAGCCCGGGCCTGTGTGAGTGGCGGTATTTAACCCTGGTTTGCGTTTGTTCACGGTGACCTTCCTTAGTTTTCTTATTGCCGGTATGTGAATCACTTTTCTTCAGCGCCGCAGTGCTCAGGTGGGAGCTGGCTTGCCTGCGATAGCGTCAGCTCAGCCAACCTTTTCATCGACTGACCCACCGCCATCGCAGGCAAGCCAGCTCCCACAGTTAGAACTGCCAGTTCAGGCTCAGCCCCACGCCTTGGGTTTTCGCACGCCCACCCAACTGGCCGTTGTAATCCAGGTTGACCCGCGTGGCCTTGCTCAGCGCCAGGCTGGCCTGCACACCGACCAGCGCGGCATCGCGCAGCAACGGCGAACTGCGCACGGCAAAAGACGGCCCGCCGGCGACAAACGCCAAGTGTTCTTCGGATTCAACCGCCGTCAGGCTGTGCTGCCAGCCCAGCGAACCGGACAGTTCCAGCTGCTGATGGTCATTCAGAGGCAGGGTTTTCAAGGCCCGCACACCGAGGGTGCTGAGCACCGCATCGCGCCGATCACTGCCACGTTCCAGCGCCGCCGCAGCGCCTTTTTCATGAAAGGAATCACTGTCCAGGTGTACATAGGCCAGGTTGGCGAACGGCTCCAGCGCCAGCGGTTGCAGGTGAATGCGGTACGCAGCTTCAGTGAACAACTGCGCCGTGCGCGCATCCAGCTTGGTCTTTTGCTTGCCGCTGACTTCGCCGTACTGCAGGTCACGCTTTACGTCGCCGCGATGCCAGCTGTAGGCACCACCCACGCTGACGCGCCAGTCGCCCAGTTCACGCCCGGCATACGCGCCGAAGTGGTAACTGTCGATGGACGTCGACGAGTGCGTGCCACTGCCCATGTTCAGCGAACTGTCGCTGTAGCCGGCAACCACACCCACGCGGGTCTGCTCGTCCAGCGCGCCGTCCACACCGGCGAGCAAACCGCCAATCGAGGTGGTCGAGCCTGCCGTTTCGCTGCGGCTGTCGGTCTTGCCCCAGGCGCCAAGGGCCTTGATCCACAGGTTGCTTTCGCCGTTCACGGGCACATGGCGCAGGCGTTCACCTACAGCATCGCGCAGCTGCAGGCTGTCGTTGATCAGCATCGCTCCAATCGCCGGGTAGATCTCACCCGACAGTTGCTGCAAGCCCTGGCGGGCCGTGGCCACCGAGTCCGACTGCAACAGGCTTTCATACACCGGGTTGCCGGCGCCCAACTGCTCGGCCGCCGCCGCGACACTGCGCTGGTTGCGCGTGGCGGCAACGCTGGCGAACGCCGCGTTGTTGCGCCCCACATCCAACTGCACGCCGTTGGCGGCGTAGTCGAGGGTGCCGCCGAGGAACAGGTAGTTCGGCAGCACCTGGCCAAACTGGCCCTGAACGCCGCCCGCCGCCTGGAGGATGGTGTATTGGCGGCCGATCAGGCTTTGCACTTGGCTCTGGCTGAGCAGTGTGGGGCTGTTTTCCAGCGCCAGGGTCACGGTGCCGCCGCCCAGCACGGCTTTGCCGCCTGCGACGATGCGGTCGCTGCTGGTGGGCGTGAGTTCCACCGCATAGGTGGAGCCTGCGCCCAGGTTCACATCACCGGCCACCTGCAAGGTGCCTACGGAATTACCCGGTGCCACGGTGCCGCCGCTGTTGACGCTCAAGGCGCCGATGCGTCCGGAGCCGCCGAGGGTGCCGCTGTTGTTGACGGTCACCGCCGAGGTCAGCGAACCGTTGACTGCCAGCAGGCCGCCATTGACGCTGGTGGCACCGCGATACGTGCTGTCGCCGCTGAGCACCAGGCTGCCGGCCCCGGATTTGATCAGGCTGCCTTCATACACGCGGTTGGCTGCGGCCTGATCACGGGCAGTGCCAACGGCGTAATCGGTCTGTTCCTGCTGGCTGGCATTCGCGCCCACGCCGTTCTGCCAACCCTTGTCGATCAGGGTTTGCTGCCAGGCACCGTGCTCGGCGCGGTCTTCGGCCTGGCGCTGAACCAAGGCCTGGTCGGAGATGCCGTTGCTCCACACATCGCCCTGCCCGGCCGCGAGGTTGACGTTCATGTTGCCAAGCAATTGCCCCGGGCCATGCATCGCTCGGCCAAGGTCCGGCACGCCCCAGCCGACGATGGTATTCGGTGCTTGAGTGACAGAGCCATCGAGTTGCGTGGCAGTGGTCAACAGTACCTGCAACGCCTGCTCATTGGTCATGTACGGGTAGCGCTCCATCACCAGCGCCAGCGCGCCGGTGGCATGCGGTGCCGACATCGAGGTGCCGGACTTGACCCCATAACCGCCATCGGGAATGGTGCTGTTGATCAGCGCGCCAGGCGTAGAGATGCACCAGTATTTGGCTATCCCGCATTTGTTGTATTTCTGGTTATTGGCTTTATCCAGGCCGGACACCGCCAGCCAGTGGCCTTCCAGTTCCGGCTGGAAATACGGCAAGGCCGAGCGCACGCTGGCATTCGCATACCCGCTGTTGCCGGCGCTGAACACATTGATCACCCCGGCCTTGGCCACATCCGCCGCGGCATCCAGCCAGGTGCCCTGGTTGTAATGCTGGGCATAGGCGGCGTGCAGATCGCCGAGGGTCTGGTAGCTGACATCCTTGGGCTGGCTGCCCCAGCTGTTGTTGATGGCGCGCACGCCGGAATCCACCAGCGCGGTATACACCGCCTTGAAATACTTGGGGTCCGGGGTCGGGCCAAACAGGAAGCTGTCGTTGGCGTTGGTGTTGCCCACGTAGATTTGCGCGTTGTAGGCCACACCGTGCATGCCCACGCCATCACGGGCTGCGCCCATGGTGCCGGTGACATGGGTGCCGTGGGAATCATTGTTGGGGTTGAGTGCGCCGGTGGTGCTGAACGGCTTGCCATCGACGTAGGTGCCGCTGGCGGTGACAGCGTGGTAGCGGTCTTTGGAAGCTTCAGGGTGGTTGGGGTCAAAACCCGAATCCAGCGCGCCGACTTTGACGCCGTTGCCGGTGATGCCGGCCGCATAGGCTTCATCCGCCTTCATGCGCCCCAGGCCCCAGTCGCTCTGGAATTCGGCGGAGCGCCAACTGGCGGGGTTACCCGCTTGGCCGTTTTCGGTATAGGCCGCCTGTGCCGCAACGGACAGCAGGAGTAACGAGCCTGCGGTAAACGGTTTGAAACGTGGTGAATGGGTGATCATCTAACCCCTCCTTATTCTTCTTATGGATGCTCATTTCACCGGGCCGAAAGCCTCATCGACTTTCGCCAGGTCGGTGTCGCGCAAGTTGCCCGCGTAGTAGTGCAATTTGGTCCAGGCCATCAGGTAGTCGTAGCGGGCCTGGGCCAGGTCGCGACGGGTGCTGTACAGCTGCTGCTCGGCGTTCAGTGCATCGAGGTTGACCCGCTCGCCACCGAGGATGCTTTGCTTGGTCGACACCACCAGCGCCTCGGCCGAGGTCAGTGCCTTTTGGTACGCACGCAATTTGCTCACGCCCGACAGGCACGCACTGAACTGGCGGCGCAGTTCGATCAGGGTTTCGCGGGTCTTGCCTTCCAGCTCGTACTCGGCCTGCTCCATGCCACGGCTGGCCTGGCGAGTGGAGGCGGAGATACCGCCACCGGCGTACAGCGGCAGGCTGACTTCAACGCCGATGGTGTTGGTGTCGTAGCGCTGGTTGTAAGTGTTGCCGCTGTCGGACTCCTGTTTGCGCGAGCTGGCATACGCGGTGATCTTGGGCAAATGCCCGGCGCGGTTGCGCTCCACTTCATAGCGCGCCACTTCCACGGCCTGGCGCTGGGACGCCAGCGTGGGGTTATTGCTCAGCGCCAGTTCATGCCAGGTGTCGTAGTTGGCCGGGGTCAGGGTGAAGGCAGCAAAGCTCTGGTTCAGCGGCGCCAGGTCGTGGATATCGACGCTTTGCACGCCGATCAAAGCCCCCAGTTCGCGCAACGACGCGTCCTGCTCGTCCAGCGCCTGGATCTCTTCGGCGGTGGCCAGCTCATAGCGCGACTCGGCCTCGAGAATATCGGTGCGCGTGCCTTCGCCCTGCTGGAACAGGTGCTGGTTCTGCTGGAACTGCTGCTCGTAGGCCTTTTTCTTGGCGCGGGCGATGTCGATCTGGTCCTGGGCAAACAGCGCCTGGGTGTAATAGCTCAGCACCCGCACCAGCAACGCCTGGCTCTTGTCGCGAAAGCTTTCATCGGCGAACAGCGCCTGGGCCACGCCCTTGCGGTAGTTGGCATAGGCTTCGTAGTCGAACAACGGCTGTTGCAAGCTGAAGGTCGAGCCATAGCTGTTGTAGTTGCGGTCGTCGCGATAACTGCCGCCGCGCCCGTCCGGCAGGTGCGCTTCGGAGTTGTTGCGGCCCTTGTTGTAGTTGTACGAAAGCCGCGGCAGCAGCCCGGCACGGCCGATGGTGCGGTTTTCCAGGCCGGCGTCACGCTCCTTGATGGCGCCGAGAAACACCGGATCGTTACGCAATGCCTGCTCGTACACATCAAACGGGCCCATGGCGGCGTGGGCACTGGTGCAGCTCAATAATAAGGTGATGAACACAACGCGCATGCTCATTCCTCAGTCAACGCAGAACCGGCGCGATCGAGCAGCGGTTTGAACAGGTAGTTGAGCAAGGAGCGTTCGCCGGTGCGTACAAACATCTCGGCGGGCATGCCCGGTTTGATCACCAGGCCGTGGAGTTTTTCCAATGCAGCCTCGCTGACCGTGGTGCGCAGCACGTAGTAAGGCTGGCCGGTCTTTTCATCGAGCATCTGGTCGGCCGAGATCAGGCTGACTTCGCCCGGCACGCGCGGGGTGCGGCTCTGGTTGAAGGCAGTGAAGAGGATATCGACCGGCAGGTGGGTGCCCACTTTATCGACCAGATGCACCGGCAGGCGCCCTTCCACCTCCAGGCGCGTGCCCTGGGGCACGATCTCCAGCAGGGTTTCACCGGCGCGCACCACGGCGCCTTCGGTGTGCACGCTGAGGTTGACCGCAATGCCATCGGCCGGCGCATTGATTTCGCTGTGCTGCAAATCAAAACCCGCAGAGGTCAGTTGCTGTTCCAGGGTCAGGCTGCGCAGTTGTGCGTCGGCCAACTGGCTGCGCACTTCTTTCTGATACTCCTCACTGTGCTGCTGCAATTTGAGGCGTGATTCGAGAATGCCCTGCTCCACGCGGCCACTTTCGCCAGTGTTTTGCGCCAGGTCCTGTTGCACCTGGGACAGTTGGCGCTGGTAGTCCAGCAAGCGGTTGCGCGGGATATAGCCGTTGTCGGCCAGGGGTTGCAGGTTGGCCAGTTGGTCGCGCAGGGATTGCGCCTGGGCAGACAGGTCGGTACGGGCGCGGCGCATGCCGCTCAGTTGCGAGGTGGCACCGTCGATGTTGGCGCGAATACCGGCTTGTTCACGGGCAAAGGCTTCACGGCGGCTGCTGAACAGCTGGCGTTGGCCTTCCAGCACCAGAGCCAGGGCCGAGTCGGGGTTGGCGCTCAGCTCAGCGGGAAAGGTAATCGCCGCTTGGTTATCACGCTCGCTCTGCCAGCGTGCCACGCTGGCCCAGGCCATGCGGTACTGGGCTTGCAGCGACTGCACGTCGGCCTGGTTCTGGGTCTGGTCGAGGCGAAACAGCGGCTGGCCCTGTTTGACCAACTCGCCCTCCTTCACCAGGATCCGGCTGACCACCCCAGGGCTGAAGGTTTGCACGGCCTTGCGCTTGCCCGAGACCACCACCGTGCCTTGCACCGGGATGCCCTGGTCCAAGGGCGCGAGGCTGGCCCAAAGGAAAAAACCACCGGCGCCGACAATCGTCAACCACCAGCCCATCTTTACGAAAAAACCGGCATCACGTTCTTTAAAGCGGGGCTCTACAGTAAGGCTGCTCATGCGCCTGGATTCCTTCCGGTCTGGTACTGACGGCTAAGGCTCACACCGGCCTTTTCCCGTGGCGCTTCCTGCTGTTGCTGGCCCGACAACGCGCGCAGCACTTCCTGGCTGGGGCCGAAGGCCTGCAATTGGCCTTCACTGAGCACCAGCAACTTGTCGGCCTGGGCCAACGCCGAGGAGCGGTGGGTGACCAGCACCACGCTGCTGCCCTGGGCTTTCATCTGCACGATGGCACTGGCCAGGGCGGCCTCGCCCACGGTGTCGAGGTTGGAGTTGGGTTCATCCAGCACGATCAAACGCGGCGCGCCATACAGCGCACGCGCCAGGGCTACCCGCTGCTTCTGGCCGCCGGAGAGGCCGCCACCGTTGTCGCCCAACACGGTGTCGTAGCCTTGCGGCAGACGCAGGATCAGCTCATGCACACCGGCCTGTTGCGCGGCTTTCACCACCAGCTCCGGGTCGGCATCACAAAAGCGCGCAATGTTGTCGGCGATGCTGCCGCTGAACAGTTCGATGTCCTGGGGCAAGTAGCCGATATGCGGGCCGAGATCGTCGCGGTTCCAGCGATGGATATCCGCGCCGTCCAGGCGCACGGTGCCGGCCAGGGTTGGCCACACGCCAACCAGCACGCGGGCCAGGGTCGATTTGCCCGAACCCGAAGCACCGAGCACGCCCAGCACTTCACCGGCGCCGAGGTTGAAACTGACCTGTTGCAAGGTCGCCACACGCCGCCCCGGCGGGCCGGCGCTGACGTGTTCGAAACTCACCTGGCCCTTGGGCGCCGGCAACGCCATTTGCTCGGCTTCGGGTGGGAATTCACGCAGCAGGTCGTCAAGGCGTTGGTAAGCCAGCTTGGCCGAACTCCACTGCTTCCACACCGCAATCAATTGGTCGATAGGGCTGAGTACACGGCCCATCAGGATGGACCCGGCGATCATCATCCCGGCGGTCATCTCGCCTTTGATCACCAAAAAGGCGCCCAGGCCCAGCACCAAGGATTGCAGGCACAGGCGCAGGGATTTGCTCAGCGAGGTAATCACCGAGCCGGTGTCGCTGGCCCGGTTCTGAAACCCGAGGAACTGCGAATGCACGGCGAACCAGCGTTTACGCAACGCGCCGAGCATGCCCATGGCCTGAATGGTCTCGGCGTTGTGCAGGTGGCTGGTAGCCAGCTGGGTTGATTGTTGGGAAAAAACACCCGCCTCGCCCAGTGGTTTTTTGGTCAGGTATTCATTCAGGCACGCCAGCGCGATCAACAACACAGCGCCCGCCGTGGCCAACACGCCCAGCCACACGTTGAACAGGAAAATCACAAACAGGTAGATGGGAAACCACGGCGCATCGAAGAACGCGAACAACGCAGGCCCGGTGATGAATTGGCGAATCACGGTCAAATCGCCCAGCGATTGCCCGGCATGCCCCTGCCCGCGTTGCAGGTTGCGTTCAAACGCGGCTTTGTACACGCGCAAGTTGAAGCGCCGCTCCAACTGGCTGCCGATGCGAATCACGACAAAACTGCGCAGCACTTCCAGCGTGCCGATGAAGACAAAGAAACCCACGACCATCAGCGTCAACATCACCAGGGTGGTTTCATTCTGGGAGGACAACACACGGTCGTACACTTGCAGCATGTAAATCGACGGCACCAGCATCAACAGGTTAATCAAGGCGGTAAAGCAGCCGATGCTGATCAAAATACCCTTGTATTCACCCAGCGCCCTAAATAAGGGCGCAACCACATTGGACTTCGCCATAGTGTCTGTTCTTCCCCGAAGCCAATGACGCGCAATAGTTGCCCGTGCCCTGAAGTGGGCGGCCAACTATTAAACTCTTGTTATAAGCTTATAACTTTTTAATTAAGGTGTTCGTTGCAGCACAACTTCCGGTATTGAAGGCGTGCGCCCTTTGTATTCACCGTCTTTCTCGCGATTCAAATGAATAATCCCGCTGCCCTCTGCATTAAACAGCCAGATACCGTCCGGGGTCGGCGACCAAGTCAGGGGCTTTTCCCTCAGCCATAGCTCGGCGCAGGCGACATCACCGGCCACGGCGTTGGGCTCATCCAACAGGTCGAGCGCACACACTTGGTCCTGTTGCTGCAATTGCCAATGGCCGGCCAATTGCGCGGTGGTGGGTAAAACCAGACTGCTCGCCATGACGTGGGCTCCTGCCGAAACGAACAACACCTGTGAAGCACAGGCGATCAAATGGGAAAAACGCGGCATCTGCTGCTCCATCCTGAGAGCGCGGCGCCGGGGCGCCGCGCGCTTTACATCAGGCTACGATGTCGCTGGCCACTGCCTGGCCGACGGTGGTGACGAGGAAGTCCGCCACGCCGTGCCCGGAGAAGTCCACCGCCAAGGTGCCCAGGTTGGTACCCGAGGCATAGCTCAGTACAGCATCGCCGGCATGCCCGGTGAATGCATTGACGAAGCTCAAGCCTGCACCTTTGGTGATCCCGGACAGGTCGATCTTGTCCGAACCGGAGGTGAAGTCAAAGATCTTGTCCGCCGCACCCGGCTTGGAGTCGGAACTGGCACCGTACACGAAGGTGTCATTGCCGGCGCCGCCCCATAGTTGGTCCGCACCGCCACCGCCGTAGATGATGTCGTTGCCGGCACCGCCTTTGATGATGTTGGCGGCGTTGTTGCCGATGATCAGGTCATTGCCCGAACCGCCGAACGCGTTCTCGATGGTAACGCCCTTGGCGATGGACACGTTGCCCACCAGGCCGCCAACATCGGAGAACGAGGCCTCATTGAGGTTGATCTTCTGGTTTTGGGTGAAACCGGAGAAGTCCAGGGTGTCGTTGCCGCCACCGTCCCATACCGAAAACACCAGCTTGTCGGCATTGGACGTGGCGCTGAGGAAGTCACGCCCGGTGTTGGAGTTGAAACCGTAGGTGGTGTCGCCGGCGCGGGTGGCGTAGTTGGCGCCGTAGAGCTTCTGGATCGCGGCAATGTCGTCGATCAGCGGGCCGGACGAATAGGCTTCGACCCCGCCTTTACTGAAGTTCTGGTTGGTGTTGCTCTCGCTCCAGTAACTCATGACGCTGTAGCCACGCGTGTCCTGTCCATAGTCCGCGTCTTTGTACGAAGGGTTGCCGGTCCCGGCGTTGTAGTCGCCAGGGTGATCCAGGCCCAGGGTGTGCCCGATTTCGTGGGTCAGGGTCTGCCGGCCATAGTTGTTCAGGTCCGGGGTCTTGTTCGGTGTGTAACTGTTGTTGGTCAGGTACCAGGAAGTACCGTCCAGCCCGCTCTCGTTGTACTTGGCATTGGTGCCTGGCAGGTAAGCGAAGGCCGCTGCGCCATCCTGGCCGCTGCTGTAGTTGCCAAAGGTCATGTGGAAGTCACCGCCCGAGGCTTTCTCGGTGAAGGTGACGTTGGCCACATCCGCCCAGGATTGCATGGCCAATGCGGCCTGTGCTTTCTGCTGGGTGTTGAATTGGCTGAACCCGGAGATGCCATGTTTGTTCATGGTGGCCGAGGAAGCCGAGGTCAGGAAGGTGTAGGTGAGGTCGATCTTGCCGTTGCCATCAATGTCCCGATACGCAGCATTCTCGCGCAACAGGTGGTCGGCGGCCTGGTCCACTGTGAACGAGGGCTTTCCATTGACCGTGAGGTTACCGCCACGGTCATACAGATGGCTGAAGCTATCGATTTGCGAGTAAGCAGTGCTGGCTTGCGCGGCAGATACAATAGCTTTGTCTTTTACTTTTGACATAAACGTACTTCCTTGTTTGCAAGTGCATCAGTCTTTGTTCGATAGGAACCTCGCGGGCGAGGATCGTCCTATCACTCGCCTCTTTTGAAGGCGTATCGAAACTGACACAACTTGAAATCTTTCGTCTACAAATATTTACGCAACAAAAATGTGACGTAGATTCAACTTAAGGAAGTCGCACACAGCGTTTGCTGGGGGTAATTGCGCTAGCGCCGCAAATCGCCGCCGACTGTTATTTAAATATTAAATAGCGGTAAAGCCGCTCTTGCTGAGCGGCCCTCTTTAATAATGGATCCAATATATTGACACGGTGTCATAGTTCAATATTAAAGAGCCACCACCCGCACTATTAAAGTGCGTGTCCCCCATTACCGGGACAGACTCCAGCCGCACTTGTTTAACGCGCCGATTAATACTTCGTCGGCAAGTCCGGGCACCGTGATGCCGTCTTCCGTCGTCATGTCCTCGCCCGCCAGGATCGCGTTGATAATCGCCTCCTCCACCGCCTCTGCGGCGGCACTGAACAAGGGCGAAATATGGTCGTTGTTGACCATGCGCAATACGCTGCTGAGTGCCAGGTCCTTGCGCCCGTAATCTGCCGGTGGCAGGCCGTGATTGCCGGTGGCGAAGGCCAGGAACAGGTCGCCACTGGAATCCTCGGTACCGCCGCCCGTGCGCGCGATACCGATGGAGGCGCGTTGCGCCAGGCGCTGGCATTGATGGGGCAGCAACGGCGCGTCGGTGGCGATGATCACCACGATCGAACCCATGCCCGGCGTGCCGCGCTCGGCGAAGGGTGATGGAATGTCCATCAACTGGCGCCCGACCGGGTAGCCATCCACGCGCAGCTCCTGGCGCTTGCCATGGTTGGCCTGCACCAGCACGCCGACGGTCCAACCGCCCTGCTCCTCTGGCACACGCCGGGATGCGGTGCCGATGCCGCCCTTGAACTCATGGCAGATCATGCCGGTGCCGCCGCCGACGGCGCCCTCTTGCACCGGGCCACCCTCGGCCGCGTCCAGCGCCTGGCGCACATGTTCAGGCTTGACGTGCTGGCCCCAGATATCGTTGAGCAGGCCGTCGTAGGTTTCCATCACCACCGGCATGCACCAGTACACCGCCGGGTCCGCCAGGCGCTCGCGCTCCAGGGCGATCAGGCTGTCACGTACAATCCCGATGCTGTGGGTGTTGGTGATAGCGATGGGTGTGGTCAGCAGCCCCGCTTCGCTGATCCACTCAAGGCCGGTGGCGTCGCCATTGCCGTTGAGCACGTGGTAGCCGGCGAAACACGGTTGCTGTCGCGCCTCCCCGGCGCGCGGCTGGATCACGCTGACGCCGGTGCGCACCTGCTTGCCGTCGATGCTGGTCTTGAGCGTGGCGTGCCCCACCCGGACACCGGGAACATCGGTGATGGCGTTCAATTTGCCGGGCGTGCCCAGCCCTAACGTAATGCCCAGTTGACGTGCTCGCATACCCACTCCTTACAATTTCTGAAACGCCGGACTCGTCCGGCCAGTGATGCAATACAAAATCACCGACAAGGCCAGCAAGCCGATGATGATCATGATGTCGCGCACCGACGCCGCGGCGATCAGGGTCACCAGCAGGTAACCGGCGCCCAGTACCGCCAGCACTGCCGGCAGCGGCCATAACGGCATGCGATAAGGGTGCTCGCGATCACGCAGCAGCACCCGGCTCATCAGCGCGCTCAACGCCACCACCAGGTACACCAGGATGATCAGCAATACACTGAAGGACGTCAGGTCCGCCAGGTTCGAGCTGAAACTCAACAGCGCCGAAGGCACCGCCAGGAACAGCGTCGCCAGCCATGGGGAATCCCAGCGCGGGTGAATACGCGTGAACAGCGCGTTGATGCGCGGCGTCCACAGCGCATCGCGACCGCTGCTGAACACCACTCGGCCAATCTGGATGACGATGGCGACAATCGCGTTGAACACCGACAGGAAGATCCCGGCACTGACCAAGCGTGACAGGGTTTCATTGCCGTGGCTGGTCAGCAGATAGCCAATCGGGTCAGGGCTGCTGATCATCGCGCTCAGCGACGGTGCGCCGATCAGCAGTGCCGTGATCGGCACCAGCTCGATCACCACCACCAACCCCAGCGACCACAACACCGCTTTGTGCACGCCTTTGCCACCGCACTTCATGTCTTCGGCCAGCAATACCGCAGGACCATACCCATTGAACGAGAACAGGCCGATGCCGACGGCGCCAATCACCAATGCCCAGGGCGCCAGGTGCAGCACGCCGTTTTCGACGATCTGCGGCTGGAACAGCACGCTGGCGGGCTGCACGGGATTACCAAAGCCGATAAACACGATCACCAGCAACGCCGCCACTTCCAACAGCAGGCAGGTGCCGGTAATCCAGGCATTGAGCTTGATATTGAGGATGCCCAGGGCGTAGCTGCACACCACGATCACCAGGGCGACGGTTTGCGAGTCGAATTTTGTGCCCAGGGCGTTATTCAGGTACGTCGCGGCCCCTGTGGCCAAGACCGGCGGGATAAACAACAGCATCACCAGCACCGTCAGAAACGTCGCATAACCGGCCATGCCGCCAAACACTCGCTTGGCATACACATATTCACCACCGGCGCTGTTATGGGCGCGACCGAGTTCGGCGTAACAGAAGGCGAACATCAGCGCGAGCAAGGCCGCCATCACAAACGCCATGAACACACCACTGCCCGCCTGCTGGATGGCAAACGGCGCAATCACGAATACGGAGCTGGCCGGCGTGACCGCCGAAACCGTAATGGCCACCACATCGAAAACACTCAGCGTTGGCTTGAGCACGCCGTCTGGCGCGGGGGAAGCACTCATATCGTTATCCTCTGTCGTTATTTTTGGTAGGAGGCAGAAACGAAAAAAGTCGGGCGGTTGCGAGATATGTTTCTCGCTGGATGACGGCAAAGTAAACGCTGTGTTTATGCGGGCCAATTCCCCTATTGGCGTACTCCCCTTGACGATACTCGGCAAAAGCCGAACCCTTGGCTGATCTATTGAGGGCTGGAGCCGTGTTTATGAGCCTGTTCAGAGAGGTCGGCATGCACGCAGGCCTGGGCCGCACCGTCGCACACCTGGGCACCGAGCACTTCTGGAAGCAGTTGGTGCTGTTGCTGCACCAATGCCTGCCGTTCGATAACGCCCTGGCGATTTTTTACCCCCTCGATGGCCCGCCCGTGGCCCTGGAAGAATACGACGCCCAGCCGAGCAGCAAACCGGCCTCGATGCTGGTGTACCTCAATGGCCTGTACCTGATCGACCCGTTTTACCAGGCGTACCGCGAAGGTTATGCCAGCGGCGTGTATCGCCTGGAGGAAGTGGCACCGGACCATTTTCGCCAGAGTGAATACTTCCTCAACTACTTCCACGACAACGTATTGGAAGACGAGGTGCAATTCATTCTGCAGTTACCGGGTACAGGCACGCTGTCTTTGTCGCTGGGCATGCAGCGACGCTTCAACTTTGAAGAGACCGGGTTGATGACCACACTGGCGGCCTGGGTGCTGCCGTTGATGCAGCAGCACTGGCAGCAAAGCACCCAGCGTGTACCGGCGATGGACACGCAGATTCGCGATGCGCTGAGCCATTTTGGCAGCGGTGTACTGTCGGAGCGCGAGCTGGAAGTGGCGCGCCTGGTGCTGCGTGGGTTCTCGTCCAAGGCCATGGCCGAGCGTTTGAAAATCTCGCCGGACACCGTGAAGGTGCACCGGCGACACCTGTACGCAAAGCTGGATATTTCGTCACAGCCGGAGCTGTTTTCGTTGTTTATCCAGTCGTTGGGGCATGATCTGGAAAATCCCTGAAAACCGGCATTGCACAGTCAAAATGTGGGAGCGGGCTTGCCCGCGATAGCGGTGTGTCAGTCACCCACTAGCCGACGGACAGGTCGCAATCGCAGGCAAGCCAGCTCCCACAGGGGCTCGGTGTAACCCCTAGCGTCCGGTACGAATGGTGTTCCACACCCGCGTGCGAATCCGGTCGATGTTCAGCGGCATTGCTTCCAGGGCAAACAACTTGCCCATCATTTCCGGGCTTGGGTACACCTTGGTGTCGGCCTTGATTGCAGGGTCTACCAGGCTGTCAGCCGCCGCGTTGCCGTTGGCGTAGTGCACGTAGTTGGTGATGCTGGCCATCACCTCCGGGCGCAGCAGGTAGTTCATGAACGCGTAACCGGCTTTTTCATCCGGGGCGTCGGCGGGCATGGCGACCATATCGAACCAGATCGCGGCGCCTTCCTTGGGAATGTTGTAGCCGATATTCACACCGTTCCTGGCTTCCTTGGCGCGGCTTTCGGCCTGCAGGATGTCGCCGGAGAAGCCGACAGCCACGCAGATGTCGCCATTGGCCAGGTCGGCGGTGTACTTCGAGGAATGGAAGTAGGCCACATACGGACGCACTTTCATCAACAGGCCTTCAGCCTTTTTGTAGTCCTCGGCCTTCTTGCTGTGGGGCGGCAGGCCCAGGTAATTAAGCGCCGCCGGCAGCAGTTCCGGGCCGTTGTCGAGAATCGCCACGCCACATTTTTGCAGCTTGGCCATGTTCTCGGGTTTGAAGATCAAGTCCCAGGAATCCACCGGCGCGTTGTCGCCGAGCACCGCCTTGACCTTGTCGATGTTGTAGCCGATGCCGGTGCTGCCCCACAGGTACGGGAAACCATGCTCGTTGCCCGGATCGTTGTTTTGCAGAGCCTTGAGCAGCACCGGGTTGAGGTTTTTCCAGTTGGGCAGCTGGCTCTTGTCGAGTTTTTTAAGGGCGCCGCCCTGGATCTGCCGAGCCATGAAGTGGTTGGACGGAAACACCACGTCATAGCCGGATTTGCCGGTCATCAACTTGCCGTCGAGGGTTTCGTTGCTGTCGTATACGTCGTAGGTAAAACCGATGCCGGTTTCTTTCTGGAAGTTCTTGGTGGTGTCCGGCGCGATGTAGTCCGACCAGTTGTAGATCTTCACCGTCTCGGCGGCCTGACTGATAGAGGCCACCAACATCAAGGGCAACAGGGCAATGGCTTTCATGGTTCGATTTCCTGGCGGTTTTAGGGCTGTTTTTATGGCAGGAGGTAGGGAGGCAGCTGCAAGTTTCGAGCTGCAAGCTGTCAGCTTTTATTCTTGTGGCTTGTGGCTTGTTGCTTGCCGCTTATGCCAGCATCAACACGTAGGTCTTGCGCACGGTCTCGTGGATGTCCCAGATACCGGTGCTGTTGGCCGGCAACATCAATGCATCGCCGGCGTGTAGGTGAACGACTTCACCGTTGTCGGGGGTGAAGGTGCAGCGGCCCTGGATAAAGTGGCAAAACTCCTGGGATTTGATCTGCCGACGCCAGCGGCCTGGGGTGCATTCCCAAATGCCGGTTTCGACGCCATCGTTGCGCTCAACGCTTAAGGTCGAGGCTACGGCGATAGGCTCGCCCAAGGGCACGGCCACCGGTGACGAGTCCGGCAGGTGGGCGTTCAGCGCGTCTTTGAAGTGAGTGATGCTCATGGGTTTTCCCGTGTGAGTGAAACGTCTCAGTGCATGAAACCTTCCATGAACCCGGCCACGCCGGTCGCCAATTTGCGCCGCCACGGCGCGCTGTTGGGGTTGGCCAGCACCTGGTCTTCATGGACAAAACTGCGAATGATCGCGTTGTAACCCAGCCAGCGGCAGGGTTCGGGCTCCCAGGCCTTGAGCGCGTCCAGGCCACGCTCGCGAATCACCCAGGGCTGGGTGGTCAGCGGCGTATCGAGGCCCAGAATCATGTCGGCCAGGGTGCGGCCTCCGAGGTTGGTGGCACCTACGCCCTCCCCGCCATAACCACCGGACAGCGCGATGCCGGTGGTGTGATCGCAGAGCATGTGCGGCCGGAAGTTGCGCGACATGCCGAGGTTGCCGCCCCAGGAGTGGGTAATCCTGACGTGTTTGAGCTGTGGGAAGAGTTCGCTGAACAGGTAGCGGCGCAGCTCCACTTCGTCGCTGGTCAGGTCGAAGTTGTGGCGCAGCTTGCCGGCGAACTGATAGCCGCCCCGGGCACCGAATATCAGGCGGTCATCCGCCGAACGCTGACCGTAGGTGACCTGGCGGCTGCTTTCGCCAAAGGCCTGGCCTCGGCTCAAGCCAATTTCATCCCAGGTGCTGGCCGGCAACGACTCAGTGGCGACAATCAGGCTTTGCACCGGTAACTGATAGCGCCCCAGCGGCGGCAATGTGGTGGCGTAACCCTCAACCGCCGGCACTACCCACGCGGCGCGCACGCTGGCATTGGCCGTGCGCACGCTGCCGGACTGCCAATGGGTGACCGGGCTGTTCTCATAGATCGTCACGCCCATGCTCTCCACCACCCGCGCCAGGCCGCGTACCAGTTTGGCGGGGTTGATGGTTGCGACATGGGGCGCATAGATACCGCCATACGGCTTGGCGATGCGGATTTGCTCGGCCAGCTGTTGCGGGCTCAGCCAGCGGTAGTCCGCTTCGGTAAGGCCCTGGGCGTGGAGCGTGTCCAGGTAACGGCGCAGGCTGCCTTCCTGCTCCGGGTAACGCGCCGCGCAGTACAGCACGCCGCCTTTGCGGTAGTCGCAGTCGATGCCTTCACGGGACAGCACCCGGGCGACCTCGTCGGGGATGCCATGCAACAGGTCAAACGAGGCGCGCCGTTGTTGCGCTGACAGGCCGGCCAGCAGGCGGTCTTCGCCCAACAGGTTGCCCATCAGCCAGCCGCCATTGCGGCCAGACGCACCGAAGCCTGCTGTCTGCGCTTCGATAATCGCAATCTTCAGCTCCGGAGCCTGGCGCTTGAGGTAGTAGGCGGTCCACAACCCGGTGTAGCCGGCGCCGATAATCGCCACATTGACGTCCAGGTCGTGCGCAAGGGACGGCCGCGCCACCAGCGGGTCGTCCAACTGGTCCATCCATAAACTGATGTTGCGCCATGCCGGCATGCCAAGCTCCCCAACCTCATTTCGATAGGCTGGATCCTAGAGCGCGGCGTTATGGGCTGTCTTGCGCGCGTGCACGCAGAGAAATTTGTTTGACGTAGGCCTTGGGCGATTGCCCGGTGTGCTGGCGGAACGCGCTGTAGAACGCCGACAGCGAATTAAAACCGGCGGCAAAGGCCAGGTCATCGACCTTTATCGGCGGCACAGCCTTGTCCAGCGCAGCCAGCAGGTGTTGGAGCCGGGCCTGGTTGACGTAACGGTAGAAGCTCTGCCCCAGCACCTGGTTGAGCAGGTAGGAAATCTGGTTGCGGCTGTAGCCACACTCATTGGCCACACGTTGCAGGTCCAGCTCCGGGTCGAGATAGGGTTGCTTGAGTTCGAAGTACTGCTGCAGATCGTTGGCCATATGCCCCAATTGTTGGGGCGACAGGCCCAGGCGGCTGACTGTCGGGCGCAGGGTTTGGGTCGGCTGCTCATGCACCAGGGAGGCGTACTCGTTGACGCGCCAGATCAACCCATCGCGCACGGTAATCGCCTCACTGGTGCGAAATGACACCAGGCCCTGGCCGCCGCGCAGCGTAATGCGGTACTGGATAAACGCGGTATCGCCGTCGGCGCGAATGCGGTCGATGTGTTCAATCGCCTCGTCGGCGCCTCGCGGCATGCTGGCTTGCAGATACTCGCGCAACTCGGCCTGGCCCACCACGCGGTTTTGGAAGAAGTCGTGGTATTGGATGTCGGGGTGGTAGTAAGACATCACGCCATCCAGGTCGCGATGGCGCCAGCACAGGTGATGGCGCAACACCAGATCGCCGGTGGCTTGGGTTTGTTCGTACTCTTCACTCAAGACGGGCTGCATGGAAGGCTCTGCGGCGGGAATGCCTGGGAGATTGCCGAATTTGCCAGCGGCATTCAATGGTCAATTGGTACTTCTGACTAATGGCCTTTTGCCTGGTTTTGAGTAAGAAATGACCCACGTCATATGATCGCAAAAGAACTGCCGAACGGCCCCTAAAAAGTCACCGCGCGCTTGCGAACGAATGCTATTTTGAAGGTCTTGATGCCACGACCAGTGAAGGTCATGGCCCCCTGCCGCGAGCTAAAGGAAGCGCTCAATGAACAAGGTGGGCAACATGAACAAAGTGACATTTCCCAACGCCTGCCAGCTGATGCGCTGGCATTTTCATCCGATGGGCTTCGAGGGGAGTATGGACGCCCCCGGCAGTATGGTCGCGCGCCTGTTCGACCGGGCCAGCGGCGAGACGTTGATCGCGATTGCCGGCATTCCTTGCGCGACGGTGATGAATGCCGCGGATGTGGAGCGCATCATCGAGGCGGTGGAGGATGAGCTGGAGTGTTTTGTGCCGCCGCTGTCGTTGCGGGCGTGAACCCGATTTAACAGGTAAATCTTAACCAATGTGGGAGCGGGCTTGCCCGCGATGGCGGAGTGTCAGTTTGCAAAGTTGCCAACTGATCTACTGCTATCGCGGGCAAGCCCGCTCCCACATTGGGTACTGTGTTTAGCTGCTAGCTGCGTTGGTCATCAAAAAACGCCTTTCGCCCATCAACCCGCTCCGAAGCCCTGGGCACATTCACGCCCTGGCCTTCCGGCTTCTCCACATACCAATAGCAATGGCTCACTGCCCGGGTAATGCCGACATAGGCCAGGCGCAGCACTTCGTCTTTCTGCGCGCTGTCGTAGGGTTCGCTGTCGCCGTCCTTGCCCAGGCCTGCCATGCGGTAAACCTGGTTTTTGTAAGGCGAGCTGGTGACGTGCTGGCAATCCCCGAGCAGGAATACCGTGTCTGCTTGCAGGCCCTTGGCACTATGATAAGTCAGCTGTTTGAGTCGGCGATCCTGTGGATTCAAGCTAGAATCCACATTAACTACAGACTGAATATGCTCTTGTATCAATAACTTATCGCTACTTTTTCGATAAAGCATTAGCACTGTATTACCGCGCTGATAGTGCTCCAGCAACTGCCGCCCCAGTGCGGCGTCGTCCCGTTCCAGCACCACGACGGGTTCCAAAGCCTTGGGCTCGCCACTGGCCTTGGCCTTCTTGCCGGGGATCGCCGGGGCCGTGCGTACCACATGTTCGGCGGCGTCGATGATGTGCTGGTGGCTGCGGTAGTTCTCGCTGAGCATCACGCGGGTGGTGCTGGGTGACGGGAATTCCTGGTTGAACGCCATGAAGTACTTGGGTGAACTGCCGCGCCAGCCGTAGATCGACTGCCAGTCATCACCCACGCACAGCAACGACGAGCGTTGCGCCCCGCGCCCTACGTGCATCGCCGGGCCACGGCTGCGAATCTCGCGCAGGCTGGCGCGGATCCACGAGACGATCTGCGGCGATACGTCCTGGAACTCGTCGATCATCAGGTGCGACATCGGCCGTAGCAGTGGATCGCTGAGCAGCTTGAGGTTCTCCGGGGTGTTCTCACCGAACAGCGAAAACATGCGGTTATAGGTCATGATCGGCGGCGATTGATCGAGCAAATGATCTTCCAGCGCCTTCCAGAAAATGCTCAAGGCTTCAAAGTAGCCCCGGTCCGGGTCGTCCTTGGCGAAGCTCATTTGGCCCACAGCCGTTGGCACATCCAACCCGAGATTCTCGATAAACCCGGCCGCCATCACGAAACTGTCCAACAGCGGCGCCGAGGCCAGCTCGCCCTTGACCTTGTAATCAAAGCCAGGCCCGGCGCTGGCATCGCCCGCCAGGCTGCTTAAAAGGCGCCTTGATGATTCGTAGTTATCGATCCATATCAATGGCTTGCGACAGAATGCTTGAAACAAGGTGCGCTTTACCGCCCATTCGGCCCGCACGGAAAGCTTTGAATTTGGCCGGCTGTTCTGAGCGTTTTCCCGCGGGTCAAAACCCAATACCACCCAGGCATCCAGTTCCGCGATGTAGCCGTGGCAGTGAAATTGCGCACCATTGATTTCGAAGGTCTGGCGACTGGGCTCTATGCCTTTGATCGGCCAGGCGCCGGCGCGAAACCACAGGTCCTCGATCACGTCACAGAGTTCTTCATCGCGCTTGGCTGCCAGCTCGGTGACGGCGATGCGTTTCTGCACGTCGGGGTGGTCGCGCTCCAGTTCCTTGAGTTGCAGGCCATGGCGGGCCAGTGGTGCGATCAGCTCGCGAAAGCGCGCATGGCGGCCATGCAGCCGGTGATAACAGGTGTTCATCTGTTGGCGCTGGGCGTCGCTGATACGCAGGTCGAAGGGGTTGCTGTCGGCATCGTCGAAACCGCTGCTGAGGTTTTCAAACGCTTGTAGCCGCTCGAAGCCCGGCAGGCTGCGCACCATCGGCAGAATGCGCGAATGAAAGGTACGCACCACGGCCTGGGCTTCTTTGAAACCAAGGGGCTGGCCCCACAGGCTGAGAATTTCCATGAGCTTATTGATGAAGTCTTTGCGCGATTCGCGGGTGAAGGTCACCACGGTCATCGAACTCAGCTCAAAGCCCAGATAGTGGTTCAGCAAGAGGATGCGCAGCACCAGCGAGGTGGACTTACCCGCCCCGGCACCGGCAATCACTGAGGTCGAGGGGGTATCACTGAAGATCATCTTCCATTGCGCGGCACTGGGCTGGGCGTGGGCCGGTAGCAGACGTGCTACGTCAGCCTTCATGCGCTTCTTCACGTCGGCCGTGAGTGGCAAGCGCCAATCGTCGAACAAGCTGTCATCCACCCCCGGTGCGCGGTGCTCGTCGGGGCGAAAGTCGCGGATCAGCAACACCTGCCGACCTTCCTCGAGGCCGTCGGCCTTGCCTTCGCGATAGCCATATTCCACGCCGGCTTCGTGCCCGCTGCGAAAGCCGTCCGCCTGGCCGTGCAGCCAGGAAAACCGATGCTGGGCACGCAAACGCGTCAGGCCATGGCCAAACAAACGGGCGGCGAGCCGTTTCAGCAGGGGCATTTCTGCCAGGGGACGCAGTTCGGGGGGCAGATCGGGCGTTTGTTGCGGCACGCGGACTCCAGCGATGAGGTTGGTTCTGGCGAAGGTGCCATGGTCGCCGGAATCGGCGCGCAGTTCCAGCCAATTGCTTTGTTGTCATGCAGTTAGGCGATGAAGTAAAAGTCAAAACGCCAGCAATCAATCGAATAAACAGATTGGAATCCGGCATTTTTTACGCTTTTTATCGATCATGTACTGCTGGATGATAGCCACCATCCACAGGAGACCCATCATGCTTGAACTTCGACCTTTCACTACCCTGGGCGGCGCCCATCATGGCTGGCTCGACGCCCATCATCACTTTTCCTTCGCCGAGTACCACGACCCCAAGCGCATGCACTGGGGCAACCTGCGGGTGTGGAACGACGACATCATTGCGCCCGGCACGGGCTTCCCGCAGCACCCGCATCGCGACATGGAAATCATCACCTATGTGCGTGAAGGTGCCATCAGCCATGCCGACAACCTTGGCAATAAAGGCCGCACCGAAGCGGGCGACGTACAGGTCATGAGTGCCGGCACCGGGATTGCCCACAGCGAATACAACCTGGAAGCCATGCCCGCCAAGATTTTCCAGATCTTGATCATCCCGAATGAAGCCGGGCTGCCGCCTTCCTGGGGTGCCAAGCCGTTTCCCAAGGGCAATCGCGAGGGTTTTGTGACCCTGGCCAGCGGCAAGGCCGGTGACACTGAAAGCTTGCGCATTCGGGCGGACGCACGCCTGGTGGCGGCTAACTTGAAGGCAGGGGAAAGTGCCGAATATCGGCTGGACAGCGGGCGCCGGGCGTATCTGGTGCCGGCGACGGGGATCATTGAAGTCAATGGCCTGCGTGCGCAAGCGCGAGACGGTGTGGCGGTGGAAGATGAGCAGGTGTTGCGGGTAACAGCGGTTGAAGACAGCGAAATCGTCTTGGTAGATCTGGCTTAACACAAAGCAATGTGGGAGCGGGCTTGTGTGGGAGCTGGCTTGCCTGCGATACAGACACCTCGGTGTATTTGTTACACCGCGGTGATGCTATCGCAGGCAAGCCAGCTCCCACATGTCTGGATCTGCGGTGTTACTGGGAGATGGCGCCGTCTACCAGCACCTGCGCCTCTTCCACCAACTGCTTGAGGTGGTCTTCACCCACAAAGCTTTCAGCGTAGATCTTGTAGATGTCCTCGGTGCCCGATGGCCGTGCGGCGAACCAGCCGTTTTTGGTCATCACTTTCAAGCCGCCGATTGCCTGGTTATTACCCGGCGCGTGGCTGAGGATCTGCTCGATGCTCTCCCCGGCCAGTTGCGTGGAGGTGACCTGCGCAGGCGACAGCTTGCCCAGCAACGCTTTCTGCGCCGGGGTCGCCTTGGCGTCGACACGAATCGCGAACGGCTCGCCCAGCGCGTCAGTCAGGCCACGGTAGATCTGGCTTGGGTCCTGGCCTTTGCGCGAGGTCATTTCGGCGGCCAGCAAGGCCGGGATCAGACCATCTTTGTCGGTGCTCCACACCGTGCCGTCCTTGCGCAGGAACGACGCGCCGGCGCTTTCTTCGCCGCCAAAGCCCAGTGAGCCTTCGAACAGGCCATCGGCAAACCACTTGAAGCCCACTGGCACCTCAAACAGGCGACGGCCGATACGCGCCGCAACACGATCAATCAAGCCACTGCTGACCACGGTCTTGCCCACAGCAGCATCGGCGCGCCACTGCGCACGGTTCTGGAACAGGTAATCAATCGACACGGCAAGGTAATTGTTCGGTGCCAGCAGGCCACCCGATGGCGTAACGATGCCGTGGCGGTCGTGGTCCGGGTCACAGGCGAAGGCGACGTCGAAACGGTCCTTGAGGCCGATCAAGCCTTGCATCGCATAGCTGGAGGACGGGTCCATGCGGATCTGGCCGTCCCAGTCGACGCTCATGAAGCGGAAAGTCGAGTCGACCTCGGTGTTCACCACGTCCAGGTTCAAACGGTAGTGCTCGGCAATCGCCGACCAGTAGCGCACCCCTGCTCCGCCCAACGGATCCACGCCCAGGCGCAGGTCGGCGCTGCGGATGGCGTCCATATCGATCACATTGACCAGGTCGGCCACATAGCTGTTGAGGTAGTCATGGCGATGGGTGGTGTCGGCCTTGAGTGCCTGGGCGTGGGTAATGCGTTTAACCCCGGCCAGTTTGTTGGCCAGCAGCTCGTTGGCCTTGGCTTCGATCCACTTGGTAACGTGGGTATCGGCCGGGCCGCCATTGGGCGGGTTGTACTTGTAACCGCCACTTTGTGGCGGGTTGTGCGACGGCGTAATCACGATGCCGTCTGCCAGGCCGCTGGTACGGCCACGGTTGTAGCAAATGATGGCGTGGGAGATGGCCGGGGTCGGCGTGTATTCATCGCCTTCAGCCAGCATCACGTGCACGCCGTTGGCGGCCAGCACTTCCAGGGCACTCGCGCCCGCTGGAGTCGACAGTGCGTGGGTGTCCAGGCCGACGAACAAGGGACCATTGATGCCCTGGGCTTCACGGTACAGGCAAATAGCCTGGCTGATGGCCAGCACGTGCCATTCGTTGAAACTCAGCTCGAACGAGCTGCCACGGTGCCCGGAAGTACCAAAGGCCACGCGCTGGGTGGAGATCGCTGCATCAGGCTGGCCGGTGTAATAGGCCGTGACCAGTCGCGGGATATCCACCAGCAACTGAGCTGGCGCCGGCTTGCCCGCAAAAGGACTGATTGTCATGCATAAACCTCGAGAAAGAAGGATTCGGAAAAAATGACAGTTTACTGAGAGTTGGACTACTGCGCGACGGTATTGATCCTACAAGCCACAGAGAAATTTCATGCATCTAGCTGATCTGTGCATCACGCAGCGCCTCGCCCACCAAGGCCAGGGCAATGTCCAGGTTGGGCTGCCCATGGAAGGTGCTGCTCAACCGCAGATGCTGGTGATGCAAGCCGCACAGGCTGAACAACTCACCGGGCGCCACAACTACCTGACGGGCCAGCAAGGCGTGGAAAGCCTTGCGCATGTCCACCGCCCGGGAGGCGCCCAACCAAAAGGTGGCCCCGCCCGCCGGCATTCGGTAAGTCACTTGATCACCCAGGTGCCGACCCACAAGTTCGCCCATTTCGCGCGCCTGCTCACGCAGCAGAAGGCGTAAGTGGTGCAAGTGCTGGTCGATCTTGCCGCTGTGGTACAGGCGCGCAATCGCGCGCTGGCGAATTGAGGATAGCCGGAACGAGCGCAGCAGGAACTGGCGCTGCAACTCACCGCTTAAGTGCCGCGACAATGCGTAGCCAAACGGCGCCTCTGGCCCGAGTATTTTCTCGAAAGAGGCAAACACCACCAACCGCTCAGGGTTGACCAGATCGCGCAGGGCAACCGGTGCCGGCTTGAATCCCAGTTCGCCGCAGGTATCGTTTTCCAATAGCCAGCAATCGTACCGATCGAGCAGTTGCGCCACCTCCAGGCGGTCTTGGGGCTGCAAGGCAAAGGCTGACGGCAAGCTGATCGACGATGACAGCACGACCAATTGCACTGATTCGTGACGCAGCATCCCTTCAAGCAATGCCAGTTCCAGGCGGCCATCCTCGCCCCAGGGCAGTTCAAGGACACGTACCCCGGCATCCTGCAGCAGGCGCAGGATTGACCACTCGCAGGGTGACTCGACCACCACCGAGGCACCGCGCAAGCCCAATACCTCGATAAGGATGTCGAGCACACCGCGCAAATCCGCGCCGATGTACACGTCGTCAGCATGCCAGCAACGGGTGGGTGATGAGGTGTAGCGAGCCGCCAATGCCGCTCTCAGTTCCCACACCCCGCAGGGCTGTGACCAAGGCTGCAGATGCCCAGGATACTGGCGCACCAACTCGCGCTCCAGGCGCAGCAAGGTGCCGTCCAATGATGCCAGCAAGGCCGGTTCATCGCCGCTGAGCACTGTCATGCCCGGGCGCCGGGACGCCACATAGAGACGCTCGAGCAGATCCCCGCTGGGACACGCCACGGGTCCACCGGCGAGCGGCCAGGCGTAGTACCCCGACTTGGCCACCGAATACACCCTGCCCTCCTTTTCCAGCAACGAATACGCATATTGAATGGTGGAGATCGACACGTTGAGTCGCTGGGATAACTGGCGCAATGACGGCAGCTTTACGCGCGTATCCGTGCTCACCTCGTTAATCAGGCTGATCATGTAGCGGTAGACCGCCTGATAAGCAAAGTCAGCCTGCCGTGCGCCCCGCAGCGTCATCGCCCAGACAGCTGAAAGGCCATGCCATCACGGGCTTGAGACCTTTGCACAGGCGCGCTGCGGGCACCGCCGAGGGCCAGGTTCATCGGCCGCTTGCGGTACAGATGCTGGAGCAAAGGCAACGGCAACCCACTGGCATCGGCGACCCATTGCTGCAGCATCTCGGCTGCCGGTTTACCCTGCAATACCTTGTGCAACTCGGGCAACGCCACGAGCATGCCAGGGTGGCACTGACGGAAATAGCCTTCCAGCCGTTCGCCATGATGAATGAAAGGCGAAAACAGCAGGCAGACCAGCTGGTTCTCGTCCAGACCGAAAAATTGTTGGGCAAGGCTGCTCGACAACGCACGCTCCCCGCGATTGGCGACCTGGTTCACCAACTCTTCGGGCACCTGCCGACGCCGCAGGTAATTGCGCGCCTGCCCGAGGAACTCCTCCACGCCCTCCTCGTAATGCAACTCGCGCAGGCATTCGGCCTGCAGGCCGCGCAGGTGCGCCATCAACGGTGGGTTGGCAAAGCTCGGGTGGCTAAAGTGAAAGCCCAACGGATCTGGCGTGTAAGCCATGAAGTCGATGAGCAACGGCGCAGTCGCGCGGTCGATGCCTTCGAGCAAGTCGGCAATGCCGATATAGGCCAGGTGGCGATACCCGCCTGGGCTGACGTCAGCTTTGGGCACATAGTGCTCGCCGTACAGGTCACGGTAGAAGTCGCCGCTCCACTCATCCATGCGCGTGAACAACCCGCCAAGCGACGTCGGTATACCCTTGGCAGCCTTGACGCTTTTGGCCTGGGCGGCTTTTTTCAGCCAGGCCAGCAGCTGGCTCTGTTTGCGCGCGGAATCGCCGCTGACCAGCGCGTGCACGCCACCGTTCCAGGCGGTGACACGTTGATAAAAGTCCCCCAGTGCCAGGTAGGCATCGTTACACAGCGTGGCGCGAACATCGCCGGAGGTCAGGTGCCCCACCATCAACATGTTGCGCTGGTGAGCTTCACAGCCACGGCTGGAGGCCGGACGCTGATGGTTGAAGGGCAACACCTGTTCGTTTTCGACCATCAACAACTCGACCCGCTCGTCATCATGGAAAAACAGCCGGCTATAACCGCGATGAATCGCGTCGAGGGTTTCTTGCGTCATACCCGCGTGGCGTAACGTTGCCACCCGTAACTGGAAGGTCCTGGGCGCACGTGCGGCAATACTCAACTGTGCGGCACGCAGTAGCGCCAAGGTGTAGCTGCTGACTTCGCCACCGCCATGGGCCACCAGCACTTTGTAATCGCCTACTTGTTCCATGCCGCCGGCGGCCACAACAATACGCTGAATCAATAATTGAAGTGCGGTGCGCTCCGCGCGTGTGAAATACCCAACCAAGCGTTGTTGAACTTGCTGGTAAACATAATTCATGGCCTGCTCGTGAATAGCGCTCATAGTTCTACTACCTGAGTTGAAATATCAGTTCAAAACAACTACCGAGCGTAGTTGTCCGATCTATTGCATGTGTAAGAACGTTGCCTGCGGCGCAGTGTGTGCGACAGATAAACACTAGCACCCGGTAACAAATCGATAAGGACCGCGCACGGGCTCCTTGCACGGCAGCGCAGGAGTCGAATGGCCGTACCACAAGCATCCCAGCGATTTGCGGCAGCGCTCCTAGGAATATTCAGACAAGCTCCTACAGCTCTTTAACCTCGAATTTAAAGATCCATCTGACAAATAAAACTTGTCAATTTTCAATCTCCGGTCATGCATCGATCGGAACCAGTCCTTGGCGTGCCGATCACCTCGCGTCCTGATAGCAATGGCGTCACGCGTAGTTGCAGGAAGTACCTGCTGATGAATCAGACAATCATTCATTACTCAGTCCTTGAGTTGAAAGTGAAGTACCAATTATCAGGACTGAAATAATGATTAACAGATACAGAAGCTGGCCGAAAACCAGTTCAGATAGTTGCCGGGCCAAATACGCAGGGCGCAGACACAACAACGCCGCGCTGAATTTCAGGGCGGCGGCGGGAAAAAGGGCATCGTTTGCGGGACCGGACGGCCGTTGCGCGTTTCAGACAACGCGCGGATTCAACCCTTTCAAATGGCGCATTTGCCCCATGCGCCGAGGGTTTGTAAAACTCATTTACGAATCTTCCTACACCTCAAACAGCCTCAACCTGCAACGCAACGCGCTCGCGGCACGGGCATTCGTCCATGTAACGGTGTGCTTCTACAAACTGGTTGAACGCAAACACGGTGGTTTTCAGCGGCACCAGCACGCGATCGGCCGTCAGTTGGTTGATGTCACGCAAGGCGCGTTGCAAGGCGACGTGGTCCTGAATGATGCCCAGTTCCGGCTTACCGGTGAAGTTACCGATACAGTGTACGAAGAACTGGATGTTCTTCTGGAACGCTGCACAGGCCGGGAACGGCGTCTGGTTGCCGCCTTGCAAACCGTAGAGCACCAGGCTGCCACGGGGCGCCAGCACATCACCGAGCAATGACATCTGCGGGCCGCCCAAGCCATCGAACACCACATCCACGCCGCGGTTATCGGTGAACTTGTTGATTTGCATCAGCAGGTCCTGCTCTTCGGTGACAATGACCTTCTCGGCCCCCAGCGACAGCAGGTATTCACGCTCGGCGCTGTCCTTGGTGGCGGCGATCACGCGCACGCCCAGCGCCTTGCCCAGTTGTACGAACGAAGGGCCGGCACAGTGGCTGGCGTCAGTCACCAGGGCAAACTGGCCGGGTTTGACCCGCGCCAGATCCATATAGGCAAAGTAGGCGATCAACAGCGGCGTGTAATGCACGCTGGCTTCAATCGGGCTCAGCACATCCGGATAACGGGTCAGCGCCGAACGCGGCAGCACGATTTGCTCGCCATACACGGGGTAATCATTGGGGCTCTCGGCCGGAAAACTGGCCACCTTATCGCCCACCGCCAAGTCATCTACGCCCTCACCGAGGGCCACCACCACCCCGGCCATCTCATGGCCAAGGCCGGACGGCAGACGTGCATGGGAAGACGCCAGGTTCTGGCGCCACAGAATGTCATACCAGCTGATGCCAATCGCTTCGACACGCACCTGCACTTCGCCCGGTGCGGGCTGCGCGGCTGCATGCTCTTCGCATTTGAGCACCTCGGCCGGACCAAACTTGTGAAAACGGATCGTGCGGGACATCGCAAACCTCGTCAAAGTAACCTCTAATGCCATGAACTCTATCTGGGCTTTCCAGGTAAGGCCACCGGTCGCCATTAATAGTCGACATGTCTGTCATTGATTCCGCAACTGAGGCATTTGCCTCAAGTATCGTAGGAAAACTCAATTATCCGGTGCAGAGTACCAGCCTTTCCCCGTAAGATTCATGCCGGTCATTGTTTACATGTGGCCGCTCACGTCAAGTTTGCTGACTCTTCCAGGACACAAGATGAACCGTAACGACCTGCGTCGTGTCGACCTTAACCTCTTGATCGTATTCGAAACCTTGATGCATGAGCGCAGTGTGACCCGCGCTGCCGAGAAATTGTTCCTTGGCCAGCCGGCCATCAGCGCGGCGTTGTCGCGTCTGCGTGGGCTGTTCGATGACCCGCTGTTTGTACGTACCGGGCGCAGCATGGAGCCGACGGCACGTGCCGTGGAAATCTTCGCCCTGCTCTCCCCGGCCCTGGACTCGATCTCCACCGCGGTGAGCCGCGCCGCCGAGTTCGACCCGGCCACCAGCACCGCCGTGTTCCGTATCGGCCTGTCCGACGACGTTGAATTCGCCCTGCTGCCACAACTGCTCAAACGCCTGCGCGCCGAGGCGCCTGGCATCGTGCTGGTGGTGCGCCGCGTCAACTACATCCTGATGCCGGGCCTGCTGGCCTCCGGCGAAATTTCCATCGGCGTCAGCTACACCGCCGACCTGCCGGCCAACGCCAAGCGCAAAGTGCTGCGCCGCAGCCTGCCAAAACTGCTGCGCGCCGACAGCGTGCCCGGCGCCCTGAGCCTCGACGACTTCTGCGCCCGCCCTCACGCCCTCGTGTCCTTCGCAGGCGACTTGAGTGGGTTTATTGATGAAGAGTTGGAAAAACTCGATCGCAAACGCCACGTGGTATTGGCCGTGCCGCAATTCAACGGGCTGGGCACACTGCTGGCCGGCACCGACATCCTCGCCACCGTGCCGGATTACGCCGCCGAAGCACTGACCTCCGCGGGCGGTTTGCGCGCCGAAGACCCACCGTTGCCGGTGCGCACGTTTGAGCTGCATATGGCGTGGCGTGGGTCGCAGGATAATGATCCGGGGGAGCGGTGGTTGAGGTCGCGGATTCAGATGTTCTTTGGCGACCCTGACAGTCTCTAGGCGTCTTCTGGAGGGCTCGAATGCAACTGCCAGAGCAACGCCGACGGTTTGGCCGTCACAGCGCCGGGGCAGCGGGCATTGCAATACGGGTGCGCCGCTCATTCAGGGCAAATACCGTCATCGCCAGCGCCGCAATCGCGCCGGGGATGGCAAAGACCATGAAATTCAGTTGCAGAGGCAGTTCGATCGCCATCAGCGCGCCGCCCAACAGCGGGCCGACAATCGCGCCATTGCGACCGATGCCGGACGCCCAGCCCAGGCCTGTGGCGCGAATCGACAAGCCGTAGAGCTGCGCAGCCCCCGCGTACAGCAGGATTTGCGTACCAATGGTGGTGGCGCCCGCGACGAAGATCAGCAGGTACAGGATCGGCATCGGGCTGTTGATGCCCAGCAGGCTGATCGAGACCATGGCCGCGGCGAAGAAGCAGATCACGACTTTCACCAGGTTCAGGCGGTCGCCCAAACGGCCGCCGAGCAGCGCCCCGGCCATGCCGCCCAGGTTCAGCGCGATCAGGAATGACAGGCTCGACCCCAGGCTGTAACCGGCGCCGGCCATCAGCTTGGGCAGCCATGAACTCAATGCATAGACCATCAGCAGGCAGCAGAAAAACGCGACCCAGATCATCGCCGTACGTACCGCCAGGCCATGGCGGAACAGCTCTACCACCGAGGCGCCTTTACCGTTGCTGTCGACGATCACCAGTGCATCGTCGACCTCGATCCTGGTGCCTGGCGACAACCGATTAAGCAGCGCGCGAGCCTTGTCTTGTTGGCCCTGGCGGATCAGGAAGCCGATGGATTCTGGCAGCCAGTACACAATCAGTGGCAACAGCAGCAGCGGAATCACCGCCACAAAAAACATCGACTGCCAACCGTAGGCCGGTAGCATGAAAATCCCCACGCTGGCGGCGAGCATGCCGCCCAGGGAATAGCCGCTGAACATGAAGGCCATCAAGGTGCTGCGCAATTTCTTCGGCGCGTATTCGTTGATCAGCGCCGCCGCGTTGGGCATCAACCCGCCGCAGCCGAGCCCGGCGATAAAACGGCAGAGACCGAACTCGGTTGGGCTGCTGGCAAAGCCATTGATCACGGTGGCCAGACTGAACAGGGTGAAACAGAACACGATGCCTTTCTTGCGCCCGAAACGGTCCGCCAGGGTGCCGAAAATCAACGCGCCGAACATCATGCCGAACAGCGCATAGCTGCCCAGAGCGCCAGCCTGCAACGGCGTCAGCCCCCACTCGCGCATGATTGACGGCAGGACCACGCCGTAGATAAACAAGTCATAGCCGTCAAAGATCAACAGCAAGGCACACAGGCTCACGATCAACCAGTGGAAGCGGTTGAACGGGGCATTATCGATAATCGAATGGACATCATGGCTACGCATGGCAGTGCTCTCTTTATTGTTGTTGTGAGTCAGTGTCAGCTGATGGAAAAAGCCTTAGCCGAGGTCGCCGCCGCCCACCGGCAAGGTCACGCCGGTGATGTAGGAGGCCTCGTCGCAGGCCAGGAACAGAATCGCGCCAGCTTGTTCGTCGATGCTGCCGTAGCGTTTCATCGGGCTGCTGTCGAGGGTCTGGTCGACGATCTGCTGGTACCACACACGCTCTTGCTCGCTCTGCGGCTGGCTGTTGCGCGGGATCCGCCGTGGCGGTGCCTCGGTGCCGCCGGGCGCGGTGGCGTTGACCCGGATCCCGCTGCCGGCAGTCTCCAGGGCCAGGCAGGCCGTCAAGGCATTCACGCCGCCCTTGGCCGCGCCATACGGCACGCGATTGACCCCACGCGTCGCCACGGAAGACACGTTGACGATGGCGCCCGCGCCCTGCTCCAGCATGTAGGGCAGCACGCAATGGCAGCACCACAACGTAGGGAACAGCGAGCGGCGCACTTCGGCCTCGATTTCAGCCTCGGCGTAATGTTCGAAAGGCTTGGCCCAGATAGTTCCGCCGACGTTGTTGACCAGCACGTCGATGCGCCCGAAACGCGCCGTGGTGGCGGCCATCACCCGCGCGCACTCGCTGTAGTGTTCCAGGTCGGCGGTCAGCAGCAGCGCTCGCTCATGCTGCAATTCATGCACCAGCTCAGAGCGATCCACTGCGACCAGCCAGGCGCCCTCCTCCAGCAAGCGCTCGGCGACACGCCGGCCGATCCCTTGGGCAGCGCCGGTGACCAGCGCGACCTTGTTGTTAAACCGTTGAGTCATGCGGCAGTCCTCAGGCGGCATCGCACGTGGCGACGGCGTTAGCGGTGAATTTCTCGTAATGGAAGCTGGTCGGGGTCACGCCCTGCTGCTTGAAGTGCTCGCGCACCGCATCGACCATCGGCGGCGGGCCGCACAGGTACACGTCGACATCGCCGCCATTGAGGGCTTCGTCGGCCATGTGCTGCGTCACATAGCCCTGGCGCGGGTGAGTGGTGTGCGGATCAGCCACGCAGGTCACCAGGTTGAAGTCGGGCAAACGCGCGGTAAAAGCCTGCAACGCCTCGACCATCACCAGGTCCTGATCGCGCGTTACGCCGTAGATCAAGCGGATTGGGCGGGTTTCCTGGCGCTGCGCGAGCACTTCAAGCATCGACAGGAACGGCGCCAGGCCGGTACCACCGGCCAGTAACAGCAGCGGCCGCGCCACCTCACGCAGGTAGAAACTCCCCAGCGGGCCGGTGATCGCCACGCGGTCGCCCGGCTGGGCGTGCTCCAGCCAGCTGCTCATCAACCCGCCGGGCACGTGCTTGATCAGGAAGCTGGCGTGCGTGTCGCCCGGGCGACTGCTGAAGGAGTAAGCGCGTGTCTGCCCACTGTCGGGCACGCTGATATTCACGTACTGGCCGGGCAGGAATACCGGCGCCTGGTCCAGCTCGAAACTCACCTGCAGCGCGGCATCGGCATGTCGGGTGATGCCGGCCAGCGTCGCGGCAAACTGTGTGGTGCCGGTCTTGCAGGCGCTGGACGGCACCGGCACGGCGATCACGCAGTCGGACTGCGGCACCATCTGGCAGGTCAGTACCTGGCGCGCCTGCGCTTCGTCGGCGCTCAGCGCGTCGTCGATATAGTCGTCGCCCAAGTCGTAGGCGCCGGTTTCACAGCGGCATTTGCAGGTGCCGCACACACCGTCCGAGCAGTCCATGGGCAGGTTGATGCGTTGGCGGAAGGCGGCATCGAGCACCTTTTCCCCCGCCTTGCAGTCGATGAAGCGGGTCACCCCATCTTCGAAGTTCAGAGCAATGGCATACGTCATGGCGGTGTCCTCAGATATGGTAGATGTCGATGACCTGGTGGATGTAGTCGTTTTTCAGCACCACCTTCTTGCGCGTGATCAGCGGCTGCTCGGCACGGATGTCGAGGCGATAGAAGGAGGTACCGAAATAACTGTCGGTGGTTTTGTAGCGGTGGCTGAGGGTGTGCCAGTTGAAACGCAGGTCCACCTGCGAGCCATCGTCGGCCAGCACTTCGAGGTTGCACAGCATGTGCACGGTGCGTGGCTCGGGGGTGCTGGCGCTGGAGCGCTCGGTCTTGATGCGGAAGATGCGGTCTTCCAGACCGTCACGGCTGGGGTAGTAGATCAGCGAGATTTCGCGCTGCGGGTCTTCGGTGAGGGTGTCGTGATCGTCCCAGGCGGGCATCCAGAACTCGGCCTTGGGCGAATAGCAGGCCAGCCAGTCATCCCATTGGCGGTCGTCGAGCAGGCGCGCTTCACGGTAGAGAAAATCCAGCAGGTGCTCACGGGCAAGGCTCATGGCTGCACCTCGCGGTCGCTGGCAATCAGCCCTTGCTGTTCGCGCTCTATCGCACGCTGCAGGCTTTGGGCCCAGTGCGCATGCTGGCGCACAAACAAGCCCTCGTCCTCGGTCTTGACCCCGCTGAGCTGCGGTTGCATACCCATGGCCAAGGCATTCTCATCGGCCCCTTCCACCCACTGTTTGGCGCCACGGCTGAGGTCATTCCACAGGGTGCTCGCGCCCTGGTAACCGGTCTGGCAGGCGCGGAACTCCTCGAGGTCATCCGGGGTGCCCATGCCGCTGACGTTAAAGAAGTCTTCGTACTGGCGAATCCGCGTGGCGCGCTCCTGGGCGCTTTCGCCGACGGGCGCCATGCAATAGATGGTCACTTCGGTTTTATCCACGGCGAGGGGGCGCACCACGCGGATCTGGGTCGAGAACTGGTCCATCAGGTACACATTGGGGTAGAGGCAGAGGTTGCGGGTCTGGTCGACGATAAAGTCGGCGCGCGCCTGGCCCAGGCGTTCGGCCAAGGCCTCGCGGTGAGCGTGCACCGGGCGCACTTCGGGGTTGAGCAGGCGCGTCCACAGCAGGATATGCCCGTGGTCGAAGGCGTAGACGCCGCCCAGGCTTTTCGACCAGCCATTGGCGTCGACGGTGCGCGTGCCTTCGGCCTCGTAGTTGCGCCGGCCCATGGTCGCCGAGTAGTTCCAGTGCACCGAGCTGACGTGGTAACCGTCGGCGCCGTTTTCGATTTGCAGCTTCCAGTTGCCGTCATAGACATAGGATGAGCTGCCGCGCAGCACCTCCAGGCCCAAAGGCGCCTGGTCGACCATCTGGTCGATG
Source organism: Pseudomonas edaphica (assembly GCF_965277385.1). Classification (NCBI taxonomy): domain Bacteria; kingdom Pseudomonadati; phylum Pseudomonadota; class Gammaproteobacteria; order Pseudomonadales; family Pseudomonadaceae; genus Pseudomonas; species Pseudomonas edaphica. Next base: position 6,457,236 of record NZ_OZ255725.1, on the reverse strand, counting down.
ATCACGCGGGTTTCGCCCAGGTAATCGCGCAGTTCCGGCACCGCATCGCTGAGGCTGCCGAACAGGAAACCGCGGTAGCTTTCAAAGCGCGCCAGGCGCTTGAGGTCATGGGAGCCGTCGCAGTCGAAGCTGTCCGGGTAGGCGCCGGTCTTGGCGTCCTTGACCTTTAGCAGCTTGCCGGCGTTGCTGAACGTCCAGCCATGGAAGGGGCAAGTGAATGAGCCCTTGTTGCCTTGTTTGCGCCGGCACAGCATGGCGCCGCGATGCGCGCAGGCGTTGACCAGGCCATGCAGCGCGGCGTGTTTGTCACGGGTGATGACCACCGGCTGGCGGCCGATCCAGGTGGTGAAGTAATCGTTGATCTCGGGCACCTGGCTTTCATGGGCCAGGTAGATCCAGCCGCCTTCGAAGATGTGTTTCATCTCCAGGGCAAACAGGTCGGGGTCGGTAAAGATGTCGCGGCGGCAGCGGAACACTCCGGTGGCGGGGTCTTCCTGTACGGACTCGCGCAATTGGCCGGCGAGTCGGTCGAGTGTACTGATCATGGGGCGGGCCCTCCGTTGTTCTTGTATCAGGCGCCCTCACCGTACGTGTTCGCCCTGCGCGTCAATATCCGCTGCCTGCACATCGTTATCCGCCAGGCGCACGTCGCTTAACGATGGCGTTTGAAGGTCTGCGACGGCAGTTCGCCGAAGCATTTGCGATAGGCCTCGGCAAACCGCCCCAGGTGCATGAAGCCATGGTCCAAAGCCACCTCGGTCACGCTGCGCGTGCTGCGCAGTTGCAAGCGTGCGTGCACGCGTTCGAGCTTGCAGCGGCGTACATAGTCGCGCGGCGACAGCCCCACCTGGCGCGCAAACAGGCTGTACAGCGAACGTTCGCTGACGTTGGCCACCGCCATCAACTGCTCGACGCTGATGTCATCGCCCAGGTGCTGCTGGATAAATTCGCGCACCGCTTCAAACCCACCGCCGTGGGCCGCCTGGGGGATCACCCGCAACACATTGCTGCCCAGCAATGCCAGCAGCTTGTTGGCCACGATGCGTTCATACAGACCCTGCGTGTGGGGCTCGGCAGCGTTTTCCGCCTCATGGCAGATCAGCCCGAGCAACGGCAGGAAGCCGCCCATTTCACTGAGCGCGTGGCGGGCCGTCGCGAAGCGGATACCCACCTGCGGCAGGCTCCAGTGCTGCTCCAGGCAGGCGTTTTCCAGCAGGCGCACCGGCAGTTTGATGATGAATTTCTCGCAGTCGGCGGAATAGGTCAGGTCTACCGGGTCGTCCGGGTTGATCAGCAGGATTTCCCCCGGCCCGAACACGTGATCCTCACCACGGGAGCTGGAGCGGCAATGCCCGCTCAACAGGATCTGCAGGTGATAGATGGTCTCCAGCGCCACCGATGTGACCCGTACCGGTGCGCCGTAGCTGATGCGGCACAGGTCCAGGCTGGCGAAGGTGCGATGGCTGATACTCGCCCGTGGCCGGCCCTTGGGAGGCAGGCGAATGCAGTGGCTGCCCACATGCTGGTTGACGTAGTCCGACACCGCGTAGGCATCGGCACCCCGGAAAATCTGGCTGCGCTCACTCAATAGCACGGTCATGGTTGCGACTCTTTTATAGTTATTGGGCTCAGGCTGACGCGTGGGTACGGGGGCGTCCAATATGGAAAAAGTCTGAAGGGATACCCTGGAGGTATTGTCGGGCGTTCTGCGCCAGGGTTTCAGCGGTGCGCCGGGGCGCGCAGGGCTTGGGGTGAGCATGGCGTGCTAAAATTTTGAAACAATACGCTTGGCCGGATTGGACGGCCGCTCGGGTACCTAGCGATACCCCCGCGCCTGAACATCGAACAACTCGGCATAGCGCCCACCTGCCGCCATCAGTTGGTGATGGCTGCCCTCCTCCAGGATTCGCCCGCCGTCCAGCACGATGATGTGGTCGGCATTGCGCACGCTGGAGAAGCGATGGGAAATCAACAACGTCATGCGGCCCTTGGCGTGTTCGCGAAAGTGCTCGAACACCGCCGCCTCGGCGCCGGCGTCCAGCGCGGCCGTCGGCTCGTCAAGAATCAGCAGGTCCGCCTCCTGGCGCATATACGCGCGTGACAAGGCGACTTTCTGCCATTGCCCACCCGACAACTCCTGGCCGCCAAGCCAGCGCCCTAACGGTGTGCCGTAGGCCTTGCTCAGACGCTCGATGAATTCGGCGGCCACCCCTTGTGTGGCGGCCGCGCGCCAGCGCGCCTCGTCGTTCAGCGCATCGACGTCACCCACGCCAAGGTTCTCGCCGACGGTCATCTGGTAGCGGATGTAATCCTGGAAAATCACTCCGATGCGCTGGCGCAGTGTCTGTTCATCCCAGTCTTGCAAGTCGCTGCCATCCAGCAGAATGCGCCCCTCGTGCGGGGTATACAGGCGCGTGAGCAGTTTGATCAGGCTGGTTTTGCCCGAGCCGTTCTCGCCCACCAGGGCCAGGCTTTGCCCCGGCGCCAAGTGCAGGTTGATGTCAGTCAATGCCGGCCGCTCAGCGCCGGGGTAACTGAACCCCACGTGCTCGCAGCGCAGACCGTCGCCGGGACGCGCGCCCTGGGTAAGCCGGCCACGCGGCACGACCACAGGGGTCAGCAGGTACTCATAAAGGTCCGACAGAAACAGACTGTCGTCATACAGGCCGGCAATCGCGCTGAGGCTGGCGGTGATCGCGCTTTGCCCCTGCTTGAACAGCACGATGTACATGGTCATCTGGCCCAGGCTGGTCTGGCCGCGCACGGTGTCCAGCACCACCCAGGCGTAAGCCACATAAAACGCCGCGGTGCCCAGCAGGCCCAGGGCAAAGCCCCAGGCATCCCGGCGCACCGTCAACTGGCGGTCTTCGGTGTACAAGCGCCGGGCGTTGTCGCGGTAGCGCTTGAGGAACAGCGGCGCCAGGCCGAACAGTTTGACCTCTTTGGCGTGGGTTTCGTGGGACAGCAGAGATTCCAGGTAATTCTGCTGACGGGTCTCGGGCGCGCGCCGGTGGAACAGGCGAAACGCATTGCCCGAGAAATGCGTCTCGGCGAAGAACACCGGTAACGCGCCGACCACCAGAATCACCAGCGCCCACGGCGAAAAGTGCACCAACAGCACGGCAAAGCTGATCAGCGAGATCAGGTTCTGCACCAACCCCAGGCCCTTGGTGACCAGGCTCAGCGGCCGTGTCGACGCGCCCTGGCGCACGCGCACCAGCTTGTCGTGGAACTCGGCGTCTTCAAATTGCAGGAGTGAGAGGGTCTGGGCTTTCTCCAGAATCATCAGGTTGACCTTCACCCCCAACTGCACCCGCAGCAACGATTGCTGCATGGACAACGCACGCTGGGCGGCGGCCAGCAGCGCCAACACGCCCGCCTCGGCCAGCACGTACTGCATCACTGGCCACACGGGCGCCTGGCTGCCGGCGGCATGAATCTGCATCGCGTGCACCACGCCATCGACAATACGCTGGCCGATCCAGGCAGCCAGCGCAGGCAACAGACCGGCAATGATGGTGGCCAACAGCAGGCCTATGAATAAGGGCCGCGACGTGCCCCACACCAGCTTCAGTGCCCGGCGCGCCTGGATGGAAAACGCGCTCAATCGATTCAACAGCACCATGAATGGCATGGACTCCGTGTGGGGGGCTGGGGTTAGACGGGTGGATTATGGCAGGCGATGGCGTTGCGCACATCCAACGACGAGGCAACGGGAGATTAATTAAAACAGAAGAAAAAAGGCGCTCCGCAGAGCGCCATAAACACACTTATTGCAGGCTTACTTGACGCTGGTCTGGCTTGCCGGCAGTACCGATCTCAATACGTTTTGGCTTGGCTTCTTCGGGTATAACCCGAAGCAGCTCGATGGCTAACAGGCCGTGGGTGAGCGCTGCACCTTGCACTTCGATATGGTCAGCCAGCCGGAAGGACAAGCGGAAGGCGCGTTGCGCTATCCCTTGGTGCAGGTAAGTCACCTTCTCGTCGTTTTCACGTTTTCCACCAGAAACGCTCAATACGCCATTTTCAACCTGAATGTCTATGTCCTCCTCAGTAAGCCCTGCCACTGCAATCACAATGCGGTATTGATCCTCACCATGCTTCTCCACGTTATGCGGTGGATAGGTATTACCAGCCTCACTACGAAGCGCTGATTCAAACAGGTCGTTGAAGCGATCAAAACCCACAGACTGACGAAACAGAGGGGCCAAAGAAAGAGTAGTAGCCATAGTAAATCTCCTGAGTGTTCTCCAAGTGATTTAAGACGCGACCCGTTTGCGGCATCGCGTAGAACCGAAAATAGGTACTACCAAAACGTTTTCAAGAGCCCCTCGAAAAATTTTTTCAACTCGATTGTTTAGGCAGGCGGGGCCCGATCCCACGTGGCTCCGGGCAGGTAGATGCAGTACTCACTGATCAGAGGCGAGCAGCTTTTTAACTTCGGCAATGATCAAGTCGATGTTGAATGGTTTCGACACTACCGCATCAAACAGATCCGATCTCTGCATGCCGATGTGTGCCTGAGCACCGCTCATCAGGATGATCGGCAATTGATTAGCGCAAGGGAGGGCTCGAACGGCTGTGGCAAATTCCAGGCCGTCCATAACAGGCATCATAAAGTCGGTGATGATCAAGGCAGGCCTTTCTCTATCCAGCACTTCCAGTCCTTTTCGACCATTGCTGGCAGTCACCACCATGAACCCCTCATCCTCCAGTGCGAAGCTGAGAATGTCAGCGATCAAATACTCGTCATCGACGACCAGGATGGTGGTCATGTTAATTCAACCCACTCAAAAGCTTAAGAAAGTGAACCGGGCGATGTCCCAGTGGGGGCTGAAGGTTCATGTCTCGAAGCCTTTTTCAGGAAAACATCGCGATCTTGGATGACAACCTCAAATCTGGAGGGGTCATAAGAGCTATCTCGTACCTTAAGAATGGAAAGCGTCCTGCTTAGTTCAGAGTGATTCTCAGAGAACCGCATCAGCATCAAGTTATCGACGATGCTGGACAGATCAGAGTTTGGCGCGCTGACCTCGGAGCCAAATAGATCACGCATTTCCCAGGACGCGAATACGGTTACGCCCCTGGAGCGCAGTTCATTCATCAGCGCACTCAAGAAGTCAGTAATTCGCGCCGGATTTGTAGAAACTCGGGTCATACCGCTGAGGCTATCGATGAACAGGCGTTTGATGCCCTTCTCTTCTACAAGACTCAACAAGCGTGCGCCTAACCCATCCAGTAACCCCTCAGTCGTCGGCTGCCAGGCAATGCTCAGGGCACCGCTGTCCTCCATGCCTTGGATATCGATACCCAATGATTGGCCTTTGAGTCGCAACCGTTGCGGGCTTTCATAAAAGCCAAAATGCAGTCCCGGAGCATCCACCGTCGACTCGGCCAGAAATTTCAGGCCCAGCGTCGTTTTACCAATGCCGGAGGGGCCCATGACCAGAGACACGCTGGAACTGTAAAGGCCGCCCCCCAATATGCCGTCCAGCGAACCAATGCCACTGGCAATACGCGTCATGTCGGCGCTGTCGGGGGCGGACGGGTGGCTATAAAGGCTTTCGAGACGAGGGTAAACCACCAAGCCATTGTCGGTAATCTCACACTCATGAAGGCCTGTCATGGCTCCACTGCCGCGAGTTTTACGCAGTTGAATACGACGTACCGAGCGAGTGCCAAACAGCTCTTCGCCCATTTCAATGACGCCATCAACCATGGTGTGCTCAGGGCTGCCGTCGTCGAGACGGGAGCTGGTCAGAAATAGCACCGTGCAACCGGCGAAAGCGGCGTGCCCTTGCAACTCGGAAATGAATTTCTTGGTGTCGATGTGCGAGTCGGCTTTTGAGCGAGCATTAAGCAAGCCGTCTACCACCATCACTGTAGCTTTTTGGCGACTTATCTCGCGCCGAAGCAGTTTTACCACCTCGTCCAGCCCTTCGTTTTCCAACGTATCAAACGCGCTGACAAACTGAATGTCGGCGCCCACTTTGGACGCGTCGAAAAAGCTCAGAGTAGAAAGAAACTGAAAAAGACGGTCGTGTGACTCGGCCAGCAGTGTGGCGACCAGAACCCGGCCTCCATTGTTCGCATGATGGAACCCAAGTTGGTTGGCCAGGATCGTTTTGCCAGACCCTGGTCGCCCCTGGATTATGTAGGAGGCGCCCGCGACAAGCCCTCCCTTGAGCAGAGCGTCGAGCCCTTCGATTCCACTTTGGAGGCGTTTTAGCTTTTCCACAATGCGACCCTGATCTGAAAAACAGGCTGTTTAAGCCGAGTGGTGGGAATGCTAACGCCATTTACGCTTTAGAGCCATTCAGACCTGAAGCATGGTGGGCGAATCAGCGGGGATGGAGTTCCAGATCGTGTCTCCCCATGCACCCATTCGCAGGTGGCGGCGGTAAAGACCTCACCTTGACCTTGTGGAAGTGCACCACCATGCCGACCCCGCGCCTATGCAAATCGACACGAGTGTCACTAAGGTCGGGCGCCAGTCGGATGGCGGTTGGCAACTTCAGAAGCACGCAAGGTCGCACTGGGCGGCAGATATCTCATAGGGGCGGTATCCAGCGAGTCATCGGAAAGGCGCGTACATGAACGTTAACTCATGCAGCAGCCAAACTTACTGTAAACGTCGCCTCCCTGACGGGACAGTGGCTCAATTGACACTGAATGCTCAATGATGGGAAGGCTTTTCGGTGTACTGGATCCGGAACGCCAACAGGGCGATGAGCCTTTACTCCTTGGCCCTCAGCACAACAATCCCCGGCGTGTTAGCCACATACGTAAGAAACGGCGAATCCACCACCTTCTGGCTGCCTGAATGCGAGGACGCATTGCGCAGTACGGGGCCTTTGTCCGTCATGATAAAGAACCCCACATGGGTCACATCCAGCCCGGCCAAGGGCGTATAGATGCCAATAAAATCGCCCTCGTGCAGGCGATTGATGACCTTCTTATCGATAAAACCGGCAGGAATGTAGGTGACCGTACGCTGGACCACCGGCAGGCCAGGCAAGTAGGTACTGCCGTCGGCTTTTTGGTTGAGGCGTTTTTCGCGGCGAACGGCATGGGCACTTATCTGCGCGGTGATGTCTTCAGCCGGCTTATACGTGCCGCTGTAGGCCCAATCCGTGTAGAAGTGCTTACGGCTCAGAAAGTCGAGATCGCCATCAACATAACGCGTGCGCAGCAGGTTTTTCATAAAGTCGGGTTGTGCTGCCGATTGTCGCAGGGCCTCGACGTAATCCAGGTAGGTAAAGCAATCCAGGCCTCGAAAATCGACTACCAACTGTTCGGGCGTGCTCAGTGAGCCCTGTAACTTGTTGGCAACATAAGGCGTGCCTAAAAAGGCCTCCGAGATCAGGCCGATCTGTTGGCCCGCGGGAAGCAACCGGTAGTTTGGACGCTCTTGGAGAATCGCATTGAGCTTCTCAACGGTGTAAGGATCCAGCGTCGCACCGGACGTCAGCGCTGCATTTTGCTGACGTTCGAGCGCATGATTTCCAGTGGTTGCCCCCGACGAGCCGCAACCCGCCAACAGCATCGACATCAAGATAAAAACATAGGGTGTGCGCATCTGACTCTTCACTTATCCAAGGGGCATCCGATCATACCTGCCAGCGCAAGTCAGCCGTGGCCGGCGCTCAAGCGCTCCCACAAAAAGCCGTAGACCAGCGCTTTCATGTACGCACTCTGGGCATTATCCGCCGCGCCGCCGTGGCCGCCTTCGATGTTTTCGTAGTACGTCACGTCCTGGCCGGCATCGATCATTTTGGCCGCAAGTTTACGGGCATGGGCCGGGTGTACGCGGTCATCGCGGGTCGAGGTGGTGAACAGCACCGGCGGATAGGTCTTGGCCGGGTCGAACAGGTGGTAGGGTGAAAACGTCTGGATGTAGGCCCATTCTTCAGGCACGTCCGGGTTGCCGTACTCTTCCATCCACGAGGCGCCCGCCAGCAAGTGGTGATAGCGCTGCATGTCGAGCAAAGGCACCTGGACGACCACGGCCGCGAACAACTCGGGGTATTGGGTGAGCATATTGCCGGTCAACAGGCCGCCATTGCTGCCACCTTGCACGGCCAGGTGTCGGGGCGAGGTGATGTTGCGGTTGATCAGGTCTTGCGCCACTGCGGCAAAATCCTCATAGGCGCGCGCACGCTTGTGCTTGAGCGCCGCCTGATGCCAACGCGGGCCGTATTCGCCGCCGCCGCGAATATTCGCCACGGCATACACACCGCCTTTGGACAGCCAGGCGCGGCCCAGCCCGCCGGAATACTCCGGGCACAGCGACACTTCAAAACCGCCATAACCGTAGAGCAAGGTCGGCGCGTTGGCGTTGTACTGCAAGCCCTGTTCGTGCACCAGGAAATACGGCACGCGGGTGCCGTCCTTGGACACGGCAAAATGCTGTTCAACCTCATGCCGGCTCGCATCGAAGAACGCCGGCATGGCTTTGAGCACTTCAGGTTGCGCGCCAAGGTCGGCCAGTGACAGCGTGACCGGCGTGAGAAAACCTCGGGTGACCAGCCACACGGCGTCGCTGTCATCGCTGTCGACGGCGCTCACATCCACGGTCGCCATCGCCGGCGCGCCGATAAATGCGCTGTGTGCCCAGCCTTGCGGGCCTGGCGTCAGCACGCTGAGGCGGTTTCTGACGTCCTCCAGCACGTTGAGTACCAAGTGGTTGCGGGTCCAGTCCATGCCGGCCAGCGAGGTGCTGTCCGATGGCACGAACAACAGGTCGAAATCCCGCGCGCCGGCCATGAAGCGTGCAAAGTTGATCGCCAGCAACGAGCCGGCCACATAGCCATCACCCACCGCCCAATCATCACGCAATTGCAGGAGCAACCAGTCTTTGTGCACCGACTTGTCGGCCGAGTTCGGCGCATCGATTTTGCTCAGCGTGCCATCCGGGGCGCGCAGGTACAGTTCGTTGTTGTAGAACGCCAGGGTGCGGCTGACGAAATCACGCTCGTAGCCCGGTGTGCTGTCGTGCATCGCCGCGATATACATATCGTCGTGCCGGCCTTCGTAGACGATCGTCGCGGCACTCAGGGGTGTACCGCGCTGCCACTGCTTGACGATGCGCGGGTAACCCGAGCGGGTCATGCTGTCTGCACCGAAGTCGGTAAACACATACACGTTGTCGTGGTCGATCCAACCCAGCCCGCCCTTGGATTCGGGCAACTCGAAGCCGTCATTGACCCAGGCTTTTTCGACCAGGTCGAATTCGCGCGTGACACTCGCGTCCGCGCCGCCACGGGACAGTGCGACCAGGGCGCGTTGATAACCAGGGTGCAGGCAGTCGGCGCCGTGCCAGACCCAATTCTCACCTTCCAGGGCATTCAACGCGTCGATATCCAGCACGGTTTCCCAGGCCGGTTGCGCCTTGCGATATTGCGCCAGCGTGGTCCGCCGCCACAGGCCGCGAGGGTGGGCGGCGTCGACCCAGAAGTTGTAATAGTGGGCGCCGATTTTTTCCACGTAGGGGATATTGCTGTCCGAGTCGAGCACCGCCAGCAGGTCGGCTTGCATGGCCTTGAAAGACACGGATTCGGCGAGCCGGGCGTGGGTCTTGAGGTTTTGTGCGCGCACCCAATCCAGCGCCTGCGTGCTGTCGACGTCTTCCAGCCAAAGGTAAGGATCGTCGCCCGTGGAAGGCGGTGTCGGGAGGTTTGGCATCTGCGCATCCTGTGGAAAATTTGTTCGGAAAATCAATGAGTGTCACTCAACCGCGCCCAACCCTGCAACCAGCACCTCCACTACCGCTCGCACCTTGGGCAACGCGTGGCGGCTTTTGACCCAGGCGACACTGATGCCCATCCCTTCACTTGCCCATTGCGGCAAGACTTGCACCAGCGACCCGTCCTGCAAGTGTTGCTCAATCAGCCACGACGGCAGTTGTGCAATACCGCAGCCGGCCAGCGCAGCCATCTTCAGGCCGTTGCCATGGCCGATCACCAGTTGCGGCTGCACGTGGCTGTGCAGTGTCGCGCCATGTTCGCCGGCGTGCTGCCAGTGGCTGACGCGACCATCGACCCAGCCGTAGGCAATGCACTGATGCTGTTCAAGGTCACGCTCGGACTGTGGGATGCCGTGGCGAGTGAGATACGCAGGGGACGCACATAAAACATGCCACTCTCGGGTGAGTATTTGGTGCCCTACCGTCTCCGGCCAGGCCGGGGCGTCGCCTATGCGCACGACGATATCCACGCCTTCCTTGAACGGTTCGACAAAGCCATCAGAGAAGGAGATGTGTGGGGTCAGCAAGGGATGAGTGTTCAGCCACGGCAGCAGGATCGGCAGCACCTGCGCCTGGCCAAATGCGCCGGGCAGGTCAATGCGCACACACCCCCGCAGTTCGGTGTTTTCAGCCTGCAGTGCCCATTCGGCTTCTTCAAGGTCGGCTAACACGCCAGTGCAGGTGCGCAGATACGCAACGCCGGCATCGGTCAGCGACAACCTGCGCGTGGTGCGGTGGAACAGTCGGGCACCCAGACGGGCTTCCAGGCGCGCAATGCTTTTACTCACGGCCGAGGCGGTCAGGTTCATTTTCCCGGCGGTCGCCGTAAAGCTGCCGTGCTGCGCGACACAGACAAATACATCGATGCCCTTCAGGCGCTCTGAAGAAAACATGCACAGCCCTTATTCATGAATTGAGTTCCTGTGTCTGGATAAAAACCATCCTAAATCAGAACTCGGTTCAAAGGTAAGCTGCTTGTACTCTGATAAATGGACTCTGAGGCTCGAATGCTGGCCACGCTGAAAAACTACCCCGCCACCCTCAACCTGCTATTGAGCGCCTCGCTGATACTGACGCTCGCCCGCGCAATCACCCTGCCCTACCTGGTCATCTATTTGTCGAGCCACTTTGGCTTGAGCATCGCCGATATCGGCTTGGTGATCGGCAGCACACTGATCATTGGCTCGCTGCTGAGCCTGTATGGCGGCTTTCTGGTGGATCGGATGAGCAGTTACCGGCTTATCCTGCTCTTCTGCGGTGTGTTCACGCTGGGCTTTCTCGGCGCCCCTATCGCGCCTGCGCTCTGGCTGTTTTACCTGTGCCTGGTGTTGGTGAACCTGGCGTATGCGGTGATTGATATCGCGGTAAAAGCCGGGTTTGGCAGCCTGCTCCCCGTTGATCAGCGCAGTGAAGCGTTTTCGATCAAATACACGCTGACCAATATCGGTTATGCCGTCGGGCCGTTCCTGGGCGCGGGGTTGGCCGCCGTGGATGCCAGCCTGCCGTTTCTGATGTCAGCCGGGCTGGGTGCCGGGTTCTTGTTTATTTACTTCGTGTGGGGCGACAGGCGTTTGGAGACGGCCCAAGCAAACCAGCCACCCGTAGCGTTCCTGGCGGTCGCCACACTGCTGCTGCGCGATTACCGCCTGGTGTGCTTTACCCTCGGCGGACTTCTCAGTGCCGTGGTATTCGGCCAGTTCACGGCCTACCTCTCGCAGTACCTGATCGTCACCACTACACCTCAGGAGACCTACCGGATCATCAGCACGATCGTGGCCACCAATGCCCTGACAGTTATCAGTTTGCAATACAGCCTCGGCAAGCGGATATCCCCGCGCTACCTGAATCGGTGGCTTGCCGCTGGCCTGAGCCTGTTTATCGTCGGGCTGGGCGGGTTTGCGCTGTCGACCACGCTGCTGATGTGGGTGCTGTCGATGGCGATTTTCACCCTTGGCGAAATTATCGTGTTCCCGGCCGAATACATGTTCATCGATAACATCGCGCCCAATCACCTGCGCGGCATGTACTACGCCGCGCAGAACCTGGGCAATGTCGGCGCGGCGTTGGGGCCGGTGTTGTGTGGGTGGGTGTTGGCTACGCAGCCGGCGTACAGCATGTTTTATATGTTGGTGGTTTTTGTTGTTGGAGGTGGGTTGATGTATTTTTTGGGGGAGCAGCTGAGAGTCAGGACTGCAAATTCAGTAGCTGATGATAAAAAGTGACGGGGACTTGATTCATCGACCTTACCTCTTTGTAATAGCGAATATTCGGGTTATCCCGAGAAGAAATGCCCTCAAGCGGTGAAAGCGAATTGCTTTCAAATCCGTCATAAGAAAGCTTTTTTACATAAGCACAGTACTTATCTGAGAACATTTTAAAATTTGAAACTGCCGCATAAACAACGACAAGCACTGAATTGCAACCGACCGAATTATAACGATGAATTTTATTCAAGTGTTCACGAATCACTTTTTTCTCGACCGACATCAATCTGAATGCTTCGATGAGCGCAATATATTTCCCACCTTTATCTTTTATCCAACCATCTACCTCTCCGACCCCCGTGCCCGAGGCAGAGCTACCGCTTCGAGACTGATCATACACCGTCCAGCCTGCGAAACTCATTCGATGCCTCACCAAGGAAACGAGCCAATCGTTAATCATATTTTCCACCATAAGAAGTGGTGTCCCTAGCGACTCTACTGCGCTCGGACGGCTCAGATGCATACGGCGCAGTAACAACTCTTTACCGACATAATCAATCACATCCAGCACATACTCATCAACACTTTCAATGCCATTATTAAAAATTCTTACTTGCTCTACCGCCTGCATATTGCAAATACTATTCCATGCATGAATCGGCTCAACACCCTGCAAAAAAACGCCCGTACCGGCTATAGGAATGACACTTGCTCGGAACAACTCACTCTCAAAGCTCGAGACTTTCGCATTAATTTCTTCAGGCAGATCGCTATGGCGCATGCGCAACCGCCTCATGCAATCAAGCGCTTCACCGGCACGCCCGGTATTCTTAAGGTATTCCCATCTAAGCAATGAAATTTCAACTCTATCCTGCTGCTGAGTAGACGCGATGCTCCAAAACTTATCGAACACCTCACGGTCGAGTATGCTTAGACTCAGCTTCAAAATATAATAGATGTCCGAATCATCCAGCGACGAAGGCTTCAACCGCTCGTAATGTTGCACCCATTGATGGCAGTACAGTTGAGCATCAAACTTAATCCCCTCTTTTCTTGCCCTTTCAAAGACAGCTCGAACCAGTCCGGTCATATCCCTGACCGCCCGAGACCTCACTGATAAGCGTTCGAAGCGCCGTATTGCGCTTGATAAGTCCACTTCAATCTCAGCTGTCGCCAACAAGTAGTCATTATAGTTCTCCACGACTGAATTGTGAGACTCTCTGTCACGCCTGATCGCCTTCAGCTTTTCAACACGCTCGTCAGCAGAAAGATCAGGGTCATCAAAAACCCGCTTCAACACTATTTGTTCGGTCAGTGTATTTATACGTTCTGCGTGTGACGAATGACTGTGTGCTTTTGCATACTCTAAATAATGACTGGCTATTCCGTGCTCATTATTATTGGCAGCCTTGGTTATCATATCCATAATCTGTGGCAGCTAATAAGCACTTTTAAGCGAGCGTTTTCTCTTTGAAAGTTCGCCTTGGATCGAAGCTATACGCGCTGCAGACTCGGTGCTTTCGAGGAAGGTGAACAATGCGATTAACGGCACAGACTCCATAGACATAAGCGTCACTAAACGCTCGAAGGTTACTTTTTCAAATTTATTCGCTGCAATACAAATCTCTTGCCACAACCGAACCGAGTTATGTTCGGAGTTATCGATAAAATAATCCAAAGCGGCGGAATGATGCCCCTCGCCAAAACCAAACTTTTCGACCATCGAGACTATTTCATTTTCGACAGCAGAGGAATCATCAGTCAGCGCTTGTGCCGCGTGTAGATTCAGAAGTAGCCTGAGGTGCATTCTAACGCCGGAAATAAAGCTTCGACGTCTATCCGGGTCATCGCTCATGTCTCCCGTCACCCGGTCTTCAAAAACATGCACCAGCTTTGAACGCTGCCCCTTCGGCAAATATTGATACATCCCGTCCCAACTTAACTCATCGAAGGCAGCCGGATCCTCGCGCTCATTACACTTCTTTTTGAGACGCATGTTAAGAACTGAAAAATAACTCTTTACCAGCACCTCGGCCAGCAACCGGGGATACACAGACTTGCTGCCTTGTGTAAAGAAAGATGTATTCAACACCCAAAAAAGAACAAGCCATTCTCCAAAGGGGGCTTCACCAAGTTCTCGACGACCGTTGCCCAATCTAAACTTAACAACTTTCAATAACGCCTCAACATTATTGGGCAGCAACTGAACGGACGCCCCCGACACGTCGGTGTATCGAATTGACATTATCGCTCTATTCAAAGACGGCAGGTAAGTATCCTGGAGTAATTTGCCGCGGGATGAGCTGCCCAGCTCGCCTTCTACGACGCTCACAATCGCCTCGCAAGCGTTCTCTAATGCTATTATTACCAGCGACTCGCTTAAGTAGAGGGCGTAGGAATCAACATATATTTCAAGCGTTTGAGTCCATAGCAGATCCTGCCATATTTTATCATAGGCAATCTTCGTCGAATTCAGCTGGCGAATTCGTTTGATATGCCAATAAATCTTGACCAGACCTATATGATTGACTGGAAAATAAGAGAGCAACATGCACAAGTATTTAATATCTGTTGCAGACTCCAGCAGCATTCCTGTCAATCTTGGCAGGTCCGGTGCATGCTCAAGCAAGGCTTTGGTCAAGGGAAAGCTGGTCTCCTCCGCGTACTGGTTATTCTCACTGCGAATAACTGTGCCAACCAGACTCCCGCTTATTCCTGCACCGCTATGATGTCCCCATTGCGTAACACTGCTCCACCATTGGGCCTTTTCAAACAATGAGTCAATCTTTCTTGCCGGATCCAGTGCGTCCTTGATTAATCCCAGCTCCAACTGATCGGGGTACTTGCGCTGGCCTGCCTCATCGCTACAGGCAATAGCGCGCACGCCACGTCGGGCCAGTACAACATCCGTGGCGCATACGGACCAATCATCACTGAGTGACGTATCTTCCAACAGGTAGGCTACACCCGCCTCAAGAAACTCATGTTCGTCGATCCGGGGCCGTTTATCATCGTCTATTTCAAAGATAAAGTTCCAACCTGAGACCAGCTTCATTTTGTTGGTAAATTCCGCAAACGCGCCCTCGACGGTATTTGACGCTCGCAGCAACCTCCAGACCTCAGCCCCAACGCTCTGAACTTCACATGTCTCAATCGACAGTACGAGGTGCTCCGCGTGTCGTTTAAAGTATTGCTCCAGCAACATCAACTCATTGGCGGTCACGGTGCTGTGAGCAATGCGCAACCGGGGCGTCAGCATTCCATCCCACCCGCCTTGTATATCATTCAGAAACTGTATTCCGTTAAGCTGACACCTTAATCGTGCCGGCATCTCTGAGTCGACTTCCATGGGACTCAATACCTGAAGACAACCATTCGGAAAACTGATCGCCCTCGCCGCCTCCAAAACTTCTAAGTCAGTAGAGTAGGCTAGATAGAATTCGCCACCGTCTTCGGTCAGCCAGGGCTGTCGCCCCTCGAGCAGCCCTATTACTGTTACCCGATTCAATAGAGGCGGGTAAATTTCAGACGCTACGATCAGCGCGGCTATCCGCTGATGTCCATCACTTGAAACTTGACGGCTGGGCGGCTGATCGCGTTCATAAAGAGATAGCTTCCGTTCCAGGTCTTTAATCAGCTCGTACGATCTCATCTCTGCATTCCAAATCTGTCTGTGCCCTATAAGAGTGTTCACCCTGTCCGATCAAGACATGAAGCCACACTCACGAATTATCCATTTAACAATGAGGCTTCACTTATCGCTTTCACGCTTTCGTTTACGAAACGGCCGTTTGCTAATCCCGGCATTTAATTGCGCTGTTAACTCGCCTGGTTATCGTTGAAAAGCAGATCTTCGATGCCTTTTCACATTTCGAGGTCAAAGCCCTCCCGGCCTAAGTCCTTTTTTGATGTTTTACCCATTGACCTATCCAGGTCCGGCCGCCGGTATTGATGACGCAAGCGTTGCTTGAGCTCAAGCGTAAAGGGCTCATCTTCAATAGCCAACAGATAAAGGCGCAGCGGAAGCCCACCAATCTCCCCACTGCCCAGGACACGCATGGCATCATCGACGGTATCGAAAGTTTCTCCAATGCCGGAGGCCGGATCACACAGGCCAAAGCTGATGAAACTGGCCCAGTCCCAACCACTGGTACGTACATCCAAGTTAAGCGAGGGCGCGCTTGGGTCCCGCTTGCTCTCAATGATCAACTGGTGCAGCGCTTTCGCAGAACTCACCGTCGGCACGGGCGAGTCAAACCGCAGCTCGGGTGATTCATGATAGAACAGGTAATAACCACCCCGGGGTAATCTGGAAAGCTTGGGCAACTGCCCCTTTTGACTGCCTATGTTGGCCTCCCAATCCTTTGCGCGCTTAGCTTGTAAGAGCACGGCTTTGCGACAGACCAAACCACCAATATTTAGAGAGATAATCACACCTAGATCGGCGCCCACGTGCGTTTCTTCTGGCGTGTTAGCCAATTGCAGCATGCCCAGATAGGACTGGGACATAGGATAACCAAAGAGAGGGATATATTTGGAAGCCCAATCCGTCAGCCAATGTTCAACACATTGGCTGAACCGACCGTTCAGTGGGTCTTCCATTGATACAACACTGTCCAGTACATCCGCCATTTGCTGTTGGCACTGAAACATCGCCCAGTAGATCGACCAAAGCACGTCATTGGAAAAAACCTCAGGCGAAGCAGCCAGCCTGGTAAGTAATTGCCATTGATCTGCGGTATGTAGGCCGCTCAGCAACTGGTCTGCGTAAACGGCCTTTAAATTGGCGGCCGCCAGCTTGGCGCAAGCCTCGACGATCGCAGGAAAACTACCCGTGACGGACACACCGTAATGCACAGAGTAGGCACGTTTGCGAAGGTCCAGAGCCTGACGATGCAGCCTCTCGTAAACGGTGTCATCCGGTCGTTTTTGAAATATCAAGTGCGCCAGGTATTTGCTCGCCAAGTGCACATTGCCCTGGCGTATCAGTTTATTAGCCCGTTCCAAGTGCTCACCGAAATCAGCTGCCAGCCAGCCTTGACCACAGGCTGCGTGCAAGGCATGAGCCGCATCGTTGGCAAAACCACTCAGCGCAATATGCACTTGAGTGAGTTTGTGCATTTTTACTTTCAGTTCGGTTTGTTTTTCGCGCTGCTCGGTGACATGAAGGTTATGTGCGAGTATCTGACTGTCACGTAACACCTTGGTGTCTGGCTCATCGTATGCACGGACGATGTCTTCATGCTCATTTTTGGCATTGTTCAGCTGGCTCAATGCCGCATGGGTATCGAAAGGACTCAGTACCCAGCCAAGGCCGTACCCCTCTTTTTTACACGCATCGTAGTGCTGCTGGTGTTTACTCTCACGCTGCTGGGTTGGCGACAATGCAATACTGCGCTCCTTCACGCCATCACGCAGTTTCAGCTCATCAATCTGAGCAATCTGTGCTCGGGTCTGAGTCATGGATTCGGAGCATTCGCCGAGCGTTTTGGAGAGAAATTCGGATAAGTCACGACCTAACGCAGCGACTGTGAGACGGCTTCTGAATTGGAGCGTGGTCATTAATGACTTCCTGGTCAACTAGCAAGAACGATTGAACTGGCCTTCGCACGATGGCACTCATGGGCGGATTTTGCCGTGGCTAAGGCCCGGGTCACAAGCGTCCTGACCTTTATAGAGAAAGACTCATCGAGCTCATTGCAGTGCATGCAACAGTCTTTTGTCATCACGCCCATTGATAGCTCCCTAACGAAAACGCCATTCTAGAGGGCTCGCCTCTCGCTTATATCATTCCGAATGATAGTTACCTTTGTTTCATTCGATTCGTGACATAGCACCTCGCCGCGCATGATCCGCCCATCTCAAATACATTGGCGGATGCACCTCATGGAACAGTCACTCAAACACTTGCGCTTCCCCTTGGCGATTTTGGCCGTTGTGGTGATGAGCGCCTGCGGTAAGACCCCGGATCAAGCGGCTGCCATGCCCCCCGCGAAAATCAGTGTGGCCAAGGTGCTGGAACAGCCGGTCAACGAGTGGGATGAATTCACCGGTCGCCTGGAAGCCCCGGAAACCGTGCAGATTCGTCCGCGCGTGTCCGGCCAGATCGACCAGGTGGCCTTCACCGAAGGCGCCCTGGTGAAGAAAGGCGACCTGCTGTTCCAGATCGATCCGCGCCCGTTCCAGGCTGAGGTGCGCCGCCTCGAAGCCCAGCTCGCACAAACCAAAGCCGCCGCCAGCCGCAGCGATAACGAAGCGCAACGCGGCGAGCGTCTGCGTCAGAGCAATGCGATCTCCGCTGAACTGGCTGACTCGCGCACCACCGCCGCCCAGGAAGCTCGCGCCGCTGTCGCCGGGATCCAGGCGCAGTTGGACCTGGCCAAGCTGAACCTGAGTTTCACCCGCGTGACCTCGCCGATCAGTGGCCGCGTCAGCCGTGCGGAAATCACCGCCGGCAACCTGGTGACCGCCGACACCACGCCGCTGACCAGCGTGGTCTCTACCGACAAGGTTTACGCCTACTTCGACGCCGACGAGCGCGTGTACCTCAAATACACCGAGCTGGCTCGTGAAGGCCGCCGTGGCGCGACCACTCCTGTGTACCTGGGCCTGTCCAACGAAACCGGCAACCCGCACCTGGGCCAGATGAACTTCGTCGACAACCAGGTCAACCCGGCCACTGGCACCATCCGTGGTCGCGCCGTGTTCGATAACAGCAAGGGCGAATACACCCCGGGCCTGTATGCCCGCTTGAAGTTGGTCGGCAGCGGCACCTACTCCGCCGTGCTGATCAACGACGAAGCGGTGGGCACCGACCTTGGCAAGAAGTTCGTGCTGGTGATGGACGGCGACAAGCCGGCTTATCGCTCGGTGGAACTGGGGCCGAAGATCGAAGGCCTGCGCATCGTGCGCAGCGGTTTGAACAAGGACGACACCATCGTCGTGAAGGGCTTGCAGCGCATTCGTCCGGGTTCGCCGGTTGCGCCGGAAACGATCCCGATGGCCAGCAAGGAAACCCTCGCCGCCTTGGCACAACAACGACAAGCGCTTGAAGCCAGCAACCTGGAACAAGTGGCGCCGGATAAAGCCGCGCCCAAGCTCGCAGCCGTCGCGACTCCACGCGGTTAAGGGATACAACTCAAGATGAATTTTTCCAAGTTCTTCATTTCGCGGCCGATCTTCGCAGCGGTGCTGTCGCTGTTGATTTTGATCGCCGGTGCGATCTCGCTGTTCCAACTGCCGATCAGCGAATACCCGGAAGTGGTGCCGCCCACCGTTGTGGTACGTGCCAACTTCCCGGGCGCCAACCCCAAAGTCATCGGTGAAACCGTGGCCGCTCCGTTGGAGCAAGCCATTACCGGCGTCGAGAACATGCTGTACATGTCCTCGCAGTCGACTGCCGATGGCAAGCTGACCCTGACCATCACTTTCGCCCTGGGCACCGACCTGGATAACGCGCAGGTGCAGGTGCAGAACCGTGTGACGCGCACGCAGCCCAAGCTGCCTGAGGAAGTGACGCGCATCGGTATTACGGTCGACAAGGCTTCCCCTGACCTGACCATGGTTGTGCACTTGACCTCGCCGGACAAGCGTTACGACATGCTCTACCTGTCCAACTATGCCTTGCTCAACGTAAAGGATGAGTTGGCGCGTCTGGGCGGTGTGGGTGACGTGCAGTTGTTCGGCATGGGCGACTACTCCCTGCGTGTATGGCTGGACCCGAACAAAACCGCTTCGCGCAACCTGACCGCCACCGATGTGGTCAACGCGATTCGTGAGCAGAACCGTCAAGTGGCCGCCGGTGCCCTGGGTGCGCAACCTGCACCGAATGCCACCAGCTTCCAGTTGTCGGTGAACACTCAGGGCCGCCTGGTGACGGAGGAGGAGTTCGAGAACATCATTATCCGCTCCGGCGCCAACGGTGAAATCACCCGCCTTAAAGACATTGCACGGGTAGAGCTGGGTTCCAGCCAGTATGCGCTGCGCTCGTTGCTCAACAACCAGCCGGCGGTGGCGATCCCGATCTTCCAGCGCCCAGGTTCCAACGCCATCGAGATCTCCAACGAAGTACGCGCCAAGATGGCGGAGCTGAAAAAGAGCTTCCCGGAAGGCATGGATTTCAGCATCGTCTATGACCCTACCATCTTCGTGCGTGGCTCTATCGAGGCGGTGGTTCACACCCTGTTCGAAGCACTGATTCTGGTGGTGCTGGTGGTGATCCTGTTCCTGCAAACCTGGCGCGCCTCGATTATTCCATTGGTGGCGGTGCCGGTATCGTTGATCGGTACCTTTGCGGTGATGCACTTGTTTGGCTTCTCGCTCAACGCACTGTCGCTGTTCGGCCTGGTACTGGCCATCGGTATCGTGGTGGACGACGCCATCGTGGTGGTGGAGAACGTCGAGCGAAATATCGAGTTGGGACTCGAACCGTTCCCGGCCACCGAAAAGGCCATGAGCGAAGTAACCGGCCCGATCATCGCGACCGCGTTGGTGCTGTGTGCGGTGTTCATTCCAGCGGCCTTTATCAGCGGCTTGACCGGTCAGTTCTATAAGCAGTTCGCGTTGACCATTGCCATTTCCACGGTGATCTCGGCATTCAACTCGCTGACCTTGTCCCCTGCCCTGGCCGCCGTGTTGCTGCGCAGCCATGACGCGCCGAAGGATCGCTTCTCCAAGGTGCTCGACAAGCTGTTGGGTGGCTGGTTGTTCCGCCCATTCAACCGCTTCTTCGAGAAAGCCAGCCATGGTTATGTGGGCACCGTACGCCGGGTGATTCGCGGCAGTGGTATCGCGCTGTTCCTGTACGCCGGCCTGATGGTCCTGACCTGGCTGGGCTTTGCCCACACGCCAACCGGTTTCGTACCGGCCCAGGACAAGCAATACCTGGTGGCTTTTGCGCAATTGCCGGACGCCGCGAGCCTGGACCGTACCGAAGACGTGATCAAGCGCATGTCCGACATCGCGCTGAAACAACCCGGCGTGGAAGCCGCCGTCGCCTTCCCGGGCCTGTCGATCAACGGCTTCACCAACAGCCCGAACAGCGGCATCGTGTTCGTGACCTTGAAGCCCTTCGATGAGCGTAAAGACCCGAGCATGTCCGCTGGCGCAATTGCCGGTGCATTGAACGGCAAATACAGCAGCATCGAGGAAGCCTACATGGCGATCTTCCCACCGCCGCCGGTACAGGGCCTGGGTACGATCGGCGGGTTCCGCCTGCAAATCGAAGACCGTGGCAACCTGGGTTACGACGAGCTGTACAAGGAAGTGCAGAACATCATCACCAAGAGCCGTACCACGCCTGAATTGTTCGGCCTGTTCACCAGCTACACGGTCAACGTACCGCAGGTCGATGCTGCCATCGACCGCGAAAAAGCCAAGACCCACGGCGTGGCGATCAGCGACATCTTCGACACCCTGCAGATCTACCTGGGTTCGTTGTATGCCAACGACTTCAACCGCTTTGGCCGTACTTACCAGGTCAACGTGCAGGCAGACCAGCAGTTCCGCCTGGATGAAGACCAGATCGGCCAGCTGAAAGTGCGTAACAACAAGGGCGAGATGATCCCTCTGGCGACCTTTATCAAGGTCAGCGACACCTCGGGGCCGGACCGCGTGATGCACTACAACGGCTTTATCACCGCCGAAATCAACGGCAACGCCGCACCGGGCTACAGCTCCGGCCAGGCTCAGGCGGCGATTGAGAAACTGCTCAAAGATGAACTGCCCAACGGCATGACCTACGAGTGGACCGACCTGACCTATCAGCAAATCCTCTCGGGCAATACCGCGCTGTTCGTGTTCCCGCTCTGCGTACTGCTGGCGTTCCTGGTGCTCGCCGCCCAATACGAAAGCTGGAGCCTGCCACTGGCGGTGATCCTGATCGTACCGATGACCCTGCTGTCGGCCATCACCGGGGTGATTATCTCCGGTGGCGACAACAACATCTTCACCCAGATCGGCCTGATCGTATTGGTGGGCCTGGCGTGTAAGAACGCGATTCTGATCGTCGAGTTTGCCAAGGATAAACAGCAGGAAGGTCTCGATCCGCTGGCCGCGGTACTGGAAGCTTGCCGCTTGCGTCTGCGGCCGATCCTGATGACCTCGTTCGCCTTCATCATGGGTGTGGTGCCTCTGGTGTTGTCCAGCGGTGCCGGTGCCGAGATGCGTCATGCCATGGGTGTGGCGGTGTTCTCCGGGATGATCGGGGTGACCTTCTTCGGTCTGTTGCTGACCCCAGTGTTCTACGTACTGATCCGTCGTTATGTGGAGCGCGGCGAAGCACGCAAAGCGGCCAAGGCCTTGAAGCTGGAGACACAGCAATGAGCGTGAAAGTATTTTTGCCGAGCTTGCTGGTACTGGCGCTGAGCGCCTGTGCCGTAGGCCCGGACTACAAAACCGAAAAATTGGAGGCGGCCAATATCACGGCCGCCGCCGACACCAAAAGCTATGACCACGCCAAGTACGAAGGCATCTGGTGGCAGCAGTTCGAGGACCCGACCCTCAACCAACTGGTCACCCAGTCGTTGAGCGGTAACCGCGACCTGCGTGTGGCGTTCGCCCGTCTGCGGGCGGCACGCGCCATCCGTGATGACGTGGCCACCGACATCATGCCGGTCGTCACCTCTCGCGCCAGCAGCGACGTGGGCAAAGGCCAGATCCCGGGCCAGACCACCAAACGCGTCAACAGCGAGCGCTACGACCTGGGCCTGGACATGGCCTGGGAAGTCGACTTGTTCGGCCGCATCCGTCGCAACCTGGAAGCCAGCGATGCGGACCAACAGGTCGCCGAAGCCGACCTGTACCAACTGCAAGTCACCATGATTGCCGAACTGGTAGACGCCTACGGCCAACTGCGCGGCGCTCAATTGCGTGAACGCATTGCTCTGGACAACCTGAAGAACCAGCAGGAATCGCGCACCATTACCGTGAGCCTGCGTGATGCCGGTGTGGGCGATCAGCTCGATGTAGAACGCGCCGACGCACGCCTGGCCGCCGTTGAAGCCAGCGTGCCGCAACTGCAAGCCGAGCAAGTGCGCGAGCGTAACCGCATCGCCACCCTCCTCGGCCAGCGCCCCGACAAGCTGAGCGTGGACCTGAGCCCCAAAGACCTGCCGGCGATTGCCAAGGCCTTGCCGATCGGCGACCCCGGCCAGTTGCTGCAACGTCGCCCGGACATTCTCAGCGCCGAACGCAAACTGGCAGCCGCCACCGCGCGTATCGGCGTGGCCAAGGCCGACCTGTTCCCTCGGGTCAGCCTCAGCGGCTTCCTCGGCTTTACCGCCGGGCGCGGTTCGCAGATCGGTTCGGCTGCCGCCAATGCCTGGTCGCTTGGCCCTAGCATCACCTGGGCCGCCTTTGACCTGGGCAGCGTGCGCGCACGGTTGCGCGGTGCGAATGCCGAGGCTGATGGCGCCCTGGCGACCTACGAGCAGCAAGTGTTGCTGGCGTTGGAAGAATCGGAGAATGCCTTCAGTGATTACGGCAAACGCCAGCAGCGCCTGGTCTCGCTGATTCGTCAGAGTGAATCCAGCCGTGCTGCCGCTGACCTCGCCGCTATTCGTTATCGCGAAGGCACCGTGGACTTCCTGGTGCTGCTCGATGCGCAACGTGAGCGCTTGGCGGCTGAAGACTCCCAGGCCCAGGCCGAAGTGGATCTGTATCGCGGTATTGTCGCGATCTACAAGGCCCTGGGTGGTGGCTGGCAGCCGGACACGGTCGTCGCCAGCAGCAAGTGATGTAAAGAGCTCCTTTGGTTGGTCGCATCCAGCCAATTTTTAGCCCTGCGGCTCATTCGGTCGCGGGGCTTTTTTTGCTGATGATTTGAGGTGAGACTTTACGGCTCGGTCGTGCAGGAGGGCGACAGTTGTCGGGGGGGGGCGGAGAATCGGGGTTAAACCAGCGAGAGATGAGCATCCCTGCTCGAAACAACAGTCGTTACGTTTTAGAGACGATTCTGCCTTCAGACGCCTCGGGCGGTGATTGCTGGGAATAATCTATCGTGCCGTTAACCGTATTTGGCAATCCGATATTTCCCACTAAGTTAGTGACCTCTTTGCCCGTACGCTCACGTGGCGATAACCTGATTAATTTCTCGGTTTTTTTGCTACCACACGCCAGTTTTCTGAAATGAGAGAGTCCTTTCCCTAATGATTTAGGGACGTTCACCCCCACGCTTCTGACGCCCATTGCGGTGAGACGAAACAAGGATTTCGCCGTGCCGGCCACTGCCCCCGGTAGATTAAACATCGACAGCACTGCTTTACCCGCAACGGCTAACTTGGCAGCTATCGACCCTGCCTTTGCGACCGCGCTGACGGCACTGGCGGCCACAAACAGAGCACCTACAATTTCCAAGCCCAGCCCAATAGCGCCCACGGCAACTCGACGGCGATCGCCTGAGGCGAGCTCTTCGATATTGCCTTTGAACGGAATCAGGGTATTGATGACGAAATTATCGATGGCATCCAAACGCTGCTGAACGGCTTCGTTATACGTCGTACCTGCAGCTTGCTTCATCAGCAGCAAGGGGTCGACGAGCAAATTTTCCAGTTGCAGCGCTCTAAGAATTTCAGCCGTTCGTGTCGATGAATAGGTATTGGGCAAGCCCGCTGAAGCGTCCTGACGCTTAGGCGGCGCGGGAAAGTGCGCGACGACCTCAATGTCAACCGGCAACGTCGGGGTAAGACGCCGGCGCATGATTTTCCCGAAGGAATCGGTACCCGAATCACTCATAAACGTCATGGCATCGACCAGCTCCGGGCGTTCTGCGTAACGGTTAGTGCCGGGGAGAAGCTCATAACACTTGGCGCCCAACGCATCTCTGAGAAATAGAATAGGCCCGACTTTCTGCTGAGCCTCTTCTTGACTGAGGTCACCCTCCTGGGTCGAAGCGCCATAGATGGTGACCTCTCCAAACTCCAACCTTCGCCTGTCTTCAACAGGCAATTCGCTCATCAACATTTTCGTGGCAATGACTTGATAGTTTTCCAAACTTGTAATGCCCTGCATGACGGGCAACAGAAACACGCTTTCGATAGGCTTCAACTTTACAAGTTGACGCTTCAATGCCTCAAAGGCTGTTTTATCTGAAGGGTTGATGAAGCTCCATTCTGTCGTGTTTATATTTTCAGCCGTCAATTCGCCTGACAAGTATAAATCCTTGATTGAGCATGGCCCCGCTGCAAGCCCAAGGAGATTGGTATTAGGTTTCCACACATTGATGACTGAGTTCGCAATATTGCTCAAGGGTATGGAGTTAACAACTGACGAACTGGGGTTGAACAATACCGTGTTTTTACTAAAGAACTCATTCTGGCCAGGGCAAACACGCTCCAACTCCTGCTCACCTACCTGCGTACGGGCTTTAAGTAATGAGTTGGCGTTATCAAGGCTGGCGGCCATTAGCTCACTGTCGTTCACGCGCTCATTGTAAGCAATTAACGCGGCATTCAGCGCCGTGGGTGAGTAATCATCCTCATCGATCACTCCACCTTGGGCCACGGCCCAATCGTATATCGGCCCGGCACAGTGCATTGCTTCCAATTGTTCGTGCTCAGGCGAGATCGGCTTCAGAAAGGCACGCGAGCCAAGTTGTTCTGCACTCATCAGGCGCGAACTGCCTTGGGATGCCATTTCCACCAGTGCCGTTTGAACGCGCAGGCTGACAAGTGGCAACGACCCGACACGTACAGTATCCGCGCCCTTCACCAGAAACTCGGGGGCGACGGTCGACAACAATGCATGCGTGACCAGTATGGCTTGCTCGATGGGCAGTTTTTTTTCTCTGGCGAGGTGTTGTTCAAGCTCAGTACGCACCTCGAACAGGGTTTTCCCTGTGTTCGATGCCGAGTACAGGTTATAGCCGCCGATATGATTACGGTGCGTACCCAGTGTTGGATCAATGACCAGCAGATCACGGGTCACGATCAACTGTTTGCGATAGCTTGGCGAAGCTTTTCCGGACGCCTCTGAGGGGTCGTCTTTGAGTGCAGCAAGAATGGGTTCGCAGCGCCGCAGTCCTGCGCCTTGAGTCAACGCTTGGCCAATGAGTTCGTCGGCATTCTGGCGGATGTATTCCGGGCTCTGGCCTGCCCAGGGTTTGGGTGAGCAATCAAGCAGTGTCAACTGTGGCGGTGTGCTGGTGCCGGGTGCTGACCGGCGCACTCTGGTACGTTGCTCCTCGGTCAGGGAATCAGGTGATTGCTGATCTTCCAGAAAATTACGGGCATAGCTGCCAAGTGGTGGCGCTGGTGGTAGCGGGTTGAGTTTCCAGTTCAAAATATTGCGCAAGTCGCCGGCAGTCATGATGGCCGGTAATTCGCTCGACGTTGCAAACCGAAGCAATTGCCATAGATCGCCGACTGATTGTGGTCTGATTATTTGTCCGGTTGCTTCAGATTGCTGAATGGCACTGTCGAGCAGTTGCGCAAGCGTGGGATGGGCCAGAACTTGCTCCGTCACGTTACGCCACGGTCCAGATGTGCCATTGGCGCTGACCATAAGCTGCCCATTCTCCAGCCGAACCTGGGCATTCACACCTAAGTTTTTCGCGCTCAAGATGGGCGCCATCAAGGGTTCACGCATCAAGCGCTTCACTATTCTGAGCCCCGAGCGATTGGCAATGCCAAGTGACGACCCCGGTGCAATGGCCTGGGAAATCGCTCTGAGGTCGATGTCCTCGTTGTCTGGTTTGTCCTTGAGCTTACTGAGCAGCGTATTTATCAATGCGCTTTCATTTTCTACATCCATGAACTCACGCTCTGCCAGCTTGCGCATTTCAGGTGACCGCAGGGGGTCTTGCTCCACAGGTTTTACCGGAAAACCGTTGGCTTTGAGAGCGTCGGCATCGTGACTGTTGAGGGGCCAACGAACGCCGTAGAACGCCGCAATCTCAGCGGGCAAAAGCCTGGTTCCGGGGTTGCTCAGGCCATTTGCTTGCGGATCAAGCATGGCAGCACTGGCAATCACCTGCCGTCCGATCGGCCACCAACCGCTGCCATCAGACGGGGTAAATGTAGTGATTTTGCCGGTATCTTGCGCTTGTACCGTCAGGGTGGACCCTACTATGTGAAACCTAGGCATCACGAAATTTTGCGCCCTTACCCAAGCCTGCAGGGACGGCGCGTTCCACGCGTCAACAAAATGGCCCATCCATTTGCCAATCGACGTCTCTGGCGACAAATCTTGAAAGCGCCAATCGTCTTGGTGCCCGCTACTCAGCAGGGTGGCCAGTTCAGCGTCAGCGGTTGGTTTAACGGCAATCGCCAGCTTGTCCGTTTGGCCGGTTGACGTCGCCAGGTTCAGCTCACCGGGTGACGGATTTGATTGGTGTGAGAGCGCACTGTTGCCTGTATCAACACGGGATAAGCTCATTAGACGTACTCCAGAGAAAGGAGCCTAATAATCTGTGAGCCGCCCCTTCGAAACGGATCGGCTTATTCTGAAGCGCAGTGCAACAAGTGTATGTACACATTACCTCCTGCTAATCAACGCATGAGCCTGCGTCACAAAGACGGCAACGCGTCACTCAGAATCAGGCTGCGGTAGTGCCCTGGGTTTGAGCCGGACCATTTGCGGAAGGCTTTGTAGAATGAGCTGACATCAGCAAAACCAAGGCGCACGGCAATTTCAACAAAACTGATATCGGCCTCGGCAAGCCAGACAATCGCCAGTTCCTTGCGCACGCTATCCTTGAGCCCCTGATAAGTCTGCCCTTCATCTGCCAGGCGGCGACGCAAGGTTGACGCCGATATACACAGGTTGGCCGCCAAGCCTTCGGTTTCGGGCCAGGTATTGGCAGGCATATGGCGCAGATCATTTTTGATGCGATTGGCCAGGCTCGCCGGGTCGCGGTACTTGACCAGTATGTTGGCCGGCGCATGCGCCAGAAACCGCTTGAGTTCTTCCGGGCTACGCTTGATCGGCAGGTCGAGACAGTCGGCAGAAAAGATCATGCGCGTGCGTGGCCGATCAAAGCGCAGGTTGTCGGAGAACATCACGCGGTAGTCATCACAGAATTGCGGCTGCGGGCAACGCAGCTCAATGGCGAGTATCGGAATCCGCCGACCCGCCAGCCAACAGGCCACGCCGTGGACGATCATCCAATAGGTAAAATAGGTAAACGCGCGTTTGGGTTCGGGTTCGAGCAAGACGATTTCTGCCAGGCTCTGTTGGCGCACCAGCTGTGCAGGCATCTGCTCGAACATCAGCGACAAAAAACCCAGGCCGGTTTCCAGGCCGGCATCCAGGCTCGGTTGCGCCATCGCGGCGCGGCACAGGAACGCCAGGCTGCCGGACTTGAGTTGGCGCGGGTCCATGCCAAAAAACTCGTCGTCCATGCGCCGCGCCAGCAAGCGCCACAGGCGTGCGTAGGCCGTGGCGGGCACGCGAGCGTCGGGCTGCTCGAGCAGCGCCGGGTCTATCCCGACCTTGCTCAAGGCTTCAACCGTGGCCGTGCCGGGCGCGCAGCTCTGCAGCAAGGCTTCGCGCACAAGATGGATAGAGATGGTGTCTTTTTCCGCCATGGGAATCGGGCTATTCAATGCTGCAAAAGATGGGATGCATCATAAGGGCGGTTGCGATTCGCCACCACCGTTCAGCCGCAGTTCAGCAAAGGTCAATATTGGCTGTTTAGTAATGAGTATCATTATGTTACAAATTAGCATCCTATCCAGCCTTGATGCGGTGCCGAATGCTCGTTCCCTTTCTAATCATGCTGCGCGAAGGCATTGAAGCCGCATTGATCGTTGGCATTATTGCCAGTTACCTGCAACAGACCGGCCGTGGCCAGTGGATGCCCGCCGTGTGGATCGGCGTGTTCCTGGCCGCTGCGTTGGCCCTGCTGGTTGGTGGCGGCCTGGAACTGGTCAGTGCGGAGTTCCCGCAGAAACAACAGGAATTGTTCGAAGGTATCGTCGGCCTGGTAGCCGTCGGCATCCTCAGCTCCATGGTGTTCTGGATGCGCAAAGTGGCGCGCTCCATCAAGCATTCCCTGCACGAATCCCTGGATCATGCACTGGCCGGCTCCAAGCACCAAGTCATCGCGCTGATCGCCATGGTGTTCTTTGCCGTGGCCCGTGAAGGTCTGGAAACCGTGTTCTTCCTGCTCGCCGTGTTCCAGCAAAGCGAAGGTCCGGGCGCCCCGATTGGCGCCCTGCTCGGCTTGATCCTGGCGATTATCGTCGGCTTCCTGATCTACACCGGCAGCATGCGCCTGAACCTCGGCGCGTTTTTCCGCTGGACCGGCCTATTCATCCTGGTGGTGGCCGCCGGCATTCTTGCCAACTCGGTGCAGGCGCTGCATGAAGCCGGGGTGTGGAACCACCTGCAAACCGTGTTGTTCGACTTCAGCGCCGTGCTGCCGATGGACAGCCCGTTGGGTTCGGTGCTCGCCGGGATGTTCGGCTACCAGGAAGCGCCGACCGTGAGCACCCTGGGTGCCTATCTGATTTATCTGGTGGTGGCGCTGGTGATGTTCTTCCTGCCCTCGGCCCCTGCCAAGCCTGTCGCCAAACCTTCTTCCGTTTCCAGCCATTAAGGACCGTCTCTTGTCCAACCCAACCCTTCAACCGGCACCGCCGTCGCGCGCCCTGCGCTGGGCAGTGGCCGGCTCGGTAGTGGTGATGATCGCCGCCGGTGCGCTGTTTTATTACGCCGCGCAATTGGCTGCCGCCAAGCGTCAGACCAACCACAATGAAATCGCCGTGACGATTCACGCTCACGCTTGCGAGCCGAATGAAATCAGCGTGCCCGCCGGGCGCGCGAGTTTTCGCATCATCAACCGCTCCGACCGCGCGGTGGAATGGGAAATCCTCGACGGCGTGCTGGTGATTGAAGAACGCGAAAATATCGCGCCGGGCCTAAGCCAGGTGATCAACGCCAACCTGTTGCCCGGCGACTATGCGATCACCTGCGGCTTGCTGAGCAACCCGCGCGGCACGCTGCATGTGACCCCGACCGCCGAGTCCGACGCCCAGGCCAAGGCCAAACCGTCGATGGTGGCGTTTATCGGCCCGCTGTCGGAGTTCCGGGTATACCTGAGCGGCCAAGGCAGTGCGCTGGTCAAGGCCGTGACCGCGCTGCAGCAAGCCATTGCCGCCGATGACCTGGCCCAGGCGCAGGCGCTGTATGTGCCGGCACGTGAAGCGTATCAGCGCCTGGCTCCCGCCGCGCAACGTCTGGCCGAGCTGGACAACGCGATCAACGCCCGCGCCGATTACTTCGAAAAACGCGAGCAAGACCCTGCGTTCAGCGGCTTCCACCGCCTCGAATACAGCCTGTTCCAGCAGCGCAGCCTCGATGGCCTCGGCCCGATCGCCGAGCGCCTGGTCACTGACGTCACCACCCTCAAGCAACAGCTGCTTGCGCAATCACTGCCGCCGGAACAACTGGTCAGCATTGTGGTGCGCAACCTCAACAGCCTGGCGGATGTGCGTGCCGCCAGCGGTGAAGAGGAACGCTACAGCCATATCGACTTGAGCGGTTTTTCCGCCAACCTGGAGGCTGCCCGCAAGGTGGTCGACCTGATGCGCCCATTGCTGACCAAATCGGCGGCGGACCTGTTGCCAAAAATAGACAGCGCGCTCGCTGCCTTCGATGCCCAACTCAACAGTTTTAAAGTTGACGGCCAGTACAGCCGCTACGACAGCGTCACGGCCGATCAGCGCAAGCAGATCGCCGACAAGGCCAAGGCTCTGGCCGTTGCACTCGATGGAATCGACCCCGCCCTTGGCCTTTCCGGCCTGCAGTGAAGACGACCTAATACATGAGTGATTCAGAACAGTTTTCCGCACACTTTTCAGCACAGCGCCGCCGTGTCCTGCTGGGCATGGCCGCCACCGGCGCCGCGATTGCCGGCAGCACCCTGACCTGCCCGGCCATGGCCGCTGCGGCCGAACAAGTCACCACTGCACCGCGCAGTGACAAGACCCAGGACCACCACGAGTTTTTCGGCCAGCACCAGACCGGCATCGTCACCCCGCGCCCGGCCTGCGGCATGCTCGTCGCCTTCGACGTGCTGGCCAGTGACCGCGAAGACCTGGAGCGCCTGTTCCGCACCTTGAATGAGCGCATTGCGTTTCTGATGACCGGCGGCACCGTGCCGCAAGTCGACCCGAAACTGCCGCCCACCGACTCCGGAATCCTCGGCCCGGTGGTCACGCCGGATAACCTGACCATCACCGTCTCGGTCGGCGAGTCGTTGTTTGATGAGCGCTTCGGCCTGGCGGCAGCCAAACCCAAGCGCCTGAGCCGCATGGTCGGCTTCCCCAACGATGCGCTGGAACCCGCGCAGTGTCACGGCGACCTGAGCCTGCAATTCAGCTCGAACACCCCGGACACCAATATCCACGCCCTGCGCGACATCGTGAAGAACCTGCCCGACCTGCTGCTGGTGCGCTGGAAACAGGAAGGCAGCGTGCCGCCCCAGGCACCGGCCAAACCCGGTGAACCGGCGCAGAGCGCACGCAACTTCCTCGGTTTCCGTGACGGCTCGGCCAACCCGAACTCCAACGATGCCAAGGCGATGGACCAGATCGTCTGGGTGCAGCCCGGCAGCGACGAACCGGCGTGGGCCGCCCACGGCAGCTACCAGGCCGTGCGCATCATCCGCAACTTCGTCGAGCGTTGGGACCGCACGCCGCTGCAGGAACAGGAAAGCATCATCGGCCGTATCAAACCGACTGGCGCGCCCATGGATGGCGACAAAGAAACCCAAGTACCTGACTACAGCAAAGACCCGGAAGGCAAGTTGACCAAGCTCGATGCGCACATCCGCCTGGCCAACCCGCGCACCCCGCAGACACAGGCCAACCTGATCCTGCGTCGGCCGTTCAACTACTCCAACGGCGTCAACAAAAACGGTCAGCTGGACATGGGGCTGTTGTTCATCTGCTACCAGGCTGACCTGGAGAAAGGCTTTATCAGTGTGCAAACCCGGCTCAACGGCGAGCCCCTGGAGGAATACCTCAAGCCGGTTGGCGGCGGGTACTTCTTCACCTTGCCTGGGGTGACGGGGCCTAAGGACTTCCTTGGCCGCACGCTGCTCGCTGCAACGCACTCTCAAACCACTGCCAAGACCTAAAACAAACCCAGAGCGGAAAAGCCCCATGAAGAAGTCGACTATCGCGTTGTCGTTGCTAATGACCCTTTCACCGTTGGCAGCCTTCGCCGCCACCGCGCCTCTGGACCTGGTAGGCCCGGTGTCGGACTACAAGATCTACGTCACCGAAGAAATCGGCGAATTGGTCACCCAGACCAAGGCGTTCACCGATGCCATCAACAAAGGCGACCTGGCCACCGCGCAGAAGCTCTACGCACCGACCCGCGTGCACTATGAGTCCATCGAGCCGATCGCCGAGCTGTTCAGCGACCTCGACGCTTCGATCGACTCGCGTGTTGACGACCACGAGAAAGGCGTGACCGCTGAAGACTTCACCGGTTTCCACCGCATCGAATACGTGCTGTTCTCCGAAAAGACCACCAAAGGTCTGGAAGCGCTGACCGCCAAACTCAACACCGACGTCAACGACCTCAAAACCCGCGTGGATGGCCTGACCTTCCCGCCGGAAAAAGTCGTCGGCGGCGCAGCAGCACTGTTGGAAGAAGTGGCTGCCACCAAGATCTCCGGTGAAGAAGACCGTTACAGCCACACCGACCTGTATGACTTCCAGGGCAACATCGACGGCGCGAAGAAAATCGTCGACCTGTTCCGTGGCCAGATCGAGAAGCAGGACAAAGTCTTCCTGGCCAAAGTCGACAAGAACTTTGCCGCCGTGGACAAGATCCTGGCCAAGTACAAAACCAAGGACGGCGGTTATGAGACCTACGACAAGGTCAAGGAAACCGACCGCAAGGCCCTGGTGGGCCCGGTCAACACCTTGGCTGAGGACCTGTCGACCTTGCGCGGCAAGTTGGGTCTGAACTGATTAAAAGCCCCGAGCCATGCATTCATACCGCAAGGCACGGCTCGGGGCTTATCGGTGCTTAGTTCACCGCTGCGTCGGGCTTGAAGTCTTCAATTGGCGCTCCAGTGGGTGTCTGAGTTACCGGATCAATCGCATACCATTTAGTGTCTATTTGTACCGCATATGTCGGGCAGCTTCGACTCACGCCCAGCTGGCTTCCTGGGTAAACACCGCTCGCCTGCCGTGGGGCTAACGCGTCATACGCCCCAAGCCCCCAACGGCATTTCTCAAAGGCGGTGGTCGTCAGAAAAAAGCCTGGCCCCACACAAACCAATTCGCCTCTGAGCACCTGCCTGGCCGCCCCCAGGGCTTTGGGGCCAATCCTGAGCACATCAAAAACCCCGTCCAGCGGGTTGAACAAACCGCGCAACGTTTTCGATCCGCCCTTCAGCGCGATCATCGTAAACGCACGACTGCCGAACGGCACAACCGTTTTGAACCCACTGAAAAAGCCACGTAACCCACCGGTAAACGCAAAGGAAGCAAAGTCGATCACCAGCCCCTTCAGGCCTGCGCCAATGTTGCCGTCGGCGATATCGGCAATCGCCCCCACAAATGGGATAAGGCTTAATACCATCCTGAGGTTTTCACGGGTAAAGACCTTTCCGGAATCAAACGGATAACTGCGTCTTCTCTGTAGCTTTGTCGGCGCGTTGGCGTATTCCAACAGCGTCTCGCGCTTCACATCGAACGTAGCGTTGACGATGGCCTTGGCTATATCGTTGGTTTTTTTCGACGCCCAACTGTTAGGCACAGCACCTGGCGTGCTGCTGGCCCACCTCGACGAACTCTGCCCCGGCAACGTCTCTCCGAACTTTTCGATAATGGCCTTGGTTCGCACGCCGGGGCGCAGCTCGCTGCCTGTCTGATAGGCCTGAAGGTCAAAATCTACTTGTGTTGCCTTGCGATAGTCCGCAGGTACATTGGCAAAAGGACCATACGGGACCGTCCCCTTTTCAATCACCCCGTCCAACTTTAACGTAGAGAACAGCAAGTTACGCTTGCACACTTTCATGGACCCCGGGAACATTTCGAGACAGCTATAACCTCCCTCAGGCCCCTTGTTTTTGTAGCGCAACAACACACCCTGTTTGGCCCTCTTTTCGACCACCTTCGAGTCGCTCCCCTGATCCTGGGCCAGGGATTCCCCGGTTTCCTCACGCAACGTGAAAATCTCCACATCGCCGGACTCCAACCCTGTGCGTACATCCAGCGGTGCATTGGCGATCATCAGTTTGATCACCGTTTCCTGCGCGCGACGACTGTCGGCCAGGTATTGGTCCACTGCCGGCGCTACCAGCGGCTTGATACGTGGAAGCTTCTTGATTCTTTCTTCAAAGGTTTCCGGGGAGATAGTGGGGTGCGTGAATGCGTATTTCTTCTCGCCAAAAAGTCGCGTATTCACCCACTTCTGAGCCACGAAAAAAGGGTCCTCCTCAGGTTCTCCGGCAAGGATCAACTCGGTCAACAACGGGGTACGTGTTTCCAGGTGGCCCTCGTTTCTGGCGTCATACGGTTTGTTGGTCACCAGCGTCAACTTGATCTTGGCGATCTCATCCCGCGTCATTTCGGGAAACAACAGAACCAATTGATTAATCAACAGGCTCGTCTGCGAAGGTGGCTCACTTGTCAGGCTCTGGAAGGCCGCGACAGTACTGCTCTGGCGGTCAGCAAACGCTTGCGCGGCCGCCCGATAATCCCCTGCGGAATAAGTCCCATCGCTGGTTTTGGGAAACACACCGGCCATCACCGCCCAATCCAACAGAGGCGCAGCCCCCAGGCATTTGGTCAGCGTCTCGTGCTCCGGCCCCATGGGTTCGAGTCGGTTAAGGGCTTGCGCCTCTGAGATGTTCAATGCGCGCGAACTGCCTGCCCCACTGAGTTTTTCCGCCATGGCGCAACCCAGGCGCAGGCTCATCCAAGCGGTCGAGCCCACGCTGACTTGGCCAGGAGACAGCTTGAGCGCCTCAGGTGCCTGTGGCGATAACCCAGGATCCGGTTTGATCAGAAACTCGGGGGCCGCCTGTGCCAACAACATATGGGCGATCAAGGGCGCGGTATTGACGTCGGCACCCTTTTTTCTCAATAGGCCTTCAATGTCAGCACGTACTTCGTCCAAGGTACGACCAAGGTTGTTGGGCTGATAAATGTCGTAGCCCGCAACCATCCCAGGCTTGCCAGGCATCTGTGCATTGACGCTGGCCTTGATGGCGGCCGCCAGGAGTTGATGGCGGGTAGCCTTTGACAGCTGTTTGTCGCCGGTAACCTCAGCCATATTCAACTGCTGCGCCAATGCCTGAGCCTCGATGATCGCCTCGTGCGAGTCGAAAAACTGCTGCAGTTGCAGGTCAGGGTCGCGGGGCAAATTTGTCCGGGCCATATGGCTGGCGAACAGTTCGGACACCGAGCCAGGCCCGCTGGACGCTGCCTTCAACACGTTCAGGTCAGCGGGCGACAGCGCGCCAGGGGCCCATGTATAAGGTGACAAACGGGCATAGTCACCCTGCGTTGGCGCGGGTGGCAGCTTGGCGGTCAGCCAGCCGATGGCCGAATAGATCTGCGTAACCGTTTCGGGGCTTCCCAGCCCGGAAAACGCCAGTACTTGCCGCACGTCATAAAGGGCCTGGGAGTACAGGACATTCCCGGTCGCCTTGCTCATCTCTACCAGTTGATGGAGGTCGTTATTGAGCGCGTGGATAGCGGCTTTTTCGGCCGGGTTGCCACCTATCGAAACGTTGTAGATCTCTTGGTCAAGAAAGACTTGAACACTGATCCATTGATTGGCCGAGTCACGTATCTCAAGGCTTCCATTGGATATCCTGTAAACGCTCTCAGCAGCACCCAGACCGGACCTCTCGATGAAAGCCTTGAACGCCGGCCTGCCCAGCCACTCAACAAAACGTTCACGGGGCGCATGACTTTTGTGTGCCAGCGTCGATTCAGGATAAACGGTGGCGTACTGCGCGCTCAGAGTGGGCGTATCACCCTCCCCACGATCCTTGACCAACCCTCGCAACTGAGAGGTCAGGTGCGTTCGCACATCAATGTCACTGTTGTGCTGCATGAGCTGCTCATACTGCCGGCGCCACTGGTCGCGATGCTGGTCGGATATCGGCGGCCAGCCGTGTTTTTTCAGGCGTTTCCCAAGCGCCTTTGCATCTATTTGAGGGGCCGGATATTCCACACCGTAGAATTCAAGCACCGCATTAAAATCGCGAAATTTGACCGTGTGCTGGCCCGGCAGCAATACACCCATATCACTCGGCTTCAACTGCTTCACCGCCGCACTCACTTTCGCGCTGACCTCCCACCAGCCGGAGCCGTCGGTGGTCGTGAAGGTTCGCGCGACTGTTTTGCCGTCAACCACCACTGAGCCTTCGACCCTGTCGCTGAAAACAAGCGCAGTTGATAGATCCAGGCCTTTGGATGTGAGCCAGGCCTGCACCTGTGGCTCGTTCACCGCCTCAGTGTAGGCATCAATGAAGGGCCTTATCGAGGCACCTGGCGGAAACGGGTCGGCGTTCAGTTTGTGGGTAGTCAGCAGATGAGTGAGGGTTTTCTGCAGGCTGCTGTCGGCTTTTTTTGCTTGCGCCAATGCGGGATAAACCGCTGTTTTGCGCTCAGCGTCGGGGGCGTGCGCGCCACTTTCAGACGCAACCTCGCGCGTCTTGCGTACCGATGCGGGTTCAAACTTGAATTGCGTCAGCTGTCCGCGTACCGGGCGGGGTGCGCCTGCAGGCGGCCCGTTTTCAATCATTGGCAAAACAGCGGGGTCAGGCGTTGCAGGCTTTACAGCAGTGGGGAGCTGCATCTGAGACAGGTGGGGATGACTGACAACTGTAACGCTACCCTTGGCAAGGCTTGTCGACATTCAAAAATTCTCTCTACCGGTTGGGTTGATGAGAGTTCCCATCCCTAAAAACAGTCGGTTAAGAAAATATTAAGAATTCTTGAGATGCAGAGTAGGAAACTTCTCGATTGACTGAGGAATAGTGTGAAAACCTGAGCGCTTGAACCGGCACCGAAAGGATGTGCCCGTTGTGGGCCACCATCTGGCGACCAGGCCCTTGCGGGTGGGAGATCCACTCAATGAGCGCAGGTATGTGCGCACAAGCGAGTGACAGCGTGCGCGTCCCTTAGATCTGTTCCACAGAGAAATGTACGAACCTGGGTGTAGGCAAACTCTCAAGATGGCGAAGACCTTCTGAGAGTTTGCGGTAACGCGTCCGCTTTCCTACAAGATCCGGTAAAGCAGCCGCTCAATCCGCACCCGGCTGACCCGGCGCAAAAACTTGCCGACTGCTGGCGGATACTCCACCAGGGTCTGCAATTGCTGATACCGCTCGATGCGCGTGGTGTGCTGGAAGATCTGCGCGAGTTCTGTGCGCCGCGGCGCCAGCCACTCGCCCTTGGGATCATCGATCAGCAAGGCATTTTCCAGATCGAGGCGGAATGCCCGTGGGTTGAGGTTGTTGCCCGTGAGCAAGGTGTAACGCTGGTCGACCCACATACCCTTAAGGTGATAAGTGTTGTCGCCGTCACGCCATAAGTGCAGGTTCAACTGGCCGCTGTCGATCATCGGCTGATGGCGTTTGGCGAAGCGGCGCAGGCTGATTTCATACAGGTAAGGCAAGGCCGAGATCACCTTGAACGGCTCGCTGGGCGGGATGTAGAAATCGTTGGCGGTTTTGTCGCCGACGATAATGTCGACCTTCACCCCACGCGCCAGGGCGCGGTTTATTTCGCGGGTCACCGGCAGCGGCAGGTTGAAATACGGCGTGCAGATGGTCAGTTGATGCTGGGCACTGGCAATGAGTTCGAGGATCACCCGGTTCAACGGATTGTTCTTGCCCACACCCAGCAACGGGCTGACCGACAAGTGCCCATTGGGCAGCAAACCTGTGGTGGTGTCGTAGGTCGCGTGCTTCAAGCGGCTGCGCAAGTCACCGATGTCATTGCGCAGGCTGCGGGTGGTCGGCAGGTTCGGCAAGTCCAGGCGATGCACGGCTTTGGACGCGACCAGGCCGTGTTCCACCAGGTGTTGCATCGAGTCAGCCAAGGACTTGCTGTGGATCAGGTGATAGCGGTCAAAGCGGTATTTGTCGAACTTGTGCAAGTACACATTGTTCAGGCTGGCGCCGCTGTACAGCACGCTGTCATCGATCACAAAGCCCTTGAGGTGCAACACGCCGAACAGTTCGCGGGTTTGCACCGGCACGCCGTACACCGGTACTTCGCTGGCGTGGGAGTGGGTCATGGCCTGGTACCAGGCGCTGTTGCCCGGCTGCTTGCCGGCGCCGATCAGGCCGCGCTGGGCGCGCAACCAGTCAACCACCACCACGATATCCAACTCGGGCCGTGCCGCCTTGGCGGCGTGTAAGGCGTCGTAGATTTCCTGCCCCGCTTCGTCCTGCTGCAAGTACAGCGCGACGATGTAGATGCGTTGTGTGGCCTGAGCGATTTTTTCCAGCAGGCACAGACGGTACGCAGCGGCACCGGACAGCACGTCGATGGCATCGGGAGACAGCGGGAAACCACGCAGTTTGGGC
The DNA here is from genome assembly GCF_965277385.1 of Pseudomonas edaphica. Lineage (NCBI taxonomy): Bacteria > Pseudomonadati > Pseudomonadota > Gammaproteobacteria > Pseudomonadales > Pseudomonadaceae > Pseudomonas > Pseudomonas edaphica. Next base: position 6,418,775 of record NZ_OZ255725.1, on the reverse strand, counting down.
AACAGGGAGCGTTTGAAGAACGACGGCATAAGGCTCGCAATGGGTCGAATCCGAAGAGGCACAGAGCTTACACCATGGGGCTGCTCAGGTCTCGTCGCGGCCAATGGAAAAAATTTAATTGACCATGAAGAACGATCGTTCTACTGTTTGCCGCATGAACGATATTAACAGCAACGAAACCCGCGACATTATCCTCGACGTCACCGAGAAGTTGATCTATCGCCACGGCATCGCCGCCACCGGCATGGAGTTACTGGTGAAAACCGCCGGCGTCTCACGCAAAAGTATTTACCGTTACTTTGCCAATAAAGACGAGCTGGTCATCGCCGCCCTGCAACGCCGCGACGCACGCTGGATGCAGTGGCTACGCACTGAAGTGGAACGCAGCGAAGGCAGCGGCGAGCGCCTGCTGGCGCTGTTCAGCGCACTCAAGGCCTGGTTTGGCTCGGCAGACTTTCGCGGCTGCGCCTTTATCAACACCAGTGGCGAAACCGGCGATGCGCAAGACCCGGTGCGCCTGCTGGCCAAGGCGCATAAACAAAAACTGTTCGAGTACGCCCTTGAACTGTGTAAAGCACATGGCACCCCCGACCCCGAACGGCAGGCCGCGCACCTGCTGATTCTGATCGATGGCGCCATTACCGTTGCCCTGGTCATGGGCGATTCAACAGCGGCTGATAATGCGCAATGCATGGCGCGAACCTTATTGGAACTTTGAACGCACAGGCTGAGCAACTTTCGACAACACCTTGGTATTGATAGGAGCTGCCCCATGTCATCGACAGCAGAACAACGTCCGCCGCTGCCACCGTTCACGCGTGAATCGGCCATTCAAAAAGTGCGCCTGGCCGAAGACGGCTGGAACTCCCGCGACCCGCAACGGGTGTCGCTGGCGTATACCCTGGACACGCAGTGGCGAAACCGTGCCGAATTCGCGCATAACCGCGAAGAGGCCAAGGGTTTTCTCACGCGCAAATGGGCCAAGGAACTGGACTATCGTCTGATCAAGGAGTTGTGGGCATTCACCGGCAACCGTATCGCCGTGCGCTATGCCTATGAGTGGCATGACGACTCCGGCAACTGGTTCCGTTCCTATGGCAACGAAAACTGGGAATTCGACGAAAACGGCCTGATGGCCAACCGTTTTGCCTGCATCAACGATCTGCCGATCAAAGCAACCGAGCGCAAGTTCCACTGGCCACTGGGCCGACGCCCGGATGATCATCCGGGGTTATCCGACCTCGGCCTGTAAGCCACACGCATAGGTATCTACACAACCGGTTATTGTGGCGAGCAGGCTTGTCCTGCGTTGGGCTGCGAAGCGGCCCAAGTGAAGGCACTGAAATTTTCCTGAAAAAACTCGGCGTCCGGGTTAGGGGCTGCTTCGCAGCCCAACGCAGGACAAGCCTGCTCGCCACAGGAGAAATTGGCGGCCTTCAAACCAGCTCCCACATTGGACCATCAGTCTCTGTCAGTCCTGATTCAAGCCGACGCGATACAGCACGCCCTTGTCTTCATCGGTCAGCACATACAGGAAGCCGTCCGGCCCCTGACGCACATCGCGAATCCGTGCCTTCAACCCGCCCAGCAGGCGCTCCTCGTGGATCACCTTGTCGCCATCGAACTGCAGGCGAATCAACTCCTGGCTGGCCAACGCGCCGATAAACAGGTTGTGATCCCAAGCTTTGAAACGCTCGGCGTCATAGAACGCCATGCCACTGATGCCGGGTGATTTTTCCCAGACGTGGTGGGGTTCCACAGTGCCCTCCACAGCCTTGCCCTTGGCTTCCGGAATCGGCGTCAGCGAATAATTGATGCCGTGGGTTGCCAGGGGCCAGCCATAGTTTTTGCCGCGCTCGATGATGTTGATTTCATCGCCACCGCGCGGGCCATGTTCGTTTTCCCAGATCGTGCCGCTCCAGGGGTTCAACGCCAACCCCTGCGGGTTGCGCTGGCCATAGGACCAGATCTCCGGGCGCACGCCCTGCTGGCCCACAAAGGGGTTGTCGTCCGGCACACGGCCATCCGGGTAAATGCGCACGACCTTGCCTTGCAACTTGTCCAGGTCCTGGGCCGTCGGCCGGTCATTGTTCTCGCCCAGGGTCACAAACAGGTAGCCATCCCGGTCGAAGGCCAAGCGCGAGCCGAAGTGATTGCCGGTCGACAGCTTGGGCTCCTGGCGCAAGATCACCTTGAAGTCTTTGAGCCCGCTCAAGTCATCGGCCAAGCGCCCACGCCCCACGGCAGTGCCGGCCTTGCCACCCTCGCCGCCGCCTTCGGCATACGACAGGTAGACCAGGCGGTCCTGCTTGAAGTCTGGCGACAGCACCACATCAAGCAAACCGCCCTGCCCTTTGGCCCACACCTGCGGCACGCCGGTCAGCGGCGCGGACAGTTTGCCGTCCGGGCTGACAAAGCGCAGGTGGCCAGGGCGTTCGGTCACCAGGAAGCCTTGTTTGTCCGGCAGAAACGCCACGGCCCACGGGTGGTCGAGGCCTTTGGCAATGGGGGTGGCGGTGATGCTGCCTTGTTCGCTGGGGAACTGCTGGGCATCCGCCGCCATGACGACCGTCGCGGGCAGCAGGGTTGCGCAAATAGCGGCTAACAGGGTTTTACGTAGAAACATAAGACGGAGTCCTTACCGGCGATTGCCGTTCGCATCGTAAGTGGGCGCTTTGGGTGCAGTGGCAGGACGGCTCGGGGCCGCGTTACGCGTTGGGTAACGATTGCCGATACCGCCGTTTTCCACGGTCGGTGCAGGGCCGGTCGGCGCGGGTTGAACCCCGCGGGTGGCGGCCGGCGCATTGGGCTGGGTGCCCTGCATGCTGTTGGGGTTAGCCCGATGGATTGGGCTGTTATTGGTGTTGTAGCTGCCGGGCAGGTTCTGCGCCTGGGCCAATGGCGCGAGGGCCAGGCCCAACGCGACTACGGCGAGGTAACGCACACAGCTGTTCATGACAAAGCCTCATTGGGGCGAGTAGTACGTACTTTCGATAACACGCTACGCCTTGGGTTCGGCTTTCGACATTAAATAGTTTCTCATCAGATGTAACACGATCTGTCCGCGCATCCGTCCGCCGAAACTTTTGCACCAGCCTGCGAGTCACCAGAACACCGACTCTTCTCAAGGAACCGCAGCCATGCCAAGGGCAATCTGGAAAGGCGCCATCAGTTTCGGCTTGGTCCATATCCCGGTCTCGCTGGTCTCGGCCACGTCCTCCCAGGGCATTGACTTTGACTGGCTGGACAAACGCAGCATGGACCCGGTGGGCTACAAGCGCATCAACAAGACGACTGGCAAGGAAGTCACCAAAGACAATATCGTCAAGGGCGTGGCCTTTGAGAAAGGCCGCTATGTGGTGCTCAGCGAAGACGAGATTCGCTCGGCCCACCCCAAGTCGACCCAGACCATCGAAATCATTGCCTTTGTTGCCGCCGACCAGATCCCGCTGCAAAACATCGACACGCCCTACTTCCTGGCCCCGGACAAACGCGGCGGCAAAGTCTATGCGCTGCTGCGTGAGACCCTGAAAAAAACCGCCAAGGTCGCCCTGGCCAATGTGGTGCTGCACACCAAACAGCACCTGGCAGCGCTGATGCCGCTGGAATCAGCGCTGGTATTGGTGATGCTGCGCTGGCCCGCCGAAGTACGCAGCCTCGACGAGCTTGAACTGGGCAGTGACGTGACCAAACCGAGCCTGGCCAAGGGCGAATTGGACATGGCCAAGCGCCTGGTCGAAGACATGAGCGCCGACTGGCAGCCGGACGAATACCGCGACAGCTTCCAGGAAAAGATCATGGCGCTGGTGGCGAAGAAGGCCAAGGCCGGCAAAATAGAAGACGTTGAAAGCCAGCCAGGCAGCGAAGAACGCAAATCTGCCGATGTAATCGATCTGACCGAACTGCTCAAGCGCAGCCTGGCCGGCAAGCCCGCCGCGAAAAAGCCCGCAGCAAAAAAACCGGCCGCGAAAAAAACCAGCAAAAAGGCCTCTTGAGCCCGCCATCAGCAGGAGAACGCCATGGCCAAGCCCCTGAGCGAATACACGCGCAAACGCGACTTCGAGATCACCGCAGAGCCCGCAGGCGATGCACCTGCCAGCAAATCCAAAGCCTCGGCATTGTCATTCGTGATTCAAAAACACGACGCGCGCAACCTGCACTATGACTTTCGCCTGGAACTTGATGGCGTACTCAAAAGCTGGGCGGTGCCCAAAGGCCCGAGCCTGGACCCCAGCCAGAAACGCCTGGCCGTCCACGTTGAAGACCACCCACTGAGTTACGGCAACTTCGAAGGCAATATCGCCGCCGGGCAGTATGGCGCCGGCGATGTGATCGTGTGGGATCGCGGGGTCTGGCAGCCTCACGACGATCCGCACAAGGCGTATGCAGCCGGCAAACTCAAATTCACCCTGGTCGGTGAAAAACTCTCCGGCGATTGGGCGCTGGTACGCACCCGCCTCAAGGGCAGCGGCGACAAGGAACAGTGGCTGCTGATCAAGGAAAAGGATCAGCAAGCCCGCCCGGCCGCAGACTACGACATCGTAAAGGCCCAGCCCAAAAGCGTGCTCAGCGATGCCACCGTGGGCAAGCCCGCGCCTGCACCGCGGGCAAAGCGCCAGAAAGCCAAGATCGCCCTGTCCGATCAATTCGCGCCACAACTGGCCACCCTGGTCGACCGCGCCCCGCCCGGCGATTGGCAATACGAGATCAAATTCGACGGCTACCGCATGCTGGCGCGTATCCGCGACGGCGATGTGCGCCTGTTCACCCGCAACGGTCATGACTGGACCGAGCGTTTGCCGCGCCAGGTCAAGGCCCTCCAAGCCCTCAAGCTCAAGGACAGCTGGCTGGATGGCGAAGTGGTCAGCCTTAACGCCGACGGTTTACCGGACTTCCAGGCGTTGCAAAATGCGTTCGATATCGGCCGCAGCCTGGACATCGTTTACTACCTGTTTGATGCACCTTTTTTACACGGAAAAGACCTGCGTGAAGCGCCCGTGGAACAGCGCCGTGCTGCGCTTAAATCCGCGCTGTCGGGCAGCCGCAGCAAATTGCTGCGGTTTTCCGAAACCTTCGCCGCCAACCAACGCGACATCTTCGAAAGCGCCTGCGACCTGGCGCTCGAAGGCGTGATCGGCAAGCGCATCGGCAGCCCGTATGTGTCCAGCCGCAGTGCCGACTGGATCAAACTCAAATGCCGCCTGCGTCAGGAGTTTGTGATTGTCGGTTACACCCGCCCGCAAGGTTCGCGCACCGGCTTCGGCGCGTTGCTGCTGGCGGTCAATGACGACAACGGCTTGGTGTATGCCGGGCGTGTCGGCACCGGGTTTGATCAGCACGCGCTCAAAGCGATTTACGCCCAGCTCACGCCTTTGGCGCGCAAAACTTCGCCACTGCAAAACCCGCTGACCAGCAGCCAGGCACGCGGCGTGCACTGGGTGGAGCCCGAGCTGGTCGGCGAAGTCAATTTCGCCGAATGGACCCGCGAAGGCGTGGTACGCCAAGCCTCATTCGTGGCGATGCGCAGCGACAAGCCTGTGGCGCAGATCATCCATGAGCAACCGCGCGCGGCCAAATCTCTCAAGCAGGCCTCAGCGCCGAAAAAAGCCGGCAACGGCGTGAACATCACGCACCCCGATCGCGTGATCGATCCACGAAGTGGCACGCAAAAGCAGCAGTTGGCAGAGTTTTACGCCAGCATCAGCGAATGGCTCCTGCCGTTTCTGCGCCATCGGCCGGTCTCGCTACTGCGCGCGCCGGATGGCATCGAAGGCGAGCAATTCTTCCAAAAACATGCAGAGCGCCTGGCCATTCCCCATATCAAACAACTGGACCAGAACCTCGACCCTGGCCATGCACGGCTGATGGAAATCGACACCACCAAAGCCCTGCTCGGCGCCGTGCAGATGGGCACCATTGAGCTGCACACCTGGGGCGCGACTGCCGACAAAATCGAAACCCCGGACCGGTTTGTGCTCGATCTCGACCCGGACCCGGCGCTGCCCTGGAAAAGCATGCGGGAGGCCGCGCAATTGACCCTGTCGGTACTGGATGAGTTGGGCCTTGAGGCGTTCGTCAAAACCAGCGGTGGCAAAGGCCTGCACGTGGTCATTCCGCTGGCGCGCCGGGACGGCTGGGAGACAGTAAAGGCCTTTGCCAAGGCCATCGCACAGTTTATGGCACAGCAACTGCCTGAACGCTTTACCGCTACCAGCGGCCCGAAGAACCGCATTGGCAAGATCTTTATCGACTACCTGCGCAATGCCCGCGGCGCGAGTACGGTGGCGGCCTATTCGGTACGGGCACGCCCGGGCCTGCCGGTCTCGGTGCCGGTGAGCAAGGACGAACTGAACGGGTTACGCGGTGCGCAGCAATGGACGGTGGCTAATCTGCATGAGCGTTTGAGCACGCTCAAGGATGACCCCTGGGCGGGTTACGCCAACCGGCAGAAGATCAGCAAGAAAATGTGGGACAAGCTGGGGGCGCAGCCGCCACAGTGATTGGCATCCAGCGTCCGCCGCCGACAGCGTGCGGGCACTGTAGGTGTGCCCCATCAGGCGGGTGGGCAGTACGCGCCACTGTTCATCGAGGCTGTCGCCTTGCGGGTTGAGGAAGGCGAAGGTATACGGCCGCAGGCAGGCGATGTGCAGCAGCAGCTTGCCGAGGGCCGCCTGGTGGAAGTCATGCCGGACTGGGCCTGCATGGGCGAACCGCTGTGCATGTACTACCCGAGCCGCCGCCAGTCGCAACCGGGTTTGCGCCAGTTGATGGATATTATCCGGATGAAAACCATCGGTTCGCAGTTAATGGAAACACATTGAACCTGGGCCAGGCAGGTTGGCCTGGAGGGGGCGAAATATAGGGTTACGACTGAATCGGTGGAAGCAGGGAATCAAACCGAAGCGGCTGTTACGTAAGGGAAATGCCTCGTTAGTTCCCACATCGAGGCGCTATTCCCACACGCACAACGGCAGCCCACTATGAACAGTGTTTCCAATCAGATCATCGCACGCCCTTCATCTGCTCCAACGTTGCCGCTACTGCCGCCGCTTTCAAGGCCAAAACGTGACACCGCGTCCCCGCAGGAAGCGCAGGCTGCCACACGGGCCAATGGAGACAGCGAACTGGCCATGCAATACGCGATCGCCCTGAACCTGGCTGGCCGTCGCACTCATGTTGAAGACTTCGATCACATTGCTCCCCACTCCACCTTTGGCCAATGGTGGAGGCACTTGCATGATGCCTTCCAATCGCCCGATGTTCAGCAGTGGATCAAGGCCTTGGGGGTTGATACCACCTCGATAAAAATCGATCCAAAATCAGGTCAGATTTCCTTTTACCGTGAGCGCTTTCTTGACCCGCTAAGCACATTACACACGCTGGGCCAGGACGACAGCCAGTGGGCTGCCCTGAGCGGGCCTATCCTGCGGGCCGCAAGCGTCATAGATGGCGAATTTCCTTTTGCGCCTCCCGTCAATAGCCCGGACGCACCTGTACCCTGGAAGCTCGTCGGTCGATTTTATCAGGAGCCACAGAACCTGACGCTGTCTGGCATGCTCAAGCGAGCGGAAGAAATCAGCCACCAGACGGGTAACTTCAAAACCCTCGATCCAGGCCGCTTTGCGGACAAGATCCAGTCGCGCAGCGAAGAAACACTACAGGAACAGAAAGCGGCACTGGGTGATATCCACAACTGGCACCGGGCGGGTGCTGCACTGCAACGCCTGGCGATGGCCCTGGAGGATGGCAGTAAAAAGTTCGAGGAACTCCAGCCCGAACTGGGACAGCCGCTCCCACTGTCTGCAGACAGCACCTACCGGCCAACGGGCACTGGCGCCGCCAACGAAACCAGCCTGCTTCAATTTCTGACGGAGCATGGCATTGACGTCCCCACCAATTTCGAGCAACTGGAAAACCTCTCCAGCGCGCTCCTCACGACGCCCCCCAAGGCCGCCCCCCATGGCGACTTGGGCGGCGCGCTGACATGGCCCGAACCACTTGCACGTGACAACCAGACACAACTGAAGACGGGAATTACCGAAGGAAAATTCGGCGACGTCAGATTAAAACCCTTCAAGCATGTCCTGGATTATCTGCTCAACGGCAGATCGATCTCCGCGCAGGAACAGCTGAATCCACGGCAGTTGATCAGCAGCTTGATAAGTTCAGACAGAGGTACCGCACTGGGCAAGGCAATTGAAGCCACATTCGAGGCTCGCTCAGTCAAAGGCAGTGTCACCGACTGGCTGCTGGCGGCCTTGGGCGTGGGGAAATACGACCAAGCCCACGGTGAAACACGTATTGAGGGCTACCCCCTGGTTTCAGCCCACAACAGCCATAAATCGGCTTCGAGGGTGGTCAAGGAGCTGGAGGAGCATCTGCTTGCCAACGGCCTCGCTTCCAGCGCGCAAACAGCATCCGTGCAGGCCCACCTCATGCTCGCCAGTCGCGCACCGCAGTTTCTGGTCAAGGGTATCCCGCAGGAAGTGACGATGGGTTCGCACAGCTGGGTCAGCTTCACTACGGCGGTAGCGCGCGTGGAGGCGAAAGCGCCAGGCGCGACAGCCAACATGGACTACGCGCAAATCATGCTCGCGGCCAATATTGCACCGATCTCGAACGAGGAACGCCAGATCGAATATGCCGCCCAGAACGAGGCGATCAAAGCCTGGGGCGTTCCCAACGGCATGGGCTATCCGACCACGCAGACAGCCCTGTCCGAGGTGCGTGAGGCGTTCAACCGGCATATCAGCGAAATGAGCGAAGCCGCCTCACTGCCGCTCCTCGAGACGCCGACCACCAAAGCCATTGCGGTCGAGCTTTTGAAAAAAGCATGCCCCGGGATGGACCCAGCGCTGTTTGAGAAAAAGTGCATTACGTCGCAGCCCTCTACCAACGTATACCCCGGCCCCTACTCACTGTTGGACCTGCTCATTGATCGCAGGGCGCTTAGATCCCCACCACCAGATTCCGACAACAGAAAGCCTGCGGTATGGGTTTCATCATCAGACGAAATCAATATCGGCGATCTGCTGCCAATCCTCAAAACCCTGCCGGATCCCATCAAGCAGTTCAATGAGGACTTTCGCACGTTCTCTGACGCCGTCAAAAAGGCCACGTCGGCGCAGTTCAAGGTCATGATTTCGAAATTGCCACTGGAAGACCGGCAAAATCTGGCGTTCGGCGAAATCGTCGTACACAAAGAAATTCGCTACGACCGCATTCAAGGCTCCAGTTATGACAAGCGTGTTGAAACAGGCGTGGTACTGGTCGAGACCCTGCGTACCGTCAACGGTAAACCTCAGACCAGGCAGTACGCAATCAACCGGCTGGAGGGCACTATCACCCCGCAGCCGAGCCTGTTTTATGCATCACTCCCGCCCGCCAGCCTTGCGTCTACCGGCCCACGTTATATAGCAGACCAGATAACGCCCAGGGGTGAGTACCCCGCGGGAATAACAGACGAACGCAAAGGCGCCACGGGTGTACCGAAGAGCTTCGCCAGTGCCAGAACCCAATACCTGGCCGATGCATTGATTGAGGATATGAAGCTACCTGAGTTGGGCGCATATTCCAGGGGAACAACGACCTTTCAGACGGAACACAGCACCACCGAAGCCATTCGCGAGGTCTTGCTGGGCTTTATTCCGTTCAGGTCGGCCATTAAAAATTTCAACGAGGGCAAGACTGCCGACGGTGTTGTCGACTTGGCGTTCGACATTTTTGGTTTCGTGGTCGGCGTCGGCTCCGCTGCCAAGGCCGCGAGAGCTTCATTTGTCGGTGCTTCCGTGCTGTCAAAAGCTGCCCTGGGGTTCAAGATTGTCGGGCGGGCAGCAGTGGGCGCGCTCAATCCGTTGGGCGGTATTGATGACCTCGCGCGTAGCGCTATAAGGGGCGTAAAGTTTGTAGCCGGCAAAGCCTATAAAGGTGTCAATTACCTGCGCGGTTCGTACCGCCATGTCAACTTGTTGGAGGTGGCCAAAAGGGCCGATATCGCTGAAGGCGCATTCAGTGCCGCCAACAGCGCTCGCAATACAAAAGCCCTGGCTAAGTTCGATGAGGCAACCCATAAGTGGTACGCCTTGGATCCGCGCACGAAGCAGGCCTACGGCAAGCCGCTGGAGAACTTCGTCCCAGACGTGCCAAAACCGGGCGACTCGAATAGTTTGCGAGCAATCTCCAGTGACGACGCAATCCAGAACATCAGCAAGCAACACGGCCTGGCAGCAACCGGGACAATTCAGGTGGGCCAAGAAACAGTCGAGCGCCAGGCTGTGATGTTTCTGGGTAATTGGCATGAGTACGATGCATTGAAGCAACGCGCCATGGGCCTGCCCTTGAGAGACTTTAAACCTAACCGCGTTGCTGCCAATGGAGAAGTACGCTCACTGGATGATTTGCACAGTTATGAAACCCGCTACATCGCCGCAGACGAGTTATCGACCACGGGGTTGCAGAACAACGTGTTTGTGGGCCGTAGTAAACGCGAGTATGTGAAGGTTGATGGCAGGCTCTTTGAGTCCCAAGTCACAGACAGCCGGCGCGTCATCCGCCATCCGAACGGCACGAGCCCCGATATACCTGTCAAGGATCTTGGCCATTCAGGGTGGGCACCTTTATCCCGATCCGAACGTTTGCTGGGCGGCGCAAGTGGCACACCGACGCATTTCAGGCTGGGAGATGGAACCTACGTAGTGCCGATGGACGATATTAAACGCGTGGAAACCTCAGGCAATCCATTCAGGATTACTTACAAAAACGCCGATCAGGAAGTTGCGTTCGACAGCACGGCCGGCGCATGGAGAGGCACCCACGAGCAAGGCCAGCAGTATTACTGGCGAACTACCAAAGGCCACTGGCAACGGGGAACACTTGAAGCGTCCAGAAAGGCTAAAAAAGCCAGCGCCCACCACTATAACTTTGTGGATATTTCGTCGATTCCCAGAATCCCCAAACAACTGGCTCCCGTGCCCAAAACGTTGAACTATTTCTGGGCGGGCCAGGAGATTCCCGCCCACTTGGTCGACAACATGATCAAAAACGCCACCCGAGCTTCAGGCTATAAAACAGTCCTGCACGTGGACGCCGACAACCCCGCTGTGTTCAAACAAATAGAAAGCAAGCTGAAGGAGAAAATTCCCGGCGTGACGGTGCTCAACCTTAATGAAGATGCCGCATTTAAGCAGTTGAAGACCGGCGAAATGTACAACTACTTCCGACAAGGGCAAGGGAAGAATCTGGCTGCAGCTTCGGATGTAGCCCGCTACCCGATAATGAATAAACACGGTGGTTTTTACCTGGACACCGATGATCTTATCCAAAGCAACGTGGGTGCCGTCGATGTAGCAGCGGGCGCCGACGATGTGCTGCTCGGTTTACCAGTGGTGCACCAAGTGGCCGATTACAAAACGTTCTATAACACCAGTAACTTTGCTACTCGACCCGGTAACCCGGTGCTTGACGAGATGATCAGGGAAATGAATAAACGGTTTGCGACTAACAAACCCTACTTTGCGAATAATCGACCGACTATCACTCGAGGCCCCGAGGGCAGGCTGCAATTCACCCCGGAATTCAAGGAATATGAGGCAAAAATTTTCGATACCGTAGGGCCGAATATGTTTAATGACACGCTTAAAACGAAAAGACCCGACATGTATGATTTAGGTTTGGATGGCCTCTCTAAAGAAGCAACATTAGTCGATGGCATGCTCGTGTCGCACGGTCCGGTCGTCAACATTCAACAAAGGGTGAGTGAGGCCTATGCACGTCACGGCGTGGTGGCGCCAGTCACAGCGCCCTACCAGATCCTGAAGACCAAGGAGCATTACTTCCCGCTTCGCTACACGTTCAATGTGAAAGTTGGGGCTGACCATTCCTGGATCAGTACTTGATCGAAACACGTTGAAGCAACCTGCACCGAGTTGCTGGGCCGTCGTTCATGACCTGAGCACTCAGCCAAAGCTGGCGTGGTATGAACGACGAGCCAAGGCGAACGCTCAATCCTGACTTTCGGTGTTGCCTACATCCGCTGCATCATCGAGGTCGTTGAGCGGTACTTCTGCATCATCCATCAATGAACCTGGGTCTTCATTGCCCGGGTCATTGAGTTCTTCATCGTCATCGAGTTCCTGGGACATCACCTTCTCCTCTAACCACCTTGGGTGTCGATATCGGCATCGGTTTCAGGCTTGGGCTCGCGCGTGGGCTTGAAGTCTGGACTGTAGTCGTTTTCCCGGGCTTTGGGGTCGCTGGCAGGTTTCGGGTCTTTTGGCGCATCGGCAGCGGTGCCGGGCGCCGGCTCGCCGCCATCGATGGCCGGGTCGTTACGGTTGCCGGTTTGGGGGTCGTTGCTGGTGTTCATAGGTCACCTCTTGAGTAAAACGCAGCCTGCGTAGAGTTAAGGGTGTGCGCAGCGCCACGAAGTTCAAATTGCTTAAGAGACCGGGTTATCCACCTGGATATAAAACGCATAGGCACCCAGCAGCACCCAGAACACCATAAACAGCCACGGTGCACGCATGGAGAACAGCAGCGACTTGCGATAGCCCTTGTGGGACGATTCAGTCTCGCAGAACAGCGGCGAATCATCGTAGGCCATGCCCATCACCGGCTCACTGCGCAGCAGCTCGCTCTGCTTGTAGTGCCAGTGGTCGATAATTTCGTAGGCGGCGCGAATACCTGGCCAGGCATTCAATGAGCTAAGAATGCCGAGGAAGGCCAGAAACGCGGGCACAACCAAGGTAAAAAACTTGCCCCACTCCGGGTTCAGGTTACCCATGCCGGAGACAAAGGCGATCACCAGGAACGACTGTGCCGAGAGATAGGCGCCGGTACGGTTGGCCAGGATGCTGGTTTCGTACTGGATCTCGCGGCGATAGAAATCGAGGCGGTCTTTGGGTGAGCCGAAAATCTTGGCATTGTGCTCGTTGTGATCATCCAGGGCGGCTGCCGGTGTGTTGGGAGAGATGATTCTGGGCACGGCGGTGCTCCACAAGGTGACGAGCCTTGTTAGAAGAATCGGGGCTGGATGAAGTTCAAGTTTGTTCATGCACCAATTTGGCGCATTCGCTGCACCCTTGTAGTGAGCGGCTTTTAGTGGCACCACGCTTTTGTGGCGAGCGAGCTTGCTCGCGCTGGGCTACGTAGCGGCCCCAATAAAAGCGGGAGCGCTGCGCACTCCAGCGCGAGCAAGCTCGCTCGCCACAAAAGCTCGCTCGCCACAAGTGAATCACTGCCTTGAACACCGTTCCGGCACAAGCATTGCTTAATGCATTCATCTGCCCGGATACAGGAGCATTCGTTACCCCCCGACCCAGAGCCGACCCCATAAGAAAGTAAGGACCAGGCCCGTTGGCACCCTCAGCCACAGGCTCATAAAAATATGCGTTTTTTTAAGCGGCAGTGCCACCCAAGGCAACCCTGGGCACTGACAAGGTACTGGAATGGCTCGATCTTTCTTTGATGAAATGAATGACGCAAACGGCGCCTGCCGTGCGCACTATCAGGACTTCTCCCGCTGGCTGGCCAATACGCCGCCGGAACTGTTGGCCCAACGGCGTCGCGAAGCCGATTTGCTCTTCCACCGCGCCGGGATCACCTTCACCCTCTACGGCGACGAACAAGACACCGAGCGCTTGATCCCCTTCGATATCATCCCGCGCAGCATCCCCGCCAGTGAATGGGCCATGATCGAACGCGGCTGCATCCAGCGCGTCAATGCGTTGAACATGTTCCTTGCCGATATCTATCACGACCAGCGCATCATCAAGGCCGGGATCATCCCGGCGGACCAGGTGCTGGGCAACGAGGGTTATCAAAAGGCGATGGTCGGGCTGGACCTGCACCGTGACATCTACTCACATATTTCCGGCGTGGACCTGGTACGCGACGGCGACGGCACCTACTACGTGCTTGAAGACAACCTGCGCACCCCCAGCGGCGTGAGCTACATGCTCGAAGACCGCAAGATGATGATGCGCCTGTTCCCGGAAGTGTTCGCCAAGCAGCGCATCGCGCCGGTGGACCACTACCCCAACCTGCTGCTCAAGACCCTGAAAAGCTCGAGCCGGCTCGACAACCCCAATGTGGTGGTGCTGACGCCGGGGCGTTTTAACAGCGCGTTCTTCGAGCATGCGTTCCTGGCCCGGGAAATGGGCGTGGAGCTGGTGGAAGGCGCCGACCTGTTCGTGCACGACCTTAAAGTGTTCATGCGCACCACCGACGGCCCTAAACCAGTGGACGTGATCTACCGGCGTATCGACGACGCATTCCTTGACCCCCATGCCTTCAACCCGGACTCCATGCTTGGCGTGCCCGGCCTGGTCGCCGCTTACTGCGCCGGCAATGTGGTACTGGCCAACGCCATCGGCACCGGCGTGGCCGATGATAAGTCCATCTACCCTTACGTGCCGGAAATGATCCGCTTCTATCTGGACGAAGAACCGGTGCTGCAAAACGTACCGACCTTCCAGTGCCGCAAACCGGATGAACTGTCCCATGTGCTGGCGCATTTGCCGGAACTGGTGGTCAAGGAAACCCAAGGCTCCGGCGGCTACGGCATGCTGGTTGGCCCGGCTTCAACGGCTGCCGAAATCGAAGACTTCCGCCAACGCATCAAGGCGCGCCCTCACGCCTACATCGCCCAGCCGACGCTGAGCCTGTCCACCTGCCCCACCTTCGTCGAAAACGGCATCGCGCCACGGCACATCGACCTGCGCCCGTTTGTGCTCTCGGGCAAGGAAACCCGCCTGGTGCCTGGCGGGCTGACCCGTGTAGCGTTGAAGGAAGGCTCGTTGATCGTCAACTCGTCGCAAGGCGGCGGAACCAAGGACACCTGGGTGGTGGAGGGCTGAGTATGTTGAGTAGAACCGCCGCAGATCTGTACTGGATGTCCCGTTACCTGGAACGTGCCGAGAACCTGGCGCGCATGCTGGAAGTCAGTTATTCGCTGTCGTTGATGCCCCAGGCCGGGCGCAGTGACGGGCTGGATGAGTTGGCCATGTCGCTGCTCAGCAGCGGCACACTGGACAGCTACCTCGAACGTCATAAACAACTGGACGCCGAACGCATGCTGCACTTCTTCGCCCTCGACGAAGAAAACCCGGCCAGCATCTACAACTGCCTGCGCGCCGCCCGTGGCAATGCCCACGCCGTGCGCGGGCGCATTACCGCCGACATGTGGGAAAACCTCAACGCCACCTGGCTGGAAATGCGCAGCATCGCCGCCGGCGGCCTGGCGCGCCATGGCATCAGCCACTTTTGTGACTGGGTCAAACAGCGCTCGCACCTGTTTCGCGGGGCCACCTCCGGCACCATCATGCGCAATGACGCCTACCGGTTTATTCGCCTGGGCACCTTTGTCGAGCGTGCGGACAACACCTTGCGTCTGCTGGACGCGCGGTATGAAATGTTCGGCGAGGAATCGGAGGAAGTCAGCGACCTTTCGGCACGCGGCTATTACCAGTGGAGCGCCCTGCTCCGTGCGTTGTCGTCATTTGAGGCTTACACCGAGCTGTACCCGAATGCGCTGAATGCGCGCTCGGTCTCGGAGTTGCTGCTGTTGCGCAGTGATGTACCGCGCTCACTGCACGCGTGCATCGAGGAGTTGAGCCATATCCTCGCCGACCTGCCCGGCAGTTACGGGCGCGAGGCTCAACGCCTGGCGGCCGAGTTCGAAGCGCGGCTGCGTTATACCGGCATCGATGAAATCCTGGAGGACGGCTTGCACAGCCGGCTCACGGACTTTATCGACACCGTGCGCGAACTGGCGCGGGCGATTCACAGCTCGTACCTGGAAGTGGTGTGAGTGCATTCGGGTTACTTATCTGTCAATTCGGGTGATTGACCCTGCTTGAGTGCCGCTCTTATGTTGGGCAGGTGAACGACCTTCCCAACATAAGAACAGGTACAGCCCATGTCCGAACTCCACCTGAACCCCGCCGCCGCCCACAGCCTGCAACGCTGGCACGCCATGCTGGCCGCACGCGACCTCAACGCCCTGCCCGAACTGCTCGCACCTGACGCGGTGTTCCGCTCGCCCATGGCCCATACGCCCTACCCCGGCGCGCCGGTGGTGTCGATGATCCTCAACACGGTGATCAAGGTGTTCGAAGACTTCGCCTATCACCGTGAACTGGCGAGTGCCGATGGGCTTAACGTGGTGCTGGAGTTCAGCGCGCGCGTGGGTGAAAAACAGCTCAAGGGTATCGATATGATTCGCTTCAATGAACAGGGGCAGATCGTCGAGTTTGAAGTGATGGTGCGCCCCCTGAGCGGGTTGCAAGCGCTAGGTGAAGAAATGGGCCGCCGGCTGGCGCCGTACCTGGCCAAGGCCAAATCCTGAAGACGATCGTTCCCACGCTCCGCGTGGGAATGCCTCTTGTGACGCTCTGCGTCACGTCTTGGGACGCGGAGCGTCCTGGGCTGCATTCCCACGCAGAGCGTGGGAACGATCAGTCCGGGTGGTTATTGGTTTTTGACTAATACCGGCACGGCACGGTATTGGTCGGGGAACAGTTTCTTGAGCTGCGCCACCTTGGGCAAATCATTGATCACGATGTACGGGTAAGACGGGTTCTCGGTCAGAAAATCCTGGTGATAGGACTCCGCCGGGTAGAACGTCTTGCCCATCTCGACCTTGGTCACGATCGGCTTGTCGAACGCTTTGGCGGCGTCCAACTGGGCGATATAGGCCTGTGCGACTTTTTGCTGTTCGGCATTTTGCGCAAAGATTTCCGAACGGTACTGGGTGCCGCTGTCCGGACCTTGGCGGTTCAGTTCAGTGGGGTTGTGGGCCACCGAGAAGTAGATCTGCAACAGCTTGCCGTAGCTGACTTTGCTCGGATCGTAAGTCACCGACACCGATTCGGCGTGGCCGGTATCGCCGTCGCTGACCGACTCGTACTGGGCCGTGTTTGCAGCGCCGCCGTCATAGCCGGACACGGCGTTTTTGACGCCTTGCACATGCTGGAACACGCCTTGGACACCCCAGAAGCAACCCCCGGCGAACACCGCGGTTTGCAGGTTGCCGGGCTCGGCCGGCAGGTCCATGGCCGGCGGCGCGATCATCACAGCCTCTTCGGCGCCACCGAAGGAGAACGCCGAGCTTTGGCCGACGAAAGCGGCGAAGGCCAGTGCGGGTAAAATCTTGAGAAGCTTCATAGAACTCACTCCAGTACGCGGTCAAGTGTGGGAGCTGGCTTGCCTGCGATGGCACCGGCAGATCCAACATCATCGTCGGCAGGTACACCGCTATCGCAGCGATGCGGCGACCCGACAAGCCAGCTCCCACATGGATCAGGTTTTCACTTCAACCGAAAGTGAAGGCATACGCCGACACATGCGGGTCGAGAAATTCGATGCTGAACGTGCGGTCCTTAACCCCGGCTGGTTGACGCACCAGCTGGTACAGGCGTTGCTCGGTCACCGTGCCACTGCCATCCGGCGCCACGTCAGTACCATGAGCATCGCCGGGCGCCTGGCCATCAATCGTCACCTTGAAGCGCACCGGCTTGCCATCGGCGCCAGGCCCCAGCACCAGGTGCAGGTCACGGGCATGAAAGCGGTAAACCACACGCCCACCGGCCTGGTCGAGGGTGGCTTGTTGGCCGCCGACATTCCATGGGCCTTCCAGGGTCCAGTTGTTCAGGGCCAGGTGGCCGGCCGCCGGGTAATTCACCACTTTGTCGGTGCCCAACGCGCCGGTGGTGACGAAGTTTTCCGCACGCTGGAAGCCCAGGTAGGTTTCCGGCGATTGCACCTCGTTCATGTCCGGCGCTTGCTGCACACCCTTGGCATCGGCCTCGATCAAACCACCGGCGACGTTGGTCGCGCCGGCCTCACGCAACAGTTGCTGAATCACCCGCTCCGACTCGGCGTAGTCGCCTTCACCGAAGTGGTGATAACGAATCTGGCCCTTGGCATCGGCAAAGTAATGCGCCGGCCAGTATTGGTTGTTGAAGGCGCGCCAGATCTTGTAGTTGTTGTCGATCGCCACCGGGTAGGTGATGCCCAGGTCTTTCATCGCCTTGGTGACGTTGTTCACGTCGCGTTCAAAGGCAAACTCCGGGGCGTGTACGCCGATCACTACCAAGCCCTGGTCTTTGTATTTCTCGGCCCAGGCTTTGACGTAAGGCAAGGTGCGCAGGCAGTTAATGCAGGAGTAGGTCCAGAAATCCACCAGCACCACTTTGCCCTTGAGTGCTTCGGCGGTCAGCGGCGGGCTGTTGAGCCATTGCACCGCGCCCTCCAGCGGCGGCAGCGTGCCTTCGATAGGCAGTGTGTCGCTGTGGTTGGCCGCCGCCATCATGGCGCCACCGGCCATCATCGCCCCGCTCTTCTGTGCAGGTTTGGCGCTCAGTGTGTCGACCAGGCTTTGTTCAAGGCCACCGGTAGAGGCGGTCGACAAGCGCGACAACACGCCCGTGTCCAGGCCCAAGGCGATGGCGGCCACACCGGCCAGCATCAGCGCACCCAGGCCACGGCGCAGCCATTCGCCGGCGCCCAGGGATTTTTTCATCAAGCCAAAGACTTTACCGCCGACCAGCAAGGCCAAGGCCAGGGAGGTGGCAGCCCCGGCGGCGTAGGCCAGCAAGAGCAAGGTAGTGCCGATGCTGGCCCCTTGCAGCGCGGCGCCGGTCAGCACCAGCCCCAGGATTGGCCCGGCGCAAGGCGCCCAGAGCAAACCGGTGGCCACGCCGATCAGGAACGACGCACCCGGACGCGGTTTGGCATCGGCCCCGGCGGCCTCCGACAAACGACTGCCGGCGGCCACCAATGGCCGCGTCAGTCGCTCCGAGAGTTTCGGCAGCAACAGCGTGAGCCCGAACAGGGCAACGCACAGCAACGCGAGCCAACGCCCGTATTGATTGACTTGCACCACCCAGCCGCCGCCCACCGCAGCCAGTGAGGCCACCAGGGCGAACGTCACCGCCATCCCCGCTAACAGCGGCAAGCCACTGCGCATAAACGGCTGCCCGGTGCGAGCGAAGACAAAAGGCAGAACAGGCAGGATGCACGGGCTGACAATTGTCAGCACGCCGCCCAGATACGCGAGAACCAGCAGCCACATGGAATCGACCCTTATACGAATTAAAAATGGACATCGGCTTAAGCCGCCGTGAACGTCATGGCGACGCCATTCATGCAGTAACGCAGGCCTGTGGGCGCCGGGCCATCGTCAAAAACGTGCCCTTGGTGGCCACCGCAACGGCGACAATGAATTTCCTTGCGTACCACGCCATAAGAGGTGTCGACGTGGCTGGCGACCGCGTTGTCCAGCGGCTGCCAGAAGCTTGGCCAACCGGTGTGGCTGTCAAACTTGGTGGTCGAGGAGAACAGCGGCAATGCGCAACCGGCGCAGGCAAAGGCGCCGGCACGGTGTTCATCATTGAGTGTGCTGCTGTAAGGGCGTTCGGTGCCCTCCTCGCGCAGCACGTCAAATTGCTCAGCTGTCAGCAAACTGCGCCACTGGGCCTCGGTATGGCTGACCTCAAAGGTCTCGGCAGCTTCGACTTCGCTGATCATGTTGAGCTGTTTCAGCAGGCCACCGGCCAGGACGGCGACACCCAGGCCACCACCGGCCAGCAGCATTTGTCGACGTGAGTACATACGATTCTCCTCAACCCATAGGCATTCATGGCGCGTGTGCAACTGTGGCGAGCGGGCTTGCCCCGCGTTGGAGTGCGCAGCGCTCCCGCTTTTTTGGGGCCGCTACGCAGCCCAACGCGGGGCAAGCCCGCTCGCCACATAAAACCCATCCGCAGCAACAATGTCGCCATCCTGAGCCTTGGGCGGTCGCGAAATCCTCACGCAGAGTTAAACAATTCGTGATAACTACACTGTGGCAAAAGCCGCACAATGCGCGGACTACAAGCGAAGGTTTTCTTATATGGATCAGACCAAACGCGTCCTGGTGGTCGAGGACGATGCCCATATTGCCGACTTGATCTGCCTGCACCTGCGCGACGAGCAGTTCGAGGTGGTGCACAGCGCCGATGGCACCGAAGGCCTGGGCCTGCTCGAACAAGGTGGCTGGGATGCACTGATCCTCGACCTGATGCTGCCCGGCGTCGACGGCCTGGAGATCTGCCGCCGTGCCCGTGCCATGGCGCGCTACACACCGATCATCATCACCAGCGCGCGCTCAAGTGAACTGCACCGCATCCTTGGCCTGGAGTTGGGTGCTGACGACTATTTGGCCAAGCCGTTCTCGATGCCGGAGTTGGTGGCGCGGGTCAAGGCACTGTTGCGCCGGGTGGACGCGATGGCGCGCAACCTGAAGATGGACGCCGGCAGCCTTGAGCTGGGCGCGTTGTTCATCAACCCGCTGACCCGTGACGCCACCCTGCAAGGCCAGCGCCTGGACCTCACGCCGCGCGAATTTGACCTGCTGTACTTCTTTGCCCGTCAGCCGGGTAAAGTCTTCTCGCGCATGGACCTGCTCAACGCCGTGTGGGGCTACAGCCACGAGGGCTACGAGCACACCGTGAACACCCATATCAACCGGCTGCGCGCCAAGGTCGAGGTCGACCCGGCCAACCCGGCGCGCATCCTCACGGTGTGGGGCCGTGGCTACAAATTCGCCGAGAGCGCCGCATGAAGCTGACCCTGACCCAACGCCTGTCGGTGGTGTTTGCCGTGTTGCTGGTGATCTGCAGCGGCACGTCGGCCTGGCTGCAGGTGCGTTCCAACCACATGCATGAACTGGAAGTGGTGCAAGGCCTGTCCCGCGACCTGGCGACGCACATTGCCCGCGATACCCAACTGATGGACGCCGACGGCCTCAAGCCCGATGCCGTGCGCAACCTGTTCAACCAACTGATGCTGGTTAACCCGAGTGTCGAGGTGTACCTGCTCGATATTGACGGCCGTGTGGTGGGTAACGCCGCACCCAGCGGGCATTTGCTGCGTGACCATGTGGACCTCGCGCCGGTTCGGCGCTTTCTCAGCGGGGCCATGCTGCCGATCCTTGGCGATGACCCGCGCAGCGTCGACGGGCGCAAAGTATTCAGTGCTGCGCCGCTCAAGGCCAACGGCCAGCAAACCGGCTTTCTGTATGTGGTGCTGCTGGGCGAAGCCCATGATGTGTACGACGCCAAGGACGCCACCGGCATGGCCTTGAAGATCGCCCTGTGGTCCATCGGCCTGGTTGCCCTGCTCTGCCTGATGGCGGGCCTGATCGCCTTTGCCTGGATCACCCGGCCACTGCGCCAACTGACCGACAAGGTCGGCCAGTTCGACATTAACGGCGCGCCGAAAGCCGCCGAAACGGCTGTTCCCGAACTCAACAGCGGCGATGAAATCGCCGTGCTCGACCACGCCTTCGTGCAGATGGAAAACCGTTTGGGCGAGCAATGGCGCGCCATCACCCATCAAGACCAGGAACGTCGGGAGATGGTCGCCAATATTTCCCACGACCTGCGCACGCCATTGGCGTCGTTGCATGGCTACCTGGAAACCCTGTCGCTCAAGGATGCGAGCCTGAGCCCCGAAGAACGCCGGCGCTACCTGGGCATTGCGCTGGACCAGAGCCGTAAAGTCGGCGGCCTGGCCCAGTCCCTGCTGGAACTGGTGCGCCTGGAGCACGGTTTTGTGCAGCCGGTGATAGAAGGCTTCTCGCTGCCGGACCTGGTGCAAGATATCTTTCAGAAATTCGAACTGACCGCTGAAGCCCGCGCCATCACCCTCATCGCCACCCTGCCGCCCCAGGTGCCGACGGTGATGGCCGACCTGGGCCTGATCGAACGGGTGCTCACCAACCTGCTGGACAACGCGTTGCGCCATACGCCGGTGAATGGAGAAGTCGAGGTGATCCTGGCGCCCGAGGCCGGTGCCGTAGCGGTCATGGTCAGCGACAGCGGCCCCGGAATCGATGCCCAATTGCGCGAAGGCTTGTTCCTGCGCGCCTTCACCATCGGCGGCGCGCGCCGCGATGGCGGCCTGGGCTTGCGCATCGTGCACCGCATTCTGCAACTGCATGGGCGCAGTATCGAACTGGTGGAGCGCCCAGGGCATGGCGCGACGTTCAGGTTCTGCCTGGAAACCCGAGCCTCAACGCGTTGACTTGCGACTAGGCTGGCATGGCGGCCTGTGCCGCCATACCTTTTTTGCACTGCCTGCGCCCTTTGCGAACCAGCCCCTACACTTTTGCTCAGTGTTTACAGCAGGCCTCCGCCGTCGATATCAATTACCGCGCCGGTGACAAAGCCATTTTCCATGGCCAGTACATAACCCGCCGCCACTTCATCCGCCTGCCCGACTCGCCCCACTGGCAACGCCGTGCCGGCCTTGGCGAACATCGCCAGGCGTTGCTCTTCTGCCAACCCCGCATATGCCGGCGTGTCGATCACACCTGGGCTGATCACATTGACGCGCCGTGGTGCCAACTCTTTTGCGAGCTGCTTGCCCAGCGCTTCAGTCGCAGCATTGATACCCGTCTTGATGAACTGCCCTGCCATCAACTTACGGCCCAGTTGGCCCGAGGTCAGGCTGATGCTGCCGTGTTCTGCCAAAAATGGCAGCGCTTGCTGAATCGCGCGCAATGCGCCCCAGAGTTTCACGCTGAAATTGTCCTGGGCCTCGTCCAGATCGGTCTCGACCAGCGGTTTTGCCCGCACTGACGGGCCGGAGGTAAACACCAAGTGGTCAAAACGCCCGACCGTCTCGAACAAACGCTGCAAGGAGGCGCTGTCGGTGACGTCGACCGGTTCGCTGCGCACAGCGTTTTCGACACCCGAGGTCAAACGCCGCCCGGCCAGCACCACGTGTGCACCACGGGCGCTGGCGGCCTTGGCCACGGCGGCACCGATGCCGCTGCTGCCGCCGATCACGATAACGGTTTTACCGCTGAGGGAAGATGTCATGGGGTTACTACCTGGCTAAAAAAGTGAGCGTTGATCTTCTCAGCTTGGCAATCGGCGAAAAATCCCGGTAAAACGACAAGATCTTTAAAGGATTTTTACAAATGAGCTCGACCCTGGACCTTGAAGTGTTCGTGCGCACCGCCGACACCGGCAGCCTGTCGGCGGCGGCGCGCAGCCTCAACCTCACCCCGGCGGCGGCAAGTATTGCGCTCAAGCGCCTGGAAACCCGGCTGGGCATCCGCTTGCTCGCCCGCTCGACGCGTAGCATGCGCCTGACCGAAGAAGGCCGGCGCTACCTCGACAGCGTGCGCGTAGCCCTCGAAGCGCTGGCCGAAGGCGAGCAGGCGATCAAGCAACAAGGCCAGAGCTTGAGTGGGTTATTGCAACTGGCAGCACCTTCGGACTTCGGCCGCAATGTACTGCTCGGCTGGCTGGATGAGTTCAAGCTTGCGCACCCGACGATCCGCCTGCAGCTACTGCTCAACGACAGTAACGCGGATCTGTTCCGCGACACCGTCGACATTGCCCTGCGCTTTGGTGTGCCGAGGGATTCCAGCCTGGTGGCGCTGCCCGTGGTACCCGGCCACCATCGTATCCCCTGCGCCAGCCCCGACTACCTGGCGCGCCATGGCACACCGCGCACGCCAGCCGACCTGGCGCAGCACAGTACATTGCGCTACATGCGCCGTGGGCAGGCAAACAGCACCTGGTACTTTCGCCAAGGCGCCTTGCTGCAGGAGGTCGAGGTGTCGGGTGATTACCTGAGCGATGACGGTGAAATCGTGCGGCGCTGGGCGCTGGCAGGCCACGGCATCGCCTATAAGGCCAACCTGGATATTGCCGGCGATATCAAGGCTGGGCGGTTGGTGCCGCTGCTGCCCGACTGGCAAGGCGAGCCCACGCCGTTCAACCTGATGTGCCCACATCGCCTGCAAGTGTCGGAACGGGTGAAAGTGCTGCATGGTTTTTTACAGCAGCGCTGCCAGACCTTGCTGAGTGCATGAAGAAACGCGCGCAGGGCTTGTTCCAGAGCCGCCGAGTCTGGTATTGCATGGATAACGTTTCCCTGCCATGAGGAGCTTTGCATGATTTACCGCACATTGGGCCAGTCCGGGTTGAAGGTCAGCGCACTAACCCTGGGCACCATGATGTTTGGCGAGCAGACCAACACGGAGGACTCGCTGCGCATCATCGACAAGGCCTGGGACCAGGGCATCAATTTCATTGACACGGCCGACGTCTACACCGGTGGGCGCTCCGAGGAAATCGTCGGCGAGGCCATTGCCCGCCACCGTTCGGATTGGGTGCTGGCCACCAAAGTCGGCTTTGGCCCGGTGGACGGCCTGCCCAACCGCAGCGGCTTGAGCCGCAAGCGCATGTTCAATGCACTGGAAGCCAGCCTGAAGCGCCTGGACACCGACTACCTGGACATTTATTACCTGCACCGCGAGGACCACGACACGCCGCTGGAAGTCACCGTGTCGGCGATTGGCGACCTGATCCGCCAAGGCAAGATCCGCTATTGGGGCCTGTCCAACTACCGTGGTTGGCGTATCGCCGAAGTGATTCGCGTGGCCGAGCGTCTGGGGGTCGACCAGCCGATCATCAGCCAGCCGCTGTACAACATCGTCAACCGCCAGGCCGAGGTCGAGCAACTTACCGCTGCAGCCGCCTATGGCTTGGGCGTGGTGCCTTACAGCCCACTGGCCCGTGGCGTACTCAGTGGCAAATACGCCCCCGACGTGACACCCGAAGCCGGCAGCCGTGCGGCGCGCCAGGACAAGCGCATCCTGGAAACCGAATGGCGGGTGGAGTCATTGCGCATTGCCCAGCAGATTCAGCAATACACCCAAGGACGGAGTGTGGGAATGGTCGAGTTTGCAATTGCCTGGGTGCTGAACAACTCCGCGGTCAGTTCGGCGATTGTCGGGCCGCGTACCGAGGCGCAGTGGGATGCGTATACCGGGGCGCTGGGGGTGAAGATCACGGCAGAAGATGAGGCGTTTATTGACTCGCTGGTGACGCCAGGGCATTCGTCTACGCCGGGGTTTAATGACGTGAGCCATTTTGTGTCGGGGCGTATTAGTCGGTAGTCATACCCCGCCCACAGTCGCCAGTGTGGGCGGGTTTGTTGGTTGCCGAGTTATAGTTTTATATCGGCTTTTACACCTAACCCATGGGCGGCTTCCCTGGCCTCTTCTTGTGTCACAGGTTGTTGTTTTAATATCTTCGCCAGCACGGCGGCGACAGATCTGTAAGTACCATAGCCAGGCACAAACCCCTGAGCGGCAGTAGCAAAGTTGGTAAGTATCGCGTTCATTTCACTTTTTGGCAGACCGAATACCCTGCCGATATCGTTGTTCTTATTCAAGAAAAGCAACACGGCATTGACGGGGTTATCCAGGCCGCGTTCGACGGTATCGGCAGTTGCTTTGTCGACTCCAAGCGCTTGTAGCAGCGTTGAGACCCCGGAAAATGGACTTTCTAGAAAATTGGCGAAGGCGTTGACCACAGAGTTCAGGTCACCATTGCCCCTGAAGACGAGCTCTCTTAGTTGTGGCAATGTGATGGGAACCAGTGGCAATTGACTATGGGCGCCATTTCTAAGGAAGTAAAAATTCCCCTTGTCACCCGAACCCAGCAAGTTGCCGTGAAAGTCGTACCGATAGACCACTTTCTCTCCATCGGGCCGCACGCCGCTAAAGGTCGGCCTGCCTGCAACGACCGATTCCAGCTGCTGATTAACAAGGCCATTGACAAAAATAATTGTCGTGGGGTTTTCACGGGTTCGATCCAAGTGCTCGAACACATTCCCTACGATCTGCTTGCCTGGCCCCATCAGCATTTTGGGTACACTGCCTTCAGGTGCGGATGCCCGTTCCTGTAAAGCGGTCCTGACAGGGGAAGACGCTTTCTTGTCTCCAAAATGGGCAAGAAATGCGTTAAAGGCGTCAGGCTTTTTTGGTAAGTTTTTCAGAAAATCGTCGATGGCCTCATAACTGTTAAACTCATAACTTGATTTAAAGTCCTTCTCCGGCATCCACAATACGAAATTCACGGCGCCCGGCACGATCGGTTCGCGTTTGACAATGAAACTATCCTTGGCCTTATAAGGCCCCACGTTGAAACTGTAAGCACTAACGCGAGGTTGCTTCGCTGTATCTGGAGAGGTGGCTGCTTCCAGTAATGCCTTCCCGTGCGCTGTGAATACACCGCTTTGGGTATCTCTCGCGACCGACTCGGAAAAAGTCTTATACGTTTCAAGTTTTTGCCAGGAAGGTATGTCACCTTTCGGAAACGCGAAGCTTTCGCCGAACCTGCCTATAATACCGGGCAAGCCGTTGAAGGTGGCAGGTGAAGAACCATAATAGGGGGAAATGCCATGCATAGGGTGGACCTCATTATCTAATGTCTTAGTCTGCAACCCTCTGAACCACTCCTTGCCAGAGCCATGGTTATCATCACGCAGTGATGACGCCCACCAAAGTCGCGCTTACTAACTTATTTCCATTAGTTGATGTTTTTTGCAGAGCATTAATAAGCCATGCAAAACTTTCCATGCAAAACCAAGCGCAGTCATGCTAGCCGCGAAAAGTCATACTTGTGTGGCACGGGGGTAGGAAGGTGTTCCATTAAAATGTTGTAATCGGCGTGACAAAGAGTGTCACGAACCCTATATTCCCCACCTAAGTTCCCCTTCTTCTGTAAAAATCAGCTTTCGCGAGGACAGTGTGTCTAAAGGTGTTGTTTTATCGGTCTTGGCCTCGGTGTTGTTTGCCGTGATGTATTACTTCACCTCGCTGCTCACGCCCTTGAGCGGCCTGGAGATTTTTGGTTGGCGCATGCTGCTGACCGTGCCGTGCATGACGGTGTTCATGATCGTCAGCGGTGAATGGCGGCGCGTGTGGGAGTTGCTGCGAATGCTGGCGGCTAAGCCGCGGCTGATCGGTGGCGTGGTGCTGTCGTCCGCCCTGCTGGGCGTACAGTTATGGCTGTTTATGTGGGCACCGTTGAACGGGCGCAGCCTGGATGTGTCGGTGGGGTATTTCCTGCTGCCACTGACCATGGTGCTGACCGGGCGCCTGGTCTACGGCGAACGCTTGTCGCGCTTGCAGCAGATCGCGGTATTTTTTGCCGCGCTCGGGGTGCTTAATGAGTTGTACCAGGCCGGTGGTTTTTCCTGGGCCACGCTGGTGGTAATCATTGGGTACCCGATCTACTTCGTGGTACGCAAATACCTGAGCACCGATCACCTGGGCGGCTTGTGGCTGGACATGGCGCTGATGCTGCCGGTGGCCTGGTGGTTTGTGCAGCATGGCGAACAAGGTTTTGCCGTGCTCGAGCTGCACCCCAAGCTCTATGCGTTGATTCCAATGCTGGGCTTGATCAGTGCCTCGGCGCTGGTGAGCTACATCATCGCCAGCCGCTTATTGGCCTTCAGCCTGTTCGGCTTGCTCAGCTATGTGGAGCCTGTGTTGCTACTGTTCGTGGCCTTGTTGCTGGGCGAAGGCATCAAGGGCGGCCAGTGGCTGACGTATATCCCGATCTGGCTGGCGGTGATGGTGCTGGTGTATGAAGGTTTCAAGCATCTGCTGCGTCAGCGCAAAGCCTGATGCGCAGGCAATAAAAAGCCCGGCCGGGGGTTAACCTCGGCCGGGCTTTTTTGTGCTTAGTCGGTGGTCAGTACACCACGACGCACCTGGTCACGCTCGATCGACTCGAACAGTGCCTTGAAGTTGCCCTCGCCAAACCCATCGTCGCCTTTGCGCTGGATGAATTCGAAGAACACCGGCCCCATCAGGGTTTCCGAGAAAATCTGTAGCAGCAGACGTTTGTCGCCCTCGATCGAGGAGCCGTCCAGCAGAATACCGCGCGCCTGCAGTTGGTCCACCGGCTCGCCGTGGTTTGGCAGGCGGCCTTCGAGCATTTCGTAGTAGGTGTCCGGCGGCGCAGTCATGAAGCGCATGCCGATCTTCTTCAGCGCATCCCAGGTCTTGACCAGGTCTTCGGTGAGGAACGCCACGTGCTGGATGCCCTCGCCGTTGAACTGCATCAGGAACTCTTCGATCTGGCCGGCGCCTTTGGACGATTCCTCGTTCAGCGGGATGCGGATCATGCCGTCCGGGGCGCTCATGGCCTTGGACGTGAGGCCGGTGTATTCACCCTTGATATCGAAGTAGCGTGCTTCACGGAAGTTGAACAGTTTCTCGTAGAAGTTGGCCCAGTAGACCATGCGGCCGCGATACACGTTGTGGGTCAGGTGGTCGATGACCTTGAGGCCTGCTCCTACCGGATTGCGGTCGACACCTTCGAGGTACACAAAATCGATGTCATAAATCGAGCTGCCTTCACCGAAACGGTCGATCAGGTACAGCGGCGCACCGCCGATGCCCTTGATGGCCGGCAGGTTGAGCTCCATCGGGCCGGTTTCGATATGAATCGGCTGGGCGCCCAGTTCCAGTGCGCGGTTGTAGGCTTGCTGCGAGTCTTTGACGCGGAACGCCATGCCACACACCGACGGGCCGTGTTCGGCGGCAAAGTACGACGCCAGGCTGTCGGGCTGGTTATTGAGGATCAGATTGATCTCGCCCTGGCGATACAGGTGCACATTCTTGGAGCGGTGGGTCGCGACTTTGGTGAAGCCCATGATCTCGAAGATCGGCTCCAGGGTGCCTGGAGTCGGCGATGCGAACTCAATAAATTCAAAGCCCATCAGGCCCATCGGGTTTTCGTATTGGTCGGCCATTTCGGCACCTCATCATTCTTGTAAGTAGCAAGCAGTCAATTACAGGCAAGGATGAGGTTGCAGGGTGGCGCGCACGAGAGACCCCGCACGCTGCGGGCGAGGAAGTCACCAAAGATCAGGGGGGAGCCGAGTAGCTTCATGATTACATCAGTCTCTGACGGCCGAGGCTTGCGTGAGCGCAAGTCCATATTCTTGTATGCGTAAATCGATTCTACACAGCGTAACAGTATTTGTCCGCACTCTCATCAAATCCCTATTGCCCTGGGCTGCGCAAGGGGTTTGTTGCACAGATAGATGCCCAACAGGATCACCGCGCCACCCAGCGCCATGGGTAACGTCAGTTGTTCGCCGAGCAGCAGCGCGCCGCAGATCACCGCCGTCAGCGGGTTAAGCGCGATGAACACGCCCGCGCGGGTCGCGCCGATACGCCGTATGCCATCGTAATAGCCGATGTACGCCAGCGCGGAGCCGAGCACACCCAAATACAACAGGCTCACAACCTGCGGCCAGTGCAGGCTGACGACCCCTTGTACGGTGAAACGCCCGGTGAGCGCGGTGGCCAGTGTCAGCATCAGGGTGCCGAGCAATACTGACCACG
Organism: Pseudomonas edaphica; assembly: GCF_965277385.1. Lineage (NCBI taxonomy): Bacteria > Pseudomonadati > Pseudomonadota > Gammaproteobacteria > Pseudomonadales > Pseudomonadaceae > Pseudomonas > Pseudomonas edaphica. The sequence continues at coordinate 6,389,566 of NZ_OZ255725.1, read as the reverse complement.
TGACGGTTTGCAACGGCCCCAGGCTTTGATTCAACGCGCGGGAAAACAACGAGTAAATCCCCCACCCCAGCACACAGCCAAACACCAGCACGTCGCCCTGCCAGGTATTCGATACACCTTGCAGCAGTTGCGGGTTACGACTGACGATCACCGCCGCAGCGCCGGCCAGGCACAACGCCATGCCCAGCACCTTGGCAGCGCCGAGGCGCTCTTTGAACAACCACCAGGAAGCCAGGCCGATCACGGCCGGATTCAACGCCACGATCAACGAAGCGCGCGAGGCATTGATGTACTGCAGGCCGTAGAAAAAACACAGGTTGTAGAAAAAGATCCCGAAAAAACCCAGCACTGCCAGACGTAGCAGTTGCCGGGGACGTGGCCGCGCCAGCGGGATGCGTGCACACAGCATAAACAGCAGCAGCGCCAGGCTGGCCAGGATAAACCGCAGGCTGGCGGCCAGCAGCGGGTCTACTTGATGGGCCAGGTAGCGTCCGGCGACAAAGGTGCCACCCCAGATCATGGTCACAGCGGCGAGCTTCAGGTAGGTGAGGCGATCAGACGAATGATGCATTGGCAGTTGCTCGACAGGTGGCAGGGTTGGCATATTCTTCGACTAATGTTCAGTAATCGTAAAATGAGCCTTTACTCATGACCTTGACCCAACTGGAAATTTTTTCACTGGTGGCCGAGCTACAAGGTTTCACCAGTGCGGCTCACCGCCTGGGTATCAGCCAGTCGGCGGTGTCCCATGCGGTCAAGGCCTTGGAGCAGGAGCTGGGCGTGGAATTGTTTCGGCGCCACCAGACGTTGGTGGAGCTGAGCGATATCGGCGCGCAATTACTCGGGCGCGCCCGTGCCATGCTCGGCCTGGCCGCGACCTTACAGCAGGAAGCCGCCGACGCCCGTGGCATGAAGCGCGGCACCTTGCGCATCGGCTCCTTCGGCCCCACTGCGTCGGTGCGCTTGTTGCCGACAATCCTCAGCCATTTTCGGCAGGCCTACCCGGGCATTGAAGTGCATGTGGACGAGGGGCCAGACCGGCAAGTCATCCAGTGGCTGGACGAGCGGCGTGTCGACGTGGGTTTTGTGGTGCTCGCCGACACGCCAACAGACAGTGAGCGTTTCGACACCGTGGCGTTGTTCGAGGATCAGCTTGTCGTGTTGTTGCCGGCCACCCATGCGCTGGTTGCCAGCACATCAGTACCTTTGCAAGCGCTGTGTGACGATCCGTTCATTCTCACCGAAGCCGGCTCATCGGAGTTGGTGATGCGCTTGTTCAGCGACGCGCGTTTGCGGCCCAACGTGCGGTATCGCTGTGCCCAATTGCTCAGTACGCTGGAAGCCGTCAGCCGTGGCGACGGGCTGAGCATCGTGGCGCAGGCATCGTTGCCCGAACGTGTCGACAGTCGTTATGTGGCACGGCCATTATCACCGCCGGTGCCGCGCTGGGTCGGCCTGGCGGTGTTGGACCGGCGCCAGGCCTCACCTGCTGCCCTTGCGTTCCTCACACTCGCGCAAGGGCTGCAACACACCGGCACTCACCGATAACTCATGGTGAACGAAGCCAACCCGTTGGCCGTACCGGGTCGGATCATTTTTTCGGTTTGCACATAACGAGCAGTCAAGGGGATCGTGATGGTGCCGTTGCTCGTACTTGTCACCCGCCATTGGTTCAGGTTGCCGACGGCCGAAGAATCGGCGCCATAGTTGAGCACTGAGGGGCCACTCAACAGCTGTATTGCCACCCCCTTGGCTGTCGAAGTGCGCGTCAGCGACAACTGATTGCCGCGATTTGCGGGGTTAGTCTGGTCGGTCACCGTGACCCAGATATCCAGGCTGCCACCGGTTCCCCCGGCACAGTCCAGCCTGATGTTATGGCTCACGCTTGCAGCGTAGCTGCCTACACCCCTGAAATCACGGCTGGCCACAGGCCCCATCGGCATGACAACCGAGGGTGTCGAAACATGGCAGGTAGGCCGCAGCGGCGGCGCTATGACCGCGTTGCTCAGGCTTACCGAAGCGTAGCCCGGGCCTGAGGTCGTGACATTGGTCAGCGTGTAGTTGGCAAACGTGCGCGCAGTGATCGTGCCGGCCGAGACAGGGCCGGTAGCCACCAGGTAGATCCGCCCCTGGAGCCCCCACCCATTGGGCTTGTTGTGTTTGACGGTTAATAACGCGGTGGTGCCGTGATGGAGTGGGTGAAAAGGCTGGCCGGGATCCCTGGCCATCACCGCGAATCCCACTCCGGGCAGGTTGGTGGCGTAGACCGGCATCGAGAGGCCGGACGCACTGAACGTGATCCCCGTAGCCGGCGAATTGACTATGCTTATGTTCGCTGTCACGGGTTGCTCGATAGGCCAATCCTTGTATTGACAGCGCATCACATAAGCATTGCGGCTGTCGAAGTCATAGCCGTTTGCCGCGCCCAGGACCTGCCCGATCTGTACGTTGCCCTGCAAGGTGATGGGCGCAATCGAGACATTCAGGTTTGCCTGGGGCGAACAATCGCCAGCATTACCAAAGTGCGCTTGGGCAGGCATTGCGAAAGCCCAGCCGCTCAGCAGTGCGACGACGCCGGAAAACCTGATCGTGAAGCGTTGAGCACCGTTCATCGTGTGATTCATCAGGTGCTCTCCTCGTAGCGACACTGGCTGACCAATTGATCTGTATTTTCTTGGCGGCGACCGGGTTCACGGGCAGGTAGATGGTAACGAATGAAACACCGCTCGCCCGCCGCCTCAGCCCACTGCACGGTCAGCCTGCCGTGGTCGGCAACCCCGCGTACAAAAGCCTTGCCCGCCTGGCCAACCACCCCGACTTCGTTGCCCTGCTCGTCAAATACCTGGGCTGCGAACGGCAGGGGTCTGCCGTTCGGGTGGGTGGCTTTGATCACTACCGCCCGGCCGCTGACGGTCTCGAATTTGACCAGCGATATTGCGCCCAGGGTCGGTACCACGGAACGGTTCGACTCCTTTAATTCCACGTCCATGGGCATGCCTTGCGGGTCGATGTCCACGGCGTTGGACTGGTACGCCCGCAAAGAAGGCATGACCCCGTAACCCTGCTTGTCGATACGCACCCCGGAACCGCCGAGCTGCGCTCCCTGGGCATCCGGCGCATACACCAGCGCCGAAGCTTCACCGAGGTTTTGCGCCAGGGTGACGCCACCGCTGTGGGCGATCAGGCCGCCGTCGACGCTCATGGACACTTGCGCATTGCCCTGGCGCTGGCCATAACCGCCGCGCAGGTTGGCTGCGTTACTGCGATAGCCCGCGTAAGCGTTGAAGCTTGAGCCGCCGTGATCGCCGGTGCCGCGACTGCCGACCAACCCGTAATGGGTGTGCGCCGTATCCCCCAACAAACCATTGATGCCGACTTGTTGCTGACTGCCGCGCGACTCACCTGCATCCCGCGACAGTGAACTGCTCAGGGTCGGTGCGCGCGTGCCCTCGCCCAATGGCATGGAGAGGCTCAGCACCCAGTGATTCTCAACGCGTTCGGTTCGCGTCGAGCGGCCGAAGAAAATATCCTCACCGCGTTCGCGGTCGCTCGCCCGATACAGCTCGCTGACTCTCGAACGCTGCGCCGAGAGGTTCCAACTCAGCGACTTCCAACTGGCCCCATAACTGGCGGTGAACGACGTCTGGCGCCCTTGCTGCCCGGCCCAGTAGTCAGTGGAGCTGCCATACAAACTCAGGGTGCCCTCCCCCAGCTGCTGGCTGATCGTCAGGTCCAGGCGGCTCTTTTGCCGGACATAGCTGTCCAGGTTCCCACCATGACGGCCCAGGTCGCGCACATTCAATGCGTCCGGCAGGTTCAGGTAGCCATCGGTCGAGAAGCGATAGGCGCCGAGTGCAAAATGCGTTCCCGAAAACGGCACATTCTTGTTGTAGGCCAGGCCAAGGCTTTGTCCGTGGGCCAGGGCTTGCCCCTGCACCTGTGTGCGCGAGTGGGTAGTGTCCAAGGCGATTGCACCAACAGGCGTACTCATCGCCAGGCCCGCCTTGCCTTGGCTATAGCCCTGGGAAAGCGTGGCGCCGCCATAAACGGTGAGGTTATCGACTAGCCCATGTTGCAGCGTGCCTTGAAACACTGAAGCGTTGGCATCACTCACACCATGCTGCTGCACCTGCCCCACCGTTGCGCTGTAGTGTGTGGCGCGGTAACGCAACAGTTGCGGGGCCACCGAATAAGGCACGACAAAGGTGCTGCGTCGCCCGTCTACCTCGGTGACACTGACGTCGAGGTCGCCTCCGTAGCCCGTGGGGTAGAGATCATCGATCACAAAAGGCCCAGGCGCCACAGTGGTTTCGTAAAGGGTGTAGCCGTTCTGGCGCACCGTCACCGTGGCATTGCTGTCGGCAACGCCGCGCACCTGAGGCGCATAGCCTTGTTGCGACGGCGCAAGCATACGGTTATCCGTGGCCAGCGTAACGCCACGCACGCGCACGCCATCAAGGATCTGACCGCTGCTGAAACTGTCACCTACGGTCAGTTGCGACTGCCAGGCTGAAACGGCGCGTTGCAAGTAGGTGGCCGTGGCTTGATAAGGCAAGTGGCTGCTTCGCGAAGCCCAGGCTTGCCCGCCCTGGTGGCGCAACCGCCAGTCACCCAGGTTGACCCCGCCGTCCAGGCCAAGATAACTGCGGTCTTCACCCGCACCTGATGTCACCGCAGCGGCGCTGTAGGTGTAATTGAGCAGTGCGGCATCAACGCCCGCGTCCCATTGGGCGGGGTCAATGTAGTCGCGTGCGGAGCCATTGATGTAGACCTGCGGGATGCTGACATCCAGGGTCAGGGACTCGACATCGACATGGCTGCTGGCCATGGGCATCCATGCGGCGAAATCGCGACAATCCTCCTCGGCGCCTGCCTCGAACTTGCGCAGTACTACTCCGAGTTCGGCCAGTTGTTGCGCGCTCACACAGGGTTGCGCAGCGTCCTGTTTGTCCAGGTTCACGAAGGTGATCGGGCGACGGCCCAGCGATTGCCCGTTGAGTATCACGTCAACGCGATAAACCCCTGGCGTCAACACATTGCTGGTATTGAAGCGTGAGAGATCCGCCGGGCTGGACACACCGCTGGTAAAGGCCTCCAGGTCAAACAACAACGGGGCAGCCTCGGCCGATAACACGAGCGTGCTCAGCAGGCCGAACAACAGCACCAGCCGAGGGTGGGAAAACAGCCAGGCAGCGCCTTGGCAAAACGTGAATGGCAACAAGGCAGGCATAGTCAGAACTTCAGAGGAGCACGCTGCGGCGCGGAAAACGTGCCGTAGTCATTGATATATTTGAAATGCACCCGGGCATCCGCAGGGATGGGCTGCACGGCCTTGTGCACCCTCAGGGTCAGGTTGCCGCCTGGCGGCACCATGCCCTCTTCCGCCGGCAGCAGCGGCGCGTCTTGCTGCGGGCCCATGGCCAACGCCACCTCGTTGAATGTCACGTGATAGGCCGATGGGTTGTGCACATCCAGCAGCGCCCCCTGGGTACTGCGGCGCAAGGACCAGCGTAATTGCGTGTGCGCTTCGTTCGGGCTGCCAGGCAGATCGGCGGGGCGAAAAAACACTTTGGTACGGATACGAAAGGCGAATTGCAGGTGATTCGCCGGGCCAACCTCTGCATCGGCCTCGGTGTTGACCTTGGGCGGGATCTCCAGCGCATTCAGCCAAAACAACGATTCCCGATCAGCCGGCAGTGGCTCTTGGGTGTAGACCAGGCGCACGGCCTGACTTTTCTGCGGGTTCAGGCGAAACACCGGCGGCGAAAGGCTGAAAGGCACCTCGCTGTTAGAAGGGTCTGACGCCGGGTCACCCTGATCCAGCCATACCTGGACCAGGCGCGGAGCCCGTTCGTCGTCGTTGGTCAGGCGCAAGGTGATTTCGCGACGCTGTTGCGGGTAAATGTGCCGCGTGCCATCGATCACTACACCGGCATGGGCAACGGATGGCCATCCGCTAACCATCGAAATGGCGAGCAGCAAGGCAATTGCGAACATGAGTCGGGCAAGCATGGGGCGGTCCTCCAAGGCGCTGTCCAGTGCCTGGCGGACCGCCAGGCTCCGGGCCTTGATCAGGGAAACGTGACGGAATACAGCACCTGCGTACTTACCGGGCCTGGGGTTGCGGCGCCGGTGGCGAAGTACTGCGCGGCGAACGGCAGCGACACCTCACCGTTGTCGGGGACTTTTGCGCTGCTCGAATTGAGTGCCAGGCGCAGGTCCATAGGCTTTTGGGTAGTGCCGTCGACAATCTGCACCTCAACCAGGCTGGCAGGCACTGGTTTGGCCGGCGCTTGATTCTTCAAGTTGCCGGTAGCCGGGTTGATCGCCGGGCTGCTGCTCTCGAACAACACCGCCACCGTCGTATCCTTGGGGCACGCACCCACACGCACAACAAATGGGGTGGTGCCGGCCGTCTGGCCTTTTGCCTTGAGCGCGCTGGCCTGGACCTTGTTGAGCACAACGGCGAAGTTCGGGCTGGCGCCAGGCGCGGAGCCTGCCCCGCCACTGATACTGCAGGTGGTGCCGGTGATTTCACCGGTCAGGCTGATGGTACCGTCTGCGGCAAAAGCAGGCAGCGCGGCGACGCCGGTAGCAGCCAGGAAAGCAGCGGCCAATCGGATGTTGTTCATTGCAGGTAATTCCTTATCAAGTAGCGTTAACGGGTTACGAAACGAATTTCAACAATTGAAAGACGAGGGTCGACCGTCCCGCCAGAAGTGGGCTGAAACGGCTGAGAGAGAGGCTGGAAGGGTCGGTGCTCCGAAGTCTCTTACTTTTTGCAACGATGTTTATCTTGCCAAGTTGAGACAATCGCAACAACTGACCGAACGGCTAGGTCAATTCGCGCCAAACAAGTGAGCGGCACTGCGCAATGCCAACTATCATCGGCACACACCCGTCTTTTTATTCTGTTATTGGCTGCCTCTATGCCCCTCACTGCCAAAGGCCCCCGAAGCCGAACTGCACGCGCGCTCATCAGCAGTGTCTGCGGCCTGGTTCCCGTTTTATTGGGGGTTGTGATTCTTCATTGGCAAGCCGAACGCACCCTTGAGCAAAGCACCGCCCAAACCGCGCTGGAGGCTGTGCGCCAATTCGATTTAATGCTCGACAACACCGCCCTCGCCGCCCAGGCATTGCTGCCGCTGGCCGGCCAACCGTGCGACAACGGCGCGCAACTGGCACTGCGCGAACAGGTCACGCGGCGCCCCTTTGTGCGGGCAACGACCTTGTCCTGGCAAAAAAACATCTATTGCAGCTCGTTGTTCGGCGGCAGCTACCAGTCACCGGTCAACCCGGACGATTACGTAGCGGGCACGCTGTGGTTGATGAACGGCAACCCGGTAACGCCCGATACCGCGTTGTTGGTTTACCGCCTGGTCGATGGCGATAAAGCCGCGTTTGCCTCGGTTGACGGCTATCACCTGACCAACGCCTTGCGCCTGATCAGCCGCTACGCACACCTGATCCTGCAAGTGGGAGCCAACTGGCTGGACGCTGACGGCAAGGTGCACACCACTGCAATGCCGCAGTTTGCAGTGGCCCATCAGCACCTGAACTCTGAGCGTTACCCGTACAGCGTCGATGCCGGCATGCCTGTCGGTGAGGTGTGGCGGTACATGGAGGCGCGCTACCCGGCGCTGTTCAGTCTGCTGGTGTTCTTTGGTGTGCTGGCGGGCGTGTTGGCGCACTGGCTGCAAAAGCGCTCGTCCGCGCCGACCCATGAGTTGCAGCGGGCATTGGGGGCCAATGAATTCATTCCGTATTTCCAGCCAGTGGTGCGTGGCGACACCCGCGAATGGGCCGGCTGTGAAGTATTGATGCGCTGGCGGCACCCGAAGGAAGGCCTGGTTCGCCCTGACCTGTTTATACCGTTGGCCGAACATTCGGGCCTGATCGTGCCGATGACCCGCTCGTTGCTACGCCAGACCGCTGCGCAACTGGCCCCGCATGCCGGGCGCTTCAGCCCGGGCTTCCATATCGGCGTGAACATCACCGCCAGTCACTGCCAGGACCTCGACCTGGTGCAGGACTGCCGGGAGTTTCTCGCTGCGTTCGCCCCCGGCCAGGTGACGCTGGTACTGGAGTTGACCGAACGTGAACTGATTCAGCCTACCGACACCACCGCCCGCCTGTTCGACGCCTTGCATCAACTGGGGGTGATGATCGCGATTGATGACTTCGGAACCGGCCACTCCAGCCTGGGTTACTTACGCAACTTCAACGTCGACTACTTGAAAATCGATCAAAGTTTTGTCGCCATGATTGGCGCCGATGCACTCTCACGGCATATTCTGGACAGCATCATAGAACTCAGCGGCAAGCTGGACCTGGGTATTGTCGCCGAGGGCGTGGAAACAGCAGAGCAATGCGAATACCTGGCGGCCCAAGGTGTGGATTTCCTGCAGGGCTACCTGTTCGGCCGGCCGTTGCCCTGTGAGGAATTCATTAAGTCGCTGAGCAGCCATTGAATAGCCATCTAGTGCGCTGGATGAAATAATCTTATTTAGGTAACGCCGTGATTTACTCGCGCGGCATTAACTACTACAATTTTTCCTGCCTGTGCTGAACTCGCAGAAAGGCCTCTTTCTTTGAGTTACCTTAAAGCTCCTGGCTTACACGCTTTATCTGCAGTTGATATCAGCCAACTACACTATTGGAGTACAGATTTTGTCCAGACTCGCCGAATTTCGCGCAGCAGAAAAAGCCCTTCAAGAACAGCTGGCTCAGCTGGAATCCTTGAAGAACGACGCCGGCCTGAAAAAAGAAATCGAATTCGAAGAAAAGCTGCAAGGGCTGATGAAGCACTACGGCAAAAGCCTGCGCGACATCATCTCGATCCTTGATCCTAACCCTGGCAAAGCCAGCGCTGCTGCCGCCGCACCAAAACAGCGCCGCGCACGTGTGGTCAAGGTTTACCACAACCCACACACCGGCGAACTGATCGAAACCAAAGGCGGCAACCACCGCGGCCTGAAAGCCTGGAAAGAACAGTATGGCGCTGCCACAGTAGATTCCTGGTTGCGCGGCTGATCAAAAGACGCTGCAAAAACCCCGCTGATGCGGGGTTTTTTTTTGCTTCGAAAACGAACTTAATCAAGTGTTCACTTTGTTCAAAAACGAGTGAGATAACCCGTTCAAAGTTTAAGGCTATCACGCACTGAACTGACTTCAGCCTTACTGGCTTCATAGGCCTCGGCCTGACCGGCGAAGGAAAAGACATAGGCTTTATCGCTATCAACTGCGCCGACCAATGTTTGTGACAATATGTGCCGACCGTTCTCGGTAATCACGCAAGTAGTTTCCAGCGCTTCAAGACGGCTCAATGTGCTGGTGTGCATTTTGGTGCACACGCTTTGATAACCGCTGCCGGCAAAATCCTTCTGGATGGATTTGCGCATTTCCAGCAGTACGCCTTGAAGATTAACTTTATGGCCCGCCTCAATCGGTGTACCGGTCAACTCCATGACCATCAAGGTGTTGCCGTTTTCATCATTCTTGATTGCGCGTTGGCGGGACACCGCCTGAGGTTTTACCGGCGCTTCGTCGTCGGGCACTACTTCCTCGACTTGCCAGCCGCTGGGCCAATGAACTTCCGGGTCGGCCGCCAACACAAAGGGGCTGCCCAGCAACACGCATACAGCGCTCAACAACGGCTTACGAAATTCAATCATCAAGAAAACACCCAAGGTTCAAGCGTCGAAGTTTGAGCCTGACACCCTTGGCTCGCAAGGGCTGAGTAACCTTTTTCATTTGGCTCGGCCGGCAACGCTTGCGTATCATGGCGGTGCGGCACGGATGCCGGCCGCAAGCCAAGGGACCACTCAAGTCACGAGTCGCGTTTGCCCCATTTTTTCTGGAGGGCCCATGAGCCTGCACGATCTGAACACTTTCCCGGGCGTCACCGCCCAACCTGACACCGCCACGTCGAACTTCGTGTTCAACCACACCATGCTGCGGGTCAAGGACATCACCAAATCGCTGGACTTCTACACCCGCGTATTGGGCTTTTCCCTGGTTGAAAAGCGCGACTTCCCGGAAGCCGAATTCAGCCTCTACTTTCTGGCCCTGGTGGACAAGGCCCAGATTCCAGCCGACGCCGCCGCGCGCACGCAGTGGATGAAGTCGATCCCTGGCATCCTCGAACTGACCCACAACCACGGCACCGAAAACGACGCCGACTTTGCTTACCACAACGGCAATACTGACCCGCGTGGCTTTGGCCATATCTGCATTTCGGTGCCGGATATTGTCGCCGCTTGCGAGCGTTTTGAAGCCTTGGGCTGTGATTTCCAGAAGCGCCTGAGCGATGGCCGCATGAAAAGCCTGGCGTTCATCAAAGACCCGGATGCTTACTGGGTTGAGATTATTCAGCCGGCGCCGCTGTAAGCGTTCTGCGTGACGCGGAGCGTCACCGGATGCATTCCCACGTAGAACGTGGGAACGAGAAAACCCCATGATCACTCATGGGGTTTTTTATTTTCGCAGCCGGATTTAAGCGGGTGCCGAGGTACGGATCAGGTGATCAAAAGCACTCAGCGAAGCCTTCGCGCCCTCGCCTACCGCAATCACGATCTGCTTGTACGGCACGGTCGTCACGTCACCGGCAGCAAACACGCCCGGCAGTGAAGTTTCGCCACGCGCATCGACGATGATCTCGCCGCGCGGGGTCAATTCCACCGTGCCCTTGAGCCAGTCGGTGTTGGGCAACAAGCCGATCTGAACAAAGATGCCTTCCAGGTCGATGGTCTTGAACTCGCCGCTGTCACGATCCTTGTACGCCAGACCAGTGACCTTCTGGCCATCGCCTTTGACTTCACTGGTCAATGCGCTGGTGATCACGTCCACGTTCGGCAGGCTGTAGAGCTTGCGCTGCAACACGGCATCGGCGCGCAACTTGCTGTCGAACTCGAGCAAGGTCACGTGGCTGACGATACCGGCCAGGTCAATGGCTGCTTCAACGCCGGAGTTACCACCGCCGATCACTGCCACACGCTTGCCTTTGAACAACGGGCCGTCGCAATGCGGGCAGAAGCACACGCCGCGGGCCTTGTATTCCTGCTCGCCCGGCACACCCATCTCGCGCCAGCGGGCACCGGTGGCCAGAATCACGGTTTTGGACTTGAGGGTCGCACCGCTTTCAAAGCGAATTTCGTGCAAGTCACCGGCATTTTTTGCCGGGATCAGACGGCTGGCACGCTGCAGGTTCATGATGTCCACGTCGTACTGACGCACATGCGCCTCCAGGGCGCTGGCCAGTTTCGGCCCTTCGGTCTCCTGCACGGAGATGAAGTTCTCGATGGACATAGTGTCCAGCACCTGGCCGCCGAAACGCTCAGCTGCCACGCCGGTGCGAATACCTTTGCGTGCGGCGTAGATAGCTGCGGCAGAACCGGCTGGGCCACCACCGACCACCAACACATCAAAGGCCTCTTTGGCGCTGATTTTCTCGGCGGCCTTTTCGATACCGCTGGTGTCGAGCTTGGCGAGGATCTCTTCCAGGCCCATGCGGCCCTGGCCGAAGTTCACACCATTGAGGTACACGCTGGGCACTGCCATGACCTGGCGTTCATCGACCTCAGCCTGGAACAGCGCGCCGTCGATGGCGACGTGGTGGATGTTCGGGTTAAGCACGGCCATCAGGTTCAGCGCCTGAACCACGTCAGGGCAGTTCTGGCACGACAGCGAGAAGTAGGTCTCGAAGCTGAACTCGCCTTTCAAGGCACGAATCTGTTCAATCACTTCGACACTGGCCTTCGACGGGTGGCCACCGACTTGCAGCAGGGCCAGCACCAGCGAAGTGAATTCATGGCCCATGGGGATGCCGGCAAAACGCAGGCTGATATCGGCACCCGGGCGGTTGATGGAGAACGACGGCTTGCGCGCATCATTGCCATCGGTTTTGAGGGTAATCAGCGTGGTGAGGCTGGTTACGTCCTGCAACAGGGCAAGCATTTCCTGGGATTTCGCACCGTCGTCGAGGGAGGCGACGATCTCGATCGGCTGGGTGACCCGTTCCAGGTATGACTTCAACTGAGCTTTAAGATTGGCGTCCAACATGCGGGCGATTTCCTGTTAATTCGGTTTATTGCAGACAAAAAAACGCCCGAGCGAATCTCGCCCGGGCGTTTTGAGGGCGGTGCAGCTTACTTAAGGTGCGGCAACCCGCCCTTGATGTTTCACAGACTTAGATCTTGCCGACCAGGTCCAGGGACGGAGCCAGAGTAGCCTCGCCTTCTTTCCACTTGGCTGGGCAGACTTCGCCCGGGTGAGCAGCGACGTACTGAGCGGCCTTGATTTTGCGCAGCAGCTCGGAAGCGTCACGGCCAACACCGCCGTCGTTCAGTTCAACGATCTTGATCTGACCTTCCGGGTTGATCACGAAGGTGCCGCGGTCTGCCAGGCCAGCTTCTTCGATCAGTACGTCGAAGTTGCGCGAGATGGTCAGGGTTGGGTCGCCGATCATGGTGTACTGAATTTTGCCGATGGCTGGCGAAGTGTTGTGCCAGGCAGCGTGGGCAAAGTGGGTATCGGTGGAAACGCTGTAGATTTCGACGCCCAGTTTCTGGAATTCGGCGTAGTTGTCAGCCAGGTCTTCCAGTTCGGTTGGGCAAACGAAGGTGAAGTCGGCTGGGTAGAAGAAGACTACGGACCATTTGCCTTTCAGGTCAGCGTCCGACACGTCTACGAAGTTGCCGTTTTTGTAGGCGGTCGCTTTGAACGGTTTTACTTGGCTGTTGATGATAGGCATCGGTGACTCTCCGTCAGTGGTTGAAAAGTTGATGAGATGAATCCTACTCACTCTTTCCGTCGGTGGCTCATTGGCAAACCTGATGCTGACGATTGGTTTTCCCTATCAGGTATCTGTATTAATAGAAGAAATCTCAAACCAGCGGTGGAGTCGCCAAGGTCATGCCCAAAAAGGGTGTCGCTTCAACATAGCGCATGGCGGATTTCATGTCGCTCCAGCCGACGTAACTCATCAGCGACTTGATGTCCCAGCCACTGCGATGGGCCCAGGTGGCGAAACCGCGGCGCAGCGAGTGGCTGGTGTATTGATCAGCCGGAATGCCCGCGCGCTCCAAAGCCTGGCGCAGCAGCGGGATCACGCTGTTGGGGTGCAGCCCCTCCTCGCCCAGGTTGCCCCAGCGATCAATCCCCCGAAACACTGGCCCCCGCACCAGGGCCGAAGCGCTTAGCCAGTCGCTGTAGGCCTGCACCGGGCACAAGCGCAGCAACGCCGGCGTCTGGTAGGTTTTGCCGAGGTTGTCGCGGTCACTTTTGCTGCGCGGCAGGTACAGGCTGATGCCGGCGCCGGGCACCGCTTGCACGTGTTCGATGCTCAGGCGACATAACTCGTCGCTGCGAAAGCCGCGCCAGAAGCCCAGCAGGATCAACGCAGTGTCGCGCTTGGCGCGCAGCAAGCGCGGCTGATCCTGCGCTTCAATGGCCTGCCTGGCTTCAACCTCAAGTGATGCCACCACCTGTTCAAGGTGCTTGAGCTGCAAAGGTTCGGCCTGCTTCTCCCGTGCCGGGTGCACCGCCCGAATGCCCTTGAGCACCTTGCGCACCACCGGCGCCTTGGTCGGGTCCGGGAAACCCTGGCTGGTGTGCCACTGCGCAAGCGCCGAGAGCCGCAGCTTCAAGGTGTTGACCGCCAGCACCCCGGCATGGGCCACCAGGTAGCGCGCCACGCTGTCGCTGGTGGCTGGCAGGAACCCGCCCCAACTCACTTCGAAATGCTCGATGGCTGCGCGATAGCTGCGCCGCGTGTTGTCGCGGGTGGCGGCGTTGAGGTAACGGTCCAGGTCGCTCATGAAAGGCCTATTCGTACTGCTGGCGGGTGTATTAACGGTTAAAACGGCTCTGACACGGGATAATACGCCAATATCCCATCTGTTAAATCATGAATTTAAACAGGTTTTTATTCGTGATAAAGTATGTATCTACATACCATGTACCACAGTACTAAATCGACGGAGACTTCATGGCGCGCGGCGGCATAAACAAAGCAGTGGTTCAAACGGCACGCCTGGCGATCCTGGCCCGTGGCGAAAACCCGAGCATCGACGCGGTGCGCATCGAAATGGGCAATACCGGCTCGAAAACCACGATTCATCGCTATTTGAAGGAACTCGATGACAGCGAAACCCGGCTGACCATCACCCAGGCGCCCATCGACGATGAACTGGGCGAGTTGGTAGCACGGCTGGCTCAACGCCTTAAAGACAAGGCCCAGGAGCCGATTGACGCGGCACTGGCGCAGTTCGAGCAGCAAAAAGCCGCCCTGCTCGCCCAGGTGCAAACGCTTGAAGAAGCCCACGGCCAGCTCAAGCAGCAATTGGATATCCAGGCCGCCGCACTGGCCGAAGAAAGCGCCGCCTTGCAGACCGCCAGCACCAGCCTGCAAACCGAACAAACTCGCAATGCGGGGCTAAGCCAGGCGTGCAGCGATTACGAGTTGCGCATGAATGACAAGGACGAGCAGATTCGCTCGCTGGAAGACAAACACTTGCACGCCCGCGACGCGCTTGAGCACTACCGCAATGCGGTGAAGGAGCAACGCGAGCAAGAGCAACGGCGCCATGAAGGCCAGCTGCAGCAGGTGCAGGCCGAGCTGCGCCAGGCGCAACAAAGCGCCATGGTGCGCCAGGATGAGATCACCCAGCTGCATCGCGATAATGAGCGGCTACTGATCGAGCACCGCGTGACCAGCAAGGAACTGACCGCCCTGCAGGAGCAATCACGCAAGGAACAGGCGCAGCAGCAAACACTCAGCGAACAGCTGGGCCGCATGGAAAGCGAACGCACCCTGCTTCAGGAGCGCTTGCGGGTTGCGGTAGAGGAAAGTCAAGCGCGCCAGGCAGCGCTGAGTGAGCAACAGCAGGTGAGCAAAACCCTGGAACTGGACCTGATCAAGGCCCAGGCCAGTATCGAGGCATTGCGCCTGGCGGCCGTCGTTGCAACGCCGCCAGAGGCAACCGCCGACGCCTGATCAGCCCGCTACAGGCGTGCGCATTGTGACGAACTCTTCCGCCGCCGTAGGGTGCACGCCGATGGTTTCATCGAAATGCTGCTTGGTCGCGCCCGCCTTGAGCGCGATCGCCAGGCCCTGGACGATCTCACCCGCATCCGGCCCGACCATGTGGCAACCCAGGACTTTGTCGGTGTCGGCGTCGACCACCAGCTTCATCAAGGTTTTTTCCTGGCAATCGGTCAACGTCAGCTTCATCGGCCGGAAGCGGCTTTCGAAGATCTGCACGTTATGGCCGTTTTGCTTCGCGTCTTCTTCGCTCAGGCCCACGGTGCCGATATTCGGCAGACTGAACACCGCGGTCGGGATCATCGCGTAATCGACCGGACGGTATTGCTCGGGCTTGAACAGGCGACGAGCAACCGCCATGCCTTCGGCCAGCGCGACGGGCGTCAATTGCACGCGCCCGATCACATCGCCAATGGCCAGGATCGAGGCTTCGGCGGTCTGGTACAGGTCGTCGACTTCGACAAAGCCACGCTCATCCAATTTGACGCCGGTGTTTTCCAGCCCCAGGTTGTCGAGCATCGGGCGGCGGCCGGTGGCGTAGAACACGCAATCGGCTTCGAGCACGCGGCCGTCTTTGAGGGTGGCCTTGAGGCTGCCGTCAGCCTGTTTGTCGATGCGCTCGATATCGGCATTGAATTGCAGGTCGAGGCCGCGCTTGGTCAGCTCTTCCTTCAGGTGCGTGCGCACTGCGCCGTCAAACCCGCGCAGAAACAGGTCGCCGCGATACAGCAAGGTTGTCTGGGCGCCCAAGCCATGGAAGATGCCCGCAAACTCGACGGCGATGTAGCCGCCGCCCACTACCAGCACGCGCTTGGGCAGCTCTTTGAGGAAGAACGCCTCGTTGGAGCCTATGGCGTGCTCACGGCCCGGGATTTCCGGGATCTGCGGCCAGCCGCCCGTC
Source organism: Pseudomonas edaphica (assembly GCF_965277385.1). NCBI lineage: Bacteria > Pseudomonadati > Pseudomonadota > Gammaproteobacteria > Pseudomonadales > Pseudomonadaceae > Pseudomonas > Pseudomonas edaphica. The sequence goes on along the minus strand of NZ_OZ255725.1, from coordinate 6,373,622 downwards.
GCGATCAGGATGTGCCTGGCCGTAAAGCGCTCGCCATTGATCTCCACCTGGTGCGGATCAACCAAACGCGCATGCCCTTCGTGCAGGGTCACGCCACTGTTAACCAGCAGGTTGCGGTAGATGCCATTGAGGCGGTTGATTTCACGGTCTTTGTTGGCGATCAGGGTCGCCCAGTCAAAGTTCGCTTCACCCAACGACCAGCCGAAACCGCTGGCCTGCTCAAAGTCTTCGGCGAAATGCGCGCCGTACACCAGCAGTTTTTTCGGCACGCAGCCAACGTTCACGCAGGTACCGCCCAGGTAACGGCTTTCAGCTACCGCCACTTTAGCGCCAAAGCCTGCGGCAAAGCGCGCCGCGCGAACACCGCCGGAACCGGCGCCAATTACATACAGATCAAAATCGTAGGCCATTTCACTCTCCTCGGCAGGGCACCAGCATACCGACTTACATGGGGCTGAAAAACGAAAAAGCCACCCGAAGGTGGCTTTTTGGGCGGGCTACCGTGAATCAGTAAGCCTTACCGGTCTTGTAGAAGTGCTCGTAGCAGAAGTTGGTGGCCTCAATGTAGCCTTCAGCGCCACCACAGTCGAAGCGACGGCCTTTGAATTTGTAGGCGATCACGCAGCCATCTTTGGCTTGCTTGAGCAGGGCGTCAGTGATTTGAATCTCGCCGCCTTTGCCTGGCTCGGTTTCTTCGATCAGCTTGAAGATGTCCGGCGTCAGGATGTAACGACCGATAATCGCCAGGTTCGACGGCGCATCTTCCGGCGCTGGTTTTTCAACCATGTCACGCACGCGAATCAGGCCATCACCAATGTCGTCGCCGGCGATCACGCCGTACTTGTTGGTTTCCTGAGGGTCGACCTCTTGAACCGCAACGATGGTGCAGCGGTATTTCTGGTACAGCTTGACCATCTGGGTCAGTACGCCGTCGCCTTCCAGGTTGACGCACAGGTCATCAGCCAGCACCACGGCGAACGGTTCGTCACCGATCAGCGGGCGGCCAGTGAGGATGGCGTGGCCAAGGCCTTTCATCTGGGTTTGACGGGTGTAGGAGAACGAGCACTCGTCGAGCAGTTTACGGATGCCGACTAGGTATTTTTCCTTGTCGGTGCCCTTGATCTGGTTTTCCAGCTCGTAGCTGATATCGAAGTGGTCTTCCAGCGCGCGCTTACCGCGGCCGGTAACAATGGAAATTTCGTTCAAGCCGGCATCCAGTGCCTCTTCGACGCCGTACTGAATCAGTGGCTTGTTCACCACCGGCAGCATCTCTTTGGGCATGGCTTTGGTCGCTGGCAAGAAGCGAGTGCCGTAACCGGCTGCTGGGAACAAGCATTTCTTGATCATATAAGTCCTTACAAAGGGCTGTGCGTACGGAATTCGGCGCAGTCTAATCAGGCCGCAGTCACCTTACAATGGGTCCTGCTGGCGTTGCGATGTCAACATAGAGAAAAAATGTGCGCGTAAGTTCCGCTGATCCTACGAAGAGCATTCACTCAGGGCGCGACATAACCAGCCATCGCCCCTTTGCTTACGAGCGCCTCAATGGTTTTAGCACGCTTTTCGCGGCAGGGCACTGACCTGCAACAACTTGCGCGCCTCGGGGCCAATTGGCGCTATCATTACTGGCTTGAACCAGACCACGAGATTGATAGATGTCAGAACCAAAAGGCGTAAACGGCTACCTGATCACCCAGCGTGCGGACGGCTGGCACCTGATCAACTTCCACGGTGACAGCGTCGCCGGGGTATTCGCGAGCGAAAGCATGGCCGTTGCGGTGGCTGAAGTGTTTGTGGACGAAGCCGGCCACGCATCGAGCAAGCGCCCCAAGGACAAAAAGTAAGCGTCATTGCTTGCGCACAAAGCCCCGGTCAACGGGGCTTTTTTGTGTTTGTCTGTACCTTGATGGCCGTTCGCTATAATCTTGCTACGAACGCCCCACGACAGTGTCTGCGCCCCTCCTACACCCTCGACGACGACCCAACACATGAACAAGATTCTGGCACTGACTGCGGCCCTGGCGCTGATGACCGGCTGCACCACCACGTCCGACACCTACCTGAAAAACGGCGAGCAAGGCCTGACCATCGACTGCTCGGGCGAGGCCAATTCATGGGCCAGTTGCTACGAAAAAGCTGACGCTTCGTGTGCGGGCACCGGTTACCGCATCGTCGGCACCGAAGGTACGCCGGCACTCAAGGAGAGCGACAAGACCCTGGGCAAAGACGTAGGCAACTTCAAGAGCCGTAGCGTCGTCGTGGTGTGCAAGTAATACTGCGTACTACAGATGAACCTCGGCGAACTTGAGCCCCAGGCCACGCAAGGTCTCGATCAGGTCATCCAGGCGCGGGAATGACTCAACCTCATCCTGATCGTCGACCAGAAAGTAACTGCGGCCGCCGCTCTTCTTGAAAAATACGATCCACTCGCCCAGGTCGGCGGGGTTCTGGATAACATGGGTGGCCGATATTTGGCCTTCGGCATGTCGGGCTTTGACGTGTTCTCGTTTCATGACGGGCTTTCCAGGAAGGACTAATGCCGCGCAAACCCAAAGTTTGAGCGGCATCTTTGCATTGAATGGCCGACAGTTTAACGGATGCCCTGCCCGATCAGCACTCCCTCTACAAGCGACAACACCCGAATAAACGCAAAAAAAAGCCTGACGCTGCAATGGCAGGGTCAGGCTTTTTTATCGGGTTCAGTACGCGGATAAACCAAAGGCTCAGCCGGAGATGCAATCCTCCCCGGCTTTCTTGATGTCGCCTGGGCGAATCGGCACATTTGACATGCTTTCATAGAGCTTGATACTGCTGCCGCTGGAGCGTTCTTCGATCTCGAAGATCGCCGAAGGGTCGGCCGAGAATTTCTGCGGAACAATCACCTGTACACCGTCCTTATGCGGCTCAATCTGCGGCGGCCGACGCGTCGCCTCCAGTTTTCGGACCACACAGGCAGCATATTCAGGCGGTTTTTTGCCTGAAATAACCACCAGGGTTGGCGGGGTCTGCTTGATATCTGCAACCGAAGCACATCCACCTAACGCCAAGGCCAGAACCAACACACTCCACTTCATACTTAAACCTCCGATAAAGACCCTACGACCGCGAAGAGAGGAAATTTCTCCCGCCCATGTGGGATTTATCTCTGAAAACTTGGGAAATAACTGTTTTAAATTGTCGAAGTCGTCGACGACGACCCGATAATAATCGCGTCAGGGCTGATAAACTCTATCTTAACCTACGTATCATTCTGATTTTTCAGAAAAAGCCCTTCTGGAGACACCCCCATGAAATTCATCCACCAGCGCGAGCACCTCAACGAGGGCGACATCGTTGTCATCGAATGCTCGCAGACCTGCAACATTCGCCTGATGAGCGATGCCAATTTCCGCAGTTTCAAGAACGGTGGCCGCCACACTTACCACGGCGGCGCGTTCGACAAATTCCCGGCAAAAATCACCGCACCCAGCACCGGGTTCTGGAACATTACCCTGGATGTGGTCACGCGCCGCGCCATCAGCGTGACCCGCAAACCTGCGTTGTCCCACAAGATTCGCATTGTTCGCCGCACCAGCACCAAACTAAGCTGAGCCGAACCCTCGACAGGAAAACCGCTGTGACTAAATACGTTATGAAGTACAAGCTCAATGGCGAACGTCGCTTTGAATTCGCCCTGCTGCAATCGGGAAGCGTTGAAGAAGCCAAAGAAGCCCTGGCAAAAATCCACGATGCCACCGATGAAATCACCGACATCACCGTGAGCAAGGCCCTGTAACCCATGCCAGGCCCGACGGCTGATCTGTTCGCTGAGGATGCCTTGCAGCAACCGGCGGGGCGCGAGCAGATTGGCGAAGAGTCCTACGTACTCAGGGGCTTCGCCCTGCCCTGGACTGAACGCCTGCTGCCTGAACTGCGACGGGTGTTGGCCCAATCGCCGTTTCGACAAATGGTCACACCCGGCGGCTTCACCATGTCGGCCGCACTCAGCAGTTGCGGCACATTGGGTTGGACCACCGACAGCACCGGCTACCGCTACAGCCCGATTGACCCCCGCAATCAGCAGCCCTGGCCGGCTATGCCCGAAACGTTGCGTGAACTGGCCACGCTTGCCGCAGCCGAAGCTGGCTTCAGCGCATTTGCCCCGGATGCCTGCCTGATCAACCGCTATGTGCCGGGCGCCAAGATGTCCCTGCATCAGGATAAAAACGAACGCGCCTATAGCGCCCCTGTGGTTTCAGTCTCCCTGGGCCTGCCGGCGATCTTCCTGTTTGGCGGCCATGAGCGCAGCAGCAAAACTCAAAAAGTTTCACTGTTCCACGGCGACGTGGTGGTCTGGGGCGGCGTGGATCGTTTGCGTTTTCATGGGGTGATGCCGATTAAAGAGGGCGTGCATCCGGTCATGGGCCCGCAGCGCATCAACCTGACCTTTCGCACCGCTGGCTAATTTGACCGCAAGCTTCAGAGTGCCGGCCATCTGCAACGCGGTTAATCTGGCCGTGATCCGTCAAGAGTGCAGGCCATGACCACCGAACAAGACCCCCGCTGGGCCGCCATCGTCGCCCGTGATGCCAAGGCTGACGCCCTGTTTGTCTACGGCGTTAAAACCACCGGCGTGTATTGCCGCCCCAGCAGCGCCTCGCGATTGCCACGCCCGGAGAACATCGAATTCTTCGACACCCCTGCCCAGGCTGAAGCGGCGGGTTATCGCCCAAGCAAACGCGCGGCCGGCGACCAGACTCAATTGGCGGCCCTCCACGCCCAACGGGTGGCCGAGGCGTGCCGGCAGATCGAGCAGGCCGAAACCGCGCCCAGCCTGGAAGCACTCGCCAGTGGCGCCGGGCTGAGTTCATTCCATTTTCATCGCATATTCAAAGCGGTGACCGGCCTGACGCCCAAGGGATATGCCAGCGCCCTGCGTTCGCGCAAAGTTCGCCACGGCCTCAAGGGCGAGCATTCAGTGACCGATGCGTTGTATGACGCGGGCTTTAATTCCAACAGCCGCTTTTATGAATCAGCCAACCAACTGCTCGGCATGAAGCCCAGCGACTACAAAGCCGGCGGCACCAACAGCACGATTTTGTTTGCCGTGGGCCAATGTTCACTTGGGGCGATTCTGGTGGCGCAAAGCCAACGCGGCGTGTGTGCGATTTTATTGGGCGATGACCCGGACACCTTACTGCGCGACCTGCAAGACCAGTTCCCCAAAGCCGAACTGGTCGGCGCAGATCATGAGTTCGAACAGTTGATCGCCCAGGTCGTGGGTTTTATCGAAGCCCCTGCCCTGGGGTTGAATTTACCCCTGGACCTGCGCGGCACCGCCTTTCAGGAACGGGTGTGGCAGGCACTGCGCGACATCCCGGTGGGCAGCACCGCCAGCTACGCGCAGATTGCTGTGCAGATCGGCGCGCCCAAATCGTTTCGCGCGGTGGCCCAGGCCTGTGGCGCCAACAGCCTGGCGGTGGCGATTCCCTGCCACCGCGTGGTGCGCAGTGACGGGGCGTTGTCGGGCTACCGCTGGGGCGTAGAGCGCAAGCGGCAACTGCTGGAGCGCGAACAGTCGGTGAAACGCTAGCGAACACCGATACACACCAGCGCCACATCGTCAGCCTGATACATTTCGAATGTCAGTCACAAAGACAACCTCACGCTGTACCCGGCGTTCCAGGCGTTTTTTCAAGGCCACGCAGGCGACAACGCGAACGCCGGGCGCATCCATGCGGTGTTGGGGCACGCCATCGACGCATGGCAGCGCACGAAATTACCCCCTCGTCCAGTGAATAAAACAGACTGGCCGGGTGCCAATGGCCCTGTTAAAACAGCGCAAAGTCTTATTCACGCTGGAGACGCATCCCATGAGCACCTGGCCAGACACCCGAATTCTCGACCTGCTGGGCATCGACGTGCCTATCATCCAGGCCCCGATGGCCGGCGCCACCACCACAGCGATGGTCATCGCCGCCAATCAAGCCGGCGCCTTGGGCTCGATGCCCGCCGCAGCGCTGAGCATCGAGCAACTGCGCGACGCCTTGAACACCATTCGCCAGGCCAGCGCGAGCCCGATCAACGTCAATTTCTTCTGCCATCAACCGCCAGCAGCTGATAACGCGCGTGACCACCGTTGGAAAACGTTGCTGGAGCCCTACTACCGCGAGCTGGGCGCTGATTTTGATGCACCAACACCGGTGTCCAACCGTGCGCCGTTCGACGAAGCCGCCTGCAAAGTCGTCGAAGAATTTCGCCCCGAGGTGGTGAGTTTTCACTTTGGGCTACCGGAAAAAGCCTTGCTCGACCGGGTAAAAGCCACCGGCGCCAAGGTGCTGTCCTCGGCCACCACCGTTGAAGAAGCCATTTGGCTCGAACAGCATGGCTGCGATGCAATCATCGCGATGGGCATTGAAGCCGGTGGGCACCGAGGGATTTTCCTCAGTGACGACCTCGACACCCAAATCGGCTTGATGGCGCTGGTGCCGCAAATTGTCGACGCGGTGAAGGTGCCGGTGATCGCCGCAGGCGGCGTTGGCGATGCACGTGGCATCGTCGCGGCATTGGCCCTGGGTGCCTCGGCGGTGCAAATCGGCACTGCGTACCTGTTTACTCCCGAAGCCAATGTCAGCGTGTCCCATCACTATGCCTTGCGCCATGCCCAGGCCAGCGAAACCGCGCTGACCAACCTGTTCACCGGCCGCCCGGCGCGCGGCATCGTCAACCGGGTGATGCGCGAACTCGGTGCGATCAACCCGTCTGCCCCAGCATTCCCAACTGCCGGCGGCGCCTTGATGGCGCTCAAGGCCAAGGATGAAGCCGGCTTCAGCAACCTGTGGGCAGGCCAGGCGCTGCGTCTGGGTAGAGATATTTCTACGTATGACTTGACCCGCCAGTTGGCCGAACAGGTGCTGGCCAAGCTCAAGCGCCACTGACACTTGGGGCAACTTTGCACTGTACCGGCAATGGCCAACCGCTATATATTCCCATACATAGCGGTAAAGCCTTCTACCTATAACAAGCCGTACAACCCCCAAGGAGCTGCTTCATGACGATCCGCGCCTCACGCCTGGCCCCTACTGCCCTGGCCACCCTGATTGCCGCTTTTACTTTTGGCTCAGCCCACGCCGATGAAGTCCAGGTGGCTGTCGCCGCCAACTTCACCGCGCCGATCCAGGCGATTGCTGCCGATTTCGAAAAAGACACCGGCCACAAATTGGTCGCCGCCTACGGCGCTACCGGCCAGTTCTATACCCAGATCAAGAACGGTGCGCCGTTCGAAGTGTTCCTCAGCGCCGATGACACCACCCCGCAAAAACTTGAAACCGAAGGCGATACGGTCAAAGGTTCGCGCTTCACCTACGCAGTCGGCACCCTGGCGCTGTGGTCGGCCAAAGAAGGTTACGTAGATGCCAAAGGCGAGGTGCTGAAGAAAAACGACTTCAAACACCTGTCCATCGCCAACCCGAAAGCGGCACCTTATGGCCTGGCGGCCACTCAAGTGCTGGCTAAAGAAGGCCTCACCGAGAAGGTCAAGGACAAGCTGGTCGAAGGCCAGAACATCACCCAGGCGTATCAGTTCGTGTCCACCGGCAACGCCGAGCTGGGCTTTGTGGCGCTGTCGCAGATCTACAAGGACGGCAAGGTCACCAGCGGTTCGGCGTGGATCGTGCCGGCGGCCATGCACGACCCGATCAAGCAAGACGCGGTAATCCTCAATAAAGGCAAGGACAGCGCGGCGGCCAAAGCCTTGGTTGAATACCTCAAGGGGCCAAAAGCCGCTGCGGTGATCAAGTCCTACGGTTACGAATTGGCCAACTGACTATGCCGCTGTCGAGTGCCGATTTTTCCGCCATCTGGTTGACCATTAAACTGGCGTCACTGACGACTGTGATCCTGCTGATCATCGGCACTCCGATCGCCCTGTGGCTGTCGCGCACCCACTCCTGGTGGCGCGGCCCCATAGGCGCGATTGTCGCGTTGCCGTTGGTGTTGCCACCGACGGTCATCGGCTTTTACCTGCTGCTGACCATGGGTCCCAACGGCTACTTCGGCCAGTTGACCCAATGGCTGGGCCTGGGCACCCTGACCTTCAGCTTCGCCGGGCTGGTGATCGGCTCGGTGATCTATTCCATGCCGTTCGTGGTGCAGCCGTTGCAAAATGCCTTCTCCGCCATCGGCACGCGCCCATTGGAAGTGGCGGCGACGCTGCGTGCCAACCCATGGGACACGTTTTTCACGGTGATCCTGCCCCTGGCCCGCCCCGGCTTTATCACCGCCTCGATTCTTGGCTTTGCCCACACCGTCGGTGAGTTCGGCGTGGTGCTGATGATCGGCGGCAATATCCCCAACAAAACCCGCGTGGTCTCAGTGCAGATCTATGACCACGTCGAAGCCATGGAATATGCCCAGGCCCACTGGCTGGCCGGCTCCATGGTGGTGTTCGCTTTTCTCGTATTGCTGGCGCTCTATTCCAGCCGTAAAACCAAGATGGGCTGGAGCTGACCGCAATGATTGAAGTACGCCTGAACGTGAAGTACCCAGGCTTCGCCCTGGACGTGGACCTGCACCTGCCCGGCCGTGGCGTGACCGCGTTCTACGGGCATTCCGGCTCAGGCAAGACCACTTGCCTGCGCTGTATCGCCGGGCTTGAGCGCGCTGAAGACGGGTTTATCCAGGTCAACGAAGAGGTCTGGCAAGACAGCCGTAACGGCGTGTTTTTGCCGCCGCATAAGCGCGCACTGGGGTATGTGTTCCAGGAAGCGAGTCTGTTTCCCCACCTGTCGGTGCGTGCCAATCTGGAGTTCGGCCTCAAGCGTATTGCCCGTCCGCTTCGCCGTGTGGACATGGCCCAGGCCGCCGAACTGCTGGGCATCGGCCACTTGCTTGAACGCCACCCGCAGCACTTGTCCGGCGGCGAACGCCAGCGCGTCGGCATCGCCCGCGCATTGCTCACCAGCCCGCAGTTGTTGTTGATGGATGAGCCGCTCGCGGCCCTGGACAGCAAGCGCAAAAGCGAGATCCTGCCCTACCTCGAACGCCTGCACGATGAGTTGGATATTCCGGTGCTGTACGTCAGCCATGCCCAGGATGAAGTGGCGCGCCTGGCCGATCACATCGTGCTATTAAGCGACGGCAAGGCGCTGGCCAGCGGCCCCATCGGCGAAACCCTGGCTCGCCTGGACTTGCCGATGGCGCTCGGCGATGACGCCGGCGTGGTCATCAATGGCAGCGTGATTGCCTACGATGAACACTATCAACTGCTCACCCTGCAATTGCCCGACAGCCCGTTGCAAATGCGCGTGGCTCACGCACCGCTGGCGTTGGGCAAACCGTTGCGGGTCAAGGTGCAAGCACGCGACGTCAGCCTCAGCCTGCACGCCGAAGAAGCCAGCAGCATCCTCAACCGCTTGCCGGTGACGGTCACCCAGGAAATAGCGGCGGACAACAGCGCCCACGTGCTGGTGCGCCTGGATGCCGGCGGTACGCCACTGCTGGCGAGGATTACCCGCTTCTCCCGCGACCAACTGCACCTGCATCCGGGCCAGGTGTTGTGGGCGCAAATCAAGGCGGTGGCCGTACTGGCGTAAGTATTTGGCACGCGCGCAAAACCCTGCGGTCAATCAGGTATACCGGCCTGATCTGTTGCCAAGGAACTTGCACCATGCCCGACTCTGCGCTGCCTGCCGACCTGCCCCGCGACCTGCATTATGTTGACGACACCCAACCCGGCATCCGCCGTAAAAAACTGCGCGGCACGTTTCAGTATGTCGACCCCAAAGGCCAGCGCATCACCGATGCCGATGAAATCAAGCGCCTGAATGCGTTGGCCGTGCCACCGGCCTACACCGACGTGTGGATCTGCGCCGACCCGCGCGGCCACCTGCAAGCCACCGGCCGTGATGCGCGGGGCCGCAAGCAGTACCGCTATCACAGCCGCTGGCGCGAAGTGCGCGACACCGACAAATACTCGCGCCTGCAAGAGTTCGGCAAGGCCTTGCCCAAATTACGCAAACAATTGGAAGCGCAAATCGCCGCGCCTGGGTTCACCCGTGAAAAAGTCCTGGCCACCGTGGTGATGCTGCTGGACGCCACATTGATCCGCGTCGGCAACACCCAATATGCCCGCGACAACAAATCCTACGGGCTGACCACCCTGCGCAACCGCCATGTGGACATCAAGGGCAGCGAAATCCAGTTCCAGTTTCGCGGCAAGAGTGGCGTCGAACACCAGGTCAGCGTCAAGGACCGGCGCCTGGCCACGGTGGTCAAGCGTTGCCTTGAACTCCCGGGCCAGAATCTGTTTCAGTACCTGGACGAAGACGGCGAGCGCCACACCGTCAGTTCCCACGACGTGAATGCCTATTTGCACAGCCTCACCGGCGCCGATTTTACCGCCAAGGACTACCGCACCTGGGCCGGCACGGCGATGGCCCTGGCGGTGTTGCGCGAATTGGAATGGCAGCCCGAATCCGATGCCAAGCGGCATGTGGTGGCGATGGTCAAGGATGTTGCCAAGCAGTTGGGCAATACGCCAGCAGTGTGCCGCAAGTGCTATATCCACCCGGCGGTGTTGGAGCATTTCAGCCTGGGCGAGCTGTCCAAGCTGCCCAAGCCACGGATGCGCAAAGGCCTTAAAGCCGAAGAAGTCGCGCTGGCGATGTTCCTGGAGCAATTGGCCGCCGACTTGCCCAAGCACGCCTAGCTGAGTTAGCCTGCGGGTCCCTTCTGACTCACGGGATGAGCGCCGACGTGAACAACTAAGCCTTCCAGAATGTATTTGCAACGAGCCGCCTGGCGCGCTTGTTGGCCTGTTCGACATTTTTTTGGAGGTGCTGATGACTGACGTCAAACGCCTGCCCGTATTGGTTTCCCTGCAACACGTGTCGTTCCAGTTCGCCAATGGCGAAACCTTGCTGGACGACCTCACACTGTCCATTGATTACACACCCACCGGGATTGTCGGCCGTAATGGTCGCGGCAAAAGTATCCTGGCGCGCTTGCTGGCCGGCGTACTTGCGCCCTCTTGCGGTACGCTCGATGGCAAGGCCCGCGTAGCCTACGTCGCACAGAGCCTGACGCTGCAACCGGGAGCAAGCCTTGCGCAGATCACCGGTACTGCCCAGGCATTGGCCGCGCTTGAGCGCATGGCCCGAGGCGAGGCCTGGGCCGGTGACCTTGAGCTGATTGACGATCGCTGGGACCTTGCCGAACGCTTGCGTGCCGCACTTGATGACGCGGGTTTACACGCACTCGGTTTTGAAGCCCCAGCCACTCAACTGAGTGGCGGCCAACTGGCCAGGGTTGTCGTAATCGGTGCGCTATTGGCCGCGCCGGATCTGCTGGTACTGGATGAGCCCACCAACCACCTCGACAGCCATGGGCGCGAGTGGCTGCTGCGGGTTTTGAGCAACTGGCGCGGCGGCTTGGTGGTGGTCAGCCATGATCGACAGCTGCTCAATACCCTGGCGCGTATCGTCGAACTGTCGCCCCTTGGCATGCGTGTGTATGGCGGCAATTACGCTGCCTATCGCCAGCAGCGCGATACCGAACAACACGCTGCCGCCATGGCACTTGAGCATGCTCGCCTGCAACGCAGCCGCGAGCGCAAGCGCCTGCAAAAGGATCACGACAGCCTGCAACGCGATGCCGCACGCTCACGCAAGCATGCCGAAACCGCCAACGTTGATCGCTTTACCAAAGCCCGCTGGAAAGGCGCCGCCACGGAAATCGTCAGCACGGTGCGCAGCGCTCACCACGCCTATAAGAATGAGCTGGATGGGCAGGTGCGCCAAGCCTATGCGCGTGTCGTCGATGAAACCCCCACGTTGCTCGCCCTGCCCGGCTCGGCCTTGCCCAACGGCCGCCACGTACTCACCCTGGAAAATGCCCAACTGCCGTGGCTCGACCCACACCAGCCAGCCACTTACCTGACGCTCAACTTGAACGGCCCGGTACGCGTGGCCGTGCGTGGGCCAAACGGTTGCGGCAAGTCCACGCTGCTCAAGCTGCTGGCCGGCCAATGGCAAGCGGTCAGCGGCGCCTGCACGGTGTCGATACCCGCCGCGTATATCGATCAGCACCTGGCGCTGCTGATGGATGAGCGCTCCATCGTCGAACAACTCAACCTGCTCGACACGCCCCTGGCCGAAGCCGAGCTGCGCACGCGCCTGGCCTTGTTGCAGCTGGACGCCCTGCGCGTCACCCAACCCACCGGCCAACTGAGCGGTGGCGAACGCTTGAAAGCCGCCATGGCGATCGCCTTGTGGCGCGATGCCCCGGCGCAACTGCTATTGCTGGACGAGCCCACCAACCATCTGGACCTGGAATCGGTACTGGCCTTTGAACAGGCGCTGCGCGGGTTTAGCGGGGCCATTGTTGCGGTGTCCCATGACGAGGCGTTCATTAACGCGATCCGGCCGACCCATCATTTGATCTGGCAGCACACCGGCTGGCGACTGGAAAGTGTCTGAGGTCATTGCATGCACCGCCAAAGCGTCCTACGGTAGTGGCCGAGTAATCTCACCGCGGAGCCCGGTCCTATGTTGCCTTCGTCCCAAAGGCTTTATGCCAATGCAGCGCTTGCCCATCGCCAACGCTGGCGCGGGCGGGTCGGATTGATGCTGGTGGCCAGCCTGTCGGTGCTGGCGGGCATGACCGATGCGATTGGCTTTATGGCCAGCGGGGATTTTGTTTCATTCATGAGCGGCAACACCACGCGCCTGGCGGTGGCAATCAGCGCCGGTGACCTGGGCCTGACCGGGCGCCTGCTGTTGCTGGTGGCGGTATTTGTGCTGGGCAACGCCTTGGGGGTGGTGGTCAGCCGCTTCAGCCGCCGGCATGCGCTGCCTTTGCTGCTGTGCATCGCCGCCTTGTTGTGCGGCGCGGCGCTGTGGCCCTTCGACGATACGTTGCCGGCGCTGCTGGCGGCGATCCTGGCCATGGGCATGCTCAATGCGGCGGTGGAAGAGGTCAACGGTTTGCCGGTGGGCCTGACCTATGTGACCGGCGCGCTCTCACGTTTTGGTCGCGGGTTGGGGCGCTGGATAATGGGGGAGCGGCGTAACGGTTGGCGGGTGCAACTGGTGCCGTGGGTCGGCATGTTCGTGGGCGCCGTGATCGGCGCGGTGCTGGAGCACCAGCTCGGGCTCAAGGCGCTGCTGGTGAGTGGCGCATTGGCCGCCGTGCTGGGGCTGGTGTCACTGAAGATTCCCCGGCGCTGGCACTTGGGCTACATGCCGCGATAGGAAGGAAACGAGGCCCGCTCGACGATCAGGCCTCGACGTCCGTGTACTGGTAAAGAGCCATCGCGTCGAGCGAGCGGGAGGAATAATAAGCCAATGTCCGGCGGCTGTCCCGCCGGGCATTTCCGAAAAATGCTAAGGAGACAGCCTACAGACAGGTGGCCAGTGCGGCCAACCGCCGCTTGGCCGGCATCGTGTCCTGGGCGGCATAGTATTTGACGCTGGAGCCGCCACCGGCTACGCGCACATCGGCAAAGTAGTCACCGCCCGTGGTGTAGACGGTAAAACCGCCTGTTTCGAGCGGCTCTTTGAAGCCACCGGCATCCACGCCGAACACGGCCTCGTCCTGCCAGCCGAACTGGATGCATTGGGCAACCACCAATGTGGCCTTGTCCGACGCAAGGGTCTTGTAGGGCTGGCCGCTGCGCGCGTCCTTCATCTTCGAGCCCGCACAGCCAGACAGTGCGGCCACTGTCAATGCGCCAATTACCAGCTTTCGCATGCCATCGCTTCCTTGAAAAAAATGCGACTCTACCACTCTCCGGTGATTGTCTGATGCCTGCATGAATTTTGTTTCACTGTAAAAGGGGCGCCTGGCACCTATAGTCGGCAGGCTCATTTTTAAGAAGTATCCCTTCTGCCCGCTCTCCCGCGGGCTTTTTTTTGCCTGGTTATTTTTAGTGATTTGTGGGGGCGATTTCAGATCAAGATCAAAAACGCAGATCAAGAGACCGCTGACTTCGCCGGCGAAAAGGATGCAAGGGCCAGAGCAACAGCAACAGCAGAGCCAGCTCCCACAGTTTTAACCGCGTTCTGTCAGTGCGTGCCGGGGTTAGCGCGCAAGTGCGCTACCTTTTGTTCCAGGCCTTTCCACGCCGGCGCATTCGGCGCAAATTGCCCGCGCAGGTAGTCGACCAGATCCGCCACCTGGCCATTCGACAGGCTGTCCTTGAAGCCCGGCATATACCCCAAGTCCTGGGTCGCCGGGCTGCTGATCCCTTGCAAAATCACCTTGATCAAATTATCCGGCTGGTCGCTGAACACATTGGTATTGGTCGCCAATGACGGGCTCACCCCGAACAGCTTCGGCCCCAGGCCATCGGCATGACAGGCTTTGCATGAGCCTTCGAATACACGTCGGCCATTGGGGTTGGGCAGCGACACCGTCGCCACCGTTTGCGCCTCGGCAGTGGCCTCGCCATTAAGTGACGCCAGGTACACCGCCATCGCACGAATATCGGCCTTGGGCAGCTTTGACAACTCACTCACCACCGGCCCCATCGGGCCAGCCGCCACGCCATGGGCATCGGAATAGCCAGTGCTCAGGTAGTTGAACAACTGGTCCTCGGTCCACGGCGTCGGTGCCTTGGACAAGCCCGTCAACGCGGGCGCCTCCCAGCCATCGACCATGCCCCCGGCCAGAAAGGATTTGCCGCCCTTCTGCGCGCCCATCAGGTTGCGCGGCGAGTGGCACGCGGCGCAGTGCCCGAGGCCATTGACCAAGTAATTGCCGCGATTCCATTGCTCGCTGCGCTCAGGCTGCGGGGTGATTTCACCACGCCGCAGGTTCAGTGCATTCCAGCCGGCCATCAATGGTCGGATATTGAACGGAAAGCGCATGGCATTCGGCGTCGGCGCCTGGCTGACCGGCGCCTGGGACATCAGGTAGGCATACAACGCCTGCAGGTCGGCATCATTGATATTGCGAAACGCCGTGTAGGGAAACGCCGGGTACAGGTTGCGTCCATCGCGGCCAATGCCGTCACGCATCGCCCGCTCGAATGCCGGGTAGGACCAGGCGCCGATGCCGGTTTTCACGTCTGGGGTGATATTGCTGCTGTACAGCGTGCCGAACGGCGTTTGCATCGCCAGGCCGCCGGCATTGGTCGCACCACCGGGCGCGGTATGGCACACCGCGCAATCGCCGACAGCCGCCAGCAAGCGCCCGCGTTCCAGGGTGGCCTTGGACCAGGTGCCCGCGCCGGGCGGCGCAATCGGTGCGATTTCAGGGTGAAACGGCCAAGCGGTGGCCAGCACTGCGCCCAAGGTGGCAAACAGCGCACCGAACCACCACTTCCTGCGTTTTTCCGGCGACTTGGCAGGCTCGCCAAGGCTGCCTGCATTCAGCGCCGCCAATACCCGTTCGGGCGTTATCGGCAGCTCGCGAAAACGAATGCCGGTGGCGTCATAGATCGCATTGGCAATCGCCGCCGCACTCGGCACCGAAGCCGACTCGCCGGCGCCCATGGGCGGCTGGTCCTGGCGCGGCATCATCAGCACGTCGATCCTGGGCACTTCGGGGAAGGTCAGGATCGGGTAGCCGCCCCACTCCTTGCTCGCCACCGTCGACTCCTCAAAGGTCACCCGCTCCTTGAGCACACGGCTGGTGGACTGGATCACATTGCCGTGGATCTGATGCTGCACGCCCGCCGGGTTGATCATCATCCCCGAGTCATGGCCGATCACCACCCGCGTCACCGACACATCACCGGTGTGTTTGTCGATCGCCACGTCCGCCACCCACGCCGCCCACGCCGCGCCGAAACCGGGGAATTTGCTGTGGATATAGCGCGCATAGGCAAAACCGCGACCGCGTAACAGGTGGTCTTCGTTGGCGGTTTGCATCGGCGCCGTGCGCGGTGACCAGTTGGCACGTTCGGCGGTGGATTTGACCAGCTCGATGGCGCGCTCGTCCTTGAGGTAACGCAGGCGGTATTCCACCGGGTCGACGCCCGCGGCAAACGCGAGTTCGTCGATATAGGATTCATGCGCAAAGGTGTTGGGCAGCGCCGATACGCCGCGCATCCACGAGGCGCGCACGATGGGTGCCATGTCGTTGATAGTCACGCGCATATCGTCGATGGCATAGGGCGGGATCGAGGTGCGGTCGCCCATCTCGAACATCGCCGCCACCGGCTCCACCCGGCCGGTGAGCAACAGCGCCAGAGTCGGCGCGCCGTTGGACGGGTAGCTGGTTTCAAAGTCATAGGCGGCAATGCTGCCGTCGGCATTGAGCCCGCCGTCAACATCCATCAACTGCGCGGTGCCCTTGGGTTCCCACAGGTGTTCCTGTTCGCGGGTCAGTTGCACGCGCACCGGCTTGCCCACCGCGCGCGACAGCAGCAAGGCATCGGCGCACACATCGTCCGCACAGTTGCGCCCGTAACAGCCGGCGGCTTCCATGCGGATCACGTCGACCAGCGCTTCGTCGCATTCCAGCAACCACGCAAGGTCTGCGCGCAGCAGGTGCGGGTTCTGGCTGCCCGACCACACGCGGCTGCCGGTTGCTTGATAGTCCGCCACGCCGCACGAAGGCCCGATCGAACCATGCATCTGGTACGGCCACAAATAGCTGCGCGGCATGCGCTGGCTGGCGCCCGCCAAGGCTTCGTCGACGTTGCCCTGATCGAGCACCGTGCGGCGTACCCGTGGGTTGTTGCGGATGGCCTGCTCGACATCGCTCATGTCCGGCAAGGCGTTGTTCCACGGTTTCCAGTGCACCTGGAGTTCGTGGGCGGCCTTGATCGCCTGTTCTTCGCGCATCGCCACTACACCGACAAAATCGCGAATCACCACCACCGCGACAATGCCGGGGATATGCGCGATGGACGCCTCATCCACACTCAGCAGGCTGTTGCCGACAAACTCACCGCAGTCGAGCCCCGCATACGGCGGGCGTACCACGCGGCCATGGAGCATGTCCGGCACGCGCATGTCGTGCACATAGGTCAACTCGCCGGTGGCCTTGCCGGGAATATCCACGCGCGCGGCGCCCTTGCCGACCAGGCGGTAGTCCTCAACAGGTTTTAACGGCGCGTCACCGCTGATGCGCAACTGGTCATGCTGGCCGCTGACCAACTCTGCGTAGGTCGTGGTGCGCCCGTCGGCAGCGTGGACAACCCCGGCTTCAACCTTGAGGCTGCCCGTGCTCACGCCCCAGCGTCCCGCTGCGCGCGCGAGCAAAAAGCGCCGGGCTTCGGCGGCCGCGTTACGCAGCGGGATCGCCGAAATCTGCAAGGTCGCGCTGGCGATCGTTGCACCCTGGTTGGGCGCACGCTCGGTATCGCCCAGAACCATCTTGACCTGCTCCATGCTCAGGTCCAGCTCTTCGGCCACAATCTGCGCCAGCGACGTGCGAATGCCGGTGCCCAGGTCCACATGGCCGTTAAAGGCATACACCAGGCCGTCATCGTTTACCGCGATGAACAACCCCAGTTCCTTGGGTTTCACGGTCGGTGTGCCGCCCTTGGCCACCGGGCCTGAAGGTGGCAGTACATCATCGACAATCAATAAGACGCCCGACTTGGCCAGCCATTGGTCACGGGAAATATCAGTCATGGTCGGCCTTCCACGCTCAAGAGGTGCGCAGCACGCAGTACGGCGCGCAGGATTTCGATATGGGTGCCGCAGCGGCACAGGTTGCCCGACAACTCATTGCGCACCTGGGCTTCGCTGGGGTTGGGGTTGCGGTCGAGCAACGCCTTGGCAGTCATGATCATGCCGTTGAGGCAATAACCGCATTGTGCCGCCTGCTCCTCGATAAAGGCTTGCTGCACGGGGTGCGGCGCCTGGCGTGTGCCGAGCCCTTCAAGGGTGACAATCTCGCGCCCGGTTGCACCCGCCAGCGGAAACACGCACGAGCGCGCCGCCACACCATCGATGATCACGGTGCACGCACCGCACTCGCCCAGGCCGCAGCCGTACTTGGGGCCGTTAAGCTGCAAGTCATTGCGCAACACCAGCAGCAGCGGCGTATCCGCCATCGCACTGACTTCGCGGATGTGGCCGTTGACCTTGAGGGCAACAGTGATGGGTGGGCTGATCATTCGCTTCGCCTGTATCAGTTGATGAAGCAATCACTACACGAAACAGCCAAAAAAAAGCGCCGCGGAGTTGGGGCCTCGCGACACACTTGGCACGTGAAGTGACTACTACATGAACTCAGAGCAAAAACGATGCCAGCGCCGGTTTATTCCTGCGGGTCGTCGATCATCTTGCGCAGCAGAAACAGCACCGCCACGCGCTCGGCGGGGTTGAGGTTGCTCATGGTCAGCTCGCTGATCTGCGCGGCGCGCGGCGCGGTTTGCGCGACCAGTTCGGCGCCGGCTGGCGACAGGTCAACCACCACCTTGCGCTTGTCCTGGGGGTCTGGTTCCAGGGTAATCAGCGCCTTGGCCTTGAGCCGCTCGACGATACCGCGAATGGTCGCCTGGTCGACGGCCGTGGCCTTGACCAGTTCAGTGAGGGAACTTGCACCGTGATCGCGCAGCGCACACAGGGTGACGAACTGCACGGCGGTGAGCTGCGAGTCGCCGACATTCTGCTGAAAAATCGCCAGGTGGCGCTGGTAGGCCTTGCGCAGCAGGTGGCCAACTTGTTCAGAGAAAACGTAGGAATCAGGCACGGCGTGGCTCGGTGGGTGATTAGCGATGGTGGGCATGATGGCGGGGATAGTGAACGGACTCAAGCCTCAAACTAAAGGAGCACGCTCAAACTGTGGGAGCTGGCTTGCCTGCGATAGCGCCGGATCAGCTAGCCGTGATGTGCCTGCCAGACCGCTATCGCAGGCAAGCCAGCTCCCACAGTTGAACACTCAACGTGCCAGGGAGGCTGGTGGTGCGACTACATCCCCCGCGATCACCACCGCCTCATCATCCAGGTACACATCACAATTACGCAGCGGAATATCCATATGGCATGGCGTCTTGCGTGTGCCGCCCACTTCGGTATTCGGCCCGGTGGAGAACAGGAAGTTGCCGTAGAACGCCCGCGCATCCATGCACATGCCATCGTTTTTGTCGTGCAAGCCCATGGCCGTCCACTGCGCCTTTGGCTGCAAGCCCCAGCCGATATGGGAGATGCCGTACACCTCCGGATCATTGAAATACTTCATGTAATCGCGCAGGTACTCGGCCTCGAAACCACCGTGGATCTTGGTGATAAAGCCCTTCTCGATCTCCAGGGTGATCTTCTCGCGGGTGTAGGTCTTGAACGGCAGCAGGATGTCACCGATATCCAGCACCAGCACACCTTCGGCGGTTTCTTCGTTGGGCCAGGAGAACAGGAAACCACTCGGCCAGTGGTCCCAGCGCCCAGGCTCATCGGCAAAGCCGTACTCGGTGACCGACGGGTATTGGCCCAGCGCTGCACGGAAATCACTGCCCGCGCGGGACTTGACGTGGATCGAGCGCGCCTTCTTCAGCAACTGCTCGGCCGCCAGCACACGCACCTTGTCGGCTTCGGTGGGCAGCATGCGCGCCAGCACTTCCGGCGGTTCCACCGCCAGCAGGATACGCGTGCCGGTCTTGAGGATCTGCTCCTGCTCAGGCGAGTGCAGCAGCATCATGGTGTCGACGATCAGGTCGGCGGCCTCCAACGCGCGCTGGGCAGCGATATTGCCGGTGAGTGCGGTGTCGCCGCAGTAGGCGGTCATGTCGTTGCCCATGGCTTTGGGATGGTTGAACGACGGCAGTTCCACCGCATACACCTTGGCCCCCAGGCGCTGCGCCGCGTCCATCGCAGCACGCACAGTGCGCGGGTCCGAGTAATGGCTCTTGAGCACGGCGACGCTCTGGGTCGGGTCGACCTTCGACAGTTTCAACACGTGTTCAAACATCTGGGTCAGTTCGCAATCGCTTACCGGCATTTTCCTGTCTCCTGTGGGGCTGCACCAAGTTCAAGCATCGCGCTTCACTCCAGTGCATTTTTATAGCGTATACGCCAATCAATACCGATAAGACCCGAATTGAAGACGAACTGCAAGTAGCGCACCAAAACGTTACCAAACCACACAACCACTACATATAAAGGCCTAAACCCGTTACACAGGATAAATAAGGCCAAAAAATAAAATTGTGAACGTGGGCTTCCCATTTCAAAAAATGAGCGTATACACTTTAAAAACCTTGCGGACAGATGCCGCCAAATATCAAAAAGAGAGAGGTTCACGCCCCATGGGAAGCACACAAAAAATCGCCATCGTCGGTGCCGGCCTGGGCGGCGCGGCGGCGGCCACACTGCTGCAGCAAGCCGGTTTCGATGTCGATATCTATGAACAGGCGCCGGAGTTTTCCCGCTTGGGTGCAGGCATCCACATGGGGCCTAACATCATGAAAATCTTCCGCCGCATGGGCATCGAAAAACAGCTGGACCTGATGGGCTCGCACCCCGAGCACTGGTTCAGCCGTTGCGGCGAAAGCGGTGACTACCTCTCGCGTATTCCACTCACCGGCTACGGCGCTTCCTACATCACCGTGCACCGTGGCGACTTGCATGCATTGCAGATGTCGACTCTCAAACCTGGCACCCTGCACTTCAACAAGCGCCTGGAAAACCTCGAAGAAACCGATACCCAAGTGCGCCTGACCTTTGCCGACAGCGAAGTGACCTACGCCGATATCGTGATCGGCGCCGATGGCATCAACTCCAGGATCCGTGAAGAGCTGCTCGGCGTGGAAAAACCGCTGTACAGCGGCTGGGTCGCGCACCGTGCGCTGATCCGTGGCGACCAGTTGGCCAAGTACGACTTGAAGTTCGAAGACTGCATCAAGTGGTGGACCGAGGACCGCCACATGATGGTCTACTACACCACCGGCAAGCGTGACGAGTACTACTACGTGACCGGCGTGCCCCATGCCGAATGGGACTTCCAGGGCGCGTTTGTCGACAGCAGCCGCGAAGAGATGTTTGACGCCTTCAAAGGCTACCACCCCACCGTGCAGGCGCTGATCGAGTCCACCGAAAGCGTGACCAAATGGCCGCTGCGCAACCGTAACCCGTTGCCGCTGTGGAGCCGTGGCCGCCTGGTGTTGCTGGGTGACGCCTGCCACCCGATGAAACCGCATATGGCCCAGGGTGCCGGCATGGCCATCGAAGACGCGGCCATGCTCACCCGCTGCTTGCAGGAAACCGGTATCAGCGACTACCGCACCGCCTTCCAGCTCTACGAAGCCAACCGCAAGGAACGTGCGTCCCGCGTACAAGCGGTGTCCAACGCCAACACCTGGCTGCGCACCCAGGAAGACCCGGCCTGGGTCTACGGTTATGACCTGTACGCCCAGGAACTGAAATCGGGGGTGGCGGCGTGAGTACCTTCCTGTATGGCGCCAATGTGCAAGCCAATGGTATTCGCCAGCACTACCTGCGCTACGGCGGCAAAGGCCCGGCGCTGATTTTGATCCCGGGCATCACCAGCCCGGCGATTACCTGGGGTTTTGTGGCTGAGCGTCTTGGCACCCAGTTCGACACTTACGTGCTGGATGTGCGCGGGCGCGGCTTGTCGTCCACAGGGCCGCAATTGGACTACAGCGCAGACACCTGCGCCAAGGACATTGGCGCATTTGCCGATGCGCTTGAGCTGGAAAGCTACCACCTGGTCGGCCACTCCATGGGCGCGCGATTTGCCGTGCACAGTGCAGTCACGCATCCACAGGGCGTCAACCGCGTGGTGCTGATCGACCCGCCAGTGTCCGGGCCTGGCCGGCGTGAATACCCGAGCACGTTGCCATGGTACGTCGACTCGATCCGCCAATCGCTGGTCGGCATGGACGCTGACGCGATGCGCGCCTTCTGCGCCACCTGGACCGTCGAGCAACTGCAGCTGCGCGCCGAATGGCTGCACACCTGTTATGAGCCCGCCATGGTGCGTGCTTTCAATGACTTCCACACGGTCGACTTCCACCAGCACCTGCCCAAGCTCAAGGCCCCTGCCCTGTTGATGGTGGCCGGGCGCGGCGGCGTGATCCTGGATGAAGACATCGCCGAAATCCAGGACCTGCAGCCCGCTATCCAGGTCGCCCGTGTACCGAACGCCGGGCACATGATTCCGTGGGATGACCTTGAAGGTTTTTTTGCCGCCCTCGACGGCTTCCTCACACAACAATAAGGGGACCACCATGCTCAAGCCTTACCGTATCGGCCAGATCGTGCCGAGTTCGAACACCACCATGGAAACCGAGATCCCGGCGATGCTTAACGCGCGCCAGGCGATCCGCCCCGAACGCTTTACCTTTCACTCCAGCCGCATGCGCATGAAGCAGGTGCGCAAGGAAGAACTGGCGGCCATGGACGGTGAGTCCGACCGCTGCACCATCGAGCTGTCCGACGCCAAGGTCGACGTGTTGGGCTATGCGTGCCTGGTGGCGATCATGGCCATGGGCCTGGGTTATCACCGCAACTCCGAACAACGTTTGCGTAAAGCCACCGCCGATAACGATGCCAACGCCCCGGTGATCACCAGCGCTGGCGCCTTGATCGAAGGCTTGAAAGTGATGGGCGCCAAGCGCATTGCCATCGTCGCGCCGTACATGAAGCCGCTGACCGAACTGGTGGTGAACTACATCCGCGAAGAAGGCTTTGAGGTGGTGGACTGGCGCGCCCTGGAGATCCCCGACAACCTCGAAGTAGCGCGCCACGACCCGGCCAACCTGCCGGCCATCGTCGCCGGCATGAACCTGGAAGGGGTGGACGTGATCGTGCTCTCTGCCTGCGTGCAGATGCAGTCGCTGCCGGTGGTGGCCAAGGTTGAAGCGCAAACCGGCAAACCGGTGCTCACCGCCGCCATCGCCACCACCTACGCGATGCTCAAGGCGTTGGACCTGGAACCTATCGTGCCCGGTGCCGGTGCCTTGCTGTCCGGCGCTTACTGACACTTGTGGTGAATGAGCTTATGTGGCGAGCGAGCTTGCTCGCGCTGGAGTGCGCAGCGCTCCCGCTTTTTTGGGGCCGCTTCGCAGCCCAGCGCGAGCAAGCTCGCTCGCCACAACACGCTCGCTCGCCACACAAAAATGAGGGGTTGAGAAGATGAACAACCAATCCGCCGACGCCAACTACCAGGGCGTCTGGGGCAATCGCATCGGCTTCGGCAAAAAATCTGCGCTGCTGATGATTGACTTCATGCAGGGCTACACCACCGAAGGCGCGCCGCTGTATGCCCCCGAAGTGGTGGTGGCCGTAGCTGAAAGTGTCGAATTGCTGGCCACCGCTCGCCGGCACGCAATTACGGTGGTGCACACTAATATCCGCTACCATCCCGGCCATTTCGCCGACGGCGGTATCTGGGTCAAGAAGGCGCCGGTGATGAAGGACATGGTCGAGGGCAACCCGCTCGCAGCGTTCTGCCTCGAGGTATTGCCCCAGGCGGATGAAGTGGTGATCACCAAACAGTACGCCAGCGCCTTCTTCGGCAGCAGCCTGGCCCCGATGCTGCACGCCCAGGGCATCGACACTGTGGTGCTGGCCGGCTGTTCCACCAGCGGCTGCATCCGCGCCACGGCCGTGGATGCGGTGCAGCATGGGTTTCGCACCATAGTCGTGCGCGAATGCGTCGGCGACCGACACCCGGCGCCCCATGCAGCCAACCTGTTCGACATCGACAGCAAGTATGGCGATGTAGTGAGCAAGCAGGAGGCGATGAGCAAGTTCAGGGAGCAATAAAGGTTTCGAAGAACTGCGCCATAGAGCGCGGTCTTGCACAAAACTGTGAGCCGCCCCCGCCCAACGGTGGGAGCTGGCTTGCCTGCGATGACGGAGTGTCATGCAGCATAATTGTTGCTGATCCACCGCTATCGCAGGCAAGCCAGCTCCCACATTAAAAAGCCGGTGCAGCTTTCAGTCTTCTGACACTGCCTTTGGATGTCGCTTTTACAGCACTCCGAAGTGCTGGAAAAAAGCGGCTGTATAAAAACCATAAGTCACCGCCAGGAGACACCCCAATGCCCATTGCGAATGCAGCGCCCGCGACCACGGTCGCCGACCCCGTTACCACGCTCTACCACAAGATCACCTGGAAGCTGATTCCGTTCCTGTGTTTCTGCTACCTGGCCGCCTACCTGGACCGCATCAACATCGGCTTCGCCAAGTTGCAGATGCTCGACCAGTTACACTTCAGCGAAACCGCGTTCGGCCTCGGTGCCGGCTTGTTTTTCGTTGGCTACATCATCTTCGAAGTCCCCAGTAACCTGGTACTCGAACGAGTCGGCGCGAAGATCTGGATCGCGCGCATCATGATCACCTGGGGCCTGCTTTCGGCCTGCACTATGCTGGTCACCTCCACCACCCAGTTCTACATCCTGCGCTTTCTGCTGGGCGCCGCCGAAGCCGGTTTTTTGCCGGGGGTTTTGTATTACCTGACCACTTGGTTCCCGACGCACCGACGCGGGCGCATCATCGCGCTGTTCATGATCGGCCTGCCGCTGTCCAGCGTCATCGGCGGCCCGCTGTCGGGCTGGATCATGGGCCACTTCGACAACATGGGCGGCCTGCGTGGCTGGCAATGGTTGTTCCTGATCGAAGCGGTGCCCAGCGTATTGCTCGGCGTGCTGACTTTCTGGGCGCTGCCCAACACCTTCCAACAGGCCAAATGGCTGTCGGACGAAGAAAAGGCCCTGCTGGAAAGCGAACTGCGCAAGGACGAAGCCGACGCCACCGGCAGCAAGCACAGCTTCCGTGACGGCTTCTTCAACCTCAAAGTGTGGATGCTCGGCGGCATCGACTTCTCGATCCTGCTCAGCGCCTATGCCATGGGGTTCTGGATGCCGACCTTCATCCGCAATGCCGGGGTGACCGACACCTTCCATATCGGCGTGCTCACTGCATTGCCCAGCGTTGCGGCGCTGCTGGGCATGCTGCTGATCGGCGCCAGCTCCGACAAACACCGCGAACGCCGCTGGCACATCATCGTGCCGTTCTTCATCGGTGCGGCGGCCATGGCCACCAGCACGTTCTTTACCCACAGCGTGGTCGCCACCGTGTTGCTGTTCGCCATTGCCTCAGCCGCGATCATCGGCGCCGTGCCGGTGTTTTTCAGCCTGCCGGCAACCTTCCTCAAAGGCACCGCAGCGGCGACCGGCTTTGCCCTGGCCTGTTCGGTGGCGAATATCGCAGGCTTAGTCAGCAACTCGTTGATGGGGGTCGCGATCGACGTCACCGGCAGCAGTGCGGGTGCCTTGTGGTTTTTCGCCGGCTGCCTGATCCTCAGCAGCTTCCTGGTCATCGCCTTGCCGGCGAAACTGGTGAACCGTTAATAACAACAATTTTTGCGGATGAATCACCATGCAAGGTTTTCTTAAAAGCTGCGCGTTGCTTGTCGCCGTCGGCCTGTGTGCCGGCACGGCACAGGCAGCGCAAACCGCGCCTGAAAAAGTCATCTTCGACACCGACTTCAACGTGCTCAATGATGACGGCCAGGCCTTTATCATGCTCGCGCAGTTGCACGCGCAAAAACGCATCGAGCTGCTAGGCATGACCCTGGTCAGCGGCAATGCCTGGGTCGACCAGGAACAGGTCGACGCCCTCAAGGCCGTAGAGCGCATGGGCGTGGAAAAACAGGTCGGCGTCTACTCCGGCGCCGCCTACCCGTTGCTGCATGACTACGCCACCTACGAGGCAGAAAAAGCCCTGTTTGGTTCGGGCTGGCCGGGCGCGTTCAAAAACCCGCGCCCGACGTCGCCGTCTCAGCTGGTCGCGCCACCGGATGGCCTGGCCACCCACACCCAGCTGCGCAGTGAAACCGCCGCGCAGTTCATTGTGCAAAGCGTGCGGGCCAACCCGCACCAGGTGACCATTCTGGCCGTCGGCCCGCTGACCAACATCGCCCTGGCGATTCGCTCGGCGCCGGACATCGTGCCGCTGATCAAGCGCATCGTGTACATGGGCGGTGCCCTGGAGATTCCGGGCAACACCACGCCGGCGGCGGAATTCAACTGGTGGTTCGACCCGGAGGCCGCGAAGATTGTGTTGCGCTCACCCATCGAGCACGTGATCTTCCCCAACGATGTGTGTGAGAAAGTCACCTTCGACACGTCGGTGTACCAGCGCGTGATAGCCCACAAAGGTGCGATTGCCGATCTCTACAAGCACGAGTTCGGGCCGCTGTTCGACAAAGACCCGAGCTACCACAGCTTTACCTGGGACAGCTTGCCGGCGCTGTTTCTGGTGAGCCCGGAGATTGTCACTGAGTCTCGCGACCTGTGGGTGGATGTGGACGCCACGTTTGGCGCCGACTACGGCCGGGCGCTGGGCTACAAAAAAGGCGCGCCGGTGGGCACGCAAAAAGCCAAGGTGGTGTTTGGTGTCGACCAGCAAAAATTCTGGGATGGTTACGTCAACCTTGTAACCTTGCCAACCCCCGTAAAACCCTGACGACTTAAAGCTGAACACGATCTAAATGTGAGAGCGGGCTTGCTGTGGCGAGGGAGCTAACCGTCCCGCTCGACAGCGAAGCTGGAGCCGGCTTTTTGGGGGCGCTTCGCACCCCAACGCAAGCAAGCTTGCTCGCCACAGAAAGCCCCCTCACCTATTTGGTTTGTGACATGCCCGCAGTATCTGCAGCAGCCTCAATGCCAGTTCATTGGCCTGTGCGGCCGTCGCCACATTGGTAAAGCCCATCAACAACCCCTGCCCACCTCCCGGCTCAAGGGTCCACGCTGACAATGCGTTAACCGCCAACCCCGCCTCATTGGCTGCCATGGCAACTACCTGATCCGGAACAGGCACCCGCAACCGCGCCAACAGGTTAATCCCCCCGGCCTGTTCATCCACGCGTAAAAAATCCGCGCAATGGGCCTGTAACGCGGCGACCAAAAAACCCCTTCGCAGCGCATACAACTGACGCATCTTTTTCAAGTGCCGGGTGAAATGGCCCTGCTCGAGAAAATCCGCCGCGGTCAGTTGCAACAACTGCGCACCGCGCTGCTGCAAGGCCTCGGCGCTGCGCCCAAACACCTCCACCAAGGCTGCCGGCACCACCAGATAGCCCAGGCGCAAGCCCGGAAACAGCATTTTGCTGAAGCTCCCGGCATGGATCACTCGGTCGTGCACATCCTGGCTCTTGAGCGCCGCCAATGGCTGGCCCTGGTAGCGAAACTCACTGTCGTAATCATCCTCCAGCACCCAACTGCCCTGCTTCTGTGCCCAGGCCAGCAAGGCCTGGCGGCGCGTCAGGCTCAACGCCACACCCAGCGGGCTCTGATGGGCCGGCGTCACAATCGCCAGCCGTGCTTGCCGATCACGCTGGATGCCCTGCTCAACATCCAGCCCTTCACGGTCGACCGGTACCGGCACCAGCTCAACCCCTTGATGCCTCAATAACTGCCGCGCATGCACATAGCCCGGGTCTTCGTACCAGCAACGTTGCCCGGCCATTTGCAGTGCATCGCACAACAGCGTCAGGGAGCCGGCATACCCCGAACAGATAAATACCTGCTGGGGCGTACACTCCACGCCTCGGTACAACGCGAGATAGCTGGCAATCGCCACGCGCAACGCCTGGGCGCCGCGCACATCGCCCATGGCCAGGCTGTCGGCGTCGGTGCGGCGCACTTGCTGGGTGACCAGCCGCGCCCATAGCTTGCGCGGGAAGGCATCCAGCGCCGGCTGGCCCATTTGCAAGGCTGGCGGCGCCGATGTCGGCGGTGGTGCGACGGGCTGGGGCTTCATCGCCACCTGCGGCAATGTCCGCGCAATCACGGTGCCCGCCTGCCCACGCGCCTCAAAAAACCCCTCGCTGACCAGCAACTGGTAAGCCGCCTCCACGGTCCCGCGGGCGATCTTGAGTTCCAGCGCCAGGCTGCGCACCGACGGCACCCGATCACCGGGGCCGAGTTGGCCCTGGTCGATGGCCAACCGGAAGCGGCGGTAGATTTCCTGATATTTGGGCAATGACGACATCACAAGGGGGCTCGGCAGGACGACAAGGTGGAGTCTGATCATGTCCCAACCCACTTGTCCAATCATGCCCCTGTCGAGCAACCCGGCCACCACCGAAAATGGCGCATCTCTTAACGCAACCCAAGGATCACCCATGAAACACCGTCTCGATTACGGCAACGCCGCCCCTGCTGGTTACAAGGCCCTGGGCACCGTGCACAGCTATGTGCATGGCTGTGGCCTGGAGAAAGAACTGATGGAACTGGTGTACCTGCGGGTTTCGCAGCTCAACGGCTGCGCCTATTGCCTGGATTCCCATTCCCGCGGCCTGCTCAAGCAAGGCGCAAGCCTGGAAAAGATCATGCTGCTGGCCGCCTGGCGTGAAGCCTTGCCGTTGTTCACTGTGCGTGAACAAGCCGCCCTGGCCTGGGCCGAAGTGGTCACCCAGGTGGCGCAAACCCACGTGCCGGATGCCGACTACGCCGCCGTGGCGGCGGTGTTCAACGAGAAGGCAGTCGCCGACCTGACCCTGGCCATTTCCTTGATGAACGCCTTGAACCGCGTGGCCATCAGTTTTCGTAAAGTACCGGAGGCGATCAAGGCCCATCTGGAGAACCTTGATGAGCAATGAGCCCATTGAGTTCGCCCTGATGGAAACCGAGACCGACTGCCTCGCAAGCTTTGCCGTGATGCAGCAACTGCGCCCGCACCTGACCGACGCCGCCAGTTTCGCCGCGCAGGTTCAACGCCAGCGCCAGAACGGCTATCATCTGCTGGCCGCACGCGAACACGGCAAGGTCATTGGCCTGGCCGGCTACCGCCTGACGGAAAACACCCTGTATGGCAAGTTCATCTACGTCGATGACCTGGTGGTAGACGCCACCTTGCAGCGCCGACGCCTGGGCGAGCAGTTGCTCGGCCGCGTCCGCGCAGAAACCCGCGCACGCGGTTATCGTTACCTGGTGCTGGACACCGGCCTGCATATGGCCCTGGCCCAGCGCTTCTATTTTCGCCAAGGCCTGCTGCCACGGGGCATGCACTTTTCCCAGGACCTGAGCCAATGACCCGCGCCCTGCTCCTTAGCTTCAGCCCCCACGGCAAGGCCGCGCAGACCTTCAAGCTGGCCCGTGCCTTGCTCAACGACCTGGTGCCTGGCGCCGACGTCATCGAGCGCGACTACGGCAGCCAGGCGCTGGCGCCGCTGACCCGTGAATACGCGAATGCACTCACTACGCCTGGCGGCTTGAGTGGCAGCGCCACGGCGTTGTCGGAACAGCTGATCGTCGAACTGGAAGCCTGCGACCTGTTAATCGTCTGCACGCCGGTGCACAACTTCACCGTACCGGCGGCGCTCAAGGTCTGGATCGACCATGTGGTGCGCATCCATCGCAGCTTTACCATCAATGCGCAGTTCGAAAAAGTCGGCCTGCTCAAGGACCGCCGCACCTTCGTGCTGGTCAGCAGCGGCAATGCGCGCAAGGGGCATGAACCAGACTTTCTCACGCCTTACATGACCACCATCCTGTCTACGGTGGGCATCCACTCGGTGGATTTCGTCTACCTGGGCGCCATGGTGCGCGGTGAAGAAGCGGTCGCTCGGGCCGTGGAACAGGCACACCGGCAACTGTACGAGGCGATCAGCCGCAACTGAATACGGGCTGCGCACGTTCGCCTCGACAAGACGCTTGAGCGTTCAGATCGCCTGGCCCCTCCCTGGGCCAGTCAGATCTGGTCATACCCTGGGTGTTTCGACTTTCAAACTATTCACCTGCACGACCCGGTCGACAGAACCCGCCTTGCGTGGGGCACTGATCGTTATCATCACGCCATCGTTGGTGAGGAACGTTGGCTTGGCCGTGTCCTCCGCCCCGCCCTTGGGGTAGGCATTCTTGATAAACAACGTGCGTTTTTCGCCAGCCCTATCACCGTTCAGAGTGGCGACCAGGTCTCCCTCAGGCGTAACGCCCCAATCGAAAACCTGCGAGGCGCTGTAGTCCAGCTTGATAACACTTTCGACCGGATCATTGATGGTCACAGCCTGATTGCCCTTGTTAATTTCATAGGTATTAAACCCACCCTGGCCGACGATGTTGGCCCCGCCATTGACAACAATAACGTTTGCGCCTTTGCCCGTTAGCACCACGTCCTTTTTGCCATTCAACGTCAGGTGATTGTTTTGATCATCACCCTGAATAAAACTTTCTCCATTTTCAACCGTGACCGCATTGGAGAAAGCATGGAAATACGCAATTGGCGTTACACCATTGGTTTTAGAGTCAGGCGTGTTTACCGATACCGTACCGGTTTGAAAGTTAATGACGTGCCCTGAATAGGCAACTGCTTTAGTCTCGCCAACGACGCTGTAAGTGGTGCGCAGCTCACCCGAAAAGCTCAGCGTATTGGTGCCGTCGCCGCCCCAGATTTCTGAGGCTTTCGGGCTGAAACCGTTTTTCTCGGTGTCCTGAACTTGCCTCATCTGCTCGAGTGTCTGGCGCGCATCGGCATTGAAGTTAAAGGTATCGTCGGCGTCTCCCCCAGTGATCAGCTTTTTGCCTCCTTCAAAAGAAAAATAGTTGTGTTTTTTCATCACCCCCGCCACTACGTCATCACCGTCGCCCAACACCCAGAACGTGCCCCGGCCTCCTCCCTGTACACCTTCGACAGGCTTGATCGACATGCCATTCCAGGATTCTTCAGGTGCTCTAATGCGATCATTACCGCCGCGGACGTTGGCGGCTGGGACTCTGCCATCCACTTTGATCAGGTTCAGTAGCAAACTCGGAATGTTCCACCAGAGTGCGGGAGTCAGCGGAACTTTCCCTGGAACCTCTGAGACCTCGACCTTCGTATTGCCATACACAACACGTTCATAAAGATCCTTGCCTGGCCCTTCCAGGAACGCTTTGTAATGAGTGCGGGTTTTGTCCTCGTGTTCCTGGGAGTATTTCGCTTGCAAGTAGGGTTTCATCACATCAAAACCTGGTGCAAATCCCAGGAATGACTTCAGGCCAAGCGTAAACTTCTGGTTGCCCGTCAACGGTGTGTGTTTATCAATATCTTCCACAGTACGCACGGCGGAATAAATGGATTGTGCAACCATCAGCCCGCCTGCCACGATCAGACCCGCTGGCCCGGCAGCCGCGGCGACCGATGCCCCCGTCGCAGCCAGAGAACCGCCCGCAGCGGCAACACCGGTGCCCCATAAGAAGGCTGCACTTAACGTAATCGACGTAGCAGCATTGGCGATAGCGAATGTGCCGTTCACGTAGTGATCCTGAGCTTCCTTACCCGTGCTGCGGCCGGCTTTTTTGAACGAATCGATCGCATTGTAGGTATCAAAAGGCACACTGAAGGCCGCACCGGCACCGCCACTGGCTCTGCCGAGCAGCCTGCCGATACTGGAGGATTTGAAGCTGAGAATGATTGGCGCAGCGCTGCTGACGGCCTTCTGCGCCACTTTATTGAGCGCCACCTCCACGCCCATCCCGGCGTAGTCGGCACCTACAGCACCCAGCCCAATGGCGCCCGCCGTGGTATCGCCACGCTGGATGCTCTCAATGGAACTGCGCAACCCCTGAAAGGTACTGAAGGCTTGAAAACCCAGGCCTCCCGGGTGAGTCGTGCCTGTTTTTCCGGGTGTACCCGGAGAAAAAAAGTCTGCAGGGAGCGGTTTATTGCTGCGCTGCATATCGCGTATGGCGCCAGCATGTCGCGACATATCACTCATGGACTGTTGCAGAGCCTCTGGGATAGTGCCGCCGTCTCGCCTTCTCAACAGCGGTACGGTGGACTCACGCAGGGAGCCGATCTCAGCAAGCACATCACTTGCACGCTTGCTGACATTACTCGATCCGGATTTGAGAAAAGCCTCTAAGCGCAAATAGTCAATTTCCATCGCACCGACCATCTTTCTGCCATCTGGATCACCGGGAAACTGAGCCTCGATCGGATTGCCATTGAGGTTTACCCCCATCTTGTAAAGTTCAACACGGCTGACGTCCATTTCACCGAAGCGAATGGGCGGCTGGTTGGCATCAAGCTTTTTCAGGCGCCCTACGACCGTTGGGTCAATCGCTTGTACTGTCTTGGGCGGTGTTAGTTTGGGCAAAGCCTGCACAGGTGTTTTAGGCGGCGCCACTACGTTGCCGGGTGGCGTCGTGATCGGAGCGGTCGATGGGCCGGTTGCTGTAGGAAAAAGTTTGTCGAGCGCTGCCTTGGTTTGCGGGTTGAGCTTTCCTTCATAGAGACGCGATGTGTAAGTCTCTTGCATAAAATCTCGTGAACTTCTGCCGGCACGCGTACTGTCTTGAGGGCCTACCTCAGGAAACGCTACCGTGCTGCCGATCACTTCCAGGAAGCCTTTGGCATCGGCTTTGTAATAGCCAAGCATACCCAGCTTACCAGCGACCAACGCCGCTTGCTTCTTGGTGAGGGGATCAAGGCCTTTGACTTCATCTCGATGACCAACTCGATCGGCGACGGTATCGCCACTCTTAGAGGCAGCAGAAAAAAAATCATCACCGATAATCAAAGTAGGAGGGTTGCTGAACAGCAGTTTCGTTTCCGGGTGATCCCCAGGTTTGGCAATAATAACGTCGATATCGCCGACTACCGCCATCGCCGTTTTGGGTGTTTTTAACTGAATTCTTCGCAGCGCTGTATCCACTGCCGTGGCTACCTGTTCAGACCTGGCGGGATCACTGCTGGTCGGGCTGAGGATCTCAAAGGTTGTGCCTCGAACAGCCTCGTTACGCGCATTAAATGACGCGCCTATTTGTGCGGTGGCCAGAGAGGATCGCTGTTGCTCTATGCGCTCGAAGGCATAAGGGTATCCAACGGGCGTAGCGGCCCCATTGATAGCGTTGATCAAGCTGTGCTCGAGCTCCCTCATGGGCGACAACAGTGGGGAGCTTGGGTATTTTCCGATAAAGTCTTGGACGGACTTCAATGTCTCTTTCGTATGATTAAATTGTGACATCCCCTTAGCGTCATGCAGCTTGCCCAAGCCCTGTGTGATTTTTTCATAGTCCGCCGCCTGTGCGGCAGGGGCCGGCGCTTGATTACCGAACGCTTCCTTTGTTGGCACACTCGTGGCGTCGATCAACTTAAGCTGATCAAGGCCGTTCAAGGGCGCGTCGTACATAAAGCGTATAGCGTTGTTGTCGCCGGAAAGCTCAGGTAAATGGTCAGGGTTAAACACACTGATCAGGTATTGAGGATTGGAGTTGTCGTGATTGAACGGTTCAATAAACGTTTTCAATTCAGGGCTGGTAAATATCCTTTTCAAGCCTTTTTCAAAAGCTTCCTTGGAAAAAAACACTGAAAATCCAATATTCGGATCATTGTAATAGTAGGTTCGGGCGCCCGTATCGTCGACGATTACCCCTGCCGACAGGCGATGCCCCTCAGCGCTGATCAACAGCGTCGTGGTAGCAGCAGAATTGTAAAGTCTCGGTGCAATCTGGGTATAGGCTCCAAGTTTTCTGGTCGCTGGGTCATGCGCAACACCAGGGTCCTCGACCTTGTTTTGCACCCCGGCCAACGTGCGATAAAACGCTTGGGATTCGGGTTCGTCCGGGTGCGCAAGTGCCTGGTAAACATTACTAAAAAACGTATCTTGCTTGCCCTCTGCCACAGCCAACGACAAAAGATGGCAGAACCCTGCACATTCCCCTTCCGATAACTTATTAATCATCGCGAGGTAATAACCCTGCGGCAGCGCCGTGACCTTTACCCCTTTGTCCGTGATCACCTTGGTAAATATTCTCGCATCATCATGCGGGCCACTTATGAGGCGCTGCTCAACCAGATACCGTAGTGCCCCCATTTGCTGCGGGCTCAATTGCTGATCCAGTGCTAACCGCATGAGTGCCAAGTCGCTCATGTTTGCAGAATAACCCGGCAATGCTACAGCGGAGGGCGTGTCATGGCCTTGCTTGAATTCGTTGTGGCCGGACCCCGTGACGGCATCGCTCATCTTGCTGACAAAATGTTCAAGCACTTCGTGGTCCGGTACGGAGGCAGGCGGTGCTGCTCGGTCCCGACCCTCGACATTCGAAATATCCCTGCGGGTTCGGCTGTGCTCAGCAGGTTGTACAGGAGGCGATGTTTCAGTAAGCCGAGATTGAAGATAACCAGGGAATGGTTGAGTCGTAGCCGAGGATATGTGCGACATGAAGACTTCCAAATATAAATAAATTGAAGCGCTGCCCCTGTAGCAGGCATGCCGTAGAGGGCTAACCTACAAACACACACCGTATGTAACCATCAGATTTATCTGCGAACTTTCTGTTAGTAGCGTTGCACATCATTACCCCGCCTCACTGTGTTTTTCGTCCTCGCTCATACCCAAAACACTTGTTCCTTATCACTGGGGCTGGCGCTAGAATCAGCGCCATTCCTGCACCTGCCTCCCTGATACGAGCCACCCATGAGCTTTGATTTCGACACCATCCACCCCCGCCAAGGCACCGGCAGCACCAAGTGGAACCGTTACCCGCAAGACGTTCTGCCGATGTGGATCGCCGACATGGATATCGCCGCGCCACCCGCCGTCCTGCAAGCCCTGCACGCACGCCTCGACCAGCAGGTGCTCGGCTACAGCGTGGCTGGCGCGGATGTGCGCGAAGCCATCATCGCGGACCTGTGGGCCAAGTACGCCTGGCGCGTACAACCTGAAGAGTTGCTGTTCCTGCCCGGTGTCGAGCCTGGTTTCAATATGGCCCTGCATGCGTTCGTACAGCCGGGCCAGCCCGTGGTGCTGCAAACCCCCAACTACCGGCCGATTCGACTGGCACCGGGCCACTGGAACCTGCCGCGTATCGAAGTGCCGTTCGAGTTGATCAACGGCGAGTACATGACGCCCATGCCCGCCATGCGCCAGGCGCTGAAGGGCGCCGGTGCGCTGCTGCTGAGTAATCCGCACAACCCAGTGGGCAAGGTCTTTGCGCGTGAAGAACTGTTGGCCGTGGCCAACGCCTGCGTGGAGAACGGTGCACTGATCATCAGTGACGAAATCCACGCCGAGCTGTGCTTTGACGGCCGTCGCCATATTCCCACCGCCAGCCTCAGCCCCGAGATCGCCCAACGCACCATCACCCTGATGTCGGCGAGCAAGGCCTATAACGTCGCCGGCCTGAAGACTTGCTTTGCCGTGGTGCAAAATACCGAGGTGCGCGAGCGCTTCAACAATGCCCGCTGCGGCATGGTCGACAGCGTCAGCCCGTTGGGCCTGGAAGCCACCCGCGCCGCCTACAGCCAGTGCAGCGAATGGCTGGATGCGCTGGTGCAGTACCTGCAAGCCAACCGCGACTACCTGCTGCACGCCGTGCAAACCCGTTTGCCCGGCGTGGTGATGCACGCGCCACAAGGCACCTACCTGGCCTGGCTGGATTGCAGCGCCCTGGGCCTTGCCGACCCGCAGCAGTTCTTCCTGGAGCAGGCCAGGGTCGGCCTGAGCGCAGGCATCGAATTCGGCGATGACAGCCAGCAATTCGTGCGCCTGAACTTCGGTTGCCCACGATCGATGCTCGAAGAGGGTTTGCAGCGCATGGAACGTGCACTGCGTCACCGCTAAAACGCATTTCACAACGTTTCGCAACGAGTGCCGAACCCCTGCTGTTACTGTTTTTGCCGACCCGTCCCACCGGCAACAGCAGGAGTTCCATGGCATGTCGACCCAGCCGCTTGATCGCTCGTCCGAGCCCAAAAGCCTTCCGCGCACTCTATCAACATCGGGCGAAGCATTTGCTGTGCTGCTCAAGAACAGCGCCCATAAAAAAGTCGAAACCCATGACAAGTCGCCATCGGGGCTCGATGCGAGCAAAAAAGACGGTTATGAACTCGCGGCCAAAGACGCCACGCCGCCTGCTGCCCTGGCCGACTACAAGGCCATCGGCCCGCCCGATGAAACCGGCCCTGGGGTGATCCGCTACGAAAGCAACGGCGAAAAAGTCGTCGTCGCCCGTGAAGACAACCCCAAGTTGTTCGACTACCTGGCGGGCCTTAACACGGTGTACTCCGACCCCGGCAAAAAAGCCGTGATTGAAGGCGAACTGAACAACGGTGCAGCCCTGGCCGACGCCAACACGCCCGTGCCCGGCCTCAACGACTACAAGAACTTCAGCTGGAACAACGACCAGAAAGACAGCCTCCTCACCTACGAACTGCAGGATGGCACCAAGGTGGTGGTGTCTGCCGACGTCAGCCCCGAGCTGTTCAAAAGCGTGGCCACGGCGAACGATACCTGGGCCAAGATCCACACCAGTGAAGACGCCGGGTACAAACTGGCCGGGCCGAATGACTTCCTGAAAAATACCGACATCACCTTCGGCTCTCCCGATGAACTGGGCGACGGCCTGATCCGCTATGAAACCAGCGAAGGCAAGGTCATCGTCTCCCGGGAACTGAGCCCCCAGCTCTACGATGACGTCAAAGCCAAGTGGGATGCCTTCAGCGCCAGCTCCATCGACACTTGGCACCTCGCTCTGGCTCGGTGTGCCAGAACGAAGGCTTGAATCCGTGGGCCGCCGCGATTCAAGCCTGCGTTCGGCCATCGTGGTTAACGGGGCGCCTCAGATCAAAAGCAGATCAAGATCTACAGCACGGCGGCCTGAAAGCCGACCTGAGTGGTTGAAGCAAGAGCCAGATCAAGTGCAAATCAAAAATCTATCTACCTGATGCAACGCGGTTTAAGTGTGGGAGCTGGCTTGCCTGCGATGCAGACACCTCGGTGTGTCAGGTACACAGAGTTGATGGCATCGCAGGCAAGCCAGCTCCCACATTAGTCCGAGTATGGCTTTGCTGTTGCAGTGGCCCTTACATCCTTTTCGATGACGAAGTCAGCGGTCTTTTGATCTGTGCTTTTGATCTTGATCTGAAATCGCCCCCCCAAATCACTGGCGGATTGCGGGCATGCCGAGCCACAGCGAGGCACCGAGTGTTGGGGCGAGGACTTTTTGGTTACTTTTGACTGGGCCGGCATTCCGGTCCTTGCAAAAGTGACCCGCTGTATGAGCGAAACCATAAGCCGCCGTTACCGCAACAACGGATATGTACCCCGCCAAAAGCCCCCCATCACAGGCAACCCAGCTCTCACACTTGCGAACACATTTACAGCTTGGCAATCGACACTTCAGTCGACTTCACAAAGGCAATCACTTCACTGCCCACTTTCAATTCCAGGTCACGCACCGAGCGGGTGGTGATCACTGATGTGACGATGCCGGACGCGGTTTGCACATCAATTTCGGACACCACTTCCCCCAGCAGAATTTCCTTGATCACGCCCTTGAACTGGTTGCGCACGTTGATCGCTTTAATGGTCATGTCGGCTTTCCTTTTGGCTGTTGGGTCAATCCGCACGAATGCGCAGGCCCTCAAAATGCGTTATCGGCACCAACATTAAAAGGAATAAATAATTCTTTATTTATACGATACAGATATATAAGGTGTTCGCCTGCCAACAGCCATTCAACACTTTGCCCTCTCCCGCTACAGCCGCCCCCATAGAAACCCGCATAAAGACGCTGCGCACAAGGTGGCACAGAGACTGCATATTCCTTTAAAGCATGATGGAACATGCCGTTTCAATTTTCTGAATATAAGAAAAGCCTTCTCTCAACGCCTTGTCTGGAGCTGTTCCATGAAACCCTTTGCTTTATTGAGTGCCTGCGCCCTCGCCCTGTGCCTGCAACCCCAGGCCTTTGCCGCCGAAACCGACCCCGCCCAGGTCAACCTCGATTACGCCTACTATTCGCCCGTGAGCCTGGTGCTCAAGCATTTCGGCTGGCTCGAACAGGCGCTTCCCAACACCAAGGTCGGCTGGGTGCTGAGCCAGGGCAGCAACCGCTCGCTGGAATACCTCAACAGTGGCGGCGTCGACTTTGCCTCGTCTGCCAGCTTGTCGGCGGTGTTGAGCCGCGCCAATGGCAGCCCGATCAAATCGGTGTACGTCTACAGTCGTGCTGAATGGACCGCACTGGTGGTGCGCAAAGACTCGCCGCTCAAAACCGTCACAGACCTCAAAGGCAAAAAAATCGCCGCCACCAAAGGCACCGACCCGTACCTGTTCACCCTGCGCAGCCTGCAACTGGCCGGGCTGAAAAAAGATGATGTGGAGTTGGTGCATTTGCAGCATCCGGACGGCCGCACCGCCCTGGAGAAAGGCGACGTAGACGCCTGGGCCGGCCTTGATCCACACATGGCCGCGAGTGAAATCCAGGCCGGTTCGCGCTTGCTGTATCGCAATAAAGACTTCAACAGCTACGGCGTAATCAGCGTCACCGAGCAATACGCCAAACAGCACCCACAGACCATCACCAAGGTCCTCGGGGCCTATGAGAAGGCGCGTGATTGGGCCGTGAAGCACCCGGATGAATTCGCCAAATTGCTCGCAGACGAAGCCGGCTTGCCGCTGGAAGTGGCCAAGCTGCAATTGTCGCGCACCGACTTGAGCAACCCGCTGCTGAGCGCCAGGGACGTGGCGTCATCCAAGGCCGCCGCGCCGATCCTGGTGTCTGAGGAATTAGTCCGTCGTGGCGTGGATGTCGACCCCGTGATCGATCAGTTGATCGACACTTCGTTTGGCCAAACCCTGCCCAAGCCTTAAGGGAGGCGTGATGACCGATAAAAGCCAAGCACTGCCGCTGCCGGCACCCGTGGTGATCAACCGAAGCGCCTGGCCAAAACGGCTCAAAGGCCTGGTGCTGCCGGTACTGATCCTGCTGGTTCTGGAGGGCGTGGTACGCATCGGCTGGCTGCCGTCCTACCAGATGCCGGCCCCCAGCGACATCGCAGTGACCCTCACCGACCTGGCCGAAGGCGCGTTGTGGAAACACATCAGCGCCAGCCTGCTGCGGGTACTCGCGGGGTTTGCCATCGGTGCCAGCCTGGCGCTGGTGTTTGCCGCCTGGGTGGGGTTGAGCCGTGAAGCCGAAGCGTATCTTGAGCCGACCTTCGCCGGGCTGCGCTCGATTCCGAGCCTGGCCTGGGTGCCGCTGTTGCTGCTGTGGCTGGGTATCGATGAAACCTCCAAAGTCGTGCTGATCGCGATTGGCGCGTTCTTTCCGGTGTACCTCAACGGTGTCGCGGCGATTCGCGATATTGATCGCAAGCTGGTGGAAGTCGGGCAAATGTACGGTTTCAGCCGAGCACGCCTGGTGCGCCGGATTCTGCTGCCCGCCGCCCTGCCCGGCCTGTTCACGGGGCTGCGCAGCGGCTTGAGCCTGGCGTGGATGTTCCTGGTGGCGGCCGAACTGATCGCGGCCACCAAGGGTCTCGGTTACTTGCTCAGCGATGGTCGGGAAACCTCACGGCCAGACATCGTGCTGGCCGCCATTACCGTGTTGGCACTGCTGGGCAAGCTCAGCGATGGCCTGCTCGCAGCCTTGGAGAAACGCTGCCTGGCCTGGCGCGACACCTTCACAGGCGAAGGCGCGGAGCAATGAGTATGCAAGCGTTATTGGAGCTTCGCGTGGCGCGCAAAAGCTTTGCCGGCATTACGGTGCTGAACAACGTGCAGTTGGCGCTGCAACCGCGCGAAACCGTCAGCCTGCTCGGGCCCAGCGGTTGTGGCAAAAGCACGTTGTTGCGCATCGTCGCCGGCCTGGAGACCGACTTCCAGGGCGAACTGCGCAGCCCCGAAGGCGAAGTTGCCTTTGTGTTCCAGGAACCACGGCTGATGCCCTGGCTGACGGTGGAACAGAACATCGGTTTGCGCGATGACAACCACTATGACAAGGCCTGGGTTACCCAGTTGATCGCAGAAGTCGGCCTCACCGGCTTCGCCCAGGCGCTGCCCAAAGCCTTGTCCGGCGGCATGGCGCAACGCGTGGCCATTGCACGCGGGCTGTATTCACGCCCGCAGGTGTTATTGCTTGATGAGCCGTTCAGCGCAGTGGATGCCTTTACCCGCATGAAACTGCAGGACTTGCTGCTGCAACTGGCCGAGCACCATGGGATTGCCTTGCTGCTGGTGACCCACGATGTCGACGAGGCGCTGTACTTGAGTGACCGGGTGCTGGTGATGGACAACCGGCCGAGCAGTATTCGCCGGGAACTGGCAGTCGACCTGCCACACCCAAGGGACCGGCGTGACCCGGCGCTGGCGCAACTCAAGGCACAGTCTTTGACCCAATTGCAGCGCGCGCATGTGATTTAGGTCCCTGGAAATGGATTAACTTCCTGTGGCAAGCAGGACTGTTATGCCAAGCCCACCTGTTGTGGCGAGCAGGCTTGCCACAACAAGCCTGCTCGCCACAAACAAGCCTCTGCCACTAGGAGCTTGATGGCCAGCGTGAAGCGTCAAACCAGGGTTCGGCTGAGTGTCACCCAATACCGCGTGCGCGCTCGCACCTCAAACCCCAGGGTCTGGGCCAGCAGTGTGAGGATGCGGTCGGTGTCATCCAGGCGAAAGCTGCCGGTGACCCGCAGCGTTTCCAGGCTCGGGTCCCAGCGCAACACGCCAGGGCGGTAACGTTCCAGCTCACGCAGGAAATCCCCAAAGGGTTGGTTCTGTGCGGTCAATACACCGTCACGCCAGCCCAGTTGCTGCACATCAAACGCCGCCCTGGCACTCAGCCCGCGAGGCTTTAACGAGGCTTGCTGACCGCTGTTCAACGTCGTCAATTGCCCGGCCAGATCACGCACCTGCACCGCGCCCTTGAACACCGACACGCGGCAGCCGGACGCCAATTGCCGTACGCACACTTCAGCCTGGCTCACCTCTACCTGGCCGTAGCGCGTGTGCACACTGATCGCTGCCGCGCCCGGCACCGTCAGCGCCAACTCGCCGTCCACCAGCGTGATGCGCCGCTGCGCCAGGTCAACATCCACCGCCGTCGCCGTGTTGAGTTGCAAGCTGCTGCCATCGGCCAACGGCAGGCGTTTGCGCTCGCCGGTGGCGGTGTGCAAATCAGCCCGCCATGCCTCGATGGGCAACTGACGGCTGATCAGCCAGGCGGTCGGCACCAGCGCCGCTACGCCCAAGGCCCGCTTGAGCAACGCACGTCGCCCCGCTTGCGGGCGGTCGAGGCTGGCCATCGCCACGGCCTGGGGCAAGTCACGCAAGCGCTGGCGCAGCGATTGGGCTTTCTGCCAGGTCTGTTCGTGCTGAGGGTGGCTGTCGCGCCAAGCCTGCAAATTGGCGTGGTCACGCTCGGTGGCCGCTCCGGACTCCAACAACGCCAACCACTGCGCCGCAGCACGCGCAACCTCGTGACTCATAGGGCCACCAACAGGCAATGTTCATAGGCCTGGGCCATGTAGCGCTTGACCGTGCGCTCAGAGACGTCGAGCCGCTCGGCAATTTCGCGATAACCCAGGCCTTCCAACTGGCTCCACAGAAACGCGCGCCGCACCACCCGCGGCAAACCGTCGAGCAACTCATCCAGAGCGTGCAAGGTCTCCAGCACCAGCCAGCGTTGCTCGGGCGACGGCACGCAGGTTTCGGGCAAATTCGCCAGCGCCTTCAGATAGGCTTGCTCAAGGCTGCGGCGCTGATGAAAGTTGGCCAGCAAACGCTTGCCGACCGTCACCAGATACGCCCGTGGCTCCTGCATCTGCGCAATCGGCTGGGCACTGGCCAGCACCCGCACAAAGGTGTCCTGGCTCAGGTCCGCCGCATCCCAGGCATTGCCCAGGCGCCGCCGCAACCAGCTTTCGAGCCAGCTGCGATGGTCGCGGTACAAACGCGACAGGGTCATTTCGCCAGTGTGGGTCGGGGCAACAGCATCAGTCATGAAAAGCAACCTGCGCAGCGCGAGTGAGTCTCAAATGAGATTCATTCTATTTAATATCGCTGCTGATCACCACGCTCTTTTCAACATTGCGTTTATGCACTGGGTGACAAGCCGACCTTTACTATTTGTCTTTATATAGATATTTTATCCAAATCCGCCCACGAGGTCCGCCCATGCAATTGCCTGACTATTCAGATGTCGTCGCCGCCGCCCAACGCCTGCAAGGCTTTGCCCATCAAACGCCGGTGTTTACCTCACGCACCCTCGACGCTGAAACCGGTGCCCAGGTATTCATCAAGTGTGAAAACCTGCAACGCGCTGGCTCGTTCAAGTTTCGCGGCGCGTTTAATGCCCTGTCGCAGTTTGACGCACACCAGCGCAAGGCCGGGGTGGTGGCGTTCTCTTCCGGCAACCATGCCCAGGGTATTGCGTTGGCCGCCCAATTGCTCGGCATGCCGGCGACCATCGTGATGCCCACCGACGCGCCGGCCGCCAAAGTGGCCGCGACCCGGGAATATGGCGCCAGCGTGGTGCTGTATGACCGCTTCACCGAAGACCGTGAGCAGATAGGCCGCACCCTGGCAGTTGAGCACGGCATGACATTGATCCCACCGTATGACCATCCACACATCCTTGCCGGCCAAGGCACGGCCGCCAAGGAACTGCTGGAATTCACCGGCCCTCTGGACGCCCTGTTCGTCGGCCTGGGCGGCGGCGGCATGCTCTCGGGCACCGCGTTGTCGACCCGTGCGCTGGCACCCGATTGCCAGCTGTTTGGCGTTGAACCCGAAGCAGGCAATGACGGCCAGCGTTCATTCCAGACCGGCAGCATCGTGCACATCGACACCCCGGCGACCATCGCCGACGGTGCGCAAACCCAACACCTGGGCAACTACACCTTCCCGATCATCCGCGACAAGGTGACCGACATCCTCACCGTCTCCGACGCGCAATTGGTGGCCTCGATGAAGTTCTTTATGCAACGCATGAAAATGGTGGTCGAACCCACCGGCTGCCTGGGCCTGGCGGCGTTGCGCCAGCTGGGCGAGCGGTTCAAGGACCAGCGCGTGGGCATTATCGTCACTGGTGGCAATGTCGACATCGCGCGCTACGCCGCGTTGCTCAGCGAGGCGTCATGAACATCATCCACACCGAGGCCGCCTCGGCGCCCGCCGGGCATTACTCCCAGGCCGTCAGCCACGGCGACACGCTGTATATCTCCGGGCAATTACCGGTAAGCCCGCAGGGGCGCCACAACCTTGAAGCATCGTTTGCCGAACAGGCCCAGTTGGCGCTGGCTAACCTGCTGGCCATCTTGAAAGCCGCCGGCGGCTCGCCCCAGGATCTGGTGAAGGTCACGGTGTATGTGGCCGGGGTTCAGCATTGGCCGCAATTCGACTGCATTTACGCCGCCGCGCTGGGCGAGCACCGCCCTGCCCGCGCGGTGGTGCCGGTGCCCGAGTTGCACCACGGTTATCTGGTGGAGATTGAAGCTGTGGCGCGCTACTTGGCGTAGGTGTAGACCGCCGCCCGTGAAACGCCCAGGTGCGCGGCCACGGTCTCCATGGCCCGGCGAATGTCCATGCAGCCCGAGTCCTTGAGCTCTTGCAGCAACAGCCGTCGATCCGCCGCCTTGAGCGCGCGCGGGGTGGTGGCCAGGCGTGCGGCGAACTGGTCGATGCGGGTGCGAATCACATCGGCGCCGGACGGCTCCAGGGATTCGATAAGGGTGTCGCCAGTGACCGAGCCAAATTGCTCAAGCATGCCCTGCAGGCCACGAAACAATGAGAGATCGACGTTCATGCACAAGGCCGCGACGTACTTGCCACTGGTGTCCTTGATGCCGATCGAGGTGCTTTTGACCTGGCGCCCATCGCTGAATTGGTTGCGGTAGTTGGCAATGATCTGCGGGTAGTCGGGGTCGGCAATCCGCGCCAGGCCCAACTCGGTGGTCGGGTCGCCCGGCGAGCGCCCGGAGAGGTTGTTATGGATCGCCAGGATCGCCTGCTGCGGGTCGCGCAAATCGTGCAGCACCACCTCACAGAACGGGCTGAAGGTTTTGCTCAAGCCTTCGGCAATCTGTTCGAGCTGGCTGATCAGGGTGGTTTCTTCGGGAGAGGTCTTTTTCATGCAAGACAACATATCCAGTCCTGGACAGGCCGTCAATTTGGCCGCTGTCCGCCCTTGTGGAGCGTTAACCATGGACACCCCGGCAGCATTGCTAGACAGCGTGAAAATGCAGCGCAACATCCAGCGCATGCAACAGCGTGCCGACAGCCTGGGTGTGCATTTGCGCCCCCATGTCAAAACCCACAAGTGCGCCGAAGTGGTGGCCGCGCAGATAGCGGCCGGTGCCCGTGGCATCACCGTATCGACGCTCAAGGAAGCCGAATACTTCTTTGAGCTGGGCATCCAGGACATCCTCTACGCCGTCGCCATGGCCCCGCACAAACTGCCCCAGGCCCTGGCGCTGCGCCGCCGGGGTTGCGCGCTGACGCTGATCACCGACAGCCTCGCCGGCGCCCGGGCCATCGTCGATTTCGGCGGCGAGCAGGGTGAAACCTTTGCCGTGATGATCGAGATTGATTGCGACGGCCACCGTTCCGGGGTCAAGCCGCAGGACGCGTTATTGCTCGACATCGCCCAACTGCTCGGTGACAGCCTCGTCGGCGTATTGACCCACGCAGGGGAAAGCTACGGCCTGGATACGCCTGAAGCGTTGCAGGCCATCGCCGAACAGGAACGCGCACGCTGCGTTGAAGCGGCGCAACGTATCCGTGCCGCCGGGATGGCCTGCGATCAGGTCAGTGTCGGCTCCACGCCTACCGCATTGTCAGCCGTGAGCCTTGAAGGCGTGACCGAACTGCGCGCGGGTGTGTATGCGTTTTTTGACCTGGTGATGCACAACATCGGCGTATGCGGCAGCGAGGAACTGGCCTTGAGCGTGCTGACCACAGTGATCGGCCATCAAGCGGAAAAAGGCTGGATCATCACCGATGCCGGCTGGATGGCCATGAGCCGGGATCGCGGCACGCAAGCGCAAAAACGCGACTTTGGTTATGGCCAGGTGTGCAATGAGCACGGGGAGTTGATCGCCGGGTTACTGTTGAGCAGTGCCAACCAGGAACATGGCGTGGCGCGGTTCGAAGCGGGCGGCGTGGATGTGGTGACGCAATTTCCGCTCGGTACGCGCCTGCGTATTCTGCCCAATCATGCCTGCGCCACGGGGGCGCAGTTTGGCAGTTACAACGCAGTGTTGCACAACGGTGACGTGCAACGCTGGGAACGCTTGCGCGGCTGGTAGCCGACCTTCAAGGGCTGCCACAGACCCTGTGGGAGCTGGCTTGCCTGCGATGGCGGTCTCCCAGTAACAAATGGGCCA
The DNA here is from genome assembly GCF_965277385.1 of Pseudomonas edaphica. Taxonomy (NCBI): domain Bacteria; kingdom Pseudomonadati; phylum Pseudomonadota; class Gammaproteobacteria; order Pseudomonadales; family Pseudomonadaceae; genus Pseudomonas; species Pseudomonas edaphica. The sequence continues at coordinate 6,328,629 of NZ_OZ255725.1, read as the reverse complement.
GCTGACCCGACGCTATCGCAGGCAAGCCAGCTCCCACAATTCTGGCTGTATTTCAAATCAAGCTCGACGCGGCTGCCACAGACCTTGTGGGAGCTGGCTTGCCTGCGATGGCGGTCTTCCAGTAACAAATGGGCCAGCTGACCTTCGCTATCGCAGGCAAGCCAGCGCCCACATTCAGGCATCCTCAAGAATGAGGTCGGCGCCCTTCTCCGCCACCATCAATACCGCTGCATGGGTGTTACCCGAGGTCACATTCGGGAAGATCGACGCGTCCACAATGCGCAGGCCTTGCAACCCGTGCACCTTCAAGCGCTTGTCCACCACCGACACCTGCGGGTCCGAGCCCATCGCACAGGAGCCGCACAGGTGGTAGATCGAGCCGCTGTTTTCGCGGAAGTATTGCAGCATCTGCTCGTCGCTCTGCACGGCCGCGCCGGGCAACACCTCGGCCACCGTGATGCCTTTGAGCGCAGGTGCCTGCATGATCTTGCGCATCAAGCGGCTGCCCTGGATGACTTCGTCAATGTCCTTTTGCGTACTCAGATAGTTCGGATCGATCAACGCCGCATCCCGCGGGTTGTTCGAGGCGATGCGGATGGTGCCACGACTGGTCGGCCGGCACGGGTTGAAGCACAGCAGGAAACCAGAATACGGCTCGGGCTTGAGGCTGGCCTTGTTGTTTTTCGGAATCTGGTACGACAGCGGGTTAAAGTACAACTGCAGGTTCGGGTCCGCCTGCTGGTCGTTGCCGCGAAAGAAACCACCGGCCTGGTTGACGCTCATCGCCAACGCGCCCTTGCGAGTGAACAGGTATTTCAGGCCCAGTTTCAGCTGGCCGAACAAAGAGCTGAGTTCGTCATTGAGGGTGGGAATATTGGCCTTGTAGTAGTAGCTGGCGCACAAGTGGTCCTGCAGGTTTTCACCTACGGCCGGCAGGTGCTTGACCAGTGGGATGCCGTGTTCAGCCAGCAGTTGCTGATCGGCCACGCCGGACAGTTGCAGGATCTTCGGCGTGTCGACGGCACCCGCGCAAAGGATCACTTCCTTGCGTGCCTTAAAGGTGCGCACCACGCCCTTTTGGGTCACGCGAATCCCGCTGGCGCGTTGCTGGTCATCAAATAGCACACGATCAACCAGTGCATGCAACTCCACGGTCAGGTTCGTGCGACTGAGCGCCGGATGCAAATGCGCAAAGCTGCTTGAGCAGCGCTCGCCATTGCGGGTGTTGACGTCATACAGGCCCGCGCCTTCGAAATGGGGGCCATTGAAGTCATCACTGAGGCCGTAGCCGAGCTGTTCGCAGCCCTTGAGGAACACGTCACAAATCGGGTGTGTCTGGCCCTTCATCGGTGTGATGCTGATGGGGCCGCTGCCGCCGTGGTACTCGGTGTCGCCCAGCGGGTGATTTTCCAGTTTGCGGAAGTACGGCAGTACATCCTTGAAACCCCAACCGTCGTTACCGTTGGCCGCCCAGTCATTGAAGTCATGGGCCTGACCGCGCACGTAGATCATGGCGTTGATCGAACCCGAACCGCCCTGCACCTTGCCGCGCGGCGCATAGATTTCCCGGCCAGCCAAGTGTTTTTGCGGCTGGCTGTAGTACATCCAGTTAAAGGTCGGGTTGTAATACATCTTGGCGAATCCGACCGGGATCTTGAACCACCAGGAACTGTCTTTGCCACCGGCTTCCAGCAGCAACACCGAGTATTCGCCCGAAGCGGAAAGCCGGTTGGCCAGAACGCAGCCGGCAGCACCCGCGCCGGCGATGATGTAGTCATATGTCATTCACGGTTACCGCGTAAGTCGTTTTTATCAGCCCTTGGCGGGCGAAGTGTCTTTGACGTCAGCTGGCGTCGGCGCCATCTGCAGGTGCAAACGCTCGCCGGTGTACGGCGTGTGTTTGCGCACCACGTCCATGTTCAGCTCCACGCCCAGGCCCGGTTCGGTGGACGGGATGATGTAGCCGTCCTCCCATTGCAGCGGCTTGGTCAGCACTTCGGCGTGGAAACCGCCCCAGGTCATGATGCTTTCCTGGATCAGGAAGTTCGGCGTGCACGTGGCCAGCTGGAAACTCGCCGCCGCGCCGATCGGCCCGTTGTACAAGTGCGGCGCGATTTGCGCGTAATAGGCTTCTGCCATGCTCGCGATCTTCTTCGCCTCCAGCAGCCCGCCGCAACGCGCCACGTTCATTTGCAGGATCGACGCGCCGCCGGCCTGCAGCAGTTTGAAAAACTCGTACTTGGTGGTCAGGCGCTCGCCGGTGGCAATCGGGATGCTGGTCTTGGCCGCGACCTGGGCCATCGCGTCTTCCTGGCCAGGCGGCACCGGTTCTTCGAACCACAACGGGTCGTATTTCTCCAGGCGCTTGGCCAGGCGGATCGCCGATGACGGCACCATCTGCCCATGGGTGCCGAACAACAGGTCGCACTTGTCGCCCACCGCCTCGCGGATCTTGCGGCAGAAAGTCTCGCAACGCTCCAGCACTTCCAGCGAAATCTGGTGGCCGGAGTACGCGGTGTACGGGCCGGCCGGGTCGAACTTCACGGCGGTGAAGCCTTTGTTCATATTCTCGATGGCGCACTCGGCGGCCAGGTCCGGGTCGTCGTAGTCGTACTCGCCCTTGCTGTTGACCGGGTACAGGTAGGTGTAGGAACGCAGGCGCTCGTTGACCTTGCCACCCAGCAGCTCATAGACCGGCTTGTTGGCGGCTTTGCCGATGATGTCCCAGCACGCCATTTCCAGGCCGCTGACCACGCCCATCATGGTCAGGTCCGGGCGCTGGGTGAAACCGCTCGAATAAGCCTGGCGGAAAAACCGCTCGATGTGGTGCGGGTCGTGGTTGAGCAGGTAGCGCTCGAACACATCCTCGATGATCGGCAGCATGGCCTTGGGACCAAAGGTGGCGGCGTAAATCTCACCGACACCTTCAATGCCGCAGTCGGTCTTGAGTTTGACGAACAGCCAATACATGCCACCGATATGCGGTGGTGGGACGGCAACGATATGGGTTTCAAGGGCGACGATTTTCATCTCAGGCACCTGTCTGGTTGAATTTTTTACGGTTGATTCGAGCGCGCAGCGTCAGGGCCGCAAGCGTCCCGAGCACGCCGATAAAGGCGATGTAGCCGAAATACAGGTTGTAACCGGCCTTGCCTGGGTAGGTATCGGTCAGGTAGCCATTGATCAGCGGGATAAAGGTGTCGGGCAGGTAACCCACCACCGAGACGATGCCGATGGCCAAGCCGGTGATGCGCAGCGGAATGTCGCAACTGTCGAGAATCGCCCAGTACAGACCGCGAATCGCATAGGTCATCAGGCCGATAAAGATCACCGTGCCGATCAGCAGGCCGAGGCTGTTGAGCGCCGGGAACACGATCAGCCCGACCATCGCCAAGGTCACCAGCACCAGCGCGACGATCAGCACCGAGATGTTCGAGAACTTGTCGCCCAGCCAGCCGCCGCCGATGCCGCCGATGGGGCGCATCCACAGTTTGATGGTGGTGATGGTGCCGGCCATCACCGCAGTCATGCCGCTGCCTTGCAAGTAGTCGGAGAAGCTGTAGGTAGCCCAGAACATGTGATAACCGCAGAACACGATGGCGGTCACCAGCCACAGCTCGGGGATTTTCACCAGGGTGGTCAGGTCGGCGATCAGGTTGAACTTGCCCTTCTCTACCGCTGGCGTCTCGGCCAGAGACTTGGGATCTTTGAGCAGTACCAGCCCGCAGCCAATGGCTATACAGATAAACGAGTACAGGTACACCACGTGCTTGAAGCCTTGGGCCGCCGACTGGCTTTGAGTTTCGGTGGCATAGGCAAACAGGCCCAGGGCCACGGTCGCCAGCAAGGCTTCCACCAGCCCGCGACCGCCATCGAGAATGCCGAAGAACCGCCCCTGCTCACTCTGATGAGCAATCATCTTCACGCGCTTGAGCACCGAGGCCCAGAACGTCAGGCCAGTGGTCAGGCCCCAGCAACCGAAAATGATCATCAGGCCGGTCATTGACGGCACGCTGGCGTACCACAGGCCCAGTGCGCCGGTGGCGACCAGCGAGAAGAAGATCAAAAAGCGTGGCGGCAAACGGTCGGCCAGCCATCCGCTGGGCAGGTAGCTAAGCAAAAAGATCGTGCCGAGCATGGAGTACAGGTAGCCCAGTTGACTGTGGTTGATCTGGAACACGTCGAGCATGGTGGTCTGGTAGACCTGGCGCAGGTAGAGGATCGGGTAGATCGCGCCGGCGGCGAGTACCAGCAACAGCAATTGGAAATAACGGCTGGCAGTGTCGTTTGCCGCGGGCACGGCAACGGAAACCTGGGCAACGGGTGCAGGCTTGGACATCATGTGGACCTCAGGCACCCGCTGCGCGGGCGCCCTGATAATTGTTTTTATTAAAGGTGCAACAGGTGCGCGTGGATCAGTACTTCATGACCACCAGGCGGGTCTGGGTAAACTCAAGCATCCCGTGCTTACCGTCATCGCCGCCCAGCCCTGAGCGTTTCCAGCCGGCGTGGAAGCCCTGATACGGGTCTGCCGGCGTGCGATTGACGTACAACTCTCCGGCTTCGATGGCATTCGCCACTTTCATCGCCGTGCGGTAGTTCTCGGTGTAGAGCACCGATGACAGGCCGAACTGATGGTCGTTGGCCATGGCCAACGCTTCGTCGATGTCGCGGTACTTGAGCACCGGCAACACCGGACCGAAGATTTCTTCCTGAATGATTTCCATGTCCTGGCGGCAACCGCTGAGCAAAGTCGGCGGATAGAAATGGCCCGGCCCGGCTGGCAGCACACCACCTGTTTCCAGTACAGCACCGGCAGCGACGGCGCGCTCGACCATGGCGTGGATATTCTTTTGCGAGCTGGCGTTGACCAACGGGCCCATCAGGCTTTCGTCCGTGGAACGGTCACCGAACTTCACCGCGCTGATCTTGGCTTTCAGCAAAGCGAGGAATGGCTCATAAATACTTTCGTGCACATACACGCGTTCCACCGCCGTACACAGCTGACCGCAGTGGGTGATCTTGGACGCAACGATAGCGCTGGCGGCTGTTTCCAGGTCGGCATCCGGTTCGATGATTGCCGGGGTCTTGCCGCCCAATTCCAGGGATGGTTTGGCGATATTGGCCTTGCAGTAATCCAGCACGATACGCCCGGCGTTCACGCTGCCGGTGAGGGTGATCAGGCCGACGGCCTTGTGCGTGCAGACGCTGGCGGCGGTGGCGTGGTCCATGGTCAGGATGTTGATCACACCGGCTGGAATACCGGCTGTCACCACTGCCTTGGCAATTTCAAACGCCGACAGTGGCGTGTTGTTGCTGGGCCGCACCACTACGGTATTACCCGCGATCAGCGCCGGGGCGATCTTGCGCAACAGCGTGTAGACCGGGTAGTTGAACGGGATCAGACAGGCCACCACACCAATCGGCTCGCGGTGCAGGAACAGGTTTTCGTCCGAGGTATCGCTGGGGATGATCTCGCCTTCGATGCGGCGGGCCCATTCGGCGTGGTAACGGGTAATTTGCGCGGCGTAGCGGGCTTCGTTGCTGGCGTCAGTGACGCTCTTGCCGGACTCGCTGGCCAAAGCCGTACCGATGGCTTCGGCGTGGCTGTCCAGGGCATCAGCGAAGGCACGCAGGTGCTCGGCGCGTTCGATGCTGGTGAGCGTGCCCCAGATTTTCTGGGCGCAGGCGGCGGCGTCGACGGCGGCGATGGCTTCATCGGCGGTGGCGGCGCTGACATGGCCGACCAGGGATTCATTGGCAGGGTTGTAGACCGCGATCAGGGCGTCGCTGGCGGGTTCGACGAACTGACCGTTATAGAAATTGCGCTCGAATTGCATGTGGTTTGCCCAACGTTGTTGTTTTGCGAGTGACATGCAGTTTTGTATTTGCTTGGGGGGCGTGCAAACGACTTATTGGGTGGGGTAACGTGAGGAAAATGCAGGTTAGCAGTGATGAGTGTGGATTTGAGCGGCGTGCAGATGACTACTGTTCAAGTCAACACTCAACACGGGTTACAAAGCCCAAAACCCCAGACGACCAAGACTGGCCGCCAACCTCAGGCGTGACGTCTGCCAGCGGCTGAGGGTTTGAATATGCTCTTGCTCGGCACCGGAATACGCGGTCAGGGCATTGAGCAACTCAATCATGCTGCCCACCCCGGCGTGATAACGGCCCTGGATGACCTCCAGCGACTGGCGTGATTGATCGACCAACTCGCTGGTGCGCTGCAGACTTTGGGTCTCAATATTCAACGTCTGATAACTGGCCCATAGGTCTAGCGCGACCTCTTGCTCAACCTCAGCCAGTTCTGCTCGGCCCGCGTCGACACGAGCTTGTGCTTGGCGGATCTGGTAGGTCCGGCCAAAACCGTCAAAGATCGGGATGCTCAACTGCAAACCGATACTGCGGTCCCGCTCACGCTCATCGCCATTGAATATCTTCGATTGCTGGCTACGTGCGTACGTCAGGTCGGCGGTCAGTGCCAGGCTCGGAAGGTTGGCAGCGCGTCGCTCATCAACGGCCGCCTGAGCGGCCCTGAGCCTAGCATGTGCGGCGAGTACTGCCGGGTGATCCTGACGCGCCTGGGTCAACAACTCATCGACCGCCTGCAGGAACTGAGTGTCCGGCAGTGGAGTGAGGTCGCCCGCCAACTGCAGAGGCGTTTGGGGTGATAGCCCCATGCGCAAGGCAATCACACCCAAAGCGTTATGCAATGCTCCACGGTCGCGGATCTGGCGCAAATTAGCCTGGGAAAACGCTGTTTGCGCCTGCAAGCGATCAGAAAGTGCGGCCGCACCGGCTTTGTATTTGGCATCCGCCGCTTCCAGGTTGCGAGCCGCCAATTCGGTGATCTGCACCGAGGCGGCCAAGCTGCGCTGAGATGACAAGGCATCGTAATAAGCCTGCGCTGCCTCAACAAAAGTACGCTGCAACATGGCGTCCTGGGTAGCGTTGGCAGCCACCAGCAACTGGCGGGCATTGCGCAAGGCGGCCCCGCGTCGACCGAAGTCCACCAACACCCAACTGAGCTCAAGACTGGCGCTGTCGCGCCGCCGGTGCCCTTCACCAGAACGTAAGGCCGGTTCATCGTAGTCAACCCGACCATTGCCGCGATTACTGCCAACGCGCCCATCCAGGCGCGGCAGATACGCCGACTGGCTGAGCCCAACCTGGGCAGCCTGAGCCTTGGCATTGGCCCAACTGATACGCGTCTGTGGGTCGTGGCACAAAATCCGTTCGACCACCTGCTCTAACGGCAAACGTTCAGGTAACCGGCCAAAACTACACGACAGCTCGCCACGTGCATCGTCATACACCGCTTGCCGGGAAACGTTGCGTGCAGTGTCAAAAACGTCTGGCTCAAAGGCCCATGCAGAACGTGAACAACACAACAAGGCCATCATCAAGATCGAGGATAATTGCTTCATACCTGGCCCTGTTTCATCTCTGGCGAAGTGTTCGCGGTATGTGCGCTATTCGTTGGTCCGTCAGCATCGCCATGTACCACCCTACCGGCCAGAATCCGGATGACACGGTCCGCAGAGGCGATGGTTTCAGGGCGGTGGGCAACCATGATGCGCGTAATTCGCAACCCCTGAATGGCCTGATTCACACGCTGTTCACACGCGACATCCAAGTGACTGGTGGCCTCGTCCAGAAAGAGTATTCGCGGTTTCTTATACAGGGCCCTGGCCAGCAGCACGCGCTGCTTTTGCCCACCGGAGAGCACCGTGCCCATGTCTCCCACCAAAGTGTTGTAACCCATCGGCATGGCTTGGATATCACTGTGAATCGACGCGATCCGGGCACATTCGATCAACCAGGACTGATCCACGTTGAGGTCGAAGAAACTGATGTTATCGCGCAAAGATCCCGCAAACAGCACATCGTCCTGCGTCACAGTACCTACCAGTTGCCGCAAACCATCCAGGCCCAGTTGCGCCAATTCAATACCGGCGATACGAATCTGCCCCCGAGTGGCCGGCAGGATACCGAGCATGACGTTCATCAGCGTGCTTTTGCCGCAACCCGACGGACCAACGATAGCCACCGATTCACCCGCAGCAATGTGCAGGTCGAGGTTGTCCAGCACCCAGGGCTCCTGCTCGGCATAACGGTAGTGCAATCCCTGGATTTCAATGCTCGCATCACAATCCATGAGTGTCTGCAGGTCGACACTGGAAGCGGTTGCTTCCGGTGGGTGCAGAACAATATCTGCCAGCCGTTCGCCCTGCAGTTGCAACATACGCAGCTCGAAAAACTTGTCTATCAAGTTACCTACTCGGGTATCAAACTGCGTTTTATAGGCGATAAACGCGATCAACAGCCCGACGCTGAACTGGCCATCCATCACCATGCTTGCGCCAAACCAAATCACCAACAAGTTCTCAATGCCAAACAGCAACCCATTCAATTGTTGATAGAGCAACCGCAGCTTTTGCGTGCGCAATCCAGCGTTGATCTGCTCCACCAACAAACCAAGCCAGGCTGAACGACGCTCTTCCTGGCGCTGAAACAGTTTCAAGGGGCGAATGCCACGCACCGTTTCCAGAAAATGGCTTTGCTGACGTGCGGCATGGATGATTTGCTCTTCGGTCGCATTGCGCAGCGGTCGATACCAAAGGCAGCGTCCAACGGCATACAGCAGCATAGTGGCGATCGCAATAGCGGCCAGGGCCGGACTGTAGAGCAGCATCATTGCAAGGGTCGCGACGGACATAAGACCGTCGAGAATCGCCGATAGGAACGCCGCCGTCAGCGTCTGCTGAATAGTGTCTACGGCGCCGAAACGCGACACCACATCTCCCAAGTAGCGCTTCTCAAAGTATTGGCTGGGCAACCGTAACAAGTGGCTGAAGACATTCGCACGCCACTGCACGGAAAGCAGCGTACTCAAATGCATCATGACCCAGGCACGCACGCCGCTGACCGCTTGTTGCATCAACAATAACAAGGTAAAGCCCAGTACCAGTGTACTGAGCAGATCGTGGTCGGCGCTGATAATGACGTTGTCGATCGTCCACTGAAGCAAGAACGGGGTGATCAGGGAAAAGACCTCGAGCGTCAGTGCCAGCAGCAGTACTTGCACCAACGAGCGATACAGCCCGCTAATACGCCCCATCATGTTCAGGAGTTTGATTCTTGGTTTGTCTTCTTGCAGCTCGAAACCGCTGTCCGGCCACAATTCCAGTGCTACGCCGGTGAAGCTTTGAGATAAACCTTCATGATTGATCCGGCGCAACCCTCGCGCAGGATCATGTACAACCACGCCTTGCCGATCGACGGACTTGAGTACGACAAAGTGGTTGAAGTTCCAGTGCAGAATACAAGGCAGCTTGAGCTGGCCGAGGCCGTCCACATCCAACGTGACAGCACGAGCACCCAGTTGCAGTTGCTGAGCACTGTTGATCAGTTGTTTGAGGGCAATACCTTTGAGGGAGACGCTGCAACGGCGGCGCAAATCCAGCATATCGACCCGATGCCCGTGGTATCCAGCAATCATCGCCAGGCAAGCCAGGCCGCATTCAGTCGCTTCGGTCTGCAATACCACGGGCAGACGACGCCCGGGACGCAAGGCTATGGCGTCAAGAAAAGTCATGGGAGGGGTTCCTAGAATTTGCCGGTGAGGCTGTAGAGAGGCTCCAGCACCCATTCATAAAGGCGGCGGCTTTCCTGCAGGATGTCGGCATCCAACAGCATTCCGCTTTGCAGCAACTGAGGCTTGCCATAGGCCATAACGGTCTGCTCGTCGAGTTGTACACGCAAGCGGTAGAGCTGTTCGCCGTTGCGCGAAAGCCCCGGTACCTCACCCGTCATAATGGCAAGATCCGCAGAGGGCACGGCAGTGCGCGAAATAGACACCACTTGAGCGTGATATTGGCCAAACTTCTGATAGGGATAGGCCTGATAGCGGATCAGCACGGCGTCCCCCGGCCTGATAAACCCCACCGCTTTGCTCGGGGCGTAGAGCTCAGCCTGCAGTTGGGCGTCACGGGGCATGATGCTCAACAACGTACGCGACGGGTCCACTGTCTGGCCGACTTCCGTCAGAACTGCCGTTGCCACACCGTTTCCTGGAGCGGTGATCAATACCGTACGCTTGGCTTCACTCTCTGCCAGCTCTTGTTCGATACCCGACAGTTGTCGATGTATCGGCGCCAGTGCATTGGCTTGGCGTGTTTCAAGCCCCGCCAACTCGTTGTTGCGCTCGGTGAATTGTTGGGTGATTGAACTGCGCTCGCGATCCAGGCCCTGTAGGGCTTGACGCTGTCCCAAAAGCTCGGCTTGCCGCTGCTGGAACTGGTCCATAGAGATATAGCCCTTTTGCATCAATCCCTGATAGCGATTTGACGCATCCCCCGCCAGCGCCACGCGCTCGCGCTGGCTGACCAATTGCGCAGCCAGGTTGGCTTGCTCATCACGCAGTGTGCTCACCTTACTGGTCAAACTGTCGCGCTCGGCCTGTTGCAGTTGCCGGGTTTTAACGAGTTCCTGCTCCAGTGACTCCCTCCGTTGCTTGAGCTGATAACTCACGCGTGCCTGCACCGGGTCGGCGCCGGCATCATAACGTTCACTGGAAATAGTCAGCAGAGGATCACCCATGACAACGGACTGCCCTTCGACGACAAACTTTTGCAGCACCACTCCGGTTTGCGGCGTCCGGACCTTAATCTGGCCGTTGGCTGGAACCAGTTGACCACTCACCGTGCTGCGCTTGGTGTAAGAGCCCCAGATAAAAAAGCTGCTTACCAAGACCAGCATTCCCAAGGCGAACATAATGAGAAAAGTGAAGGATGTCGGCCGGATCAGCACAATCTCCCCCAGCCATTTGACGCGCTGCGCTTCAGACGCGGCCCTGCGAAATATCCTGTCGCCCACAAATCACTCCTGACACCCCTGCACGCCCGATGCTTTACTCAGCATCCGTTCATGGTTGCTTTCACTTATTGATCATTAGCCCGCGCCGGTTATTGTTATCGTTGATGAACATTTGTATTTGCTTTCGCCATGCAGCTTTGGTCTGCTCGTCGGCAGCATCACTGAGAGTGGGCATTTGTTTCTCGATAACTTCCAGGCGCTTGCCGGCTTCGGGAACCCGTGCACTGGCTAGCCAATACCACTTGTAGGCTTCGGGTAAATTGACTGCCTGACCAAGCCCTTTCTCGAAGATATAGCCAAGATTCGCTTGCGCCTGAGGCACGTCAAGCATCGCTGCCTCTGTGTACCATTGGGTGGCCATGGGCAGGTTTTTGGGCATGCCAACACCCGTGGCGAAACATTTACCAGTTAGAAAAGCGCCTTCACCAAGACCGGCTTTCGCTGCCTTTTCATAGTATTGACAAGCCGACTCAGGGCTAGCGTCCGCGATCAGGTGGTTAGCACTCAAGGAGCCCAAGCGAAATAATGCTTTTGAATAATTTAGTTGTGCCGATTTTTTATAGTACTCAATGGCTTGGGGCATGGACTTGCTTACCCCCAGACCGGACTCATACATAAAACCTAAATTGTAGATAGAGGTCGGGTCTTCATGTGCTGCCGAAAGTTCCAGATAATGCTTGGCCTTAACATAGTCAGTTGCGCCAATCGCCTGTCCGTCCAGATACAAGGCGCCCAAAGTCGCTTGTGCAGCGGCATAGTTTTGCTGGGCCAAGTCAGTCCATAAGTTTAGGGCGGCGTTGACATCGCGGTTGTGCCCCTTTCCCGTGAACAGCAATCCGGCGAGCATATTTCTAGCATCAGGATCGTTAGCTTGCTTGGCTAGCGTAGAAGCCAGAGAATAGGCACTTGCATAGTCATCACGGTTATAGGCCGCCCGCGCGTCATCTATATTTGCCGCGTGCGCGACTGAAAGAAACAGGGCACAGCAGGCAGCCATCAGCCGCTTATTGAACTGGGATTTTTTGTTTGTAGCAAGCTCTTGATTCATGTGTATTCCATATCAATTCGTAGTCTTGAAACGCTGGCCATCCCAAGACATAGGGCGTCAGGTACTTTTGCTCGGCCAGTGTCGTATAGGAAACATCTTTCGCCCCCCCTCCAATGTTCAGATTGATTGTGGCCTGGGTGATGGTTCGGGGAGAGGTACCACTCACATCGGTCATTATTTTGCTTTGCTGATCATTCCCCGCTGAACCGACCTTGGCTTCGCCACCACTTAAGTAGTAAAGATTACCGGTATCAAGGGAAGCAGCGGTTTGTTGACCGTCCACATTAGCGAGCACATATAAAAACTGAGTTTGTCGTGAATAAGAGCTGCCTAGAAATACGCTGCCCACGCACTGTTTTTCAAGTGCCTCTATTTCCGCCGGGGTTACGTTCAGTGTGATATGCTCACTTCCAACAATGACATTGTCGAAGCCAGACATCAGGTCCAAACCAAACAAACTGAGCGACCCGCCCACTACAACCAGAACGTTCCTGAGTTCAATGCCCGAAAGGTTAATCTCCCTGATCAAGCCGTACTGGGCATTCACCGATTGCCGGCTGTAATAACTATTGATTTCCACCGGCAACTTAATCAATTCAACGCCATATCGGAGGGCATCAGACTCGCTGATAACTGTCACGCTCGCGCCCGTATCAAACAAGACCTTTGCCGCGTGGCCATTGACTTCAACTTCAAGCAAAGGGTCGGTAGCGCTTTTGAGATAATCATTTTCTTCACTACTTAATACTATTTGAGTGCGCTTCAATAAGCCGGCTTGCCGATCGCCCACACGTTTGAGCGTATCGACATCCAACTGAGCAATAAACTGTTCGGCTCGGCGACGCTGTTCAGCAGTCATGGACGCCAGGACCTGCGCATAAGCCGCGAAGTGCCCATCATTCAAGTGATTACCGAGCAGTATGAGTTTGCAGGCGGTCGCCGTATTTTCCACATTGAGGACTGCGCAATCAGCAAGGCTGACTTGCGTCGCGGGCTTCTTGGACTGGGCCCTGGCCAGAACGGCGGAAAGCAGCGTATTAGCGTCTATTCTTGATGCTTCCAGACCGCGTAATGGAATAGAACTCGGGGCATACAGTTTGGCTTGTATGTCCTGCAACTCGACAGCACTCACTGGGTTCGACAGCAAGAGTGCGACCACGCATAGAGTGAGGCTATTGCGGCACATTCTTTAGTCCAAATGATCGCTCGAGCCTTTTAATTTCGTCTTCCGACAGCAGCGGCTTCGGTGGCACGGTGAACGCCTTTTCCGGCGACGGCAGCGGGTTGACCAGAGTGGTCTTTTTTACTTTTGATGCAATTTCTCCGCTGCTCACGGGGTACAAGGCCTCATCCAAACACTTATCCCGCATAGTCTGGCTGGACAAGCCATAGCAACCCTTTCCATTTGACAGTGCCCTGGCTTCACAGGTACTGCGGCCATCAGGATCCTCCTGCTCCACACAGCTCAAAGAACCGAATGCGTGGCCTAGCACACTGGCCGGGTCAGCAGCATGAGCGACGGTGTAAAACAGCAACGGCGCCAAGGCGAATAAGGTATTTTTCATATTCGGTCACTCATAGAAAGTGTGCCAATCAAGGCACACTTTTTAACTTAGAACTTAACAGTTACACCTACTCCCCCCGACAGCTCGCCTCCCGAAGCAGAGCCGCCTACGGTGACGCTGGTATTACCCGAAGTCCAGGTCGGTCCTGTGTAACCGCCATTTGATCCCAACCACTCAAACTCTCCTGGGTCCCAATCAGTAACAGGCTCAACCGTCGTCTGGCCGCCCGATACAAGCGCCAATTCTTTTTCCGTCAGTACACGCATTTGATAACTCCCTGGTGACGGAAAGAGCCTTCCATGACCCGCCCGTTGGTTATTTGCCCTGATGGGCGCCTCAACTCCCTCTGAGGAAATAAACCTAGTGCCCGGCCATAAAGCCAATGATGTCGCAATGGAAGCGCACCCAATCATCCCACTCACCAAATAGCTCAGCCTGCCGGATACGCAATACATGAGCGCCGGGCGAACAGTTATAAAAGTCATATAAGGGAATGTAGTTTTGCGATGTACTCCCCATCAGGGCATTGAACAACACGCGTGCCAACCGCCCATTACCATCCAAGAATGGATGACAATTCATCAACCCTACGGTAGCAACGGATGCACCCAATAAGTCTTGGCGACTGCTCGGTAAATCGGCCATATACTTCCAAAGCGCCATAAGTGCCGCTGGTATATCAGATGGCTGAACAAACTCTACTGTGCAGCCACGCTTATCAGGCCTGACACCCACTCGCGTCGCTCTGATTGTCACAATGGTGCCTGTGAGTGCGCAGGCAGCGGCTTCCAACATTTTACAAATCGTCGAGTACTTCAGAGTGACCAGAGACTGTTCAAGTGCTGATGAAAACACCTCAACATACTGTTGTTCAGTAGGCGTTCTATTGCTCAAGGGCTCCAACGCATTATTCGTTGCATAATGCTCGAACAGCGGATGTTGGAAGCACCGCGATTTACTTTCGCGCGCCAACACAACCGATACCGATCCGGGCGAAACAGGCCATGGCTTATGCTTATACATCTCAAGCCTAGCCTGAGCGTTAAACACCGATTTAACCGTTTCCTCAGTCAGCACCGCTCCAACTGGATAAATCAGGGACTTTCTAAAATGTGCTTTTACTTTTGCCATGACAAAATCCATTTCATTTCCGCCCCTGTGCCTCATGCACAAATAACGCTTGCGACAACGCCACTTGGAAATAGCTATTTCCTCAGGAACGATCACGCTACCAACGAAATGTGACATTTTGCCAAAATCCGTGTGAAGCTTTTATTGATCCGTTACTTTGTTAGCCTCCCCGGTTTAACACGTTGCGCCCTTCAGCAGACACGTAATACATTGTCCACTCCCGCAGCCCCACCCAATTAAAACAAAAACAGTCTTCACCTCACACAGCGTCTGTTATTAAATGGGAAAATTCAGAATGACCCACACCGACTTAGACTCGATTTTTTCACAGCATTACGCCAACGCCAAGACCCTGGAGTTCCCAGCGTTCATAGGCAATAAGTCCACCTGCAACCCAATCAATTCAACACCTTATATAACGTCCCTTTCACGCTTTTTTGCAGAGCCTAAAGATCCTAAAAGGCGCTTGCTCTGCGCACGGCTTAAGGCTGCTATAGCAGAGTTGGCGATGGCTGATATCAGCGTTGAAATCATACTGATAGGTGGAAGTTTTCTGGACTCAACAGTCATCCCAGGCGATTTGGATTGCGTACTGTTCTACTCGATGAACGCCGAAACAAGCGTGCTTGACCTTCAACAATGGCAACGGCAGATGAAAGCGCAGGACCTGGATGCCAGATTGATCCCCATGGATACTCACCCACTCATCATGTGGAAATCCGCGTTGTTTTTTTCGGTGCTGTATACCCAGAGGAAAAATGGCGACGGCGTACCGACCGGTTTGATTCTACTCGACTGTAAGCACTGAGAACGCACCCGAGCTATTTTAAATAAACTGTAACTCCCATCGCACATTTCAGAAATATAAATGTATTTAAATCTCAATAGCCCGCCCTCAAAAGCAGGTTTAGTCGCTCGTACCGTGCATACTTAATCTTAAACGTTCAACTTGACTGCACATAAAATACCTGCGATCAGACACCATGAAAATCTATAAAACGGAGTGAACAATGCGAGAATTGACAGCGAAAGAACTTTTGCTCGTTTCAGGCGGTTCCAACACCGACCCGATATCACATGACCCAGGCCCTCATCCTGATGACGGTTCGGCCCATGACCCCGACGATGTGCATTCTCCAGAGTCATGGACGATGTAATTAACACTGCCCGGCTCACCGCGTGAGCCGGGTGACAACGTTCTCTACAGTTATCCAATTCAAAACTCTTTTGCGGAGGGCATCGGCGTGGGTGCCCGTTTAAAATTCGCCATCACATCCCACGCCGCCAAGTGTGCTGATTTAGTGCGCAAGGAATATAAACATAGCTCTGCCCCCAATTGATTTTTCATCGAAGGTGGCGGCTTCATACCCTGAATCAGAAAGGCGACAACTTCGTCAGGCGCAGGAAAATAAGCGGATGATTTCAGTATTGAAGGACTCACCAGGCTTGTGACCAGCCGGCATGCCGTTATAGCCTCCTCGTCCACCTGTTCTCTACTCGCGGAGCCTGCGTTCACCAGGCTGCTGGAAATACTCAAAACCACAAACGCCAACCCTAACGATTTCAATAGCAGGCTCCTTATCCTTAGCAGCGATCAACAGTACTCTAATACACTATTGTGACTGTTCTTCAGGCGCTAAACCGCCGCCGTAGAAGGCTCCAACTGCCGCTGCGCTAACCAGATCTCCTCCTGCAACCACCGCCCGAAGACCTGCAACTGCGGCATATCCGTCTGCTCCGGCCGGGTCACCAGCCAATAGGACTGATGCCCTTCCACATGCACATTCAGCACCTGCGTCAACTGCCCACTGGCCAGTTCCGCTGCGACCATGTGCCAGTCGGCAATGGTAATCCCCAACCCATCCGTTGCCGCCCGAATCGCCAGGTCCAGCAAGTCGAATTCATAGCCGCCCTGGGTATCCACCCCATGAATCCGCGCCGCGTCCAGCCAATGCTTCCACGTCAAGTAACGCTGATCTTCACTGGCCAACACATGCAACAAGGTCATGCGATTCAGATCCACGCCATCGCTGCATTCCCGGGCATACAGCGACGGCGCGCACACCGCGATGTGCCGCTCCTGAATCAGCAACGAACTGTCCAGGCCATCCCACTCGCCATTGCCGAACCGAATGGCGCAATCGAGCGTGCTGGTCTGCGCCAGGCTGTCTTGCAGGCACGTGGTGATGCTCAGCTCCAACTCCGGATGCGCCTCGCGCAAACGCCCCAAACGCGGCATCAACCAGCGGCTGGTAAACGTCGGCGGCGCGTTGATGTGCAACCGGTTGGAATGGGTTTTCTGCTGGATGCTGCGCACTGTCAGCTCGATCTTGTCGAACGACTGGTGCAACGCCCGCAACAACACGCGCCCGGCGCTGGTGAGCTCGAGGTGATGGTGGCGCCGTTCCAGCAGGCTCTCCCCCAATTGTTCTTCCAACTGGCGTACCTGGCGACTGACCGCGCTCTGAGTCACGTTCAACAGCTCGGCAGCCCGGGTAAAGCTGCCGGTGCTGCCGGCGACTTCGAAGGCTTTGAGGGCATTGAGACCAGGCATTTTGCGTTTCATGGAGAGCACTCGACAACGATCAACAAGGAAGATTGAGCAGAGAAATACCCGTACAACATACCTTTTTGTATTGGGCCAGCGGTAGCACTCCCCCCACAGAGAAAAATACTCGACCGAAATCAATCATGTCGTTTTTGGACTAAACACGTCGCTGACGAATAAATAGCACGCGTATAACGCATGCACACTAAGACAATTAAGCATTGGCTGCCCGCGCACTACAAAAGTTAGTCTTCCCTCCAACTAAGTCTATTGGCTCTTCGCCAACTAAATCGAGGCCGCGCCATGTCTAGCACCCCTATTTCAACGCGACGAAGTATCGGTTTACTGGCATTGGTATTTACCGCCTGTAACGCGACCACCCACGGTTTCAGTATTTTTCTGTACTCCGCCTTATTGCCGCAGATCCGTGGGGTATTTGAACTGAACTACAGCCAGGCCGCCTTGATTGCAGCCGTGCTACAGCTGTTCTACATGGGTGCCTCGATTGCCAGCGGCATCGCCGCGGCCTGGGTGAGCCCACGCAATATGGTGCGCCTGACCATCGTGTTAAGCCCGGTGTTGCTGGCACTGGCCGTCGCCACGCCTTGGGTAGTGCCGTTTGCGCTATGCCTGGCGCTGGTGTCGGCCTGCGCGGTGTCGAACTGGAACGCGATTGCCGCATTGGCCCGAGAAGTGATCCCGGCGACTCATCGCAGCCGCGTGCTGGGGTTGGCGTCGTCGGGGGCCGCTTTTGCCATTTGCTTGAATGGGCTATTGATCGCACTGTTGCAAGGTCTGTCATTGCGCCAGTTTTGGTTGATCTGTGCAGGCCTGACGCTGCTGGTCACGCTGCTGACCTTGTGGACCTTGGCTGCGCACGTCGAACAAGCGCCCCGCTCTGTCCAGCCGCCCGCATTCACCCAAGTGCTCAAACAATGGCTGCAACTGTGCGTGGACCAGCCAGTGGCCTTGCACATTGTGTTACTCAGCGGATTTATCGGCGCAATCAGTGGACCGTTCCTCAACTTTTTATCGGCCTTTGTCAGTGACCGCCTGCACGCCGGTGCGGCGGTTACGGGCTCGATGTGGACGTTGATCGGCATTGGCGGCGCCATCGGCGGGCTGCTATTGGGCTCGCTGGCGGATCGCTGGGGCGCACTGCGGGTGCTGGCGCTGAGCATTAGCGCATTCGGCCTCGCCATGCTCGGCCTGCTGGGGCATCCCAGCCTATTACTGAGCTGGTGCGCTGCAGGATTGTTCGCGCTGTTCTATTTCCCTTCATGGGGTTTGATGGCCGCCTACCTCAGTGCACGCCTCGATCCGGTGCAAAGCCTGCAAGTGGTGAGCCTGAGCATGGTCAGCTACGGGCTGGCCAGTGCTTCGGCCAATGGGCTGTGCGGTTGGCTGTTGCAGGTCAGTGGCGAATTTACCGTGGTACATGCCTGGATTGCCGGCTGGGTACTGGCAAGTTTGCTACTGCTCAAGCGCATGGCCCATCGGCAGTCCGTGGACGCGTTGGCCGTGCAAATACCCTGAACGTCCCAACTGGCGCTGCAAAATTTCCACCAGCGCCTCCACCTCCGGAACCTGGCAACCCACCGAGCGCCAAAACATCAGGCGCGCCGGGGCAATGGCTGGGAAGCCTTGCTGCTCATCCAGAATCTGCCAGCCCTCCGGCACCAGCCGCCGTGCCATCACGCCCACTGACAAGCCTTGCTCAATGGCAATCGCAATACCGCGCGGGCTCTGACTCGTATAAACCACCTGCCACGAACGCCCGGCCTGGGCCAGCGCCTGCACGGCATTGGCACGGAACGCACACCCTTCGGCGTACACCGCCAGCGGCACCGACTGGCGCCCTACGCCACTCCAACTCGGCGCCGCCACCCACACCAACGGCTCATCACACAGGTATTCCCCCGGCTGCAGGCCCGCATGCTCAACACCCAGCACCAAGTCCAGCTCGCCGCGATGCAAGCGGCTGACCAGCGCGGTAGACATCTCACAGCAAATATCCGGGCGCACCTGGGCAAACTGCGCCTGAAAATCCTTAAGCATCCCGCCCAGGCAGTATTGAGCGTAGTCCTCGGGCATACCCAGATGGATACACACCTGCTCATTGGGTAATTGAGCCGCGCTGACCGCCTCAAGGTGCAGCTTGAGGATCTGCCGCGCATAGATCAGAAAGGTTTCGCCGCTCGGCGTGAGGCCGATGGAGCGGCTGGTGCGGTGAATAAGCGGCGTTCCCACGATCTCCTCCAGGCGCTGCAAGCTCTGGCTGACGGTGGACTGGGTTTTATGCAAACGCTCAGCAGCCGCCGAAAACCCCTGGCATTCGATAATTGACACAAACACTTTAAGTAAGCCCCCATCCAGTTCGCCTGACATAACTATCGCCCCTGCCGATGGATTCGATCACAACTTGTAATTTCCACTTCAAACCGGTTTACGCAACTATCGACTCAACACAACAGCCTACTTCAGGAGCCGTGTATGAGTCTTAAACTTGCCGATGCCGAAACCGGTGATATCAGCGATATCATTAATACAACGCTGTATCCCATACATGATTCGGGCCATGTTCAACTGTGCGCATTAATTGAACATGCGCGTGCCGAACTGGCCGAAGACGGTTGCTGCCTGCTGAAGAACTTCCTGCGCCCCGAAGTGCTGGAACAGGCGCGCCTGGAAGGCCAGGCGCTGTCGGGCAAGACGTTCTATTCAGTACGCAAGGTCAACGCCTACTTCACCGAAGACGACCCCAGCCTGCCCCAGGATGACCCGCGTCGCACGTTCATGGAGCGCACCAGTGGATTCGTGACCCGCGACATGATCGCCCCCGACGCGATCATCCATCGCCTGTACGTGTCGCCAATGATGAAGCGCTTTATCGGCGCCTGCCTCGACGAACCGGAGATTTTCGAATACGCCGACCCTTTCGCCGGCCTGGTGATCAACGTGATGCCCGAGGGCACCGAGCAGCCTTGGCACTTCGACACCAACGAATTCATCGTCAGCATGATGACCCAGAAGCCCGAGGCCGGTGGCCTGTTCGAGTACGCGCCGATGATCCGCTCGCGCAGCCAGGAGAACCTCGGCGCAGTCGGCAAAGTGGTGCGTGGCGAAGACCGCTCACGGGTGCAGAATCTGGAACTCAACCCCGGTGATTTGCAGATCTTCAAGGGCCGGTTCTCAGTGCACCGCGTCACCCGCGTGGAAGGCTCAACCGAGCGCAACACCGCGATCTTCGCCTACTCCGAGAAACCCGGAATCATTGGCCGCGCCCAACGCACCAAACAGCTTTACGGACGCCTGTCCGAAGCCCACCTGCAAGCCGAACGCAACCTGGTGCGCAGCGACCAGTTGCTCGACTGATTCACGCCCATAAAAAACCAAAAAACCGTCTTTGCCCTGCGAGGAACACCCATGAGTCTGTCAGGCCCCAACCGCAACCCCGCCGACTGCGAGCCCACTTATGACGA
Organism: Pseudomonas edaphica; assembly: GCF_965277385.1. Classification (NCBI taxonomy): domain Bacteria; kingdom Pseudomonadati; phylum Pseudomonadota; class Gammaproteobacteria; order Pseudomonadales; family Pseudomonadaceae; genus Pseudomonas; species Pseudomonas edaphica. The sequence continues at coordinate 6,307,974 of NZ_OZ255725.1, read as the reverse complement.
AATCCAGCAAATCCAGCTGGACCGCCTGCAACGGGTACGCAACGAACTGAAAAAACGTGACTACGCCGCTTGTGTGCTGTTTGACCCCACCCATATGCGCTACGCCACCGGCTCACGCAACATGCAGGTGTACTCGGCACGCAATCCGGCGCGTTATGCCTTTATACCGGCAGAAGGCCCGGTGGTGATCTTCGAGTTCGGCGGCTGTCTGCACCTGGCCGAAAGCCTGAATACCGTGGATGAAGTGCGCCCGGCCAAAGCCATTTCCTACTACTTCTGCGACAGCTTCTTGAACAACGTCACCGCCGACTGGGCCGCCGAGATTGATGAACTGGTGCGCCAGTGCGGCGGCGGTAAACGCATTGCCATCGAAAGCGCCACCTCGGCCGCCGCGTTCGAACTGCAACGGCTGGGTTACCAAGTGTTTGACGCCCAGGAACCGCTGGAGCGTGCGCGCTGCATCAAGGTGCCCAACGAACTGAAAATGATCCGCGCCAGCCTGCGCGCCACTGAAACGGGTGTGCGCCTGATGGAAAGTAAACTGGTGCCGGGCATCAGCGAGAACGAACTGTGGTCGCATCTGCACCAGCATGTGATCGCCACCGATGGTGATTACGTCGAGACTCGCCTGCTGTCCTCCGGCCCACGCACTAACCCGTGGTTCCAAGAGTGCAGCACGCGGCCCATCGAAGCCGGTGATCTGGTGGCGCTGGACACCGACGTGGTCGGGCGCTTCGGCTACTACGCCGACTTTTCGCGCACCTTCCTCTGTGGCGACCAGGCCGCCACCGCCAAGCAACAGGAACTGTACAAACTCGCCTACGAGCAAGTGCAGACCAACGTAGAAATGCTCAAGGCCGGGCGCAGCTTCAAGGAGTACGCCGAGATGGCCTGGAAAATTCCCGAACATTACAAAAACAACCGCTACTTCGCCCTGGCGCACGGGGTTGGCATGACCGGTGAATACCCTTACGTGGTACACCGCGAAGACATCGACGCGCTGGGCTATGACGGCGTGTTCGAAGCCGGCATGACCATCTGCGTGGAAAGCTACATCGGCCACGATGACGGCGGCGAAGGCGTGAAGCTCGAAGAACAGATCTATATCCACGAACACGGTATCGAGTTGCTCTCTGATTACCCGTTCGACCCGCGCCTGTTGCCACGCTGAACACGTCTAGCTCGAGAGGTGGCCTTGGGAAGGATCGGTAACATGCATTTATAGAAGGTTACTGCGCAGAATTTGTCGTTTGTCCATCTTTGCGCAAATGACAAAACTGCGGGCATCTCTAATAAAAACAACATGAGAGCTGCCCCTATGTCCTATCCCATTGCCCGCCTTCTGACTTCGTTGCGCCTTGTTCTTCTGCCGGTTTCACAGCGGTTCGTGCTGCGCCGTTGCTGCGCTTGCCACTGACCCTTGCGGTTCAACAAAAACGCATATTCGCAAGTACCGGAGAGGCTTATGAAAGACTTGACTACCCTGGACGGCGCCCCGCCGCATCCAGCCATCAATGACCTGTGTGTGCAAGTTAAAAGCGCTGAAATCAACCGCCGCCAGTTCCTGCGCACCGCCGCGCTATTGGGCGTCACCGTCGCCAGCGCCAGCACCTTTCTGGGCTCTGTTTTACTGGGCAGCGACGCCCAGGCCGCCGACGCCACACCGGCCCGCCAGGGCGGCAGCCTGCGCTTTGCCTGCGCGATCCAGGAAATCCAGGACCCGATGCTGATCACCTGGATCGAAGCCTCGAACCTGTTGCGCAATTCACTGGAATACCTGACCTGGGTCGACGCCGACAACATCACCCACCCGTACCTGGCAGAAAGCTGGAGCCCGTCCGACGACCTCACCACCTGGACCTTCAACCTGCGCCAGGACGTGAAATGGAGCAACGGTGACAGCTTCAACGTCGACGACGTGCAGCACAACATCGAACGCTGGATCGCTGCCGACTCCAAGTCGGTCAACCGCACCGCGTTCCAGGACATCAAGGCCTTCGAAAAAGTCAGCGACTACCAGTTCCGCCTGCAACTGAAACGGCCGATCCTGGCGATTCCGGAAATGCTCAACGCCTTCACGTGCGCCATCGTGCACCGCAGCTTCAAGGCCGGCGACGACTGGTCCAAGAACCCGCTGGCCACCGGGCCGTTCAAGCTGGTGGCGTTCGCAGTGAACAAGCAGGCGACCTTCGCCAAGCGCGCCGATTATTGGGGCAAACCCGCCAACCTCGACGAGCTGCGTTACATCGACATGGGCACCGACGTGTCTACCCACCTTGCCGCACTGCAAGCCGGGCAAGTCGACGTGCTGTACCGGGTGACGGTGGCCGAGCTGGACCTGGCCAAGCGCCTGCCGGGCGCGCAGTTGCTGACCTGCAAATCCGCGCAAACCGTGGTGATGCGCATGGCCTGCGACCAGAAGCCCTTCACCGACCTGCGCATCCGCAAAGCCGTGGTGCTGTGCGCCGATAACGCGCAGATGTTGAAGATCGCCTATCGCGGCATGGGCACGCTGGGCGAAGACCACCATGTGGCCCCCTCTCACCCCGAATATTTCCCGTTGCCCAAACGCGAGCGTGACGTGGCGGCGGCAAAAAAGCTGCTGGCCGACGCCGGTTTCCCCAACGGTCTGGACATCGACTTGATCGTCGGCAACACCCAGGGCCGTTATGAGCAGGACTGCGCGCAGATCCTGCAACAGAACTGCCTGGAAGCCGGGATTCGCCTCAACCTCAAGGTGATACCTGCCGCTCAATACTGGCCAATCTGGGACAAAGCCGCGTTCAGTCTCACCTACTGGGCCCATCGCCCACTGGGCGTGATGTCCCTGGAGCTGGCCTATCGTGGCGGCGGCGCCTGGAACGAAAGCCACTACAGCGACCCGGCGTTCGACGCCGCGCTGGACAAGGCCATGGGCATCATCGACCCCAAGCAACGCGCGGTGGCGATGCAAAGCGTCGAGCAGATTTTGCAGGACGCCTGCGTGATCGTGCAGCCGTTCTGGGGCGACAAGTTCACCGCCGTGAGCAAAAAAGTGCAGGGCTTTGAGGTGCATCCTTCCGACTTTTACCCCATGGGGAACGTGTGGCTGAGCGCCTGAGTCAAGGCGCGCGTTTCCTGCCCACATGGGCAGGCATTCCAACCTTCGTCGGAGCATGCACCCATGGCTCATTTTCTATTGCGCAAACTACTGGCGCTGCTGGCGACCTTGCTGTCAGTGTCCTTGATCGTGTTCCTGGCCCTGGAACTTAACATCGAGGACGTCGCCATCAACGTCCTCGGCCCCTACTCCGCCGCAGACCAGCGTGCGGCGTGGCTGGTGGAACATGGCTACACCCAACCCTTTGTGTGGCGTTATCTGTTGTGGCTCAAGGACTTTGTCAGCGGCGACTGGGGCACCTCGGTGTATTTTCGCGAATCGGTGATCAAACTGCTGCTGCCCAACCTGGCGCAAACCCTCACCCTGGCCGGCCTGGCCCTGCTGGTGATGGTGCCCGTGGCGTTGACCTTAGGCATTCTCGCCGGCATTCGCCAGGGTTCGTTGCTGGACCGGCTGGTGTCGTTCCTGTCGATCGTCACCACCTCGATCCCCGACTTTGCCAGTGCAGTGTTCGTCTCGGCGATCTTTGTGTTCTGGCTCAACTGGCTGCCAGGCGTGAGCAGCATGAGCGATGGGTTCAGCGCCGTGCAATTGGTGTTGCCGTTGATGGTGCTGTGCCTGTTCGGCATCGGCTACCTGGCGCGGATCACCCGGGCGTCGATGGTCGAAGTGATGCAGTCGCCCTACATCCGCACCGCGCGGCTAAAAGGCGCCTCCACCGCGCGCATCGTGGTACGCCATGCCCTGCGTAACGTACTGATCGCGCCGATCACGGTGATCATGCTCTACATCCCGTGGCTGCTGTCCAACGTGATCGTGGTCGAGGTGTTCTTCGCCTACAAGGGCTTCGGCTCGCTGCTCTACACCGCATCGCTGAACCATGACGTGTACCTGATCGAAGCCTGCGCGATGGTCAGCGCCGTGGTGGTGGGGGTTACCAAGATCTTCTCGGATCTGGCCTACACCTGGCTCAACCCGCGCATCACCCTGCGCAGCCTTGGCGGAGGTGCTCAATGAATCGCCTGCAAGCCTTCAAACATCCCCTGGCGTTACTCGGTTTGTTGCTGGTCGGCGGCTGGGTGCTCATCGCAGTGTTCGCGCCTTGGCTCGCGCCCCATGACCCACTGGAAAGCTTCACCCCATTGCTCACGCCAATGACCACCAGCGACAACGGCCAGAGCTTCCTGCTGGGCACTGACATGATCGGTCGCGACATCCTCTCGCGGCTGATCTGGGGCACCCGCACGGTGCTGTTCTGGTCGATCCTGGCCACGCTCACGGCGTTCGCCGTCGGTATCGCCATGGGCCTGTGTGCCGGTTACTTCAACGGCTGGGTCGACGCGCTGCTGTCGTATGTGGCCGACACCGTGCTGTCGTTCCCGGTGCTGGTGTTGTACATCGTGATCATCATTGCCCTCGGCGCCTCGGCGCTGAACATCCTGATTGCGGTGACGTTTACCAGTGCGCCAGCGATCTTTCGCATCATGCGTGCGCTGACCATCGATATTCGCTCGCGCGACTACGTGCTCAGTGCAATCACCCAGGGCGAAGGCTCGCTGCGCATCATGCTGGTGGAGATTTTGCCCAACTGCGGTGGCCCGTTGATCGTGGATTTTTGCCTGCGCATCGGTTACACCGCGATCATGATTGGCGCCCTGGGTTTTCTCGGCCTCGGCCTGCCGCCGCCCACACCCGACTGGGGCGGCATGATCAACGACGGCCGCGCCATGGCCATCGCCTTCCCGCACCTGGTGATCTTCCCGTGCATTGCCATCTCCACCCTGATGCTGGGCTTGAGCCTGCTGGCGGACGGCCTGGATGAAAACGCCCAGCAAGGCGCAAGGAATTGAGCATGAACCCACAACCTGTATTGCGCGTGCAAAACCTCTCGATTGAACTGCCTGTCGGCGCAGACCGCAGCCATGCGGTGCACGGCATCAGCCTGGAGGTACGCAAGGGCGAAATCCTCTGTGTGATCGGCGAATCCGGCTCCGGCAAATCGGTGCTGTCGGCGGCGATTATGGGCGACTACGCCAAAGGCTTGCGCCACGCCGGTGGGGTGATCGACTTTCTTGGCGATGATATTTGCACCCTCGACGAAACCCGCCTGCGCCAGCTGCGCGGCAACCGTATCGCAATGATTTTCCAGGAGCCCATGGCAGCGTTGAACCCGGCGATCCGGATCGGCAAGCAAGTCGAAGAAATCTTCGATATCCATGCACCGCAGATGCCCCAGCGCGAACGCCGCGAACGCATGCTCGCACTGCTGGAATCCACCCAGTTGCCCGACCCGCCGCGCATCGCCAACAGCTTTCCCCATCAACTCTCCGGCGGCCAATGCCAGCGGGTAGTGATCGCCATGGCCTTGGCGATGAACCCCGACTTACTGATCGCCGACGAACCGACCACCGCCCTCGACGTCACCACCCAGGCTCAGGTGTTAAAGCTGGTGCGCGACCTGCGCGGGCGCGGCCAGCATGGCATTTTGTTTATCACCCACGACTTCGGGGTGGTAGCGCAGATTGCCGACCGTATTGCGGTGATGGAAGGCGGCCGCCTGGTGGAAATCGGCGAGCGCGACCAGGTGCTCAACGCCCCGGCCCACGCCTACACCCGCAAGTTGATCGCGGCGGTGCCGGCGCTGCATCCTGAACTGCACACACCCAGTGCCGACGGCGAGCTGGCGCTGCGCATCGAGAACCTGACCAAGACCTACACCGTCGGCGGCAGTTCGGTCGCGGCCTTGCGTAATGTATCGCTGAACCTGCCACGCGGCAAAACACTGGCGATTGTCGGCGAGTCCGGCTCGGGGAAAAGCACGCTGGTCAAGGCTGCAATCCGCCTGGTGGACAGCGACAGCGGGCATGTATGGGTCGGTGATACGGACTTCCTGGCCTTGCGCGGCTCAGCATTGGCGGCCAATCGGCGGCGCATCCAAATGATCTTCCAGGACCCGTATGGCTCGCTCAACCCGCGCCATCGGGTCGGCGACATCATTGCCCGTGCTGCGCAACTGCGTGGTTTATCGGCCAAGGACGCCTGGGCCGAGGCCGGTGATTTGCTTGAACAAGTGGGCCTCAAGCGCGATGCGCTCAAGCGCAAACCCCGGCAGTTTTCCGGTGGCCAGCGCCAGCGCATCGGCATCGCCCGCGCCCTGGCCATGCGCCCGGAAGTGTTGATCGCCGATGAAAGCGTCTCGGCGCTGGATGTGTCGGTGCAAAAGCAGGTGCTGGAGCTGCTGGCCGATCTGCAAAAGCAACTCAACCTGAGCATCCTGTTTATCACCCACGACCTGCGCGTGGCGGCGCAGATCAGCGACCACATCGCCGTGATGCGCCAGGGTGAGGTGGTCGAATACGGCAGCGCCGAACAGGTGCTGTTGCGGCCCCGGAACAGCTACACCCAGGCGCTGCTTGCCGCCGCACCGGGCGCCACGCAATTACCGGCCGCCGGGCCGCCGCTGAGGTTGATTCACCCCGCCGCGCACTGAGTTCCAAGCCTTTCCCTGTGTCGCAGCGTTCGCTGCGACAACGGGCTGCTGTTGCCCAAAATAACTAATAACGAGAGTAAAACCATGCGACCAACCCTACGTTACATCGCCCTGGTCCCCGTGCTCGGCGCCCTGGCGGCACCCGCCATGGCCTACCAGGTTACCGACAACCTCGACCTCGGCGGGGCCGTACGCGCGCGTTGGGACTATGACCCGGATCGCGGCATCCAGAAGTTCGGCCTCGACACCGCGTTCCTCAGCGCCAAGTACAACTCCGACACCTGGATCGGTGAGGCGCAGTACCGCTTCTACGGGCGTTCGTACCCGTATCAGTACACCAAGAACTACGGTGATATCCAGTTCGCCAAATTCGCGTGGGTGGGCTACAAGTTCAATCCCGACCAGCAAGTGCAAGTGGGCCTGAACACCGTGCCGTTCGGCTTGCAGCCCTATTTCGGCAGCACCTTCTACGAAACCCTGGGCAATGTGATTGGTCTGGAAGACGTGCAACAGGTCGGCGCCAAATACATCCAGCAAAGCGGTGACTGGAATATTCAGGCCGGTTACTACCTGCGGCCGGCGTGGCAAGGTAAAGGCACCAGCAAAGGCGTGACCTATTCCAGCGTGGTCTCCGAAGCCGACAGCTACGTGGCTGACGGCAGCAACAACCAGGAACGCAACACCGTGGTGGTACGCGTGGCCAAGGCTATGGACCTGGGTAACTGGAAATCCGAAGTCGGCCTCTCCGGCTTGACCTCGACCCTGGAGAACAAAGACACCGGCAACGACGGCCGCCGCAACGCTGTGGCCATTCACTACCTGGGCAAGAACGGCCCGTGGGGTGTGCAACTGCAGGCGGCACGCCAGCAAATGTCGCCGCGCAACGAAGGCACCGACGGCGTGGTGACGCTGGGCGGGTATGACGGCACCTTCAACGTCGCCAGCCGCGGCAACTTGTATGTGGCGGATTTGAGTTACGACGTGGGCGGCACGTACCTGTTCGATCAGATCAGCGGTGTGAAGCTGTATGCCAACTACAGTGCCTTTGACAAGTCTGACAATGACTTCAAAACCTCACAGCGGCTGATCCTGGGTACATCGTTTTCGGTCAGTAAATTATGGGTAGCGACGGAGTGGCTGATCGGCAAGAACGACCCGTACATTGGCGGCAGCAGCTACACCCAGAGTTTGGGCGCAGGCGGCAGTAATCAGTTGGAAAATCAGCTGTACATGAACATCGGTTACTACTTCTAATAGGCCACTGACGCTATCGCAGGCAAGCCAGCTCCCACATTGAAATGCGTTGCCAGTTTGGGAGTGGGCTTGCCTGTGATGAGCATAGGTATCTACACAACCGGTTAACACGAAGTCTGTGGCCAGTGAGCTGTTGTGGCGAGCAGGCTTGTCCTGCGTTGGGCCGCGAAGCGGCCCCAGTAAAGGCACTGCAATTTTCCTGAAAGTTCTCAGTGTCAGGGTTTGGGGCCGCTTCGCGGCCCAACGCAGGACAAGCCTGCTCGCCACAGGAGAAAGTGGCGGCCTTCAAAAGTTGTGTAGATACCTATGCTGCGATGAAGCCAGCAAAGACACCATAAAAATAACAAGTATGGACTCCACCCATGCGCCACCTGCCTGCCCTCAACATGCTACGCGTCTTCGAAGAAGTCGCCCGCCATCGCAGCTTCAGCCAGGCCGCCGTGGGCCTCAACGTGACCCAGGGCGCGGTCAGCCGCCAGATCAAGCAACTGGAAGACTACCTCGGCGTCGCCCTGTTCATTCGCACGCCCCAGGGCCTGTCCCTGACCGAAGCCGGCTTTGCCCTCTCGCCGCACCTGAGCGACGCCTTCGACCATATCGAGCGCGCCCTGCAAGCCGTACGCGTGCCCAACCTGCGCCAGCGCCTGCGCGTGGTCGCACCGCCTACCTGGGCCACGCGCTGGTTGTCGGCGCACTTGCGGCGCTTTTGCGAGCGCTACCCGGATATCAACCTCAGTGTCACCCACCAAAACACCCACGACAGCCTCGCGGAGATTGACTGCCGGATTCGTTTCGGCCTGAAGGCGGACCCGCATTGCAGCAGTGAGCTGTTGGTGATGGAGCGGCATATCGCCGTAGCCAGCCCGGAGTTGTTCGAAGGTGACCAGCCGCCGGATCTGCGGCGTTTCCCACTGCTGCATATCCTGCACGACGGTAAGCGTTTGAAGGTTTGGGAGAACTGGCTGGCGGCCATGGGCCGAGACGACATCGATGCGGGCCAGGGCCTGGAATTCAGCACTCTGGACCAGGTGATCCATACCGCCCTGGCCGGCGGTGGCCTGGCGGTGATCGACCGGCAGATGATCGAACGTGAATTGGCCAATGGCAGTTTAGTGCCGATCACTCCCGTGGAAGTGATCGGCCCCTATGGTTATTGGCTGGATGTGGCGGCAGACAAACAGGGATTATCCAAGGTTCGCTTGTTTACGCAGTGGCTGGGCCAGGTCAGCAATCCCTGACACCGACGGCGCTTGGGCTTTGCACGCCTGGCTCAAGGTCAACGCCTTGGTCTCTGGCGCCCAGGCCCAGGAGATGATCGCACCCAACATCAGGATAGCCGCGAGAATCCCCATGGTCGGGCTCAAGCCAATGCCCGCCACACTCACCGGCAGCAAAAACGTGCTGATCGCCGACCCCAACCGGCTTACCGCTGTCGCCAGGCCAATCCCGCTGGCACGCACTTCGGTAGGAAAGCTTTCGGCCGGGAACACGCCAACCAAATTGCTCACGGCCGACAACACCAGCGTGAACACACCAAAGGTCAGCACCATCAACCACGCCATACTCCCCGGCAACACAGCGAGTAAAAACAACGCCGCCGCGAGGATGATGAATGAGTTGATAAGGAAGCCCCGCCGCGAAAACTTCACCGTGCACCAAATGCCAATCAACGCACCGACAATCAGCAACAGGTTAAGCAGCAACTCAGTCCCAAATCCCTGGGACAACCCCATCTTCTGCAGGATCGACGGCAGAAAGGTATAGATCGCGAAATACGGCATCACGATGCAGACAAAAAACAGGCAATTGAACGCGGTGCGCTTACGGTACTCACGACTGAACAACACGCCATAACCGGAACGGGTCTGCGTCGGCGGCTCTTCATCCAGTACCACATGCTCGCCCAAGTGCTTTTTGACGATGGCACGAGCCTCGGCGATGCGCCCACGGTTGACCAGCCAACGCGGTGATTCCGGTGTGCCGATTCGGGCGATCAGGATCAACCCGGCCGGAATCGCCGACGACGCCAGCATCCAGCGCCAGGCGTCGTCGCCGAGGCTGAGCATCGCGGTACCGACAAAGGTTGCCGCCACATAACCAACGGTCCAGACCACGCTGAAGGAGCCGAGCAACACGCCGCGATGCTTCTTCGGCGCGAACTCGGCGAGCATGGCGTGACCCACGCTGAAATCACCGCCCAGGCCAATGCCGATGAGGATGCGGCACAGCAACAGGCCCATGGCCGTTTCAGCGTAGAACTGCATCACTGACGCGACGGTAATCAGTACAAAGCTGACCAGGAAGATTTTCTGCCGGCCGAGGCTGTCGGAAATCCAGCCGAAAAACAGGCTGCCCACAAACAGCCCGATCAGCGCCGAAGCGCCGATGAGGCCTTGCCAGAAGGCATCCAATTGCATCTGTGGGCTGAGCAGGGTGAAAGCGATACCGATCAGGCCAAGGATATAGCCGTCAGTGAAATGCGCGCCGAAGGTGAGGCCGGCGATTTTCAGGTGAAAACGGCCGATGGGCAGGTCGTCGATTTTGACGGGTTGAGCGGTCATGGTGTTCTCCATTTTGTTGTTCTTGACGGAGTAACAGCGGGCAACACCCGATCCAATGTGGGAATGGGCTTGTGTGGGAGCTGGCTTGCCTGCGATAGCGGTGTGTCAGTTAATCAATGGGTGGCTGACCCACCGCTATCGCAGGCAAGCCAGCTCCCACATTAGGACGGCGTGGTCTTACAGCCCTCCCATCAACAGGTATTTGATCTCCAGGTAATCATCCAGCCCATACTTGGAGCCTTCACGGCCCAGGCCCGATTCCTTGATCCCACCGAACGGCGCAACCTCGGTGGAGATGATCCCTTCGTTGATGCCGACCATGCCTGCCTCCAGGCCTTCGGCCATGCGCCACACGCGGCCGATATCGCGACTGTAGAAGTAAGCGGACAAGCCGAACGGCGTGTCATTGGCACGTTGCAGCACATCGGTCTCATCCTTGAAGCGAAAGCACGCGGCTACCGGGCCAAAGGTCTCTTCCTGGGCGATCAGCATGTCGCCATGGGCTTCGGTGAGGATGGTCGGTTCGAAAAAGGTGCCGCCCAATGCATGGCGACGGCCGCCGCAGAGCAGTTTGGCGCCCTTCTCCAGCGCATCGCCCACATGCGCTTCAACCTTGGCCAAGGCCGCCGCATTGATCAGCGGGCCTTGCTCGGTGTCGCCGTCCAGCGCACTGCCCACACGCATGGCGCTGACGGCTTCGGCCAGTTTGCGCGTGAAGGCGTCGTAAACGCTGTCCTGGATAAAGAAACGGTTGACGCACACGCAGGTCTGCCCGGTGTTGCGGAACTTGGACGCCATGGCGCCTTTGACGGCAGCGTCCAGGTCGGCGTCGTCGAACACAATAAACGGCGCGTTGCCGCCCAGTTCCAGCGAGACTTTTTTAAGCGTGTCGGCGGCCTGGCGCATCAGCAGTTTGCCGGTACGCGTGGAGCCGGTGAACGACAGCTTGCGCACTACGCTGGAAGCTTGCAGCGCGCCGCCGATGGCCACCGCATCGCCGGAGACAATATTGAACACCCCGGCCGGAATGCCCGCCTGCTCTGCCAGTACCGCCAGGGCAAACGCCGACAGCGGCGTTTCTTCCGATGGTTTGAGAATCATCGTGCAACCGGCCGCCAACGCCGGGCCGACTTTGCGGGTGACCATGGCCAGCGGGAAATTCCACGGCGTGATTGCCGCGACCACGCCAATGGCTTCCTTGGTCACGATAATGCGCGCGTCGGCCTTGTGGGTCGGTATCACATCACCATAGGCACGCTTGGCCTCTTCACCAAACCACTCCAGAAAGCTGGCGGCGTAGACCACTTCGCCCATGGCTTCGGCCAAGGGTTTACCCTGCTCCAGACTCAGCAGCCGGGCCAGGTCTTTCTGATGGCTGAGCATCAACTCGCTCCAGCGCTTGAGGCGCTGGCTGCGTTCCTTGGCGGTGAGCTTGCGCCAGGCCGGCAGTGCGCGGTTGGCGGCGTCGATGGCCAGGTGGGTTTCTTCAGCGCCAGCGCGTTGCACCTCAACGATCAGCGCGCCATTGGCCGGGTTGACCACCGGATAACTCGGCCCACCGCTGGACCATTGGCCATCGATGTAGTTGCCAGTACGGATCAGCGGGTTCATGCCACGGCCTCGATCAGGTTGAAACGGTCCAGGCCCGGGCGGGCCGCGCGCAGGATGCGCTTGCCGGCGGTGTAGTCATTGATCACGTCGCACGGGGTGTAATTGCGTTCCAGCTCGTGCAGTTCTTCGGCGTCGAATTGGGTGTCCAAGGCCGCCAGCGCGCTGTCGAACTGCGCGGTGGTATCGGCGCCCACCAGCATCACGTCGACGCCTGGGTGGTTGGCGACCCAGGCCTGGGCGATCTGTGCATTGGACACACCACGGGCACGTGCCACACGCTGAACCGAATGGGCGATGTCGAACGAGGCCTGGTCGCTGTACATCTGCTGGGTGAAAAAGTCGGTCTGGTTGCGCGTCGACTGCACTTCGCCGGTCAACAGGCCACGGGCCAGCGGGCTGAACACCGAGACGCCCAGGCCCTGGTCGCGGCAGAACGGGATCATCTCGCGCTCTTCTTCGCGGTAGGCGCAGTTCAGTTGCAGCTGCATATTGATCGGCTTGACCCAACCATTGCGTTCGCAGGCCATGAGGATTTTCGCCAGTTGACCGGTGAGCATGGTCGACACGCCGATGTAGCGAGCCTTGCCGGAACGCACGATGTCGTTCATCGCCGCCATGGTTTCTTCGACCGGGGTGTTCACATCGAAGTAATGCAGCATGAACACGTCGACGTAATCCATGCCCAGACGGCTGAGGGATGCGTCAATGCTGTCCATGATGTGCTTGCGCGAGTGGCCGCTGGCATTGATGCCATTGCGGGTGCCGTAGCCGACCTTGGTGGTGACCACAATGTCTTCACGCCGTGCCACGCGCTTGAGGATGCGCCCCACCACTTCTTCGCCGACGCCTGCGGAATAGAAGTCGGCCAGATCGATGAAGTTGACCCCGTTGTCCAGGGCGTGGGCGACGATCGGCTCGCTTTGCTTTTCATCGAAAATCCACGGTTTCCAGTCCGGGGTGCCCATGTTCATGGTGCCCAGGCACAAACGCGAGACTTGCAAGCCGGAGTTGCCCAAACGAATGTATTGCATGGCAGTCTCCTCAGGCCTTTGGCGTGTAGAAAGGGTTGCTGATGTGGTTGACCACATCAGCCAGTTGCGCGGTGTACGGCGTGCCATTGAGGGCCGCGCGGATGGCGGTGCGGCAGGCGTTGTAGTTGTTCAGGTAGACCGCATCGAGGTCGTCGCAGCCCGGGTTGACCCAGTTGGCGGTGACAATTGCCCACTCGTCTTCGGCTTCCGGCGGCAAGGTGCCATCCAGCAAGGCTTCGAGCACCGCCTTGGCGATGCCGGCCTGGGACGCGCCCCAGGTGGCGTTGCCGTGCAGGTCGCTGCCGATCGCGGCTTTGTTGACGTAGAGGGTCATGGGTTTGACCGGGATATTCGGCTGGGCGATCACCATAAATGGGCAATGGCCCTGGCTTGGGGACGCCAGGCTGTTGGCGAACGCTTGGCCGGCAGGGCCGTTGCGGGGGCCGATCAGGATGTTGATATGGGCCGCATTGACGCCCGGGCCTTCAAAGCCTTCGCCGATGTACAGATCAAGTGCTTTCATTTTCGCAAACGCTCATTGTTGTTATGGGGAGCTGGTTGGCGAATTTTTAGCACTGACGGCAAAAGCGCCCGTAACCATTAAAAGTCATGGGGCTGTGAGTTTTTATCATGCCCCCGCTACAGCGCGAGCTCCATCTTGATAATCTCGATGGACACCGGGCTGTTGCCCCGACTGAAGGTGCCCTCGCCGACCTTGCGAAACCCGAAGGCGGCATAGAAGTTTTCGGCGTTGAGGGTCGCTTCCAGGCAGGCCTTGGCATGGCCGGCGTTCTTGATGCGCTGCAAGGCCTCATTGAGCAGGCGCGCACCAATGCCCTGCCCCGCGGCATCGCCGCGCACAAACAGTTTGCTGATTTCATGGCCGTCGATTTCGATAAAACCCTGCAGCCTGTCGGTGTGTGCCAGCCACAGGTTGCCGGCAGCAATGGCCTCGCGGTAGGTGGCGGGTGAGCGGCCGTTGAGCCACATGGCGATCTGCTCGGGGCCGTAGTCGCCCGTGCAGAGGTTTTCGACGGAATGCTTATGCACCTCGAAGATGCTTTGCGCGTCGTCCAGCAGGGCGGATCGGATCAGTACGTTTTTCATTCCCTTGAAATTCCACCGGCAGCCAATGAACCCAGGTTTTATAGCTCAACCGGCGATATGCCGCGACCCAAGACCGCACATCTTGTGCGTTGACCTGTTTTGTTACACACCATATAGTGTGCCCACAAACACAAATCACCACTACATAGTGTGCAGTATCGGTATTTACCGACCACACTCTGCACAGTATTTCAATGCCTTGAAGCCTGCAAAAACCTATTTTTCGAGTACCAGGAAGGAGAATTTCAATGTTGAGTTGGGATGAAGTCGACAACGAAGACACCGGTGCAGCGGTGATCAAAGGCGCCAACGCCGGCCACGCCAGCGAAGCCAACATGGACCGCCTTGACGGTGCCGGCGCCGCTGCTGCTCTGGAAGCGCGCAACGTGACCGCCAACGACTCGGCCGCGATCATCCGCGCCAAGGCCGCCCTGGACAAACTCGACGTCGCCGAAGGCCTCGCCGAACTCGAAGGCTCCGCCGCCCGCGTCGCCGTTGACGAAAAGCGCATGATCAACTGCCGCGCCGACCTCAACCAACTCGTGCCGTTCAAGTACGACTGGGCCTGGCAAAAGTACCTCGACGGCTGCGCCAACCACTGGATGCCGCAAGAGGTCAACATGACCGCCGACATCGCCCTGTGGAAAAACCCCGAAGGCCTCACCGACGACGAACGCCGCATCGTCATGCGCAACCTGGGCTTCTTCTCCACCGCCGACTCCCTGGTTGCCAACAACCTGGTCCTGGCCGTGTACCGCCTGATCACCAACCCGGAGTGCCGCCAGTACATCCTGCGCCAGGCCTTCGAAGAAGCGATCCACACCCACGCCTACCAGTACTGCATCGAATCGCTGGCCATGGATGAAGGCGAGATCTTCAACATGTACCACGAGATCCCATCGGTCGCCAAAAAAGCCGCCTGGGGCCTGAAATACACCCGTTCGATCTCCGATCCGAAATTCGAAACCGGCACCGTCGAAACCGACAAAGAACTGCTGCGCAACCTGGTCGCCTACTACTGCGTCCTGGAAGGCATCTTCTTCTACTGCGGCTTCACCCAGATCCTGTCCATGGGCCGCCGCAACAAAATGACCGGCGTGGCAGAACAGTTCCAGTACATCCTGCGTGACGAGTCGATGCACCTGAACTTCGGTATCGATGTGATCAACCAGATCAAAATCGAAAACCCGCATTTGTGGGATGCCGAGATGAAAGAAGAAGCGACCCAGATGATTCTGCAGGGGACGCAACTGGAGATTGAATATGCGCGGGATACCATGCCGCGCGGCGTGTTGGGGATGAATGCGGCGATGATGGAGGATTACCTTAAGTTCATCGCGAATCGTCGTCTGTCGCAGATCGGCCTGAAAGAAGAGTACCCAGGGACGACTAACCCGTTCCCGTGGATGAGCGAGATCATGGACTTGAAGAAAGAGAAAAACTTCTTCGAAACCCGTGTGATCGAGTACCAGACTGGCGGCGCGCTGAGCTGGGATTAAAAATGTAGGAGCGGGCTTGCCCGCGATGGCGGCGGGTCAGTTAAGCACATATTGGCTGACTCTCAGCTATCGCGGGCAAGCCCGCTCCCACATGGGTTAGCGGTATTTTTTAGACTTGCGTACAAACTTTATGCCCAACCAAACCATCAAAACGCCCTGCGTCGGCCTGTGTTCCACCGTTTACGGCGACCTGGTCTGCCGGGGCTGCAAGCGTTATCACCATGAAGTCATCCAGTGGAATGGCTACAACGCCGACGAAAAGCAGGCGGTGTGGCTGCGCCTGGAACAGTTGCTGGTGCAGGTGATGGCCAGCAAGCTTGAGGTGTTTGACCCGCAGCTTTTGCGCCAGCAACTTGAAACCCGCAAAATTCGCTTTATGCCACACCAGTCGCCGTACTGCTGGGCGTACCAGCTGATTGCCCGGGGCGCGCGGGTGATTTCCAAACTGGACGCGTATGGGCTGGCGCTGCTGCCGGAGTTTCGCGAGCGTCACCTGGCGGATTTGCGTGATGCGATTGACCGCGAGTTTTTCCTGCTGTCCGAGGCGCATTACGAGCGCTATATCGCGCCGGGCTTTTTGAAAGAAGCCTTTGGGCCAGCACTGATCGCCACCTTCTAGACTTGCCGTCAGCTATGGACAGGCAGCGCTAACCCGAACAGCACAAAAAAACCACCGCAGACTTTATTGAATCGGCGTCCGGTTCGGGCTAACCAGGGCCTGACCCGATGTGCTGCGCTGGCCACCAGATATTCAACAACAAACTCCACCACGGCGTAAGTCAGCGCAATGACGGCCGTCTGCGCGATGAGGCTTCGGTGTGGGTCCAGAAAAGGTGGAATGAAGGCGGTGAACAGCAGCAGCGCCTTGGGGTTTGAAATCGCCGATACCAGCCCTTGGCGAAACAGCGACCAGCTTCGCAGGCTGGTCGTAACGGCTGCCTCAAGACTCACAGGCGCCGAGCGCCACAACCCAAACCCCAGCCAGATCAGGTACAGCCCGCCAACCACCTTCAGTGCCGTGAACCAGGTGGCAGACGCCTGGATCAGTGCCCCCAAGCCTAAAGCGCAAAACGACAACACCACGGCAAAACCGAGTACGCCGCCCGAAATCGTGAAGAGTGTTTTGCGACGCCCGTGAATGGCGCCATGGGTCAGCACTAATAACGCATTGGGCCCTGGCACTATAGCGATGCCGCAGCAGGTAACCAGGTAGAGCAACCAGGTGTCGAATGGCATGGTCAAATCCAGCAGGCAGGGGTTGAGGCGAGGATTTTGCGGGTGAACAAACCTCTTGAAAAGCGCATAATTTACGTCACAGCCATTCGATTAACGAATAGAGGTCACCTGGATGCCTGCCAGCAATTTGCAGATCGATTGGCTCAAATGCTTTGTGGCCGTGGTGGATGCCGGCTCGCTCTCTGGCGCGGCCCATGAGGTCAACCGCTCGCAGTCCGCCGTCAGCATGCAAATGAAAAAACTGGAGACAGCGCTGGGGCGGCAGTTGTTGAGCCGTGGCCCGCGTCACCTTCAACTGACGGCGGACGGTCAGTTACTGCTGGGCTACGCCCGGCGCCTGCTCGCACTGCACGCCGAGACCCAAGCGGCCTTTCACGGTGAAGAATTGACCGGACGCATTCGCCTTGGCGTTGCGGAAGACTACGCGGCGATGTATCTCACGCCGGTGCTCAAGCGTTTTTTGCCGCGCTATTCGGGTGTGGAAATAGAACTGACTTGCGAACAGTCGGTCGCACTCATCCCGCGTGTGCGCAACGGCGACCTTGATCTTGCACTCGTGTCGCGTGACGCCCCTCAAAGCGGCACTTTTCTGTTCAAGGAACCCATGGTATGGGTCGGTTCGCCCCAGTTCGAACTGTGGAGACGCGATCCGCTACCTATCGCCGTCTACGAAAGTGCAAGCCTGGCCAGACGTTATGCGGTGAACTCACTGAGCCAAAAGGGACGTGAATTCAAGGTGGTTTACAACAGCTCCAGCCTTGCCGGCCAACTAGCCGCCGTTGAAGGTGGGCTGGCGATTGCCGCAATCACCCAATGTACCGTGCAGGCATCGCTTCAGGTTCTGGGCAGCGAGCACGGCTTGGGCAGGATTGAACCCATGGAGGTTTCAATCCTGCGAAGCCGGGCCTCGCGCGAGTCTGAAGCGGTTGATAGCCTGCATGCATTCATCATCAGCTCACTGAGGCAGCAGGCTTAACAGGGGTTCAA
Source organism: Pseudomonas edaphica (assembly GCF_965277385.1). Classification (NCBI taxonomy): domain Bacteria; kingdom Pseudomonadati; phylum Pseudomonadota; class Gammaproteobacteria; order Pseudomonadales; family Pseudomonadaceae; genus Pseudomonas; species Pseudomonas edaphica. Next base: position 6,290,098 of record NZ_OZ255725.1, on the reverse strand, counting down.
GAGGTCCAGGAAGGCTCGCGCTCCGCCTGCACGCCATACCGCTCGATCGCCTGCTGACAAACCTCGGGTTCCAGACGGCCCTGCTCCACCAACGCCGTCAGCGCCGCCAGCACAATGTGATAGCGATTCACCTCAAAGAAATCACGCAACGCTGCCCGAGTATCGCTACGCCCAAAGCCGTCGGTGCCCAACACCGTGTAGCTGCTGTCCAGATACGAAGCAATCATCTGCGGCACCGCCCGTACATAGTCGGACACCGCAATCACCGGTACACCTTTAGGCAAACATGCATTCACATGGCTGGAGCGCTTCATATCCTGAGGATGCAACCGATTCCAGCGCTCCACCTGTCGCGCATCCCGTGCCAGCTCGCTGAAACTGGTCACGCTGAACACCTCGCTCGCCACCTGCCAATCCTCCTCCAGTAACTGCGCGGCCGCCTGGGCCTCACGTACCAGCGTGCCGGAACCCAGCAGGCGTACCTTGGGGTGCGTAGCGCCTTGCAACCGATACATGCCCTTGATAATCGCCGCCTCCACGCCTGCCGGCAGCGTCGGTTGCGGGTAGTTTTCGTTCATCAGGGTCACGTAGTAGAACTCGTCCACATCGTGCTCCAGCATCTGACGCATACCGTGGTCGAGGATCACCGCGAACTCGCCGGCAAACGCCGGGTCGTAGGCGCGGCAGTTAGGCACCGTCGCGGCTGCCAAGTGGCTGCTGCCGTCCTGATGCTGCAAGCCTTCGCCGCCCAGGGTGGTGCGCCCGGCGGTGGCGCCGAGCAGGAAACCACGGGCGCGCTGGTCGGCGGCAGCCCAGATGAGGTCGCCGACGCGCTGGAAGCCGAACATCGAGTAATAGATATAGAACGGCAACATGCGCAGCCCATGCACCGAATAACTGGTGGCGGCCGCCACCCAGGAGCTGATGGCGCTGGCCTCACTGATGCCTTCTTCGAGAATTTGCCCGTCGGTGGCCTCGCGGTAGCTGAGGATCGAGCCGATGTCTTCGGGTTCGTAACGTTGCCCAACACTGGAATAGATGCCGATCTGCTTGAACAGGTTGGCCATGCCGAAGGTACGCGCTTCATCCGCCACAATCGGCACGATGCGCGGGCCGAGAGCCTTGTCCTTGAGCAGGTTGGTGAGCATGCGCACAAACGCCATGGTGGTGGACATCTCCTTACCCTCGGCTGCCGTAGCGAAACCGGCGTAACCCGCCACCGGCGGCACGCTGACGGGTGCGGCCAGCGGGCTGCGGCTTGGCACATAACCGCCGAGTTTGTGCCGACGTTGATGCAGGTAACGCAGTTCAACGCTGTCCTCGGCGGGTTTGAAAAAACTTAAGGATTCGGTCTGCGCATCCGTGAGCGGCAACTGGAAGCGATTGCGAAAAGCGAGCAGCGCGTCGCGATCGAGCTTCTTCTGCTGGTGCGTGGTCATCTTGCCCTGCCCGGCTTCGCCCATGCCGAAGCCCTTTTTGGTCTGGGCCAGGATCACCGTGGGCTGGCCTTTTACCCGGCGCGCGGCATGGTAGGCAGCGTGGATCTTGACCATATCGTGGCCACCGCGCTTGAGGCGGTCGATTTGCTCGTCGCTCATGCCCGCCACCAGGGCCGCCAGCGACGCGCTTTGGCCGAAGAAGTGCTCGCGGTTATAGGCGCCGTCTTTGGCGGCAAAGGTCTGGAATTGCCCGTCGACGGTGTTCGACAAGGTTTCCACCAGTGAACCGTCAGTGTCCTTGGCCAGCAAGGCGTCCCAGTCCGAGCCCCACACCAGCTTGATCACGTTCCAGCCGGCACCGGCAAACAAGGCTTCGAGTTCGTCGATGATGCGCCCGTTGCCGCGCACCGGTCCGTCGAGGCGCTGCAGGTTGCAGTTAACCACCCAGGTCAGGTTGTCCAGGCCTTCGCGGGCAGCCAGGGTCAGGGCCGACATGCTTTCCGGCTCGTCCATTTCGCCATCGCCGAACACACCCCAGACGTGCCGGTCGGTGGTGTCCAGCAAGCCGCGATGTTGCAGATAGCGCATGAAGCGCGCCTGGAAAATCGAGCTGATCGGGCCGATGCCCATGGAGCCGGTGGGAAACTGCCAGAAGTCCGGCATCAGCCACGGGTGCGGGTAGCTGGAAAGGCCGCGTGCGCCGGCTTTTGGCCCGCCGATTTCCTGGCGGTAGTGCGCCAGGTCGTTTTCCGTCAGGCGCCCTTCCAGATAAGCACGGGCATATATACCCGGTGCGGAATGCGGCTGGTAGAACACCAGATCGCCACCGAAGGTGTCGCTGCGCGCCCGGAAGAAGTGATTGAAGCCGACTTCGAACAAGTCCGCCGCACTGGCATAACTGGCGATATGGCCACCGAGTTCGCCATACGCCTGGTTGGCGCGCACCACCATGGCCAAGGCGTTCCAGCGCACCAGCGAGGCGATGCGTTCTTCGGTGGCCAGGTCACCGGGAAACGCCGGTTGCTGCTCAACACTGATGCTGTTGATATAGGGCGTGCCGTGGCGCGGTTTCCAGTCGATGGGCGCAGCGCTGCCTTCGCGGGCCAGCAGGTCGAGGATCTGGCGCGCCCGTTCTGGCCCGGCATTGGCCACCAGCGAGGCCAGGGCGTCGCGCCACTCATCCAGTTCTTGCGGGTCTTGGGCTGTGTGATTGACTGCACTCGCGAAACCGTTCATGGGCACCTCCGGGCTTTTTTTCCAGTTTATGTCGGTGCCTGAGGATTTTTTGCCTGTTATCAAGCGCAGGTTCAAGCATTTTGAGCATGAATCACTGCCAATCATCTTTTTTGCAGCACGTTGTGCTCAAACACGACGAAGCACCGCAACTGTGTTTAAAATGCCGCCCGCTCAACGACTGACGCTCAACGATGAACCCAGACGCACTCGCTACCCTGCACGCCCATTTGCTCACCGCCCTGGCTAACCCGCCGAGTGAAACCCGGCGCCTGTTCCACGGCCGTGGCCGCTGCTGGCCGGGCCTGGAGCAACTGACGGTGGACTGGTTGCAGGGCGTACTGCTGGTCTCGTTGTTCAAGGAACCCGAGCCTGCGCAGCTCGAAGCCCTTAAACAACTGCTGCAAACGCAGTTCAGCGCTTACACCGTCGCCTTGCAACACCGCTACCTGCCGCAAAGCACCACTGAATGGCTCGCGGGCGAAGCCGTTGACGAGCTGACCATTACCGAAGGCGGCCTGCGCTACCTGATCGACCTGGGTAAAAAACAGAACAGCGGGCTGTTCCTCGACATGCGCTACGGCCGCAACTGGGTGCGCGAACAGGCCAAGGGCCAGCGCGTGCTCAACCTGTTCGCCTACACCTGTGGTTTCTCGGTGGCCGCCATCGAAGGCGGCGCCGACCATGTCGTAAACCTGGACATGGCCCGTGGCGCCTTGAGTCGCGGGCGCGACAACCATCGCCTCAATGGTCATGACCTGAGTAACGTCAGCTTCCTGGGCCACGACCTGTTCAAATCGTGGGCCAAGGTGACGAACAGCGGCCCTTACGATCTGGTGATCATCGACCCGCCGTCGTTCCAGAAAGGCAGCTTTCTGCTGACCAAAGACTACCAACGCGTGCTGCGCCGCCTGCCGGATTTGCTCACAGCCCACGGCACGGTGTTGGCCTGCATGAACGACCCGGCCTTCGGTGAAGACTTCCTGATTGACGGCGTAACCCGCGAAGCACCGGGCCTGCGCTTTGTGCAGCGATTGGAAAACCCGCCGGAATTTCCCGATGTCGACCCGCAAAGCGGTTTGAAGGCATTGGTGTTCCGTCAGGGTTGATGCCGAAACGTCTGACCCTTGCTACGCTAAGTGATACACCGGGGCGGTGAACCTTATTCCCTCCTTCCCGGTCGATACCTGCATTCCCTGGCCAGACTCGACGGCGTTACGTCGTCGGCTGCCCTGTTTCATCTTTTGGAGAGCCGCCCGTGATATCGACCCTGCATGTAGCCAGACTCAAAGCCTGGGGCGCCCACGGCTTTACCGCCACCGGCGTGGTGCTGGCGTTCCTGGCCACCCTGGCATTGCTGGAAAACTCACCCAAGGCCTGCCTGCTGTGGCTGGGCCTGGCGCTGGTGGTCGATGGCGTCGATGGCTCGCTGGCGCGACGGGTGAACGTCAGCACGGTACTGCCCAGCTTTGATGGCTCGGTGCTGGACCTGGTGATTGACTACCTGACCTATGTATTTATTCCGGCGCTGTTCATCTACCGCTATATCGACCTGCCGGACTTTACCCACCTGTTTACCGTGTCGGTGATCCTGGTGTCGTCGCTGTTCTGCTTCTGCAATGTGAACATGAAGAGCAAGGACAACTATTTTGTCGGCTTTCCCGCGGCCTGGAATGTGGTGGCCTTGTGCGTTTACATCATCCAGCCGGACGCCTGGGTGACCTTGGCCACAGTGATCGGCCTGGCGCTGCTGACCGTGACACCGATGAAGTTTCTGCACCCCTTCCGGGTCAAGCGCTTTATGCCGATCAACATCGCCGTGACCACCATCTGGTTGCTGTGCAGTTTCTTGATGGTGGTGGACTACCCCAATACCAACCCGTGGACGTTCGGTTTGTGGTCGGTGATGTCGGCGTATTTTCTGGGGATTTGTGTGTGGCGCACGGCGTTGGAGTGGCTGGGAACCCACAAATAGCCAGGCGGGCACGGTTTAAAGGTGGGAGCTGGCTTGCCTGCGATGGCGTCGGGTCAGTTACAGCAGTTGGGCCTGCCCTGCCGCTATCGCAGGCAAGCCAGCTCCCACATTTGGATCGCGTAGAACAACAAGATCCAAGTAAGATACCGGTCTTTGGCGCAGCCCTTTTCTGCGCCCTGCCAATAATAAGCCCTGCCCATGCCCTTCGAACTCAGCGTTGACCTGACCACCCTCGCCATTCTTGCCTGCGTGGCCTTTATTGCCGGCTTTATCGACGCCATCGCCGGCGGCGGCGGGCTGCTCACCACGCCGGCCCTGCTTACCGCCGGCATGCCACCGCACCTGGTGCTGGGCACCAACAAGCTCAGCTCGACCTTCGGCTCCGCCACCGCCAGCTTCACCTTCTACCGGCGCAAGCTGTTCCACCCGCGCCAATGGGTACACGCCATCGTCGGCACGCTGGTCGGCGCGCTGGCTGGCGCAGTGGTCGCCCACTACCTGCCCGCCGAAACCCTGAACAAAATGCTCCCGGTGATCGTGTTCGCCTGTGGTGTGTATTTGCTGTTTGGCGGCACGCCCAAGGCGCCGCTGGACGCCGATGCACCGATCAAAAAGAAATGGCAATCGACCCAAGGCTTCGGCCTGGGCTTCTACGACGGCGTGGCCGGCCCCGGCACGGGTGCGTTCTGGACGGTGAGCACGATGCTGCTGCACCCTATCGACCTGGTCAAAGCCAGCGGCGTGGCGCGCAGCATGAACTTCGTCAGCAACGCAGCGGCGCTGTCGGTGTTTATCTTCAATGGCTCGGTGGACTGGATCGTCGGCCTGGCGATGGGCTTCTCGGTAATGTGTGGCGCGTTCTTTGGCGCACGCAGCGCAATCAGCGGCGGCGCCAAATTCATTCGCCCGGTGTTTATCACCGTGGTCCTCGGCCTGACGGTGCGCCTAGCCTGGCAACACTGGTTCAGCGTGGCCTAAACGGCGCGCCAGGTAGAGGTCGATCAGGTAACGCGCAATCGAGCGTGACGCCGGCAACGGCGGCAAGTCGTGGATATTGAACCACTGCGCGTCTTCGATCTCATCGGCCTGGGGCACGATGTCACCCCCGGCGTATTCGGCATGGAAGCCCAGCATCATCGAGTGCGGGAACGGCCAGCACTGGCTGCCCATGTACTGGATGTTCTTGACCTCCACCTGCACTTCTTCGCGCACTTCACGAATCAGGCAGTCTTCGGCCGACTCCCCCGGCTCGGCGAACCCCGCCAGCGTGCTGTACACACCCGTGACAAAACGCGGCGACCGCGCCAGCAGAATCTCGTCGCCACGGGTCACCAGCACAATCATGCTCGGCGAAATGCGTGGGTAGCTGCGCAGGTCGCAGGCCTGGCAATACATCGCACGTTCGCGCGGCACCTGCACCATGGCCTGGCCGCAACTGCCACAGAACCGATGCTCCCGCGCCCAGGTGCCGATCTGCGCGGCGTAGCCCAGCACTTTGTACAGGGTGTGGTCGCCCTGCAACATAAAGCCGCGCAAACCCTGCCAACTGCAACCTGGCACCTCGGCCGCCGCGTTCAGCTCCAGCAAGTAAACAGGCTCGCCGTCAAGGTGGCCGATGCCGTGTTCGGCGAACACCGACAGATCCTGGCGCTTGAGCCATTCACGCGGGAACAGCGGCCCGTTGGTGTCATGCAAAAAGCCCTCGCGGCTGCGGGCGACGGCCCAGCCGCCAGGGGCGTCGTTGTCCAGCAGCGTTGTGGTAATCCAGCCTGGGGTCATGTCAGTCAATCCACGAATTCGGGTTTCTGCTTACTCATATGGGCCGCGATGGCCACGCGCAGGTCGTTGGATTGCAACATAGCCGAGTTCCAGGTGGCAACGTATTCCAGACCATCATTGACCGTATGGTCACGCATATAGCTGATCATGGCTTTGGTGCCGGCCACGGCAATCGGTGATTTGCTCGCGATTTCATGGGCGATTTCCATTACACCGGCCAACAGGCTGTCCTGATCGGGATACACACGATTGACCAGGCCAATGCTGCGCGCTTCTTCTGCGCCGAACGCGCGACCGGTGTAGGCCAGTTCACGCAACATGCCGTCGCCAATGATGCGTGGCAGCCGTTGTAGGGTGCCGACGTCGGCAGCCATGCCGATATCAATTTCCTTGATCGAGAACTGCGCGCCTTCGGCGGCGTAGCGCATGTCACAGGCGCTGATCAGGTCAATGGCGCCACCAATGCAGTAACCCTGGATCGCCGCCAGCACCGGCTTGCGGCAGGTGTCGACGGCATTGAACGAGGCTTGCAGCTCGAGGATCTTGCGGCGCAGCAAGCGTGCATTGCGGCCCACGTCCTTGCCGAAGCTATTGGCCACCGAGGCCATCATCATCAAGTCGATACCGGAGGAGAAATGCTTGCCGGCGCCGCTGAGCACCACGGCGCGCACGGCGTCGGTGTCTTCGACCCATTGGAAGATGTCGATGATCTCGGTCCAGAACGCCGCGTTCATCGCGTTGATCTTTTCCGGGCGGTTGATCTGCACATGGGCAACATTGCCGGTGAGTTCGACGATGAAAGCTTGGTATTCGGACATGGCAGTGATCCCTGACTGGCGAGTAATAAGGCTCGAACTATAACAAGGGAGCATGACGGCGCATCGGCCAAAAACGGGACTGGCAAAAGTAATGAAATGTTGTGGGCGCGGGGTTTGTGGCCTGCCGATACATTTCACCCAGGCACCGCACTTTATCGGCTATACACTCAGGGCCACTGCCTGGAGCCCGCTATGCCGTCCACCTTTCGTTCATCATTGATTCTGGCCCTGGTGGTCGTGCTGACCGGCATTGGCGCCGGGCTGGGCGGGATGCTGCTGGCGTTACTGCTGCATGGCATCCAGCACCTTGCCTACGGTTACAGCCTCGACAGCCTGGTCAGCCACGAAACCTTTTTGTGGGGCGTCACCGCTGCCGCACCGGAGCGCCGTCTGCTGGTGCTGGTGGTGTGCGGCCTGGTCGCAGGGTTGGGCTGGTGGACGATTTATCGCTATGGTCGCCCGCTGGTGAGCATCAAACAGGCCGTGTCTGAAAAGATGCCGATCATGCCGCCCAAGACCACCCTCGCCCACGCCGTGCTGCAGATCATCACCGTGGCGCTTGGCTCGCCATTGGGCCGTGAAGTGGCGCCGCGTGAAGTCGGCGCGCTGGCCGCGACCTGGCTGTCACAACGCGCGCGCCTGGAACCGCACATGCACCGTTTGATCGTGGCCTGCGGTGCCGGTGCCGGGTTGGCGGCGGTGTATAACGTGCCCTTGGGCGGCGCTGTCTTTGTGCTGGAAGTGCTGGTGGGCGCCTTCAGCTGGCCGGCGGCGGTGATTGCGCTGGCGACCTCGGCGATTGGCGCTTCGGTGGCGTGGATCGGGCTGGGTGCGGAATCGCAATATGCAGTGCCGCACTTTGTGCTCAGCCCGGCGCTGATCGCCTGGGCGGTAGTGTGCGGACCGGTGTTTGGCGTGGCCGCTTATGGGTTCAGCCGTTTTACCGGCGCCGCCAGGGCCAACGCCGCGCGCGGCTGGCGCCTGCCAGTCATGTCGCTGATCAACTTCACGATTATCGGCGGGCTGGCGATGCTGCTGCCGCAGATCCTCGGCAATGGCAAAGGCCCGGCGCAACTGGGCTTCGACAATGAGCTGACGATAGGCCTGGCCGCCATCCTGCTGCTGGTCAAGGTATTGATCACTGCGAGCAGCCTGCGCGCGGGCGCCGAGGGTGGCCTGCTGACGCCGGGCCTGGCCAATGGCGCGCTGCTGGCGATTCTGCTCGGCGGTGCCTGGAGCCTGGTGTGGCCCGGGGTGCCGCTCGGCGCGTTTGCGATTATCGGCGCGGCGGCGTTTTTGGCCTCCAGCATGAGCATGCCGCTGACCGCAATTGTGCTGGTGGCCGAATTTACCCGCATCGAGCATGACTTTCTGGTGCCGATCATTCTGGCGGTGGTGGGTTCGATGTGCGTGAGCAAGCTGTGTCAGCGCTGGGAAATAAGTGGAAAAAAGCCCGCCCAAGCGCCATCCTCTGCGCTTTAAGCCGCCCACTGCGCGGCGCTCGACGTTTAAAGGATATGCCAATGCTCGCCCAACCCCTCACCCCTGCCGATTTGGACTTCATCGACGAAACGCTGTTGAAATACGGCGACGATCATTCGGTGCTGAACCTGGCTGAACTCGACGGCTACTTCACCGCGCTGGTCTCCAGCCCGGCACAGGTGGACGTGGGTGAGTGGTTCCCGGCGATCTGGGGTGGGCAGAACCCGGCCTGGGAAAACGTCGAAGAAGCCCAGCGCTTCCTCGAGCTGTGCGTGCACCATATGAATACGCTGGCGGCGCAATTGGCCACCGATGCGCAAGGCTTCAAGGCGCGTTTTGATGACACCGAACACCAAGGTCAAACCGTCACGCTTGCCGAGGAATGGTGCTTTGGTTATATCCGTGGCGCCGCGATTGGCAACTGGCCAGAACTGCCTGCCGAACAGGCGGCGCTGCTGGAGAAGATTTCCTGGTGCGCCGAGCAGGATAACTTCGAACTGCCGGTTGACCTGGATGTAAACGCCCACCAGCAGCGGGTTCGAGCCATCGAACCCGCCGCGCGGGCGCTGCATGACTACTGGTTGGCCCAGCGGTAACAGCGCTTATTTGAAGTCCAGGTCAAACGCCTGGTAGAACGCGTTGCCGGTGTTGGCCACGATCCACATCAACACCACCACATGCCGGCCTTTCTTGCCCTTGGGCAGCGTGACCTGGTGTTCGACCTTGGCCTTCATTTCATCGGCGTGCTGGTAGTACGGCACCTGGGTGTAGAAGTCTTCGAAAAACGGCTTGGCCTCAAGTTGCGCACGGCTGATGCGTTGCTTGGGGTCCCAGCCATCCTTGGTGATCAGCCAGCGATAACCACGGGTGACGTGGGCGGCGGTGTACTCCCACTGCACCTTGAACACCTGGCCAGCCTCGACATTCAGCAACGGCCAAGTGAAGGGGCTATTGAGCTTTTTGCTCATCTCCTCGTCGGTGAAGTTGATGCAATCGCGGTCGTCGGTTTTGCCGCCGCTCAAGATATGCCCGTCGCCAGGCGGTGTGACGCTTTGATCATCGGTTTCATAAGGTGCCGGGAATGGCCCGGCGGCGAGCGATGGGAAGTTTTTACCGCCTTCCATCTCGTTGACTTGCCAGTTGCCGAGCAGCCCACGCTCCACCGCCACTGAACCACGGCTGGCCGGGGTCACCACGCGACCGTGACGAAGTTGGGTCTGGGGTTTGTTCATTTCATTCACTCCTTGATTGAATGTGCCCCGTCATGGGGCACGCCTTGAACTTACCTTGGCGGGCTTTATTGTCCAGTCGCCACTTCTGTCGGAAAGATCTCACGTCGCCCTCGTTTCGCTAAGTGAGCGCCGTTGTCCTGCATCAGATTTGCTGCTTGTCCTACGCCCGCAGGAGTAGTTCGACTACAGGAGCAGTCCATTCCCCGGACAAGTCGGCGACCGCCTCGAAATACGCGCCCTACCACGATCCCTGCTCGACAAGGGTGGCGTGTTTAGCTGATTATTCGGGTCCGCCCGTCGGCCACTCCCTACCGCCTTGCCTTGATCAGGAGCCTTGTACCTTGAGTTCGCAGAAAACCGTGACCGTTACACCGCCCAATTTCGCCCTGAACGGCAAGGTCGCGCCCCCCGGCTCCAAATCCATTACCAACCGCGCCCTGCTGCTGGCCGCCCTGGCCAAGGGCACCAGCCGCTTGAGCGGCGCACTGAAAAGCGATGACACCCGCCACATGTCGGTGGCCTTGCGCCAGATGGGCGTGAGCATCGATGAACCGGACGACACCACCTTCGTTGTGACCGGCTCCGGCAAGTTGCAATTGCCGTCGCAGCCGCTGTTCCTCGGCAATGCCGGCACCGCGATGCGTTTTCTGACTGCCGCCGTGGCGACCGTCGAAGGCACCGTGGTGCTCGACGGCGACGACTACATGCAAAAACGCCCGATCGGCCCGCTGCTGGCCACCCTCGGCCAGAACGGCATCCGCGTCGACAGCCCGACCGGCTGCCCGCCGGTGACCGTACACGGCGTGGGCAAGGTGCAGGCCAAGCGTTTTGAGATTGATGGCGGCTTGTCCAGCCAGTACGTGTCAGCCCTGTTGATGCTTGCCGCCTGCGGCCAGGCGCCGATTGAAGTGGCGTTGACCGGCAAGGACATCGGCGCCCGTGGCTACGTCGACCTGACGCTGGACTGCATGCGGGCGTTCGGTGCGCAGGTCGAGGTGGTCGACGACACCACCTGGCGCGTGGCCCCCACCGGCTACAGCGCCCATGACTACCTGATCGAACCCGACGCCTCCGCCGCCACTTACCTGTGGGCTGCCGAAGTGTTGACCGGCGGGCGCATCGACATCGGCGTGGCCGCGCAGCACTTCACCCAGCCGGACGCCAAGGCCCAGGCCGTGATCGCGCAGTTCCCGAACATGCAAGCCACGGTAGTCGGCTCGCAGATGCAGGACGCAATCCCGACCCTGGCCGTGCTGGCTGCGTTCAACAACACCCCGGTGCGCTTCACTGAACTGGCCAACCTGCGCGTCAAGGAATGTGACCGTGTACAGGCGCTGCACGACGGCCTCAACGAGATTCGTCCAGGCTTGGCGACCATCGAGGGCGACGACCTGTTGGTGGCCAGCGACCCGGCGCTGGCCGGCACCTCTTGCAATGCGCTGATCGACACCCACGCCGACCATCGCATCGCGATGTGTTTTGCCCTGGCCGGGCTGAAGGTGGCGGGAATACGCATTCAAGACCCGGACTGCGTGGCCAAGACCTACCCTGAATACTGGAAGGCCTTGGGCAGCCTTGGGGTAACGCTCAGCTACTGAGCCAGCACGTCGGCGTAGGGAGGGAATGCACATGTCAATTCGCCAACCCTGCCCACCCGGCGTCTGCGCTTGCGACCGCGAACAGCTGTTGCAAGCGCCCGGCGCCGACCTGCGCATTCTCAGCCTGACGCGTCAGGAAGAAAAAAAGCTGGTCGAGCGCCTGGAAAACCTCCAGAGCCTGCAAGACCTGGAACACATGCAACAGAAGATGTTCGAGCTATTGGGCATCCGCGTGCAGGTAGCGCCGGGGCACACCGAGGTCAAGAGCATGCGCGGCATTCAGATCAACATCGATGAGCAGCCCGGCCTGTGCCGCAAAACCCGCCAGGCGATTCCGGCAGCGATTCGCCGTGGCATGGAAAAGCGCCCGGAAATCGCCTACCGCCTGTTGGATGCTCACGATCTGTTTCGCGAAGGCTGACTAACCAGCCACCGTTTCGTGTGCAAACAAGCCCTGCCCTATGGCTTTCGCGGTGTGCAAGTGCGCCTGCGCAGCGCCGCTTTCCGAATCCAGCAGCAGCTTTGACGTCACCACCTGCGCCCCACAGTAATCAAAAATCCCGTAGTCGATTTGCGTGCGCATGGCCTTGGCATAACCGTGCCGATCAAACGCGCTTTCATCTGCCGCACCCAACGCCAGCAGGTGCACCTGCAAGTGCCGCAGTTTTTTCACCACCGGCGTATCGGGGCCGTAATCAATCGCCCAGCCGTTGACGAACACGCGGTCAACCCAACCTTTGAGCAGCCCCGGCAGGGACCACCAATAAATCGGAAACGCCAGCACCAATGCATCGGCGCGGTCGATGCGCGCCTGCTCGGCGAGCACATCGGCGGGCGGCTCAGCGCGAGTGCGGTGTACGAGGTGGTCAGCGGCGGTATAGCGCGGATCGAAGCCTTCGGCGGCGAGGTCGGCAACCTCATAAGTGTGGCCGCCCGCCGTGAGCCCGGCCGCCACTTGCGCGGCGAGGCTATGGGTGAGGGATTGCGGGTCGTGATGGGCTACAACGATCAGTGCGTGCATGACATTGACTCCATTTCGGGCTAGGCTGGGCGCTAGCTACTTTTAGTAGGTTACGCACCTTAAGTTACTTTTGGTATATAAGCATGTCAAGCGCTGAATCCCCTGCCCCACGCCGCCGCCTGTCCCGCGAGGATCGCCTGCGCCAATTGCTCGACATGGCCTGGCAACTGGTGCGCGAAGAAGGCACCGAAGCCCTGACCCTGGGCCGCCTGGCCGAGCTGGCGGGCGTCACCAAGCCGGTGGTCTACGACCATTTCGTCACCCGCGCCGGCCTGCTGGCCGCACTGTATGAAGACTTCGATAGCCGCCAGAACCAGGTGTTTGCCGATGCGCTGGACTCCAGCGCCGCGACCCTGCAGGAGCAAGCCTGGGTCATCGCGTCGTGCTACGTCGATTGCGTGTTGTTGCAAGGGCGGGAAATTCCGGGGGTGATTGCCGCCTTGAGCAGCTCGCCGGAACTGGAAACGCTGAAGCGCAAATACGAGGCGATCTTCCTGCAAAAGTGCCGCGACGCACTGGCGCCGTTCGCGCCCAACGGCACTGTTTCCCAGGCAGGCTTACGCGCCATGCTGGGTGCCGCCGAGGCCTTGTCCCAAGCGGCCGCCAGCGGCGAGATCAGCCGTGAGGAGGCGCAGCAGGAGCTGGTGGCGACGATTCTGGCGATGGTCAATCGCGGCACGGTGAACTGATTCATCATGTGGGAGCAGGCTTGTCGAATTATCGTACCGCTGCGATACCGAGGTGCCTGCATCGCAGGCAAGCCAGCTCCCACAGAAAAGCAGATCTTCGGTGCATGCAGATCCGCTTTTCGCTTTTGATCTAACCACTCAGGTCGGCTACTAGGCCGCCGTGCTCTGCTTTTGATCTTGATTTTGATCTGAGGCGCCCCGTTAACCACGATGGCCGAATGCAGGCTTGAATCCGTGGGTAACCCGGCAGGACGCCGGGTTAGCCGCGCTGGGCCAAGGATGGCCCATCGCGGCGGCCCACGGATTCAAGCCGGAGTGCGGGCATGCCGAGCCTAAGCGAGGCACCGAGTGGTGGGGCACAGACCTTTTGGTTACTTTTGGCTGGGCCGGCATTCCGGGCGTTTGCCAAAAGTGACCCGCCGTCAGGGCGGAACCCTAAGCCGCCGTTACCGCAGCAACGGATACACACACACCCTCTACCCAAGGAAGGTCTTTTACATTCAGGCCTGATGCTCGCTTAAAAATAGCTGCACCTTACGCGCAAGGTAATCCAAGTGCCGATCCCGCTGCTTCTCGGCATCAACCATCGCGCGCTTGCCGTGTTTTTGCAGCAAGTACGTATGAATCTGCCGCACCTCCAGCGAGCTGTAGATCGCAGCCACGTCCAGCACGCCCATCAAACCATCGGTGCCGTAATCGCGGGTGTTCATCAACACTTGGGTGCCGCGTGCGCCACGCACCTGAAAGCCCAGCGCTTGGAACGCCGGCACTTTTTCCACTGAGCAGGCCAGTTCTGCGTGGGGATAATGCGCCAGCACCTCGCCAAGCATGGCGCGGGCCACGCCCTGGCGCCGATGCCCGGCTTGCACGGCCATAAAGGCGATGCCACAGGCGTGCGGATCATCCTTGACGGGCAGGTACAGGCAAAAGCCGATCACCTGTTCGTCCCGCATCGCCACCACCAGTTCAACCGCGATGCCCTTGGCGCCAGTCAGCGCTTCAAGGTACAGGTGTACCTCATAACCGACGGCATATTGATAGATGTTGTAGAGCAGGTTGCTCGGCGGCAACGCCACACTGCTGATGTCGGTGAGGTTGTCCACCACCATCTGCAGGATCTGGCTGTTGATCGGCTCGGGGCACGCGGTGGTGTAGCGGGTAAGGCTGAACATGCAAATTCCTGGGTTTAGCGTCAAGGCAGCGGTGATTGTACCTGCTGCCCGCACACCTGGCGCAAACAGCCGCGCAACCAGCGGTGGGCCACATCGGCATCCAGGCGTGGGTGCCAGAGCATGGCCACGGTGAACGGCGGCACGACTATCGGCAGCGCGAAGCTGTACAGCCCGTCGCGCTGATGGGCGGTGTAGCGTTCGGGCACGCTGGCGATCAGGTCGGTGTCGCGGGCCAGGGCGATGGCGGTGGCAAAGCCGGCGACGATGGTGCTGATCTCCCGCGTCAGGCCCAGCGCTTGCAGGGCGTCGTCGACTTGGCCACGGTCCAGCCCACGGCGTGACACGTAGACATGCTGGCCCTGGGCAAAGCGCTCGGCGCTGACTTCACCCTGGCTCAGCGCATGGCCGCTGCGGACCACACCGATCAGTCGGTCACGGAACAGCGCCTGGGTCAGCAGTTCGGGACTGGCGCTGGCGTCGACCACGCCAATCGACAGGTCAATACTGCCCTCGCGCAGCAGCGCCGAGTCCTTGTCGCTCTTGTCGACGAAACGCAGGCGCACGCCCGGCGCTTCCTGGGCGATACGCGCGAGCAACGCCGGGCCGAGGTTTTCGACAAACTCCTCGCTCGAGCGCAGCGTGAACGTGCGTACCACCTGGCCCATGTCCAAGGTTTGCGCAGGACGCAGCACCGCCTGGGCCTCCTGCACCAAACGGCTGACGTGTTCACGCAGTTCGACCGCCCGCGGGGTCGGCACCAGCCCGCGCCCGGCGCGCACCAGCAAGGGGTCACCGGTGGTTTCACGCAGGCGTGCCAGCGCGCGGCTCATGGCCGAAGGGCTCAGGCGCAGGCGCCTGGCGGCAGCGGCGACACTGCCCTCGCTAAGCAACGTATCCAGGGTAATGAGCAAATTCAGGTCGGGCATACGTGTTCCTTATCAGGCGTTTGATGCAGGTATTGGCTGCAACCCATGCGTCTTCCGCCATAGTAGGCCACGCCGTAGAGTTGTGTCAGTTGCCTTCACTCAAGGAATCGTCCATGCACAACTCTTCACGCGCCGCGCTCGTCAGTCTGTCGCTATCCATGTTGCTGGCCGCTTTGGGCACCAGCATCGCCAATGTCGGCCTGCCCAGCCTGGCCCAGGCATTTGATGCATCCTTTCATGCCGTGCAGTGGGTGGTGCTCGCCTACCTGCTGGCGATCACGGCGGTGATTGTCGGTGCCGGCCGCCTGGGCGATCGTTGGGGGCGCCGACGCGTATTGCTCGCTGGCTTGCTGCTGTTCGCCGTGGCGTGTGCACTGTGCGCGGCAGCACCATCGCTTAAATGGCTGATTGCCGCACGCGCCCTGCAAGGCCTGGGGGCGGCGAGCATGATGGCGATGACCCTCGGGATGGTGGGCGACACGGTCACCAAGGCGCGTACCGGGCAGGTGATGGGTTTGCTCGGAACGATGTCAGCAGTCGGCACCGCCATGGGCCCCAGTGTCGGCGGCGTGTTGCTGAGCCTGTGGGGCTGG
Source organism: Pseudomonas edaphica (assembly GCF_965277385.1). NCBI lineage: Bacteria > Pseudomonadati > Pseudomonadota > Gammaproteobacteria > Pseudomonadales > Pseudomonadaceae > Pseudomonas > Pseudomonas edaphica. The sequence continues at coordinate 6,274,141 of NZ_OZ255725.1, read as the reverse complement.
CGCGCGTTGTTCGCGGTCGGCGTACCCTTGGGCCTGTTGGCCGCCGCCCTCGCCTTTTATTACTTACCGGCAGACCGCCAGGCCGGCGCCCGCGAATCGGCAGGTGCTTTCTGGCAGCCTTTGCAAGACCCGTCGCTGCGGGCCGGGTTGGCGATGAGCGCGCTGGTGGCGGCAGTGATCATGGCCACGTTCGTGGTCGGGCCGTTTTACCTCTCCCGTGGCCTGGGGCTCGACCCCGCCTGGATGGGCCTGGCCATGGCCGTCGGCCCCTGTGTTGCAGCGCTGACCGGTGTGCCGGCGGGCCGCCTCACCGATCGCCTGGGCAGCCATCGCATGAGCCTCGCGGGCTTGGGGGTGATGGCCCTGGGTGCCCTGTCGCTTTCGCTGACGGCGGGACTGCTCGCTTACCTCGGCGCCCTGATCCTGCTCACAACAGGCTACAGCCTGTTTCAAGCCGCCAATAACACCGCGGTGATGAGCGATGTCGCGCCGACACGCCGAGGAACCGTCTCTGGCCTGCTGAACCTGTCGCGCAACCTGGGACTGATTTTCGGTGCCTGGGCCCTGGGCGCGGTATTTGCCTGGGCCAGCCCCGATGTGGCCCACGCAGCGCCGCCCAGTGTTGCCAATGGCTTGCATGTGACCTTCGCCATGGCGTTGGTCTTGATCGTCACCGCCAGCACGTTTGCCTGGGGGCGCAACCGCGCCACGATCTGCCCGCAGAACACCCGTTGAGGCAAAAAAACAAAAAAGGCGTTGCCCCAAACCGGGTTACTTCGCGCATCATGGGCACTTTCAAGCTCAAGGGTAACGTCCATGCGCGTGCTGTCATTGATGATGGGTCTGACGACGCTGGCCGCCAATGTGGTGTTCTGCGCCAGCGCGATGGCGAATGAAGAAAGTCAGTTAGTGCAACAGATCAACGAATACCGCAGCCACGTACAACGCTGCGGCAACCAGGGTTCCCAGGAACTGCCACCGCTGGCCAGCGACACCCGACTGGTGCTGCCGGCCACCAATGTCGGCGACTTGCAGCAGGCGCTGGCGCGGGCCGCGTACCCGATGGTGAATGTGCAGGCCATCAGCCTCTCCGGCCCCAAAGACGCCGAGGCGGCGATGAAGGCCGTGCGCGAAAGCTTCTGCCGCGTGGTGCTGGACCCGCAATTTGTCGATATTGGCGTGAGCAACAGCGGCCAGGACTGGCGCATCGTGCTGGCGCGCCCGCTGCTCACCAGCGGCCTTGGCGACTGGCAGACCGAGGGCAAAAAACTTCTCGACCTGGTCAACACCGCCCGTCAACAACCGCGCCAATGCGGCACCCAGGCGTTTAGCGCGACCACGCCGCTGTCGTGGAATGACGACTTGGCCAGCGCCGCCAACAGCCATTCGCGCAACATGGCTAATGGCAATTTCTTCGACCACCTGGATCATGACGGCCGCACGCCTGGTGATCGTGCGGAACTGGCCGGGTACATCGCAAAAAACATCGGCGAAAACATCGCCGCTGGCCTCGACAACCCGCGCAAGGTGGTGGACGGCTGGCTCGCCAGCCCCGGGCATTGCGCCAACCTGATGAACCCGCAATTTCGTGAATTGGGCGCGGCCTACGCCATGGACCCCAAGAGTGATGCCGGCATTTATTGGACGGGGGTTCTCGGCGCGCAATAGGCGTCTTAGGCCCGACTGCAGGCCTATTCATTTGTATAGAACATCAAATTGCTATCACCTGAATAATCGTGCTGAACTGGCAGCATTCATTCCGGTCTGTTGCTTGTTAGCCTGCCCGCTTCAGGCCCTCGACAGACCGTGGTAAACAAGGTGTTCTCGCAATGATGAATTGGCTGCAAAGCAGCAGCGAAATGGCTGAGCGGGTTCGCCAGCATGACTGGGCGAACACGCCACTAGGCCCGCTGGAGCAGTGGCCCGACGTGCTCAAGACCACCGTAGCGCTGTGCTTCGCATCGAGCTTTCCCCAGGCGATTGTCTGGGGGCCGCAGTTGATCACACTCTACAACGATGCATTCATTCCGATCCTGGGCACCAAGCCCGACCCGTTGGGGCGCCCGTTCAACGAGGTGTGGCATGAGGTGTGGGCGGATATCAGCCCCATCGCCGATGCCGCCTTCCAAGGCCATGCCACCTACATCGAAAATTTCCCCCTGGTGATTGAACGCGGCCCGACGCGGGAACAGGCGTACTTCACCTTTTGTTATAGCCCGATTCGCGACCCCGAGGGCAAGGTGGTCGGCATTCTCGACACCGTGTCGGAAACCACCACCACAGTATTCCTCGCCCGTCGCCTGGCGGTATTGGAAGCCATCAGCCACACGGTGGCCAATGCGGCAGATGCCGAAACCATTCTGAGCAGCACCACTCAATTGGTCGCCGAACATCTGCAGGTGAGTAACTGCGCCTACGCCGATATGGACGCCGATGAAGACGGCTTCACCATCCGTGACAATTGGACAGCCCCCGGTTCGCCCAGCATTATCGGCTGCTACAGCCTGGCGGCTTTCGGTGAAACGGCCGTCAACTGCCTGCGGGCCGGTGAGCCACTGGTGATCCATGACAACCTGCGCGAGCTGCCACCAGAAGAGTCAGCGTCCTTTCAGGCACTGGGCGTCAGCGCCACGATCTGCATGCCACTCATCAAAAATGGTCGGCTGACGGCCTTGATGGCGGTACACGATAAAGTCCCACGGCTGTGGTCGAGCTACGACCTGGCTTTGCTGCGCGAAGTCACCGAGCGCTCCTGGGCGCATATCGAGCGCGTGCGCGCCGATGCCCATGTGCGTGAAGGGCTGGCAGCCTTTGCCGAACTCAACACCACCCTGGAGCAGCGTGTCGAAGAACGCACCCTGGCGCTGGCCCAGGCCGAAGCCGCTCTGCGCCAGTCGCAGAAACTCGAAGCCATCGGCCAGTTGACGGGTGGCGTGGCCCATGACTTCAACAACCTGCTGACCATCATCCGCTCCTCGGTGGATTTTCTACGCCAGCCGGGGTTGTCCGAAGAGCGCCGCCAACGCTACATGAGCGCGGTGTCCGACACTGTCGAGCGGGCCAGCAAACTCACCAGCCAACTGCTCGCCTTTGCCCGCCGCCAACCGCTGAACCCGGAAGTTTTCGATGTAAGCCTGCGGGTCAAGAACATCGGCGAGATGCTCGAAAGCCTCACCGGTGCGCGTATCCGCGTGCAGTTGGAGTTGCCGCAGCGACCGTGCCATGTGCGCGTCGACTCCAGCCAATTTGAAACCGCCCTGATCAATATCGCGCTCAATGCCCGCGATGCCATGGAAGGTCAAGGCACCCTGACCCTGCGCGTCGCCCACATTGCCAGACTGCCGCGTATCCGTGGCGATGCCGAATCAAACCAGCCCTTTGTGAGCATTGCCTTGGCCGATACCGGCAGCGGCATTGCCGTTGACACCGTCGAGCGCATTTTCGAACCCTTCTTTACCACCAAGGCGGTGGGCAAAGGTACCGGGCTTGGCTTGTCCCAGGTGTTCGGGTTTGCCAAACAGTCCGGTGGCAACGTCGACGTCACCAGCAACCTCGGCCAGGGCAGCGTGTTTACCTTGTATCTACCCGAGGCCGAGCCTGTGGCGGTGCAGGCCTGCCCGGTCCAGGAAGATCAGAGCCCGCTGCCCGCCACTGCGGCGCGCCACATCCTGATAGTCGAAGACAACCTCGAGGTCGGCCGTTTTGCCAACCAGATCCTGCAGGACCTGGGTTACCGCACCACCTGGGCCACCCATGCCGAGCAGGCACTGGCACTGGCCGGCCCGGACGGCATGGCGTTTGACGCGATTTTCTCGGATGTGGTGATGCCAGGCATGACCGGCGTGGCCATGAGCAAACTGCTGCGCCAGCGCCGCCCCGACTTGCCGGTGGTGCTCACGTCAGGCTACAGCGAAGAACTGGCCGACAGCGGTTATGAAGGCTTCGAATTCCTCCCCAAGCCCTACTCCGCCGACCAAGTGGCGCGGGCATTGGCCAGGTCGATGCTCAAGGAGTGAGGCGCTACTGCGCGACGGCCACCTGATTACGCCCCATAGCCTTGGCGCGGTACAGCGCTTTGTCGGCGTTGTTCATCAGGCTGTGCAAGTCCTGATCAAGGCTGCGGGTAGTGGCCACACCAAGGCTGGCGGTCAAGCCCTTCACCGGTTCACAGGTCAGGCCCGAAATCGCCTGGACCAGTTGCTCGGCGATGCCTCGCGCGGTTTCCAGTGAAGTGTTGGGCAGCAACACCGCGAATTCTTCACCACCGAGCCGACCATAAACATCGGCCTGGCGAAACGACGTGCTGATCACCCCGCCAATCTGGCGCAACACCTGGTCGCCGGCCTGATGGCCGTAGGTGTCGTTGATGTCCTTGAAATGGTCCATGTCCATCATCAACGCGCTCAGCGGCTGCTGGTGGTGGTGGCAATGCGCGTACAGCAGGTGGGCCTGTTCGAAAAACGCGCGACGGTTCATCAGCCCGGTGAGCTCGTCGGTCTGGGCAGCACGCGTGGAGATATGGTGAGCACGTTCCATCTGTCGGGTCAGTCGGAAGGCTTTTTCCAGCGCATCCGAGAGCTTGCGCGTGGCACTGACCACAAAGGTCGAGAACACCAGCACCGCAATTGCCACACCTACTTGCATCGGCGCCGGCTGGAACAGCAACCACAGGGTACACGGCAACAGTACCAGCGCCATGGAGCCCAGGGTCATATAGCGATAGGCCGAATAACACGAAACCGCGCTCACTGACATGCCCACGGTAAACAGCATGACCAGCACCTGGGAGACACGATCATCCGTCGGCATCACGGCCAGGGCGCCGAGGCCCCAGGTGCCGGCTGACAGCATCAGCGTGACCCAATAGCGGCGTTCCCAGCGCCGGGGCGTGCGCTCGCTGTCGGGGCAGCGAAACCAGTCGGTGAACAGTTTGACGCGCACCAGCGATGTCACCGCCAGCAACCCCAGCCAGACCAGCATGACCTTGTGGTCAAACCGGCCCCAACACAGCCAGCAGAGCATGACAGCGCCCAGGTAGCTGCCGAAAATAGCCGAGAACGATTGGCGAAACAGCTGGTGCAAACGGTCGGTTCGCACCTGCTGTTCGATGAGTTCATCCGGGTCTTGCCCACGCCCAAGGCCGTTCATGAAATGCGCCTGCTTCGACTGCCACGACAAAGGCGCCATTGTGGCACCCTGCCAGTAGTGCGGACAACAGAATCCACCACACTAGAGCCGTTACAGCGCTTGCGGGCGAAGAATCAACACGCCCAAAGGCGGCAGATTCAGCGACAGCGACACCGGCTGCCCATGGCGCGGCTCCTCTTGGGTGAGCACTTCGCCGCCGTTGCCATAATTGGAGCCGGCATAGGTGTCGGCATCACTGTTGATCACCTCGCTCCAGCGCCCGGCAAACGGCACGCCGACCGCGTAGCCCTCACGCGGCACCGGGGTGAAGTTGGCCACCACCAGCACCGGTTTGCCGTCCTTGCTCCAGCGTAGCCAGGCATAGACACTGTTGATCGCATCGTCGCCAATCAACCACTGGAACCCTTGGGGCGCATCGTCCTGCTCATGCAGCGCCGGTTCCTCGCGGTACAGGCGGTTAAGGTCACCGACCAGTTTCTGCACGCCTCGGTGTTCGGGGTATTGCAGCAAGTACCAATCCAACTGCTGATCGTGGTTCCACTCGCGCCACTGGCCGAATTCGCAGCCCATAAACAGCAGCTTCTTGCCGGGGTGCATCCACATAAAGCTCAGATAGGCGCGCAGGTTGGCGAATTTCTGCCAGCGATCGCCGGGCATCTTGTCGATCAGTGAGTGCTTGCCGTGCACCACTTCATCGTGGGAGATCGGCAGGATAAAGCGTTCGGACCACGCATACACCAGGCCGAAACTCAGCTCATTGTGATGATGGGCGCGGTACACCGGGTCTTGCTGGATGTAGTGCAGCGAATCGTGCATCCAGCCCATGTTCCATTTGTAGTTAAAACCCAGGCCGCCCTGCTGCGTGCTCTGGCTGACGCCCGGCCAGGCTGTGGACTCTTCGGCAATCACCAGCGCGCCCGGCGCTTCCAGCGCGACCACATCATTGAGATGGCGCAGGAAGTCGATGGCCTCCAGGTTTTCGCGGCCGCCATGGCGGTTAGGCACCCACTCACCGGCTTTGCGCGAATAATCGCGATACAGCATTGAGGCCACGGCATCTACGCGCAAACCGTCGATGTGGAAGTGCTTGAGCCAATGCAACGCCGAAGCGAGCATAAAGCCGTGCACTTCGGTGCGGCCCAGGTTGTAGATCAGCGTGTCCCAGTCCTGGTGGAAGCCTTCCAGCGGGTTGGCGTATTCGTACAAGGCCGTGCCGTCGAACTGGGCCAGGCCGTGGGTATCGGTGGGGAAATGCGCCGGCACCCAGTCCAGAATCACACCGATGTCGGCCTGGTGCAGGGCGTTGACGAAAAACCCGAAGTCCTCCGGCGAGCCAAAGCGTGCGCTCGGCGCAAACTGCGACAGCGCCTGGTAACCCCAGGAGCCACCGAACGGGTGTTCCATGATCGGCATCAGCTCGATATGGGTAAAGCCCAATTGCTGCACATAAGGAATCAAGCGCTCGCCCAGTTCGCGCCAGCCATATTGGCGCGACACTTCACCGGCCTCGTCGAGTTCACACTGCCAGGAACCGACATGCAGCTCATAGATGGATAATGGCGCCGAGGCCTTTTGCTTGTCGGCACGCGCCTGCATCCACTCATGGTCTTGCCAGTCCACCTGCAACGGCGCGGCGACTTTTGAGGCAGTGTCGGGCGGCAGTTGAGTAGCAAGCGCCATGGGGTCGGCCTTGAGCGGCAGAATCCCATGGGCGCCGAGAATCTCGTACTTGTAGGCCGCGCCCGCTTGCAGACGTGGGATAAAGATCTCCCACACGCCCGACGGATGCCGCAGTCGCATCGGATGGCGGCGGCCATCCCAGATATTGAAGTCACCCACCACCGATACCCGCCGCGCATTCGGCGCCCACACCGCAAAACGCACGCCTTGCACGCCGTCGACGCTGGTGACCTGCGCCCCCAGGCAACTGCTGAGGTCACGGTGATTGCCTTCGGCGAACAGGTACAAATCCATCTCACCCAGCAGCAACTGGCTGAAGCTGTAGGGGTCTTCGGTGATCTGCTCGCCGCCGGCCCACTGGATCTTCAGCAGGTAGCCCTGGCGCGTGGAAAAATGCCCGACAAACAAACCCGGCACCTGGGTCGCGTCCAGGCTGCCGATGGCTTCACCGCTTTCGCGGGCCAACACGTGGACGCTCAAGGCTTCGGGCAGGAACGCGCGGATAAATTGCCCGCCCTGCTCGTCATCGTGCGGCCCCAGGATGGAAAAAGGGTCCGGGTGTTCCGCGCGCACCAGCGCTTCTACATCTTTGGGCGCCGGCATGGCGGTCAACTTCGCTTGCAGCGGTTCTCTCTGTGTAAAACTCATGACGTCTCCCCACCGCGTGCATTATTCGCTTGAGATAGCAGCCCGCTGAGTAAACCGTGCAGCCCTTGCAGGGGCACCGGCAACCAGGTCGGGCGATTTTCTGCTTCGTAAGCCACTTCGTACGCGGCCTTCTCCAGGCTGAACAACGTCAGCGCTGCGTCCTGCCCATTGGCATCCTGCCAGTCATGCGCCAGTGTAGACGTAGCCTGATGATAAGCCTGGATAAATGCCTTGCGCGCTTCACTCAGGTAACGGTCAGTCACACGCTGGCGGGCGGTATCCGCTTGCGGCGAGTGATCCACACCTTGCACATTCAGGGCCATGGCGGCGGCGTAATCAAACGAGCGCAGCACGCCACTTACATCTTTATACGGGCTGTGCTTGCCGCGCCGTTCATGCAGCGGGCGCGCAGGCTCGCCTTCAAAGTCGATCAAGTACGCATCGCCCTTGACCACCAGCACCTGCCCCAGGTGCAAGTCACCGTGGACACGAATGCGCAAACCGCCGGCCGTGGCTTTCGCCAGGGCCTGGACACTGCTGGCCAGCGCTTTTTTATGCCCCAGCATTTCACTGACCAGCGCCTGATCGGCGGGGTTCAACTGGCTTTGATGAAGTTTTAACAACTGCAGCGCGCGGTCGATCTGCGCGCCGACGTCCTTGGCCCAGGCCTGGGTGTCCTTGGCCGTGGTGGTCTCGGGCTTGAAGTCTTGGTTGGTGGTTTGTGCTGCCAGCACCCCATGCATTTCGCCCAGGCGCTGGCCGAGTAAACCGGCAAAATCCTGCAGTTCACCCAAGGCGTTGTAATGCTGCTCCTGCTCGGAAATCGCTTGGGCCAGCTCGTCGCGAATCGCGCGCTCCAGGTTGTTCTGGGTCCAGCTCCAGGCGTCGCCCTGGTTGCTCAGGTAGCCTTGGGCAATCATCAGCAGGTTGTCCTGCCCCTCGCCATCGCGACGAATCATCGAGCCCAGCAACGGCGAAATATTCGGGTAATCGGCGGCCGTCAGGTAAGCGCTCATTTCCAGCTCCGGGTGCACCCCGGCGCTGACTTTGCGGATCAGCTTGAGCACCAGGCTCTCGCCCACCACCACCGAACTGTTGGACTGCTCGGCCGACAGGTAGCGCACCTGCGCCTCATCGGTCAGTTGCAGCGCGGCCAAGTGCGGCGTGGCTTCAAAACGCAAATCACCTTCGTGAGTAGTCAACACGGTGCCCGCCTGCAAACCCTGGATCACCGCCCGGATAAAGTGTTCCAGGCTAAAGGCATCGGTAACGAGCCCAACCTGACGCCCCCGGCGTACGCGGGCCAGCGCCAGTTGCTGGGGCAAGGCACTGGTGAACTGGTCTTCGGCTAAAAAGCCGAACGGCAATTGATAACGACTGACCTGGCCGCCGCTGGTCACATCGACCTCACTGAGCAGCACCGGATGCTGCGGGTCGCCAAACCGCACGCCGTAGGCAATTTGCACCTGGTCGATGGCCGTGTCTTTACCGGCATACCAGCGCCGCTTGGGCAACCATGCCGGCAGCGAGGTGTGCTCCAGGGTGGTGCGGCACGGCTCGTCGAGTAACTCTTCCATGCGTTGTTTGAGCACCAGCGTGGTGAAATCCGGCATGCTCTGCGCCGGCTCCACATGCCAGCTGGGCATCTGGTTTTCGGCCGCCAGCACAAACCAATAGAAACCGTACGGCGCCAGGGTCAGCAGGAAATTCAGCTGGCCGATGGGCGGGAACGCGTTACCGCCGAGCATCTCCACCGGCACCATGCCGGCGAAGGCGGATAAGTCCAGCTCGGCCGCCTGGGCGCTGCGCGACACGTTGGCCACGCACAGGATGGTTTCCGTGCGGCCATCGTCGCCGGTGAACTCACGGGTATACGCCAGGATGCGGCGGTTGCTCGGCGAGAGCATTTTCAGGCTTCCACGCCCGAAGGCCTTGGACTGCTTACGCACCGCCAACATGCGCCGGGTCCAGTTCAGCAGCGAATGCGGGTCCTGGGCCTGGGTTTCGACGTTGACCGACAGGTAGCCATATTGCGGGTCCATGATCGGCGGCAACACCAGGCTGGCCGGGTCGGCGCGCGAGAAGCCGCCGTTACGGTCGATGGACCATTGCATCGGCGTGCGCACGCCGTCGCGGTCGCCCAGGTAGATGTTGTCGCCCATGCCGATTTCATCGCCGTAGTACAACGTCGGCGTGCCGGGCATCGACAGCAACAAGCTGTTGAGCAGTTCAACGCGGCGACGGTCACGCTCCATCAGCGGCGCCAGGCGCCGACGAATGCCCAGGTTAATGCGCGCACGGCGGTCGGCGGCGTAGTAGTTCCACAGGTAGTCGCGCTCTTTGTCGGTGACCATTTCAAGGGTCAGTTCATCGTGGTTGCGCAGGAAGATCGCCCACTGGCAGTTGGCGGGGATCTCCGGGGTCTGGCGCAGAATATCGGTAATCGGGAAACGATCTTCCTGGGCCAGCGCCATGTACATGCGCGGCATCAGCGGGAAGTGGAAGGCCATGTGGCATTCATCGCCGTCGTCGCCTTTTTTGTCACCAAAGTACAGCTGAGTATCTTCCGGCCACTGGTTGGCTTCGGCCAGCAGCATGCGGTCGGGGTAATGCGCGTCGATCTCGGCGCGGATCTGCTTGAGCACGCCGTGGGTTTCCGGCAGGTTCTCGTTGTTGGTGCCGTCGCGTTCGATCAGGTAGGGAATGGCGTCCAGACGCAGGCCGTCGATGCCCATGTCCAGCCAGTAGCGCATCACCGAGAGCACGGCTTTCATGACTTGCGGGTTGTCGAAGTTGAGGTCCGGCTGGTGCGAGTAGAACCGGTGCCAGAAGTACTGGCCGGCGACCGGGTCCCAGGTCCAGTTGGACTTTTCGGTGTCGAGGAAAATGATGCGGGTGCCGTCGTACTTCTGGTCGTCATCGGACCACACGTAGAAGTCCCGTGCCGCCGAGCCCGGCTTGGCCTTGCGCGCCCGCTGGAACCACGGATGCTGGTCGGAGGTGTGGTTGATCACCAGTTCAGTGATGACCCGCAGGCCCCGTTTGTGCGCCTCACTGATAAAGCGCTTGGCGTCGGCCATCGTCCCGTAGTCGCTGTGCACGCCACGGTACTCGGCGATGTCATAGCCGTCGTCGCGGCGCGGCGACGGGTAGAACGGCAGCAGCCAGATGGTGTTGACGCCCAGGTCGGCGATGTAGTCGAGCTTGGCGATCAGGCCGGGAAAGTCGCCGATACCGTCATTATTGGAATCGAAATAGGATTTGACGTGAACTTGGTAGATCACCGCGTCCTTGTACCAGAGCGGGTCTTTGATAAAAGTGGCTGGGGTGGGTTTCTTCGCCATTGGAAACTCCTGGAACACTGAAAATTGTGCAGAAGACATGCAATCAAGGTGGGAGCTGGCTTGCCTGCGATAGCGGTGGGCCAGCTAGCCTTTTCGGTGCTGACATACCGCTATCGCAGGCAAGCCAGCTCCCACAGTTGATCCCTGACAGTAAATCCCTGTCAGGCTCAGGAGACGGTGATACGCCAGATCCCGAAAGGCATCTGCGGCTCGATGCGCATCCACTGGTTCTTGCCATACCAGGTCCAGCGATGGCCATTCATCAGGTCTTCGCCTTGGGTCTGGGCGTCGTCCGGCAGGCCCAGCTCCCACAGGGGCAATTCGAAATGGGCCTCTTGGGCGTTAAACGGGTCAAGGTTGACCGCCACCAGGATAAAATTGCTGCCGTCATCGCTGCGCTTGCCGAAGTACAGGATGTTGTCGTTCCAGGCGTTATAGAGCTTCAAGCCCAGATGGGTGTGCAGTGCCGGGTTCTGCCGACGAATACGATTGAGCTGGGCGACCTCGGCAATGATGTTGCCGGGCGCGGTGAAGTCCCTGGGGCGAATTTCGTATTTTTCCGAGTCCAGGTATTCCTCCTTACCCGGTACCGGCGCCGCTTCGCACAGTTCAAACCCCGAATACATGCCCCACAAGCCTGAGCCCATGGTGGCCAGGGCGGCGCGGATGAGAAAGCCCGGGCGCCCGGATTCGTGCAGGAAGCCGGGGTTGATGTCCGGGGTATTGACAAAGAAATTCGGCCTGAAGCACTCGCGCCACGGCGATTCGTTCAACTGTGTGAAGTACTCGCTCAACTCGGCCTTGGTGTTACGCCAGGTGAAGTAGGTGTAGCTCTGGGAATAACCGACCTTGCCCAAGCGCGCCATCATCGCTGGCGTGGTGAAGGCTTCAGCCAGGAAGATCACCTCCGGGTGCCTGGAGCGCACATCGCTGATCAGCCATTGCCAAAACGGTAGCGGCTTGGTGTGCGGGTTATCCACGCGAAAGGTTTTCACGCCCTCTTGCACCCAACCTACAACAATGTCGCGTAACTCGGTCCACAGGCTCGGAATAGAGTCGGCGGCATAGAAGTCGACGTTAACGATATCCTGGTATTTTTTCGGCGGGTTTTCGGCGTATTTGATCGTGCCGTCCGGGCGCCAGTTGAACCAGCCTGGATGCTGCTTGAGCCACGGGTGGTCCTGGGAGCACTGAATGGCAAAGTCGAGGGCGATTTCCAGGCCATGCTCGGCGGCGGCCTTGACCAGCCGGCGGAAGTCGTCGCGGCTGCCCAACTGCGGGTGGATGGCTTCATGGCCGCCCTCCTCGCTACCGATCGCATAAGGGCTGCCGGGGTCATCGGCGCCTGCGGTCAGCGAGTTATTCTTGCCCTTGCGATGGCTGCGGCCGATCGGGTGGATCGGCGGAAAATACAGCACGTCAAAGCCCATGTCATGGATCATCGACAGCCGCGCATGCACGTCATTAAAGGTGCCGTGGCGCGCCGGATCGTCGGTGATCGAGCGCGGAAACAGCTCGTACCAACTGGCAAATTGTGCGGCCTCACGCTCCACGTCGAGCGGGTATACGGTGCTGATGCTCAAGTAAGCGCGGTGGTCGGCCTGGGTCATCAAATGTGCACTGTCTTCGTGCAAGAACTGCGCGACCTGCTCGGTTTCCAGCAAGCCCGACAGCTCGTGGTGCAGCAGCATCAAGCGGTCGCGTAACTCATTGTCGCTGCGCTCGGCGGCCTGCAACACCAGGCTGCGGCCTTCCTGCAGCTCAAGGCTGACCGGCACACCGGCCTCATGTTTTTTGCGCAGTTCGTAGCAGAAGCTCGCAAAGGTATCAATCCAGGCTTCGATGCAGTATTCGTGCGGGCCTTGCTGGGCCACGGTAAACGCGCCCTCCCAGCCATTGTTGCCCACATCCGTCATCACTACGCTGTGCCAGCTTTCGTCCTGCAGCGGGCGCCAGCGGATAAGCACGGCGAGCTTGTCATGGCCGTCGGCAAACACCTTGCTGGTGACGGTGACGCGCTGGCCCACCACGGCCTTCACAGCAAATTCGCCGCCATCAATGACGGGCGTAGTGCTTTCAATCGCGATCCTTGGCAACAACAAGGCCTGGGACAGCGGCAATATGGAGTCTTCTGGAGTCAGTGTTTCAGCAGTCATCGAGCATCTTCCCCTTACGCCCTGTGGACGCTCTTTGCTTGATCCGAATTCTGAGACGGCGACGCTCTCCCTGAGCAGGGCCGTAATAGGTCCGAGCCTGGGCTGCGCTGAAAAGTTCAGGTGGATGTGCCGCCATTGGGCGGGAATCAAACCTGCCCGGCGGTTGTCCACCGATAGAGCAAAGCACAAAGGAGGCCACACCGATGAATATCCCGATCCCGGCTGAAACCCCGGACCCGAATATCGACAATCCAACGCTGCCGCCGAGTGAACCGGAACCGATCCCGGAGAAGGAACCACCGGAAAACCTGCCGCCACCCGTGGAGGAGCCGCCCACAACCATGCCGCCGGTGATTGTTCAACCTTGTTGATCAACGCCATCACTCACACGCGTACTCGCGTCAGGATGCCTGCCTTAAAAACGCATTAACCTGCGCGCACAGGTGAAATAGCCTACATCTCGCCTGTGCGCCTATTGCTACAGTCCCACACGCGCTTACTTGAGCACATTTCATCTACCCCCCTCTTAAACGCGAGCAGGTTAATACCATGTCGGACATTCACGTGAAGCAAAGCCGCCACCAACACGTACATTCAGACGTTTCCGTCAGCCGGCGTTATCTCACAGAGCTTAAAGCAAGCCTCACAGAGGAGGACATCGCCCAGGTGTTGCGTGCGCCCAACGACCTGAAGTCGCGTAAAGTCCTCAATGAAATGCGCATGCATTTCAGCCAGGAAAGTGTCGACTCCATGTTGAAAGAACCAGACGCCGAGGAAGTTGCTCACCTCCTGACGGACATCGGCAAGTTCCTGCAAAAAAATAGTGACGAGGCCTGCGTAAAATTATCCACCCAACTTTATTTCAGCGACTATCAGGCAGCCTATGACGAACAGAAAATCGCCTTACTGTTAAAGTTGATATCGGGTAAGGACGATTATGGCTTTCGCCATGTCTATGAGTTTTTCAAAGGCACGGCCGGAGCATTCGAGCACCTGAATGGGTGCGTGGAGGACACAGCCCAAACGGTGATGGATATGAACACCATCACCGAAGCGCTCAACCCAACACACATTAAATCAAGGATGAAGGCTCACTGATCATGGACTCAACGTTCCTTCTCGAAGAGCCTGACGACTTTGGGCATTAAGCCAAGTACAACGAGCGCCAGCAGTGTACTCAATACCGCCGTTGATTCACGCCCAACCCCTGCCGCCACGCCAATGGCGGCGGTCATCCACAACCCGGCAGCGGTGGTCAGGCCTTTGACGTGCTGGCCCTCTTCATCCTCCTTGCCCTTGAGGATAGTGCCGGCACCCAGGAAGCCGATCCCGGCGATAACCCCCTGCAAAACCCTGCTCATGGCGTCCGACTGGCTGCCTGACATCTGCGGCACCAGCACAAACAGTGCAGCGCCCAAGGCCACGAGCATGTGGGTGCGCACCCCCGCCGCCTTGCCCTTTTGCTCACGCTCAAACCCCAGGATACCGCCCAGGATCGCGGCGATAAGCAGGCGAACGGTTATCTGAGTGAGCTGCTTTGCATCAGCGATGTCAGCAAATTCTGCATGCAGGGTTTGAAGCACTTCTTGCCACCAGGCGTCCATGGTCGTTATCCGTTTTAGTGTGGTTAGACGATGGACAGCGCCGACCGCCAGTCAGTTGCCTGGAACACCTGGCACTGCGCGACGCCCTAACCCATGACTGCCCATAAAAAGGAGAGCACCATGCCTGTACGTATCGACAATCAAACGTGCTTTTTCAAGGTCGCTGACGACGGCCAGGAATACGCCCTGCCCGCCACGGGTGTGACGGTGAGTACCGACAGCGCCAAATCCATGTCTTTTGTAGAGTTACAAGGCGATCGGGTCTACATCACTGAAGCCGAAGCGGACGCACTGACCGGCGCCGGTGCCAGGGACGGTCGCAAACACTTGAAGGCGACCGACAGTGATTCGGTGATTTGATTGATCTGTATCAACCTGCGCACAAGCCAGCTGCACCCCAGGCGCTACGGGGTGCAGCACATTGTCACAGTGACGTATAAAAAGCCCATCTGATCCGCTTTTTATCGACCTACCTGAGTCTGTTATGCAAACAGCGTGAAGTTCATAGTTCATTGGCCTGATGGAGGCTGATGAGCGAACGACCATGAGCGAAAGAATCCCAACCGTGGACACCTTTGAGCCCATACACCCAAAGAAGGTGAAGGCCAAATCCAGTGACAACCTGATCCATACCCGCAGCTTCACCGGCGTGTTCCGCACTTTGCGTGTGGGCGGTGCCGCTGTGCTGTTCCTGGCGTTTTTTGGCACCGTGTGGCTGAACTGGTCCGGGCGCCAAGCCGTGCTGTGGGACTTGGCCGAAAGCAAATTCCACATCTTCGGTGCCACCTTCTGGCCCCAGGATTTCATCCTGCTGTCGGCGCTGTTGATCATCTGCGCTTTCGGCCTGTTTGCCATTACCGTATTTGCCGGCCGCGTTTGGTGCGGCTACACCTGCCCGCAAAGCTCGTTCACCTGGCTGTTCATGTGGTGTGAAAAGGTCACCGAAGGTGAACGCAACCAACGCATCAAACTGCAAGCGGCACCCTGGAGTCTCAACAAACTGGCGCGGCGTTCGGCAAAACATACGCTATGGCTGGGTATCAGCGTGCTGACCGGGCTGACGTTTGTCGGCTACTTCACACCAATCCGCCCGCTGGCCAGTGAGTTGCTGACCTGGCAGATGGGCGGTGTGAGCCTGTTCTGGGTGCTGTTTTTTACCGCAGCCACCTACATCAACGCCGGCTGGCTGCGCGAAGCGGTGTGCATGCACATGTGCCCGTATGCACGTTTTCAGAGCGTGATGTTCGACAAAGACACCCTGACCATTTCCTACGACGCGGCGCGTGGCGAAAGCCGAGGCCCGCGCAAACGCGAGGTGAAACCGGCGCAGGTTGGCCTGGGGGATTGCATCGACTGCCAACTGTGCGTGCAGGTGTGCCCCACCGGCATCGATATCCGCGATGGCCTGCAAATGGAATGCATTGGCTGCGCCGCATGCATCGACGCCTGCGATTCGATCATGGACAAGATGGGCTATGCCCGTGGTCTCGTCAGCTATACCAGCGAGCATCAACTGCAAGGTGGCAAAACGCACCTGCTCAGGCCACGCCTGATCGGCTACAGTGCCGTGCTGCTGGTGATGATCGCCGCCTTGGTGGTGGCCTTGATTGAACGGCCAATGGTGTCGCTGGACGTGACCAAGGACCGTGGCATGTTCCGTGAAAACAGCCAGGGGCTGATCGAAAACATCTACAGCTTGAAGGTCATCAACAAGACCCAGCAGCGCCAGGATTACCGCCTGGAACTGGTGGACGCCGAGGGCTTCCAGTTGCAAGGCAAGACCCGGCTCAGCCTGGCGCCGGGGGAAATCAGCGATGTGCCGGTGTCGGTGGCGTTGCTGGCCGATAAACCGGCGAGCAGCTCGCAGACCTTGCGCTTCAAGGTTGTGGATGTGGATGAACCGTGGATTTACAGTGCAGCGGACAGTCGCTTTGTGGCGCCGTTGAATCGTTGATATCCAACACACACAGAAGATCAAGTGTGGGAGCTGGCTTGCCTGCGATGGCGCCCGGTCTGGCACGGATGATGTTGAATGTGCCACCGTCATCGCAGGCAAGCCAGCTCCCACATTTTGCCCTGCGAACACTAATGGAACGTTAATCAGGCCCCCATGAAACGCTACGAAAAATTTGCCGACGACATCGCAGAACTGATCCGCTCCGGCGTCCTC
Organism: Pseudomonas edaphica; assembly: GCF_965277385.1. NCBI lineage: Bacteria > Pseudomonadati > Pseudomonadota > Gammaproteobacteria > Pseudomonadales > Pseudomonadaceae > Pseudomonas > Pseudomonas edaphica. The sequence continues at coordinate 6,257,391 of NZ_OZ255725.1, read as the reverse complement.
GGCCCTGGCCAGCGAGTGCCCTCAGTGCGCTATGCCAGCCAGACCTATGGGGTCAGCCCGTCCACGGTGTTCCAGGCTTACTACCTGCTCGAACGCCGTGGCCTGATTCGTGCGCGGCCGCGCTCCGGCTACTTCGTCAACACTCACGCGCCCAGCCCGTTTTCCGAGCCGGTGGTGAGTGAACAGGTGCACGAGTCCACCGAAGTCGATGTGAGTGAGTTGGTGTTCTCAGTGCTCGACTCCATCAAAGACCCCAACACCGTACCGTTCGGCTCGGCCTTCCCCAGCCCCATGTTGTTCCCGCTGCCACGCCTGGCGCGCTCGTTGGCCAGTGCCGGCCGTGAGATGGACCCACGCCTTGTCGTCACCGACATGTCGCCGGGTAACCCGCAACTGCGCCGGCAGATCGCCCTGCGCTACATGGTGGGCGGCCTGATGCTGCCGATGGAAGAGCTGCTGATCACCAACGGCGCCCTGGAAGCGCTGAACCTGTGCCTGCAAGCGGTGACCGAGCCGGGCGACCTGGTCGCTATCGAAGCCCCGGCGTTCTATGCCTGCCTGCAAGTGCTCGAACGCCTGAAGCTCAAGGCGGTGGAAATCCCCGTACACCCACGCGATGGCATCGACCTCAATGCCCTGGCGCAAACCCTTGAGCGCTACCCGATCAAAGCCTGCTGGACCATGACCAGCTTCCAGAACCCCATGGGCGCCACGCTGCCAGAGGCGAAAAAACAGGCGCTGGTGGAACTGCTGCGCAGCCATCAAGTGCCGATGATCGAGGACGATGTATACGCCGAGTTGTATTACGGGCAGCACGCGCCAAAACCGGCCAAGGCCTTCGACACCGAAGGGCTGGTGATGCACTGCGGCTCCTTCGCCAAGAGCCTGGCTCCTGGCTATCGCGTCGGCTGGGTAGCGGCCGGGCGCTATGCGCAGAAGGTTGAACGCCTGAAGCTGATGACTTCGCTGTGCCCCTCGATGCCGGCCCAGGCGGCGATTGCGGACTACCTGCAACACGGCGGCTATGACCGGCACCTGCGTAAATTGCGCTACGCCCTGGAAGAACAGCAGAGCGCCATGCTGGCCGCCATCGCGCGCTATTTCCCGGCACAGACGCGGGTCAGCCAGCCGGCTGGCGGCTATTTCCTGTGGCTGGAACTGCCGGAGCAAACCGATTCGTTGAAGCTGTTCCAAATGGCCCTGGCCCAGGGCATCAGCATTGCGCCGGGGCCGATTTTCTCGGCGACCCAGCGCTTCAGAAATTGCATTCGCTTGAACTACGGCAGCCCGTGGACCGAGGCATCGGAAAAGGCCATGGAAACACTCGGGCGCATTGTGCGGTCCTTCTAGGCTCGGTTGTTGCCTTATCTGACGCCATCGCGGGCAAGCCCGGCTCCCACAGTGAAATGCGTTCCACTGTGGGAGCCGGGCTTGCCCGCGATGGCGCCTTGACTGGCGCTAAAGACTCAACGGCCACCGCCCAAATCCAGAAAAGTGCCAGTGGTATACGAAGCCTTGTCCGACAACAACCAGATAATCGCCTCCGCCACTTCATCCGGGCGCCCGCCACGGGCCATGGGGATGCCGGACTCCAGCTTGCTGACTCGGTCCGGGTCGCCGCTCAGGGCATGGAAGTCGGTAAAGATGTAGCCAGGGCGCACCGCGTTGACACGGATCCCTTCACCCGCCACCTCTTTGGACAGGCCGATGGTGAAGGTATCCAGCGCGCCCTTGGACGCGGCATAGTCGACATATTCGCCCGGCGAACCCAGGCGCGCGGCTACCGACGACACGTTGACGATGCTGCCGCCCTGCCCGCCATGCCTGGGCGACATGCGCAGCACCGCTTGCTTGGCACACAGGATCGGCCCCAGCACATTGGTCTTCATGATTTTGAGGATGCGGAACTCGGACATTTCATCGACCCGCGACTTGTGCCCCACGGTGCCGGCGTTGTTGACCAGTGCCGTCACGCGCCCAAGCTCGGCATCAACGCGATTGAACAATGCGATCACTTCATCCTCGATGCTGACATCGGCCCGCACCGCAATGGCCTGTGCACCCAAGGCGCGCACCTGGTCCAGCACACGCTGGGCCGCTGCCTCATCAGACTGGTAGTTGATGCAAATGCGGTAGCCCTGGCGTGCAGCCAGCAAGGCCGTCTCAGCGCCGATACCACGGCTGCCTCCAGTGATAATGACGACTTTGTCCATGCGTGCGGTCTCCTGAATAAACCAACGGTTTAAGGTTGGATCCAAGAATACCCGTCATCCACGGCTTTTGTCAGGCGCCAAGGCGTCTTCGGCGCGCTGGATATCGGCCATGAACCCCTCGGCCGGCAATGGGTGGCCCAGCAAGTAGCCTTGCAGCGAGTTGCACCCCAGCCGGGTGAGGAAACTTTGCTGCACATCGGTCTCCACGCCTTCGGCGACAATGCGCAGCCCTAGCGCCTGGCCGAGGGCGACAATGGCCGAGACGATGGCGGCGTCGTCGCTGTCGTGTTCAAGGTCGCGCACAAACCCGCGGTCGATCTTCAGCTCGTTGGCGGGCAACCGTTTGAGGTACATCAGGCTCGAATAACCGGTGCCGAAGTCGTCGATGGACAGGTCCACGCCCATGTCCGACAGTTGCTGCAGCACCGTCATGCTCGCATCGGCATCGCTCATGGCAGTGGTTTCGGTGATTTCCAGGGTCAGGCTGTTGGCCAGCAAGCAGTGACGCTCCAGCGCCTGCGCGACACTTTTAACCAACCCTGCATGGCAGAACTGCAACGCCGACAGGTTGACTGCAATGCGCCAGTCTTCATAACCCTGCGCGTACCAGACAGCCATCTGGCGGCAAGCCTCGTTGAGCACCCACTCGCCGATGGGAATAATCAACCCGGTTTTTTCCGCCAGCTCGATGAACATCGCCGGCAACAACAGCCCCTGTTGCGGGTGCTCCCAACGCAACAACGCTTCGGCGCCGACCGCAATACCGCTGAGCGCGTCGAACTTGGGCTGGTAGTACAGGCGGAACTGTTGGTGCTCAACGGCGTTGCGCAGGTCCTGCAACAACTGCAGCTGTTTACGCGCATTGGTGTTCATCGACACATCAAAGAAGCTGTAACCGTTCTTGCCCATGCCCTTGGCGTGGTACATGGCGGCATCAGCGTTCATCAGCAGTTCCTGAGGGTTAACGCCGTTACCGGGGAACATGGCAATGCCGATGCTCGCGGAAATCTTCAGTTCATGCTCGGCTACCTTGAACGTACGGTTGATCAAGCCAACCTGGCGCTCGGCCAAGCCCATGGCGTCGTCCGGCTGGGTCAACTGCACCAGCAGCACAAACTCATCGCCACCGATGCGCGCCAGGGTGTCCTGGCTGCGCAGGTCCTCGCGCAGACGCAAACCCACCTCGCGCAGCAATTGGTCACCCATGTGGTGGCCAAATGCATCATTGACCGGCTTGAAACCGTCCAGGTCGATAAACATCAACGCAAAACAACCACCCTGCTCCCTGACCGCCTGTATGGCTTGTTGAATGCGGTCGGCGAGCAAGGTGCGATTAGGCAGCCCGGTGAGCATGTCATGCAGGGCCAGATGGGTGAGTTCCTGGTTGGCCAGGGTCAGTGAGTCTGCGAGCACGGCAGTGCGGGCTTCAAGCCGGGCGTCGAGCAATGAGGTCAATAACGCGATGATCAAGACCGCCAGCGAAGTGACCAGCACCAGGTTATCCAGGCCCTTGCCACTCAGGCCCGTCAGCGCGGCGCCGCAGAAACTGTTGTCATCAAAACGCGCGGCAGCCATGCCGGTGTAGTGCATACCAACGATCGCAATGCCCATCACCACCGCGGCGCCCCCCCGCGCCAGGCGTACGTAAGGCGTGTTGCGCCGCAAGTTGAAAGCGATCCACAAGGCCGCGCCGGACGCCACCACGGCGATCAACAATGAGGCGCCAAACAGGGCGGGGTCGTAATCGATGCCCGGGGTCATGCGCATCGCGGCCATGCCGGTGTAGTGCATGCAGGCAATACCAGCCCCCATCACCAACGCGCCAAATGCCAACTGCCAAGCCGGCAGACGTGGCTGGCTGACCAGCCACAGTGCAAAGCCACTGGATAACACGGCGATCAATAACGACAGCGCGGTGATACCCAGGTCAAACCCGAGAGCAAAGGGCAGGCGCAACGCCAGCATGCCGATAAAGTGCATGGACCAAACGCCCACGCCCATGGCCAATGCCCCGCCGGTCATCCACATGTACGCTGCGCGGCCCCTGGCGGTCGCAATACGGCCGGCCAAGTCCAGCGCGGTATAGGACGCCAGGATCGCGACGCTCAGGGAGATGACGACCAGAGAGGGGGAATAACTACCGATCAGCATGGGACTTCTCAAGACTGACGGGCCTGAAAACGCCCGTGCCAAGTGGCAAAGCGGGCGATTGTAGCGAGAATAATTATTGCCGGTTTGATTAATTATCACGGGGCCATTAGTGGCATTTTGACGCCAATCTACTGACCTTGAAATGCCACCTGCTTCAGCCCAAAGAGCCGGATCATCTGCTTGAAAATCAGGCCGTGGGCGATTGAACAGGCGCGGGCGGATTTTGATCAGCGATGTGCCGAGGAGTAACAAGTGCGGGCTGTTGTGGCGAGGGAGCTTGCTCCCGCTCGGGTGCGCAGCGCCCGCAAGTTTTATGGGGCTGCTGCGCAGCCCAGCGGGAGCAAGCTCCCTCGCCACAGTGACAGTGCCCAGCCTTGATTGGGGTGGTGTTTGAGTTGTTTTGAAAAGCTACCCAGTCACTGCTTCTCAGCCAAAGACGTCTGCCCGTCCCAGCCGCCACCCAACGCCGCAATCAACTGCACACTTGCCACCAACCGCGTCTGCAACAGGGTCAAGACCGTGCGCTCATTGCTCAACGCAGTGGCCTGCACCGTCACCACATCCAGGTAGGCGATCAACCCGGCCTTGTACTGATTCTGCGTCAAGCGCAGGGACTCGCGCGCGGCCTCCAGGGCTTCATTGCTGACCACCGCCTCATCTTCCAGCACCTTCAACTGCACCATATAGTTTTCCACTTCGCGGAAACCATCCAGTACGGTCTGGCGGTACTTGGCCACCGTCTCGTCATAAGACGCCACACTACGATCGACCTCAGCCGAACGCTGCCCACCGTCAAACAAGGTCATCGCAAGCTTGGGCCCCACCGACCAGAACCGGTTCGGTAAACTGATCCAATCAGCATAGGTGCTGCTGGAATACCCGCCCGCCAGGCTCAAGGTCAGGTCCGGGTAATAAGCCGCCTTGGCCACACCAATATTCGCGTTGGCCGCAATCACTGAGCGCTCCGCCGACGCAATGTCCGGGCGCCGCTCAAGCAATTGCGATGGCACACTCAGCGGAATCTGCGGCAAGGCAGGTATGTCTTTGCTCACCGCCAGATTGAAGTTGGCCGGCGCTTCGCCGATCAACACTGCGATGGCGTTTTCCAACTGCGCACGCTGCCAGATCAAGTCGATCAAACTGGCCTGGGTCGTCTTCAGTTGGGTCTGTGCCTGAGCAATCGCGGCTTTGTCGGAAACCCCCGCCCGGTACTGGTTTTCAGTCATCTTCAGGGAGCGCTGATAAGTCTCCAGCGTGGCCTGCAGCAAACGTGTCTGCTCGTCCATCACGCGCAGTTGCAGATAGTCCTGCACCAACTCCGACTGCTGGCTCAAACGCATCGCCGCCAGATCCGCGGAACTGGCCTCAGCCGTCGCCTCATTCGCTTCAAGACCACGGCGCAACTTGCCCCACACATCGGCCTCCCAACTCACGCCCAACTGGGTATTGAGCGTGTCACGAATACCACTGCTGGAACTGCTGAGGCTGGCGTTACTGCTGCCGGTGCCCTGACTGGCACGGGTTTTACCGGCACTGAAGTCCACCGTTGGGAAAAACGCCCCGCGTGCGCTACGCACCTGGGCCTGGGCCTGGCGGAAGCGCGCTTCGGCCTGGGCCACGGTCTGGTTGGAGTTATTGAGGCGCGTGACCAGCTCGTTAAGTTGACGGTCACCGTACAACTCCCACCAGGCTCCACGGGCCAGGGAATCGCTTGGGTTGGCCTGACGCCAGCCCTGGGCTTGCTTGAACTGCGCGGGTTCGACCACCTCCGGGCGCTTGTAATCCGGGCCGATGGCGCAGGCGCTGAGCAAGGCGCCGCACAACAGCATCGTTACCCCCTTCACACCCTTGCCGATACGTGTGGTGTGGCGAGGCTGCTGGTTTGGGGCCGCTGCGCAGCCCAGCGGGAGCAAGCTCCCTCGCCACAGTGTCTGGGCATTCGTTGAATCGGTCATAGCGCAGTATCCAAGGCAGCATCGGTACGCACGCCACGCCAGGCGTTGAAGCGATGGCGCGCGCGGTCAAGATAAAGGTAAACCACCGGAGTGGTGTAAAGGGTCAGGATCTGGCTGAACACCAGCCCACCGATAATGGTCAGGCCCAGCGGCTGGCGCATTTCGGCGCCATCGCCGGAACCGAGCAGCAACGGCAAGGCGCCGAGGATCGCGGCGAGCGTGGTCATCAAAATCGGCCGCAGGCGCAACAGGCAGGCGCTGCGGATCGACTCCAACGGGCTCATGCCATCGTGGCGCTCCAGCTGCAGCGCCAGGTCAATCATCAGGATCGCATTCTTCTTCACCACGCCGATCAGCAGGAACAGACCGAGCAGGGATATCAGGCTGAATTCACCGCCCAGCAGGTAGATCGACAGCAGCGCGCCGACACCGGCCGACGGCAAGGTCGACAGGATGGTCAGCGGGTGAATATAGCTTTCATACAGAATGCCCAACACCAGGTACACCGCCACCAGCGCGCCAAGAATCATGAACGGCTGGCCCTTCTGGGTCGCCGCAAACGCATCGGCGGTGCCGGCCATCTTGGCGATCACGTCTTCGGGCAAACCGACCTTGGCAATCGCCCGCTCGATAGCGGCCGTGCCCTGCTCCACCGTTACGCCGGGCGACATGTCGAAGGCAATATTTTCCGAGGCGAACTGGCCTTCATGACTGACACGGTCGTCGGCCAGGCTGTTTTCGTAATGGGCAATGGTCGACAACGGCACCCGCGCGCCCGTGGAGGTGATCACCTGCATCTGGTTCAAGGTGATCGGGTCCTGGGCGTATTTCGGGTTGACCTCCATCACCACCTGATACTGGTTGAGGCTGTCGTAGATAGTAGAAATCTGCCGCTGACTGTAGGCGTTGTTCAACACCGAGGTGACCATGCTCATGTCGATGCCCAGGCGCTTGGCCTGGTCGCGGTCGACCACCAGCGTCACCTGCGCCGCACCGCGACCTTCGCGGGCGTCGATGGCGGTCAGCTCCGGTAGCTCGCGCATGGCAGCGACCACTTTCGGGTACCACAAGCGCAACGCAGCCAGGTCGCCGCTTTGCAGGATGTAGGAGTATTGGGCGCTGGTCTGGTCACGGCTGCCACCAAATTGCAGGTCCTGGTCGGCCATCAGGAACAGCCGACCGCCCGGCACCAGCGGCACTTCCTTGCGCAGACGCTCGATCACTGCCTGGGCCGAGAGCTTGCGTTCGGCAATCGGCTTGAGGCGCACCAGCATCACCGCATTGTTAGTGCCATTGTTGCCACCGATAAAGCCGGCCACGCTGAGCACCGCCGGGTCTTTGAGGACCGCCTTGCGGAAGGTTTCCATTTTTGGCTGCATCACATTGAACGACAGCCCGTCATCGCCGCGCACAAAACCGATCAACTGTCCGGTGTCCTGCTGCGGCATGAAGGTTTTCGGCACCACCACGTACAGCGCGATGTTCACGCCCACGGTGATCAACAGGCTCAGCAGAGTCAGGCGGCGATGGCGCAGCACCCAGTCCAGGCTGGTGGCGTAGGCTGCAACCATGCGGTCGTTGACCTTCTGGCTCCAGCGCTGCAAACCGGTCATGTGCCCTTTGACGTGCGGTTTGAGCCAGCGCGCGCAGAGCATCGGGGTCAAGGTCAGCGAGACGATCAGCGACACTATGATCGCCGCCGACAAGGTGATGGAAAACTCACGGAACAGGTTGGTGACGATGCCGCCCATAAACAGGATGGACAGGAACACCGCCACCAGCGACACGTTCATCGACAGCAAGGTAAAGCCCACTTCCTGGGCGCCCAGGTACGCCGCCTTCATCGGCGGCACGCCGTCGTCGATATGCCGGGAAATGTTTTCCAGCACCACGATGGCGTCGTCCACCACCAGGCCGGTGGCCAGGATCAACGCCATCAGCGAAAAATTGTTCAACGAAAAACCAAACAGGTACATCACCGCAAAGGTGCCGACCAGCGACACCGGCACCGCCAGGGTCGGGATCAACGAAGCGCGGAAGTTACCCAGGAACAGGTACACCACCAGCACCACCAGGGCCACGGCAATCAGCAGGGTCATCTCGGCTTCATGCAGGGTCGCAGTGATCACCGGCGAACGGTCCATGGCCAGGTTGAGCTTGACGCTGGACGGCAGCACCGCCTGCAACGCCGGCAACTGGGCCTTGATCTGCCGGACGGTCTCGATGATGTTGGCGCCGGACTGGCGGTTGATGACCAGCAGCACCGCCGAATCATTGTTGAAGAAGCCGCTGTTGTAGCGGTCTTCCACGCCATCGCTGATCTTGGCGACATCCCCCAGGCGCAAGGCCGCGCCGTTCTGGTAGCGGATCAGCAGCGGCTCGTAGTCCTTGGCCTTTTCCAGCTGGTCATTGGCCTGGATCTGCCAGTTACGCTCGCTGTCTTCCAGGGAGCCCTTGGGCCGCCGCTGGTTGGCATTGGCGATGGTATTGCGCACATCGTCCAGGGCCACGCCATATTGGTCCAGGGCCTTGGGTTCCAACTCGATGCGCACTGCCGGCAAGGAGCTGCCACCGATCTGCACTTCGCCTACCCCCGGCACCTGGGACAGGCTTTGCGAAAGAATGGTAGAGGCCAGGTCGTACAGTTCGCCCTTTTGCAACACGTCGGAGGTCAGTGACAACACCATGATCGGTGCCTGGGACGGGTTGATCTTCTTGTAGGTCGGCATGCTGCGCATGCCACTGGGCAGCAGGTTGCGCGATGCATTGATGGCCGCCTGCACTTCCCGCGCCGCACCGTTGATATCACGGTCGGAATCGAACGCCAGGATCACTCGCGTAGAGCCCTGGCTCGACGAGCTGCTCATGGTGGTGATGCCGGCAATCGCGCCGAATGAGCGTTCCAGCGGCGTCGCCACGGTAGACGCCATGACCTCGGGGCTGGCGCCGGGCAAACTGGCCGACACCACGATCACCGGGAAGTCGATCTGCGGCAACGGCGACACCGGCAGCAAGTTGAAGCTCACGCCACCGAGCAACATAATCGCCAGGCTCAGCAGCATGGTGGCTACCGGCCGGCGAATGAAAGGTCCGGACAGGTTCATGACTCAGCCGGCTCCAGGCTTTGTGGCTCTTTGCGCCAGCGACGGCCCAGGCGGTCGAAATACAGGTAGATCACCGGCGTAGTGAACAGCGTCAGCACCTGGCTCACCAGCAGGCCGCCGACCATCACCAGGCCCAGCGGTTGGCGCAACTCCGCGCCGGAACCCGTGGCCAGCATCAATGGCACCGCACCAAACAAGGCGGCCAGGGTGGTCATCAAAATCGGCCGAAAACGCAGCAACGCCGCCTGATAAATTGCCGTTTGCGGGTCCAGGCCCTGGTTGCGTTCGGCGTCGAGGGCAAAGTCGATCATCATGATCGCGTTCTTTTTGACGATACCGATCAGCAGGATAATGCCGATGATCGCGATCATGCCCAGGTCATTGCCACTGAGCAGCAACGCGAGCAAGGCGCCGACTGCGGCGGATGGCAACGTGGAGAGAATCGTGATCGGGTGAATGTAACTCTCATACAACACGCCGAGCACGATGTACATGGTCACCACCGCCGCCAGGATCAGCAGCAAAGTGCTCGACAGCGAGGCTTCGAACGCCTGGGCCGCGCCCTGGAACTGGGTCTGCACGCCCACCGGCATGCCGATGTCCTTCTGGGTCTGGTTGATCAGCTCCACGCCTTTGCCCAGCGCGACGCCAGGGGCCAGGTTGAACGACATCATCACCGCCGGAAACTGGCCGATATGCGCGATTGCCAGTTGCGCCTGACGCTGTTCCACATGCGCCAGGCTCGACAACCGCACCTGGCCGCCGTCGGTGGTTTTCACATGGATCTGGTTGAGTGCCGCCGGCCCCAGGGTTTCACCGGACTGGGCCTGCAATACCACACGGTACTGACTGGCCTGGGTGTAGATGGTGGAAATCTGCCGCTGGCCGAAGGCGTCATAGAGTGCGTCGGTGATGGTTGACACACTCACGCCCAGCCGCGAGGCGGCGTCACGGTCGATCACCAGGAACACTTGCAGGCCCTTGTCCTGCAGGTCGCTGGCCACATCGGTGAGTTCCGGCAACTGGCGCAAGGCGTGCACCAGCTTGTCGCTCCACAGCGCCAGCAGGTCGGCGTCCGGCGAGGACATGCTGAACTGGTACTGGGTGCGGCTCACGCGGTCTTCAATGGTCAGGTCCTGCACCGGCTGCATGAACAGGCGAATGCCCACCAGCTTGTCGATCTGCGGTTGCAGGCGCGTGATGACCTGGGCCGCGCTCACGTCGCGCAGGCCGTGGGCCTTGAGGTTGATCAGCAAACGGCCGCTATTGAGAGTGGCGTTATCACCATCCACACCGATATAGGACGACAGGCTTTCAACCGATGGGTCGGCCAGGATCACCTTGGCCAATTCCTGCTGGCGCTGGCTCATGGCGGCAAACGAAATCGACTGCGGTGCTTCCGATATGCCCTGGATCACCCCGGTATCCTGTACCGGGAAAAAGCCCTTGGGCACCACCAGGTACAGCACCACGGTTAGGCCCAAGGTGGCGATGGCCACCAGCAGGGTCAACGGCTGGTGCTTGAGCACCCACTGCAATTTGCGCCCGTAGGCTTCGATCAACCAATCGATCCAGGCGCCGCTGGCCTTGTAGAAACGACCTTGTTCTTCTTCCTTGGGTTCGCGCTTGAGCAAGCGCGCGCACATCATCGGCGTCAGGGTCAGGGACACCACCAGGGAAATCAGGATCGCCACCGCCAGGGTGATGGCAAATTCGCGGAACAGCCGCCCGACCACATCGGCCATGAACAGCAGCGGAATGAGTACCGCGATCAGCGACAGGGTCAGGGAAATCAGGGTGAACCCGATTTGCTTGGCGCCCTTGAGCGCCGCCGCCATGGGCGTCTCGCCTTCCTCGATGTAGCGCGAGATGTTCTCCAGCATCACGATGGCATCGTCCACCACAAACCCGGTGGCGATGGTCAGGGCCATCAGCGTCAGGTTGTTGATGGAGAAGCCTGCCAGGTACATCACGCCAAAGGTGCCCACCAGCGACAGCGGCACGGCGATCGACGGAATGATCGTGGCACTGACCCGGCGCAGGAACAGGAACGTCACCATCACCACCAGGGCAATGGCGATCAGCAATTCGTGCTGTACGTCTTTCACCGAGGCCCGAATGGTCTGGGTACGGTCGGTAAGCACCGTCACATCCAGGCCCGCCGGCAGGTTATCGGTGATGCTCGGCAGCAGCGCCTTGATACGGTCCACTACCTCGATCACGTTGGCGCCGGGCTGGCGCTGGATGTTGAGCAGCACGGCCTGGTTTTCATTGGCCCAGGCAGCGAGGCGCTCGTTTTCGGCGCCGTCAACGATCTGTGCCACGTCTTTGAGGCGCAGCGGCGCGCCATTGTTGTAGGCCAATATGAGTTCGGCGTATTGCTCGGGCGAGACCAACTGGTCGTTGGCATCGAGCATCGATACCCGTGTGGGGCCGTCAAAGTTACCCTTGGGCTGGTTGACGTTGGAGGCGGAGATCAGGGTGCGCACGTCCGACAGGTTCAAGCCGTTGGCCGCCAGGGCCTCGGGGTTGACCTTGATACGCACGGCCTGGCGCTGGCCACCGGCGATGCTGACCATGCCGACGCCGCTGATCTGGGCAATTTTTTGCGCCATACGCGTGTCAACCAAGTCGTTGAGCTTGGGCAGCAACATGGTCTTGGAGGTAATTGCCAGGGTCAGCACCGGGGTATCTGCCGGGTTGACCTTGTTGTACACCGGCGGCGCCGGCAAGTCCTTGGGCAACAGGTTGGTCGCGGCGTTGATTGCGGCCTGCACCTGTTGCTCGGCGACATCCATATTGATGTCGAGGTTAAAGCGCAGGGTCAGCACCGAGGCGCCGCCCGAACTGGTCGACGCCATCTGTGTGAGGCCGGGCATTTGCCCGAACTGACGCTCCAGCGGCGCAGTCACCGCGCTGGTCATCACGTCCGGGCTGGCGCCGGGGTACAGGGTCATCACCCGGATGGTCGGGTAGTCCACCTGGGGCAAGGCCGAGACCGGCAACAAACGGTAAGAAATAATGCCGGCCAGAACAATGGCCAGCATGCTCAGCGTGGTGGCAACCGGGCGAAGGATAAACAGTCGCGACAGGTTCATGAACCGACCTTTTGCGCCTTGCCGGCGTTAGCGCCGGTCTCCCCTTTTGCCGCAGGCTTGCCTTGCAGGTGTTCGGTCGGCGTGGTCGGCACTTCGCTGCTGTCGTTGACCACTTCAATGTCGCTGCCGTCCTTGAGGCGATCAGTGCCTTCCAGGACCACGCGGTCACCGGCCACCAGGCCTTCCTTGATGACGGTGTTATCGCCATCGGTATCACCGACCACCAACGGCTGCATCTTGACCTTTTTGTCCCCGTCGAGTTTGTAGACAAAGGTGCCGCTGTTACCGAACTGGATCGCCGCGGACGGCGCCAACACCACGTTGTGCAAGGTGTCGGCCAACAGGTGCACGTTAACGAACTGGTTGGGGAACAGCGCCTGGTCCTTGTTATCGAAACGGCCTTTGAATTTGAGTGTGCCGGTGGTCACGTCGATCTGGTTGTCCAGGCTCTGCAACACGCCGACCGCCTGCTGCTTCACGTCGCCACGGTCCCAGGCTTCAACGGGCAGCTTGTTGCCGGCGTGGTAACGGGTGAGTACGGTATCGAGGGTGTTTTCCGGCAGGGTGAAGACCACGCTGATCGGCTGGGTCTGGGTGATCACCGCCAGGAAGGTGGTGTCGTTGGCCGCCACCAGGTTACCGACGTCAACCTGACGCAGGCCGACGCGGCCGCTGATCGGCGCGCGGATCTTGGTGAATTCGAGGTTGAGCTTGGCGTCGTCTACCGCGCCCTGGTTGGTCTTGACCGTGCCTTGGTACTGCATGACCAGGGCTTCGGCGGTGTCCAGGGTCTGTTTGGCGATACTGTCCTGGGCATACAGGTCACGGTAACGCTGCACATCAACCTGGGCGTTTTTCAGTTGGGCCTGGTTCTGCAAGAGCGTGCCTTGGGCCTGGAGCAAGGCGTTCTGGTAGCTACGCGGGTCGATCTCCGCGAGCAGGTCGCCTGCCTTGACCATCTGACCCTCTTCAAACGCGATCTTGACCAGCTCACCGCCCACCCGGCTGCGTACATTAATGGTGTTGAGCGCGGTCACCGTGCCCAAGGCCTTGTAGTACACCGGGAACTCGCCCAGTACCGCTGGCGCCACGCGCACCGGGATCGGGCCGGTGGAACCCCCGAAACCTGGGCGCGCCATCCCCGTCTTGCCGGTATGCCCGGCCGGTTTCTGCGCGCTGGCATCTGTATGGCCTGCGGGCCAGAATTTCCAGCACAGGCCGGCGATAACCAACAGCACGAGCAGGCCGAACAGCCAGCGGCGGGAATTGCGGGGGGAGGATTGCATGGAGTGATCAACCATTGGGCGCGAGAGCTTCTTCTTTGGGAGGCTGAAAGATAAGCACTGGGGCGCATTAAGAAAAGCGCCTTTACCGGCTATTTACCTTGGATTACAACTTTTAACTTCTGAGCTTAGTCCGTTGGCTATTTCGCTAAGCGTTTGAGCCGCAAATAAAAACGGCCTGGACTAGGCCAGGCCGCAATCTTGCATCAAGCGTGCTACTGCAAAATGACAGTAATGCGCCGAAACAGTTACTTCAAAACAGCCAGGGCTGCTTCGTAGTTTGGCTCTTGGCCGATTTCAGGCACCAGTTCGCTGTGCAGCACGTTGTTGTTTTCGTCCAGTACCACCACGGCACGGGCGGTCAGGCCTTGCAGCGGGCCATCGGCCAGGGATACGCCGTAGTCTACGGCGAAGTCGGCGTTGCGAAAGTCCGACAGGCTCAGCACGTTGTCCAGGCCTTCGGTGCCGCAGAAGCGCTTCTGGGCAAACGGCAGGTCAGAGGAGATGCACAGTACAACGGTGTTGCTCACGTCGTTGGCCTGGGCGTTGAATTTGCGTACCGAAGTGGCACAGGTCGGGGTGTCGACGCTTGGGAAGATGTTCAGCACTTTGCGCTTGCCGGCGAACGTTTCCAGGGTCGCCTCTGACAGGTCGACGGCGACAAGATTGAATTCTGGAGCGGTGGAACCGGTTTTCGGCAATTCGCCTTCAACCTGGACAGGGTTACCACGAAGGGTGACTTGAGCCATGAACGGAATCCTTATGCTGGGTTTTGGTTAAACGAATTCGAGAGGCCGAAGTTAACCACAAAGTGCAGTGACTACCTACCACCGGACACAAATTGTCATGCCCCGCAGGTGTGGTTTAATTGCGCGTTTTTTGCCCGCCCTTCAAGGATCTGCTTTAGATGAATCAGCCCGCCACCAAAGTCCTGGTCATAGGTTATGTCTGGCCGGAGCCCCGCTCCTCAGCCGCCGGCGGGCATATGATGCAGATTCTGCAGAGCTTCCTGGACCAGGGTTGGGACATTACCTTCAGCAGCCCGGCGACTATTGGTGAACACAAGGCCGACTTGCCTGCCCTGGGCATCGCCGAGTGCGCCATCGAGCTCAACAACAGCAGCTTCGACGATTTTATCCGCGCGTTAGCCCCGGATATCGTGTTGTTCGACCGTTTTATGATGGAAGAGCAGTTCGGCTGGCGTGTGGAGCAATGCTGCCCCGATGCCCTGCGCGTGCTTGAAACCTCCGATTTGCAAAGCCTGCGCGATGCACGCCATCAGCGTTTCAAGGCCCACCTCAAGGCTCACCCCGACAGTGACGACTTCAGCGCACTGTTCAAGCCGGCCCTGCAGGAAGAGTTCCAGTGGATGGCCGACACCGACCTCGCCAAGCGCGAGATCGCCGCCATTTACCGCTGTGATATCAGCCTGATGATTTCCGATGTGGAAATCCGCCTGCTCACCGAACAATTCAAGGTGCCGGCCGCCCTGCTCCATTGGTGTCCATTGATGCTGGAACCACCGGTTGAAACCTTTGCGCCGTTTGAAGACCGCGCGCACTTCCTGAGCATCGGCAATTTCCGCCACGCGCCCAATTGGGATGCGGTGCTGTGGATGAAGAGCAGTTTATGGCCGTTGATCCGCCAGCAACTGCCGGGCGCACAACTGCATATCTACGGTGCCTACACGCCCCCCAAGGCCACCGCCCTGCACAACCCGGCGCAGGGTTTTCACGTGATGAATTGGGCTGAAGATGCGCTGCAGGTCATGGCCGCGGCCCGTATCTGCCTGGCGCCACTGCGTTTCGGCGCCGGCATCAAGGGCAAACTGATGGATGCCATGCTCTGCGGCACGCCAAACATCACCACGCCGATTGGCGCCGAGGCCATGGGCGACGATCAGCCATGGCCCGGTACCATCGAGAAAAGTGCCGAGGCCCTGGCCGCTGCCGCCGTGGCGCTGTATCAAGACCGCGAGCGTTGGACCCAGGCCCAGCAAGACGGCCGCCGATTGCTGGCTCGGCGCTACGACCAGAGCCTGCATGGCCCCGCCCTGGTGGCTTGCCTGGAACACTGCCGCAGCCGCCTCGCCGCCCATCGCCGGGACAACTTCACCGGCAGCATGTTGCGTCACCATGCGCATAAAAGTACCCAGTACATGTCGCAGTGGATCGAGGCAAAAAACCGCAGCGTATAAAGGATGACGCTAGCGAGGTTGCGCGCAAGGGGGCATTATCCTACGCAGCAACCACAATAAAGCGACGGCAGCATGACCCGAGCAATGCGCATTACCGACCCTTCCTACGAGTTGATGGACGATCACAACGGTCTGTCCATCATCTATCGCCAGCATGGTTTCCCCTGCCCGTTGGTGCGCTGGCACTTCCACAAGGAATACGAGCTGCACCTGATCGTCGCCAGCTCGGGCAAAGTGTTTATCGGCGACTACATCGGTAACTTCTACCCCGAAAGCCTATTCCTTACCGGCCCCAACCTGCCCCACAACTGGATCAGCCAGGTGGAGGAAGACGAGGTGGTGCCCAAGCGCGACATGCTGGTGAATTTCACCGACGAACTGTTTGAACAGGGCAGCCCCGTGTTTGCCGAACTCAAGACGCTGGCGCCGATGCTGGAACGGGCGCAGTACGGCATCGAGTTCCGTTGCAAAAAAACCATCGCCCAAGCCATGACCTTGATGCAGCGCATCGAAGACGCCCAAGGTATAGCGCGCCTGGGGCACTTCTTTATTCTGCTGGAGGTGTTGAGCGCCTGTGAGGATTACCAGCTGCTGTCCGGCGGGACGACACCGCAAGTGGCCGACGAGCACAGCATTGATCGCACCAACCGCGCGGTGGACTATATCTTTGCCCACTACGCCCGCGAATTGTCGCTGGAGGAAGTGGCGCAGTACCTGGGGATGAAGCCGACGTATTTCTCACGGGTGTTTAAACAAGCCACTGGACGCACGTTTATAGAGTTTGTTAACCGGCTACGCATCAGCAAATCTTGCGAACTGCTGGCCGATGGCGACAAAGCCGTGACGGATGTGTGCTTTGAGTCGGGTTTTAACAATATCTCCAACTTTAACCGGCGCTTCCAGCAGCTCAAGGGCATGACGCCGTCTCACTACCGACGCCTGGCGGTGCAACGGTTGACCGAACAGAACCTGGCTTAATGGTTTAAGCCCATGACTTGTCGAGTGCAAAAAAGTATCAGCTCAAGTGTGCCCAAGGATTTGTCACACGCCCATTTCAAGGCTGTAATCAACGCACACTCTTCCTGACACCTTGTGGGAAGACACAACAACAATAACTGTCATTCTGTAGCCCTCTGGGCACGGAAATGGAGTGCGCGATGAAGTTCACAGCAAAAGCACTGCTTGTCTCCACCTGCATGACCACCTGCATGACCCTCAGCGCCGTCAGCTTTGGCGCGCAAACCCTGACCATTGCCACCGTCAACAACAGCGACATGATCCGCATGCAAAAGCTCTCGAAAACCTTCGAGACCGAGCACCCGGACATCAAGCTGAACTGGGTAGTGCTTGAAGAAAACGTGCTGCGCCAACGCCTGACCACCGACATCGCCACCCAGGGCGGCCAGTTTGACGTGTTGACCATCGGCATGTACGAAGCTGCACTGTGGGGCGCCAAGGGTTGGTTGGAGCCGATGAAAGACCTGCCGGCGTCCTACGACCTCGACGACGTGTTCCCTTCGGTGCGTGACGGCTTGTCGGTCAAAGGCTCGTTGTATGCCCTGCCGTTCTACGCCGAAAGCTCGATCACCTACTACCGCACCGACCTGTTCAAGGGCGCCGGGCTGAGCATGCCCGAGCACCCGACCTGGACTCAGATCGGTGAATTCGCCGCCAAACTCACCGACAAGAGCAAAGAGCAATACGGCCTGTGCCTGCGTGGCAAAGCCGGTTGGGGTGAGAACATGGCGCTGATCACCACCCTGGCCAACGGCTACGGCGCGCGCTGGTTCGATGAAAAATGGCAACCGGAATTCAACGGCCCTGAATGGAAGGACGCGTTGAACTTCTACGTCGACAACATGAAGAAATCCGGCCCGCCGGGTGCTTCCAGCAACGGTTTCAACGAAAACCTCGCGCTGTTCAACAGTGGCAAGTGCGCGATCTGGGTGGACGCCAGCGTGGCCGGTTCGTTCGTCACCGACAAGTCTCAGAGCAAAGTCGCTGACAGCGTCGGCTTCACCTTCGCGCCGCACGAGAAGACCGACAAGGGCACCTCGTGGCTGTACTCCTGGAGCCTGGCCATCCCGACCAGTTCCAAAGCCAAGGATGCCGCCAAGGTGTTCACCACCTGGGCAACGTCCAAGGAATACGGCGAACTGGTAGCCAAGACCGACGGCATCGCCAACGTACCGCCTGGCACGCGCAAATCGACCTACAGCGACGAATACCTCAAAGCCGCACCGTTTGCCAAGGTGACCCTCGAATCGCTGAAAGTCGCTGACCCGACCAAACCGACGCTCAAGCCGGTGCCGTATATCGGTATCCAGTTGGTGACCATTCCTGAATTCCAGGCGATTGGTACCCAGGTCGGCAAGTTCTTCTCGGGCGCGCTGACCGGTCAGCAAACGGTAGACCAAGCCTTGACCGCCGCGCAGACCACCACCGAGCGTGAGATGAAGCGGGCGGGTTATCCCAAATAACTCAGCATCACCGCGATAAATGCTTTGTGTGGGAGCTGGCTTGCCTGCGATGCGGGCGACTCGGTCTGTCAGCCAGACCGATGTGATGCCATCGCAGGCAAGCCAGCTCCCACATTGAGCGCGCTCCGATTCTAGTTTTGCATGCACCCGACTGGTCTTGATCCCAATGAATACAACACCCAAAAACCGCCTGGCCAACCCCGGCTGGTTCCTCGTCAGCCCCTCGGTGGCCATGCTGCTGCTGTGGATGATCGTGCCACTGGGCATGACCCTGTACTTTTCGCTGATCCGCTACAACCTGCTCTACCCTGGCGAAAACCAATTCGTGGGGTTGGAAAACTTCACCTACTTCATCACCGACTCGGGCTTCCTGCCTGGCGCCACCAACACCCTGTTACTGGTGGGCAGCGTGCTGCTGATCAGCGTGGTGTTCGGCGTGTTGATCAGCGCGTTGCTGGAGGCCAGTGAGTTCCTGGGCCGCGGCATCGTGCGGGTGATGCTGATTTCGCCGTTCTTCATCATGCCCACCGTCGGTGCGCTGATCTGGAAGAACCTGATTTTCCACCCGGTGTCGGGGATTCTCGCCGCCGTGTGGAAGCTGTTCGGCGCCGAACCCGTGGACTGGCTGGCGCACTACCCATTGCTGTCGATCATCATCATTGTGTCGTGGCAGTGGCTGCCCTTCGCCATCCTGCTGCTGATGACCGCCATGCAGTCCCTCGACCAGGAACAGAAAGAAGCCGCGCGCCTGGACGGTGCCGGCGCCATCGCGATCTTCTGGCACCTGACCCTGCCCCACCTGGCGCGCCCGATTGCCGTGGTGGTGATGATCGAAACGATCTTTTTGCTCTCGGTCTTCGCCGAAATCTTCACCACCACCAACGGTGGCCCCGGCTACGCCTCGACCAACCTCGCCTACCTGATCTACAACCAGGCGCTGGTGCAGTTCGACGTGGGCATGGCCTCGGCCGGCGGCTTGATCGCCGTGGTCATCGCCAATATCGCGGCGATCATCCTGGTGCGGATGATCGGCAAAAACCTGACTGACAAGCCTTGAGGGCCGCGCCATGACGCTTCAACAATCCCGCCGCCTGCAAAGCCTGTTGCTCGGCACGTTGGCCTGGGCCATCGCGATCCTGATTTTCTTCCCGATCTTCTGGATGGTGCTGACCAGCTTCAAGACCGAAATCGACGCGTTCGCCACGCCGCCGCAGTTCATCTTCACGCCGACGCTGGAGAACTACCTGCACATCAACGAGCGCAGCAACTACTTCGCCTACGCCTGGAACTCGGTGGTGATTTCGTTCAGTGCCACTGCCTTGTGCCTGCTGATCTCGGTACCGGCCGCCTACTCCATGGCGTTCTACGAAACCCAGCGCACCAAGGGCACCTTGCTGTGGATGCTGTCCACCAAGATGTTGCCGCCAGTGGGCGTTTTGATGCCGATCTACCTGCTGGCCAAGAGCCTTGGCCTGCTGGATACGCGCATTGCGCTGATCATCATCTACACCCTGATCAACCTGCCGATTGTGGTGTGGATGGTGTACACCTACTTCAAGGACATCCCCAAGGACATCCTCGAAGCCGCGCGCCTGGACGGCGCCACCCTGTGGCAGGAAATGGTCCGCGTGCTACTGCCGATCGCCAAGGGCGGCCTGGCCTCTACCGTGCTGCTGTCGCTGATCCTGTGCTGGAACGAGGCGTTCTGGTCGCTGAACCTGACCTCCTCGAATGCCGCGCCATTGACCGCGCTGATCGCCTCTTACTCCAGCCCCGAAGGTTTGTTCTGGGCCAAATTGTCCGCCGTCTCGACCCTCGCCTGTGCGCCGATCCTGATCTTTGGCTGGATCAGCCAAAAACAGCTGGTGCGTGGCTTGTCCTTCGGCGCAGTTAAATAATAATTCCAAGCGGAGGCCCATCATGGCCAACCTGAAAATCAAAAATTTGCAAAAAGGCTTCGAAGGTTTCTCGATCATCAAGGGCATTGACCTGGAAGTGAACGACAAGGAATTTGTGGTGTTCGTCGGCCCGTCGGGCTGCGGTAAATCCACCCTGCTGCGTTTGATCGCGGGCCTTGAGGAAGTCACCGAAGGCACCATCGAACTCGATGGCCGCGATATCACCGAAGTCACCCCCGCCAAGCGCGACTTGGCCATGGTGTTCCAGACCTACGCGCTGTACCCGCACATGAGCGTGCGCAAGAACATGTCGTTTGCCCTGGACCTGGCCGGCGTCGACAAGAAGCTGGTGGAGAGCAAAGTCAGCGAAGCGGCGCGCATCCTCGAACTCGGCCCGTTGCTGGAGCGCAAGCCCAAGCAGCTTTCCGGCGGCCAGCGTCAGCGCGTGGCAATCGGCCGTGCGATCGTGCGTAACCCAAAGATTTTCCTGTTCGACGAACCGCTGTCCAACCTCGACGCCGCCCTGCGCGTGCAGATGCGCCTGGAACTGGCGCGCCTGCATAAAGAGCTGCAAGCCACCATGATTTACGTGACCCACGACCAGGTCGAGGCCATGACCCTGGCCGACAAGGTGGTGGTACTCAACAGCGGCCGTATCGAGCAGGTCGGCTCGCCGCTGGAGCTGTACCACCAGCCGGCCAACCTGTTTGTGGCGGGCTTTCTGGGCACGCCGAAAATGGGCTTCCTCAAGGGTAAAGTCACCCGTATTGAAAGCCAGGGCTGCGACGTGCAATTGGACGCCGGCACCCTGATCAGCCTGCCATTGAGCGGTGCCAGCTTGAGCGTGGGCAGCGCGGTGACCCTGGGGATTCGCCCCGAGCACCTGGAAATTGCCGCGCCTGGGCAAACCACCCTGACCGTCACCGCCGACGTCGGCGAGCGCCTGGGCAGCGACACCTTCTGCCACGTCATCACCGCCAACGGCGAGCCGCTGACCATGCGGATTCGTGGCGACATGGCCAGCCAATACGGCGAAACCCTGCACCTGCACCTGGACCCGGCGCACTGCCATCTGTTCGACACCGATGGCGTGGCCGTGGCTCGTCCACTGCGCGCTGCCGCCTGATTTCGCGAGACTTGTGATGAAACTGAATAAACAGAACCTCACCCAATTGGCGCCGCAAGTAAAAATTCCGGCCTACGCCATTGCGAGCACCTCCCAGGGCATCGCGCATATCGGCGTCGGCGGTTTCCACCGTGCGCATCAGGCGTATTACACCGATGCGCTGATGAATACCGGCGTTGGCCTGGACTGGAGCATCTGCGGCGTCGGCCTGCGCAGCGAGGACCGCAAGGCCCGCGACGACCTGGCCGGCCAGGATTACCTGTTCACCCTGTATGAACTGGGCGACACCGACGACACCGAAGTGCGCGTGATCGGCGCCATCAGCGACATGCTGCTGGCCGAAGACGGCGCCCAGGCGCTGATCGACAAGCTGGCCAGCCCTGAGATTCGGATTGTCTCGCTGACCATCACCGAAGGCGGCTACTGCATCGATGACAGTAACGGCGAGTTCATGGCGCACCTGCCGCAGATCCAGCACGACCTGGCGCATCCCAATGCACCTAAAACCGTGTTCGGGTTTATCTGCGCCGCACTGACCCAACGCCGCACCGCCGGGACCCCGGCGTTTACCGTGATGTCCTGCGATAACCTGCCGCACAACGGCGCCGTCACGCGCAAGGCCCTGCTGGCATTTGCCGCCCTGCACAACGCCGAGCTGCATGACTGGATCAAGGCCAACGTGAGCTTCCCGAATGCCATGGTCGACCGCATCACGCCGATGACCAGCACCGCCCACCGCCTGCAACTGCACGATGAGCACGGCATCGACGACGCCTGGCCGGTGGTGTGCGAGCCGTTTGTGCAATGGGTGCTGGAAGACAAATTCGTTAACGGCCGCCCGGCGTGGGAAACCGTCGGTGTGCAGTTCACCGATGACGTCACGCCTTACGAAGAAATGAAGATCGGCCTGCTCAATGGCAGCCACCTGGCCCTTACCTACCTGGGTTTTCTCAAGGGTTATCGGTTTGTGCACGACACCATGAATGACCCGGTGTTTGTGGCCTACATGCGTGCCTACATGGACCTGGACGTCACGCCAAACCTGGCGCCGGTGCCGGGCATCGATTTGACCCAGTACAAGCAGACGCTGGTGGATCGGTTTTCCAACCAGGCGATTGCCGACCAGTTGGAGCGTGTGTGTTCCGATGGCTCGTCGAAGTTTCCCAAGTTCACCGTACCGACCATCAATCGCTTGATTGCCGATGGGCGTGAGACTGAGCGCGCGGCGTTGGTTGTCGCCGCCTGGGCGTTGTACCTCAAAGGCGTTGATGAAAACGGCGTGACTTACAAGATCCCCGACCCACGCGCCGAGTTCTGCCAAGGGCTGGTGAGTGACGATGCGCTGATCAGCCAGCGCCTGCTGGGTGTGGAAGAGATTTTTGGCAAGGCTATTCCCAACTCGGCTGAGTTTGTGGCAGCGTTTGAGCGGTGCTTTGTCAGCTTGCGCGACAACGGCGTCACCGCAACACTGCAGCAACTGCTGAAAACACCCGATTAAAAATGTGGGAGCTGGCTTGTGTGGGAGCTGGCTTGCCTGCGATGCCAGCACCTCGGTCTATCAGTCAAACCCAAGTGATGCTATCGCAGGCAAGCCAGCTCCCACACAGACCAGCGTCCACATTTAATCGGGCTATCAATCCAAGAATAATACTGCTGAGCACTCCTTCATGACCCAGCAAAACCTGTACCTCGGCATCGATTGCGGCACCCAGGGCACCAAAGCCATCGTCCTCGACGCGTCCAGCGGCAAGGTCCTGGGCCTGGGCGCCGCCGCGCATACGCTGATCAGCGGCGCCAATGGCCGTCGCGAACAGCACACCCAGGAATGGCTGGATGCCTTTACCGAAGCCACTCACCGCGCCCTGCAACAGGCTGGCGTGGACGGCCAGGACATTCTCGGCATCGGCGTCTCCGGCCAGCAGCACGGGCTGGTGCTACTGGACGAGCACGGTGAGGTGCTACGCCCGGCCAAACTCTGGTGCGACACCGAAACCGCCCCGGAGAACGACCGCCTGTTGGCGTACCTGGGCGGCGAAAGCGGCTCGCTGGAACGCCTCGGCGTGGCGATTGCGCCGGGCTATACCGTGTCGAAACTGCTGTGGACCCGCGAACAACACCCGGACGTGTTCGCACGCATCGCCCATATCCTGCTGCCCCACGACTACCTCAACTACTGGCTCACCGGCCGCGCCGTGGCGGAATACGGCGATGCGTCGGGCACCGGCTACTTCAACGTGCGCAGCCGCGAGTGGGACGTGGCACTGCTTACGCACATCGACCCGAGCGGGCGCCTGGAAAAAGCCCTGCCCGCGTTGATTGCGGCCGATCAAACGGTCAGTACCATCCTGCCGGCCATCGCCGAACGCTTAGGCATCAACCCGAATGCCAAGGTGTCCAGTGGCGGCGGCGACAACATGATGGGCGCCATCGGCACCGGCAATATCGCCCCCGGCGTGATCACCATGAGCCTGGGTTCGTCCGGCACCGTCTACGCATTTGCCGACCAGCCGAATGTCAGCCCGCAAGCCTCGGTCGCGACCTTCTGTTCGTCCAGCGGTGGCTGGCTGCCGTTGATCTGCACCATGAACCTGACCAACGCCACCGGGGTGATTCGCGAGCTGTTCGAGCTTGACCTTGCGACCTTCAACAGCCTGGTTGCGCAAGCGCCGATTGGCGCCGATGGCGTGAGCATGCTGCCGTTCCTCAATGGCGAACGCGTGCCCGCCCTGCCCCACGCCACCGGCAGCCTCCACGGGCTGACCATGACCAACCTGACCCGCGCCAACCTGTGTCGCGCGGTGGTCGAGGGCACCACCTTCGGCCTGCGCTACGGCCTCGACCTGCTGCGCCAGACCGGCCTGCAAAGCCATAGCATCCGCCTGATCGGCGGCGGCTCGAAAAGCCCGGTGTGGCGGCAGATGGTCGCCGATATCATGAACACCGAAGTGGTGTGTACCGAACAAAGCGAAGCCGCTGCCCTGGGCGCGGCGATCCAGGCGGCGTGGAGCCAGTCCGGCGACACCCTGGCCAGCCTGTGCGACAAATGTGTGAGTGTCGACCCAAGCAGCCGCACGCTGCCGGTGGCGGCCAATGTCAGTGCCTATCAACAGGCTTACGAGCGCTATCAGCAGCTCGTGGCAACCCTTTAAGAGCGAACGACTATGTATCTGGTGTGTGGCGAAGCGCTGTTCGATTTTTTCAGCGAGGAGGATGCCAGCGGGCAGGCTTCCAGGGTCAATTACAAGGCCATTGCCGGTGGTTCGCCGTTCAACGTGGCCGTGGGTTTGCGCCGCCTGGGCATTGAGTCCGCGCTGTTGGGTGGCGTGTCCAACGACTTCCTTGGCCAGCGCTTGCTGCAAGTGCTCAAGGACGAAGGCGTCAGCCAGCAGTTTCTGCTTGAGTTTGCCGCGCCAACCACCCTGGCGATGGTTGCCGTGGGCGCCAATGGCTCACCGCAATACAGCTTTCGCGGTGAAGGCTGCGCCGATCGGCAACTGGCGGTTGAGCATCTTCCGACCTTGGGCGATGAGGTTCGTGGCGTACATATCGGCTCGTTTTCGCTGGTGGTGCAGCCGATCGGCGACACCCTGCTGAGCCTGGTCAAGCGCGAAAGCGGCAAGCGCCTGATCAGCCTGGACCCCAATGTGCGGCTCAACCCGCAACCGGATATCCAGCTGTGGCGTGAGCGCGTGGCCGAGTTGGTCAAGCATGCCGACCTGATTAAAGTCAGCGATGAAGACCTGCACCTGCTCTACCCCGACCAGTCGCCCGAGAGCGTGCTGCAAGGCTGGTTGCAGTACCGTTGCCAATTGGTGTTCCTCACCCGTGGCGGCGATGGCGCCAGCGTGTTCAGCCGCCAGCACGGCAGTTGGTCGCAACCTGCGGTCAAGGTGGTGATGGCCGATACGGTGGGCGCCGGCGACACCTTCCAGGCCGCGTTGATTGCCTGGTTGACCGAGCAGCAGCTGGATTCGATTGACGGCCTGCAACAGCTGACACGCGCGCAGATCGACAGCATGCTGGGCTTCGCGATCCGCGCCGCCGCGCTGACCTGCAGCAAGACCGGGCCGGACCTGCCGTATCGCCAGCAGTTGGGCTGAAGCCTGGGTTTCATGAAGGTTTTGTCAGCCAAGGCAAAATTAATCGATGGTTAATCCCGCAAGCCGAGAGTGAAATTGAACTCACTTGCGGAGCACCACCATGAAACTGCGTACCTTGTTATTCACCGCCACCCTGGCCCTTGCCGCGGTGTCGGGGATGGCCCAGGCCGACACCGCCGTCAAGCCTGTGCAGTATCAATACGGCATGCCCTTGAACGTCGACAAAGTGATCGCCATGCACGAGGAAGACACCGAGGTGTGCAAGGTGATCAACGCCGATATCAAGTTCGTGGACAAAGCCGGGAAGATCGAAGATGTGGGCTACCGAAAAATGTCCGAAGCCTGCGATTTTCAGAATTGAAACACACCGCATTGGGCCTGGCGTTTACCAGGCCCACAGGTCGTCGGTGAATGACTCTCAAACACTTGACTGACTAGTAGCCGCGCCCCGCCACTCTTTGCTGAGCAGGCGCTTGAGTGTGCTTGAGGTCTTCGCGCAACCCGCTGATCAGGTTGCAAATGGCTCGACTGCTGTCGAGTTTTTCCGCGTTGATACCTTTGACTTCCAAATCCACCCGGTCACGGTCGCGGTCGTCATACACCTTGATCGTCAACGAGGCGTCTTCGGCTTTGGTGCATTCGCACCGCTTGGGCAAGAAACTTCCTTCAATAATACTGCGTAGCTCTAGTTCCGAAAGCATGGCCAACCTCTCCTTTTTTGAGACTGCCAACAGATTTTTAGGTACAGATATTCAGGTACGGTGCAGGCGCGTGCCTGCGGCGTCTTACCGACCCTGGCAGACGCTTTCATTCATCAGCCTACTCGGCAAAATCCATTCTCGTTGTAACCTTTCCTCATAAGCGCCGCGCTGACGTATATAAATCTGTTTACCCCGCGTGAATTATCGTCGAACCGCGTCGATTAAACGTTTATGCACTAAGTTACACTTTGCGCCGCTACTCTCTCCGCAACATGTCGCAAACTATCAAAGTTGATATTGGCCCCTGAGTTCACTGCCACCAAGGTCTGCCCGCGCACGCCGTTTTGGCTGACGTACTTGCGAACGCCCGCCACCGCCAGTGCGCCTGAAGGCTCAGTGATGGAGCGCGTATCGTCGTAGATCAACTTGATGGCGCTGCACAGTTCGTCATTGCTGACGGTGATCACTTCATCGACCCAATCGCGGCAGATCTCAAAGCCATAGGCGCCGATCTGCGCCACCGCGGTGCCATCGGCAAACCCGTCGACACTGGGCAGCACCACCCGCTCACCGGCGCGCAAGGCCGCCAGCAGGCAACTGGAACCCTCGGGTTCGACGCCGACAATGCGCACCTCGGGCCGCAGGTATTTGACATAGGCGGCAATCCCGGCGATCAGGCCGCCGCCGCCCACCGGCACGAAGATCGCGTGCAGCGGGCCTTGCTGCTGGCGCAGTATTTCCATGGCCACTGTGCCTTGGCCGGCGATCACATCGGGGTCATCGAACGGCGAAACAAAGGTGCAACCCGACGCCTCGGCCAACTGCAATGCGTGGGCCAGGGCAAACGGAAAGCTTTCGCCATGCAACACCGCCTCGGCGCCACGGGAGCGCACGCCCAGCACCTTCAATTCCGGCGTGCTGCACGGCATGACGATGCGGGCCTTGATGCCCAGTTCCCGCGCCGCCAATGCCACGCCCTGCGCATGATTACCCGCCGAGGCGGTCACCACCCCACGGGCTTTCTGCTCATCGCCGAGTTGCACCAGCTTGTTGTAGGCGCCACGGATCTTGAAGGAAAACGTCGGCTGCAAATCTTCCCGCTTGAGCAGCACTTGGTTGCCCAATAGCGCCGACAACGCAGGCGCCGATTGCAAGGGCGTGCGCACTGCCACGTCGTAAACCGGTGCGGCGAGGATCTTTTTCACGTAGTGCTCAAGCAGCCCGGTATTGGCGGTTTGCGCGGCGCGGTGGGTACTCATGGGCGTCTCCTGGTGTTGGTGTGCTGCCCAGGAGTCGGAAAAACAAAACCCGCCTCTAGGGCGGGTTTGGGTGCAGCCGTGTGCTATCCCGCCAAATGAGGAATGGCGGTAATAATAATGCTCGACTGGCGGCGCAAGGCTGGAAAGGTCATGCACCGAAATTAACCGGCGGTGACTGGGCAAGTCAATGGCCTGTGGCCA
Organism: Pseudomonas edaphica; assembly: GCF_965277385.1. Taxonomy (NCBI): domain Bacteria; kingdom Pseudomonadati; phylum Pseudomonadota; class Gammaproteobacteria; order Pseudomonadales; family Pseudomonadaceae; genus Pseudomonas; species Pseudomonas edaphica. The sequence goes on along the minus strand of NZ_OZ255725.1, from coordinate 6,229,625 downwards.
TTTAGCGGGTTGGGGTTTACGAGAGATATACGAAACGTATACGCTTTGTATATCCATCTAACACAGTGAAACCCATGGGCATCGTCAAGATTACCGACCAACTGCACGAACAGCTTCGCCTGGCCAGCGCCGCCATGGACCGCTCCATCAATGCCCAGGCCGAGTTCTGGATCAAGATCGGCCTGTTGGCCGAACTCAACCCGCACCTGCCCTACAACGAGCTGATCAACAAGCTGTTACTGGACAAACCCGACCTGATCCGAGGGCGCGGCTGATGATCAAGACACCCGCACAACTGGCCGTGATGCGCGAATCCGGACGCCTGCTGGCCCAGGTATTCAGCATGCTCGACGGTTTTGTCGCCGCCGGACGTTCGACCCTGGAGCTGGACAGCGCCGTCGAAACCTTCATCCGTAACGAACTCAAAGCCCGGCCGGCGAGTCTTGGGCAATACGACTACCCCTTTTGCATCAACACCTCGATCAACGAAGTGGTGTGTCATGGCATGCCCAGTGCCAAGGATGTGTTGAAAGACGGCGACATCATCAACATCGACATCACCCTGGAAAAAGGCGGTTTTATCGCTGACTCCAGCAAGATGTACATGATTGGCAGCGTGGCGCCCAAGGCCCGGCGCCTGGTGGAACAGACCTTCGAAGCCATGTGGGCCGGCATTCGCCAGGTTCGCCCCGGCGCACGCCTGGGCGATATCGGCCATGCGATCCAGAGCCATGCGCAAGCCAACGGCTACAGCGTGGTGCGTGAGTATTGCGGCCACGGCATCGGCCGGCAGATGCACGAGGAACCCCAAGTGTTGCACTTCGGCCGCCCCGGCACCGGGCTGGAACTGCGCGAAGGCATGGTGTTTACCATCGAGCCGATGCTCAACCAGGGCAGCGCCAAGGTGCGCGACCTCAAGGATGGCTGGACGGTGGTGACCAAGGACAACAGCCTGTCGGCGCAGTGGGAGCATACTGTTGCGGTGACGGCGGACGGCTTTGAAGTGCTGACACTGCAACCGTAAACCTGTGGGAGCTGGCTTGCCTGCGATAGCATCGACTGTGTGTCACTGACACACCGAGGCGCCGGCATCGCAGGCAAGCCAGCTCCCACAGGAGGAATCCGTGTTCACGCGCGGCTGGCGCCGCCTGCGATGCGTTTTAGCCCGAACACCATCAACCCCGCCCCAACGCCCATCGCCACCATCAACAGCGGGTACGACACCCACCACGGCGTGCCCGCCGTCATCATGCTGAACTCCGACATGCCGCCCACGCTGGCGATCAGGTTGAGCGGCAGAAACACCACGTTGATCAACGTCAGCTTGCGCAGCAGGTTGTTCATGCTGTTGTTCATCAGGTTGCCGCGTGCATCGATCAGCCCGGAAAACACGTTGGAGTAGATCTCCGCCTGCTTGTAGCACTGGTGGTTCTCAATGATCAGGTCATCGATCAACCCCAGCACCTCGGCGCTGAAATGCTCCTTTTCCGCGTGGTTGCGCAACCGCGACAACACCGCGCCATTGCTGTGCAGCGCGTTGATGTAATAGATCAGGCTTTCACTGAGGTTAAACATCTGCATCAGGTGCTGGTTGCTCATCGACGCATTGAACTGTTGCTGCAACTCCCGCGCCACCAGCTTGATCACCTTGAGGTGGCCCAGGTAGTGGTGAATGTTGTTAAGCAGCAAGTCGAGCAGCACATCCAGCGGGGTATGCAACGGCCGGCGTGCGCCGAGCCCGGAGAGTGGGGTGTCATCCGTGGCGATCACCAACAGGCGGCCGGGCGAAAACAATAGCCCGCAGGAGGCCACTTCGAACATCAGGCTGCCGCCGCCCGAGTAGTTCTCCGGGCGTTTCCAGATCAGGAATAGGTTATCGGGGTGAAACTCGATGCGTGAGACTTCATCCGGGTCAAGCGCCGAAGCCAGGGCGTGCTCGTCGAGTTTGTGATGGTCGCGCAACCACTCGCGCTCGGCCGCGTCCGGGTTGTTGAACAGCATGATTGCAGCGTCGTCCTTGTCCGCCTTGCACAGTTTTCCGTCGGTCAGTTCAAAGCGCTGAATCATCGCGCGTCACCAGCCCTGGCCCTGGCGTTTCAACTCCAATCGCCGTACAAACTCCTCCAGCACCAGCGCATACAGGTCGTCTTGCAAATAGGCATCTTCGATACCGGCGTCCATATTGGGGTTGTCGTTGACCTCGATCACCACCACTTTGTCGCCGGACTGCTTGAGGTCGACACCGTAGAGGCCGTCGCCGATCAGGTTGGCGGTTTTTACCGCCAGTTCCACCACTGCCTTGGGCGCTTCATGAACCGCCAGGGTGCGGCATTCACCGTTGATGTCCTGGCCGATAGCCTTGTGGTTATAAATCTGCCAGTGGCCCTTGGACATGAAGTATTGGCAGGCAAAGATCGGCTTGCGGTTGAGCACACCGATGCGCCAGTCGTACTCGGTGTAGAAAAACTCCTGGGCCAGCAGCAGCACAGAGTGTTCGAACAACTCGGCGGTGGCCTTGAGCAGGGCTTCCTGGCTTTCCACCTTGATTACGCCGCGCGAGAAGCAGCCGTCGGGGATCTTCAACACCAGCGGGAAACCCAGGCGCTCGCCGACCCTTTCGAAATCTTGCGGTCGCTCCTTGTAGAGAATCTCGGTGGCGGGCATGCCCAGTTGATGGCTGTTGAGCAGGTCAGTGAGGTAGACCTTGTTGGTACAGCGCAGGATCGATGCCGGGTCGTCCATGACCACCAGGCCTTCGCTTTCGGCTTTTTTGGCAAAGCGATAGGTGTGGTTGTCGACACTGGTGGTCTCGCGGATCAGCAAGGCGTCGTACTCGGCCAGCCGTGAGTAATCCTTACGCTCGATCAGTTCCACATCGATGCCCAGCCCTTTGCCGACCCGCACGAAGTTTTCCAGGGCGCGAGCATTGGACGGCGGCAGTTGCTCCTGCGGGTCGTGAAGAATCGCCAGGTCATACCGCGCCAAGCGGCGTGAGCGCGGCTGGCGCCAGATCTTGCGGCTGAAGTTGTCGAGGGCGTGGGCGAACTGGTCTTCCTGGTCATCGCGCAACTTGTGCAAGACCCCGGACTTGACCCCGTCGATGTGCCAGCCATTGTGTTTGCGAAACTCAACTAACAAGATTGGGCACGGGAAGGTTTCAAATAACTGGCGGGCCAACTCTTGCAGCGGCTCTATATTGGTTCGACCAAAATAAAGTGTCAGGGTAAAGCCTTCGGTATTGCTGTAAAGGTGATGACTCAAGGCTTTATCGAGGGTTTTATCCAGGTCATCCAGTGACAAGCCATACAGCGACTTTTTAGTCAGTTCACTGATGGTGCGTACCGACGGAATCACCTTGTGCGCGCGCGCTTCGGCCAACAACGAGCAGTAGTAGCCGTGGCCCAGGTACTTGTAACTGCGGCACAGATTGATCACCTGCACACGCTTGCCCGTCTCGCTTTCACGGGCTTGTTCAAGGTATTCCTGGGCGGTCACGATGTCTTCGCTGGGGAAGTAAGAGGCCCAATCTTCCTTGCGTTCGACAATGATCACCACTTGGCTGGAACCTTTGCTTGCGACCGAAAAATAACCGCTGGAAGTTATTGTCGCCGCGACGTTTTGCTCGGATACTTCACGCCAATGACCTTGTACCGCTGACATAATATTTGATCCGCTTTAGAGAACTCGACCTTTTCTATTAAGCACGATCTTTTAGAGAAGTCCCGTTTCGTTACGCAACTTTTACGGCGGTTATATGGCTCTTTCCTTTCGCGTTGCAACCCCTGCTGATGTGCCTGAATTGGTCGCACTGGAACAGCACTGTTTCACCACCGACCGGCTCTCGTTGCGCAGTTTCCAGTGGATGATCAGCCGTGCCCATGGCCAGTTGCTGGTGGCGGAAAATGATGCGCAGTTGCAAGGTTATGCACTGGTGCTGTTCCATCGCGGCACTTCATTGGCGCGCCTGTACTCCATCGCCATCGCCGAGCGTGCGCGCGGCATGGGCTTGGGCAAGCAATTGCTGACGCGCATCGAGGCCTGCGCCCTGGAACATGATTGCGCCTATCTGCGCCTGGAAGTACGCACCGACAACCCCGGCGCCCTGGCGCTGTACGAGCGCAACGGCTATCGCCGCTTTGCACTGATAAATGACTATTACGAAGATCACACCGCCGCTATTCGACTGGAAAAACGCATCCTCCAGCACCAGGTTGCACGCCCCCAGAGCGTGCCGTATTACCAACAGACCACCGACTTCACCTGTGGCGCCGCATGCCTGCTGATGGCCATGGGCGCGTTGCTGGCAGGTCGCGTGGCCGGGCGGCGCGAAGAGCTGCAGATCTGGCGCGAAGCCACCACCGTGTTCATGACCGCAGGCCATGGCGGCTGCAGCCCGCAAGGCTTGGCTTTGGCGGCCTGGCGCCGGGGTTTTCGGGTGCGTATGCAGGTGAATGTGCGCGGGCCGTTGTTTCTGGATGGCGTGCGCGACCAGCACAAAAAGGACGTGATGCGCTTAGTGCATGAGGCGTTTGAAGAGGAATTGGTCGGCAGCGACGTCGAACAGGTATTCGGCGGCGCGCTGGATTTACCGCAGGTATTGCAGGCTGGCGGGCAGCCGCTGGTACTGATCAGCAGCTACCGCCTCACCCGTTCCAAGTCGCCACATTGGGTGATGGTCACCGACTGCGATGAAGAGTTCGTCTACCTGCACGACCCCGACGTGGACCACAGCCAGCATCGCCAATCCCTGGACTGCCAGCATCTGCCGGTCAGCCATGGGGAGTTCGAGCGCATGTGCCGTTTTGGCAATAACAAATTGCGCGCGGCCGTCGTGTTGTTTAAGCCACCTGCTTGACGCCGGCCTTGGCTTCCAGCTCGCGCACCAGCGGCAGGACGCGCTGGCCGAAGTATTCGACCTCTTCCTGAAAATGCAGGAAGCCAGCCAGTATCAGGTCCACGCCCACAGCCTTGAGCGCGACTATGCGCTCGGCGATCTGCTGCGGCGTGCCAATCAGGTTGGTCTTGAAGCCGTCGTTGTATTGCACCAGGTCCTCAAAGCTGGACTTGGCCCAGTTGCCCTCGCCTTCCGGTGAGGCCTTGCCCGCCTGTTTGGCCGCATCGCCAAACGCATTCACCGCTTCGGGGTCGGCCTTGTCGATGATTTCGGCGAGCACAGCGCGGGCTTCTTCTTCGGTGTCGCGGGCGATCACAAACGCGTTTACACCCACTTTCACCGAATGGTGATTGGCCGCGGCCTTGATGCGGAGATCGTCAACCTGGGCCTTGATGCCTTCGGGCGTGTTGCCGTTGGTGAAGTACCAGTCCGACACGCGTGCCGCCATGTCCCGCGCCGCCCGTGAGCTGCCGCCCTGGAACACTTCCGGCTGGCCGAGTGGCTTGGGTTTGAGGCTGTAATTGTTGAAGCGGTAGAAGTCGCCCTTGAAAGTGAAATCGTCCTGGCTCCAGATGCCTTTGAGGGCACGGATAAACTCCTCGGAACGGCGATAACGTTCGTCATGTTCCAGCCAGGGTTCGCCGATGGCCTGGAATTCGCCCTTGAACCAGCCACTGACGATATTCACCGCGATGCGCCCATTGGTGAGCTGGTCGATGGTCGCCAGCTGCTTGGCCGCCAGCGCCGGCTGCCAAGGGCCAGGCAGGATCGCGGCGATCACCTTGAGCCTAGTGGTCGCCGCCAGCAACGCATGGCTGAACGCTACAGACTCATGCTGATTGTCGGCACCGTAGCCGGCGGTGAAGCGAATTTGCGTCAGGCCATATTCGAAGCCGGCCGCCTCGGCCAACTGCGCGAGCTTGCGGTTGTAGTCGATGCCCCAGTGCGTGCGCTGTTCGATCTTGCTGACCACCAGCCCACCGCTGACGTTGGGCACCCAATAGGCAAATTTCACGGCTTGCTGACTCATCTGGCAGTACCTCGCACGAAAGAAGGATGTAACCAGGCTTGAGCAGCAAGCGTGCCAGACATCATCAAAGCGCCACCCCACGGGCGTTGCGGCGTATATCGCTGTGGTTTTTGCCAAGCCGGCGAATGTCGCGGATGGCCTTGTTTTGTCGATTTACTGTTGCTGGGGCAACAGCAGTTTGGATCCATCCCCAGTAAATACGGGCTGCGCCGCCCGGCACGGACTATGCAATCAGCTCACCATTGATCACTGCCCAGGAGCCGTATCCCATGACCGAGCAACATGTCATCAACCCGCTGTCCATCGGCGTCGATTACCCCACACTTGCCGCGCGCTTTCGGCCGATCTTCCAGCGCATCGCCGAAGGTGCCGTGGCACGTGAACAAGCGCGCGCCCTGCCCTATGAGCCGATTGAGTGGCTCAAACACGCAGGGTTCGGCGCGGTGCGGGTGCCGGTGGAATACGGCGGTGGCGGCGCGTCCCTGCCGCAATTGTTTGAGCTGCTGATCGAACTGGCGGCGGCCGACTCCAATGTGCCCCAGGCGCTGCGCGGGCACTTCGCCTTTGCCGAAGACCGCCTGAACGCGCCACCCAGCGCGGGGCGCGACCTGTGGTTCAAGCGGTTTGTCGACGGCGATATCGTCGGTTGCGCCTGGACCGAAATCGGCACTGTGGCCATCGGCGATGTGGTCACTCAGGTCAGCCCGGATGGCGATCACTGGAAGCTCAACGGCGAAAAGTTCTACAGCACCGGGAGCATTTTCTCCGACTGGATCGACGTGTACGCCCAGCGCAGCGACACCGGCGCCGACGTGATCGCCGCCACCCGCACGCACCAGCCCGGCGTGGTGCAACGTGATGACTGGGACGGGTTCGGCCAACGCACCACGGGCAGCGGCACTACACGGTTTACCGATGCGGTGGTTGAGGCCGACAACGTGATCGACTTCGCCACCCGCTTCAAATACCAGACCGCGTTTTACCAGTTGGTGCTGCTGGCGAGCCTGGCCGGTATTGGCCGTGCGGCGCTCAACGACGTGGCGCAGCAGGTGCGCAGCCGCAAACGCATCTACAGCCATGGCAATGCCGCCCATGTCAGCCAGGACCCGCAGGTGCAGCAAGTGGTGGGCGAAGTGGCCGCGCTGGTGTATGCCGCCGAGGCCAGTGCGTTGAAAGCTGCGGTGCCGGCGCAACGGGCTTACTTGGCAAGATTTGCCGGGGATGAGGTGGCTGAGCGTGAGGCAAACGTGGCTGCCGAGATTGAATCGGCGACAGCGCAGGTGGTGGTGTCGGAGTTGATTCAGCGGGCTACCAGTGAGCTGTTCAATGCGCTGGGTGCGTCGGATGTGCGCCAGGGTAAAGCGCTGGATCGCCATTGGCGCAATGCGCGGACCGTGTCGTCGCATAACCCGGTGATCTACAAGGCGCGGATCGTGGGGGATTGGGTGATCAATGGAACCGAGCCGCCGTTTGTGTGGCAGATCGGGAATGGGCCTGGCAAAGCGTAATTGATCGTTCCCACGCTCTGCGTGGGCATGCATCCTGTGACGCTCCGCGTCACGGCTTCAAGAGCGGGACGCAGAGCGTCCGGGGTGGCATTCCCACGCAGAGCGTGGGAACGATCCACCACTCAGAACGCGAGCTTATACCCGATGGTCATCAACATAATCGCCAGACACGGTCGCAACACGCCGTCCGGGACTTTGCCGGTCATGTGGCTGCCCAGGTAAATCCCCGGCAACGACCCCATCAGCAAAAAGCCCAGCAAGTGCCAGTCCATATTGCCCATGCTGGCATGCCCCAGGCCCGCCACCAGGGTCAGCGGCACGGCGTGGGCGATCTCGGTGCCGACCAGACGCCGCGTGGCCAGGAACGGATACAAGATAAACAACGCCACAGTCCCGAGGGCACCCGCGCCGATAGAGGTCAACGCAACCATGGTGCCCAGGATCGCGCCGGTGACGACTGTGAGTGCGTTGAGGTTGCGCGGACTCATGTGGTAATCATCGCCCGCATGCCGCTGGGCGAACGCCAACAGGCTTTTCTTGAACAGGATCGCCAGCGCCGTCAGCAGCAGCACAAAGCCCAGCGCCTGCTTGATCACTGCATTCATCGCGCTGGGATCAGTGTGCAGGCTGGCCAGGAACCACAGCGTCAAAAGCACCGCCGGCACGCTGCCCAAGGTCAGCCAGCCAGTGATGGTCCAGTCGATATTGCGGTTTTTGCTGTGTACCAGCACCCCACCGGATTTGGTGATGGCGGCGTATAACAAGTCAGTGCCCACGGCGGTGGCCGGGTTGATGCCGAACCACAACAGGATCGGCGTCATCAGGGACCCGCCGCCGACACCGGTCATGCCGACGATAAAACCAACGATCAGGCCAGCGACTACAAAACCAAAATTGCCCACATCCATTACAACTACCCGCGGCCTTATAAAATTCTGGCCGCAGGATAGCGATTTTTCTTATAACGACTTATATCAATATGATCTGACTTTATGCTTTTTCTGTCAGACGATGGCAGACATAGGCCTGGGTCTGATACGGAAACGCCACAGTGTCACGCCCGCGCAGCGCCGGGTGAGTGTTGATCAGCCCGCGTAATTGCTCGGTCACCGTGGCCTTTTGCGCGGCCGGTAGCGCCGCGATAAAGCTCACAGACAGAAAGCGATCCATGATCACTTCCTGGGGGCTGCCCACATGCTGATAGGCAAAACAGCTCATTTGCGGCGCGGAAAAATACCCACCGGTGAAGGCTTCGCGCCAATGCCCTGTATGAAAACGCGGCGTGTCGCCTTCATAGGGCGTAATGATTTCGGTGATGGCCGCAACCCAGTCCACTGACTCATCGCGCACATTCCACACCAGCCCCAGGCGCCCGTCAGGCTTGAGCACGCGGTGGATCTCTGCCAGTGCGGCCTCGGTTGCGAACCAGTGGAAGGCTTGCGCGCACACCAGCGCATCGGCGCTGGCCTCCGGCAAAGGGATAGCGTCAGCGGTGCCGCTGAGCAGGCGTACATCCGGCAACAGTTTGCTCAGTTGCGCGCCCATGGCCTCGACCGGCTCGACGGCAATCAGGCTGGGCGCCAGGGTGCTGAGCAAACGGGTGAACTTGCCGGTGCCGGCCCCCAGGTCGATCACGGTCGACTGTGCGTTGATACGCAGTGTATCGGTCAGCCAGCCGGTGAGTTGGCGTGGGTAGTCCGGTCGACCTTGGGCGTAGGTGGCGGCCTGGGTCGAGAAACCTTGTTGAGCAGACGTGTGAACACCAGTCATTGCGAGGTTCTCCTCGGGGGCGGGCGCACAGTGTGCGCCCTCTGAGGTTTATTTTCTAACCCGTGCATCCAATCGTGCGCCTCGCGTGTAGTCCTTGCAGTCACCCCGCTGTTTTACTCAAATGGAGCACTACCCATGAACGCTAAAACACTGTTCTGCCTTGCGGCTGCACTCACCGTTGCGCCTGCGGCTTTCGCCCAGACCGGCTTGCCGGACAGCATCAAGGTGCCGGACGGGCACAAGATTGCGATGGAAACCACCGGGGTCGGCGAAATCACCTACGAATGCCGCGACAAAGCCAACGCCGTCGGCCAGACCGAATGGTTCTTTGTCGGCCCCAAAGCCGTGTTGAATGATCGCAGCGGCAAGCCGGTGGGCAACTACTTCGGCCCGCCCGCCACCTGGCAGGCCCAGGATGGCTCGAAAATCACCGGCACCCAACTGGCGGTAGCGCCTTCGAGTGCAGGCAACCTGCCCTATCAGCTGGTCAAGGCCAACCCGGCCGAAGGTAAAGGTGCCATGAGTGGCGTCAGTTACATCCAGCGTGTTGCCCTTAAAGGCGGCGTGGCGCCGAGCAGCGAATGCACAGCGGCGAACAAAGGCCAGCAGGCCGTGGTGAAGTACCAGGCCGACTACATTTTCTGGGCAGCCAACTGAGTAAACTCGGCTACGCTGCCTGTGGCGAGCGCGCTCGCCACAGGACTCAGCCCTTTAAGGATGCCGTGTTTGTTTGATTACGAAACCTGCCTGGCGGCGTGTGCCCGTGGCGACCAACGCGCCTTGCGCCAACTCTATGCCGAGGACAGCAGCCGCTTGCTCGGCGTGGCGTTGCGCATTGTGCGTGACAAAGCCCTGGCCGAAGATGTCGTGCATGACGCGTTTATCAAGGTCTGGCGCGGCGCCGGCAGTTTCGACCCAAGCCGTGGTTCGGCGCGGGGCTGGGTGTTCAGCATCACCCGGCACCTGGCGCTCAATGCCGTGCGCAATCACTACCGGGAGGTGGCATTGAGCGACGAACACGAGCAGCTCGCCGCCCCCAATGACAGCTTCGAATTCAGCGCCCGAGAAGGTCAGGTGTACCGCTGCCTGGAACAACTCGACCCGACCCGTCGCACGTGCATCCTTCACGCCTATGTCGACGGTTATTCCCACAGCGAAATCGCCCGGAAACTGGACACGCCCCTGGGCACCGTCAAAGCCTGGATCAAACGGAGCCTCGTCGCGCTGCGCGAGTGCATGGCATGAGCAACCCACTGGATGAACTCGCCAGCGAATACGTGCTGGGCACCCTGCCCGCCGAGCAACGCGCCGAGGTCGAGCAACGCCTGAAACATGACAGCGAGCTGCGTGCGGCGGTAGATGCCTGGGAGCAGCGCCTGCTGCCGCTGACCGCCTTGGCCGAACCCGTGCCGCCGTCCGCGCAACTGTGGCGGCGCATCGAACGCAGCACGGCAAACAACCAGGACGCCGGTGTGCCTTGGTGGAACCTGCTGGCACTCTGGCGTGGGTTGGCCGGCGCAGGCCTGGTGACCACACTGGTGTTGGCGGCCCTGCTGTTGACCCGCCCGCCCGTAGCCGATCCGACGTTTGTGGTGGTGTTGGTTGCACCACAGAACCAGGCACCCGGCTGGGTGATCCAGGCCAGCCATGATCAGCAGATCCAACTGATTCCGTTGGGGGTGATGGAGGTGCCGAGCGACAAAGCCCTGCAATTCTGGACCAAGGGCGATGGCTGGCAGGCTCCGGTATCATTGGGGCTGGTCAAGCCTGGGCAAACGCTCTCGGTGCCGCTGGACAAGCTGCCGCCGCTCACGCCCAACCAGCTGTTCGAGCTGACCCTGGAAGACCCTCGCGGTTCACCGACCGGCAAGCCGACCGGGCCGATCCAGGCCATCGGCCGCGCGGTCAAAGTGCTCTGATCAACCTGCGCTGGGCAACCACACCCTGAACCGTGCCCCGCCCAGGGGCGAGGCCAGGGCCGCCAATGTGCCGCCCTGGGCTTCCATGGCGCGCCGGCTGATCGCCAGGCCAAGGCCAAAGCCGCCAGTGGCGCGGTCGCGGCTGCGGTCCAGGCGATAGAAGGGTTCGAAGATACGCTCGCGCTGCTCAACGGGAATGCCGATGCCGTCATCGTCCACCCATATTTCACAGCCATCGGCACACACCTTGACCCCAACCTGAATGCGCTTGTCGCAATAGCGCGTGGCATTGCGCAACAGGTTCTGCAATGCCCGGGCCGTGAGGCGCGGGTCGAGGCTGAAACGCTCCACCGCGCAGTCAAGCGCCACGTCGATGACGATCTCGGGGTTTTCCAGTTCGTCATCGACGCTGCCCAGCACGCTGTCGATAAACTCGTCGAGCACCACGTCGACCCGCTCCGGCAACTGCGCCGGGTTTTGCAGGCGGCTGTAGGAAAGCAATTCCAGCACCAGCTCGTCCAGTTCGCGTATATGCGCCACCAGGCTTTGCAGGCGCTCGCGGCTGGCCTGGGGCAAGTCTTCGGACAGCGCCAGGGCCAAGCCGAAGTCCAGGCGCGTCAGCGGCGTGCGCAGTTCGTGGGACACCGCGTTGAGCAAGTCGCGCTGCTGGTTGAGCAGGCCTTCGATGTCGTCGGCCATGGTGTCGAACACCGACGCCAGGCTGCCGATGTTGGAGCTGGCGGGAATCTGCGTTCGCTCGCTGAGGTTGCCCCGACCCAGTTGCGCGGCGGTGCTTTTCAGGCGCTCCAGGTCACGCCAGTGCGGGCGCAGCCAGAACAGCAGGCAGGCGAGCAAGGCCGCGCCAATCAGTACGTTCATCGACCAGTACAGCAGGTTCATGTCCAGCGGGTCCGGGGGGATGCTCAGTTTCACCGCAAACTGCTGGTTGATCGGCGAACTGATGTCTTCCATCCAGCCCCACTCGCCCAGGCGGATCACCGGCTTGCCGTGCTCCAGCAGTTGCTCCTCCTCGGGTGTATAGCTGGCGTCCTGGCGCAGCAGCAACTTGACTTGCAGCGGTGCGAAATCCCGGTTCAGTTGCTCGGTCACGTGCGACCAATGCTCCACCGGCGCGCGCAGATACTGCTTGACGATAAGCTTTTGCAGGCCACGGGTCTGCTCGATGTTGTAGTCCATGTAGCGGTGTTCAAACAGCTGGATCACCAACTTGGGAATCAGGAATATCGCGGCACTGAAGGTAATGATGGTGACCAGATAGAGGCGCAGCAGTACACGAAACATGGATCAGCATTCCCACTCGGAACGGCTGAACAGGTAGCCCTTGCCCCACACGGTCTTGATCTTGCGCGCCTCCCCGGCGTGGTCGTCGAACTTGCGGCGCAGCTTGGAGATGGCCACGTCCACCGAACGGTCGGTGCCGTTGAACTCGATACCGCGCAAACGTTGCAGGATCTGGTCGCGGCTGAGCACTTCACCGGCGTGCCGGGCCAGCACCACCAGCAGGTTGTACTCGCCGCTGGACAGCTCCACCGCCTGCTCGCGCCAGGTCACGGTGCGCTCCGACAGGTCGATGCACAGGTTGCCCATGACGATCTGGTCGTTGGCCACCTGTGGCTCGGACAAACTGCTGCGGCGCAGCAAGGTGCGTACACGGGCGAGCAGCACACGTGGCTCGCAAGGCTTGGTGACATAATCGTCGGCGCCCATCTCCAGGCCCAGCACCTGATCGTGGCTGTCATCGCGGGCGGTGAGCATCAGAATCGGCAGGCCCGCCGAGTCGGCACGCAGCAGGCGGCACACCTGCAAGCCGTCGAGACCGGGCAGCATCAGGTCGAGGATCACCAGGTCCGGCGGGTTCAGGCGCGCCCGTTCGCGCACATGGTCGCCACGGCTGAGCACGTTGACGTGGTAGCCATTGCGTTCCAGGTAGCTGGCAATCAGCTCGGAGAGTGCGGCGTCGTCTTCCACCAGGAGGATGTTGGGCATGGTGTTTCCAAATAATACTGTTTGTCGGCGGTACGCAGACCCTTGTGGGAGCGGGCCTGTGTGGGAGCTGGCTTGTGTGGGAGCTGGCTTGCCTGCGATAGCATCGCCTCGTTCTCTATGAAAGACCGAGGTGCCTGCATCGCGGGCAAGCCCGGCTCCCACATAAGCCCGGCTCCCACACAGGCCCGGTTTTCACATTTGATCTTTGCTGTTTGCAGGATTGTGCAAGGATATACGCCCTCAAGCGACTATGGGCCGCACCTTACACTTCTTCACACACGGCCTACACAGCTTCACAGCACCAAGGCGCAGGTGTCTTTAGGATGCGCCAGTCAATATTGGGATATGAGCATGTCGAAGAATCTGTTTGCGCCATTTTGCCTGCTGGCCCTGACGCTGGCCCTGAGTGGCTGTGGCCAGTCGGCCGATGAAGCGCCAGAGGCGCCACTGGCCAAAGTGCGCATCGAAACCCTGCTGGCCTTGCCCCTCTCGATCACCAGCGAATTGAGCGGGCGTATCGCCGCGCCGCGCATTGCCGAAGTGCGCGCACGGGTCGCCGGCGTGGTCATGCAGCGGGTCTTCAAGGAAGGCCACGACGTAAAACAGGGTGATGTGCTGTTTCGCATCGACCCCGCGCCGTTCAAGGCCGACCTGGACAGTGCCCAGGCCAACCTGAGCAAGGCTGAAGCCAACGCATTCCAGGCGCGTCTGCAGGAGCAGCGCTACAGCCAGTTGGTCGAAGGCAACGCCATCAGCGGCCAGGACTACGACAACGCCCGCGCCGCCGTGCGCCAGACCAACGCCGAAGTCGCCGCCAACAAGGCCGCGGTCGAACGCGCGCGGTTGAACCTGGGCTACGCCACCGTCACCGCACCGATTTCCGGGCGCATCGGCCGTGCGTTGGTGACCGAAGGTGCGCTGGTCGGCCAGAACGAGGCCACGCCGCTGGCGATTATCCAGCAACTGGACCCGATCCACGCCGACCTCACCCAGTCGACCCGCGAACTCAATGACCTGCGCCGCGCCTTCCGCGCCGGCAGCTTGAAGCAGGTCGGCCAGGACCAGGCCAAGGCCACGCTGATCCAGGACGACGGCAGCCTGTACCCGTTGCCGGGCAAGCTGCTGTTTGCGGAAATCAGCGTCGACCCGGGCACCGGGCAGATCATCCTGCGCAGCGAGTTCCCCAACCCGGACCTCGACCTGTTGCCGGGCAGCTTTGTGCGTGTGCGCCTCGAACAGGCCGTGGACAAGCAAGGTCTCAGCGTGCCGCAACGCGCCATTACGCGTGACAGCGCCGGCATCCCGATGGTGCTGCTGTTGGACGCCGAGCAAACCGTCAGCCAGCAGCCGGTGGAACTGGGCGCGGTGATTGAAGACCGCTGGATCGTCAGCAGCGGCCTCAAGCCCGGTGACCGCATCGTTGTCGAAGGCCTGCAACACGCGCGCCCCGGTGAAAAAGTCGAAGTGGACGACAGCCCTGCCTCCGGCCAGCCAGTCAAGGAATAACCCGCCATGCCGCAGTTCTTTATTGACCGCCCGGTTTTTGCCTGGGTGGTGGCCCTGTTTATCCTGCTGGCCGGCGCGCTCGCCATCCCGCAGTTGCCGGTGGCCCAGTACCCCAACGTTGCGCCGCCGAAAGTGGAGATCTACGCGGTGTACCCGGGTGCCTCGGCCCAGACCCTGGATGAAAGCGTGGTCAGCCTGATCGAGCAGGAGCTTAACGGCGCCGATCACTTGCTGTACTTCGAATCGCAAAGCAGCCTGGGCTCGGCCACCATTACCGCAACCTTCCAGCCGGGCACCAACCCGGAAATGGCTCAGGTGGATGTGCAAAACCGCCTTAAAGCGGTAGAGCCGCGCTTGCCGCAAGCCGTGACCCAACAAGGTTTGCAGGTGGAGAAAGTCTCCGCCGGCTTCCTGCTGCTGGTGACCCTGACCTCCAACGACGGCAAGCTCGACGACGTAGCGCTCAGCGATTACCTGGCGCGCAACGTGATGAACGAACTCAAGCGCCTGGACGGCGTGGGCAAGGCCCAGCTGTATGGTGCCGAACGCGCCATGCGCATCTGGATCGACCCGCAGAAGCTGATCGGTTTCAACCTGACGCCGGCTGACGTGAACGCCGCGATCAGCGCGCAAAACGCTCAGGTCTCGGCGGGCAGCATTGGCGATTTGCCGGGCACCAAGACCCAGGAAATCACCGCCGCAATCCTGGTCAAGGGCCAACTGTCGACCCCGGCGGAATTTGCCGACATCGTGCTCAAGGCCAACCCCGACGGTTCCACCGTGCGCATCGGCGATGTGGCGCGGGTGGAAGTCGGCAGCCAGGAATACCAGTTTTCCACGCGCCTGAACGGCAAGCCGTCGACCGCCGTCAGTGTGCAACTGTCGCCCGGCGCCAACGCGCTGAACACCGCGACACTGGTGCGGGCGAAGATGGACGAGTTGTCGCGCTACTTCCCGGCCAACGTTGAGTACAAGATCCCTTACGACACGTCGCCGTTCGTCAAAGTCTCGATCACCAAGGTGGTCTACACCTTGCTCGAGGCGATGGCACTGGTGTTTGCGGTGATGTTCCTGTTCCTGCAGAACGTGCGCTACACCTTGATCCCCACACTGGTGGTGCCGATTGCACTGATGGGCACCTTCGCCACCATGCTGTTGCTGGGTTTTTCGATCAACGTGCTGACCATGTTCGGCATGGTGCTGGCGATCGGCATCCTGGTGGACGATGCGATTGTGGTGGTCGAAAACGTCGAGCGCATCATGGCCACCGAGGGCCTGTCGCCCAAGGACGCAACGAAAAAAGCCATGGGCCAGATCACCGGCGCCATCGTCGGTATCACGTTGGTGCTGGTGGCGGTGTTCCTGCCGATGGCGTTCATGCCGGGGTCGGTGGGTGTGATCTACCAGCAGTTCTCGCTGTCGATGGCCACCTCGATCCTGTTCTCGGCGTTCCTGGCCCTGACCTTGACGCCGGCACTGTGCGCCACCTTGCTCAAGCCGATCGCCAAGGGCGAGCACCATGCCAAGGGCGGTTTTTTCGGCTGGTTCAACACGCGCTTTGAGCGCCTCACCGACCGCTATGAAGGCTGGGTGGCCTATGCCCTCAAGCGCAGCGGCCGCTACCTGTTGATCTATCTGGTGCTGCTGGTGGGCCTGGGGTGGATGTTCAGTCGCCTGCCCTCCTCGTTCCTGCCGGTGGAAGACCAGGGTTACACCATCACCGATATCCAGCTGCCGCCGGGCGCGAGCAAGAACCGCACGGTGCAGGTGGCCGAGCAGATCGAAGCGCACAACGCCGGCGAACCTGGGGTGGGCGATACCACCATGATCATGGGCTTCAGTTTCTCCGGGTCCGGGCAGAACGCGGCGCTGGCCTTTACCACGCTCAAGGATTGGTCGCAGCGCAGCAGCGACGATTCGGCCTCGGCAATTGCCGAGCGTGCCAACGAAGCGTTCAGCGAGCTCAAGGATGCGATTGCCTACGCGATCCTGCCGCCGCCGGTGGACGGCCTGGGTACTTCCAGCGGCTTCGAGTTCCGTTTGCAGGACCGTGGCGGCGTCGGCCATGCCGCGTTGATGCAAGCACGTACCGAGTTGCTGGCGGCCGCCGAAAAAAGCCCGATCCTGGCCAACGTGCGCGAAAGCGCCTTGGCTGAAGCACCGCAAGTGCAGTTGCAAGTGGACCGCAAGCAAGCCAATGCCTTGGGCGTGTCGTTTGCCGATGTGGGCAATGTGCTGTCCTCGGCCATCGGCTCGGCCTATGTCAACGACTTCCCCAACCAGGGCCGCATGCAGCGGGTGGTGGTGCAGGCCGAAGGCGACCAACGCAGCCAGGTGGCGGACTTGATGAAGATCAACGTGCGCAATAACGCCGGCAAGATGGTGCCCTTGTCATCCTTTGTTGAAGCCAGCTGGACCCAGGGTCCGGCGCAGCTGACGCGCTACAACGGCTACCCGGCCATCGCCATCAGCGGCGAAGCAGCGCCGGGGCACAGCACCGGTGAGGCCATGGAAGAAATCCAGCGCCTGGTCAGCCAATTGCCGGCCGGCCTGGGCCAGGAATGGACCGGGTTGTCGTTGCAGGAACGCTTGTCCGGCTCCCAGGCGCCGTTGCTGTTGGGCCTGTCGTTGCTGATCGTGTTCCTGTGCCTGGCGGCGCTGTATGAAAGCTGGTCGATACCGACCTCGGTGTTGCTGGTGGTGCCGCTGGGTGTGCTCGGCGCCGTATTGGCGGTGGGCTTGCGTGGCATGCCCAATGACGTGTTCTTCAAGGTCGGTTTGATCACCATCATCGGTTTGTCGGCGAAGAACGCGATCTTGATCATCGAGTTTGCCAAAGACCTGGTTGACCAAGGTGAGGATCTGATCGACGCCACCCTGAAAGCCGCGCGGCTCAGGTTGCGGCCGATCATCATGACCTCGCTGGCGTTTATCCTTGGCGTGGTGCCCTTGGCGATTGCCACCGGCGCCAGCTCGGCCAGCCAGCAGGCGATTGGTACAGGCGTGATCGGCGGGATGATCACCGCGACGCTGGCGGTGGTGTTTGTGCCGGTGTTCTTTGTGGTGGTGATGAAACTGGTGCGCAGGCGCAGCGACTAGCATTAAGCGGCAAGTGGCAAGCTTCAAGCGGCAAGTAAGAGCTGGCTTGCCTCTAACTTGCAGCTTGCAGCTTGCAGCTTACCGCTTGCCGCTTGCACCTTGTAGCTTGCAGCAGCGCAACATAAGGTGCTCACAACCTCCCCTGTTGTGAGCACCTATGGCCTTCTTCGCCCGCACCCACCCTCGCCTCTCATCCGCCGCCGTCCTTGGCCTTGCCGTGGGCATCCTGGCGCCGGCCGATACGCTGATCAGCAAAATCCTGATTGGCTGGAACGCCGGGGTCTGGACCTACCTGGCGCTGATGCTGTGGCTTACCAGCCGCTCACGTGCCGATGATGTAAAGCGCATCGCCGAGATCGAGGATGAAAACGCCGGGCTGGTGCTGTTCATGGTGTGCATTGCCGCGATTGCGAGCCTGGCTACCATCACAGTCAACCTGGTAGGCAGCAAAGACCTGGACAGCACGGCGCGCCTGCTGCACTACGGTTTTACCGGCATGACGGTGATTGGTTCATGGTTGCTGACCGGGGTGATTTTCAGTGTGCATTACGCCCGCCTGTTCTACACCTGGGAAGGCGACGAGCCCGCACTGCGCTTTGCCGAAGGGCTGCGTAACCCCAATTACTGGGACTTCCTGTACTTCTCGTTCACCATCGGCGTGGCGGTGCAAACCGCGGATGTGGGGGTTGCTACACGCGCAATGCGCAAAGTCGTTTTGGGCCAGTCGTTGATTGGGTTTCTGTTCAATACGGCGATTCTGGGCTTCTCGATCAATATTGCTGCCGGACTGTTCAGTTGAACCCTGATGGTATGGCGGCAATCCTGATCTAACCGGAAAAGGCTATTGAAAAGCGCTTTTGCGTTCAAAAAAAAAGCCCTGATCTTTCGATCAGGGCTTTATAGGGCGCCGGTTTATTTAGAACGCATAACGCAGGCCAACATTGACAGCGGCTTTTTGCTTGATTTTTTCACTGGTGCTGGTCTCCAGATCGACATGCGCCTGCAGGTCCTGGGTAAACGACACCGCCACACCGGCACCGTACTTGGTGCGCGAGCCCGACAAGTCATTGTTGAAGGTCTGGTTGTTGACCGTGACCTTATTGTTGTTGGCAAACTCGTGGACCATTGCCGCACGCAGGTAAGGCTTGATCAGCGTGCCATCATCGAGTTGGAACTCATGACCAACGGTCGCGCCGGCCTCGGCGGTCCTTGAACGGGTGCGCTCACCGTCCACTTGCAAACCGTTTTTCAGGCTGTACGTGCCACCTTGGACCACAATGGTCGACAGTCGGCCGTAAGGTTCAATAAAGGAACTCTCACCGAACTTGATATGACGGCCGAGTTCAGCCGATACACCACCGCCTACGTTGTTGTAGCCACCCTTGGTCGACGTGTTGTCACTGAGTGTTGCCTTGGCCTGGTTCTGGAACCGGTTGGCTTTGGCCACGGCATCAAAATAGAAACCGCTTTCTTCGTCCATCCAGGTGGCATAGGTACCCAGGAAGTAGCTCTTGACGGTACCGGCAGCGCCGCGAGCCGGGTTTACGTCAGAGTTACTGTGGCCGCCAAATACACCCACCTTCCATTGGCTGTCGCCCAGCGGCGTATCAGCACCGATGGAGAACCCTCGCAGGTTCTGCGAGTAGCCGGTGCCCGAACTCTGGGACACATCATATTGACTGCCGATACCAAGGACCCAGAGACCGGTGCTTTTCGGGGAGTAACGCAACTCACCCATACGTCGGCGCAACGAGCCCTCTTCGGCGGTCATGATGGTCACCGGGGTGTTGAACAATGCGGTCACCACGCGGGCACTGCGGCTGACTACACGGGTTTGCGTGTCCAGAAACCAGTCATTGCCTTCCTGTTTCAGGTTATAGGCATAGGCACCCATGTCGACCGGGCCGCCCTCCAGGGAGAACGCCGCGTCACCGCCGCCGGTGTGCACAACCTGGGTTTTGACCAGTTCGCTGCCGCTGGCTGCGAGTGCCAGGCTGTGGTTGCCCGTGGCTTCGCCGGTGACATTGATAAAGTCGGTTTTGCCTTGGTCGAAATCGGTGCCCATGACAAAGGTGCCGTTACCCGAAAGCGTCTGAAGGTTCAGTTGGTAAAACTCATTCGCCGCGCCCATGGTCACCGTACCACCGGCCATGTTCAGTGCGCCCACCTGGCTGTCACCGGTCATGTTCCAGTTGGAAGCATTGCCTACGCTCATGGTGGAGACGTTCTGCAACTGGCCCGTCAGCTCGGCGTTCTTTTGCAGGTTCAAATGCACGGTGCTGGTGGCATCGGCGATTACATTACCGGCCAGGTTTCGGCTGTTATCCACATTCATCGTTGCCGTGGCACCGCCAGACACCGACAGTAGATTGCCATTACCGCCTTTCAACGTAGAACCGTTGAGTACATCGATAGACACCACTGGCACTCGATTTGGCGTGCCCCTGACCGAGATGGCCGAACCGCTGCGACCCTCAACCACGGACTGGTCCAAAACCAGTTTGCCATCCGTCAGGTCCCCCCGATTACGGGTGAACGACACGCCATGGCCATTGCCGATGATAGTACTTTGCGTGGCGGTCGCCGTGGCACCTGCGAGGGAGAGCCCAAAGGCCCCTACTCCCGTGCCCTGCACCAGCGAGTTTTGTTTAAAGTGTAACTGACTGCCAGTGGATGCTTCCGCACCGCCGATAGCGCCACTGATCGTAGAGTTGCTGACCTCAGCGGATGAGCCGCTCGACATGCCTACAACACCAAACGCCTGCAACCCTACGCCGCTGGTATTGGTCAGGGTACTGTTGTTAATAACCGCCTTACTGCTGTCCAGCCGCACGGCGCCGTATAGGGAATCGCTCGAAGTAACACGTGCAGCGTCCATGTTTATTGTGGAGCCCTGCACAGCACGTACACTATTCGCTACGCTGCCGCTGTTCATGTTCAACGTGGAATTTGAAAGGTCGATCGTGGTGGCTGTTGCACGGTTCATCGTCAACGCTGATTGGCCCGACAATTGCCAATCCGTTGTTTGCTCAGTTGCGTCAATGGTTCTTTGCTCACCGCTACCTATCACAACCGCCTGAGCTTGCCCCTGCATCGCGGCAAACAAACAGAATGTAATGGTGGGGACTTTCATCATTGCACTCAAGGGTTTGAGTTCGAACGTGTTCAGTGCCGACATGGTCAATCACTCTTTTGGTAAGGCCTACAAAAGCGGTTCGGCTCACTTCCTGAAAGTGACGCCTTACCTGTGCGGCACGTAGAGTAAGTATTAAACACTCACTCTTATGTAGGATTAATCTGCAACCTATTGGTAAGTAGGCAGCACTTTCGGTCATCTAATCGGTAGGGCACTGTCAGGGAAACCCCCTCTCACGGTGAGAGGGGAACCCTGCAGCGTATCAATGACGCCTCTAAGGGACGATGATTGGTCCCACGTTATCGCACCGTGTGTAACTCAACGTCGTACGTACGTTAACGCCCGCGGTACCACGCCCCAGCGTGCCGTTGTTCAGCGGCACGGTGTAAGTCGCCTCCGCACGCCCTATTTGGGCATGTTCAAGGAAGCCCGCGTAGGGAATCCGGAAGGTATGGCCGTTATCTCTAATGGTAGGGGTAACGGGTACGTTGTAACTCTG
Source organism: Pseudomonas edaphica (assembly GCF_965277385.1). Classification (NCBI taxonomy): domain Bacteria; kingdom Pseudomonadati; phylum Pseudomonadota; class Gammaproteobacteria; order Pseudomonadales; family Pseudomonadaceae; genus Pseudomonas; species Pseudomonas edaphica. The sequence goes on along the minus strand of NZ_OZ255725.1, from coordinate 6,208,257 downwards.
CGTTTGGTCAAAAAGCCGAGGTGTGCCCGTGCGAGGTCTGAACACCTGCAGTACCAAGGTCAGTAGCTGACCAACCACCATTCTCGGGTCCGCTGGCACATCTACCCTGCCTTCCCAGTTTGTCGGCGCCGGTGCTACTAACGCTTGGCAGGCCCATTGACCAAACGCCCCCCCCGTCGCATTGACATATTTAGCCGCCGGCAGGGGTGTAGTTATCGCAGCCCGCACTTCAACCTCTCTAGGTCCCGCGCGATTGAGGTTAGTGGTAGACGTTGGCGTTGCCGTTGGTGATACGACATAGCTGATGTCATGTTTGCCATTGCCCAGTTGTTGAAAGACACTCCAGTCGATGGTCCAGCGGACAAAGTCTCCAGGTATCTCATTGCTTAGTTCCTTAGCGGGCGCGATGAACGTACCGTCAGGGTTGACAAGGATAAGAAACATGCCTGGCGCCGGCAGTTCAAGAGGGTCAGAGGTTTGCCATAACTCGACCGTAACGGTGACCGGCAGGCCAGCCTGTGCAAACTCCAGTAGGTTCGGTTGCGCCGCGCCGGTCCCAAGGAACGATGCAGGAATCAATCGGGTATTGATACTGCCTGGTATTCCCGGATTGCTCGGCCCCGTCACACTAAAGTCCACTCTGAACGACGTGGTCGGGCCAGGGACAGTGTCACCATTTTTGCGTATTTCATAGGTGATACCGACCGATTTCGGACCTTTTGCATTGGCATAGTCCGCTACAGCCAGGGGGTTCAGAAAGGCCTGATCCAACTTGATTGGAACCGAGAGAACGCGAGACCATGGGCTCCAAGCCCCATTGTTGTATCGAACCCGATACTCGTCCTTGGTAGTGTCAACGTTCGTATAGGTCGGTATTTCGCCCGTTGGGCCTGATTTCAAGTCTTCAATAGTGACCAAGTCATCAACGAGGTCTGGCGCCTGTTGAATGATAATCGGCCGTAAATTTTCGGGAGCCGGATCCAGCGCGATAGTGAAGGTAATCGAAGGCGCAGAGACCAAACTTGCATTGCCCTGCGAGTCCCTGATTTGGTAGGTAAAGAAGCACGGCCCCCCTTGCGTAATCTCATTGGCGAGCACTGTCAGCATGTTGCCGGTTTGGGCCATGGGCCGGGGTGGAGTCTGCCGGGCTACTTCTGTGGCTGTCACGGGGGTGCCGTGGTTATAGAAAATGGTCAGCGTATCTCCTGGCTTCCAAGCCCCGAGGCCCGTCGTTACGTTGTCAGGAATAGAGAATGGCAAATTGAACTGCGTCAGTTGTGCCAGACTAATAACCTGGCCCGGCGGGAAGGCCCCCGTGTATAGCGGTGCAGGTGGCTGAACCCTTAAATAGGGTGGATCCAAGTCCATTTTATAAGTCGAAGTGGGTGAGGACTGGCCGATAGGACCAGGCCTGTCTACGTCGCCTGGATTAGCTGGATCCGCACCAACATTCTGGTGCAAGTCAAAACGTACTTCAAAATCACCCGACAGCTGCATTCCCGAGCTCGTAACGACAGGAATTCTCACCTCAAACGTGTCGAGTGGGGCGTTGATTACAAATTGCTCTTCAGCCACTAACGTCCATGAGTCAGGCAAGTCATTAATCTTGTCTCTTCGATAGACTAGAGCCCAGTCACCCGCGTCTGAACCTTGGCCGGAAGTGAGGATCAACACCACAGGTTTGTTCCCGTCAGCCGCTGAAATATACCCTGTTACAGGGTCTACTCCTTGAATATCGGGAGCAACTGCTCCAGTGCTGGGAATTATTGCCTTTACCGTAATTTTTTTACCGATCATGTTCTATTCTCCATCCGCAATTATATTTTTACCGAATAAAACCAAACGACCAGGGACCTCTGGATACTGAAGCCCCCTCACGACACTTACCTCACTGCCACCTGCACTTCGATCTTCATGAATGGGTTTATGCAACGCTAGGCCGGCCCACAATACTTCCCAGTTGCATATTTAAGGTCAACTTGTACATACCCGACTTTCGATACGCCTATTAATCCGCCGTTTTGAAAAACACTATATTTTGCAGAGGCGCCGGCATAGTCCCTCAGCGGTTTGATTATGTTTTGATAATCTGTAATTTTGAAAGTATGGGACACTTGATTGACGCCCCACGTATGACTCAGGATAAGGGCTGTCGACGCTATTGGGTTGCGATCCGGGTAATTAGCGTACCCCAGGAACGACAGCGTACACACATCCCCTGGGGATATACCGACTCCGGGCGTCACCTGCATCTGAAATTCCTCCCAGGGAAGCGGGAACGGTTTGCCGTCGGGGCCAAGGCCAGGTGTGCAATTAATAATTTTATTAGGATGATTTATATTTTGAGGGAACGTGGGTTTTGGAAAGCTTATAGGCGGCGTGATGGTTACGACAACACTTTGATTACCCGATTGTTGCTCGTTAACGCCGTTAGTGCTCACGTAATACACGGGGGCAGTCGTATTACCACCGCCCTGTATGATCGACCAGCTAATGCGATTGTCAAAAACGATAAGGGCGCCAGCGGTGTCACCCAACTTGACGGTATAGGTTGCCACCGGCGCTGCCTGCCCCGGCCAGTACAGCAACAGCATGTCACCGACTTGCGGGTTACCGGACAGGCGCGCTTCCACTCTGACAGCGTCGATACTGTCGCGACTGTCCAGTTTATTGGCTGTATTGGACACCGCGCCATAGAGATTGGCCAAGTCCAACAGTGGGTTAAGTAACGCTGGCGCCTGATCGTGATCGCGGCCGAATACCGTGAAATCCATATTGAGCAATTTCAGCGGAGACAGCGTCCCAGGGCCTACCGTGTCGGAAGCACGTCTAATGTAATAGCGAAACGGCACCTTGTCCTTTCGTTGCAGGTCGGAGCCGTTGGCAATCAGCTGCTGCCAGGTCAAGGTTCCGGTAAACGGAAATGAAGTGACAGGTATCGGCGGAAGTTTAACACCCGCCAATTCAGGGATACAGAGATCCCCAGGTATAAAATTGGTGTAGCTGCTGATGCCAAACGAGACGATATTACGCGCATCATCACGTTTGATGAGTTGATCAAAATCATACGCGGGCACTGTAGGCACGGGCAAGTTGCCGGGCAGTGGTGTTAGACTCAGCAAGACACTTGCGGGCAAGGAAAGTTGACTGATGTTACCCGCCTCATCCTTGACTCGGTACACCGCAAACAATTCTTGTGCACCTGAAAACTTGCGAAACTCCGACACCAGCACCTTCAAAATAATTGCACCTGTAATAGCAACTACTTTTTCAACGTGAATCGGCAAACCAGCCGGAACTGAATTACTGCCCATAAACCACAGGAATATTTCGTCAAGGGTGCCGCGAACCTTATAATCGCCCGGCACCACGACATCCAGTGTCAAATTATTATCCAGATCAGGCGTAGTAATAACTGTATTTGAAAACACCGGTGCCTTAAGCACCTCGCCTTTACCCGGCGCACTGCGGTCGATAATAATCCTGACTGGGGGCGAGAAATTGGCCACCGGTGCGTCGGGTTGGTCATTGTGTATGCGATAAGAAAGATTGACGACAGCGTCATTCAGCAGCAAACCGCTAGGAATATACGCCGGCAGTGGAAAGTCGCCGGGAAACAACTCTCCCACGACCGGTATCGGTTCAACGTAAACAGGCAGCGCTAACCCGACGACATGCCAAACAAACACAATATAATCAGTGCTCCCCGGCTGGGTCAGTTCAATCCATGGGCCGGGTATCCATACGAGAAGATCATCATCCAATAAGCGTTTTGGAATCACACCACTCGCCAATCGTCCCTCAACGATTGGCAAGGGGGCTTGAGGCACGGCGGTCACAACTGTGCCGTCGGGCAAACCTGTGGCGCTATTGGTTTGAACATTGCTATTAGTTGGGGGGGGGCTCATATCATTCTCCGTAACAGCAACATTGCGCCGGTCACTGGTTTTTATTGAAGGCTGTGACGTTGATTGAATACCCGTTGGTAACTTCCCGATACTGTCAGAACTAACAGGTCTTACCGCCATTCGTCGGTTGCACGCGCGAATTAGCGCTTGCCGCGCGCTGAATGACACTTGACGTTGTTTCGTGAATGAGGTCTCCTGAAACCGGTTTCAGAACGTCACCACCTCCAATAAGAAAGGCCTGCCACCGTGACTCCTTTTTCCGCCGCCCAGCGCAGCCGCGTGACCATGCTCGACGTCGCCGAACGCGCCGGCGTGTCCAAAGCCAGCGTGTCGCGCTTTATCGGCGAGGACCGCGCCCTGCTCTCCGACGCCATTGCCTTGCGCATCGAACAGGCGATCAGCGAACTCGGCTACCGCCCCAACCAGATGGCGCGCGGGTTGAAACGCGGCCGCACACGCCTGATCGGCATGCTGGTGGCCGATATCCGCAACCCCTACTCCATTGCCGTGATGCACGGCGTCGAAACCGCCTGCCGCCAGCATGGCTATAGCCTGGTGGTGTGCAACACCGACCGCGATGACGAGCAAGAGCGCCAGCACCTGGCGGCGCTGCGTTCGTACAACATCGAAGGGTTGATCGTGAACACCCTCGGCCACCACCTTGACCAACTGCTGGAGTTGCAGCGCGAAATGCCCCTGGTGCTGGTGGACCGCAAGGTCGAGCCGTTGCACAGTGACCTGGTGGGGCTGGATAACCCGGCGGCGGTGCGTATTGCGGTGGAGCATCTGCAACAGCAGGGTTATCGCGACCTGTTGCTAGTGAGCGAAAAAGCCGATGGCACCAGTTCACGCCTGGAACGTCAGGCGAGTTTCACGGCGGAAATTGCGGCCCGGCCGGCGTTGACCGGCGCGGTGCTGGAACTCGATGACAGGCTGGAAAACCGTCTGCACACTTTCTTGGCCAAGCCAGGCCCCAAGGCGTTGTTCTGCGCCAATGGCGTGGCTGCGCTGGCCTGCACCCACGCGCTCAAAGCGCTGGGCCGCAACCTCTTTGATGACTTCGGCCTGATTGCCCTGGATGACCTCGACTGGTACCCGCTGGTGGGCAACGGCATCACCGCCCTCGCCCAACCCACCGACGCGATTGGCGCCAGCGCCTTCGACTGTCTGCTCAAACGCTTGCGCGGCGATGACGCACCACCGCGCACCCTGGATTTTTCGCCCGAACTGATCGTCCGTGGCTCCACCCAATCCCTTGTGGGAGCTGGCTTGCCTGCGATGGCGGTCTGTCAGGCGAAGCCGTAGTCGCCTGACACACCGCCATCGCAGGCAAGCCAGCTCCCACATTGGTTTTTCGTATAAAAATGAAACCGGTTTCAGAGGTACATAACAATGCATAAATACCCCGTTTCCATCAGCCTCTCCAGCTACGGCGCCGACCTGGTACGCCAGCAGGGCCAATTAGGGTTTGTCGAACTGTTGGTGGCTGCCGGCGCCCAGCGCATCGAGTGGCGCGAAGAACTGCTGACCACCGAACAACCCACCGACCTCGCCCAGGCCGCTGCCGAAAACGGCCTGGAATCGGTGTTCTCGTCGCCTCTGGAGCTTTGGGTCGCCGGGCGCGCCCAGCCCAACGCTGAACTCAGTGCAACCCTGGACCGCGCCCAAGCCTTTGGCTCGCGCTGGCTAAAGGTTTCCCTCGGTTATTTCACCGACACCAACGACCTGCAAAGCCTGCACGCCCTGCTCAACCGCCACCCGGTCAAGCTGCTGGTGGAAAACGACCAGACCCTGCACGGTGGGCGCATCGAGCCGATGCAACGTTTCTTTACCGAGGTGGAACGCCTGGGCTTGCCGGTGAAAATGACCTTCGACATCGGCAACTGGCAGTGGCAGGACCAATCCGCGCTCACTGCCGCGCGTCTGTTGGGCCGCCACGTGGATTACCTGCACTGCAAGGCTGTGGCGCGGCGCCAGGACGGCAAGCTGGTGGCCTTTCCGCCCGGCGCCACCGACCTGCATCTGTGGGAACAACTGCTCAAGCATATGACTCAAGGTATTACCCGGGCCGTGGAATTCCCGTTGCAAGGCGAAGACCTGGTTGCCGTCACCGCGCAGCAGGTCGCTGCCCTCGCCCTCCTTGGCCAGCCCCGTGCGGAGAACGCCCATGTCTGAGATCGATATCCTCTCGTTTGGTGAAACCATGGCGATGTTTGTCGCCGAACAGACCGGCGACCTGGCCCAGGTGGCGCAGTTTCACAAACGCATTGCCGGGGCCGACAGCAATGTCGCCATCGGCCTGTCGCGCCTGGGTTTCAATGTGACGTGGCTAAGCCGTGTCGGCGACGATTCCCTGGGGCGCTTTGTGGTCGACACGCTGAAGAACGAAGGCCTGGATTGTCGGCATGTGGCGGTCGATCCGCTGCACCCGACCGGCTTTCAATTCAAGTCCCGCGAAGAAGCCGGCGCCGACCCGCAGGTGGAGTACTTCCGTAAAGGCTCGGCGGCCAGCCACTTGTCGATTGCCGCGATCAGCCCCGCAGTGCTGCAAGCGCGCCACCTGCACGCCACCGGCATTCCGCCCGCCTTGTCCGCGGCCACCCGCGAGCTGTCCGTGGAACTGATGACGCAGATGCGCAAGGCCGGGCGCAGCGTGTCGTTCGACCCGAACCTGCGCCCGTCGTTATGGGCCAGCCAAGCGCAGATGGTCGGCGAAATCAACGCCCTCGCCGCCCTGGCTGATTGGGTGTTGCCGGGCCTGGGCGAAGGCCGCCTGCTCACCGGCTTTGACGACCCGGCCGACATCGCCGCGTTCTACCTCGACCAGGGCGCCGAAGCCGTGGCGATCAAGCTGGGCGCGGACGGCGCCTACTACCGCACCCACATGGACCAGGGTTTTATTGCCGCCGTCCCGGTGGAAACCGTGGTGGATACCGTGGGCGCCGGTGATGGTTTTGCCGTCGGCATGATCAGCGCCCTGCTCGAAAACCTGAGCTTCCCCGAGGCGGTACAGCGCGGTAACTGGATCGGCAGCCGCGCCGTGCAAAGCCGTGGTGATATGGAAGGTTTGCCCAGCCGTTCTGAATTACCCACCCGATCTGTTGCATGACCCACTCCCTGTTGCCACAACTACAACAAGCTCAGGAGCAACCCCATGGAAACTGTGAAACTCGCCACCCGCCGCTGGTGGTACATCATGCCTATCGTGTTTATCACCTACAGCCTGGCGTACCTGGATCGCGCCAACTACGGCTTCGCCGCGGCCTCCGGCATGGCCGAAGACCTGATGATCACCCCCGGCATGTCGTCGTTGCTGGGCGCGCTGTTTTTTCTTGGCTACTTTTTCTTCCAGGTGCCGGGAGCGATCTACGCGCAAAAACGCAGTGTTAAAAAGCTGATTTTCGTCAGTCTGATTCTGTGGGGCAGCCTGGCCACGCTGACCGGCGTGGTGTCCAACGCCTATATGCTGATCGCCATTCGCTTCATGCTCGGCGTGGTCGAGGCGGCGGTGATGCCGGCGATGCTGGTGTACCTGTGCCACTGGTTTACCCGGGCCGAACGCTCACGGGCCAACACCTTCCTGATCCTCGGCAACCCGGTCACCATGATGTGGATGTCGGTGGTCTCGGGCTATCTGGTGCAGCACTTCAGCTGGCGCTGGATGTTTATCATCGAAGGCCTGCCGGCGGTGATCTGGGCGTTTATCTGGTGGAAGCTGGCGGATGAAAAACCCGCCGACGCCAAGTGGCTGAGCGAGCAGCATAAACAAGACCTGCAAAGCGCCCTGGCCGCCGAACAGGTCGGGATCAAGGCGGTGAAGAACTACGCCGAAGCCTTTCGTTCGCCCAAGGTGATCATCCTGGCGCTGCAGTTTTTTTGCTGGAGCATCGGCGTGTATGGCTTCGTGTTGTGGCTGCCGTCGATCCTCAAGGCCGGCTTGCAGATGGACATGGTCGAAGCCGGTTGGCTGTCGGCTCTTCCCTACCTGGCAGCGGTGATCGGCATGCTGGCGGTGTCGTGGGGCTCGGACAAGCTGCAAAAACGTAAACGTTTTGTGTGGCCGCCGCTGCTGATCGCGTCTATTGCGTTTTACGCGTCCTACGCGCTCGGCGCTGAGCACTTCTGGTGGTCCTACACCCTGCTGGTCATCGCCGGGGCCTGCATGTATGCGCCCTATGGTCCGTTCTTTGCCATCGTCCCGGAAATCCTCCCGGCCAACGTCGCTGGCGGCGCCATGGCGCTGATCAACAGCATGGGCGCGCTCGGTTCGTTCGGCGGTTCGTACCTGGTCGGTTACCTCAATAGCAGCACCGGCTCACCCGGCGCCTCGTACTTGCTGATGAGCGGGGCGCTGATGTTTGCCGTGGTGCTGACGATTTTCCTCAAGCCCGGCGCCAGTGATCGCGTGCCGGTGCCAACCCTGGAGTTGAAGGTAAAAACCTCATGAAAAAGTCTGTGGTCCTGTACAAAAAACTCTCCGCGCCATTGATGGCCCGCCTGCACGAACACGTCGACGTGACCCTGATTGACGCCCTCGATGAACCCGGCCTGGCCAGGCTGCGTGACGCCTTGCCTGGTGCCCATGGTTTGTTGGGTGCCAGCCTGCGCCTGGATGCCAGGCTGCTCGACCTGGCGCCCAAGCTCGAAGCGGTGGCCAGTGTGTCGGTGGGCGTCGACAACTACGACATCGACTACCTGACCCAACGCGGCATCCTGCTCAGCAATACGCCGGATGTGCTTACCGAAACCACGGCGGATACCGGCTTCGCGCTGATCCTGGCCACCGCTCGCCGGGTGGTCGAGCTGGCCGATATGGTGCGTGCCGGGCAGTGGAGCAAGAACATCGGCCCGGCGCATTTTGGCACCGATGTGCATGGCAAGACCCTGGGCATTATCGGCATGGGGCGCATCGGCGAAGCCCTGGCTCAGCGTGGGCATTTCGGTTTTGGTATGCCGGTGATTTACCACAGTCATTCGCCAAAACCGCGGGTAGAGGAGCGCTTTGGGGCGCAGTTTCGTAGCTTGCCGGAGTTGTTGCAGCAGGCTGACTTTGTGTGCCTGACCTTGCCACTCACGGCTGAAACCGAAAAGCTGATTGGCGCGCGTGAGTTTGCGTTGATGGGGCCGGAGACGATTTTTATCAATATCTCGCGTGGCAAGGTGGTGGATGAGGCGGCGCTGGTTGAGGCGCTGCAACAACGCACGATTCGGGCGGCGGGGTTGGATGTGTTTGAGCGCGAGCCGTTGAGTCATGACTCGCCGTTGTTGCGCTTGAACAATGTGGTGGCCACGCCGCATATCGGTTCGGCGACCCACGAGACGCGGGAGGCTATGGCCGCTTGCGCGGTGGAAAATTTGCTGTCGGCGCTGGGTGGGGAGCGGCCGGACAATCTGGTTAATCCGAGTGTGTATGCTTGAGCTTGTGGTGGGTCCGTTGGCGGGGTTGGTGACTTAGATGCTGTTGTGTACATATCCGTTGCTGCGGTAACGGCCACTTAGGGTTCCGCCCTTACGGCGGCTCACTTTTGGAAAGACCCAAAAGTAAGCAAAAGGTCTTCGCCCCAACACTCGGTGCCTCGCTGTGGCTCGGCATGCCCGCAATCCGCCAGTGATTTGGGGGGCCGCCGCGATGGGCCATCCTTGGCCCAGCGCGGCTAAACCGGCATCCCTGCCGGTTTACCCCCCAAATCACTGTCAGATTCCGGCCATCGTGTTTGACGGGGCGATTTCAGATCAAGATCAAAAGCGCAGATCAAAAGACCGCTGACTTCGTCATCGAAAAGGATGTAAGGGCCGGAGCAACAGCAACAGCAACAGCAACAGCAGAGCCATACTCGGTCAACTGTGGGAGCTGGCTTGCCTGCGATGGCATCAACTCGGTGTGCCTGATGTACCAAGGTGTCTGCATCGCAGGCAAGCCAGCTCCCACAGAAAAGCAGATCCCAGGTGTATGCAAATCCGCTTTTTGCTTTTGATCTAACCACTCAGGTCGGCTTTCAGGCCGCCGTGCTCTGCTTTTGATCTTGCTTTTGATCTGAGGCGCCCCGTTAACCACGATGGCCGAACGCAGGCTTGAATCCGTGGGTAACCCGGCAGGACGCCGGGTTAGCCGCGCTGGGCCAAGGATGGCCCATCGCGGCGGCCCACGGATTCAAGCCGGAGTGAGGGCACACCGAGCCTAAGCGAGGTGCCGAGTGGTGGGGCACAGACCTTTTGGTTACTTTTGGGGCGTTTGCCAAAAGTGACCCGCTGTAAGAGCGGAACCATAAGCCGCCGTTACCCGAATAACGGATATGTACACCGACAAACCGCCATCGCAGGCAAGCCAGCTCCCACACTTAAAACACCCAAACCCTCAGATCAACGCAACGCCCGCCGCAGCACCTTACCCACCGTGGTCTTGGGCAACTCAACACTGCGAAACTCCACATACTTGGGCACCTTGTACCCCGTAAGATACTCCCGGCAATGGGCCAGAATCTGCTCCTGGGTCAAGCTCGGGTCCTTGCGCACCACGATGATCTTGACCTTCTCCCCCGTCACCGGATCCTCCACACCAATCGCCGCCACCTCCCCCACACCGGGATGCAACGCCACCACGTCTTCAATCTCATTGGGATACACGTTAAACCCCGAAACCAGGATCATGTCTTTCTTGCGATCCACCAGACGAATATACCCACGCTCATCCATCACCCCAATGTCCCCGGTGGACAACCAGCCCTCGGCATCCAGCACTTCAGCCGTTTCCTTGGGCCGCTTCCAGTACCCCTGCATCACCTGCGGGCCACGCACTTGCAGTTCACCTTGCTCACCAATGTCCGCCAGTTCCCCATCCTCACGCATAAACCGCACCCAGGTCGACGGCAACGGCACACCGATGCTGCCGGTGAATTCCATCTCACGCATGCGAGCAATGTTGATCGGGCTGATGCTCACCACCGGCGAGCACTCGGTCAGCCCATAACCTTCAATAATCGGCAACCCAGTGACCTCCTTCCAGCGCTTGGCCACCGCCGTGTGCGTCGCCATGCCGCCAGCAATCACCATGCGCAGGTCAGAGAAATCCCGCGCACAGAACTCTTTGTTTTCGAGCAAGCCGTTAAACAAGGTGTTGACCCCGGCAATGCCGTTGAAACGCTCCTTGCGCAAGATCATCTGCACCCGTTTCACATCCCGTGGGTTGGCAATCAGGATGTTGCGCCCGCCCAGGCACATGAACATCAGGCAATTCACCGTCAGCGAAAAGATGTGATAGAGCGGCAGCAAGGTCACGTTGGTTTCCTGCTTGTCCTGGTCCAACTGGTCCCCAACCCAGGCCTTGGCCTGCAGCAAATTGGCGATGATATTGCGATGGCTGAGCATCACGCCTTTGGCGTCCCCCGTAGTGCCGCCGGTGTATTGCAAAAACGCCAGCTCATCGAGGTGCATCTCCACCGGAAAATGGTTCAGCGCCCGTCCCTGTTTCAACACGTTATTGAAGCGTACCGAACCCGGCAGCTTGAATGCCGGCACCTGCTTTTGCACGCGACGCAGGATGAAGTTCATCGCCGCGCCCTTGAAGGTGCCGAGCAAATCGCCAATGGCCGCCACCACCACGCGTTTGACACGGCTGCCCTGCGCGACTTTTTCAAAGGTGTGGGCGAAGTTTTCAAAGATCACCAGAGTTTCGGCTTCGCTGTCCTTGAGCAAATGCTTGAGTTCATGGGAGGTGTACAACGGGTTGACGTTCACCACCACCGCACCGGCCAGGATCGTGCCCAGCAGGCAGATCGGGTACTGCAGGCAGTTGGGCATCATCAGCGCCACCCGGTCGCCCTTTTTCACGCCTTGGCCCTGTAGCCACGCGGCAAACGCCTGGCCTTGCACCTGCCAGTCGGCATAGGTCATTTCGGTGCCGATGCTGACGTAGGCGACCCGCTCGCGGAATTTTTCCAGGTGCTCCAGGAACACCTCGCGCAGCGACGGGTAGGCCTCGATACCGGCCTCGATGTCCGCCGGCACGCCCGGCAAGTAGGCGTTCAACCAGACCCGTTCGGTGTGTTCCTGGCTTACAGCGTTCATGGCAGTCTCCTTATTGTTGTTTTTGATCAGGCTATTTTTCGACGATGGCGGTGATGCCCAGCCCGCCGGCTGCACAAATCGAAATCAGGCCGCGCCCGCCCCCGTTCTCATGGATGGTTTTGGCCAGCGCCGCCAGTTGCCGGCCACCGGTGGCGGCAACTGGCGGCGCTGGCCACAGCCCAGGGAGCCGCCATTGACGTTCATCTTGCTGCGATCGATGGCGCCCAGTGGCGCCTCCAAGCCTAGACGCTCGCGGCAATACTCGGGGTCTTCCCACGCCTTGAGCGTGCACAGCACCTGGGCGGCAAAGGCTTCGTGAATTTCAAAAAAATCAAAGTCGGCAAACCCCAGGCCCTCACGCTTGAGCATGCGCGGCACGGCATACGCCGGGGCCATCAACAAGCCTTCGGTGCCGTCGACAAAGTTCACCGCAGCGGTTTCGCCGGTACGCAGGTAAGCAAGCACCGGCAAACCCTGTTCGGCAGCCCAGGCTTCGCTGGCCAGCAAGACCACTGAGGCGCCATCGGTCAGCGGTGTGGAGTTACCCGCCGTGAGCGTGCCGTTTTGGCGGTCGTAAGCCGCAGACAGGCCCGCGAGTTTCTCCAGGCTGGCATCGGCACGCAGGTTGTTGTCACGCGCCAGCCCGCGATAGGGGCTGATCAGGTCATCGAAAAAACCGCGTTTATAGGCCGCATCCAGGCGCTGGTGACTGGTGAGGGTCAGCTCATCCTGGGCCAGCCGTTTGATCTGCCAGCGCCTGGCCATTTCTTCGCAGTGCTCGCCCATGGACAAACCGGTACGCGGCTCGCCATTGCGCGGCAGCAGCGGTTTGAAAAACATCGACGGGCGCACCTTCAGCAGGGTCTTCAACTTGGCGCCCATGCCCTTGGCGCGATTGGCCGCCAGCAGGGTGTGGCGCAGCGATTCGTTGATGCCGATGGGCGCATCGGAGGTGGTGTCGGCGCCACCGGCGATGCCCGCTTCGATCTGGCCGAGCGCGATCTTGTTGGCGACCAGCAAGGCCGCTTCCAGCCCAGTGCCGCAGGCTTGTTGTACATCGTAAGCGGGAGTTTCGGGCGACAACGTGGTGGACAGCAACGCCTCACGCGCCAGGTTGAAATCCCGCGAATGCTTGATCACCGCGCCCGCAGCAAACTCACCCAGGCGCTGGCCGTGCAGGTGATAGCGCTCCACCAGGCCTTGCAGGGCTGCCACCAGCAGGTCCTGATTGCTGTCGTGGGCATACACGGTGTTGGAGCGGGCAAAGGGGATTCGGTTGCCGCCGATAATCGCCACACGACGGGTCGGGGCCGGGTTGAAGCTGTAGTCACTCATTGATGGCTCTCGTTCCAAATGAATAGCCCACGCATATGCGGTTTATCACCGGCACCATTGCGCACTTCAAACTCACGGCGCGGCCCGGTCACCGGGCGGCTCCATAGCGCGACCTGGCCGGGCAGGAAGATCGGCAGTTTGAAGTCGCAATGCGCTTGCGCCTGATCCAGCCCGCCCGGCGGTTGTTGCGCCGCCAGTGCGCGGCCCAGGGTCCACATGCCATGGGCGATGGCGCGGCGAAAGCCGAAGATCCTGGCGCCGATCACCGAGGTGTGAATCGGGTTGAAATCCCCCGAGACCTTGGCAAACCGGCGCCCCAGGTCGGCCGGCAGCATCCAGCGCTGGGTGCGCAACAGGCCGTCTTCCTGCAAGGGCAGCGCGTCGTCCCAGGGTTCGCCGAGCGGGTCTTTGACGTCGCGGCGCAGGTACAGGCTGTCGCTTTCCCACACCAACGTATCCGCCGCAAAGGCGCGGGTGGCGATGCTCAGCGCCTGGCCCTTGGGGTGCGCCACCCAGCGCTCGCAGTACACTTCCAGGCGCAGCGCCTGGCCTTCGCGCAAACGCTGGTGCTGTCGAATGCGATTGGCCAGGTGCACCATGCCACTGGCCGGGTAAGGAAAGCTCGGCCGGGTCAGCAGCATCAAATGCAGTGGGAACGCCAGCACATGCGGATAGGACAGCGGCACGCCCTGCTCACGGCGAAACCCGCAGGCGCGGCCATAGGCGGTGATGCCAGCGGCGCTCAGCTCCACCGCCGAGCGCACCAGGCGCGCGGTGGGCAGCGGCGGCGGCCCGTCAAGCTTGGGTTTGCGCAGTGCGCGCACGCCGTCCAGCAACAGCTGGGTGCGCGACGGTGGCGGGTCGATGATCTGCGTCACATAGTCCATGGTTCAGGCTCCCAGCAGGCTTTGGCCGCACACGCGCACCACCTGGCCACTGACCCCGCCGGACGCCGGGTGCGCCAGCCAGGCGATGGTCTCGGCCACATCGATCGGCTGCCCGCCCTGGGACAGCGAGTTCATGCGCCGCCCGGCCTCACGGATCATCAGCGGGATTTTCGCGGTCATCTGGGTTTCGATAAACCCCGGCGCCACCGCATTCACCGTGACTTGCAGCGCGGCCGCCTGGGGTGCCAGGCCCTCCACCAGGCCAATCACGCCCGCCTTGGAGGTGGCGTAGTTGCTTTGCCCGAGGTTGCCAGCGATACCGGAAATCGACGACACGCACACAATCCGCCCGCCAGGGTTCAAGCCCTGCCCCTCCAACAACGCGCTGCTGAGCTGCAACGGCGCTTCGAGGTTGACCGCCAGCACACTGCGCCAGGCGGCTTCGGTCATCTTCGCGATGGTTTTGTCGCGGGTGATCCCGGCGTTGTGCACCACCACGTCGAATGCGCCGTATTGGCTGACATGCGCCTGCAACAGCGCGGCCGCATCGGCTGCGGTGATGTCCAGCGGCAAGGCCGAGCCGTTCACACTGTCGGCGGCTTGAAGCAGCGCTGCCTGGGCCTGGGGCACGTCCACGCACACCACATGGGCGCCGTCGCGGGCCAGCACCTGGGCAATCGCCAGGCCGATACCACGTGAGGCGCCGGTGACCAGGGCGCGGCGGCCGGTGAAGGGCTTGTCCCAGTTCACCGTGCCCTGGGCGTCCACGGGTTTGTCCAGGCGCACCACCTGGCCCGACACATAGGCCGAGCGGCGCGATAAAAAGAACCGCAGGCTGCTGTCCAGTGCGTCTTCGGCGCCCGGTGCCACGTAGATCAATTGCACCGTAATTGCACGGCGCAATTCCTTGGCCAGCGAGCGCACCAGCCCTTCAAGGGCACGCTGGGCGATGGCCTGGGGCAAGTCCTGGCAATGTTCCGGCGCCGTGCCGAGCACTACCACGCGGCCGTGCTGGCCGAGGCGCTTGGCATTGGCGTGGAAGAACAGGTAGAGCTCGTCGAGTTGTTGCAGGTCGAGCACGGCCGTGGCGTCGAACACCGCGCCCTGCACCTTGACCGTGGACGGTGCCTTGAGGGTTGCCGGCGTGGCGGCGACGGTATCGGTGTCTTTGAAGAGCTGTTGCACCTGCGCACCGAGGCGCCCTGCCCCGGCGACAATCACCGGGTTGGCAAGGCCTTGCTGGCCGCTGCGGTGGCGTTGCAAAGGCAAGGGTTGCGGCAGGCCGATGGCCTGGGCCAGGCGCCGGCCCCAGGGGGAATTGACGAAGGATAGGTAGCTGTCACTCATAAAACATTCTTTCCCTGTGAACCCGATCCAGTGTGGGAGCTGGCTTGCTGTGGCGAGGGAGCTTGCTCCCGTTCGACAGCGTAGCTGGAGCCCGCTTTTGGGGGCGCTTCGCACCCCAGCGCAAGCAAGCTTGCTCGCCACAGCAAGCCAGCTCCCACACTGACCGTGTTAACTAACTGAGGCGTTTTCGCTTTGGCTGCTGCGGCGTTTGGTCGTCGGCTCCAAGGCTTGCTTGCGCTGCTGCAAAGCCTCCAGCAAGCCAAAATCCTGCGGGAAGTCGTCAACCTGAATACCGTGGTCGGCATATTCCACGTAACGCCCGAGCAAGCTGTCTTCCTCATCACTGATCAGGTCCAGCGCCCGCGCCTTGACGCGCCAGGCGGTAAAGGCGGTGGCGGAAATCGGCATGGGTTCGATCAGGCCCTGCTTGATCGCGGGCTTGAGCCGCGCCTCGATCAGCTCCACCTGCGGCAACAGCCGGAAGCCCAATTCGCCATAGGCGAGCTTGTCGATTTCCGGGCGCGGGATGTAGGAATTGGCCAGCAAGCGGTCGCGGGTTTCGCCGGGGGTTTGCACCACATCGGCCACCTGGGCCAGCAGGCGGTCCGAGGGTTTGTGCTGGGGAATACCGAACGGGAAACTCAAGGCACGCACCACGGCTGCCGCCGGTTTCGACGGGTAGTTGTCGAGTACTTCGGCAAGGGCTTCATGGGCGCGCAGCAACGCGTCCTGGGCCGACCAGTGCACCAGCGGCAAGTCGGCCTGGGGCCGCCCGTCGTCCTCAAAACGCTTGAGCACGCAGGACACGATGTACAGCTGCGACAGAATATCGCCCAGGCGCCCGGTGATACTTTCCTTGCGCTTGAGCGCACCGCCGAGCACACCCATGGACACATCCGAGATCAATGCCAGCACCACCGACAGCCGATTGGCCTGGCGGTAGTAGGACGCCAGCGCCGGGTCGGTCTTGGCCGGTGCGGCAAGCAGCCGCCCGCCTGTCAGCGAATGCACCGCAGCGCGCACGGTATTGGCCAACACGAAACTCAGGTGGCCGAACATCGCGCTGTCGAAGGCTTCCAGGGCTTTGCGTCGATCCGGGTTGTGCGCCGCTTCCATCTCGCGGAACACATACGGATGGCAACGAATCAGCCCCTGGCCAAAGATGATCAGGCAGCGGGTCATGATGTTCGCGCCTTCCACGGTGATCGCAATCGGGCTTTGCTGGTAAGCGCGGGCCAGAAAATTGTTTGGCCCCATGCAGATGCCTTTGCCGGCCACGATGTCCATGCCGTCGTTGACGATCATCCGCGCGCGCTCGGTAACGTGGTACTTGGCAATCGCCGAGATCACCGAGGGCTTTTCACCAGCATCCAAAGACGCCACCGAGACCTTGCGCACCGCATCGCAGGCATACAAATGCCCGGCCATGCGCGCCAAGGGCGCCTGTACGCCTTCGAACTTGCCGATGGGCAGGCCGAACTGTTTGCGCATCGCCGCATAAGCCGTGGTGCCGCGTACCGCGACCTTGCCCAGGCCAACGTTGGCCGATGGCAGCGAAATGGCGCGCCCGGCCGCCAGGCATTCCATCAGCATGCGCCAGCCATTGCCGACCTGTTCGCGGCCGCCGATCACCCATTCCAGCGGAATGAACACATCCTTGCCGGTGGTCGGCCCGTTCTGGAACACCGCGTTCAGCGGCCAATGCCGACGACCGCTGTTCACGCCCGGGTGGGAGGTGGGGATCAACGCACAGGTAATGCCCAGCGAACCAGCCTTGCCGAGCAAGCCATCCGGGTCTTCGGCACGAAACGCCAGGCCCAGCACCGTGGCAATCGGGCCGAGGGTGATGTAGCGCTTGTCCCAGGTCACTTTGAAACCCAGCACTTCCTCGCCCTCATGCACGCCTTTGCAGACGATGCCCAGGTCTGGAATCGCTCCGGCATCGGAACCGGCATACGGGCTGGTGAGGGCAAAGCACGGGATGTCTTCGCCGCGTGCCAGGCGCGGCAAATAGTAATTGCGCTGCGCATCGGTGCCGTAATGCAGCAGCAGTTCAGCCGGGCCAAGGGAGTTGGGCACCATCACCGAAATCGCCGCGGCCGAGCAACGCGTCGACAGCTTCATCACCACCTGCGAATGCGCATAGTGGGAGAAGCCTTTGCCGCCGTACTGCTTGGGAATGATCATGCCCAGGAACCCGGCGTCCTTGGTGTACTGCCAGCCTTCGGGGGACATGTCCTGCCAGACTTGGGTGGTTTCCCAGTCGTTGGCGATGTCGCAGAGGGTTTCCACTTCGTTATCGAGAAACGCCTGCTCTTCGGCGCTCAGGCTGGCAGGCGCGGCTTGCAGCAAGCGCTGCCAGTTGGGCTTGCCGCTGAACAGCTCGGCGTCCCACCACACGGTGCCGGACTCGATGGCCGCGCGCTCGGTGTCAGACATCGCCGGCATGATCGTGCGAAACAGGCCCAGGGCCTTGCTGGTCAGCAGCGTGCGGCGCAGCGGCTTGATCGTCATCAGCACGGCGGGCAGTACCACCAGAATGGCCGCGACGCTGGCGCCAAAGCCTGCGACCACATTGAACAGATAACCAAGCGCCAGCCAGACCAGGCCGACGCCCAGCCACAGGGCAGCAGCGGCTTGTCGATAGGCCAGGGCAATCGCGGCGGCGACACCCAACAATAACCAGATAACCATGGGGATACCTCTACTCAATTCAGGGTATGGCATGCGCGTCGCTCGTTCGGGATGAACGAGGGCGTAAAACCACACTACAAACTTGAAAGGACAAATTCAAATTTTGTTTTGAAATTTTTATTTAATGCTTTGAGCAAAAAAATTCGGCCGAACGCGTCAGCCAAAGACCAAGGGATGAAACGCTGCAGGTCGAGCGCATCAAGATGCGCTTGACGCCCTCTCCTGCAGCGGCGCTACTGGATCAGAACTTATAAGTGGCCGACACACTCACCACGTCACCAGACGACTCCGCCGTACCGCTCAGTTGACCAGCACCCAGGCGATCCTCGTTTTTAGTCTTGAGATTGACCTTCTGCACGAATTGGTGGGAATACGCGGCATCAACGGACAGCCCCGGCACCGCCTTGATGTCATAACCGGCGCCAAAGGCGAGGAAGTAGCGGTCCCCATCGGGAATGCGTGGGTCACGTGTGGAGTTGCGGGTAGGTGTCTGGTCATACGCCACACCGGCGCGCAGTGTCAGCTCATCCGTGGCTTTGTAGTCACCACCGATGGATGTCATCCACGAGTTCTTGTAGTTGTAAGGAATCGCGACAATGGTCATGCCGTCGGACTTGAGTGTCAGGTCCTGGAAGGACGACCATTCGGTCCAGGTTGCGCTCATGCCCAGGGTCCAGCGGTCGTTGAATTGGTGCACCCAATCAATCGACGCAGTGGCGGGAATATCCAGCTGAGTGCTCGCGTTAGCACCGTCCGGGAATAGCTTCAATCCAGGGTAGGCCAATTCCACCAGCGTTTCGCCATTTGGCCCGATGGGGTTG
The DNA here is from genome assembly GCF_965277385.1 of Pseudomonas edaphica. Lineage (NCBI taxonomy): Bacteria > Pseudomonadati > Pseudomonadota > Gammaproteobacteria > Pseudomonadales > Pseudomonadaceae > Pseudomonas > Pseudomonas edaphica. The sequence goes on along the minus strand of NZ_OZ255725.1, from coordinate 6,189,201 downwards.
GTCATGGCGTTGCGGCCGATAGCATCCGTTTTGAAGTTGTACTTGCCGGTCATCTTGTTCTTGATTTTGGCGTGATAATTCAGACCCAGCGTGTCTCTGTCAGTCGGTTTCCAGACCACACCACCGAACCAGCCCACCGAAACGTTATCCACCTTTACCCGAATCAACGACTCGCCCACGCCGGAAGGAAACGCCGAGCCCCCCAACCCTGGGGAAACAGCGGCGGCGGATAACAAGTCCACGTTCTGGCTGACGAAGCCCTGGCTGCGTTGAACAATCGCACCGCCACCAATGGAGAATTGATCGTTGACCTTGAACGACAGCGAGCCCGTCAGGCCAACCGTCTCGATCTTGGTATCGACAGCAAAATCACGAAACTTCGAGTTTTCATTCCAGGTGGTGCGCATCCCCTGTGGCACTACCTGGCTCAGGCCGAACGCAAAACGGTCACCCATGGGAATCACCAGAAACCCGGTCGGCAGCCATGCGGTAAAACCACCTTGTCCGCCATTATTGTTATTGGGCACCGGATCGCCCATGCTCCCTTGATCATCAAGTACCGGTGTATTGGTCACAGGGTTGCCGGCATAGTCATAGGCCTGGCCGCTGTATTTGATCTTGACGCGTGCGTAGTCAACCGTTTGTTGCGCAATGGTGGAGTCAATGAACGCCATCGCCGCCGGGTTGTTGTACGCGGCACTGGGGTCGTTCTTGAACAGCGAACCACCACCAAAGGCTCGGCCCCAGCCAGGAGCGCCGTAGGTTGGCGTGGAGAAACCGCCCGCGTGTACCGGGGCTGTCGTGATCAACCCCCCGACTAATGCCAACCCGAGCAGTGTGCGTGCATGTTGTTTTTTATTATTCATGTATGACCCCTATTATTATCGCAGCGGCTTAGTCCGGCATGCCTTGTCATTCAGTTAACGATCGACAGTGTTGGCAAAACGATGTCCAGCCGTTCAAGTGTGCAATTACCTGACAAGGCTTGATTAAAAACGGTTAATTGATGTGTTGCGTTATTCCAACTTGCGTAAATCTCAGTTGGCCCGCAATTGCTGCCAGGGATACCTGTTACTGAAAAGCCCACGTCATCCACCCAGGCTGACGTCATCGAGTAGGCGCTCATCCTCCAACTCAACTTAGGCTTCAACAAGCTGCAATAGCCGCCGCCTGTGATTGAAACAGTGCTTATATGAACGCCGGTAAAAGCACTTACATTGCCCGACATGGCAACCCCGCACGTCAGCGATGCGCCAAACGTAGAAGGCGCTCTTATCGTGAGCGTGCCAAATCCGCTCGAGAATAGCCCCGCAGGCGCAAACTCTGCGGCCTGTGCAACCGTTGCAATCCCTATCCAGCCTGCCAGCAGCAAAGTGCTCGAAGCCCGTCGCAATAAACGACTCATAGTCAGTTCCCTCGACCTTCCATTCCGTCAACAGGAGTCTCTTTCGAGACTCCTGCCTTCACGGGTGATCAGCCCTTAACGGAGTGACGCGCTTACGGGTTAACCGACAGTGTTGGAGCCACCACGCTCAGGGAAACCACAGTGCAGTTGCCGCTCAGCGATTGGTTGGCAGCCGACAGGGTCTTGGTGCCTGGAGTCCATGCCACAGCGATAGGGGTAGGACCGCAGTTGGTGGCCGGGATCGAGGAGATCTTGTAGCCGACATTGGTCACGGTACCGGTGGTGCCCGTTGCAGCAGTGAGCACCCAAGGCAGGTTGGTCAGGGTTGGCAAACCGCACAGACCGCCACCGGTCAAGGTCGCACCGTTGATAGAAGCCACGCCACCGCTAACGTTGCCGGTAAAGGTGATGCCGCAGGTCACCGCAGCACCGAAGGACGAAGGCGACTTCACCACGATGGTGCCAGGGTTAGTCGAGAACGGACCATCCGGGGTGATGGACGCCGCACTGGCCATCGAAGCTGCGCCAAAGCACAGAGCAAAAGAAGTTGCACAAACGAGGGTTTTCAAGCTTTTCATTGTTTTTCCTCACATGTTATGGCGAGTCAGTTCGCCAGGGGTAATGGCCATGATCGAGAGGTCACGGTGAAACTGCAGAACTTCCCTTTCCAGCCAAATTTCAATGCCTATACCGCTACAGTTTTAGAATTCGTTTATTCGACCACTTTGAAAGTTGGCGGCATCTTGATCGACACCGTCTTGATCTTGCAGTCTTCGCCGATCGGCACATTCGTCGCTTCCAACTTGCCGGTGGCGTTATCCCAGGTACCGTCGGCGGTCGACGGGCCGCACTGGCCGCCTAAACCGAAGGCATGCACATCCACGCTGATGTTCGACATCGAGCCGCTTTTAGTGTCTTTGGCAATTAATACCCACGGCAAGTTGATAGCCTCGACGCGGCTGCATTTCAGGCCGCCATCGAATTCAACTTTGTCGACATTCACCGACGCGCCATTGGCCGCGACCTTGCCGGCCACTTTGATGGTGCAGTCGGCGCTGATCAGCGCGCCCTTGGAAAAGCTGATCGGGCCTTGGGCCGTAAAGGCGCTGCCGGCCGGCTCGATCCGCGCAGCCTGGGCTTGTTGGTAAACCATCAGGCCCAGTGCGGCCAGGATGACATGGGCGGTAAAGGTGGCAGGGCTTTGCATGGTGTACGTCCTTCCCTTGAAATTATTGTTGTAGGGTCAAACCACTAACTTGCACTAAAACCGATAAATCCTGGGCGATGAAGGCCTGCGCGGTACACAGACCCCGAGTTCAACCACACAGGCGTTAGTTCAGATTAAAACGGCGTCGCGCTGTTGCTGTACTTCTCCAGATACTTCAACCGCTGTGACGGTTGAAGATTGGTCAGGGTGATATCCCCGGCATAGTGGTTCAAGACACGGTGGTCCATGCGACGCCGCCACAAGTACGGCACATAGGCCCAGACAATCATGCTGGCGTAACCGTAAGGCAGTTGCGGCGATTCATCAAAGTGGCGCAGCGACTGGTAACTGCGGGTCGGGTTGGCATGGTGATCGGAGTGCCGCTGAAGTTGGAACAAAAAGATATTGGTGACAATCCGATTGCTGTTCCACGAATGCCGAGGTGAACAACGCTCATAACGGCCGTTGGGCAACTTCTGACGTTTGAGCCCGTAGTGCTCGACATAATTGACCACTTCCAGCAGCGAGAACCCGTAGATACCCTGGATGATCAGGAACGGAATCACTGCCGCGCCCAGCCAGGCAATCATCGCGCCCCACAACACCAGGCTGTACATCCAGGCGCTGAGCACCGCGTTCTTCCAGTGCAAGGCCGGCAGGCCGAGTTTGCGCAGGCGTTCGCGCTCCAGGTTCCAGGCTGACACGGCGCTGAACCACACCGAGCGCGGCAGGAACGCCCAGAAACTCTCACCGAGGCGCGAGCTGGCCGGGTCTTCCGGGGTGGCGACGCGTACATGGTGGCCACGGTTGTGTTCGGTGTAGAAGTGCCCGTAGAAGGTCGGCGCCAGGGTCACTTTAGCCAGGAACACTTCCAGCGGCTTGGGCTTGTGCCCCAGTTCGTGAGCGGTGTTGATGGCAATGCCGGTGGCAGCACCGGTGGACATCGACATGCCCAGGTAAGTGAACCAGCTGACCGCACCGTGCAACTCAGTACGCGCGGTAATGAAGGCGGCGGTTTTGGCCAGCCAGCTCGACGGGTCCAAGTGGGCGGTGGCGTTCAGCAGACCGCCGCTGATGATCCAGTCGATGCCGCCGGCGGCGAGCCAGCCGGTGATCACCACCGACGAGATGACGAACAGCACACCGGTGTAGACGATCCAGCGGTAGTAGCTTTGGGATTCGAGGTGGTTGACGGCGGATTCGGGTGGGTTGCTGACGTCTTCACCGAGCAGGCCGTCGATCAGCGGGATAAGGCCGAAGATCACCAGCACACCGACCCACCACAGTTGCTGTACGCCGGTGGTAATTGCCAGGGCGCCGGACAGCAAGGGGGTTGCCAGTGGCATGATGCCGAGCCACCAGAGGTGACGCTTGCCGTCGGTCCAGACGGTTGGGCTTGCCATAGTCTGATTCATGGCAGCCTCCGAACGAGGCAGGTTGGGTATGCGATAAAAGGCGTTTTTTTCATTATTTTATTCGCTCTTAGGCATTTCAAAAACTGTTTCAAATTACACATTGAAATAATTTTTTAAAATTAATAGCGCGGAATCGTTAGGTCGTCAACTAGTTTCTCGAAGGCTTTTTAACGTGACCGGGCAGTCTCTTTTTCAGCCGTTTGGTCAGGTGTCTAAAGCAGGCATCGACGCCGTTGAACCGCGAGTCGGATTGCACAATCATTTACCCAGCTACTTACCCACCAGGGCCAATGGCCGCTGCGCAAGCGGATCGTTTTGCGGCGGTTTGACGCGCTTGGCAATCTGCTCCACCACCGCCACCACACGCTCTGTGGCGGTGATCGGCAGCATATGGCCCCTGCCCTCCACCACTTGCAGCTTCAGCCCCGGCACCTTGCTGGCCAGGGCCTGGCCGTGCTTCTGGAAGTCCAGCACCTTGTCGCGCGCGCCATAGATCAGGCCGATGGGCAAGGTCAGTTGCGGGTAGCGCTTGACCATGTCCGGCAGGTGATCGTTGACTGTGTTGATCTCGGTGGAGGCGGCGTAGAAGTTGTCCGGGCGCATCCCCAGCAGCCCGCCGCCACGGGTGGCGAAGTCCGGTGGCGCGGTATCGGGGGCGAACACGCCCTTGACCACCGAACCTTTGGTCAAAAGCCCCACGGGCAGGGTCAGGGTGTGCGACACCCAACGACGCAACCAGGCCGGGCGTACGGCCAGTGACAGGAACACCAGCGGCAACAGGCGCTGCGGGTGGGTCAGCGGCGCAACCAGGACCAACCCGGACACTGCATGCGGATGATCAAGCGCCAGCGCCAGGGCAATCGCACCGCCAAGGGAATGCCCCAGCACCAGCGGTTTATCCAGGTCGAGGGTCTTGATAAACGCAGCAATCTGCCGGGCCTGGGCCGGCAGGTCTGCCGCCGTGTGGGCGCCCCGGCTGGAATAGCCGGAGCCCGGACGGTCCAGCGTAATCACCCGAAAGCGTTCACGTAATTGCCCGGACAACGCATAGGTGAGGTTGCGACTGCTGCCCATCAGCCCGTGAATCATCACCAGCGGTGGGCCTTTACCTTCTTCGACATAGTGAAAGCGCTCGCCATCGACCTCGACGAAACGCCCGTTGATCGGAACGGTGGTTTCTATACGCCGTGTCATCCAGGCACTCAAGCCCCACAGCAGCGCACTGGCGCCCACCAACACACCCGCAGCAACAACCCATTCAACCGCCATAGCTCGGTCCTCTGCTTCCCTGCTGCTGCTCCCTGACCGGTATTGGTCAAGGCCTCAGCCACCGTCCACACCCTGGACCCGGACTTGCTGCATAGCGTGCGCGTCTGTCGGACAAGGCGCACATTGCGAACAAGGTCCTAGCGTAGGCGATATTTTCAGGTAGATTATTTAAAATCTTTTTTAAAATAATTAATTCATTTTTTCTTTGCAATGGTGTTCTATCTAAAAGACAAAACAAAAACAGGAGCACATCTGATGCCCATGAGGGACAGCCTATGAATGCCCACACTGATTGCATCGACATCGCCATCATCGGTTCAGGTTTTGCCGGCCTGTGCATGGCGATCAAACTCAAGGAAGCCGGGTTTACCGACTTCTTTATCGCCGAGCAGGCCGACACCCTGGGCGGCACCTGGCGTGACAACCACTACCCTGGCTGCGCCTGCGACGTGCAGTCCCATGTGTATTCGTATTCGTTTGCGCCCAACCCCAACTGGACGCGGCAATTCGCGCCGCAGGCGGAGATCCGCGCCTACCTTGAGCAATGCGCGCAGCGCTTCGAGCTGGCGCCCTATTTGCGCTTCGGCATGGGCCTGCAACGTGCGGTGTTTGATGAGCAGCAACGCTGGCAACTGAGTTTCAGCGATGGCCGCAAGATTAGCGCGCGGGTGTTGGTGTCGGGCATGGGCGGCCTGTCACGCCCGGCGTTGCCGGATATTCCAGGGCTGGACAGCTTCAAGGGCAAACGCTTTCACTCCCAGCACTGGGATCATGACTATTCGTTGAAAGGCAAGCGCGTGGCGGTGATCGGCACCGGCGCCAGTGCGATCCAGTTCGTGCCGCAGATTGCCCCGCAGGTGGCGCACCTGGACCTGTTCCAGCGCACGCCACCGTGGATCATGCCCAAGCCGGATCGCGAGATTTCAAGGCTCGAACGCTGGGCCTTCAAACACCTGCCATTTACCCAACGCCTGGTGCGCGGCGCCTTTTACTGGGCGTTGGAAGGCCGCGTGGTGGGCTTTGCCCTGCACCCGCGGCTGATGAAGATGGTGCAGAAGATCGCCCTGCGTCACTTGCGCAAACAGGTGGCGCGCCCTTCCCTGCGCAAAACCCTGACGCCTGACTACACCATCGGCTGCAAGCGCGTGCTGATCTCCAATGACTACTACCCGGCGCTGTCACGCAGCAATGTCGAGGTGGTCACCGACACGGTGCTGCGCATCGAAGCCGATGGCGTGATCACCAGCGACGGCATCAAGCACCCGGCCGACTGCCTGATTTTCGGCACCGGTTTCCAGGCCACCGATCCACTCCCCCGCGACTGCATCATCGGCCGCGACGGTATCGACCTGATGGACGCTTGGCGCGATGGCGCCCACGCCTATAAAGGCACGACGGTGCCGGGTTATCCCAACCTGTTCCTGATTGTCGGGCCTAATACGGGCCTGGGGCATAATTCGATGATCCTGATGATCGAGGCCCAGGTCAGCTACATCCTCGATGCGCTCAAGCACATGCAGCACCAGCGCATTGCCACGGTCGAGGTCAAACCTGCCACCGAACAGGCTTACAACCAGCAACTGCAGGACAAGCTCAAGCGCACCATCTGGAACACCGGTGGTTGCCAAAGTTGGTACCTGGACCCGCGCACCGGCAAAAACACCACGCTGTGGCCCGGCTCAACCTGGCGTTTCAAGCAAATCACCCGGCACTTTGCCCTCAAGGACTACCTCGCCAACCCGTTGCCGGCCTCCGCGCCGCGCGCGGTTGTGGCCCCGCAACCCACTGCAGAAGGCAGCCTGTCATGAAGTCATTCAATGGCCGCGTGGCGGCAATCACCGGCGCAGCCTCCGGCATGGGCCGTGCCCTGGCCCTCGCATTGGCGCGCGAAGGTTGCCACCTGGCGCTTTCGGACAAGAACAGCCAAGGCTTGGAACACACCCTCGCGCTGATCAAGTCTTCAACCTTGTCGCCGATCATGATCACCACCCACGTCGTCGATGTGGCCGACCGCCAGGCCGTGCAAGACTGGGCCGCACGCTGCGCGGCCGAGCATGGCCAGGTCAACCTGATCTTCAACAATGCCGGCGTGGCGCTGTCGAGCACTGTCGAGGGTGTGGACTATGCCGACCTTGAGTGGATCGTCGGCATCAACTTCTGGGGCGTGGTGCATGGCACCAAGGCGTTTCTGCCGCACCTCAAAGCCAGCGGCGAAGGGCATGTGGTCAATACTTCCAGCGTGTTCGGCCTGTTTGCCCAGCCGGGCATGAGCGGCTACAACGCGACCAAGTTTGCCGTGCGCGGCTTTACCGAATCCCTGCGCCAGGAGCTCGACCTGCAAGGCTGCGGTGTGTCCGCCACCTGCGTGCACCCCGGCGGCATTCGCACCGATATCTGCCGCAGCAGCCGTATCGACGCGAACATGACCGGCTTTCTGATTCACAGCGAGCAACAGGCCCGCGCCGACTTCGAAAAACTCTTCATCACCGACGCCGACCAGGCCGCCAAGGTGATTTTGCACGCCGTGCGCAAGAACAAGCGCCGCGTGCTGATCGGTCGCGACGCGTATTTTCTCGACCTGCTCGCCCGGTGCCTGCCGGCGGCCTATCAGGCCCTGGTGGTGTTCGCAAGCAAGCGTATGGCGCCCAAACCGCGCACGCCGGTGTTCGAAACCAACGACGAAACCCGACTCTGAACAGGAGCACGCACCATGCTGCCGATCCGTCGCGATATCCGTTTTGCCTTGCCTGCCGAGCGCATCAAGGACTGGCACGAACAAGGCCCGTTCATCACGCACTTTTTCAACGCGTTGTCGCTGCTGTTTCCCCAGGGCGAGCTGTTTTTCATGGACAGCGTGCGCCACTACCGCCAGCGCATCGACGACCCGGCGTTGAAGAAAGAAATCCAGGGGTTTATCGGCCAGGAAGCCATGCACAGCCGCGAACACGTGGCCTACAACGATCACTTGCAAGCGGCCGGTCTGCCGGCGCACACCCTCGACAAGCGCCTGAAGTTCTTCCTCGACCTGCAAAAGAAACACCTGCCACCGTCGTTCAACCTGGCGGTGACCATCGCCCTGGAACACTACACAGCGATGCTCGCGGAAATCCTGCTCAGCGACCCGTCGCGTTTTGGCGAGTCACTCAAGGGCTACCAGCAGATGTGGTACTGGCACGCCCTCGAAGAAACCGAGCACAAGGCCGTGGCGTTCGATGTGTGGAACACCGTGATCAAGCCTGGGCCGATGCGCTATCTGTTGCGCACCGGCACCATGTTGACCACCACGCTGCTGTTCTGGCTGGTCGTGTTTGATTTCCATGTGCGCCTGCTGTTGGCCGACCGCAAAGCCGGTGGGCACCTGAAGGGGTTCTGGCGCATGCTCAAGTTTCTATACGGGCCCAAGGGCGTGTTCCCACGCATGCTGCGGCCGTGGTTGCACTATTTCAAACCGGGCTTTCACCCCTGGGACCATGACAACCGTGCACGCCTGGCGGGTATCGACGATCTGGTCGAAGCGATCGAACAAACCCAGCGCGAATACGCGTCCGCCCACGCTTAAGCCTGAGCCGCCGCACGTCTGCGGACAAAGCCCGGCAGCAGGTCGCCGGGCAGCGCCTTGCTGAAATACCAGCCCTGGATAAACAGCTCGGTGCCGGTATTCAAAAAGGCCAACTGCTCGGCGGTCTCCACGCCCTCGACCACCACGCCCAGGTTCAGCGCCTCACAAAAGCGCAACATGCCGGTCAACACCTGGGCGCCTTTGGGGTCGCGCTGGGCCACCACGAAACTGCGGTCGATCTTGATAAAGTCCACCGGAAACTGATGCAGGTAACTCAAGGCCGAAAACCCGGTGCCGAAGTCATCGATATACACCTTGGCGCCGATCGCCTGGAGCCTCTGGATGGTCTGGCGGGTGGCCTGGACATCACCCACCAATGCATCTTCGGTGATTTCCACCGAGATCTGGCCACAGGCCTGGGCGAGGATCTCCACCAGGCGCTCGCCATAGCCTGCGTGAGTGAGCGTGGCGCTGGAAATATTGATGGTCATGGGCAAGGCAAAGCCGATCTTTTGCCACTTCTGATATTGGCGCACGGCCTGGGACGCCACCCACAGATCAACATCCGGCATCAATCGCGCCTGGGCCAGCCATTGCAGGAACTCCCAGGGTGAATGCACCGTGCCCTGGCTGTCCCGCGCGCGCATCAGCGCCTCACAGCCGGTGCACAGGCCGGTGCGGGTCGAGACTTGCGGCTGGAATTCCAGGTAGAACTCGTAATCGCTGATCTGCTGGATACGGCTCAGTTCGACTGCCTGACGGGCGGCCGCCTTGTGGGACGCCAACACCGGGTCCAATTCCAGCAGGCGGCCTTTCTCTTCGAGGCCACGGAAGGTCATGTCCAACGACTTGAGGTACACCGTGCCACCCTCACTGGACTGGCGATGAATCGCGCGCACATACGGCGCATACACCAGCGTGCCCAGCCCCAACAGAACCACTTGCAGCACCACCGCCGCCACGTCGCCGTGAGTGCTGAGGTAGGCATTGAGCAGCACTGGCGCGGTAAATGGCACGCTGGCCACCGCCGGCGATACCCAGCCCAACTGCACCACCGTCAATGCCAGCAGGGTGTTGAACGCCGGCACCAGCAGAAACGGGATAAACAAGCGTGGGTTAAGGATGATCGGCAAGCCGAACAACAGCACTTCGCTGACATTGAACAACGACAGCGGCAGACTGGCCATTGCCAGCAAACGCATGGTTTGGCTTTTGGAAAACAACAGGATCGCCAGCAGCAAACACAACGCCCCGCCCGACCCACCGATAAACGCGAAAGAACCGAGCAGGCCACTGTTGAGCAGGTACTTGACCGGTTCACCCGCCGCCAGCGCGGCGCCATTGAGCACTACGGCCTGGTCCAGTACATCAAACAGCGGCTGCATGGCGTACACACCGTGAATGCCGAAAAACCACAGCAGCGAATTCATCAAGGTCACAAACAATCCGCTGCCATACGGCGTTTGCAATGCATCCAGTACCTGCGGCCCCTGTAGCTGCGCCACATAGGGAATCTGCAACATCAACGACAACACCACCACCAGCAACAGCGCTGTAATCGCGCCGGGCACCACCATGTTGATGGTGCCGCGCAGGTTGTGGCCCACCAAGTCTTCGTTGACCAGCCGCGTCCAGCGGAAACGGTGCAGCCAGGCGATCGTCGGCACATTCAACAGCGGCGAAGCGATGGCGATAAACAATACAAACGTCGCCGATGCTCGCGGGTAGTCGCGCAATACAAAGGTGGCGATCACCACGTGGGCCAGGCACAAAAATGCCACTGGCAATTGTGGCAGCCGGTGCTGGATGGCGAGCATGTAGCCAATCGATGCCGCCACCAGCAGCGGGATCACCGAACTGATCTGGTTATGCAACCCCGACAAAAAGGCCACCACCTGCGGATCGAAGCCCAGCACCTTGGCGCATTCAGCCAAGATCAGGAAACCGGCAGACACCAGCAGGCACGGCAGGATCCACAGCAAGCCTTCACGGATAGCGCGCAATGATTCGGTACTGGCCAAGGCCGCCAGGCGTTGGGTGAGGAAAAGTTTGAACAGCGTTTGCGCCATGCCCCGTCCCTCTGCCCGTATCGCTTTCTGCCCATGCTTGGCAGTGCCCAAAAATCCCATGTAACGCTACACGGCCACCTACCGGTAGCGAAAGGCTTTTGCCGCACTACAATTAATTATTCAGAATTAATTTCAGATTGCGCGGTGTATCGGGGCCGTCGGATCAGCGCTCAAACCCGTTTTCTCGATGCCCAGGCCAGCGACCCTGCCCGCCTACGCGGCGATTGCCCGCCAGCTGATTGCAAAGCTTTGTGCGTGACCCCATCTATTCACTTCATCCCATCAGGAGTAAGCCCTTGTCAGAACCCGGTGATAACCACCAGCGCGCCCTGGACCGTTTCTTGAATGAACACCCCCAGGTGGCGACGCAACTGGATACCCTCAACCCTCTGGCCGCCCAAGCCAAAGGCGAAACCCTCGCGCAGTATCGCGCCGAGCGCTTGCATGAAGCTTTCGAGGCCGAGGCTGAGCGCCAGAATCTGTTTGCCTGGGAGCTGACGCTCAAGTTGACGGCCGAGTCGGCTGAAACTTTTGAGGCTCAGCGCCTGGAAGTGCATAAAGAAGTCGCCCAGATGGCGGGGTTGGGGTGGGAAGAGTACTGCCGGCTGCATGAGTTGGCTGGGTAGGTCATGTGGGAGCTGGCTTGCCTGCGATGGCATCAACTCGGTGCACCTGACACACCGAGGTGTCTGCATCGCAGCGGTGCGACGATTCGACAAGCCAGCTCCCACAGAACAACCGATACACAGCGTAGGCCAAATCGATACCTTGGCAGGCACCCATAGCTACCTGAACCAGCGCCATCGACAACGCGCCATAACCTCGCCCAACGCCTCCACGCTGATCGTTCGGCGCTCAGGATCCATCGCCAACGCCAAGCGCAAGGCTGGCCAGCACGCTGCGGGCAGCTGCCGGGGGCGCTCCAGCCGCTCAGTGGCCCGACGCTCGCCCAAGCGTTTGCCATGGGCCAACTCATACACCACACACGCCACCGCATACAGATCAGCACTCGCCGTCAATGCACCGCCCGCCAACAACTCCGGCGCAGCATAAGCCGGTGTCCAGGCATTAAAACGATCACGACTCACACTCGCCAGCCCTGCCATCGCCTCCGCCGTCGCCTGCCCGAGGCCGAAATCGAACAAACGAATGCCCTCTTCACCCACCATGATATTCACCGGCTTCACATCCCCATGCAGCACACCTTGACGATGCACATACGCCACGGCATCCAGCAGCTGCACAGCCAGAGGCTGCAACTCACGCCACGGCAAGCCATCGGGACACTCCAGCAGCAGCCGGTCCAGGGTCATGCCGTGCATCAACTCCATGCTGAAAAACGCGATCTGGCTGCTGATATCCACCTCAAACGCAAACATGCGTACCACGCGCTCATGCTGCAGGCTGCGGGTCAGGGCAAACTCGCTGTAGAGCAGCACATGTGCATCGGGCGCCAGGCGGAGATTCTCACCGAGCACCTTGATTGCCACGCTGGAACAGGGCTCGCCAAACTGCTCATGCAGCAGGTCGCGCGCCCGGTAGACCACACCCATGCCGCCCGAGCCCAACACGCGCTCCAGGTGATAACGCCCCGCCAGCAAGGTGGGCATGCCAGGTGCCGTGGTCATACGCGCACCACCACGGCCGTCAGGTCATCCCGCGCCGGCCCGCGTAGCGCCGCCGTGAACAGCCGCGCCACCACCTGTTGCGGCGTACCGCTGTCCATGGCGCTGCCCAGCTCGGCGTGCGTCATCGCCTGGTACATACCGTCACTGCACAGCACAAACACATCGCCTGGGTGCGCGCCCAACTCCAGCACCTCGAGTTTCAGCGGGTGCCGCGCGCCTACGGCGCGGGTCAATGCCCTGGCGTCGGGATGCGCCTGGGCCTGCGCCAGGCTCAATCGCTGCTCATCCATCAATTGGCGCAGCAGTGAGTGATCGCGCGACAGCTGATACAACCGCCCGCCTCGCCACAGGTAACAGCGGCTGTCCCCCGCCCAGATACACGCTGCGCGCCGGCCCTCCAGCAGCAGGACCACCACGGTACTGCCCATCCTGTCGTCGCGACCTGCGGCCGGCGGTGAGGTGTTATCCCCCCAACACTGATTGAGCCGTTGCAGGCATCGCCGCACCGCATCGATGCGCTGATCGAACGTACCGTGGGCCGGCAACGCGGCAAGGCTGTCGACCACCCATTGGCTGGCCCTGTGTCCGGCCCGGTGGCCGCCCATACCGTCGGCAACCGCCCAGCAACCTTGTTGGGGGCAGTCGAGGAACGCATCTTCGTTGCGCTGCCTGGCCTTGCCACGTTGAGTACGTGCCGCGCTGTTTGCGGCGGCTTGCGGCGCGGTCACAGCCGCTCCGGCAAACGGAACGTGCGCCACGTGTCCATCTGAAACGGGCTGGGTGTGCGCTGGCTGACCAACAGGTAATTGGCACGCAAACCGGCGAGGTCGGATTTGAGTATTTGCGCATCGCGCCCACTGGCGGGCTCGCTGTGCAGCAAGTCAAAAAACCGGAACAACGACCAGGCCCCGCTGTTCTTCTCGATGCCCAACGGCCGCTGTGCACCTCGTTCCAATACCAGGCTGCTGCGACCATTTTCCACCTCGCTGGGCCACTGGAACGTCACAGGCACAATCGGCCCATGACGGTACTCCAACTGCTGACCGCCAAAGCTCAACACCGCGCGGCTGACCGCCTGATCCAGGCTATAAGGTGCCAACGTAAATCGAACCGACAACTCGCCTGGGTCGCCACCAAAAAAACCACGGCGGATGGTCTGCGCTTTGCCGAGTTGTTCCAGCAGCGCGCGCGACATTGGCAGGCTCTGGCCTTCCAGGCCGCGCAAGCGATAACGCCCGCCGTCGGCGCTGATAAACGGGCGCAGGTAGGTTTCATGGAACCTTGCCAGCACGCCCTGGGGTTTAAAAAACTCCTCGAAGTCGCCCAGGGCCACGTCGCTGCTGGCATGGGCATTGAACGGGTAACGCTGGCGAATAGCCTTGGCATACAGGCTATACACCTCGCTCTGGTAGCGTTGGTTCACATGCGTATAGGCCTCATCGAACAAATGCCGCCAACTGTCGTCGGCAAGGCCCTCGACCCAACCTTTGAGCGGCAGCGGCAAACGTGCGGCAATATCGCGTAACTGTCCCAACCCAGGTTGTTGCCCTTCCATACGCCGTTTCACCATCTGGAAAGCCGCCTGCTCCGGTGACCCTTCGCGGTTCAGCGCTGCCATTTGCAGGTGCACAGCATCAAGCTGGCGCAACGCCTGGGTCAGTTGCTCACCCGGGTTTTGCTGCTCATCAAGCAGTTGATGCAAAGGCTCGAAACGGCGTTGCAAGGCGCGTCTTGCAGCGTCATCGCCTGTGGGCTTGGGCAAAACACCCGCGCGTACACGGGCAGCCATCGACTGAGCGATAGCCGCCACGTCACCGGCCTCGTGGGGCACCGCTGACATCGGGTCATCAGTGGATAGCAAACGGGTATTTTCACGCACCTGCTGTAACAACAACACCAGTGGTGATTGCGCCGAGGTGAGGCTCGCCAGTTGTTCGGCGTCCTGGCGCAGGTTTTCGGTTTCGCGTAATCGGATCTGGCCCAGGGCCTGGCTCCACGCATCGGCGTACTCGCTGAAATAGCGCTGTTCGAGCTCGACTATCAACCGGCGCAACTCCATCGCACTGAGGTCAGTCGCCTGCCCCAGCACCCAATTATCCAGGACAATCGCGTTAACCAATCGCGGGCCTTGCTGGTCGAAATACTGCACATAGCGCTTGCTGTAAAACCCGGAAATCGGTTGGTCCAGCGCCATGAACACAGTGCCGTCGGTGAGACGGCTGGGCTCCAGCGTGTGCGATTGCTCGCGCAGCACGCGATATACCACGTCTGCCAGCGACTCTCCGCGCAGCACCTGGCGAGCCTGGGCGACCAGTTCATCATTGAGTGGCGCGGCAAAAGGTTGTTCAAGCAGCCGGCCGAAGTGCTCACTCAGGCGCGCCTGCGTCGAAGCCTCACCGGCATAGCGCTCGGACCACCGAGTCGCCACGCGCTCCGCCAGCCACCCGGCATCACGTCGCTCGCGCAGATTGAGCATCAGGTAGGCGCGCAGGTTATCCAGTAACCGTTCGCGATCCCCAAGGCTCGACCGCACCTGTGCTTCGAGCAGTGAAGCGACCTGGGCGACCATTTGCTGCAGGGCGTCGTTGTAGGCACTGACCAACGGTGGTCGGCTCACTTCGCCCTGAAACAGTCCGGCTCTCTCCAGCACGCCGGCCTCTGACACCGGCGGAAACACCCGAGTGGCCGCCAGGCGATTGTCCAGCAATGTCAGTAACCCCAACGTATGGTCTGCATCGTCCGGGGCTGGCGTACTAACTTGACCTAACTGCGCCAACAGCTCCAGGCGTTGGTGGTTGATCCCATAGCTGTGCACCCAGAGCATGCCCGCCGCACCGATGACCAGTGCTACGGCGCTCGCCCATCCCGCCTGCTGCCAACGAATGCGTCGGTGCTCCTCGGCGTGCAGCCCCGCAAGATCGGCCTCGGCGAAAATCACCTGATTGAAAAGACCTTGGACAAAGCGTTCGTGCCGCTCACCGGCACAGGTCAAATAGAAACCTCGCAACCCCTGGATGCGCTGATTGCGATGGGCGCAGAACGCAACTTCGATAAACAGGCATAAACGCTCACCGATGCGTGCCACCTGGGGCACAAAACCCAGCATCCAGCCACGGCGCTCGACATTGCGCTCCTGGTGCAGGCGCTGCACCAGTTCGCCACTCAGGCGCTGCAGCAACGTCTCGAACACCTGACGCACCTGCGCCATAGGCACACCCGTGTGGCTGCCAGTGATCAGCTCACCGAGTACGCCCTCTGCGGCGCTGTCGTGCGGCGTATCAAAAAACGCGGTAAAGCCTGGGATGTGGTCAGCGTGGGTCAGCACCAGATAAACCGGAATATCGATATGCAGCGTCTGCTGGATATCTTGTAACCTGGAATGCACATGCCGTGCATGGCGCTCCAGATCATGCTCATTGCTGCCCAACAGGGTGTCCACCGACAACGTCACCACCACGCCGTTGAGTGGACGTACTCGCCGCCTGGACTTGAGCAGCCCGAGTAATGTTGACCAACCTGCGGCATCGACCGCGCGGTCGGGCTGGTCCAGGTAGCGCCCGGCACTCTCCATCAGGACGCCCTGATCGGCGAAG
Source organism: Pseudomonas edaphica (assembly GCF_965277385.1). Taxonomy (NCBI): domain Bacteria; kingdom Pseudomonadati; phylum Pseudomonadota; class Gammaproteobacteria; order Pseudomonadales; family Pseudomonadaceae; genus Pseudomonas; species Pseudomonas edaphica. Next base: position 6,173,056 of record NZ_OZ255725.1, on the reverse strand, counting down.
AACCAGTCACAGTAGGCGCTGGCCCCTGATGATGTGGCTTGAAGGTGATCCGGCGGGCGCTGCAAGCCATTCGCTGCCAGCAAAGCGCTCTTGCCGCTGCCTCGCTGTCCGATCAACAAGTACCAGGGCAGTTCGTTGCGTGAGCGCACGCTGCGCCCGAAATAGTGGCGAGATGTTTTCAAGGTGTGCAGCGCGTCCTTGAAACGGGCGCGTACCTGTTTGCGCTCATCCTCTACCAGCCCCGGATGCTGACGGTCGGTCCGGCTTTCGTCGGTTTTGGACCTTGCGCTGTGGCGTGCGCCCGCAATGACCATCGCCAGCCCCCATAGCAGAAACAGCCCGCTGATAGTCACGAGCCGAGCCGTAGCACCTTGCCAGAACCGGTGGTCATCCACCGCCAGCACAGGCCCGAAAAACCACACCAGGCACGCGCTGGAAAGCACCAGCAACAAGCTCCATACCCAAACGATGCGCAGCAGGTTACCCGCGCCCTTGAAGAATGCGTTCATTCAATGTTCCCAGCGTTACAAGGGCGTCGGAGTCAGTTCCGGCGCCGAAGATTGAAAGGGTTGCAATGCATGGGCTCGCTCCTGCTCCAGTACCCAGGCAGTTGCCGAATACATCGCCAGCAAAGCGATCAAGCCTAACGCCACACACCAGGTTGCGGAGAGTGTGCGCAGCCGCTTGCGGCGTGCCGGCTCCGGTCGGGGAACACAGGCGGACACAGACACCGGGTCGCCACGCACGTGTCTTATCTGGCGATACAAGGCGTCACGGACGCCCTCAAGCTCGGTCACGCCGCGCTCCATGACCCTGTATTTGCCTTCAAAACCCATCGACAGGCACAGGTACATCAGTTCCAGCATGGCCAAGTGCTTTACGGGGTCGCGAGACAGTCGCTCCAACAGCTGGAAAAACTTTTCGCCGCCAAAGGTTTCGTTGTGAAAACGGCTCAGCAGACTGATCTTCGACCAGTCGCTGCGACTTCCCCACGCCGTGGTGACTACCGCTTCATCAACGACGCTGCACAGCACATAGCGAGCAGCAATCACCTGAGCGCTTTCCATGCCTTCATGCTGGGCGCGGACCTCGAAGCGTGTGAGGCTTGCGGCCAGTCGCTCATTGAGTGTCTGCAGGTTTTCCCGACCGCTGCTGAGTTTAAGTTCAAGCATCTCGGACATCAGTTCCCAGGCCGCTGTCACCAGCGGGTTGAGGCCCACGTTGAAACGTTGAGCGCCCTGCACAGCGGCGGCGTAGACCATGCGGTCTTCCAACTGTTCAAAACGCGGTGGCGAGGGAAAGTCCGTCACCGGGCGCTGTACCGGGCCGTGGCCGTTACGATCCAGCAACACGGTTTTTTCATCCAGCGGGTAGTCACTGTCCATGTTCATGCTGTTCAATTCCTGATAGCCCAGAAGGTCAGTTCCAACTCGCTGAACTCGCCGCCGACATGGAACGCAAAACCACCCGATTGCTCCAACTGCGCGATATCCCGGGCACTGAGTTCGAGCATGAAATAGGTTTTACCGGCATGAAAAGGGATCTGGCGGGGCGCCACCGGCAGTGGTTTGACCTTGATGCCCACCAGGTGCAGGTTGACCAGTTCGCGGATGCGCTCTACGGGACCGATCTTCAGATGGGCCGGCAAACGATGGCGCAGTTCTTCCGAGTCGCATTGAGCCGCGACTGCCAGGATGAATGTCGCGGTGCCCAGCAGCTTGAGATCGGCCACTGGGCAGACCATTACCCCATACTGGCGCTGTTGCAGTACCAGCTCCAGGGCATGCTGCTCAAAGACCATCGACAGCACTGTGCGCAACCCCGCCATCAACCCACGAAAACTCGCGCCCTGGTCGCCGTGGAGGTAGCGCACCTGCTGGGTGGCACGTTTGCTGTCGCTGGCAAACGTCGCCAGTTCGCCCAGTATCGACAGCATCTCGCGGAATAACGCCTCTGAACGCACTTGCGCCTGGACCAGATAATGGCGCAACACCGGCTCGGTCCGATTGATCAGTTGCAGCATCAAAAAGTCCGCAATCTGCGCACCCGCCGTGGCGCCATTGCCGCCCATCCGCTCAGCAATCGCATCCCCCCGGCTGGCGAGCAGGCTGATCACTTCTTTGAGGCAGGACGAAACAAACCCCGAGCCCTGCACATAAATAAATGTCGGAGCAAAATCAGGCTCCATACGCAGCCCCTCTTCAGCAGAGCATTCCAGCACCTGGGCAATCTTCAGCTTCACGTAGACCTCATCCCCCGGCTGCTCACCCAGCAACAGGCGCAAATCCGGCCGTGCGCAACTGATCTGGCAACGAGCGTCCCGGCCCGCATTGGAGTCCGCCACTTCAATGTCACAGGCGATGTAGCGCGCCAACACCTCCGGCGCCTCCTGCGTGCGGGTTTCAACCTGATTGCCGGTCGTCATCGGTAACGCCAGGTACACCGATTGCCTACCCGCGTTGGCCGGCACCTCCAGCACCAGTGGCGCCATGGCGGTGGTCAACTCGAAAAGACTGCCGTCCGGCAAAACGCCACTGGCTTGATTGACCACCAGCTTGCCCATGTTCAGGTATTGCAGGTCGATGTCCAGGCTCAGGAAACCCCAGGCATCACTGCCCAGCAAGCGAGTTCGGTTAAGCTGCTGATGGTAATAACGGTCGTTATGTTGCAGGTGCTGGGGGCGCAGCAACATCCCTTCCTGCCAGATGACTTTATGAGCCTGCATATCAGTTCTCCTCCAGGCTGGCGAGCGGGTCGCCAGCACGGATACCCGCCTGGTCAAGCACCAGGTGCGCTCTTGTGACTTGCTGTGGCGCCAGCGCCAGCACCCAGCGCCATTGCACATGGGGTAAATCGCGGTACGCCGCAATGATGCCCACGTAACGGCTTTGCGGTTCGCTCCTGAGTTTGAGGGCCACCTGCTCGCCGGGGCGCAGCTCCAGCTCCTCGCTGCTCACCCAGTCTTTGGGCAGCGCCTGCTCGGCATGCCCATACAGGGTAAAAAAATCTGCGTTTTCGAATGCCACTGGATGCTTGAGTTCAAACAGCTGCACCACCACCGGCGAGGGGCGCCCATGCAGGTCGGGGTTCACTTCGTCACTGGCGGCCAGCGTCAAGTCGAGCTTGGTCAATGTGGAAAACGGTGACAGGTTGCTGCAACCACCCAGCAGCACCAATACAACCAAAAGAGGCAGGGCGACACGGGTCATGGGCATCCTCCCGGAGGTGTGGCAAACAACGCCGAGGCCAGGCGTACCTGCTCCTCATAGGCCTTGGAAAAGTTGCCGCGCAACAGGTCCGTATTCGATGCATTTTCTTCGACCACTCGTTGATAGTGGCGCTGGTAGGCCCGCCAATGCGCCCTGTCGGCAAAGAACCTCGGCACCTTGTCATCGCGCTCAAAACTGGCCAGCAAGTGGCCAGGGGCAAACGTCGCCAACGAGGTGCGCAGCGCCGTGCGGCATGCAACGAGCAGCGCGACCTGATGCACTTGCATTTGCCGGTACACCTGCGTAATGGCCGCTTCGGCGCAGGGTTGCGCCAACTCGTCCGTGCCCAGCAACGACGCCAACGCAGAGTCAATGCACAGGCTGTCTTTCAACGCGTTCGGACGTTTGATCAAGGTGCTCGCGTCCAGGTCCAATTCGTTGTGCAGTTCGTCGTGAGTGCGCAGGTTCTGTTGCAACCCATCAATCGCGTGCCTGAGTAAACCCGCAGCCTTAATCGCCAACGCCTCGCGGCCAGCGCAATCGAGCGCCTGCGCACTGACGCCCAACGCTTTGGCGAACTGCGCCCAGAACACTTCGTCGGCCTCGGGCGCCTGCGAGTCAGGCAAGACAGGTTCGACCCTCTCTACCAAAACGTCTGCCTGTGCAGGTAAGGCCAGGTAGTCGCGCTCAACACCGTCACCAGACATCCAGGCACTCGGTGCCTCTTGCACGTCGTTCAAGGCGTCCAGCTCGCACAGCGGTGCGCCGTGCATCGACTGGCGATCCCATTCTTGAACGGGGTCCAGGCCCAGGTAAGCATCATCGGGTATCACCCCGCCCGCAGTGGATAATGGCTGGCAATGCGACGCCACGCGCTCAATCAACCGCGCACGGATAGCAAATGGCCCCAACTGGAAAACATCACCCTCCACGATCAACCGCGCCTGCCCCTTTTGCAGCGACTTGCCACTGCTCACCGCACGGATACCGTTACTGCTGATATCCGTCAGGAAATAACGCGCGTCACGGTACGCGATCAACCCGTGGTGACTGGAAAGCAAGCGACTGGGGTCAGGAATACTCCAGTCGCAACCGGCTCCACGACCGACCACGCCGCCCACTCCATCGAACACCTTGCGCGGTGGCGGCTCATCGCCCCCGCCATCACACACTTCAAGCACTAATTGCATGAAAGGCTCCATTTCATTGGCCGCGACGGGTCGCTTGGGAGTCACCCAAAGGACGATAGTCAGCGTCATCAAACACATAATTGGCGCTGCAACCGCTCAGCAAACACAACACAAGCAGTACGGCTCGCCATGGACGATCAGGCATCGGGGTTCTCCCAGGTAGATAAAACAAGCGGGGCATCGCAGAGCCCATTAGCACGCCAGCGTGAATACGCCATTCAGCATTCCCCTCGAGACGCGCCCATGGGGATGTTCAAACGCGCAAGCCGGTACAGCAGCGTGCGACGCGCGACCCCAAGTTCACGCGCGGTGCGCGTTCGATTGCCACGGTTCTTGTGCAGGCAATCGATCAGAAAGACCCGTTCCACCCGCTCCAGACGCTGACGCAGAGTCGCTTCGGCGGTCGTACCCGCGGGAGCCGACGACAGCGACAGGTGCTCAGGTAAAATCACCCCTTCATCACACAGCAGCACCGCCCGTTCCACCAAGCATTTGAGCTCACGCACATTGCCTGGGAAGGCGTGGCCGGAGAGCTGATCAAGCGCGGCACTGGACCAACTGACCACCGGTTTTTCGAGTGCCGCGCAGACCTTTTCAGCAAAGTGCCGGGCAAGCAGCAGCACATCACCGTCACGCTCACGCAAGGCCGGTAATTGGATAGGGAACTGTGCCAATCGGTAATAGAGGTCCTCGCGAAAAGTCCCCTGGCTGACCATTGCCAGCAGGTCGCGATGGGTGGCGGCGATGATTCGCACGTCGACCTTGTGGGCGGTATTGGCGCCCAGGGGGCGCACCTCACCTTCTTGTAGAACTCTCAGCAGCTTTGCCTGCAGGGAGAGTGGCATATCGCCAATCTCATCCAGCAGCAGTGTGCCGCCATCAGCCGCGTCAAATAGCCCTGCATAGTTACGCTCCGCACCGGTAAACGCGCCTTTGCGGTAGCCGAACAGCTCACTCTCCAGCAAGCCCTCAGGGAAGGCTGCGCAGTTTTGCACGACAAACGCTCGCGTGCTGCGCGGGCCGGCGGCGTGAATCGCACGCGCCACCACCTCCTTGCCAGTGCCGGTTTCACCGTGCAACAGCACGGTAAAAGGCGCCTGCACAACCTTGCCGATGAGGTGACAGGTCACTTCCATCGCGGTGCTGTTGCCGATCAAGCCATAGCCGCCTGTGACGGGCGCACAGCGCTGGGCATCAGCAGTGATGCGCCGAGGATGGGCAAGCCGGCGCAGAGCTAATTGGCCGAGGGCAAAGCTACCCAGTTGGCCCAACGACACGGCGTAGCCCTGCAAGTGCGTCGGGCGCAGGCTGGCACAAAGCAGGACGCCGCACACCGCCTTGCTCCGGTTGAACAAGGGCAGGCATGTCAGCGCGTGCCAAGGCTGCGTCGCTACGGGGAGAAAACCGCTGTCATAGGCGCTGTTGCACAGTTCATCAATGGTCAGCTCCCGCCCCTGGTTAAGGACGTAGTGCAATAACTGCTGGTGCTGAACATCCACAGTTGCAGCCCGCTCGCCTGAGGGTTCCCCGTCAGGAAAGTATTGAGCGATCAGCCCCAACTGGCCGGTGGTTTCCTCCCGCGCATACAGTTGGCACAGGTCACACTCGCTCAACTGCGCAGCGGCCGTGACGCAAAGCTGCGCCAACGTCGATTCCTCACGCTCAAATCCCAAGCGGGTGAACCAGCCCAGCAGTTGGTCGGTGCAGGCCTGCGGACCAGGCAACGGCTTGAATGTGCTGTGCGTCATTGGCTGAACTCACACACAGGCACACCGCGGCCATCCAGCGTCGCGTGGGTGGCAGAGAGGAATTCGCCAACGGCCATCGCACTGAGCAGGCGATCAACGATCTGCGGCAGCAGGTGGGACTCGATCCACTGGTCGATATAACGCGCGCCACTGTCCTGGTGCATACAGCGTTCGACCATGTGCGTGACCAGTTCGTCGCTGTAGCTGAACACCAGTTCACGCGTGTGCAGCCGTTGGCCAAGGCGCGCAAGCTTGAGCCTTGCCACGTCCTGTAACCGTTCGCCTGCGAGCGGGTAATACGGCACGACACGCATCCGGGCAAGCAGAGCCGGCTTGAAGTGAGCGCGCAATACGGGGCGAATCACTTCCTCCAGCACCTCAGAATCAGGGCGCTGGCCATCGGCGCACAGTGCTGTGATGCAATCGCTGCCCAGGTTGGACGTCATCAGGATCAGCGTGTTACGGAAGTCGATTTCGCGACCTTCACCGTCATTGGCCAAACCCTTGTCAAAGACCTGGTAGAACAGGTTCAACACCTCTGGGTCGGCCTTCTCGATTTCATCGAGCAGCACCACTGCATAGGGGCGCTGGCGCACGGCCTCGGTCAGCACCCCGCCCTCGCCGTACCCAATGTAACCGGGAGGCGCTCCGATCAATCGGGACAGGGAGTGTTGCTCCTGGTATTCCGACATATTGAGCGTGATCACAAACCGCTCACCGCCGTACAGCAAGTCCGCCAGCGCCAGCGCCGTCTCGGTCTTGCCGACCCCGCTTGGGCCGGCCAGCAAAAATACGCCTACTGGGGCCTCAGGATTATTAAGGCCTGCAGCCACCGCTCGCAGGTTGCGATCAAGCGCCTGCACCGCCGGTTCCTGCCCAATAATTCGCTCGCGCAGGGCATCGGCAAAACCCGGGATGCGCTCACTGTGTTCCAACGCCAGTTGCTCGACCGGAACACCGGTCCAGCCGCTGATGACCTGAGCGACCACCCGTGGGCAGACCTCGTGACTGGCTTGCTGCTGTTCACGCTGCATCCAGCCCTGCTCGGCTTGCTGGCGCTCAAGCTCGAGGGCGTCCAGACGCCGGACCAGTGTTTGTAACGCTGGCTGGTCAACTGACAAGCCTGCTTGAACATCGCGCTCAAGCGCCACGCGCTGCTGTGTGCCCTCGGCCAATTCAGCGCACAGCTGCTGCAACGCCTCAGGCGCCGCCGTCAGGCTAATGCGCACTTGCGCACAGGCTGTATCCAGTACATCGACGGCCTTGTCCGGCAACTGACGCCCCGTCAGGTAACGAGCGCTCAGTTGCGCTGCCGCCACCACCGCATCGTCGCGTACATAGACGCCATGGCTGGCTTCATACACCGGCACCAACCCGCGCAAAATGGAAACTGCCGCCGCCACACTCGGCTCGCCAACCTTCACCGGCTGGAAGCGCCGTGCCAGCGCAGGGTCTTTTTCGATGTATTTTTTGTACTCGGACCAGGTCGTGGCTGCGATTGTGCGCAATTGACCGCGCGCCAGGGCGGGCTTGAGCAAATTGGCGGCATCGCCTCCACCCACCTGCCCGCCGGCACCCACCAGGGTATGTGCCTCATCAATAAACAGGATCACGGCCTGTGGTGAGGCGTTGACCTCGTCGATCACACCTTTGAGCCGCCGTTCGAACTCGCCCTTGATGCTGGCGCCGGCCTGCAACAAGCCCATATCCAAGGTCAGTATGCGTACGCCCTTGAGTGGCTCGGGCACCTGTGAGGCAACCACTCGCAAAGCGAGCCCTTCGACGATGGCGGTCTTACCCACGCCCGCGTCTCCCACCAGGATCGGGTTGTTCTTGCGCCGACGCACAAGGATATCGATCAATTGACGGATCTCTGCGTCGCGGCAAAGGACCGGGTCGATACGGCCTTCGCGGGCTTGATGCGTCAGGTCGTGGGTAAAGCGCTCCAGCAGCGACTCGCCTGGTCGCAAAGGGCCAGTTCCAGATCCCTGGCTCAACAAAAAATCCAGCACCCGTTGCGCGTCCAAACGACTCAGCAATTGCTGATAACCACTGCCCGCGTGTTGCAGTGGATGGCGCAGAAGTGCCAGCAATAAAGCACCGGCATCGACTTCAACCTGCCCCAGTTCAAGGTGGCCAACCATTAATGCTTGTTGCAACCACTGCACGAGTGCCGGGGCAAACACCGGGCTGCGCGATGCACTGTGTTCACCTTTGAGCTGCAGCATGGCCTGAAGCTCGCCTGGAGCGATCTCGGCATCCGCCAGAGCCCTGGCCAAAGGACCATCATGGTGTTCCAGCAGTGTCAGCAGCAGGTCCTCAACCAACACTTCCTTGCCACCGCGCGTAACACATCGTTCGGCTGCCCGCGCCAAGTCAACGCGCGTTTGCGGGGTCAAGGTCCGGATCAGTTGTTGCAGGTCTACATTCATCATAATCATCAGTCCCTAATCAGAGTGGCTGGCCAGAGTGACCACACCGTCGGCACGCTCGTACCCCAACCAACTGGTCCAACCGAGACGGCATACGTTGCGCTCGCCAATATGCAATGGCCGCACTTCACCCTCGGCCAGTACCAGGCGCACGTCATAGTCCAATGGCACCCGCAGCATCAGGCGAACCAGCGAGCACAACGGTTTGCACGCGCTGCCGGCGGGTAGAAACGTGTGAAAGCGCTGCCAGCTCAAGCCCTCGACATGCACCCTGAACTTGCCGCTGCGATCGGCAACCCGGTGCCCGAGCAGCAGGTCTTCGCCAAGCACGTTATTGGCCGTACCGAGTTGATTGCGTTGCTGTTGGGCGATGACCACCGTGCGTTCGACCCATTGTTCAATGAACAAACGACTGTGCTTGAAGTAACGGCGCAGCACCGTTTCGATCAAGGTTGCCGAATGCGCTCGCAGGCTCAGCAGCCCCAGGTACGGCAACAACCGCTTGCAGTCCAGTTGCGCCGCGTCTCGAATCTGGCGGCTGCCCAGCCCGACCAGCGCAAACATCTGCGCGGAAAAAGCATCACTGGCGTCGGTGCGAAAACTCGCTCGATAGCGATACTTACGCCAGATCGGCAACATCAACCTCTGCAGGCGGTGGTGAAATACGTCGAGAAAGCCACGGCTGACGCTGCCACTCGCCTGCTCTTGATAAAACCCAGGCAATGGCGAACCGGCGCCAAACAAGCCGAGCACGTTAAGACGCAGGCGCGCGCGTAACTGTCCGTGCTCGACAAAAAAAACCACCCGGTCAATGTCGTGCCCAGGGAAACCCAAGCTTGGGTTGGCCTGGAACTCGAGCAGGTCATATAACGCGTCGTCATCCAGTGAAGGATGGCTGTCGCGCAGGCGCTCAATCACCTGCAGTACCGCCTGGAATAACGAATACTCGCGAATTGTGCGTGCTAGAGCAGTCAAAGCAGGGCCTGCCGACCCATCCGGGGTGGCCATAGATACACGTCTCCTTGTGTGCTGGTGACCCGCAGTTCGTGATACGAATTGAGGCCGGCGTATAGGGCAAAAAACTCATTGAGTGCCGAGGCGAAGACAAACAGGTCGCCCTGGCCGGCAAAGCCGTTGACGTCAATACTCAAGTCGACCTGCAGGCCGCGTATCGGCAGCCCACGATGTATTCGATCAACGGCTTGATGACGGATGGACTTCAACGCATCCAGTCTTCGCTGGCTGACGTTGTGAGCCTGTCGATCGTGATAGCGCGGCAAGTCGTATGTCTGGAGGATGACTTTCAAGGCACGGGTATCGGTCAACGAGAGGTAGTTGAGCGACATGTTGCTGATCAGTTTCCAGAGGAAGTCCTGGTCCAAAGGCGGAGCAAAGCTTGCCGTCGGCGCACAGATATTGCGAAACGTCAGGAATTCCGGGGTTTGTTCACAGGGCTGATTGATCTCTCCCACCTGCAGCAGCCGTGGCAAGTTGTGGTTGGTGCAGGTCAATTCAACCGAGAGGGTTTCTTGCTCATTGCCTGGGCCAGTGCCAAAACTCAACCAGGTATCCAGTTCGGCACTTTGCACCGACGAGCGCTGACGAATGCTGTAGCTGGGCGTGCGCGCCGAAGTGGCATTGCCACTGCCATGCTCGAAGGATTCGAACGGCACATACGCCTGGTAGCCCAGCCCACCCGGGCGCCATCCGGTCACCTGGTCCACGGAAAAGACCGCGGCATTGCCCCGCGCTATGCCACCCGGCAGCAGCAGGTACTCATCCTGCTTGCCATCGAGGCGAATGGGCACTGCATCGTGCTTGAACAGGTTGGCAATCGGCGTGCAATACAGCTTTACGTTGTCCAGAGTGGGGCGATGCGCCGCATGCGCGGGGTGGTTTAACTTGAAACGCAGCTCTATACATCTCGCCTGCTTGCGCAATTCATTTGGCAACGCCTCTAACGCATCCAGCCCCAGCACATCGACAAACAGATACTTGTCCGTAAACGCAAAATATTCCTGCAGATGGCGATAACCGCAAAAGGTGTTGGCGGGATAGGGAATCAGTGCATGCTCCTCATCGAACCCCACCGGTTTTACCTGGCTTGCAGCAAGCCGCAGCGACAACGGCTGGCCATCGCGATCCTTGATCACAACCCCTTCGTGGTCAAAGAGCCGCAATTCGATGCCTTCCAGATGACGCAACAAGCTCAGGTACAAGCCTTGGCTCACCTGTCGATCACCCGCCAGGTGCAAACGCAATTGATCGAACGCCAACTGGCTCAAATTGCCCTCGACGCTCATCTCCATGTGCAGGTTGAGGAGCGTTTGTGCTCCCTGGGACACGTACTCCAGGCGACTCAGTTGCAACGCCAGCACCTGGGTGGCGTAGCAGGTACGAAAGCGGCAGCGCTCACCATTGACCAGCACGCTTTCAACCGGCGTGTCCCGTTCTACGCTCACCGCGGTGCACGCATGTTTCAACGGGTCAAATTGCAAGATACTGAACGCCGGCAGTGGCCGCATATAGTTGGGCCACAGCAGATGCATCAATGAGTGAGTCAGCTCTGGAAGCTCGTCGGCAAGCTTCTGGCGCAAGCGCCCGGTCAGAAAGGCGAAGCCTTCCAATAGACGCTCTACATCCGGGTCCTGGCCTGAGTCGGCGAGAAAAGGTGCCAAGGCTGGGTTGCGTTCAGCAAAACGCCGCCCAAGTTGGCGCAAGGCACTTAGCTCACTTTGGTAAAAGTGGTTAAAGGACATCAGGCAGTACCTCAACCCGACCACCACCGGCCAACTGCGCGTTAAAAACCACTGGTTGCATAACGCCGTCGATGAGCAGTGTTGCCTCAATCACAAACGCCAGGACCAAGGGGTTGCCGGTATCGGGTAAGCCCCTGACACGCACATTCGAAAGACGTGGTTCGTAAACCTGGATGAAACGCTCAATCGACAGGCGCGACTGACTCAATGACTCATGCAGGCTCAAGCGCATGTCATTGAGGTCGGGCAGCCCATAGTCAGGCAGCGTCAAGACACTGCCTGCACGTGTGCCGAGCATGTTCTCCAAGTGCGCGGCAATCGACGCTACACTTCCGGCCCTGGCGGGTGCCAGGCCTTCGAGACGCTCAAAAAGGCTGCGATAGTCGGGTATCCCCTGCCCCTTTCTCATTCTTTGTCGAGTTTGCCGACGAGGGACAGGGTGAAGTCCGCGCCCATGTACTTGAAGTGCGGTCGCACACTGAGGTTAACGCGGTACCAGCCAGGTTCGCCCTCAACATCACTGACCACGATGCGGGCAGCCCGCAATGGGCGCCGCCCACGCACTTCGGCGCTGGGGTTTTCCTGGTCGGCAACGTATTGGCGAATCCATTTGTTGAGCTCCAGCTCAAGGTCGGTACGCTCCTTCCATGAACCCAACTGCTCACGCTGCAACACCTTGAGATAATGCGCCAGCCGGTTGACCACCATCATGTAGGGCAGTTGTGTTCCCAGGCGGTAATTCAACTCAGCTTCCTTGCCCTCGGCACTGCTGCCGAAATACTTGGGTTTTTGTACTGAACTGGCGGAAAAGAACGCCGCGTTATCACTGCCTTTGCGCATGGTCAGGGCAATAAAGCCTTCCTGTGCGAGTTCGTACTCGCGACGGTCAGAGACCAGCACTTCGGTCGGGATCTTGGTTTCAATTTCACCCATGCTCTGGAAATGATGCAGGGGCAGGTCTTCCACTGTCCCACCGCTTTGCGGGCCGATAATGTTCGGGCACCAGCGAAACCGGGCAAAACTGTCCGTCAGCCGGGTGGCAAAGGCAAACGCGGTATTGCCCCACAAATAGTGTTCGTGGCTGTTGACCACGTTTTCCTGGTAGGCAAATGTCTTGACCGGGCACTCAAGGGGATCGTAAGGGGTACGCAACAGGAACCGCGGCACGGTCAGGCCAATGTAACGAGCGTCTTCGCTCTGACGAAAGCTTTGCCATTTGGCAAATTGCGGCCCCTCGAAATGATCCTTGAGGTCCTTCATGTCAGGCAGACCGGTAAAGCTTTCCAAACCGAAAAAGCTCGGCCCTGCGGCGGCAATAAACGGTGCATGGGCCATGCAGGCAACACTGGAAACGTATTGCATCAGCTTCACATCCGGCGCGCTGGGCCCAAGGAAGTAGTTGGCAATGATGGCGCCCACGGGCTGGCCGCCGAACTGACCATACTCGGCACTGTAGATATGCTTGTAGAGCCCGGACTGGGTGGTTTCCGGGGAGTCTTCGAAATCGTCCAGCAGGTCCTGTCGTGAGACGTTCAGCAGTTCGATCTTGATGTTCTCGCGAAAATTGGTGCGATCGACGAGCAGTTGCAACCCTCTCCACGAAGCTTCCAGCGCCTGGAAATCCGGGTGATGAAGAATTTCATCCATTTGCTCGCTGAGCTTCATGTCGATCTCGGCGATCATTCGATCGACCAGACGCTTCTTGACCGGCTCGCCGCTGTTGTGCGGTTTGACAAGCTCTTCGATAAACGCCGAGACACCGCGTTTGGCAATGCTGTAGGCCTCGTCATCCGCGCTCAGCAGTGTTTGGGCAATGATGGTATCGAGAATGCTGTGCTCGTCAGCCACTCGGGTGGGTAGCGAATGCTGTTGGGTGGTCATGGCGTCAGTGTCCTTTACTGAAAATGTCAGGCGGTGGGGTCACTCAACCCCAATTCGGTCAATACACGTGCGCGGGAGTCGTCATCCGCCAGCGCCTGTTCGATCGCCTTGCGAAAGCTCGGCGTGTTACCCAATGGCCCCTTGAGGGCCATCAGTGCTTCACGCAGCGCCATGAGTTTTTGCAGCTCCGGGATCTGCTCGACCAGGTTCGCCGGGGTAAAATCCTTCATCGAGTTGACCCGCACCTGGATCGACAGTGCTTCGATATCGGGCAGTTCCTGCAGGCGATTAGGCACACTTAGCGTCAACGCCAGTGCCTGTTTGGCCAGCACGTCATCAAAGGTGTTCTTGTCGATACCGATAGGCTTGCGGTCTTCGAGCTTGCGTGGGTCTTCGCGCTGGGCGAAGTCACCCAGCACCAGCAACTTCAGAGGTAGCTCAACCTCTTCCTGGGCGCCCCCGACGGCGGGCTTGAAGGTGATATTGATGCGTTCCTTGGGTGCTACCGAACCTTCTTTGGCCACGGTAAATCTCCTTTTTTCGAGGGGGTTCAAAAGCCTATTCAAGTACCGCTTCAACATCGAAGTGGCAGAGCCTTCGGTGGGTAGTTTCCTTACGCTCGCGCATGGCCTGGCTTTGCGGCAAAAGCTCGCAACAGTGATACAAAAGCTGCGCAACCTGCAGTGCCAGTTCCGGCTCCCAGCGATCCAGACCGGCGCGCTGAAGCTCGTGGTCCAAGTCTTCGAGCTGCACCTTCGCCAGCTCTTGCTTGCCTGCCGATACGCACAACCGCGCCAGTGCCAGACGCCAATGAAAACGCGCGCGCTCGCTGCGTGCGGTGTGCATGCCCTGCTTGAGTTCGCGTATTGCCTCCTTGAGCCCGTCCTTACGCAACCTGGACATGACCTCTTGCAAGGCCGCTTCCCAGGGTTCGGCGTTGGCATCCACAACCACGCCGGACGGCGCAGGCGGCTGCAAGTGTCGAGCGACCTGAAGCGTGATCCAGTCCCGGGTGGCGGTATCGGCAAACGGCGCACCGTCGTGAAATTTGAATTCGGGCAGGTCTGGCAAACGTTTCAATAACAGCGCGAAGCTGACTTCCAGTTCGGTCTTAGCCAGATCGGCCTGCAAGGCGTCAAGGCATTCCCAGACCATGCGCAAGCCGTCAAACCAGAACAACGCACCCGCCAGGCTGGCCTCAAGTTCAAGCAACAGGTCGCCGTAATGCCCTTGGGCAAAACGCTCCCGGTAGCGCTTGAGCTTGTCGGGCGTCGGGCCACGAAGCACCGTGAGCCGGTCACTGTCAGCGTCCGGGTAGGTGTTGAGTGCCAGCCAGGTCAGTGTCCGGTTAAGCCGCAAGGCGCGCAGGTCGGTCGCATCCTGGCGCAGCCACCAGTTGCACAAGTGCCGGCCATGTTCCTGTAAGGCGCGCAGTGATTTGTGGGTCTCTTTTTCACTGGCTATCGTCTGGTTACCCGTTTTGTCGTGACCCGTTGCCGACTCGGGGATCAGCAGCCGCGTCGTCGCCTGCTTGACCTGAGCAGTCACACGCGCCGAACAGGCTTCTGACAACTCCACTTCTACGGCCTGCTCCAAGCGCTGCGTCAATTGCCTGCGCAGCGGCAACAACGTCGGTGCCTCATCACTCAAATGCGCAGACCAAAGCTCATCGAGGTGCGTCAGGTGCTCAAGCATGCGGCGAAACAATGGCTGCTGGTCCTTGAGCGAAAAGCTTTGTGCAAATACCTGCTCCAGGCGTAGCGCCAACCAGCCCAGTGCTGCGCCACGGGTGCGTAATTTTGCCGGATAGAGAACCGCCCAATGGTGCTCGCATAAATGACGTATCAACCCGAGGCCCGCCACCAGCCCCGGCAAGGATTCACGCTGGTACAACGCCCAAGTCAACCAGGCCGCCACCCGCAGATCCTTGGTGTGCTGACGCAGCAGGCACTCGCTGATGTGCATGACCTCCTGCCAGTCCGGCTGGGTGCCGACATGTATCGATTGCACTTTGCCAAGCTCGGACTCCAAGGCCTCATATTCACTTGAAAAGCGCATATCGCTGCCTGCAAAGTTACCCTGCGAACAGGGCACCAAGGCAAGTTCAAGATAATAGCCACACAAAGCGCCTGAATAATCCATTTTGGGCCGCACACCATTTAAAACAATTAAATTCTGCACACCTGAAGCACACTCAGGCGCAAAAAACACGATTATAAAAACCTCGCTACTCTCTCCACGAAGTTCGCAAACACTAGCCGGACAAATAACATCCTGCAAGTGTCAAATCGGCACTTAAGGATTTTCCTACAAACCCCTAAATCATTGGCGTGCGCACCATTTTGCGCAGCAAAACCAGCACGCGATGCTCAATTAACCCTCTCCTCCAATAAGCACACGAAAAAACTAGACGAGCAAATTAATGCACACTTCTGCGCAACCAATTTCATTTATATCGGATTAAAACATCCACCTTCTTAATGAAATCAAGCTCAATAACAAGCAACCCCCTGCTTTTACTGGGCTTGTTAATTTCAGGCACGTTTCTTGTTATAGGAACTTGCCCAGCCGGCACAACTGCCGCTGGGCACTACTTCAACCATCAGGCAAGGAAACCCGTCATGCCAACACCCGCATACCTTTCGATCACCGGTGTCAAACAAGGACTGATTACGGCAGGCACGTTTACCCAGGACTCGGTAGGCAACATTTATCAGGAGGGCCACGAAGACCAGATCCTGGTCCAGGCTTTTTCGCATCAAGTGATCATTCCTCGTGACCCGCAATCCGGTCAGCCAACCGGCCAAAGGGTTCACAAACCGCTGATGATCAGCAAGGTCTTCGATAAATCATCGCCCCTGCTGTTCAGCGCGCTGACCAGTGGCGAAGAAGTCAAATGCCAACTGCAATGGTTCCGCACCTCCTCGGCCGGCACCCAGGAGCACTATTTCACCATCGAGCTTGAGGGTGCGACCATCGTGGACATCCAGTCACGCATGCCCAACTGCCAGGCACCGGAAAACGCGCACTTCACGCATTTGGAAGATGTGCATTTCACCTATCGCAAGATCATCTGGACGCACGAAGTGGCGGGTACTTCCGGCTCGGACGACTGGCGTAGCCCGGTCGCCGGCTAACCCTGGGTGAGGCAGAAACGCCGGCCATGGACGGCAGCGTTTCTGCGCGTTTGCTACACCATTGACAGTGGATGCTTGCGCTTGGGTGCACCGAACACGCGGTCGATCGCATCCAGATCGTGCTCATCCAGCACCAGTTTCGCGGCACTTGCGTTCAGCCGCACATGCTCGGGGCTCACCGCCTTGGGAATGGCAATCACACCCTCCTGACGCAGTACCCAGGCCAGGGCGATCTGTGCGGGTGTGGCCTCATGTCGGTGGGCAATTTGCTTGAGCGTCGGGCTGGACAGCAGTTCGCCGCCCTGGGCGATTGGGCAGTACGCCATCAGTGGCAAATGGTGCTGTTGCCACCATGGCAACAGGTCGAACTCGATACCCCGCTCTTCGATGTTGTAGAGCACCTGGTTGGTGGCACACGCGGGGGATGCAAGTTCCTGCAGGTCGGCGACGTCGAAGTTGGAAACACCCCAACGACCGATCTTGCCTGCCTCGCGCAGACGTTCGAACGCTTCGACGGTTTCTTCGAGCGGGTACTGGCCGCGCCAGTGCAACAGGTACAGGTCGATATAATCAGTGCCCAGCCGCTGAAGGCTGGCGTCACAGGCACGCGGCACGCCCTTGTGGCTGGCATTGTGAGGGTAGATTTTACTGACCAGGAACACCTGGTCGCGCTTGCCACGAATGGCCTCGCCTACCACCTTTTCGGCGCCACCTTCGCCGTACATTTCAGCGGTGTCGATCAGGCTCATGCCCTCGTCGATACCCAATTGCAACGCGGCGACTTCAGCTTTGCGCAGGTCCGGGTTTTCACCCATGCGCCAGGTACCTTGGCCGATGACAGGCACGGGAACACCGGCCAGATCAATGGTGCGCATAACAACCTCCTGATGAGTTGGCGAATTAACAGTGTGGCACTGACCGGACAAAAGGGTTCAATCGAAGTATGGTTAGCCTTTACCCAATCATCAGGCAGGACCTGTAATGCTGTTTGTTGTCATGCTCGGGGGCAAGCACCCAAGGGCCAAAATCGAAGTTCACGATGTAGTGTTCGCAGTGGCGGACACGCTGCAAGCCACCTACCCGCAATTGCGCGACGGCTGGTTCGGCAGCCCCAAGGGCATGCATATCGACGCCTGGATGGCCGTCGATGGCGTAGACGGCTGGAAAGTCGAACTCAGCCAAATGGCGCCGCCTGCAGGTGCCCATCACCTGTACTTCATCAACCTGGGTGGTTATGAAGCCAAGGTGTTCGGCGAGGCCCACCATTACTTACTGGTGGTGGCACGCGACAAACACGAAGCCAAGCGCAAGGGCCAGCAGCAGCTATTGCAGCACTGGTCGCAGGCCCATACCGATGGCGTGATGGATGTTGACGACTGCCTGCCTATCGATCTGGTGGACGGTCGCTACGTTCACCTGGTGCCAGGCGCGCACCAGCCGATCATCCAGCAGAACGACTACATCACCCTGCCCTGAGCCTTTATGTGCAGGGCGCCAAGGTTTTGCCAAACAAACGATTGCCATGGGTTTCCCCTTGGAAGGTATAGGTCGGCGAACCCAGCACCGCGTACCCCCGTCGGGGGTAAAAACCCAGCGCGCGTTCATTGCCCACCCACACGGTTGCCCACACGAAAGACGCCCCGCCCAGCACCGCGCGCTGTTCTGCCGCCTGCAGCAACCGATAGCCAATTCCCTGGCCGGTAAATCGCTCCTGGATGTAGAGGCGCTGCAACTCGGCGGCATCTGATGCTGTGATCATCGAATGAGTGGCGTGGAGTTTGATCTGGGCAAAGCCAACAAGGTGGCCATTCGACTCAGCCACCACCAGCGAGAGACCGGGTTGTATCAGCAGTTGGGTGATGGTCTGCGGCGCAAAGGCTTGCAGCGCCTCTCTGGCAATCGAGGCGCGGATACCTTGGGTCGCGTAAGTATCGAGAAACACCTGCATACCGAGCACGCCAATGCATAAGGCGTCCTCGGCAGTGGCATCTCGAACAGTAATGGGCGGCGGGTTGATAACAGGCATTGAGTCTCCGTACTCAAGGGGTGCAGGGATCAACGTTTTACCACGAATGCAGTCAACAGCAATTGCCTCTGCCGATGGGCCGCAGTAGGGTTTACGCCTCGCCCAATCTGCAGGAGCCCGCCATGAGCTTTTTTTCCGACCCTGATGCCGTCGCCCGCTACGCCGAAGGCCCTGTGCGTCTGGTACCGGGCTTCGATGGCTTGCAACGGATGACCACCCTGCTGCTGCGTGAAACTGTTCCAGCGACCGGCAGCGTGTTGGTATTGGGCGCCGGGGGCGGCCTGGAGCTAAAACGTTTTGCCGACGCCGAGCCAGGCTGGCGCTTTACAGGCGTCGACCCGTCGGCCGAGATGCTGAAGTTGGCGCAGGCGACACTGGGCCCTTTAAATGAGCGCGTGCAGTTGCACGAGGGTTATATCGACACCGCCCCCTTGGGTCCCTTTGACGGCGCCACCTGCCTGTTGACCCTGCACTTCATTCCCGAACAGGAACGCCTGCAAACCCTCAAGGCCCTGTGGCAACGGTTGCTACCCGGAGCACCGCTGATCGTGGCGCACCACAGTTTCCCCCAGTCACCGCAGGAAAAAAGCCGCTGGTTAAAACGTTACGCAGCGTTTGCGGTGGACTCCGGCGTGCCGGCCGAGGATGCCGAGCGCGCGATTACCGCAATCAGCGCCAAATTGCCGGTACTGTCACCTGAGCAAGATGCCGCCTTGATGGTTAAAGCCGGGTTCGAAGGCGTGGAGCTGTTCTACGCCGGCTTCAGTTTCAAAGGATGGGTAGGTTATAAACCGCGCTAGCGCTTACCAACTACCGGATGCCCCACCGCCGCCACTGGATCCACCGCCCCCGGACGAGCTGCTGCTTGAACTGCTGCTTGAACCCGAGCTGCCGGAGCTTGAGCCAGACCCGCCGCCCGAACCCGAGCCGCCATCGGAAATACTCTGCAAAAACACAATAAACGCCACCACCGAAGCGGCGGGTATGGCGATGATCCAGCCTTGGTAACCGTGCCCCAGCAGCAACCCGACTGCCACATACACCGCCACCACCGCCAGCACCCGCACGAAGAAGAAGCGCGGGCTGTTCTTCCAGGATTGGTGGATAACGAAAAACAGTCCCATATACAACGCCAGCACCAACGCGCTGCCAAACGGCCACACCAGCCAATGGACGAAGTTGACGGCCACGAAATGGTCGACCACCAGCAGCCCGGCAACGTAGGCCAGCACCCCAATCACGCAGTAAAACACGGTGCGCGCCAGCCATAAGGCGCCGAAAGTCGCGCCGCCAATCAGCAGGGTCAGCGGCAACACCAGCAGGTACATCGGCCAGTCGCGACCGCCCCCATACAGCGTCAACAGTACCGTAACCGCCACGGTGGCGATTAACGCCGGGCGCCACGGCAGCTTGCCGGCGGCGATCAGCACACCGCCGACGCCTCCCAAGATAAACGCCAACAGCACCGCAATGGCCTGCGGGTTGACCTCAGGCCCCACGGGCTTGGGCAGGTCGCCGCCGTCTACCAGTACGCCCAGGTCATCGACAGCCTGTTGAATCCCACCCGCATAGTCGCCCTGGCGAAACGCCGGGGTGAGGTGTTCTTCAATGATGCGATGAGCCAGCAGGTCGGTGACCGTGCCTTCCAGGCCGTAACCTACTTCGATACGCACGGTGTGGTCGTTTTTAGCCACCACCAGCAGGATGCCGTCATTGACGTCCTTGCGCCCCAGTTTCCAGGCACGGAACAGTTGGTTGGCAAAGTCTTCGATGGTTGCGCCGCCGGTGGTGGGCACCAGCAGCACGGCAACCTGGGCGCCTTTGCGCTGTTCGAGGGCGGCGAGTTGAGCCTTCAAGCGCTCGGTTGTGCCGTTATCCAACGTATTGGTGAGGTCGATCACCCGTTGATCGAGGGCGACCTTGATCGGCGAAGTGTCCGCCTGGGCACTGGTCAACAGGCCGATAAACACCAGCGCCAGCAGACTCAAGACGGATTGGCGCAAATACAGCCGCATGCTTTGTTACCTGAAGTTTCTTCGAGGAGACATCGACTTTACCTTATAGACGTATAACGCGTGACCCCACGCCCGCGACTATCTAAACTGCCCGCATATATAGCAATGCGCCATAACCGAGAACCCCATGAACCTGAAGCACCGCAACAATGTCAGTGTGATGGGCAACGGTCCGGCGACCTTGGTGTTCTCCCACGGTTTCGGCTGCAACCAGGCCATGTGGAATTATATGACGCCGCACTTTACCGAGCGTTTTCGCGTCGTGATGTATGACCTGGTGGGGGCTGGCCTGTCGGACCTCAGCGAATTCGACAAGACCAAATATGCTGCGCTGGGCGGTTATGCCCGCGATTTAAACGAGATTATCGACGCTTTCGCCAGCGGCCCGGTGATCCTGGTCAGCCATTCGGTCAGCGCGATGATCGCCACCCTCGCCGACCGCCTGGCACCAGGCCGTATCGCCGCCCATGTGATGATCGGCCCGTCGCCACGCTATATCGACGACGTGGGCTACGTCGGCGGCTTCAAGCGCAGCGATATCGATGACCTGCTTGACACGCTCGACAGCAACTACCTGGGCTGGTCCAGCACCATGGCCCCCGTGATCATGGGCGCCCCCGAGCAACCGGCGTTGAGTGCAGAGCTGAGCGACAGTTTCTGCCGTACCGAACCGGACATCGCCAAGCAATTCGCGCGGGTGACCTTTATGTCGGACAACCGTAAGGACGTGATCGGCCTGACCACGCCCGTGCTGATCCTGCAATCACGTGACGACCTGATTGCACCCGTGGCGGTGGGCGAATACCTGCACAGCGTGCTGCCCAACAGCACCTATTGCCTGGTCGATAATGTCGGCCATTGCCCGCATATGAGCGCGCCCGAGGCCTGCACGAGGGCGATGGACAACTTCCTGGCGCCATGGGCCATGGCTGATGTCGGCTGATCTGTTCGACAGCGCCGCCTGTGCCCTGGCGGTGACGGCTGAAGACGGCACAATCCTGCGCGCCAACACGCTGCTCGGCCAATGGCTGGGGCTGCGCAGTGCCGAGCTGTGCGGGCGGCGGTTTCAGGATTTGCTGACCATGGGCGGGCGAATATTCCACCAGACCCACCTGGCGCCGATGCTGCGCATGCGTGGCAGCGTCAGCGAAGTCAAACTCGACTTGGTGCACCACGACGGCCACAAAGTGACCGTACTGCTCAACGCCAGCGCCCGCGAACAGGCTGGCGCATTGGTACACGACCTGGCGCTGTTCGGCACCACCGACCGCGACAAGTACGAGCGCGAGCTGCTCAACGCGCGCAAGCTTGCCGAAGCCTTGTTGCAGGAACGCACCAGCACCGAATTGGCGCTGCATCAGGCCCAGGCGGAACTGAGCGAAGCCTATGCCATCGCCCAGCGCCGCGCGTTGTTTGCCGAGCAGATGGTGGCGATCGTCAGCCATGACTTGAAAAACCCACTGACCGCCATCCGCATGGCCTCGGACATGCTTGCGCGCAGCGAGCGCACGCCCAGGGAGCACCAGTTGCTGGGCCATATCGGCCAGTCCTCCGAGCGCGCCCAGCGAATGATTGCCGACCTGCTGGATTTCACCCAGGCCCGGGTCGGCCACGGGATCAGCATCAAGACCACACCCCTGGACCTGCACGGCGTGATCCAGCACGCCGTGGATGAACTGCGCGTGGCCTTCCCCAAGGCCACATTAAAACACCAGCCCGAAGGTATGGGCCAAGCGTGCCTGGATGCCGACCGGGTGCAGCAGATCATTGGTAACCTGGTGGCCAACAGCGTGGCCTATGGCGACTTGTTGATGCCAATTACCATCACCTCACGCTTGGGCGAAGGTGGCTGCCAAGTGGCCGTGCATAACCACGGTGCCGCGATCCCGCAAACGCTGCTGGCCGGGCTGTTCGAGCCCATGACCCGAGGCACCGACCAGGGCAGCGAGGTGCGTAGCGTGGGGTTGGGCCTGTATATCGTGCGTGAACTGGCCAGGGCGCACGGTGGAGACGTGGCGGTGAGTTCCTGCGTCAACGAGGGCACGACCTTTACCGTAACGCTTTAAAGCAGGTACGCCGTGCCCTGCATGACCGGCTCGACACGGCCGGTCAACACCACACCGCCCTGCCCGTCCCACTGCACAGTGACCGTGCCACCGTCGCATTGCACCTGAACCGTGGCGTCCAGCAACCCGCGCCGAATCCCATTGACCACCGCGCCACAGCAGCAGGAGCCGGAACCCAGCGGCACACCCCCGCCGCGCTCCCAGATACGCAGGCGGATGTGGCTGCGGTCCAGCACCTGCACAAAATGCACATTGGTGTTGGCCGGGAACAGCGGATGGGTTTCCAGCGCCGGGCCCACGGCCGCCACGTCGATGGTGCTGATGTCGTCGATAAAATACGTGCAATGCGGGTTACCCATGCTGCAGGCGGCAGGCGCGCCATCGATGGGCAAGGTGCGGGTGTCCAGCGCGTCAGCCAGTGGTACGCCAGACCAGTCCAGCGAGGGCGCGCCCATGTCCACCGACACTTGCTGGCCGGCGGCCCGCACGCACGTCAGCAAGCCTCGATCCGTGCGCAATACGATGGTGTCGCGACCGGTCTCATGCATCAAGCGGTCGGCCACGCCGCGGGTGGCGCTGCCGCAGGTTTGCAGCGGCGTACCGTTGGGGTTCCAGAACTTGATGCGGGCCAGGGCGTCTTCGCAGTCGAGCACCACCGCCAGTTGGTTGAAGCCGATACCGGTGTGGCGGTTGCCCAGCCGCCGCGCGACCTGCGCAGTGATCGGGTCGTCCAGGCCACGGCGGTCGATGATGATGAAATCGTCGCCATGGGCATGCATCTTCACAAAGGGCAAGGTCATGGGCGGTCCTCGGTCGAGATCAGCCTGCAAGCATACGGGAGTTTCATCCAAGCCGTTTCAGCCGCGTGCTAGCGTTGGCACATCCTTTTCCAACAGAACCGTCCATGAACAAAACCACCTTTGCCTTTACCTTGCTGCTGGCCGCGTTGCCCGCCGTGACGATGGCTGCAAGCCTTTGCCAACCTGCGTCGGCAAACCCGGCAGACCACGCGCTGCTGGCCGCCGCCCAACGGCATTTGGCCGACCAGCCTGCGCCGTTGCCGCAGGTGCACACCGAAGGCACCCTGCCAAACCATGGCATTCGCGAGCAAAGCCTGGTTGCTGAAAAGGACTGGCCGCTGATGCGCCAGGCGGCGCTGGCCTGGCGCATCAGCGGTGACCCGCGTTACCTCAGGCAAGTCGACGGCTACCTCGCCGCCTGGGCCGATGTCTACCAGCCGGATTTCAACCCCATCGACGAAACCAATCTCGATATGCTGATCACGGCCTATGCGCTTACCGCCGACCACCTGCGTCTGGAAACCCGCGCCGCCAGCCGCCGTTTTATCAGCAAGCTGGGCAATGGCTACATCGCGCATATCGAACAATTCCACGGGCAGAAAAAAGGCACCCAGACCAATAACTGGCAGAGCCACCGCATCAAGTTGGTGACCCTCGCCGCCGCCGCACTCAACGACCAGGCCATGCTTGAGCACGCTCATCAACTGTTTAAACAGCAAGTGGCCGATAACATCCTGCCTGACGGTTCGGTCACCGACTTCCAGGACCGCGACGCCCTGCATTACGTGGTCTACGACCTTGAACCGCTGGTGCAGGCCGCACTGGCGGCCAAGGCCTACGGCGGCGACTGGCTGAACCTCAAGAGCAATGGTGCGTCGCTGGGCGCCGCCCTCGACTGGCTGGTGCCTTACGCCACTGGGCAACGCAGCCACCAGGAGTTCGTGCACACCCACGTTCAGTTCGACAAAGACCGTGCCACAGTAGGCGAAGCCGGTTACAGCGGCACCTGGGATGCCAAAAGCAGCGCGACGCTGTTCTGGCTGGCGGCGCAACTGGATAAACGCTACTTGCCCGTGGCCACACAACTGGCGGCCCACCCGGCCGATTGGATCAGCGCCTGCTATTTGAAGTAAGCGCGGCTAGACTGGCCGGGCGCCCTATTCAAAGGATTGACCATGCTTATTGTATTCAGCGGCCTGCCCGGCACCGGCAAGACCACGATTGCCAGCGAACTGACACGTCGGATAAACGCGGTTTACCTGCGTATTGATGTGATTGAGCAGGCGCTTCGGGATGCAAACGTACTGACCGGTGATGTGGGCGCCAGCGGTTATGGCGTGGCGAATGCGCTGGCATTGAGTAATTTGAGAATGGGGCAGACGGTGATTGCCGACTGTGTGAACCCGCTGAAGGAGAGCCGGGAGGCGTGGCAGGCCGTGGCGGCGACAGCGGGCGTCGAGATGCTTGATATTGAGGTGGTTTGCTCTGACCTGCTGGAACATCAGCGCCGGGTGGAGGGCCGCACGGGCGATATTGCCGGGTTGGTGCCGCCCTCCTGGCAGTCCGTTTCAGTACATGAATATGAGGCGTGGGCTGAGACGCCACTGACTGTCGACACTGCAAGTGTGACAGCCGCCGAGGCCGTCGAAGTGATCCTGGCACACATCACCCCTCTGGCGAGCGGGCTTACCGTGGCGAGCAGGCTTGCCCTGCGTTGGGCTGCGAAGCGGCCCTAGTACAGTCACCGCGTTTTCTCAGAGACACATAAGCGTCTGGTTTTGGGGCTGCTACGCAGCCCAACGCAGGGCAAGCCTGCTCGCCACAACAGCCCCGCCTGCCACAACAAACCAGCTAGCCACAACAAGCCCGTCTGCCACAGTGAGTTTTTAGAGCACCGCTCCCATCGCCTTCACCAACACCGGGTCACGCGCATAAATATCCGGCGAGTACACCAACCCGCCTTGGCGATCGACTTCCACTGTCCAGTAACCCAACAGCACCGGCACCGGCGTGGCCAGCCTGAATTCATGGGTTGTGCCGGTGGCCAGCAATTCTTCGGTGCGCGTGCGTTCGGCCGGGGTTACCAGCAGGTCGCGCAGCATCATCGGCTGCTCAACCCGCACGCAGCCCGAACTGAATGCCCGTGGGCCTTTGGTAAACAGCGGCTGGCTCGGCGTGTCGTGCAAGTAAACGGAATAGGGGTTGGGAAAGCGCATCACGATGCGGCCCAGCGGGTTGCGCGGGCCGGCCTCCTGGCGCAGCAGAATGTTGCCGGGGTGCGACCAATCCACCTGGTCGGCCGTCAATGGGCGGCCCTGGGCGTCGAGCACTTGCAGGTTTTGCTG
This sequence comes from Pseudomonas edaphica, assembly GCF_965277385.1. Lineage (NCBI taxonomy): Bacteria > Pseudomonadati > Pseudomonadota > Gammaproteobacteria > Pseudomonadales > Pseudomonadaceae > Pseudomonas > Pseudomonas edaphica. The sequence goes on along the minus strand of NZ_OZ255725.1, from coordinate 6,147,448 downwards.
GCGCAGGTATTCGGGGTTGAGGCGGATGGCCGGGAGTTTGTCCTCACGCATGATCGTCGGCGGGATGGTCCACGTGGGGTTGAGGGTGAGCCGGGTAATGCGCGACTTGAGCAGCGGCGTCTGGCGTTCGGCACGCCCCACTTGCAGGCGGGTTTGCCACACCGGGATGCCGCTCTGGTAAACACTCAATTGCGCAGCCGCGACGTTAACCACGACACCTTCGGGTTCCAGATCCTGAGCCAGCCAACGAAAACGTTCGAGGTTGATGCGCAACTGATCGCGGCGCATCGCCGGGCTGATATTGAGTTCGGCCACAGTACCCGTGCCTATCACACCGTCGGCCTGCAACGAGTGGCTGAGCTGGAAGGCCTTGACCGCCTTGACCAACTCGTCACGGTACTGCCGGCTGTTGCCCGTCGGCGCCTTGGCGAGATAACCACCGCTATATAAGCGCCGCGCCAGGTCGGGCACGCGCGGGTCCTCCATGCCTGGCTTGAGCAGCGGCCCGGTGGCGACCGGGTCCCAATGGGGCAACGGCTGCAGGCGCACAGTGGCGTAGGTATTGCGCAAGCTGCGGTACAGGTCGGCACTGGGGCGCGCCTGATCAAAGGCTTGCGCCATGTCTTGCAGGCCGGTGGTGGCAAAAGCCAGCACTTGGGTATTGGGGTCGAGGGTGGGTGGCTGGGAATGCCACAGCGGCTCGAAACGCGACTGTTGCAGACGCCCGTAATGCAAATCCTGCAGGGCTTGCAGGTATTGCCGGCTGCTGCCGATATCGCTGCACAGCACGTTACCCGTGGCATCCACGGTAGGCAGGCTATAGTGGGTGGGGTCCAGGCCATCGTCGGCCAGCATCAGCAACTGAGATTGCAGAGTGTGGCGGCGCTCATCGGACCACAGCGTCACATTGCCCTGTTGCTGGTAGAACGCCTGCAAGCGCGCTTGGGTCGTTGCGTCTATCTGCGCGGCAAGGTTGGGGCAAACGCTGGGCAGTTCAGAAAGGGCCAACTGCACCGGGCTGGTCGAAACCACCGGCACAGCGTCCACCGGCAGCTCATCAGCTGTCGCGACCAGTGGTGCAACGAGCAGGCAAATGCTCAAGTAACATGCGTGTTTTTTGAACAATTGACTTAACTCCAATCCACAGCGGGGGGGATGTACTGTAGATGCTGACTTTAATATGCCGCGCCGGCTTGATCGCCATGACCCTGGCTACGCTGAGCAATGTTACGCTCGCCGCCACTGCCAACCCTCCTACTTTGTATAGCAGCCTGGCGCGCTCGGCTCCAGAACTCAATCCCACTGTACTGAAAAGCGCCCTGAGCGCGGTGCAATGCGCGGTCAATAACGGCGAGGAACGCTCGGATCGCCTGGCCGTCATTGACTACTCCCAGCCCTCTACCGCCCGTCGGCTGTGGATCTTCGACCTACGCAAGAGGTCCCTGGTACTGCGCGACCTGGTGGCCCATGGTGCCAAATCCGGGGAAAACTTTGCCACGCAATTCTCCAATCGGGAAGGCAGCCACCAATCCAGCCTGGGTTTGTTCCGCACCCAGGAGAGTTACTTGGGCACCCACGGCTACTCGTTGCGCATGGACGGCCTGGAGCCGGGCTTCAATGACCAGGCCCGCGACCGCGCACTGGTGATTCATGCAGCCGACTACGTCAACCCGGCGTGGAGCAAGCGCGAAGGCCGAATCGGCCGCAGCCAGGGTTGCCCGGCCGTGCGCCCGCAAGTAGCGCGCCAGGTGGTAGACAAACTCAAGGATGGGCAGTTCATGTTCTCCTGGTACCCGGACCAGCGCTGGCTGAAGTCGTCGACGTATCTCAACTGCAAACCCCAACAGGTGGCGAGTAGTCGTACAATCCGTGGTGGTTAGCCTGTCCCCACAGATAAAAGAGAGCGTCGCATGCTTCTACACACCTCCACCTGGATCGAAATCGGGCAGTTTCTGGAACGCAGCCGCACGGTGGTTATTCCCATTGGCTCCAACGAGCAGCATGGCCCCACCGGCCTATTGGGCACCGACTGGATGTGCCCGGAAATCATCGCCCACGAGGCGCAGAAAAACGCCGACATCCTGATCGGCCCGACCTTCAATATCGGTATGGCCCAGCACCACCTGGGTTTTCCCGGGACCATTTCCCTGCGCCCTTCCACCTTTATCGCTGCCATTGGCGATTGGGTGCGTTCATTGGCCGGGCATGGTTTCGAGAAAATCCTGTTCTTGAATGGTCACGGCGGCAATATCGCCACCATCGAGGCGGCCTTTTCCGAGCTGTACGCCGAAGCCAGCTACGCCCGCCGCCCGGCCGGGTTTGCACTCAAGCTGGTGAACTGGTGGGACCTGGAAGGCGTCAACGAACTGGCTCACCGCCAATTCCCGGTGGGCCACGGCAGCCACGCCACGCCGTCGGAGATTGCGGTGACGCAGTGGGCGTACCCAGAGTCGATCAAGTCGGCTGAGTATTCGCCACAAATCGCCAACACCGGGCCGATCCGCGAAGCGCTGGACTTTCGCGCACGCTTCCCCGACGGGCGCATGGGCTCTGATCCCTCGCTGGCGACGGTGGAAAAAGGCGGTGAGTTGGTGGCGTTGGCAGCCAAGGGGTTGGTCAACACGGTGCACAACTTCAGCAACGAAGCCAAACCCTAGGCCCACCATAAATCCAAATGTGGGAGCTGGCTTGAACGGTGTGAAGGCTCGGATTACTTGCAATCCTGTGCCGCCAACTCAAGCCGCGATGGCTTGATCGCCGACGCCAGTGGCTTGCGCTCATACAGGAACACCTTGGTGCCGTCCTGGGACTTGTAGGCTTCCAGTACATCATCGGCGGCAATCTTGCTGGTCAACACCACTTTGGCGTGACGCGAGTTCTGGGTCACCGTCGAGGTAATGCCGTGTTTTTCAAGCTTGGGCAACACGCACTGCACATAGCCTTCAGGGGTCTTATTGGTTTGCAGGGTCAAGCTCGGAGCGTTGGGAGCGGTGATACAACCGGTCAGCAACAAAGGAGCCGCAGCCAGGGCCGGAACGAAAAAAGCGCGCATATAAAATCCTGAGTATAAAAAGAAAAGTTCACATCAACTGGCGCTTACCAACGCCTTGAGCGACACATCGAACTGCTTCAACGCATCAAGCTGTACATCACGCTGCTGTTCAATCTGTGCGGCAATTTCCGGCACCGCCTTGTCATGCACCCACACAGACGGCACCTGTTTGTGCACCGAGCCTTCAGCCTTGGCGATGTATTGCAGGTTCGCGTCATAGAACCGTGCAACAAAGCGCGCCTCAACCTGATCGTTACGCTGGGTCAGCAGCTGGTTGTGGGTATCGAGCACCACCACCACATCCGGGTGCGCCTGCACCAATTCATCGAGGCTGCTATAGACCGTTACTGTAAGAAAAGTGCCCTGCAACGAACTCATTAACCAATCGATGGCCAGTTCCGGGTCGGAGCTGTTGACGAACGCTTCACGGATGCGCCCGTCGAGGGCATCCTTGGCGCCGTTCATGGCCATGGCGTGGTAGCGTTCAAGGTAGCTGAGGTTGTCGCGGGTGTTTTCGCTGTACAACACCCCCACCGATTGCGCGTGCCGCAGGGAGTCTACGCTACCGACGAGAGGCAGCAAATGGCTTGTACGCAGATCATCGGCAATCGCCGGGTTGACCAGCACCGTGGTGCCGAGCATCAGTATCATCAGGCCCAGCTGGATTATCGTCCTCATCGCGCATTTCCTTGAACAGCGTGTCGATGGCGTGATTGTCCGCTTTTGGCGCAAAAACAGAACGTGTGATCCTTGATGGTGACTATCATTTGAACCGATAGTGTCAGGCAGCCTAACTCCATAAAACCTATAAGGACCACGCCATGAAGCCCCACCAGAAAACCTTCGACCGCATCCGCGAAGCCGTATTGCCGGAGTTTCGCGAGCGGGTCGCCGATTACCTGGTTGAATATGAGAACGTGCTGCAGGACGACACCGCAGACGCCGACCTGCGTTACGCCAGCGCCCAGCAACTGCTCGGTTACCTGCGCGGCTTGAACACCACGCGGGTGTTGGGCATGGCCGATTGGGAAGACCTGGACCGGCGTGTGGCCCAGGAATGGCTGTAACCCCTAGAGCGCCGGGCGGTGCAGGTTGACCCAGGCCTGCACGGAAGGCCGCTGCCATTGGTGTTGTGCATAGGCCACCAACTCGGCGGGCACGTTGTCACCGTTGAGGATCAAACGGTTGAGCATCACGGCCAGGTCCACGTCGACTATCGACCACGCACCGAACAGGTACAGCGGGTTGCCTGCCAATAACGCCTGTGCCGCCTGAATCAACTTGTGCGCGGCCGCCTCACCCGCAGGCGACAACGGCGGCATCTTCTGCCCATAGAACACCACCAGCGTCGAGCGCTCCTGGCGAATCGCCTGCAAGTCGCTGCGCAACCACGCCTGAACCTGCCGCGCCCTCGCCCGCTGTTTTAAGTCCGTCGGGTATACCGTGGTCTGGGGGAAAGCCCCATCCAGGTATTCGCTGATTGCAGAGGACTCCGACAAGGCGAAGTCGCCTTCCACCAACGTGGGCACACGCTGAGTCAGGGACAGTTGGACAAATTCCGCCGCCTGGTTTTGCGCCGTGTCCAGGTCAAGGGTGACGGTTTCGAAGGTCATGCCCTTTTCCAGCAGGGTGACGAATACCGACATGGCGTAGGGGCTGGTGAATTGAGCATCGACATAAAGGCGCAAAGACGGTGACGGCATAAAGGCTCTCCTTGGGTGAATGCCCACGCTACGAGATCGGCAGCTCGAAAGACAATGCGCGATTTTTATGGGGGCATTCCAAGTGGGAATGCGAGCCCTTATCCAGCGTTTGCCAACACCTGATCAAATACATAGCCCATCATGTTATTCAAGAACTTCTCTTGCCCATTGTCTACCGTGGTGCCTGAAACCTCAGTGGTGGTAAGTTCAATATCACTGAATGCGATCACTCGGCCCATCGTGCCGCCTACCAACCAAAAAAGCACATTAGCACCAAAAGTAGCCAACACCTTGCTGCCTGGGGGAAGTTGTGTTGCAGTCATTGCAAGTGATGCAGACCCCTTGATTGTCACGCCTGAAGAGTTGCCGAAATAGCTGCTCAAGTTTTCCGTTGTGGAAGACAAGCCACTGTAAACCCCCACAACAGGCACGCCAGCAAGCGTACCGGTATGCCCAAATCGCTGTAAAACATTCAACATGCCTACGGCGGTGCCACTATCGCAGGCTAACAGTAACACGCCGCCTAATGCTGCATACTCTTTCAGCCTATCTGCTTGTGCCACGGTAAAATTACTGTTATGCAACCCGACAGACAACACATCATATTTAGCCTTCAATTCAGCAGCCGTTATAGAGGGAGCAACAATATCTGCCGTGGCATCAATAGCGTCTACAGACTGGATTTTATTATAAGTCCCGCTGGGTCCGTAATTTGCGGGCTCTTTAACCTGCGCCATCAAATTGGGGTAACTTGAATTACCAATGGCGATACCCGTAAAACCAAACTTTATAAGCTGCAACCTTACTGGCTTGGTCACGGCCGCGGGCGCCGCCGAACAACAATGACGGTGCACATGAACATGCACGTGTATATGCACATCCTCACCATGATTGGAGCAGCCCGCAGGGTCTTTATGACACTCATCAGTTACAACAGTGCAACATACGTCACTCGGAGGGTTGGTTGAATCAGACATGATCAAGACTCCTATTGCCTAAAAGCATTTCTTCCAGCCTCAACGCATCGGGCAGAGGCTGACCTTCAGGCACTACACAGCCCTTCCAAGGCTGCGTCTACTGTCAGAACTAACAGGCTCCTCGCCAAAAGGTGGCTGACCACGATAAAGGCATTCCTGGCGGAAACAGGCGACTTAGTGGCAATATCACATCGTTTAGCCTCCCCGCAAACCCGCTCCCACACTCGCAACACTCACCCATAGCTTTCAAGGAAGATAAGCTTATGAAACAAGCAGTTGTGGTTATCCACGGCATCGGCGAACAGCGCCCAATGGACACGCTACGCGGCTTCGTCGAAGCGATGATCCCAGCCGCCCCGCCCGATGGCACACCGTTTTACTGGAGCAAGCCAGACCGGCTTTCGCGCAATTTCGACCTGCGCGTACTGAAGTCGTCAGGTCGCACCTCCACGGACTTCTATGAATACTACTGGGCCCACAAGATGCAGGGCACCAAGGTCGGTCACCTGCTGGGCTGGCTATGGGATATTTTCAAACGCCCGCGCCGTGACATTCCCGAGGCCATCGTGCCGATCTGGCGCACCACGCGCTGGACGCTGATGGTGCTCCTGCTGCTGATTGCCAGTGGCACTCTCGCCACGGCCTGGGGCGGGTTCGAGCCCAGTGACAATCCGTTCGCACTGTTGCCACTGCTGCTTGGCGCCATCGGGCTAGGGTTGCGCTATTCAGCGCTGTCTTACCTGGGCGATGCGGCGCGCTACTTGAGTCCCAACCCGCAGAACGTGGTGATTCGCGAACAGATCCGCGCAGACGGGGTGGCGTTGCTGCGCGCCCTGCACAACCAGGGCGACTACGACCGTATCATCGTCGTCGGCCACAGCCTGGGCAGCGTGATTGCTTACGACATCGTCGGTTACCTGTGGCATGAACACCACGACCAATTGACCCAGGTGATCCCCAGCAACCGCGAGTTGGCCAACCGTTATGCCGCCAATGCCACGTTGCAACCGGTGATTAATGAAGCATTGCCCAACGCCGGCGCCGCCCTCGATGGCAGCCTGGGCAGCACCTTGAGGTTCCGCGAGCAGCAGGCCCAGGCATTTATCGAGCAACGCGGCCTGGGCAATCCGTGGCGCATCAGCGACCTGGTCACCGTCGGCAGCCCGATGGCCCACGCCAGCCTGTTGTTGGGCCGCAGTGTGAGTGACTTCAAAAAACGCATTGAACGCCGCGAAGCGCCGGCCTGCCCACCGACCGAAGACACCAAGGGCTATGGCTATAACGCACGCAAGCCAGTGATGCTTGGGCAAAAACCGTTTACCCCGCAGTACCTGCACCATGCTGCGGCGTTTGCCGTGACGCGCTGGACCAACCTCTACTTTCCCGCGCCCTACGGCTTGTTTGGCGATATCGTCGGCGGCCCGGTCAAGCCGGTGATGGGTGCAGGCGTGCTGGATTTACCCGTCACCGTAGGCACCTGGAAAGGCTGGCTCGCCCGCTCCTGGCTCAGCCACACCCAATACTGGAGCGAGCGCGGCGGTGCCCAGGGTTACCTCGGCACGCTCACTCAGGATGACAGCGCAATCAGCCATGGCCAGCGCCCGTCGGCCACCGAAGCCTTGCGCTGGGCGGTCGACCTCAAGGGGTTGCGGCGCTTTCGTCCGGTGGGCGCCAAGGCAGCCTTGGCACCCACCGAGGTCTAGGAGGCCCATGATCGCTCCCACGCAATGGGAACGATCACGGCCTAGCCGGCGAAACCACCGGCCTTGAGAAACTCATGCTCGGGTTGGGTGGTTGCCCTGGCCAATACCGCGTTGCGATGGGGAAACCGCCCAAACCGTTCAATGATATCCGCGTGTTCCTTGGCCCAATGGTAGGTGCTGGCATCCAAATACTGGTTCAGCGCCAGCGAACGCTGCTGGTCCGCCGGGTCTTCGGAATGTTCAAACGGCAGGTAACAGAAGGCGCGCAGTTCGGGCTCGATCTGTTGATCCAACCCGGCGTCCACCGCCCGCCGCGCATACAAACGCGCCAGCGGGTCGGTGGCAAACATATGTGCCGTGCCGCGAAACGCATTGCGCGGGTATTGATCCAGCAAAATCAGCAAGGCCAGCGCACCCTGCGCCGAATCCAGCCAGCTTTCCAACTCGCGCCGGGCGGCTTGCATATACGTGGCGTGAAAGGTCTCGCGAAAGGCTGCGTCAAACGCGTCGTCCTTGGCGAACCAGCGTTTTGGCCCTGCCTGCTTCCAGAACGCGATCACTGCCTCGGCGGATTGTTCGTTCATGCTCGTCATTGTTCTCTCCCACTCTTTAACGCAAAAAAAGCCCGGTAGATTTCATCATCGACGTCGGCAATATCCATCAAGTTTCCCACATGGGCTGCGCAAGCTTGCGCGCGATCGCACCATTGCACATAGGGTTTACCTGATGATCCACCGTCTTGCCCAGGTTTTCAGCGACTCCAATAGCCAAGTGCGCAGCAAGCTGTCGGGTACAACATCAACGGGACCTTTGTCGCCAACTGCGCGATCTCGGTGATGCTGTACCGCTGGAAAAGCCTTGATGCCATTGAGCTCAAGCGCCCTGTGGCCTGAAACTGCGCGCCACCGGGTTCAAGGCGCAATAACGTACAGGTAGAACGCGTGAAACATGAAATACGCACACCCGGCCAACGCCAGCCCCATGCAGCGGTTGAACCAGGTAAACGCCGCCGCCCCGTTGATCCGCCGCCCCAACAGTGCGCCCAACAATGCGTACACCCACGGCGCGCCGACCGCCCCCAGCCCCAGCAAGGCCGACACGCCAAAGATCGAGGCCCCGGTGATATGCGCCGCCGGCAACATCACGCTGGTGATTGGCAACACCGCGACGATGCCCTTGGGGTTGAGCAACTGGATCACCAGGCCATTCCAGAAGGTCAAGGTCTTGGCAGGCGTGCTTGGGGCGTCATCCACCTCGGTACGTGCGGTGAACACCTGGTAGGCGAGGTACAGCGTGTACACACCGCCAATCAAAGAAATATACGGCAATGCCGCCTGGGAGATGATCGCTTCGCCGGTGTAGCCAAACAGCACGAACATCAGCAGCATCGCGCAGCCCACGCCGATGTAGAAGCCGCTGGAGCGACGCAATTTGCCCGTAAGCCCGGCATTGAGGCCCATCAAATTGACAGGACCGGGGCTGTACATGACGCTGAACGCGTAAAGGAAAATGTCCATGGCGAACCTGCAGTAGAAGAAGTCGGGCGAGTCTACTGAGCGGGGTGGTGCGCAATCTTGAACGTTTGTGGTTGATTGGCGCACACGTGGCGAGGGAGCTTGCTCCCGCTGGGCTGCGCAGCAGTCCCGAAGCCACACTCTGTAGTGAGTCCCTGGGCGCCCGCTACACATTAAATCGGGGCCGCTGCGCGCCCCAGCGGGAGCAAGCTCCCTCGCCACAGGTAGAGTGTCAGCCGGCCAAACGATAGAATCATCCAATGCGGTTCGTCGCTATTGCGCTCTGACATGCCCTTCGATCCACACAAACAGAGACACAGCTGCATTGAATCCAAGGCTTTCTGGTTCAATAAGGATTCGTTATGAATAAGCCCAGCGAAGACCTTTCGATACGCACGCTCGACAAGCTCCCTGAACAAGCGCTGACGCTGCAATCACAGGCCGTGGCCGAAGGGTTCAGATTTTTGACCCGGCTTATCAGCGAATGGGAAAACGGCACCCTGCGGTTTGACAAACCTGGTGAGTGCCTATTGGGCGTGTTTCGTCACGACCTGTTGATTGCGATCGGAGGTGTTTCACGTGATCCGTACTCCAATCCAGACACCGGCCGGTTACGCCGAGTGTACGTTGCCCCCTCAATGCGCAGACACAACGTTGGCAAGGCGCTGGTGCAACGGTTATTGGAACACGCAGCGGCACATTTTCAACAGGTACACCTGACCACCGATACACCAGAAGCCGCAGCGTTTTATCTGCGCTGCGGCTTTCATCAGATAACCAATGGCACAGCAACCCACGCGAAATCGCTTGTGCCGGGCGTCACCGGACCTTGAGCCTTACATCAACGGAATCGAGTAATTCACAAATACCCGGTTCTGGTCCTGGTCCCGCGCGACTTCGCTGCGCGACACGCCATTGCGCCAGCCGAACCCGACGTTCTTGAACGGGCCGCTTTGCACCACGTAGTCCAGGGAGATATCCCGTTCCCATTCGCTGGCGTTGTTGCCGCTGGCGGTGAGGATGTGGTCGCCCTTCAAATACATCACCGACGCTTTCAGGCCGGGCACGCCGAGCGCGACGAAGTCGTAGGCGTATTGGGCGAAGGCCGTGCGTTCACCGGCCTGGATAAACGTTTGCACGGTACGATCGGTGTAGAGGTACAGGCTGGAGCCGCCCTCCCCTTTATTCACCAGCCCGCCCTGGTTGAGTTGGGCGAAGTTGCTGTCGTCCGAGACTTGCTGGTAACCGGCGGTAATGGCGTGCGGGCCGAGCGAATAGATGAACGCGGCGCTCCAGGTGTTGTTGTCGATCTCCCCCGTGCCGTTCTTGGTATAGCCGCTGAACTTATAGCCTTCTGCACGGCCGGCGGCGTTACTGTTTTTGCCGTCGGAGGTGGTCTTGAAATAACGCAGATCGGTTTTCAGTGAGCCGTAGTCACCCAACGGCAACACATGGATCAGCCCAGCAAAGTGTTGTTGGTAATAGTCTTCAAGGTTGGCGTAGTAGTACTGCACCAGCAGGTCCTTGTTTACTTGATAGTCAGCACCGGCGTAGTTGAATTTATTGCTTTCCTGGGTGCCGCCTGCCGCTGCCAGGCCACTGCGGTCGCTGGACCCGCGGCCGGTGGTGTGTTGCAGTTGGCCGCCAATCAAGGTCAGGTTGTCGATGTCTTTACTGGTGATCTGCCCACCTTCGAAAGACTGTGGCAACAGACGGCCATCGTTGCTCACCAGAATCGGCAGGTTTGGGCGCAGGTAGCCGTAGCGCAGCTCGCTCTTGGCAAAACGCGCCTTGGCGGTCGCACCGCCACGGGCCCAGCTGTCGGCGGCTTTGCCGTCATCGTTGGGGATCATCGAGCTGCCGACATGGCGGCCGGCACCACTGTCGAGGGTCAGGCCGAGCATGCCGATAGCATCCAGGCCAAAGCCTACGGTGCCGTCGGTAAAGCCCGACTGGTAGTTGAGAATAAAGGCCTGGCCCCACTCTTCGGTCTTCGACGGCGCGGCGGTGCCGTCGCGGTTATCGTTGTTGAAATAGAAGTTACGCATGTTCAGGTTGGCTTTGCTGTCGTTCAGAAAGTCAGCCGAGGCCAAGGGGCTCAGGGCAATGCCCAAGCCGCCGGTCAATACGCTTAAAACATTCAAAGTGGCTTTCATCAAGGCGAACTCCGGCGCGGAATCCAAGTTCCGGGCGCAAAAAAGGGCAGCAGGATGCACGCGACCAAACGTGAGTGGGTCGCTGCGTTAACTAACGTTCAATTACCTGGTTGTAAGGAAGTGGACCTCCGTGAAACCTCAGTCAATCAATCCATGGGCGTCATAAAACGGATACGGCCCCGGGTAGTCCCCGAACACACCGTTGTGGCTGATCAACCCGTGCTGTTCATCCCAGCGATGCAACAGGTAACCCGCCGGCTCCAGGTTGAAATGCGCGGGCGCGGCGTCTTTCAGGTCGAGCACGATCTGATGGGAAGTGCCGGGGCAGACACAACTCAGGCTGCCGCCAAAACGCCGCTGCATCGGGCGGTGCAAATGGCCGCACAACAGACGCTCCACTTGTGGGTGGCGGGAGACGACCTTTTCCAGCGCAGCCGCGTTGATAAAAGGTTCACGGTCCATATGACCGATGCCGCTGATAAACGGCGGGTGATGCAGGATCAGCAGGGTCGGTACATGCGGGCGCAGCGCCAATTGCGCGTCCAGCCACTGCAACTGGCTTTCCAGCAACTGCCCGCCATGGCCACCGGGGATGGTCGAATCGAGGCCGATCAAGCGCAACGGGTGCTCATCCACAACCCAGTCCAGCGGGCCATCCGCCGACGTCGGCAAATAGCGGTGATCGCCGAATGCATCCAGCAACGGCCCACGCGTGTCATGGTTGCCCGGCACCACATAGCAAGGCATGTGCAGGCGCGACAGCTCCGGGTGCAGCACGGCGTATTCATCGGCGCGACCAAAATCCACCAGGTCGCCGCTGACCACCACGATGTCGGGCCGTGGGTCACTGGCATTCAGATGGTCGACGGCACGGCGCAGTGCGCCCAGCGTGTCGACCACGCCATAGGTGAGGCGATTACCGGCTTTCAGGTGCAGGTCGCTGATCTGGGCAACAACAAACGGACGGTTCACAGTAAATTCTCAAGCATTGAGGGTAAATAACTTGTGTGGCGCAATCGCCAGGGCAATCGGTGCGCCAACGCTGTGCAATTGGTTGTCGCTGCTGTCCACCAGCAGCGGTTGGGGGCCTCCGACATCCACCAGCAGGCGGCTTTGTGCACCCTGGAAGAATTGCGCCACAAGATGGCCGTGCACGTGCCCTTCGTCTTCCATCACCCGCAAGTGTTCGGGCCGGCAATAGACGGTGCTCGGCGAGTCAGCCCTGTGCCACGGCAACTCGCCGCCGCAGACTTTCAGGCCGTGGGCGGTGCGATCAAGCACCACAAAGGCATTGAGGTTGCCGACAAAGCCTGCGACGAACGCATTGGCCGGTTGCTGGTAGATCTCCCGCGGGCTGGCCAGTTGTGCAACACGGCCCTGCTCCATGACCAGGATGCGATCGCCCAGGGCCATGGCTTCGCCTTGGTCGTGGGTGACAAATACCGAGGTGATGCCCAACCCACGCAACAGCTCATCCAACTCACTGCGCAAACGCTCGCGTAATTGCGCATCCAGGGCTGCCAACGGCTCGTCCAGCAACAGCACTTTGGGGCGCGGCGCCAAGGCTCGCGCCAGGGCCACGCGTTGGCGCTGGCCCCCGGACAATTCGTGGATGCTGCGTTTGCCGTGGTGCTGCAAACCCACCAGTTCCAGCAGTTCTTCACAACGCTTGTTGCGCGCAACGGGCGACAGGCCGCGAATCTTCAAGCCATAGACGATGTTCCCGGCCACATCCAGGTTGGGAAACAGCGCGTAATTCTGGAACACCATGCCCACATCGCGGCGCTCGATCGGCAGGCGGGTGACGTCCTGGTCGCCGAAAAACACCTGCCCCACGTCCGGGCGTTCCAGCCCGGCGATCAGGCGCAGGGTGGTGGTTTTGCCACAGCCGGACGGGCCGAGAATCGCCAGGGTTTCACCGCCTTCGACGGTCAGGTTCAAGTCATGCACGGCCACGGTGCCGTCGGCGAACGCCCTGCGACAGCCCTTCAGGCGGATAGTGATAGCAGTCATCGACGCTCTCCACGGGACAAACGAGCACTGATGGCCTGCAACGCAATCAACAGCGGCACGATCATCAGCAAAAAGATAAGGGTGTAGGCGCTGGCGATTTCCAGGCGCGCCGAGGCATAGCTGTCGGCCAGACCGACCGGCAAGGTTTTGGTCATCGGCGTGTGAAGCATCCACGTCAGGTTGAACTCACCCAGGCTCAAGGTGACCACCATCAGTACGCCCGCCAGAATCCCCGCCCGGCAGTTGGGTACCACCACACTGAAAAAACGCTTGATCGGCCCGGCCCCCAGGCTCGCGGCGGCCTCTTCCAGCACTGGCAGGTGCTGGCGTTGCATCACCGCCATCACCGGGCGTACCAGAAACGGCAGCGTGAACAGTACGTGACCGACAAGAATGAACAGCCAACTGCTGCGAAAGGTGCCGAACTGGCCGTAGGTCAGCAGTAACGCCAACGCACTGGCGAGCCCCGGCATCGCTACCGGCAGAACCATCAGTTCCTCGAACACACGGCTGAAGCGGTTGTTCATGCGCACTAACGCATACGCTGCGGGCACACCCAACACACAGACGCACACCGCGCAGGCCAGCGCCAATTGCAGCGACAGCCACACCGTCGGCGAGTAGGCCTGCCACACCTGGATCAGCCAATCGAAGGTCAAGCCGCTGGACAGGCCGACAAAGAAATTGCGCGTCAACCCGGCCAACAACGACATCAACACCGGCACCAGCATGAAAGCGCACACCAGCAGGGTGAACAGCAGTTGAATCACAAACAGCGATGAGCGCTTCACAGGACAGTCCCCGCGTTTTTTACCAGGCGTCGTGTCAGCAACAGCACCGCCCAGGTTACCGCGCCGAGCACCACCGACAGCGCAGCTGCCACGGCAAAGTTGGCGTAATTGGTGAACTCGTTGTAGATCGCCACCGGTGTGACATTCAGGCGTGTACCCAGGGTGAAGGCCGTGCCGAAAGCGCCCATGGAGGTGGCAAAGCAGATGGCCCCGCAAGAAGCCAGCGCCGGCGCCAAGCCCGGCACGATCACGTCACACACCACGCGCCAATGCCCCGCGCCCAACGAATGCGCGGCCTCCTCGAGGCTGCGATCGAGGCTTTCGCACGCAGCCATCACCGTGAGAATCACCCGTGGGATCGAAAAGTACAGGTAGCCCACAAACAACCCCGCCAACGAATAGGCAAAGATCCAGCGCTCACCGGCCAAGTGCATCCCCAGCGCCGCAAACAAGCCTTGACGCCCCGCCAACAGAATCACCAGGAAGCCCACCACCACGCCAGGAAATGCCAAGGGAAACGTGAGCAACGCCACCAGCGCCGAACGCCCGAAAAACTGCTGGCGCGCCAGAAACACACCGCTGATGCCACCGATCAACAGCGCGACCAGCGTCACCACCATCGCAAGCACCAGGGTTTGCCCAAGGCTGCCCAGGTATTGCGCGCTGCTCAGCACCTGCCAATAGCCGCTGCCGTTGCTGTCACGGCTGTCGGCGCCCAACACCACCAGGTGCGCCAACGGCAACAGCCAAAAGGCGAGCAGCACCGCAAAAGCCGGGGCCAGCGCCCAGGCCGCGTGTCGGGTCGAAGTTGCCACTTACTTGACCTCGTTGAGGTAGCGGGCGGCGAAGGCTTCCTGCACCGCGGCCATTTTCTGGTAGTCCACGACACCTGCGCGGGCGTAATCGCTGTCGGGCAAGAACTGTGCGGCGACCTCGGCCGGCATTTTCACCGGGCGCACCGGGCGCAGGTACGCCTTGGCCCACAGCGCCTGGCCCTGGTCCGAGAGCACGAAGTCGAGCACCTTCTCGGCGTTGGCGCGATGCGGCGCATTGGCCACTTGGCTCATCACATACGGCACGCTGATGCTGCCCTCTTGCGGGATCACAAAGGCAACGTTGGCGTTGTCCTTGTAGCGGGCACGGTAGGCGTTGAAGTCGTAATCCACCAGGATCGGCAATTCACCGGACAGCACCCGTGCATAGGCGGTTTGCTTGGGCACGATGGGCGCGTTTTTCGCCAGTTTCTGGAAATAGTCGATGGCCGGGGCGAAGTTATCCAGGTCGCCGCCCAAGGCACGGTTGATGGCCACGGCAGACACGTAGCCGACGAATGCGCTGGAGGGGTCGAGGTAGCCGACCATGCCTTTGTATTGCGGCTTGAGCAGGTCGGCCCAGCTCTGCGGCACCGGCAAACCGCCGAGCGCGTCGACGTTGACCATGATGCCCAGGGTGCCCGAATGGATGGCGAACCATCGGCCCTCGGGGTCTTTCAAGCCTGCGGGAATCTGCTCCCAGCCCTGGGGTTTGTAACCCTCCACCACCCCGGCTTTTTGCGCTTGTAAACCGAACGTCACGCCGTAGTACACGACGTCAGCGACCGGGGCGGCCTTTTCCGCCACCAGTTGCGCCAGCGACTGGCCGGAGTTCTTGTTGTCCAGCGGCACCTGTACGCCAGTGCTGGCGGCGATGGCCTTGAGCTGCGTGCCCCAGTCGGCCCAGTCCGGCGGGCAGTTGTAGCAAATCGCGGTTTCGGCGGCCTGGGCCAGGCTGGCCACACCGCACAGCAACACAGCGGCCAGGGTTTTACTGAATGCGCGCATCGAGGGGCTCCTCATGGGGTTGAGTGCTTTCGCCCGGCCGGATATGGCAAGGCAAGCAATGGGAAATCGGGGCGTTACCGGCGATTTGCGCCAGCAGTTGGTCAATCACCGTGCTGGCCAGCAGTGCAATGGGCTGCACCACGCTGCACAGGGTCGGGTGCATCTGGGTGCCAAGGGAGATACCGTCAAAGCCCATCACCGACAGTTGCTCGGGCACATTCCAGGCATTGCGGCGCAGTTCGGCGATCAGGCTGATGGCCAGGAAATCGTTAGAGCACACCAACGCCGTGGGCGCGTCCGGGCCTTGCAGATACGGCTGGATCGCGGCAAATTCGGCCTGGGTGTGCGCCGGCATTTCGATCACGGCGCGTGGTTGAAGGCCATACGCTTTCATCGCATCGCAATACCCGGCATAGCGCAGTCGCGCACGGTCCGATTGCAAGGCGGGCCCGGCGACCATGCTGATGCGTCGGTGCCCGGCCTCAAGCAAATACCGCGTGGCCAGCGCCATGCCCGCGCGGTTATCAACCGACACCGCGCTGTAGCCGGGGTTGCTCGGCTGGTGGTAAGCCAGCACAAACGGGGTTTGCTCCATAGCCAGGCTGTTCAGCACGCTGCTGCTCTCGGCGTCGGTGACGGTCAGCACCAAGCCATCCACACGCTGGCGCAGCAGCTCTTCGACCACCACGCTTTCGCGCTCGCAGCTGTAATCGGTGGTCGCCAGCAACAAGCTGTAGCCACGCAGCCGCGCTGCGCGCTCCATGGCCTGGAACTGTTCGGCAAACACCGGGTTGAGCAGGTTGGGCACCACCACACCGATCAGATGGGTGGTTTGCAGGCGCAACTGGCGGCCGAGCAAGTTGGGCCGAAAACCCAGCTCACGGGCAGCAGCGAACACCTGCTCACGGGTGGCCTCGCGCACCTGCTCCGGGGAGGCGAAGGTGCGGGCGGCAGTGGCGCGGGATACACCGGCCAACTGCGCAACGTCTTTCAAATCAGTCATTGTCACTCGCTTGAGATCGATCTCATTGGCGAGGACAGTAACGGGGGAATGTGGCAGGACGGTGCCAGGGAGATGACGGTTTAATGGCAGCCAGGGTTCACGAGAATGTCTTTATTGCGACGTAGGGTTCAGCAAATCCGCCCGCTAACCTTTCGATCTGATCCAAGTGCGGGCACAATGCGTGTCCTTTTTTGGCAGGCACCGCCGCAGGCTCTCAAAAATGATCAAAACGCCGTACTACCTCATCGATAAACAGAAGCTTCTGGTCAACATGCAGAAGATTGCTTACGTGCGCGAGCAGTCCGGCGCCAAGGCTTTGCTGGCGCTCAAGTGCTTTGCTACCTGGTCGGTGTTTGACCTGATGCAGCAATACATGGACGGCACCACCTCGTCGTCGCTGTATGAATTGAAGCTCGGTCGCCAGAAGTTCGAAGGTGAAGCGCACGCCTACAGCGTGGCCTGGGCCGATGACGAAATCGAAGAGATGCTGGAGAACTGCGACAAGATCATCTTCAACTCCATCAGCCAACTGCAACGTTTTGCCGAACGCAGCGAAGGCAAGACCCGCGGCCTGCGCGTCAACCCGCAGGTGAGCAGCTCCGACTATTTGCTCGCCGACCCGGCGCGCCCGTTCAGCCGCCTGGGCGAATGGGACCCGGTGAAGATCGAAGGCGTGATTGATCAAATCTCGGGCTTCATGTTCCACAACAACTGCGAGAACGGTGACTTCAACCTGTTCGACCAGATGCTCAACACCATCGAAGAACGCTTCGGCGCGCTGCTGCACAAGGTCGAGTGGGTCAGCCTTGGCGGCGGCATCCACTTCACCGGTGAAGACTATGCCGTGGACGCGTTCTGCGCGCGCTTGAAAGCGTTCTCCGAGCAGTACGGCGTGCAGGTGTATCTGGAACCGGGTGAAGCAGCGATCACCAACAGCGCCTCGCTGGAAGTCACCGTGCTCGACACCCTCTACAACGGCAAGAACCTCGCCGTGGTAGACAGCTCCATCGAAGCTCACCTGCTGGACTTGCTGATCTACCGCCTCAACGCCAAATTAACGCCGAGCGACGGCGAACACACCGTGATGGTGTGCGGCAAATCCTGCCTGGCCGGGGACATCTTCGGCGAGTATCAATTTGATCGTCCGCTGGCCATCGGCGATCGGCTGTCGTTCATCGACACCGCAGGCTACACCATGGTCAAGAAAAACTGGTTCAACGGCCTGAAAATGCCGTCCATCGTAGTGAAACAACTCGACGGTACAGTCGAGGTGGTTCGTGAATTTGGTTACGACGACTACCTGTCCAGCCTTTCGTAAGCTGGCGGATAAAGGAGAGATAAAGCAATTGAAAAAGAACGTTCTTATCATTGGTGCAGGAGGTGTCGCCAAGGTGGTGGCCCACAAGTGCGCGCAGCACAACGACGAACTCGGTCGTATTGCTATCGCGTCGCGCAACATCTCCAAATGCCAGGCCATCATCGACAGCGTCAAGGCCAAGGGTAGCCTCAAGGTACCTGCGGATATTAAAGCCTTTGCGCTGAACGCCATGGACGTGGAAGCGACCAAGGCCCTGATCCGCGAGACAGAGTCGCAGATCGTCATCAACGTGGGTTCCTCGTTCCTCAACATGTCGGTACTGCGTGCCTGCATCGACACGGGCGTTGCGTACCTGGACACCGCCATTCACGAAGAGCCGGGCAAGGTCTGCGAGACCCCGCCGTGGTACGGCAACTATGAATGGAACCACCTGGAAGAGTGCAAACAGAAGAACATCACCGCCATCCTTGGCGTGGGCTTCGACCCGGGTGTCGTCAACGCGTATGCCGCGCTGGCGCAGCAACAGCATTTCGACCGCATTGATTCGATCGATATTCTCGACGTCAATGCCGGCAGCCATGGCAAATACTTTGCCACCAACTTCGACCCGGAAATCAACTTCCGCGAGTTCACCGGGCAGGTGTGGAGCTGGCAGAACAGCCAGTGGACCAGCAACACCATGTTCGAAGTCAAGCGCACCGACGACCTGCCGGTCGTCGGTTCGCAGAACCTCTACCTTACCGGCCACGATGAAGTGCACTCGCTGTCGAAAAACCTCGACGTGCCCAACGTGCGGTTCTGGATGAGCTTCGGCGAACACTACATCAACGTGTTCACCGTATTGAAAAACCTCGGCCTGCTCTCCGAAAAACCGGTCACCACCGCCGAAGGCCTGGAAGTCGTGCCGCTTAAACTGGTCAAGGCCGTGCTGCCCGACCCGTCTTCGCTCGCCCCCGGCTACACCGGCAAAACCTGCATCGGTGACCTGGTCAAAGGCACCAAAGATGGCCAGCCACGTGAGATGTTCATCTACAACGTGGCGTGCCATGAAGAAGCCTTTGCCGAGACCGACAGCCAAGGCATCTCCTACACCGCAGGCGTGCCTCCGGTAGCCGCTGCGCTGCTGGTAGCGCGTGGCGAGTGGGATGTGAAACACATGGCCAACGTTGAGGAACTGCCGGCTGAGCCGTTCCTGAAGGCGCTGGACGTGATGGGCTTGCCGACTCGGATTAAAGACGAGCACGGTGATCGGGCTTGGGATGCGATTGCCTGATTAGGTGATTGCTGACCGAACAAAAAAATGCGCCCTCTGGGGCGCATTTTTTGTTTGGAACAAACACAAATATCCACCCCAATGAAGATCAACCTGTGGGAGCTGGCTTGCCTGCGATAACGGTCTTCCAGTACCGCATGGGTTGGCAGACACACTGCTATCGCAGGCAAGCCAGCTCCCACATTGAATCTCCGGTGAATGCCAAAACAGTTCAAAAAACTGTCAGTTCTCACAGGTTACGCCTCCCACAAACTGCGCTAGCTTGGCCAGTCGAGAGCGCAATCATCGATTGGCTCACCCATTCATCATGAGCGAAAGGACTCGTCCATGAACCGGCCAAAACCCGCAACCCGCAACACTTAGCCGATCAAGCCACGTGCACGAAACCGTTTAGGCATCACCGCCCACCTGCCCCACTGGGTGTTCGCGCTGCTCATTGCACTCTGCACCCTCGGCGCACTGCAAGACCGCGTCCGCCGCGTACGGCCGGTGTACGCCGTACTGCTGTGTGTCGGCGTGCTCATGCTGTTATGGGCGGGCTGGATACGCTGGTTTGCGCCTGGTTCATAGCTCGCAGGTATGACACTCGCCATCAAAGAGCGATGAAGATCAACCTGTGGGAGCTGGCTTGCCTGCGATGGCGGCCTTTCAGTGCCGGATGGGTTGACTGACACACTGCTATCGCAGGCAAGCCAGCTCCCACAGGAGATCGCGCGCGTTCAGATATTTCCCACAGTGGTTTCAGGCTGTCGGTCGGAAGTGGGCTGACTAATCTCTGTGCCGTCGCTGCCAATTCAGCGGCCGGATTTGACCGGCCGATTAATTAAAATACAGCTTGGCTCTAACCTGTTTCAGGTGTTTTTTTCACGCCTGAGGTATCGTGTTGCGGTGGCTGTATGCGGGATACCTTCGGGTATGCCGGATTTCCTTTGATTGCCGGTCGGTCAACCCGTGTACAGCTGCCACCCTCTTCGCTTGACCGCGAACGTTGGCAGCTCCACTTAATCTTAGGAGCTTCACCATGATCAAAGACAGCCCAAATCCCCCAGGCCAGCCAGACTGCGACACCAGCACCCTGCACGAAGTGGCCTACCGTGCGATCGCCCACTACCTCAACCCCGGCAAACCCATTCCCGAACCCAGTGAAGGCATCTTCACCGTGCGCGCCGACTTGGGCACCGAAACCCTGCTGGTCAATGCTTCCCAGGATCTGGCGTCCATCAGCGATATCGCCAACCACCTGGCGTTTGAAATCGACGGCTCCCAACGCAATGTCGCGCTGGGCATCTGCCGCATGCTCGAAGGTGTGCAACTGCTGGTGGACAAAGCCCTGAACGTAGCGCACCCAGCCGCCTGAAGATCGTTTCCACGCGTTGTGAACGATCAACCTCAAAACCGATGAAGATCAATAGGTGGGAGCTGGCTTGCCTGCGATGACGGCCTTTCAGTGCCGCATGGGTTGACTGACACACTGCTATCGCAGGCAAGCCAGCTCCCACAGGAGATCGCGTGCGTTCAGATAATTCCCACAGTGGTTTCAGGTTGTCGGTCGGAAGTGGGCTGACTAATCTCTGTGCCGTCGCTGCCAATTCAGCGGCCGGATTTGACCGTCCGACTTTAAAGAGCAACTGCACCCACACCGATCCTGGGCGTTTTTTTACGCCTGATGTATCGTGTCGCGGCAGCTGTACGCGGGATACCTTCGGGTATGCCGGATTTGCTTCTTTAGCCGGTCGGTCAACCCGCGTATAGCTGCCACCCTAATTCGTTTGACCGCGAATCGTGGCAGCTCCATTTATAAAGAAGCCAACCACCTGGCGTTTGAAATCGACGGCTCCCAACGCAATGTCGCGCTGGGCATCTGCCGCATGCTCGAAGGTGTGCAACTGCTGGTGGACAAAGCCCTGAACGTGGCCCATCCAGCCGCCTGAAGATGGACGAGATAGAGCGCCTGAGCTATCTTCGGGCGCTCTGTCGACAAACCGGAACAGGAAGTTACCGCTTGAGTACATCGCCCCTTCTGCGAAGCCGCACCTTCGCCCTCCTCGCCGGCCTTGCTTTTGTTGCCGTGGACCAGCTGGTCAAGCTGCTGGCCTTGGTCTCGCTGCAAGCCAGCAGCTTCAAAATCGGCTCCAACCCTCTCAACCTTGCGCTGGAACTGAGCCTCAACCCAGGCGCCTTCCTCAGCCTGGGCGCTGCATTGCCGCCGCAGGTCAAACAGCTGATCTTTATCGTTGGCGTAGCCGTCGTGGTGGCGTGGGCCATGGGGTGGTCGCTTTCCAACTGGAGCCAGCCGCTGCGTAAAGTCTTGCCGCTTTACGCGATTGCCTTGGGCGGTATCGCCAACTTGATCGACCGTGTGTTTCGCGACGGGCATGTCGTGGATTACATGGTGCTGAACGTGGGGCCAACACATACCGGCGTGTTCAATATTGCTGATATTGCGATCACCGCCGGGGCGCTTTATTTGTTGGTGGATTTGCTCAAAAAACCGCGAAACGCTTGAATAGCCAAAGCCCTTACTCTTTGCTCTACGTCAGCTTTTCGATGACATACTGCTGAAACCAGGCCGGCTGGGTATTAGAGACGATATCGATATCTTCGCCTTCTGTAATTTCAGCGAGCTGAGCAAAGCTAGGCTCACCATCCTGCGAGTTGTCAAAAATATAAGCTCGATTGGATAGCAATATCGCCTCGGAAAGATTCTCCAAAGAGCGGTTATATCGAGATCGGATTTTGTCGGCAGGAACATCATGCCCGCCAATGGAAGCTCTGTAAGCAACCCGAGCAACGTTGATATCTGCGTCTGCCGTAGCGACGTAATAAACGTAGACGCGATAACCGGCAGCTTTCGCGTGCCGCAACAACTCAATCTTGCTAGTGTCCGACATCACGGTTTCAAAGGTAAAACTCACGCGTTCTTTAATCAGAGACACGCGAATAAAATCAGATAAAGCCGACGCAATATAGGAATCAATTTGCCGGGATGGAAAGGTCATCCGCTCGCTGTCCACAACCAGGTTATCCAGCTTGGCAAGAGAGTCGGGGAATTTTAAAAGTAGTGTATGACTGCGCAAGAATGGAAGCGCCAGCCTGGCATATTGCTCAAGTCCAAACGTAGCGAACTCGAATGCCCCCGTTTCGCGGATGCCTAACTCAATCGCGTCAGGATTGATGTAGTTAACCAGCAAATGCGCCGGAACCTTCGAGTTGAACGTACTTTTCCCGCTCCCGTTAGGTCCGGCGAACATCCGGACTCGGGGCGTTGTACTCAAGCCTGGATCTGCGCCTGGGCGGATCGGCGATCCAACAGAGACTTTCTGGTTTTCAAGCGCGTGCCGGCCTTGAGGGTCCCGTAGGCTTCGACCGGTCGAATAACCAGAGCCTCTGTGCTTGAAACTTTCATGAGTTGGCCCGCACGCACCACGAGAACAGACTCACCTTTGGAAATGGCAACCTCGTAAGCGTCCCGAAATGCCTTGGCGGCGATAGAGGGAATACTCGACTCTTGGGCGAGGACCTGTGCTTCGGTGATCTGCGGCTTAACTTTTTTACGCGACATGCTGGTCTCCGGCTTAGGACAAGGGAGGATCAATGACGATCAGCATAGATCACCCCGGGCGTCGAACGCTGGATCGACTTTACCTCAATATGTATCCCCTGTCCTCCCGGCCAGTGTTAGCGTCAGTTGCCTTCAGGTCGACGCTTTCAAAACACCGACCACCCAATCCGCTCACTCAGCAACTCCAACGCCTTCATCCCCGCCAGCGAGTTCCCCGCCGCATTCAATTCCGGCGACCACACGCACACCGTAAACTGCCCCGGCACCACGGCGACAATTCCGCCGCCGACGCCACTCTTGCCCGGCAAACCCACACGGTAGGCAAAGTTGCCCGCCTCGTCATACAGCCCGCTGGTGGCCATGATCGAGTTGACCTGCTTGGTCTGGCGCGCGGTCAAAATCTGCTCGCCACTGTGGGCACTTACGCCCTCGTTGGCCAGGAAGCTGAATGCCCGGGCCAAATCCAGGCAGCTCATTTGCAGCGCGCAGTAGTTGAAGTAACTGTGCAGCACCGCGTCGACGTCGTTGTGGAAGTTGCCGAAGGACTTCATCAAATAGGCCATGGCCGCGTTGCGCGCGCCGTGCTGGGCCTCGGAGTCGGCGACGACGCTGTTGACCAGGATTTGCGGGTTACCCGACAGGCGCCGCACAAAGTCACGCATCGACAAAATCGGCACGGCGAAGCGTGACTGGTTGATGTCGCAGATCACCAGGGCGCCGGCATTGATGAAGGGATTGCGCGGGCGGCCGCGTTCGAACTCCAGCTGCACCATGGAATTGAACGGTTGCCCCGAAGGCTCGTGGCCCAGTCGCTCCCAGATGGTTTCGCCGCCATGGTCGATGGCCTGCACCAGGCTGAACACCTTGGAGATGCTCTGTACCGAGAACAGCGTGTCGGCGTCGCCTGCGCAATAGGCCGAGCCATCGTTGCCGTACACGGCGATGCCAAGCTGATTGGCAGGTACATCGGCGAGTGCGGGAATGTAGTCGGCGACTTTACCCTGGCCGATCAGGGGGCGAACTTCGCTCAGGATCGATTCCAGCAGTGCCTGCATGTCTTGTCCGGTCATTCTTATTGAATCAGTGATAAGCGGGGCGCGGAGGATACTTTAATGCGTCCGCGAGGACACCCCCTTGATCGTTCCTACGCGCTGCGTGGGAATGCCGCCTCGGACGCTCCGCGTCCCGCACCTGAAGTCGTGACGCGGAGCGTCACAGGATGCATGCCCACGCGGAGCATGGGAACGATAGCGCAACGATCGGGCACATCAAAAATGCGCCACATCCGACACCTGTTCATCGAGTACATCCCGCGCCAGCGCCCAGGCGCGGTCCCTGGATTCCACCACCAGCAGCGGGTAGCCCCAGGCCTTGCCGAACATCAGCGCAAACGGCTTGAGGGCCAGGCGTTGCGCGGCGCTGGGTTCCACCTGGATCATGCCTTTGACGTAAGTGCGCAGCGCCTGTTTGTTTTTTTTCATCCAGATCGAGGCGTGTTTACGCTCCTCGTGAGAGTGCTCGTGGTTGTTTTCGTCGACGGCTTTTTCGTGCAGCAGCACAAACGCTTGCTGGCGAGCCAGCAGGCTTTCGAACACCGCAAAAGCATCCTCCGGGCCGCCTTCGTTAGGCGCGTCAAACACGATTTTCACCACGGGAAAGGTTGAACTGTCGAGTCGCATGGCAAAGCTCCTAAATGAGAGTGGCTCTCACTATAGAGATCTTGCGACTGGACGGCATTGCACAGAATAGCCAGAATATTTCGCAATTCGGCCAAATAGCGAATCCGCCATGCAACGCCACCGCCTTGAAGAACGCGACCTGTCCCGGTCCAGGGACGCCGACCTGATCCCGCGCGCAGTGGTCGCCGTGGGCGCCACCAGCACATCCGAGCGTTGGGAACATACGCCGCACTCGCACCGCAAAGGCCAGTTGATGTACACCCTGCGCGGGGTGATTCATTGCCAGATCGAGGCCGGCATCTGGATCGTGCCGCCTCAGTGCGCACTCTGGATTCCCGGCGGCCTGGCCCATGCCGCGCGGGGTGCCGGAGAGGCTGAGGTGTATTGCCTGCTGATCGACCCGGACGCCGCCGGCGCTCTGCCCACCCAAGGCTGCACGTTGGCCGTGTCCGGGCTGTTGCATGAGTTGATCAGCAAGGCGGTGAGTTTTCCGCACTTGTACGAGGAAAACGGTGCACAGGGACGCTTGATCAACACATTGTTGGACGAACTGGCCCAGGCCCCCATTGAAGACTTGCACCTGCCCATGCCCCAGGACCTGCGACTGCGGCGCCTGGCCGACAGTTTGCTGGCAGACCCCAGCGACAAGTCCACGCTCGAACAATGGGCACAGCGCATCGGCATGAGCGAGCGCAGCATGACGCGCCTGCTGCTGGAGGAGTTGGGTTTGAGTTTCGGCCGCTGGCGCCGGCAGTTACATGTGATTCTGTCACTGCAACGCCTGGCCAAAGGGGAAAGTGTGCAACGGGTGGCGCTGGACCTGGGTTATGAGAACGCCAGCGGCTTTATCACCATGTTCCGTAAAGCCGTGGGCCAGCCCCCGGCGCGTTACCTGGCGGATCGCGCCGGCGCGTCGAGTGCAACGGCGGTTGGCGCCATCGCCTTGCACCCCGACCGTTGATCAACGCTGAACCGGAATGCGGATATCGCCGCCCCTGCATTGGCTCTTAACACTGCGCGGGCAGCCGGCAAAACGCAGCTCTTTGCTCAGGCACACGCGTACTTCAGACAGCACCTTGCCTTTGCAAATGACCGCCATGCCATGGTTGCCCATGGCCGGGTTGCTCTGGCGGAACAGGCTCTCGATCGCTTTTGCATCCATATAATTGGGCACATTGAACGGCTGCAACTGCTGCGGAATCTGCACGTTGGCCAAGGCCGTATCGGTGGCCTCCAGGTAACGCGAAGCGTCCAGCCCGCTGCAGGTGCCGTGTTTGGCCCACTCGTGCTTGAGCAACGCCTGCGTGGGGAAGATCAGCGCACCTTTGGCCAGGTCCGCCGCCGACAACCGCGATTGCGTATCGCACGACGCGGGCCAGCCGCCTTTGGCGTACTGCGGCCAAAGCCCGTGCAACACAAACCCGTAGCCCTTGCCCGTGCATTGCTCGTTGCCAGGGTGCGTCAGGCAGAACGTCGGCGACCATGACAGCGACAACACATAAAAATCAAACTCCCCAGGCGTCCCCTGACTACGCGGGGCCGCCAGCACATTGGTGGCCAGTACCAGCCACAACAGCATCCAATATTTCATTTGCCTATTCCTGAGAGAGAAAACAGGTATATCCCCATTAACCCGGCAAATTAGGGTTACGGAGTAACACCTTATCGAGGATCCGGTCGGTCTTCAGCGCCTCGATCGCCAGTGACGGATGTTCGGCTTCGCCACAAATATGCGCATTCATGGCCAGTACGTGATGCCACTGGATATGTTCATGGCAGGGTATTTCCAGCACCTCATTCACCTCACCTTCCAGGCGTAACGGCTGGTCTTCAAACACGGCAAAGGTGATGCGGCCGCGGCTGCCGATCAGCTCCACGCGGTCTTCGCGCCGGTCTGCGACAAAGTTCCAGCAACCCATGCCCAGCGCGCCATTCGCGAAAGTCCAGCAAGCCGTTACCGCATCTTCAGCCACATAATTGCCAGCCTGGCGCGCGGTAAACCCGGTGACCTCGACGATATCGCCGGCCAGGTACTGGAACAAATCAAACCCATGGCTCGCCAGGTCGGCAAAGTAGCCGCCGCCGGCAATAGTCGGGTCGGTGCGCCAGTTGGCAGCGCTGGCATCGGCGGCCGCCGGTGGCTTGCACAGGCTCCAGGTCACGTGGCGCAACTCGCCAATGCGCCCTGCCTGCAGCCAGTCGCGTACTTGCTGAAAGCGCGGCAACGAACGGCGGTAGTAAGAGACAAACAAGTGCAGCCCGGCCCGCTCGAAGGTGCGCTGCATCAAGGCGCTCTGCTCGGCATTCAACGACATGGGCTTTTCGACGCAGCAATGCTTGCCGGCTGCCGCCACCATCAGGCTGTATTCGAGGTGGCTGTCGGGCGGTGTGGCGATGTACACCGCGTCCACTTCAGGGTCGTCGATCAAGGCCTGGGCGTCGGTATAGAAACGGGCAATGCCGTGGCGTGCCGCATAATCACGCACAGCTTCTTCACGGCGCCCCATCACGGCCACCAGCGCCGAACCTGGCGCTTTGTAGAAGGCGGGTCCACTCTTTAATTCAGTGACGCTGCCACAGCCAATCATGCCCCAACGTACGGTATTCATCAGTTGTCCTCGTCCGTTTTCATCAAGGGGGCAGTATCCACATCACCGCTGGTGCATGCCAGCCTGAATCAGCATGACAATTGCATTACACTTTCATGACAGCCATTGGGCCAGGCAGGTGTAGACATTGAAAATCCGTGCAACCGTAATTTGTGAACACCAGGGGCATATCCTCTTCGTGCGCAAGGCCCGCTCGAAATGGGCCTTGCCGGGCGGCAAGGTCGAGCGTGACGAGCGCCCGGTCGGCGCCGCCGCACGCGAGCTGGAAGAAGAAACCGGGTTGAATGTGGATAGCTTGCTGTACTTGCAGGAGTTGAAGGCCCGCGACACCGTGCACCATGTGTTCGAGGCCTCGGTGGTCAACATCAGCGAGGCGCGCCCTTGCAACGAGATCATTGACTGTCGGTGGCACGCCTATGGGGCCATCGACGAGTTGGACACCACCGACGCCACCCGCCACATCGTCAAGTCGTTCGTGCGCCGCCTCTGATTCCCGGCATCACCCTACCCACCCTTCTCTGCCGTTCGATAAAGAATGTATGAGCGCTTTGTGGCCGAACGAGGGATTGAATTCAGCATCGCGCTGCACAAATCGCACTCCATGAGCATCTCGGCGATTATCGAACGCTCGGATTTGATTGCGATACTGCCAAGTTCAGTGGCCCATATTTATGAAAAAACACCAATCCAAAGACATTTCTCTTTTCCTCGCAGGACGTTTCCGAGAAAATCTTCCCCGCTTGCGCCTCCCGTCTCAGCTAGCTAGTCTCCGCTAGTCACTGCCAATTCAGTGACCGGGTTTAGCAGCCCGCCGATGACTAGGCGCAAAGCGCCACCTTTTGCAGGGCGCTTTTTTTCGGCCCGACGCTTTATGGTGGCCGTGCGCAGGGCACCTTCGGGTGCGCCGGGTCCTAGTCTCCGGTTCTGCTAACCTGCGTTCGGCCGCCACCTTTCAATCGTTTAGCAGCGATGGTGACGGCCTCTAACCGACTAGAGGTGCTTCACAATGGATAAGATTATTCCCGACCCGCCCTTCAATCGCTTCGACGCTTCTTCTGACCAAGCGCAAAAATACGCCGCGTACAAACGCGCTCTGGATCACTATCTCTCTCCTGCCCCATCGCCCGACTCGCTCGAACCGATGGTGTTTACCGTAGAGGCAGAAACCAGCTTTGAGAGTGCATTAGCACATACCAGCAGCCTGTTGCGTTGCGCGTCGGCTACTGCGCAAGAGGCCGGTAATCAGTTGGATGGAGCATCGCAGGCGCTGGTGATTTCAGTACAGCATCTGGTGGATATGGCGAGGGCGCTGGTGGATCAGGCGGTGGACTGCATGCAGCCCCTTAAAGCCTGATAGACCGAGTTGATGCTATCGCAGCGGTGCGACGATTCGATAAGCCAGCTCCAACATAAGAGCGGACTAGTGAAGCTATTGAAGCCTCACTCGGTTAAAAATGTGGGAGCTGGCTTGCCTGCGATAGCATCAACTCGGTGTACCTGATGTACCGAGGTGTCTGCATCGCAGGCAAGCCAGCTCCCACAATTGGATCGCATGGCATCAGTTGGAGGTGAGCAACCGCTCAAGAACGCGGCCTGGCCCCAGCCACCTGCGGCAGTTTCTCGCGGTTTTTGGCCTGCCCGCGCTGGTACAGCGCCTCGACCAGTTTTTGCCGTTCATCCTGGGGCAAATTGCTCGCAAACTGCGCCAGCGTCGCGTCCACCAATGCCCGGAGCGCCGCATCTGCCTCGCGGGCCTTGGCCAGTTCAGTGACCAGCGCATCGCGATCCAGCGTCGGCGCTTCCAGCTGCTTGATCACCCCCAGGCGTGCTTCGCGACCGGCCATGATCAGCGGCTGGCTGTCGGCGCGGTTGTGGCGCAACAACTGGCGCAATTCCTTGCGCCGCTCCATCGGCAACTTGATCATCGCCTGGCGCAGACCGTGCTGGTTGACCACCGCTTCGGCGGGCTTGGCGGTAGCCATCCAGTGATAGAGGCCGCCGCCCACGCCACCGATCAAAAACACATTGAGTAATACCGAGAAAACCAGCCAGGGTTTAAGGGATGTTGGGGTCATTGCTCGGTTTCCTCGGCGTTGACGGTGAAGACGACATCGGCGTCGCCCTGATCGAAGACGCTGGGCAGCACGTCGGATGACAGCATCGGCAACGGCACACTCAGTGACGCCACCAGTACCCCGGCGGCAATGCCGGCAATGCCCACGCCCACCAACCCGGCAGGCGACAGCCAGTTGGCATAGCGTGCCCAGAACGACGGCCGTCGCGGTGCAGACTCGCGAATCTGTCGTGCAAGCGCCGGTTCGTTGAACACCAGCTGATGGCTGTCCAACTGGGCGTCGAGCCAACCGACCTCGCGCAACGCCTCGCGCGCGCGTGGGTTGCCGCTGTCGAGCAGTGCCTGGGCGGCGGCTTGTTCGGCGCTGGGCCAGCGATGCAGGCTGGCGCCGTAGGCGTCAGCCAAGTGCGCAAAGCGTTCAGGTGTCATGGTTTTCCCCTTCCTGGGCGGGCGAGCCCGGGTGTGTCGGCAAGTTGGCTGCGCAACTGGCGTCGGGCCCGCGACAGCAGGCTCTCCAGTGCCTCGACGCTGATGTTCATCAGGGCCGCGGCGTCGATGTTCGACAGCTCCTGGTAGTACTGCAGCACAATGGCTTCACGCTGGCGCTCGGGCAAGGCCGCCAGGGCGGCGGCCATCCTTGCACTGCGGTCCGCCGTTTCCAACTGTTCATCTGGCGAGGGTGCGCTGTCTGCCAGTTCCAGCGCTTCATCCTCGTTCAACGGGCGTTCCTTGCGCCGGCGCAAGCGGTCATGGCACAGGTTGAGCGCCACGCGGTGCAGCCAGGTGTCAAAACGCGCTTCGCCGGGGCGCCAGTTGGCCGCCTGGCGCCAGATGCGCAGGAAGCTTTCCTGGGCCACGTCCTTGGCTTCGTCGGCATCCCCCAGCAGCCGCCCGGCAAGCGCAAGCAGGCGCGGCAGCTTGCGCGTCACCATTTCGTTGACGGCCGCAGGTTCGTTGTTGCCGATACGTGCCAGTAGCTCAACGTCCGGATCAGTGTCTTTCAATCAGGTAATACTCGGTCCGGGGGCTAAGAGGTTTCAGCGGATCCAGTGCCCTTCGCGCCAGTACCAGTTGGGGCCACGGGATTCCCAGTGCCCAGGCTCCCAGCGCGCGTTACGCACCACTTCCTGCCAGTGGCCCGGCACCCAGGCATACGCGCCACGTTCCCATTGCCAGTGGCCACGGTCCCAGACAAAGCCCGGGCGTTCAGCCGGGATCACTTCAACGCGTTCGGCCGGTGGGGCCTGGCGAATGATCACTTCGGTCTGGGCAAAGGTCGGGGTGCTGACAAGCGCGGCGAAGGCCAGCGGGACCAGCAAGGCATAGCGCAATTTGGCCAGAGGGTTCATGGCAACTCCTTCATACGGCGGACGAAAATGTTCGCATCTGATGGGTTGAACGCTGGGCACGGGGAAATCCGTCGCGAGAACGGTGAATTGTTTCTCGACGATGGGAGTATTGCTCAAGGGAAGAAAACGCTGGATGAAATGTTTGAAAGCATCGCGACGGATTTGTGCAGGTGGTGGCGTTCAACAGGTAACGCAAAACACACAATGAGGAAATATCATGCCCCGTCGACTCTCTATGCTGGTTGCCGCCCTGTTGATCGTCAGCCTCAGCGGCTGCGTAATCCTGCCGGAGCATCGGCATTGCTGCTGGCGCTACTATGGCGCTGACACCGCCCCCGCCAGCAGCGTCAACAGTTAACCGACTGCCGCAAAACCACGCCGCCCGGCCTTGATCTCGGTGCGCAGTTCGCCAATAAGGTTTGAGATGGAACGGATGCTGTCCAGGCCTTGGGGCGAGACCCGGGTCAACAGCAGATCGACGCGACCCGACGCTGGCTCGAACACCCTGATGCGCAGCGAGCCGTCGCTGTTGAGGCTGCAATCACAGGCCAGCGGCAGGAAGCCCGCGGCCATGATCTTATTGAGTTCGTCGAGCGCAATCATGCTGAGCCCCCATCCCTGGGTTCGACCCTGTGGGTGTGATGCAACCAGCATAGATAAGGTTTTGCCTGCTACTGAACAATTAATTCAAAAGTGATAGCTGTGCCACATTTCGCCCTGTAAACGCTGGTGCACTGGCGCCAGAAACCCAACACACGACCTCTCGTCTGCTGCTTTGGCAAGGGCTTGACTCACAACCTGTATCAAAAGACGCTCTTGGCTTTTCGCCATCACCCTGAGCCGCCCGCCATGAGCATCGTTCCCCCGAGCCAGCCCGACAGCGACGTGTACAAAACCCTGCTGGAGTCGACCAAGGCCATCCCTTGGCGCATCGACTGGCAGAGCATGACCTTCAGCTACATCGGCCCGCAGATCGAAACGCTGCTGGGCTGGAGCCCGCAAAGCTGGGTGAGCGTGGATGATTGGGTCGAACGCATGCACCCGGACGACCGTGAATACGTGGTGAACTTTTGCGTGTCGCAATCGCGTGCCGGCGTGGACCACGAAGCCGACTACCGCGCACTGACGGCCAACGGCGAGTATGTGTGGATCCGCGATGTGGTGCATGTGGTGCGCAAGGACGGCGAAGTCGAAGCCTTGATCGGCTTTATGTTCGATATCAGCGAGCGCAAGAAGACCGAAGAGCACTTGATCCGCCTGCAAAAACAACTGGAGGAATACTCCTTCCAGGACGGCCTCACCGGCATCGCCAACCGCCGCATGTTCGACACCGTGCTCGAACGCGAATGGGCCAGTGCCCTGCGCAGCCAATTGCCGCTGTCGTTGATTATTCTGGATATAGACTTTTTCAAGCAGTACAACGACCACTACGGCCATATCAAGGGCGATGAAGCCTTGCGCCAGGTGGCCCGCACTTTGTCGCAGGCGGCCAACCGGCCACGGGATTTTATTGCGCGTATCGGCGGCGAGGAATTTGTGTGGTTGCTGCCCGAAACCGACGCAGCCTCAGCCAGGCAAGTGGCGCAGCGCTGCCTGCACTTGATTTGCCAGCAGCAGATCGAACACGCCGTTTCGCCGGTTTCCAAGTTGCTGAGCCTGAGCCTGGGGGTGGGCACGCATACCGTGACGCCCAACAGCGACCTGCTGGCGTTCGTCGAGTCGGTCGACAAGTTGCTGTATCAGGCCAAACGCAATGGACGCATGCGTGCAGAGTTCGCTGATAGTGAAGTGTGATGCCGAGGTCAAACTCCAGGCAAAAAAAATCCCAAGTAGCTGATGGAAACTTGGGATTTAAAAATGCATAAACCGTGGGAGGTGAACGCCCGGCTATAGTAACGATTGTCAAAACCTGCAACAAGATTATTTTATTCCTTTCGTCGGATTAAAAGCCGCGTAAGTCATTCAATAACCACATGATTTTTAAGGTAGCCAAGTCAGCAAGTGCCACTTTTTGGTGCAATAAACCGATATAGCCCTTATCACTTAGTGGCTATATATCCATTGTTCAAATAGGGTTATTGCTTATCACGGCGCGGCACTCTCGCTGTAACGCTTTCTGAGTTGCTTACAGGCCTCAAGCGATTCCAGGCTGGTAGTCGAAGTGGCACGGGCCACACTTTCAAGATGTTGGCACAGCGCCAAGCGTTCGGCGGCCTCTTCCCGTTCCAGGTCAACCTGAGCATTGAAGCGCATAAACAAGATGCCGAGCAGCACCGCGGCGCACGCAACCCCGATCGTCGCATAGCGAAGGCCGTTGGTGGACGGGGGTTCTGCCGGGTTCATGATTTAAGGTGCCCTGCTCTTTTCATACCGCACATCATCGCCCTCGACCCGGCCCACCTGCGTCCAGCCCAGCCGTTGGTAAAACCCGTTGGCGCGGATTTCACCGCGCCCGTCGGTGATCAGGTACAGCGTCGGGTGGTGCTCAAACAGTGCGGCTTCAGCCACCGCCATCAGTTGGCGGCCCAAACCCCGGCCTTCGTAGGCGGGCAATACGAACATCGCAAATACCTCGCCGCTGTCAAAGTTGACCATCGAAAAAGCCGCCGGCTGGCCCTCCACTTCTGCCAGCCACACGCACGGCGCTTCACGGATGCTGTCCGCCAGCACCTGTGGCGTAATGCCCAGATCCGCCATCTGCTCACGGCTCAAGTGGTTCTGCACCACGGCCGTGCGAATGGCGAACAACGTGTCGATATCCGCCAGCGTCGCCAGCCGAATAGGGTTTTGCATAGATGCCTCCTCCGTGGATGCACGCAATTGTATGTAAATAGAAACACACAGATTGTCGTGGATTTGTAAGAGAAGGCGCTCGACTACAGGGGTTTTGCCTGTTGTTGACGCCGAAACTGCCCCGGCGCCAGGCCATGGGCCTTGCGAAAGCAGCGGGAAAAGTACGCCTCGTCGGTAAACCCGCAACGCAGGGCAACTGCACCTATCAATTGCGCAGTGTTGAGCAATAAGGTGCGCGCCAATTGCATGCGGCGGTCGAGCACCCACTGAGAAAAGGGTTTGCCGGTTTCTTTGCGCAGCAAATGGGTGAGGTAGTTGGGTGACAGGAACGCAGCGGCCGCAGCGTCAGTAAGATTGAGGCCCGGCTCGTGCAGATGCTCGCGGATATAGCCGTGCACCCGTGCCAAGGCGTCTTTGCGTCCGCGTCGGGTGGTGTTATTGGCGGCAAACGCCTGCAAGGGTTCGGCGTACTGCTGGCAAACCAGGCCGATCAGTTGGAACAAGTAGCCCTTCAAGCGCTCACGTGCGCCGAAAGTGCGCTGGGCGTCCAGGGTGCGCATATGGCCGAGCCAGATGTGCACTTGTTCAAAGTCGGCGTCGTCAAGGATGAAGTCCAGGTGCTCCTGAAAACGGAACGGTGACAGCTCCGGCGCCTGGCTGATGGGGATGTCTTCCAGGTCCAGCGGGTCGCAGGTCAACTGCGGCAGGAAGAACGCCTGGCTGAAGTTGATCAGCATGAACTCGCCGTCTTGCGGGTGGGGAATCACATGCAGGCGATGGGGCAGGATAAACGCCATGGCTTTGTGCGGGAACGGACGCACCGCGCCGCCGATATGTTGCACGGTGTCGCCGCCCAGGTTGATCTGGATCTGGAAGTATTCATGCCGATGCGGGCTGGTCAGCGCCGCCCGCCCGCGCTTGTCGCGGATATAGAAGTCGGGGCGGTCGCTGCGTTGTTCCATGCCATAGGTGGTGACGCGGGTGCCTGGCATAACAGTCTCTCGAAGGGCCTGGGCACCACTTTAGCCTCAACCCTGGCTGAGGGTGAAACTCAACTCGCCGATGCCCTTGATGCCAGCGGTAACCGCATCCCCACGCTGCAACGCGCCGACGCCTGCCGGGGTGCCGGTAAAGATCAGGTCACCGGCCTTGAGTGCTACGGATTTTGAGGCGTAGCTGATGATTTCACTCACCGACCAGATCAGGTCAGCCAAGTCGCCGACCTGACGCTGCTGACCATTGACCTTGAGCCAGATCTTGCCGCTGGCCGGGTGCCCGATAACGCTCGCAGGTTGCAAGGCGGTGCTGGGCGCCGATTCATCGAACGACTTGCCCCAATCCCACGGACGCGCGAGCTTTTTCGCCTCGGCCTGCAGGTCGCGACGGGTCAAGTCGATGCCGACGCCATACCCCCAAACGTGGGACAAAGCGTCTTCAGGGCTGATATCCACCCCACCCTTGCCGATGGCCACCACCAGTTCCACCTCATGGTGCAGGTCGGCAGTCAGCGGCGGGTAGGCGATCACGCCTTCGGCCGGCACCACTGCATCAGCCGGTTTCATAAAGAAAAATGGCGGTTCGCGATCCGGGTCATGCCCCATTTCACGGGCGTGTTCACTGTAGTTGCGGCCCACGCAGAACACGCGGCGCAGCGGGAAACGTGCGTCGCTGCCCTGTACGGCCAGGGATGGGGTTGGCGCGGGGGGGAATACGTAATCAGTCATGGCCTGTGCCTCTTGGTTTACCTGGCGCCAGTATGGCCAGCAGCGCCAAGGCAAAGTTGGACAGGCTTACGCAGATTTTGCACTGACCGGTGCAAAACAGCCCTGGATCATTTACGCGCCACTTTGTAGCGCAGGCAGTCCTGGTAAAAACTCTGGCGGATGACGTCGGGCTTGAGCCGTGAGCGGCTGTCGTAGGTCTGCTCGGTGATGCCCATGGCCATCATGCGCATCCACGATTTGCTGAACTTGATGGTCTGGATCTTCTGCCGCGCGGCATACAGCGACACACCCGACAGCTTGAGTTCCTGTGCCCTGGCGGCAGTGCCTGCGCCCCAACTGCACATGTACTTGTCACCCTCGCGCAACTCTCGGGCCTGCACGCTCGCCGCGCCGCCAGCCAGGGAACAGGCGATCAGCATCATTCCAACAGTGCGCATTTGCATCCCCATCTAACCACCTGAAAATAAAAGTGATTTTGGCGGGGATTTTGTTACAAAGGGGCCATTAAATTGCCTTCCTGGGTAAACATTTACCTAATAGATGTCGGCAAACCCTGTGGCGAGCGACTGTGGCGAGCGAGCTTGCTCGCGCTGGGGCGCGCAGCGGCCCCTTGACCGGATGACCGTGTACTTCAGGTGTACCCAAGTGTCAGGTTTTGGGGCTGCTGCGCAGCCCAGCGCGAGCAAGCTCGCTCGCCACAAAAGCTCGCTCGCCACAAAAAACGGATCACCCTAAAGGGTGCCGATTACCACTGGTAAGTGGCACTCGCCTGCACGGTGCGCTGCGAGCCATACCAGCACCACGAATAGGAGTAGCACGAGGCCACGTATTCTTTGTTTGCCAGGTTGGTCGCGTTCAGCGCCAGGCGCAGGTTGTCTTTGGGGTTGGCGATATTCGGGATGTCGTAGTGCAGCGCCGCATCCATCAAGGTGTAGCCCGGTACCTTCAGGGTGTTGGCGGTATCGCCCCAGGACGAGCCCACATACCGCGCGCCGGCCCCCACGCCGAAGCCCTTGAGCAGGCCGTCGTGGAAGGTGTAGTCGGCCCACGCCGAGGCCGTATGGCGTGGCACGCCGTAGGTGGTGGTGCCCTCAACGGCAATCGCCGGCCCAGTGCCGACATCGCTGATCGGCGCGTAGCGAACGGTACTGTTGGATTTGCTCGCGCGGTTGTCCAGATAGGCGTAAGCCGCGGTAATGTTCAGGTTGTCGTTTAGGCTGGCCTTGCCTTCCAGTTCAAAGCCACGGGACTGTTGCTCGCCGTCCTGGATCTGGCAGCGGCCACTGCCGCACAGGTGCGTCGGGTCCGGATCCATGGTCGGCACGTTGGATTGGCGCAAATCGAAAATCGCCGCCGTAATGAAGCTGTTGCTGCCTGGCGGCTGGTACTTGATGCCGATTTCATACTGTTTGCCTTCGGTCGGCTTGAACACCGAACCGCCGTAACCCGTGCCCGATTGCGGGTTGAACGACTCCGCGTAGCTGGCGTACGGCGCCAGGCCGTTATCGAACAGGTAGACCAGGCCGACCCGCCCGGTAAACGCCTTGCTGTCCAGCGACGACTTGCTCTTGGTGCCGGAGCTGATGGTTTTGGTGGTGCTGTCGGTGCTCGCCCAGTCATAGCGACCACCCAGCAACAACACCCATTGGTCCCACTTCATTTGCTCTTGCAGATAAACACCGGTCTGCTCGCTGCGCGAGGTCGCGTCGGTGATGAACGCGGGTGTGGTGACCGGCGCGCCGTAGACCGGATCGAAGATATCCAGGTTCGGGCCACTGCCATACCCGGTCTTGGTGTCGGTGCGGGTGTTCTGGTAATCGAGCCCCATCAACAGCGTGTGCTGCAACGAACCAGTGTCGAATTTGGCCTGCACCTGGTTATCGAGGGTGTAGGCATCCATGTCCACATCGGCAGCGATGGTCGAGCGCTTGGAGGTGCGGTAGTCGCCCATCAGGTAGCTGTTATAGATGCTGCGATAGACGCCCTCGGCGCGCAGGTAACGGGCGTTCTGGCGCACCGTCCACACGTCGTTGAAGTGATGTTCGAAGGCATAGCCGAGGGAGTAATGCTCGCGATCGCTTTTTTCGAAGTTCTTTTCACCGTCATAGAAGTCCACATCGATCTTGCGTCCCGTAGGGCTGCGCAGCACCGAGCCCCAGGCCGGCACCGAGCCGTAGGACGCGCCCTTCGGGTCTTTCTGAAAATGCCCAAGCAAGGTCAGCGAGGTAGCATCGTCCGGGCGCCAGGTGAAGGCACTGGACAGCGACTGGCGGCGGGTTTCGGTGTGGTCGACCTGGCCATCGGCGTCATCGAACAACCCCGCCACGCGATAGGCATACACACCCTGATCATCAATCGGGCCGCTTAAATCAAAGGTAGTGCGCTTCTTGTTGAAGGTGCCGTATTCCACGCCGACTTCATGAAACGGCGTGTCCAGCGGGCGTTTGGTGACCATGTTGATCACCCCGCTTGGCGTGCCCTGCCCGTACAGCACCGAGGCCGGGCCGCGCAGCACTTCGACGCGCTCCAGGTCGAAGGCGTCTTTTTGCGGCAAGGCATCTCGGCTCGATGGCATACGCAGGCCGTCGAGGTAGGTTGCCGGGGCGAAGCCACGGATAGTCAGTTGGTCGAGGCGCGAAGCCGTGGCCCCACGGGTCTCCGGCACCACGGCGGCGCTGTAGCGCAGGATCTGGTTGAGGCTTTCGGCGTTTTGCGCACGCATCTGGTCCTTGGTGACCACCGAAATCGACTGCGGCGTCTCGATCAGCGCGGTATCGGTCTTGGTGCCCGACAGGCTGCGGGTGGCGACATAACCCGCCACCGGCCCAGTGGGGCTTTCGCTCTGGTAGGCGCCGCTGATGGTGGTGGCCTGCAACTGCATGGCGCCGCCATCGTTCGGGAGCGCTTCGAGGCGATAGCGGTCGGCGGAGATCTTGATGGCCTGCAAGCCACTGCCGGCGAGCAATTGCGCCAATGCCACGTCGGTGTCGTATTGCCCGCTCACACCGTTGCTGTGCTTGCCGCGCGTCAAGCTTGCATCAAACGCCAGTACCAGCCCGGCCTGCTCGGCGAGACTATTGAGGGATTGGCTCAAATCACCCGCGGGAACCGAAAAACGGCGCAACGCGCTGCCGGTTTCTTCGGCAAACAATGGCTGGACGACGAACAACGGCACAGCGGCAAAAGCCATCGCCACCGACAGGGCCAGTGGGTGCAAGGGACGAGCAAGGCGCGACATGGGAAATCCTGCGTAATGGAGGTTCTATTAACCATGACGGCCATGTCGCGAAATCGGGCAAGGATGAGAGTCATTTTTATTTGCATGACTTTATTGCAATGAGCCGGGTCGCTTTTTTGCGTAGTCCTTCGGGATAGTTTTTCGCGGTTTTTACCCGTCCTGCGTCATCCCATTCTGATTTTTCCAACCATTCGTCCAGCGGCTTTTTCCTGCAGCAGACTCCGACGCCTTGCCATTTTTTGCCGAGACGTCACGGATGACCAACGCCGCCCACATCGCCTTTATCGAACATGAGCTCAACGGCTTTCATCAGAGCCTGGCGGAGTATCGCCAGCAGGTGGGCGCCTGGTATGCGCGGGCGTTGGATACGCTCAGCCATGCTGCCGACATGCCGTCGCTGTTGGGGATGGACCGTGTGCTGCGGGTTGGCGATGCGCAACAGTCCGTGAGTATTACTGACATGGGCTTTTCCACCGTGGCCCAGTGCCCGGCGGGCGGCGAGCTGAAAATCCAGAGCTTGTTCGAATCAGTGTATGACGTGCCGATCGGCGATATCCCGGTGGAGGTTGTCGGGCTGGATGACGGCAGTTCCACGCTTGTCATGCTCGATGAACATGGCAAGGGTTCGCATTTTTGCGCCGCTGGTGGGCGCTATCAGGTGCGGGTGCAGGGCGGCGTTTCTGCGCAGCAAGTGGACGCGCTGTTTGCCTCTTACGCAGGGCTGACGGCCGACCTGGAGCACTGGCTGCGCGAGCAGTGGAAAGATTTCAAACCGTACTGGCAACAATCGACCGCCAGCGCGATTGGCAGCGGCGTGCTGGCGGGCAGTTGGGCGGCAATCCGCGATGTATGGGACAGCATCAAGCTGGTTCAGGCGATTCTTGAAGACCCGCTGAAATTTGCTGAGCAACTCGGCGCCGAGGCCGCCAGGTTGGCGCAGTTGGCCACCGATGCGCCCAAGGTCCTGGAACAGGCCATGTTATTGGCCAGCGACGAGGCCGCGCTGTACCTGATCCTGCGCACCGCGATGCTCTGGCTGGACGCACTGCCACCCGGCGAAATCGCGGAAACGGCGGCAGGGTTTGTAGTGTCGCTGCTGATTGATCTGGTGATCGGCGCAGTACTGACCATCGCGTCGCCGGCGGCGGGCGTGGCTTATCTCGGCTTGCGGCTGGCCAAGTATGGCGCGCGGATTTTGGATGCCGCTGTGGGTTTTGTCAGGAGCCTGCTCGGGATGCTGACCAAATTCATGCAGGCGGTGGACCGTTACAAGGCGGTGGCGGTTCGCGGAGTGGTTGGCGGGTTGAAGCAAGGCACGCTGCAGATGCGCTGGCGGGCGCGGCAAAACGCGGTGGTTAAGCAAAAAGAACACGTTGATGACGTGCCTGCTTCGGGCAAGAACCTTAATGGCGATGCTGCGGCTCCAGCCGACAGAACCGTTACCAACGGCTGCCCGGTGTCGATGGTCACCGGCGAGGAACTGCTGACCCTTACCGATGGCACGTTGGATGGGGTCCTGCCGTTTGAATGGACACGGCTGTATCGCACCAGCGCGGTGGAAGTGGATTACGGGTTGGGGTTTGGCTGGAGCCATTCGCTGGCGCAACGGCTTTGTGTTTCCGGTGATTCGGTGGTGTGGACGGATCATGAGAATCGCCGTACCGAGTTTGTGCTGCCCTCCGCTGCTCGACCGGCGATTACCAATAGCTTGGCTGAAGCGGCGATCTACTTGGGCGATTTGCCCGATGAACTGGTGCTGGCCCAGGCGTCGCGTTTTTATCACTTTCACGATGGCGTGCTGATTGCCATCAGCGATGCGTATGACAACCGGCTGCGAGTTTTTCACGATCGTTTGGGGCGGGTTGAGCGGCTGGATAACGGTGTGGGTCGCTCGCTGTTTTTTCGGTATGAGTTTGGCCGCATTGTGGCGGTGGACTATCAGGTTCATCGGGCCAAAGGGCATGAGCCGTTTGAATGGGTGACGGAGCAGAAGGTTGTTTCCTACGCCTATGACGACCTTGGCCGACTGGTTTCTGCGACCAATGCTGTGGGTGAAAGCGAGGTTTATCGCTACGACGAGCAGCACGTCATTGTTGAGCGTGAGTTGGCCGGTGGAGCGAGCTTCTTTTGGGAATGGGAACGGGCGGGTAAGGCCTCCCGATGTGTTCGGCACTGGGCCAGCTTTTCGCAGATGGATACGCGGTATGCTTGGGGTGACGACGGCCGTGTCACGGTGCATAACGCTGATGGCAGCCGGGAAGTGTATGTCCATGATGACCGCGCACGTCTGGTGCAGCGCATTGATCCGGACGGCGCTGAACACTTCAAGTCTTATGACGACAAGGGTCGGCTGACGGTCGAGCAGGACCCGCTCGGGGCGGTGACGGCGTATCAGTACGACGAAGCCGGACGCTTGGTGGCGTTGTTTCCGGGGGATGATGAGCCGACGTCCTACGAGCATGACAACGGTTTCGTGCGCGTTGTACGCCGTGGTGAGGCCGTTTGGAAGTATGAGCGTAACGATCAGGGCGACGTCATTCGCAAGACCGATCCTGACGGCAATATTACGGACTACAGCTACAACAAATATGGGCAGCTGACGGGGGTTTGGTTTCCCGATAACAGTTGCCATCGGCTGGTTTGGAATGAGCGTGGGCAGTTGCTTGAGGAGTTGCTGCCCAATGGGGGTAGCAAGCGTTATCGCTATGACGATCTTGGTCGTCAGATCACGCGGGAAGATGAGCACGGCAAGCTCACACAGTACCAACGGGACGCTGCCGGGCGCCTGCGAAAACTGACCCTTCCAGGCGGCGCGACGCGCGAATACAGCTACAACGCCTACGGAAAAATCACCGCCGAACACGACGAACTCGGCCACGTCACCCGTTACGAATATGCCAACGGCCTGCACCTGATCAGCCGCCGAATCAATGCCGATGGCAGTCATGTCAACTACCGCTACGACAACGCACGCCTGCTGCTGACCTCGATCGAAAACGAGGTGGGCGAAACCTACCAACTTGATTACCACCCCAACGGCCTGATCCAGCAGGAAATCGGCTTTGACGGCCAGCGCACGGCCTATGTGTATGACCTCAACGGCAACCTGGCGGAAAAAACCGAACACGGCGACGACGGCAGTCAGCTCGTTACCCGTTACAAGCGAGACCACGCCGGCCGCCTCATAAGAAAAACCCTGCCAGATGGCAATGTTGTCGACTATGCCTACGACCGCCAAGGCAACCTCCTAAGCGTCGACGACGGCCACTGGGCGCTGGCCTACGAGTACGATCCACAAAACCGCCTCACTGCCGAACACCAGGGCTGGGGTACTTTGCGCTATGGCTACGATGCCTGCGGCCAACTTAAAAACCTGCGCCTGCCGGACAACAACCGCGTTACCTTCAACCACAACAAAGGCGGCCACCTTTCCACCGTCGAACTGAACGGCGAAACCCTCACCTCCCACCTGTTCAAAACCGGCCACGAACACCAACGCCAGCAGGGCCAGCTCCTCAGCCACTACCACTACGACGACCAAAACCGCCTGCACGCCCACGCCGTCAGCCAACAGCAACACACCCTTTACCAACGCCAATACGACTACGACAAAAGCGGCAACCTCGCCCGCCTGCTCGACACCCGCAAAGGCGAACACCACTACCACTACGACCCCCTCGCCCGCCTGACCCGCGCCGACCACTCGCAAGACGTGCAGGAACGCTTCGGCCACGACCCGGCCGGCAACCTGCTCATGCAAGACCGCCCCGGCCCGGACATCGTGGCGGGGAACAGGTTGATGATCCAAGGCGATCATCATTATGACTATGACGCCTTCGGCAATTTGATCCGCCAGCGGCGTGGCAAGGGTCATCAGCTCGTCACCGAGCACCGCTACGACTGCCAGCATCGGTTGATTGGTATTACCCAACCCAATGGGCAAACCGCCAGCTATCGCTATGACCCGTTTGGACGGCGGATCAGCAAAACCGTTAACGACATAACCACGGAGTTTTTCTGGCAAGGCGACAAGCTGGTGGCAGAACACCACGCGGATCGGCATCGCAGCTACCTCTACGAGCCAGGCAGTTTTCGGCCGTTGGCACTGCTGGAAGGTTTTGGGCCTGAAGACACCAAACCCTTCCACTACCAACTCGACCACCTCGGCACACCACAGGAACTGACAAATCCCGAAGG
This sequence comes from Pseudomonas edaphica, assembly GCF_965277385.1. Lineage (NCBI taxonomy): Bacteria > Pseudomonadati > Pseudomonadota > Gammaproteobacteria > Pseudomonadales > Pseudomonadaceae > Pseudomonas > Pseudomonas edaphica. Next base: position 6,104,900 of record NZ_OZ255725.1, on the reverse strand, counting down.
CGAAATCGTCTGGTCCGCGCACTACCGCGCCTACGGTAAAATCGCCCGCCTAGACGTCAGAAAAATCGACAATCCGCTGCGCTTCCAGGGCCAATATTTTGATGCCGAAAGCGGGCTGCACTACAACCGTCATCGCTACTACAATCCGGATATTGGTCGTTACCTGACGCCGGATCCGGTGAAGTTGGCGGGTGGGATCAACGTGTGCCAGTACGCTCCCAACCCTACGGGATGGGTGGATCCGTTAGGACTGAGTTGCAAGCCAGGGACCTGTCCGGGACAAAAAGACAAGGCATCAGCGCAAGGCCATGAAGAAAAGCCTCCTGAGACAAGCCATTCCATACGGTCTTCTACTTACGAGCAAGCTTCAAATAAAGCGTTAAAATGGTTACTTGAAAATGACTTTCGCGCAGAAAAACCAACACCGGGAAGATTTGGCCCGCGCAAAGGAGAGCCGGTCGGAATGCAAACATATGACGGCAAAACAGGCTATAGGGTTGAACATGACCAAAGGAGTGGCGCCCATATAAATGTATGGTCAGGTAAGAAAAAAGGACCACATTATCTTTTTGATGGCAATGAAAAAATGGTGCTTCAACTGACTAAAAGGTTTGTAAAAAAATGAGTTACTTTGACGAAGAACTAATCACAGATCTGAAAAAACTCGACATCGACTTCAATGTCATTTCTCAGGCAGAACAAGACTCGATGGTCAGTAGAATTAATGAGCGCATTCCTTTTAGCGGAAATCAAATCGATTGGAGTCGTTTGGGGAGCAGCATTAACTTCGGGTCTGCATCTTCAACCTTGGCGATTTCGCTCATTGCGGCGGAAATCTGCAAAGTTTCTGACAATGACTTGATTATCATCAGTGATTCCGCCTGTGACCACGCTTACTCAATAAGCCCAGAGCACTTAAACCGAACACTCAAAGTTCTCTCCGAGTTCCCACAACACACCTATATTGTATCGGAGGATTTCAACTGGATTGCCTGCATTTCATTTGAGGGGCACTTGGATTTTTGCAAATTTTTCTCAGGGTCAATTCTAAACCAACCCTAGTAAATTCAAATTATAAAAACAATTAGTTGCATCAGGAGCGTTGCCCCTGTCGACCAAACGAAATTTCTGAGAGTCCATCTAACACAGCTCATAACGGACGTTATTCCACTGCCACTCCCCTCCATGACGCGGCCATCTCAAGCGATGAAAGAACAATCAAACCCCATGGCGAACAACGTCAAAAATGTACTATTGGTAGCAATCAACGAACTGGTAGAAGAAGAGGTTACCCTGCTCATTGAAAATACTGTAGTAACCTGCTTCGCCAGCCACTGCCCCTACGAAATCGTAGTAGGGAAAACTTATTGCGTTGAATTAACTTTAAATCTATCTGAAAGTTATGAAGTTCATAAAACCTCCACGACTCACGCTTTAGCCAAGCGAACGGGCAGCGGATTTTCTTACGCGCTTTACGGATTGCTGAGCGACGATACTTTTCAGACATTCACTTTGCTGAACGATGAGGGGATCCATTACAACCATCCCGACTTGAACGATTCTTTTATTAAAATAATTGTTGACCGAATTGATGTGACCTTTCATTAAAAATCCAACTACCAAAACTACCCATCTAGGCCTCTGACGATTGACAACCTAAATCCTAACCAACGCGCCCTAAAAAACCGGGACCACTCACGTTAACAAGAGTATAGAAAAGTGAAACTTATCTGCACGCCTTTGACTAAAGAAGCGATGATTCTATTAGACACTGACGATTGCCCAATCTCGTTATTGGCGAATTGCCCCCTGACCCATACAGAATATCAGCAGTTAATGGGATCAGGCGTTATCGACAAAATCAACAATTCGCTTGGAAAGATGATCGACGATTATGAAGACGAGAGCATCAACACCAATGAAGACCTCAAAAAATCACTATATATACTAGAAAATCACTCAATACCCGAAAACCAAGAGCTGGCAAGAAAAATAATCAAACTCAACAAACTGGCAATTGACAACAACACCGGACTGTATTTCTTCTTTTAAACCATCAAATGTATTGGCACAGGTAGTAACACAACCAAGCTGCAAACAGCGCTAGCAACAGCTTTATTTTTTATGACGAACCCATTTTTATCGTAACTGCAAACGAGTACAGTGCTAAACAGACAGGGTTGATGCCGAATGTAAGAAAATCGAATCATTACCAAAACACTCACACGAAAACCGGCAATCTCCCACTCGGAAAAAACATGAAAATTGTAGTGATCGATACATTTTCCTATCTGAACGTATTGCACGTAAAATTCCATTCACCCTTCGGAGATGGCACTGCACTATGGAGCGATACTGCGCCAAAAATCGGTGAAATTATCGACGTTGAGTTTGATTTTGAGGAGGTTTTCTCATGGAATATAAACGTGAAGCCAACCGCTGAAAAATCTTCAAAAATCAAAATGGAGAACAGCCTCATCCAAATAACCGCCGAGCTGGTCCAAGCTGACGAAGAAGGATGTGTAGCATTAAAGCTCGGTGATTCAATAATCCTAATTGAGTTGGACGGTCCCATACCTCAGAAATCAGGATTTGTTGAACTCAGCGCTACCGCAATTCAACTTTACCCAACACATATTTAGTCCACATAAGTCACACGCTCAAACCGGGGCCACACACCGCAGCCCCGTTCCATTTTCAACTCATAACCGGCGCAGCCCCCACCTGCACCCCACGCCCACTCGCGGCCATCTCAAACAACCCCTCCACCCGCGCTTGCTCCACCGCGCTCGGCTTGATCACCAGCGCGCACACCACAAAAATCGCAGCATTCACCACCAGCCCCACAATCCCGCTGGTCAACGACCCCAGCGCGGGAATGTCATCCGGGTACAGCGTGGTCAGTACAATCGCCACCATAATCCCCGCCAACATGCCGGCAATCGCGCCCTGTTTGTTGCCACGGCGACTGAAAATGCCGAAGAACAGCGGCACGGCCAGTTGAATGATGCCCTGGTAGGAAATCTGCGCCAGTAATTGCAGGCGCGAATAATCAAAGGTCAGGTAAGCCAGCACCGAGGCGGCGACGATAAACACCACCATGCCGGCCTTGGCCAGTAAGGTGAGCTGGCGGTCGGTGCGTGGGGTGTTCCAGGTGGCCAGGTCGTTGGCAAACTGGGTGCCGCAGACCTGCACGCAGCCGTCGACGTGGCCGATGCTGGCGGCCAGTACGATGACGATGGCCAGCGCCAGCAGCCATGGCCCGCCAATGTCGAACAGCGAGAGGAACCAGCCTTGTTGCGGATGGGCCAGCACGTTGGGATCCTGGCTGATGGCGGCGGCGAACAGCATGAGAATGCCGTAGAACCCGCCCACCAGCAGCATGGTGTACAGCGTGCCCTTTTTCACCGCGCGCACGCCGCTGGCGGTGTAGATGCGCTGGAAGCTCATCGGCCAGCACATCGAGCCAATCACACCGGTGAAGATCAGGCTGAACATGTACATCGGGCCATAACCGGTGCCGGCGGCGCCGGGAATTTGCAGCATTTTTTCCGGTAATTGCGCGAGGTTGGAAAACGCGGCCTGATCGCCGAACAGCAGGAACACGCAGACCCCGGCGCACACCACGTAGGCGATCAGGCCCTGGAACATATCGGTCATGATCAACCCGCGCATGCCCATGCTCACGGTCCAGTATTGGCGGATCAGTACCACCGCCACGCCTGCAAACAGGCAGGTGGTGACGCCCCAACGGCCAAAGCTGGCGAACTGGAACAGCATCGCCAGGGCCTGGATGCCCATCACCACCCATGGAAACACCGAGATGATGCCGATAATTGAGGCCACCCGTTTTACCGCCGGGCTGTCGAAGCGCATGCCCAGCAGGTCCGGCTGGGTGCGCAGGTTGAAGCGTTTGCCCCAGGTCCAGGCGCGGCTGGCCATCAGGTACATCGCGGTCACGCCCAGGGTCGCATAGACCATGCCGTAGAAACCCAGGGCGCCGCCGACGCTCAGGGCAAAAAACGCGGTGAAGGTCGAGCCCGGCCACCAGGAGTTGGTGTAGCACATGGCGATATACCACGGCCCATAGGAGCGCCCGCCAACGGCGTAGTCGGAAAAACTGGTGCTTTCGCGGTTGGTGGCATAGAGCACGGCGATCATCCCGGCCAGGAACAGGCCGATCACACCGAAGGTAATGAACAAGTGGGCATCGCTGCTGGTGCTGATCATCACACGCCCTCCTCGTCAGGAATATCACCGGCCTTGAGCTCGGCCAGATACAACCCCCACACCCCAAGGGCGGCGAGTACGGCAATGGCGATCCAATAGAAAATCGGCAGCGGGATGCCTACCACCAAGGCGCGACTGCCACTCACGCTCAAATAAAACGGCGGGAATAACGCCAGCATCAACAACAGGAAAAAGTAGCCGCCGAAGATCTGGTTTCTCAGGCGTGCGGGTGACGCGCTTGCGGGTTTCATGATGGAGGGTGCTCCTTGAATTTCTGGATCGGTTTGTTGTGTGATCAATCAAAAAATCAAGCAGTGAAACGTCAGCGCAAACCAGCGCCAAAGGAGCTACAGGTGACTCGTCGTTATTGTGCTGGCGCAGGCTCAGGCCTGTCTTAGCCAGGTTTCCCATTGCGAATCATTGATCACGCTACGTGCGCGCATGTGCTTCCAGGCACCGTATTTGTAAAAGTCGAAATCCAACTGCGACACCGCGTGCTGGACCATCGCCCAGGTCGACCATTTGATGTCGGCCAGGGCCTTGTGCAACTTGATCCGCGCCAGCCGTTGCGGGGTGACCTGGCCGAAATAATCTTCGATCAGCGCCAACTCCATTTCGTCGGTGAAGAACATCTCGCCAAACCACAGCGCCAGTTCGTAATGACGGTCGTTGTTGGAGGCGTACTCAAAGTCCACCAGGCGAATCTGGCGGCGGTCATTGAGCATGAAATTACCCGCCAGCGTGTCGTTCATGCACGGCGCCAAGTCGATGCCCGACGCTTGCAACGCGCCACGCGCCCGGTCACATTGGCGACGCAGCCAGGCATCATCGCTGGGCGTGCAGCCCTGCAGTTCTTCGACCTGGCGCTGATGCTCGGCAATCATGTCGAACACGGTTTTTGTCTGGCACAGCGGCGACTGGTCGTTGAACGCTTTCAGCGCATGCAGGGCGTTATGGCGCACATCGCGGTCGAGAAAGTCCTGATTCGAAGAGGCGCGCCAGCCTTCCATAAACTCGAAAACTTCAACGCCAAACTCTTCGAGGAAGGCAAACACCGGCGCACCATAGCCGGTTTGCGCGGCCTTGACGCTGGCGTCATGGGCGGTGCGCCGGTCGATAAACATCTCGGTGCCGGCGCCGGGCACTTTGAAGAAGTAGGCGGTGTTGAGCCCGCTGACCTCGACCCGCCAGTTACTGTTGGAGATCCCGCCGCTGACCGGCTCGTAACGAATGCCCGAACCACTCCAATCGCGCACGCCGCGCACTGCCGCCTCCAATTGGCATTCTTGAGGCGTACAGGCCTCACCCATTGCTTTCATGCCTGCCCCTCCTGTACCTGCCGTAACCAACTTTCAAATCGCGGGTCTTGCAAGCTCTGCCGGCAGCGCAGCAAGGTCCACTGCCCCACCTTGGAGAACTCCAGGGGCCGCGTTGAGGTCGCGCCGACCCACAAGCCCCACAGCGTCCAATACCAATCATTGATCAGCGCATAGAGGCGGCAGCGGGCGTAATCGCACTCGCGACACTCACCGGCCCAGGCCTTGATGCCGTCACGCCACTGGCTTTCAAAGGCATACAACTCGTTTAGGCTGACGGCCACGTCGTACCACGGGTCAAAGCAACCAGCGTAGTCGAAGTCGATCAATTGCAACGCGCCGCCGGGGCCGATCATCACATTGCTCGCCAGCCCGTCGCCGTGCAAGGGCACGCAGGTGCCAGGGCTCAATTGCAGCGCGGTCCAGGCCAGATCGATGCAGGTTTCAATCCACCCATGATCAGCGGGCAGGCCCACGCCGTCACGGCTGCACAGCTCACGCAGGTGCTGGATATCCTGCAACGGCGAACGGTTGAAGCCCGGTGAGGTGCCGACGTGCAACTGCCGCTTCAAGGCCCACAGCGCTTGCAGGCGCTGGGGTTGCAGTAACTCATCGAGCCGTGCCCAACGCCACTCGTGGGCCGGCAAGGCATCCAGCAGCAGCACGCCGGCAGCCACATCCACCAGGCGCACGCCGGGGGTCACGTCACAGTCAGCCGCCAGTTGGGTGGCGCGGCCGGTGCGCTCGATGTCGATCAGTGCACGCATATCGTCGTGCAGCACTTTGGCGTAGCACTGGCCCCAGGGCGCCGTGAGGTGAAAGCCGGTCCACTCGGTGGCCAGGCGTATCGGCGAGGCGATACCTGCAGTGCCGTCCGAGACCTCGACATGGGCAGACAGGCCGGCGGACTCCAGGGCGCCCATCAGGCGCGACAGTGCGTAGGAACAGTTGGACATGGCGTCCCTCACCGGTAAGCGTTGGGGGAAGTACAGGCGCAATGCAGCAGCGCGGTCAGCATCTGCAGGCCGGTGCGCATGTCGCGGTCATGGGTGAGTTCCGCCTCGTTATGGGACACGCCGTTGCTGCTCGGAATGAACAACAGGCATGCCGGGTAATGCCGGCCGAGGCTGATGGCGTCGTGGCCGGAAACCGTGACAGTGTTGCCGACCGCCAGCCCCAGTTGTTGACCGACGCCGTAGGCCAATTCGGCAAAACCATGGTGTAACGCGATGGGCGCACGCAGGGCGCGGCTTTCGACTTCGTATGTGGTGGCGGTCGATGCAGCGACGGCCTTGAGGCTGGCATCCAGCCGATAACCGGCAACCGCCAGCAATGCCGTGTCCGGCGAGCGGTACTCCACATGCAAGGTGACGCGCGAGGGCACCACGTTCGGCGAGTTGGGGTAAATTTCCAGGCGCCCTACCGAGCTGTGAAACTGCAGCCCGTGCACGTCCGCTTCGGCGCGCACGGTGGTTATCGCATGCGCCGCCGCGAGCAAGGCATCTTTGCGGGCGGCCATCGGGGTTGGACCGGTGTGGTTCTGTTCGCCGTCGAAACGGATACGCTGCTTGAGCGCCGCCCAGGTTTCACGCACTACGCCGATGTCCAGGCCTTGGCTTTCCAGACCGTCGCTTTGTTCAACGTGGATTTCCACATAACCGGCCACATCCAGTTCAACCAGGCCGTCCCCCAGATAGCCGATCGCTTGCAGCGCATCCTTGAGGCGAATGCCGTCGCCATCGCGGCATTCCCAGGCTTCGTGCAGGGCCAGGTCGCCGGTAAACACGCTGCTGCCGATCAGGCTGGGTTGAAAGCGCGCGCCTTCTTCGTTGGTCCAGTTCACCACCGCGAGGTTGCACGCAGGGGTTTCGCCGCGCTCGTGCAGTTGGCGCGCCAGGCTGGCGATGGCGACTGCGCCAGCCAACACCCCATAGATACCGTCGAAACGCCCCGCGCTGGGCTGGCTGTCCAAGTGCGAGCCGCACAGCACATAGGGGGCGTCCGGGTTGAAAGTGATCAGCCCGAACAGATTGCCGATGGCGTCTACGCGCACGTCGAAACCGCGCTCACGCAGCCACGCGCTGAACAGGTCGCGCACCGCACCGTCTTCGGCCGATGCGGCCAGGCGGTGCAAACCACCTGCCGGTGTCGCACCGATGGCTGAGCTGTCGCGAAACAGCGTCTCGAAGGCCTCGACGTCCGCCTCACTGGGAGACAGCCACTCAGGGGTAAAGGATGTCGACATGGGCGTGCTCCAGGCAGGTCGCAAACTCCGCGGACGGAGGGCGATTGGTGACCAAAGTGGTGATGGCGCTGAACGGCAGTGTGTTGATGAACGTGCGATGGCCGAACTTGGCGTCGTCCGCGAGGATGACGCTGCGCAGGCAATGTTGGGTCAGGGTGCGGCGCAGCAGCGCCTCGGGCTCCTGGTAGTCCATGAAGCCCAGCTGCAAGTCCACCGCGCCGATGCCCATGAAGGCGATGTCGTAGTGAAACTGCCGGACAAATTCCAGGGTGTGGGCGCCGATCAGCGCATTGTCATTACGGCGCACATCACCGGGCACCACCAGCACCTGATTACTGCTTTGCTGGGTGATCAACTGCGCGATGTCCAGCGAGTTGGTGATGATGCGCAGTTGGCTGAAACCAATCAATTGCTGGGCCAGGGCCAGGGTCGAGGTGCCGGTATCGAGAAACAGCACCATGCCCTCGCTGACCAGTTTGGCAGCACAGACTGCCATGCGGGTCTTGGCCTGGGCCTTGATGCGGGTGCGCACTTGCAGCGGTTGTTCTTCGTTCAGCCTGGGCAAGATCGCGCCGCCATGGATGCGGCGCAACTTGCCGGCCTCCTCCAGGTATTTGAAGTCGCGGCGAATGGTTTCTTCGCTGACGAACAGCGCTTGCGCCAGGTCCGACGCCTTGACGCGCTGATGTTGGGTGAGCATGAGCATGATTTCGTCGAGACGTGGCTGATTGAGCATAAAGGGTGCATTCCAAGGCAAATTCGAGCCGTCAGTATCGCGCGCTTTGCGCCCACCACGGTACGCGGCATGCACCGGTCCGGCGGGGGGCAAAGGACGACTGACGGCGATTGATCGGGTCACGTTTACCTCTCACTCATCGGGGTGTGAAAGGGCAGAAACACTACAAAAGGATCTGTCCAGGGCAGGCCTCTAACGAGCCGGCTCCACGGGGCAATCAGGCACTACAACAACAGCGGCGGCAGGTGCTGGTCCCAAGGCGCAATGGCTTCTACTGCGGCGCAGAACTGCAACACCTGGGCGTCGGCAAAGCGCGGGCCGACCACTTGCAAACCTATCGGCAAGCCGCTCGGGCTGAAGCCGCAAGGCAGGCTCGCAGCGGGGTTGCCGGTGATATTGAACGGGTAGGTAAAGGGTGTCCAACGTGCCCAGGGCACCGCGCCGTCTGCGCCTGGCCAGCCGTCGGGCGCCACCTGGTCGGCGGCGAACGGCAGGGTTGGCAGCGTCGGCAGTAGCAACACGTCGTAATCGTTAAACAGCGCGTGCACCTGGTTGGCGAACTGCGCCCGCTGCTGCACGGCCTTGAGGTAGTCACCCAGGTCGTACTCGCCCGCGCGCTGGATCAGCGCGGCAAAGCCTGGGTCCAGTTGGTCGAGGCGATCCGCCAGGGCTTTGCCGTAGGCAATGCCGCGTCCGCCGACCCACAAGGTTTCGAATGTGGCGAGTGGGTCCTGCCAGTCCAGCGTCAAGGTGGTCACGGTGACCGGCAAGCGTTCCGCCAGGTTGTACACGGCGGCTTCGACGCTAGCGGCAATGACCGGGTCGACCGGGGTGTTGAACAATGTCGGGCAATACGCCACCCGCAGCGGCCCCAGTGGCTGGTCGCAGCGCGCCAGGCAGGATTCGGTCAATGCGGGCAAGGCCTGATGATCCAACGGATCCGGCCCGGAAAGGATGTCGAACAACAAAGCGCTGTCGCGCACCGTGCGCGTGATCGGCCCGGCATGGCTGAGCATTTCGGTGGCCGACCAAGGCCAGGTCGGAATGCGGCCCAGGGAGCCTTTCATGGCGAACGCCCCGCAGAACGCCGCCGGAATGCGCACCGACCCACCGCCATCGGAACCCAGCGTGCCCGGCACCATGCGTGCCGCCACGGCAATCGCCGAGCCGGAGCTGGAACCACCGCTGGTGAGCTGTGGGTTCCAGGGATTGCGCCCGTTGCCGAACACACGCGAGGTACTGGCGCCGGTCCAGCCGAATTCAGTGGTGGCGGTTTTGCCGAGGATGATTGCACCGGCGTCCTTGAGGCGGCGAATGATCGGCGCATCCTGGCTGGGCACATGCTCAAGGCCGGTCAACGAGCCTCGGGTGGTGCGCAGGCCGGCGGTGGAAAACAGGTCTTTGATCCCAAAGGGCACGCCATGCAGCGGGCCACGCAACTGCCCTGCCCTGGCCTCTTCGGTCAGCACTTGCGCTTGCGCCAATGCCGAGTCGGCGTACACGTCGCCAAACGCATTGAGTGTGGGATTGTGGGTTTCGATTGCGTGCAGGCTTTGCTCGACCAGGTGTACCGCAGACAGCGTGCCCGCGCGAATGGCCTCGGCAGCGTCGATCACAGTGGGCATCAAGAGGTCTGTGTTCATTGAGTATCCTGGGCCGTCTGCACATGAGTCCGGTGGGTACGTCAATAAACGCCCGAGCCTGGGGGCGTGTCAAGTGGGTTTTGTTGGCTATGTGGTTTTTGTGTGATTTGTTATCAGTTCCACGCCACGATCAATAAACCCGCGCCCAATACCAGGCACAAGGGTGAATAAAAATAGGTGTCCAAACGGGCAAATCGTGACCCGCTCACTTTCTTGAAAAAACCCACCAGTTCCGAATCGCCAATCGCCCTGGCGAACATCACCAAGGCAATCGCACTGATGCCCCATTGCAGCGCGCCGTGGGACACCGGCGAAAAGTACAACCCGGCACGCAGGCACACCAGCAAGGCAATCGCCACCAAGCCCATCGCCACCAGAAACGTGCCCAGTGCCGACGGTTTGAACGCCGGCCGTGGCCCCTGGGCGAACTCGCCGGGCAATTCGGGGATGGCGGCCAGGCTGCCGAGCTTGCCGCCGGCGGCCCAGTACAGATGCACCATGCTGATGCAGGTAAAAATCGCGACGATCCAGCGTGCGACGAAAAAGCTCATGGCAGGCGCTCCCTTAAATGTGCGAATGAGGATAGTCGGCCTGAGATTTTTTGTAGGCATTTCGTCGGCGGCTGATGGTAAAGTGCCGCCCCATGAAAATCGCCCGTGCCGGCCGCTCACTCATTGCCTGGATGCTGTATTGCTGCGTCCTGTTCAATGTGTTCGCGTGCAGTATTGGACATGGGCAGATGCTGGGCATGCAGCTCAACGGCATCGGCGGCCAGTTTTGTACGGTCGACCCGCGCACCCAGGCGCCGGCACAGAACAACTCCACCGACGAGAACCTGCCAACGCTGTCCAAGGCGTTCGGTTGCCCATTGTGTTCGACCGGCGGCATGGGGCCAGCACTCAGTTCCAGCCTCAATGTGGCGGTGTTGCCCCAACCGCACGCGCCGCCGCCAGCGGTGGTGCTTGCCGCTGATATTCCTGCCCGCTTCACCTGGCCCACGGCCAACCCGCGCGCGCCTCCCGTTCTCGCCTGATCCCTGCGCTTTCTGATCTGCATCGACCACCGCTCCCTTTAGGACTGCGGAGGGCTGTGCGTTGTTTTCAAGCCAAGATTTTCAGGATTCAACCATGAAACATTTACCCTTGTTGGCGGGCCTGTTCGGCTGCCTGCCTGTCTGTGGCTGGGCGCTCGAGCTGGCCCCCACCACCATTGATGGCGAACAAACCAGCGAACCGGGCCTGGCCCTGGACCAATCCAGCGGCACGGCATCACGCCTGGGTTTAAGCGTGCGCGAAACCCCGGCGTCGGTGGCCATTGCCAACCGCAACGACATTGAGCGCCATGGCGCCAAGACCTTCCGCGATGCGGCCAATACCTTGCCCGGCGTCAACGCCAGTGCGCCGCCGGGGTTTGGCGGGTTTGTGTCCTATCGTGGCTTTACCAGCAGCCAGATCACCCAGATGTTCAACGGCATCAACGTCGCCACCGGCCTGGCGCGGCCAGTGGATGCGTGGATCTATGACCGAGTGGAGCTGGTCGGCGGCCCCTCCTCCCTGATCAACGGCGCCGGCTCCGTGGGCGGCTCGCTGAACTACGTGACCAAGCTTGCCACACGCGAGGAACAAGCCGCCGAAGGCCAGCTCACCTATGGCAGCTACGACACTGCCGGCATGGCCTTTGGCCTCAACCATGCCCTGACCGAACCCGGCGCCGAGGTGCAGCACTACGCCCGACTGGATGTGAGCCGCAACACCAACCACAGTTACATCGACCGCGACCAGCGGGATGCCTGGAGCCTGGCGTTTTCCTTGCTCAGTGACCTCACCCCCAACCTGTCCCACACCCTGGCCCTGGAATACCAGGATGAACATGAGGACAGCCCGTATTGGGGCACGCCGGTGCTCAACCCCAAGGCGGGTGAGTTGAAAATCGACAAGCACAACCGCTTCAACAACTACAACGTCGCCGACGGTCGTTACGAGCAACGCACGATCTGGATGCGTTCGATCATCGACTACCGGATCAACGACAGCACCACACTGAAAAACACGCTGTATCACCTGGACAGCCAGCGTGACTACCGCAACCTGGAAACCTACCAGTACAACGCCGACAACAGCGCGGTGAACCGCTCGACCGCCTACCAGGTACGCCATCAGGGCGAGCAGCACGGCAACCAGTTCGAGCTGCGCCATGACGACAGTGTGTTCGGCCTGTCAACCACCTGGTCCGGCGGCTTCGAGTACAAGGTCAACAGCACCACCAACAACCCGCTGAATGTGCCAGGTAACAGCACGGTGGACCCGAATGCCTACAACCCCGGGCACTTCTACGACATTCCGGGCACCCGGCCAGGTTTTATCAAAGACAAGACCAACGAGGTCACCACCAAAGCCTTGTTTGTGGAAAACCGCTTGGGCCTCACTGATAAACTCTCGCTGCTCACAGGACTGCGTTACGACGCCATCGACCTGGATGTGACTAACCATCGCGTGATCACCGCCACCAACCCACGCCACTTCAAGCGCAGTTGGGAGCCGGTCACCGGCCGCGTAGGCCTGACGTATCAGTTCATCCCATCGGCCAATGTGTATGTGCAATACAGCACCGCAGCGGAGCAACCTTCCACCACCACTCAAGTGTTCGACGTGTCGACCGGCAAACAGTGGGAAGTCGGCAGCAAGTTCGACTACCTCGACGGTCGCGGTTCGGCCACCGTCGCCGCCTACAGGATCGAGCGCAAGGACTTTGCCGTCACCGACCCGCTGGACCCGAACAACAGCATTCCGGTGGGTGCGCAGACCTCCAAGGGCATCGAGTTGGCCAGTTCGTTACGCATCACGCCACGGCTGCTGGCCGAAGGCAACTTTGCCTGGGTGGACGCCGAGTACGATGACTTCAACGAGAAAATCGCCAGCGGCGCAGTGGTATCGCGCCAGGGCAATACGCCCACCAACGTGCCCAAGCGCGTGGGCAACGTATGGCTGACGTATGACGTTGCCGAGGACTGGCAAGGCGGTGTGGATGCGCGGTATGTGGCCCAGGTGTATGCCGATAATGCCAATACCCAGACGGTGCCGGCCTACACGCTATTCGGCACGTTCCTGCGTTACAAAGTGGATTCACATACCTCGGTGACCGGGCGGGTACGTAACCTGACCAATGAGGTGTATGCCGAGTTTGCGCATGTGTCGCCGGCTTACTATTTGGGCGCGCCACGGACGTTTGAGTTGGCGGTACAAACCCGATTCTAAACCTGGAATAGAGAACCAAATGTGGGAGCCGGGCTTGCCCGCGATGGCGGTGTGTCAGTCCTGTATAAGTTGACTGTCACGCCGCCATCGCGGGCAAGCCCGGCTCCCACATTGGAGGTTACTTCAGGCTCGCCTCAACCTTCTGCGCCACCTGCGGCGTCAACCACGCCTTCCACACTTCAGGGTGTTCCTTGAGGAACACTTGCGCCACGTCACGCGGCGCCGTGTGATTTTCGCTCATCGCCGCCAAGGCTTTATTCAATGGCTCAATCGGAAACTGCACCTTGGTAAAGAACTCGGCAATCTGCGGCTGCGCTTGCTGGAAGGGTGTCGACACACCGATGCTCAGCTTGGACGCCAACGAGCGCGTCGGCCGTGGGTTGGGGTTGTCTGCATCGGTCAGGGTCTTCCAGGCATCGGCGTCAAATGGCGGTTCTTCCAGCTGGATCAGCTTGTAACGGCCCATCAAGGGCGTTGGCGACCAGTAGTAGAACAGCACCGGCTTGCCACGACGGATCGACGACGCGATCTCCGCATCCAGCGCCGCACCCGAGCCGCTGCGAAAGTTCACATAGCTGTCGCTCAAGCCATAAGCCTTGAGCTTCTGCGCGTTGACCACTTCCGAGGTCCAGCCGATCGGGCTGTTAAGAAAACGCCCCTTGCCGGGCGACTCCGGGTCTTTGAACACGTCCTTGTAACGCGCCAGGTCCTGCACGGTCTTGAGGTCCGGCGCCAGCGGTTTGAGGCCTTTGGCCGGGTCGCCCTTGACCACGTATTCCGGCACCCACCAACCTTCGGTGGCGCCTTTGACCGTATCGCCCAGGCCGATGACTTTGCCTTCGGCTTCGGCCTTGATCCACACCGGGCTGCGGCCGGCCCATTCTTCGCCGATCACCTGGATATCGTTTTTCGCCAGGGCGGTTTCCAGCGTAATGGTGGTACCGGGCAACGTATCAGTGGGCAGGTCATAGCCCTTTTCGACAATAAAGCGCAGCACTTCGGTGATCAGGCTACCGCTTTCCCAGTTCAGGTCGGCAAAGTGCACCGGCGTTTGCGCAGCCGATACCGGCAACGACAGACTCATGGTCGTCAACGCCGCAGCCGCAGCCGCAACCACCAGGGTTCTCAATCCTTTCATGCCTTTGCACCTCGCATTTTCACAGCCATAGCGGGCGGCTTTGCTGCGGATGCGCGAAGCCTCTGAATAGTTAAGTCAACTCAACTGTAGTAGAGGTTCCGGAGGAGCAAGAATACACGTGGCGTTTAGCAGTTACTCACTGGCCTTGAACGTCACCAGTTCACCCTTGCGCCACTTGGCGGCCTTGCCGGTCACGGCCTTGAGGGTTTTGGTCAAGCCTTCCTGCAATTGTTCATTGGCGGCAAACACCAGCATCACGCTGTGGCCTTCCTTGAACACGATGCCCTGGCCTTCGGTCGACGAAACAAAGGCGTAATCGCCCAAGCCATACACCGTCAACTTGATGTCGCGAAACTTCAGTTCGAACTTGCCGCCTTCACGGCTCGGCAACACGGCGGCACGAAAATGGTCGCCGACCTTGAGTTCCAGGCGCGGTTTGTCATCCACGACCAGCGCCGATTCAGTATCGATCTCGGCGATGTAAATGCCTTCCGGCGTCTGTTCAGTGATGTAAACGAAACGGGATTGAAACTGCTTGACCAACTTTGCGCGCAAATCACCCAGCACGAATAACGCGTGCATATCCAGATTACTGACTGCCAAGGAAACGCCCCCACATCAAAAAAGGCGCTGACCGCCAGAGCGGGCAGCACAAAAAAACGGCCGTTACGGCTCGATCACACATTCGTAAAAAACTGAAGAAACCTGCTGCCACGCCATAAGACTAGTACACAGATGCACGATGGACCTTATGCAAGGTCATCAGGCGACACAGCAAATCACAGGTTCAGCAGCCCGAGAACTCGGACCGACCCACTTCAGACAATAACCCGGTTAAAAACGCGATTTCCGACAGCCTACACATTACATAACACCCGGAATGGAACCAGGCATCGGCTGCCGACGACAATACTAAAACAGCAACCCGGTTCAAAACCACTCGAAACGCTGCTGGTAAGTCCACAAGGTCGATCGACAGGAGCTGAGCATGCAACCACGTCAACACGCCGTTATGTCATCGCGCACTCGTTCATCATGTCCAGACGAGCGCCAATACTACTGCTTACATAACCCCAACGGGTACTCCAATTACGTTCTTTACCAAGTGGTACCGGCCGGACGCAATTTCTTTCATATCCTTGAAGTGACCAGCGGCAGGATCAAAGGCTTTCGCAGCACGCATTCCAAGGCGTGCGAATTGGCCCAACAACTCGAAGCCAACCTGCAAGCGGTTCACGCTGCGATCGTTTCGTCACCCGCCTGACTTTACTGCGCCGTCGCCCTTCAACAACTGCCATACTGGCCTGTCCATTGAAGTTTGCCCCTTGCGTGTCGGCGTTCATCAGTGCAGTGACCTTGATGCAGTTAACTTGAAGGGAAGGCTATACGTGACGGAATTTGATATTGGCGAATTTTTCATCCATGGCGATGCGCGAGAAGTAGATGGCGAGTTTCAAGCGGTGATCATTATGCGGGCTAAACCACCGCTGACCACGGTCACCACGCATCAGGTAGAAAAAGATCGTTGGTTCAAAACCGTCGACGCTGCGGCCATTGCCGGCAAAGATGCCGCCAGGGCGCTGAAATCCGCGGTGGATTCAGGTGCACTCAATTCCTGACCTGTGCAAATCCTGAACTCTGTCGCGTCCCCGGCCTCACATGCACAACATCCCTCACCTTGCATGGAGAACCCACCATGGACGCGCCAATCCCAACGCTTGAAACCCTGTTTGATCAACTCGGTCTGGATTCAACACCTGAAGCCATCGATGCTTTTATCGTCGCGCATCCGCTACCTGAAGACGTGAAGCTGATCGACGCACCCTTCTGGTCTGCGCAACAAGCGGCGTTTCTTAAAGAAGAACTGCGCGAAGACGCCGAATGGGCAATACCGGTGGATGAGCTGAACCAGCGCCTGCACCAGTCTAAATAACACGCCTCAATGCAGGCTGTCTGATTGTTCAAGGTGCATCAGTGCCTGCCAGGCGGCTCTGCACTCCTCGGCTTCACTGCGGCTGGCGAATGCCGTACCGCGTTGCTCGCCATTGAGCAACACCACCCAACAGGCTTTCTGGCCCAGCGCACGCAGGGTTTCGGGAACACCACTGCCGATCATCACGGCGACATCGACCTTGTTTTGCATGGAGCTTCTCCGCCACATTAGTTAGCTACCTAACAATGTTGGCCATGCTACGGTTTTATTCCAGTTGGAAAAAGCTATCTCCGGAATAGCTCCATTGCATAAACAGTAACAATCCTAACGCCCAGCCTTGGCCCCTTCCGGTTTATAGCCCAGGCGCAAGCCACCCCAATGCCGCCCCTTAACCATGATCGGCACCGACAAATCGTGCATCAGTTCGCCAGTATCGCGGGTATAGGTCTGCAACAGCACTGCTTGTTGATGGCTGCCACAACGAATGCCGGTACGGTCGTCGAACTTGCGTTTGGTACGGTTCTGCACGGCGTCAACCTGTGCATCGCCGGTCAGGGCGTGGGAGAACGCCTTGTTGTGTGTGGGCACATAGCCCTGCGGTGTGCAGGCAATCGCGAACACCAGCCCCTCATGGCGCGGCAGCAATGCCTCCTGGATCGTCGGCAGCACTTGGTCGGTGTAGCCATCAAAGCGCGTGTGGTATTTGCTCGGCCGGGTGTTGGGGATCGGCGTGTAGCTGCGGTCGAACAAGTCTTCCAGGCTGATGCGGTTTTGCACGATGTCAGCCTCGAACTGCTCACCAATACGGCTCGCCCCTTCGCGAGCCAGGTCGTAGATGCGCTGGTGATAGTCATCCAGCCCGACTTCAGCCAGGCGCTCACTGATGGTTTCAGCCTGTCCTTCCATCTGCACAGCGACCTCGGCCAGTTGCCGCGTCTGCTGGTCGCTCACCGTTAAATCGCTGCGCATCTGCTCTACCGCGTGGAACAGGCTGTCGAGTTGCGCGCGGTTGGTGTCGGTGCCTTGGGCGATCTCATTGACCTGCCCTTCTACGTCGGCTGCCAGGCTGGCGATATTTTCCAGTTGCTCACCCGCCTGCTCCACCTGCTCGACACCGATGTGCAAGTCGGCAGACAGTTGGCGAATCTGTTCCACCACCTGGGCGGTGCGTTGTTGAATATCGGCGACCATCACGCCGACCTCATCCGTCGCCGTGGCCGTACGCCCGGCCAGGCCACGCACTTCATCGGCCACTACGGCAAAGCCGCGCCCGTGCTCACCGGCGCGCGCCGCTTCAATGGCGGCGTTCAGCGCGAGCAGGTTGGTCTGGCTGGCAATGGACTGGATCACCAGAGTCACGCGCTGAATCTCTTCACTGCGCTGGCTCAGCGCCTCGATCAACTCTCGGCTGGCATTGGCGCGCAGGCGCAGTTGGTGCATGCGAGTGATCGATTGAGCCAACACTTCGCGCCCTTCAGTACTGCGCTGGTGCGCCTGGCTGGCCGCGCCCAAGGCCTGCCGGCTGAGTTGAGAGGTGACTTGCTCGGTGCCGATCATCACTTCGGCGCTGCTGACAATTTGCTTGGCGGCGCCTAATTGCGATTGCACGCGCGCGGCCAGTTGCTTGACCGAATAAGCCACGCCGGCAGCGGAAAGTGCGTTATGACTGGTGGTGTAGGAAAGATCGCGAGTCAGCTCACCCAGCGTATCAATCGCCTGGGCAGGCGCTACACGCGGCACTCGGGCTTTGAGCGCAGGCAGCCAGATCACCAGCAAGGCCAGTGGCAGGCACAGGTACAGCGGCAAGCCGGCAAACGACAGGCCCAGCAGGACCAGCACCAGCGCGGTGCTCTGCATAAGCGGCGTCAGCCAGCCGGGCAGCACGCGCACCACCGTTTGCGGTGGCGCCGCTGCGCCCATCAGAGATCCGTCTCCAGCCATCGTCGTTACCCCTCTGTTTGTCGTTATTGTTGCTGCATTAAACGCCACTATTGGGCCATTATCCATGGGCCTTTCGTGGGGTGCTTGCAGCAGATCAATAGACAGGGACGTAACCGGTGTTTCTTCGGGCATCACAGCTGCGATGCCCGACTTCAGCGCATCAGGCCTGGCGCTGGTGCTTGTCGATCTGCTCGTGACGCTCTTGCGCTTCGATACAGTATTTGGTGGTCGGGCTGATCAGCAGGCGCTTGAGGCCGATAGGCTCGCCGCTGTCATCGCACCAGCCAAAAGAATCTTCCTTGATGCGTTCCAGGGCACGCTCAAGCTGAGGCAGCATGCGCTGGTCGCGGTCGATGGCGTTTACCAGCCAGGTGCGCTCTTCTTCCACAGAGGCAGCGTCAGCCGGGTCCGCCGGGGTGTCCAGGCTTTCGATGGCGATGCGGTTCTGCTCAATGCGCTCGTGGTGTTCCACTTTCATGTCTTGCAGCAACTTCTCGAAAAAAGCGTGCTGTTCGGCATTCATGTAGTCATCCGCCGGCATGGCCAGCAACTTTTCCTTTGTCATTGATTTCTCTATAAAAAATACGTGCATTAAGGCGAATAAGGGAGCGTTCCGGCAGACCTTCGCAGGCCTCGGAAGGGCGCCGTCCATTTCAAGCGCCACCCGGCACTCAATTTACGAGGGGCGGCAGTCTAAGGCCGACTGGAAGGCTCAGCAACTGAAAAGACAGGCATTTTTTCCCAATTAACCCCCAAAGGCACCAGGACGGGCTTGGCGAACGGTCATCGGAGTGCGTTTATAGCAGGAAAGTTCGTGAAGCAGCTATAAGCCACAAGCTGCAAGCGACAAGCTGTAAAGCCCATCTAACTTGAAGCTTGCGGCTTACCGCTTGCAACTGGACTTCAGCGCTTGAGCTTGCGCTTGTTGCGATACTGGTCGATCACCACCGCAATCACAATGATCAGCCCCTTGATGATGTCCTGGATATACGCATCCACACCCACAAAGGTAAACCCGCTGGCCATCACGCCGAGAATCAGCGCGCCGATCACGGTGCCGGTGATGCGCCCTACTCCGCCCGCCAGGCTGGTGCCGCCGATTACCGCCGCCGCAATCGCATCCAGCTCATAAGACATGCCCATGCCGGCCTGGCCGGTGGCGGCACGCGCCGAGGCCACCACACCGGCCAGGCCCGCCAGCAGACCGGCGATGCTGTAGACGATGATCAGGTGACGCTTGACGTTGATGCCCGAGGTGCGCGCCGCCTGCATGTTGCCGCCGATGGCGTAGGTGTACTTGCCGTACTTGGTGTAGCGCAGGGCGATATGGAAGATCACCGCCACCACCAGGAAGATAATCACCGGCATCGCACCATGGCCGATGGCAGTGTACGAATCCGAGAGCATGCTCACCGGCTGGCCTTCGGTGTAGTAGCGTGCCAGGCCACGGGCCGAGACCATCATGCCCAGGGTCGCAATAAACGGCGGAATGCCGGTCACCGCGATGATACTGCCGTTGATTGCCCCCGCCAGCAGCCCCACACCCAGGCCCATCGCCACCGGAATCCACACCGGCAAGTCGGTCAGGCTGGGAAACACTGCCCGGGAAAAGTCCGAGGTTTGCGCCAAACTGGCGGCAATCATCGCCGATAACGCCAACACCGAGCCTGAAGACAGATCGATACCGGTGGTGATGATCACCTGCGTCACGCCAATCGCCAGCAGGCCGATGATCGACACTTGCAGAATCATCAGCACCAGGCGCTGGGAGTTCATCAGGAAGCTCTGGTCGCGCACGATCCAGCCGAATAGCTCAAACACCAGGCCGATGCCGATCAACACCAGGAAGATACTCAGCTCGGTGGGTAAACGCCGACGGTGCTTGACCGGTGCCGTGGCAGGCTTGTTGTCTGTTATTGCGTTCATAGCCAATCACCTTCTTATTCTGTGCGGTTCGTCAGTGGACTACGGTCATACCGGAAGCCAGCTGCATGACTTTTTCCTGGGTCGCATCGGCGCGATCCAGGGTGCCCATCAGTTCGCCTTCATGCATCACCATCACCCGGTCGCTCATGCCCAGCACTTCCGGCAGTTCGGAGGAAATCATGATCACCGCCATGCCTTCGCTGGCGAGGAAGGAAATCAAGCGATAGATCTCGGCCTTGGCGCCAACGTCGATGCCACGGGTCGGCTCATCGAGGATCAGCAAGCGCGGGTTGGTCATCAACCAGCGCGCCAACAGGGCTTTTTGCTGGTTGCCGCCGGACAGAGTGTCGATGCACTGCTCCAGTGACGGAGTTTTCACCCGCAGCTTCTTGCACATGTCTTCGCACAGTGCGCGCAGGGCTTTCTGCTGGATAAAACCGTTACCCGAGTAATGCGGCAACACGGCCATCTCCATGTTCTCCAGCACCGACAGGCACGGGAACAGGCCACTGAGCTTGCGGTCCTCGGTCAACAGCGCAAAGCCTTTCTCGATAGCCATGTGCGGGTCGGTGATGCGCACCGGCTTGCCGTCAAGGGTGATCTGGCCGCTGGAACTTGGGGTGATGCCGAAAATGGTCTCTGCCACGTTGGTGCGCCCCGAGCCCATCAACCCGGCGATGCCGAGAATTTCACCGGCATGCAGGTCGAACGACACGTCCTTGAACACGCCATCCAGGCTCAAGTCGCGCACCGACAACAGTAAATCGCCGATGGGCGTCTCGCGCACCGGGAACAACTGGCTCAGTTCGCGGCCGACCATCATCGAGATCAGGCTGTCGCTGTTCATGCTGTCGGCGCGCTGCAGGCCGATGTACTGGCCGTCGCGGAACACCGCCACTTCGTCGGCGATGGCAAACACTTCGTTCATTTTGTGCGTGATGTAGACGATGCCTTTGCCCTGGGACTTGAGGTCGGCAATGATCGAAAACAGGTGGGCCACTTCCTTTTCGGTAATGGCTGAAGTCGGTTCATCCATGATCAGGATGTCGGAGTCGTAGGACACCGCCTTGGCAATCTCGACCATCTGCCGCTCGGCGATGCTCAGGTTGCCGACC
Organism: Pseudomonas edaphica; assembly: GCF_965277385.1. NCBI lineage: Bacteria > Pseudomonadati > Pseudomonadota > Gammaproteobacteria > Pseudomonadales > Pseudomonadaceae > Pseudomonas > Pseudomonas edaphica. The sequence goes on along the minus strand of NZ_OZ255725.1, from coordinate 6,083,423 downwards.
TGTTCTTCCGGGTCCAGGTTGATACGCAAACGGGCCAGTAACTCGGCGGTGCAGCGGTGCATTTCGCGGTGGTTGACCATGTGCAGGCTATTGAGCTGCTCGCGGCCGATCCAGATGTTCTCGGCGATGCTCATGTGCGGCATCAGGTTGAGTTCCTGGTGGATCATCGCGATCCCGGCCTTCTGCGCCGCCAGCGGTGTTTCAAACACAATCGGCTTGCCGCGCAGACGAATTTCCCCGGCGTCGGGCTGGTAGATGCCGGCGATGATTTTCATCAACGTCGACTTGCCCGCACCGTTCTCGCCCATCAGCGCCAGTACCGAGCCTGGGCGCACGCGCAGTTGCACATCGGCCAGGGCCACAACGCCGGGAAAGCCTTTGCTGATGTTGACGATTTCCAGCAGGTAGGGTTCTTCCAGCAGCGCGGGCTGGAGACCGGGAGGCTGCGAGACAGTGGCTTGAGCAAGCATATCGGGTACTCCATCAGCAGAGCGACCGTGGCCGCCCTGCTTGCTTATTGTTGTTATGAAGGGCTACTTGAAGTCTTTGACGTTATCCGGCGTGATCAGCTTGAACGGGATGATTACGTTCTGCTCGACCGGCTCCTTCTTGGCCATCTTGCGCGCCGCTTCCACCGAACCGACCGCCTGGCCCTTGGCGTCCTGGAAGGCCGACGCGGCCATGTCACCCTTGGTAATGGCGTTCAAACCGTCCGGCGTGCCATCCACCCCGGCAATCAACACGCTGCCAGGCTTGGTACCCGCCGACTTGAGGGCCATGGACGCGCCAATGGCCATCTCGTCGTTGTTGGCCAGAACCGCATTGAATTCGCGACCTTGGGTCAGCCAGTCGTTGACCAGGGTCATGCCCTTGTCCCGCAGCCAGATGCCGGTCTGCTCTTGCTCGATGGTAATGCCGGGGTATTTGGCGAGGACTTCCTTCACGCCTTTGGTACGGTTGGTGGTGGAGTTGTTCGCCAGGTCACCCAGCAGGATGACGATCTTGCCCTTGCCGCCGAGCTTTTCGGCGATGTACTGCATTTGCAGGCGACCGGCCTCGACGTCATCGGACGTCACCGCAACGACATCCTTGGGCAAGTCTTTTTGGTCAGGGCGACGGTTGACGAAGACCAGCGGAATACCCGCCTTGGTAGCGGCACTGATAATGTTCTTGGTCGAGGCGGTATCGACCGGGTTGACGATAATCGCGTCGACCTTCTGGCTGATGAAGTTCTCGACCTGGCTCAGTTGCTTGACCACATCGGCGCGGGCGTCTTCAAACTGCAATTGCACACCATCGCCCTTGGGATAGGACTTGGCTTGCTTGTCCATGTCTTCACGCAGGTAGGTCAGGAAGGTGTCATCAAAGGCGGACATGGTCACGCCAATCTTGAGGTCGGCGGCCGAGGCAACACCACTGGCCAGCAACATGGACAGGGCCAGCGCGGTAAAACGGATCGGGGTCTTCATGAACGGTCTGTCTCCAATTTCTTGTTGGTTTTTTGGACGTTGCGTTTATCAGCGCTCGGCGGGCAATCGAACCACCGGTGCCCCCGGGATGCAGCAGACCAGCGCGCCGTGGTTTTCGACACACAGCACATTAAGGAAGGAGAAGTAAAACGGCCGGGCGCGGGGCAGACCGCGTGGCGCTGAGGCAGGGCGTAAAACTCGCAGTACAGCGTTGAAGATTTTCATCTGACGGTACCTGGTTGTTTTTGATCTTGTTTTTGTTGAGCCGCGCGAATCGAGTTCGAACGTACTTTATGCAACCTGGAAAAGACTGTATTAGAAAATAATTTCCATATCAACCTGTTTTAGAATTTTATTCTATTTTTGTCGAAACCACCTGCTGGCGCTCGGCGCTGAGGCGTGCGGCGTCCAATATACGGGTGGTTTCCAGCGCGTCATAGGCGCTTACCGGCAATGGCCCCTGCCCTTGCACGGCCAGCTGCAACTGGCGATAGAACTGCGTCCAGCAGCCCTTCTCGGACGGCACCCGCTCGCGATCCTCGCCTTGCTCGAACCAACCCCAGCGTCGATGCTCCTCGGCACCCCAGTGCTCGCCTTCGGTTTTTGGCGACTTGCCGGCCATCAGCGCGTCTTCCTGGCCGTCCAGCCCATCGACGGTGTAACAACCCAGGGTGCCACTGACCCGAAAACGCGGTGCCTGGCTGTTTTGCAGGGCGCTGCCCCACAGGTGCGAAATCACGCCATTGGTGTGGGTCAGGGAGACGAAAAAACCGTGATCAAGGGTGGGGTGTTGCGGCGTGAACTGCAATTGCGCAAACACCCGGTCCACCGGGCCGAACAATTGCAGCGCCTGGTCCACTAGATGGCTGCCCAGGTCACGCAGCCAGCCGCCGCCACTGGCATTGCCCACCGCTTGAGGGCTGTAGCGTTCGACGCGGGATTCAAAGCGTGTGATCTCACCCAAGGCACCGGCGTCGATCAGTTTGCGCAGGGTCAGGTAATCCGAATCCCAGCGCCGGTTCTGGTAGACGCTGAGCAGCGAGCCCTGGCGCTCGGCGGCGGTGATCAGCGCCTGGGCCTGTTCGGCGTTGCTGGCGAAGGGTTTGTCGCTGACCACCGCCACGCCGTGCTCGATGGCTTCCAGCACCAGCGCCGGGCGGCCTTTGAGGGTGGTGGAGATCACCAGCGCGTCGACACCGGCCTCGACGATCTGGCCGATGCTGTCAAAGGCCTTTACACCCGGAAGGTCAGTACTCAATTGCTGGCGGCGCTCCGCTGAACGGGTCACCACGCCAACAAAGGTCGCACCGGGCAAGGTTGCAATCAGCGGTGCATGAAAGAAACGCCCTCCGTGGCCGTAGCCGACTAGTCCGATTCGCATAAGTTGTTTCCTTGTTGAATTGCAAACCCAATCAAGTGTGGGAGCTGGCTTGCCTGCGATAGCGTCGTGTCAGTCGATGAAGCTGTCACTGATAGACCGCTATCGCAGCGGTGCGACGATTCGACAAGCCAGCTCCCACACTGACTGCATTCCACCTGGCAGATTGTGATTAGCCGTAAAAGTGCGGACGCTCCGGCAAGCTCACCTTCACGATCTGCTCACTGTTCTGCGCCTCGATGCATGCATCCGCCGCCACCGCCGCTGCAAAACCGTCCCAGGCCGAAGGCCCGCCGACTTGGCCCGCACGCACACTGTCGATAAACGCCTGCAATTCCACGTCGTAAGCCCCGATAAAGCGGTCCTTCCAGTCCATCAAAATGGCATTCGACAGCTTCGCGCCACTGCGCATTTGCACCTGCGAAGGCTCCGGCAGTTTGGCGATGCCGGTCTCCCCCACCACTTCACACTGGATGTCGTAGCCGTACTGGCAGTTCACGAACACTTCCACGTCGATGCGCGTGCCCTTGGCGGTTTCCAACAGCACGATCTGCGGGTCGCGCAGGTGGGCCAGGGCTTTGCTCGACTTGCGCGGGAACACCACCTGCACCGACACATAGTCATCGTTGAGCAACCAGCGCAACACATCCAGCTCGTGGATCAAGGTGTCAGTGATCGCCATATCCGTCTTGTAGTTCTCGCCCACCGTCGGGTTGCGGTGTGCGCAATGCAGCATCAGCGGCTCGCCGATCTGGCCGCTGTCGATCACGGCCTTGAGGGCGCGATAACCTTCGTCATACGGGCGCATAAAGCCCACTTGCACCAGGCGCTTGCCGTAGGCCACTTCGGCGTCGACGATCTTGCGGCAGCCTTGCGCCGTCACCGCCAGCGGTTTTTCGCAGAACACCGGCTTGCCGGCGGCGATGGCGGCCAGCACGAACTCTTCGTGGCTCGGCCCCCAGGACGTGACGAGAATGGCTTCGACCTGTGGCGAGTTGATCAGCGCATGGCCATCGGCGTAGACCTCGGCGGCAAGCTTCAGATCAGCGACGACCTTGGCGGCTTGCTCAAGGTTGATGTCGGTTACCGCCACCACCTGGCTATTGAGCAAGGTCTGGCTGCAACGACGGATATGGTCACGGCCGATAGCGCCGGTGCCAATCACTCCAAGCTTTAACGACATACACAACTCCTCTTGTTATTAGTACTGCCGGGCCTTGGCCAGCTGTTCGTTGAGTTTTTTCGCGGCGGCATTCGTGCGTTCACTGGTGGACACTTGCGCCACGCCCACCCGCCACCACGACAGGTAGCCGTGGACCATGGTTTTGGGCAGTACCTTGATATCAATCAGCGTGGACACCGTTTGCGTGCGCGCATCGGCCAGCGCCGCCTGAAGCTGTTCCACGCTGCTGACCTTGTAGGTCTTGCAGCCATAGGCCGCCGCGCTCATGGCGAAATCCACCGGCACCAGGCCGCCGTCGAGCTTGCCGCTTTCGGGGTTACGAAAGCGGAACTCGGTGCCGAAGCTGTCCATGCCGTTGGCGATTTGCAGGTTGTTGATGCAACCGAACGCCATGTTGTCGAGCAGTATCACGTTGATCTTGCGTCGCTCCTGGATCGAGGTGGCCAGCTCCGAATGCAGCATCATGTAAGAGCCATCGCCGACCAGCGCATACACTTCCTTGCTCGGCTCGGCCAGCTTCACACCGAGGGCGGCGTTGATCTCGTAGCCCATGCATGAATAGCCGTATTCGACGTGGTAGGTGTTGACGCCCTTGCTGCGCCAGGCGCGTTGCAAGTCGCCGGGCAGGCTGCCGGCGGCGGCGACGATGATCGCATCGTCCGCCAGGGTGTCGTTCAACACGCCGAGTACACGGCTCTGGGTCAGGCACGACCCGGTCAGCTCGATAAATTCGCGCAATACGGCGCGGTCCAGGTGGTCATCCACCTCCGGCACAAAATCGTCGCCGTGGTATTGCACCTGGTGCACGCGATCCACTTCCGCGTCCAACTGCGCCTTGGCATCGCGGACCTGCTCGCCCCAACCGGCGCGGTAGTCGCCCAAGGCGTCAGCCAACGCCTCAAGGGCCACTTGCGCATCGGCCAGCACTTGCACGCCGTCAAGCTTCAACGCGTCGCACGGGCTGATATTGAGGTTAAGAAACTTCACCTCGGCATGCTTGAACAGCGACTTGGACGAGGTGGTGAAATCGGTATAACGCGTGCCGATGCCGATGATCAGGTCCGCCTCGGGCGCCAACAGGTTCGCCGCCAGACAGCCGGTTTCACCGATGCCACCCAGGTTCAGCGGGTGGCTGGACACCACCGCACTCTTGCCCGCCTGGGTTTCAGCGAAGGGAATCTCAAAACGCTCGGCGAACGCTTGCAGGGCCGCATTCGCGCCGGAGTACTTCACACCGCCGCCACAGATGATCAACGGCTTGCGCTTGCCCCGGAAGGCTGCCAGCGCATCGCCGATCATTGCCGCAGTGGCCGGACGCCGCTCAATACGGTGCACGCGTTTTTGCAGGAAATAATCCGGGTAGTCCCAAGCTTCGGCCTGCACATCCTGCGGCAGCGCCAGGGTGACGGCGCCGGTTTCCGCAGGGTCTGTGAGCACGCGCATGGCATGGATCGCCGCCGTCATCAGTTGCTCAGGGCGGTTGATACGGTCCCAGTATTTGCTCACCGAGCGGAAGGCATCGTTGGTGCTGATGCTCAGGTCGTGGAATTGCTCGATCTGTTGCAACACCGGGTCCGGCTGGCGGCTGGCGTACACATCACCGGGCAACAGCAGCAGCGGGATCCGGTTGGCCGTGGCGGTCGCCGCCGCGGTGAGCATATTCGCCGCGCCGGGGCCTACCGAGGCGGTGCATGCGTAGATCTTGCGACGCAAATGCTGCTTGGCGAAACCGATGGCGGCGTGGGCCATGCCTTGCTCGTTACGGCCCTGATGCACCACCAGGTCACCGCTGTCCTGCTCCAGCGCCTGGCCCAGGCCGAGCACATTGCCGTGGCCGAAAATCGTGAACACACCGGCGACAAACTTGCTCTGCACGCCATCGACTTCGATGTATTGGTTATCCAGGAACTTCACCAGGGCCTGGGCCATGGTCAGTCTTGTTGTGGTCATCACTTGCACCTTGTGTGAATGCAATTGGGTTGATTAACACTGCTTCAATGTGGGAGCTGGCTTGCCTGCGATAGCAATGTGTCAGGCAATGTAACTTTCACTGATAGACCGCCATCGCAGCGGTGCGACGATTCGACAAGCCAGCTCCCACAGGTTAACCGGCGTCAGGTTCGTGGGTTTTGCAGGTGGGCGATACTGGCCCCAATGGCCTGCTGGATATCCGCCAACCCATGCACACTCTCGGCAAACGGCTCAAACGACAGGTAACCGCCGTACCCGCTGCTGAGCAAGGTGTCGATCTGCGCGGCGTTGCCGAGGATATCGCCCTCACCCACCAGCACGCGGTGGCCGTCACGAATCGAATTGAGCGGCGCTTCGGCGTCTTCTACCCCGGAGATATGCACCAGGCCGGTCAGTTGCGGGAAGAACTCCTGCTCGCTCGCCAGGTGGTGGTGGAAGGTGTCATGCACCAGGCGGAACACATCCAGGCCGCCAATCGACTGAATTGCGTCCACCGCCACGCGCTTGCGACGCAGGGCACACTCCTCGAAACCCAGCGGCTCGATAAACCCAAGGATGCCGTACTCGCGCAGGATCGGCGCCAGCTCGCTCAGCGCCGTGCGCAAACCGGCGGCACGCTGGGCCTCGTTGCGGGTGTCGCCGCGCTCATTGAGCGGGCACATCACCAGACCCTGCGCGCCGCATTCACGGGCGTAGGTGGCGAGCTTGATGGCCTGGGTGCGACGCTCGTCATTCCACACATCAAACGGGTACAGCGCATTGATCGACAGCACCGTGATGCCCTGCACTGCGCACAACTCTCGCACGCGGCTGGCCGGGGTGCCGTATTCGATTTCATCGCCTTTAAGGTCGTTGCGAATCTCGATGGCATCGCACTTGAGGGCCGCGGCGAGCTGGATAAAGTCCGGCAGGGACAGGTTGGGGGCGACCATGCGGTTAAGGGCGAAACGTAGCGGCGACTTCATTGTTGTTGTTCTCCGTCCAAAACCGTTTAAAGGTCCAGCAGCCAGCTGTGCTGCGGGTCGTTATGGAAATGCCAGGCGCGTTTTGGCCCGGCCATCACGTTGAGGTAATACGATTCGTAGCCATACGGCACGCTGACCGGGTGATACCCCTTGGGCACCACCACCAGGTCGCTGTTTTCCACGGCCATGGCCTGGTCGATGCTGCGGTCGTCGGTGTACACGCGCTGGAACACAAAGCCCTGCGGCGGGTTGATCTGGTGGTAGTAGGTTTCTTCCAGAAAGCTCTGGTGCGGCAGGTCGTCGGTGTCGTGCTTGTGCGGCGGGTAGCTCGACGAGTGCCCGGACGGCGTGCGTACTTCCACCACCAGCAGCGAATGGGCTGGCTCGCTGTCAGGCAGGATGTCGCACACGTAGCGGGTGTTGGCGCCTTTGCCGCGCACGCTGCGCTTGCACTGCTCGGGGCGAATCAGGCGCGGTTCAAAGCCAGGCGCGCCGGGCGCGGCGCAGACGGCAATCTGCACGTCGCTCAGGGCGGTAATCTGCGCATCGGTGCCGGGCGGCAGGTACGCGGCGAACGGGGATTTGTCTTCGAACACCGACTGGCGGTCGCCAAGGTTCTGCCAGTTAAAGCCTTCGCCTTCGATATTGACGCGACCGCTGAGCAGCACCAGGCACAGCTCTTGATCCCCGGCGGTGACCGGCAGGGTTTCGCCCAGGCTCAGTCGATAAGCGGAAAAGCCCACGTACTCCAGGCGGCCTGCTTCCAGGGCCACCATGGTTTGCCCGCGTTTGCTGCTTTTGACCAACAAGCTCATCACTTAGTCCTCTCGTTGAGCAGCGCACGCAAGGTGTCGTAGCCTTTTTTGGCATAGATATAGCTGGGCGCCACGGCCGGATCCTGCTCCGCTTCCACCACCAGCCAGCCCTTGTAGTGGGCAGCCAGCAGCACATCGAGCAACTCGGCAAAATCGATGTCGCCATCGCCGGGCACGGTGAACGTGCCGTTGACGATGCAGTCAGGGAAGCTCCACATCTGGTTGCGCGCCAGTTGCACCACCGGCTTGCGCACGTCCTTGAAATGCACGTGGCAGACGCGGTCGATGTGTTTGCGCAGGACCTCGAGGGGTTCGCCGCCACCCATGTAGCAATGGCCCGAATCGAACAGCAGGCCGACTTCCGGGCCTGTTCGTTTCATCAGCTGGTCAATGTCTTCAGGGGATTCGACGTAGGCGCCCATATGGTGGTGATACGCCAGGCGCACGCCTTGGGACAGGGTGAAACGCGCCAGCTCCGTGAGCTTGTCGGCGTATTCCTGCCAGGCGTGCTCGCTGTGAAAACGCGGGCGTTCGATCAGGCGCACCTTCGAGCCCTGGATCGAGTCAGCGACTTCGCCGTACACCAGCACGTTGGCGCCATTGAGTTTGAGCAGCTCGACATGCCCGGCGATGGCTTGGATTTCTTCGGCCACCGAACGGCGCGCCAGGCGGCTGGAGTACCAGCCGGAGACCAGCGCCAGATCATAGGGGCGCAGTACATCACCGACGCCTTTGGCGTCCTTGGGGAACTTGCCGTTGAGTTCGAAACCTTCGTAGCCGATCTCCTTGCCTTCGCTGAGCGCGGTGCTCAGCGGCGTTTCACCGCCGAGGGCCGGCAGGTCGTCGTTGCTCCAGGAGATCGGGTTGATGCCAATTCGGATTGCGGGCATGGCTGCACCTTTTATTGTTTTCAGATAGCACTGAGATCTGCTTTATGTGGGAGCTGGCTTGTGTGGGAGCTGGCTTGCCTGCGATGGCATCACCTCGGTTTCATGAATAGACCGAGTCGATGCTATCGCGGGCAAGCCCGGCTCCCACACAAGCGGCTCCCACATTTGACTGTGTTTAATTTCTGGAACTGCGCCAGGCATTGATGAGCTGCTCGAACGTGCCCTGCACTTGCTCAATCAACCCTTCATCATCAATCTCCCCCGCCATCCACGCACGGCTTGGCTCCTGGAAGATTGTGCGGCCCACCGCGAACCCACGGCAGGTGGTGCTTTGGCTGGCTTGCTGAAAGCCATCGGCCAGAAACTGCGCCGAAGCATTCAAGCCCAGCAGCACCACACCACGGCAGTACGGGTCACGCTCGTGGATCAGTTCGTCGAGCTTTTTCCAGTCTTCAGCCGACTGCGCCTCGATCTTCCACCACGCAGGATATATGCCCAGGTTGTACAGGCGCTTGAGGCTGCGATAGAGCACATCGGGATAGGTCGACGGGTGATCCTTGGGCGGCACGACTTCCAGCAGCAGTTCATGGCCACTGACCAGGGACGCCTCGTACACCGCCTTGAGTTGCGCCTCCTGCTCCAGGCGCAGCATCGGCTCGTCGTCGGGGTGGAACTGCACCAGGCACTTGATGATTTGCTCCTGGGGCCAGGCAATCAGGTTGCTGCCCACCGAGCGGCCATGTTCAAACGCCAATGGCCGCGAGTTCTGCACCTCCACCGGGCGGGCGATCCACCAGCCACGGCCGCTGGCGGCATTCAGCGCATCCTGGCCGAAGCGCTGGTCGGCCAGCAGGCCCACATCGGCGTCGATGCCCTGCTGCGCCAGCTTGGTTTCCACACGTTCGATGGCCTGGATAAACAGCTGCTTGATGTCACTGATACGGCTCAGGTCCTGACCACCTTTTTGCGCCAGGTCCACCAGTTGCCAGCGATGGTCGAAGGCAAACACAAACAGCTGCTTCCAGGTTTTGCGTGGCACCGTGACGCGGTGCAGGCGTTGCAGGGTTACGTCCTGGTCCGGCCGGGTGATGGGCACCGGGCTGTTGAACAGGTAATCCAGTTCGGCTGGCGTGGGCATGGCCGGCGCGCAAGCGTGGCGGGACACGACCAGGCCGCCGCAGGCGTTGGCCAACTGGCTGCAACGCTCATCGCTGGCGTCATTGAGCCAGCCGCTGAGGAAGCCGGACATGAAGGCGTCACCGGCACCCAGTACATTGAGCACTTCAACCCGCACGCCGGGGTAAATCGCGCCGTCGTCCAGGCGCGCCGGGACGGCGCCGTGAATCACCGTGCAACCTTGCGGGCCGAGCTTGACCACCAGGGTCGCCGGGGTCAGTTCACGCACGGTGCGCAGCGCGGTCAGCAGGTCTTCACTGCCACCGGCGATCAAGAACTCTTCTTCAGTGCCGACGATCAGGTCGAAACGCGGCAGGATGCTCTGCACATGCTGGCTGACGTTCTGGTCGGCGACAAACCGCGTTTCGCCATCCGCCTTGCCCGCCAGGCCCCACAGCACCGGGCGATAGTCGATATCCAGCACACGCTTGACGTTGTGCTTAGCCGCGTAATCCAGCGCCTGGATGCTGGCCTTGTACACGCCATCGGTGGAGAAATGTGTGCCGGTGATCAGCAAGGCTTTGCTGGAGGCGATAAAGGCTTCGCTGATGTCTTCGGCGCGCAGTGCCATGTCGGCGCAGTTTTCGCGGTAGAACACCAGCGGGAAGGTTTCGCGGTCTTTAAGCCCCAGCAATACCAGGGCCGTGAGGCGCTCCGGGTCGACCTTGATACCGCTCACATCACAGCCTTCACGGGCCAGGGATTCGAGCAGGAAACGGCCCATATGGTCATCGCCCACGCGGCTCAACATCGCCGACTTGAGGCCCAGCCGCGCCGTGCCGAAGGCGATGTTGGCGGAGGAACCGCCGAGGTACTTGGCAAAGCTGGACACGTCCTCAAGCCGCGCACCGACTTGCTGTGCATAGAGGTCGACGCCCAGGCGCCCGAGGCAAATCAGATCCAATTGACGCCCACTGGCAAAACGAGTCTGGCCCATGCTGGCTCCTGTTATTTTTATCAGCCTGCGTGGTGCCGCCGTGGTGACGGCACACGCTCTTGGTGCAAGCAGACTAGAACGTCCAGCGGCAGCAATCAATATTTATTCCATAATTATTTTTAGTGGAATATTTTTTCCAATAAGCCAGCATAATGGCATGCCAGCCGCCGTGCATCGTTTCAGCCGCCCACGGACGCCGTGATGCCGAGGTATTTTTTTGCGCCTACCCTGTAGACTTGCGTCACTCATCAGCGCATCAGACGAACACGCCAGAAGGATTGCCCATGTCCCGCACCGATCCCGAGACCACCCTGGAAGATACGATCGCCAGCCCTCCGATCAATGCCGAACGCCTGTTGCAGCTGATCACGGACGAATACGAAAGCCTGCCGCGCCAGCTCAAACGCATTGCCAGCTACATGAGCCAGCAGAGCGACCGCATCATGGTCGACCGCATCAGCGACATCGCCCGCGAATGCGAAGTACACCCTTCTGCCATCGTGCGGTTTTCCCAGCGCTTCGGTTTCAGTGGGTTCAGCGAGATGCAGGCGCTGTTTCGCGAGGCCTACACCCACAAAACCACGCCGGTGCAGAACTACCAGCAGCGCATCCGCAGCATGATCGCCAACAAGTCGCAGAAGGCCAGTGGCGGCGACCTGGCGCGTGAGTGCGTGAATGCCACCCTCTCCGGCATCGAGCGCCTGGGGCTGGAACTGGATGATGTGGCGTTTGAGAAGGCGGTGGACCTGGTGGTCAACGCCGACAATATCTACGTGGTCGGCGTGCGCCGCTCGTTTGCCGTGGCCGATTACCTGGTCTACAACCTGCAGCACACCAACAAGCGCATCCACCTGATCTCGGGCCTGGGCGGCAGTTATCGCGAACAGATGCGCAGCGTGCGGGCCAACGACCTGGTGATTGCGATCAGCTTTACGCCCTACGGCAAAGAGACCCAGCATTGCCTGCGCATCGCCCAGCATCATCAGGCCAAGACCTTGATCATCACCGACAGCAACCTGTCGCCCCTGGCCAAGCGGGCGAACGCGGTGTTGTTGGTGAATGAGGGTTCGTCGTTTGCCTTCCGCTCCTTGAGCGCCACGTTGTGCCTGTGCCAGGCGTTGTTTATTGCCGTGGCGTATCGGTTGGAATTGAAGGTGGATGAGATTCATGAGCAGGTCGGGTTTGACGACTGACGTGCCGATACTGAACGATCACACTCGGTGTGTCTGATACATCGAGCTGATGCTATCGCAGGCAAGCCAGCTCCCACATTTTGTTCAGCGCTTGGCTTTTGGGCGGCGCATCAGTTGGTAGGCTGCCGGAATCACAAACAGCGACAGCAACGGCGCCGTCAACATCCCACCAATCATCGGCGCAGCAATGCGGCTCATGACTTCGCTGCCAGTCCCACCTCCAAGCAGAATCGGCAACAACCCGGCGATGATAACGGCCACGGTCATCGCCTTGGGCCTCACCCGCAACACCGCCCCCTCAGTAATGGCCGCCAGCAAATCACCATCCTTACGCTCAGCCCAGGCGTTTTTCAGATACAACAGCATGATCACCCCAAACTCAGCCGACACCCCCGCCAGCGCAATAAACCCCACGCCCGTGGCCACCGACAAATTGAAGCCCAGCCAGTAGAGCAACCACACACCGCCAGTCAGTGCGAACGGTAAGGTGCCCAGAATCAGCACCGCCTCATCCACGCGGCGAAAGGTCAGGTACAGCAGCACAAAGATGATCAGCAAGGTAGCCGGCACCACCAGCTTCAAGCGCTCATTGGCCCGCTCCAGAAACTCGAACTGCCCCGAATAACTGAGGCTCATGCCCGGCTGCAAGTGCACCTGCTGCTCAATCGCCGCACGCAAGTCCTTCACCACTGAAGCCAGGTCACGGTCACGCACGTCGATATACACCCAGCCGGAAGGCCGTGCGTTTTCGCTTTTGAGCATCGGCGGGCCGTCACTGATCTTGAGCCTGGCCACCGTGCCGAGGGTGATCTGGCTGCCCTGCGGCGTGTAGATCGGCAGGCTGCCCAGCGCCTGCAGCGAGTCGCGCCACGCCTTGGGGTAACGCAGGCTGATGGGGAACCGCGCCAGGCCTTCGACCGTTTCGCCAATGGTTTCACCGCCAATCGCGCCCGCCACAATCGACTGCACATCGGCGATATTCAGCCCATATTGCGCAGCGGCCGAACGGTCGATATCCACGTCGATATAGCGCCCGCCGGTCAACCGCTCAGCCAGTGCCGAACTCACACCGGGCACGGTCCTGGCAACCTTCTCCACAGCCTGGGTCACCGCGTCGATCTGCATCAGGCTGGCGCCCGCGACCTTCACACCAATCGGGCTTTTGACGCCGGTGGCGAGCATGTCGATACGGTTGCGGATCGGCGGGATCCAGATATTGGTCAGGCCCGGCACCTGCACCACACGGTCCAGCTCCTTCACCAGTTTTTCCGGGGTCATGCCGGGGCGCCATTGGTCCTTGGGCTTGAACTCAATCGTGGTTTCAAACATCTCCAGCGGTGCCGGGTCGGTGGCGGTTTCGGCGCGACCGGCCTTGCCGAACACGTGCGCCACTTCCGGTACGGTCTTGATCAGCCGGTCAGTACGTTGCAGCAACTCACCGGCGGTTTGCGTCGACAGCCCCGGCAGCGCCGACGGCATGTAGAGCAAGTCGCCCTCGTCCAGCGGCGGCAGGAACTCACCCCCAAGTTTCGTCACCGGCCACAGCGCGCTCGCCACCATCAGCAGCGCCACCAGCAAGGTCAGGCGCGGCCAGCGCAGCACCGCATCAAGGGCCGGCTGGTAGAGTTTGATCAAGCCACGATTGAGCGGGTTGCGCTGCTCATCGGGAATGCGCCCGCGAATCCAGTAGCCCATCAACACCGGGACCAAGGTCACCGACAACCCGGCCGCTGCCGCCATGGCGTAGGTCTTGGTGTAAGCCAACGGGCCGAACAGCCGGCCTTCCTGGGCTTGCAACGTGAACACCGGAATAAACGACAACGTGATGATCAGCAGGCAGAAAAACAGCGCAGGCCCTACTTCCACCGCCGCGTCGGTCATGACCCTCCAGTGGTCCTCACCTTTCAGTTCCCGGCCAGGATTGGCGTGGTGCCAGGCCTCGATTTTCTTGTGGGCGTTTTCAATCATCACCACCGCCGCATCCACCATTGCGCCGATGGCAATCGCGATGCCGCCGAGCGACATGATGTTGGCGTTGATGCCCTGAAAGCGCATGACGATAAAGGCGATCAATACGCCCACCGGCAGCGAAATAATCGCCACCAGAGATGAACGCAGATGCCAGAGAAAAATCCCGCACACCAGCGCCACCACCAAAAACTCCTCCAACAGCTTGTGGCTGAGGTTATCCACGGCGCGGTCGATCAACTTGCTGCGATCGTAGGTGGTGACAATATCCACGCCGGGCGGCAGGCTGCTTTTCAGTTGTTCCAGCTTGGTCTTGACCGCTGCAATGGCCTCACGCGCATTTTTGCCGCTGCGCAGGATCACCACGCCGCCGACGGCTTCGCCCTCGCCGTCCAGCTCACTGATGCCCCGACGCAGGTCCGGGCCAAGTTGAATGTTTGCCACGTCGCCAAGGCTCACCGGCACGTTGTTGGTGCCGAGCCGCAGGGGAATCGCGCGAAAATCCGCCAGGCTTTTCAGGTAGCCGGAGGCGCGCACCACGTATTCGGACTCGCCCATGTTCAGCACCGAGCCGCCGGTTTCCTGGTTGGCCTTGTCGATAGCCTCTTTAACCTGCGCCTGGGTAACGCCGCGACTCGCCATGGCCAGCGGGTCGAGCTGTACCTGGTACTGCTTGACCTGGCCGCCGATGGTCGCCACTTCGGCCACATTCGGCAGGGTCTTGAGTTCGAACTTGAGGAACCAGTCCTGCAGCGCACGCAGTTGCGCCAAGTCCTGCTGGCCGCTGCGGTCCACCAAGGCGTACTGGTAGATCCAGCCCACCCCGGTGGCGTCCGGCCCCAACGATGGCTTGGCCGATGCGGGCAGCCGCGCCTGCAATTGGCTGAGGTATTCCAGCACCCGCGAGCGCGCCCAATACAGGTCAGTGCCTTCGTCGAACAGCACGTACACATAGCTGTCGCCGAAGAACGAAAAACCGCGCACGGTCTTGGCGCCCGGTACCGACAGCATGGTGGTGGTCATCGAGTAAGTGACCTGGTTTTCGACAATTTGCGGCGCCTGGCCCGGGTACGGCGTGCGGATGATCACCTGCACATCCGAGAGGTCCGGCAAGGCATCCACCGGCGTATTTTGCACCGCCCACACGCCCCACGCGGTGATGAACAAGGTCGCGAGCAGCACCAGAAACCGGTTGGCCACCGACCAGCGAATCAGCAAGGCGATCATGGCTGGGCTCCTGGCTGCATGCTCATGCCCGACATGTCGGATGTTGGCGCGGTTATGCCGCTTAAACTGGCTTCGGAATCGAGCAGGAATTGGCCGGAGGCGACCACCTGCTGGCCTTCTTGCAAGCCGCCGAGGATCACGGTTTGGTCCTGATTTTCTACGCCCACTTCAACCTCTACCGGGCGATAGCGCCCGCCCTCCTCGGCCAGCATCACCAGCACGCGCTTGCCGGTGCGGATCAAGGCTTCGCTGGGCACTTGCAACACCGCTTGCCCGCTGGTTTGCGCCAGGCGCACCTGCGCGGTCATGCCGGGACGCAGGTTGCCGTCGGGGTTGGGCAACTCGACACGCACTTGCACAGTACGGCTGTCCATGGCGGTGGCCGGCAAAATCGCGCTGATGGTGCCGTCGACGGTTTTGCCCGGCAAACCGACAAAACGGCTCTGCACGGTTTGCCCCACGGCCAAGGTCGAGCCTTGGGCTTCGGGCACGGCAACCTGCAGCCACACCTGATCCAGGCCATTGATACGCGCCAGGGTCTGCCCTGCCGCCAGCGTCATGCCTTCGCGCACCTCCAAACTTTGCAGGGCGCCGCTCAACGGGCTGGTGACGGTCAACACCGACTGCACCCGGCCGCTGCGCTCCATCTGCTGGATCAACCCGGTCGGCATGCCGCTCAGACGCAACCGTTGCCGGGCTGCCGCGATCAACCCACTGTCGCCGCTGTGGCGCAGGCTCAGAAATTCTTCCTGGGCTGGCGCCCATTCGGGGATCAACAGGTCTGCCAACGGCGCGCCGGCCTTGAGCACATCACCCGGTGCCCGCGCATAGACGCGCTCGACGAACCCGGCAGCCCGCGCCTGCACCACCGCCACGTCACGGTCGTTGAACGCGAGGATGCCCGACAGCTCCAGGGTCGACGTCAGCACACCCCGGCTGACGCTCGCCAGGCGCACGCCGATGTTCTGGGTTTGCCGTGGGTCAATCTGCACTGCCGGCGTATCCGCAGCCGCCGTGCCTTCGGCATAACGCGGCACCAGTTGCATGTCCATAAACGGTGACTTGCCGGGTTTATCGAACTTCTGCTGCGGGTACATCGGGTCGTACCAGTACAGCGCCGGTTTGTCGTCCCTGGGTGCAACAGACGCCACCGAGTGAAATTGCGCCAGCCCATAGCCCGCGCCCAGACCCAGCAGCACCAGTGCTGCGACAATTGGATTATTCATGGCTGGGTTCCCCGTAAGCGAAATACAGCTGGGCGCCGATCAGGGCGCGCTGTTCGATGGCATCAATCTGTTTGAAGCGGGCCTCGACCAGCTCACGGCGAGCGCCGACCACCGTGAGCAAATCGCCCTTGCCGGCGCGGTAACCGGCCAGGCTGAGTGTGACTTTTTCTTCGGCCAGCGGCACCAGGCTGTCCTGGCTGCGCTGCACGGCGCGGTCCAGGCGCTGGTAAACCGCCAGGTCGTCGTCGAGCATCTGCGTGTGTTCGCGGGTGGCGGCTTCGCGTTCGGCGTCGAGTTGGTCCAACTCGGCCTGCTTGGCCGCGATGCCTGGGTTTTGTCGGCGACCGGGAAAGATCGGCAGGTCAAAACTCAATTGCAGCGTGACCATGTCGCCGTACTCACGGCTGCGGTGCCCGTAGTCGACTTCCCAGCTCCAGTCCGAGGTCTTTTGCGCCTTGGCCTCCTGCACGCGCGCCTGCGCCTCGCGGGTGCGCGGCACGAAGGCTTGCAGTTCGGGGTGTTGATGCAGGTTGTGGCTGTAGCCGTGGCTGTCGATGCTCCAATTGGGTAACTGGCCGCTGGGGGCTTGATTGGCGGCGGCGCCGATCCAGCGCTTGAGGGCGGCGCGGGCCTGGGCACGTTGCTGGGTCAGCTCGTCCTCACGGCCCGCCAATTCGGCGGCTTCCTGTTTGGGAATCACCGCATCGGACGCCTGGCCGCGCCCGCCGGCCAACTGCGCGCGCACGCTGTCTTGCAGCAGGCGGTTCTGCTGATAGAAGTCTTTGAACAAGGCCTCTTTGCGCTCCACCGCGTAAGCACGGATCCACGCCTGGGCGGTGGCCTGGCGCACGTTAAGGCGCTCGATGCGCCCTTCGGCGGCGGTGCGTTCTATGGTTGCATCAGCCAGCTCGACCCGGGCTTTGCGCTTGTCGCGGCTGGGCACCTGTTGCTGCAGGCCGATCATTTGTTGCGTCATGTCATCGCCATACAACGTGCCGCGATTCGGCCCGCCGATGGGAAAATTCTGCAGGCCCACCAGCAGTTTCGGGTCGGGCAATTCGCCGGCCGGAATCGCCGCGTGTGTCGCGGCTTGCAGCTTGGCGGACTCGGCCACCAGCGAAGGCGCGTTGTTCTGCGCCAGGCGCAGGGCCTCATCCAGGGTCAGCGCCGAGGCGAGCGCAGGCCACACCAGCACGCCCACCACCAGGGCGCGCACATAGAGGGAATTCATCGTAAAGATTCCTGATCTGTTCCACTGCTCGCCGCGTTATGCGGCCCACAGCAAGGCCATCCCGCAGTAGGGATGGATGTTCAGATGCAACAGGAATCAGCTACGCGGCGGGCGCCAGACGCCGGAGGGCGTGCGGTCGGGGATAAAATCAGATATGTGGCCGATGGCCAAAGGATGAGCGCGTGCCAGCGGTGCCTTGAGCACCGCCAGGGACAATTGCAGCAGGCCGCCGGTCTTGCATTCCTGGCCCGGCTTGCAGACTTTGCCGTGATCAAAGCCGTCCTGGCAGCAGTCGGGGCTCATGTCGGTCATCACCTGCATGTCTGCCATCTTCATCGGGCACGGCTCGGTGCTCGACGGCACTCCCGCCATCCCGGTCAGGGGAAGCGTGAGGCTTAACAGCATGACCAGGATTAAACGCAGGAGGCGGCTCATGGGGCGCGAGTCTAGCCAAGGGGCGGTTAAGCCGCCATTAACAATTTCGTGAGAACTCGGCCGTGAAAACGAATCTGCGCCAGGGTCAGCGCGGTGTAGCCGATGATCACCGCAGGCGACAGGCTGGCCTCGTCACAGAACTTGCCCAACGGCTGCAAAGTCAGGCCGACGGCGGCAGCGCGGCTACAAAAATCCGCCTCGCAGACGCCTGCCGGCAACCACAGCACAAAATGCAACCCGGCCTGCTGGCCGCTGACCGTGCAGCCGTCCGGCAGGCAGGCGAGCAATGCATCGCGGCGCGCCTGATAGGCTTGGCGTGAAGCGCGCAAATGCCGCACAAACGCCCCACTGCCCAGGAATTCGACCAGGCCCAATTGATCCGTGGCGCCCACCGAATGCCCGGTCCATTGTGAAGTGTGCAATAACGCGGGCCGCAGCGCCCTGGGCACCACCATGAAACCCACACGCAAGCCGGGAAACAGGTTCTTGTTGAAGCTGCCGCAATAGATTACCCGGTCGCCGGAATCGAGGGATTTGAGCGCGGCCAGCGGAGCGCTGTTGTAGTTGTATTCGCTGTCGTAATCGTCTTCGACCACCCAGGCGTCAGCGCGTGCGGCCCAGTCCAGCAATGCCAGGCGGCGCGAGACCGACAAGGTCATGCCCAAGGGCGCCTGGTGGGCAGGCGACACGTAAGCCAACCGCGCCGTGGCTGGGAGTTGGTCGGTGTCGAGGCCTTCGGCGGTGACCGGGATCGATTGAACCTGCGCGCCAGCCAGGCTGAACAGGCGCCGCGCAGGCTTATAGCCTGGGTCTTCGACGCATGCCGTGTCGCCGGGTTTGAGCAGCGTGCGCGCGATCAGGTCGAGGGCGTGACGAATGCCCGTGGTGACAATCACCTCATCCGCCTCACAGTGCATGCCGCGGTAACTGCGCAGGTAGTCGGCGATTTGCTCGCGCAACGCCGGTAACCCGGCCGGGTGCGCGGCCTCCAGCGCACCCGGCCCCGCCAACAGCAAGCCACGGGAAATACAGCGTGCCCAGGTTTTCAAGTCGAACAGACTGGCATCCGGGCGCCGGGCCACAAAAGGCACGTGGCTTTGCACGCCGGCGTCGGGCTGATCAGGCACGGCCAGGCGGCGCGGTTTGCTGCTCGGCGCCGGGGCCGCGATAAACTCCTCGGGGATCACTGCACTCACCCGCGTGCCGGAGCCCGCCACGCGCTCGACATACCCCTCGCTGTGCAAGCGCTCGAACGCCGCCTCCAGGGTGCCACGCGACACCAGCCAGCGTTCGGCCAGGTTGCGGGTCGAGGGCAAGCGGCTGCCCACCGGCAACTGGCGATTGAGGATGGCGGCGCGCAACGCGTCATAGGCGCCCTGCTGCTTGCTGGCGTCCAGCGTATCCGGGCGCGGCAAGTCCAAGATGGCGGCGGTTTTTCCTCGGCGCATAAGTGGTCCAGTGTTTTAAGCAATAAGCGGCTCAAAGAATTAAACCACAAAGTCGTTAGAGTTCAGGCTCTACTCGTTAGCAAAGAAGCTTCCCATGACTCAACGCGCCCTCTCCACCGGGTTCTGGCTGGTCCTGCTGACCGTGCTGATCGCCCTGCCCCGCATCACGCTCGACCTGCATCTGCCAGCCTTGCCCGCCATGGCCGACTACTTCCACAGCAGCGACAGCCAACTGCAACTGACCCTCACGCTGTACACCCTGGGCTCGGCGATTTCCCTGCTGGTCAGCGGCCCGTTGACCGACCGTTTCGGTCGGCGCCCGGTCTTGCTGGCCGGGCTGCTGCTGTACGTGGTGGCGACGGTGACCTGCGCCCAGGCCGACAACCTCGGCGTGCTGGTGATCGCCCGGCTGTTCCAGGCCCTAGGCGGTTGCTGTACCACGGTGATCGGTCGAGTGATCGTGCGCGATTACTTCGACCGCCACGAACAAGCGCGTCTGCTCGGCCTGATCTCCATGGCCATGGCCATCTCGCCGATGGCCGCGCCAGTGCTTGGCAGCCTGATGCTGCCCTTGATCAACTGGCGTGGCTTGTTTGTGCTGCTGGCCGTGATCGGCGCCGTGCTGTGCCTGGTGGTTTACCGCCGCCTGCCGGAAACCCGCCCGACCGAAGTTGCCGCTGCGCCGCCGAGCAACCTGCTGCGCGTGTATGGCCAACTGCTGCGCGACCGCTATTTCCTGCGGTACGCCTTGGCCATCGGCTGTGTGTACAGCACGTATTTTCCGTTTATCAGCGAGTCGTCTTCGCTGTTGCAACGCGGCTACCAACTGACGGCCACGGAATACGCGCTGGTATTCGCCGCGACGATCAGCGGCTACATGCTCGGGGCGAACCTGTTTTGCCGTTTGGTATTGCGCTTCGAGCCCGACCGCTTGATCAACGCTGGGATCGGCCTGAATGTGCTGGGCAGCGTTTTGCTGGCGATGGCGACCCTCGCGCTGCCGGGAGAATGGCTGGCGATTGTGCTGCCGATGGTGGTGATCATGGTGTCGGTGGGGATGGTGATTCCGGCCTGCCAGCTGTCGGTGCTGCAGCCCTATGGCGCGATTGCGGGAACGGCGTCGGGGTTGTTCTTTTTTATCCAGATGATCCTGACGGCGGTGAGCAGTTGGGTGACAGGGTTGTTATCGGATGGCACTTCACTGCCCTTGATGATCATGACCGCAGCGGCGAGCGCCTTGCTGATCACAACCTGGCTGACATTACACAAAACCAAATGTGGGAGCGGGCTTGCCCGCGATAGCGGTGTGTCAGTTAGATAAACCATCAACTTACACTCCGTCATCGCGGGCAAGCCCGCTCCCACAGTTAACCTGAATCAGTGCATAAAGATCGCGATCAGGATGATCACCGGAATCGGCACGCCGAGGAACCACAGTAGTAATGAGCGCATGATGTTCTCCTTGAATTAACGAACGTAGTTTTCGGTTTCGACGTACACCACAGCATCCCGACGACGACCGCCGAAGGTTGCTGCGAAGCTGGCAAAGAACGCGCCGATCAACAGGGCCACAAAGGTCCACAGCGAGGTGTAGGCAGCGACTTTGGCGGCAGTATCGGCCGCTTGCTTGGCTTTGAGCTTGGCATCGTCAATGGCTTTACGGGCTTCCCCGTAGACCTTGTCGATACGCGCTTCGGCGTCGGCCTGGCTGAGGTTGGTGCGCTGGCTGATCAACTGGGCCAGGTAGGTACGGTCCTCCGGTGCCAGTTGGCCGTCGTTGCTCAGGGTGCGGGTGAGAATGCGTGCGACCACGCCGTGTACCGCGTCATCGCTGACGGCAGCTGGGCGGTCATCGCGGAACAGGCTGTCGACGTAGTAGTCGAAGTCGCCGCTGTTGGCGCCCTTGGCTGCGCTACCGGCGGCCTGGCTGATGCCGCTGGCGGCACCTGCTGCGACACTGGCACCGGCTTTCACGCCGCCACTGACCACGCTGCTGACCGAACCGACCACCAGTACTGCGGTGACCAAAGTGGCGACGGCCCAGGCGAGGAAACCATGGGCCGTGTCGCGAAAGTACACTTCATCGCCATGCATATTCGCCCACTTCACACGCAACCGGCCGGCAATGTAACCGCCCAGGCCCGAAGCGACGATTTGGGTGAATGCCAGCCAGATAATCGTGGAAATACCCAGCCCCTTGGCGCTCATGCCGCTGTCGGCCCACGGCGACACCGCCGAAAAGCCCAGGCCGAAGCCCAGCAGCACCAGGATAAGCGACAGTGCAGCCGCCGCAGCGGCCCCGGCAAAGATTGCGCCCCAGGAAACCCCAGAGCGCGCGCTTGACTCTTGCAGCGTGGATGACGATGTGATCATTGTTGTTTTGCTCCCGGCAGGAAAAATAGTGTTACAAGTCTCAAAAGGGACAGTGCAGGCAGCGTGCCAGCCGGGGGAAAAATTAAAATCCTGTTATTTCAACGAGTTAAGTAATTTGAACTTCGCAGGACCGTGCAACTTGCAAGAAACAGCAGTGACGGGCGTGCTTTATGCAATCTCCCTGCAAACCCGCTCACTGTGGGAGCTGGCTTGCCTGCGATAGCGGTCTTCCAGGTTGATATTTTGTGTCTGACACACCGCTATCGCAGGCAAGCCAGCTCCCACAGTGGAGGTGTGCAACCCGGAAATTTGTGGTGGTTTTGCCAAGATGAAGTTTAATTTAGGAAACATTCAGCTACTTCTTGGCAAAATGACCCCACTTCTAGTGTGAATCGCTCACCAGGTAATCCTATGACCCGTATTTTGACCATCGAGGATGACGCCGTAACGGCCCGCGAGATCGTCGCAGAGCTGAGTAGCCATGGACTGGATGTGGATTGGGTGGACAACGGCCGCGAAGGCCTGGTCCGTGCTGTGAGTGGTGATTACGATCTGATCACCCTCGACCGGATGCTGCCGGAGTTGGATGGCCTGGCCATCGTCACGACCCTGCGCACCATCGGGGTGTCGACTCCGATCTTGATGATCAGCGCCCTCTCCGATGTCGATGAACGCGTGCGCGGCCTGCGGGCCGGTGGTGATGACTACTTGACCAAGCCGTTCGCCTCCGACGAAATGGCCGCCCGTGTCGAAGTGCTGCTGCGGCGCAAAAGCACGGTCAAGGAGTTCGAAACCGCCCTGCGCGTGGCCGACCTGGAACTCAACCTGATCAGCCGCGAGGCCAGCCGTGCCGAGCAGCCGCTGAGCCTGTTGCCCACCGAATACAAATTGCTCGAGTTCCTGATGCGCAACACCGGGCAGATCCTGTCGCGGATGATGATCTTCGAGGAAGTCTGGGGTTATCACTTCGACCCGGGCACCAACCTGATCGATGTGCACATCGGTCGCCTGCGCAAGAAAATCGATCCACCGGGCCTCACGCCGCTGATCCGCACGGTACGAGGTTCCGGTTATGTCATTGCTGAACCCCTCTAAGGGCTGGCGCTCCTCCAGCAGCCGCTTGCTGGCGCTCTACAGCTCGCTGTTCGTGGCCTGGAGTTGCATCCTCATGGGGGTGTTGTATTTCGAAGTGTCGGGTTACCTGGGCGACCTGTCCCGCCACTCGCTGATGCAGCGCCAGCACTTGTTTCAGCGTTTCGACGGCGAAGAACTGGTGGAAGCCCTGACCACCAGCATGACCTTCGACATGAAGGGCGTGGACGCCTATGGCCTGTTCGATGAGCAATTTCGCCCCCTGAGCGGGCCGATTCGCGCCGTGCCACCGGACTTGCCGCTGGACGGCAAGATCCACGCGCTGGCCAATTGCGTCGAGTCCGACGACCCCAAACTGCCCAAAGACAGCTGCGACGCCGTCGCCACCCACACCGAAGACGGCCGCTGGCTGGTGCTGGTGCGGGCCAACGGTTCGCTGTTCGGCGTCACCCGGATCATCTGGCATGCACTGCTGTGGGCGCTGTCGCTGACCATTATTCCGGGCGCGGCCGGTTGGCATTTGCTGCGCCGCCGCCCGCTGCGGCGTATTCGCGGGATCCAGGCCAGCGCCGAGGCTATCGTCGCCGGCGACCTGACCCACCGTTTGCCGCTGTCTAATCGGCGTGACGAACTGGACATGCTCGCGGCCATCGTCAACGCCATGCTTGACCGCATCGAGAAGCTGATGAACGAGGTCAAGGGCGTGTGCGACAACATTGCCCACGACCTGCGCACCCCGCTGACACGCTTGCGCGCGCAGCTTTACCGCATCAAGCAGGAAGCCGAGGAAAACTCGGTGTACGCGGTGAAGCTCGACGACGCCATCGCCGAGACCGACACGCTGATGGCGCGCTTTCGCGGGCTGTTGCGCATCTCGGAGCTGGAAGACCACCAGCGCCGCTCGGGTTTCCTGGTAATGGACCCGTTGCCACTGCTGCGCGAGCTGCATGACTTTTATCTGCCGTTGGCCGAGGAAGGCGAATTGCAGTTGCGCCTCGAAGTGCCCGAAGCGCTGCCGTGGATCACCGGCGACCGTGCGCTGCTGTTCGAAGCCTTGGCCAACCTGCTGAGCAACTCGATCAAGTTCTCGCCCGCCGGTGGCGAGGTGATCTTGCGTGGTGTGAATGACGGCGGCAGCACGCGCATCGAAGTGCACGACTCCGGGCCGGGTATTCCGGCGGCGGAACGTGATGCGGTGTTCCAGCGCTTTTATCGCGTGGATGAAAGCGACCAGCAAGGCGGCTTCGGTTTGGGCCTGTCGATTGTGGCGGCGATCATCAACTTGCACGGGTTCAAGCTGGAGGTTGGCAGCAGCCAGCGTGGCGGTGCGCGGTTGGTGCTGGAGTGTCGGCAGCAGTTGATGCCCGAATAGTCCAGGCGCTACAAAACCGTGTGGGAGCTGGCTTGCCTGCGATGACGATGTACCCGGCAAATTTGCATTGCCTGACACTCCGCTATCGCAGGCAAGCCAGCTCCCACATTGGAACGGCTTTGCCAGTTAGTTAGAAGTTGGCGCGCAGCGCTTCGAGGCCGCCGCTGTACACTCCTGTGAACAACTCTTCCACCGCCGCGTCCGTGGTCCCGGCTGCCGGGGTGAACACGCCGGACCAGGTCACTTTCGCCGAGCTGTCGGTGAGCGCCTCAACCTGCAAGGTCGCCAGGTAAGCACTCACCGGAAATGGCGATTGCTCGATGGTGTAGCTGTAGCTGCGCGCCACGTTATCAAAACGCTGCAAACGCTCGACCACCACACCGCCATCTGCGGTTTGCAGGTGGCGCACGCGCCCGCCCTCGCTCGGCTCGCTCTTGACGATAAACGGCAGCCAATCCGGCAGCGCGTTGAAGCCACCGACCAATTGCCAGACCTGATCGGCCGAAACCGGGATTTCAATTACAGAAGAAGCTGTCGCCACACTAAATACTCCAGGAAAAATAAGACTTCAGATCGCCATGCTGTCGACAACACCACCGTCGACCCGCAGCGCAGCGCCTGTGGTTGCAGAGGACAGCGGTGAAGCAATGTACGCCACCAGGTTCGCCACTTCATCCACATTCGCCGCGCGCTGGATGATCGAGGTCGGCCGTGCGTTACGTACAAATACGTCGGCCTCGTCCCGCGCACTGCGCCCGGACTTCTGTGTGGCGTCCTTGAGCATCTGCTCCAGGCCGTCGGTAAAGGTCGGCCCCGGCAGCACTGCGTTAACCGTCACGCCGGTGCCCGCCAAGCGCTTGGCCAGGCCATGGGAAACCGCGAGGTTGGCGCTTTTGGTCACGCCGTAGTTGATCATGTCGGCCGGTGTGGCCACGCCGGACTCCGACGACACGAAGATCACCCGCCCCCAGCCCTGCTCGACCATGCCTGGCGTGTAATGCCGTGCCAGGCGCACGCCGGAGATCACATTGACCTCATAGAAGCGCGTCCACTCGCTGTCGGGCGCATCAAAGAAATCCACATCGTTGAAGATGCCGAGGTTGTTGACCAGGATGTCGGCACGCGGTTCGGCGGCGAACAGTTTCGCGGCGCCTTCGGCGGTGCCAAGATCCGCCACCAGCCCGCGCAGATCAGCGCCCGGCACCGCCTGGCGAATGCTTGCCAGCGCGTCGTCGACCTTGCCCGATTCGCGCCCGATCACCACCACGGTGGCACCGCAGGCGGCCAGCGCCTGGCTGATGCCCAGGCCAATACCGGCGGTGCTGCCGCTGACGATAGCTACTTTGCCGCTTACATCAATGTTCATCGGTGGTACTCCTGAAGTTAGAGCGGCAGAGGCGCACGGGCCGAAATCAACCGGGCCTCGCGCAGCGCCTGCCAGAAGGCTGCCGGGATCTTCTCTGACAACGCTGCAACGTCTTCGGCAATCCGCCCCGGACGACTGGCACCTGGAATCACCGCCGCCACGGCCGGATGCGCCAGGGAAAATTGCAGGGCTGCGGCTTTTATACTTACCCCAAACGCCTGGGCAATCGCCTTGATCTGCTCGACTTTATCGATGATCGCGGGGCTCGCCTGCTGGTATTCGAAGTGCGCGCCACCGGCCAGAATGCCGGAGCTGTAAGGCCCGCCGACGACGATCTCGACGTTCTGCGCCAAGGCTGCGTCCATCAAACGCTGCAAGGCGCGTTCGTGGTCGAGCAAAGTGTAGCGGCCGGCCAGCAGGAAGCCATCGGGCCGGGCTTCGTTGAGGTCAAGGGTCAACTCGCAGGGTTCAACGCGGTTGACGCCCAGGCCCCAGGCCTTGATCACGCCTTCTTCGCGCAGGCGGGTCAGCACCTTGAAGGCGCCGGTGCGGGCCTGGTTGAAGTAGTCCAGCCATTGGTCGCCGTAAAAGTCCTGGGCGATGTCGTGAATCCACACGATGTCCAGGCGGTCGGTTTGCAGGCGCTCGAGGCTGTCTTCGATGGAACGCAAGGTGGCGTCGGCACTGTAGTCATTGAGCATCTTGTTGGGGCGGCCGTGTTCGAACACGCCGCTTTTTTCGCCGAGGTCGCGGGCGCTTTCTTCGACTTCATCGAGAATCACCCGGCCAACTTTGGTGCTGAGCACGAAGTCATCGCGGTTGTACTGCGACAGCGCCTGGCCCAGGCGGATTTCCGACAGGCCCGAGCCGTAAAAGGGAGCGGTGTCGAAGTAACGCACGCCGTGGTTCCAGGCAGCCTCGACGGTGGCCTGGGCTTCGTCTTCGGCAATTGCGCGGAACATATTGCCCAGCGGTGCGGTGCCAAAGCCCAGCGGGCCGGGCAATTTGTCTTTCAAGCTCATGGTGGGTCCTCAATAGGTTGTGAGTCGCTGTGACCGTTGAGCAGATCCTAGATTGCATAGATCGGACCGTCCAAGACATACTGCGATCAACTTGAGTCCTGAAAGGTCTTACACATGATTGATCTTCGCCAACTGCGCTACTTCGAAGTGGTCGCGGAAGAAGAACATGTCGGCCGTGCCGCCGAGCGCCTGCATATCTCGCAGTCACCGCTGAGCCGCCAGATCGCCCAGCTTGAAGAGCGCCTGGGCCTGACCTTGTTCGAACGCAGCCAGCAGCGCATCCGCCTGACCCGCGATGGCCAGACGTTCCTGGCGGAAACCAAGGCGCTGTTGACCCACGCCAATCGCTTGGAATCCCTGGGCAAACGCCTGGGACGCGGCGAAGAAGGCGGCTTGTGCATCGGCTACATCGAAAACGCGATGCACGCCGGCGTGCTGCCCAATGCGTTGCGCGTATTGAGGGATGACCGGCCTACCGTGCATATCAAGCTGTACAACTTGCCGTCGCTGGAACAGCTCGAAGGCTTGCGTCAACGCAGCCTCGACATTGCCCTGGTCGGCGAGCCACCGGCCACCGATGACCCGGACCTGACGGCGCTGCAGGTGCTGGACGACCCGATGCTGCTGGCGCTGCCGGAACATCATGCATTGGCGCGCCACAGCGAGTTGTTACCCGAGCATCTGGCTGATCAGGAGTGGATCGGCGTGCAACGCAAGCCTGGCGCCAACCCGGCGGATGACTTTGTGGCTGCGTGCATTCGTGCTGGTTTTACGCCGCAGATTCCCATGGAAGCCAGTGAGCCGTTTACCGCCCTCGGCCTCGTCGCCTCGGGGTTGGGTGTGGCGATGGTGCAAAAAGGGTTGAGCCGCAATGCGCCGCCTGGCGTGGTGTTGCGTGAACTGCCATGGCTGACCTACACCACGCCGCTGTGGGCGGCGTGGCACCGGGTTAATTTGCGGCCTTTGGTGGAAACGTTCAGGAAGGTGCTGACTGAAAGCCTGTGAAGGCCAGGGCAACGGGTAACCTCATCGCCCCGGACATACTCGGTCCAATGTCAGCCACTCACGCCCTTACCTCAATCTTTCCCCCTCAGGCTCATCCGGTTAAACGCGGCTGCCAGTCAGAGCATTTCTCGCAACCGATACCACAGCATCCCCAACGCCAGCAGCGGCGAGCGCAGGGCCTTGCCGCCGGGGAAGGTCATGTGTGGCACTTGGCTGAAGATATCCAGGCCGTGGCTTGCACCGGCGTGAATGCCTTCGGCAAGCAGGCGCGCGCACCAGTGCGTCACGTTCAGGCCATGCCCGGAATAGCCCTGGGCATAGAACACATTCGGGTACTGCTTGAGGCGCCCAACCTGGGGAAAGCGGTTAGCGGTGATGCCGATCTTGCCGCCCCACTGGAACTCGATGGCGGTGCCTGCCAACTGCGGGAACACCTTGAGCAACTTGGGCTGCATATACGCGGCAATATCCGCAGGGTCACGCCCCGAGTAATGGCAGGCGCCGCCGAACAGCAGGCGTCGGTCAGCCGAGAGCCGGTAGTAATCGAGCCCGACTTTCTGATCGCACAGGGCGAGGTTTTGCGGAATCAACTGCTGGGCCAATTCGACCGACAGAGGCTCGGTGGCGATGATGTAGCTGCCCGCCGGCAGTACCTTGCCGCTCAAGCGCGGTTCCAGTTCCTCCAAGTGCGCGTTACAAGCCAGTACCAGATTAGCCGCACGCACCGTGCCGCCGGCGCAACGCACCTGCACCGTATCGCCGTGTACAAGCTCCAGCACCTGGGTCTGTTCGAAAATCTTCACCCCCAGCGACTCGGCCACCAGCGCCTCGCCGAGCACCAGGTTCAGCGGGTGCAAGTGCCCGGAGCCCATGTCCACCAGGCCGCCGGCGTAGACGCTGGAGCCCACCACCTGCGCCATGTCCTGCGGGCCGACCAGGCGGGTTTCAGGGGCATAACCCAGCGCTGCCAGGCCCGCCTGCTCGCCCTTGAACGCGGCAAACTGCGCCGGGGTGTTGGCCAGTTCGCAAAAGCCCCAACGCAAATCGCAGTCAATGTTGTGCTGGGCGATACGCTCGCCCACCAGCGCCACCGAGTCGATCCCGGCGCGCTGCAGGTAACGCACGCCCTCCTCACCCACATACTTGGCAAACCCCGACACGTCATGGCCGATACCACGGATCAATTGCCCGCCATTACGCCCACTGGCGCCCCAGCCGATGCGCCGGGCCTCCAGCAGGATCACCGAGAGCCCGCGCTGGGCCAGTTCGATGGCGGTGTTGACGCCGGTGAACCCGCCGCCGATCACGCACACATCGGCGCTCAGGTTGGCGCCCAGTGACGGGCGCTCCGGCATGGTATTGGCCGAAGCCCGGTAATAGGACCGGGCGTGGTCATTGGACGGGATCATTTGTTGGTCTTCACTTTGCTCCAGGCGCGGGTCATCAGGCGCATGGTCGCCGGAGTCGGCGTGGTGGAAATATAGAGTTTGTCGAGCACTTCCTGGGACGGGTACACCTCAGGGTTGTTGACCAGCTCCGGCGCCATAAAGGGCTTGGCCGCCGGGTTGGCGTTGGCATAACCGACCGCGGCACTGACCTTGGCGATCACCTCTGGGTCGAGCAAATAATTGATGAAGGCGTGGGCCTCTTTCGGGTTGCCGGCGTCGGCCGGAATCGCCAGCAAGTCGAACCACAGGTTGGAGCCTTCCTTGGGAATCGAGTAGGCGATGTTCACGCCGTTCCTGGCTTCCTTGGCGCGGTTGGCGGCTTGAAATACGTCGCCTGAATAGCCGAAGGCCACGCAGATATCGCCGTTGGCCAAGTCCGAGATGTACTTGGACGAATGGAAGTAGGTGATGTACGGGCGCAGCGTCAGCAGCTTGGCTTCGGCCTGTTTGTAGTCCTCGGGGTTTTCGCTGCGCGGGTCTTTGCCCATGTAATTGAGAATCGCCGGGAACAACTCATCGGCTGAATCGAGAAAAGCCACGCCGCACTCGTGCAGCTTCTTGATGTTCTCGGGCTCAAACAGCACCGCCCATGAGTCGATATGGTCGATGCCCAGCACTTGCTTGACCTTGTCGACGTTGTAGCCGATGCCGTTGGTGCCCCACAGGTACGGCACCGAGTGCGCGTTGCCGGGGTCGTTTTTCTCCAGCAGCTTGAGCAGTTTGGGATCGAGGTTCTTGAAGTTGGGCAACTGCGAACGGTCGAGTTTCAAGAACGCGCCGGCTTTTACCTGGCGTGCCAGGAAGTGGTTGGACGGCACCACCACGTCATAGCCGGTGCGCCCGGCGAGCAACTTGCCTTCCAGGGTTTCGTTGGAGTCGAACACGTCATAGATCACCTTGATCCCGGTCTTGGCCTGGAAATCGGCCAAGGTGGTCTCGCCTATGTAGTCGGTCCAGTTATAGACGCTGACCGTCTGGGCGGCCTGGCCGCTGCTGCTGAACGCCGCGACGAGAGCCAGCGGGAGAAGCTTTTTCACAAGACGCATATCGACACCCCTTTATTGGTTTTTTAGACGCTCAACAGCAGGAACTCACGCTCCCAGGAACTGATCACTCGCTTGAAATTCTCGTGCTCGGCGCGCTTGACCGCCACATAGCCACGCACGAACTTATCGCCCAGGTACTGCTTGACCGTGTCGCAGTCCTCCATGCGCGCCAGCGCATCTTCGAGGGTAAACGGCAGGCGCAGGTTGCGGCGCTCATAGGCACGGCCTTCCACCGGCGCGCTCGGCTCAATTTGCTCGATCATGCCCAGGTAGCCGCACAGCAAGCTCGCGGCAATCGCCAGGTACGGGTTGGCATCCGCGCCCGGCAGGCGGTTTTCCACGCGCATCGCGTCGGGGCTGGAAGTCGGTACACGCAGGCCGACGGTGCGGTTTTCTTCGCCCCACTCCACGTTGACAGGCGCCGAGGTGTCCGGCAAAAAGCGGCGGAACGAGTTCACGTTCGGCGCGAACATCGGCAGCAGCTTGGGGATGTACTTTTGCAAGCCGCCGATGTGATGCAAGAACAGCTGGCTCATCTTGCCGTCGGCGTCGACGAACACCGGCTTGCCGGTGGCGATCTCCACCACGCTCTGGTGCAGGTGCATGGCGCTGCCCGGTTCGTCGGCCACCGGTTTGGCCATAAAGGTCGCGGCCACATTGTGCTTGAGCGCGGCTTCACGCAGGGTGCGTTTGAACACGGTGATCTGGTCGGCCAGGTCGAGGGCGTCGCCATGGCGGAAGTTGATTTCCATCTGCGCCGGGCCGTCTTCGTGGATCAGTGTGTCGAGGTCCAGGCCCTGCAGTTCGCACCAGTCGTAAACGTCTTCGAAAAGCGGGTCGAATTCGTTGGCGGCGTCGATGGAAAACGACTGGCGCCCGGTTTCGGCCCGGCCCGAACGGCCCACCGGGGTTTTCAGCGGCAGGTCCGGGTCTTCGCAGCGCTGGGTCAGGTAGAACTCCATTTCTGGCGCGACAATCGGCTGCCAGCCTTTGTCGGTGTACAGTTGCAGGACTTTTTTCAACACGTTACGCGGCGACAACTCGATGGGGTTGCCCTGCTTGTCGAAGGTGTCATGGATCACGATGGCGGTGGGTTCGATCGCCCACGGCACCACGTAAGTGGCGTTGGACACCGGGCGGCAGATCATGTCGATGTCGGCAGGGTCGAGCAGGTCGTAGTAGATATCGTCGTCGACAAAGTCCCCGGTCACCGTTTGCAGCAGCACACTCTCCGGCAGGCGCATGCCTCGCTCATGCAGGAACTTGTTGGTGGGCGCAATTTTGCCGCGTGCGATGCCAGTCAAATCACTGATCACGCACTCGACTTCGGTAATCTTGTGTTCTTTCAGCCAGGCGGACAGCTGATCGAAGGGGGCGTTCATAAGGACCTCGTCATGGGTTGGTTGCACGCGCCGACTTGTACTCCCGGCGCATTGAGGTCTATCTTGGGCCAGCCTTCAAACGGCATCTATCCACTTTGCACGAACCATAACGCACCAATAGAGTGCGCCCAGGTTACCCATGACACAGGCAACAGCTTTGCGCGTACAGGCCTTCACCACCGGTGATGTGGCCGCTCAATGCAGTGCGACACCCGGTTGGGTGCAGCAGTACCAGCAGATGTCCCCAGGGCATTTTGCCGGGCAGATCCGCTACCTCGACCTGCACGGCGTCGAGGTTTACGAAGAGTGCATGAACACGCGCGTGGAGCAGCATTTCAATGCGCCACCGGGCTCCCTGGCGTTCTGTTTCGATGGCAGCGACAACGCGCTGTACATGCTCAATGGCGAGAGCCGCAACACCTGGATCACCCCGGAAAACTACCGCGAAGTGGCGGTGGTATTCGGCCCTCAGTTCGTGCAGCGCCATGGTTTGGATGTGGCGAAACTTGAGGGGTTGTTCATGGCACCGTTGACGTGCCAGCAGAACGCGCTGTTCACCCGTTGGCTCAGTGGCACGCTGACACGGCTGTCTGCGCTGACTGACCCTATCAGCCGTGATGCCCTCACCCAGCAATTGCTTGATGACTGCCTGTTTATTCTCGACAACGCTTGTGTGTGCCTGGACCGCAGCTCGTTGCAGCGGCGCAGCGACGAGCGCCTGTTGATGGCGCGTATCGGTGAATGGGCGGCGGATGCGCCGGATGAAACCGCCAACCTGCTGGAACTGGCGCAGATCGCCGGTGTGCCGTTACGCCAATTGCAGCAAGGCTTTAAGACCTACACCGGAATGAGCCCGGCACAGTGGTTGCGCTTGCGCCGGTTGAACGGGGCGCGGCGTGAGTTGTTGAGCTCGACTCGGGCTACGGTGGCTGAGGTGGCGATGAACTGGTCGTTCTGGCACTTGGGGCGGTTTTCGCAGAGTTATCGGGCGTTGTTTCGCGAGTTGCCCAGTGAGACGCTCAGGCGTTTGGGTTGACGGATGTTTTTGGTACTGACCTGGGGGCCAAAGGATGTAAGAGCCGCAGCAACAGCAGAGCCATACTCGGTCAAAGGTGGGAGCTGGCTTGCCTGCGATGGCATCAACCGGTTGTACCTGATGTACCGAGGTGTCTGCATCGCAGGCAAGCCAGCTCCCACAGAAAAGCAGCTCTTCAGTGTATGCAAATCCGCTTTTCGCTTTTGATTCAACCACTCAGGTCGGCTACTAGGCCGCCGTGCTGTAGATTTTGATCTTGATCTGAGGCGCCCCGTTAACCACGGATTCAAGCCTTCGTTCTGGCACACCGAGCATTAGCGAGGTGCCGAGTGGTGGGGCACAGACCTTTTGGTTACTTTTGGCTGGGCCGGCATTCCGGGCGTTTGCCAAAAGTGACCCGCTGTAAAAGCGGAACCCTAGGTCGCTATCACCCAAATAACGGATATACACGCAAAAAAAAGGGGCAATCACCGATCGCCCCAAACCTACAACGAGAGGTCCCGCAAAAACCCTTACAAACTAATCTGCCTACGCTCCTCGTCAGTCAACCGCGCCCGCGCCTGTTCACTCAACGGCCCCGCGCCCAACACCTGCACCGGACTGCCGGGGTTATACCCCGAGGTCTTTTGCTGGCCCGCAGGCTGCGGTTCACGCTCCACCGGCTCAGCGCCAAAACCCAACACCTCCACCGTCACGATCGAAGCCCTGCCCTGCTTCGCCGCCGCCTGCTGACTGCGCGCCGCGTCCTCCGCCGCCTGGGACGCCGCCGCCCCCGCCGCACTCGCCGAGGTCATCGCCCCAGTGTTGACCGCCGCCGTCACCGGCACCCCGGACGACTTGCCCTGGGTCTGGATATTGGCCGCGTTCACCACGCGCAACGCCGCAATGTTGACGTTGCCCGAAACACGAATCCCCGCCTCGCCCGCATCAATGGTGCCCGCCGGCGCCAACAGGTCGATATCACCGGCCGGCACTTCGGCAATCGGCGCCAACGTCGCAATACCCGCCCCCGCGCTCGGCACGTTGGGCGACAAGGTCACATTGCCCCAGTTGTCATACACCCGCTTCGGCGGGGTATAGAGCACGGTGGTTTTCGAACCCCGACCGGCGTTGATATCACCGGCATCGGACCACGCCAGAATCGAGCCGCCAAAGGTGGTCATGATGCGGCTCTGGCCCAACAGGATGCTGCCCTGGGCATACAACTGAATATCTCCGGCACCCTGGGTCAGCACCCCGGCAGTCGCCGGCGGCGCAGTCCCTTCAATACCGAACACCTGCTGCCCGCCAGGGCTGAGCATCTGGATATCGCCGCCAAACCGGGTATGCACCCCGGCACCGCCATACAGGGTGATATCGCCGTCATACACGATCGGGTTGCCCGCCACGTCCTTGCTCGGCAACAGCCCATCGATCGCCGCGCGGCTGCGCAAAAAGCTGCCGGAACGCGGGCCTGCGCTCAGGTTGAATTCACGTCCGCCCGCGCGCACTTCGGCGAAGTACACCGAGCGCGCAAAAATGCGTTGCTGCTCGGGCCCCAGGCCGGCGAAGTACGCCCGCGCCTGGTCGGCATCGCCACTGAAGGCATAGCGTTCCTTGAGCCATTGCAGCAGTTCGGTCTCGTAGGTTTTCACCACCTTGCCCGTCTGCCCGGCCAGGGGCACACCGTCGAGCGCTTGGTTGGCGCGGTCCAGGTAAGGCGTGACGAACTTCAGGTAATCCAGGCCGTTAGGCCCTACCCCGGCTTCCAGCACGATAGACGCACCTGGTCGCGAATCCCCCACCGCCACCGGGCCCAGGCTGGTGATGGAGGCTTTGTCTTCCATCAACAGATTACGCCCTGCACTGACTTCCAGGGTGCCGGGGCCGGCGACGTTGAAGCTGCTGTAGATAATGTCGCGTCCGGCAGACACCACCGAGACATCCTCTGGACGGTTGTGTACGAACAGGTTGCCGCGGCTTTCGCCTGTGTAGTCGCCGTTGTCAGCAAGCAACGCCGGAAACACCGTGGATGTGCCCAGATACGTGCCTGAGCCGACAATATCGCGCCCCGCTCGCATCCACACCGGACCTGCAGATTCATAGCGGACCTGCCCTTGCCGACCGCTGCTGAACGTGATGATTTCACCACTGCGCAAGCCGACGATATCGCCTTGATTGGCATAAAACCTGGCCGGCTGTGTCTGGGCTGGCGGGCGCGCAAGATCGGTTGGGCTGCGCAAGGCAAACAAGGAAAGATCAGCCTGTATCGCGTCACCGCCCAGGTTGTCGATGACGCGATTGAACCCGTTCCTGCCAACAAAGGCTGGCGCCAAAGGCGTCGCTATGGAACTCAGGCTGTCACCCGACTGGTTGACTGCATAGCCACTGGCGTAGATGGAATCGCCGGCCAACATCGCCAGCCGCCCCTGGCTCGATGGCGCCAGCAATAACGAGTAAACGGGATTATTGGGCAGCGGGCCAACGCCCAACGCGGACGCACCGAGATAGATGCTGCCATTGGCTGCCACCACACCCAGTTTGGAAGGGAAGATAAAACGCCCATCGGAGCTTGAGTAGTTCTGCCCTTGCAAAGGCGCAAGGATGCCTGACCTGGCAAGCGACATGCTCTGCACGCTAGGCGTCAAACTGCCACCTGCGGAAAAAAGGTCAATGGCCGTGCGATCGGTCCACAGCGAGAACCAGGTGGTCCCATTGCCATAGTCTGTGCCGTTGTAACTGAATGCCTGGGTATTTTCGGTAGAAACACGTCCTGGATCGCCTGTCCCCGCCAGCACCAAGTCACCTCGGGTCGACAGGTTGGCCGTGGCGTCCCCCAACATCAACGTGATACCGCCCGTGGCCGTGCCCAGGCTGGCGGTGTACGGTGAGTAAGCACGGCTGTCCTTGGCATCCTGAGATCCGGGCACTTCACCGTAGTTCAAGGCAATGCCCCCCAGGCTGCCTGCTTGCAGGTTCAATGCACCACGCAGGTTGGTCAGTACGCCGTTGAGGCTGAGCACCTGCGCTTTATAATCGGCTGACAACGTAGCGGATTTATCACGGCTCGCGCGGGCATCCAGCCCGGGGTTCAAATCACCGCCCATGCGCACATCCAGATCACCGCCACCGGTGAGCAGCAATCGCCCGTCGACCACCCGGCCAGTGCTGCCAACAGCCAGCACCAACCCTTCGCTGCGCGGTGCTCTGACTGCACCGGGATCGCCGCGACGAACGAGCATGCCGGCATCGCTGCCCAAGTCCAGGGTCAGGTTGCCACCGCCCAGGGTGCCTACACCTGTGAACCCCACCAGGCGTGGAAGCAGGTTTATCTGTGCGCGGTCTTCGAGTTCGATGTTGGCACCACTGTCGCTTTTAACGTAAGTACCAAAATTGATCCACCAACTGGCAGGTGTCGGGGTCACACCCGCAGTGTTTCCGGTACCTTGGCGCCACAACCAATTGCCCAGGTTCGCACTGTTGAGTTGAGTGCGACCGTCATTGGGCATGATCGCGTCGGTGAGCGGCGTCCAAACATCGCCTGTCAGGCTACCACCCGTGCGCAACAACACATTGCCGCCCCCATCGGGATACCAAGCGGCATAGGGGCTGCTTTTATCGACAAGCGTTTCATACGCCTTGGCCGCGCTGCCCAGCACCGTTCCATCCGCTGAGGTGGCGCGAGCGCGATCAAACTCAGCGGCGGCACTGCCTGCACGAGAAGCACTGGAGGCGCCGGCGGTATAAATACCATAGGGCGACTTCATCGCCACATTGCCCGCGGCTATCAAGTCCAGATCCCCGGTGCCGGTGCGCAGCACGCTAAAGTGCTGGCTCACGGGTGAGACCCGTTTCACCGGCCCGATGGTGACCTGCTCAGGTATTGCTGGAATCGGTTCGCCCAGGGAAACGCACAAATCAGGGTCGCAGGTGCCTTCGTCCTGAGGCGATACCGGCTGGCCCGGTACAAAGCCGAAGAGTTCCCCGAGGTCGCTCCATACGTACTTGACGCGAATACACATGTCGGGTTCATCACACAATCCCGACTCGGACTGCGACACTGGAGTCCCTGCCTCGTAACCGAACAGCTCGGCGGCCAAATCACTCCAGTACCATGCCCCACCCGGCCGCGCCGGTTGCGCCGGGATGATGATTTTGTCGTGGGTCTCATAGATTCCGTAGTGCGTGTCGGCCAGGGTCAAGTCGCCGGCGTAGGCTGGCTGGATCGCACGGGTATCAGCCGCCTGGGTATCGGCACCGGACACCAGGCGCAATGACCACGACTGCGAGCCCTCGGCCAGCATCGGTGCCACGGCCCAGTTCTGGCGCGCCGTGGCGCCGGTCACGGTGCGCAACGGTACCGACACCGCAGCATTGGGCAACTTGACGTCTGTACCATACGGAATCAGCGCCCCGACCTTGAGGGCCAGGTCACCGGCCAGCAACACACCGTCCGTTGCACTGCCCGTCACGCCCCCACGGCTGGGCAGTGGCACGCCCGCCGGCCAGGTCATGGCGCGCAGCGAAGCCGCGCCGGCCAAGACCGTGCCCGCCTCCAGTTGTGTTCCGGCCGCCAGCACCACAGGCTGCTGCAATAAGGTGCCCGCGGCGTACAACAGGTTGCCGCCACTGTCGCGCACCGTCGCGCTCAACACCGTGTTGGCCGGCAGGGTCAGTGGCGCGTCGAGTGTGCCTCGGGTCGGCAGCACAGTGCCTTGGGCCAATGCAGTGGCCTGGATCGGTAACGGGTAATTGAGGGTCTTGCCCGTGGGGAATGCGCTGCCGTTGGCGAGTACCACGCCAGGGCCGGGCACAATCACATCGGCACCGAACCCTTGCAGCCCCGGCGTCAGCACCCAGCCATTATCGTCGGGCGTCTTCGGTGGCGGCGCAAAGCCATCGTTGATGCTGCCGTAGACATCCAGGTTGCCACCGGCACGCACCACCAGGCTGCCCACCTCGCCCGAGCCGTACACCGAAGTCTTCGGCGTGTTGGGGTTGACGCTGGCGTAACGGTAGCCGGAAAGGTCCAGGTCGCCGCTCACCACCAGGTCGCCCTGGGTGACGATCTCCACACCTGGGCGCAAGTGGAACGCCTCGGTATAACGGCTGTTATTCAAGCCCGCGAGCTTGCCCTGCATCAGCCCGGCGTTGTTAAGGGCGTTGTTTATGAAAGCCTCGGCAAGCGCGTGCTTTTGCGTGAGGTAGTTCTGGTCAATCACCTGATACGGTCGGCCACTGGCCGACGGTTCTGTGCCCACCGGCGCATCGCTGTAACGGGCCACCGCGTTGACTGCAATGGCGCGGGCGCCCTGGATGTTGACCTGCCCGCTGGCGTCGATGGCCACGTCATTGGCATTGAGCCGCGGTGCGTTCAATTCCAGCGTGCCCCGGGCCACGCCGTCAGAGTGTCCCGGACCACTGCCCGGGGCCGCAGCGGTGCCGTGGCGCAGGTCGATACGCGCGCCATCGGCCAAGGTCAATTGACCGTCGCCACTGTTGAGTTCCACCATCGCTCGGTTCGGCGCATCGATGATCTTGCCGTAGCTGTCGACCCGCAATACGCTGCCGTGCGCATCCAGCAGCGCGCTGCCGGCAAGGGTCACGCCCTGCTTGCCAGCCAGGCGAATACTGCCGACCCGCTCGCCACTGGCATCGACCGTGCCCAGCACCGTCAGGCTGCCGTTATCCACCGAGACATTGACTTGATTGGCCTTGAGTTCATCGCCAATCACCAGGTTGCCCTGCTTGAGCTGGAAGCTGCGCGAGCCAACGACCTGGCCCTGGTTCAAGCGCTGGTTCAAGGCGGCAAAGTCCCCTACCTGCTGCGCGCGGATATCCACACCACCGGCTTTGTACGGCACCAGGGTGCCACCGGCATCGTAATAACCGCTGCTGCCGGCGCGAACCTGCCCTTGCAAGTCGACCTGCCCGGCACCGGCGTCCACCGCCACAGCCTTGAGCAAGCCGCCCTGATTGAATTGCGCAGACACGTCGATCAACGCGCCTGTCGCCTGGCGAATGTTGCCATGACGGCTTTCCAGGCTGACATCACCGCCCCAGCTGTATTTACTCACATCGCTGATTTGCACTTTGCGACCACTGAGGTCCAGGCGTGAAGCCGCGCCAAGGGTCAGTTCTTCATCGGCACTGAGGGTGAGCTTGCCGCTCGGCAGCACCACCGAGGTATCCAGCGCCACGCTGCGACCGGACAGCAGCAGCTCGGCGCCCAAAGCGTCGATGGCCGCTGCATTTACTGGCGCTGTGCCGCTGGATGGAGCCTTCACAGTCAACGCGCCCCCGACGCTGATGCGATTGACCGAGCCGGCTTCGCCGGTCAACAACGGCGTGCTGATGTTCAGATTGCCGCCGCTGTAGGCAAAGCCTTTGCCCGCCTCGTAAGCACCTTGCGACTGATGTACCGTCAGGCTGCCTTTGTGGTTGGCAGTGACACGCTCGCTGGCGTTGAGGTTGACCGTGGCAAAGCCCAGCGTCATGCGGCCATTGTTGGCCAGGCTGTCGGGCTGGGCGTCCCGGCCATAACCGAACGCAATGCGCCGGGCCTGCAACTCCAGGGTGCCGCTGCCGGTGCCCGCACCATTGCTGATTACGGCTGGCGGCGTGCTGGTGGCGCCACCCCATACCAGGGTGCCGGTCTGGATCAGCGCCACATCACTGGCGCTGCCATACCCATAGATCGCGGGCGTGGTCAGCAGCAACTCATCGAGCAGCGACTTGCCCGAACTGTCGAGGGTGCTCAGCGTGGTGTTG
Organism: Pseudomonas edaphica; assembly: GCF_965277385.1. Lineage (NCBI taxonomy): Bacteria > Pseudomonadati > Pseudomonadota > Gammaproteobacteria > Pseudomonadales > Pseudomonadaceae > Pseudomonas > Pseudomonas edaphica. Next base: position 6,044,019 of record NZ_OZ255725.1, on the reverse strand, counting down.
CCATAAAAATTCAACGCTTGCCCAGCGGTCAGCGCCAGGCTTTGCAAGGCCGGCGCACCGCTGGAAGCATCGCCGCGCAGCAGGCGGTCCAGCACCTGCTGGTTGAGGGTCAGGCCCGACGGCAGCACACCCCGCGCAGCGGCGTCGGCCAGCGCTTGGGCACTGCCGACGTTGATCCCACCCACCGCCAGGGCCAGATGGCGGGTGCCATAGCGCACGCTGTCACTCAAGGCAAACCGGTTGGTGGTGGCAAAGGCTATCGAGCCTTCGGAATAGAGTGATGCGTCGCCGCTGCAGGCACTCAGGCTGCATTGGCCGATAAGAATGCTGCCCGGCCCACTGGGGCCGTCACCGTTTACCGGCGCCAGCATCTGCAAACGTCCATTGGAGACTGCCAACACGCTGCGGGTGCCCGGCCGGTAGATAAAACCATCATCGGAGTCATAGGCGGCCTTGCCGCGCCCCAAGGTATTGATCGACGCACCTTGCTCGATTTCAATCGCGCCCGATGACCTGCCCGACACCAGGAATACTTCCGGCGCCGCCAGGGTCGCGTCCTGGCGCACAACCACCGAGCTCGCGGTGATGGCTGCCAGGTCGGACCTGACAAAGTTGCCACCTTGGCCATACACCACCGTCAGTTCACCGCCCACCACCAAACGGGCAGCCCCCAAGGCATTCAAGTCGCTGGCCCGCACCGACGCCATCAATGCAGCGCTACTGGCCGTTGCGGTGTCAGAAACCACTTCTATGTCGCCACTGGACAGCACCGCAACAGTGGCACCAAAACCGCCCTGTGCGGGTTTGAAGCGCCCCTCACCATCAAAGCTGAACCCCAGGTCTTTTTGACCGCCCACCAGTCGCAATCTCAGGGTTTTGGCATCGGCTTCAAGCGCAGCACGTGGCACACCCAGGCGTGCCGCGTCCGCGCGAATAAAGTCTGCGTAAGCGGTTTCGTTGTACTGGGAATAACGGCGCAATACCTCAGCCGGAGTGACAATCAACTGGCTCGATAAACTGTCACGAATGTGAGTACCGGCAACCGACAGCAAGCCTTCGGTTGACCAGGAACCGTTATTCATGGCCGCGGCGCTGTGCATCGCGCCGCTGGCGAACGGCGCGGCCAAGCCGTTGATCTCCAACCGAAACGCCCCTGGCAACAGGGCGTAAGTGGACGGCAGCAAGGTGTAGGTCCCCTGTGGCAGGCCAGGCACACCCGCACCGATATTGATTTGCTGGCCGACCAGAGGCTGGGTCGCGCCCGCTTCGCCGCCGCTCGGCGCTACCCAGGGCTGGCTGCCGGGGACAATCGCATAGATGGGGTTGGTGGCCAGGCCCGGTAAGGAAAAGCGTCCGTCCGCTCCGATTTGCACCAAGGGGTTGTAGCGCGCATCCGTGGAACCGCCGCGCCCGGAAACGAATGCCGCGCCAAGCAATTGGCCGCCACCGGAAAGGTCCAGCACTGCGTCCCGTTGCACATTCAGCGAGCCGCCCGCCAGTTGCACACCCACCGCCGCATTACCTGTACTGCGGGTGCCGCCAACGCCCAACAACTCTACCTGCTTGCCGTCGTAGCGCCACGTCACGCCGTCGACTGTTCCACCATAAGGCAGCACCAGGCCACCTGCGCTGACAGAGGTCAGGCTGCCCGGCAACAGATTGATCACTTTGGTAGCGCGCGTAATACCACCGTCCACACCCAAGCTGAGACTGCCCATAGGCGCGCGAAGCACACCGCCTTGCTCGATGGTCGAGGCGTTCAGCGATAGGCTGCCGAACACTGAGTAAGGCAGCGCCGGGTCCGTACTGCGCACCCGGCCAATGCGCAACGTACGCGCCGGGTCAAATTCACCGCCGGTGTTACCTGCCGTCACCTCGGCAACGGCCCCGGTCGCCGGGTAAATCTGCGCGGCGATCAGGTTCAGGTCGGCTTGGGTGGTCAGGGCGGTTTGGGTTTTGTCGGCGCTTCGGGCCAGAAAGCGCATATCCCCCTGGCTGACCAAATGAGCCTGGTCAAAGGCACGCCGGTCAATACCGTTGGCCAACGCTTTGGAGCGCTCGGCATGGGCGCCGAAATTGACGCTATCACGCACATCCAGCACGTTCGACGCTTCGACGCTCAACAGGCCAGCCGTACCTTGAGTGGAAACGCCGCCCTGGACCGTCGGGCGCACCAGGCTGTCGGTGGCGCTGTTGTTGTTGCCCACCCCGGCAAGGCGCACATAGGGTGCGGTCAAAAACACCTGAGACGGCTTCGCGGCGCTATCGGTCAAAGCCATGGCCCCTGAATACAGGCTCAGGCTCTGCCCCAGACGCAAGGCCACATCACCGTCAAAGCTGATCAGGCCGTTGCTCAGCAGCGACAGGTTGTCGAAACCGCCGGCGCTGACCTGGTTGGCCGTCAGCCGTCCGTACCCGTAGGTCAAGCCGCCCGCCACCGCTTCGGGCGTACTGCCGATCGGTAAAGGCGCGCCTGAATCGGCGGCACTGACGATCAATTCACGCGCCTGGCGCACACGGGCAACGGCGGTATCGAGGTACAACGGCGCTTCCAGGGCCACGTTCAGGCTGCCACCCGCCGCACCGGCGCCGCCACTGTTGGCGCTAAACGTGCCGTCCAGATAAAGGCCGTTGCTGGAAGCCAGGGAGATGTTGCCGCCACGGCTGGCGACCACCGTGGGGCCAGCACCGGACATGTCCAGTAGCGCCTGGCTACCAGAGGCGTCCAGGCGTGCGCCTTTGCGCACCACCACAAACAGGTTGGCCGCGCTGGCGATTCCGGTGGCCGGGTCGATCAGCCCGCCAATCACGATAGTGCCGCCCTGGCCCACCACGCCGTAGCGCCGCCCCAGGCTGTCGACAGCCGTGGCTGCGCGTGCGGCCACGTCCAGCACGGCGTGTTCGCCGACCCAGATCGAACGGTCGTGACCTTTGGCCTCAACACCATCGGCCACCGTGGGCTGCACGCTGACGCCACCCAGGGTGATAGTGCCGCCCCAGGCATTCAACGTGCCGTCCACGGTCAACTGGCCAATGCTGCGCACGCCGATGGACTGGCCCGGATCCACGTTGATCACCGCACCCTGGCCAATGCGCGCCTGCACCGCCGCCATCTGCGCCGCAGTGGACAATGCGGTACCTGCTTGCAAGCTCAGGCTCGCGCCTTTGCGCAGGGTCAACTGGCCCTTGGTGGGGGTGTCGCGGTATTGCGGCGGCGTCCAGATTTGCAATGCGCTGCGCGGGTCGGCGCCGCTCACCAGGTTTTGCGCGGTGTCATTGAGGCGGTAAACCGGCGCAGTCACGTCGACCTGAGTACCGTCGGCCACTAACAAACCTTCGTTGCCGGTGATGTCGTAGGCACCAAAGCCTTTGTTGAAGAACCCGCTGTCGAGTTGCAGCGTGCCCGCCTGGGGCGCGGCCGGCTGATCACTGATCAGCACCTTGCCGGCCTGCACACTCAAGCGCCCGCCGCCACTGACGCCATAGCCGAGCAACTCGCCGTTGAGGGCCAGGTTGCCGCGGCTGCCTGCACTGTTGGCGTTGGCCGCAAGCGTGACGTCGCCGCCCTTGCCACCGATCAGCTGGTTCCTGGCATCCAGGGCCGCGCCGGAAGACACGTCCACCCGGCTGCCGGCTGCCAGGCTCACATCGCCACTGCTGCGCAAGGCCACGTTGCCGCCGTTGAGGTAAGGCAACCGGCTGCTGTCGCTCACACTGAGCAACTGGTTGCTCCACAGGCCGCTGGTATCCAGCGACACGCCAGCATTGACAACCAAGCTGCCGCGACCACCAAGGGTCACGTCGTTCTTGCCGGTCGGCGTAATCTGCGCCTGCACGTTGCCCAGCTGCAGGCTGCCGGAGTGCGCGGTGAGGTTGGCATTGACCTCGATCTTGGGACCAAACAAGGTGATGTCACCGGCGGGCTCCACCTCCAGTGCGCCATTGACCAGAATCGAGCCGGTGCTGGCGACCTTGATCGACCCCAGTTTCGTCGCGCTCAACGCCTCACTGTCCAGATACAACGTGGACACCCGCTCAGCCGGCAGTACGCTGTTCAATTCCAACCCGGCCGCGACCGCAGCGGCCCTTGGCCCCAACACCACGTTCTTCACCATGTTGGCGTCTGCGCCCAAGGCATACTGCAACTGGGCGCTGTCCTTGACGTAATACGGCACATAGCTGCCCACCATCAGGGCGGCGCCACGGGCCACGGCTTTTTGCGATTGCAGGTAACCGTCCAGGCCTTTTTGCGCGGCCTGGGTCTGGCGCTCACCCTGGTAGGTGTCGCCGACAATTTGCCCTTCCAGCACGGCGCCGGCGGTACTGACGACCAGGCGCCCGGCATCCCGCCCGACGGTATAGCCGGCTTCACTGCGCTCGCGCGGTGCGATCAGCGGGTTGTAGTAATAGTCGGTCACGCCCCAGCGCTGGCTGTGGTCTTCGTAACCCTTGTAGATCCCGGTGTAGAGCAAATCCCCCGGCGCACTCGACAGTTCGTACAAGCGTCCATCAGGGCCTTTGAGCCAGGTTTGCTGAATCTTGCCAGCCTGCACATCAAGGGTGCCGCCCGACAGGTTGATCTGCGAACCTTGCCGGGTCACCACGTCCTTGCCGCTGAACGTCACGGTGCCGCCCTGGGCCATCCATTCGCCAATGCCGTGGTTGCGCGTGCCCAGATAGCCGCCCACTTCCAGCAGGCCGCCCGCCGTGTACCAACGGTCGGTGGCATAACCGTTGGTGCCGGCCGGCACAAAAATCAGGTCGCGGACATCCACCCACACATCGTTGTTGTTCAGCGCTTTGCCGTCACGGTTGACCGCCGCATCGCGCTGCTCGTTACCCTGGATATTGACCTTGACGCTATTGGACTCCATCGCCAACTTGACCCCGATGGCGCCGGACACGTCGATCACTGCGCCGTCACGCAGCAAGGTGCGCTGCGCGGCCTTGACGCCGACCTGGCCACCCGTCGCCAGCGTCAGGGAGCCGCTGCGAAAATCCACCGTGCCGTCGCTGGTGATTTCCACCAGGGATTGGTCGCGGCGATACACGTCAGCCGGCACGACGTTACCGGCCTGGTCAGCCGCCGGGGTGATCAACCCGGCGCGCTGGCTGTCGAGGGCGTTGCTGCTGTCGAGCACAATGGCGCTGAGGCTGCCCTCGCCCAGGCTTACGCTGGCGTTGCTGCCGGAGCCCTTCAAATGCACGGTGCCACGTGCTTCCACCGAGGAGCTTGAAAGCACCACGCCGTTTTGCAGCACCTGCTGGCCGGTCAACGTGATGTCCCCCGTAGAGGCCTGGATCAACCCCGTGTTGCTGGCCTTGCCACTGCCGGTGACGCTGACTTCGTTGCCGCGTGTAGTGGAGGTGACATTGCCGTCGGTGCTGTAGCCCTTCTTGATCACAAAACTGTCGCCCGCCGCCAGCACAGTCTGGCCGCGTGCAGTGGAAATGCTCCCGGCGTTTGCCACCTCTTTGCCCAGCAACAGCACATAACCGCCACCCGCCGTCGATGTCGCGGGCACCTGGGTCTGGATCTGCGCGCCGCGCTCGACCGTCACATTGCCGGCGGCCTGGGCAAAACTCGGCGCGCTGTTGCTGGCGCTGTACAGGCCCCTGGCGGTGAATTGCTCATCGCTGAACCCGGTGGCTGCCGCCACCAGATTGCGCACATTGACCTGGCTGCTGCCGCTGAACACCACGCCGTTGCCGTTGACGATCATCACCGTGCCGTCGGCCTTGATCGCCCCCTGGATCTGGCTAGGCGCGGTGCTGTTATTGATCTTGTTGAGCACCGCCCAATCGCTGTTCTGCTGGAACTGCACGGTGGTGTCGCGGCCCACGTTGAAGGTTTGCCAATTGAGGATCGCCTTGTCGGCCGTCTGCTTGATCGACACCAGCGTCTTGCCGTTGGCATCGGTCTGCACCGGCCCTTCGGCGTTGACGAACAGCGGCTTGCCATCTGCGCCAATCACCACATTCAAGCCATTACCACCCAGGCCGTTGTGGATGCTCTGCGGCCCCGCGCTCGCGCTGCTTCTGGCAGCGGCCTGCACGGCCTGTTGCGCGGCAATCGCGGCGACGCTGGTATTGAGGTTCTGCAAGGAGCGCTGCAACTGCTCGTTGCCGCGCTGTTGCTGGGACAACGGCGGCGGCGTTCCCGGCATCACCACACCCGGTCGTGCGCTGCCGGCCGTTTGCGCTGCGCCCTTGGCCGCAAACCAGCCCGAACTGAACGCCTGAGGCTGCGCCGCGTGGGCACCACCGGCAAACACCAGCAGCGCAATGACCTGGGCCAGGGGTTTGAGCAGCAACACTTGACCTGAGGTGGCAGGCACCTTGTCGGCACGGGTAGCAGGCAGCTTCAGTCGGGAACGCATCACTTACAGGTCCTTTTGACGGGTCAGGCGAACGACGGGCACGCAAACACTGCGCGGCCACGTGTCGGGGTTATTGCTTAAGGCAGTTGCCGGGGGGCGCGACCGAACTGTTGTCACACAATGTTCACGCAGTGCGGTTCAACTGGCTGGTTGGGCGAGGAAACGACAAAACCGGCAATGACGCGAAGTCATTGCCGGTTGTGGGGCAAACCCTGTCGAGACGGGGCTTACTGCGGACGGCCAATACCGTTGCAGGTGTTGGTGTCGCCCAGGCGCAGGGCGCTGGTGGTGGCGTAGAAGTTGTCGTGGACAGCTTTCTGCCAAGTAGCGGACAACGGGATGAACGAGTGGCTGCTGGTGGTTGCGTTGTTCAAACCGGTGTAGTGACGGTTCAAGAACACACGGATACGCGCGGTGTCAGTGGTGTCTTTGTAGCACTGGCTGAAGACCAGGTTGGTGTAGCCCACAATGGGGTAGCCTGCGGTAGGGTTAGGAAACGTAGGGACCCAGTTCAAAGGATTTTTGGCTTCGTCGCTGCCAAGAACCGGAGGTACAACACCGTCAAGGCTGGCTTGAACGTTGACTTCAGTCGGCAGGAAACCGTTGACCGAAGCAACAGCGGCAGCGCTGTTGAACTGTGCATAGTCAGGGCTGACGTAACCGATGGCACCGTTGTTGTTGGTAATGGCAGTGGCAACACCTTGACTGCCGGTGACCGCGATGTAGCTTGAGCCGGCCGGAGCGCTGGTGGCTGGGTCAAAACCGATGGCGGTGACGAAGCTGTTGCTGACAGCCGGCACCGAAGCAGGTTTTACCGCCTTGAGGTGGTTGGTCAAGATCTCGGTAGTGCCGCTGGTTTCCTGGCGATAGACCACTTTGATCTGCAGGTTTGGACCCGCAGCCCCGTTGAATAGCACCTGGTTCCAGTTAGTGATTTTGCCGGCAAAGATATCAGCCAACTGGCCACTGCTGAGCTGCAGCGATGTCTTGCCGTCGATGTGGTAAGGCACTGTCACCGACGTGGCCTCGGCCGGGATTTGAATCAACGGGCCGTAGGCGGCACGGCCGTTCACGGCGTCAGCATTATAAGCCGCCAGTTCCGCAACGCTAACGATCGAGTCACTGCCCGCATAGTCAACGGTGATGCCGGCAGCCAGTTTCAGCTTGGTCGAATCATTACCGAAGAAGGCCTTTTTGCCGTCGCCGCTGCCTACACCGATATAGGGGTTAAAACCAGGGACGGTGGCAGAGAGGATGCCGGTAGCCGTGGTCGAAGTGGCCGTGCTGCCGTAGAGTTTTTCCGGCAGGGTGGCACCGCCACCGACCACTGCGGCCATGGATTGGGCGGAAGCCAATGCTGCAACTACCAAAGAGGCTGCGATCATAGTGCGCTTAAACATGAAGAATCTCCTTTCGTCGTGTTTGTACGTTTGGGTAGAGGGCTCTTGCATGACGCTATGGCTTCGGTCCCAAGCCGTGTTCCGGGGGTGGCTGGGGTTGAGGCCATGGGTAGGCAATTTCGCAGCATCCGATGACAGCAAAAGGAAAAAACCTCGGGAGGAAGCGCTTGATTTTACGAAAGATTCTCGGGTGTTTCGGTCATGCTTTTGAGCGGTTTGGGGGCAAGTGACAGCGGGGTTTCAGCGGGGTTTTGCTGGATGCGGTGTGGGCTGTGTCGCGGTGGGTTGGATGTGACGGAATGAGGAACCCGAGGTTGCAGTGATGCATATAGGGAGCGAGCAGAATCAACTGAATAAAACCGACCCAGATGTGGGAGCTGGCTTGCCTGCGATGCAGATACCTCGGTACATCAGGCACACCGAGTTGATGCCATCGCAGGCAAGCCAGCTCCCACATTTGACCGGGTGCAATCAGGTCACCAGTTGGTTGATCTCGATGATCGGCAACAACACCGCCATCACAATCACCAGCACCACCGCCCCCATCACCACAATCATCAGCGGCTCCAGCAACGCCGTCATGCCCATCGCCCGGCGTTCGATATCGCGGGACAAGGTCTGCGCCGCACGTTCAAGCATCGGCGGCAGTGAACCGGTTTTTTCGCCGCTGGCAATCAGGTGAATCAACACCGGCGGGAAGACCTTTTCCACTGCCAATGCAGGCGCCAGGTTAACGCCTTCGCGAACCTTGGCGGTGGCATCGTTGACGCACTGGCTGAGGCGGTCATTGGACAAGGTCTGGCGCGCCGCCTCCAATGCCCGCAGCAACGGCACGCCGGCGCCGCCGAGAATCGCCAGGGTCGACGCAAACCGCGCAGTATTGAGCCCCAACACAAACCGCCCGATCAGCGGCAAGCGCAGCACCCGGCTATGCCAATTGAGCCGCGCCAGCGGGTTGCGCAGGTACAGGCGCCAGCCCCAAAACCCACCGACAATCAAGGCAAAACACAACCAGCCCCAGGCGCGGATAAAGTCGCTGGCATTGAGCATCGCCAGGGTCAGCCCCGGCAGGTCCTGGCGCGCCTGGGAAAACGCGCTGACCACCTGCGGCACCACATAGCTCAACAGGAAAATCACAATGCCAATGGACACCAACCCGACCACGCCGGGGTAGATGAACGCCGTCATGATCTTGCCGCGCAGGTTGTTACGCTCCTCAATGTAATCGGCCAGGCGCTCCATCACCTGGGCCAGGTCACCGGACTCCTCCCCCGCCGCAATCAAGGCACGGTAGATCGATGGAAAATCCCGTGGCCGCGCCGCCAAGGCGTCGGCCAAACGCATGCCGCCGCGTACATCGCCGCGCACGGCGGCCAGGGTCTGGGCGATGTGTTTTTTCTCGGCCTGCTCCACCGTGGCACTCAGCGCCGCCTCCAACGGCAGGCTGGCGCCCAGCAAACTCGCGAGTTGCCGCGTGGCCCAGGCCAGATCGTTGTCCGACAGTTTGGGCGTGAACAGGCTGCCGCCGCCGGCCGCCGCTTGATTACCCTCAATCTGTACCTGCAACGCGGTCAAGCCACGGCTGCGCAACTGGGCAAACGCCGCGCTCTGGCTGTCGGCTTCCACGTGCCCGGCTTCGATTTTGCCGCTGGCATCGGCGGCTTCGTAACGATAGCGATTCATCAGGCGTCCCGTGTCACGCGCAGGATTTCTTCGACTGCGGTGGCGCCGCTGCGTACCCAGCGCTCGCCATCCTCGCGCATGCTGAACATGCCGGCGCGACGTGCAGCCAGGCGCAAATCCTGCTCGCCGGCGCCTTGGTGGATCAGGCTGCGCACATCGTCATCAACGCAGAACAATTCATGGATGCCGGTACGCCCGCTGTAACCGATCTGGTTGCACTGCGCACACCCCACCGGCCGCCAGGTGCCAGGCGCCGCCGGGTCTTCTTGCTTGCAATGCGGGCACAGGCGCCGCACCAGGCGCTGGGCCAATACGCCCAACAATGACGAGGCCAACAGGAACGGCTCGACGCCCATATCGATCAAGCGGTTGACCGCCGACACCGCGTCATTGGTGTGCAAGGTGGCGAGCACCAAATGCCCGGTCAACGAAGCCTGCACGGCGATTTGCGCGGTCTCCAGGTCGCGGATCTCACCAATCATGATGATGTCCGGGTCCTGGCGCAGAATCGCCCGCAGTGCCAGGCCGAAGGTCATGTCGATCTTGGCGTTGACCTGAATCTGGCTGATACCGGGCAAGTCGTATTCCACCGGGTCTTCGACGGTGAGAATATTGCTGGTGCTCGCATCCAGCCGCGCCAGGGCAGCGTATAGGCTGGTGGTCTTGCCGCTGCCGGTCGGCCCGGTGACCAGCACGATGCCGTGGGGCTGGCGGATCAAGGTATCCAGGCGCGCCAGCAGTTGCGGCTGCATGCCCAGGGTTTCCAGCTGCAAGCGCCCGGCCTGTTTGTCCAGCAGGCGCATCACGACCCTTTCGCCATGCCCCGTCGGCACGGTGGACACGCGAATATCAATCGGCCGCCCCGCCACCCGCAGGGCAATACGACCGTCCTGGGGCAAGCGTTTTTCGGCGATGTCGAGCTGGGCCATGATCTTGATCCGCGACACCAGCGCGCCATGCAGCGCCTTGCGCGGCGACACCACATCACGCAGGGTGCCATCGACGCGATAGCGCACCACGGAATGGGTTTCGTAGGGCTCGATGTGAATATCGCTGGCTTCATCGCGCGCAGCCTGGGTGAGCAAGGCGTTGATCATGCGGATCACCGGCGCGCCGTCCTGGGTGTCGAGCAGGTCGGTGATTTCGGGCATGTCCTGCATCAGGCGGTCGAGGTCGACTTCGTTCTCAGCCGCGCCAACCACCGCCGCCGCACTGCCGGTGTCGGCATAGGCACTGGTGAGCAGGCCGTCGAGTTCGTCGTCGCGCACATGCTCCAGGCGTGATTGGCCGAACTGGCGCTGGACCTCGCTGATCGACCAGCCGGGGGTTGAGGGGCAAACCGTCAGCAACATGCCTTCATCGCTGGGGCGCAGGAGGATGCGCTGGGACTTGGCCCAGACGTAGGGGAGCAAACTCATACACCACCGTACATGTGGGAGCTGGCTTGCCTGCGATAGCGGACTTTCAGCTGAAAAATGTTCAACTGACCCACCGCCATCGCAGGCAAGCCAGCTCCCACAGTTTGATCTTCATACTTCAGGTAGATCACGGCCGCACCTGCGAAACCGGCACTGCCCGAATCACCGCCCTTGGCCCCTGCTGCTGCGCCCCGGGAATCGCCTTCTCCACCGAAGGCAACTGCGGCGCCTGCACATCCGGCAGCGCCCAACTGTGCTCCGGCTGCAACCCGCCCTGGGCGCGGCGCATGAATTCATAGCGGTTCAAGGTGATACTGCGCCCAGCGCCACTGTCGCGAATAATGTAGGGGCGTAAAAACACCATCAGATTGGTCTTGGTGACGCTGCGCTTTTCATTGCGAAACAGCGCCCCCAACCCAGGGATATCCGCCAGCCACGGTACCGCGTCATTGCTCTGGCTATAGCCGTCCTGCAGCAACCCGCCGAGCACCATGATCTGCCCGTCATCCAGCAAAATACTGGTGTCGATCGCGCGTTTTTGGGTCACCGTGCCCGCCTCCACCGAGGCGCGCGTGTCGACGCTGCTGACCTCCTGGTAAATATCCAGCTTCACCGTGCCGCCTTCGGAAATCTGCGGCCGCACGTTCAGCTTCAGCCCCACCTCTTCGCGCTGTACGGTCTGGAACGGGTTGTTGCTGGTGCCGCCGCCACCGGTGACATAACTGCCGGTGACAAACGGAATGGTCTGGCCGACAAAAATGCTCGCTGCTTCGTTGTCCAGGGTCAGCAGGTTCGGCGTGGACAGCACGTTGGTGCCGCCTTTGCTCTTGAGGGCGCGGGCCAGCACCTTGAGGTCGAGCACCTTGCCGATCCCCGGAATATCCACGCTGCCGTTGACCAAGCCGACATTCAGCCCTTTGGGCAACACATCAATGCTGGTCTTGCCGCTGGTGACCAGCCCACTGCCGCCCAGGTTAACGCCGCCAAAACCGCCCTTGCCGCCCAGGTTGCCAGCCTGCCATTGCACGCCGAACTCACTGGCGTCGTCTTCGCTGACTTCAACGATCAGGCTTTCGATCACCACCTGGGCACGGCGCTGGTCGAGCATGTCGATCACTTCGCGCAGGTTGCGGTACAGCGGGTCGGGCGCGGAGATCAGCAAGGTGTTGGTGGTAGCGTCCGCCTGGATCGTCACACCACCGGCGCTGAACGCAGTGTTCTGATCGCTGGGGGTGCTGCTGTTGGCGCTGCTGCCCGAATTGTTCGACTGGCCGTAGCCCGACGACTGCACACCACTGCCGGTGGGCGTGCCGCTGCTGTTCTGAGTATTACTGCCCTGGTTGTTCTGGGAGCCGCCGCCCATCGAGCTGAGTTTGCCACGGGCCTCATCGCTGACCCCGGACTCGCTCTCACCGGTCAACAGCCCGCGCAACGACTGCGCCAGCTTGCCCGCCTGGGCGTTGCGCAGGTACACCACGTGCATATTGCTCGGGTTGCTCTGGGCATTGTCGAGTTTGTAGATCAGGTTACGCGCCAGCTCTGTGCGCTCGGGGCTGCCGGAACGAATGATGATCGAGTTGGAACGCGGGTCGCCCACCACGTTGATCTTTTGCGTCTGGTCGGCACCCTGGGTTTCCAGCAATTCAGCGACCATGGCCGCGATATCGACGGCGATGCCGTTCTGGATCTTCACCACATCGGTGTCGATGGCGCTGGGCGTGTCGATGCCGTGGATAATCTGCGCCACCCGCGCCAGGTTTTCAGCATAGTCAGTGATGACGATGCTGTTGTTGCCGGGGTAGGCGTTGATCGGGTTATTCGGCGACACAATGGGACGCAGCACCGGAATCAGGTTGACCGCATTTTCATATTGCAGCCGAAAGGTACGCGTCTGCATGCCGCTGCTGCCAGCGCTGTAGATCGGCCCGCCGAGCAGCTTGGCATCGGCCTCGGGCACCACCTGGGCGACGCCGCCCACATCCACCACGCTGAAGCCCTGCATGCGCAGCGCCGCCAGCAACATCTCGTAGGCCTGATGCGCCGGCACCTGGCCTTCGCTGACCAACGTGAGGTTGCCCTTTACACGCGGGTCCACCAGAAATTGCTGGCCGGTGGCGCGGGACAAGGCACGCACCACCGCCTGGATATCGGCGTCCACAAAATTCAGCTGTACCGGCTGGTCACCCAGCGGGTTGCGCGCCTTGAGCACCGCCGGGGCATGGCCACGGGCGCTGTTGGTCACCGGGTGCTGCACGCGGGGGGCCGGCGCCGGTTCGCGCTGGCGGTCCAGCACGGTTTCGCCGCTGCGCCGCGTGTCGGCCAATGGCTGGCCCAGCTCGCTGTCCACCAGCAAAGGCTTGGGTGACTGCGGGTTACTGCACGCGCTCAGGGCCAGCAATAGCAGCGGCGCGACTTTGCGAAAAGGCGCGGAGTTGGGGACTGACCACTTCATGAAGCTTCCTTAGCGCCAAGCGCCTGATCCATGCGAACGGTCCCGGACACAGTGCCGGCCGAGTTGTCGACGGTATCCGGGGCGCGTTGCAAGCGTGCCTCGGACACTTCCAAAGAAAACGAACGGGGGTTACCCAGCAGCCAGTCCACCACAAGGTCGGCCGGGGCCTTCTCGAAGGTCAGCCGCCAGCCACCAGAAGCCAGCGCCTGCAGTTGGTAATGACCTTGCAGGCCGGCGCCGTCGAGGGCTTGGCGCAGCGCGGTTTCATCCGCCTGACGCGGCGCCGCGACGCCCTGCAACAGCACCTGCAAGGCTTCGGCCTGGGAACGCAGCTTCGGGGTTTCGACCTGCCAATAGTCGATTTTTTTTAGCGCCGGCTGAACCAGCACCAGCCAGGTCAGCAGGCTCGCCAGGATCAGCCCGGCACCTGCCAACATGCGTCTTTCACGCACGGCCAGGCCAGTCCAGAACACATGGGACTGACTGCGCACCTGCTGCCACTTATTCATCGTCGTCCTCCTCCGGGGTGACGGTGTTGTCTGCCGGCCCCAGGGTCCAACCTTGCTCATCACGGGTCGCGGCAAAACCGGCTTCCGCCAACGCCGCCTGCCAGTCGCCTTGCGCCGCCGGGCTATGGCTGTCGGCCAACAGGCCCAGGTGCAAACGGCCCTGCTCAAAGCTCAGGCTGTCGACACTGCCGACCATAAACGGCAAGTGGCTGCCCGCCAGTTGCAGCAGGCTGGTAAAGCGTTGGCCGGGATCAGCGGCCGCCCCGCTTTGCCGCGCCGCCAACTGTTGGCGCACCTGCTGCAGAGGGTTGAGGATCACCGGCAGCTCGGGAAAGGCCTGGCGCACCTGTTGGCTCATCAGCGCCTTCAGCCGCTGGCCTTCTTCAGCCTGGCGGGCGGCGTACAGGTTCAGGCCAACGGTCCAGATAACGACGGCCAGCGCCGCACAGGCCAGCGCCCTGCCCCAGCCGCCGGTAGCACGTTGATGGAGATGCCCCTGCAAGCCCCAGGCGGGCACTGCGCCGCTCCAGCGCTGCGCAGCCTCGACCAGCTGCACATCAAGGGTTTGATCCAGGGCGTGTTGCCCCAGTGGATGCACGGTGGCTTGTTGCAGGCTATGTCGCGTGAGCAAATGCCCATCGTCCAGCGCCGCCGTGGCCACCGGCAAGGCGTACGGCGCCGGGTACAGGCCGCGCAGCTTGAGCGGCACCTGCGCCAGTACCTGGCCCAGTTGCGCCAGCCCGGCCTTGGGCACCCAGGCCACCTGCACAAGACCGTCGCTGCCACGCGGGCCGTGAGCCACCTGCATCTGATCGATTGGCCCAAGAATCAATGCCTGCGCGGCGCAGGCCACGGCGGCAGCGGTTTTGGCGGCGGGTAATGGCGGCAACTCCAGGCTGGTCAACAGGCTGTCACGCGGGTGCAGGAAGCAGTCCACTGGCTGGCGGTGCTTGCCCAATTGCTTCAGGCTTTCGCGGCCCTCGGCGATCACCCTGCCAGCGTCCAGCCAGGCGAAGCTCACCGGGCTGTCGACCGTCAGTTGATCAAGTGGCGGCAAGGCAATGCGCAAACGCTTCATACACCCACCCGCGACCAGATCACCTGCGGCTGGCGGTCTTCGGGCCGGTGCAACAACGCCTCGATCGTCACTCGGCGTTGCTCGCGACGGGCCTGGCCCTGCAAACGGAACCACTCGCTGGTAATACCCACCTGCACCGAATCCATCGCCACTTGGGGCATGCGCAGACGGTTAACAAAGTCGCCACGGTTGATAAACCAGCGCCCGCTGTCGCGCTCGGCCACCAGTGCCTGGGCCTGGGCCAGGCTGAGCAGCGGCACCACCGCACTGAGCACTTCGGCGCTGGCGGTATTGCCGTTGACCCAGGTGTTGCCGGGCAGCACGCTGACAAAAGCGTGCAGGCGCCGCAGCACCTGTGGGTCGATGCCTTCAATACCACTGAGGTCATCGAGGCTGCGCAACATCGGGTATTTAGCCGGCAGCCGCTCATCCGACGCGCCTTTGTGTACAACGCGCTGGTCATAGGAGCCGATCACCCGCTGGCTGATGCGACGGCTCAGGGCCGGGTCGACGCCGATCAGCCGACACAAGCGCTCGAAGTGCTGCAATTGCTCGTCATCTTGTTGCTGGCGATTGACTAGGTTGCGCAGGTTGAACTTGCCCTGTTCATCCTCCAGCCGCCCTTCAAACACACCACCCTGGGCGCGTGCCCACGGCTGGTCGAGGCGGGTCAACACATCCTTTTTACGCGCGTCCCACAGCAACAGGCGGCTCTGTTCCAGCGCGCCCAGCAACAGCCACTGGCCCTGCACGCGCTGCTGCTCGGCCTCAAGGCTACGGGTGAAGACGGTCTGGCGTGTGAGCATGGCGCCGGCGATCACCGCCACCACCGCCGCGATCAGCAGCGCGCTGATAATCGCCATGCCGCGCTGCTTCGCCGCTGCGGGCGAATGCCTGTTCATGGCGGGCCTTACAACTGCCAGGAGCCGATATCGGCATTCACGCCGTCGCCATCCGGTTTGCCGTCGGCACCCAGGGAGAACACATCGACCTCACCATTGGCGCCGGGGTTGAGGTAGTGATAAGGGTTGCCCCACGGGTCGTTGGGCAGGCGCTCCAGGTAGGCGCGCCAATTACTGTTCTTGGCGTCGGCCGGGCGTTCTACCAGCACTTTCAAGCCCTGGTTCATGCTTGGGTAGCTGCCGTGGTCGAGGCGATAGAGTTTCAGCGCCTGCATCAACCCACCGATATCCTGCTTGGCCGCCGTGGCCCGTGCCTGGTCGGGCCGATCGAGCACTTTGGGCACCACCATCGCCGCCAGAATCCCGAGGATGACCACCACCACCATGATCTCGATCAAGGTGAAGCCACGTTGGCCGCGCGGGCCTGGCAATGGGGACGTTAGGGGCGCGATTTCCATCTCGACATTCCTTGGCTTGGGTGCATTTCGTGGCGCAGTGTTGCAAGAACACATGTCAGTCGTATTGAAAATCCTCGGGAGGTTTGGTCGCTAATCGGTCAACTGCCGGCGCTAGTCTGCGGGCCTGTTTCCCGGCTTTGAGAGCGCCATGTACAGCCGCCGCAAGGAGCAAGGCTTTACCCTGATTGAAGTGCTGGTGGCGCTGGCGATCATTGCTGTGGCCATGGCGGCCGCCGTGCGCGTGGCCGGGTTGATGACCCAGAGCAACGGCCTGCTGCGCGACAAATCCATCGCGTTGCTGGCCGGGCAAAGCCGGTTGGCGGAGCTGCGGTTGGGCGGACAGCTACGCAGCGGCAAAAAGACCTTCGACTGCGACCAGGGCCGACTGAAGCTGCGCTGTGAGCAGACCATCAACGCCGAGGGCCGCCTGTTTCAGGTCAGCCTGCTGGTGCTCGATGCCAGCCGCGAAGCGCCGCCGCTGGCGCGTCTGGCGACCCAGGTCATGGCCGAGTGAGTGACGGTAATGCGGGCGCGTCCGGCAACTTGTCGAGGTTGACGCGCAGCTTCTCGCCGCCGCGCTCGATCTCCACGCCATCACCTTCAATGGCCGTCAGCCGCACACCGGGGCTCAAACGCTCGCCGAGCAGGAAGCTGCGCGGCGGCCCATCGTTAAGGCTGAGGATCGCCACCGCGCCACGCGCGCCGGCGAGCACGCCCGAGACTTTGACCTGCAACGCCGAGGGCGCGCTGGCAAACCACTGCAACGCCGGGTTGTCACTGCGCGCCGCCAGCGTCTGGGGCGCGGCCTGGGGCGTGTGGGACTCGGCGGATGTCAGCAGCAACGGCGTCCACACCGCCACCCCGGCCAGGGCCGCCAACAAGGCCAGCGCCTGCACACCGTGGGCGGGCGAAAATCGAAGAGCAAATGCCATGAGCGGGACCTCCTGTCTGTGCGTGCTTTCAGCCTACAGGCCAATTCGCACGTTTTTATTTCACAAGCTCACCAGTTGTTCAGGAGTCGGGCGATGAAACAGCAAGGCTTTACTCTGATCGAGTTGATGGTGGTGCTGGTGATCATCGGCATTGCCAGTGCCGCCATCAGCCTGACCATCAAGCCCGACCCGCTGCACCTGCTGCGCAAGGATGCCGAACGCCTGAGCCAACTGCTGCAAGTGGCCCAGGCTGAAGCCCGTGCGGACGGGCGCCCCATCACCTGGCGCGCCGACGCCAAGGGCTTTGGCTTCAACCGCCGCAGTGATGACGGTTCAGGTATCGAGACCTTCAAGGGCGACAGCCAACTGCGCCCGCGCCCGTGGGAACACACGCCGATGCAGGTCTCAATCGAACCCGGGCGGGTGCTGGTACTCGACGCCGAATGGATCAGCCCGCCGGTGCGCGTGGTGCTGTCCGATGGCCAATACAGCCTCAGCCTGCAGCGCGATGCGGCCGGGCTGATGCGTGTGGTGACTCAACCATGAACCCATCCCAGCAAGGCTTCACCCTGATCGAAGTAATGGTGGCGATCATGCTGATGGCGGTGGTCAGCCTGATCGCCTGGCGTGGGCTCGACAGCGTGACCCGCGCCGACCAGCACCTGCAGGCCAGCACGGAACAGACTGAAGCGCTGTTGCGGGCGTTGAACCAGCTGCAACGCGATGTCAGCCTGCGCGCCAGCGTGGAACTGAGCGCGCCTGGCCCAACCGAAGACGACACCGCCAAACCTGCCGGGTTGGCCGCCGTGACGGTGCGCAGCTCCGACAGCAAGGGTTTTACGCTGGAGGTGATTCGCAGTGCACCGGTGGCCGGAGATGGATTGCAACGCGTGCGCTGGTGGCTCAAGGGCGACAGCCTGTACCGTGCGGCGGCGCCTGCGCGGGAGCGCTTTCCGTTGCCGGCGGCCAAAGGCGGGGTTGTGGTGTTGAGCGGGGTCAGTGATGTGCAGGTGCGGGTGTGGGAGGCGGACAAGGGTTGGCGGCAGTTGAGTGGCAATCGGCGGGAGGATCCGTTGGGCATGGAGATCAGCCTGGTCAGGCAGACGCCCCAGGGGGTGGAGCGGTATCGGCAGGTGTTGGGGCCGTTGCGTTAGCTTTACTGCCTTGGCGCGGTGGGCGGTGGGCGGTGTACATATCCGTTGCTGCGGTAACGGCGGCCTATGGTTCCGCTCTTACAGCGGGTCACTTTTGCAAGGACGCAAAAGTAACCAAAAGGTCCTCGCCCCAACACTCGGTGCCTCGCTGTGGCTCGGCATGCCCGCAATCCGACAGTGATTTGGGGGGCCGCCGCCACGCGCCATCCATGGCGCGGGGCGGCTAAACCGGCATCCCTGCCGGTTTACCCCCCAAATCACTGTCAGATTCCGGCCATCGTGTTTGACGGGGCGATTTCAGATCAAGATCAAAAGCGCAGATCAAAAGACCGCTGACTTCGTCATCGAAAAGGATGTAAGGGCCGGAGCAACAGCAACAGCAACAGCAACAGCAACAGCAACAGCAACAGCAGAGCAATACTCGGTCAACTGTGGGAGCTGGCTTGCCTGCGATGGCATCAACCGGTTGTACCTGATGTACCGAGGTGTCTGCATCGCAGGCAAGCCAGCTCCCACAGAAAAGCAGCTCTTCAGTGTATGCAAATCCGCTTTTCGCTTTTCGCTTTTGATCCAACCACTCAGGTCGGCTTTCAGGCCGCCGTGCTGTAGATCTTGATCTTGATCTGCTTTTGATCTCAGGCGCCCCGTTAACCACGATGGCCGAACGCAGGCTTGAATCCGTGGGTAACCCGGCAGGACGCCGGGTTAGCCGCGCTGGGCCAAGGATGGCCCATCGCGGCGGCCCACGGATTCAAGCCGGAGTGAGGGCATGCCGAGCCTAAGCGAGGCACCGAGTGGTGGGGCGAAGACCTTTTGGTTACTTTTGGGGCGTTTGCCAAAAGTGACCCGCTGTAAGAGCGGAACCAATAGCCGCCGTTACCCAAATAACGGATATACCCCCAACCTACGGCTCCCCCTCCCCAGTCTCAAGCCAGAACCTGCTCAAACTCAACGCGCGCGCCAGCCCCTCCAGATGCACATCCGGCAAACCCCGCAAAAACCAATTATTCAAACGTTGCGGACTAGTAGTACGCAACCACTCGGCAAACGCCGTCGGAGGAATTTCGCACGTTTTGAGCGCCACCCGCAGGCCGTGCCCCGAATGTGAAAGACAAGCTGGCTGTACTGCCTGCCCCTGAAGATGCTTTTTGCGGATATTCATGAATGATCGGCTCCCTGCCGTGTTTTTTCCCAGCAGTCCATAGAGGCTGAAAAAACACAACGAGAAGACACCTACAAACACCGAGGAAAAAATCCTACGCAGAACGCGGGAACGATCTCAGCTGAGCAACACCACCCCACCCGGCAGCTCAGTACACTTGGCCCCATACGCATCCCGAATCAACAGCGCCACGCCTGCCAATTGCTGCAAACTGAACCGCGCCTGCACCCGCCGCTGCCCCAGTTCCTTGTTAAGCAACACCAACATCCCCGGCCGATAACGATTGATCTCATCCACCACCGTCGCCAATGTCGCGTTGTTAAATACCAGCACCTGTTCACGCCAAGCGACGACCGCCTGCGCATCCACCCCAATCGGCTCGCCTACACCACCCGCGCCATAAGTCAGTTGCCGGCCGCTGTCCAAGCGCACGCTGCGCCCGGAAACATCCACCGTCAGCGAACCCTCGATACAGGTCACGCACACATTGCGGTCGGTGTTGCGCACATTGAACCGCGCCTGCGCCGCAGTCACCCAGCCCTCGCCGGCCTGCACCTTGAGCGGTTGCGCCAGCTGTGCAAGCACTTCGACTTCGCCTTCAAGCAACTCAATCCCCTGCCCGACCCGGCTGATACGCGTCTGTGTGTTGAGCTCCAGGCTGACGCCTTGGCTCAACAGCACCTGGCGCTGCTCACCCACCTCGGTGCGATAGTCGGCCCTCAATCCGGCAAACCCGCCCGGCACGCCCACACGCACCATCACCACTGCCGCCGTGGCCGCAATCGCTCCACCCAGGAACGCACGACGCCCAAACTGACGGTGCGGCGCCGACTGTTCGGTGGCCGCGCCCAATTGCCGCCACAACAGCTTGGCCTGCTCGAACGCCTGGGCATGCGCCGGGCTTTGCGCGACCCAGGCCTGCAGCACCTTGGCATCAGCCACGGTGGCCCGGCCCGAGGTCAGCAACAGCAACCAATCACGGGCTTGTTCGTGCACAGGGTCAGCGGGCGATTGCCGGGTGGAAGGGAAACTGAAAATGTTCAAGCGCGCACATACTCACGGTTTTATCAGGGACTCGACACTAAGACGGTTTTCCGGCCCCGGGACCGAACCGCTGAATCACTTTTCTTTCCAGGCGCTTGGCACAATGGCCCAACGCAGCCTTGATTTCCTTCTCTACCATGCGCGTGGAAATACCGAAGCGCTGGGAGATTTCCAGGTGCGGCGCTTCTTCCAGGCGCGCAGCGATCAGGATCTTGCGTCGGCGCGCCGGCAGTTCGTACAGGGCTTTGACCAACGACTGGATCTCTTGCTGGCCACCCACCACCCGCGAAGGGTCCTGGGCCTCATCGGCGCTTAGCAGCAACGCCTCGACTTCACTGCCGGTGAGCAAGCGCGCATCCGCCTGGCGGCGGTCGGCGGCGATGTTCAGGGCCATGCGGTACAGGTAGGCGTTGGGTTGTTGCAGGTTCGACGGCACGTCCATGCGGTCGACCCGCAGGTAGGTTTCGTGCAGCACATCATTGGCCAGGTCCTCCGAGCCCAAGCGTTTGCGCAGGCGCACCTTGAAGTCTTCATAGGAGGCCAGAAACAGACTGACCATCGCACTGTGCCCGGTGTTCTTCATGCGCCCGCGGCTCCCGTCCCTGCTGTGCATTCCATGCGTATTCCTGTTGTGTCGGGCATCAAAAGTAACGTCACCGGCTGGCGCACCGCGCTGGGTGCCGGGCGTTCGACCCGGGTTGTCCCAAGGCTGCGCACCAGTGCTTCATCGCGTTGTTCATCGCCGGTGGAGCTGACCAGCCGGCTGTGTTCAATCACGCCATCAGCGTTGACCCACACCTGCACCAACGCCCGAAAGCTGCCGGGCCGGGTCAGTGGTGAGCGGCACAGGCTGGCTTCGATCGCCTGTTGCAGTGCGGCGGCGTAACTGGTGTTGATGCGTGCCGTATTGCGCGCTGACGCTCCCCGCAGCAAAGGCGCCGGGGTCGGCGGGACTTGCAGGGTGACCGCATCATCACGTGCATAACGCGCCATCAGCCCACTCCCCGTCAGCAGCACCGCCAGCGCCTCCTGCGCAGTGAACCGCCCGCGCACACCGATGGAGCGCCGGCCCCGCGTCAACTCACGGTCGACCAGCACCGCCATCCCGGTGGCGCGGCTGTAGGCATGCAGTGCGTGTTCCAGGTCCTGCGCGGGCAGGTCCAATGTCAGCAGCGATGGCGCGGCGCTGGCGGGCGTTATGCCAACCAACAGCAACAGCAAGGCCAGGGCACCCATGGCGCGCTTCCAGCCTCCCTGTTCACCCCCCACGCGGCATCGCTGCACGGCTGACGTGTCCTTGAAAACCGTCATCCTGAGGCCCGTTTATGAACCTGATGTTACGGTGATAGCAAAAAAAACATCACGGTGACGGCAAGCCCGCTGAACTACACTTCGCAGCACTAACGGCCCCTCTGTGCGGGCCTGCCAGGAGGCTCCGATGAAGCGTTTCACCCCATTCGCCGGCCTGTTGCTGTGCGTCGCATTGCCATTGGCCGCCCACGCCGAAACCGCTGCCAAAGGCTGCACGGAAGTCACGGTAGATGGGTACAAGGCGCCCGACTATGGCTGCCTGAGCCAGCAAATGGGCAATGACCCGGACGCGGCCAAGGCCACGCAAAAGAACCGCGAGGCGCAGAACCTCCCGGTACACAAGCGGCCGCCGAACCAGGTGGGGTTGGCCACGCCGGCGGCGACCAGTAACCGCATGGGCAATACGTTCGGGACGTCGGTAAAACCCCAACGCCCCTGAGCAATCAGGCCAACGCCGCAGCCGCAGGCGGCACAACCACCGGGCTACCGCTGGCAACAAAATCTTCTTTGCGCAACACCACCAGGGCAATCAGCGATACCACACCGGTGGCCACGTAGAAGTACCACGGTGAAGTAATGTCGCCCGTCACTTTGATCAGCCAGGTGGAGATCAGCGGCGCGCTGCCACCAAACACCGCGACCGGCACGTTATAGGCCACGGCAATCCCGGTGGAGCGGATGCGCGTGGGCAGCAACTCACTCATCAGCGCGTAGGTGGATGAGGCGTACAGCCCGAACAGGATCGCCACGGCCATCAACGGCGCGAAGAACGACGCGGGCGTTGCGGTGGGTGCCGACTTGAACAGCCAGAACATCGCCAGCGTGGCCAGGGTGCCGATCACCATCAGAAACGGCTTGCGCCCGTATTTGTCAGTGAAGGCGCCACCAAACGGCATCACGAATGCCGCCGAGAAGCTGGCGACAAACACATAGAGCAAGGTGGTGCCGCTGTCGAACTTGAGGATCTTGGCCATGTAGGTCGAGGCGAAGGTCAGCACCAGGTAAAAGATCGAGCTGTGCAAGGTGATGATGAAGAACACCAGGGCGATGGCGCGTTTCCACTGCCAGACCTCGCGCAGCGGCGCGCGGGAGGTTTGCCCGGCGCGTTGCAGGGCCAGAAACTCCGGGCTGTCTTCGAGCTTGAGGCGGATATACATGGAGATAAACCCCAGCGGCGCCGCGATCAGGAACGGCACGCGCCAGGCCCATTCCTGCATCGTGTCGGCGCCCAGGATCCAGGTCATGCCGTTCGCCACGGCGCCACCCAGCAGCAGGCCGAGCACGGCGGTGACCATCAACCAGCACGTGGCAAAACCGCGGCGGCCGGGGCCGGCGTATTCGGAGATAAAGCTGGTGACCGTGCCGATCTCGCCGCCCGCCGAAAAGCCCTGCACGCAGCGCACCAGAATCAGCAGGATCGGCGCGGCGATGCCCAGGGTCGCATAAGTGGGCAACAGGCCCAGCATTACAGTGGAGCCGGTCATCATCACCAGCGCCATGATCAGGGTTTTGCGCCGGCCGATCTTGTCCGCCAGCGGGCCGAAGAACAGCCCGCCCAACGGCCGGATAAAGAAGCTCAGGGCGAACGCCGCGAAACTGGCAAGCAGGCTGGTGGTGGGGTCGTCGGAGACGAAAAACGCCTGGCCGATGTACACGGCGAGAAAGCCGTAGACGCCATAGTCGTACCACTCGATCAAGTGGCCGGAGGTGGCACCGAGAAATGCACGGCGGCGCTTGCGCTGCGTGTCTTGCGCTGTATTGCCCATCGAAGGGACTCCTTGTCGGTTGTTCTGTCCATGAAAAGCTAGGAAAGCGCGGCGATACTCGCTGCTTTCAACCACTGCCGCAAGTCGGTCTTGAGGGTTTTGCCGTAGCTGTTCTTCGGCAAATCGGCCCTGAACACATACTTTTTGGGTTTCTTGAATGACGCCATGCGCTGCAGAAACCACGCGGTGAGTTCGGCCTCATCCAACGCCTGCCCGCTGCGCGTGACCACAAAGGCCACCACTGACTCGCCCCATTGCGCGTCCGGCTCGCCCACCACACACACCTCGGACACGTCGGGATGCTGCACCAGCACTTCCTCGACTTCACGCGGGTACACATTGCTGCCGCCGCTGATGATCACGTCTTTGGAGCGGTCGGTGAGGGTCAGGTAGCCGGCCGGGTCGAGAAAGCCGATGTCGCCGGTGAGCAACCAGCCATCCACCAGGGTTTGCGCGGTGGCCTGCGGGTTGCGCCAATAACCTTGCATCACCGTGGCGCCGCGCACGGCAATCTCACCGCGCTCGCCGGTCGACAACGGCTGATGCCGGGCATCCAGAATACGGATTTCGACACAGGCTTGCGCATGGCCAACGGAGGCCGCCAGGGTTGACCAGCCTGGGCGCTGGCGGTCCGCGATCAGAGCGCGTGGCAATACGCTGATGGTCATTGGGCTTTCACCCTGGCCGTAGATCTGCACCAAGCGCGCGCCGAAGGTGTCGAGCGCCTCGCACAGGTCGGCCAGGTACATCGGCCCGCCTCCGTAGACGATGGTCTTGATGCCGTCGCCGCCATAACCCTGGCGCCGCGCCTGTTCGACCATGCGCTTGACCATGGTCGGCGCGGCGAACAGCGATACATTGCCCAGCTCCGTAGCCAGACCAAATAACTCGCCGGCATCAAAACCACCGGAAGCCGGCACCACATGCCGGGCGCCGCAGCGCACATGGATGAAGTTGTACAGCCCCGCACCGTGGGACATCGGCGCGGCATACACGGCTGCATCGTCGGCACTCACCGGGTCGACATCCGTGGGGTAACACAGCGACATGGCGACCAGGTTGCCGTGGGACAACATCACGCCCTTGGAGCGCCCGGTGGTGCCGGAGGTGTAGAACAACCAGGCCAGGTCCTCGTCCAGGCGCGGCACCGGCTGCTCCAGCGTCGGCCAGCCACGGGTCGGCGGCAGCGTGTGAGCGTCCAGCTCCTTGCAGCGCGCAGGCAAGTCCCGGGATGACGCGAAGACCCGGCCGCCGTCGGTAAAGATCAAGCGGGCCTCGGCATGGGTGGCAATCCACGCAGCCTCTGCCGGGTGCAGTTTGGCGTTGATCGGCACCACCACGCCACCCAGCCACCAGACGGCGTAGAGCACTTCCAGGTAGTCGCAGCTGTTCTTCATCAGCAGCGCTACCGCATCGCCCGGCACCAGGCCATATTGATCGACCAGTTGCGCAGCGCGTTGACGGACATGGGCGGTGAAGGTCGCGTAGTCGGCGACTTGCCGCGTGCCCTCAAACAACGCCGGGCGTAGCGGATCGCGGCGCTGGGTGTCGTGCAGCCAGTTGGCAATGTTCATGGTTCAGCTCCGACGCGCGTGCAGCACCGAGGCATAGTTGGCCACGGCCATCCCGCCCATATTGAACACCAGGCCGAATTCGGGGTTGGGTACCGCCAGGCCGATCGGCTCGCCGGTCAACTGGCGAAACGCCAGGGCATGCATCGACACACCGGTGGCGCCCACCGGATGCCCCTTGGCCTTGAGCCCGCCGGACAGGTTCACCGGCAACCGCCCGCCCGCGCGCACCACACCGCTGTCGAGCACACGGTGCCCCTCACCTTTGGGCGCCAGGCCCATGGCCTCGTAGATCAGCAGCTCAGCGATGGTGAAGCAGTCATGCACCTCGGCGAAGCTCAGGTCGGCCAGGGTGATATTCGCCCCGCGCAACGCCGCATGAATCGCGCGTTGCGGGCCTTCAAAGGCGAGGATGTCGCGCTGGGCAATCGGCAGGCAATCGTTGACCTGAGTCAGTGTACGAATCTGCACATCACGGCGGAACGCTCGCGCGCGCTTGGGCGAGGCCAGGATGATCGCGGCGGCGCCGTCGCTGATCAGCGAGCAGTCGGTAAGGCGCAGCGAATCGGCCACAAACGGGTTGCTCTTGGACACGTTGTTGCAGTGCTCGAAATCCATCACCCGGTGCATCTGTGCCAGCGGGTTGGCCATGGCGTTGGAGTGGTTCTTGGTGGCGATGGCCGCCATCGAGCCCAACGGGCAGTGGTAGCGCTCGGCATACTGGCGCGCCGCACGGCCGAACAGCTGCGGGAAACTCAAGCCCGCTTCGGCCGGGTCGTTCTGATAGCCGGCGCCGGCCAAGGCCTGGGTCACCTCGGCGGTGGTGGTGTGGGTCATCTTTTCCGCGCCCACCACCAATACCAGCTCGGCGCTGCCGGACAGGATCGCCTGGACTCCGGCCAGGATTGCCGCCGAGCCGGACGCGCAGGCGTTTTCACAGCGGGTCGCCGGTTTGAAGCGCAGCCCAGGGTCGGCCTGCAACAGCAGCGAGGCCGGGAACCCGTCGGGCACCAACCCGGAGTTGAAGTGGCCAAGGAACAACGCGTCGATCTCGCTCGCGTCAATCGCCGCGTCCTTCAGGGCTTCGCGGGTGACCTGTACGATCAGATCCTCCAGGCTGGTGCCTTCAAGGCGACCAAAACGTGAATGACCGGCAGCAACAATGGAGACGCAATCAGCTGGCATAATCAATTTCTTCTATTTTTGGTGCGGACATTTACCTACAATGACCCACCGTTGGGCGCGCGCCAATTCGTGCAACTACTTACATGGCTAAGTAGCCCCAGTTGAGAAAAGCGAAGAGGCAGGATGCCCAATGAACGCGTTTGCACAGCAGTTCCACGACATAGAACGCCTGGCGTTCCAGCTCTCCCCCGCGCCGCAACTGGTCACCCGCAACCGCGTAATGGTCGACTGTAATGAGGCTTTCCTGCAGTTGTTCGGCTATTCGCGCGACGCATTGGTCAACCAGCTGACGCTGCTGATCTACCCTTCCCAGGCTGACTACCACGCCATTGGCAAGCGCAGCCATGAATGGCTGCTGGAAAGCGAAAACGGCTTTTACTCCGACGAGCGTTTCATGCAGCACCACAACGGCGAAGTGTTCTGGGCCAGGTCCCACGGCTACACCCTCACGCCCAAAGACCCGTTCAAGCTGATGATCTGGCACTTCGAACGCCTGGACCGCACCCACCAGGGCACCGGCGACCTCACGCCACGGGAGCGGGAAATCGCCATGCACATCGTCAATGGCCTCAAGTCCAAGGAAATCGCCTTGCGCCTGGCGATCTCACATCGCACGGTAGAGGTGCACCGCGCGCGCTTGATGAGAAAGTTGCAGGCCAAGACGGTGGTGGAGTTGGTGTCGAAAATTATTATGGTGGCGTGACGGAGGTGGATTTTTGTCGGGTTGCGATATCACTCGAAGCTACAGCAGTGTCCCGCGCTGAAAAACGCACCTGTCATGCCCTGTGACTTTCCTGCCTCAAGTGTTCCATCAAGCACGCCCGTACAATTCGCATCCGTGCCGGCCCCCTAAGCTCCTGACTTTCCAAAAACGACTGGAGAGCAGGCATGGGTAGAAACGCGAATACGGTAAGCCTGGCATTGACGCTGTTGGTCGGGGCCATGATGAACAGCGCTTTTGCGGCAACGCCGAGCGTGGCAGTGGCACCGCAATACGACACCAGCCACGTCTACGTGGCACCCGCTGATGTGGACCGCTTTGCCACGAGCTTCCTCGCGACTTTCGGTGGCAAAAGTACCCCACAAGTGGTGGTGAACGTACTGCCAGTGCCAAGCAGCACTACCTCGCAATTGCTGCAGACGCCAGTCGGTACGGTGTCACTGTTCGGCTTCAGCACACCTATCCCGCATCCGTTTGGCCAAGAGCGCAACGGTTATCTGGTCAAAGACATGGACGTGGCACTCAAGGCCGCACGGGAAAATGGTGCAGCCGTAATTGTCAGTGACTTTCCCGACCCCATCGGCCGCGATGCCGTGGTGCAGTGGCCAGGCGGTGTGAACATGCAGCTCTACTGGCACACCCAGGCGCCGAACTACGCAGGGTTCCAGACGGTGCCGGAAAACCGCGTATACCTGCCAGCCGAGCGGGCCGAGGCGTTTATCAACGCTTTCCTCGGTTTTTCCCATGGCAAGGTCCTGGCTGACGACAAACACGCGCCGGGTATCGATATCGGCCAGGGCGGCCTCTACCGGCGTGTCGACCTGCAATCGCCGTTCGGACGCATGGCCGTACTGGTGACCAATGGCCAACTGCCCTACCCGTTCGGCCATGAGACCACCGGTTACCAAGTCGACGACCTGACGGCTACCCTGGCCAAAGCCACAGGCTCTGGCGCCACTGTGCTGGTACCGGCGTTCGCGAGCAAAGGGCGGCGCAGCGCAATGGTCGAATTTCCCGGTGGATACGTCGCGGAAATTCACCAGCTCAGCGCGACAAAATGAATCGTCATACCCCCTGGGGCTTGGCCGTGCTGTGGCCGCTGCTCACCGCCAGCGCCCACGCCGAGGAGCAAGCCACCCGTCCGGTGCTCAAAACCAACCGCTGGCAGGAAAACTGGTCGGTACTGCAAGACCCGGTGCTGCGCACGCAACCGCTGGACAACTTGAAGTACATCCCGCTGTCAAGCACCAACCCGTTGACGTACCTGTCGTTGGGCGCGAGCTTGCGCGAACGTTTCGAGATGAACGATGCCAGTGGCTTCGGCGTGCGCGATGTGAAGCGTGATCGCTACCTGATCCAGCGCTTTGAGATCCACGCGGACCTGCACCTGGACGAAAACTGGCGGGTGTTCACCCAACTCGAAGATGCTCGGGCGTACGACAAAACCACAGTGGGTGGTGCCGATCAAAACCGTGTCGACTTGCGGCTGGCATTTGCCGAGTACGTGAACACCTTCAGCAGCGGGACGTTCAAGGGCCGTATCGGCCGCCAGGACTTCGCCTTCGACTTGCAGCGTTTTATCTCGTCGCGGGATGGGCCGAATGTGCGCCAGTCGTTCGACGCGCTCTGGGCCGACTGGGAAACCACCCATTGGCGTTTTATCGCGATCGCCAGCCAGCCGGTGCAGTATCAGGACGAGAGACACTTCGACGACCGCTCCAACAGCGACGCTCGCTTTCACCTGCTGCGGGTCGAGCGACTGGTAGGCGGCAGCAATGAGTTGTCGGCCTACTACGGCGTGTATGAACGCAGCGCTGCGCATTACCTGGACGCCGACGGCGAGGAAACCCGCCAGCTGTTCGACGCCCGCCTGGGCGGTGTGGCCCAGGGCTTCGATTGGGACCTCGAGGCGATGCTGCAAAGGGGGTCGGTTGGGAGCAAGTCGATTCGGGCGTGGGCCGCTGGCAGCCGTACGGGCTACACGCTTGACGGCCTGGCATGGAAACCACGGCTCGGCGTGCAACTGGATATCGCCTCCGGCGACCGCAAAGCGGGTGACGCTATCGTCGGCACGTTCAACCCGCTGTTTCCCAACGGCTACTATTTTTCACTGGCCGGCTATACGGGCTACAGCAACCTGATCCACGTAAAACCGTCGATCACCGTCAAGCCCATTGCCAAACTGAGCGTACAGACTGCCATTGGTCTGCTCTGGCGACAGACCACCGACGATGCGGTCTATACCCAACCGAACTTGCCCGTGGCCGGCACTGCAGGCCAAGGCGAACGCTGGACTGGCGCCTACGCTCAGTTGCGCACCGACTATGCCTTCACAGCGAACCTTGCCGGCGCGGTCGAAGCCGTGCACTACGCGGTGGGCCGCACCCTGCGCGAGGCCGGTGGTGACGACAGCAATTACCTGGGAGTCGAGCTCAAATTCAGTTGGTAAACCCAAGCAAGCACACGTGTACAAGCCCTTCGACACGTGCAGGGCAATAGTAACTCGCAGTCATCCCCCCTCAATCAAGGAGTTATGCATGAGCACATTCGTTGCCAAAGATGGTACCCAGATCTACTTCAAGGACTGGGGCAGCGGTAAACCTGTATTGTTCAGCCACGGCTGGCCGCTGGATGCGGATATGTGGGAATACCAGATGGAATACCTGAGCAGCCGCGGCTTTCGCACCATCGCTTTCGACCGCCGTGGTTTTGGCCGGTCCGACCAACCATGGACCGGCAATGACTACGACACCTTCGCCGACGATATTGCCCAGTTGATTGAACACCTGGACCTCACCGACGTGACCCTGGTGGGCTTCTCCATGGGCGGCGGCGACGTCGCTCGCTACATCGCCCGCCATGGCAACGCACGCGTAGCCGGCCTGGTATTGCTGGGTGCCGTGACGCCGATCTTTGGTCAGAAAGCGGACTACCCGCAAGGTGTGCCCGCCGATGTATTTGACGGTATCAAGGCCGGGCTACTCAAGGACCGCGCGCAATTTATCAGCGATTTCAATACCCCGTTCTTTGGCATCAACCAGGGGCAGAAGGTCTCGCCGGGCGTGCTTACCCAGACCTTGCAGATCGCCTTGCTGGCATCGCTAAAATCGACGGTTGATTGCGTCACGGCATTCTCCGAAACCGACTTCCGCCCGGACATGGCCAAGGTCGATGTGCCGACCCTGGTGATCCACGGTGATGGCGACCAGATCGTGCCGTTCGAGACCACCGGCAAAGTGGCGGCGCAGATGATAAAAGGCGCGCAATTGAAGGTGTACAAGGATGCGCCGCATGGTTTTGCCGCCACTCACACCCAGCAGTTGAACGAAGACCTGCTGGCCTTCCTCAACCGCTGAAACAACGGCGTCACCCTCTCCTTTCTTTGGCCGGGCTTGCCCGGCCTTTTTTCATTCAGGCTCAACCGTGATCAAGTGCCAGGCGACCCGGCCCTGCGATCAGAATGCTGGAAAACAGGATCAACAGCAGCCATCCAAACTGCCCTTCAAACAGCGACCACTGCGGGTGCACTACCAGCAAAGCCACCAGCAGCACTGCAAGGATCGGCAAACAGGCCAGGCGCACCCAGACCCCGGCGATAATCAACAACGGGCAGACGACCTCAGCGCCAATCGCCAGGCATAACGTGACATTGGCACCCAGGTGGAACGGATCTTCGATCAGCGTCAATTGTTGGCTGTAGTGGAGCAGTTTGGGCAGCCCATGTACCCACAGCAAGAACAGCGATGCACTCACTCGCAGAAACAGCAGCCCAAGCGCCTGACTTTTTGATTCATTCATCTGCAACGTCCATAAAAGAAACCGACGTCGATTGTGTCCGCAGAGCCGCGCCCGAGCTTGCAAGCCTGTGCTGACCTTATGGCAAAGAGCCGGCTATGCTGGGCGCCACACAAACTACCCCGGTTGAATCAACCACCCCAGGCTGCGGTCCCACTTCATACGCTCATCGCTACAGGAATCGTAAACATGACTCTGCCCCACGACATGACCCAGATTGAAATCACCACCTTCGGCGGCCCTGAGGTGCTTCAGCCCCGTCAGGTTGCAGTGCCCTCACCCGGCCCCGGCGAAATTCTGATCCGCGTGCATGCCGCCGGGGTCAACCGTCCTGATGCCCTGCAACGCGCCGGCAAGTACCCGATGAAGCCCGGCATGAGCCCGATACCGGGCCTGGAAGTGGCCGGCGAAGTGGTTGCGCTGGGCGACGGCGTCAGTGAATACAGCCTGGGCGACAAGGTCTGTGCCCTGACCAATGGCGGCGGCTATGCACAGTTCTGCGCCGTACCCGCCAGCCAGGCCCTGCCGATTCCTGAAGGCATGGATTGGATTCAAGCCGCTGCCGTGCCAGAAACCTTTTTCACTGTCTGGGCCAACCTGTTCGGCCTGGGTGGCGCGCACACAGGCCAACGCGCGTTGATCCACGGCGGCACCAGCGGCATCGGCACCACCGCGCTGATGCTCTGCCAGGAGTTCGGCATCCAGGCGTTCGCCACCGCCGGCAGCGCCGACAAATGCGCGGCGATTGCCAAACTGGGCGCCGAGCCGATCAATTACCGCGAGCAGGACTTTGCCGAGGTCATCGCCAAGAAGACCGGCGACCAGGGCGTCGACGTGATCCTCGACATCATGGGGGCCTCCTACCTGAACAACAACCTCAAGGCCCTGGGCATGGACGGGCACTTGGTGATGCTGGGCTTCCTCGGCGGCGGCAAAGCCAATGACGTCGACCTGCTGACGATCCTCGGCAAACGCGCAGTCATCACCGGGTCCTTGTTGCGCGCTCGCACCAAGGACGAGAAAGCCGCAATCGCTGAGCAACTGCGCGAATACATATGGCCGGTGCTGTCCGCCGGGCGCTGCCTGCCGATCATCGACAAGGTGTACGCATACACCGACGCCGCCCAGGCCCATGCGCGCATGGAAGGCGGGGATCATATTGGCAAGATCGTGTTGCAAGTGAAGTAATCGAGCCCCGGCGAGGCGGCGGCACAGGCGACATACAAGTTGCCTGACCCACCGCTTTCGCAGCCTCGCTAAAGCTCGACAGCTCCCACAGTAGATCGGCTTTGTTGCTTAGCTCTCTATCAGCAGGGCCATCGCGTCGAACGCAGATTTTGCCAGCGACAAAGCTTAAATGTGGGAGCTGTCGAGCCCCGGCGAGGCTGCGAAGGCGGCGCCACAGGCGACCTATTAGTTGCCTGACCCACCGCTTTCGCAGCCTCGCTGAAGCTCGACAGCTCCCACAGTAGATCGGCTTTGTTGCTTAGCTCTCTATCAGCAGGGCCATCGCGTCGAACGCAGATTTCGCTAGCGACAAAGATCCAATGTGGGAGCTGTCGAGCCCCGGCGAGGCTGCGAAGGCGGCGCCACAGGCGACCTATTAGTTGCCTGACCCACCGCTTTCGCAGCCTCGCTAAAGCTCGACAGCTCCCACAGTAGATCGGCTTTGTTGCTTAACTCTCAGTCAGCAGGGCCATCGCGTCGAACGCAGATTTCGCTAGCGACAAAGATCCAGTGTGGGAGCTGTCGAGCCCCGGCGAGGCTGCGAAGGCGGCGCCACAGGCGACATATTAGTTGCTTGACCCACCGCTTTCGCAGCCTCGCTAAAGCTCGACAGCTCCCACAGTAGATCGGCTTTGTTGCTTAACTCTCAGTCAGCAGGGCCATCGCGTCGAACGCAGATTTCGCTAGCGACAAAGATCCAATATGGGAGCTGTCGAGCCCCGGCGAGGCTGCGAAGGCGGCGCCACAGGCAACATACAAGTTGCCTGAACCACCGCTTTCGCAGCCTCGCTAAAGCTCGACAGCTCCCACAGTAGATCGGTTTTATTGCTTAGCTCTCTGTCAGCAGGGCTATCGAGTCGAACGCAGATTTCGCTAGCGACAAAGATCCAATGTGGGAGCTGTCGAGCCCCAGCGAGGCTGCGAAGGCGGCGGCACGGGCGACATATAAGTTGCCTGACCCACCGCTTTCGCAGCCTCGCTAAAGCTCGACAGCTCCCACAGTAGATCGGCTTTGTTGCTTAGCTCTCTATCAGCAGGGCCATCGCGTCGAACGCAGATTTCGCTAGCGACAAAGATCCAATGTGGGAGCTGTCGAGCTTTAGCGAGGCTGCGAAGGCGACGGCACAGGCGAAACATTAACCACCTGAACCACCGCCATCGCAGCGGCTTGGCGCACTTACCCGGCATACACCGGGTAATCGGTATAGCCCTGCTCAGAGCCGCCATACATGCCCTCAGCCCGCAGCGGGTTCAATGGCCAGCCGTTGAAAAGCCGCTGTGGCAAGTCCGGGTTGGCGATGAACGGGCGACCGAATGCGATCAGGTCTGCCAGCCCCGCCTCCAGCAGCTTTGCACCGCGCTCAGCGGTGTAGCGCCCGGCGTAGATGATGCGCCCGCTGAAGGTGTTGCGCACCGCCTGGCGGAAGGTTTCCGGCAGGTCAGGCGCGTTGTCCCAGTCGGCTTCGGCGATGGACACATAGGCAATGCCGGACGCCTCCAGCACCTTGATCGCCTCGATATAGGTGTGATGTGGGTCTTCCTCCACCAGGCCGATATACACGCGGTCCTGATCAGTGCCGCTGAACAACGGCGAAAAACGCACGCCAAGACGCTCCGGCCCAACCACGGCCGTCACTGCTTCAACGATCTCGCGCAAAAAGCGCAGGCGATTGTGCAACGAGCCGCCGTATTCGTCGTCGCGCTGGTTGGCATGGGCAGAGATGAACTGGTTGACCAGGTAACCATTGGCAGCATGGATTTCCACGCCGTCAAAACCGGCGTCCAAGGCATTGCGCGCAGCCTGTGCGTAATGCCCAACCAACTCCTCAATCTCCAGCACGCTCAATGCGCGCGGCACGGGCGGCTGTTTCAATTCACCGACGCCAGGGCCGGTTTCGATGAAAGCTTTTGCCTGCTCAGCCGGCAACGCCGAGGGCGCGACCGGTGCCAACCCTTCTGGCTGCAGGGCGTTATGGGACACACGGCCAACATGCCAGAGCTGGGCGAAAATCACCCCGCCATCGGCATGCACCGCCTCGGTGACTTTGCGCCAGCCGTCGATCTGCGCGGGCGTGTAGATACCCGGCGTCCACGCATAGCCCTGGCCCCGAGGTTCGATCTGTGTGCCTTCACTGACCATGAACCCGGCGCTGGCGCGCTGGCGGTAATACTCGGCCATCAGGTCGGTGGCGATATCACCCGGTTGCGCACTGCGTTGACGGGTCAAGGGCGGCAGCACAACCCGGTTATTGAGGCTGTGATGCCCCAGCTTTACCGGGGTATTTAAAACACGCATGGTCATGAGTAAAAGTCCAAATTCAGGGCGAACAAAAGCATTGGCGGCTCTTGAGAGCCGCCAATGCCTACAACGGTTAGTTAATTTAAGCGGTGAGTTTCAGCAGGGCCTTGGCCACATCGCTGGAGCTGGCAGGGTTCTGCCCGGTCACCAGCAAACCATCTTCAAGCACAAAGGATTGCCAGTCGGCGCCCTTCTCATACAGGCCACCGAGCGCCTTGAAATCATCTTCAATCAAAAACGGCACCACATCGGTCAGGCCCACGGCGGCTTCTTCGGAATTGGAGAAGCCCGTCACACGACGGCCCTTCACCAACGGCTCGCCGTTGACCGCCTTCACGTGACGCAGCGCGCCCGGCGCATGGCAGACAAACCCGATCGGCTTGCCGGCGCGCTCAAAGGCTTCGATCAGCGCGATCGACGCTTGCGATTCGGCCAGGTCCCACAATGGCCCATGACCACCTGGGTAAAACACCGTGTCGAAGTCGGCAGCATTCACCGAGTCCAGCTTGACCGTGTTGGCCAGAGCCTGCTGCGCGGCCGAATCGGCGGCAAAACGGCGTGTATCGTCGGTTTGCGCATCCGGCTGATCACTGACCGGGTCCAGCGGTGGCTGGCCACCGGCCGGCGATGCCAGCACCAGTTCGGCACCGGCGTCCTTGAAGGTGTAATACGGAGCGGCAAATTCTTCGAGCCAGAAGCCGGTTTTACGACCGGTGTCGCCCAGTTGGTCGTGAGAGGTCAGTACCATTAATACTTTCATTTTCCAGTGCCTCGATCGATGGGTTGCAGTAGGTGTTGAGTCAGTAACAGCGCCTCATCAAACGGCGCGGAGGTTCGGGTGATCTTGCTCATGACGCTGGTCCCCAGCCACAACGCATACAGGCGCCGGGCCAGGCTTTCGGGGTGTGACTGTGCCGGCAGCGAGCCGTCTTCAACGCCGTGCTGCAAGGCCTGGGCAAGCAATTCAATGGTGCGTGCAGTGCCGCGCTGCAGGGCCAGACGCATCGGCTCTGAAAGGTCTGACACCTCGGCACCGAGTTTGACGGCAAGGCATTTGCCCGTGTCGGTGCAGCTGGTCTGGTTGTCGACCCAGGAGTGCCAATAGCGCATCAACTTGGCAAAACCGGACAGCCCAGGCTGATTGAACAACTGCTGCATGCCGTTGACGTAGTGGTCAAAGTAGCTGTCGAGCAAGACCACGCCGAAGGCATCTTTGGAGTTGAAGTAGTGATAGAACGAGCCTTTGGGCACCTCGGCGGCTTGCAGTATTTCGTTCAAGCCCACCGCAGAAAAGCCCTTGCGGCCGACAATCACTTGCGCCGTGTCCAGAATGACCTGCCGAGTACTTTTAGCTACGTTGTTCATCACGATTCCCGTCCGATTAGACCAGTCGTCTAGTTCGTTGAGGGGATGTTAGGCGCCACGCAAACCTTCAACAATGTCAGATGCGCAAGGATTCCGGACATGCCACAAAGCCGGTTGCCGTTTACCCGGCACGCGCCGACAATCACCCCTCCCGAGCCCTTGGCCCGCGTTTTTTGGAGAACAATGATGCACAGCGTTGCGCTGATGGTTTACCCGAACTTTCAATCCCTGAGCCTTAGCCTGGGCTCGGTATTTGAATGCGCGAACCTGCTGCGCGGCGAACCGGCCTATGAGTTTCACTTGGTGTCCGAAAGCGGCGGTGCCGTGATGACCTCCCAAGGCTTTTCGGTGAACACCACGCCGATCCGCGCGCAGGGTTATGACACGCTGATCGTCAGCGGCTATCTGGAATTTCGCTTGCCGGAAGCCAACCTGCTCGAACTGGTCAAGGCCGCCTCCGCCCAATCACGGCGCGTAGCCTCG
Organism: Pseudomonas edaphica; assembly: GCF_965277385.1. Taxonomy (NCBI): domain Bacteria; kingdom Pseudomonadati; phylum Pseudomonadota; class Gammaproteobacteria; order Pseudomonadales; family Pseudomonadaceae; genus Pseudomonas; species Pseudomonas edaphica. Next base: position 6,007,724 of record NZ_OZ255725.1, on the reverse strand, counting down.
TTGTGCATGGGCATCTTCGTGTTGGCCGAAGCCGGCTTGCTCGAGGGCAAGCGCACCACCACCCACTGGATCCACGCGCCCGCCTTTCGCAAGCGCTACCCGCACATCCAGCTTGAGGAAGACAAACTGTTCGTGGTCGACGGCCAGATCTGGACCGGCGCCGGCATGAGTGCCGGCGTCGACCTGGCACTGGCCATGGTCGAGGCTGACCTGGGCAGCGACCTGGCCCGGCGCATCGCCCGCAAACTGGTGATCGCCCAACGCCGCGGCAGTGAGCAGTCGCAATTGTCAGCCCTGCTGGAACTGGACCCCAAATCCGACCGCGTGCAGCTGGCCCTGGCCTATGCCCGCGAAAACCTGACCCACGACCTCTCGGTCGAAGCCCTGGCCGAGGTTGCCCGCCTGAGCCCGCGCCAGTTCAGCCGGGTGTTTCGCGAAGAAACCGGGCAAACACCGGCCAAGGCCATCGAATCACTGCGCGTGGAAGCGGCCCGGGCAATGATGGAAACCAGCCGTCACCCGGTCGAAGTGGTGGCCCGTGAAACCGGCTTTGGTGACCGCGAACGCATGCGCCAGGCGTTTCTGCGTGCCTTCGGGCAGCCGCCACAGGCCATGCAACAGGCCTTTAATGCAGGACCGCTCGCGTAATCAGGTAACTCACCAACTGCGGGTCATCCTCAAGCTCCAGGGTCTGCACCGGGCGCGGCAAATCATCCAGCACCGCACGCCAAAACGCCTGGGACACTTCATCCTGGTCATAGAAACGCACCAGCCAATCGGCCTGGCCGCTGCTCAACACCTGGGTGGCGATGGCACGGCCAATGCCTTTGCGGCGGTAGCGCTTGAGAATGAACAGGTCGGCCAGTTCCAGGGCGTCGATGCCTGGCAGTTCGCTGCCTTCAATCAGCAGGAAGCCGGCGATATAACCGTCCACCAGCAGCAGGTTGGCGCTCCATTGCGGGTCGTGCCAGTAACGGGTCAGGTGCTCATCGTGGATGTAAAAGCGGCCATCCGCCTCGACATCTTCCTGTTCCCAGTCCGAGGACTCATAGGCGTAATACTGGTAAAGGTTGCGGATCAGCTCGGACTCTTCGGGGCCAGTCTGGATCAGTTCAACGGTGGTTTCAGGCATGGGGCTCTCGGTGACAAAACGCAGGGCGCCATTGTTCACAAAACACGCGCGCAGGCCAATACATTGCATAACCTTTCTGTTTGCTGAACCGATTGCGGATTTGCCCCGCCCAGCCCAAAATCCTGAAACATTTAGAATAAACTTCGTCAGCTTCGATCTTTTCTCAAGGACCTTTATTTTGACCAACGTCTGTTCCGCCGGCCTGGATGTGGGCTTTGCCTCCCTGGATTACCTGCAGATTTTCATCCTGGGTGTGATCCAGGGCATTACCGAGCTGCTGCCGGTGTCGTCCACCGCCCACATGCGTGTGGTGCCCGCCCTGCTCGGCTGGCAAGACCCCGGCTCGGCGTTTTCGGCGGCGATGCAGTTGGCGGCGCTGGCGGCGGTGGTCAGTTATTTCTGGCGCGATGTGCGCCAGGTCACCACGGGCAGCATCGGTGCGGTACGCCGGGGCGACTACAACGACCCGTGGTTCAAGCTGGCGGTGGCGATTGTGCTGGCGACCATCCCCATCGGCATTGCCGGCCTGGCCTTGTCCTCGAAACTCAACAGCTGCAACTCGCCGTTGCGCGGCCTGATGGTGATCGGGATTTCCTGTGTGGTGATGGCGGTACTGCTGGCGGTGGCCGAAGTGCGTGCACGCCACACCCGGGACATGGGCCAGATGCGCCTGCGCGATGCACTGATTGTCGGGGTTGCGCAAATTGGCGCGCTGATTCCCGGCGTATCGCGCTCGGGTTCGACGCTGACCGCTGCGCTGTTCCTCAACTTCAAGCGTGAGGAAGCGGCGCGTTTTTCATTCCTGCTGGGCCTGCCCGCCATCGCGCTGGCCGGTTTGAAAGAGCTGTGGGTGCTGCTGCACGCCGACATGCCCGCCCACGCCTGGCCGCATTTGCTCTTCGGCCTGGTGGTGGCAAGTATCTCGGCGTTCTTCGCGATCTGGGGCCTGATGAAGTTCCTGGAGCGGTTCTCCACCTGGCCGTTTGTGATTTATCGCGCGCTGCTGGGAGTCTTCTTGATTGTGGCGGTCAGCACCGGGTTGCTCAGTTAAGCCCCCGGTTGACGGTCGGCCAGCTCTTCAAGCAAATCGGCCGAAGGCACAAAAAACAGGCCGCCGGTCACGGCGGTACTGAAGTCCAGCAAGCGGTCGTAGTTGCCGACCGGGCGGCCGACGAACATGTTTTCCAGCATCAACTCCAGGGGCTGCGGCGAGCGCGCGTAGCCGATAAAGTAGGTGCCGAACTCGCCGGCGCCTGGGCGGCCAAAGGGCATGTTGTCGCGCAGGATTTTCACTTCTTCGCCGTTTTCGTCGGTGATCACGGTCAGGGCGCTGTGGGAGTTGCTCGGCTTGGTCTCTTCATCCAGTTCGATGTCGGCCAGTTTGGTACGCCCGATCACTTTCTCCTGGGCTTCCACCGTCAGCTCGTTCCAGGCGCTCATGTTGTGCAGGTACTTCTGCACCAGCACGTAGCTGCCGCCTTCAAATTCCGCGTCTTCATCGCCGACGATGGTAAAGCCGACGGCCTTGCGCCCCACCGGGTTCTCGGTGCCGTCGACAAAACCGATGATGCTGCGCATATCGAAGTAACGGAAACCCTGGACCTCATCCACCACCTTGACGCTGTCGCCCAGGGCCACCATCAACTGCGTGGCCAATTCGAAGCACAGGTCCATCTGCTCGGCGCGGATATGCAGCAGGATATCGCCGGGCGTCGACGGCGCCATGCGCCCTGGCACGCCGAACTCGCGAAACGGGTGCAAGGCCGCCGGGCGTGGCCCGCCGAACAGCCGGCTCCAGGCATCCGAGCCGAACCCGCAGACGCAGGTCAGGTTGCCCGCCGGCACGCGCTTGCCCACCGAACGCACCAGCCCGGCGATACCGCCGCACCAGGCGCGCACCTGGTCTTCACTGCCGGGAGCGACGGTTGCAACCATGAAGATCGCGCTGCTGGTGATGGGATGGCAGACGGACTGCGGCTCAAGAGGTGGCTGAACAGGGCAAGTCTTCATGATGAAAGTCCACAGGCTAAGGGCGGTTTTAACCCGCGCAGATTAGCAGATCATCGCTGGCAGCTCTCCCACACCTGGCGAATCAGGGTTTTCAGCTTCAGTGCCTCGGCCCAGCGGTCGCTGATTTCACCGCCGTTTGCATCCGTGATTGCATAGGGCGGCGGGCCCAGCTCACAGGTGAACGACAGGCTATTGGGCGCATCGGGCCGGGCCAGCCAGTCTTCAATCCCGTAGCGCCACCAACCGGTAAAGCGTTCTACCCAGGCCTGGTGTTGGGGGAAATCCACAGAGACCTGCACCTGTTCACTGCTGGCCACTCGCCCGTGAAAGCCCCAGCTGTGGCGCAATATCGTGCGTATCTGCTCGTCGTCCTCGAACGCGCCCGGTTCCGGTAACTCCCGGCCGACGACGTAATGGGACAGGTCGGCGAGCAGTTTCAGGTCGGGCATCTGTGCGAGCAGGTCGAGGGTAAACAGCAGGTCGTTGGTAAGGCGGTAGCGATGGGTTTCCAGCAGGATCGGAAAGTCCACCTGTTCGGCCAGGCGCTGCCAGCCTTCGACCAGCCGGGCCGCCTCGGCCAGCGTGCGCGGGCGCACATCGGCCTGCAGGGTGAGGTGGTGGCAGCCGTAGCGGCTGATCACATCCAGCGCGGCGGCCAGGTCATCCACCGATTGCGGGAACAGTTGGCCTTCGATCTGCAAGCTCCTGGCGCTGGCGGCAGCGTGCAGGCGCGCGACCTCGGCGGGTTTCCAGTAATGATCGGTGATACCGTCGAAGCCGGCGGCGGCGATGCGATCGAGCTGGGCTTCCAGCGGCCCCGGTTCGGTCTGCATGGCCCAGAGGGATTGGAACACCAGCAATTGGCGCATATCAGCCTCGCAGCAAATGTTTAAGGGAAACGTCCGGGTTGGCCAGGTCGGCCGTATTGAGTGCAATGCGCGCGCTGATCAAGCGTTCGCACAGCTTGATGTCCTTGGCCACGCCATTGCCGAGCGCCCAGCCGCAAGCGCCTTGCAAATGCCCGTCGGTATCCAGGTGGAACAACAGCAAACCACCGCCCGGCAGTGCGCGGCTGACCGTCAGCGGGGTCATCACGCCAACGGTCTGCAAGCCCCAGTCGTACTGGTCGGACCAGAAACCCGGCAGCGCCTCGAACGGCAACTCCCGGCCCAGCATATTCAGGGCGGCGTGACGGCCTTGGGCTTCGGCATTGCGCCAGGTTTCCTGGCGTTGATACAGGCCTCCCAGGCGAAACTCACACACATCGCCCGCCGCATAAATGTTCGGCGCACTGGTGCGCAGTTGCGCATCGACGCGAATGCCCTGCCCCACTTCCAGCCCCGCTGCTGCAGCCAGTTCGAGATTGGGTTGCATGCCAATGCCGACCACCACCCGATCACACGGCAAGCGCTGCCCATCGACCAGTTGCACCGCGTCGGCGTCGATGGATTCGAGTGCCACATTCAAGCGCACCTCAACGCCTTGCTGGCGGTGCAAATCCAGCAGCGCTTCGCTGATCACCGGCGGCAGCACCCGGCCCGCCAAGCGTGGGCCAGCTTCGAGCACCGTCACCTGGCAGCCCAGGCCGCGCGCGGTCGCCGCCACTTCCAGGCCGATAAAACCACCGCCGACCACCACCAGCCGCGTGCCGGGGCGCAAGGCGTCGCGCAGGGCCAGCGCCTCATCATGGGTGCGCAGGTAAAGCACGCTCGCCTGCTCCACAGGCCAGCGTCGCGCCCGGCCGCCGGTGGCCAGCAGCAAACCGGCAAAGTCCAGCCATTGGCCGTCAGCCAGTTGCAGCCGGTGCTGGTGCGGCTCCAGGCGCGTAACCGGGTTGCCGGCGATATGTTCGATGCCCAGCGCGGCCATGCGCTGGCCGTCACACAGGCTGCAACCCGCCAGGTCCGTGCTGCCTTGCAGCAAGCCCTTGGATAATGGCGGGCGCTCGTAGGGCAAGTGCGGTTCATCGCCGATCAGGATCAGGCGCCCGGTGTAGCCTTCTTCGCGCAAGGTCAGCGCCGCACGGCCACCGGCATGGCCGGCGCCGACGATGATCAAGGGTGCGTTCATGCTCACGCCGTCACGGCGAGCAGAACCCGCCCCGCTTCGACCCGCACCGGGTAGGTTTTGAGGTTGACGCACACCGGCGCGCCGAGGGCTTTGCCGGAGCGGTAATCGAAGCGCCCGTTGTGTTTGGGGCACTCGATCACGTGGTCCATCACCAGGCCGTCGGCCAAGTGGATTTTCTCGTGGGTGCACAGGCCGGCAGTGGCAAAAAATTCATTCTCGGCCGAGCGGTACACCGCGTAGGTGTGCGGCCCATGGTCGAAGCGCAGCACGTCTTCTTCGTCTATTTCGCCCACGGCGCAGACGTCGATCCATTGATCGTTCATGGCGTTGTTCTCTCTATGCATGGCCTTCCTTGTGGCGAGCGAGCCTGCTCGCGCCGGGCTGCGAAGCGGCCCCAAGGTCGGCAGTCGAGTATTGTCTGAAAGAATGCGGTGGTTTTTATTGGGGCTGCTGCGCAGCCCAGCGCGAGCAAGCTCGCTCGCCACTGTGAGTGGCGCGCTGCACGAAGTAGGTCGGATCGCTGCGCTGCTTCCAGATCGTCGGCAGGATTTCCTTGTACGCCTCAAGAATATTCGCGTACGGCGGCGGGCAGTCGCTGCGGATCTCTTCGTGCAGTTGCGCCAAGGCGTGGTACGGCACCATCGGGTACATGTGGTGTTCGAGGTGGTAGTTCATGTCCATGTAGATAAAGCGCAACACGCGATTCATGTAGATGGTGCGGCAGTTGCTGCGATGGTCCAGCACATCCTCGGCCAGGCCCACATGCTGGGTGAGGCCGAACAGGTAGCCGAGCCAGGCGCCATACAGGCTCGGCAGGCCGACCAGTATCAGTGGCAGCCAGCTGTGCAGGTACAACGCGGTGCCGATCACCAGCGCATAAATGCCGACCCAGATCCGCGCAGCGCGGAACACCTTGGGCCATTCAGACTCGGGGATGAAGTCCTGTTCCTGGGCGCTCATCTTGCCGATCGCATGGCGCGCCACGCCGCTGAAGGTTTTCCAGGCCAGGGGCAGGTTGAACAGGCTCAGCCCCATCATCAACAGGCTTGGCGGGCGCGGCTCGACGATCTCCGGGTCACGCCCCACCACGATGGTGTCGGTGTGGTGCCGCGCATGGCTCCAGCGCCACACATGCGGCTCGAAAATGCACATGAAACTTGCCACCTGGTACAGCCCATCATTCATCCAGCGGGTCTTGAAAGCGGTGCCGTGGCCGGTCTCATGCCAACGCGGGTTGGACGCCGTGCCGTAGAGCACGCCGTAAGCCATAAAGAACGGCACGCACGCCCACGAGCCCCAGAACCAGTAGCCGCCAAACCCCGTGACCAGCAACGCCGACACCCACAGGGCTGTGTCGAGCAACGCCGGGCCGTCGCGGCGCTGCATCAGTTCTTTCATGCGTTTACGCGAGATCGGCGATTGATACCAACTGGCCGAGACCAGTCCCTTTTCAGCGGCGCGGGCAGCTTCAGGGCCGGTGAGGCTGTAGTCGCGCCGGGCGCGGTGAGGCGTGTGTTCAGGCATTGTTATTGTTCTCCGCAAGCGTTGGGTAACAGGTGCTTTGCGAACCAACCATAGAGCGCGGATAAATCCGCCTCAAGGCCTTGAATCCATTCCCTATCAAGCTATCATCCAGGCCCAGCGAGGCTTGATAGTTTTCTATCAAGACGCTTGAGAGGCCTGTCATGAATAATAATAAACGCCCGACCATCGCCACTGTCGCCGCCCAGGCAGGCTTGAGTGTGGCCACCGTCGACCGCGTACTCAACGCCCGTGCGCCGGTGAATCCGCAGACCGCCGAGCAGGTGTTCCAGGCCGCCGAAGCCGTGGGTTATTTTGCCGCACGGCTGATCGGCCAACGCATTCGTGAGCGGCGCCCCACCTACCGTTTCGGCATCCTGCTGCTGGGCACCGCCCAAGCGTTTTACGCCAACCTGGCGCAGTCGATCAGCACGGCCGCGCAGCAGCACGCTACAGCCAACCTGACCTGCCAGTTCGACTACATTCTCGACCGCACGCCCAGTGCCATCGCTACGCAAATCGAGCAACTGGCGGTGCAATGCGACGCGCTCGCCGTCGTCAGCTTCGCCCACCCGTTGATCAACGCCACACTGGCGCAGGTTCGCGAAGCCGGCGTTCCGGTGGTCGCGTTACTGTCGGATATCCACGAACAAGCCTTGGAGCCGTATGTGGGCCAGGATAACCACGTGGTCGGGCGCACCATGGGCTGGCTGCTGGCGCGCACCTGCGGCGCACGCAAAGGCAGCGTCGGCATCCTGTTGGGCGGCCATCGTTTTCTCGGCCACCAGGCGCGGGTTGAAGGCTTGCACAGTTACCTCGCCGAGCATGCGCCGGGGCTCAAGCCGCTGGAGCCGCTGATCAACCTGGACAACAGCGACATCACTGAAGAAGCCACCCTCGACCTGCTCACCCGCCACACCGACCTGCGCGGGCTATGCGTGGTGGGCGGCGGTGGTGACGGCGTAATCAATGCCCTGGCGCAACTGCCCAAGCGACCGGCGCTGTGCTGCATTTTGCAGGAGTCCACCGCGTTGTCGCGTGAGGCGCTGAGCCGGGGTTTGATTGATGTGGTGATGGACTCACAGCCTCGGCAGACGGCGACCGCGCTGATCGAATTACTGGTGGAGTTGCAGGCCGCCGAGGCCTTCGACCCGCTGCGGCACAGAGTGCATATCCCTCCGCAGATCGTGACCTCGGAGAACCTGTCCAACTGATACACAACGATCAAAAAACTGTGGGAGCTGGCATGCCTGCGATAGCGGTGGGTCAGTTACACATTTATCAACTGACACTGCGCAATCGCAGGCAAGCCAGCTCCCACCTTTGACCGGGTTTGGCTAGAGATTTACGGCACGCGAAAATCCCCGGCGCTCAACCCGAACCGGCTCATCTTGTTGTACAGCCCGCCACGCGACACGTTCAACTGCCGCGCAGCCAGACGGATATTGCCGCCGGCTGCGGTAAGCGCGGCGACGATAGCGTGCCGCTCATGGCTGCTCAGGTCCTGCGCGGGCTGAGGTTCGTAAGGGCGCAAGGCGGCACGCTGCTGGGTTTCAAGTGGCAGATCGGCAGCCTGGATCAACTCACCCATCGCCAGGTTGGTTGCCCGCTCAATGCTGTTTTCCAGCTCACGCACGTTGCCGGGCCAGCCGTAGGCCGAGAGCAACTCCAATGCATCCGGCGAAAAACCCTGAACCGCTTTGCGCATCGAACGGGCGCACCGATTGAGGAAATGCCGCGCCAGCAGCGGGATATCGTCACGGCGCATGCGCAACGGCGGTACGGTCAGGTTCAAGACATTGAGGCGGTAGTAAAGGTCTTCACGAAACGCGCCCTCCGCCACCGCCTGGCTGAGGTTGCGATGGGTGGCGGCGATAATGCGCACATTCACTTGGCGGGAGTTTTTTGCGCCGACGCGGGTAACTTCACCTTCCTGCAATACTCGCAGCAAACTGACCTGGGCGTCGAATGCCATGTCGCCAATCTCATCGAGGAAAATCGTGCCGCCATCGGCCAGTTCAAACTTGCCCGCCGAGCCGCCACGGGCGGAGCCGGTGAATGCGCCCTCGACATGCCCGAACAGTTCGCTTTGCACCAGGTCCCGTGGAATCGCACCGCAATTGACTGCCACAAACGGGCCTTTATGCCGCTCGCTCCCATTGTGAATCGCCTGGGCAAACAGCTCCTTGCCGGTGCCGCTTTCGCCGAGAATCAAGGTGGTGGAATCGCTGCGGCTGGCGATACGCCCCAAGTGCAACGCGTCCTGGATCGCCCGCGAATTACCCTGGATGGTTTCAAAGGTATAGCTGGCCTGGGTACCGATAATGCGCCGGGTAATTTCGCGAATACGCCGGCTTTCGCGCAGCGACACAATCACCCCGCCCTGCTCCAGCGGGCATACCGACACCAGGCACGCCAGTTGGCTGCGGTCGTGCAAGTGGAAGGTGCAGTCAAGGTCACGCACGCCCTCGCCGGCCCGCAGCAACATGGCATCGCTCAGCTCACTGCGGCCCAGGCGCTGGAACGGGCTGCCGAGCAGTTCCAGGCCGACGCGGAATAATTGCCGGGCGTAGCGATTGAGCGCCTTGATGCAGCCGCGCTCATCGAGCACCACCAAGCCTTCGTTGAGCACCTCGAGCACCGTCTGCTGTTCCTCCAGCAGCGCTTGCAACGCCATCTGCCGCGCCACCGCCTCGGCGGCCGCTTGCACGGTGCCCAGGGTGTGGAAGTGAAACCAGCCGGGCTCGGCAGTGAGCGTCAGCATGGCCAGGGTATGGCCCTGGGCATTCTTGATCGGTGCGGCGGCACAATGCATGCGGCGTTCACGCAGGCCACGGCCAAAATTCTCCTCGGCCAGCACGTACACCAGGCGGTCTTCGGCCAGGGCCAGGCCGGTGCAGTTGGTGCCCTGTACCGATTCCAGCAGGCGGCTGCCGATGGGCGTGATATCCAGCCCGCAAAAATACAGAGTGGTGCCTTCAGCGTCGGTGAGGTTGATATGCCCGCGCGGGTTGTAGGCCAGCAAGCCGCGCATGACCTGCGCCGCCGCCGCGATCAGCACGCGGTGGGCCGCCAGGGTGGCCGCCAGCGCGTCGGCGGCGACAAAACGGTATTGGCTGTCATCCGGGCTGATACCCGCCTCGACACTGCGCCGCCATGAATCCCAAATCACCTGCCGAACGTCGGCCGGGCGTTCGACCACGCCCGCCAGACACGCCCGCCATGCCTGTTCCAGCGCGGGAATCGGGCCGTCGTTCAGCGAAGCCGGCCCCAGGGCCGTAAGGTAGTCGAGGTCTTGCACGCTGAAAGCCATGGGAACGGAGGTCATTGCTGCAGTCCATGTTCATGTTTTTGACATGTCAGTATAGGCATGTCATCAGAATGAACACTTTTTGTTTATAGAATTTTATAATCTTTTAAATATCAACAGCTTAAATATTGGCACAGTGCTTGCTCCTACCCCATAGCCGCTGACAAATGTCCTGCGGCCAACAATAAAAAGGGGTCATTGCATGAGTACACAAAACATCCGCCTGGGTTTGATCGGTGCCGGTCGCATGGGCAGTTTCCACGGGCTGACGGCCGCCCGACACCTCCCCGGCGCCTGCCTCGCCGCCATCGCCGACCCCACGGCCGGCCAGGCCGCACGCCTGGCGGCGGAGCTGGGCGTGAACAAGTTCTACACCGACCCACAGCAGTTGCTCGACGACCCGGATATCGATGGTGTTCTTATCGCCGCCCCTGCACGCAGCCACGCCGAACTGGTGATCAGCGCTGCCCGCGCAGGCAAGGGCATCTTCTGCGAAAAACCCATGGCCATCACCCTCGATGAAGCCGACCGCGCCATCGCCGCTGCTGCCGATGCCCGTGTACCGCTGCAAGTCGGTTTCAACCGGCGCTTTGCCAAGAGCTTTCGCACCGCACACCTCGATGTGGCGGCCGGGCGTATTGGTACGCCACAATTGCTGCGTTCGCTGACCCGCGACCCGGCGCTCAACAACCCCGCCAACTCGCCACAGTGGGTGATCTTCCTCGAAACCCTGATCCACGACTTCGACACCCTGCGCTACCTCAACCCGGGAGCCGAGGCGGTGCAGGTCTACGTGATGGCCGATGCGCTGATTGCACCGCAATACAAAAGCAAAGGCTTCCTCGACACCGCCGTGGTCACGATTCGCTTCGACAATGGCGCCATCGCCACCGCCGAAGCCAACTTCCAGGCGGTCTACGGCTACGACGTGCGCGGCGAAGTGTTCGGCAGCGCAGGCATGCTGAGCATGGGCAGCCTCAACGAATCTGACCTGGTGCGCTACCTGGCCCAAGGGATCCAGGCCGACACTCAGCGCATGGACACCGAACTGCTGCGCGACGCCTACATTGCCGAGCTCAACCACTTCGTCGAGTGCCTGCGCACCGGCGCCAAGCCTCTGGCCAGCGGCGAAGACGCACGGGCGGCCCTGGCGATTGCCCGCGCCTGCATCGAGTCGTTCGAAACCGGCAAGGCCGTGGCCGTGCCAGGAGCCGGTCGATGATGCCGTTTAAACTGGCGGTCAGCGCCGAGATGGTGTTTCTCGACCTGCCCTTTATCGAACGCGTAAAGCGCATTCATGCCCTGGGTTTCAGCGCCGAAATCTGGAGCTGGACCCACAAGGACATCGGCGCACTGGCCGCCACCGGCGCCGACTTCACCTCCATGACCGGCTACATCAGCGGCACCCTCACCGACCCCGACGGCATCCGCCAATTGCTCGACAGTGCCCGCGAGTCCCTGGGTGTCGCCGCACGCCTGAACTGCCCCAGCCTCAACCTGCACGGCACCGGCCTGGGTGACGGTGGCCTGCCGGTGCAGCCGGTGGCCCAGACCACCGGGCGCATGTGGCTGAGCGCGTGCAAGACCCTGGAAAAAATCGCGCGCCTGGGCGAAGACGCCGGCCGCGTGTTTCTGCTGGAAAACCTCAACACCGACGTCGACCACCCCGGCGTGCCGTTTGCCCGTGCCGACGACACTCTGGCACTGATCGAAGCCGTCGGCAGCCCGCACCTGAAGATGAACCTGGACCTGTACCACGCGCAAATCGGCGAGGGCAACCTGATCGAACTGATCCAGCGCGCAGGCAGCGCCCTCGGTGAAATCCAGGTGGCCGACGTGCCAGGACGCAAGGAGCCCGGCACCGGCGAGATTCACTACCCGGCCATCGCCAAGGCGCTGCACGCCATCGGCTACAGCGGCGTGGTCGGCCTCGAAGGCTGGGCCAGCGGCGACAGTGAGTTGGCGCTGCAACGTTTTCGCCAAGCCTTCACCCTATAACAATAAAAGGAACCGCCTCATGCCTCGTTACGCATTGATCGTCGCTGCTTTTTTACTGCTGTTCAGCCAATGGACCTTCGCCGCCTACCGCATCGGCGTGAGCATCGCCCGGGTTGACGATAACTTCATGACCTACGTGCGCACCGGCCTCGAAGCCGCCGCCAAACAGCAGAATGTACAGATCCAGTTCGAAGACGCCCAGGGCGACGTGGTGCGCCAGCTCAATCAAGTCGAAGGCTTTCTGAACCAGAAAGTCGACGCGGTGATCGTGCTGCCGGTGGACACCGCCGCCACCGCCAACATGACCCGCGCCGCCGTGGCCGCGAAGACGCCGCTGGTGTACGTCAACCGCCACCCTGACGAACGCACGCTGCCCAAAGGTGTGGTCACGGTGGCCTCCAACGACATCGAAGCCGGGCAATTGCAGATGCGCTACCTGGCGGAAAAACTCGGCGGCAAAGGCAATGTGGCGATCATCATGGGCGACCTCGCGCAGAACGCCACCCATGACCGCACCGAAGGCGCCAGGCAAGTGCTCAAAGACTTTCCGGGAATCAAGGTGGTCGAGCAGCAAAGCGCCGAATGGCAACGTAGCAAAGGCATGGACCTGACCAGCAATTGGCTGCTGGCGGGCACACAGTTCGACGCCATTGTGGCCAACAACGATGAAATGGCGATTGGCGCGGCCATGGCGCTGCAACAGGCAGGCAAGGCCAAGGGTGAAATCGCGATTATCGGTATCGACGGCTTGCCCGATGGCCTGGCGGCGATCAAGCGCGGCATGCTCACCGCCTCGGTGTTCCAGGACCCCAAGGCACAGGCCACACAGGCCGTGGAGTCAGCGATTCGGATGATCAAGGGCGAGCCAATTGAATCGGAAGTGTGGGTGCCGTTTGAGTTGATCAAGCCGGAACAGGTGGCGGTGTTTGAGCAGCGCTACAAATAAAAGTCGGGTGCCCTCAACTGTGGGAGCGGGCTTGCCCGCGATAGCGGTGGGTCAGTTGCAAATTTATCGACTGACACTCCGTCATCGCAGGCAAGCCAGCTCCCACAATTTGCCCGGGTTTCAGTCCAGATCGGTGGCGTCGTGGCGCTCAGCCAGTTGCTCCTCAGGTGCCCCGGACACCCGATTCACCCGCCGCCCACGCTTCACCGCCGGACGTGCTTCAATCGCCTCGGCCCAGCGCAGCACGTGCTTGTACTCGTGCACCGACAAAAACTCCGCTGACGCGCCGTACAAACGGCCTTTGACCAAGCCGCCATACCACGGCCAGATCGCAATATCGGCAATGGTGTACTCATCGCCGGCAATGTACTCACTCACCGCCAGGCGCTGGTCGAGCACGTCCAGTTGACGCTTGGTTTCCATGGCGAAGCGATTGATCGGGTATTCCATCTTGCTCGGCGCATAGGCGTAAAAATGCCCGAAGCCGCCGCCCAGGTACGGCGCGCTGCCCATCTGCCAGAACAGCCACGACAAACACTCAGCCCGCGCAGCAGGCTCGGTGGGGAAGAACGCGCCGAACTTCTCGGCCAGGTAGTGCAGGATCGCACCCGACTCAAATACGCGAATCGGCGTGTCACCACTGTGGTCCATCAACGCCGGGATCTTGGAGTTGGGGTTGACTGCCACAAAGCCGCTGCCGAACTGGTCGCCATCGCCGATCTTGATCAGCCACGCGTCATATTCCGCGCCGGTGTGCCCCAGGGCCAGCAGTTCTTCGAGCAGGATGGTGACCTTCTGCCCATTCGGCGTGGCCAGGGAATACAGCTGCAACGGGTGTTTGCCGACCGGCAACTCTTTCTCATGGGTCGCACCGGCAATGGGTCGGTTGATGCTGGCGAAAGTGCCGCCACTTTCGGTGTCCCAGGTCCACACCTTCGGGGGTAGGTAGTCGGTCATGCTCACTTCTCCTTGATTTGAGTACTGTTCGATGCAGCCAGTTGGGCCACGTTCCATCCGCCGCCCAGCGCCTTGATCAGGCCCACATTAGCGCTTAATTGCTGGGTTTGCAGTTGCAGCACACTGCGCTTGGCTTCCAGCGCAGCCACTTGGGCGGTGACCACATCCAGATAGGCCACGGCGCCCTGGCGATAACGCGAGGTCGACAGGTCTTCGGCGTATTGTGCGGCAGCGGCCGCGTCACGCTGGTCATCCAGGGCGCTGCCCAGGCCCGCAATCTGCGACAGGTTGTCTTCCACTTGCTCGAAAGCGCCCAGCACCACGCCACGGTATTTGGCCGCGGCTTCGTTAGTGGCGGCCTTGGCAATATCGACCTGGGCCTGGCGCGCGCCGCCATCAAAAACTGTGCCGACCAGCGACGGGCCGATGGCCCAGAACAGGTTGGGTGCGCTGAGCAAACGGGCAAACTCGTCACTCTGATAGCCGCCCTGGGCGCTCAAGGTGATTTGCGGGAACCATGCGGCCTTGGCCACGCCGATCCGCGCATTGGCCGACGCGATGCGACGCTCGGCAGCGGCAATATCCGGGCGGCGTTGCAGCAGGCTCGACGGCACGCCCGTGGGCACGTTGGGCAATGCAATCGGCGCCACATTCACGGCGACGGTATAGGTTGAGGCGGACTCCCCCAGCATGGCCGCAATCGAATGCTCCAGCAGCGCCCGTTGCACCAGGCTCTGGTTCAATTGCGACTTGACCGTCGACAGCTGCGTGCGCGCCCGCGCCACGTCCAGCCCGGACACGATCCCGCCGCCGTGCAAGCCTTCGGTCAGGCTAAGGGCTTTGGTGTAGGCGTCGCGGGTCTGTTCCAGCAGTTGGTTCTGCCAGTCGATACCGCGCAGGCGGATGTAACTGTCAGCCAATTGCGCTTGCAGGCTCAGGCGTACCGACGCCAGGTCGGCCCTGGCCGCCTCCGAGTCACTGGTGCCGGCCGCAACCGTGTCGCGCACGCGGCCCCACAGGTCGACTTCATAATCCACCTCCAGGCCCAATGTCGCGGAATTATAGACGTCCGGCGAGGTGGCCGAGCGCAGCGGTTTGGTGCCCGACTGGCGAATACGCTGGCCGCTGCCGATGGCCGAGAGCTTGGGGAACAGCCCCGAACGGTCCTGGGCCAGGAACCCCTGGGATTGCTGGTAATGCGCGAATGCCGCGCTCAGGTCCGGGTTGTTTTTCAGCAACTGCTGCTGCATCGCATCCAGCTGCGGGTCGTTGTAGATGCGCCACCAGCCGTCTCGGTTGGCCTGGTCGTCGGGCGCGCCGACGGTCCATGGGCCTTGGGTGTGAAACTGCGCGGCGACAGGTGTTTGCGGCACTTCAAGCGGCGGCGCCAACGAGCAGGCACCCAGGCTCAAGGTGGCGAGCAGGCCCAGCAAGTTGCGCTTAGCCATGGGGTTTGGCCTCGACGGAAGCGGCAGCCAATTGCACCGAATCATCATCGGCCAGGCCATCCGGCGGCGTATCGATCACGCGGTCAGCCGCTTGCAGGCCGCTGGCGATCTCCACGCTGTCGCCAAAGTCACGGGCGATGGTGACGGTCTTGAAGTGCACATGGTCCTGGCTGTCGAGGGTGGCGACGCGCATACCCTTGTCATCGAACACCAGGGCACTGGACGGTACGCGCAGCACGTCGGCCTGCACCGGCAAATCAAACTGCACGCTGGTGTAGCCACCGGGCAGCAGGCGGCCGCCGGGGTTGTCCACCAGCAGTTGCACCAAGGTGCTGCCGGACGCGGCGTTGACCGCATCGGCAGTGGCGATCACCTTGCCGGTAAAGGTTTCGCCGCGATACTCCGGCACGCTCAGGCGCGCCGTAGTGCCTTCGCGAATCTGTGGAGAGAAGGTCTGCGGCACCTGCACATACACGCGCAGACGGCTGACATCGGCCACCGCAAACAGCTCTTTGCCGGCGGTGCCCCCGGCGCTGATCAACGCGCCCACGTCGGTACTGCGCGCGGTGACTACACCGGCAAACGGCGCGACCAGATGCTGGAAGCCCTTGGTCGCCACCAACTGCTCGACATTGGCTTTGGCCGCCGTCACTTTGGCCTGCTTGGCGGTCAGGTCGCCGGTGCGCTCGTCGACGTCCTGACGCGACACCGAGTCGGTCGCGAGCATCGCCTGCCAGCGCTTGGCGGTGGTATCGGCCAGGTGTTCATCGGCCTGGGCTGAGGCCAAAGTGGCGCGGGCTTGCAGCAGTTGCTGGTCGAGTTCCGGGGTGTCGATTTCGGCCAATACCTGGCCGGCTTTGACGCGCGTGCCGATGTCGACATTCCAGGATTTCAGGTAGCCATTGACCCGGGCAAAAATCGACGCACGCGAATAAGCCTCCATCCGCCCCGGCAAGTTGAGTACCGGGCCTTGCGCTTGCACCACCGGCTTGACCAGGTTGACGCTGGGCAGTGCCTGCGCGTCGGTCCAGGTCTTGAGGTCACGGGACTCACTGGCACGCACGCTCAGGCCGACACCGACGATGACCACCACCGTCACCCCGCCCACGATCAGCCACAAAAGGCCACGGGACGGCTTTTTTTCAGCAATAGAAACGGACATGTCAAACCCCTTGGGAAACGGTAGTCGCCAGCGTGGCGTGTTGGCGACGCCCGTGGACCAGACTGAAAATCAATGGCACCAGAATCAACGTGGCGATGGTGGCAAACGCCAGCCCGCCGATCACCGCACGGCCGAGCGGCGCGTTCTGCTCGCCGCCCTCGCCCAGGCCCAAAGCCATGGGCGCCATGCCGATAATCATCGAGATGGCGGTCATCAACACCGGCCGCAGCCGCGTGTAACCGGCCTCCAGCGCGGCCTGCACGGCATCGCCATGCACGGCCAGGCGCTCACGACAGAAGCTCACCACCAGAATGGCGTTGGCGGTGGCCACGCCCATGCACATGATCGCCCCCGTCAAGGCGGGCACCGACAGCGGCGTATGCGTGACAAACAGCATCCACACAATGCCCGCCAATGCCGCCGGCAACGCGGTAATGATCACAAACGGGTCGGCCCAGGACTGGAAGTTGACCATGATCAGCAGATAGATCAGCACCACTGCGCCCAACAGGCCGAACAGCAAGCCACTGAAGGCCGCGTTCATGGTCTGCACCTGGCCCTGCAAAATCACCTTGGAGCCGGTCGGTACTTCACCGGCGTGGGCCGCGATGATTTTCTGGATATCGGCGGCGACGCCACCCAAATCGCGGTCCTGAATCGCCGTCAGCACCTCAACCACCGGCTGGATATCCGACTGGCTGAACACCGAACTGCTGTGGCTGCGCTGGATATTCGCCAGGCCGCCCAAGGTCTGGTCGGTGGCCGCGCCATTGCTGCCGCTCAGCGGCAAGTTGTGCAGTGCGGCCAGGCTTTCCAGGTTGTATTGCGGGGTTTGCATCACGATCGGGTAGGAAATGCCGTTGGCCGGGTTCAACCAGAACGTCGGCGCTACCTGGCTGGAGCCCGCCAAGTTGACCACCAGGCTGTTGGTGACATCGCGCTCGGTGAGGCCGACCAACTGCGCACGGGTGCGGTCCACGTCGATATTGAACGTCGGCAATTGCCGCGACTGCTGGATGCGCGCATCCACCACCCCCGGCACCCGGCGAATATCACGCAGCAGCGCGCTGGCATAGGCGAAGTTAGCCGCCAGGTTATTGCCGTTGATTTGCAGGTCGATCGGTGCTGACGAACCGAAGTTGAGAATCTGCCCGACAATGTCCGAGGCCGGGAACGAGAACACCGCGCTCGGGAACTCCCGTGGCAGGGTTTCGCGCAATTGGCGCATGTACTCGGCGGTCGGGCGATGGCCTTCGTTGAGGCTGATCTGGATATCGGCGTCCTGGGAACCCACGGTGCCGGTGTTGTTGTACACCACGTTGATACCGCTGATGGACAGGCCGATGTTGTCGACCAAGGCTTTAAGTTCCTGGGCCGGGACTTTACGCCGGATCGCGTTTTCGATGTCGGCAATCAGGTGCGCATTACTCTCCACCCGTGTGCCCACCGGAGCGCGGACGTGCAACAGGATCAACCCGGAATCGACCTCGGGGAAGAAGTTGCGGCCCAGGAACGGCACCAACGCAAACGACACGGCGACAAACGCCAGCAAGCCGATCACCACCGCGCGACGATGGTGCAAGGCGCTGTGCAATACGCTGTGGTAACGCTCGCGAAAGGCTTCAAAACGCTTTTCGAAACCGCGCTGGAAATTCACCAGCGGGTTGCGCGACGGTGCGTGCCCGTCGTCGCCGTGTAGATGCGGCTTGAGCAGGTAGTTGGCCAATGTCGGCACCAGGGTCCGCGACAGCAGGAACGAGGCGATCATGGCAAAGATCACCGCTTCGGCCATCGGCACGAACAGGAAGCGCGCCACACCATCAAGGAAGAACATCGGCACAAACACGATGCAGATACACAGCAGCGAGACAAACGCCGGCGTCACAATCTGCGCCGCACCGTCGAGGATTGCCGTCTGCACCGGTTTGCCCTGCTCCAGGTGCCAGTTGATGTTCTCGATGGTTACCGTGGCATCGTCCACCAGGATGCCCACGGCCAGCGCCAGGCCGCCGAGGGTCATGATATTCAGGGTTTCGCCCAGCGCCGAAAGCGTGGCTATCGAGGCCAGGATCGCCAGCGGAATCGAGGTGGCAATGATCACCGTCGAACGCCAACTGCCGAGGAACAGCAAAATCATCAGGCTGGTCAGCGCCGCCGCGATCAAGCCTTCACGGGCCACGCCGCTGATGGCCGAACGCACGAACAGCGACTGGTCGCCGATCAAATCGATATTCAAGTTGGGCGGCAACGCAGCCTTGTTGTCGGCAAGCTTTTCCTTGATGCCCGCGATCACGCCCAAGGTCGATGCCGAACCGGTCTTGAGCACCGGCAGCAGCACCGAGCGGTTGCCGTTCACATGCACGATGTTGGTTTGCGGCGGGTTGCCGTCGCGCACGGTGGCCACGTCCCGGATCAGCACGGTGGTGCCGTCGGCGGTCTTGATCGGCAGGTTTTCCAGGTCATGGAAGTCCGAAGGTGAGTTGTTCAGTTGCAGGTTGAATTCGTAGCTGCCGATCTTCTGGGTGCCTACCGGGGTGATCAGGTTCTGCGTGGCCAGGGCAGTGGCGACGTCCTGTGCCGACAGGCCACGGGCTTGCATGCGCGCCGAATCGAGGTCGATCTGCACTTGCCGGCTCTTGCCGCCAAACGGGTATGGCAGTGCTGCGCCGGGCACGCTGGTGAGCATCAGGCGCACCTGGTTCAGGCCGATATCACCCAAGCGCTGTTCGCTCAGCCCCGGCCCAGAGAGTGCAAGCTGCACAATCGGCACGGTGGAGGCGCTGTAGTTGAGCACCAGCGGCGGCACGGTGCTGGGCGGCAATTGCCGCAGGATCGCCTGGGACACCGACGTCACCTGGGCGTTGGCGGTGCTGATGTTGACGCCGGGCTGGAAGAAGATCTTCACAATCCCGTAGCCGTTCATCGACTGCGCTTCGATATGGCGAATGTCGTTCACGGTGGTGGTCAGCACCCGCTCGAACGGCGAGGTGATGCGCCCCGCCATCTGGTCCGGCGGCAAACCGGTGTACTGCCAGATCACCGCAATCACCGGAATGCGGATTTCCGGGAAGATGTCCGTCGGCGTGCGCCAGGCCGCCAGCGGCCCGACAATCAGGATGAAAATGGCCAATACCAAAAAGGTATAGGGGCGCAGCAAGGCGATGCGCACGAGGTTGAGCATAGGAGGTGATCCAGACAGGAGATTGTTTGATCAAGCAGGCTTCGCCATGCCGTTTTCCCGCCTCGCCCCATGCACGTCCTGGGGTTTTTGTAACGACATCCCGGTCACAAAGAGGCATATGCCACGATATCGAACTTAGTGGCATACGCAACTAATTTGTTTCAAGCTGTCTCAGCTTTCATCTGGAACGTCAGTTCGGTCCGAAAGGCCTTGTCCTGACAGGTCGCGCAGGCATAATCAGCCGCGTCGTGTTTTGTATCAGAGAGTATCTGCCCTTGAAATCTGCCCCGCCTTGCTCCGAGAGCCCCAGCGCCTGCGTCAACGGTGCCGTGCGCCGCACCTCGCGCCGCCTGGGCCAGATCTATGACGAAGCGTTCGCGCCCTGCGGGCTCAAAGCCACGCAATACGCGCTGCTCAACCGCATCGCCAAGGCCGGCACGCCGAAAATGGGCGAGCTGGCACAAACCCTGGTGATGGATTTGTCCGCGCTCGGCCACACGCTCAAACCGCTGGTACGTGACGGCCTGGTGGAGCTGCGCGTGGACGAACTCGACCGGCGTACCCGGCGCGTGCTGCTGACCGAACAAGGCAAGCGCACCCACCTGGCGGCCAAGCGTATTTCCACGCAAATGGCCGAACGCTTCGATCAGGCATTCGGCCGTGAAGCGGCGGCGCAACTGCGCCAGACCCTGGACTTTATCGCCTCCGACGAATTTGCCCGCACCCTGCTGGCCAAGGACGATTAAGCCATCGGCTGGTGGTTAGTGACGCAGTGAATGCCACCGCCGCCCGCGGCAATCGCATCGATATTGAGTTGCAGCACTTTGCGGCTCGGGTAGAGCCGTGACAGCAGGTCCAATGCCTTGCGGTCCGCCTCCGGGTCGCCGAATTCAGGCGCAATTACCGCGCCGTTGATCACAAAATAATTGATATACCCAGCGGCGAAGTCCTCGTTACCCTTGCTGAACTTGTTTTTGCGCGGGTTCAGCGGCGGCGATACGGTGTGCACCTGCAACGGGCGGCCGTCGGCGTCAGTGGCGTTCTTGAGGATTTCCAGGTGCGCAAGGGTGACTTTGTGGTCGTAGGACTCGGGGTCGGTATCGAGGTTGGCCAGCACCACGCCGGGCGACACAAACCGGGCGTAGAAGTCGACGTGGGCGTCGGTGATGTCCTTGCCCTTGATGCCCGGCAGCCAGATGATCTTGCGCAGCCCCAGGCGTTCCTTAAGTTCGGCCTCCACGTCGGCCTTGCTCCAGTCGGGGTTGCGGTTGCGGTTGATCCAACTGCTTTCGGTCATGATGCCGGTGCCCAGGCCATCCACTTCGATTGCCCCACCCTCGCCCACCAGCTCACTGCGAATGTGGCGCGCGCCGGTTTCTTCGGCCACCAGCGCCGCCAACTGCGCGTCATCGGCATGTTGTTGTTTGTTGCCCCAGCCATTGAAGTTGAAATCCACTGCGCCTTCGCCACCGGTGCCATCGATGACGAAATTGGCGCCGGTGTCGCGCATCCAGATATCGTCCAACTCGGTTTCGACAAAGGTGATATTGCGCGTGCCGCAGTGTTTTTCCGCCAATGCGCGCTCGTCTTCGCGACAGAACACAGTGACCGGCTCATAGTTGGCAATCGCCCTGGCGATACGGCCCAGGGCCGCTTGCACATCAGCGGTAAAGTCTTCCCAGATAGCGTCCTGGGCGCCAAAGGCGATAAAGGCTTGGCGGTGTTTTTCGCCTTCGTCGGGCATGTAGAAACGGCCTTTGACAGCGGCACGTACATGGGTGGTGAGTAAGGTCATGGCACAGACCACGCTGGCTTGTTTGATGAAGGTTCGACGGGTTGGCATGGGGGTCTCTACTTGGTGGTCGCTGTCTTGAATTTAGTCCACATGCGCATGCGCGCACGCATATCCGCCTGGGGGATGTCTTTGCCGGCAATCAACCGCTCGAAGGTGGCTGCATCCGGGTAAATTTGCGGGTTATCACGCATGGCTGCCTCCACCGCCGGGCGGGCCTTGGCGTTGGCCGTAGGGTAGCCGGTGAAGTTGGTGATGGCGGCCATGTTCTGCGGGCGCATCACGAAGTTGATAAAAGCATAGGCGTATTCCGGGTGCTGGGCGTCGACGGGAATGGCCATGGTATCCATCCATACCGTGGTGCCCTCGCGAGGGATGTGATAACCAAAGGTCACCGATTTGCCGGCCGCATCGGCGGCGCGCTGGGCTTGGGTCATGTCACCGCTGTAGCCGAGAGACAGGCACAAATCACCGTTGACCAAGTCGGTCACCGGTTGCGACTGGAACTTGCGGATATACGGGCGCAGCTTGAGCAGCAAGTCACTGGCAGCGGCCAGGTCTTCACGTTTGGCGCTGCGCGGGTCGCGCCCCAGGTAGTTGAGCACCACGGCCAGCACTTCATCCGGTGAATCGATCAGCGAAATGCCACAGTCGGCGAACTTGGCGGCAAATTCGGGCTTGAACAGCAGGTCGAGACTGTTGACCGGCGCGTTCGGCAAGCGCTGCTTAATCTGTGCGGTGTTGTAGGTCAGGCCGATGGTCCCCCAGGTGTAGGGCACCGTGGCTTTGTTCGAGTTGACGTAGTGGCTGCGCAACTTCTGCAAACCCGGCTCGATATCATCCATCGCAGTGAGCTTGGCAGGGTCCAGCGGTTGCAGGCTGCCGGCGCGCATCAGGCGCTCGGCCACGGTGTCGCCGGGGAAGATCAGGTCGTAGCCGCTGCCGCCGGCCATCAACTTGGCTTCCAGGGTTTCGCTGCCGTCCATCACGTCGTAGATCACCTTGATGCCGGTCTCGGCGGTGAAAGCCGACAAGGTGTCCGGCGCAAAATAGTCCGCCCAGTTGTAGAGTTTCAGCGTCTTGTCATCGGCCGTGGCGCAGGCGCTGGTGAGGATCAGGGCACAGCTCAAAAGCAGTCTCATGATGGGCGTCCGTCCAGGGTCAGCAGTGCGTCATACATGTGCGGGCGGCGGTCGCGGAAGATGCCCCAGGTCCGGCGTTCTTCGCGCATCGCAGACAGGTCCAGGGAGTGCACGAGTACGCCAGTGGATTCGCGATCAGCTTCGACCAGCAGCTTGCCTTTGTGGTCGCAGATAAACGACGAGCCATAGAAATCCATTTGCAGGCTCGCATCCGTTGTCGCCACTTCACGGCCTACGCGGTTGGCCGCCACTACCGGCACCAGGTTGGCGGCGGCGTGACCGCGCATGGTCATTTGCCAGTGGTCACGGGAGTCGAGCGCCGCGCAGCCGGGTTCCGAGCCGATGGCCGTGGGGAACAACAACACTTCAGCACCCTGCAACGCCAGGCAGCGGGCGGTTTCGGGGAACCACTGGTCCCAGCAGATACCGACACCCAGGCGCCCGAACGCCGTGTCCCAGACGCGAAAACCGGTGTCGCCGGGGCTGAAATATTCCTTCTCCTGGTAGCCGATGGCGTTGGGAATATGAGTCTTGCGGTACACGCCCATCAACTGCCCATCGGCATTGGCCACACTCAGGGAATTGAAGTAGGCATTACCGGCCTTTTCGAACCAGCTCAGCGGCAGCACCACGCCCAGTTCCTTCGCCAATGCGGCGAAACGCTTGAGCACGCGGCTGTGCTGATACTCCTCGGCCAGTGCCAAATGTTTGTGATGCTGCTCGATACAGAAATACGGCGTGGCGAACAGCTCCTGCAGCAGGATGACCTGGGCGCCCTGTGCGGCGGCATCGCGCACCAACCGCTCGGCGCGGTCGAGGTTACCCGGCAAGTCCCAGGTACACGGCATCTGGGTAGTAGCAATCGTCAATACAGTCATGGCATTACCCCTTTAACGGCCAGGCCGGTTGCTGTTGCGTGATGCAATGCACCCCGCCGCCGCCGTGGGCCAAGTGGTTGATCTGCACCGGCACGATTTCACGGCCCGGGAACGCCTGGGCCAGCACCTCGGCCGCTACCTGATCAGCCTCAATGCCGTAGGCCGGCATGATGATTGCGCCGTTGGCAATGTAGAAGTTGGTGTAGGAGGCGCAAAACACTTCTGCATCGGTGTCCACTGCGTCGGTGGCCTCATACAGTTCGATCAGTTCGAAACGGCGGCCATGGGCGTCGGTGGCCAGTTCCAGGGCGCGACGGTTTTCGCGTACTACTTGGGCGTAGGTCGAGTGGTGATCGTGGGTGGCATCCACCAGCAGCAGGCCAGGGCGGGCGAAGGCACACACGCCGTCGACGTGGCCGTCGGTCATATCGCCAGTGACGTAATCCGGGTCGCCGGGCAGCCAGATAGTCTTTTTGATCCCCAGCAGGCGCGCGAAGACCTCTTCCATCTCGGCCTTGGTCATACCGGGATTGCGGTTGGGGTTGAGCAGCACCGATTCGGTGGTGATCAAGGTGCCCTCGCCGTCCACATGGATCGCGCCGCCTTCATTGCTCAGCGGCGTGCCGAAGCATTCCAGCCCCAGGTGATTAAGCACCCGGCGCGCCAGGCTTTCGTCCAAGTCATGGGCCGACTTGCCGCCCCAGGCGTTGAAGCGCCAGCTCACACCCGCCGCACCCTGTTGCGGGTGACAAATGAAGGTGGGGCCGGAGTCGCGGCACCAGCTGTCATTGACGGCCTCAGCGATCAACTCGATGCCAGGGCCACACAGGGCTTTGGCACTGGCGATTGCCGAAGGGTCGACAATCATTTTTACTGGCTCAAAACGTGCGATGGCATTGGCGACCCGCGCAAAATCCTGCTGCACCAATGCCAAAGTCACACCCCAGGTGCTTTCCCACAGCGCCTGGTTATGCGGCCAGACCATCCAGGTCGCCACATGATGGGACCACTCCGCGGGCATACACCAACCACTGCTTAAAATTTCACTACGCTGCATGACAAGCACCTTTGAGTTAAGTCATTGTGTTCAGTGAAAACTGCCCACGGAGTCTTGGCGCACATGCTACGTAGGCTGAAAAGACCAAACAAACGATGGATTTTGTAGAAAACTGATTAGCGGAGCTTATCGATATGCTCAACCACTGGCCGCCCCTCGGCACCCTGCGCGGCTTTGAAGCCGCCGCCCGGCTAGGCAGTTTCCACAAGGCTGCCGAAGAACTGCACCTGACCCAATCGGCGATCAGCCAGCAGATCCGCAGCCTGGAGGCTTACCTGGAGCAGCCGCTGTTTTTACGCAGCGGGCGCAGCGTGAGCCTCACCGACGCAGGTTATGACTTCCTCAGCACCACCCAGGCGCTGCTGCAACAACTGGCGGTGGGCGTGCGACGCCTGGGGCAGTACCGCAAACCCAATCAACTGGTGCTCAACACCACGCCGACCTTTGCTCGTCACTGGCTGCTGCCACGCCTGGCGGACTTTCGTCAGCGGCACCCGGAGGTAGACCTGTGGATCTTCAGCACCGATGAAGTGCCTGACATGGCCAGCCAGACCATCGACCTGGCCGTGCGTGACGACATCAGCTCCCAGGCCGAATGCAGCTTCAAGGTGCTGCATGCCGACCGCCTGTTTCCGGCTTGCCATCCCAAGCTGCTGTCTGTGCCTGCGGCGCAGCGCACCACGTTGCACGGCGAGCGAGAGATGGACTGGAGCCATTGGGCCGTGGAGGCCGGTATTGATGTGGGCCAACAGGACCACGGGCTGAATTTTTCCGATCCAGGTTTACTGCTGGATGCCGTGTGCAGCGGGCTGGGCATCGGCCTGGTCAGCCAACTGCTGAGCCGCCAGGCCCAGGCCGATGGTTTGCTCACGCCGCTGGTCGAAGCCACCATTCGCGGTCCCAGTTGGGCGCTGTTGACCCACCGTGACAGTGAAAACGACCCACTGGCCCGCAGCTTTACCGAATGGCTGCTGATGCGTTTGCAGATAGACCCGACATGAGCGACAGACTTGAAGACATCCTCACCGAGCACTTGAACGTGATGTTCTGCGGCATCAACCCCGGCAAAGGCTCCGCCGCCCTCGGCCTGCACTTCGCCAACCGCAGCAACCGCTTCTGGCGCACGTTGCACCTGGCCGGCTTCACGCCCCATGAAATTCACCCCGAAGAGGGGCGCACCTTGCTCGACTACCACTGCGGCCTGACCACACTGGTGGAGCGTCCGACGGCGAGTGCGGGGGAATTGGCGCGGCATGAATTCAACGACGCCGCGGTTGCGTTTGAGCAAAAAATCCGCCGCTGGCAGCCACGCTTCGTGGCCTTTCTGGGCAAGGTCGGTTATAGCGCCGTGTCCGGCCAACGCGAGGTTGCCTGGGGGTTGCAGCCGCTGTTGTTGGGCGGCGCAGCGGTATGGGTGTTGCCCAACCCCAGCGGGCGCAATTTGGCGTTCAACCTGGAGCAGTTAGTGGATGCCTATCAGCAACTGCGCAAGGCCATTGCGCAGGACAATCATGTGCCCTTAATCTCCTGATCCCATCACCTGAAAGCAACGGAGGCTTCATGAAACTGATAGGCATGCTTGACTCGCCTTACGTACGCCGCGTGGCAATTTCCCTGGACCTGTACGGCGTGGCGTTTGAACATCAGTCGGTGTCGGTGTTCAGCACCTTCGAGCAGTTCCACGCGATCAACCCGGTGGTCAAGGCGCCGACCCTGGTGCTGGACGACGGCACCTTGCTGATGGACTCCAGCCTGATCCTGGATTATTTCGAAGCCCAGGCCCCCACCGACAAGAAGCTGCTGGCACAAGCGCCGGGCGCCCGCGCCCACGAACTGCACCTGCTCGGGCTGGCCCTGGCGGCCTGCGAGAAAACCGTGCAGATCGTCTATGAGGACAATCTGCGCCCGGCAGAAAAACGCCATGAACCGTGGATAGACCGCGTGACCGGTCAACTGTTGGCCGCCTATTCGCTGCTGGAAAAGCACCTTGCCCAAACCACCGACGCGCCACTGACCCAGGCGGCGCTGACCGCGGCAGTCGCGTGGTCGTTCACCCAACTCAAACTGCCGTCGGTGCTCGACCCCAAGGCATTCCCTAACCTGCAACGTCACGCCGACCAACTGGAACAGCACCCGGCGTTCAAGCGCTACCCCATCGAGTAGCAGGCCTAGACCCAGCCGCCATCCACAATAAAGTTCTGCGCCGAACACATCGCCGAGGCATCGGAGGCGAGAAACAACGCCATATTGGCGATGTGTTCCGGCAGTACGCTGCCGGGCAGGCACTGGCTGCGGCTGATCAGCTCCTTGGCCGCATCATCGACCCACATTGCCAATTGTTTTTCGGTCATGACCCAACCGGGCACCAGGGTATTCACGCGAATATGGTTCGGCCCCAGCTCACGTGCCAGGGCGCGGGTCATGCCATGGGCCGCCGCCTTGCTGGCGGCGTACACCGGGTAGCCAGCAGACGCCATCATCCACCCCACCGAGCCCAGGTTGATGATCGCCCCGCCACCAGCGCGTTTCATCATCGGCACCACGGCCTTGGCAGCAAAGAACGCGTGCTTGAGGTTGACCGCGATCAGCCTGTCGAACATCGCCGAATCGACTTCTTCCAGGGTGTGACGCACATCGTTGGCCGCGTTATTGACCAGTACGGTGATCGGCCCCAACGAGTGCTCAAAGCGTTCGATCGCCGCTTTATAGGCGATTTCATCGGTGATGTCGCAACACACGAACTCAACCTTGTAGCCCTGGGAATGCAGCAGCGCGGCCAGCCGCTCACCCTGGCTTTGCGCCCGGTCCACAAAACCCACCTTGGCGCCCTGCGCGGCGAACGCGCGCACCAGGAATTCGCCGATGCCTGAGGCACCACCGGAAACCAGAACGGTCTTACCCTCAAGGTCGGGGTAAACAGCCTGCTGAGTGGTCATATAAAGGTTGCCTCACTTAATTAGTCTTATTTTATTTTGCAAACAGGCCGTAAAAGGCTATAAATCTGCTGCTGCAACGACAAAATATCGCACATTAGTAGAACTATTCCACTGAAAACAACAAAAGGAAGTTCGACCATGAAGCACCCTCGTCACCTGCTTTCCGGCCTCGCCTTGTCCCTGCTGATTGCCAGCGGCGGCGCCCAGGCTGCGGGCCTCACCAGCGAACACAAACCCTTCGGTAAAACCAATGACGGCACCGCCGTCGAGCAGTACATCTTGCGCAACAGCCACGGCATGCAAGCCACGGTGATCACCTACGGCGGCGTGTTGCAGTCACTGCACGTGCCGGATAAAAACGGCAAGGTCGATGACGTGGTACTGGGTTTTGATGACGTGCAGGGCTATCAGAGCGGCACGGCATTTTTTGGCGCGACCATCGGGCGCTTCGGCAACCGCCTGGCGGGCGGTGCGTTTGAGCTTGATGGCAAGCGCTATCAGGTGCCGCTCAACGACGGGCCAAATTCGCTGCACGGCGGCGCCCAGGGGTTTGACAAGCACGTTTGGCGAGCCGAACCCGTCAAGGGCAAGGACTCGGTCGGCGTCAAGCTCAGCTACCTGTCCAAGGACGGTGAAATGGGCTTCCCTGGCAACCTTAAAACCGAGGTCACCTACAGCCTCAACGATAACAACGAACTGCATATCGACTACAAAGCCAGCACCGACAAACCCACCGTGCTCAACCTCACCAACCACAGCTATTTCAACCTGGCGGGCGCGGGCAATGGCGACATTCTCAAGCAGGTCGCGACCTTGCATGCCAGCCATTACACACCGGTGAATGCCACCCTGATTCCGACCGGCGAGCTGGCACCGGTCAAGGGCACGCCGATGGACTTTCTCAAACCCACGCCGATCGGCCAGCATATCAAGGACGAGCATCCGCAGCTCAAATTTGCCGAGCCGAAACAAGGCGGGTTTGACTTCAACTGGGCGCTCGACACCCAGGGCGATATCAAGCAACTCGCCGCCGAAGTACACGACCCTGCGTCTGGCCGGCGTTTGAAGCTCTACACCAGCGAGCCTGGGGTGCAGTTCTACACCAGCAACTTCCTCGATGGCACGGTGAAGGGCAAAGCAGGCAAGACGTATCAGCACTGGAGTGCTTTTACCCTCGAGACTCAGCATTTTCCTGATGCGCCCAACCAGCCCAAGTTTGCTTCGACTCGGTTGAATCCTGGGCAGACTTATAGCCAGAACACTGTGCTCAAGTTTTCTGCCGACTGAGTGTTGGTGCAACCGGGGTGTGGACGCCGCCGTTTTCCTTGTGACCGGGGGGATACCGGGGCGGTTTTAGGTCTGGGGTTGACTCAGGATTGCTGAGTACATATCCGTTATTTAGGTAACGGCCGCCTATGGTTCCGCTCTTACAGCGGGTCACTTTTGCAAGGACGCAAAAGTAACCAAAAGGTCCTCGCCCCAACACTCGGTGCCTCGCTATGGCTCGGCATGCCCGCAATCCGACAGTGATTTGGGGGGCCGCCGCGATGGGCCATCCTTGGCCCAGCGCGGCTAAACCGGCATCCCTGCCGGTTTACCCCCCAAATCCCTGTCAGATTCCGGCCATCGTGTTTAACGGGGCGATTTCAGATCAAGATCAAAAGCGCAGATCAAAAGACCGCTGACTTCGTCATCGAAAAGGATGTAAGAGCCGGAGCAACAGCAACAGCAACAGCAACAGCAACAGCAACAGCAACAGCAACAGCAACAGCAACAGCAACAGCAACAGCAACAGCAACAGCAACAGCAACAGCAACAGCAACAGCAGAGCCATACTCGGTCAAAGGTGGGAGCTGGCTTGCCTGCGATAGCATCAACTCGGTGTGCCTGATGTACCGAGGTGTCTGCATCGCAGGCAAGCCAGCTCCCACAGAAAAGCAGATCCCAAGTGTATGCAAATCCGCTTTTCGCTTTTGATCTAACCACTCAGGTCGGCTTTCAGGCCGCCGTGCTGTAGATCTTGATCTTGATCTGCTTTTGATCTCAGGCGCCCCGTTAACCACGATGGCCGAACGCAGGCTTGAATCCGTGGGTAACCCGGCAGGACGCCGGGTTAGCCGCGCTGGGCCAAGGATGGCCCATCGCGGCGGCCCACGGATTCAAGCCGGAGTGAGGGCATGCCGAGCCTAAGCGAGGCACCGAGTGGTGGGGCGAAGACCTTTTGGTTACTTTTGGGGCGTTTGCCAAAAGTGACCCGCCGTAAGGGCGGAACCCTAAGTAGCCGTTACCGCAGCAACGGATATGTACTCCGTCCGATCCCCCCCCGCCAAGCCTACCTCACTGCCACAACCCAATCTTCGTCAGCTCTTGCTTGAAGTTCTCCCGTGTAATCAGCGTCACCTCGTCCATCGCCGTGTACTTGGGCGGCTCCGTCCCCTTGGTGACCCACTCATACATCATCAGCGCCGTGTTGTAGCCCTCGATATGCGGGCTAGGCAGCATCGAACCGAAAAATCCACTGTCAGCCTTTTTCAGTTCGCCAATGGCATCCGTACCATTGATGCCGATACCAATCACATTGGCCGCGGCAAAACCGGCCGTTTCGGTTGCGCGCACGCCACCGAGCACCGTGTTGTCGTTCATACCGCCGATAATCAGGTTCTTGGCACCGCTGGGCAGCTTGACCAGTGCCGAGTTGGTGGCGTCCATACTGCCCGGTACATCGAGCGTCTTGGCCGCGGTGAACAGAATGTGGTCTTTAGGAAAACCGGCATCTTCCAGGGATTTAACCGAACCGTCAGTGCGTTTTTTACCCGTGTCGAGTTCGTTAAAGGTGTTGATCACCGCATAGGTGTCCTTCCAATCCCAACCGCGTTTTTTCGCCTCCGCCGCCATCGCCGCGCCCTGCTTCTGGCCCACTTCAAACGCGGCCATGCCCAGGTACGGCACGTCCTCCATGAAGTTGCCCTTGGCATCAACGAAGCGGTCATCCACCGCAATCACTTTCAGGCCGTTGGCCTTTGCCTTGGCAACGATGGCCGGGCCCAGCGACACATCCGGCGGGCAGATCACAAAGCCCTTGGCGCCGTTGGCCGCCAGGCTGTCGATGGCCGAAAGGGTTTTCTCGCCATCCGGCACGGCGATCTTGATCACGGTAAAGCCATGCTCCTTGCCGGCTTTTTCGGCAAACGCCCATTCGGTCTGGAACCACGGCTCTTCAGCCTGCTTGACCAAAAAACCAATCTTCACGGCTTCAGCGGCCTGCAACAGACCGCCCAAGCTCAGGGCCGACACCGCCACAGCGGCGCAGCACAGGGAACGCATACCTCGACGACGATTCATACGGGTGACTCCTTGTTATTGTTTTCAGGTCTTGGGTTTATCCGGCAAAGCGGTGACAGCGTGTGCCCGGCACATCAACTTCGATAGCCAGCACCGCGCCATCCAGCGGGTGATCGAGTGGGCTGGCGGCGCTGGTGATGTAGAGCGTGGTGAGGTGGGGGCCACCGAACACGCAACTGGTGGGGCGGCTGACGGGCAACTCAATAATGCGGTCGACTTCACCCAACGGCGTCAGGCGCAGCAGGCAACTGCCGTCCCAACGGGCGTTCCAGATATAGCCGTCTGCGTCCATCGCCGAGCCGTCCGGGCCGCCACGCTCATGCGGGCCGAACCAGACCTGGGCTGGATCGAGTTGGCCATCGGGTTGGATCGCATGCCGGTACAAGGTGCCGTCCAGGCTGTCGCCAAAATGCACCTGCGCGCCGCCATCGCTCCACACCAAGGTGTTGGGAATGCCCAACCCTTGCAGCAGCGGCGTGACGTGTGCGTTGGCATCGATCCGAAACAGGCCGCCGGAACGCCGCGTAATCGGCAGGTCTTCACCCTGCTCACCAATGTTGTTCTGCATGGTGCCCAACCACAGGCGGCCCTGGGCATCGCAGCGCGCTTCATTGCCACGGTTACCCGGTTGCGGGTCGGCCACGCACAGCAGCGTGAGGGCTTCGGTTTCCAGGTTCAGCCGGTACACGCCGCTGCTCAGCGTCACCAGCGCATCGCCACTTTCACAGGGGATAAACGCCGAGACATGCTCGGGCAACTGCCAGATCTGCAACTGCCCGCCCATCAGGCGCAGCGCCTGTTTGCCGGCGATATTCACCCAATACAGCGCCTGGGTCGGCACATCCCAGAACGGGCCCTCCCCCAACTGCGCACGGTGCGCAGTGACTGCGGTACACGACATAAAACCTCCTGGTGTTACAGCGGGTCGCGCGATGGCGTGCCATCCACCAGCCGCTGGATGCGCAACGGGTTGGCGTTTTTCAACGCGTCGGGCAGCAGGCTATCAGGGTAATTCTGCAAGCACACCGGGCGCAGGAAACGGTCGATCGCCAGGGTGCCGACCGAGGTGCCACGGGCATCGGAAGTGGCCGGGTACGGGCCGCCGTGAACCATCGAATCACAGACCTCCACGCCGGTCGGGTAGCCGTTGAGCAGGATGCGCCCGACTTTCTGTTCCAGCAGCGGCGTCAGTTCAGTGAACTGCTGCAGGTCGGCCGGTTCAGCAATGAGCGTCGCAGTGAGCTGACCATGCAGGCCGTGCAAGGCGTCGCTGAGCTGGGCCTGATCGGCGACCTCGACAAACACCGTGGCAGGGCCGAACACCTCTTCCTGCAACACCTCATCACCGTCGATCAGCAAGCGCACGTCGGCTTTGAACAGCTGCGGCTGCGCCTGACTGCCCACTTGAGCGCTGCCCGCCAGGTGTTGGATGCCGGGGTGCGCCAAGAGTTTTTCCAAGCCTTTGCCATAACTGCCGAGGGTGCCGGTATTGAGCATGGTTTGCGCCGGCTGTTCACCGATCAGTTGCGCCACCTGTTGGGTAAACGCGGTGAACTGTGGCGAGGCAATACCGATCACCAGGCCAGGGTTGGTGCAGAACTGGCCACAGCCTTGCACCACCGAGGCAGTGAGGTCGCGGGCGATGGTCGCGGCCCTGGCGTGCAAGGCCTGGGGCAGCACAATCACCGGGTTGATGCTCGACATCTCGGCAAATACCGGGATCGGCTGCGGGCGTGCCGCCGCCATATCACACAAGGCACGGCCGCCCTTGAGCGAGCCGGTAAAACCCACGGCCTGGATCGACGGGTGCTTGACCAGCGCCTCACCGACGCCGCCACCGAAGATCATGTTGAACACACCCGCCGGCATCTCGGTGGCCTCGGCCGCCCGGATGATTGCATCGGCCACCCGCTCGGCCGTCGCCATATGCCCGCTGTGGGCCTTGAACACCACGGGGCAGCCGGCTGCCAGTGCGGCAGCGGTGTCGCCGCCGGCGGTGGAAAATGCCAGGGGAAAGTTGCTCGCACCAAACACCGCCACCGGGCCGAGGCCGATGCGGTATTGGCGCAGGTCCGGGCGCGGCAGGGGTTGGCGCTCGGGCAAGGCTCTGTCGATACGCGCGCCGTAAAAATCACCACGACGCAATACCGTAGCGAACAGGCGCATCTGGCCGCTGGTGCGCCCGCGCTCGCCTTTGATGCGCGCAGCAGGTAATGCCGTTTCGCGGCACACCAACTCGATAAATTCATCCCCCAGCGCATCCAGCTCATCGGCCACCGCCTCCAGGAACTGCGCCCGCCGCGATGCACTTAATGCCCGGTACGCGGGATAGGCGGCAGCGGCGGCCTTGGCGGCGGCATCCACCTCGGCGGGCGTGGCCTGATAGAAATCCTGAGGCAAGGCCTCGCCGGTGCTGGCGTCGACGCTTTTCAGGGTGATGCTGCCCTGGGCGCTGCGCTGGCCGCCGATGTAGTTGTGGCCGAGAAACGGATTCATGCTGATCTCCTTAAAGGCTGATGACAGTGCCAGGTGCGAACGCCGCCTCGGCGCTGCCGACCTGATTGACCAGCGGCGCGCCGAACTCGGCCTGGCTGATCTCGAACACATCCCCCGGCTGGGTACGTATACCGTCGGCGAATGACAAGGTGGCGGTGCCGAAGAAATGAATGTGCACGTCGCCCGGGGTCAGGAACTGGCTGTATTTGAAATGGTGGTACTCGAGGTTTTCCAGGCTGTGGCACATGTTCGCCTCGCCACTGAGAAATTCGCTTTCCCATATCACTTGACCGTCTCGGCGGATGCGGCTGGTGCCGGCCAGATGCTCGGGCAACTCACCCACACGCAACTCCGGACCATAGCTGCAACTGCGCAACTTGGAATGGGCCAGGTACAGGTAATTCTTGCGCTCCATGACGTGGTCGGAGAACTCGTTGCCCACCGCAAAACCCAGGCGGTAGGGTTTGCTGTCACGGCCGATCACGTACAACCCGCCGATTTCCGGCTCTTCACCGGCGTCTTCAGCAAAGGGTGGCACCGGGAACGCCTGGCCTGGGCGCACGACAATATTGCCATCGCCCTTATAGAACCATTCCGGTTGCACGCCGGCCTGGCCGGCCGGCGGTTTGCCGCCCTCCACGCCCCATTTGAAGATACGCATGGTGTCGGTCAAGGCACTGTCGTCACCGGCCTGATGCATTTTATCGCGGGCCGAGGCGCTGCCCAGATGCGTGAGGCCAGTACCGCTGATCAGCATGTGCGCGGGGTCGGGATGGTCGAGCGGCGGCAGGACTTTGAGGTCCGCCAACAGCGCGGCGTAGTCGTAACTGTCGCCCAGCCCGAGGCTGTCGACCTGTTGCGCCAGGCCCACACCGGCATCGATGGCGGCCAGCGCCAACTCACGCACGCTGCGCGCGGTGTGCACTTCGCGCAGTGTGTTGCCTTGCACCACGCCGACACGACGCTCACCGTTACGCAATTCGAACTGAACTAAACGCATCAAACTTCTCCAGGATTAAGTACGTGTGGCGCCTCGGGCGCTGGCGGCAAACTGGTCGGCGGGCAGCACATGCTTGCGCTCCAGCACGCGGTACACCACAGCGGTCAAGACCAGCCCGAACACCATGACGCCAGCCAAAAAATACAGGCCCGAAGCCAGGTTGCCGGTGTATTCCTTGAGCGCGCCGATCACGAACGGGCCGATATAGCCGCCCAGGTTGCCCACCGAGTTAATCAAGGCAATGCCCGCCGCCGCACTGGCGCCGGCAAAGAACCGCCCCGGCAAGGTCCAGAACACCGCCGTGCAGGAAAACAAGGCGAATGCCGCCAGGCACAGCGCCGCCATTTGCAGCACCGGCATACTCAGCCAGGCGCTGCAAAACAAGCCGATGGCGCCGAGCACATAGAGCACGGCAAGGTGGCCATAACGATCGTTCAAACGGTCGGAACTGCGCGGGATGATCAGCAGCCCGATGATGCCGAAAATGTAGGGTACCGCCGAGATAAAGCCGGTCACCAAGTCAGTGCCGCCGAACTGTTTGATCAAGGTCGGCAACCACAGGCCCAAGCCATAGATGCTCAAGGTCACCGGCAGATAGAACAGCGCCAGCAACAACACGCGCTTGTCCTTGAGGGCATGCAGCGGGTTGCCGTGGCGGGTCTGGCCGTAGGCTTGCAGGTCTTTGGCCAACTCAGCGGTCAGCCAGGCTTTTTCGTCTTCGCTCATCCAGTTGACCTGCTTGGGGCCGTCCGGCAGAAAGCGCAGCACCGGCCAGGTCAGCAGCAACGCCGGCGTGCCGATCACGATAAACAGCCATTGCCAGCCGTGCAGACCAAGGATGCCGTCCATGCCCAGCAGGCCGCCGGACACGGGCCCGGTGATCATCATGGCAATCGGCTGGGAGAGGATAAACAGCCCCAGGATCTTGCCGCGATGGCGCACCGGGAACCACTGGGTGATGTAGTACAGCACGCCCGGAAAGAACCCGGCTTCGGCCGCGCCAAGCAGAAAGCGCATCACATAGAAACTGTGCGGCCCCTGCACAAAGGCCATACCAATGGTGATGGCGCCCCAGGTGAGCATGATCCGTGCAAACCAGCGCCGCGCGCCGAAGCGGTCGAGCATCAGGTTGCTGGGGATTTCAAACAGGAAGTAGCCAATAAAAAACAACCCCGCCCCCAGACCATAGGCGGCATCGCCGATGCCGACGTCGGCGCCCATGTGCAGTTTGGCAAACCCCACCGCCGAGCGGTCCACGTAGGCGATCAGGTACAGCAGGATCAGGAAGGGAATCAGTTTCAGCGTGATACGCCGAACAAGCCGCAATTCCTGGCTCATGGGGTCGATCTCCGATTGTTGTTTTTATAGAAGCTCGGGGGCTGCCTCTCGCGAAAATCCGCCAGGGTCAAACCTCAATTAAGCTGGACTATATAGTATGACTATTTGCAAAACAACACTTCCAAAGCTGCGTTTTTGCGCTTATGTTTAAGCAAATATAGAACATATAGTCATACAATAAGAGAGTCGATCATGCCTGATAAAAAGCCCGCCCTACGCTCCGCCCAGTGGTTTGGCACCGCCGACAAGAACGGTTTCATGTACCGCAGCTGGATGAAGAACCAGGGCATTGCCGACCATCAGTTCCATGGCAAACCGATCATTGGCATTTGCAACACCTGGTCGGAACTGACCCCATGCAACGCGCATTTCCGCCAGATCGCCGAGCACGTCAAACGCGGTGTGATCGAGGCCGGTGGTTTCCCGGTGGAATTCCCGGTGTTCTCCAATGGCGAATCCAACCTGCGCCCCACCGCCATGCTCACCCGCAACCTGGCGAGCATGGATGTAGAGGAAGCCATTCGCGGCAACCCCATCGACGGCGTGGTGCTGCTCACCGGCTGCGACAAAACCACCCCGGCGCTGCTGATGGGCGCGGCCAGTTGTGACGTGCCGGCCATCGTGGTCACCGGCGGGCCGATGCTCAACGGCAAGCACAAGGGCCAGGACATCGGCTCGGGTACGGTGGTGTGGCAACTGAGCGAGCAGGTCAAGGCCGGCACCATCACCCTTGACGATTTCCTTGCGGCCGAAGGCGGCATGTCGCGCTCGGCGGGCACCTGCAACACCATGGGCACTGCGTCGACCATGGCCTGCATGGCCGAAGCACTCGGCACTTCCCTGCCCCACAACGCGGCGATTCCGGCGGTGGATGCGCGGCGCTATGTGCTGGCGCATATGTCTGGCATGCGCGCGGTCGAGATGGTGCGTGAGGATTTGAAACTGTCGAAAATCCTTACCAAGGAGGCGTTTGAAAACGCGATCCGGGTGAATGCGGCCATCGGCGGTTCGACCAACGCGGTGATCCACCTTAAAGCCATCGCCGGGCGTATCGGTGTCGAGCTCGACCTCGACGATTGGACCCGCATGGGCCGTGGCGTGCCGACCATCGTCGACCTGCAGCCGTCAGGTCGTTTCCTGATGGAAGAGTTCTACTACGCCGGCGGCCTGCCGGCCGTGCTGCGGCGCCTGGGCGAAGCCAACCTGATCCCGCATCCGAATGCCTTGACGGTCAATGGCAAGTCGTTGGGCGAGAACACCCAGGACTCGCCGATCTACGGCCAGGATGAGGTGATCCGCACCCTCGATAACCCGATCCGCGCCGATGGCGGTATTTGCGTATTGCGCGGCAACCTGGCGCCGCTGGGCGCCGTGCTCAAGCCTTCCGCCGCCAGCCCCGAGTTGATGCAGCACCGTGGCCGCGCGGTGGTGTTCGAGAACTTCGACATGTACAAGGCACGCATCAATGACCCGGCGCTGGACGTGGATGCCAACTCGATTCTGGTCATGAAAAACTGTGGCCCCAAGGGTTACCCCGGCATGGCCGAAGTCGGCAACATGGGCCTGCCCGCCAAGCTGCTGGCCCAGGGCGTGACTGACATGGTGCGCATTTCCGATGCACGCATGAGCGGCACCGCCTACGGCACGGTGGTGCTGCACGTGGCACCGGAAGCTGCCGCCGGTGGGCCGCTGGCCACGGTGCAGGAAGGTGACTGGATCGAGCTCGACTGCGCCAACGGCCGGTTGCACCTGGATATCCCCGACGCCGAACTGGCGGCGCGCATGGCTGACCTTGCGCCAGCGCAAAACCTGATCGTCGGCGGCTACCGCCAGCTGTATATCGATCACGTGCTGCAGGCCGATCAAGGCTGCGACTTCGACTTCCTGGTGGGCTGCCGTGGCGCTGAAGTCCCCCGGCATTCCCACTAATTGGGATGCTATGATGCCGCGAACCTAAGCCAGAGCCTCCCCGTCGTTATGGATCACCAGCCGCCCAAGCCGCGCAAGAGCCAGCATGCCCAGATCGTTCAGGACTTGGGCATGCACATCGTTTCCGGTCGCTTCAAGCCCGAAGAACGCCTGCCCATGGAAGCCACGCTGTGCGAGGAATACCAGGTCAGCCGCTCGGTGTTGCGTGAAGCGACCCGCGTGCTCAGCGCCAAGGGCCTGGTGTACTCCAAACCACGGGTGGGCGCGGTGGTGCGTCCACGGGTGAAATGGCATTTGCTTGACCCGGACGTGCTGTCCTGGCTGATGCAGTCCACGCCCCACAGCGAATTCTTCAACACCCTGGCCGGCGTGCGGCGCATCCTCGAACCGGAAATCGCCGCCATGGCCGCGACCACGGCCACCGCCGAAGACATCGCCACCATCGAAACCGCCTACCGGGGCATGGAAACCGCCAAGACCCACGATGACCTGCTGCAGGCCGACCTGGACTTCCACCGCGCCATCGCCGACGCGACCCGCAACGACTTGCTCGCCTACATGTGCAACATGCTGTCGTTGCCGCTGCGCGAGTCGATCAACATCACCAACCGCCGTCCTGACATCCAGGGCCTGAGCCTGCCCCGCCACAAAGCGATCCTCACCGCCATCCAGAACCGTGACGCCCTCGGCGCCCGGCACGCCTCGCTGGTGCAACTGGATGACACGCGGGTGGCGCTGGACACGGTGATGAACGTGCTCACGCCGCTGTAAATTGATCGTCTACGCTCAGGGAGTCAGTTCGAGGAACCGGCCATGTGCGGACGACTTTCGCAGTACCGCGGTATTCATGACTTTGTGGCGGCGCTGAGCATGCCCAATGCGCTGGCCAATAGCGTGGGCGACCAGCCGCTTGAGCGCTACAACGTGGCGCCGACCACCCCCGTGGCGTTACTGCACCTGGACAATGATCTTTTGCACGCTGACCCGGTGCGTTGGGGCTGGCGCCCGCACTGGAGCAAAGAACGCCTGCTGGCGATCAACGCGCGTGTCGAGAAGGTCGCGCACGGCGCGTTCTTTCGCGCGATCTGGCCGCATCGCGCAATTGCGCCGGTGGACAAC
The DNA here is from genome assembly GCF_965277385.1 of Pseudomonas edaphica. Taxonomy (NCBI): domain Bacteria; kingdom Pseudomonadati; phylum Pseudomonadota; class Gammaproteobacteria; order Pseudomonadales; family Pseudomonadaceae; genus Pseudomonas; species Pseudomonas edaphica. The sequence continues at coordinate 5,968,960 of NZ_OZ255725.1, read as the reverse complement.
TGGTTTGAATGGGTGGATGAAGGCGGCGCGAAAAAACAGCCTTACCTGATTCGTCGCCGCGACGGCGCGCCGGTATTCTGTGCCGCCATAGGCCAACTGCCCGACGCCGATGAGGGCGCGCACGCGCACGATGGCTTCGTGATCATCACCGCCGACAGCGCCGGTGGCATGGTCGATATCCACGACCGCAGGCCGGTGGTATTCACCCCTGAGCTGGCCCGTGAGTGGCTGGACCCGGCCACCTCCCGAAGTCGCGCCGAGCAGATGGTGCTGTTGCAGGGCGACCCGGCAGACGTGTTCGAATGGTTCAAGGTCGACAGTGCCGTGGGCAACACACGCAACCATGGGCGAGCGTTGATCCAGCCGCGCTGAGCACTCATTGGGCGACTGCGCACCCGTGCGGATTAATCGGCCTGCCCTCCAGATAGGCCCGGTCCTTGCCATTTTGCTTGGCGCCATACAGGTTGCGGTCAGCGTCCTTAAGCACTGCCGACATCTCGTCCCCCGCCGAAAACCGCGCCATTCCCGCGCTGCACGTGTAATTGTGCGGCGCCGCCACACTGTGCCGGATAGCCTGCAACAAATCCCGTGCGAACTCACAGGCGACAGCCGGGTCGTCGCCCAACAGCAGCACGCCGAATTCTTCGCCGCCGATCCTGCCGAAACTGTGGCTGCCTTTGGCGGTTTTCAGGCAGGTGGCCATGGCACAAAGAATGCTGTCGCCCACATCGTGGCCATACCGGTCATTTTTGAGTTTGAAACTGTCGATATCCAACATCATGAAATAGCCGCTGTGGCCGCTGGCGATCAACGCGTCAAAGCCCTGCATGAAGGCGCGCCGGTTGAGAATGGAGGTCAGGTAATCCGTCTCTGCCAGCTCGCGAAACTCACTTTCTACCAGCAACACCGAGCGCAGGTTCTTCAAATAGGAAAAACTCAGGATAAAACCGATGGCCACCGACGCGACGCAAAAAATATACAGATAGACCTGGGCATCGCCGTAAATGTCCGCCTGGATGCACGGCCATAAAATCAACCAGACCAACGTGGCGCAGACCAGATAATCCTGCACACTGATAAACAGGATGGCGCTGCTGATCACCAGGATAACCGCCAGCGGCAAGCCAAACAGGCGCAACTCTCCATGCGCGCTGATGACATAGGCAAACCCCACGGACAGTAGCACGACATACACAACCCCGAGCGCACGCCACAGGTAAAAGTGGGGGGTCATATGGTGCAGTCGACACACCGCCATCAGGCACAGGCTGATCGCCACCAGATATATATCCAGCTGCATGTCCGGATGAATCAACAACACCCCGAGCCAGGCAATAATCCCGATTAACTCGGCCTGGGTGACCGCTGGCGACAGTAACCGGCGCATCCGTGGCCTTAACTTCAAATTAGCAGGCATCCCTTTCCCCTCTTTCAACCGCGTGCAGGCCAACCGCAAATGAAAACGCCATAAACCGTCTTACCAGGCAAACAAAAGCCGGCAGCACTTCCAGCTGTTTTTTCGCATGCACTTTGAAATAGCCCTTCTCGACACCCTCCCGGACCATTCTAATAATATGGGTTTTTGATACCGACAGCTGCTGGGCGAGCGCAAGATAAGATGACGATTTGAAGGTCATGCGCTCGTTTTCCGGTGAAAAGGCATCGTTATATATCGCCAGCATCAACAAATGGCCTGCATCTTTCTTCACCAGCCAAAAACAGTCGGGCAGCAACACATCAACGGTCATTTCGTCGGCCAGGATCTGAGCGAAGCCTTTGAAATAAAGGGCTAGAAAACTGCGGTCGTCCATCTCGCGCATTGTGCGAAAACGCTCCTTCTCAGGGCACATCAGCGCCAGTGAGTCGGTAATGGACGTCAGCATCAGCCGCACTTCCCGGCAGGCTTCATCCGAGGGCGCATACACCCTGAACCGGCTGTCCTCCGGGTGTGCGTCGACCACCATGAACCCCAGCGCCCGAAACAGCAGGAAGATCGACTCCAGGCTGTTTCTTGAGCAATACCCCCGCGCCACACAAAAGGCTTTCACCTCGCAAAGCAAGGCTGTCGGTTTGGAAAAGTACTCGCTGAACAGTGCAAATGAGACCATCAAACGGCTGTATTTCATTGCACTTTTGTAGAAAAACGGGCGTTTCGAGTAAGGGCCAAGAAGCACCTGATAATGTGCCCGAATACAAGATTCAAAGTCCTCATGACGTTCAAGTGCTTGTGCAGTATTACCGATATCCAACTTTAACGAACTGACACGCATGAAAGAACCCTGATCAACCAACTTCATCCCACTGATCTAGACTACAAAGTTCACGTAGTCAGGTCCCAAAACAAATCACGTCGTAAAACGGCCCCTGATGGCGCTTTGCCTTTGGGGTCAATGTACAGTGATTGCCGCGTGGCACAGCATCATTACCAAAGTTGTTCCAACTGCACTTCCTGGGCTATTTGCTAACGCGCAAGCGGTGAACTTGCTTGAAATAGCAGTGCAAAGATTGCGTGTGAAGCAGAGCCAATAAATGGCGCCAGAAATATGACCGCGAACCTTTCACCGCCCCCGGGCGTCCGAGCTAGGGTATTTATTGCCCATTGCTCGCCGTGAGGTCCTCGCTTGAAAGCCGCCATCATCAAAAAGTACCGCCTGATTATCAAAACCATGGGCTATGTGGGTTGGGCCTTGTTCTGGCTGTTGTTGTGGGATGTGGCCGTCACGGTCGATTTCATGTTGTTCCTGACCACCAAGATCAACTTGCCGCTGATGCCGCTGACCCTGCTGGGGTCGGCGCTGGTGGTGTTGATCAGCTTTCGTAACAGCAGTGCCTATAACCGCTGGTGGGAAGCACGCACGTTGTGGGGCGCGATGGTGAATAACTCGCGCAGTTTCGCCCGCCAGGTGCTGACACTGCTGGATGACCCCGAGGGCGAGGTAAACCCGGTCAAGGCCACCCTGTTGCGCCGCCATGTGGCCTATGTGAATTGCCTGGCGGCGCACCTCAAGGGCCGCCCGTGCCCGGATGAAGTACGTGCGTTTATCCCCGCCGAAGAGTTTGCGCGCAATGGCGCCACCAACAACTTTGCCAATGACATCCTCACCGGATCAGCGACGTTATTGGCCCGCGAATACAAGGCCGGGCACATGGACAGTATTCGCCTGGCGCGACTGGAGTCGACCCTGGTAGACCTGTCCAACGCCCAGGGCGGCATGGAACGTATCGCCAATACGCCGCTGCCCTACCCTTACGTATATTTCCCTCGGCTGTTTATCTCGCTGTTTTGCCTGATCGTACCAGTGGGCCTGGTGGAGTCCCTGGGCTGGTTCACCCCGCTGGCGTCAACGGTAGTGGGGTTTATGCTGCTGGCGATCGAACGCATCGGCACCGACCTGCAAAGCCCGTTTCATTCCAGCGAACATCAGATCCAGATGGAAACCATCTGCGAAACCATCGAGAAGAACCTGCAGTCGATGCAGCGGGATGCGCTGGCTTAAGCCCAGGGTGCTTTTAATTCAAGAACCTATCATTTTTACCAGTGCCCCTGACGCGCGGTTTTGACTAGCCTGTAGCGCATCTATCCAAGGAGGCACACAGCATGCAGGTTCGCGAAGGTTATGCCGATTTCCGTGGCTACCGGACATGGTTCCGGGTCACTGGCGATTTGAGTTCCGGGCGCTTGCCCTTGATCGTCGCGCACGGCGGCCCCGGCTGCACCCATGACTACGTCGACAGTTTCAAGGACCTGGCCGACACAGGGCGCGCGGTGGTGCACTACGACCAGTTGGGCAATGGCCGCTCCACTCACCTGCGCGACGCATCTGCTGACTTCTGGAACGTGGCGTTGTTCCTGGCGGAACTGGACAACCTGATCGAGCATTTGGACATCAGCGACTACGCGCTGCTGGGCCAGTCCTGGGGCGGCATGCTTGGGGCTGAACACGCGGTACGCCAACCCGCCGGCTTAAAGGCATTGATCATCGCCAATTCGCCCGCCTCCATGGACCTGTGGTGCGCCGCCGCGAATGAGCTGCGCCAGGCATTGCCCACCGAAGTGCAGGCCACCCTGCTGCGCCATGAGGCGGCAGGCACCACTGACAGCGCCGAGTACCGCGCAGCCTCGGATGTGTATTACGCCCGCCACGTCTGCCGCGTCCAGCCGGAGCCCGCCGAAGTGCTGCGCACCAATGCCGCCATCGAAGACGACCCGACCGTTTATCACACCATGAACGGCCCCACTGAATTCCACGTGATCGGCAGCCTGCGCAACTGGAGCATCATCGAGCGACTGCCACGCATCCAGGTGCCGACGTTGTTGATCTCCGGGCGCTTTGATGAAGCCACACCCGCCACGGTACAGCCGTTTGCCGATGGCATCCGCGACGTGCGCTGGCAGATTTTTGAGCAGTCGAGCCATATGCCGCATGTCGAGGAACGTGAGGCGTGCATGGCGTGTGTGGGGGTGTTTCTGGCGCACGTGGAGCAATAGCCAAATTGAGCTTTGTGGCTGACGCTCTACACTAAAGCCAATGTGGAATGGGGCTGGTGTGGGAGCTGGCTTGCCTGCGATGACATCAACTGGGTGTACCTGATGTACCGAGGTGTCTGCATCGCAGGCAAGCCAGCTCCCACAGTTGGTTTTTGTCGCTGGGGACATCTGTGTTCGCATCGGCGCCCTGCGAACCAGGGTTTTGCTGTTGTACCCACATTTGTAAAAGACTATTACGCAGCACAATGTACTAACTGGTTACTTATATTGCTAAAATCGCGTCTTTGCCCTCTCACCTTCGAGTCTGTCGACATGAAAAGAGCATCGCGCGCCGCTGGCGCCTCTAGATTTCTCCTGCTGGGCCTGGGCGTGGTTATCGCCCTGCTCGGCGTAGCGCTGGCTGTGGGCGGCGCCAAGCTGGTCAGCCTGGGCGGTTCCTGGTACTTCCTGGTCGGTGGCGTGGCCATGGCCGTTTCCGGCATGTTGATCGCACGGCGCAAGCCCGCGGGCGCCTGGCTGTTCGCCGCGTTCCTGGTTGGCACCGCCGTGTGGGCGATTGCGGACGTGGGCCTGGTGTACTGGCCGCTGTTCTCGCGGCTGTTCATGTTTGCCGTGATCGGCCTGGTGGTGGCGCTGGTGTATCCGCTGCTGGCCGGCCGACCGGCGCGTGGCGCCTATGGCGTTGCCGCCGTGCTGGCAGTCGGCGTAGCGGTGGCGGCGGGCAATATGTTCGTTGCACACCCAAGCGTTGCGCCCACCGGCAAAGGCCCTGGCGTCACGCCAGTGGCCGCCGCCGATGCGCAGAAGGACTGGGCGCATTACGGGAACACCGAAGGTGGCAGCCGTTTTGCGGCGCTGGATCAGATCAACCGCGACACCGTCAATAAACTCAAAGTGGCGTGGACCTACCACACCGGCGACGTGGCGATCAGCGACGGCAACGGTGCCGAAGACCAACTGACGCCCCTGCAGATCGGCAACAAGGTATTCATCTGCACCCCGCACAACAACCTGATCGCCCTGGATGCCGACACCGGCAAAGAGCTGTGGAAGAACGAAGTCAACGCCAAATCGGCGGTCTGGCAGCGTTGCCGTGGCATGGCGTATTTCGATGCCACTGCGCCGATTGCCCAGCCCACCCAGCCAAACAGCTCGCCGATCATTGCTGCCAGCGTACCGGCCGGCGCGCAATGCCAGCGCCGCTTGCTGACCAACACCATTGATGCACGCCTGATCGCAGTGGATGCCGACACCGGCAAGTTCTGCGAAGACTTCGGCACCCACGGCCAGGTGGACCTCAAGGCCGGCCTGGGCAATGTACCGGACAGCTACTACCAGCTGTCCTCTGCGCCCTTGATCGCCGGCACCACCGTGGTGGTTGGCGGCCGCGTGGCAGATAACGTGCAAACCGATATGCCCGGCGGTGTGATCCGCGGCTTCGACGTGATCAGCGGCCAGATGCGCTGGGCCTTCGACCCGGGCAACCCCGAAGACAAGCAAGCCCCGGCAGCCGGCAGCACTTATGTACGCAGCACGCCGAACAGCTGGGCACCGATGTCTTATGACCCGCTGATGAACACGGTCTTCCTGCCGATGGGCAGCTCGTCCACCGACATCTACGGCGTTGAACGTACCCAACTGAACCACAAATACGGCGCTTCGGTGCTGGCGCTGGACGCCTCCACCGGTGCAGAAAAGTGGGTGTACCAGACCGTCCACAATGACCTGTGGGACTTCGACCTGCCGATGCAGCCGAGCCTGATCGACTTCACCCCGCCGGGCAGCGACAAGGCCGTACCGGCGGTGGTGATCGGCACCAAGGCCGGGCAGATCTATGTGCTCGACCGCGCCACCGGCAAGCCGCTGACCGACGTGAAGGAAGTACCGGTCAAGGCCGCCAACATCCCCAACGAGCCTTACTCGCTGACCCAGCCTAAATCGGTGGGCATGCCGCAGATCGGCGCGCAGACGCTGACCGAATCGGACATGTGGGGCGCCACGCCGTTCGACCAATTGCTGTGCCGTATCGACTTCAAGGGCATGCGCTACGAAGGGTTGTACACCGCACCGGGCACGGATAAATCGCTGAGTTTCCCGGGCTCTCTGGGCGGCATGAACTGGGGCAGTATTTCCACCGACCCGGTGCACGGCTTTATCTTCGTCAATGACATGCGCCTGGGCCTGTGGATCCAGATGGTGCCGTCGCAGAACAAGGCCCAGGCCGCGTCCGGTGGTGAAGCGCTGAACACCGGCATGGGCGCCGTGCCGCTCAAGGGCACGCCGTATGCGGTGAACAAAAACCGCTTCCTGTCCGTGGCTGGCATCCCGTGCCAGGCGCCGCCGTTCGGCACCCTGACCGCCATCGACATGAAGACTCAGCAGATCGCCTGGCAAGTGCCGGTGGGCACTGTTGAGGACACCGGCCCGCTGGGCATCCGCATGCACCTGCCGATCAAGGTCGGCCTGCCGACGCTGGGCGGCACCTTGTCGACCCAGGGCGGGCTGATCTTTATCGCCGGCACCCAGGACTTCTACCTGCGCGCCTTCAACAGCGGCAACGGTGATGAAGTCTGGAAAGCCCGCCTGCCAGTGGGCAGCCAGGGCGGCCCGATGACCTATGTGTCGCCAAAAACCGGTAAGCAATACATCGTCATCACCGCCGGCGGTGCTCGCCAGTCCACTGACCGTGGCGACTACGTAATCGCCTACGCCCTGCCGTAACGCCCCTCTGTTCGCGCGGTGCTCTCCTGCACCGCGCGCGCCTTTCTATACATGCCGTTTGGAAGACCCCGCATGACCCTCACTTCTCCTATGCCCTTCGGCCGCCTGGCGCTGGGCCTGGCTTTGGCTGCCGCCCTGCCCGTTCAAGCCGACGACACTACCCTGACCGGCGACTGGGGCGGCCTGCGCCGTGAACTCGACGAGCAAGGCATCCGCTTCACCGGCGACTACAGCGGCGAGACCGCCTACAACGCCGACGGCGGCCAACACCGCTCGGCGCGCTACTCGCAAAACATCAAGCTCGGTGTGCAGTTCGACCTCGGCAAGCTCTACGGCTTCACCAACGGCGACCGCATTCAGCTGACCATCAACGACCGGCGCGGCAACAGCGCCTCCGAAGACCTGGTAGGCAACCGCCTGCCGATCCAGGAAAACTACGGCGGCCTCTACACCCGTCTCACCGAGCTGAGCTATGAGCGCACGCTGTTCACGCCCGCGCTGAACATCAAGCTCGGTTACATGGCGATGGGCAACGACCTCGGCGGCCTCGACAGCGGCATCCTGTGCAACTTCATGAACGCCGGTTTCTGCGGGCACCCGCTGAACATGTCCGGCGGCAGCGGCTGGACCAACTACCCGAATGCACGCCTGGGTGCGCGGGTGAAATACGACTTTTCGCCAAACTGGCAGCTGCGTGTGGCGGCATTCAATGTCGACCCCGACAGCAACGGCAACTCCAGCCGCGCCTGGCGCCTGGACCCCAAACACACCACCGGCACCGTGGTGCCGATCGAGCTGGTGTACAAACATGCGGGCACGCTGCCGGGTGAGTACAAGCTGGGCTATTACTACGACAGCTCCAATGTGAAGCGCATCGGCAGCAACAAAGATGTCAACGGTCGTGACGGCCACTACCTGCTGATCGACCAGGCCGTCTGGGCCTCCAGCACATCCGCAGGCCGTGTGCTGCACGCTTTCGGCCAATACTCGGCCGCCAGCGAAGCCGCCTCGCCGTTCAGCAAGTGGTATGGCGCGGGCGTGGTGCTGTACAAGCCGTTTGAAGGCCGCCCACGCGACACAATCGCCTTGGGTTATGGCCGTGCGGTGCCCAACCCACGCAGCCGTGACGTGCAGGAATTGGCGGCGTTCAATGCGGGGACGGACTACCCCAACCTGAACAATGCCGAGCAATTGATCGAACTCAGTTATGGCTACCAGGCCACGCCGTGGCTGACGCTGCGCCCGGATGTGCAATACATCATCGAGCCTGGGGCGTTCTCCGGTGAGAGCATCGATAACGCGCTGGTACTGGGGTTGCAGGTCAAAGCCGTATTCTAAAAGCCTGAACACCGTCGAAAATGTGGGAGCTGGCTTGCCTGCGATAGCGCAGTGTCAGTCAGAACACCTGGCGCTGACACACCGCAATCGCAGCGATGCGGCGACCCGACAAGCCAGCTCCCACAGTTGTTCTACGGTGTAATTGCGCCATGCTGGTACTCGCGCGGCGTACAGCCAAACTCTCGCCGAAACACTGTATGCAGGTACTGCGCCGATTTGAAGCCGCAACCCTGGGCAATGTCGGCGATCGCCAGCGCGTGGTTTTCCAGGCTTTTGGCCGCCGCCGCAAGTTTGAAGCGCAGAATCTCGTCATGCACGCTGCACCCACGCACCTTGCGAAAGTGCGACTCCAGGGATGAACGCGACACCCCCACATACGCCGCCACCTGCGCGGTCTTGATGCCCTGGCAGGCGTATTGGCGAATAAACAGCAACGCCTGCATCACATACGGATTGCCCAACGGTTGATGCAGGCTGGAGGCCTGCACATTGATTGCATCCGGCGGCACCAAAATCTGCGTGCCCGCACAGGGTTTGCCGTGCAACATCTGGTGCAGCAGCGCGGCGGCCGTGCGGCCCATGGTCTCGGTACCCTGGATGACCGAGCTGAGCGGCACGCGCGTAAGCGTGCGGGTCAGCGGGTCGTTGTCGATGCCGATCAACGCGACCTGTTCCGGCACGGCGATGCCGGCAGTGAGGCAGGCTTGCAGCAATTGCCGGGCGCGGGCGTCGGTGACGGCGATGATGCCGATGGGCTTGGGCAAGGCTTGCAGCCAGGCGATCTGCTGCTCCACCGCGCTGTCCCACAGCGGCGCACTGGTGCCCAGCCCACGGTAAACCTCAACCTGCAAACCATCGCGTTGCATCAGGCGGCGAAAGGCTTTCTCGCGCTCCTGCGCCCAGCGGTTGGCCTGGGCTTCGGGCAAGCTGAAGCAGGCAAAGCGGGTCAGCCCCGCCTCAATCAAATGTTCGTACGCCAACTTGATCAGTGCATGGTTATCGGTGGCCACATAGGGAATGCCCTTGGGGTAGGCGCGTGCATCCTGATAGGAGCCGCCCACTGCCACCACCGGCAAATGAATATCGGCCAGCGCCTCACCGATCAGCGGGTCATCGAAGTCGGCAATGATGCCGTCGCCCTGCCAGCGCTCGATGCCTCTTAAACGGCACAAAAAGTCTTCCTCCAGGAACAAGTCCCAGGACACACGCGTGCTGCTCAGGTAATTGCCGATGCCGGTGATGATGCCGCGATCGTAGATTTTGCTGCCGTTGAACAACAGGGCAATGCGGTGCACGGGCGGTAGGGTTTTCATTGTTTTTATCCTGGGGCCGGTCGCTACAGACTAGCCCTGGCTGGTCAAAATCGCACTACGTCTTGGTGATTTTCATAATCGGCAGTCCCGATGCCGTTGCTAGTATCGGGGCACCGCCAAGAACAATAAGGAAAACGCCATGCCGTACTTCCCAGGTGTCGAGAAGGTTCGCTTCGAAGGCCCCAGCAGCGACGCCCCTCTCGCCTTTCGCCATTACAATGCCAACAAACTGATCCTCGGCAAGCTCATGCGTGAACACCTGCGCATGGCCGCCTGCTACTGGCACACCTTCGTGTGGCCGGGGGCGGACATGTTCGGCATGGGCACCTTCAAGCGCCCGTGGCAGCGCAGCGGCGAGCCGATGGACGTGGCCATCGGCAAGGCTGAAGCGGCGTTCGAGTTTTTCTCCAAACTGGGCATTGATTACTACAGCTTTCACGACACCGATGTGGCGCCCGAGGGCAGCTCACTCAAGGAATACCGCAACCACTTCGCGCAGATGGTCGACCACCTTGAGCGCCATCAGGAACAAACCGGTATCCAGTTGCTGTGGGGCACCGCCAACTGCTTCAGCCACCCACGCTTTGCCGCTGGCGCCGCCAGCAACCCGGACCCCGAGGTATTCGCCTACGCGGCCGCTCAAGTGTTCAGCGCGATGAACGCCACCCAGCGCCTCAAAGGTGCCAACTACGTGCTGTGGGGCGGTCGCGAAGGCTATGAAACCCTGCTCAACACCGACCTCAAGCGCGAGCGCGAACAGCTCGGGCGATTTATGCGCATGGTGGTGGAGCACAAGTACAAGATCGGCTTTAAGGGTGACCTGCTGATCGAACCCAAGCCCCAGGAGCCGACCAAACACCAGTACGATTACGACAGCGCCACGGTGTTCGGCTTCCTGCATGAGTTCGGCCTGGAACACGAGATCAAAGTGAATATCGAGGCCAACCACGCCACCCTGGCCGGGCACAGTTTTCACCATGAAATTTCCACCGCCGTGTCCCTGGGGATTTTCGGCAGTATCGACGCCAACCGCGGCGACCCGCAGAACGGCTGGGACACCGACCAGTTCCCCAACAGTGTCGAGGAGATGACCCTGGCCACCTATGAAATCCTCAAGGCCGGGGGCTTCAAGAACGGCGGCTACAATTTTGACTCCAAGGTGCGCCGCCAGAGCCTGGATGAGGTTGACCTGTTCCACGGGCATGTCGCCGCCATGGATGTGCTGGCCCTGTCTCTGGAGCGTGCGGCGGCCATGGTGCAAAACGACCGATTGCAGCAGTTCAAGGACCAGCGTTATGCCGGCTGGCAGCAGCCCTTGGGCGAGGCGGTGCTGGCCGGTGAGTTCAGCCTGGCATCGTTGGCCGAGCACGCGTTTGCCCATGAGCTGAACCCGCAGGCTGTGAGTGGCCGTCAGGAGATGCTCGAAGGCGTGGTCAACCGGTTTATCTACACCTGACCGCCTGCTGATTTTGTGGCGAGCGGGCCTCTGTGGCGAGCGGGCTTGCCCCGCGTTGGGGCGCGAAGCGGCCCCTGTTACTGGCAACTCGGTTTTAACAGATACACCGCATCGCCTGGTTTCAGGGCCGCTTCGCAGCCCAACGCGGGGCAAGCCCGCTCGCCACACAAGCCCGCTCGCCACAGGTACGGTACATTCATCAAGTCAGTGTCTTTCCAACAACAATAAAAGGACGCACCACCATGAAAGCATTCAAACGTTCCCTGCTCGCCACTGCCCTGGCCCTGCTTGCCCTGCCGGTGATGGCCGACTCCGCCCACCCGAAAATCGGCTTTTCCATTGACGACCTGCGCCTGGAGCGCTGGTCCCGCGACCGCGACTACTTTGTCGCCGCCGCCGAAAAGCTCGACGCCAAGGTGTTTGTGCAGTCGGCCGATGCCAACGAGCAGAAGCAAATCTCGCAGATCGAAAACCTCATCTCTCGCGGCGTTGACGTGATCGTCATCGTGCCGTTCAACGCCACCGTGCTGACCAACGCCGTCGCCGAGGCCAAGAAGGCCGGGATCAAGGTGGTGTCCTATGACCGCCTGATCCTCAACGCCGACATTGACGCCTACATTTCCTTCGATAACGAAAAAGTCGGCGAGATGCAGGCCAACGGCGTGCTGCAAGCGGCGCCCAAGGGCAACTACTTTTTGCTCGGCGGCGCGCCCACCGACAACAACGCCAAGGTGCTGCGCGAAGGCCAGATGAAGGTGCTGCAACCGGCCATCGACAAGGGCGATATCAAGATTGTCGGCCAGCAATGGGTCAAGGAATGGAACCCCACCGAAGCCCTGAGCATCGTCGAAAACGCCCTGACCCGAAACGACAATAAGATCGATGCCATTGTGGCCTCCAACGACGCCACCGCCGGCGGCGCGATCCAGGCCCTGGCCGCGCAGAAGCTGGCGGGCAAGGTGCCGATTTCCGGCCAGGACGCCGACCTCGCCGCCGTCAAGCGCGTGATCGACGGCACTCAGACCATGACCGTGTACAAGCCTCTCAAGCTGATCGCCACCGAAGCCGCCAAGCTCTCGGTACAGCTTGCGCGTAATGAAAAACCTACCTACAGCTCGCAATACGATAATGGCAGCAAAAAAGTCGACACCATCCTGCTCACGCCAACCCCGCTGACCAAGGCCAATATCGACCTGTTGGAGAAGGACGGTTTCTATACCAAAGAGCAGATTGCCGGGCAGTGACTGCCATGGCCGACTACTTGCTGCAAATGAACGGCATCGTCAAAACGTTTGGCGGTGTCAACGCTCTGAACGGCATCGATATCAAGGTACGGCCGGGGGAATGCGTCGGCCTGTGCGGTGAAAACGGTGCCGGCAAATCCACCTTGATGAAGGTGCTGTCGGCGGTCTACCCGTATGGCACCTGGGAAGGGGAAATACTCTGGGACGGGCAGCCGCTTAAAGCCCATTCCATCAGCGAAACCGAGGCCGCCGGCATCGTTATCATTCACCAGGAACTGACCCTGGTGCCGGACTTGTCGGTGGCCGAAAACATCTTCATGGGCCACGAATTGACCCTGCCCGGCGGGCGCATGAACTACCCGGCCATGCTGCAGCGCGCCGAAGCGCTGATGCGCGAACTCAAGGTGCCGGACATGAATGTGGCGCTGCCGGTGTCGCAGTATGGCGGCGGTTACCAGCAACTGGTGGAAATCGCCAAGGCGCTGAACAAACAGGCGCGACTGTTGATTCTTGACGAGCCCTCCTCGGCACTGACTCGTTCGGAAATCGAGGTACTGCTCGACATTATCCGAGGCCTCAAGGCCAAGGGCGTGGCCTGCGTATACATCTCCCACAAGCTCGATGAAGTGGCGGCCGTGTGCGACACCATCGCAGTGATTCGCGATGGCAAGCACATCGCGACCACGGCCATGGCCGACATGGATATCGCGCAGATCATCACGCAGATGGTCGGCCGCGAGATGAGCAACCTTTACCCCACCGAGCCCCATGCAGTTGGCGAGGTGATTTTCGAGGCACGCAACGTCACTTGCTATGACGTCGACAACCCCAAGCGCAAACGCGTGGACGATGTTTCTTTCGTGCTCAAGCGCGGGGAAATTCTCGGCATTGCCGGGCTGGTCGGTGCCGGGCGCACGGAACTGGTGTCGGCCTTGTTCGGCGCCTACCCCGGCCGCTACAGCGCCGAGGTGTGGCTGAACGGCCAACTGATCGACACGCGCACGCCGCTCAAATCGATCCGCGCCGGGCTGTGCATGGTGCCCGAGGACCGCAAGCGCCAAGGCATCATCCCCGACTTCGGCGTGGGCCAGAACATCACCCTGGCGGTGCTCGACCGCTACGCGCATATGACCCGCATCGACGCCGAGGCCGAGCTTGGCAGCATCGACCAGCAAATCGCGCGCCTGCACCTCAAGACCGCCAGCCCGTTTTTGCCGATCACCAGCCTGTCCGGTGGCAACCAGCAAAAGGCCGTGCTGGCGAAAATGCTCATGGCCAAGCCACGGGTGCTGATCCTCGACGAGCCCACACGCGGCGTGGATGTGGGCGCCAAGTATGAGATCTACAAACTGATGGGCGCGCTGGCCGCCGAGGGTGTATCGATCATCATGGTCTCCTCGGAACTGGCCGAAGTGCTGGGGGTTTCCAACCGCGTGCTGGTGATTGGCGACGGCCAGTTGCGTGGAGACTTCATCAACCAGGGGCTCACCCAGGAACAGGTGCTCGCCGCTGCGCTCAGCCAACACAATAAGAATGGGAAAACCGCGTAGATGAACCAGGTCAAACACCTTTTTACCCGCTACAAAATGCTCGCCCTGGTGATCGCAGTGGCGATCATCTGGGTGTTTTTCAGTTGGCAGACCGAAGGCGGCTTTCTCACGCCGCGCAACCTGTCCAACCTGCTGCGGCAGATGTCGATCACCGGGATCCTGGCGTGCGGCATGGTGCTGGTGATCATCAGCGGCGAGATCGATTTGTCGGTGGGTTCACTGCTGGGGTTACTGGGCGGGCTGGCGGCGATTCTGGACGTGGTCTACCACATTCCGCTGCTCGCCAACCTCAGCCTGGTGGCGCTGTGCGGTTTGATGATCGGCCTGGCCAACGGCTACATGACCGCCTACCTGCGCATCCCCTCGTTCATTGTCGGCCTGGGCGGTATGTTGGCGTTTCGCGGGATTTTGCTCGGCATTACCGGCGGCACCACCATTGCGCCGGTGTCGCCGTCGCTGGTGTATGTGGGCCAGGGGTATTTGCCGCATGCCGTCGGTGTGGGGCTGGGCGTGTTGCTGTTCGCGCTGACCTTGTTGCTGACCTGGAAACAACGGCGCAACCGTGCACTGCATGGCCTGGCGGCGCATTCGTTGGTGCGTGACCTGTTACGCGTGGCTGTGATCGGCGCAGTGCTGGCCGGGTTCGTCACCACCCTCAACAGCTACGACGGCATCCCCGTGCCGGTGTTGCTGTTGCTGGTGCTGCTCGGCGTGTTCAGCTACGTCACCAGCCAGACCGTGTTCGGCCGCCGCGTGTACGCAGTGGGCAGCAATATGGAAGCCACACGCCTGTCGGGCATCAATGTGCAGGCGGTAAAGCTGTGGATCTTCGGCATCATGGGCGTGATGTGCGCCCTCGCCGGCCTCGTCAACACCGCGCGCCTGGCTGCGGGTTCCCCGTCGGCGGGCAATATGGGCGAACTGGATGCGATTGCCGCGTGTTTTATCGGCGGCACCTCCATGCGCGGCGGCTCAGGCACGGTGTATGGCGCGTTGCTCGGCGCGCTGGTGATTACCAGCCTGGATAACGGCATGTCGATGCTGGACGTGGACAGCTACTGGCAGATGATTGTGAAGGGCAGCATTCTGGTGCTGGCGGTGTGGGTGGATGTGAGTACGCGGGCGGGGCGCCGCTGAGGGGCTCGCAAGTACGGGCAAACGCCAATGTGGGAGCTGGCTTGCCTGCGATGGCGGTGTAAAAGTGCCAGCCAGTTAGCTGACACTCCGCTATCGCAAGCAAGCCAGTGACCTTTATGGATCGACGGCTTACTTGAGTGACGTGAACACAGGCACCGACGCCGCCGCAGTGTGCGTGGCTACTGCGCTGTTAGCGTTCAAGCAATGCTGCTCCCGTCAAAAAGGCTATACGTATACTCGGGAACCTTCGAGGGCTTGGACAGGTAGACAAATAACTTATTGTCCGCCTCTTGGACAGCCAGGACTTGCATAGGCTCACCTGGTGCTACGGCGACATGGTCAGGCAAAAAGCTGGTGGATAAGTTCTTTTTGGGTAGCGACTCATCAAACACATACACAACCTGTTGAGTGGCGTTACCGCGCTCCTCTGCTTCCTCCGTGGCCCAACTTTCCCATTCAGTGGCATTACGGACGGTCGCCGAAGCAGACTGTACACCCGAGTCTTTAAACACCTGACCTACGCCATTCTTGATCTTTTCAGCGCCCTCTGGCGTGACGAAAGCAGAACGATAGGCTTTGCCTTCGAAACTGTTTAACTCATCGAATTCTTCAAGGAACATATCCAGCTCAACGGTGCGTTCACCCGTTCGCAACGATTCATTGATAGCATTGCTATCCTTATCTATATATTCCCCCACCTCGTCATAATCTTCTGCGTTACTTTCGCTAATGAGCTTCGTCAGTGTGTCTGCAAAGGTTTGGCGTTGTGCTTGGGTAACGGGTGCTGCTGCGTTGCTTTGCTCAGTAATAACAGCGTCCAGCGCTTCACTTGCCTGGGCATATTCCAATGGAATGAACGCTGACTCGACGCCACCACCCACAACGCTCCTGAGTTGCCAAACGCCCGCCTCATCGGGCTTCGCGATAATGCCACTGCTCACCCACTTCGATGGATCAACCGGGTCTGGATTACGCAACAAATAATGCACGCCATCCCCACCATCAGGCGTGTCAGCGACAAAGTACTTTTGCCCTCTAAACTCAATTTCGCGCATCTGCGCAAAGGTTGCAGGTGCGTCAGTAGTTGGGTTTACTGTCGGCGGTGATTCAACAACTACTTCAGCGGTATTTTGCGAAGCGCTGGGGGTTCGCATCAGTTCCAAGTCGCTTTCCGAAGAGTCCGGACTCCATGTGTAATTTTTGCCGGGCGCTGAGACCTCAGAGACGTTGGCTACCCCACGCAGTCCCTCACTCAGCGCAACCTCGTGCGCCAGTTGTAAGCTTGAAATCACCGCTGCGGCAGTGCCGCCAAGGCGATCGGATGACGTCTTGCCATAGATGGAGTCATGGATACCAAAGACGATATTGCCCGCGTTACCGACACCAGGCAGATAACCGAAGGTATTGCCCCAAAGGTCTTTTGCGGCCTTCCAGTTTTGCTGCGAGGAACCAAACACTTGAGTTTGGTCGGACCACACCGCGTTTTTAGCATTCACCTCCTGGTAGTGAGCGGCAATACCGGTATCCAGGTTGCCGTATTTCAACCGATATCCGCTGTCGCGCGACTCGGTGTAATTAAATGTCTCCCACACGGGCACAGCCTCATCTTTAACGAGGCTTCGATAGCCAGGGTAGGTGGCATGGTTGCCTGCAATTAAATTATCCAGCACATCGCCCGCCTTGGGCCAATGCGCATCTTGGGTGCCTTGCCTGTCGCCGGCATTGAAACTGCGCAGCAAATGATTACGGTTTTTTTTAGCCCAACCGGCAAAGTCCCGATCGTCCCATATTTCGGTGACCCCGCCATTCTTCAAATCGATCATCACACCCTTATGGGGTCTGCTTTCCACATTGCCTTTAAACTCTAAGAATGGAACAAAGGCATACCCTGCCAATGGGTAGCCATAAATATTCGGCACAATGACCTGCCCGTTCCTGCGTAACGTGCGCCCCACGGCCGTTTGAGCGGCTTCGCTTAACTGCTCGAAACCTTCCTTGTCATTGGCCAGGCTTTGCAAGGTGCCCCGTACGGCATAGGCGTCAGCTTTGCCTGAACGCTGCGCCAATGCTCCCGTCGTGTCGCGCATGGGCTGGGATATCTCAAGCTCCCAATGACGCTGAAGTTTGTTGCCCATCGACTCCAGATCCGCGACCTTGCTTCTGTCCTGGGGCTCAATATGCATAGATTGGACGTTGACCGTGCCGCCTCGCTCGACTTTATCGTGCGCAAGCGCACCGGCGGCAATTTCCCACGCAAAGTAGGTACGTATATTTTGATTGGTCACATGGGAGGCCCCGTTAAGCTCCCTTACTGACGAGGTGAACGTTACGTTGATTTTTTCATGAGGGTCATAGCCTGCGGCCAGCAACCCACCACTGAAGTAGCCCGCCGGTTCGAGAAATTGGCGAGCCTGCTGGAATTTGACGTTGCGTTCGCCATCGCTGCCATTTTCTATATTGTTGATCGCCGCAACGACACGATCAGCATAGGCATCGATTCGCCGCATACGCTCAGGTAGCTTATAGGCCGCAGTGGGCGCAGTGGGCGCAGTAACGTGGGTTGCACCATAAATGAGCGACTTGTTAAAAATATCTTGTGACAGGGGAGCAGCGGTCGTTTCTGGCTTAAAACTGAGAGAGATACCAATGCCGCCTGCTGTGAAACCAACTGTTTGAACATTACCAGAGCCCTGCGTACCGGCCTCTGGTTCAAGAGCAACCGTTATCGCAGATTGTATAAGTGGAAACATATTTAAACTCATATCAGGATACTCCTTTCAGAATATTTACCCCCCCCAAAACATTGAGCATGAACGTGAATTAAACAACTATCACTCTCTGTTCAAATCATATGAAGTTGGGAGCCAGTCCCGGGTGTACTTTTGCCCCTTTGGCATTATTTCCACACCAGCAATCAGATGAGTCGTACCGAAGAATGAACGAGTTCCTTCGATAGAAGTCACGTTTGTTACCTGCTGTTTTTGCACCGCACAGCTTGGAAGTTGAACAGGACAGGCTATCGGTGCACTTGACTGTTGAACGCTCGGTGGGTGGCCTGTCGTCATGCTTTGTAAAGGGCCAGCAAGACGTGTCGGTTCCTTGATCAGACAGGTACTAAACGATGAAAAAATTGTCCCCGACCCACCTGACAATTCCGCCAAAGACCGCGCCGCCTTCAACCGCGCCATCGACCATTACCTACCCACCCCCGGCGTTCGCAGTGTTATCGAAGACCTGAGCTTCGAAGATGCCCTGCTCGACAGCGCTTCGGCCACCACGCTCAATTGCAGTGAAATGCTCGCCAGCCCCGAACGGGCGAAGATTCTGGCGGTGTGGCATTTGCTCGAGCTGGCGAGGACTACGGTGGATCGCTCCATTGAGTGCCTGAAGCCCGCCAAGGCTATGGCTTAAATGCGGTAAAAAAATGTGGGAGCTGGCTTGCCAGCGATGGCGGTGTATCAGCCAGACCATCTGGTGCTGATATCGCTATCGCAGGCAAGCCAGCTCCCACATGTGAACTACGGTGTATTTAAGTTACTTGGACACCGGCATCGCAAACTCCGCGCCTTGCTCGATGCTCTCCGACCAGCGCTGCATGATCGACTTCTGCTTGGTGTAAAAACGCACACCTTCCGTGCCGTAGGCATGCATGTCGCCAAACAGACTCTTCTTCCAGCCACCAAAGCCGTGCCAGGCCATCGGCACCGGAATCGGCACGTTGATGCCGACCATGCCCACTTCGATGCGCCGGGCGAATTCGCGGGCGATGTTGCCGTCGCGGGTAAAGCAGCTGACGCCGTTGCCGAATTCGTGGTCGTTGACCAGCTTGATCGCCTCGGCAAAGTCATTCACGCGCACGCAGGCCAGCACCGGGCCGAAGATTTCCTCGCGGTAGATGCTCATGTCTTTCGTCACGTGGTCGAACAAGGTCGCGCCGAGCCAGAAGCCGTTTTCCAAGCCTGCCTCGGTTGGCACGTAATCACGCCCGTCGAGCAGCAATTGCGCGCCGGCTTGCACGCCTTGTTCGATGTAGCCACTGATACGCTCCAGCGCAGCACGCGACACGATCGGGCCCATTTCAGCCTTCAAATCGCGGCCGTCGGTGATGCGCAATTGCTTGGCACGCTCGGTCAAGGAAGCGATGACTTTGTCACCCACATCGCCTACCAACACGGCGACGGAAATCGCCATGCAGCGCTCGCCGGCACTGCCGTAGGCGGCACCCATCAGCGCATCCACGGTTTTTTCGATATCGGCGTCGGGCATCACCACCATGTGGTTTTTCGCGCCGCCCAGGCCTTGTACGCGCTTGCCGTTGCGCGCGCCGGTTTCGTAGATGTATTGCGCAATCGGCGTGGAGCCGACAAAGCTCACGGCCCTGACGTCCGGGTGTTCGAGCAGTGCATCCACCGATTCTTTATCGCCCTGCACCACGTTGAACACGCCTTTGGGCAGGCCGGCTTCACGCAGCAACTCGGCCATGAACAGCGAGGCGCTCGGGTCGGTCGGGCTTGGCTTGAGGATAAAGGTGTTGCCCGCCGCAATGGCAATCGGGTACATCCACATCGGCACCATCACCGGGAAGTTAAACGGCGTGACGCCCGCTACAACACCCAAGGGTTGGCGCATCGTCCAGTTGTCCATACCACGGGAAACCTGGTCGGAATGCTCGCCCTTGAGCAGGTTGGGAATGCCGCAGGCGAATTCCAGAATATCGATGCCACGGTCAACTTCACCCTGGGCATCGGTGAAGACTTTGCCGTGCTCGGCGACGATGATGCGCGCCAGGTCGTCCTTGCGTTCACGCAGCAAGTGCAGGTACTCGAACAAGACGCGAGCGCGGCGGATCGGCGGTGTGTCGGCCCAACTGGCGAACGCGGCCTGGGCAGCGGCGACGGCTTCACCGACGGTCTGGCGGCTGGCCAGGGCGACGCGGCCGGTGATTTCGCCGGTGGCTGGGTTGTAGACGTCTTGATAGCGATCATCGCGGCTCGCGCGTTGGTCGTTGATGTAGTGCTCGATCGTACTGGTCATGGCAGGTGATCCCAGGTGGGTAGCGTTGAGGCACACGATAGGCTTTCAGTTTGTTCCAAACCAGAGCAGAATCCTGAACTTATTGTCCTTTTGAGCGAACAATAGAACCATGGAAAAATCCGAGATCGAAGGGCTGTGGACCCATATTCACTGGTTGTCGGTGCTCGAAGAGCAAGGCACCTACACCGCCGCCGCCGCGCGTCTGGGGGTGAGCAAGTCGGCGGTCAGCCAGCGCATCTCGGACCTGGAAAAGGCCACCGGCACCCGCCTGGTCACCCGCACCACGCGCAGTGTGCGGCTTACCGATGCGGGGCTGTCGTTGACCCGCGAAGTGCGCAGCGCCTACGAACATATCGCCCGCAGTTTCTCGTCGGTGCGCGACTCGGCCGGAGAGATTCGCGGGCTGGTGCGCCTCACCGCGCCGGTGGCGTTTGCCCGGCAGCAGTTGGTGCCGCATCTGTCGGAATTCCTGCAGCAATACCCGCAAGTGCGTATTCAACTGGACGTGTCGGATGCCCTGAGTTCACTGACAGCCGAAGGTTACGACCTGGCGGTGCGCCACGGTTTCCAGGTGCCAGAAACCCACGTGGCCTGGAAGTTGTGCGACACCGGCTCGGTGCTGGTCGCCACCCAGGACTACCTGCAGCGTCATGGCGAACCCCGCGAGCCCAACGACCTCAGTGCCCACAACTGCCTCTACTACCCACGCGGCGCCGACCAGCCGGCCTGGACATTCGAGCGCGGCGGCAAAAAAGTCGAACGCGTCACCGTGCCCATCGCCGGCAGTTTTTCCACCAACAACAGCGAAGCCCTGCGCGACTCTGCGCTCAACCACCTGGGCATCGCCCTGCTCCCGGATTTCAGCGCACAAGCGGCGCTGGCCAGCGGCACGTTGGTGCAAGTGCTCAAGGGCTGGACACTCAAGGGCGCATTTGCCGATGAGATCTACTTGATCCGCCCGTATTCACCGCATGTGCCGAAGTCAGTGAGTGCGTTGGTAGGGTACCTGAAGGACAAACTGTCGGATGGGTTTAGGTTTGTGGGATGAGGCGAGGTTGCGCGAATAAATCAGCGCCATTAAGCGTGGCGCTTATAGCCAACAGGTATTGATAACTGTGAATTATACCAGGCGTATTGTTTATGCCTGGCACTTACTATTTGTAGCGCACACCTAACCCGGTTTAATACCTTGAAGGCACCATGAGCATTATAGATTTCGACTCAGCAGTGGAAGGGGTCAAACAATTATTAAATCGTCCAGCCAACGATGAACTTCTTGAACTGTATGGGTTATACAAACAATCCACAGCGGGTGACAATGACTCTACAAGGCCTGGCTTCACTGATTTTGCAGGAAAAGCTAAATGGGATGCTTGGAACAAACTAAAAGGTACCCCACAACGTGAGGCCCAAGAAAAGTATATCGAATTAGCGAATAGCCTGATCAACCGAGAGCGCACCTCATAAGGGTCGGCCACCACGCTCAATTGCAGTGAAATGCTCACCAACCCCGAACGGGCGAAGATCCTGGCGGTGTGGCATTTGCTGGAGCTGGCCCGCACCACGATGGATCGCTCTATCGAGTGCCTGAAACCCGCAAAAGCAATGGCTTAAACACGGTCAAAAATGTGGGAGCTGGCTTGCCTGCGATGGCGGTATATCTGTACCTGATTTTCTAACTGATACACCGTTATCGCAGGCAAGCCAGCTCCCACATTAGATCTGTGGCTGCTGCTCCAGGTGGCTGATCAGTCGGTGGCCTTTCGACATGGTTTGTAAAGGGCCAGCAAGGCGCGTCCCTTTTAATTGCAGGACGTTTCCTAGACAATCCCTGCCGCCTTGTGCCTGTTGGAATCGATGGCTAGTCTGCGATCCGTCACTGCTCATCAGTGATCGGGTTTAGTCGCCCGGTTTCAGAACAGGCGCATCGTCCTCCGAAGTTTATGGTGGCTGTGCGCAGGGCGCCTTCGGGCGCGCCGGGTTCCTGTTCTGACCGGTCGACTAACCTGCGTACAGCCGCCACCCTCGTTTAGTCGCGAAGCGTGTCGGCTCCTTGACCAGACAGGTACTAAACGATGAAGAAAATTGTTCCCGACCCACCCCGCAATTGCGCCAAAGACCGCGCCGCCTTCAACCGCGCCCTCGACCATTACCTGCCCACCCCCGGCGTTCACAGCGTGATCGAAGACCTGAGCTTTGAAGACGCCTTGCTCTACACCGCCAGCCTGCTCGACAGCGCTTCGGCCACCACGCTCAATTGCAGTGAAATGCTCGCCAGCCCCGAACGCGCGAAGATCCTGGCGGTGTGGCATTTGCTGGAGCTTGCCCGCACCACGGTGGATCGCTCTATCGAGTGCCTGAAACCTGCAAAAGCAATGGCTTAAACACGGTCAAAAATGTGGAAGCTGGCTTGCCTGCGATGGCGGTGTATCTGTACCTGATTTTCTAACTTATACACCGCTATCGCAGGCAAGCCAGCTCCCACAATTGACCATCGTCGCACCCACTAAACGGAATAGTTCTCGACAACTACGCGCGCATAAACTTGTTATAGCCAGCCGCAATAATTCACATAACAAACCTCACGATTTTGTAATCAACTTGTTACTTGCAGCGCTCATCACCAACAGCTTCTTGACGCCGACAAAAAAGCCATACAACTAATTGTAAATATTGGAAAATTATCGCCATCCACTCTCCACCCAAACGCCATTTTTTAACGCCCTCTCGCACAAACTTGCAAATCAACCACAACCGGCTAAGTTCATGAATACCGTGAAAGCCATCAGCCATTACGCACAAAACCTGCCAGCCAGGTGAGGGGTTTTATTGCTCTAAAAACGGCGCAAACACAGACACGGAACTTAAGTCTCAATACTCAAAAGGGATGCTTTGATGAAGCGCAGCCGGTGGTATCGTGCATGCTCGAAAAAGGCGCCAGCCGAACATTTTTGGCTGTCATTGGTGTGCTTTTCTGCGCTGGTGATTGCCAGCTTTCTGTTGTTTGAACAACAGATCCAAGACTTCCTGATTCACCTCAACCTGTACCAACCGTCCTCGCCTGCCCAGGCGTTCAACCTGGCACTGCTGCTGGTCGCCCTGCTCGCGCTGGACGTGGTGCTGCCGGTGCCGTCGAGCATGGTGGCGTTGCTGGCGGTGGCCATGCTCGGCAGCATTGGCGGTTACCTGGTGATTTTTATCGGTCTGTGCCTGGGTGCAGGCTTGGGGTATGTGTTGGGCGCCGGTTATTTTCGTTTGCTGTCCGGCCGCCTTGGCTTGCATCAGCGCTCGCCCGAGCAGTTGGCGTACCGCTTGGGCACGCTGTCGTTGATTTGCCTGCGCGGTGTACCGGTGCTGGCGGAAACCTCGGTGGTGGCCGCCGGGATGCAGCGCTACCCGCTGCGGGCCTTTTTGCTGATCACCACTTTGGCCAATGCCGGCCTGGCGCTGGCCTATACGGCCATCGGCACCTTCCTGATCGAGCAGAATTCATTGCTGGTCACGGTGCTGGCCAGCATGGTGTTGCCGCTGGCGTTTGTGGCGATTTACAGCCTGCTCAAACGCAAGCCAAGTGGGGATCAGCCTCTGCGTGGGCGGTTCACGGTCGCTTATGACTACCCGGTGATCTTCACCGACCACCTGTTCGACCCGCACAACCCATGCTTGCACCAGCAACTCACCGCAGCGCACAGCGGCCAGGTGACAGTGATGGTGTTCGCCGACGAGCAACTACTGCACAGCGCGCCCGCGTTGCGCGACCAGATCGACGCCTACTTCGCGGCCCATGCCGATCTGCAGTTGCTCGCCGCGCCCATCGCCGTACCGGCCGGTGAATTGAGTAAAACCTCAGAGGTGTTGCAGCAGCTCTACAGCGACATGCTGCAACACGGCCTGGACCGGCATTGCTACGTGCTCGCCCTGGGCGGCGGCGCGGTGCTGGATTCGGTGGGTTACGCCTGCGCGACCTTCCACCGCGGCATCCGGCTGATCCGCATCCCCAGCACAGTGCTGGCCCAGAACGATGCCGGTATCGGCGTCAAAAACGGCATCAATGCCTTTGGCCAGAAGAACCTGCTCGGCGCGTTCTACCCCGCCACCGCAGTGATCAACGACTTCCAGTTGCTCACCAGCCTCACCCGCCGCGACCAGATCGCCGGGCTGGCCGAGGCGGTGAAAGTGGCGCTGATCAAGGACGCCGCGTTCTTCGAGTGGATGGAAGCCAATGCCAGCGCCCTCGCCCACTTCGACCACGCGGCCAGCCGCTACGCGATTCGCCGTTGCGCCGAGCTGCACCTGGGGCATATCACCGGCGCCGGTGACCCGTTCG
Source organism: Pseudomonas edaphica (assembly GCF_965277385.1). NCBI lineage: Bacteria > Pseudomonadati > Pseudomonadota > Gammaproteobacteria > Pseudomonadales > Pseudomonadaceae > Pseudomonas > Pseudomonas edaphica. Next base: position 5,944,351 of record NZ_OZ255725.1, on the reverse strand, counting down.
AGCGCGGTAACGGCCGCCCGCTGGATTATGGGCATTGGGCCGCGCACAAACTGGAAAACCTTAGCCACCACCGGCTGCGCCATGGCGAAGCAGTAGCCGTGGGCATGGCGCTGGATGGGCTTTACGCGAACGCACTGGGTCTGTTGAGCGATTCCGAAACTGAGCGGGTGATGAGCCTGCTGCACACGTTGGGCTTCAACCTGTGCCCGCCGGAACTGAGTGTGACCGACGCACAGGGCCGCTCACCGCTGTTGCTCGGCCTGGAGGAATTTCGCCAGCACTTGGGCGGGCAACTGTCGATCCCCATGCTCACCTGCATCGGCCAATCGGTGGACCTGCATGCAATCGACAGCGCAAAAATGCAAACGGCGCTGCAACGGCTGGCGGCCCACAGCAGCCCGGCACTGGCGGCCACCGAGGGCTACGCGCGATGAGCCCGATGAAAACCTGGATGACCCTCGGCCGCGTGTCCAACCTGCCGACGGTGTGGACCAACACCCTGGCCGCCGCCCTGCTCGCCAGCAGTGCCGGGGCCCTGGCGCCGCCCTCCTCGCTGGTGTGGGTGCTGCTGTTGACCACCTTGTCGCTGCTGTACCTGGCCGGCATGTTCTTGAATGACCTGCTGGATGCCGACTGGGACGAGCAACACCACAACCCGCGCCCCATTACCCTGGGACTTGCCAGCCGTCAGCAAGTCGGCCTGGCCACAACCTTGCTGCTGGTACTCGCGGCAGCGGCGGTGCTGGGCCTGAGCCGCTTGATCGACACGCCGCATTGGTTGCTCGGCGGCGTGGTGCTGCTGGTGGGCTGCATCTTCGGCTACAACCTGCTGCACAAAAAATATGCGCACAGCGTGTGGCTGATGGGCGCCTGCCGCTCGGCGCTGTACCTCACCGCCGCCGCCAGCCTGGCGGTGCCGCCGGAGCCGATCTGGCTGTGCGCGATGCTGCTTGGCGTGTACATCAGCGGCCTGACCTACCTGGCCCGCCAGGAGCACCGCAACCAACTGATCAGCCGCCTGCCGCTGCTGTTGATGCTCAGCCCGCTGGCCCTGGCGCTCTACTCCAACAACCTGTGGTTCTGGCCGGTATTGCTGCTGTGGCTGGGCTGGTTGGGCTGGCATTACTGGAAACACCTGGCCCACCCGCAACAGCGCCAGGTGCGCGCGTTTATCGGCGCAGGTTTGGCCGCGCTGCCGTTGTTCGATGCACTGGTGCTGGCGGTGGCCAATCAGCCATTGGGCAGCCTGGTGTGTGTGCTGGTGTTTTTCCTGCTTCCCCACTTTCAGCGTTGGATCAAGCCGACATGAACATGCGCCCGGATAACCTCGCCGACCTTCGCTTGAGCCTCACTCAACAGCTGGATGCCACGCAACTGCATTGGTGGTTGCAGGCACATGCACAGCTTGAAGAACAACCGCATGCCGCCACCGCGGCGCTGCTGAGCGGCCAGTGCAAACGCCAGTTGCCTGCCGCCGTTGTCGCGCCAGCCCGGGCACTGGTGATAGCCAAGGCGCTGGAACACACGCCGGCAGACGATCAACTGCCGCTGCTGCGCCAACTGTTCCTGTGGGGCGATGACCAGGAAAAAATCGCCCTGCTCAGCGCCCTCGACTGGCTCGACCGCGACGGGATGTGCCTGGAACTGGCGTTGCAGGCCGGACGCACCAGTAACCCGCAGGTGTTTGCCGCGCTCGCTCTCGACACCGCCTACCCATCACGTCATTACCCGGAACGCGCCTTTCACCAGTTGGTGCTCAAGGCGCTCGGCATGGGCCTCGACATCGGGCGCCTGGTGAACCTGGCGCAACACCACAGCGTGACCCTCAACCAGCTCGCCCTCGACCTGCTCGACGAACAGCTCGCGGCCTCGCGCACCGTCTCCCCTGGTTTGCCCAAAGCCATCGCCTTTGACCTGCTCAGCCCGGCGCAACTACAGCGCTTGCGCGGCCTGCGCCTGCCGCCCGAATGGCACGCCTACCTGAACTGATGCACATCGCCTTCCCTTGACGAGGATTCACCATGCTCAAGTACTTCGATCCGCATATCCATATGGTCAGCCGCACCACCGACGACTACCAGAACATGGCCGCCGCCGGCATCACCGGGGTCATCGAACCGGCGTTCTGGCAGGGCCAGGCGCGCACCAGCCTGGGCAGTTTCGTCGACTATTTCGACACGCTGCTGGGTTGGGAACGCTTTCGCGCGAGCATGTTCGGCATCCACCACTTCTGCACCATCGGCCTGAACCCCAAGGAGGCCAATGACCTGTCGATTGCCAATGAAGTGCTGGAGATTCTGCCGCGTTACCTGGTCAAGGATGGTGTGGTGGCGGTGGGTGAAATCGGCTACGACGACATCACCCCCGAAGAGGACCGCTTCCTCGCCGCGCAACTGGAACTGGCCAAGCAATTCAACCTGCCGGTGCTGGTGCACACGCCGCACCGTGACAAGATCGGCGGCACCAAACGCACCCTCGCCGTGATCCGCGAAGTGGGGATTGCCGAACACCTGGTGATCATCGACCACCTCAACGAACTGACCTTGCCGCTGGTGCTCGACAGCGACTGCTGGCGCGGCCATTCGATCTACCCCAACACCAAGATGTCGGAGCAGCGCATGGTCGCGTTGCTGCAGGAATACGGCACCGAAAAAATGGTGGTCAACAGCGCGGCGGACTGGGGCATCAGCGACCCGCTCAAGGTGCCCAAGACCGGCCAGGCGATGCTCGCGGCCGGCTTCAGTGCAGCCCAGGTGGAACAGGTGCTGTTCCATAACCCGGTGGATTTTTTTGCCCAGAGCGGCCAACTCGACAAGGCCCTGGTGAGCACGCCGCTGCCCATCGACCAACGCAAGCAATGGCAAGAAAACTCGGCCCTGCGTGGCCAGGACCCGGTGGTCAAATGAACGCCGCCAAGGGCTGGGCGGCCAGCCAGATCGGCTATTGCAGCAATGTACACCCGGCACGCGACCTGGCCGGGCTGCGCGCCTCCATCACCGAGCATTTTCAGGGCGTGCGCACCTTGCGCGGGCTGGCCCAACAAGACAGCGGCCTGTGGATCTGCGCCCAGGCGGCGGCGCAATTACAGCACGCCCCGGCGCGCACGCAGTTTGTGCAGTTACTCAAGCAAAGCGGCGTGCGCCTGACCTCACTGAACGGTTTTCCCTATGGCGACTTCCACCAGGGCGCGGTGAAGGCCCAGGTGTATTTGCCCAGTTGGGCCGACCCGCAACGGCTGGCTTACAGCCTGGACCTGGCGCGCATCCTTGCCCACGCCCTGCCCGACGATTGCCGCCAAGGGGTAATTTCCACGGTGCCGCTGGGCTATGCCGCAACCTGGAGCAAAGCGCGGCAACTGCGCGCCGATGAACACCTCAGCCAACTCACAGCCGCACTTGCCACGCTGCACCACAAAACCGGCAAGAAAATTGTGTTCTGCCTGGAGATGGAGCCCGACTGTGTGCTGGAAAACACCGAGCAGACCCTCGCATTCTTCCAGCACCGGCAGGCCATGGACCCGAACCATGCCTACCTGGCGCTGTGTTTTGATGTGTGCCACCAAGCGGTGATGTTCGAGGATTGTTATCAATCCCTGGAACGGCTGCGTGCCGCCGGCGTGCCGGTGGGCAAGGTCCAGCTGTCCAATGCGATGATCTGCCACTTGCCGCCCGACGATGCCGTTCGTCGCGAAGCCGTGCTCGACACCCTCGCAAGCTTTGCCGAAGCCACCTACCTGCACCAGGTCAAGGCACTCGATGCACAGGGCCGTCGCGTGGCCTGGGCCGATCTGCCGGCGGCATTGCAAGGTTGCACCGGGTTCAACGAACTGCGCATTCACTTCCATATCCCGCTGTTCAGCGAACACTTGCTGTTGCCCGAGCTGCGCGGCAGCCAGGCGGCCCTGGCCCAGACCTTCGACTACCTGGCCGCCCACACTGAGTTCCGCCCGGTGCTCGAGGTGGAAACCTACAGCTGGGGCGTGTTGCCCGCGCAACTGCGGCCCACCACGCAACAGGCGCAGCTGGAAGGCATCGCCGCCGAGCTGCGTTGGGTCGAGAGCCAATTGCGCCAGCGCAACCTGCTGCAAACCCTGATGCAGGAGGCGTATGCCGATGCGCTCTGAGCAACCGCTGCTGCTGATCAATGTGGTCGGGCTGACGCCGTCGCTGCTGGGCGAGGCGACGCCGCAGATCAACGCGCTGCTCAAGACCGCCAAGATGGCCAGCCTGCAACCGGTGTTCCCTGCCGTGACGTCCACGGTGCAGGCCTCGATCCTCACCGGCGCGCCGCCGTCGCAGCATGGGATCGTCGGCAATGGCTGGTACTTTCGCGACCAGGCCGAAGTGCGTTTCTGGCTGCAACCCAATGCGCTGATCCAGGGCGAAAAGGTCTGGCACACCCTCAAGCGTGAAATGCCGGGCTTTCGCTGCAGCCAGTTGTTCTGGTGGTACAACATGTACGCCGATGTGGACGCCTCCATCACACCGCGCCCGCATTACCCGGCCGACGGGCGCAAGCAATTTGGCCTGTATTCGTCGCCGCCCGGTTTGCATGAGCAGATCGAGGCGCAGATTGGCGAGTTCCCGTTCCATGGTTTTTGGGGGCCGGCAGCGAGCATCGCGTCGAGCCGCTGGATTGTCGAGTGCGCCATGGCCGAGTTCCAGATCAGCCGGCCGCACCTGCAATTGATCTACCTGCCGCACCTTGATTACAGCTTGCAGCGCGTGGGGCCTGAGCACCCGTCGATTGCTGATGAAGTGCGCGCCATCGACCACGAAGTCGGGCGTTTGCTGGCCTTCGCCGAGGCCCAGGGCGCGGCGGTGATGCTGCTGTCTGAGTATGGCATCGAAGCCGTCGCGCAGTCGGTGTCGATCAACCGCGTGCTGCGCGCCGAAGGCCTGTTGCAGGTGCGCCAATCCTTGAGCTGGGAACTGCTCGACCCCGGCGCCAGCGCGGCATTTGCGGTGGCGGACCATCAGGTTGCGCATGTCTACGTAAAGCACGCGCAAGACATCCCGCGGGTCAAAGCCCTGTTGCAGCGCCAGCCCGGCATCGAGCAGGTGCTGGACAAAGCCGAACAACGCGTTTGGCAGCTCGACCATCCACGCAGCGGCGAGCTGGTGGCCGTGGCCGCCGCCGGGTTCTGGTTCGATTACTACTACTGGCTGGACGAACGCAAAGCGCCGGATTTTGCGCGCACCGTGGACATTCACCGCAAGCCCGGCTACGACCCGGTCGAGTTGTTTATCGACCCGGCCATTCGCTTGCCCAAGCTCAAAGTGGCGCGCCGCCTGCTGCAAAAAAAACTCGGTTTTCGCTACTACATGGACCTGATCCCACTGGACACAGGGTTAGTCCGTGGCAGCCATGGTCGTCTGCCCGGCAGTGCGCAGACCGGCCCGCTGCTGATCACCAATTGCGACCTGGCGTTGCCGCAACAACTGGCGGCGACGGCAGTCAAGCAACTGCTCCTGGAGCACTTCCTGGGGCGCCCTCACCTCGAACTGGCGAATGCCAAGGAGCTTTCATGCGGCGAGCCTTATCTATAACGGTCCTGAGCGCACTGGCCGGATTGGCCCAGGCACAGGACACCACCCCCTTCGATTGCAGCAACTTTCTGCAGTTTGGAGGCAATCTCGACGCCACCCGGGCCGCCTTCACCCAAGGCCCCGACACCCTCGCCTGGAACTGGTTTGCCTGCCTGAACCAGCCTGCCGGCGCGCAAAGCCCTGACCGGGTCTGGGAAACCCTCAAACCGTCGGACCAGGTCTACCTGCCTAACGGCGCCCAACCGCTGCCGTATGGCCAAAGCGTGCCGCCACCCGCCGCCGTGCTGAGCCAGGCCCAGGCGATGGGCATGAACCCCAACCGAATCTTGCATAACCTCAACGCCACGCAACAGGTGGACGGGCTGATCCTGCAAATGGGCGGCCAGGTGCCGGCAGCCGAGAAAGGCCAGCCGGTGCGCTTCCAACTGCTGATGGGCCAGGACACGTTCGAATACATCGTGCAGCAGAAGGTCTACAACGTGAACGGCCAGGCCGCACTCACCAGCGACCTGAACTTCCCCTCCACCGCCTGGGAGCTGAAAGCCGCGTGGCTGTGGATCGGTAACGACACGGCCTACCAGCAACAACTGGCCAGCCAGGGTTACTACATTGCCCAGGCCTACTACCAGCAGGGCAAGCAGTATCAGGTTGGCTATGCCGCGCTGAGCGGCTTGCATGTGATCAACAAGCTGAACCCCGATTGGGTGTGGACCACCTTCGAAAACCGTAACAACAGCCAGTACACGGTGACCAACGCCGCACCCGCCGCGCCGATGACCAACAGCACCGGGCCAACAGCGGCGGCGCAGCCGGTGAACGCCACCTTCCAGGCTCAATACCCGGCATTGGCGCAGTACGAGCTGATCGGCGTGCAATCCAACACCACGCCAACGTTACTGGCCAACTCCCAACTGGAATCGGCGTTCCAAAGTGAATCTTCCTGCTTTGCCTGCCATGGCACCGCGGCCTATTCGCCCAAGCAGGGCTACTTCAATTTCGCCTTGAACAAAGACGGCGGCATCGTCTACCCCACCGCACCGCTGCCCGCCTCCGACTTTGTCGGCTACCACAAACTGGACTTTGTCTGGTCGCTCAAACGCGCCCAGTGGCAACGTTAAGGAGCCTCACATGAGCGTCTTGAATTTCCCGCGTATCTACCTGGGCGGCCATATGTTCTGGAACCCGCCGACGGCCAACAACAACGACATGTACCCGCTGTACGATGCGGTAAAAATGCAGATGAACTGGCCGTTCTTGAAGGCCTTCGACATCACGCCACTGAATGCCGCCAGCACCTTGCTGCCCTGGACCATCGCCCCGCTGCCGCCCGCCAGCGTGCCCGACTACGTGATGCAGGTGCCAGGCAATGCCGGGCAGTTGACCACGCCAATGATCCCTGGCGAGTGGAACCTGTTCGGCGACAATGCCTGCGGCACCGTGAGCTACAACCAGACCCAGTCGGTGATCACCGGCGGCGAGTTGCCCGACGGTGGCTACGTGGACCAGGACCCGCTGATCAACCAGAGCTTCCAGTTGCTCGGCAACCCCTTCGGCGGTGCCCCCAGCTCGCCGGCGCGCTTTGTCGACGTGAGCCCCTGGCAGAACACTTTTACCACGCTGTACTTCGACAAGCTGGTGCTGGGCAATGCCGAGTGCGGCCTGACGCTCAATCGCCAGTTCCGCATGCTCGACCGTTTCCTCAACTTCAACTGGGCCAACCTCGGTGGCCTGGCCTACGTGACCACCACCTGGCAAACCTGTTTCCCCAAAGAGAACCTGGAATGGGTGATCGGCAATTCCGCCTTGCTGCAAAACCTGCAGACCCAGATGGCGCAACAAAATGCCAAGGGGCTGATGTTTCGTTTTTCGACCTACCTGACGTGCTACGACAAGAACGGCATCCTCAACAACTACCCGCCGATCGACACCCACTCCTCCAGCGCGGCGGCCCAGGCCCAGGTGCAGGCCATGTACCAACAGGGGCTGGATAACGTCGGCGATATCTTCTTCAACCCGGCCTATAGCCGCACGGTCGGCACCCTGGGCCTGTGGCTCGACGATGAGTTCCCCACCGCCCCCGCCGGCCGGCGCCTGGTACCGACCGGTGCAGTGCCCATCTACAAGACCTCGCCGGGCACGGCCACCCAGGCGCAGCTCGGGGTGATCTCGGCGCAGGCCCACGACAACACCCTGTCGCTGGACCTGGGCAATGCCTTCCCGTTCTACCCGATCGACAAGACGGCCGACATCCCGGTCGCGGCCAAATTCCAGGCCGGCAATTACCAGATCGGCATCCGCCAGGGCACGCAATTCAGCCCGCTGGCCAGTTTTGGTTATGACGATTATCAACAGGCGGCCTTCGACAAACGCTCGGGCATCCTCGACCTGCCGCTGGGCGTGGACGCCCAGGCACTCCTGCAAACCGGCACCCTGGAACTGCAACAGCCCGGCACCACGCCCGTGATCGCCGCGACCCAGCAGATGTGGACCGCCGAAGTCGTCGAGAGCGCGAGCTTTATCGACGTGGGCGACACCAAAACCCTGCAGGTGATGGTGCAATACGACGGCCTCCCCGCGCCTGCCGGCACCACGTTGTGGGTGGCCGAATACGGCAATGCCTACATGCTGTGTACCACCGACTACTACCTGGCCTTCAGCAACGCGGCGAACTTCACGCTGTTCAACAACGACCCGGCCAACCCGGCGAATAACAGCGCCAATTGGCCGCAATTTCAAGGCGCAACCACGCTGCGCAGCCACGTGACCGAGGGCACCGGCCGCCAATTGATGGCCACGCGGCTGGCGGTGTCGGCCGATCAAATGACGCCGGTGACCTACCAGGAATTTTTACCGACGCCTGCCGCCGTCGCCTTAAGCCCGACGCTCACGTTCGCCAACCCGATCGCCATGCAAGGCACCTTGCAAGACCCGCTCAACAGTACGGTGCAATACAGCCTGGCGAAGATCCAGACCGACGCCAACGGCATCGCCAACCTGACCGTCACCGCCCAGGCGCCGGGTTTTCCGACCTTGCGTTTCTTTGTGCAGGAAGGTCAGCAGGCACCGGCGATCCCGTTCAGCTTCCCGCTGCCCACGGCCTTCACCGACTTCCTCGCGCCGCTGCGGGTGCTGCCGCTGGAACCGCAGTTGCAGCAGAACTTCGTCAACGCCTGGAACCTGATTTATCAGCGCGAAAACGCCGGCCAGCTGATCTGGGAGACCTTCATCTACCCCTTCATCCTGCAGCCGTTTTATTACCTGTACCCGATCATGAGCAAGTTCATGCCGCTCAACTCCTTGTCGCGCATTGAGGGCGCGGTGGACCAACTGATTGTGTTGATCAGCAAGCCCTATCAGGAAGAAAGCACCCTGGCGATGCCCATTACGCGAGACATGCCGCAAAGCCGTCGAGCCGTACTGGAGTTGTGGGCGCAAGCCTTGGTGAAACGCAACTACCCGCCCGTGCAATTGAGCATGAGCGACTACCACTAAGCCACACGCAGGAGCGCCGGGTGGCCTGACGGCTGCCCGGCACCTCACAGGAGTGTCCTATGAACACCAGCCTTTTGAGCCGACTGTTGCTGCTGCTTGTGCTGCTCAGCCCCGCCGCGTTTGCCGCCGACGACAGCGGCGCCGTGTACTTCACCAATGGTGTACACAACAGCGAAGGGTGCAACGAGCAGAACGGCAACTGCATCGCCAAACGCGCGCCAGGCGAGCCGTCCGATCCGTTTTTCCCGGCGCAATGGATCAGCGACTGGACGATGTACCGGGTCATGAACAACTACGCGAAAAACCCGCCGCCCTATAGCAATCCACCCTCGACCCTCACACCTGCCGACTACACGGTCTCGCGCGGGACGAGCTACTACGACACCACGTATATCCCGCCGGATGGCGACGGCTTCGGCGCGATGATGGAGCACTACGAGAAGTACTGCCTGCCGATCTTCCCGATCAAGAACAACAACTACACCTGCTCGTTCGTGTCCCTGGGCAACAAGGCGTACTTTTTGACTTACCCGCAGGACCGCCCGAAAGACATGCCGGCCTGCTGCATGTTTTCGCCGATGAACCACCCACCGCGCCAGGACTTTATCGAGCACCTGCCCTACAGCGCCGAGCGCAGCAAAAACCTCAACGCCAGCGTGCAGGCCTATGCCCTGGACCTGCAATCACCGTCGGGGCCGATCCTGTTTGGTTATGCCTTCAACAAGCGCCAGACAGGCGCACCACCCTACCGTTCGCCGCAGTCGTTCTTCTTTTCCGGGGACACCAGCGTGGCCAATGCGCCGATCGTGAGCCAGAACTACACCAACTTCCGTATCGCCAAACCCGACCCCAGACAGACCTGGGACCAAGTGGCTGCGATGTGCCCGTCCAACCCGCCGCCTTGCCAGCTGTTCGAGCCGCCGGCGTCCCAGAGCAACGGCCATAAGGCGCAATGGAACCAGTTGATGCAGCGTAAGCCTTGAGGAAAATCATCATGAAAACACTACTGAGTGTGATGCTGCTGGGGCTGGTCAGCCTGCCGGCCCTGGCGCGCGAAGCACCGCAGCCGTCGACGCTGGCCACGCAGCTCAACTGCCAGCCACCCACCAGCGCACCCGCCGCGAATGCGCCGCAGGACCAGTTCGATCAATACAGCTGGCAGATGTTCGTCGCCCTGAACTGGCCGGCCCAGGACGGGCAGCGTGGCACGCCCAACTGCAACAAACAGCCTGGGGATTCTGGCTACACCGTGTGGCAGACCTACAAGACCGTCAGTGAGATCTTCCTGCCGGGCGCCGCCAACCCTGGGCCGTGGAACAGCCCGCTGACGGCCCGCAGCCTGGGCATCATTAATATCGCTGCGTTGAAGAACAGTTCGCTGGTCAACTCCATCGACCAGGCGGTCGGTGGCTGGCTGATCGACCAGGCGGGCAACCCGACCTACTACGATATCTCGGCCAACCAGGCGTCCTATAACTACATTGTCGGCAACCGCTTCTACAACGCGAATGTGGTGTCCAAAGCCAATAACATCAGCTTCCCCAATGGGGTGATCGAGATCAAATCGAGCTGGCGTATCCTCACGCCCAGGGACAACGCCAGCCATTACCTGACGCAGATTGCGCGCGTGGCCACCTTCAACAGCCAGGGCCAACGCACCGGGGTGACCGAGGCGTATCTGGGGCTGGTGGGCCTGCATATCATTACCAAGGTCAATGGCTACCCGCAGTGGATCTGGTCGACCTTCGAGCAGATCGAAAACGTGCCGCCCAAGGCCAAGGTCAATGGCCAGTGGGTCGATCAGCCGGTGTCCGGTACGGCGTATTCCTACTACACCCCGTTGGCCCCGGCCGCCACGCTCAACCAGTCGCCGTGCAACTGGCAGACCCAGGGCACGCAACTGGTCTGTGTGCCCAAGCCCGGCACCACATTCAAGACGCCGAACCCGCTTAACCGCGTAACGCCGATTGCCGACGCCACAGGCTGGGTGAATGCCAGTTACCAGGCCAACCCCGGCCTGCAACGCAGCGTTTTGAAGTACTACCAGTTGATCACCACCCAGCGCCCGCTGATGCCCAACAACCCGAGCAACCCACTGGGCCAGCCGACACCGTCGCTCTCGGCCAACGTGACCATGGAGAGTTATATCCAGCCCAACAGCAGCTGCATGAATTGCCATTCCATGGCCACGCCGGTGAAGAGCCCGTTCAAGTCTGACTTCTCGTACCTGTTCAAATTTGCCAACCCGCCCGTCACCCCACACGCCACGGACAAGGAATAGACCATGAGCATCCTCAATGGACCACGACTGAATTTCTGGGGCGGCATCCGCACCGACGTGAGCTTGCCGAACAACTCACCGACCATCCCGTTCAATGGCAACCCGAAATGGCCGCTGTTCGACCTGACCACCTCGACCCTGGCGCCGGGTGCGCAGTCTTATACCGATGACCAACTGAACAACATGATCAACGCGCCGGCCGGCAACTACTACACCGCCGGCGGCTGGAACCACTATGGTCAGCATGTGGTGGACATGCAGAACGCCTTGATCAGTTCCCAAGGTGTGCCGGGCAACATAAGCACCACCGGCGACCTGATTGGCCAGCCGGTGTACCTGCTCGGTTCGGTAGACCCCGTGACCGGCCAAGGCCCGGTCTCCGGCCCGATGATGGTGGACCTGGACCCCAGCGCCTCGACTACCACGCAGATCTTTGTCGGTGGCCTGCAAATTGGTGGCAACAACAATATCCAGCTGCTGATCCGCAACAATGCGGTGTGCAGCAGTTACGACGTGACCGGCCGCGTGCTCGACCCGGCAAAAATGGACGCACCGGGCTCGTTCCATGCCAGTGGCACGTTCCAGTTGACCTTCCCGCTGAGCAGTATTGTCAGCTGGAACCAGAACAGCGCCGGCCTCAAGGCGATTATCCAGGCGCCGGGGGCGACGGGCATTGTCTTGCGGTTTGTGATGTTCGAGATGTGCCCGCAGATGACCACGGCGCAGTTGGACGCCGATTACGCCGCCGGTAAATACACGCCTAACCCGAGCATCGGCCGGGTGATCGGCACCCTGGCCCCGGCGTTTGCCGGCGAACTGCCGGGCTGCCAGCCGGGCCGCCAGATAGTCAACCAGGCCACGGGCAACGCCGCCTATGCGGCGCTGGGCAACAACGGTTTGCTGAGCCTCGATATGGTCAACGTCATCCCCAAGCAAACCTTCCGCGCCGTGCGCGATGACATCACCAGCCCCATCGGGCCGAATGCCAATTACGGGCCGGTGACCATTGCCACCGGTGCCGCGCCGCTGACGACACTCAATCCCACCGCCAGCCCGCTGGTCAATTACTACGTGTATGGCGGTATCGTTGACCTGCCCCTGAATACCAGCCAACAGCAAGCCGTGAGGACCACGGCGCTGAACATCACCGCCCCCAATGCAGTGAACGGTAAAAAACTCAACGCCACCGAAGCGACGTACCGGGTGTATGCCGACCAGCGCAATGTGTACCTGGAGGACTACCCCACTGGTTTGACCATCACCTTGCGCGTCAGCTACCTGGGCGGACCAGTGCCCAACGCCACCAAGGTGAGCCTCGCAGCCAGCGCGCCGGGGGCTTACGATCAAAAGCAGTATTTTGACTTCCTTAACTTCCCCACGTCTCTGACCGTGAATGCCGGGCAACAGACGGTGAGCTTCCCGGTCACGCTCAAAAGCGGCAGTGCCGGCCAGGCCGGTTTTGTCGCGCTGACCTGCACGGCCAACGGCGTGGACGATGGCGCCTTCTTCACCAACTTGCGCAAATACGCCCAGACTGATTTCGGCATAGCCAAGGGCAGCACCATCACCTGGGCACAGGTTTACCCGAACGTGTTGCGCTTTCACTACCTGGCCTTCCCCGCCATGTCGCGCTACGTACCGCTCAACCAGCCCGACGCGATCATGGGCGCCAAAAACGCGATTTTGGCGCGCACCTCGGACGCCTACAAAGGCACCACGCTGTTCATGCCGGTCGTGCGCTCGATGTCGCCGGCCCAGCGTGCGTTGCTGCGCGCCTACCTCACTGGCAGCCCATGGCAGCCGCCGCAATAGGAGCACACCCGATGACCTTGCATATCCCGGCGCAGCCCATTGAGGCGCTGCACCCCAGCACACTGATTGCCGATGGCCTGCTCAACCCGCGCGGCCTGTGCCTGCAAGACGATGACAGCCTGTTGTTGGTCGAAGCTGGCTCCGGCCTGGCGGACCAACCTTTCAGCGGCCGCATCAGCCGCTTGCAACCCGACCCTGCGCGGCCTGGCGAATATTTGCCCGGCGAAGTCATTGCCCAAGGCTTTCGCAGCATGAACATGCAGGCGCGCATGCTGCGCGATGAAATCATGGGCGTATCGGACATCGCCTGCGGTGAGGGGCGTTGCCTGGCCAGCCTCACCGATTATGTGGGTGGCTCGCAACTGCTCGACCTGCAATACAACCCGCCTGAGCCGGTGTTCCACAGTCGGGGCAATTTGAATGCGCTGTGCTACCACCCCACCCGCCACAGCTGGCTGGCGGTAAAACCTGATACCAATCAACTGGTGGAGTTCACACAAGGCAGGGACGAACGGGTGCTTGCGCAACTGCCGGAACTCGATCAGGGCCAGGAAGCCGTGCCCGTGACCCTGGTGTACGAACCGCAGACGGATGCAGTGTTGATCAGCCTGTTCTCTGGCGAGCTGCACGGCGACCCGGCGCGCAAGGGCATCGACTTTGCCGACTTTGCCGGCCAAGTGATCCGCGTGCACCCGGCCACCGGGCAGATGGAAGTGGTGATACGCGGCCTGCAATTGCCCACGGGCCTGGCGTTGTGCCCGCGCGGCAGGCTGCTGGTGCTGGAGCTGTGCAGCCACCTGCAACAACCGCTGCTGCCGGACTGGAGCGGCGAGCCGCTGCACGGCGGTTTTACCCGATTCAGTGGGCGTTTGCTGCGTTGCAACCTGCACACCCGGGAAGTCGAAGTACTGGTGCGCGGCCTGGATACGCCGTCCAACTTATGTGTGGTACAGGACGCCGTGCTGATCAGCGAAGGCATGGGCCTGGCCGGGCGGCCAATCCCCACGCCCTACAACACAGTGGTGCCATTGAGCGGCAAGATAAGGCGGGTGCCGCTTTGAAACCATGCCCTACGCAGTCAAGCAAGTCGAATCAGAAATCGAGCTGAAGAAAAGCAACCCGTGGCGAGCAGGCTTGCCCTGCGTTGGGCTGCGCAGCAGCCCCAGCCCGCTGTAACTGGCTCACCGAGTCGCCTGATTTGGGGCGGCTTCGCCACCCAACGCAGGGCAAGCCTGCTCGCCACAGTGACAGTGTTCGTCCTTGATTAAAGGGTATCGCGGGTTATTCAAAGACCTTGAAAGCGCTGGCTCTGAAAGCGGCTTTATACCGCGTCCTCCAACAGCAAAACGGTCGCAGGCCCGGCACGAAACGACGGATTGTGTTGGGCCGCTGCGACCATATGAGGGGCGACATGGTGGGCGTCCAATGCAGCCTTTGAAGCCCATTTTTCGATGAGGACAAAGCTGTCGGGGTTGCCCACCACGGGATGCAAATCATAGTTCAGGCACCCGTGCTCGGCCCGCACCTTAGGTGCCAGCGCCTGAAACGCTGCCAACTGCTGCAAGCCCTTGCCGGGCTGGGTATTGATCATCACGACAAGCCGCACTTCATTTGGCATGAACACACCGTCACTTAGGCTGGATAAGGAAGCAGCACAGTACTTGAGCGTGATGCCTGGGTGCAAAAAACATAATTCACATGCAGATTTCACGCGGTTTTCACAGTGGCGCGCCTAGCCTGAACTCAGCTCCTAAGTGAACACCTTTTAAGCCCGCGCCCCCATCGTGGGCTTTTCTTTGTCTGGTGTGCTGAGACAACCCTGCGCGCTTATGGGCCAGACAAAGTGGCGTAGTGTGTGACGGGTCAGCGCGTACCCCCACTACCCTGCATTAGCTGGCGCAGCCCGATACCCGGTGAACGTACATCCTTAGCGAATAACGACCGGCCAGCCTGCAATTTCAATATCAAGCAAGCCGTCACGCCATCGGTGCTTTTCCAGCCGGCCGAGGATAGGCTTCGCGCAGAGAATAGTGCGCAAACCAAGATCGCCGACAGCCGCTTTAAAAATGCAATACCTAAATTCTAAATAAAGTATTTCAAGACTTTACAAGGCCCGCAGGCTTTGTTAAAACATTGGAAATTAATTAACTTGAAGGGAGTCAAGTATGCAAACTGATACTTTGAGAACAATTGAAGTCATCCACACACTTGGTCCCGCCGGCACCAATTGTGAAAAAGCCGCCAAGGAGTGGTATAAGCGCCAAGGTAGAGCGGGAACGGTTAAGCTCTATCAAACACTGGAACAAGCACTGGAAGAAATGCCAAGAACCCCTGCCAATGCGTTACTCGGCTGCATTGTTTATCCAGAACTGCACACATTGGTGTTCTCTAATTTAAACACCCTGACACTCTCCGATTGTTTTATTATGCCGACCTTCAACATGGTATTGGCGGCCAGACACCAAGGGCCGATCTGCTCAGTTGCAACCCATCCAGCCCCGCAACTGCTAGCCTCCGATGAATACGAGAAAACGATCGTAACCAGCAACTCGGAAGCCGCCATACAATGTTCCGCCGGTGCTGTAGATGCCTGCATTACGACACTGCCTTCCGCCACCCACTACAACCTGCATATCAAGGAAGACTTTGGTGAAGTGCCGATGGGCTTTTCAATACACACCGTCAAATAATTAATAGGTTCATGCTTTCGAAGGTGTTCGAAAGCATGAATGACGGCCGTCAGACTTTCTCAAACTCCACACTGCGTTTCTGATAAGCAGTGCCGGTGTAATAATAGAATGCAGCGTAACCTTCGGTGTGAAGACCTTCTAACTGGCGACGATGATTTTTTTGCTTTCTCAGTACGTTGACGACCGCGTACTGCTGTGCGGCCTGCGCGGCGAAACCATAAGCAGCCAGCGACTGAGCATTATCTTCAACGAAAACAATTGCACGCGCCTCGCCCTCCCCACCATTCAGATTTTCGGCTTCCAGGACCTCGCACAAGCGCTCAAAGCCGATGGAAAACCCGCAGGCAGCCACGTCGCGCCCCATCAGCCGGCCAATGACCCCGTCGTAGCGCCCGCCACCGGCAATAGAGAACGGAAAGTCCTTATAGGAAATTTCAAAGATCTGCCCGGTGTAATAACCCATGCCCCTGATTAGCGAAGGATCAAACAGTATTTGAAAATCCCCCTTCGACAACGCCCGCACGGTATCCATTACCACATTCAGCTCGTCTATCAGCCCGATAACATTTTCGGGCGGCGTACCCTTGAACACAGAGGTCATACCTTGGGGCGTTTCAATTTTCTGATTTAGAAAATCAATCAGGCGCTGAACCGCCACCGCGGAGTATCCGTTAAGTTCGGCCTGTACCCCCTCAATGCCGATTTTGTCCTGTTTATCCAGCGCTATCATAATGCTGGCAAAGTCACCGGGTGCAAATCCACACTCAACCAACAACGCCTCGATCAATTGGCGGTTATTGATACGAATAATAAAGTCCCGCAGCCCCACGCCGTTCAAACACCGCGCAGTGGTTCTGATCAAGTCAATTTCGGCGTTAATAGAAGGCTCGCCAATCACATCTATGTCGCATTGTACAAATTGACGGTAGCGACCTCGCTGAGGCCGCTCCGCACGCCAGACCGGCCCCGCCTGTATCGATTTGAAAGGCGTCGGCAGTTGCGAAATGTTGTTGGCATAAAACCGTGAAAGCGGAATCGTCAAATCAAACCGCATACCATACTCAGCGATATCCGATTCTTCCTGTGCATTAGCCACATCGAGTTTTTCGCCACGTTTCATCACTTTGAAGATGAGCTTTTCATTTTCCCCGCCCTGCCCTGCGAGCAACAGATCAAGGCTTTCGAGTACGGGCGTTTCTATCCGACGAAAACCACAGGCTTGATAAGCACCCAGGATCTTGTGAAGGGCAATGTCACGAAGCTGTGCCGCCGCGGGTAATATATCCCGCGTTCCACGCACCGGGTTAACGTTGACTTTCTTCATGATTCATCCTTTGTCCGTTACCAGGCCCGGCATCAAGGCTGCCAGGCTGTGGTCGTAACCGTTCAGAATAAAAAAATGGGTAGACGCCGACTTTCGACGAAAATTCGCGGCTTCCTGATACTCAGGTGAATCGTAAAAGTCCCGCGCAACTTGATAAGACTCAAATTCTAGAAGCACAATACGTGCAGGCGCGCTTTCACCTTCGTGAATTGTGTAATCCGTGCCCCTGGACAAAAATGTTCCACGGTATTTCTCCACGGCCTTTGGGGTGCGCGCGACATACTGCTTGAAGGTTTCCGGGTCATCGACGCTGATGATAGCCAGTACATAACCTTTTTGAACTTTAGCCATGAGTTACTCCTGTAAAAACACGCCCAACACGCAACAGTGAAACGTTGATCAGCCCTGCAGCCCGCGAAAAGCTGAATCAAATCCGCCCCAGGTCATGAACTACATTCCAAAGCCTTTCACCCGACGAAACTCTATCGAATATCACTTTTTCTTTCTGTTCTATTTCAAAGGCTCGCGTCAACACATCATTTATCAAGTCTTGCGGTACCACCACACAACCCGATGCGTCCGCCACGATCAAATCACCGGTTCTTATAGTGACCCCCAAAATACTGCACGCCGTTCCTGCTTCAGCCACTTTAAAATTACCCTGGGTATCAGCCGGGGTGAAATTTGTCGCCCAAACCGGCAGCTCCAGCTGTTTGATAACATGAGCATCCCTGATCGCGCCACCCAGAATGACGCCTTCGAATCCGCGTAACTGGAAGTCCGAAGCACTGAAACCGCCGGCCAGTGCGAGTTCCGTCAATAGACCATTATCGACGCCGCCAACATAAATTTTTCCACGCCCGCACGTTATCTCCGGTGCCAGGAAATTCTTTACATCGTCCCAAGTGGACGGTTGCGCGGCCATGATATCCCGCGGTTTGCGCACAGGTGACCAGCGTACGGTATAGGCGCTGCCGAATATCGGGCCGCGTACGTCGTTCATAGGCACTACGCGCGTGTCAATTACCCCCCAGACACCGAAGGTGTCCAATACATCGGCCAAGGTTGGCGTGTGAAGAAGTTGCATGCGAGGATCGTTAATCACAGGTCATTCCTTTAACGAAGTGGAATAAGAAGGCATCAAAGTATTCAAGCGCGGTTACCAACGCATGAGCGTTGCAGGTCGTTAATAAAGCGGTCTGCCAAGGGTGGCAAATCCTCTGCGACCATGACTGAGTAATGATCGCCTGGCACAATACTGACCCGCAGAGGGTTGTTACAAAGCGCTTGCAAGCGGCTCATGCGTTCGGAGAACGAGAACGTTGACCGGCTGTCCTGGGCTGCATAAAAAAACAAGCCTGACACGGGGCGGCTAGGCTGATATCGGCATAGCGCAATCCAGTTGGCAATATACAGGCGACGCAAAAAATCCATATCAATTGCATGCTGGCTGAGTACCGTAGCGTGGGCCTGCATATGCTCTTCAAATGAAGCCAACACTGTTTGGTAACCCGTATGCTGGGTTAAATCGGTTGAAGCCAAATCGAGTTGTCGATGTTCGGATAACAACCATTGATCCTGAGAAACAACAAAGTGGGAGTCGATCAAACCCAGAAACTCTACAGCGAACCCTTGGGCTTCAAGCAGTGTTGCCATGTGAAAGGCAATGACCCCGCCCATTGACCAGCCACCAAGGCGGTACGGACCGCTGGCTTGTACCTTCAGTAATTCGGTCACATAGCGTTGAGCCAACTGCTCCACACTTATCAACGAAGGCAGCCCATCCCCAGCCAATTCCGGACGTTGAAAACCCAGCACCGTCCATTCAGCGGGTAACCTCTCAACCAGATGGCGATAGCAGGTTACGTCGCCACCGGCAGGATGAACCAACGCCAATAACTGCGACGCCCGCCCTTGCTTCAACATGATCGGCGCAAAGATCGAAGGTTGAACGTAGCCCGCTGACGCGGCTTCGGCCAACTCCCCGTGCGCCGACCGGGCCTGCTGATCGTATTGGCGCTGCAGATAGGAGGCCATATCAACCAGCCGCGTGTGTTCAAACAAAACATCTATGGGCACCGCGATTTCAAACTCGCGCTTGATATGGCCTGCGAGCTTGATCACAAGCAGGGAATGGCCACCTAACGAAAAAAAGTCATCTTCCGGGCCGATCTCCTCAACCAACAGAAGCTTGCGCCAGATGGCCAGCAATTGTTGATCGACTTGAGGCCCGGGTTCACCCGCGACCGTATCGCGCGTAATCACTTGCTGTAATAACCGTGCGCGGTCGACTTTTGTATTGACCGTCAGCGGAAATTCTTTCAGATAAACAAATACCGTCGGCACCATGTGAACAGGCAGATCCTTTAGAAGCGTGCGCCTGAGTAGTCCATCATCAAGAGAAGCGCCATTGTCGGTAACGATGAACGCAACGAGGTATTGGTTCTCTTGGTCAACGAGTTTGACCCCGACAACGACGTCCTTCACACCAGCAATTTTACTCAACTTCGCTTCTATTTCTGCCGATTCGAGGCGATAACCACGGAGTTTCACTTGGTCATCATTACGGCCCATAAACTCGATTTGCCCATCGACTAAGTACCGAGCCAGATCGCCCGTCTTGTACATTCTGGCTTGTGCGACAGCACTGAACGGATCAGGCAGAAAATGCCGGGCAGTTAAGGACGATTTATTCAGGTATCCATGCGCGACGCCGCTGCCGCCGACGTATAACTCACCCGTCACGCCGAGGCCGACAGGATCGAGAAACTCGTCGAGGATATACGCAGCAGCCCCGCCGATGGCCTCGCCAATGGGGATGCTATTGGCGGTCAGGTCAACGGTTCGTACCTCATACCCCGTAGAAAACGTGGTGCATTCTGTCGGCCCGTACATGTACATCAGTCGCTTGGGCGGCTCGCTGCGCAGAATCATATCGATGAACTTCTGGTCGATCTTCTCCCCACCGAACAACAACGTGTCCAAATGTTTGAACGCCGCAGGATCGTGCGCGGCCGCATGGGAAACAACCGCAGACGTCAATACCGCATGGGTGATTCCATGCATGGAAAGTTGACCCGGCAACGTGCACGGGTCGTAGGCTGCGGCACCGTTGATAATGATCAGGCACGCACCATTCAACAGCGCCCCCCACAACTCGAATGTGGTGGCATCAAAAGAACTATTGGACAGCTGGGCGATCCTGGACGCTGGGGTTATAGAGGTATAGCCGCCCGATAAAACCAGGTTGATGATATTGCCGTGGGTTACCGCCACCCCCTTCGGGTGGCCGGTTGAACCCGAGGTATACATAACGTAAGCCAGACTCGATTGCGTGGCCGTCGACGCAGTGGAATAGACAAAGCCATTGTGCGAAGGCGTAAAAGGGCTGTCCAGATCCAAAACGGCTGTACTGAACTGCGTGGCTTTGGCGCTATGTTTACGCTGCGTAATCAGCACTGAGCTATTCGAGTCCCGAAACATGTAACTCAAACGTTCGAGTGGGTAATCTGGATCCAGGGGTACATAGCTGGCACCCAACCGAATGATCGCGAGTATCGCCACGATCAACTGGTCAGACCTGTCGAGGTACACCCCTACACGTTCACCAGGCGTTACGCCAAACGAACGAGAAAGCTCAGACGCGACTTCATCAACCCGCTCTCTAAGCCCGCCGTAGGTTAGCGTGACCCCGTCATGGATGACTGCCGGACGTGAAGAAAACTGTTCAACCGTTGCTTCAAACAACTGGCCCAACGAACCACTTACATCATGCTGAAAACGTTCCATAGTGCCCTTCTCCTTATCACACATCAGCAACACACCTGCCTTGCACTCCAACGGGTTGTCTGGGCTTATCAGGCATTGCTGTAACGCTCAAAACGCGGTCTACCGACCCGTCGGCCACCGCCAATGTTTCCAACACCTGCTCGAACTGCCGGATGAGCGATTGAATGGTCGATGGTAAAAACAAGCCTTTTTTATATTCCACATAACCACACAGTTTGCCCGCGGACATAAACGTGTTAACGACCAGGTCAAACCTTGCCACTTCGCTGCTCTGATACGACACTTCAATATCAATGTCCGCCATTCGGCTGAGTTCCGGCTCTCTTGTCTGAAACCCGAACATTGCTTGAATCAACGGCGCACATCCCGGCACGCGTACCGGACTCAATGCCTGAACCAATACATTAAAGGGAAGCTCGGCATGATCAAATGACTCAGCGACATTTGAACTAACGGACTTGAAGTACTCCGCGTAGGTCATGCCTTCCTCGATTACCGTACGCAGCACAATGGTATTGACGAATAACCCGATTGTGTTTTCAAACTCCTCACGCGTGCGGTTTGTAACAGGTGTACCGATCACTATGTCCCGATCGCCCGTCCATTCACTGAGTACAATATTAAACGCGGCATAGAGCAGCATGAACATTGTCAATTGTTGGTTTTTGCAAATGTTCTGCAAAGGCCCAACCAGCGCATTCGATAAGTTGAACGTCTCAACTGCGCCGTGGTAGACGGCACTGAGTGGGCGCTTGAAGTCCAAAGGCATATTCAGCGAAGACGGCGCGTTGTGCAGATGTTTTTTCCAAAAAGCCAGCTGTACTGATGACTCTTCACTTTCGACCCATCGCCGTTGCCACAGGGCAAAATCGGTATATTGCGGCACGTGCAGGGGTACGTTTGCCTGGCGTTCGTCAGCGCGCGCCTCATAAATATCACGCAGTTGTCTCAGAAATAGACCTGTAGAAAGTCCATCAAAGATCATATGATGAAGATTGATCACTAGAACATGGCCTACATCACTCTGTTTGATCAGGTGCAAACGAAATAGCGGCACACTTGACATGTTGAAAGGCGTTCTCGCTTCTTGCTGGATTATTCTCGACGTTTCCTGCTGCCTTTTTTCCGCGTCGAGATGCTCCACCGACGTAACCATCATGCCTATATCAATGTGCGGCACGATATGTTGAATGAGTTGATCATCCACCAGACGGATCGCTGTGCGTAATATTTCGTGCCGTTGCGCCAAACGGTTAAAACTGTCACGCAGTCGCTGCTGATCCAAGGCGCCGTTGAGAGTAAGCACCATAGGTATATTATAAGACGCGGCCTCAGGGGTGAGCTGTTCCAATAACCAAAGCCGTTCTTGTGCAAAAGATAACGGAACCAACAGCGGTCGGGTGGCCGGTTCCAAGGGGACGCCGTCTGCCAAGCCCTGAGTGACATCAACTAGCGCTATATAGTCAGCCATGCGCTGAAGCGTTCTAAGGCTGAATACCTGCGCGACCGGGAGTTTTACTTGAAACGCCTTCGCGACATGGTTGGTCAACTTTATCGCCAGTAGCGAATGCCCGCCCAAATCAAAAAAGTCGTCGTCGGCCCTTACGCTATCGAGGCATAGCACCCTTTGCCAAATTTCAGCGAGTGGCTGGGCGATACCTGTCAGCTGGACCGGTTCAACCGGGGCTGCATGGCTATCCTGTCGTTGCGAGAGTGCAACCCGATCCGTTTTATTACTGACGTTAAGTGGCAAGGCCGGCAGCATGAACATTTGACTGGGTACCATATAAACAGGCAGCCATTCCAACAGCTGTTGCTTGACCAGCATAAGGTCCAACACAGCGCTATTCCTGGGCACTACATAGGCGACCATACGATCAATGCCGCCGTCCGTTTTAATGACGACAACGGCATCCATAATCCTGTCTATTTTCTTCAGGGCGGCTTCGACTTCGCCCAACTCAATTCGATACCCCCGCAATTTCACTTGCAGATCACTTCGACCGACGTACTCGATATGCCCGTCGCGATCGAATTTGGCCAAATCGCCCGTTTGATAAAGACGCGAACCTGCAACTGCAGAAAACGGATTCGGCAAGAACCGGCCGGCGGTCAACCCGGGCCGCTTCAGGTACCCATAGCTCAGCACTTGGCCGGCAATATATAACTCGCCCACTGCGCCAACCGGCAGATGATTCAAGTCTTCGTCCAGAATGTACACCTGAGCGTTGGCCGATGAGTTGCCAATGGAGGGCGCGCACGACTTTTGGATAGGACTGAAACAACAATGCACGGTTGCTTCAGTTGGCCCATACACATTAAAAGCCTTCAACCCGGGCGTCGACGCCAGCCGTTCCCACAGCACACTATCAATACGCTCCCCGCCTAATATCAGGACAGACGGCAAGCAAGCGGGTTCATCGGCCGCCTCCACCAGGTCCAGGTAAACCGAGCAGGTTGATGGCGTCAGATTGAATACGTCGAGTTGATAATCCCGTGTGAAATCGACCAATAACTGCATATTGGCGCGAACATCCTCGGGGATAATGCAACTGGTCGCGCCTTGGCACATGAACAGCAGTTGCCGCACAGAGGCATCAAAAGCAGGCGACGCCAATGACGCCATCCGCGATCCTGCAATGGGCGTACCGTCTAACAGTTGCGCCAATCCGGCGGAAAAACTCAGGACCTGCTTATGGCTGACCAAGACACCTTTGGGCTGCCCAGTGGAGCCGGAAGTGTAAATGCAGTAGGCAACCTGTCCCGGAGCGACATCGATATCAGGTGCTCCATACGTCCTGCTCAGGGCGAACAGGTCCTCATCCCCCAATACAAGTTTTGGCGTGTCAATATCCACCAAGGCGGGCAGATACATCTGTTGGGTGACAATCAGCCTGGGGCACGCATCTTCAAGGATGCTAGCAATCCTCCCGCCAGGTAAATTAATGTCGATAGGCAGGTAGCCGCTGCCGGTTTTCATTATGGCCAACTGGCAAAGCGGGACCTCAGGTGAGGACGCTAGAAAGAAGGCAACCAGGTCACCAGGTTTCACCCCGCTGTTAATCAGTCGTCTGGCAATCAAGTTCGAACCGTTGTCGAGCTGTGCAAAACTGATCGCTCTTTTTTTATACAACAGCGCCAGATGCTCCGGGTGGCGGTGCGCATAGCTGGCAAACAGTTCATGGACCGTCGCATCGCTAACTTGCGCGTATTGCGCCACAGGAACAATGACCGAAGGCTGCGCAAATAGCCCGGCTGAGCCTACAGCAACAGGCAACTGGGGAGCACTAGCCGCAAGGGACAGCAATGTAAAAAAATCACCGCCAATACGCTTAACAAAGCACTCAGTAAACAAGGCAGAGTTGTACTCGATCCACATTTTGTGCTTGCCGTCGCGCACGAAGATACCGAAATTCAAATCATTAAAATGTGCCGCGCGAGTATGGTATTCAGGATGAACGCTTACCGTGCCGACCACCCGCTGCTCGGGTTCGGCCTGATAGATCATCATTGCTCGATAAAAAGGTGACTGGCCTTCAATCCGTTCTGGACGCAACTGTTCGACCAGTTGGTCAAAAGGGTAATCCTGGTTCGAATAAGCCGCCATGACCTGCGCCCTGACTTCATTGATCAGTGTCAGAAATGACCAATCGCCGCGCAGCCTCAAACGGATAACCAATGTATTGACAAAACAACCTATGACACCTTCGTACTCTTCCCGATTTCTATTTGCCACCGGGGTACCAATACAAATATCTTTTTCGCCTGTGTATCGATACAAGATAATAAAAAACGTCGTCAGCAATACCACGAACGGGGTTATTTTATGTTGTCGACTAAACGCACTGACCGTATCCATAAGGCCCGCTGGAAACTCAACTTCCAGTGTATTGCCGTGCGGGCCGTTGTCGGCTGCGCCACTGTTGTCGGCAGGCAGATTCAACGTCGTCGGCGCCGCTTGCAGCGTGTGTCGCCAGAACGCCAGTTGCGCACGGGCCTCAGCACTGTTTAACCAGGCGCGCTGCTGCAGTGCAAACTCGGCGTATTGCAGGGGAAGCTCGGGGCTCGAGACCGAGGTAGCGCCTCGATGGTCGTGATAGTACGCCATCAAGTCCTCGACCAGTAGATTGCCCGACCAGCCATCGAATACCGCGTGATGAACATTGATAAGTAATTTGGATTGCGTGCTTGAATACTGAATCAATAGCGCTCGAAACAACGGAGGTTGCGCCAGGTCAAAGGGTGTGTCCACGTCAGCCTGGATGATTTTGCGGCCGATGGCTGGCCGGTCCTGTGGTGCAATCTCAGACAGGTCATGAAACTGCACCGGAACCTCGAATGGGGCATACACCACTTGAACCGGCTTATCGAGTTCAAATTTAATGGCGCTACGCAACACTTCATGTCGCTGGACGATCTCATTTAACGCGCACTGCAAAACAGTCAATTCAAGCGTGCCCTCAATGCTTAATACCAAGGGGATGTTTGACGAACAATCCAGTGGATTCAGCTTATGTGAAAACAAAAAGCGGTCTTGACTGTAAGAGGTTAGGGTCGTTTTTTCCACGACGAACGCCGCGTGCTGTTTATGGGTCTCATCGGTCATCAGCGTGTTCCCTCACTATTCGAATACGGGTAAACCTCATGCTCTGAATACACGGCTCAGACCTGCATGTTTGCTTCCACTAAGGCGTCGGAGAAGTTCGCCCTCAAGTAGTTTGCCATGCCGCTGATAGTCGGCTGCTCAAAGGTCGAACCTATATATAGCGTGCGGCCAATCTTCTTCTGGATTCGGTTGAGCACCATGATCGCTTTTATAGAGCTCCCGCCCAGTTCGAAAAAGTCCTGGGAGGGTTCGGTAATTTCAACCTTCAAAATGCTCTGCCAAAGCGTGGAGAGATAGGTTTCCAGTGATTCTTGTCGACTCTCGTCGCCATCCGCACTGGCTCGAGCAGCCTGCGCCACGGCCATTTGCGTCAGCGTTTGATAATCGATTTTACGATTGGGCAGCCGAGGGAGAACATCCATCAACATCACGGTCGAGGGTATGGCATGGGCCGGCATTATCAACTTGAGTGAGCGGATGAACTCAGCGACTGGATGATCTGCGCAAATAAATAATTGGATATTTCCAGCGCTTTTGTCGGCCACCACCGCTGCTGCTTCATGCACTCCCGCAATGCAAACAGCCTTATCTTCCAGCTCAGCCAAGGAGACTCGGTAGCCACTTATTTTCAGTTGACGATCAGACCGGCCTAGATAATCGAGTGCTCCCGATGCCGTGCGCGATACCCTGTCCCCTGTGCGATACAACCGGCTACCGTTTTCGGAAAATGGGTTGGGTATGAAACGAGTTGCCGTTTCACGTGCGTCATTGAGGTAGCCGATCGCCAACGTTTCCCCGCCGATATACAGCTCACCTTCGATTCCCGGCGGCAATTCATTCAGGTGCTCATCGAGGATGTACACACTGTTGTTGGCGTGCGCATACCCTATTGAAACATTGACCTCAGACTCTTCGGCATTGGCCCGGTTTACCGTGCTCCAGACGGTCCCTTCGGTTGGACCATACTCATTGAATACTGCTAACCCATCCCGTTGGTGACACAAGGCGTTCACCAAAGATTTTTCCAGCGTTTCCCCTGCACAGATTACACGCTGAAGACCTTTTGAACGGCGTGCAATGGAGTCGGCTTCAACCAAAAGTTTTACATAGGAGGGCAGTGTCAGCAGTGATGTAACAGCCTGCGCTTCAATGGCCTCCAGAGTAAGGTTGACGTCTTTCTCACTCCCTGCGACTGGGAGGAACAGCGCTTCACCCGCAAACAAACTGCCGTAGATGACGCCAATAGAACTATCAAAGCTGATAGAGGCAATCAGCATATTCCTGACGTTGTCCTGGGCTGCGCCGTAGTATTGGACTCGCCCGTGTGTGGACTTAAGCAGGGCCGAAACAGATACCCCTACCGCCTTTCGCTTGCCGGTACTCCCGGAGGTGAAAATCACATAGGCCATCCGGTCTTTTGTAACCGGCAAGAAGTCCCCCACACCGATGATTTTGCTGTCAAGCAGCTCTCGAATTTTCAGCAGAGTTTGAGTGTGAGATAACTGTTGCGCAGTGGGATAAGTCACGTCATCCGCGACGATATAACTGACGCCTGATTCAGTGAGATAGTCGCGCAGCACATCAAGTGGGTAGGCAGGATCGAGCGGCACGTAACAGGCGCCGGTACAGAGCGTCGCCAGCATTAACAACACCGGATCGATATCGCACTGGCAGTAGATCGCTACGACCGATCCGGGTCGCACCCCATGATGTTTCAGCGCATCCGCAAGGTGCATCACACTGTGCCACAGCTGTTCGTAGGTGAGCTGTCGGCTGACGTTGTATAGGGCTAGCCGAGGTGCATAAGTTGCGCACAAGCCGTAGAGTTCAGCCTTGAAATCCGGAACGTTTTGCAGGCCTCCTTTTTTTCCTGCGATCGTTTTCTGTGCATCAATGACAGGCAGGGAGTACAGCGGCGAATCCAGCTCGCTGAGCATCTTGCCCAAAAAGAAGTCGAATACGTCGCTGATGGCCTCCAACAGGTTTTCTTTGCCGGCGGCCTGTGCGCACTCGATGACAATCTCTTTGCCCGAACTCTCCAACGTGGCACATATAGACTCAGGCGCCTGCGATAAGTGGTTTGCCCCACTCTTGATCGCAAGAGTCGTCATGACGCTTGCAGGCACATCGTCGCGCTGGTGGTGGATCAGCTCTTTAAACGCGAAGAGCGCTGCCTTGACGGTAAGACCCGCTTGCACCGTCACGGCACGGCATTGGCTGCCCTTCGCATACACGCCGACGCAGGGGTTCTCATGCTCTGAAAAACGCCAATGTAACTGAGTTAACGCGACAGCCCCTACGCAGAGCATAAGCTCTTCATTGCCTTGGGTGATCAACACTAATCGATCGTAGGTTCCGGCACTGACGACAATCCGTTTTTTGAAAAACATCGGCTTATTCCCTTGGCAGACTCGGCTTAGTTATTACTGCGCTGCAATTGCGTCGTTGCGGAGAGAACAACGACAATCCCCAACAGCAAGAAACTGATAAGCAAGATCCCAACAAGCGCGAAAAGATCGTTTTTGAAGTGAAGCAACGACGCGCCCATGATTGAAGCAAACGGCATCACTCCCGACATCATTAGTCTCGATGCCGACTGGACCCTGCCCAATGCGAAAGACGGTGTTTGTATTTGTCGCTCACTCAGCGAGGAGATCATGTGTACGGAAGCGGCGTAATTCATCGACACAAACACTGCACACACCATGACAACCGGGTAGATGCCCGTGATATTGAGCGATATCAGCACCCCCCCCGCCACAACCGGGGCAAACATGCTGGCAATAATGGCGTGTTTGAATGAAACAAACTTGAGCATGTACCGTGAACTGAGCGATCCTGCCAGAAAGGCTGCTCCACCGGCTGACACACAACCGCCGACGTCAACAGCCGATAAAGACAAAACCTGAGTGGAATACACCAATACATAGCTGATGATTGTTTCGGCAATAAAATTCCATAGGCAAGCCGTCAGAATAAGCCAACGCAAATTTCTGTTAGAAAAAATCAGCAATATCCCCTCACGTACATCGCCGACCAAGGAGGCAGTCGAAACGGCTGCGGCTACGTTCGTCCCCCGTACCACACGCAGTCCCGAAAACAAGAGGACCGCCAGCAAGAATGCACCCGCCTGCAATAACATGCTGTAGCCTGCCCCCCACCAAGACAACGCTGTGCCTGCCATCAATGGCGCCAGCAATTTAGCCACTGACTGGCTGGAGATCAGCGTAGAGTTCAGGTTGAGAAAATGCTGCTTTTCGACCAACAACGGCACAATCGCTGCGCTGGCGGTATCGGTTACCAGTTTTATGGTGCCAATCATGAAGGTCAGTAACATCAACATTCCCACACCGGCATGCCCGCACAACATCAAAACAGCAAAAAGCACTGCACTTGCGAACCCCAGGAGGTTGAACAAACGAAGTATCAACGGCAGGTACACTCTGTCCAGAAGCGCACCGACAAATAAGCCGA
Organism: Pseudomonas edaphica; assembly: GCF_965277385.1. Lineage (NCBI taxonomy): Bacteria > Pseudomonadati > Pseudomonadota > Gammaproteobacteria > Pseudomonadales > Pseudomonadaceae > Pseudomonas > Pseudomonas edaphica. The sequence continues at coordinate 5,915,334 of NZ_OZ255725.1, read as the reverse complement.
TGAGAAAGACTGGCAAAAACCGTGTGGCCAACACCATCCCGGTCTGCGTCGTGGTCAAGTTCAAATAAGCACTTGCCAACACCGGCACAGCGACCTGCATGAATTCCACGCCTAACGCTGTCGACGCGAAGCCTCCCACCAGACTGATATGACTCTTATTCAACAGCGGTTTCCCCTTTCAAACACGAATCAGCCTTAACCGTTAGCCTTGCAATTGGTCCATCCAATACAAAACTTTGGACTCAATACCCTCGGCAGCGCACATGCCTACAAAGTGGCGAGCCTCGCGGTTTTGCGCAGCATTCGGATCCGTATTTGAACCCGTGATATGCGAAATCCACGGCTCGGCGCCCATCGCGTAGACATACGCTGCTGTTGGGCGGATTCGCTTGACCAAGTCAAAGGCCTTATGTGAGTTGGAACCGTTTATGCGCCGATTCTTTCCGCGGGCATGATCCAGCGGCGTAGAGTACAGAGCGCCGTACAACCAACGATACGGAGCGCCGACTGAATCCATGCCAATGAACAGTGCGTCCACGTGGCCGATTTGTTTCAATGTCGCGTCATACAACTCAGGATTCAACACGTCGGAGTCAGCCAGGAACATTCCGCAAAACTGATTGACGTTGACGCAATAACCGAGTTTTGTCTGAATACTCAGGTCGCCGTGCTCGCCAAAAAAAGGTATGCCCATGATTCGCGCTGGACCATATTCGAAGTGCTCAAGTTCTCCAAGCTCACTGACATTGTCAAAGCCGATCGCTTCTAACATCAACTTCAATGACGGGTCCTGCAAAAAACCACCGCCACTTCTAGGTACAATAATCTTTTGTATCTTATGCCGTAACTGCAACAAGGTTTCGAAAACCACATGATCCTGATGCGCATGGGTGATCAAAACGATATCAATCACCTCCGGCAAGTCCGAAAAATCATAACGTTTTTGCGCCCCTTCTACATAGGGACTGACGCAGGGGTCTGTCATGATAGACACCCCCTGAGCCTGAATCAGTACCGTTGCATGCCCGAAATACCTGATGGTTAGACCTTCAGCTGATACAGCCTCGCCCGGGGGCGGCGGTTGCTCAGTAAAGCACTTTATAACCTCATTTTTTTTGACATCACCCCAACTGTCCCACGGCAGCGATGCGACCAGATGGTCCAGTTCAACCGCACGACTGCGGGCACCTGATAATGTGTCTATCAGCGTATCGGAGTGCGCCACGTTCAGATTCAACGTACCCTGATCCAACTTAGGCGTGTTCAGTGAAAACGGTTTAACTTCCTGCGTAACAGTGCCTAACTTCAGGCTTTGCAAGGCAGGGTCATAGAAGTCGCTTTTGTACATTAAGCGCTCTATGAACCTGATCGACGGACTGTGGTTGAGGTCATACACCAACTCCACCATGCCGCGAATGCCCGTCGGCAATTGATTGTAAAGGTTAACCAGTGTGTAGCCGTCCTGAACCTTCATCAACTGCTCAACCTGCTCGATCATTGCAGCCAGATTCAGCAACGGAGCCAGCGCGTCTTGCGACTCATTGTAAAAGCGCTCCAGCCGCGCATAGCCGCAACTACCATTTATAAATGGGCCGGCGCGCATGGCTGGGTTTTCAATGGCCGCAGCGTGCAGTTCAGGCTCTTCGAGAAATGAAGCAATCATCGGCAAATAATGATTTTTCAAATACAGTGCCGCGCTATGGGGTGGAATCAGCACGGGCCAGGAAAACCAACGATTGAACAACGGTTCAACGGTAATTGATGGCTTTAAATACACACGGGTCATTTTTCATCCTTGAATATACAGGGCACGCATCGCACTGCGGCACGCGTCATTCTCTGCACCTTTCAGTGCCAGCACGCATCAGGCGTTTCGAATGGAACGAGGAAGAATATCGACCCAAACGCCTTCTATATAATTGAGCGCGCTTTCCTTCGTGCCGCAGAACCCCGCCTTTCGCCACCCGGCCGGTAGTTCTTTTTCGACAAACCAGATTGAGTATTGATCTTCATCATTCACAACCACTTCGTATTGACGCTCATCTTGCGTTGACATAGACGCTCCTTACTCAAAGCTGAAACAGGGTGCAGCCATGGCCGCCACTGTCGATTCGGTGCTCAGCACGGGCATTTCCCGCCATTCTGTTAATGTCCGCCACTGGGGGTCATCAAGATAGAGTTTGGGCAGGTGCAATGTGACTCGCGCGTTACCTTGGTCAACCACAATAAGCCCCAACGACTTATGGTAAGCCGCGACATTATTGAGGTAGTACGTTTCAACATCCTCAGCACTTTGCTCTTCGCCTTGCATCAACATGACACAGCCCAGGGGGATCTCTGTCAGGCCGACACCGCACAAGTCCACACCGGCGTGGTAGTCACGAAGCAGATATAAACCTGGTAACGACGACAGTGCATCGAACTTTTGATCGGTCGAGGGCGCCTCTACGCCCTCCAGCATCGGGGCGCTCACGTAGGGGATGGGTACGCCGGCCTTTGGCTGACTTGTGCAATCGACGACTACATTGAGTCCATCGAAAGTGCCTGTAACGGCCATGCAATGTTCGAGCAGTTGTGCCAGCGAAACATCGGAAGAAGTCGAAAACACCCTGCTAAAGCTGGGAAGCTCGCGAGTGGTGTTCGCACCCCATGCGGTAGTGCGCTGGGAGAGACGCTTGAGATAGTTGGCCCATCGAACCAGCTCACTGTCCAGCGTCTGCGCCTCGAATCGCAATGACCCAATAGAAAGCGCATCACCCGTTAGAACACTGACCATGTTTTGATAGGCGGCTCGCCCTACATCCGGGGAGTTTTTACTCAATAGTTTTTGCTTCAAGCCGTCGTTGAAATATTCAAGGTAGGCATGGATTTTTCCGAGCGTCATGCCCTTTCGCTGCAAATAATAAAGGCTCCACGGTTCAAAGCCATTCTGTGGCAGCCAGGTACTGCCGGTGACACACAAGAACATTTTCTCGACATAATAGGCCGCTTCCATCGAATCCATAGTTCGGTGCTGCCATTGGAAGGCCTGGCCAGACAAGTCATAGTCCTGGCCTTTTTTATAAATAGGCGTAATGGGATCCGCATACCACACCTGAGCTCGAAAGAAGTCTGGTTTTGCGTCGTTCAAAAAGTCGATACTTTCTTGCACCGTTCTTCTGTCCTCACCCGGAAACCCGATGATGACCGAGGCATACGTCACGATGCCCAACTCCCGGCACTTCTTGATCACTCGCCGGTAGTGTTCTGGGCGACTATTTTTCGCCATATTGATCAATATATCGGTGCTGCCGGACTCCACCCCTAGAAATACGCCATCGCAGCCGCTAGCGGCCATCAACTCAAGCGCTTCATCATCCACATGGTCGCTGCGCAGGTAGCTATTCCATCGAAATTGATAGTTGTTTTTTATCATCATCCGCAGCATGTCTTTGAAGCGCCCTTTGGGCACATTGAACGTATCATCGATAAAGGTGATGGTGCTGACACCACCGATATCACGAATCGCGTTCAACTCTCTTTCCACGTACTCAACTGGCAAATACTTGTATTTACCCGCACGCTCCGGAAAACCACAAAAAGCACAAGCAAAGGGGCAGGACTTGGCCGTTCGTACCGTTACAAACTCGCCGATATCTTTTTTATCAAAGAGGCTGTAATCCACCATATTCTCTTCGAGGCTGTTACCTTCAGCAACAATAGTATTGACCTTGAACCCTGCGGCTGTCTGATAACCAATATTATCCAAGTGCTGATACTCGGCACCACTTTTAAGTGCCGAGATGAGTTTCACCAGTGTTTCTTCACCTTCAGCACCAAAGATGTAGATATCGGCACCTAACATCTCCAAATGCTCTGCGAGCGCCGCCTTGTCGAGAATTTTTGGCAAGTCTGCCAAGTAAGGCCCCCCAATGACGATCGTCGCCTTCGGATCATACCGCCTGACAAAGTCGACAATTTCCATGATCGGCTGGGGAGTGACGTACACCGTGGTGGTAATAGCCACCGTCCTGACGTCTTGTTGAATGAGACTCGCCTTAAGTTTTTCACGGTCTTGGTGAAACAATCGAACATAGTCAAAACTGATGCCGCGCTTGTTCAGGTAAGTGCCGAGGTAGGTAATAACGGGCCAGAGAAAGTCTGAGTTATTTAACTCGGCACCTTCAATTTTCAACGAGGCGGCATGCTTGTTCAGAACATCCAGTGCCCTGAGCCTTGTGCCTTCATAGGTGAGAAAGGACAGATTACTGTCTCGGTAGGAAACACCGGTTTTCCCCCCGACTTCAAGCGCTTCTATGTAATCATCAAAGCTATAATCATTAAAACCTACAATCATGCAATCCGTTGCCATCCGAACTCTCCGCCCGCGCTAACATCCATTTCATTACCAACTCATGCCAAAAACTTAACATATGTTTATCGACAGAAATACCCTTTTACAATTTTTTTATCGCACCAAAAAAGAGCAAAATATAACTTTTTTGCGCTGGAGGCGTAAGGGAAAACCGGAATGAAACGCTTGATAAATCACGCTAAATTATTGTTTTTTATAGAATTCACTGGACATAATGAGCCACGACCTTACCCTCGCCACATGATTTGCACTGTTTTGGTGCCATTCACAAATCGCATTATGCAAAATTTAAATACAACTTATTTGTTGCAAATAAAAATCAACAGAAAATCAAAAAATGGCGTTATACAGTTACTCTGGCGCAGAGGGATCAGCCCTCCAGAGCAAAGACAAGGACTGAACGCACACAATGGATAACCGAATGCCGCTATCGACGAGAAGGATTGAGTTCAAACAGCAGGGTCTACCCGAGGTATTGAACTATGTGGAGGCGCCTTGCGCGGCGCCGGAGCCCTATCAAGTGCAAGTGTGCAACAAGGCGATCGGTGTAAATTTTATCGACACCTACTTTCGCAGCGGGCTGTATAACGTTCCGGACTTCCCTTCGAGGCTGGGGTCTGAAGGAGCGGGTATAGTCCACTCGGTCGGGAAGGCAGTGACTCGTTTCAAACCGGGAGATCGTGTCGCCTATGCGACCGGCCCACTCGGAGCGTACAGCGAGTTACATACATTGCCCGAAGATAATCTGGTTCATTTGCCCGACTACATCAGTTTTGAAGACGCAGCTGCTGTTATGCTCAAGGGCCTTACCGTGCAATACCTATTCCGCCAGACCTATCGGCTCACGGCAGGGGAAGTTGTTTTATTTCATGCCGCTGCTGGGGGTGTCGGCGCAATTGCTTGCCAATGGGCCAACGCTTTGGGGGTTAAACTTATCGGAACTGTCAGTTCTCACAAGAAAGCCGACATCGCTCGGTCGGCAGGCGCTTGGGCAACGATTGTTTACCGAGAGCAAGACGTTGTCGCACGCGTATTGTCACTGACAGACGGCCGAAAATGCCCGGTTGTCTATGACGGCGTAGGCAAGGACACATGGGAAACGTCACTGTCTTGCCTGGCGCCGCGCGGCCTGTTGGTCAGCTTTGGCAATGCCTCTGGAGCCGTGGAGGGTGTTGCGCTGAGTTCGCTGGCTGAAAGAGGATCACTCTATGTGACGCGCCCAGGCCTGCCTGCTTACGCAAATAACGCCACAAACCTGCAAACAATGGCTGACGAGCTGTTTTCGATGATTCGCCAGGGCCATATCAAGGTGAATATTCACCAACGTTATACATTGAAGGATGCCCGCTTCGCACATGAGGCACTCAGCGCGCAATTGACCACCGGCTCGACGATATTGTTGCCGTAACCCTGGGTTTACTGCACGTGTGATGCGCACAAGACCCTGTCTGCATGCGGAGTCTTCAGAGGTCAAAGCGCCTAGGTCTCTCGAACCTGCCCGCATGCTCACGCCGCCATAAGTTTTACGCCGCTGTCCGATAATCTGAACAGGGTTTGCCTGCAGCCGCCGCCCCTGGAGAGGGGAAGGTACGCGTGGCGAGTAATATCCTGAGGCGCCTTTAAACCAAATCGTGCGACTTCGCTACTCGCTACACTTGCGACCAACTTGCCATCAATTAAAAAATCAATCGTGTGCAGACGCCCAAACCAGTCTTTACCTTCTGAAAACGCGGCTGGCGGGCAGAGGCTCAGCCTTGTCCGCCGATATTAGCGAGGTGGAACACCCCGCCAGCATCGCCACCGCTAGAGACGTTGTCAAAATCCGCATATTGACGCCTCTATCACTGGACCGCTAAAACTGAAAACCTGCATGATTTTTTCCGTGGCCCAACGCTCGCAACTCATGACTTGTTCATTCCAGACACCGGCATGAATACCGTAACTATAACGTAGCGACATGACGTGGATAACTCATTGGCTCGAACGATAACGAGCAACCGCCACTCACACGCTTGAACGCCCGCAGAATATTTAAGGTTATTTCAATACGTTATATATCATATTTAATTTTTAAATAATACTAAACGCATTACTCCTTTATAAAGATGAACACAACAAGAAAACAACGAACATGTGATAAGCCGATAGCACTCCACACTCAATGGATACGAAGGAATGTAAACTTATGACTGTCTCAACGAAAAATCTTGTTAATCCAACTACCTCTTCGGCAAGCTTCCAAACCAGTGATGACTTCCAAAGCCTCCTGAGTTTTTCACATGCGTATGATCGAGGAGGATTTTATATAAATGGCAAGCCGTCTTACACTGTTGCGCAGGCCGCTGATGAAATAACCCGAGGCGGTTACTATTGGGGCGACAATGACCATAACGGCAAATACAATTTCACCTACAGTTTTCTGGCCTCAGAAAGTAAATCTTACGCCGCCGAGAAAGTTTCTGGCTTCGTCGCTTTCAACGCACAACAGAAGTCCCAGGCAGCACTTTCGTTTCAATCCTGGTCGGATGTCGCCAACATTTCCTTCCGTGAGTCTACAAGCGGAGGCGACGCCCATATATCCTTGGGCAACTACAGCAATGATCTGCAGCATGGCGGTGCCCGGTCGGCGTTTGCGTTCTACCCAAACAATAGCGGAAACAGCGACGCATTATTTTATACCAATAAAAGCTACCAAGAGAACTTAACGCCAGCGAACGGCAATTACGGGCGTCAAACGTTAACCCATGAAATTGGTCACACGCTGGGACTGCAACACCCAGGCGCGTACGATGCCAGCGTGGGTCAGCCATCCTATTCGGATGCGAAATATGCCGAAGATACACACGGGTATTCCGTGATGAGTTACTGGAGCGAGAGCAACACCGGTCAAAACTTCAGTAAAGGCGCAGGCGAAGCCTATGCAGCCGGCCCACTGATCGACGACATTGCCGCGATCCAGAAGCTCTACGGCGCCAACTACGCCACCCGCGCCGGCGATACCACTTACGGGTTCAACTCCAATACCGGGCGTGATTTCTACAGCGCCACCTCCAATGCCGACAAGCTGGTGTTCTCGGTTTGGGACGGTGGCGGCAACGACACCCTGGACTTCTCCGGCTTCACCCAGAACCAGAAGATCAACCTCAATGAAGGCTCGTTCTCCGACGTTGGCGGACTAGTGGGCAACGTATCCATCGCCAAAGGCGTTACCCTCGAGAACGCTTTTGGTGGCGCAGGCAACGACCTGATCATTGGCAACAACGCCGCCAACATCATTAAAGGCGGTGCCGGCAACGACATCATCTACGGCGGTGGCGGTGCGGACCAACTGTGGGGCGGCGCCGGCAACGACACCTTTGTGTATGGCGCCAGTTCCGACTCCAAGCCGGGGGCGGCGGACAAGATTTTTGACTTCATCTCAGGATCCGACAAGATCGACCTGTCGGGCATTACCAAAGGTGCGGGCTTGAGCTTCGTCAATGCATTCACCGGGCATACCGGCGATGCTGTGCTGAGCTATGCCTCGGCTACCAACCTGGGCACCTTGGCGGTGGACTTCTCCGGGCACGGCGTGGCGGACTTCCTCGTCACCACCGTCGGCCAGGCAGCCATCAGCGACATCGTGGCGTGATGTAAAGCGCGGCGCTCTAGCGCCGCGCTCCATGACGGAGCAGAAGCTGCTGCGCCTCTCTCAATTGATCGCCGGTGGTTCACAGGTGTTGTTCGTGTTGGCAGGAGCCTACGTAATTGTGGGGCCAGACGTGATTCGGCCTTTAGACTAATTATCGTAGAAGTACCACATTACAGATACCACTGTGGCAACCCATCCTAGGGTAAGCAAAAATGATAGACCTGCGAGCCGCTTATCCATGGTGCCCTATCAAAAGTCAGATGAACGCAATACGAACGCCTCCCGTCAGAGTAGTTCAGTGTTCTCAGTGTGCGATGGCGCATGCCTGACACACCCGCTGGCAATCAGTCCCTGGTCAACAGCGTTGGTGATTACCATAGTTCAATAAGGGAGACCTTCAGGAACCTTTTGCACAATCTGGAATCAGTGCTGCTTGCTTTTACATCAATCAGTTAGCGAGCGCCCCGCATGATCCTGAGAAACACCTTACTGTGCATTGCGCTTGTCGCCGCCGGCTTCCTTACCGGGTATGCAGCGAAACCCACCCTTGAGCTTCAAGTAACAGCCGGCCAACTCATAGAGTGCGGCCGGGTAATCATGCCGACTCTTGGTATGTAAGTGTTATCTCTGCATCAGAAAACTTGACCTTATCCCCGACCATCGTCCAAGACCAGGCGGTCGAACTGCCGATAAGCCACGCTCCCGTTCCTCATGGTCATCCCAGGCGCTAGCAACAAAGGCTGGCTAGGTGGGGGCTCATCCAATCGCAAGCGGGTCTTCAGCCCTGGCTTGGTTACGCTGTGCGTTTTCGTGGCTTTGGTTGAGCTGGTATCGCTGAACCACTTCTATGGTGTGCGAGGATGAGGTGAAGGCGGTACGCTTATATCTTGTTACAACCATTCGCCCGCAGGCACCGCCCGCAAAGAACTTCAAACTTTTGGACGAGTCCCAATGCCAGGCGTGCTTTAAACCGTGAGCGCCTGCTGACAACCCATAGAGGTTCACAAAATGAAAATGACACTGCCCGCCCTATTGTTGGGCGTCCTCATTTCGCAAGGAGCGATGGCTGCCGGAGATGGCACAGCCGCCCTTGGAGGCGGCGTTGGTGGTGCACTTGGCAACATCGTAGGTCAACAGCTCGGCGGCTCAACGGGCGCGGCGGTAGGCGCAGGCGTAGGTGGCGCCGCCGGCAGTGCTGTCGGTGCTCAAAAAGGCAATAGGGCGGAAGCTGCATTGGGTGGAGGAATCGGCTCGGCGGGTGGCTCATTGATTGGTAATCGCCTCGGCGGTACAACCGGCTCGACTATCGGTGCAGGTCTCGGCGGCGCGGCAGGTGGCGCGCTGGGAAACAACCTGGCGGACGATGAGAGCAATCATCGATCAGATGGTAGAAAGCACAAAGGCAACAACAAGCATAAACACAAGAACAAGCATCGTTAGTTTCTGACGCTGTTATATCGAAGCCCGGCCCAGCGCCGGGTTTCTGGTTTCTGGCAATCACCTTACTGGCATTTGTCTGCACACAGGCTGTATCAGGCGAGAACGTCAAGGCAATCGCGACGTCCTACTGAGCGCAACCTTTCACATCCCTTTCACACTCGGGCGCTTATGGTTACCCCAGCTCCTAGAGAACATCCCTTTAAGCCCGCTACTCCCCATCGCGGGCTTTTCTTTGTCTGCGATTTGGAGGGCCGAGACTCGCCCTCGCCGCCTTAGCCGACGACCGCTATACACGCCCACCTTCAAAATGACACGATAACGCCTCGCCTTCGCAAGTAGGAATACGGGATGTTCAGTCACGTAACCGTTGGGACAAACGATCTTGATAAAGCGTCTACCTTCTATGACGCAGTGCTGATCCCCCTGGGGCTCTGCCGTAGGCCTGTAACCCCTGATGGCGGGCCACCTTCGGCATGCTGGATAAAACCAGATAGCGCTCTCCCGCGCTTTTATGTGTACAGCCCCTATGACCGTAATGAAGCCGGTGCAGGGAATGGCAGCATGGTGGCTTTCACTGCACCCTCTCCAAATGCGGTAGATACCGCCTATGCAGCTGGGCTTCTCGCGGGTGGATCTGATGAAGGTGAACCTGGCCAACGCCCTCACTATGGTGACGGTTACTATGGTGCGTACCTGCGTGATCCGGATGGCAACAAGGTGCATATCGCTCATCGTGGCGATTTGCATGTGGCGGGATAGGCGCAGCTCACAGTATTGGCTTGAAGCTCGCCATTGCGCGGGCTTTTGTTGTCCGTGCACCCTATCCCTCAGAGGTGGGCTGTAGGCCACGGATTGTCACAGAGGGTGTCCGACAGGTTATCAGACCCTAAGCTGGTGGCTGAACCAAACCCCAGAAACGCAAAAGCCCCGCTTTCGCGAGGCTTTCGTGTAAATCTTGGCGGGAAACCAGGGATTCGAACCCTGGAGACGCTATTAACGTCCGCCGGTTTTCAAGACCGGTGCATTCAACCACTCTGCCAATTTCCCTTTTGCTTCACAGGATTATGATAGCCCATCCCGTGTCAGCGGGCGCCATAATACCCGAATGAAACACACTGTCAAACTCTTGCCATGGCTTGTTACAGAGCGTCTGTTATGATCCTTGCGACTGAATGTTTCAAAACTGAAGGAGTGTCGCCATGCGCGAACAGAATTACGCACTGAATGGTAACGCGCAGGCTGAGCAGCTTGAAGTCAGCCGCGTGTTGCGCAACACCTACGGCTTGCTCGCCCTTACCCTCGCGTTCAGCGGCGTAATGGCGTATGTGGCGCAGCAGATGCGCGTTGGCTACCCGAATATCTTTGTCGTGCTGATTGGTTTCTACGGTCTGTTCTTCCTGACCAACAAGCTGCGCGACTCGGCCTGGGGCTTGGTGTCGGCGTTTGCCTTGACCGGTTTCATGGGCTTTATCCTTGGCCCGATCCTCAACCGTTACCTCGGCATGGCCGGCGGCGCGGAAGTGGTCAGTTCGGCATTTGCCATGACGGCCCTGGTATTTGGTGGTTTGTCGGCCTACGTGCTGATCAGCCGTAAGGACATGAGCTTCCTGGGTGGCTTCATTACCGCAGGCTTCTTCGTGTTGCTGGCGGCAGTGGTTGCCGGCATGTTCTTCCAGATCAGCGGCTTGCAGCTGGCGATCAGCGCGGGTTTTGTGCTGTTCTCCTCCGTGTGCATCCTGTTCCAGACCAGCGCCATCATCCACGGCGGTGAGCGCAACTACATCATGGCGACCATCAGCCTGTATGTATCGATCTACAACCTGTTCATCAGCCTGTTGCAGATCTTCGGCATCATGAGCCGCGATGACTGATTGCTAACGCAATAAAAAATGCCCCGTATCGAAAGATACGGGGCATTTTTGTTTTCACGGGATTGCAAACGCTCAGTACAGGTTGGGTTCCATTTCCAGATCGACCTTGAAACGCTCGGCAATATCACGCTGGATGCGCAGTGCCAGGTTGGCAATGTCATGCCCGGTGGCCGTGCCATAGTTGACCAGCACCAGTGCCTGCAATTTATGCACGCCGGCATCGCCGTCGCGAAAGCCCTTCCAGCCAGCTTTATCGATCAGCCAGCCAGCGGCGAGCTTCACTTGCCCATCGGCCTGCGGGTATGCCACCAGGTCCGGGTACTGCGCCTTCAGCTCAGCCGCTAACACGTGGGACACCAGTGGGTTTTTGAAGAAACTGCCGGCATTTCCCAGTTCTGCCGGGTCGGGCAGTTTTTCGCGGCGGATGCTGCAAATAGCACGGCTGACATCGCTCGGCGTCGCCTCGGTGATGCCCTGCCCGGCCAGGCGCTGCTGCACCGGGCCGTAGTCGAGCTTGAGGTGGCTGGCGCGGCTCAAGGCGAAACGCACGCGCAGGATCAACCAGCGCCCGGTTTCGTGCTTGAACAGGCTGTCGCGGTAGGCGAAGTTGCACTCTTGCAGGCTGAAGTCGCGCAACTCGCCGGTGTGGCGATCCAGCGCGGTGAGGCCGGCAAACACGTCTTTGATCTCCACGCCGTAGGCACCGATGTTCTGCATCGGCGCAGCACCGACGGTGCCGGGGATGAGGCTGAGGTTCTCCAGGCCGCAGAAACCGTGTTCCAACGTCCACAACACAAATGGGTGCCAGGCTTCGCCCGCTTCGGCCTCGACCACCACGCGTACACCGTCGTCCTGCAGCACCCGAATGCCCTGGGTGGCCATGCGCAACACCACAGCCTGGATATCCTGGGTCAACAGCAGGTTGCTGCCACCGCCGATCACCAACAGCGGTAATGACTGCGCCGTCGCATAGGCCAGGGCTTCACGTACATCCGCGTCGCTGCGGGCCTCGGCAAACCACTGGGCGCGCACGTCGATGCCGAAGCTGTTGAATGGCTTGAGCGATACCTGCGCAAGCACTTGCAAGGTCATAACCGCCCCTTCAATTCGATCACCAATAAATCACAGGCCCGTTCAATCAAGTCCAGGACCCGCTCGAAACCTTGCTCGCCTTCGTAGTAAGGGTCTGGCACTTCGTCCACTTCGGCTTCATAGCGGCGCAGGAACAAGTCCAGCTCGGCCTTGCCTTGGCCTGGGTGCAATGCCTTAAGGTTGCGCAGGTTGCTGTGGTCCATGGCCAGGATCAGGTCATACCGAGCAAAGTCTGCACGCGAAACCTGCTGGGCGCGCTGGGCCGACAAGTCGTAACCGCGTACCAGCGCCGCACGCTGGCTGCGCTGGTCCGGCGGGTTGCCGACATGCCATTCACCCGTGCCGGCAGACGCCACTTCAACCTGGCCGGCCAGCCCGGCTTCGCGCAATTTATGGCGCAGCACACCTTCGGCGGTGGGCGAGCGGCAGATATTGCCCAGGCAGACGAACAAAACCTCCATCAGGCCCCCAGCAGGCGGCGAACGCGCTCAAGGTCTTCCTGGGTGTCGACACCGGCCGGCGGCGCTTCCAGCGCGTCGCCCACGTGGATACGCACGCCGTGCCACAGGGCACGCAACTGTTCCAGGGACTCGGTGTTTTCCAGCCAGCACGGCCCCCAGCTGACGAAGTCATGCAGGAAACCGGCTCGGTAGGCATAGATGCCGATATGGCGACGGTACGGCACGCCCTGGGGCAATACGTCGGGCTGTTTGGCGAATGCATCCCGTGCCCACGGCAGGGTCGAGCGGCTGAAGGTCAGCGCCAGGCCATTGATATCGCTGACCACTTTGACCACGTTCGGGTTGAACAGGGTCTCGATGTCTTCGATGGGTTCGGCCAGGGTGGCCATGCGCGCCTCGCCATGGGCGGCCAGGTTGGCGGCGACCTGATCGATCACGCAGGGCGGGATCAGCGGTTCGTCACCTTGCACATTGACCACAATCGCATCAGGCGCCAGCCCCAGTTGCGTGGCGACTTCAGCCAGGCGGTCGGTGCCGGAGTTGTGGTCTTCACGGGTCAGCACCGCTTCAGCGCCGAAACCTTTGCAGGCCTCGATAATACGCGGGTCATCGGTGGCAACCACCACGCGTTCGGCGCTGCTTTTGCAGGCCTGCTCCCACACCAGCTGGATCATCGGCTTGTCGCCGATCAATTGCAGCGGCTTGCCCGGCAGGCGCGTGGAGGCGTAGCGCGAAGGAATGACAACGGTAAAGGCGGTGGTCATTTATCCAGGCGCTCATCGGTGGTCAGGGTACGAGCTTCGCTTTCCAGCATCACCGGGATGCCATCACGGATCGGATAAGCCAGGCCGGCGCCCTTGCTGATCAGCTCGGTTTTGTCGGCGCTGAGCTTGAGCGGGCCTTTGCAGATCGGGCAAGCGAGGATGTCGAGCAGTTTGGTGTCCATGAGTATTTCCTGGAAAAAGCGGTTTAAGGCAAAAGTCGGGCGGGCAGCAGGCGCATCAATTGCGTGTCGAACCAGGCCACAAACGCCGGTGACGGCAATGCATCCACTGCAAGGTACCACCAGTCGGGCTGGGCAAAGGCGCGGCACTTCACCGCGTCCTTTTCGGTCATCACCAACGGCAATGACGGTGTGAAATTCAACACCTCTGCGCTGTAGGGCGCATGGTCGGCAAACGCATGGGGAATCGGCTGCCAGTGTAGCGTTTCGAGGGTATTGAAGAAACGTTGCGGGTTACCGATACCTGCGACGGCATGGACCCGCTGGCCGGCGGCAAAATGCTCGACCGATTGTCGCTCACCGGTTTTCAAGTTGATCAACGCCGTGGGTTGCAGGCGAAAGGCAAACCCATCCTCGCGGTCGGCCCCGGCGCCGTTGTACAACAGCGCATCCACACTGTGCAGGCGCTCCACCGGCTCGCGCAAAGGCCCGGCAGGCAGGCAGCGGCGGTTGCCCAGGCCACGGGCGGCATCGATCAGCACCAATTCCAGGTCGCGGGCCAGGCGGTAATGCTGCAGGCCATCGTCGCTGAGGATCAGGTCTAGAGGTTCACTGGCCAGCAAGGCTTTGACGGCGCGGCTGCGGTCCGGGTCGATCATCAGGGGCACGCCGCAGCGCTGAACGATCAGCAACGGCTCATCGCCCGCCACTTCGGCGCTGTGGCTGGCCTCCACCCGCCAGGGTAACTGCGGCGGCTTGGCACCGTAGCCGCGGCTGACCACGCCGACCCGCAGGCCGCTGCGCCGGCAGTGTTCGATCAGCCACAGGATCAACGGCGTCTTGCCGGTGCCGCCGACGGTGATATTGCCCACCACCACCACAGGCACCGGCGGTTGGTAAATCTCACCCTCGCCCGCCAGGAAGCGCGCGCGTTTGCGCTGTACAACGTGACGGTACATAGATTCCAGCGGCCGCAACAGTACGAGTGCCGGATGGCCCTCGTACCACGCCTTGAGCAAACGATCGGACATGGCCATCAGGGCGGGCTCGCCGCCTCGACGGTGGTCATGCGCAGGTGGCTGAAGCCCAGCTTGCCGGCGGCGTCCATGGCGGTGATCACGGCTTGGTGCTGGGTTTTGCCGTCAGCGCTGATGGAAAGCGGCATATTGGTATCGCCACCGGACTCTTTCTGCAGGGCATCCATCAGGCTGGCAAGGTCATTTTTTTCGAGCAATTGGTTATTTACCGAAAACACCCCGTCGGCGCTGATGGCAATGTCCAGCTGCTTAATTTCCTGGTCTTCGGCCGGTGAGCCACTCACTGCTTCGGGTAAATCAACGCGCAGTTGGGTTTCGCGGGTGAAGGTGGTAGTCACGACAAAAAACAGCAGCAGGATAAAGACCACGTCGATCAGCGACGCCAGGTTGATATCAACATTCTCCCGTTGCTTGCGGCGAAATTTCACGCTCGACCCTCAACGAAATCGACATCACGATCGCCCTGCACCACTTCCACCAGCTTGATGGCTTCCTGTTCCATGCCGACCACCAGTTCATCGATGCGACGCTGCAGGAAGCGGTGGAAAAACACCGACGGAATACCGACCATCAGGCCGGCTGCCGTGGTGATCAAGGCCTTGGAAATACCACCGGCCAAGACGGCAGCGTTGGTGGTCATGCCTGAACCCATGAACGAGCTGAAAATGTCGATCATGCCCAGCACCGTGCCCAGCAAACCAAGCAACGGCGCCATGGCTGCGATGGTGCCGAGCGCATTGATATAGCGCTCCATTTCGTGGATGACGCGGGCAGCGGCCTCTTCGATGCACTCTTTCATGATCTCGCGACCATGCTTGGAATTGGCGAGGCCCGCTGCGAGGATTTCACCCAACGGCGAGTTGGCGCGTAACTCCTTGAGTTTTTCTTTATCCAGCTGTTTGTTCTTGATCCAGCCCCACACCTGCCCCAGCAGATGCTCGGGGGTTATGCGACTGGCGCGCAGGGTCCACAAACGTTCGGCAACGATGCCGAGTGCGGCGATGGAGCTCAAGATAATCGGCAACATCATCCAGCCGCCGGATTTGACCAATTCCCACACAGTGAATGTCCCCTCGAAAAAGTGCGCCACTTTACCATATAGGTTCACCCGCGTGGTTCGCAGGCGCCAGGCCCGCCTGTCGCAGGCCCAGGTGTTTGGTAAGCCTGTATTACGGTAACGCTTCGCGCCAGAATCGCCGTTGACTGCGCGCAACAACCGGTGCTCTAAAACTGCCCAGTTGCACACGCACGGCACCTTGCTCGGCGCTGTCGTAGACCCGGCTGCCCAGCGCCTGGTAACGCGCCATCACCTGCGGATGGGGATGCCCGAATGCGTTGCCACGGCCGCGGGAAATCAGCACCGACTTGGGCGCAAGCCGCTGTAAAAACGCCCAGGACGAGGAACTGCGACTGCCATGGTGCGGCGCTTGCAGCCAATCGGTCGGCACCGCCAAGGGCGAAGCGAGAAAGGCTGTTTCAGCCGCCTCATCAATATCACCCGTCAGTAGCAACCGCTCGCCACGGGCCTGTACCTGCAAGACGCAGGATTTCGGATTGCTGCTAGTGGCGCCAGGCCATTGCCACACCTCGAATGACACGCCATCCCACTCCCAGCGCTCGCCATTGTTACAGGGCTGGGCGGCGAGAAAAGCCGGCAGCCCTTCGGTCTCTCCGCCGATAACCCTCCCGACGGGCAGCACACGGGCAACCGCTGCGGCACCGCCGGCATGGTCAGCGTGAGCGTGGCTGATCACCATCGCGTCCAACGCCGCCACCCCAACCTTTTGCAGGGATGGCAGCACCACGCGCGCGCCCAGGTCAACCACCCCCGAGCGCGGGCCTGCGTCGTAGAGCATGGCGTGATGGCGCGTGCGCAGGATCACCGCCTGCCCCTGGCCGACATCCAATTGCACCACCTCCACCTGCCCGTGCGGCACCAATGGTTTAGGGGCAAAGACGGCCAACAGCAGCATCGGCCAGCCCAGCAGCCGCAATGGCACGCCTTTGGGCAAGAGTAATAGCACCGCGCCCGCGACGCTGATCAACCAATAACCCAACGGCACGTCGGCGGGCACCCACGCTGCGCGCAGCCCGGCCAGCAGCGCCAAGCCTGTGAACAGGCCATCCAACGCGCCACCGGCCAGCCACAACAAGCCCTCTCCCACCCACGGTACCGCCAACAGTACAGTGCCCAGCAGTGCCAACGGCAGCACCACCAGGCTGATCCACGGCACGGCAAACAGATTGGCCACCGGCGCACTGAGGCTGATGGGCAACCCCAGCACCAGCAACACCGGAAACAAACCGATGGCGATCAACCATTGGGGGTGGGTCCAGGCCTGCCAGATACTCCACGCGCCCAAACGCCCGCTGAACGCCAGCACCAGCACGGCCACGGCGGCAAACGACAACCAGAACCCCGGCTGCAAACTGGCCAGCGGCTCCAGCACCAGCACGGCATTGAACGCCAGTAATAACGGCCACCACACACCCAGGTGGCGAAACCGCAAACGCCACAGCAGCACTAACCCGACCATCACGCAGGCCCGTTGCACCGGCACACCGAACCCCGCCAGCAGGCCATACCCCAGCGCAGCAGTAAATGCCAGGCCGCAGGCCCACGGCAGCCAGGGCAAGGCGCGGGGCCAGCAACCGTAGCGCGCCAGCCCGGCCACCAGCGCGTAGATCAAACCGGCCAGCAAGCCAATGTGCTGGCCGGAAATCACCAGCAGGTGCACCGTGCCGGTGTCCTGCAACACCCGCCAATCCTCGGTTGCCAACCCCGAGCCGTCGCCCAGCACCAAGGCCGCCAGCCCCGCCTCGCGGCCCTGAGCATCCACCGCCAGCAGGCGCTGGCGGACGCTGTCACGCCAGGCATGGCGAGCCGGCGCCAGGCGTTGGCCATCTTTCACCGAGCCGGTGGCGCCGATGCGCTGGGCCAGCAGCCAGGCCTCGTAGTCAAACCCCTGAAAATTGAGCAGGCCCGCCGGCCGCTTGAGCGTGACCGCCAGCCGCCAGCGCTCGCCGCTGTTAACCTGCGGGCCGTTATGCCAGGACAGGCGGATACGCTTGGGCAGCCGGCCCTTGCGTGACCGGCTGTCGGTCAGTTCGAAGCGCACGCCGGTGCTGGTGTTTTGCGGCAACCCGATGACGCGCCCCTCAACCCAGCGAGTCTGACCGTCCAGAGCCGGCCTTAATCGGTCGTCCAACGCCCATTGTGCGCTCATGCACGCCCAGCTCACGCCCAACAGCAAAAACGCCAGCGGATAGGTACGAAACGGCAGCAACATCAAGGCCACTACCAACATGGCCAGCAGCCAAGCGGTGGGCGGCAATGCGGGTAAAAATCGCAGCGACAATAAGCCCATTCCGAACGTGAACATCCCTGTTCTCATGAAGCATCCTTTTCCAGTGATCCACTAGTCTTAGTCGGATACCCCGCGCGGCCTCTGATGTTTTGTCACAAAGTCTGAATTTTCTGTTTATAGAATGCGGGCATACTTGCCCCTCGAACTGACCTGGACCCCTTATGCCCCGGCGCTTATTCAAACGGTACATGCCCGACCCCACGAGTATCCGGGAACACAAGTCCTTACGATTTCTCGGCACGTTGTTGCATGACCCCAACCTCTGGCACCTGAACCGCCATTCCGTCGCCCGCGCCATGGCAGTGGGCCTGTTCGCGGCGTTTATCCCGATTCCGTTGCAGATGTTATTGGCGGCGGTGCTAGCGATCGCTGTGCGCGGGAATATGCCGATTGCCGTGAGCCTGGTGTGGCTGACCAACCCGATCACCATGCCGGTGGTGTTCTTCTGCACCTACCTGACCGGCGCCTGGCTGATGAACACGCCGCCGCGCAGCCTGCCCGACAACCTGACCTGGGAGTGGATCAGCAGCCAACTGGGCACACTGTGGCAGCCGTTCCTGTTGGGTTCCGTGGTGTGCGGGCTGGTGCTGGCCGCGCTGGCCTACTGCCTGACGATGGGTTACTGGCGCTGGTGGGTCGCGCACCAGTGGAAGAAGCGCAAACAACGACGCACCTGACAGCTAGCGCGCTGGCAGCCGCAGGTGCACGCACAAACCTTGCGCGCTGTTCTGCGCCCACAACGTCCCACCCTGGCGCTGTACCGCATTGCGGGCGATGCTCAAGCCCAGACCAAAACCGCCATCACCCGGCCGTGAGCCTTCGAGGCGGGTGAACGGCGCAAAAATACGTTCCAAGTCCTGCTCATCAATACCGCCGCCCTGGTCTTGCAGCCAAATATGCCAATCATCGCCCTCGCGACAGCCGTCCAGCGTCACCTGCCCCTGAGCGGGGGAATGTCGGATGGCATTGCGCAGGATATTTTCCAGGGCCTGGGCCAGCGCATTCAGGTTGCCGCGCACCCAGCAGTCGACGGGCAACAGACACGGCAAACGCGCTGCTGGCCAGTCACTTTCATAACAAGCGTTTTCCCGCAGCATGTCCCACAAGGCCGGAAGCTGGATGGCTTCCTCGGGTAACCGCGTTCGCTCGCTGTCCAGCCAGGCCAGTTGCAGGCTGTCTTCCACCAGGCGCTGCATGGCGTCAATCTCCCGGCCCAGGCGCTCGCGCAACTGCGCCAGATCCTGCTCACTGTCACAGGCCACGCGCAAACGGCTCAACGGCGTGCGCAGCTCATGGGACATGTCCCGCAATAACTGTTGCTGCAACTCCACCGTGCCCTGCAAACGCTCGGACATGTGGTCAAAGGCGCGGCCCAACTCACCCAATTCATCCTGGCGGCTGGTGGCCTCGCGGGACATGCGCGTATTCAATTGATCGGCGCGCCAGGCGTTGGCCTGCTCGCGCAACTGGTTCAGAGGCATGATCAGCAGCCGATAAAGCCCCACACACAGCAGCAAGGTAAACAAGCCGGGAATCACGCCGTTGGTCACCACGCGCCAGAACACCTGATAGCGCCCCGGCATAAAGCGCTTGGGTAATTCGATCACCAGCGAGCCGGCGCCAGGGTTGACCGGGAATGGGATTTTCACCCAGGGCAGGCCTTTGACGTGTCGGCTGACCGGCCACTCCAGCCCGCGCAGAAAAGTCAGGCGCTGGCTTTCCTTGTCGCTCAGCGGCAGGCTGCTCAGCGACTGCAAGTCGTGGCCGATCACCCCGATCCAGGTCGATTCGCGCGTGGCCATCAGCTGCAACCAGGCGTCCACGCCAGCACTGCCCTGGGTACTCCAGGCCAATTCCGCGCCCGCGGCATAGCCGCGCAAAATCGCGCGGGACTCCTCGGCCACATAGGCGTTCTGCTCTTCCATATAGCGGCCCCAGGACCAACTGAGCCAGATCATCAGCAAACAGAAGGCGATCAGCAGGCAGGCGAGCTTCCAGAATAACGAGTGCCGGCCGGGCAGCCGCTCAAAGCCCTTCATCATGGCCGCTCAGTACATAACCCTTGCCCCACACCGTGCGCACTTCGCGCTCGCTGTAGCCGATGGCCTTGAGCTTGCGGCGAATCTGGCTGATATGCATGTCCAGGCTGCGATCGTGAGGCGCGTAACCGCGCTGCAACACATGCTGGTAAAGGAAGGCTTTGCTGAGCACTTCATCGGCGCTACGGTGCAAGGTCTCGAGCAAGCGATACTCGCTGCGCGTCAGCCCGGCCCAGTGTTCTTGAAAGAACACGTCGTACAGTTCATCGTCAAAACGCAGGCTGCGTGCATCGTCGCGTGCCGGTAAACGCAGCGGCAACGGCCGCCGGTCCAGGGCCACGCGGCGCAGGATGGCTTCGATGCGTACGCGCAGTTCAACCATGCTGAACGGCTTGGGCAGGTAGTCGTCCGCACCCAGGCGAAAACCGCTGATGCGATCGGCCTCGGCGCCCAGCGCAGACATGAGGATCACCGGCGTCGCATGGTGCTGGCGCAAACGGGTAAGAATCGACAAACCGTCCATGCCCGGCAGCAGGATGTCCATCAACACCACGTCGAACACCTGGTCACGTGCCATCTGCAGGCCCTGTTGGCCGTTCTGGCACCAGGTGACCTGGAAGCCACAGCGGCCCAGCTGCTCATGCACATAGGCGCCCAATACAGGGTCGTCTTCAATTGCCAGGATACTGGGTAGGCCAACTGCGGGATTCATTAGCGTCTGCAAGTCATTCTCAATCACTGATTATTCAAGATTAAACGGTGACAGGCAATCGCCACCCGGCTGCCGATGGCTCGAAGATTGCGCTCGGCGATTGACGTCGATCATTAATTTGCGAGGTTCCACACCGCGCAAATGGCTACACTGCGCAGGTGGCGTGGGCCGGATGCCCGCGCAGATAAACGAAAACAGTGTGGTAGCAGGAGAGTGGCGTGCTTAGAAGAATGGGGATAAAAGGCCGCGTACTGTTGCTGACCTTATTACCGACCAGCCTGATGGCCCTGTTGTTGGGGGGCTATTTCACCTGGATGCAGCTGTCGGAGTTGCAGACCCAATTGCTGCAACGCGGCGAAATGATCGCCGAGCAATTGGCGCCGCTGGTGGCCCCGGCGTTGAGCAGCAAGAACACCGACCTGCTTGAACGCATCGCCACCCAGTCGCTGGAGCAACCGGACGTGCGCGCGGTGTCGTTCCTGGCACCGGACCGCTCGTCCCTGGCCCACGCCGGCCCGACCATGCTCAACCTCGCGCCGGTCGGCAACAGTTCGCACCTGCTGCAGCGCAGTGGCAATGACGCCACGCGCTACCTGCTGCCGGTGTTCGGTCGCCATCGCAACCTCGCGGGCGAATTGATCCCCGATGAAGCCGATCGCCTGCTGGGTTGGGTCGAAGTGGAGCTGTCGCACAATGGCATGTTGCTGCGCGGTTATCGCAGCCTGTTTGCCAGCCTGCTGCTGATCGCCATCGGCCTGATCTGCACGGCCGCCCTGGCGTTGCGCATCAGCCGCACGATCAACTCGCCCATCGGCCAGATCAAGCAAGCTGTGGCCCAACTCAAGGACGGCAACCTCGAAACCCGCCTGCCACCGTTGGGCAGCCAGGAATTGGACCAATTGGCCTCGGGCATCAACCGCATGGCCGAAACCCTGCAAAATGCCCAGGAAGAACTGCAACACAGTATCGATCAGGCCACCGAAGATGTGCGTCAGAACCTGGAAACCATCGAGATCCAGAACATCGAGCTGGACCTGGCGCGCAAGGAGGCCCTGGAGGCCAGCCGGATCAAGTCGGAGTTCCTGGCCAACATGAGCCATGAAATCCGCACGCCGCTCAACGGCATCCTGGGTTTTACTCATCTGCTGCAAAAAAGCGAGCTGTCGCCGCGTCAGCTGGATTACCTGGGCACCATCGAAAAATCCGCCGACAACCTGCTGGGTATCATCAACGAGATCCTCGACTTCTCGAAAATCGAAGCCGGCAAGCTGGTGCTCGACAGTGTGCCCTTCAACCTGCGCGACTTGCTGCAAGACACCCTCACCATCCTCGCCCCCGCCGCCCATGCCAAACAGCTTGAGCTGGTCAGCCTGGTGTACCGCGACACGCCGCTGGCGCTGGTGGGCGACCCGTTGCGCCTCAAGCAGATCCTCACCAACCTGATCAGCAACGCGATCAAGTTCACCCGCGAAGGCACTATCGTTGCCCGCGCGATGGTCGAAGACGAACAGGAAGACAGCGTGCAACTGCGCATCAGTGTGCAAGACACCGGCATCGGCCTGTCGAACCAGGACGTGCGTGCGTTGTTCCAGGCCTTCAGCCAGGCCGACAACTCGCTGTCGCGCCAACCCGGCGGCACCGGCCTGGGCCTGGTGATTTCCAAGCGGCTGATCGAGCAAATGGGCGGTGAGATCGGCGTCGACAGCACACCGGGCGAAGGCTCGGAGTTCTGGATCAGCCTGAGCCTGCCCAAAACCCGCGACGACGCCGAAGACCTGCCCTCCCCGCCGCTGCTCGGCCGTCGTGTGGCCGTGCTGGAAAACCACGAGCTCGCGCGCCAGGCGTTGCAGCACCAACTGGAAGATTGCGGCCTGCAAGTCACACCGTTCAATACCCTGGAAAGCCTGACCAACGGCATCACCAGCGCACACCAGACTGAACAGGCAATCGACCTGGCAGTGCTCGGTGTCACCGCCAATGACATTCCGCCCGAACGCCTCAACCAGCATCTATGGGACCTGGAACACCTGGGCTGCAAGGTGCTGGTGCTGTGCCCGACCACCGAACAGATGTTGTTCAACCAGTCAGTGCCCAACCCCAACAGCCAGTTGCAGGCCAAACCTGCGTGTACGCGCAAACTGCGCCGTGCACTGGCCGATCTGATCAGCCCGCGGCCATTGCGCAGCGAACCCGGCGAACCGCTCTCCAGCCGAGCTCCGCGCGTACTCTGCGTGGACGACAACCCGGCCAACCTGTTGCTGGTGCAAACGTTGCTCGAAGACATGGGCGCCAAGGTGCACGCGGTCGAAAGCGGTTATGCGGCCATTGACGCGGTGAAGCAGGAAACCTTCGACCTGGTGCTGATGGACGTACAAATGCCCGGCATGGACGGGCGCCAAAGCACCGAGGCGATCCGCCAATGGGAGAGCGAACGCCACGGTACGCCGCTGCCGGTGGTCGCCCTCACCGCCCACGCCATGGCCAACGAAAAACGCGCGCTGCTGCAAAGCGGTATGGACGATTACCTGACCAAACCCATCAGCGAGCGGCAGTTGGCCCAAGTAGTGTTGAAGTGGACCGGCCTGGCCCTGCGCAATCAAGGGCCGGAGCGCGCGACTGACGGCTTGGCACCCGGCGTGCAACTGCTGGTGCTGGATCATGAGGAAGGCCTGCGCCTGGCGGCCAACAAGGCCGACCTGGCCGCCGACATGCTCGCCATGCTGCTGGCCTCGCTGGAAGCCGATCGCCTGGCGATCACCGCCGCCCGTGAAGCCAAAGACAACAATGCGCTGATTGAACGCGTGCATCGCCTGCATGGCGCCACCCGCTACTGCGGCGTGCCGCAATTGCGCGCCGCCTGCCAGCGCGCGGAAACCTTGCTCAAACAAGACGACGCCAAGGCCATCGACGCGCTGGATGAACTGGACATGGCGATTGCGCGGTTGGCCAGTGAGGCACGGGTCAGCGCCTGAGGCTTCTCCAGGCCTGTGTTGAGCGGGCTTGTGTGGGAGCCAGCTCCCACAAAAAAGCCCGGTGCCCACATCGGCCTTCCTAAAACTCAGTGACTGCAGGGAGCATTTTTAATGCGCGTCATTCTTTTCAGCAGCCAGACCTACGACCGCGACAGCTTTCTCGGCGAGCCGCTGCCGGCAGGTGTAGAGCTGCAATTCCAACCGGCCCGCCTGAACCTCGACACCGTGGCCCTGGCCGAACACCACGAAGTGGTCTGCGCCTTTATCAACGATGACCTCAGCGCACCAGTGCTGGAACACCTGGCCGCCGGCGGCACGCGCCTGATTGCCCTGCGCTCGGCCGGTTACAACCATGTCGACCTGGCCGCCGCCCAGCGCCTGGGCCTGAGTATCGTGCGCGTACCGGCCTACTCGCCCCACGCGGTGGCAGAGCATGCGGTTGCGCTGATCCTGGCCCTCAACCGCCGCTTGCACCGCGCCTATAACCGCACCCGCGATGGCGATTTCAGCCTGCACGGGCTCACCGGGTTCGATTTGGTCGGCAAAACCGTCGGCGTGGTCGGCACCGGGCAGATCGGCGCCACCTTTGCCAAGATCATGGCCGGGTTCGGCTGCCAGTTACTCGCCTACGACCCATTCCCCAATCCGCAGGTCCAGGCCCTTGGCGCCCGCTATGTAAACCTGCCAGAGCTATTGGCCCAGACACAGATCATCAGCCTGCACTGCCCGCTGACCGCCGACAGCAAACACCTGATCAACGCACGTTCCCTGGCACAGATGCAGCCTGGCGCCATGCTGATCAACACCGGACGCGGTGGCCTGGTGGACACGCCAGCCCTGATCGAGGCCCTCAAGAACGGCCAACTCGGCTACCTGGGCCTGGATGTGTATGAGGAAGAGGCCCAGTTGTTTTTCGAGGATCGCTCCGACCTGCCGCTGCAGGACGACGTACTCGCACGCCTGCTGACCTTTCCCAACGTGATCATCACTGCCCACCAGGCATTCCTGACCCGTGAAGCGCTGGCGGCAATCGCAGCCACCACGCTGGCCAACATTGCCGCGTGGGCCGATGGCCAGCCGCAGAACCTTGTGCAAGGTTGATCAGCGGTCATATACCAGGCTCATGATAGGCCGGCACCCGTGATAGGATGCCGCGCCTATTTGGAGGATCCATGGCCGAACACGATTTCCGCTTCAGCTTGCTGAGCCCGCAACACACCCTGATCGAATGCCGCGCCCTGGTGCCGGGCCGTTACCAGGTCACCGGCAACGGTGGTTCGATCAAGCATGGCGACGTCTTGATCGTCACCCTGCGCGGCAGTAAAACCCTGTCGATGCGCCTGACCGTCGAAGGTGACGCGCGCTATTCCATTCGCCCGGCGGGCCAGTGGGTCGCCATGGCCCAGGGGCCGAAATTCGGCGAGCTGGAAATTCACACCTGGAAGGTCAACTGCGACAGCTGCGACAGCCTGCTGGAGTTTGAATTCGCCGTGGAAACCAAGCTGGCCAAAGAGCCGCTGCAACCGGCCGCCAATGCGCGCATCAAGGAACTGGGCTGGGCCAGCGAAGGCGACAAGCACCGCTGCCCGAAATGCCAGCAGGCTGCGCAATGAAAGGCGTGCTGCTCGCCGCCCTCGGTGTGGCCCTGACGGGCTGTGCCGGTGACGCGGTAAAGCTGCAGCAAGACCACAGCTACGTGGTGGAGTGGATTGGCGAACGGCCGTTGATGGATTACGCGCACCTGACCGTCACCCTCGGCGCCGATGGCCGCGCCTACGGCAATGGCGGCTGCAACCACTGGTTTGCGCCGTACACCGTCGAAGGCCGGACGCTCAGTTTCGGCAAGATCGGCAGCACCCGCAAACTCTGCGCCGAAGCCTTGATGGAGCAGGAGCACCGCTTCTTCCAGGCCCTGCAAGGTGTGCAGCGCTGGGATATCTCACCGATCGAGCAAACCCGGTTCTGGCCGGCTGAAGGCAAGCCGATTCGACTGTGGCTGGAAGAAGGCTGATCCAAAGTCAGACTGGATCGGCTTTTCTGTGGGAGCTGGCTTGCCTGCGATAGCATCACCGCGGTGTAGCTGATACACCGCGCCAACCGCATCGCAGGCAAGCCAGCTTTCACAGATTTAACCACGCAGGGCTTTGAGCTTGGCCAACACGCCTTCTGCCGTCTGCTCACCCATCAGCTGTTCACGCACCTTGCCTTTGTCATCAATGATGTAAGTCACCGGCAGCGCCTCGCTGCGTGGAATATCGAAAATCTCTTCCGGGTTCTGCGCCAGCACCGTGAACTTGATCCCCAACTTCTCGCTGGCGGCCTTGAGTTCTTCACCCTGCACGTTGTCGAAATTGACCCCGAACACGCCCACGTTCTGGCCTTTCAACTGTTCGGCCAAGGTATTCAGTTCCGGAATTTCCGTGCGGCACGGGCCACACCATTCGGCCCAGTAATTGACCACCACCCATTGTTTGTCCAGGCGTTCGGCCGCCACTTTCTTGCCATATTGGTCAACGCCGTAATCGTTACCGCAGCCGCTGAGCAGCAGGGTTGTGATGATCGCCAATGCACCGATCAGTCGCCTAGTCATGGGGAAATCCTTCGCAAAAAATGAACGTTGGCTGCGACCTATCGCCTCTTACGGTTTAAGGACGGGTCGCCGCGCAGGTAGAATACCCGCCACCTTACGCAAGATGCGACCCGCACATGACCGATCTGACGCTTTATCACAACCCGCGCTGCTCGAAATCGCGCGGTGCGCTTGAACTGCTCGAAGCCCGCGGCCTGACCCCTACCGTTGTGCGCTACCTCGAAACGCCGCTGGACGCCGCGCAACTCAAGGCCTTGCTCAGCAAACTGGGGATCAGCGCACGCCAACTGCTGCGCACCGGCGAAGACGAATACAAAACCCTCAACCTGGCCGACGCCAGCCTCAGCGAGGCGCAGTTGATTGCCGCGATTGCCGAGCACCCGAAGCTGATGGAACGCCCGATCCTGGCAACCGCCGACAAAGCCATCATCGGCCGCCCACCGGAAAACGTGCTGGAGTTGCTGCCGTGACCGCGCCCTATGTGCT
Source organism: Pseudomonas edaphica (assembly GCF_965277385.1). Classification (NCBI taxonomy): domain Bacteria; kingdom Pseudomonadati; phylum Pseudomonadota; class Gammaproteobacteria; order Pseudomonadales; family Pseudomonadaceae; genus Pseudomonas; species Pseudomonas edaphica. The sequence goes on along the minus strand of NZ_OZ255725.1, from coordinate 5,888,338 downwards.
GGTGCTGTATTACAGCCGCAATGGCTCGGTCAGCGAAATGGCTCGGCAGATTGCCCGCGGCATCGAGCAAGGCGGCCTCGAAGCCCGCCTGCGCACCGTACCGGCGATTTCCACGGAGTGCGAAGCCGTGGCGCCGAGCATCCCGGACGAAGGCGCGTTGTATGCAAGCCTGGATGATCTGAAGAATTGCTCGGGCCTGGCCCTGGGCAGCCCGACGCGCTTTGGCAACATGGCCGCGCCGCTCAAGTACTTCCTCGATGGCACCAGCAACCTGTGGCTCACCGGCGCACTCGTCGGCAAGCCAGCCGGCGTGTTCACCTCCACCGCCAGCCTGCACGGCGGCCAGGAAACCACACTGATGTCGATGCTGCTGCCGCTGCTGCACCACGGCATGCTGATCACCGGCCTGCCCTACAGCGAACAAGCCTTGCTCGACACCCAGGGCGGCGGCACGCCATATGGCGCCAGCCACCATTCCGGGCCGGACGGCAAACGCATGCTCGATCAGCACGAAATCACCCTGTGCCGGGCACTCGGCCTGCGTCTTGCCACCACCGCCACGCTGCTGGAGAACGGCCGTGGCCAGAAAGCCTAAGGTCCTGCCGCCCCAGGCGTGGCTGGAACCACGGGTCAAGGTGGCACGCGTACTGAGCCTGGTGGCTTTTTTAGGGCTGGTGGGCTTGCTGTGCGTGAATTACCTGTTCATCGCCGACCTGCACGGTGCGCGCCCATGGGTGATCCTGCTGATCGAGCTGGTGCCACTGCTGGTGCTGGCGCCGGGCATGCTGCTGGGCAGCGCGCGCGGGCATTCGTGGATGTGTTTTGTGGTGAACCTGTATTTCATCAAGGGCGCACTGGCAGCGTATGACCCGAACCGCCAGTGGTTCGGGGTGCTGGAGATGCTGGCGAGTCTGGCGGTGTTTTGTTCCGCGCTGTTGTATGTGCGGTGGCGGCATCAGTTGAATCGGCGGTTGGCGGCAGATTTGCAGCCTGCCTGAAGACCGCTATCGCAGCGATGCGGCGACCCGACAAGCCAGCTCCCACACTTGGAATGCATTCCCCTGTGGGAGCTGGCTTGCCTGCGATCGGATCAACTCAGTCTCAATGATTCACCGTGTAAGCCAGCATCATCGACAACTGGCACATCGGCCGCCCACTCTCGGCATGCCATTGGTTAAACGCACCCTGCACCGTCGCCAAATCCCGCAGGCTGGTCGGCGCCTTGTCGACGATCTTCTGTGCATTCAAGGCCGCCACCACGTCATCACTCGGCACAAACGTGTCCTTGCCGACCATGCGCAAAAAGCGCGGCGCCGACAGCCCGCCCAACTGGTGGCCGTGCTTGCTCAGGTACTTCCACAAGCTGACGATATCAGTCACCGGCCAGTCGGCGATAAACGCGCCAAAGCTGCCTTTTTCCTGCTCGATGTCCAGCATCATTTGCGCATTGCGCGGCACACTCTTGAGCTTGCCCAGGTGGCGGATGATGCGCGTGTCCTGCATCAAGCGTTCCAGGTGCTCGGCGCCCATCAGCACGACTTTTTCCGGATCGAAGCCGAAGAACACCTGCTCGAACGCCGGCCATTTTGCATCCACCACGCTGTGCTTCAAGCCCGCGCGAAATACGCGCAGCGCCAGGGTCGACAGGTAGCGATCATCACTGATCTTGCGCAATTGCGCCGGGGTCTTGGGTACAGGCAGGTGGGCTTCCAGCTCGGCCGCTGAACCAAAGCGGTTCAGACAATATTCGTGCAGCCACTTGTAATCGCGCATGCCCTCTCCTGGCAGTTGAATTGAAAACGGCGCCCGTGAGCGCCGTCTTTCAGAGCGTTGAAACGTCTTAGAGGTTCACCACATTGACGAAGCGCGAAGCGGCGGTTTCGTCAATTTTAAGGCTGCTGAAATCGAACAGGTTGCGGTCGGCCAGTTGCGACGGCTGCACATTCTGCAAGCTGCGGAAGATGCTTTCGGTGCGGCCTGGGGTTTTGCGCTCCCATTCCACCAGCATCTCCTTGACCACCTGGCGCTGCAGGTTTTCCTGGGAGCCACACAGGTTGCACGGGATGATCGGGAATTGCTTGAAGTCGGAGTAAGCCTGGATGTCTTTCTCGTTGCAATACGCCAGCGGGCGGATCACTACGTTACGCCCGTCATCGGCGCGCAGCTTGGGCGGCATGGCCTTGAGCGAGCCGTTGAAGAACATATTGAGAAAGAAGGTCTCAACGATGTCGTCACGGTGGTGCCCCAAGGCCATCTTGGTCGCGCCGATCTCATCGGCAAAGGTGTAAAGCGTGCCACGGCGCAGGCGTGAGCACAGCGAGCAGGTGGTTTTGCCCTCGGGGATCAGCTCCTTGACCACCGAATAGGTGTCTTTTTCGACAATGTGGTACTCCACGCCCAGGTCTTTCAAGTAGGCCGGCAGCACGTGCTCCGGGAAGCCCGGTTGTTTCTGGTCCATGTTGACGGCAACGATCTGAAACTGGATCGGCGCGACCTTTTGCAGGTGCAGCAGCACGTCGAGCAGGGTGTAGCTGTCTTTGCCGCCGGAGAGGCAGACCATGACCTTGTCGCCGTCCTCGATCATGTTGAAATCGGCGACCGCTTCCCCGGCCAGGCGACGCAGGCGTTTTTGCAGTTTGTTCTGGTTGACCGTAAGAGTGCCCATGGCGCTTGGATCCGCTAGAGGTGTGTGACGAAAAGCGCAGCATTTTACGCAAAAATACTTCAATGGGCGACGCCGATCCAATGTGGGAGCTGGCTTGCCTGCGATGGCGGTGTGTCAGCAACTAATACATCACTGATCCACCGCTATCGCAGCGATGCGGCGACCCGACAAGCCAGCTCCCACAGTAGAACCCGTTATCCCTGACAGACCTCACCGCGATTAGCGCCCATGTTTACAGCGCAATTTGCTCTAAAGCCCTACAGTTTTTCCGGTCATCACTTCCTATACTGCGACGTAAGGTCGCACAACTATCCAGGACCTTATGTGGCCATTTGGCCCGTGGGCGCTCCGATGGGGGGCGATGGTAATAACGACAGGAGTGACTGGCATGATCCATCACGTCGTGGGGCTGTTTACCCATCCCGACCAGGAATGGCGGGAAATTCGTGGCGATAAGGAAGAAAGTATCGGCCACATGTACCTCACTCACACTTTGATTCTCGCGGCGATCCCCGCCGTATCGGCTTTTATCGGCACCACCCGGGTCGGCTGGGTGATCGGCAGCCGCGCCCCGGTCATGTTGACCCAGGAAAGTGCGTTGTGGATGACCCTCATGTCCTACGCGGCGATGCTCGGCGGCGTGGCGGTGATGGGCGCATTCATCCATTGGATGGCCCGCACCTACGACGCCAGCCCCAGCATGGCGCGCTGCGTAGCGTTTGCCACCTACACCGCGACCCCGCTGTTTATCGGCGGGCTCGCGGCGCTCTATCCGCATATGTGGCTGGGCATGGTCGTGGGCACGGCGGCTATCTGTTACACGGTGTACTTGCTGTATGTGGGGCTGCCGACGTTTATGAACATCGACCCGGACGAGGGCTTTCTGTTTTCCAGCTCGGTTTTGGCCGTGGGCCTGGTGGTACTGGTGGCAATCATGGCGTTTACCGTGATCGTCTGGGGGCTGGGCGTAGGCCCGATCTACACCAACTAAGCTGATCAACCGCAGGCAAAGCCACCGCAAGGTGGCTTTGTGCGTCATGCATGACCATTCGGCGCCTGACAGATTCGGAAACACCTGCTTTTGCGGCATACTGGACGTCTCTGGAGATATGGTCAGCATGCCCGAGCAACTCAATACCCGCGTCGAAGATTGTTTCCTACAAGCCGAATCCTTTTTTAAACGAAGCTTCAAACGCCCCCAGGTCAGCCTCAAGCTACGGGGCCAGAAGGCCGGTGTCGCGCATTTGCACGAGAACCTGCTGCGCTTCAACCCACAGTTGTACCGCGAAAACAGCCAGCACTTCCTCAAACAGACCGTGGCCCATGAGGTCGCGCATCTGATCGCCCACCAGTTGTTTGGCGAGCGCATCCAGCCCCATGGCGAGGAATGGCAGCTGATCATGCGCGGGGTTTACGAACTGCCGCCGGATCGTTGCCACACCTATGCGATCAAGCGCCGCCAGGTGACCCGGTATATCTACCGTTGCCCCTGTGCCGACAGCGATTTCCCGTTTTCGGCCCAGAGGCATGGGCTGGTGAATCAGGGGCGGCGGTATTTGTGTCGGCGGTGTCGGCATACCCTGGTGTACACAGGGGAAACTCGGGTGGAGTGAGGGCCTCATCGCGGGCAAGCCAGCTCCCACATTTGACCGCGCCGCCTATCTAATGTGGGAGCTGGCTTGCCTGCGATGGCGTCAGATCAGGCACTAACCAACAACCTTGGCCCGCCGCAACTCGTCTATCCGCTGAGCACTAAACCCCAACTCAGCCAGCACTTCATCACTGTGCACCCCCACCGCCACACCGATATGCCGAGGCTGCGGCAAACCCTCGGAAAACTTCAACGGGCAGGCCAGTTGCGCCTGGGTCGAGCCATCACCCCGTGGCACCTGGCTGACCAACTCCCGCGCCTGCAACTGGGGATGTGCCAGCGCTTCACTCAGGCTCAGCACCGGTTCGACACACGCATCCACCCCGGCGAACAACTCACACAGCTCGTCAAAGCTGCGCTTCTCAAACTCGACCTGTAACGCCAGCTTCAGGGCTTTTTGCTGCTCGGGTTTCAAGCTTTGCATGGCCAGCTCCGGCCTTCCCAACGTTTCGCACAATTGCCGCATAAACGCCGGTTCCAGGCTACCCACCGACATCCAGCGCCCATCACGCGTGCGATAGTAATCGTAGAAGCTGCCGCCGTTGAGCACATGGCTCTCCCAATCCGGCTCGACCCCACAGGCCAGGTAGCCCGCACCGGCCATGGCATTCAGGCTGAACGAGCAGTCGGTCATGCTCACATCCAGGTATTGGCCGACGCCACTGTGTTGGCGGGCTATCACGGCGGCGAGCAACCCCACCACAGCGTGCAACGAACCACCGCCGACATCCGCCAATTGCACGCCCAGCGGCAACGGCCCGCTGTCCTGGCGGCCGGTGTAACTGGCCACGCCAGCCAACGCGAGGTAGTTGATATCGTGCCCGGCGCGGTCTTTATAAGGCCCGGTTTGACCGTAGCCGGTGATCGACACATAAATCAGCCGGGGGTTGAGCGCCTTCAGCGCCTCATAACCCAGGCCCAGACGCTCCATTACCCCAGGCCGGAATTGCTCAAGGACAATGTCATAGTCCTTGACCAGCTCACGCACGATCTGCAGCGCTTCGGCCTGCTTGAGGTCCAGTGCCAGGCTGCGCTTGTTGCGATTGAGGTACGCGTGGCTCGCCGAGGTGCCCTGATCATGGGGCGGCAGCACGCGCAGCAGGTCCATGCGCGTGGCCGATTCGATACGCAGCACCTCGGCGCCCATGTCCGCCAGCATCAGGGACGCGAACGGGCCAGGCAGCAAGGTAGAAAAATCCAGCACTTTGAGGGACGCCAAGGGACCTGACATGAAGACTCCATTTCGTTTGCGTATGCCCATAGCCTAGGCAGCCTTGCGCCTGGCGGCAATCGTCAGAACAATCACCGAGAGTGACCGTTTTGATCACGGCGGGCTTTTTCGCGGCGGCGGCTTTATCATTGGCTCAGGTTTGCTTGCAGAGTGTTCCATGAAGTTTGCGATTGCAGTATTTTCCGCCGCCCATGCGCCCTCCTCGCGCCGCGCCTTGCTGTTCGCCCAGGCAGCGCTGGCCGGTGGGCATGAGATTGTGCGGCTGTTTTTTTATCAGGACGGCGTGTACAGCGCTGCCAATAACATCGTTGCGCCCCAGGATGAGCAGGACATTGCCCGCAAGTGGCGTGAGTTTGTCAGCCAGCATCAGCTCGACGGCGTGGTGTGCATCGCCGCCGCCTTGCGCCGTGGCGTACTCAATACTGAGGAAGCCACGCGTTATCAACGCAGCGCGGTGAACCTCGACGCGCCGTGGGCGTTGTCGGGCCTGGGGCAATTGCATGACGCCATCCAGGCTGCCGACCGCCTGATCTGTTTTGGAGGGCCGTGAGATGGCCAAGTCTTTATTGGTGATCAGCCGCCAGGCACCGTGGTCCGGGCCAAGTGCGCGCGAGGCGCTGGATATCGTATTGGCCGGTGGCGCTTTTGACCTGCCGATCGGCCTGCTGTTTATGGACGATGGCGTGTTCCAGCTGGCAACCCATCAGGATGCCAAGGCCGTGCAGCAAAAAGACCTCAGCGCCAACCTGCAGGCGTTGGGCCTGTTCGGCATTGATGAGGTGTTTGCTTGCAGCCACAGCCTTGCCGAGCGCAGCCTCGCGACACCTGCCAGCGCACAGGCACTGGACAGCGCCGCGATCGCCCACTTGATTGACCGTTATGACCAGGTGATGACCCTCTGATGTCGACTTTGCATGTGGTATCTCACTCCCCGTTTACCGATAGCCGCCTGGCCAGTTGCCTGCGCGTGTGCGGCGCCGAGGACGCTATCCTGCTGTGTGGCGATGGCGCCTACGGCCTGCACAACGCAGCCCTGCAAACCCGGGGCGTGAAGGTCTTTGTCCTGGCCGAAGACATGCAGGCACGCAACCTGCCCCTGCCGGACTGGGCCGACAGCGTCGACTACCCAGGTTTTGTGCAGCTGTCGATCGACTACGACAAGGTCAACACCTGGTTATGAACACCCTGACCGTAGGCGAACGCACGCTGGAACTGGACAAGGACGGCTACCTCGTCGACCTGGATGACTGGTCCATCGACGTGGCCAATGCCCTGGCCGCCGCTGAACCCCTGGAATTGACCGCCGAACATTGGGAAATCCTCGAACTGCTGCGCGGGTTTTACGCAGAATTTCAGCTGTCCCCGGCCACACGCCCGCTGATCAAGTACACCGCTTTAAAGCTCGGCACGGACAAGGGCAACAGCCTGCACCTCAACAAACTCTTCAATGGCACCCCCGCCAAACTTGCCGCCAAGCTGGCGGGCCTGCCCAGGCCGACGAATTGCTTATGACCGACTTTGCCCCGCTGACCCTTGAACCCCCCGCCGAGCACCCGTTTGCGCAGTTCGTGCGCATCCTGGGCAAAGGCAAGCGCGGCGCGCGCAACCTCACCCGTGAGGAAGCCCGCGAAGCCATGGGCATGTTGCTCGACGAAAAAGTCGAAGACACCCAGCTCGGCGCCTTCCTGATGCTGCTGCGCCATAAGGAAGAAAGCCCGGAAGAACTCGCCGGTTTCACCGAAGCCGTGCGCGAACGCCTGAAGGCGCCGGCGCTGAATGTGGACATCGATTGGCCGACCTACGCCGGTAAAAAACGCCACCTGCCGTGGTATCTATTGGCGGCCAAGTGCCTGGCGCAAAACGGTGTGCGCATCCTGATGCACGGCGGCGGCGCCCATACGGCGGGCCGCTTGTACACCGAGCAATTGTTGCAAGGCCTGCAAATCCCGCTGTGTCGCAACTGGCAACAGGTCGAGACGGCCTTCGAGCAAGGCAACCTGGCGTTTATCCCACTGGGTGACTGGGCGCCACAACTGCAACGCATGATCGACTTGCGCAACACCCTGGGCCTGCGCTCACCGATACACTCCCTGGCGCGCCTGCTCAACCCGCTGAATGCGCGTTGCGGCTTGCAAAGCATTTTCCACCCCGGTTACCAGGGCGTGCACCGCGATGCCAGCGGCCTGCTGGGCGATAACGTGATTGTGGTGAAAGGCGATGGCGGCGAAGTCGAGATCAACCCCGACACGATCAGCCACTTGTATGGCACCACCGGCGGTCAGAGTTGGGACGAAGAATGGCCCGCCCTCTCCGCCCAGCGCCACGTCAAACCGGCCAGCCTGGAACCCGAGCATTTAAAAGCCTTGTGGCGCGGTGATGTCGAGGACAGTTACCCACAACTCGCGCTGATCGCAACCATGGCCCTGGCCCTGCGCGGCCTCGGCCACGCTCGGGAACAGGCGTTCGAATTGGCCCGGCAATTCTGGGATGCGCGGGATAAATCGATTTAATCGATGATTACCGCCCGGTCTTTGCGCTTTTAGTTCGAACTCATCCCTTTAGACTGGGCTCCAACGCTTATTAGCCAAGGAGCCAGTCATGGGTTTGCTGATCGAAGGACACTGGAAAGACCAGTGGTACGAAAGTAGCGCAGACGGCGCGTTCCAGCGCGAGCAGGCGCAACGGCGCAATTGGGTGACCGCCGATGGCGAGCCCGGCCCCAGCGGCGACGGCGGTTTCAAAGCCGAGGCCGATCGCTATCACCTGTATGTTTCCCTGGCCTGCCCGTGGGCCCATCGCACGCTGATCCTGCGCAAACTCAAGGGTTTGGAAAGCTTGATCGACGTGTCTGTGGTCAGTTGGCTGATGTTGGAAAATGGCTGGACCTTCGACAAGGCTCACGGCTCGACGGGCGATAAGCTCGACGGCTTCGACTTCATGCACCAGCGCTACACCACAGACACCGCCGATTACACCGGGCGTGTCACCGTACCAGTGCTGTGGGACAAGAAGCTCAAGCGCATCGTCAGCAATGAGTCGGCGGAGATCATCCGCATGTTCAACAGCGCGTTTAACGGGCTGACCGGCAATACTCTGGATTTCTACCCCGAAGCCCTGCGCTCAACGATCGATACGTTGAACGAGCGCATCTACCCCGCCGTGAACAATGGCGTGTACCGCGCAGGTTTTGCGACCTCGCAGCAGGCATATGAAAGTGCATTTGATGATGTGTTTGCCGAGCTGGATCGCCTGGACCAGCACTTGGCTGAGCAGCGCTACCTGGCCGGTGAATACCTGACCGAAGCCGATGTGCGGCTGTTCACCACTCTGATTCGCTTTGATGCGGTGTATTACAGCCACTTCAAATGCAACCTGCGGCGGATTGCCGATTATCCGAACTTGTCGAACTGGCTAAGGGATCTGTATCAGTGGCCGGGCGTGGCCGAGACGGTGGATTTTGCGCATATCAAGGGGCATTACTATGCGAGCCATCGGACGATCAACCCGACCGGGATTGTGCCGAAGGGGCCGTTGCTGAGGTTTGATGCCGAGCATGATCGGGTGCGGTTGAGCGGTAAAGGTGTCTGGAACTGAAAACACCTTGTGGCGAGGGAGCTTGCTCCCGCTGGGCTGCGCAGCGGCCCCCAATAAAAACACCGCGATTTGCCAGGCAAAACGCGGTGTTTGGTTTTAGGGCTGCTTCGCAGCCCAGCGGGAGCAAGCTCCCTCGCCACAGGATCAGCGTTAAACCTGGGATTGCGCGCCTTCAAACCACTTGAGTTTCTCGCGCAACACCACCACCTCACCGACAATCACCAGTGTCGGCGCATGCACTTCATGCTCCGCCACCATGCGCGGCAAATCCGCCAATGTGCCGGTAAACACGCGCTGGTTGGACGTGGTGCCCTGCTGGATCAACGCCGCCGGTGTATCTGCCGCGCGCCCGTGCTTGATCAGTTGCTCACAGATGATCGGCAAGCCAATCAGGCCCATGTAGAACACCAACGTTTGCGACGGCCCTACCAGGTCATGCCAAGGCAGGTCCGACGTCCCGTTCTTCAAATGCCCGGTGATAAAACGCACCGACTGCGCATAGTCACGGTGCGTCAGCGGAATCCCGGCATACGCCGCGCAACCACTGGCCGCCGTAATCCCCGGCACTACCTGGAACGGGATGCCATGGGCCGCCAGTTCCTCGATTTCTTCGCCGCCACGACCGAAGATGAACGGATCGCCACCTTTGAGTCGCAGCACACGCTTGCCCTGCTTGGCCAGGTCCACCAGTTGCTGGTTGATCTGGTCCTGCGGCACGGCATGGTCGGCGCGACGCTTGCCGACGTAGATACGCTCGGCGTCACGTCGGCACAGCTCAAGAATCGCCGGGGCCACCAGGCGGTCATACAGCACCACATCGGCCTGCTGCATCAGGCGCAAGGCGCGGAACGTCAGCAGGTCCGGATCACCCGGGCCTGCACCCACCAGATAGACTTCGCCCGGCGCATACGGCGGCGCGCCATTGACCTTTTCGATCAACAGACGCTCAGCTTCATCGCCCTGCCCGGCCAATTGACGGTCGGCGATCGGGCCTTGGAACACTTCTTCCCAAAAGGCCCGACGCTGCTGCACATCCGGGTACAAACCTTTGACCTGGGCGCGAAAACGCGCCGCCAAACCGGCCAATTGGCCATAGGTCGACGGAATCCAGGTTTCCAGCTTGGCGCGGATCAAGCGCGCCAGCACCGGCGCATCGCCGCCGCTGGACACCGCAATCACCAACGGTGAACGGTCGACAATCGCCGGGAAGATCACGCTGCACAAGGCGGGCGCGTCCACCACATTGACCGGCACACAGCGGCGCTTGGCATCGCTGGACACTTGCGCATTCAGCGGTTCGTCGTCCGTGGCCGCGATGATCAGCACGCAGCCGTCAAGGTCGGCCTCCTGATAACCGCGCAAAATCAGGTCCCCGCCACTGCCCAGCACCAGTTCTCGCAACTGGTCTTCGATCTGGGGAGCAACCACCCGCAGCAACGCACCGGCGTCGGCCAGCAGCCGGGATTTGCGCAAGGCAATCTCCCCGCCACCGACGACCAACACACGACTGCCGCGCAGGTTATGAAACAGCGGCAGAAATTCCATTTAGCCGATGACCTCAACGCCGCCCATATACGGCTTGAGCACTTCCGGCACGCGGATGGAACCGTCGGCCTGCTGGTAGTTTTCCAGCACGGCCACCAGGGTACGGCCTACGGCCAGGCCCGAGCCGTTGAGGGTGTGCACCAGTTCCGGCTTGCCGGTTTCCGGGTTACGGAAACGCGCCTGCATGCGACGGGCCTGGAAATCACCGCAGTTGGAGCACGACGAAATCTCGCGGTACTTGTCCTGGCTCGGCACCCACACTTCGAGGTCGTAGGTTTTCACGGCACTGAAACCCATGTCGCCGGTGCACAGCGCCAGTACGCGGTACGGCAGCTCCAGCAGTTGCAGGACGCGCTCGGCGTTGGCGGTCAGGCCTTCCAGGGCTTCCATGGAGGTCGACGGTTCAACAACCTGCACCATTTCAACTTTGTCGAACTGGTGCTGGCGGATCATGCCGCGCGTGTCACGCCCCGAAGCGCCGGCTTCGCTACGGAAGCACGGGCTGTGGGCCACGAACTTGATCGGCAGCTGCTTGGCGTCGAGGATTTCGCCGGCGACGATGTTGGTCAGCGACACTTCGGCGGTCGGGATCAGGTACAGGTCGGCTTCGCCGTCGCGGCTGATCTTGAACAGATCCTCCTCGAACTTAGGCAATTGGCTGGTGCCCATCAGCGCCGGCGCCTGCACCAGATATGGCGTGTAGGCTTCTTCGTAGCCGTGTTCAGCGGTGTGCAGGTTGATCATGAACTGCGCCAGGGCACGGTGCATGCGCGCGATCGGGCCGCGCAGCAGAGCAAAGCGTGCGCCGGACATTTTGGCGGCCGTTTCGAAATCCAGGCCGCCGGTCAGTTCGCCCAACGCAACGTGATCCTTGATCTCGAAATCAAAGGCTTTTGGCGTGCCCCAACGGCGCACTTCGACGTTGCCGTCTTCGTCTTCACCAATGGGCACGGATTCGTGCGGAATATTCGGGATGCCCAGCAGGATCGAATCCAGCTCGGTCTGAATGCCTTCCAGCTCGACTTTGCCGTCGGACAGCTCGGTGCCCATGCGCTCGACGTCCGCCATCAACGGCGCGATGTCTTCGCCACGCTGCTTGGCCTGACCGATGGATTTGGAACGCGCATTCCGCTCAGCCTGCAGTGCTTCGGTGCGGGTCTGGACGGTCTTGCGCTGTTCTTCCAGCGCTTCGATGCGCGCAACATCCAAGGCAAAGCCACGGGATGCCAGGCGGTCCGCTACGTCCTGAAGGTTGCTACGTAACAGTTTGGAATCGAGCATGTCGGTCTCTCGTTTATCAAAGTTTGGTCAAGGACAGGCCAGCCCAGGTGGCGAGCAGCCCGCCGAACACGCTGATGCCCAGGTAACCGAAAGCTACCAAAGCTTGCCCGCTTTCCAGCAGGCGCACCGTATCCAGTGAAAAGGATGAAAAGGTCGTAAGACCGCCTACAAAACCGACAATCAAGCCGGCGCGAACCTCAATCGGCACTTCGGGGCGCAACAGGAACCAGCCGTACAACAGGCCGATAATCAGGCAACCCACCAGGTTGACCGCCAGAGTGGCCGCATAAAAATGCTTCGGCCAATTGGCGCTGACCCAAGTGCCAGTGGCGAAACGCAATAATGTACCAGCGATGCCCGCGGCGGACACGGCAAGAATGGTCTTGAGCACTACTTTCTCCGCTGTTTTGGGCTGAGACGGTCGAGTTGGGCCAGGTGATTGAGCTTTTCACCGATTTTCAGCTCCAGGCCACGCGGCACCGGCTGATACAGCGGCAAGGGCTCAAGCTCATCGGGGAAGTAGTCTTCGCCGGCCGCGTAGGCGTCCGGCTCATCGTGGGCATAGCGGTATTCGTCGCCATAACCCAACTGCTTCATAAGCTTGGTTGGCGCATTGCGCAGGTGCATCGGCACCTCAAGAGAGCCGTATTCGGCAGCGGCGCGCAGGGCGGATTTGAAGCCCATGTACACCGCGTTGCTTTTTGGCGCGCAGGCCAGATAGGTGATGGCCTGGGCCACGGCCAACTCGCCTTCCGGGCTACCCAGGCGCTCCTGCACATCCCAGGCGGCCAGGCACAGGCTCAAGGCGCGCGGGTCGGCGTTGCCGATGTCTTCGCTGGCCATGCGTACCACGCGGCGCGCCAGGTACAGCGGGTCGCAGCCGCCGTCGATCATGCGTGCAAACCAGTACAACGCGCCGTCGGGGTTGGAGCCGCGCACAGACTTGTGCAGTGCCGAGATCTGATCGTAAAAGGCTTCGCCGCCCTTGTCGAAACGGCGGCGCGTGTCGCCGAGCAGGCTTTGCAACAGGTCGACGCCAATCTCACTGCCGTCTTCGGCCAAATCCGAGGCATTCTCCAGCAGGTTCAGAAAGCGGCGACCATCGCCATCGGCGGCGGCCAGCAGAATTTTGAAGCCTTCTTCGCTGACACTCAGCTGGCGCTTGCCCAAGCCCTTGTCTTCGCTTAGGGCACGATGCAGCAGCTTTTGCATCGCCGCTTCGTCCAGGCTCTTGAGCACATAGACACGCGCTCGCGAGAGCAAGGCATTGTTGAGTTCAAACGAAGGGTTTTCGGTGGTAGCGCCAATAAAGATTAACGTACCGTCTTCGACATACGGCAAAAACGCGTCTTGCTGCGACTTGTTGAAACGATGCACTTCGTCGACAAACAGGATGGTGCGCTTGCCGTATTGCCCAGCCTGTTGCTTGGCAACTTCTACCGCCTGGCGAATCTCTTTGACCCCGGCCAGTACCGCCGAAACCGTTTCGAAGTGTGCATCCGAGACTTTCGCCAGCAGCCGCGCCAGGGTGGTTTTACCCACGCCCGGCGGCCCCCAGAAAATCATCGAGTGCAGCGCACCCTGCTCCAGGGCTTCACGCAAAGGCTTGCCGCGAGCGAGCAGGTGTTCCTGCCCGACGTACTCATCCAGGTTGGTCGAGCGCAAACGCGCCGCCAAAGGCTGAGCAATCGGGTCACTTCGAAACAAATCCATGGGCAGCGTTTGAAACCTCTAGACAGGTTATTCCTGGATCACGTCGGCACCCTTGGGGATGACGAACTTGAACTTGGATGCGTCCACTGGCTGGTTAGCCTTGACGCCGGAGAACAGGATGTCGGTCCGCTGGCCCACGCTGTCGATCAGGCGCATGTTGTTGATCACACCATTGCCGAACGACAGGTTCAGGCTGTCAAACAGCGTGTCCTTGGATTTGGGCTTGAGGGTGAACTCGATCACGTTGCTGGTTTGCTTGGAGGTGATATCGAAGCTGTCGTTGATCTTTGATACATCGCCCGACAGCAGCAGCGCCGGCGTCTGGTTCAAACGAGGGTCGAGCTTCTTGATGGTCGCCTGTTCCAGGTCCGGGTCCCACAGGGTGACCTTCTGGCCATCGGAAACAATCGTCTGCTCGGCCTTGCCTTCGGTGTGCCAGTAGAACAGACCAGGACGCTGTACGGCCATTTCGCCTTCGGTTTGCTGCAACTGGGTGCCGCCGGCATCCAGGGTCAACTGGGAGAAGCGTGCGGTCAGGGTCTTGGACTTGTCCAGCAGGTTAGTCAGGCTGGCCACCGAGGCCGGATCAGCGTGGGCCGAAACAGCAGTCAGGGCCAGTGCCGGCAACAACAGCATGCGGATAAAGCGCATGGGAATCCTCATTGAGTCGTCAGGGCGCGCTGCGTGTTGTCACGCAGCGCGGAATCAGTCGCGCATCTGCCCGGGAGCGATGACTTCACGCGAACCGTTGGTGTTCATGGCGGTTACGACGCCAGCGTTTTCCATGGATTCGATCATGCGGGCGGCGCGGTTGTAACCGATTTTGAGCTTGCGCTGCACCGCAGAGATCGAGGCGCGACGGCTTTCGAGTACGAATGCCACGGCTTCGTCGTAGAGCGCGTCGGTTTCGGCATCGTCATCACCGCTGCTACCGCCGTCGAAGCCGCTGCCGGCCTCTTCGACGCCTGCGAGGATGTCGTCGTTGTATTCCGGCGCGCCGCGCAGCTTCCAGGCTTCCACCACGCGGTGAACTTCATCATCGGAGACGAAGGCGCCGTGAACCCGGATTGGCAGGCTGGTGCCCGGCGGCATATAGAGCATGTCACCGTGACCCAGCAGTTGTTCGGCGCCGCCCTGGTCGATGATAGTGCGCGAGTCGATCTTGCTGGAAACCTGGAACGCCATCCGCGTTGGAATGTTGGCCTTGATCAAGCCGGTGATCACATCCACCGACGGCCGCTGGGTGGCGAGGATCAAGTGAATACCGGCCGCACGGGCCTTTTGGGCGATACGCGCGATCAGTTCTTCCACCTTCTTGCCGACGATCATCATCATGTCGGCAAATTCATCGACCACCACCACGATGGTCGGCAGCTTGGTCAGCAGCGGCGCTTCGTCGTGAATGCTTTCGCGCTTGTACAGTGGGTCGGTCAGCGGTGTACCGGCGTCCTGGGCTTCCTTGACCTTGGCATTGAAGCCCGACAGGTTACGCACGCCCATCTTCGCCATCAGCTTGTAGCGACGCTCCATCTCGGCGACGCTCCAGCGCAAGGCGTTGGCGGCGTCCTTCATATCGGTCACCACCGGGCACAGCAGGTGCGGGATGCCTTCGTAGATCGACAATTCGAGCATCTTCGGGTCGATCATGATCAGCTTGGCGTCATCCGGGCCGGACTTGAACAGGATCGACAGAATCATCGCGTTCACGCCCACCGACTTACCGGAACCGGTGGTACCGGCCACCAGCAAGTGCGGCATTTTCGCCAGGTCGGTGATCACCGGCTTGCCGCCGATGTCGTGGCCGAGGGCCAGGGTGACCGGTGACTTGAAGTTGTCGTATTCCGGCGTCGACAGCACCTCGGAGAACCGCACGATCTGACGGTCTTCGTTGGGAATCTCGATGCCGACGGTGGTCTTGCCGGGTATCACTTCCACCACACGCACACTGGTCACGGCCAGGGAGCGGGCCAAGTCTTTGGCCAGGTTGGAGATACGGCTGACCTTGACGCCCGCTGCCGGCTGGATTTCGTAACGGGTAATCACCGGGCCTGGGTGGATCGAATCCACCGAGACTTCGACGCCGAATTCCTTGAGCTTGATTTCCAGCAGGTGGCCGACGGCCGCCAGGGATTCCGGAGAATAATTGAGTTGTTTCTTTTCGGCCGGGTCGAGAATCGAGATCGGCGGCAAGGTGCCCTCTACGGCGCTGTCGACGAACAACGGCGCCTGCTTCTCTTTCTGCACACGATGGCTCGGCTCCGGCGCTTTGGGCGGTGCCGGGGCAATCACCGGCGGCACCTGCTTCTCGCGGTCCGACATGTGCTTGCTCAGGGCTTGCTCGCGCTCGATAAGGCGTTCCTTGACCTTGGCTTGCTCGCGGCGGTCCGGCGTACTCGGGGCCACCACTTCGTTAACGCGGGTGTCCACCTCACGCAGTTGCGCGACCATGCGTTTGCGATCGACCCGGGCCGACCACCAGCGGTTGGCTGCGCCCTGGAACAATTCGAGCAGGTCCAGGGTGATCTTGCCGGTCACGTCCATCACCTTGAACCACGACAGGTCGGTGAACACAGTGAGGCCGAACAGGAACAGCGCGATAAACATCAAGGTGCTGCCCTGGATATTCAGGGTCTTGCGCGCCAGGTCGCCGAGGCTTTCGCCCAACGCCCCGCCCGCGCCCGCCGGCAAGCCGGTAGGTGCATGAAAATGAATGTGCGCCAGCGCCGCGCCGGACAACACCAGGAACACCAGGCCGATCAGGCGCCAGGAGAACAGCCAGCCGCTCCACTGCCACGGTTCGTGACGCTGGCGGAAGATCTGCCAGGTCTTGATCGCCAGCAACAGTGGGAAGATATACGCAAAGTAGCCCAGCACCATAAACAGGATATCGGCGCTGTAGGAACCGGCGGGGCCGCCGAAGTTCTGCACGTCTTCGATCTTGCTGTTGTGGCTCCAGCCCGGATCGTCCTTGCCATAGGTAAGCAAGGCCATCATCAGGAACAGGCACAGGGCGCCGATAGCGATCAGCGCGCCTTCCTTGAGTCGGTAATGCAGGTGCTGGCGCCAGGCCGGCACGACTGCTGCTTTAGGTGTTGCGGCGGATTTCTTCAAAACGGGTCTATTCCTGCGCCTTTAGCGCGTCCATCTGTTGAATGACTGCACACTGCTCAATCCGAGCAGCTGAAAAATGAACGAATGTCGCTGAAACTACTTTTAACATTGGGTGATGAACAGGTGAAAGGGCGAAAACGCCACAATGCCCGCATTGTACGGGTTTGCGTCGACGATGCCACGTACTTGCCCTCACCCGGTGGCCTGCACAGATGATGTGTCATAGCCTGTTCAATTTGAGCACGCATTGTCTTTGCTGACAAAGGCTTATGCGCTGTTTTTATCAAAGCAGGCAAGCTTGGCAATTGGCCTGCATGGCCCAGACCCGATTACGACCGCGCCCAAAGGGTAGAGTTGCAGAAACACCTATTAACGCTATTGCGCGCGGATGCCCGATTCGGGCTGGCCCCACAGCGCCATGTCGACAATAATCATCCCACATGCGGCAGGCGTCATACCTGCCACTCCCCTCCCCTACCGTAAGCCTGGATACCATGCTGACCTGGTTGCAACGCGATTCCCTGACTTTCCCGCCGCTGGCCAAAGCCATGCGCGAACCCAATGGCTTGCTGGCCGCCGGTGGCGACCTGTCGGCCGAGCGACTGATCCAGGCCTACCGCCATGGCTGTTTCCCGTGGTTCTCCGACGGCCAGCCGATCCTCTGGTGGTCTCCAGACCCGCGCACGGTGATATTCCCCGACGAGCTGCACGTGTCACGCAGCCTCGGCAAACTGTTGCGTCAGCAGCGCTACAGCGTGACCTTTGATCAGGACTTCGCCGCCGTCATCCAGGCCTGCGCCGCGCCCCGCGCTTATGCAGACGGCACCTGGATCACCGAAGGTATCCAAAGCGCCTACCTGGAGCTGCACCGGCGCGGCTACGCGCATTCCGTCGAAGTATGGGATGAAGGCAAGCTGGTCGGCGGTCTGTATGGCCTGGCAATGGGCCAGTTATTTTTTGGCGAATCGATGTTCAGCCGCGCCGACAATGCCTCCAAGTTCGGCTTTGCCACGCTGACCCGCCAGTTGCAGGCCTGGGGTTTTGTACTGATCGACTGCCAGATGCCCAATGATCACCTGCACAGCCTCGGCGCCCGCGCCATACCGCGCAGTGAATTTGCCGGCTTCCTGCGTAACCATTTAGACCAGCCCAGCTCTGGCCCGTGGGTTTCCTAGGCGACTTCCTCGTACCTGGCTTACACTTATTTCAAAGCTTATCCCGAGGGTTGATCATGACCGAGCTGGCACGCTTGAAGTTCTATGCCACTCAAGCTCACTCTTGCAGCTATCTGCCTGACGAGCAGGCCACCACACTGTTCCTCGACCCCAGCCAGCCGATGGACGTGCATGTGTATGCCGACCTCTCAGAGATGGGTTTTCGGCGCAGCGGCGATCATCTGTACCGGCCCCATTGCCAGAACTGCAATGCGTGCGTGCCTGCACGCATCCCGGTTGCGCAGTTTTTGCCGGACCGCAACCAGAAACGCATCCTCAAACGTAACGCCGACCTGACGGTCACGGCCACCAAGCCGCAGTACAGCGAAGAATATTTCGATCTTTACCAACGCTACATCGAACAACGCCATGCGGACGGCGATATGTTCCCGCCCAGCCGCGATCAGTTTTCGACCTTCCTGGTGCGCGACCTGCCCTTCTCGCGCTTCTATGAGTTCCGCCTGGACGGCCGCTTGCTGGCGGTGGCGGTGACCGACCTGCTGCCCAACGGCCTGTCGGCGGTCTACACCTTCTATGAGCCGGCCGAAGAACGCCGCAGCCTTGGGCGCTTTGCGATTTTGTGGCAAATCGGTGAAGCCGCGCGCCTGGAACTGGAGGCGGTGTACCTCGGATACTGGATCAAGAACTGCAAAAAGATGAACTACAAGACCCAATATCGGCCCATTGAGCTACTGATTAATCAAAGATGGGTAACGCTTAACTAGAACCCCTTGGCTTAAACACCCTTTTTCGGGCACAATGCACGCCGCTTTTGCCTGGCGCAGTTGCACCGGGCCATTCACTGGATACCGAGGGCTTTACTGCATGTCGAAAGAAGACAGCTTCGAAATGGAAGGCACTGTCGTCGACACCCTGCCCAACACCATGTTTCGTGTGGAGTTGGAAAATGGGCACGTCGTAACCGCGCATATCTCCGGCAAGATGCGCAAGAACTACATTCGTATTCTTACCGGTGACAAAGTGCGCGTCGAGCTGACGCCCTATGACTTGAGCAAAGGGCGCATCACTTACCGCGCTCGTTAAGCAAGTCAATACAAAACGCCCGGTTATACCGGGCGTTTTTGTGTGTGCGCAATTTTGTTCAACACCACAAATCCCTGTGGGAGCTGGCTTGCCTGCGATGGCGGTCTATCAGGAAAATATTCTTCAGCTGACCCACCGCTATCGCAGGCAAGCCAGCTCCCACAGTAGATCTCCAACGTATTCAAGACAGCAAAAAGGCGCCCTTGGGCGCCTTTTTACTGTGTTGCGATCAGCTATCAGGCCATTTCGGCGGTGGTTTCGAACTCGAAGGTCAGCTCGCCATCCTTCAGGTCGATGTGCACCACGCCACCATGGTCGGAAAGCTCGCCAAACAGGATCTCTTCGGCCAGTGGCCGCTTGATCTTGTCCTGGATCAGACGCGCCATTGGACGAGCGCCCATTGCCGAGTCGTAGCCACCCTGGGCCAGCCAGTTGCGCGCCGCGTCCGTTACGTCAAGCTGCACGCGCTTGTCTTCCAACTGCGCTTGAAGCTCGGTAAGGAACTTGTCCACCACGCTTTTGATGACCTCATGGCTGAGGCGACCAAACTGGATAATGGTGTCCAGACGGTTGCGGAACTCCGGCGTGAAGCTCTTCTTGATCACTTCCATCGCATCGGACGAGTGATCCTGATGCGTAAAGCCAATAGAGGCTCGCGCAGCAGTCTCGGCACCGGCGTTGGTGGTCATGATCACGATGACGTTGCGGAAGTCCGCCTTGCGCCCGTTGTTGTCGGTCAGGGTACCGTGGTCCATGACCTGCAGCAGCAGGTTGAAGACTTCCGGGTGAGCCTTCTCGATTTCATCGAGCAACAGCACGCAGTGTGGCTGCTTGGTGATGGCTTCGGTCAGCAGGCCGCCCTGGTCGAACCCGACATAGCCCGGAGGCGCGCCGATCAGGCGCGACACGGTGTGGCGCTCCATGTATTCGGACATGTCGAAACGCACCAGTTCAATACCCATGGCCTTGGCCAATTGCCGCGCAGCTTCGGTCTTGCCGACGCCGGTCGGGCCTGCGAACAGGAACGAACCGACCGGCTTGTCCGGCGACTTGAGGCCCGCACGCGACAACTTGATCGCCGTGGACAGCGCGTCGATGGCCGCATCCTGACCGAACACGGTCAGCTTGAGGTCACGCTCCAGATTACGCAGCAGCTCCTTGTCGGAACTGTTGACGTGCTTGGGCGGAATCCGCGCGATCTTCGCCACGATGTCCTCGACTTGAGGCACGTCGATGCGCTTCACGCGTTTCTCGACCGGCTGCAGGCGCTGGTAGGCCCCCGCTTCATCGATCACGTCGATCGCCTTGTCCGGCATGTGGCGATCATTGATGTAGCGCGACGCCAGTTCAGCGGCCGCGCGCAACGCTTCATCGGTGTACTCGATGCCATGGTGCGCTTCAAAACGCCCCTTGAGCCCGCGCAGGATGCCGATGGTGTCTTCAACCGAAGGCTCGGAGACGTCGACTTTCTGGAAACGACGCGCCAGGGCACGGTCTTTTTCGAAGATGCCGCGAAATTCCTGGAACGTGGTCGAGCCAATGCAGCGGATATCACCCGACGACAACAACGGCTTGAGCAGGTTGGAGGCGTCCATCACCCCACCCGACGCCGCACCGGCGCCAATGATGGTGTGGATTTCATCGATAAACAGGATCGCCTGCGGGCGTTTTTTAAGCTCGCCGAGCAGCGCCTTGAAGCGCTTCTCGAAATCGCCACGGTACTTGGTCCCGGCGAGCAACGCGCCCAGGTCAAGGGAATAGACGACGCTGTTGGCCAGCAGGTCCGGCACCTGGTTATCCACGATGCGCTTGGCCAGGCCTTCGGCAATCGCGGTTTTACCCACGCCCGCCTCGCCCACCAGCAATGGGTTGTTCTTGCGACGACGCGCGAGGATCTGCGCTACACGCTCAACCTCAAGCTCACGCCCCACCAGCGGATCAATCCGCCCCTGGCGCGCCAGTTCGTTAAGGTTGCTGGCATAGGCATCCAGTGGATTGCCCGAAGAAGAAGACTCACCGCCCTCGTCGTCCTGCATATCCTGCTCACCCTCGGAATGATCGCCGTGCCCTGGCACTTTGGAGATACCGTGGGCGATGTAGTTGACGACATCAATACGGGCAACGCTCTGCTGCTTGAGCAGGAACACTGCCTGGCTTTCCTGTTCGCTGAAAATCGCCACAAGCACATTGGCGCCCGTGACCTCACGCTTACCGGAGCTCTGTACGTGGAAGACAGCACGCTGCAATACCCGCTGGAAGCCCAGGGTTGGCTGGGTCTCACGGTCCTCGTCATGCACGGGGATCAGTGGCGTGGTGGAGTCGATGAACTCCTGCAGGTCATGCTTGAGTTTGTCGAGGTTGGCGCCGCACGCACGCAGAACGGTGGCGGCAGCTTCGTTATCCAAAAGTGCCAGCAGCAGGTGCTCGACGGTCATGAATTCATGACGCTTCGAACGAGCCTCCTTGAAGGCAAGATTGAGGGTGACTTCGAGCTCGCGGTTTAACATAGCTTCACCTCATACCCAAGTGGTCGGCGTTAACCGTCCTTCTCGATTTCACAGAGTAGCGGATGCTGGCTTTCCCTGGCGTACTGGTTGACCTGCATGGCCTTTGTCTCGGCGATGTCACGGGTAAACACTCCACATACTGCCCGTCCTTCTGTGTGAACGGCCAGCATTACCTTGGTCGCCAGCTCGCGGTTCAGGTTAAAAAACACCTCGAGCACTTCGACGACGAAATCCATCGGTGTGTAGTCATCATTAAACAAAACCACCTTGTACATCGGCGGCGCCTGAAGAGCAGGCTTCGCCTCCTGGACAGCAATGCCTGCAGAACCGTCGTCATCGTGTTCCTGATCCGGGCGATCCTGATTGAATGTTAGTCGAATCTGGCTGTTTGCATGCATGGAAAGAAAGGTTCGTCAGTGGTTCAAATACAGTGGTGGGGGCGACCTGTCAGATTTTCAACTACTGACCGGTTGGTCGCCTTGACTATCGGCGAAACGGTGTTACAACCAATAGAACCCACAGTGGGTAAAAAAGGTCCGCGCAGTCAACCTTATTTATTCGGGTTAGGACGGATAAACTGGATGATACTCCAGTGATGGAGTCTGGTGCAGAGGGATATGGTATGTCTGGCGTCAAGATCAATGGCAAGGTCAAATGGTTCAATAATGCCAAAGGGTACGGGTTCATTAACGCGGAAGGGAAACCCGACGAAGATCTTTTTGCGCATTACTCGGCAATCAACATGGATGCATACAAGACGCTGAAAGCAGGCCAAGCAGTCAGTTTTGAAACGATTGAAGGACCGAAAGGACTGCACGCAGTGAACATCGATGCAGTGAACGCCGAAGTACACGAAAAACCCGCAACCCCAGCTGCTAAAAAAGAAAAGAAAGTCGTGGCCTGATCCGCCACTGAACCAGCAGGTTGCAATAAAAAACCGGCCATCTCAAACCATTAGAGACGGCCGGTTTTTTCTTGCCCGCTGTTTACATGTGCGAGATCAGCGCATCACCGAAGCCCGAAGACGACACCAGCTTGGCGCCCTCCATCAAGCGCTCGAAGTCATAGGTCACGGTCTTGGCCGAAATAGCGCCATTGGTGCCCTTGATAATCAAGTCAGCCGCCTCCGTCCACCCCATGTGCCGCAGCATCATTTCCGCCGACAGAATCAATGAGCCCGGGTTGACCTGGTCTTTGCCTGCGTATTTTGGCGCCGTGCCGTGGGTGGCTTCGAACATCGCCACGGTGTCCGAGAGGTTGGCCCCCGGGGCAATCCCGATGCCGCCCACTTCCGCCGCCAAGGCGTCGGAGAGGTAGTCGCCGTTCAGGTTGAGGGTCGCGATTACATCGTATTCGGCCGGACGCAACAGGATCTGCTGGAGCATTGCATCGGCAATGGCATCCTTGACCACCACATTCTTGCCGGTTTTCGGGTTTTTGAACTGCATCCACGGGCCGCCGTCGAGCAGGGTCGCCCCGAACTCTTCAGCCGCCACCTCGTAGGCCCACTCCTTGAAGGCACCTTCGGTGAACTTCATGATGTTGCCTTTGTGCACGATCGTCAGCGAGTCGCGGTCGTTATCCACGACATACTGCAGGGCTTTGCGCGCCAGACGCTTGGTACCTTCCAGGGACACTGGCTTGATGCCAATGCCGCAATCCTGATCGAAACGAATCTTGGTGACGCCCATCTCTTCCTTCAGGAATTTGATCACCTTGATCGCTTCCGGCGAACCGGCCTTCCACTCAATACCGGCGTAAATATCCTCGGAGTTCTCACGAAAGATGGTCATGTCGACATCGCCAGGCTTCTTGACCGGGCTGGGCACGCCTTCAAACCAGCGCACCGGGCGCAGGCACACATATAAATCGAGCTGCTGACGCAGGGCCACGTTCAACGAACGGATGCCGCCGCCAACCGGCGTGGTCAGCGGGCCTTTGATGGAAACCACGTAATCCTTGACCGCATCCAGGGTTTCCTGGGGCAGCCAGGTGTCCTGGTCGTAGACTTGAGTCGCCTTCTCGCCGGCATACACCTCCATCCAGGAGATTTTGCGTTTTCCGCCGTAGGCCTTTTCAACAGCCGCGTCGACCACCTTGATCATCACCGGGCTGATGTCGACGCCAATACCGTCGCCTTCTATATAAGGGATGATCGGTTGGTCAGGAACATTGAGAGAATGGTCTGCATTGACGGTGATTTTGTCGCCGACTGCCGGAACCTGAATCTTCTTGTATCCCATGCTGAACTCCATCTATGGATTGAACATCTGGCTGCGTTCGAGCCTACTCCAGATAAATGGCGACTGAAACCTCACGCCATGCTCATTTGCATCGAAAACAGCATAATTTGTCGCCTACAAGCCTGAAAGCAAAGACAAAATCGCCAATCTTGAGCACATCGTGCGACTTTGGTCGCAGTCTGGGCCCTGCGACCTTTAGACCAATGGACGACACACCTTTTGTATGAAGGCTCGGCGTAAGCATAGCGACCTATGTATAATGCCGCCGCTGACCAAAGAGTCACGACGGCGGACCGCTCTAGAACAAAGCCTTCCGCTACAAAGCAGGACTAATACAATAGTCCACCCGCTTGACGCTCGACTGATGCAACCCAACATCACCGCGAAGAAACCTCGACATTTCGCTCATGGATGACTTTGAACGAACGCGCTCCACCCGGCGCATCTCGAGTTTCTGCGCACGCTTTCAGCAAAGAAGAGAGTTAATCCGAATATGCCCACCCGCTCGAAGATCATCTACACCTTCACCGACGAAGCCCCAGCCCTCGCCACCTATTCACTGCTGCCTATCGTAGAGGCCTTCACCGCTTCCGCTGATATTGCCGTGGAAACCCGCGACATTTCCCTGGCCGCGCGCATCCTCGCAAGCTTCCCCGAGCAACTGGGCACCAAGGCTATCCCGGACCACCTCGCCGAACTGGGCGACCTGGCCGTTACGCCTGAAGCCAACATCATCAAGCTGCCTAACATCAGTGCTTCGACCCCGCAGCTGCAAGCGGCGATCAAGGAACTGCAGGCCCAGGGCTACGCCCTGCCGGACTACCCGGAAACCGTAACCACCGACGCGGAAAAAGAAACCCGCGCACGTTACGACAAGGTCAAGGGCAGCGCCGTGAACCCGGTACTGCGCGAAGGCAACTCCGACCGCCGCGCACCGCTGTCGGTCAAGAACTACGCGCGCAAGCACCCGCATAAAATGGGCGCCTGGGCTGCGGACTCCAAGTCCCACGTGGCCCACATGAGCAACGGCGACTTCTACGGCAGCGAGAAAGCCGTACAGATCGAAGCGGCTGACGCCGTCAAGATCGAACTGATCGCCAAGGACGGTACCGCTACCGTCCTGAAAGAAAAAACCAGCTTGCAGGCTGGCGAGATCATCGACACCGCCGTGCTGAGCAAGAATGCCCTGCGCAGCTTCATCGCCGCTGAAATCGAAGACGCCAAGAAACAAGGCGTACTGCTGTCGGTCCACTTGAAAGCCACCATGATGAAGGTCTCCGACCCGATCATGTTCGGCCAGATCGTTGCCGAGTTCTATAAAGACGCACTGGCCAAGCACGCTGTCGTGCTGGAGCAGATCGGCTTTAACCTGAACAACGGCATCGGCGACCTGTACGCCCGCATCAAGGCCCTGCCGGCCGATCAGCAAGCGCAGATCGAAGCCGACATCCAGGCGGTGTACGCCGCTCGTCCGTCCCTGGCCATGGTCAACTCGGACAAAGGCATTACCAACCTGCACGTGCCGAGCGACGTCATCGTCGACGCCTCGATGCCAGCCATGATCCGTGACTCCGGCAAAATGTGGGGCACCGACGGCCAATTGCACGACACCAAGGCGGTGATCCCGGATCGCTGCTACGCCACCATCTACCAAGCCGTCATCGAAGACTGCAAGGCCAATGGCGCTTTCGACCCAACCACCATGGGCAGCGTGCCAAACGTTGGCTTGATGGCCAAGAAAGCCGAAGAGTACGGCTCCCACGACAAGACCTTCCAGATCAAGGCTGACGGCGTAGTCCGCGTCACCGACAGCAAGGGCAACCTGCTGATGGAACAGGCTGTCGAAGCCGGCGACATCTTCCGCATGTGCCAGACCAAAGACGCGCCGATCCAGGACTGGGTCAAACTGGCCGTCAACCGTGCTCGCGCCAGCAACACCCCGGCCATTTTCTGGCTGGACCCTAAGCGTGCCCACGATGGCGTGGTGGTCGAGAAAGTTCAGGCTTACCTGAAAGACCACAACACCGAAGGCCTGGACATCCGCATCATGTCGCCGGTCGACGCGATGAAGTTCACCCTGGAGCGCACCCGCAAGGGCCTGGACACCATCTCGGTGACCGGTAACGTTCTGCGTGACTACCTGACCGACCTGTTCCCGATCATGGAACTGGGCACCAGTGCCAAGATGCTGTCGATCGTGCCGCTGATGAACGGCGGCGGCCTGTTCGAAACCGGCGCCGGCGGTTCGGCTCCAAAGCACGTGCAGCAACTGGTTGAAGAGAACTTCCTGCGCTGGGATTCCCTGGGCGAGTTCCTGGCCCTGGCCGCGTCCCTTGAGCATTTGGGTGTCACCTACAACAACCCGAAAGCCCTGGTGCTGTCCAAGACCCTGGACCAGGCCACTGGCCAGTTCCTGGACAACAACAAGTCGCCATCGCGCAAAGTCGGCAACATCGACAACCGCGGCAGCCACTTCTACCTGGCGCTGTACTGGGCTCAAGCCCTGGCCGCACAGACTGAAGATGCTGCACTGCAAGCGCAGTTTGGCGAACTGGCCAAAACCCTGGCCGACAACGAGGCAACCATCGTTGCCGAGCTGAACGCCGTACAGGGCAAGCCAGTGGACATCGGCGGCTACTACGCGCCGAACCCGGAGCTGACCAGCAAAGCCATGCGCCCAAGCAACACCCTCAACGCGGCCATTGCCAAGTTGAAGTAAGGTTGTAAGGATGCAAAGAAGCCCCGGCCCCGTGCCGGGGTTTCTGTTTGTGCCCCCGATTTCATTGAACAACCCCGATCAAATGTGGGAGCTGGCTTGCCTGCGATAGCGGTGGTTCAGCTGCATCTGGGTCAACTGACAGACTGCTATCGCAGGCAAGCCAGCTCCCACACTGAACGAGTTTCTTTAGTCACTACACATTGAGGCACCTATGACCTGGCAACCCCACATCACCGTCGCCACCCTCGTCGAAGACAACGGCCGCTTCCTGATGGTCGAGGAACTCAAGGGCGGCCGCGCCGTGCTCAACCAGCCGGCCGGCCATCTGGACCCGCATGAAACCCTCATCGAAGCTGCCGTGCGTGAAACCCTCGAAGAAACCGGCTGGGACGTCGAGGCCACCGGCATTGTCGGCATCTACCTGTACACCGCTCCCAGCAATGGCGTGACTTATCAGCGCGTGTGTTTTACCGCCAAGGCCTTGAAACATCACCCCGACTACCAGCTCGATGAAGGCATCGTCCGCGCCCGCTGGCTGACCCGTGAGGAGCTGATGGCCCTGCGCGACGACTGGCGCAGTGAGCTGATCATCCGCTGTATCGATGATTATCTGGCCGGCCAGCGCCATAGCCTCGAATTGATCCGCCCTTCTCTTTAGCCTTGCGGGCGTGAGCCTGTTAGAATCGCGTCCTTTTTCAAGACACCCGTTGAAACCCTATGCGTGATCCAGCCCCTTCTGACACACAAAAGAAGCGCGTCATCGTCGGCATGTCCGGCGGCGTGGATTCTTCCGTTTCCGCCGTTCTGCTCATGGAGCAGGGTTATGAGGTGGAAGGCCTGTTCATGAAGAACTGGGAAGAAGACGATGGAACGGAATATTGCACCGCCATGGACGACCTGGCCGACGCCCAGGCCGTGTGCGACAAGATCGGCATCAAGCTGCACACCGCCAACTTCGCCGCCGAGTACTGGGACAACGTGTTCGAGCACTTCCTGGCCGAATACAAGGCCGGCCGTACGCCGAACCCGGACATCCTGTGTAACCGCGAAATCAAGTTCAAGGCGTTCCTCGACTACGCCATGATCCTTGGCGCCGACCTGATTGCCACTGGCCATTACGTGCGCCGTCGCGATATCGATGGCCGTACCGAACTGCTCAAAGGCCTGGACCCGAACAAGGACCAGAGCTACTTCCTGCACGCCGTGGGCGGTGAACAGATCGCCAAGACCCTGTTCCCGGTCGGCGAGCTGGAAAAACCCGAAGTGCGCAAGATCGCCGAAAAACACGGCCTGGCTACCGCCAAGAAGAAGGATTCCACCGGGATCTGCTTTATCGGCGAGCGCCGCTTCAGCGACTTCCTCAAGCAATACCTGCCGGCACAACCTGGCGAGATCAAAACCACCGACGGTGAAGTGATCGGCCGTCACCATGGCTTGATGTACCACACCATTGGCCAGCGTCAGGGGCTGGGCATCGGCGGCCTTAAAGACGCCGGTGAAGAACCCTGGTACGTGCTGGTCAAGGACCTGGAAAACAACGTGCTGGTCGTCGGCCAGGGCAACGAGCACCCGCTGCTGTTCTCGGGCGCGCTGCTGGCCTCGGAAATCTATTGGGTCAACCCGATCGACCTGAGCACGCCACGCCGCCTGACCGCCAAAGTGCGCTATCGCCAAAGCGACCAGCCCTGCACCCTGGAAAAAACCGCCAGCGGCTACCGCGCCACGTTCGATGACCCGCAACGCGCGGTCACGCCCGGCCAATCGGTGGTGTTCTATGACGGTGAAATCTGCCTGGGTGGCGGCGTGATTGAAGTCGCCGAAGCCTGGAGCAACCCGGCATGAGCCCGACCCAGGAGCAATTGACGGCGCTCGGCGGAGTTTTCCTCGCCGCAGTGCTGGTCGACAAGATTGCCAAGACCGGCCAGGTGACCGAGGCAGGCCTGACCTGCATGCTCGGCAGCCTGCTGATTCGCGACCCCAAGGACACACTGGAAGTCTACGGCGGTGATGATCTGGCGCTACGCGAAGGCTACCGCGCGCTGATCGGCGCCCTGGAGCGCGACCCAAGCACCTTGCAACGTGAGCCGTTGCGCTATGCGCTGTCGATGCTCGGCCTTGAACGGCAACTGGCCAAGCGTGACGACCTGCTCGAAACCATCGGCAAACGCCTGCCGCAGATTCAGTCCCAGGTGGAGCACTTCGGCCCGGCCCACGAAAACGTGATTGCTGCCTGTGGCGCGCTGTACCAGGACACGTTGAGCACTTTGCGCCAACGCATCCAGGTGCACGGCGACATGCGCAACCTGCAACAACCGAACAACGCCTCGAAAATCCGCGCCCTGCTCCTGGCCGGCATTCGTTCGGCGCGGTTGTGGCGCCAGTTGGGCGGTCATCGCTGGCAGTTGGTGATCAGCCGACGCAAATTGCTCAAAGAGCTTTACCCGTTGATGCGCAACGAATAAGTCGCAGCGACCCGTTTTTTTTATAGCCTCACGCGTAATACGCCGGTCAGTTGGCGACGGACCGGCGGATTTTTTCATGTATGATACGCGCCCCATTTCGTTGCCCGACTGTCCGAGAACACCCCATGCAGCTCTCTTCGCTCACTGCGGTTTCCCCTGTTGACGGCCGCTACGCCGGCAAAACCCAGGCCCTGCGCCCTATTTTCAGCGAATACGGTCTGATCCGTGCTCGTGTTCTGGTTGAAGTGCGCTGGCTCCAGCGCCTGGCCGCTCACCCTGCCATCAGCGAAGTGCCGGCGTTTTCCGCCGAAGCCAACGCTGTATTGAACACCCTGGCGGAAAACTTCTCCCTGGAGCACGCCGAGCGTGTGAAAGAGATCGAGCGCACCACCAACCACGACGTTAAAGCCATCGAATACCTGCTCAAAGAGCAAGCGGCCAAGCTGCCGGAACTGGCCCAGGTCAGCGAGTTCATCCACTTTGCCTGCACCAGCGAGGACATCAACAACCTGTCCCACGCCCTGATGCTGCGCGAAGGCCGTGATGACGTGATGCTGCCGCTGATGCGCCAGACCGCTGACGCCATCCGCGAACTGGCCATCCGTTTCGCCGACGTGCCGATGCTGTCGCGCACCCACGGCCAACCAGCTTCGCCGACCACTTTGGGCAAAGAACTGGCCAACGTGGTGTATCGCCTGGAGCGCCAGATCGCTCAAGTCGCCGCCGTGCCGCTGCTGGGCAAGATCAACGGCGCCGTGGGCAACTACAACGCCCACCTGTCGGCCTACCCGGAAATCGACTGGGAAGAAAATGCCCGCGCCTTCATCGAAGACGAGCTGGGCCTGGGCTTCAACCCCTACACCACGCAGATCGAACCGCACGACTACATCGCCGAACTGTTCGACGCCATTGCGCGCTTCAACACCATCCTGATCGACTTCGATCGCGATATCTGGGGCTACATCTCCCTGGGCTACTTCAAGCAGCGCACCATCGCAGGCGAGATCGGTTCGTCGACCATGCCGCACAAGGTCAACCCGATCGACTTCGAAAACTCCGAAGGCAACCTCGGCATCGCCAACGCCCTGTTCCAGCACTTGGCCAGCAAGTTGCCGATCTCGCGCTGGCAGCGCGACCTGACCGACTCCACCGTACTGCGTAACCTCGGCGTGGGCTTTGCCCACAGCGTGATCGCCTACGAAGCCAGCCTCAAAGGCATCAGCAAGCTTGAGCTCAACGCGCAGAAGATCGCCGCTGACCTGGATGCGTGCTGGGAAGTATTGGCCGAGCCGATCCAGACCGTAATGCGCCGCTACAACATCGAAAACCCCTACGAGAAGCTGAAAGAGTTGACGCGCGGCAAGGGCATCAGCCCTGAGGCGCTGCAAACTTTCATCGACGGCCTGGACATGCCAGCCGCCGCCAAGGCCGAGCTGAAATTGCTCACCCCGGCCAACTACATCGGCAATGCGGTGGCCCAAGCCAAGCGCATCTGATTTAGCGCAAGCCCTCTTGAGACGCCCGGCCGCGCCGGGCGTTTTTATTCCTGTCTTAAAAGTGCTTTTTTTCAATAGGTTACACATGAATCCTGATATTCCTCTTCAACTTCTGGGCGGCATCACGGCACGCGAATTCCTGCGCGACTACTGGCAGAAAAAACCGCTGCTGATCCGTCAGGCCATCCCTGATTTCGAAAGCCCGATCGACGCCGACGAACTGGCCGGCCTGGCCCTGGAAGAAGAAGTTGAATCGCGCCTGGTAATCGAACACGGCGAGCGCCCATGGGAACTGCGCCGCGGCCCGTTCGCCGAAGATGCGTTCAGCACATTGCCAGAGCGTGAGTGGACCCTGCTGGTGCAGGCAGTCGACCAGTTCGTACCCGAAGTTGCCGAATTGCTCGGGCACTTCCGCTTTTTGCCCAGCTGGCGCATCGATGATGTGATGATCAGCTTCGCCGCACCCGGCGGCAGTGTTGGCCCGCACTTCGACAACTACGACGTGTTCCTGCTGCAGGCCCAAGGCAAGCGCAACTGGAAAATCGGCCAGATGTGCAATTCCGAAAGCCCGCTGCTGCAACACGCCGACCTGCGCATCCTCGCAGAATTCGAACAGAGCGAAGAATGGGTGCTGGAACCGGGCGACATGCTTTACCTGCCGCCGCGTCTGGCGCACTTCGGCATCGCCGAAGATGACTGCATGACCTATTCGGTGGGCTTCCGCGCACCGAGCGCCGCCGAAGTGCTGACCCACTTCACCGACTTCCTCAGCCAGTACCTGACCGATGAAGAGCGCTACACGGACGCCGACGCCCAACCAGTCAGCGACCCGCACCAGATTCAGGCGGATGCACTCGACCGCCTCAAAGGTCTGTTGGCCGAGCACATGAGCGACGAGCGCATGCTGCTGACCTGGTTCGGCCAGTTCATGACCGAGCCGCGCTACCCGGAACTGGTCGCCGGTGAAGAATTGGGCGAAGAAGACTTTATCAGCAGCCTGGAAAACGGCGCGATTCTGGTGCGCAACCCGAGCGCGCGCATGGCGTGGTCGGAAGTGGACGATGACGTACTGCTGTTTGCCAGCGGCCAGAGCCGTTATCTGCCAGGCAAACTGCGCGAACTGTTGAAACTGGTCTGCTCGGCCGACGCCCTGCACAGCGAAAACCTCGGCACCTGGCTGGCCGACGAAGACGGTCGTGACCTGCTGTGCGAACTGGTCAAGCAAGGAAGCCTGGGATTTGCCGATGAATAAGATTCACGTAAGTGTCGCGGACTGGCAAAAGGATATCGCTGAGATTCGGCGCATTCGTGAGGCGGTGTTTATCGCTGAACAATCGGTTCCACCAGAGTTGGAATGGGATGCGGATGACGCCGACGCAATGCATTTTCTTGCATTCGAAGGCGATTTTCCGATTGGCACCGCTCGCCTGCTGCCCAGCGGCGAGATTGGTCGCGTGTCGGTACTCAAGGACTGGCGCGGACTGAAGGTCGGCGACAAGCTGATGGAAACGGTGATCGGCGAGGCCGAAAAACGTGGCCAGACCAGGCAGTTCCTGAGTGCGCAGGTGTATGCGGCGCCGTTTTATGAGCGGCTGGGTTTCAAGATCGTCAGTGACGAATTCCTTGAAGTCGGGATTCCGCACGTTGATATGGTGCGCGAGGGCTGATTCGAGATCGAGTCGCCCTTATCGCAGGCAAGCCAGCTCCCACAGGGGAATGCATTCCAAATGTGGGAGCTGGCTTGCCTGCGATAGCGCCATCAGCAACACCCAAAATGCCCTGCCTGCCAGGGCATTTTGCCGTCTACGATTCAACTTGCGACCCGCCAGGCCGACAAACTGGCACTATCAAGCCTAATTGACTCGCAGAGATAACGGACATGTCCCTACGCACCCTGCTCACCGCCCTGCTCCTCACTGCCAGCGCCTGCGCCATGGCCGACACCGAAGTCGTTAATCTGAGCAACCGCACCAGCGCCGACCTGCTGCCCGTCGCGCAGAACTTTATCGGCAAGGACGGCACCGTCAGCGCCTATGGCAACCAGCTTATTGTTAAAGCGGACCCCGGCAAGATCCAGGACCTGCGCGCCCTGCTCACGCAACTGGACACACCCGCCAAGCGCCTGTTGATCACCGTCGACAGCAACGAAAACAACCAGCAGAACAGCGGTGACAGCCAAACCCGCATCATCAGCTACGGCACTGCCAGCCGCGACGGCGGCATCCAGCAGATCCAGGCCAGTGAAGGCGTGCCCGCACTGATTCAGGTCGGCCAGAGCGTGCCACTGACCACCACGCAGCCTGACGCCTACGGCCGCCCGCAGAACCAGACCCAGTACCGCAACGTCACCCAGGGCTTTTACGTGACTGCCAGTGTCACTGGCGAGACCGTACACCTGGCTATCAGTACCAACCGTGACCGCATGAGCCAGGAACGTCCCGATGTAGTGAATATTCAAAGTACCGACACAACGGTCAGTGGCCGCCTGGGCGAATGGATCCCGCTGGCGGGTATCAATCGCGAGACCCAGGCCGATAAATCCTCTACAACCCGCAGCTACTCTACCCAGGGCCGTGACGACCTGACTTTGCGGGTCAAGGTCGACACCCTGAACTAAAGCACCAAAAACTGACTGGCGAGTCGCATTAGACTAAAGATGTAGTGCCTGAAAAATAGCACTACAAAACATTTGACGAGCCAAAAAAGCCTGTGCATGATGGCCTCGCTCCCGCTAATCAGAGGCCCTGGCAAGGGCCTTCGAATCGCCGCTCTAAGCTACCCACCTGAGCCGATTCGTGTCTGTACCGCCCACAAGGTGTGTTTGACGTTGGTTGCGACTGGAACGAAGTTGTCCCGAGGGACGGAAGCTAACCAGGTAACCCGGCGACACACTGATGGATCGTACCAAGGCCCACGATGCCCGAAGACTGTTCGCAGTTTGCCCTTACCTGCTCAACTCGCCCTCTCGCACTGCGTTTACCCCGTCGCCTTCCCCCGCCAAACCCGACTTGACCGCCTAAGCTTCTGGTCAGCGAGCAGCCCTGCCCACGCATTGAATGCACGGCTGGCAAAACGGATGTTTTTCCAAACAAGACGCGACGAGGTTTTTCCCCATGGCACTGACACGCGAACAGCAAATTGCAGCCCTTGAAAAAGATTGGGCTGAAAACCCACGCTGGAAAGGCGTAACCCGCGCTTATTCCGCTGCTGACGTCGTCCGCCTGCGTGGCTCGGTTCAACCTGAGCACACCTTTGCAAAACTCGGCGCCGAGAAGCTGTGGAAGCTGGTCACCCAGGGTGCCAAGCCGTCCTTCCGCCCCGAAAAAGATTTCGTCAACTGCATGGGCGCCCTCACTGGCGGCCAGGCAGTTCAACAGGTAAAAGCCGGTATCCAGGCGATTTACCTGTCCGGCTGGCAAGTGGCAGCGGACAACAACTCCGCTGAATCCATGTACCCCGACCAATCGCTGTACCCGGTGGACTCCGTGCCGACCGTGGTCAAGCGCATCAACAACTCGTTCCGCCGCGCCGACCAGATCCAGTGGAAAGCCGGTAAAGGTCCGGGCGACGAAGGCTACATCGACTACTTCGCACCCATCGTGGCTGACGCCGAAGCGGGTTTCGGCGGCGTACTCAACGCCTACGAACTGATGAAGAGCATGATCGAGGCAGGCGCTGCCGGCGTGCACTTCGAAGACCAACTGGCGTCGGTGAAAAAATGCGGCCACATGGGCGGCAAGGTACTGGTTCCAACCCAGGAAGCGGTACAAAAGCTGACCGCAGCACGCTTGGCCGCTGACGTTGCCGGCACGCCGACCATCATCCTGGCGCGTACCGACGCTAACGCGGCAGACTTGCTGACCTCCGACTGCGACCCATACGACCAGCCGTTCGTGACCGGCGAACGCACCCAGGAAGGCTTCTATAAAGTGCGCGCCGGTCTCGACCAGGCGATCGCCCGTGGCCTGGCCTACGCGCCTTACGCCGACCTGATCTGGTGCGAAACCGCCAAGCCGGACCTGGACGAAGCGCGTCGCTTCGCCGAAGCGATCAAGAAGGAATACCCGGACCAACTGCTGTCCTACAACTGCTCGCCTTCTTTCAACTGGAAGAAGAACCTGGACGACGCGACCATCGCCAAGTTCCAGCGCGAACTGTCGGCCATGGGCTACAAGCACCAGTTCATCACCCTGGCTGGCATTCACAACATGTGGCACAGCATGTTCAACCTGGCGCACGACTATGCCCGTAACGACATGACCGCCTACGTGAAACTGCAGGAGCAAGAGTTCGCTGACGCCGCCAAGGGTTACACCTTTGTGGCGCACCAGCAGGAAGTGGGCACCGGCTACTTCGACGACATGACCACCGTGATCCAGGGCGGCACCTCGTCCGTGACCGCGCTGACCGGCTCGACCGAAGAAGAGCAGTTCCACTAAGTCGCGAGTAAACGGCCAGTGCGGCCCCACGGAAGACCTAACCGCACTGCCGCTTGATCTGACGCCCCGACTGGTTCGGGGCGTTTTTTTGCCCGCTTGAAAACACCACACCTCACCTGTGGGAGCTGGCTTGCCTGCGATGGCGGTGGGTCAGTGACAGATTTTCAACTGACCCACCGCCATCGCAGGCAAGCCAGCTCCCACATCGACCGTGTCGATCCTGAAGGTTTTGCGCAAAACATTGACCCAGGGCGCTATTTGCCTGAATCAAATCGGTTAAAAGATCCCCTCCAGCAACTAGCAGCAATCACGCAAGTAACAACAACTTCCCGCGCCACACGAGAAACATTCGCTTAAATCCTGCGCAAACAATATTCATTATCATTTAGCCGATGAAAACTTCTTTACCGCTTAAACAAAACACATTTGATTAAATGCCCGCTAATCCCCGCCCCACAAGGGCTACAGCCCCAAGAAGGTGCACTATGTGCTTATTCCATCGAATAATTTCGCTATAGGAATTTTACTTGCCCGGTGTTTAGCCATAAAATCACCGCGATTGATTGCAGTGCGACATATCGTCACTGCATCGTTACTTTTTCGAGCTCAGAGACCTTTGCTCTCTGTTAAGGATTTCCAGCATGACCGAAGCGACAGGACTCATGGCCCACAACTGGGGCTTTGCCATTTTCCTCCTCGGTGTTGTCGGCCTTTGTGCCTTCATGCTCGGCGTCTCCAGCCTCCTCGGGTCAAAAGCCTGGGGCCGCAGCAAAAATGAACCGTTCGAGTCCGGCATGCTGCCTACAGGTGGCGCCCGCTTGCGGCTCTCAGCCAAATTCTATCTGGTCGCGATGCTGTTCGTGATCTTCGATATCGAAGCCCTCTTTCTCTTTGCCTGGTCTGTGTCCGTCCGCGAAAGCGGCTGGACCGGATTCGTCGAAGCCCTCGTTTTCATAGCAATTCTGTTGGCAGGCCTTGTCTACCTATTCCGAGTGGGCGCCCTTGACTGGGCTCCGGAAGCTCGTCGTAAGCGGCAAGCGAAGCTGAAACAATGAGGCTTTGGCGATGCAATACAATCTCACCAGGATCGACCCGGATGCTCCTAACGATCAGTACCCTATCGGCGAACGGGAAACCGTCTCCGATCCGTTAGAAGATCAAGTCCACAAAAACATCTACATGGGCAAACTCGAAGACGTGCTGAGTGGCGCGGTCAACTGGGGGCGTAAAAACTCCCTGTGGCCGTACAACTTCGGCCTTTCGTGCTGCTACGTGGAAATGACCACCGCCTTCACGGCGCCCCACGACATCGCGCGCTTTGGCGCCGAAGTTATCCGGGCATCACCGCGCCAGGCGGATTTCATGGTTATCGCCGGCACCTGCTTTATCAAAATGGCGCCGATCATTCAGCGTCTCTACGAGCAAATGCTCGAACCGAAGTGGGTTATCTCCATGGGTTCGTGCGCCAACTCCGGTGGCATGTACGACATCTACTCCGTCGTTCAAGGGGTGGACAAGTTCCTGCCCGTGGACGTCTACGTGCCTGGCTGCCCGCCCCGCCCTGAAGCTTTTCTGCAAGGCTTGATGCTGTTGCAGGAGTCGATTGGCAAGGAGCGTCGTCCGCTTTCCTGGGTGGTCGGTGATCAAGGCGTTTATCGCGCCGAGATGCCGTCACAAAAGGAACAGCGCCGCGAACAGCGAATCGCAGTCACCAACCTGCGCAGCCCCGACGAAGTCTGATCCAGCCCCGCTTCTTTTATAGAACGAAAACCTGGCTTCATTCTTTACGTTGACCGAAAGCGATAAAAAACCATGACTACAGGCAGTGCTCTGTACATCCCGCCTTACAAGGCAGACGACCAGGATGTGGTTGTCGAACTCAATAACCGTTTTGGCCCTGACGCCTTCACCGCCCAGGCCACACGCACCGGTATGCCGGTGCTGTGGGTGGCGCGCGCCAAGCTCGTCGAAGTCCTGAGCTTCCTGCGCAACCTGCCCAAGCCGTACGTCATGCTTTATGACCTGCATGGCGTGGACGAGCGTCTGCGCACCAAGCGTCAAGGTTTGCCGAGCGGTGCCGATTTCACCGTGTTCTACCACTTGATGTCGCTGGAACGTAACAGCGACGTGATGATCAAGGTCGCGCTGTCCGAAAGCGACTTGAGCATCCCGACCGTCACCGGTATCTGGCCGAATGCCAGCTGGTACGAGCGCGAAGTTTGGGACATGTTCGGTATCGACTTCCCGGGCCACCCGCACCTGACGCGCATCATGATGCCGCCGACCTGGGAAGGTCACCCGCTGCGCAAGGACTTCCCTGCCCGCGCAACCGAATTCGACCCGTTCAGCCTCAACCTCGCCAAGCAGCAGCTTGAAGAAGAAGCTGCACGCTTCCGTCCGGAAGACTGGGGCATGAAACGCTCCGGCACCAACGAGGACTACATGTTCCTCAACCTGGGCCCGAACCACCCTTCAGCTCACGGTGCCTTCCGTATCATCCTGCAACTGGACGGCGAAGAAATCGTCGACTGTGTGCCGGACATCGGCTACCACCACCGTGGTGCCGAGAAGATGGCCGAGCGCCAGTCCTGGCACAGCTTCATCCCGTACACCGACCGTATCGACTACCTCGGCGGCGTGATGAACAACCTGCCGTACGTGCTGTCGGTCGAGAAGCTGGCCGGTATCAAGGTGCCGGACCGCGTCGACACCATCCGCATCATGATGGCCGAGTTCTTCCGCATCACCAGCCACCTGCTGTTCCTGGGTACCTATATCCAGGACGTTGGCGCCATGACCCCGGTGTTCTTCACCTTCACCGACCGTCAGCGCGCCTACAAGGTCATCGAAGCCATCACCGGTTTCCGCCTGCACCCGGCCTGGTATCGCATCGGCGGCGTGGCGCACGACCTGCCGAACGGCTGGGAGCGCCTGGTCAAGGAATTCATCGACTGGATGCCCAAGCGTCTGGACGAGTACCAAAAGGCTGCGCTGGACAACAGCATCCTCAAGGGTCGTACCATCGGCGTCGCGCAGTACAACACCAAAGAAGCCCTGGAATGGGGCGTCACTGGTGCCGGCCTGCGTTCGACCGGCTGCGACTTCGACCTGCGTAAAGCACGGCCGTACTCGGGCTACGAGAACTTCGAGTTCGAAGTGCCGCTGGCCGCCAATGGCGATGCCTACGACCGGTGCATCGTGCGCGTTGAAGAAATGCGCCAGAGCCTGAAGATCATCGAGCAGTGCATGCGCAACATGCCGGCTGGCCCGTACAAGGCGGATCATCCGCTGACCACACCGCCGCCGAAAGAGCGCACGCTGCAGCACATCGAAACCCTGATCACGCACTTCCTGCAAGTTTCGTGGGGCCCGGTGATGCCGGCCAACGAATCCTTCCAGATGATCGAAGCGACCAAGGGTATCAACAGTTATTACCTGACGAGCGATGGCGGCACCATGAGCTACCGCACCCGGATTCGTACCCCAAGCTTTGCCCACTTGCAGCAGATCCCTTCGGTGATCAAAGGCGAGATGGTCGCGGACTTGATTGCGTACCTGGGTAGTATCGATTTCGTTATGGCCGACGTGGACCGCTAAGCATGAACAGCACGCTTATCCAGACAGACCGTTTCACCTTGAGTGAAACCGAGCGCTCGGCCATCGAGCACGAGCTGCATCATTACGAAGACCCGCGCGCGGCGTCTATCGAAGCCTTGAAGATCGTCCAGAAGGAACGTGGCTGGGTGCCGGACGGCGCCCTCTACGCCATCGGCGAGATCCTCGGCATCCCCGCCAGCGACGTTGAAGGTGTGGCCACGTTCTACAGCCAGATCTTCCGCCAGCCGGTCGGCCGCCACATCATTCGCGTGTGCGACAGCATGGTCTGCTACATCGGTGGCCATGAATCAGTGGTCAGCGAAATCCAGAACAAGCTGGGCATTGGCCTCGGCCAAACCACTCCGGACGGCCGCTTCACGCTGCTGCCGGTGTGCTGCCTGGGCAACTGCGACAAGGCGCCGGCGTTGATGATCGACGACGACACATTCGGTGACGTGCAGCCTGCTGGCGTGACCCAATTGCTCGAGGGCTACCCATGACCCTTACATCTTTCGGCCCGGCCAACCTGATCAAGCGTTCGCCTGAAACCCACCCGCTGACCTGGCGCCTGCGTGACGACGGCGAGCCGGTATGGCTCGACGAGTACCAGGCCAAGAACGGTTACGCGGCGGCGCGCAAAGCCTTCGCCGACATGGCCCAGGACGATATCGTCCAGACCGTGAAAGACGCCGGCCTTAAAGGCCGCGGCGGTGCAGGCTTCCCCACCGGTGTTAAGTGGGGCCTGATGCCCAAAGACGAATCCATCAACATCCGTTACCTGCTGTGCAACGCGGACGAGATGGAGCCGAACACCTGGAAAGACCGCATGCTGATGGAGCAACTGCCCCATCTGCTGATCGAAGGCATGCTGATCAGCGCCCGCGCGCTGAAAACCTACCGGGGCTATATCTTCCTGCGTGGCGAATACACCACCGCCGCCAAGCACCTCAACCGTGCCGTGGAAGAAGCCAAGGCCGCAGGCCTGTTGGGCAAGAACATCCTCGGCTCGGGTTTTGACTTCGAGCTGTTTGTGCACACCGGCGCCGGGCGTTACATCTGCGGTGAAGAAACCGCACTGATCAACTCCCTCGAAGGTCGCCGCGCCAACCCGCGCTCCAAGCCGCCCTTCCCTGCCGCCGTGGGCGTGTGGGGCAAGCCTACCTGCGTGAACAACGTTGAAACCCTGTGCAACGTGCCGGCGATCATCGCCGACGGCGTCGACTGGTACAAATCGTTGGCCCGCGCAGGCAGCGAAGACATGGGCACCAAGCTCATGGGCTTCTCCGGCAAGGTCAAGAACCCTGGCCTGTGGGAGCTGCCGTTCGGCGTCACCGCACGCGAGCTGTTCGAGGACTACGCCGGCGGCATGCGCGACGGCTACACCTTGAAAGCCTGGCAGCCAGGCGGCGCCGGTACCGGCTTCCTGCTCCCCGAGCACCTCGACGCACAAATGTATGCCGGCGGCATCGGCAAGGTCGGCACCCGTATGGGCACTGGCCTGGCGATGGCGGTGGACAACACCGTGAACATGGTTTCGTTGCTGCGCAACATGGAGCAGTTCTTTGCCCGTGAATCGTGCGGCTTCTGCACCCCGTGCCGTGACGGCTTGCCATGGAGCGTCAAGCTCTTGATGGCGATCGAGAACGGTGAAGGCCAGCCAGGCGACATCGAGACCCTGCTGGGTCTGGTCGGGTTCCTCGGCCCAGGCAAGACCTTCTGTGCTCACGCACCGGGCGCCGTGGAGCCATTGGGCAGCGCAATCAAATACTTCCGCTCGGAGTTCGAAGCCGGCATCGCGCCTGTCAGCGCCGCCGTCCCGCCTCTGGCAAGGCCGATCGTAGTCGGCGCGTAACGCTTTAAAGGCGAAGGGTCCGTGCCCTTCGTCTTCTCATGGGCTGACGCCGTAAAGGCTGTGTTGATGCCCATGAATAACAAGATTCCATTAGCCACGCCCGCTGACAACGGGCCAACGAAGAACTTTGAACCATGGCCACTATCCACGTAGACGGCAAAGCGCTCGAAGTCGATGGGGCAGACAACCTGTTACAGGCATGTCTCTCACTAGGCCTCGACATCCCGTATTTCTGCTGGCACCCCGCGCTTGGTAGCGTTGGTGCCTGTCGCCAGTGCGCGGTCAAGCAGTACACCGACGAGAACGACACCCGTGGTCGTATCGTCATGTCCTGCATGACCCCAGCCACCGACAACACCTGGATCTCCATCGAAGATGAAGAATCCAAGGCGTTCCGCGCCAGTGTCGTCGAATGGCTGATGACCAACCACCCGCATGACTGCCCGGTCTGTGAGGAAGGCGGTCACTGCCACCTGCAAGACATGACGGTGATGACCGGCCACAACGAGCGCCGTTATCGCTTCACCAAGCGCACCCACCAGAACCAGGACCTCGGCCCGTTCATTTCCCACGAAATGAACCGCTGCATTGCCTGCTACCGTTGCGTGCGTTTCTATAAAGACTACGCCGGCGGCACCGACCTGGGCGTCTTCGGCGCCCACGACAACGTGTACTTCGGTCGCGTTGAAGACGGCGTGCTCGAAAGCGAGTTCTCCGGCAACCTCACCGAGGTCTGCCCGACCGGTGTGTTCACCGACAAGACTCACTCCGAGCGCTACAACCGTAAGTGGGACATGCAGTTCTCGCCGAGCATCTGCCATGGCTGCTCCAGCGGTTGCAACATCTCCCCGGGCGAGCGCTACGGCGAACTGCGTCGCATCGAAAACCGCTTTAACGGTTCGGTCAACCAGTACTTCCTGTGCGACCGTGGCCGTTTCGGCTATGGCTACGTCAACCGCGAAGACCGCCCACGCCAGCCGCTGTTGGCCGGTGGCGCCAAGCTGAGCCTGGACGACGCGCTGGATAAAGCCGCCGACCTGCTGCGCGGCCGCAACATCGTCGGTATCGGTTCCCCGCGTGCCAGCCTCGAAAGCAACTACGCGTTGCGCGAGCTGGTGGGTGCCGAGCACTTCTACTCCGGTATCGAAGCCGGTGAGTTGGAGCGCATCCGCCTGGTCCTGCAAGTGCTGAACGACAGCCCGCTGCCAGTCCCGAACATGCGCGACATCGAAGACCACGATGCGATCTTCGTCCTCGGCGAAGACCTGACCCAGACTGCCGCGCGTATTGCGCTGTCGCTGCGTCAGTCGGTCAAAGGCAAGGCCGAAGACATGGCCGACGCCATGCGCGTACAGCCTTGGCTCGACGCCGCGGTGAAAAACATCGGCCAGCACGCGCTGAACCCGCTGTTTATCGCAAGCCTGGCTGAAACCAAGCTCGACGACATCGCCGAAGAATGCGTTCACGCAGCGCCGGACGACCTGGCCCGCATCGGTTTCGCCGTAGCCCACGCCCTCGACGCCAGCGCGCCTGCCGTCGAAGGCCTGGACGCTGAAGCCGCTGAACTGGCCCAGCGCATCGCCGACGCCCTGCTCGCGGCCAAGCGCCCATTGATCATTGCCGGCACCTCGTTGGGTTCCAAGGCACTGATTGAGGCTGCTGCGAATATCGCGAAGGCCTTGAAGCTGCGCGACAAGAACGGTTCCATCAGCCTGGTCGTGCCGGAAGCCAACAGCCTCGGCCTGGCGATGCTCGGTGGCGAGTCCCTGGACGCGGCCCTGCAAGCGGTGACCGACGGCAACGCCGACGCCATCGTGGTACTGGAAAACGACCTGTACACCCGCACCGATGCCGCGAAGGTTGACGCTGCACTGGACGCCGCCAAAGTACTGATCGTGGCCGACCACCAGAAGACCGCCACCAGCGAGCGTGCCGACCTGGTACTGCCAGCTGCCACCTTCGCCGAAGGCGACGGTACCCTGGTCAGCCAGGAAGGCCGCGCCCAGCGCTTCTTCCAGGTGTTCGATCCGAAGTACATGGACGCCAGCATCCTGGTTCACGAAGGCTGGCGCTGGTTGCATGCCCTGCGTGCGACCTTGCTGAACCAGCCGATCGACTGGACCCAGCTCGACCACGTGACCGCTGCTGCCGCCGCAAGCGCCCCGCAGCTGGCCCGTATCGTCGACGCTGCTCCGTCCGCCTCGTTCCGCATCAAGGGCATGAAACTCGCCCGTGAACCGCTGCGTTACTCCGGCCGTACGGCCATGCGCGCCGACATCAGCGTGCACGAGCCGCGTACCCCGCAAGACCCGGATACCGCGTTTGCCTTCTCCATGGAAGGTTACTCGGGCTCGGTCGAGCCACGCCAGCAGGTGCCATTTGCCTGGTCGCCGGGCTGGAACTCGCCGCAAGCCTGGAACAAGTTCCAGGACGAAGTCGGTGGTCACATCCGCGCTGGCGACCCAGGCACCCGCCTGATCGAAAGCACCGGTGACTCGCTGAACTGGTTCGCTGCGGTACCGCGTCCATTCAACCCGGCCCAGGGCACCTGGCAGGTTGTGCCGTTCTTCCACCTGTTCGGCAGCGAAGAGACCTCTTCCAAAGCCGCGCCGGTGCAAAGTCGCATTCCTGAAGCCTACGTGTCCGTGGCCAAGTCCGAAGCCGACCGCCTGGGCGTCAACGACGGTGCCCTGCTCAGCCTGAACGTGGCCGGCAAGACCCTGCGTCTGCCGCTGCGTATCAACGATGAGTTGGGTGCTGGCCTGGTTGCACTGCCTAAAGGCCTTGCCGGTATTCCGCCTGCGATCTTTGGCAAAACCGTTGACGGTCTGCAGGAGGCAGCGCAATGACCTGGTTCACCCCTGAAGTGATCGACGTGATCATCTCGGTCGTAAAGGCCATCGTGATCCTGTTGGCCGTGGTCGTTGCGGGCGCCCTGCTCAGCTTCGTCGAACGTCGCCTGCTGGGCTGGTGGCAGGACCGTTACGGTCCGAACCGCGTTGGCCCGTTCGGTATGTTCCAGATCGCCGCCGACATGCTGAAAATGTTCTTCAAGGAAGATTGGACCCCGCCGTTTGCCGACAAGGTGATCTTCACCCTGGCACCGATCGTGGCCATGAGCGCCTTGCTGATCGCCTTCGCGATCATCCCGATCAC
Source organism: Pseudomonas edaphica (assembly GCF_965277385.1). Taxonomy (NCBI): domain Bacteria; kingdom Pseudomonadati; phylum Pseudomonadota; class Gammaproteobacteria; order Pseudomonadales; family Pseudomonadaceae; genus Pseudomonas; species Pseudomonas edaphica. The sequence continues at coordinate 5,844,818 of NZ_OZ255725.1, read as the reverse complement.
CCCGACCTGGGGCGTGGCGGACTTGAACATCGGCTTGCTGTTCTTCTTCGCCATGGCCGGTTTGTCGGTCTACGCGGTGCTGTTCGCCGGTTGGTCGAGCAACAACAAGTTCGCCCTGTTGGGCAGCTTGCGGGCCTCGGCCCAGACCGTGTCCTACGAAGTGTTCATGGGCCTGGCGCTGATGGGCATCGTGGTGCAGGTCGGCTCGTTCAACATGCGCGACATCGTCGAGTACCAGGCGCAGAACCTGTGGTTCATCATTCCGCAGTTCTTTGGCTTCTGCACCTTCTTCATCGCTGGCGTCGCCGTGACTCACCGTCACCCGTTCGACCAGCCGGAAGCGGAACAGGAACTGGCTGACGGTTACCACATTGAATACGCCGGCATGAAATGGGGCATGTTCTTCGTTGGCGAATACATCGGCATCATCTTGATCTCGGCCCTGTTGGTCACGCTGTTCTTCGGCGGCTGGCACGGTCCGTTCGGCATCCTGCCGCAGTTGGCGTTCTTCTGGTTCTTCCTGAAGACCGCGTTCTTCATCATGTTGTTTATCCTGCTGCGCGCTTCCATTCCGCGTCCACGATACGACCAGGTGATGGATTTCAGCTGGCGCTTCTGCCTGCCGCTGACCCTGATCAATTTGCTGGTGACGGCTGCCGTTGTGTTGTTGAACACGCCAGCCGGCGCGGTTCAGTGAGGATTTGACCCATGTTCAAATATATTGGCGACATCGTTAAGGGTACCGGTACCCAGTTGCGAAGCCTGGTGATGGTGTTCGGTCACGGCTTTCGCAAACGCGACACCCTGCAATACCCGGAAGAAGCGGTGTACCTGCCGCCGCGCTATCGCGGCCGCATCGTACTGACCCGCGACCCCGATGGCGAAGAGCGTTGTGTAGCCTGCAACCTGTGCGCCGTGGCGTGCCCGGTGGGTTGCATCTCCCTGCAGAAAGCTGAAACCGAAGACGGTCGCTGGTACCCGGACTTCTTCCGCATCAACTTCTCGCGCTGCATTTTCTGTGGCCTCTGCGAGGAAGCTTGCCCGACCACCGCGATCCAGCTGACACCGGATTTCGAGATGGCCGAGTTCAAACGTCAGGACCTGGTGTACGAGAAAGAAGATCTGCTGATCTCTGGTCCCGGTAAAAACCCTGATTACAACTTCTATCGTGTTGCAGGTATGGCCGTTGCCGGTAAGCCGAAGGGCGCCGCACAAAACGAAGCCGAGCCGATCAACGTGAAGAGCTTGCTGCCTTAAGGAAGAAAGATGGAATTCGCTTTCTATTTCGCGTCCGGCATTGCAGTGGTGTCCACGCTTCGCGTGATCACCAACACCAATCCTGTGCACGCCCTGCTCTACCTGATCATTTCGTTGATCGCCGTGGCCATGACCTTTTTCAGCCTCGGCGCACCGTTCGCCGGTGTGCTGGAAGTGATCGCCTACGCCGGCGCCATCATGGTGCTGTTCGTGTTTGTGGTGATGATGCTCAACCTGGGGCCGGCCTCGGTCGCCCAGGAACGCGTCTGGCTCAAGCCCGGCATCTGGCTCGGCCCGGTCATCCTGGCAGCGCTGCTGCTGGGTGAACTGCTATATGTGCTGTTCGCTCACCAGAGCGGCCAGGCCATCGGCCACACCACCGTAGACGCGAAAGCCGTGGGCGTCAGCCTGTTCGGCCCGTACCTGCTAGTGGTCGAACTGGCTTCGATGCTGCTGCTCGCGGCAGCCATCACCGCCTTCCACTTGGGCCGCAACGAAGCCAAGGAGCAATGACGATGCCTGCTATCCCTTTGGAGCATGGTCTGGCGGTCGCCGGCATCCTGTTCTGCCTTGGCCTGGTCGGCCTGATGGTTCGCCGTAACATTCTGTTCGTGTTGATGAGCCTGGAAATCATGATGAACGCCGCCGCACTGGCGTTCGTTGTTGCAGGTAGCCGATGGGCGCAGCCGGATGGGCAAGTCATGTTCATCCTGGTGATCAGCCTGGCAGCCGCCGAGGCCAGTATTGGCCTGGCGATCCTGCTGCAACTGTATCGTCGCTTCCACACGCTTGATATCGACGCTGCCAGTGAGATGCGCGGATGAACATGATCTTTCTGACTTTCGTATTTCCCCTGATCGGTTTCCTGCTGCTGTCGTTCTCCCGTGGACGCTGGTCGGAAAACCTTTCTGCCTTGATCGGCGTGGGTTCCATTGGCTTGTCGGCGATCGTCGCCGCCTACGTCATCTGGCAATTCAACGTGGCGCCGCCGGAAGGCGGCCACTACACCCTGGTGCTGTGGCAATGGATGTCGGTGGACGGCTTCAAGCCCAACTTCGCCCTCTACGTCGACGGCCTGTCGATCACCATGCTCGGCGTGGTGGTGGGTGTAGGCTTCCTGATCCACCTGTTCGCGTCCTGGTACATGCGTGGTGAAGCCGGCTACTCGCGCTTCTTCTCGTACACCAACCTGTTTATCGCCAGCATGCTGTTCCTGGTACTCGGCGATAACCTGTTGTTCCTGTACTTCGGCTGGGAAGGCGTGGGCCTGTGCTCGTACCTGTTGATCGGTTTCTACTACAGCAACCGCAACAACGGTAACGCGGCACTCAAGGCCTTTATCGTCACCCGCATCGGCGACGTGTTCATGGCCATCGGCCTGTTCATCCTGTTCCAACAAGTGGGCACGCTGAACATCCAGGAACTGCTGGTGCTGGCACCGCAGAAATTCCAGGTTGGTGACTTCTGGATCACCCTGGCGACCCTGATGCTGCTGGGCGGCGCTGTGGGTAAATCCGCACAACTGCCGCTGCAAACCTGGCTGGCGGACGCGATGGCCGGTCCTACGCCGGTGTCGGCGCTGATCCACGCGGCAACCATGGTGACTGCGGGTGTCTACCTGATCGCGCGTACCCACGGCCTGTTCACCCTGGCGCCGGAAATCCTGCATCTTGTAGGACTGGTCGGTGGTGTGACCCTGGTTCTGGCGGGTTTTGCCGCGCTGGTACAGACCGACATCAAGCGTATCCTCGCCTACTCGACCATGAGCCAGATTGGCTACATGTTCCTGGCCCTGGGCGTTGGCGCCTGGGACGCGGCGATTTTCCACCTGATGACCCACGCCTTCTTCAAGGCCCTGCTGTTCCTTGCCTCCGGTGCAGTGATCGTTGCCTGCCACCACGAGCAGAACATCTTCAAGATGGGCGGCCTGTGGAAGAAACTGCCATTGGCCTACGCCAGCTTCATCGTCGGGGGTGCCGCCCTGGCCGCCCTGCCGTTGGTGACCGCAGGTTTCTACTCCAAGGACGAAATCCTCTGGGAAGCGTTCGCCAGCGGTAACCAGAACCTGCTGTATGCAGGCCTGGTCGGTGCGTTCATGACCTCGCTGTACACCTTCCGCCTGATCTTCATCACCTTCCACGGTGAAGCCAAGACCGAAGCGCACGCAGGCCACGGCATCTCCCACTGGTTGCCACTGTCGGTGCTGATCATCCTGTCGACCTTCATCGGCGCCATGATCACCCCGCCTCTGGCCGGTGTACTGCCGGAAAGCGCCGGGCATGCCGGTGGCGCCGCCAAGCACAGCCTGGAAATCGCCTCGGGCGCCATCGCCATCGCCGGTATCCTGCTGGCCGCGCTGCTGTTCCTGGGCAAGCGTCGCTTCGTCACCGCGGTGGCCAACAGTGGCATTGGCCGCTTCCTCTCGGCTTGGTGGTTCGCTGCATGGGGCTTCGACTGGATCTACGACAAACTGTTCGTCAAACCTTACCTGGCCATCAGCCACGTACTGCGCAAAGACCCGCTCGACCAGACCATCGGTTTGATCCCGCGAGCCGCCAAGGCCGGTCACACCGCCCTGAGCCGCAGCGAGACCGGTCAACTGCGTTGGTATGCAGCCTCCATGGCCATCGGTGCCGTGCTGGTGATCGGCGCCATCGTTGTGGTAGCGGTCTGACTATGAACCTTTTGAACTTTGCGAACCTGCGAAAGGAAACGAGCCTGTCATGATTCTGCCCTGGCTAATCCTGATCCCCTTTATCGGCGGCCTGCTCTGCTGGATGGGTGAACGCTTCGGCGCCACCCTGCCCCGCTGGATTGCGTTGCTGACCATGTCCCTGGAACTCGCGCTCGGCCTCTGGCTGTGGGCGCACGGTGACTATTCATTCGCTCCGGCACCGGGTGTCGATCCAACCTTCGCGCTTGAATTCAAGCACGTGTGGATCCAGCGCTTCGGCATCAACGTGCACCTGGCCCTCGACGGCCTGTCGCTGTTGATGATTTTGCTGACCGGCTTGCTGGGTATCCTCTCGGTACTCTGCTCCTGGAAAGAAATTCAGCGTCACGTGGGCTTCTTCCACCTGAACCTGATGTGGATTTTGGGCGGCGTTGTCGGCGTGTTCCTGGCGCTGGACCTGTTCATGTTCTTCTTCTTCTGGGAAATGATGCTGGTGCCGATGTACTTCCTCATCGCGCTCTGGGGTCACAGTTCTTCGGACGGCAAGAAAACCCGGATCTACGCGGCGACCAAGTTCTTCATCTTCACCCAGGCTTCCGGCCTGATCATGTTGGTGGCGATCCTGGGTCTGGTACTGGTCAACTTCAACAACACTGGCGTGATTACCTTCAACTACGCCGACCTGTTGAAGACCAAGATGTCGCTGACCACCGAGTACATCCTGATGCTGGGCTTCTTCATCGCCTTCGCGGTGAAGCTGCCGGTGGTGCCGTTCCACTCCTGGTTGCCTGACGCTCACGCCCAGGCACCGACCGCAGGTTCCGTCGACCTCGCCGGTATCCTGCTTAAGACTGCTGCTTATGGTCTGCTGCGTTTCGCCCTGCCGCTGTTCCCGAATGCCTCGGCCGAGTTCGCGCCGATCGCCATGACCCTGGGTCTGATCGGGATCTTCTACGGTGCGTTCCTGGCTTTTGCGCAAACCGACATCAAGCGTCTGATTGCCTTCTCGTCCGTTTCCCACATGGGTTTCGTACTGATCGGCATCTACTCCGGCAGCCAACTGGCGCTGCAAGGCGCGGTGATCCAGATGTTGGCCCACGGTGTTTCGGCCGCGGCACTGTTTATCCTCAGTGGTCAGCTGTACGAGCGCCTGCACACCCGTGACATGCGTGAAATGGGTGGCGTGTGGTCGCGCATCGCGTACCTGCCGGCCATCAGCCTGTTCTTTGCCGCCGCATCCCTGGGCTTGCCGGGCACCGGTAACTTCATCGGCGAGTTCCTGATCCTGATGGGTTCGTTCGTACATACGCCGTGGATCAGCGCCATTGCTACCTCGGGCCTGGTGTTTGGTTCGGTCTACTCGCTGATCATGATCCACCGCGCCTACTTCGGCCCGGCCAAGTCCGACACCGTCCTGCAAGGGATGGATGCTCGCGAACTGATCATGGTGCTCGGCCTTGCGGTGCTGCTGATCTACATCGGTGTGTACCCGCAACCGTTCCTGGACACTTCTGCCGCGACGATGCATGGCGTGCAGCAGTGGATCGGCACCGCCTTCTCTCAACTCGCTTCGGCCCGGTAAGAGCGCTATGGAATTCACGATCCAACACTTTATCGCGCTTGCGCCGCTGCTGATTACCAGCCTCACCGTTGTGGCGGTGATGCTGGCAATCGCCTGGCGCCGCAATCACTCGCAAACGTTCCTGCTGTCGTGTGCCGGTCTTAACCTGGCCCTGCTGTCGATCATTCCGGCACTCAAGGTCGCGCCATTGGCCGTGACCCCGCTGATGATGGTCGATGACTTCGCGCTGCTGTACATCGCGTTGATCCTGGTTGCCACCCTGGCCTGCGTCACCCTTGCCCACGCCTACCTCGGCGAAGGCGGCACTGGCTACCCAGGCAACAAGGAAGAGCTGTACCTGCTGATTCTGCTGGCTGCGGCCGGTGGCATCGTGCTGGTCAGCGCTCAGCACCTGGCCGGCTTGTTCATCGGCCTGGAACTGCTGTCGATCCCGACTTACGGCCTGGTGGCCTACGCCTTCTTCAACAAGCGCTCGCTGGAAGCCGGCATCAAGTACATGGTGCTGTCGGCTGCCGGTTCCGCGTTCCTGTTGTTCGGTATGGCCTTGCTCTACGCAGAGGCTGGCAACCTGAGCTTCACCGGTATCGGTCACGCCCTGGCGGCCACCAACATGCCTGCGCCGATTGCCCAACTGGGCCTGGCGATGATGCTGATCGGCCTGGCGTTCAAGCTGTCCCTGGTGCCGTTCCACTTGTGGACCCCGGACGTCTACGAAGGCGCCCCGGCGCCAGTGGCGGCGTTCCTGGCCACCGCGTCCAAGGTTGCCGTGTTTGCTGTGATGGTGCGTCTGTTCCAGATCTCGCCTGCGGCCAACACCGGCGTGCTGAGCACCGTGCTGACCGTGATCGCCATTGCGTCGATCCTGTTCGGTAACCTGCTGGCCCTGACCCAGAACAACCTCAAGCGTCTGCTCGGTTACTCCTCCATCGCGCACTTCGGCTACCTGCTGATCGCCCTGGTGGCGAGCAAAGGCCTGGCCGTGGAAGCCATGGGCGTGTACCTGGTCACCTACGTGATCACCAGCCTGGGCGCATTTGGCGTGATCACGCTGATGTCCTCGCCGTTCAAAGGCCGTGACGCCGACGCCCTGTACGAATACCGTGGCCTGTTCTGGCGCCGTCCGTACCTGACCGCCGTGCTTACCGTGATGATGCTGTCCCTGGCCGGTATCCCGCTGACCGCAGGCTTTATCGGCAAGTTCTACATCGTGGCTACCGGTGTTGAAGCCCACGAATGGTGGCTGGTTGCCTCGTTGGTACTGGGCAGCGCCATCGGCGTGTTCTACTACCTGCGCGTGATGGTCACCCTGTACCTGATCGAGCCAAACCTGCGCCGTGTGGATGCCGAGTTGCACTGGGAACAGAAGGCAGGCGGCGTGATGCTGCTGGCCATCGCCCTGCTCGCGTTCTTCCTGGGCGTTTACCCACAACCGTTGCTCACCCTGGTGCAGCACGCGGTACTGGGCGTTTGATCGCTTAGCTTGATGCAGTAAACGAAACGGCGCCTTCGGGCGCCGTTTTGCGTTTCTGGACTTTCAATTCTTTTGCCCTCCCCTGTGCGCTGAAATTTCCTTCCTCCTCTACCTCTTTGTCTGGCATCCAGCCGCTGAACCTAGCCGTATGGTGATTGCGTTTTAGGAAAGTTCCCACAGCCCGGTCACTTGACCCAAGGCGCGTGGGCCACCAAACTATACGCAGGCTACGTACAGAACATGGATGCTCTATTTATCGAGTTGCCGGCCTTTGAACGGCATCGCAGGGACTATCTGAGTGACGAGCTATTCCAAGGCTTTCAACAGGAGTTGATGAAGAATCCGCAAGCGGGCGACGTCATCGAGGGAACCGGCGCGCTGCGCAAGGTCCGTTTCGTCGATGAGCGACGCAACAAAGGCAAACGCGGAGGCTTGCGGGTCATTTACTACTGGTGGTCGGGCGGCACGCAGTTCTGGTTATTCACCCTGTACGGCAAACACGAACAGGATGACCTTACCCCCAACCACAAGAAAGCCTTAAAACACATGCTGGACAGGGAAATCAAAGCGAGAACACATCATGAAACGTGAAATCTTTTCCGAACTGGTCGAAGGCTTCGACGCCCTGGCCGAAGAACGCCAAGGCAAAGTCACCCTGCGGACCCACAAGGTCCATCTCAACAACCTGGCCCCCCTGAGCGCCGACGAAGTGGTGGCCGTGCGCCAACAGCTCAACCTCTCGCGCTCGGTGTTCGCCATGTACCTGCGTACCAACGTGCGCACCCTGGAAAACTGGGAACAAGGCCGGGCCAAGCCCAACGCCCAGGCCACCACCTTGATTCGGCTGGTGGCGCGCTTTCCGGAAACCGTGGCGCAGCTCGCGGCCTTGGGTTGATGGACAAAGCCCCGACAGGTTCGGGGCTTCTTCATGCAGGCTTATCGGCTCCCCCGAGGACTAGGCCCCTCCTCCTTCGCCACGAAACGCACTCGGGCTCACCCCTGTCCAGCGCTTGAAGGCCCGCCGAAAACTGCGCACATCGCTATAACCGACTTCCTCGGTAATACGTTCGATCGACAGCCCCGGATTCCCCAGCAACCCCATGGTACGTGCACGTCGCACTTGCTCCTGCAACGCTTCGAACGTCAGCCCGTGTTCGGTCAGGCGCCTGCGCAGGGTGCGCCCACTCATGTTCAAGTCGCCGGCGACCTTCTCCAGCTGGCTGCCCTGCAAATCCCGCGAAATAGCGCGTTCAACGGCCTGGATCAGGTCCATCTTCTGGTGCAACTGCGCGCTCTCCAACTCCAGCAACTCCAGGGCCTGGCGCAACGCCAAGGCGTGGTGATTAGGCAGGCGTTTATCCAGCCAATGCGGGGCCAGCACCATGCGATTGTGCAGGCAGCCAAAGCGCACATCCGCGCCAAACAGGCGTTGGTACTCAGCCTGGTAAGGCGGCACAGCGTGCACGAACTCCATGCGCAGGGGCATAAACGTCTCCCCCACGAGCGCGCGGCCATACACCATCAGGCTGGCGAAGAACTCTTCGGCCGCAAACACCTGCACCTCGGCAAACGGCAGCAGGCATTCGACGTCGACGTGTACTTCTTCCAAGGTCTCATGGGTACGGGTGGTGGCGATGCCGCCTGAGGTGTGCTGATGGCGCTCGCCAATGGCAAATGCATCGCGCAGGGTTTTGCACAGGGAGATCACATGGCCGAGCAGGCCGAGGGTGCCCAGCACGTTCTGATGCCCCACCCACAGGCCCAGCCCCTGATCGGGCAGCACCTTGAGTGCGCGCTGGATCATCGCCACAGCCTGGCGATAGGAAATACGCTGGGCCGGGTCATCCAGGTCGGCCAGGGTAAACCCCAGGCCTCGGCACAACGCTTCGGCACTCGCGCCCTTTTGCGCTACCACGTGCCCGAGGGTCTGCAACAGGAAGGGCGACACCAGCGCCAATTCAAATTGCGGGTCAATGGCTTTCCTTTGCATGGCTCACGGGTTCCCGACTGAGTACTTCAGTTCTTGTTTTAGAAACATCCTGTTAATCATAGGCGCTTGCAAGAGCCGCTGCATCCTGAGTGAAACCTGTCCGGCAAAGTCCCCCTATCTGGCCGCCAAAACCCTGCCCCGCCGGGCGCTGAAGGCATATTTCTAACGTCAGCGGTGCCCTAACAATAATAAAGAGGCCAGACATGAACCCCACCCGTGCACTTCCCCCCCTGCAACTGGCGTTGTTGAGCCTGCTCAGCCTGCCGGCCCTGGCCACCGAAGGCGGCGTCGACAACATCGGCCCCGGCACCGATGGCTTCTACATCCTGCCGCTGGACGTGAACAACCTGCCCGACCATATGTTCGCGTTCAACCTGTATTACAACCACTACCAGGCACGCAAACTGGACATCAGCTCCCTCGGCGGCAAGGTCTCGCAAGTGCGGATCAAGTCCGACGCGATCATCCCACGCCTGGACTACCTGAGCCCCGTGCGTGTGTTCGGCGGGCGCCTGGGCGGCTACATCGCCCAGCCGTATATCAAGCAACAGGTGTCGCTGTTCGGTATGTCCGACACCCGCGAAAGCATGGGCGATACCACCCTGGCGCCGATCATCCTGTGGGACATGGGCAAAAACCTGACCCTGGCCGCCGCCGTGGAAATCACCCTGCCCACCGGCGAATACGACGCCACGCGCCTGGCCAACACCAGCAACAACTTCTACACCTACAAGCCGCTGGTCTCGGCGACCTGGATGCCCAATGAACGCACCGAACTGTCGATCAAGACCACCTACAGCTTCAACGAAGAAAACCACGACACCGACTACCGCTCCGGCCAGATTTTCCATTTCGACTACTCGGCCAGCTACAAGGTGACCGACAACCTGAGCCTGGGGGTCAACGGCTATTACCTCAAGCAGACCACCGACGATAAGCAGCACGGGCGCACGGTGGTAAACATCTATGGTGATGAAGTGAATGATGGGGTCAAGGGACAAGTGTTTGCCATTGGCCCGGCGGTGTATTTCACCTTCTTGAAATACGCCAGTGCAGAGGTGCGCTGGGCTAAAGAGTTCGATGTGAAGAACCGGCCGGAAGGCGATATGTTGTGGGCCAAGCTCACCATTCCCTTTGCCCTGTAAAAACCCGACTTGAAACAGGAACACTGGCTTGTGTGGGAGTGTGATTGTGTGGGAGCTGGCTTGCCTGCGATAGCATCACCGCGGTCTAACCTTGAGACCGAGGCGTCTGCATCGCAGGCAAGCCAGCTCCCACACAAGCCAGCCCCCCACAATCACACTCCCACATTTCGAGCGCTTTGCGTCAGGAATAAACGGGCCAGGTCTCGACGATTTTCCCGTCCCGCACCCCCAGCAAATCCCCAAACTGCAACAACACAAACTCACTCTGGGTCGGGCGCAAAAACACTTGATCCTCAATATTCAATCCCACCGCCGGCGAGCCGTTGACCATCTCCTGGTTAGAACTGCGCCCAAACAGCTCATTGCTTTGCAGCCCCTGCGGCGACTCGAATTGCGCCATCCAGTTGCCGCCATAAATAAAGAACGTCTCGCGCTGATTCGGATCCCACCACGAAAACACCCGCGACTTGCCATCCAGCGCCGGAATCTCCACCGACCCGGTGCTTTTCAACACTGGCGTGGCGATAAACGCTGCCGGCACATGCTCGCTCAACGACGGCAAATCGTAATGCGTGGGCTTGAGCAACGCGGTACCCACCGACACCTCGGTACTGAGTGTTTCCTGCTCGTGAATCCGATAGCTGGGGCTGCCAGCCGTGTTCAACGTCAGCCCCTCACGCCATAACCCGGCAAACTGTTGACGGGTGAAATCAACATGGCCGTTGTAGCGCTGCATCACCTGCTCAAACAGCGCGTGGGGCGAACCGAGAATACCCGGCACGCCCATGCCCACAAACGGGTCGTAGCCCATAAATCCGGCAAACTCCAAGTGCTGCGGATTGGCGCTGATCAGCGTGAGCATCCGCCCCAGCACCGCGTTATCGCTAATGCCGCCGCGATGCAGCCCCACATCCAGCTCGATGTTCACCCGCAACCGCGTGCCCAACCCTTGCGCCAACGCCAAGTAGTGCTGCAACCGCTCTGGCGTGTCCAGTAGCCACTGCAATTGCCTGGCCGGGTCAAACGGACCTTTATGGGTTTGATAAAACAGCTCGGCCGAGCGCACCGGCAACGGCTTGCCCATGAGGATGTCGGCCTCGGGAAACACCTGCGCATCGTGGTTCAGAAACGGTTGATGAAACGACATCAGCCGCGCAGTGCCCGCGCGCTTGGCGATATACGCCAGCAACCCCGGCGACGGCAGCGACTTCTCCACCAGGCGCAAATGCTTGCCACCACGCTGCACCGACTGCATCACCACGTCGATATTGTGATCAAGGCGGTCCAGGTCGATCAGCATCACCGGGCGCATCGGTCCATGGGCTTTGAGTTCATCATTAAGGCTGCGGAAATACTCGCTGTACGGGCCGCCGCGATCACTGGGGCGCAGCCACCAGCCACCCGCCACTGCCGCCACTGCGGCGCCCAGCACAAAATGTCGGCGTTTCATCAGGCCACTCCCAGGATGGATTGCAGGTGCGCATTGAGGAACTTGCCGCTCGGGTCCAGCTCGCGGCGCACGCGGGTGAATTCGTCCCAGCGCGGGTACAGCGGCTGCAAGGTGCGCGCGTTAAGGGTGTGCAATTTGCCCCAGTGCGGGCGGCCGGCGTACTTCCAGAAAATCGGCTCCACGGCGGCAAAGAAGTTGTGATGGTCCATGGCGTAATGCTGATGGACCGAAATCGAACAGCTGTCGCGGCCTTCGAACATGCTCAAAGGGATGTCATCGGCCTTGACGTAGCGATACTCGATAGGAAACCAGGTGCGCAGGTCCTTGTCGGTGATCAGCTTGAGGATTTCCCGCAGGCACGCCGGGCCATGTTCGGCAGGCACCGAATATTCCATCTCGTTGAAACGCACGTTGCGCACATTGGCATAGACCTGGAACGACTCGGCCACGCGGTCCTGAAAGCTGGCAAAAAAACGCAGGCTGTTGAGCAAGGTGCGGCGGGTGCCCGGGAAATCACTACCATACTTGTCGAGCTTTTCGATGATCGACACAAACTCATTGCCGCCCGCCTCCGCCGGGTCGACGGGAGGCGTTTCGGGGTCATCGGTTTCGTTGAGGGCGATGGACAGCGCGTAGTCGGAATGGGTGACCACGAGCATTTCCCAGTGCTGGTTTTCGCGGGTGTTCTTGTGCACATCCTCCAGCAACTCTTCGGTCTTGGCGATCCACTGACGCTCACGCAAGCGGTACGGTGCGCGATTCTGCGAGCGGATCTGGGTGGCCACGCCCAGCGCACCGAGGGACACGCGCGCGGCGCTGAACAGCTCGGGATGGCGTTGCGCATCGCAGTCCAGCACGTCGCCTTGGGCGGTGACCAGTTGCAGGCCGGTGACGCAACCGGAATACGAGGTAAAGCCCACGCCGGTGCCATGGGTGGAGGTGGAAATCGCCCCGGCCAGGGTCTGGTAATCAATGTCCGCCATGTTCGGCAGCGCCTGGCCGACGGCCTTGAGCGCCGGCCCCATGCGCGACATCGGCGTGCCGGCGGCAAAGGTCGCTTGCAAGGTGGCGGGGTCATGGTCCAACAGCCCATTGAAGTAACTCAGCGACAACAAGGTGCCGTCGGTGGGCACCAGGGCACTGAACGAATGTGCCGAGCCTACGGGCCGAATAGTGCTCGGTGCCTGGCGAATCATTTGCACCAATTCATCCAGGTCTTTGGGCGCCAGGCGCGCCAGCGGCAGGCAGGTCTGCGCGCCCGACCAGTTGCGCCACGGGATCAACCGCGGCGCGCGGGCCAACTGGGCCAGTACCGGGTTGCTCGACAGGGCCAGAAAAACCCCGGCCACTGCCGAGCGTTGCAAGAGTTGCCGCCGTGAAAGCGCCATCCACCACCTCTTTTTATTATTGGAGTTGAACACCGGCCATAAAGCTGATCAGCGCCAGAAACTGCGCTTCGGAACACTGCATACACAGCCCCATCGGCGGCATGCCGTTGTAGCCGTTGATGCTGTGGTCCAGCAGCGTGTCGGCGCCCTGGGCGACGCGCGGGCTCCAGGCGGCCTTGTCACCCGCCAACGGCGCGCCGGCCGCCGGGTTGGCGTGGCATAGCTTGCAGCTGGTGTCGTAGACCTGGGCCAGTGCCGGGTCGGTGGGCACGGTCGTGGTCGCAGCAGTGCGTTCGGGGGCAGGTTTGGGCGTGTCGTCACAGGCCGTCAACAGGCTGAGTACGAGCAACAGTAACGCGGTGCGGGGCATGGCCACCCTCTCTTATTGTGCTGTGGAAGCTGTTTGCACACTAAGGCAGCGAAGGCAGGGCGTTGAGGGTTTTGGGGGACACAAAGGGGGCTTGTGCGGACAGTCGAATGCTCGGCGTAAGGGTTGGTGCGGTCCTTGAGGTCTACCGTGTCGCTGCCCACCTTCGAGTTTGAAATCGTTATAGCTGCCCTGCAGGCCCAGGACGGAAATCGGGCCAGTCGGTGCTGCGGCGAACACCACAGCAGGCGCGGTGACCAGCGCCAGCAGTGAGGAACCCTTGAGGAATTTTCCGAATAGCTTGGACATCGTTTTACATCTCCTTGTCTGGTGAGCAAATTATTCAGGAACCGGTTCGAACCTCGGCTTTTGCCAAAGGCTCGAATTAATTTGCATTGACATGAAGGTAAAACGGTTCAGCGAAGGCTCTAGCTCAAGGCTCCCTGGAGTTTTCCATTACTAAGCCATCAAGGGTTTGGCGAAGCTGCGGATGACTTGGCAAACGAATACCGAAGGTGCCCTGCAGCAATTCCAGTAACTCATCAGCACTCTCGACTGCACGCTTTTCGCTGGGCTGGTCAAGGCAGTGAACCGCGTAATTGGCATTGGCCAAGGTATGGCGTTTACCCGGTGCCAACCGCGCCGCTTTCAGCTGACCGACAAAAACGGAAGCCGGGTGCGTCGACACGTACCAATTGCCGATGGTGTAGTCGATATCGGCCTGCACTTGCAGGTCGAACACATATAAGCCACGCCATTCCTCACCCACCTGCGCCCACAGGGTGTAATCGGCACCGTTGAAGGTCAGGCGATAAGGTTCATGGGCGGTGGCCTGGGGCACCTCGGTATCCAGCTGCAACGGACTGCTGGGCACCATGCCGCCGAAGCCGACATCGGTGACATAACGCACGCCGTCCAGGGTCACCAGGCTCAGGCGATGGGTGCGCCCGGTGCGCGCATCAGGCGGCCCGCCCATCACCACCCAGCCGGTAAGCCCGCGGGCGTCGAAGCCCAGCTCCTGCAACAGCGCCAGGAACAGGTAGTTAAGCTCGAAACAGTAACCACCACGACCATCCAGCAAGACCTTTTGCTCGATGCTGGGCAGGTCAATCGGCACCGGTGAATGCAGCAATGTCGACAGGCTCTCAAAGGCGAAAGTGCACACGTGACGCAGCTGCAGGTCTTGCAAGGTTTTTAGCGTGGGTGGCGGGGCTGAGTCGTAGCCCAGACGCTGCAGGTAGAGCTGGCTGTGAGTCAATCGGGACATGGCGCGATCCTTGGGCGCGTGGCGGATGCGTCACTATGCCGCGCCAGTGTGCGACTTGTCATTTTGAGTGAACCTTTTTGAACGCCCGCCTATCCATCTATAACAAGACAGGGAGGCAACATGAGTACCGCAAAAATCTACACCATTCACTATCAACTGCATGGTCAACCGAAGTCCTTTGTGGTGCGCGCCGAAGTGATGAATAACGCTGAAGCGTGGCACTGGGCGGCGGTCGATGCCGATATTGCGCATGTCAGCCGTATTGGGCGCGTGGGGCATGAGCAGGTAAAGAAAACCACCCGGCCTTGGGCGGAGAAGTTTGGGATAACCGAGGTTACCTGGGTGCCGCCCAAGTAGGTTCCGTTTGGATGTGATCAAGCCCCGCTATTGCGGGGCTTGGTTTGTGGGGGTGTTGGTGGTGTTGGTGGTGTACATATCCGTTATTTAGGTAACGGCGGCCTATGGTTCCGCTCTTACAGCGGGTCACTTTTGCAAGGACGCAAAAGTAACCAAAAGGTCCTCGCCCCAACACTCGGTGCCTCGCTATGGCTCGGCATGCCCGCAATCCGCCAGTGATTTGGGGGGTCGCCGCGATGGGCCATCCTTGGCCCAGCGCGGCTAAACCGGCATCCCTGCCGGTTTACCCCCCAAATCCCTGTCGAATTCCGGCCATCGTGTTTGACGGGGCGATTTCAGATCAAGATCACGATCAAAAGCGCAGATCAAAAGACCGCTGACTTCGTCATCGAAAAGGATGTAAGGGCCAGAGCAACAGCAACAGCAACAGCAACAGCAACAGCAGAGCCATACTCGGTCAAAGGTGGGAGCTGGCTTGCCTGCGATGGCATCAACTCGGTGTGCCTGATGTACCGAGGTGTCTGCATCGCAGGCAAGCCAGCTCCCACAGAAAAGCAGATCCCAGGTGTATGCAAATCCGCTTTTCGCTTTTGATTCAACCACTCAGGTCGGCTTTCAGGCCGCCGTGCTCTGCTTTTGATCTTGCTTTTGATCTGAGGCGCCCCGTCAACCACGATGGCCGAACGCAGGCTTGAATCCGTGGGTAACCCGGCAGGACGCCGGGTTAGCCGCGCTGGGCCAAGGATGGCCCATCGCGGCGGCCCACGGATTCAAGCCGGAGTGAGGGCATGCCGAGCCTAAGCGAGGCACCGAGTGGTGGGGCGAAGACCTTTTGGTTACTTTTGGGGCGTTTGCCAAAAGTGACCCGCTGTAAGAGCGGAACCATAAGCCGCCGTTACCGCAGCAACGGATATGTACACCAAAAGCGCCAACATCACCCAGGCTTCTTAAGATCCCCCAACGGATCATAATCCACCTTTTTCCGCTGCTCCTTGTCCTTATCCAACGGCGCAATCGCCGGCCCAACAGGATCAACCTGCGGGTCCGACACATCAGGCGAATCCGGATCAAACCCCAATTCATTCTCGCCGCTGGCATGCTCGCCCGAACCCGGGCCTTTCGGATGATTACTCACAGTCACCTCCTGAACCTATAGCGGGCGCGCCCTGTCATGCAGGTTTTCCAGGTCTTCCTCAACCCGCTCCACATCATCTTCGTCCTGACGCTCGGCCGGGTCATTGGGCCGCAACGCATCGTTGTCACGCTCCTCCTCTCCCGGCGTACGGTCAGGGTCAGGTGTACCCGGCGGCGGTTGCTTGTACTCAGACATGATGGCTTACCTCAAAAGGGCTACACAGATTTAGAGAAACCACCCCAAGCCATCGTTCAACTTGTTTGCCCAAAGCATGCGAAGATGCCACCCCGCCTTTCTTGAGACCTGACCCGGATGTTCGAGCTCAAACCCTGCGACCCCGCAACCTTCCGCCAACAAACCCGCCGCAGCACGCTGATCATCGCCGTGCTGTTCATGGCCCTGGCCATGCTGCTATCAACCCTGGCGGTGATGCTGTTCGGCGAACCCGGCGGCGATAATTTGCGTTTCAACATCGGCGGCGTATTCGCCGGGGTGCTGATCACCGTCGCCCTGGTGCGCGGCCCATTTTGGACCCAACCATGGCTGGCGCCTGCAGTGTACGGCTGGCAGCTCAAGCGCAACCTGATGCGCGTGACCAATGTGATGCACACCCTCAAAGACCGCGCACAGGCCAACGACCCCACTGCCCTCAAAGTGCTGCGTTTTTACCACTTGGGCCTGACGCAGATGCATGACCTGGACGCCAACTCCAGCGCCCAGGCGCAACTGGTCGGCGAGATGGAAGCGCATAGGGCGAAAATGCAGGCACTGGGCATCGACACCGACCAAACCCGCTTCGACCCCGCCTGGCTGGAAGGCTTCAAAAACCCATAATCAGTTGGAAACCTTCGCGCGCCAGCAGAACACGGCGCTGACGGCAATCGCCGCGCCTGCCAGACCGAACACCCACGGCGCCGACGCCACCGGTAGCAGCAACCCCGCCATCAGCGGCCCAAGGCCAGCGCCGACATCGCGCCACACCGCGTTGGAGGCCAGGGCCGAAACGCGCATCGAACCAGGGTTGCGCTCAGCCACCAAAGTGGTCACCAACGGCAATTGCAAGGCGCGCAGCACCAGCACCGCGGCCGCGCCGACGATCACCCAATAACTGCCAAATGCCGTCAACGCCAAGGCACTCAAGAACGAAAACAACAGCAGCATCGAGGTGGCACCAAAACGCTGCGCCGCACGCCCACCCAGCGGGCTCAGAAGCATCTCCGAGGCATAGCGCAGTGCCATCAGGCCGCCGGCGATCAGTACCGCATCGCCGCCAAGAATCTTCTGCGCCAGGATCGACAGGCCAAAGATAAACAGCCCGTCCAACGCCACGCCTTCGATAAACGACCACACCGCCACGCTGTCCGGCCACTTGAAGCGGCGCCCGGTGCTGTGCAAATCGTGCCCGGCGGTCGGCAAACCACGTGCCACCCACACGCCCGCCAGGCAGCAGCCGGCCAGAATCATGAAGATAGGTCGCGGCCCGGCCCACAGGGTCAGCCAGCCCCCCAGCGGCAGCGCCAGCATCGGCCCGAGGGCGATCACCGCCCTGGAGCGCCCTGCCCTGCGCGCCGCGCCCGCAGGCTCAGAGGTGGCCAACACTTGGGTCGACAGGTTCAGCGCGGCAAAACACAGGCCCCAGATCAGCCGCAGCCCCAACAAAGCGGCAAAACCTGACAGCATCGAGTTGCCCAAGGCGCACACCGTGGCGGCACCCGCGGCGATCATGCAGGTCAGCCGGTCGCCATTACGGGCGTAGAAATTCAACACATGGCGGTAGCCGAAAATCCGCACCAGGCGGTTGGCTGCGAGCAACACCCCGGCCTGGGCCAGGGTGATGCCAAAGGCCTGGGATTCCATGGGCAGCAGCAAGTAGAGCAACACATCACTGGGCAGGCATAACGCGAGGGTCAGTGCGGCACGTCGGGAGGTGGTATCAGCAGTGCGTAGAGCCAGGCTGGACATAAATCTGAAACATCCCGAAATATTCAGGCCGCCACGTTAGCGTTGCCGCCGCGTGTTTTACAAGGGCTAAACCTTGTGTTTATACGGCAACAAGCGCAGCCCACTGGCCACACTGCCCACCAGCGCAAACCCACAGCCCAGCCACAGCGCGTATTGCGGGCCGCTGCCCAGGGAGAGGTGAAAGCAGAACGCCACCAACGACGCCCCCAGCGTTTGCCCCAGTAAGCGTGAAATCGCGACGATGCCACTGGCCCCACCGCTGCGGGCCAACGGCGCGCTGGTCATGATCGCCTTGAGGTTGGGTGACTGGAAAAAACCGAAACCGGCGCCGCACAAGGCCATGCGCCAGCCAATATCGAAGGCGCTGGCGCCGCTGCCCAAGGTCGCCAACGCCGCCATGCCCGCGCTGAGCATCAGCAAACCGATGCCGCACAACAGGCCCAGCGACACACGATCCGCCAGCCGCCCCGCCACCAGGGCCATCACCGCCACCACTGCAGGCCACGGCGTCATCAAAAAACCGGTTGCCACCTGGCTGTGCCCCAGCACCGCCTGCAACAGAAACGGCAGCGATACAAAGGCCAGGCCCTGGGCGCTGAACGCACAGATGGCCGTGAGAGAAGACAGCGCAAACACCGGGCGCTTGAACAAGTCCACGGCCAGCATCGGCGCCGGGTGGCCGGCTTCACGGCGCAACAGCAATGCGCCGCACACCATCGCCAGCGCAATCAAACCGAGGGTCAGTGTGCCTTGGGCGCCATGCACCGCCGTGCCCAGGCCCAGCACCAACAGCGCGAACAGACCAGCACACAACAGCGCCGACAACCGATCAAACGCGTGACCGGTCAACGGCAGTGTCGGCAATGACCGCAGGCCCAGCCCCAGGGCCAGCAGCCCCAGCGGCACGTTGATCAGGTACAGCCAATGCCAGCTCGCCACCGACAGAATCGCCGACGCGGCGGTCGGCCCCAGCGTGAAGGCCAACCCCACCACCAGCGAGTTATAGCCCAGGCCGCGCCCGAGCATTTTTGACGGGTAGATATGTCGCAACAACGCCGTGTTGACACTCATCACCGCCGCCGCCCCGAGCCCTTGGGCCACCCGCGCGGCAGTCAGGGTGAGCAAAGAACCGGCCAACCCGCAAAACAGCGACGAGACAATAAACAGCAGCAAGCCGCCGAGGTACACGCGCCGGTGGCCGAGCACATCACTGAGCGACGCGAACGGCAGCACCGTGGCGATAATCGCCAACTGGTAGGCGTTCACCACCCAGATCACCGAGGCCGAATCAGTGCCGATACCTCGTGCCAGCGTCGGCAGCGCCGTATTGACGATGGCGGTGTCCAGGGTTGCCATGCCAATGCCCAAAGACAAGGCGATCACCGCCGGCAAGCGTTTATTGGAAGGCAGCCCATCGGCAACAGAAGACATGAACAATCCGCACAGGTGACAAAGGCCCTTAGATTAAGGGTTGCGCGAATTTTTTTCAGTGGCCGATTGCCTGGCTGTCCGAATTTTCATGTTTGGATGGCTAAGACTATCCAGACCTTCGCTGCGAACGGGGCTGTAGTGGAGAACTGGCTTGTTATGGCGAGCGGGCTTGCCCCGCGTTGGGCTGCGAAGCGGCCCCAAAACCTGGCTGACCAGGTCCGTCAGGAATACCCGAGGTGGCTTCACTGGGAGTGCTTCGCACTCCAACGCGGGGCAAGCCCGCTCGCCACAGGGTCAACGATCAACTCACTGCCTAACCACCCGGCCAGGTATTCACCGGCCTGGGCCACTCCCGCCTCTTCACCCAGGCGCGCCACCAGAAACTCGCACAGCCCGGCAAAGCTGCCGTCGGCCTGCAGGTGCAACACGGCCTCAAGCTCCAACGCACTGACCTGACGTAAACGTGAGGTGTACTGACGCCGCCACACTAACAATCCACCTGCCTGTTCCAGCATCATTGCCTGCGGCGCAAGCGCGTCTTGCCACAGTGCCGACCAGATAGCCTCAGCATTGGTAGTCAGCCCATGGCAGCGCAACGACGGCGTCAGGCGCAAAACGGCGCTGTCCCAATCCAGCTCGGCCAGGGCTTGCAACGGCAAGGGCGTCGCATCGGCGGCGACAAACGCCTCATTCAGCGCCGACTCGATCCAGGCCAGTTCATGCACATCCGGGTTATTCGGCAATACGGTCTTCAAGGTCGCGTAAAACCCTTCGGGATACGCATCCAGGGTCCAGGCATGCGGGGGTTGCTGGTCGATATGGGTAATGCTGGCCGCCAGAAACGCCTCCTCTCCCAGCCAACGTCGCACAATCGGAAACGCCTGTTCCAGGCAACCCACCAGCTGCGCGCGATAGTTGTTCTGGTACACCGCCAGGCCTGCGTGCCGGTCGCCCAGCAGTCGGGCCGAATCATCCGACGCACTCACCAGCCACGTGCGAAATGCCTGCTGCCACTGCGCCAGCTTCATTGCGCCAGCCCCAAAGCCCGCGCCATTGACAGCTCCTCAAGCAATTCGGCCAGCGGCGGGATGGCATCATCGCGCTCAATCATCGTGGCCACCGGCCCGAGCAACCCGACAGCCTTGGCATACAACGCCCAAACCCCGCTGCACACCGGGCTGTCGTGGCTGTCGATCAACAGCTCACGGCCCTGGCTATGGCCGGCCAAGTGAATCTGGCGCACGCGCTCAGCGGGAATGCCTTCGAGAAAGGCCAGGGCATCAAAGCCATGATTGCTGGCACTGACAAACACATTATTGATGTCCAGTAACAACTCGCACCCCGTGCGCTCGGCCATGGCGGCGATAAATGCGCATTCGCTCATGCTGGCACCGTCAAACGCCAGGTAGCTGGACGGGTTTTCCACCAGCAGCGTGCGGCCCAACACATCCTGGGCCTGGTGGATATTGGCGCAAACGCGGTCCAGAGCCTCGTCCGTATAGGGCACCGGCAACAAATCGTGGGCATTGAACCCCCCGCTGCGCGACCAACTCAGGTGGTCGGAGACAAACAGCGGCTCCACCTCATCCACCAGTGCTTTGAGACGCCGCAGGTACTCCGGGTCCAGCCCTTCGGCCGTGCCGATCGACATCGACACCCCGTGCAGCGCCACCGGGTAACGCTCGCGAATCCGGCGCAGGATGTGCCGTGGTTGCCCACCTGCGACCATAAAATTCTCAGAAATCACTTCGACAAAATCCACGGGCACCGAAGTTTCCAGGAAGTCGCAGTAATGCTCCTTGCGCAGCCCCAGGCCATAGCCGGAAAAGCGCGGGTTAAATGTCGGCATCATCGGTACTCCAGCAAAAAACTGTGGCGAGGGAGCTTGCTCCCGCTCGGCTGCGCAGCAGTCGCCCGTTTCTGGAAGCGCTGCACAAGCAAGCTTGCTCGCCACAGGAAGGCGTTATTTCGGCTCAGTCAACGTGCCACCGGCCTTGAGGCATTCAGACGGCGTCTTGACGATCACGCCCTCGCCCTTGCAGCTGTTAAGGCCCTTGCAGTCGTGCTTGGCGGTGGCGCACAGGCTTTCGCCCTTGCAACTGTTGACGCCGTAGCAGCGGCCGGGCTTTTCCTGCTGGTCGGCGGCGCTGGCGGCACTGGCGAATGACGCCGACGCCATGGCAATCAGGGCGGCGGCGGCGGCGAGGCTCAGACGGGATTTAAGTGCAGTGTTCATGGTTATTTCCTTTTGAGGTCTTGTGTGGGGTGAGAGGGATTATTTGATAACGGAAGCCGCGTCTTCGATGACCTTCGCCACAGCCTCAGGCTGGGAGATGTACACCAAGTGGCTAGCCTTGATTTCGGTGACCTTGGAACCCGCGCGCTGGTACATCCAGCGTTGCAGCGCGGGGCTCAGCGCACGGTCTTCGGTGGACACCACGGCATACGTCGGCTTTTTGTGCCACGCCGCCGCCCACACGGTGCCGCCGAACAAGGCGGTGGTAGCCGGCACTTGGGAGGCGGCCATGAAGTCAGTGCGGTTGGGGGTCAGGTCGGCGGCAAAATCGGCGTTGTATTTGCTGCGATCAAAGAACAGGTGGCCGTCGCGACTCTGCTTGATGTCATCGCTGGGCGCCGGCATCGAGCCGATCAACTGGGCCATGTTCTCGCCCACTTCCGGCTGCAGCGCCGAGACGTAGACCATCGACTTGACCTTGTCGCGGTCGCCGGCAATCGAGATCACCGCGCCACCGGAACTGTGGCCCACCAACACCACGGGGCCGACTTGTTGCTCCAGCACTTCACGTGCCTCGGCCACATCCGCCGCGAGGTTTTCGTGGCCCTGGTGCACCACGGTGACCTTGTAGCCCTTGTGAATCAGGATGTCGTGCACCACACGCCAGCCGGAACCGTCGACAAACGAGCCGGGCACGATCACCACACTTTTGCCGGTGCCGGGCTGCGGTGTATCGGCCGCCTGGGCCAGCACGGGGACAGTCAGGGCCATGGCCATGGCCAAAGAAGAAAGCATGCGCATCGGGTATCTCCATCAGGGTTGTTAAGGTTTGCCGAACAGGCGGCGATCCAGCGACCACGCCCCGCCGCCATAGGCCAGCAGCGGCAGCAACAGGCCCGCCCAAGTCAGGTGCGTCGGCCAGGCCTCGGGGTATACGAACACCTCGATCACCAGGGTCATGCCCAGCAGCGCGGCGGCCGCCGGGCGCGTCAGCAGGCCCACTAGCAGCAACAGCGGAAACAGGTGTTCGGCGTAGGTCGCCAGGTGCGCGGCCCAGTCCGACGGGATCAGCGGCAAGGCGTACTCCGAACGGAACAAGGTGTAGGTCGACGGTTTGAGGCTCATAAATCCGCTGACCTTGGTGCGTCCCGACAGGAAGAACACCGCTGCGATGCCCAGCCGGGCCACCAGCAACAGCAGCGCTTGGGGCAACAGGCGCTGGATCACGGCTGTTCCGTCAGGCTGCCGAAGCCTTTGGGCGTCTTGATCTGGGTGCAGGTGCCCTTGTCGACCAATACCCAGGCGTTGCCCTGGTAATCGGCGGTGGCGGTACCGGCGCACGAGGTGCCTTTACCGGCAGCGCAGTCGTTGGCACCGGCGAGGGCGACGCCGAAGCATTTATCCTGGGGCTTGGCGTCGTCGGCATGGGCCATCGCCGCAAAGGCGCTGAGGGACAGGGCGAAAGTGGCCGCAAGGGCCGCGTAGGGTCGCTTCATCGGTGTATCTCCTGGCTTGACTGAGTGTGGCCAGGGCGCGTGTGGCGGTGGGTGACCGCCTGCGCCAGCTGGTGAACAGAGTTAAAGCCAGGCGTGTATCCGGTCTGTGTCGCCAACACGCCAGAACGTCATGCCGATGTATCAAGGTGGTGCGGGGATACTTTGTAATACAAAGCCACTAAAGCACCGCCAAGCCATGCCGACGGCGCCAACCATTCGGACATGCCCAAGCTGCTGGGTGGTGGCGGTGAGCGCGGAGTGTGGGGCGTGATCCAGGCCCCCATACAAATCAAACGGTGGGAGCTGGCTTGCCTGCGATGCAGGCTCCTCGGTGTTTCATGCAGACCGAGTTGATGCTATCGCAGGCAAGCCAGCTCCCACCGTTTTAGAGAGTGGCGGCCTGGGAGAGTGCGCTCACGTCCAAATGCCCATCCTTCACCGGTGGGCACCAGTAGTAGCCACCGGTCAGCGGCGTACTGATCCGATACAACCCATCCACAATCCCGTCTTCCAACCCGCTCATACGCCGCAGTTGCGCTTCGAACGCATCGAAGGAATGCCCAAACGCCAGGAACATCAACCCCGCCTGGCCGTTCTCGGCCCACGGCATCGAGCGGCGCACCACAAAAGCTTGCGGGGTAAAACTCTCTTGGGCGGTGCGTTTGGTGTGAGCGGATTCGGGGGCGTCGTCCAGCTCTTCGTTATCGCCATGGCGGCGGCCGATGATGTGGTCACGCTCCTGGGCGGGCAACGCGGCAAAACCGTCGAGGTCGTGTTGCCATTGCTGGATCGCGGCAAAGCTGGCGCCGCTGTCGGTCAGGGCGGCTTCGACGGCGGCGGCGTCGTGGGGGTTTTCGGTGCCGTCTTCGTAATCGGTCAGATCGAAGCCGGTTTTGTAGCGGAAGCCTTCGGTCATCTGCACCAGCCGGAATGCCGGAGCCAGGGCCTTTTCAAATGCGCGGCTGCGCAGCAGCAGTTCACCGCGATCCACACCGTGCAGCCACACCCACAACGCCTGCTGGGTGGACGGGTTATGGGCGCCTGGGCCAGTAACGGCAGGGAATGCGCGCAGCCCTTCAATGTGCGCGCCGAGCGAAGTTACCAGCGGCTCGCCAACACCGACCACTGCGCCCGCGTCCGCCAACTGCACCAGCGCGTCTAACGCGGCGGGTACGGCTGCCAGTGCATCAACGGCAAAAAACAGATGGCGTGCCTGCAACGGCACCGGTGCGGCAAGAATGCCCGGCTGGTAGTGACTCATGTGAACTCCTTCTGAAAAGCCGCGCAGTTTAACCGGCCAGCGCGGGCTTTTGCTCAAGGTTTTCCAGATCACGCGGTTCCAGGCCCAATTGCGCCTTGAACTGCGCCCAGCCTTTGGGCGTGACCCGCACCGCACGCGAATCCCTGGCGCTGATCAATCAGGCGTGCGCCACGGCCTGCTGTATGGCCTGCTGTTTGTACTCAGCCTGTATTTCTGGGCGTCTCGCCGCTGCGCACCGGCGTGGCGTTCCTGCCACTGACAGTGTTGGTGAGCATCGGCAGCCTGACGGCCGGCGAGTGCGTGCGCGCCTTCGTAACGCGTCTGGCGCTTGCCACACTGCCCTTGGATGGGTGACTCTCTAGTCATGTTTTGCAACTATTCCAGGGGTAGCGACATGACCACCAGTAACCTGCTCGCCCAGCTGTTTCCCACCGCCGCCAGCGAAATTCCCGAGCAATTCCGCCTGCTCGCGTCCATCGAACAGCGTGATTACCTGGTCGACGGCCAGTTGCAGGTGTGGAACGGCCCGCTGGCCAAGGTGCAAAGCCCGGTGCAACTGGGCGATGAGCGCGTACACATCGGCAGCACGCCGCTGCTGGATGCCGACACCGCCCTCACCGCCCTGGACGCCGCCGTGCGCGCCTATGACCGCGGCCAGGGTGAATGGCCGACGATGCGCGTGGCCGAACGTATCCAGCATGTCGAAGCCTTTTTACGACGCATGCGCGAACAGCGCGACGCGGTGGTCAAGCTGCTGATGTGGGAAATCGGCAAGAACCTCAAGGACTCACAGAAAGAATTCGACCGCACCTGCGACTACATCACCGACACCATCAACGCCCTCAAGGAACTCGATCGCCGCAGCAGCCGCTTTGAGCTGGAACAGGACACCCTCGGCCAGATCCGCCGCGTGCCACTGGGCGTGGCGCTGTGCATGGGGCCTTACAACTACCCGCTCAACGAGACCTTCACCACGCTGATCCCCGCGTTGATCATGGGCAACACCGTGGTGTTCAAGCCGGCCAAGCTCGGCGTGCTGTTGATTCGCCCGCTGCTGGAGGCGTTCCGCGACAGCTTCCCGGCCGGCGTGATCAACGTGATCTATGGCAGCGGCCGCGAAACCGTCAGCGCGCTGATGGCCAGCGGCAAAATCGATATCTTTGCGTTTATCGGCACCAACAAGGCCGCCAGCGACCTGAAAAAGCTGCATCCAAAGCCACACCGCCTGCGCGCAGCCTTGGGCCTGGACGCAAAAAACCCCGGCATCGTGCTGCCCGAGGTCGACCTGGACAATGCCGTGAGCGAAGCGGTCACTGGCTCCCTGTCGTTCAACGGCCAACGCTGCACTGCGCTGAAGATCCTGTTCGTGCACGAAGCGGTAGTCGACAGCTTCATCCAGAAATTCAACAGCAAACTGGCGACGCTCAAACCCGGTATGCCCTGGGAAGACGGCGTATCGCTGACGCCGTTGCCGGAAGTCGGCAAGGTCGATTACCTCAACGCGTTGGTGGCCGACGCCGTGCAGCACGGCGCCAAGGTGGTGAACCCCAATGGCGGCGAAAGTCGCGGCTCGTTCTTCTACCCCGCCGTTTTGTACCCGGTGAACCCGCAGATGCGCGTTTACAACGAGGAACAGTTCGGCCCGGTTGTGCCGATCGTGCCGTACCGTGACCTGGAGACCGTGATCGAATACGTACTGGACTCGGACTTCGGCCAGCAGTTGAGCATCTTCGGCACCAACGCCGTGGAAGTCGGGCGGCTGGTGGACACCTTTGCCAACCAGGTCGGGCGTATCAACATCAACGCCCAGTGCCAGCGTGGGCCGGACACCTTCCCGTTCAACGGGCGCAAGAACTCGGCCGAGGGCACGTTGTCGGTGCATGACGCGCTGCGCGTGTTCTCGATCCGCACGTTGGTGGCGACCAAGTTCCAGGAGAGCAACAAGGCGTTGGTCAGCGATATTTTGCGTAATCGAGATTCGAGTTTCTTGACCACGGATTACATTTTCTGAAGACAGCGCCGCTCCCTGTATAAACAGGTCAGAGTGGGAGCTGGCTTGCCTGCGATAGCATCACTGCGGTCTGACTGAAAGACCGAAGTGCCTGCATCGCGGGCAAGCCCGGCTCCCACACGCGATCCGGTCCACCCTGCATAATGAGGCCACTTTAATACCGATGAACCTGCCCTTCTTCGCCCGGCGCCTGTTGCGCCCCTTGCTCGACCCCTACCGCCGCTACCGCCACGCCAAGCTGATCCACGCCGTGCGCGTGTCCATCGGCCTGCTGGCGACCATCCTGCTCACCACCGGCATCAACCTGCCCCACGGCGAGTGGGCCTCGGTGACCATGCTGATCGTTATCGGCGGCTTGCAGCACCACGGCAATATCGGCAAAAAAGCCGTGGAGCGCGCCTACGGCACCCTGATCGGTGCCAGCGTCGGCCTGCTGCTGGTGGTGCAACAGGCCTATTTCGGCATACCGCTGCTGACCTATCTGCTGATGTCGGTGGTGTGCGGGTTCTTTTCCTATCACGCCATCGGCAAAGGCGGTTACATCGCGCTGCTGTCGGCGATCACGGTGTTTATCGTCGCCGGCCACGGCGACAACCCGATCTCGGATGGCTTGTGGCGCACCGTCGATATCCTTATCGGCATCGTGTTGGCACTGGCGTTTTCCTTTGCCCTGCCGCTGTACGCGGTGTATTCGTGGCGCTACAACATGGCCAGCGCACTGCGCGACTGTGCGGCGATTTACAGCCGCATCATCAACGGCCAGTCAGTCACTGACGATGAACACTTCAAGCTGCTCAACCGCCTGAATGCCACCATACTGCAACTGCGCTCGCTGATGCCTTCGGTGTCCAAGGAAGTGCGTATCTCGATGACCGAGCTGGACATGATTCAACGGCACCTGCGCATGTGCATCAGCACTCTGGAGATTCTTGGCAATACCCGGCCCGATCCACGGGATGAACAGGCGATGGCGCGGATGCAGATGCTGTTGAAGGCCGAACATCGGCAGATTCGCGTGCAGTTGGTGGGGATGGCGCGGGCGTTGAAGTCGGGATTTACCGAACGGCTGGAGCGCTCGACCGTGCATGCCGCAGACGAAAGTGGGTTGGATGCACCGGTGCAAAGTGCATTGGATGGGTATCGGTTGTTGACGTTGCAGTTGGCGAGCAACGTGGAGGCCATGCGCCAGAAGCTCGCCAAGACATCGAGCTACTGGAAGATCTGAACCGGTAAAAAAAGGGGCAGTCCACCCCACGTGGAGCTGCCCCTTGCATTTACATCGGGTGACCCCTCTCCTTAAATCGAAAAGAACGACACGATACCCGTTGCCTGATTAACCAGAAGCGCAAGATTACCGTCAGAGGTGAAAGTGATGTCGGCAAGGTTGTCGAAACCCGTAAATCGATTAATGACTGTTTCCGTCACGGTATCGATAACGAACAGCGAATCGCGATAACTCGTCGTCCCCCCTGGGCCTACTGACCCCACATAGCATTGACGGGCAGTCGGATGCATCTTGACGCCCCAGGCGTAATGGAACCCCCCCAGCGATTTGATAAGGGCATTGTTCACAGGATTAATGATCCGCACAAAATCGTTATCCGCGACATAGATACGGGCGGATGGAATATTGTTGGGATTGAAGACGAGATCCTGAGGCCTGGAGAATCCCGCAACTTTGCCTACCACGCCACTCAATCCGTTGGCATTGACGGCCGCTACTTGCTGTTCTGCGGTGAAGTAAATCTGCGTTTTTTCCGGGTTGAGCGCCATCGCGACAGGGTTTGGCGTAGTGGGGATCCGACGCAGTTCACTGCCGGAGATTGCATCAAGAACGACGATCAGCGACGGCACATTCGTCGAGACAAACAGGCGTGAACCATCCCCGTTGAGTTCAACCCCCTGAACCACGTCAACACCCTTCACATCAAACCTCATCAGCACACCGTGGGTTGCAGGATTGATGACGGTGACGGTGCGCCCAAAGAAGTTGGCGACATAGAGTCGGGAGCCGTCCGGGCTCAGCACCATTTTGAACGGTGAATTAATTCCGGGGATGGTATCAATGACCTTGCGGGCAGTCACATCGATCACTGAAATCGAATTGCCGTGGTGGTTGGAGACAAACGCTTTGTCACCCGCCTTCGAAAGAACCACAAATTGCGGGCTCTGCCCTACCGCAACGTTGGCGATAACACCCGTCCGTTGTTTGACGGTGTAGGTCGTGACCGGAAATACCACGGACGTAGATACATCATCACTGCCATCAAACGTCACTCGGCACTCAATCACGATACTGCTACCGTTACGTACCCCCTGCAGCCAGGTTCTGGAAACCGCCACATTCTTCAAGCCACTCGCCGCTTCAACCCCATTAATCGGATAGCCCCTCAGCACGCTCAATGGCTCTACACCCTCAGCGCGCGCGGTGATCGACACCTTCTGCCCGGCAGCACTCAAACGCCAGGGGCTCAATGCCAAGAGCCCATCGCCATTGAACGCGGTCAGGTCCAACATGCCTTTATCGACAACCCCGTTAATCACTGCCTGCGGCAAGTCTGTCGCGCGGATAGCTTGTAACGTCAGTTGCTGGGCATCAGACGAGGTCACTCGGGTGCCTGACGTCACCTTGTAACGCAATGTGATGACCTTACCCACACTCGCCGTGATGATTGGCGCACTGATGGCGAAATCTACGCGCCCGCCGGCCACTCCGTTTTGTGCAGCGATCGTGGCCAGGGTGCCGTCCGGGTAGATCCACTCCAGGACAATCTTTTGCGTAGCCGTCATGGCTGGATACGCCACCGCTACTATTGCATTTTTCTCATAGTCCAACGGGTAAACGGTAATCGCGGCCCCAGGTTTGTTGGCAAAGCTCGGTGCCGGCAGGGTGGCTGCCAATGCTTGGACGATATACTCGGCGGTCCCAAACAAGAGCGCGGTGTCCTTGTCGGGTATCTGCGCAAAACTGACCCAAAAGCGAATGGTCAGGTGCGAGCCGTCCTTGAGTCGACGCAGTTGATCCACCGGCGTTGGCGCCGAAATGCCCTTGACGACGCCGTCAGCCGTCACCTCACTGGCTGTGTAGGTATCTTCGATATAGGACGTGCCGTCGGCAAAAGTGCCTTCGTTGGTCATCCACATCAATTGGTCTTTATTGATTAAATCCCATGCTGGGATACGGGTGTGGGCCGTGTTCGGCAGGCTAAAGAGCGGCAGCAGGGTCTCGCCAGCCCCGTCGATGATCGGCGTCGGCAGCTTCGCGAGCGGCTGCAGGACAAGCGTCAATATCTCGGACTTGTAGGTGAATTGCCCACGGGTAAAGCTGTACCGCACGGTGATTTTATTGCCGTTGGGGCGCACGCCCTTGGAAATCACCTCAGGCGGGATGGTGGCATTGACCTTGTTGGTCTTCGGGTCACCCGCCACTTGCACCACAATACTGCTGACCCCATACGCTCCCAACCACTCGACGAAAATCTGGTCATCGGCGCGCATCTGTTTGAACGCGACCTCCACGGTGGCGCCCTTGACCACCGCTTTGGGGTCAAGTTGGTCCTGCAGACTACCGGCCTCCAGCACTTTGGGCAGTTCCAGTTTCACGTCCGCACCGACGGTAAGATCAAGCACACTGGAGCGCAAGACTTGTCGAGGCGGCCCCGCACGTTCAATGCTGTAGCTGACACGGATGCTGGCGTTGACGTTGTTATCCAGCACTTTACGGTCAAACGGGAAAAACACCAACGGCAAGGCGGCCCCCGCGTATGCACTGTTAATCAGGATTTTGCCACTGGCAGAGCCGTTCGCGTCCTTGCCGACCACACTCCAATACAGCACGTCGCCGGCAATCGTATTCCCGTAGGGAAAGAGCAGTAGAATTTCAGGGTCTTTTACATCGGCAGGGTCGATGTTGTTACGGCGGGAGCCTTGAATGATCGGAGCTTCCAACACCGACACACGCTCACCCACCTGAGCCTGCAGCTTCACTGATTCACGCAGGGACGCCGATGTGCCCTCACCGTCATCGGTGGTGTAATAAATCTGGAACGGGCCTAGGCCTTCAAACGCCTTGAGTGCCTCCTTGGTCACACGGCGCTTGCCGCCCTGGATGCCTGCCGGTTGCGGCAGGGTAAGGCTTACGCTGCCGTCGAGGGCTTCGAGCACCAGGGTTTCCAACAGAAACACATTGTGCGGCTGGTAGGTAGGTAGTATTACGTCAATGTCGGTATTCGAAGGGATCAGCCCCGCTTCAAACGGGCTGACGGTCACCGCCGGCATTGATACCGGCAAGCCCGTCACACTGACCGTGTAACTGCCCGACTCGCCCAGCAGTACGCCAGCGCTGGTTCTCGATTCGTACTTCACTTGAAAACGCTCCTTGGCCAGCTCCGTGAAAAGGTCGTAGCTGACGGGGATCTCCTCGTAAGACTTGTTGGTATCGGGGAAGGGCCCCAGTGTCACTGTCTTGCTTTGCCCTTTTTTTCCCGGGAAAAGCTCGAAGACCACCATGATCTGATTTTGCGGGCTAGGTTTGGGCGACTTGCGCGGCGGATAGACCGCCACCTTCAACTTGGACCGGTTATTGAGGTTAAGGTCCAGTTGATCAGACTCAACGTCATCGACAAGAAAGATCGGGTATTGCAGAAACTTCGAGTCAAGTTCCGACACCAGTTTGTAGGCTTTGCAATACTGCCATTCCCCCTCGGGAACGTTGCCCACCACGTCTTTAACCGTAAAGGCGACCTCTACCGGCCCACTCTGCCTGCCCTTCTTGATAATATCCCAGCTGATAAATACCCGGATCGGCCCAGGCCCGTCAGCCTCTTCCGGGCTCACCACATGCTCCACCGCCAGCCCGTCATAGCGCACGGTGATAATGTCGTTTTTACGGAGATACAGGTATTTGGTGATCAGGCACCACAGACCATCTTCGGTGTTGCTCTTGTTCAGGACCGAGCCAGTGGGCTTGCCTTCTATCGACATATTCAAACCACTGTGCCACTTCTTCGTGACCTCCTGATCACGGCCGCCGGGGTTGGTCAATTTGATCAGGATGGTTTGGGTGATCGACCGGCTCTCCTGCAAACTGATGGCTCGCACGAGCCGCCCGAACATAGCGACTTCGCCCTGGGGCAGCTTGTTCACCGTCAGGTGGTAAGCGCTGGCACCCAAGTCACTGATGGCATTTGAACCAGCAGGGTTGATCAGGTCCTGAATGCGGATTGCGTAATAGTCGCCGAGCACACGCCCAGTCCACGGAGAAAAGGTGAACATTGCAGGCGATCCATGACGGATGCCCATGCCCCATACGGCAGTCTCGGGATACAGGGGAGGCGTACTGGTAAATTGCGGCTGTAACTGCACAGCGGGGAAATACGAAGTGGGCGGTTCAAGATCGAGATCATAAGAATCAGTAGGCCGGCTGGACATGACTATTACCTTACTGGTTGAACGCGCGCCACACTGACGCACGAGGCAAGGTGAATAAGACGTCGGGAAGAAGAGCCGAATCTACTGTCAGAATTGACAGTGGCGACGAGTGGCTGGGGCCCAGCAAAAAACAACGGTTTCTGAGGGTATTCGTGAATCTCTCTGCCCCCAGCCTTTTACTTACATTTTTTTCACGATTTATTCACATCCGCAGCCGTAGGGTGAAGCCTCATCCGTTACAAACGCTGCACATCAAAACCCGCCGCCCCAGCGGGTTTTTTTTGTCTTGGATTTGGGGTTCAACGGGCCGCTTTGGAAGCAGGCACAGCAGCTTGTTCACGAATCGCACGCTGGGTATCCAGCACCTTGGCCAGCGCGGTTTCGGCCTCAGGACTTTGCTGCGGCACACGAATCGCGGCCGAGACCAGCGTGATCAACTTAGCCATCACTTCGGCGTCCGTGGCCGGGCGGCCCAGGCTCATGGAGTTCATCAGCAGGCGCAGTTCAGTGCCGGCCATTACTCCGGAAATCGCCTTGAGGGCAAATTGCAGGCGCACGCCCAGCTCATTGCGTGGCAGATCCGGCAGGGCCAGGGCGAAGGCTTCGAAGAAGCGCTGGAACACCGGCTGGTAATGCACCTTGAGGTATTCCTGGATAAACGGCGAGGTGTCGCTGTACACCCGGCCCAGGAAACGGATAAATGATCGCCCTTCCCCGCTGGCCGGATCACTGCGCTCCAGGCCCATGGCCGGGGCGAACAGCACGCCGAGCAAGGTGTCGCAGTCGAGCGGGCCATCGGCCTCGGCTTCGCAGCGCGCGAGCAGCTCCAGGCGCTGCTCGTTGAGCGGCTCCAGGCGTTGCATCAGCAGGGTTTTCATCAGGGAGTCCTTGTCCCCGAAGTGGTAGTTCACGGCGGCCAGGTTCACCTGGGCGCGCTCGGTAATCTGCCGGAGCAACACGGCGTCATAGCCGTATTTGATGAAAAGAGCCTCTGTCGCATCCAGCAGTCGAGTCTTGGTAACGTTTGGAGCGCTGAGTTTCTTCGCGACCATGAAAGGTTCCACGTGGGAAATATTGTTTTAAAAAATAATTTGATTTTTTATACCGGGGCAGCCCTTCGAAAGCAAGTAGTGACACTGCGCCATGCTACGAAAGGCCTGTATAAACAGGCCTGTCGAGGGTAGCCGAAGGGATTTTCAGGCGCCGCAGCCGAACGACCGGCAAATCGTCACAAGAGGTGAAACCGCTCTACATCCATGGCTGGCGAAGCGCGTTGATCGCGGTTACTATTCAAACAATATTTTAAAAACAAGAAATAAAACCAGTCCGTGGCGCGTATCAGGCAGTTCCCGAACTTGTTACAAGGCTTTGCCGGGGGCGTGGCGATAGCGTCGAGACTGCAGGCGTAGTCATGATGACAGATACCCCCGCGCACCCTGGCTTGATCTCCCTGCAAGGCATCGGCAAGAGCTATCAGCTCGCCGGGCAACACCTGTCGATTCTCAATGACGTGTGCCTGTCCATCGCCCGCGGCGACAGCTGCGGCATTCTCGGCGCCTCAGGCTCCGGCAAAAGTACCCTGCTCAATATTCTTGGCCTGCTGGACTTGCCCGACGGCGGCCAGTACCACTTTGCCGGCCACGATATCTTCAGCGCCACGCCCGATGAGCTGGCGGCGATCCGCAACCAGCAGATCGGCTTTGTGTTCCAGAGTTTCAACCTGCTGCCCCGCCTCAGTGCCCTGGACAACGTCGCCCTGCCCCTCAGTTACCGTGGCGTGTCGCGCCATGAGTCGGTGGAACAGGCGCTGCGCATGCTCGCGCAAGTCGGCCTGGCCGAGCGCGCCCACCACCGCCCGGCCGATCTTTCCGGTGGCCAGCGCCAACGCGTAGCGATCGCCCGCGCGCTGGTCGGCAAGCCGTCGGTGATCCTCGCCGACGAACCCACCGGCAACCTCGACAGCACCACGGCCCAGGAGATCATGGACCTGCTCCTGGCCCTGAACCGCGAGCAGCAGGTGACGCTGATTATCGTCACCCACGATGCACACATCGCCGAGCGCCTGGAGCGCAAGATCCTGGTACGCAATGGCGTGGTGCATGAGGCTGGGCGCCTATGAGCCAGCGGGTCGAACAGAGCCTGAGCCAACTGCTGCATGAAGCCTTTGTGAGCCTGCGCACCCTGGGCAAACGTTCGATCCTGGCGTTGCTGGGCATCGTGATCGGCAGCTCATCGGTGGTGGCCCTGATCAATATCGGCCATAACGCGGCGGTGGACGCGGCGATGATTTTCAAGGACATGGGCACCGACACCCTGATCGCCCAGTTCCCGCCCAAAGGCAACAGCAATGCACCGATGCGCGCCAGCCTCGACCTGGACGCGGTGCGCCTGGCGGTGCCAGGCATTGCCCATATCGGCGCGCTCAGCCTGTTCAGCGGGCCGCTGGTGTTCCAAGGCCGCACGGCCAACGCCAACTTCGTCGGCAGCACCGCGGATATCAAGGACGCCATGCGCCTGGCCCTGCGCGAGGGGCGATTTCTGTCCGCCTTCGATGCCAACGAAACCTACGGAGTGATCGGCGATCAAGTCGCCCAGGCCTTGGGCACGCCGGGCAACCCGCTGAAGCTGGGCGACCGTGTGCGTATCAACGATTACCTGTTCCTGGTGGTGGGCATCCTGCACAACCAACCCCGCGCGATGCTGATGCCGGTGCAGGCCAACGAATCGCTGTTTATCCCCGCCGAAGGCATGCGGCGCATCTACCCGACGCCGCAGATCGGCAATGTGATCATTCGCGCCGCACCCGGCCAGGACATGGAGCGCATCGCCCGTGAGGCCGCGATTGCCCTGAAAAGCCAGCTCACCGACCACGATGTCGACATTCAGGTGCCCCAGCAAATGATCGATGGCATGACCCGGCAAAGCCGCACGTTCGCCTACTTGCTGCTGGCGCTGGGCGCGATTTCCCTGGTCGGTGGCGGTGTCGGCGTGATGAACGTGATGCTGATGAATGTCTCGGAGCGCCGCCGCGAAATCGGCATCCGCATGGCCCTGGGCGCACGCCAGCGTGACATCCGCAACCTGTTCCTGCTCGAAGCGGTCACCCTGACGGCGGTGGGTGCGCTGTGCGGTGCGGTGCTGGGCATGACCGCCGCGTGGCTCTACGCCTGGCTGTCGGGCTGGGAATTTGCCCTGGCCGCCGCCGCCCTGCCGCTGGGGGTGGGCAGCACCTTGCTGGTGGGCTTGTTCTTTGGCATCTACCCGGCGGTCTCGGCCTCGCGGCTGCAGCCGGTGGAGGCCCTGCGCGATGAATAAATGGCTGTGGTTACTCGCCCTGGCAAGCCTGCCCGCCATGGCCGCCGATGTGGTAATCAACCCGTCAGCGCCGAGCACCACCCGCAGTGGGTATGACCGCAGTGTGTCGCTCAATAACCAGGTCACGACGCTGACCCTGGGTGATGCGGTGTACCTGGGCCTGCGCAAAAACCCGGCGATCCGCAGCGCGTACCTGCAACGCGTGGCGCAAAAGTTCGACCTGCGGGTGGCCGAAGACACCTTCAACCCCAAGCTCTCCCTCAACAGTTACTACCGCCAAAGTCGCGGCTCGGCCGACAACGCGCGCAATGCCAACCTCGCGCCGAGAGCGACCTTGCTCAGTGAGTACGGCACCCAGTTGAGCATGGCCTGGACCCAACAACTGAACAACGCCGACCGCGCCGGCCGCTACCGCAGCGACGGCCTCGACCTCACGCTGATCCAACCGCTGATGCGCGGCGGCGGCTGGGACGCCACCACCGCGCCGCTGCGCCTGTCGCGCCTGTCGGAGCAGGCCAACCGCCTGAACCTCAAGGCCACCGTGGCGCAGACCATCAGCCAGATCATCGCCACCTACCGCGAACTGCTGCGCGCCCAAGAGCAGTTGAGCATCGTCCAGGACGCACTCAAACGCTCCAACACCTTGCTGGACGTGAACAAGGCGCTGATCAGCGCGGGGCGCATGGCTGAGTTCGAAATCGTGCAGACCGAAGCCGATATCGCCACCCAGCAATTGGGCGTGGAAGAGGCCCAGAACCAACTCGACACCAGCCGCCTGGCCCTGCTGCGCCTGCTGGCGCTGGACCTGTCGACGCCGATCCGCGCCAGCGAAGCCCTGGAAGCCAAGCCGATGACCATCGACAAACGCCAGGCCTTCAGCCTGGCGCAGACCCAGCAGCCGGAGTACCTCGCCGCCCTGCTCGGCAGCCAACAGGCCGACCTCAACCTGGTGATCGCCAAAGACTCCGGGCGCTGGCAGGTGGACCTGGTGGCGGGCGCCAACCAGCTGCGCGATGCCTACAGCAACAATGACAGCGGCAACAACAATAACCGCACCTGGAACAGCTACGCCGGGGTGCAGGTGCAGATTCCCATCGGCGACATCAGCACCCGCCAGGCCGAGGTGCGCGCGCGGGTCAATGTGGAAGACCAGGAGATCCGTATCACCGATGCGCGCCAGGAACTGGAACGCAGTGTCAACGATGTGGTGCGCGACCTGGGCACGCGTTGGCGCCAATATGAAATTTCCCAGCGCGCCGTTGAGCTGTCGCGGCGCAAGATCGAAATCGAGCGGGAAAAACTCAGTGCCGGGCGCTCCACCAACTTCCAGGTGTTGAGTTACGAAACTGACCTGCGCAACGCCGAAAACGCGCGGCTCAATGCACTGATCGCTTATCTGAACGCCCAGACCCAGCTCGACTTGACCCTGGGCATGACGCTGGAAAGTTGGGAAATCGCCCTCAATGACTACTGATAAAAAATACCTGCTGGGTGCCGTGATCGTCGTGCTGTTGGCGGGCGCAGGCATTGCCCTGCGCAGCCCGGCTACCGATCAGCCGGCCGCAACCGAGCAATGGCTGGCAGTCAAGCCCGACCCGTTGGTGCACCAGATAGGCCTGGTGGGCAAGATCGAACCCGACACCACCATCACCCTCACCGCGCCGTTCGACGGCAATGTGCTGGTCAACCTGGTTGAACAAGGCCAACGCGTCGAGGCCGGCCAGGTACTGTTGCGCATGGACCCCTCCACCCTCGAAGTGCAACTGCGCGACGCGCTCTCCGCCCAGCTCAAAGCCCGGCGCACCGTGCAAGAGATGCAAGACTGGGACAGCAGCCCCGCCGTCAGCCGCGCACGCCGCAGCCTGCGCACCGCAGAAATGACCGCCGGCAACACCCAGCGCAAACTCACCGAGAGTGAAAATCTGTTCAAGCGCGGCATCATCCCGCGCAACGAGCTGGACGATCTCAAGCAGCAGACCCAACAGCAACAACTGGACCTGGCCTCGGCCCGCAGCGAGCTGCAGCAGGCGCAAGATCAGGGCAAAGGCGAATACCGACAAATCGCCGAGATGGAGCTGACCAACGCCACGGTGAAATACGACGCCCTGCACAAGCTGCTCGACGGCCAAGAGGTCAAGGCGCCCTTCTCCGGCATCGTGGTGCCGGCGCCGGGCAGCAATAACTCCTCGCCAGGGGGAGCCAATAACAACGCACCGGTGCAGGCCGGCAGCAAGGTCAGCCAGGGGCAGGTGCTGTTCGGGCTGGCCAATATCGAGCGGCTGAAAATCGTCGCCAAGGTATCGGAACTGGACATCAACCAGTTGCATCAGGGCCAGGCCGTGGAAGTGATGGGTGATGGTTTTGACGGCGAGCGCCTGACCGGCTCCGTCAGCGTGGTCAGCGGCCTGGCGATTGCCAGCGATAGCCAGGGCAGCGCGCAGTTTCCCATCACCTTGTCGATCCCCACGCTCACTGCGCAGCAATTGCAGCGGGTGCGGCTGGGGATGAGTGCGCGGTTGACCATCGTCACCTACAACAATGCGCAGGCGATTGTGGTGCCGAGCCAGGCGATCCAGCCGGACATGAGCGTGGAATATCGGGCCGCGATGGATAAGCCGGTTGAGCGGGTGAAAGTCACCACAGGACAGTCAACCGCCGAAGGTGTCGAGGTGTTTGGGCTCAAGCCGGGGTTTGTAAAAACATCAAAATAGCTGGAGATCCAAAGGTGGGAGCTGGCTTGCCTGCGATGGCGGACTGTCAGTTTAGAACAGCTGTGCCTGACCCACCGCTATCGCAGGCAAGCCAGCTCCCACATTCATGCTGAGGTGAGTTTGGCGGCCAGGGCCTTGGCTTGAATCGCCACGTCGGTGACTGCCGTGCTCTCCCACCACATCCCCCGCAAGGGCGGGCCCATGGCAAACAGGCGTTGGCTGACCTGGCCTTGAGCATCCAGCACTGCACCTGATGTATCCGCCGCAATTCCCAACGCCAACGGTCCTGGCTTGATGAGCCCTCGTTTGAGCAACTGCTGCGGCAGCGGTTTGGCCACTCGCCGCCAGTCGTACTCAATACCGCTGGAGTTAATCAACGCAGCACCCGACACCTGGGTGACAGCTTGTTCGCCACGCCGCCGCAGCTTGATCGTCACGCCGCTGTCCGACGCCACCAGCCCCTTGAACGACGCCGCCTGAATCCGCAGCCGTCCTTCTGCATGCAACTGTGCCACCAACTGCGCGCTCAATGGCGGCGAGCGATGGTGATGGCTCTCCCACCACGGCCTTACATGGCGCACGAACTGGCGTTTCTCGCGCTCACTGGCCTGGCTCCACAAGCGGCCGATATGCGCTCGCACCGTGTCCAGCGGCGCTTGCCAATCAATGCCCTGTTCCACCGCCAGTTGGCATTGGCGCCGCACCTCGCGCAGCAACTGTCGAGGGCTGCGCAGGTTGTGGTCGTCGGCGAGGAAGTCCACCCAGCTCGGCGGTTGCCGGCGCACATGGGGTAGCAGGCCATGGCGCGAAAATATCTCGATCGGCCCGCGATGACCGGCCTGTTCCAGGGACACCACGGCATCCACCATGGTCAACCCGGAACCGATGATCAGCACGGTTGACTGCGGCTCGATCTGGCGCATGGCCTTGACGTCCCACGGGTCCACTGCCGCTGCATTCAAGCCGCTGGATTCGGTCTGCGGCGTGCGTGCCGCCGGGAACATG
Source organism: Pseudomonas edaphica (assembly GCF_965277385.1). Taxonomy (NCBI): domain Bacteria; kingdom Pseudomonadati; phylum Pseudomonadota; class Gammaproteobacteria; order Pseudomonadales; family Pseudomonadaceae; genus Pseudomonas; species Pseudomonas edaphica. Next base: position 5,805,877 of record NZ_OZ255725.1, on the reverse strand, counting down.
CCAGTGGCCAATACGGCCTGGACACCGCGCAATTGTTGGCCGTTATCCAGCGTCAGCCGAGTTGAGTCGGCATCCACTTGCAGGTCGACCACCTCGGCACGAATATGCTCGACCGTGGAAGCCGAGAGCGCCTTGGCCTCAGCCAGACGCTGTTGCGCATACACGCCAAAAATCCCGCGTGGCGGGAACAACTCACTGATGGGTACAGGCTGCTGATTCGACTCCGGCCAGCCCCCAGCGCCGATGTAGTCAGTGAGCCATTGGGTCAAGTCATCGGCGTTGTCCGGGTCGACACTCATGCGCGCCGCATTGCCGTTCAGGGTGTGCCCCAGTTCGACGGCACTGTAGGCCTCGCCACGGCCAAGTTCCTTGCTCGGCTCAATCACCAGGATCTGCCGCTTGCCTGGCTGGCGCAGCAGTTGCACCGCCAGCATCGTGCCGCTCAAGCCGCCGCCGATGATCAGCACATCAGCGTTGCGGATGGATTCAGTCATGCACATTCGCCCTTACTGTTTGCCCAGATAAATATCATGCAAATCACCCCGCACCAGCAGTTCAGCCGCACTGCCGCTCAAAACCACGCGCCCAGTATCCAGCACATAGCCGTGGGAGGCATAGTTGAGCGCGACATTGATGTTCTGCTCGGCGATCAGGAAGCTCACCTGTTGCTCGCGGTTAAGCTGGGCGATGATTGCGAAAATCTCCTGCACGATCATCGGCGCCAAGCCCATGGAAGGCTCGTCGAGCAAGACTAAAGTCGGCCGAGTCATCAACGCGCGGCCAATGGCGACCATTTGCTGCTCGCCGCCGGAGGTCAGCCCGGCGCGGGTGTGGCGCTTGGTCTTGAGCCGTGGGAACCAGGCGTAGATACGCTCCAGGTCGTGCTCCATGTCTTGGCGGCTCAGGCGCCGCACAAAGCCGCCGCTGCGCAGGTTGTCTTCCACGCTCAGTTGGCCGAACACATGGCGGCCTTCCAATACGTGGACCATGCCCTGGCGCACCCGTTGGCTGGGGTCGATGCCGGCCAGGTCGCGGCCGGCATACTCGATCACGCCACGGCTGACTTCGGCGCGCTCGGCGCGTACCAGCCCCGAAATGGCCTTGAGCGTGGTGCTTTTGCCGGCGCCGTTGGCACCCAGCAACGCCACGATGGCGCCCTTGGGCACGTGCAGCGAGACCCCGGCCACCGCCAGTATGGCGCCGTCGTAGATCACTTCGATGTCATTGACGTTTAACAGTGACGGGCTCGCAGGTTCAGCGGCGGGCTGGCTCATGGCTTATTCATCCCCGGTGCAGGTACGCGGCGTCAGGCCTTTTTCCTTGGCGAACGCGGCGGACTTTTCATCGATCAGCGGGCGCAGCAGTGCACGGTCGGCGGCGATCCAGTCGCTGATCAGCGTCCAGTTGGCGCCATCCCACTGCTGCACACGCGCCGAGCCGCCGCCTTCGTGGTCGCGGCACGACAGCTTGAGGTTCTGCATCAGGCCCAGATAGCCCATGTCTTTAAGGCGCGTGTCATCGATATTCAGATGCTCCAGGCCCCAACGGCCTTCTTCGCCATTGAGTGGGCGCTTGCCGAACTTGGCCTGGGCGGTACGGATCGCTTCCACCGCCACGGCGGCATTCACCAGGCCGGAGTTGTAGTAGACGCTGCCGAAGTTTTTCAGGTCCTTGAGGTCGCTGTGGCCTTTGTCGAGGATGGACTGTTTGAGGCGTTTATGGATCTCGAAATCGACGCCTGCCGGGTAAGGCGTGAGCGCCAGGTAACCTTTGGCGGCGGCGCCCGCGGGCAACACGTCTTCGCTGGAACTGGCCCAGATATCGCCAATGATGTGGTCAACCGGGAAGCCAAAGCGCGCAGCGGTCTTCACCGCCACCGGCGTGGACACGCCCCAGGTGCGCAAAAACACCCAGTCCGGGTTGGCTTGGCGCACCTGACGCCATTGCGCTGATTGCTCGTTGCCCGGGTCGGCCACCGGGATCTGAATGTTTTCAAAGCCGTACTTCTCAGCCAGCAACTTTAACGGGCCGAGGGTTTCGCGGCCGTAAGCCGAATCGTGATAGACCGTGGCGATCTTCTTGCCCTTGAGTTTGTCGAAGCCGCCTTCGCGCTGGGCAATGTAATTCACCAGCGTGGACGCTTCGCTGTAGAACGTCAGCATCACCGGGAAGTTATACGGAAACACCGTGCCGTCGGTGGCTTCGGTGCGGCCATAACCGAGGGTAATCAACGGGATCTTGTCGACTTCCGCGCGCTCGCTCAGCGCATACGCCGCCGGTGCGCCGTTAGGCTGGTAGACCGCGACCGGCGCGCCATCCAGGCCATTCTTGAAGCGCTCGTAGCACTCGATGCCCTTCTCCGCCGTCCATTCGGTCTCGCATTCCTGCCACACCAGTTTGACGCCGTTGATACCGCCTTCGACCTCATTGATATAACGCAGGTAGTCGATCATCCCGGCCCACACCTGCACGCCGCTGGAGGCATAGGCGCCGACGCGGTAGGTGGCCAGTGGGATAAATTGCTGGTCGGGCGAGGCGATTGCCTGGGGCACAGCACCGGCCAAAGCTGCCAACGCAAAAGCAGCGCCGACAAGGGAACGTTTCAAGGATGTACGCATAGGAGTTCTCATCAAGGTCAGAAACGCAGCGGCCATTGCCGCAGACGGTCACGCAGGTTGTGCAAGAGGCGAATCAAGCCTTCGGGTTCCTTGATCAGGAACACGATGATCAACACGCCAAAGATGATTTTCTGCAGGTTCTGCAACTGCCCCGCATCCACCGAGCCACCGAACAGCGCCTGCCCGGCGTGGCTGAGAAAAATCGGCAGCAAACTGATAAATGCCGCACCGACAAAGTTGCCGGCAATGCTGCCCATGCCGCCGATAATGATGATGAACAGGATCTGGAACGAGCGGTTGATATCAAAACTGCTGGCGCTGGCCGTGCCCAGGTAGGCGAAGGCCCACAACGCGCCGGCGATGCCTAAGTAGAACGAGCTGACCGCGAAGGCCAGGCGTTTGTAGCGCACCACCGGGATGCCGACCACAGCGGCGGCGGTGTCCATGTCGCGGATTGCCATCCAGTTACGCCCTACCTGGCTGCGCACCAGGTTGATGGCAGTCCAGGTCAACAGCAGCACCGTGACCAACGTCAGCCAGTAACGGCCCAGCGGCGTATTGAGGTCATGGCCGAACAGCGAAAGCTTCGGCGCGGAAATGGTCCCGGAGGAACCGTAGTTGTAGAACCAGGGGAATTTGACGAACAGCCACTCCAAAAAGAACTGCGCCGCCAGCGTGGTGACCATCAAGTAGAAGCCTTTGATCCGCGAGCTGGGCAAACCAAACAGCAGCCCAACCAGCGCGCTGATCACCCCACCGCCGAGCAGCGCCACCGGCAGGCCCAGCTCGGGCAGACGCAGCAGAAAACCGTAGGTGGCAAACGCGCCAACGGCCATGAAACCCGCCGCGCCCACTGAGGTTTGCCCGGTATAGCCGGTGAGCAGATTCAGGCCCAGTCCGGCCAGCGACAGCACCAGAAACGGGATCAGGATCGCATTGAGCCAATAGTCATTGCCCCACAGCGGCACCCCGATAAAGGCCACGGCCAATAAGCCGATCAGGCCCCAGGGCAAACGCCGCTGAATCAGTAATAACGGCGCGGTTTCTTGAACAACGGGTATCGACATGGTTTCAGACTCGCTCGATGGCGCGCTCGCCGAACAGGCCGGCGGGACGGATATACAGGAAGGCCAGGGCCAATACATAAGCGAACCACGGCGTGATACCGCCACCGATCAGGGGGCCGACATACACCTCGGCGAGGTTCTCCGCCGCGCCGACAATCAGCCCGCCGACAATCGCCCCGCCAATCGAGGTAAAGCCGCCGATGATCAACACCGGCAAGGCCTTGAGCACCACCAGCGAAAGGGAAAACTGTACGCCCTGGCGTGCGCCCCACAGCAACCCCGCCACCAACCCGACAATGCCGGCCACGGCCCAGACGATCTGCCAGATACGGTTGAGGTTGATGCCGATGGACAGCGCCGCCGTGGTGTCATCCGCCACGGCGCGCAACGACACACCGATGCGAGTCTTGTTGAACAGCAACGCCAGCACGGTTACCAGCACCACGGCAGCCGCCGCGGCGATCAAATCAAACTGGCTGAGCATCAGCGGCCCGACAAACAGCGGCACGTCGTCGATGCCCAAGTCCAGCGCACGCACCTGCGAGCCCATCAGCCCTTGGGCCAGGCCTTCGATGATGAACGAAAGGCCCAAGGTGGCCATAAACAGGGTGATCTGCGAGCGGTTTACCAACGGCCGCAACACCAGTCGCTCGATGAGCAAGGCGCCGATGATCATCACGATTACCGTCAGCAGCAACGCCAGGGCAAAGGGCACGCCCTGGTCATGCAGGCTGACAAAGGTCAGCGCGGCAAACAGCAGCATCGAGCCCTGGGCGAAATTGAACACGCCGCTGGCCTTGTAGATCAGCACGAAACCGATGGCGACCAGCGAGTACATGGTGCCGGCGAGCAGGCCGCCGAGCAGGGTTTCAAAGAAGAACGTCATCAGTGTGCGACTCCCAGGTACGCCGCGATCACCTCGGGGTCGGCCTGCACCTGCGCAGGTGTGCCGTCGCCGACTTTGCGTCCGTAGTCGAGCACCACCACATGGTCGGACAGGCCCATCACCACGCCGATGTCGTGTTCGATCAACACCACGGTGGTGCCGAGGTCGCGGTTGACGTCGGCGACAAAGCGCGCCATTTCCTGTTTTTCCTCGGCGTTCATCCCGGCCATGGGCTCGTCCAGCAGCAACAGGCTGGGGCTGGCGATCAGCGCGCGGCCCAGCTCTACGCGCTTTTGCAAGCCGTAGGAGAGGTTGCCCACCAGCACATCGCGGTGCGCTTGCAGTTCGAGAAACTCGAGGATGCCTTGGCCGCGCAGGCGAAAGGCTTCGGCCTCACGGCGGGCGCGGGGCAAGCCCAGGGCTTGCTCGATAAAGCTGGTACGCATATGCCGCGACAGGCCGGTAAGGATGTTGTCGAGCACGCTCATTTTCTTGAACAGTGCGTTGTTCTGAAAAGTACGCCCGATACCTCGACGCGCCGCACCCAAAGGGTCGATGCGGTGCAAGTGTTGTTGCTCAAACACAATCTCACCGGCATCGAAGCGGTACACGCCGTTAAGCACATTGAGCAGCGAACTTTTACCGGCGCCGTTGGGGCCGATCAGCGCACAGATTTCGCCGCGCTGCACCTCAAAGGACAAGGCATTGATGGCCTTGACGCCTTTGAACGACAGCGAGATCTCGCGCACCTGGAGAATGGTCTGGCTCATGCGATGTCCCGTTTGAATTCAGCCAGCCATGCTGGATCGCGGCTGGTTTTTTGCGCGCTGGCTGGCTGCCAGATATAGGTCAACCGTTGGAAGCCCAGCAGCCTGCGTACACGATTTTTCAACAGGCGCCGCAGGCCACTTTGCGGGTGAGCGATGGCCCACTCACACACGCGTCGGCGCCAGGTGCCGTGGGGCGCCAGGCGGCTTTCGATATCGTCGGCCAGGTGCTGTAAACGCTCGGGGGACAGCAGCAGGCCGGTCGGCGCGACCTCACCGCGATCACGTCGGGCCGAGGCCGGGCTTTCCGGAAAAGCCAGGCCGTGGCCGCTGTTCAACCATTGCTCCAGGACTACCGCCAGGCCGCCTTGCCAGTGGGTGCCCTCCTCGCTCCACAACACGGTTTCACCGCTCGGTTGCCACCAGCGCTGCAGGTGTTGCGCCGGGTCTGCCGGGCCGAGCAATTGGGTGAAATCCAACAGATTGGCGGACTGCCAGTGCCGCACCTGCTGCCGCCCCTGGGCATACGAATGGCTGGGGTGAATGCGCCATAGCTGTTGGTACAGGGCTTCTGGCTCCAGGTCATCGGCCAGGGTCAGCACCTGCCCGCCGGCAGACTGCGCGGCCAGCGCCAACAGCAGCAGGTCAGGCTCGAACGTGCCGCTTAAGGCCAAGCGTGATTGCGCGCTGAAACCTTGCTGGCGCAAACCATCGGCCAGGCGCTCGACGTCGCGCAACACGTCGATCCAGCGCCAGGCATACCACTGCCCCTGGCGCTTGTGACGCAGGGCGATGTGCAGCGGGGTGAGCTGCGCCCAGTGCTGCAAATGCTCCAGGGCTTTGGGCAGGTTGCCGAGCAGTTCGGCAGGCCATTCCAGCGCCTGCGGACGTTTGAGTTCGTGCACGCTCATAGGGGTAACGCTCCTATTCAAGTAGTGTGCGTGCGGTGGTCCGCTGGCCAGGTCAGGTGGTTCAACAGCGATCAACTGTGGCAAGCCAGCTCCCACATGGACCGAGGTGCTTCAGTTAGATTGCGCTGGTTTTGAGGTCGCGGTAGCCCGCTGGCCTAGTCAGGTGGATCAACACCAATCAACTGTGGGAGCTGGCTTGCCTGCAATGGCGGCGTGTCAGCTGGCTCATTTCTGGCTGACCCACCGCTATCGCAGGCAAGCCAGCTCCCACATTGACCGAGGTGCTTCAGTTAGATTGCAGTGGCTTTGAGGTCGCGGTGGTCCGCTGGCCTAGTCAGGTGGATCAACACCAATCAACTGTGGGAGCTGGCTTGCCTGCGATGGCGGCGTGTCAGCTGGCTCATTTCTGGCTGACCCACCGCTATCGCAGGCAAGCCAGCTCCCACATGGACCGAGGTGCTTCAGTTAGATTGCGCTGGCTTTGAGGTCGCGGTAGCCCGCTGGCCTAGTCAGGTGGATCAACACCAATCAACTGTGGGAGCTGGCTTGCCTGCGATGGCGGCGTGTCAGCTGGCTCATTTCTGGCTGACCCACCGCTTTCGCAGGCAAGCCAGCTCCCACATGGACCGAGGTGCTTCAGTTAGATTGCGCTGGCTTTGAGGTCGCGGTAGCCCGCTGGCCTAGTCAGGTGGATCAACACCAATCAACTGTGGGAGCTGGCTTGCCTGCGATGGCGGCGTGTCAGCTGGCTCATTTCTGGCTGACCCACCGCTATCGCAGGCAAGCCAGCTCCCACATGGACCGAGGTGCTTCAGTTAGATTGCAGTGGCTTTGAGGTCGCGGTAGCTTGCACCCGGATGGTTTGGGGCCAGCCGCGCACCGTCGCCGAATAGCTTTTCGCGCAGGGTGCCCTGGGCGTACTCGGTCTTGTATACGCCGCGCTTTTGCAACTCCGGCACGAGCAGGTCCACGGCGTCGATGAAGGTTTCATGGGTCAGCGCGTAGGCCAGGTTAAAACCGTCCACGTCGGTCTCTTCGACCCACTCCTGCAACAGGTCGGCCACGGTTTCCGGGCCGCCCACGAACAACGGGCCAAAGCCGCCGATGCCAACCCAGTCGGCCAGTTCATTCGGCGTCCAGACCTTGTTCGGGTCCGCCGTGGAGAAGGCTTCCACCGCCGATTGAATCGCGTTGGTGTGTACATGCTTGAGCGGTTCATCGGGCTTGAACTGGCTGAAGTCGATGCCGGTCCAGCCGGAGATCAGCGCCATTGCGCCCTCGTAGCTGACGTAGGATTTGTATTCGTCAAACTTGGCTTTGGCCTTGGCATCGGTCTCGCCGACGATCACCGTTTGCAAGTTGAAGATCAGGATTTTCTTCGGATCTCGCCCGGCCTCAGCGGCTCGGCGGCGGATGTCGGCCACGGTTTTTTTCAGCAGCACCTTGGACGGTGCAGCCACGAACACGCACTCGGCCTGTTCGGCGGCAAACTGCTTGCCACGGCTGGAGGCCCCGGCCTGGTACAGCACCGGCGTGCGTTGCGGCGACGGTTCGCAAAGGTGAATGCCGGGCACCTGGAAGTGTTTGCCGACGTGGCGGATCTCGTGGATTTTGCTCGGGTCGCTGAAAATACGACGCTCGCGATCACGCAGCACGGCGCCCTCTTCCCAACTGCCTTCCCAGAGTTTGTAGCAAACCTCCAGGTATTCCTCGGCATAGTCGTAGCGCGCATCGTGTTCGGTCTGGGCTTTCTGACCGAGGTTTTTGGCGCCGCTTTCCAGGTAGGACGTGACGATGTTCCAGCCGACACGCCCTTTGGTCAGGTGGTCGAGGGTCGAGAGCCTGCGGGCGAACGGATACGGATGTTCAAATGACAAAGAAGCGGTCAGGCCAAACCCCAGGTGTTCGGTGACCAACGCCATCGGCGCAATCAGCGACAGCGGGTCGTTGACCGGCACTTGTGCGGCCTGGCGAATCGCCGCGTCGCCGTTGCCGTTGTACACGTCGTAGATGCCCAGCACGTCGGCGATAAACAGGCCGTCGAACTTGCCACGCTCAAGAATTTTGGCGAGGTCCGTCCAGTACTCCAGGTCCTTGTACTGCCACGAGCGGTCACGCGGGTGCGCCCACAAGCCGGGAGATTGATGGCCGACACAGTTCATGTCGAAGGCATTCAAGCGGATTTCACGGGACATCAAAGCACTCCGTTGAGGTGGTAGTTGCCGACGATCTGGTATTTGCGCCGCAGTGGGTCGTCGAGGGTCGACGCCAGCGCGGTGCGTTGGCCGGTGAGTTCAAATTCGGCATTACTGGCGGCAATCAGGGCTTCAGCGGCGGCGATTTGCGCTTCGGTCAACGCCACCGGGCTTGGGTGGGTTTCAGCGCGTTCAAACAAGGCGGCGGCTACGTCGACGCGGCTCTGCAAATCGCCAAAGCGGCTGATCACGTAAGGGTCATCGCTGGTCTGCACATAGCGCCGAGTACTTTCCAGCAGTTGACGCGCTTGATTCAGGGCGGTCATGAATAAATATCCTCAGTTCCAGGCGTGGCGCGCAGGCTTCACGCCGTTGAGCACGAAGTTGCCGATCAGGTGGTATTTCCAGCGGGCCGGGTCATGCAGGGTGTGGGTGCGTGCGTTGCGCCAGAAGCGGTCGAGGTTGTGCTTGCCGGTGACCGAGCGGGTGCCGGCCAGTTCGAAGAGTTTGCTGCTGGCGAGCAAGGCGGTTTCGGCCGACAGCACTTTGGCCTGGGCGACCACCAGCGAGGCGTTGGCGACTGTGTCTTCGTTGGGCTCGGCCAGGGCCAGGTCGACAGCCTTGCCGGCCCTGGCAAGGATCGCTTCGGTGCCGTGCACGCGCCATTGCAGATCGCCAATGGCCGCGATGGTGAACGGGTCTTGCCAGCCGTGATCCTGCTGGCTGTCGATCCATGGGCGCGCCTGGCGGGCGTAGATTTTTGCCTGTTCGAGGGCACCCAGGGCGATGCCGGTGTCGACGGCAGCCTGGATAATCTGCGAGATCGGGCCGTTGGCGGTGGGCTGGTCGAAGGCTTGGTGCGCAGGAATGATCGCGCTAAGGGGCACGCTGACGCCGTCGAGGGTCACGCCGCCACTGGCGGTGGTACGCTGGCCGAAGCCGTCCCAGCTATCAATCACGGTTAGGCCCGGCGCATCGCGTTCGACAAAGGCAATAAACGCCTGGCCGTTCTCGTTGTTGCCGACCGTGGGCACGAGGTGGGCAAACAGCGCGCCGGTGCAGTAGAACTTCTCGCCATTGATAGAGGCCGTGTCGCCGTCAAAACGAATCTGAGTGTCGAAGGTGCCGGCGTTTTTGCTCTTGGCTTCAGAAAAGGCATTACCGAAACGATAGCCGGCCAGGACCTTGCCGAAATAGTGACGCTTTTGTTCCTCGCTGGCGGTTTGCAGCAGGATGTCCACCACGCCCAGGTGGTTTTGCGGGATTTGCCCCAACGACGGGTCGGCGGCGGAGATCAACTTGATCACCTCGGCCACCGTTACATAAGACACCTCGGCGCCGCCGTAGGCCTTGGGAACAGTGATGCCCCACAAGCCGCTGGCAGAAAACTCATCAAGCTCGGCCACTGGCAGGCGTCGCTCGCGGTCGCGCACACTGGCGTCGACGGCAAAGCGCGCGGCCAGCCGCGTGGCGACCTCAATGGCTTCGGCATCCGAGCGGATGATATGGGCAGGTTGTTGAGGGTGGGCTGACATGGGCCGACTCCAGGCTCCGATGGGATAACGGAGCAATTGCAGGAGTCGTGCCTGAATTTAATCGTCAGAAAAATCAGGCGGTTGCTGGCTTTAAGAGGCTGTTGAGCGCGTTTCAAACCAACAAAGTGTGCATCCACTGTTGCCGGGCCAACAGTTAGATCACCACGTTACGCACAAACCGCACGGCCACGTCGCCGTCATTGCGATAGCCGTGCACGTTGCGGCTGGCGAACATGTAGAACTCACCGGCCGCCACGTGTTTTTGTTCCTCGCCCACCAGCAAGGTCAGGCAGCCTTCGAACACGAACAGCTGCACGCTCCAGCCGTCCGGATCGGGGTCGGGGCTGTAGCGATCACCCGGTTCCAGGTGCATCTCCCACAACTCGACTTCACGCCGCGCCGTGGCCTTGGCCAGCAACACGGCTTTACTGCCGGGGATATCGCCGGCCCAGGCCAGCTCGTTGATGCGGCTGTGATCACCGGCATCCGGGGCCTGGATAAGGTCGCTGAAGGCCACGTCCAAGGCTTCGGCGACGCGGTCCAGCGTGGACAGGCTGACATTCTTCTCGCCCGCTTCAATGGCCACCAGCATGCGCCGGCTGACCCCGGACTTTTCCGAGAGTGCGGTCTGGCTCAGATCCGCAGCATGGCGCAGCCGGCGGACGTTCTGGCTGACGTGTTGCAGGACCGAAGCCCGTTGAGGATTTTCTTTGTGCACTATATTGCTCAATAGGTGGGTGTGCGCAGTATACTGCCCAGCGTGCGGCGCATTGTGCGGTCCGTGCCTTTCCCTTGCAAGACCGAGCCGCCATGACTGCCCCGAACGCCGCCCCACGTTTCAACCGTTTCAGCAAAGCCGAATGCATCCTGGTGGTTATCACCATGATCTGGGGCGGCACGTTTTTGCTCGTGCAACACGCCATGACCGTCAGCGGGCCGATGTTTTTCGTGGGCCTGCGGTTTGCGGCGGCGGCGATTGTGGTGGGGTTCTTTTCGTTGCGCACGTTGCGTGGCCTGACCTTGTTCGAGTTGAAAGCCGGCGCATTCATCGGCACCTCGATCATGTTCGGCTACGGCATGCAGACCATTGGCCTGCAGACCATTCCAAGCAGCCAGTCGGCGTTCATTACAGCGCTTTATGTACCTTGCGTACCGCTGTTGCAGTGGCTGGTGCTGGGGCGTCGCCCAGGCCTGATGCCGAGCATTGGCATCATGTTGGCGTTTACCGGGTTGATGCTGCTTACAGGCCCGACGGGTGCCTCTCTGAACTTCAGCCCCGGTGAAATTGCCACACTGATCTGCGCAATCGCGGTGGCCGCCGAAATTATCCTCATTGGCGCCTATGCCGGGCAGGTGGATGTGCGGCGAGTGACCGTGGTGCAACTGGCCACGGCCTCGTTGCTGTCGTTCCTGATGGTGGTGCCGATGGGCGAGGCGCTGCCGGGCTTCTCCTGGTTACTGTTGTTCAGTGCAGTGGGCCTGGGTTTGACCAGTGCGGTGATTCAGGTGGCGATGAACTGGGCGCAGCAGAGTGTTTCGCCAACCCGTGCCACGTTGATCTATGCCGGCGAACCGGTATGGGCCGGCGTGATCGGGCGGATTGCCGGAGAGCGTTTTCCGCCGATTGCGATGGTCGGTGCGGCGTTGATTGTGGCGGCGGTGATTGTGAGTGAGATGAAAACACGCAATCAGCGAGAAGCTGAAAAATCAATCGAACTGGAACAGGAAGCCCCCTGACCCGTCAGGTCCGATCGTTCCCACGCTCTGCGTGGGCATGCATCCTGTGACGCTGCGCGTCACTCTTGCGCAAGGCTCACGGCTGCATAGGCAGTTTGGACGCGGAGCGTCCGGGGTGGCATTCCCACGCAGAGCGTGGGAACGATCCGGTTCGAAACAATGCCAAACGGGAGGTTTCGGCCTACCTTGTAGGATCCTGCCACATCTTGCCGTTTGGTGATCGAGAAAGCGGCACGTATGATGCATCCCAAACTCCCGCAGATTAGAAGCCTATGTCCCTGATAGTTCTACTGCTTCTGCCTTTTATCGGCAGCTGTCTGGCGGCCTTGCTGCCGCATAATGCACGTAACACCGAATCACTGTTGGCCGGCCTTGTGGCCCTGGTCGGCACCATTCAAGTCGCTTTGCTCTACCCTCAGATCGCCCACGGTGGCGTGATCCGCGAAGAATTCATGTGGTTGCCCAGCCTCGGGCTCAACTTCGTGCTGCGCATGGACGGGTTTGCCTGGTTGTTCTCGATGCTGGTGCTGGGCATCGGCACACTGGTGGCGCTGTATGCGCGCTATTACATGTCGCCGGATGACCCGGTGCCGCGCTTCTTTGCGTTTTTCCTGGCGTTTATGGGCGCCATGCTCGGGCTGGTGATCTCCGGCAACCTGATCCAGATCGTGTTCTTCTGGGAACTGACCAGCCTCTTCTCGTTCCTGCTGATCGGCTATTGGCACCACCGCGCCGATGCCAGGCGCGGCGCCTATATGGCGCTGATGGTCACCGGCGCCGGCGGCTTGTGCCTGCTGGCAGGTGTGATGCTGCTGGGGCATATCGTCGGCAGCTATGACCTGGACCTGGTGCTGGCGGCGGGCGATCAGATTCGCGCGCATTCGCTGTACCCGGTGATGCTCGCGTTGGTGCTGATCGGCGCCTTGAGCAAGAGCGCGCAGTTCCCTTTCCACTTCTGGCTGCCCCACGCCATGGCGGCACCCACGCCGGTTTCGGCCTACCTGCACTCGGCGACGATGGTGAAGGCCGGCGTGTTCCTGCTGGCCCGCCTGTGGCCGTCGCTGTCCGGCAGCGAAGAATGGTTCTGGATCGTCGGCGGTGCCGGCGCACTCACCCTCCTCCTCGGCGCTTACTGCGCCATGTTTCAGAATGATCTCAAAGGCCTGCTGGCCTATTCCACCATCAGCCACCTCGGGCTGATCACCCTGCTGCTGGGCCTCAACAGCCCGCTGGCCGCCGTCGCTGCGGTGTTCCATATCCTCAACCACGCCACGTTCAAGGCCTCGCTGTTCATGGCCGCCGGCATCATCGACCACGAAAGCGGCACGCGGGATATCCGCAAGCTCAGTGGCCTGGTGCGGCTGATCCCGTTTACTGCGACCCTGGCGATGGTGGCCAGTGCGTCCATGGCCGGCGTGCCGTTGCTCAATGGTTTCCTGTCCAAAGAGATGTTCTTCGCCGAAACGGTATTTATCTCGGCGACAAAGTGGGTAGAAATCGCCCTGCCGGTGATCGCGACCATCGCCGGTACGTTCAGCGTTGCCTATGCCCTGCGCTTTACCGTCGACGTGTTCTTCGGCCCGCCCGCGACCGACCTGCCCCACACACCCCACGAGCCACCGCGCTGGATGCGCGCGCCGGTCGAGCTGCTGGTGTTTACCTGCCTGCTGGTGGGCATCTTCCCGGCCCAGGTGGTCGGTTCGATCCTCGCCGCCGCCGCACTGCCGGTGGTCGGCGGGGTACTGCCCGAATACAGCCTGGCCATCTGGCACGGCTGGAACGCGCCGATGATCATGAGCCTGGTGGCCATGTCCGGCGGCATCGTGCTGTACCTGCTGCTGCGCAAACAGCTCAAGCGTGGCCGTTTCAAATACCCGCCGATCATCAGTTACTTCAACGGCAAGCGCATGTTCGAGCGCAGCCTGGTGGTAATGATGCGCGGCGTGCGCCGTATCGAAAAACGCATCAGCACCAAACGCCTGCAAACCCAATTGTTCCTGCTGGTGCTGGCAGCGGTGGTTGCCGGGTTGATCCCGATGCTCAACAGCGGCCTCAGTTGGGGCGACCGGCCGAAGATCCCCGGCTCCATCGTGTTCGTGACCCTGTGGTTGCTGGCCATCGCCTGTGCGCTGGGCGCCGCCTGGCAAGCCAAGTACCACCGGCTGGCAGCCCTGACCATGGTCAGTGTGTGCGGCATGGTCACCTGCGTGACCTTCGTGTGGTTCTCGGCGCCGGACCTGGCCCTGACGCAACTGGTGGTCGAAGTGGTCACCACCGTGCTGATTTTGCTGGGCCTGCGCTGGTTGCCACGACGGATCGAAGAAGTCTCGCCACTGCCGAGCTCGTTGCGCAAGGCGCGCATCCGTCGCCTGCGCGACTTCCTGCTGTCCAGCGTGGTGGGTGGCGGCATGGCGCTGCTCTCCTACGCAATGCTGACCCGCCAGACGCCCAACGATATCTCCTCGTTTTACCTGAGCCGCGCGCTGCCCGAAGGCGGCGGCAGCAATGTGGTGAACGTGATGCTGGTGGACTTCCGGGGCTTTGATACCTTGGGCGAAATCACCGTGCTCGGCGCCGTGGCGCTGACCGTCTACGCCCTGCTGCGCCGCTTCCGTCCGTCCAAGGAAAGCATGGAGTTGCCGCCACAACAGCGCCAATTGGCGCCAGACGTGGCCACCGATCTGGTCAACCCGCGCCAGGCCAGCGATACCGCCCTGGGCTTTATGATGGTGCCGGCGGTACTGGTGCGCCTGCTGCTGCCGATTGCGCTGGTGGTGTCGTTCTACCTGTTCATGCGCGGCCACAACCAGCCGGGCGGCGGTTTCGTCGCGGGGTTGGTGATGTCGGTGGCGTTTATCCTGCAATACATGGTCGCCGGCACCCAATGGGTCGAAGCGCAGATGAGCCTGCGGCCCATGCGCTGGATGGGTTTCGGCCTGCTTTCGGCCACCTTGACCGGGCTCGGCGCGCTGTTCGTCGGTTACCCGTTCCTCACCACCCACACCTGGCACTTCAGCCTGCCGCTGCTGGGCGACATCCACATTGCCAGCGCGTTGTTCTTCGACGTTGGCGTGTACGCCATGGTCGTCGGCTCCACGCTGTTGATGCTCACCGCCCTCGGTCACCAGTCGGTGCGAGCGCATAAACCGAGCAACCAGCCCAAGGCCGTTGCCGTAACCGAAGGAGCCGCCTGATGGAAGAAGTCATCGCAATTGCCATTGGAGTGCTGGCGGCCTCCGGCGTCTGGCTGATCCTGCGCCCACGGACGTTCCAGGTCGTCATGGGCCTGTGCCTGCTGTCGTATGGAGTCAACCTGTTCATTTTCAGCATGGGCAGCCTGTTCATCGGTAAAGAGCCGATCATCAAGGACGGCGTGCCGCAAGACCTGCTCAACTACACCGATCCGCTGCCCCAGGCCCTGGTACTCACGGCCATCGTGATCAGCTTCGCCATGACGGCCTTGTTTCTGGTGGTGCTGCTGGCCTCCCGTGGGCTGACCGGCACTGACCATGTGGACGGTCGGGAGCCAAAGGAATGACGTGGATGAATCAAATGATCGTCGCGCCGATCCTGCTGCCGTTGCTGACCGCCGCGCTGATGCTGATGCTCGGCGAAAAACGCCGCCCGTTGAAAGCCAGGATCAACCTGTTCTCCAGCATCATCGGCCTGGGTGTCGCCATTTTGCTGCTGTACTGGACGCAACAAGGCGGCCCCGGCTCGATTGGCGTGTACCTGCCGGGCAACTGGCAAGTGCCCTTCGGCATTGTGCTGGTGGTCGACCAACTGTCGGCGATGATGCTGGTGCTCACCGGCATTATCGGTGTAAGCGCGCTGCTGTTCGCCATGGCCCGCTGGGACCGCGCCGGCACCAGTTTCCATGCGCTGTTCCAGATCCAGCTGATGGGTTTGTACGGGGCATTCCTGACGGCGGACCTGTTCAACCTGTTCGTGTTCTTCGAGGTGCTGCTGGCGGCGTCCTACGGCTTGATGCTGCACGGCTCCGGCCGCGCGCGGGTGTCGTCGGGGCTGCATTACATTGCGATAAACCTGTTGGCGTCGTCGCTGTTCCTGATTGGCGCGGCGATGATTTACGGGGTCACCGGCACGCTGAACTTTGCTGACCTGGCGCTGAAAATCCCGCTGGTACCGCAAGCCGATCGCGGCCTGTTGCATGCTGGCGCGGCGATCCTCGCCACTGCATTCCTGGCCAAGGCCGGCATGTGGCCACTGAACTTCTGGCTGGCACCCGCCTACTCCTCGGCCAGCGCACCGGTGGCGGCGATGTTTGCGATCATGACCAAGGTCGGCGTGTACACCGTGCTGCGTCTGTGGACCTTGCTGTTCTCCGGGCAAGCCGGTGCATCGGCGCTGTTTGGCGGCGACTGGCTGGTGTACGGCGGCATGGCGACCATCGTCTGCGCGGCGCTGGCCATGGTGGCTGCGCAGCGCCTGGAGCGGATGGCCAGCCTGAGCATCCTGGTGTCGGCCGGGATCCTGCTGTCGTCGGTGGGCTTTGCCCAGCCAAGCCTGACCGCCGGGGCGCTGTTCTATCTGGTCAGCTCGACCCTGGCGCTGAGCGCGCTGTTCCTGCTGGCCGAGCTGATCGAGCGTTCGCGCTCGGCCAATGATCTGCCGCTGGATGAAGAAATCGACGCGCTGCCCAAAGCCATGGAGTCGTTGCACCCACGCCCCGGCGTCAACCTGGACGACGAGCAGAAAGCCGTGGTCGGCCAGGTGATCCCCTGGACCATGGCCTTCCTGGGCTTGAGCTTTATCGCCTGCGCACTGTTGATTATCGGCATGCCGCCGTTGTCCGGGTTTATCGGCAAGCTCAGCCTGTTGAGCGCGCTGGTCAACCCAATGGGCCTGGGTAACGCAGTGGATGAGCCGATCCGCCCGGCGGCCTGGGGTTTAGTGGCGCTGTTGATCTTGTCGGGCCTGGCTTCGCTGATCGCCTTCGCCCGCCTGGGCATCCAGCGCTTCTGGACACCGGAGGAGCGCCCATCGCCGCTGCTGCGCCGCTACGAGTGTGTGCCGATCTTCTTCCTGCTGGGCCTGAGCATTCTCCTGACCTTCAAGGCCGAACCGCTGATGCGCTACACCCAGGCCACGGCCGAGAGCCTGAATAACCCGGAGCATTACGTGATGGCGGTGATGGCCACGCGCCCGGTGCTGAGCCCCGAGTCCAGAGCCGCCGCCCTGGAGGTGCAGCCATGAAGCGCCTGTTCCCTGCCCCGTGGCTATCGCTGGCATTGTGGGTGCTGTGGCTGGTGTTGAACCTGTCGGTCAGCCCCGGCAACCTGTTGCTGGGCGCGGTGCTGGGCTTTCTCGCGCCGCTGCTGATGGCGCCGCTGCGCCCGCTGCCGGTGCGCATTCGTCGCCCCGGCATCATCATTCGCTTGTTCTTCGTGGTGGGTCGCGACGTGATCGTGTCCAACCTGCACGTGGCCTGGGGCGTACTGACGTGCGGATCCCGCCCGCCGCGTTCACGTTTTATCAAAATCCCGCTCGACCTGCGTGACCCCAACGGCCTGGCCGTCCTGTCGATGATCACCAGCGTGACGCCTGGCACAGTGTGGTCGGAACTGGCCCTGGACCGCAGCATCCTGCTGCTGCACGTGTTCGACCTGGACGATGAAGCACCGTTTATCGAGCACTTCAAACGCGCCTACGAGCGGCCCCTGATGGAGATCTTCGAATGAGCCCCCTGCTCTCCAATGCAATCCTGGTCAGCCTGTTCCTGTTCTCGCTGGCGATGGTGCTGACGCTGGTGCGCCTGTTCAAAGGCCCGTCCGCGCAAGACCGGGTTCTGGCGCTGGACTACCTGTACATCCTGGCGATGCTGATGATGCTGGTGCTCGGCATTCGTTATGCCAGTGACACCTACTTTGAAGCGGCGCTGCTGATTGCGCTGTTTGGCTTTGTCGGGTCGTTCGCCCTGGCGAAATTCCTGCTGCGTGGCGAGGTGATTGAATGATGCCGTTATGGGTTGAAGTGATCGTGGCCGTGTTGCTGGTGCTCAGCAGCCTGTTTGCGCTGATTGGCGCGATCGGGTTGTTGCGCATGAAGGACTTCTTCCAGCGCATGCACCCACCGGCACTGGCCTCCACACTGGGCGCGTGGTGCGTGGCGCTGGCGTCGATTATCTACTTTTCGGTGCTCAAGTCCGGGCCGGTGCTGCACGGTTGGTTGATTCCGATTTTGTTGGCGATCACGGTGCCTGTTACCACACTGCTGTTGGCGCGCACGGCGCTGTTTCGCAAGCGCATGGCCGGTGATGATGTGCCTGCCGAGGTCAGCAGCCGCCGCTGATTGATTAAGCGAATACGATCAAACTGTGGGAGCTGGCTTGCCTGCGATAGCGGTGTATCAGTCAATGTTGCTGTGACTGATAGGCCCCCATCGCAGGCAAGCCAGCTCCCACATTGGTTTTTGCGTCAGGCGAACGAGCGGATGTGCGTCGCCAACGCTGCCAGTTCCCCATCATCGGCCCGCACAAAATCGTGGGATGAGATGTAACCCTCATACGCCGCAAAAAACTTGTCGACTTTGGAGCTGATGGGCTTGAACGCGCTGTCCTGCCCCGTGCCGTGCATGGGAAACAGCTTCGCATGCAGATGGTCCACGCCGTAGCCTTCGAGCATCATCCCCGTGCGCGCCACGTCGGGAAACGCCCGATCAATCAGCAGTGCGGTTTTCTTGGTCGCCACAATCAGCGCGGACAACACCGCATCCGACTGCGCGAACGCGTAGCTGCCGTAATGCTGCTTGGGGATCACCACGCTGAAACCAGGCGTATTGGGGAAGATCGACAGGAACGCCATATGCTGGTCGTCTTCCCAGAGGATATGGGCCGGGGACGTCTTGCGGACAATGCTGCAGAAAATACAATCCATTCAATTCACCGTCAGTTTCAGTGTGCGAGCCGAGCCTCCAAAGGTAAGGCAAAAATGTCGCGTCTCAGTTAAAGATTAAATAATCCATAAATAGCTTGGCGCATTGGAGTTGGCCTGATACGGTTTAGTGGATTTATTAATCCACTAAAAACAGGCACACCCATGACCGCTCATCTCGCACGTTTTACTGACAAAGTCGCCCTGGTAACCGGCGGCTCCCGTGGCATCGGCGAAGCCATCGTGCGGCGCCTGGCGGCTGAAGGCGCGGCAGTGGCCTTCACCTATTCCGCGTCGGCTGACAAGGCGCAGGCACTGGTCGGCCAGATTCAAAGCCAAGGCGGCACAGCCCTGGCCATTCAGGCGGACAGCGCCGATGTGGTGGCGATTGCCCGAGCCGTGACCACCACCGTTGCACATTTCGGCACGCTGAATATCCTGGTTAACAATGCCGGGATCTTGCAGCTCGGCAGCGTGGACGAATTCAGCCTGGAAGACTTCGACCGCATGTTCGCCGTGAATGTACGCGCGACATTCGCCGCCGCGAAAGCCGCGTCAGCAGTGATGCGCAGTGGTGACAGGATCATCAGCGTGGGCAGCGTCGTAGCGCAGCGCTCAGCCTTTCCGGGCTCCAGCGTCTATAGCATGACGAAGGCGGCGATCGCCGGTATGATCCGCGGCCTGGCGATTGATTTTGCCCCGCGCGGCATCACCGTCAATAACGTCCAGCCCGGCCCGACCAGCACTGACATGAACCCGGCAGACGCGCCGCATGCCGACCTGATCAAAAGCCTGGTGCCCTTGGGCCGTACAGGCACGGCTGACGAAATCGCCGGCATGGTCGCCTACCTCGCGTCTGAAGAAGCTGCCTTTGTGACCGGCGCCAGCCTGAGCATCGACGGTGGCTACCTGGCCTGACCCTTCACTTTCCAGAGGTACCCCATGGCAAGACCCCGAGCCTTCGACCGCGACCAGGTGCTGCAACACGCCATCCGCGTATTTTGCGACAAGGGTTTTGCCGCCGCCTCAACCGAAGAACTGATGCAGGCCATGGGGCTGAGCCGCCAGAGCATGTACAACACCTTTGGCGACAAACGCCAGTTGTACCTGCAGGCCATGGCCGAGTATCAGCGCACGGGCGTCGACGACCTGATCGAGCGTCTGGGCCAAGGCCCGACACCGCTGCAAGGCCTGCACGACACCCTGAACTCCTTCGCCACCCGCGCCCTTCGCGAAGGCACGGCCGGGTGCATGGGCGTCAATGCGATCTGTGAGTTTGGCCAGGAAGATGAGGAAATCAATCAGCTCACCGCACACAGCGCCGAGCGTTTGCGCTGTGCATTTGAGCAGACTCTGAGATGTGCGCAGGAACAGGGTGAACTCGTGCCGGGCACCGATTTGCCGGCCGCCTGCGACTTTCTGATGGCCACCCTTAGCGGCATGAAGATTGCCGGTAAGGGCGGCGCTAGCGTCGAGCAGTTGGCTAACATCGCAGGGTTTGCAATTCGCGCACTGGGCGCCAACGCGTAATTACAGGATCGGCGCGCCGAAGCGGTTCAAGCGCGGCATCCAATGATCGAGGATTTGCGCAGATGCCAGCACATGATGCGCGTGCCCGATCAACAAGCGGCGTGGCACAAAGCCGATGTAGCGCGAGTCATCGCTGTTGTCGCGGTTGTCACCCAGCATGAAATAACTGTCGGCAGGCACCGTGACCGGGCCGAAATTTCGCAATGCCCGAACCGTGGGCATGAACTGAATGGTGCGCTGACTGTTGCTCGCATGCTCGATCAGCTTGATACCAGGCACTGTCTGGCCCGGCACGATCGGTTCGCTGATGTCCTGGCCATCACTGTAGGTAGCCGGCGTACCGTTGACCCACAGCACTTCATCTTTCATTTCCAGGGTATCGCCGGGAATGCCGACGATGCGCTTGATCAAACGCATGCCGTCCTTGGGTGACGAGAAGGTCACCACATCACCGCGTTTTGGATCATCCAGCTTGGCCAGGGATATATCCGTAAGCGGCAACTTGAGGTCATACGCCACGCGGTTGACCAGCACCACATCACCCTCCAGCAACGTCGGGCGCATCGACCCGGACGGGATGGGGTTCCAGTCGGCCAGGGAGGTGCGGAACACGCCGAAGCACAGCCAGAAAAGGATGACGTAACGGTAGCGGCTCAACCAACTTCGCATACAGCCTCGCACTAAAAAAGCGGCGCAGACAGCCGCCGGAAAACCCAGGGTAACATTTGGCAATACTCGCTTATTACACCGGAGGATTAAATTAACATTAGCGCTATGGGCAGCCGAGTTTGATGTTGCTGTCTACCGCAAAAATCCTAGTGCCTATACACGGAATTTTCCGACAGCGTTTTAGGGTTGCCCCTCGGAAGATGGCTACCTAATCTTCCGGGGTCGCTGCAAATTCAGCAACCGGGTTTCGCAGCCCGATTAGACTCTAGGTGACTCCAATACTCTGGGAGCTTCGCCATGATTAAAGACAGTTCAAACCTGCCGTCACACGCTGCTGCTCATCGAGCAATTAACCATTATCTGAACCCATCCGAGAAACCAGAGGCGTCTGCTGAAAGCCATGGTGTGTTTACCGTGCGCGAAGGATTAGACGTCGAGACGCTGCTGGTGAACGCGTCGGAGGATCTTGCGTCAGTTCAAGCGCTGGCAAGCCATTTGGCCTTTGAGGTAGACGGCAATCCGCGCAGCGTGGTGCTTGGAATTTGCCGGATGCTGGAGGGAATCCAGTTGATGGTGGAAAAAACACTAAGCCTCAATTCCAGCCAAACCCAGGGATAAATCCAACAACAGCGGGCATGCAGGGCGGGCACGGTAATGTGGGAGCTGGCTTGCCTGCGATGCAGGCGCCTCGGTGTTTCAGATGTACCGAGGTGTCTGCATCGCGGGCAAGCCCGGCTCCCACACTGGATTGAGTGAGCCGCTAAAACGGCGTCCAAAAAAAACGCCCCGAACCAGTCGGGGCGTTTTTTTATTCAGGGTTTACCGATCAAGCCTGATCAGCCAACCGCCACGTCGTGCCGCCCTTGCCGTCTTCCAACACCACACCCATCGCGGTCAGTTGGTCACGGATACGGTCGGACTCCGCCCAGTCTTTGCCTGCACGGGCAGCCAGGCGCGCTTGAATCAACGCGTCTACTTCAGCGGCATCTACACGCCCTTCGGCGCCGGCTTGCAGGAAGTCATCGGCTTCCATCTGCAGTACACCCAACACGCTGGCCAGCTCTTTCAAGCGCGCAGCAAGCCCTGCGGCTGCATCAAGATCACTCTCACGCAGACGGTTGATCTCACGCACCATCTCGAACAGCACCGCGCAGGCTTCCGGCGTGCCGAAGTCGTCGTTCATGACCTCGGTAAAGCGTGCCACGAAGGCTTCGCCGCCGGCCGGCGCCACGGCAGGCAGGCCTTTCAACGCATGGTAGAAACGCTCCAGGGCGCCTTTGGCGTCCTTGAGGTTGTCTTCCGAGTAGTTGATGGCGCTGCGGTAGTGGCTCGACACCAGCAGGTAGCGCACCACTTCCGGGTGGTACTTTTCCAGCACATCGCGGATGGTGAAGAAGTTGTTCAAGGACTTGGACATCTTCTCGCCATTGATGCGGATCATGCCGCAATGCATCCAGGCGTTGGCGTAGGTCTTGCCGGTGGCGGCTTCGCTTTGGGCGATTTCGTTTTCGTGGTGCGGGAACTCAAGGTCGCTGCCGCCGCCATGAATGTCGAAGGTCTCGCCCAGGCAGCAGGTGGACATCACCGAGCATTCGATGTGCCAGCCCGGACGGCCCGCGCCCCATGGCGACTCCCAGCTCGGCTCGCCGGGCTTGGTGCCTTTCCACAGCACGAAGTCCAGTGGATCCTGCTTGGCTTCGTCGACTTCGATACGTGCGCCGATGCGCAGGTCTTCGATTTTCTTGCGCGACAACTTGCCATAACCCATGAACTTGGCGACGCGGTAGTACACGTCGCCATTGCCTGGGGCGTAGGCGTAACCCTTGTCGATCAGGGTCTGGATCATGCTCAGCATGCCCGGAATGTGATCCGTGGCGCGCGGCTCCATGTCCGGTTTGAGGATGTTCAGACGCGCTTCATCCTCGTGCATCGCGGTGATCATGCGCTCGGTCAGCACATCGAACGGTTCGCCGTTCTCGCGCGCCCGATTGATGATCTTGTCTTCGATGTCGGTGATGTTGCGCACATAGGTCAAGTCATAGCCGCTGAAACGCAACCAGCGGGTCACCAGGTCGAAGGCAACCATGCTGCGGCCGTGACCGATGTGGCAGTAGTCGTACACGGTCATGCCGCACACGTACATGCGCACCTTGTTGCCGTCCAGCGGCTTGAAAACTTCTTTGGTCTTGCTGAGTGTGTTGTAGATCGTTAGCACAACGGCTTCCTTAGAGAATCACTGGCCCCACGAATCACGCAAGGTCACGGTACGGTTGAATACCGGTGCACCAGGTTTCGAGTCCTTGATATCCGCGCAGAAGTAACCTTCGCGCTCGAACTGGAAACGGTCTTCCGGCTGTGCGTCGCCAAGCGATGGCTCGGCACGACAACCCGTGAGAACTTGCAGGGAGTCAGGGTTGATGTTGTCCAGGAAGCTGGCGCTGTCTTCAGCCTTCTCAGGGTTCGGCGAACGGAACAGACGATCGTACAGGCGCACTTCGCACTCGATGCTGGCAGCAGCCGGCACCCAGTGAACGACGCCTTTGACCTTGCGGCCTTCAGGGTTCTTGCCCAGGGTTTCCGGGTCGTAGGAGCATCGCAGTTCGACGATGTTGCCATCGGCGTCCTTGATCGCTTCATCGGCACGGATCACGTAGCTGCCGCGCAGGCGCACTTCGCCGTTAGGCTCCAGGCGCTTGTAGCCTTTCGGCGGCTCCTCCATGAAGTCATCACGGTCGATGTAGATTTCACGCGCGAACGGCAGCTTGCGCACGCCGAGTTCTTCTTTTTGCGGGTGACGCGGCAGTTCGAGGTTATCGACCTTGTCTTCCGGATAGTTGGTGATCACGACTTTCAACGGGCGCAATACGCACATGGCGCGCGGCGCGTTGGCGTCCAGGTCCTGACGGATGCTGAACTCGAGCATGCCGTAATCGACCACGCCGTCGGAGCGGTTGGTGCCAACCATGTCGCAGAAGCTGCGGATCGACGCCGGGGTGTAGCCGCGACGGCGGAAACCCGACAGGGTGGACATGCGCGGGTCATCCCAGCCATGCACGTGCTTTTCGTCCACCAACTGCTTGAGCTTGCGCTTGCTGGTGATGGTGTAGTTCAGGTTCAGGCGGCTGAATTCGTACTGACGCGGGTGCGCCGGTACCGGCAGGCTGTCGAGGAACCATTCATACAGCGGGCGATGGCTTTCGAACTCCAGGGTGCAGATGGAGTGGGTGATGCCTTCGATGGCATCCGACTGACCGTGGGTGAAGTCGTAGTTCGGGTAGATGCACCACTTGTCACCGGTCTGGTGGTGATGGGCGTGGCGGATGCGGTACATGATCGGGTCGCGCAGGTTCATGTTCGGCGAGGCCATGTCGATCTTGGCGCGCAGCACGCGGGCGCCGTCCGGGAACTCACCGGCGCGCATGCGGTTGAACCAGTCGAGGTTCTCTTCTACCGAACGGTCACGGAACGGGCTGTTCTTGCCCGGCTCGGTCAGCGTGCCACGGTACTCCTTGGCCTGCTCCGGGGTCAGGTCGTCGACGTAGGCCTTGCCGGCCTTGATCAGCTCGACGGCCCAGTCGAACAGCTGGTCGAAATACTTGGACGCATAGCGCACTTCACCGGACCATTCGAAGCCCAGCCACTTGATGTCGCTTTCGATGGCGTCGATGTATTCCTGGTCTTCCTTGGCCGGGTTGGTGTCGTCGAAACGCAGGTGCGTGACGCCACCGAACTCCTGGGCCAGGCCGAAGTTCACACAGATCGACTTGGCGTGACCGATGTGTAGGTAGCCGTTGGGCTCTGGCGGGAAGCGGGTGACGATCTGCGTGTGCTTGCCCGAATCCAGGTCCGCCTGGATGATCGGGCGCAGGAAATTGACCGGGACGGCAGGTCCGGCCTTGGAATTCGAGGTAGGGTCGACAGTGGGCTTGCTCATAGGATCCTTGAACAGACAGGTTCGTGGCCGGTTGGGGCCAGATAAAACAAAGGCGATATCATAGCCGATGCTGTCAAGTACCTGACAGAGCAGCACCGAAAACTGCTGCATTTAATGCACCGGCGGTAAAAAACCACCTCGAAATTCCTGCCGGGCACGCTAAACTGCGCGCCTTGGCACACATTTAGCCAAACCGGTAGCGGCGCCTTGGCGTCCAAACCCACGAATTCCCTGAAAAGAGTAGTGAACATGACTCAAGTCAAACTGACCACCAACCACGGTGACATCGTCATCGAGCTGAACGCCGAGAAAGCGCCGATCACCGTCGCCAACTTCATCGAGTACGTGAACGCCGGCCACTACGAAAACACCGTTTTCCACCGTGTCATCGGCAACTTCATGATCCAGGGCGGCGGTTTCGAGCCAGGCATGAAAGAAAAGAAAGACAAGCGTCCAAGCATCCAGAACGAAGCGGACAACGGCCTTTCCAACGACAAGTACACCGTCGCCATGGCCCGTACCATGGAGCCGCATTCGGCCTCCGCGCAGTTCTTCATCAACGTCGCCGACAACGCCTTTCTCAACCACAGCGGCAAAAACGTGCAGGGCTGGGGCTACGCGGTATTCGGTAAAGTCACCGAAGGCCAGGACGTGGTCGACAAGATCAAAGGCGTGTCCACCACCTCCAAGGCCGGTCACCAGGACGTTCCAGCAGAAGACGTGATCGTCCAGAAAGCCGAGATCGTTGGGTGATATTGCTGATTTCAGACTTGCATCTGGAAGAGGAGCGCCCGGATATCACCCGGGCGTTTCTGGATCTGCTCCACGGCCGCGCCCGTGGCGCCCAGGCGTTGTACATTCTGGGGGACTTCTTTGAAGCCTGGATTGGCGACGATGGGATGACCGCCTTCCAGCGTTCCATCTGCGAAGCTTTACGCGAGCTGAGCGACAGCGGCACCCCGATTTTTATCATGCATGGCAACCGCGATTTCCTGATCGGTAAAGCGTTCTGCAAAGCCGCAGGCGCTACCTTGCTCAAGGACCCGAGTGTCGTGCAGTTACATGGCGAGCCCGTGCTGTTGATGCACGGCGACAGCCTCTGCACCCGCGACATCGGCTACATGAAGCTGCGGCGCATCCTGCGTAACCCGATTGTCTTGTTCATCCTGCGGCACCTGCCCTTGCGCACCCGCCACAAGCTGGCGCGCAAGCTGCGCAGCGAGAGCCGTGCGCAAACGCGTATGAAAACCAACGATATTGTCGATGTGACGCCCGAGGAAGTGCCACGGGTGATGCAGCAGTTCGGTGTACGCACCCTGGTCCACGGCCATACGCACCGCCCGGCCATTCATAAACTGCAGATTGGTGACCAGGCGGCCAAGCGCATTGTGCTGGGGGATTGGGACAAGCAGGGTTGGGCATTGCAGGTGGATGAGCAAGGGTTTGCGCTGGCGGCGTTTGACTTCGTCAACCCACAGTTGGCGTTGCCCGGCGCATAACCCTGAGACACAGAACGCTGGCTTGTGTGGGGTTTGGCTTGTGTGGGAGCTGGCTTGTGTGGGAGCTGGCTTGCCTGCGATGCAGGCACCTCGGTACATCAGGCATACCCAGGTGATGCTATCGCAGGCAAGCCAGCTCCCACATTGACTGAGTCCAGTCGGTCAGTGCCCCGAAGCCTCCGGCCCGGCCTTCGCGCCAAACGGCGGCTTGGCCAGCCACACCAGCAACATCAAGCCCATGAACATCCACCCCAGCAATGTGAAGTAATCCACGGTGGACATCATGTACGCCTGGCTGGTGAGGATCTGGTCCAACTGCGCATAGGCCTTGTGCCCTGCCCCGCCTAGCGCCTGCAACGCATCGCGGGTGGCCGAGTCATAGGTGGTCATGTTCTCGCTCATGTACGCGTGGTGCTGGTCGGCGCGGCGAATCCAGATCCAGGTGGTCAGCGAGGCCGCAAAGCTACCGCCCAGGGTCCGCAGGAAGGTCGCAAGACCCGCGCCGTCGGCGATTTGCGCCGGCGGCAAGTCGGACATCAGGATGCTCAAGGTCGGCATAAAGAACAACGCCACGCCGATCCCCATGAACAACTGCACCAAAGCGATATGGGTGAAATCCACCTGATTGGTAAAGCCTGCGCGCATAAAGCAGCTCAAGCCAATCGCCAGGAACGCCAGGCCGGCCAGCAAACGCAAATCGAACTTGTGCGCATACTTGCCTACAAAGGGTGACATCAGCACCGGCAAAATACCGATCGGCGCGACCGCCAGGCCGGCCCAGGTGGCGGTGTAGCCCATCTGGGTTTGCAGCCATTGCGGCAGGATCAGGTTGATCCCGAAGAAACCCGCATAACCCAAAATCAACACGATGGTGCCGATACGGAAGTTGCGGTAGGCAAACAACCGCAGGTTGACCACCGGGTGCTTGTCGGTCAGCTCCCAGATGATGAACACCGCCAGGGCAATCACCGAAATCGCCGCACCGATGATGATGAAGTTGGATTCGAACCAGTCCAGGTCATTGCCCTTGTCGAGGATGATCTGCAAAGCGCCGACACCAACGATCAGGCTCAACAACCCGACGTAATCCATCGGCTGGTAACTGGTGACCACCGGGCGTTTCTTCAATTGCGAACGCACCACCATCACCGCAAAGATGCCGATGGGCACGTTGATAAAGAAGATCCACGGCCAGCTGTAGCTGTCGGTGATCCAGCCGCCGAGGATGGGGCCGGCAATCGGCGCCACCACTGTAACCATCGCCAGTAACGCCAGGGCCATGCCGCGCCTGGCCGGTGGGTAAACCGCGATCAGCAACGTCTGGGTCATCGGGTACAACGGCCCGGCGACCAGGCCTTGCAGCACCCGAAAGCCAATCAGCTCGGGCATCGAGGTGGAAATACCACAGAGGAACGACGCCAATACAAACAGGATGGTCGCCCACAAAAACAGCTTCACCTCACCAAACCGGCGGCTCAGCCAGCCGGTGAGCGGCAAGGCAATGGCGTTGCTCACCGCAAACGAGGTGATCACCCAGGTGCCCTGCTCCGAACTCACGCCCAGGTTGCCGGAAATGGTCGGCAACGCCACGTTGGCGATGGTGGTGTCGAGCACCTGCATAAAGGTCGCCAGCGACAGGCCAATAGTGGCCATCAGCAAGCTTGGCGGCGTAAAGGACGCGGGGGCGTTAGCGCTCATCAGCGTTGCACAGCCTTGGGTGCGGCGAGGCTGTTGTCATGGATCAACTGCGTGATCATGGCATCGGCTTCGGCCAGTTGGCGGTCATACACGTTGGTGGTGAACGAGGCCTTTTGCGGTGCCTGTTGCGCCAGCACCGGGCCGCTTTGGTCGTGCAGGTCGACGTTGACCACAGTGCTCAAGCCCACCCGCAGCGGGTTCTTGGCCAACTCGTCGGCGTTGATGTGGATGCGCACTGGCACCCGTTGCACGATCTTGATCCAGTTGCCGGTGGCATTCTGCGCAGGCAGCAGGGCAAACGCGCTGCCGGTGCCGGCGCCGAGGCTGTCGACGGTGCCGCTGAATTTCACGTCACTGCCGTAGATGTCCGCTTCGATGTCCACCGGCTGCCCAATGCGCATATCGCGCAGCTGGGTTTCCTTGAAGTTGGCGTCGATCCACAACTGGTCCAGCGGGATCACCGCCATCAACGCGGTGCCGGGTTGCACGCGCTGGCCCAGTTGCACGGTGCGCTTGGCCACGTAGCCGGTGACCGGTGCGATCAAGGTGCTGCGCGCGTTGGTCAGGTAGGCTTGACGCAGTTGCGCGGCGGCGGCTTGCACATCCGGGTGGGACGAAATCACCGTGTCATCCACCAAGGCATTGGTGGTTTTCAGTTGCTGCTCAAGGTTGGTCAGGGCGTTCTTGGCGGCGGTCAGGTTGTCACGGGCATGGGACAGTTCCTCCTGGGAGATCGCACCGCCCTGGGCCAGCGTCTTACGGCGGTTGAAGTTGTCCTGGGCGGTTTGCACGTCAGCTTTCTGTGCGTTGACCTGGGCTTTCATGCCATCGACATTGCTGTACAAACCACGCACCTGGCGCACGGTGCGGGCCAGGTTGGCCTGGGCACTTTGCAGGCCGACGGCGGCGTCATTCGGGTCGAAGTTGATCAGAACCTGGCCTTCATGGACCAGGTCGCCGTCGTCGGCGCCGATGCTGACCACGGTGCCGGTGACCAGCGGGGTGATTTCCACCACGTTGCCGTTCACATAGGCGTCGTCGGTGCTTTCATTGAAGCGCCCGTAGAACTCATACCAGCCCCACACGCCGACCACGCCAAGAATGACGATCAGCGCCAGGCCGATCAGCATGACTTTGCGTTTGCGCGGGTTGTTATCGGGCTTTTCAGTTGCGTTGCTGTTTTCGGCAGTGGCCATGACAAATACCTCAAATTATTCCGTACGGGTGGCAGGGCTGGTCGTGGTCGCGGCCACGTTATCGGCGTTGAATCCGCCACCCAAGGCTTGCATCAATTGAATCGACAGGTCGATCTGCGCCGCATTCAAGGTCGCCAGCTGGCGCTGGGCCTGCAGCAATTGCTGCTCGATGCTGAGCACATCCAGGTAGTTACCGATGCCGGAGCTGTAACGCTGTACGCCGGTGTCGTAAGACTGCTGGGCGATGTCCGCAGCGTGTTGCTGCGCCTGGATCTGCCGCCCGGTTTCGCGCAGTTGCATCAGGGTGTTGCCGATATCGCCCAAGGCTTGCACCAGGGTTTTGTTGTACTGGGCCACGGCCAGGTCGTAATCGGCGTCGCGAGCATCGAGGTCGGCACGCAAGCGGCCACCGTCGAAGATCGGCAACGAGATCGTCGGCGCAATGCTGAAGAACCGGCTGGCCGAGCCAAACATCGCATCACCGAGCAACGACTCGGCCCCGGCGCTCGCACTGAGGTTGAGGTTGGGGTAGAAGCGGGTTTTGCTCGCGGCCACGTTTTTACTCGCGGCCTCCACGCGCCAGCGTGCGGCGATCAGGTCCGGGCGACGGCCCAGCAATTCGGCCGGCAAGACTGAAGGCACAGCGACGGCACTGGGTTTCAACACGTTCGGGCGCGTCAGCTCGCCGCCACGGTCCGGGCCTTTGCCGAGTAATACCGCCAGGGCGATCTTGGCGCTTTGCAGTTGTTTTTCAGCGTCGATCAACTGCGACTGGGAGCTGGCTTCCAGGCTTTCGGTCTGTTGGTACTGGTATTCGCTGTCGATGCCGGAGCTGAGGCGGCGTTTGCTCAGGTCGAGCATCTGGCGGGTGCGCTTGAGGTCGTCATTGGCCAGGTCACGCACGATATGCGCTTGGCCCAAATCGCTGTAAGCCTTGGCGACGTTGGCGGCCAGGGTCAGGCGTGCGGCTTGCTGGTCGACTTCGGCTGCACGCGCCTGGCCCAACGCGGCTTCCCAGGCAGCGCGCTGGCCACCCCAAAGGTCGAAGTTGTAGTTGAAGCTGGCGCCGATGTTACGCACCGTGGCATAGGCATCGCCCTGCCCGCGCGGGTCCTGGTCCTTGGCCAGGCGCGAACGGCTCACACCGGCGCTGGCATCCAGGGTTGGCATGCGCGCCGCATCGGCGGCATAAGCGGCGGCTTCGGCCTGGTGCGCACGGGCGCTGGCCACTTGCATATCAGGGCTGTTTTGCAGGGCTTCGTGAATCAGACCGTCGAGTTGCGGGTCGCCGAGGCTTTTCCACCAGTCGGTGGTGGGCCAGGCGGCCGTGGACAGGGTCACGCCGCTCAAGGATTTGCCGGTTTGCAACGTGTTGGCGTCGAGACGTTGGCCCTGGGTGTCGAGGCCGCTGAAGTTGGCACAACCGGCCATGCTCATCGCCACCAACACCAGGCTGAGTGCACGCGTTTTCATTGATTACCTACCCGCTGGAGGACGATGGCGTCACCGGCAGCTACCAGAATTTTCTTGAGGATTCTTTCCAGGGTTTCCAACTCACCAGGCTCGAGGGCACCGGCCAGTTCATTCATCGACTGCGCGCCGATATGCGGCAACATGTCGGCCAGGCGCTGGCCGTCTTCGGTGAGCACTAACTGCACCTGGCGCCGGTCCTGCTCGGAGCGCTTGCGCGCCAGCAGGCCCTTTTGCTCCAGACGGTCGAGCATGCGGGTCATGGAGCCGCTGTCCAGGGACAGGTGGCGGCACAGCTCCGCCGGGGTATCGACGTCGAACTGGGCAATGATGATCAACACCTTGAACTGCGCGGCGGTGACGCCGTGGGGTTCC
This sequence comes from Pseudomonas edaphica, assembly GCF_965277385.1. Classification (NCBI taxonomy): domain Bacteria; kingdom Pseudomonadati; phylum Pseudomonadota; class Gammaproteobacteria; order Pseudomonadales; family Pseudomonadaceae; genus Pseudomonas; species Pseudomonas edaphica. Next base: position 5,774,897 of record NZ_OZ255725.1, on the reverse strand, counting down.
ATATGGGTGTCGATAATGCGGTCCTTGAGCAGCGCCGCCCGGCCCAGCAACAGGCCGAGGTGGCAGTTGCGAAAGCTGTCAGGGGTGTAGTGGGTCATCGAAAGTCACCTTATTACTGCCTAGGCAGTGAATGTATGACAAGATGTTACTGCTTAGGCAGCGAATGTCAAATGGAATTATTAGCTTGCTTGGTAATTCGCGAGAGGTGGGCTTGAAACACAAATAACTGTGGGAGCTGGGTTGCCTGCTGTGGCGGTCTTTTGGTGGTGTACATATCCATTGCTGCGGTAACGGCGGCCTATGGTTTCGCTCTTACAGCGACTCACTTTTCGAAGGACCGAAAAGTAAGCAAAAGGTCCTTGGCCCAGCGCGGCTAAACCGGCATCCCTGCCGGTTTACCCCCCAAATCCCTGTCAGATTCCGGCCATCGTGTTTGACGGGGCGATTTCAGATCAAGATCAAAAGCGCAGATCAAAAGACCGCTGACTTCGTCATCGAAAAGGATGTAAGGGCCGGAGCAACAGCAACAGCAACAGCAACAGCAACAGCAACAGCAACAGCAACAGCAACAGCAACAGCAGAGCCATACTCGGTCAAAGGTGGGAGCTGGCTTGCCTGCGATAGCATCAACTCGGTGTGCCTGATGTACCGAGGTGTCTGCATCGCAGGCAAGCCAGCTCCCACAGAAAAGCAGATCCCAAGTGTATGCAAATCCGCTTTTCGCTTTTGATCTAACCACTCAGGTCGGCTTTCAGGCCGCCGTGCTGTAGATCTTGATCTTGATCTGCTTTTGATCTGAGGCGCCCCGTCAACCACGATGGCCGAACGCAGGCTTGAATCCGTGGGTAACCCGGCAGGACGCCGGGTTAGCCGCGCTGGGCCAAGGATGGCCCATCGCGGCGGCCCACGGATTCAAGCCGGAGTGAGGGCATGCCGAGCCCCAGCGAGGCACCGAGTGGTGGGGCGAAGACCTTTTGGTTACTTTTGGGGCGTTTGCCAAAAGTGACCCGCTGTAAGAGCCATGCCTTTCAAGGTCTTGGTTTAAAATCCCCTAATCAATTCAGTCAGGACGACGAAGCTATGTGGGAAAAGGTTTTAGAACGGTTTGAAAAACAAGCACCAGCCAGTGTCATGACCAAGCTGGTCTTGGAGCAGGCCGTAGATGCCAAGTGGGTAGACAAGGTGTTCGATGATCATCGCCAGCGTCAGTACTCCCGTGAGCTTTTGTTTTCAACCGTTGTTGAGCTGATGTCCCTTGTTTCATTGGGCTTGAGGCCGTCATTACACGCGGCGGCGCGCAAGATGGAGGGCCTTTCGGTCAGCCTTGCAGCCCTCTATGACAAGATCAAGCGAACCGAACCCGAGCTTCTGCGCGCCCTCATTTCGGGCAGTGCCGAGCGTTTGATACCGACCGTAGAAACGCTTGGCCATTCATCGATCCTTCCCGGTTGGCAGTTGCGTATTGTTGATGGCAACCATCTGCCGGCCACTGAAAAACGTCTAGGTGCTCTGCGCAATGAGCGCGGCGCAGCACGCCCAGGATTTTCAGTAGTTGCCTACGATCCGGATCTGGATTTAGTCGTTGATCTTCAGCCGTGGGAAGATGCCTACGCCAGTGAGCGAGTCAGTGTTTTACCGCTACTGGCCCGCGCATGCGCGGGCCAGTTGTGGATGGCTGACCGGCTCTATTGCACGCTGCCCGTCTTGCAAGCCTGCGAGGACACGGGGGCTTCGTTCATCGTTCGCCAACCCAGCAAACATCCACGACTCGTCCAAGAAAGTGAGTGGCAAGATTCAGGAGCAGTCGATAGCGGCACCGTTCGCGAACAAATCATCGAAGTGACCAGTGGCCGCCGCTGGAGACGCGTTGAATTGAGCCTGCAAACAGCGAATGACTCAGGTGATGTGGTGATGTGGTTCTGGAGCAATTTGCCCGACACCATCAGTGCTCAACAGATAGCTGATTTGTACCGTCGTCGCTGGAGTATTGAAGGCATGTTCCAACGCCTTGAATCGGTACTGGAGAGTGAAATCACAAGCTTTGGCAGCCCGAAAGCCGCGCTGCTGGGCTTTGCCTCGGCGGTGCTGGCTTACAACGTTTTATCGGTTCTCAAACGTAGTGTTGAGCAGGCGCACCGGGAAACACAGCCAGAGGGTTGGGAAGCTTCGATTTTCCACTTGGCGGTGCATGTTCGCGGTGATTATCAGGGTTTGCAGATCGCATTGCCTGCGGAAAATTTCCCCCTTGAAAAGACCTCGCAAGGGCTGGCAGAGCGATTACTGGCCCTGGCGAGGTTGATCAAACCCAAGTCCGTCGCAAAGAGCCCTCGCGGCGCCAAAGTCGCTAAACCCAAGGAGTGGCTGGAAGGTAAGGCGGCACGGGCGCATGTCTCAACAGCTCGGGTGCTTAAGGCTGCCAAGGCGGATAAACAGGCCTAAACATGACGTTAAACGGACTCTTAAACATAGACCTTGAAAGGCATGGCTCTTACAGCGGCTCACTTTTGGAAAGACCCAAAAGTAAGCAAAAGGTCTTCGCCCCAACACTCGGTGCCTCGCTTAGGCTCGGCATGCCCGCAATCCGACAGTGATTTGGGGGGCCGCCGCGATGGGCCATCCTTGGCCCAGCGCGGCTAAACCGGCATCCCTGCCGGTTTACCCCCCAAATCCCTGTCAGATTCCGGCCATCGTGTTTAACGGGGCGATTTCAGATCAAGATCACGATCAAAAGCGCAGATCAAAAGACCGCTGACTTCGTCATCGGAAAGGATGTAAGAGCCGGAGCAACAGCAACAGCAACAGCAACAGCAACAGCAACAGCAACAGCAACAGCAACAGCAACAGCAACAGCAACAGCAGAGCCATACTCGGTCAAAGGTGGGAGCTGGCTTGCCTGCGATAGCATCAACTCGGTGTGCCTGATGTACCGAGGTGTCTGCATCGCAGGCAAGCCAGCTCCCACAGAAAAGCAGATCCCAAGTGTATGCAAATCCGCTTTTCGCTTTTGATCTAACCACTCAGGTCGGCTTTCAGGCCGCCGTGCTGTAGATCTTGATCTTGATCTGCTTTTGATCTGAGGCGCCCCGTCAACCACGATGGCCGAACGCAGGCTTGAATCCGTGGGTAACCCGGCAGGACGCCGGGTTAGCCGCGCTGGGCCAAGGATGGCCCATCGCGGCGGCCCACGGATTCAAGCCGGAGTGAGGGCATGCCGAGCCTAAGCGAGGCACCGAGTGGTGGGGCGAAGACCTTTTGGTTACTTTTGGGGCGTTTGCCAAAAGTGACCCGCTGTAAGAGCGGAACCATAAGCCGCCGTTACCGCAGCAACGGATATACACACCGACAAACCGCTATCGCAGGCAAGCCAGCTCCCACAGTTTTAACGAGTACGGGGTTTAGAAATCCCGCTTGTAGAAGATGTCCAACGAACTCGCCACGCCACTGGCCACTTCCAGGTACACCTTCTTGCTCAGCAAGTAACGCAAGGCAATGGTATTGGCCGGCTCAAACACCCCCACCCCATAGCGCAAGCTGAGCTTCTCGGTAATCTTGCCACTGGCCACCACTGCGGTCTTGTTCCCGGAGCCTTGGGTATCAAGGTCGAAATCCTGAATCCCCAGCTTGTTGGCGATATCCGAAGTCACCCCCGCACTGCCCATCAAACCCAGGCCCAGAGCGGCCTCAGCAAGCATATTGTTATCTTCGCCCGTGTTGTTACGCGAACGCCCCAGCACCAGGTACGACAACGCGTCTTCCTGAGGCATCGACGGCTCGGAGAAGATCTGCGTCGTCGGCTGCTCGGCGCTGCCACTCAAGCGAATACCGGCAGTCACAGTCCTTGAGTCTTCCACGACCACCCGTGTCGCTTCGATATCCAGGAACGGCTGATCCAAGGGACCGGCAAACAACAGCCGCGCACGCCGCACATTGAGGCGCTGCCCGTAGGCGCGGTAACGCCCGTCGTTGAGCCACAACTCACCACGGGTGTCCATGTTGTCGCCAATATGCACATGGCCCTGAACCTTGGCAGTCAAGCCAAAGCCGGCAAAGTTAAGCTGGTCTTCACCCACCTCGACGTCGATGTCCATGGCCATCGCCATCGGCGGCTTGCCCTCCTCGGTCTGGCTGCCGACGATCACCGTGTCATCCGAGACCTTGACCGTCGACGGCGGCAGTTCGCGCACGGTGATATCACCGCGCGGGATGTGCACCTTGCCGGCAATCGCCAGCTTGTCGTCCTTGAGGCTGATCTTAAGGTCCGGCGCCACTTCCAGCTTGGCATAGGGCTCAACCGTGACCGGCAATTTCGAGCCTTGCAGGCTCAGGTCCACCGCCAGGGCCTGGCCCCAGCCGACGCGGCCCTTGAGGCTGCCCTGCCCGTCTTTGCCGCTGCGCCAGCCACCGTTGAGCTGCACACTTTCACCGGCGATCAGCGCCTGCACATTCAAGCCCTCGAGGCTCATCGGCAGCTCAGGCCCGGAAATTTCGCCGTCCACCAGGTTCACATTGCCGTTGACCTGCGGCGCCAACAGCCCACCTGAGATGCGGCCGTTACCGTTGAGCTTGCCATTGAGGGTTTCCACCATCGGCACAAACGGGCGCGCCACAGCGAGGTCCAGGCCGGTGAGGCTGAACGTGCCGGTAATCGGCTTGTCCTTGGGCAACGGGTTGATCTGCGCCTGCAACAGCAACTCGCCGAGCTTGCCACCGCGAAAATTCAGCTGTGTGTCGATGCGCTTGGGGTTGAGGGTGGTTTCCAGCTTCAAGGTGTCGTAGGGGAAATCCACCCACTGATTTTTGTCCTTCACGCGCAAGGTGCCGCCGCTGGCATCCACCGCGACCACGCCTTTAGGGCCACTGCTGGGCAGGTCGAGTTGCACATCGGCGTTGAGCTTGCCCTGCCAGGCGAAATCCTTGGGCAGGAACGCCGCCAGGCTGTCGATCGGGAATTGCTTGAGGTGGTAGCGCAGCTTGGGTTCAGGCATCAGACGCTGGTCTTCACCGCACAAGCTGGAACCGCCAGACACCCAGCAATGCGCGGCAAAGGTCAGCTTGCCGTCGGCCAGGCGTTCGATTTTCGCCGGGGCTTGCAGCTTCCAATCCTGGCCGCCGGCCTGCACATCACCACTGGCCAGGCGCCCACGCCAGTTGCCTTTGTCGAGGTTGCCATCCAGGGCCAGGGCGAGTTTGACCAGCGGCCCGGCCAGATCGAGTTGCACCTTCTGGCTCTTGATGTCGCCCTGGGCGCTGGCGGTCAGGGTGCCGACCTGGGTTTCACCGGCTTGAATGCCGCTGCCCTTGAGGTCGATCTTCGCACGCTGGGCGTTGTCGAGGGCCGCATCGAGGGTGAGGCTTTGCAGTTTATTATCCGCAAACGCCAGTTGCTGGCCTTTGAGGTCGAGCTTGCCTTGCGGCGCCTTCAGCGTACCGGCTACATCCACGCGACCGTTGATTTGCCCGCGCAACTGCGGCCACAGTTGGGCCAGGCGCGCCAGTTTAATGTCAATCTGCCCGGCCAGGCGTTGCTGCAGACTGCCACTGCCATTGATGCGGTTGTCGCCCAGGCGGATATCCAGGTTGGCCAGGGTCCACTGCTCGCCCGCGCCTTCGGCCTTGGCCGCCAGCACGGCGGTCTGGCCGCGCAAATGGCCCTTGAGGTCGAGGTCGGCATTCAGTTTAAGCTGCTCGTTTTTGAACTCGCCTTTGCTGCGCAATGGCCCGGCCAAGGTGCCCGGCAATTCTGCGACCCAGTACGCCGGGTTGAGTGCCGACAAGTCCAGCGCAGTGTCCCAGGCGATGCCGTCGGCAAATTGCAGGTTCAGGTGCCCTTCGGCCTTGCCTTGACCGGCAGTCAGTTTCAGCTCGGGCAGGAAGACTTGCTTGAGGTCGCCACTGAATGGCGTGACCAGATTGAATTTACCCGCTGGGCCGTCAAGGTCAGCGTTGAGATTGCCGAGGTAGTTGCCGTCTTTATAGGAAACTTCACCGTTGAACGTACGCAAGGCGACCTGCGGCTCGTCGATTAACGGATAGAGACGATGCCAGGGGAAATCCAGCCAGTTGATCTTGGCGTCGGCGCTAAAACCTTGTTGCCAGTCCAGATTGGCGCTGAGCTTGAGGCTTTGCTTGTCGTCGCCATACAGGTCCAGTTTTGAAATCTGCGCACCCTTGGTATCAACGCGCCCCAACAGCAGCAACGTCACCGGTTTTTTTTCGGCGGGCAGTGATGCGTTGCCCGATACCGCAAACCCGTTTTTCAGGTCGCCCTTGGCCATGAGCACCAGCTCATTGAATTGCAGGGTATCGGGCAAGTCAGCAGCCGGTTTGAACGCATCGGACTTGATCAGCACTTGCCCCGACAGGTTTTCTGCCAGCGGTTGCAGCTCAGCGAAAATTTTCCCAGGCAGGTAGCCGCTGCTGTCGGCATCAAGCTTGAGGGTCTTGAGCAGGTCGCCGTCAACCTTGAGCGCAATCTGCCACGGCGCGCCGCCCGGAGCATACGGCAGGCTCAGATTGCCGGTGGCGCTCAGCGGCCAGTTGCCGGTGGGTTGCAGCAGGCCGTTGAGGTCCAGCACCAGGTCATCGCGTTGCAGGTGCACCGAATCAATCTGCAGACCGGCGGCCGTCCAGTGCGCCGCCAGTTGCAGGCCCTTAAGTTCTTCACTGCCATTAAACAGCAGGCTGCCGACGCGAACGTCGCCCAACTGGATGGCAACCGGCAACTTCAGATCCGGTAACGTTATCGGACCGCTGCTCGGTTCATTGCTCGGCGGAAATTGCAGGTTGACCTGTTCCACGTCCAATTGGTTGATGCACAGGGTCATGCGCAACAGGCAGCCTGGTGACCAATCAAACTTCGGAGCATTGAGTTCTACCCGACTCGCGTCCTGCTGCCATAGCAGATGGTCGGCGCTCCATTGGCCACCCAGGTGGCCCTGGTAATTTTCCACGCTCAAGCCCGGCACCTGGCTCAAGGCCCAACGGCTGCCTGCTTGAGTACCGAGCACTGTCCACAGCGCCAACAGCAGCAGCATGAGGACCGCCACAAGGGCCAGCCCTGCTATTTTCAAACCACGCATCACAGCTCAGGCCCCATGGAAAAGTGCAAACGAATGCCGCCCGGATCTTCGAGGGCATGGGCCAAGTCAAGGCGAATCGGCCCCACTGGCGACACCCAGCGCACACCGACACCCACGCCGGTTTTCAGGCTGGGCATTTCCAGGGTGTTGAAGGAGTTGCCTTGGTCGATAAAGGTCGCGATGCGCCATTTTTCGGCGATGGAATATTGGTACTCGGCGCTCAGGGCCACCATATAGCGCCCGCCGATGCGGTCACCGCGATCGTTTTCGGGTGACAGCGTCTGGTACTCGTAGCCGCGCACGCTCTGGTCACCACCGGCAAAGAAGCGCAGCGACGGCGGCACCGACTTGTAGCCGTTGGTGGCACTGCCGCCGAACTGCGCACGGCCGAGGAAACGGTGGTTGTCCCACAAAGTGGTCAAGCCCTTGATGGTGGCGGTGCCGTACAGCAAGTTGGTGTCGGAGCCGAGCCCTTCCTTGGCGACCTTGGCGTCGAACATCAGGCGATAGCCATTGTGCGGGTCGATGCGGTTATCGCTGCGCAGGTAGGAATAGTTGATGCCCGGCATCACGAGGTTGCTCAAGCCCGAGTCATTGCCCAGGCGATATTCTTCACGCTGGTATTTGAGCGAGATCACCCGCGTCCAGCCGCTGGGCAGCTTGCTGTGCCATTCAGGGCCGAGGGTGAGCAATTTACTCAGGGTGTCGGTGTTGGCGATTTCTTCGTTCTGGTAACCGCCGGCGAAGCGCAACTTGTCGGTCAACGGCGGGTCGAGCGGGATGTCATACCACAGGCCGACGTTCTGGCGTGGCGCCGACAGTTCGGCCTCCCAGCCATAGCTGTGGCCTTGCGGGTTGACCCAATGGCGGGTCCAGTTGGCTTTGCCGCGCGGGCCGACGTCGGTCGAGTAACCGAGGCCCAGGCCCATGGTGCGTGGCTTGCGGGTATCGAGCTGGACCGCCACCGGGATCACATCGTTGGTCGAGGCGGTTGGGCTGGCGTCCACGCGTACGCCTTCGAAGAAGCCGCTCGATTGCAGGTTCTGGTTGAGTTCGGCGATCAGTTCGGAGTCGTAAGGGGCGCCGCTTTTGAACGGCACCATGCGTTGCAGCAGGTCTTCATCGAACGGCGTATCGCCGGTAAACCCGACTTTGCCCAAGGTGTAGCGCGGGCCGCTGTCGTAGATGAGTTCGATATCGGCGACACCGGCTTGCGGGTCCACCAGCAGCTTCTGGCTGCTGAAACGCCCATTGAAAAAACCGTAGCGCGAAGCCTGATTCTGAATCAGCCGCTTGGCGTCTTCGTAGTTGCCGTGGTTGAGCACGGCGCCCGATTTGAGGTCGTCGCTGGCAGGCACGCGAAAGGCTTTGAGGCTCGCGGCCGGGCCGTCGACCCGAATGGTCACGTTGCGCAGATGCACCGGCTCGCCGGGGTCGATAGTGAGGGTCAGGCGCGGGTTCTTGCCGCCCTTCACATCACTGGAAATCTGCGGCTGATAGAAGCCCAGAGCCTGGGCCGCCTTGCGGGCCTGCTCCTCGGCGCCACGGCTGAACCGCAGCAAGGCTTCTTCATCACGATCGCCAACCCCGCCGATATAGCCTTCGATGTTGGCTTTCAACGCGTCGTTTGATGGCTTGATGCGCACGTCCAATTCGCTTTGCGCAAATACGCCGCAGCTTGTGAACAGCAGAACCAAGCCGCTGGTAAATCTTCCTGGAAGCTTCATAGGCGCGGATGCTACACAGCTGGGGAGACTCTTTGAACCCGGAATTGTCTGAATAATTCTGTCTCAAGCCGTTGCAGCATGTAACGCCTGGGGATTGGGATGAAAAAACACATGCTCCAGGACAGGTCCTACCGCCACTTCGCCGATTTCCTCATAGCCCTGGCGCTTGTAAAAATCCAGATAGCGCGAGTTGCCGGTATCGAGCACCACACCCGATGAATGCGGGTCCTCGGCGCACCAGTTGTGCACCGCCTGCAACAGTTGCTCGCCGTAGTGTTTGCCCTGAAATTGCGGGTGAATACCCAGCAGCGGCAACACATGAACCGACTCGTTCGGCAGGCACGCCAGCACCGCGTAATGGTAATCCAAGTAACGCCGGGTGCCGCGTACGCCGGTGCTCAGCCACATACGCAACTGCCAGGCCCAGCTCTCGGTGATGCCCAGGCGCCGTTGCGGTGGCGCAATCAAAGCGATGCCGATCAGCCGGTCGTTGACGAACAGGCCGATGGCAGGAAGCTTCTGGAAAAAATGCTGCTTGACCAGCTCACGCACGGTGGCGCGCACCCGCTGTTCGTACCCCGACCGCTCAGCCTCGAAGATGTAAGCGAAGGTCGGTTCATGCCGATAGGCCTGATACAACAAGGAACGGGCCTCGCGGGAATAGTCGCTGTTGAGCAGGCGAATTTCAGCAATGGCAGTGGAAGTGTCAGGCATACAGTCAATCTCCCTGGGCGCCACTCAAAAGATGGCGTTCTTATGGGTACGAACCTGTGCAGCACCAGTCGTTCCCAGACATTAGCAGTGCATGCGCCCTACCGCCACGCTGGCCCCCGTCCGACTTGTCGGCTAGCATCGGCCTTTTGCCAGACTGGACTGCCGACCATGAAAATCGTCTCCTTCAATATCAACGGGCTGCGCGCCCGCCCCCATCAGCTGGCGGCGCTGATTGAAAAGCATCAACCCGACGTGATCGGCCTGCAGGAAACCAAGGTGCACGATGACCAGTTCCCGCTGGCCGAAGTGCAGGCCCTTGGCTATCACGTGTACTACCACGGGCAAAAAGGCCATTACGGCGTGGCCCTGCTGTCGCGCAAGCCGGCGTTGAGCCTGCACAAAGGGTTTGCCAGCGACGAAGAAGACGCCCAGCGTCGCTTTATCTGGGGCACTTTCGCCGACGAGCATGGCCAGTCGATCACCGTGATGAACGGCTACTTCCCCCAGGGCGAAAGCCGCGACCATCCGACCAAGTTCCCGGCCAAACAACGCTTCTACGAAGATTTGCAGCAACTGCTGGAAAGCCAGTTCAGCAATGACCAGCCGCTGGTAGTGATGGGCGACATCAATATTTCGCCGGAAGATATCGACATCGGCATCGGCGCCGACAATGCCAAGCGCTGGCTCAAAACCGGCAAGTGCAGCTTCCTGCCGGAAGAGCGCGAGTGGATGGCCCGCCTTAAAAACTGGGGCCTGGTCGACAGCTTCCGCCACTTGAACCCGGACGTGGCCGACCGCTTCAGCTGGTTCGACTACCGCAGCCGTGGGTTTGAAGATGAGCCCAAGCGTGGGCTGCGCATTGACGTGATCCTGGCGTCCAACGGCCTAGTGTCGCGGGTCAAGGATGCTGGGGTGGATTACGACTTGCGTGGGCTGGAAAAACCGTCGGACCATGCGCCGATCTGGCTTGAGTTGAGCTGATTTCAAGGTTTGTGTACTTCAATGTGGGAGCTGGCTTGCCTGCGATTGCAGTGGGCCAGTCATCAAATGGTTGGCTGACACACCGTTATCGCAGGCAAGCCAGCTCCCACATTTTGACTTGCTGTGCGTCAGTCATATTTTTGAAACCCCACTGACTTAATCTGGCGGCACTCCCTTTGGCTTAAGAAGGTGCCGGCATGATGCTGCGCGTTCTGTTCCTGTTGATACTGCCGCTCTACGCTGCCGCCGCTGCCCTCCCCGTTCCCGACCAAGGCCCCGCCCTGCGTATCCAGGGTTCCAATACCATTGGTGCGGCGCTGGGACCTGCGTTGGTCAAGGGCATGCTGGAGCACCAGGGCTTGCAGGCGGTGCACAGCGAGCCCGGCGATGGCGCCAATGAACAACGGGTGATCGGCAAGACGCGTCAGGGCAAAACCGTCACGGTGGAGGTCGCAGCCCACGGTTCAAGTACCGGGTTCAGCGCACTGAAAAAATCCAACGCTGACCTTGCGGCTGCTTCGCGCCCGATCAAGGACAGCGAACTGGTGGACCTTGAGCCCCTGGGCGACCTGAAAAGCCCAGAGGCCGAGCACGTGATTGCCATCGACGGCCTGGCCATTATCCTCAACCCGCAAAACCCGTTGAATACCTTGAACACCGAGCAGCTGGCGCAGATTTTCAATGGTGAAGTCAGCCACTGGGAGGATGTGGGCGGCGTCGGCGGCGCCATTCATCTGTATGCCCGGGATGATCAGTCCGGCACCTATGACACCTTTAAAGAACTGGTGCTGAACCGGCGCGGCAAACCGCTGGCCGTGGCCGCCAAGCGCTTCGAATCCAGCGAGGCATTGTCCGATGCGGTGAGCCATGACCCGCAAGGCATTGGTTTTATCGGCCTGCCGTATGTGCGCCAGGCCAAGGCGCTGGCGATTGTCGACGGTGACTCACAGCCGATGTTACCGGTGATCAGCCTGATCGCCACCGAGGATTACCCGCTGTCACGCCGCTTGTATTTTTACCTGCCGCCGTCGAACCGCAACCCGTGGGCCAAAGCCCTGGTGGACTTTACCCAAAGTGGCAAAGGCCAGGCGATCGTCGCCGCCAATGGCTTTATCGCCCAGCAGGTGCAGGCGATTGCCGTGGAGCCACGGGCGTCGATGCCCGAGGACTATCAAAGCATCGTCCGTGACGCCCAGCGCTTGAGTGTGAATTTTCGTTTCGAAGAAGGCAGCGCCAGCCTGGACAACAAGGCGCGCCAGGACTTGCAGCGGGTGGTGGCGTATATAAAAAGCCACGGCAAGCTCGACAAGCAGGTGACGCTGGTGGGGTTTGGCGATGCCAAGAATGACCCGCAGCGGGCGGCGCTGTTGTCGAAGTTGCGGGCGATGGCGGTGCGCCGGGAATTGGTCAAGAGCGGCGTGGTGCTCAGGGATATTCGCGGTTTTGGCGCGCAGATGCCGGTGGCGGCGAATACGGCGGATGAGGGGCGGATCAAGAATCGGCGGGTGGAGGTTTGGGTGTACTGACCCCTCGGGTTTTGTCTTGTAAACACTGGCCTCATCGCGGCATAGGTATCTACACAACCGGTTAACACGAAGCCTGTTGTAAGTGGGCTGTTGTGGCGAGCAGGCTTGCCCTGCGTTGGGCTGCGAAGCAGCCCCAAAAACAGACGCTGAGTACTTTCAGCAAAATTGCCGTGCCTTTACTGGGGCCGCTTCGCAGCCCAACGCAGGGCAAGCCTGCTCGCCACAGGAGAAATTGGCTGCCTTCAAAAGTTGTGTAGATACCTATGCTCATCGCGGGCAAGCCCGGCTCCCACCTTTGGAATGCATTCCAGTGTGGGAGCTGGCTTGCCTGCGATGCAGGCGCCTCGGTGTTACTGCCCGCTGCGCATCAGCTCTTTAGGCACATACTTGCCAATCTCAAACTTGCCAATCGCCGCACGGTGCACTTCATCCGGGCCGTCGGCCAGGCGCAGGGTGCGTTGCATGGCGTACATGTAGGCCAGCGGGAAGTCGTTGGAAACACCGGCGCCACCATGGATCTGAATCGCCCGGTCAATCACCTTCAAGGCCACGTTCGGCGCCACGACCTTGATCTGCGCGATTTCGCTTTTCGCGACTTTGTTACCGACGGTGTCCATCATGTACGCCGCTTTCAGGGTCAGCAGGCGCGCCATGTCGATTTCCATCCGCGAGTCGGCGATCTTGTCGATATTGCCGCCCAGGCGCGCCAATGGCTTGCCGAACGCGGTGCGGCTGACGGAGCGTTTGCACATCAGTTCCAGCGCACGCTCGGCCATGCCGACGGAGCGCATGCAGTGGTGTATGCGGCCTGGGCCAAGGCGGCCCTGGGCGATTTCGAAGCCACGGCCTTCACCCAGCAGTACGTTTTCATACGGCACACGCACGTTGTCGAACAGTACTTCAGCGTGGCCGTGGGGTGCGTCGTCGTAGCCGAACACCGGCAGTGGTCGTACGATTTTTACCCCTGGCGTGTCTACCGGCACCAGGATCATCGAGTGCTGCTGGTGGCGCGGTGCATCCGGGTTGCTCAGGCCCATGAAGATCAGGATCTTGCAGCGCGGGTCGCAGGCGCCGGAGGTCCACCACTTCTTGCCATTAATCACCCACTCATCGCCTTGACGCTCGGCGCGGGCGGCCATGTTGGTGGCGTCGGATGAGGCCACGTCCGGTTCGGTCATGGCGAACGCCGAGCGAATCTCGCCGCGCAGCAGCGGTTCGAGCCAGCGTTGCTTCTGTTCTTCATTGGCGTAACGCACCAGCACTTCCATGTTGCCAGTGTCGGGGGCGGAACAGTTGAACGGCTCCGGGCCTAACAGCGAGCGGCCCATGATTTCCGCGAGCGGCGCATATTCGAGGTTGGTCAGGCCGGCGCCCAGCTCGGATTCGGGCAGGAACAGGTTCCATAGGCCTTCGGCTTTGGCACGGGCTTTGAGCTCTTCCATGATCGCGGTGGGCTGCCAGCGGTCACCTTCGCTGACCTGGCGTTCGAACACCGGCTCGGCCGGGTAAACGTAAGCGTCCATGAACGCAGTGACGCGTTCACGCAGTTCCTGAACCTTGGGCGAATAGGCGAAATCCATGAGCAGCTCCCTTCTCTGAGAGGTTGTTTAGGTCATGCAATCGATGCTAGAACAGCGCTGATAATTTACCTAGCCTATTCTCGGCGTGTATTAACATTCATCACCGATATATGATCGGCGTATGAGCACCTGATAAATCGCCACCTGAAAATAAGAGCGCAACGAAATGAATCTGAGCAAGGTCGACCTCAACCTGTTTATCGTCTTCGACGCGATCTACACCGAAGCCAACCTGACCCGCGCCGGGCAGATCGTTGGAATCACCCAGCCAGCTGTTTCCAACGCCTTGGCACGCTTGCGCGAAACCTTCAACGACCCGCTGTTCGTGCGCACCGCGCAAGGCATGGTGCCCACGCCCATGGCGCAGAACATCATCGGCCCGGTGCGCAACGCGTTGTCGTTGCTGCGGGTGTCGGTGCAGGAAAGCCGAATTTTCAACCCGCAACAGGCGGCCAAGACTTATCGCATCAGCATGACCGACCTCACCGAGGCGGTGATTCTGCCGCTGCTGTTCCAGCGCCTGCGCCGCCTGGCGCCGACCGTGGTGATCGAGAGTTTCTTGTCCAAACGCCGCGAAACCACCAAGGAACTGGCCGCCGGGCGCCTGGACTTTGCCGTGGACGCACCGCTCAACACCGACCCGCAAGTGCGCCACGTCAAACTGATGGAAGATCGCTATGTATGCGCCATGCGCAAGGGCCATCCGATGGCGGGCAAGGACAAGTTCACGCTGGATGACTACCTGTCGCTGACTCACATTCATATCTCCAGCCGCCGCAACGGCCTGGGCCACGTTGACCTGGCGCTGGGCAAGATGGGCATCCAGCGCAAGATCGCCCTGCGTTCCCAGCATTACCTGATGGCTTCGCAAGTGTTGCAGCAGACCGACATGGTGATGACCGTGCCCGAACGCTTTGCCCGCCGCCATGAGCTGCATTGGTTCAACCTGCCGGTCAACGATGTGCCGCCGGTGGAAACCCACCTGTACTGGCACGAAAGCACCGACCAGGACCCGGCCAACCGCTGGATGCGTGAGCAGATGATCGAGTTGTGCCAGCAAGTCACCGCGCACGAAAAGAAACTGGATGGCAAGCAAGCCTAAGCTCTGGTGAACGGGCTTGGTGTAGTGAGCAGGTATGTTGTAGTGGGCAGGCTTGTTGTAGTGGGCAGGCTTGTTGTAGTGAACAGGCTTGTTGTATTGAACAGGCTTGTTGTGGCGAGCAGGCTTGCCCTGCGTTGGGCTGCGCAGCAGCCCCAATCAAGACAACTCATTTTTCCAGACAGAAACGCGGTGCCTGATTTTGGGGCCGCTTCGCAGCCCAACGCAGGGCAAGCCTGCTCGCCACAGCAAGCTCCCTCGCCACAGGGTGTGAGTCAATCCAGGCTATTTGCTTGACGTAAACGTCAACCTGCCTTTAGCTTAGCGCCAAGACCTTCTTGAGCGCCACCATGAGCACGACCTACAGCATCTCTGACCTCGCCCGCGAGCTCGACATCACCACCCGCGCCATTCGTTTCTACGAAGAACAAGGCCTGCTGGCCCCGGAGCGCCGGGGCCAGGAGCGCATCTACTCGGCGCGCGACAAGGTCAGCCTCAAGTTGATCCTGCGCGGCAAGCGCATCGGTTTTTCCCTGGCCGAATGCCGTGAGCTGATCGAACTCTACGACCCCACCAGCGGCAACCACATCCAGCTCAACAGCATGCTGGCGAAAATCGCCGAGCGCCGTGAGCAGCTCGAGCAACAGATGCTTGATATCGAACAGATGAAGCTGGAACTGGACACCGCCGAAGAGCGCTGCACCCAGGCGCTGGCGCAGACCATGAACCCGGTTGGTCCATAAACACAAGGTAGCTGCCCATGTCTCTCCCCTCTTATGTGCGCCTGGTGGAAGTCGGCCCGCGCGACGGTTTGCAGAACGAAGCCCAGCCGATCAGCGTGGCCGACAAGGTTCAACTGGTGGACGCACTCAGCTCAGCCGGCTTGAGTTATATCGAAGTCGGCAGTTTTGTCTCGCCCAAATGGGTGCCGCAGATGGCCGGCTCCGCCGAGGTGTTTGCGCAGATCCAGCGCACGCCCGGCGTCACCTACGGTGCGCTGGCGCCAAACCTGCGCGGCTTTGAAGATGCGCTGGCGGCTGGCGTAAAGGAAGTCGCGGTATTTGCGGCGGCGTCCGAGGCGTTTTCGCAGCGCAATATCAACTGCTCCATCAGCGACAGCCTGGAGCGCTTTGCGCCGATCATGGCGGCCGCCAAGCAACACGGCATCAGCGTGCGCGGCTATGTGTCGTGTGTGTTGGGTTGCCCTTACGAAGGCCAGATTGCGCCGGAACAAGTCGCCGCAGTAGCACGTGAGTTGTATGCCATGGGCTGTTATGAAGTGTCGCTGGGCGACACCATCGGCACCGGTACCGCAGGCGCCACACGACGGTTGTTCGAAGTGGTCGGCGCGCAGGTGCCACGGGACAAGCTGGCCGGGCATTTCCATAACACCTATGGCCAGGCAATCGCGAATATCTACGCCAGCCTGCTCGAAGGCATCACGGTGTTCGACAGCTCTATTGCGGGCCTGGGCGGCTGCCCTTACGCCAAGGGCGCCAGCGGTAACGTTGCCACCGAAGATGTGGTGTACCTGCTCAATGGTCTGGGTATCGACACCGGTATCGATCTGGAGGCATTGATTCGTGCAGGCCTGCAGATCAGTAACGTGCTGGGTCGGCCGACGGGTTCGCGAGTCGCCAAGGCACGTAACGCCGGTTGAGTAGCTTAGCCGTGACAATGTGTTACCGCACGCATACACATCGAGTAACACGGGAACATATTTTGTCGAATTTGCAGTAGGCAAAACCCTACACAAAAATTAAACCATTGATTTTAAATGACTTTTAAAAGTTGGCACGGCTCCTGCTATCTCTATGGCATAACAAGAATAAAAAGCGCCAAACCTAATAAAAATAAGACGAAACGACTCTGACATAACAAAAACAACACGGCAGAGACGCAGCTAACAGATTTTTTTGAAGAAGATGTGCTTCGCAGGGTACGGCGTGCCGACACCCGCAACCGGTTAGAGAAAAATAAAACTACCTCAGGTAGCTGCCACTGGTTGGATCGTTAACGAAGAAGCAGATCAGCGTTCAAAAAAATACGTTTGCTCTTGATCCCGGATGGGGGTCGCAAAAAACAGCGGTAAAGGGTAACGGTTGCCAAAAACAACAATAAACCGCCCCTCAATAATAAAAAAAGAGCACGCAACGACAAATTAAAGGGGACCTTCGGGTCCCCTTTGTGCTTTCTGTGGAAGCTGGCTTGCCAGCTCCCACATAAGCCTGTGCTGTCAGTTGGATTGGGTTCGCAGCTCCTCGATCGAAATTTCGCGCATGCGAAACTTCTGGATCTTGCCCGTCACCGTCATCGGAAACTCATCCACGAACTTGAAGTGCTTGGGCGTCTTGAAGTGCGCAATGCGGCCCTTGCACCAGGTTTGCAGCTCCAGTTCGTTGGCCACATGGCCGGGATGGAATTTGACCCAGGCAACGATCTCTTCGCCGTAACGCTCATCCGGAATGCCAATGATCTGCACATCGGCCACCGCCGGGTGAGTGAAGAAAAACTCCTCCAGCTCGCGCGGGTACACGTTCTCACCGCCACGAATGATCATGTCCTTGTTGCGCCCGGCGATGCACACGTAGCCGTGTTCATCCATGCTCGCCAGGTCGCCGGTATGCATCCAGCCTGCGTCATCAATCGCGTCGCGGGTGCCTTCGGGGTTGTTCCAGTAGCCGAGCATCACGCTGTAGCCACGGGTGCAGAGTTCACCGATCTGGCCACGGGGCACGGTGTTACCGGCCTCGTCGATAATTTTGTTTTCGAGCTGGGGCTGGGTGCGGCCAACGGTGGTGACGCGCCGCTCCAGGTCGTCATCGGCGCCGGTCTGCAATGACACCGGGCTGGTTTCGGTCATGCCATAGGCAATCTGCACTTCGCCCATGTGCAACTCGCTGATGACCCGACGCATCACTTCGATGGGGCACGTGGCGCCGGCCATGATGCCGGTGCGCAAGGTGGCCAGGTCGAATTCGCTGCGACGTGGGTGATCCAGCAGCGCAATAAACATGGTCGGCACGCCGTACAGGCCGGTGGCGCGTTCCTGCGCGACGGCGGTGAGCGTCAGCAGCGGGTCGAAACCGTCATTGGGGTAAATCATGGTGGTGCCGTGGGTGATACAGCCGAGGTTGCCCATGACCATGCCAAAGCAGTGGTACAGCGGCACCGGGATCACCAGGCGGTCCTGCGCGGTGAGGCCCAGGCTTTCGCCGACCATGTAACCGTTATTGAGGATGTTGTGGTGACTGAGGGTGGCGCCCTTGGGGAAGCCCGTAGTGCCGGAGGTGTACTGGATGTTGACGGCTTGATCGAAGTGCAGGCTGGCTTGGCGACTATAAAGCTGCTCGGGCGGGATGCCAGCACCGAGGGCCGCCAACTGCGACCAGGGCATAAATCCCGCTGGCGGGCTGGGGTCCAGGCTGATGAGGCCGCGCACGTCGGGGTGCAGTTCCTGCAACATCGCGTGGTAATCGGAGCTCTTGAACGAGCCGGCACACACCAGCCATGCGCAGCCGGACTGTTTGAGTACGTAGTCCAACTCGCTGCTGCGGTAGGCCGGGTTGATATTCACCAGGATCACCCCGAGCTTGGCGCTGGCGATTTGGGTGATGCACCACTCGGCACAGTTGGGCGCCCAGATGCCCAGGCGATCGCCGGTTTGCATGCCCAAAGCCATGAAGGCGCGGGCATGCAAATCCACCGTCTCGGCCAACTCCCGCCAGGTGTAACGGCGTTGCTGATGGCGCACCACCAAGGCTTCGCCATCGGGGTAGTGCGCAACGGTGCGATCGAAAGCCTGACCGATGGTCATGGCCAGCAAGGTCTTGTCCTGGGAGCCACGGCTGTAGCTCGGGTGCGGTTGATCCATAACGACCCCTGTTGTCTTTTTTGTAGGTTGACGTAAACGTAAACTACGATTGACAGCGCCGTAACGCAAGCTTACGTTAACGTAAAGGTGAGCGCCCTCCCCCGCGCCCCACCCACACAACAACAAAGCTCACATTAAGGTGCCTGTCCATGAGTTACCCGTCCCTGAACTTCGCCCTCGGTGAAACCATCGACATGCTGCGCGACCAGGTGCAGTCGTTCGTGGCGAAGGAGATCGCGCCCCGCGCGGCGCAGATCGACATCGACAACCTGTTCCCTGCCGACCTGTGGCGCAAGTTCGGGGACATGGGCCTCTTGGGCATCACCGTGCCGGAAGAGTACGGCGGCGCCGGCCTGGGTTACCTGGCGCACGTGGTGAGCATGGAAGAAATCAGCCGTGGTTCGGCGTCAGTGGCGCTGTCCTACGGCGCGCACTCCAACCTGTGCGTCAACCAGATCAACCGCAACGGTAATCACGAACAAAAACTCAAGTACCTGCCCAAGTTGATCAGCGGCGAGCACATCGGCGCCCTGGCCATGAGCGAACCGAATGCTGGCTCCGACGTGGTCTCGATGAAGCTGCGCGCCGACAAACGTGGTGACCACTACGTGCTCAACGGCAGCAAGACCTGGATCACCAATGGCCCCGACGCCAACACCTACGTGATCTACGCCAAGACCGACCTGGAAAAAGGCCCTCACGGCATCACCGCGTTTATCGTCGAGCGCGACTACAAAGGCTTCAGCCGCAGCAATAAGTTCGACAAGCTGGGCATGCGCGGCTCCAACACCTGCGAACTGTTTTTCGATGACGTCGAGGTGCCCGAAGAAAACATCCTTGGCGTGCTCAATGGCGGCGTCAAAGTGCTGATGAGCGGCCTGGACTACGAGCGCGTGGTGCTCTCGGGCGGCCCGACCGGGATCATGCAAGCGTGCATGGACCTGATCGTGCCCTACATCCATGACCGCAAGCAGTTCGGCCAGAGCATCGGCGAATTCCAGCTGATCCAGGGCAAGGTCGCCGACATGTACACCCAACTCAACGCCAGCCGCGCCTATCTCTACGCGGTGGCCCAGGCCTGCGAACGTGGCGAAACCACGCGCAAGGACGCCGCCGGGGTGATCCTCTACAGTGCCGAGCGCGCCACGCAAATGGCCCTGGACGCGATCCAGATTCTCGGCGGCAATGGCTACATCAATGAATTCCCCGCCGGGCGCCTGTTGCGTGATGCCAAGCTGTACGAAATCGGTGCTGGCACCAGTGAGATTCGGCGGATGCTGATCGGTCGCGAACTCTTCAACGAAACCCGCTGAAGGAGCGCCCCATGGCCACCTTGCATACCCAGCTCAACCCGCGTTCAGCGGAGTTCGCCGCCAACAGCACGGCGATGCGCCAACAGGTCGACGCCCTGCACAGCCTGCTCGCCCATGTGCAGCAAGGCGGCGGCGCCAAGGCCCAGGAACGGCACACCTCGCGCGGCAAACTGCTGCCCCGTGAGCGTATCAACCGCTTGCTCGACCCTGGCTCACCGTTCCTGGAACTCAGCCAACTGGCGGCTCACCAGGTGTACGGCGAGGACGTGCCCGCCGCTGGCGTGATCGCCGGAATCGGCCGTGTGGAAGGCATCGAATGCATGATCGTCGCCAACGACGCGACGGTCAAAGGCGGCTCGTACTACCCGCTCACGGTAAAAAAACACCTGCGTGCCCAGACCATCGCCGAGCAGAACCGCCTGCCGTGCATTTACCTGGTGGACTCCGGCGGTGCCAACCTGCCGCGGCAGGATGAGGTATTCCCTGATCGCGAACACTTCGGGCGGATCTTCTTCAACCAGGCCAACATGAGCGCCCAGGGCATTCCGCAAATCGCCGTGGTGATGGGTTCGTGCACCGCTGGTGGCGCCTATGTGCCGGCCATGGCAGACGAAGCGATCATGGTGCGCCAGCAAGCCACGATCTTCCTCGCCGGGCCGCCGCTGGTAAAAGCCGCGACCGGCGAAGTGGTCAGCGCCGAAGACCTGGGCGGTGCCGATGTGCACTGCAAGATCTCCGGCGTAGCCGACCACTATGCCGACAGCGATGAACATGCGCTGGCCCTGGCCCGACGCAGTGTGGCCAACCTCAACTGGCGCAAGCAGGGTG
This sequence comes from Pseudomonas edaphica, assembly GCF_965277385.1. NCBI lineage: Bacteria > Pseudomonadati > Pseudomonadota > Gammaproteobacteria > Pseudomonadales > Pseudomonadaceae > Pseudomonas > Pseudomonas edaphica. Next base: position 5,754,176 of record NZ_OZ255725.1, on the reverse strand, counting down.
AGTTAGTGCAACGCCCGCCGGTGGCGCCGTTGTACAGCAGCGAAGAACTTTATGGCGTGATCCCGGCCGATGCCAAGCAGCCATTTGATGTGCGCGAAGTGATCGCGCGGCTGGTGGATGGCTCGGTATTCGATGAGTTCAAGGCGCTGTTTGGCACCACGCTGGTGTGTGGTTTTGCGCACCTGCACGGCTACCCGATTGCGATCCTGGCCAACAACGGGATTCTGTTCGCCGAGGCCGCGCAAAAAGGCGCGCACTTTATCGAACTGGCCTGCCAGCGCGGGATTCCGTTGCTGTTCTTGCAGAACATCACCGGGTTTATGGTCGGCCAGAAATACGAAGCCGGCGGCATTGCCAAGCACGGCGCCAAGCTGGTCACAGCGGTGGCTTGCGCCAAGGTACCCAAGTTCACGGTGATCATCGGTGGCAGCTTTGGTGCCGGTAACTACGGCATGTGCGGTCGCGCCTATGACCCGCGCTTTTTGTGGATGTGGCCGAACGCACGCATCGGTGTGATGGGCGCCGAACAGGCCGCCGGCGTGCTGGTGCAGGTCAAGCGTGAACAGGCCGAGCGCGCGGGCAATGCGTTCAGTGCCGAAGAAGAAGCCGCGATCAAGCAGCCGATTCTCGACCAGTACGAAACCCAGGGCCATCCCTACTACTCCAGCGCACGTTTGTGGGATGACGGTGTGATTGACCCGCAGCAGACCCGTGACGTGCTGGCGCTGGCGTTGTCCGCCGCGCTGAATGCCCCCATCGAGCCGAGCCGCTTCGGCGTGTTCCGCATGTAAATGGAGCTGTACCCCATGAGCGATTTCAACACCCTCGAACTGGTCACCGACAGCCGTGGTTTTGCCACGCTGTGGCTCAGTCGTGAAGCCAAGAACAACGCGTTCAATGCGCAGATGATCCGCGAGTTGATCATCGCCCTCGACCAGGTGCAGGCCGATGCGTCCCTGCGTTTTTTAGTGTTGCGCGCACGTGGCAAGCACTTCAGCGCCGGCGCAGACCTGGCCTGGATGCAGCAATCGGCCGAGCTGGATTACCACACCAACCTGGACGACGCGCGCGAGCTGGCCGAGTTGATGTACAACCTGGCCAAGCTGAAAATCCCGACCCTGGCAGTGGTGCAAGGCGCAGCCTACGGGGGCGCGCTGGGCTTGATCAGTTGCTGCGACATGGCGATTGGCGCCGATGACGCGCAGTTCTGCCTGTCGGAAGTGCGCATCGGCCTGGCCCCGGCGGTGATCAGCCCGTTCGTGGTACAGGCCATCGGCGAGCGGGCCGCGCGGCGCTATGCGCTGACGGCCGAGCGTTTTGGCGGCCAGCGTGCGCGCGACATTGGCCTGCTGGCGGAAAGTTACCCGGCCACCGAGCTGGATGCGCAAGTGGAACTGTGGATCGCCAACCTGTTGCAAAACAGCCCGGCTGCCATGCGCGCCAGCAAGGATTTGCTGCGCGAAGTCGGCAACGGCGCCCTCACCCCGGCGCTGCGTCGGTATTGCGAAAATGCTATCGCGCGGATTCGCGTCAGCGCCGAGGGCCAGGAAGGCTTGCGCGCGTTCCTGCAAAAACGCCCGCCCAGCTGGCAAGCGCAGGAGCCACGTTCATGAGCACACTGACCACTGTGCTGGTGGCCAACCGTGGCGAAATCGCCTGCCGGGTAATGCGCACCGCCAAGGCGATGGGGTTGACCACCGTGGCGGTCCACAGCGCCACCGACCGCGATGCGCGCCATAGCCGCGAGGCCGACATTCGGGTTGACCTGGGTGGCAGCAAGGCCACCGACAGTTACCTGCAGATCGACAAACTGATCGCCGCCGCCCAAGCCAGTGGCGCCCAGGCGATCCATCCGGGTTACGGCTTTCTGTCGGAGAACGCCGGCTTTGCTCGTGCGATTGAAGCCGCCGGTCTTGTTTTCCTGGGTCCGCCCGCCTCGGCCATCGATGCCATGGGCAGCAAATCGGCGGCCAAGGCGCTGATGGAAACTGCCGGGGTGCCGTTGGTGCCGGGTTATCACGGCGCGGACCAGGACCTGGAAACCTTCCGCGATGCCTGCGAACGTATCGGTTACCCGGTACTGCTCAAGGCCACGGCAGGTGGCGGCGGCAAGGGCATGAAGGTGGTCGAGGACGTCAGCCAGTTGGCCGAAGCCCTGGCCTCGGCCCAGCGTGAGGCGCTGTCGTCCTTCGGCAATGGGCAAATGCTGGTGGAGAAGTACCTGCTCAAGCCACGCCACGTGGAGATTCAGGTGTTTGCCGACCAACACGGCCATTGCCTGTACCTCAATGAGCGCGACTGTTCTATTCAACGTCGCCATCAAAAGGTGGTGGAAGAAGCACCCGCACCGGGCTTGAGTGCCGAGCAGCGTAAAGCCATGGGTGAGGCGGCCGTGCGTGCGGCCCAGGCAATCGGCTATGTGGGCGCCGGCACCGTGGAGTTTTTGCTGGACGCGCGTGGCGAGTTCTTCTTCATGGAGATGAACACGCGGCTGCAAGTGGAGCATCCAGTGACCGAGGCGATTACCGGCCTTGATTTGGTAGCCTGGCAGATTCGTGTAGCTCAGGGTGAACCGCTGCCGATCACTCAGGATCAGGTGCCGTTGGTGGGCCATGCGATTGAAGTGCGCTTGTATGCCGAAGACCCGGCCAATGATTTCCTGCCAGCCACCGGGCACCTGGCGCTGTACCGCGAATCTACTCCAGGCCCGGGGCGCCGCGTGGACAGCGGCGTAGCACAAGGCGACAACGTTTCGCCCTTCTACGACCCGATGCTAGGCAAATTGATTGCCTGGGGTGAAGACCGCGAACAGGCGCGCCTGCGGTTGTTGAGCATGCTCGATGAGTTTGCGGTCGGCGGAGTCAAGACCAACCTCGGCTTTTTGCGGCGCATCATCGGCCATCCGGCGTTTGCGGCGGCTGAACTCGATACCGGGTTTATTCCGCGCTATCAGGATGAACTGCTGCCAGCACCTGGTGCTTTGAGCGATGAGTTCTGGCAGGCGGCAGGGGCGGCGTTTATGCAGAGCCAGCCCGCCGGTGAAGGACCGTGGGCGGATAACCGAGGCTTTCGTGCCGGGTTGCCGAGCGACGTGTCGTTGCACTTGAGTTGCGCCGGGCAGGACCGGCTGGTGAAGCTGGTAGCGGGCACTGCGCAATTGCGCGGCGAGCAACTACTGATCGAACGCCATGGCGTGCGCCGCGCTTATCTGGCGGTACGCAGCGAAGGCATCCTGTATCTGCGCTGGGACGGCCAGATGCAGGCCGTCAGCTTGTATGACCCGATTGCTGCAGTCGAGGCCAACCAGACTCATCAAGGCGGCCTCACAGCGCCGATGAACGGCAGCATCGTGCGGGTGCTGGTAGAAGTCGGTCAACACGTGGAGGCTGGCACTCAGCTGGTGGTGCTCGAGGCCATGAAGATGGAGCACAGTATCCGCGCGCCTCACGCCGGGGCGGTCAAGGCAGTGTTTTGCCAGGAAGGCGAAATGGTCGCCGAAGGCAGCGCCCTGGTGGAACTTGAGACCACGGACTAGAACTTCGCCGTGGCTTGCACCACGACCCCGAGGATTCGGCACGCATCGGTGAACAGCTGCTTGGGATAAGTCGGATTGAGCGGCACCAGGTAAAGCTGGCCGCTCTCTTCCATCAATTGGCGAAAGGTCGCCTGGGCGCTGTCGGCCCATTGCGCAACCACCAGCTTGCCGGGTTCGGGCTCGATGGCCGGGTCCACCAGAATCATCATGCCCGCACCGACGCTCAGGCCGCTGGGCGCGGTCATGGCATCGCCCGTTACGGGCAGCCAGAAGGCTTCGCCCTGGGCATGGTAATCGCTCAGTTCGAAACGGGCCGCGCCGTAGGTCGGGCGCTCTTCGCGGATTTCGCAGACGCCTTTCCAGTCGCTGACCGGGTAGCGGAAATACGGGTTGTAGTGTTTTTCCAGCGCGGGTGTTGGGTCGGCCTTTTCGCGAATCTCCAGCGCGACTTCCAGATAGCCGAGCCCCAGCTCGTCCAGCACCCGGTTCATGTCCGCAAGACTGGGCACGCGGCGCTTATTGAGCCAATGACCGACGCCGCCCTGGGACATGCCCAAGCGTTCGGCCAGTTCATCCTGCGTGACCTTGCGGTCTTTCATGTTGGCTTTGACCAACGCTATCCAGTTGTCCATGGAGCCTGACCATACGTTGCGCAATTGCCACGACAATAAACAGTTTGTAGTAATCCATCAAATGACATAAATACGATTCGTATTACTATCAGGTGCAGGTTTTCAACGTCCAGCCAGAGTAATCGCCCTCATGATGACCCTCCCGAATCACCTGCCTTGCACGCCCGAAACCGACGAACTGCTGACCCTGCGCAGCAGTGGCGCCGCGCAACGGGCACTCGACTATTACCTGAAAGAAGATGTGTCGGCGCCCACGCCTGACGCCGCGTTTTTCGACATCAGGCCCGGCATCAGCCAGGAAGACGCCCTGGTGCACGCATCGGACCTGCTACGCAGTGCGGCGGCAGCCGCCTATGAATCGGCAAGCAACCGGCAGGGCAACCAGCGGGACCTGGCCTTTTCGGTGGTGTATTTGATTGATATGGCCAAAGCGATGGTGGAACAGGCAGTGCAGGTGCCTGCTGCCCAGGCGAACGCCTGACAGGCACGTAAGAAAAATATTTCTATCACACGGATAAAAACATTTGACTTGCAAATGATAATGATTATTATTGGGCTCAGCTGATCGCGAGATCAGTCGATAGACCAAGGGACCTTAGGTCGGACTCTTGGAATATCTCCTCATCAGGCTAATCACGGTTTTTGACCCGGCTCTTTGGCCGGGTCTTTTTTTTGCCAGTTTTTCTGGCGTGGCTTCAGGCTAATGAAGACTGTGTGTTGCTTGATGGCGCGCATGGTAGCAAAAGAGCATCGCCAAAAGAAAGCCGATCGAACGCTCTAGCCCGGATCTTTGCGAAATAGCGCTTGAGAATCAATCTCATAGAATCTAAGCTGCCTCGGCGTCAAGGACGACGCCCCCTTCCCCGTGCAACAATTTTGCACCAAGATTTTGCCTCACTCCTGTGTAAGATATCTGCCACAACAATCCTACGCAGGCAGCCAGCCCATGACAGTGGCCTTGACCTCCATCAAGATCAGCACCGACTTCGACAGCGGCAACATCCAGGTCCTGGATGCCAGCGACGCTTATCAGTTGTTGCTGGCGATCAAACCCGATACTCGCAGCGCACATTTCCAATGGTTCCACTTCAAGGCCGAAGGCATGCATGTGGGCCATACCCACACCTTCCGCCTGAGCAACGCCAGCCATTCGTCATATAAAAATGCCTGGAGTGGTTACAACGCCGTGGCGTCCTACGACCACGTCAACTGGTTCCGCGTGCCCACGCGTTTTGATGGCGATACATTGCACATCAGCCTGCAAACCCGCGAGAAGCAAGCCTGGTTCGCCTACTTCGAACCGTATAGCCGTGAGCGTCACGACTGGCTGATCGAACAGGCCTTGAACCGCGCCGGTACCCAACTGCTCGCCACCGGCAAAAGCGTCGAGGGCCGTGATATCCAGCTGCTACGCCGCGGCAAAGGTGGCGAAGGCCAGCGCAAGGTGTGGATCATCGCCCAGCAGCATCCCGGCGAACACATGGCTGAATGGTTTATGGAAGGCGTCATCGAGCGCCTGCAACAGGACGGTGATGCCGAGCTGAAAAAACTCCTGGCAGTCGCCGACCTGTACCTGATCCCCAACATGAACCCCGATGGCGCCTTTCACGGGCACCTGCGCACCAACGCCATGGGCCAGGACCTCAACCGTGCCTGGCAGAACGCCAGCGAGGCGCTCAGCCCGGAAGTGCTGTTCGCCCAGCAGCAGATGGAGAAATACGGCGTCGACCTGTTCCTCGATATCCATGGCGATGAAGAAATCCCCTACGTCTTCACCGCAGGCTGCGAAGGCAACCCCGGTTACACCCCGCGTATCGAAGCGCTGGAAAAACACTTCCGCAGGCACTTGAGCGCCCTGACCCGCGATTTCCAGACCACCCACGGCTACACCCGCGACCTGCCGGGCGAAGCCAACATGACCCTGGCCTGCAATGCCGTTGGCCAGCAATACGACTGCCTGTCGCTGACCCTCGAGATGCCCTTCAAGGACAACGACGACGCCCCCAACCCGAAAACCGGTTGGTCCGGTGAGCGCTCCAGGCAACTGGGCAAGGACGTGTTGAGCACCGTGGCCGATATCGTCACCACCCTGCGCTGACCCGCCCTGCCCCCCGGCATCAGCCTTTGGTGCCGGTCATGCTTTGCAGCACACCGTCGCGACGAATCAACCCGTGAAACAGCGCCGCCGCCAGGTGTAACAGTACTGTCAGGAACAACAGGTAGGCCAGGTAGCCATGGGCCTTGCGCAGCAGCGCAAATAACGGTGCATTGGCCGCTAACAACGCCGGCAATTGCACCGAACTGCTGAGCATCACCGGGTCACCGGCCGCCGAAATCATCGCCCAGCCCAGCAGCGGCAGCACCAGCATCAACGCATATAACACGACATGGGACGCTTTGGCGGCCAGCACTTGCCACAGTGGCAGGTCAGCCGGCAACGGCGGCTGACGGGTGGAAAAGCGCACCACCAGCCGCACGATCACCAACGCCAGAATCGCGATACCCAGTGGCTTGTGCAGATGAATCAGCCACTCGTGACGCTCCGACACCGACGCCGCCATGCCCGCGCCGATAAACAACATGGCAATGACCATCAACGCCATCAGCCAATGCAGCAGGCGAGCCAGAGGCGCGAAAAACCGTGGTTGGGCATTCATGGTTTCGACTCCTGAGGGGCACTGTGCAGCGGGCTGACTTCGCCAGCGCGGCGTACGTAGGAACTGGCATAAGCCGCCGAGCGTGCAGCCAGCAGCGGGTCATTGGAGGCTTGGATACCGCTGGGCAGAATCAGCGGGTCAAAGTTGATATCGCGGCAATCGCCGTCAGCCTGCGGTTGGCTGCTTTGCAGCACCAGGGTGCCGGCGTTGAGCACCTTGTGCTCGCCGGTCCAGGCTTTGCTGGCGTCGTCCAGCGGATCGCCGGGGTTGGCCAGGGTCAGGTTCAGCTGCCAACGCAGCGGCCCGGAAGCCAGACGCTGCACCAAATCCTTTTCGAGAAAGTCAGCGCCAGGCGGCGCGGTGTCACCCGTCGCATCCTGGCTCTGTGGCACTACGCCCCAACGCACCGCCTGGCGCTGGCCATCGGCGTTTACCAGGTAAAAGGCATTGATGCCGTTGTAGGTTTCGGTCGCGTAACTGGCCGAGGGCTTGGCGGTCTTGACCCACGCCAGGAACGGCGCCGTCTCGGGGTGCGCGGCAAAAAACGCCGGCATACTGGCCGGGTTCGGCTTGCCGGTGGCCGGCTCGGGTGCGCCGGCCTTGAGCATCTGGTAAAACGCCTCAGGCGTGCCCACCGGGAACACCGGCATGCTGTTCATCCCCGTACGCCATTGCTGGCCGTTGGCCTGGCTGAACTGCACCGCGAAACTGCGGATCGGCACACTGCTGTCCGGCGCGTAGGGGTTGCCGCTGGGCAAGGCGAATCGGCCGATCACCGGGGTTTTCGCCTCGCTGAACACCTGGGCACTGGAGTAAGCGCGCGCCTCGGGGCTGCTCTCGAAGTAACCGGCCACACACACGCCCTTGGCATGGTTACGCCGAAACCCAGGGTGTACACCGTTATTGGTTTCCAGGGCATTGACCAGGGTTTTGGGACGCAGGCGCTGTGGGTCAAGCGTGCCGTTGACGTAGGCGAATGCCCCGGCAACAACCGCAACCACGGCACCGATACCGGCGAGCCTTGCGATCAGGCTCGCAGTACTCAACGCAGGACGGGGCGGTGATGAGTGATCTACCATGAAGTGACTCCAAGGCCAGAGGCCTAAGCTTGAAACATAAGGTCGGAGCATTAAGACGAACGCCGATAAGCTCTATTCCCCTGCTGTGAATTTATTTTCAAAGCGTGGGAATAACCGTCAACGGCATACGTCTCTCAAGTCCCAGCGTAGCGACCAGCCAGATTCCCATGCACGAACTCGACGAACCGTTACGTGAACTCATCCCCAGGCTGCGACGTTTTGCCGTGTCCCTGACGCGTAACGCCAGCAGCGCCGACGACCTGGTGCAGTCCACGCTCGAGCGGGCGATCATCAGCTGGGCCGACAAACGCCTGGAAGGAGACCTGCGCGCCTGGCTGTTCTCGATCCTCTACCGCCAGTTCCTCGACGCCCACCGGCGCAGCCGCCGTTATGCACGCATGCTCGAATTCTTCACCGGCCGTGACGATGCACAACCCTCGGTGGAGCGCACAGTGATGGCCCAATCGACCCTGCACGCCTTCGACCAACTCAACACCGAGCAACGTGCACTGCTGCTGTGGGTGTCGGTCGAAGGGTTAAGTTACAAGGAAGTCGCCGAGATCCTGGCGGTACCGGTAGGCACCGTGATGTCGCGCCTGTCCCGTGCGCGCCAGACCTTGCGTCAACTCAGCGAAGGCGAAATTACCAGCCCTGCCCTGCGGATACTCAAATGATCAGCCTGCCCCCCAGCGAACGCGATTTGCATGCCTACGTCGATCACCAACTGCCCGAGAGCGACCGCCGTGTGCTTGAAACCTGGTTGGCTGCCCACCCTGAAAGGGCCGCCCAGGTACATGCCTGGCAACAGGATGCACAAGCCCTGCGCGCCGCCTTGAGCGGAACCTTGCAGCAACCGGCCAACCCCGACCTCGACCCGGCACTGATTCGCCAACGCATTCGGCATCAATCGCGCCGCCACCTGGCCAGCGCCGCCGTGCTGCTGATCGCAGTCTGCCTCGGCGGGCTTGGCGGTTGGCACGCGCGCGAAGCGACCCAACCATCGATGTTGCCGATGGCCGACGCCATGCAGGCGTTTCGCCTGTTTGCCCAGGACGGCATCATGCCCGCCGACTTCAGCACCGAAGATGGCGGCACTATGCAAGCCTGGCTGGATCGCTATTTCAACCAGGCCCATCGCCTGCCCGATTTGAGCCAGGCCGGTTTCAAGCCCGTGAGCGGGCGCCTGCTCACCACTGAGCAAGGTGCGGCGGCGATGGTGTTGTATGAGGATCAGCAAGGCCATCGCATCAGCTTTTACATCCGCCCACCGGGACCGGAAAACGGCTTTTTGCCGCGCGGCAGCCGCAGCGCCGATGGGTTGCAGGCCGATTACTGGTCCGGTGGCGGGTACAACTATGCGATGGTCAGCCCGGTGGATCAGGCGGCTACGCACTTGCTCAAGTTCTAGAGGATCAAGACCGGCTTTTGTGGGAGCGGGCAAGCCCACACATTTTGACCGCGTGGACCTTCAACGGACGCGGCGTTAAAAGCCCACATCCAGCACCACATTATCAATGTAGGTGCCGCCCGGCGGCGTGGCTTGGTCAGTGTAGATCTTGGCGTTGTAGTTGAACACTTGGCTGCCGGTGCCCAGGCCGTTGCCGGGGTTGATCTCGGCCGAGGAACTGGCCCGCCGTGCTGCGCCCACACTGCCCCAGCGCGTGGTGCCGGCACTCATGAAGATGTCGTAGGCCAGGAAGTTACCGCCGGAAATCATCCGCCGCCGTCCGCCCACGCTCACCGGGTTCTGCCCATCACTGAGGCCGACGGTGTAGGCACTGCCCTTGGTGCAGGCCACACTGGCCTGGCCGTTGACGGTGGCGAAGGCGCTGACCACCGGCGCACTGCCGAACGCAATCGGCGGCGTGGTGATCTGGCAGTCGTTGACCACCGTCATGCTGACGTTCAAGGTCGTGGTGCCGTTGTTGATCTCACGGCCCAGACAGGCCCCAGCAATACCAATGCCCGAGCAATAGTTCCAGTTCCAGAAAATACTCAGGGTTTCGCTGTACACCCCCGACGCCACGTTGCTGCCAAGGGTGGTGGCGAAGTACAGCGGCACGACTTTGGTGCCCGGCCCGAACACCAGGCCAAGGGAGGCGGCAATGCCGCCACTGCCGCCAAAATCGAACGCGGTGCCGCGTGTCATCGGGAACGCCGTGGTGTTGTTGGCATAGATCGTATAGTTGATGACATCACCGGTCGGCCCCACCAGGCCACCTTGGGGCGAACCACTGACGGTCGCGTAAAAATGGTCATTGGAGGCCAACACCGACAATAGCGCCGGCGTGCAGCTGAAGCCGGCATTGGTGGTCGAACTGGGCTGAGAGGTGGTGCGCACGGTCATCGAACTCACCGTCGTGCCAAAGCTGGCCGGTACGCTGGCCACCACCGAGCACACGGCCTGCACCTGCGCCGACACGCCCAGGTTTGCCAGCAACAGGCACCGCAACAGCCATTCCTTGACCCGCACACGCACACTCCCTATGTCATTGGCACACCAGTGGCCCGATCAGTGGCACCTGGGCCTGGGTGGTATCCAGCTCGAACATTGCCTGGCAGGTCTGGCCGTTACCCAAGGTGACTTGCAAGGTGTTATGGGCGGCCAGGTTCTCCAGGTACACCAGGCCGTCCCACCCCACCACCGCCTGCGCGCCGCTTTGCTCGTGTCGCACCTGGCTGCCCAGTGGCAAGTCCTGGTGCTGGGCGTCGACCAAGGTGATGCTCGCCGCGATCACCTGGCGCACCGGGAATTCCAGCAAGTAGCCACTGCCACGGCGCACGGCCACCCGTTGCTCGACGTTGGGCACCTGCACGTTCGATGGCAGGTTCAGTGGGTCGATCTCATATTTGGCGCGGTAGTAAGCACTGGTCCACGGCACCAGCAAGTGCCCGTTGCGGTCGGTTTCGCCCACCACCTGGTTCTCGTAGCGCACCGGTACACCACTGACCCCATCGGTGCTTACCACCACAAACGCATCGTTGACGCGGTTGGCGGCAAACATTTGATTGTCCATCCACACCAACGAGCCACTGGCGTCCGCCCACCGAGTTTCCGCGTCGCTGCTGCCGTACACGCCGGCCTGCAACTGCACCGACTGCAGGCGCCAGGTCAGGTCAGCCTGGCGATAAGCCGGCCCATCACCGCTGGCGTAACCCAGGTTGAAGCCCACGCCGCCTTCGGCCGGCACTGCTCGGCTGTAGTTGACGCGCTGCTGGCTCGCGCCGGTTTTACTGCGCTCGGTGCCCACGCTGAGGCTGCCGTAGACGTCGAACGGCACCACCACCTGCGCCTGCACCGCCCAACTGCTATCACCCACTTCATGGTTGGCCGACAGGTAAAAACTGCTGTTGCGCCACAACGGCTTGCTCCAGGTCAGGTTCACCAGGCGGGTGCGCGAATCATCCGCCGCCTGCACATCGAAATAGCCGACGCCCAGGCTGCCAAAATTGTTCAGGTTCAGGCTCAAGGTCGCCTGCTGGCTGCGCTTGCTGAGGCTGGCGTAAGGCGTGTCGATCAGGCTCAAGTCGGCGTATTGCTCACGGCGCTCGACCCGTTGATACGAGAGGCTGTAGCGCTGGTTGCTGTATTGGTAGCCCAGGCTCAGTTGCTGGCCGGTCCTGCCGTCGTACTGGCTTTGGCTGACGGCGGTATTGAGCACGCCGAAGTTACCGACCCGCAGGTTGCCGCCGACACCGCCCAGGGTCAGGTCACTGGAGGCTTCGGCATGGCTTTCGAGGGTAAATGCATCCGAGATGCCGTAGCGAAAGGTGCCGCTGGCCACGCCAGGGCCATAGCCAAAGTCCCGTATGGTGTAGTCGCGGCGCAAATTACCCGCCGCCACCGAGAAGTCCGACAAGCCCTTTTGCAGCAAGGTACTGGTGACATAGAACGGCACCGTGGTCGACACCTGCCGGCCCAGGGCATCGGTGGTGACCACCACCGCCTCGCCGGCGCCGTTGATAAACGGCACGTTGGTGAGGGTGTACGGCCCCGGCTGCAGATCAGCACTGCTGGATTTATAGCCATTGATAAACAGGTCCACCGACGACGGCACCGCCGCCTCCCCGGCAAACTGCGGCAGCGGGTAGGTGACCAGGTCCGGGCGCACGCCAAAGTCCCGCGACAGCTGCACACCGCCCAGGCGCACCGAGGTGCTCCAGGGCAAGGCGCCGCTGATCACATCGCCGGCTTCATAGGTCAACAGGCGCTCATCGTCGGAGAACCGCCAGGTGGTGTCATAGCGCCGATAGCCGTTGTCGAGCGAACTGCCAGCGGTTTCCCGGCCAATGGTGGTGCGGTATTGGCCGGTGTTGGACAACGTGCCCCAGGTATCGAATAGCCGCACTTCGTTGAAGATACCGAGGTAGGTGCCCGCATCGTCCGTGTTGTTCAGGTAGGCGTCATAGTTGAGCAACGCGCCGAAGCTGGTCAGCGCCTGAGTGCGTGGGTAGTTGTTGCGGCTGCCGATAAATTGCTCCGGCAGCCAGGCCGGCGGCACGCTCAGTACCAGGCGCTGGCCCTGGCTGTCGTAATCGGTGTGCAGGCCAGGAAAGCTTTCCAGCGCGACTTCGCCAGGCACGGCACCAGGCAGCTTCACACCGACTTCCTGCAACACCGACGCAGGCAAAAACAACTGCCCGGCACGCTGATCGACGGCGACCACACGGCCGGTGTCCATCTGGTTGACCACCAGTTCCAGGAACAACTGCGCATCGGCAACAGCCTCCATACTGCTGGGCGGGGGCGGCAACGGCGCAGCGAAGCCCGGCGGCGCCAGCACCCAGCCAGACAAGCCGCCCACCACCCACACCGATCGCCATAGACATCGAGCCCGATCCTGGCTCACCAAGGCTTTGTGCCCATCAATGGACATCTCCATCCGTTGTTAACACCAGGGCCTACTCCATGCCCTGCCACACTGAGTTAGCGTCCTGGCGCGAGATTCTCCACTTGCGTTGCCCCATTGATGCGCACCTGCAGCGGCTGATCGGCTGGCAAACCATCCGGCACCGGCCAGCGCATGGTCGCGCCCGGCAGCACATAGCCCATCAAGCCTTCTACCAATGGCCGCGGCTGGCCGCCCTGCTTGAACGTGGCATCGGTAAGGCGCGCATGCACAGCGCCCTGGTTGCGCATCTCGACGTAGTTGCGCCCGCCCACGGTGACTTTTTTCCAGCTTAAATCCGGCTTGCCGGCGGTTTTCGGGTCACGGTCACGGGTGCCGTCGACCTTGCTCCACAGGCCTGGACCGTAGGCAAACAATGGCACCGAATAACGCATCTGGAAGCGGATAGCAGCGGCGGTCTTGCCATCCGCCGGAGCCGGCGGTGGTGTGGCCGAAGGGATCTCATCGATGATGATGCGATAGGCCAGCTCCTGGCCGGGCGGCACTTCTTTGGTTCGGGTCAGGCGCACCAATTGCTTTTGCCCAGGCTCGATTTTCGCCACCGGCGGGCTGCCAATCACATCGCGCTGGTTCTGGTATTGCTCATCAAAACCGCTCTGGGTCCAGGCAAACACGCGGATCTGCAGGTTGGCGGTCTCGGTGCCGCGGTTCTCCAGCCACAGCGCGCTGGCCTGTTGATCGGCTTCCAGCACCGGGTCAATCGGCCAGATCAGCACCGAGCTGGCCGCCTGGGCCTGCCCCGCTGCCAACATCAACAACCCGCTCAAACCCGCTGCCCACCCGTGCCGGGAAGCTGCACACATAGATCTCACTCCTTATACCGATCGCCTTACCACGACAGCTGCACCTGCAACGTGTCGCTGTACGTCCCCCCAGGCTGGTTACCCGGTAATTGCACTCGCCCATAAATCGGCAAGGTGATGTTGTTGGCATCGCTGTAGGCCACGCTCACGCTTTGGCTGATCCCCAGGCTCTGGCTGAACGCCGCGTCCCGAAACAATTGATAAGCCACCTGGGCGGTGCCGCTATTGAGCTGCATCCGTCGTCCGCTGTTGTTATGCAACCCGCCATCGACACTCATGCTCAGCGCCACCCCCGGCGTGCATTGCAGGGTCACGCCGCCCGTCAGCGCGACAGACGCCGTGCTGGTGGCCAACGCCGAATAGGTGCCGAACGCCAGGCTGCCATAATTGGTACCGCCGCCGACCACCAGGCAACCTGGCGTGATCGTCGCGCTGACCTGGAACGACTGGCTGGTCACCGCCAACAGCGACAACGGCATTCCCCAGCCGATGCACACCGCCAACGCCGCACACCCTGCCCGGCCCATCGCCCTTAGAACGTCAGGGTCACGTTAACCGTGTCGGTGTAAGTACCGGCCGGTAAGCCCGCCTTGCCATTGGCCTTGCCGTAGATATTCACGGCCTGGGCCACGCCAGTGCTCGGCGCCAGGTTGATCACCCCGCCGATGGCCAGCAGCGTCGAGTGGCCGCTGTCGGTGTAGAGGTCATACGGCACGTAATTGGCCACCCCGTCATACAGCGCGCGACCACCGCCCACGGACTGGCCGTCGTGGGCACCGGCAGACACCGTCAACGTCGGTGAAGTACCCGCCGAACACAGGATCGACAACGCCCCGCCACCGCCGCCCAGCACCTGGCCGTCGGCTTCGGTGAACAGGCTGTTGGCGGTACCGAAGTTCAAGTTACCGAAGCTCATCCCGCCGGTGGCTGCAGCGCCGTTGACCTGGCAGCTGCTGGTGAGCACCAGGGTGGCGCTGACCGTACCGGCCACCGTCGCCGCCTGTGCGCCCGACACCCACGCCAACGCCATCAATGGAAAAACCGCCTTTGCTATAAGTGCATGCATGATGTCCATCCTCATCGTTTACCAATCCAGAGTCACCGTCAGGGTGTCTGTGTAGATGCCGGCCGGTAAGGCCCTGGTATTCGCCACCACCGAGCCGAATACCGGGATCGGTACTTGTGTGCCCTTGGTCACGACGAAATTGCGTTGCTCGCCAATGCTGTAGCTGCGCCGGCCAAGCGGGTCAGCCGACAGTTGATAGGGAATGGTCTGGCGCCCGTTACTCAGGCGCCTTGTGGTGCCATCACCATGGGCGCCGCCGTCGATGGTCACGGTGAAGCTGCTGACCACCGAGGGGTTGCAGGACACCGACAGCGGCGCCTTGCTGCCATCGGTAACACCCGCACCCAACGGGTGGCTCCATGTAGGCCCCTGGGTGCCGAAATCCAGCAGCGCACTACCGCCAGCGGGGCTCACCGGCGCGCTCTCGATGTCTTTGCTCACCTGGCAACTGGCGGTGATGACCAGCCGAGCGTGGATCTGCCCGGCGACCGCCGCTTGGGCGTCATCGGCCAGCAGCAACAGGCCGCCCATGGCCGCCAGGGCCAAGCTGCGGCTTACCATGTGACGGTGACCTTGAGCAGGTCGGTGTAGCGACCGACCGCCGGGATGTCCTTGAGCGGCTCAATGCGCCCATACAGCGGCAGGTCGACACTGCCGGAGTCGGGCACACGCCCGCTCAGCGGTTCATTGACCGGCAAGGCGATACGCCGCGCGGCATCGGCATAGATACGATAGGGAATCGGTTTGCTCGAGGGCGTCGCAGCACTCAGGTAGCGCACTTCGCCGCTGCCGCCATGCAGGCCGCCGTCAACGCGCAGTTGGTAAGGGGTGTCGGGGTTGCACTCCAGGCGCGGTTGGCGCTGGCTGATAAGCGCCGCACTCAGAGGCCCGGCCGGGTCATCCAGACGCGGGCCGCTGCCAAAATCCAATACGCCAAGTTGCTCGATGCCCGCACTGCGGGTAGTGCCCACCAACTGGCAGCCCCGTTGCACGTCGATGCGCACCTCCACCTGGAGTTGCGCAGCGTAAACCGTGCTGCAGAGCATCGTGCCCATGACTGCCAAAACGCCTCGTCCCTTCACGGCCCCAAATCCTTGTACAGGGGTGATTGCTCTGTAAGAGGTTAGCCTCAAAGGGCGAAACTGCCAGTCTGGGCCGGGTGGCGGGCGTTACATGCCTTTTCGAGATAGCGGGGGGCGCCGTTCTGTATTGGTCAAATCGACGCGAGCGCCCTAAAGTGGGCAACCACCGACATACAGAGTGACGTGCATTGGTTGTGTTTTCCCTGATTCAGCGTCTGCTGGGTAAAAAAACCGCGCTGACAGGCGCCTCGCCTATCCCGGCGTTCTTTGAAAACAAGGCCCGAGACCAGGGCTATACCCTCAGCGCCGGCCAAACCCAGGCGATTACCGCCCTCGCCCGCGAAACCCGGCACCTGCTCGCCGGCCAGCCGACGCGCAGCCTGTACCTGCACGGCCCGGTGGGGCGTGGCAAAAGCTGGCTGCTCGATGGGTTTTTCCAGGCGCTGCCGATTGCACAAAAGCAACGCGTGCACTTCCATGCATTTTTCACCCGCCTGCACCAAGGCATGTTCCAGCACCGCGAACAGGACGACGCCCTGGGCGTGACGTTGGACGAGCTGCTGGCCGATTGCCGGGTGCTGTGTTTCGACGAATTCCACGTCCACGATATCGGCGATGCCATGCTCATCAGCCGCCTGTTCCAGGCCTTGTTCCAGCGTGGCGTGCTGGTGCTGGTGACCTCAAACTACGCCCCCGACGGCCTGCTGCCCAACCCGCTGTACCACCAGCGCTTCAAGCCGGTGATCGACTTGATCGCCACGCGCATGCAGGTGCTGGAAGTCAGCTCGCCCGAGGATTTTCGCAGCTTGCCCCAGGCCCATGCCGAACAGCGTTTCACCGGCGGCCAGTATGTATGGCCCGGTAGCGCCGCCCAGCGCGAAGTCCTCGGGCTGCCCGCCACACCTGGCGCGGCGCAAACCCTGAAGGTCGGCAACCGCCGATTGCTCTGCCGCAGCCATCAGGCGCGCAGCATCGTGTTCACCTTCAACGACCTGTGTGAACAGCTCACCGCCGTGATGGATTACCTGTTGCTGTGCGAGGATTTCGACCACTGGGTCATCGACGGCCTGCCCTCCCTGGCTGACTGCCCGATCGCCGTGCAACAGCGTTTTATCAACCTGGTGGACGTACTCTACGACCAGGACAAACGCCTGACCCTGATCGGCCAGCAACCCCTGGCGCGAGCCCTGGAAGGCCAGGCCATCGACCTTGCCCGCACCGCCAGCCGGCTGAACCAATTACACACGGTGTGCCCGCAACCCGCGCCCGACCCGGTATCATGAGCGCCTTTCACGCCCACCTTGCCGAGTGACCGCGCCGTTCATGAATACCCTCGCCCAACTCAAGGCTGGCCAATTGGCCGGTATCAAACGCCTGGACCTGTCTTGCGGGCTGACCGAATTTCCGCCGGAAATCTTCGAGCTGGCCGACAGCCTGGAAATCCTCAACCTCACCGGCAACGCCCTGAGCAGCCTGCCCGACGACCTGTATCGGCTGGCGCACCTGCGCGTGCTGTTCTGCTCGGATAACGCCTTCACTGAGCTGCCCGCCTGCCTGGGCCAGTGCGCCAACCTGAGCATGATCGGCTTCAAGGCCAACCAGATCAGCCATGTACCCGCCGCCGCGTTGCCGCCACAGTTACGCTGGCTGATCCTCACCGACAACTGCATCAGCCAGTTACCCGGCGAGCTGGGCGAGCGCCCACTGCTGCAAAAGCTGATGCTGGCCGGCAACCACCTGACGGACCTGCCGCATAGCCTGCTCAACTGCAAAAACCTCGAGCTGCTGCGTATCGCCTCCAACCGCTTCAGCCAACTGCCGCCATGGCTGCTGACGCTGCCGAGCCTGACCTGGCTGGCCTATGCCGGTAACCCGGTGGAAATCGCCGTCGAAGTGGCGAGCGATGATGCAACGCCGAATATCCCTTGGGCTGAACTGGAACTGGGCGAGGTGTTGGGCGAAGGCGCTTCGGGGATCATCCGCAAGGCGTTGTGGAAGCCGCCAGCGTTGCCGGTCGCGGTCAAACTCTACAAAGGCACGATCACCAGCGACGGCTCGCCGCTGCATGAAATGCAGGCCTGCATCGCCGCCGGGCTGCACCCGAATCTGATCAAGGTGGAGGGGCGCGTGGTCGGCCACCCGGAGGACCAGGCAGCCCTGGTGATGGACCTGATCGACCCGAGTTACCGCAACCTCGCGGCCTTGCCGAGCCTGGCGTCATGCACCCGCGATATCTACTCACCGGGTACGCGCTTCAGTGCCGAAGTGGCTTTGCGCATGGCACGCGGCATCGCCTCGGTGGCGGCGCATCTGCACCGGCATGACATTACCCATGGCGACCTGTACGGCCACAATATTCTGTGGAATACGGCGGGTGATTGTTTGCTTGGGGATTTTGGCGCGGCGTCGTTCCATGTCACGGCAGACACGCAGGAAACCAGGGCGTTGCAACGCATTGAAGTGCGTGCATTCGGGGTGTTGCTGGGGGAGTTGTTGGAGCGGGTAGAAGAAGGCTTCAATAATGAAGCACTGGTGGCGCTGCAACAAAGCTGCTGCCAGCCCGATGTATTGGCGCGCCCGAGCTTCGAAGAAATCGAAGCGCTGCTGCACGCTCTGCCACACCACTAAACCAATGTGGGAGCTGGCTTGCCTGCGATAGCCATAGGTATCTACACAACTTTTGAAGGCAGCCAGTTTCTCCTGTGGCGAGCAGGCTTGTCGAATCGTCGCACCGCCTGCGTTGGGCTGCGAAGCAGCCCCAAAAACAGACGCTGAGTACTTTCAGCAAAATTGCCGTGCCTTTACTGGGGCCGCTTCGCAGCCCAACGCAGGGCAAGCCTGCTCGCCACAACAGCCCACCTGCCACAGACTTCGTGTTAACCGGTTGTGTAGAGACCTATGCTGCGAGAGCGGTGGATCAGTCACTGAGTAGATGAATGTTCCTCCGCTATTGCAGCATAGGTCTCTACACAACTTTTGAAGGCAGCCAATTTCTCCTGTGGCGAGCAGGCTTGTCCTGCGTTGGGCTGCGAAGCAGCCCCAAACCCAGTCGCTGAGTTCTTTCAGGAGAATTGCAGTGCCTTTACTGGGGCCGCTTCGCAGCCCAACGCAGGCGGTGCGACGATTCGACAAGCCTGCTCGCCACAACAGCCCACCTGCCACAGACTTCGTGTTAACCGGTTGTGTAGAGACCTATGCTGCGAGAGCGGTGGATCAGTCACTGAGTAGGTGAATGTTCCACCGCTATCATAGGTATCTACACAACTTTTAAAAGCAGCCTATTTCTCCTGTGGCGAGCAGGCTTGTCCTGCGTTGGGCTGCGAAGCAGCCCCAAACCCAGTCGCTGAGTTCTTTCAGCAAAATTGCCGTGCCTGTACTGGGGCCGCTTCGCAGCCCAACGCAGGCGGTGCGACGATTCGACAAGCCTGCTCGCCACAACAGCCCACCTGCCACAGACTTCGTGTTAACCGGTTGTGTAGATGCCTATGGCTATCGCAGGCAAGCCAGCTCCCACATTTTTTGCCAGCATTTATTCAGCGATAAATCAGCCAGCCAACCCGACAAACATATCCTGCACGTCATCATGGTTGTCCAAGCCTTCCAGGAAGGCTTCGACTTCAGCCATCTGCTCATCGGTCAAACCGCTGACCGGGTTCTTCGAGATGTAGCCCAGCTTGGCCGACAACACGGTGAAACCCTGCTCTGGCAGTGCTTTTTGCACCGCATCAAGATCGGTGGTTTCGGTGATGAACAAGGTGCTGCCTTCTTCTTCGCCGTCTTCAAAGTCCTGCGCGCCGGCTTCAATGGCGGCCATTTCCGGGTCGGCGTCCGGGCTGTCCGGCGAGGCTTCGATCAGGCCGACGTGGTTGAAGTCCCACGCCACGGAACCCGAAGCGCCCAGTTGGCCCTTACGGAAGGCCACGCGGATTTCTGCCACGGTACGGTTGATGTTGTCGGTCACGCATTCAACGATCAGCGGCACCTGGTGCGGGGCAAAACCTTCGTAGGTCACGCGGTGGTACTGCACGGTTTCGCCGAGCAGACCGGCGCCCTTCTTGATCGCGCGTTCCAGGGTTTCCTTGGGCATCGAGGCCTTTTTAGCCTGTTCTACCACCAAACGCAGGTGGGCGTTGGTCGCGGTGTCCGCGCCGTTGCGGGCGGCGATGGTGATTTCTTTCACCAGCTTGCCGAAGATCTTGCCCTTGGCATTGGATGCCGCTTCTTTATGTTTGACTTTCCACTGTGCGCCCATGACTCACTCTCTTTTCGTCCATCGCGCCGAA
Source organism: Pseudomonas edaphica (assembly GCF_965277385.1). Lineage (NCBI taxonomy): Bacteria > Pseudomonadati > Pseudomonadota > Gammaproteobacteria > Pseudomonadales > Pseudomonadaceae > Pseudomonas > Pseudomonas edaphica. Next base: position 5,734,129 of record NZ_OZ255725.1, on the reverse strand, counting down.
ACGTCTACTGGCCGGCGCTTTGGGGGCAGAGTTTATAGCGCAAAAACACTCTAATCCACCAAAAAACCGGCCAAGTGCCTCAGGTGCGCAAGGGTTTGATCGTGACGTTGCGGTCGGGCACAAAGTCGCCAACCTGCGCCAGCGCGGCGGGCCTGGCGTTCCAGTAAGGCATCAGCACCAGTGAAGAAAACAACGCCGCGCCGGCAAATACGATAAACACCGTGACCGTATCGAAGTAGCCCGGCAGCAGGCCGCCAAGGATCGCCCCCACCGAACCGCAACCGTTCACAAAGCCTGCGGCCGTGGCGCCGGCCTTGGCGGTGCCGAAGTCGATGGCCGCCGTGCTGCTGATCATCGAGTCAGGCCCATACAGCGTCAGGCCCATCACAAACAGCAGGGCCATCACCAGCATCACGCTACCGGTGTGCAGCGCGCCCATGAACAACGCCAGGGCCACGGTCAGCGCCAGCAGGCTGAGCACACAGGCCGGCATGCGCCGGGCGCCGAAGAGTTTGTCGGACGCCAGCCCGATCAAAATCGGCCCCAGCAACCCGGCCAGCTCGAACGCCGTGGGCACGATGGCCGCACCCACCTTGCCCACCGAGGGCATTTGCTCATAAACGATCACCGGCCCCCACAACAGGATCGCGTAACGCGCCGGTTTCAACAGAAAGTACGCCAGGCCCAAGACCAGCACCGTACGGTTACGCAGGATCGCGCGCAGCGGTTCCAGCACGCTGACTCGCTGTGTTTCGGCCGCCACGACCGGCTCCGGCTCAACAGCCGGCAAGCCGACATCCTGCGGTGTATTGCGCTGGAAGATAAAGAACAGCACAGCCACCACCGCCACCACCGCCGCGCTGGAAATAAACGCCGCATGCCACGTGCCGATCAGCGTGTAAGCCCACCAGCCGGCAAAGGGCGATGCCACCAGGCCACCAAAGGCGTAGCACGAACTCCACAACCCCAACACCCGCCCGCGTTGCTGCGCCGGGAAGAAACTGCCGAGGTTTTTGCACAGCCCCGACCAGCCGGTGGACTGCGCCAGCCCCTGGATCAACATGCAACTGATAAAAATCGGCAAGGTGGCAAAGGTGCCCATCACCAACGCCGCTGCGGCAGAAATCAACAATCCGCCCAGCACCACCACCCGTGGCCCGAAGCGGTCGGCCAGCATGCCCCAGGTGAATTGCCCCACGGCATAGGCCGCCAGGTACAGGCCATCAAGGTTGGCCATCATCATTTTGTCGAGGGGGAAACTGGGGTCATCGACGATGCCCAGCTTGGCCACCGAAAACGCTTTGCGAGTGAAATAGAACGCGGCGTACGCCAGCCAGGTGATGGCGAAAATCTGCACGCGCCAACGCTTGATGCTACCCGTTTGGATATTCATTGTGGTTCTGACCTCAGGTGAGTGTGCCGGCAGGATCTAGAAGCAAATGCCTGTTGTTTTTATGGTTGAGCACTGCAATGCCAAGCCCTGGAGGGCGCGGCATTGGTCAGATGGGTCCGGTTTGCCAGAACCCATGGCCGCCGCGGCTGTAGGACTCAGCCGTCGGCGGTTGGCGTATCAAAGCAATGGCTGACTAATAGGTAAAATCGATTTATCGTATTTCACCTATAAGCTCAGCTTGTAAGAGGATCTGCGATGTCGGTTTCCCACGCCCAGCTCAAAGCCTTCCACGCCGTGGCCGTACACGGCAGTTTCACTCAGGCCGCTGAACGCCTGTTCCTGACGCAACCGGCGATTTCCGACCAGGTGCGCAAGCTCGAAGAACGCTTCGGCGTGCTGCTGTTTCACCGCAACAAACGCGCCGTGCGCCTCACCGACCTGGGCGAGCGTCTGCTCGGCATCACCCAGCGCCTGTTTGTGATCGAGGCCGAAGCCGAAGAGCTGTTGCAAGACTCCCGCGCCCTGCTCACCGGCACCCTCACCCTGGCAGTGGACGCGCCCGTGCACGTGTTGCCGCAGATCGCACGCTTCTGCCAGTTGTATCCGGGGATCAGCGTGAAGATCGAAACCGGCAACACGGATGAATCGCTGTTTCGCCTGTACAACTACCAGGCCGACCTGGCCCTGCTGGGGCGCGATGTCGACGATGAACGCCTGCTGTCGTTGCCGCTGCCCGATGAGCAGCTACTCGCCTTTGTGGCGCGCAACCACCCGTGGGCCGGGCGTGAATCCATCTGCCTCGCCGACCTGGATGACACGCCGCTGGTACTGCGGGAAATCGGCTCGGTCACCCGTCAGACCCTGGAGCAGGAAATGCGTCAGGCCGGGCTGCGCATCCGCCCGGCGATCCAGGTGGAAGGCCGCGAAGCCGCGCGGGAGGCGGTGGTGGTGGGGATTGGTGTGGGTGTGGTGTCGGCAGCGGAACTCGGCGCCGACTCGCGGGTGTATGCCCTGCCGATCCGCGATTGCAGCCAGCGCATGAAGGAAACGCTGGTGTGCCTCAAGGAGCAGAGTTCGCGGCGGGTGGTGGCGACGTTTCTCGATATTGTGCGGGACAGTTTGCGCTGAATTTTAGGGCCTCATCGCGGGCAAGCCCGGCTCCCACAGTTGACCGAGTAGTACCTGAGTAACCGGACCAATGTGGGAGCCGGGCTTGCCCGCGATGGCCTCGACTCGGTCGTCAACTCAAGACGCCAACTCAAAGAACGCCTGAATCAGCCGCAACGAGCGGCGCCGCTCCATACAGCCGAGCATATGCCGGTTCAACAACCCATCGCCCTGAATCGTCACGGCCTGCACGCGCGGGTCCTGGCTGACTTCCATTGACGACACCACGCCCACGCCCAACTCGGCCGCCACGGCTTCGGTCACCGCCTCGCGGCTGTCCAGTTCCAGCAGCACCTTGGGCTGCACACCCGCAGCTCCACACGCATCATCGAAGGTTCGCCGCGTGATGGAGCTGGGCTCGCGCAATACCATGATCACCTCGTTGAGCTGTTCCAGGCGAATGCCCTTGGGCATTGCCGCCCACGGGTGGCTGGCCGGGACAAGCGCGCAAATCCGCGACTCACTCAACGGCTGCAGGTGCAGGCCATTGCGCGGCTCCACCTCCGTCAGCACCGCCACATCCGCATGCTCGGAGAGCAGCGCCGCCAGGGTTTCCTGGGCATTGCCCAGACGCAGGTTCACGGTGATGCCGGGATAACGGGCACGCAGGCTGGCGATCATCGGCATCACCAGATGCGGGCCGTCCGCGGCCACTTCCAGGCGTCCGCTGAGCAACTGCCGATTGGCTTCGAGCAACGCCTGCGCTTCATCCACCAGACCGAAAATTGCCCGAGTGATCGCGGCCAGACGCGTGCCCTCCTCGGTCAATTCCACCCGCCGGGCGGTACGGCGCAACAGCGCGATCTGGTAGTGCTCTTCCAGGGCCTTGATGTGCCCGGTCACCGCCGGCTGGCTGATGAACAGCCGTGCGGCGGCACGGGTAAAGCTGCCCTCGCGGGCCACGGCATCGAATGCACGCAGTTGAAACAAATTCATAGCTATCGGCCTCACTGATAGCTCGCATAACAACAAACAATTTGATTGATGACAAGCCAAACTGCAATTTAGGCGCCGTAGCTTCACCCCCCAATGACCTTGCGAGGACTTGAGATGAGCACTGCCGCGCCGATCCTGCTGACCCCTGGCCCCTTGACCACTTCGAACCGCACCCGTCAGGCAATGATGGTGGATTGGGGGTCATGGGATGACCGCTTCAACCAACTGACCGCCAGCGTCTGCACACAATTGCTGGCGATCCTGCACGCCACCGACAGCCACCACTGCGTGCCCCTGCAAGGCAGCGGCACCTTTGCCGTCGAAGCGGCCATTGGCACCCTGGTGCCGCGCAACGGCAAGGTGCTGGTGCTGATCAACGGCGCCTACGGCAAGCGCCTGGCGAAGATCTGCGAAGTGCTCGGCCGCGATTTCAGCACCTTCGAAACCGCTGAAGACGAGCCCACCACCGCCGCCGACGTCGACCGCCTGCTGCACGCCGACCCAGCCATCACTCACGTCGCGTTGATCCACTGCGAAACCAGCACCGGCATTCTCAACCCGCTGCCGGACATCGCGCAGGTGGTTAAACAGCACGATAAACGCCTGATCATCGACGCCATGAGTTCCTTCGGCGCGCTGCCGATCGACGCCCGCGAAGTGCCGTTTGACGCGCTGATCGCCGCCTCGGGCAAATGCCTGGAAGGCGTGCCGGGCATGGGCTTTGTCTTCGCCGACAAACAGGCACTGGCGGGCGCCCAAGGCAACTGCCATTCCCTGGCGATGGACTTGTTCGACCAGCACAACTACATGGCCAAGACCGGCCAATGGCGCTTCACCCCGCCGACCCACGTGGTCGCCGCGCTGCACGAAGCCTTGCTGCAATACCAGGAAGAAGGCGGCCTGCCCGCACGCCATCAACGCTACGCCGACAACTGCCAGGCACTACTCGACGGCATGGCCGCACTGGGCCTGCGCAGCTTCCTGCCAGCCGCCATCCAGGCGCCGATCATCGTCACCTTCCATGCGCCAAAAGACCCGCGCTACCAGTTCAAGGACTTCTACGAGCGGGTCAAGGCCAAGGGTTTCATTCTCTACCCCGGCAAATTGACCCAAGTAGAAACCTTCCGCGTCGGCTGCATCGGCCACGTTGACGCGCAGGGCATGCAGGCGGCGGTCGAGGCGATCGGCCAGGTGATGCAAGAAATGGAAGTGCTGGACATCTGATTGCCCCCATTACCCAAGGATTTGAACCATGAACTATCAAAACCCCAACACCCTCCAGGCCGTGATCCTCGACTGGGCCGGCACCGTGGTCGACTTCGGCTCTTTCGCGCCCACGCAGATCTTTGTCGAGGCGTTTGCCGAGTTCGACGTGCAAGTCTCCATCGAAGAAGCCCGTGGCCCGATGGGCATGGGCAAGTGGGACCATATCCGCACGCTCTGCGACCAACCGCAGGTCGCCGAACGCTACCGCAAAGCCTTTGGCCGCACGCCGACCGATGACGACGTGACCTCGATCTACCAGCGTTTCATGCCCTTGCAGATCGAGAAAATCGCCGAGCACTCGGCCTTGATCCCCGGTGCCCTCGACACCATCGCCCGCCTGCGTGTGCAAGGCATCAAGATCGGTTCCTGCTCCGGCTACCCCAAACAGGTGATGGACAAGGTGGTCGCCCTGGCCGCCACCAACGGCTACATCGCCGACCACGTGGTCGCCACCGACGAAGTGCCCAACGGCCGCCCGTGGCCCGCCCAGGCACTGGCCAACGTGATCGCGCTGGGCATTGACGATGTGGCGGCGTGCGTGAAGGTCGACGATACCGTACCGGGCATCCTCGAAGGCCGTCGCGCCGGCATGTGGACCGTGGCACTGACCTGCTCCGGCAATGCGCTGGGCCTGACCTACGAGCAATTTCGTGATCTGGACGCCACCGCCCTGGCCAGCGAGCGCACACGCATCGAGAAGTTGTTCGAGGGTTCGCGACCGCACTACCTGATCGACACCATCAACGACCTGCCTGCGGTGATCACCGATATCAACCAGCGCCTGGCCCGCGGTGAAATGCCGCAAAGCGACTGATTGAGATCAAAACAACAGCATTTACGTCAGGCGCACCGCTCAAAACCGGCATACAGTTATAGGATTCCGTCGCGAAAGAACGGAAGTATGCCCTGATGAGTGAGGAACCAAGCGATGCCGTGGAAAAACTCCGATACCCGCTACAGCACCATGTCGATTGCGCTGCACTGGTTGATGGTGGTGCTGCTGGCGGTGGTTTACGCCTGCATTGAGTTTCGCGGGATCTTTCCCAAAGGCAGTGGCGGGCGGGCCCTGATTGTAGAAATGCACTACATGTTCGGCCTGACAGTGTTTGTGCTGGTATGGCTGCGCCTGTTTGCCCGCACCTTGGGCGTTGCACCAAAGATCGTGCCGGCACCGCCGCAATGGCAATCGGCACTGGCAACACTGATGCATCTGGCGCTGTACCTGTTCATGATCGGCATGCCGATTTTCGGCTGGCTGATCGTCAGTGCCCAGGGCCATTCCGTGATGTTTTACGGGATCGAGTTGCCGCCCTTGATTGGCGAAAACAAAGACCTGTCCAAACAGATCAAAGAATGGCACGAGCTGGGCGGCACCGTCGGTTATTGGCTGATCGGCCTGCATGCCGTGGCCGGCCTGTATCACCATTACTTCATGCGCGATAACACCGTGTTACGCATGATGCCCAAGCGCTAGCTCTCCATGCGCCGGCGGCCTTGCAGGCCGCCGGTGTGCACGAAGATCAAGCGAGTGCCTGGGGCGAAGCGTCCGGCCTCGATCTGTTGCTTCAACGCCAGCAAGGCCTTGCCAGTATAGAGCGGCTCCAACGGTAAGCCGCCTGCCTGTTCCGTCGCCTGGATAAAATCGAGCAATAACGGGTCGACCTTGGCGAAGCCGCCTCGGCTCGCGTCCAGTAATTCATAGCCGTGCTGCACGATGGCCTGCACGTTCTGGGCAACCCCGTGATCATCTGGCACCGCCAAGGCGCCGAACACCGGATGCACGCCCGCCTCTGCCAGCGCCAACCCGGCCAGTGTGGTGCCGGTGCCCGCCGCCAACCACCACGCGTCGTAATCAGCCCAGCCGAGCCTGTTCAGTTGAGCGCGCACCTGCTCAACCAACACCCCGCAACCCATTGCCCCGGCCCTTCCACCGCCGCCCTCGGGCACGGGATAAAGATGGGGATACTGTTCGCGCCATGGCCGCCAGAAACCGGCGTCGTGACGCGCACGATAACCGCCATACCCCAGCCAATGCAGGTGCATGCCGAAGGCTTTCAGATCAAGGATGGTGGGCGTGTCTTGAGGGTGGCCGCGCAACAGGCCGACGGTGGGGAAATCAAAATGTTTGCCGGCCGCCGCCAACGCGTGCAGATGGTTGGAGTGAGCGCCGCCCAGGCTGATGATCCCATCGGCACCGGCCTGTTGCGCATTGGCCAGGTGCTGGGTGAGCTTGAACCACTTGTTGCCGCTGATCAGTGGATCGATGCAGTCCAGGCGCAGCACGGCCAACTCGACCCCGTTCAGCCAGTCGAGCTGCAAAGGTTCAAGCGGTGCCTGGGGAAACCAGTCGAAGGGACCCATCGGGGGATATCTGAATGAAAAAGGGGCGGTAGTCTAACACCGCCCCCTGGGTCGTTTTACAGCGCGGCAGCCAGACGTGAACCCTGGTTGATGGCGCGCTTGGCATCCAGTTCGGCTGCCACATCGGCGCCGCCGATCAGGTGCACATTCTGGCCGGCTGCGACCAGCCCATCCTGCAGTTCGCGCAGTGGGTCTTGCCCGGCGCAGATGACGATATTGTCCACTGCCAGCACCTGCGGTTCGCCCTCGGCGCCGATGCGGATATGCAGGCCATCGTCATCAATCTTCAGGTACTCAACGCTGTTGAGCATCTGCACCTGCTTGTTCTTCAAGCCTGTGCGATGGATCCAGCCGGTGGTTTTGCCCAGGCCGTCGCCGACCTTGGAGGTCTTGCGTTGCAGCAGGAACACTTCACGTGCCGGTGCGTGGGGTTGCGGCTTGATGCCGGCCACACCGCCACGGGCTTGCAGTTGGGTGTCGATGCCCCACTCTTTCCAGAACGCCTCGCGGTCCAGGCTGGTGGACACGCCCTCGTGCACGAGGAACTCGCAGACGTCGAAGCCGATGCCGCCGGCGCCGATCACCGCCACGCGCTTGCCCACCGGCTTGCGCTCCAGAATCACGTCCAGGTAGCTCAGCACCTTGGCGTTGTCGACGCCCGGAATCGCCGGCGTGCGCGGCGCAATGCCGGTGGCCAGGATGATCTCGTCGTAACCGCCCGCCGCCAGTTGCGCCACATCCACGCGGGTGTTGAGGCACAGCTCGACGTGGGTGGTCTGCAATTTGCGCTTGAAGTAGCGCAGGGTTTCGAAGAACTCTTCTTTGCCTGGCACGCGCTTGGCGATATTGAACTGGCCGCCGATCTCGCTGGCCGAATCGAACAGGGTCACCTGGTGGCCGCGCTCAGCCGCCACGGTGGCCGCCGCCAGCCCCGCAGGCCCGGCACCGACCACCGCAATTTTCTTGATCTGCTTGACCGGCAGGTAGTTCAGCTCGGTCTCGTAGCAGGCACGCGGGTTGACCAGGCAGGTGGTCAGCTTGCCGCCAAAGGTGTGATCCAGGCAGGCCTGGTTGCAGCCGATGCAGGTGTTGATTTCATCCGCGCGGCCGGCAGCGGCCTTGTTGACGAACTCCGGGTCGGCCAGGAACGGGCGCGCCATCGAGACCATGTCCGCATCGCCTTCAGCCAGAATCTGCTCGGCTATTTCCGGGGTGTTGATGCGGTTGGTGGTGATCAACGGAATCTGCACCGCGCCACGCAGCTTGGCGGTGACCTTGCTGAACGCACCACGCGGCACCTTGGTGGCGATGGTGGGGATACGCGCTTCGTGCCAGCCGATACCGGTGTTGATGATGCTCGCACCGGCGCCTTCGATGGCCTTGGCCAGCTGCACGATCTCTTCCCAGGTGCTGCCGCCTTCCACCAGGTCGAGCATCGACAGGCGGAAGATAATGATGAAGTTCGGACCTACTGCTTCGCGTACCCGGCGCACGATGTCCACGGCCAGGCGCATGCGGTTTTCGTAGCTGCCACCCCAACGGTCGGTGCGATGGTTGGTGTGGGCGGCGAGGAACTGGTTAATGAAGTAGCCTTCGGACCCCATGATTTCCACGCCGTCGTACTCGGCCACCTGGGCCAGCAGCGAGCAGGTGACGAAATCCTGGATCTGCTTCTCGATGCCCTCCTCGTCCAGCTCCTTGGGCTTGAACGGGTTGATCGGCGCCTGGATCGCGCTCGGCGCCACCTGCTTGGGGCTGTAGGCATAACGACCGGCGTGGAGGATCTGCATGCAGATCTTGCCGCCCGCTGCGTGCACGGCCTGGGTCACAATCTTGTGCTTTTGCGCTTCTTCGTCGGTGGTCAGTTTGGCGGCACCGGCATATACGCCGCCTTCATCGTTCGGGCCGATGCCGCCAGTGACCATCAGGCCAACGCCGCCACGGGCGCGCTCGGCAAAATAGGCGGCCATGCGTTCGAAGCCGCCGGGCTTTTCTTCCAGGCCGGTGTGCATCGAGCCCATCAGGGTGCGGTTGCGCAAGGTGGTAAAACCCAGGTCCAACGGGGCCAGCAGGTGCGGGTAGGCAGCAGCGGTCATGGTACAGCTCCACAACGGATCATCACGGGACGTGGCAGGCTCGAACGGCTTGCCATCGGTTTATGTCCCACAGACTAAGAGGCGATGGACGACCGCTCAATGACCGTAACTGACAAGTTATTGATCCAAATGCACAGTGCCCCTTGGCAAGCCGGTGCATCAGCCCTACCCTAGTCGGCGAACCCTGCACACGGTCTGTTGTCTGTTGCCCCATGCGTAAACTTCTAGCGTTAACCGTCTCCATGGCCCTGGTTGCCGCCATCGCCGCGTATCTGGTCTGGACCCAGGAGCGCCCCGTGGCGCATTACCTGTCGGACCTGCGTATCACCCTGGCCGTCAATGAAGGCGAGCCCGCCGACCGTGGCAACCTGCTGGGCATCCAACCCGAGCTGTTCCCTGCTGATTACCAGAGCCTGGAACGCTTGCACCTGAAACTCTCGGCCTACCTGCAAAAGGCCCGCGACCAAGGTTTGATCAACGCCAAGACCGTCGTCGTGCTGCCGGAACATATCGGCACCTGGCTGATGCTCAGCGGCGAAAAGAATGAGCTGTACCAGGCCACTCACCTCAAGGACGCCATGAATTGGCTGTCCGCCAGCAACCCGTTGCAGTTTGCCCGTGCCTGGATCAGCGCCAAAGGCGATAACCGCATGGACGACGCCTACCTGCGTATGAAGGCACCGGCCATGGCCCGCGACTATCAAGTGCTGTTCGGCGGCCTGGCCAAAGAATTCGGCGTGACCCTGGTGGCCGGCTCCATCGCGCTGCCCAACCCCAGTGTCAGCCAGGGCCAACTGCACATTGGCCATGGCGCGCTGTACAACGCCAGCGTGGTGTTTGCGGCCGATGGCCTGCCCATCGGCGAGCCACAGCGCCAGCTTTACCCGATTTACGATGAGCGCGGGTTTATCGCCCCGGGTGACGAAAATATCGTCAGCGTGGTCGACACGCCGGCCGGGCGCCTGGGCATCCTGATCGGGAGCGACAGCTGGTACCCGGACAATTACCGCAAGCTCAACGAGCAAGGTGCGCAACTGGTGGCCGTGCCGGCCTTCGTGACCGGCCGCGACACCTGGGACCGCCCATGGCGCGGCTTTAAAAGCGTGTCCACGCCGCCGGAAATCAGCCTCAAGCCCGAAGAACTCAGTGAAGGCGAAGCCTGGCGCCGCCTCACCCTGATCAGCCAGCAGCCCATCAGCCAGGCCAGCGCCGGCATGAGTGTGTTCCTGCGTGGGCAGTTCTGGGACTTGGGCACCGCCGGGCACAGCTTCCTCAGCAACGACGGGCACGTCACGGCGGGCAACGACGCCCGTGGCGCGCGCCTGCTGAATATCTGGCTGTAACGCCGTGAAGCCGGTGCGCCTTGGGGACTTGTCGGTGGGCTTTGTTCAGTCCTTGGCCGACGCCGTCCACAGCCACGGCCTGGACCCGCAACCGCTGCTGCTGCAATACGGCCTGGACCCGGCGCGCCTTGCCGAAGCCGGGGCGCGCCTGTCGATCCCGCGCTATATGCGCCTGGGCCACGCCGCCATCCAACTGACCGGCGACCCCGGCCTGGGCTTGCGCATGGGTCAATTGAGCCGTCTGAGCCAGGCGGGATTGGCCGGCGTCACCGCCGCACAGGCGCCGAACGTACGCGAAGCGGCGCGCGCACTGACGCGGTTTGAAGCGCTGTACGGCTCCAACTATCGTGGCCAGTCGAGCTTTCATGAGGACGCCGAAGGCGCTTGGCTGCGCTTCTATTCCATCAGCCCATACAACGCCTACAACCGCTTTGTGGTGGACTCGATCATCGCCGGCTGGCTGCAGCAATTGTCGAGCCTGGCCCAACAACCGGTGCAGGCCCAGCGCATCGACATCGAGTTTGAAGCCCCTGAGTACAGCGACCAGTACCGCGTGCTGGGTGACAGCCCCGTGCATTTCGGTGCCGAGGCCAACCAACTGCGCCTCAACCAGCCAACCCTGAGTCTGCGTAACCCGCAGCATTGCCCCAGCACCTGGCAGCTGTTGCTGAAGTTATGTGAACAGGAGTTGGAGCAGCTCACCCGCACCCGCAGCCTGCGCGAGCGCATCACAAGGTTGCTTGGGCCGATGCTCAATGGTGGCCGGGAACCCGACCTGGAAGAAGTGGCGGCACGCTTGAAGCTGCCTACCTGGACGCTGCGCCGCAAACTGGCCGACGAAGGCACGCAGTTTCGCGCAATTCTCAACGATACCCGCCGCGATCTGGCCATGACCTACATTCGCGACACGGAACTGGCGTTCGGCGAGATCGCCTACTTGCTCGGTTTTGCCTCAGCCCAAGCCTTTCAACGGGCATTCAGGCGGTGGAACAACCAGACCCCAGGGGAATTTCGCCGCAGTCAGCGGCATTCCGCCTGAAGTCGGTGTTACAGCTCGGTGGCGTCATCGGCCGGATCCAGCGGATCCAGTTCAAACGCGTGGTACTCCAGCAGTTCTTCCTGGTATTCGTCCATGGCGGACTCCTTCTTGGTTAAAAGCGCTTGCAAATAAATGACCTGCACACCCAGCCTAAAGTGCCGTGATGACGAAAAAATGTCGGCGCCATGACGTTCCTGCACTTCAAGATAAAACGTAGCAGGGTTGGATCGATTTAGCGTCGGAATCTTGAGGTGCTATTGCAATCATTGCATTTGCAATCAATAACAGATTTCCATTAGGGTACGAGACTTCGTAGCAAGGAGCCTCGACCATGCCTGTCTCTACCGCCCAAGCCGCGCAGCGTTGTATCGATGCGCTGAGCAGTGCCGCCCCGCCGCCCGGCTCGCCGCTGTACACGGTCATGAACATGGCCAATACCCTGGAATTCAGCCGACAGGCCTGGGTGATTCGTGGCCAGTCACGCAGCCGCCGTGTGGGCAACTGGCCCAGTTGGTTTGCGCGCAATACCGGCGAAAAACCCATGCTGTACCTGCACCGTGCAGCGTCGTCGGCGCAGTTATGTGGGCTGTCGCAGGCCGCCACGCAGCGCGGCATCCTCTGCAACGACGTCGAGAACCAGCCCTCTGCCTGGCCCAGGGGCGCGCAACCGTCGCTGCCGTTGTGGCTGGCGACCAACCCGCACTGCACGCCGTATGACCCGGCGTCCGGCGAAGAAGCCCGGGCGATTGTGCTGGCCGGGATTCGCGCGCTGTATGTCGACGGCAAGCCGGGGTTTTATTACCTCGCGCTGCATGATCAACAGCGCACAGCGAGGCTGGATAAGCAGGATCGTGAAAACGCGCTCAAGGGCATGTACCCGCTCCAGCGTACTCACACTGGGGAGGTGCGCTTGCTGGGTGCGGGCCGAGCGCTCGAGGACGTGACCCACGCGGCGCAATTGCTTGAACAGGATTGGGGCGTGACGGCGCAGGTATGGAGCTGCCCAAGCTACACGCGGCTGGCCCGTGAGGCAGCGGCGGCCGAGCGCTGGAATCGCCTGCACCCGATGGCTGCCCGGCAAAGCTGCCATCTGCATGAGTGCCTGGCCGGGAGCCGCGCGCCGGTGATTGCCGTGACCGGCTATCCGCAGGTGATTGTCGATCAGTTGGCGGCGTATGTGCAGGCGCGGTTTGTCGGGTTGGGTGCGGGGTCGGTGCAGGCGTCTGCGCCCAGTTGCTACTGGATAGTGGTGTGTGCGCTGCGGGCATTGGCGGATGAGGGCCGTATTGGTCCTGAGCAGGTCGAAGCGGCGATGCGTCGGTATCCACTGTGATGCATGGGAACACGGTCAAAAATGTGGGAGCTGGCTTGCCTGCGATGCAGTCACCTCAAGGTGTCAGGTACACCGCGGTGAGGCTATCGCAGCGGTGCGACGATTCGACAAGCCAGCTCCCACACAAGCTCGCATTGCACCTCAGGCCTTGCGTCGGCTTCGGGTTTGCACGCCCGCCTCCACCGCCAACCCCGCAGTACGCTCCAAGGTATCGGCAAACAGCTGGCGCTGCTCAGGCTCGATTTGCGACAGGAACAGCTCATCCACCGTGCTTTCGTAGATTTTCCACATCTTTTTACGCAACACCCGGCCGGCCTCGGTGATCGAGGCAAACGCTGCGCGGCCATCGCCGTCGGAGCGTGAACGCACTACCAGGCCGTCCTTTTCCAGGCGGTCTACCAGGCGTGTGAGGTTGTAGCGCTCAATCGCCAGCACATCGGCCAATTCGTGCATGCGCCGTGTGCCGTCGGGGCCGCTTTCCAGGCCCCATAACGCGTCATACCAGGCATAGGGCGGCAGGTCTGCTGCAGCCAGGCGGCGTTCGATTTCTCGGATGACTGTCCTGTGGGCCCTGACAAAACGGAACCATACATCTGGCTCTTTCGACGACATGCAACACCATCCGGGGAATTTCAAGAAGGTTGCAATAGTAGCTCATCCCGCGCTAGATTCAGTCATGTAGTTGCAATTGCAATTACATTTGCGCAACTCCCACAAGGAGCCCGCAGCTTGAAATCCGCCTACCCTGGAGCCTCACATGACCCCCAATAACGCAGTAAGACTGGACGACGATCCACAGGAAACCCGCGAGTGGCTGGAGTCCATCGAATCGGTGCTGTCCACCGAAGGCCGCCCGCGTGCCCACTACCTGATTGATCAGTTGCTGGATTTCGACGTTGCGCGCCATGGTGACTTCTACGGGCGGGTGACCACGCCTTACGTCAACACCATCGCGGTTGACCGCCAATTGCCCTACCCCGGCAACCTGGCCATCGAGCGGCGCACCAATGCGTTTATTCGCTGGAATGCCATGGCGATGGTGCTGCGTGCGGGTAAACACTCGGGTGTTGGTGGGCATATTGCGACCTACGCGTCGGCCGCCGTCCTGTACGACGTAGGCTTCGACCACTTCTTCCGTGGCCGAACCGATACCTTCGACGGCGACCTGGTGTACATCCAGGGCCACTCCTCCCCGGGCATTTACGGCCGCGCCTACTTCGAAGGCCGCATCAGCGAAGCGCAGCTGGACAACTTCCGCCGCGAGGCCGGTGGCGAGGGCTTGTCCTCTTACCCGCACCCACGGCTGATGCCGGACTTCTGGCAGTTCCCGACAGTATCGATGGGCCTGGGCCCGATTACCGCCGCCTACCAGGCGCGCTTTATGCGCTACCTGGAGTTCCGTGACCTCAAGCAACACCAAGGCCGCAAGGTGTGGGCGTTTCTGGGCGACGGCGAAATGGACCAGCCGGAATCCCTGGCGGCCATCTCCCTGGCCGGCCGCGAGAAGCTCGACAACCTGATCTTTGTGGTCAACTGCAACCTGCAGCGCCTGGATGGCCCGGTGCGTGGCAATGCCAAGGTGATCCAGGAGTTCGAAAGCCTGTACCGCGCCGCCGGCTGGAATGTGATCAAGGTGATCTGGGGCGGCGGCTGGGATGCGCTGCTGGAAAAGGACCAGAGCGGCCTGTTGCGACAACGCATGATGGAGTGCGTGGACGGCGACTACCAGAACTACAAATCCCAGAACGGCGCCTATGTGCGTGAACATTTCTTCGGCAAATACCCGCAATTACTGGCGCTGGTTGCCGACATGTCCGACGACGATATCTGGAAACTCTCACGCGGTGGCCACGACCCGGACAAGGTCTACAATGCCTACGCCGCTGCCGTGCGCCACAAAGGCCAACCGACGGTGATCCTGGCCAAAACCGTCAAGGGCTTTGGCATGGGCGAAGCGGGCGAAGGCCAGAACATCAATCACCAGTTGAAGAAGATGGGCGCTGATGCAGTAAAAGCCTTTCGCGACCGCTTCGGCCTGGAAGTGGCCGATGACCAGCTCGACGAAATCCCTTACCTCAAGCCCGCCGCCGACAGCGAAGAAGCCCGCTACTTCGCTGCCCGTCGCCAGGCGTTGGGCGGCTATGTGCCAGCACGACACACTGCAGTCGAGGCCTTGCAGATTCCCGAACTGAGCGCCTTTGCCACCCAACTCAAAGACACCGGCGAGCGTGCCATCTCCACCACCATGGCGTTTGTGCGCATCCTCGGCACGCTGTTGAAAGACCCGCACCTGGGCAAGCTGATCGTACCCATCGTGCCGGACGAGTCGCGCACCTTCGGCATGGAGAGCCTGTTCCGCCAGATCGGCATTCATTCCGCCGTCGGCCAGCTCTACACCCCACAAGACGCCGGGCAATTGAGCTACTACAAAGAGAGCAAAGACGGACAGATCATGCAGGAAGGCCTGAATGAATCCGGGGCTATTTCTTCGTGGATTGCGGCGAGTACGTCCTACAGCAATCACGGCTTGATGACCGTGCCGTTCTACATTTTCTATTCGATGTTCGGTTTCCAGCGCGTCGGCGACCTGGCCTGGGCCGCCGGCGATGCCCGCGCTCGCGGCTTTCTGCTGGGCGCCACGGCCGGCCGCACCACGCTGATGGGCGAAGGCTTGCAGCATGACGACGGCCACAGCCACATCCTGGCGTCGGTGATCCCCTGCTGCGTCGCCTATGACCCGACTTTTGCCTACGAGCTGGCGGTGATCATTCGCGAAGGCATGCGGCGCATGTACGTCGAACAAGAGGACATTTACTACTACATCACCCTGCTCAACGAGAACTACCCGCACCCGGCCATGCCCGAAGGCGTGGAGGACGGGATTCTCAAAGGCTTGTATCCGCTGAGCACGTCCCCCCAGGCGCAGGTGCAATTGATGGGCAGCGGCTCGATCCTGCGCGAAGTAATTGGCGCAGCGCAACTGCTCGACAAGGACTTTGGCGTAGCCAGTAATGTCTGGAGCGCCACCAGCCTGACCGAATTGCGCCGCGACGGGCACGCGGTGGAGCGCTGGAACCTGCTGCATCCGCAGGACGAACCGCGTGCGAGTTACGTGGAAACCAGCCTGGCCGGACACAGCGGGCCGGTGGTGGTGGCGACGGACTATATGAAGCTATTCGCCGACCAGATCCGCCCCTTTGTACACGGCCGCCGTTTTGTGGCGCTGGGCACCGATGGCTTTGGGCAATCGGACACCCGCGAAACCCTGCGCGAATTCTTTGAGGTGGACCGCCACTTCATCGTGCTGGCGGCGCTGAAGGCGCTGGCCGATGACGGCGTGATCGGGCGTGACAAGGTGAGCGAGGCCATCAGCCGCTACGGGATCAACGTCGACAAGACGAACCCCGTAGCGGTCTGAGTTACCGCCCAGGCGTTGGCAGCGGTGGGATCGCCTCTGTCGGCGCCGGCAGGTTCGGGTTGGTCGGCGCAGGCGCTGGTTCCGCAGCCGGTGCAGGTGTTGGCGCAGTGGTCGGCACCGGCTCGGCCTGTGGCGCAATCGGTGCCGCCTCTGGCGGCGGTGCCAGCGGTTCCGACACGGCGGGCGCTACCGGAGCGTCTTTGGGCGCGTCTATCTTATCGGCAGGCGCTACCTTATCGGCGGGCGCAGGCTTATCGGCAGGCGCAGCCGCTTTCGGCTCCGGCATGCCCAGCTCAGCCTTGGGCTTCTCTGGAATATGCTCGGCCGCCTTCACGTCCTGGGGCAGGAACACATCCACCAGCGAGAAGTAGCGATCGTAAAACTTCGGTGCCGTCACTGTCTCGCTGGCCACCTTGACCATCGAATCATCGGTTGAGCCGATCGGCATCGACACCGACCCCAACACACCCACGCCGAGGCTGGCGGAGTTGTTGACCTTCTTCAGCGCGTAGCGGTCCTGCAAGGCGTTGGCGAACATGGTTGAGTGCTTGGCGCCTTTGCCATCATCGGCACACACTACGTTGAAGCTGATTTGCAGATGGGTTTCGCCGGTTTGCTGGAAACTCTTGTTACCCACCACCAGCTTGGGGTCGCTGCTGGTGATGATGTAACCCTGGCTCAACAGCGCACGTCGCGCCGCTTCACAGGCCGCCACATCGCTGACCGGGTAATCACGGGAGAACGTACCGGAGTCGTCGAAATTCTCATGTTCATAAATAGCGGTCTTGGGTGACGAGCAGCCCGCAGCGCCCGCCAGCAC
The DNA here is from genome assembly GCF_965277385.1 of Pseudomonas edaphica. NCBI lineage: Bacteria > Pseudomonadati > Pseudomonadota > Gammaproteobacteria > Pseudomonadales > Pseudomonadaceae > Pseudomonas > Pseudomonas edaphica. The sequence continues at coordinate 5,716,957 of NZ_OZ255725.1, read as the reverse complement.
CAGCGCCAACCCGAGGCTACGCAAGTGAAATGATGTCGACATCGAAAATCCTGAGGAAAACAGTCAGGGCGCTATTGTGCAACAGAACGCAGGGTTGGCGCGCACATTCCTGTCGGTAAAACGTCACAGCGTTATTACACCGCCTGCGCAGGGAAAAGCCCGGCAGACATATGGTCGATAAACACCCGCAGCTTGGCCGAGGCAAAGCGACTCGAGGGCCACAGCATCCAGAAACTGCCACGGTGGACCAGGTGCTCATCCAGCACCCGTTGCAGACGCCCCTGGCGCACCGCCTCCTTGACCATGAAGTCCGGCAGGCAGGCGATGCCCAAACCTTCGTGCACCACATAGTTGAGGGACTCGATGGTGGTGCTGATCAGCGGCGCACGTAACACCGGCTCCGCCACGCCGGGCACATGGCGCAGTGGCCAGGGTTCCAGCTTGCCGGTGGCGCAGAATTTGTGGCGCAGGCAGGCATGGTCGCTCAAGTCCTGCGGGTGTTGCGGGGTGCCGTATTGCGCCAGGTAGCCTGGCGAGGCCACCAACACCAGTTGGTAATGCCCCAGATGACGCGCCATCAAGCGCGAATCTTCCGGCTTGCCAGTACGAATCACCGCATCAAAACCTTCCTCGATCACGTCCACCATGCGGTCAGAAAAATCCACATCCAGCTCGATGTCCGGGTAGGCGCGCATAAAGTCGCTGAGCACCGGCATCAACAGCCCACGCACCTGCGGCAAGCTGATGCGCAGCGTGCCTCGGGGCGTGGCGCCGGCCTCAGTCAGCTCCTGCTCGGCCGCCTCCACCTCGGCCAGAATCCGCCGCGAGCGCTCGAGGAACAACGCGCCTTCGCCGGTCAGGGTGACGCTGCGTGTGCTGCGATGAAACAGCCGCACGCCCAGGCGTTCTTCCATGCGCGCGATGCTTTTGCCCACCGCCGAAGATGACACCCCCAAAACGCGGCCAGCTGCGGTGAAGCTGCGGGTTTCCGCAACCTGCACGAACACCGAAAGGCCGCTCAGACTGTCCATTGCCCTACCCTTTTTGATTGCGGACGTTGACGTCCGATAAGTTCGGAACCTTAGCCTGTTTTTCCGCAACCCGCAGCCCCCTACTCTGCCTCCCTGACCTTTTGCATGGAGACACAACATGAGCGACTGCCCTTCGATTACCGGCCCGGCCGCCACGGCCGTAAAGGACGCACTGCCTCTCGCCGGCTTACTGGCGTTGGCGTGCGCAGGGTTTATCACGATTCTCACCGAGGCCATGCCGGCCGGGCTGCTGCCTCAGATGGGCGAAGGGCTGCAGGTTTCACAGGCGTTAGTCGGCCAACTGGTGACCCTGTATGCCCTTGGCTCGTTACTCGCGGCCATCCCCCTCACCCTACTGACCCGAGGCTGGCGGCGGCGCCCCTTGCTGCTGATTGCCATCGGCGGCTTTGCCTTGGTCAACAGCGTGACGGCACTGTCCACCCATTACGGGCTGACCCTGGTCGCACGCTTTTTTGCCGGGGTGTTCGCCGGGTTGCTCTGGGCACTGCTGGCCGGGTATGCCAGCCGAATGGTGGCCCCGCACCTGCAAGGCCGGGCGATTGCTGTGGCCATGCTCGGCGCACCGCTGGCCTTGTCACTGGGTGTACCTGCCGGCACGTTCCTCGGCGCTGCGGTGGGCTGGCGCCTGAGCTTTGCAATCATGACCGGGCTGACGCTGTTGCTGTTGGTGTGGGCGCGCTGGCAACTGCCGGACTTCGCCGGCCAGCCGGAACAAAAGCGCCTGGGCTTGCGCCAGGTGCTGAGCCTGCGAGGCATTCGTCCAGTGTTGTGGGTGACCTTTACCTACGTGCTGGCGCACAACATTCTCTACACCTACATCGCGCCGTTACTGGTGCCTGCCGGAATAGTCGCCGACATCGACCGGATACTGCTGGTATTCGGCTTGGCGGCCCTGTTGAGTATCTGGCTGACGGGCATGCTGATTGATCAACACTTGCGTCGCCTGCTGATCATCAGTTGCGTGATGTTCGCTGTATCGGCCCTGGCACTGGGCGTGTGGATGACCTCCACCCGTGCGGTGTATGCCAGCGTGGCGCTGTGGGGCCTGGCCTTTGGTGGCTTGCCGGCGCTGTTGCAAACGGCGCTGGCCAAGTCTGCCGGCGACTCGGCTGACGCAGCGCAGTCAATGCTGGTGACGGTGTGGAACCTGGGAATTGCCGGCGGCGGGCTAGCAGGCGGTATGTTGCTACAAACATCGGGGGTGGCGTTGTTCCCGTGGGCGGTTGCCGGGTTGGTGCTTTTGGCATTGGCCGCGACACGGCGCATCGCGAGGACAAGCACTTGATATACGGTTAATCTTGAAACACTCTGAAACTTATTCGGAATTCACCTGGGTGATCAAACCGTTCATTTCACTGCGCCGCCGCTTTACCTCACTGCGTTGGCGCACCCGGATCACCCTGTGGGCCGGCGCCACCATCGCCGGGCTGATGGTGGTGATGTTTGCGCGCCTGGCTGACGTGGCGCTCACTCAGTTCGCCGAGCAATCCAGCGCCCATCCGTGGCTGCCCTTCCTCTACACACCGCTGGTGGGCATGCTGGTGGTGTGGCTGACCACACGTTTTTTTGCCGGAGCCCAAGGCAGTGGCATTCCCCAGGTCATCGCCGCTACTCGCCTGGCCAACAAAGGACAGGACGTCAGCAAGCTGGTGTCCTTGCGCATCGCATTGGCCAAGATAGGCCTCGGAACACTGGCGTTGACCGGCGGTTTCTCTGCCGGGCGCGAAGGGCCGTCCGTGCAAGTGGCGGCATCGATCATGCATTTCTTCCATCGCTACCTGCCCAATGCACGCATCATCCGCAGCGAAGACTTGATCCTGGCCGGCGGCGCCGCCGGTATCGCCGCCGCGTTCAATACGCCGCTGGCCGGCGTCGCCTTCGCAGTAGAAGAGTTGGGGCGCAAGCTAGAAACCCGCACCAGCGGGGTGTTGCTCAGCACCATTATCTTGTCGGGGATGGTCGCCATCGCCCTGCAGGGCAATTACAACTATTTTGGCCACCTGGACGTTGAAGGGATCAAGCTCGACATCATTGTTCCGGTATTGGCGGCAGGCATCGGCTGTGGCGTGCTCGGCGGGCTGTTCAGTAGCATGCTGCTGTGGCCCCAGCGCTACCACAGGTTTGTGGTCTGGGAATGGCGGCGCGCCCACCCGGTTTGGTTCGCCGGGGCGTGTGGGCTGGTGGTCGCAATCCTGGGCTGGCTCAGCGGCGGGATGTCCTTCGGCAGCGGCTACGGGATTACTTCGCAGATCATTGCCGCCGATGTCGGCCTGCCGTGGCATGCGCCTGTCACGCGTTTTCTGGCGACGGTCGTGACGTATTTTTCCGGAATTCCGGGCGGCATTTTTGCCCCGTCGCTGGCCGTCGGCGCGGCCGTGGGCGCCAACGCAGCCGAGTTTTTCGCGCTGGCAGCGCAACCGATCATTGCGCTGTGCATGGCGGGCTTCCTGGCTGCCGTGACGCAATCGCCGATCACCTCGGCGATCATCGTAATGGAGATGATCGACAGCCACGGGATGGTGATCAGCCTGATGGCGGTGGCGCTGATTGCCAAAGCCGTCAGTTCGCGGATGGGGCCGGAGTTGTACCAGCAATTGGCGCGCGGTTTTCTGCACCCACCGACAAAAAGCCCTTAACCCTGACAACATTGTTTACAACTTATTCATCAACTTCCTATCATCACCCTGGGTGCGTGACTGCATAGGGCACAACGCAGGTTAAAGCAAAGCATTGGTCGGGCCGCCAATGGAGACTTGTCGTGCCCAAAAAACACCCTGCCATCCCTCGCCCCCAGGCATTGACCGAGGGCGCACTGTCGGCCCTTGAGCGGTTTTCACGCATCGAAGCCGTCAGCGGCATCGTCCTGTTGCTGGCGGCCATTGCAGCGTTGATCTGGGCCAACAGCCCGGCCGCCGCGTCCTACGAACACTTCTGGAACACCCCGATTACCCTCGGGCTGGGCGATTTCAGTGTGTCGCGCTCCCTGCACTTTCTGGTCAATGACGGCCTGATGACCATTTTCTTCCTGGTGGTAGGTGCGGAGATACGTCAGGAAATAAAGGACGGCGCACTCGCCAACCTGAAACTCGCGACCCTGCCGCTGGGCGCCGCACTGGGTGGCGTAGTGATGCCGGCCATTATCTACACCGCGCTCAACCATGGCACCGCCGCCGCGAGTGGCTGGGCCGTGCCCACCGCCACCGACATTGCCTTTGCCGTCGGCGTGCTGGCGCTGTTGGGAAAATCCATCCCCAGCGGTGTACGCGTCCTGCTGCTGGCACTGGCCATCATCGACGACATCGTGGCGATCCTGATCATTGCGGTGTTTTTCACTGCAAGCCTGGACTACATGGGCCTGGTGGTTGCCGCAGGTGGGTTAGCCCTGGTGTTGGTGTTCCAACGAATGGGCATCAGCAAGGCGGCGATCTATCTGCTGCCGGGGGCGATTGTCTGGTTCGGCCTGCTCAAGACCGGCGTGCACCCGACCCTCGCCGGGGTGATCCTGGGCCTGATGACGCCGGTCAGCTCCAAACCGACCACCGAACGCCCACTGGACACCATCGGCCGCACCTTCAACGAGCTGATGGATCGCCTCTCGCGACCGGCCGAAGACTCGCACCAGGTCGCCAAGCCGCTCAAGCAACTGCGCGAAGCCCAGCGCGAACTGATGCCGCCGGTGCAGCGCGTGCAGTCGGCGTTGCATCCGTGGGTCGCATTCGGTGTGATGCCGTTGTTCGCCCTGGCCAATGCCGGTGTCAGCTTGCAAGGCTTGAACCTTGAGCATCCGCTGCCCCATGGCGTGTTCATGGGCGTGATCTTCGCCCTGGTGATCGGCAAGCCGTTGGGCGTGATGCTGGCGAGCATCACGCTGGTCAAACTCAATATCTGCAAGCTGCCCGACGGAGTCACCTGGAGCGGTGTCGGCCTGGTCGGCCTGCTGGCGGGGATTGGTTTTACCATGTCGATCTTTATCTCGTCCCTGGCCTTCTCCGACCCGGAACTGTTGGCAGCGGCCAAACTGAGTGTGCTGACGGCCTCGACCGTGGCAGCGGTGATTGGGTTGAGCTGGGGCAAACTGAAGTTCTGAGCCCGTCTGCGCGTCCCGCTTTCTGCACTTGCGTACGGGTGACGCAGAGCGTCACGGGATGCATTACCACGCAGAGCGTGGGAACGATCAGTTCTGAGCCGATCATTGCGCAAAAAAAAGCCCCCGGTCCTTTCAGACCGGGGGCTTTTCTATTCAAACCAACATCAGAATTTCTTGATGTCAGCCTTGGTTTCCAACTGCTTGCGGTAGGCAGCAAAGTCCTGCTGGCCAATACGCGAGGCGAGGAAGCGGCGGTATTGCGCCTTTTCTTCGTCGGTAGGGGCTGCGGCTTCGTTGACGCCGTTCAAGCGCACGATCACCAGGCTACCGTCAGCCAGGGTCACGGTGGTGAAGGTCGGCTTGTCCTTGGCCGCAGGCTTAGGCATGCGGAACAGGGCTTGCAGCACGGCCGGCTCGATCGCTTCAGCGTTACGGGTCGCCGCTTCAGTCACCTTCCAGGCCTGGCCGTCGATCGGCTGGTTCAACGGGGTTTTGCCGTCACGCAGGCTGGCGATCAACTCGTCGGCATGGGTTTTGGCAGCCGCGATGGCGCGCTCTTTGGTCATCTGGGTGCGGATCGCAGCCGACACGCTTTCCAGCGGCAGTTGCGCAGGCTTCAGATGCTCTTTGGCACGCAGCACGATGATGGTTTCCGGGTCCAGCTCGATAGCGCTGCTGTTGGCACCTTCATCCAGCACTTCCGGGCTGAACGCTGCGGTGACCACGGCACGGTTGGCCGCAACACCTTCGCCACCTTCACGGCCAAACGGCGCGGACGTGTGCACGGTCAGCTTCAGGTCGGACGCCGGCTGAGCCAGGTCGGAGGCTTCGAATGCCGCGTCTTCCAATTGCTTGGTCGCTTCGACATAACGCTGCTCGACCTGCTGGGTCTTGAGCTCGCGGGTCAGCTTGTCTTTCAGGCTGGCAAACGATGGCACTTCAGGTGCTTCAACGCCCAACAGCTTGATCAAGTGCCAACCGAAAGTGGTGCGCACCGGCGCCGACACCTGGTCCTTGTTCAAGGCATACAGGGCGGTTTCGAAGTCCGGGTCGTAGACGCCAGGGCCGGCAAAGCCCAAGTCACCGCCATTGTTGGCCGAACCTGGATCCTGGGAGAACTCCTTGGCCAGGGCGTCGAACTTCTCACCCTTGGCCAGGCGTGCCTGGATGTCTTCGATCTTGGCCTTGGCTTGCGCGTCGGTGGTCTTGTCGTTGACTTCGATCAGAATGTGCGCGGCACGACGCTGTTCAGCGAGGTTGGCGGTTTCTTTCTGATAGGCCGCCTGCAGCTCTTCGTCCTTGACGGTGACCTGGTCGAAGAAGGAAGACTTCTTCAGTTCCAGGTAATCGATGACCACTTGGTCCGGGGTCATGAACTCTTTGGCGTGCTTGTCGTAGTAAGCCTTGACCTCATCGTCGGTGAGCTTCACCGCCGCAGGGTCAGTCTTGATGTTGACGGTGGCAAAATCGCGGGTCTGTTTTTCCAGACGGGCGAAAGCCAGCACTTCGGCGTCGGTGACGAAACCGCTGCCGGCGATGCCTGCGCGAACCTGGCCGATCAGCATTTCCTGGGTCAGCATCTGACGGAATTGCATACGGGTGTAGCCCAGCTGACGGATCACCTGGTCAAAGCGTTCGGCACTGAACTTGCCGTCCACCTGGAATTCCGGCGTCTGCAGGATCACTTGGTCCAGCGCAGCTTCAGAGAAGCCGAACTTGGAGTCCGCGGCGCCTTGCAGCAACAGCTTGCGATCGATCAGGCCCTTCAGAGCCGCTTCGCGCAGCAGTTTTTCGTCCAGCAGCGAAGCATCGAAATCCTTGCCCAGCTGTTGCATCAGCTGGCGACGTTGCATGTCAACGGCCTGGCCCAGTTCGGTCTGGGTGATTTCTTCACCGTTGACCTTGGCCACGTCCTGCTTGTTGTTACCCGAAGCCTGGAAAATGGCCTCGATACCGGTGAACGCCATCAATGCGACGATGATCCCGATAATGGTCTTGGCAATCCAGCCTTGTGAATTGTCCCTGATATTTTGCAGCATGCGTCCCCCAGAAACGGTTGATCTTCAAAAATTAGGCAACCGTGGAGCGTGGGTAGAGTCCGGATAGAAGAAAGGCGCATCCGAGGATGCGCCTTCTCGTAACTGGCGGAGCGGACGGGGTTTTGAACCAACACCCCAGGTCCTGGCGACCCGATGGATACGTGGGTCAGCTGCCGCTCCGCTGCCAGGCCAGACCTGCGTCTGACCCGGGTAGGCAAGGCTTGAACGAAGCTTAGTTAACCGCTTCTTTCAGGGCTTTACCGGCTTTGAAACCTGGTTTTTTGGCAGCAGCGATTTGCAGTGCTTTGCCAGTCTGTGGGTTACGGCCAGTGCGAGCTGGGCGGTCAGTCACAGAGAAAGTACCGAAGCCTACCAGTACCACGGAGTCGCCGGCCTTCAGAGCGCCAGTGACGGATTCGATTACTGCGTCCAGCGCACGGCCAGCAGCAGCTTTCGGGATATCAGCGGATGCGGCGATAGCATCAATCAGTTCCGACTTGTTCACTCTAAGTCCCCTTATATATCTATTGAGTATGATTCTAAGTTTTTTGGTGAAAGCAAAAACCAGTGCTGAATGGCCTACAGACACTTAAGAGCCGCTTTATAACAAGGGCTCTAAAAAGCTGTCAAGGAAGCCCCCAGGCTCATTCGCATTAATGCGTGCTAATTCTTTCCTTGGAATCGGACTCGCGTTTTTCGTCCTTCGCGACAATCTCCGGAGCCACATCCGGCAAGGGCTCCGGCGCGTATTGCAACGCAATTTGCAGGACCTCGTCAATCCATTTAACCGGTTTAATCTGAAGATCCTGCTTGATATTGTCAGGAATTTCCTTCAAGTCGCGAACATTCTCTTCCGGAATGATCACGGTCTTGATACCGCCTCGGTGTGCAGCGAGCAATTTCTCTTTCAGACCACCGATGGCCAATACCTGACCCCGCAGGGTAATTTCCCCGGTCATCGCCACATCGGCACGCACAGGAATGCCAGTCAGTGCCGACACCAGTGCCGTGCACATGCCTACACCGGCGCTAGGGCCGTCTTTGGGGGTCGCCCCTTCCGGCATGTGGATGTGGGTGTCGTGCTTCTCGTGGAAGTCCAGGGGGATCCCCAGGCTCTTGGCGCGGCTGCGCACCACGGTCTGCGCGGCGGTGATCGATTCGACCATCACATCACCCAGCGAACCGGTCTTGATAAGCTGGCCTTTGCCCGGGATCACCGCAGCTTCGATGGTCAGCAGTTCGCCGCCCACCTGGGTCCACGCCAGGCCAGTCACCTGCCCTACCTGATCCTGCTGCTCAGCCAGGCCGTAACGGAATTTCTTCACGCCCAGGAAGTGCTCCAGGGAATCGGCAACCACCTTCACCGAGAAGCGTTTTTCCAGCGAGTGCTCCTTGACCGCTTTGCGGCAGATCTTCGCAATCTGACGCTCAAGGCCACGCACGCCGGCTTCGCGGGTGTAGTAACGCACGATGTCGCGGATCGCTTCGACGTCAAATTCGATCTCGCCTTTTTTCAGGCCATTGGCCGAAATCTGCTTGGGCGCGAGGTATTTGACGGCGATGTTGATCTTCTCGTCTTCGGTGTAACCCGGCAGACGAATCACCTCCATCCGGTCCAGCAGGGCTGGCGGGATGTTCATGGAGTTGGAGGTGCACAGGAACATTACGTCGGACAAGTCGTAGTCGACTTCCAGGTAATGGTCGTTGAAATTGTGGTTCTGCTCGGGGTCGAGCACTTCGAGCAACGCCGAGGCCGGATCGCCACGCATGTCGCTGCCCATTTTGTCGATTTCATCGAGCAGGAACAGCGGGTTGCGCACACCCACCTTCGTCATCTTTTGAATCAATCTTCCTGGCATCGAACCGATGTACGTACGGCGATGGCCACGAATTTCCGCTTCATCACGCACACCGCCAAGGGCCATGCGCACAAACTTACGGTTGGTGGCACTGGCAATCGACTCGGCCAGGGAAGTTTTACCTACACCCGGAGGCCCGACCAGGCACAACACCGGGCCACGAATTTTCTTCACGCGCTTTTGCACGGCGAGGTATTCGAGGATGCGTTCTTTGACTTCTTCGAGGCCGTAGTGGTCGGCGTCAAGGATCTCTTCGGCACGGGCCAGGTCCAGGCGCACTTTGGTCTGAGCTTTCCACGGCACCTGCACCAGCCAGTCGATGTAGGAACGCACCACGGTGGCTTCGGCCGACATTGGCGACATTTGCTTGAGCTTGTTCAGCTCAGCCATGGCCTTGGTCAGCGCGTCTTTAGGCAGGCCGGCGGCGTCGATGCGCTTTTTCAGCTCTTCGACTTCGTTGTGGCCTTCTTCGCTGTCGCCGAGTTCTTTCTGAATGGCCTTCATCTGCTCATTCAGGTAGTACTCGCGCTGGCTGCGCTCCATTTGTTTCTTCACGCGACCACGGATGCGCTTCTCAACCTGCAGCAGGTCGATTTCACCATCCAGCAGCGCCAGCACGTGTTCAACACGGGCCGGCAGGTCGATGATTTCGAGGATGTCCTGCTTCTGCTCGATCTTGAGCGCCATGTGCGCGGCCATGGTGTCGACCAGGCGGCTTGGCTCATCGATGCTGTTGAGGGACGACAGCACTTCAGCCGGGACTTTCTTGCCCAGTTGCACATACTGCTCGAACTGCGAGAGCAGGCTGCGCACAAACACTTCGGATTCGCGCTCAGGGGCTTCGACTTCGTCGATCAGCGCCACTTCGGCGCGCAGGTGACCGTCCACCTCCATGAAGCGCTCGACCGCACCACGCTGCTCGCCTTCGACCAGCACCTTGACGGTGCCATCGGGCAACTTGAGCAATTGCAGAACAGTCGCAACGGTACCGACCCGATACAGGGCATCTTCGCCTGGATCATCATCAGCAGGATTCTTCTGGGCCAACAGCAGGATCTGCTTGTCGCCCGTCATCGCAGCCTCGAGGGCTTCGATAGACTTCTCGCGCCCCACGAACAGCGGGATAACCATGTGCGGATAGACGACGACATCACGCAACGGCAGGAGAGGCAATTCAATGGTTGTCTTCATGATTTCGCCTCTATGACAGTTGAAAAATTAGCTTGAAACCAAGATGGGGGCTGTACGCAAAAAAAACAAGCTCAATGCCAGCAGTTAAACGCATGAATAAACGCGAATTTAACCGCAAAACACAAACCGCCCCGAAAAACCGCCACATAAAAAGAAAGGGCCTCGAAAGGCCCTTGCTTGTACTGCGACGGCTTGACGCTTACGCGTCAGGTGCAGCCTTGGCAGCCGGCTCACTGTTTTCGTAGATATACAGTGGCTTGGATTTGCCTTCGATAACGCTTTCGTCGATCACCACCTTGCTCACCTCGGATTGCGAGGGGATTTCGTACATGGTGTCGAGCAACACGCCTTCGAGGATCGAACGCAGGCCACGTGCACCGGTCTTGCGCTCCAGTGCCCGCTTGGCCACTGATTTGAGCGCGTCGGTACGGAACTCGAGGTCTACACCTTCCATCTCGAACAGCTTGGCGTATTGCTTGGTCAGGGCGTTTTTCGGCTCGGTGAGGATCTGAATCAGAGCAGCCTCATCCAGCTCGTCCAACGTGGCCAGGACCGGCAGACGGCCAACGAATTCCGGGATCAGACCGAACTTGACCAGATCGTCAGGCTCGACTTCACGCAGGGACTCGCCCACCTTCTTGCCTTCTTCCTTGCTGCGCACTTCTGCACCGAAACCAATGCCGCCACGGGTGGAACGTTGCTGAATAACCTTTTCCAGCCCCGAGAATGCACCGCCACAGATGAACAGGATGTTGCGCGTATCAACCTGAAGGAATTCCTGCTGCGGGTGCTTGCGGCCGCCTTGTGGCGGTACGGAAGCAACCGTGCCTTCGATCAGTTTCAACAGGGCTTGCTGCACGCCTTCACCGGAAACGTCCCGAGTGATCGACGGGTTGTCGGACTTGCGCGAAATCTTGTCGATTTCGTCGATGTAGACAATACCCATCTGGGCCTTCTCTACGTCGTAGTCGCACTTTTGCAGCAGCTTCTGAATGATGTTCTCGACATCTTCACCCACGTAGCCAGCCTCGGTGAGGGTGGTGGCGTCGGCGATGGTGAATGGAACGTTCAGCAGACGAGCGAGGGTTTCTGCAAGCAGGGTTTTACCCGAGCCTGTAGGACCAATCAGCAAGATGTTGCTCTTGCCGAGTTCGACTTCGTCGCCTTTCTTGTCACGCTGGTTCAAGCGCTTGTAGTGGTTGTACACCGCTACCGCCAAAACCTTTTTTGCACGCTCTTGACCAATCACATACTGATCAAGGATGCCGCTGATTTCTTTAGGCGAAGGCAATTTATGCGCGCTGCTCTCGGCCTGGGCTTCCTGCACCTCCTCGCGGATGATGTCATTGCACAGGTCGACGCACTCGTCGCAGATAAACACCGAGGGGCCGGCAATCAATTTGCGTACTTCATGCTGGCTTTTGCCGCAGAAGGAGCAATAGAGCAGCTTGCCGTTGTCCTCGCCGTTGCGGGTGTCAGTCATTCGTTCGATCCAAATCCGATAGGCTTGCAACACAAGATGAAGGCTTATGCGGGCTTTTTCAAGCCCGCCGGTGGTCGGACATGCCGACCAGCCTTATTTTGAGGTGCTTATATTAAGCGGGGCGCTTTTCGATCACTGCGTCGATCAACCCGTATTCACGAGCAGCTTCAGCGCTCATGAAATTGTCGCGGTTGGTATCACGCTCGATTTCTTCCAGGGTGTGCCCGCTGTGTTTGGCCATCAGCGTGTTCAGACGCTCACGAATAAACAGGATTTCCTTGGCGTGGATTTCGATGTCCGATGCCTGGCCCTGGAAACCGCCCAACGGCTGGTGAATCATCACGCGCGAGTTCGGCAGGCAGTAACGCTTGCCCTCGGCACCTGCGGTCAGCAGGAAAGCGCCCATGCTGCAGGCCTGGCCGATGCACGTGGTCGACACGTTTGGCTTGATGAACTGCATGGTGTCGTAGATCGACATGCCTGCAGTAACCGAGCCGCCCGGGGAGTTGATGTAAAGATGGATGTCCTTGTCCGGGTTTTCCGCTTCAAGGAACAGCAGTTGCGCGCAGATCAGGTTGGCCATGTAGTCCTCTACCGGGCCGACCAGAAAAATCACTCGCTCCTTGAGCAGGCGCGAGTAGATGTCATAGGCGCGTTCGCCACGAGCAGATTGCTCGACAACCATCGGGACCAAGCCGCCAGCGGCCTGGATATCAGAGTTCTGCTGAATATAGGAATTACGGAACATGCTCTGCAGTTACTCCCAAATAGTCATGTCTTGAAAACGCATAAGCCAGCGCGAGGCTGGCTTATGGTTATATTTCGAACGAGTTGGACAATCAGTCGGCTTGTGCTGCTTCCGCCGGTTTGACTGCTTCTTCGTAAGAGACCGCTTTGTCGGTCACCTTAGCCTTCTGCAGAACAGTATCCACAACTTGTTCTTCCAGCACAACCGAACGTACTTCGTTCAGTTGCTGGTCGTTCTTGTAGTACCAAGCCACGACCTGCTCAGGCTCCTGGTAGGCCGAAGCCATTTCCTGGATCATTTCGCGAACGCGATCTTCGTCAGGCTTGAGGTCGAATTGCTTGACCACTTCAGCCACGACCAGACCCAGCACAACGCGGCGCTTGGCTTGCTCTTCGAACAGCTCGGCCGGCAGCTGGTCAGGCTTGATGTTGCCACCGAACTGCTGAACCGCTTGAACGCGCAGGCGATCCACTTCGTTGGACAGCAGGGCCTTCGGCACTTCGATCGGGTTGGCGGCCAGCAGACCATCCATCACCTGGTTCTTGACCTTGGACTTGATGGCCTGACGCAGCTCACGCTCCATGTTCTTGCGAACTTCGGTACGGAAGCCGTCGATGCCGGTTTCCTTGATACCGAACTGGGCGAAGAATTCTTCGTTCAGCTCAGGCAGCTTAGGCTCGGAAACACTGTTGACGGTCACGGTGAACTCGGCGGCTTTGCCGGCCAGGTCCAGGTTCTGGTAGTCAGCAGGGAAAGTCAGGTTCAGAACGCGCTCTTCACCGGCCTTGGCGCCAACCAGGCCGTCTTCGAAGCCCGGGATCATGCGGTTGGAACCCAGCACCAGCTGGGTGCCCTTGGCGGAGCCGCCAGCGAATGCTTCGCCGTCAACCTTGCCAACGAAATCGATGTTCAGCTGGTCTTCGTTCTGGGCGGCACGGTCGGCCACTTCAAAACGGGTGTTCTGCTTGCGCAGGATTTCCAGCATGTTGTCCAGGTCGGCATCTGCCACGTCAGCGCTCAGGCGCTCAACGGCGATGTCTTCGAAACCGGCAACGGTGAATTCCGGGAACACTTCGAATACGGCAACGTATTCCAGGTCTTTACCGGCTTCCAGGGACTTAGGCTCGATCGAAGGCGAACCCGCTGGGTTCAGCTTGTGCTCGACAACGGCTTCGTAGAAGGAAGCCTGGATCACGTCACCAACAGCTTCCTGACGCGCATCGGCACCAAAACGACGCTTGATTTCGCTCATTGGCACTTTGCCTGGACGGAAACCAGCGATCTTGGCCTTTTGGGCAGTCTGCTGCAGACGCTTGTTGACCGCAGTCTCAATACGCTCTGCCGGCACGGTGATGCTCAGGCGGCGCTCGATGGCAGTAGTATTTTCAACAGAAACTTGCATGGATATTCCTCGTTGCACAGACGTTAGCCGGCCGTTTCCGACCCCAGAATCAAGGGCATGCATTCTAGTGGGTCAAACTCAAGAAGTCACCCTACTGAAAACGGGTGGAAAAACAGCAGGCCATTTATAGGTTCAAGTGCACGCATGCACCTCATCCCGTTAGCAAATACAGCGCATCACGCCAGGGCTCTAGCGCCAGCCCTTCTATATATAGAAGAGGCTGGATGCATACCCCGGCGAGCGACCCTGCAAGCAAGGTCGAAGGGTGTGGCAGCAGCATCGAGAAACACAAATACGATGAAACGCCCTACCCTGGAAACTCAAAACACTCAAACAAAAACGGCACAGCCCTTTTTCAGGTACTGCGCCGTTATTCGCTATTAAATAGCTGTACCGACCCTTACATAGCCGCGGATCAGTTCTACACGCTCAAAACCGGCAACGATTCTAACGCCAAGGCATTGAGAATGCTTGTTTTTTCTTGACGTCATTCAACGCCACAGGCCTGATGCCGGTCGATGGCGGCAAAAACCCGACTGCGCGCCCGGTGCAGCAGCACCCGCGCATTGCACAGACTGACGCCCAGCAACTCGGCAATCTCCTCAAGCTCAAGCCCTACCCGCTCACGCAGCACAAGCGCAGCGCTCTGAAGCGTCGACAGTTCCTGCAACGCGCGCTCGATACAGGCGCGCAGTTCGTCTTCACTGACCAGCGCCTCGGGCGTATCTTCATGCCAGCCCGCCGGTGCCGACAGCCACTGGCCACTGGCGGCGCAAAAGCGCTCCTGACCCTGCGAGTCATCGAAAAACACTTCGCGCCGACTCCGGCCATAGCGGCCCTTGGCTTTATTGGCCGTAATCGTCAGCACCCAGGTCTTGAGGCTGGAGCGCCCCTGAAAACCACTCAGCCCGCGCACAATCGCCAACCAGGCATCCTGCACCACATCATCGACATGCCGATGCCCGGCGATCGCCGAAGCCACCGCACGCATGGCGCCCTGATGGGTTTTAACCAGGTCGCAATAGGCCGATTGCTCCCCCAACAGCAGGCGCCCGAGCAAATGCGCCTCGCCAACCGCCATTCCCTGACTTTGATCCTGCTGTTGTGCCAACATTTTTCAGACCCTCCACGTAGCAGCGGATGAGGATCCAGGCCCATCCACGGCCATCCTCGTCAGTACATACGCGGCAGGGCATTTTTTGGATGCAAAAAAAAGCGCCAGATCATTGATCTGGCGCTTTTTAAAATATGGGGTGGACGAAGGGGATCGAACCCTCGACAACGGGAGTCACAATCCCGTGCTCTACCAACTGAGCTACGCCCACCATATTGCTTCAACAAGGAACTCGAACACCTTCCTTGCCTGGCCTCACCCTGCCTGATGGCTGGGTGACGCTTAATTGGTGCGGATGAAGAGACTCGAACTCTTACGCCTCGCGGCGCTGGAACCTAAATCCAGTGTGTCTACCAATTCCACCACATCCGCGCTTGAAACTCTTAAAGCAAAGGCGCCAGATGATTAATCTGGCGCCTTTCTAAATATGGGGTGGACGAAGGGGATCGAACCCTCGACAACGGGAGTCACAATCCCGTGCTCTACCAACTGAGCTACGCCCACCATATAGCGCTACTTGTGCCAAAGCTGCCTAATGGCGCACCCGGCAGGACTCGAACCTGCGACCATCCGCTTAGAAGGCGGATGCTCTATCCAGCTGAGCTACGGGCGCCTTATTAATCTGTACTCGTTGAAGATTACAAACTAAGTGCTTCCAGCCTTGCAGAACAGCTCTATCTGCTCGACCTTCTTAACCAGTGCTAGGCTGTGCCCGACAAGTGCGACGAATAGTATAGACGGCCTTGATACCCGTCAAATCTTTTTTGAAAAAAACTGATTTTATTTAAGGGGTTAGGGCAATTTGCAGACCAAGCGCCTTTGCCCTCACGTCATGGCGTGCGAGAATGCGCGCACTTTTCTTCCCCCTCTCGATGGTTAATCACGCGTAATGACTGCACAACTTATCGACGGCAAATCAATCGCCGCCAGCCTGCGCCAGCAGATCGCCAAACGAGTCACCGAGCGCCGCCTGCAAGGTCTGCGCACGCCTGGCCTCGCGGTGATCCTGGTCGGCAGCGATCCTGCCTCTCAGGTTTATGTCTCGCACAAGCGTAAAGACTGTGAAGAGGTCGGCTTTATTTCCAAGGCCTACGACTTGCCTTGCGAGACCACCCAGCAGGCGCTTACCGACCTGATCGACGGCCTCAACGACGACCCGGCCATTGACGGTATCCTGCTGCAACTGCCACTGCCCGAACACCTGGACGCCTCCAAACTGTTGGAGCGCATCCGCCCGGACAAAGACGTCGACGGCTTCCACCCCTATAACGTCGGCCGCCTGGCCCAACGCATCCCGCTGCTGCGCCCCTGCACCCCGAAGGGCATCATGACCCTGCTGGAGAGCACCGGCGTCGATCTGTACGGTCTGGATGCCGTAGTCGTTGGCGCCTCCAACATTGTTGGCCGCCCGATGGCCATGGAGCTGCTGCTGGCCGGCTGCACCGTGACTGTCACCCACCGTTTCACCAAAGACCTCGCCGGCCACGTTGGCCGTGCCGACCTGGTGGTGGTTGCCGCGGGCAAGCCGGGACTGGTCAAGGGCGAGTGGATCAAGGAAGGCGCGATCGTGATCGATGTGGGCATCAACCGTCAGGACGACGGCAAGCTGGTCGGCGACGTGGTGTACGAAACCGCCCTGCCCCGTGCCGGCTGGATCACCCCGGTACCCGGCGGTGTCGGCCCGATGACCCGTGCGTGCCTGCTGGAAAACACCCTGTATGCCGCAGAAAGCCTGCACGGCTAATAACCTGCCGTACTGAAAAAGCCCTGCCTTATCGCAGGGCTTTTTATTGAACGGCTAAAAACCCTTTTTTCTTAGTTTTTAAGCACTTTCGTCTGGATCTAGAAGAACATTCGACAGTTCTTCGTCCATACTCCTAATATTAATTCTGAGTATTCCAAGGTTTTCTAAAGTGGCAAACCCCAACAAATACGGGGGTTTGCCTACCTTGGGATACCCACCATTCGATAGCGAAACGCGGTCAGTGGTACAAGAATTGGTACGAGATCCAAATCGCCCCCGGCGTCCTGCCGACGAACACCACTCCCAAATCTGCAATGCCTCAATTACTGTATGCACATACAGCGCTCGGATTTACCCACCATGCATATCGACGAAGACACCTCGGCGTGGCTTGGCTGCCCTACGCCCCTGGAAATGTACAAGCACCAATGCTCTTTACTCGAGGACGAACTCAGCGGGACTCAGGCGCTGCTGCGAAAGGCCCGGAAGAACATAGCCGGGCTGGTACAGATGAATGATGTACTGGCCACCGGCAAGGCCGAGGCGCAGGCAGTCCTCAAGAAGGCGCTGGCCGAGATCGGAGAGCTCAAGGAGCGATGTTCCGAGCCCGCCATCCTGAGCATGAAGCTCGTCGCCGAACAGCGCGACTACCTGCTCAGGGAGAATCAGAGGCTTCACGATGAACTCAGTAAAGTTACCGAGCAATAGCCCTGAAGTATGCCGCGCACGCCCTAAACCCAGCCAGTTCTCGGCGGCAGCCTTGGATAATGCAGCAGCATGGGCTGGAGGAGTGCATAAGCCACGTACTACGTGGCTTTCAGCGGTCCACTGTCTAAAACCCAACCGTTATTTGGGAGGTTTTAAGGTCAATAAAACCGGCTTAGCGGCAGACAGTATTAGTCAGCCCCCCTTCCCCGGCGTCCTGCCGACGAACACAGCCCACCAAAAATATCAAGGATCCAGTGTTTCAAACCGGAACCTCAGCGCTGTTGAGCAGTGTTTTTCGACGCCAGCGTTCAAACCACAGATAGACCACCGGCGTAGTGTACAGCGTCAGAATTTGCGACACCGCCAAGCCACCGACAATCGCAATGCCCAATGGCTGGCGCAACTCGGAGCCGGCGCCGTGCCCGAACGCCAGAGGCAACGCGCCGAGCAAAGCCGCCAGGGATGTCATCAGTATCGGCCGCAAGCGCATTAGGCAACCTTCGCGCACCGCTTGCCGGGGCGACAGACCCCGCTGCTGGGCCTGCAACGTGAAATCGACGATCATAATTGCGTTCTTCTTGACGATACCGATCAGCAAAATGATGCCGATCATCCCCAGCACCGACAGATCCTGACCGCAGAGCATCAATGCCAGCAGTGCGCCGAAACCGGCGGAAGGCAAAGTCGAAAGGATGGTCAGGGGGTGAATCGCATTCTCGTACAGCACACCCAGTACGATGTAGACCGTGAGGATCGCCGCTAGAATCAGCCAGGGTTGTGACTTCAATGAGTCCTGGAAGGCCTGGGCGGTGCCCTGGAAACTGCCCAGCACGGTGTCGGGCATTGCTACGGCCAGGGACGCCTGATTGATCGCGGTGACCGCTTCACTCAGGGCATGGCCGGGCGCGAGGTCGAACGACAGGGTAATGGCTGGGAACACACCCTGGTGGTTGATGATGATCGGCACTTGTTCGGTCTTGACGCTGGCCAGCAGGTTCAGCGGCACCAGGGCGCCGGAACTTGCGCGGACAAATAAATGCTCAAGGGTGGCGGTGGACGTTTGCCAGCTCGGGTCGAGTTCAAGAATCACGTGGTTCTGATCGAGCTGCGTGAACATCGTCGCAATCTGTCGCTGACCGAAGGCGTCGTACAGCACGTCGTCGATGGCCTGCACCGTTACACCCAGCCGTGCAGCGGTGGAACGGTCGATCACCAGGGTCGATTGGGCGATGGCCTGTTGCTGGTCCGACGTTACGTGCTGCAACTGCGGCAAACTCTTGAGCTTCTCCAGCAGCACACCGCTCCAGTGATCCAGTTCGACACTGTCCGGATCTTGCAGGGTGTACTGGTATTGGGTCTTGCTGGCACGACCACCAATCTGGATGTCCTGGTTGGCCTGCATGAACACTTTGACTCCGGATAACCGGTCGAGCGCCGGTTGCAGGCGACGGATAACTTCGGCGGCGCTGGCGGTGCGCTCGCTGAACGGCTTCAGGTTGATCATCACCTTGCCCTGGCTCACAGTCGGATTCGGGCCGATCCAGAAATACACCCGGGCCACCGCCGGGTCCTGGCCGATGATGGCGGCAGCGCGGTTGACCTGTGCACGCATCGCGATGGGTGAAATATCAGCCGCTGCTTCGGCCACACCTTGGATCAAGCCGTTGTCCTGTTGCGGGAAGAAGCCCTTGGGGATGCCGACATACAGCACCGCCGTCGCCACCATTGTTGCGATGGCCACCGCCATGGTGATGCGCTGATGGTCCAGCACCCAATCCAGGCTACGGCGATAACCGTTGTGCAGGCCTTCGAACACCCGCTCGCAAGCCTGGGCAAAGTGCCCCTCTTCATGATAGGCATGGGGTTTGAGCAGCCACGCACAGAGCATGGGTGTGATGGTCAGGGAAACGATGCCGGACATGATAATCGCGACGCTGACGGTCACCGCAAACTCACGCATCAAGCGCCCGACAATGCCGGACATCAACAGGATCGGAAGGAACACCGCGATCAACGACACCGTCATCGAGACAATGGTAAACGCCACCTCGCGCAAACCATCGACCGCCGATTGCAGGCGCGACTTGCCCATTTCCAGATGCCGGACAATGTTTTCCATGACCACGATGGCATCGTCCACCACAAACCCTACGGCAATCGCCAGGCCCATGATCGACAGGTTGTCGAGGCTATAGCCCAACAAGTACATCACCCCGAACGTGGCCACCAGGGACAGCGGGATGGTCAGGCTGGGAATCAGCGTTGCCGTGGCTTTGCGCAGAAACACAAAGATCACCACGACCACCAGCGCAATCGACAGCAGCAAGGTGAACTGCATGTCGTTGACCGAGGCTTCGATGGTCTGGGTGCGGTCACCAACCACCTGTACCTGTGCGTCTCGCGGCAACGAGGCGGTCAGTTCGGGCAGCTTGGCCTTGATGGTGGCGATGGTCGACAACAGGTTGAAACCCGGCTGTTTGTGGATGTCGACGATAACCGTTGGCTCGGCACCCAATTGCGCAGCTTGTTGCGTGTCCTCGGCGCCGGCAATCACCTGCCCCAGGTCACCGAGCTTGATCGGCATGCCGTTCTTATAGGCGATAACCTGATCACGATAGTGCTGAGGGTCCAGCAATTGATCGGTCGCACCAAGGGTGATCGAACGGCTTTGGCCATCGAGGGTGCCCTTGGGCTGATCAAGGGTGCTGACGCCGATCACACTGCGCACATCCTCCAGGGTCAGGCCGCGAGCGGCCAGCGCATCGGGATCGATCTGTACCCGCACCGCCGGTTTCTGTTCTCCGTGAAAATCCACAAGGCCGACACCGGGCATTTGCGACAAGCGCTGGGCAATGTAGTTGTCGGCGTAGCGGTCCAGCTCTGGCAACGTGCGCACGGGTGACGTCACGGCCAGCGACATCACTGTACCTTCGGCCGGATTGACCTTGTTAAAGGTCGGTGCGCTGGACATGGTCTTGGGCAGATTCGGCGTGGCTGTGTTGATCGCTGTTTGCACATCCTGCGCTGCCCCATCGATGTCTCGCGACAGATCGAATTGCAGTACCACCTGGGTTTTACCCGCCGCACTCGACGAGGTCATCGACGTCACTTGCGGCACGGCCGCAAAAGCGCGTTCCAAGGGCGTCGCCACCGAAGACGCCATGGTTTCGGCGCTTGCCCCGGAGAGTTTGGCGGTGACCTGAATGGTCGGAAAATCCACCGTCGGCAGCGGCGCCACAGGCAGATGAAAGTAAGCAAAGGTACCGAGCAGCAAGACCCCGATGGCCAGCAGACTCAGCCCCACGCGCCGTTGAATCAATCCGGCCAGCGCATTCATCGGGCGGCCTCCGCCAAATCGGCGGTGGTGTTGGCCTTGACCGGCGTGACCTTCAGCCCCGGCGCGACGCGGGACTGGCCCTGCACCACCACGGTTTCACCGGCCGTCAGACCCTGGCGAATCCACTGCTTGCCATCGACGACCGTGGCGGCATCGACCAGACGCGGTTGCACCCGTTGATCAGCATCCACCACATAGACGAAGTTACCATGACGTCCCAACTGCACCGCTTCAGCCGGGACCACGGCCACGTCCTTATGCGTCTGCACCAGCAACCGCGCGCTCACCAACTCGCCCGGCCAGAGTTTCGCAGCGCCATTGTCGAATTGCGCCTTGAGCTGAATCTGACCACTGGCGGCGGTGACCTGACTGTCGATAAAACTCAAATGGCCGCGGGCGATTTCCTGTTTTCCATCGCGGGTCATCGCCACCACCTGCAATGCGCCTTTGGCGTTTTCTTCGAGAATTTCCGCCAGTTCGTCCTGAGATACGGCGAAGGCCACGGAAATCGGGTTCATCTGGGTAATGGTCACCAACCCGGTGGCTTCGGCGCCGTGGGCAATCGCTCCGACGTCCAGCAGGCGCTGGCCGGTACGACCGGCCAACGGTGCCTTAACCTGGGTGAACTCCAGTTGCAGGCGCGCCACATCCAATCCCGCTTGATCGGCCTGTAAGGTGGCCTGCTGGGCGGCCAGTTGGGCGCGGTAGGTGTCGACGTCCTGGGTCGGCCCGGCCTTGGCGGCGGCCAGTTTGCCGGCCCGGTCCAGGTTGACCTTCAGGTTAGCCAGTTGCGCTTGATCCTTGGCCACCAAGGCCTGTGCCTGGGCTACCTGTGCCTGAAAAACCCGCGGGTCGATGACCGCCAGCAAGCTGCCAGCGGTGACAGTCTGCCCTTCGTTGAACAGGACTTTTTGCAGCTCACCGTCCACCCTCACCCGCACATTCACGCTGTTGAGCGGCTGTACGTTACCGATGGCGCTGATCCAGACGGGCAGGTCCTGGCGGCTGACCTGGCTCATCTGCACCGGCACGGCGCCGGCATCGACCTGCACCGGTGCGGCATGGGCTTGACGGGTCCATTGAAAGACGCCGATGAGAGCGGCCAGCGAGAGCACCACTCCCCCTGCGAACATAACGCGACGACGTGGGTTCAAGGCATTCATGGGTGAGCAACCTGAGCAGAAGAACTGGAAGTAAGGGTGTTCGGCGAGAAATCCCCGCCCAAGGCGCGGAACAGGCCGACAGCGGCCTGCAAATGCTGGAGGCGTACCTGTAACAGCGTGTCTTCGGCCTGGTATTGGGTGCGTTCGACGATCAGCAGTGTCTGGAAATCGGTCGAGCCGAGTCGGTAGCGAACCTGCGCCAGACGTGCGGCTTCGCGGGCAGAGTCCACGGCGGACTGGTTCAGGACGTAGCTTTTATCGAGTTCGCGGGCCGCACTAAGCTGGGTTTCAACATCTTGCAGCGCTTCGATGATCGACTCGCGATAACTCGATGCCAGCTCCTGGACATGGGCCTGATCGAAATGCAGTTGACCCTTGAGCTGACCGCCGGCAAACACCGGTTGGCTGAGCGTGCCGATGACGCTCCAGATCTGGCCGCCGGCGAGCGTATCGATGCCATCCAGCAGGTCCAGGGACAGGTTCGGTAAAAACGCGGCGCGGGCAACGCCCACGTCGAAATTGGCGGATTTCAGCCGTGCTTCGGCGGCCTGGATGTCTGGGCGCTGACGCAACAAACCAATCGGCAGGCCAGTCGAAGGCTGCGGCACTTGCAGGGTTTTCAGCCCGTTTCCTTGCAGATGAAAGCCCTCGGGCTGTGCCCCCACCAAAACGGCCAGTTGGTAGAGCGCCAGGTCCCGTTGTTGCCGCAGGGGCGGCATCGCCGCTTCAAAGGTCTGCATGGCATTGCGCTGCTGGGCGACTTCCAAATTCGACACGGCGCCCTGACTGGCCTGGACTTCCACCAAATCCAGCACCTGTCGCGCATCGTCGGCAATGGATTGGGCCAGACGCAGCCGGTCCTCCAGAGACAGCACCTCAAAGTAGCGGTCGGCAATGCTCGCACTCAGGCTCATGCGCAGGGTTTGCGCATCAAATACTGTGGCATTGGCCAACGCATCGGCGGAGTCAGCGGCAGCGCGCTGTTTGCCCCAGAAATCCACTTCATAGGTGGCTTCGGCAAATACGCTACGTTTTTCCGTGGAGCCGTAATTGTTCTGTCGCTGGTAATTGCCTCCCAGATTCAGCGCCGGATATTGCGCCGCCCCGGCCACGTGCGCCGAAGCACGGGCTTCATCGATGCGGCTGACCGCCGCCTTGAGGGTGTAGTTGGAGGCCTGCCCCCGGGCGATCAATGAGTCGAGTTCGGCGCAGCGAAACTCGCGCCACCACTGGCCGCCCTCAGCCGCCGAGCTGTCTGTCGGACCATTGAACTGTTGCGCCAAGGGCAACTCGGGTTGCTGGTACTGCGGGACCATCGAGCAGCCGTCAAGCATGAGCATGCCGAACAACGTCAACGCCACGGATGAAAGACACGTAAACCGCCTGCGGCGTGCCACCAAAGTTGTTACCGACATGGGCAAGCCATCCCCCGCTAAATCCTGTGTGGAGCAATCCACGAATGGGCAGAAGATAGCGAGGAGTGCCTGCCAGAGCGTTCGTCGGCAGATAAATTTTTGTTTAGCCTTGCTCCGGCGTCTCCTGAAAGCTGTAGCCGGCACCGGGAATGGTCTTGATCAGCGAATAGTCGAAACCTTCATCGAGTTTGCGCCGCAAGCGATGGATATGTTTATCGATGACGTTGTCGTTGGGGTCGAAAGAGTAGTCCCAGGCGCTGTCGAGCAGCATGTCGCGGGTCACCACCTGACCACTGTGGCGCATGAGCTTCTCCAGCAAAAGCGCCTCGCGATGCTGCAAGGCAATGACTCGGCCCTGACGTACCGCGGTGCGCGTGGCGCAGTCGAGTTGCAGCTCACCGACTTGCAACTGACGCGCGGGCCTCGTCGTCTGTTCGCGCCCGCGCAGCAAAGCATCGAGCCGCGCCAGTACTTCGGCGAACGCGTAAGGCTTGGCCAGATAATCATCGCAACCGGCCTGCAGGCCTTCAACCTTGTCGGTGGTGGACGCCTGCGCACTGAGCATCAGGATCGGCACCCGCAACTGTTGCGCTCGCAGAGCCTTGACCAGGCCAACACCGTCGAGGCCGGGCAAGCGGCGGTCGACGATCAGCGCATCATGGATTTGCTCCAGGGCCATGCCCAGCCCACTATTGCCATCGCTGGCGATATCGACGATGTGACCACTTTCGCTCAACCCACGTAACAGGTAAGCCGCGGTCTGGGCGTCATCTTCAACCACAAGAATGCGCAAGGTACCGCCTCCAGAAATCCAACCTAAACTTTTATTTACCTGGCGGGAACGTGGCATAGCCGCAGGCTTTGTCACACTATGCCATCTCTGCCCGATTATGTGAGCGGTTCATCTGCCATGACCCATGTTCTAGTCGTCGAAGACGACTTGCTTACCTGCCGCGAAATCGAAGCGGCGCTGTGTGACCACGGCTTCACCGTGAGCTGCGTCCACAATGGTCGCGAAGGTCTGCTCAAGGCCCTGAGTGAACCGTTCGATCTGATCGTCCTGGATCGCATGCTACCCGGCGGCCTCGATGGACTTGGCGTACTGACCGCATTACGGGCGGCAAGCGTGAGCACCCCGGTGCTGATCCTCAGCGCCTTGAGTGCGCTGGACGAAAGGGTTCGCGGCCTGCGCGCAGGCGGTGATGATTACCTGACCAAACCCTTCGAATTCATCGAGCTCACCGCACGGCTGGATGCGTTGAACCGTCGCCGCGCCGAACCGGTCTCCGAAGCTCGGGAAACGCGCTTGCGGGTCGGTAATCTGGAGGTCGACCTGTTGAGCCGGGTGGTCCGGCGTGGCGACCGGGTCATTGATCTGGTGCCCCGTGAGTACGCGTTGCTGGAACACTTGATGCGCCATGCAGGACAAGTGGTCACCCGCACCATGCTGTTCGAAGCGGTCTGGAACTACGCCTACGATGAGCGCACCAACGTCATAGAAGTCCACATGGGCCGTCTGCGACGCAAGATCGACGACGAAAACGAACCGTCGATGATCCATACTATTCGTGGAGCCGGTTATGTCCTCCGTTCGCCTGAGTGAGATCCCGCGCACCATCAGTTTTCGCACCGGCCTGCTGTTTCTCGGACTGTTCGGCTGTTCGTTTCTGGCGCTGTTCGGCTATGTCTATTGGCAAACGGCGTTCTACCTGAAAACCGAAGCGGATACCGCGCTGTATCGCCAGGTGGAAACCCGCAGTGCACAGGATCCCGAGTTACAACTCAGGGAAATCCGCAATCACGCCGAGCAGGATACCGAAGCGCGCGTTCCCCAGAGCCTGTTCGACGCACAAGGCCAGTTCATTGCCGGGGCCATCCAGCAATTGCCGCCCTTCTCCGCCTACGACAAACCTCAGGAGTTCGATTGGCGCAAGCCCAGCGGTCATCAGCGCCCGATACGCTTCATTGTCCATCACCTGGCCGACGGCAAAACCTTGCTGGTGGCCCAGGACATCCACGACATACGCGAATTTGACGAACTGCTGATCAAGGCACTGGTTTCCGGCGGCGTGTTGTTGCTGGTGGTCGGCCTGTTTGGCGCGGTGGTACTGGGTTACTCGGCCCACCGGCGCCTAGACAAGGTCAGTCGCTCGATCAAGGGGATCATCGAAGGCGATTTGACCGGCCGCTTGCCCACCCAGGGCAACAACGACGACATCGACCGCCTCGCCTCTGTGGTCAACGGCATGCTCGATGAGCTGGAACGCTTGATGAACGAGGTCAAAGGCGTGTGCGACGACATCGCTCACGACCTGCGCACCCCTCTGACTCGGTTGATCGCCGGGCTGGAGCGCACCCAGCGCCGTGGTCTCGATGAAGCGCAATATGCCGCCAGCATCGACGCGGCACTGGTCGAAGCCAAGGCACTGCTTCTGACCTTCAAAGCGTTGCTGCGTATCTCGGAAATCGAAAACAGCGCCCGCCGCAGTCACTTCGCGCCGCTGGATCTGAACCTGATCAGTGCCGACGCCACCGAACTCTATGAGCCGTTGGCAGAAGAACGTGGCATCAGCCTCACGCTCAATAAAAGTCAGGGTCCTGCCGTCATCGCCGGAGACGCACAGTTATTATTTGATGCACTCTGCAATCTGCTGGATAACGCCATCAAGTTCTGTCCCGACGATAGCCAAGTCAACCTGACCGTAATCGCCAATCTTGGGTCGGTCGGAATTTGTGTCACAGACAATGGACCGGGCATTGCCGAAGGAGAGCGCGAAGCCGTGTTTCGTCGGTTGTATCGTGCCGAAGCGAGCCGAAACACACCGGGTAATGGCCTGGGGTTAAGCATGGTCACCGCCGTTGCGCGCCTACACGACCTCAAGCTGACAGTCAGTGATGCAGCGCCTGGCTGTCGCATCGAACTGCTTGGCAAGACGGGGTCGACGGGCCCATCCGCGTCACTCGGCATTGTCTGATCATGTTCCTGGGGGGTTGGCTGAGCGTGGGCCGAAACACGCAACGCGACAAAACTTCCCGTCGTATTTATCTCCCCCTAGCCCTCAAAAAATCCAGCTTCGCCGCCAACCTGTCGAGAAATTCATTTTGCGGAGAACTGGGCGAAAGGCCGTGAGCGTCAAGATGAGTTCAAGCCAACAAACATTGTGTTGGCTCAACTCACTACTGGAAAACACTCATGAACAGCCTTAAAGCCCTTTTGATCGTGACCTTGATGACCGCTTCCGTCGCCG
Source organism: Pseudomonas edaphica (assembly GCF_965277385.1). Lineage (NCBI taxonomy): Bacteria > Pseudomonadati > Pseudomonadota > Gammaproteobacteria > Pseudomonadales > Pseudomonadaceae > Pseudomonas > Pseudomonas edaphica. The sequence continues at coordinate 5,690,367 of NZ_OZ255725.1, read as the reverse complement.
CAATGGCAGAAGGCGGTGGCGATACCGTGATGGGCAAAATGGAAGCGGCAAGGGCAACCGCAATGGCCTCGTTTCAACAGTCAGAGTCTGCCACGGCTGCAGCCACTGCCAGCAACCAGAACGCCTCCACCAGTGACGCCTCGCGTTCGAACTGACCGCGTGAACGTCCGTCACCGTTAAGAACGGTGTTGCGCGATATCGGTGAAATCATCGAGGTACCACAAACTATGACTCGTCCAATTCCAGCGACCGCCAACTACAGCATTGTGTTGGTTAACTACAAAACACTTGATCTGACCAAAACCTGTCTGATGCTTCTGCAGGAGGCTCTGCGAGGGACAAATGTTCCGGTGATTGTGGTGGATAACCACTCCGACGATGCAAGCAGCGAGTACTTGCGCTCGCTGGACTGGATTGAGCTGATCGAACGCAAGCACACAGGCCCCGAAGCCGGAAACATTGCCCATGGACGTGCTCTGGATCTCGCTTTGGCACAGGTTGAAACCGACTATCTGTTTCTGTTGCACACCGATACCTTCATTTACGATCCGGCAGTGTTCGCCATAATGCTCGACCAATGCACGGAACAACGCGACGTGGCTGCCGTCGGATGCCTGGAGCAACTAGATCGGGGGAGCGTTCGCTCGGCCTGGCGCCTGGCCTCACGTTTTTGCAAGCACTACGCCCGACGGAGTTTGCTGGCACTCGGCGTTCAGGCGAGAGAGCCCAAGCCGTATCGAGAAGTACACCTGAAGAGCTTTTGCACACTGTGGAATGTGGCGTTCATCAAGCAACACGGCTTTCACTTTCAAATGGATGAACGTAATCCGGGTTATGAACTGCAGGATCGAATGACTTCTTTGGGCTATCAGGTGCGTTCTATTTCACCGCGAAAGATGTTCCGTTACCTGGATCACATTCAAAGCGGCACCGTTTCGGCTATGGGCGGTTACGCGTGCAATCACCGCAGGGTCCGGATGTACGAGCAGATTACCCAAGGCAAAAAATCTGAGGGTCTGGTGAATGGATAAAACCGCATGAAGACATTTTGACCTTTGGCGGCGTCTTGCGCCGTTGCCTACTAGGCGCAGTCCGGTCTACTGACTTGCCCGATCCGCCAAATCCATATCCGACAGATAGCGATTCAAACAGCCACAACCGTGACTACCCAGCAGAGGGTTAGCAGAAACGAAAGACCTGCGAGCCGCTTATCCATGGTGCCCTATCAAAACCGAATGATCGCAATACGAACGCCCACGAGAAGAGTAGTTCAGTGCGATCAGTTCGCAATTGCTCGCACATATGCCTGGCACGCCCTCAAGGAGATCACTCCTCGTTTGCTGCGATATGGGATGCGTGGATGTCCATCACCCACCATTAGAAGTAATACGGACAAACAAAGTTTTCACCTAGACATCACATAGCCACTACAGAGACGCGCCTAATCTGAAATCTCGCTCAGATACACATCAACGAGGACAAACTGAAAATCCTGAAGCACAGAAATGAAAAAAATAGCGCTGAACCAAAATGAATAATTACGCTTGCGCAACTCATTCAGTAGGGAGTCACCTATGTCTATCGGAGCAGTATCCGCGCCAAACCCAGTAATCCTTAATGGGCAAAAACCCGCCCAAACCCCTCCTCCCGCTACGAGCAATCAACCCACCAACGTATCCACCGCCACGGCAGCTCCCACCGCCAGCAACGTGACAGCAGTGCTAAAAGAGGCAACCGAAACCGCCGCGCAGACTGCTCAAGAAGCAGTACACGGTGATCATCAGGCTCAGCGGTTGATCCAACAGCATCAACATCATAAAACTGATGCAGCAGCGCCTGTTTCTGGGGTCGTTAACGGTAACGGGCAGATAACTGGTGAACGCATAAACACCAAAGCTTAGAGCTCTAGCGCAACACTCAAAGCTTGCAAGCCCTGCTTATGCAGGACTTGTAAGCTGCATTAGAGGCGCACCAGCACTGACTGGCTATTCTAGAATGCTGGCATTATCTAATTCTAGTTGTGCAGTTCACGCATATACGCCTTGCAAGCCCGTAGCGTGACCAATCCTTGGCACCCACCGCCGGTAATGGCGATAATTCGTTGACCATGTGCCAGATCAAGTTGGGGCCAACGGGCCGAATGAAGCACGCCAACAGCGCCGTTGGCATGGTGGATATTGACGACTGCTGGGCCTTTGCGTCGACACCCTAACTGGCTCCGGAATTGTAAGATCACGCTAATGCTCAAGGAAAGTGCCGAGCATATCTGCCAATCGTATACCCGAACAAGGCTGTCGTTTTTGGGGTACCGATTTTTTGTTTAGACACTCACTTGCAGCATGAAGTAACCCAAGACAACTGCGCGCTCATGCTAGGAATGCACCTGCACCACCAACCTGAAGCTTGTACAAAAAGTCAATGATTTACTAGCCTCAGCCCGGAATTTGGCTATACCTAGATAGCTATCATTAAGGTGATCATCATGCTGTGGCTTAAGCTCTTCCCCCCTCACCCGAATAAATTTCGGAGCTTCGCCAAAATCGATCAAAACGGCGTCTGCTCACTCTTCATCCGATGCCAACTATCGCCTGGCGAATCATGGGTGGAAGTAGATGAGTTTTGCTTGAGTTGGCTCGGCAAACCGTTACCAAGCTATGCCTGCCGAACTAGAGTCGCTGGGGCGGAACCATCACAAAAACGGCATTCCCATTTCTAGGCCATAGGAAGAAGGTCGGCAGATAAAATCACCCGACAATCCACCTGACAGACACATACCCCATGTGCTGGAAATATCAGGTTCTTATGAAGGGTTTTACTATTAGAAGCGCCAAAAATAGCGCCCAACAAATGAATAAAAGCACCGTAATCGCTGTCCATCGCAACCCCATGAGCAAACCCTCCTTTTTTGAATAAGTTTGTACCACGCAAAACAAATCGAAAATGTAGGAGATTTGCTATTTTATTGCCTGAGATTTAACCGTCCTGATGTACGCCTGGCATGCCCATAACGCGATCAGTCCTTTGTCGCCGTCGTCGGTGATGCCGATAATTCTTTGAGCATGCGCTGGCTCAAGTTGGGCTCGACGGGCTGTATGAACCACGCTGCTGGCGCCGGTGGCATGCTCGTCATTTCCGACCGCCTACAGGTAGTCCTGACGCCGGAGCTCGCAAGGGAATGGCTGGACTCAGCTATACCCAATTAACGCGTCAAGCAAATGGCGCTCCGACAGGGCGAGCCAGCCGAGGGGTTCGTGTGGTTAAGGTCGACGCAGCCGTACGGAACTTACCAATCAGATGCCCCGGACGGATCCAGCCAGTAGGCTAGTTTTTGGAAAACTACCCCATCACAAGAATCACGGCCGGCACCCCAAAAGGTCAGCAAAAACAAAAGGCCAGCTAATCACTTATCGATTAGATTCCGGTAACCATAAAGAGTGAGAAAGGACGCGGAAAAGCAAGCATGCTTCCTCACCCAGCACTGCCGGACAATCGTATGAAGCGTGCCTAAAACTGTTCATTAGATTAGCTCCTCCCCTAGTCCAAACGCTCAGTCGCACCTTCTAGCGCCCAAGCCACGCTCAACGAATCCCGCCCCTGTTCCATATTTGCTTTCCAGTGCTCCCAGAGTATGTAAATGCGATCTCACTACCGAGCGCAGCAATCAACGAGAAGTCGAGAGAGGCACCTTAAAGGCAATGCGCCAATCTCCAACGAGATCAACAAATAAAAATCATCAGCAAAATAGTAACAACTGGGCTAAGCTAAATCTCTCTACAGGAAGCCTACATGCCCATGACTACGAGTTTAGGCACAAGGACAGAAAGTAATGCCAGCGAATAAAAAATCATTTTTTCCAACCAAATGGAACAATGCAAAACTCAAAGTTAGCCATGTAGCCTTATTCGTATCAGCTGTATGCATTTCCTTAATAGCAATCAGCGCCTGGGATTTATTAAGTTCGCTGGAATACCATATCCACGACAAAAAAATCGAAATGTCAAACCTCTCTAAGACACTATCATCTAATATAGAGGCAACGCTAACTGAGGCTGACTCAGTACTTTTAGGGATTAAGGAGCGCCTAGAGACCGAAAGCAGCAATGAGAATTCTTTAAAAAACCTACGCAATTTACTTAAGTCCCAACAGAAACGTTTACCTCAAGTACATGGATTTTTCGTCTATGATGAACAGGGACGCTGGCTTCTGAACTCAAATGATATAATACCAGCTGGCGCAAACAACTCAGATCGCGACTATTTTATTTATCATCGGGACCACATCAGTCTAGAGCCTTATCTTGGTCCTTCGATTCGCAGCAGATCGACAAACGAATGGATTATGACTATTTCGCGCAGGATTAACCATCCTGACGGAAGCTTTGCTGGAGTCACCATAGCCACTATATATCTTAAATATCTGCTAAGTCTTTACGACGGTGTTGACGTCGGAAAAAACGGAATCATTAACTTAACTTCATCAAGTGGAGATATAATCGTACGCAAACCATTTAGAGATTCTGACATTGGTCTAAACATATCAAACGGAGAAGTATTCTCCCTACTTACGCCTAACACTAACACAGGCACATCAACTACAAAGTCCGTAATAGATAAAATTGAGCGAGTTATAAGTTTTCGTCGTGTTACGGGGTATCCCCTTATAATAATAGCCGCCTTTGACAAAAGCGAAATACTTACGGATTGGTGGAGCGAGTCTATTGTAAGCATAGTCACATCAATAATATTGGTAGTAGTCCTAGCCTTCATAGGATTTCGACTATTGAGACTTATGAGTCAGCAGATCGAAGCACAGGAGGAACTGCAAGCTTCTGAAAAAAGATATATTGACGCGAATAAAAAGCTTGGCCTAATGGCCCTTGAAGACGGGCTTACAGGCCTTGCGAATCGCCGCCAGTTTGATTTCTTCATAGAGAACGAAATCACTCGCATGAAACGCAAGCTTGACAAAACCGCATTAATCATGATGGACGTCGACCTCTTCAAAAACTATAACGACCGTTATGGCCATGTACAAGGTGACGAATGTCTAAAGATAGTTAGCACAATAATTCAAAAGCATGTCAATCGCATTGGTGAGCTTGCCGCAAGATATGGCGGAGAGGAATTCGCGATTGTGCTTCCAAACACGGACTACGTTGGTGCTTTCTTGCTAGCCGAAAAAATCCGACTAAACTTAGAGAATAATAAAATACAACACGAAAAGTCTCCATTAGGGATAGTCACTATTAGCGTAGGAATTGGCGCTCTTTCTGGGTCGGATGCTGACACTCCAGAAAAATTAATAAACATCGCTGACAAAGCGCTATACATCGCAAAGTCCAATGGAAGAAACAGAACAGTTATTTCTGACTAATATTAATCACACTCAAGTTTAGATCGAGAGAACCTCAGCCATCTCCCTAGTACGAGCTAGGGAGGTTAGTTTTCGATATGAGCTTTCGAAAGTATGTCTGACGTACTTAGAACGTAAGCATCACTGCGATCGTGTCGGTGTAGGTTCCAGCGGGCAATCCTACCTTTCCGGGTGATTTACCATAAATATTTACCGTTTGAGCTGCTCCGGTACTGAGTGCGAGGTTGATAGTGCCATTGTTGGCAAGAATCTGGGTGTGGGCGGCGTCTGTATAAATATCATACGGGGCAAAGTGCCCAGCACCATCTGCTAGCGCCCGCGTTCCACCGGTAGATCTACCATCGTTGGTTCCGGACGTGATGGAAAGCACTGGTGAAGTACCCGCCGAGCATTGGATAGATAGTGCGCCACCGCCACCACCCAACACCTGCGCATCAGCCTCGGTGTATAAGCTATTGTTGGTTCCGAAATTTAACGTACCGAAGTTCAATCCCGATGAGCCCCCTACACCATTGACTAAGCAGCTATTGGTCAAAATCAGAGTTGCGCTAATTTGACCAGTCACAGTGGTGGCTGCCGGTGAACAGGACACCCAAGCAAGGGTCATCAAAGGTAAAATGAGTTTTGATACAAATCCATGCATGACGCTCTCCTTATGCCTTCCAATCGTACCCAATATCATGGTTCAGAACGCTGTCGACACCTCCTCAATCTCTTCTACTCAGGTGGTTGCTGCATAAAGATTAGTTAGAAAAGCGAAAATCGCCAGCACGAAACAACAAACCAGCGTAAGCGACGATCCGTTATGCATGAGTCAATCATCTCACTACAGCCCTGACATATGCCTGGCAAGCCCGCAGCGCGATTACGGCGTTATCCCCGTCGTCGGTGATGGCGATAATTCGTTGCGCATGCGCTGGGTCAAGTTGGGCTCGACGGGCTGCATGAACCACCTCGGCGGCGCCGGTGGCGGTAGGTACTTCGCAGCCACTGGCTGAATCCGTGGCGTCGAGAAGGACTGACAACCGCACATCAGCAGTAGCAAGGCGGTCACGCAGCAGAGCCTGGTTGCGCTGGGCATCGGATAATTCCTTTGTGTGTTGTTGGTCCTGGGTGGCGAGCTGATGCTCGGTGGCCAAGCGCTTGTCTTGCTCGGCCTGCTGCTGACGCCAGGCCTCACCGGTGATTGCGTCGAGGTCTTTCTGGTGCGCGTCACCTTGCTCGGCGAGTTGCTTGCCAAGTCGCCAATCCTGAACCTGCCAGGTGCCGGCCGCGCTAACGGCCATGGACAGCAGGATCGCCACCAGGATCTGCACCGGCGTCATGCCAGCACCTTCAGCGCCCTGTCGTACAGCTCCTGGCGATCGGCCTGGCCGGTGAGCCCGCCATTGATGCGCTTGGTGATCTTCGCGAAGTCCTTCTGATCCGCCAGGGTGTTCAGCCCCCGCGTCGACCAGAACCAGGCAGCCGACATCGCGGCGTGCTGTGGCAGTTCGAGCAGCGTAGGCTGATTGATTAGGTCGAGGCCCAGCGCCTCGCCGCACGCGGCATAGTTCGCCCGGCCGGTAATCTGGATCAGGCCACGGCCACGGAACTTGAAGCCGTCACCCTTCACGGTGTTGCCCAGGTCAGCACGGCCTTCGTATCTGGCCTGCTGCGCGGTTGGCCCCCAGATCTCGCGCACATAGCGCAGCTGGCCGGACTCATGCCCGACCTGGGCGATGAACGCCGACACACGCAGCGTGCCGACAATGCCGTAACGCCCCATAGCCGTATTCAGCACAGGAACAAAAACGCCGGCTTGGCGGCCGGCGTTCGGGAGGATCTGTAGTAACTGCTGATCGGTGATCGGCATGCTTTTCTCCAGGTGAAAAAAAGCCCGCAACTTGGCGGGCGATTCTCTTTCGATATACTGCGGTGAATTATCGGAGCGAACAGGAATGGATCCCATGAAATACGGAATACTTCTCTTAACCGTCTTTACTCTTGGCGGCTGTGAAACGTACAACGGCGGACAAGACGGCCCCGACATTAAGGCAGGAGGACTCCAGATCAGTTGCAATGCAACCCCTGCCAATCAGCCCGGCTGTTATACCCCGCCACCTTCTTGGTGGACCAAGCTTCCTGGCCATTTCTTCATTCGTGGTAGCGGCCTTTAACGCTTGCAGCGGTGCGAATCCTATCTACAGGCGAAAAAAACCGCTCAAGGCGGGCATTGGTATTCGGGTTGCGATCAGGTCAGGGCAACAGGCTCAGCAGTCACAACGTCGAGAGCGGCCTTGCGCTTTGCCTGGACTTCGTCAGGGATCGGCCGCTTGCGCTCGTACTTGGCGATCACCTGCCAGTCGGTGGAGCTCAGGTACTGAATGCATTGGTCATATGCTTCTTGGTGCCATTGGTCATACGGCTTCTGGATCGGCTCCAACTTGTCGATGTTAATCATTCGCTAGTGGCTCCACGTCAGGAAATCGAACCTTGCCGCTCTTTACGTCAAGGATAATGGGAGTGTCAGGAGCGCGCACTTCGTGTGGACTGTCCCACTTGACTGGGAACCTTAACGAGAACTCGAACACACCATTGACTCGTTGGATGTAGTCGCCATTGACGAACCATGGATTATTCGCGGCGCTGGCCGGTAACTTGTATCCGTCAGAGATAACCGATAGGTCGACAGCCCCACCATTGATGGTGATCACGTCACCGTTCACTGATGCTTCGATCTTTTCGTCAGATAGCACTTGGTACAGTGTGATTTTCATTACTTCCAGTACCCCGTTACAGCAATCCGGATTGCCCAGAACTCCTGAGATGTTGCGCCATTGCGAATAGTGAATTGACCAACTGTAGGCGATGTCATTAGCGCTGATATGACCCCGTAATGATCACCTGAGGACGTTGGTGAAACGTGAACATTTATCAAGGTCTTACCCCAATCCGGCGTAGCAACCGGAGTTGTAAAGCTATAGTCAGCCGCCTGATTGGAGCCTACAGTTTTGTTTGCAAGTGACGAAGACATAACCATCAACCCATTTGCAAATCGGCTTACTCTCCAGCTGCCAATGCTTCGGTCATCCATTGCGCCGACTCGCCCGTTTGAGTTGTCGACCGGGTTAAGCATGTTCAGGATGTTCAGTTGAAGTAGCCATCCAGAATAAGATCCGCCCGTAATGGTTCTTGCGAATATGCCGCCTTGCGATCCGCCTGTGCCACCTGTGCCGCCGGAAAGTTTCTGATATCCCCAGTCGCTGCTCCACTTTGTTATCTCAAGTACCGAACCATTGAATGCGTCCGACCCGGTAAAACCCGGAGGGTTTACACCTGTCGCTTGCGGGCCAAGCTGATACGTTGAGAATCCGACGGGAGCGGCAGCAAATAGTACGTCTACGTTGCCGTTATACAGGTTAGCCCCTGCAATCCCGTTGCCCATGTTTCCGCCGACTTGCGCCACTCTCGCCCATACTGACCATCCGCCGCCCTGTTGACCGCCACGCTCCCACGTCACGTTGGCCCCCATCTGCCGGAATGTCTGCCGGACAAAGATGTCTGCGCACTGAACCATGATATGGCCGTTCTGCGTGCCTTCGGGCACGTTGGTGTTGTTGGTACCAGTGAGCGTGTAGATAGCGTTGATGTACGGCAGGTTGTTCATGTTGGTGCCGTCTGGTAAACGGACGGCGTCACTCTTACCCCAGCCAGTTTTGTTTGTGATGTCAAAGCCCTGGTAGAGCTCCTGGGTCATGGCATTAATCTTCATGCTCGCTGTGCGCGGAGGATCACCACCAAAGCCATTTGGTGCTGCGCCCAGGATGATCTCTTGTCTTGCCATTTAATAACCCCCTAATTAATATCACATAACCATTTTGCCAATCATTAAGGGAATACCTAAATACGTTGTATTCCCTACCCCTAACGTAATTGCAATAATTTGATTATTTGGATAATCCCAAACAAAATATAGCTGCCTTGGTCGAAATTCCGAACCGCAAAGAGGCATCTCGAGGTTATTTATTAATACATATTCGCCGCTACCCAAAACAAATGGCGCCTTAAAATAACACCGAGTAACTCCTTGAGCGTCATAGTCCCAGCCAGTATAAGTCCAAGCATTAGTACTTCTTACAAAAAGAGCACTTGGTGTACCACTATCAAACAATGTCACCCCTGAGGATGAAGAAAGCCTTAAGCCATATTCGCTTATAGGCTTTGCACCGAATCCAGCAACATACCACTTTCCAGCAGGATTTATATTATACAAACTGTACTTACCAATACCAAAACCAGTCCAATTTCCGGGGGAGCCAAACAGGGCTGGAAGCATGCTAATCGGACCATTAGCCGGATCTGGCCTTATGAAAACAAACGGCTGTTCTTGTGTCGTTATTGGACTAGGAAAATAGACTTGAGCTGTACCATTCGCACCGTTAGGTGCATAGCTTCCAGAGTATAGAATAGATAACCGTACAAACTCAGAGTCTAGAATCACCCGATTATCATCAGCGTTTTGAAACATCAGCCCATACGAATCTGTCATTTTATTTAAATCTCACCACGACCAATCGCATCCCGGTAATAGAATATGAAGATGTGCCATATGGATCACCCCGTATAGTACGCCACACTCTGACGCCACCATTTATAACTTCTGGCTCAAGTTGCTTATCAGAGTTTCTATCTATTGATTTATTCGGAATGCAAAAAGCAGCGGAGTTACTCGAGCTAACCCCCTCAATAGAAATATCAAAGTATTTTCCAGCTGGGTAGGTGCTTGGGTTTATGTCAGCAGTGTATGCCACCCTCATAGTAAATGCGGTTGGGGAGAGTTGCGATTCTCCGGACGCCCCCCATGTCCAAAGCCCGTATTCGTCCATTATGAAAGCCTCCCGACCATAGTCCTCTTAACGCCGCCAGCGTCGAATACAGACAGACCGTCGTTATTGAGAAGTGATGCCCCGCCAGCTCCAGAACTGCGCAGCGTGAATGTCCCCGCCTTGACATTGATTTCCAACAGCGGGCGACCTTTTGAGTCGACTGATTCAGAGCGCAACGTCATACCCAGGATGATCTCCTGAATAAATGCTTTGTTGATGATCGCTTGATTGATGAACACCTGATTGTTCTGGACAACGAACATCGGTACGACAGCATCACTTACTTCATCGACCACGGCAAATCGCTGAGCAAAGATCAGAAACTCTGCCTGCTCACCATCCGATCCAAACGCAAACCCGGAAGTTACCGTCTTACCATCAACGATGGTCTGAGCCTTGAGAGTGACCATTGCCGACACCTTGTCACCGGTTGCGGCGACAACCTTATTGGTCTCCTGAATTGCAGCCGTGTTTTCGCCCGAAGTGGCACGGACAGTTCTAATCTGCTCGCCCAGGGCTTTACGGGTGGAAAGCGCGCTCGAACGTCGCTGTCACTTTGAATACGCCGCCAGGCCCAGCCCGTTTGCTGCACGGGATCCAGCCGCTTCCAGTGCGGCGCGCTGACGCTCAAGCTGATTGACGTACGCCTCCGAGGCGGCCGTCAGTTGCTCAAGGCGACCCTTCTCGCTTGTGGCGATGATCGTTAGCTGGCTATCGGCGTCCTTTTGCGCTTTGACCATTCCAGTGCGAGCATCGGCGATCTTCTGGTCGAGCTGGATGCTCTGGGCCGCCGTCGTGCCTTTCTTGGCCTTGGCCGCTTCCAGTGCATCGATCTCAGCCTGGTAAGCAGCCGTCACATCGTCCTTTTCCTGATTAATCAGGGCCGATCGTTGCTTGGCATAGTCCGACAGAGAAACCACGCCGGCCTTCTGCTGCGCCTCCAGTTCCTTCTGGGCGTTCCGGAAGTCCGTGACAATGTCGGACAGGTTGTTTTTGGCGTTGTTGAAGCCGGTTAGGTCGACCTGAGGGCTGGCGGCCTTCGGGTCTTTGTACTTGTCGTTGACCGACTTAAGCGATACCGCGTACTCACGATTAATGCGATCCGCATCGACATTGCTGCCAGCAAGAGCCTTGGCCCTTTTCCGGTCCAGCTCTTCGATTTCTAGCTTTTTCTTCTGCTCTTTATCAAGCCCGGCCAGATAGCTGGTACCGGGTCAATCCCGTTGACGGTACGCTTCAGCGCCTCAATCTGACGATTTTCCGCTTCGATCAGCTTCTGCTTCTGCGCCAGCTCTTTGGCTTCGGCCTTCTCGATCTTGTCATAAGCTCGGCCCAGTTGATCTTGGTACTTCGCCTGCTCTTCAATGGTGACAAGGCCGCCTTTGCGCGCGCGCTCAAGCAAGCCTTCCGCCTGAATCAGCGACTCCATGCTGGTAATGTTGCCGGTCATAGCTCGATCGAGCTGGCCGATTACATTTATCTCAGCAACAGCGCTGTCGGCCGCCTTGCGGCTTGCTCCGGACCGCCGATCTATTGCGGCAGTCGACTTTTCAACACCCTGAGCCACTTCGCTCTCTGCTTGGGTGATCTTCTTCCCGGTGTTGGCCAAGCCTTCTCCGGACTTTCCTAGTTCGTCAATTGCCTTCTGTGCGCCCTCGGCCGAGTCGACGAGCTTGTCCAGGTCGTCAGCAGCCTTCGCTGCCTGTGAGGACTCAACGGAAATGCCGAGGGAGGCGAAGTTAGTGCTCATCAGTTTTCTCCGGGCAATAAAAAACCCGCTCGATGGCGGGCTTGTTTGAGCATTGGTTCGGCGGCTATTTCTTCAAGCTGGCGTTCTTCTCAGCAAGCTGACAGGTGGTGTTGATATCTGCCTGGCTCTCAGCGGTGAATTTTGCGACCGGGTACAGGCCAATACCCTCAACGACATACATTGCGAATCCCCCATATCCCCCGACGCGGTTCTTTGCGTTCACCTCGCCGCAGACCACAACCTCATCGCCAGCTCGATAGACCTTCTCATTCCTGAACTGCGCGGAAGCCGCATCAAAAAGGTTACGCTTGACCTCTTCTCTTGCCTGATTCACATCGCTATTGCCACACCCCGCCAGCGCTACGAGCGCCAAAGCCCCCACGAACATTTTCATATCGTTCCCTCGTTGAGATATCGCGGGACTTTATCATCAACGAGAGAGCAACACGAAAGCCCCGCATGGGCGGGGTTCTTCGGGTTTGTATCGGTCAGCAGCTGTCCAGGCATCCAGCGTGGATGGAATGTCAGGGACAGCGACCGACAGGTTTGAACCGGCAGGCGCCGCGCTTAAAAAGTTATTTTTTGAAAAGGTGCATCCACTTTGATCGTTGGCTCGTAGATTCAATACCCTCACTCGGAGGGCATAAGAGCCTAGGAGATACATCATGCACGCTTTTTACAAAAAATTTGCTGCTGCAGCCTGCTTCGCGATTCTCTCCGTCACTACCACGCTCAGCTTTGCCGCCGATACAGTGATGGTCGGAGGCGCAGCGATGTACCCAAGCAAAACCATTGTCGAGAACGCGGTCAATTCGAAGGACCACACGACGCTGGTAGCTGCAGTCAAAGCTGCCGGACTGGTCGATACGCTTAACAGCAAAGGCCCTTTCACTGTATTCGCCCCAACGAACGAAGCCTTTGCCAAGCTGCCAGCAGGGACCGTCGATACACTGGTCAAGCCTGAACACAAAGCCGATCTGACTAAAATTCTGACCTACCACGTCGTGCCTGGCACTCACACATCGGCGCAACTGATGGCAGATGCCAAAAAGAACGGCGGCACAGTGGTGTTGAAAACAGTTCAAGGTGAATCGCTAAATATCAAACTGCATGACGGCAAGCTGTGGGTCGTAGATGCGAAAGGCGGTAAGGCCGCCATCAGCATCGCAGACGTGATGCAGTCCAACGGCGTGATACACGTTGTAGATTCGGTCTTAATGCCTTAATAGCTCGTCAGTCCCGGCAGACTCCCAGTTTGCCGGGTGTTTAAACACACAGGCACCTCATTAGCTGAAACTTCATGGTTCAGAAATGTCGTAGCACTGTTTTGCATGAATGCGAAACCAGCTGTACGAATCCTCAGTAACGCCAACAATCCCTCCGATAGTAGCCTCCTGCCTTCATGCAAGGATTTCCCAGTCCTTGGCCTGCAAGCCCAAGGACTGGGGTTGCGCCAATATCGGCGCGTTTATGACCTAGAGGTCAATGTGAGCAACCCTGAAATGAACCCGCTGGACGCTGCGCTGAATCAGATCAATAACACTCTGCTAGCGCTCAGTCACTTCGCTGCACAGCTTGATTCGAAAATACTTGAGGCCTATCTGGGGGCGGCTGTGCTTGCTTCTCGAGAGCAGGGCAGCGGTGACAATATCGTTTATGAAATCTACAAAAAAGCGCTTCCAGGAAGACCATTGCCAACAACGCTTTCTTCCGAAGAGTTCGCTAAGAAAGTGAAAGAATCTAAGTCTTAATCTCGGTTTGATTGATTGTCGCCTTTTCTACCGTGGCAACGGATAGAAAAAGGCGGCCATCTTTACTGAGTATCCACAATGGCTTGCCATTCTTATCTTTTGCAGCACTTGCAACATAATCGGTCATCGATGACTCCAGCGGCTGAGCCGCGTCAGATGGTAGGTTGTGCATCTTTGTGCCTGAGGATCAGGCGCCCCTCGCGCTCTCCCGCTGTTCCGCCATGACCTGCAGGGCTTCAGCCTCCATCCGCCGGAAGTCGCTGAAAATGGTTTGTCGCTGGCCGATCGGTACGCCACACATCCGAATAACCCCGGAGAGAACGCTGTAGTCCATTCCTGTTGCGCCGCACGCGCCTGTGCGCCACTGGGTGCTCATGGCCTCGAAGACTTTGAAGGCGTCCCAGTTGTCCGGCCAGATGCCGACTTCCTTGTCGGGGATGTCCTGGCGCGATAAACCGAAGGCCATCAGATCTGCATCTGACGGCCCTGGCTCATACAGCGCGCGGGAGGCGCTTAGGAGTTTCCCAGGCGGGCCTCGCTAAAGGCTTCGGCGTACGCGTTCAGCACTGCCTTCGGAGCCGAGTTGATCGAGTTGACGAGGATGCGCACGTTTTCAGGCGTGAACTCCTCTTCGATATCCCAGCCCACCACCACATCCAGCAGTTGATCAGCTTGCAGTGCGATCTGGGCGGCAGTGAAAGCTTTGAGGTCCATGTCGCCGAGCTGCTTGCTCAATTCGTCGTGCCGCTCGTTCCAGCCGGTGTATAACTCGGCCAGCGCGGTACGGTCTAGGTACTTGAACTCGAACTCCACCTTCTCGGCGTTGTAGCCGGCGCGCTGGATCATCACCGGCGCCTTGAAGGTCGGTTTCTGGATCAATTTGAACTTGGCCATGGGTTACACCGCAGCTGCGTAACGGGCTGGGCGACCGGTCAGCGCCAGGCTGATCACACGGGTCATCAGGTTGTTGCGGGACATGGTCGGGGTCGACGTGATCGACACATAGCCGTTGTAGATGATGCTGCTGCCGCCCGGCAGGTTCAGGCGAAGCAAACGAGCCTGCTTGTCGTCGTCAGCAGCTTCACACAGCCCTCGCCAAGATCGGCATGTAGCACTAACCCACCTTCCGCCGCCCAGCGCGGCAAGGACACCCCATGTTCGCAACAAAACTCACCCTGATCATGCTGGGCCTGGTGCTGTACGTGTCAGCCAGCGCCTGCTGGTTCTTCTGGATCGGCCCCGGCCTGCTCATGGATGGCGAAACGGCCGACCTCATCGGCGTCTTTGCCGGCACCTGCACCTGGTTGCTGATCACCTTCGGCCTGGTCATTCACATCATCAAGACAGCGCGGCCCACTATGGGCAGCGGGAGGTAGCTATGGCTGAGGCCAAGGAAAAGTCAGAAACATTTCAGCTCGACAAGGTGCCAGAGGCACGCATGGCCGAGATCATCGGCACCACCAAGCGCGCTCTGGAAGGTAAGCGCGACCGGGGCGTTATCCCTGAAGGTGTCTGGAACAAGATAGATGGCCGCATTTTTTATAGCGTAAGGAGATATGAAGCATAGCTAGAAAGCCAATGGGCCTGCCCACAGGAGTTGAATTCGCTGGTCAGTCCGTTCGCATTCGGTTCACTTGGCGAGGCGAACGGCGCTGCGAAACTCTCACACACCCACAAACACCAAAAGGGATCAAAGCGGCAGCCGATTTACGCGATCAAGTAATTAGCCTGGCTAAGCATGGGGTTCTGGATGATCAGCGGTACGCCGAGCTGTTCCCGAACTCCAGCTACATGCCTGTTTCGCTGGTAATGACATTTGGCGAGTATGCCCAGGCCTGGATCAATAGCTTGGAGATCGTGCCCGGCACCCGCAGGAACTATCGTGCAACGATCAACACCTACTGGATGCCCTGGCTTGGTCAGCTTCCAATCACCTCAATCACCACGATGGTATTACGTAGGATCATCAGCGAAACAGCTTGGGAAACCCAATCAATCAAGCGCGAGTCCATAGCGCGGGTGACTTCACTGCTGAAGGCAGCCGTGCAAGATGAGTTGATTGATCGCAATCCGGCGACACCGATCAAACTGCCGAAGAAAGCAAAAAAGCAGGTGGACCCGTTCTCCGGTGACGAAGCGGCCGCAATCATCGAATGGATGTACGCGAACTTTAAAAAGCCTGGCGTACGAATATTTGCTGCCTACTTTGAATTTGCTTTTTTTAGCGGGATGAGGACGGGAGAGATAGCGGCATTGCGCTGGGATGAGATCGACATGGATGCGCGTACTGCACACGTCTGCCGGATCGTTGTAGATGGGGAAGTAGAGGAGCGCACCAAGACCAAGTACGCGAGGACGGTGATGCTTAATAGTCGAGCGTTGAATGCCTTGCGGCAGGCCAAGCAGATCGCCGATGATCGATTGCTACAGCGGAGGAGAATCAAAACGGAATCGCAGTATGTGTTTCCGCCATCGGGTGAATCAGAGTTCATCTGCCGGCCGTCTCAGACTGGCGACCAGTTCAGCAAGGCGTTAAAGGCACTTGAACTACGACACCGACCGCAGTACAACTGCCGACACACCTATGCCACCATGTGCCTGATGGCGGGCATGAACCCTGCCTTTATCGCCGGCCAGCTTGGCCACAGCATTCAGGTATTGCTGACGACTTACGCAAAATGGCTATCGTCAACTACTGACTGGTCAGAGGTCGGAAAGCTTGAGCAAGCGATGATTGGTACAAAATCGGTACACGCCTGACCAATCATCGGCTTAGAGCCTTTATTTAAAGGCTCTCTATCACTTTCTGATCCATACTCCTAAAATGTAACGGCATTTATCAAAAAACCGTTCTCGAACGGCATTTTCCCTACTTTTTTAGCGAGTTCACCCGCGTGAAAATTCGTCTCTCTCTTGTCAGCCTATTTTTTGCATTTACAGGCACCTTCGCGCACGCCAGCGAAACCACCCTCGCCCCGCGTGATACTTCAAAACTGCAGATTGCTTCCGGCAGCGCCATCCTGGTCGACCTGCAGACCAACAAAGTCATCTATTCCAGCAACCCCGACGTGGTGGTGCCGATTGCCTCCGTCAGCAAGCTGATGACCGGCCTGATCGTGCTCGAAGCCAAACAGAACATGGATGAGTACATCGACATCAACATCAAGGACACGCCAGAAATGAAAGGCGTGTTCTCCCGGGTGAAAATCGGCAGCGAAATGCCGCGCAAGGAAATGCTGCTGATCGCCCTGATGTCCTCGGAAAACCGCGCCGCCGCCAGCCTGGCCCACCACTACCCGGGCGGCTACCCGGCGTTTATTGCAGCGATGAACGCCAAGGCCAAGGCACTGGGCATGACCAGCACGCACTACGTGGAGCCCACCGGCCTGTCGATTCACAACGTGTCCACCGCCCGCGACCTGAGCAAGCTGCTGGCCGCCGCGCGTAAATACCCGATGCTGAGCCAACTGAGCACCACCAAGGAAAAGACCGTGGCGTTCCGCAAGCCCAACTACACCTTGGGTTTCTCCAACACCGATCACCTGATCAACCGCGCCAACTGGGATATCAAGCTGACCAAGACCGGCTTCACCAACCAGGCCGGCCACTGCCTGGTGCTGGTGACCAGCATGGGCAACCGCCCGGTGTCGCTGGTGATCCTTGATGCGTTCGGCAAGTTCACCCACTTTGCCGATGCCACGCGTATCCGCAACTGGGTCGAAACCGGGCGCGGCGGTTCGGTGCCGGACGTGGCCTTGCGCTACAAGGCCGACAAGAACCTGAAGAATCGCCCGAACGCGGCTGAAGTACGCCGCTGAATAATGTGGGAGCTGGCTTGCCTGCGATAGCATCAACGCGGTGCAACAGATAAACCGAGTTGCCTGCATCGCAGGCAAGCCAGCTCCCACAGGCTATAGCCTTCAGCGTTTTTACTTTCTTTCCGCCAGCACCTTGAGCGCCTGCGCAGCCGCCTGCTCCTGCCCGGCCTGCGCCGTGGCATTGGCAGAATCGCGCCAGCGCTGCACATCCACATTCGCCGGCAACTGGCTCGGGCGCTGGGTCAAAATCGCCCAGTGCCCTGCGCTCTTCCACGCCGACTCAAAATTACTGAAGCTCATCAACAGCCGTCGGTCCATGCCCGAGCGCAGCAGCACGGTGCTTTTCTGCTGATTGAACCCCACCACCACGACATAACGCGTGCCCGACCACATGCTCGGGTTGATCCGCGCCATCACCGGGTAACCCGCCGCCACTTGCGCCAGCACGGCCGTCAGCTTGCTGTCCAGCGGGTACACCATCAGCCCGTATTCACGCGCCAGCACCTGCATATTGCGCTCAAGGTTCGCCTCGCCACCCGGTAAGTGCAGCGGTTTGTCCAGCAAGCCGGGTGTCATGACAATGCCTTGTTGCGACAGCATGCTGGCTAAAGCTGAAGGACCGCTCTGATAGGCCTCGCTGCGATAAGCCGGCACTCCCGTGAGTTCAACGCGCTCCGGCAACCCCGCCAGTTTCGACGGGTGCCCGGAACACGCCGCCAGCCCGAGGGCGCACGCCAGCAGCAAGGAGGTTTTAACGTTCGAGCGTAAGCGCAATTTTTTACTCTCTTGATCAACGGCCGGTAAGGGCCCAGATCATAGCCCAATCGCGTTTAGGGAGTAGCGACAGGCTGCTGATATAGCCAACAAGTTGGACCGATTCGACCATTGGTCAATAGCACGCAACCGTCAGCTGGCTAGACTGTCCATTGAGAAGACTGTGTGTGCCCCCAGCGGGGCGAAAGGAGGCCAGAATGAGCCTTGCAACAACGATTTTCCTGTTGGTCTGCGGTTGGCTGTCAGTAGCCGCCGCCATGCTGTGGGGCGTGATGCGCGTAACGCGTCGGCATCACCACCCCCATGTCACACCGGCTGCACCCGCCAAGCCGCACAAGGCCGCGGTGCATCACGCCTAGCCAGGCATGCAATTAAAGTCCTGAGTCGCTGCAACCTCCTTGCCGCGACCGTCTTTGAGCACGGCACGCACGGTAGTGCCCAGGCTGGATTCCACCAGCGTGTAGTGCTCACCCGCCTTGAAGTTCTTGTACTCGACCCGGCCCTGGCAGTCTTGCTGGTTGTCGTCGCCCGGCTCTTCTTCAAACAGTGTCACATCCAAACGATGGTCCCCCGGCGTCACTTCAAAATAGCGACCGTCATCCACGCGGTGGCCGTCGACGCGCTCGGCCATCAGGTCATTTGGCGCTTCTTCCTTCAGACCAATCCATGCCTCGCTCGGGTCAGCTTTAGGGATGGGGCCGGCGCAGGCTGACAACAACAAAACAACACCAAGCGCGGGGATCAACAACAGAGGTTTGAATGACATGGCAGGGCTCCAAAGGGCATCAGTAAAAACGTTGAAGGCGATTCAACTGTATCGCCGCCGATGGGTTACAAGCTTGGAGAGCTGCCCTATGTAGAACAAATGAATACATATGAAACGATCTTCAGCCGTTAACTAAATGTTCCTTCACCTGGCTGAAAGGTGCGTGTTAGGTGGGTCGGGCAAGACTGCCGGGGTTTGCAATCCTGCTCCCTCGGAGGTTCACGCATGCTCGGGCTGGTAAAGACCGCACTGCAAAAGCCCTACACGTTTATCGTGTTGGCCATATTCATCTGCATCATCGGGCCGATGGCGGCCCTGCGAACCCCCACGGATGTTTTTCCCGATATCGGCATCCCCGTCGTCGCTGTGGTTTGGCAGTACAACGGCCTGTCGCCGGACGCCATGGCCGGTCGGGTGATCTACACCTACGAACGCTCCTTGAGCACCACTGTCAACGACATCGAACACATCGAATCGCAATCGCTGCCCGGCATGGGCATCGTGAAAATCTTCTTCCAACCGGGTGTGGATATCCGCACCGCCAACGCCCAAGTCACGGCCGTGTCACAGACCGTGCTCAAGCAGATGCCACCGGGCATCACGCCGCCGCTGATCCTCAACTACAGCGCCTCCACGGTGCCGATCCTGCAACTGGCGTTTTCCAGCCCCAGCCTCTCGGAAGCCAAGATCCGCGACCTGGTACAGAACAATATCCGCCTGCCCTTGAGCGCCCTGCCCGGCCTGGCCATGCCCACGCCAATGGGTGGCAAGCAACGCCAGATCACCCTCGACCTCGACCCGCAGGCGCTGGCCGCCAAAGGCTTGTCGGCACAGGACGTGGGCAACGCCCTGGCGCTGCAAAACCAGATCATTCCAGTGGGTACCGCCAAACTCGGCCCCAACGAATACACGATCCTGCTCAACAACAGCCCCAAGGCGATTGATGAGCTCAACGACCTGCCGATCAAGACGGTCGACGGCGCAATCATCACCATCGGCCAAGTGGCCCACGTGCGTGACGGCTCGCCGCCGCAGACCAACATCGTGCGCGTCGACGGCCACCGCGCGGTGCTGATGCCAGCGTTGAAAAACGGCAGTATCTCTACCCTGTCGATCATCGACGGCATCCGCCAGATGCTGCCGCGCATCAATGAAACCCTGCCGCCGTCGCTGAAGACCTCACTGCTGGGCGACGCCTCGGTGTTCGTCAAACAATCGGTGGGAAGCGTGGCCCAGGAAGGCATCATCGCGGCGCTGCTGACCAGTGCGATGATCCTGCTGTTCCTCGGCAGCTGGCGCTCCACCTTGATCATCGCCGCCTCGATTCCGTTGGCGGTGTTGTCGGCCATTGCATTGCTGGCGGCCACCGGGCAAACCCTCAACGTGATGACCCTCGGCGGGCTCGCATTGGCGGTGGGGATACTGGTCGATGACGCCACGGTGACCATCGAAAACATCAACTGGCACCTGGAACAAGGCAAGGCGGTGAAGACCGCGATCCTCGACGGCGCCGCGCAGATCGTCGGCCCGGCGTTTGTGTCGCTGCTGTGTATCTGCATCGTGTTTGTGCCGATGTTCCTGCTGCAAGGCATCGCCGGTTACCTGTTCCGGCCGATGGCGCTGGCGGTGATTTTCGCCATGGCCAGCTCGTTCATTCTCTCGCGGACCCTGGTGCCGACCCTGGCGATGTTTTTGCTCAAGCCGCATGTGCCGGAACAAGGGCCAGGGCATCACCCGGAAGATGAATTCATCAACCATCACGAAGGTGAACAACACAAGAAGCCGCGCAATCGCGTGCTGCAATCGGTGCTGAATTTCCAGCAGGGTTTCGAGCGCCACTTCTCGAATATCCGCGACACTTACCACGGTTTGCTGACCCTGGCGCTGGGCGCACGCAAGCGCTTTATCGTCGGTTTCCTGGCCTGCGTGCTGGCCTCGTTCCTGCTGTTGCCGAGCCTGGGCCAGGACTTTTTTCCGGCCACCGACGCCGGCGCCCTGGCCCTGCACGTGCGCTTGCCATTGGGCACGCGTATTGAAGAAAGCGCGGCGGCGTTCGACCGCATTGAAGCGCGGATTCGCGAAGTGATCCCGGCCGAGCAACTCGACACCATCGTCGACAACATCGGCATCCCGCTCAGCGGCATCGACATGGCCTACAGCAGCAGCGGCACCATCGGCCCGCAGGACGGCGACATCCAGGTCAGCTTGAAAAAGGACCACGCGCCGACCGCCGACTACGTGAAAAAACTGCGTGAAGCCTTGCCGCAAAGCTTCCCCGGCAGCCACTTTGCGTTCCTGCCTGCCGACATCAGCAGCCAGATTCTCAACTTCGGTGCCCCGGCGCCGCTGGACGTGAAAATCTCCGGGCGCAGCGATGCAGAAAACCGCGCCTACGCCATCGAACTGGAGCGTCGCCTGCAACATATTCCGGGCATTGCCGACCTGCGCATCCAGCAGTCCACCGGCTACCCGTCGTTGCAAGTGAACGTCGACCGTATGCGTGCCAATGGCCTGGGCATCACCGAGCGCGACGTGACCAACAGCATGGTCGCCTCGCTGGCGGGCAGCTCACAGGTGGCGCCGACGTTCTGGCTTAACCCGGCCAACGGCGTGTCGTACTCCATCGTCGCCGCCACCCCGCAATACCGCCTCGACAGCCTGCCGTCACTGGAAGCCTTGCCGGTGACCGGTGCCGATGGGCAATCGCAAATCCTCGGCGGCGTGGCGAGCATCTCTCGCGTGCAAAGCCCGGCGGTGGTGACCCACTACAACATCGAGCCGACCCTGGACCTGTACGCCAACGTGCAAGGCCGCGACCTCGGCGGCGTGGCCCGTGACGTGCAAAAAGTGCTGGACGACACCGCCTCCATGCGCCCCAAAGGCGCGGTGATCAGCCTGCACGGGCAGATCGATGCGCTGCATGAAGCGTTCAGCGGGTTGAGCTTCGGCTTGCTCGGCGCCGTGGTGCTGATCTACCTGCTGATCGTGGTCAACTTCCAGTCGTGGGCTGACCCGTTTGTGATCATCACTGCACTGCCGGCCGCACTGGCGGGGATTGTGTGGATGCTGTTCCTCAGCGGCACCTCGCTGTCGGTACCGGCACTCACCGGCGCCATCCTCTGTATGGGCGTGGCCACCGCCAACTCGATCCTGGTGGTGAGCTTCTGCCGTGAACGCCTGGCCGAACATGGCGACGCGCTGAAGGCGGCCATGGAAGCCGGTTACACGCGCTTCCGCCCGGTGTGCATGACCGCCCTGGCGATGATCATCGGCATGTTGCCGCTGGCGATTTCCGAGGAGCAGAACGCCCCGCTCGGCCGTGCCGTTATCGGTGGCTTGATCTTCGCCACCATCGCCACATTGTTGTTTGTACCCGTGGTCTTCAGCCTGGTCCACGGTCGTCACCCTACTCGCGCAGCTGCTGGAGAAACTTCACATGTCGTCTGATCACAAACCCTCGCGCAAGCGTCTGATGCTCCTGGGTGTCGGCGGCCTCACCTTGGCCGCCCTGTTGGTCGCCAACGGCCTGCACGCCCGCACCACCCACGAAGAGGCGGTTACGGCCTGGACCGAAACCGCCGCCATCCCTCAGGTGATGGTGTTCCAGCCCAAGCAGAACGCGGCCGGCGATACCCTGCGCCTGCCCGCGCACCTCGACGCCTGGAGCAAGGCGCCGATCCATGCGCGGGTGAGCGGTTACTTGAAGGACTGGAAAGTCGACATCGGCAGCCAGGTGAAAGCCGGGCAAATCCTCGCTGAAATCGACAGCCCGGACCTCGACCAGCAACTGGCGCAAACCCACGCGCGCCTGCTCCAGGAACAGGCCAACGCACGCCTGGCCGCAACCACCGCCACACGCTGGCAGAACCTGCTCGCCAGCCATTCGGTGTCGCGTCAGGAGGCGGATGAAAAAACCTCCAACGCCGCTGCCGCCAAAGCCAACGCCGAGGCCGCCGCTGCCGACTATGCGCGGCTGTCGGCGCTGGAAAGCTACAAGACCCTCCGCGCGCCGTTCGCCGGCACCATTACCGCGCGCAACACCGATATCGGCCAGTTGATCAAGGCCGACACCGACAGCGACCCGGAACTGTTCAACATCGCCGACACTCACCAACTGCGTCTGTATGTGCCGGTGCCGCAGAACTACGCGTCGGTGATCCACCCTGGGCTTGAGGCCGAGCTGACCGTACCCGAGCACCCTGGCGAGCACTTCAAGGCGCGCCTGATCGGCGACTCCACCGCCATCGACCGCCGTTCCGGCACCCTGCTTGCGCAGTTTGTCGCCGACAACCCCAACGGCGAACTGCTGCCCGGTGACTACGCCGAAGCCACGCTGCCAATCCCGACCGACACCCACGGCGTGAGCATCCCGGCCAGCGCCTTGATCTTCCGCGCCCAAGGCACCCAAGTGGCGGTGCTGGACGCGCAGAACCATGTGCACCTGCAAGACATCCACATCGGCCTGGACCTGGGCGAACGCCTGGTGATCGACCAAGGCCTCAAACCCGCCGACCGCGTGGTCGACAACCCGCCCGACGCCCTGCGCGAAGGCGACCCGGTAGAGCTTGCCCAAGCCGGAGGTGCGCATGCGCATAAGGTTTAACCCTCTCGCGGCGCTGGTGCTGCTGGCCCTGCAAGGTTGTTCGATGGCGCCCACCTACAAGGTGCCCGCCGTTGACCTGCCGGCCGGCTACCGCGAACAGACCAGCGATGGCCCGTGGCACAGCGCACAACCGTCCGACCAACTGGCACCCGAATGGTGGAAGCTCTACAACGATTCGCGCCTCAATGACCTGCAACAGCAACTGCTCAAGGCCAACCCGGACCTGGCGGCGGCGCTGGCGCACTTTGATGCGTCCCAGGCGTATGCCAGCCAATTGCATGCCGGGCTGTTCCCGCAAATCACCGCCAGCGCGCAGCCATTGCGCCAGCGGCAATCGGATTCGCGGCCGCTGCGTGGCGATACGCAGCCATCGGTGTACAACAGCAATACCGCAGCGTTTTCGCTGAGCTACGACCTGGACCTGTGGGGCAAGATCCGCAACCAGGTCGCAGCGGGCGACGCCCAGGCACAAGCCTCCGGGGATGACCTGGCAGTGGCGCGCCTGAGCCTGCAGCATCAATTGGCGACCCTGTATGTGCAGCTCAATGGGCTGGATGCACAGAGTCGGATCCTCAATAGCTCGCTGGAGGATTTCAGCCAGGCGCTGCAACTGACGCGCAGCCGATACGAAGGCCAGATTGCTTCCGAACTCGACCTGACCCGTGCGCAAAACCAGTTGGCCGAAGCCAAAGCCCAGCTGGATGAAGTGCGCGGGCAACGCAACCTTACCGAGCACGCCATTGGTGAATTGGTGGGTGTGGCAGCCAGCAACTTCACGTTGCCGCCAAGCCGGCAATTGATTGCCCTTCCGGGCATCCCATCGCAACTGCCGAGCCACCTGCTGCAACGTCGTCCGGACATTGCGGCGGCGGAACGGCGGGTGTTTGCGGCCAATGCCAATATTGGCGTGGCCAAGGCGGCGTGGTATCCGGATTTCAGTCTCACCGGGTTAATCGGTGGGCAGACCCAAGGGGTTGGCAACCTGCTGTCTGCCGGCAACCGCTACTGGGCGCTGGGGCCGTTGGTGAATCTGCCGATCTTTGATGGTGGGCGGCTGAGCGCCAATGAACGGCAGGCCAAGGCTGAGTTTGAAGAGGCGTCGGCGCAGTACCGTAGCCATGTGCTCAAAGCGGTGCGTGAGGTGGAAGATAACCTGGCGCAATTGCGGGACCTGCAGCAGGAAGCCCAGGATGAGCAAGCGGCAGCGGATGCGGCGCAGCATACGCAGGCATTGGCGATGAACAGCTATCAGGCCGGGGCCGTGAGTTATCTGGATGTGGTGACCGCGCAAACGGCGGCGTTGCAGGCGCAGCGGACCTTGCAGGCGGTGCAAACGCGGCAATTGCAGGCGAGTGTAGGGTTAGTCACGGCCCTCGGCGGTGGCTGGCAACCCGGCGCCTGACACAGTTCGCCAGCATAGCCGGGATTAAAGGTGGGAGCTGGCTTGCCTGCGATGAGCATAGGTATCTACCCACCTTTTTAAAGCTGCCACAACAGCCCGCTTGCCACAGACTTTGTATTCAACACAAGTTGCTTAGATACCTGTACTGCGATAGCACCCTATCAGGCAGCAAGCTTCCCACTGGCAATCGCCGCCGACGCGGCCAGCATCGCCCGCAGCAAGACGGCACACCCTGCCGCCAGATCATCCGGCGCGGCATTCTCGATTTCGTTATGGCTGATGCCACCTTCACACGGCACGAAGATCATCCCCGCCGGGCCCAGTTCAGCGACAAAGATCGCGTCGTGCCCTGCCCCGCTGACAATATCCATGTTCGACAAGCCCAACCCATTCGCCGCATCACGCACCGCGTCCACGCAGCCTTTGTCGAAGTACAACGGCGGGAAGTCAGCAGTGGGTTCCAGCTCGAACGTCAGCCCATGCTTGGCACAGGTCTCATCAATCACCTTGCGCACCTGCGCAATCATCGAATCCAGCCGCGCCGGTTCCAGGTGGCGCAAGTCCAACGTCATGCGCACTTCACCGGGGATCACATTGCGTGAGCCTGGGTAGGCTTGCAGGCAACCGACAGTGCCGCACGCATGCGGTTGATGCCCCAACGCCGCGGCATTCACCGCCGCCACCACGGCGGCCGCACCCACCAAAGCATCCTTGCGCAGGTGCATCGGCGTCGGCCCCGCATGCGCCTCAACACCGCGCAGTTTCAGGTCGAACCACTTCTGCCCCAATGCCCCCAGCACCACGCCGATGGTTTTCTTCTCGTCCTCCAGAATCGGGCCTTGCTCGATATGCGCTTCGAAATACGCGCCAACCTTGTGGCCACTGACAGCACGCGTGCCCGCATAGCCAATCGCATTCAACGCATCGCCCACGCTGACGCCATCCACATCAACCTTGGCCAAGGTATCGGCCAAAGTGAATTTCTCGGCAAACACGCCCGAGCCCATCATGCACGGCGGGAAGCGTGAGCCTTCTTCGTTGGTCCACACCACCACTTCCAGCGGCGCTTCGGTTTCGATCTTGAGGTCATTGAGGGTGCGCAGCACTTCCACGCCCGCCAGCACGCCGAAGCAGCCGTCGAACTTGCCGCCCGTAGGCTGGGTGTCGATATGGCTGCCGGTCATCACCGGTGGAAGGTTGGGATTGCGGCCAGGGCGCCGGGCGAAAATATTGCCGATGCCATCGATGGTCACGGTGCAACCCGCGTCTTCACACCACTGCACAAACAGGTCGCGGGCCTTGCGGTCGAGATCGGTAAGGGCCAGGCGACAAACACCGCCCTTGGGCGTGGCGCCAAGTTTGGCCAGGTCCATCAGCGACAGCCACAGGCGGTCGCGGTTGATGTGCTGATGGGTCGATTGCAGAACGTCCAGGGCAGCGTTCATGGGGATCTCCTCAGGCTGTGTTTCTTATGATTTAACTCGATCCAATGTGAACCGAGCTTGTGTGGGAGCTGGCTTGCCTGCGATACAGGCGACTCGGTATTCCCGCCGAACCGTGGTGATGCAATCGCAGCGGTGCGACGACTCGACAAGCCAGCTCCCACAGTGACCGCATTTACACAGGTGATTTGGCGGCGACCGGTCTGATGCCACGCTTGGCATTCAGGCCGTAATACAGCACCCCACCCAACGCCGAGCCGGTGAACCAGCCGTAGCTGTAAAACCAGCTGAACGCATCACTGCTCAGCGACAGCAAGGTCAGCACCACCGGCACGCCGAAGGCAACAAAGCCGCTCCAGTTCCACGCCGGGTACACGTCATCGCGGTACAAACCGGCCAGGTCCAACTGCTGTTTGCGCGTGATGAAATAGTCCACCACCATGATCCCGGCGATCGGGCCGAGCAGGCTGGAGTAGCCCAGCAACCAGTTGGAATACACGGTTTCCAGGCTCACATTCGAGACGATCAGCCCGAGTTTTTTCAGCAGTTCGTGGGCCATCAACGCGAGCCCGACCAGGCCGGTAAGAATCACCGCCGTGGTACGGTTGATCAGCTTGGGCGCGATGTTCTGGAAGTCGTTGGTGGGCGAGACGATGTTCGCGGCGGTGTTGGTGGACAAGGTGGCGATGATGATCAGCGCCATGGCGATGGCCACCCACACCGGACTCTGAATGTGCCCGATCAGGGTGACGGGATCGGAGACGCTGACGCCTACCAGCTTCACCGACGCCGCGGTCATGATCACGCCGAGGGCGGCGAACAGGAACATGGTCAGCGGCAGGCCGAAAATCTGCCCGAGAATCTGGTCCTTCTGGCTTTTGGCGTAGCGGCTGAAGTCGGGAATGTTCAGCGACAAGGTGGCCCAGAACCCGACCATGGCTGTCAGCCCGGCCATGAAGTAACCGGTGAGGCTTGCGCCTTCGGGGCGCTTGGGTGGAATCGCCATCAGTTCACTCAGCGACACATTCGGCATCGCCCACACCAGCAAGCCTATTCCCACCGCCACCAGCAGCGGCGCCGACAAGGTTTCCAGGCGCTTGATCGACTCGGCGCCGCGCAGCACCACCCACAGGTTCAGGGTCCAGAAAATCATGAAGCCGATCACTTCACCGGTGCCACCAAGGGACTTCCAACCTTCGAAAATCGAGCCCAGGAACAGGTGAATCGCCAGCCCGCCGAACATCGTCTGGATGCCAAACCAGCCACAGGCCACCAGCGCGCGAATCAGGCACGGCACGTTGGAGCCGAGGATGCCGAAGGACGAACGCAACAGCACCGGAAACGGAATGCCGTACTTGGTACCCGGGAAGGCGTTAAGGGTCAGCGGGATCAGCACCACGATGTTGGCGAGCAAAATCGCGATCAGCGCCTCGCCCACCGACAGCCCGAAATAGGCGGTGAGCACCCCGCCCAGGGTGTAGGTCGGCACGCAGATCGACATACCGACCCACAGCGCAGTGATGTGCCACTTGTTCCAGGTGCGTTCATGCACCTTGGTCGGTGCCATGTCGTGGTTGTAGCGTGGGCTGTCGAGGACGTCGGGGCCGGCGTCGAGTTCATACAGGCCGTTGCGTTCAATGACTTGCGATCTGTTCTGTTGCATGGCCGCTCCACGGTTTTTTTTAAAATTATTGTTGCTCATCCAGCGCGTGGCGCCGGATGGCCGGAGTACCTCGTAAACAACATGACATCACGGGCTCGGCCAGCCGCCACTGCACTCAAAATCCGTGCCGACAACCGCATCTGAACCCGCACCGCTTATATAACTCGCTGATGTTTATCAGCTTTCCGATTGTGCCCTGGGTACTTGTCGCCTTACTCAGGCTAAATAACGCGAAAGTTGCCCGAACTGTCAGGACTCAATCTGGTGCAACACAATTATTTTTATTTACCCACGCCGTCAAGCGGCATGTCTCAAGCGCCTGATTTGCAATAAGAAATGTTGCTCAATTCAAGAACCTGTCAAGTGCGTCAAAATGGTGAAGGGGCGCTACATTTTGGTGATTTTTAGTTTTTATCCTTATAAATCAATAATTTAATAACGATATATGCTTATAAAAAATCTTCTTGCCCATTCGAAAAACTCGGGCTAGTTTCTATTCCTGTCACCGATGACAGGATTAAACCCTGCATCGGCAAGCAGCATTACAACACTTAGAACTGGCACAAGCCGGTCAAGCCTGTGAGGAACTCGACATGTCGCTGTTGATCCGTGGCGCCACCGTTATTACCCATGATGAAAGTTACCGCGCCGATGTGTTATGCGCAGGCGGTCTAATTCGCGCTATTGGCACTAATCTGGAGGTGCCCGCCGGCACTGAAACACTCGATGGCAGCGGCCAATACTTGATGCCCGGCGGCATCGACCCGCATACGCACATGCAACTGCCCTTCATGGGCACTGTGGCCAGTGAAGACTTTTTCAGTGGCACGGCGGCGGGTCTGGCAGGTGGCACCACCTCGATCATCGACTTCGTGATTCCCAACCCGCAGCAATCGCTGATGGAGGCTTTTCACCAGTGGCGCGGCTGGGCGGAAAAATCCGCCTCCGACTACGGTTTTCACGTGGCGATCACCTGGTGGAGCGAGCAGGTGCGCGAGGAGATGGCCGAGTTGGTCAGCCACCATGGCATCAACAGCTTCAAGCACTTCATGGTCTACAAGAACGCAATCATGGCGGCGGATGACACCTTGGTCGCCAGCTTCGAACGCTGCCTGGAACTGGGCGCGGTGCCGACGGTGCACGCAGAGAACGGTGAGCTGGTGTATCACCTGCAACGCAAGTTGATGGCCCAGGGCATTACCGGGCCGGAAGCGCATCCACTGTCGCGTCCGTCCCAGGTGGAAGGTGAGGCCGCCAGCCGCGCCATTCGCATCGCCGAGACCATCGGCACGCCGTTGTACCTGGTGCATGTGTCGACCCAGGAGGCACTGGATGAAATCACCTACGCCCGTGGCAAAGGCCAGCCGGTCTACGGCGAAGTGCTCGCCGGGCACTTGCTGCTGGATGACAGCGTGTACCAGCACCCCGACTGGCAAACCGCCGCCGGTTACGTGATGAGCCCGCCGTTCCGCCCGCGAGGGCATCAGGAAGCACTCTGGCACGGCTTGCAGTCCGGCAACCTGCACACCACCGCCACCGACCACTGCTGTTTCTGCGCCGAGCAAAAAGCTGCCGGCCGTGATGACTTCAGCAAGATCCCCAACGGCACCGCCGGTATCGAAGACCGCATGGCACTGCTGTGGCACGAGGGCGTGAACACCGGGCGGTTGTCGATGCAGGAGTTCGTCGCGCTGACGTCGACCAATACCGCGAAGATCTTCAATCTCTACCCGCGCAAAGGCGCGATCCGCGTGGGTGCCGATGCAGACCTGGTGCTGTGGGATCCCGAGGGCACGCGCACGATTTCGGCCAAGACGCACCATCAGAAAGTCGACTTCAACATCTTCGAAGGCAAGACCGTGCGCGGCGTGCCGAGCCACACCATCAGCCAGGGCAAGCTGGTATGGGCCGATGGTGATTTGCGCGCCGAGCGCGGTGCCGGGCGGTATGTGGAACGGCCGGCGTACCCGGCGGTGTTTGAGCAGTTGAGCAAGCGGGCTGAGCATTCCAGGCCCACTGCTGTAAAGCGCTGAGACCGCTATCGCAGGCAAGCCAGCTCCCACATGTTGATGTGCGAACACATTCAAATGTGGGAGCTGGCTTGCCTGCGATGAGGCCGGTACAGGCAACAAAAATGCCCGCCAGAGGCAATCCCAAAAAAACCGTGAGGCCAAAACCGTGATCCAGACCCTGACCCACCTCCCCCATCCCCATGAAGATGGGCCGACACTCGCCAGCCACTTCACCGACCTGGCGCCGCCCCTCAACGCCCGCCAGGCGCAACTGGAAGCCTCGCGATGCCTGTATTGCTACGACGCGCCTTGCGTGAATGCGTGCCCCAGCGAAATCGACATCCCGTCGTTCATCCGCAATATCCACACCGAGAACGTGCAGGGCGCCGCGCAGAAAATCCTCTCGGCCAACATCCTCGGCGGCAGCTGCGCCCGCGTGTGCCCCACCGAGATTCTGTGCCAGCAAGCCTGCGTGCGTAATAACGCCGAAGAATGCGCGCCGGTGCTGATCGGCCTGTTGCAGCGCTACGCCATCGACAACGCGCACTTTCGCGAACACCCGTTCCAGCGCGCTGCACCGACCGGCAAACGCATCGCCGTGGTCGGCGCCGGGCCTGCGGGCCTGGCTTGCGCACACCGCGCGGCCCTGCATGGCCATGACGTGGTGATTTTCGAAGCACGGGAAAAAGCTGGCGGCCTGAACGAATACGGGATCGCCAAATACAAGCTGGTGGATGACTTCGCCCAGAAGGAGCTGGATTTCCTCCTGCAGATCGGCGGCATCGAGATCCGCCACGGCCAGCGCCTGGGTGGCAACCTGACGTTAAGCGAACTGCATCAGCAATTCGATTCGGTATTCTTGGGCCTCGGCCTTGCCGCCAGCAAACAGCTGGGCTTGCCCCATGAAGACGCGCCCGGCCTGCTCGCCGCCACCGACTATATCCGCGAACTGCGCCAGGCCGATGACTTGAGCCAACTGCCGCTGGCCGACCGCTGCATCGTGCTCGGCGCCGGCAACACCGCCATCGACATGGCCGTGCAAATGGCCCGCTTGGGCGCCCGCGATGTCAACCTGGTGTACCGCCGTGGCTTGGCCGACATGGGCGCCACTCACCATGAACAAGAGATTGCCAAGGGCAATCAGGTACGGCTGCTGACCTGGGCTCAACCGGATGAAGTGTTGCTGGATGATCAAGGCCGTGTGCGCGGCATGCGTTTTTTGCGCACGCACATGGAGAACGGTCGCCTGCTCCCTACTGGCGAGACCTTTGAACTGGCCTGCGACGCGATCTTCAAAGCCATCGGCCAGGGTTTTGACAACGAGGCGCTGCACGACCCGTTGGCTCAGCAACTGCACCGCGTGGGCGAACGCATCTTCGTCGACGAACAGCTGCAAACCAGCATTCCAGGCATCTATGCCGGTGGCGATTGCGTCAGCCTCGGCCAGGACCTCACCGTGCAGGCGGTGCAACACGGCAAGCTGGCCGCCGAAGCCATGCACGCCCAACTCATGCTGAACGTGGAGGCTGCGTAATGGCCGATCTCTCGATTGTATTTGCCGGTATCAAAGCCCCCAACCCGTTCTGGCTGGCCTCCGCGCCGCCCACCGACAAGGCCTACAACGTGGTCCGCGCCTTCGAAGCCGGCTGGGGCGGCGTGGTGTGGAAAACCCTCGGTGAAGACCCGGCGGCGGTCAACGTATCCTCCCGTTACTCGGCGCACTATGGCGCCAACCGCGAGGTACTGGGCATCAACAATATCGAGTTGATCACCGACCGCTCCCTGGAGATCAACCTCAAGGAAATCACCCAGGTGAAAAAGGATTGGCCCGACCGCGCATTGATCGTGTCGCTGATGGTGCCGTGCGTTGAAGAGTCCTGGAAGAACATCCTGCCGCTGGTGGAGGCCACCGGTTGCGATGGCATCGAGCTGAACTTCGGCTGCCCCCACGGCATGCCCGAGCGCGGCATGGGCGCAGCGGTCGGCCAGGTGCCGGAGTATGTAGAACAGGTGACGCGCTGGTGCAAGACCTACTGCTCGCTGCCGGTGATCGTCAAGCTCACGCCGAACATCACCGACATCCGCGTGGCGGCACGCGCGGCGTATCGCGGCGGCGCGGATGCGGTGTCGCTGATCAACACCATCAACTCCATCACCAGTGTGGACCTGGAGCGCATGGTCGCCCTGCCGGTGGTTGGCACGCAAAGTACCCATGGCGGTTATTGCGGCTCGGCGGTCAAGCCGATTGCGTTGAACATGGTGGCTGAAATCGCCCGCGACCCACAGACCCAGGGCCTGCCGATCTGCGGCATCGGTGGCATTGGCAACTGGCGTGACGCGGCGGAATTTGTCGCACTGGGCTGTGGCGCGGTGCAGGTGTGCACGGCGGCGATGCTGCATGGGTTTCGGATTGTGGAAGAGATGAAGGACGGGCTGTCGCGGTGGATGGACAGCCAGGGTTACGCCAACCTGCAGGCGTTTTCCGGGCGGGCGGTGGGCAATACCACGGATTGGAAGTACCTGGATATCAACTATCAGGTAATTGCCAAGATCGATCAGGAGGCGTGTATCGGCTGCGGGCGTTGCCATATTGCCTGCGAGGACACGTCACACCAGGCGATTGCCAGCTTGAAGCAGGCGGACGGCACGCACAAATACGAGGTGATTGATGATGAGTGTGTTGGCTGCAATTTGTGCCAGATCACTTGCCCGGTGGCCGATTGCATCGAGATGGTGCCGATAGAAACGGGCAAGCCGTTTTTGAACTGGACGCAGGATCCGCGTAACCCTTACCGCGAAGCTGTGTAGCCCTTTAGACCGCCATCGCAGGCAAGCCAGCTCCCACATTTGAATGTATTCACAAATCAAACTGTGGGAGCTGGCTTGTCGGATCGCCGCACCGCTGCGATGGCTCCCTCAGCCACACCACCAAGCTCAAGGCTCCAAGCCAATCCCACGCAAAATCACACTGGTCACCGTCTGGATTGCCTTCTCGAACTGCCTGTCCGACAACGGCTGGTGATCATTCAAGATCTTCACCTGGTGATCAAAGTCCGCATAGTGCTGGGTCGAGGCCCAAATCATATACAGCAGGCTTGACGGCTCCACTGGCAGGATGCGTTTGTCTTCTACCCACTGACGAATTTTCGCCTCTTTCATCTTGGCCCAGTCGTACAGGCTTTCGTCCAGCGCCTCACCGAGGGTCGGCGCGCCGTGGATGATTTCATTCGCCCAGACTTTCGAACCATGCGGCCGCGTGCGTGAGCGCTGCATCTTGGCGCGGATGTAACTGCTGAGCACCACGCGCGGGTCATCGAAGGTTTCAAAGCTCAGGGCGTCCTGCTTCCACAGGTCCAGCAGGTCAAACAGCACGGCGCTGTACAGCTCGCTTTTGGTGCTGAAGTAGTAATGCAGGTTGGAGCGCGGCAGTTGCACTTCTTCGGCAATATCGGCCATGGCGGTGCTGCCATAGCCCTTCTCGGCAAAGACTTTCTCTGCCGCCAGCAGGATTTTCTCGACGTTGCTGCGCCGGATACCGATCTTGTGATTGCCCATGGATGATGGAGCCCCAGTCACTTTTAAATACAATTCATTTTCAACCATCACATCATGAACCGCCTCATTAGGCTACACGCCATTGATCGCCAGATCGGCGCCAGCGCTTCAAAGCCCGCAGTATTCCAAGGCGTCAGCCTGCGTGATCGAGCTATGATCGGCGCATCTGAACCGGACACCCCTGACCTATGGCCGTTGACCTGCACGCCCTCTACCCGAAATTGATCCACTTGATGCTGGACACGGTCTTCGTGGTCGACAGTGACAACCTGATCGTGTTTGTCAGCGATGCCTGCGAAGCCCTGCTCGGTTACCGCGCCGATGAACTGACCGGCACCCCCATCACCGACTACATGCACCCCGAAGACCTGGCGCGCACCCGGGCCTCGATTGTGCGGGTGATGAATGGCCGGCCCCACGTGGATTTTCGCAACCGTTATCTGCGCAAGGATGGCAGCGTGGTGCACATCCTGTGGGCGGCGTTCTGGTCCGAAGAAGTCGGCGCGCGCATCGGCGTGGCGCGCGACGTGACGGCGCTCACCCAGGCCGAGGAGGAACTGCGTTTCCTCGCCCACCATGACCCACTGACGGCGCTCACCAACCGCTCGTTGTTCAACGATGGCCTGGCGTCGGCCCTGCACACCGCACAGCGTCATAACACCCGGCTGGCGTTGCTGTTTCTGGACGTCAATGACTTCAAGGGCATCAACGATGTGCATGGCCACGCGGTGGGCGATCGCGTGCTATGCGTGATTGCACGGCGGCTGGAACGCTGCGTGCGTGACAGCGACCTGGTGGCGCGCATGGGCGGTGATGAATTCACGGTGTTGCTGACCGACGTGCAGTCACACGAAGCGGTTAGCGCCAAAGTCGCGCAAATTCTCGCGGCCATGGCCGAGCCGCTGGGCGCTGAGTTTGGCCCGGTCAAGATGCCGTCGTGCAGTGTGGGCGTGGCGTTTTATCCGGCCGACGGTGCAGACGCCGATACCCTGCTCAGCCACGCAGACAGCGATATGTACCGAATAAAAAGGCTGCGGTTGGCCGCCGAGTGATGAAACTTCCTACGCGAACCTTTCCCGCCAAAAACGGATTGGTTAGGATCGCGGTCCACTTGAAGGATCATTGCAATGACTATTCGACCTCGCGTGGCTGCCGACGACCCGGTGCTGGGCGCACTGTGGGAGCGCTCGGTGCGAGCCACCCATGACTTCCTCCCCGAAGACGACATCCAGCGTTTGCTGCCGCTGGTGCGCGACGCCTACCTGCCAATGCCGGCCCTCGACGTGTGGGTGTATGAAGACCACCACGGTATCGCCGGTTTTATCGGCACTGGCGGGCATAACGTCGAAATGCTGTTTATCGACCCCGAGCGCCGCGGCCAGGGCGTCGGCCGCCAATTGCTCGACCACGCCCGCGCCCGTCATGACACGCTGACCGTGGACGTCAACGAACAAAACCCGCAGGCCGTGGGTTTCTATCTGCATTATGGTTTTATCCAGGTCGCGCGCTCGCCGCTGGATGGCGAAGGCAAACCCTTTCCCTTGTTGCACATGGCATTACCGACTCACTCACTTGAAGGTACTGAACAATGCTGATCAAGAAAGCCCTCACCACTGTCACCCTGCTCGCTTCCCTGCTGGGCGCTTCTGCGGCATTTGCCCACGCCCATCTCAAAAGTTCGACACCGGCGGCAGACAGCACGGTTGCTGCGCCCGCCGACCTGCGCCTGACCTTCAGCGAAGGCGTCGAGGCCACCTTCACCAAAGTGTCCCTGAGCAAAGACGGCACCGAACTCGCCATCAAAGGCCTGGAAACCCCGGACGCCGACAAGAAAACCCTGGTGGTCACACCCGCCGCGCCGCTGGCCGCCGGCAACTACAAAGTGGTGTGGAACGCCGTCTCGGTCGACACCCACAAGAGCAACGGTGAGTACAGCTTCAAGGTCGGCCAATAACCCATGGCAACCCTGCTGGTGCTGTGCCGCTTCGTGCATTTCATCGTCGTGCTGTTGATGTTCGGGGCCTGTGCCTTCAGGCCCTGGCTGCTGGGCAACGAAGTGCAACCGGCACTCGACCGGCAACTGCTGCGCATCACCCGCGCCCTGGCCTGGCTGGGGTTGTTCTCCGGCGTGGCCTGGCTGCTGTTGATCACCGCCAGCATGGCGGGCAGCTGGGACGCGGCGCTGCAACCGGCCACCGTGCAGTTGGTGCTGGGCAAAACCTTTTTCGGCCAGGTGTGGGTCTGGCATCTGTTGCTGAACCTGCTGCTGGTAGTGGTGTTGCTCAAACCCTGGCCGGCCTTGCGCCTGCCGTTGACCGCACTGCTGCTGGCGACGCTGGCACCGGTCGGCCATGGCGCCATGCTCAATGGGCTGAGCGGCCAATTGCTGATCCTCAATCAAGTGGTGCACCTGGTGTGCGTCGGCGCCTGGCTGGGCGGGTTGTTGCTGCTGGTGCTGATTCTGCGGCTGTCGCCAAAGCCTGCGCTGGAGCCGATCCTCAAGCGCTTCAGCGGCGTGGGTTATGGCCTGGTTGCCGGTTTGCTGGTAACGGGTTTGATCAATGTTCGCGTGCTGACCGGGCAGCTGTGGCCCACGCCGCTGTTTAACGGGTTTGCGCTGATTCTGTTGATCAAGGTGCTGCTGGTGCTGGGTATGTTGGCGCTGGCGCTGTTGAACCGGTTGCGTATCGAACGCTGTGAGGAGCGAGTGGGCAGTTTGAAAG
The DNA here is from genome assembly GCF_965277385.1 of Pseudomonas edaphica. NCBI lineage: Bacteria > Pseudomonadati > Pseudomonadota > Gammaproteobacteria > Pseudomonadales > Pseudomonadaceae > Pseudomonas > Pseudomonas edaphica. The sequence continues at coordinate 5,653,866 of NZ_OZ255725.1, read as the reverse complement.
CCAGTGTGATGCTCGAATGGGTGCTGGGTATTGCAGCAGTAGCCGCGGTGTCCCTGCTGGGCACCTTGCCACCGATGGTGATGGCCGGCTGAAGATCTCTGTGGGAGCTGGCTTGCCTGCGATGCAGACACCGCGGCCCCACAGTTACACCGCGTCGATGCCATCGCAGGCAAGCCAGCTCCCACATGAACCGTGCCCGCTTTTCATCGATGCGCACTTGGTCATCGTATAACTTCTGCTTGACAGCCCCCGAAAACCCCGCAAATATCCCTCGCAATGTTGTACGACAACGTATAACAAATAATAAAAACAACAAAATGGAAGGGAGCTTCACTGTGCCTCAATTCGCCCGCAATTCCTCCTCGCGTCTCGGTCTTATCAGCCTCAGCAGTCTGGCACTCGCCCTGCCCCTAAGCGCCCAGGCAGAAGGCTTTATCGACGATGCCAAAGCCACGCTCAACCTGCGCAATGCCTACTTCAATCGCAATTTCACCAACCCCACGTACCCACAGGCCAAGGCCGAAGAATGGACGCAGAACTTCATTCTCGACGCCAAATCCGGATTTACCCAAGGCACTGTGGGCTTCGGGATTGACGTACTCGGCCTGTATTCTCAGAAGCTCGATGGCGGTAAAGGCACCGGCGGCACCCAACTGTTGCCGCTCGACAGAGATGGCCGCCCTGCCGACAATTTCGGACGCCTGGGCGTGGCACTGAAAACCCGGCTGTCCAAAACCGAACTGAAAGTTGGCGAATGGATGCCGGTACTGCCGATCCTGCGCTCGGACGACGGCCGCTCCTTGCCGCAGACCTTTCGTGGCGGCCAGGTAACCTCCAATGAAATCGCCGGGCTGACGCTCTACGGCGGGCAATTTCGCGGCAATAGCCCACGCAACGATGGGAGCATGGAAGACATGTTCATGAACGGCAAAGCCGCGTTCACCTCGGACCGTTTCAACTTCGGCGGCGGCGAATACACCTTCAACGACAAACGCACCCAGGTCGGCGTGTGGTACGCCGAACTCACCGACATCTACCAGCAGCAATACCTGAACCTGACCCACAGCCAGCCGGTCGGCGACTGGACGTTTGGCGCCAACCTGGGGTTCTTCAATGGCAAGGAGGACGGCAGCGCCCTGGCCGGCAACCTCGATAACAAAACCTATTCCGCCCTGCTCTCGGCCAAATACAAAGGCAACGCCTTCTATGTCGGCCTGCAAAAACTCACCGGCGACAGCGTGTGGATGAGGGTCAACGGCACCAGCGGCGGCACCCTGGCCAACGATAGCTACAACGCCAGCTACGACAATGCCAAAGAAAAATCCTGGCAGATACGCCATGACTTCAACTTCGTGGTACTCGGCATTCCGGGGCTGACCATGATGAACCGGTATATCAGCGGCAATAACGTACACACTGGCGCCATCACCGACGGCAAGGAATGGGGCCGCGAGTCGGAGCTGGCCTACACGGTGCAGAGCGGCACACTGAAGGATTTGAATGTGCGCTGGCGCAACTCGACCATGCGTCGGGATTTCAGCAACAACGAGTTTGATGAGAATCGGATCTTTGTCAGCTACCCGATCTCGTTGCTGTAACGCGCTCCCTGCAGGCACTGACATTTGTAGCAGCCCGCTTGTGTGGGAGCTGGCTTGCCTGCGATAGCGCAGGATCAGCAAAAGAAATGTCAGTTAGCCGACCGCAATCGCAGGCAAGCCAGCTCCCACCTTTTGAGCATCACTTGCCTGCAAGGGCGTTGACAACCCAGGGAGTCCAAAACGATACTTCCACCAAGTCATACGACAACCTACAACAACAATGGAATTCCCATGACTACCACCACGCCTGTCCCCTTCAACCGCCTGCTGCTCACCGGCGCCGCCGGCGGCCTGGGCAAAGTCTTGCGCGAACGCATGCGCCCTTATGCCCAGGTATTGCGCCTGTCGGACATCGCCAACATGGCCCCGGCGGCCGGTGAGTTCGAAGAAGTGCAACCCTGTGACCTGGCCGACAAACAGGCTGTGCACCAACTGGTGGAAGGCGTCGATGCCATCCTGCACTTCGGCGGTGTGTCGGTGGAGCGCTCTTTCGAAGAAGTGCTGGGCGCAAACATCAGCGGTGTTTTCCATATCTACGAAGCCGCCCGCCGCCATGGCGTGAAACGCGTGATCTTCGCCAGCTCCAACCATGTGATCGGCTTTTACAAGCAAGACGAACAGATCGACGCCCACTCCCCGCGCCGCCCGGACAGCTACTACGGCTTATCCAAATCCTATGGCGAAGACATGGCCAGCTTCTACTTCGACCGCTACGGCATCGAGACCGTGAGCATCCGCATCGGCTCCTCGTTCCCGGAACCCCAGAACCGCCGGATGATGCACACCTGGTTGAGTTTCGATGACCTGACCCAACTGCTCGAGCGCGCGCTGTACACGCCCAATGTCGGCCACACCGTGGTCTACGGCATGTCGGATAACCTCGACACCTGGTGGGACAACCGTTACGCCGCGCACCTGGGTTTTGTGCCCAAGGACAGCTCCGAGGTGTACCGCACCAAGGTCGAAGCCCAGCCGCCAGTGGCCGCCGATGACCCGGCCGCGGTCTACCAGGGCGGCGCGTTCTGCGCCGCGGGGCCGTTTGGTGACTGAACGCACATCAACCCAAGGGAATGAGTTGCCATGACCGCTGAACTGATCGTCGACGCCCGCAATGCCGTGGGCGAATGCCCGGTGTGGGTGCCGCAGGAAAACGCGCTGTACTGGGTGGACATCCCCAACGGTGGCCTGCAACGCTGGGACGCCGCCACCGGCCACGTCGCCGCCTGGAAAGCCCCGCAGATGCTCGCCTGTATTGCCCGCACCGACGCGGGCAATTGGCTCGCGGGCATGGAAAGCGGGTTTTTCCAACTCACCCCGCATAACGACGGCAGCCTCGACACCACGCCTCTGGCGAGCATCGAGCACCCACGCCCGGACATGCGCCTCAACGATGGCCGCTGCGATCGCCAGGGCCGCTTCTGGGCCGGCAGCATGGTGCTGAACATGGGCTTGAATGCGGCCGAAGGCACCCTGTACCGCTATGCGTCAGGCGCCGCGCCGCATGCGCAACTCAACGGGTTCATCACCCTCAATGGCCTGGCCTTCAGCCCGGACGGCCGCACGATGTACGCCTCGGATTCACACCCGCTGGTGCAGCAGGTCTGGGCGTTCGATTACGACATCGACACCGGCACGCCATCCAACCGCCGCGTGTTTATCGACATGCATCAATTCCTCGGGCGCCCCGATGGCGCGGCGGTCGACGCCGAGGGTTGCTACTGGATCTGCGCCAACGACGCGGGGCTGGTTCACCGCTTCACCCCGGATGGCCGTCTGGACCGCTCCCTCAGCGTGCCGGTAAAAAAACCCACCATGTGCGCCTTCGGCGGCAGCCGGCTGGACACCTTGTTCGTCACCTCGATCCGTGATGACCACGGTGAGCAGTCGGTCGCCGGCGGCGTGTTTGCCCTCAACCCCGGCGTCAGCGGATTGCCGGAGCCCACGTTCACCCTCTAGCTGCATCGCTGTGCCTTGAATACAACAACAATAAGACAGGAGTGACACCCCATGGACTTCAAACGCACTTTGCTCGCCGCTGCATTCTTTACCCTCAGCACCGCCGCCCACGCGCTGGAAATCAAATTCGCCGACATCCACCCCGCCGGCTACCCCACCGTCGTCGCTGAACAGAACATGGGCAAGGCCCTGACTCAGGCCAGCAACGGCGAACTGACCTTCAAATACTTCCCGGGCGGTGTGCTGGGTTCCGAAAAAGAAGTGGTCGAACAGGCCCAGGTCGGTGCGGTGCAGATGACCCGCGTCAGCCTCGGCATCGTCGGGCCAGTGGTGCCGGACGTGAACGTGTTCAACTTGCCGTTCGTGTTCCGCGACCAGGCGCATATGCGCAAAATCATCGACGGCGAGATCGGCGATGAAATCCTCGCCAAAATCACCGACTCCGAGTTCGGCCTGGTGGCCCTGGCCTGGATGGACGGTGGCACGCGCAACCTCTACACCAAGAAGCCGGTGCGCAAGATCGAAGACCTCAAGGGCATGAAAATTCGTGTACAGGGCAACCCGATCTTCATCGAAGCCTTCAACGCGATGGGCGCCAACGGTATTGCCATGGACACCGGCGAAATCTTCAGTGCCTTGCAGACCGGCGTCATCGACGGCGCGGAAAACAACCCGCCGACCATGCTGGAGCACAACCACTTCCAGAACGCCAAGTTCTACACCCTCACCGAGCACCTGATCCTGCCCGAACCCATCGTGATGTCGAAGATCACCTGGAACAAACTCACGCCCGACCAGCAAGACCTGGTGAAAAAAGCCGCCAAGGCCGCCCAGGCCGATGAGCGCGCGCTGTGGGACGCCAAGTCCGCCAGCAGCGAGGAAAAGCTCAAGAAGGCCGGCGTCGAGTTCATCACCGTCGACAAAAAACCCTTCTATGACGCCACCGCAGCGGTTCGCGCCAAGTACGGTGCGGCTTACGCCGACATCATCAAGCGCATCGACGCGGTCGAGTAATCACCCTTTCCTATAGTCAGGCCCGGCGCGGTCGGCATCGACGCGCCCGGTTACGGTGAACGCCATGAAGAATTTAGTGCTGCGCATCAACGACCGCATTTACATGACCTGCATCTGGGTCGCCGGCCTCTCGGTCCTCGGGGTCGCGCTGATCATCCCCTGGGGCATCTTCGCCCGCTACATCCTCGGCACCGGCGCAAGCTGGCCGGAGCCCACCGCCATCCTGCTGATGCTGGTGTTCACCTTTATCGGCGCCGCCGCCAGTTACCGTGCCGGCGCGCATATGTCGGTGGCCGTAGTTACTGACCGCCTGCCAGCGCGCCAACGGCAAATCGTCGGCGTTATCACGCAACTGCTGATGGCCACCATCTGCCTGTTCATGACCGTCTGGGGCAGCAAGCTGTGCCTGTCCACCTGGAACCAGTTCATGAGTGCGATCCCCACCCTGCGCGTGGGCATCACCTATATGCCGATCCCGATTGGCGGGCTGCTGACGCTGGTATTCGTGCTGGAAAAACTCTTGCTCGGTGACCAGAGCCAGCGCCGCGTGGTGCGCTTCGATCTGGTTGAAGAAAACGAAGGGGCTGCCTGATGGACGCATTGATGCTGCTGGGCAGTTTTATCGCCTTGATCCTGATCGGCATGCCGGTGGCCTACGCCCTCGGGCTGTCGGCGCTGATCGGCGCGTGGTGGATCGACATCCCGTTCCAGGCCTTGATGATTCAGGTTGCGGGCGGGGTGAACAAGTTTTCGCTGATGGCGATTCCGTTCTTTGTACTGGCCGGGGCGATCATGGCCGAAGGCGGCATGTCGCGGCGACTGGTTGCATTTGCCGGGGTGCTGGTAGGGTTTGTGCGCGGTGGCCTGTCGTTGGTGAACATCGTGGCGTCGACGTTTTTTGGCGCGATTTCCGGCTCGTCGGTGGCCGATACCGCATCGGTCGGTTCGGTGTTGATCCCGGAAATGGAGCGCCGCGGCTACCCGCGTGAGTTCTCCACTGCCGTCACTGTCAGCGGCTCGGTGCAGGCCTTGCTGACGCCGCCCAGCCATAACTCGGTGCTCTACTCCCTGGCGGCCGGCGGCACGGTCTCGATTGCCTCGTTGTTCATGGCCGGTGTGGTGCCTGGGCTGCTGATGAGCGCGTGCCTGATGGTGCTGTGCCTGATCTTCGCGAAAAAGCGCAACTACCCCAAGGGCGAGGTCATCCCGCTTAAACAAGCGCTGAAGATCTGCGCCGACGCGCTCTGGGGCTTGATGGCCATGGTGATCATCCTGGGTGGCATCCTCTCGGGCATTTTCACTGCCACCGAGTCGGCCGCGATTGCGGTGCTGTGGGCATTTTTCGTGACCATGTTCATCTATCGCGACTACAAATGGCGTGAGCTGCCCAAGCTGATGCACCGCACGGTGCGCACCATTTCCATTGTGATGATCCTGATCGCCTTCGCCGCCAGCTTCGGCTACATCATGACCCTGATGCAGATCCCGGCAAAAATCACCACGCTGTTCCTGACCCTGTCGGACAACCGCTACGTGATCCTGATGTGCATCAACGTGATGCTGCTGTTGCTCGGCACGGTGATGGACATGGCGCCGCTGATCTTGATCCTCACCCCGATTCTGCTGCCGGTGATCCTCGGTATTGGCGTGGACCCGGTGCACTTCGGCATGATCATGCTGGTGAACCTCGGGATCGGCCTGATCACTCCACCCGTGGGTGCGGTGCTGTTTGTGGGTGCGGCGGTGGGCAAGGTCAGTATCGAGAAAACCGTGGCGGCGCTGCTGCCGTTTTATGCGGTACTGTTCCTCGTATTAATGGCGGTCACCTACATTCCCGCCTTGTCCCTGTGGCTTCCCGGGCTGGTGCTCTGATGATTGAACTGGAAGACAGCCTGACCCATCTCACCCTCGCCCCGGCCGTGGGTGGCAGCCTCGTCAACTGGACGGTGCGCGCCACCGGGCAGCCGCTGTTGCGCCATAGCGATGAAGCTGCGCTGAACACCGGGCTGCCGGGCAAGCTGGCGTGTTACCCGCTGGCGCCGTGGTCCAATCGAGTTGCCCACGGCGGTTTCGATAACCCCGGCGGCTGGCTGGCACTCACGCCCAACAGCCCGCTCGACCCGCTGCCGATTCACGGTTCGGCCTGGCAACAGGCGTGGCAGGTGGTAAGCCAGACGGCGGATGAAGTGGTGCTGGAGGTGGTGTGCGACACGCCGTTTGCCTATCGCGCCGAGCAGCGGTTTCGCTTACGTGGCGGCGAACTGAGTATCGAGTTGCGCGTAACGCATCTGGCCGAAGACGCCGCGTGGCACGGCCTGGGGTTGCATCCGTATTTACCGCGCAGGCCGGGCACGCGGTTGCAGGCCAAGGCTTCGCAGGTGTGGATGAGTGATGCGTCCAAGCTGCCGACCGGGTTGGCGCCGGTGCCTGCCGAATGGGATTTCACTCAGCTCAAAGGGCTGCCGCAAGGCCTGGTGGACAATGGGTTTTGCCAGTGGGATGGGCATTGCCGCATCGAACAACCGGAGCTGGGCTATGCACTGGAGTGCCAGGCGAGCGGCGCCGATTACTTCCTGCTGTTCTGCCCGCCGGGGTTGGGGTTCTTTTGCATCGAGCCGGTGAGTCATCCGGTGAATGCGCATCACCTGCCGGGCAGGCCCGGCCTGCAGCTGCTGGAAAAAGGCCAGTCAACTCACCTCAATTTCACCCTGAAATACCAACCTTTATAACTCCAAAAAACCCTGTGGGAGCCGGGCTTGCCCGCGATGGCGGTGTGTCAGCCTGCACACCTGGACCTGACAAACCGCTATCGCAGGCAAGCCAGCTCCCACATTTTTGATCCGCATGGTGTCAAGGCGGGCTGTTTTTCAGGCGCCCCGCCGTGTCGATACTCACCACCACCGACAACCCCGGCCGCAGGCGCTCGCTCTCGGCCTGATCCGGGTCCACCGTAATCCGCACCGGCACCCGCTGCGCGATCTTCACAAAGTTGCCGGTGGCGTTATCCGCCTGCAACAGGCTGAACTCCGAGCCGGTCGCCGGGGACACATGCTGCACCGTGCCGTGAAACTTGCGGTGGTTGAGCGCGTCCACGGTGAACGTCACCGGCTGGCCGACCTGCACATTGTCCATCTGGGTTTCTTTCATATTGGCGATCACCCACAACTGCGGCGGCACCAGCGCCATCAACTGCGCGCCGGAGTTGACGTAGGCGCCCAGGCGCACACCGATCTGCCCCAGCTGGCCGTCACGCGGCGCAGTGATGCGGGTGTTGGACAGGTCGATACGCGCCAGCTCCACGGCCGCATCGGCACTGGCCACCGCCGCTTCGAGGGAACCACGATTGACGATCACGGTTTGCAGGTCCTGGCGGGCGATTTCCAGGTTGGCCTGGGCCTGGGCCACCGCCGCGACGGTCTGCGCATTCGCGGCGCGGGTCACGTCCAACTCGCGCTTGGACACTGAACCATCGCTGATCAACTCTTCATTGCGGCGCAAGTCGGCGGTGCTTTTGCGCGCCTGGGCCTGGCTGTCCACCAGCGCGGCCTGGCGCAGTTTGATGGTGGCTTCGGCGCTGTTGCGCTGCTGCACCACATTGGCCAAGGAGGCTTTCTGCACCGCCAACTGTGCCAGCGCCTGATCAAGACGCTGCTTGTAGATGCGGTCATCCAGGCGCACCAGCAGGTCGCCGGCCTTGACGTACTGGAAGTCCTGCACCGGCACTTCATACACGTAGCCACTCAGTTGCGGGCCGATAATCGTCACTTGGCCGCGCACCAGGGCGTTCTCGGTGGTTTCCACCGCACTGCTGAAGGGTGGCAATTGCCAGGCATAAAGCACGATCAACACACCGACGATGGCAATCGCGGCAAAACCCAGCGATGAGATGATGCGCACTCGCAGCGAGCGCGGCTCCGTGACGGTCGAGCCCGGTGGTGGCGTGCCTTCCGGAATGGAGGCGATGGCGTTGGTCGTGGTCGTGGTGGTGGTTTCGGTCATGAAGTAACGCCGCTGGGTTGAACGGGAGGGGCTGCTGCTTTGGTGGTACTCATCAGCCACAGGCTGCGGGTGAAGATCCAGAGCATGGTGAGGATCGCGATGATCGCGATCAGCATGAATACGTCGTTGTAGGCCATCACATTCGCCTCACGCGTGGCCGCCGTGGCCAGGCTGCGAATGCCCATGAGGTTGCGCAGTTCCGGGTCGGCGATCACGCCGCCATAGGCCGAGCCGCCGCTCTGCACCCGTGCCGCCACGCGTGGGTCCAGCAGGGTCAGGTGTTCGACGATCATGCTGGAGTGGTATTTCTCGCGCACGATCTGAAACGTGCCCAGCAACGCCGCGCCAATCAGGCCGCCGAGGTTCTGGCAGATGCCGAACATCACCGAGAAGCTCACCAGGTTGCGCGGGTTGGTCAATACGTTTTTTGTGCCCAGCACCATGGTTGGCCCCAGGAAGAATGTGCCGCCAAAGCCTAGCAGGAACTGGCTGATATACAGGTTTTGCGGGCGGGTCAGGTTGCTGGAGAAACTGTCCATCACGGAGCCGGTGGCCATCAACGCCAGGGAGATGATCAACGGCATCAGCAGGTGCGCCGGGTTGATCGTCAGCGCGCTGACCACCAGCCCGGCAATCGCCCCGGCCAGCATCACCACGTAGAGGGTGTGCATCTGCTGGTAGCTCATGTTCAGCATCTGCATAAAGCCCACCGCACCGGTGGACTGCTCGGACAGCACCATGCGAATCAGCACCACCGCCAGCGCCAGGCGAATCATCGCCCCGCTGCCGAGCCAGCGCGTCATCAACATGGGGTTGGCGCGGTTATGCTCAATGGCCAGGCCGGCCATGATCAACACCAGCGAACAGGCCGAGGCCACGCCGATCCAGGGCGCTTCCAGCCACCAGTCGATACGCCCCAACGACAGCACCGCACAGAGCAACGCCACGCCGCTGGCGAGAATGGCAAAGGTGAGGAAGTCGAGTTTTTCAAAGGTTTTGAAACGGTCGCCGGGCGGCAGTTTGAGCATGAATACGCAGCCCAGGCAGATCAGCGCCATGCCCAGCTCGAACAGGTACAGCCCGCGCCATTCGGCAATTTGCAGCAAGTCTTCAGAGAACAAGCGCGCCAGTGGCAGCGCCAACTGCGCGGTGCCCAAGCCCAGCACCAGAGCTTTGAGCCGCCACTTGGCGGGGAACGCCTGGATCATGTAGTACAAGCCCAACGAACTCAGCGCCGCACCGACCATGCCGTGAGCCGCCCGCACTGCAATCGCCGAACTCAAGTCGTTGACGAACAAATGGCCGAAGGTCACCAGCGCATACAGCACCAGGAACACCTCGGTAAACGCGCGCAGGCCGAACTGCTGACGAAACTTCACCAGCAGCAGGTTCATGCACACGTTGGTCATCACATAGGCGGCCGGCAGCCAGGCCATTTCTGCGGTGGTGGCACCCAGTGCGCCTTGCAGATATTGCAGGTTGGCGATCACCAGGGCGTTGCCGAGCCCGCCGGTAATTGCCACCAGGATCCCGACCAACGCGAACAGCCAGCGCTTGTGCGTAGGGTGCAACGGCGTCGACGGCGAGCCGGGCAGGCTCGGCCGCTCGTGGGGTTGCCAGGTGTGGGGGGTGTATTTATCCATCGCATGACCTTGATGAGCCGACGTGCAAGGTCGGTAAATCCGTTACTCAGGGACCAGTAAACCTGAGAGGCGTTCATCTTGCCATGTCTCGTGCGGGCACGGTCAAAACTGTGGGAGCTGGCTTGCCTGCGATACAGACACCTCGGTGTGTCAGGTACACCGAGTTGATGCCATCGCAGGCAAGCCAGCTCCCACATTAGACCGAGTATGGCTCTGCTGTTGCTGTTGCTGTTGCTGTTGCTGTTGCTGTTGCTGTTGCTGTTGCTCCGGCCCTTACATCCTTTTCGATGACGAAGTCAGCGGTCTTTTGATCTGCGCTTTTGATCTTGATCTGAAATCGCCCCGTCAAACACGATGGCCGGAATTCGACAGGGATTTGGGGGGTAAACCGGCAGGGATGCCGGTTTAGCCGCGCTGGGCCAAGGATGGCCCATCGCGGCGGCCCCCCAAATCACTGGCGGATTGCGGGCATGCCGAGCCATAGCGAGGCACCGAGTGTTGGGGCGAAGACCTTTTGGTTACTTTTGTGTCTTTACAAAAGTGACCCGCCGTAAGGGCGGAACCCTAAGCAGCCGTTACCGCAGCAACGAATATGTACACCACCCAAAGACCGCCATCGCAGGCAAGCCAGCTCCCACAGTTGGAATGTATTGCACATTCAGATCAGAGCGCAGCCTTGACCAGCATCCCCGCAGCCACCACCACACACAGACTGGCAAAGCCCACCTGCAAGGTGCGCGCGGGCATTATCGAACACAAACGCCGACCAGCCAACATGCCGACAATACTCGCACCGATAAACACCCAGCCCATCGGCTCAATGCTCACACCGGCCTGCATCGACCCAGCCACGCCGATCAGCGAAATCAGGCTGATCACCATCAAAGAGGTGGCGACAATCCCGCGCATCTGCACATCGGTCAGTTGCTTGAACGCCGGCACGATCAGGAAACCACCGCCCACGCCAAGCAAGCCCGATACCGCGCCAGTTACCGCACCCAACGCGGCCAGAGTGGCACTGCATTTGGCAGTCCAGGCCAGGCGCCCGGTCTGCTGGTTGAGCATGCAGTTTTTCTGGCCCCAGGACGCGGCGCCATGGTCGCTTGGCCCGGCCTCGACCTTTTCGCGTTGCAACATGCGCCACGCCACCAGCACCATCAAGGCGCTGAACAGGCCCATCAGCAGGTGTTCGGGCAACTGGTGCGCAATAAACACACCCAGTGGCGAAAACAGCGCACCGAGCAAGGCGATCAATAACGCGGCGCGGTAACGCACCAGGCCATGGCGCAACCCGTCAATGGCGCCGACCGCCGCCGCTGCGCCCACGGCGAGCAACGACACCGGCGCCGCCTGGGTCATGGTCAAGCCCAGCCCCAGCACCAACGCCGGCACCCCGAGGATGCCACCGCCCGCGCCGGTCAGGCCCATGACCAGGCCCATCAATAAACCCAACAGACTTGCCAGCAGCATTTAATCCACCTTGCTCAGGCGGGTCAGCCACTCGCGGCCCTTGAGCATGCCGTTCCAGTAGAACCACGGCAGCAGCGTGGCCTTGAGGAACCACATCGAGCGACGTGCCTGGGTCGGGTCCAGCGGGAAGGTCGGCAACAGCTTGCCGCCATAGCCGAACTCGGCCAGCACCACCTTGCCCTTCTCCACCGTCAATGGGCAGGAACCATAGCCGTCGTACTTGAGCGGCAGCGGTGCCTGTTTGCGCAGGGCCAGCAGGTTTTCGGCCACCACCACGATCTGCTTGCGCACGGCGGCTGCGGTCTTGGCGTTGGTGGTGCCGCACACATCGCCGAGGCCGAAGATGTGCGGGTAGCGTAGGTGTTGCAGGCTGTGCGGGTTCACTTCGCACCAACCGGCGGGGTCTGCCAACGGGCTCTGGCGGATAAAATCCGGGGCCACTTGCGGCGGGACCACGTGCAACAGGTCGAAGGATTTTTCTTCGACGGTGGCCTTGCCTTCGGCGTCTTTGACTTCAAACCAGGCTTTGCGCGCCGGGCCATCGACCTTGACCAGGTTAGCGTTGAACGCCAGGCGGGCGTTGTATTTCTCCACGTACTTCATCAATGGCGGCACAAAGGTCGCCACGCCAAACAGCGCGGCGCCGGCCAGGTTGAATTCGACGTCGATGTTTTTCAGGTTACCCTGCTTGAGCCAGTGATCGCAGGACAGGTACATGGCTTTTTGCGGCGCGCCTGCACATTTGATCGGCATGGCCGGCTGGGTAAAGATCGCCTTGCCGCCTTGCAACTGCTGCACAAGCTGCCAAGTGTAGGCGGCGTGCTCGTAGCTGTAGTTTGAGGTCACACCGTTCTGGCCAAGGGTCTGTTCCAGTCCGTCGATTTTTTCCCAGGCCAGGCGCAGGCCGGGGCACACGATCAGGTTGTTCCAGCTCACGCGCTGGCCGTTGTCGAGCACCAGGGTTTGCTCGTCGGGCAGCAACTCGGCGACAGCGGCCTGCACCCAGGCGACGCCATTGGGCAGTACGTCGGCCAACGGCCGTCGGGTCTTTTTCAGGTCGTAGGCGCCGCCACCGACCAGCGTCCAGGCCGGCTGATAGCAGTGGTAGTCGTTAGGTTCGATCAGGGTGATGTTCAGCTGCGGGTCGCGTTTGAGCAGGCTGGCCAGCAGGCCGATGCCCGCCGAGCCGCCGCCGATGACTACGATGTCGCCACTGATGGTCGGTCCCCAGTGTTGCTCGGTCATGGTCTTTTGCCTTTTATCGTCAATGCACACAAGGGTCGCTGCCGTATGGCGTCACGCCCAGCTTTTTATGACCGCGCCGCAGTACAAGCCGGACAAGGTCTTCATCACTTGAATCACTTCGTGGCTGGCCAGCCCGTAGAAAATGTATTTACCTTCCCGACGGGTGGCGACCAACCCTTCGTCACGCAAAATGCCCAACTGTTGTGACAGTGTGGGCTGACGCACGCCGGTCATGGTTTCCAGCTCGCCGACGTTGCGCTCGCCCTGGGTCAACTGGCACAGGATCAACAGGCGGTCCTCATTGGCCAGTGCCTTGAGCAAGGAGCACGCCTTGGACGCCGATGCGCGCAACTGGGCGACTTCGCCCTCACTCAGAGTAGATTCCATTTGCCTCGGGTCCTTTATGTCACTTAAGCTCAAAACATTATGTGTAAACGCAAACTGATTGTAACCACTTTTTTCGCTTCCGGGGACCGCCGCCATGCCAGCGTTGATTCAAGCCTTTCTGGACGAGGCATCGTCGACCTTCACCTACGTCATTTATGAACACGATGGCGGCCCGTGCGCCATCGCCGATTCGGTACTCAATTACGACCCCGCGTCCGGGCGCACGGATACCGCCCAGGCCGATAAAGTCATCGCGTTCGTGCGTGAGCACGGCTTGCAGGTGCAGTGGCTGCTGGAAACCCATGCGCATGCCGATCACTTGTCCGCTGCGCCTTACCTGCGCCGCACGCTCGGCGGCAAAATCGCCATCGGCCAATCCATCAGTAAGGTCCAGGACGTCTTCAAGCGCCTGTTCAACCTGGAGCCGGAATTCCGCGTCGATGGCTCGCAGTTCGACCACCTGTTTGCGCCGGATGAAATCTTTCATATCGGCAACTTGAAGGCCCAGGCGCTGCATGTGCCTGGCCACACCCCGGCCGACATGGCGTACCTGATCGACGGTCGTTTGATTCTGGTAGGCGACACGCTGTTCATGCCGGATGTAGGCACCGCGCGTTGCGACTTCCCTGGTGGTGACGCGCGACAGTTGTATGCGTCGATGCGCAAGCTGCTGGCCTTTCCATTGGAGACTGAACTGTACGTGTGCCATGACTACCCGCCTGAAAGCCGCGAGGCCAAGTGCCTGACCACGGTCGCCGAGCAGCGCGCGGGCAATATTCATGTGCATGACGGGGTGGATGAGGCGGCGTTTGTAGAGATGCGCACCCAGCGTGATGCCGGGTTGGGAATGCCGACGCTATTGCTGCCGGCGATTCAGGTAAATGTGCGCGCGGGGAATATGCCGCCGGCGGAAGCAAACGGGGTGACGTATCTGAAGATTCCGCTTAACCAACTGTAAAAAGCGCCGATTCCTTTGTGGGAGCTGGCTTGCCTGCGATAGCGATGCATCAGTAACCCGTGTGTCAACTGGCCCACCGCTATCGCAGGCAAGCCAGCTCCCACAATTGTCCTGTGTTGTGTCAGGAACCCAGGCTGATGCCATTAGCCGGCAACGGCAGCGCGGTCTTGTAGCGCACCTGCTTGAGCGCAAAGCTCGAGCGAATATTGGCCACGCCCGGCACCTTGGTCAGAAAGTCCATCATGAAACGCTCCAGCGACTGGATCGTCGGCACCAGCACCCGGATCAGATAATCCGGGTCGCCCGCCATCAGGTAACACTCCATCACTTCCGGCCGGTCAGAAATCGCGCCTTCGAACTGCTGCAATGCCAGTTCATTCTGCTTTTCCAGGCTCACATGAATGAACACATTCACGTGCAGCCCCAGCAGATCGGCGTCCAGCAACGTGACCTGATCACGGATAAGCCCCAACTCCTCCATGGCCTTCACCCGGTTAAAGCATGGCGTGGGCGACAGGTTGACCGAACGGGCCAGGTCGGCGTTGGTAATGCGGGCGTTCTCCTGCAGGGCATTGAGAATGCCGATATCGGTACGGTCCAGTTTGCGCATGAGACAAAATCACCTGTTTATTATGTTTATGCAGTTTTTTTATCCGCAAATGGTCTTGAGCGCAATGAAACACAGATAAATATTCTTCTACGCCACGCCTATGATGTTTGTAGGACAAGATTTCTCCTATCCGGAGACTGACTGTCAGCTAGCGCGCCCACTACAAGAAATTCACAAGATCGAGCGTAGAAAGCCATGAACCAGCCGTATGCACCACTGCGCCTGCACGTTCCCGAACCCTCGGGCCGCCCAGGCTGCAAGACCGACTTTACCTACCTGCGCCTGACTGACGCAGGTACGGTGCGCAAACCCGCCATCGACGTAGAACCCGCCGACACCGCTGACCTGGCCAAGGGCCTGATCCGCGTGCTTGACGACCAGGGCCAGGCTCTTGGCCCGTGGGCTGAAGGGGTATCCGCCGAGATCATGCGTAAAGGCATGCGCGCCATGCTCAAGACGCGCATCTTCGACAACCGCATGGTGGTCGCCCAGCGTCAGAAAAAAATGTCGTTCTACATGCAAAGCCTTGGCGAAGAAGCCATCGGCAGCGCCCAGGCCCTGGCCTTGAATATCGACGACATGTGCTTCCCCACCTATCGCCAGCAAAGCATCCTGATGGCCCGCGAAGTGCCGCTGGTGGACCTGATCTGCCAACTGCTGTCCAACGAGCGCGACCCGCTCAAGGGCCGTCAGTTGCCGATCATGTACTCGGTCAAGGATGCCGGGTTCTTCACCATTTCCGGCAACCTCGCCACCCAATTCGTGCAAGGCGTGGGCTGGGGCATGGCCTCGGCGATCAAGGGCGACACCAAGATTGCCTCGGCCTGGATCGGCGACGGTGCCACTGCCGAATCGGACTTCCACACCGCCCTCACCTTCGCCCACGTGTACCGCGCGCCGGTGATTCTCAACGTGGTCAACAACCAGTGGGCCATCTCCACCTTCCAGGCTATCGCCGGCGGTGAAGCCACCACCTTCGCCGGACGCGGCGTGGGTTGCGGCATCGCCTCCCTGCGTGTGGACGGCAACGACTTTATCGCCGTGTATGCAGCGTCTGCCTGGGCCGCCGAGCGGGCGCGCCGCAACCTTGGGCCAACCCTCATCGAGTGGGTCACCTACCGCGCCGGCCCGCACTCCACCTCGGACGATCCGTCCAAATACCGCCCAGCCGATGACTGGAGCCACTTCCCGCTCGGCGACCCTATCGCGCGCCTCAAGCAGCACCTGATCAAGATTGGCCAGTGGTCCGAAGAAGAGCACACGGCAGTCAGTGCCGAGCTTGAGGCCGAAGTGGTCAAGGCGCAGAAAGAAGCCGAACAGTACGGCACCCTGGCCGGCGGCCAGATTCCAAGCGCCGCGACCATGTTCGAAGACGTTTATAAAGAGATGCCGGAGCACTTGAAGCGCCAGCGTCAAGAGTTGGGGGTCTGACATGAACGATCACAACAACAGCATCGAATTGGAAACCGCCATGACCACCACCACCATGACCATGATCCAGGCCCTGCGCTCGGCTATGGATGTGATGCTTGAGCGTGACGATAACGTGGTGGTGTTCGGCCAGGACGTCGGCTACTTCGGCGGCGTGTTCCGTTGCACCGAAGGTTTGCAGAACAAGTACGGCAGCTCGCGGGTGTTTGACGCGCCGATCTCCGAAAGCGGCATCGTCGGCGTTGCCGTGGGCATGGGCGCGTATGGTCTGCGCCCGGTCGCCGAGATTCAATTCGCTGACTACGTGTACCCGGCCACCGACCAGATCATCTCCGAAGCCGCCCGCCTGCGTTATCGCTCGGCCGGCCAGTTCACCGCACCCTTGACCATGCGCATGCCGTGCGGCGGCGGCATCTACGGCGGCCAGACCCATAGCCAGAGTATTGAAGCGGTGTTCACCCAGGTCTGCGGCCTGCGCACGGTGATGCCGTCCAACCCGTATGACGCCAAGGGCCTGTTGATCGCCTCGATCGAAAACGACGACCCGGTGATCTTCCTCGAGCCTAAGCGCCTGTACAACGGCCCGTTCGATGGCCATCACGATCGCCCGGTCACACCCTGGTCCAAACACCCGCAAGCGCAAGTGCCGGACGGTTACTACACCGTGCCGCTGGACGTGGCCGCCATCGTGCGTCCGGGCTCGGCGGTGACGGTGCTGACCTACGGCACCACCGTATACGTGTCGCAAGTCGCCGCCGAAGAAACCGGCATCGACGCCGAGGTCATCGACCTGCGCAGCCTGTGGCCGCTGGACCTGGAAACCATCGTCAACTCGGTGAAAAAGACCGGCCGTTGCGTGGTGGTGCATGAAGCCACCCGCACCTGCGGCTTTGGTGCCGAACTGGTGTCGCTGGTGCAAGAGCATTGCTTCCATCACCTGGAAGCGCCGATCGAACGCGTCACCGGTTGGGACACGCCCTACCCGCACGCGCAAGAGTGGGCGTATTTCCCAGGGCCGTCCCGCGTGGGCGCGGCGTTGAAACGGGTCATGGAGGTCTGAATGGGCACGCACGTTATCAAGATGCCGGACATTGGCGAAGGCATTGCAGAAGTTGAACTGTCGGTATGGCATGTAAAAGTCGGCGACCTGGTGGTTGAAGACCAGGTGCTGGCGGATGTGATGACCGACAAGGCGATGGTGGACATTCCCTCGCCGGTGCACGGCAAAGTGATTTCTCTGGGCGGCGAGCCCGGCGAAGTGATGGCGGTGGGCAGTATTTTGATCAGCATTGAAGTCGAAGGCGCCGGGAATGCCAAGGATGCGCCGGTGGTGGCTGAGCCGGTGAAAGCTGCGCCAGCGCCAGTGGTTGAAGCCAAGCCTGCGCCTGTGGCCGAAGCAAAGCCAACCGCCAAACCCGCTGCGGCACCGGTTGCGCGTGACGCAAACGAACGCCCGTTGGCTTCGCCTGCCGTGCGCAAACACGCGCTGGATGCCGGCATTCAGCTGCGTCTGGTGCAGGGCAGCGGCCCGGCGGGTCGGGTGCTGCACGAAGATCTGGACGCTTACCTGCAACAAGGTGCAACCCAGGCTTCGGCAACCGCCAACCCTTACGCCGAACGCAATAGCGAAGAACAGATCCCGGTGATCGGCATGCGCCGCAAGATCGCCCAGCGCATGCAGGACGCCACCCGCCGCGCCGCGCATTTCAGCTACGTGGAAGAAATCGACGTCACGGCGCTGGACGAGCTGCGCGTGCACCTTAATGAGAAGCACGGCGCCACCCGCGGCAAGCTGACCTTGCTGCCGTTTATCGTGCGCGCCATGGTCGTGGCGTTGCGCGACTTCCCGCAGATCAACGCACGCTACGACGACGAAGCCCAAGTCATCACCCGCCTGGGCGCGGTGCACGTGGGCGTCGCCACCCAAAGCGACGTGGGCCTGATGGTGCCGGTGGTACGTCACGCCGAAGCCCGCAGCCTGTGGGGCAATGCCGAGGAAATTGCGCGTTTGGCCAGCGCCGCGCGCAATGGCAAGGCCAGTCGCGATGAACTGTCGGGCTCGACCATCACCCTGACCAGCCTCGGCGCGTTGGGCGGCATTGTCAGCACGCCGGTGCTGAACCTGCCGGAAGTCGCCATTGTCGGCGTCAACCGCATCGTCGAACGGCCCATGGTGGTCAAAGGCCAGATCGTGGTGCGCAAGATGATGAACCTCTCCAGCTCCTTCGATCACCGTGTGGTCGACGGCATGGACGCGGCGCAATTCATCCAGGCCATTCGTGGCCTGCTCGAACAACCCGCCAGCCTGTTTTTGGAGTAAGGCATGCCTCAGACATTGAACACCACGCTGCTGATTATCGGCGGCGGCCCCGGCGGTTATGTGGCGGCGATCCGCGCCGGCCAGCTGGGCATCCCGACCATTCTGGTCGAGGGCCAGGCGCTCGGCGGCACGTGCCTGAACATCGGCTGCATTCCCTCCAAAGCCTTGATCCACGTGGCCGAGCAGTTCCAGCAAACCGTGCACCACAGCCAGGGTTCGCAGTTGGGTATTGAAGTGGATGTGCCTACCCTGGACATCCGCAAGAGCGTGGAATGGAAAGACGGCATTGTTGATCGCCTGAACACCGGCGTGGCCGCCTTGCTCAAGAAGCATAAAGTGCAGGTGATCCACGGCTGGGCCAAGGTGGTGGACGGCAAGACCGTCGACGTCGGCGACCAGCGCATTCAGTGCGAGCACCTGCTGCTGGCCACCGGCTCGAAAAGCGTCAACCTGCCGATGCTGCCGATTGGCGGGCCGATCATCTCGTCAACCGAAGCACTGGCGCCGACCCGCGTGCCCAAGCGCCTGATTGTGGTGGGCGGCGGCTATATCGGCCTGGAGCTGGGCATTGCCTATCGCAAGCTCGGCGCCGAGGTCAGTGTGGTCGAGGCACAGGAGCGTATCCTGCCGGCCTACGATGGCGAACTGACGCTGCCGGTGGCCGAATCGCTCAAGCAGTTGGGGGTCAAGCTGTACCTCAGCCACAGCGTCACCGGTTTCGAAAACAACAGCCTGCAGGTACGTGACCCGAACGGCGACACGCTGTCGCTGCAAACCGATCAGGTGCTGGTGGCCGTGGGCCGCAAACCCAACACCCAGGGCTGGAACCTCGAAGCGCTGAACCTGGCGATGAACGGCGCGGCGATCAAGATCGACAACCGTTGCCAGACCAGCATGCGCAATGTGTACGCCATCGGCGACCTGAGCGGTGAGCCGATGCTGGCGCACCGGGCCATGGCCCAGGGCGAGATGGTCGCCGAACTGATCAGCGGCAAACACCGCGAATTCAACCCGGCCGCCATCCCGGCGGTGTGCTTCACCGACCCGGAACTGGTGGTGGTCGGCAAGACCCCGGACGAAGCCAAGGCGGCCGGCCTGGACTGCATCGTGTCGAGCTTCCCGTTTGCGGCCAATGGCCGGGCGATGACCCTGGAGTCTAAAATCGGCTTTGTGCGCGTGGTCGCGCGGCGTGACAACCACCTGATTGTCGGCTGGCAGGCGGTGGGGGTTGGTGTGTCCGAGCTGTCTACGGCCTTTGGCCTGTGCCTGGAGATGGGTTCGCGCCTGGAAGATGTGGCGGGCACGATCCATGCGCATCCGACCCTCGGCGAAGCGGTTCAGGAAGCGGCTTTAAGAGCATTGGGCCACGCGCTGCACCTGTAAAACCGGGGTGAGGCCATCGCAGGCAAGCCAGCTCCCACAGGGCAATGTATTCCAAATGTGGGAGCTGGCTTGCCTGCGATAGCGGTGTATCAGCCAATACACACGCTCAATGGTCCGCCCACCTGCTCCCACACCGGCCAAGAATGAAGTATTGTTGCGCCCATCCAGTAAAAAACCGACAAGCCTGCCTTCGACCAGGCGGTTGACCAGAGATAGAGGGTGTCATGGGTAACGAAAGCATCAATTGGGACAAGCTGGGTTTTGACTACATCAAGACCGACAAACGGTTTCTCCAAACCTGGAAAAACGGCGAGTGGCAAGCGGGCACCCTGACCGACGACAACGTGCTGCACATCAGCGAGGGCTCGACCGCCCTGCACTATGGCCAGCAGTGCTTTGAAGGCCTCAAGGCCTACCGCTGCAAGGACGGCTCGATCAACCTGTTCCGTCCGGATCAGAACGCCGCCCGTATGCAACGCAGCTGCGCACGCTTGCTGATGCCGCATGTGACCACCGAAGACTTCATCGAAGCCTGCAAACAAGTGGTCAAGGCCAACGAGCGGTTCATCCCGCCGTACGGCAGTGGCGGCGCGCTGTACCTGCGCCCGTTCGTGATCGGCACCGGTGAAAACATCGGCGTACGTAGCGCACCGGAATTTATCTTCTCGGTATTCGCCATCCCGGTCGGCGCCTACTTCAAGGGCGGCCTGGTGCCCCACAACTTCCAGATCTCCACGTTCGACCGCGCCGCGCCACAAGGCACCGGCGCTGCCAAGGTCGGTGGCAACTACGCCGCCAGCCTGATGCCGGGCGCTGAAGCAAGGAAATCCGGTTTCGCCGACGCGATCTACCTGGACCCGATGACCCACTCGAAAATCGAGGAAGTCGGTTCGGCCAACTTCTTTGGTATCACCCGCGACAACCAGTTCATCACGCCGAAGTCGCCTTCGGTGCTGCCAGGCATCACCCGCCTGTCGCTGATCGAACTGGCCGAGACCCGCCTGGGCCTGAAAGTGGTCGAGGGCGACGTGTTCATCGACAAACTGGACCAGTTCAAGGAAGCCGGCGCCTGCGGCACCGCTGCCGTGATCTCGCCAATCGGCGGCATCCAGTACGACGGCAAGCTGCACGTGTTCCACAGCGAAACCGAAGTGGGCCCGATCACCCAGGCGCTCTACAAAGAACTGACCGGCGTGCAGACCGGCGACGTTGAAGCGCCAGAGGGTTGGATCGTCAAGGTCTAACCCCAAAAAACGCAAAACCCAATGTGGGAGTGGGCTTGCCAGCTCCCACATTTGATTTCGGTGTGCTCACAAGTCCTTGGGAATATTCACCGCAATCTTCTTGCCCATGCTGATCCTCGGCTCCACCCCATACCCCAACGCCTCGTAGAACCCCACCACCGCGTCATTGCCGCCCGTAATCTGCAGGTTGATTTTCATGCAACCCAACGCAGTCAACGCCTGCTCGGCATAGCGCACCAGCGAAGCCCCCAGGCCCTGCCGACGATAATCGCGGTGCACCGCCACCGAATACAACCAGCCGCGATGCCCGTCATAGCCGGCCAGAATAGTGCCGATCACGGCCTTTTTATCCGTCGCCACAAAGAACAACCCATCGTTTACCGCCAGCTTTTTGTCGATTGCCAGGCTCGGCAGGTTGTGCGCGGTGTCATAGCCAAACGCCTGCTGCCACAACGCTACCACCTGGGATCGGTGCGGACGATCGCGATATGGCCCGATGGGATGGCGCGATAACAAGGCCTTTTCCATCACGAGCGTGCGCTCATTGCTATGGTAAACGTCGCGTACCGTGTGAAAGCCCAGCTTGGTATAAAACGGCTCGGCCGTCAGCGATGACGGCACGCTCAGGACCGTCACCCCGGCTTCAACGGCCCGCAGCTCAATCTCGATCATCAGCAGCCGGCCAATGCCCTGCCCTTGCAACGCCGGGTTGACGAATACCGAGCGCACCACATTGCCATCAAGGGCGGCGGTGGCGACGATCATCTGATCCTGGGTCGCCACCAGCACCACCCGGCGCTGGAGCAAGGCCAGCACGGCGTCGGGTGTGAAGTTGCTGGCAACCCGAGCAATCACATCTGCCGGGTAGTCCCGCGCATTGCTGCTGTGCAAGGCTGCCAGGATGACCTGGCTGATGCCCTCGGCATCGGTGGGTTGGGCAAGACGAACAGCGGTAGACATGCATTCTCCTTCCTGGCTCGGGTTTCGCGACCGCCACCATACTAATGTGGGAGCTGGCTTGCCTGCGATAGCGGTCTGTCAGTCAGCGCATCTGGCACGGACAGACCGCCATCGCAGGCAAGCCAGCTCCCACAGTTTGATTGCATTTCAACTCGCCAGCCGATTCGGCTGCCCTACCCCACTTTTCAGCTTTCCCGGCTGAGCCGCCCCGCTATATCAGCCGGGATTCACCCGCCACAGCGCACAAAATAGCCCCACTGCTCACCCCATGGATTCGTGCCCCCATGCAAACCACCAACACCGTCTTGATGATTCGCCCGGCGCGCTTTGCCTTCAACCCGGACACCGCGATCAACAACCGCTTCCAACGCCAGCCACTTGACCCGCTGAGCGCGCAGCAAAAAGCGCTGCAGGAGTTCGACGGCTATGTCGATACCCTGCGCCAACATGGCGTAGAGGTGCTGGTAGTGCAAGACACCCCGGCGCCCCACACGCCCGACTCGATCTTCCCCAACAACTGGTGGAGCAGCCACGCCGATGGCAGCCTGGTGCTGTACCCGATGGAAGGCCAGAACCGACGACTGGAGCGCAACAAAGGTGTGCTGCAAGTGCTGGAGCAGCGTTTTGCGATCCATAGCACCATCGACCTCAGCCACCTCGAACAACAGAACATCTTCCTCGAAGGCACCGGCAGCATGGTGCTCGACCGCCAGCACCGTATCAGCTATGCCTGCCACTCCGGGCGTACCCACCAAGACGCCTTGCGCCAGTTCGCCGAACGCCTCGACTACCAACTCTGCGTCTTCCACGCCGTCGACCGCCACCACGCGCCGATCTACCACAGCAACGTGATGATGAGTGTCGGCCGCGACCTCTCGGTGGTGTGCCTGCAAGCCCTGCCCGATGCCAGCGAACGCCAGGCCCTGGAACGCTCGCTGCGCGACACCGGCAAAGACATCCTTGCCCTCGACTTCGACCAGCTCGAAGCCTTCGCCGGCAACATGCTTGAAGTCCACGACCGTGACGGCCAGCCGCTGCTGGTGATGTCGGCCAGCGCCTGGAGCGCCCTGCACCCGGCCCAGCGCACGCATGTAGAACGCCACACCCGCCCGGTGGTGGTGAACATCGACAACATCGAACGCATCGGCGGCGGCAGTGCCCGCTGCATGCTGGCGGAAGTGCACCTGCCCGCCCGCGCCTCATTTCAATAAGGAGTCTTGCCATGACCCGTTATATCGACGTCAACGACCTCAGCTACCTGGTTTCACAAAAAGGCCTGCAAACCTGCATCAGCGAAATGGCCGAATACATCCGCGCCGACTACCTGCGCTGGCAGGACTTCGAAAAGTGCGCGCGCCTGGCCAACCATTCGCCGGACGGCGTGATCGAGCTGATGCCGGTGTCCGACGCCTCGCTGTACGCCTTCAAGTACGTGAACGGCCACCCGAAGAACACCCTGGCCGGCATGCTCACAGTGATGGCCTTTGGCGCCCTGGGCGATGTCGACACCGGCAAGCCGGTGCTGCTGGCCGAAATGACCCTGACCACCGCGATCCGCACCGCGGCCACCTCTGCCCTGGTAGCCCGCTACCTGGCGCGCGACAACAGCCGCAGCATGGCGTTGATCGGCAACGGCTCGCAAAGCGAGTTCCAGGCCCTGGCCTTCCACGCCATGCTCGGTATCACCGAAATCCGCCTGTTCGATATCGACGCCAAGGCCACTGCCAAGCTGGCGGCCAACCTCAAGGCGTTCCCGGCGATCAAGGTGATCCTGGCCGCCAGCGTGGCCGAAGCGGTCAAAGGCGCGGACATCGTCACCACCGTCACGGCGGACAAGGCTTATGCCACCATCCTCACCGACGACATGATCGAGCCCGGCATGCATCTGAATGCCGTGGGTGGCGACTGCCCCGGCAAAACCGAGCTGGACCGCCGCATCGTCGAGCGCGCCCGGGTGATCGTCGAGTACGAACCGCAAAGCCGTATCGAAGGTGAAATCCAGCACATGCCCGAAGATTCGCCGGTGACCGAGCTGTGGCAAGTGATCAATGGCCAGCAGCCCGGCCGCGAGAACGCGCGCCAAGTCACGCTGTTCGACTCGGTGGGTTTTGCCATCGAAGACTACTCGGCCCTGCGTTACGTGCTGGACGTGGCCAAGGCGCTGGATGTGGGCAGCACACTTGAGCTGGTGCCGGACCTCGCCGACCCGAAAGACCTGTTTGCACGCCTGGCCCAACAGCCATGCGTACAGCACAAAAAGCGCGCCTGAAACCGCTCTGGCCTGCCGCTTTGCGCCCAAGGCAGGCCGGATTTACATCAGTCAAAAGCCGATTTTGCGCGTGCCGCAGCCGATTCCGCTGCATTGCGCTTTTTAACAGCGCAATTTGCGCTTTATGCACGGGGTAAACGACACAAAAAACGCACCACCATGAAGCATTCTCTGCTCCCAGCTATTCACCGCCCTTACATCAATTACAAAATATAGGGACTGTCACATGACTCCATTGCGATCACTCTTCGCCGCGTTGCTGTTGCCACTGTGCGCGAGCGCCGCCCACGCCCAGGACTGGAAAGAAATCCGCTTCGGCGTGTTCCCCGAATACCCGCCCTTTGAGTCCGTCGCCGCCGACGGCAGCCTGCAAGGTTTTGATATCGAGTTGGGCAACGCCATCTGCGCCAAGCTCGAAGTCAAATGCACCTGGGTGCACAACGAATTCGACGGCATGATCCCGGCCCTGCGCGCGCGCAAGTTCGACGCGATCATGTCGTCCATGGCGGTCACACCGGCTCGCGAAAAAGTCATCGACTTCAGCGACCGCCTGTTCCTCAGCCCCACCTCGGTGATCACCCGTAAAAACGCCGAGTTCGGCGACACGCCGGAGTCGCTCAAAGGCAAGCAGGTGGGCGTGCTGCAAGGTTCACTGCAGGAAGCCTATGCACGTGCGCACCTGGCCAGGCTCGGCGCGCAGATCAAGGCGTACCAGTCCCAGGAGCAGAACTACGCCGACCTGCAAAACGGCCGCCTCGACGCCACCCTGACCGACAAGCTCGAAGCCCAGCTCAACTTCCTGTCCAAGCCTGAAGGCGCCGACTACAAGACCGGCCCGGCCTTCAAGGACCCGACCTTGCCGCTGGATATCGCCATGGGCTTGCGCAAGAACGACGCCGAACTGCGTGCGCTGATCAATAAGGGCATCGCCGCCGTGCAGGCCGATGGCACCTACGCGCAGATCCAGAAGAAGTACTTCGGCGATCAGGATATCTACAACGAATAGGCCCACCTCGGCCCCTGTGGGAGCTGGCTTGCCTGCGATAGCGGTGGGTCAGCCACTGTAGATGTTGGAGGCGGCGACCGCCATCGCAGGCAAGCCAGCTCCCACACAAGCCAGCTCCCACCGTTAATCTCTGTGCTTGATCGAGACCCCCTCAATGAACGAACTCCTCAACCTGCAAGGCTACGGCCCGATGCTGGCCCAGGGTGCCTGGATGACGCTCAAGCTGGCGTTGCTGGCGCTGACCCTGAGCCTCGCCCTGGGCCTGATCGCCGCCGGTGCCAAGCTTTCGAGCGCCAAATGGCTGCGCGTGCCCGCCACCCTGTACACCACGCTGATACGCAGCGTGCCGGACCTGGTGCTGATCCTGCTGATTTTCTACAGCCTGCAACTGTGGCTCAACGACCTGAGCGAAGTGTTCGGCTGGGATTACTTTGAAATCGATCCGTTTACCGCCGGGGTGATCACCCTGGGGTTTATCTACGGCGCGTATTTCACCGAAAACTTTCGCGGCGCCATTCTCAGTGTGCCGGCCGGGCAACTGGAAGCCGCCACCGCCTACGGCCTGAGCCGCTGGCAGCGTTTTCACCTGGTGCTGTTCCCGCAACTGATGCGCTTTGCCCTGCCGGGCCTGGGCAACAACTGGCTGGTGCTGCTCAAGTCCACGGCGCTGGTGTCGATCATCGGCCTGTCGGACCTGGTCAAGGCTGCGCAAAACGCGGGCAAGACCACCAATGAGCCACTGTACTTCCTGATCCTCGCGGGCCTGGTGTACCTGCTGATCACCACCCTCTCCAACCGCATCTTCAAGCGCCTCGAACGGCGCTACAACCTCGGCATCAAGGGGATGGCGCGATGATCGAACTGTTCCAGCAATACGGCCTGGCCTACCTGTTCAGCGATGGCACAGGGTTGTCCGGAGTCGCCATGACGTTGTGGCTGTTTATCATCTCGGTGGTCGCAGGTTTTGTGCTGTCGATCCCGCTGGCGCTGGCGCGCGTCTCGCAGCACGTCTGGCTGCGCTGGCCGGTGGAGGTCTACACCTATCTGTTTCGTGGCACGCCGCTGTATATCCAATTGCTGATTTGCTACACCGGGCTTTACAGCCTGGAAGTGGTGCAGGACAACGCGCTACTTAATCAGTTTTTCCGTAATGCGCTCAACTGCACGTTGCTGGCGTTTGTGCTCAACACCTGCGCCTACACCGTGGAAATCTTCGCCGGGGCGATCCGCAACATTCCCCACGGCGAAATCGAAGCCGCGCGTGCCTATGGCCTGCACGGCTGGCGCCTCAACCTGTTTGTGGTGGTGCCCGCCGCGCTGCGCCGTGCGCTGCCGGCCTACAGCAATGAAATGATCCTGATGTTGCACGCTACCTCGCTGGCCTTTACCGCCACCGTCGCCGATATCCTCAAGGTCGCCCGCGACGCCAACGCCGAGACGTTCCTGACGTTCCAGGCTTTCGGCATCGCCGCCCTGCTCTACATGCTGCTGTCCTTTGCACTGGTGGGCCTGTTCCGACTGGCCGAACGTCGCTGGATGCGTTTTCTTGTTCCTACCCGAGGCTAACCCATGAATCAGTCCGCGCAGGCCCTGGCCGCTTACCCTGTTGACGCCCCCGTTGCCAAACCGGCAACCGCTGCGATCAAGCTTCAAGTCGAAGGCATCCACAAACGTTACGGCGACCACGAAGTGCTCAAGGGCGTATCCCTCAATGCACGCAACGGCGACGTCATCAGCCTGATCGGCGCCAGCGGTTCGGGCAAAAGCACGATGCTGCGCTGCATCAACTTTCTCGAACAGCCGGACGCCGGGGTCATCACCCTCGATGGCATCAGCATCGAAATGCGCCAGGGCCGTGCCGGCACCCGCGCGCCGCACCAGGAACAACTGCAAAACCTGCGCACACGCCTGGCCATGGTGTTCCAGCACTTCAACCTGTGGAGCCACATGACCGTGCTGGAAAACATCACCATGGCCCCGCGCCGGGTGTTGGGCGTGAGTGCGGCAGAGGCGGAAAAACGCGCACGCCTGTACCTGGACAAGGTCGGCCTGCCCGGCCGCGTGGCCGATCAATACCCGGCGTTTCTGTCCGGCGGCCAGCAACAACGCGTGGCCATCGCAAGGGCATTGGCGATGGAGCCGGAAATTATTCTGTTCGATGAACCGACCTCAGCGCTGGACCCGGAACTTGTAGGAGAAGTCCTCAAAGTCATACAGACGTTGGCCGAGGAAGGTCGTACCATGCTGATGGTCACCCACGAAATGGGCTTTGCCCGCCAGGTGTCCAGCCAAGTGCTGTTTTTGCACCAGGGCCGAGTCGAGGAACAAGGCGGCGCCGAGATCCTCGACCATCCCAACAGCGAACGCTTGCAGCAATTTCTTTCCAACCGTTTGAAGTGAACTCATGGATACCAAGGCCAACGGACCCCACTCTTCGCCCACGCTGGACCGCATCGATGAGGCGATCATCGACGTGTTGCGCCACCAGGGGCGTATCACCTACGAAAAGCTTTCCTCGCTTGTACACCTGACACCCAGGCCGTGCCTGGAACGGGTGCGCAAGCTGGAGCGACGCGGGGTGATCCGTGGTTATGGGGCGATCATCGATGTGCAGATGGTCTCGCCAGGGCTGTCGCTGCTGGTGCTGGTGGCCTTGTCCAATCAGAGCGGGCGCTCGGCGCAGAAGGCCTTTGAGGCCTGCGTCAAAGCCTGCCCGCAGGTGTTCGAGTGCCAACTGATCAGCGGGCCGTTCGACTACAGCCTGCGCATGCGTTGCCGGGATATGGAGCATTACCGGGTGCTGACGGAAACCTGGCTGAATAATGATGAGTTGCACATTGATAAGTTGGTGGCGCACCCGGAGTTGGCGGTAGTCAAAAACACCGCGACCGAACTGGCCTGAAACACACGCTCCCAAACACCGAGGACCCACTGTGGGAGCTGGCTTGCCTGCGATAGCGGTGGGCCAGGCAACTCAAGGCTAACTGATACACCGCTATCGCAGGCAAGCCAGCTCCCACATTTTTTAAGCGTGCCCGCTTGAGATTTTCTTGCCGGGCCTGGCCCCGATCAGCTTCGCCTGCCCATCCTTCTGCTTGCCCGTGCGCGCCTCGCTGATCAACCCCGGTATCAGCTTGCCCTCCGGCAGATTCTTCCAGAACCGGCTGGGCAAATGCCCTTCCATCACTTTGGGGTTTAACCGCGCCGGGTTGAAGATATGGCTGTAATAGGTCAGCCACATCGCACTGTGTGGGTCTTCGACATTTTGCGCCAACTGTTGCCATGCCTCAGGGCACTGGCGTTGATGAATCAACTGCTCACCGTCGTAATACACACCGTCCAAAGGCGTTGCGATCATCCAGCGATGGCGGCCCATGCGCCCGACAAAATGCTGGCTGGCGGACTTCAGGATGTCATGGGCCGGCTCATGCCACGCCACATACTCCGGCAGTTGCGGCCCAGCCTCTGCTGGCAAGGCAATAAACCGTACAAACGCATGCAGGTGATGGGCCTCGCGGCTGACCTGTTTGATGCGCCGCTGTAACTCACTGCCCAACTTGTCCCCGGCCAGCATCGCGGTGCGGTCGCCATGGCTGACACGCCACAACACCTCATACAACAGGCTCCAACGCTGATCACCGTGGTAACACGCGGCCGATTCCAACAACTCCAGCAACGCCTTGGGGATTCGTGCCTGAAACGGCCCGAGCTGCTCAGGCACAGGCTCGTCCGTGGCAAACAGGTCCGCCACTTCGGCCTCGCCCCAGCTCACCTGGCTGGGGTCGACCTGATGGCTGAGCAGCCAGCGCGCCTGCTCGCGCCAGGTGCTGAAGAGGTTGTCGCATTCCAGGCTGATCATCCCCACAGCCCCATCTGTTGCGGTTGCGGGCGGTCGCGCAGTTGCTCGCGCAGCAACACACTGGTGCTGTCCGCCTGTTGCGGGTGGTAGTCGCTGGTGATGAAAAACGGCTTGGCCTTGGCCAGCACGCAGCGCATGCGGGCCAGGTCTTCGAAACGGATCTTGCGTTCGCGGCGCAGGTCGACCAGGCGCTGGGTGGTGCGCAGGCCAATGCCGGGGATACGCGCGATCAGCGTGGGTTCGGCGCGGTTCAGGTCCAATGGGAACACCTCGCGGTGCTCCAGCGCCCAGGCCAGCTTGGGGTCGATATCCAGGGCCAGATGGCCGGGGCCTTCGAACAGTTCATTGGCGCTGAAACCGTAACTGCGCAGCAGAAAGTCGGCCTGGTACAGGCGGTGTTCACGCATCAGCGGCGGCGCGGCCAGCGGCACACTTTTAGGGCTGTTGGGGATGGGGCTGAACGCCGAGTAATACACGCGCCGCAGCTTGTAGTTGCCATACAGCGCCTCGGCACCATGCAGGATGGTGCTGTCGTCGGTGTCATCGGCGCCGACGATCATCTGCGTGCTCTGCCCCGCCGGCGCAAAACGCGGTGCCCGCGGCTCGTTGAACACCGTCTGCTCGCCGGTGTAGATGGTCTGCATGGCTTGCTTGATCGAGCCGATCTGCTTCTCCGGCGCCAGGGTTTGCAGGCTGGCGTCGGTGGGCAACTCGATGTTCACGCTGAGGCGATCGGCATAACGCCCGGCTTCGGCGATCAGCGCAGGGTCGGCTTCGGGAATGGTTTTGAGGTGGATGTAACCGCGAAAATCATGCTCTTCGCGCAACAGTTTGGCGACCCGAACCAACTGCTCCATGGTGTAGTCGGCCGAACGAATGATGCCGGAGCTCAGAAACAGCCCGCTGACGCAATTGCGTTTGTAGAAGTCCAGGGTCAGGGTAACCACCTCCTCCGGGCTGAAACGCGCACGGGGCACGTCGCTGGAGCGGCGGTTGACGCAGTATTGGCAGTCGTACAGGCAGAAATTGGTGAGCAACACCTTGAGCAACGACACACAACGCCCGTCCGGCGTGTAGCTGTGGCAAATGCCCATGCCATCGGTAGAACCCAGCCCGGCCTTGCCCTCGGAGCTGCGCTTGGGCGCGCCACTGCTGGCGCAGGAAGCGTCGTACTTGGCGGCGTCGGCGAGGATGCTGAGTTTTTCGATCAACTGCATGAAGGGCTACCGATACTGGTTTTTTGTACAGTATCAGGGTATAGCTGCAAGCCGCAAGCTTGAAGCTTGAAGCTTGAAGCTTGAAGCTTGAAGCTTGCAGCTTGCAGCTTGTTACTTAGCTAGCAGTGGCCAGCAGTAAATCCTGCACCGAGCGCGCCTTGCCACGGTGACGATCGTTTTCATACAACGAGGCGGCAATCTCATCGGCCCGAATCGGCAGTACCGACAGCAAGGTGTCGCTCAAACCATGGCTGGCCTGGCTGAACCCCTGGATATAGATACCGGCCTTGCAGCGCTCGTCGGTGACGATCCGATAGTCGCGGGCCACTTCGAAGTCGCCCATATAGGCTTGCAGTGGCGCCAGCAGTTCGCGGTGCATCTGGCGCTCATAGCCGGTGGCCAGGATCACCGCGTCGTAATGGCTCACGCTGGTGTCGCCGTTGGCGTTGTTGCGCAGCACCAGTTCGATGCCCAGCGGCCCGGCCGTGGCTTGCTCGACCACGGTCATGGTGCGGAAGGCCTGGCGGTTGATACCGGAGACTTTCTGGCGGTAAAAAATCCCGTAGATGCGCTCGATCAGGTCCAGGTCGACCACCGAATAGTTGGTGTTCTGGTACTCGGCCACCAGGCGCTCACGCTCGGCGCCGACTTGCTGGAACACCAGGTCGGTAAAGGCCGGCGAGAACACTTCGTTGACGAATGGGCTGTCGTCCGCCGGTTTGAGCGCCGAACCGCGCAGGATCATATCCACCTGCACCGACGGGAAGCTGTCGTTGAGGTCGATAAAGGCTTCGGCCGCGCTCTGCCCGCCGCCGATGATGGCAATGCGCATAGGCTTGCCGTCCACGCACGGCTGCTGGGCCATGCGCTCGAGGTATTGGGAATGGTGGAACACCCGGCCGTCGTCCTTGAGCGCCTTGAACGCCGCCGGCACACGTGGCGTGCCGCCGGCGCTGACCACCACCGAACGGGTGGTGCGCACATGCTGTTCGCCCTGGGCATCACGGGAAATTACGCGCAACGCTTCAACCTGCTGCTGGTGCAGGATCGGCTCGATGGCCAGCACTTCCTCGCCATACCGCGCCTGGGCCTGGAACTGCCCGGCGACCCAGCGCAGGTAGTCGTTGTACTCCATGCGGCACGGATAGAAAGTGCCCAGGTTGATGAAGTCCACCAAACGGTCGTGGGCCTTCAGGTAGTTGACGAACGAGTACGGGCTGGTGGGGTTGCGCAGCGTCACCAGATCCTTGAGGAACGAAATCTGCAGTTCGCTCTGGGTGACCAGGGTATTGCCGTGCCAGCGGTAGTCGGCCTGCTTGTCGAGAAACACCACGTCCAGTTTGCCCTGGGCTTTTTCACGCTCCTGCAGGGCGATGGCCAGCGCCAGGTTCGAAGGGCCGAAACCGATCCCGATCAGATCGTGAACCGCGGGCGAAGCAATTGCCTGTGTCATTCCAGTGTCCTCTGGATAAGCCCCTTGGCGGTGGGGCGGGAATACCTGCAAAGCCTGAACAACAGGCCATGTGTTGATAGGAAACGAGGACAATGAAATAAAATTTAACTGATCTGTGATCAGTGCGCGTCCCACTCACGCATGCGCACCCGGCAATGCTTCATGGCGTTGACGATATGTTTTTCCACCAGGCTGCGGGAAATGCTCAGGCGCTCGGCGATCTGCGGGTGAGAAAGGCCGTCGAGCTTGCGCAGCAGGAAGCTGTCTCGGCAGGCGCTGGGCAGCTCGGCCAGGGCACGTTCGAGCAGGGCCAGGCGCTGGGCCTGATCGTGGCTGGCGTGGGGCGAACTGGTGGCGAAGCGTTCTTCGCTGTCCAGCACCTCCAGCGGCTCGGACTGGCGCAAGGCATTGCGCCGATGGCCGTCGATCACCAGGTTCAGCGCAGTACGGTACAAAAACGCGCGCGGCTGTTCGATCGGCGTGTCGCTGGCGCGCTCCAGTACTCGCACGTAGGCGTCATGCACCACATCTTCGGCCACCTGACGGTTGCCCAGCTTGGCGTTGAGGAAACACACCAGCTCGCGATAGTAGTTTTCCAACATGACTCCCGACCGTCTGGGGGGACGGCATCAGTTCCTTGAGTGCTTACGAAGACAGGCCATGGATGATGGCAGTTTGAGTGCGTGCAATTTATAGTAATTCTCATCTACTTTTAAAGAAGTCTTGCATCAACCGTCGATTTTTTTATTCGACAGAGCTGTTACTACGTATGTAAGCGCCTAAATCGTCGGGCAATTTTCTCGTATAACTGTCAGCCCTCCGCTAACTGCGGTCCACACTTCCCGGCTGGAACCAACGCATGAAACGCCCTCGCCCCGCCCGACGCGCCCTGCTGGTTGTCGCGTGCCTGATTCCCATCGTTGCCCTGGCGGCCTGGCAGATACTGCCGCCGGGCCGCGACAGCCTCGCCACTGTCACCGTCACTCGCGGTAATATCGAAAACAGCGTCACGGCGCTGGGCACCCTGCAACCACGCCGGTATGTCGATGTGGGCGCACAGGCATCCGGGCAGATCCGCAAGATCCATGTCGAGGCCGGTGACCAGGTCAAAGAAGGCCAGTTGCTGGTCGAAATCGACCCGGCCACGCAGCAGGCCAAGCTCGATGCCAGCCGCTATGCCATCGACAACCTCAAGGCCCAGTTGCAGGAACAGACCGCCCAGCACCAACTGGCGCGCCAGAAGTACCAGCGCCAGCAACGCCTGGTGGCCGGCAACGCCACCCGCGAAGAAGACGTGCAAACCGCCAAGGCCGAGCTGAGTGCCACCCAGGCACGGGTCGACATGTTTCAGGCGCAGATCCGCCAGGCCCAGGCCAGCTTGCGCAGCGACGAGGCCGAACTGGGCTATACACGCATCTTCGCGCCGATGAGCGGCACGGTGGTGGCGGTGGATGCGCGGGTCGGCCAGACCCTCAACGCCCAGCAGCAGACCCCGTTGATCCTGCGTATCGCCAAGTTGTCGCCGATGACCGTATGGGCCGAGGTCTCCGAAGCCGACATCGGCCACGTCAAACCCGGCATGACCGCCTATTTCACCACGCTCAGCGGCGGCAGCCGGCGCTGGACCAGTACCGTGCGCCAGATCCTGCCGATCCCGCCCAAGCCCCTGAATGAAACCAGCCAGGGCAACGGCAGCCCCAGCAGCACCAGCAAAAGCGGGAGCGGTCGTGTGGTGCTCTACACCGTGCTGCTGGATGTGGACAACGCCGACAATGCCCTGATGGCCGAAATGACCACCCAAGTTTTTTTCGTCGCCAGCCAGGTCAAGGATGTGCTCACCGTGCCGGTTGCGGCCTTGCTCGGCAGCCACGGCAGCGACACGCAAACGGCCCGCGTGGTGGCCAAAAATGGCGCCATTGAGGAACGCGAGGTGC
Source organism: Pseudomonas edaphica (assembly GCF_965277385.1). NCBI lineage: Bacteria > Pseudomonadati > Pseudomonadota > Gammaproteobacteria > Pseudomonadales > Pseudomonadaceae > Pseudomonas > Pseudomonas edaphica. The sequence continues at coordinate 5,619,910 of NZ_OZ255725.1, read as the reverse complement.
GCGTGGGTATCAGCGACCGCCTGCGCGTCGAAGTGCTGAGCGGCGTCAAGGAAGGCGATCACCTGTTGATCGGCACGGCCGACGCCAGTGGGGGTTGATTTGACCACGCCGCTGATCGAACTCAAGAACATCCGCAAATCCTACGGCGGCGGTGACAGCCCGCAGGTCGACGTGTTGCGCGGCATCGACCTGTCGATCCACGCCGGGGAGTTCGTCGCCATTGTCGGCGCCTCCGGCTCCGGCAAGTCCACGCTGATGAACATCCTCGGCTGTCTCGACCGCCCTTCCGAGGGCGACTACCTGTTCGCCGGCGAAAACGTCGCGCACCTGGGCAGCGACGAACTGGCCTGGCTGCGCCGCGAGGCCTTTGGGTTTGTGTTCCAGGGCTACCACCTGATTCCGTCCGGTTCGGCCCAGGAAAACGTCGAGATGCCGGCGATCTATGCCGGCATCAGCGCCACCGAGCGGCATGCCCGCGCCAAGGCCCTGCTCACGCGCCTGGGCCTGGCCGACCGCACCGCCAACCGCCCGCACCAACTCTCCGGCGGCCAGCAGCAACGGGTGTCGATCGCCCGCGCCCTGATGAACGGCGGGCATATCATCCTCGCCGACGAACCCACCGGCGCCCTCGACAGCCACAGCGGCGCCGAGGTGATGACGCTGCTGGACGAACTGGCGAGCCAGGGCCATGTGGTGATCCTGATTACCCACGACCGCGAAGTGGCAGCGCGGGCCAACCGCATCATCGAGATTCGTGACGGCCAGATCATCAGCGACTCGGCACACAGTGACACCCATGTACCGGCCATGGCCAACAGCGACGCGCTGCAAGCCGTCGACCTGCGCCAGCGCCTGGCCGACGGTGCCGAGCACAACGGTGCCTGGAAAGCCGAACTGCTCGATGCGGTCCGCGCGGCCTGGCGAGTGATGTGGATCAATCGTTTTCGCACCGCGCTGACGCTGCTGGGGATCGTGATTGGCGTGGCGTCCGTGGTGGTGATGCTGGCCGTCGGCGAAGGCAGCAAGCGCCAGGTGATGGCGCAGATGGGCGCGTTCGGCTCCAATATCATTTACCTCAGCGGCTCCTCGCCCAACCCGCGCACGCCGCCGGGTATCGTGACCCTCAACGATGTCGCGGCACTGGCGATGTTGCCCCAGGTCAAGCGCATCATGCCGGTCAACGGCAACGACGCGGGGGTTCGCTTTGGCAACCTGGATTACCTGGCCTATGTGGGTGGGAACGACGTCAACTTCCCCGAGATTTTCAACTGGCCGGTGGTCGAGGGCAGCTATTTCACTCAGGAAGACGAGCGCGTCGGGGCTACCGTCGCGGTCATCGGCCACCGTATCCGCGAAAAGCTGTTCAAAAACGTCGCCAGCCCGATCGGCCAATACATCCTGATCGAAAACGTGCCTTTCCAGGTCATCGGCGTCCTCGCCGAAAAAGGCTCCGCCTCCGGCAATAAAGACAGCGATGACCGGGTCGCCATCCCGTATACCGCCGCCAGCGTGCGCCTGTTCGGCACTTATAACCCCGAATACGTGGCGATTGCCGCCGCCGATGCGCGCAAGGTCCATGAGGCTGAAATGGCCATTGATCAACTGATGCTCAAGCTGCACAACGGTAAACGTGACTACCAGTTGACCAACAACGCCGCGATGATCCAGGCCGAAGCCCGCACGGCCAACACGCTGTCGCTGATGCTCGGTTCGATTGCGGCGATTTCCCTGCTGGTGGGCGGGATCGGTGTAATGAACATCATGCTGATGACCGTGCGTGAACGCACCCGCGAAATCGGCATTCGCATGGCCACCGGCGCGCGCCAGCGCGACATCCTGCGCCAGTTCCTAACCGAGGCGGTGATGCTCTCGGTGGTTGGCGGCCTGTTCGGCATCGCCCTCGCGCTGCTGGTGGGCGGCGTGCTGGTACTGGCCGAGGTGGCGGTGCAATTTTCCCTGGTGGCGGTGTTTGGCGCGTTTGGCTGTGCGCTGGTCACCGGTGTCGTATTCGGCTTTATGCCGGCCCGTAAAGCTGCCCGGCTCGATCCGGTTAAGGCGTTGACCAGTGAATAAACGATCTTCCCTGCTGGGCGTGTGCCTGTTGCTCAACGCCTGTACCGGCAACCCGCCGAGCGTCGACAGCGGCCTCGCGCCGCCGCCCGCCTGGCAGTACGCCGAACGCGATGCCACGCAGGCGACCAACCAACGCTGGTGGACACACTTCGGCAGCCCGCCGCTCAACCGCCTGATCGACCAGGCGCGACGCGACAGTTATGACGTGGCCGCCGCCATGGCACGCGTGCGTCAGGCCCAGGCCAGTGCGGTAATTGCCGGGGCGCCGTTGTTACCTGAGGTCAAGTTCAACCTCACCGCCAGCCGTGAAAAACTGCTGCGCGGCAGCGGCAATGCCTCGTTGGACGCCACCGACAGCAACAAGACCGTCGACAGTTTCGGTGCCAACCTCTCAGCCAGCTATGAACTGGACTTCTGGGGCGGCCGCGTTGCCGCCCGCGACAGCGCCCTGCAAAGCCTGCGCGCCAGTGAGTTCGACCAGGCCACCGTGGAGCTGACCCTGCTCAGCAACGTCGCCGACCGCTACGCGCAAACCCTCGCCGCGCAGCAACGCCAGCAGATCGCCGAGCTGAACCTGGCCAATGCGCGCAACGTGCTGGACCTGGTGCAAACCCGCTACAGCGCAGGCTCCGCCACCGCCCTGGAGTTGGCCCAACAGAAAAGCCTGGTGGCCGGCCAACAACGGCAATTGCCGCTGATTGCGCAAGTGGCCGAAGAATCGCGGATCACCCTCGCCGCCCTGCTCGGTCAACCCGTACAAGCCCTGGACCTGGGCACCGAGCCGTTCCAGGCGCTGACCTGGCCAACCATTGGCCCGGGCGTGCCGAGCCAATTGCTCAGTCGTCGCCCCGACCTGGCCCGCGCCGAGGCGCAACTGGCGGCGGCCAGTGCCGACGTCACGGTGGCACGCGCAGCGATGCTGCCCAGCGTAACCTTGGGCGCGACAGTCGGCTCCGGCGCCTATAAGGCCGAAGACATCCTGCGCAGCCCGTTCTACAACCTGACCTCGGGGCTGGTCGCGCCGATCTTCAACAATGGCCGATTAAGCGCCGAGCGCGACAAGGCTCGCGCCCGCCAGGATGAACTGCTGCAAACCTATCGCGGTGCGATCATCAACGGCTTTGCCGATGTGGAGAAAGCCCTCAGCAGCATCACGCGCCTGGACCAGCAACGCCAATGGCAGGCCGAGGAGCTGCAACAGGCCCAGGCCGCCTTCCAGATCTCCGAGAGCCGCTACCAGGCAGGCGCAGAGGACTTGCTGACGGTGCTGGAAACCCAACGCACCTTGTATGCGGCCCAAGACTCGAACGTGCAACTGCGGCTGTCGCGGCTGCAAGCCAGCATTGCCTTGTACAAAGCGCTGGGCGGCGGCTGGGATACGCAGATCCGACAATAAAACTGTAAACTCCTACACAAAGCGTTTATTCGCCCTACATTCTTCGACCCTGGGTCCTTGGTAAAAAAGCCGTCCTCATACGGCAGCCCGGACCCTCCTGATGAAACCCAGCGTTCTGGTAAAAAACCTGGCGTGTATCGGCCTCTGGCTGATCGCCGGCCAGGCGTTGCCCGAGCCGCTGATCGCGCCGACCGCGATTGACTGGCTGCTGGATTGCCCCTTCCCCGCCCAGGAGCGGCCGGACCCCGAAGTGCTGGAACGCACCCAATGCGCCAGTGTGAATGTGCCCCGCGACTATGCCGCGCCCAAACGCGGCAGTGTGCGCCTGGCCCTGACCCGCGTGGGCGCCCGCCAGCCGCTCAGCCGTGAAGGTGTGGTGTTTATCCAGGGTGGCGAGCCGCCAAAGGGCCAAGGCGCAACCTTCGCCCTGCACCTGACCAGCCGTTGGGAGTCCTATGCTACCCAGGCCTATCGCACCTTGACCAACCGCTATGACGTGATCGAACTGAGCCCCCGTGACCTGAGCCAGCCCAGCGGCGTAGAGCAAGCGGCGCGTGATATGGAGTATGTGCGCGCCCAACTCGGCGAGGCCCAGCTCAATTACCTCGGCAACGCGCAGGCCACTCGCCTCGGCAGCCGCTATGCCGCGCTGTTTCCCGAGCGCGTCGCACGCATGGTGCTGGTCAATGCCGAGCAGGCCGAGCCGGTCGCTGCCGGCATCGAGCAATTGCTGCTCAAAGAGCCAGCCCGCCCTGGCACCGCCGCCGGGTGCATTAACCGCTGGGTCGGCGATTTTCTCGTATTCGGCAAACAGCCGCCCGCGTCCACACGCTGCCTCGACCTCGGCAGTTGGGAATAACCCGCGCATTTGCGACCACTTCAGGCCGAAAACGACACCTTGCGTTGACGCTCCGGCTCAATCGTTATTAAGTGCTATTAATCCGCATTAATAGGATCAATAGAACAGCATGCTCAGCCGCCCGCTACGACGCAAACGCCAGAAGCTTTCCGATGTGATTGTCGAGTCGGTCAAACGCTCGATCGTCACCGACGCGCTCAAGCCCGGCGACCGACTGCCTACCGAGCGCGAGCTGATGGAAAGCTTCCAGTGCTCCAAAGGCTCGGCCCGTGAAGCACTCAAGGCCCTGGAAGTGGAAGGTTTGGTAAGTACACGCACCGGCCCCAGTGGTGGCGCCTACCTGAACCAGGCCGGCACTGAACCGGCCAGCCGCGCGTTGCGTAACTACCTGCACTTCCAGCACCTGGACGGCGAGCAGGTGTACCAACTGCGCAAGGTCATTGAAGTGGAGTTGGCAGTGTCGGTGCTGGGTCGTTTGAGCGAAGACGACTATCAAGCCCTGCAAGACAACGTGGATTTTTGCAGCGCCCCCGAAGACAGCGAAGCCGGCCAGCGCGAACAGCGCCTGGCGGAACTGGAGTTCCACAACCTGTTGGCCAAGGCCTGCCCCAACCCGCTGCTGAGCTTTATGGCGCAGTTTCTCAACGACCTGTTGCGCGACCTGGTGGTGCTGAAAAAAGCCTACAAGCCCAAGCGCAAACAGTTTGACGCGGCCAACCTGGACTATCACAAGCAGTTGCTGCTGGCCTTTCGCGCCGGTGATGAAACGGCCGTGCGCAACCTGATGCATGAACATATGTGCGACGCCGAACACCACATGACGGCGCTGGAAGGCGAGGTCAGCCCGCACTTTTTGCTGGAGTTCGACCATAGCTGAGGCGCACCCCATCCCAATATGAAAACCCAATCAATGTGGGAGCTGGCTTGCCTGCGATGCGGGCGCCTCGGTGTATCAGTTGAACCTGACTGATGCCATCGCAGGCAAGCCAGCTCCCACACTTGACCCGGTTCCAACCGTTACACCGTTTCACCCAATTTAATAACAGGCCTGCCCACAGGCCCTTGCTCCACCGTATCGCCCTTGCCGCTCCTGCCAATAACTAAACCAGGGAGTCACCCCATGCAGCGTCGTACGTTGTTGAAAGCCAGTCTTACCGCCGCAGCCGCGCTCAGCCTTCCGCTGAGTGTGCGCTCTGCATTCGCCGCCGAGCCTTTTACCTTTTACGGCCTCAAGTCCATGTCCGGCGCGTTTGCCAGCTATGGCAAGTTTGCCGACATGGGTTCGCGCCTGGCGGTGGAACAGCACCCCGAGTTGCTCGGCCGCCCACTCAACTACAAGGTCATCGACACCGAAGGCAATGCCGGCAAAGCCGTGCGCAAGGTCCAGGAAGCGATCCAGCAGGACGGCGCGCGGTTCTTCCAGGGCTGCACGTTGTCGTCCTCCGCGCTGGCGGTGGCCAAGGAAGTCGACAAGGTCGGCGGCGTGTTCATGACCCCGGTGGGCGCCGATGAAGTCACCGGCAAAGACTGCAACAAGGCGACCTTCCGCTGGTCGGTGCCCACCTACGGCGCGATCCGCGAAACCATGCTGCCGCTGATCAAGCTGCTGCCTGACGCCAAACGCTGGTACACCATCACCCCGCAGTACGTGTTTGGCGAAGCCTTGCTCGAAGGCGCGAAAACCGTGCTCAAAGACAACGGGCTGGAACACGTCGGCAACAGCTACCACTCATTGCAGGAACAGGAGTTCTCCGGCTACCTGACCAACGCCATCGCCGCCAAACCCGATGTGCTGGTACTGCTCAACTTCGGCAGCCAGTCGTCCAACACCCTGCGCCAGGCGGTGAACTTCGGTATCAAGGAGCGCATGAAAGTGCTGCTGGTATGGTCTGCCGGGCTCGACCAGTTCCAGGAACTGGGCAGCGACGTGCTCGAAGGCGTGTACCTCGGCGCCCAGTATTGGCACCAGGTCGACACCCCGCTCAACCGTGAACTGGTCAAGCTCACTCAAGCCAAATACGGCATCAACCCCACCTACCCGCTGGCGGCTGATTACATCAGCACCAAAGTCATGCTGGAAACCATCATCAGCACCGGCAGCTTCGACGGCCCGACCGTGGCCAAAGCCCTGCAAGGCTTGAGCTACGAAGGCCCGACCGGCAAGGAGTCGATCCGCGCCGGCGACCATCAGGTGATCAAGGATTACTACCTGCTGATCGGCAAAGCCACCGGCGACATGGCCGACAAGGACGACCTGGCCAAGGTGCTCAGCGCCGGGCAATCGTTCCCGCCGGTCGAGGCGACGGGCTGCACGCTCGCCTGATCCTCTGAATTGCTTAGCGCAGGGCCGCGCGAGCGGCTGCCTGCCGAGGGTTTCTGCATGCTTAATCTTTACCTGTTCCAGATCCTCAACGGCCTTGGGTTGGGGATGATCTACTTCCTGATCGCGGTCGGGCTGACGATCATTTTCGGCCTGCTCAACTTCGTCAACTTCGCCCACGGCGCGTTCTTTCTGCTGGGTGCGTACATCTGCTACACCGCCGTGAGCCTCACCGGCAACTTCTGGCTGGCGCTGTTGATCGCGCCGCTGGTGGTGGCCGCGCTGGCGTGGGTGATCGAGCGATTATTGATCCAGCGGATTTACCACTTGCCACACATGTTCCAGATTCTGGTGACCCTGGGGATCGCGCTGATCATCCAGGAAGCCAGCGTGATGATCTGGGGCCCAGTGGGCAAAAGCGTCGCCGTGCCGGAACTGCTGCGCGGCGTGCTGGTGGTGGGCGATTTCGTCTACCCCTACTACCGCCTGTTTCTCATCGTGTTTTCCGCGCTGATCGGCCTGGCCTTGTGGCTGCTGCTGGAGCGCACGCGCTTCGGCGCCCTGGTGCGCGCCGGCAGTGAAAGCACCGAAACCGTGTCGCTGCTGGGCACCAATATCTTCCGTCTGTTTTCCATGACCTTTGCCCTCGGCGTGGCCCTGGCCGGTGTCGCGGGTGTGCTGTTTGCACCGTTGCGCGGCGCGCAACCCTTTGTCGGCCCGGAGATCCTCGGCGTGGCCTTCGTGGTGGTGGTGATCGGCGGCATGGGCTCGTTCAGCGGCGCGCTGGTCGGCGGTTTACTGGTGGGCGTGGTGCAAAGCCTGATGACCACATTCTGGCCCCAAGGCGCGAGCCTGATGATCTACGGCGCGATGGCCGTGGTGATTCTGGTGCGCCCTTACGGCCTGTTCGGGAGAGCCTGACATGAGCGAGAAAAACCCCCTGCCGTTTGCCAAGACCCAATCCAAGGCCATGTTGCTGTGGGTGCTGGCGGTGCTGATCGGCTTGCCGTTGATTCTGCCCTCGGCCACCCTGGCCACCGAGATCCTGATCTTTGCCCTGGCCGCGCTGGCCTGCAACCTGTTGCTGGGCTACACCGGGCTGTTGTCGTTTGGCCAAGGCATCTTCTTTGGTGCCGGTGCGTATTGCGCGGCGCTGCTGATGATCCACCTGCAACTGGGCTTGTTCACGGCATTACTCGGCGCCGCCTTTGCCGGAGGGTTCCTGGCCTTGCTGGTCGGCGCGCTGGCAATCCGGCGCACCGGCATTTACTTCGTGATGCTCACATTGGCGTTCAGCCAGATGGCCTACTTCGTCGCCTACACCTTGAGCGACTGGACCGGCGGCGACAACGGCCTGCTCAGCGTGCCGCGCCCGGAGATCCGTCTCGGTGACACCGTGCTGCTGTCGCTGGCCGATGCCCGGGTGTTCTATGGCTTTGTCGCGGTGCTGTTCCTGCTGATCTTTATCGGCGCGCGCCGAGTGATCGCCTCGCCATTTGGCAGCACCTTGATGGCGATCCGCGAAAACGAAACCCGCGCCTCGGCCATCGGCTATGACACGCGCCACTTCAAGATCCTGGTGTTCGTGCTGTCCGGCGCGGTCACCGGCATCGCCGGGGCGCTGTACGCGATGCTGCTGCACTTTGTGCCGCTGTCGAACATCGACCTGGCGATGTCCGAGAACATCCTGATCATGACCATCGTCGGCGGCACCGGATCGCTGTTCGGCTCATTGCTGGGCGCAGGCTCCATCGTGCTGTTGGGGGACTTCCTCTCCGACCTGTGGCCACGCTGGCTGATGCTGCTGGGTGTGATCCTGATCTTTGTGGTGATCTTCATGCGCGGCGGCTTGTGGGGCGGCCTCGCATCGTTGTTCGAACGGGTACGCGGCAGCCGCAAGACCGCCGTCGTCGCCAAGGAGGAAGGGCTATGAGCATCCTGCTGGAAACCAAAGACCTGGAACTGGCCTATGGCGCGTTCCATGCGGTCAACGGCGTCAACCTCAAGGTCGAAGCCGGCACCATTCACACCATTATCGGCCCCAACGGCGCGGGCAAGACCAGCCTGTTTCACTGCCTCACCGGCGAGCGCCAGGCCACCGCCGGGGCGATTCATTTTGACGGCAAGAACCTGATACGCAAACCGGCCCACGGCCGTGTGGGCCTGGGCATGGCGCGCTCGTTCCAGCTCACCAGCCTGTTCCAGAACCTCAGCGTGCGCGAAAACCTGCGCCTGGCCGCCCAAGGCCGCGACGGCGCACGTGCGCTGAACTTCTGGCGCCGCGTCGACAGCAAGCGCGAGCACCTGGAGATGGCCGATCAAGTGTTGGAGCGCCTGCAACTGACCCGTCGCGCCGACACCCTGGCGGGCGAGTTGTCCCACGGCCAGCAACGGGTGCTGGAGGTGGGCATGTCGATCTGCTCCAAACCCAAACTGCTGATGCTCGACGAACCGACGTCGGGCATGGGCATCGATGACATTCCGATCATGACCCAGCTGATCAGCGACCTTGGCCGCGACCACACGGTGCTGTTGATCGAACACAACATGAGCATTGTCATGTCCATCAGCCAACGCATCACCGTGATGAGTCACGGGCAGATTCTGGTGGAAGGCACGCCGGAATTCGTGCGTGCCGATGAGCGTGTGCGTACGGCTTATCTTGGGGAGGCTGCCTGATGCTGATTGTCGAGAATATCCATTCCTACTATGACAAGAGCCATGTGTTGGAAGGCGTGTCGCTGACCGTCAACCCCGGTGAACTGGTGACGCTGCTGGGCCGAAATGGCGCGGGCAAGACCACCACGCTGCGCAGCATCCTCGGGATTATCTGCCCGCGCCAGGGCCAGATTCACTTCAACGGCCAGGCGTTGGTGGGCCAGAAGATCTTTGAAATCGCCCGTCAGGGCTTGGCGCTGGTGCCGGAGAACCGCGGGATTTTCCGCCTGCTGACGGTCGAGGAAAACCTGCGTATCGCCGTGCGCAAGACCAGCCGCTGGCAACTCGAAGACGTGTACGGCATGTTCCCGCGCCTCAAGGAACGGCGTAAAAACGCCGGCCACGCGCTGTCCGGCGGCGAGCAACAGATGCTCGCCATCGCCCGCGCGCTGCTCAACGACCCCAAGCTGCTGATCCTCGACGAGCCCACCGAAGGCCTGGCGCCGGTGATCGTCGACGAGCTGGTGAAGATCCTGCGCAAGGTCAAGGACGACGGCCTGCCGGTGTTGCTGGTGGAACAGAACCTGATGGTCTGCGACAAGCTTGCCGACCGCCATTACGTGCTCGAACAGGGCCGCGTCGTATACGAGGGCAGCGCCGCTGACTTCCGCGCCGACCCGAGCATCAAGAACCGCTACCTGGCCCTGAGTGCCTGACCGGAGATTTGCACATGAATAGTTTTGCGCAACCGCTCAAGAGCAATGCCCCGCTGATCAACCGCGACCGCTTGTGGCAATCGTTGATGGACCTGGCCCAGCTTGGCGCCACGGTCAAAGGCGGCGTGTGCCGCCTGGCCCTTACCGACCTCGACCGCCAGGCCCGCGACCTGTTTGTGCAATGGTGCGAGGCCGCCGGGTGCAGTGTCAGTGTCGATGCCATTGGCAATATCTTTGCGCGGCGTGCCGGACGCAATCCCGCCCTGCCCCCGGTGATGACCGGCAGCCATATCGACACGCAGCCCACCGGCGGCAAGTTCGATGGCTGCTACGGCGTGATGGCCGGGCTGGAAGTGATCCGCACCTTAAATGACCTGAATATCCAGACCCAGGCCCCCATCGAGGTGGTGGTGTGGACCAACGAAGAAGGCTCGCGCTTCCCGCCGTGCATGATGGGTTCCGGGGTGTTTGCCGGCAAGTTCAACTTGCAGGACACCCTCGACAAACTCGATGACCAAGGCCTGTCCGTGGGCGCCGAATTGCAGCGCATCGGCTACGCCGGCTCCCGCGCGGTGCTCGGCCACCCGGTCGGCGCATATTTCGAGGCGCATATCGAGCAAGGCCCGGTGCTCGAAGACCGCGCCACCACCATCGGCGTGGTCATGGGCTGCCTCGGCCAGAAGTGGTTCGACCTGAACCTCACCGGCGTCGAAGCCCACGCCGGCCCAACGCCCATGCACTTGCGCAAGGACGCCCTGGTGGGCGCCGCCGAAGTAGTCAGCGCGGTCAACCGCATCGCCCATCAACAGCAACCGCACGCCTGCGGCACGGTCGGTTGCCTGAACCTGCACCCCGGCTCGCGCAATGTGATTCCAGGCCAGGTGCACATGACCATCGACCTGCGTCACCTGCATGCCGACAAGTTGCAAGCCATGGTCGATGAAGTGCGCGGCGTGATCGAAGCCACCTGCGCCCGGCACGGGTTGAGCTTTGAACTGACGCCCACCGCCGACTTCCCGCCGCTGGACTTCAACCCGGCCTGCGTCAACGCCGTGCGTGACGGTGCGCAGGCATTGGGCTTGAGCCACATGGACATCGTCAGTGGCGCCGGGCATGACGCGATTTTCGTCGCCGAACTCGGCCCGGCCGGGATGATCTTTGTGCCGTGCGAAGGCGGCATCAGCCATAACGAAATCGAAAACGCCGCGCCGGATGACCTGGCGGCGGGCTGCGCGGTGCTGCTGCGCGCCATGGTCAACGCGGCGCAGGGAGAGGTGGCATGAGTGAGATTGGCCAACTGACGGCGGTGCAACTGCTGCAGCATTTTCGCGACAAGACCCTGTCACCGGTAGACGTCACTGAAGACGCTTTGCTGCGGATCGAGCGCTATAACCCGGTGGTGAACGCCTATTGCCACGTAGACCCTGAAGGCGCATTGAACGCTGCGCGGGCCTCGGAACAACGCTGGTTGAAAGGTGAACCCTGCGGCGCACTGGACGGCGTGCCTGCCTCGATCAAAGACCTGACGCTGACCATTGGCATGCCCACCCGCAAGGGGTCGCGCACCTCCTCTGCCGACGGGCCGTGGGATGTGGATGCGCCCTTCTCGGCTTTTATGCGCAAAGCCGGCGCGGTGCTGCTAGGTAAAACCACCACGCCGGAATTCGGTTGGAAAGGCGTCACCGACAACCCGCTGTACGGCATCACGCGCAACCCGTGGGACACGCGCACCACAGCGGGCGGTTCGTCGGGTGGCGCCGGTGCGGCGGCGGCGCTGAACCTGGGCGTGCTGCACCAGGGCAGCGATGCCGGTGGCTCGATCCGCATTCCCTGTGCGTTCACCGGTACGTTCGGCATCAAGCCAACTTTCGGGTATGTGCCGCAGTGGCCGGCCAGTTCCATGACGATTTTGTCGCACCTGGGACCGATGACCCGCACGGTGGAAGACACGGTACTGATGCTGCAAACCGTGGCCCAACCGGATGCGCGTGATGGCCTGATCGGGGCGCCGCGCCATACGCCGTGGTTGCCGGGCGCTACGGATTTGAAGGGTTTACGCGTGGCCTATAGCCCTACGTTCGGGTATGTGGACGTGGACCCACAGGTGGCCAAAGTGGTCGCCCAGGCGGTTGAGGGTCTGGTACAGCTGGGGGCGCATGTCGAGCAGATCGACCCAGGTTTCAGCGACCCGCTGGAGGTATTCAGCACCTTGTGGGCAGCCGGTGCGGCTCGCTTGACGGGCTCGATGAGTGATGCGCAAAAACAATTGCTGGACCCCGGTTTGCTGCGTATTGCCGAACACGGCCAGCAGTTGAGCCTCGGCAATTTTAACGACGCCCTTGAAGCCCGCGCGGCGTTGGTGGCGAGGATGGCGGCGTTTCATGAGCATTATGATGTGCTGGTCTCGCCGATGATGCCGATTACAGCGTTTGCAGCTGGGCATAATGTGCCGCCGGGTTCGTCGATGAAAGAATGGATGGAGTGGACGCCGTTTACTTATCCCTTCAATTTGACGCAGCAACCGGCAGCTTCGGTGCCCTGCGGGTTGGCAGCGAATGGTTTGCCGGTGGGCTTGCATGTGGTGGCTGCGCGGTTTGCGGATGAGCAGGTGTTGAGGGTGTGTCAGGCCTATGCCAAAGCCTTTCCTACTGAACACCTTGAAGCACCGCGGGTGCTCTGAACCCTGCATGTGCGGTCGCATCCGGCTTATAATCCGCGCTTCTTTTTTTGTTGCGCGGGTTGTTTTAGATGCTATTTACAAGGACTTTTATGGCGAGTGCAGTGCTCGCCGTCCTGCCGGTTATGGTCCATGCCACAGCGTTGGACTTGAGCTACGAAGCGCCTGTGCTTGAGGCGGTGCCACACGATGCACCGGCGACGGCGAAATCGTTGTTCCCGGTTCAGACCCAGGCGCCGGTGACGTTTGAGTACAAGTGCAAGGGGCCGCGTTGTCAGTATGAGGATGACCTGGAGCAGCGGCACGAAGACCAGACCACGCAGAGTTGGTCCATCGGTATTCACTAGGGTTCGGCCTGCCTTGGGCTGAAATGCGATCATCAACTGTGGGAGCTGGCTTGCCTACGATAGCGGTTTGCCGGGGTGTTTGGTCGGGGTACATATCCATTGCTGCGGTAACGGCGGCCTATGGTTCCGCTCTTACAGCGGCTCACTTTTTGAAGGACCAAAAAGTAAGCAAAAAGTCCTCGCCCCAACACTCGGTGCCTCGCTGTGGCTCGGCATGCCCGCAATCCGACAGTGATTTGGGGGGCCGCCGCGATGGGCCATCCTTGGCCCAGCGCGGCTAAACCGGCATCCCTGCCGGTTTACCCCCCAAATCCCTGTCGAATTCCGGCCATCGTGTTTGACGGGGCGATTTCAGATCAAGATCAAGATCAAGATCACAAGCGCAGATCAAAAGACCGCTGACTTCGTCATCGAAAAGGATGTAAGGGCCGGAGCAACAGCAGCAGCAGCAGCAGCAGCAGCAGCAGCAGCAGCAACAGCAACAGCAACAGCAACAGCAACAGCAACAGCAAAGCCATACTCGGTCAAAGGTGGGAGCTGGCTTGCCTGCGATGGCATCAACTCGGTGTGCCTGATGTACCGAGGTGTCTGCATCGCAGGCAAGCCAGCTCCCACAGAAAAGCAGCTCTTCAGTGTATGCAAATCCGCCTTCCGCCTTCCGCCTTTCGCCTTTCGTTTTTGATTCAACCACTCAGGTCGGCTACTAGGCCGCCGTGCTCTGCTTTTGATCTTGCTTTTGATCTGAGGCGCCCCGTTAACCACGATGGCCGAACGCAGGCTTGAATCCGTGGGTAACCCGGCAGGACGCCGGGTTAGCCGCGCTGGGCCAAGGATGGCCCATCGCGGCGGCCCACGGATTCAAGCCGGAGTGCGGGCACACCGAGCATTAGCGAGGTGCCGAGTGGTGGGGCGAAGACCTTTTGGTTACTTTTGGGGCGTTTGCCAAAAGTGACCCGCTGTAAGAGCGGAACCATAAGCCGCCGTGACCTAAATAACGGATATACACCCAGCCCCCCAACAAACCCACACACACCCCAGTTCCAAGCACATTCCATTACACTGTCCCCCATTCATCCCCGGGGGCTTCATGGACATCGAACTGGCACGCACCTTCCTCGAAATCACCCGCTGCGGCAGCCTGGCCGCGGCAGCCGAGAAACTGCACGTCACCCAGACCGCCATCACCGCACGGGTCAAAAGCCTGGAAAGCCAGTTGGGCAGCACACTGTTTGTGCGCAACCGCGCAGGCGCCAGGCTCACCGCCGATGGCGAGGCGTTTGTGGCCTACGCCAACCAATTGCTGCAAACCTGGGAAGCCGCCAAGCGCGACCTGCCGCTGCCCGATGGCTACCGCAATGTGCTGCATATCGGTGGTGAAGTCAGCCTGTGCAACCCGTTGATGCTGGGCTGGGCCAAGGCCTTGCGCGAACAGATCCCCGGCCATGCGCTGCGCACCGAAGTGCGTGAAGGTGAATACCTCTTGCGCCAACTGGAACTGGGCGTGCTCGATGCCGCGCTGGTATTCCAGCCGCAATACTGGCCTGGCCTGCAGGTCGAGCAAGTACTGGAAGAAAAACTGATCCTGGTGCAGTTAACAAGCAAACCCGCCCCTTATGTGTATATCGACTGGGGCCAGGGCTTTCGCCAGCAACACGACGCCGCGCTGCCCGACAAAGCCCGCGCCGCGTTGAGTTTCAACCTCGGGCCGCTGGCCTTGCAGTACATCCTGGAAAATGGCGGCGCCGGGTATTTTCGCACGCGGGTGGTGCAAAGCTACCTGGACAGCGGCGTCATGCAGCGCGTCCCGAAAGCGCCGGAATTCAGCTTCCCGACCTATCTGGTCTACTCACGGGCGCGGGATTCGGCGGTATTGCAACAGGCGCTGGGGCTGCTGCGCGAAGTGGTCAAGGCCGAAAGCGACTGGTCACAACGCTGGGACCCGCTGATTTGAATCACCCTACGCCCGCGCGCATGCTAGCCTGCGGATGTTTCCCAGCGCAGCCTTACCGATGAACAAGAAAAAGTCCGTCACCATCAGCGACATCGCCGAACGGGTGGGCATGACCACCATCACGGTGTCCCGCGCACTGAGCAAGCCCGACCTGGTCAAGCCCGCCACCCTGGCGCGCATTCTCGAAGTGGCGCGCGAGCTGGACTACGTGCCCAATGCCTTCGCACGCGGGCTCAAGCGCAGTGAAAGCCTGATCATCGGCGTGATCACCGCCTCGGTCGACAACCCGTTCTACAGCGAGATGATCAAGGCGATTTCCCGCGAGGCGAAGAAGCACGGCTACACCATCATGCTGGTGGACACCGATGAGCTGGAAGAACTCGAAAGCAAGGCCGTCGATACCCTGCTGGGCTATCGCGTGGCGGGGATTATCTTGTCGCCGGTCTCGGACGAACCCAGCTACCAACCCGACTATCTGGAGCGTCTGGGCAACGGCAAAACTCCGGTGGTGTTGCTCGACCGCACGATCCACGACAGCCCGTTCAGCCGCGTGGTGCTCGACAACTACCACAGCGGTATCCAGGCGGCGCACTACCTGCTGCGCCAGACACCCGACCTTAAACGCCTGCTGGTGCTGACCGGCCCGCAGCACTCACGTATCACCGTGGAGCGCCTCAAAGGGTTGCGCGAAGTGCTGGCTGAACACCCCCATGTTCAGGTTGAAGTCCAGGCCGGTGACTACACGCTGATGCCGTCTTACCTGCACACTCTCGACTACCTGGCCGAGCACTCGGCGCCCGATGCGATCATGGGTTTCAACCAGTTGATCACCCTCGGCGCCCTGCGTGCCTTGCGCATGCACAACATCCCCCACGACAGCCTGACCATTTGCGGCATCGACCGCCTGCCCTTCGCCGATATCTTCGGCGTGCCGATCGCCTGCGTGGCCCACGACGCCTCACTGGCCGGCAGCAGCGCGGTACGCCTGCTGCTTGACCGTTTGCAAGACCCGTACAAGCCACGGGACAAAGTGGTGATCGCCGGCGTGCTGGAAAACGGCTAGCGGCTGGTGTAGCCGCCATCGATCGGCAGGCTCACGCCGCTGATCATGCTGGCGGCATCGCTGAGCAGGAACAGCACCGGCAATGCGACTTCCACGGTTTGTGCGAAACGCCCCAGTGGAATGGCCGCCAGCGCCGGGTCGCGTTTGGCCGGATCCGACCAGGCCTTTGTCGCCATTGGCGTAAGTGTGACCGTGGGGTTGACGCTGTTCACACGAATGCCAAAGCGGCCCCACTCGGCGCACTGCACGCGGGTGATCGCGTCCAGCGCGGCCTTGGAGGCGCAGTAGCCGAGGTGATCGTCCAGCGCCACCAGTGACGCCTGGCTTGAGACATTGACGATGCTGCCGGGGATTTTCGCTTCGATCATTTTTGCCGCCACTCGGCTGGCGACCTGTGCGGCGGCGCGGGCGTTGACCTGCATGACCTGATCGAACGCCTCCGCGCTGATGGCGGCGGCGGGCTCCAGGCGTGAGATACCGGCGCAGTTGACCAGGCCGTTCAGCGGCGGCAAGTCTGACAGGGCTTTGTCCAGGGCGATGCTGTCGGCGATATCCACGCATAAGCTGTTGCAGCCCAGCTGTGACAAGGCTTGCGCGTCGCGGCCAAGGGCGAAGACTTCGGCACCGGCGGCAATCAGCTGTTGAGCGATTTCGCGACCGATGCCGCTGCTGGCGCCGGTGACGAGAATGCGCTGGCGGGTGAAGTTGAAGGTGGTGGTCATGGTCACTTCTCGATAAACACTGAAGATCCCTGTGGGAGCTGGCTGCCTGCGATAACGGTGGGTCAGTCAGCACATTTTTCACTGATACACCGCTATCGCAGGCAAGCCAGCTCCCACATTTTTGATCTGTGTTGGGTCAGTTGGTTTGCAGGCTATGCATGATCGGCTTGAGGGCCGGATACAGCTTCAGGTACTCGGCAAACGCCCGGTCATACGTCATGACATTCTCGCGCTTGGGCTGCGCCCGCAGTTCCAGCTGCACCCAGCCTTTGTCCATCTCGTCATCACTCACCAAGCCCACCGTATGCGCCGCCAGCAACGCTGCGCCCAAGGCCGCTTCCACCTCCTGCACAATGGTGTAGACCGGGTAGCGCGTGACATCGGCAATAATCTGCATCCACAAATCCGAATGGCTCGCGCCTCCCACCACAATCAAGCGCGGGTCCAGCGAATGCGCGCCCTGGGTACCGGCTTCAATGTTGTGGCGCAGGGCAAAACTCACGCCTTCAAGCACCGCGCGGTACAGGTGAATACGGCTGTGATACAGGTTCAGCCCGACAAAGCTGCCGCTGGCGCGGTCGTCCCATACCGGGCTGCGTTCGCCCATCAGGTACGGTAAAAACAACAAACCTTCGCTGCCCGCCGGAACCTGAGTGGCGCTCTGCTCCAGCAACACCAGGCTGTCCTGGCCGCTGGCTTGGGCCTGCTGTTCTTCGGCCTGGCAGAACTGCTCGCGAAACCAGCTGACCGACGCCCCGGCGGTGATCGCGCCGCCAAAGATGTACAGGTCTTGATGGCCGTTGTAGACGTGAGGCATGCTCACCAGGCCGTGGTGTGCGTCCACGTGCTGGTTCAAATACCCCCAGCACATACTGGTGCCGATCATCGCCACATGGTTACCCGGCTGCGTAACACCCGCTGCCAATGTCGCCATCGCCGCATCCACACCGCCGGCCAGGATTGGCGTGCCGGCCTGCAAGCCCAGGCGCGTGGCCCAGCTTTCAAGCAAACCGCCCACCACCTCACCGGAATACACCAACCGCTCGGGCATCATGGCCTGTGGAATGCCCAGCGCATCGAGCATCTCGACGGACCAGCCGCGCGCCTTCACATCGTAAACCCCACCGATATTGCCGGCGCTGCTATGGTCCACCGCCAGTTCGCCGGTAAGGCACCAGTTGATATAGCTGTTGGGCGGCAGCAGGTAGCGCGTGTCTGCCCACACCTGCGGCTGATGCTGCTTGAGCCAGAGCATCTTGGTGAAGCCGTAATAGCTGTCCACCGAGTTACCCGTTACTTCGAACAAGCGTTCCTGGTCCAGGTGCTCACGCACCCACGCCACCTGCTCGCCGGCGCGCCGGTCCATCCAGATAAGGCACGGGTGCAGCGGCGTCATCTGCACGTCAACGGCAATCCCCGAACCGCCATACAGGCTGCTGATGCACATCGCCTTGACCTGCCCGGCCGCCACACCGGACTTGGCCATGCACTGCGCCACACACGCCTCGACGGCCTCCAGCCACACCTGCGGCCATTGCTCGGCCCAGCGCACTTTCGGGGTATCGACGCGATACCCCTGGCTGTGCTGGGCGATGATCGTACCTTGACCATCCACCAGCAGCGCCTTGGTGCTCTGGGTTCCTATATCGACACCCATTACGTAGTTCATAGATCAAATCACCGGCTTCAACAGCACCTTGATCGATTTGGTTGAGTTGGCCAAGGCGAAGGCCTCGGCAAAATCATCCAGCGGGAAGTCATGGGTGACGATGCCCTTGGACGTCACCAGGCCGCGCTCAAACAGGTCGATAGCGATCGGGTAGCAATACGGGCCGAGGTGCGCGCCGCGCACATCCAGCTCCTTGCGGTCGCCGATGATCGACCAGTCGACGCTGGTTTCGGCGCCAAACACACTGAACTCGACAAAACGCCCGAGCTTGCGGATCAAGTCCAGACCCTGGGTCACGCCCGCCGGCACGCCCGTGGTTTCGATGTACACGTCGCAACCATAGTTATCGGTGAGGCCGTTGATGATCTCGCGGGCATTGTCGCGGGACGGGTTGATCACCACGTCGGCGCCAAACTGCTTGGCCAGTTCCAAACGCTCGTCGACCATGTCGATCACCACCAGTTTTTTCGGGGTTTTCAGTGCAGCCACCTGGACCATGCACAGCCCCAGCGTACCGGCACCGGCGATCACCACCACGTCATCGAGCTGGATTTCGCCACGGTTGACGGTGTGGATCGAACACGCCATCGGCTCCACCAATGCGGAGTCTTCCAGCGACACCGACTCGGGAATCTTGTGCACGATGGCGGTCTTGGGAATGCGCATGTACTGGGCCATGCCGCCTTCGGCGACTTCACGCTGGAAGCCGAAGATATTGTGCACTTCACACATCCAGTACTTGCCCGACTTGCAGAAGCGGCACTTGCCGCACGGCACGATCTGCTCGGCGATCACCTTGTCGCCCACCGCGACTTCAAAGTGTTCCTCGGCGCCCTCGCCCACCTCTTCCACGTAGCCGAAAAACTCATGGCCCGGCACCACCGGCGCCTTGACCCACGGGTTATCGCCACCCCAGAACATCGCCGCGCCGGAATGGCACTTGCAGTCACTGGCGCAGATGCCGCAGGCGGCAATGCGGATCACCAGTTCATTGGGGCGCGCCTTGGGTTTGCCGATGCGCTCCAGGCGGTAGTCTTTCGGGCCGTGGCAAACGACGGCTTGCATCTCGGTGTGCTTGTCCATGTGTTCGGTCCTTTCTTGTCAGGTGTTTATTTATGGCGCTGACGGCTGATGAAAATCGCCAGCAAAATGATCCCGCCCTTGATCACGCTCTGGACGTAGGGCGAGACCCCGAGCATGTTCAATCCGTTATTGAGTACGCCCAGCAGCATCGCGCCGAGCAAGGTGCCGACAATGACCCCGCGCCCGCCGGCAATCGACGCACCGCCAAGGACCACCGCCGCAATCGCATCCAACTCGAACGACACGCCGGCATTCGGCTGGCCGCTCATCAAGCGTGAGGTGAGCACCAGACCGGCAATCGCTGCGGTCAGGCCGCTGATGCCGTACACCAGCAACTTGAAGCGCGCCGCCCGCACGCCCGACAAACGCACCGCTTCTTCATTGCCGCCGATGGCGTAGATGTAGCGGCCGATGCGCGTGTGTTGCAGCAACACATAGGCGGCAAAGTAGGTGACCAGCATGATCAGGATCGGCACGTCGACGCCGAACAGGCTCTGGCGGCCGAAGAAACCGAACCACTCCGGCAACCCCGAAATCGGGTAGCCGTCGGTGTACATCAGGCCCAGGCCACGGGCGATGCCCATGGTCGCCAGGGTGACGATGATCGGCGGCATATGCAGGTAGGCGACGAACACGCCATTGCCGATGCCGAAGGCCACGCCGATCAGCATGCCGGCGCCAATCGCCAGGCCCGGCGGCAGGCCCGCGACCATCAGCCCTGCGGTCAAGGTGCCCGACAGCGCCATCACCGGGCCTACCGACAGGTCGATGCCACCGGTGAGAATCACGCAGGTCATGCCCACCGCGATAATCGCGTTGATCGACACCTGGCGTGCAATGTTCGACAGGTTGCTGGTGGTGAGGAAGTTATCGCTGGCGAAGATCATCACCAGGGTCACCACCACCAACCCCACAAAGGGATAAAACGCCGGCGAGCGCACCAGCCGCGCCAGGTTCAGGCGCAGTCGGCGGGTGTCGCCGGTATTAATGGACCTGTTCACTTGAGCCCCCTGTTGCATGGCGCATGACCTCTTGTGGGTTGACGGCGGCCGCTTCCAGCAGCTTGACGATGGCGCCCTTGTGGAACACGGCGACGCGGTCGCACATGCCAATGACTTCGGGCAGTTCGGAAGAAATCATGATGATCGCGTAGCCTTGTTCGGTGAGGCTGCGCATCAGGGCGTAGATCTGCGCCTTGGCGCCGACGTCGATGCCGCGGGTGGGTTCATCGAACACCAGCACGTCGCAGTGGTGGTTGATCCAGCGTGCAATCACGACCTTTTGCTGGTTGCCGCCGCTGAGGTTGAACACCCGGCTTTCGCTGCTGGGCGCCTTGATCGACAGCTGGCGCATCAGCGCATCAACGCTGGCGCACTCTTTGCTCTTGTCGATCAGGCCCGTGGCATTCTGGTATTTGGGCAGGTTGTTCAGGGAGATGTTTTCGCGAATGCTGAAATCGGTGATCAGCCCTTCGCTCTTGCGGCTTTCCGGGAGCAGGCCGATGCCGTGGGCCAAGGCTTGCGCCGGGTCATCGAGGGTGACTTTCTCGCCGCGCAACCACACGTCTTTGCTCACCGACGGCAGTGCGCCCATCATGCCCAGCGCCAGCTCGGTGCGACCGGAGCCGACCAGCCCGGCAAAGCCGAGGATCTCGCCCTTGTGCAACTGAAAGCGGTTGTGCGGGCCGTTGCGCACCAACTGGATGTCCTTGACCTCCAGCAACAGCGGGCCACGCTCCTTCGTGGGTTTGGGTGGAAAACTGTTTTCCAGGCGCCGGCCGACCATCATTTCGACGAGCCGGTCGATATCGCTGTCGGCCACATCGGTCACGCCTACGTTACCGCCATCGCGCAGCACGCTGATGCGGTCGCACACCTGGAAAATCTCCTCCAGGTGGTGAGAGATAAAGATCACCGCCACACCCTGGCGCTTGAGTTCGCGCATGATCTCGAACAGCAGTTCGGCTTCGCTGGGCGTGAGCGTAGCGGTCGGTTCATCGAGTACCAACAGGCGCGCATCCAGGGCCAGGGCCTTGGCGATTTCGACGAATTGCTGCTCGGCCACGCTCAGGTGCTTGATCGCACATTGCAGGTTGATACTCACGCCCAAGCGCTTGAACAACGCCTGGCTGGCCTCGACCATTTCACGTTTGCGCAGCAGGCCGAAGCGGTTGCTCAACTCATGCCCGAGGAAGATGTTTTCCACCGCCGTGAGATAGGGAATCAGGCTGAATTCCTGGAACACAATGCCGATACCGGCGGCGATCGCATCGCGGTAAGTGGCAAACTTTTGCACCTGGCCATCGATTAAAATCTGCCCTTCGTCCTGATGCTCGACGCCGCCGAGGATCTTCATCAGGGTCGACTTGCCCGCGCCATTTTCACCCAGCAACGCATGGATTTCGCCGCGCTCGACCTGCAGGTTGATGGACTTGAGGGCTTGTACGCCCGGATAGCGCTTACAGATATTTTCCAGCTTCAGAAGACTGCTCATGCCGCCGACCTCGTATTCAGAAGGAGACCTCAAGCCCCACGGTTCACGTGGGGCCGGGGCGATTTACCAGCTGAAGTCCTTGGCCTTGGCCTGGTCGATCAAGGTGATGTCGACGGGAATGGTGGCCGGCACTTGCGAGCCCCACTTCTTGGCCAGGGCGATGCCCAGAGCCAGGCGGATCTGATCGCGCGGGTATTGCGCCGAGGTGGCGATGAACTTGCTGCCGGGCTTCTGGATCGCCTTGATGGCTTCCGGTGCGCCGTCGACGCTGACCAGTTTTACGTCCAGGCCGCTGGCTTCGATGGCCGACAGTGCGCCGAGGGAGCCGTTGTCATTCACGCTGAAGATGCCCTTGAGGCTCGGCTGGGCCTGCAGCATGTTTTCGGTGACGGTCAGCGCCTGGTCACGTTCCTGCTTGCCATTCTGGATGCTCACGATCTTGATGTCCGGGTGCTTGGCCACCGCTTCTTTGCAGCCGCGCACACGCTCAAGGATCGGCACCACGGCGATACCGTCGAGGATCGCGATGTTGCCTTTGTCGCCGATGTTCTTGGCCAGGTATTCACAGGCCTGGAAGCCGGCGTCGAAGTTTTTTGAACCGACAAAGGAGTCCAACGGGCCGTCGGCCTGGGCGTCCACCGCGACCACGACCACACCCGCGGCGTGCGCAGATTTGACAGCCGATTGCACGCCAACCGAGTCGGTGGGGTTGATCAGCAGGATATCGATGCCCTTTTGCAGCATGTCTTCGACATCGCTGACCTGCTTGGACACGTCATGGCGGGCGTCGGTAATGATCAGCTTCGCACCGATGGTTGCGCCGGCTTCTTCCAGGGCGTTTTTCATGGTGACGAAATAGGGGTTGTTGATTTCCTGGAAGGAAGCGCCGATGCGGATCGGTTTGGCGGCGTCGGCAAACGCTGCGCTGGTGGCGCCGAGGGTGATGCTGACAGCCAGTAAACACAGGGTTTTCGGGAGCATTTTCATGGCGTGGTTCTCTGTTTTGTTTTTATTTTTAGAGCAAATGTTATCGATAACATTTTGCGAGAAGCTAGCAAGTAAATCAGGCCTGTGCAAGCCCCCGTCGGTCGCCCGCGGTTCAAGTGTGGGAGCTGGCTTGCCTGCGATAGCATCTACTCGCTCTACCTGACACACCGAGGTGTCTGCATCGCAGGCAAGCCAGCTCCCACACTTAAACCGCGTACTGCGCAAAAACTCGCACTATCTCGCGTACCAACTAAGCTCAGGCTCCAACAAAAAAACCAGAGCTTGCCGCCATGGCCCATCCCACCGAGACCTTCCGCGCCGGCTACCGCGCCGCCGTGAGCGCCCGATACAACCCCTGGCTGCACGCCAGTTTCGTGATGGGCTACGGCATCGTCTGCATCGCCCTGGCCTGGTCCTCCACCGCGCACATCACCGCGCTCCAGTGGCTCACCGTGCCGCTGACGCTGGTGTTCTTCAACCTGTGCATCTACCTCGTACACCGCCACCTGGGTCATCACAAACACAGCCTGGCCCGGCTGTTCTATGCGCGCCACACGGGTGACCACCACAGTTTCTTTACTCCCGGCCACATGACCTACGACAGCCCGCGAGACTGGCGTGTGATTCTGTTCCCGGCCTGGCTGATCGTGCTGCACAGCCTGACGATCACCCTGCCCGCCTGGTGGCTGCTCAAACAATTGAGCCCCAACGTCGCCGGGTTGTTTGCCGGGTGCATGATCCTTGGGTATTTACTTTACGAAGTGTTTCACGCCTGCGAACACCTGCCCGCCGAGCACCCGGTGGCGCGCTTGCCATGGATTCGCCAGATGCACCAGTTACATGCCCTGCATCATCGCCGTGAGCTGATGCAGGGGCGCAACTTCAATATCGTCCTCCCCCTGATGGATTACCTGTTCGGCACCCTGCACTGGGAGCCGAACGCCCACGACAACCAGGAATAGTCATGAGTACCCGCCCCAAAAAACTGCGCCATTTGCTGTTCGTACTGCTGCTTGCAGTCATCGCTTTTCTGCTGCTGATGCCCACCAAAGTGCAACCGGTGAACTGGTCGCCGCCCACGGCGCCCTCGCTCAAAGACGGCGCCTACGCCGAGAACCAGCGGCTCAAGGGCATTGAAAAAATCGGCGCACAGGACATCGCCGGCCCCGAAGCCTTGCTGCTCGACCCCCAGGGTTTTCTGATCAGCGGCCTGCAAGACGGGCGCATCATCCGCACCTCGCCGGACAGTCACACCCTGGAAGTGCTCGCCAACACCGGCGGCCGCCCGCTCGGCCTGGCGTTGCACCCGGATGGGCGCTTGATCATTGCCGATGGGGTCAAGGGGTTGCTTGCCCTGGATGCCAATCGCCAACTCAAGCCATTGAGCAGCAGCGCTGACGGCGTACCCTTTGGCCTCACCGACGATGTGACCGTCGATGCCAGCGGGCGCTATGCCTACTTCAGCGACGCATCAAGCCGCTGGGGCTATGGCCAGGACGGCACAGCAGTGATTGAGCATGGTGGCGACGGCCGGTTGCTGCGCTATGACTTCAGCAACGGCACCACAGAGGTGTTGCTAGACCGGCTGCAATTTGCCAATGGCGTGACCCTGGGGCCGGATGAAAACTACGTACTGGTGAATGAAACCGGCGCCTACCGTATCAGCCGCTACTGGCTCAAGGGCGAGCGCAGCGGCACCCATGACCTGTTTATCGACAACCTGCCGGGCCTGCCGGACAACCTCAGTTTCAATGGCCGCGATCGCTTCTGGGTTGCCCTGTATTCGCCGCGCAACCCGTTGCTGGACGGTTTCGCCGGCTACCCGCTGTTGCGCAAGGTGATGGTGCGCGCACTGATGGTGGTGCCCAAGCCCATCGAGCGTAAAGCCTTTGTGCTGGGGCTGGACATCGATGGCAAGGTCATCGCCAACTTGCAGGATGGCACTGAGGGCAATTTCTCGCCGGTCACTACCGCACGCGAATACGGCGACTGGTTGTACCTGGGCTCGCTCACGAGCACCAGCATGGCGCGCCTGCCGTTGAAGCTGGCGCTGGCCAGCGAATAACAAAAAGGGGCAGCCTGTTCAGGCTGCCCCTTCTGATTTACATCACGGTATCAATGGATGATGTCCTGGGTGCAGATGTGCCCAAAGGTCACATACTGCACGTTATCACCGCCGACACCCACGCCCGGGAACTCGTCCAGCTCAATACGCCAGCCGCCGAAGTTGAAGGTGGTGTCCCAGGTGTACTGCACGCCGGTGCTGCTGTCCGGGTACTGCACACGGTTATCGCCAAAGCAGGTACCGAGCGCAGCACTGGCCTGGGATGTGCCGGCACTGTTGGTGGTGGCCTTGAAGTCGGTCCAATGGAACTCGGTGCCCTCAAAGCGCTTGTCGACACGCAGCACAGGTGTGACGCCCAGCAGCGGCGCGCCCGTGGAGTCGGACCAGTTGGTGGTCCAGTTCAATGTGCGCCCCGCCTGCGTCGCCATCCAGAATATCGATGCCGGCACCCGCACGATGTTGTCACCGGTTACCTGCGAGCTGTTCAGCCGTGGCGCAGAGCCGAGGCTCAACTTGTAATATTTGCTTGGATCCTGCGTCACGGCCGGGTTGGCCCGCACACGCACCTTGACGGTCGTACCCGGCG
The DNA here is from genome assembly GCF_965277385.1 of Pseudomonas edaphica. Lineage (NCBI taxonomy): Bacteria > Pseudomonadati > Pseudomonadota > Gammaproteobacteria > Pseudomonadales > Pseudomonadaceae > Pseudomonas > Pseudomonas edaphica. Next base: position 5,594,245 of record NZ_OZ255725.1, on the reverse strand, counting down.
TGACGCTCGGGTAGGTGGACGTAGAGCCGGCCGGTACGACGATCCAGTTGACGCCATCAAAGCGCTCGAAGATCCATTGGTTACGGCTGCCACTGTCATCGCCTGCCAGGTACATGCTCACGGCCTGGCCACGCACGGCCTTGAAGTCGAAGTAATCGACGTCGTTGGCGTTGTCCAGGTTGCCGCTCACCTTGTTCATGGTGTCCGGCAGCGCAAAAGCATCTTGCGGCGTGTCATTGGGCTCGAAGGCATCGATGTTGGTGTCTGCCGCCACGCCGAAACTGAACTGCGCGTTGGTGGCGGTCTTGGCCACCATGTACCAGTAGTAGTCACCAGCCGGCAGCACGCCGTCGATGTATTCATCGGCATTGCCGGCGTTATCAGCGGTGGCCAGCAGTTGCAGGTTGCCTTGGCCGTCGTCGCGGAACAGGCTCAGCGACATGTCGGCGCCGGCACTCTGGTTGATCAACTGCACCAGCACCCGCGCGCTTTTTGGCAGGTTGAAGTGGTAAGGGAAATCCTGGCCCGTTTGCACTTCGCTGATGGTGTAGAGGGTGTTGATATCCAGGGTCGGAAACAGCGGAACAAAGTCGGCGACCGCTGCACTTTTCAGCTCGCTCTGATTCGGCTTTTTCAACGTGCCGATAACGGTGTTGAACGGAGCGGATTTGGCAGCCTTGGTAGCCGCCTTGGCCTTGCCGTCCCGTGCATCCAGCAGCTTTTGCCGCAGCGCCTCCGAAATCGGCACCGCAGTGAGCGTGCCGCCAGGTTTGAGCGCGTCAATCTCGCTTTGGCTGACTGTGCCGGGGGTGAGTTTGGGAAGGTTCAGGTCGGCCAGGGCAGAGGCCGAGATAAAGCAGGAGGCCATCATGGCCGCGCCCAGCATAAGGGCTTTGGTTGGTTTCATTTTTTATCCATCCATAGTTAAAAAATTGATGCTCAGGTGATCGGTGACATCCGGTCACCTGGGATGGAATGTAGAACAATACTGTATGCATGAACAGTATTTTTTAGAAAAAATTAACCTCCTTCAAATAGGTAAGTCACCCCACCTGCGCCAAACGGACCAGACCACGGTTGTGATCAGCCAGGTAAACCCCAGGTAATAGGGCCATAACACCCAGCGTTTGAGCGCTAAAGGCACAGACGCCAGTTCGGCCTCGGTCACAACACCGGCTTTCACGTGGCGCTTTGAATCGGACAGAAACTCAAAAATCAGCAACATGCGGTACTGCCTGTCAATCCACTCCTTTCGTCTCCAAAAACGTTTGTTGCCACGAACCCGCTCGTTGTGACTGAAGTAACTTTCCACCTCATCGAGTTTTGTATATTCGGCAAAAAGCATCAGCCCCAGAACGACGAACATCCAAACAAACCACACAATTGAGTAGACCAGAAAAAAATCCATGGTTACGCGCCCTCTGGCTCGAAGATCAAATCACCATTGACCTCCAGGATTTTCCCACCCAGAAGCGCTCCATAATCACCACCTTCATTGCCTACGCCATACCCTCCAGCGGCGCCTCCAATAACGCCACAGGCAAGCGCACCATTCCCCTTCATAGAAATACCCAACACGATGTTGCATGCACGACGAGCGATGGCTGCACCATATTTTCCGCCCACAGCGGCACCTGCCACCGCCCCCACCAACCTTCCCGTTTCCACATACCTCGCCCTTCTACATTGCGCCTCCCTTCCCATCCCGCACGCCTCCTTGATCTCTAATCCTGCTGCTCCCACATCCAATGCCAACCCCACATAAGTGCCCTTCCCCAACCACTTCGACACCTGCGCCACGTCCCCGACCCGCTGCGCATACCCCGCAATCTCACCCTTATGCAGAAAGCTTTTGGTCGATATCCCTAGCACCTTCTTCAACGATTGATTGCCCCGCAACCCCGTGCCAAACCGCGCCGCGCCTTGCAGTTGCCCATCCAACTGCCGAAACAGCCCTTGGCGCTGGCGAGCAAACTCTCCCCGGTCCAACCCACCGCCCTTCAACCGCTGATGCAAGCGCTCAATCGCTTCCAGGGTCTGCGCCACCTCATCCAGATGCCGTGCCCACGCCGACGTGGCGCTGCCGATACCAATCGAGCCGTTCGCCAGCAAGCTCTGCAGCAAATCGTAGTTATTGATTACCGCCGAACCGGCCGATGGCTCCAGCCCCCAGCGAATCTGCTCGCCATAACGCATCAACCAAGCTTCTTCACTGCGACAGCTGAAGCTGAAGTCGTCAGGGATAATTACCAGTTGCCCCGGTGTTACCAGGCCAGTACGTAAGTGCCGGTTCAACACGTCAAAGTGATCAGAACGCTGACGATTTGGCGCCCCGCCCATCGCCCTGGACTTCAAACTGCCGTAGTCCGTTGTGCGGTCATTGATGAACCCCTGCGCCATGCCTTCCATCCCGGATGCAATGAAGATGGCGTCGGAATATAGGCAAGCACAGGCGGCCCGCACACAAGGGCGGGCGCGGGAAATCACATTTAGGAAGTTGCCTACTCGGCAGAGAAAAATCGCCTACAAAAACCCGCGATTAATACCCGGTCATCTCCAGATACCCCACACCACCGTCAAACTGCACCGGCCCTTCCCAGTACGGGATACTCAGGTTCATCCAGGCCTTCGGGTTGACGGCCTGTGGCGTGATATCCAGTTGCTTGCCGGGAATTTTCAGTGACCAGCGCGTAGGAACAGCGCGCCCGTCAACCTCGGTGGTGGCCAGCGGTGTGAGTTGAATATCGGCGTTATGCAGGGTCTGGGTGTGCCCTTGCTGGTCGATCCAGGTGCCGGTCAGGTAACCCGCGCCGTCTTTTTGCCGCACGCGAAACAGCATCAACTGCTCGCCACGGTCCAGGTGCAGGGAGAACCAGTCCCAGCCGGTCTGGCTCGCGGCCAGGGGCTGGCTGCTCCATTCGCGGTCGAGCCAGGCCGGGCCGCTGACCTGGTAGGTGGTGCCGTCAAGGGTGACGTTGCCTGCTGCGGTAAAAAACGGCTGGCTGTAGTAGTAGGACGCCTGGCCTTGATCGGATTTGCGGCTGTAGCCGTTATCACCTTGCAGCACCAGCGGGCGGCTGGAAGTCAGGTGCAAGTCGTAGGCAAACTGTGGGCCTGTGGCCTTGAGTTGCATATCGGCCAAGGCGCTGGCGGCATCGGGCCGGGTGGCAAAACTCCAATCGTCGAGCCACGCAGTGAATGGCGCTGCCTGGGCGCCGGCCTGGCCAACACCGCCACGGGCGTAGCGCTCAGCAGCGTAATGGCGGGTGGCGGAGGTGACGGCGGCGTGGCCCAGCCAGATCGTCGAGTCACGCCAGCCCGCGTGTACCGGCCCGGCCTTGAGCGCGTTGCGAAACAACGTCCATTGCACGCCGAACACATGGCCTTGGGCATCCTTGAGGTTGGCGGTGACGTACCACCATTCGATGCGAAAGCCGGGGTGCGGGCCGTGGTCTTCGGGAAAGCTGAAGACCTTGCCAGGCACCACCTGGGCGAAATCCGCCGCTTCACTGCCAAGGCCGGCGAAGCTTTCCTGCGGCGCGGGGGCTTTGTCGCAGGCGGTCAATAGCAACACGGCGGCCCAGCACCAGGCGTTAATCTTCATGGGCAAAGGTCCTCAGCAAATCCGCCGGGCGGCTGCGGTACAACTGCCACAGCGGCCAGGCCGAGGCCAGCAGCGTGGCAAGCATCGCCAGCCCCAGCAATTGCGCCAGCTGCCACGGGAACACTTGCAGCGGCAGGCGCCAGCCGAATGCCTGCACATTGATCACCGCGTCCAGGCACCACGCCAGCAGCAGGCCCAAGGGTAAGGCCAGTACCAGCGTCAACACCGCCAGCAGCCAGGTTTGGCCGAGGTTGAGCAGCATCAGTTGCCGGCGCGTCACGCCCAGCGCCCACAGCGGTGCGAGTTGGCCAAGGCGGCTTTGGCTCTGGGTCAGCAGGCTGATAAACAGCGCCACACCGGCGACACCCAGGGTCAGGCTGTTGAGTGCCGCGGTGGCGGCGAAGGTGCGTTCGAACACCTGGCTCGACCAGCCTTTGAGCTGCTGCTGATCGACGATGCGGCTGTCCTCCAGGGCAAAGGCGCGCCGCACCTCCTGCACCAGCGCCGGCACATTGCCGGGCAGTACGCGCAGGTTGAAGCGCGCCGGTGCCAGGCCCGGCCAGTGCGCCAGCAGGTGTTGCGAATTGACCAGCAGATGGCCCTTGGGGTTGCCGTAGTCGGCGTAAACCCCCACCACTTTTGGCGACCACACGCCTTGCGGCGTGGGGAGCTTGATGGCGTCGCCCAGGCCCACCTTCAAGCGGCGCGCCAATTGCTCGCTGAGCATCACGCTATCGCCCTCCAACAGTTGATCCCACGGTGCGCTGACGGCTTGCAGCAGCGGCCAGTGCTGGCGATAGGTCGGATCGTCGACCACCCCGAACACATCCGCCGGCCAGCCCTGCAATTGCACCGCCACCTGCCAGGTGGGCAGCACCGCCTGCACCAGCGGTTGCCGCGCCAACCAGGTGGAAAGCTGCTCGGCCTGGGCCGGGTTTTGCGGGTTGAGGTACAGCTCGGCGGTAAGGCGTTGTTCCAGCCAGTTATTGAACGTCTGGCGAAACCCCGAAGTCATGGAGCCCGCACCAATGTTCGCCGCCAGGGCCAACAGCAACGCCATCAGCGCCAGGCTCAAGGCCGGCAACTGTTGGCGGCAGTCGGCAAGAAACCACTGGCCCAACACCGAACGGCTATGTCCAAGCACCGCCGTCAACAGGCCATTGAGCACCACCGGCAGGCCGAGCGCCGCGCCCAGCAGCAAGGCTGCCATCAGCACAAACCCGGCGGCGAGGCTGTTACCCCACCACAGCGCCAGCACTGCAATCGCCAACGCAGTAGCCGCCACCCAACCCTGACGTCGCAGCCAGCGCCCGTGTGCCTCATGCCAGGCCTGGGCATTGGCCAGCGCCAGCAAGGGCAAACGCGACGCGCGCCACAGGCTGCTGGCGCCCGCCAGCAGCGCGCCGAGCAGGCTCAAGCCCAAGCCGGCCAGCCACCACCACGGGCTGAGGTTTAATTGGCCCGCCACCTCGGCGCCATACAGCCCGCGCAGGCTGGCGGCCACATCCGGGAGCAACAGGCTGGCCAGCAGGTAACCACTGATCACACCCAACACGCCACCCAGCAACGACAACACGCCCAGCTCAACCGCCAGGCTGACGATCAGCAGGCGCGCGCTGACCCCACAGGCACGCAAGGTACGCAGCAAGCCACGGCGTTGCTCCAGGGCCAGGCCGATGGCGGCGTGGACAATAAACAGGCCGACTACAAAGGATAAAAAACCCAAGGCATCGAGGTTCAGGTGAAAGCTCTCGGTGAGGCGCGAGAGGTTGTTGTCCTCGCCTTGCTTGAGTTGCAGCGCGGCGGGAGGCGTCGGGTGGGTGGCGGCAAATGCCTTGTCCACCAGCAGGCGCGACAGACGCCCCGGCATGTCCAATAACGGTTGGGCGAAGCCGATATCGGTCAGCAACAGGCCGGGAGCCATGTCAGGCTGAACCTGCAATGGTGGCAACCGTTGCCCGTTCGCCGTCAACGGTCGCGCACCGGCCTGCAACCCCAACGCCTGCAAGGTTTGCGCGGCGATCCAGGTTTGCCCAGGCGGGTTGAAAAACCCGAGCATCTGCGCCTGGCTCAAGCGCTGCCCCGCCACGGCACCGCCAGCGGGCAAGGACAACGGCTCGATGCCCATCAATTGCAGGCGCAGATCTTCATGCCCCTTGAGCTGCAGCCGCCCCTGCACCACCGGCGACACCGGCCAGCCGGCGCGGCGCAGTTCGGCAAACAGCGCTTGCGGGAAGCTCGCGCTGTCCGGCGCAGTCAGGCTGGCTTGGGGCTCACCGCCGATCAATTGGCTGGCACGTGCATAGCTGTCGCGCGCCTGGCTGTTAAGGGCTTGCACGCCGGTCAACAACGCGGTGGCCAGCCACAAGCCGGTGAGCACGCTGAAGAACTGCACCGGGTGTCGTCGCCAATGGCTCAACAATGCGCGCAGTGCCCAATAAAATACCCTCATCTCATGCGACCACACGACCACGCCGCAACACCACCTGGCGGTCCAGGCGCGCGGCGATGCGCGGGCTGTGGGTGACCATCAACAGACTGGTGGGGCTGTCTCGCAGCAGGTCCAGCAGCAATTGCAGCACGTCATCGCTGGTGGCCTCGTCGAGATTGCCGGTGGGTTCATCCGCCAGCAACAAGCCGGGGCGCGAGGCCAACGCACGGCCCACTGCAACCCGCTGCTGTTGGCCGCCGGAGAGTTGTTCGGGATAACGCTTGAGCAAATCGCCCAGGCCCAGGCGCTCAACCAGTTGCGCCTGCCATTGCGGGTCGAAGCGCCCGGCCAGACGTGCCTGGAACGCCAGGTTGTCGTCGACACGCAAACTGCCGATCAAGTTGAACTGCTGGAACACCAGGCCGATTTCGGTACGCCGCCAATGCGCCAGTTGCGCCTCGCTCAGTTGGTCCAGGCGCTGCTCGCCCACCTGGACAGTGCCACTGTCCACACGGTCGAGCCCGGCGACCAGATGCAGCAACGTACTTTTTCCGCTGCCGGACTCGCCCATCAGCGCCAGGCTGCTACGCTCTCCCAGGTACAGGTCGACACCCGCCAGCACCGGCAGTGGACCTTGCGGGGTGGCGTAGCTTTTAACAACACCTTGCACCTGCAACATAAACACGCTCGTTTAAAGGACTGCAAACGAGCATAACGGCTGGTTGACGGCCCCACGCAAATTTTTCACATGGATTTCACCGCTTGCCCACCCTCGCCCCTCTAAATTGCCCGCCATGCGTCGCTAGACGGCAACTTGTTAGTTACCGCCCACGGCAACTTTTAACCGTCGGATGTTCAGCCAAAAGACAGCAGCGCTATGACACGCTCCGCTTCAACTACGGGCATCCGTCAGTGCGTTGCGCCTATTTGAATAAAACACTGAAGACAGTGCCCATGGTGAATGATGTGGTTGACCTTACCCTGACCAAACCGCGCTCACGCCGGGGCTATCTCAAGCGCCTGCGAAAATGGTGGGCGGGCCTTGCCGTTATCGGCTTGCTGCTCGCCGGTTTCCTGGTGTGGCCGTTCTCGCCGCGCGACCTGAGCGTCGGCAATCGCCTGCTGACCTCGCAAGTGCTGCCGGCCTGGCGTAATGGCGACCTGATCGTGCTGGTGCGTCACGAAGAGCGCTGCGACCGCTCGCCCAATGCCTGCTTCGGCGCACCTGAAGGCCTGACGACCGTCGGCACCCAACGCGCTGAAGAAGTGGGCAAGGCCTTCAAACTACTGGGCCTGGAAAACAGCGACATCGTTGCCAGCCCGGCCTTGCGCACGGTACAGACCTCGCACTTCATGTTCGGCAAAGCCGAGCTGACCGCTGGGGAAAAGACCATCTGTGGCGAGGACATCGATGAAGAACTGCTCAGCCGCAAACGACCTGGTCGTAACCTCGTTTTTGTCACCCACAGCGGCTGTATTGCCGACTTCGAAAGCGCCCTGGGCTACCCCCATGCGACGTTCTCCGAGTACGGCAGTGCCCTGTTCGTGCGCGTACTGGCCAACGGCAAATTCGAGACGCTTGGCATCATGAAAGGCCCCGCCTGGGCCGCCGTACTTAAAAAGCTATAGACACTTTTTTACCTATAACTTTCTTCATGTTCAGCAAAACGACAGCCCTGTTCTGGCATGTTCAACTGCGCCCGCTACTATTGGACGTCATGAATACTTTCATCGACTTAGTGAACTTAGTGATTCTTCCTACAAACTTTTACACATCTGCTTACTTCGCCATTAAACGTCAAGGAGCGACGTTTTCATGACTCGACTGCTTAAACCCCTACCTCTGTTGCTACTGGCCTTCGCGGTATTCTATCTACTGCCCATGGGCCTGCACGGTTTGTGGATCCCGGATGAAACCCGCTACGCCCAGATCAGCCAGGAAATGCTCCAGAGCGGCAATTGGGTCGCACCGCACTTCATGGGTGTGCGCTATTTCGAAAAACCCGCCGCCGGCTATTGGCTGATCGCCCTCGGGCAGGCGGTGTTCGGCGAAAACCTGTTCGGTGTGCGTGTGGCTTCGGCCTTGACCACCGGCCTGAGCGTGGTGCTGGCCTACCTTATCGCCCGCCGCCTGTGGAACGACCCACGCAAAAGCTTCGCCTGCGCCCTGCTCTACATGAGCTTCGGGCTGGTGGCTGGGCAAGCAGGTTATTCCAACCTCGATCCGCAATTCACCTTCTGGGTCAACCTCAGCCTGGTAGCGCTGTGGTTTGCCCTCGACAGCCGCACGCCGCGTAGCCGCCTGGGTGCCTGGGCAGTGTTGGGCGTGGCCTGCGGCATGGGCTTTATGACCAAGGGCTTTCTGGCCTGGCTGTTGCCCGTGCTGATCGCCGTGCCCTATATCCTCTGGCAGCGCCGCCTGGGCGAACTGTTGCGCTACGGCCCGCTGGCCATTGTGGTCGCCGCGATCTTGTGTGTGCCGTGGGCCTTGGCCATTCACTTGCAGGAGCCTGACTACTGGCGTTTCTTCTTCTGGCACGAGCATATCCGTCGCTTCTCTGCCGACAATGCCCAGCATGCGCGGGCCTGGTGGTTCTTCCTGCCGATCATGGTGGTCGCCTGCCTGCCCTGGGCGGCGTTGCTGCCGGCCACACTGATCAAAACCTGGAAAGACAAAGCCCAGCCGGCCATCGTGTTCCTGGCGCTGTGGCTGCTGTTGCCCCTGGCCTTCTTCAGCATGAGCCGCGGCAAATTGCCGACCTACATCATGCCGTGCCTGCTGCCACTGGCCTTGTTGATGGGCCACGCGCTGATCGACTTGATCCAGCAAGGCAAGGCCCGCGCGATCCTGATCAACGGGCTGGTAAACGCCGTGATTGGCCTGGCGGCGATGGTGGCATTGATCTACCTGCAAATCAGCAACCCGATGTACGGCAACAGCCACGCGGAGATGTTCAGCCTGTCCCTGGCGTTTATCGTGTTGCTGGCCTGGATCCTCGCCAACCTGCTGCAAGCGCTGCGCCCGCTGACCCTGTGGGCAATGCCGGCACTGGGCATCGGTTTGCTGGTGGCGTTGCTGCCGGCGGGCATGCCGGAAATGATCACCGATACCGAAATGCCCGACCAGTTCGTGCTTGAGCATCTGGATGAATTGCAACAAACCCATGCTTTGATCAGCAACGAGTTGGGCTCTGCATCGGCCTTGTCCTGGCGCCTGGGTCGCACGGAAGTGGCGTTTTACGACACCGAAGGCGAGCTGCGTTATGGCCTCAAGTACGCCGACTCGGTGCACCGCAAGGTCGACCTGGACAGCGTGCAGACCTGGCTTGCGCAGGCGCGCCAGCAAGGTTCGGTCGGTGTGCTGATGCGCGTGCGCAGCACCAGCGAACACCGCGAAGAAGGGCAACTGCCACCGGGTGGCAAGCGCTATCGCAAAGGCGCCCTGCTCTTGATTATTTATCCGCAGCTTCCCTAACGTAACGTCTGCCTTGAGAGCCGCCCATGAGTGTCTTCAAAACCGAACGCGGCGCCCTGGTGCTGCTGCTGGGCGTCTCGGCGCTGCTCCTGCTGCTGGGCCTGGGCAGTCGCGACTTGTGGGGGCCGGAAACCCGCTGGGCCAACATCGCGTTGCAGATGCTGCAAAGCGGTGATTACTTCGACCCCTACCTCAAGGGCGCGCCCTACTACGACAAACCCCTGCCCTCCTACTGGCTGATCACCGGCTTCGCCAACCTGATGGGCGGGCTTGGCCCCTGGTCGCTGCGTTTGTCGTCGGTGATTGCGGCGTGGCTGAGCATCTGGCTGGTGTACCTGATCGGCGAACGCCTGTTTCGCAAAGGCACCGGGCTGATTGCCGGTTGGATGCTCGCCACCACCTTCTACTTTCTGTTCTGGGCGCGCGTGGCCACGGCCGATATCCTCACCGTGTGCGGCGTGCTGGCGGCGGTGTGGTGGTATTGGCGCGGGCCGGACGACACGCGGCTGGGGCGCTACACGGTGTTTTTCCTGCTGCTGGCGGCCACCTCGCTGTTCAAAGGTTTGATCGGTTTTGTGCTGCCGGGCCTGGTGCTGCTGCCGCACCTGCTCAGCGAGCACCGCTACAAGCGCCACCTCAACCTGCGCCTGCTGCTGGCCATGCTGATTGCAGCGGCGTTTTATGCGATTCCCTTCGTGCTGTCCCACCTCTACGGCGCGCCGACTTACGGCGAGAGTGGCCTTGAACTGGTGTTCAAGGAAAACGTCGTGCGTTTCTTCGACCCGTTCGACCACATGGGGCCGATCTACACCTACCTGATCTACCTGCCCGCCTACACCTTGCCCTGGGCACCGTGCTGGTTGCTGGGCCTGTGGCTGGCGCTGCGCAACTGGCGCCACACGCCACCGAACGTGCGCTGGCTGGTGTGGGGCCTGGGCCTGCTGTTTGTGTTCTTCACCGCCAGTGGCAGCCGGCGCAGCTACTACGTGCTGCCGCTGGTGCCTTTTGCCCAGTTGTTGGCGGCCTGGTGGTTGAGTGAACGCCTGGAGCAAAAAACCGCCAGCTGGCCGCGTTGGCAAAAAGGCTTCGGTTTCACCGCAGGCTTGCTGCTGCTGGTGCTCGGGGGCGTCTATCCCTGGGTCACCGGCAACGGCGGCGTGACCCGCTTCGCCGACGATGTACAAGCCGAGGCGACCAAAAGCGCACCGTGGAATCAATGGCAGATGGTGATGGTAGAAGTCGACAACAAAGTGCCGATGTACCTGCAAAATGGCGGCAAACCGTTCTACTACGTCAGCGAGACCCAGGACTTCCCGCGCCAGGGCGACAGCGCCGCCTTGATGGCCTGGCTGGAAAAAACCAGCGGCCAGGGCTTCGACCCGCAGCACACCATTATCGTCGCGCAGTATTCCAAGGAAGACCCGACGCCGCTGGCCTACCTGGGCGCGGATCACACGGTGATCACCACGCAGCCGGATAATGGCGAGCGGTTGTTCCAGAAGCGCTCGGGTGGCAGCGTGGCGTTTATTCCAACGCCACGCTGACGGCATTATCGGCGTCACCCTGCCTGGAACGCCGCTAGCGCTTCTCAAACACGGCATAACCGACATAAGCAAAATCCGACAGCCGCCGCGCTTCAGAACCGGGGTAAGTGAAATGCTCACGCGTCAGATAAGACGCAGGAAGATCAGGAACGTCCTCCACCCTTCCGTCTATTTCGCCGTTACTGGCCGTGGAATGGGCGCCGCCTTGCTGATCAATGAATTCAAGGAGGTGTTCAGCATTCGCGGCACTGGCTGCGCGAACATCGGCGGGTAACCGGGGGTCGTTCCAGTCACCGCCTACGAGCACTTTGAAGGCGAGCCGTTCGTTCGCGTCGAGCACGTTATCAAGTGCCTTGAACAAGGGATTCACAGTGATTGCCTGCACCGCGCGTCGGTCACCTGCTGCGCGGCCGTGGGGGGCAGGCTTTGGCCAGACGAGCCCACGACCGCCCTCCCCCAGTACGCGGTAGCCTTGCTCGGCGAACTGAGTCAGGCGGTCCACCTCGGACGCAAACCCCTTTATACCCTGCACGTCCAGGCGCCCATCCCCTGGATAACTGCCTTTGACCCGCCGCAGACAGGGGTCGTTGTCGATGTGGTGGATCACCCGCGCCAGGCGATACATGGCGTCGGCGCGCGACACGGGGTCTGGGTTGGCGGCGGTAAAGTCGCCCACCTGTCGCTTCAAGTGGGTGATCAATCGGGTTTGGCGCTCACGCCTTTGTGGGTTCCAGCCATAGGCTCGCGACATGATGCCCGTGCCCAGCATGGGGTTGTCCTTGTAGATCTGCGTCGCTGAGCGTTGATCATCCGCCGGCCGTGTTTGCGCGCGCGTCGGCAGGCTGGAGGTGTCGGCCTCTGTGCGAGGGGCAGGCAACGTCGGCGCGCGCGTCTGTATGAAAGGCTGAAAGTGTCCAAGCGTTGGGGTCATGAGCCAGGTTGTCCATCAAAATCCAACGGCGTCGAAACGCTGACGCCGACGTTTCAGGCGAAACTGCACAGTGTGTTGGTGGTGACGGCAAAAAAGGTTCCATCGGAACCTGCGGTTGATGGCGATCGTTCCCACGCGCAGCAAAGGAACGCCTCTTGGGACGCGCTGCGTCTCTCCACCATTGCGCACTTGCGACGCGGAGCGTCGCGGGCTGCATTCCCACGCGGAGCGTGGGAACGATCAAATCGGAACCTGCGGTTGATGGCGTTTGGTCATGGTTTGTAAAGGGCCAGCAAGGCATGTCCCTTTTAATTGCAGGACGTTTCCTAGACAATCCCTGGCGCCTTGTGCCTGTTGGAATCGATGGCTAGTCTGCGATCCGTCACTGCTTATCAGTGATCGGGTTTAGTCGCTCGGGTCTCATATGGCGCATGGTCCTCCGTGAAGTTTTATGGTGGCTGTGCGTAGGGCACCTTCGGGTGCGCCGGTTTTCCATGTGGCCGGTCGACTAACCTGCGTACAGCCGCCACCCTCGTTTAGTCGCGAAGGGTGTCAGCTCCAACCATGTGGAGTTACACCATGAAAAAAACTGTTCCAGACCCACCTCGCAACGCCACCAAAGACCGCGCCGCCTTCAATCGCGCCATCGACCATTACCTGCCCTCCAAAGGTGTTCAAATCGAAGACCTGAGCTTCGAAGATGCCCTGCTCTACACCGCCAGCTTGCTCGACAGTGCTTCAGCGACCGCGCTCAATTGCGGCGATCTGCTGGCCAGTCCCCAGCGGGCGAAGATTCTAGCGGTGTGGCATTTGCTGGAGGTGGCCAAGACCACGGTGGACCGCTCTATCGAGTGCCTGAATCCTTCAAAACCAACCGCCTGACTGTGGTCTAAAAATGTGGGAGCTGGCTTGCCTGCGATAGCCAAGTCTGTGGCAGGTGGGCTGTTGTGGCGAGCAGGCTTGTCCTGCGTTGGGCTGCGAAGCGGCCCCAGTAAAGGCACTGCAGTTTTCCTGAAAGAACTCAGCGTCTGGGTTAGGGGCTGCTTCGCAGCCCAACGCAGGACAAGCCTGCTCGCCACAGGTGAAATTGGCTGCCTTCAAACGTTGTGTAGATACCCATGCGGCGATAGCGGTGTATCAGCAACAGAGGCGTTGCCTGAACTACCGCTATCGCGGCGATGCGGCGACCCGACAAGCCCGGCTCCCACATTGCCCGCCTCCAGGCTTCAGATCCGGCGGCGGCGGTTAAGTTGGGGGATGGCGGTTTGCGGCACTTCCACGCGCTGTACCTGAGCAGTGGTGCAGGCGGCCAATTGCGCCAACGTCGGCTGGCTGAACAAGGTGCGCGCATCCACTTCCAACCCAGCCTTGCGCATCCGTGCCACCAGGTTCACCGCCAGCAACGAGTGCCCGCCCAATTCGAAGAAGTGGTCGTGACGCCCTACCCGCGCAAGCTTCAACACGTCGGCCCAGATGCCCGCCATCAGGGTTTCCATCTCACCCACCGGCGGCTCATACGCGCGACTCACCACCGCCTCCAACCCAGGCTCCGGCAAGGCTTTGCGGTCGAGTTTGCCAGCCGGGTTAAGCGGCCATTCTTCCAGCTGCACAAAGGCCGCCGGCACCATGTATTCAGGCAACTGTTCCAACACGTACGCACGCAAGGCTTCCAGGCTTGGCGCTTGCCCGCGCAGGGTAAAGTACGCCACCAAACGCTCATCACGAATCAGCACCGCCACGTCCCGCAGCGCCGGGTGCGCGGCCAGGCGCGATTCGATTTCGCCCAGCTCCAGGCGCACGCCCCGCAGCTTGACCTGAAAGTCATTGCGCCCCAGGAACTCAAGGTTGCCATCGGGCAAGTAACGCACCAGATCGCCGGTGCGATACAGCCGATCACCGGGCACAAACGGGCTGTCGATAAAGCGCTCGGCGGTCATCAGTTCCAGGCCCAAATAGCCCCGCGCAATGCCGACGCCGCCGATATGCAGTTGGCCGCTGACGCCCATGGGCACCAGCGTGTCATATTCATCCAGCACATACAGGCGGGTGTTGTTGATCGCCCGACCAATCGGCAGTTGCACGGCCGGCACGGCGGCGCCGGGTTCCAGGGTCCAGGCGCTGCTGTCCACTGTGGCTTCGGTGGGGCCGTAGACGTTATGCAAGCGCACGTTGGGCAAGCGTGCCAGCACGCCTCGGGCCAGGGCTTCAGTGAACTCACCGCCGCCGCAGAGCACGTCGGTGAGGCTGGTGCACAGCGCGGACTCTTCCAGTTCCAGAAACTGCTGCAACATCGCCGGCACGAACTTGATCACGCTGATCTGTTGCTCGCGGATCACCTGAGCCAGGTACGCCGGTTCACGGTGCCCATCGGGTCGTGCAAGCACCAGGCGCATGCCATTGGTCAGCGGCCAGAACAGCTCCCACACCGAGCCATCGAAGCTGAACGGCGCACGTTGCAACAAGGCGCCGCCCTGGGCATTCGGGCACAACCGGGAGCCCCAGTGCATCAGGTTGCTTAAGCCCCGATGCTCGATCATCACGCCTTTGGGCGTGCCGGTGGAGCCGGAGGTGTACATCACGTAGGCCAGGTTGGCGACGCTCAAACCGGGCACCAACGGGTTGCCGATAGGTGCCTGGCCCCAGGCGCAGCGGTCGAAGTCGATCACCGGCATCGACACCTCGCCGGGCAATTCACGGGTGGCCGCGTGCACCAGTAACGCCACGGGCTGACTGTCGCTGAGCATGTAGGCCAGGCGTTCGCGCGGGTAGCCAGGGTCCAGCGGCACATAGGCGCCGCCCGCCTTGAGGATCGCCAGCAACCCCACCACCAGCTCCAGCCCGCGCTCGACGCACAGGGCCACACGCGAATCCGGCTGGACGCCGCGCTCGCGCAGGTGAAAGGCAAGCTGGTTGGCACGCTCGTTGAGCTCTCGGTAGGTCAACTGCCGTTCGCCGGTCTGCACCGCAATGGCATTGGGAATCTGCCGCGCATGGGCTTCGAACAGGGCTTGGACGGTGAGGGTTTCGGGGTAGTCGGTGTGGGTCGCATTAAAGTCCAGCAACTGCGTTTTCAGTTCGCTGGCCGGCAGCACCTGTACCTCGCGCAGGGGTGTGGTCGGCGCGTGTTCAAGGGTTTCCGCCAGGCCGCGCAACACCGTCTCGATATAATCCAGCAAGCGCTCGGCACTGACCTTGCGCGGCGCCTTGGCCGTGAGGCGAAAGCCGCTGGCGACGTCGTCGACCGTCAGCATCAGCGGGTAGCTGAGGATGTCTTCGCTGCTGAGCAGCGCAATGCCCGGCACCAGGTTCAGGTCCCTGTCCGCCGCCGTGTGCCGATAGTTGAGCAGGCTGTTGAACAGCGGCGATGCACCGCTGCAACGCTGGGCCAGGGCCAGCGATGCCTGTTCATGGGCGACCAGCGCGCTCAGTTGCGCATGGGTGTCTGCCAGCGCAGCGACCACGCTTTGCCCGGCCAGGCGCACGCGCAGCGGCAAGGTGTTGATAAACATGCCCAAGGCACGGTCGGCGCCCTCGCCGGCTTGCAAACGGCCGAGCAACACGGTACCGAACACCACATCATCGCGGCCCGCGACCCGGCTGAGTACCTGGGCCCAGGCCAGGTGAAACAGGCTCGCGGCACTCACCCCAAGCGCTCGCGCTAGAGCGCGCAGGCGCAGGTTGAGGGCGTCTGCCAGGGGCCGTTCGGCCGCTTCGATGTCGGCGCGATTGGCCTGGCGCTCCTGCAAGCCGAACGCCAGGGTCGGCTCGTCAACGTCGGCCAGGCGCTCGCGAAAGAACGCCTCATGGGCCGCCTGGCGCGCTGCCGAGCGGGCCTGCGCGACCACGTTGCGGTAAGGCACCGGTTCCGGCAATTGCGCCTGCTGGCCCAGCAAGTGGGCGCGAATTTCATCCACCAGCACGGTGGTCGAAGTGGCGTCATTGACCAGGTGATGAAAGCGCAACTTGGCGACCCAGCGCTGGTTGTGCGGCTCCTCGGCGTAATCCAGCGCCATCAACGGCGCCTGGCGCAGATCCAGCGGTGCGTGCTGATCGTGCAGCGGCTCGACGCGCAACTGCGCCTGGCGCCACACCACTTGCATCGGTTGTTCCAGCGCATCCCATACCAGGCTGGTGCGCAGAATATCGTGACGGTTGATCACCTGCTGCAACGCTTGGGCAAACGCCTCCAACTGGTCGCGACGGGCAAAACTGAACAGTGCATGTTGCTGGTAGGGGTCGCGCTCGTCCGTGAGGTGGTGGTACAGCAAGCCCTCCTGCAACGGCGCCAGCGGGTAGATTTCCTGCACATTGGCAGCCCCACCGGGGATGCCGGCGACGATACGATCCAGGCTCGGCTGGTCGAGTTCGGCCAGTGCGAGCATGTCCGGCGTGATGTGGCTGCAACCTGGCGCAATACGATTGCCCGGCACCTGTACCTCACTGCCGCCACTGACCGCCGCCAGCGCGGCGAGCGTCGGCTGGCCGAACAACACCTGCACATCGGCATGCAAGCCGGCCTGGCGCATGCGCTGCACCAACTGCACCGCCAACAGCGAGTGGCCGCCCAGTTCAAAGAAATGGTCATGGCGCCCCACTTGCTGCACCTGCAATAGCTCAGCCCAGATCTGCGCCAGCAGGGTTTCCGCGCCTTCGTACGGTGCTTCGAACTGGCGCGTGACAAAGGCTTGCTGCGTGGGCGCGGGAAGCGCCTTGCGGTCAAGCTTGCCGTTGGCGGTCAGCGGCATCGCCTCCAACTGCACATAGGCCGCCGGCAGCATGTAATCGGGCAGCGAGGCTTGCAGATGGGCACGCAACGCTTCGATTTCGACGCTGTGCCGGGCGACAAACCAAGCCAGCAGTTGGCCTTCGCGACACTGCACCACGGCTTCCTGGACCGCCGGATGGCTGGCCAGCGCAGATTCGATTTCGCCCAGTTCGATGCGCACGCCACGGATTTTCACCTGGTCGTCATTGCGGCCCAGGTACTCAAGGTTGCCGTCGGGCAGCCAGCGCGCCAGATCGCCGGTGCGGTACATCCGGCCCTCGCTGAACGGGTCATCCACAAAGCGCTCGGCGCTCAGCTCGGGCTGGTTCAGGTAACCCCGCGCCACACCCTTGCCGCCGATATACAGCTCCCCCGCCACGCCAATCGGCACCGGGCGCCGCTGTTCATCCAGCACGTACACCGTGGCATTGTCGATCGGCGCGCCGATGTGCAAAGGGCGGCCCACCTCGACGCGCCCGGAGGTGGCGACCACCGTGGCTTCAGTGGGGCCGTAGTTGTTGATCACGTCATAGGTTTGTGCGCGGCTGAAGCTGCGCAGGCGGTCGCCGCCGATCAGCAGGGTGCGCAGGGTCGGGTGTTGCAGGCGCTGGCTGAAGGCGTACTCGGCCACCGGCGTCGGTAAAAAGCACACGTCCAACGGCTGCGCACGCCACCAGTCGAGCAGCGCGTCGATGTCCTGGGCGTCGTCCTGTGCCGGCGCCAGGTGCAAGGTCGCGCCCACGCATAACGCCGGCCACACTTCCCAGGCCATTGCGTCAAAACCGAAGCCGGCCACGCTGGCCGTCTGGCTGCCCGCGTGCAGGTTGAAGGCGCGGCAGTGCCAGTCCACCAGGTTCGACACGGTGTGGTGCTCAACCATCACGCCTTTGGGCAACCCGGTGGAGCCTGAGGTGTAGATCACATACGCGAGGTTCGACGGCGTGACCGCCACCGGTGGGCTGTCGCTGCGGCCGTGGGCCGGCAGGTCCAAACGGATTATCGGCACGTCGAGCATCGGCAGGCGCGCCAGCACGTTGTGCTGGGCCAGCACCGCCACCGGGGAACTGTCGTGCAGCAGGTAGCTCAGGCGCTCGGCCGGGTGAGCCGGGTCCACCGGTACGTAGCAGGCGCCGGCCTTGAGGATCGCCAGCAACCCGGCCACGGTGTCCAGCCCGCGCCGCGCCACAATCGCCACACGGTCATCCGGCTGCACGCCATGTTCGAGCAATTGGTGGGCCAGGGCATTGGCCTGTTGATCGAGCTGGGCGTAGGTCAATTGCCGGTCCTGATGCACCGCCGCAATGGCGTCAGGCGTGCGCGCAGCTTGCGCCTCGATGCGCCGATGCAGGGTTTGCGCGTTGGCAGGCGCTTGTGCGGTGGCATTCCACTGCTGCAACCGGAGCTGTTCGGCCGGCGTCACCAAGGCAAACTCAGCCAGCGTCAACGCGGTATTCGCCAACCCCTGTTCCAGCAGCCAGGTAAAGCGCTGCGCCAACGCCTGCACCTCGTCCTCGCGAAACCACGCCTCGTTGTACACGCAGTGCAGGCAAGCGGTGTCCTGGTAACGGTTGCTGCGCAGGTGGAAGGCAATCGGCAGCGGCTCGTGGTGGTTGGAGACCTTGATCGCACGGGCCTGGACCTGGCCGTAGCGCAGGTCGTGATCGTCCTGCTCAAAGGACACTGACAGGTCGAACAACTGGCCGCGATGGGTACGGCGCAGGCCCAGCTCACGGTTCATCTCGCTCAGGGGAAAACGCTGGTGGCGAAAATCCTGCTTGAGCTGGTCACGTACACCGCGCACCACCGCGCTGAACGGCAATTGCGCGTCGAACTGAAAACGTACTGCACTGACCTGGGCAAACAAGCCCACGGTGGAGCGAAAACGGGCGTTGGAACGGTTGAGGATCGGCAGCCCCACCACCCACTCATCACGCTGGCTGGTGCGGGTGAAATACACGTACAGCGCCGCCAGCAACACATGGAACGCCGAGGCCTGGTAACGGTTGGCGACTTGCTCCATGCGGTTGAGCAGCGCCACCTGAAATGGCTCCACCCAGGTATTGCTCGGCGCCGGGGCGTTGTGTCGCGGCGTCAGCAGCGGCTCGGGCAACACCTGGTATTTGTCCAGCCAATAGGCGCGGTCACGGGCGTAACGGGCCGATTCCTGGTAACGCTGGTCGGTGTCGATAAAGTCGATATACGACGGTGCATGCGGCTCCGGTGGCTGGCCCTGTACGAGGTCGGTGTACAGGCGGGCCAAGGATTGGAGCATCTGGCCAAAGCCCCAGCCATCGAGGATCAGGTGATGGGCCTGGGTGCCGAGGCGGTAGTGATCGTCATCGAGCTTGACCAGGAAAAACCGGAACAGCGGTTCGCCGCTCATCGCATAGGGCCGGGCCATTTGCGCTTGCATCAGCGTGTGGCTCGCGGCCAGTGGGTCTTGCAGCGCGCAGAAGTCGTGCCGTGCTACCTGCACCGTCAGCGCAGCATCAAAGGTCTGTCGAGGCAAGCCGTCGGCATCGGTGTGCAACTGGGTGCGCAAGGCATCGTGCTTGGCCACCAGCAACTCCACGGCGTGCTGGATCAGGTCCGGCACCAGGACGCCGGCAAAATCGACATAGCCGCCAATGTTGTACAGCGGCGAGTCGCCCGCTCGCAGTTGGTCGAGCCAGATGTCCTGCTGGGCGGCAGTCAGGGGGAAGCTTGGGGAACGCTGCATAAGATCCTTCTCAATAGGAGTCAGGCACGGCCGCGCACGGGCCCATTTCGCCAAAATTGCCGGATTTGAGCATGGCGACCCGAAGGTGTCTGTCACCCGAAACCCGGACATTCATATGGATGGAAACGGGCTTGGCTGATGGTTGACTGCTGAAACGATTAAAGCACTGTAGGAAATTGACTACACATGGCCGCAGTCAGTTTTTCTCAATACGCCCCAATTACTTATTTTTACTATAAATATCAATTGGTTAATCATTCCTAATTTTTAGCCATGGTTTTTCGTTGGCGGAATTCTCCGTCTGAAACGTCGAATTAATGACGTAGTTTTTATGGCAGCTTGTGTCCCTCGTTTCCGCTACATACGTAGGACAAATCGCTATGGCTAAATAAAATCTCGAACGCCGAATGACGCTGAAGAAGAGTCACGTTCAAGGAGTACGGGCCGCCCCACACAGACCCAGGGCACCCGTTGACGGTTTTCGACATCAAGGATGAGATGGCTATGAGTCTGACTTCTAGTATTGGCGGCGCCCACAGCCCGCAGTTCTACGCCGAAATGGGTGAATTGATTTCAAACAGTGGCCAGGAAAATTTCGCCGCCAACATGCTGCATCTGGTGGATAAATGGGTGCCGATTCACTTGGTCGACCTGAGTGAATGGACCCTCGACGAACTGCGTGACAGCGCGATCGATATTCAGCTGCTGGGCAGCGCCGGGTTGAAAAAACACCTGCTGGCGCCCCAGCCCGTACATGCGTTGAACGACCACCCGCTGCTACGGGAAATGCTGCGCATGCAAGACCCGTTGCTGATCCAGATGAAGGCCAAGGCCAACAGCGCACACCCACGCGGCACCTCGCACCAGTGCAACCTGGTCTCGCGCCAGGGCAACCGACGCTGCGTGATTTCGTTCTACCGCCCGCCGACCCAACAAGGCTTTTCCCTGGCAGAACTGTCGTTTCTCAAGTGCTTGTCGGACACCCTGTTGCCGTTGATGGAACGGCATGCGCGGATTTTGCGCCAGGCCCCTCACAGCCAGGCCGAACCAGCCCACAGCCAGCTGGAGCAGTCACAGTTGCAGCGCGAGTTCTACAAGCGCCTGTCCCTCAGCGATATCACCCTGTCGGCGCGTGAGCAGGAGGTGTGCCTGGGCCTGTTGACCGGCGGCACCGTGCCGCAAATGGCGGAAAAACTCAGCGTGAAAAACAGCTCGATCGAAACCTACCTCAAGCGTGCCGCCGCCAAACTGGGCGTCAGCGGGCGCCATGGCCTGGCCAAATGGATGGTTGGCGCCTGATGAAAAAATTCACCCTCACCACCGTTGGCATGGCCTGGGTGCTCGGCGGTTGCTCGCTGATCCCCGAGTATCAGCGGCCCGCTGTGCCGGTGCCGGCGCAGTACCCACAAGGCGGGGTCTACAGCCTGGCGCAAGCCGGCACTGTGGCGGTCGAGCCGGACTGGCAGCAGCTGTTCCACGACCCGGCGCTGCAACAGCTGATTGGCGCAGCACTGGCCAATAACCGCGACCTGCGGGTAGCGGCGCTGAATGTGCAGGCGTTTCAGGCGCAGTACCGCATCCAGCGAGCGGACCTGTTCCCGGCGATATCGGCCAGCGGCGCCGGCAAACGCCAGAAAGTACCGGGCGATCTGACCGGCACCGGCAAGTCGGCGATCACTTCCAACTATTCGGCCACCCTGGGCCTGAGTGCCTATGAGCTGGATCTGTTCGGACGGGTGCGCAGCCTCAGCGAGCAGGCGATGCTCACGTATCTGGGCACCGAAGAGGCGCGGCGCAGCGCGCAACTGAGCCTGGTGGCCAACGTCGCCAATGCCTACCTGACCTGGCGCGCCGACCAGGAGCTGCTGACCCTGGCGCAGCAAACTCTGACCGCCAACGACCACAGCTGGCAGCTCACCAGCCGTAGCAAAACCGCGGGCAAGGCCTCGGCACTGGATGTGGTGCAAGCCCGCACGGCAGTAGAAAGCACCCGCGCCAGCGTGGCCCGCTATGAGCGCCAGGTCGCCCAGGATGTCAACAACCTGGCCCTGCTGGTGGGCGGCCCGGTGGATGAAAACCTGCCGTCGCGCCCGCTCGCTGATGACCTGGTGGCGCGCCTGCCCGCAGGCTTGCCCTCCGACCTGCTGCAACGGCGCCCGGATATCCTCCAGGCCGAATACCAACTGCAAGCCGCCAACGCCAATATCGGCGCGGCGCGGGCAGCATTTTTTCCGTCGGTGACGCTCACCGCCAACGCCGGCAGCACCAGCAAGGAGCTGTCGGGGCTGTTCAAGGGCGGCGCGGGCACCTGGACCTTCCAGCCGCAAATCAACCTGCCGATCTTCAACGCCGGCAGCCTGCGCGCCAGCCTCGACTACGCCAAACTGCAGAAAGACATTACGGTGGCGCAGTACGAAAAATCCATTCAAACGGCGTTTCAGGAAGTCGCCGACGGCCTCGCCGCCCGGCAAACCTTTAACGACCAGTTGGACGCGCAACGGGATTTTGTCGCCGCCAACCAGGCCTATTACGACCTGGCCCAGCACCGCTACCGCAGCGGTGTGGACAGCAACCTGACGTTCCTCGATGCGCAGCGTTCCTTGTTCAGTTCGCAGCAGGCGCTGATTGTCGATCGGCTGGCGCAACTGGTCGCGGAGGTGAACCTGTACACGGCTCTGGGCGGCGCCTGGAGCGTCAACCCAAGCCCGACTGCCGCAGCCGATATTCCCCCGGTGTCACCTGCGCATAACGAAGGAAAAACCGGCTGAAATACGCCGGGTCCTTGAACCCCAGCTGGTAGCAGATTTCATTCGCGGAGCTGCCGGTAAACAGCAGCAGACGCTTGGCTTCCTGCATCAGCCGCTCCAGGATCAGGCGCTTGGACGGCAGGTCGGCCAGGCGTCGGCACACCTCATTGAGCCGCGCTTCGGTCACGCCAATCCCCTCGGCGTAACGCGCCAGCGGCCAGTGTTCCAGGTAGTGGGCTTCGATAAGTTCGTTGAAACGATGGAAAATGCGCAGGTCTTCATGCCGTGTCGGGCGGGCCGGCAGGCTGTTGGCGCACAGACGCAGCAGGCGAATCATGATCAGGCGGGTAAGGCTCTCCAATGCGGCGGCGCGCCCTGCCCTTTGCGCGTTGATCTCGCTGCTGAGTTCCCCGAAGAGTTGATCCAGCCCTTCGGCATCGGCGGTCAGCGCCACGCAGGCGGCGCCCGATGCAAGGCTGGGGTCGGCGTCGATCAACGCCCACACCAGTTGCTGACGCACGGTCAGCACATGCCCGTCGGCATCCGGCTCCGTAACAAACGCATGGGGCACTGTGGGCGGAGTGAGGAAAAACATCGGCCCCGACTCCACGAACTGGCGGTCATCCAGGTACACCCGCACCGCGCCACTCTTGACGAAATGCACCTGGAAAAACCGGTCATGCCGATGCACGGGCATATTGCGCCCGAAAAACCCCGCCAGGTTGCCGAGCTTGTCGTAATGCACCTCGGCATCGCTGTAACGCTGGTCGTAGACCTGCCCGATGTTGATGTTCGGAATCGGTTTCACAGAACACTCTTCTTATTGTTTTGATCCCGCCGGATTTTGCCACGCTTGACGGTAGTTAACATATTAATTATAACGTTAACACATTAACGAACTGCTTATGCAGCAGTCGCCACCGCCAGGAGAAACGCATGAGCCGTACCCTGCATGATGTTGCCAGCGGCACCTTGTTCGGCGTTGCGCTGAACTACCAGGGTCTGCTGGACCAGCATCTCGCCGCCTTCCAGCAGGCGCCCTACCAGAAGCCGCCTGCCAAGCCGGTGCTGTTTATCAAGACCCCCAACACACGCAACAAGCATGGCGGTGTAGTGCTGCATCCCGCGGGCGAACGCCTGCAACCGGGGCCGGCGCTGGGCGTGGTGATCGGCCAGCGCACCAGCCGCGTCAGCCTGGAAAACGCCATGGCGCATGTGGCCGGTTATGTGGTGGTCAATGAATTCAGCCTGCCGGAAGACAGCTACTACCGCCCCGCCGTCAAAGCCAAATGCCGTGACGGGTTTTGCGCGTTAAGCGCCGAGCTGATCCCGCGTGATCAAGTTGCAAACCCTAACCAACTGAGCCTCAAGTTGTTCGTCAACGGCGAACTGCGCCAGGAAAACTCGACGACCCATTGGGTGCGCGACATCCCGCAATTGATCGCCGAGATCAGCGAGTTCATGACCCTATACCCCGGCGATGTGCTGATCACCGGCACACCGGAGGGCCGCGTGGATGTGCAGCCTGGGGACCAGGTTGAGGTTGAAATCAACGGTATCGGTCGCCTGGCCAACACCGTGCAGGCGGAGGCACACGCATGAAACACGCTCGTATCCGTTTTGAAGGCGAAACCCATCACGTACAGGTAGAGGCTGATTGCAGCGTGCGCCTCAACGACGGCCGCCTGCTCGCCGAACAACAGGTGCAATGGCTGCCACCGGCCACCGGCAGCATGTTCGCCCTGGGCCTGAACTATGCCGACCACGCTGCCGAGCTGGCCTTCACACCGCCCACCGAACCGCTGGCATTTATCAAGTCGGTGGGCACCTACACCGGCCATCGCCAAGTCACTTGGCGCCCGGATAACGTTGCCTACATGCACTACGAGTGCGAGCTGGTGGCGGTCATCGGCAAGACCGCGCGCAACGTCAAGCGCGCGGATGCCCTGGACTACCTGGCCGGTTACACGGTGTGCAACGACTATGCGGTCCGCGACTACCTGGAAAACTACTACCGCCCCAACCTGCGCGTGAAAAACCGTGACGCCACCACCCCGGTCGGCCCGTGGATCGTCGATGTCGCGGACGTGCCCGACCCGAGCAACCTGACCCTGCGCACCTGGATCAACGGTGAACTGCGTCAGGAAGGCAGCACCCGCGACATGATTTTCGATATCCCCTACCTGATCGAGTACCTCTCCAGCTTCATGACCCTGCAACCCGGCGACATGATCGCCACCGGCACGCCCGAAGGCCTGGCCGATGTGGTGCCGGGCGATGAAGTGGTGGTGGAAGTCGAAGGCGTAGGTCGCCTGGTCAACCGAATTGTCAGCGAAGCGGAGTTTTTCTCCGCCCGTAAAGAGGCGTGAGCAGCATGATCAAACACTGGATCAACGGCCGTGAGGTCGAAAGCAAAGACACCTTCATCAACTACAACCCGGCCACCGGCGAAGCCATTGGCGAAGTCGCCAGCGGCGGCGCCGAGGAAGTTGCGCAGGCCGTTGCAGCCGCCAAAGAAGCCTTCCCGAAATGGGCCAACACCCCGGCCAAAGAACGCGCCCGGCTGATGCGCAAACTGGGTGAGTTGATCGAGCAGAACGTGCCGCGCCTGGCCGAGCTGGAAACCCTCGATACCGGCTTGCCGATCCACCAGACCAAGAACGTGCTGATCCCCCGCGCATCGCACAACTTTGATTTCTTCGCCGAAGTCTGCACGCGCATGGACGGCCACAGCTACCCGGTGGACGATCAGATGCTCAACTACACCCTCTACCAGCCGGTGGGCGTGTGCGGGTTGGTGTCGCCCTGGAACGTGCCGTTCATGACCGCCACCTGGAAGACCGCGCCGTGCCTGGCGCTGGGTAACACAGCAGTGCTGAAGATGTCCGAGCTGTCGCCGCTGACCGCCAATGAACTCGGGCGCCTGGCGGTGGAAGCCGGAATTCCCAACGGCGTGCTCAACGTAATCCAGGGCTACGGCGCCACCGCCGGTGATGCACTGGTGCGCCACCCGGACGTGCGCGCTATCTCCTTCACGGGCGGCACCGCCACCGGCAAGAAGATCATGCAAACCGCCGGGCTGAAAAAGTACTCGATGGAACTGGGCGGCAAGTCGCCGGTGCTGATCTTTGAAGACGCCGACCTTGAACGCGCCCTGGATGCCGCGCTGTTCACGATCTTTTCGCTGAACGGCGAACGCTGCACCGCCGGCAGCCGGGTCTTTATCCAGGAGAGTGTCTACCCGCAGTTTGTCGCCGAGTTTGCCGCACGCGCAAAACGCTTGATCGTCGGCGACCCGCAAGACCCGAAAACCCAGGTCGGCTCGATGATCACCCAGGCGCACTACGACAAGGTCACCGGCTACATCAAGATTGGCCTGGAAGAAGGCGCCACCTTGCTCGCCGGTGGCCTGGAACGCCCGGCCAATCTGCCCGCGCATTTGAGCAAAGGCCAGTTTATCCAGCCGACCGTATTTGCCGATGTGAACAACAAGATGCGCATCGCCCAGGAAGAAATCTTCGGCCCGGTGGTGTGCCTGATTCCATTCAAGGACGAGGCCGAGGCGCTGCAACTGGCCAACGACACCGAGTACGGCCTGGCCTCGTATATCTGGACCCAGGACATCGGCAAGGCCCATCGCCTGGCGCGCGGAATTGAAGCCGGCATGGTATTTATCAACAGCCAGAACGTGCGCGACCTGCGTCAGCCGTTCGGCGGCGTCAAAGGCTCCGGTACCGGGCGCGAAGGCGGCCAGTACAGCTTTGAAGTGTTTGCCGAGATCAAGAACGTGTGCATTTCCATGGGCAGCCATCACATCCCGCGTTGGGGTGTGTAGCACCAGAGCAAGCCAGCTCCCAAAGGGGCCTCACTGGTATTACAAGAATAAGTACTCAGGAGAATGATCATGGGCGAAGTGGTTCTGGCAGCGAAGATCTGCCACGTACCGTCGATGTACCTGTCGGAGTTGCCCGGCAAACATCACGGCTGTCGCGAAGCGGCGATCGCCGGCCACAAGGAAATCGGTCGGCGCGCCCGCGAGCTGGGCGCCGACACCGCCGTGGTGTTCGACGTGCACTGGCTGGTCAACAGCGGCTATCACGTCAACTGTGGCGCGCAGTTCCAGGGCACCTACACCAGCAACGAGCTGCCGCACTTTATCAAGAACATGGAGTACGCCTACCCAGGCGACCCGCAATTGGGTGAGCTGATTGCCGCTGAAGCCAACCTCGCCGGCGTGCGCAGCATGGCCCATAACATCCCGAGCCTGGAGCTGGAATACGGCACCCTGGTGCCCATGCGCTACATGCACATGGGCGTGCCGGAGGATGAGAAATTCAAGGTCATCTCCATCGCGGCCTGGTGCGCCTGGCATCGCCTGGAGGACAGTTTCGCGTTTGGCGCCGCTGTGCGCCGGGCTATCGAAAAGAGTGATCGCAAGGTACTGGTGCTGGCTTCCGGTTCACTGTCCCACCGCTTTTCGGATGACCGCCAGGCCGAGGCGAATATCCATAACTGGACCCGTGAGTTCGACAAGCAAGTGGACCTGCACGTAGTGGAGATGTGGAAGCAAGGCCGCTTCGAGGAGTTCTGCGCGATGCTGCCCGACTACGCCGAACACTGCTTTGGCGAAGGCAAGATGCACGACACCGCCATGCTCCTGGGCCTGCTCGGGGGGCCGGACTATGCCAAGCCTGCCGAGATCATCACGCCGCCGTTCGGCAGTTCGGGCACCGGCCAGATCAACGCGATTTTCCCGCTGTAAACCTGGGAGAAAAACCATGCCGCATTTTATCGCCGAGTACACCGACAACATTGAGCAACAGGCCGATCTGCCCAGCCTGTTTGAAAAAGTCCATCACGTGCTGGGCGACACTGGCGTGTTCCCACTCGGCGGCATTCGCAGCCGTGGCGTGCGCCTGGACAGCTGGCGCATGGCTGACGGCAAGCACGACTACGCCTTTGTACACATGACCCTAAAAGTCGGCCATGGCCGCGACCTTGCCACCCGCCAGGCGGTGGCCGAAGCGCTGTTCGCGGTGATCACCGCACACTTTGCCCCGTTGCAAGCGCAACGCTTGCTGGCGCTGTCATTCGAGATGGTCGAGCTGCACCCGCAGCTAAATTTCAAGCAGAACAATGTGCATGCGTTCCTGAACAACCCGACGGGCTAAGCCCCGCCGCCCCTCTCACGGCCACTCAAACAAAAAGTACAACACCATGAGCACAGCCAATTCCACTGCCAGCCACGTGCTGGCTGAGCACGACCGCACCCATCGTTTAGTCACCTGGCGGCTAATGCCACTGTTGCTGGTGTGTTACCTGTTCGCCCATCTGGACCGCATCAACATCGGTTTTGCCAAAATGCAGATGAGCAGCGACCTGCACTTCAGCGACACGGTCTACGGCTTCGGCGCCGGGCTGTTTTTTATCGCCTACGCGCTGTTTGGCGTGCCAAGCAATATGGCCCTGGACCGGGTCGGGCCGAGGCGTTGGATAGCCAGCCTGATGGTGGTGTGGGGCCTGTTGTCCACCGGCATGTTGTGGGTCGAAAGTGCGCGTGGTTTCTACGTGTTGCGCTTTCTGCTGGGGGTGGCCGAGGCCGGTTTTTTCCCCGGCATTCTGGTGTTTCTCAACCGTTGGTACCCGGCACGCCGCCGCGCCCAGGTCACCGCACTGTTCGCGATTGCGGTGCCGATGGCCGGCGTGCTGGGCGGGCCGATTTCCGGCGCGATCCTGGAAAACTTCCATGATGTCGGCAGCCTGCGCGGCTGGCAGTGGATGTTCCTGATCGAAGGCGCGCCGGTGGTGCTGCTCGGTCTGGTGGTGCTCAAGTGGTTGCCGGATGGTTTTGATTCAGTGAGCTGGCTGACGGACGCGCAAAAGCAGCAACTGCGCACCCAACTCAGCAGCGAGGAACAGCGCAAGACCATCACTTCATTCGGCGGCATCCTGCGTGACCCGCAAGTGTGGCTGCTGGTGGCGGTGTACTTTGCGGTGATGTTGGCGGTCAACACCCTCGCCTTCTGGATGCCCACGCTGATCCACGGCGCCGGCATCGGCCGCGACAGCCAGGTCGGTCTGCTCAGCGCCGTACCCTACCTGGCCGGCTGCTTCTTCATGATCGGTTGCGGGCGCTCATCCGACCGCCATCGCGAACGCCGGTGGCACCTGTGTGTGCCACTGCAGATGGCCGCCGTCGGCATCGCCGTGGCGGGCCTGGCGCCGGGCAACCCGCTGCTGGTGATGGGCGGGCTGGTGGTCGCCGGCATGGGCGCCAGTGCCGCCTTGCCGATGTTCTGGCAGCTGCCGCCGGCGTTCCTCTCGACCACCACCCAAGCTGCCGGCATCGCCATGATCAGTTCGTTCGGCAGCATCGCCGCGTTCCTCGCGCCGTACCTGATCGGCTGGATGCGCGACGCGACCCAGAGCGCCAGCCTGGCGCTTTACGTACTCGCCCTGTTTATCGCCCTCGGCGGCCTGCTGGTGCTGCGCACCCACGCCGCCATCGTCAACCCACACTAGAGACCGTTGCCATGCTCGACTCCCAGCAAATCCTCGCCGCCGCCGCCCACCTGGACCGCGCCGAACGCAGCCGCGAACAGGTGCGCCAGTTTTCCCTCGACTACCCCGGCATCACCATTGAAGACGCCTACGCCATCCAGCGCGCCTGGGTGGCGCAAAAGATCCAGGACGGGCGCCGCTTGAAAGGCCACAAGATCGGCCTGACTTCGCGGGCCATGCAGGTCTCGTCGAACATCACCGAGCCCGATTTTGGCGCGCTGCTCGATGACATGTTTTTCGACGAAGGCAGCGACATTCCGTTCGAGCGTTTCATCGTGCCACGGGTGGAAGTGGAACTGGCCTTCATTCTCGGTAAACCGCTCAAAGGCCCGAACTGCACGGTGTTCGATGTGCTCGACGCCACCGAGTGGGTGATCCCGGCGCTGGAGATCATCGACGCGCGCATCCAACAGGTCGACCCGCAGACCAACGCTACCCGCAAGGTCTTCGACACTATCTCCGACAATGCCGCGAATGCCGGTGTGGTGCTGGGCGGCCGCGCCGTGCGGCCCACCGAGATCGACCTGCGCAAGGTGCCGGCGGTGCTGTACCGCAATGGCGTGATCGAAGAGTCCGGCGTGTCAGCGGCGGTGCTCAACCACCCGGCCAAGGGCGTGGCCTGGCTGGCCAACAAGCTGGCCGCGTACGACGTCACGCTACTGCCCGGGCAAGTGATCCTCGGTGGCTCATTCACCCGCCCGGTGGCGGCCCGCCCTGGCGATACCTTCCATGTCGACTACGACATGCTCGGGTCAATTGCCTGCCGTTTCGTTTGAGCCCTGGAGGTTAGCCATGAACATGCCCATCAACCGCTTCAAACAACGCTTGCGCAACGGCGAGGTGCAGATCGGCCTGTGGCTCGGCCTCGCCGATGCCTACTGCGCCGAACTGGCTGCCAACGCCGGTTTCGACTGGCTGCTGATCGACGGCGAACACGCGCCCAATCAGCTGCACAGCATGCTCGGCCAATTGCAGGCCATCGCACCCTACCCCAGCCAGGCGCTGATTCGCCCGGTCATCGGCGACAGCGCGCTGATCAAGCAACTGCTGGATATCGGCGCCCAGACCTTGCTGGTGCCGATGGTGGAAAGTGCCGCCCAGGCCCGCGAACTGGTGCGCGCCATGCGCTACCCGCCACAGGGCATTCGCGGGGTTGGCAGTGCGTTGGCGCGGGCGTCGCGCTGGAACAGCATTGCCTGTTACCTCGACCAGGCCGATGAGCAGATGTGCCTGTTGGTACAAATTGAGAGCCTTGAAGGCCTGGCCAATCTGGATGCGATTGCGGCGGTCGACGGCGTGGACGGTGTGTTTATCGGCCCGGCGGATTTGAGTGCGTCGATGGGGCATCGCGGTAATCCGGGGCACGTTGACGTGCAGGCAGCAATAGAAGATGCGATCAAGCGCATTGTGCAGGCGGGCAAGGCGGCGGGGATTCTCAGTGCCGATGAGGGTTTGGCGCGGCGTTATATCGAGCTGGGAGCGACGTTTGTAGCGGTGGGCGTGGATACCACCGTGTTGATGCGTGGGTTGCAGGCGTTGGCGGGGAAATTCAACGGCGCTCCCACTGCCAACCACACAGGCAGTGTGTACTGAGACACCTGTGGGAGCTGGCTTGCCCGCGATAGCATCAACTCGGTTTACCAGGCATACCGAGGTGTCCGCATCGCAGGCAAGCCAGCTCCCACATTTGGATGTGTGGTGATTCAGCGCTTGATGTTCTTCAGCTCATCCAGCAGCCCCAGCAGCGCCTCAAACTTGTCTGCACCAAACTGATCCTGCAAACGCTGGTAGTTGGCCTCCATGCACTGGCTCATCGACTCAAAGCTCGCCTTGCCCTTGTCGGCCAGGGTCACCAGTACACGGCGCTGGTCTTGCTCGGCCTTGCGGCGGTGCACCATGCCGGCGTTTTCCATGCGCACCAGCACGCCGGTCATGCTGGGTTTAAGGATGCAGGCCAGTTCCGCCAGCTGGTAAATCTCCAGCTCACCGTACTGTTCGAGGATGCGGATGATCCGCCATTGCTGTTCGGTCAGCCCGTGTTCATTCAGGGATGGGCGGAAAAAACTCATGGCGGCTTCGCGGGCTTGCAGCAGCGCCAGCGTCAAGGATTGTCGAGGTTTGGACATAGGGATCAGGGTCACGGGTTATTTAGTTAATAATTTAACGAAACTCTAGCATTCCCGGTCGCCCAGCGCGCTATAACTTGTTGGCAACAGCTGCCCGTGGCGCGCTGAATCAAAAGCCTGGGCACGCAGGGTCAAGACTTCCATCCCGCCAGGGTACCTAATGGAGGCATCCGCTTTAGAGCCTTCCTTCACCTTTTCAGGCTGCGCCATGATCAACATTGAAACCCCCACGTATTACACCGCAACCAAGAAGTACAACCTCGGCTTTCCCACGCTGGAACAGGATATCGACGCCGACGTCGTGGTGATCGGCGGCGGTTTCTCCGGCATCAATACCGCCCTTGAACTGGCGGAAAAAGGTATCACCAACATTGTTGTGCTGGAGGCGCGCTACCTGGGCTTTGGCGGCACCGGCCGCAATGGCGGGCAGATCATGGCGGGCATCGGCCATGACCTGGAGAAGATCAAGAAGGATGTGGGCGAAGACGGCCTGCGACAGGTCTTCGAGATCAGCGACCTGGGCGCCGACATCATCAAGAACCGCATTGCCAAGTACAACATCGACGCGGACTTCTGCCACGGCTACGGCTACATGGGCTTCAACGCCCGCCAGGAAAAAACCCTGCGCGCCTGGGAGAAAGACTTCAAGTCAATCAACAGCCAGCACGAGATTCGCTTCCTGGGTGGCTCCGACGTGCAGCAGATCATCGGTTCCAACGCCTACACCAGCGCCCTATTGCACATGGGCGGCGGGCATGTGCATTCGCTCAACCTGCTGCTGGGCGAGGCCACGGCGCTGGCGGGCCACGGTGTGCGGATTTTCGAGAACAGCCCGGCCCTGGACGTCAGCTATGGCGAGCGCATCACCGTGCGCACCGGGCGTGGTTCGGTGCGCGCGAGCAAGTTGCTGTGGGCCTGCGACAGCTTCCTCAACAAGCTCGAACCCGAGCTGCACCGCTCGACCATCAACACTTACGCGTTCCAGATGATGACCGAGCCGTTGTCAGAAGAGCTGATCCAGCGCATCAGCCCGATCCGCGGGGCCTACAGCGATATTCGCCCAGTGATCGACTACTACCGCGTGACCAATGAAAACCGCCTGCTGTTCGG
Source organism: Pseudomonas edaphica (assembly GCF_965277385.1). Lineage (NCBI taxonomy): Bacteria > Pseudomonadati > Pseudomonadota > Gammaproteobacteria > Pseudomonadales > Pseudomonadaceae > Pseudomonas > Pseudomonas edaphica. Next base: position 5,562,232 of record NZ_OZ255725.1, on the reverse strand, counting down.
CGCCGCGACACCCTTGGTCGAGCATATCCCCGGTGACCTCAAGGCCTGGAACCGCAACCTGATGCTGAAGATTTTCCCTTACCTCAAGGACGTGAAAATTGATCTGGCCTGGGGCGGCCCGATGGCGTGCAGCCCCAATCTGTTCCCACAGATAGGCACCTTGCCGGGACGCAGCAATGCGTTTTTCGTACAGGGCTATTCGGGCTTTGGCGTCACCCCCAGCCACATCATCTGCAAGGTCCTGGCCGAAGGTATGAGCGAAGGCTCGGCACGCTATGACCTGGTCAGTTCGATTCACCGCCCGACCATCATCGGCAAGGACGCGATCCGCCCTCTGTTGCTAACGGCGGGCAAATCCTGGCACCAACTTTCCGGCTACTGGAACGGGCGCCGCTAACCCCCTTTTTACTCATCAGGAGCAACTGCCATGACCCTTACCACCATCAAGCACAACGTCCAGCTGTCTGAACTCGATGCCTGGGGCACCGTGGCCGACCTCGGCTCCGAGATCCTTGCAGGCGAAGTGCGAGCCTTCGGCAAGATGACCTTCGGCGCGCCCACCGACCCGGTCAGCAGCGCATATTTTGGCACGACCCAGGGCAAGTTCCGCATGGTCTACCCGTTTGCCGAGCAGGCCACGGTGGTCAGCGGCGAAGTAGTGCTGACCGACGAATCCACCGGTCAATCGACGCGTTTCAAGGCCGGCGACAGCTGGTTCGTGACCAAGGGCACGCCCGTGCTGTGGGAAGTGGTCAGCGAGCATTTCGTCAAACACTACTTCGCCGTTGCCTGAGGAGGCCTCCCATGACGAGTTCCCCAGACTGGATCACCGTGGGCGCCCTGGCCGACGGTTTCGCTCCCCAAGCCTTTATACTGCCGAACCTGGCCGAGCTGGCCGGCAAGACCTTCACCCTGCACTTTGAAAATGGCTGGCAGATCGAGCACCGTTTCGCGCCGGAGCGCCTTAATTGGCACGCCGCCGACGGTCATTCCAGCGGCAGCGCAGCCTACCGCGCCACCTCGATTCGAGCGGGCCTGTACCTGGTCGACTTCATCAAGCATGAGGCTGGCCAAAGCTGGTCGATCAGCCTGGTGCTGGATACGCCGAATGCGTCCTTTACTGCCGTGATCGGGCGTATGCCGGACCCGGCAGAGACCCACGAAGGTCTCTACCACCGAGCCCTGGCCGGCAAACCGCTGACCTCGGTGCAGGTCGACTTCCTGCACGGCAGCCTCGACCGCCCGTGGCAGGACGGCCACTGCAAGCACGCGCCAACCGATGAGCTGGTGGGCCTGCGTAACCAATATCGCTACAGCCCCAGTGAGGTCTACGAGCACATCTACCTCAATGAGCGCTTCTACGCCTGGCAATGCTTGAAGGGCGTGGAGCAAGGCCTGTGCGACATCGACCGCTGCCATTACTACAAGATCGCCGAGCAGTTGTACCTGTTTGTGTGGCAGGAGAAGATTGTACCCACCCTCGGACTGGTGTTGATCGACCTGCAACAGCACCGCAGCGACGGCAAGATCTTCGGCTATGCCGGGGCGTCGTTCGATGCGCTGTCGAACTTCCCGATCAGCTCGTATTGCCAGGTGCTTAACCGCACGGAGTACCCCCGTGACTGAGCCGCGCACGGTGGTGATCACCGGGGCCGGCACCGGCATCGGCGCCGCCTGCGCGCGCCTGTATGCCGAGCAAGGTGCGCAGCTGGTGTTGATCGGGCGGCGCCGTGAACCCTTGGAACAGGTGGCGCGCGACACCGGCGGCTTGATCCTGGTGGGCGATGCCGCCTGTCCTGGCACCTGGGACGGGTTTATCCGGCTGATCCATGAGCACTACGGGCGCCTCGATGTGCTGCTGGCCTGCGCCGGTGGCCATGGCTTGGGCAGCGCCACCCAGACCAGCTCCGCCACCTGGGAAGGCGCCCTGCGCAGCAACCTCGACAGCGCGTTCTACAGCGCCCGTGCCTGCTTGCCGTTGTTGCAGGCAAGTGCGGGCAACATCGTACTGATCGGCTCCATCGCCTCCTTGGCGGCGGGGCCGGAAGTCTGCGGCTACACCACCGCCAAGCATGCGCTACTGGGGCTAAACCGCTCGCTCGCGCGCGATTACGGGCCTCACGGTGTGCGGGTGAATGCCGTGTGCCCCGGCTGGGTAAAAACGCCCATGGCCGATGCGGAAATGCAGCCCTTGATGGACGCCTATGGCGATACCTTGCAGCAGGCCTATGCACGAGTTTGCGCCGACGTGCCACTGCGTCGGGCCGCCCAGCCCGAGGAAATTGCCAAGGTCTGCCGCTTCCTGGCGTCCAGCGATGCATCGATCATCACCGGGGCGACGATAGTGGCCGACGGCGGTTCAAGCATTGTTGATGTGCCGACCTTGGCGTTCACGCGCCTGGAGGCCAGCCATGCGCCGTGACCTGGATTTCCGCGGGCAAGTGGTGCTGGTAACTGGCGGCGCCCAGGGCATTGGATTGGGCATTGTCGACGCGTTTGCCCAACGTGGCGCGCAGGTGGTGATTGCCGATCGGATGTTGGCACAGGCCCAGGCTGTGGCCGCTGAGCTGTGTGCACAGGGTTATCGCGTGGAGGCCGTCGGAGTTGACCTGGCGGAGTCGGACGCGGTGTTTGCTTGCGTTCAGGGGCTGGCACGGGTGGATGTGCTGGTGCACAACGCCGGGTATTTTCCGTTGACGGCGTTTGACGACATTACCCCAGAGATTCTGCAGCGCACCTTGGCGGTGAACCTGTCGGCGTTGTTCTGGCTGACTCAGGCGGCGTTGCCGATGTTTCGTGAGCAAGGCCGTGGTTGCGTACTGGTGACGTCTTCAGTCACTGGCAATCGGGTGGGTTATCCGGGGCTCACTCACTATGCGGCGTCGAAAGCCGGGGTCAATGGTTTTATCCGCAATGCGGCGTTGGAATTGGCGTCGTTGAATGTGCGGGTCAATGGTGTGGAGCCGGGGATGATCGCTACGCCAGCGATGGGGAACCTGGGTGATGCTGCGTTGAATGACAGCATTGTCGGGCGCGTGCCGTTGGGGCGCCTGGGTTCGGCGCAGGATATTGCTGGGGCGATGGTGTTTCTGGCTTCGGATCTGGCGGGCTACATCACTGGCCAGACCTTAGTGGTGGATGGCGGTTCAACCCTGCCAGAAGTCTAAAACCCAATTCCAATGTGGGAGCTGGCTTGCCTGCGATACAGCCACCTCGGCGTGTCAGTCACACTGCGGTGATGCCATCGCAGGCAAACCAGCTCCCACACCAGCCCACAACGCATTTTCTTACGCCCCCACCGCCTGCAACCGGCTGGACCGGAAATCCTTGGGCGACAGCTCAAACTGCTTCTTGAACGATCGGCTGAAATGCGCCGAATCCGTAAACCCCCACTTATACGCAATCGACGTAATCGACTCACTGCGCAAAAACGGGTTAGTCAGGTCATCCGCACTGCGCTTGAGCCGCGCCCGCTGGATATAGCGGCACACACTGTCATCCTGTTCCTCAAACAACCGATACAAATGCCGCACCGAAATATTCAGCCGGTTGGCCAAACCCACCGGGCTCAGGCCGGGTTGGCTGAGCGACTCGTCAATCACCTTCTGCACATAGCTGCGCAGGTTATTGCCCTGCAACGCCGCCAGCCCTTCGCGGCACTCGTCACCCTGCTCCAGCGCCGAACCCAACAGCGACACAAACGCCGTCTGCAGCGCCGCCACTTCGCCCGCCCCATCGGCCGTATCGTCCTTGCACAGCTGGTCCATCAACACATGCAACATGCGCCCACAGGCCTTGGTCGAAGAAATTTTGCCAAACGCGCGCGACTCCCCGCCCAAGTGCTTGCACACCTCAGGCCGCGACAGCGACAGCGACGCGTGTTCGATCAAGCCAAAAGGGGTAATCTCGATGGAGCCCACCGAGTCCATCAACAGCATCTCGCCAGGCGCCAGTTGCAGGATCTGGCCGTTCTGCACAATTTGCGAATAACCGCTGCGCTGGCTGACCAGGAAACACTCCTGGTCGTTGTCGTGGTCGGCATGGTGCGTGGGGCGCTTGATCAGCCCGGCATTGGTGCGCAGGATCGCCAGGCCACGGGGCAAGTTGTTGATCTCGCCGATAAACAGCGAGCGGTTGAAGGCCAGTTCCGTGTCGAAGTGCCCACACGCAGCGCGCAGTTCGTGGTTCCAGCTGTCCAGCCCGTCGTGTGCCTGCTGTTGGATGCTCATGGGGTGCCTCCGCAATGGCTTGTTCTTGTTGTTCTGCTGCAATAGTTAACATGTTATCTATATGCGCGCAACAACTACCGGTTTACCCTTGCAGAAGCACTATTGATGCCAATCAGAGGTTCGACAACACCCGTTGCAGCCCCACCAGTGTCACCAGCAAATGCTCGCTCTGCACAGGGCTCAGGGCAATGTAACGCCGAAACGCCGGCAGGCGATTGACCACCTCGCTGCCGCCCATATGTTCCAGGCGCACACACCATTGCTGGTCCTGCAACTCGATACGCAGGCGCTTGAAATCCAGCGGCATCAAAGCCCGAAACAACGCCTCATCCGCCAGCAAACGCGCCTGCAATTCACGGCCCAGCGCCTGGTTGCCTGCACGCCGGCGTACACGCACGCCAGTGCGCCGAATCGCGCCGCCATGGTGCACCGCAAAACTGCCCGTGCCTCCTGTCGTCGCAGGCACATGCAGCACGAACTCGGTCATGACCAGGTGCATCAGCAACTGCGATTCGGCGCGTTCGACAATCTCGAACGCCACACCCTCCACTTCCAGTGTCGCCAGCCCCAAATTGCGCCGCAGACGCTCCAGCGTTACCCCAGGCCGATAGCCGGAAGGCGCACGATCCGCGCGAAACAGCTCAAACAGCTTTTGCCGCAAAGTCGCTATAACCTTCATGGGAATGCCCCGGTTCATTGCCGAATTCCTTGGCCAGCACCTCCTCCACGGAGGCCGGCTTGAAGGGGTTGACCTTCTGCACCACGAGGGTCCAGAACAACGCATAGGCGGCGGTGATCGCCAGCATCACGCCGAACGGCACGTAGATATCCGCCGGGTTCATGCCCGGCGGTGTGATAAACCACATGCCCAGCAAGATGCCGATGCTCGAGACGATCTGCGGCAGCGGGAACCACGGCGAACGGTAGGCCCGTGGCAAATCCGGGCGACGAATGCGCAGGCTCACCACCGACACCGTTACCAGCAGATAAGCGAAACTCCAGGCACACACCGCCGCCAGCACCAGGTGCATGATGTTGTCGGTGTTGCCGCCCAGGTACAGCGCGTGCAGACACGGAATCAGCATCGCCACCAGGATGCACAGCAGCGGTGTTTTAAAGCGCGGGTGCAGGTAGGTAAAGACCTTGGGCAATGCACCATCCACCGCCATGCCGTAGAGAATCCGCGGCACACCGGCCATCAGGGTATTGATGGTCGCCGCGCCGGCAAACAGGAAGCCGATGCCCAGCCACAGCGGGCCGACCTGCCCCATCACCTGCTCGGCGAACTTGGGGATGGCCATGGGTGTGTCCAGCAGGTGCACGCCCGACGCAGCGTCCAGCACCACGTTTTCCACTTGGCGCTTCATTGCAGCGCCGTAGATGAACATGCACGTGGCCACGCCCACCAGCCCGAGCATCATCGCCCGGGGCATGACCTTGGCCGATTGGCGCAGGTCTGGCGCCAGCGGCGTGACGAACTCGCAGCCGACGAACATGAACATCGCCATACCCACCAGGGACAGCACGGTGATCATGTCGGTGCCGACCAATGACACGCCGAACCAGCCGTCCAACTGCACCGCTGGCGCGGCGATCAGGCCAAGCACGCCGAACACCATCAAGGTGGTCCACATGCCAAAGGTGAGGATGATTTCTGCCCGGCCGAAAGCGCTGACACCAAAGGCATTCAGCACCCCGAAAACAACCACGAAGCCCACGCCCAGCAGCCAGGAACCGCCAGCGGACTCGGCCAAGGTATTGAGGTGCTCGAAGTTCACCAAGGCCATGACGCCGGCTAGAATGGTTTCGGCGGTGCCGGCAAACACGTGCACGATCAGGTAGGCCGACAAGGTGCCGGTGATCGCAAAAAACCGCCCCATGCCGCAGTTGATGTAGTCGTACACCGAGCCGGTGGTGGGCAGGATCGAGGCAGCTTCGGCGAAAGTGGTGGCCTGGGCCAGCATCATCACCACGGCGATCAGCATCGCCAGGGCAAACGCGCTGCCGCCGATGCCGAAGCCCATGGTGGCGGTGAGGATCACCGGGCTGGCCATGATCAGGCCAATGGTACTGGCCAAGGCGGTGGGAAAACCTACCGTGCCCCGGTTGAGGTGCGCGGTGAGTCGGTCATTGATCGACATAATGGGGTCCTCGAAAGCGTTTTTTTAATGTGCCAGCACTGTGCGCCCCACCCAAGTTGGTCGTCTTGCCCCTGTCTGCCGCCGGTTTTGTTGCTGCCTGCCACGGCGTATTGCCTGGCGGCCAGGGTCAATTCCCTGGCACGCAAATGAAAGACTTGCGCCTGCAGCGCTCGCCCTAATGCGCCCTCACTCTTAACCAAGCTGGGGACAATAACAATGGAGCACACACTGAAAAACCGTCGCTTGCGCCAGGCGGTAGGGCTGGGCATCGCGTTGCTGGTCGGCAAGGTTCAAGCCATCGAGCTGTACAGCGATGCCGACACCAGGGTCACCGGTAACTTCCTCGCCGTGTACGGCATGTTCAATAGCCCGAAAAACTACGACGGGCGCAGCGGCGGCTCGACCTGGCGTGAGGCGTTCATTAAGTACGGCCTGAGCGTCGAGCAAAACCTGGGCAACTTTGGCGGCGTGTACGGCACCGCCAACCTGGTGAGTTCCGGCACCTGGGGCGATGGCGATGCGTCCGGGGTCACCAACGGCACCGAGCGCACCACCAAATTCGACGAAGCCTTCGCCGGCTGGCGCTCCGGTGACCTGTTTCCGGCGCTGGGCAAGGATGGCGTCGACCTGTCCTTCGGGCGGCAAATCATCACGCTGGGGGACGGTTTTATCATCAACGACGACGGCCCCAACCTGGGCAAGGGCGTGGGCGATGGCGAGTTCAATCGCGGCGGTGCCTACTACATTGCTGCGCGCCACGCGTTCGACAAGGCGGCGGTGATCCGCCTGGGCGGCAAGGACGGCGTGCACGGCAGCCTGATGTGGCTCAAGTCCGACAACCCGGCGCAAGCCATGACCGAAATGGCCATCAGCACCCTCGATTACAGCGCCGCGCCGGGCACCTTGGGCCTGACTTATATTCACGGCATTGACGTGGATGAGCGCTACGCCACTGACCTGCAACGCCAGCGCAAGGGCATGAACCTTTATAGCCTGCGCGGCAGCGGCAATGCCGGTATCGATAACGCGCACTTTGCCTTTGAACTGGCGCGTCAGGACCGCCGCGAAAGCCAGCAAAACGCCGGTTACGCCGAGGCCGGCTACACCTTCGCTGGCTTGCCGTGGTCACCCGACCTGACCTATCGCTATGCGCGCTACTCAAGAAACTGGGACGGCATGTTCTCAGGCTTCAATCGCGGCTACGGTACCTGGGTTCAGGGCGAAGTGGCGGGCAACTATTCCGGCCCCTACAACAGCAACACGGGGGTGCAGCACGTGGCGTTCAAGCTCAAGCCACTGGACAACCTGACCCTCGGCGCGTTGTTTTTTGACTACAGCACCGTCAGCACCCGTGGCCAGCTCAACCTGGATGGCCGTGAGCTGGACCTGTACGCCGAGTGGGCGGTCAACGAGCACCTGATCATTACGCCGCTGATGGGCCTGTACAAGCCCAACAAGGATGCCGAAACCGGCGGCAACCAGGTCGTCGGTAACGGCACCAATGTCTACAGTCAGTTGGTGGTTGCCGTACCGTTTTGAAGCCCTTCGGGCGCGCACGGACGCAGCGCCTGAACCTCTGCGTAAGCGCCTTGGTGATAAAGCAACGGCGCACGCCCGAAGTCATCAAAGGCCACTACCTTGCCGATCATGATCCAGTGATCGCCACCGTCGATCTGCTGGTATTTCTCGCAATGAAAGCGCGCCGAGCAGTCGGCGAACACGGGCGAGCCACCCTCGCCCGGTTCGTATTCGATCAAGGCGAAACGGTCTTCACGCGGGCGCGCAAAGTTATTCGACAGGTGCACTTGGTCGGCAGCCAGTACATTCACGGCAAAGTGGCTGGCCTCCTCGAACACCTCGTGACTGCTGGAGCGTTTGTCGATGCTCCACAGCACCAGCGGCGGGTCGAGAGACACCGAGTTGAAACTGTTGGCAGTCACACCGACCTTACGCCCGGAGGCGGTGGCGGCGGTGACCACGGTCACACCGGTGGCAAAATTGCCCAGGGCGCGACGAAAGGCGCGTGGGTCGAAAAGGCTGCTGTCAGACATGCAAGACTCCCGGACGGCGGCTAAACGGCCGCCCTGATTAGTGTGGTGGCAAACCCGTCAGACCATGCTCGGGTCAGGTTCCAGGCCCATCAGCTCGCGGCCGAGGATCTGCGCACAAACGTCGTAGTCGGTGTAGGCATGTGCGCCGGTCATATGGGAATCGCGGAATAGGCGCTGCATCTCGTTATGCTCGAACCAGGCATTGCCGCCTGCTGCCGCAAACAGACGGTCCACCGCCTCGATGCACATTTTGGTCGCGTAGGCCTGATTGGTGCGCCAGAACGCCAGGGTTTCGCGGCTGGGATATTGGTGCGCGGCGCTGTGCTCGGCATGTTCCTGCCAGGTCTTCTCCAGGAAGGCGCGAGCGGCGGCGACCTGATGGGTGGACTCGGCCAGGCGCATCAAGGCCGGGGTCGCCGCGCCCACGGCAGCGCCGGTGTAGGCGCGCACGCGGGTTTTGGTTTTTTCGCGGAACACCTCCAACATGCGCTCGGCCACGCCCAGGCTCACGGTGGAGAACCCGCTGGCGAAATACGGCCGGTACGGCGCGTAGAAAATCTTGCTGTCGGGGTAGAGGCCAAAGCCTGCGGATTTGCCTTCCATCATGTCCTTGGCTTTCTGGATACGATGCTCGGGCACCCAGGCACGGTCGATGATCAAGGTCTTGGTGCCGCTGCCTTTCATGCCGGCGGCGTACCAGTCGTCACGGATCTGGTAGTCGCTGCGCGGCAGCACGGCGAAGCAGTAATCCTGGTTGCCTTCGGCGTTCTGGCGACGGCAGCCGACAATCGCCCACTCGCCATGGTCGCAACCACTGCTCCAACCCATCTCACCGCTGAAATACACGCCGCCCTCGCCCTCGGTGACACGCCCGAAGGGCGCAATACTGCTGCTGGCGGTGGCGTCGGGGTTCGCACCCCAGATTTCTTGCTGCAACTGTACGCTGAACAACGCTAACTGATGGCTGTGAGTACACAGCAAACTCATGGCCCAGGCAGTGCTGGCGCAGCTGCCGGCGAGCAAGGCGATGCAGTCGGCGAACTCGGGCAGCGAGAGTTCCAGGCCGCCAAAGGCTTTGGGCTGAAAGGCACGGTGCAGGCCGATACTTTTGAGCCAGGCGATATTTTCATCCGGCACTTGGCGCAGTTGTTCGGCACGTGCGGTATTCGCGGCAATGGCAGGCAAGAGAGGTTTGAGGTCTTCGAGCAGCGGGTTTGGCTTTTTCATGGATAGCCCTGCTTATTATTGGAAGTCCGGCAGGCGCTCCGAGGTCAAGAGCGGCGCTGGATGCAGGCCCAGTATCGGCCGGGGGGCAGCGGCGCAACATGCACATTCGGCAGGCAAGGTTGTACTTTTCACAAGCACGGCAGGCACAGGCATAAAACCTGGCAGGCACAGTCAAGCCGCCTCCAGGAGGGTTGGTTACCCTCGAGTTTTCCTTTGTGAACTGCCAGGAACCTGCCATGAGTGATATTGCGCTGCTGCCCCACGTCGAAACTTTTTTACGTCGCCAACATGGGCTGTTTATCGACGGCGTCAGCGTGCGCAGCCACGCCAGCCAGACGCTGACAGTGACCAACCCGGCAACCGGCCAGGTGATCGCAGAGGTTGCCGATGCGGACGTGGCGGATATCGACGCGGCGGTGGCTTCTGCCAATCGGGGTTTTAAGCAGTGGTCCCAGGCCGCACCCGCCACTCGCGGGAATGTGCTGCTCAAACTGGCCGATCTGTTGGAGCAAAACCGCGAAGAACTGGCGCAGATCGAAACCTGCCAGTCGGGCAAGATCATCCAGATTTCCCGAGCATTCGAGGTCGACCAGGCGACGCACTTTTTGCGCTACTACGCCGGTTGGGCCACCAAGATCAGCGGCCAGACGCTCACGCCATCGCTGCCCTCCTTCAATGGCGAGCGCTACACCGCCTTTACCCTGCGTGAACCGGTGGGCGTGGTGGTGGGCATCGTGCCGTGGAATTTCTCGACCATGATCGCCATCTGGAAACTCGCCTCGGCGCTGGTCACCGGTTGCAGCATCATCATCAAGCCCAGCGAATTCACGCCGCTGACGATCCTGCGCATCGCTGAACTGGCGATCGACGCCGGGTTGCCTGCCGGTGTGCTCAACGTGCTGACGGGCGGCGGCCATGTCGGCAAAGGCCTGGTGGAGCATCCGGGCACCCACAAGGTATCGTTCACCGGCTCCGTGCCCACTGGCATCGCCGTCGGCCGCAGCGCCATGGGCGCAGGCCTGACCCGCGCAACCCTGGAGCTGGGCGGCAAAAATGCCGCCGGATTCCTGCGCGATATGGACGTGGACAAAGCCGTGGGCGGCATCATCGAAGCCGGTTTTTTACACTCCGGGCAAATCTGCGCGGCGGCCGAACGCTTTTTCGTGCATCGCTCGCAGATCGACGCCGTGCTCGACACGCTCAGCCAGCGCCTCAGCGCCCTTAACATCGGCTCGCCCCTGGACGAACGCACCGAATTCGGCCCGGTGACTCACCGGCAGCACCAGCAAAAACTGCTCGGCTACATCAATCAGGCCCGCGCCGAAAACAACACAATCATTCACGGTGGCAACCTGATCGAGCGCCCCGGCTCCTACTTCGAACCCACCGTGATCCTGGCCAATAGCATCAACGACACTCTGCTCAACGAAGAAACCTTCGGCCCCATCGCCACCTTCCTGCCCTACGACAGCGAAGACGAACTGCTGGCACTGATGAACAACGGCCCTTATGGGTTGAGCGCCAGCCTGTGGACCAACGACCTCGGCAAGGCGCTGCGCATGATCCCGGCCGTCAATGCCGGCACTGTGTGGGTGAACATGCACACCCTGCTCGACCCGGCGGTGCCGTTTGGAGGCAATCGGTCTTCGGGGGTTGGGCGCGAGTTTGGCAGTGCGTTTATCGAGGATTACACCGAGCTTAAGTCGGTGATGATTCGGTACTGATTACACATGCTGTAAACACTACCTCCCACAGAAGTTACCAACCGCCCATCGCCAGGCTATGCGGCGAAAACTCCGCAAACTGCCAGCGCAGCGCCAATGCCGCCGGGCGGCGTACTACCTGCTCCACGGTCACTGTCCACAGCCGTTGGGCGCCCTCGAACCTGGCCACCTCAGGCCCGTCGAGGATCAGCGAAGTGCGCCCGGCAACCTGCAACACATCGCCCGATTCAAAATCGATAAACAGCAACCCCGCCACTGGGTTGAGCTGCAAATTGCCCAGGGTATTGAAGAACAGGTTGCCGGCAAAATCCGGGATGGTCAGCACGTTGCCTTCAACCCGCACAAACCCCGTATTGCCGCCTCTGTGTGAAACGTCCACCGAGCGTGCGCCATCCACGTCGGCGTAGCTGGCGACGAAGAAAGTGTCGGCGCTGCGGATCAACATTTGTGCCGCAGCGTCCAGGCCGTTGAGGCGCTCGACCGTGGTGCCGGGCTTGCGGGCGATGCCGTCGACGGGCCGCAACTGGATGTATTTGGGGCAGTTGCCATAGGTGTGCGCCACATCGACCGAAAAACCTTCGTGGTCCAAACCACCGATGCGGCCGTTCATGCGGTTGCGGCGCCGGGTGTTGAGGTCAATGCCGAGCAAACCCACGCTGGCACCTAAGTGCAAGGCGCCAAGCGCCGGGTCGCTTTTGGACGGCAAACTGTCGATCTGCAAGGTGTGTGGGTCGGGTGAATGCGCAAAGCCCGGCGCGCCTTCAAGCATGGTCGCCCAGGGAATGCCCTGGGGATCCACTACGCCGAGCATCAGGTAGGGCAACAGCGGGTAGAAGTCGCGATGCTGCTCCGGCAAGTGATCGCGAATCACCTTGAGCCCGACCACGGCCATGCGCTCAGCCGCACCAGCGCTTGCTTGCAGGTGCCGTTCGCCGGCATGCCAGGGAGATTGTTCGACTGGGTTCATGTTGAGCACCTCAGGTTGGATGCGCCCATGCTGCGCCCCACCTGCCAACGTGAGAATGCCCACACTTGGCAATCCACTATTTCACCGACTGAAATGCCGGATGCTCACGCAGCGCCGCCACACAGTGGTCAACAAAACTGCGTACGCGCATCGGTGCGTTGCGGCCCTCGCGGTACACCACATGCACCGGCAACGGCGGCTGTTCAAAGTCAGGCAACACACGGCGCAACTGGCCGCTCAGCAGGTGCTGGTGCAGCGGGTAACTCACGCAACGAATCACCCCCGCACCCTGCACCGCCGCGTTGATTGCACCTTGCACGCTGGCACAGCTCAAACGCGCGCGGGCCTTGAGCTGCAAGCCTTGAAAATCCCAGGCCACCGGGTCGGCACTGGCAATCAGCCGATGCTTTTTAAGCTCGCTCGGATGTCGGGGTTCGCCATGGGCGGCGAGGTAATCGGGGCTGGCGCAGAGGATATGCCGCACCTGCCCCACCGGCCGAGCGATGAGCGATGAATTGGGCAATTCGCCGACCAGGATCGCCACATCCAGCCCCTCTTCGTGCAGGTTCGGGTAGTAGTCGTGGTAGCGCGCCACCAGGCGGACGTCGGGGTAGTTGTCCATATAGCTGGCCAATACCGGCGCCATCACATAACGGCTGAACAGAAACGGCAAGAACACCTGCAAATTGCCCTGGGCCTGCACGTGCAGCCCCTTGGCCGAAGCCTCGGCGGTATCGACGGCTGCCAGCAACCGCACGCAATCGGCCAGATAGGCGCTGCCCGCTTCGGTCAGGCTCACGCCGCGTGTGCTGCGTTGCAACAACGGCACCCGCAGGCGGGCTTCCAGGCGAGCAACCGCACGGATCAGGGTCGGGCCGGAAACCTGGGCCTGGCGCGCCGCCGAAGCCAGGCTGGGCTGATCAGCCAGCGCTGCAAACAGCTGCATGTCGCGATAGCGTTCCATCAGCCGCGGCGCTTCATCGCCGGGTTCAGGGCAGCGTCCTGCCCGAGGCGATGGGTGAGGAAGTCCACAAAGGTATGGACCTTGGCCGGTACGCGGCCGCTTTTCTGGAACACCACCTGGATCGGCAGCGGTGGCGGTTCAAAAGCCTCCAGCACAACCTCCAACTCCCCAGCCGCCACCGCTGCCGCGACCTGATAAGACAGCACCCGCGTCATGCCCCAACCCAGGCGCGCCAGGTTGATCGCCGCATTATTTGCCGTGACCACCAGACGCGGCTCGATGGGTACCGTCAACGGCTGCCCGGCGTCGACGAACGCCCATTCACTTACCAGCTGGCTGGAGGATGACGTGACGATCTTGGCTTCACGCAACTGCTCAGGCCGTTGCGGCCGACCGTGCTGGTCGAGGTAACCGGGCGATGCACACACCACCCGGCGCACTTCCCCGACCTTTATGGCCTGCTGTCCAAGTTCTTGCAGATGACCGATACGCACGGCCACATCGACGCCTTCGTCGGTCATGTTAACCACACGGTCGACCAGTAAGGCGGTGATATTTACCAAGGGAAAGCGGTCCAGGTAATCCCCCAGCACCGGCGCCACATACAGCTCGCCGAACAGCACCGGCGCGGTCACCGTCAGGTGGCCGCCGGGGATGGAGTAGCTGCCCGCCGCCGCTTCCTCGGCTTCATCGAGCTCGGCCAGGATGCGTCGGCAATCTTCCAGGTAACGTTGGCCAGCTTCGGTCAGGTGCAGGCTGCGGGTGGTGCGTGCCAGCAACTGCGTGCCGATACGCTGTTCCATGGCGGCAATCGCTCGGGTCACGCTGGGCGGCGAGGTTTTCAGGCGCCGCGCAGCGGCAGCGAAGCCCTCCTCCTCGGCCACCGCCAGGAATACCTGCATCTCATGAAATCGATCCATCGGCACGCCTTCTCATTAGCTGAAAACTACTCACCCGTGGCGAGGGAGCTTGCTCCCGCTGGGGCACACAGCGGCCCCCAAAAAAATGACCGCGTATTGCCTGAATCAATGCGCTGCCCTTATTGGGGCTGCTGCGCAGCCCAGCGGGAGCAAGCTCCCTCGCCACAGGGGGTTTACGTTACTTTGCTTGCAGACCCACGGCGCTGCGCGGCATGCCGACAAACCCCGGCAACGCCTCGATGCGAGCAAGCCAGGCACGCACTTGAGGGTAGTCGGCCAACGACACATTGCCTTCCGGCGCGTGGGCCACGTAGGTGTAGAACGCCACATCGGCGATGCTCGGCTGCTCACCAACCAAAAAGCGGCTTTGGCTCAGTTGTTCGTCCACCAGCTTGAGCAGCGCATGGGAACGGCTGATGGCCGCGACTGTATCGACTTCGGCACCAAACACCACCGCCAACCGCGCAGCAGCGGGCCCGGCGTGCAGTTGGCCGGCAGCCGCCGACAACCAGCGCTGCACGCGAGCCTGGCCGACAGGGTCGCTCGGCAGCCACTGGCCGTTGCCATATTGGTTGGCGAGGTACACCAGAATCGCGTTGGAGTCGGCCAACACCGTGCCGTTATCGTCAATCACCGGCACCTGGCCAAAGCGGTTGAGGTGGGCGATAAAGTCCGGCGCTTTTTGCGCGCCTTGCTTGAGGTCGACCAGGATAAATTCACTGGGCAAGCCCAGCAACGACAACATCAGCTCGACCCGGTGGGAGTGGCCGGACAAGGGGAAACCATAAAGCTTGATCGCAGGCTGGGACATGAGAGGCTCCAAAAGTGGGGGTGTTGACGCCACACATACTCCACCGCTGCCCTGATCGATGGAATCACCAGACTTTACAATCGAGCATTTCACTCGATGAAACAATCACTCGCCAAACAATTCCACGATCAGGTTGAACATGGTGGTCTTCACCGCACTGTCCAACTCGGTCCAGGCCAACCCCGTGGTGGCCTGAAACCCACCCAATTGCAAAGGCCGCGACACGCAATTGGCTGGCAATGCCCGCGCCGCCTGCTGCGGCAACACGCCGATGCCCAACCCGGCGGAGACAAGCGCGAGCATGGTGGTGAACTCACCCAGTTCGCTGGCGATGTCCAAGGGCATGCCGACGGCCTGGATAAACTCATCGTAGAACCCCGGCGCGTAACGCCTGGCGAGGATATACACCGGCCACGTGAGCAGGTCGGCAGGCTGGATGGACTCCAGGGCCGCCAAAGGGTGGTCCATCGGCAGCGCCACGCAGAAACTCTCACGCAAGACCGCACGGGTCTGCACGCCGGGGTGGGCGGCCGGCAGGCGCATCAGGCCGAAATCCAGCTGGCCATTCTTTAACGCGGCGGCTTGGTCGGGGCCGGGCATGTCCTTGAGTTCCAGTTCGATACGCGGGTAACGCTGATGCACCGCGCGGATCAGTTGCGGCAGCAATTGCGGCAATACCGAGGACACAAACCCCAGGCGCACCCGGCCGATTTCACCGCGGTGGGATGCCCGCGCCGCCTCTGCCGCCCGAGCGGCCTGGTGCAAGGTGGCCTGGGCCTCAGGCAGGAACGCCCGCCCCGCTTCGGTGAGTGTGACCGAGTGGCGGTTACGATCCAGCAGGCGCACGCCCAAGCCGCTTTCCAGCACCTTGATCTGCATGCTCAGCGCCGGCTGCACGATCGACAACTGCGCCGCTGCCCGACCGAAATGCAGCTCCTGGGCGAGCACCACAAAGGCGCGCAAGTGCTTTAACTCCATTAAATTCTCTCAGCTATCAGAAACGGTTATCACAAACGGTGATCACCCGATCACAAATGAAAATTGGACGCTGCCCAGCGCCTGGGGTGAAGTAAGCCCAATTCATACACGATATGACGGGACGTGGCCTATAACAATCCGAACACGGACCCCACGTATCTGCTACTGGTCGCGCGGGTCACGATTATCGGATAGATATTGTTGATCACCCACCTCAAGGTCCATCCCTGTGTCGCCCTGGAGTTCATCATGCTGCTGTCGTTGGTAGTGTGAAGCGTTAGGAGAGGTAGCTCATGCAAAGCGTTCTAGACAACTTCCGCCTCGATGGCCGGCTGGCGCTGGTCACCGGCTCCAGTGCCGGTATCGGCCTGGCAATTGCCCGTGGCCTGGCCCAGGCCGGGGCGCAGGTGGTGCTCAACGGGCGCAACCGCAGCACCTTGCGCGATGCGGCGGCGCTGCTGGCGGCCGAAGGGTTGACGGTGCACACCCAGGCGTTTGATGTAACCGACAGCACGGCGATCCAGGCCGCCGTGGCGGATATCGAAGCGCGCCTCGGCCCGCTGGAGATCCTGGTGAACAACGCCGGCATGCAACGGCGTGGGCCGCTGGAGGACTACAGCGAGCAACACTGGCGCGAGTTGATCAGCACGAACCTGGACAGTGCCTTTCTGGTTGGGCAGGCCGTGGCGCGGGCGATGATCCCGCGCAAGCGTGGGCGCATCATCAATATCTGCTCGGTGCAAAGTGAGCTGGGCCGCCCCGGCATCGCGCCATATGCGGCCAGCAAAGGCGCGCTGAAAATGCTCACCAAGGGCATGGCCATCGATTGGGGCCCGCATGGGTTGACGGTCAATGGCATCGGCCCCGGTTATTTCAAGACGGAGTTGAACGCCAACCTGGTGGCCAACCCCGAGTTCAGCGACTGGCTGGTGCAACGCACACCGAGTCGCCGCTGGGGCGACGTGGCCGAACTGGCCGGTGCCGCCGTGTTCCTTGCCAGCGATGCTGCCAGCTTCGTCAACGGCCATATTCTGTACGTCGACGGTGGTATCACCGCTTCGCTGTAATCCGGAGAATTGTATG
This sequence comes from Pseudomonas edaphica, assembly GCF_965277385.1. Classification (NCBI taxonomy): domain Bacteria; kingdom Pseudomonadati; phylum Pseudomonadota; class Gammaproteobacteria; order Pseudomonadales; family Pseudomonadaceae; genus Pseudomonas; species Pseudomonas edaphica. Next base: position 5,545,137 of record NZ_OZ255725.1, on the reverse strand, counting down.
CACGCTATCGTCTGTCACGCCTCCAAAGACCTGCGGGTCGACCCCCAGGACGAACCGCAAACCCTCGCCCCCGATCAACTGCGCGTGCGCATTGCGCGTGGCGGCATCTGCGGTTCGGACCTGCATTACTACCAGCACGGCGGCTTCGGCACTGTGCGCCTGCGCGAGCCGATGGTGCTTGGCCATGAGGTGTCGGCGGTGATCGACGCCGTGGGTTCGGATGCCGGGTTGTTCAAGGTTGGCCAGCGCATCAGCGTATCGCCGTCGCGCCCGTGCGGCGGTTGCCGCTACTGCCATCAAGGCCTGCCGAATCACTGCCTGAATATGCGTTTCTACGGCAGTGCGATGCCGTTTCCGCATATTCAGGGCGCGTTTCGCCAGAGCCTGGTGATCGAGACGCATCAGGCACATCGGCTGGCCGACCACGTGAGCCTGGCCGAAGGTGCGCTGGCCGAGCCGCTGTCGGTGGGCCTGCACGCGATTCAACGCGCCGGCGCGGTGTTCGGCAAACGCGTATTGGTGACCGGTTGCGGCCCCATCGGCAACCTGCTGATCGGCAGCCTGCGCGCCGCCGGTGCCGGTGAAATCGTCGCCGTGGACCTGTCCGCCAGCGCCCTCGCCTGCGCCGAAAAAATGGGCGCCACGCGCACCCACAACATTGCCGACGGCGCGGATGCACTCAAGCGCTACACCGCCGAAAAAGGCTATTTCGAGGTAATGTTCGAAGTCTCCGGAAGCGCCCAGGCCTTGCGCAATGGCCTGGAATGCATCGCGCCACGGGGTGTGCTGGTGACGGTCGGACTCGGCGGCGATGTGTCGTTGCCATTGAACCTGCTGGTGAGCCGCGAGATCGACTTGCGCGGCACCTTCCGCTTTCACAGCGAGTTTGCCCAGGCGGTGGATTTGCTCAATCGCGGTATCATCGATGTGAAACCGGTGATCTCCCACACCGTGCCGTTTGAACAGGCGGTGCTGGCGTTTGAACTGGCGGCGGACAAGACCCAGGCGATGAAAGTGGTGCTGGATTTTGGTGTGACTGACTGAGCTTGATTCAGCGTTGTGGCGGCCTTCTGGCAGGACGGGGCCCGGTCAAATGTGGGAGCTGGCTTGCCTGCGATTGCATCACCTCCGTGTACCTGATGTACCGAGGTGCCCGTATCGCAGGCAAGCCAGCTCCCACAGAAAAGCGCCATGTGGGTTGAGCAGCGGGCATCAGGTGACGGAACGGCCAGACCAGCACCTGAGGTTCAAGCGCGCTCTTCAAGCCGATCGCGCAAAAACCGATGGCTGTTGGAAAACAACCGACGGTAGGTGAGCAGCACCGCACCTACCGTGCCCAAGGCCGAGGACGCGGCGATCAGAAACATGATCACGATCTGGTAACGCACCGCGTCCACCGGGCTTTCGCCGGCCAGTACCTGGCCGGTCATCATGCCGGGCAGGCTGACGATGCCGACCACGGTCATCTGGTTCAGCGTCGGGATCATCCCGGCGCGCACGGCCTGGCGGATCGCCTCCTGGGCGGCCTCCCAGCGTGAACCGCCCAGTGCCAGGATCATCTCGATGGTGTTGCGCCCCGAGGTCAGTTCCTGGGTCATGCGCTCAATGCCCAAGGACACACCGGTGAGGGTATTGCCGAGGATCATGCCGAGGATCGGAATCGCATACTGCGGCTCGTACCATGGGTGGATACGGATCACCGCGAACAACCCCACCGCGGTGACCAGCCACGAACTGCCCCACACCGACAGTATGCTGTCGACCCGTTGCCCACGGTAAGTGCGGCGCCCACGCCCCGCTGCGGATAACCCGGCGATCAAGGTCATCGCACACATCAGCGGCAGCACCACATACCAGTAGGCAAACTCGAACACCCAACCCAGCAGGTAACCGATGGCCAGCAATTGCACCACGGTACGCACGGCCGCCCACAGCAATTGGCGGCCCAGGCCCAGACGCAGCAACAGCGACAACGCGCCGTTAATGAGGATCAGCGAGGCGGCGATGCCCATGTCCAATGCCGTGAGGTTTTGATAGTTCATGGCTGGGCGACTCCGCTCAGGACACCGGCGCTCATGTGCAGGTGAATGGCGCTCATGCGCCGGGCCTGGTCGAGGTCGTGGGATACCCAGATATAGGCGCGGGCATTGTCGGCGGCATACCAGGCGCTGATCAGTGCCTCGACATCGCGCGAGGACGTGGGGTCGAGAGCGGCCGTCGGTTCATCCAGCAACAGCACTTCGGGGTTCAGTTGCAAGGTGCGGATCAATGACACCACCTGGGATTCACCACCGGACAGGTCGCCGGCGTTTTTGCCCAGGAAGTCCGGGCTTTTACCGGCATGTTCCAGCAGTTTGGTCACCGCTTGCAGGTCGAAGCGGCGCGTGCGCAGGGTCTTGAGGCTGAAAGGAAAGCGCAGGTTGTCCTCCACCGTGCCCTCCAGCAGCGCCGGGCGTTGCGACAGGTAGCTGATGTGGCTGCGATAGTGGGGAATCTGCGCATTTGCGATCGGCTGGTTGTTCCACAGGATCTGCCCCGACGTGGGCGCATCCAGCAACGCCAGCGCGCGCAGGAACACGCTTTTACCGGAGCCGGAGGAGCCGGTGATGGACACACGGTCGGCGCGCTTCAGGCTGAAATCCGTGGGTTGCAGCAACGCGACTTGGCGCCGCTCGTCCCTGCGCGTGAGGGCGCGGGTTTCGATCAATACGGTGTCTGTCATCAACTCGGTACTCGGCTCGACGGCTTGCAATCCACAACTCCACTGCCTATATTTCGTGCCTGGCGCACTCCACGCCACCTTCCGCGGAAAGGGCTGCGCCCAGGATCCTGACTGAATATCACATTTCTACGACTCCCAACCTGAAAGCGGAAAAGGTTTGTGCAAGGAGATCGTATGTCGCAACGCCTCTTATCCTCGACTACCGACGGCCGCCTCAACCTTGAGCAACAGCGCAAGCGCGCCAAGGAACTGTTGCCACGCCTGAAAACCCTCGACCCGCACGCCACCTTGTCCCAGGCCCAATGGCAGGTCGCCAGGCAGCTGGGTTTCAGCAGTTGGCCCAAGCTCAAGGCGCATGTCGACGCCATCGACTTCGCCGCCCGCCACCCGGACTTTGCTGCCAGCGATGAAGCCCGCACCACCCACTGGCGCTGTGGCAGTGACATTGCCCACAGCCTGCAACTGGCCGGGTTCAAGGGACAGTTCCGCATGCTCAGCGATCCGTTATGCATGGGGCCGGTGCGCGACCTGCCCAGTGAAGATTTCCGCGCGATGCGCAGTGCCTTTATCAGCCAGGCCTTTGCCCTGGACGCTGCTGAAGTAACCCACCGCGTCAATGATGAATACGACCACCTGCAGGCCCTGGCCAGCGCCGATCACAGCGTGCTGTGGTGCGAAGCGGACGCCTATGATCAGCTGTTTCTGGTCCGCGCGCTGGCCGGTCTTGAGCGCGCGCCGAAAAAGCTCGAGCTGATCGAAGTCGACCGTATTCCGGGTGTCGAACGCTTTATCGGCATCGGCCAGCTGGCGCCCGATGTATTGGCGTGGTTGTGGCCCCAACGACGCTTGATCGATGACGCAGCGGTGCAACTGGCCCGACAGGCCTGGGCGGCTTACTGCGACAGCTCGCCGGTCAAGCTTGCGCAACTGGCTCACGGCAACCACCCGGCCCTGCCCTTTCTAGCCAACGCGTTGTTGCGCCAGTTGCAGGAGTTGCCCGGTATTGAGGATGGCCTGTCACTGACTGAACGCTTGTCGCTGCGCTACATCGCCGAGGCCGGGCCGGTGCCGTTCGGCCAGGTGTTCGCCGAACTGATGGCCAAGCGTGAGCCGCTGCCGTTCCTGGGCGACATGATGTTCCACGCGCTGTTGCGGCCATTGATCGACGGCCCGACCCCCTTGCTGGTCGAAACCGCGACCGAACGCGACTGGCCGCGCCGCGAACTGGCATTGACGCCACTGGCGCACCAAGTGCTGGGCGGCGAGGCTTATTGGTTGGACCACGCCGGGCATGAGCGCTGGGTCGGCGGCGTGTGCCTCAAGCCTGGCCAACCGCATTGGGCACTGGCCCACGACAGCCTGCCGGTGTGGCGCAACTGAGACCGGATCAGCGCTTGGGCGATAACCCGACGGCGCACGCCATCACTGCCGGGTCGCCCAGGTAAACGCTACGCGCAGCCGTCGAGGGTGCAGCGACCCGGCTGTCGACAGCGCGCAACATCGGTCGCTCAACCGTCGGCAGACTATGCAGGGGGTCGACAATCTCCATGCAGCGGCGCAGGGAGTTGAAATCCGGCGACTGCGACAGTGACAGGTGCAAGGTCTGGCTCACCGACACCGACACCACCGAGCTCTGTGCGCATTGCCCGTCGTAGATCAGCGTATGGCGAATCAATGGGTTGTCATGGCAGTACTTCAACAGGTTGACCTGCCGCGAACGCACCAGCGCCGTATTGATGATCAACAGGTCGAATGCCACGCAACCGGAGCGCGTCAACGCCTGCAATTCGTCGAACGAACTCAAGGGGGCGATGCGGTGGTAGCCCAGCTGGTTGAGCATTTTCTCCAGCTTGATCCGCTGCAGCAGGTCTGCATCGGCAATCAGAAGGCGTAAGGCTTTATTGGACATAGGGTAAACCTGACAGTTGGGCATCAGCGTCGATCATTCAACGTCGAACACGGTAACTGTCGGGGCTCGAACATGCCTTTAAGGCGATTCTGAAACGGGCACTGCACGCTTTTAAGAATCGCCTCAAAGCCCTCGCACTCACCCGCCCCTACCATGGCTGCGTTCCCACACGTTGCCATGGAATTTTTGTGTTCATGTTTTTACTCAGAATGATGCTGCTGGCCGGCGGGCTGCTGGTGCTCGCGCCACCGCCGGCCGGCGCGGCGCTGAAGATCGAAGGCACACGCCTGATTTATTACGGCCAGGACAAGGCCGCCGGCATCAGCGTGGTCAACCCGGCCTCACAGCAAGTGGTGGTGCAAACCTGGATCACCAGCGAGGACGAATCAGCCGACAGCCCCGTGCCGTTTGCCGCCACCGAGCCGTTGGTGCAACTGGGCGCCGGCGAGCATCACATGCTGCGCATCTTGTATGCCGGTGAAGGCCTGCCCGCCGATCGCGAATCGCTGTTCTGGCTCAATATCATGGAGATTCCGCTCAAATCCGCCGACCCCAACAGCGTGCAGTTTGCGATACGCCAACGGCTCAAGCTGTTCTATCGGCCACCGACGCTCAAGGGTGGCTCGGCCGAGGCGCTGCAGCAGCTGGTGTGGAGCAGCGATGGGCACAGTGTCAGCGTTTACAACCCCAGTGCGTTTCACCTGTCACTGGTGAACCTGCAAACCGACAGCCTGGCACTCAGTGATTATCTGTTGCTCAAGCCCCACGCGCGCAAAACCCTCAGTGCGTCCAGCCCTGTGCCCAAAGGCACCACCCTCCATTTCACCGAAATCACCGATATCGGTTTGCAAGCCCGTCATAGCACGGCGCTCAACTGATAGATCGCGGGGTACTTGCACCAATGTCACTGATCAAACGTTTATTGCCGATGCTGGTATGGGCCTGCGCGGTGCTGCCCGCCACCAGCTATGCGCTGGCCTGCCGTGAAGACGGCACCGGCTCGATTATCACCCAGGAGGCGCTGGGCACCGCGCTGGCGGTTGCCGCCGATGCGCCCAACGGCACGATTATCTGGGAGTCCGGGCCGCGCTCGACCAATGTGATCTGCGCGGACGACTACAAAGTTGGCCGCGAGGAAGTGTACTTCTACGTCAACCCGGCCAGCGTGAGTATCGGCACCGGGATCCGCGTGGGCATTCGTTATAACAACCAGCCGATTACGCAAAGCACCGGCAAGGTCGGCACCGGATTTTTCTCCGACCGAGGCTGCACCTCCAACTGCATCGGCTGGGACAAGGCACGCTTTACCCTCAACTTCAGCGTGTTCATCGAGAAGTTCGACCCCACACCTCCCAGCGGCCAGGCCAGCACCCTGACCTCCTACCGCGTGTTCCAGCTGGACGGCGTGCGCGGGCTCAACTCGCGGCCCAACAGTAACTTCAACTATGTGGTCACGGGCATGAACAACATCCGTTTCGTGCCCTGCAGCCCCGAACTGACCATCAGCCCCAGCGTGGTCAACTTCCCCACGCCGTCGCGCAAGGCGTCAATCGGTGAAGTCGCCAGCAGCGCGAATTTCAGCTTGAACCTGCGCAAGGGCTGCGATACGCCGTATACCGTCAGCGCCAGTTTCGCCACCACGCCGGGTGGTGGCAGCGTGATCAATGGCTTGCTGGTGCCGGACAACAACAGCTCGGTGGGCATCGCTTTGTCACGCGCCGAAAGCCAGCAGCAGTTGCCCTTCAACAACTGGTTCACCCTGCAAGAGCTGATGGGGATGGGCCAGAGCCACGATGAGTTTCGCGCCGACCTCAAGTGGCGCACCTTGCCGATCCCTGGCGCGTTCGACGCCGCCGTGGTGGTGGATATGTATTACAAGTAAGCACTTGATCAAGCAGGCCATTTTTAAGGATCGTCTTATGCCAGGCACGAAGGCGCACGCTTAAAGTCTGCCGATGCGATTGAAAAGTTACCTGCTCCAGATCAACCCCGTCCTCTCCCGACCCGAAGCAGCCAGAAGGCTGCTTCGTATTTTTGCGAGCGTGCTGCTCGTGGGCATCCTGAGCGGGGTCTATACCTTTCTGCTGTCGACCTTCAACAACGACATCTCCCAGCGCCGCGGCTACATGAGCAGCGCCATCGCCGAAGCCCATACTTTTTTCACCAACCGCGAGGCGCTGCTGCAAAGCCTGAGCCTGTCGGCGGTGCGCAAACAGTCCAGGCTCTACCCCTCCTCCGAGGAAGAACAACACCTGGAACTGGGCAACACACCCGGCAACCAGTGGAGCATCTGGCTGACCGCACGCATGCGCGACTACCTCAAGGCCAAGCAGCTTAACCTGCTGTATGTGAACGCCGGCCCCAGCCCACAGGTGACGCGGCTGTACGACGCCACCGCGCAGGTACTGCCGATTTCCAAGTGCATGCTCAACCGCCTCAAGGCCCTGCAGCACAGCGACCCGGCCACACTCAACGAGTTGTGGCTGAGCGACAACACCGAAGGCCATTCGCACCTCTACATTTTCATCCGCCTCGACGAGCGCGACCCTGAGTCCGGCTGGCTCGGCCTTGAGATGGAAAGTCGTGAAGTGTCTTCAACCCTCAGCGACCAGAGTGCCGGTGAGTTCATGATGCTCAATTCCCAGGGCATGCTGGTGTTCACCAACAGCACCGACACCCAGCTCAAACAGCAACACCTGCGGCCCGGCGAAGAAAGCTTTTTCGGCTTTGTCGGCAACGGTTTGCTGCCCGACCACCTGGTGATTCGCAAGCACTTGAAGTCTTCGGAATGGCAGTTGATGTATTCCATCGACCTGCGCGCGGTGGTCACCGGCCTGTGGAAACAGCTGCTCGGCTCGTTGTTGTTCTGCCTGTTCAGCCTCACGCTGATCTGGCTGGTGATGCGCCGCGTCGACCAGCGTTTTATTATTCCGTCGATCCATCGCATCCAGGCGTTGATCGAAAGCGAAGCTTTTGGCCGCGATGTGATCCAGATCGCGCCCGTGGCCCTTTGCGTGCTGCGCCGCACCGACGGCCAGGTGGTGCTGGAAAACACCCTGGCCCAGCAATGGTTGGGCAACGGCCCGGAGCGCGAGGCACTGCGGGCCGGCTGGATCGAGCAAGCCTTCGCCCAAGGCCCATGCGAACGCAGTGATTACTTTGAAACCATCGACGGCCGCCACCTGTACCTGAGCAGTGCCCCCACCCGCTATAAAGGCGAGGACGTGCTGTTTTGCGCGTTCAGCGATATCAGTGCGCGCAAGCAAGTCGAAGCGGCGCTGGAAGAAGCACGCCAGTCGGCGGACGCTGCCAACGCCGCCAAGACCCTGTTCCTGGCAACCATGAGCCATGAAATCCGCACGCCGCTGTATGGCGTGCTCGGCACCCTCGAATTGCTGGCACGTACGCAACTGGATGCCCAGCAAAGGGACTACCTGCACGCCATCGAAGGCTCGTCGTCGACCTTGTTGCAGTTGATCTGCGATGTGCTCGATGTGTCGAAGATCGAAGCCGGGCAGCTGGCGCTGGAAATGAGCGAGTTTTCACCGCTGGATCTGGTCCACGAAATCATTCAGGGCTATGCCGCAGCCGCCCAAGGCAAGGGCTTGCAGTTGTATGCCTGCTTCGACCCGAAGCTGCCCGAAAGGTTGATCGGCGACGTGACGCGCATTCGCCAGATTCTGAATAACCTGCTCAATAATGCGGTGAAGTTCACCGACTACGGCCGCGTGGTATTGCGGGTAAAAGTGCTGGGCCGTGACGGTGAACGCTCCAGCCTGTTGTGGCAGGTCTCGGACACCGGCAAAGGCATCGCCCAGGAAGACCAGGCGATGATTTTCGAGCCGTTCTACCAGAGTGAAGGCAACACCAATGTGGTCGCCGGCACCGGCCTGGGCCTGCCGATCTGTCAGCGCCTGACCGAATTGATGAACGGCAACATCCGCATGGTCAGCGAGCTGGGCCTGGGCAGCAGTTTCAGCCTGATCCTGCCGCTGGAAGAAGCGCCGACCACGCCGATGACCGCGCTGTTGGCCGAGACCATCTATGTAGCGTCGCCGATCCCGGAACTGGCCAACTCCGTCAGCGGCTGGCTGCGCCGCTGGGGTGCCAGGGCCCAGGCCGGCCTGCCGACGTTGCCGGACACGCATCTGCTGCTGCAAGTGCACCCCGGCAGCGTCGACCCATTGCTGGCGCCCGAATGGCCGGGGCCGGTGATTCACGTGAGCAGTAATGCCTGCACCGCCGTGGAAGCCGAGGCCGGCGCCTGGCACGTCAACCTCAACCACCTGGGTGCGATTCATCAGGCCGTGAGCCAGGCGCAAGGGCTGTGGGTGGCCCGTGCCGATGAGCAAACACGCCAGCGCGACCTGAACAAACTCAACCTGCACTTGCTGGTAGCCGAGGACAACATCATCAACCAGCTGATTTTGCGTGACCAACTCGAAGAACTCGGCTGCACCGTGGAGCTCGCGGCCGATGGTCAGGAAGCGTTGCAACTGTACACCGCCGGTAGCTTCGACGTGGTGTTGACGGACGTGAACATGCCCCACATCAACGGCTATGAACTGGCACGCGAACTGCGCCGCCAAGGCTGCCCGTTGCCGATTATCGGGGCCACCGCCAACGCCATGCGCGGCGAGGCCGACCTGTGCCTGGCCGCCGGCATGAACCATTGCCTGGTCAAACCCTTTGCGTTGCGGGCTCTATTCAACTCCCTGGCGCCTTATGCACGGATCACCCATGAAGCCCCTTAGTATTTTGATTGTTGAGGACCATCCCCTGCAGCACATCTACCTGCAGCACTTGCTCAGTGAGTTGGGGGATTTCAGGCTGGAAACCGCCGAGGACGGCAAAGAAGCGCTGGAGCGTTTACGCCAGCGCGATTTCGACCTGGTACTGACCGACCTGCTGATGCCCGGCATGGACGGCGTGCAATTTATCCAGTGCCTGGCCAACTTGCGCAGCAAGCCGGCCCTGGCGATCATGAGCGCCGCCTCGCGGCGCATGCTGATGGCAGCCAGCCTGGTGGCGAAAAACCTCGATGTGGAAGTGATCGGGCTGATCTCCAAGCCCGTTAACGCCGAGGCCTTACGCAATCTGGTCGATCAGCTGAGGAACACGGTGCGCAAGCCCTCCCCCGAACTGCCCGAGCACATGGACATCGACCGTCATACGCTGGTGCAGGCCATGAGCAGCGGCCAGTTGCAGGCCTGGTTCCAACCGAAAAAGTCCCTCGCCAACGGGCGTATCGTCGCCGCCGAAGCCCTGGTGCGCTGGATGCACCCCGAGCAAGGCGTGATGCTGCCGGCCGCGTTCCTGCCGGCGATCAAGGCCTTCGAGCTGGAAGAACGGCTGTTGTGGCTGGTACTCAAACAGGCGATTCACGCCCAGGAGCAGTGGCGCCAACGCGGCTATGAAATCCCGGTGGCGATCAACCTGCCCACCCACCTGCTCAACAGCCATGACCTGGCGGACCGCCTGCTGGAGTTTGTGCTGCACCACGACGGCATTCCCGGAATGATCTGCTTCGAGTTGATGGAATGCTCGGTGCCACAGGACATCAGCAACTTCTACGCCGGGGCCTGCCGCTTGCGCATCAAAGGCTTCGGCTTGTCCCAGGATGATTTTGGCAAGGGCTACAGCTCATACCTCAACCTCGTCTCAACACCGTTTACCGAACTGAAGATCGACCAGGCATTGGTGCAGGGCAGCCATGACAACGAAGGCATCGCCCAGGCGCTGGCGAGCATCATCGCGCTGGGCCGCAAGCTCGGCCTGACAGTGGTCGCCGAAGGTGTGGAAACGCCAGCGCAATTGGCGCTGCTGCGCAAAATCGACTGCAATCAGGTGCAGGGTTTCCTGATCTCCCACGCGGTGTCTTCGGACCAATTTCAGCAACTACTGAACAATGATGGCCCCGCGACATCTCACTAGCTGGAGGCCCCGGATTATTTGCCCTTTATAAAGCGCAAGCTCCATCCAGTGCCGATTTGTCCTGCGCCTGCGGAAACCCCTGATGAAGCACAACAACGCGATACTCGAAGCCTTTACCCGCAGCTCCGTACGCTTGAACAAAGGCCTGATGGTGCTGATTGGAATCGCGTTGCTGCTGCTCCTCACCAACTACTGGTCATTGCAACGCGGGATCGAAACCCGTTATGGCGCAACGCGCTTTCATTTTGCGCGGCTAATGGAAAACCTCAGCGAGCAGCAAACCTATCTCAAGAGCTTGACGCACCCAGGCATCCAGGCCGAATTGCTGCGGGCGACCAGCGTGCAGGTCAGCCTCAAGAGCCGAATGGTCGAGAACCGCCGCACGTTATATGAAGGCCAGAAGTACTCGTTTTCGGTACCGTTCGACGTCAAGTTCGATGAGCAGCAGGTCGGCGTAGCTGCCCGGCCACCGATTTTGCCCTGGGCGCGCACCTGACCAGCTACTACAGCGCCTTCTGGTCTTCGTCACCGTACGAGGCACCGCAAACTTTTCTGTTCAATCGCCAGACCCACTACACCATCACCATTCCCTCCGTGGGCTATCAGCGTCGCGAAAGCACTGAAGAGACCGGCAACCAGGTGGCGCTGGTCAATGCAGTGCAGCAAAGCCTTGCGCAGACGCCACAGGTACTGGAGCAGGATTGGGTGTACTGGAAAGCAGGGCCGGAGCCCGAGCACTTGCTGGCCTACATTGGCCTGTCACTCGACGGCCAGGGCCAGACGGTGATCGGCACCCTGCTCGACCTGTCGCAGGTCGACGATGTGCAGCGTGCGCTGGATCACTCCGCGTTTGATCGCTTCACCTTGTTTGCGCCCGACGGCACCCGTTTGGTAGGGCCAGCCACCGAGCCGTCGCTCAGCAATGGCGTGCACTTCACGGCCCATGGCTTTGAATTCAAGATTACCCAGGCTGGCGACCGGCCCTGGAGCGCGGTCTATGGCCTGAACTACTCGCACTTCTTCCACTCGGCCTTATGGCCATTGAGCACCCTGGCGCTGCTGCTGGTCAGCCTGATAACCCTGGGCTGGGCCGGCAGCCGCTGGTACCGGCGCCAGGTGATCAGTCCGGCGCGCCTGGCCCACGAACGCATCGCCGAAAGCGTGGCGTTCAGCCGCGTGATCATCGACACCGCGCCCACCGGCTTGTGCGTGGTGCGGCGCAGCGACGGCAAGGTGCTGATCGAAAACCAGCGCGCCCAGCAGTGGCCGGGCACCGCACGTCTGGTGGCGGCCATGGCCGGTCAACACGACGGCGTCGAGAACGGCGAAAGCCACTTGGAGATCGAAGGCCGGCACCTGCAAATCGGCTTCGTGTCGACCCGTTATCAGGCCGAGGACGTGCGCCTGTATGCCTTCAACGACATCACCCGGCACATCGAAGACGCCCAGGCGCTGGAAGAGGCACGTCACGCCGCCGATACCGCCAACGAGGCCAAGACGTTGTTCCTGGCGACCATGAGCCATGAGATCCGAACGCCGTTGTATGGCGTGCTCGGCACCCTGGAATTGCTCGGTCTGACCGATCTGGATCCGCATCAGAAGACTTACCTGCACACCATTCAACGTTCGTCCGCCACGCTGTTCCAGCTGATCAGCGATGTGCTGGATGTGTCGAAGATCGAGTCCGGGCAAATGGCAATAGAAGCCGTGGACTTCTGCCCGCTGGACATGCTCGAAGACACCTTGCATACCTACGCCGCTTTCGCCCAGCGCAAGGGTCTGCAACTCTACAGTTGCATCGACCCGCAGTTACCGGACTGCCTGATGGGCGACCCGATGCGCATTCGCCAGATCCTCAATAACCTGGTGAGCAATGCGATCAAGTTCACCGACATCGGGCGCGTGGTGATTCGTGCCCGGGTGATGGCGCTGGACGCCGAGCATGTCGACCTGGAATGGCAAGTCACCGACTCCGGCGTCGGCATTCCCGAAGCGCAGCAGGCCAAGCTGTTCGACCTGTTTTACCAGGCGCCGGACACCGCCAGCGAAGGCGGCGCCGGGCTGGGACTGCCCATTTGCCGCTGGCTGGCGCAGATGATGGACGGTGAGATCCGGGTGGTCAGCGAGCCGGGGCTGGGCAGCAGCTTTACCCTGAAAATGCGCCTGCCGCTGTGCTGCGGCACGCTGACCAACCTGCCGCTGATCGAACCCAGCCCGACACCGGTGTACGTGCAGGCGCCGGTGCGCGAACTGGCGCAGTCGATGAGTGACTGGCTCAATCGGCTAGGCATCGCAGCGGCCTTGGCGGCGACCACCCAGGAAAAAGACAGCCGCCACGCGGTGCTGGTGGACCTGCTGCCCAGCGAGCCCGCCAAGCCATGGGGCGGCCAACGCGTGCTGTGCCTGCCGGGCGCACACAGCCCGCCGCTGCACACGGCGCAAGGCTGGGTGGTCGACCTGCACGATGTGCGCAGCATCGCCAGCACCGTGTCCCTGGCGCAGCACGGCAAGCATGAGCAACCCGCAGCGGCCCGGCCACAAAGCATCGGGCAGTTGGGGTTGCGCATCTTGGTGGCCGAGGACAACCCGGTCAACCAGGCGATCATCAAGGAACAGCTCGAAGCGCTCGGCTGTTCGGTGAGCCTGGCCGCCAACGGCGAGCAGGCGCTGCAACAGTGGCAACCCCAGGCGTTTGACCTGGTGCTGACCGACGTGAATATGCCGTTGATGAATGGCTATGAACTGGCCAGGACCTTGCGTGAGCATGACCCGCACCTGCCGATTATCGGCGTGACCGCCAACGCCATGCGCGAGGAAGGCGTGCGCTGCCTGGCGGTGGGCATGAACGCCTGGATCGTCAAGCCGTTAAGCCTGCAAACCCTGCGCGGGCAGTTGATCAAGCTGTGCAAGGTCAAGCCGGCGCCGGAGCCTGCCACTGCGTCCTGCGACGACAGCGTGCAGCTGTCGGACAAGATGCGCCCGCTGTTCATCAGCAGCGTGCAGCAGGACTTGCAGCGTATCGATACCGCCCTGACGCAACGTGATGCCCACGGCCTGGGCCAATTGCTGCATTCGGTCGCCGGCGCCCTGGGCGCAGTCCAGGCGCTGAACCTGGCCCAAGCGTGCATCGAACTGGAAAGCGCACTTAACCGCGGCAGCCTCGACACGGCACTTGAACTCAAGGTGAAGGCGGTGATGCAGCGTCTGTCGGCCGTTCTGGAAACTCTCCAGCCCGGGCACTCTTCACTCACTTGAACTGGCACTACGGACGGCCCTTTATGAAAAAATTCAACGTGGTAATCGCGGACGATCACCCGATCGTATTGCTGGGTGTTCGCGAGTTGGTGGAGCGCGACACACGCTTCCAGGTGGTCGGCGAGGCCGTGTGCTCGGCCGGCCTGATCGCGCTGTTGCAGCACCAGGGCGCCGACATTGTGATCACCGACTACAACATGCCGGGCGACTCGCCCTACGGCGACGGCCTCAAATTGGTGGAGTACCTCAAGCGGCATTTTCCGCAGGTGCAGATCCTGATCCTGACGATGATTTCCAACCACCTGATCCTCACCCGCCTGCAAGAGCTGGGTGTGGTCGGCATCATCCAGAAAAGCCAGTTGCACACCGAGATTCAATTGGCACTCAAGGCGATCGCCCAGCAGAGCGCCTATCGCAGCCTGGAACCGCCAAAAACCTCGGTGATCGAGACCCTTACGGCTATTGACGAGCGCTTTACCAGTTTGTCGCCCAAAGAGTTCGAGATCCTGCGCTTATTTATTTCCGGCATGAGCGTCAGTGATATTGCGCGCAGCCAGAACCGCAGTTCAAAGACCATCAGCGCGCAAAAGATCTCGGCCATGCGCAAACTTGAAGTGAGCAGTGACCAGGACCTGCTCGCTTATTGCCTGGCACGTAACATTTTCAACTAACCGACAACTAGCAAGCCATTTAAAACAATGGCTTCGCCCTTTATTTGCTGAGTATTCACACGCCCTTTCACCGCTCTAAACCGTCCGTTTCCTGACTTATAAGAATCGTCTTATTCGCTCGCTTGCCCTCGCCGCTTATTCTCCTCTCGCAGTTCAACAACAGCATTTTCCAACTAACACTAACGGACATCATCATGAAGAAGTTTTCCCTGGCTGTTATCGCCTCGGCCATTATCGCCGCTTCCGGCAGTGCATTTGCCGTCGACCCGGCACCGACGCCGACCCTGGGCGGCAGCGGTAAAATCACCTTCACCGGCGTGATCAACAACGATGCCTGCTCGGTCGACGGCGCCAACTCCGACCGCACCATTTCGGTGGACATGGGCAACGTGTCGATCAAGGACATGGGCACCGCCGAAAACCCAACCGCAGGCCGTGTCACCGCCAAAGACTTCAACCTGAACGTCAACTGCAACCAGGGCACCAAAGTCGCGATGATCTTTGACGCCAACAACGGCGGTTCGGGCCTGGTCACCGGCAAAAAAGTCCTGGCCCTGAACCCGGGTTCGGCCACTGCACAAAACGTCGGTATCGCCCTGCTCGACAGCAAAGGCAGCCTGATCGACCTCAGCTCTTCCAGCACCGCGCGCATCGAAAGCACCATGCACGGCGCCGGCACTACTGGCGGCGACGCCACCCTGAGCTTCGCGGCCGCCTACGTCACCACCGCAGCCGCCGGTTCGTCCACCGCCGGTCGCGGTGATGCCACCCTGCCGTTCATCCTGCAATACGAATAACTCGGCGCCCCCGGCACCGAACGCGCGAGGCCCTGCGGCCTCGCCATTGTCTTTTGATTACACCGGATAACCCTCATGCCGCCTCGTTCTATCGCCGCATGCTTGGGGCTACTGGGCTTGCTTATGGCTGCCCAGGCCGCCGCCAGCATTTCGTTGAATGCCACCCGCATCGTGTTTGATGGCGACCACAAGGAAGCCAATATCACCGTGCGCAACGGCAACCAGGATGTGTTGATTCAATCCTGGGTCGACATGAACGACGCCAGCGCCAGCCGCGCGCCGTTTGCCGTCACCCCGCCATTGGCGCGGGTATTCGCCAAGGAACAACAATTGCTGCGCATTCTGTACGAAGGCAAAGGCATGCCCACGGACCGCGAGTCGGTGGTATGGCTCAACGTGCAGGAAATCCCCAAGGCCAGCGCCGCCGAGAACACCTTGCAGTTGGCCATCCGCCAGCGCATCAAGATTTTTTACCGCCCTGCCGGCCTTACCGGCAGCGCGCTGCAAGCGCCTGCGCAACTTGAATGGACACTGGCCAAACACGGCGGCCAGACCCTGCTGCAGGTGAAAAACCCGACGCTGTATCACGTGTCCATGGCCGACATCAAAGTACAGTCGGTGCTGGCCAGCGACTCCACCATGATTGCGCCTGGCGAGCAAAAACAGTTCCCGATCGCAGCAGCCATCGCCAACGGCCCGGTGCAACTGTCGTTTTCCAGCATCAATGACTATGGCGCGCAGAACCACTACAGCGCGCCCCTGTCGAGCGGCGCTGCGCTACCTGCGCACGCGACTGAATCGCGCCTCAAACCCTAAGTAGCTTCTCTAACCCACAGGCTCACTTCGCGTGCGTGTTTGCGTGCCCGGCTGTCCGTCAATCAGGGATGTCATAGGTCTTCGCATGTCTTTTCTTTCCAGCAACAGGCCCGCACGTGGCGTACTGAAGTTGAAGACGCTGTCGCTCGCGATGGCTGCCAGCCTGCCGACCTGGGCGGTGGCCGATGACGCAGCGCAAAGCTTCAACACCACGTTCCTGCAGGGCTCGCAGTCGCCAGTCGATTTGCAGCAACTACTCTCAGCCAACAGCGTGCTGCCGGGCAATTACCGGGTCGACCTGTACAGCAACGAAGTGCTGGTGGGCCGGCGTGATATCGACTTCAAACGCAACCCGAACAACGGCCGGGTCGAAGCCTGCCTGACCCTCGACCTGCTCAAGCAATTGGGCGTCGACATGGGCCGATTGCAGGCCGAAGGCAAACTCGACCCGCAGCAACCGCAAGAGTGTTATGCCCTCGCGGACATGATCGAAGACGCCAGCGTGCGTTACGACAGCAGCCGCCTGCGCCTGTTGGCAAGTATTCCGCAAGTGGCCATGCAGCGCGGCCTGCGCGGGTATGTCGACCCGCAGCTGTGGGACGACGGCGTGCCGGCCGCGTTCATCAACTACCAGCTCAACAGCAGCCGCACCGCCGGCGACTATAAAACCCGCATCGCCAATAACCTCGGGCTGCGCAACGGCATCAACCTGGGCGCCTGGCGCCTGCGCAACGAATCGAACATGAGCAGCGGCACCGACCGCTCGAACACCTTCACCAGCAACCGCACCTACGTGCAGCACGACGTGACCGCGATCAAGGGCCAGTTCAGCGCCGGCGAGATTTTCTCTGACACCGACCTGTTCGACAGTGTGCGCTATCGCGGCCTCAAACTGGCCTCCGACGACGGCATGCGTGCCGACAGCGAGCGCGGCTACGCGCCGGTGATTCGTGGCGTGGCGCAGACCAACGCGACCGTAGAGATCCGCCAGAACGACTACATCCTCTACACCGCCAACGTCGCGCCCGGCCCGTTCGAGATCAACGACATCTACCCCAGCGGCTCCAACGGCGACTTGCAAATCACCGTGATCGAAGCCGACGGCAGCCGGCGGGTGACGATGCAGGCGTTTTCCAGTTTGCCGATCATGGTGCGTGAAGGCCAGGTCAAGTACAGCCTTTCGGCGGGCACGTTCAAAAGCAATGCCGACGGCCTGGGGAGCCCACGCTTTCTCAGCGGCACGCTGGCATATGGCTTGACCAGCAACCTCAGCGGCATCGTCGGCCTGCAAGCCAGCGAGGACTACAGCGCGCTGTCGATCGGCGCTGGCAGGAACACTGCGTTCGGCGCCTTCTCCCTGGATACCACGCACTCGTCCAGCAAAGCGCGCGGGCAAACCCACCAGGGCAGCAGCGTGCGGGCGTTGTACGCGAAGACCTTTGCCGGCACCGACACCAACTTCACCCTGGCCGCCTACCGTTACTCCACCGAGGGCTACCGCACCCTCACCGACCACGTGGAAGACAACAGTGAAGACGTGCGCGTGCGCACCGGCCACTCGAAAACCCGTACCGACCTGACCATCAACCAGAGCCTGGGGCGTAACAGCCAGTTCGGCAGC
The DNA here is from genome assembly GCF_965277385.1 of Pseudomonas edaphica. Classification (NCBI taxonomy): domain Bacteria; kingdom Pseudomonadati; phylum Pseudomonadota; class Gammaproteobacteria; order Pseudomonadales; family Pseudomonadaceae; genus Pseudomonas; species Pseudomonas edaphica. The sequence continues at coordinate 5,527,412 of NZ_OZ255725.1, read as the reverse complement.
CTGTACGTCAATGCCAGTGACCAGCGCTACTGGAACCGTGGCGGTTCGCGCAGTTTGTCCGCCGGCTACACCGGCAATTGGGGCGACCTGAGCTACAACCTTGGCGTGACGCGCACCCAGCAGATCGTCACCTATGGTGAGCCCAGCAGCGACACCCAAGTGAACCTGTCCGTCTCATTCCCACTGGGCAGCCAGGCCCGTGCGCCGCGAGCCTTTGTCACTACCAGCCATCAGCGCGGCGACACCACCACGCAAGCGGGTATCAACGGTTACGTCGCCGATACCAGTGACACCTTCTATTCGGTGCAGGCGGGCCATAGCGATACCAGCGGCGACTCCGGCTCGGTGAATATCAACAGCCGCACCTCTATGGCGGATGTGAGCCTGGGTTACAGCCAGGGCCAGGGCTATAACTCGCAGAACCTCAACCTCGCTGGCTCCGTGGTTGCCCACGCAGGCGGCATCAACCTGGGGCAGACCGTCAGCGAAACCTTCGCTCTGGCTGAAGTGCCGGGTATCTCGGGGGCTAAAATCGGCAGCTACAGCGGCGTCGAGACCGGCTACAACGGCTATGCGGTGATCCCCACGGCGCAACCTTACCGGGTGAACTGGATCAGCCTGGACACCCGCGACCTGGGCGGCGATGTGGAGATCACCAACGCCACCCAGCAACTGGTGCCGCGCCGTGGCGCTATCGTGGTGGCGCGTTACAGCGGCACCACCGGGCGACGGGTGTTGTTCGAGTTGTTTGATGCGCAGCACAAGCCGTTGTCGTTCGGGGCTTCGCTGGAAGACTCGGCAGGTAAGCAACTGGCGATTGCGGACCCGAATGGGAATGCACTGGCGTTGGTGGAGCAGGACCAGGGAACGCTGGTCATCAAGTGGGGCGAGCAGCGTTGCAGTGCAAACTATGCGTTGGCGCCGCAGAACAAGGCGCTGAACTATGAGCGGCAGGCGTTGGTGTGCGGGCCTTAGGGGTGGCGGCTTGTCTGCTTTTCTGTGGGAGCTGGCTTGCCTGCGATGCAGACACCTCGGTGTATCAGGTAAACCGAGTTGATGCCATCGCAGGCAAGCCAGCTCCCACAGTTGACCGAGTATGGCTCTGCTGTTGCTGTTGCTGTTGCTCCGGCCCTTACATCCTTTTCGATGACGAAGTCAGCGGTCTTTTGATCTGCGCTTTTGATCTTGATCTGAAATCGCCCCGTCAAACACGATGGCCGGAATCTGACAGTGATTTGGGGGGTAAACCGGCAGGGATGCCGGTTTAGCCGCGCTGGGCCAAGGATGGCCCATCGCGGCGGCCCCCCAAATCACTGGCGGATTGCGGGCATGCCGAGCCATAGCGAGGCACCGAGTGTTGGGGCGAGGACTTTTTGCTTACTTTTTGGTCCCTCAAAAAGTGAGCCGCCGTAAGGGCGGAACCCTAAGCCGCCGTTACCGCAGCAACGGATATGTACACCAACAACCCACCCGCACATTCGGGATTGATGTATAGCCTGATTAGGCTAAGGTGCTGCCCACACGCTTCCACCGCCGAGACATCCCATGCGCCACCTGATTTTCGCCAGCATCTGCCTGCTGACCACCGCCCTGACCGGCTGCCAGCAGACCCCGCAGGCCAACGACCAACTCGACGCCGTGCTCTGGACCCAGACCTCCATCGAGCACGAGTTGATCTACCGCCAGCTGTTCGCCAACGCCACCCGCCAACTCGACGTGGCCCTGGCCGACCCGACCTGGGATGCCCTGCCCTTTCCACCCCGCAATCTGAACGGCTTGCCTCCAGCGGTGGTGGTTGATATCGACGAAACCCTGCTGGACAACGTGCCGCTGAACGCGCGCGATATCATCAATAATCAAATCTATTCCTACGATCGCTGGAACACCTGGGTCGACCAGGCCAAGGCCCAGGCATTGCCGGGCGCAGTGGCTTTCCTGCACGCCGCCGAGCAAAAAGGCATCAAGGTTTACTACCTCACCAACCGCGAACACAGCCAGGTCGCGGCCACCGTCGCCAACCTGCGCCTGCGCGGGTTTCCGGTGGCCAGCGACACGCAGGTCCTGGCCGCCAGCACGCCCATCGGCCATTGCGAAAGCGCCGGTTACGGCAAGGCGTGTCGCCGTCAGTGGGTCGCCAGCCATGCCCGCGTATTGCTGATGGCCGGGGACTCGCTGGGTGATTTCGTCCAGGCCGAACACAACACTCTCGCCGCCCAACGCCAGGCGGTGGAACCCTATGTGAGCTGGCTGGGGCAACGCTGGTTCCTGCTGCCGAACCCGAGTTACGGCAGCTGGTACAGCGCGCCGTATGGGGATGATGAAAAGCTGCCGTTTGCGCAGAAACGCAAGCTTAAGCAGCAGGCGTTGCAGCTGGAACAATGAAGGGTTGGCTGGGGTTCAGGCTTTGATGTTCTGCCGAATGTTCCAGCCAAACTTCACCGGCCCGCCGTCCTTGGCACCGTCGGCCTTCTGCGGCTGGTAGCTGACGTCGACGCTGGCGAAGTTGAGGGCGAAGCGGTCATGCACGACGTCGGTGTTGCTTTCAGCATTCGTGCTGTAGGACACCACCATGACTTCCTTCAGGGTAATCACCAGATACTCCACCGGGCTGGCACCGCCGGCCTTGCGTACTACCAACCTGGCCTCGGGGTAATGCTTGCCGCTGGCGCAGGCCATCATCAGGTTGGGGCTGGATTTATCCAGCGGTTTGGTCAGGTTCAGGTTGGCGATATTGACCTTGCCCGCACCGCCGCCCGTACCGCTGTGCATCGAACCCGACTGCGACATGCCCCACGCCCATTGGGTGATGTCGATCTCGTCGCGATGGGCCTGGTCCCTTGATTCACCCTTGATATCACCCAGCTTCAAAAACATATCGACTGCCATGTTTGCTCCCTGCCTTGGTATACGTCGGTAGTGACGTGGGGCGCACTTTTCCTCAGCCGCAGCGGTGCGCGCAAGACGCAGAAGGCAGTTAGAGATGCACCCGACGTTAAATGGCGAACCTTCCGACATTCAGCGCCACCTCCTCATCTTTACGCTCTCGACTCCCGCAAAAACAGGAGTTAAGGATGACGGCTTCCCTGCTCAAAGATGGATTCCCTTCAGCCCACCGCACCACACGTCAGCGGATTGAAAGCAGTATTGATCTGCGCAAGTTGTTCTTCACCATCGATAGCGACCCGGCACTGATTGGCGCGGGCGTGGTGTATATCGATGGCATGTTTAACGTGGTGGTACTGCGCGAGTTTCAGGCGATTTGCAGTGTGCGGCCGATCAAGGTCGTGCTGCGTGAGGCGCCCAAGTATGTGGGGCCGGTGGAGTTCAAGCGGATGTTGGAGCATGAGCCTCGCGAGTCCCGTTTGGTGGCTGAGGCACTAAACACGACGATCACTTGTGCGGGGGCGTTGTTGAGTTGGGCTGTGGTTACGAGTGGTGTGATATTGATGCCATTTACGGCGGGGACGAGTGCGGTGATCACGGTTATCGGCCAGGCTGCAGCGGCAGCGGGTACGGTTCAGTGTATCGCCGGCGCTCTGCGAATTGCGTCAGAAGCTGCATTCCCCGAGTTTAATGACTATTTAGATAGCGAACCCTGGTTTCAAGACGCGACGGCAGTACTGGATGGTGTAGCGCTACTGGGCGTTGCAACTTCGATGTTGGTCACCGTGAAAGCCATCATTACAACTACCCAGGTAACAGGGAAATCCATTCGCCAGGTGCTCAAAGGCCTGACTCGGCAAGAGCGGGCAAAGTTGAATAATGAGTTGCTCAAGATCCGTGACCCAAGGTTAACGAGCAGACTGCTTAAGTTGGAAAAAGCTAACGGTAAACTTTCCAAACGTATCAGCGCTGCGGCAATGCAGCATGCAACCGCTACCCACATCATGGATGCATTGGCTGCATCGCTCAGCTTTACCAGCAGTGCAACCAACAGAAATCTCAAGACGTTGGCAGTCGGCGTCTACGAGGAGGTCAACCCGTGAGCGAAAAGGGCGAAGAAAAAAACGCGTATTACTCAGCTGTTTTCATTGAAAACCCTTGGGAAATCATCAAACGGTACACGCCGGTAATCAGTGCCGACCTTCTCGTCGCATGCGCCTCGATAGCATTGACGGCTACCCTGACAATGCTCACTTACCTTTCGTCATACCCCATAAGCTTTGCGGCCAAGACATTTTTTTTCAGCGCGACCGGGCTTGGCGCTGTATATGCCGTTGCCAAATACCAAGTGCTGTACGGCCGCATACACTGGGTCTGGCTAAACGTCGCGATATACCTCATATGTCTGCTGGTATCACTTCCCGCCATCGCGTACCGCCCCAACGTCCACCTCTACTCCATGACCCTCATCGGCCCACTGACCGGCCTGCTGATCCTCAACAGCAACCGCTGCCGCGAACTGCGCCACAAGATGGTCGAAATCCGCCTCAAGCGCGAAGACATCATCGCCACCCTGAAAAAACAGGGCCGCTGGAAATGGTGGTGAGCGCCCTGCCACCTGTATTCGCTCAACGCCCATCAAGCCACGTTCTGCAACCGCCACAACAACTGCTCGCCACTCATCGCCGGCGCATACACATACCCCTGGCCCACCCTGCAGCCCATCGCCAGCAATTGCCGCTGCTGCTCCTGGGTTTCGATGCCTTCCACCACCACGCTCATGCCCAGGCTGTCGCCCAGCGCCAGGGTGCTGTGGATCACCGCGCGGCAACGTCGGTCGGTGGTCATGCCGCGCACAAACTCGGCATCCAGCTTGATCTCGTTGAACGGCAGCTGACACAGGCGTTGCAAGGATGAAAACCCGGCGCCGAAGTCATCCAGAGACAGGTTGCAACCGAGCATGCGCAAACGCATCAGGCACGCCAGGCTGCTCGCCGAGGCTTCCAGCATGCCGCTTTCGGTCAGCTCGAAAGTCACGCTGGAGCGCGGTGCCTTGAACGGCGCCATGACGTCTTTGATCTTCAAACTTAACCCGCCCTGAGCCAGCTGCTGAGCGTGCAGATTGAACGCCAGGTTCAAGGTCATGCCGCTTGCCCTGACGTGTTGTTGCAGGGTCAAGGCCTGGTGCATCTGCGCAAACAACAATGGGTCGAGCAGCCCGCAACGCTCCAGCACCGGCATGAAGGCCATTGCCGGTAACAGACCGTAAAGCGGGTGCTGCCAGCGGCTCAACACTTCCACGCCGATCATCTCGTTGGTCCACAGGCTGAATTTGGGTTGGTAGTACGCGTGCAGCTGGCCGGCCGCTAATGCGTCGCACACTTGCGATTGAGTAAACAATGGCAACGCCGGTGAAACCGCAGGCACGATCCCCCCAACAGGCTGATGACGATGCAATACCTCTTCGAGCTGATTGAGGGTCGCCAGCTTTTCGACATGGCCAAGCAAACACACGCCGAGCAGGCTGGTGAACTGTTGCAGGGCTTGGCTGATCCCGGTCGGCTGATGGCCGCTGACAATCACGCCATGCAGCCACCCTCGTTGCGCGGCATGTTGCAAAAACTCCAGCCCATCCATGCCGGACATGGACAAGTCGCACAGTACGACATCCACCCCGTGAACGCTTTCCAGGAGGGCCAAGGCTTCAATGGCATGCGTCGCCTCGATCACCGCATGCCCCAACCGTTTGAACTGGCTCACGACGACGGCGCGCTGAAAGGCTTGTTCCTCAAGGATCAGGACGCGTAAAGGCTGGCTCGTCATTGGCGTGGGCTCGTGGGTGGTGGACCCAACGATTGTCTAAAACTGCCCGGAAAAAGCGCGGATGTTTAATCCTTTATGAACGTAGGATATTTCTCAAAATACTAACTCCCGGCAAAGGCAGCGGATCGGTTCAACGCTATCCGCCGCCTCAGGGTTTGCTACACCGGCTTGCCCATCAACGGGTCACTGATGCTGTGCGCCCCCGTCTCAACCCGCCCCGCCACCCGGCGCACCCAGCCATGCTCATTACGCACGGTGAAGTCATACCAGCCACCGCTCGGCTGACGGGAGAATGTGCGTTGCTGCGAGCTGTGGCCAGCAATCTCCAGCAGCCATGGGCCTTGATGGGTGTAAGGGCAGCGCTTGATCGTCACCGAGGCTGGATGCTTGCTGGGGTTGATCACCGTCAGTTGAACGCTGTCCCCCTGGTAAGCCACTGACAGTTGCGGTTCGCGGCGTTGCAGATCACCCTTGAATGACCGGTGAAAGCCGTTCGGCCCCAATAGCCACAGGTCATAGCCGCCAGCCACTGGCCAGGTATCACTGAGGTGCTGTTCGGCGCCAACGGTGTAGCGCCGTGGGATGTCTTCCAGGTGCAGTCGGTCGTAGACGTGGAAGACCGCGCCCTGTTCGCCATGGTTGAAGAAGTTCAACGTCAGCTCACCGGCGCGACGATCAACGTCACCTTCGACGTTCAACTGGTATGGCAACGCACGGGATGGCCGAGCCATGCGCGCCTGATGCGGCGCCTGTTGCCGACCTTCAGCAGGCACCACAACCTGGGCCAGTTGTTCCTGGCGCTGGCGCAGCAAGTCCGCCGCCCGGCGGGTGGTTTCATGCAGTGGCGGCAACAACTCGGTGTTGGGGTTGACGAAGTTGAACGCCGAGGTGAGGTCGCCGCATACGGCGCGGCGCCAGGCGCTGATATTGGGCTCGCGCACCTGGAAGCGCTTCTCCAGAAATTGCAGCACCGAGGTGTGATCGAACGCCTGGGAGTTGACCCAACCGCCGCGGCTCCAGGGCGACAGCACCAGCATCGGCACCCGTGGGCCAGGGCCGTAAACACCACCGTCAGGCGCAGGCTGTTGCGTGGTGCCGGGCGGCGCCGGGTGCGTGAAGATTTCGCTGTCGAACTTGACCGTGGATTTACCGGCAAAGCTGCCATCGGCACGCTTGGACGGGGCTGACGGTGAAGGGACGTGGTCGAAGAAACCGTCGTTTTCATCGTAGTTGACCAGCAATACAGTCTTGCTCCAAACCTGCGGGTTTTCAGTCAGCGACTTGAGAATCTCCTGGGTGAACCAGCCACCCTGCACCGGGCTGGAAGGCCCAGGATGTTCGGAGTAATTGGCCGGGGCGACCAGCCAGCTCACCTGAGGCAAGCGGCCGTTTTTTATGTCATCGCGAAAGCCCTGGATGATCGCTTCCAGGTCACTGCCGTTTGCCGATGGCAGCGTGTTGCCGTTGCCTTTGTACAACGGCACACGGGTGTTGAGTTGATCGCTGTAGGGCACAAAGGCCTTGAAGTCTTTCGGTGGTTCCGCCGGGTTGCCGGCCGCAACGCTGGCGGCGCGGTACTGGCGAAAACCAGCCAGCGGGTTGTCGCCAAAGTTATCCGGCAAGAACTGGTAGACCTTCCAACTCACGCCCGCCTCTTCCAGGCGCTCAGGGTAGGTTTTCCAGGTGTAACCCACGCTCACTGCGCCAGGGCCGTCCCATTCATTGACCACCGCAGCCACATTGGCGCCGGTCGGGCCGTTGGTGCCGGTCCAATGGAACAGCCGGTTCGGGTTGGTGCCGGCGTGCACCGAACAGTGGTAGGCATCGCACAGGGTAAAGGTGTTGGCCAACGCAAACTGGAACGGCAATTCCTGCTCGCGGTAATAGCCCATTGACGTGTTGGTCTTGTAGGTTGGCCAGGCATTCATGCGGCCGCTGCCCCAGGCGGCGTGTTCGTCAACCCAGGAATGTGGCGTGCCGTCGACACGCTGGGCATTGCCGCGTGAACTGTCCAAATGATAAGGCAATACGCGCCGTCCCTTGCCCTGTTGCTCCCAGACTTTGCGGCCGCCCGGCAGCGGAATGGTGAAGCGGTCGCTGAAACCACGTACGCCGGGCAAGGTGCCGAAGTAGTGGTCGAACGCGCGGTTTTCCTGCATCAGGATGACTACGTGTTCGACGTCCATGATCGTGCCAGTACGGTTGTTGGCGGGGATCGCCAGCGCCTGGCGGATGGAGTCGGGTAGCAGGGTGTAGGCGGAGCCGATGGCGGCGGCCTTCAGCAGGGTGCGGCGGGTGAGAGTTGGCATGGCACTAATCAATCCCTGGGGTGCTTGAGATAAAAACGCTCAAGACAAAGTAGAGACTGCAAGCGACAAAAAGGTGACATGCGGTTACTGACAATCCGATGATCTGTTCACGGGCCTGCCACCAATGGTGGTGAGCAGCTTGTTGTGGCTAGAGGCTTATTGTGACAAGCAGGCTTGTTGTGGCGAGCAGGCTTGCCCTGCGTTGGGCTGCGCAGCAGCCCCAGTAAAGGCACCGGGATTCTCCTGAAGGAACTCAGCGCCTGGTTTCAGGGCCGCTGCGCGCCCCAACGCAGGGCAAGCCTGCTCGCCACAACAAGCCACAGCAAGCAAGCTATCCACAACAAGCCTGCTTGCCACAACAGCGCATTCAATAGAGTCAGGCCGTTCTGGCCGCAATCGCCTCCACTTCCACCAGCGCCCCTGGCAACGGCAATGCCACCACCTGCAACGCCGTGCGCGCAGGCTTGTTCGGCTGCTCGGGCGTGGCGAAGAACTGCGTGTAACCACGCTGCAACCCGGCAAAGTCGAGCTTGCCGTCGGTCTCTTCGGCACCCACCAAAAACACGCGCAATTGCACGATGTCGCCCAGGTCCAGGTCTTGCTGCTGGAGGATCTTGCGCAGTTTGTTGAACACCGACACCGTCTGCACTTCGGTGTTGCCGTAAACCCCGGGCACATTCGGGTCGGCCAGGTCGGGCAAGGTGCCGCTGACGAAAATCAGGCTGGCGGAGGCCGGTACGGTGACGGTTTGCGAGATGGGAAAATCGCCGACGCTGGTGCGTTGAATGCTGTCGCTCATGGTGATGCTCCTCAGGAGGCGGCGAGTGCCGCAATCTGTTGTTGTTGGGTAACGCGCTCGGCCAGCTGCGCGACCACATGCCGTGCCGAGTTGGCTGCCGACTCCTGCCAGATGCCCACACCGCTTTGCACCAGGCCGTCGCCGGCGAAGTACACGCGGCCGTGGGCCTGCTCCAGCAAGGCACTGGCATCGGCCGGGAAGTGTTCGCGTTGCAGCCATGGGCCTTCGCTGTAGGGGATCTGTTCCCAGGACACCGCCAGCGGGTGGCGCAGGTGTTTTGAATAACCCGGATGCAGCAGTTCCACGGCTTCTTTGGACGTGGCGTACTGTTGGTCGAATGGCTTGGCACCAAATACGTCGGCGCCCTCCCCGGTCACATAACCGGCCACCAGCAAACCGTCACGGGTGTTGAGGTCGTTGCTGGGGTACCACAGCAGGCGCGCCGGGTGTTCGATCCACGACAGGCCGCCGTAGGTGCGGTAGTCGGTTTCCCAGAAGCGCGGCGATTGCCACGCCACTTTGGTCGCCTGATCACTGCGGGTACTGAGCAAGGCGGCTTTGACCGGGTCGCTGAAGTCGGTGTCGAGTTTGGCCAACAGTGGCAACGGCAAGGTCGAGACCAGGTAATCGGCGCGCACCACCTGTTCGCGGCCGCTGAGCTGGTCGTGGTAGGTCACCGCCACGCCGTCTTCAAGCTGGCGGATCTGCCGCACCTGGGCGCCGAGTTGCACGTGCTCGCGCACGCGCTGGTAGAAGGCGTCGGTGATGCGGTCCATGCCGCCGACAGGTTGGAACATGGTGGCGGAAAATTCCGGGAATTCGGTGTGCAATAACGCGCCCCACAACTCCGGATGCAGCAGCCGGTCCAGCGCCAGCGGGCTGCGGCTGGCGGGCAGCGCGCCGGGGTGGGCAGGCGACTCCAGGTGACCGGAGCGCAAGCTGCCTTCAAAGGCCAGTTCCTGCGACAGATCGCCATACACCTGCAAAAACGCCAGCAAGCGCGTGCGCTCTTCACTGCTCAACACATCATCGAGGGCATCGCGCTGCACGGCTTTGGCCAGCAAGCCGGACAAATGCCCGCGCGTGTCATTGATCGCCTGGCCGACGGTGAACGCCGGCTGTTGCAGGTCGGGCCGCACCTGGGCGCCGTGGCTGCTGTTGACCAGCACTTCCAGCGGCACACCCAGCTCGCTGCAATAGTCGAGAAGCGTGCGGTGCTGGCTCGGAATCCTGGCGGGACCGGCGTTGAAATACAGGCCGTTATCAAACGCTACGGTTTGCGTGCGGCCGTCCTTGTAGTCCACGCGGTCGCCATTGCGCAGGGTCCAGGTGCGCCCGCCCACGCGGTTGCGGGCCTCCAGTACTTGCACGCTGAACCCGGCGCGGCTCAGTTCCAGGGCCGTCACCAACCCGGCAATCCCGGCGCCCAGCACCAGCACACGAGTGCCCTGCCCCAGGCCCGCGTTGAGTTTCAGCGGTTGCGGGCGGCGATGTGACGACGGCCCCAAACCCAATACCGCCAATGCATCCTTGACGGCCTTTTCGCCGCCTACAGCGGCGATGCTCGACAGCGCTTCACGGCGTGTCAGTCCCATGTCGATGCTCCTAGTCCGGCAGGCCCGGTGGGTTGATCAGCGAGGTGTCGACGCGCTCGATGTCCAGGCCCCAGCGTTGCAGCACCTGTTCGTATTGGCCGCCGGCAATCGCGCCTTGCAGGGCAGTGTGAATCGGCTGGATCAGGCCGTTGTCCTTGCGGGTGGTCACGGCAATATCCGCTTTCAACGGCCAGCCGCCGTTCACCGTGCCCACCCGCTTGATGCCACCGGTGACCGCCGCCGAATAGGCATACACCGAGTTAGGCCCGAACAGCGCATCGCTGCGACCGGACTGCACCGCCAGTTGCGCGGCGGCCTGGTCGTCGATGTATTGCAGGAGCGCAGGCTTGATACCGGCTTTTTCATTGGCCTCGTTCCACGCCAGCAGGACCTTTTCCTGGTTGGTGCCGGAGCCGACGATGATCTTCAGCCCGGCAATGTCGGCGGCCTGTTTGATCTCGGTGATTTTATTGGTGCTCTTGACGTAAAAACCGAGCACATCCTGGCGATAGGTGGCGAAGTCAAAACGCTTCTTGCGCGCCTCGGTCACGGTGACGTTGCTGATCACCGCGTCGTACTTGCCGGAGCTGACACCCAGCGGCCAGTCCTCCCAACTGGTCTGCACCACATTGAGTTGCAGGCCTAAACTATCAGCGACAAGCTGCGCGGTATCGGCTTCGCTGCCGATGGTGGTCTTGTCGTCGTTGGCCAGTAGCGCCAGCGGCGGCCCGGCCACGCCGGACACGGCGACGGTGAATTTGCCGGGCTGGGCGAACTTGAAGCCCGGCGGGATCTGCGCGATCGCCGCTTCATTGCGCGGCACATGGATGCGCACGCGGTCTGGGCTGAAATCCACCTGTTGCACGGCGAACGCGGTTTGCGCAGCACCGACGGCAAGCGTCAGCAAGGCCACGCGGGCAGTATTGATGAACATGGGCAGTCACTCCTTGAACTAAAGCACCTTGCCCAGAAAGGCCACGGTGCGGGGATGTCGGGGTTGGCGAAACATCTGTTCGGGCGGGCCTTCTTCGATCAGTTGGCCGTCACACAGGAACACCACGTGGTCGGCCACTTCGCGGGCAAACCCGATTTCGTGGGTGACGATCACCAGGGTCACGCCCAGTTGGGTCAGGCCTTTGATCACGTCGAGTACTTCGCCCACCAATTCCGGGTCGAGGGCTGAGGTGGGTTCATCGAACAGCAGCACTTTGGGGTCCAGCGCCAGTGCGCGGGCGATGGCCACGCGCTGTTGCTGGCCACCGGAGAGCTGGCGCGGGTAGGCATCGAGTTTGTCAGCCAGGCCGACCTTGGCCAGTAACTCGCCCGCCTTGGCCTGCGCTTCGGCCTTGCTCCAGCGCTTGTGCGCCAGCGTTGCTTCGGCGATGTTTTCCCAGGCAGTGAGGTGCGGGAACAGGTTGAAGTTCTGGAACACAAAACCCACGTCGATGCGGCGCTTGAGAATCTCGCGTTCTTTCAATTCGTAGAGCAGGTCACCCTTGCGCCGATAGCCGACGTATTCACCGTCGATGGTGATGTGCCCGCTGTCGATTTTTTCCAGGTGGTTGATGGTGCGCAGCAAGGTGGATTTGCCCGAGCCGGACGGCCCGAGAATCACCGTGACCTTGCCTGGGTCGATGGTCAGGTCGATGTCTTTCAACACCTGCTGGTTGCCAAAGCGCTTGCCCACGCCCTGGATCTGAATGCGCCCGGCGCGTGCTTCAGCCATGGGTTTTCTCCTTGAGCCAGCCGCGCAGGCGTTGCAGCGGTGTGGGCGGCAGTACCCGCGCCGTACCACGTGCAAAGTGGCGCTCGACGTAGTACTGGGCGCTGGTCAGCACCGTGGTGATGATCAGGTACCACACGGTCGCCACCACCAGCAGCGGGATCACCGCCTGGGTGCGGTTGTAGATGACCTGCACGGTGTAGAACAGCTCCGGCAAGGCCAGCACGTAGACGATGGACGTGCCCTTGACCAGGCCGATGATTTCGTTGAAACCCGACGGCAAAATCGAGCGCAGCGCCTGGGGCAGGATGATGCGAAAAATCCGTCGCGAAGCCGGCAAACCGAGGGCCGCCGCCGCTTCATGCTGGCCGGCATCCACGCCAATCAAACCGCCACGAATGATCTCCGCCGCATAGGCTGCCTGCATCAAGCTCAGGCCCAACACCGCCACGGTGAATTGGCTGAGCACATCCACGGTCGACCACTCGGCGAACACCACGCGGGTGAACGGTACGCCGAGCACGATGTGGTCATACAGGTAGGCAAAGTTGTAGAGGATGATCAGCACCAGCAGCGCCGGCATCGAGCGGAAAAACCAGATATAGCCCCAGGCCAACGCCGCCAGCAATGGCGAGCCCGACAGCCGTGCCAGCGCCAATGCAGTGCCGAAGAGGATGCTGAACACGGTACTGAGCAGCGTCAGCAGCAGCGTCTGGCCGAGGCCGCGCAGCACCGAGGCGGAAAAGAACCACTGGCCGAACACGCCCCACTCCCAACGCGGGTTGGTGGCCAGTGAATGCACGATGGCGAGCAGCACCAGCGCAGCGAAGATCGACCCGGCCCAGCGCCACGGATGGCGGGCGGGAACCACTTGCAGGGCCTTGATGGGCGTTGCAACGCGGCGCTGGCGAACCGGGCTGACGTCTTCGATCAGGTCATAGGATTTGGCGACAATGGGCATGTTCTATTCCTCGCGGGTTGCGGCCTTAGAAGGCGTAAGTCAGCCGGGTGTAGTAGTACCCGCCGGTAAAACCGTAGGGCGAATAAGTGCCGTAGCTGGCGAGCATGGTGCTGCTCGGCACGCCTTGTTTCTTGGGGTAAAGGTCGAACAGGTTCTTGGCGCCGACGGCGATGTTGAGGGCTTTGGTGAGGTTGTAGCCAAGGTCGAGGTCAGTGATCCAGCGGGCGTTGTAAACCCGGTCCAGGTCGCGATTGGCCGAGGAATTGACCTCTTTGTAGGCGCCGTAGCGGGTCAGGGCCAGGTTGAGGTTGAAGCGGTCGATGCTCCAGTCGCCGCCGAGGATGAGTTTGGTCTTGGGCTGCACATCGGTGATCAGGCCACGGGCCTGGCGGTCCATCAGGTCATAGGGCGTGCCGAGGATGTCGGTAGAGGCCTTGTAGTTGAGGATCTTGGTCTGGTTCCAGTTGAATGCGGCGGTCCATTTCAAGGCGCCGAACTGGCCGAGGTCCTGGTTGTAGTTGCTGACCAGATCCACGCCCTTGGTGCGGGTGTCGGCGCCGTTGATAAAGTACTGGCCGCCGGAGGTGGAGTTGATGCCGTTGCTTTGCAGTACCTGGGTGACTTCGGGGCCGAGCAAGGTGCCGGTCAGGGTGATGCGGTCGCGCAGGTTGATCACGTAGGCGTCGGCGGTGAAGTTCAGGCGGTCGGTGGGCGTAAGGGTGAAACCCAGGCTGAAGTTGGTCGAGCGCTCGGGCTTCAACTCTTGGGCGCCGAGGGCCTTGGCCGCCGCCGAACCCACCGGCAATACGCCGTAGTTGATCGACTGATACACGCCGTCGACCACGCCATAAGTGGTGGAGCGCGCACTGAACAGGCTATTGGCCAGGGACGGCGCGCGAAAGCCATTGCTGACGGTGGCGCGCACGGCAAATTGCGGGGTGAAATCGTAGCGTGTGGTCAGCTTGCCGCTGCGGGTGGCGCCGACGCCTTCGTTGTAATGCTCGTAGCGAAAGGCGGTGCCGATGTACCAGTCCGGCAGCGGGTTGAAGCCCACATCGACATAGCTGGCGAGGCTGTTGCGCGAGGCGCTGCTTTCTTCATCCGGCGAAATGCCGTTGGTGACCTGCGCCCCGGATGACGCGCAGTTGCCCGGCGCCACGCAGTAGCCGCCATTGGCATAAGACGCGTAGTCACCCGCCTGCACCTCATAGGTGTCGCGCCGATGTTCGAAGCCGTAGGACAGGTCCAACGGTTTTTGCAGGCCGACATCAAAGCCACGCTTGAAGTCGAGGTTGGTGGTCAGCTCGGTGGAAATCCAGGTGCCGGAGGTGAAGCTGTTGGGCGTGTACTCGCCCAGCGACGGGTTCTGGTTGTGGGTGGTGCCCTGCTCCGCCTCGTTGCGCCCGTAGGTGGTGGACAAATCCCAGTCCCACGCGCCAACGGTGCCTTTGCCGCCGAACGCGGCCTGGAAATCGTCCTCGTCGATGTACCAGGTCGGCGTGTACCCGGCCGGGTAGCCATTCGGCCCGGTGGTGATGGTGTTGGTGATGGTCGGCAGGCGGTAGTTCTGCCCCTGCTCGGCCTTGCGCCGCGAGTAGGTGGTGAAGGAATACAGGCTCAGGCTGTCATCAATCGGCAGCTCGGCGTTGTAGCCCAGGGTCAGCAGATTGGTCTTGGGCGTGCCGTAACCGCCGTAGGTCGATCTGCCGGCCTGGTTGTAGGCTTGCTCATAGGTGTAGCCGTTGGCGCTGGCTTTGTTGTCGTCATTCTGGCTGCGGGCATCCAGGGCCAATTGCACGACGCCGCCGTTGCCGATTTCAAAACCCTTGTTGAGGCTTTGTTGCACGGTTTGCTTCTTACCGTCGTAGCCCTGACCGACGTTGGTGACGGCGGTGCCGCTGGTATCAGCCTTGAGGATCACATTGATGACCCCGGCGATGGCATCCGAGCCGTACTGGGCGGCGGCGCCGTCGCGCAGCACTTCCACATGGTCGATGGCACTGATGGGGATCAAATCCAGGTCAGCCGGCGCCGCGCCGGTGTTGATGCCATTGATGTTCAGCGTGGCGCTGGTGTGGCGACGTTTGCCGTTGACCAGAACCAGCACTTCGGCAGCACTCAAGCCCCGCAGGTTGGGCGCACGGGCAATGCCGCTGGCGTCCCAGCCGGTTTTTTCCGGCAGGGTCAGCGACGGGATCACCGCGCTCAAGGCTTCCATCAAGCCGGGCTTGCCGGTGCTTTGCAGTTGCCTGGCGCTGACCACATCGATCGGCACCGGGCTGCTGGTGACGGTGCGCTGCTCGGCGCCACGGTTACCGGTGACCACCACGGTGGACAAGGTGCTGTCGTCCTGGGCGGATGCAGTGCCGGCCAACAGGGCCAGCGTGAGTGCGGCGGTGGGGGGTAAAACTTGCTTCATGACCACTCCAGGCTTTCCGAATCGCGAAGTCGGGCAGTCGCGCGGCGGGCGCGGTGCTCGTTTTTCAGGGTGTCGCTGCGATGGGGAACTAGGTGTGGAGTGAGCGAGGGTTTTGAATCGGCAACATACGTTGAACTCCCTTCCAACGATTCTGCCGCGGGGTCTTTACCCGGTTATGGCGCGCAGAATCTGAATCACGCTGGGTACCATCCGAGGTCAGGGGTAGGCTGTTGCGATCAAACATAACGGAATGGATTTTAAAAATATAATGCTATTTGGGCATAAGCTAATATTCTCTACTTTCATTATTATCGAATAACTTTATTCATATAAATAATGTTTTCCTGCTGATCGTTCCCACGCTCCGCGCGGGAATGCCTCATGGGACGCTCCGCGTCCCGCCCTGCAACCTTGTGACGCGGAGCGTCACGGGCTGCATTCCCACGCGGAGCGTGGGAACGAGCATTAGTGCGTGAGAGCGAACAGGGTCAGGTGTGGGTGCGGGTGCTTTTTTCCACCAGGCACATTGGCGTGCCGGCAACCGGCTCCTGCAGGATCTGCACTTGCACGTCGAACACCTGGCGCATCAGCTCGGCACTGATCACCTGGGCGGGGGCGCCATCGGCGACTAGCTTGCCGGCGTGCATCACCGCCAGGTGATCGGCGTAGCGGCAGGCCTGGTTGATGTCGTGCAGTACGGTGATCACGGTTTTGCCCTCGGCGGCCAGTTCGCCCATCAGGTCGAGCAGTTCCACCTGATGGCTGATGTCGAGGTAAGTGGTGGGTTCGTCGAGCAGCACCACTGGCGCGTTTTGCGCCAGCACCATGGCCAGCCAGGCACGTTGGCGCTGGCCGCCGGACAAATCCGCCAACGCGCGGTCGCCCAGGCTGTCCAGCTCGAGGCGCTGCATGGCTTGGGTCACCTGGGCCTGATCATTGCCACTCAAGCGCCCCCACAATGAGTTATGCGGGCTGCGGCCATAGGCGACCAACTGGCGCACGCTGACACCTTCCGGCACCGGCAATACCTGCGGTAAAAATGCGATCTGTCGCGCCAATTGCCGAGCGGACAGGCTCGCGTAGGCGTGGCCATCCAGGGTCAACTCGCCCTGGGTCGGCTTGAGGATGCGCGCAAACGCCTTGAGCAAGGTGGATTTGCCGCAGCCGTTGGGGCCGATCAGCGCGGTGACGCGACCTGTCGGCGGTGCGAACGAAAGGCCCTGCACAATGCGCGTGGCGCCGTAGCCGATGTCGAGTTGATGGGCCTGCAAAATACTCATGTCATCAACCCTTGAACCGTGCCAGCAACCAAAGAAAATACGGCGCACCAATCACCGCCGTAAGCACGCCCGCCGGAATTTCGCTGGGCGCGATCAACGTGCGTCCAAGCGTGTCGGCCAGCACCAGCAATAACGCGCCAATCAGCATCGCAGCCGGCAGCAGGTACTGGTGATGCCCACCCACCAGACGCCGCGCCATGTGCGGTGCGACCAGGCCGATAAAACCAATCGGCCCGATCACGCCGACACCCAGGCTGGTGAGCACCACCGCGCAGGCCATCGCCCACCAGCGGGTACGGCCAAGCGCAGTGCCCAAACTGTGGGCGGCCTCATCGCCAAGCGCGATGAGGTTCAGGGGTTTAGCCAGGCACAGGCCCAGCGGGATCAACAGCAGGAACGGCAGCACCAGCGCCACATGGTGCCAATTACGGCTCCACAAACTGCCCGTCAGCGCGAGCAACGCCGTGTTGATATCCAACGGATGGGACAGGATCAAAAACTCGGTGACGCTGGACAAGGTCACCGCAATCGCCACCCCCGACAGCGCAAAACGCACCCCGGAAAAACTCACGCCGGTGTTGTACAGCGCCAGCAGCAACGCCCCACCGGCGCCGCCCAGGCAGGCCACCAGTGGCAGCCAGGCAATCGGCAGGTGTGGCCAGCTGATGATCGCCACGGTCAGCGCCAGCCCGGCACCTTGGGTCACGCCGAGAATTTCCGGCGAGGCCAGCGGGTTGCGGATCACGCCCTGCACAATCGCACCGGCCAGGCCGAAGGCGCAGCCAGCCAGAATGGCGATCAGGCTGCGTGGCAGGCGGTGGTTCCACACTTCAAAATCGAGGGCGTCGTGGGCCAGCAGGCGCTCCAGCACGGTGGCAGGTTTGAGCCACACCGTACCGGCGCTGAGGCTCGCCAGCAGTGCCACCAGCAGCAAGCCCAACAGCAGCCATAAGCGTAAGCGTGGCCGAATCATAGGGTGCGCCTGGCAAGAAACAGGAAGAACGGTGCGCCGATCAAAGCAGTGACCACACCCGCCGGGGTTTCCACTGGAAAGGCCACCGCGCGACTGAGCAAGTCGGCGCCCAACACGATCACCGCGCCCAATGCCGCGCTGAGCGGAATCAGCCAGCGGTAGTCGTTACCGAGAAACTGGCGAATGATATTGGGCGCGATCAGCCCGACAAAGCCAATGGGGCCGACCGCGCACACGCTGGCGCCCACCAGCAGCAAGCTGGCGACAAACACCTGCAAGCGCAGGCTGGCGATACCGACGCCCAACGAGCGCGCGGCGTCTTCGCCGAGGTTGATCAGGTTCAGGCGCGGCGCACACCACAGCGCCCACACGCCGCCGATCAGCGTGCACGGCCAGAGCAGTTGCACCTGGGCCGCTCCCACATTGGCCAGCGACCCGGCCAGCCAGTTCAGCACGCTTTGGGCCTGGGCCTCGACCAGAATCACCGTGAGCCGGGTCAAGGCCGCGCACAGCGCCGCAACCGCCACACCGGCCAACACCAGCCGACCTTGCGCGGTGGTCGGCGACCACGCGCCGCCGAGGCTGAACACCGTGACCCAGGCCAGCGCGCCACCCAGGCAGGTCATCAACAGGGCGCCACCGGCAAAGGGCGGCGCGACCAACCCGGTGGAAAACAAGGCCAAGCCCAATGCTGCGCCGGCCGTCACGCCGAACAACGACGGCGATGCCAAGCGGTTGCGGGTGATGCCTTGCATCAGTGCACCGGCCAGGCCCAGGCAGGCACCGACCAACGCCGCGCACAACGCTCGGGGCACGCGCAGCTGCGCCACGATATAGGCCATATTGCCGCCCACGCTGCCCTGGTGAATCAGGCCGTTCCAGGCATCCGTCGCGGTGATAGTGAACGGCGACCAGCTGTACAGCGAGTACCAGAACAACACGGCACCCAGCAGCACAATGCCTGCCGCCGCGAAACTGCGCTGCACGGTTATTGGCTCAATACGGCTTTGCCGCCCTTGAGTATCGCCAGGGTGTCTTCAGCGATTTGCTCCGACGCCAATACACCTCGGTTACGCGCCCAACTGTCGCCATCGACCTCGGCCACCTGATGATTACGCACCGCGCCGAGCACTTGCCACAACGGCTGCTTGCTCCAGGTGTCGACGATACTTGGGCGACGATAGTGACCAACCAGCAACCAGCCAGGGTCAAGCGCGAGCAATTGTTCCAGGCTGACAAATTCAGTCGGCGCAGCCTTGGCACGTACCAAAGGCACTTTCAGGCCGATGGCTTGCAGCACGCTGCCGGCGTAGGAGTCAGGCCCGTGTACGGAAAAACTGTCTTCACGGGCAACCCCGAACAACACGCTGGCACCCGCCGGAATCTGCTTGGCAATGGCCTGCAAGTGTTCACGGTTCTGGGCGATGCGCGCGTGCATCTGCGCGCTTTTGCCCAGGGCCGTGCCGATCAGTTCGGCGGATTTAAGGCTGCCTTCGTAATCTTCTCCACGTGATGGCAGCAACAAGGTCGGCGCGATGCTCGTCAAGTCGCTGTACAACGCCTGATGACGATTGAGGTCGGCAACGATCAAGTCCGGCTTGAGCCGGGCGATTTCTTCGATGCTCGGTTGCGAACGCAGGCCCACCGACTTCCATTGGCCGATGGCCTGGCGCACACGCGGCAAGACGCGGTTGGCATCGCCATCGTCCGCAGCGCCGACCGGCGTGACGTCAACGGCGGCGAGACTGTCGAGAAAGGAAAACTCCAGCACCACCACGCGCTTGGGCGCATCCGGCAGGTGCACCGCGTGCTGGCCGTCATTAAGGTCGATAGGCGCGGCGTTCAATACGCTGCAAGACAACGCCAGGAGGCAGGCGGCAAGGGTCGGGATGGAGCGCAGCATTCGCATGACAAAGACCTCGGCGTTAAAACACCCCGGCTGGACGGGCCGGGGAAAACGGCGGGTACTATTCCATATTGAGGCGATGCAATCAAAAAACATTCTTATTAACGCGGCACGTCCGTGGTGTGGGCTGGCTTATGTGGTCAGGGCTATGTGGCAGTTGGCTTGTGTGGGAGCTGGCTTGCCTGCGATAGCATCGACCGGGTCTTACTGACAGACCGAGGTGCCTGTATCGCAGGCAAGCCAGCTCCCACATTGGCCCTCCAACATGGCCTTCTCTCAGCGCACCTCCCACATTGGCCTTCCCCTCGTGATCGTTGCGTTTAGAAATCCACCGTGGCCGACAGCAAATAGGTACGCGGCGTGGACAGGGTCAGGCCCGGCTCACTGTCATCCGAAGCACCGGCCGAACTCCAATAGCGTTTATCGGCGACGTTCTCGACATTCGCCCGCAAGGTGATGTGCTTATCGTCGACCTTGAAGGCATAGCGCGCACCGACGTCAAGGCGGGTCCAGGCATCGATCTCCTTGACGTTGGACTGGTCCAGGTATTGGGAGCTTGAGTAGATACCCCGGCTGGTCAGGGTCAGGCCTTCCACCGTCGGCACATCCCATTCGGCGCCCAGGTTGACGTTGTACTTGGGCGTGGCCGGGGCGCGGTTGCCGTCGAAAGTACCGTTGGTGGTGTGGGTCAGTTCGCTGTCGATAACCATCACACCACCCAGCAGGCGCACGCCCTTGAGCGGCTCGCCGAACACGCTCAGTTCCACGCCGTCGTTCTGGCGTTTGCCATTGGGGCCGAACACCCGCGTAGTGGCGTTGGTTTCGTAGGCCGGTTGCTTGATTCGGAACACCGCTGCCGTCACGGCAAACGCGCCGGCGTCGTATTTGGCACCCACTTCAACCTGGCGGCTGACAAACGGCGGGAAGATTTCATCTTCGTTGATCGAGGTCGACGGCGCGATTTTGCCTTGGCTCAGGCCTTCCATGTAGTTGGCGTACAGCGACAGTTTGTCGGTAGCTTTAAACAGGATGCCGCCGGAGGGCGAAACTTTTTCCTCATCGTAGGCCGTAGCGCCTATGACGTTGTCGGTCCAGTCGTCGACCTTGACCCGCTGCCAGCGCGCGCCGAGGGTCAGCAATAAACGCTCGTCGAAAAAGCCCAGGGTATCGGACAGCGCCACGCCACTGAAGCGGTTCTCGGTGTAGACCTTGGAATCCAGGCGTGTTGGCCGTGAAGGGGTTGGGGTTTCTACCGGGTTGTACAGGTTGCTCGGCGCCGCTGCGTACCGGGCGCCGCCGTTTTCAAAGTCCATGTAGAAGTAGCTGGCCGCCAGGTTGATCTCATGGCTGACCGGCCCGGTATGCAACCAACTGCGCACCCCGGCGGTAGCGGTGCGCACGTTTTCATCGCGGGTGAAATCCCGTGGCAATACGCTGAAATCCCCGGCGTTGTTGGTGACGGACACCGCGTGACGCAAGAAGTCGTGGTTGCTTTTACGTGCGCCGACGCCGCCATACAGCATCACGCTGTCACTGAGGTCGAACTCGCCGTTAATCGTGCCGAAGGTGTCATCGGTACGGGCTTTGCTCCAGGGCTGTGCGTAGTTATGCCGTACGTCATTGGCGCTCGGCACCCGGGCATTGGCGCCGACCTGCACGCGCTCTTGCGGCGCATCGGTGTCGCGCTCGGTGTGGCCGATATCCGTGGAAAGGCGCAGGCGCTCACCGCGAAAATCCAGGCCCAGCACCGCCATTTCACGGTCGACGCTTTGGTGATCCCATTCGGTATCGCCGGACTGCTTCACGCCATTGAAACGAATGCCGAACTTGTTGTCCTCACCAAAGCGCCGCCCCACGTCCACCGCGCCACCGGCCTGGCTGCCGGACGCCCAGGTCCCGGTCAGCGAGGTAATGTCCTTGTCGGTGGCGCGCTTGGGCACCACGTTGATCCCGCCGCCCACGCTGCCGCGCGGCGAGATGCCGTTGATCAACTGGCTCGGGCCTTTGAGGATGTCGACGCGCTCGGCCATTTCCATGTCGATGGTGTACGTCGGCAGTACGCCATAGAGGCCGTTGTAGGCCACATCACTGTTGAACAGGCTGAACCCGCGAATGGTGAACTGCTCGTAGCGCCCGCCCGCCGGGTTGGTGGCGCGCACCGAAGGGTCGCTGGCGACCAGATCGCCGAGGGTACGCGCCTGCTGGTTCTTCACCGCCTCGGCGGTATAGGTGGTCATGCTGAACGGGGTTTCCATAAAGTCCCGTGAGCCGAGCAGGCCTTGCGAGCCACGCCGCGCCACCTGGCCACCGGCATAGGTATCGCCATCGGCCAACCCAGTGGTACCGACGATGGACGTGGGTGCCAGTTGCAGGCTGCCGCTTTCCGGCACCGGCATCAGCCTGTAGGCCTGCGTGCCCATCGGTTGCAATTGCAGGCCCGAGCCCGTCAGCAACTGCGCAAAGCCCTCCTCCACGCCGTATTCACCCGACAAGCCGGCGCTGCTGCGACCGCTGACCAGCGCCGGGTCCACCGACAGGTTGACCCCGGCGAGCCCGGCGAAGCGGGTCAATGCGGCACTCAGGCTACCGGCCGGCACCTGGTAACTGCGGCGGGCGGTGCTGCCTTCGGCATAGCTGAGCGGGACAAATAACGGGCTGGCACTGAGGCTCAGCATCAGGCTCAGGTTCAGCAACGGGCGCAAGCGCATGGGTCGGACTGCGGGCATGGGGAGAAGCTCTCGATTTTGTTCACTTGCCTGGAATGACAGGCGAGGCGCAAAAAAGGGACAGGGGTTGGCGATTTTTTTCAGCAGATAAAGCCTTCGTCTTGCATAGAGGGCAGCCATTGCTCACGATGTCGCCTGATTTCAATCTCTGCATAAAGGCTCACCGCATGAAGTTATTGCGTAAATGGCGCGAAAAAAAAGCGCGCAAGGCACTACGCGCGCTCTCCCCGCTGGAGCGCTCTACGCAAAAACTGCGTAACCGCTATCCAAACTACAGCTTTGGCATAGGCACCTACGGCGATTTGAAGGTGCACGACTGGCATGAAGGCACGACACTGCGTGTTGGCGCCTACACCTCGATTGCCGGCAATGTGGAAGTGTATTTGGGTGGTCACCACCGTACCGACTGGCTCAGTTGCTACCCCTTCCCGGCCAAGATGAAAAGCCTCGCGCACATTACCGACTTCGGTGGCAGCAAAGGCGACGTGATCATTGGCAATGATTGCTGGATCAGCTCCCACGCGAAAATTCTGTCGGGCGTGACCATCGGCAATGGCGCAGTCGTGGCTGCGGGCGCGATTGTGACCAAGGATGTGGCGCCTTACGCCATCGTCGGCGGCAACCCGGCCAAACATATCCGCTGGCGTTTTGATGAACCGACTCGGCTGATCCTTGAGCAATCCGCCTGGTGGGACTGGCCGGAGGCGGAGGTGCGTGAGGTCGCGCATTTGCTCTGCAGTACGGATATCGGGCCGTTTGTGGAGTACCTCAGCCAGCGCGGGCGTTCGGCGGGCTGAAGCCTTCAGCGCTTGATCCAATCCAGATCCACGGCACCTTGAATGCCATCGACCTGGCCTTTGCTGCTGTGCTGCCACCAGTGCCAGCGCTTGCCGTGGCTACGCCAGGTTTCGGGCACCGTCGGCTGCTTGGCGTCCCAGTGGGCGATCCACAACGGGCACCGGCTGAAATCGTACTTGCGCCACGCCACACGGTCAGCCCAGATGCTGGGTGACGTGTAGATGTGGGGATGGGCGCCATCGAGTACTTGCGTGCTGAGCAGCGTGACCAGTTCGTGCAGGGCATCGGCCATCTGATCCGGGCTCGCCTCTTCGTTGCGCGAAGTTTCTACGTCAATGGCCAGGATGTGCTTCCCGACCTCGAAGTTTGCCTCGCAGAGCCGCTGCCGAATATTGGCCAGTTGTTCGCCGGGGGTACTGCTCAGTGCACGAAAGTAGTGGTAAACCCCCGCAGTCAAACCGTGGGCCAGCATCCCGGCAAAGTTTGTTGCAAACCGAGGGTCAGTGTAGGTGCCCCCTTCGGTCATCTTCACAATGGCATGGGTGACACCGGCTGACGCGACGCGGCGCCAGTCGATCTCTCCTTGCCAGCGCGATACATCAATGCCACGTGCATGGGGGGTAGGGGTTTGCTGTTCACAACTCATGAGTTTCTCCAAGACGCCGGGTGCCATATGCAACCTTTCATCTCGGATACTTTCATTCTAAAGCGCCGAAAAACCGTATAAGAGTACTGCCTACTTAGGGATGCGCTTGGGTATGGCAGACGGTACAAGGGTGAAAAATTGGGGCGTTCCCCAAAAAACGCGCACATGAAAAAGCCCAACCTTTTCAGATTGGGCTTGATCGAGAATATGGTCGGGACGGAGTGATTCGAACACTCGACCCCTAGCACCCCATGCTAGTGCGCTACCGGACTGCGCTACGCCCCGACTAGGCGTGTTACTGGGTTTGCTTCGTAACGAAGCGATCCGGAATATACCGCAAGCTTTTGAAATGTGGAAGTATTTTAAAAGCTTGTATCACTTCTTCAACACCACCAGCACATCTTCGAGTTCGGAGATCATCTGGCGGATCATTTGCTTGTATTGGGTGGTGTCGTCTTTGGCTTCATCACCGGACATACGCTGGCGCGCGCCGCTGATGGTGAACCCCTGGTCGTACAGCAACGCACGGATCTGTCGGATCATCAGCACATCCTGGCGCTGATAATACCGACGGTTCCCGGTGCGTTTGACGGGGTTGAGTTGAGGAAACTCCTGCTCCCAATAGCGCAGCACGTGCGGCTTGACCGCACAGAGCTCGCTGACTTCACCAATGGTGAAGTAGCGTTTGCCTGGGATGACGGGTAGTTCGTCGTTATGACTTGGTTCCAGCATAAGCCTCAACTCGGGCCTTCAACTTCTGCCCTGGACGAAAGGTGACCACACGGCGAGCCGTGATCGGGATTTCTTCTCCCGTTTTTGGATTGCGGCCAGGCCGCTGGCGTTTGTCCCGCAGGTCAAAATTGCCGAAACCGGACAATTTGACCTGTTCGTTGTCTTCCAGAGCGTGCCGAATTTCTTCAAAGAACAGCTCGACCAATTCCTTGGCTTCGCGTTTGTTCAGACCCAACTCTTCGTACAGACGTTCCGCCATCTCAGCTTTCGTCAAAGCCCCCATACGTCACTTCCTTAACGTGGCGTTCAACCTTTGTTCGAGCGAGGTGAGGATATTTTGTGTCGTGGTATTCACCTCATCGTCATTAAGAGTGCGCGATGGATGCTGCCAGGTCAAGCCAACTGCAAGGCTTTTTCTATGCGGATCAATGCCTTTACCCTGATAGACGTCAAATAGCCTGAGGTCTGTCAGCCATTCCCCTGCATTTTCACGGATTACGTCCAGAACGGCAGTGGCGGCCACTTCACGGTCGGCAATCAGCGCGAGGTCACGACGCACTTCAGGGAAGCGCGACAACTCGCTGAATTTAGGCATCTTGCCCGACGCCACTTCAGCCAGGACCAGCTCAAAAACGAACACCGGACGGTCCAGACCCAGGGTTTTCGACAGCTCAGGGTGGATAGCACCGACAAAACCCACCAAACGCCCTTCGCGCTCGATACGTGCAGTCTGGCCCGGGTGCAATGCCGGGTGGCTACCAGACACAAACGTGAAGTCATCCAGTGCACCGGCAAAGCCCAGCACCGCTTCCACATCGGCTTTAACGTCGAAGAAGTCCACGCCATCGCGGCCCTGTGCCCAGCCTTCTGGCAGGCGGCTACCGCAGACAACACCCGCCAGCATCGGCTCTTGCTTGAGGCCATCGAGTTGGCCGACAAAGCGCAGGCCGCTTTCGAACATGCGCACGCGGTCCTGCTGACGGTTCAGGTTATGGGACAGTGCCTTAACCAGACCCGGCCACAGCGACGAACGCATGGCGGCCATGTCATTGGAGATCGGGTTAGCCAACAGCAACGGCTCAACACCTGGGTTGAACAGCTCAAACTGCTTTGGATCGATGAAGCTATAAGTCACCGCTTCCTGGTAGCCACGGGCAACCAGCAGGCGACGCAACTCTGGCAGGTGCGCACGCGCCTCGGCCTTGGGTTGCGGTGCCAGACGCGCTTGCGGGTAACGAACCGGCAGGCGGTTGTAGCCGTACAGGCGGGCCAGTTCTTCGATCAGGTCGACTTCCAGGCTGATGTCGAAACGATGGCTTGGCACTTCTACGTGCCACTGCCCTTCCCCACCGGCGGAAATACCCAGGCCGAGTGCGGACAGCAGTTGCTCGATTTGCGCAGGTTCAATCACCAGGCCAAGCATTTGCTCGACGCTTTTGGCGCGCAGGGTGATCGGTGCAATCGACGGCAGGAACTGCTCGTTGACGGTTTCAGTGATCGGGCCGGCTTCGCCGCCAGTGATTTCCAGCAGCAGGCCAGTGGCGCGCTCCATGGCTTCACGGGCCAGTTTCCAGTCCACGCCACGCTCGTAGCGGTGCGACGCATCGGTGTGCAGGCCGTAGGAACGGGCCTTGCCAGCGATGGCGATCTGGTCGAAGAATGCGCTCTCAAGGAAAATATCGCGGGTGGTTTCGGACACGCCGCTGTGCTCGCCACCCATCACGCCGGCAATCGCCAGGGCGCGGGAATGGTCGGCAATTACCAGGGTGTCGGCGCGCAGGCTGACTTCCTGGCCGTCGAGCAATACCAGCTTCTCGCCTTCTTCGGCCATGCGCACGCGGATGCCGCCATTGATTTCGGCAAGATCGAAGGCGTGCAGCGGTTGGCCCAGCTCCAGCATCACGTAGTTGGTGATGTCCACGGCGGCATCGATGCTGCGCACGTCGGCGCGACGCAGGCGCTCAACCATCCACAGCGGGGTTGGCTTGGACAGGTCGACGTTGCGGATCACACGACCCAGGTAACGTGGGCAGGCGTTTGGCGCCAGTACGTCGACAGGGCGCACTTCGTCGTGGACTGCAGCGACTGCGGCCACCACCGGGCGGGTGACCGGGGCGTTGTACAGCGCGCCCACTTCACGGGCCAGACCGGCGAGGGACAGGCAGTCACCCCGGTTCGGGGTCAGGTCGACCTCGATGCTGGCGTCTTCCAGTTCCAGGTAAACGCGAATGTCCTGACCCACTGGCGCATCGGCCGGCAGTTCCATCAGGCCATCGTTGCCCTCGCCGACTTGCAGCTCGGCCTGGGAACACAGCATGCCGTTGGACTCAACGCCACGCAGCTTGGCTTTCTTGATCTTGAAGTCGCCCGGCAGTTCGGCGCCGATCATGGCAAACGGAATCTTCAGGCCCGGGCGCACGTTTGGCGCTCCGCACACGACCTGGAAGGTTTCCACGCCATTGCTGACCTGGCACACACGCAGCTTGTCGGCATCGGGGTGCTGCTCGGTGCTCAGCACCTCGCCCACCACCACGCCGGTGAAAACACCGGCGGCCGGCGTTACGCTATCGACCTCAAGGCCGGCCATCGACAGACGAGCAACCAGCTCGTCGCGATCTACCTGCGGGCTTACCCAGCCACGCAGCCATTGTTCACTGAATTTCATCCTGCTCTCCTAAAGATTCGTTACGACTAGCGAAATTGCGCGAGGAACCGCAAGTCGTTGTCGAAGAACAGACGCAAGTCGTTCACGCCGTAACGCAGCATGGCCAGGCGCTCAACGCCCATGCCGAAGGCAAAGCCCGAGAACTCTTCCGGGTCGATCCCGGACATGCGCAGCACGTTAGGGTGAACCATGCCGCAGCCCATCACTTCCAGCCAGCCGGTCTGCTTGCAGACGCGGCAGCCTTTGCCGCTGCACATCACGCATTCCATGTCGACTTCAGCGGATGGCTCGGTGAACGGGAAGAACGATGGACGGAAACGCACCGCCAGCTCTTTCTCGAAGAACACCCGCAGGAACTCTTCGATGGTGCCTTTGAGGTCGGCGAAATTGATGTCGCGATCGACCAGCAGGCCTTCGACCTGGTGGAACATCGGCGAGTGGGTGATATCCGAGTCGCTGCGGTACACACGGCCGGGGCAGACGATGCGGATCGGCGGCTTGTTCGCTTCCATGGTGCGGACCTGTACCGGCGAGGTATGGGTGCGCAACAGCATGTTCGCGTTGAAATAGAAGGTGTCGTGCATCGACCGGGCCGGGTGATGGCCTGGGATGTTGAGCGCCTCGAAGTTGTGATAGTCGTCTTCGACCTCGGGGCCTTCGGCAATGCCGTAGCCGATGTGGGTGAAGAACTGCTCGATACGTTCCAGAGTCCGGGTGATCGGATGCAGACCGCCCGAGGCCTGGCCACGACCAGGCAAGGTGACGTCAATGGACTCGGCGGCGAGCTTGGCCGCAAGATCGGCCTCCTCGAGCGACGCCTTGCGCGCATTGAGCACCTCGGTGACACGCTCCTTGGCGACGTTGATCAGCGCGCCGACTTGCGGACGCTCTTCAGCCGGCAAATTCCCCAGGGTCTTCATCACCTGAGTCAATTCACCTTTTTTGCCAAGGTAGTGAACCCGGATTTGCTCCAGGGCATTTACATCTTCAGCGCTATGCACAGCCTCAAGAGCTTGGGCAACGAGCGCATCCAGGTTTTCCATGTACAGACTCCAGATACAAAATAGGGGAAGAGCTTGAAGGCTCTTCCCCTATTTATGACGTTTACCACCTTGGGCTACAGGAGCAGCCCAAGGTGACTGTCGGGGGTACTTAAGCCAAGGTGGCTTTAGCTTTCTCGACAATCGCAGCAAACACCGCTTTTTCGTTCACGGCCAGTTCAGCCAGAACCTTACGGTCGATTTCGATGGACGCTTTTTTCAGGCCAGCGATGAAACGGCTGTAGGACAGACCGTTAACACGTGCACCAGCATTGATACGAGCGATCCACAGAGCGCGGAACTGACGTTTTTTCTGACGACGGTCGCGGTAGGCGTATTGGCCTGCCTTGATTACCGCTTGCTTGGCAACACGGAATACGCGTGAACGCGCGCCGTAGTAGCCTTTAGCAAGTTTCAGAATTTTTTTGTGACGCTTACGGGCAATGACGCCACGCTTTACACGAGCCATGAGTTATTCCTCTATTCTTGACTAAAATTAACGAAGGCGCAGCATGCGCTCGACTTTTGCCACGTCAGACGGATGCAGCAAGCTGCTACCGCGCAGTTGACGCTTACGCTTGGTCGACATTTTGGTCAGAATGTGGCTCTTGAAAGCGTGCTTGTGCTTGATACCGTTAGCAGTTTTCAGAAACCGCTTAGCAGCACCACTTTTAGTTTTCATCTTTGGCATGTTCGGTACTCCGCATTCAGTTGATAAACATAATCAGAAGGCCTGCCGTGCCCTGTTGATTACTTCTTCTTTTTCGGGGCGATGACCATAATAAGCTGGCGTCCTTCCATCTTAGGATGCTGTTCGACCGAACCGTACTCGAGCAAGTCAGCTTCAACCCGCTTGAGGAGTTCCATCCCCAGCTCCTGGTGGGCCATCTCACGGCCGCGGAATCGCAAGGATACCTTGGCCCTGTCCCCATCACTCAGGAAACGTACCAGGTTGCGCAGTTTTACCTGGTAATCCCCTTCCTCCGTCCCTGGACGAAACTTGATTTCTTTTACTTGAATCTGCTTCTGGTTCTTCTTCGCTGCGGCAACCTGTTTCTTCTTCTCGAAGATCGATTTGCCGTAGTCCATCACCCGACAAACAGGTGGGATTGCATCGGCGGAGATTTCCACCAGGTCCAATTTGGACTCTTCAGCAATACGAAGCGCTTCATCAATCGAGACGATGCCAATCTGCTCGCCGTCAGCGCCAATTAACCGAACCTCGCGTGCCGAGATATTCTCGTTGATCGGGGCTTTCGGTGCAGCTCGTTTATCTTGTCTCATTTCACGCTTAATAATAATTACTCCGAATCTGGGCGACCACGCCGGGAAACCGCTTGCGCGAGGAACTCAGCGAACTGGGCGACGGGCATCGAGCCCAGGTCAGCACCTTCACGAGTACGCACAGCGACAGTCTGCATCTCGACTTCCCGATCTCCGATAACCAAAAGATAGGGAACCTTGAGCAAAGTATGCTCGCGGATTTTAAAGCCGATCTTTTCATTTCTCAAGTCGGACTTGGCACGAAATCCGCTTTCGTTGAGAGTTTTTTCAACTTCAGCGGCAAAATCGGCCTGTTTATCAGTGATATTCATGATCACTGCCTGGGTCGGAGCCAGCCACGCAGGGAATGCACCCTCGTAGTGCTCGATCAGGATACCGACGAACCGTTCGAACGAGCCGAGGATCGCCCGGTGCAGCATAACCGGGTGCTTACGGCTGTTATCTTCGGAGACGTATTCGGCTCCCAAACGGATCGGCAGGTTAAAATCGAGCTGCAGGGTACCACACTGCCAGACGCGACCAAGGCAATCTTTCAGCGAGAACTCGATCTTCGGACCGTAGAAGGCGCCCTCACCCGGCTGCAGATCGTACGCAAGGCCCGCGCTGTCTAGCGCAGCGGCCAGTGCAGATTCAGCGCGATCCCACAGTTCGTCGGAACCAACACGTTTTTCCGGACGAGTGGACAGTTTCATTTCGACTTCGGTGAAACCGAAATCGCGATAAACATCCATGGTCAGCTTGATGAACGCGGCGGATTCAGCCTGCATCTGCTCTTCGGTGCAGAAGATGTGAGCGTCGTCCTGGGTGAAGCCACGCACACGCATGATGCCGTGCAGCGCACCCGACGGTTCGTTACGGTGGCAGGCACCGAACTCGGCCAGGCGCATCGGCAACTCGCGGTAGCTCTTCAGGCCCTGGTTGAACACCTGCACGTGGCATGGGCAGTTCATTGGCTTGATGGCGTAGTCGCGGTTTTCCGACTGCGTGGTGAACATGTTGTCGGCGTAGTTGGCCCAGTGCCCGGATTTCTCCCACAGGCTGCGGTCAACAACCTGAGGCGTCTTAATCTCCAGGTAGCCGTTGTCACGCTGAACCTTGCGCATGTACTGCTCGAGCACCTGGTACAGGGTCCAGCCGTTCGGGTGCCAGAACACCATGCCCGGCGCTTCTTCCTGAAGGTGGAACAGGTTCAGGCGCTTGCCGATCTTGCGGTGGTCGCGCTTTTCAGCTTCTTCGATGCGCTGGATGTAGGCCGCCAGTTGCTTCTTGTCAGCCCAGGCCGTGCCGTAGATCCGCTGCAATTGTTCGTTCTTCGCATCACCGCGCCAGTAGGCACCGGACAGCTTGGTCAGCTTGAACGACTTGAGGAAGCGTGTGTTCGGCACGTGCGGA
The DNA here is from genome assembly GCF_965277385.1 of Pseudomonas edaphica. Classification (NCBI taxonomy): domain Bacteria; kingdom Pseudomonadati; phylum Pseudomonadota; class Gammaproteobacteria; order Pseudomonadales; family Pseudomonadaceae; genus Pseudomonas; species Pseudomonas edaphica. Next base: position 5,496,458 of record NZ_OZ255725.1, on the reverse strand, counting down.
CCACGGCACATGTCGACATATTCTTCGTGGTAATACAGGCCCATGGCCTGTTCGTCCGGCATGTCTTCCACCAGACGCAGCTTGTAGTCTTCGCCACGGGCGGTGAACACGTCGATCACTTCGGCGCGCGGCGTGACCTTCTTGATCACGTCGTAATCTTTTTCGATCAGCGCGTGCATGCGCGCTTCGATAGCGGCCAGGTCGTCCGGAGTGAAAGGACGCTCATAGGCGATATCGTAGTAAAAGCCTTCGTCAATGACCGGGCCGATCACCATTTTTGCCGTTGGGTACAGCTGCTTGACCGCATGGCCAATCAGGTGCGCGCAAGAGTGGCGAATGATCTCCAGCCCCTCTTGATCCTTGGGCGTGATGATTTGCAGGCTGGCATCACCAGTGATCAGGTCGCTGGCGTCAACCAGCTTGCCGTCGACCTTGCCGGCCACGGTGGCCTTGGCAAGACCTGCACCAATGGATGCGGCGACCTCGGCTACGGAAACCGAATGATCGAATGAACGTTGACTGCCGTCGGGAAGAGTAATAGTTGGCATGGCGCCTCCTCTCCTAGTGGTGACCCCTACCAAAGGTCACGTGGGTTGGGATGAGCCAGTACAAGATCCAACACCAGGCCGTTCAATGATGAACGCCTGCCTTACAGCGGCAGGAGCCTTTCGGCCAACCGATAATCGAACCAGAGTGACTGGAGTGAACTCAAAAAACATGGCAAGGCGGCAATGGGCGCGCCTGGAAATAGCCAAGCAGAGGATGCTAGCACAGATGAACGGTCATCGCGCCTGCCGCGCCTGATGAAACATAAAATCCCGTGTTTGATGCCTGTAAAAGTGAACTTGAGCTGTACGAAAGCCCTCAAACCCGCTGAGAATCGCTGTTTGCCCACGAATCAAAGGAGCACTTCATGATGCGCTTTACCTCGACCCTCGCTCTCGCCGCTTCCCTGGCTTTCTTGTCTGTTGGCGCGCACGCCGCCGCCCCTTCGAACTGGCCTGAAGGTGCCCGTGACAGCTTCATCAAAGATTGCAGCTCGGCAGCCCAACAAAACGTGGACGCCAAAACCGCCAAAAGCCATTGCGAATGTGGCGCGGACAAGATCAATGCCGAATTGAGCACCGCTGAAATCAAAGAGCTCATGACTAACCCGAACTCCAGCCCCGAGCTCAAAAACAAAGCTGTCGCGGCTATTTCGTCCTGCAAAGTCGTGAAGAAAAAATAACAACGACCACTGATCAGACGGCCATTTGACTGAAAAAACAGCCTGAAAACTGCCATTTCACACAAATTACGCAGCTTTTACGGCTTTTTTTAACAGCTGGTATTTCGCTGCAAAGCCCCGTAGATCGGGGCTTTCAGCCAACCAAGGCACTAAACGCAACGCTATTGATTAGCAAACAATGCCTTGGGGGGGCTTACAAGCCGAACATTTCGACTATGATACCCCGGTGTGCCCAGTTGGCCTGAGCAGCACAGCACTACTGAAAATATATGTTTCTTGGAGATACACCATGTCTAATCGCCAAACCGGCACCGTTAAATGGTTCAACGATGAAAAAGGCTTCGGCTTCATCACTCCTCAAGGTGGCGGTGACGACCTGTTCGTACACTTCAAAGCTATCGAAAGCGACGGTTTCAAAAGCCTGAAAGAAGGCCAAACCGTTTCCTTCGTGGCTGAGAAAGGCCAAAAGGGTATGCAAGCTGCACAGGTTCGCGGCGAGTAATTCTCCGCTGAGCTAAAAAAACCCCGTCCATGTGACGGGGTTTTTTATGGGCGCTGCAAAAGCCGGGAGGCGATCAGCCGCAGTTGACCCGCGTGATCACCAGGTTGTCGTCGGTGTTCAGGTTCAGACGGTCGGAGCGGTATTCCAGGGTGATCATGTCGTTAGGCTTGAGGATCCGTGCGTTCTGCGCACCGGCACGGGTACGCGCCTGCTCCAGCAATTGAGGCGAGGCTTTCTGGCCGATGGCGAATTCGGCAGCCTTCGACTCGCAGCGAGTGTGACCTGCATCGGCAACGGCGGCATCTTTGCCCGGCTCAGGGGCACCCGGGGTGCTGCAACCCGCCAACGCGAGTGCTGCCAACAAAGTACCGAATGATGCGAGCTTCCAAGGCATGAAGCCTCCTATGAAAAAAATGGACAGAGATCGTGCGACAGCGATCTGGCGGTTTGGTTTCAAGACGTAAATCGCCTAAGAGCAAGTCTGCCTGACTCAAGGCGAGCATTCGCCGGATCAATCGTCACCAGATATGAACGAATTCAGTAGATATCGATGTAGTCAAACGGCGGCTTCGGCCAGTTCTGCTCGAGCGCGTTGAAAATCTGCCGGACCCAGACTTCATCGCTGGCCGCGACGTTACCGACATAACCCGAGCCTTTGGCCCAGGTCTCGAGGCGAAACAGCAGGCCGTCGATGTCGACTCCGCCTACGGCCTTCCCGGAAGAAATAAACGCGATACCGCCCTTGGTCACCCGCAACTGGGTGTGCTCGTCGTCACTGGCACTCGCAAGCAACTGGCGCACGGCTTCCAGCGTGAGGTTCTCGGGGTTGTTCAAATCGATCTGCACCTGGTGTCCCCGGCAATTGAATGGGGTAACAGTGTCGCACAGCATCGGCCTCATCCCGAAACGTCTCATGCCTAAGTAGCACTGCCAAACCCTACGCAAAAATGGTTAACTGCCCCGGTTAGAACCGCGTTCCAGCGCATTGCCCAGCCTTCCCGCCCCGTGAGCCCCGACCATGAGTACCGTAACCCTCCAAGCCGACATCAAAGCCAAGTGGCCTCAAGGACAAAGCTCCTACAGCCCCGGAAGCCCGGAGGAGTTGGCCATCATCGGAATCGACCTGCTGGTCAAGGAGCTCGGCACTCAGGCCGCACAGGCGTTCATCGGCCAGGTATTCGAGAAATACCCGGCCGACCACATGGGCGCTCATAACCCCGAGCGCGAATAAGACCCGGCCGGCGAGCGCCGACCGGCAAACACCTTACTTCAGACGGGCCAGGCGCTCGGTCAACAGATCGAAGAAGCCCTGGGCGTCGCCGTTCTCAACCCAGAATGCGTTCTTCGGCTGCTTGAGGCCGTCATACCAGTCGACGACGGTCTGGCCGAAGGTCGGGCCTTCGCGGCTGTCGATCACCACGTTGACTTCACGGCCGCTGAACAGGGAAGGCTTGAGCAGGTAGGCAATCACGGTAGCGTCATGCACCGGGCCACCCGGGATGCCGTAGTGCTCCATGTCGCCCTTGACGTATTCATTGAGAATATCGCCCACCACCTTGCTCGCATTGTTCTTGATGTCGGCAATCTGTTTCAGGCGCGCGTCACTGGTCAGCACCTTGTGGGTCACGTCCAGCGGCAGGTAAGTCAGCTTGACGCCACTTTTGAGCACAATTTCAGCCGCGACAGGGTCCGCGAACAGATTGAACTCAGCCACCGGGGTGATATTGCCGCCATTAAAATGCGCCCCGCCCATCACCACCACTTCCTTGATGCCTTGGGTGATCTCCGGCGCCTGGGTCAACGCCAGTGCCAGGTTAGTCTGCGGGCCGAGCATGGCGATGGTGATGCTGTGAGGCTTGGCGGTGCTGAGGGTCTTGATCAGGTAGTCAACGGCATTGCCTTCGGCCAGGCCTTTTTTCGGCTCATGCACGGCGACCCCGGAAATACCTTCCTTGCCATGGATATTCTCCGCATAGATCGGCGTGCGCAGCATGGGTTTTGGCGCGCCGGCGTACACCGGGATGTCTTCGCGCCCTGCCCACTCGCGGGCCAGGCGCGCGTTGCGGGAGGTCTTGTCGAGGCGCACGTTACCGGCGACGGTGGTCAGCGCACGAATGCTCAGCTCCTGCGGGGACGCCATGGCAAACAGCAACGCCACGACGTCATCGGCGCCTGGGTCGGTGTCGATGATCAGGTCGATTTTTTCCGCCGCGTGGGCGCTGGCTGCGGTGAGTGCGGACAAAAGCAGGACACTCCGAAATAGATTCTTCAGGGTTGGGAGACCACGTTGCATGAAACACTCCTTGTCGTAGGGAAACTCTAGAAGGTAACGCCGGACACCAGCGCGATATTGCAATACGGCTGGCACTCGCCCGTGCGCACCACGGCGCGGGCCTTGCGGCTAAGCTGCTTGAACTCTTCATGGCTGACCAAACGGCGCTCGCCCAAGGCGGCCTGTTCGGTCAACACATTAAGTGGCGTCAGCGCAGGTGGCTGCTTGAGCAGGATCTCTTCGGCCAACACATGGCTTTCTACCTGCATCTCGCTGAGCACAATGCGCAGGGTGCTGATGAAATCCGGAATGCCCTGGGTGAGCGCCAGGTCAATCAACTCGACGCCTGGCGGCACTGGCAGGCCGGCATCACCGATCACCAGGATGTCACCGTGGCCGAGGGATGCGATCACGCGCGACAGCGCAATATTGAGCAATGGTGTCTTTTTCATGAGGGCATAAAACCTTGTACGTCCTGCAGCGTAGGAATAGAGGGTTGCGCACCCGCCCGCGTGACCGACAGCGCGGCAGCCACCTGGCCAAACCGGATAGCCTCGGCTTCACTTTTGCCATTGGCCAGCGCCGCGGCAAAACCACCAACAAAGGTGTCACCGGCAGCTGTGGTGTCCACCGCCTTGACCTTGGGCGCCTGCAAGTGCTCGAAACCTTTGCCATCGGCAAACAACGCGCCCTGGCTGCCAAGGGTGATGATGACCTTGCCGGCACCCGCCTTGAGCAGCAGCGTTGCGGCAGCCTTGGCGCCGTCGAGTGAATCGACCGTCACACCACTCAAGGCGCTGGCCTCGCTTTCGTTGGGGATCAAATAATCGATCGAGGCATACCATTCCTCTGGCAGCGGGCCACTGGCCGGTGCCGGGTTGAGGATCACGGTCTTACCCAATTCACGACCGCGCTTGAGCGCCTGGCCAACCGTGTTCATCGGCACTTCCAACTGGCAGACGATGACATCTGCTGCCTGCAGTACCGCGTCAGCCGCCTGCAACGACGCGGGCGTGAGCTCACCGTTGCTACCGGCCACGATCACGATCGCGTTCTGGCTGCTGTCATCCACCACAATCAACGCCACGCCGCTGGAGCCATCCACCGTGCTGACGGCCTGGCAATCGATGCCCTCCACCAGCAGCGCATCACGCAATTGCGCGCCGTAGGCATCCGTGCCCACACAGCCGATCATCGCCACCTCAGCGCCAAGGCGCGCAGAGGCCACCGCCTGATTGGCGCCCTTGCCGCCCGGCACGGTGGAAAACGTCTGGCCGATCAGGGTTTCACCCGCGCGCGGCAAGCGACTGGCGCGGGTGACCAGGTCAATGTTCAAGCTGCCTATTACCACTACTTTTGCTGGCATACATCAGTACTCATCAATTCGGTTCAGCGGTATTGGGCGAACACACCGGCAAACGGCGCCGTCGACTCACGCAAAACAATGCTCGGCGTCACGATGCGCTGATCGATCGGCAGTTGGGGTGTTGCAATTCGTCGCAGTAAAAGCTCGGCCGCCGTCTCGCCCAGTTGCACGATCGACTGCCCGACCGTCGTCAGCGCCGGGTACACGTAGCGACCCATTTGAATATCGTCAAAACCAATCACCGACAGCTCGCCAGGCACACGGATATTGCGTTCGGCGGCTGCACGTAACACGCCGAAACCAATCATATCGTTACTGGCGAAAATCGCGCTGGGCGGGTTTTCCGACAGTAGCTGTACCGCTGCGGCATAACCACCGGTGCTGGTGAAATCGCTTTCCTGGGTGCGATTGGCTGGCACTTCCACGCCCGCCTCACGCAGCGCGCGGTGATAGCCGGCAAGACGCATTTGCGCCACGCGGGTATGACTGGGGCCGCCAATGCAGGCGATGTCGCGGTGACCAAGCTCCAGCAAATGCCGGGTTGCCAGGTAGGCACCCTGCTCATGATCGATGCGCACCAGGTCGACATCAATGCCGTCCAGTGCTCGGTCGACAATTACCATGGGGGTGCGCACTGCGCTCAAGCCTGCGGCAAGGCCACTGTCGTCGCCGCCCACCGAGGTTACGATCAGGCCGTCGATGCGTTTTTCCAGCAGCACACGCAGGTAGCTGCGCTGCTTTTCGGCGTTATCGTCGGAGTTGCAGAGGATCACGCAGTAGCCATTACGCTCGCAGTAATCCTCGATACCCCGCGCCAGCTCGGCAAAATACGGGTTAAGGCTGTTGGGCACCAGCAGGCCGATGGTCGCAGTGGTCTTGGCCTTGAGCGAGCGCGCGACGGCACTCGGCACGTAGTCCAGTTGCTTGATCGCCGCTTCCACCTTGATGCGCACAGGCTCGCTGACCGGCCGCGTCTTGTTCACCACATGGGACACGGTGGTGTAGGAAATACCTGCAAGCGCGGCCACATCCTTGATCGTTGCCATGGTTCAGCCCCGCCGACTGGCGCGCTGGCTGCGGTAGGTGTCGAGGACCACGGCAATCACGATCACGGCGCCAGTAATGATGCGTTTGGTTGGCTCTGTCGCACCGATCTGCGCAAGGCCGGCGGCCAGTACCGAAATAATCAGCACACCGAAGAAGGTGCTGATAACCGAACCGCGCCCACCCATCAGGCTGGTGCCGCCGATCACCACGGCGGCGATCACTTGCAGCTCCAGGCCGGAGCCGGCATTCGGGTCCGCCGCTTCCAGGCGGGAAATCTGGAACAATGCCGCCACCCCGGCCAGCAGGCCCATCAGGCTGAACACCAGGATCTTGTAAGGCTTGGGGTTGATGCCGGCCAGGCGCACGGCTTCTTCGTTGGTGCCGATGCCGATCAGGTAGCGACCGAATACAGTACGGGTCAACACCAACTGAGCGGCGATGATCACCAACAGGGCAATGATGAACGACGGCGAAATCCCGAAAGCCACCGGGTTCGACAGCCAGGCATAGGAGTCACCGATATAGGCGGTGCGCGAGCCGGTCATCTGGTAGGCCACTCCACGCGCCATTTCCAGCACGCCAAGGGACACGATAAACGACGGAATGCGCCAGGCCACGGTAATCGAGCCCGTAATGGTGCCCGCCAACGCAGCGCAGCCCATGCCCAGCAATGCGGCTGGCAACACGCTCCAGCCCCAGCCCAGAATCGCCACACTGACCGCCGAAGCGGCCAGTGCCAGCACCGAGCCCACCGACAGATCAATGCCGCCGATGATCAGGATGAACGTCATGCCCACCGCCAGCACCATCAGGTCCGGGATCTGGTTGGCCAGGGTGCTGAAGGTGTCATAGGACAGGAAGTGGTCGCTGAGTACCGAGAACAGCGCAATCATCGCGAGCAAGGCGCCGGCCAGCCCCAGGTAGGTGCCCAGGCCGTAGAAGTTGCCGCCGGTTTTGCCCGGGGAAGAAGTGGTTTTCATGGTGTTTCCCTAAGCACTGCGTCGTTGAGCAGCGCGTCACGTTTTTGATAGCCGGCAAAGGCGGCGGCGAGCAATTCGTCCTGGGTCCAGCTGTCGCGCTCGAAGGTCTCGATCAAGCGCCCGGCAGACAGCACACCGATGCGATCGCAGATCAGCATCAGTTCGCGCAGGTCACTCGATACCACCACCAGCGCTTTGCCCTGGCGCGTCAATTCGCCGAGCAATGCATAAATGTCGAACTTGGCGCCGACGTCGATACCGCGAGTCGGCTCATCGAACAGCATTACCGCGCAGTCGCGCTCCAGCCAACGGCCAATCACGACCTTCTGCTGGTTGCCGCCCGACAACTCGGACACCAACTGCGCCGGGCTGGAGCTGCGGATGCGCATGGCATCGATCTGGCGCTTGGCCAAGGCAGTTTCGTCGCGGCTGTTGACCACGCCGCCACCGGAGATTTCCGGCATGTTGCCCAAGGCAATGTTGGCGCTGATGGATTGGGTCAGCAGCAGGCCTTCGCCCTTGCGGTCTTCGGTGATCAGCGCGATGCCATGGCCCACTGCGTCCACCGGCGAGCGAATGCTCACCACTTGGGCTGGCGAACCCAGGGCCACGGTGCCGCTGTCGGCCAGGTCGGCACCGAAGATAAGACGCAGCAATTCAGTGCGGCCGGCGCCGATCAGGCCTGAAATGCCATAGATCTCACCGGCACGCACTTCAAAGGACACATCGCGAACCTTGTCCGAGCGGGTCAAGCCTTTGACCGTCAGCGCCGGGCCGCCAATGGTGCGTGGCCCCAGGTCGATCTGCTCACCCAGCTCGCGGCCGACCATCAAGGTCACCAACTGCTCACTGTTGTAATTGGCCATCGGCTCGACGCAGACCAGCTTGCCGTCACGCAGTACTGCAATGCGCTGGGCAACACGGGCGAGCTCTTCAAGCCGGTGTGAAATATAAATGATCGCCACGCCCCGAGCCTGCAGGCGGGTGATTTGTTCAAAGAGCATCTCGACTTCACGGGCCGTGAGCATGGCGGTCGGTTCGTCGAGGATCAGTACATGGCAGTCGCCGATCAGGTTGCGGGCGATCTCGACCATTTGCTGATGGCCAATGCCCAGCGTCCCCACCAGGGTGTCCGGGTCGATCGCATCCAGGCCGACCTGGGCCATGGCTTCGATCGCAGCTTTACGCAGTTGCTTGCGGTTGATCCAGCCACAGTTGCGGGGCAGGTTGTCCAGGAACAGGTTTTCGGCCACGGTCAGGGTCGGCAGCAGGTTGAGTTCCTGCATGACCATGCGCACGCCCAGCTCTTCAGCCTGGGTGCGGCTGCCGGGACGGTAATCCTGGCCATTGAACTGCATGTGCCCGGTGGTCGGCGTGACCAGCCCGCCGATGATTTTCGACAAGGTGCTTTTACCTGCGCCATTCTCACCGGTCAGCGCCAGCACTTCCCCGCGATTGAGCGTCAGGGTGATGTCGGACAGTACCGGTTGGGCATAGGTCTTGCCGATACCGCTGACCGAGAGGACAGCGTTCGGGGCGGAAGATGACATAGGAAAATCTCCAGGCGCCCGCTCAGGACGAGCGGGCGCTGTTGGGTGCTGCCAGGATTACTTCTTGAGGACGAGTTCGACCGGGGTTTCGATCACGCCGTCTTTGGACTCGACTTTTTCACCCTTGACCAGCTTGAGCGCGTTCTGGATACCGAATACCGCTTGCTGGGCTGCGGCCTGGTCGGCGGTCGCGAGTACGCGGCCGTCTTGCAACATAGGCTTGATGGCTTCGATATTGTCATAGCCAACCACCAGCACCTTGCCGGCCTTGCCCGCCGCACGTACGGCAGAGACAGCGCCCAGGGCCATGTTGTCGTTACCCGCCAGCAGTGCCTTGAGGTCCGGGTATTCGCTCAGCATGGCAGACGCCACCTTCTGGCCCTGGTCGATTTCCCAGTTACCCGATTGGGTGGAAACAATCTTCATGCCCGCGGCGTCCATCGCATCCTTGTAGCCTGCGGTGCGCTGCTGGGCATTGGTGGTGGTCGGCACGCCTTCGATGATACCGACCTTGTCACCTGCCTTCAGTTGCTTGGCCAGGTAGTCACCCACCAGCTTGGAGCCTTTGCGGTTGTCCGGACCTACGAACGGGATATCGAGGTTTTTGCTTTTGAGCACGTCCGGGTCAAGGCGATTATCGATGTTGACGACCTTGATGCCGGCATCGGAGGCTTTCTTCAACACGGTGACCAGCGCCTTGGAATCAGCCGGAGCAATCACGATGGCGTTTACTTTGGCGAGGATCATCTGGTTGACGATATCGATCTGCGCGCTGGTGTCGGTTTCGTTCTTGATCCCGTTGGTGATCATGTCGAAATCGGCGGCGTGTTCTTTCTGATAAGCCTTGGCGCCGTCCTGCATGGTCACGAAAAATTCGTTGGCGAGGGACTTCATCACCAGGCCGACCTTGGGTTTGGCGGCGGCGTCATCGGCAAAAGCAGAGGAAAGGGGCAGAGCAGCGGATGCGGCAGCAAGCACAGCGACAGCAAGAAGACGTCCAGCAAATGGCAGCTTCATGGGTTCACTCCGATCTTATGATTATTGTGAGCAACGCTTGCACTGCGAAACATCTCGCAAACGTTTGCGTTGTTCAAACTATGAGAACCTTGTCGAGATTTGTCAACGGGTGAAAAGCGTCTTTCATCCAAGCGCCCCACCACCGTCCCCTACACCCTGCGGGCCGCAAGATTAAACCTCAGCTTCTCCCAGTCGTTGTCTAAAACGACAGGCTGTGGCGCCCAAGTCCCACACCCACCGTTGATATTCCATCATGGTTTTCGGACAACCGAACGCAAGACCGCCCTGCTGTTCGGAATGCCGGACGAGGACGCTGCCAACTTATCTTAAAATTCAATATAAGTTGTTTTAAATCAACACGTTAATTTATGAGCGCGAACATCATTGGCTTGGTACAAATCCTGCTCTTTCCAAGCACCTCGAGGCGTTCAGACCCGCCCAGGTGTTCTCGATGAACCTGCTACAGCACTCATCAAAAACCAGAGAGAAAAATAATGAAATCTGCACTGAAGACTTTTGTTCCGGGCGCCCTCGCCCTTCTGCTGCTGTTCCCCGTTGCCGCCCAGGCAAAGGAAGTTGAAACCAAGACCAAACTGTCCAACGTGGTGATCCTCGCCACCGGCGGCACCATTGCTGGCGCCGGCGCCAGTGCGGCCAACAGTGCCACGTACCAGGCGGCCAAAGTCGGCATCGAACAACTGATCGCCGGCGTTCCTGAGCTTAGTCAGATCGCCAACGTACGCGGCGAACAAGTCATGCAAATTGCGTCCGAAAGCATCAACAACGAAAACCTGCTGCAGCTGGGCCGTCGTGTTGCCGAGTTGGCCGACAGCAAGGATGTGGATGGCATCGTGATCACCCACGGCACCGACACCCTGGAAGAAACCGCTTACTTCCTCAACCTGGTGGAAAAAACCGACAAGCCAATCGTGGTGGTCGGTTCCATGCGCCCGGGCACCGCTATGTCGGCGGACGGCATGCTCAACCTGTACAACGCCGTAGCCGTTGCCGGTAGCAAAGACGCACGCGGCAAGGGCGTGCTGGTGACCATGAACGACGAGATCCAATCGGGTCGCGACGTGAGCAAAATGATCAACATCAAGACCGAAGCCTTCAAGAGCCCATGGGGCCCGCTGGGCATGGTAGTTGAAGGCAAATCCTACTGGTTCCGCTTGCCTGCCAAGCGTCACACCATGGATTCGGAGTTCGACATCAAGACCATCAAGAGCCTGCCGGACGTTGAAATCGCCTACGGCTACGGCAACGTGAGCGACACCGCTGTCAAAGCCCTGGCCCAGGCCGGCGCCAAAGCCATCATCCATGCCGGTACCGGCAACGGTTCGGTGTCTTCCAAGGTGGTGCCTGCCCTGCAGGAACTGCGCAAGCAAGGTGTGCAGATCATTCGTTCTTCCCACGTGAATGCCGGTGGTTTCGTTCTGCGCAATGCCGAACAGCCTGACGACAAGTACGACTGGGTCGTCGCACATGACCTGAACCCACAAAAAGCCCGGATTCTGGCGATGGTTGCCCTGACCAAGACCCAGGACAGCAAAGAGCTGCAACGGATGTTCTGGGAATATTGATCCCCCGGTAACACGCGTAGAGGCGGGTTTGCCCGCCTCTACCTCTCCTCTTACACCTGGATACAACTCCCCGCGCTGCATAACCCCGCTCGAATCGCCGCCAGATAAACCTTCTGAATTTTAAGCAGTTGCGAAAATCGTAACAGTTAAATACTGTATGCCCGTACAGCACACTAAGGAATACTCCGTGGCAACGTCCTCTTCTGCAGCGCCAACCCCTGACGCCTACGCACGCCTTGCCGTTCGCGTGCAAAAAATCATCAATTCGACCAACGCCCAGAAAGCCAAGGCGGCCTTGATCTTCCGCTTGCCGGATGAGCCTGAGGAGGAATGGGCGCGCTTGCTGGAGGAGATTGCGGAGAACGACAACGTCACCCTCGCCTACCGGGATGACGGTGGCGTGCAGATTTTCTGGGTTGTGCCGAAGGAAGATTGATTCAATGAGTGGCCGTTTTATTGCTGTTTTTTGCCTGTTTTTTGCCGTTACAGCCCACGCACAGGCGCCTCGAACCTTCAGCGAGGCCAAGAAAGTCGCCTGGAAGCTCTACGCCCCGCAATCCACGGAGTTCTACTGTGGCTGCAAATACACCGGCAACCGGGTCGATTTGAAAGCCTGCGGTTACGTACCGCGCAAAAATGCCAACCGTGCCGCACGCATCGAATGGGAACATATCGTCCCGGCCTGGCAGATCGGGCATCAGCGCCAGTGCTGGCAAGCCGGCGGGCGCAAAAACTGTACGCGTCACGATGATGTGTTCAAGCGCGCCGAGGCGGACCTGCACAACCTGGTGCCGAGCATCGGCGAGGTCAATGGCGACCGTAACAACTTCAGTTTTGGCTGGCTGCCGGCGCAACGCGGGCAGTACGGCTCATGCCTGACCCAGGTCGATTTCAAGGCCAAAAAAGTCATGCCCCGCCCGTCTATTCGCGGAATGATCGCCCGAACGTACTTTTACATGAGCAAACAATACGGCTTGCGCCTGTCAAAACAGGACCGCCAGTTGTATGAAGCCTGGAACAAGACCTATCCGGTGCAACCCTGGGAGCGCCAGCGCAACCAGACTGTGGCGTGTGTGATGGGGCGCGGTAACGAGTTCGTCGGCCCGGTAAACCTTAAGACCTGCGGTTGAGCGTGGGCGGAGTTACCGCCCACCCTGCCGGTTATTGCGCAACCTTGTGCTCGATAACCTCTGATTCGGTATCGTTTTTCTTGGCCCGTGCGAGCTTTTCGGTCAGCAGCGCCTGCTTGGCTTCAGCCTCGGCCTTGCTCGCGAACGGGCCTAGATACACCTCGTCCTTGCCGTCTGTTTTGACGATATAGAAGTTGAAACCATGTTCGAGCAACCAGGCAGTCAGGTCGGTGATTGCTTGCAGCTTATGGTCCGGCGGGCCTACCCACACATCCCATTCCTGAGCGGCAATCGCCCCGGTTTGTGGCTGGCTCTCGGTCACGGCAGGCTTGGCCTTGGGGGCGTCAACCGGTTTACCTTCACCGCAACCGGCCAACGCCAACACCGCAATTGCCATCGCTACTTTACGCACTGCCCTGCTCCTTTAAGGATAAAGAGGCAACTTTATCATTCACTGTCTATTCTGGCCGTCATAAACGTTGGCTTAAACAATGCGAATGATGTATCGCAGACCTGTATGATGCCGCCATGGGAATTAATGTCGCCTCTATGCGTCCTAAAAGAGGCAGTCACAGGGAAGCGCTTAGCAGTAAGCTACACACATCCGACACCTGCCCTGTCTGAAACATGTGTCCTTAAAAGTAATCAAGGAGAAGTCCATGCTGATACTCACCCGCAAAGTTGGTGAAAGCATAAACATCGGTGATGACATCACGATCACCATCCTGGGCGTCAGCGGCCAGCAAGTACGAATCGGCATCAACGCCCCCAAGGACGTTGCCGTGCATCGCGAGGAGATCTACCAGCGCATTCAGGCTGGCCTGACAGCTCCGGACAAAAACCAGACTCCTTGACGCCTCACTCAGTAGCCAGCCTTTTCGTTCATTGTGATGGCTGGCGAAAACCCTTCCGCCCACTCGCGCTTCCTGCATGATCGGCGTGCTTTATGCTTTCAGCTACGCTGCAAGATAAAACTGTCTTGGCGACTGGAACTTGTTGCGTAATTCGCGGCCGAATCCACTGACTATAACCCTACCATCAGTGTGCGTTCAGGAGCACGTCGATGAGACCGATTGCAAAACAACCGCTTGCCTCCAAGTCTTGGGGGATCGCCCTGCTGATAGGGCTGGCCTTCGTGGTGCTGGGATATGGCGTGAAGTTCGAGATCGAAACAGTCAGTGACCCCGGCAAGCGTTCGTCGATGGAACTTACACTCTTCTTGTGCGGCTACCTGTTCGTGTTCTGCCTGCAGCCTATCCAGAAAGCCATTTTGCGCAAATTATGCCAGCGCGCCGCGCAACGTGAGCACCCGAAAACCGCACGTTGATGGCGGCTAATCTGCTATTAGATCGCCGGTATTTACAGGTCGGCGGCAGGATCTATGCTTGGGCTTGCACGGTTTCTGAAAGGCATTGACGCAGATGGATACCCTCAGCAAATCTCAAATCGAAGCGGCCCTGGCGGCGCGTTTGCCCAGCTATGCGATCACCTGTACGTTACACGCTGACGGCACCCTTTCCGCCATCCTTAGTGGTCCGGAAACCGACCATTTCGCGATTACCGGCATCGTGCGCGCGCACTACCATGGCCCCGAGGCGATTGCCCGGCTTGCCAATGAAATCCTCAGGGAAATGGTGCTTTCGCGCCAAGGCATCAAGAGCAGCCGACTGCAGGCGCCACCCGACTCGCCTTCCTGCGCACAAAGCCGAGACCAATAACGGGCTCGGCTTTTTCGTTTCAGTCTTCCAGGCGCTGCAAGCGTAACGTGCCCTCTGCATCGCGCAGAACCTGCAGCGGCTGATAGTCGTTAATGCAGGCATGCGCCGTGACGATCGGCGTCAGGTGTGTATTGGTTACAACCAGCACATCCGCGCCGGCCGCCTCCCCGGCGCGAATCCCCACCGAAGCGTCTTCGAACACCAGGCAATCCTGCACCGGCACACCCAGACGCTGGGCGCCCAGCACGTAACAGGCGGGATCGGGCTTGCCGCTGGCAACGTCCTCGGCCGTCACCAGCACGGCCGGGGGCGTAATACCGGCCGCAGCCAGGCGTCGTAGCGCGAGCGCCTTGGGCGCAGACGTGACCAGTGCCCATTGATCGCCAGGCACGCTATTCAGAAACCCGACAGCACCGGGAATCGCCACCACGCCTTCGACGTCGTTGATTTCGGCCTCGGTAATCCACTGTGCTTCAACTTCGGGATCTACCCCTGGCAGCGCCTGGCGGGTAATGGTGTCAATGGCGCGTGCGCCATGAATGGTAGTCAGGAACGCCGCCACCTCCAGACCGTGGCGTTCAGCCCAGATGCTCCACACGCGCTCGGCGGCGGCAATGGAGTTGAGCAGGGTGCCATCCATATCAAACAGGAAGGCGCGGTAACGTTGGGTGAATACGGCTGGACCTCGAATGGACACTGCGTGGCTTCCTCATAGGCGGTAACAAATAATCGGCCCGATGCAATCTACGGGTCACCTCCTCGCTTGTAAACGCCAGCGGTATCTGGCGGCCCCTGCGATTGAATGACAGGTTTGTAATGAGCCTGTAAGGCTTGTCAGCACCCTCGCTTCATACAGTGGCGTCGTCAGTCACCCACACCGGGTGGCACAACTTCCCACTGATGATGAAGGGCCGCACGATGAAACCTGCCAGCAAACTCTGCCTGATCGCCGCCAGCCTGTTGATGCTGGGTACCGGCACCGCCATGGCCGGCACTGTCGCGCCGATCAAGGCCAACAATGTGGTGCTGGTGCACGGGTCCTGGGCTGACGGCTCGAGCTGGTCCGAGGTGATCACGCGCCTGCAGGCCGCCGGGCTGCATGTGACCGCCGTACAAAACCCACTGACTTCGGTGGCCGATGACGTTGCTGCCACCAACCGCGTGCTGGACCAACAGGACGGCCCTACCGTGCTGGTCGGTCACTCCTACGCCGGCACCGTGGTCAGCGACGCCGGGGCGAACCCCAAGGTCAGCTCACTGGTGTATGTGGCCGCCCGTGCACCGGACGCCAACGAAGACTTCGTCGCCCTGTCTGCCAAATACCCCAGCACGCCGGTGCGCGCTGGAGTTGTCGAGCACGACGGTTACCTGACGCTGAACCAGGACGCCTTCCTCAAGTACTTCGCCGCTGACGTGCCGCGCGCCAAAGCCCTGCAGCTGTTCGCCGTACAACAGCCGATCGCCAAGACCCTCTTCAACGGCCGCACGGTGAATGCCGCCTGGCACACCAAGCCGTCCTGGTACGCAGTGTCGAGCAATGACCAGACCATCAACCCGGACCTGGAGCGTTTTCTGGCCAAGCGCATGAACGCGACCACCATCGAACTGCCGTCGAGCCACTTGTCGCTGGTGTCCCACGCCAAGGCAATCACCGACCTGATCCTCGAAGCGTCCGGCCGCCAGCCTTAAACCACGCATTACAAACTTGTCATCATCCTGTTGGCTGGCTGTTTGGGGTGCCTGGTTACTGTGAACTCAATGCCACCCCCGGCAGCCAACCCTTAAAGAGAGCTACTGCCATGAAACTGTTTATCCTGGGCTTTGCCGCTTTGCTTGCTACCGGCTCTGCGTTCGCTGCCGACACAGCCCCTGAAACTAACGTGATCCACGACAAAACCGGCTTCTTCGTGCACCTGGACGTGGCCAAAGTGCTGTCGAGCACCGACACCTACGGCCAATGCGGGATCGTCCCGGCGCAACTCAAATACCTCGACTCCCAAGACCGTGAACACGTGCTGGACTACCAGGTGCAAGGCATCGGTTGCGCCAGTGACAATTGATCCGGCTACACTTGCGCAACGCAGCGAACCAGGGCACTTCCCATGAACATCCTCGTAGTCGAAGACGAACCCAAGGCCGGCAATTACCTGCTCAATGGCCTGCAGGAACTGGGTTACTCGGTGAGCCTTGCCCGCGACGGCGTAGACGGCTTGCACCAGGCGCTGGAAACGCCCTTCGACGTCATCGTGCTGGATGTGATGATGCCGAAAATGGACGGCTGGGAAGTGCTGCGCCGCCTGCGCAAAGAGGCTGACACGCCGGTGCTGTTCCTCACTGCCCGCGATGACATCGCCGACCGCATCAAGGGCCTGGAACTGGGCGCCGACGACTACCTGATCAAGCCCTTCTCCTTCGCCGAACTGGTCGCGCGCTTGCGTACCCTGACGCGTCGCGGCCCGAGTCGCGAAGAAGAGCAACTGCACATCGCCGACCTGCAGATCGACGTGCTCAAGCGCCGCGTCACCCGCAACGGCACGCGCATAACGCTGACCAACAAGGAGTTCGCCCTGCTGCACCTGTTCGCCACGCACCAGGACCAGGTGTTATCACGCTCGATGATTGCTTCGCGGGTCTGGGACATGAACTTTGACAGCGACACCAATGTGGTCGACGTCGCCGTGCGGCGCCTGCGCCTGAAAATCGACGACCCATTCCAGCTCAAATTGATCCACAGCGTGCGGGGCATCGGCTACCGCTTCGACACCCAGCCATGAACCCTCGCCGCCATTATTCGCTGACCCTGCGCCTGGCGCTGATCTTCGCCCTGCTCGCCTTCGCGCTGCTCGCCACCTTGGGCGTTGCGTTGTATCGCGAGCTTGAGCGTGAACTGATCAAGCGTGACGACGCCGCACTGATTTATCGCGCCGACCAGTTGCGCAACCTGCTCAAGGACAGCAATACCCTGGACCTGATCAAGACCAAGCCGGAGCTGTTCCAGAACATGCTGGGCAACAGCGAGTCGGTGCTGAGCATCGCGGCGCCGGGTCAAAAGCCGTTGCTGCTGGTAAACCCGGGCAACATTGCAATGCCAGATGTGCCGCCCGTGCCCACCAACCGTGAACTGGGCTTTGCCGACGTCCACCATTTACCCGGTATCAATGGCGTGCCTTTCGCCACCGTGGCCGCGTCCATCGACTCGGGCGACCTGGGCAGCCTGCAAGTCACCACCGGGCGCCTGATGACCGAACGCACGGCGATGCTCGCCAGCTATCGCTTGAGCGTGTTTATCCTCGCCAGCATCGCCGCGGTCATTCTCGCCATCGTCAGCTACCTGCTGGTGCACCGCGGGCTGGTGCCACTGCGGCGCCTGGCCGTGCACACCCAAGGTATCGGCGTGGGCAACCTGGCCGAACGCCTCGACAGCCACGGCGCGCCCAAAGAGCTGCTGCCAATGATCGACGCCTTCAATACCATGCTTGAACGGTTGGCCAAGGGCTTTGTACAACTGAGCCAGGTATCCACCGACATGGCCCACGAGCTGCGCACGCCGATCAACAACTTGCTGGGGGAAACCCAGGTCGCCCTGCAACAGAGCCGTAATGTGGAGAGCTACCAGCAACTGCTGGCGTCCAATGTCGAAGAACTCGAACGCTTGGCACGAATGCTCGACAACATGCTGTTCCTCGCCCGTACCGACCCGGCCAGCGCACTGCGCCAACGCCAGGAACTGAGTGCGGCGGATGAAGTGGAGCGTATAGCCGACTACTTCGAAGGGTTGGCGAGCGATGTGGATATTCACATTCAGGCCGAGGGCGAAGGCCTGATCTGGGCCGAGCCGATGCTGTTGCGCCGCGCCTTGGCAAATTTGTGTGCAAACGCCATCAAGTACGGCGCACCCCGTTCGCAGTTGCTGATTCAGGCCATTCCAGACGCCGAGGGCATCAACTTGCGCGTCAGCAACCAGGGGCAGACCATTCCCGCCGAGCATTTGCCGCGCCTGTTCGAGCGTTTTTACCGGGTGGATGAGTCACGGGAACGCTCGGCCCAGTCCAATGGGCTGGGGCTGTCGATTGTGGCGACCATCATGCAGCTGCATAACGGCCACTACCGGGTCACAAGTGAGGCCGGAGTGACCTGTTTTGAGTTGTTTTTCCCCAGACGCGAAGCCTGAACACCGCGAGCCGGGTCAACTGACCTGGCCACCGGCCTGCACCACATCAACCGGTGTGTCCCATGCCACCTGCACCGCCAGGCGCAAGCCTTCTAAGGTTGTCACCAATGGCATCGATGCCAGCCCAGTCCCCACCACCTGCTCCGGCAAGTTCGGCACATGGATGAACCCACTGCGAACGTCCGTGCCGGCCAGCGCGTGCTGCAACAGATAAAACACCTGATTACACACAAACGTACCCGCCGTCTGCGAAACCGCCGCAGGCACCCCGGCCTCGCGCAACGCCTTGACCATGGCCTTGATCGGCAATGTGCTGAAGTACGCCACCGGCCCGTCGATCACCACGGGCGTATCGACAGGTTGCTCACCCAGGTTGTCCGGGATGCGCGCATCGTTAACGTTGATCGCCACCCGCTCCATGGAAATGCTGCTGCGTCCAGGCCCGAGGCCCGTAGCGATCACCATCGCCGGGCGCAATTGCGTGAGCCACTCAGCCAGGCACTCCCCCACCAAGGCAAATGCACAGGGCAGTCGGCGCGCAACAATCTGCACACCCTCACCCAAAAGCATCCCATCCAACTGGCGCACGGCTTCCCAGGACGGGTTGACCGGGTCTTGATCAAAGGGCTCGAAGCCCATCAACAGTAACGTTTGCATCCTGGCCTCACATCAACAGGTAAAGCAGCACAATATTGACCACCAGCATCATCAATGCCGTGGGCAATTGCGCCTTGATGACCGCGTTCTTGTCGGGCAACTCCAGCAAGGCTGCCGGAACTATATTGAAGTTGGCCGCCATCGGCGTCATCAACGTGCCGCAATAGCCGGAGAACATGCCAATCGCCGCCATTACCGCCGGGTTGCCGCCGTAGATGCCCACCAGCACCGGCACGCCGACACCGCCGGTCATCACCGGGAACGCCGCAAAACCATTGCCCATGATCACGGTAAACAGCGCCATGCCCAATACATACACCATCACCGCCACCAGCTTGAAATCCAGGTTGATATAGGTGGTGGTGACATGGGCAACCGCGGTGCCGACCCCGGCTTCATTGAACAGCAAGCCGAGCATGGCGAGCATTTGCGGCAGCACCATGGCCCAGCCCAAGGCTTCGGTCAGGCGCCGGGATTCACGCAGGGCTTGCACCGGTGTGTCGCGGGTCAACCAACAGGCCAGGCCGAGGGCGATCAGGCAACCGATGCCCAAGGAGACAAAAGTGGTGTTTTTCGGGTCCAGCAATGGCACGCCACCGATTTCGGTGTGCTTGAGCAATACCGAGCCAATCACGGTGGTCAGCGGAATGGCCAATGCCGGGATAAACAGCTTGTGGCCAAGCCGACCGGCACTGGCGCGGGCAGACTTGTCATGCAACTGGGCATGCACACCGCGCCCCACGCCACCCAAACCTGCGATCAGCGCCATCACCACTACGCCAACGCCGATAACCACCGGCGGCAAACGCTCCCCGACCAGGAACGGAATGGCAAACAGCAACCAGAATGCCGCGCTGGACCAGCGCTTGGGATGGGTACGATCCAGCAGGATCATGCCTGCGGTAATCAACAGCAGAATGCCGGCAAGCCAGTACAGGTACTCAATCGAGATAATCATTGCGCAGACTCCACCGGCGTCGCGACGGGCGTCATCTCGCGAGTAAGTCTTCGGTCGAACCGGTGCAGGCGAATCGCGTGGATGATAAACGCACAAATCGCCGTCGGAATGCCCCACACCGCAATGTGTAAAGGCTCTACATCAATTCCCGAACCGAGCAGGAAGGTGTGCATCAGCGCAATCGCACCAAAGGCGACAAAAATGTCTTCGCCGAAAAACAGGCCGACGTTGTCGGTCGCCGCACACATCGCCAACACCTTGTGGCGCACCTTGTCCGGCAGCTTGCCGTAGCGTTTTTCCGCTGCGCCTTCGGCCATCGGTGCCAACAGCGGGCGCACCATCTGCGGATGCCCGCCCAGGCTGGTGAGGCCCATGGCGGCCGTGGACTCGCGCACAAATAGATACATGATCAACAAGCGCCCCACCGTGGCGCGCTCGAAGCGGGCGATCCAGTTCTGCGCATGCAGGCGCAGGCCATGGCGCTCCAGCAGGCCAATGACGGCCAGGGGCAGCAACAGGATCAATTGCAGGGCGCGGGTCTGAAGGAAGCCTTCACCCATGCTGGCGAGGATTTTTTCCAGCGGGAAGTGGGCGGCAAGCCCCGTGGCGATGGCTGCGGCGGTCACCACCAGCAACGGATTGAAGCGCAGGACAAAGCCAACCACGATGACAAGTACGCCGATCAACGGCCATAGGTTCACAACAGTTTGCATGACGATTAAGTCCTAGAATGCGCGCTGCGGCGCCATGACGGCAGGATGTGAACAAAGGGTTCACAGCATGAAAGTGGCGTGCAGCCCGACGTGGTTTTTTATTGTTGACCTGGGAGGTCGAGCGTCAGTGGCGGCAACTGTGCTGCTTGGGGGCGGGAGGTGTCCAACAAGAAAAATTGTTGCTGCAAACCAATAAATTTTGTCGGTGATGGGCGCCGGGTGGCCCGGCGCTTTGAGGGAGTTCAGCTCAAGCGCTTGTGGAAAAAATGGCGTTTATGGCCCGGCGGGAAATCAGCAATGTGGCCAAATTCAGTGAAGCCCTGTTTGCGATAAAACCCGGGCGCCTGGAAGCTGAAAGTGTCCAGCCAGATGCCCTCGCAACCGCGTTCACGGGCCAGGTCTTCAGCCGCACGCATCAATCGCGTGCCCGTGCCTTGGGTGCGCATCTGGTCGGGAATGCTCAACAGTTCAATGAACAACCACCCGAAGGAAATCTCCCCGTAAAGACCGCCCACTACTTCTTGAGAAGCGGGATCACGCAGCAAAATACCGACCGTTTCGGACGGCATCTGGCCGGTGTGGCTGCGGTTGAAAGCCCGCAGCGGCTTGAGAATGGCCTCGCGCTCCTGCGCCGTCACGTCGAACGATACTTCCATTGCCAATTCCATTACGGACTCCATGGGTTGAATTCAATCGTTCCTCAGTATGCCTTGGGCGCACCAAACCTGAGTGGATCTGCGCCAGTTTCATTAACCCAGCGGCGCTCAATCACCTTAAGTCGTCTCGACAGCATGGATCTCGTTCCAGACCTATACTCAATACAGTGTTGCGCGGTCCTGCGCAGCGCTCAGCGCAGTATTGCCGATGGAGGCAGCCGCTATGTACGCCGGACAAACGAGTATGGCGACAACAAATGGTGAGATACGGTGCCAGATGTTTGCACAGATTATCTGCCTGTTATCGGTGGCTACGCTGTTCTGCTAGCAGTTCTCAGCGCAGTAACCCGCAAAGCGGTATGGGCAGGTATTGCCAAAATTCCAGCCAAAAAAAGAGCCCACCTTTCGGTGAGCCCTTCAACACTCAAGGTTTTGCACGTGTCAGAAGTGTGAGACTCAGGCCAACTCGGCCAAATCTTTTACGTCAAAAGGCTTCAAGTCGGCCGAATCGCCCGATCGAATTTTCCTCACCCACTGCGCGTCACTCAGCAGTGCTCGCCCAACAGCGATCAAGTCGAACTCCTCTTTCTCCAATCGCTGCACCAAATTGTCGATCGCTGCCGGTTGGGAGCTTTCGCCGCTGAAGGCGCCGAGGAAGTCGCCGGACAACCCCACAGAGCCGACACTGATAGTCGCAGCGCCCGTCAGTTTTTTGGCCCAGCCGGCAAAGTTCAGACCCTGCTCGCCGTCCAGTTCCGGGAACTCGGCTTCCCAGAAGCGCCGTTGAGAGCAATGCAAAACGTCCACACCGGCCTCCACCAGCGGCACCAGCCAATCGGACATGCTTTCAGGCGTCGTAGCCAATCGGGCGCTGTAATCCTGCTGCTTCCACTGACTCAGACGCAGAATGACCGGGAAATCCGGCCCTACGGCTGCGCGTATGGCCTTGACCACTTCCGCCGCGAACAGTGAGCGCTCCTTGATCGTTGCGCCGTTGAAGTGGTCGGAGCGTTCATTCGTACCTGTCCAGAAAAACTGGTCCAGCAGGTATCCGTGGGCACCGTGTATTTCGACGGTATCAAACCCCAGCCGCTTGGCGTCAGCAGCGGCCTTGGCGAACGCCGCAATGGTGTCGGCAATCGCCTCATCATTCATGGCCTGCCCCAGTGGTTTTTGAGGACCGGCAAGCCCCGACGGGCTCTCAAACCCACCGGCGGGCGCCCAGTCTTCCTGGAAACTGGGCGCGGCCCCGACGTGCCAGATCTGCGGCCCCATTTTGCCACCGGCGCGATGAACACCATCGATTACTGCTTTCCAGCCTGCGAGTGATTCATCGCCATGGAAAAACGGAATCCGCGACATATTACGAGCGCCCGGACGATCCACCACAGTCCCCTCAGACAGAATCAACCCGACCTGGTTTTCCGCACGCTTACGGTAATAAGCGGCGATTTGTTCGTCAGGCACACCGCCCTTGGCGAAAGCGCGCGTCATAGGCGCCATTACAATTCGATTCTTCAGGGTCAAAGACTTGATCGTGAACGTCTGAAATAGAGAGTCGAGATTCGTAGAACTCATTGAGAGATGCTCCGAGCAAAAGGAAACTCCATGGTATAAGGTGTATACCTAATATCAATAAGGCACTTAAAAGTGCTCAGATATACCCGAGGAAACTACATGCAGGAAAAAGCTATTCAGGCGTTGGGGCAAAACGAGAACCCTCCAGTCGTCTACGCCGCTGATTGCACCAGCCGGATACTGCTCGATCAGATCGCGGACAAATGGTCCGTATTGATACTGGCAACGCTCTGTAAAAGCCCGCTGCGCTTCAATGAAATCAAACGTCGACTCGACGGCATTACGCAAAAAGCGCTCACGCAAAGCCTGCGTCGCCTGGAGCGCAATGGCATTTTGTCGCGCCGCGTCATTCCCTCTTCTCAAGTCGCCGTCGAGTACAGCGTTACGGACCTGGGGCATACGCTGGAAGAGCCATTTCGTGCGTTATACAGGTGGACGCTCCAACATTCTGAAGCTGTGATGAACGCCCAGGCGGCATTCGATAAGCTTGCCGAAGAGCAGCAGCACGACGGGTAAAAGCATAACGATGGCGGCGGGAGTGTTGATAAGGAAGTTTTACAAATCCCAGACAACAAAAAAGGGCCCACCTTTCGGTGAGCCCTTCCAGACCGCCCAGCAGAGCGGATTTTGTTTGGTAGGCGCGATTGGACTCGAACCAACGACCCCCACCATGTCAAGGTGGTGCTCTAACCAACTGAGCTACGTGCCTGCTGTGAGGCGGCATTCTACGGAATTCCGAAGGGGTGTCAACATCTTTTTTGCAGCTAACCCTATGAATATGCGAATTTTTTATTTGTGAAAGGCATGCCCGGGGTTTTCGGGTGGCTGGCAGGCAATTTTCAACTCAGGTAGGATCGGCGCACTCGTAAAAAATATAAAACAGAGGTTCCAGGATGGCGAACACCCCCTACCCCCAGTCGTATTACGCCGCGTCCGCGAATGCGGTTCCGCCACGCCCGGTGCTGCAAGGTGAAGTCGAAACCGATGTCTGCGTGATTGGCGCCGGTTATACCGGCCTGTCCAGCGCGCTGTTTCTGCTGGAGAACGGTTTTCGCGTGACGGTGCTGGAAGCCGCCAAGGTCGGCTTTGGCGCCTCGGGCCGCAATGGTGGGCAGATCGTCAACAGCTATAGCCGCGACATCGACGTGATTGAACGCAGCGTTGGCCCCAAGCAGGCGCAGTTGCTGGGGCAGATGGCGTTTGAGGGCGGCAGGATCATTCGTGAGCGCGTGGCCAAGTACCAGATCCAGTGCGACTTGAAGGACGGCGGTGTGTTCGCTGCACTCAACAGCAAGCACATGGGCCACCTGGAGTCGCAGCAGCGCCTGTGGGAGCGCTACGGCCATACGCAGCTTGAGTTGCTGGATGAGCGCCGCATCCGCGAAGTGGTGGCCTGTGACAACTATGTCGGCGGCCTGCTGGACATGAGCGGCGGCCATATTCACCAGCTCAACCTGGCACTGGGCGAAGCAGCGGCGGTAGAGTCCCTGGGCGGCACGATTTACGAGCAGTCTGCGGCGGTGCGCATCGAGCGCGGCGCCAACCCTGTGGTACACACCGCCGAGGGCAAGGTCAGGGCCAAGTTCATCATCGTCGCGGGCAATGCCTACCTCGGCAACCTGGTGCCGGAGCTGGCGGCCAAGTCGATGCCGTGCGGCACCCAGGTCATCACCACCGCGCCGCTGGGCGATGAACTGGCCAAGACCTTGCTGCCGCAGGACTACTGCGTCGAGGACTGCAACTACTTGCTGGACTACTACCGCCTCACCAGTGACAAACGCCTGATCTTCGGCGGTGGCGTGGTGTATGGCGCGCGCGACCCGGCCAACATCGAAGCGATCATCCGCCCGAAGATGCTCAAGGCCTTCCCACAGCTCAAGGATGTGAAGATCGATTACGCCTGGACCGGCAATTTCCTGCTGACCCTGTCGCGCCTGCCACAGGTGGGTCGCCTGGGCGACAACATCTATTACTCCCAGGGCTGCAGTGGCCACGGCGTGACGTACACGCACCTGGCGGGCAAGGTGCTGGCAGAAGCGTTGAGAGGCCAGGCAGAGCGTTTTGATGCGTTTGCCGACCTGCCGCACTACCCGTTCCCGGGCGGGCAACTGTTGCGCACACCGTTTGCGGCGATGGGCGCCTGGTATTACGGGCTGCGGGATAAGCTGGGGTTCTGATTGCGATAGCTGGCTGCCGACGATGGCCATACCTTGGACCGAGGTGTAGCTATCGCAGGCAAGCCAGCTCCCACATTGACCAGTGGCAGCTTCAGAAGAAGCTCAACCCAAAATATCAAATCGCAGACACAAAAAACCCCGGTCTTTCGACCAGGGTCTTTGCTATCGGATCAAAGCAGCTTAACACTTGCTTTGTGCTCCAAGGCGTTCAGTGGGCCTTGGGGCAGATATGGCGCAGCGGACGGGACTCGAACCCGCGACCCCCGGCGTGACAGGCCGGTATTCTAACCGACTGAACTACCGCTGCGTATCGCTTGACCAGTTGAGCCTAAACCCTCAACTGTCTTTAAACGTCTGACTGATCAGCCTAAGCCTTTCAATCTCAAACCCGACAAATCGGACCTGGAAAATATGGCGCAGCGGACGGGACTCGAACCCGCGACCCCCGGCGTGACAGGCCGGTATTCTAACCGACTGAACTACCGCTGCGCGTCGGTGCAACCTTTAACGTTGCGTCTTGCCCGAAGGCAAAACTCTCAAGAAGTGGTGGGTGATGACGGGATCGAACCGCCGACCCTCTGCTTGTAAGGCAGATGCTCTCCCAGCTGAGCTAATCACCCTTTGCTTCGTTGAGGCCGCGAAATTTACGCAGGTAGCAGACCTAAGTCAATAGCCTGCTTGAAGTTTTTCTGAAAAAGACAAAATTGCTTCAAGGCGGCTACCCGCCCTACTCGCTGTAAATCATCTTCTTGCTCATGCCGCCGTCGACCACAAACTCTTGGCCAGTGACAAACCCTGCCTGACGCGACAGCAGCCACGCCACCATCGCCGCCACGTCCTCAACCGTGCCCACCCTGCCCGCCGGATGCTGGGCATGATCGGCATCGGTCAAAGGCTCGGCACGCCGCGCCGCTGGATCACGCGCATCGATCCAGCCAGGGCTGACGGCATTGACCCGCACCTCCGGCCCAAGACTTATGGCCAGCGCGTGAGTCAGGGCCAGCAGCCCGCCCTTGCTCGCCGCGTAGGCCTCGGTGTCGGGCTCCGATTGACGCGCGCGGGTCGAGGCCAGGTTGACGATCGCGCCGCCATGGGCACGCAGGTACGGTGCACAGTGCTTGGCCAGCAGCATCGGCCCGCTGAGGTTCACCGCCAGCACGCGGTTCCAGTACGCCAGGTCGAGGCTTTCGAGGGTGATATTGCGCGGGTCGGCCACGGCGGCGTTGCACACCAACGCGTCCAGGCGACCGAACTGACCGAGCACTTCGGCAACGCCCTGGGCGACCTGCTTCTCGTCGGCCACGTCCATGCTGATAAACCAGGCGTTGTCACCCAGCACCTTGGACACCTTGGAGCCGCGCTCGCGGTCCAGGTCGGTCAACACCACCTGCCAGCCTTCGCTGATCAGCCATGCCGCGATGCCGAGGCCAATGCCTCGGGCGGCGCCCGTCACCAGCGCAACACGGCCGTTACCGGCCGCTGCTGTTTCCATGGACCACTCGATCACAAGGCAGCCAGCCCGCGAGCCAGGTCAGCTTGCAGGTCGGCTACGTCTTCCAGGCCCACTGCAATGCGGATCAGGCTGTCACGGATGCCGGCCGCTTCACGCTCCTGTGGCGCCAGGCGCCCGTGGGAGGTCGTGCTGGGGTGGGTGATGGTGGTCTTGCTGTCACCCAGGTTGGCCGTGATGGAGATCAGGCGCGTTGCGTCGATAAAGCGCCAGGCGCCGTCTTTGCCGCCTTTTACTTCAAAGCTCACCACCGCGCCGAAACCACGCTGCTGACGCTGGGCCAACGCGTGTTGCGGGTGGCTCTTGAGACCGGCGTAATGGACTTTCTCAATCCCGTCCTGCTGCTCCAGCCACTCGGCCAGGGCCTGGGCATTGGCGCAATGGGCCTTCATACGCAGGCTGAGGGTCTCCAGGCCTTTGAGGAAGATCCACGCATTGAACGGGCTCAGAGTCGGCCCGGCGGTGCGCAAGAAACCCACCACTTCCTTCATCTGCTCGCTGCGGCCGGCGACTACGCCGCCCATGCAACGGCCCTGGCCGTCGATGAACTTGGTGGCAGAGTGCACAACAATGTCCGCGCCCAGCTTCAACGGCTGTTGCAGCGCCGGCGTGCAGAAGCAGTTGTCGACCACCAGCATCGCGCCCTTGGCGTGGGCCACTTCGGACAACGCGGCGATATCCACCAACTCGGCCAGCGGATTGGACGGCGACTCGACGAACAGCAGCTTGGTGTTGGCCTTGATCGCCGCATCCCAGCCGGACAGATCCGCCAGGGGCACGTAGTCCACTTCGATGCCGAAGCGCTTGAAGTACTTCTCGAACAGGCTGATGGTGGAGCCGAACACACTGCGCGACACCAGCACATGGTCGCCAGCACTGCACAGGCTCATCACCACTGCCAGAATCGCAGCCATACCGGTCGCCGTGGCCACCGCCTGCTCAGCGCCTTCCAGGGCCGCGATACGCTCTTCGAACGCACGCACGGTCGGGTTGGTGTAACGCGAGTAAACGTTGCCCGGCACTTCACCGGCAAAGCGCGCAGCCGCGTCGGCAGCGGTGCGGAATACATAGCTGGAGGTGAAGAACATCGGGTCACCGTGCTCACCTTCCGGGGTGCGGTGCTGACCGGCGCGCACAGCCAGGGTATCGAAAGCTACGCCATCGAGGTCGCTGTCCAACCGACCGGCATCCCATTCCTGACTCATGCTGCGACTCCTTACTCAATACTCTATTTAAGATAC
This sequence comes from Pseudomonas edaphica, assembly GCF_965277385.1. Taxonomy (NCBI): domain Bacteria; kingdom Pseudomonadati; phylum Pseudomonadota; class Gammaproteobacteria; order Pseudomonadales; family Pseudomonadaceae; genus Pseudomonas; species Pseudomonas edaphica. Next base: position 5,468,404 of record NZ_OZ255725.1, on the reverse strand, counting down.
AAAACCGGCCCCTCAGGGCCGGTGTTTACTCAGTTGTTGTACAGATCGATGATCGCACTGACCGCCTGGGTCTTGATCTTCGACGAGTCGTTACGCGCCTGCTCGATCTTGTTCAGGTAGGCCTCGTCGACATCACCGGTCACGTACTTGCCGTCGAACACGGCGCAGTCAAACTCGGCGATCTTGATCTTGCCACCACCGACCGCCTCGATCAGGTCTGGCAGGTCCTGATAGATCAACCAGTCGGCACCGATCAGGTCGGCCACATCCTGGGTCGAACGGTTGTGGGCGATCAGCTCGTGGGCGCTCGGCATGTCGATACCGTACACGTTCGGGTAACGCACGGCAGGCGCGGCGGAGCAGAAGTACACGTTCTTCGCACCGGCTTCGCGGGCCATCTGGATGATCTGCTTGCAGGTGGTGCCGCGCACGATGGAGTCGTCGACCAGCATCACGTTCTTGCCGCGGAATTCCAGCTCAATGGCGTTGAGCTTCTGGCGCACCGACTTCTTGCGCGCCGCCTGGCCAGGCATGATGAAGGTACGGCCGATATAACGGTTCTTGACGAAACCTTCGCGGAACTTGACGCCCAAGTGGTTGGCCAACTCCAGCGCAGCGGTACGGCTGGTGTCCGGGATCGGGATCACCACGTCGATATCGTGCTCAGGACGCTCGCGCAGGATTTTCTCGGCCAGCTTCTCGCCCATGCGCAGGCGCGCCTTGTACACCGAAACACCGTCGATGATCGAGTCCGGACGCGCCAGGTAGACGTGTTCGAAGATGCACGGAGTGAGTTTCGGCGCAATCGCGCACTGACGGGTGTGCAGCTTGCCGTCTTCGGTGATGTATACGGCTTCGCCCGGCGCAAGGTCGCGGATCAGGGTGAAGCCGAGCACGTCCAGGGACACGCTTTCGGACGCGATCATGTACTCGACGCCTTCGTCGGTGTGACGCTGGCCGAACACGATCGGGCGAATGCCGTGCGGGTCACGGAAACCGACGATGCCATAACCGGTGATCATTGCGACGACGGCATAACCACCGACACAACGGTTGTGCACGTCGGTCACGGCAGCGAATACATCTTCTTCGGTCGGCTGCAACTTGCCGCGCTGGGCCAGCTCATGTGCGAACACGTTGAGCAGCACTTCCGAGTCGGAGTTGGTGTTGACGTGGCGCAGGTCAGATTCGTAAATCTCCTTGGCCAGCTGTTCAACGTTGGTCAGGTTACCGTTGTGCGCCAGGGTGATGCCGTAAGGCGAGTTGACGTAAAACGGTTGAGCTTCGGCCGAGGTCGAGCTACCGGCAGTCGGGTAACGCACATGGCCAATGCCCATATGCCCGACGAGGCGCTGCATGTGACGCTGATGGAACACGTCACGCACCAGGCCATTGTCCTTGCGCAGGAATAACCGGCCGTCGTGGCTGGTCACAATACCGGCAGCGTCCTGGCCGCGGTGCTGGAGGACGGTTAGCGCGTCATACAGCGCCTGATTGACGTTCGACTTACCGACGATACCGACGATGCCACACATGCGACGCAACCCCTACTTAATGAATCTTGACTGAACACTACTTACTGAGGCGTTTTGGCCGGCAAGAGGTGTTCCTTGAACGGAAGATCAGCGGGTACGCTGATTCCGCTGGCCAGCCACTGACTGCTCCACCCCAATATGAGGTTCTTGGACCAATCTGCAACCAATAGAAATTTTGGCACGAGTACCGACTCCTGCCACCACGAATCCTGCTGTACCGGCCCCAGGCTCAACAGCCCGACCGCCACAACCACCAGCAAGCCGCCACGTGCGGCGCCGAAGGCCATGCCGAGAAATCGATCGGTCCCGGAGAGGCCGGTGACACGTATCAACTCGCCAATAAGATAATTGACCATTGCCCCCACCAACAGCGTGGCGATGAACATGATGGCGCAGCCCGCAATGACGCGAGCCGAAGGTGTTTCGATATACCCGACCAGGTAAACCGACAGTGAACCACCGAACATCCAGGCTACAACCCCTGCGATGATCCAGGTCAGCAACGACAGTGCTTCTTTTACGAAGCCGCGGCTTAGACTGATCAAAGCGGAGATGGCGACGATTGCTACGATCGCCCAATCAACCCAGGTAAATGGCACAGTGCAGCCTACGTACGGATAAGGCGGCGCATTTTAGCAGAGCGCTGGGCTATCGGTAAGCTGTGATTGTGGGTGCTTTGCAAATCAATGGGTTGAGCAATCTCAAGACCACCCAAAAACAATGTGGGAGCTGGCTCCCACAAAAGCCAGCTCCCACATTTGGCCTGCATTCCAACCCTTTACTCAGCCGCGCTCAGGCTGGAACCGCACCACAAACCCATTCAGGTTCTGCTGTCGCCCCAGCAGGTCACGCAGGCGGTCCGCTTCGGCGCGCTCGATCAGCGGCCCGATAAATACGCGATTTTTGCCGTCGGCACTGCGGATATAGGCGTTATACCCCTGGGCACGCAACTTTTTCTGCAAGGCATCGGCGCTTTCACGGTTGGCCAGGCTGGCGAGCTGGATCGACCAACTGATCGGCAGACCATTCGGGTCGATACGGCTTTGACCGACATCCGGCTTGCCCGGCGCGGCAGGTTGTGGCGCTACCGGCTTGGGCGCAGGAGCTGGCGCAGCAGGTTTGGCGGCCACCACCGGGGCCGCTGGAGGCGACGCCGGCTTGACCACCGGCACACTCTGTTGCACCGGCACTGCTGGCGCCGCTGGAGCCGTTTGCGCAGCCACCTCATCATCGCTCGGCACCGGTTCTTCAGGCAGCGTCTGCGGCTCAGGCACCACCACAGGCTCCACCTGAACTTGCGGCATCGCTGGCGCCTGTGGCGCTGCCGGTGCCTCGACCACGACCTGGCGCTGTTCGTCCTGGCGCGAAAACAGCATCGGCAGGAAAATCACCGCCAACGCCACCAATACCAGGGCTCCGACCATTCGCTGCTTGTATGCGCTATCCAGTAATGCCATGTGCAGCTTCCTCCGTGGAGCGCCGGGCCAACCACTCAAGCGCCTCGGCAACACAATAAAATGATCCGAACAACAGAATCTCGTCCTCGGCCGTCGCCACCGCACATTGCGCCTCAAGCGCTGCAGTGACGCTTGTATACGACGCCGCCGACGCACCAAGGTTCTGCAATGCCACTTGCAGTTCGGCAGCCGGGCGACTGCGCGGCGTGTCCAGCGGCGCTACCGCCCAAGCCTGGACATTGCCGAGTAACGGCGCAACCACACCGTCCAGATCCTTGTCAGCCAACAGCCCGAACACCGCCAGGCGACGACCGGCAGGTGGCGTGCGTGACAGACGTTGCGCCAGGTACTCGGCGGCGTGCGGGTTGTGCCCCACATCCAGCAGCAGGTTCAAACGCTTGCCTTCCCACTTGAATGTGCGGCGATCCAGGCGCCCCACCACACGAGTAGCCAGCAACGTGGCAGCAATCTGCTCGGGACTCCACGGCAGATCCATCAACAGGTACGCTTGCAGCGCCAGCGCGGCGTTTTCCATCGGCAGGTTCAGCAGCGGCAAATCCCGCAGCTCTACCACCTGGGCACGCGCATCACACCCGCGCCACTGCCAATGCTGGTCGCCAACTTCGAGATTGAATTCGCGGCCGCGCAGGTAAAATGGGCAATCCAGCTCGCGCACCTTGTCCAGCAAAGGCTGCGGCGGGTTCAGGTCACCACACAGCGCCGGCTTGCCTTGGCGGAAGATCCCGGCCTTTTCATAAGACACCGACTCGCGAGTGTTGCCCAGATAGTCCGCATGGTCGACACCAATGCTGGTTACCAGCGCGATATCGGCGTCCACCACGTTAACGGTATCCAGACGCCCGCCAAGCCCGACTTCCAGCACGACCACATCCAACTGCGCACGCTCGAACAGCCAGAAAGCCGCCAAGGTGCCCATTTCGAAGTAGGTCAGGGAAATTTCGCCACGGCCGGCATCCAGTGCAGCGAAGGCTTCGCAAAGCTGCGCGTCAGTGGCTTCGATGCCATTGAGCTGCACCCGCTCGTTATAACGCAGCAGGTGCGGAGAATTGTAGACGCCTACTTTAAGCCCTTGGGCTTGCAGCAGCGCCGCGACAAAGGCACAGGTAGAGCCTTTGCCGTTGGTGCCGGTCACCGTGATTACACGCGGCGCCGGGCGGCCCAACCCGAGGCGGGCCGCTACCTGTTGCGAGCGCTCCAGGCCCATGTCGATGGCTGACGGATGCAACTGCTCAAGGTAAGCGAGCCATTCGCCCAAGGTACGTTGGGTCATAGGTTTGCTGGCACCGGCGGAACAACGATAGGTTCGATTTTAGGTGCGACGTACACAGGCGTCGGCAAGCCCATCATTTGCGCCAGCAGGTTACCCAGGCGTGGGCGCAGTTCACCGCGCGGGATGATCAGGTCGATCGCACCATGCTCCAGCAGGAACTCGCTGCGCTGGAAGCCTTCCGGCAGCTTTTCACGTACGGTCTGCTCGATCACGCGCGGGCCGGCAAAGCCGATCAGTGCTTTGGGCTCACCGACGATCACGTCACCCAGCATCGCCAGGCTGGCGGAAACACCGCCGTAAACCGGGTCAGTCAGTACCGAGATGAACGGGATGCCTTCTTCACGCAGACGTGCCAGTACCGCAGAGGTCTTGGCCATTTGCATCAAGGAGATCAGCGCTTCCTGCATGCGCGCACCACCAGAGGCAGCGAAGCAGATCATCGGGCAACGATTTTCCAGCGCGTAGTTGGCGGCACGTACAAAACGCTCGCCGACGATGGCACCCATGGAACCGCCCATGAAGGAAAATTCGAACGCGGACACTACCACCGGCATACCCAGCAGCTTGCCGCTGACCGAAATCAGCGCGTCTTTTTCGCCGGTCTGCTTCTGCGCTGCGGTCAAGCGGTCCTTGTACTTCTTGCCGTCGCGGAACTTGAGACGGTCAACCGGCTCCAGGTCTGCGCCCAGCTCGTTACGGCCGTCGGCATCAAGGAAGATGTCGATGCGCGCACGGGCGCCGATACGCATATGGTGGTTGCACTTGGGGCAAACGTCCAGGGTCTTTTCCAGCTCCGGGCGGTACAGCACCGCGTCGCAGGATGGGCACTTGTGCCACAGACCTTCAGGAACCGAGCTTTTCTTCACCTCGGACCGCATGATCGAAGGGATCAGTTTGTCTACTAACCAGTTGCTCATGCTTTCTTTCTCCAGTACCGGTGGCTTGAACACAGCCCCGCGTATGCCCTTGAGCTAAATTCATATGTGGCGATGACACAGGCTGGACGGGGTCAGACGTTCGACCGGCCATTTCCCGCCTGTATCCTCAGCCTTCCAGACAACCTGCCAACGCAGGGTTGCCACTTCATTTCCGGGCCTCCCGCAGGCGGCGCCGGTGCTGTTCTACACAGTGGTAGTTATGGACGGCGGCAGACTGCCAGCCGTCACATCGCGCCACTGCTGTTGCGCACGGCCTGCATGAATGCGCGAATCTTGTGGTGATCCTTGATGCCCTTGCCCTGCTCCACTCCGCCGCTGACGTCCACCGCATAAGGCCGGACCTGCTCGATGGCCGCCGCGACATTCGCGGGATTGAGCCCTCCAGCGAGGATGATCGGCTTGCTCAAGCCTTCGGGAATCAGCGTCCAGTCGAACGCCTCACCCGTGCCGCCGGGCACGCCTTCGACATAGGTATCCAGCAAAATGCCGCGAGCGCCAGTATAGGCGGCGCACGCAGCAGCAATGTCATCCCCGGCCTTGACGCGTAGCGCCTTGATGTACGGGCGCTGGTAGCTTTCGCATTCATCGGGGCTTTCGTCACCGTGAAATTGCAGCATATCCAACGGCACGGCATCCAGGGTTTCGTTGAGTTCGCAACGGCTGGCGTTGACGAACAGCCCCACGGTGGTCACGAATGGCGGCAGCGCAGCGATAATCGCCCGCGCCTGCAACACATTCACCGCGCGCGGGCTCTTGGCATAAAACACGAAACCGATGGCATCCGCCCCCGCTTCGACTGCCGCCAGCGCGTCTTCTATGCGGGTAATCCCGCAAATCTTGCTGCGAACGGCTGGCATGTCGTGGAAACCTCAGGGGTTGGGCCGAGAAAGTCCCGGATGGTAACAAAAGCGCTTGCAGGCGTCAGCCGTCAAGTTCGCTGAAACCTGTGAGGAAATGTGGACCGATAAAGCGCTGCGGCAATTCAAACTCGTCGCGGTACTCCACATCCACCAGGTACAAGCCGAACGGGTGCGCCGTGACACCGCCGGTGCGGCGGACGCGGCTCTCCAGCACTTCCCGCGCCCACTCCACCGGGCGCTCGCCAGTACCGATGGTCATCAGCACACCGGCAATATTGCGCACCATGTGGTGCAGGAAAGCACCGGCGCGGATATCCAGCACGATCATCTTGCCGTGACGGGTCACGCGCAGGTGATGGACTTCCTTGATGGGCGACTTGGCTTGGCATTGCCCCGCACGGAAGGCGCTGAAATCATGCACGCCGACCAGATGCTGGGCGGCCTCGGCCATACGTTCGGCATCCAGCGGGCGGTGGTTCCAGGTGATTTCCTGATTCAGGTGCGCCGGGCGGATCTGATCGTTGTAGATCACATAGCGGTAGCGCCGGGCAATGGCCTTGAAGCGCGCATGAAAATGCGCAGGCATGACCTTGGCCCAAGTCACGCTGACGTCATGGGGCAAATTGATATTAGCGCCCATCACCCAGGCTTTCAGCGTGCGCTCGGCCTGGGTGTCAAAGTGCACCACCTGGCCACAGGCATGCACACCGGCATCGGTACGCCCGGCACACATCAGCGAGACCGGCGAATCCGCCACCTTCGACAACGCGTTTTCGAGGGTTTCCTGCACAGTCAGCACACCTGAAGCCTGGCGCTGCCAGCCGCGATAGCGCGAACCTTTGTATTCCACGCCCAAGGCGATGCGGTTAAAGCCTGCGGCCGCCATTTCGGCAGCCGCGTTATCTATATTTGCCAAGAACTGAGAGCCCGATGAGTTGCGCGAAGGCGCGCATTATAAAGGCGCTGGAGGGATGCGGGGCGCTTTTGTTGTGTGGGAGCTGGCTTGCCTGTGATACAGGCACCTCGGTCTACAGTTGAGACCCGGTTGACGCCATCGCAGGCAAGCCAGCTCCCACACAAACCAGCTCCCACAGGGGGTTTGTATCAATTGTTAGATTTTGCCGAGCATTTCCTTGGCTTCACCGCGCTGCTCTTCACTGCCCTCGGTCAGCACTTCATTGAGGATGTCCTTTGCGCCATCCGCATCGCCCATGTCGATGTAAGCCTGGGCCAAGTCCAGCTTGGTGGCGACCTCGTCGGTGCCGGAAAGGAAGTCAAATTCCGGCTCATCAGCGCCCAACGCCGCGTCTTCAGCAGTGAAGGAAGGCTCGATCGGCGGATGCTCGAGGCTCGAAGACAGGCGATCGAGTTCTGCGTTGACGTCATCGAGCTGCGAGGCGAATGCATCAGGTTTGGCAACGGCCGGGGCTTGCGGCTCGTCCGCCAGGGACAGATCGAAGTCCTCCGGCAGGTCAAAATCGTCCAGCGCAGCCGGCTTGAGGGTCGGCGGCTCAACAGCCGGCACGTCCTTCATTTGATCTTCCAGGCCCGACAGGAAGTCGTCATCGGCCTGCGAAGACGGAGCCTCAAGCTGCAAGTCCAGGTCGAAGTCCGACAGGTCATCAGGGCTGGCCTTGGCTTCGGTCTGCTGTTGCAGCACCGACTCAAAGCTCGGCGCGTCTTTCGGGCTGACTACGGTGGGTGACGCCGCTTCCAGGTCATCCAGACTCAGGTCGAAATCGGTGTCGAACGCCTCAGGCTCCGGGGCAGGCGCGACGGGCTTGTCTTCGAGCAAGTCCTTGACGTATTGAGCATCCAGGGCCGCCGCTGCCACCGCAGCACTGACGCCCGCCGCCAACACGGCCATGGCCGGGAAGCGGTTTTTGAGCTGCTCGACCTGGGCATGGTTTTCACCATTGGCCACCAGTTGACGCTCCTGGGTGACGAAACCGTCCTTGTCGCCTTGCAGGCCATAGACTTCCATCAACTTCAGGCGCAGGTCGCTGCGCTTGGGTTCGCGCTTGATCGCCTGCTCCAGCACATCGGCGGCCTGGTTCAGGTGGCCACGGTCGATATGGGATTGCGCTTGCGCCAGTGCATCACTGGAGTTTTCCGGGGCGACGGCAACGGCCAAAGGCGCCAGCACGGAGGCGACCGATGGCACCACCACAGGCTCAGCAACCGCCGCCGGCGCAGGAGCAGCAGCCAATTTAACGTTCGGCGCTGCCACCTCAAGGCCTTCGAAGCTGTCCGCAGGCAGATCGTGATCCACATTTGGCGTAAATGCCGGTTCTTCGGCCAGCGCGCGTGCCATGCGCAGGTGCTTTTCCTCTTCGAGGCGCGCATTTCGATGGCGCGCCCACAGCAGCAGAAGCAACAACACCAGCAAGCCAGCCGCGCCACCGATTACACCAAGGACGATCGGATTGGTCAGCAGCTCGTTGAACTTGCCTTCGTTGGTGGCAGGCGTGTCCTGCGCCTTGATTGGCTCAGGCGCGGGTGCTGCGGCAACGGGCGCCGCCTCAGCGGGTGCAGGCGTTGGCGTAGCTTCAGTTGCCAATTGAGCCGGCATCGCCGCTGTCGCCTGCGCCGCCGGCTCAGGGTTACCGGCCTGCAACCTGGCGAGTTGATCGTTTTTCAGTTGAATCAGTTTTTGCAGCTTGTCCAGTTGGCTTTGCAGGTCGGCCGCACGGCTTTTGAGCTCTTCATTGTCGCGACGGGTGGTGTCCAGCTGCTCCTGGGTCATCGCCAGTTTATCGCTCACCGCTCGGTTATCACCGGTCTTGCCCTTTGCGCCTTTTTTTGCCGACTCCGCCGAGACCAGGCTCAAGTTGTCCTTGGCCGTGGTGCTCGACGGCGCATTGCCCGCCTGGGTGCGCTTGGTCGCGTCCAGCTGTTGCTTGCCCGCCACCGGGTTACTGGCTGCGCGACGACCTGCGCGCCAGGCAGCATTTTGCGCAGTCACTTCGGCAATCGCCTCGGGCTGCGGCAAGCTGGTGGCTTGCTGGCGGTCCGGCAGGCGCAGGACCTGGCCGGTTTTCAGGCGATTGATGTTGCCGTCGACAAAGGCATCAGGATTAAGCGCCTGGATGGCCAGCATGGTTTGCTGCACCGACGCACCGTTGCGATTCTTTTCGGCAATTTCCCACAAGGTGTCGTGAGAGGTCGTGGTGTGTTGAGCGGATTTGCTGGCGGTCTTCGCCGGGCTGGCGGCCGCAGTGCTGGCCGGTGCGCTCAAGCGCGGCGCGGGCGCGTTGGCGGTCGGCGCCGGCTGCTCGAACTTGGCAGGGTCGAGCAACACACTGTAGTCGCGCATCAAGCGGCCATTGGGCCACTGCACCTGCAGCAGGAAACGTACGTAGGAATCGGGCAGCGGCTTGCTGGAGGTGACGCGCACCACACTGCGGCCGCTGGGGTTGACCACCGGGGTAAACGTCAGGTCATTGAGAAACGCCTGGCGGTCAACGCCTGCATCGACAAACGCCTGGTCGGAGGCCAGGCTCGGGGTGATCTCGGCAGCCGTGAGGCCGCCCACGTCGAGCAATTCGATTTCCACCGACAACGGCTGGTTCAGCTTCGATTTGAGGGTCATCTCCCCAAGTTGCAGCGCCTGCGCCATACCGGAGGACAGCGCCGAGGCGGCCGCTATTGCTAACACCAGTTTGCGAACTTGAACCATAGCCTCATCCTTTGTCTGAACACTCCCCGGCCTGCGAGAAGGTTGGTAACCGCTGCCATAAGGCATGGCGAGCCGATAGGTTACCGACGCGCTTCTTTACCGCTTGGGGCCAAGCATAGCGCCTGGCTAGAATCAATCTACAAATTGCCGCCAAGTATCTTTTACACAAGGCCTTTTATCAACAACTGCGCCAGCTGTACGGCGTTGAGTGCCGCGCCCTTGCGTACGTTATCTGACGTCAGCCACAGATTTAGTTCCGCCGGGTCATCCACACCTGCACGCACACGGCCGACGTAGACCACATCCTGGCCGACCGCATCGCCCACAGCCGTGGGGTAATCGCCCTCTTCAACCAGTTCGATGCCAGGCGCCGCTTCCAATGCACGGTTCACCGCTGCCAGATCGACCGGCGCGCCCAATTGCAACGACACCGTCAGGCTATCGCCAAAAAACACCGGGGCTTGAACGCAGGTTGCAGAAATCTTCAGCAATGGAGTTTCCAGCACCGCGCGCAGTTCGTGTACGAGACGTTTCTCCAGGGCTGTATGACCTTTCGCATCTGGCGTGCCGACTTGTGCCAAAAGGTTGAAGGCCATTTGCCGATCAAAGAACTTGGGCTCCAGCGGGCGCACGTTCAACAGTTCGGCGGTCTGTCGTGCCAGCTCGCTGACGGCTTCACGGCCCTGGGCGGATACCGCCAGGTTGGCGGTGACGCTGACACGCTGGATCTCCAACAATTCACGCAACGGCGCCAGCACCACGGCCAGGTTGGTCGCCGATGGGCTTGGGCTGCTCAGCTGGAAGGGCTTTTTCAAACTGTCCAGTACATGGGCATTGGCTTCCGGCACCACGTGAGGCGCCTGTTCAGTAGGCAAGGCGCCAGACAGGTCGATCACCGCGCAACCGGCAGCGGTGGCGCGCGGGGCGAAGCTCAAGGTAACGGCCGGGCCGGCCGCAAAGAAGGCAAGCTGCGCTTTTTTGAAATCGAACTCATCGACTTCCTTGACCCGCACGTTCTTGCCGCGAAATGGCACGGAGGCGCCGGCCGAATTGCTGCCGGCCAGCAGATAGAGGGTGCCCACCGGAAAATCCAGCTCTTCGAGAATCTGCACCAGGGTTTCACCGACGGTACCGGTGGCGCCGATCACGGCGATTTCAAAGGTCTGGGTCATGGAGGCTGCCTCGGGCATTGCGGGGGGAGCGGCACTTTACCGGGTGGCTCGGGGTGAGGCAATTAAGCTGGCCTTTTTGGTGAGGCTGATGGCCTCATCGCAGGCAAGCCAGCTCCCACCCTTGAATGTGTTTACAAAACAAAATGTGGGAGCTGGCTTGCCTGCGATGGCGACCTCAAGGGCAACAAAAAACCCGCGCCTGTCACCAGTACGCGGGTTTCTCTTACGGCTTCAAGCGATCAACGCTCAAGCAAGATCCGCAGCATGCGACGCAGCGGCTCGGCAGCGCCCCACAGCAGTTGGTCGCCGACCGTGAACGCGCCGAGGAACTGGCTGCCCATGTTCAGCTTGCGCAGACGGCCCACCGGTACATTCAGGGTGCCGGTGACCTTGGTCGGGCTCAGCTCCTGCATGCTGATGTCGCGGTTGTTCGGCACCAGCTTGACCCACGGGTTGTGCTGGCTGATCAACCCTTCGATATCGGCGATCGGCACGTCTTTGTTCAGCTTGATGGTCAGCGCCTGGCTGTGGCAGCGCATGGCGCCGATGCGCACGCAGATGCCGTCGACCGGGATCGGGCTCTTGAAGCGGCCCAAAATCTTGTTGGTCTCGGCCTGGGCCTTCCACTCTTCGCGGCTCTGGCCATTTGGCAGTTCCTTGTCGATCCACGGGATCAGGCTGCCGGCCAATGGCACACCGAAGTTCTCGGTCGGGTAAGCGTCGCTGCGCATGGCTTCGGCCACGCGGCGGTCGATGTCGAGGATCGCGCTGGCAGGGTCGGCCAGTTGATCGGCGACAGCGGCGTGGGTCGCGCCCATCTGCTTGATCAGTTCACGCATGTTCTGCGCACCGGCGCCGGACGCCGCCTGATAAGTCATGGCGCTCATCCACTCAACCAGGCCGGCCTCGAACAAGCCGCCCAGGCCCATCAGCATCAGGCTGACGGTGCAATTGCCGCCGACGTAGTTCTTGGTGCCGGCATCCAGTTGCTGGTCGATGACCTTGCGGTTCACCGGGTCGAGGATGATCACCGCGTCGTCCTGCATGCGCAGGCTGGAGGCGGCGTCGATCCAGTAACCCTGCCAGCCGGCTTCCCGCAGCTTGGGGAAGACTTCGCTGGTGTAGTCGCCACCCTGGCAGGTCAGGATCACATCGAGGGTTTTCAGCTCTTCAATGCTGTAGGCGTCCTTGAGCGGGGCGATATCCTTGCCCACGGACGGCCCTTGGCCACCTACGTTCGAAGTGGTGAAAAACACCGGCTCAATAAGATCGAAATCCTGCTCTTCCAGCATCCGCTGCATGAGCACGGAACCGACCATACCGCGCCAACCGATCAGACCTACACGTTTCATCGCAACTACACCTTGTTAAAAAGTGGGCCGCCTTGCAGCAACAACTGCAAGCGGGCCGGAGAGATTACAGATTCCGCAGCGCGGCGACTACTGCGTCGCCCATTTCTTGCGTGCCGACTTTGGTGCAACCCTGTGACCAAATGTCACCGGTGCGCAAACCTTGATCCAGCACCAGGCTTACGGCCTTCTCGATGGCATCCGCCGCTTCGCTCAGGTTGAAGCTGTAACGCAGCATCATCGAGACCGACAAAATCGTCGCCAACGGGTTGGCAATGCCCTGGCCCGCGATGTCCGGCGCCGAACCGTGGCAAGGCTCGTACATGCCCTTGTTGTTGGTGTCCAGGGACGCCGACGGCAGCATGCCGATGGAGCCAGTGAGCATCGAGGCCTGGTCCGACAGGATGTCGCCAAACAGGTTATCGGTGACGATCACGTCAAACTGCTTGGGCGCACGCACCAGTTGCATGGCAGCGTTGTCGACGTACATGTGGCTCAGCTCGACGTCCGGGTAGTCCTTGGCGACTTCCTCGACGATTTCGCGCCACAGTTGGCTGGAGGCCAGTACGTTGGCTTTATCGACCGAGCAGACCTTTTTGCCGCGCACGCGGGCCATGTCGAAACCGACACGGGCGATACGGCGGATTTCACTCTCGCTGTACGGCAGCGTGTCGTAGGCCTGGCGTTCGCCATTCTCCAACTCGCGCACGCCGCGTGGCGAGCCAAAATAGATACCGCCGGTCAGTTCACGCACGATCAGGATATCCAGGCCCGCGACCACTTCCGGCTTGAGGCTCGACGCGTCGGCCAGTTGCGGGTAGAGGATGGCCGGGCGCAGGTTGCCGAACAGGCCCAGTTGCGCGCGGATTTTCAGCAGGCCGCGCTCAGGGCGGATGTCACGCTCGATCTTGTCCCATTTCGGGCCACCCACGGCGCCGAGCAGCACGGCATCGGCCGCACGGGCGCGGTCCAGGGTTTCGTCAGCCAGCGGCACGCCGTGCTTGTCGATGGCCGCGCCACCGATCACGTCGTGGCTCAGCTCAAAGCCCAGGCTGTACTTGCTGTTGGCGAGTTCCAGGACCTTGACCGCTTCGGCCATGATTTCCGGACCAATACCGTCGCCAGGGAGAATCAGAATCTGCTTGCTCATGCGTTCCTCATTTCATCAAGCGACCCGCCCGTGGGCAGGTCGGGAAAAATCAATCAGCGTTCAGCGAAAACCACCAGCACGTCGGTGCTGAAGGTGCCGTCGGCTTGAATCTCGTAGTAATCGCGCACTTCCTGGCCCATTGCCTGTTGCAGCGCAAGGATCGCCGCGCGCAATACCTCTGGCGTGCGCATGCGCTCGACCCACGAGGTGTATTCCAGGCGCAGGCGTTGACGGCTGCTGGTGCGCACATGCAAGCCGGATTCGCTGAGCTGTTGCATCCATTCGGCGGCGCAATAATCGCGCACGTGGCTGGTGTCACGCAGCACTTCGACGGTTTGCAGGTAAGTGTCCAACAGTGGGCTGCCCGGTGACAAGACGTCGACGAAGGCTGCCACGCCACCGGGCTTGAGCACCCGGCGCACTTCGCGCAGCGCCAGGCCCAGGTCGCTCCAGTGGTGGGCCGAGTAGCGGCTGAACACGAAGTCGAACTCGCCGTCGGCGAATGGCAGGCGCTCGGCGGCGCCGTGTACGGTGCGGATGTTGGCCAGGTTGCGGTCTTTGGCGGCGGCCGCAACCACGTCGAGCATCTGTTGGGACAGGTCGTAGGCCACCACTTCTTTAACCAGTGGCGCCACCTGAAAACTCACATGCCCGGCGCCGCAACCCAGATCCAGCAGGCGTGCAGCGCCCTGCCCGGCCAGTTCGGCCTGGAGCAGCGCGAATTCGGTGCCTTGGGCGTGCACGGCACTGCTCAGGTAGGCGGAGGCTTGCTCGCCGAATTGTTTTTGCACGACTTGGGTGTGGGCGGTGGTGGTCATGGTGGCTTTCCTTGGGTGTTGGGGTGGTTGTACGGGCGCTATCGCAGGCAAGCCAGCTCCCACAGTGGAATGCATTCCAGGGTGGGAGTCGGGCTTGCCCGCGATGGGGCCCGCACGGTTACCGCCAATCAGGCATCGCGAAACAACCAGGGCTGGCTCGCCCGGTGTTTGGCTTCAAACGCGGCAATCGCATCGCCGTCCTGCAAGGTCAGGCCGATATCATCCAGGCCATTGATCAGGCAATGCTTGCGGAACGCATCCACCTCGAAGTGATACACCTTGCCGTCCGGACGGGTCACGGTCTGCGCGGCCAGGTCAACGGTCAGTTGGTAGCCCACATCAGCTTCCACCTGCTTGAACAGCTCATCCACTTCAGCGTCGCTCAAGATGATCGGCAGCAAGCCGTTCTTGAAGCTGTTGTTGAAGAAGATGTCGGCGTAGCTCGGCGCGATGATGCTGCGAAAGCCATATTCTTCCAGCGCCCACGGCGCGTGTTCACGGCTGGAGCCGCAACCGAAGTTTTCCCGCGCCAGTAATACGCTGGCGCCCTGGTAGCGCTCGGCGTTGAGTACGAAGTCTTTGTTCAGCGGGCGCTTGGAGTTGTCCTGGTAGGCGTAGCCCACGTCCAGGTAGCGCCACTCGTCGAACAGGTTAGGGCCGAAACCGGTGCGCTTGATCGACTTCAAGAACTGCTTGGGGATGATCTGGTCGGTGTCGACGTTGGCGCGATCCAAAGGGGCGACAAGGCCGGTGTGTTGGGTAAAAGCTCTCATCGGGTATTCCTCAGATCAATTCGCGAACGTCGATGAAACGACCGTTGACGGCAGCCGCAGCGGCCATGGCCGGGCTGACCAGGTGAGTACGCCCGCCGGCGCCCTGACGCCCTTCGAAGTTTCGGTTGGAAGTGGACGCGCAATGCTCGCCCGATTCCAAACGGTCCGGGTTCATCGCCAGGCACATCGAGCAGCCCGGCTCACGCCATTCAAAACCGGCTTCGAGGAAGATCTTGTCCAGGCCTTCGGCTTCGGCTTGGGCTTTGACCAGGCCCGAACCCGGCACCACGATGGCTTGCTTGATGGTCGAAGCCACTTTGCGGCCCTTGGCGATCACCGCCGCAGCGCGCAGGTCTTCGATCCGCGAGTTGGTGCAGGAACCGATAAACACGCGATCCAACTGAATGTCGGTAATCGCCTGGTTGGCTTGCAAGCCCATGTATTTCAGGGCGCGCTCGATGGAACCGCGCTTGACCAAGTCGGTTTCTTTAGCCGGGTCCGGCACGTTCTGGTCAACCGCCAGGACCATTTCCGGCGAGGTGCCCCAGCTGACTTGCGGCTTGATCTGGGCCGCGTCGAGCTCGACCACGGTGTCGAACACCGCGTCGGCGTCGGAGACCAGGTCTTTCCAGGCCTCGACCGCAGCGTCCCAATCGGCGCCCGCTGGTGCGAATGGGCGACCTTTGACGTATTCAACGGTTTTTTCGTCCGCCGCCACCATGCCCACGCGGGCACCGGCTTCGATGGACATGTTGCAGATGGTCATGCGGCCTTCGATGGACAGGTCGCGAATCGCGCTGCCGGCGAATTCGATGGCGTGGCCGTTACCGCCGGCGGTGCCAATCTTGCCGATCACGGCCAGCACGATGTCTTTGGCGGTCACGCCGAACGGCAATTTGCCTTCGACTTTCACCAACATATTTTTCATCTTCTTGGCGACCAGGCACTGGGTGGCGAACACATGTTCCACCTCGGAGGTGCCGATGCCGTGCGCCAGGGCGCCGAACGCGCCGTGGGTGGACGTGTGGGAGTCGCCGCAGACCACCGTCATGCCCGGCAAGGTGGCGCCCTGCTCCGGGCCGATCACGTGGACGATGCCTTGACGCACATCATTCATCTTGAATTCGGTGATGCCATATTCGTCGCAGTAGTCGTCGAGGGTCTGCACCTGAAGGCGCGACACGGTGTCGACGATGGCGTCGATCCCGCCCTTGCGTTCCGGGGTGGTCGGCACGTTGTGGTCCGGAGTGGCGATGATCGAGTCGACGCGCCAAGGCTTGCGCCCGGCCAGTCGCAGGCCTTCGAACGCTTGGGGCGAGGTCACTTCATGGATGATGTGACGGTCGATATAGATCAGCGACGAGCCATCGTCGCGCCGTTTCACTTCATGGGAATCCCAAAGCTTGTCGTAAAGCGTTTTGCCGGCCATCAGTCGGTCCTCATCACAGGTGCATCTATACGCCGGGCTTTTCAATAACCCTTTGGCTTGTGAGGCTGATGGTATGGCGCTACATTAAATAACTCAAATTCATATTTTTTATGCTTTGGATTACCAACTGGAATACCACCATGGACCTGGCCAACCTCAACGCCTTTATCGCTATCGCCGAGACCGGCAGCTTTTCCGGCGCCGGTGATCGCCTGCACCTGACCCAGCCTGCGATCAGCAAACGCATCGCCGGGCTGGAACAACAATTAAAGGTGCGCCTGTTCGATCGCCTGGGCCGTGAAGTCGGCCTGACCGAAGCCGGGCGCGCCCTGCTGCCACGCGCTTATCAGATTTTGAATGTGCTGGACGATACACGCCGGGCGCTCACCAACCTGACCGGCGAAGTCAGCGGCCGGCTGACATTGGCCACCAGCCATCACATCGGCCTGCACCGCCTGCCGCCCATTCTGCGCACCTTTACCCGGCAATATCCCAATGTGGCACTGGATATTCAGTTCCTTGATTCGGAAGTGGCCTACGAAGAAATCCTCCATGGCCGTGCCGAAGTGGCGGTCATCACCCTGGCACCTGAACCGCACAACCTGGTGCGCGCCACGCCGGTGTGGGACGACCCGCTGGACTTCGTGGTGGCGCCGGAACACAGCTTGACCGGCAACGGCACGGTCAGCCTTGCCGACATTGCCAAACACCCGGCGGTCTTTCCCGGCGGCAACACCTTTACCCACCATATCGTCAGACGGCTGTTCGAGGCCCAGGGCCTCACGCCCAACATCGCCATGAGCACCAACTACCTGGAAACCATCAAGATGATGGTCTCCATCGGCCTGGCCTGGAGCGTTTTGCCGCGCACCATGCTCGATGATCAGGTGGCAAGTATCGCTTTGCCGGGCATACAGCTCAGTCGCCAGCTAGGCTATATCGTGCACACCGAAAGGACGCTGTCGAACGCTGCGCGGGCTTTCATGAGCCTATTGGATGCACAGGTCGATCTGCCAGGGATACCGGCATGAAGCTGTGCGGCCCATAAAGCCTGAATAATCCCACGCCGAACGCCCATTGAGCCAAGGCCCATTGATAATGCGCAACCCCGTCGATTCCGTACCGCCCCTGCCGCGCATTTACGCCTTGGACCCTCAAGAGGCGGAACAAAGCTGGGAAAGTGCTCCACAATTGCTGGCGGCCCTCAATGCTGCCCGCCTTGGCGCGTGGTGCTGGGAAATCGATACCGGCAGGATCAGCTGGTCACGCGGCACCCAGGCGTTGTTTGGCTACGACCCTCGGCAACCCTTGCCCAAAGACCTCGACTACCTGGACCTGCTGGCGCCGCAGGACCGCGCCCGGGTGGTGCGCGCGTTTCATGCGGTGCTGGCGGGCGAGCCGTTCGAGCAGGCCATGCACCACCACATCCAATGGCCGGATGGCAGCCATCACTGGCTGGAAATCAACGGCAGCCTGGCGCCGGACAAAACCGGCCGGCGCCGCATGATCGGGGTAATTCGCGAAACCACTCGCCAGCGCGAGCGCGAACACGCCCTCATGCAATCGGAAAAACGCTTCGCCACGCTGTTTCACCTGTGCCCCAACATGGTGTTGCTCACCCGCCAGTCCGACGGCCGCATCAGCGAAGCCAACCAGTACTTCGAGATTCACTTTGGCTGGCCCGTGGCCGAGGCCATCGGCCGCACCACCCTGGAGCTGGGCCTGTGGCGCCACCCGGAGGAGCGCGCGCTGCTGGTCAAGGCCACCCAGCGCAAGGGCGAGCCGATCACCATGGACGTGCAGTTCTGCGCCAGCAACGGCCAGATTCACGATGGCACCCTCAGCGCGCAAAAGGTCGAGCTTGAGGGCGAGGCTTACCTGATCAGCACCTTTCTTGACACCACCGACCGCAAGAACGCCGAGCAGGCCCTCAAGGACAGCCAGGAGCGCCTCGACCTAGCCCTGGATTCGGCGCAACTGGGCACCTGGGACTGGCATATCCCCACCGGCATGCTCTACGGCTCGACCCGCGCCGCCCAGTTGCACGGCCTGCCGCCCGAGCCTTTCCACGAATCCTTCGACGCGTTTTTTGAAGGCATGTCCGATGCCGACCGCGAGGGCATGCGCAACGCCTACCGCAGCCTGCGCGAAGGCCCGGACGGCAACTATCAGTTGACCTACCGCGTAGAAATGGAAGATGGCAGCCCGCGCTACCTGGAAAGCCGCGCACGCCTGTATCGCGATGACGCCGGCAAGCCGCTGCGCATGGCCGGCACCTTGCTCGATATCACCGACCAGGTTGAACGCGAACAACGCCTGACCGCCTCCGAAGAAAAATTCGCCAGCCTGTTCCAGGCCAGCCCCGACCCGATCTGCGTAACCTGCCTGGACAGCGGCGTGTTTATCGAGATCAACCCGGCCTTTACCCAGACCTTCGGCTGGACCGCTGCCGACGTCATCGGCAACAGCGCCGAGCAGATCGGCCTGTGGGACGATTCGAGCCAGCGCCTGCAACGCATTGAGCAGGTGATCCGCGAACAATCGTTGAGCAATGTGGCCCTGGTGGTGCATCACCAGAACGGCCAAAGTCTGACCTGCGTGATTTCCAGCCGGTTGATCAAGGTCGGTGACCAACCCTGCATTGTCACGACGTTGCGCGATATCACCCAGCAACAGCGCTCGGAAGCCGCGCTCAAGGCCAGTGAAGAGAAATTCGCCAAGGCTTTTCACTCCAGCCCTGACGCGATTTCCATCACCGAACGCGACACCGGCCGTTATGTCGAGGTCAATGATGGCTTCTGCCGCCTGACCGGCTACCGCGCCGAAGAAGCCATCGGCCTCACGCTCTACCAGATCGGCATCTGGGCCGATGAAAACCAGCGCGCGGCATTGTTGGCCGAACTGCAGATCAAGGGCCGCATTCATCACCTGGAAATGCTCTGGCACAACAAGCGCGGAGAAGTGTTGGCGGTGGAAGTCTCGGTCGAACCCATCACCCTCAATGAAACCCCGTGCCTGCTGTTGACTGCACGGGATGTGAGCCTGTTGAAAAACGCCCAGGCGCAGATTCGTCACCTGGCCTACCACGACCCTCTGACCAACCTGCCCAACCGCGCGCTGCTGATGGACCGTCTCAGTCAGCAGATCGCCCTGCTCAAACGCCATAACCTGCGCGGCGCGTTATTGTTCCTCGACCTTGACCACTTCAAGCACATCAATGATTCCCTCGGTCACCCGGTGGGCGACACCGTGCTGAAAATAGTCACTGCACGGCTGGAAGCCAGCGTGCGCCTGGAAGACACCGTGGCGCGCCTGGGCGGTGATGAGTTCGTGGTGTTGCTCAGTGGCCTGGAAGGCACACGTACAGCGGTCAGCGGCCAAGTACAAGTATTGGCCGACACGCTGCGCGAACTGCTGTCGGAGCCGATGTTCCTGGATGGCCACCGCTTGCAGGTCACACCGAGCATCGGCGTGGCGCTTATACCCGATCATGGCTCCACACCGGCCGACCTGCTCAAGCGCGCCGATATTGCGCTGTATCGCGCCAAGGACTCGGGGCGCAACACCACGCAAATGTTCCACAACAGCATGCAGAAAACCGCCAGTGAGCGTCTGCGCATGGAGACCGACCTGCGCCTGGCGCTGTCACGCGGTGAGTTCAGCGTGCATTACCAACCCCAGGTGGATGCACGCGGCAACAAAATTGTCGGCGCCGAGGCGCTTGTGCGCTGGCAGCACCCACAATTGGGCGCGCAGTCACCCACCGAATTTATCAAGGTACTGGAAGACAGCGGCCTGATCCTGGAGGTCGGCACCTGGATTCTCGATGAGGCCTGCGGCGCCTTTGCGCAGCTGATTGCCGAGGGCCTGGTAGACCCGCTTAATTTCAGCCTGTGCGTGAATATCAGCCCCCGGCAGTTTCGCCAGAACGACTTTGTGGAGCGGGTAGAACACAGCCTCAAACAGCATCATCTGCCCTGCAGCCTGTTAAAGCTGGAGATCACCGAAGGCATCGTCATCCAGAACCTGGACGACACCGTGGCCAAGATGCGCCGCCTGAAAAAGCTCGGCGTGAGCTTTGCCATGGATGACTTCGGTACCGGCTATTCGTCGCTGACTTATCTCAAACGCCTGCCGGTGGATGCGCTGAAGATCGACCAGTCTTTCGTGCGCGATGCCACCCATGACCCCAATGACGCGGAAATCATCCGCGCCATCGTGGCCATGGCCCGCAGCCTCAACCTTGATGTAATTGCCGAGGGTGTGGAAACGCCGGAGCAACTGGCGTTCCTGCAAAAGCTGGGGTGCCATTTGTTCCAAGGGTATTTGCACAGCCGGCCGTTGCCGATAAAGGCGTTCAGGCAGTTACTGGTCCAACCGCCCTCACCCGGTTTACACCAGTTTTAACGCGTGAGCGCCTTTCTCCCAGTCCGAACCGGCCAATTTTATTGTTGACCCATAAAAATCGATAATTCCGTCAAAAACGCCTACGGAGTGGCCATGATTGGCAAGAGTGCCCGCAACGCCACTGGCCAATTCCTCGACAGTGCTGCCACGCGTGAAGGCATACAAGCCAAGGCGCCGAAGTGCTTCGCCAGGGGTTTCTCTATCATTGAGCGTCCCCATGGCGGCCTCAAAACTCGCTTCAGCCCGAAACTCGTGATTTTCCATTTGCGCGCGCTTTGCGCTCACCGCGAACATGAAAATCGCATCGTGCA
The DNA here is from genome assembly GCF_965277385.1 of Pseudomonas edaphica. NCBI lineage: Bacteria > Pseudomonadati > Pseudomonadota > Gammaproteobacteria > Pseudomonadales > Pseudomonadaceae > Pseudomonas > Pseudomonas edaphica. The sequence continues at coordinate 5,447,235 of NZ_OZ255725.1, read as the reverse complement.
AAAGACCGTTATCTTCACCGAAGAAGTGCGAACCTTTTTGCGCTTTTTTCAACTCATCGTGGGTCAGGTGTACCGTGCATGAGTCACGCATGGTCACGGTATAACCCTCGGGTGTCTCGGTAATGCGTTTATAAATGCCCTGGGGATTTTGACCGTACTTCATCATCGCGGCCTTGATCGCAGAGACGGTGACGCAGTTGAGTTCTGAACCTTGATAAAACCCACTCCAGATATTGTCAGGCTTGACGCCCACCTGACGATTGGAGAGGTTTGAAATGTTCCCGCCCGGTTGCGCCGACGAAGTGTTCGACGGCTGCATGGCGAGCATATAGCCATAGTCTTTGACAACAGGCTGTTGTTTTCCCGACTGGTATTTGATGCCATCCAGTACAAACTCACCAGCGTAATTATCCAAGACGGCAACGGCGCCTTTTTTCAGCATTTTTTCGGGTTCGACAATGCGCAGGAAACCGATCATCCCCATCCCTTTCAATACCCGGTACGCCGTATCATTAAGCATGACCGCGGATAACGCGCGCTCGAAGCTCTCCTGTTTATCAGGGTCCGTACTGGACAGCTGCACACGTTTTACATAGGCCGCCAAGATGAAATTGGCATCCATCACAATACTGCTGTCACCGCCGGTAAACCGCGAGACCCCGGCCGTGCGACTCCATTCTTCTTTGGACAGATGTAAAGAAAAACCGTCCTTCATGGTGATGTCATAGCCCTCTGCGGCCGCCACGACCTTGTCGAACACATCCTGCGGACTTTGACCAAACCTCATCATCATCATTTTGATCACGGACGCATGCCGACGGGTATCGCCCTCACCGAACCGTCGTTCAGCGACGTCAAAACTTCTTACTCTATCGACAGGTTTCTGCCCCACTGCTCGAGTGGGGATGTCGGAAGACGAATCGCTCATTGGCGGCACGCCAGGGTCGGAGGGGCTCTGAGGCTGAGCGCTGGCACTCAAACCAGAGGCATTACCCTGCACCTCAACGGACGTATTGTGATTAACCAGCACGTAGACATAGGGACGCTCGACAGGTCGCTGGCCCCCATATTCATGGCTCACGCCCCCATAGACCAGGGCACCGCCAAATGTATGGGTTTGCATGACGCCGACGCCGCTGCCTGCCAACTGCGCCGACGGTACTTGGCGTAAAAAACCGGCCATGCCCAGGCCCTTGAGCACATTATAAGTCGTCTCACCACGCAACGAATTTGATAATGCACTCTTAAACCCCTGATTATTACCTGCCTGAACGCCCATTAGTTGTTTACGTTTAACAAACACAGCCAATGCAAAGTTCGCATCACTGATCGCCGCCGGGTCATGTCCAACAATTCTTGAGCCGGCGGCTGTTTGCCGTAACTCGAGATCGGACACTTGAACTTTGTTGCCATCTCTAAGCGTGACCTCATACCCCTGCTCGGCACGCTTGACCTGCGTAAACAAGTCCGAAGGGCGTTGACCAAAAGTAACCATCATCATTTTGATAACCGCTAAGTGAGCACTGGCGTCATAGTCCTCACCAAAGCGTCTTTGAGGGGCATTGAATGCGTTGACAACGTCCAGCAATTTAACGTCTGTGGAGTGTGAGATCGGCCCTGTAAAAGGCAGGGAATGTACGGGTGTTGAACGAGTAGAGAGGTTAAGCCTGGCTACGTCCACAAAAATGACTCCTGCAGTCTGTCAATCAATACACGTTGAGAAGAAGAGTTAAATCAATGAGTTGCGATAAGTAGAAAGTTACGGTCAACGCTTATCTTTTATTACCTGATCATTCGCGCCCAGCGAGGCCAGGCCTTGACAGCAAGGAGTGCGCTTGAGTGCCACAGCCTCCCCTCGCCGAGGCTCAGCCCCGGGCCGCCCCCAGATCTCTTCAAGGCCATTTATGACTGCTACCGAGTGCCCCCGCCGATTACTCACGCCCACGTGACCTTCGGCAAGCTCACGCACGCTGACGTTTTTCATATAGTGAATTAGCCCTAACCGCAGGAAGCCCTCGCCAGGCTTTTCCTCATCCTCACCATCATTCAAACTCTCCACACCCGCGTCAAAGCTCTCACCCGCCGTTGTGTCGTTGTTCTCCTCGTGTGCACGCTTGGCACTGACGGCAAATAAAAAGTGCGCATCCTTGAGCATGCCTTTATCGGGGCCGATGAACTGCGAAGCGCGCGAGGCGACTGCCAACTCTCGGTCGGTCAATGTGAGCGTGTAATTGTCGCGCATCGTTACCCGATAACCACCGTCCAGCCGCCTGACTTCGCGGTAGATGTCTGTCGGGCTTTGACCGAATGTGTGCATGGCAGCCTTGATCGTCGCTACCGTGGCACAGTTACCGCCTGGCCCCTGACGGAACCCACTCCAAATATTCAAAGGCTTTGCGCCATTACGCTTATCGGACAAACCCGGGATATCGCCTCCATGCGCCTGCGCAGGCACGCAAGTCAGCACGGGCGCCGAGTCAGCTGGCGCGGCACGCCTCACCGCCTGGGGATTCACTTGGGGTTGTGGGGGCACATCGGGAAAGACCTTAGCCTTTGGCTGCGAGGGACCACTGGCCAATTGCGCTAAAAATGCGGCAACCCTGTCCACCAGGCTTTGAGCCCTATGTTGCCCAGGCCTATCACTGGGCACCGGCACCGAGCTCCACCGCGAACCGGCATGTTTTGGCGTGTAAAAGGACGCGCGCTCATTGGGTGCGCCATGCAAATCCATGCTTGGCAGCTGACGCACATCTGGGTAAGCACTGTTATCAATTCGGTAATACACTATGACTTGCTCCACGTTTTTCAAACGTTTCCCCGAACCTTGGGCCCGGGGAAACGCGGCGTTATCGGCGAAGTAAAAACACCCTGGCGGGTGTCAGTTCCTCAGCCGGGAGCGGCTGGAGAAGTCTTGGTTCCAGCGATCACTTTCATTTTCAGCAGGGCCTGGGCTGGTTACACCACGCTTGGTCTGGGTGCTTACCTCCAAGGTCGCCTCGCGCGTGCCAGAGGTTTCAGACTCCGCGACTTCATCACGGCTACGGCGCAGACCGGTAAGGTGATCGGAATCGTGCTCACCGTCCTTGCCGTGCTTACCATCAGTCTTGGCCGACTCGACATGGCTGTCCGTGGCCTCAGTGACGAGCTTTGCGTCCTTGCCGTCAGTCTTGGCCGACTCGACATGACTGTCCGTGGCCTCAGTGACGAGCTTTGCGTCCTTGACATCGGTCTTGGCCGTCTCGACATGACTGTCCTTGGCCTCAGTAACGAGCTTTGCGTCCTTGCCATCGGTCTTGGCCGTCTCGACATGACTGTCCGTGGCCTCAGTGACGAGCTTTGCGTCCTTGCCATCGGTCTTGGCCGTCTCGACATGACTGTCCTTGGCCTCAGTAACGAGCTTTGCGTCCTTGCCATCGGTCTTGGCCGTCTCGACATGACTGTCCTTGGCCTCAGTAACGAGCTTTGCGTCCTTGCCATCGGTCTTGGCCGTCTCGACATGACTGTCCTTGGCCTCAGTAACGAGCTTTGCGTCCTTGCCATCGGTCTTGGCCGTCTCGACATGACTGTCCTTGGCCTCAGTGACGAGCTCACTGTTCTGGCCCTCAGTGATGACTGACTTTACGTGCCCTTCCACACTATCAGTCAGTACTGGCTTTTCAGGCGGCAAAGGCGCGTTAGTCTTGGACGTCACACCGGCGACGGCTCGCGAGGCCTTGCCGGCGTCACCCGAGGTCTCAGGGCAGTGGCAGTGGTTGACATTAACTTCCACTTTGATCTGTGGGTTTGCTTCAGTTATCACATTAATGCCGGGTTCATGTGCCTGAGGTAAAACACGGAGCCCGGGGGCACGCGTTTCTGCTTGATGCGAATCCTCACTCGACTTCTTTTTCAGTTGGTTCGCAACATCCGATATAACCTTGGACAACACACCGACTGGCAGCCGCTCTTTGGTTTGAACGCCTGCAACGTGTACGTCCTTGTGCTGCGAACTTTCTTCCAGCGTGCTCTTCGTTTGAGTTTCTACAGCCGTGGCGTTCTTAAGCGGCTGGCCTGTTTGCACTGTCGTTTTGGTTTGGGCGCCTGCAACGGCTGCGTCCTTTTGCTGCGCGCCTTCTTCCAGTTTGCTTTTCGATTGAGTTTCTACAGCCGCAGTGTTCTTAAGCAACTGGCCTGTTTGCGTTGTCGCTTTGGTTTGGGCGCCTGCAACGGCTGCGTCCTTCTGCTGCGCGCCTTCTTCCAGTTTGCTTTTCGATTGAGTTTCTACAGCCGCAGTGTTCTTAAGCAACTGGCCTGTTTGCGTTGTCGTTTTGGTTTGGTCGCCTGCAACGGCTGCGTCCTTTTGCTGCGCGCCATCTTCCAGTTTGCTTTTCGATTGAGTCTCGGAAGTGGAACCCTTCACCTGCGATTTAGTGTGCGCCGTCGCAACGATCTGAACGCCTGGGTCCTGTTTGGCGAGGACCGTGCTATTGGTTTGAGGCAATCGATTAGCTATTTCAGCTCTGCCCGAAAACATCTCACGCATGGCACTGATAAGTTGATCAAACATATCAAACAGTTTCGTGAGCACGCCGGCATTATTCAACCCGTCACGCTGCAGCGTTGCGGAAAATTCAGTTTTAGGGGCGGAAGGAGTATGCCCAAAACCAGCCCCGGACATGCTTAGCGTCGTGCCGACATCGGGACGTTTTGACGGTTTCGAGTCAAGGGGCAACGCATCATTTTTGATAAAGGGCGAGTTATTGATCGAAAAAGACATTAACAATTTCCTAATTAAGCGCAGCCTTGGCAATTAAACACCTAGAACAGCGACAGTTGTTTTAAGTGCTGCAAGCAACCGCGTTGCTTCACAGTCCCCACTTTTGTGGAGCGCGAGATTATTGAGTTCCAGAAATCGCGCTTCATATAAGGAAACCAAATCAACCTTTAGGACTTTTCCCCGTAGTTATTCACAAAAAACCAAGACGTCGCTCGCCCCTAACCGCATGACGACGGACACATGCACTTATAAACTGCCAAGACTGCAATTAAGAGAAATAATTAGCCGACCAGTAAAATGACACCGTATGCTATACCGCACTCAGCGAAACACTTTTCGCAACACCTATTGCGCGAATAAAAAAAACACTAACTTTCCAGAACAACCCTGTAGTAACTACTGAACGCTGGCCGATAGCGCCTGTTACTTTCCAGCACTAAAAAAGCTTCAACCGGCAAAAAAAACGCCAACTTTCAAGCCAGGTGAGCCGCCTCGGTAATACCTTTAAATGCAAAAATGCTCCGTATCTTTCAATACGGAGCATTTTTGCAACAAAGGCGGCGGTGGTCACTTCACTACGTCGGGTCAGGATGCTTCATACCCAATAAGCGGCTGACCTGCTCCAGCCCGGTTTCGCGGCGCAGCGCGGTAAACAACTCGACTGCCTCGGGGTAGTTGCGCGTGAGCATCGCCAGCCACTGCTTCAAACGGCCCGGCGCCTGCTTTTCGGTCAGTTGCGCCACCGATTGGCGCCAGAACTCCTGGAGCATCGGCTGCATGTCTGCCCACGTCATCTCTACCACCTCTTCGCCTGCCTTCGCCGCCACAATCTGCCGCGCCAGGTCTGGGCGGGCCACCAGGCCACGGCCAAGCATGATGTCTTCGGCGCCGCTGACTTCGCGGCAACGCTTCCAGTCTTCGACGCTCCAGATATCGCCATTGGCAAACACCGGCACCTTGACCACGTCTTGCACCCGGGGAATCCACTCCCAATGGGCCGGCGGCTTGTAGCCATCGGTCTTGGTGCGCGCATGCACCACGATGTGCGCCGCGCCGCCTTCAGCCAGGGCCGTGGCGCATACCAACGCACCGTCGGGGCTGTCGAAGCCCAGGCGCATTTTCGCAGTGACCGGGATATGCGCCGGCACGGCGCGGCGCACGTGCTCGACGATCTGGTTGAGCAGCTCGGGCTCCTTGAGCAGTACCGCACCGCCACGGGATTTGTTGACGGTCTTGGCCGGGCAGCCGAAGTTCAGGTCGATCACCTCGGAACCCAATTCGCACGCCAACGCAGCGTTTTCCGCCAGGCACACCGGGTCCGAGCCCAACAACTGCACGCGCAACGGCACGCCCGCTGCGGTGTGGGCACCGTGCAGCAGTTCGGGGGCGAGCTTGTGAAAATAGGCCGGGGTGAGCAGGCGGTCGTTGACGCGAATGAACTCGGTCACGCACCAGTCAATACCGCCCACGCGGGTCAACACGTCCCGCAGGATGTTGTCGACCAACCCCTCCATGGGCGCCAAAGCAATTTGCATGGGAAACACTCAACAAAAATCGTGGCGCAGTTTACTGGGTTTCCCACAGTAACCGTTAACCCCCTGTCAGGGCCGGGCCATAGCCATCGAGAAACTCGGCGGGCATGCGCTTGGGTTTGCCGCTGGACAGCTCGATGCAAACAAAGGTGGTTTGCGCACGCAGCAGGGTCGCACCATCGCTGGGGCGTACCAACTGGAAGCGCCGAGTCATCTTCAGCCGCTGGTCCCAGTCAACGATCCACGTGGCCAATTGCAACTCGTCACCTTCGTAGCCGGCCGCCAGGTAGTCGATCTCATGGCGCACCACGGCCATGGCGCGGTCCAGCCGGCGATACTCGGTGAGGTCCAGCCCCAGACGCTGGGAGTGACGCCACGCACAACGCTCCAGCCAGGACACGTACACCGCATTATTGGCGTGCCCAAGACCGTCGATATCTTCAGCGGCGACCTGCAGGTCGATGATAAACGGCGCTGCCAGATCCCAGCCCATGCCTTGCTCCAGTCGATGAATGTCGCCGGGCAGTGTATCAGGCGGTTTGCCGCTCCTGTAAACGACTGCCGGCCAACAGGGCCAACACACCCTCGATCACCCGTGGATCGGCCAACACCCGCTGATGACCGCCCTGCTCCAGGCGCAGCAGGCGGCTGTCGAACCAAGCCTCATGAATGGCTTGCGAGGCTTTGACCGGGACGAACGTGTCGTCTTCAGCGTGCACGATCAACCCCGGCAGGTTCATCTGGTAGTGGGCCACATCCAGATGCTTGAGCGGCATGCCGAAGGTCTGTTCGACCTCCTGGATAAACGCCGAGCGCGCACGCGGCGGCAAGCCCACCATGCGGGTAAAGCCACGCAGCACATCCAGGAAGCGCGAGGGCGCGGCAATGCTCACCAGCGCTTCAGTGCGCAACCCCAATTGCACCGCCAGCATCGCACTGGCGCCGCCCATGGAATGCCCGACCACCGCATGCAGCGGCGGCAACTCAGCGGCAGCATCGAGCATGGCGCGGGCAAACAGCAACACATGCGCTTCACGCCCCGGCGAGCGACCATGGGCCGGGCCATCCAGGGCTATTACCGAATAACCATTGTCCACCAACGCGGTGATCAAGCTGGCGAACTGCGTGGGGCGCCCTTCCCAACCGTGCATCAGCAATACTGCTGGGCCTTGGCCCCAGCACAACGCTGACAAGCCGAAACGCAAGGTGATGCGCTCCGATTGCGCCAGCAGCGGCAGCTCCCAATCTCGCGGCGGCAAGTTGCGCGGTGTCATGAAGGTGCGGCGCAATTTGCTGGCCACCGTTCGCGGCGCCAAACGGCCAACGGTGCCATGGAAACCACGAATCCAGGTTAATGCGCCCATCATGCGACTCCTCTTTAACGCACCGCCGACTTGGCGGCGCGCAACACGCGGTCGGACAATTCACCTGGGCCAAGCGCACGAGCCAGCGCCAGGCCGCCGATCATCAAGGCCATGTCGGCCAAGGCCTTGTCGGTGTCTTCGGGGCTGGCGGCCAACTGGGCGGCCATCAATTCGGTGTGCTCGTTGAGCGCCAGGCGGAACTCGTCCGGCAGGCGGCTCATCTCGCCCACGGTGGCGGGGATCGGGCAGGCGTGGTCGGTGGAGTCGCGGTGCTTGCGCGACAGGTAGAACGCCGCCACCAGGCTTCTGCGCTCCTCACCGGTCAGTTGCGCGTCCATGTCGTCGATCGACGCACGCCGCCGAGCCAGCAACTGGGTGAAGGCCTCCAGCATCAGCGCGTCCTTGCTTTCAAAGTGCGCGTAGAAACCGCCGACCGTGAGCCCGGCTGCGCCCATGACTTCGCCGACACTCGGTTCGGCCGGGCCACGCTGGATCAACGCCGCGCTGGCAGCCTGCAAAATGCGTTCGCGGGTTTGCGCTTTTTTATCGCTCATCAAAGCCTCCGTCTCTCATGGGTTGAATATTATTACCATAATAATATTTAGCAAGCGACAGGCATGACCGCTGGTCAGGACAGAATAAGGGGCACTGAGAAGAGAATTGGCCAAACGCCAGACAAACAAAAGGGCCATTCAATAATTGAATGACCCTTAAAAATCCCGCAGAGCGGGTAATCGTGGCGTCCCCTAGGGGACTCGAACCCCTGTTACCGCCGTGAAAGGGCGGTGTCCTAGGCCACTAGACGAAGGGGACACAAACCTTCTATACACTGATCAGTGCTGAGAACTGATCGATTCAAGGACGGTGTGGCCGGAACCTTGAACCTGTAAAATTGGTGGAGCTAAACGGGATCGAACCGTTGACCTCTTGCATGCCATGCAAGCGCTCTCCCAGCTGAGCTATAGCCCCGGATTTTTCGTCTCGCGACGCAGCAGACCTTTCGAGCTGCTTGTTGAAACTGGCGTCCCCTAGGGGACTCGAACCCCTGTTACCGCCGTGAAAGGGCGGTGTCCTAGGCCACTAGACGAAGGGGACAAAACCTTCTGTACAACCGATCAGAGCTGAGTTCTGATCAATTCAAGGACGGTGTGGCCAGACCTTGAACCTGTAAATTGGTGGAGCTAAACGGGATCGAACCGTTGACCTCTTGCATGCCATGCAAGCGCTCTCCCAGCTGAGCTATAGCCCCTCATCGGTGAGGACGGGGCGAATCTTAATGGCGGTTTGGAAGTGTGTCAAATTTATTTTCAACAATTTCCAAACTTTTTTGCCGGGATAACAATCACTTACCGGCGAAACCCCGGAAAACCGGGGTTTCGTCGTAACAACAGCCTGCTTAAGCGATAGCGCCCAGCAGCTTTTCCCACTCTTTGTTTTCTTTCTTCGACACACCCCCAAGCAAATCAAGGGCTTGGCGCAGACGGAAACGCGTAAGGTCCGGGCCGAGAATTTCCATCGCATCGAGCACCGACACCGAACTGGCCTGCCCGGTAATCGCGGCAAACATCAGCGGCATGGCATCGCGCAATTTCAATTCCAACGATTCCACCACTGCCTGGATCGTCGCGGTGATGGCATCTTTCTCCCACTGGCGCAGGCTTTCGAGCTTCCACAGGATCAACTGCATCAACTGGCGAACCTGATCACCGGAGAGCTTCTTGGACTCAAACAGCTTGGCGTCCGGGTTCACGCCACCGGCGAAGAAGAAGCTGGCCAGCGGTGCGACCTGACTGAACGTCTCTACCCTGCCCTGCACCAGCGGCGCGATCTTCATCATGTACTCGGGGTTCAGCGCCCACTGCTGCACACGGCTGGCAAACTCTTCCACCGGCAAATCACGCAGCCACTGGCCGTTGAGCCACGACAGCTTCTCGATATCGAAGATCGGCCCGCCGAGGGAAACGCGCGACAGGTCGAAGTGGTCGACCATTTCCTGCAGCGAGAACTTCTCGCGCTCGTCCGGCATCGACCAGCCCATGCGGCCCAGGTAGTTGAGCATCGCCTCAGGCATAAAGCCCATGCGCTCATAGAACGTGACGGAGGTCGGGTTCTTGCGCTTGGACAACTTGCTCTTGTCCGGGTTACGCAACAGCGGCATGTAGCACAGCTGCGGTTGCTCCCAACCGAAATACTCGTACAGCAGAATCAGTTTAGGCGCCGACGGCAGCCATTCTTCGCCGCGCAGCACGTGGGTGATGCCCATCAGGTGGTCGTCGACCACGTTGGCCAGGAAGTACGTCGGCAGGCCGTCGGTCTTCATCAGCACCTGCATGTCCATGCGGTCCCACGGGATCTCGACATCACCGCGCAGCATGTCCGGCACCACGCACACGCCTTCGCTCGGCACTTTCATGCGGATCACGTGCGGCTCGCCGGCGGCCAGGCGCCGGGCCACTTCTTCCTTGGACAGCAGCAGCGCGCGGCCGTCGTAACGCGGGGTTTCACCACGGGCCTGTTGCTCGGCACGCATCTGGTCGAGTTCTTCGGCGGTGCAGAAGCACGGGAAGGCGTGGCCCATGTCGACCAGTTGCTGGGTGTACTGCTTGTAGATGTCGCTGCGCTCGCTCTGGCGATACGGGCCGTGCGGGCCGCCGACGTCCGGGCCTTCAGCCCAGGTAATGCCCAACCAGCGCAAGGCATCGAAAATCTGCTGCTCCGACTCACGGGTGGAGCGCACCTGGTCGGTGTCTTCGATCCGCAGGATGAATTCACCGCCGTGCTGCTTGGCAAAGCAGTAGTTGAACAGGGCGATGTAGGCAGTACCGACGTGGGGATCCCCAGTAGGCGATGGCGCAATGCGCGTGCGGACGGTGGTCATGGCAGGTCTCGAATGGGCGATAAAACTGAAAATTGAAACAAGGGGCGAATGGTAACACCAGCGCGGGGGGTTCTGGCAGACCGAGGTGTCGCTATCGCAGGCAAGCCAGCTCCCACATTTTGACTGTGTTCACACATCAAATGTGGGAGCCGGGCTTGCCCGCGATGAGGCCAGACCGGCTAGCGAAAAATCAAACAGCCAACAGGCGCTCCCGCAACTTGCCGATCTCATCCCGTGTCTGCGCGGCGGCTTCGAATTCAAGATCGCGCGCCAACTGGTACATCTTCTCTTCCAACTGCCGAATCCGCTTGGTGATCTCACTCGGCGAGCGCAGTTCGTTCTCGTACTTGGCGCTCTCCTCGGCCGCCTTGGCCATGCCCTTGCGCTTCTTGCTGCGCGAGCCCGGCACGGTGGCGCCTTCCATGATGTCGGCGACGTCCTTGAACACGCCCTTCGGGGTAATGCCATGCTCCAGGTTGAAAGCGATCTGCTTGTCCCGACGGCGCTCGGTTTCGCCAATCGCCCGCTCCATGGAGCCGGTGATGCGGTCGGCATACAGAATCGCGCGACCATTGAGGTTACGCGCGGCACGGCCAATGGTCTGGATCAACGAGCGCTCGGAACGCAGGAAGCCTTCCTTGTCCGCATCCAGAATCGCCACCAGCGAAACCTCCGGCATGTCCAGGCCTTCGCGCAGCAAGTTGATGCCCACCAGCACATCAAACACACCCAGGCGCAGGTCGCGGATGATCTCTACACGCTCCACGGTGTCGATGTCCGAGTGCAAATAACGCACGCGAACGCCGTGGTCGGCCAGGTAATCGGTCAAGTCTTCGGACATGCGTTTGGTCAGCGTGGTGACCAGCACGCGCTCTTCCAGGGCCACGCGCTTGGTGATTTCCGAGAGCAAATCATCGACCTGGGTCAGCGCCGGGCGGATTTCAATCTGCGGGTCCACCAGCCCGGTCGGCCGCACCAACTGCTCAATCACACGGCCGGCATGTTCGGCTTCATAGTTGCCTGGGGTTGCAGACACGAAGATGGTCTGCGGGCTGATGGCCTCCCACTCGTCAAAACGCATCGGCCGGTTATCCAGTGCCGATGGCAGACGGAAGCCGTATTCCACCAACGTCTCTTTACGCGAACGGTCGCCCTTATACATGGCGCCGACCTGCGGCACGCTGACGTGGGATTCGTCGATCACCAGCAGCGCGTCGTCGGGCAAATAATCATAGAGCGTCGGCGGCGCGGCGCCGGCTTCGCGCCCCGACAGGTAGCGCGAGTAGTTTTCGATGCCGTTGCAGTAGCCCAGCTCCAGGATCATCTCCAAATCGAAGCGGGTGCGCTGCTCCAGGCGCTGGGCTTCCACCAACTTGTTGTTGGCGCGCAGGTACTCCAGACGCTCTACCAGTTCGGCCTTGATGCCTTCGATCGCCCCCATCAGGGTTTCACGCGGCGTCACGTAGTGGCTTTTCGGATAGAAGGTGAAGCGCGGCAGTTTGCGGATCACCTCGCCGGTCAACGGGTCGAAGGCCGACAGGCTCTCGACTTCATCGTCGAACAGCTCAATGCGGATCGCTTCCAGGTCGGATTCGGCCGGGTAAATGTCGATCACATCGCCACGCACACGGAAGGTGGCGCGGGCAAAATCCATGTCATTGCGGGTGTACTGAAGGCTTGTCAGGCGGCGCAGCAGTTCGCGCTGGTCGAGTTTGTCGCCGCGATCGACGTGCAGCACCATTTTCAAATAGGTTTCCGGGCTGCCCAGGCCGTAGATGCACGACACCGTGGTGACGATGATTGCGTCCTTGCGCTCCAGCAACGCCTTGGTCGCCGACAACCGCATCTGCTCGATATGGTCGTTGATCGACGCATCCTTCTCGATAAAGGTGTCGGACGACGGCACATAGGCTTCGGGCTGGTAGTAGTCGTAGTAGGAGACGAAGTACTCCACCGCGTTGTTCGGAAAGAACGCCTTGAACTCACCGTACAACTGCGCGGCCAGGGTTTTGTTCGGCGCCAGCACCAGAGTCGGGCGGTTGATCTGCGCGATCACGTTGGCGATGCTGAAGGTCTTGCCTGAACCGGTCACCCCGAGCAGCGTCTGGTGCGCCAGGCCGGCTTCGATGCCTTCGACCATCTGGCGAATGGCTTCGGGCTGGTCGCCGGCGGGTTCAAAACGGGTGACGAGCTGGAAATCCGACATAACGTACCTCGTGAAGTCACCCCAGACTCGAAACCGCCAGGGACGAAATAGCTCAGCAACCCGCGAATAGTCTTCGCAGGTTGCAGGAAAAAACCATGATAGCTGTAGAAGTGGTGGCGAATGTGACGGGTTTCAAGGCAATCGTCCTGCCTGCCGTCGCTGATCAATATTGCAATAAGACTAACGGTGGGCAAATAAACCGAAAAACTTGGCCGAAAAGCCGTTTCGGTTGTCGCCCTGAGCCTGGATGGCCTCTATACTAGCTCCCCGTTTGTGCACCGCTCTAGTGCATTCGGCTGGAGCGCGACACGTCCCTCCATTCCCCCATAGAGCTGCCGCAAAAATGAGCCTGTTCTCCGCTGTCGAAATGGCACCACGCGATCCAATCCTGGGCCTCAACGAAGCATTTAACGCCGACACACGAACCACCAAGGTCAACCTTGGCGTGGGCGTTTACTGCAACGAGGAGGGGAAGATTCCACTCTTGCGTGCCGTTGCCGAAGCGGAAGCCATTCGCGTGGCGCAACACGCCGCCCGTGGCTACCTGCCGATCGACGGTATCGTGGCGTACGACCAGGCCGTGCAAAAGCTGCTGTTCGGCGCTGAGTCGCCACTGCTGAGCGCCGGCCGTGTGATCACCGCCCAAGCGGTCGGCGGCACCGGCGCGCTTAAAATCGGCGCGGACTTCCTTAAGCAACTGCTGCCCAACGCCGTCGTCGCTATCAGCGACCCGAGCTGGGAAAACCACCAGGCCCTGTTCGAAAAAGCCGGCTTCCCGGTGCAGACCTACCGCTACTACGACGCCGCCACCCACGACGTCAACCGTGCCGGCCTGCTCGAAGACCTCAACGCCCTGCCGCCACAGTCCATCGTGGTGCTGCACGCCTGCTGCCACAACCCGACCGGCGTTGACCTGAGCCCGGCCGACTGGCAAAACGTGCTGGAGGTCATCAAGGCCAAGAACCTGGTGCCGTTCCTCGACATGGCCTACCAGGGCTTTGGCGACGGCATCCCCGAAGACGCCGCTGCTGTGCGCCTGTTTGCTGAATCGGGCCTGACCTTCTTTGTCTCCAGCTCGTTCTCCAAGTCGTTCTCGCTGTACGGCGAACGCGTGGGCGCGCTGTCGATCGTCAGCGAATCCAAGGAAGAAAGCGCGCGCATCCTGTCCCAGGTCAAACGCGTTATCCGCACCAACTACTCCAACCCGCCGACCCACGGCGCGGCGATCGTGGCGGCAGTGCTGAACAACCCTGAGCTGCGCGCCCAATGGGAAGCGGAACTTGCCGAAATGCGCCTGCGCATCCGCGGCATGCGCGAGCAGATGGTCGCCGAACTGGCCAAGGCTGCACCGGGCCACGACTTCAGCTTCGTCGGCCGCCAGCGTGGGATGTTCTCCTACTCCGGCCTGACCGTTGAGCAAGTCACCCGCCTGCGCACCGAGTTTGGTATCTACGCGCTCGACACCGGCCGCATCTGCGTGGCCGCGCTGAACCAGTCGAACATTGGTGCGGTCACTAAAGCGATTGTTCAGGTTCTATAAACCTGCCAGCGTCATACGAAGGGGGAAGCCAATGGCTTCCCCCTTTTTGTTGGCCAAGCCACTAGACTGAAGACCGACTGCCCCTTAGCTGTGAGAGCCTTATGAGAAACGACGACCTGGACCTGCGTGCCGACCGCGACGAACTGCACGACTACACACCCCGTGCCCCACAAGCCAAGCGCCAGAAAAGTCTGGTGCTGCAAGTGGCGCTGGGTGTGTTTCTGGGTGGGTTGGCCTTGTGGCTGGTGCAGTTGGGCGCCACGGCACTGATGGCCAAGCTGGCCATGGGCACCCTGCAATTTGGCGGTTAAAAACACGATCACAATGTGGGAGCTGGCTTGCCAGCTCCCACACTGGTTCTACTTCGCCTGCAGACCGCGTTCCTCCAGCAATTTCACAAAGCTGTTCAAACTCTGCGACACCGTACCCCGGCGCCAGATCAGCCAGGTATTGAGGAGGCGAAACGCGTCGGTCAACGGCCACACACTCACCGCCGTAAACCCCGGCATGCTCTCCAGCATGCTGCGCGGCATCAGCGCCAGGCCGGCCCCGGCGCTGACGCAGGCGAGCATGCCGTGGTACGACTCCATTTCGAAAATCTTGCCCGGCACCGCGCCATCCTGTGAAAACCAGCGTTCGAAGTGATGGCGATACGAGCAGTTCGAGCGAAAGGTGTAGATGCTCTCCCCCGCCACATCCTGGCCCCGCGTGATCGGCGCATGGTGCAGCGGCGCAATCACCACCATCTCCTCCTCAAACACCGCCACGCCCTCCAGCGTCGCATGCAGCACCGGCCCATCGACAAACGCCGCCGCCAGGCGCCCCGACAGCACACCCTCGATCATCGTGCCCGACGGCCCGGTGCTCAGGTCCAGCTCGACCTTGGTGTGTTTCTGGTTATACGCCGCCAATAGCGCCGGAATGCGTACAGCCGCCGTACTCTCCAGCGAGCCAAGCGCAAACGCGCCCTGAGGCTCCTCCCCGGCCACGGTTGCGCGGGCCTCCTGCACCAAATCAAGAATGCGCCGCGCATAACCGAGGAAATTCCAGCCGGCTGGCGACAGGCGCAGGCGGCTTTTCTCACGGATAAACAACTCCACGCCCAAATCCTGCTCCAGTTGCTTGATGCGTGTGGTCAGGTTCGACGGCACGCGATGAATCAACTGCGCGGCGGCACTGATGCTGCCTTGCTCGGCAACGGCCTTGAAGATTTCCAGCTGCACCAGATCCAAGTCATTCTCCAATCGTGAACGTATGTGAGCGTTCCCACGCTCTGCGTGGGAATGCCGCCAAGGACGCTCCGCGTCCAAAATCCAACATCCATTCTCAATTCGAGAACGTATCACTTAATATTATTCAGTTTCCAGAAAACATGCATCCCCGTAGGCTGACCCCATTCCACTCATTCAGTCGGACGGTGCCATGAACGCTATTACTCACCAGACCCACGCTTTGTCGATCAACCCCGCCAATGGCGAAATGGTCGCCAACTACCCCTACGAAACCGCGGCGCAACTGGACGCCGCCCTAGACCGCGCCACTGACGCTTTCCGCAGCTGGCGCCGCCAGCCGGTGAGCCAACGCGCTGAACTGCTGCTGGCCCTGGCCGGTGCATTGCGCGAGCAAGCCGAAGACATGGCCCAGATGATCACCCTGGAAATGGGCAAACCCATCGCCCAGGCCCGCGCCGAAATCGAAAAATGTGCACAGCTCAGCGAGTGGTACGCCGCCCAAGGCCCAGCCATGCTCGCACCGGAACCGACCCTGGTGGACAACGGCAGCGCGCAGATCGAATATCGTCCGCTGGGCCTGATCTTCGCCGTCATGCCGTGGAACTTCCCGGTGTGGCAAGTACTGCGCGGCGCCGTGCCGACCTTGCTGGCCGGTAACACCTACGTGCTCAAACACGCGCCGAATGTGATGGGCAGCGCCTACCTGATCCAGCAGGCGTTCCAGAAAGCCGGTTTTGCCGAAGGTATTTTTGAAGTGGTCAACGTGACCAACGACGGCGTATCCAAGGCCATCGCCGACCCACGCATCGCCGCCGTCACCCTCACTGGCAGCGTGCGCGCCGGTATCGCCATCGGCTCCCAAGCCGGTGCAGCGCTGAAAAAATGCGTGCTGGAATTGGGCGGCTCCGACCCGTTTATCGTGCTTAACGACGCCGACCTTGATGCCGCCGTGCAGGCCGCCGTGATCGGGCGCTTCCAGAACAGCGGCCAGGTCTGCGCCGCCGCCAAGCGCCTGATCATCGAAGCAGGTGTGGTGGAAGCTTTCACAGCCAAATTCCTTGAGGCCAGCCGCGCGCTGGTAATGGGCGACCCGACCTCGACCCACACTTACGTCGGCCCGATGGCCCGTTTCGACCTGCGTGATGAACTGCACGGCCAAGTCCAGGCCACCCTGGAAGAAGGCGCGACCCTGCTGCTGGGCGGCAATAAAGTGCCCGGCGCCGGCAACTACTATGAGCCGACCGTGCTGGCCAACGTCACCGACCAGATGACCTCGTTCAAACAGGAACTGTTCGGCCCCGTGGCCTCGATCATCACCGCCCGCGATGCTGACCACGCCGTGGCCCTGGCCAACGACAGCGAGTTCGGCTTGACCGCCAGTATCTTCACCACCGACTCGGCGAAGGCACGGGATATCACCAACCAGCTGGAAACCGGCGCAGTATTCGTCAACGCGTTCAGCGTGTCAGACCCACGCGTGGCGTTTGGCGGCGTGAAAAAGAGTGGGTTCGGGCGGGAATTGTCTCACTTTGGTGTGCGTGAATTCTGCAACGCACAGACCGTGTGGCTGGATCGCAATTAAAACCGGCAACACCCTTCAACTGTGGGAGCTGGCTTGCCTGCGATAGCCATAGGTATCTACACAACCGGTTAGTGGCCAGTGGGCTGTTGTGGCGAGCAGGCTTGTCCTGCGTTGGGCCGCGAAGCGGCCCCAAACCCAGACACCACAGGAGAAATAGGCTGCTTTAAAAAGTTGTGTAGATACCTATGCTGCGATAGCGGTGCATCAGTGACAACTCCTTGGCTGACCCACTGCCATCGCAGGCAAGCCAGCTCCCACCTTTGATCTGCGGTGCTTATCGATTAGTCGACCGTCACGTTCCCCACTTGCTTCCTGTGTATGACCTATCGAGGCTAGTGCTTGACGGGCGCATCCCAGCAATCCGGCTGGAGTGCGCAGACATTGTATTGGCGATCCATCAAGGCCATGCGGTTGATGTGGGCGTCCGTGGCCGCCCGGAACGCCTGATTGCTGGTCGTGATATAGGCCGCGCTGCGGTCACTCAGGCGTGTGCTCAACTGGCGGCGGGTGTGGGCATCCAGCGCCTGGGGCGCGGTGGCCATGGTTTGAAGTGTCACGTCGCTCAGGCGGCTCAACTCATCGCGGTAGGTGTTTACGTAGTCGGCACGGGCCGCGTCATGCTGGTGGTTCAAGTCGTACTGCATAGCTTCCAGGTTCTGCTTGTAGAGCGCCCAATAACCCTCGGGCAGCACACCAGCGTCTTGTTTACGCAATTTGGCAATGCGCGCGTCGTTGTCCGAAGTCGGTTGGAGGACGGGCTTGTGCGACGAAATCACGACAGGGTCTTGAGCGATGATCTGGTCGATCCAGCCCACCCGTGAAGGGTTCGAGGGCAAAACCTGCCCTAACGGTTCAAGCGGCACAGGCGCAGCTGGTAGGGGTGACGACACTGACTGGGCGCAACCACCGAGCAGTAACACGGTGCACAACTGGGTCAAGGCGAGGACGTTGCGAAAAAGCATAAGTTCTCCATGAACAAAAGCGAATCGAATGGGTGCAGCAAATAATATCATTGAGCCATCACTGCGTGTCAGCCCATAGCCCGAACATTCGCAGGGCGGTACAGCGCATCAATCCAGCATCCGACTAAGCAGCCGGTGCCCCTCTGCCGTCACCTCGACCATCGCCGACAGCATCACGCCGTCGGCACCGTCTGAGGAAAGCAGGCTCCAGAAATCTGGCGGCTGGTACCTCACACCCACTTTGCCCGCCTTGGCGATCACGTACACGTTCAGCACCTGCCCCGGTTGCATCAAGGGGCTGTCACCCTCGACCTTGTAACCGAGCACCTGCGGCTTTTGTATGCGCGCCTGGCCCATGGCGTAGCCCGCAAACTCACGCACCGCAACGGCCTGGCCCGCGTCCAGCTCCTGTTGTATCGCAGTCCCAACATTGGCCAGCCGCTGGCCACCCTGAACGTGAGCGACCCCATTGGCCAGCGCACGGCGCGCAGTGTCCAGCAATTGGCGCTGCGCCGGGGTGGCATTGGGTGTAGCGAACGTCCAGACCTGAGCAACATGGGCCTGGGCCGATGCCGCGATCAACTCAACTTTTACCAGCGCCGCGTCCGGGAACGGCACGTCGGTGGGCGGCGCGGCGCTCACCTGATTATTCACCGACACCGCCACCGCTGCCGGGTAACCGCGAAAGCCGAACATCATCGGCAACCAGCCGTGCTGCGCGTACTGGTCGAGTAAAAACCCCTGCACCGCAGTGCCGGTGCCGCCCTTGCGGATCAGCGGCGCGACCTTGAGTAACAGGTCACTGGCGATGGGCGCCAGTTTGGCTTCCTCGGCAAGAATGGTGGCGTCATCCAACTGGGCGATGGCGTGGGCCCTGTCGCCGATCGCGTCGGTGTAGCGGGCGAGCGCAGGGTCAGCGGCGTGTGCGCTCATGCAACACAGCAGTGGCACTATTCCCAGACGTATCAACATGGCCTTCCTTGGGGTGGTGATGGACGAGCCCGGATTGTACCTCCACCCAGCGCCCAAGATGGACTACCATACCGCGCCGGTTCCCAAACGGGACTAATAGGGAATTCGAAGCGCGGCCCATCGCGCCAATCGAAACTGCCCCCGCAACTGTAGGTGCCGAGCCTGCTCCCCATTGCCACTGGACCACGTCCGGGAAGGCCGGAGCGAGGCGACGACGCATCAGTCAGGAGACCTGCCGGCCCAGCGTTATCACTCACCGGCGGGGTGTCCGGGAAGGACATCCGCGCCCTGCAAACCTGCAGCGTTCAAAGGTGTGTTTCCGAGCCGTACCTGCCCTGTTTCCCGTACGGTTCACTCGGAGATTGCCCCATGCTGCTACGCGTTTGCGCCCTGATCACCGGCCTGGGCTTTTGTGCCCTGGCCCACGCCACGCCGACTCACTACCCGCTCACGGTGGAAAACTGCGGCAGCAGCGTCACCTTCCAACAAGCCCCGGCACGCAGCGTGACCATCGGCCAGGCCGCCACCGAGATGCTTTACGCTCTGGGCGTAGCGGACAAAGTGGTCGGCACTTCGCTGTGGTTCAACAGCGTATTACCGCAGTTCAAAGCGCAAAACGACAAGATCGAGCGCCTGGCCGACAACGAGCCGAGCTTCGAAGCTGTGATCGCCAAACGCCCACAACTGGTGGCCGCCGAGCTGGAATGGGTGGTCGGCCCGCAAGGCGTGGTCGGTACCCGCGAGCAATTCCACGAACTGAAGATTCCCACCTACGTGCTGCCCTCCGACTGCGAAGGCAAGGACAACCTGGTGGGCGCCGATGGCACGCGGCTGGAGCCGTTTCGCATCGACACGATCTATAAAAGCATCAGCCAGTTGGCTGAGATTTTCGACGTGCAAGCGCGTGGCCAACAGTTGAATGACGAACTCAAGGCCCGCCTGGCCAAGTCGGTCGCCACCGCCCAGGGTAAGGGCCTCAAGCACGCCAGTGCATTGGTGTGGTTTTCCAGCAGCGAAATGGCCGCCGACCCGTATGTAGCTGGCCACAAGGGCATTCCCGAATTCATGCTGCAAACCCTCGGCCTGCACAACGTGGTGCAGTCCGACGAAGAATGGCCCGCCGTCGGTTGGGAGACCATCGCCAAGGCCAACCCGACCTTCCTGGTGATCGCGCGCATGGACCGCCGTCGCTACCCGGCCGACGACCATGAAAAGAAACTCGCCTTCCTGCGCAGCGACCCGGTGACCCGCAACATGGACGCGGTGAAAAACAACCGCATCCTCATTATTGATGCCCTGGCGTTGCAGGCAAGCCTGCGCATGTTCGATGGCCTGGAACAACTGGCCGGTGCCATCGACGGCTACGACCTGTCGAAATGATGCGCACCCTACTCGCCCTCGCCGTGTTGCTGATGGCCGTGCTCGCCGGCACCGCCATCGGCGAAACCGCCATCGACCCGCAAGTGGTCTTGCAGGTGCTGGTCAACAAACTCTGGGCGGCCGGTTACGTGCTCGACCCGATCGATGAAGGCGTGGTGTGGAACTACCGCCTGACACGGGCGCTGGTTGCCGCCGCGTGTGGCGCCGGGCTGGCCACCTGCGGGGTGATCTTGCAGTCGCTGCTGCGCAACCCATTGGCCGATCCGTACCTGCTGGGCATCAGCGCGGGCGCCTCGACCGGTGCAGTGTTGGTGGCATTGATGGGCGTGGGCGGCGGGCTGATTTCGCTGTCGGCGGGCGCGTTTGTCGGCGCGATGGCGGCGTTTGCGTTGGTGATATTGCTGGCACGGGCCAGCGGCTCAGTCAGCGGCACCGGCCAGATCATCCTCGCCGGCATCGCCGGTTCGCAGCTGTTCAATGCCCTCACCGCGTTCCTGATCACCAAGTCCGCCAGTTCCGAACAGGCGCGCGGCATCATGTTCTGGCTGCTGGGCAACCTCAGCGGCGTGCGCTGGCCGTCGGTGTGGCTGGCGGTGCCGGTAGCGGTCGCAGGCCTGGCGGTGTGCTTGTGGCATCGGCGTGCGCTGGATGCGTTTACCTTTGGCGCCGACTCCGCGGCTTCGTTGGGTATTCCGGTGCGCCGTGTGCAATTTGTGCTTGTCGGTTGCGCGGCGCTGGTGACGGCGGTGATGGTGTCGATTGTCGGCTCCATCGGTTTTGTCGGGCTGGTGATTCCCCACGCCGTGCGCCTGCTGCTGGGCACCGGGCATTCGCGGTTGCTGCCCGCCAGTGCGCTGGGCGGCGCGTTGTTCTTGATCGCTGCTGATGTGCTGTCGCGCACCTTGATCAAAGGCCAGGTGATTCCTGTCGGTGTGGTCACTGCCTTGGTCGGCGCGCCAGTATTTGCATTGATCCTGATTGGCCGGAGGAATGCGCGATGACGGTACTCAGTTGCACCGGCCTGGGCTTCAAGGTGCGTGAAGCGCATTTGCTGCGCGACATTGATCTTGAAGTTCAGCCAGGTGAAACCTTGGGCATTGTCGGGCCGAACGGCTCGGGCAAATCCACCCTGCTCAAATTGCTCGCCGGTTTGCGTGTGCCTGCGTCCGGCGAGGTATTACTGGGCGGCCAGCGCCTGACCAAACTGCCCCGCCGCCTTGTTGCGCAACACCTGGCGGTGGTGGAGCAGCAGGCTGATACCGACGATGCCATCCGCGTGTTCGATGCCGTGGCGCTGGGCCGCACGCCCTGGCTGTCGGCGCTGAGCCCGTGGTCTGCCGAAGACGATGCCATCGTGCGCCAGGCGCTGCACGACGTCGATGCCACCCACCTGAGCCAACGCGCCTGGCGCAGCCTCTCTGGCGGCGAGCGCCAACGCGTGCACATCGCCCGCGCATTGGCGCAACGACCGCAGATCTTGTTGCTGGATGAGCCGACCAATCACCTGGATATCCAACATCAACTGGCGATTTTGAAAGGTGTGCAGGCGCTGCCGGTGACCACGCTGATTGCGCTGCATGACCTGAACCAGGCGCTGACCTGTGATCGTTTGGCGATACTGGATCAAGGCTGCCTGGTGGCATTGGGCACACCGCTGGAGGTGCTGACGCCGCAGCGGCTACAGGAAACATTCGGGGTGCAGGCGCATTACCTGACGGACCCGTTCGACGGCGCGCAAATCCTGCGGTTACGCCCCATTTAATGGACTGCACACCGCGCAAAGGTGGGAGCTGGCTTGCCTGCGATGGCGACGGATCAGTGCCATCGCTGGGGCTGACACACCGCTATCGCAGCATAGGTATCTACACAACTTTTAAAGGCATCCCATTTCTCCTGTGGCGAGCAGGCTTGTCCTGCGTTGGGCTGCGAAGCAGCCCCAGTAAAGGCACTGCAATTTTCCTGAAAGTACTCAGCGTCTGGGTTTGGGGCCGCTTCGCAGCCCAACGCAGGGCAAGCCTGCTCGCCACAACAGTCCACTTGCGACAGACTTCTAACCGTTGTGTAGACACCTATGGCTATCGCAGGCAAGCCAGCTCCCACCTTGATCTATAGAGCCCGCTGCATATGTGTCGTCTGCCACGCATGACCTGAACCAGGCGCTGACCTGTGATCGTTTGGCGATACTGGATCGCGGCTGCCTGGTGGCATTGGGCACGCCGTTGGAGGTGCTGACGCCGCAGCGGCTACAGGAAACATTCGGGGTGCAGGCGCATTACCTCACGGACCCGTTCGACGGCGCGCAAATCCTGCGGTTACGCCCCATTTAATGGACTGCACACCGCGCAAAGGTGGGAGCTGGCTTGCCTGCGATGCCGGCGGATCAGTGCCATAGCTGGGGCTGACACACCGCTATCGCAGCATAGGTATCTACACAACTTTTAGAGGCATCCCATTTCTCCTGTGGCGAGCAGGCTTGTCCTGCGTTGGGCTGCGAAGCAGCCCCAGTAAAGGCACTGCAATTTTCCTGAAAGTACTCAGCGTCTGGGTTTGGGGCCGCTTCGCAGCCCAACGCAGGGCAAGCCTGCTCGCCACAACAGCCTACGTGCGACAGACTTCTAACCGGTTGTGTAGACACCTATGGCTATCGCAGGCAAGCCAGCTCCCACCTTGATCTATAGAGCCCGCTGCATATGCGTGGTCTGCCACACCGGGTCGGCTTCGACGTCGATCACCTCAAACCCCTGCCGCCGCCAAAAATCAATTGCACCCGGCAAAAACGGATGGGTGTGCAGGTAAACCACCTCCACCCCATCCGCCTGTGCCTTCATCTCCAATGCGCGATACAACTCCCCTGCCAAACCAAAACGGCGAAACGCCGGCAGCACGAACAGGCGCACCACTTCGACGACCTTGCGGCCCTGGTAACTCAACTGCGGGAAGCGCCCGTCATACGGCAGATAGCCGACGGCAGCCACGATTTGACCTTCAACACAGGCCAGCAGAAACTGGCCGTCACCCTTTAGGTAAACGGCCTCAAATCGCGCCAAGTCATCCGGCAGGCCCGTGGCGCTGAGCTTGGGGAAAAGCTCGGCACGGGCCTGCAGAACAAAGGCCAGCACTTGCGGGAGGTCGGCGGCCGTCACCGTCCGAATGGTCGGGCTTTGTGCCATACAATCTCGATCGCTCAGTGTCACTTGGTATGCACGTAGCACAAAGCAGAGCCCTTCACGCCCGACGCATGGACGCTGACATGCCGCGTGGAAAAACCTGGCTTCTCGACGAACTGCTTCTCTTGCCAACTCGCGTAGATGCCGTACTGATAACCGATGGCGCCATTGGCGTACCACGACACGGCCATCTTATACACGCCCTTCTCATCCGGGGCCTCCCACAGCGTCTTGTCGAGGACCGGCTTCGCCTGGTTGAACGTGCGCAGGTGGAACGTGCGCGGCCCGCCGTTGGGCTCGGTCGAACTGGACAGAAACAGCGTGTCGTCCTCGGCATCGTCTTCGGCAGCCGCCAGAATCACTGCCGGCACCCACTTCTCGCCTCGGTACTCTTTTTCGATGAACACCGTGCAGCTCAACGTGCCGTCACCTGGGGTCTTCATTTTGAATTGCCGCTCGTACTGCCCGTAGGGCACATCAAACGAGAAGTTGTATTCGGCGGCTTGAACACCTGCCACCAGCAAAAATGCCGATAGCCCTACAACTGCATGGGAAATGGTCACGTGTGCGTCCTTGCGGGAATCTGGAAATCAGGGTGTCAGAGGTTACGCGGGGTGGAGGTGAATGGCTAACCACTACAAGCGAGTACCGACTGGATTCTCGCCGATATCCACCGCCGGCTGTAAGCAAGTACGCCATCCGCCATCGCCACCGGAAAATGAATAAACCCATGGGCCGACTCCGGCAACAGGTGCGCCTCAACCTGCGCGGCCATGCCCCAGCGCTCGGCCATCTGCAGCGTGTCGTCCAGCAACGGGTCAAGTTCGCCCACAAACATCAACGCCGGCGGCAAGCCGCTCAGGTCGCCAAACAACGGTGACAACGGCGGCTGCCGACGTTGCTCATCACTCAAGCCCGGCGTGAGCATGCGCAGCGCGTCGACCATGCCCGGTCCGTCCAACAACAACGTCTCGGGCCCCGCCGTGCGCACGCTCGGTGTGCCGGTCAAGTCGTATACGCCGTAGTACAGCACCGCGCCGTTTACACGTTTGAGCAGGTCCGGCCATTGCTTAAGCGCCAGCAAGGTTGCCGCCGCCAAATGCCCACCGGCAGACTCACCCACGACGAACACCGGCAAGTCGGCAAACTCATCACTGCTGAGCAGCCAGCGCGCGGCATTCAGGCAGTCCTCCATCAGCCCCTCAACCGGCGTGTCCACCGCCAGCCGGTAATCCACCGACACCACCGCCACACCACACGCCTGCACCATGCCCAGGTTGAGGTCGTCATCCATCTGTGCATTGCCGATCACCCAGCCGCCGCCGTGGATATCCAGCACCACGCCTTTGGTTTTCCCCTCGGGCCGCAGGATACGCACGGGCACACCGGCCACTCGGCGGGTTTCAGCCGCAGGCGCTTTCTTGACCTTTTGACTGACCCGCAGCAACGCCTGGATCAAACGCGGCGTGACGCGATTGCGGATTTTAAAACGCGGCAACCAGGCCAGCTTTTTATTGAACTGGCGCATCTGGACTAATTCAGCCTCGCTCGCGGGCCAGCGTTTATGAGCCATCAGCTGTTATTACGCAGAATCGAGAAATTCAACGCCGCCGCTACGCTCAGCCACGCCAGGTAAGGGAACAGGATCAAGCCGGTGATCAAGTCCAACCGCAACGCCATCACCACCAACGCCGCCACCACCAGCCACAACAGCACAATCACCACCATCCCGGCCACGATGTTATGCGCGCCGAAAAACACCGGCGTCCACAGCGTGTTCAGCGCAATCTGCGCCGCCCACAGGCCCAGGGCCAATTGGCTGCCGGGAATCATCGTCAGGCGATAACCCGCCCAGGCGAGCAGCAGGTAGATGACGGTCCAGGCCACCGGAAACAGCCAATTGGGTGGAGTGAAGCCGGGCTTGACCAGGGTTTCGTACCACTGGCCGGGCTTGAAAATGATGCCGGTACTGGCGGCGGCGCCGCAGGCGATGAGGAAAATAAGGAAGATCATGGGCTGTCCTGGGCTGAAATCAGCGGTGATGGGTGGGAGGCCTTGTTCCCTGCCATTTCAATGACTCAAACACACGGGCATAAATTCCATCCAGCGCGGCAATTTGCACAAACCAGCGCCTCTTCTTCGCGTCATCAAAATCGACTAGGGTGCCTCTACGCCTTAATCCGTTTGCCGTCATTGGGATGCTGCGCCTTGAACCTCTCCACTGTTGACCACCGCGCCAGCCCCTGGTCGGTATTCCTGATTTTCCTGCGCCTTGGGCTCACGTCATTCGGTGGTCCGGTGGCGCATCTGGGTTACTTTCGCGACGAGTTCGTCACCCGGCGGCGCTGGCTGAGTGAGCGCACTTATGCGGACCTTGTAGCACTGTGCCAATTCCTCCCCGGCCCGGCCAGCAGCCAGGTGGGCATTGCGCTGGGTCTGTCACGGGCGGGCTACGGCGGCGCGCTGGCGGCGTGGCTGGGGTTTACCCTGCCGTCGGCCGTGGTGCTGATCCTGTTTGCAATGGGTATTGCCCAACACAGCGCGGCCATCCCGTCCGGCGTGCTGCACGGCCTTAAAGTCGTGGCGGTCGCCGTCGTCGCGCAAGCCGTGTGGGGCATGGCGCGCAACCTGTGCACCGACGCAACGCGCATCACTGTGATGCTGATCGCCGCCTGCATAGCCCTGCTGCAAACCTCGGCCTGGGGCCAGGTGGGTGTTATAGCCGCAGCGGCACTGGCCGGCCTGCTCTGGCTCAATACCCCGCCGCCGACCACCCACGACGCGCAGCCCATCACCCTCAGCCGTCGAACCGGGGCAATGTGGCTGGCGTTGTTCCTGGTATTACTGGCGGGCCTGCCGCTGCTGGCGCAGTTCACAACCCGCCAAGACGTGGCCGTGATCGACGCGTTCTACCGCACCGGTGCACTCGTGTTCGGTGGCGGCCACGTGGTACTGCCGCTATTGCAAGCGGAGGTCGTGCCGACACTCTGGGTGAGCAACGACGTATTCCTGGCCGGCTACGGGGCGGCGCAAGCCATGCCTGGCCCCCTGTTCACCTTCGCCGCATTCCTTGGCGCGTCGATGCAACAGCCCCCCACCGGTTGGCCTGGCGGTTTGCTCTGCCTGCTGGCGATCTTTACGCCCTCGTTTTTGCTGGTGATGGGCGCAATGCCCTTCTGGGAAAGCCTGCGCCGCAGCCCGCGCACCCAAGCGGCCCTCGCGGGCTTGAATGCTGCGGTGGTTGGCCTGTTGCTGGCAGCGCTGTACCAACCGGTGTGGACCAGCGCCATCTTCAGCGCCCGGGACTTCGGTCTGGCCCTGATTGCCCTGGTGGCGTTGATGGTGTGGAAATTACCCCCGTGGCTGGTGGTGCTGGGCAGCGCCGGGGTCGGATGGCTGCTCAGCCTCGGCCCGGCATAACCTCAGGCGCCACGATCGTGAGCCAAGGCCAGCGCGCCTGATAACTGCGGGCCTTGGCGGCGAACAACTCAGGCTCGCGGTGCAGCGGGTTAATGCGCAACACGCCCTGCTCCACATCCGCTAACCCATAGGGCGCATACACCTCGCCGGTGTCGATCTCCAGCCCGATGCAGGTGCCGGCCACCAGGTAACGGTCCACGCCCTGTTTAGCCGAGTGCAGCTGTGGGTAAGGCCGACCAAAGCGCTCGCGGTACCAAAGGTGCACCCGCGCCTGGTTCTTGACCTCGACATTGACGCCCAAATCCCCAAATAACCGTTCGGCGGTGCGGATCACTTTGTCCTCAGCTTCGTAGGACAGATCCGTGTCGAAGTAAAAGACGTCGTAGTCCTTTACGCCCTGAGCCGCAGGCAAGTTTGACTGATGGTTCCAGACGGCCTGGAACAGGCAGCCCGCCGTGAGCATGCACTGCTCTACGCCGAGGTCGGGCAGGCGTGCGGTGATTTCGGCGTTGATGGGGTTGGCCATGGCCAGCTCGAGCAGGGTGTTGACGGTCAATGTCATGTTTAATCCTTGTGTGTTCAGGGTGGCTCAAGTCACCGAACCTACACGACGGCGGGGAGGGTTTCGTGACAGCAATGTTTCTATACACTTTGCCCGCCCGCCACCAATCGTCAAGGATAAAACGATGCGAATCAGAGAAATGGCCCTCATCACCGCCAGCGCCCTGCTGCTCACCGCCTGCAGCGACAGCCCGTCGGACACCGACATTCAAGCCGCGCTGCAACCCCGGCTGGAAGGCGCGTCCTGCGTGAAGGCGGCGATGTTCAACCGCTTCCCGGTGACCTTGGGTGAGGGCGTCATGAGCGGCACCTCCAGCGCCAACCAGCCGGCCTTCGACGCCCTGACCGACGCCGGCCTGCTGGCCAAAAGCGCCAACACCTACAGCCTCACCGACAACGGCCGCGCCGCCTATGTGCAGCAAGAGTCCGGGTTCTGCTACGCCCAGGGCTATGAAATCGCCAAGATCCAGAACATCGCCGCCAATCCCAACCCGATGGGCGCCGCCGTGGATAAATCCTGGGTGGTGACCGTGGACATTCGCCAGAAAACCATCGCCGACTGGGCCAACACCCCGGCGATTGAAAAACTGGCCCGCAACCCGGAAAACCTCTCCGAAGTGCCCAAGACCTACACCGTGGTGGTGGGCCGCTTGAAGGGTGAGCAAACGCTGAAGTTGATCGACCCACGGTTTTCGATCATGCGTGGGGTTGGGGTGAACCAGGCCTACTGACCAGCACAGCTCACCTGTGGCGAGGGAGCTTGCTCCCGCTGGGCTGCGCAGCGGCCCCAAAAATAGTGAGAGCGCCTCGCACTGGAGTAGCAGCCCGGTCCAGCGGGAGCAAGTTCCCTCGCCACAGAGAATGTAATGCCCTGCACCACCTTGCTCCATTGCCTACGCGTGCGTCAGAATCCGCCGGCTTGTGTGCTGAGGTGGCCGTCTCTAAGGTGGCTCGGTCGCTGAATGTTCAGTGATCGGGTTTAGTAGCCTGAGTTGGGTATGGAAAAGTGCATGAGCTTCATCAATCAGACATTGCGTCTGTGCTTGATGGTGGCTGTGCGTAGGGCGTCCTCGGGCGCGCCGGCTTTGATATCCACCGGTCTACTAACCTGCGCACAGCTGCCACCTTTTCGTTTAGTAGCGAAAAGATGGCGGCCAAAACCAGGATATCGTTATGACTCAAGCAAAAACTGACTCAACCACCCTCTTCACCGTCGTCCCCGACGCCAACACCGAAACCCTAATCACCAACAGCTACGAAACCTTCACCAGCGTCAGCACATTACTGCTCGACCTGTCCGAAGACCTGTGCGGCAAACACCGCGACGTCGCTCTGGCCATCCACCAACTGAGCGAACTGGGCGTGCTGCTCACGGCCAAATTGCTCGACCGTGAAGCACCTTGCCCTGGCTGATGAACAGCCCAAGGCAGCGCCGCAAAGGGCGCTGCCTTCAATTAACGTCAGGGTATTAATCCACGTACTGAATAGTGAAATCCGGGTAGTGATCAACAATCTGAATCTTGTAGTCGGGGTAGTGATCCACCGTTTTCCACTTGCCGGCTGAATCAGGGTAGTGATCCACCCTCTTCACCTTGAGGTCCGGGTAGTGATCGACCACCTGCACCTTGTAGTCCGGGTAGTGATCGACGTACTGAATGTTGCCGTAAATCTTCGAGACATCAACGCTCGTGCCCGCTTGAGCGCCGAAGGCACAGGTCAGCAGCAGTGACGCAACAGCAACTTTAAACATGACAGCCTCATCCTGAGCAATAAAAGGCGCCCAGTCTAATGCCCTGCGCGCGCAGCGTCCTGTAGTGCCGGGTTCTTAACCCTTCAACTCACCCGCGCGGTTACTCGCCGCATCGTCGTAAGCCACATACAAGGATTCGGCGATCTGGCTTTTGATGGCTTTGGCGGATTCCAGCCCCAAGACAAAACCTTCGGCTTTGCCGCCAGCGCGGTTGAGTTCTTCGTGGGTGGAGGCGCCGGTGATGGCGTCAAGGAGCTTGGTGGCGTGAGGACCGACGCCTTTTGGGAGGGAGATTTGGTCGATGGACATGGCGATACCTAGAAGTATGGGGATCGGTAGCGCGTGGACCACTGCCGAGGACGCTATGGTAGACCTGTCGGATAGGAAACGGGGCGGTTTTCAACAGAATCGAGCACTGGTAAATCCTTCAAGAGCGATATACCTTAGGCTCATACCAAAATGACATCATGCAATTTTAGAGCTAACGGATGAGCTTAAAAATCGTAAATCCTTTCAAGCCAAAAGAAACGGACAACTGTCTGGCTGTCTTTCCCCGTGTCCGGCAAAGAGTAAGCGTCGAATTTCGCACACTCAATTGCTCGACCACTCCTTCAGTAAAAAATCCACCTTCACCCGATCTGCGAACGACGGACGCAAAACAAAAGGACTTATCTTGACTAAGAAAATACAGGGTGCTCTTGGGAAAAACGCCAAGGACAGCAATCCAGATTTTGAGTTTTCAAAAAACACCTATTCTGATATCGGTCAGGTCGTTATGGACTCCATGACCAAATACTTTGCTACCTACTTGGAGCACGATGACGGTTCATCGCTGACTGAATCTATTTTTTCACCAAATCTTAAGGCGTCAGCCGCATTTTCAGCCAAGTCCGCCCGGATGGCGTACTTATTAGGTAAGGCATCATTGCTCGATGCCACACTAATCAAAGGTGTAATCAGAACTCAGATGCTAGAATACGGAGCAGTCTGTGAAGCCATATTATTAGATATCGTTCAAGCAGTAGGAATCAATAATAAGCCACCTAACAGCCGCCCCCTTAAAGACAAAACACCCAAAGACGCAAAAATAATAGATTGGGCGGGCGACGGCTTATTTACTGTTATTCCTTCAAAGCCATCAGTCATGCAGTATAAATTTGACTTTATATGGCTGATTGACGTGGCCTACGAGTTACGCGTATTTGACAAAAACTTGAGAGACAGGCTTCACAACCTGAGGAAAAGTAGAAACTTGGTTCACCCAGTGCTACCTACTTTTGACCGATACAGCGGAAACCTAGCCAGTGGGTATGCGTCCAGAGAGACGGTGGTCGCACTCAGGGATGCTTGCCTTAAGTTCAAGCGCTATCACGGTCTCCCCACACATAAAAAAATAACGCTTACTAGCGGAAAACCGCAGGAACAGGTCTCACTTATAAAGCGAGACCTGCCAACTTGCAGGAAAAAGGGGACAGATTTATTTACCTGCATATAGATCCGTCCCGTTTTTTGATTGGCCAATAGCCAGCACTGAAACGAGGACAGATTCGCGCCAAACAGGTAAGGTTCGCCCATTGCACCGCCCGCCAGGAGGGCGGTGCCGTTGTTCATGGAGTTGCGCCGCACATGAGTTGCTGGAACATCCTCGGCCTGCCTTCCGATGCCGACACCCGCGCGATCAAACGTCAATACGCCGCCCTGCTGAAGAAAACCCGCCCGGATGATGACCCCGAGAGCTTTCAACGCCTGCGGGAAGCCTATGAAGAGGCGTTGAACTGGATCGAAGGGCAACGGGAAGATGATCAGCCTACGGTCGTGGAGCCGGTGCCCACTGCCGTCACTGTCGGGACGCTGCAACAGCAGTATCAGCAAGCCCTGGCAACCGGCACCGGGCTGATGTTTGAAGTCACGCTGCTGCAACGCATTGTCGACACCCACGACGTCAGCCTCGACGACCGCCAATGGGCCTTTGAAACCTTCCATTGGCTGACCGCCTGGCAACGCCTGGAGCTGCCCGGCGTGCTGATTGAAGCCCTGGAGATGCATAGCAAGGCGGCCCTGCAAAAATCCCTGCGCCTGCCCCTGGAACAGCAGGATGAGGCCGGCTTCCTGGCCGCCTATGAGGCGCGCTTGCGTGAGCCCTGGATTGACAAGACGCCCCACGCACAGTGGTTTAACACGTGGCTGGCCAAGCTGCTGCTGGACACCCGCTATTGGTCCCCGAGCGTGTTTGAAGCCGTGTGCGCCGGCCAGGGCTGGCACGGTGGCAGCGACCATACCTGCCCGCCCGACGATTGGCTGCAGTTGCTGCGGCGCCAGCAAAGCCCGCAGTTTATCGCCCGGCAACGCGAGCTGGCGGCGGAGCCTCCCGGCACCCCGCAGCAACGCGCCGCCCGCCTGCTGCTGGCACCCATGACCCTGGGACAACGCCGCGCCTTTGCCCAACGCCTGGACGCAGACGACTGGGCCGCCTGCCAACGGCTCAGCGCCGACATCTATGCCGACCACCCCACGGTGGCGGCCTCGATGCCAGGCGGCACGCCCTACTTCTGGCAAGGCTGGGAACGTGCGTTCGACAGTTGGCCGCTGGTGCTGGCAACCGTCGTGGGCTGCATGGTGGGCGCCCTGATACACGCCGATTCCCTGGCCGGCAACCTGATGAGAACCGTTGGCGTCGGCCTGTTGTGGTCGATCCCCATCGTGATGGGCGGCTTCGTGGGGTGGCATGTATGGCGCCCGCTGGCCCACCAGTATCGCGTGCTGGATGATCGCCTGGGCGCCCTGCTTCCCCGGTGGTTGAGCCCGACACGTCTGCCCCTGTTACCGTTGCGCGACCTGCTGCCAGGCGCGGTGATGATGGTGGCGGCCGGTTATAAAATCGGCCCGGCGGCCAGCGTGACGCTGCTGCTCGTGCTGGCTGCCATTGGCCTGTTCAAGCGGCACACCCTGAAAACCCACATCCCGTGGAAGGCCGACAACGCCCAATGGTCAACCCGCGCGATCGCCCTGGGCATTGCCATCTGCGTGGTGCTGTACAGCGCATTGAAGGCATTCGACAGCCAACACCAGGTCAATCCCAACCAGGGCTTGCAGCAATGGACCGAACGCCTGTGCAGCCGACTGCCGGCCACCGCCCGGGAGTGCCACGCCCCCGCCACCGAGGCGCAATGGTACGGCCAGGAGGCCAAACGATGAATCCGAAATGGTTGGTGCCCATCGCCCTGACCCTGGGCCTGGGCTTGCTCGGCCTGGCAGGGGCCAGCAAGCAGGTGGCGCAAGTGCAACTCTGGCTGGACAAGCGCGACGGCCCCGAAACCGCCAAGGCCAGCGCCCTGGCGCCGATCATCGACTGCATGAACCGCGTCGACCGGGACTGGCGCCTGTTCTATTACGGCTACACCCATCAGGAATGGTACAGGCCTTCGATTTTCGACGAGCAGACCTACGAATCCCTCGTGCAGATGGACCGGATCCTCAAGGAGTTCGGCGACCACGACGAAGCCCTGGGCCGCGACCTGCAAAACGATATCTGTGCCCGGCGCATCACCGGCAAGCTGGAGCGCCTGGAGCCCAATAGCCCATTGATCAATGCTGCCGGACGCTACGTGCTGGCCTTGCAGGACGTCACGCCGCTGACCAATTCGTTCGACTTCTACCAGCGGCTGGGCATGGCACGGTTTCAACCGCCCCAAGGGCAAGTCGCCCAGGCCATGGCCATCAAGGGCGATGCCTATATGGCCGCCTCCACCGAGCTGCGCAAGCGCCTGGAGCGCGAGGACGTGCGCCTGCGCCCTGGGCAACTGGCGCTGCTGCAGGCGCGCTTTGGCCAGGACACCCACTGGCACCTGCTCAACTACATGATTGCCGCACGAACAGCGGTGGACGAACTGGAGCAAGGGGTTTACCTCGCCACACTGACTCCGCAAACCCTCGCGCCATTGATTGACGCGGTGCAACGGGCGAGCGCCCACGGCAAGGCGTATGTGCGCCTGCACCCCGGCACACCGCGGGACGAGTTTGCCAACTACCTCTGGTACACCATAACTCCGTCGGCGGACGCGTACCTGCAAGCGTTGCAAACCCTTCAGCAGCACTGGCAGGAACATGCGACGCCGCAGCAGCTGAGTGACGACTATGCCCTCGTCACCCACTGCTACGACGTCTTGCTCAGCTTCTACAACAAACCGGCCCGTAATACGTTTTGAGGCTTAGCTCTTTTTAAGCTTCAGGTACGACTGATGCAGGTCCGAAGCCCAGCCGTCGATGACGCTCTTCACATCATCGGCCTTCATCACCTGGGAGTCGTTCGACAACGGCTTGCCGGTGCCTTTGCGCACGACCTGGGCGACTACTTTGCCGCTGTCGCCATCGAGGAACTGGCTTCGGTACCCAGGGTAGTTTCCTGGTCACGAATCCCAGTGCCAGTGCTGACCGCTGCAGCCATCAACGCCACGGGAATGTACTCATACGGCTTGAGGCTTTCGGTCTTGCTGCTGCCCATCAATTGCGTCGACTGCTACTCTCTGCGGTCAATGGACTCAGTGCTGCTTATAACGTGAGACCGTAGGAATAACCAACTCGCCATTTTGATCAGCGACTACCAAGCAAGTGTTGGCGCCGCTGTGGACATGATGCATCGGTCTGGTATCCCGCGGCCCTTGACCAATACGGATTGGGTGGGAGCTGACATTCCTCAGCACGGAGAGCTAGAAGGCGGAGTTCGTTACTTCAAGCACGGCTATGGCTGCACGGTTAGCCTCCCCACAGGTAAAGTAGACTTTGACTTTGGGGCTTATGGTGAGATCGGTGGCTTCGACGCTTGGCGACTTGCTAGTTTCGCAGGCGACAAGTTGCCGGAATACGGTTTTGCTGATGAGGATGCACTCACAGAGTGCTTCAAAGCAGAAGCTGCTGCCGGTTCTCTAGTGTATTCAGGGTACATTCTGTACTACGTAGCAGACGACACCTCACAATTTCTGTCGAAATAGTCCGTTCTATCCGAGCATTAAGTTCTCAGTACAGGGCGCCTGCCTGGACCTGCCAATTTCGGTCACCTACCACCGCCAAGTTAGGCCGATTAATGCCCGTTCCGACAGGCAGAAATCGAGCCAAAGCAGACAGTGGTCACCTGCCGATCTTGCCCAGAAAAGACTATTCGATTCGTATACGAAAATGGGAGCGACTCATAGAGTTGTCGTGGTTAAATATTTATTCAGTGAATTATTCTTGGTAAGTGGTGTTATTTTTAATTATTGCAGTGGATTGGATTTCGATAGTGCTGCACTTAATTAGATTTTTGGATAGGAAGTCTACAATCTGCGCTTTCTCTTTTAAAGACAAGGCACCAGTGGCTTGGCGTTGGATTTCTTTGTTCAAGTTCTCTGCTAGTGTTTCATACGAAGAACTGAGTTGGTGTGATAGGGCGTAATGTGTGCTGAATTTAGATTCGTACTCTTTCTTGGCTTCTGGCTTGATCAATACTTGTGCGGCCGCATAAAACGCAGCGCAGCTTGTATTAGCCATTGCAAGAGGTTCAAGATTCACGCCTTTTTGATCCGCTGACACGTTGTGAGTAATTGCTGAAAGTGAAACTAAAATCATCTTCAGATTCTTGCGTTCCATGTCTTTAGATCCGGTATAACTACAAATAGGCCCTAAATGGGGCAAAAAACGCTTTCGTGGACTTGGTGGATAACATTCCTTGTTTCCTGCCTAGGCTGGGTTTTGCAGCGGTCCGATGACCACGTAAGGGAGTTATACACCATGGTTGGAAAGCCACGGTTACTCTCGCAGATGCATGAGCAGATCAGCTTAAACACTACTCGATTCGCTTTGCGCGAGTCTACTGCGACTGTCCGCTCCTGACCGAAAGATGACCTTCCCACAATTATCTACCGAACAAACGCAGAAACATACATCATTCCCCAACCCGCCCCACCAACACCCCAAACAACTCCCCCCGCGGCATCTCACTCAGCGCAATCCCCGCATTCTCAAACCACTCCTTCCCCGCCTCCGGATGCGGCCCGCTCAGCACCACCACGCCCTTCTCATACCGATACCGCGCCGCCGCCACATCTCCATTGCGATAAGTCGCAATCACCGTATACGGCGCGTGCCCCTTAACCTTGGGAAAGTACGGGCCATCCTGATAGAACACACTGTCCGGCTTGCCATCCCACACCACCCGCACCGCCGCGTCTTCAATCTCGCGTACTTCAAACCCCGGTCGCCCGGCTTCGGAGTCGAGGTCCTGGGGTATCAACCCGAAGTTGCTGTTGTCGGCAAGATAAGCGCCCATGCACAACCCCAGGTAGCGCCCGCCCTTGGCCACGTACTCTCGAATGGCGTCCGCGCGTGCATCACCGAAGCTGTCGAGCGCAGCGGGAATATCCTGCCCGCCGCCCGGCTGAACATAGAGGTCGTAGCGCGCGAGGTTTTGCGGGGTGATGTCGATGGCTTCATCCGCGCCCACGAAGTCGATCAGGTAGTTGGGGCTGAGCCGCAGCAAGGCGTTTTTGACGTTCTCGGAACAGTCATCACAGCCCGCCGGGCCTCGGTAGATGGCGACGTGGGTGATGGGCGTTGCGGCCTGTGCCCAGGGTGATTGCACGGTGGCGAGTACAAAAAATGCGGCAGCGATGGCGGGCAGTTTCATGGTTGAGGGCTCGGCGAACAG
Organism: Pseudomonas edaphica; assembly: GCF_965277385.1. Classification (NCBI taxonomy): domain Bacteria; kingdom Pseudomonadati; phylum Pseudomonadota; class Gammaproteobacteria; order Pseudomonadales; family Pseudomonadaceae; genus Pseudomonas; species Pseudomonas edaphica. Next base: position 5,411,254 of record NZ_OZ255725.1, on the reverse strand, counting down.
GGGTTAGGACTGTTCGAAGCCTATATCGAACGCGACTTTCAATTCGTTAACAGTTGTAAATCGGCTACTGTCGCCTGAATCCACACCCGCCAAGAGGGCCTGTAATGGAGCTGAAGTTCAGCCACGTCGACGTACTGGTCGAGAACCTTGAAGAAACCTGCGCTTATTACGCCAAGATCCTCAAGGCCAAAATCTCCAACACCCAGGTGTGGGAACGCGGCGGGCTGCATGTGCGATATGCGGTGGCGTTGATGGGCCTGGAGCGTTTTATGCTGGTGCAGCCGGTGGCGGGCAACTTGCGCGAGCTGTTGGACGCGCACGGTGAGGGCATGATTTATCGGCATTGCTACACCACGCCGGATATTGAGGTGGCCTATGCCGAGTTGATGGCCGAGGGTGTGCAGCCGCAGGATGAAAACGGCCGGCCCTTGAGCCTGGCGGATCTACAATCGCCGTCCGGCACACGGATCATTTGGTTGCCTAAGCGCTTCGGGCATTTCTCTATCGAGATTCTGGAGGAGAAAGGCTTGGAGGCGTTTATGGTCGCCGCGTTTGCTTGATCGGCGTTGCATTGGCTGCCTACATGAGGATTACTGTAGGCCGCGCCCATCTGCGAGATAACCCGCCATGTTTGAATTCACTGCCCTCGTCACCTACATCGCCGTGGTGCTCGGCCTTTTCCTGATCCCCGGCCCTTCCGTGCTGTTGGTGCTCACGCGCACGATTCAAGGCGGGCGCAAGGTTGGTGTTGCGACCGGGCTGGGTGTGGCGTGCGGCGACTTGATTCATACACTGTGCGCAGCACTGGGGCTGTCGGCGATTTTGATGACTTCGGCGGCGGCGTTTAATGCGGTGAAGTGGGCCGGCGCGGCGTATTTGATCTACCTGGGCGTGCGGGCGTTCATGGCCAAAACCGGCACGCATGCGCGATTGGAGCTACCGGCGGTGACGCCGCGCCAGGCGTTTTTCCAGGCGATTGGGGCTGAGGTGTTGAACCCGAAAACGGCGATCTTCTTCCTGGCGTTCCTGCCGCAATTTGTACACCCGGAATCGGGTTCGTCGTTGGTGCAGTTTGCCGTGCTGGGCTTGATTTTTTCGGGGCTCAGCGCGGTTTATACGAGTTTGCTGGCCCTCTCGATTCGCCCGTTAAGTCGCGGGCTCAAGGGGCTATCCAAGTTGCGTCGGTGGGAAGGCAAGATCATCGGCACGCTGTTTATGGGGCTGGGGCTGAAAGTAGCGTTTCAGCAGCGATAGGCAGGCGCGATGAAATTCCATGGTTTTGCACTCGGGCATATAGAGGTTGAGGTCGAAGGACGCGCCTGTGACCTGCACAATTTCTATGTCGCCAGCGACATCCATTACGCGCTGTCTGAGCGCACGCTGTCGCTCAGGTTTACACGGCGGACCGAGGACTGGGTGCCGCCCGAAGAGCCTCGGGAGATCACCGTCACGTTCCATGGCGTGAGTTTTTTTTCGGCCGAAGGGCGCCATGACAGCCCGATTGAAGACGACACGGTGCTTCACGCCATCGGCATTGTGGCGGCCGATGCCGAGACAGAAACGTTCTACCTCTGCGATACCTTCCCCGCCGACCATCACGTGGTGGTGTGCTTCGCATCGGGTCTGACCTTGCGGCTGCACGCTGTTGAGGCGCGGTGTGACATTCAGGTCTAAGGAGTTTCAGTTCAGCATGGAAATAAAAGACATCCGGCAACGCTTGGCCAGACCTGCGCTCAAACTGACTGCCGGTGGTTTTCGCCCCGCCGGCACGGATGAGGAAAGCTGGCTTGGAAATGTGTTTCTGTTTAAACCCGATGAAGTCGTTCCGACCAACGACGCAGGGGTACAGTTACTCCCGTACGCGCAGTTTTACTTGCCCAACCTGCCCTTCTATTGCCCAGTGCTTGAAGGGATTCGCGTACTGACAGTGTTTGTCTCAGCGCCTTTTCCCGAACACTTCGAACCGATGGGGAACAACTGGCTGATTCGTGAATATGGGCCGGAAGACCTCTTGGTTCGCAAGCAGCTCTCGGTAGATGGCGCTTTCCTCAAACCCTTCCCATTGAGTGCGGAGGTTGTGCCTGAAGACTTCCCTTTGTGGGATGGCGGCGGCGTGCCTTCCGACCTTGAGGATGAAATACTCAAGCTGGAGCGAACAGGTGCAATTCAAAGCTATTACGACCTGGTGACGCACACCTACGAGCACAAGATCGGTGGTTACCCATCTTTTTGCCAGTCCGGTGTTGATCCGGGTGAGGGCTTTGAGTTTGTGTTCCAGATATCCTCGGACGCGAAAATAAACCTGAACGTCGTAGACAGTGGAAGCCTGATGTTCTGGAAGCACGCCGTCACGGGCGAATGGGCGCTCTACTATGACTTTTATTAAATCTCAGGACCTTTGATGCCCCCAACCAAACGCGACACCGCCCGCCTCGAACGCCGCCTGGTCGCCACGTTGACCGACGCCTGCGAAACCGCCAAGGCTGAAATCCCGGGCTTCGAGTGGCTGACTCACACGGTCGATTACGCCGCGTTCCCGCAAAGCCTGCGGGTGATTTGGGTGTTCGATACGCGGGCCAATAAGGAGCTGGCCCTGGCAAACGGCGCGGACCAACGTATGCGCGAACTGACGGCTGTTGCGTTGCACGACGCCGAAGTGGCCCCCGTGAAAATTGAGCGCTGCGTGAGCTTTGATTGCGAAGAAGCCTGCAACACCCAGCATGGCGGTGATTGGCGGGCACGACTGGCCTGATACTGCGGCGATTCAGGTGTTTCGGCTCGGCAGGTCGCCCGTGTTGATGCCTTCGCAGGCAAGCCAGCTCCCACAGTGATTGTGGGAGCTGGCTTGCCTGCGATAGCTATGGGTATCTACACAACGTTTGAAGGCAGCCAATTTCTCCTGTGGCAAGCCTGCTCGCCACAACAGCCCACCTGCCACAGACTTCGTGTTAACCGGCTATCGCAGTTCAAGCCGGCTCCCACAGGGGATTGCGGGGCGACGAAGATCAACTGTGGGTTTCCTGAACGGGGTACAGGCTACCGCCTTATCCCCATTGTTTTTTCCCACGCCTTAGCCTCAACTACGCCCTCACCTCACACGCGAGTACCAACCTTGGAACGCTATGAATCGCTGGTCATCGGCCTGGGCGCCATGGGTGCCGCCACGGTGTATCAACTGGCAAAAGCCGGTGTGAAAGTCGCCGGCATCGACCGCCACCACCCGCCCCACAGTTTTGGCTCCAGCCATGGCGATACGCGTATTACGCGGCTGTCGGTGGGCGAAGGCGCGCAGTACGTGCCCATTGTGCGGCGTTCGCACGCTATCTGGCGCGAGCTTGAGGCGATGTCGGGGCAGGCGCTGTTTGAGCAGTCGGGGTTGTTGGTGCTCACCTCTCGTGATGACTTTGACCCCAGCGATGCAACCGACTTCACCCTGCGCACCATCGGCCTGGCGCAAACCTACGGCATTGAACATGAGCGGCTGGACGCTGCGCAGATTCGCCAGCGTTTCCCGCAATTTGCCCAGGTGGCGGACAGCGCCATCGGCTATTACGAGCCTGGCGGCGGCTTTGTGCGCCCTGAGCGCTGCATTGATGTGCAACTCACCTTGGCCGAGCAACACGGCGCCACGCTGTACAAGGGCGAGACGGTGACCCACATCAGTTCGGATGTTCACGGCGTGACGGTGACCACCGACCAGCGCACGCTACAGGCCGACAAGCTGGTGGTGAGTGCGGGCAACTGGGCCGGCGAATTACTCGGCGCGCCGTTTGACCGGCTGCTGAGTGTTTATCGGCAACAGCTGTTCTGGTTCGCGCTGGAGCCTGGGGCCGACCTGGTGGGCAAATCCCCCACCTATATCCTCACGCACGAACAAGGTCAGACCCACTATGGGTTCCCTGCGTTGCCCGGCGAAGGCAGCATGAAGCTGGCTACGGCGCAGTACCACACCACGGCCACGCCTGAAACGCTGGACCGCACGGTCTCGGCGGCGCAAGCCCAGGAGATGTACGAACAGCAGGTAAAGGGCCGTATCACCGGCGTGTCGGCCAAAGTGCTCAAGGCGGCGGTGTGTGCCTACACCGTGACGCCGGACCACGACTTCATTATCGACGAACACCCCACGTTGCAGCACACCCTGGTGGTGTCGCCGTGCTCGGGGCATGGCTTCAAGCATTCGGCGGCGCTGGGTGAGGCATTTGCGCAGTGGTGCATGCGAGGGTCGAGTGACCTGGACCTGTCGGCGTTTTCGTTAAAGCGCTTCGAGGGCAATAGCGCTTAAGAATGGGGACACAGACCCGTGGCGAGCGGGCTGGCCCCGCTCGCCACAAGGGGCAATTGTGCCTTCTGGCCTGACCTATTTGGCGAACGCGTATTCCCCGCCCTGCTCCACCGCCTTGCGGTACGCAGGTCGCGCCTGGAAGCGTTGCACCCAGGCCGCCAGGTTTGGATAGGCCTGCAACTTGCCCTGGGCCTTGGCGATTTCACCGATAAAGCTCATCTGAATGTCCGCGCCGCTCAGTTCGTCACCGACCAGATACGGTGTATCCGCGAGCACGTCATTCAGATAGCCCAGGTAGTTGGCCACTTCCGACTCGATACGCGGGTGCAACGGCGCACCGGCTTCACCCAGACGACCGACGTAGAGGTTGAGCATCAGCGGCAGCATGGCCGAGCCTTCGGCAAAATGCAGCCATTGCACATATTTGTCGTAGGTCGCAGAGGCAGGATCAGGTTGCAGGCGGCCTTGACCATGGCGGCGGATCAGGTAGTCGATGATGGCGGCGGATTCGATCAACACCAGGCTGCCATCTTCCATAACCGGGGATTTCCCCAGTGGGTTGATGGCCTTGAGCTCCGGGGGCGCCAGGTTGGTTTTCGGGTCGCGCTGGTAGCGCTTGATCTCGTAAGGCAGGCCGAGCTCCTCAAGTAGCCAGAGGATGCGCTGTGAGCGCGAGTTGTTGAGGTGGTGGACGGTGATCATGGGAAGCTCCGCAGGATAAGCGTGGGTGTCTGGCCATGAGACTACGCCAGCCCAGTGGAGTGCCCACGATTTATTGTGGCAGCCCCTTCACGAGAGGCTGCCCCTCAAGAGCCCGTGATCAGGCGACGGCGGTCAAAAGCACGTCTTTCTTGAGCGCATCTACCAAGCCCGCCATCGTTGCATACCGCTTGCCTTGCAACTGCGGCCAGCGTTCGATAAACAACTGCCCCACCTCGTCACTTTTTATCGGGGTGGTAATAATCTCTCCAGTCCTGGAACGGTGAAGCAGACTGGCTTGGGTGGATGAAGCGTACTCGATCAGGAAGTCACCGATGTTTTTCAGGCGCACGCTCGGCAGGGTCGAAGCGGAAACGGCCGTCAACTGCACATCCGTCTTGAGTGCATGAATCAAAAAATCCAAACTTGGGTAACGCTTTGCTTGCAACTGTGGCCACCGCTCAATAAAGAACTGCCCCTTATCGTCAATTTGAACAGGCGTGGAAATGATATCTCCAGCGTTAGAACGATGGAGCACATTGGCTTGGGTCATTGAAGGCCGCTCGATCAGGAAATCGCCGACACTTCTGATCCATGTACGATCCGCTGCAACCATCGGGCGCGGCGCCGGCGTACCGGCCACACCGACATGCACCTTGAAGTCACTGCGCATGGCCGTGCCCGCGGGCGTCTTGACCCCGCGCTCCAGGATTTCCCAGCCTCCACGGTGCAAAGGCAGTGCATGGTCGGGCGCGACATCGCGTACCGTCAAGCTGACCGCATCCTGCAATTGCGCAATGCCTGGCACGCCCTGATAGATGTCGGCGTGGGCGGTGCCCATGAGTGCGACCCACTTATGCGGCCCCAGTGCCGCCTGATCAGCCTTGATCACCTCATTGGCAAAGTAACTGAACACGCTCTGGCGGGCGTTCAAGTCGTGCATGCCTTTGACGTGGTAGCTGGCGGTACAGTCGAGAGCCCGGACGCGGATGCCCGCCTTGTTCGCCGCTTTGACGACCTTGGTGTAGGTGTTTTTTCCCGTGTAACCGCTCCCCATATGGCCGAGGTCCTGCGCCCTCAGATAGCGCTTGAGATTTTCCGGCATTTTCAGCGTGTTATAAAAAACGTCCAGTTCAAGCTGGTGCAGATCGGTAAGCAGGTGTTCCAGATACAAGGTTTTTACACCCTGCTCTTTCAATAGCTTCATGTATTTAATCAGGAACTGTTTACTCGCCTTATCCGCATGCGCTTCAGCAACAATCAGTCCGCGCTTGAGTTTGTACAGTAGCTTGACGAACGCCTCTTCGCTGGCCACCGCACCCAGTTCGACAAAGGTGGACCGTGCCGGGGGCGTGTAAGTGGCAAAGGCGGCTTTGGCGGCCTTCTCCAAACGATTACGGGTGTTCTTGAACCCCTTGAACGCCGCCTCATACAGGTGCCCAATCCCAAAGCCGTAGCGAGTATCCAAGTCACGGTGCGAGTGCACCATTTCATCCAGGTGCGCTTTAAACGACGCGGGCAGATCGAACTCACTGTAATGGGACGGTGCAGCGGGCGCCGGCACCGCCCTTGAAGGACCCGCCGTCGGCAGCGCTTGCGATGCCGGCGCCATGGTCATCCGGTAATCACCCCGGGACAACGCGGCGGAGGCAGTATCAGGCGAGACGCCCACCGCCTGGCCCGGGGTAACATCCTCCACACGCAGGGCGATGACATTCTGCAAATCGGCCAGCCCCGGCACTTCGTCCGTGCTCCCTATGCGGGTGTGATCAACCAGGGCGATCCAACCATCATCGGGGTCGTTTTGTGAAAGGGCTTTGTGGGAATAGAAGTTCCTGAGTTTGCTGTTGCGTGGGATAAACCGCTCTTGTTCAGACAGCGCCAGCACATGCTCCATATGATAAGAACTCGAGGCGTCCACGCCGTCGATCGCGACCTTGTGCTTGTGGGCTTCAAGCATCAGTTTACGGTAGGTAAAAGGCGCGTCCGCGTCCCAGCCCAAGCCTGCGTCTACCCGCGCCAGATGGTCCTCGACCCGTTTCAAGGCATACGCCACGTCACCCTGGGTTTCGCCGTTGATAATTTTGAGTTTGGTCCGGAAAACATCGGCCGGCAGGTTTTCAACGTAAACGCGCTTGAGCCCTTGCGCTTTCAAGGCTGGCAGGTTTTCGATGAGTAATTGCTTACTGGCAACGCTGGTATTGGATGCGCCAATGATCAGCCGCTTCTTGAGTGGAAACAGGGTGGCAAGCGCAGTAGATGGGCTGGAATCCGGTGCCAGCACCGGCAAGCCGCTACGGTCCGGGCGCGCTGGAGGCGAGGCATAAAACGCGTCCGCGTCTTGAGTCAGGTGTTTCATCTGATCGAGATAGCTGTCGCGTAGAGGCTTCAACTGAAGATAGGCCCCGTCACTTATGCCCTGTGCAATGGCGTCGTCCGGAGGGCTGGTAACGATGCGCACATATTCAAGGTCGAGCGCGCGCCTGAAGTACTTCCCTTGCTCGGGTGCAATCTCGTAGGGCACCAGTAACTCGTCGACCTCTTCGCGCAGTAGCGTATGGCGCCCGCCTCCCGGAGTCGTGAAGCGCACCCAATGGCCATCGCTGTTCTGGTTGACCACACGTGTGGTTGACTGCATTTGCCCGGTGACTGGGTCACGGCGAAACAGCAGATGCCGGCCCAGGGAGTCCGGTGTGCTTTTGATCCAGAACTGCTCGGTATTGAACATCACAGGTTTCATTCCGGCAGCAATGCCGGGGTCAATATCATTGATCAGCGTGGCCTGCTCCAGCACCTTGGTCACCGGCCGCACGCGCAGTGCTTTAAGGGCCGGGCGAAAGTCAAACAGCACAGCGCCGCCCACATTGGCCAGGAAGCCAATGTAGTGTTTCAAGGCTTCGCCCGTGTCACCCTGTTGGTAGGCACTGATAGCGAGCATCGCGTCCTTGAACGCCAGCAAACCACCCAGGCCCAGGCTCAATACGGGAAAAGGGGCAGTGGCGATGGCAGTGACCAGTTCGACGCACGTCCACAGAATCCCCGTGATCATCTCCGTGCGATTGACCGTGGTGGCAACTACATCGTCTATTTTGCGCTGCAACACCATGTTGTAAAAATCATTGCGCGGGTCGCTCACGGTGGTGCCCGGGGTTATCCGGTCATAGCGCGCCGGGCTTGGGGTCGTACGGTCAATCGTTTCGGGCAAGCCATTGCGGGCAGTCTTCAGAAACGCTCCGATCCGTACCTGAGATGGGACCGGCACCCGACCCTGCAGGTAATCCGACACACCGTCGACCTTTTTCAGCCAGTAGTTGAATAGCTTCGCTTCACGAAAACCGATGCCATCGGGTGCGTTGGGGGTGTAGAGCAAAACCGGGTTGCTGGCATGGCTGAACAGGTAGCTGCCTATCACCCAATCGCCGTCAATGCTCAGGCGATGTACCTGATAAGTCGAGCGGGTCGCCGCCGCTGTGTCGCCAAGGCTGTCGATCGCACGCTCCAACCAGGTCAAGTCGGCTCGGGCGATATGACCGCGCAGGCAGCCATCGAGTGCGGCGTACTTCATCTGCAGTTGTGTGATCGTCAAGGTGGCGTCGCGCCGTTTGGCGTAACCGGGACTGCTCGCGCTTTGCAAGTTGGCGCGCACTTCGTCGGTGTAGCGTTGCCCGATCCATACACCCGTCACCGCCCTTGATACGTTCTGCGGGGTCAAACGGCTCAGGTCCACGCCCACCGGCCCGCTGAACGTGGCCGAAGTGGAGAATTTCGGGTCGATGAACCCGACGTTATCCGTGTAACCGTCCCTGTACAGCCGGGTATAGGAAATGGGCTTCGGCGCACCGCCCAGCAACGGCCAGGGCGCCGACACAAACACGCTATCCGGGTCGATATCATTCTGACGGCGACCAAGCAGCGTGTTCAGGCTGAGTTTGGCTTTATCGTGCAGATAGGCATTGAAGGTAATGAAGTTCGCTTCTGAATCGGGCATGGCGTTATAGACGCGCAAGGCACCTGCGGCATCTTCGGCAAGGCTGGTCAACCGGGTTCGGTCCGCCGCCTGGGCTGAGCGATACCACAGCGGGGTGCTGTATTCGTAGTCGTCCTGCGCTGCGCTTTGCCCATGCATGACCAGGGCGTCCAGGCATACCGTGTGGGAGCACACAGGGCCAAATGTCACCTCCTCATGTTCCTTTGCGTCGGGCCTGAAGCCCAAGCCTTTGAGGAACGTGCGCATCTTCGGCCGAAAACGCAGCGGGCATTGCTCCAACAGGTAGTCGCTCATGGTGCGACCCTTTAACCGGGTGTTGTCATCGGCCCAACCGATGATATGCGCCTGGCATTCGAGCTCGGTGGTGAACGCCAGGAACTGTCGCTCACGTGGCGAATCGGGGGTGCACAACAGCAAGCGTCGGATTTGGCCGTTGGCATCTTCCTCGCGCAATAACCACAGGTCTTTGAGTTGCGCGCCATGCAGCAGCACGGTGCGTGCGCACAGGAGCGGGTTCGTACCGGCCCGCAACGTTTCGAACAACCTGTGGTCTGCCGGGCTCAGGTCGCCTCGCAACCGGGCGACAAAGGCAAGCAACACCAGGCGATGATCAAACAGGTCGCGAGTGGCCTGCTTGTAGCCAGTTTCGGCCTGCATTTTTTTTTGCAGCGCGGCATAGTCCAGGCGCGGTTGCAGGCCAGGTTCGCGGAGGATGTGGAGCAGGCTTTGCGCACTCAGAACGGCATGGTCACCTTGCAGTGGCGCGTCGGCATAGGTCAGGGCGGTCGTGGTCAAAAAATCAGAGCCGGGCAACTCGTCGTCGGTATGCAGCCCGTCATAGCTTAATTGCACCAGATTGCGGGTCTGCTCATAGGTGCCGACATTGGCGACGTTGCGTCGGGTGGTGATGTTCAGGTGATGCGGGTCCAGGTCGTAGATTTCCAGCGCTTCGTCCAGATACTCGGTCAACTGGAAACTTGCCAGGGCTTGAGGCGACGCAACAGGCCCCAGCAGCTCGATATAGGTAGCCCGGGCCTGATTGTAATCCTGCATGCAACGACTCAGGGTTTGCTGGTCCGTCGCAGCCGCGTTGCGATACCAATCCGGCAGGCTGTTATAGACGCTGCGCTCGAGTAGCTGTTGGCGCCTGAACGCCAAGCGTGACGACAAGTCTGGCAGCGCTGCTGTCACCGCGTTGTCCAATGCTGACTTGAGCTGCGTTGCCTCCTGCAATGGGTTGTCTACCAGGCTCAATGCCAGTTCGATGTCCTGGCTGCGCTTGTCGATAATCGCGTTGTAGGTGTGTTCGAACAGTGGCTCGCCGTCAATGGGCAGCAATTGCAAGGGCCAGATATCGACGACATCCAGCGTTTGATAACGTACAGGCAAGTGTCGGCAGAACTCCGCTCGACCCGCCGGTAGCGCCAAAGTCGCCTTGAGGCTCTGCTCGAGCTGCACCAGAGAGTCGAAGGCCTCCAGCCCCCTGTTTGGCGTGAACAACAAGACCTGGCCGAGGTTTTCTACCGACGTCAGGTTGTCCACGACTGGGCTGGACTTTCTCGTAAGAACGAAGGCCCCGGCAAATTCCACAGTTTTGTCCTGGTAGCTGAAATTGAGCGAGTACATGCCAGGACGAAAGGTCGGGCCTCGGGAGCAGTCTTCAACCATGCGCTGTTCGGCAGGGCTTAGCAGGTAATCACGCACATCCAGTTTGGCTTGCTGCTCCAACGCGCCAAGACCGGCCGCCTGGGTGAGGTAGCTCTTGCGGCCTTGAATGCCTACCGTGCTGACTTCGTCAAGGCCAAGCAGGTGCTTGTCCAAGTCGGTTTTGAGTTGGGCAAGCAACGTCTTGCCGGCCGCTTGGGTGAGATCTGCCTCCGTCAATGCCTCGAACAAGCTGCGTGACCTCGCCAACAGGACGTTGTTGGCGCTGATGAGGGTGGTGTTCAGTTGTTCCAGCGCATGCAGTTCGGCAGGTAATACGACAGGCTCCTGGGTTTGCGTGCGCAGGCCCGGGTCGATCTCAAGCAGGTGTGTACGAATTTCCTGAAACGTCGGTGACGCGGATGTAGGGCTCGGCGTGCTCATGGGCACGGTCCTCATACTGATGGAATGAACCCTCAGCATGAGACGCAGCCCGAGCGTATCTGCGGTAGATATTGTTGACCTGCCCGCGCGTCAGCCCAATCGAAAGCGCGCCGTGTTATCACTCAGCGCCAGGCTGCCCTTGCGCAAGGTATCGGCCGCCTGATTCACCGCCCGTGCGCCGTCCAGCAAGCGCCCCGCCGCCTGGTCGACCTGCTGGATATTGCCGCTGACCTCATCGGCCGTTGCAGCCTGTTCTTCCACCGCAGCCGCGATCTGCGCCAGGGTGTCGGTGACGTGTTGCACCGCACCGGCAATTTCGCCCAGGCGGGTGCCCAGGCCGGTGACGGATTCGGCGTCGGTCAGTGCCTGGTCGCACGCCGTGCCCATCAGGCTGACCGCCTGGCTGACAGTCGCGCGCAAACTGTCCACGGTGCCGGCGATCTGTGCGGTGGACGCCTGGGTGCGTTGCGACAGGCTGCGCACTTCATCGGCCACCACGGCAAACCCACGGCCCTGCTCGCCCGCACGCGCAGCCTCGATGGCCGCGTTGAGCGCCAGCAAGTTGGTCTGTTCGGCGATGCCGCGAATGGTGTCGACCACCGATTGAATCTGCTGGCCCTGCTGGCTGACCTGTTCCAGGGCGTTGGCGGTGTCGGTCAGGCGCTGGTTGAGCTGTTGGATACTTGCCGTGGTGCGCTGGCTGTCGCGGCTGCTGTCTTCGGCGATGCGCCTTGTGTGCTGCGCGCTGCCCGAGGCTTGTTCGCAACTCTTGGCTACGCCCATGGAGGTGGCGGCCAATTGGGTCGCGGCGGCCGCAATCTGGCTGATTTGGTGTTGCTGGTCTTCCACCTCGGTGAGGGTGCTGCCTGACTGCGCGTTAAGTGTGAGTACGGCAGAACCGAGTTGCTGGGTTTCGTGATTGACGCCCAGCAGGCTGGTGCGCAATTGCACCACGGCAACGTTGAGCGCCCGGCTGATGGCCGCTAATTCATCACGCCCTTCTACCGCCACTTCGACGCACAGGTTACCGTCGCGCAACGACTCGGCCAGTGTGGTGATGCCACTGGCGCTGCGGCGAATCGAGGCTTGCAGACAGGTAAACAAGTACAACGCGGCCAGGGCCAGCAGGCTGAACGTCGCCGCCACCGGAATAAAGTGCTGGAGCGAGCGCTCGCGGTAGTCACTCAGGCGCGTATCCAGTGAGTTAAGCGACTGGCTGCGCAACGCCCCCAACGCGCCCAACATGCTGTCGACGCTGCGGTCGAAGGCGGCGGTGTCCAATTTGATGGTGCCGCCAAACACGCCTTCATCCAAGGTTTTTAGTTCGTTATCCAGAAGCAGCAGGCTGCTGTCATATTGCGCCGTCCACGGCTCGATCCCAGGATATTGCTTGGCTTTGAGCGAAGCGGCGGCCTTGGCCAATTGGTCACGTGCATCGCCAATACGGCCGCGCAGGTCGCGCATCTGCAAGCGGCTTTGCAAGGTGAACTGCCCCGAAGCGATGGACGACTGGCCGACGCTGGCCGTGCGACCGATGCGCTCGATCAGGTCCGGGGTGTGCTGGGTGGAGATCTGCATCAGCAGGTAGGTTTCCAGCCACGGATCGAGGATCAGGCCAGTATCCAGAGTGATTTGCTCGCGCAAGGTTTGCAGCGCCGTCAACGCAGCAGTGAAACGGTCGTAGCCGTCCGGCCACCAGCCCACGGTGCGCAGGGACTGGGTGTCCATGCCCTTGACCGCCGCCTGCAATGCCTCGAACCGCGCAAGCGTGTCGGCGCTGGCGTTGCGGGCTTTGAGTGCTTCACCCAAGCCTTGCAGGCTTTGCATAATCATCGGGTTGCCTGCATCCACTTTGTCCATTGCTGCCTGGGCGGCAGGGGTTGGGGTGTGGAGGATATCCAATGCTTTCCAGCGCGCGGCCAGGTTGCGTTGCGCAGTCAATTGGCCATCGAGCGTGTCCAGGGCCAGCAGTTGGTGCACGCCGGACTGCTCGCTGGTAATCACGTTCAATTTGCCGCGATAGTCCGAGCCAATCATCCAGAGGCTCCCGGCCAGGGGCAGCATGAACAGGAAAAACAGCACCTGGAATTTGCGCGCAAAACCGAGACGGCCGAGCAAATGAATACCGGGTGATAAAAGAGTGTGCATGGCCGACCGCTCCCAAAAACAAGCTGGAAATGACTAGAAGCAAAATGCCATGTCATTGATTAGCTTGGTTCTAGCAAGATACGGGCCGTTGCAGGAGGGGCCGGAGATAGGCGGTGCGGCAATCAAAAAGTGCGCGGGCGTGCGCAAAAACGGGGCAAAAACACTCAATGACGAGAGTGAAACGGTAACTGTGGGCTGCCCAGCACACAGCCCCTCCCCCACCACCCTCTTAGTCCGCCACTTTCACCCGCATGTACTGACTGAAATTATTGATGTGATCATCCAGGTTATCCTCAAGCATCATCCTGTACTGATCACAGAAATACTTCAGCATCGCCTCACGGGCCTCGGCCATCTCGGCGCCGGACTTGAAGTTGCGGGCGCTGGCCCAGGCATTGAAGCGCGTGGTGCCGAACATCATCGAGGCGCTGACCTCACCGAGGTTTTCACAGGTCTTGAGCTGCTCGTTCGACAGTTCGATATGCGCATCTGCGCGGTCGTAGAAGGCTTGGTCGGTGGTCTCGGCCATGGCAGGGTTCCTGGGTCAGCAAAAGAAGGCGGCTATTGGAGCATATTCGAGGCCAGCAAAGCAGGCGCCTCCCACTGGGAGACGCCTGGTGCTTCACGCCAACGCCAGCACCAACCGCTCAAGCCCGATACCGAAGCCCGCGCCTTCACGGTAAGCCCCGCCGCCCACGACTTGCTGTTGCGCACCCAATGCCGGGCAGCGCACCTCAAAGCCGTTGCCCTCCAGGTAGTAACTCAGCCCACGTTTCACGGCCAGGTTCAGCGCATAGTCGAGCCCCAGCGTGTCCAGAAACCCAGTACACAGGGCCTGGCTGCGCTGCAACGCCAACCCAGGGTCAGGGCTTAGAATCTCCAGCCCCAGTTGAGTGAACTCACGATAACGGCCGGCTTGCGGCCGCTCATAGCGATAACACCGCGCCACGTAAAAAAACATCGCCGCCGCGCGCCCCTCGAGCAAGTCGGCGTTGCGCTCCTGGAACAGCGCAGTGGCTTCCGGGATCAGGCAGCACTTGCGGCCCGCCTTGTCATCGAAGGCCCACATCTGCCCGATGATTTCACTGCCGCCGGTTTTTTCGATAAACGTGTCCTGGCCCCAAAGAGCCGGCACGATGACTTCTTCAGCGCCCGCTTCGATGAAGATAGCTCCGGAAACGGCCTTCTACTTCACGCATCGTTGCGGCTTCTTTGCCGGTGACCATTCGGGTTCCACGTAGCATTGTCATGGGTTGAATCTCCAGTGTTTGCAGGCAATAAAAAAGGCGCCATAGGCGCCTTGGGTGGGGTTCATTGAGTGATCAGTGGGTCTGGTCAATCAGTGAGCGCAAGCAACCACGGCACCTGAAGGAAGGTCCGTGGGAATGATGGCGGTTGCTTTGCGAAAATTGAGTCATGGGCAGATCCTTGCACATGCGTAGGAAAAGTTACAAGTCACTTCACGCCAGCAACTCGGTAATCCACCGCGCCTGCTGGGCAATTTCTTGCAGTTTTTGCTCCGGCACCGCCTGGCGTGCCTGCTCAAAACTGGCCAGGGTCTTGTGCTTCTGGCGCAGCATCCGCTGCCACTTGGCCAGGAACTCCGGGCTGCGGGCTTGCATTTGCAACGGGCCAAAGTACAGCTGCTCATTGGTATAGGTCACGGCGCCTGTGCGCTCGGCCACGATGATCTCGTAGTAAAAGCGGTTTTCCCGCAGCAACTCTTCGCTGAGGATGCGATAGCCGTTGTCCATCAGCCATTGGCGCAAGGGTTGCTCGCCACCATTGGGTTGCAGGACCAGGCGTTCCTGGCCGCTGAGGTGCACCTTGCCGTTGTCGAGGATGTCGCGGATCGTCTCGCCGCCCATGCCACAGACGCTGATCGCGGTGATCCCATCGCCCGGCTCAATCGCCGCCAAGCCATCGGCCAGGCGCACGCTGATGTGTTGCTCCAGGCCATTGTCGCGCACGGTGCGTTGGGCTGCGTAAAAGGGCGTGGTCGCCACTTCCCCCGCCACCGCTGCCGTGATCACGCCACGGCGCATCAAGGCCACCGGCAGGTAGCCGTGGTCCGAGCCGATGTCGGCCAGGCGCGCGCCGGCGGGCACGTTGGCGGCCACGCGCTCCAGGCGCATGGACAATGTGTGTTCGTTCAACGGTGGTTCCTTGTCATTCCCCGGAAAACCGGTCCCGGCTGTTGGTCAGGTGCAGCACCATGGCGGCCCGCGCCGCGTCCGGGTCCTGGCGCTTGATGGCATTGAAGATTGCCTCATGCTCAAGGTTCGCCAACTGCCCCAGCTTGGCGAAGTCGGCCCCGCCGCGTTCGACGCCCTTGACCTGGGTGCGCGGGATCATCGCACTGCCCAGGTGCAGCATGATTTCGGTAAAAAAGGTATTGCCGGTGGCCTCGGCGATCAGTTGATGAAAGCGCTTGTCCTCTTCCACACAGCTGTCGTTGCTGGCCAGCGAGGCCTGGTAATCGTCCAGCGCCTGGCGCATGTGTGCGAGCTGTTCGTCGCTCCTGCGCAGCGCGGCCAAAGCCACGGCTTGCACCTCCAGGCCCAGGCGCAGCTCGAGCATGTTACGCACGCTGGCGACCGTGTCCACATGCAAACGCAAACCTTGCTGGGCGTGCTGCGCCAACACAAAGGTGCCGATGCCGTGACGCGTCTCCACCAACCCCGACGCCTGCAGCTTGGAGATCGCCTCGCGCACCACTGTGCGGCTCACGCCATGCTCCAGCACGATGCTGGACTCGGACGGCAATTTTTCACCGGGTTTGAGCTGGCCCAGCAGGATGCGCTGGGTCAGCGCCTCGACCACACCTTGGGCGAGGTTATTGGAACGTTTACGCACAGGGTTTGCGCTTTCAATGGGCATCACTATGGGTCCACGGGGTTGGCTGAGGGGAGCTTAACACCCTGCCCCGAGTAGGCGCTGGCTTGATTCACAAAGCCTCCAGCTTGTATGACAACCAACCAGAATGACGCAATGCTCGCTGGCCCTTGCGGGCTGTGCGTGAAGGTAAAGATCGCGATAATTACATCGGTGATCGATCTACACACCCAACAAACGCTAGATAAATAACCAAAACACATACCCAATCAGCAGCCTTATAAGAACAAAAACAGTTGCAGGTGCATTGCGAACTCAAGAAATCCACTTGTATGATGTCTGGTAACAAAACACGCAAACCCGCATAAAAATAAATCAGGGGGAGTTTTTCAATTGTGAACAATTCAAACCAGGCATCTGCCGCTCCAGAACGTGATTCGGTCCTCACGCGCGCCGTGAGCAAAGTGAAGGGCCACGTGCTCCCACTGTTCGTGATCATGTTTATTCTCAACTACATCGACCGGGTCAATATCGGCTTCGTGCGCACGCACATGGAGCATGACCTGGGTATCGGCGCGGCCGCCTACGGCTTGGGCGCCGGGTTGTTTTTCATCGGCTACGCGCTCTTTGAAGTGCCCTCCAACATGCTGCTGCAAAAGGTCGGTGCGCGCATCTGGCTGACCCGCATCATGTTCACCTGGGGCATCGTCGCCACGCTGATGGCGTTCATCCAGAACGAAACCCAGTTCTACGTCCTGCGCTTTCTGCTGGGCGTGGCCGAGGCGGGGTTTTTCCCTGGGGTGATTTACTACTTCACGCGCTGGCTGCCCGGCGTGGAGCGCGGTAAAGCCATCGCCATCTTCCTCAGTGGCTCGGCGGTTGCGTCGCTGATCTCCGGCCCGCTGTCGGGGGCACTTCTGCAGATAGAAGGGTTCGGGTTTCACGGCTGGCAATGGATGTTTGCCATCGAAGGCCTGGCTTCTGTGGCGCTGGGCTTTTTTGTGTGGTTCTGGCTCGACTCCAAACCCCACGACGCCCAATGGCTGACCCACGAAGAACAGGACGCACTGGTGGGCGCCATCGACCAGGAACAGCGCGAGCGTGAGGCGCTGACCACCATCAAACCGACCATTGCCAAGCTGCTCAAGGACCGCCAGATCCTGCTGTTCTGCGCCTTGTACTTCTGCATCCAGCTGACGATCTACGCCGCGACCTTCTGGCTGCCGAGCATCATCAAGAAGATGGGCGATCTGAGCGACGTGCAGGTCGGCTTCTTCAACTCGATCCCGTGGCTGATCTCGATCATCGCCATGTACGCCTTCGCCGCGCTGTCGGGCAAGTTCAAGTTCCAGCAAGCCTGGGTCGCCGCCGCGCTGTTGATTGCCGCCGTCGGCATGTTCATGTCCACCACCGGCGGGCCGATCTTCGCCTTTGTCGCGATCTGCTTTGCGGCCATCGGGTTCAAGTCCGCGTCCTCGCTGTTCTGGCCAATCCCACAGGGTTACCTGGATGTGCGCATCGCCGCTGCCGTGATCGCGCTGATCAACTCCATCGGCAACCTGGGCGGCTTCGTGGCGCCTACGACCTTCGGCTTTCTGGAGCAGACCACCGGTTCGATCCAGGGCGGCCTGTATGGCCTGGCCGGCACCTCGGTGCTGGCGGCCATCCTGGTGTTTTTTGCCAAGACTTCGCCTTCTGCCGTGCTGGCGCCGCCGAGCGTTGCAGCAACAGGCACCGCTATCAGCAAACCTCTTTAAGCTTATTAGGATCCTGCCATGACCACGCCCGTCGTCACCCATTTCCAAGTCGTTCCCGTCGCCGGCCACGACAGCATGCTGCTGAACCTGAGCGGCGCCCATGGGCCATTTTTTACCCGCAATATCGTCATCCTCAAGGACAGTTCGGGCAACACCGGTGTCGGTGAAGTGCCCGGTGGCGAGCGCATCCGCGAAACCCTGGAGGACGCCCGCAGCCTGGTGATCGGCCAACCCATCGGCCAATACCAGCGCATCCTCAACCAGATGCGCACCACCTTTGCATCAAGGGACGCCGCCGGCCGTGGGCTGCAAACCTTCGACCTGCGCATCACCATCCACGCCGTCACCGCCATGGAGGCCGCCCTGCTCGACCTGCTCGGTCAATTCCTCGAAGTGCCCATAGCGGCCCTGCTGGGCGAAGGCCAACAGCGTGACGCAGTAAAAATGCTCGGCTACCTGTTCTACGTCGGTGATCGCACGGCCACCGACCTGGCCTACCGCAACGAGGCGGACGCCGATGACGAATGGTTCCGCCTGCGCCATGAAAAAGCCCTGACCAGCGAGGCCGTGGTGCGCCTGGCCGAAGCCGCCAAAGCCAAATACGGCTTCAACGACTTCAAGCTCAAAGGCGGCGTATTGAGTGGCGATGAAGAAATCGAAGCGGTGACGGCCTTGGCCGAGCGCTTCCCGGACGCACGCATCACCCTCGACCCGAACGGCGCATGGTCACTGAAAGAAGCGATCCGCCTATGCCGCGATCAACACCACGTGCTGGCCTACGCCGAAGACCCCTGTGGCGCAGAAAACGGCTACTCGGGCCGCGAAGTCATGGCCGAATTCCGCCGTGCCACCGGGCTTAAAACCGCGACCAACATGATTGCCACCGACTGGCGTGAAATGGGCCACGCGATCCAGTTGCAATCGGTGGATATTCCCCTGGCCGACCCGCACTTCTGGACGATGCAAGGCTCGGTTCGCGTGGCGCAAATGTGCAATGAGTGGGGCCTGACCTGGGGCTCGCACTCCAATAACCACTTTGATATTTCCCTGGCGATGTTCACCCAGGTGGCCGCCGCCGCGCCGGGAGACATCACTGCGATCGACACCCACTGGATCTGGCAGGACGGCCAACGCCTGACCCGGGAACCGCTGAAAATCGAGGGTGGCTACGTCAAGGTGCCGAGTAAACCGGGCCTGGGCGTGGAGATCGATATGGACGCCGTGGCCAAGGCCCACGAACTGTACAAAGGCATGGGCCTTGGGGCGCGGGACGACAGCGTGGCGATGCAGTTTTTGATACCGGGCTGGGCCTTCAACAACAAACGGCCTTGCCTCGTACGCTGAGGTCTTCGCGTGCGGCAGCCAGGGCCAGCTTCACCAGCTCCTTGCGCTGCATCGCACGCCCAAGCACGGCCTGTGTACCTTGCCAATCGAGCGACAGCAGCAGGCTCAGCTTCTGCTGGCTGAGAGAAGGCTCGGCCAACCAATAGCTCTTGCGCTCGCGGATGCTGATAGCGTTCAACAGCCAGTCCTCACCTTGCGCCGCCAGCCATTGTTCAATGGCTGCGTGGTGCCGTTCAAGCAACCCCTGCGCATCCCACACCGTCATTTGCGCAATGAGCTGCGGCAGGTTGCGCGTGGCCGTCATGTGTTTCATATCAGCCGCCATGGCGACCTCAAGGTCGGCTTCGATCGCAGCCTGGCATTCGCTGAAATAACGCTGCGGCCAATCCGCCGTCAGCCCCGCCCGCCGCGCCAGCACCTCGTAGGCCCAGATATCCAGGGATGCGGTCATTTTTCCGGTGAAGTTCAGGGTATTGTCCAGAATCGCCGTGGCCAATAACGCAGCGCTGTGCCGGCTGATCTGCGGCAGCAGGCCGGACCTTTCCCAACGCTGGAAAACCAGCGTTGCCGCGGCACCGATTGGCCGGATATCAGCATCCGCACCCAGCTTCCGCGCCCAGTGGATTTCAAAGCCTGGATGATGGTCAATCACTTCGCACACCTGATCGAGTACCACGACCGGGTCAAAATGATGGTAGTCGGAGACATCCACCAACACGAACTCATCGTCGGCGCCGGGTTGGTAATCGTCCAGCGAGGCCTTCCAACCAAGCACACTGGCGCAAACGCTGAAATTGAGCGGCGCGCTGCTCACCGCCCGCGCTTGAATACCCTGGTGGTTGAGCAGCTCGGCATAGGCAATGCAACAGGCGTACGCGTCAATATCCAGATAAGCAGAGCCTGAGGTCACGACCCTCATGATTAAATCTCCTTGAAGTACCACTCAGGCGTAGGCAGGTGCCCTATGTTCTTTGGCGGATGAACGTTCGCATCAGCGTGTGACAACACCATGACTTCAAGGGGAAAGATACTGTGAAAACTGACAGTTGCTGATTATTGTCCGTTGTGCCGTGGCAATTTTTTGTTTGCGCCCGCTGCGACAGGCTGCACAGTCAGCTCAACGCCTAACGCCAGCATCAGCTTTTTGATCGTTTCAAAACGTGTCTTGGAGCCGCCCTTGAGGGTTTTGTACAAGCTCTCGCGATTGACGCCCGCCGCCTCGGCCACCTTGTTTACACCCTGGGCCTTGGCGACCTCGGCCAGTGCCTTCATGAGGATGTGTGGGTCTTGGGACTTCATGCTTTGCGCCAGATAAGCGCTGATGATTTCGGGGTTGTCGAGGAAGCGCGAAGCTTCGTAGACGCTGGTGCCGGATGTATCAAGATCGAGGATCGGCATGTCCTCGGGTTTGAATGTCGAATTGCTCATTTCACCTACCTCTCAGGGCATCGAGAATCTCTTTTGCCCGTTTTATGCCTCTTTTTTGGTCGGTTTTATCACTGCCCCACAGCATCAGGTAAGCCGTGATGCCCGTGCGTACAAAGTAAATTCTGTAGCCAGGCCCGACGAATACACGCATTTCACTCAGGCCGTCACCGGCTGGCTCGCAATCGCCAAAATTGTTTTCTTCGGCGCGGTCCAGGCGCGTCAGCACCGCCGTTTTGCCCCAAAGGTCCTTCATACCGTCGAGCCATGTATCAAACTCCGGCGTCCTGCCGATCGTATTGGTCAAAGTCTCACCTGTAGCCTACTGGCTACTCCATACTGATGCTAGTGAATTTTTTATTCCGGCGCCAACCGGAACAAAAAACCCTAGCTCAGCCCCCGTATCAACAGGCGCTTAAGACTATTAGCGCGTGTTTCCCCCGTGTTTAAAAGGCCTGATCAAACAAGGGCGTCACGACATAAGGCTGTTTGAGCATTTGCGCATCGACCAGGAAATCCGCCGTGGCCTGGGCTTCGCTGACAATGGTCGGGGAGATCGGCAGCACCTTGATCGCATCGCGCTTGAACCACACCTTGGCAATCTCCGGCGCGGATTGGTTGGCCTTCGACCACGCCTGGGCGTACTCATCAACGTGGCTGCTGCTCCACACTCGCGCACGGGTGAGACGCGCAACAAAATCCTTGATAATCGCGCGTTTCTGCGCCAGCGCCGGCTCATACGCAACGATGTAGGTCGGCGCGCTCATCAAGCCTTTGGCATTGCGGATCAGGGTGTTGCCCTCTTTTTCCTGCAACGACACGTAGGGCTCCCAGGTGCCGAAGGCATCGATGTCGCCCTGGCTCAGCGCCAGGCTGGCTTCGGCCGGCAGCAGGTATTTGAAGGTCACGCTGGTGCGCGGCACACCGGCCTCATCCAGCGCCTTGTAGGCCAGCTGCTGGCTCCAGGAGCCGTTCCAGATCGCCACCGTTTTGCCTTTGAGCTCGGCCACCGAATGAATCCCTTTGCGCGCCACAATGCCCACGCCATCAAGGCTGGTCTGGGTGCTGGCGACCACTTTCACCGGCGCGCCATTGGCGGCGAGGCTGATCACCGGCGTATCGCCGACAATGCCCACGTCCAGCGCGCCACTGGCGACCGCCGAGGCCACCGGGGAGCCGGTATTGAAGCGTTTGAAGTCGATTTGATACGGCAGGTCTTTCAGCTCGCCGGACAGCTCCAGGACGATGCGATTGGAGAAGAACTGGTCACCCACCGTCAGGGTCTGCGGCGCTGCCGCCCACACCGATGGGCCATGCAGTGTCAGCGAGGCCAGGCCCAGCACGGCAAGCAAATTACGACGATTGATCATAGGAGGAATCCACACAGTTAATGGCTGACTCAACCATCTGTGGGCGTGCAGTCTGGCAATGAGAGAAGGGTTTTGGCAGTCGCCGAGCGTGGCGCCCGTAGAAGCTAACGCAATAAAAGCGCCGGGTTTAATACTGTTGTGCACTATCGATAGAACCGCCGAACAGTGGGTTAGCTATTTTTCGTATTAAAAGTTTGCTGCCCACTGAGTTAGGGTGACGCCACCAGACCACTGGACCCCGCGCCTGAAACCCTTTCTGCAAGGTCCATTGCATGTCGACTCCCGTATTGAATATCTGGGGCACTGCGCCCTCCGCCCGTTACGAACAACTGGCCGCTCCGTTTCGCCCGCTTTTTGCGCAGATCCTTGCACACGCTGCCGAGGCGGATCAGACACGCGCCAGCCTGGCGACAGTGATCCAACAGCTCAACGCTCTGGGTTTGCCACGCTGGCGATTGCCAGTCAGTTACGGCGGGCAAGGCGCGACCTTCGCTGAACTGCTTGCGCTGCTGACAGAACTGTCCGCCGCCGACTCCAACATCACCCAGGCACTGCGCGGGCATTTTGGCTTTTGCGAAGACGTGCTGTGTGCCAAAGACCGCGACTGGCGCGCCCAATGGCTCGACCGCCTCGGCCAAGGCGCCCTGCTTTCCCCCGGCAGCACCGAAGTCGGCAACCAGGCCCGTGGCGATTTCGGCACCCGCCTGCACCGCCACACCGATGGCACACTGCGCATCAGCGGCAAAAAGTTCTACACCACCGGCGCGCTCTACAGTGACCTGATCAACACCGTAGCCACCGGTGAAGACGGCGTGGTGTACAGCCTGGTGGTCGACCTCAAGGCGCCCGGTGTGCAGATCATCGACGACTGGAATGGCTTCGGCCAACGCCTCACCGCCAGCGGCACCTGCATCTTCGACAACGCACCGGTGGTGGATGACGATGTGCGCCCCACCACCCAACGCTTCGCCTATGGCCAGTCGTTCTACCAGATCTACCACCTTGCCACCCTGGCCGGCATCGCCCGCCGCGCCGCGCTCAGTGGCGCCGCAGAACTCAGCCAGCGCGCCCGCACCTTCACCACCGGCAACGCCGACACCGCAGCCCAGGATGTGCAGTTGCTGCAAGTGATTGGCGAAGTCGCCAGCCAAGCCTACGCCGCACAGGCCATCACCCAGCACGCGGCGCAGCGCCTGGATCAGACGGCGCAGTATGTGATTGCGCATGACCGGCCGCTCAATGACGACGACGCGCAGGTTGCACTGGCCGAGCTGGAGGTGTGCCTGGCGGTCAATCCCGTGGTGGATGCAACGTTGGCGGCGACCACCGGGTTGTTCGATGCATTGGGCGCCAGCGCCACGGCCAGCAACAAGGCCTTGGATCGGTTGTGGCGCAATGCGCGCACGTTGGCGAACCATAACCCGCGGGTGTACAAGTCGCGGATCGTGGGTAATTACCTGGTGAATGGGCTGCTGCCGCCCGCGCAGTGGCGGGTAGGTGTGGCCAAAGCCTGATCAACCCACCAACACAAAACCCTGTGGGAGCGGGCTTGCCCGCGATGGCGGAGGATCAGTTAACTAATTTATTGACTGACACACCGTAATCGCAGGCAAGCCAGCTCCCACATTTTGTTCGGCGTAAGGCTCATGTCCTACAACGAAGCCTGAAACAGGAAAGTCCGAAGCCACAGCGCCTTGCTCCATTGCCTACGCTTGCGTCAGAATCCGCCGGCTTGTGCGCTGTGGTGGGCGTCTCTAAGGTTGCTCGGTCGCTGACAACTCAGTGATCGGGTTTAGTAGCCCGAGTGACAACATAAAGTGCATGAGCCTCATCTCTCAGATGTTTTTGTCTGTGCTTGATGGTGGCTGTGCGCAGGGCGTCCTCGGGCGCGCCGGCTTTGTGTGTTTCCCCGGTCTACTAACCTGTGCACAGCTGCCACCCTTTCGTTTAGTAGCGAAAAGGTGTCGGCCCTAATCAGGTACAACACACATGTTCAAAATAACGCCGAACCCTCCCAGCGAACCGGACCTGAAACTCAATCAGGCCGCGCATCGCGCAATTGATCACTACCTCAATCCAAAAGCCGACCCGGCTATGCCACCGCCTGCGCTGTTCAACGTCGCGGCCGACGCCAGCAACGAAACCCTGATCACCAACAGCTACGAAACCTTTTCCTCAGTCACCGCCTTGCTGCTCGACCTGTCAGAAGATTTGACGGGAAAACAGCGCGACGTGGCGCTGGCGATTCACCAGTTGAGTGAGTTGGGGGTGTTATTGATGGACAGGCTGCTGGAGCGCGAGGCCGCCGGCTAACGATCAAACACAAAACCCTGTGGGAGCGGGCTTGCCCGCGATGGCGGAGGATCAGTTAACTAATTTATTGACTGACACACTGTAATCGCAGGCAAGCCAGCTCCCACATTTTGCAACGATCATCTCGGCGGCCCTCAAGCCCGCTTCGGCAGCTTCCAGTTCGGCCGAATAAAGTGGCAGGTATACCCATTCGGTATCCGCTCCAGATAATCCTGATGCTCAGGCTCCGCCTCCCAGAACGGCCCTGCCGGCTCAATCTCGGTGACCACTCGACCAGGCCACAGCTTCGACGCGTCCACGTCGGCCGCCGTATCTTCGGCAATATCGCGCTGCTGCTCACTCAAGTAATAAATCGCCGAGCGATAGCTGGGCCCCGTGTCATTGCCCTGGCGGTTAGGCGTGCTCGGGTCATGGATCTGGAAAAAGAACTCCAGAATCTGCCGATAACTGA
This sequence comes from Pseudomonas edaphica, assembly GCF_965277385.1. Lineage (NCBI taxonomy): Bacteria > Pseudomonadati > Pseudomonadota > Gammaproteobacteria > Pseudomonadales > Pseudomonadaceae > Pseudomonas > Pseudomonas edaphica. Next base: position 5,386,554 of record NZ_OZ255725.1, on the reverse strand, counting down.
TCACCGCCGGGTCAAACACGATCTCGATGGCTTCGGCATGGTTGCCGTGGTTGCGGTACGTGGCATTCGGCACATCGCCGCCGGTGTAGCCGACACGCGTGCTGAGTACACCAGGATAGCGCCGCAACAGGTCTTGCATGCCCCAGAAGCAGCCGCCGGCAAGGATGGCGGTTTCGGTTGGGTTGGTCATGGTCTGCGCCCTCAGTGGATACGAGGGTAGTTATGGGGCTGGGTTGGCCAATACCAAGGTGGCACAGGCGATTAATCTCAAACACTGACAGACGAACGGGCTAGCGAAACGATCCCCAACGGGGCGGGTATTAACTGCAAACAGGGGATGTGCAGACCACAGGGTTTCAGGTGATGATTCGCTACCTAAATCAAGGACGATAACAACAATGAAAACCGCTCTACGCGCGCTGTTCCTGCTCTGCCTGGCCGCCCCCGCTTTCGCCGACGAAAGCTCGGTCGGTTTCAAAACCACCACCCTGCCCGATGCGCACAACAATCGCGCGCTGGAGTTGGTGGTGTGGTACCCCGCTACCACCACGGCCAAACCCAAGTTGATCGCCGACAACGCGGTCTTCATCGGCGCCCTCGCCGTGCCCGACGCGCCGCCGGCTGCGGGCGAGCATCCGCTGGTGGTGCTGTCCCACGGTTACGGCGGCAACTGGGGCAAGCAGGTGTGGCTGGCCAGTGCATTGGCGCACAAAGGTTACATCGTCGCGGCGGTCAACCACCCCGGCACCACCACCAAGGACCGCAACCCGCAAGCCGCCGCACAGCTATGGCAACGCCCGGCCGACCTGAGCCGCGCCATCGACGCGGTGCTGGCTCAACCCAAGCAATTTGGCGCGGTGGCGAACCAACAGATTGCCGCCGTCGGCCATTCCCTCGGCGGCTGGACCGTACTGGAAATCGCCGGCGCGCGCTTCGACCATGACCTGTTCAGCCGCGACTGCGCCGCCCACCCGAAGCTGGGCGGTTGCATCGGCTACCATGAGATGAACCCCGCCGCGACACCCGACGGCAAAGCGCGTCTGGCTGCGGACTTGAGCGACAAACGCGTCACCGCCATCGTGTCTCTGGACCTGGGCCTGTCACGCGGCATGACCGACGCCAGCCTGGCGGCATTCAAGGTGCCTGCGCTGGTTATCGCAGGTGGCGTGCCAACCGAGGATATGGACCCCAACCTGGAATCCGCCAACCTGGTCAAGCGCCTGCCAAAAGCCACGACGCAGTACGTGGAAATCAGCGACGCCACGCACTTCAGCTTTATGTCGATCTGCAAACCGGGCGCAATCGCGTTGATTGAGGAACGCTCGCCGGGCGATGGCATGATTTGCCGCGATGGCGAGGGTGGTCGGCCACGGGCGGTGATTCAGCAGCAGGTGGTGGGGTTGATTACGGGGTTTCTGGGCAGGCTGAGTACGCAGGATCAGAAAACCACCGACCGCTGACATATCGACATTGCCACGATCTTCCCGCGCTTGAGCACCCTCAACCGCGCGGGCAGATCAAGAATCACATCCATCAGCGGCTGTGCGTCGTCGATGCGTACATGACGAAAGATCAAATCCATAACTGCGACCTCAATATCGCTGCCGTGGCCCGAGCGCCTTGCAGCGCCGGGCCGTTACTCAGCTGATCAGAACGGTTTGGTCGGCAGGTACTTGCCATCCAGGGTGATCACGGCGCGGGAGCCACCGTCCGGGTCTTCAACCTTTTTGACGTCCAGCTTGAAGTTGATCGCGCTGATGATGCCGTCGCCAAACTTCTCGTGGACCAGCGCCTTGAGCGTGGTGCCATAGACCTGAATCATTTCGTAGAAACGGTAGATAGTCGGGTCGGTCGGGATGCCGTTGCCGATGCTGCCGCGCACCGGGATGGTTTGCAGCAGGAGCACGGCATCCGCATCCAGGCCCAGGGTGTCGGCAACGGCTTGAGCGGCACTGGCCGGCAGTGGGTGCTGGCCGAGCAAGGCGGCGGTAACAAAGGCCTCGTGCAGGCCGGTGCCTTCGGCGATCTGCGCGAACGACAGGTCTTTGCGGGCTTTAGCCAAGAGGATGACGTCGGTCAGGGCAAGGCGAGTGGTCTGGCTGATTTGCGACTGGATCATGGGGTTATCTCCGTGGGTAAAAAGGAAGGTGTTAGTAGGAAACGGCGCGCGCAGTCGGGTTGTCGGCAAGGGCGACGAACTGGCCGGTACGGCCATCGAAGGCCTGGATGCAGCCACTTTCGATGTCGTAGACCCAGCCGTGCAGCGTTACGCGTTTTTCTTCGAGGGCCAGGCGCACTGAAGGGTGCGTCTGGATATTGGCCAATTGCGCGATGACGTTTTCGCGCACCATGGAGGCGACTTTGGCGTGCTGGTCGACATGCTGGCGGGCCTCGTTGACCACCCGGCCGGAGTCGGCGTAGCGCAACCAGCCGGCCACGGCGGGCATGTGGTCCAGGCATTTGCAGGTGGCGATGGCGGTCATGGCGCCGCAATCGGAATGGCCGCAGATCACGATGTCGCTGACTTGCAAGGCGGCGACGGCGTACTCCACCGAGGCCGACACACCGCCCGGCTCGGGGCCGTAGGACGGCACGATATTGCCGGCATTGCGGATCACGAACAGGTCGCCCGGCTCGCGCTGCGTGACCAACTCTGGTACCAGGCGGCTGTCGGAGCAGGAGATGAACAGCGCCCGCGGGCTCTGCTGGTTGGCCAGGTCTTTGAACAGGCCGGCACGCTCGGGGAAGGCATTACGTTGAAACTTCAGGAAACCGTCGATGATGTCTTGCATGGGTGACTCCTTTGGTTCGCGATGCGATGAAGCAAAGGTTACGCAGCCACTTAAATAAGGTAAAAGTCTCATATACGATCAAGCACATCAGATAATCTTATGAGTACAAGCATGCTGGCGCGCCATATTCATTACTTCCTTGCTGTCGCAGAGCATCAGGGCTTTACCAAGGCGGCGACGGCCCTGCATGTCTCGCAGCCAGCGCTGTCGCAGCAAGTGCGGCAGTTGGAGGAAAGCCTCGGCGCGCAGTTGTTTGATCGCTCAGGGCGCAAGACGCGTCTGACCGACGCGGGTGAGGTTTACCTGCGCTATGCGTTACGGGCGGCGCAGGAACTGCAGGAAGGCCAGCGTGCGATCCATGACGTGGGCGATTTGAGCCGTGGGACGCTGAGGATTGCCGTCACGCCCACCTTCACCACCTACCTGGTGGGGCCACTGGTGGAAGCCTTCCACCGCCGCTACCCAAACATCACGTTGAACGTGCGCGAAGTCGCCCAGGAGCAGATGGAGAACCAGTTGCTGGCTGACGAGCTGGATGTGGGCATTGCCTTTGATCAAGCGCACGCACCCGACATCGACAGCTACCCGCTGCTGGTGGAAACCCTGGCGTTGGTGGTCGGCAGCCAACACCCGTTGGCGGGCGAGGCTGCCATTGGGCTGCAGGCGCTCAATAGCGAATCGCTGATCTTGCTCAGCAAGGAGTTCGCCACCCGCGAGCAGATCGACCGCTACTGCAACCAACACGGCATCCGCCCACGCGTGGTGATGGAGGCCAATGTGATTGGCGCATTGATCGAGGTGGTGCGCCAGACCACGCTGTCGACGCTACTGCCGGCCGCGATTGCACGGGCGCATCCCGAGTTGGTAGCCATTGAACTGGGGCCGCAACGGTTGCAGCGCACGGCGGTGTTGATGCAGCGCAAAGGTGTGTACCAGAGTGCGGCGGCGCGGGCGTTTATCGAGGTGGCCAAAGAGGTAGCGGTAGCACTGGGAGAAGGGAGCTGACGTGCCGAATCGTCGCACCGCTGCGATGCTACAGGCTGAACGGGCTGTTGTGGCGAGCGGGCTTGCCCCGCGTTGGGCTGCGCAGCGGCCCCAGTAATGCCGCCGCGTTCTTTCTGAAAAAAGCAGCGCCTGATTTCAGGGCTGCTTCGCAGCCCAACGCGGGGCAAGCCCGCTCGCCACAGGGGAATGTGGATACCTTCAATAGCTGTGTAGACACCGATGGCTATCGCAGGCAAGCCAGCTCCCACATTTAATCGGCGGCGCGTTCAGTGAATCCGATAAGCACACCGCCGCGCGCCCAACTGAATATGCTCCACGCGCTCGACCTTGGCCTGTAGCACCTGCTCGAACACCTGCAATTCTGCGCGGCAAAACCCTTGGCACGCAGTAGCCGCTGCGCAGATCGGGCAGTGGTTCTCTACCAGGATCAGGGCACCGTCCGGCTGCTCGCTGCACTGGGCCATATAACCTTCACGCGTGCGCAGTGCCGCCAGTTTCTCGACCCGCGCTTTGAGGCCGCTGACGCCCTGCATCTCACGTTCATAAAGGGCCTGGGTCTGGCGCTCGCGCACGTCAATCAAACGCTCAATAGCCTCTTCACCAAAGGTCTCGCGCACGGTCTGCAACAGTTGCACGGTGAGTTCGGAATGGGTATCGGGAAAGCGCGCGTGCCCCGTCGCCGTGAGCTGCCAAACCTGGGTCGGGCGCCCTACCCCACGCACCTCGGAGCGCGCCTCGACCAATCCACTGGCCGCCAGCTTCACCAACTGCTGGCGTGCCGCTTCACCGGTGGTGCCGAGGAACTCGCCAGCATCACTGGCCAACTGTGGCCCACGGGTTTTGAGCAGGTGCAGCAAACGCTCCGCCGGCGACACCGGAGAATATTCCAAGTCATTTCTTGACAAAATAAACAGCCTCGTCGCAATATTCAAAGCAATTGCTTGGCAAATTAACCCAAGCCGGACAGCGGCACAAGGAATCGTCGATGCACACCCAAGACAGCAGCTGGAGCGAGTTGCTCCGGGGCAAGAATGCCCCCCGTTCCATCGCCCTCTCCGGCGGCATTGCGCTGTATGCCACCAACACCTATATCGCCACGACCATTCTACCGTCGGTGGTCGCCGAAATCGGCGGTCTGGCCCTGTATGCGTGGAGCACCACCCTGTACGTGGTGGCCTCGATCATCGGCTCAGCCCTCACCTCCAAGCTGCTGCAACGTACAGGACCTCGACTGGCATACACCCTCGCCACGCTGATCTTTATGGTTGGCGTGCTGATCTGCGCCTTGGCGCCAAACATGCCGGTGATGCTGGTCGGGCGTTTGATTCAGGGGTTGGGCGGCGGCATGTTGCTGGCCTTGTGTTACTCGATGATCCAGCTGGTGTTCGAAGAGCGCTTATGGCCGCGGGCGATGGCACTGGTATCGGGCATGTGGGGCGTCGCTACGCTGGTCGGCCCGGCGGTCGGTGGCGTGTTCGCCGAGATGGATGCCTGGCGTTTCGCCTTTGGCGCCATGGTGCCGATAAGCCTTGCCTATATGGTGCTCACCCACCGGGCGCTACCGCCACGCGACGCCACGGCGAGCACGCCGACCCGCTTGCCGGTACCGCAACTGGTGTTGTTGGCCGCCGCCGTGCTGGCCGTGTGCGCAGGCAGCGTGTCGGCGCTGCCGAGCTGGAACCTGCTGGGCATCGCAGTGTGCGCCGTGCTGGTCTATGCACTGGTCCGCCACGAATCCACCGCGACCATACGGCTGCTGCCCAAGGACGCACTGAAGTTCGACGCCCCGCTGTGCGCGCTGTATGCAACCACTTGCCTGCTGGTGATCGGCATGAGCAGCGAGATTTTCATGCCGTATTTCCTGCAACACCTGCATGGCCAATCACCGTTGGTTGCCGGCTACATGGCGGCGCTGATGGCGGCCGGCTGGACCGTGTCGGAAATCCTCAGCTCCGGCTGGAGCGGCCGCAGCGCACAGCGCGCGATCCTCGCGGGGCCGCTGTTTATCGTGGCCGGGCTGGTGCTGTTGGCCATCACCACGCCGGTGGAAAGTCTGGGTGAATGGGCGAGGCTGGCGCCGATCTGCCTGGGGCTGTTCCTGGTCGGCTTCGGCATCGGCCTGGGCTGGCCGCACCTGCTCACGCGCATCCTGCAAGTGGCGTCGGAGCAGGACAAGGACACGGCCGCCGCGTCGATCACCACCTTGCAGCTGTTCGCCATGGCCCTTGGCGCGGCATTGGCCGGGGTAATTTCCAACGTGGCGGGTATCAACGACGCAACCGGCAATGCCGGCATCGCTAACGCGGCACTCTGGTTGTTTGCCCTGTTTACCCTGGCGCCGGTGCTGGCCTGGGTAATGGCGCGACGCGCGACGCGGGTGAAGGTTGCAGCGGCGCAATTGACCCCGTCCTGACCACCGCCTACGCGCTACGCTTGGCGATCCAGCGCCGATACTGCCGCGTGCGCAAAGCGTTGCCCAGTTGTTGCTCGATCAAGGCGCGTAACGGTGATACGCCCGTATCAGGCTGCTTGCGCTGGCTGAGTTTGCGCAGTTGGAACTTGACCAGCGCCATATTGGCCAAGGAGGCGAAGGCTTTGTTTTTCCAGGTGATCGGCGGCAGCTCTGGCGCGGTGTCTTTGCCTTCAAGCCACGCACGCGGCAGTTGCGGGTCAATCGCCAACGCGGTGCCGATGCCCACCATGTCCACGCCGCCGTGCACCACGCTTTCAGCCACCGGACGTCGACGGATCCCGCCGGTGACCATCACCGGCATCCTGGCGACTGTCTGGATGTCATGGGCAAACTCAACGAAATAAGCCTCACGCGCCAGGGTGCGGCCGTCCCGCGCGTCCCCCTGCATGGCGGGCGCTTCGTAACTGCCACCGGACAATTCCACCAGGTCCACACCCAGGTCGTTGAGCCATTCAACCACCTGCTTGGCGTCATCGGCGGTAAACCCGCCGCGCTGGAAATCGGCGGAGTTGAGCTTGACCGCCACCGCAAATTCCCTGCTAACCACCGCGCGTACTGCCCTGACGATATCGAGCAACAGCCGCGCGCGGTTTTCCAGGGCGCCGCCCCACGCGTCTGTGCGTTGATTGCTCAACGGCGAGAGGAACTGACTCAACAAATAACCATGGGCTGCGTGGATTTCCACACCGGTAAAGCCGGCTTGTTCGCCCAAGCTTGCGGTGCGCGCAAACCGCTGGATAACCTCGGCAATCATCTCGGCGGTCATCGCCTGGGGCCGGCTGAAGTGTTTGGATAACGTGCCCAGGTCCATGGCAACCGCAGACGGTGCCCAGGTCTGTTGCCCCAGGTTGGCCTGCATCTGTCGGCCAGGATGATTGATCTGCAACCAGAATTGCGCGCCACCTGCGCGCCCCACTTGCGCCCAGCGCTTAAACTTGGCCAGTTGCTGCTCATCCTGCAACACCACGCCGCCGGGGCCGGTCATGGCGCGGCCGTCAACCATCACGTTGCCGGTGATGATCAGGCCCGCACCGCCGTCGGCCCAGGCCTGGTAGAGACGCAGCAGCTCGGCGGAAGGCGCCTGGTCGGCGTCCGCCATGTTCTCTTCCATGGCGGCTTTGGCGATGCGGTTGTTGATGGTCGAACCGTTGGGTAACAACAGGGGGTCGAACAGATTCATGGAGCAGTCCTCAGTTGGCGTGGGACCACCATAAGATTAAAGCCAACTTTAAGGTCAATGGCTTTTTTCAGGTCAGTGCACGGCTTTCTCGCGCTCATCCTGCAGGCGGTTGAGCAACAACTGCGCATTGTCCGCACACGCCACGCCCTCAGGCTTGCCTTCGATGCCGTCAATCACCCGCAGCAACTGGGCCTTATTCTGCGCCAAGCGTTGCTGCAGCAGCTCGATTTCCTCGACCTTGCGCTTGAGCCCACCGAGCAACGCCTCGTGCTGCCAGCCGCCGGCATTCATCGGCAGCAATTGGCGGATTTCTTCCAGGGAAAACCCTGCCGCCTGTGCGCCCGTGATCAGTTGCAACATCCCCGCTGCCTCCGGCGCATAGTCCCGATAACCGTTGGCCTTGCGCGTGACCGATTTGATCAGCCCGCTCGCTTCGTAGAAACGGATGCGCGATGGCGCCAACCCGCTGAGTTTCGCCAGTTCGCCTATTCTCATGTTCCACTCCGCGCGCGCATTGACCTTGAGGCGGACTGTAAACCTCAAGTGATCCGGCAGCCAAGCGTGGCCTGACAAGGGAGTGCACTGTGGTACCCCCCTTCATGGTGGCTTAGTGCGCGTTAAGGAGCTCTCTTCGAACGATCTCTGCGCCTGCGCTCAATGCATTCAACTTGCCCCTTGCAACGTGGCGAGGCAGAGGTGCCATGCCGCAATTGGTGCATGGGTAAAGCTTGTCGGCATCGACAAACTGAAGGGCTTTGCGCAGGGTATCGGCCACTTCCTCGGGCGTTTCAATCGCGTGGTTTGCCACATCAATGGCCCCGACCATGACTTTTTTACCGCGAATCAACTCAATCAGTTCCATGGGGACATGGGAGTTGTGACATTCCAGCGAAATGATATCGATACTGGACTTCTGTAGCTTGGGGAAGGCTTCTTCATATTGCCGCCACTCCGACCCCAGGGTCTTTTTCCAATCGGTGTTGGCCTTGATGCCATAGCCATAACAGATATGCACCGCCGTTTCGCATTTGAGGCCTTCAATGGCCCGCTCCAGGGTGGCGACGCCCCAGTCATTTACCTCATCAAAGAACACGTTAAAGGCCGGTTCATCAAACTGGATAATGTCGACGCCCGCCGCTTCCAGTTCCCGGGCTTCTTCGTTGAGGATCCTGGCGAATTCCCACGCGAGTTTTTCGCGGCTTTTATAGTGGTTGTCATACAGCGTATCGATCATGGTCATGGGGCCTGGCAGCGCCCATTTGATCGGCTGGGTGGTTTGCTGGCGCAAGAACCTGGCGTCTTCGACAAACACCGGCTTTTGGCGCGCAACGGCACCTACAACCGTCGGCACGCTCGCGTCATAGCGATCACGAATCCTGACGGTTTCACGCTTCTCGAAATCAACGCCGCTCAGGTGTTCGATAAACGTGGTGACAAAGTGTTGGCGGGTTTGCTCGCCATCACTGACGATATCAATCCCGGCGTTTTGCTGTTCCTGTAATGCCAGGCGCAAGGCATCTTGCTTGCCCTCAATTAATTCGTCACCTTGCAACTTCCAGGGTGACCACAGCGTTTCGGGCTCAGCAAGCCAGGCCGGTTTTGGCAAGCTGCCAGCTGTAGAAGTGGGTAATAACTTTTTCATGACAGGCACAACCTTGTAAGTTTGATGAGTCAAGCGGCGTATTGCGCGGACCACTGTTCAAGCACAGCGTGATAGGGCTTGATGAAATTTTCCTCAACAAACCTGCCCTGCTCAATCGCCAGCCGACCACGTTCTTCTCGATCATAAACAATGCGTGTTAATGAATAATCCTGATGCTTCAAACTGGGTTGGTAGCGTTTTCCGGCGACAGAATTAGCATTGTAAATTTCAGGCCGGTAAATCTTTTGAAAGGTGTCCATCGTGCTAATGGTGCTGATAAGTTCAAGCGTCGTGTAATCACTCAGCACGTCGCCGAAAAAATAAAATGCCAAGGGCGCAACACTGTTGGGCGGCATAAAATAGCGCACCTTCAAGCCCATCTTCTTGAAGTACTCATCGGTCAGCGAATACTCATCCTGCTGGTATTCAACGCCCAATACCGGGTGCTGGTTTTCAGTTCGCTGATAGGTCTTGGTATTCGAAACGCTCAAGCAGATGACAGGCAACTTCTTAAAGTGCTGCCTGTACGCCGCTGAATTCACAAAGCACTTGAACAGCTTGCCATGCAAGTCGCCAAAATTATCGGGCGTGCTGAATTCAGCCTGGCCTCTGTTGTGGCCCAACAACACCACGCTAAAGTCATAGTCGCGTACATATGAAGAAAAATTATTGCCGACGATGCCCTCAAGGCGCTCATTGGTTTTACGGTCCACAATCGTGGTTTTCAACACTTCAATCAGCGGAATGGCCTGCCCATTGCCTTCAACACCGATCTGCATTTGAGCCGAAACAATCTCGAGTTCGAGCGCATACCGATCACCGCTGGCGTTATCCCAATGGGCCAAGGCATTGAAGCGGTTATTAATCATCGTCAAGGTATTGCGCAAGTTTTCCTGACGACGCTCGCCCCTGGCCAAATTAGCAAAGTTAGTGGTGGTGCGCGTGTTTTCGGAGGGGCGATAGTGCTCGTCAAAACAAACACTCTTAATCGTAAATTCAAACGCGTTATCCATGACCACCTGACACCTTAAAAGTTGAGACAGACTTGAGTTCACTGCTTGCCTTTTAGCAACACGCCGACGTTTGACTCAAGTCTTTACAGTTTCAATAATTAAGGTGGAGTTTATGCTGGCTATAGAGCAAGAGATAATGAAACGATTTCACTAAACCTTTAGCCCTGTTCATGATGGGTTGCCTCAAACCCAATGGGACGAGCCGTGGGCTGTTCAGCCCGAGACGCGCGCAAATAAGATCGCCTTGAGTGATACTGCCAGGCTCTCTTCCCACTCTGTTTTGCGCAGCTCAAAGGACCATGGATAAACCCAAAGACGCCGGCTTTGCCTATCAGACGGTCTACCGCTACCTCGTCGAGTTGATCGACGCCAGCCCGTCGTCAGGCGAACGCAAACTGCCGTCCCTGCGCCAATTGGCCGAGCGCCTTGGCGTATCGGTGTCGACCACCAAGTACGCCTACGCCTTGCTTGAGGATGAAGGGCGGATCTACGCGCGGCCCAAACAGGGTTATTTCACGAGGGCCATGCCTGCACGGGTAACAACTGAAACCAACCTGCTCGACCAGGTGTTTGCCAATGCCCGCCAGCCGGGAATGCTTGCCTTGAGCAGCGATGCACCGGCGATGCTGTTGTCGCTGGAAAACCCGCTGCTGATGCTCGAACGTGAACTGACTCGCCAGCACCCACGCTCGCTGGCGCCGCTTTACTTACCCTTCGGTGAGCCCGAGTTGCGCGCCGCGTTGGCCGAGCGTTACACCCAATCCGCCCACCGCTACTGGCAGGCCGACCAGGCGTATATCGGCGCGGACTTGCACAGCGTGCTGGATGCGGCACTTAATGCCCTGGACCTGTGCGGCACCGTGGCGCTGGTGGAGTCACCGTGTTCGTGGGCGATTTTGCGCCAGTTGCAAGCGGCTAAGATTCGCGTGATCGAAATGCCGCTCGACGCCCACGGGCGTTTCGACCTGGCGGTGCTGGAAGGCGTGCTGATGCGTGAGCCGATTCGCCTGGCGGTGCTGTCGTCGACGGTGAATATCCCCCAGGGCGGCGTGATGCCGGCACAGGACAAGCAGCAGATCTGCCGCTGGCTGGCGGCGCGGGATATCTGGCTGTTCGAAAACGACACTTACGGCGAGTTGTATTTCGAAGCGCCGCCGCCGCGTTATCGCGACTTCGCCGACCTGCAGAAGCTGCTGGTGTTTTCGACCTTCGATAAAGTCATCGGCTCGGAAGCGCCGTATGGTTATGTGGTGTGCCACGGGCACGCGCCGCAATTGCAGCGGGTGTTTCTGGAGCGTGGGTTTCGCCTGTCACCGATCCGGCAAAAGGCGATCGCCAAGCTGCTCACCTCCAAGCGTATCGACGCGCATTTAAAAGCGCTGCGGGCGCTGCTGCTGGAGCGCATGACCGGCATGAAAGCCTTGCTGGAGGAGCATTGGCAGGTGATCGCGCCCCAAGGCGGCGCCAGCTTCTGGCTGCAAGCACCGCATGCGGTGGATATGCGTCAGGTATTTGAGCGCCTGCTGGCCCAACGCATCGTCATCGCCCCTGGCGAGCTGTTCAGCCAGCATGGCGCCTGGCCGCAACACCTGCGCCTGAGCTACACCCTCGACTGGAGCAAGGATATCGCCCAGGCCGTGAAGCGATTGGCCGAGGCGATCGATCAAAGCCCGTAGCAATGCCGCGCTTCAGGGAAACGGCCATGGCGCACATCGTCGGCAAACCGCTCGCAGGCATCGCGAATCACCGCGCCTACATCTGCGTACTGTTTGACGAAGCGCGGCAGGTGTTCGCCGCCCAGGCCCAACAGGTCTTCGGTCACCAACACTTGGCCATCGCAGGCCGGTGAAGCGCCAATGCCGATGGTGGGCATCTTTGAATCCACGGTGATCTGCCGCGCGACGCCTTCGGCCACACCTTCGAGCAACAGGCTGAAGGCGCCCGCCTCCAGGTTGGCACGGGCATCTGCGGCAATCACTGCAGCAGTTTCGGCGGTAAGCCCTTGTGCCTTGAAGCCGCCCATCACGTTGACGAACTGCGGCATCAGCCCCACATGGGCCATCACCGGAATGCCGCGCGCCACCAGAAACTCGACGGTGCCCGCCAACGCCACGTTGGCCTCCAGCTTCAGCGCATCGCAACCAGTGCGCGCCAGCACTTGGGCGCAGTTGCGAAACGCTTGCTCGTTGGATTCCTGATAACTGCCAAAGGGCATGTCGGCAATCACGCAGGCCAGGCGCGTGCTGTCGACCACGGCGCGGGTGTGGCCGATGATTTCTTCCAGCTGCATGCTCAAGGTCGAGGCCCGGCCGTAGCCGACCATCGCCGTGGAATCACCCACCAGAATGAAGTCGACCAGCGGGTCGATCAGCTTGGCGATGGCGCTGGAGTACGCGGTGAGGGAGACGATTTTCTGCTGGCCCTTCATGGCGACCAGTTGCGGGACGGTGAGGCGTTTGGTGCGGGTGTGGAGGCTCATCGGTGTTTTCCGTTTGTGCTGAATTCACGGCCCGATTATTGGTAAAACCCCAGGGTGTTCAATGCACAGATTGACGCTAAAAAGCGACCCATGTTTTTAACCTGATATCATCCGGGCCTTCACCCATCAGGCACCGACACATGAACCGCCAGAAAAAACTCAAGCAGCTCTTCAAGGCTAAAGCCAAGAAGGCCAGCGCCAAACTGGCGCCGAAAAGCAAAGACAAGTACATCAGCAAGGCAGACCGCGCCAAACTCGAAGCCGAGGCCGATCAAGCCTCAACCAGCGGCGCCGACACGCCCGCTTGAAGGCGTCCCCACCTCATATTTGCTCCAGATACGCCGCAGGTGCCGGGCTGACCCAAAGCCTGCGCGCTCGGCGACGGTTTCCATGTCCAGGCTCGACGCCATGAGCAGTTCACGGGCCACGGTGATACGCAGCGTGTGCAGGTAATCCAGCGGGCTGATGCCAACGTGTTCGTGGAACAGCCGCGCCAGGTGTCGGCTGCTGGTGCACGCCAGTTCGGCCATGCGTGTGACGGTCCAGGCTTCACAGGGCGCCGCGGTGATGGCGTCCTGCACTCGGTGCACGGCCGGGTGCAGGTGGTTGCGACCGGTGATCCAGGCTGAGAGCTGCGGGTCGGCGCCGCTGCGACGCATGTACACCACCATGTCGCGCGCCACACTGCAGGCCAGGCGTGGCCCGGCCAGCTCGGCGAGCAGGTGCAGCATCAGGTCGATGCCCGCCGTGACACCGGCGCTGCAACTGACCGGGCCGTCCGTGACATACAGCCGGTTTTCCAGCACGCGGGCCTTGGGCGCCAGGGCCTGCAATGCCTCGCACAGCGCGTGGTGGGTGGTGCACTGGCGGCCATCGAGCAACCCCGCGCGGGCGGCACTTAATGCGCCGGCGCACACGCAAACCAGCCGCTGGCCCGACGCTGCAAACACGCTTTGCAGCCATTGGGTCAAAGTGTCGCTGGCCGACTCGAACGCCTGTTGCTGCGCCTTGCTAACCTTTGACGTGGAGCCGACCAACACCACCAGCGTGCCGGGCGCCAGGCTTGGCGGCAGGGGCGCCAAGCCGGCCAGCGGCAAGCCAATCGAGGTTTGCAGGGACGGCACCGGGCTGACGTACTGCAAGTCGAAGTCGAGAGCCGCAGGGTCCTCGCTCTGCGCGGCCAGGCGCAGCACCTCGGCGGGGCCGGCCAAGTCCAGCATCAGCACATTGGGCAGCAGCACGAACAGCACCGGCACGCTCACGGGTTCAACGCTCCAGCGCCTGGGCGACGGTGACGATGCGCGCAAAGCGCTCCTCCAGCACCAGTTCGGTACGCTCACGAATCTCGGCGGCGCTGTACTCGCGGCCACTGCGTGCGTGAGTCATCGGGAAGGTCAGGGTCGCCTCGCTGACAAAATCCACCGCAAAACCGCTGTCCGACGCCTGCCGGGTGGTGGTTTCGCAGCACTGTTCGGTGCGGATGCCACTGATGATCAGCGCGCTCACGCCCATCTCCGTAAGCCGTGCAGCCAACGGCGTGCCGGCGAAAGCACTGTGAAAGCGCTTGTGGATGATCAGGTCGGGGTTGATCGACAACTCGCTCAAGGTTTTGACATTGCCCGATGCCATCGAAAAGTGCCCTTGGTCTTCAACATGGAAGACTTGTATCACCGGGATGCCCTGTTGAACACACCCATCAATCAGCGCTTGCTGTTTTTCCAGGAACAACGGCAGGTCATTTTCGGACCAGTAAGCAGAATGACGGAACGAATGCTGCACATCGATAACGATAAGGGCTTTGCGGCTCATGACGGGTCCTTGTGGCTTGCATCACAGTGGTTGATGCAAGCCATGGTAAGCACACGCGCCGATGAGCGACAGGCAGGTGCCGGACCACTTGAGGACCGATTCGGACATACCGGCTCAGCGGCGCAAATCACCCTGGGACGTTTGCGCACGGTGAGCAATTACTTGGCGAACAGCTGGCTCATGTCCTTGAACGCCTTGAACTCCAGGGCGTTGCCGCACGGGTCGAACAGGAACATGGTGGCCTGCTCGCCTACCTCACCCTTGAAGCGGATGTAGGGTTCGATCACAAACTGGGTTTCCCGCGCGCGCAGCCGATCGGCCAAGGCTTCCCACTGGTCCCACTGCAGGATGATGCCGAAATGCGGCACCGGCACAGCGTGGCCGTCCACCGCGTTGGAGTGCACCGAATCCTGGGATTGCGTCTTGGGGTGCTCGTGAATCACCAGTTGGTGGCCGTAGAAATCGAAGTCGACCCATTGCGCACTGGAGCGACCTTCCGAAAGGCCAAACACATCGCCGTAGAAGTGACGCGCGGCGGCCAGGTCGTAGACGGGAATCGCTAGGTGAAAGGGAGAAAGGCTCACGGTGGCTACCTGCAGGTTCTGTTTGGTTAGAACCCGATTCTTCACCAGAAAGCCCCACGGATAAAGCGGATATCCTTCACCCTGAGCCTCAATAATTTCGATGCTCGCGCCCTACTTCGGCGCACCCAGCACTTCGATGACGCACGCCCTGAATAATTCGAAGAGCGGCAATTGGCGCTGGGTGTACTTGGTCAGCAGCACGATTTCACGGTAGAACGTGAGCTTGTCCAATCGCAAAACCCGCACGTCACTGCCGTGTTCCAGCCACAGGCCGGCCAGGGGCACCAGCGACACGCCGAGGCCGCTGCGTACCATCTTGACGATGGCGTCCAGCTCGTCGAGTTCCAGCGCTTGCCGGGTCTGGATCTTGTGTTCCTTGAGAAACTGCGTGACCTGGCGCCCGCCGAACGAGCCACGGTCATACCGCACGAAGGGTTGCTCGCGCAGGATCTGCAGCGGGTCGTCGCCCTGCACGTCCTTGGCGGTAATCAGCACAAAGGGTTCGCGGGCGATCACTTCGATATTCAGGTCCTTGGGCAGGTTGAACGGCGGGTGGATCATGATCGCCAGGTCCAGCTCACCGGCATCCACCTGGCTGAGCAGGTTGAGCGAAACGCCGGGCACCAGGCTGACCTCGATAAACGGCGCGCGGCGTTTAAGCGCGACCAGCGCCTGGGGCAGGAGGCCGGTTTGCACACTGCCGATGGCGCCGATGCGCAGCGAACCCTGAAAGTTGTTGGCGCTGTCGGGCGCGCCCATGCGCGAGAAAATATCGAGGATCTCCTCCGCCAGCGGCACCGCGCGCTGCCCGGCCGCATTGAGCGTGGCGGAGCGACCGGTGCGGTCGAACAGCTTGACGCCCAGGGCGTCCTCGAGGTGTTTGATCTGCGCACTCACCGCCGATTGCGTCAGCCCCACCTGCTGCCCGGCGGCGGCGAAAGTGCCACGGCGGGCGGCGCTTACGAAGGTTCTCAGTTCTCTGATCATGGGCCTGCCTTATAGGTCGTTGGGGTTCAGCAACCGCTCAAGGCCACCTGCGGTCGCTCGCCTGCGAAGAAGAACGGCCGCAGGCGCACACCGACGCTGTTACCGATAAACGCTGCCACCAACCACACCCAGCCATGCAGGCTGCCGGAGGCGATGCCGCTGAAGTACGCGCCGATGTTGCAGCCGTAAGCCAGGCGCGAGCCATAGCCCAGCAGCAAACCACCGATCACTGCGGCCACCAGCGAGCGTGCCGGGATTTTCAGGCTTGGGGCAAAACGCCCGGCCAGGCCCGCGGCCAACAGCGCGCCGAGGACGATGCCGATGTCCATCACGCTGGTGATGTCTTCCCACACGGGCGCTGCCAGGGCTTTGGCATTGCCCGGCATTTGCCAGAACGCCCAACTGGCCACGTCCACACCCAAACCGCTGGCCACTTTGGCGCCCCACAGCGCGAACGCCGAGGTAATGCCCCATGGCCGCCCGGCCAGCGCCAGCGTCGCATAGTTAAGCAGCGCCAAACCGATTGCACCCCACACCAACGGCCAAGGCCCGCGCAGGAAGCGGCGCAGGCCGATGTGCTCGCTGCTCACGCCGGGTTCAAGCTGGCCGTGACGGCCCTTCTCCAAACGCACGGTGACCAGCGCGATGACCGCGAACACGGCCAGGCTCAGAATCATGGCCGGCAACACGCCGAAGCTCTTGACGATGGACACCGCCGGGAACGCCGGCAACGCGAACCACCAATCCACATGGTGCGTGGCAATCAACGAACCGCAGATAAAAAACAGCAGCGTCACCAGCATGCGCGCATTGCCGCCGCCCACGGTGAACAGCGTGCCGGACGCGCACCCGCCGCCCAACTGCATGCCGATACCAAAGATAAACGCCCCGAACACCACCGATACGCCAGCCGGTGCTACCAGCCCGACCACCGGCTGCCCGAACAACGTGCCCGCGCCCAATGCCGGGAAGAACAGCAACACCGCCACCGCCAGCATGACCATCTGTGCGCGCAAACCGGCGCCGCGTCGATCATTGATAAATACGCGCCAGGCCGACGTGAATCCGAAAGCGGCGTGGTACAGGGTCAAGCCCAATGCGGCGCCGACCACCAGCAACAGCACCTGGCGCGAGCCGACGCTGTTTTGCAGGAATACGGCACCGGCCACCAGGATGATAAAAGCCGCCAACGGCGCGATGGGCTTGCGCGCGGGGGTCAGGGAAAGGGAGGTGCTCATGGGCTTTCTCGGATTTGATCGGGGGGGAAGATTGGCGGTGAGTATAAACCCTGACAGGGTCGGCCTTTGCAGGAATTCAGACGGCCAGGCAATGCCTGCGAAGGTGGCAACGTTTAGTTTCGCCGGGTGTATTGCTTGAACAAAAAACCTACAGTAACCTCCGCCAAGGCAGCCACCAATGGGTGGCAGGAATGGATTCTGGCCCGCTGTCCGGTGGGCTCTGACAAGGAAGTTAAAGCATGCACACGGCTATCAGTCCGACCATCTATACGCTCGGCCCCGAGGGTACCAATTGCGCCACCGCCGCGCAGTGGTGGCTTGATTCTCGTGAAGCGCGCAATGGCACGCAGCGAATTGTTCTGCATGAGACGCTTGAGCAAGCCTTTGATGAGTTGTCCGGAAAACAGGACGGCTATCTTTTAAGCTGCGCCGCGTACCCCGATTTGCATACGCTGATTTTTACCCGCCTGGGCGATATGGAGCTGTGCGACAGCTTCATCATGCCGACCCACTCCATGGTGCTTGCCAGCCGTACCAGCGCCGACCAGATAAAGAGTGTGGCAACCCATCCCGCGCCCCAATCCCTGGTGGCAAGCCACTACCGCAAAGTGTTTGCCAACAGCAATGCCGATGCCGCCGTGCTGTGCAGCACTGGCCAGGCAGATGCGTGCGTGACCACCGTGGTCGCGGCAGACCTGCATGAGCTGAACATCATTGAGGATTTCGGCCAGGTGCCGATGGCCTTTTTGGTCCATTCGCTGAAGCGAGCCGACCATGCAAAAGCCTGAGCCGCTGTCGACCCTGGTCAATATCGTCGACGAAGTGCGTGCCCGCCAGGAACTGGATGGCAGCATCAAGGCGCCGAACGTGGCCGACCATGCCCTCATCAACCGCTTGATCACCGAGCTCGACCGGCACGCCGCAATCATCGACGGGCTATCTGCGCCGCTGTTGACGGCGACCCTGGAAGACCTGGGCAACTGGCTGAAGAATGGCCTGGATCAACGGCCTCTATTCGATAAAACTCTCGCCAGTTTCAACACCCCTGCGCCCGGCGACGCCTTGTTTCTACTGGCCCCCATGCGCGCGACCAACGGCCCTGACCCCGAAGGCTTTCGGCTGGAGCTGGTCACCGGCTACCGCAGTGAAACCCCTTACCTGGCAAAGGCCGCGCAGTACACCGAGCAGTACGTGGCACCGTTTCAATGCATCAAGCTGGGAGCGGCCTCGAAGGGGTTCCTGCAAGGCAATTGCATAGTGCTGTTTCCAGAGTCCGTGGCGACGGCAGCCAAGGTCGATAAACAAACCTTCGCGCTGTTCTTCTTCAGCAAGTTTCTGCGTATCTACAACGAACAGACACTCGTCGAGGCAGACCGCTTGTTCGGGCGCCAAAGCCCGTTCCTGTTCGGCCAATTGAGCAGCCGCCAGATGTCTGAGCCAGACATGTACGACGCGCGTTGCCTGTGGGGTTATTACCACGACTATGCGCACCACACCGGGCCACGCCCATTGGACAAAAACCTGTACATAAAGCTGAACTGGTTTACCGGCCTGCTGGAAGAGACCAAGTGTGACCTGATTACGGTGCGCCTGGTGCTGGAACACCGTCCGGACTTTTGGCGTGAAATCGCCGAGTTCATTCTGCTCGAGCGCATGTTCCGCTACCCCAAGGGCTCGGACCAACACATGACGTTCGATGCCGGCACCGGGATTTTGCTCTTTGAGATGCTGATCAATGCCAAGGCATTGGTCGAAACCGAGCACGGCCACCTCAGCTTTGACAGCGAGCGTCTTGACCAAAAGCTTGTGTCGATGATTGCCGATATCGAGGCCCTCGAAGCACTCGACGACGAGGCCTACCTGGCGGGTGCCAAAGCCTATGTTCAGCAACATCTGGGCACACCGCAAACCCCACTGGCACGTTTCAATTTCCCGGCCACGCACTACGCACGCCGCGTGCTGGCCGAGTGCCCCCAATGAATGCATTGAAGGTCCGTCTGCTGCTGTTCACCGTGGCCATTCTCGCGTTGTTCTCGATCAGTTGGCTGCTCTCGAAAAACCTGCTCGGTAGCATTTCGGTGATGCATGCCGTTGGGCTCAGGCTGTGGGCCACAACCGCCGCCTTATGGTTGATCGTGGCGTTCGGCACGCGACCGCCGCTGGCATCCAAGCCCCTGCTCGCCAGGATGCCGGGGTTTTTCATCCTGTCGATCCTGGGGTTCTCGCTCTATTTTGTCTGCAGCTTCGGCGCCTTGAAAACGCTGAAAGCCAGCGACCTGACGATGGTCCTGGCGACGATTCCGGGCATTACCTACCTGCTGGGTCTGCTGACACGCAGCCTGGGGTTTTCCTGGCTCAAACTGGCGGGTGTGGTGATCGTCAGTGTCGCGGCGCTGGCGTTCAATACCCACACCGGCGACGTTGGCGCAGTCAGCCCGTCTGGCATTGCGCTGGCCCTGGTCGCGGCGCTTTCCTACGCCGTTTATGGCCTGCTGTCCAAGCGCTACCTCAAGGATTTGCCACTGATCAACTCGCTGGCCTGGGTCACGCTGATCGCCGCGGCGTGCTTTGTGCCGCTGTTCATTCTCGACCCCGCGCCCTTGTTGCGCCTGAACCTTGAGGATGCGCTCAAAGTGCTGATCCTGGGGGCTGCCTGCTCGGCGCCGGTGTATGTGTTGTACCAGAAGGTTTTGGCCGAGGGCGGCGTGCTGTATGCCAATGCGATTGGCTTGCTGGCACCGTTCGCCGTGGTCACCGGTGAGTGGTTGATCGGCTCCGGCACGACGTTGGGTGCAGTAAAAATCGTCGCGATGATTGCGGTCATGGTGGGGATCACCCTGTTATTCATGGATGCATCAGGCGTCTCGGGCTGGACGTTCAAGCGTCGCCCCCCAAACCAACCGGTTAGTGAGGAAATAAAATGAAAAAGCTGGCGTTGGTTTGCCACCGCAGTGCCAAGTTGTCCTTTGTATTTGAGGCCGCAGAAGCGGCAGGTATTGAACTGGTACTGATTTACGACACGACCGAGAGCGCCCCCGCGCACTTGCCGGCAGTCACGTCGACCTGGCAGCTGCCGGTTTTCGACGAGCCGCAGGTGGCGTTGGAAGCGTTCGCGGCCGGCGTGCAAGAGAGAGGGATTGGCGGGGTGATGACGGTTCGCGAAGAAGCGATCATCTGGACGTCACTGGCGGCGCAAAAAATCGGTACACCTGGCATCGATCCCCATGTGGCCGCGCTGGCCCGCAACAAGTACCTGATGCGCCAGGCCTTTGCCGAGGCAGGCTTGAGGTCGCCGGGCTTTTGCTACATCGATAACCCGCACGACCTGTCGCAAACCCGCGCCCTGGGGCTGCCACTGGTGATCAAGCCGCTCTCCGGCTGGTCGAGCACCGGTGTGATGCTGGCCAAAACGGCCGAAGAGCTTCCCGCCCTGGTCAACGCGGTCTGGGAGGTCCAGAGCAAGGACCTGGCTCGTTTCTATGACCAGGACAAAGCCGCAGGCCTGGTTGTTGAACAGTATTTGCCGGGTAAAGAATTCGTTGTGGAGTGCTTTGTCGATATCGAAGGGGTGCATGTCCTGGCAGTGGGCGACAAGGGCCAACCCGAAGGGCCCTGGTTTGAAGAAACGATCTACCGCCAACGTCGAGATATCGACGACCCCTTGATCATGGCCCTGTGTGAGACCGCGCGCGCCGGGGTCAAGGCACTGGGCATTACCATGGGAGCCGCCCATGTGGAGCTGCGCCTGGATGCCAACCAGCAAGCGTATGTGATTGAAATCGGCGCACGCATAGGGGGCTCGGGGGTCTCGCACTTTGTGGTGGAACAGAGCACCGGCGTGTCGTTCGCCGCACTGTGCATGAAGGCCGCCCTGGGTTTGCCCACCCCGGCACTGCCCGATGTGCTGCCGGCCGCCAGAGTGGCAGCAAACTACATCATTCCTCTGCGCGGCGATGGCCGTTTCAACTGTTTCAGCGGGCTGGAAAAGGTCGCGGAGCACCCTGAAACCGCCCGGATCGTGACTTTTTTCGAGGCAGGGCATCTTTCACCACCACCTCCCGCGTTTGGCGGCTACCCAGGGTTCATCTTCTCGGTACATGCCTCGGATGAGGCGGCGAGCGCTTACCACCAATGGCTTGATGCTTCCTTGAGCATCAACTGGAACCAATAAATACCACCCGTAGCCGGGTTCGGGAGTCGTGATATGGAACATCCGCAACTGGATTGGAATAACCTGGGTTTCAGCTACAGGAAAACCGACCTTCGTTACATCGCACATTGGCGTGACGGTCAGTGGCAGGAAGGTGCACTGACCGAAGATAACCAGCTGCATATCAGCGAAGGCTCAACCGCGTTGCATTATGGCCAGCAGTGTTTTGAGGGGATGAAGGCCTACCGTTGCAAGGATGGTTCGATCAACCTGTTTCGCCCCGATCAGAATGCTGCCCGTATGCAGCGCAGTTGCTCACGGCTGCTGATGCCGCCCGTCTCGACCGCGCAATTCATTGATGCCTGCAAGCAGGTGATCAAGGCCAACGAACGCTTCCTGCCGCCCTACGGAACAGGCAGCTCGCTGTATCTACGACCTTTCGTCATCGGTGTGGGCGATAACATCGGTGTGCGTACCGCGCCGGAGTTTATCTTCTGCGTGTTTTGCATCCCGGTCGGCGCGTTGTTCAAAGGCGTGTTGCAACCGAGCAACTTCATCATTTCGGACTACGACCGCGCCGCCCCCAATGGCACCGGCGCCGCCAAGGTCGGCGGAAACTACGCGGCCAGCCTGCTACCCGGTACCGAGGCACGGCAGGCGGGTTTTGCCGACTGCATTTACCTCGACCCGCTGACCCATAAAAAAATAGAAGAAGTCGGCTCGGCGAATTTCTTTGCCATCACCCATGACAACACCTTTGTGACGCCGCGTTCACCTTCAGTATTGCCTGGCATCACCCGCGCCTCGTTGATCGAGCTTGCGCAAAGCCGTCTGGGGCTCAAGGCGGTGGAAGAGGATGTGTATATCGACAACCTGGCGGCTTACAAGGAAGCCGGCGCATGCGGCACCGCAGCGGTTATCACACCGATTGGCGGTATCCGCTACAACGATCACCTGCATGTATTCCACAGTGAACATGAAGCCGGCCCGATGACCCAACGTTTGTTCAATGAGTTGACGGGCATCCAGAACGGCGACGTTGAAGCGCCGGCAGGCTGGATCGAAAAAGTCTAAAGCTCTGAGGCGCTCGCTGTGCCGACACCCCGTGGGTGTCAGTACAGCGGGCCGATCAAGCGTCAGTCAGACCGGCCGAAAGGGCTCATGTCCGCCCCACTGAACCGGTAACCGGCAAGTTGCCAAGCAACTTGAGCCCGGTGCTTTTCACAAAGGTGTCGTAGTCCATCGGCTTCTGGATACGGGTTTCGGCGTTGGGCAGCACATAGGCCCAGGCACGTTTGGACGAAGCGTCGTACACCAGCTTGAACAGGCGTGTCGGCACCCACACCTTGTTGTCGCCGATGGTGCTGTAGCCGGCATCAAACAACGGGCCGGTGAACACAAACACATTACCGCCTGCACGTACCGCGAACTTGCGCACGTCGGCCTCAACCTTGCTCCAGATCTTGCGGTTATTGGTGGGGTCTTGCGGCACCATGTTCGACAAGGCGAAGGACTGCGCCATGGCATTTGCACTTGGCGCATCGGCGGCTGGGGACTGGTGGCCGCGGTCCACCGCCGGGTGCTGGCTGCGGTAGTCGCTCAGCTCGGCGCGGGCGCCTTTGGGAATGCGCGGATCGGGATAAAACTGGTTGGTGCGCTCTTCACCCTTGGCGTCTTTCAACTGTGCGGCGTTCAAACGCTCGACCACCACCAAAGGCGTCTTGCTGGTTTGCGAGTAGAGCACCGCAAAGTGATCCGAACACAGCGCCATGGGTTTCATCGAGGCGGGTACGGTGGCCGTGTTGATCGGTGTGGCGCCAGGAAACAGGTCCGCGCAGCCGTCGAAGGAGAGCTGTTTTTCTTGACGGGAATAGAGACCAAGGGCCGCGCTTTGGCTGATGGAGCTTGAGCGCGAAGTGTGTTCATGGGCCGGTGGTTTGATCAGGTCCAGCAGGCTGCGGGCCTGCGCGCCGGGCGAGAGCAGAACACACGCCGACAGGCCGACTGCAATAATGCGTAAGTGCATGTTTTATATCTTAAAGTGAGGAGCCTAATGGACCCTCACTTTAAACTTTAGTGCGACGCCTGACGGATCGAATTCCAGGCCGCCTGAGCCAGGCTCCCCACCTCGTTAAAGCACGCCAGCGCTTCACGCAGGATGCTGCGCCTGCCGGGGAAGCCACTTGCCGAACGGGCAGGCGGCACCATGACCGTGAAGCTCGCTTAGCGCCTAGTGCCCCGCCACCGCTGGCCCATCGGCTGACCGCCGTCCCGGTTTGAAGCCATGGGCATGCGCCGCGCAGGCAATCACCAACGCCACCAGCAGCAACAGCGCCATTGCCCATGGAAATGAGGCGGCGCCCCACGTCTCCAGCAACACGCCACCGACCACGCCGCTGGCCGCAATGGCGCTGTTCCACGCCACCACGTTCAGCGACAGCGCCACGTCCGCGCCCTCTCCAGCGGCATCGGCCAATGCGGTTTGCAGCAGTGTCGCGGCGCCACCAAAACTCAGGCCCCACACGGCCACGCCGAGGTAGATCACCTGCGGCACGCTACCCAAAAAGCCGAACACCAGGGTTACCGCCGCAAACGTCACCAGGCTTGCCAGCACGGTCTTGCGCAACAGCGGTTCGACCAGTTTGGCCGTCAACCAGATCCCCAGCAGCGCGGCAATGCCGAACACCAGCAAGACTAAATCCACACGTTCAGCCAAGCCTGCACGCGCCACAAACGGGGCAATGTAGGTGTACAGAATGTTGTGTGCCAGCATCCAACTGATCACCACCGCCAGCACCGGCCGCACGCCGGGCGTGGTCAGCACTTGGCCCAGGGACAGCCGCTGGTGCGCAGGCTGCGGTGGATAGTCCGGGACTTTCACCAGCACCCACACGATCAGCAGCAGCGTCAGCGCCGACATCAGGCCGAACGTCGTACGCCAGCCCACCAGGCCGCCCAGCCAAGTGCCCAGCGGCACACCCAGCGACAACGCAATCGGCGTACCCACCATGGCCAGTGCCAGCGCCCGGCCCTGTTGATGCGGCGCAACCATGCGCCGGGCATAACCGGCCAGCAGGCTCCACGCCAGCCCCGCCGCCACGCCGGCAAAGAACCGCGCCACCAGGGTTACGCCGTACTGGGACGACAGCGCGGTGATGGAGTTAAACAGCAGAAAGCCGACGATGGTCAGCAGCAACACGTTGCGCCGCCGCCAGCCACGGGTGGCAATGGTCAGGGGAATCACCGCCAGCACCGAACCCAGCGCGTAGGCCGTGACCATCTGCCCGGCCATCGACGGCGAAATCGCCAGGCTGTCGCTGATCAGCGGCAACAGCCCGGCGGGCAGGGTTTCGGTGACGATGCAGATAAAGCCGGTCATGGCCAGGGCGAGCAAGGCGCCAATGGGCAGCCGGTCGGATGCCGCGGATAGGCTGAGTGAGGGTGTCACGGGAGACTCCTTGAGATGACTTAGATACTGATCGATATAAATGTTGCGTGCACACACAGCTCGTTGTCAACGACTTATGTATCGACTAGTATTTATCTCGCTTACCCAGAGGATTCCCCACATGGCACAAATGGGCCGCCCGCGTAATTTCGACCGAGACCAGGCCGTGGAACAGGCCATGCACCTGTTTTGGCAGCACGGTTACGACGCCACCTCCCTCGCCCAGCTCAAGGCCGGGTTGGGTGGCGGTATCTCCGCGCCGAGTTTTTACGCCGCATTCGGCTCCAAAGAAGCGCTGTTCGATGAATGCGTGCAGCGTTATCTGGCCACCTACGCCCAGATCACCGAGTGCTTGTGGGACGAGGCTTTGCCACCCCGCACGGCCATCGAAACCGCGCTGCGCCAGTCGGCGCGCATGCAGTGTGAAGACGGGCACCCCAAAGGCTGCATGGTGGCGCTGGGCGTGATGAGCGCACCCAGCCCGGAGAACGCGCGGGTCGCGGACGCGCTGACGCAATCGCGCGTGCGCACCCGGGCCGGGATTGTAGCCTGCATTGAGCGCGGGATACGTCTTGGGCAATTGCCGGGCACCACGCAGGCAGCGTCGATGGCGACGGTATTTGACAGTTTCTTGCAGGGCGTTTCGATTCTGGCGCGCGATAACGTGCCGCATGTGGCTATCGACGCGGCGATCACTCAACTCCTGCTGACATGGGATGTTGCAGCCTCAACCGTCGCACCGCGCACCCACTTCAATCACGCCTGAACCGGCCCGTTATCGGCCCAGCCGATGCACACCCGCGAATTATCGATTTGAGCCTTTGTTGAAGCGCCCCGACTATGGGGCCACTTCCAACAACAAAAACAAAGGACTCGCCATGACTGCCCGATTTCACAACCCAGTAGACACGCGTTTCGGCTGCGGCAGCCTGCTCGAGCTTGCCGACATCACCCAGGGCCAGACCGTGGCGCTGGTGACCTTTCCCGAAGCGCGTGGGCTGGGCCTGGTGGAACGCATCCAGGACCTGCTCGGCGACCGCCTGGTGTACCTCATCGAAGACGTGCAGCCCAACCCCGACGTGGCGCAACTGCGCGATACCTATGAACGTTTCTGGCAGGTAGCCGGCGACTGTGATGCGGTGATTGCCGTGGGCGGCGGCAGCGCCATCGACACGGCCAAAGCGCTGATTGTGGGCACCGAGTCCGGCCGTTTCGATGAGTTGCTGGCGTTGCTGGCCACGGGCAAACCCTTTGTGCCTGCGCGCAGCAAAATCCTGATTGCCGCGCCCACCACGGCGGGAACCGGCAGTGAAGTCACGCCTTGGGCCACCATTTGGGACTCGGCGAGCCTGAAAAAGTACTCGCTGCACCTGGCGTGTACCTGGCCGAAGGTGGCGATCATCGACCCACAATTGATGCTCACCGTGCCCGCCGGCGTCACCGTCTCCACCGGGCTGGACGCCTTGTCCCATGCGTTGGAAGCGGTATGGAACATCAATGCCAACCCCATCTCGGACACGTTCGCCATTTCGGCCATCGAAGACATCCTCGAATGCCTGCCGTTGCTGCGGCGTGACCTGGCCAATCAGGAACTGCGCTCGCGCATGGCGTTGGCGGCCCTTAAAGCCGGGTTGGCGTTCTCCAACACCAAGACCGCCCTCGCCCATTCCATCTCCTACGAAATGACCCTGCACCACGGCCTGCCGCATGGCATTGCCTGCTCGTTCACGCTGCCGCTGGTGCTGGGCCTGGCCTGGGGTCGCAACGCAGCGCGTGACCGAACCCTTCAGCGGATTTTCGGCAGCGACTTGCAGCACGCCCAACACAGGCTGCGCGACTTTCTGCACAGCCTTGAGGTGAAGACGGAGTTTGCCGACTACGGTGTAACAGCCTCCCAGGCCGAAGCCATGATCAACTTCGCCCTGCAGGGCGCACGCGGCAAAAACTTCATCGGTGCCCACGCCGCCTGAAGCCAGCCGTTTACCCCTGTAGCGACGATTTCCTGCCGCACCCTCGCAAGAGTGCGCCCACCGACACCACTCGGTGGGAACCAACAATAAAAAGGAAAAGATCATGAACCGTGCCCAAGCCTTGCCTGGCCTTACCGTGAAAACCGCCTCGTTTCGAGTCGCCCAATGGCGAATGCTGCTGGCAGCGATGTTCTGCTACCTGTTTTTCTACACTGGCCGGCAAACCTTCGGTTTTGCCATCCCCGGCATCCAGGCCGAGTTCGGCTTGACCAAGGAAACCCTCGGCTGGGCCTCTGCGGCCATGCTGTGGGCCTACGCTATCGGCCAGGCCATCAACGGCAACCTTGCCGATAAGTTTGGCGGGCGGCGCATCATGACACTCGGCGCGGTGCTGTCGTGCGCCGCCAACTGGGTGACCAGCTTTGCCGGCGGTTTTGCCAGCCTGATCCTGCCCTGGGGTCTCAATGGCTATTTTCAGGCCTTGGGCTGGGCGCCCGGCAGCCGGCTGATCTCCAACTGGTGGAGCGCGGGCGAGCGCGGCAAGGTCTACGGCTTTTATGTCTTCGCCGCCGGTTGCGCCTCGATCCTGTCCTACGTCACATCGATTATCGTGCTTGAAGTGCTGCAACTGGAATGGCGCTGGATCTTCCGCTTGCCGGTGCTGCTGATGCTCGCTGGCGGCATCATCTTTTACCTGGTGGCCCGCGAACGCCCACAGGACATGGGTTTCGAAGCCCTTGCCGATACCGGCGTGGCCAATGCCGAAGACAAGAACCATGAGGTGGCGCACGGCGCCGTCGAAAGCTCGTTACAGCGCTACAAGGCGGTGCTGAAAAATGCCCGCCTGATCATCGCAGCCGTGTCCCTGGGGTTTCAGAACGCTGCGCGCTACGGCTTGATCGTGTGGGTGCCGGTGCACTTCCTGGGCGCCAACTGGAAAAGCGGCGACAGCCTGGTCGACCCCAAGTGGATCACCGTTGCCTTGCCCGTTGGCATGGCCATCGGCGCCTTGAGCAATGGCTGGGTGTCGGACAAGCTGTTCGGCTCAAAACGCTACCTGGCGATCATGCTGTACATGGTCCTCGGTGCCGCCACCAGCCTGTGGATGTGGAGCCTGCCGCCGCATAGCGCCATCGGCCTGGTCGCGTTGTTTCTGTGTGGCTTTTTCGTCTATGGCCCGGCGTCGAGTTTCTGGGCTCTGTGCCCGGACCTGGTCGGCGCCAAGCGCGCCGGGACCGCGACCGGTGTGATGAATTTCTCGTCCTACCTGTTTGCCGGGCTGGCGGAACCGCTGATCGGCAGTATGCTCGACAGTACCGGCAATACGTCGCTGATCTTTCTGGTGGTGACGACTGCCTGCCTGAGCAGCGCGGTGGTCGCACTGTTCATCAGACGCTGAGCCAGCCACAGGACCTTTGCATGTACCAGTACCACAAGTGGCTGCGCTCCTTTCATGCGGTGGCGAAGACCGGCAGTTTCACCCTTGCCGCCGAGTTCCTGAGTGTTGGGCAGCCGACCGTCAGCGAACAGGTGAATGCCCTGGAAAGGAAGTTCTCCGTTGAGTTGTTCCACCGGCGCGGGCGTTTTGTCGAAATGAGCGCCGCGGGCCACCAGCTGTATGCGATCACCCAGGGCCTGTTCGGGCAAGAGGATGAAGCCGTGCAATTGCTGCAGAGTTTCAAGCAACGCAAGCTCGGCATGTTACGCCTGGGGGCGGTGTCGCCGCCGATTGCGATGAACCTGACGTACGAGCTGATGCAACGTCACCCGGATATCGAGCTGGAAACCTCCTTCTCACCCGAAAAGGAAACCCTGGACCGGCTGTTCAATTTTGATATCGATGTGGCGATCCTGGCGCTGTCCGAATTCGACCAGCGCTTCGACACGCAGCTTTACCACCGTTACCCGATCATTGCCGTGGTGCGCAACGACCATCCCTGGGCCAGCCAGAAGGAGGTGCATGTGGAGCAGATCAGTCAGGAGAAATGGGTGATGCGTGAAAAAAGCTCGCGCACCCGCCAACTGGTGGAGGAAAGCTGCACACGCCTGGGTGTCTCGCTTAATTGTGTGATGCAACTCAACAGCCGCGAAGCCATCGTGCATGCGATCGCCAAGGGTATCGGTATCGGTTTTGTATCGGCGGTCGAATACGCCGAAACGCCCGGTACGACCCCGATTACCTTTGTAAATCACCCGTTTTCCATCGACTACCACCTGTGTTGCCTGGGCATCCGACGCAATCGACCCATGATCGCCGAACTGTTCGACTCAAGCCCCACACCGACCACCTGAATACCCCACACGCTTGACCCTTGAACTGGCCGCCTACCTCTCGCACGCGAAAGGGACGGCCTCCCTGTACCCGCAACTGGAGATTGACCATGCATTACCAACAACCCAAGCAACTGCAAGCTGTCGTCCTCGACTGGGCAGGCACCGTGGTGGATTTCGGCTCGTTTGCCCCCACCCAGATTTTCGTCGAAGCCTTTGCCGAGTTTGGCGTGGCGGTGTCACTGGAGGAGGCGCGCGGCCCCATGGGCATGGGCAAGTGGGACCACATCCGTACGCTGTGCAACCAGCCGCAAATTGCCGAACGCTACCGCGCCGTGTTTGATCGCCTGCCGACCGATGAGGACGTCACCGCGCTGTATGAACGCTTCATGCCCCTGCAAATCGAAAAGATTGCACTGCATTCGGCGGTGATCCCCGGCGCCCTGGAAGCCATTGCAGCCCTGCGCAGCAAAGGCCTCAAAATCGGCTCGTGCTCGGGCTACCCGGCAGTGGTCATGGCCAAAGTCGTGGAGCTGGCCCGCCAGAACGGCTACGTCGCCGACCACGTGGTGGCCACCGATGAAGTGCCCAACGGCCGCCCGTACCCGGCGCAGGCGTTGGCCAATGTGATCGCGCTGGGCATCAGCGACGTCGCGGCGTGCGTCAAGGTCGATGACACCTGGCCGGGTATTCTCGAAGGGCGCAGCGCCGGCATGTGGACGGTGGCACTCACATGCTCCGGCAATGCCCTGGGCCTGACCTACGAGCAGTTCAAGGCGCTGCCGGCGCAGAAACTTGCCGAAGAACGTACACGCATCGGCCAGCTGTTCGAAGGCGCCCGCCCGCATTACCTGATCGACACCATCGTCGATCTGGCGGCGGTGGTTGAAGACATCAACGCCCGCCTGGCACGCGGGGAAACACCCCAAGGCGTCTGACCGGTTCGGGGCACGCCTGCTGTTAAAGCGTGCCCCATTCGTCCCGACATGCCAGCAAAAAGTCCACAAACGCCCGCACCCGATGCGGTACATAGCGCCCATGGGGATACAGCAAGGTGAAGGGCCGTGAACGCCCGCCAAACGGCTTCAGCACTTCAACCAGGCTGCCGTCGGCCAATTCACGCTCAACGATAAACTTGTAGGTCTGAAACAACCCCGCGCCGTGTTTGGCCAGGGTTACGCCGCCCAGCACATCATGGGCAATGCTGTAACCGGCCTCTCCGGCAAACTCCTGCTCCTGGCCTTGCAGCTGGAACAGCCAGGGGATGCGCCGGCCGTTGCTGGGTAATTCAAATTGAATGCACTCATGCAATGGCAGATCGTCCAGCGTCTGCGGCGTACCGGCGCGCTGCAAGTATGCTGGTGCGGCGACAACCACCAGCTCGGCATCTTCCAGCAGCCGCGCGATCAGCGACGAATCCGGCTGGGCGCGCACGCGAATGGCCAGGTCATAACCTTCGGCAACGAAGTCGATATTGCGGTTGCTGATGTGGATATCCACAGTGACTTGCGGGTACTGCGCACGGAACCTGGGCAGCAGCGGCAGCAAGCGGTGATGCGCGTAGGTGGTCGGCACACTGATGCGCAAGCGCCCGGACGGCACCGCCTGCGCGCCCATCACCTGTTGCTGGGCCTCCACCAGTTGCGTCAGCGCCTGGCGGCACTGCTCGTAAAATGTGCGGCCGCTGTCGGTGAGGCGAATGCTGCGCGTGGTGCGCACAAACAAGCGCGAGCCCAGGCGTTCTTCCAGGCGCGAAATACTGCGGCTGACGGCGGCCGGGGTAACGCCCGCAGCCTGCGCAGCAGCGGTAAAACTGCCGGCTTCGGCAGCGAGGCAGAACAGTTCGATGCTGCCCAGCTGCAAATCTTCGAAATGGCGTTTCATGATTGATTACATCGGCTCACTATCCGACGTCATTCTTACCAGCCTCTTGGCCTTTAATACAGCGCGCCGGGCGAGAATGAGTCATCGGCCTTCCTTGTGTCCGGCAGGTTAACGCACGATGGCGGCGGCACTGAATGCGTGGATCTTGTCGACGATCTGGCGTGATGCCGTCCGGATTGCCGTGGTGGTATTGCCGGCAATGTGCGGCGTCAATTGCGCATTGGCAATAGCGGTCAATGGCGAGTCGAAGCGGTCTTTCTCCAGGGCAAAGGTATCGATGGCCACCGCTTTGATATGCCTGGGAAACTCGCCCATGAAGGCGGCCAACTGGTGTTCGTCGACGATCCCGCCGCGCGCGGTATTGATGAGGATTGAGCCCTGGCGCATCTGCCGGAACTCGGCGGTGCCGAACAAGCCTCGGGTCTGCGGGGTGAGCGGTACGTGGATCGAGACGATGTCCGCCTCGGCCAATAACGGTTCAAGACCCGCCCGTCGTTCAAGCCCAAGGCTGCGCGCCACCGCTTCGGTAAAGCGTTCGGACCCGGTGGCGATCACCTTGATGCCCAGCGCCGCAGCCTTGCGCGCCACCTGCCGGGCAATGCTGCCGGTGCCCACCAGCCCAAGCGTCAGTTCGGCGTATTCGCAGGCAGGTGCCAAGGTGCCTTTTGCCCAATGGCCGTTGTGCGTTTCGGCGTTGTAGTCATCCAGGTCGCGCGACAGATACAGCGCCTGGGCCACGACGTATTCGGCAACAGCGGCCGCGTTGGAACCCGGCGTATTGAGGATCGCCACGCCACACTGCTCGCACGCCAGCCGGTCAATATGATTGACCCCTGCGCCAGCCTGGGCAACGGCGCGCAGTGGCGTGGCCAACGCCGGCGAGGTGGCAGCGTGGATCAGGCCGGCGCCCAAGGGGATGTTCAGGCGCGTCTTGAACACGCTGTAGCCGCCGGCCTGACTCACGGCGGCAATAAAGCCAGGCTCGTCATGGCAGTTGATCTCGGCATAGTGAATGCGCGTGCCGTAGTGCTGCCGAATGCGCTCTTTGTCCGCGAAATAATACAGGTTGAGGGTGACACCCAGACCCAGCTCAAGAAAGCGATCGACTTCCTCAAACAGTAACGGCGGCCCGGGGGCATCCAGTATCAGGGTGGTAAATGCCATACAGTTGATTCTCCTGGAGGGTAGCGCCTGCCGATACCCAGGTTGCCCTGGGGATAGGGGTTAATTGATCGTTCCCACGCTCCGCGTGGGAATGCCGCCCCGGACGCTCTGCGTCCAGCGCTTGAAGGCGTGACGCGGAGCGTCACCGGATGCATTCCCACGCAGAGCGTGGGAACGATCACTGTGAAAAAAGCCAACACGGTGCTGATCACGCGCCACTATACCTTCACCAAGCCGGACGCCCTGTGCACCCCGCAAGATTTCGCGGCGATGAAGCCGGCGATTGAAGGCATGGTCAATGATTTGAAAAGCCAGATCATTGTGCAGGCGATGTAACCTCCTGAGAGCTAGGAACGGGCGCTGCCTGCCAGTGGGCGAGCGTGAACGACGAACACCGTCACTTGTGGCGAGCAGGCTTGCCACGGTGAAGGTTTTCAGCCTTGACTGATGGGCGTTGCCTGGCCCTTAGAACTTCGCCTGCACGCCCACCCGCAACGTACGCCCTGGCGCCGGCATGAAGCTTTGCGCCAACGGGTCCAGGTAGTAGCGGTCGGTGACGTTCTGCAGCGATACGTTCAGGCTCGCGTCCTCCTGCAACTTGTAGTTGAGGAACAGATCCACCAGGGCTACTTCGCGGTAGTTCAGTTGCGGCGTGGTGGCGCCGGTCTGCCAAGGCTTGTCGGCGGTGACGGTGGGACCACTGGTGTAGGTAATACGTGTGCCGAGTGTGAGGCTTTGGTCAAAGAAGCGCAGGCCGGTGGTCAGGTTGCCGGCAAGCCGGGGTGGGTTCTGGGTGTTGGTGTAGGAACCCATGAAGCTGCCCGGCGTGCAGTCCGGGGTGTCGGCGGTTTTCTGGTAGCTGTTGCTGGTAGCACGCAGTGTGGCGGCGAAGGCCGCGTCGCAGGTTTCGGTTTTCAAGTAGTAGGTGGACGACAGGTCGGCGAACACGCGCCCGGCATCGTAGCGGGCTTGCAGTTCCAGCCCGCTGGTCTTGTAGCTGTCGGTGTTGCTGAAACGCATCTGGCCCCAGGTGCCTGGGCTTGGGTCGTAGTAGCGGGTGATGTAGTTCTTGATGGTGTTGTTGAAGTAAGCGAGCTTGATCGCCGCCGCGTCATCCTCGACCAACAGCCCTTTGCGCAAGGTGCTGGCGCCGACCTCCCAGTTGCTTGAGCGCTCGGGTTTCAAGCCCTTGCCGGGCAGGGTTTGCAGCACGCCCTGGCTGGTTTCAAACAACGAGGGCATGCGAAACCCCTGGGTGTAGGAGGCATACACAAAGGTGTCCGGCAGCACTTCGATATTGATGCCCAGCGCCGGCGAAAATGCCCCGCCGCTGTTGCTGGCCTTGCCGGAATAGTCATAGCCGCTCACCACGTCACCGACCTGGGACGGATAAACCGTCGAATCGATCACGCCAAAGTCGTTGTAGCGCACGCCTTCGAAGGGGAAGTTGGTGTTCTGGAACACGATGCCGTTGTTCAGCCGCGGATCGGTGGCATTCGTGTACTCGCCGTTCAGGTCCGGGAACCACATCATGTTGCCGGAATTGTTGCCGTTGTAGACGCGCAGGTAGCGCAGGTCACGCTCCTCGCGTCGCGCGGTGGCATTGGCAATATGGTCTTTGCTGCGGTAGTGGGTATAACGGCCGCCGCCCCATAAGGTCAGGCGGTCCACCGGTTTGTATTCGAGTTTGCCATTGAAGCTGTATTCCTGCCGCGAGCCTTCGCGCAGCATGCGGTTGGCGTTGATATCGTGCTGGGTGGTGGCGACGCCTTTTTGCGGGCGCAGTTCTTCGAGCTGGAACGAGCTGCCGAGGTCGAGCTTCAGATCGCCGTAGTCGGTCGCCCAGCGTGAGGTGTTGGCCAGCCCGCCGCCGATGCGCTGGTTTGCCTGGCGGCTCCAGGCGCGGTCGGAGCGATAAGCCTGGGACGCAGGTGCGGCCACCGAGGTGAGCTGGCTGGTTTGGGCGTCGGTGATCCACAGGTCGGCGGTCAGGTCCACCAGCGGGTTGCCCGAGGGCAGGTAGTTGTAGCGAGCGGTGTAGGTGTCGATCCTGGTATGGCCCAGCGGGTACTGATAGATGCCGCCGGTGCCGAAACGGAAGATATCCGACGGCATGATCTCGCCAATGCGCCCGTCATAACGACGATAGCCGAGGTCGAAGGTATGGCCGTCCGCCGGGCGCAGGGTGGTCTTGAGCAGGAACGATTCGGTCTTCGCCGAGGAGTTGAGCACTTCTTCGCCGGCGTTGTAGGTAGTGGCGACGCTGGTGTCTTCATCGCCCCAACGGTTGTAGGTGCGGTAGCGGTCCTGGCCTTTTTTACCGGCAAAATAATTGCCCTGATTGCGCTTGGCGTAGGCCGCCACCACGTCGAAAAACTCATGGGTGTAGGCAAACGCGGCGCTGCCGGCTTCGGCCTGCGAGCCGAACAGCCCGCCGCGGCTCTGGTGCGGCTCAGCATACAGGTCCTGGGTTTTGGAGTGCGGGTCGCGGGAAGCCGGGGCGACGCCGTTGTTCCAAACATCGCCCTTGAGGCGCAGGCCGATGTTCTGGCCGTCCTTGAGGATGTCGCCAACGCCCAGCGTGCGCATTTTTACCGTGCCGCCAATGGCGCTGGAGGTCAGGCTGGGGCCTTTGTCGATGGTGATGTCGCTGATCAAGTCCGGGTCGATATAACTGCGCTGCTGAGTACCGGCATAGCCGCGATACACATCCAGCGCCTGCTGCGAGCCGTCCACCGTGACAGCCACTCGGCTCTGGCCCTGGATGCCACGAATGTTCACATCCAGCCCGCCGCCATTGCGGCTGTCGCCCACCTGCACACCGGGCTGGCCCTTTAGCACATCACCCACCGACACCGCGCCAAAACGTTGCATGTCTTCGCCGGAGATATACACCGACGAACGCGGCGCGCGGTAGACCTCCTCTTCGTCGAGATTTTCGCCCGTCACTTTTTGCGTCGGCAGCTGCACGGCCTCCTGGCGCAGGCGCAACACATAGCCGCCATCGGCCTGGCGCTGATAGTCCAGGCCGGTGCCCGAGAGCACCTGGGCCAGGCCGTTCTCGGTGTTGAATTCGCCCTGCAGCCCCTGGCTTTTCCTGCCCGCCGTGAGCAGCGAACTGCCCGCCATGCTGATCCCGGCTTCGGCACCAAAGCGCGACAGCACCTGGTCCAGCGGCCCGGCGCTGATGCTGTACGGGCGTTCACCGACGGCCAATACCAGCTCACCGCACAACGGTTGCAGGCCGAGAAACAACAAGCTGAACGTATGACGACGCAAGACACTAACGGGGGAAATCATGCAAGGCTCCTAGGGATCGAAACCCACCTGTGCCGGCGGGTAATACCTAAAGGCCAAGCCAGATCGAAAAAACTATCGCGTCGACGAAAAAAAACTTCACGCCGGCACCACCGTCACCCAATAACGGCTTCTTCGCTCGATGCGCACCGGCAAGGTCTTGGCCACCAGGGCCAGTGCCGCATCGGTGTCGTCCAGCTGGAAACTGCCGGTGATGCGCAGCGCCGCCACCGCTTCACTGCAACGCAGCAAGCCTGGGCGATAGCGCGAGAGTTCGGCGAGCAATTGATCCAGGCGCATGCGTTCGGCGGGCAGGATGCCGTGCATCCAGGCCTGGGCCAGCAACAAGTCAACCGGGCTTGGGCGCCCTATCGCGTAGTCTTCAACGCTTATCTGCCAGCCAGCCTGCAACGGCACGGGCGTCGGTTGATGCCGCGCACTCACTTGCACCCGCCCGCGCAAAACCGTCACCTGCGTGCCCTGATGATCGTGGCGCACCAACAGGTTGGCGCCCTGGCTATAAAGCCGCGCGTTCGGGGTTTGCAGTTGCAACGAAGCAGACCCCGCTGGCGTATCAAGTGCCAGCTCGCCCTCGACCAACTGCACGCTGCGTTGGCCTGCGCTCACGTCCAGGTTGACCGCACTGGCGGTGTTCAGCCACAGCGAACTGCCGTCCGCCAGGGTCCAGTGTCGGCGTTCGCCAGTGCGGGTGCGATAACTCGCCAGCGCCGCGCGTACACGCGTGGAGTCCGCACCTTGCCAGGCAATGCCGCCGAGCAGCCCCAGCGCCAACAGGCACTTGAGCACCTGACGACGGCGCTGAGGATCGGCACCGGCCGCCTGCAATGCCCGGCGTGCGGTGGCGTCGGCCAACACATTGGCGCCTGGTTGCAACAACAGCGGCAAGCTGCTGACCCGCTGCCAGGCGTACTCATGCGCGGGGTCGGCCTGGCGCCATTGCTGCAAAGCCTGATGGTCGGCGGCATTCATCAAGCCGGACTGTAAGCGCACCAGCCAATCGATGGCACTGTCGCGCACCTGCGGGTCAACCGCCACACTGCTCATTCAAACCGGCTCGCATAGCAGACACTGAATGCCTTACCCATGGCGCGCTGCACCTGGGCCACCGTCAGGCTTAATTGTTTGGCGATCTGCGGATAGGTCAGGCCATCGAGCTGCGACAAGAAGAAAATCTGCCGCACCCGCCCCGACAAACCGACCAGCAGCGAATCCAGCTGCAACAGCGTTTCGATCATCAGATGCCGCTCTTCCGGCGAAGGCTCCTCGGCCACCGACCGCGCCGCCAGCGCTTCCAGATAAGCCCGCTCGATGGCTTGGCGACGCCAACGGTTGATCAGCAAGCCGTTGGCGATGGTGGCCAGAAATGCCATGGGCTGGCGTAATTCACGCACGTCCTCTTGGGAGCGCAGCACGCGGATAAAGGTGTCATGTGCGAGGTCTTCGGCATCGGCCGTATGCCCCAGCCGCCGATGCAACCAGCCTCGGAGCCAGCTGTGGTGATTGGCGTACAGCTGGGCGACGGGCGAGGGGGTGCTGTCGTGCTGCATTTCAGATCCGCATTAATGATAATGCTTCTCATCTTAGGGGTGAGGGGATGGCTTGTATAGAGGGATAAGTTGCGACGATCAGCCAAATTTCAGACAAAAAAAACCTGCATCTCTGCAGGCTTTTCTCTATCTGGTTCCACGACCTGGGCTCGAACCAGGGAACCTCGGCTTGGCTTGTTTTGGATTTACTTACCATGCGGCATGACGATTCGACGGTGTCGACTTTCCGGAACGCCTCATCTTTTCAACTGTCGCTTTGGACGCTGCGTACTTATCAGCATATTTTTCCGGAGTGCGCCTGTGAAGCTCAGCCAAAATCGACACCAGACTTTCATGACTCGCCAAGTCTGCAGGTTCTATTTCAATAGCATCTTCATAGCACTGCAAGGCGCCTTCAAGATCCCCCACCTTCACCAACATTGCACCGAGCTCAAGATACGTATCGACAAATGACGGTTCAGCTTCAATGGCGGCCTGATAATACTTAAATGCGTCGACATAATTAGACGCCCGCTCATTGGATACACCTGCCAGAAAAAGATAACGAGCAATGACTTGGCCAGGGGCCAATTGGGTAGCCACTTCATAATGTTTTATGGCGTGGGCGAAGTCACGCTGGTAGAAACATATATCGCCCAAACATTCAGCACGTGCCGACTCTGACAGTGAGTGCGAGCGCTCCTTGTAATAGTCAACAGCCTTTTCGCCAAGTCCGCTTGAAAGGTATCGAATCAGCTGTCTCTTTATATTTCTAAAATCAGATTCGCTCACACCTACTCTCCAACCACTTCTGCGGGCCGTCTTGTTATCCAAACCGTGCTCACAGGCGCGCCTGACTAGCGCCTAAAGATGATTGATTTGGCGAAGCCCGCATACTTATAAAACCAACTCAACGCAAACAAAATCGAGAATGGCATTCCCAACCATACAAATACCACATCAAATTCCACCTCAAACCCTGCGGAAATAAACAGGACTGGCAACAATGCCAGCAGGCAGCCTATGGAAAGCATTACGACTAAAATACCCGCCGCCATTATCGCCGAAGACATCAACTTACTTACCGTCACCCTTAGCCTCCTCGTAAAAGCCGTAGCCCTTATAACCCACTCCGCCGACATACACACCCAGCGCAGTACCAAATGGCGTTTTCGTACCTAACAGCGGAATGATAAAATTATTATCCATCTTCGGAACCAAAACCCCGAAGATCGAACCCTTCCTCAACCCATCCGAAGCCCCCATCACGAGAGGGACTTTCCCAAAGCCAGCACCGGCGGAAAGTAACGTATCCGCCCCTTGGTAGACCAATGGACCATAGCCACCTGGAATCAAGTCAAACGCCGACTTAACAGGGTTGCCCGCGAAAGATGAATGTAGTGGTCTAATGAAACCGGACACCCATTTAGGCGAGAATGCTCGCTAGATCGAGGTGTCAGATGACCAAACAACGCCGCTCCTTTACTCCTGAATTCAAGCGCGAGGCTGCCGACCTTGTGCTCAAACAAAACTACAGCTACATCGAAGCCAGCCGTTCACTCGGCATTGGTGAATCGGCATTGCGCCGCTGGGTTGACCAGATTCAGAAAGAACATAAAGGCGTTACCCCGCAGAGCAAGGCACTGACTCCGGAACAGCAAAAAATTCAGGAGCTGGAAGCCCGGATTGCTCGGCTTGAGCGAGAGAAATCAATACTAAAAAAGGCTACTGCGCTCTTGATGTCGGAAGATCACGAGCGTTCGCGCTGATTGACCAGTTGAGCGCCCATGAGCCGGTTGATTGGCTGTGCAAGGTGTTTGACGTCACTCGCTCGTGTTACTACGCCCAGCGCCTGCGGCGCCGCACGCCGGATGTTGAACGGCTTCGATTGCGTAGTCGCGTCAGTGAGCTGTTCTCGCAAAGTCGCAGCTCTGCGGGCAGTCGCAGCATCCTGTCGCTGATGCGTGAAGACGGTGAGCAACTCGGTCGATTCAAAGTGCGTAGCTTGATGCGCGAGCTTGATTTAGTCAGCAAACAACCCGGCTTCCATGCCTACAAACGAGCAACAGTAGAAAGACTGGATATCCCGAACACATTGAACCGCGAGTTCGACGTGCCAGCGCCCAATCAAGTCTGGTGCGGCGATATCACCTACATTTGGGCGCAAGGAAAGTGGCATTACCTGGCTGTCGTCCTGGATCTTTGTACGCGTCGGATCGTGGGCTGGGCGCTGTCGGAAAAGCCAGACGCTGAGCTGGTGATCAAAGCGCTGGATATGGCTTACGAGCAGCGTGGCAGGCCTTCGGATCTGCTATTCCACTCGGACCAGGGATCGCAATATGCAAGCCGACTCTTTCGCCAGCGGTTGTGGCGATACCGCATGCGCCAGAGCATGAGTCGACGAGGAAACTGCTGGGATAACGCACCGATGGAGCGCGTATTTCGCAGCTTGAAAACAGAATGGATACCGACCGTGGGCTATCGAACTGCGCAGGAAGCACAGCGCGATATCAGCCATTTTTTGATGCATCGCTACAACTGGATTCGGCCTCACCAATTCAACGATGGGTTGGCGCCAGCGCGGGCCGAGGAAAAACTTAACGTCGTGTCCGGGATTAGTTGACCACTACAGAAGGCCGCTCTGCGCGCTCTCAGATCAACGAGGGAGAAACTTTTAGAAAGGTCAGGGTCTTTTGCCACTTACCGCTTTGAACCGTCGCCGTCCAAATAGCCTTGCCTTCTGCGTTCACCTGAATGATCGCGTTGTCCTGCAGAACGTTGAACAACGTTGAGTTCGAAGTGGGGATCGATTCTGTCAGCTACCGAGCAACCTTCATGCCTCACTCAACTTCCTGACCAACGTAGCCGCCATTAGCTTCAACGTTCTACTATCTGCCTCAAACCCCTCATCTAGAGCGCGTATGACCTGTGCCCTGTCAAGAATGTAGCCAGCCAAAAAAACTGACTCAATTGATTCAATTGCATGAATGACAACCGACTCCTCTCCAGCTTTTAGAAGCGTTAGCAAAACACGCAACGCCCGCTCATCATTCGAGTCACCGAGAGACTCCGCGCACCGACCTCGCCAGACTTCAGACTTCGCCAGAAGAGCAGATTCAAGGTCGCTCCAGCTTGAGTTATCAAACTGAGAGATCTTGGAGGCCGCGATATCAATTCCTACATCCGACCAATAATCTTCTGACCCTATCGAATCCAGCAAAAACTCATATTCTTTAAACATATTTCACCTATCAGAATTTCGTCGGATCCGTACAACCTCTGCCACAAGGATAGCCAGCAGTAACGCGCTCCCCAACCTTGATGACCTCAACTTTAACCCCGTTAACTGTCGTTTGATGCAACGAGGCCCCATCGGCCCTCGTCGCAAGCGCCGGGCCATTTCCAGTAGCTCGAACGGCACTCATCGTTTGCGCATCCGACCAGGACGCGGGGAACAAGGTGCTCGTTTTAATCTTCGAAATATTCCCATCAGTAAATTGCGCCACCAATTTTGCATTTCGTGTCCCGTCAGCGTTGCTCGACAACACCTCCACAGCATAATCGGGATGCGTATTGCTTATTTCACCCGAATGAGCACCGATGATTTCGTTCTTCGGATTTCCTAAAGGAGTGGTTTTACGCTCTCCGTAAAGTATCTTCTGCTCCATTTCCTCAGGTATGAGGGTTTTGCTGATAGGTGAGTAAGGGCCTACGATCTCATGCGGTGGGGGAACATCACCACCATTTGGAGGCGGCACAGGTTTCTTGCCTGGCAACAGAACCGACACCCCCTCACCACTTGCGAGTTTCGCGGCACCTTTGAACAGCGCAATTTCCATC
Source organism: Pseudomonas edaphica (assembly GCF_965277385.1). Taxonomy (NCBI): domain Bacteria; kingdom Pseudomonadati; phylum Pseudomonadota; class Gammaproteobacteria; order Pseudomonadales; family Pseudomonadaceae; genus Pseudomonas; species Pseudomonas edaphica. The sequence goes on along the minus strand of NZ_OZ255725.1, from coordinate 5,345,781 downwards.
GCTGAACGTGCGGCCGCGGTCCCATAGTCACGCATCGGGTTAACATCACCCGGGTAGGTATCAGAACTGAACGAATCAAGTACCTTTTGCCCCTGAGTGTGTTGATAAGGCGTTAGCAGTTCCCCTGTCGCCTGCATCCCATCGTGAAAGGAAAGCGCACCTCCCAATCCAGAAAGCGCTGGTGCCGCACAGCCCACAACTGTCACGCAGGCTGGTGCAGACAGTATTGCACCGCCGAACCCTCCAGCAGCCCCAATCGCCCCCAGGACAGCACGCCCCGCGTTTCCAGAACGCTTCAGCGCCTCGTCATTCTTCAGCAAATTGTCGTTAGCTTTATCCCAGCGCCCGTATTCATCAAAAGCGCCCGTCGCCATCAGTTGCTTCTGAGCATCTTTAAAGTTGCCGCCATCCAATTCGAGTTCGCGGATCACTTTGTAGTTAGGGTCCTCAACCGGAACGGAGGCACTGCAATGCACCAAGGCACAGGCGGCAGCTTTCAATTTATAGGCGTTGTTCGGATCGTCTTTCTGCAACGCCTCAAGGGCGATCGTCTCTTTTTGATGCAGTTGGCGGTTGTATTGATCCGCCATTTGCGACACCCAAGACGCCTTATTGACATCACCTCCTGCCAGGCCTGCCGCAGTCAAACCAACAATCTGCGCGACCCCTTGCCTCAACTCCGGTTGCTTGTCGAATGTGTCGTTCAGAACCTGTGCCATTGCCTGGCTTGCACCAGCAGCAATGGCCCCCGTTTTGAAGTCCCCGCCCGTGGCACTCGATACCGCACCACCAAACAACGCATGCATGGATACACGGGCCGCACCTCCCTCAGCCCACATCGCCATGCCAGTGGTGTCCCCCGCATTCTTTGCGGCCTGCCAATGCTCTTGGGCATAACTTCCCACAAAGTTAAACGCTGTCGCAGCCGCCACGTTCCCAGCCTGGGAAACCAGACCACCCGTAACGTTCTTGCCCAGGCTTCCGCCACCAATCGCGGTTTGGATCGTGCCGGTTGCCACACCCTGAGCTCCCGCGTGAACCGCAAACCCTCCAATCCCCTCCAAGGTATTGAGATCAAAGCCTTTGGTCAGGTTATTGAACGGCTTGGTAGTTCCCCCCAGATTAGGGTCGATGACGCCCGTGGTGAAACCTGCAGCCAATCCGGAAATCAGTGCATTCTTTAAGTTGTCACTGCTGAACGTATCCTTAAAAGCCGCCCCGAGATTGCCTTTGTTATTGATGACGCTGACCGCTCCCGTACCGGCTAACGACGTCAAGGCCCCCGTTGCGATAACGTTCCCGAGCCCTGCTGATGTCGCGGCAACTGCTGCGCTTGTTGACGTTGCTGCTGTCGCCGTAGTGGCAGCGGCCATAGTTGAACCCGCACCTACCGCATTGCCCGCCGATGCAGCCAGCGCACTGGCACCGCCCGCCGTCAGAACAGTAACGATGATAATGATCGCCAGCATCGCCCCTTGCCCGAGGCTGGAGTTACTGTACTTATAGGAGTCGTGCGTTTCCTTGATCAGTTTCCAATCAACATCTCCACGGTTCTCCGCGTCCTTCAACCACGCCATCTGCGGATCAGCCTTAACCATCGCATCAATTGCCTGGCTAACCGTCTGCTGATTGACCTGTTTGACGTCGATGTGCAAACCATCAACGGCCTTGATAACGATATCGCCCTTGGCCGCCATCAGGGTTTGTCTAAGGGTTTCATCGGTATTGCCCTTGCCGCTCATGCTGTTCCAGGCAAGGCTGCTTTTGCTCTTGTCATGGCTTTCCTGATGAAGGTCTTTCACGCCCTCAAAAGTCACACTACCACCGCTAGCAATGGTCAGATCATCGCCACTCCCCAACTTGGCAGCCTGGTACTTCTGGTCACCCTGGCTCTGAATCGTAAGGTCACCACCGGTTTTTATTTCACTACCGATGTTGGTGACTTTAGTCACTTCGTCACGCTGGGTTTTCTTAGTGCCCCAACTCCCCTTCTTCTTCATGTCATACAGCGAATAATCACTGTCTTCCGCTGACAGCAGCGCCAAGTTACCGCCAGCAACCAGATACGCCTCGTCCCCAGCACTGATACGGCTGGCAATCATCGCCAGATCTTTACCCGCACCCAGCGATACATCCCCACCTGCATTCAGCGTGGTGGAAACCTGGCTGACATGATCTTCCTGACGTTTCTCCTTTTTGTTTTTGCGGGAGGAATGTTCCTCATCTGCAGCCGAAGCCAGAATCAAATCACCGCTGGCACTCATATTGATGTCGCGCTTAGCATCGATCTGACTGGCGATCGCTGTAATGTCTCGCCCAGCCTTTATGTTGACATCGCGCCCAGCATCCACATCGGAGCCATGTTGTGTGGCGTTGCTGGTTTGCAGACGCTTGCCCATGTCCATCGCATTGCGTTCTTCGGCGGAGACTAAGTTGGCATCACGCCCCGCGACAATTGTCGTGTCGCGACCACTTTGCACGCCGCCACCGACGCTGACAAAGTCTCGCCCGGCGCTGATGTCCAGATCATTCGCGGCCTCAAACCGCGCAGCGCTATCGATATAATCTCGATACTGTGAATACCCTGCCCCTTTGTCATCCCAACCGGTCACGCTGCGTTCGTTGATCACATCGCCATTAATGGCGGTCAGCGTCACATCGCGCCCTTTGATGATGCCTCCGGCTTTGTTGACGATATTGTTGCCCGCCAGCAGGTCCAGGCGGTTGCCCGCTTCGATCAACCCGCTGTTGGTCAAGTCGTTGGCGGCCTTGGCCGACAGGTTGTTGGTGGCCCGCAGGGTGCCGGCGTTAACCAGGTTTTCGCCGGCAATCAGGTTCAGGTCGTTACCCGCGATCAAGGCTCCGGTGGGTGCAAGACGGTTGTTGGCCTGGGCCAGATACAGCACCGGCACCAGGACTTTTTCACCGTTCACTTCGTGCTCTTCCAGCCACACGATGTCATGCGTCAACGCCGCGACCTGTTGCGAGGTGAGGCTGACGCCCATCGACAGGTTCAGTTGCTGCTTGCTGCTGATGGCGTTGTCCATCAGGTACTTGAACAGTTTTTCGTCGGTGGTCTGGCCGTCGATAAAGCGTTGGCCGGTGCGTGCTTGCACGGCCTGCTGAATCAAGCGCTGTTCGTAGAGGCCATCGCCCAGGCGCTTCCAGCTTTCGTCCGGGTTGTAGCCCACGCCTTGCAGCAGGTAGTCCGAGCTCATGAATTGCTTGAGGTCGGTGAGTACCGGGTTGGTTTCGATCAGGTATTTGTGCGGTTGCGATACGGCACGACTTTCCGGCAGGCCCTGGACGCGGCTGATGGTCTGGCTGGCCAATGCCGTGGGTTGGCTGACCTGCGGTGGCTGTACGTTACCGACAACGGGTACGTCGTGGGCCGCCGGGGTAAGGCCCGGGAGTTGGGTATCCGGCGGTGCGATCGCAGCAACGTCGTTACTGCGCGCAACGGTCGACAAGCCCGGCACACGCAGATCAGGGAGAGCCCCGTCAGATGACGTATGCACAACCCTATCGCCTGGCGTTACGGCAGGCAGGTCGATGCCCGGCCGCGAACCATCGACCGCAGGCTGGGGGACACCCGTAGGATTGCGGGCGTCAATGCCATCGACGCGGGTGATGTCTATGCCACTGGTGCGACCCGGTGGCAGGGGCTGCACATCGGCGCTGCCCACGGCGCCAGTATCAATGGCACTGGCAACCGCGTTGACGACACCGGCTTCACGAGCGGCCACGGCAACTTGGCGCGTGCTGGTGGTCACTTGCGCCGCGCCACCCACCTGAATCACACGTTCGTGGGCGCCAGGCAGGGCTTGTTGGCGTTGGCTTGGGTCCAGGCTGGCGCTGCCCAGCGTCCAATCCTGATTACCAGCACCTGCCTGCCCCGTAGTGCCGCTTTGGCCACTTAAACGAAACAACCCGTTCTGCCCGCTGGGCAAACCGAAGCCCGGCAGGGTCAAGGGGTTGACCTGCTGTTGGGCAAGGTCGGGCGGCAATTGTGCATTGAGCACTACCACCCGGGTTTTGTTGGCGCCTACGCCGGTGTCCAGCGAACGGCCATCAACCGCCAGCGCGGTCTTGATCACATTGATGTTGTTAATGCTTTTACTGGCGGTGAGCGCAGCGTTGCCACCGGCCTGAATAATCGCCGGGGCCACCACCTGGGTGCCGCCTTGTACCGCGATGGGCTGGTTGATGCCGGGAAACAGCGACGGGCTGAACCGCGTCATCAAGGCCGCAAACGCCGCCTCATCCACCGGCGAACCCTGCGGGTGCGCACGGTTATAGGCCTGCACCGCGGCGACCATCTGGTTGTATTGGCCTTTGGAGATTTTGGTAATGCCGCCGTACTCCTGGCTCTGGGAGCCGGAACCACCGGTGGCCGCCAGGTTCAGAATGTTCTCGCCGCTGATCGACAGATCGTTAGCAGCCGACACCACGCTATAGCGGTTGGTGAAGTTCTGACCGGTAATCACCATGTTGCGCCCCGAACTGATCGTGGCGGAAGGCGAGTTCGCTTCGATCACACTCTCAACCGTGCGGCTCAGGGACACCGCCGGGCGCCGGTCGCTCCAACCGCCGCTGCAATGCTGGGTGCAACGGATGCTCACGCCCACCGAGGTCAGCTGCTGGTTGAGGGTGAATTTCTCGCGCTCGTTGACCACGTCATTGGCCGACAGTCTGAGGTCGCCCACACTCTCGATGCTGGCAGAAACGTTACGCACACTCTGCGCCAGAGTGCCAGCGGCTACACCGGCCACCGTAAGGTTGCCCAGGCTGTAGATATCCGAATAGTTGTTGGTCAGGCTGCCGAGGTTGAAGGTCGAATCCTGGCCGCTGAACAGGAAGCCACGTGCGCCGATGCCGCTGGCGGCGTGGTCGTTGAGCAGGCTTTGTGCGGTCAGTACCAGGTTCTGTGAAGCCCCCAACGTGCCGGTGTTAACGATGCTGCCGGCGTTGATGCGCAGCTCGCTGCTGGAGGTCAAACGCCCCCGGTTGAGCAGTTGGCCCCCGGTGGTCAGTTGGGAAGCGCCGCCGCCTGCCACACTGGCGGCTTCATTCACGGTTATCTGCGCGGCACTCAAGCCCAGGTTGCCCAGGCTGCTGTAGCGCCCATTGCCGCCATAACTGCCGGCCAGGGTCAGATTGGCCGTGCCGTCGCTGGCGATCAGGCCATCGTTATTCCAGTTGCCGCCGTTGCCCGTCAGGCTGTCGGAGGCGAGTAACTGGCCACTGGCGGTCTGGTTCAAGGTATTGACGTTGACCGTCAGGCGCCCGGCCTGGATCACGCTGCTGTTGGTCCAGCTGTCTGCGGCCAGGGTCAGGCCACCACGGGTCACCAGGTTGCCGCCGGCATTGATCAGGTTGGCGGTGGCGATATCAAAAGTGCCGGTGCCGCCGTGCAGCAGACTGCCGCCCTGGTTCAGGAAGCTGCCGGCATTCAGGGTCAGGTCAGCGTTGGAGGTTTCCAGTCGTCCATTGCGGTTATCGAACGCACCGCCGAGCTGGAAATTGGTTTTGCCGCTACGGCCCAGCGCGCGCAGTTGCCCGCCTTGGTTGTCGACACTGGCGCCTGTCACGCTCAGGGAGCTATCGCTTTCAATCACACCGCTGCGGTTGATCAACGCGCCACCAGCGCTCAGCTCAACCGCGCGACCTGCAATTTGCCCGGCGCTGTTGTCCAGCTGTGCACCACTGACTCGCATCAAGCCGGTGGCATACACCCCGCCGTTGGCATTGGCGAAGTAGTTGGCATTGACCACTGCATCGCCGGTCTGCGCAGCGATGAAGCCGTTCTGGTTGTCGAGGCGGTTGGCAGTCAGGTTCAGGCTATGGGCCTGGAGTGTGCCACCCTGGTTATTGAGGTCACCGCTGACGCCCAGGCTCAGGCCGGTCTGGCCCTGCACCTTGCCCTTGGCGTTATTCAATCCCACTGCGTTCAATTGCACGTCGGCGTCCTGGCTATAGATCAGGCCGTCGTTAGTGTTTTGCACGATGCCGGTGCTGGTGATCGACACACGATCCTTACTGGCAAGGGTGCCGCCGCCACTGTTGTTCAGGCTACCGGCGAACAGCGTCAGCAGGCTTTGGCTGATGATTCTGCCCTTGGCGTCGTTGTTGACCTGCATCGCCCGTTGCAGCAGCAGTGGGCCGGAACTGGCAATGCTGCCGCCGCTGTTGTTGAGGGTGCCGAGCAGGTTGAGGGTCAGGCGACCGTTGGTGGCCAACGTGCCGGCGTTGTTGTTCAGGTCGGTGCCGGTGACGGTCATCGCTTGTTGGGCGTTGATCGTGCTTTGGTTGGTCAGTGTTACCGCTTGCAGATCCAGCGTGGTGCCGCTTTCGATCAAACCGCCATCGGCGTTGGTCAGCGCACCGGTCACGATAAGCGTTTGCCCATCGCCACTGGAAAGTACGCCTTTGCCACTGTTATCCAGGCTGGCGGCACTGACGCCCAAGCGTCCCTGGCTAACCAGCGCGCCTTCGTTGTTGTTTTGCAACGCGCCGCTCAGGCGCACATCGATTGCACCGCTGCGGCTGGAGAGCGTGCCGTTGTTACGGTTGTCGAGGTTACCACCACTGACGTTCAGACCTTGCCAGCCGGACAACAGGCCTCTTGCGGTGTTGTTCATGGTGTCCGCGTTGACAGTCAGCACTTGGCTGCTGATCAGCTTGCCGGCGCGGTTGTCCAGGTTGCGCGCCGTCAAAGCGAAGCTTTGCAGGCTGGAGATTTCACCGCCCTGGTTATTAAGGTCACCCAGGTTTTTCAGGGTCAGCGGGCCGTTAGTCAGCAGCAGACCGTTGCGGTTGTCCAAATCACTGTTGTTGAGGTCCAGGGTCATTCCCTGCTCACCCACAACGCGACCGCCCGCCAGAGCCAGAGCGTTGAGGTTCGCGGTCAACACACCTTTGGCCGAGACCTCACCGCCGTTGCCGGTGTCGAGGCCGGCGGCGTTGAGATTCAGGGTTTGCTTGGCACTGATCAAGCCTTGGTCCTGGTTGTTCAGCAGGCCATCACTGGTCAGTTGCAAGTCGCTGCGGCTATTCAAAGTGCCGCCTCGGTTGTCGACGGAGCCTGCGTGAGCGTCGAGGCTGGCGGCGCCGATCAGGCCTTTGAGGTTGGCCAGGGCTTGATTGACGTGCAGGGTCAGGCCCTGATTACTCAGCAGCTTGCCGTTGCTGTTATCCAGACTTTGCGCGGCCAAGGTAAAGGCTTGGGCGCTGGAGATTTCACCGTTCTGATTATTGATGCTGTTGAGGTTGTTAAGCGTCAGCGGGCCAATAGCGTTGATCAATCCGCCTTGGTTCTTCAGTTGGCCGTTGTTCAGGTCGAGACTCAAGCCAGCGTTGCTGAACAGCTTACCGCCCTGCTGATCCAGCCCGGTGACGCTGGCGGTCAGCGTCTTGGCGCTGCCGATGCTGCCGCCGTTGGTCAACTGTGCGGTGGTCAGGGCCAGGGTGTCGCCGCTGTTGAGGCGGCCGGTTTGGTTGTTCAGCTCGCCCGTGCTGACCGTGACCGGGCCTTTGCCGCTGATGATGCCTTGCTGGTTGCCAAGATTGGCGCTTTGCAGTGTCAGGCCGCCGTCGGTGACCAGTTTGCCTTCGCTGTTGTTGAGGCTGTCGGTGACGGCGACGCTCAAACCATTGGCGCTGGACAGGCTGCCTTTGCTGTTATTCAGGCTGCGGGCTTTGACGGCCAATGCGTCTTCGCTGCTAAGCACACCCTGGCTGTTATCGAAATCACCGGCGAGATCCAGCTTCAGCGATTGCTGGCTGAGCAGCTTGCCGCCGTTGTTGTCCAGCATGGAGCCGGTCAGCGTCAGGCGCTCGCCGTTGAGTTCGCCAAGGGTGCGGTTGATGACCTGATCGACTGCAAGGCTTAACGTACCGCCTGCGAACACCACACCTTTGTCGCTGTTGTTGAGCTGCTGACCGGTGACGCTGACGTCGGCGTTGCCGGTCAATTCGCCGGTGCGGTTGTCGAGCGTCTGCACGTCGAGTTTCAGCGCTTTTGTGGCGCCTACCAGACCGTTGCGGTTATCAAGGTTTGCGCCGCGCAGGTTGAGCTCGTCGGTGCTGATCAGTTTGCCGTTTTGGTTATCGAGGTTGCTGGCGCTGATCGTCGCAAGCGCCTTGCCCGCAATCTCGCCATTGCGGTTGTCCAGCGCTGCGCTGGTCAGCAACAAGGCACCGTCGGCGATCACGCTGCCGCGTTGGTTATCGAACAATTGGCTGGCGCTGAGGGTGACATCGCCACGCCCGCTGAGCACGCCTTCGGTATTGTCCAGGCGAGTGCTGCGCACATCCAGGCTGGCGGCGTTGAGATGGCCTTTGAGGTTGGCCAGCAGTTGGTCGACACGCAGGGTCAGTGCCTGGTTGCTGATCAGTTTACCGTTGCTGTTATCCAGGTTTTTTGCGACCAGGGTAAAAGCGTTCTGGCTGGAGATTTCGCCGTCGCGGTTGTTGATATTGGCGAGGTTGTTCAGTGTCAGCAGCGGTGCGTTGATCACACCCGCGTTAACCAGTGCGCCGTGGTGCAGGTCAAGGTTGAGTTGCGTGGTGCTGACCAGTTCGGCGCCGTCCAATTGCGTCAGGCCGGTGACGCTGGCATTCATTGCGCCGACGCTGGCGATATGCCCGCTGTTGGTGAGCTGGGTGGCGCTGAGGTCGAGCTTGTCGGCGCTGATCACACGGCCGTCGATGCCGTTGGTGAACTGTCCGGTGTTAACGGTTGCCAGGCCTTGGCTTTTGAGCAGGCCGTTGGTGTTATCCAGGCTGGCACTGGTCAGTGTGAGGTTTTGGGCGCTTTCGACGGTGCCGCCTTGGTTGATTAGCGCCGCTGCACTCACAAGGGTCAACGGTCCTGCGCTGGAAATTTTGCCGCTGGTGTTGTCAATACGCTGGCCTGCCAGCGCCATCGAGCCTTCGCTGGTGAGCTTGCCGCCTGTGTTGTCCAGGCCTGCCTTCAGTTGAAGCGCCAAAGCACGCTGAGCGCCAACAGTGCCATCGGTGTTATCTACTGCAGTGCCGGTAAGCCGAGCGTCCTGGGCAAAGATCAAACCTTTGGCCTGATTGATCACCTCGGCCATCGCCAATTCAAGCGCAGTGCCGGCCAACAACTTGCCTGCACTGTTATCCAGGCGTTGTCCGCTGAAATCGACGCTCTGCTGGCTGGAGATTTCCCCGCTGCGATTGTCGGTGCTGCCTGCCTTGAGTTTCAGCACTTTTGTCGCGGCGAGCAAACCGCCGTTCTGGTTATCCACGGTGGCAGCGTTGAGACTCAGATTACCCTTCGCGGCCAACTGACCGCCCTGCTGATTCAGCACGCCAATCGTGGCGTCCAGATCATCCTGGCTGGCGATGCGCCCTTTGGCGTTTTCAACGGTATCGAGGGCCAGGCGTACCGGGCCAATCGCGCTGGTCAGGCCGTGCTGGTTGTTCAAGGACTGGCCGTCGAGTGCCAGCGCCTGCTTGCTGTTAAGCACGCCTTCACGGTTGTCGAGCTGGCCGACGTGCAGGTTCAGCCCCTGATTGGCGCGCACCGCGCCGCCACGGTTATCCAGGCTATTGCTGCGCAGGGTCAGCAGGTTCTGTCCGGACAGGCGACCGGTGCGGTTGTCCACACTCCCAGCCTGGATGTCCATCACGCCTTTGGCGAGCACGGCACCTTTGGCTTGGTTATCGAGCAGGCCGTCGACTTTCACCGTCAGGCTGCCATCGGTCGCCAGACTGCCGGACTGGCTGTTATCCAGGCTGGCCGCGGTCACGTTCAAACGCTGGCCGGCGCCCAAGGTGCCGGCCTGGTTGAACAGTGCACCGCGGGCGGTCAAGTCAAGGCTGATGTCGCCCATCACATGACCGTCGTTGCGGTTATTCAGGGTCATCGCGTTGACCACTGTGGCGCCGCCGCTGGAGACTTCGCCGTCGTCGTTATGCAGGTCAGCCGCCAACGTTAACGCGAGGTCTTTGGAACTGCTGAATACGCCGTGGGTGTTATCCAGTCGCCCAGCTTGAGCAGCCAGGCCTGCCGCAGAAATGACGCCCTTGAGGTTGATCAGCGCTTGGTCGACTTTGAGGGTCAGCGCCTGATCACTGAGCACATGGCCGTTGCTGTTATCCAGACTTTGTGCGGCCAGGGTGAAGGCACGCTCGCTGGAAATTTCGCCGTACTGGTTGGCGACCGTGGAGAGGTTTTTCAACAGCAACTGACCCGGCGCATGGATCAAGCCACCGGTGTTATCAAGAGCGCCGTGATTCATGTCCAGGCTGACGTCGCTGGTGCTGTAGAGCTGCCCACCGTTGCGTTGGTCCAGGCCCGCGAGGCTGGCGGTAAGTGCCTTGTTACTGGCGATATGGCCGTCAAAACGGTTGTCCACGTTCCCTGCCGTCAGCGCCAGGCGATCAGCACTGGTCAGGCGCCCGCCACTCTGGTTATTCAACGCGCCGGTCGTGATGCGCACAGCGCCGTCACCGATCATTTTGCCGCCGCTGTTGTCGATGCTGGCGCTGCTCACGGTCAACGCCATCGCGCTGAGCAGCTCGCCGCTGCGGTTGCTCAGTACGCCGTTGGCGGTCAGATCCAAAGCCGCACCGCCGCTGAGGCGGCCGCTGTCGTTGTTCAGTGTGGCGGTTTGCAGGGTCAGGCTCTTGTCACTGCGTACGGTGCCTTGCTGATTGTTCAGTTGGTCCAGGTTCAGGCTCAGTGCGCCGTTCGCTAAAAGTCGACCTTTGTTGCTGTTGTCGAACTGCCTGCCGTTGAACGACAGGTCGGTGAGGCTGGAGACTTCGCCGCCCTGGTTATTCAGGCTATCAACTTTCACCACCAGCGACTGGCGAGCGTTGAGCAAGCCACCCTCGCGGTTATCCAGTTGCGTGGCGCTTACCTGCATCGGCCCGGCTGCCGTTACGCTACCGCCACGGTTATCGAATTGCTCAATCGCCAAGGCCGCCTGCTGACCGCTGACAAACCGACCGCCACGGTTGATCGCGATGCCGCGGGTAGTGACGTTAAGCAAGCGGTCACCCTGCAACAGTCCCTGGCTGTTATCCAGGCTCATGCTGCTCAAGGTGGTGGTAGCACCGATGACTTCACCGTGGTGATTGTCCAGGGCAGTGTCGACGGACAGTGCCAGATCATCGCGGACGTTCAGCTTGCCTTCGGCATTAACCAGGCTGTTTGCGTGCAGGTCCAACCCCGTGGCAGCGACCAAGCCTTTGGTATTGTCCAGCGCGCCGGCAACGCGCACCAAAAGCCCTTGCTCGCTGAGCAACTTGCCGCCTCGGTTGTCGAGGCTGCCTGCGGTAAACGCCAGGGCCTGGGCGCTGGAAATTTCCCCGGCCTGGTTATCGACACTGCTTAAGTTGCTCAGTAGCAGCGTGCCCGGCGCGTGAATCAAGCCGCCTTGGTTATTCAGGTGGCCGTGGTTCAGGTCAAGGTTTACACCCGCCTGGCTGTGGATATTGCCTTTGGCACTATTGTCCAGGCTTGCCGCACTCACCAGCAACGGGCCGGTTGCGCTGAACAGCCCGGCCTGGTTCAGCAGGTGCGCGCTGATCAACGCGCCAAGGCGACCGTCGCTGGTCAGCTTACCGCCACTGTTGTCCAAGCGCGTAGCGGTGATGTCCAGCGCCTGCCCGGCGAACAGCGTGCCCTGGCGATTGTCGATCAAGCCTGAGCTGTTGAGCGAGAGCATCGCGTCGCCTTGCAGCAGGCCCTCGCGGTTATCCAGCGACGCACTGTTGACCGACGCCGTGCGCGCCAATAGCTTGCCACTGCGGTTATCCAATGCTCCGTCGATCTGTGCGATCAGGCCATCACCCGCGCTGAGCGTGCCGCCTTGGTTAGTCAGGCTGGCGGCGCGTACATCCAGCGTTTTAGCCGAGATCAAGCCTTGCGTGTTATCCAGTGCGTGGGCGATACGCAGGGCCAAACCCTGCTCGCTGAGGAGCTTGGCGTGCTGGTTATTCAGGGTATCGGCGGCCAGGGTAAACGCCTGGGCGCTGGAAATTTCGCCGCCTTGGTTATCGACGCTGGCGAGGTTGCTCAGCAGTAATTGGCCAGGGGCGTTGATCGTGCCGCCCTGGTTATTCAAATGCCCATTATTGAGGTTGAGGCTTACGTCACCCTGGCCGAAGAATCGACCATCGTTGTGCTGATCAAGACCACTGATACCAGCATTCAGCATTTGGCCCGCGCTGATGCGGCCGCCCTCACTGTTATCCACTTGGCCGGCGTTCAAATTAAATGCGACGTCACCGCGCAAGGTGCCACGCTGGTTGTTCAGCGGGCCGCTTGATTGCACGCTGAGGTTACGGGCGACGAGACTGCCCTGCTGGTTATCAAGGCTACCCAGGCTGAGGCGTACATCACCTTTGGCGGCAAACAGACCGGTCTGGTTGAGCAATTGTCCGGCAATCACCGCGACCAACACGCCGTCGCTGGTGAGCGTGCCTGCGCTGTTGTCCAGGCGGGATGCATTGAGGGTAAACGTTGCACCTGCCGCCAATGTACCGCGCTGATTGGACACCACGCCGCTGCTGAGCACCAGGGAACGATCACCTTGCAGGCGGCCACTGTTGTTGTTTAATTCACCCGTGGTGGACGCCAGGTCGGTGGCCAGCAACTCGCCGCCGCGGTTGTCCAGCAGGCCTGCGGTGTTCGCCGTCAGTTGATTAAATGCGCGGAGCTTGCCGCCCTGGTTGTTCAGGCTGGCGGCGTTGACGTCGAGGTTCGACGCCGAAACCAGGCCCAACGCATTGCTCATTGCACCGGCGATACGCAGGGTCAGGCCTTGGTCACTGAGCACTTTACCGGCGCCGCTGTCGAGGCTGTTGGCGGCCAGGAGGAATGACTGCGCGCTGGAGATTTCCCCTTGGCGGTTATCGACCGTGTTGAGGTTGTTAAGGGTCAATTGACCGCCGGCGTTGATCAGGCCGTTGCGGTTATCCCAGTGACCTTGGTTGAGGCTCAACGTCAGTGAGCCTTGGCTGGTGAGCGAGCCCTTTTGGCTGTTGTCGAGGGCGCCAGTATTGACCTGTGCCGTCTGACGCGATGCAATTCGCCCGCCCTGGTTATTGATCAGCCCCGTCGCATTCAGGCTCAGCGATTGCCCGGCCGAGACCAGGCCGGCGACGTTATCCAGTTCATTCAGTTGCAGCGTGACCTGCGCCTGGCTCGACAGCTCGCCGTTGCGGTTGATCAGTTGCCCGATACCCGCCGTGAGGTTGCCGGTGCTGGTGACCAAACCACCTTGGCTGTTGAGCAGTTGCCCGGCGGTGATCCCAAGGCTGCCTGCGCTGAGGAGGCGGCCCTGGTTCTGGTTGTCGATCTGCGTGGCCGTCAACTGTGCGTCGCGCCGGGCGCTCAAGGTGCCGCCCTGGTTGGCCAGTTCGCCGGTATTGACGCTGAGGTCGCGGCTGGCGATCACGGTTTTGCCGGTATTGTCGATGGCCTGCGCGGTCAAGCGCACATCGCCCTGGGCATTGCGGCTGTTATCGGCGTTGACGCCAGCTTCGATGATCCCGTTGTTGGTCAAGCGGCCGCCGGCGTCCAGCGCGATGCTGTCCTTGGCCGCCAGGGTTTGTTGCGTGGTGAGCGCACCTTGGGTTTTTACCGACAGATCAGTACCGGCGTAGACCGCCGCCCTGGCTTGCAAGCTGGCCGCTTTGACGGCGACAGAGGTGCCTGCCGTGGTTGTGCCCATGACCACATTGCCCGCAGCATCAATCTGGATATCACCGCCGGCGACCATATCGCCCGACAGCTTCACGCCCACACCGGCCTCGGTGCCGATCAGCTTGACCGCGCCCACATACATGCCGCCCAACGCCGACGAGTCAATCGCCAGGTCTGGCGTCTGGCTGCCATCTGCCGCCCGTGCGGTGGCATTCAAGGTGCGTGCGTCCACATCATTGCGCCCGGCGACGATGGTGAGTTTTTTCGCCTGGATCTGCGCATTGATGGTGGTAGCGCGGGTGATGATTTCGAACTGGTCGACATTGGTCGCGTTGAGGCCCGCGCCTTCGATGGCGACGTTGCCTTGATCGACTTGATAGCGGCTGATCTGGCCGTTTTCGATCACCGCTTTACCGGTGGTCAGCGTGACTTGCGGCGTGTTGATAAAGCCGCAACCGTTGCAACTGATGCCATACGGGTTGGCGACAATCACATGGGCCGACTGCCCCGCCACTTCGGTGTAGCCGCGCAGTTGGCTGGGGCTGCCACCGTTGACTTCGTTGAGGATGATATTGGCAGCGGTGCCGCGCAGGTTCGGGTTGCCGACAATGATGCCGCCCAGTTGTGTGGCCTGGGTGCGGTCGGTGGCGTTGTTGAGGATGACGCCGTTGGCACCGACGTTATAGTCATGAAATTGGTTGTGCGAGAGGCCATTGGCATTCGGTGCGGCGATATTGACGATGGGCACGCCATTGCCCGCCTGCGCGAGGCCTGTGCCCGGTGCACTGACCACAATGCCGTCGGCCTGGGCCAGCAACGGGTGCCAGAACATCGCGTTGGCCAGGATCAACGCCAACCCGCGTTTAGGCAGCCCCAAAAAGTGGGAACGGCTTTTTACGGCAGCAGAAGGCTGGCGCACGAGGAAGGCGAACTGGCGAACGTCCATGTTGTGTCTCGATACCCGAAGGCGGTAAAAAAATTAAAGGAAAAAATCCATACGGAAATAGATCGGCGCTTCACGCTCTGTGATAGCGGCCGGTCGTTCCAAAGAGTGGGCAAAGGTCACGCTGGCGGCGACGTTTTTGCCACGGGCAAACAGCTCCACCGAGTTGCTGCTCATGCGCCCATGCTGCTCCGCGTTGTAACGGTCGCGGCTGATCACGCCCTGGTCATAACCGAGGCTGGTGCCGTATTCGCTGAGCATCGGTTGCAGCCAGGCCCAGGTCACCGGGCGGCTCCAGCGCAGGTCGTTGCGCCAGTAGCCGCCGCTGTCGCCGGACAGCATCTGGTCCTTGTAGCCACGGATCGACGACTGCCCACCCAGGCTCATGCGCTGCGGGCTGAACAGCACATCTTCGCTGTGCTGGCCGGTCATCAAACTGCTGAAGCTCAAGGACTCGCCCCACAGCTTGAACGGGTACAGGTAGCTGACGGTGGCCGTGTATTTGCGGTAGCGCGCATCGGCCTGGCCGTGGCGCGGGTTGTGATTGGCCTGGGCGTCAAAGGCACCGATGCCGTCTTGCATGCCGAGGTCGATGTTGAGAAATGAACTGCCGATACGTCGGCCGTGGTTGATGCCGAACTGGGCTTCGCTGAGGCGGTTGCTGCTCAGCGCCAGCTTGCTGTCTTCAATGAAGTTATTGGTGCGCAGGTAGGCGACGCCGGTGCTCAGGGAGGTTTTGCTCAAGGCGTCGCGGTGAACGACACGCTCCAGGCGCAACTGGTGGCTCTGGCTGTCGCCGGTCTGCTTGAACTGGAAGTTGTTGGCCTCGGCCCGAGAGCGGTATTCGCTTTCGGTGTAGCTGTAGGTGAGGTTCCACCAGCCGAAGGGCAAGCTGTAGTTGAGCATCGAATTGCGCGAGGTTTTCTGGTGATCGCTAACCGCATCGTGGCCGCCACGCAACGAAAGCTGGTCGGCCAGGCCCAGCGGGTTGTCCCAGTCGAGGCTGGCGCCCCACTGTTGTTCGCCGGTGCTGCGCTGGCCGCCGTTGTGCCGCGACAGGCCGACACGCCAGGGCTTTTGCGGGGTGTTTTTGACCAGTACATCACTGCCGCCCACGGCCTTGCCCGGCGCCAGTTCCATCTGCGCCTGGTTCGAGGGCAAACGGTTTAGCTGATCGACCATCTGCTCGATTTCACGCAGGTTGAGCAAATCGCCTTGTTTGCCGGGAAAGCTCATCGCCAGTTGGCGGTCGGTGATGCCGCTGCTTTGGGCACCTTTGAGGCTTTCGAGTTTGCCCTCGACTACCTGAATTTTGAGGTTGCCGCTGGAAAGGTCTTGCTGTGGCAGATACGCGCGACTGGTGACCAGGCCCTTGGCCAGGTAGCGGTCGGTGATGACCTTGAGCACTTCGTTGAGCTGCGGCACGCCGAGGCATTGGCCGATGTAAGGCTTGATCAGCGCGCTGCGCTCGTCTACGGACAGGGCGTCGGCGCCTGCGAGCTCGATGGTTTTGATCGGGAAGCAACGGGTGTCGGCAGGCGTCGCCGGAGCTGCAGGGGCGGCGGATTTACCGGGCAGATCCTTGAGTTCTTCGAGGCGCCGCTGCTGCTCTTCGAGCAGGCGGTCCTGACGGTCGCGGATCAGGTCGGTGATGCCGGGGGTGCTCTGCGGGGGCGCGGCGTGCGCTAATCCGGCGGTGCCCAGGCAGAAAAAAACGGACAGCAGGCAAAACCTGGTCCGGCGTTCCAAACGCCACATCTCTAGATCCCTCTACATAGCGTTGTGCTATCAATGGGCGGCGATTCTAGGATGGCACTTTGATGGCGTCAATAAAATGTACAAATTTGTTTCAAAAGTGAAACAAATCAGGTTCAGCTTGAAAGTTATGTTTTTTTAAAATCATGCACTTAACAAATATTTCAAAAAATCCAAGGCAAAAAAAAGCCTGCATCTCTGCAGGCTTTTCTCTATCTGGCTCCACGACCTGGACTCGAACCAGGGACCCAATGATTAACAGTCATTTGCTCTACCAACTGAGCTATCGCGGAATGCGCCGTATGTTACTGATTAAAAAGAAGAAGTCAAGCATTGAGGAGCATTTTGACGAATTCCTGCAAATTACGGCCGCAGCCCGCTACACCGGGCTGGCCATTTCCTTGGCCATTTCCTTGGCCAGATCCAGCCACGCACGCGCCGCCGGTGGCAGGTGTGCGCTGGCCCGCCAGGCCAGGGCGATATGCCAGTCGGTGTGGGGTTCGTCCAACGCAATCAAGGCGATACCCGCGTGTTGATGTTTGAGCGCGAGCATGCGCGGCAGAAACGCAACGCCCAGCCCGGCTGAGACCAGGTCAACGATAAAGTCGATTTGCCCGCTGCGCGCGGTCACTCGGGGCGTGACGCCTTTGCGCTCACACGCGGCGAGGATCTTGGCGTTCAGGGCGAAGCCGGCTTCGAACAAGATGAACGGTGAGTCGGCCAGGTCGGTGAAGTCGATGTGTTTGCGCTGGGCCAGTGGGTGGCTGATGGGCAATACCGCCATCAGCGGTTCATTGCGCACTGGCTGGTAGTCGAAGGCTTCGTCCACCGGCAACAGCAGTGCGGCAAGGTCGACCTCCCCGGCTTCCAGACATTCGCGCAGTTTTTTGCTGCCGTATTCGGTGAGTTCGATCTCGATCTCCGGGTAGCGGCTGCGGTATGCCGCGAACATAGCGGCAAACAGCACGCCGCAGCCCACCGGCGGCAGGCCGATGCGCAGCACGCCGCGCTTGAGGCCGCGCAGGTCGTTGATCTCGGCCACCAGGTCGTTGTGCTCGGCGAGCAACACTAAGGCGCGGCGGTAGGCTATTTCGCCGGCGGCCGTCAGCTCGTTACGGTGGCCCAGGCGATTGATCAGCGGCGTGCCGAGCTCGTCTTCGAGGGTCTTGACCGCCTTGCTCACGGTGGATTGAGTCAGGGCCACCACCTCCGCTGCCTGGGAGAAACCGCCCTGGCGCACCACTTCGACAAAGGCCCGCACGGTTCTCAGGTTCATCGGTATTCCTATAGCGACTGGGTATTAGTAATAAAAGTTGTTTTTATCATGCCAGCTTTTTGCTTATGGTGGTGCGACCCAGCTCTGTGGAGAACCCGTTCATGATCATCTCGTCCGCCGCCGACTACCGTGCAGCCGCCAAACGCAAGCTGCCGCGCTTTCTGTTCGATTACATCGACGGCGGCGCCTACGCCGAGCACACCCTGCGCGCCAACAGTTCGGACCTGGCCGAGATCAGCCTGCGCCAGCGCATCCTGCGCAATGTCGACAACCTGAGCCTCAAGACCACGCTGTTCGGCCAGGAGCTGGCCATGCCAGTGATTCTCAGCCCCGTGGGCCTGACCGGCATGTACGCGCGACGTGGTGAGGTGCAGGCGGCCAAGGCGGCGGCCAACAAGGGCATCCCGTTCTGCCTGTCGACGGTGTCGGTGTGCCCGATTGAAGAAGTGGCGTCGCAAAGCCCGCAGTCGATCTGGTTCCAGCTCTATGTGCTCAAGGACCGCGGCTTTATGCGCAATGCGCTGGAGCGCGCCCAGGCCGCAGGGGTGACCACGCTGGTGTTTACCGTCGATATGCCCACACCCGGCGCGCGTTACCGTGATGCGCATTCGGGCATGTCCGGACCGTATGCGGCGCAGCGCCGGATGCTGCAGGCGGTGTGCAAGCCGCAA
This sequence comes from Pseudomonas edaphica, assembly GCF_965277385.1. NCBI lineage: Bacteria > Pseudomonadati > Pseudomonadota > Gammaproteobacteria > Pseudomonadales > Pseudomonadaceae > Pseudomonas > Pseudomonas edaphica. Next base: position 5,327,452 of record NZ_OZ255725.1, on the reverse strand, counting down.
TGGGCCTTCGATGTGGGCCTGATGGGCCGCCCTCATGATCTGGGCAATATCTCCAAATACCTCGGCAAGCCCACCCACCTGGAAGACTACATCGGCTGGCTGGCGAATAATTTCGACCCATCGATCAGTTGGAAAGACCTGGAGTGGATCCGTGAGTTCTGGAAAGGCCCGATGATCATCAAGGGCATCCTTGACCCCCAGGACGCCAAGGACGCGGTGAGTTTCGGCGCCGACGGCATCGTGGTCTCCAACCACGGTGGGCGCCAGCTCGATGGTGTGTTGTCGACCGCCAAAGCCTTGCCGCCGATTGCCGAAGCCGTCGGCGATGACCTGACCGTGCTGGTGGACTCGGGCATTCGCTCCGGGCTCGACGTAGTACGCATGCTCGCCCTGGGCGCCAAGGGTTGCCTGCTGGGGCGTTCGACCGTGTATGCGCTGGCCGCCGCCGGCCAGTCCGGGGTGGAAAACCTGCTGGATATCTTTGCCAAGGAGATGCGCGTGGCCATGACCTTGACCGGCGTCACCTCGATTGACCAGATTGACCACTCCATCTTGGTTCAAACAGCCAAATAACTGACGTCACTGCACAACGACTGTGTTGAGTTTTTTAAAACAGTCGTTGATTTATAAGGCGTTTTTGTAAGTTAAACAAAGTGGCATGAATCTCGCTCTAACCCCTTTCAAGCAGGTTAAGCGATGACAAGACGTGTGGCAGGGCCCAGGGGTTATAACCCATGGCAAAGCGGTTTAAACTGTTTCCAATGTTTTACGGAACTGAAGGAACAGTAAGACGCTTGGCATTTGCCGCTCTCGTGCAGCCTGTAAGACAGTTAAGTGCTTAGAGGCCGTCAGCTTATGAAATCACCTACCCAGACCAACGCAATTGACTTCGACAGTGCCAAATTGCAACGCCTGGGGTTTGGTCAGCCGTCCCTGCTTCCACGTCGCCCCACCACACTTGCGCAACTTCGTCAGCAACTGAACCAGCAGTTGCAAACCAGCCTTGAGCCGGAGCGCATTCTCGCGCTGTTCTTTCGCGAAGTTCAGCGGCTGGTGCCGTTGGACGCGCTGCAATATCGCCATGAGGCCAGCGACTTGCGCCTTGAGTTTGGCCATCGCGGGCATCATTCGGTGAGCTACACCTTGAGCCATGAAGGCGAGCATCTGGGCGAGTTGATATTCCGGCGCAACCAGCGTTTGCTGGACGACGAGTTGGCGCAACTTGAGTCACTGCTGTCGACGTTGCTGTACCCGATGCGTAACGCCCTGCTCTACCGCGCCGCCACCCGCAGCGCCCTGCGTGACCCGCTGACCGAAACCGGCAACCGCATTGCGATGGACCAGACGCTGCAACGGGAAATCGACATGGCCCGGCGGCACCTGAGCCCGCTGTCTTTGTTGATGCTGGACATTGACCATTTCAAGAAAATCAACGACACCCACGGCCATGCAGCGGGCGACATCGTATTGCGCGCTGTCGCCGACTCGATCAAAAGCCAGTTGCGCAATGTGGACATGGTGTTTCGCTTTGGCGGGGAAGAGTTTCTGATCCTGCTGTCGAACACCGGCCGGGACGCGGCAGGTATGGTCGGCGAACGCCTGCGTCGGGCGGCAGAGGCTCAGGACTATTGGGCCGATGGCAAGCGAATTGAACTGACGGTGAGCCTGGGTTGCTCGACCCTGTTGGCCGCCGAGTCGGCAGAAAGCCTGTTGCGGCGGGCCGATAACGCCCTGTACGTGGCCAAGCGCGAAGGCCGCAACCGCTTGGCAATGGCGGGGTAAAACCCCGCCATCACGCTTACATCACGCCTCGCTGGCGGCGCGAACCTGACGTTCACGAACAACTGCTGGCGCCTTTGCTTTTTCGTTCTCCAACCGCATGCAACTTTCCAAAAACAGGTACATGTAGTCGTAGCTCTTGCACACCGCCTGACGCAGTTCTACCTGCAAGGCTTTGCTCGGGTTCATCCCGGCCAGGGTGCAGATGATTTCCAGGGCTTCCCAAGGATGGGCATCGTCGTATTGCGCGTGCATCTTCAACCACTTCATGGCGCGTTTACGGTCTTCTTCAGGGAAGGCGGCCGCATACACGCCGGTCGAACACACCACGGCAGACCACTCCCCAGTCGCCCCCTCAATCGCGTAGTTGGTCGCGGCAATCGCCACGATCAACGAATCGGCCGAGCTGGTGTGCCAGCACCAGTGACTCAGTGCGTGCAACTCCGGTGGTACGTTCTGCGCTTGCAACTCTTCCAGGCTTACACCGTGGGCGCGCGCCCAGTGCACCCAATAGTCGGCGTGGTTGAGTTCCACGCGAATATTGCGCATCAGCCACCGGCGCGCCATATCCTCCCCAGGATGACGGGCAAACTTGGTCTTGGTGAGGTTCTGTGCCATGTACAAGGCAAACTGTTCAACCACTGGCCAGCCACCGATCAGGTAGTGGCGCATGGTCTTGGCGCTGAGCGTGTTATCACGCATGCGCTGGTACAGTTCGTGTTCGACAACCCGGCGCTTGCTCTCGCTACAGTCCTGGATCAGTTGTTGCGCCCAGGCTGGGTAACTCGAGGCTTCCATAAGCGGGCCGGTTCGGTTGAAGGTGTCGATCACTGTAGGGCTCCTTTTCTAGTGTGATTGTACAGACCGTCGAATGCTTCAGCGGAATGTGCCGGGCGCCTTTAGCAACAGTGGCTGCGGCCGCACGGGTCGGCACTGCAGACTATCAAAGGTAAACAATTGCGGACGTTCGATCAGGTAGCCCTGAGCATAATCCACACCGATCTCAAGTAAAGCTTGCTCGATCAGCGGTGTTTCAACAAATTCGGCAATTGTGCGCTTACCCATGACGTGGCCGATGTGGTTGATCACTTCGACCATGGCACGGTTAATCGGGTCGTCCAGCATATCCTTTACGAAACTCCCGTCGATCTTCAGGAAGTCTACAGGTAAATGTTTAAGATAAGCGAACGAGGACATTCCGGCACAAAAGTCATCAAGTGAAAAATGGCAACCTAAGGCCTTGAGTTCATTAATAAAGCGGATTGCACTGCCCAAATTGGCAATAGCGCTGGTCTCTGTTATTTCAAAACAAATCATTTCCGGCGGAATGCTGTAAGCCTCGAATTTCTCACGTAAAAACCCGAGAAAATCATCATCGCCAATAGTTATGCCTGACAGATTAATCGCACACATAGCCATAGGACGGCCTGCACGCTCTTGCATACAACGGGCGATAATCTTAAAGACGTTTTCCACGACCCAACGATCCAGCGAAGTCATCAAACCGTAACGCTCGGCAGCCGGAATAAAACTGTCCGGCAAGATGATCCGACCCGCCTCGTCGTGCAGGCGCAGGAGTATCTCAATATGACCATTACCACCATCGGTATGGCCCAACGGCGAGATTTCCTGGGCGTAGAGGCAAAAACGATCTTCCTCCAGGGCCATGTGCAGGCGTTGTACCCAGGCCATTTCGCCAAAACGCATGGACAATTCCGAATCATCGGCATGGTAGACCTGCACCCTGTTACGACCCTTTTCCTTGGCCATATAACAGGCCATATCAGCGGCGCGCAGCGAAGTTTCCAGGGTGGTCGGCGATTGCGAGATATGCACCAGACCAATGCTCACGGTGGTCATGAACGGCCGGCCCTTCCACACAAAATGCAGGCTTTGCACGGTATGGCGCAGGCTTTCAGCGATCTTTTCCGCCACCGCTGCCGGGCAGTTCTCCAACAGGATGCCGAATTCATCGCCGCCCAGGCGCGCCAGAGTGTCGCCTTCGCGCAGGTCCGATTGCAGCAACGCACAGATATGCCGCAGCAGCTCATCGCCCGCCGCATGCCCGCAGGTGTCGTTGACCAGCTTGAACTGGTCGAGGTCGAGGAACATCAAGGCATGCCGCCCGCTTTGCTGGCGCGCTACCTGTTGCAGCACCTGCTCCAGCCGGAACTCGAATTCGCGGCGGTTGGCCAGGCCAGTCAAGGCATCGTGGGTCGCCTGCCACGACAGGTTGGCGATGTACTGGCGCTCCTGGGTCATGTCGTGCAACACCAGCACCGCGCCGCTGACCTTGCCGGCGTTGCGGATCGGGGCACCTACCAGGGTGACTGACACCGTGCTGCCGTCCACGCGCTGGATCAGCTTGGAATGCTCGCTGCCACCGCTGAGTTCACCCTTGATAATGTGTTCAATCAGGGCGAAGCCATCGGGCTCGGCGTTCTCATCAAGCAGGTTGAACAACGCCGCCAGCGGCAACCCTTGGGCCTGCGCGTTCTTCCAATGCGTCAGCGCCTCGGCCGCCGGGTTCATGTAGGCAATGGCGCCGTCGACATCCGTGGTGATCACGCCGTCGCCAATCGACTCCAGGGTGATCTGCGCCCGCTCCTTCTCGGCTTGCAACGCGGTGGCGAAGGCGTGGCGCTGGGTCAGCAGTTTGTGGGTACGCAGCAGTGCCAGCACGATCAACCCCAGGGCGGTGGCCAGGTTGGTGATCAGCAACAGGCGCAGGATCATCCGCGAACCTTCGCCCAAGGCATCGCTGAAGGCCTTGGCGGCTGGCGTCACGCCGTCGTTGATGGCGATGATGCGCGTCTTCCAGCCAGCAATGTCGCCAGGGCTGACCTGATCACTGCGGATCGCCCGGTGCATCGCTTGGGCCAGGTCATCCAGTTGCACCAGGTAACCATCGCCCACGGTCCACAGCTCGATGGCTTTTTCCAGGTAGCTGAAATGGCGAAAATTGAGGTACAGCCAGATCAGACTGGACACGTCATCAGGGTGGTTGCCGCCCTTGAGGATGCCCAGGCGCGCGGCCGCAAGGTCGGGCGTGGGACGGTCCAGCGCGACGCGCAGCTCATGGCCGCCCTGGGGCACGGCGATGGCTTGCCGGTATTTGAGGAACGTCGCTTCGTCGCGGTTATCGGCGTAAAGGCTCAGATAGTAGATGGCGTCTTTCTGGCCCTTGGACCACAAGCTCTCGCCTGCTACATAGCCGCGCACCGCTGACAGCATGTAGAGGCTGACGCAGCCCAGCAATGCCTGGAACAGCACGACGGCGATAAAGGGCCAGACAATGCCCAACAACCGAGGCTTGCTTAACGTCGCTGCGAGAGTACGCTTTTGCTTCATGAGATCCCTTGCACATGCACTGCTTGATACGCACGCGAGAATCCGCTCTCGATAGCTCAGCCAAATCAACGCACTTGTTGCAGATGCCCGTAGAGCTTGGCGTATAACCCTCCATCGGCAATCAACTGCTGATGGTCGCCATCTTCGGCGATATGCCCGCCATCAAACACCAGTACCCGGTCGGCCTGTTTCACCGCAGAAAGCCTGTGGGCGATGATCAGTGTAGTACGCCCACTGAGAAACCGCGCCAGCGCCTGGTGCAGGTTGTACTCGGTGGCTGCGTCCAGGGCCGAGGTGGCCTCGTCCAGTATTACCACTTTGGGCTCGGCCAGCACCATGCGTGCAATCGCCAGGCGTTGGCGTTGCCCACCGGAAAAGCGCACCCCCGAGCGCCCCACCACACTGTCCAGGCCCAAGGGCAGTGCCTTGACGGTAGCATCCAACTGGGCGATTTCCAGTGCCTGCCAACAGGCTTGGTCACTGCGGGCGCGGCCCATGGTCAAGTTGGCGCGCACGGTGTCGTTGAACAGCGCCGGGTGTTGCAGCACCACTGCGACGTTTTCGCGGATGGTCGCCAGGCCGATTTCCTGCTGGGTAGCACCGCCGAAACGGATACTGCCCGCTTGTGGGGTATAGAGCCCCAACAGCAGTTGCACCAGGGTACTTTTGCCGCCGCCGCTGGCGCCGACAATCGCGACCTTCTCGCCGGGTGCGATAGCCAGGTTCAACTGGTTGAGTACCAACTCTTCGCCATAGCCGAAGTTGAGGCCGCGCACCTCGATGCCGACGGTCTCACGCCCGGTGAACGGGTCTTCGCCGCCGGCATATTGCGGCTCGTCGGCCCGCGCCAGCAGCTCGTTGATCCGCGTCAGCGCACCACCCGCCGCGTAGTAGGCATATTGCAGGTTCAGCAGCTGCTCCACCGGGCCGATCATGAACCACAGGTAGCTGAACACTGCGAGCATCTGGCCGATGGACAGGTCGGAAAACAACACCGTGAGCATCGCCGCCGCGCGGAAGATGTCGATGCCGAACTGGAACAACAAGCCACTGGCGCGGCTGGAGGCATCGGTTTTCCATTGCGAATGGATCGCGTAGTCGCGCACTTCCTTGGCGCACTGACCCAGGCGCCCGAGGAAAAAGCCTTGGCGATTGCCGGCGCGCACTTCCTGGATGGCGTCGAGGGTTTCGGTCAGCGCCTGGGTGAAGCGCGAAGTGCTGTCGTTCTCGAGCTTCTTCAGGTGTTTGACGCGTTTGCCCAACTGCACCGTGGCGTAGATCACCAAGGGGTTGAACAGCAGGATCAACAGTGCCAGTTGCCAATGCATCCACACCAGAATCGCCGAGGTGCCGACCAGCGTGAGCATGGCCACCAGGAAGCGGCTGAGAGTCTCGCCGACAAACTTGTCCAGGGTGTCCAGGTCGGTGACCAGATGCGTGGTCACCGTGCCACTGCCCAGGCTTTCGTATTCGCCCAGGGAAATCCGCTTGAGCCGTTCGATCAGGCGCACGCGGATGCGGTACACAATGTCCTTGGCCAGCCGCGCAAACAGCCGCGCCTGCACCACGTTAAACACCAGCGCACCGCAGCGCAGGCATAAGGTCACCAACAGCATCAGGCCGATATAACCGGCTGCCTTCTGCCAACCCAGTGGCAACGCGGGGTTCATCACCTTGAGCGCAGCATCGCCGTGCCCCAGCAGCACTTCGTCCACCAGCAACGGCAACAGCAAAGGGATGGGCACGCTGCACAGGGTCGCCAGCACGGCAACGCCATTGGCGATCCACAGGGATTTCTTGTGACGCAGGGCCAGGCGGCGAACTTCCGCCCAAGTCAGTCGGTCGGTGCGTTTGGGCTCATCCTGCACAGGTGGCACGCTCCAGCCATCGGGCGAGCAAGGGCGACAGCTCGGACAACGGCTGATAACCGTTGGTCAGCAACGCCAGCTGGCCATTACGCTCGGCCAGCAGCGTCGGGAAACCGGCGATGCCCAGGTCCTGCACCCAGGTAAAGTCGGCGGCCGTTGCTGCATGTTGCTCGGCACGGTCGAATGCACCGGCAAACTCGATACGCGGAATGCCCGCCTGCTCGGCCAGTTCCACCAGCACGCTGGCGAGGGTCACATCGCGGCCTTCGACATAAAACGCACGCTGGATCAGCCCCAGCAGTGTCCAGGCGCAATCCGGCGCCAGGCTGCGCGCGGTGACGATGGCGCGGCACGCAGGCTCGGTGTCATAGACAAACCCGTCGGGCAACGCGCCTTCGCGCTTGAACGGCTGGCCGGTGGCGTCGGTGACGGCCTGCCAGTGCTCAAGGATATAGCGCCGCGTAGTCGGCTCGAGTGCCGCGCCGCTGCCGGTGCGCAAACCGCCCACCACCAGGTGCACATCCACGCCGGCCGCCTGGGCCTGCTCAACCAGCGCCTGCGCCACCGGGGCAAAGCCCCAGCACCAGGAACACATCGGGTCCATCACATAGAGCAGGCGCGCGGGCATGGGTCAGGCCTCGGAAGGGGTTTGCTTGTAGTTGAAGCCAATCGGGTGCGGCATGTTGCGGGCCTTGGCCAGTTCGATCTGCTTTTGTCGGTCGATGGCGCTGCGACGGGTCTTCTCCGGCAGCTTATCCCAGCAATGCGGGCAACTGATGCCAGCCACATAATGCTCGGACGCGCGGTCTTCTACGCTGACCGGTGTGCGACAGGCATGACATTGATCGTAGTCGCCTTCGCTCAGGTCGTGACGCACGGTCACGCGATTGTCGAACACAAAGCAGTCGCCCTGCCATTTGGTTTCTGCCTGCGGCACCTCTTCGAGGTACTTCAGGATCCCGCCTTTAAGGTGGTAAACCTCGTCGAAACCTTCGCTGAGCATGTAGCTGGAAGCCTTCTCGCAACGAATGCCGCCGGTGCAGAACATCGCGACTTTCTTGTGCCTGGCCGGGTCGAAGTTGGATTTGATATAGTCAGGAAATTCGCGAAAACTGGTGGTTTTCGGGTCGATTGCGCCTTCAAAGGTGCCGATCGACACTTCGTAGTCGTTGCGCGTGTCGATCAACAGCACTTCAGGGTCGCTGATCAGCGCATTCCAGTCCTGCGGGTCGACGTAGGTGCCGACCTTTTTGTTCGGGTCAACGCCTTCGACGCCCAGGGTCACGATCTCTTTCTTGAGCTTGACCTTGGTGCGGTAGAACGGCTGATCGTCGCAGTACGACTCTTTGTGGTCGATGTCGTCCATGCGTGGGTCGTTCTTGAGCCAGGCCATAAGACCATCAATGCCTTCACGGCTGCCGGAAACGGTGCCGTTGATGCCTTCTTCGGCGATCAGCAAGGTGCCTTTGATGCCGTTATCGACCATTGCCTGCAGCAGTGGCTCGCGCAGGGCGACGTAATCTTCGAGGGTGACGAACTTATACAGTGCCGCCACGACAATCGGTTGAGTCATGGGTGTTCTCTCCAGGTGGCTACCCTCGTAAGGGGTGAACCGGATGCAAAAAAAACGCGCCGGCTAAGCGGCGCGTTGCGGATTCTAACAAAATTGGCGACGTTTATGGGCCGCCTCTTTACTGTGGCGAGGGAGCTTGCTCCCGCTGGGCTGCGAAGCGGCCCCGATAAGGCGATTGTGACCTTTCACAAAGATCGCAGTGATGGGCATCAGGGCTGCTGCGCAGCCCAACGGGAGCAAGCTCCCTCGCCACATAACGCCAATGCGCCACAGTGTCAGTGCCCGCCGGCGCAGGTCGGCGAGGCCGGGGCTGCGTCGATTTTCGCCCATTCGTCAGGCGTGTAGGTATGCAGCGCCAACGCATGGAATTCGCTCATCAGGTCAGCCAGGGTGGCATAGACCTTCTGATGGCGCTTTACCCGGTTGAGCCCCTCGAACTGCTGGCTGACCAGCACGGCCTTGAAGTGGGTCTGCAACCCACGGCTGTGCATATGGCTTTCATCCAGCACGCTCAAGTATTCCGGGCTCAGGGCGACGAGTGCCGATTCGATACGCTGTTGCATGGTCATTCCTGTTTACTTCTTCTTGGCCGGGGCTGGGGCTTTTGGCGTCAGCTCGTTGGTCATGTCTTCGAGCAGCTTGTTCACCACAGGTACCGCGCTTTCCAGCTTGGCCTGGGTCATCTGGGCCGATTGCTGGGTCAGTTGCGGCATTTTTTCCAGGACTTTCTTGCCCAGCGGCGACTGGTAGAAGGCTACCAGGTCCTTGAGCTCGGATTCGCTGAAGTTGGTGGTGTAGAGCTTGACCATATCGGGCTTGAGCTTCGGCCAGCCGATGGCCTGGTCCAGCGCAGCATTGGCCTTGGCCTGGTAGCTGTCGAGTACGGACTGCTTGGCGGCAGGTGCCTTGGTCTGGGCGAAACGCTGGGCAAACATTTGCTGCACTTGCATGTACACCGGGGTACCCAGCTTGTCAGCGTGGGCCAGGGTCAGGAAGGCTTCGGCACTGGCGTTATGGCTGGCGGTATCGGCAAAAACCTGGCCGCTGGCGCAAACCAGAGCAACCGCGGTACAGATGGCACGAAGACGAGTCATCGAGTTTCCTTTCTAGCAGGCGAGGTAAGACCCCAAGGGCGACCATTCTGCGCCTAAAAAACCTTGCGGCTCAACCCCAGGCCTTGTTCAGCCTGGTTTTGCGGGGGCACGGGGCTGGGATCTGCCTTTCTATGCGAGCCGGCTTGTCGAATCGTCGCACCGCTGCGATGCAAGCACCGCGGTTTATCAGTGACAACCCGTTGACGCCATCGCAGGCAGCCTGAACCGCATGGGAATACCCTCGATGAAAAGTCTTTTATGGAACCCCACCAACGGATCACAGCCTAAACTGCGCAAACGAACCTGAAGGAGTGTGCCCGATGAGCCGTATCGAAACCGACAGCCTGGGAGACGTCCAAGTCCCGGATGACGCTTACTGGGGCGCCCAGACCCAACGCTCGCTGGTGAACTTCGCCATCGGCGAGCAACGCATGCCGCTGGCGGTGTTGCACGCGCTGGCCCTGATCAAGAAAGCCGCAGCACGGGTCAACGACCGCAACGGCGACTTGCCCGCCGACATCGCCCGCCTGATCGAACAGGCCGCCGATGAAGTGCTCGATGGCCAGCACGACGACCAGTTCCCGCTGGTGGTATGGCAGACCGGCAGCGGCACCCAAAGCAATATGAACGCCAATGAAGTGATCGCCGGCCGCGCCAACGAGCTGTCGGGCAAGGCCCGTGGCGGCAAAAGCCCGGTGCATCCCAATGACCATGTGAACCGCTCGCAAAGCTCCAACGACTGCTTTCCCACGGCCATGAGCATTGCGGCGGTGCAGGCGGTTCATCAACGCCTGTTCCCGGCGATCGCCACGCTTTCTGGCGGTTTGGCCGAGCTGGCTGCACGCCATATGAAACTGGTGAAAACCGGCCGCACCCATATGATGGATGCCACGCCGATCACCTTCGGCCAGGAAGTCTCGGCCTTTATCGCCCAACTCGACTACGCCGAGCGCGCCATCCGTAGCGCCCTGCCCGCTGTGTGCGAGCTGGCCCAGGGCGGCACCGCCGTGGGGACCGGGCTCAATTCGCCGCATGGCTTTGGTGAGGCGATCGCCTCCGAGCTGGCGGCCTTGTCCGGCTTGCCGTTCGTTACCGCCCCCAACAAGTTCGCCGCCCTCTCCGGCCACGAACCGCTGGTCACCCTGCACGGCGCACTGAAGACCCTGGCGGTGGCGCTGATGAAGCTCGCCAACGACCTGCGCCTGCTGGGTTCCGGCCCACGCGCAGGCCTGGCCGAGGTCAAGCTGCCGGCCAATGAGCCGGGCAGCTCGATCATGCCCGGCAAGGTCAACCCCACCCAGTGCGAAGCGCTGTCGATGCTGGCCTGCCAGGTGCTGGGCAATGACGTGACCATCGGCATCGCCGCCAGTCAAGGGCACTTGCAGTTGAACGTGTACAAGCCGGTGATCATCCACAACCTGCTCGAATCGATCCGCCTGCTGGCCGACGGCTGCAACAACTTCCAGGAGCACTGCATCGCAGGCCTTGAGCCGGATGCCGAGCAAATGGCCGAGCACCTGGAGCGCGGCTTGATGCTGGTCACGGCGCTCAACCCGCATATCGGCTACGACAAGTCGGCGCAGATTGCCAAGAAGGCGTACGCCGAAGGCTTGACGCTACGCCAGGCGGCGCTGGACCTGGGTTATCTGACTGATGAAGAGTTCGATCAGTGGGTGCGCCCGGAGAACATGCTGGAAGCCGGCCACTGAGAGAACTGGCGACTCGGTGAGTCAGTTAAAGCTGGCTGGGGCTGCTGCGCAGCCCAACGCAGGGCAAGCCTGCTCGCCACAGTGAGAGTGTTCGTCCTTAAGTAAGGTATTAAGACGCCATACGCACCCGCCGGGCCTTGAGCCCGGCGAGCAGCGACGGCGCCAGTGCTACCGTCGCTGAACCCAGCATCACCACCAATGCCCCTATATAGCCCACGGCATTGATCTCTTCTGCCTGCACATAGTCCGGCCACAGCCACGCCGCCACCGCCACCGCCACAAAGGTCACCAACGGCGTAAGCGCCAGGGTCGCACTGACGCGTGAGGCCTCCCAATGCGCCAGTGCTTCGGCAAACGCACCATAGGCCACCAGCGTGTTCATGCAGCACGCAAGCAGCAACCAGCCTTGCAGCGGACTCAATTGCAACGCCTCCAGCGGATGTGCCCATGGCGTGAGCAACAGGGCGCACGACAAGTAGATCACCATCATCACCTGCAGCGAATTCCACACCGTCAGCAATTGCTTCTGGCCCAGGGCGTAGAACACCCAGATGGTGGTAGCCAGCAGGATCGTCAACACGCCCGCCGTGTAGGTGCCCATGGAGGTCAGCAGCTCAGCCAGGCGCTGGTTGAAGAACAGACCAAAGCCCAGGATCAGCACCGCCAGCCCCATGCCCTGCCCCAGGCTGAAACGCTCCTTGAACACGAACACACTGGCGATCATCAAAAAAATCGGCCCCATCTGCACCACCAATTGCGCGGTGCCGGGGCTGAGCATTTTCAGGCCCACCAGGTACAACACGTAGTTGCCCACCAAACCACACACGGCCATCGCCACCAGCCAGCCGCCCCTGGGACCAAGCACCTTGCGACTGGGCAAGCGTTTGCTCAGCGCCAGGTAGATAAACAGGCAACTGCCGGCCACCACCAGGCGAAACCAGGTGACGGTGATCGGGTCCATCACCTGCAACACTTGCTTGAGTTTGATCGGCAGAATGCCCCAGAGAAACGCAGTCAGCAGGGTCAGGCCAAAACCATAGACCCAGCGACCGGAAGAGATGTGCATGAGCGCCCCAAAATGCCAGAGGTGGAGGAGCTGGCATTCTAGGGCGAGGCGTTGTGCTTTGGGTATCGATGATTTGGGGGGTCAGGGCACCCCCATCACCAACACACCACTGCCGCTGATGGCCCCGGCCGCCGGGAAGGAGCCATTGCGCCGTACCAGCGAAAACGTCACATCGTCGCCGCCCACGCTGTTGGTGATACGGGTGAGGAATGAACCATTTACCGGTACCGCAGTGCCGGCATGCACCATGGCCGTGCCCACATCCGGGTTACTCATCATCAGCAGGCGCGTGTCGAACCCTGTTCGGGTGCCTTTGTAGGTAATGGTGATCGGCGTGTTAATGCCGCCGTCCGGGCATGAGTAAGTGAGCCTGCGGTTGCTGACGATCGATGATGTCAACGGGTCGGTGCCGATTGCGCGCTGATGCACAGTGCCAAAGTTGATCTCGATCGGGTTGTTATTGTTGATCGTGCAGGTGGAGGGGGAGACGGTAAAGTTATTAGCCGCGGTGTAGGTGACGGTGAGCTGTGGCCGGGTGCCGTCGTAGTTGTTCGAACTGGTAAGGCGCAACAGACCCAGGTTGTCACCGATGCGAACATCGAACGGATTGGAGGGGTAGTTACGCAGCAAAATATAGGGCGTGACATCGATCGGGTAAAAGACTCCGTTGTTGGGGATGTTCGCAATCCCGATGCCGGACGGCACCGGCGTGTTTCGAAAAGCGCCGTTGATGCGTAAACCGGTGCCTTCGCCGGCAAATTTTGGTCCGGGAGTCCAGGCCGTACCTGCGGCGCTTCCACTGACCCAAAAGTCCGTATGCCAAGCGGGGCCTCCGCTATAGGTAAACCGACACTCCAGCCTTGCACCTTCGAGCATGAGCCTCGTGCGATCTGCAGCCAGGGTGACCGTCACCGGCACCTGCAGGTTGGGGTTGCCATTCTGCCAAGCCCCGCCGTTAACACGGCAATCGACGGCGTGCGCGGTTGTGGCAAAACCCGCCAGGGCGAGAAGCGCCAGCGCGCCATAAAGTGATTTCATTTTGACTTCTCGTGATTTTTCTACCCAGGCGCCGTCCGAGGAATATTCAGCCCCCTGTTCGCGCCGCCCGTTAGAGTGTTGGGGTTAGTAGGGTTGGCTGCCGGCGAGCTTGGGCCTTATGGCACACCCATTACGAGCACACCACTGCCGCTTATGGCGCCTGCGGTCGGCAAGGAGCCATTACGCCGCACCAGCGAAAAGGTCACATCGTCTGCGCCCACACTGTTGGTGATACGGGTCAGGAACGAGCCGTTCACCGGCACCGCAGTACCGGCATGCACCATGGCCGTGCCCACGTCCGGGTTACTCATCATCAACAGCCGTGCATCGAAGGCCGAGCGGGTGCCTTTGTAGGTGATGGTGATGGGCGTGGTAATGCCGCCGTCCGGGCATGAGTAAGTGAGCCTGCGGTTGCTGACGACGGAAGATGTCAACGGGTCGGTGCCGATTGCCCGCTGATGGACGGTACCGAAGTTGATCTCGATCGGATTGTTATTGTTGATAGTGCAGGTGGATGGGGAGATGGAGAAGTTGTTGGCGGCCGTGTACGTGAGCGCGAGCGTTGAGCTGCCGGAGTTATAGTTATTTGTCTGGTCCAGGTTTAACCTTCCGAGGACGTCTCCTAATCGAACGTCGATAGGATTGGTCGGATTGTTACGCACCAAAATATAAGGTGTGACATCGACCGGCACGCCGATGCCGTTGTTAGGCATGGTCGTCGTTCGGATACCATTCGGGACCGGGGTATTTTGATAGCTGCCGTTGATGCGTAAGCCGGTGCCTTGGCTGGTGAACTTCGGGCCTGGCACCCAGGCCGGCCCCACTCTTGCGGACGTAGCCCAGTAGTCCGTATACCAAGGCTGGCTACCGCCAAAACCCGAGAACCGGCACTCTAACCTTGCCCCTTCGAGCATGATACGAGTTCTGTCTGCGCTCAGTTGAACTGTGACGGGAACTTGCAGGTTTAAAGTCCCACCCGCACCTACAAATATCCAAGCCCCGCCGTTCACACGACAATCAGTTGCACTCGCAGCCGTAGTCATTCCCATCAGTACAAGAAGCACAATGGCTCCATAGCGCTGTTTCATTTTTTAATCTCTCGCGGCTTTTATCTACCCGAATGTCGCCCGCCGGGCACTCGGCTCACGTCGTGAAGAGGACGTAGCCGCTACGGATAGTCCAACGTAAAAGTAGAGGTCACCGTGTACGCACCGTGCCCAATGGTTTGATCTCTTATCGCCGTCGGCTCGCCCTGCACATAGGCCTTGAGTTCGATCAAATTGCTACCATCGCTCAGCACCTGCTCATCGCTGACGGCATTCAAGGGCAACGGCTTGTCGCTCAGCGTCTCAATACCAACGCCAATCCCCGAGGCACCACTGCCACCGTCCAGCGCGAGCAAACCTGGAAGTTCGCCATTTTCGGCACCGCCGAAGGTGATGGTCACGGTGTTGCCAATGGTGGTGTCACACTCTTCCAAGTGCAGTTGGAACCGCTTGCCCACGGTTCGCGTGTTGATATAAAGGTGCTTGCTGGTGACGTCCCAGAGCTCCAGCGTGATGGCCTCATCGCCAGGGCGGATGGTGCAGGCCTCTTCCACCAGGTTGCCCTTGAACATCAGGTTGTCCGCGCCGTGCCCCAGGGGGATCAGGCCGACGGTGAGCAATAACGCCAACCCGCCTTTTTGCACAATTTGGTCTCGCATCGACTCAACTCCTACTGGTATTCGGCCAACAACGTGGCCACCGCCGTAAACCGCGCGGGCGTCAAAATGGTGCCTGGCTGCTGCACGGGCACCACCTCCAATGTCGGCGGTGACGACAGGGTGATGTCCAGTGGCGTATTAAGTGGAAGTGGCAGGTTATTCTGGAAAATCCGAATGCCCAGTGCCGGCACACTGGTCTGTACCGCGGCACCGTCAAATGAGGTGGCTGTACCGTTGACGCTCAATTTGAGCTCCCACGGCAGCGTGTCGGTGCCACAGTTGATGGCATAACCGACACCCCGGCGGTATTTCACACCATCGACGCGTTTTACCCCCACATCGCCAAAATCCACCTCAATGGTGTTGCCGCTGTCGATCGTGCAGGGCGGCGGTTCATTCAGCGTGCCGCTGAACGTCAGGTTGGCCGACGCACCACTGCAAAGGCCGATGGAACACAAGGTAAGCAACACGCGTTGCTGCCAAAATGTCATTGAGCATTCCTCGTCATTGGTAATCGACCACCAGGGTTGCCACAGCATCAAATGCCCCGCCGCTCAGCGTGCTGCCCACGCGTTTGACGGGCACCGCCTGTACCGCCGGGAAGTTGGGATAGGTAAAATTCACGGCCGTATTCAACGGCCAGTCAGCGCCATTCACGAACAGCTTGACCCCAAGGTCGGCCTTGCGAGTCGACAGCACGCGGCTGTCAAACCCGGCGCCAGTGCCTTTGAGTTCCAGGGTCAGGGCGTTGCTGAACGGCGAATCACAGGTGACGGTATAGGGCACGTCACGACGGTAATTAACCCCGTCTACCCGTGACGTCTGCAGGTCATTGCCGAACGGCACATCCAGGGTTGCGCCACTGTTAATCACGCAAGGCGGCGGCGCGATGATGACCGCGCGGATGGTCAGGCTGGTGTCGGCCTGCACGCATTGGCTGACAGGCCACAGTAAACCGCCACCGATAAGAATGGCCCACGGGCCGATTGAGTTAGCCATCGCTCTGCCCTTACTCATAGTTGAGCCTGAATTCCACCACGGCCCTGAAAGCCCCACTGCTCAACGGCGCCGAGGTGCGCGTAGGCCGAACATTCCAGGTCTGGGTATTGCGGCCCACGGGCAGAATCAACGGTTCGCCCTTTGAGCCCAGCTGTACATCCCGGCCAAGGGGATCGGTCAATTGCAGGCCCATCCCGGTGATGCCCTGGACTTTGACCAACCGTGGATCATCGGCGTCGGCCGGCGCGACAAACGCCACCGACAACACAGGTTGGTAAGCACTCCATGTCAGGTTGCCCGTGCGTTCGTTGCGCACGCGACCGGCGGTGCGCATACAGTCGGTAAAACGCAGTTGAAAAGCCTTGGCGGGCGCCTGATCACCAGGCCGTTGCAAATGGCTGGTCGACACCGCGTCCAGGTCCACCGTCTGGTGCAATGAGGTCATATCCAGACTGCAAGGCGACTCATTCATGGCCCCGAGGACATTCAACATTCCACTCATCCCTTCGATATCTTCGTCATCGTCGGCGGCGTGCGCGCCCATCGCCAAGACCCATAACAGGCAGCCCAAGACCTTCACACTTTGCGACTTCATGATGTTCTCCAGCAGCATTACTCATTTCGGCGCTGAGGCCTGCGCGTTGACCTGGCACGTATTGCCATTGCAGGTGAACGCCAGGAGTGGACGGCCGCCGTAATCATTCACATAGGCCAGATAAGGTGACGTACCCAGTGCCTTGGCACTGGGGCCCAGGGTCAGCGCGTCCTTGGGGGGAACCATCACCGGCGCAAAGCCCGGCACGGTTTTGCCGTCTTTGCTGGCACGTGCATCCACCAGGGTCACGTAGTACGGCGTCGGGTTATGGACCCGGTAGTGGTCGCCTTCGCGGGTCAGGGTCAGTTTCTGCTGCCAGGGGTTGGACAGGTCTTGCTGGCTCGGCGCAATCGCATCCGGGCGGTAGAACAACTTGATGCGGGTTTGCAGGGCAATTTGCAGGGTGTTGGATTTATCACTGCGCGGCGGGATTTCGCGCAAATTGAAGTAATAGACCGTCTCGCGGTCCTGCGGCAATGACTTGGCGGCCGGCAGCGCCTGGACTTTCACCTGGCTTTGTTTGCCGGGTTCCAGGCGCTGGACCGGCGGCAGCACGATCAAGGGTGAGTTGATTTTTTTACCGGTTTCATCCTCGATCCAACCCTGGGCCAGGTACGGCAGCTGAGTATTGTTGTTGGTGATGTTCACGCTGGTGGCATCTTTGCCGCCATCGAAAATCACCCGGGTACGATCCAGGCCAACCGCGGCGCTGGCGCCCTGGCTCAAGCCTAGGGCCAGCAGCGCGAACGCTGGGAAGGTGAGGCGCATATCAAGCTTCATGAGGCTGTGTTCTCCGTGTCGGTAAGCTCCCCGGTCAGCGTGGCTGGCTCGGGCAGGGATGGGGCAGCGGCAACTCTCTGGCAGCGCAGCTGCAGGGCGTGCGTCAAGCCATCGACGGGCAGAACGGTGGGGAGCGTGAGGATGCATTGCTCGTTGCCGCCCCAACTGACGACCATCTGCTCGCCGGCCTGCAGGCCGCTGAGGTAGACATTGCCGCCGTCATTCACAATGCCGGTGTCCTGTTGCTTGAGGTTCTTCACCGTGGCGCCAAAGGGCGGCGAACTGCCATCCGGCAGGCGCAGAATCGCCATGGCTTTTTCACCGGCAATCACGCTCAGCGAGCGATAACCAATCGCCCCTTCGGTGAGCGTCAACTGCGTGACCGATTGAGTGGCTTCGACCGTGCTCGGCAAGCGCTCCAGGTCCACGCTGGCTGCCGTACGCTGGTAGCTGCTGATTTCGGAAATCACCGCTTTGCCGAAGGCATTGCTGCGGGTCGGCGAGCCGTAACCGCGCACCGGCACGTCGGGTACACCGCCGGTGTCGAGCATCAGGCGCGTGCCGCCGGTACTGGTGGTACGGTGCAAGGCCGCGCCATATTGGGTGACCGTGCCACCGCCACGCGCCGACACACCCAGGCTGCTGTAGCCGCCCTCTTGCGTGCTGGCGCTGACGTCGATATCGGCCTGGTCGCCCATATGGCTCAAGTAACCACTGCCGGACGAATCGCTGGCACTGAGCTGATAGCTGTTGCGCTCATCGAGACGATCGCTGTAGCGCGTCGTAAAGTTGTGCTTGCCGGCGGCCCGGTTGGCGTCCATCGACAGTGTGCCGGTGCGCCCCAGCGGCAGGCTGACCGTGACGGCCATGCCGTTGTCTTTGTAGTTGTATTCCTGGGTGCGGTACATGTTCAGGGACAGGCTCATGTTCTTGACCGTGCCCACGTTGAAGTAGCGCGACAGCGACAGGTTCCAGCGCTGGGTGTCGGGCCTATCCCAGTAGGTTTGCTTGTTGTAGCTGGCGTAGACGGTGGCGCCCAGGTCACGAAACTGCTTGTTGACCGTGACCGTGTACAGCGCCTTGCTGCCACCAATCGGCTTCCAGCCCTCATTCGGGTCACGGTAATCACCACGCCCGCCGAGTTCACCGTTCAGCCCGTAATACCGGGCATCCAGGTATTCACTCATGCTCAAGAAGTTTTTCTCGGAGAACCGGTAACCGGCGAAGGTCACCTGGCTGTCGTACTGCTCAAAGTTCTTGGAGTATTGAAGGCGGTAGGATTTGCCCGACAGCGTCTCGTTCCACACCTCGGCGTGAGACTGCGTCACATCCAGCGAGACCGCGCCGAACGCCAGCAAGTCGCGCCCCGCCCCCACGGACAACGCCCGATAGTTGTTATCGGTCATGCCGCCGCCAAATAACGACCAGCCATTGCTGATGCCCCAGGAAAACTCCCCGGTGCCGAAAAAGTCGCCGTCACCGCCATGCTGAAGGTTGGACGGGCGCCCGGATGCCAGCTTGTAACGCACTTGCCCCGGGCGGGTAAGGTAAGGAACCCCGGCCGTATCCATCTGGAAGCTGTGGACCGAGCCGTCCTGTTCTTCCACCCGCACATCGAGCTTGCCCGTCACTGCATCCTGCAGGTCTTGAATACGAAAGGGCCCCGCCGCTACCAGGGTTTCGTAAAGCACGCGGCCCTGTTGGCTGATGATGACTTTGGCATTGGTCTTGGCCACCCCGACCACTTCCGGCGCATACCCACGCAGGTTGGGCGGTAACTGGCTTTCATCCGAGTTGAGCGCGGCACCGGTAAAGCGGAAGCTGTCGAACAGGTCCGAATACAGGTAGTTCTCGCCCACCACCAAACGTGCCTTCAGCGCAGGAATGGCGCGGTACGCGTAGTAGCGACTCCACTCCAGCTTTTGCGGCCCGGCCGCTTCCTGCCGGCCACGCTCGACGCGCCCCTGCCAATCGGCCCGCAACCGCCAGGCGCCGGCATTGGCGCCAACAGTGCCGTTGCCACTGAGGTTATTGCGGTTACCATCGCCGCGCTGGTAGTTGGACTGCGCCGTCAGACTGTAGTCAACCAACAACCCCGGCCCCCCTTCGTCCCACCGCGAGGGCGGGTCCCAGTTGATGGCACTGTATTCGAGGTAGGCCTGGGGCAGATTGATGCTCAGCGTGGACGTGGCCAGGTCGCCACTGACCTCGGTGCCCGGCAAGCTTTGAACATCAAGGCATTCGCCGCCCTTCCACCAGGCAAGTTTGTCGGCATCCGCCGCTTTTAGACCCAACTGTTCCACCAGGCTGCGAGATAAACACGCCTGACTGCCTTTGGGATCATTATCGGGGTGATAGAACGCCACCGATTGTTCGGCAATTGGCTGGCCGTTGATGTGCACGACCATCGAGTACGTGCCGGGCAAAATAAACCCGCTGCGCGCAAATTGAGACAAGTCAATGTTGGTGCGATCAATCAAGTCAAGAACGTCGGTATTAAACTCGATATCGCCGGCACCCAATGCAGTTCCCGCCAGAGACATCAGCCCGCCAAACAGACTCGGGCGCAGCGTGTTTTTGATCTTCGCTGTATTCAACATGAAAGCCTGTCCATCAATGTTCAAAAGTATTCCAACTTGAACCGCACTGCGGCACTGTGGGCGCCCACTACCAGTGGCAGTCCATTGCCAACCAGATAAAACCTGTAGTTAAGTGTCATATCGCCCTCCGACAGTGGCGTAGGCGACATTCGCTGCCCGGGAATACTCTCTTCGCCGGCCGCGTCCACAATGTGCAGGGCAACCCCCTGGGAGCCACCGAACACAGCAAAGGAAAGCCCAGCCCGGTCGGTCGGCCCATCAAACGTCACCCGCATGTGCTCCCAGTCAGGCAGGGTTGCCCCTGGGCGCGACGGGTCCGGACGTGTCAGTGAGCAGTTGACCAAACGCAACTGAAACGGGTGATCTTCTCCCCGCGTGTTGCGCAACAGCCGGCCAACTGGCTCCGACGGCATCTCGATGGTTTGATCGATACTGCTCAGCTCCAGCCCGCAGGCTGAGTCCACGACTTCTCCGCCCAACAGGACGACGCCTTCACCCTGGGAAGAGTCCTGGGCCAGAGCGTAAGGGCAGATCAACGTCGTCAATGAAGAGGCGATAGCCAAACGTAGGAATGTTTTCACCTGGTTCTCCCGTCAGCGTCCCCCCGCCACACGTGGCGGCGGGGGGAAAAACTTACTGATAAGCCAAGGTAAAGTTGGTCACTGCGCTGAAATCGCCAGGAATGATCGGGTCCGTGGCGGCACCTTGCACATAAGCGCCGAACTCCAGGGTGTTGTTGCCGGTAGAGATGGCTTGCGGAGTGGTAGGAACACCCAGCTCAACAGGTGCGCCACCGTGAGTCATCATGATGCCCACACCGCCAGCGCCGCCGACCGTACCGATCGCACCTGGAACCACGCTCGACGGTGCGCCGGTGAAGGTCGTGGTCACGGTGTTATCGGTCAGGCCGGACAGGTCGCAGCCTTCCAGTTCAATCAGCACACGGCGAGCTTCAGACTTGCCGCCCGACTCCAGTTGGTGTTTGGCAATTGCACCCAGGCGAACGGTCTGATCCACAGAGTCAGGCTTGATAGAGCAAGCACCCGAGTGCACCGACCCCAGAAACGTGACGGTCCCATCCGCTGCCTGCGCAACAGAGATCGAGCCGGCCAACAGACCGATAGACAACAGCGCAGCTTTCATTTTGGTATTCATCTACAGATTCCCACTTATTAACAAGTGTCATTAAAGAAGCCCGGCCACAGGTCGGTGCAGGGCTGATTAAACGAGCGGTTATAACCCGTGCTGTTAAGCCGACGATTCCTGAGTTGCTTTTCCAACTAGTTGTATTGCAATCCAGGAATCAGCTCAACGCCAGGCAATTCTCCACTTCACACTTGAGCAAGTAAGCCGTCTGTTTCCGCAAACCAAGTAGCCGCAATACGCCAAAGCGCGCAGGAAAAACATGGCTATTTGCCAAAACTTTAAAACTGGCTGAAGGAAAAGGACTACACGCAGATTAATGAGAACAATTCAAACCAGACTGTCTCTGTAAGATGGGGATTACGCGCATTAAAAAATAACCGTGTTTACGGCCTTGGAGCAACTAATCAAACAAGCAAAGAAGTACCTGATTATTACCAAACAGCGAATGCACAAAGGGGGAGCACGCTCCCCCTTTTGTATGGATAGGTGCGAGCTGTCGATTGACTAACGCACCGCCTCAAACAATCCGGTAGCACCCATGCCACCGCCCACGCACATGGTGACGATGCCGTAGCGCAGGTTACGTCGCTGCAACTCACGCACCAGGTGCCCGACCTGCCGCGACCCGGTCATGCCGAACGGGTGGCCAATGGAGATCGAGCCACCGTTGACGTTGTATTTGCCATTGTCGATTTCCAGGCGATTGCGGGCATAGAGGCACTGCGAGGCAAACGCTTCGTTAAGCTCCCACAGGTCGATATCCGCCACCTGCAACCCCTTGGCCTTGAGCAACTTGGGCACCGAGAACACCGGGCCGATGCCCATCTCGTCCGGCTCGCAACCGGCTACGGTAAAGCCACGGAAAAACGCCTTGGGCTTGAGTCCCAATTGCAGGGCTTTTTCCAGGCTCATCACCAAGGTCATCGAAGCGCCATCGGACAACTGCGAAGAGTTGCCCGCCGTCACCGAACCGTCTTCGGCAAACACCGGCTTGAGGCCATTGAGGCTGGCCAGCGTGGTGTCCGGGCGGTTGCAGTCGTCACAGTCGACCACGCCATCGAGCACCTGCACCTCACCGGTGTTTTTGTCTTCGACCTTGTACTTGACGGCCATCGGCACGATTTCATCGTTGAACAAGCCGTCGGCCTGGGCCTGGGCGGTACGCTGCTGGCTTTGCAGGGCGTACAGGTCCTGTTCTTCGCGGCTGACGTTATAGCGGCGCGCGACGATCTCGGCAGTCTGGCCCATGGGGAAGTAGATGCCCGGCACCTGCTCTTTGAGCAGCGGGTTGATCAGGTTATCGGTGTTGACACTTTTCATGGTCAGGCTGATGGACTCGACACCACCGGCAACGATGATATCGCTGCAACCCGAGGCAATCTGGTTGGCCGCAATCGCAATCGCCTGCAAGCCCGAGGAACAGAACCGGTTGAGGGTCATGCCCGCCGTCCCGGTGCCCAGTTGTGAGAGCACCGCCACGTTGCGCCCGATGTTGTAGCCCTGGGCACCTTCGTTGGAGCCGGCGCCGACGATGCAATCCTCGACCGTCGCCGGGTCGACGCCATTACGCGCCAGCAGCGCGTTGACGCAATGGGCCGCCATGTCATCCGGGCGCGTCTGGTTGAACTTGCCACGAAAGGACTTGGCCAGGCCGGTTCGCACGCTGTCGACGATCACTACTTCACGCATGGGCTACCTCGATCTTGTGGTTGGGAGATGGACCGAGCATAGAGGCCGGCCTGCCCAACCGCGACGATCATTCACCTGGCATATACAAAAGCATGACCGCCTGAACGAGGCTTCTGTGGCGAGCAGGCTTGCCCTGCGCTGGGCTGCGCAGCGGCCCCAAAACCTGCCAATGAGGTCTACCAGAAAGAATGCGCTGCCTGGGTAGGGGCTGCTGCGCAGCCCAACGCAGGGCAAGCCTGCTCGCCACAGGACTTGAAGGCGACGCAAACTGTGTGCTCGCGCTGGGCTGCGCAGCGGCCCCAAAACCTGTCAATGAGGTCTACCAGAAAGAACGCGCTGCCTGGGTCGGGGGCTGCGCAGCGGCCCCAAAACCTGCCAATGAGGTCTGCCTGAGAAAACGCGCTGCCTGGGTAGGGGGCTGCTGCGCAGCCCAACGCAGGGCAAGCCTGCTCGCCACAGAAGCCTCTGTTCACCACAGGATTTGAAGGCGACGCAAACTGTGGCGAGCGAGCTTGCTCGCGCTGGGCTGCGAAGCGGCCCCAAAACCTGCCAATGAGGTCTGCCTGAGAGAACGCGCTGCCTGGGTCGGGGGCTGCTGCGCAGCCCAACGCAGGGCAAGCCTGCTCGCCACAGAAGCCTCGCTCACCACAGGAGGTGCCGCCAGCTTTATTTCTTTTTCTTCTTATCGTGCTTGTCGGTCTTGTCGAACGCTTCTTCCAGCGCGCGGTTGATGGTGCGCAGCACCTTGACCCGCGCCCAGCGTTTGTCGTTGGCTTCCACCAGGGTCCAGGGCGACACTTCGGTGCTGGTGCGATCGACCATGTCACCCACCGCCGCCCGGTAGTCATCCCACTTGTCGCGGTTGCGCCAGTCGTCTTCGGTGATTTTGAAGCGTTTGAAGGGAATTTCCTCACGGGCCTGGAAGCGCTCCAACTGCGTATCTTTGTCGATCGCCAACCAGAACTTGACCACGATCACGCCCGCATCGCGCAGTTGCTCCTCGAAGTCATTGATCTCGCCATAGGCACGCATCCAGTCCGTCGGGGTGCAGAAGCCCTCGATGCGTTCCACCAATACGCGGCCGTACCACGAGCGGTCGAACACGGTGAACATGCCGCGAGCCGGAATCTTCTGCCAAAAGCGCCATAGATACGGCTGGGCGCGCTCGTCTTCACTCGGCGCGGCAATCGGCACGATATGGTACTGGCGCGGGTCCAGCGCTGCCGCCACGCGGCGGATCGCGCCGCCCTTGCCCGCCGCATCGTTGCCTTCAAACACGGTGATCAATGCGTGCTTGCGCATGCGCTTGTCGCGCATCAAGCCAGAGAAGCGCGCCTGCTCGGTAATCAGTTGCTCTTCGTAATCATCTTTTTCCAGGCGCTGGGTCAAATCGAGGCTGTCGAGCAGGCCCTTCTTGTCCACGGAGGCAATCAAAGGCGCCGGGTTCATGCCGCTGGCCTTGCCCTTGGGCAGCTTCAAGGCGTTTTGCAGGCTTTCGAGCAGGATCTTGCCCACCGTGAGGCTGCGGTAATTCGCATCCACGCCTTCGATCACATGCCACGGCGCGTAGTCACGGCTGGTACGGCGCAGGATGCGCTCGCCGAAATGCACAAACTTGTCGTAGGTTTTGGACTGCTGCCAGTCCAGCGGGCTGATGCGCCAGCTGTGCAGCGGGTCGTCGGCCAGCGCCTTGAGGCGTGCCTTCATCTGTTTCTTGGACAGGTGGAACCAGAACTTGAAGATCAGCGCGCCTTCATCACAGAGCATCTTTTCCAGGCGCTCGGCACCGGCGATGGCCTGGTCCAGGCGCGCGTCCTTGATCTGGCCATGCACGCGGCTTTGCAGCATCTGGCTGTACCAGTTGCCGAAAAAGATACCCATGCGCCCCTTGGCCGGCAGCTGACGCCAATAGCGCCACGCCGGTGGGCGCGCCAGTTCTTCGTCAGTCTGCTGGTCAAAGGTGCGCACTTCGATCAGCCGTGGGTCCATCCATTCATTGAGCAGCTTGACGGTTTCGCCCTTCCCCGCGCCCTCGATGCCATTGATCAGGATGATCACCGGGAAGCGCTTCTGCTGTTGCAGTTCGTACTGTACTTCCAGCAAGGCTTCACGCAGGGCCGGCACTTCGGCGTCGTACGTGTCTTTATCGATGGCGTGACCGATTTCGGCGGATTCGAACATGGGCAGCTCCATTTCAAGATGGCTCAAGACTAGCGGATTGGGCACCACGCCACTCAAAGAATTCCAAAACAGTTGCCATGGATCAATCGCCATCCCCTATGGCTAGTTCCCTGGCAGATGGCAAATGCCAAGGTCATGCTGCCTCAACATCTGCTGTGTGAGCCGCTCTACCACTTCGGTAATAGCCTGCCGGCGAGGCGAACGCAGGGCCTCCATCTGCTCAAGGTACTGCGCGTCGGTGAGATTCTGGCTGTTCTCAAAAAGTGCTTGCTGCTGCTTATCAAAGGGCTCTGTCGCCGACTCGAACGCACCGGAAAACTGCTGCTTGAGGTGAGTTTTCCAGAACGCCAGCTGTGAAATAAAACGCAAGAACGTGGGGGACAGCTCTGCCGTGCGCACTTGGGAGTGCGCCACCTCCAGACTGTCGCTGGTCACATTGGCAAATTCTCCATATTGAATGTGCTTGGGCTGCCCCGGTAGCTGCAGGGTTTTGGCCAACCCTACCCGGAATGCCAGGCTGACTTCCAGCGGGTCCACGGACGCGTTTTCGACAGCGTAGGTGGCCGCAATTTTCTCCAGCTCGCTGAGGCGAAACAACCCTCGGCCCAAGTTCAACAGCGCCCCGGAATTGCCTTTTACACGACCGGCCTGCTGCGTTGCCTTCTCGACCTCCTTGAGCACCTCCATCTGACTGAAAATCTGCGCGGCGTCGTCTGCGCAGTTCGCCGGATGAGCCGCCAGTTGAAAGACCTGCTCGCGCAGATCGGTACTGTCGTGGGTCGACTGCAACACGTCCCAGACCCGCCGGGTCAAGTCCTCGTGCACATGACGATTGTCGGCAGTACCGGACAGCTCAGCCAGCAAGTGGAACAACGGCGTCGAGTCCGGGTCATCCCGCAGGTTGGCCCACACGGTAGATTTGTGGGCCTCTCGGGCGGCCACCTCGTCCGGCAACCACAATGCCCTGGCCTTCAGTTCGGTCATACGTGGCTGATCGTCCTCTACAAACCCCATGCCAATTCCCACTTCGTCACGGTAACGCGTAAGCGCGGTTATCGTGGTACTGGAGAGCGGGTTGCCGCCCAGGTCAATCGACTGGCTGAAACTGCGTGACACCGTAAACAACCACTCAGGCAACACGGTGATCACGTTATCGCGCAGGTCCACTTGCTCCAGGTGAGCCAGGCGCCCAAGCCCTACGGGTAAGTCGACGATTTTGGTGTCCTGCAACAACAGGGTGTGCAGGTCACGCATCCGGCTGACATCCACCAACTTGTCCAGCGGGTTGTGGCTCAGATCCAGCAGGCGCAACGTATTCAGGTCTGCCAGTTTCAGTCGGGTGTATTCGGTGAGCACAAGACGATTGCGGGGCATCGACAAACTTTCCAGGTCGAGCATTCGCGAGAATACCTCCGGCAAGCGGGTCAGGCGGTTACGCCCCAATTTCAAATGCTGCACGCCTTTAAAGCACTTCAGGAAATAGGCGACGTCATCGCCCAGTCGCATGTTCCTGAGTGACAACTGCCGAACATGGTCGAAACGTATGTCGGCTGGCAGCGTCGGCAGTGAGCCAACACGCATCCCATCCAGGTTCAAACTGGCAACGGACGTCTGATGCTCATCCAGAGCAAAGCTTTGACGCCGCCAACACGCTTCAATGCGCTCAGCCACCTGCTGGCGGCTAGTACGAACGTCACTCAGGCCCGGCTGTGTCTCCATGCCCTGGATATCGGTTTTCCAATGCTTGAGCAGCGCGCGCAAATGGCCGAGTTCTGCCTTCAAACGTTTGACCGCCTTGGCCCGGGCCAGATGGTCAGCGCCCAACGTCATCAATAGCGAAGACACTTGAGCCTCACTGAACAATGGGTACAAACGCTTTACCTTACGCACCAGTGCGGCTGGATGAACCAACGGCCCCGTCGGCAAATCGGCCATTTCACAGCTCCCCCCCTGCGACGCCGGTTCGCTGACCTGGCTGGAAAAAGCCTCGGCAGCCAGTTCCCGATCGCCTTTCGCTTGCGAGGCACTCATGTATCGCAAACGCCAAATGTTACTGGCGTCCTTCAGCGGCAATCCCAATGCCACTCGCTGGCCATCCATCAGCGTTGCATCGATCGCCTCGAACAGGCCCTCCGGCCCGGCATAAGGTCCACCGAGACTGCGGCCGTTGTCGTTGAACGCTTCAAACCCTGAGTTCGACCTGACTACTACTCGCCGCACACCAGCGTCTTTGAACGCGCCCAAGGCCAACAAGTCGCCTTGAGGCGAGTCCTGGCGCAACTCAAGCCGCAGCTCTGCACCCCACCCCGCCACGCGCGGCATTGTCCGAACGGCGATGAGCGCAGTATCCAGGCTGGCCAACTCTGGCTGCTCAAACCCCATCAAGGCGCGGTCCAGGCGTTGTGCCTCAAGAGCACGTTGCACTGACTCGGCCAACGCCATGGGAACCCGTTGATTATCGCGCAGGGACTCACGCTGCACGGTGGTCGTTTCGGCCATCAATTCGCGCATCAGCGTGCAGGGCAATTGCGGGTAGGTGCGCCTGAGCAACGCCCATTCCGGCGGTACGGGCCCATCATAGGTCTGATACAACTGCTCAAACAGCGGCTTGCGATCAGCCTTCAGATGCGCGAGCAACTGACGCGCCAACACGGTGTGCGCCTGATCGGCGTCTACGCCCTCTCCCAACAAGCCGGTCTTTTGTGCGTCATCCAGCCCGGACAACAGCACTTCAAACACTTTTCCCTCACTGAGCATCGGCTCGGTGATCGTCAAACGCAGGCCTGCATCGTAAGGTTCGCTGGCAGGGTAACGCGCCTTGACACTGCGCTTTGCATCCAGCACCTCAAAATAGCGCCCCGCGGGCCACCCCGGTAACAGGGGCAAGGCATGCATCTGCAAGGTCGAGTTTTCAATGTTGGGGGAAGTACCGCTTTCCAGCTGCCAGTTCAAATCGCGAATGGACTGATCGAGCCTGAAACGTTCGTACAGATCGCTAAACCGTGCGGGAAACGGCAGACACTCCTGGGCCTGATAGACGCCCCAATCATCGGGCAAATCCATAATGGCCTTGATCTGTAGAAGTTTGCGAGGAGGGAGCGAAGAGCCGGGACCTGTCGGTTTCAACCGCGAAAAGAGATACTCCGGGTTCTCCCACTCGTCGGGCTTCTCGAACGCAAAACGCCAGCTACCTTCACCGTTATGCAGCAATTTCGGGCGATAAGCCGTCTGCCGCACCGGGTGGCTGGCCCGCCATTGATCCAGTTTCGCGTCGAACGCGATCCGGTGGATACAGTCATTGACCTTGACGTACGAATGCCCCTCCACCTTGTAGATTCCCGACGCGTCGGCAACCTGCTCGTCGCCAAGGCGCTGATCATGGACGTATTGCGTGGTATCCGGACGCCACAGCCGCTGGTTGCCCACAGCGGGATTTATCACCTCGAATTTACGGAAAAAACCATTCAGATTAAGGCCGGTACGCTGCATGGCCGAACCGACAACCTTGCTCCCTGCCGCGAACAACACCATCGATGTGATGTTTTGCGCGATCACTGCCAACTGCTGGAACGCCTCATTCTTATCACCACGGCGCCAGTCTTCAATGCCCTCATAGAGTTCGCCGAGCATCTGGCCTACCGCCACGGCTGTCATCAATAACCCCAGCTCCGGGACGACAAACCCTGCGAGGTTGAGCACCGTCAAACCGGCGTCCAGATACGTCTGCAAGCGCTGCTCACGGACGTCCTCATCGACCTCGGCCACCGGTACCGCCAGGGCCCGTGCATCGGCTTGCAGCTTTGCGGCGTAAGTGTCGAAAAAGTGCCGCGCCAGGCTGACCGTAATGGGGTTGGCGTCCAGCGCCCCCAGGCTCTGGGCTTGATCGAAACGGGTGAAGAACCCAACCCGGTCCCCCTGGCTCAGGTAACGCGTAAAGAAGGCACGGTACGCGGCCAGTGCAAGCTTGCGCTTGAGGTAGACCTGAAAGTCGTCAAGCGAGGCATACTCAAAGAATGGCCGTTCCGGTTCATTGGGCATGTACACCACACAAGGCGCTTGCGGGTATTGCGCGATCGAGCGAGCGGAAAACACCAGAATGCTCCACAGGCATCCGCCCTGGGTATTGAGCCCTTGCCAAATGACCGGGCGCCCGTCGTACAGCACCCCTTCGGCCTGGGCCTGGGACGGCGTCAATTGGCGGTCCAGCAATGTGCACAACATCGCGTAGGTGCCTTGGGTAATGTCCCCTCGCATCAAGGCAATATGGGCGTCGACTTTTACGTCCAGGATTTTCATCCGGCCGATATCGGTCGCTACATTATTGAGGTAAGGCTTATCACCTGCCGGGTCGCTATCAAGTTCAAGCACGTCACTGATGTGCTGCTGATACAAGCGGCCAAGATCCAGGGCGCGACACCCCTGCGCAAACTCGAGGGGTGTAATGCCAATGACTTCACGATCAGCAGACCCCGACTGCAACAGCGACCCGACGGGAAAGTGCTGCGCCCGGGCTTCATCCTCTGAGAAATTCTGCATCGCCACATGCAGCAGGCTGTCCTGCACCAACCTCACCGTCTTCACATACTTCAATGGCAAGACCTCTTTCTCGTATTCGTTTACCGCACGAATAAAAAGATCTTTTTTGGGGTCCACAACCCGTTGCCATCGCGTAGAGCAGTACTGCTTGAGCCGCTCACTGCAAAACTCATCCAGCGCCTGCAATGGCTTCAATCGCTCGGCGACGGCTGCCTGGGCATCTGCAACCTGCAGGGCATCTTTAGTCAATGCATCCAGCACGCCGGGCGGCGCGTTGACCATCCAGCCAGGCAGTTGCTTTTGCAGCACCTGAGCTTTGTCCAGATCGCCCGTCATTTCCAGCAAGGCCGCTTGCAGCTGGCTCTGGGTCAATTGGCTCAGTTTATTGTTCAAATCATCCTGGGTGCGCATCAGCAATATCCTTTATTGCCTATCAATCAAGGAATGACGATACCGCAGCAATCTGCCCAGGATTAGCGCTGATTGTTGATGGCTTGGAGGCTGCGCACAGCAGTTTTTTCCATGCAAAATCTATTGGGTTACCACCCGCAATCAGCCCTCTGCCCCGTGATCGGCTAGAATGGCCGCCTTGCCTTTGTCTGCTTTTTTATGAGTCGCCCATGAACCCCATCACCCACGCCCAGCTCGATTGGGATGACCAAGGTCGACCGCACTCGCGGGTCTTCGATGATGTGTACTTCTCCGACAAGTCGGGCCTTGAAGAAACCCGCTATGTGTTCCTTGAGCAGAACCGCTTGCAGGCGCGCTTTGCGGCCCTGCCGGTGGGTGGGCGACTGGTCATTGGCGAGACCGGCTTCGGCACGGGTTTGAATTTTCTCTGCGCCTGGCAACTGTTTGAACTGCACGCCGTGGCCGGTGCGCGACTGCACTTCGTCAGTGTGGAAAAATACCCTCTGAGCCACACCGACCTGCAACGCGCCCTGGCCCTCTGGCCGGAACTCAGTGCCTTCGCCGAGCAACTGTTGGCTCAGTACATTGCGATCCATCAAGGCTTCCAGCGCCTGGTGCTGGATAATGGCCGGGTAACCCTGACGCTGTTGATCGGCGACGCCCTGGAGCAATTGCCGCAACTGGACGCGCAAATCGACGCATGGTTTCTCGACGGTTTTGCCCCGGCCAAGAACCCCGACATGTGGACCGCTGAGTTGTTCGCCGAACTGGCGCGCCTGGCGGCACCGGGTTCGACCATCAGCACCTTCACCAGCACCGGCTGGGTACGCCGGCTGATCAATGCCGCCGGGTTCAAGATGAAACGCACACCGGGCATCGGCCATAAATGGGAAATACTGCGCGGTGAGTTCCTCGGCTGGCCCGAAGATACGCCACCGCCGGCCACACCCAAACCCTGGTTTGCGCGCCCGGCAGGCATCGCAGGCGAACGCCACGCCATGGTCATCGGCGGCGGCCTGGCCGGTTGCGCCACCGCCGCCAGCCTGGCCGCTCGCGGTTGGCGCGTGAGCTTGCTGGAACGTCACGCCGCCCTGGCCCAGGAAGCATCGGGCAACCCGCAGGGCGTGCTGTACCTCAAGCTGTCGGCCCATGGCACAGCATTGTCGCAGCTGATACTCAGCGGTTTCGGCCACACCCGGCGCCTGCTGGAGCACTTGCAGCGCGGCGTTGACTGGGACGGCTGCGGTGTCCTGCAACTGGCGTTTGACGCCAAGGAAGCCCAACGCCAGGCGCAACTGGCCGAGGCCTTTGCACCGGATCTGTTGCACCTGCTGGGCCGCGAGCAGGCTCAACAACAGGCCGGCATACAATTGGCCCAGGGCGGGCTGTTTTTCCCCGAAGGTGGCTGGGTACATCCACCGGCGCTGTGCCAATGGCAAGCCACGCATCCGCTTATCAAGGTGCTTACCCATCACGAGGCGCTGGAGCTGCACCGCGTCGACGAGCAGTGGCAAGCCCGTGACGGCGATGACGTACTGGCAAGCGCCAACGTGGTAGTGCTGGCCGGTGCAGCCGAAATCAAGCGATTCCCGCATAGTGCGGGCTTGCCGCTCAAGCGCATTCGCGGGCAGATCACATGTTTGGCGCAAACTCCGGCGAGTGCGGCATTGGCCACCGTGGTGTGCGCCGAAGGTTATGTGGCACCGGCGCACCTTGGCGAACACACCTTGGGCGCCAGTTTTGATTTCAACAATGAAGACCTCACCCCCACCCTCGCCGAGCACACGGGCAACCTTGCGATGCTGCGGGAGATTTCCGAAGACCTGCTGCTGCGTCTTGGCGCTGACTCACTAAACGCCGAACACTTGCAAGGCCGCGCCGCCTTTCGTTGCACCAGCCCTGACTACCTGCCAATCGTCGGCCCCTTGGCCGAAAGCGCTGCGTTCCAACAGGCTTATGCCGTACTGGGCAAAGACGCCCGACAAGTCCCGGATACGCCCTGCCCGTGGTTGCCGGGCCTGTATATCAACAGCGGCCACGGCTCACGCGGGCTGATCACCGCGCCCCTGTGCGGCGAACTGCTGGCCGCCTGGTTGAGCGACGAACCGCTGCCGGTGCCGGCCAGCGTGGCCGAAGCCTGCCACCCGAACCGGTTTGCCTTGCGCGCGCTGGTTCGAGGAAAACCGGCGACACGCTGATCGCCGTGAGGGAGGAAACGACGCCGTCGCGAGCATCGCGGCTATTTGCCTTATAACTTATCGGTCTAAAACTCCACGCATAGCACTGGGTCAGTTTCTGGGTACGCGCCCTGTCGGGCGTATCGAGTATTGCCCTCCCCAACGGAAAAACCGGTAAGGAATTTATGTGTGGACTAGCTGGCGAGTTACGCTTTGATCATCAACCTGCCGACCTGGCAGCCGTAGAGAGAATCACCCATCACCTTGCCCCGCGAGGCCCGGACGCCTGGGGCTTCCATGCCCAAGGGCCGATTGCCCTGGGCCACCGCCGCCTGAAGATCATGGACCTGTCGGACGGCTCCGCCCAACCGATGGTCGACGCCCAGCTGGGGCTGTCCCTGGCGTTCAATGGTGCAATCTATAATTTCCCGGAATTGCGTGAAGAGCTGGAAGCCCTGGGCTACGCCTTCTATTCCGGCGGTGACACCGAAGTGCTGCTCAAGGGCTATCACGCCTGGGGCGAAGCCTTGCTGCCCAAGCTCAATGGCATGTTTGCCTTTGCCATCTGGGAGCGTGACGCGCAGCGTCTGTTTATCGCCCGTGACCGTCTGGGTGTGAAGCCGTTGTACCTGTCGCGCACCGGCCAGCGCCTGCGTTTTGCCTCAGCGCTGCCGGCCCTGCTCAAGGGCGGCGATATCAACCCGATCCTGGATCCGGTCGCACTCAACCACTACCTCAATTTCCACGCCGTGGTGCCTGCACCGCGCACCTTGCTGGCAGGCATCGAAAAGCTGCCGCCGGCAAGCTGGATGCGCATCGATGCCAACGGCACCACCGAACAGAAAACCTGGTGGACCCTGCCTTACGGCCCGCACGAGGATGAAAAAAACCTCAGCCTCGAAGACTGGACCGACCGCGTGCTCGACAGCACCCGCGAAGCCGTGGCGATCCGCCAACGTGCGGCCGTGGATGTCGGCGTGCTGCTCTCGGGCGGTGTCGATTCGAGCATGCTGGTGGGCCTGCTGCGGGAAGTCGGCGTGCAGGATTTGTCGACCTTCTCCATCGGTTTTGAAGACGCCGGTGGCGAACGTGGCGACGAGTTCCAGTATTCGGATTTGATCGCTAAACACTACGGCACCCGTCACCACCAGCTGCGCATCGCCGAAAGCGAAATCATCGAGCAACTGCCGGCAGCGTTCCGCGCCATGAGCGAGCCGATGGTCAGCCATGACTGCATCGCCTTCTACCTGTTGTCGCGGGAAGTGGCCAAACATTGCAAAGTGGTGCAAAGCGGCCAGGGCGCGGATGAACTGTTCGCCGGTTACCACTGGTACCCGCAGGTGGACGGCGCCAACGACCCGTATGCCGCCTACCGAGACGCATTTTTCGACCGCAGCTACGACGACTATGCCGCCACCGTCGCGCCAAAATGGCTGACCGCCAATGACGCCGCCGGTGACTTTGTGCGCGAGCATTTTGCCATGCCCGGCGCCGAGGCTGCCGTGGACAAGGCCTTGCGCCTGGACAGCACGGTGATGCTGGTGGACGACCCGGTCAAACGCGTCGACAACATGACCATGGCCTGGGGCCTGGAGGCGCGCACGCCGTTCCTGGACTACCGCCTGGTAGAACTGTCAGCCCGCGTGCCGGGCAAATTCAAATTGCCCGATGGCGGCAAGCAGGTGCTCAAAGAAGCCGCGCGCCGAGTCATCCCCAGCGAAGTCATCGACCGCAAGAAAGGTTACTTTCCGGTGCCGGGCCTCAAGCATTTGCAAGGCGACACCTTGAACTGGGTGCGCGATTTGCTGATGGACCCAAGCCAGGATCGCGGCCTGTTCAACCCGGCGATGCTCGACCGCCTGCTGACCGACCCGCAAGGCCAACTGACGCCGCTGCGCGGCTCCAAACTATGGCAGCTGGCGGCGCTGAACCTGTGGCTCAGCGAACAAGGAATCTGATCGATGAAACCTCTTGCAGCGGCTTACAGCCAACGCTTGCTCAAGGGCCAGGCGCCGACCTACGAGCGCCTGCAGGCGCGCCTGGCTGAAGACGGCAGCCCACTGGGCGCCGAGCCGATTGCCGTGCATTGCGGCTGGGGCCGGTTATTGATCGGGCATACCTTTCCGGACCCGGCCAGCCTGGCCCAGGAACTGCTCAATGAGCAGGCGGGCGAGCGCGACATCGCGCTGTACGTGGCAGCGCCTCAGCAAATCCTCGGGATTGACCCGCAGCAGTTGTTCCTCGACCCCTCCGACACCTTGCGCCTGTGGTTCAGCGATTACCGCCCCGCTACGCGGGTATTTCGCGGCTTTCGCATTCGCCGCGTGCAAACCGATGCCGATTGGCAGGCGGTCAACCAGCTGTATCAAGGCCGCGGCATGCTGCCCGTCGATGCCGAGCGCCTGACACCACGCCATCAAGGCGGCCCGGTGTATTGGCTGGCCGAGGATGAAGACAGCGGCGCGGTGATCGGCAGCGTGATGGGCCTGAACCATCAAAAAGCCTTCCACGACCCGGAAAACGGTTGCAGCCTGTGGTGCCTGGCGGTCGACCCGCAGTGCACGCGCCCCGGTGTGGGCGAGGTGCTGGTGCGCCACCTGGTGGAGCACTTTATGAGCCGTGGCCTGAGCTATCTCGACCTGTCGGTGCTGCACGATAACCGTCAGGCCAAAAGCCTCTACGCCAAGCTCGGTTTTCGCGCGCTGACCACCTTTGCGATCAAGCGCAAGAACGGCATCAACCAGCCGCTGTTTCTCGGCCCCGGCCCGCAGGCAGGCTTTAACCCGTATGCGCGCATCATTGTCGAAGAAGCCCATCGACGTGGCATTGATGTGCAAGTGGATGACGCCGACGCCGGCCTGTTCACCCTCAGCCACGGCGGGCGCCGTGTGCGTTGCCGCGAGTCGTTGAGCGACCTGACCAGCGCCATCAGCATGACCCTGTGCCAGGACAAGAGCCTGACCCACAAGACGCTCAGCGCAGCGGGGTTGAAACTGCCGTCGCAACAATTGGCCGGCAGTGCCGACGACAACCTGGAGTTTCTCGACGAGCATCAGCGCATCGTGGTCAAGCCGCTCGATGGCGAACAAGGCCAAGGCGTGGCAGTGGATCTGCAGACCATCGAGGAGGTGCAAAAAGCCATCGAGACGGCGCGTCAATTCGACAGCCGTGTGCTGCTCGAAAGCTTCCACGAAGGCCTCGACCTGCGCATCCTGGTGATCGGCTTTGAGGTAGTTGCCGCTGCAATTCGGCGCCCGGCCGAGGTTACCGGTGATGGTCAGCACTCTATCGGTGCTTTGATCGAAGCCCAGAGCCGTCGCCGCCAGGCGGCCACCGATGGTGAAAGCAAAATCCCGCTGGACGCCGAAACCCAACGCACGTTGCACGCCGCCGGTTACGACTACAGCAGCATCTTGCCCCGTGGCCAAACCCTGGCGGTGCGCCGTACCGCCAACCTGCATACCGGCGGTTGCCTGGAAGACGTCACCGCGATCCTGCACCCGACATTGGTAGACGCCGCCGTGCGCGCCGCCCGTGCATTGGACATTCCCATGGTCGGCCTGGACCTGATGGTGCCCGCCGCCGACCAGCCCGAGTATGTGTTTATCGAAGCCAACGAACGCGCCGGGCTGGCTAATCACGAACCGCAACCGACAGCGGAGAAGTTTGTGGATTTGTTGTTTCCGCACAGTCAGCCGACGGCTTGAGTGATGTGTTGCCTGGACTGGCGCCATCGCGGGCAAGCCCGCTCCCACAGTTTGATCGCGTTCCAATGTGGGAGCCGGGCTTGCCCGCGATGAGGCCGGCACAGCCTATGAACCTCTCAGCACCTCATCGAAACCATCGATGCCCTCAACTCATCAGGAGTTTCCATGACCCGAACCATCCCCGAACCGGATCTCAACTACCTGCAGAAAGTGCTGCTGGAAATGCTTGCCATCCCCAGCCCCACGGGGTTCACCGACACCATCGTGCGCTACGTCGCCGAGCGCCTGGAAGAGCTGGGCATTCCCTTTGAAATGACCCGGCGCGGTACCATCCGCGCCACGCTAAAGGGCCAGAAAAACAGCCCCGACCGCGCTGTTTCCGCGCACTTGGACACCATCGGCGCCGCCGTGCGTGCGATCAAAGACAACGGCCGCTTGACGCTCGCACCGGTGGGCTGCTGGTCCAGCCGTTTTGCCGAAGGCAGCCGCGTCAGCCTGTTTACCGACAACGGCGTGATCCGTGGCAGCGTGCTGCCGTTGATGGCCTCCGGGCACGCGTTCAACACCGCCGTAGATGAAATGCCGGTGAGCTGGGACCACGTGGAATTGCGCCTGGACGCCTACTGCGCCACCCGCGCCGATTGCGACTCGTTAGGCATCAGCATCGGTGACTACGTGGCGTTCGACCCACTGCCGGAATTCACCGAGAGCGGGCATATCAGCGCCCGCCACCTGGACGATAAAGCCGGTGTGGCCGCCCTGCTTGCCGCACTCAAGGCGATTGTCGACAGCGGCGAACCGTTGCTGATCGACTGCCACCCGCTGTTCACCATCACCGAAGAAACCGGCAGTGGCGCCGCCGCCGCCCTGCCCTGGGACGTCAGTGAATTTGTCGGTATCGACATCGCCCCGGTCGCGCCCGGCCAGCACTCCAGCGAACACGCGGTGAGTGTGGCGATGCAGGATTCCGGCGGGCCGTATGACTATCACCTGTCCCGTCACTTGCTGCGCCTGGCCTCGGAGAATGAACTGCCGGTGCGCCGCGACCTGTTTCGCTATTACTTCAGCGACGCCCACTCGGCAGTTACCGCCGGCCACGATATTCGCACCGCGCTGCTGGCGTTTGGCTGCGATGCGACCCATGGCTATGAGCGCACACACATCGACAGCCTGGCTGCACTCAGCCGCCTGTTGGGCGCGTACATCCTCAGCCCGCCGGTATTTGCCAGCGACGCACAGCCGGCCCAGGGTTCGCTGGACCGGTTCAGCCATCAGATCGAGCACGAAACGCAAATGGAGAGCGACACCCGCGTGCCGTCGGTGGACAGCCTGGTCGGACAGAAGTCCTGACACTGGCAACTACTGGTAACTGCTGGTAACAAGGGCCCCCGGCGCAGTAGCATCGCCGGGTTCTTACCTGCGAGGCTTGTATGCTGATTCCCTACGACGCACTTGAAGTCGACACCCTGACCCGCCTCATCGAAGACTTCGTCACCCGCGACGGTACCGACAATGGCGACGACACGCCCCTGGAAACCCGCGTACTGCGCGTGCGCCAAGCGCTGACCAAGGGCCAGGCCCTGATCGTGTTCGACCCCGAGAGCGAGCAATGCCAGTTGATGCTCAAGCACGACGTGCCCAAGCATCTGTTTGACTGAGCAGGGTTCAGCGGTTGGGTTCGGCGTGGGTTTCTGTGGCCTGGCGTTCGAGGATCTTGCGATACACCTCGGCTCGATGGACATTCACACCCACCGGGGCGTCGATGCCGAATTTCACTTGGGTACCGTTGAGTTCGAGGATGTGCAGGGCGATGTCATCGCCGATGGAGATGACTTCGCCCACAGCGCGGCTTAAGACCAGCATGGCGGTTGTCCTTTTGGAGTGACAGGACCTTGACCATGCGCGATTGGATTTGGCGCAGCAATGGCTTGCAGTAAAATCAGGAAAGGCCTACGTAGCCCGGTAATTTTTCTGACAGACAAGCCCCAGTTTCTGATCGTTCCCACGCTCCGCGTGGTAACTCATCCGGTGACGCTCCGCGTCACGCCTTCAAAAGCGGGACGCGGAGCGTCCGGGGCGGCATTCCCACGCGGAGCGTGGGAACGATCATCATCATCCGCTCAGCCCTTGGTTGCCTGCGCCTTGGCGCGCATCTTGTCGGCCATCAGCGTCATCTCGTCATACAGCAACTGCGGGTTCTTTTGCTTCAACGCCCACGCCATGCGCCCCTGCTCGTGGGGCAAAATCATGAACTCCCCTTCTGCCACCCGCTGATAAATGTAATCGGCAATATCCGCCGCCGAAATCGGTGAACTCTCCAGCAACTTGCCGACCTGCGCCTTCATCGCAGGCGTTGGCCCACGGAATGAATCCAGCAGGTTGGTCTGGAAAAACGACGGGCA
This sequence comes from Pseudomonas edaphica, assembly GCF_965277385.1. Taxonomy (NCBI): domain Bacteria; kingdom Pseudomonadati; phylum Pseudomonadota; class Gammaproteobacteria; order Pseudomonadales; family Pseudomonadaceae; genus Pseudomonas; species Pseudomonas edaphica. Next base: position 5,289,046 of record NZ_OZ255725.1, on the reverse strand, counting down.
TACCACATGCACACCGACTTCCTGCTGCTTGAGTTCCACCAGCAAACTCTCCGACAACGCCACCACACCAGCCTTGGCCACGTTGTAGTTGCTCATCGCCGGCCCCTGCATCAGCGCAGCCATGGACGCGATGTTGATAATCCGCCCTTTGCTCTTTTCCAGCAGCGGCAGGAACGCCTTGCAGCCCTTGACCACGCCCATCAAGTTGATCGCAATCTGCCAGTCCCAATCTTCCAGGGACAATTCGGCAAAAAAACCACCCGACGCCACGCCAGCGTTATTGACGATCACATCAATGCCGCCCAGCTTCACCTCGCAAGCCTGGGCAAAGGCGGTGAGCTGGCTGTAGTCACGCACGTCGCAGCGCTGGATAAAGCCATCGCCACCGGCCTCGCGCACCAGCTTCAGGGTTTCCTGCAAGCCTGGCTCGCTGACGTCCGACAAGGCCAACTGCCAACCCTCGCGTGCCCAGCGCAGCGCGATTTCGCGACCCAGGCCGGATCCGGCGCCAGTGATCATCATGCGATTTTGCATAGGTAAGTAGCCTTGTAGTTCACGGAAGAAGTGATCGGCAGTGTAGCGAAGGTTTTTCCTGCACCCACGCACCATCCAATTGATGAATGCCTCAGGCAAACCGCCAGCCAGGTAGCAGCCCGGCTTATAGCGTAAGTTCAATCTTTTTCAACTAAGTGCCCATTATTGCGAACGCATTAAAAGAAATAAGCCAGTGTGTGAAATGCTTTAAGAAACTATGGAATTTTCTCCACAACGGCACAGTCGGAGTTGTTAAGGCGTCCGTAAATAAACCCACGGGCCTGTCGTTAAACAACCGGTCTTTTCAGAAGGCCTACAAGGAAAAAAACATGAGCCTGATTCTGATCATAATTCTGATCCTGCTGCTGGTCGGCGGCCTGCCGGTGTTCCCGCACTCTCGTAACTGGGGCTATGGCCCGTCGGGTATTCTGGGTGTGGTGCTGGTGGTGCTGCTGGTACTGTTGCTGCTCGGCCGGATATAAAATCCGGACAAAAAAAAGAGGCCTTCTAGAAGGCCTCTTTTTTTATGCCCGGATTATTAGTCCGGCTTGCCGTCGATCACACCGGCGGTGTTATCCAACAGGCTCTTGGTGGCCGTCTGCAGGAACGACTCAAGTTTCTGTTTCAGCGCGGCTTCGTCCGGCGATTCAGGAATCACCTTACCGGTCGGGTTAGCGCCCAGTTCGTATTCCCACAGTTTCGGTGGCATCTCTTTAGGCAGTACCAGGATGCGGTCAGCAGTGACCAGGGCGACGGTCTGGTCGCTGCCCGACGGTTTGATCACGCCAAAGCCCTTGTCGCCTTCCGGCAGGTTCAACAAGTCGCGGCCCCAGCACTGGTGCAAGGTGTCGCCACCCAGGCGGCCCATGATGGTCGGCACGATGTCGATCTGGGTACCCACGGTGTGGTCACGCTCGCCGAACTTCTCCTGCATGCCCGGTGCAATCATCAGCATCGGTACGTTGAAGCGGCCCAGGTCCATCTCGGTGATCTGCTGTTCATTACCAAAACCGTGGTCACCCACGATCACGAACAGGGTTTCCTTGAAGTACGGCTCTTTACGCGCCTTTTCAAAGAACTGGCCCAAGGCCCAGTCGGAGTAACGCATGGCCGTCAAATGCTCGTTGAGGCTGCCACGGTCGGTGACTTTCTCGACCGGCAAGGGCGTCGGCAACGCATACGGCGTGTGGTTGGACAGGGTTTGCAGCAGGGCGTAGAACGGCTTGCCGCCTTCGCGGGCCTTCAATTCTTCCAGGCCACGGTTGAACATGTCCTGGTCGGACACGCCCCACGTCGGGTCGGAGAACACCGGGTTAACGAAGTCGTTGCGCCCGATGAAGTTGGTCATGCCCTGGTTGCTGAAGAAGCCCGACTGGTTGTCCCAGGCGAAATCGCCGTTGTAGACATACACGTCGTCAAACTTGCGCGCGCTGAGCAACTGCGGCAGGCCCGACAGCTTGTGGCTGCCTTCCGGGGTCTGCATCAGGTATTCGAAACCCGGCAGGTTCGGGAAGCACGCCATGGTGGCGAACATGCCCTGGTGGGTGTGGGTGCCGTTGGAGAAGAAACGGTCGAACAACAGGCCTTCCTTGGACAGTTTGTCGAAGTACGGCGTGATGTTGCCTGGGCGGCCCAGTGCGCCGACCGAGTGACCGGCGAAGCTTTCCATCAGGATCACCACGACGTTCTTGATCGGCAGGGTTTTCTCGGCCGGTGGCGTGTAGTCACGGCGCACGGCGGCGGTGTCGGTATCCACCAGTTTCTCTTGCGGCAACACCAGCATGTCACGCACGGTCTGGGTAGCCTGCGGCTGGTCCAGCGTGGCTTTCCAGATATTCGAGCGCTCTTCGGAGAAGCGCGACTTGGCTGCGGCGATCAACGACAGGGTGCCGTTCAAGCCCAACTGGTTGGCGAAGTTCGAGTCGGTGGTGTAGACATCACCCCAGCGCAGCGGCGGGCCTTGGCGCAGGGTGCCACGAATGGCGACCACGGCGATCAGCAGGCACACCACGAACACCGCAATGCGGCTGTACCACGGAGCAACCTGGCGAGTGCCGACGGTGCCGCCGCTGAACGGACCACGTGGGCGTGTCGCACGGTCGGCGCCCTTGAAGGCGATGCTCAGGATCAGCGTGCCTACGGCCCAGGCCAGCAGGTAGCGCACCACCGGGAAACCGTACCAGAGCATGCTCATTACAGTTTTCGGGTCTTCTTTCACGTATTGGAAGACCAGGCCGTTGAGCCGCTGGTGAAACTCGCGGTAGAAGTCCATCTCCATCAGGCCCAGGAACAGGGCAATGCTGGACGCGATGGTCAGCCAAAAACGGAAGAACCCGCGCGCCGCCATGGCCCGTACGCTGAACAAGGCCAGCAGCAGCGGAACCAGCGCGTACATCACAAAGCGGATGTCGAAGCGCGTGCCGTTGACGAAGGCTTCGAGGAAGGTCGAGGCCGGCGTGTCGAGGATCATCTCGCGGTTGTAGGCCAGCAGCGCCAGGCGCAGCAGGGAGAACATCACCATCATGACCAGCGCGCAAAGCAGCGTGTATGCCAGATGGGATTTGACGGTCGGTTGCAGCAAGCGATTAGAAGCTCGCTGCTGACTCAGGGCGTCCGGGTTTGCCATGTCGTTCTAGGACCCATTGGAAGTTTAAGTTTCGAAATTATGCAGTGGCGTCCGTCCCTCGCCCAGGCTGGCTGGGGTAGGCGGTTAACGCGGTGGCGCAAATGGTGCCCGATCAATGGCATCAACGCTATTAATTACTGAACGTGCGCCGTGGCCCGGCCTTTAATGGCACGTGAGTTAGAGCCTTGGGAGAGCCGTAAAACCGCCGAATTGTCTTGGAAAAGATGTGAAAATTGTGTGCAGCGAATAGTTTCGACACACAAAATCCTGAGTACGCTGAAAACCAATGTGGGAGCGGGCTTGCCCGCGATTGCAGTGTGTCAGTCAAAACATCTGATACTGATACACCGCCATCGCGGGCAAGCCCGCTCCCACAGGGAGGGTGCTCACTTCAAATCAAGTGAACGATCAAATCCGCACGTTACCGCGCGGCCCGGCAATCGCCCAGATAATCAGACCCAGTACCGGCAGCAACAGGATCAGCAGGATCCACAGCACTTTGGCGCCGGTGCTGGCGCCACTTTTGAACACGTTGATGATCGCCCAGATATCCAGCGCCAGGATGATCAGGCCGATAAGACCGTTGAAAGTGGAACCCATGGTGTCGCTCCTAAGTGAGGGCATGCACTTGTAGGATAGTCAGCGTTTGCCTGGGTTCCGTTTTATTTCAGACGTGCACAGCGACTTTCAAGGCTTCCAGTGACGGCTCGGCCTTGATCCCCACTTCGGCGCACAGTTGCAACACGCGCGGCAGGTCATTGCCGTACACCAGCACCGCCTGGATCTCGTCATCGAGCAATTGGCTGAAGTTAAGCAACACATAGCCGCCATCTTCGGGGCTCAACGCGCTCATCTGGATCTGGATGCGGTTCAGCGCGGTGAGGTCTTCGGTCTTGGCCAACTGCTTGGGCTTGAGGTTGAACGCCACGCCCGGGCCGAACGAGGCGACGATCTGCGCGAACAGATCGCCATAGGTGTCGGCCTGGAACAGCACCGTGTCCGGCAGGCTGCCAACCACTACCCACTCACCCAGAGGGATAGGGAACGTGTCGTCGTAGTTGATATCCGGGTTCGCCGCCAGAAACGCCACCGGGTCCGCGTAGGCTTGGGCGGCTTCTGTGGCGATGCGCGCCACCTCGTCCTCGCCCATGACGCCGGCGCTGATTTTGCTGATAAGTTCGACGAGGGCGGTTTGCATGGGAAGGTCCTGTGGCGGGCTGGTTTTTGAGGGCGCGTAGCCTACACCAGTTTCTGCAACCGCGCCGCCGTATCCGCCGCGCCCATGGTTTGCGCGGCAGCCAGCGCGGTCGCGCCCTGGGCATCGACGGCCTTGGGGTTGGCGCCCTGGCCGAGCAGGTAGTCGACCATTTCGGTGCGGTTGAACATCGCGGCCAGCATCAGCGCTGTGCGCCCGTCCGGGGAGGTTGCATCCACCGGCGCGCCGCCGTCGATCAACGCCTTCACCACCGGCAGGTTGCCTTTGAACGCTGCACCGGCGATCGGCAGCTGATTTTTGTCGTTGGCAATCAGTGGGTCGGCTTTGAACTCGAGCAACACTTTTACCGCTTCGACATGGCCGTGGTAGGCAGCGAGCATCAATAAGGTGTCGCCGTTGTGATTACGAAAATTGGCCGGCAAGCCTTTGGCCAGCAGCGCAGCCAGCATCGCTGCATCGCCTTTGCGGGCCACATCAAAAACCTGCTCGGCGAATTCGGCGGCTTCATCGTCGGTCATTTGTTTGGGCTGGTCTGACATGCGGGGGCTCCTTGTCTGCGAATGTGTATAAGGCGCTCAGTGTCGCGAGGGAGTTCCCCGCTGTCATGGCTTTTTTGTCAAAAGCATTCATAGCCAGAATCAATAACGGAACTGCCCGCCCTGGATCTGCGCCAGTAATAGCCCGGTGACCGGTACATAACTGTCGGAGCCGGGCAGCCACGCGTACACCGGGTCGTTACCGGCCTTGTCCGGGTCGAAGGCTTCCTCCTTGAGCTTGACCTTCTGGTATTTGAAGGTGCCGGTGGTTTCCATCTTGACCTTGATGCGCAAAAACAACGGCACCGCATAGTGCGGCAACTGGCCGTGGGCAAACTGCAACAGCTCACGCATGTCCAGGGCCGCCAAGGACTCGCTTGGCGTGATGGCGACCATGCCTGCGCGGCCATTGGTGTTCTCGATCTCGACGCCATAGGCCACCACTTCGGCGATCTGCGGGTGCTGCAACAACACGTTTTCCACTTCGGTGGTGGAGACGTTTTCGCCCTTCCAACGGTACGTATCGCCCAGTCGGTCGACAAATTGCGCATGGCCAAAGCCAATACTGCGCAGCAAGTCGCCGGTATTGAAGTAGCGGTCCCCCTTCTCGAACACGTCCGTGAGCACCACCTTGCGGTTCTTTTCCGGGTCGGTGTAGCCGTCGAACGGCGACTTTTCATCGATCCTGGCCAGCAGCAAGCCCTGCCCGCCGGTTTGCACCTTGCGCAGGAAACCATCGCTGCCACGCAGCGGCTCACCGGTTTCGTGGGAGTACTCCACCAGCGCCCAATGCTGCAGGCAAAAGCCGATGGTGTTGTCGAAATTCAGCACATTGGTAAAACCGATGTTGCCGTCGCTGGCGGCATACAGCTCGCAGATGTGCTCGACGCCATAACGCTGCTTGAACTGCGCCCAGACACCGGGACGCAAGCCATTGCCGACCATCTTGGTGACTTTATTGTCGCGATCCTGCGCACTGGGCGGCTGGTCCAGCAGGTAGCGGCACAGTTCACCGACATACCCCAGGGTGGTTGCGTTGAATTTGCGCGCATCGTCCCAGAACTGGCTGGCGCTGAATTTACGCCGGATGGCGAAACCCGATGCGCCGATAATCGCCGAACCCCAGCACACGCACAGGCCCGTGGCGTGGTACAGCGGCAAAGTGCAATACAGAACGTCGTGCGGCCCCATGTCGAGGGCGATGCTGCCGAAACTCACCGCCGTCTTGGTCCAGCGCCCGTGTTTCATGATGCCGGCCTTGGGCAAACCGGTAGTGCCGGAGGTGTAGATATAGAAGCAGGGGTCGTTGAAGAAGATTTGTCCGCTGCTGGCAGGGTTGTCCACCGGGCTGTCAGCGCTGGCGGCCATCAGGTCGGTGTAGCCCTGCGGCACCGCGTTTGAGGACTGATCCGCCACAAACCAGCTGCGTTCGGCCGCAATCGACACTTGCTCGCGCACCGCCGCATAGGCGTCTACCAATTCTGCACCTGCCACGATCGCCGCCGGGTTCACCAGGTTCAGGCTGTGCACCAGCGCAGCCTGGGTTTGCGCGGTGTTGAGCATGGCGCAGATACCGCCCAGCTTGGCCACGGCCAGTACGCTGAGGAGCAGTTCCGGGCGATTTTCAATAAACAGCGCGACCACATCACCCTTGCCGATGCCCTGCGCGTGCAGGTAATGCGCGATACGATTGGCGCGCTGGTTGGCTTCGCGGTAGCTGAGCACGCTGTCGCCGTACAACAACGCCGCGCCCTCGGGGTTGCGCAACGCAGCCTGTTCAAAGTGCCAACCGAGGCCGCAAGGCTGAGCGGGGTCGGTGACATTCGCGGCGCGCATGCCACGCACTACGCGTGGCAAAGCTCGAACAATCGCAGGCACCTTACGTAAGAGCTTGCCCCACGTGATCATGTCGTCTTGCTGATGGCTCATGGCGGAACGTCCTTTTTCTTATTCTTCGTATGATCCAGACATAGCGGCAGCCCTATAGGCAGATGCCGAATGCCATGCGGGAAAATACGCCTGCCATTCTTTGACTGTACATGCGGGATTTGAAAAGTTTTGTATCCCGAGTCGGCCTCCACCGAAAAGGAATTTTGCCCAACCGAGGCGGTCTTTATCTTCGAGGCTGACCTGAAACAGCTGGCGCGAATAACGCAAAATGCAGGATGCACGATGGCCATTCATGCAAATTGCACGAAACCGAAAATCTGTAAAATTTTTAACTGATTGATTTATAAAGACTTTTTCAGATATCCAATACTGGCACAATCACTGCACCTATCTCTCCATGCTTGCCAACTTGAGCCAACGGAGCTGATAGACATGAGCCTGATCCAAGATAAATTCGCTTCTGTATTCTCCCAATACGACGTCACCACTCAGCCACGTCCAGACGGCGGTATCCTGCTGACCCTGCGCAACAGCGAAGGCAAACAGGTCAAGCGTTCGATCTCGTATCAACAGCTGCACACCGCTGACCAACTGACCTGGGTGATCAGCGCGATCCGCCGCGACCTGGCCGAACAAGCCAGTGAGCTGCCACAGATTTCGATGCTGCAAAGCCAGAACCGCTTTGCCCTGCCGACCTACCACTCGGCATAAACCACCGATAACCAAAAAGGGCCGCGACGCTTACAGGCGTCGCGGCCCTTTTTTGTGTGGTTTCAGCACAAGCCTTGTCGGCTGGCCTCATTCATCGCCTGTACGCGGTTGGTGACTTCCAGCTTGCCGTAGATATTGCGCAGATGGAATTTCACCGTGGCTTCAGAGGTTGCCCGGATCTGACTGATTTCCCAGACGGTCTTGCCTTCCGAGGCCCAGCGCAAAATTTCCAGCTCTGTCGGGGTGAGGGGCTTGCCGCCCAGGCTCAGACGTCTTCTAACGGTCATCGGCGCGTCCACCGGCGTGCGACACGACTGTTCTGGGCCACTCATTGTGCTCTCTCCTTTTGTAGTGGATGCCCTATCACCTTTCGGATTCCTGCTATTGACAGGTGATATAAACATCGAGTCTGCAGAGAGTTACATAACGAATGGATTGAAAGCACAGGGCGCAGCAGAAACAGCTACGCCTTACAGATAATCAGGCTTATTCCCACAACAACTTCCAACTTGCCTGGGTTGAACATTTAAATATCTGTGCTTAGTCGTCCAAGCCCGGGAAGCCATCGGCAATAGCATCGCCGGTGAGTTGAGGCTCACAGCCTTTAGCTGTGTTGAACAAACGCAAGGTGACAAAGTGCGGGTTCTCGCCCATGTCGAACCAATGCGGCACGCCGGCCGGAATCACCAGCAGGTCATTTTTCTCACAACGCACGGCGTATACATAGTCGCCCAGGTGCAGGTTGAACTGGCCTTGGCCTGCGATGAAGAAATGCACTGCGTCTTCGCTGTAGCGGCGTTCACTGAGGAATTGCGCACGCAGTTCAACGTTCTGTGCCGGATCGCCCGCCGCCCTAAGCACCTCCACGGCGGCGTAGCCAAGGGCATCGATCTGCGGCTGGTACGCGGCGATCATGTCTGCGTCGCTGGCGCCCTTCTCAATCGGCGCCGGATGCCAGCGCGCAAAACGCACACCGTGGTCGGCCAGCGTCGAGACGATATCGTCGAAATGGGTCAGGACCTTGTTCGGGGTATCCGGTGTGGCGGCAGCGTAAACAGCGACATAACTCATTGCTCGGTTCCTGTAGTCGGTTCTTGCAATCGAAGGCCAATGATAATGGCGGCGGCCAGGGCGGCGACGCTGGCGATGCTGAAGGTCAGGGTCGGCCCCAGCAGGTTCCAGCTGTAGCCGGCGTAAAGGGCACCCAACGCGCCCCCGGTGCCGGCCAGCGCGGCATACAGCGCCTGGCCCTGGCCTTGTTGTCTGGCGCCGAAACTGCGTTGTACAAAGGCGATGGCGGCCGCATGAAAGCTGGCGAACGTGGCGGCGTGCAGCACTTGCGCCAGCAGCAATACCCAGAAAATTTCAGCGAATGACCCCAGCAGCAACCAGCGGATAGCCGCCAACACGAAACTGGCCAGCAGCACCCGCCGCACCGAAAAACGCGTCAGGATCCGGCTCATGGCCAGGAACATCAGCACCTCCGCGACCACACCCAGCGCCCACAGCATGCCGATCACGCCACGGCTATAACCCAAATGTTCAAGGTGCAGGGTCAGGAAGGTGTAATACGGGCCATGGCTCATTTGCATCAAGGCCACGCAGGCATAAAACGCCAGTACGCCGGGGCTGCGCAATTGCTTGAGGAAACCGTCACCGGCCAGGCGATTGCCCTGGACGGCGGGCTGCGCGTTCGGCACCCACAGGCTGGCGCCAATAATGCCGGCCATGATCACCACGACCACCACCGGGTAAATGTCCAGGCTCAGCCCGTCGAACAGGCGGCCCATGATCACCACGGTGAGGATAAAACCGATGGAGCCCCACAGGCGGATCTGGCTGTAGCGCGCGGTTTGCTTTTGCAGGTGCGCAAGCGTGATCACTTCAAACTGCGGCAACACCGCGTGCCAGAAGAACGCATGCAGTGCCATCACCAGGGCCAGCCAGGCGTAGGTTTTGCTGAAGAAGATCAGCGAGAAACTCGCCAGGGTACACACCGCGCCAAAACGCACGATGGCCAGGCGCCGGCCGGTGTAGTCGCCGAGCCAGCCCCACAGGTTGGGCGCCACGCAGCGCATCAGCATGGGGATGGCCACCAGCTCGCCGATACGCGCGCTGGAGAACCCCAAGTGGTCGAAGTACAGCGCCAGGAACGGCGCCGTCGCCCCGAGCAGGGCGAAGTAGAAGAGGTAGAAGCTGGAGAGGCGCCAGTATGGGAGGCTTTGCGTCATATTGTGGGGGGCTGCTGCGCAGCCCAGCGGGAGCAAGCTCCCTCGCCGCAGCAAGCTCGCTCGCCACACACCGTCACAGCTGGCCCAACACCGGCGTACTCACCTGCACATCGGCGTTTTGCCCACGGTTGCGCAGCAGGTGGTCCATCAACACGATGGCCATCATCGCCTCGGCAATCGGCGTGGCGCGGATGCCCACGCACGGGTCGTGGCGGCCCTTGGTGATCACGTCCACCGGGTTGCCATGCACATCGATCGAACGGCCCGGCGTGGTGATGCTCGACGTGGCCTTGAGCGCCAGGTGCGCAACAATCGGCTGGCCGGAGGAAATACCGCCGAGGATGCCGCCCGCGTTATTGCTGAGGAAACCTTGCGGCGTCATTTCATCGCGATGCTCGGTGCCGCGCTGGGCGACACAGGCAAAACCGGCGCCGATCTCCACGCCCTTGACCGCATTGATGCTCATCAGCGCGTGGGCCAGCTCGGCGTCGAGGCGGTCGAAGATCGGCTCGCCCAGGCCCGGTTTGACGCCTTCGGCGACCACGGTAATCCTGGCACCCACCGAATCCTGATCGCGGCGCAACTGGTCCATATAGGCTTCCAGTTCCGGCACCTTGTCCGGGTCGGGGCTGAAGAAGGCGTTGTCGTCGACGCTGTCCCAGGTCTTGAACGGGATCTCAATCGGGCCCAATTGGCTCATGTAGCCACGGATCACGATGCCCTGGGTGGCCAGGTATTTCTTGGCGATGGCACCGGCGGCCACGCGCATGGCGGTTTCACGCGCCGAGCTGCGGCCACCGCCACGGTAGTCGCGCTCACCGTATTTGTGGTGGTAGGTGTAGTCGGCGTGGGCCGGGCGGAACAGGTCCTTGATCGCCGAGTAGTCCTTGGACTTCTGGTCGGTGTTGCGGATCAACAGGCCAATGGCGCAGCCGGTGGTGCGACCTTCGAACACGCCGGAAAGAATCTCGACTTCGTCGGGCTCCTGGCGCTGGGTAGTATGGCGGCTGGTGCCGGGCTTGCGGCGGTCGAGGTCACGCTGCAGGTCTTCCAGAGACAACTCGAGGCCTGGCGGGCAGCCGTCGACAATGGCGACCAACGCCGGGCCATGGCTTTCGCCCGCGGTGGTGACAGTGAACAGCTTGCCGAAGGTATTGCCGGACATGCAGGGCGCTCCGTGAAATCAGTTGAATCAACTCAACCGTAATAACTTAAGGCAGCCAGTATACGCAGGCTAACCGAGTAGTTCATCCTCGAAACCTTACCGGTAGACGTTGGTCCAACCGGCACCTTCCTGATGATGGCGTGATGATGCTGCGAGTTTTGCTTTTGACCCTTACCCTGTTTTCCAGCCTTGGCTTCGCCGCCTCCCCCGTCGTGCTGCAACGGCCGATCAGCCTGGACACCGGCAGCGGCGAGCTGTTTGGTTCGCTTCTGCTGCCAAAATCCGACAAGCCCGTGCCCGTGGTGCTAATCATCGCCGGCTCCGGCCCCACCGACCGCAACGGCAACAGCGCCGATGGTGCGCGCAACGACAGCCTCAAGCGCCTGGCCTGGGTGCTGGCGCGCAATAACATCGCCAGCGTGCGCTACGACAAACGCGGCGTGGCCGCGAGCCTGGCCGCCACCCCCGACGAACGCAACCTCACCCTGGACGCCTATGTGGCCGATGCGGTGGCCTGGGGCAAGCTGCTCAAGGCCGACAGCCGCATGGGCCAGTTGATCGTGCTGGGCCATAGCGAAGGTGCGCTGGTCGCCACCCTCGCCGCGCCGCAACTCGACCCGGCCGGGGTTATTTCGCTGTCCGGCAGCGCCCGGCCGGTGGACCAGGTGATCCGCCAGCAACTGGCCGATCATCTGCCCCCTGCCCTGTTGCTGCGCAGCAATGAAATTCTCGACCACCTTAAGGCCGGCCAGGTGGATGCCGATGTACCGCGCCCGCTGGAAGGCATTTTCCGCCCCAGTGTGCAGCCGTACCTGATCAGCCTGTTTCGTGCCGACCCGTCGGCCGCCTTCGCCAAACTGAACATGCCGGCTCTGATCATCCAGGGCACCAACGATATCCAGGTCGGCGTGGCGGATGCCCAGCAGTTGCAAGCGGCCAAGCCCGACGCACAACTGAGCGTGATTCAAGGCATGAACCACGTGATGCGCATCGTGCCCAAGGGTGTAAAGGAACAGCTTGAGTCGTACAACGACCCCAAACTGCCCCTCGCCGCCGAGCTGGGCCAACGCATCGTGCGCTTTATCGACGGACTTCAACCCCGTTAAGCGATTATTTGCCTCCAGTCCTGAATAAAACGGCCGATAAGCCCAGAGTCGACAGTAAAAAGACTGTCGGCTCGCCGGGCTTGGACAGGATCGCGCCGCATGACTACCACCGAAGCAACACCCGAATCTACCGCCGACACCCCGGCCGAAAAACCCGAGGCTGTCGAGGCCGCGGCCCTGCCGTGGGCGGACGTTCAGGCCGAACACTTCAAGATGCTGCGCCTGGCGCCCCTGGCCACTGATCGTGCCACCGGCGCACGGCCGCTGCGGTTCGTACAGTTTGGCTATACCGAACGCCATGACAAGAAACACAGCCTGTTACGCATGGTGATCCAGTTGCCCGGCCAACGTGTGCGCCGCGAGCAGAATCACCTGGATATCTGGGTCGATCACGAGACGCACCGTGTGCACTTCGGCCCGGGTAACAGCCTGGAAATTGAACCGGCCAACCGTGGCCTGGGACGCTTTCTGGTGGCACAGGCCGCCGCGTGGGCGAAAAAGAAGTGGTCACATTACCGCGTAGACGGCGTGGACCTCGCCAACAAGGATGCACTCAACGAAGCCACGCGCCTGCGTCGCGATCATTTCCTGCGCATCCAGGGTTTTGATGTGGCCTACGCCGATGTGCAGCACCTCAAAGGGAACGTGCAACCCGGCAAAGTCAGCGAAGTGCTGGACAGCTGGAACACCGAGAAGGTGCAGTACGTGGAGATCCTCGAAGCTGCGCAAATGCTGCAGCAGGCCGAGCAGAACCTGGCCGAGCAGGAAGTGAAGCTGCGCAAGGAAGAAGAAAAGGTCACCAAGTTCAAGCGCGAGGACAGTGGGCTGCGCTTTACCATTACGTGCCTGGTGGCGTTTACGGTGTTTCAGGCGGGGCTGTTGATCTGGATTGCCACACACCGCTGAAAGGTTGGAATGCATTCCAAATGTGGGAGCTGGCTTGTCGGCTCCCACACTGATCGCGTTCCTATTGCGGAATGAAGTTAAACCCGCGCCGCAAACACCGCCTGATGCGCCCGGCACTGCTCAGCCGTCAGCATGAACACACCGTGCCCGCCGCGCTGGAAGTCCAGCCAGGCAAAGTCGACTTCCGGGTACAGCGCCTCGACGTGCACCTGGCTGTTGCCGACTTCAACAATCAGCAAGCCCTTCTCGGTCAGGTGGTCGGCGGCCTCGGCCAGCATGCGTCGCACCAGGTTCAGACCATCGTCGCCGCAGGCCAGGCCCAGTTCCGGCTCGTGCTGGTACTCATCCGGCATGTCGGCGAAGTCTTCGGCATCCACGTACGGCGGGTTGGACACGATCAAGTCAAAACGCTGGCCCGGCAGGCCATCGAAGCCGTCGCCCTGCACGGTGTAGACGCGTTCATCGACACCATGACGCTCAATGTTCTGGTTAGCCACTTCCAAGGCTTCGAAGGACAAGTCGCCCAGCACCACTTCGGCGTCCTGGAACTCGTAGGCACAGGCGATGCCGATGCAACCGGAGCCGGTGCACAGGTCGAGAATGCGCGCCGGCGGCTGGGCCAGCCATGGCTCGAAGCGGTTTTCGATCAACTCGCCAATCGGTGAACGCGGGATCAACACGCGCTCATCGACGATAAACGACATGCCGCAGAACCAGGCTTCCTTCAACAGGTAGGCGGTAGGGACACGCTCGTGGATACGCTTGTGCAGCAAGCGCTGCACATGGGCGACTTCCTCTTCTTCGAGGTTGCAGTCCAGGTAGCTGTCGGCAATTTCCCAAGGCAGGTGCAAGGCGCCGAGCACCAATTGCCGGGCTTCGTCCCAGGCATTGTCGGTGCCATGCCCGAAAAACAGGTCTTCCCCATGGAAACGGCTGACAGCCCAACGGATGTGGTCGCGCAACGTGCGCAGGCGGGAGGTAATCACGGGGGCAAGCTCCTGGAAAAAACGACTGGCGATTCTAACAGCCTTCGCCTGTACCGACGATGTACGAAAACCCTTCACCATCTGTCGGAAATCATTCAAATTGCCATCATTGCGCTGATCAAGCCCACCTCTTGACATGGCTGCACGTCAACAACGGCGTACCTTACGATGGTAGCGATTCACAGAACCGCTCAGCCAGTGGACAATGTGACAAAAGCCCCCCTCACAGGAGCCCCAGAATGTCCGTTCCAAAGACGATGTTTCAACTCAGCGGTCGCGGTTACGCAGCAGCCAACCTGAACCATGCGACCCTCGTGATCATCGACGCCCAGAAGGAATACCTCAGCGGCCCACTCGCCCTGTCCGGCATGGACGCGGCGGTCGACAACATCAAGCAGCTTGTGACAGCCGCGCGTAATGCCGGGCGCCCGATCGTGCATGTACGTCACCTTGGCACCGTCGGGGGCCTGTTCGACCCGCAGGGCGAGCGCGGCGAATTCATCCCTGGCCTGGAACCCCAAGGCGATGAAACCATCATCGGCAAACTGCTGCCCAGCGCGTTCCATGGCACCGGCCTGGAGAAACACCTGCAAGACCTCGGCTCCCTGGACTTGATCGTCTGCGGTTTCATGAGCCACTCCAGTGTCAGCACCAGCGTGCGCGCCGCCAAGAACCTGGGCTTTCGCTGCACCCTGGTGGAAGACGCCTGCGCCACCCGTGACCTGCCTTACAAAGGTGGCATCCTGAGCGCCGAGCACGTACAGCAAACTGAAATGGCCATCATGGCCGACAACTTCGCCACCCTCGCGTTGACCAAAGATCTGATCTGATCGCCCTTGAGATGAGCGGCGTATTTATTGCCCCGCTCATCCGCAAAGCCCTCTCATTTGGCGCATTTACCGCTGCTGTCGGAACAACCTGTGTATCTTCCGGTCGAAGGGCCGATACCCTGGAGGAAAGGTCGGAATGAAGATATCCGATGGTTTTGACGCTCGTCGCTTGCGCCCCAAAGGCCCGAGCAATTGGCGTCTGCGCCTGGTAGCCGGCTTTGCCGCGTTGCTGGCCATTGTAGGTTTGCTGTTGGCCGGCGCTGGTGGCGCCGGCCTGTTTGGTCATTCGCCGGCCCTTGGCGAGTTGAATGCCAGCCCCGGCGGTTCGGCTATCCTGTTGGTAATCGGGCTGCTGGTGCTGTGGTTGGGTGTGTGGTTATGGCGTCGTAGCCGTCGGAAAATGCGTCAGCCGCTGTCACTGAACATCGCTTCGCACTTGATGAAAAAGCACGACTGATGGCGCTTGGATAGCGTTTCCTGCGCCCTGGCCGCCGCGATTTAGGTAAACTGCCCGCCCTTCGCGGAGGCTGACATGCAAGACGACGATTTTTCCCTGTTCAAAAACGAGCTGCGCGGCGTCAAGCCGATCAAGCATGATCGTGCCGACACCGGTAAACCCAAGGCCGACCGGGCGCAGATCGCCAAGTTGCGCCAGGCCGCGACCGTGCGCACCGACGCCACCACGGTGGATGGCCTGTCCGACCAGTTCGTGATCGATGTAGGCCCCGAAGACGAGCTGATGTGGGCTCGCGACGGCGTGCAGGAAAGCCAGATGCGCAAGCTCAAGATCGGCCAGATCCCGTTCGAAGGCAGCCTCGACCTGCACGGCATGAACGTGGAAAAAGCCCGCGAAACCCTTTGGGCCTTCCTGGCCGAAGCGACCAAATTCGAAATCCGCTGCGTGCGCGTCACCCACGGCAAGGCCGTGCGCCTGGACGGCAAGCGTCCCATGATCAAGAGCCACGTCAATACCTGGCTGCGCCAGCATGCCCAGGTACTCGGTTTTACCTCCTGCCAGGCCCGCCACGGCGGCGCCGGTGCGGTGTATGTGATGCTCAAGCGCACCATGATGGAAGGGCGCGACGAGTAACAAGTGCCATCGTCAGGCTTGCAGCGATGTGCCCGCCACCGTAACCTTGCGCTTTGCGAAAATCCCACAGGTAGTTTCATGTCCCTGGAACAGAATTACACCGCGATCCTCGGCCAGCTCGGCGAGGACGTTTCCCGCGAGGGCCTGCTCGACACGCCAAAGCGTGCCGCCAAGGCGATGCAGTACCTTTGCCGCGGCTATGAACAGACGCTGGAAGAAGTCACCAACGGTGCCTTGTTCAGCTCCGACAACAGCGAAATGGTGCTGGTCAAGGACATCGAGTTGTACTCGCTGTGCGAACACCACCTGCTGCCGTTTATCGGCAAGGCGCATGTGGCGTATATCCCGAGCGGCAAAGTGCTGGGCCTGTCGAAGGTTGCGCGGATTGTCGACATGTATGCGCGCCGCCTGCAGATCCAGGAAAACCTCAGCCGCCAGATCGCCGATGCCGTGATGCAAGTGACTGGCGCCCTGGGCGTGGCGGTGGTGATCGAAGCCAAGCACATGTGCATGATGATGCGCGGTGTGGAGAAACAGAATTCGTCGATGATCACTTCGGTGATGCTGGGTGAGTTCCGCGAAAACGCGGCCACCCGCAGCGAATTCCTCAGCCTGATCAAGTAACAGGCTGCGTAAGGAAAAGCCGGCGTTCATCGCCGGTTTTTTTTCGCCCGCGAAATTCAGGTAAGCTGCGGCCCCTTCTTCATGGGCAAGAGGTTTTCAGCCATGTTCGTCAAAGCACTTCGAGTGGGTCTCGGCCAAATCATCATCGCGGGCGACTTCCTGACCCGCCCGCGCAAAAAGCAGCGTTCTGCCGAGCAACAGGCACAGGTCAACGCGGCGGCCAAGGAACTGACGCTGTATCAGTTTCACGCCTGCCCGTTTTGCGTGAAGACTCGCCGCACCCTGCACCGCCTGAATGTGCCGGTGGCGCTCAAGGACGCGAAAAACAACGAACAGGACCGCCAGACCCTGCTGGAGCAAGGCGGCAAGATCAAAGTGCCGTGCCTGCGTATCGAAGAGAATGGCCAGACCACCTGGATGTATGACTCCAAGGTGATCATTGATTACCTCGACAAGCGGTTTGCCGCGGTCTGACAGCCGCTGAAGAACCCAAGTGGGAGCTGGCTTGTGTGGGAGCTGGCTTGCCTGCGATGCAGGCACCTCGGTGATTCAGGTAGACTGAGTTGATGCTATCGCAGGCAAGCCAGCTCCCACATTTGTTTGGCTGTGTAATTAAGTCAGTATTACCAGATCCAATAAGGCCGACCCCAGGCACTTGCCATGGGCGTCCAGCGCCAGCGAGCGGGTCACGCCGCCGCGCAGGATCCCCGGCAGCACGAAGTTCAGCGCCTGCACGTTGGGCAATTCATAACGCCGCACCGGCGCTGCGCCCGGCTCACGCAAGCCGGCAAAAAACGTGGCGACGCGCTCGGGCGTGAGCTGTTCGCACAGCAACGGATAATCCTCGGCGCGGTAGGCGATGATCGAGATGTTCGAAGTGTCGCCCTTATCGCCGGTACGGGAATGGGCCAGTGTGTGCAGTTTCATGCTTCGATCCTCGGGTTGACCACGCTGCGGGGCAGCAATAACGACGCTACTGCCACCACCTGGCGCACACTTTTACTCGCGCCGCCGCCGCCCGACGGACCATTGGTGTAGAGGGTTTCCACTTCATTGCCAACCCGCACCGCTTCGCTGCGCTCTTCACAACGGGCGGCCACGCGCAGGCGCACTTCCCAGGGCTCGACGCTGCTGCGTGGGCCGTGCAATGAATCCATGCCAATCAGCTCGGCGCGTAGCTCTTGCATCTTTACGCCCATCAGTTCCAGGCGCTTGAGTACGATATCCCGCGCCAACTCAGCCCGTGCGACCGCGCCTGGGCCGCCGTAGGACATCTGCCCTTCACCGATCCATCCGTCCAGGTAACCCACGCTGACCTTTAACTGTTCAGGCCGAGCGCGACCACTGGCGTTTTGGACACGGACGCGATCCACGCCCTCCTCCACAAAGCTCACTTGAGAAAAGTCTGCCGTCACGTCCGGCGTGAGATAAGCCGCCGGGTCGTGTACTTCGTAGATCATCTGCTCGGTGCACGTCGCACGGCTGACCCGCCCGCCTGAGCCCGCCACCTTGGTGATCACAGCCTCGCCATCGGCATCGATTTCAGCCAACGGGAAACCCAGGCGTGCCAGCTCATCCACATCCTTGAAACCGGGATCGGCAAAATAACCGCCGCTGACCTGGCCCGCGCATTCCAGCAAATGCCCGACCAACGTGCCGCGCCCCAGGCGCTGCCAGTCGTCCGCAGCCCAGCCGAACTCAAACATCTGCGGTGCCAAAAACAGCGACGGGTCGGCCACGCGCCCGGTGATCACCACATCGGCATCGGCGCGCAAGGCTTCAAGGATGCCGTCGACGCCCAGGTAGGCGTTCGCGGATATCAACCGCGCGCCCAAAGAGCCAACGGTCTGGCCGTTATCCAGCAAAAACCCGGGCTGTAAAACCTCCAACACGTCATCGCCCACCACCGCCACGACCTTGAGGTCCTGGCCCAACTCGTTGGCAACCCGCCGCACTTCAACGGCCGCCGCCACGGGGTTGGCCGCGCCCATATTGGTAATTACCCGCAGGCGACGGTGGCCCTTCAAGCCAACAAATGGCAACACCCGGCGCATACGCTCGCTCAGCAGTGGGTCGTAACCGCCCTGCGGGTCGCTGATACGCGCCTGTTGCGCCAGGGCAATGGTGCGTTCGGCCAGGCATTCGAACACCAGGTAATCCAGGTCGCCCTGTTCGGCCAGTTCCACGGCAGGCTCGATACGGTCGCCGGAGTAGCCGGCGCCGGAACCGATGCGCAAGGTTTTCATCTCAAATCACTCCCAGGAGCAATGCGGTCAGGGTCATCAACACCGACGCAGCAAACAGAAACGGAATAGTGAAGCGCTGGTGATCGGCCAGTTCGATCTTGCACAGGCCCACCAGCAGGAAGGTCGCAGGCGTCAGCGGGCTGACCGGGAAACCGGTGGTGTGTACGCCCAGCAACGAGGCCTGGGCCACTTGCAGCGGGTCGACGCCCAGGGCTTTGCCGACCTCGGCGATCACCGGCATCACACCGAAATAGTAGGAATCGGGGTCAAACAACATGCTCAACGGCATGGAAATAAAGCCCACCACCGCCGGGATCAACTTGCCGTGGCCGGCGGGAATCTGTGCGACCGCCACCTCGGCAATCGCCTTGAGCATGCCAGTGCCTTGCATGATGCCGGTGAACACGCCAGCGGCGAGCAGGATACTGGCCATGGTCAGGGCGGTTTTCGCATGGGCATCGATGCGCGCCCGTTGGGCATCCACATTCGGGTAGTTGATGCACAGCGCCACCACGGTGCCGAGCATAAACATCACCACCGGGTCGACCCAGCCGGCAATCATCACCACCATTACCAGCACGGTCAGCAACAGGTTGACCCAGAACAGCCGTGGGCGCCGCAGCTTGATGTCCTCTTCGCTGAGCACCCGTTGCGGTACCGCCTCCACCGAGGAACCGGCGCCCAGGCCCAGGCGTTTTTCTTCACGACGGCCCAGCCACCAGGCGCAGGCAAACACGAAGACCAGGCCGACGATCTGCACCGGGATCAGCGGCTGGAACAGGTCGGCCACCGGCACATGCAAGGCCGCCGAAGAGCGCAGCACCGGGCCGGTCCACGGCAGGAAATTGACCCCGGCGGCCATGGCGCAGACACACGCAAGGATGCGCTTGTCGATGCCCAACCGCGTATACAGCGGCAGCATCGCCGGCACCGTCACCAGAAACGTCACCGCGCCGGAGCCGTCCAGGTGCACCAGCAGCGCGAGGGTCGCGGTGCCGACCACAATCCGCGTAGGACGCGTGCCTACGGTGCGCAGGATGCGATCAATGATCGGGTCGAGCATGCCGGCGTCGGTCATGATCCCGAAAAACAGAATCGCGAACACAAACATGCCCACCACTGGGGCGACGTTCTTGATTCCGGTAATGATAAAGGCGCTGGTTTGCAGGCCGAAACCGCCGAGCAGTGCGGCGATGATCGGCAAGGCGATCAGCGCCACCAGTGGCGACAGGCGTTTGCTCATGACGGCAGCGAGCAGGCACAGGATGGTGATGACACCCAGGGTTGCGAGCATGGGTTACTCCAGAGCGGCCTTGGTGGCCGGTTATTGTTTTCCCTGGAGTATTGGAAGCAGGTTAGTCTTTGTAAATTGGAATATTCGGCCTGGCACGTTCGGAAAAACAAAATGAAGAACAGTATCCAACACATACAAGCCTTTTTAGCCGTAGCCCGTACCGGCAGTTTCACCAAGGCCGCCAACGAGTTGCACTTATCGCCCTCAGCCCTGACGGTGCAGGTGCAACAACTCGAAGACTGGCTTGGTGTCGCCCTGCTCGACCGCAGCCCTCGTCATGTGAGCATTACCGCCGCCGGCGAGGACGCACGCGGCCCCATGGAAAAACTGTTGCTGGACCTGGACAACATCGTCACTGGCTCGCGCGACCTCGCCGCCCTGCGCCGCGGCGTGGTCACCATCGCCGCACTGCCCTCGGTATGCGCCGGCGCCCTGCCGCCGGCCTTGCGCCTGTTTCGCGAACGCTTTGCCGGCATCGAAGTACGTTTGCATGACCTGGTCGCCCATCGCATTCATGCACAGGTGCGCGAAGGCGTGGTGGACTTTGGCATTGGTGTGCGCGCACGGCTGAGCCACGGCCTGGTGTTTTTGCCGGTGCTCAATGATCGGTTGTGTGCGTTTGTGCCACTGTGCCATCCCCTCGCCCACCATCGGCGGCTGACCCTGGAGCAATTGGCGGACCAGCCAATCATCCTCACCGGGCGCGACAGCAGTGTGCGTGAGCAGGTGGACGCGTTGTTTGATCAGACACGGCTGACAATGAATGCTGGCATGGAAGCCAACTACATGTCGACGGTACTGGCGTTGGTGCGCCAGGGGTTGGGCATCAGCGTGTTGCCGGAGTCGGCGGCGGACAGTTTGCAGGGGTTGAAGCGCATCAATATTGACCATCCCGGCGTGAATCGCGAGATCGGGTTGATCAGTCGCAGCGGGATGGGCCTTAGCCCGGCGGCGCAGCGTTGCTTTGAGCTGCTGAGTGATGAGCTGTCTGGCACAACATCGAACTGAAACTGGACACTATCAATGTGGGAGCCAGCTCCCACACAAGCCAGCTCCCACATGTCGATCCGCGTTTAATCAAGCATCGCTACATGTTTTGGATGACTGGCCACCCGCGCCAGCCACGCCTGCACACCCGGATAAGCGTCCAGCTCAAACCCACCCTCCTGGGCCACATGGGTATAGGCATACAACGCCACATCGGCGATGGAGAATTGATCGCCTACCAGATACGGGGTCAGTTGCAGTTGGCGCTCCATGACCTTGAGGGCCTTGTAGCCACCTTTGTGCAGCTTCTTGTATTCCTCAAGACGGTCTGCGGGCAAGCCCAGGTAAAACTGGATAAACCGCGCCACCGCAATATACGGTTCGTGGCTGTACTGCTCGAAAAACTGCCACTGCAACACTTGCGTGCGCAGGCGTGGCTCGGACGGCAAAAATTCGCTGCCATCGGCCAGGAAGTTGAGAATCGCGTTGGACTCCCACAGGCAAGTGCCGTCTTCAAGTTCCAGCACCGGGATCTTGCCATTGGGGTTCTTGGCCAGGAACTCAGCAGTCTGGGTGTCGCCCTTGAGGATGTCGACATCGATCCATTGGTACGGGATGCCCAGCAGGTTGAGCATCAATTTGACCTTGTAGCAGTTGCCCGACTTGTAATCGCCATAAACCTTGTACATGGGGCTCCCCTTATGCCGCTTGCGCGTGCTGTGCTTGACGGACCACCGCGGCCAGGCGCTTGAGACCTTCGTCCAGACGGGCCGGGTCGATATGGCTGAAATTGAGGCGCAACGAACCCAAGTGTTGATCGGGCTCGGAAAAGAACGGTTCACCGGGCATGAACGCCACGTCCTGATCCAATGCTTGCGCCAACAAGGTGCGGGTGTCGAGGGGTTGTTTCAAGGTCAGCCAGAAGAATAATCCACCTTGAGGCACTTGCCAGTCGGCCAGGTCGCCAAAGTGGCGCTCCAGAGCCGACTGAAAGGCATCGCGACGCTCGCGGTAAAAGTCGCGTAACTGCGCCAGGTGTTGCTGGTACTTTTGCGTGCCGATCCACTGCATCGCTTGCCACTGGCCGATGCGGTTGGTGTGCAGGTCGGCCGATTGCTTGAGCTTGAGCAGGTGCGGGAACAAATCCTCGCTGGCGATCAGGTAACCGACGCGCAACCCCGGCAACAGGGTCTTGGAGACGGTGCCGGTGTAGATCCAGCTGGCTTTTTTCAACCGCCCGGCGATGGGCTGCGCACTGGCGCCGTCGAATGTCAGCTCGCGGTAGGGCTCGTCTTCGATCAGGGTTACGCCGAATTCATCGAGCAAGGCGGCCACGGCTGCGCGCTTGGCCTCGCTGTAGCGCACGGCCGAGGGGTTCTGGAAGGTCGGGATGAGGTAGATGAACGCCGGGTGATGGCGTTCGAGGCTGGCGCGCAGCGCGGCCAGGTTCGGGCCGTCGGCCTCCAGTTGCACGGTGAGGCAATCGGCGCCGAACAGTTGGAAAATCTGCAAGGCGGCCAGGTAGGTCGGGCCTTCCAGCAAGACTTCAGTGCCCTTGTCGATGTACAGCTTGGCCGCCAGGTCGAGGGTTTGCTGGGAGCCGCTGACCACCAGCACCTGACTGGCCTGGCACGGTAAGCCCAAGGCGCGGGCCTCGGCGGCGAGCAGTTCACGCAGTTGCGGCTCGCCTTCGCTCATACCGTATTGGCCGATGTTCAGTGGCAGTTCATCCCAATTCAGTACCGGCAACATGGCTTCGGCGGGCAGGCCACCGGCGAACGACATCACTTGCGGGCGCTGGGCCGCCGCAAGAATTTCACGGATCAAGGAGCTTTTGAGGCGCGTAACACGTTCAGAGAAGGCCATAGGGTCACCGGTAGCGAAGTCGGGGGCAAATACGTCAAACTGGTTGACCGAAATTACGACGACTCGCGTGGATACGTCAATATGCTTGACCTTAAAAACCAGGGCAGCCAACAACAAGCCATGGAAGCCTTTTTCTTCGGCTACCAGGCTTTTACCGCCAAGGCCGACGAAATGCTCGAGCGCCGTGGCCTGAGCCGCGTGCATCAGCGCATCGTATTTTTTATCGCGCGTTACCCCGCCTTGAGCGTGAAGCAGCTGCTGGAGTTGCTTGGCGTGAGCAAGCAGGCGCTGAACATGCCATTGCGCCAATTGCAGGAAATGCACCTGGTCGACAGCGTTGCCTCCGAGGCCGACAAGCGCAAACGCCTGTTGGAACTGACTGAAGAAGGCCAACGTTTTGAGCAGTCACTGCGCCGCGAGCAGGTGAAGCTGTTGCAGCGTGCGTTCAGTGAAGCCGGTGAAGACGCCGTGGCTGGATGGTTGGCGGTGAATCAGGCCCTCGCCGGCCAACCTTAACCCTATGCCGAGCGAGCTTGTTGTGGCGAGCAGGCTTGCCCTGCGTTGGGCTGCTTAGCGGCCCCAAAACCTGCCGATGATCTCTAGCTGAAGCCCCGCGGTGACTGTTTCAGGGCCGCTTCGCAGCCCAACGCAGGGCAAGCCTGCTCGCCACAACAAGCCGAAGAAACGCCCGCGCATCCGCCTTTCATCCCCTTTCGCAGACAAAATAGAAAACATTATTTGCTTTATTTGTATACAAAAGCATAATTCGCTTCGTGCGAGTTCCTGACCTATTGATCAACAAAACCCGCCAGTACCTCAAAGCGCTGCTGCCCACCTCTGTGACCGGCGCTGGAAATAACAATAAAACTCTTGAGGAGTACTTGCTGTGGATAGCCAAAAAACCGAAGCCCCTACGCTGGACCTCGCCCCACCGCAAGGCGGCTGGCTGGAACGCCTGTTCAAACTGCGCTTGCATGGCACCACAGTGAGGACCGAGTTGATTGCCGGCCTCACCACCTTCATCACCATGGCCTATATCATCTTCGTCAACCCCAACATCATGGCCGACGCCGGTATCGATCACGGTGCGGCGTTTGTCGCCACCTGTATCGCCGCCGCGCTGGGCTGCCTGCTGATGGGGCTGTACGCCAACTGGCCGGTGGGTTTGGCGCCGGGCATGGGCCTGAATGCGTTTTTCACCTACACCGTGGTCGGCACCATGGGCTACCACTGGGAAACCGCGCTGGGCGCAGTGTTTATTTCCGGCGTGCTGTTCATGGGCCTGACACTGTCGCGCGTGCGTGAATGGCTGCTCAACAGCATCCCTGTGAGCTTGCGTCATGCCATGGGCGCAGGCGTCGGTTTGTTCCTTGGGGTGATCGGCCTGAAGACCGCCGGTATCATCGTCGACAGCCCGGCCACCTTGATCAAGCTCGGTTCGCTGCACGAGCCTGCGCCCTTGCTGGCGGCCGTGTGCTTCCTGTTGATTGCGATCCTCAGCTATCACCGGGTATTCGGCGCGATCCTGATCAGCATCATCGCCGTGACCCTCGCCGGGTGGGGCCTGGGCCTGGTGCACTACAACGGCATTCTCTCAACCCCACCGAGCCTGGCGCCGACATGGATGGCCATGGACATAAAAGGTGTATTCAATGTAAGCATGATAAGCGTGGTATTTGCTTTTCTTTTTGTACACATGTTCGACACCGCGGGTACACTGATGGGCGTCGCGCAACGGGCCGGACTGGTCAACGCCGACGGCAAGATCGATAACCTGTCCCGTGCGCTGAAGGCCGACAGTGCCTCCAGCGTATTTGGCGCCATGGTCGGTGTGCCGCCGGTGACCAGCTATGTGGAAAGCGCTGCGGGTGTGGCCGCAGGTGGTCGCACCGGGCTGACCGCCGTGACCGTGGGCATCCTGTTTGTGGCCGCGATGTTTTTTGCGCCACTGGCGGGAATGATTCCGGCGTATGCCACCGCCGGCGCGCTGATTTACGTGGCGATGCTGATGATGGCGAGCATGGCCCATATCAACTGGGATGAGGCCACCGACAGCATTCCGGCGATTGTCACCGCGATCATGATGCCGTTGACCTTCTCGGTCGCCGACGGGATTGCCTTGGGCTTTATCACTTACGTGGCGCTCAAGGCAGGCACCGGCAAGTACCGTGAGATTTCTGTCAGCCTGTGGGTGCTGTGCGCGATCTTTATCGCCAAGTTCATCTTCCTGTAGTTCGGGAACGGCTGAAAAACCGCCTCACCTTCGGGTGGGGCTTTTGCATAGAGGGAGAAATGTAGATGAACCTGGATACCTGGCTGTTGTTCAGTGGTGCGGCACTGGTGGTGATCCTGATCCCCGGGCCGTTGTCGCTGTTGATGATCAGCAATAGCCTCAACTACGGCCTGCGCCGTTCGTACCCGGCGTTCCTGGGCGGGGTGTTTGCCTCGATCTGCCTGTTGAGCGCCTCGGCTCTGGGCCTGGGCGCATTGTTGCTGGCCTCCGAGCAGTTGTTCAGCGCCTTGAAAATCATCGGCGCGCTGTACCTGTTCTATCTGGCCTGGCAGAGCTGGCAGCAATCTCGCCTGCCAACCCATGGCGCCGAGGTACCGCAGGCGCCGGCGGTGCCGCGTTTTCGCGCACTGTTCGGCCGGGCCTTTGTGCTGGGCGCCAGCAACCCCAAGGACATCCTGTTCTTCGCCGCCTTCCTGCCGCAGTTCCTCAGTAGCGAGCAGCCGTTTCTGCCGCAACTGCTGATCATGATCGCGACCTGGACCGTACTCGACTTGCTCTGCAAGCTGGCTTACGGCCTCGGCGCCCACGGTGCCGCGCGCTACCTGCGCAGCGGCGCGGGCCAGAGCTGGTTCAATCGCGTCAGTGCCTTGCTGTTCGGCGCAGCTGGCGTGTTCTCTTTGATCAAGACGCGGGTCTCAATTTGACGAAATAGACGGTTGGAGAAATATCCCCCATGATTGGCCAATGTATGCCCGCCAAAATCGGTACCAGTCGTTGTTCAAATCGCGCATTGGTCACCTCCCGGACTAACGCCGGATCCTTGTAGGACCTGAGCGCCAAATCAAACCACTTATTCTCAAACCGTTTGTAGAGCCGGACATTGCCCATCTCCGCCCACTCATAGGAAACGTAGTACAAACGAGCGGGGGAGTTGGGGTGAGTCACTAACGACTCTCGAATAGACTTCCCGTAACGCCAGACATTGACGTCCCGAATGATAAAACCCTGCTGTTCCAGGACGCTCCTTACAGCGGCGCGCTGTGTGGTATGTCTGTCTACCGTAACCGCCTTACCACCGTGCTGGAGCCTCTTCGCCGGCATGATAGACGGTATGAAGTCGATGCGTTCAAGCCCTGGCGCAACCCCTTGGTAATTGATGAAAGTGGTATTGCGCGCAATTGGAATGGGCCGCAACATCCGCAGCAAGTCATCCGTCTGGCCTGGGCGAGCCGGGGCTGGGGGCAGCCATTCGTCCAGCGCCGCACGTAGCCCAAGCATATGACTTGCCGTCGCCGGACGTGATGGGCCTGACAACTCGATCATTCTCAGCACGACAAAGTCGCGGGTTCTGTTGGTCATCGTGGGAAACGCTTCAGCCACATACTGCTGTAATGGCCTGTCGAACAGTGGCGGATGGTTTTGCCATCCACCTGTGAGGGTGCGTGATACCGGCAGGGGTTGGTCACGCCTGTCCCTGCCCGTCCAGCGCACGATATCTACCTCCGCCAAAGACACCAGCGGCTCATTTCTGGTGATAAACACGATACCGGTCAACGGCGCATGGTCGCCAGGGGGCAGCACTCTGTAAAATCCGCTGTTCGGGTCTGAAATGCTGGTATTAGGAGGAGCCACCCGCAGGACATTATGGGGATAACCCTGGGGATCCAAAGCCAGATGAAATATCCAGGGAGCCGGGGAACCCGACAATTGATCGGCAGACACTTGGGTGCGCCAATCCAGCCAATGGTTGGCCAACGTGGTCGACTGATAAATCCGGTTTTCAGTCGCCGTTCGTATAACCGGCGGGTGCCAGTCCGGCGAAGGTGGCGTTGGGGCGCGCCAGGGGTTGTGCACGCCAGAACTGGGACCCGCTTTCGGCGCATCGGCTCCCAGCAGCCATTCACGGGGATGTTCGATATTTAGAGTCAGCTCATCTTGCCCGCCTCCCTGGCTCTTTTTCAGGCGCAGCCCCCGTTCGTTTTCGCGCTGGTATATCGGGTAAACGTCATTACCCTCGCGGATAAACTGCTGGCCATTTTTCGCATAACGCCCTTTACCTCCCGGCCCCGCCAATTCAACGGCACCGTCCAAGCCGACAGGGGACTGAAAGTGTTCCAGCAGATGACGTGGCTTGATCGGTGACGGTTTCAAGCCCGTGCGCGCGCCGAGCATAAACCCTTGATGGCGGTGCAAGCGCCCCAAAGCGACACGCGAAACACGCGCGCCTTTTGGGGAAGGACCAAAGGATGTGAGCACGTCGACGAACGCAAGTATCGTCAAGAACCCCACATCCACAGCATCATGGGCAGATCCGCTGTAATGATAGCGCCGCGCCGCAAGCAGCATTTCATAAAGGCTGATGCCAACACCCAGTACCGGGACAAAGCCCAGCAGCCCACGAATCGTCGCGTCGTGCTGCTCCCCCAAACGCTGCTCGCGGTATTGCTCCAGCGTCTGGGAAGACTGGGATTGGGCCTGGGTACGACGTTGCAGTTCGAACACCTGGGCGTGGGCCAGCAGGAGCATGGCATTGCCAGTAGCAGTAGGCGCAGCCGCTAACCAATGTTCAGGCTGCGACTCAATTTGCTCCTTGATCAGAGCCTCGACGCTCTCCTGGTCAGCACGCGGTATCTTTGGCCGGGCCCAAAAAAACTCCACAAGCGCGGCAACAAAACGATACAGAATGGTTTGCCCAGGCTCACGCCAGTGAGGCTGGCGGAGTCGCACCCCCAGGTCTCCATCGGGGTAACGGTCAAGCGCCTGCGCCTCCCAGCCAGGCGCCACTTGGCGCGCCAACACCTTCTGGTTTTCGGGAAGTGCGCCGACAAGATTCATCGCCTTTTCTGCTTCGGCCAAGCTGGCATACGCGACAATCACCCGGCTTGCCGCAGCCATGGGCCAATACACCACACAGAGCTTTGATAACCTGTCATGAATGAACAATAAGCCAGCAATGTGCCGATCATGTTCTGAGGCAGCGTCCATCAGGCGCAGCACCGCCAGCTGTACATCAAGCCCATCTTTTTTCAGGTCACTTGCCGACCGAGCGGCCATCGCCAGGGTAAACAGACGCTGCCCTTTTTCACCCAAACCTTGCTGGACCGCAGAATACAACTGCATCTGAGCGCGTTGTTGCAAAGCCCTATAGACCAGGGCCTGTGAGAGCCCGGGAGACGTGGCCGGACTAGACGCCGGCGGATAAAAAGCCTCGAGGATCAGCTTGTCGTACGCGCCACCCAGATCGAGCGAAGACAAGGTGTCTATCAGGTAACGCACGCTCAAGCGCTCTTTCCAGGCCAAGTCCAGCCAGCGTGCGCGATTCAAGCGCCAGCGGGTCCAGGGCGCCTTGGGATCGAGGTTGTGCAAAGCCAATTGCAGCATACTGAAGGTGGTGCGCTGTGAGCTGACGACCATTTTTATATCGCGATCACCCACCACGCACTGACTCGACGAGCCACACAATTGGGAGCTGACATCATCGGGCAAATCCAACAGCGGTTTGTCGATATCCAACTGCGGGTAAAAACCGTCCTGAGTCAAACGAGCAATCAAGGCATTACGGGCAAATGACTCCAGGCTCGGCAAATCCCGCCATAGTTTGCTCTCCACCGCAAAGGCATTCGTCAGATAACGGCGTGATAGTCGTTTGTAGTGTTTTCGACTACCGCTTGAGGCATAGCCCAACCACGACGGGAGTTTTTTCGCTTGAGTGGCTGCAACCCGCAACAGGTTGATATTGGATAAGGCTAGCGTTCTAGCATCATTGGCAGGTACTTGCAGGCACTCGAACAATTCCTGGGCAAGCAACATACGGCTCAACTGCGGATCGCTCATCTCACTGAACAACCGCACACCCTTGCCCGCAAGTTTGTTCAACGCGGCGTAATGTTGCATCAGTTTGGTGAACCAGTCTTTGAGCAGGGGGCGCTTGATGGCCTCGTAGTTCACCACCAGGGCCGTATTCCTGGGTAATGCAGTGATCGCGGCCCGCGCCACCTCGCGCTGATCCCGTCCGATACAGCGCCACAGCACGGAGCCATCGGGGCTTTTCAGGCTGGTTTGAAGGCCTTCGGCGAAAGCGTTCAAGTTATCAAAGGGCACCAGTGCGCCATACAAACCCGTGACGCATAACAACACCGAGTGTGGACCGTTCGGGTGAGCCAGGGCCTGATTAGTGGTCACAAGCGAAGCCCCCAACAGCGGGTACAACGGGTCGGACTCACTGCCGACCGTTACTTGCAACACACAGGTATCAGCAGCACTGTCGCCAGGCACCCAAGACTCACTCAATACCGTATTCAATCGCTCCAGATGCACGGAGGGCATCAGGTTCAACTGTTGCTGCATCTGGGCTTCCAGAAGCAAAGCCCGGCGCAGTGCAGTTCCCACCAATGAGCCGCGATTAGACGTGCCCAAAGGCTGTTCAAGCCAGAACGCCTTTTCAAACATGCGCTCGTGCGGGCCATGAGCCAATTGACTCGCTGTACTCACTTGTGCCTGCCATCGCTGCTCGAGGTTCAAAAAGTCTTGATAGGGTGCAGTGCTTTTGCCCACATCCGTCGGATCCAGCAGGGCCATCAAGCCTTTTTCGGAACGTTTGAGTTGCGCTTCACGGGTCTTGAGGGCGAGGTCCGGCGTCAAACTTGCACACACAATCTCACCGCTGCGGCGCTGATGATCCCACTCCGGCAAGGCGTCCAGGCTGTTTCCCAGCAGGAGGCTGCATGCCAGCCGGCGACGGCCTTTTTCGATGAATTTGAGGAAGCGTTTCACCTCAGGAGCGTTGAATTGCCCCACACCTTGAACGCCCACAGCCGCAGGGTTGATTGACAATGCGCAGGCCACCTCATTATCCCACTGCGCCTCCAGCAGCTCGGTCGCACTGGCAAGCAACACGTCTTCCTGATGTACACCAATAAGCTGAAGGGTAAACGCCTGAGGCGTAACACTGGGTGTGTTACACAGCTCATGCCAACGGCGCAGTGGCAAGCACTGCCAAAGTACTTGGCTCAAAGGGCCGTTGACCAGTGCCGGCAGGTCGCACTGCATTCGGTACCAGGAACTGAACTCGTAAAACTCACGAATCAGACCCGGCAGGTAGATCACATGGGGCGTATCCCCCGCGATGCCTTCACGATAAATATACAAAGCGCCCGGCACAGGAACCAGTGCCCGATTTGTGCCAGGCCACGCCACCCTGCTCACTTGAATACTCGCCCAGTCGCCTGCCGCCCTGCGTCGCGCATCGGCACCCGGGATCTCCATGACTTTACGGACCATGGCATAGCCGCGGTCCGAGAGTTGGTAAACGCGATGGGCCAGCAGTGCATGCTCGGCGAACAACGATTTTCGTAACTGGACCCAACGCTGCTTGCGCGTCAGCCAGGAGCCATAGGCCAGTTGCTGCCAATAGTCTCGTTCAGCCTTCTCAACCTGGCCGAGCAGCGCCAACCCCTTCACACGGACCAACGCATCCCAAGCGGTAAACGGCAACGTCCGTGCCGGTTCGTCCTTGATACGTAATGTAGTGAACTGGTTAATGTCCAGCGGCACATCCGGATCAATGAGAAGTGCCAAGCCTTTTTCGGTCAGGCTGTAGACCTTCTGGGGCAAAGGCGGCGGCCGGAACTCGGTGAACAACAGCGTATCGGGGTCCAGCGCAAAGGCCTTGCGTAATGCGCCCCGGATAATGCCCAAGACTCTCGGCGCACGCCCAATCAAGTCTTTTAAAAGTTTTACCGCCTCTCTGGCCCTGGCTTGGGCTTCGTACAGGCGATTGATTTCAAGGCTGGGCTGCGTGACCGCGTTTAGCCGTCGGGTCAGGAGTGTGCGAATCGCCGCATCACGCTGCGCGTCCGAGGTTTGCGGGTCATCAAAATTAAGCGTTTGCGCCGCAGCAGCCTCAGCGGCCAACCAGGCGGTGGTGTCGGTACTCATGGCGGACTGTTCCATACAGAAAAGCCGAGCCTAGGTACCTCGACCGCCCCAGGTGCGTTACATACTTGGGCGGCCCGTGAGCCATTCAGAATAAAAAAAGCCCGCAGTGTGGGCGGGCAAAAAACCAACGAAGAGCTTTGGGGGTGTGAAGCGAGGTGACGACTCAGCTACCGCGATAGGTGGAGTAGCTGTAAGGCGAAATCAGTAAAGGCACATGGTAGTGATCCTGTTCGGCGCTGATGCCAAAACGCAGCACGACGACGTCGAGAAACGCCGGTTCCGGCAATTGCACACCACGGGCGCGGTAGTAGTCGCCGGCGCTGAATTGCAGTTGGTAAACACCACTGCGGTAGTCGTCACCTTGCAGCAGCGGCGCATCGCAACGGCCGTCGCTGTTGGTGGTGGCAGTAGCAACCCGTTCCAGCTGCGCGCCGTCGACGCGGTACAGCTCGACCTTGATATTGCTACCGGGGCAGCCGTGTGCGGCGTCCAAAACGTGTGTGGTCAAACGTCCCATGGCGTCTTCGCGCCTCCTGAAGTCAGTAAAAGAGAAACCTGCACTTTTTCAGGGCATCGAAAAAGCCGGCGATGGCTGATTAAGACACTTTTTAAAAAAATTGTACACAATAAAAATCACAAAGCTTTGGATCTTCCCGTCGGTGTTGCTCGATGAGTCAATTCGTGAGTAAACCTTGCTTTTAAACGACCTTTTGTCCATTAACTGACCAGTCAGGCAAGTTTCTTGCTACAGCATCTGAACCCGGCGATACAGAAAAAATGCAGAAATGTAGGCTTACAAAGTGACAGATAAGTTGTATACAATCACTCATCGCTGTGACGCCACCCAGTCTTTTCACTGCCCGGCCGCCACACACACTTGCTATCACGAACAAGAAGGAAGACTGCAGTGAGCGCTGACTACCCACGCGACCTGATCGGTTACGGCAGTAACCCTCCTCACCCCCACTGGCCGGGCAAGGCACGCATTGCGCTGTCGTTCGTACTCAACTACGAAGAAGGCGGTGAGCGCAACATTTTGCACGGTGATAAAGAGTCCGAAGCCTTCCTCTCGGAAATGGTCTCGGCCCAGCCGCTGCAAGGCGCCCGCAACATGAGCATGGAGTCGCTGTACGAGTACGGCAGCCGTGCGGGTGTGTGGCGCATCCTCAAGCTGTTTAAAGAATTCGATATCCCGCTGACCATCTTCGCCGTCGCCATGGCCGCCCAGCGCCACCCGGATGTGATCCGCGCAATGGTCGACGCCGGCCATGAGATCTGCAGCCACGGCTACCGCTGGATCGACTACCAGTACATGGACGAGGCCCAGGAGCGCGAGCACATGCTCGAAGCCATCCGCATCCTCACCGAACTCACCGGCGAGCGCCCACTGGGCTGGTACACCGGCCGCACTGGCCCCAATACTCGCCGGCTGGTGATGGAGGAAGGCGGTTTCCTGTACGACTGCGACACCTATGACGACGACCTGCCCTACTGGGAGCCGAACAACCCGACCGGCAAGCCGCATTTGGTGATCCCTTATACCCTGGACACCAACGACATGCGCTTCACCCAGGTGCAGGGTTTCAACAAGGGCGATGACTTTTTCGAGTACCTCAAGGACGCGTTCGACGTGTTGTATGCCGAAGGGGCCGAGGCGCCGAAGATGCTTTCCATCGGCCTGCACTGCCGCCTGATCGGCCGCCCTGCACGCCTGGCTTCGTTGAAACGGTTTATCGAATACGCCAAAGGCCATGAACAGGTGTGGTTCACCCGCCGCGTTGACATCGCCCGTCACTGGCACGAAACCCACCCGTACACGGGAGCGGCGAAATGACTGCGTTCCAGACCCTGAAGCCATCGACCCTGAGCCGCGATGAATTTGTCGCCGCTTTCGCCGATATCTACGAACACTCGC
Organism: Pseudomonas edaphica; assembly: GCF_965277385.1. Lineage (NCBI taxonomy): Bacteria > Pseudomonadati > Pseudomonadota > Gammaproteobacteria > Pseudomonadales > Pseudomonadaceae > Pseudomonas > Pseudomonas edaphica. The sequence goes on along the minus strand of NZ_OZ255725.1, from coordinate 5,256,117 downwards.
CATGGGTGGCCGAAAAGGCCTTCGACCTGGGCCAGGACAGCTCGGTCGACCAGATCGAAACCCTGCACCAGCGCATGAGCGATATCCTGTTAAGCGCCGATCATGCCAGCCAATTGGCCCTGATCAACGCTCACCCGGACCTGGCCGGCAAAGCTGCCGTCCAGGGCAAACTGACCCAAGCCAGCACCGATGAGCAAGCTGGCGCGGGGATTCACCAATGCACGGCCGAAGAGTTCTCGCGCTTCACCGAGCTGAACGATGCCTACAAGGCCAAGTTCAAGTTTCCCTTCATCATGGCGGTAAAAGGCAGCAACCGGCATCAGATCCTCGCTGCGTTCGAAACGCGCATTCACAATTCGGCAGACGCCGAGTTCAAATGCGCGCTGGCCGAGATCAACAAGATCGCGTTGTTCCGTTTACTGACCCTCTAACAGACCATCCCCAGCCACTCTATCTAAGGCAGACAAGAAGAATGAAAGCTTACGCCGTACCTTTCGAAAAGTTCGTTAACCTGGCCGATGCCCGCCTGGGCACCAAGATCATCTCGGTGACCGATGACTGGTTCGCTGACGCCAACCGCCTGTTCCAGCCGACCCCGGCCGTGTGGAAGGAGGGCGTTTTCGATGACAACGGCAAGTGGATGGACGGCTGGGAGTCACGCCGCAAGCGCTTCGAAGGCTACGACAGCGCGGTGATCCGCCTCGGCGTACCCGGCTCGATCAAGGGCGTGGACATCGACACTTCATTCTTCACCGGCAACTTCCCGCCATCGGCCTCCCTGGAAGCCTGCTTCCTGGCCTCGGGCGAGCCGGACGCCAACACCCAGTGGGTGGAAGTGCTGTCGGCCGTGGAGCTGCAAGGCAACAGCCACCACTACCACGAGATCAACAACGACCAGGCGTTCAGCCACCTGCGTTTCAACATCTACCCGGACGGCGGTGTGGCCCGTCTGCGTGTGTACGGCGTGCCGTTCCGCGACTGGTCCTCGGTGGGCGACAACGAACAGGTCGACCTGGCAGCGGCCCTCAACGGCGGTCGCGCCCTGGCGTGCTCCGACGAACACTTCGGCCGCATGAGCAACATCCTCAACCCGGGCCGTGGCATCAACATGGGCGACGGCTGGGAAACCGCCCGTCGTCGTACGCCAGGCAATGACTGGGTGATCGTCGCGCTGGGCCACCCCGGCGAGATCGAGAAAATCGTGGTCGACACCCTGCACTTCAAGGGCAACTACCCGGACACCTGCTCGATCCAGGGCGCGTTCGTGAAGGGCGGCACCGACAGCCAGATCGAAACCCAATCGCTGTTCTGGCGCGAGCTGCTGCCGGCGCAGAAACTGGAAATGCACGCTGAACACACGTTTGCCGAGCAGATCAAGGCACTGGGGCCGATTACCCACATCCGCCTGAACGTGTTCCCGGATGGTGGTGTGAGCCGCCTGCGGGTCCTCGGTAAAGTCGCTAAATAAGCGGTGAGCCCATCGCAGGCAAGCCAGCTCCCACATTTGAATGTATTCACAGATCAAAATGTGGGAGACGGGCTTGCCCGCGATAGCAATAGAACAAACAACACAGAATTCGGATAAGAGACAGCCATGCGCACACTAGTGATCGAACCCCTGACCAAAGAAGCCTTCGCCCCTTTCGGAGACGTTATCGAAACCGATGGCAGCGATCACTTCATGATCAATAACGGGTCGACCATGCGCTTTCACAAGCTGGCCACGGTAGAAACCGCCCAGCCTGAAGACAACGCAATCATCAGCATCTTCCGCGCCGATGCGCAGGACATGCCTCTGACCGTGTGCATGCTGGAAAGACACCCGCTGGGCAGCCAGGCTTTCATCCCGCTGCTCGGCAACCCCTTTCTGATCGTGGTCGCGCCACTTGGCGATGAACCTGTATCGGGCTTGGTCCGCGCCTTCGTCACCAACGGCAGGCAGGGCATTAATTACCATCGCGGCGTCTGGCACCACCCGGTGCTGACGATCGAAAAGCGGGATGACTTCCTGGTGGTTGATCGCAGTGGCACAGGCAATAACTGCGATGAGCATTTTTTCAAAGAGGATGAGCGGTTGATCCTCGCCCCCCACCAATAAGAGAAGGTCTGATCACCCGACAACAAGGGTGACAGGCGAGAGGTAAAGACTGTGGAAGCACATTTGATGGAATGGCTGAACCTTAGCGTGCGCTGGGTTCACATGATCACTGGCGTCGCGTGGATCGGCGCTTCCTTCTATTTTGTCTGGCTGGAAAACAACCTTAATCGCGTCAACCCCAAAGACGGCCTGGCCGGTGACTTATGGGCGATTCACGGTGGCGGTATCTACCACCTGGAAAAATACAAACTGGCCCCGCCGACCATGCCGGACAACCTGCATTGGTTCAAATGGGAAGCCTATTTCACCTGGATGTCGGGCATCGCGCTGCTGTGCGTAGTGTTCTACGCCAACCCGACCTTGTACCTGCTGGCCCCGGGCAGCAGCCTCAGTGGCCCCGAAGGCGTACTGCTGGGCATTGGCTCACTGTTCGTCGGCTGGTTCATCTATTCCTTTCTGTGCGATTCGGCGCTGGGCAAACGCCCTGCCCTGCTCGGCTTTATCCTGTTTGTACTGTTGATTGCGGCCGCTTACGGCTTCAGCAAGGTCTTCAGCGGTCGCGGTGCTTACCTGCACGTAGGTGCGGTGATCGGCACCATCATGGTCGGTAACGTATTCCGCATCATCATGCCCGCCCAGCGCGCGCTGGTGGCGGCCATCGCCGAGAACCGCACACCTGACCCGGCGCTGCCGGCCAAGGGCCTGCTGCGTTCGCGTCACAACAACTACTTCACCTTGCCGGTGCTGTTCATCATGATCAGCAACCACTTCCCGAGCACCTACGGCAGCCAATACAACTGGCTGATCCTGGCGGGTATCGCGGTGGCAGCGGTGTTGGTGCGTCACTACTTCAACACACGGCATAACAGCCAGAAGTATGCGTGGACGTTGCCGGTGGGCGCATTGGCGATGATTTGCCTGGCGTATGTGACCGGTCCTAAACCTGTTTCGACTGCACCTGACGTGGCCAAGGCACCCGCGGCCATCGAGTACCAGCCATTGCCGGAAACCGCATTGGGCGGTGGCTTGAAACCTGCTGCGCCAGCCGCACCCGCTGCAGAACCTGCTGCGGCACCGGCCCAGGCGACGATTGATTTCGACAAGGTGCATGGCGTGATCCAGGAACGCTGCGCCGTGTGCCATTCGGCCAAGCCCACCAGCCCGCTGTTCAGCACCGCACCGGCAGGCGTGATGTTCGATACCCCGGCGCAGATCCAGCAGCAGGCGGCGCGTATTCAAGCGCAAGCCGTGGCCAGCCAGATCATGCCGCTGGGCAACATCACCCAGATGACCCAGCAGGAACGGGATTTGATTGGCACCTGGATCAACCAGGGGGCGCGCACTAACTGACAGCCCGAGTAACACAAATCCAAAATGTGGGAGCTGGCTTGCCTGCGATAGCGGTGCATCAGCCACCAGATGAGTTGCTGAGCCACCGCCATCGCAGGCAAGCCAGCTCCCACAGGGATTTGTGGTGATTTACAGAGTGCGTTCCAAACAACACAAAAATAAAAAAGATCCGAGGTGTTGCATGACCGAGCTAGTCGAACCGCAGATTCCCGCCGCACCCGCCATGGTGCGGCTGCCCCTCTTGCAACTGATTCTGGTAGGCCTGCAACACGTCTTGCTGATGTACGGCGGCGCCGTCGCCGTACCCCTGATCATTGGCCAGGCCGCAGGCTTGAGCCGTGAAGAAATCGCCTTTCTGATCAACGCCGATCTGCTCGTGGCGGGCATTGCCACCATGGTGCAGTCATTCGGCATCGGCCCGGTGGGCATTCGCATGCCGGTGATGATGGGCGCCAGTTTCGCCGCCGTCGGCAGCATGGTGGCCATGGCCGGCATGCCTGGCATCGGCCTGCAGGGCATCTTCGGCGCGACCATCGCTGCCGGTTTTTTCGGCATGCTGATCGCGCCGTTCATGTCCAAGGTCGTGCGGTTTTTCCCGCCCTTGGTGACCGGCACCGTGATCACTGCCATCGGCCTGTCGCTGTTCCCCGTGGCCGTGAACTGGGCCGGTGGCGGCAGTGCCGCCGCCACCTTCGGCTCGCCGGTTTACCTGGCGATTGCCGCGCTGGTACTGGCCACCATCTTGCTGATCAACCGTTTCATGCGCGGCTTCTGGGTAAATATCTCGGTGCTGATCGGCATGGCGCTCGGCTATGGCTTGTGCGGCCTGCTCGGCATGGTCGACCTCGGCGGCCTGTCCCAGGCACCGTGGGTGCAAGTGGTGACGCCACTGCATTTCGGCATGCCCAAGTTCGAGTTGGCACCGATCCTGTCGATGTGCCTGGTGGTGGTGATCATCTTCGTCGAGTCCACCGGGATGTTTCTTGCGCTGGGCAAAATCACCGGCCAGGAGGTCACGCCAAGGATGCTGCGCCGTGGCCTGTTGTGTGACGCTGGCGCCTCATTTTTCGCCGGTTTCTTCAATACGTTTACCCACTCCTCATTCGCCCAGAATATCGGCCTGGTGCAGATGACCGGCGTGCGTTGCCGCTCGGTGACGATCATGGCCGGGGCGTTCCTGATTGTGCTGAGCCTGCTGCCCAAAGCCGCCTTTTTGGTGGCATCGATTCCACCGGCAGTATTGGGCGGCGCCGCCATTGCCATGTTCGGCATGGTCGCGGCGACCGGCATCAAGATCCTGCAGGAGGCCGACATTGCCGACCGCCGCAACCAGTTGCTGGTGGCAGTCAGCATCGGCATGGGCCTGATCCCGGTGGTGCGCCCGGAATTCTTCGCGCAGTTGCCCCTGTGGATGAGCCCGATTACCCACAGTGGAATCGCCATGGCCACCCTCAGCGCCTTGTCGCTGAACATCCTGTTCAACATCCTCGGCGGTTCGGAACGCCCCGCGGTCGCCCACACGCATTGATTTGGCCTGTTAGCAAAAAACAACAAAAATAATAACCAACAGGAAATACCCACATGCACCCTATTCACCTGGGGCCGGCCACAAGCCGCGCCCCATTCTCGCCCCCTGCGCTCTCTAACAGCGCACTTGAGCCAAGGCCTGGGAGCCAGTATTCTCCGCGCCCGCTCGAATCGACTCAAAAAAAAACAGCGAATGTAAAAGCTGACTGCAGGGCCAACTTATCCTGGCCCAATGTCTGCGGCCAACGTGCAGAAAAAAACCTCCGGATTCGACTGCATCAAGTGCAGCCGAAGGCCTTTTATTGGCTTTTTAAACACCTTGGCGCAGCTCTTGCTAAAAGCATTAAAGCTGACCAAACAGACGATTTTTGCAGCGAACCAAAAGGCGCCACACCAGAGCGCCTGCGTAGAAAAACAACCATAAAACTTTGACTCGGGAGCAACCGAATGAAACCTATGTTCAAAGGCCTGATGCTGGCAGGATCCCTGCTGGCCGGCGGCCAAGCCGTGGCAGGCGATTTGTTGCAGTGGCAGAACAACAGCCTGACGTACCTGTGGGGCAAGAACTTCACCGTTAACCCGCAGATCCAGCAAACCGTCACCTTCGAGCACGCCGATGCGTGGAAGTACGGCGACAACTTCCTGTTCGTCGACCGCATCTTTTACAACGGCAAGGAAGACGGCAACGTCGGCCCAAGCACTTACTACGGCGAGTTCAGCCCACGCTTGTCGTTCGGCAAGATCTTCGACAAAGACCTCTCGTTCGGCCCGATCAAAGATGTGCTGCTGGCCTTCACTTACGAGTTCGGCGAAGGCGATAACGAGTCGTACCTGCTGGGCCCGGGCTTTGACCTGAACATCCCTGGCTTCGACTACTTCCAGTTGAACTTCTACCAGCGCCAGACCGAAGGCAACCGCCCGGGCGATGGCGTGTGGCAGATCACGCCGGTGTGGTCGTACACCATTCCCGTGGGCAACTCCAACGTGCTGATCGACGGCTTCATGGACTGGGTAGTGGACAACGACAGGAACGCCCGTGGCACTTACCACGCCAACCTGCACTTCAACCCACAGGTCAAGTACGACTTGGGCAAGGCGCTGCATTGGGGCGAGAAGCAGCTGTATGTCGGCTTCGAATATGACTACTGGAAGAACAAGTACGGGATCGAAGATTCCGGCGCGTTCAAGACTAACCAGGACACGGCGAGCTTCCTGGTCAAGTATCACTTCTAGAGTCTGACGGCGGTCCCCTGTGGGAGCTGGCTTGCCTGCGATAGCGATCTGTCAGCCAACATAGTTGGCACAGGAATACCGCTATCGCAGGCAAGCCAGCTCCCACATTTAGTTCACTGTCAGCCCAAGGAATTTGGACAATTCCTCGCGCTTGGCAAGTGCGTCCTTGCGCCCCAGTTCAATCAACTCGCTGCAATACCCCGCCTCGAACAACAAGTAACTCAACACTCCCGCCCCACTGGTCTTGGTCGCCCCCGGACCGCGCAAGAACAGACGCAACGCCGCCGGCAATTCCTGCCGATGCCGCGCCGCGATTTCATCGATCGGCTGGCTGGGCGCAATCACCAGCACCTCTACCGGCGCCAGCCCAGGCGCAACATGGCTGAATTGGTTCAGACGCTCCAACAGCTCAATATCGCTTTCCAGGCTGTCAATAAACGTGCTGTTAAGCATATGCCCACCAATCTGCGCCAAGGTCGGCTCCTGGCCAGTGTAAGTACGTTGCACCGAAGGTTCATTGCCACGCGGGTTGCCGCTGACGCCCACCACCAGCACCCGGCTGGCCCCCAGGTGCAAGGCCGGGCTGATGGGCGCGGATTGGCGCACGGCACCGTCACCAAAATATTCCTGGTCGAGTTTGACCGGCGCAAACAGCAAGGGGATCGCGGAGCTGGCCAGCAAGTGCTCAACCGTCAGTTGGGTCGGCACACCGATGCGCCGATGGCGCAGCCAGGCATCGATCTTGCCGCCGCCCTGATAGAAGGTCACCGCTTGCCCGGACTCATAACCAAAGGCCGTGACCGCGACTGCATGCAGATGCTTGTTGCGGATCGCCTCATCAATGCCGTGCAGGTGCAGTTTGTCGTTGAGCAAGTCGCGCAACGGCGCACTGTTGAGCAACGCCACCGGCACCTGGGCACCCAGGCCCAACAGGCTATGGATAAAGAAACGGCTGGCCTGGTGCACCACGCCCGGCCAATCGCTGCGCAGCACCAGATGGCTGCGAAAGCCCTGCCAAAAGGCGGTAAGGCGTTGGATGGCCGCGGTAAAATCCGTGGCGCCACTGGCCAGGCTCACCGCATTGATCGCGCCGGCGGAGGTGCCGACAATCACCGGAAAAGGATTCGGCGCCCCCGGCGGCAGCAACTCGGCAATCGCCGCCAGTACGCCCACCTGATACGCCGCTCGCGCCCCGCCACCGGAAAGAATCAAGCCTGTGACCGGTTCAGCTGGGCGCATTGCGTCACTCCCTGGAAGAAAAGTAGCGGTTACCGGCGGCGCGGTTCGTACAGCTTAGCCTCGCCGGGCGGGCGGCTCTTGAAGCGCCGGTGCGTCCACAGGTACTGCTCGGGGCATTCGCGCACCGAGGCTTCGACCCACTGGTTGATGCGTAGGCAGTCAACCTCGTCGCTCTCACCGGGGAAGTCGGTCAGCGGCGGGTGGATCACCAGGCGATAACCGCTGCCATCGGCCAGGCGCTCCTGGGTGAAGGGCATCACCAGCGCCTTGCCCAGCCGCGCAAACTTGCTGGTGGCGGTCACGGTAGCGGCCTGGATGCCGAACAGCGGTACGAAAATACTCTGCTTGGCGCCGTAGTCCTGATCCGGCGCATACCAGATGGCGCGGCCCGAACGCAGCAGCTTGAGCATGCCGCGCACGTCGTCGCGCTCTACCGCCAGGGAATCGAGGTTGTGCCGCTCACGGCCACGGCGCTGGATGAAGTCGAACAGCGGGTTGCCGTGCTCGCGGTACATGCCATCAATGGTGTGCTTCTGCCCGAGCAGGGCCGCGCCAATTTCCAGGGTGGTGAAGTGCAACGCCATCAGGATCACACCCTTGCCATCCAGATGCGCCTGCTTCAAATGCTCAAGCCCTTCGACATGGGCCAGGCGTGCCAGGCGCGATTTGGGCCACCACCAGCTCATGGCCATCTCGAAGAAGGCGATGCCGGTGGACGCGAAGTTTTCCTTGAGCAGCCGTTTACGCTCCTTGGCGGATTTTTCCGGGAAGCACAGCTCGAGGTTGCGCGCGGCGATGCGGCGGCGATCAGCAGCCACACGGTACATGCCGGCACCAAGTAATCGACCAATGGTCAGCAATGCACGGTAGGGCAACTGGGTAATCAGCCACAGCAGGCCGAGTCCCAGCCATAACAGCCAAAAGCGCGGGTGAAAAAATACAGCTCGAAAACGCGGGCGATCCATTACAGATTCCGGTAAAGACAAGGGCCGCGCATTCTACAACGTTCGACTCGGCTTGCGGCCCGTGGTTGTTATCGTTATAAGTCTCGACACTTTTCGTGACAAGCCGCTTTTGCCGACCATGAGCCAAACCGAACCGCTAGACCAAGATCCCGTGTTCCAGCTGAAAGGCAGCATGCTCGCCATCACCGTGCTGGAACTGGCCCGCAACGACCTCGACGCCCTGGACCGCCAGCTCGCCGCCAAGGTCGCCCTGGCGCCGAACTTCTTCAACAATGCCCCGCTGGTACTGGCCCTGGACAAACTCCCGGCCGGCCAAGGCGCGATTGATTTGCCCGGCTTGATGCGCGTCTGCCGCTCCCACGGCTTGCGCACCCTGGCCATACGCGCCAGCCGTATCGAAGACATTGCCGCGGCCATCGCAATTGAACTGCCCGTATTGCCACCCTCCGGTGCCCGCGAGCGCCCGCTCGAACCGCTGGAAGGTGAAGTGAAGAAAAAACCGGAAAAACCGCCGGAACCTGCGGTCAAGCCTACAAAGATCATCACCTCCCCCGTACGCGGCGGGCAGCAGATTTACGCCCAGGGTGGCGATCTGGTGGTGATCTCCTCGGTTAGCCCCGGGGCGGAACTTCTGGCCGATGGCAACATCCATGTATACGGCCCCATGCGCGGACGTGCCCTCGCCGGCATCAAGGGCGATACCAAGGCGCGGATTTTTTGCCAGCAGTTGAGCGCTGAGCTAGTGTCCATCGCAGGCCAGTACAAGGTTTCAGAAGATTTGCGCCGTGATCCGCTGTGGGGGGCCGGGGTGCAGGTCAGCCTGTCGGGCGATGTGTTGAACATCATCCGTCTTTAACGGATACTGCCGCATTTTCCAAGCATCTCTAGACTCTGATAGCAAAGCGAAACCGGCAAGACTTGTGTAGGAATAATTGGAAGTTGGCGTTTCCCTGCGGAAACCACATCTTTTTCCTACAAAGGCTGTCCGCCTGCAGCGAGTTCCAAGAGATGTTTTTCAGGGGCTGAAAAGTCCTTTTTCCTTAGGGGTGAAACACCTTGGCCAAGATTCTCGTGGTTACATCCGGCAAGGGTGGTGTGGGTAAGACCACCACCAGCGCCGCTATCGGTACCGGCCTCGCTCTGCGCGGCCACAAAACAGTCATCGTCGACTTCGACGTCGGTTTGCGTAACCTCGACCTGATCATGGGCTGCGAACGCCGCGTGGTGTACGACTTCGTCAACGTGGTGAACGGCGAAGCCAACCTGCAACAGGCCCTGATCAAGGACAAGCGCCTTGAGAACCTGTACGTGCTGGCCGCCAGCCAGACCCGTGACAAAGACGCGCTGACCAAAGAAGGCGTAGGCAAAGTCCTGGCCGAGCTTAAAGAAACCTTCGAATACGTGGTGTGCGACTCGCCGGCCGGTATCGAAACCGGTGCTCACCTGGCGATGTACTTTGCCGATGAAGCCATCGTCGTCACCAACCCGGAAGTCTCCTCGGTACGTGACTCGGACCGCATGCTCGGCCTGTTGGCCAGCAAGTCCCAGCGTGCCGAAAAAGGTGAAGACCCGATCAAGGAGCACTTGCTGCTCACCCGTTACAACCCTGAGCGCGTCAGCAACGGCGAAATGCTCGGCGTTGAAGACGTGAAGGAAATCCTCGCAGTGACCCTGCTGGGCGTGATCCCCGAATCCCAGGCGGTCCTCAAGGCTTCCAACCAAGGTGTTCCGGTGATTCTTGACGACCAGAGCGACGCCGGCCAGGCGTACAGCGATGCAGTTGATCGCTTGCTGGGCAAGACCGTGGAACATCGCTTCCTCGATGTTAAGAAGAAGGGATTCTTCGAGCGTATCTTTGGAGGCAACTAAATAATGAAATTTCTCGACTTCTTTCGCGCCAACAAAAAGCCAAGTACCGCGTCGGTAGCGAAAGAGCGTCTACAGATCATCGTGGCGCACGAACGCGGCCAACGCAGTACCCCGGACTACCTGCCAGCCTTGCAGAAGGAACTGGTCGAGGTGATCCGCAAGTACGTCAATATCGGCAACGATGACGTGCATGTCGCCCTGGAAAACGACGGCAGCTGCTCGATTCTGGAACTCAATATCACCCTGCCTGATCGTTAATCGAAAAGGCGGCCGCCACGGCGGCTCGATCACCTTGATCCCGTTTGGGAACCGGGTGGCCGAGCCGCCGTTGGCGTTTGTTACGAGGCTGTTTAATGCCGCTGTCCACTATTCATATCCTGCATCAGGACGCCGCCGTCCTGGTGGTGAACAAGCCGACCCTGTTGCTCTCGGTGCCTGGCCGCGCCGATGACAACAAAGACTGCCTGATCACCCGCCTGCAGGAAAACGGCTACCCCGAAGCCCGCATCGTGCATCGCCTGGACTGGGAAACCTCGGGGATCATCCTGCTCGCGCGGGACGCCGACAGTCACCGCGAACTGTCGCGCCAGTTTCATGACCGCGAAACCGAAAAAGCCTACACCGCCTTGGCCTGGGGTCAGCCGGAGCTGGACAGCGGCAGCATTGACCTGCCTTTGCGCTACGACCCGCCGACCAAGCCGCGCCACGTAGTCGACTATGAGTTTGGCAAAAACGCACTGACCTTCTGGAAAGTGCTGGAGCGTTGTGGCGATTGGTGCCGCGTGGAACTCACGCCGATCACCGGGCGTTCGCACCAGTTGCGGGTGCATATGCTGTCGATCGGCCATCCGCTGCTCGGTGATGGCTTGTACGCCCATGAACAAGCCCTGGCCGCCTGGCCACGCCTGTGCCTGCATGCGAGCATGTTGAGCTTTACGCACCCGCAAAGCGGCGAGCGGCTGCGCTTTGAGTGCCCTGCACCTTTTTAAGCTGAAAATACAGTCAAATGTGGGAGCTGGCTTGCCTGCGATAGCGATCTGTCTGTGCCAAATATATTGGCTTACACACCGCTATCGCAGGCAAGCCAGCTCCCACATTGGCCTTGCAGGGTTTTCAAGCGAGTAGCTTCACTTCAAATGTGGAGCCAATACGGTAAACTCCGCGCATTGCTGTCTGGAGCTATTTATGCGCGAAGCGTTGAATCAAGGCCTGATCGACTTCCTCAAGGCCTCCCCTACTCCTTTTCATGCCACTGCCGCCCTCGCCCAGCGCCTGGAAGCGGCCGGTTACCAGCGTCTCGACGAGCGCGAAACCTGGGCCACCGAGGCCAACGGGCGCTATTACGTCACCCGTAACGATTCCTCGATCATCGCCTTCAAGCTCGGTAAGCATGCGCCGCTGCAAGACGGCATCCGTATGGTCGGCGCCCACACCGACAGCCCCTGCCTGCGGGTCAAGCCCCAGCCGGAGCTGCAACGCCAGGGCTTCTGGCAGTTGGGCGTGGAAGTCTACGGCGGCGCGCTGCTGGCGCCGTGGTTCGACCGCGACCTGTCGCTGGCCGGCCGCGTGACCTTCCGCCGCGACGGCAAGGTCGAGAGCCAACTGATCGACTTCAAGTTGCCGATTGCCATCATCCCCAACCTGGCTATTCACCTGAACCGTGAAGCCAACCAGGGCTGGGCGATCAATGCACAGACCGAGCTGCCGCCGATCCTTGCGCAGTTTGCCGGTGACGAGCGGGTGGACTTCCGCGCCGTGCTCACTGAGCAACTCGCCCGCGAACACGGCCTGAACGCCGATGTGGTGCTCGACTACGAGCTGAGTTTCTACGACACGCAAAGCGCTGCGGTGATCGGCCTCAATGGCGATTTCATCGCCGGTGCGCGCCTGGACAACCTGCTGTCGTGCTACGCCGGCCTGCAAGCCTTGCTCACCAGCGAAAACGACGAAACCTGCGTGCTGGTGTGCAACGACCACGAAGAAGTCGGCTCCTGTTCGGCCTGCGGCGCGGATGGCCCGATGCTGGAACAGACCCTGCGCCGTCTTCTACCGGAAGGTGAGGAATTCGTACGCACCATTCAGAAATCACTGTTGGTCTCGGCAGACAATGCCCATGGCGTGCACCCTAACTACGCCGAGAAACACGACGCCAACCACGGCCCCAAACTCAACGCCGGCCCGGTGATCAAGGTCAACAGCAACCAGCGGTACGCCACCAACAGCGAAACCGCCGGGTTCTTCCGCCACCTGTGCATGGCTCAGGAAGTGCCGGTGCAGAGCTTTGTAGTGCGCAGCGACATGGGTTGCGGCTCGACCATCGGCCCGATCACCGCCAGCCACCTGGGCGTGCGCACCGTGGATATCGGCTTGCCGACGTTTGCCATGCACTCGATTCGTGAGCTGTGTGGCAGCCATGATCTGGCGCACCTGGTGAAGGTGTTGGGCGCGTTTTATGCGAGCCGCGATTTGCCCTGAGACCGAGACGCGGCCATCGCGGGCAAGCCAGCTCCCACAGGGAATGTATTCCAATGTGTGGTGTGGGCTTGCCCGCGATGGCTGTTTCACTCACAGCCAACACTATCTGATTCACATCAACACCACTTTGCATAATCCGACCTAGACTTGTCAGTATTCCCACTCCGACAAGGCCGTCGCCCCATGATCTCCATGTCTTCGTTCCACGCCATGCTCATTCCCATCATCATCGGCATGATCTTGCTCGCGACCGGCTTCAACTTTCGCGACAAGCCGGTGGGTGTGTTTGGTATGTGGGTCGGTATGCTGTTGATCCTCGGCACTGTGGTTTACAAGATCCTTGCCAAACTGGCGGAATAACAAATGCACTCGCATTGGGCATAGCGGCCTCGTACACTCGGTCAATTCGTCGTTTTCAAGGTTGACCGCCTCGTGCTTTCCCGTCTCTTTGCCCTGCCCTGCTATTTTCTGATCGCCCTGCTCACGCTGCTGCCCCTTGCGCCAGCGCAAGCCGTGAGCCTGCCCGGCCTGCTGGGCAGCACCAACAAGACCCAGCCTCAGGCCGATGTGCCGCTGGGCCAGTCGCTGGACGAGGTGATCAAGACCCTGGAAAACGACCAGCAGCGCACCCAACTGCTGAGCGACCTGAAGAAGCTGCGCGAAGCCACGCAAAAAGCCCAGCCCGCTGCCGAACAAGGCGTGCTCGGCTTGATCGGCAGCACCCTGGCCGAGCTTGAAGCCCAGTTTTCCGGGGCCGACAGCCCGTTGGGGCGCTGGTCCAACGAGATCGACCTGGCCAAGGAAGAACTCACGGCGCTGATGCTGCCGGCCACCGAATGGCTGCCGATCATTTTCGGTTTTGCCGTGATCCTGGCAGTGTGGAGCCTGCTGGCCGCCGCGCTGATCTGGCTCAGCCACCGTGTGCGTGAACGTTTCGGCCTGCCCGAAGAACTGCCGCAACACCCGCGTACCTGGGACATGGTGCGCTTCGCCCTGCGTAAACTGGGGCCGTGGCTGATTGCGTTGATCATCACGGTTTACCTCAGCTATGCACTGCCTTCGTCCCTGGGCAAATCCCTGGCGATGGTGCTGGCCTATGCGCTGGTGATCGGCACCTGTTTCTCGGCAATCTGCGTGATTGCCTTCTCGGTTCTCGACGGCCCACACCGTCACCGGGCCTTGTATATCCTGCGCCACCAGGCCTTCCGTCCGCTGTGGTGGATCGGCAGTTTTGCCGCCTTCGGTGAAGCCTTGAGCGACCCAAGGCTGGTGGCGGCGCTTGGCCAACATCTGGCCCACACCGCCGCGACCGTCGCCAATGTGATGGCAGCCCTGTCCACCGGCGTGTTTATCCTGCGCTTCCGCCGCCCGATCGCGCACCTGATCCGCAACCAACCGCTGTCGCGCCGCCTTACACGCCGCGCCCTCACCGACACGCTCTCGATCATCGGCTCCTTCTGGTACATCCCGGCGTTGTTGCTGGTGGGCATCTCGCTGTTCGCCACCTTCCTGTCGGCCGGCGACACCAGCACCGCGCTGCGTCAATCGCTGCTGTGCACGGTATTGCTGGTGTTGTGCATGGTGATCAACGGGCTGGTGCGCCGCCATGCGCTCAAGCCGCAACGTGGGCACAAGCGCCACGCGCTGTACTCCGAGCGCCTGAAAAGCTTCGTCTACACCCTGGCCCATCTGGTGGTGTGGCTGGTGTTCATCGAGCTGGGCCTGCGCGTGTGGGGCCTGTCGATGATTCGCTTCACCGAAGGTGACGGCCATGAAGTCAGCGTCAAACTGTTCGGCCTGGGCGGCACGCTGCTGTTTGCCTGGCTGATCTGGATCCTCAGCGACACCGCGATCCATCATGCCCTCACCCGCTCGCGCAAAGGCCTGGCCAATGCGCGTGCGCAGACCATGATGCCGCTGATCCGCAACGTGCTGTTCGTGACCATTTTTATCATCGCCGCCATCGTCGCCCTGGCGAACATGGGCATGAACGTCACACCGCTGCTGGCCGGTGCCGGTGTGATCGGTATCGCCATCGGTTTTGGCGCACAGTCGCTGGTCGCGGACTTGATCACCGGCCTGTTCATCATCATCGAAGACTCCCTGGCGATTGATGACTACGTGGATGTCGGCGGCCACCTCGGCACTGTCGAAGGCCTGACCATCCGCACCGTCCGCCTGCGCGACATCGACGGCATCGTGCACACCATCCCGTTCAGTGAAATCAAGAGCATCAAGAACTACTCGCGGGAGTTCGGCTACGCGATCTTCCGGGTGGCGATCCCCTTCAACATGGAGATCGACGACGCCATCAAGCTGATGCGTGATGTCGGCCAGAAAATGCGCAACGACCCGCTGCAACGCCGCAACATCTGGTCGCCGCTGGAGATTCAAGGTGTGGAAAGCTTTGAGTCCGGCAGCGCGATCCTGCGGGCGCGCTTCAAGACCGCGCCGATCAAGCAGTGGGAAGTGTCGCGGGCGTTCAACCTGTCACTCAAGCGTCATCTGGATGAAGCCGGGCTGGACCTGGCAACACCGCGCTTGAGCGTGCAGGTGGTGACCGCCGGTACGGTGCAGGAGAAAGATCAACAACAATAAACAAGGAGAGGTCTGTATGCGTTTAAACGGTCTGACACACCAATGGGTTTTCGGCATGCTGTGCGGGCTCGCCAGCAGCGCGGTGATTGCCGCCAGCAGCGGCCAGGATGCTGCCCGGGAAGAAATCGCCGCCCAGGCCAAAATCCTCGAACCGGCGTTGCTGCAAACCCGCCGCGATATTCACGCCCACCCCGAGTTGGGCAATACCGAAACCCGCACCGCCGAACTGGTCGCCAAACAACTGCGCGACCTGGGCCTTGACGTCAAAACCGGCGTGGCCCGCACCGGCGTGGTCGCCATCTTGAAAGGCGCGCTGCCCGGCCCGACCGTGGCCCTGCGTGCCGACATGGATGCGCTGCCGGTCAAGGAAGTCGCCGACCTGCCCTTCGCCTCCAAAGCCAAAGGCACTTACCTGGGCAAGGAAGTCGACGTGATGCACGCCTGCGGCCACGATGCTCACACGGCAATCCTACTGAGCACCGCGAAAATCCTCAGCGGCATGCGTGAGCGCCTGCCCGGCACCGTGGTGTTTTATTTCCAGCCGGCCGAAGAAGGCCCGAGCGACTTTATCCCCGACGGCAAAAACACCTGGGGCGCGAAAATGATGGTGCAGGAAGGTGTGATGAAAGCGCCCAAGCCGGACGCGGTGTTCGGCCTGCATGTCTGGGCCGGTGTGCCTGCCGGGCAGATCGCCTATCGGCCCGGCCCGACCCTGGCCAGCTCCGATGACCTGCGCATCAAGATCCTCGGCAAACAGACCCACGCCGGCCGCCCGTGGGACGGCATCGACCCGATCACCGTCGGCGCGCAGACCATTGTCGGTTTGCAGACCGTGGTGAGTCGGCGCACCGACATCTCGTCGTTTCCGTCGGTGGTGAGCATCGGCACCATCAACGGCGGCACCCGCTACAACATCATCCCCGAGTCGGTGGACATGAGCGGCACCATCCGTTCCTACGACTACGGTATTCGCCAGAAACTGCACGCGGACGTGCGCCAGACGGTGGAGAAAATCGCCGAAAGCGGTGGCGCCAAGGCCGAAGTCACGATCATCGAAAAATACGACCCGACCATCAACAACCCGGCACTCACCGAAAAAATGCTGCCAAGCCTGCGTTGGGCAGCCAAGGATGATGTGGTGCAAGGCCCACTGGTGGGCGGCGCCGAGGACTTCTCGTTTTACGCCAAGGAAGCGCCGGGGTTGTTTGTGTTTCTGGGGGTGACGCCGAGGGATCAGGACATGAGCAAAGCGGCGCCGAACCATAATCCGGGGTTCTTTGTGGATGAGTCGGCGTTGGTGGTGGGAGTGCGGACGCTGGCGTCGTTGGCGACGGACTATCTGTATACCAACACAAAGCAGTAGCGAAGCGCTTACTGTGGCGAGCGAGCTTGCTCGCGCTGGACCGGGCTGGCGCTCCAGTGCGAAGCGCTCGCGTTTTTTGGGGCTGCTCCGCAGCCCAGCGGGAGCAAGCTCCCTCGCCACAGAAAGCCCGCTCACAGTGCTCCGACGTGTCAGCCAGCCAGCGCAGCGCCATCCATCTTCTGACGCAGGCTCAACGGGCGCATGTCAGTCCAGACTTCCTCAATGTAAGCCAGGCATTCTTTCTTCAGGCCGCTCTTGCCCACGGTGCGCCAGCCTTCGGGCACCACTTTGTAGTCGGGCCAGATGGAATACTGTTCTTCGTGGTTGACCACTACCTGAAACAGGATGTCGTCGCGGTCAAATACTGAGGTCATTGCTGTTCTCCATCGCTAAAAAACTGGCTGCGCACCACGCGCAGCACTGATATCTGTAGAAACGTACCAGGCCCGCTAAAAATTAGAGGCTGGCGACGGCTGCCACCAGCGCGCGCCCGAAGATCTCGGCCACGCGGTCGACTTCGGCGGCGGTGATCACCAGCGGCGGCAGGAAGCGCACCACGCTGCCGTGCCGGCCGCCCAGCTCCAGGATCAGGCCACGCTTGAGGCATTCGCGTTGCACCAGCGGTGCCAGTTGGCGATGCACCGGCGGGTGGCCCTGGATATCGGGCGTGCCGTTGGGGTCGACCAGCTCAACGCCCAGCATCAGCCCACGCCCACGAATATCGCCCAGGTGCGGGAAGTCGCGCTGCAGGATGCGCAGGTGCTCCGCCAGGCGCTCGCCCATGGCCGCCGCGTGGCCGGCCAGGTCGTGTTCCTTGAGGTAGCGCATCACCGCCGAGCCTGCCGCCATCGCCATTTGATTACCCCGGAAAGTCCCGGCATGCGCGCCCGGCAACCAGGTGTCGAGCCAGTCGCGATACACCACCACCGCCAGCGGCAAGCTGCCGCCAATGGCCTTGGACATCACCACAACGTCCGGGATGATGCCGGCGTGTTCAAAGGCAAACATCTTGCCGGTGCGACCGAAACCGCTCTGGATTTCATCCACGATCAAGGCCACACCGGCCTGCTCGGTGATGCGGCGCAGACCGCGCAACCAGTCGAGATCGGCCGGGATCACACCGCCCTCGCCCTGTACCACCTCGACAATCACCGCCGCCGGCAACAGCACGCCGGCTTCCGGGTCGTTGAGCAGGTTTTCCAGGTAATGCAGGTTGACCCGCACGCCTTCTGCGCCGCCCAGTCCGAATGGGCAGCGGTAGTCATAGGGGTACGGCAAGAATTGCACGCCATTACCCAGCAGAGCGCCCAAGGGCTTTTTCGGCCCCAGGCTGCCCATCAGGCTCAGCGCGCCCTGGCTCATGCCGTGGTAACCGCCCTGGAACGACAGCACCGTGCTGCGACCCGTGGCAGTGCGCACCAGCTTCAGCGCGGCTTCCACCGCGTCAGTGCCGGTGGGGCCGCAAAACTGAATTTTCGCTTCTTGCGCAAGCTTTGCCGGCAGCAGGCCGAACAGGTCCTGGACGAACTGGTCCTTGACCGGCGTAGTGAGGTCGAGCGTATGCAGTGGCAGCTCGTCACTCAGCACCTGCTGGATGGCTGCGATCACCACCGGGTGGTTGTGACCGAGCGCCAAGGTGCCTGCACCGGCCAGGCAGTCGATGAAGCTGCGACCTTCGACGTCTTCCACGTAGATGCCCTTGGCCCGCTTGAGCGCCAGCGGGATACGCCGAGGGTAGCTGCGGGCATTGGACTCTTGCTGGCGCTGGCGGGCCAGCAGTGGGGTTTCTTCGAAGTGGTAGAGCGTTTCCACCGGTGGTGCGTCTTCGATACGGCTGGTAGCGACTGACATCTCTCGATCCCTCAATACGCGGGTGGGGTGACCAAACGGGCGATCCGCGTATGTGCGGATTTCATGTTCTGGAGACGCACCAGCGGTGGGGGGATTTAGGGGGGGTGTGGTTTTTTGATGGGGGGCATATCCGTTATTTAGGTAACGGCGGCCTAGGGTTCCGCCCTTACGGCGGGTCACTTTTGTAAAGACACAAAAGTAACCAAAAAGTCTTCGCCCCAACACTCGGTGCCTCGCTATGGCTCGGCATGCCCGCAATCCGCCAGTGATTTGGGGGGCCGCCGCGATGGGCCATCCTTGGCCCAGCGCGGCTAAACCGGCATCCCTGCCGGTTTACCCCCCAAATCCCTGTCAGATTCCGGCCATCGTGTTTGACGGGGCGATTTCAGATCAAGATCAAAAGCGCAGATCAAAAGACCGCTGACTTCGTCATCGAAAAGGATGTAAGCGCCAGAGCAACAGCAACAGCAAAGCCATGCTCGGTCTAATGTGGGAGCTGGCTTGCCTGCGATGGCATCAACTCTGTGTACCTGACACACCGAGGTGTCTGCATCGCAGGCAAGCCAGCTCCCACAGAAAAGCAGCTCTTCAGTGTATGCGGACCCGCTTTTGCTTTTGATTCAACCACTCAGGTCGGCTTTCAGGCCGCCGTGCTGTAGATCTTGATCTTGATCTGAGACGCCCCGTTAACCACGATGGCCGGAGTGAGGGCACACCGAGCCCAAGCGAGGTGCCGAGTGGTGGGGCACAGACCTTTTGGTTACTTTTGGCTGGGCCGGCATTCCGGGCGTTTGCCAAAAGTGACCCGCTGTAAGAGCGGAACCATAAGCGGCCGTTACCGCAGCAACGGATATGTACCCCACCAAACAACCACTCAAATCCCTCGATAGCGATCATTCAACGCATACAAAATCGCACACGTCTCCCCATCCAGCACCCCGCAATAATCGCGCGGCCGAAAGTGCATCTGAAACGCCCGTGTCCTCCATTCAAACGCCTGCCGGTTCCAGGCCGGTTTATACCCGCACCGCTGAAATGCCCGCTCCACCTCTACTTCCGGCGGCAACCCAAGACAAAACCGTCGCTGGTACATCCTGCGCGTAGTTTCATCAAACCAGGCGCCGATCCCGGCCTCGAACAAGTACCGCCAAGGCAACCGAGGGCCCGGATCACTCTTGCGCCAATACGCCACATCCGAATGCCCGAGCACATCCAGAGGCCCCACCTGCGGATAACGCCCAAGCATGTCGCGAACCAACGCGATCAACGTATCAACCTGCTCCCGGCCATATTCGGGGAAGGTAAAGACCCCGGCATCATCGCGCGCCAAATTGACGATTTCGATGCCGATCGCACGGCTGTTGAGGTTATCCAGCCCGCCCCAATGGCTAACCCCGGCATGCCAGGCCCGTTTGTCCTCGTCCACCAGGCGAAACACCCGCAGTTCGTCATAACCGGCAGCGCCATAGCTGGGCTCATCAGGGTCAGGAAGCAAATAGTGAGCGCTGACGCCACCTTGTGTCAGGGTACGCAAAGACGACGCAAAGGGCGCCGCGGTGTAATGCAGGATCACCTGCCGCACAGCCTCGCCATTGCGTTGATTAAAATCTTTAGCGGGGAAACTGCTGTCGATCACCAACATAAGAACCGTCCTTTTCAATACAGGCTGAGTCATTCAGCCCGTTCAAACGTAAAAAAATTACCGCCATCCTGAAGGGATCAATTTCAGGCTGGCGGTAATTATTCAGTGCTTGAAGAAAAGTCCTCAGCGTCGCAACGGCATCCCCAGATCGACCCGCAGGCCATCCGGTTGGCTGTCGAATTTCAGCGAGCAGGAGCAGCGCTGCACGATGGCCTGCACGATCGCCAGGCCCAAGCCACAACCCTCGCTGCTGCCATTGCGCCAGAAACGTTGGGTCAGGTATTGCAAGTCTTCGGCAGAAATCTGCTTGCCATGGTCGCGCACGCGAAATACCACGGTGTCGGCGCTGGTGAACACGCTCAGCTCAACGCGAGTGTCACCCGGCGTATGGCGCAGCGCGTTATCCAACAGGTTACGCAAGGCCGCTACCGCCAGGGCCACCGGCATTTCCACCGGCGCTTGCGTGAGGTTGTCCGCCAGGATCAGGTCGATGCGGCGGTTATCGCCGGCATTGGCATCCTGAATCGCCAGCCGCGCCACTTGTTCGGCGCTCGATTGCAAGCCATCGTCAAACGAAAGGCTGCCCTCGACCCTCGCCAGCAGCAGCAATTGCTCCAGGGTGCGATGCAAGCGGTCGGCGCCCTCTTCGGCGTGGGCCAGGGACTGGTCGCGGGCGGCGCCGTCGGTCATGCGGGCCACTTGCAGGTGGGTCTTGATCGCCGTCAGCGGGCTGCGCAGTTCGTGGGCGGCATCGCCGGTGAGTCGGCGCTCGCGCTCGATGGTCTTGGCAATGCGCTGCAACAGTTGGTTCTGGGTGTCGAGCAGCGGCTTCAACTCGCTGGGCAGTGGGTGAATCTGCAGCGGTTCGAGGGAGTCGGCACTGCGGCGCATCAGGGCATCGCGCATGCGGTTAAGTGGCAACAGGCTTTGCCCGATGCCCAGCCACAACAGGCACAGGCAGCCCAGCAGGGCTACGCCCACCGGCACCGAGGCCGCCAGCAGGATCGACAGGTTCAGCGCCTCACGCTCCACCTGGCGGTCAGCGGTGGTGATCAGCAGGTCGCCACGGGACAACGTGAAGCTGCGCCAGCCCACACCGTCGATAATCTGGTCGCGAAAGCCACTTTTGCGCGACTCCAGGCCTTCATCCGGGGTCATGTGGCTGCGCGCCAGGATTTCCCCGCGCAGGGAGCTGACCTGGCAGGCCATGCCGCCTGGCACGTTCAGTTGTTCAGTGCGCAAATGCGTAGGCGCGCCACTCACACTGGCCAGGCCCGGCATCTGCTCGGTCAGCCCGGCCACCATGCGCGCCGATGCCACCAGACGCTGGTCGAGGGAAAACATCATCTGGTTGCGCAGATCGTTGAGCATCCAGGCGGCTGCCAGAATCCAGATCAGCACAAAAGCGGCGCCCAACTTGAACGTCAGGCGCAGGCGCAAACTCATCACGACGCGTCCTCTCCCCCATCCGCCGTGCCCAGGCGATAACCGAGGCCGCGCACGGTTTCGACGATGCCGTTGCCCAATTTGCGTCGCAGGTGGTGGATGTGCACGTTGAGAGCGTTGCTTTCCAGTTCGTCGTTGAAGCCGTAGACGCTGTCTTTAAGCTGTTCGCTGGACAGCACACGGCCCTTGTTATGCAACAGGGCTTGCAACAAGGCTTGCTCGCGGCGCGACAGGTCGACCGGCTGGCCGGCCAGGAAGGTCTCGCGGCTGCTGGGGTCGTAGGCCAGTTGGCCATGTTCGATCAGGTTGACCCGGCGCCCCGCCACGCGGCGCAACAGGGTTTGCAGGCGTGCGGCAAGTTCACGCAGGTCGAAGGGTTTGAGCAGGTAGTCGTCGGCACCGGCTTGCAGGCCGTCGACACGGTTGGTGACTGAATCGCGCGCGGTAAGGATCAGCACCGGGATTTCCAGGCCCTGGCTGCGCTGTTGTTGCAACAACTTGAGGCCGTCTTCATCGGGCAGGCCGAGGTCGAGCACCATGATGTCGAACGTGGCGGCCTTGAGCATCGCGCGTGCGGCGGCGGCCGAGGCCACGCGCTCGACGGTAAAGCCCTGGGCGCCAAGCCCGGCCACGATGCCGCTGGCGATCAGTTCGTCGTCTTCACAGACCAGTACGTGCATGGTTAACCCTTCATGAAAGATGGGGGAATTAAAGGTTGGGCGGATTAAGCGCCGATTATGCCGTGAAAACCGGCAGGCTCAGTTTAGAATAGCGCCCGGTTAATCATCGGTTAATCAACGCCACACATTGTGTGCCTAACTTGCATCAAACTAAGGCTTGACCATGCGGTATCTGTTTACCTTTCTGCTGGTGTTATTCGCAGGGTTCGCCCAGGCCGCGCCGGGCAATCCATTCGAGAGCAAACCCGATTTCCTGCCGGTGGGCAAAGCGTTCACCTTTACCTCCGAGCGCCTTGAAAGCGGCGAAACCCAGCTGTATTGGCAGATTGCCGATGGTTATTACCTTTATCAGCAACGCATGAAGTTCGACGGGCTGGCGGAAAAACCCGTGCTGCCGCAAGGCGAAGCCCACAGCGATGAATTCTTCGGCGAACAGCAAGTGTACCGCCAGGGCCTGGAAGTGAAGATCCCGGCGGGCGCCACCGGCCAGCTCAAGCTGGGTTGGCAGGGCTGCGCCGATGCCGGCCTGTGCTACCCGCCGCAATCGATCACTGTAGACCTGGGCGGCAACCCGGCTGTTGCGGCGACCGCACAAGCCCAGGACCAAAGCCTGGCCAGCGGCCTCCAACAGCGCAGCCTGGGTTGGAGCCTGCTGGTGTTCTTCGGCCTGGGCCTGCTGCTGGCATTTGCCCCGTGCTCGCTGCCGATGCTGCCGATCCTCGCGGGTTTGGTGGTCGGCAGCGGCGCCAGCCCCCGTCGCGGCTTTGCCCTGGCCAGCAGCTACGTGGTGTGCATGGCGCTGGTGTATGCGGCGCTCGGCGTACTGGCCGCGCTGCTGGGCGGCAACCTTGCCGCCCTCCTGCAAACGCCGTGGATCCTTGGCAGCTTCGCCGCGCTGTTTGTGATCCTGGCCCTGCCGATGTTCGGCTTCTTTGAACTGCAACTGCCGACCTTCCTGCGTGATCGCCTGGACAACGTCAGCCGCCAGCAAAGCGGTGGCAGCCTGGTCGGCGCCGGTATTCTCGGTGCGCTGTCCGGCCTGTTGGTCGGCCCGTGCATGACCGCGCCACTGGCGGGTGCCCTGCTGTATATCGCCCAGAGCGGCAACGCGCTGCACGGCGGCCTGATCCTGTTCGCCATGGGCATCGGCATCGGTATTCCGCTGTTGCTGCTGGTGACCGTAGGCAACCGTTTCCTGCCCAAGCCGGGCACCTGGATGAACGTGCTCAAGGGCATCTTCGGCTTCCTGTTCCTCGGCACTGCCGTGCTGATGATCCGCCCGGTAGTCGGCGAAAGCCTGTGGCTCGGCCTGTGGGGCGCCTTGGCGCTGGTGATGGCTTACTGCGGCTGGACACTTGCCCGCGAATACGGGCTGGCGGCCAAGGTGTTCGGCGCCGGCTCCTTGGTGCTGGGCCTGTGGGGCGCACTGCTGGTAGTGGGCGCGGCCGGTGGCAGTGACGACCTGTGGCAACCGTTGAAGGTTTACAGCGGCTCCAAGGTTGGCGCTGCACCCAGCGCCCACGATGCGTTCATGACCATCAACGACCCAGCCGTGCTGCAAAGCCAGCTCGACAGCGCCAAGGCCCAGGGCCAGTGGGTGCTGGTGGACTACTACGCCGACTGGTGCGTGTCATGCAAGATCATGGAAAAACAAGTTTTCGGCCAACCCCAGGTGATGGACGCGCTTAAAGACGTGCGCCTGTTGCGCCTGGACGTCACCGCCGACAACGCCGCCAGTCGCGAGCTGCTCGGTCGCTACAAGGTGCCGGGGCCACCGAGCTTCGTGTGGATCGGCCCGGACGGTGAAGAACGTCGCGCCCAACGCATCACCGGCGAAGTGGATGCCGCCGCCTTCCTGCAACGCTGGACGCAAACCCGAGACGCGCGCTGATGCTGACCCTGACCATCGGTACGTTCGCCATCGCCCTGAATCACATCCTGCTGATCAGCGCGCTGATTCTCGCCACGCTGGTGGGTTGGCGCGTGGCCAAGCGTGGCGGTGAAAACCCCGAATCGGTGCTGTTCAGCCTGTTTTTGCTGGGCATGCTGGTGGCACGCTTAAGCTTTGTACTGATGTACTGGAGCGACTACAGCCACGACCCATTGCAGATAGTCGACCTGCGCGACGGCGGCTTCCTGCCCTGGCCCGGCGTGATTGCACTGGTGCTGGGCGCCGTGTTCTACGGCTGGCGCCGCCCGGCCATGCGCACACCGCTGAGTGCCGGGGTAGTCACGGGCCTGGTGTTCTGGGGCCTGACCAGTGTGTCCCTGAGCCTCTACGACAAGGGCGCACAATTGCCGGACATTACCTTGCGCAACGCCAATGGCGACGTGGTGCAACTGGCCGACTACAAAGGCGGGCCGCTGGTGATCAACCTCTGGGCCACCTGGTGCCCGCCGTGCCGCCGTGAAATGCCGGTGCTGGAGCGTGCGCAACACCAACGCCCGGACGTGACCTTCCTGTTCGTCAACCAGGCCGAAAGCATGCAAAGCGTCAGCACCTTTCTCGCCACCCAGGGCCTGACCCTCGACAACGTGCTGTTTGATGCGAGTGGCCGCCTTGGCCAGGCCGTGGGTTCGATGGCCTTGCCGACAACCCTGTTCTACCAAGCCGATGGGCGCCTGATCAACAGCCACCTGGGCGAGTTGTCCCAGGCCAGCCTGGCCCGTGCCATGGAACCCTTCGACACTGCCCCTGCTGCCACAAGGAAACCGACATGCCAAGACTCCGCCACCTGCTGACCCTGCTGACCCTGCTGCCGCTTGCGGCCACACTGGCCCAGGCCGAAGACTGGCCGGCGCCGATCAAACAGATCGAAGCCAAAGGCGCCAAGATCCTCGGCAAGTTCGACGCGCCCAGCGGCCTCACCGGCTACGCCGCGCAATACCAGAACCGTGGCATGGCGCTGTACCTGACCGCGGACGGCAAAAGTGTGCTGGCCGGCAACCTGTACGACGCCCAAGGCAATGACCTGAGCAACGCGCCACTGGAGAAACTGGTGTACGCGCCGATGGCCAAGGAAGTCTGGGCCAAGATGGAACACAGCAACTGGATCCAGGACGGCGACAAAAACGCGCCGCGCACCGTCTACCTGTTCAGTGACCCCAACTGCCCGTACTGCAACATGTTCTGGGAACAGGCACGCCCGTGGGTCAAGGCCGGCAAGGTGCAATTGCGCCACATCATGGTCGGCATCATTCGCGAAGACAGCCCAGGCAAATCCGCCGCGCTGCTGGCCGCCAAAGACCCGCAAAAAGCCCTGGAAGAACACGAAGCCGCCGGCAAGGGCAGCAAATTGCAGGCACTGGACAAGATCCCGGCGGATATCGAAGCCAAGCTCGATGCCAACATGAAGTTGATGGAAGAGCTGGAACTGTCGGCAACGCCAGCGATTTTCTATCTGGATGACAAGGGTGGCTTGCAGCAACAGCAAGGCGCGCCGTCGCCGGACAAGCTGGTGAAGATTCTCGGGCCTAAATAGCCCATCAGATCGCTCCCTACGCTCTGCGTGGGAATGCCTCAGGTGACGCTCTGCGTCACGCTTTGGGACGCAGAGCGTCCTGGGCTGCATTCACACGCAGAGCGTGGGAACGATCAGTTACAAACCCTCCAGCTCCGCCATCAGATCACTCAACCGATCGACCTTCTCTGCACTGATCTCATTGGCCGCCAGGCCGTCGATATACTCGGCCAACTCCGCCACCGTGCTGCATTCGAACATCGCCCGCAGCGGCACATCCCGTTGCAGGGTTTTCTGCACCCGCGAAGCAATCTGCGTGGCCAGCAATGAATGCCCCCCCAGCTCGAAGAAGTTGTCCTGCACGCCTACCCTTTCGACCTTCAACACCTCAGCCCAAATCGCTGCCAGGGTAGCTTCCAGTTCGTTGCGTGGCGCCAGGTAATCCTGGCTGTGCAACTGGCCAATCTCCAGGGCCGGCAGAGCGTTGCGGTCCAGCTTGCCATTGGCGTTCAGCGGCAGGCGGTCAAGCCATAACCAGTGCAGCGGCACCATGTACTCCGGCAGCTCCGCGCGCAGGCGTTGCTTGATGCGGTCCAGGCGCTCGCCTGGATTCAGCGCTGCATCCGTCGCCACCAGGTAACCCACCAAATGTTTGCCGTTGACGCCTTCCTGCACACCCACCGCCGCATCCCGCACATCCGGCTGTTCATGCAGGCGCGCTTCGATTTCACCGAGTTCGATGCGGTAACCGCGAATCTTAACCTGATGGTCGATACGCCCGACATATTCCAGCACACCATCGCTGCGCCGACGCGCCAGGTCACCGGTGCGGTATAGCCGCTCGCCCGGCGCGCCGAACGGGTTCGGCACAAACACCTGGGCGGTGCGCAATGGGTCGCTGACATAACCACGCCCTACGCCCGTGCCTGCCACACACAATTCGCCCACCGCACCTTGCGGCACCAGCTCCAGCGCACCATCAAGCAGGTACAAGCGGTTGTTATCGGTTGGCGTGCCAATCGGCAGATACGTGCCACGGGTCGACGCCAGGTCAACACGGAAGAACGCCACGTCATCCGAACACTCCGCCGGGCCATAAGCATTGACCAAACCAATCTGCGGGTAACGCAGCAACCACTGGTGCGCCAGCTCCGGCGGCATCGCTTCACCCGTCGGCAGCATCCAGCGCAAGCCATCCAGGCTCATGCGCTCCTGGGTCAGCATGCCCTGGATCAGTGACGGCACGCTCTCCAGCACGGTAATACCTTGGGCCTGCACGTGCGCCAACAAACCCTGCGGGTCATGGGCGATGCTGTTCGGCACGATATCCACCCGCGCGCCAAACAGCGGCGCGGCGAGGAACTGCCACACAGAAATATCGAAGCTCTGCGAAGCGGTCTGCGCGATCACATCTGTCTCGCTCAGTTGCAGATACGGCACCTTGCTCAACTGGTTATTGAGCATGCCGCGCTGTTCCACCATCACACCTTTGGGCAAACCCGTGGAGCCAGAGGTGTAGATCACATAGGCGAGGTTATCCGGCGTGCTGTAGATGCCTGGGTTTTCGCCACGGCCGGGCACTTCTTCCCATACCAGCAACTGGCAGTCGGTGCCGTCCAGCAATTCAATCGCCTGCTCGCGGCACGCCTCGGTGCACACCAGCAACGGCGTGCGGCTCAGGTCGATGATGCGGCTCAGCCGCTGGCTTGGCAGGCCTGGGTCCAGCGGCAGGTAACCGGCACCAGCCTTGAAGCTGCCGATGATCATGCCGAGCAAATCCAGGTTACGCTCGGCCAGCAGCGCCACCGGCTGATCCAGCCCGACACCGGCCTCGATCAGCGCGTAGCCCAAGCCGTTGCTGCGACGGTTCAATTCATCGTAGGTCCATTGCTGGTCGAGGCAACTGGCAGCGATGCGCTGCGGATGTTGCGCCACCTGCACTTCGAACAACTCGACATAGCTGCGTTCCAGCGGGTAGTCATGCTCGCTCTGGTTGCAGCCGTCGACCAGGAACGCCCGCTCTTGCTCGCCGATCAGCGGCAAGTCCGCCATGTCGCCATGGAAGCCCTGCACCAACGCCAGCAGCAGGCGCTTGAACTCGCCCAGCATGCCTTGCACGGTGGTTTCATCGAAATAACGCTGGTCGTAGGACAGGTGCAAGCCGAGGTCATCGCCCGGATAACACACGGCCGTCAGCGGAAAGTTGGTGTGGGTGCGGCCGGAGTCCGAGGTGGCATTCAGGCTTTGCGCACGGTCCAGCACCGAGACTTCCACCGGTGCGTTTTCAAACACGAACAGGCTGTCGAACAGCGGCTGGCCTTTAGGCAATTCGCTGTGTTCCTGGATAGTCACCAGCGGCAGGTATTCGTATTCGCGCAGTTGCATATTGCTGTCGAGCAAGCCGCTCAGCCACTGACGCACACTGCAAGTCTGGTCGTCTTCCGGCAGTTTCACCCGCAGCGCGATGCTGTTGATGAACAGGCCGACAGTGCGTTGCATCTCGGGCATCTCCACCGGCCGCCCGGCGACGGTGACGCCAAACAGCACGTCACGATCACCGCTCAAACGCCGCAGCACCAAGGCCCACGCCGCTTGGGCGAAGGTGTTGACGGTGAGTTGATGGGCCTGGGCCAATTCGCGCAATTGCGCACCGTCGCGGGCATCCAGGCGGGTGTAGCAATCGCCTACCACCATGCCGCCGCTGTGGCCTGCGTGTTCACGCAGGAATGGCCGGTCGCTCGGGATCGGCGTGGTGCGCTCGAAGCCTTGCAGGTTCTGTTGCCACCACTGGCGCGCTTCATTGAGGTTCTGGCGTTGCAGCCAGGCGATGTAATCGCGGTAGCGCGGCGGCGTGGCCAATTGCGCATCGCGGCCCTCGCCCAGGGCCATGTAGATGTCGAAGAAATCATTCATCAGCAACGAGCGGCACCAGGCATCGATCAGGATGTGGTGGTTGCTCATCATGAACCAGTAGCGCGCCTCGCCCACGCGGATCAGCCGCAGGTGGAACGGCGCCTGGTTGAGCAGATCAAAACCGGCCTCGCGCTCGGCCTTGAGCAAGGCTTGCAGACGCGGCTCCTGCTCGGCTTCGGGGTCATGGCTCCAATCCAGATACTCAATCGGCGTGCTGCCCGGCTTGTGGATCACCTGCAGCATGTCCTCGCCGACGTTCCAGCAGAACGACGCACGCAAGGCTTCATGCCGGGCGATCACCGCCTGCCAGGCCTGAGCGAAACGCTCGGGGTCGAGGGCGCTGTTGATGCGGTAGCGGTCCTGCATGTAGTAGAGGCCGGTGCCCGGCTCCAGCAAGGTGTGCAGCAGCAGGCCTTCCTGCATTGGCGTCAGCGGGTAGACGTCTTCGATGACGTTGGCCGGCACCGGCAGGCTGTCGAGCTGCGATTGAGTCAGGTGCGCCAACGGGAAGTCGGACGGCGTAAGGCCACCCGCCTCGTCGTTGAGGCAATGCGCGATCAGGCTTTGCAGCTCGCTCAAGTACCCATCCGCCAGTTCACGGATGGTCTGTGGGTCATGGCGCTCACGGCTGAAGGTCCAGCGCAGCACCAATTCGCCGCCGTACACCTGGCTGTCGACACTCAGCTCGTTGGGCAGCGGCGCATCCGGGTCGTGGGCCAGGCCCGCCGATTCATCCAGCGGGTGGAACAGTGCATCGGCGCCGAAGCTCTGGTCGAACTGGCCGAGGTAGTTGAAGGTGATCTGCGCCGTTGGCAATGCGGCCATGGTCTGTTTGCACTGATCGTCCGCCAGGTAACGCAGCACGCCATAACCCAGGCCTTTGTGCGGCACGCCGCGCAGTTGTTCCTTGATGGCCTTGATCGAGTCGCCCTGCCCGGCTTGCGGTGTCAGGCGCAACGGGTAAGCACTGGTGAACCAGCCGACGCTGCGGGTCAGGTCGATTTCATCGAACAGGGTTTCACGGCCATGGCCTTCCAGTTGGATCAAGGTCGAGGCGTGCCCCGTCCAGCGGCACAGCACGCGGGCCAAGGCGGTCAGCAGCAGGTCGTTGACTTGGGTGCGATACGCGCTCGGCGCCTGTTGCAGCAACTGTCGGGTATGGTCGGCACCCAGGCGCACGCTGACGGTCTCAGCCTCGCAATTGCGCAGTGCACCCTGTGGACGCGCCACTGGCAATTCCACCGCAGGACCGGCCAGTTGGTCTTGCCACAGGCTCAACTCTTCGCGCAGGGATTCGCTGCCGGCATAAGCGCGCAGACGCGCGGCCCAATCGCGCAATGCGCTGGTCTTGGCGGGCAGGCTGACGGACTGGCCGTCGCTCAACTGGCGGTAAACCGTTTGCAGGTCCTCCAGCAGTACGCGCCACGACACGCCGTCTACCACCAGGTGATGAATCACGATCAGCAGGCGTTGCTGGCCTTGCGAGCCGTCCACCAGCAAGGCGCGCAACAGCGGGCCATGCTCAAGGTCGAGGCTGCGTTGGGTGTCAGTGAACAGCTCAGTGCAGGCCTGCATATCGCGCACTTGCGCCTGCATCAGCACGCCGCCTTGGGGCACGGCCAGGTGCTCGGCATGCCAGTGTGCGTCGCGCGTGGAGAAGCTCAGGCGCAAGGCGTCGTGATGCTCCAGCACCGCCAGCAGTGCTTGCTCCAGGCGATGGGGCTCCAGCAATTGCAGCGGCTTGAGCAGCAATGCCTGGTTCCAGTGCTGACGGTTGGGGATCTCGGTATCAAAGAACCAATGCTGGATCGGCGTCAGGCCCGAGCTGCCAGTGAGCAGCCCCTGCTCGGCTGTCACTTGCTCGGAGCGCGTAGCCACGGCGGCCAGGGTTTGCACGGTCTGGTGCTGGAACAAATCCCGTGGGCTGAAATGAATCCCGGCCTGCCGCGCACGGCTGACCACCTGGATCGACAGGATCGAGTCACCACCCAGTTCAAAGAAGTTATCGTCCAGGCCGACTTGCTGCACGTTCAACACCGCGCACCAAATGGCCGCCAGGCTTTGCTCCAGCTCATTGCGTGGCGCCACGTAGGTTTGGCGATTGGCCTCAGGATCGGGCTGCGGCAAGGCGCGGCGGTCGAGCTTGCCGTTGGCCGTGAGCGGCATGCTGTCGAGCACGATCAGGTGCGCGGGCACCATATAGTCCGGCAGTTGCGCCTTGAGGTGCGCCTTCAGCGCTTCGCGCAAGGTGGCAGGGTCGGCGTCGCTGACCAGATAGGCCGCCAGCTGTTTACCACTGGCTGAATCCAGCGCCAGCACCACTGCTTCGCGCACGGCTGGGTGCTCCAGCAAGCGCGTTTCGATTTCACCCAGCTCGATGCGGAAACCGCGAATCTTCACTTGATGGTCGATACGGCCCAGGTACTCCACCAAGCCATCGGCGCGTTGGCGCACCAGGTCGCCGGTGCGGTACAAACGGCCGCCATTGGCAGCAAACGGATCAGCGACAAAACGCTCGGCCGTCATGCCCGCACGTTCGTGATAACCCTGGGCCAGACCGGCCCCGCCGACATACAGCTCACCGGTCGCGCCTTGGGGCACCAGCGCCAGGTCGGCGTCGAGAATATAGGCCACGCGAGCACCGATGATGCTGCCGATCGGCACGCTGGCGGCGCCCTCTTCCAACACCTGCGGCGCCAGGCTGGCGAGCGGCATCACCACGGTTTCGGTCGGGCCATAGGCGTTGAAAAACAGCTCTGGCTGGAACGCCGCACGAATCCGCTGCAAGTGCTCGCCGGTCAGCGCCTCGCCGCCGGTGATGCACATGCGCACCGGCAAGGTCTGTTGCTGGGTCGCCAGCCATTGCGCCAATTGGCTGCCGTAGCTGGGGGTAAAGCCGAGGATATTGATGCCATGGGCACGGATCAGCGCGCAGATTTCTTCGGCATCCCACTGGCCTTGGGCGCGCAACACCACTTGCGCACCACTGAGCAGCGGCACCAGCAAACGCTCAGTGGCGGCGTCGAAGTTGATGGAATAAAAGTGCAGCTCGCAATCATCCGCGCGCATGCCAAAGCGCTCGATCACGGCCTGGCAATGCATGGCGATTTCAGCGTGGGACACCACCACGCCTTTGGGTTTACCGGTGGAGCCGGAGGTGTAGATCAGGTACGCCTGATGTTGCGGCAGGCTGATAAAGGGCAGCGCGTCGGCGGGGTAATTGGCCAACACCGGCAAGTCATCTTCCAGGCACCAGCACGCCACGGTAGCAGGCAGTTCGCCAAGGGCTCCGAACATCGCCGCATCACTGAGCAGCAGGCCGATGCCGCTGTCTTCGATCATGTAGTGCAGGCGGTCGAGCGGGTATTCCGGGTCCAGCGGCACATAAGCGCCGCCAGCCTTGAGGATCGCCAGCAGGCCGATGACCATTTCCAGCGAGCGCGGCAGCGCCAGGCCGACCCGCACCTGCGGGCCAACGCCGCGCTCGCGCAGCATCCAGGCCAGGCGGTTGGCGCGTTCATCCAGTTCGCGATAGCTGAGCGTGACCCCGGCAAAGGTCAACGCCGCTGCATCGGGGCGGGCCAATACTTGTTGGCTGAACAGTGGGTGAATGCACTGATCCAGACGGTGTTCACCCGCCTCGATACCCAGGCTGCTCTGCAAGGCGCGCTGCTCAGTGGCCGTCAGCAAGGGCAACTCGCTCAGACGCTGTTGCGGGTTGGCGATCAACGCTTCCAACAGGTTTTGCCAATGTGCGGCCATCCGCGCAATACGCGGCTGGTCGAACAAGTCGGTGCTGTAGGTCAGGCAGCAACCCAGCCGATGGTCGAGGTCGGTGACTTCCAGGTTGAGGTCGAACTTGGTCGCCCGCGCATCGTTGACCAGGTACTCAACCGTCATGCCCGCCAGTTGGCGGCTCTGCTGGAATTCCCAACGCTGCACGTTGCACATCACCTGGAACAGCGGGTTATACGCCGCGCTGCGCGATGGTTGCAGGGCTTCCACCAGATGATCGAATGGCAGGTCCTGGTGAGACTGGCCTTCGATCACGGTATGGCGCACCTGCTCGAACAACTCGGCCACATTCATCTGCCCATTGAGCTGGCAACGCAGCACCTGGGTGTTGAGGAATGCGCCGATCAGCCCTTCGCTTTCCGGGCGAATGCGGTTGGCCACCGGCGCGCCGATGCGCAGGTCGGTCTGGCCGCTGTAGCGGTAGAGCAGCACCGCCAGGGTGGCGGTCATGGTCATGAACAGGGTCAGGCCGCGTTCGGCGTTAAAGGCGCGAACGCGAGCGGCCAAGTCATCGCTCAGGTCAAAGCGGTACAGCTCGCCCTGATGGCTTTGCACCAGCGGCCGTGGGCGGTCGGCGGGCAGTTCAAGCAACGGATGCTCGTGGCCCAGCTGTGCGGTCCAGTAGTCCAGTTGGCGTTGGCACTCGCCAGCCTCCAGCCACTGGCGCTGCCACACGCTGTAGTCGAGGTATTGCACCGCCAGCGGCGCCAGCGGCGAGTCGCGTTCGTCGATAAACGCCTCGTACAGCGCGCCGAGCTCACGGGCGAAGATGTCCATGGCCCAGCCTTCGGTGACGATATGGTGCAGGGTCAGCACGAAGTAGTGCTCTTGCTCGCCGGCCTTGACCACGCAGGCCCGCAACAGCGGCCCGGTTTCCAGGTTGAACGGCGTGTGAGCTTCCTGATCGGCGAAATCTTGCAGGCGCTGCTGACGCTCGGTTTCATTGAGCGCGGAGAAATCCTGCCAGCCCATGCGCATACCGGTTTGCGGCGAAACCTTTTGGTACGCCACGCCATCGACGCTCGGGAAGGTGGTGCGCAGGGTTTCGTGACGCATGATCAAGGCTTGCAACGCCGCCTCAAAACGCCCCACATCCAGCACGCCGCGCAGACGCGCCATGCCGCCGACGTTGTAGGCCGGGCTGTCGGGCTCCATCTGCCAGAGGAACCACATGCGCTGCTGGGAATAGGACAGCGGCACCCGCGCGCTGCGGTCGACCCGGGCGATAGCGGTTTGCTGATTGCGTTGGCCCGAAGCCTGGATCGCGCCCACTTGCTCGGCAAACGCCCCCAGTTCACTGGCTTCGAACAAGGTGCGCAACGGCAACTCGACGTCGCAGGCCTGGCGGGTGCGGGAGATGATTTGCGTGGCCAGCAACGAGTGGCCGCCGAGGGCAAAAAAGTCGTCGCGCAGGCCGATACGTGGCAAGCCCAGCACTTCGCGCCAGATCGCGGCAATCTGCTGCTGCAACGGCGTTGCAGGCTCGATGTGCTCGCGGGTTTGCCACACAGGCTCTGGTAATGCGCGGCGGTCGAGTTTGCCGCTGGGGCTCAGGGGCATGGCGTCCAGACGCATCAGCAAGGCGGGCACCATGTACTCCGGCAGCTCGGCGGCCAAGGCGGTTTTTACCTCCTGCTCGGTAAGCTTCGCAGGCGCGGTGTAGTAACCGATCAACTGCGCATCACGCACCAGCACCACGGCTTGGGCGATGCCGTCCAGCGCCAGCATCCGGGCTTCGATTTCTTCCGGCTCCACACGGAACCCACGCAGTTTGACCTGTTGATCAAGGCGGCCGAGGTATTCGAGTACACCCTCGGCGCCCCAACGCACACGGTCACCGGTGCGATACAGGCGTGTGCCGGGTGCGCCCAACGGGTCAGCCACAAATCGCTCGGCGGTCAGCCCGGCGCGGCCAAGATAACCGCGCGCCAGGCCGATGCCGCCGATGCACAGTTCGCCCGGCACACCGGCCGGCAATGGGTTGAGTTGCTCATCCAGCACGCGGCAGATCACATTGCCCAGCGGCCGGCCGATGGGCGAGCGTTCGCCATCCGCAACCTGGCAATGCCAGTGGGTCACGTTGATCGCGGTTTCAGTCGGGCCGTACCGGTTGTGCAGTTGCACCGCCGGCAGCTGCGCCAATACGCGGTTACGCAGCTCGGCAGGCAAGGCTTCACCGCCGGAGAACAGACGCCGCAGGCTGGTGCACTCAGTCACCAACGGCTCATCGATAAACAGCTGCAGCAGCGGCGGCACAAAGTGCAGCGTGGTCACGCCGTGTTCCTGTACCAGCTGCGCAATGCGGTGCGGATCGCGATGTTCGCCAGGGCCGGCCAGCACCAGGCGGCAGCCGCTGATCAGTGGCCAGAAGCACTCCCACACCGATACGTCAAAGCTGATCGGCGCCTTTTGCATCAGCACATCGGTGTCGTTGAGTTGATAGGTGGCCTGCATCCACTGCAAGCGCTCGGCCAGGGCCGCATGGGTATTGCCCACGCCTTTGGGCTGGCCGGTGGAGCCGGAGGTGTAGATCACGTAGGCGAGGTTGTCTCCATTCAAGTGCAGGCCCGGCGCCTGGGTCGGCCAGCTGTCCAGGTGCAGGCTGTCCATGGCGATCACGCACACGCCCTCGGTGGCCGGCAGCAGTTCAAGCAGTGCGGTTTGGGTCAGCAGCAGGTGCACGCCGCTGTCCTTGAGCATGTAGGCCAGGCGGTCGGCGGGGTAATCCGGATCGAGCGGCACATAGGCGCCACCGGCCTTGATGATTGCCAACAGGCCAATCAGCAGCTGCGGCGAACGCTCGGCGGCGATGGCCACGCACACATCCGGGCCGACGCCCTTGTCACGCAGGTAGTGGGCCAGGCGGTTGGCCTGGGTGTGCAGTTGGGCGAAGGTCAGGCTGCCGCCTTGCCAGACCAGTGCGGCGTTGTCAGAGATCTGTTGGCTGAGCAGCTCGGGCAGCCACTGCCGGGCCGGGGCACACGGGGCTTCGCTCCATGGCTGCTGCTCGTCTGTGTGCATCAGCTTGAGGTCGCCGATGGCTTGCTCCGGCTGCTCGCACACCGCGTGCAGCAGGTTGATGAAGTGCTCGGCGAGGCGCTGGATGGTCGCGCTGTCGAACAGCTCATCGGCGTAGTCGAACGCCAGGCTCAAACGCCCGTTGCGGTCTTCTTCAGTGTGCAGTTGCAGGTCGAACTTGGCTTCGCGACTGTGCCATGGCAGCTCATCGGCAAGCATGCCCGGCAAGCGGCGCAAGGCGCTCAAGTCGCGCTGCTGGTGGTTGAACATAACCTGGAACAGGCCTTGTTCGCGGGCCTGGGGGAAGGCTTCCAGCAGTTGTTCGAAGGGCAGGTCCTGGTGAGCCTGGGCGCCCAGCGCAGCCTGGCGCGTGGCAGCCAACAGCTGATTGAATGGCAGGCGCCCGTCCAGCTCAACGCGCAACACCAAGGTGTTGATGAAGAAGCCAATCAGGCCTTGGGTTTCCTGGCGCGGGCGGTTGGCGTTGGGCACGCCGATGCGAATATCGCGCTGGCCGCTGTAGCGGTAGAGCAGGCTCTGGAACGCCGCCAGCAACAACATGAACGGTGTGGAATCGTGAGCTTGCGCGGCCTGGCGAATGGCTTCGCTGAGCGCTGCGTTCAAGCGCACGCTATGGCGCGAGGCACTGTGGGTGTGCTGCGCAGAGCGTGGATGGTCGGTGGCCAGGCTCAGGGCCGGGTGCTCATCACCCAGTTGCGCCTGCCAATAGGCCAATTGCCGCTGGCCTTCGCCTTCGGCCAGCCATTGGCGCTGCCAACTGCCGTAGTCGGCGTATTGCAGGGCCAGTGGCGGCAGCTCCAGGGTTTGGCCCTGGGTCGCGGCGGCGTAGAGGCGCGAGAACTCGTCGATCAGAATATTGAGCGACCAACCGTCGGCGATGATGTGATGCAAGGTCACCAGCAGTTGGTGATCTTCATCGTCCAGGCGCACCAGCGTCACCCACAGCAACGGGCCTTTTTCCAGGTCGAACCGGGTGCGCGCTTCGTCTTCGCGGATCTGCTGCGCGCGGGCTTCGCGTTCGGCGCTTGGCAGGTCGCTGAGGTCGATCACTTGCAGCTCGAAACCGGTGTTGGCCTCGACGCGCTGGAAGGCTTGGCCATCGCGCTCATAGAAGCGCGTGCGCAGGGCTTCGTGGCGCTGGATCAACTGCTGGAAGCTGGCGCGCACGGCATCTTCGTCCAGCTCGCCGCGCAACCGCAGGGCGCCGGGGATGGTGTAGGCGCTGCTGTGCGGGTCCAGTTGCCAGGTGATCCACAGGCGGTTCTGTGCCAGGGATTGCGGCAAGTCTGCCTGGCGTGACAAGGCCTGGATCGCGCCTTGGGCAATGCCGCCGTCTTGCTGCAATTGCGCCACATTGGCGGCGAACGCCGAAAGCGTCGGCGCCTCGAACAGCAGGCGCAGGTTCAGCTCCAGGCCCAGGCTTTCACGCAGGCGCGCGACCACCTGGGTGGCGGTGATGGAGTTGCCGCCGAGCAGGAAGAAGTGGTCATCGGCCGCGACCGTTGCGACCTGCAACTGCTCGCACCAGATCGCTGCAATCTGTTTTTGCAGCTCGGATTCAAGCAGCGCATCACTGGCCTGGGCTTGCAGATTCGGGAACTGCGCGTAGCTGTCGAGGCTGCCATCGGCATGACGAAGCGCGCAGGCCGAACGCTGCACCTTGCCGCTGGAAGTCTTGGGCAACGCGCCAGGGTTGAGCAGTACCACCACGCTCGGGGCTTCTTGATAGGCCTCGGCCACCGCCTGGCGAATCGCCTTGATCAAGGCCTCGGGCGGCAGGATTTTCTGCACGCTGCGGCTGACTTCTGCGGCAATGCCGATGCCTTCCAGGCCTTGGTGATTCACGGCGAACGCCGCGACCCGGCCTTTGCGCACCACCTCGACTTCGCGCTCGACGGTCTGCTCGATGTCCTGCGGATACAGGTTGTGGCCGCGCACGATCAGCAGGTCTTTAAGGCGACCGGTGATGTACACCTCGCCCTCGCGGATAAAGCCCAGGTCGCCGGTGCGCAGCCAGGTGCGCCCCGCGTGTTGTACAAAGGTTTTGGCACTGGCCTCGGGGTTGCGCCAGTAGCCGTGGGCGATGCTGGGGCCGGCGGCCCAGAGTTCGCCGACACGGTTGTCGGGCAATTCGGTGAGGGTGTGCGGATCGGCGATCAGCACCGCGTGTTCCGGCTGGCTCGTGCCGCAACTCATGATCGCGCTGCCCTGCCCCGGTTCAGCGCGGTTGGCGGCCAGCGCCTGTTCATCCACACGCAACGCGGGGATGCCTTGACCACGGGTGCCACCGGCGACAAACAACGTCGCCTCGGCCAGCCCGTAGGAGGCGAAGAAATTATTCGAGGTGAAACCACAAACGGCAAACTTCTCGGCGAAACGTTCCAGGGTGTCGAGGCGGATCGGCTCGGAGCCCGAATACGCCACGCGCCACTTGCTCAAGTCCAGGCGTTCCAGCGCGGTTTCACTGACCCGCTCACTGCACAGGCGATAGGCGAAATCCGGCCCGCCGCTGATGGTGCCACCGTATTCGCTGATCGCTTCCAGCCAGCGCAATGGGCGGCCGAGGAAGTACGCCGGCGACATCAACACACAGGGCACGCCACTGAAGATCGGTTGCAGCAAGCCGCCGATCAGGCCCATGTCGTGGTACAGCGGCAGCCAGCTGACGATTACATCATCCGGGTGCAGATCAATGCCGAAGCCGCGACGGATCAGCACTTCGTTGGCCACCAGGTTGCCGTGGCTGACTTGCACTCCCTTGGGTAGCGCGGTGGAGCCGGAGGTGTATTGCAGGAAGGCGATGTCGTCCGCTTGCAGTTCGGGCTCGACCCAATTGCCGGCGGTCTGCAGGGTATCGACGCTCAATACCGGCGGCGCGTTCTCGATCTGCGCCAGGCCGTCGGCGAGGCTGGAGATGGTCAGCAGCAGGCGCGGCTCGGCATCGCTGATGATCGACAGCAGCCGCTCCTGATGATGGCGCTTGGTCGACTCCGGCGGATAGGCCGGCACCGCGATGACCCCAGCGTACAGGCAACCAAAGAACGCCGCGACGTAATCCGGGCCGCTGGGGAACAGCAGCACCGCACGGTCGCCCAATGCCGCATTGGCCTGCAAGGCGGCGGCGATGGTGCGGGCGCGCTGGTCTAGGTCGCGGTAACTGAGCACAACGCTGTCGGCGGCGGATTCGGCCAGGAAGCGCAGGGCCACCTGGTCCGGGGTCTGCGCAGCGCGGTGTTGAAGGGACTGGACCAGGGTGCGGGGAAGTTCGAAGGCGTCCATCATGGGGTTCCTGCCTGAAATCGGCTTACGGGAAAATCGGGAATTAGGGCCGTGCTAAACGGCAGCCAGTTGGCGCGCCGCATCATTGCGCCAGCGGGCCAAGTGCTCGTCGGCATAGCGACGCAGGCAGCGCAGCACCGCGCTTTCGTGCTGCACGAGGAAGAAGTGGTGGCCGTCGAACATATCCATGGAGAAGCCGCTGGCGGCATCCAGTTGCCAGTCGAGCAACTGGTCGGCGCGCACACTGTCCTGCTTGCCGCCAAACACATGGATCGGCATGCCCAGTGGCGCGCGCTCGCCATAGGTGAAGCTGCCGCACAGCAGGAAGTCGGCGCGCAGAATCGGCAGCATCAACTGCATCAATTCCGGGTTGCACAGCGCCTCTTCGGCGGTGCCCTGCAGTTCGCGCAGGCGGGCGATCAGTTGTTCATCGGTCTTTTCGATGGCGTATTCGCTCACATCGCGGCGCGCCGGGCCGGCGGTACCGGAAGCAAATAACGCCAGCGGCGCAGGCAGATTGCGTGCT
This sequence comes from Pseudomonas edaphica, assembly GCF_965277385.1. Classification (NCBI taxonomy): domain Bacteria; kingdom Pseudomonadati; phylum Pseudomonadota; class Gammaproteobacteria; order Pseudomonadales; family Pseudomonadaceae; genus Pseudomonas; species Pseudomonas edaphica. The sequence continues at coordinate 5,216,768 of NZ_OZ255725.1, read as the reverse complement.
TTCAATGCATGCGCCAGTTCAAATGCCAGCAGGCCGCCCAGGCTGTGGCCGAACAAGGCATAGGGGCTGCCCAGGTCACGACCGATCTCGTCGGCAAGCTGCGCGGCCAAGGTTTTGATATCGCGCTGCAACGGCTCATCCATGCGCATGCCGCGACCCGGCAATTCCAGCGGGCACACCTGCAACCAGTCAGGCAGAGCCCGGCGCCAGCGTGCATAGACCATCGCGCTGGCCCCCGAATAGGGCAGGCAGAACAGGCGCAATCGCGTGGAAACGCTCATTGATCGCGGTCTCCAAACTGAAAAACGCTGCCTGCACGATAAAAACCCATTTCGCCCTCCTGCGGGTGCTGATCCTTGGCCGTTGGCTAACGGGCCTGTCACCCAGAAGAACGGACGGCCCGGGCAAATAATTAGTCGCCGGGAGCGAGGGAGGCGTAGTTCACAGCGAACAAGAAAGCATAAGATTAGTTCGTCTTCTCATTTGACAATCATTATCATTAAGCATAATTTGTTGCCCGATGTGTAGGAGGCCTCAGCAAGGACGCCCTCCCCTAACTCTTTCGCGACAAGGTGATTTCCATGACGGAACAAGTATCCACAGGCAGGTGCGACTCACCCCTTTTGCAGGCATTCGTCGACAATCGACTTATTTTGGTGAAGATCGCCGCCCGGATTACCGGTTGCCGCTCGCGCGCCGAAGACGTCGTGCAGGACGCCTACTTTCGGCTGCAATCAGCACCGACCATCACCTCGTCGTTCAAGGCTCAATTGAGTTATCTGTTCCAGATCGTGCGCAACCTGGCGATCGACCACTACCGCAAGCAGGCCCTGGAGCTCAAATATTCGGGAACGGAAGAGGAAGGCTTGAATGTGGTCATTCACGGCGCTTCACCGGAAACTTCGCATATCAACTTCAACACCCTGGAAAACATCGCTGACGCCCTGACGGAGTTGCCCCAGCGCACCCGCTATGCGTTCGAGATGTACCGCCTGCACGGCGTGCCGCAAAAGGACATCGCCAAGGAGCTGGGCGTTTCCCCAACCCTGGTGAACTTCATGATTCGTGATGCGCTGGTGCATTGCCGCAAGGTGTCGGGCAGCCATAGCGATACGTTTGCACGCAGGGTGTGAAGCTGTAGAGATATGTGGCGAGCAGGCTTGCCCTGCGTTGGGGCGCGAAGCGGCCCTAAAACCGGACACTCGGTCCTAATTGGAAGAGCGCGGTGGCCTTACTGGGGCCGCTTCGCAGCCCAACGCAGGGCAAGCCTGCTCGCCACAACAAGCCAGGTGGCTACAACAGGCCTGCTCAACGCAGATAATCAGGGCACCGGCCTCACATCAATGCGATACGGCTCGAAGATCTTCAACATCTCCCCGCTCTCACGCAGGTGCTTGAGCAGCTCGGCGAACGCCGCGCCGGTGATCGGCGCTTTGGGCCGTACCAGCGCGTAGTGGTGATACACCTGGTCAATCCGCTCCGAGACCAGGAACTGCCCGGCCATGTCCGCATTACGCACCATGAAGTCGCTCAGGTACGAACGCGTGACCAGCGCAATATCGGCACGCCCGCGCGCCACCATCAGCAGGTTGCTGTCATGGGAGTAGGTCAATGTGGCGTTGAAGTGTTCGGCCATGTTCTTGGGGTCGGGGTTGAAACCGGCAAAGGCGTAGTGATAACCGCTGAACACTGCCAGGCGCTTACCGGCGAGGTCGGTGAAATAGCTTTGGTCGCGGCCGGGCTTACGTTGGGCGACGAAGATTTCTGCATCTTCCAACCCCATGTCGACACTGGTGTGGGGAATATCCTGCCAACCCCAGTCGGGGTTTTCGAAGATGGCCATGTCGACCCGACCTTGCTCGAAATCACGAAAGCGCCGTGGAATCGAAGTCGGCACCAACACAAACTGGTAGTCGGTTTGCGCAGCGTTCAGGGCTTCGACCAGTTGCGGCAACAAACCGGTATCGGCGCCCTGCTCGGGCCGAACGGTGTAGGGCGGGAAGTGCGCGGCGCCGATCCTGACCAATTGCGCGGCCGACGCCGGCAGCCACCACGCGGTGCCCAGTGCCCATATAGTCAGTCCTGCAGCCAGCCGCCATGGCGAAAACATTGAGGCACACACCGTTTAACACTCTGATGGCAATAAGCTAGGCGTTTTTGTCAGGGGAGACAACTTTCCGTCGGCAAATTAATAGCTTGCGCCTCAATCAGCTTTAAGCACCATCAACAGCGCCTCCTCGGCCAACTGCTCGAGGGTCAGGCTGCCTTCGGCGCGAAACCAGGTGGTGGTCCAGGACAAGGCGCCGGTCAGGAAGCGTCGAGTGATAAACACATCGCCCCTGATGTAACCCGCCGTCTTGGCCTCGCCCAGCACCTGCAGCCAGATGTCCTCATACACATCGCGCAGCGCCAGCACCTGAGCCTGGCCTTCAGCCGACAGCGAACGCCATTCATAGACCAGCACTGCCATCGCCTCGCCACTGCCACCCATGATCGACTGCAACTCGCAGCGGATCAGCGCCAGCACGCGCTCACGCACGTTGCTGGCCTCTTCAAGTGAAGCGCGCATCATCGCGGTGTTGTAGTGGATGGTTTCCTCCATCACGGCACGCAGGATCTCGTCCTTGCTCTTGAAGTGATGAAAGATACTGCCGGACTGAATGCCCACGGCACTGGCCAAATCACGCACGGTCGTGCGCTCGAAACCCTTGTTGCGAAACAGGTGAGCCGCGGTTTGCAGCAACTTGCCCCGGGCACTGTCGGGGTCGGTCAACTGGCCGCCGTCGACCATGGTGCGCATCACCCGCAGGGCTTTTTGCTCATCCATGCTGCTCTCCTTCATCTCTACTGACGTCTTGGGCGGCAATTTAGGCCGTGGCCGCCAGCCAAGCAAGCGCTTGGGCAAAACTTATCTCAACCGTTTACAAACCAAGCGCTTGCTTGGTAGTCTCGACACCAGCCATCAGAGGAAGGATTTCTCATGAGCAAGACGGTTCGTATTGGCTGCGCCAGCGCCTTCTGGGGCGACACCTGCACGGCCGCCGCCCAATTGGTGCACGGCGGCGTCCTGGACTACCTGGTGTTCGACTACCTGGCGGAAGTCACCATGTCGATCCTCGCCGGTGCGCGGATGAAAGATCCCCAGGCCGGTTACGCCACGGATTTTGTCGAGGTGCTCACGCCGTTGCTGGGGGAGATCCAGCGCCAGGGCATCCGTGTGATCAGCAACGCCGGAGGCATCCACCCGCACGCCTGCGCCGCCGCCCTGCAAGCGGCCTGCGACAAGGCCAGTGTGCCGCTGAAAATCGCCGTACTGCTGGGCGACGACCTGCAACCTCAACTCAAGCAACTGCACAACATCACCGATATGTTCAACGGCGCGCCCCTGCCGCCGATGTGCGTTTCGGCCAACGCCTACCTCGGCGCACCCGGCATTGCTCAGGCACTGGCGCTGGGCGCCGATATTGTGATTACCGGGCGCGTGGTCGACAGCGCCGTGGTCAGCGCCGCGTTGGTGCATGAGTTCAACTGGTCGTGGCAGGACTACGACCGCCTCGCTCAAGCTGCGCTCGCCGGGCATATCATCGAATGCGGCGCGCAGTGCAGCGGCGGTAACTTCACCGATTGGCGCGATGTACCGGACTACGAGCACATCGGCTTTCCCATCGTCGAAGTCAACGCCGACGGCCAATTTACCGTGAATAAAGTCGCCGGCACCGGTGGGCTGATCAGCGAACTCAGCGTGTCCGAACAGTTGCTGTATGAAATCGGCGACCCGCGCGCGTATTTACTTCCCGATGTGATCTGCGATTTCAGCCAGGTCAACCTGCAGCAACAAGGCCAAAACTGCGTGCGCCTGCACGGCGCCAAGGGTTTACCGCCCACCGACCAGTACAAGGTCAGCGCGACTTACCCCGACGGTTTCCGCTGCACCGCCAGTTGCCTGATCGCCGGGATCGACGCGGTGGCCAAGGCCGAGCGAGTCAGCCAGGCGATCATCAACAAGACCTCGGAACTGTTCAGCCAACGCGGCTGGGCGCCTTACACCGAGGTAAACATTGAACTGCTCGGCAGCGAAGCCACCTACGGTGCCCACGCCCAGCGTCAGGATTGCCGCGAGGTGGTGGTGAAATTGGCGGTACGCCACCCCAGCAAGCAGGCCTTGGTGCTGTTCGCCCGCGAGATTGCCCAGGCGGCGACCGGCATGGCACCCGGCTTGACCGGCATTGTCGGCGGGCGACCGACCGTGTACCCGCTGATCCGGCTGTTTTCATTCCTGGTCGACAAATCATCCTGCGCACCGCAGGTCGACTTCCAAGGCGCGCGTCACGCCGTTGCATTGCCTTCATCAGCCCCGATGCGCACACCCGCCGCGCCGATTGATCCACCCAAACCCGAAGGCCGCGCGGACGCCAGTGTGCCCCTGGTGAAACTGGCCGTGGCGCGCTCCGGCGACAAGGGCAACCACAGCAATATCGGCGTAATCGCCCGCCACCCCGACTACCTGCCTTGGATCGCCGAAGCGCTTACCCCGGAGGTGATCGTCGACTGGATGAGCCACGTGCTCGACCCACTTCACGGCCGTGTCGAGCGCTGGTACTTGCCCGGCAGCCACAGCTTGAATTTCCTGCTGGAAAACGCCTTGGGCGGCGGCGGCATCGCCAGCCTGCGCATCGACCCGCAAGGCAAGGCCTTCGCCCAACAATTGCTGGAAATCCCCATCGCCGTGCCGCAACACATAGCCGATCAACTCTCCTAAAGGACCGTCGCCGTGGCCTTCGACTCGATCTTCAAAGCCGACCTGTTCCAGGGGCAAACCGTGATAGTCACTGGCGGCGGCAGTGGCATTGGCCGCTGCACTGCCCATGAACTGGCGGCCCTTGGTGCCAGTGTGATACTGGTGGGGCGCAAGCCGCAAAAGCTGCAACAGGTGGCCGCCGAAATCGCCGAAGACGGCGGCACCGCGCACTGGCTGGCCTGCGATATTCGCGATGAAGAAGCAGTGACAGCGCTGGTCACGCAGATCATCCGCGAGCATGGGCCGATCCATGGGTTGGTGAACAACGCCGGCGGTCAATACCCGTCGCCACTGGCTTCGACCAATCAAAAAGGCTTTGAAACCGTACTGCGCACCAACCTGGTGGGCGGTTTCCTGATGGCCCGTGAAGTGTTCAACCAGTCGATGAACAAGCACGGCGGCGCCATCGTCAACATGCTCGCCGACATGTGGGGCGGCATGCCCGGCATGGGCCACTCGGGTGCTGCACGCTCAGGCATGGACAACTTTACCAAGACCGCCGCTTTCGAATGGGGTTACGCCGGTGTACGCGTCAACGCCGTGGCGCCGGGCTGGATTGCGTCCAGCGGCATGGACACCTACGAAGGCGCGTTCAAGGCAGTGATCCCCACCCTGCGTGAGCACGTGCCGCTCAAGCGCATCGGCACCGAATCGGAAGTCAGCGCGGCCATCGTGTTTTTGCTCAGCCCCGCCGCCGCGTTTATCAGCGGTAGTACCTTGCGCATCGACGGCGCTGCCAGCCTGGGCAGCCGCGCCTGGCCGCTGCACAAGGCGCAGCCGCCGAGCGAGCCGTTCAACGGTTTCCACCGCGCCTATTTACCCGATGTGCTGAAGACGGAGCACTGAACCATGCCGGTGATTGAAAGCCTGATCGACGCCCACAGCCCACAGTTCGCGCACAACCGTGAAGCCATGCTGGCAAGCATCCAACAGTTGCGCCAACTGGAGCACAACCTGCTCGCCAAAGCACAGGAAGCCAAACCCAAGTTCGACAAACGCGGCCAGTTGTTGCCCCGCGAGCGCCTCAACCTGCTGCTGGACCCCGGCGCGCCGTTTCTGGAATTGGCCAGCCTGGCCGGCTACAAACTCCACGATGACAAAGACGGCAGCGCGGCCGGAGGCGGCTTGATCGCCGGTATCGGCTACGTCAGCGGCGTACGCATGCTGGTGGTGGCCAACAACAGCGCGATCAAGGGCGGCACCATTTCGCCGTCCGGCCTGAAAAAATCCCTGCGCCTGCAACAGATCGCCATGGAAAACAAACTGCCGGTGGTGACCCTGGCGGAAAGCGGCGGTGCCAACCTCAATTACGCTGCCGAGATTTTCGTCGAAGGCGCACGCAGCTTCGCCAACCAGGCGCGCATGTCGGCCATGGGCTTGCCGCAGATCACCGTGGTACACGGCTCGGCCACGGCGGGCGGCGCGTATCAACCGGGGCTGTCGGATTACGTGGTGGTGGTGCGCGGCAAGGCCAAGCTGTTTTTGGCCGGGCCGCCGCTGCTCAAGGCCGCCACCGGCGAAGTCGCGACTGATGAAGAGCTGGGCGGCGCCGAGATGCACGCGCAAACCGCCGGCACGGCCGAGTACCTGGCGGAAAACGATGCCGATGGCGTGCGCATCGTGCGCGAAATCGTCAGCCTGCTGCCGTGGGATGATCGCCTGCCACTCGCTCCACAACGGGCTTACAAGGAGCCGCTGTATCCTATAGACGAGTTGCTGGGGTTGATCCCCGATGACCCGAAAAAGCCCTACGACGTGCGCGAAATCCTCGCACGCCTGGCCGACGGCTCGCACTTTCTGGAGTTCAAAGGCGAGTTCGACGCCCATACCGTCTGCGGCCACTTGCATATCCAGGGCCGCGCCGTCGGTGTGATCGGCAACAACGGCCCCATCACCCCCAAGGGTGCGAGCAAGGCGGCGCAATTTATCCAACTGTGCGACCAGAGCCGCACGCCGCTGCTGTTCCTGCACAACACCACCGGTTTTATGGTCGGCACCGAGTCGGAGCAACAAGGCGTGATCAAGCACGGCGCGAAGATGATTCAGGCGGTGGCCAATGCGCGGGTGCCTAAACTCACGGTGGTGGTCGGCGGCTCTTACGGCGCGGGCAACTATGCAATGTGCGGCCGTGGCCTGGACCCGCGTTTTATCTTCGCCTGGCCCAACAGCCGCACGGCGGTGATGGGCGGCGCGCAAGCGGGCAAGGTGCTGCGCATCGTGACTGAGGCCAAGCAATTGAAGGACGGTCTGGTGCCCGACCCCAAGGTGCTGGACATGCTCGAACAGGTCACCGCGCAGAAACTCGACAGCCAGTCCACCGCCCTCTATGGCAGCGCCAACCTGTGGGACGACGGGCTGATAGATCCACGCGATACCCGCACGCTATTGGGGTTCTTGCTGGATATCTGCCACGAGGCCGAGGTGCGCCAACTGCAGCCCAACAGCTTTGGTGTAGCGCGCTGATCGTGCCCACGCTCCGCGTGGTAACGCAGCCAAGGACGCTCCGCGTCCCAACAAGGAGAACAACAACAATGATCTTCACCCAGGAACACCAGGAACTGCGCCGCACCGTGCGTGCCTTCGTCGACCGCGAGATCAACCCGCACGTGGACGAATGGGAAAAAGCCGGGCGTTTTCCCATTCACGAGATCTTCCGCAAGGCCGGCGAGCTCGGCCTGTTGGGCATTTCCAAGCCGGAACAATTTGGCGGCATGGGCCTGGACTACAGCTACTCCATTGTCGCCGCCGAAGAATTCGGCACCATCCGTTGCGGCGGCATCCCCATGTCCATCGGCGTGCAAACCGACATGTGCACGCCCGCCCTCGCCCGCTTCGGCTCCGATGAACTGCGCGACGAATTCCTGCGCCCGGCCATCAGCGGCGAGCAAGTGGGTTGCATCGGCGTCTCGGAAACCGGCGCCGGCTCCGACGTGGCGGGGCTTAGAACACACGCGCGCAAGGACGGCGACGACTACGTGATCAACGGCAGCAAAATGTGGATCACCAACTCGCCCAGCGCCGACTTTATCTGCCTGCTGGCCAACACCTCCGACGACAAGCCGCATATCAACAAATCACTGATCATGGTGCCAATGACCACCCCAGGCATCAGCGTCAGCCCGCCGCTGGAAAAGCTCGGCATGCACAGCTCCGAGACCGCCCAAGTATTTTTCGACGATGTGCGCGTGCCGCAACGCAACCGCATCGGCCACGAAGGCGCGGGGTTCATGATGCAAATGCTGCAGTTCCAGGAAGAGCGCCTGTTCGGCGCGGCCAATATGATCAAGGGCCTGGAGCACTGTATCGACAGCACCATCGAGTATTGCAAGGAGCGCCAGACCTTCGGCAAGGCGCTGATCGACAACCAGGTGATCCACTTTCGCCTGGCCGAGCTGTCCACCGAAATCGAATGCCTGCGCGCGTTGGTCTACCAGGCCACCGAGCAATACATCAAAGGCCAGGATGTGACGCGACTGGCCTCCATGGCCAAACTCAAGGCCGGGCGCCTGGGCCGTGAGGTCAGCGACAGCTGCCTGCAATACTGGGGCGGCATGGGCTTTATGTGGGACAACCCGGTGGCCCGCGCCTACCGTGACGTGCGGCTGGTGTCGATTGGCGGCGGCGCCGACGAAATCATGCTGGGCATCATCTGCAAATTGATGGGCACCCTGCCCGGGAAAAAATCATGAACACCCTGCTGCTCGAGCCGCACAACGGCGTGCTGCACATCACCCTTAACCGCCCCGCCAGCCGCAATGCGATGAGCCTGGAGATGGTCAACGAACTGCGGTCGGTATTGGCACAATTGGACAGCCAGGTGCGCGCCGTGGTGATCAGCGGCGCCGGTGGGCACTTCTGTGCCGGGGCGGATGTGAAAGACATGGTCATGGCGGGCGGGCAGTTGCCGGCGCTGAACCGCGCCTTCGGCACCCTGCTGCAAGCCGTCGAAGCCGTGCCGCAAGTGGTGATCGTGGTGCTGCAAGGCGCGGTGCTGGGCGGCGGCTTTGGGCTGGCGTGCGTGAGTGATATCGCGATTGCCGACCACCAGGCGCAGTTCGGGTTACCTGAGACCAGCCTGGGCTTGTTGCCGGCGCAGATTGCGCCGTTTGTGGTCAAGCGCATTGGCTTGACCCAGGCACGCCGGCTGGCGCTGACGGCAGCGAGGTTTGATGGGGTTGAGGCTGAGCGCTTGGGCGTGGTGCATTACGTCGAGCGCGATGCGCAGGCGCTGGCAGAGCGTCTGGATGAGGTGCTCGGGCAGGTGTTGCGCTGTGCGCCGGGGGCGAATGCGCGGACTAAAGCGCTGTTGCTCGCCAGTGTGGAACAACCGGTGGGCCCGCTGTTGGATCAGGCCGCAGAATGGTTTGCCGAGGCGGTGACGAGTGAAGAGGGGATTGAGGGGACGCAGGCGTTTGTGCAGAAGCGAAAGCCTGGGTGGTCTCGATGACGCCATCGCAGGCAAGCCAGCTCCCACAAGGGGAATGCATTTCAAACTGTGGGAGCTGGCTTGTCGGGTCGCCGCATCGCTGCGATAGGGGCCGAACATTCACCCAATGTGCCAAGGGATAAACCCATGCCTGCATTCACCAAAATCCTGATCGCCAACCGCGGCGAAATCGCCTGCCGCATCCAACGCACCGCCCAAGCCCTGGGCTACCGCACCGTCGCCGTCTTCAGCGACGCCGACGCCCAGGCACTGCACGTGCACATGGCCGACGAAGCCGTCCACATCGGCCCCGCGCCGGTTAACCAGTCGTACCTCAACATCCTGGCCATCCTCGACGCCGCCAGACGCACAGGCGCCGACGCCATCCACCCCGGCTACGGCTTCCTCTCCGAAAACGCTGGATTCGCCCAAGCCTGCCTGGACGCCGGCCTCACCTTCATCGGCCCCAGCGTTGCCGCCATCGAGCTGATGGGCAGCAAACGCCAGTCCAAACTCGCCATGCTCGACGCGGGTGTGCCGTGCATCGCCGGTTACCAAGGCAATGCCCAGGATGACGCGACCTTGCAGCAAGAAGCCAACCGTATCGGCTACCCGCTGATGATCAAAGCCAGTGCCGGCGGTGGCGGGCGTGGCATGCGCCTGGTCCACGACGGCAGCCAACTGCTCGATCAACTGCGTACCGCACGCTCCGAAGCCCTCAACGCGTTTGGCAGCGACGAACTGATCCTCGAACAAGCTTTGATCGACCCGCGCCACGTTGAAATCCAACTGTTCGGCGACAGCCACAGCAACCTCATTTACCTGGGCGAACGCGACTGCTCGATCCAGCGCCGCCACCAGAAAGTCATCGAAGAAGCGCCCTGCCCGGTGATGACACCTGCGCTGCGCCAAGCCATGGGCGAAGCTGCGCTGAAGGCTGGGCGTGCGGTCAATTACGTCGGCGCCGGCACCGTCGAATTTCTGCTCGACCGCAACGGCCACTTCTACTTCCTGGAAATGAACACCCGTCTGCAAGTGGAGCACCCGGTCACCGAACTGATCACGGGGTTGGACTTGGTTGAGTTGCAACTGAACATCGCCGCTGGCGAACCGCTGCCCTTGCAACAGGCCGACGTGACCCTGACCGGCCACGCCATGGAAGTGCGCCTGTACGCCGAAGACCCGGCCCAGGGCTTTTTGCCGCAAACCGGCGATGTGCTGCGCTGGGAGCCGGCTGCCCGGGTACGCATCGACCACGGCGTGCTTGAGGGCCAGCGCATCAGCCCGTTCTATGACGCCATGCTGGGCAAAATCATCGCCCACGGCGCCACCCGCGAAGAGGCCCGGCGCAAATTGCTGCGCGCAGTGCAAGACACCGTGTTACTGGGCGTCACCACCAACCAGGGTTTGCTGGTGGACCTGCTCGGGCAAGCGGACTTTATCGCAGGCGAGTTCAGTACCGGGTTTATCGCCAAACACTTCAATGACATCCCACGTCAGGCCGCGACAAAGGAGCAGGTCGCACTGGCCGCCGCACTGTTTTACCAACACAGCGCCAACACCCACCGCCAAGGCTTGTCGGGATGGCGCAACAAGGCCGCCTGGCGCTATCGCCTGGCGGTGAACGACGAGGTGCAGGACCTCGACGTCAACGTATTGGACGGCAACCATCTGCAAGCCAACGGCATCGAGATCCATGACCTGACCACCGATGGCCGCTGGGCCACACTGGTGATCGACGGCGTTCGCCGGCGCCTGCCCTACCATCTGGACGACACTCAACTCTGGCTGCCGGGCGTGAAGATCATCAACCGCACCCAACAGGTCGCCAGCCGCCAAGCCGACGCCAGCACCGGCATCGTCAAGGCACCGATGGACGGCGCGATTGTCGATATCCGCGTGAGCGCCGGTGAAAGCGTCAGCAAAGGCCAACTGCTGCTGGTGCTCGAAGCCATGAAAATGGAACATCCGCTGACGGCCGGCATCGACGGTGTGATCAAGGGTGTGCAGGTCGTCGCAGGTGATCAAGTGCGCAATCGCCAGGTTTTGCTGGAGATCGAATAACACCCTAGGCGGAACTACACGGCCCAGCTACGCTCTATCCCCATCAGGAAAGGACGAGTACGGGAACCTGCACGATGCCCCATTGGCTGATTATTGACCTTGAAGCCACAACGGATGAAGGCGGCTGGCCCGTGACGGAGATGGAAGTCATCGAGATCGGCGCCAGCCTCGTGAACCGCCAGGGCCGCGAACTGGATCACTTCCAGCGCTTTGTGCGGCCGCTGCGTCGCCCCTTGCTGACGCCGTTCTGTCGCCAACTCACGCATATCACCCAGGCCAACATCGACGCGGCGGCGCCGATCACCGAGGTGTGGCCCTTGTTTGAGCGTTGGCTGGGCCAACATCAAGCGCGCCTGGAAGGCTGGGCCAGCTGGGGCGACTACGACCGCGCGCAGCTTGAACTTGAATGGCAACGCCATGGCCTGACCAGCGCGCTCGCCCAGACCGCGCATGTGAACCTCAAGCAGCGTTTCGCCAAGGCCCGGCGGCTGGACAAGCCCTTGGGGCTCAACGGTGCGCTGCAATTGGCGGGGATGCAGTTCCATGGCCAGCAACATCGGGCATTGGAAGACGCGCGCAACACCGCACGCCTGCTCCCGTTGATTTTGCCGGTCTAGGCAGCACCCCCGGCCTTGGGCATACTGGCCGACCTTTCCAGACCCTTTTCCGAGGATTCACCCATGTTCAAAGTCAACGAGTACTTCGACGGCACCGTCAAGTCGATCGCTTTCGGCACCGCAGAGGGCCCTGCGACCATCGGCGTGATGGCACCGGGTGAATACGAATTCGGCACCGCCCAGCGTGAAATCATGCACGTGGTGTCCGGCGCCCTGTCCGTCAAGCTGCCAGATGCCAACGCCTGGGAAACCTTCGCGGCCGGCAGCCAGTTCAACGTGCCGGCCAACAGCAAGTTCCAACTGAAGGTTGCCGTAGACACCGCTTACCTGTGCGAATACCGCGGCTAAGGGTTACAGCGCAAAAAAATGCCCGTCTCGCAAGAGACGGGCATTTTTTATTCCAGGATCGTCACGGGCATTCCGACGGCTAATTCACCGCTGCCATCGTTGACCAGGTTCTGGCCGAACATCACGTCACCGCCCTGCTCACGGTAGGTCTTGAGTGTCGCCAGCGGCTCACGGTCGGCGCTGCGCTCGCCGCTGGCCGGGTCGATGGTGGTGAGGATGCAGCGCGAGCACGACTTGACCACGCGAAACTCCACGTCGCCGATACGCACGCGTTTCCAACCGTCTTCGGCGAAGGCCTCGCTGCCTTCAATCACTAGATTGGGACGGAAACGCAGCATTTCCATCGGCCGGCCGATGCGCTGGGACAAATCGTCCAACGAGGCCTGGCCGATCAGCAGCAAGGGGAAACCATCGGCAAAACCGACCTGATCGTCGTCCTTGCCATAACCGGCCTCGGTAGTACGTGCACGTGCCAGCGGCACCTGCACCAGCCGCGTGGGCTTGCCGATAAAGTCGCTGACCCAGGCCGCCGCCGCATCGCCGGCATCCGGCACACGCAGTGTGTCGCGCCATATCGTCACGCCGCGCAACTCGGCATCGCTGCCCGGCAGCGCCACGTCCAGCGTGGCAAAGCCAGGCGAATTCAGGGTCAGGCCACCGGCGCTGTTCCACAACGCCGACAACTGGCTCATCTTCGCCACCGCCCGCTGGGTCAGGAATCGGCCACTGGCTTCGTCCACCAGCATCCAGCGTCGATCCCCATCCAGCCCGAGTTTATCCAGGCCGATGTGCTGCAAGGCTTCGGCCTTGCCGGACTTCAAGGGGTAACGGTACAGCGCGCTGAGACGAAGCATGGGCCTGCATTCCTGAGGGGGACAAAGCGCCACCCTATAGGACGGGACTTCCAGAATCAAAGGTCGCTGGAGCTCTTGTGACCGGTAAGCTTACTGTGGCGAGCAGGCTTGCCCTGCGTTGGGGCGCGAAGAGGCCCTGAAACCAGGCGCTTCGGTTTTGCCTGAGGTTACGCGGTGTGTTTATTGGGGCTGCTTCGCAGCCCAACGCAGGGCAAGCCTGCTCGCCACAACAAGCCTGCTTGCCACAACAAGCCTGCCTGCCATCACGAGACTGCCTGCCACAATAGGCCGCCTGCTCAGGCGGGCACTTCGTCCAACATCAAGCGTTGGCGCACCACATCCACCAGCTTGTCTGGCTGGAATTTGGACAGGAAGTTGTCGCAACCGACCTTCTTGACCATTGAGTCGTTGAAGCTGCCCGACAGCGAGGTGTGCAGCACCACATAAAGGCCACGCAGGCGCGGGTCGTTGCGGATTTCGGTGGTCAGGCGGTAGCCGTCCATCTCGGGCATTTCGGCGTCGGTGAAGATCATCAGCAATTTGTCGGTCATGACCTGGCCGCTGTCGGCCCAGGCCTTGAGCATGTTCAGCGCCTTGAGGCCGTCGCTGGCAATGTGCATCTTCACGCCGAGTTGCCCCAGGGTGTCGCGCAGTTGCGAGAGGGCCACGTTGGAATCGTCCACCAGCAGCACTTCGCGGCCACGGGCACGTTCCAGCACCGGGTCTTCGAGTTTTTCGCGGGAGACTTTGGCGTTATAGGGCACGATTTCGGCGAGGACTTTTTCCACGTCGATGATTTCCACCAATTGGTCATCGACTTTGCTGATGGCCGTGAGGTAATGCTGGCGCCCGGCGCTGGCCGGTGGCGGCAGAATGGCTTCCCAGTTCATGTTGACGATGCGATCCACACCGCCCACCAGGAAGGCCTGCACCGAACGGTTGTACTCGGTGACGATAATCGTGCTGTTCGGCCCCGGCACCAGCGGGCGCATGCCGATGGCCTGTGACAGGTCAATGACCGGCAGGGTCTGGCCACGCAGGTTGACCACGCCGCATACAAACGGGTGACGCTGGGGCATCAGGGTCAACTTGGGCAGTTGCAGGACTTCCTGAACCTTGAACACGTTGATCGCAAACAATTGCCGCCCGGCCAGGCGAAACATGAGGATCTCCAGGCGATTCTCACCCACCAGTTGCGTGCGTTGATCTACCGTGTCGAGAATGCCGGCCATTAAAAGCTCCTGATGTGGGATTGTGCAGCTCACTTAAGGGTGGTTATCGGCGGCAAGCGCCAGACCTTGACCCCGGTAAAATGCCATGTAAATACATTGATGTCACACTGACATCATGGTTTACTGCAATCCGCTCTCCAGACGGTAGTACAGCGACCTTGCGCGACATTCAAATCGACGTAGGGTTCCGCTGCGTAAGGGATTCCCCTATGCACAATCAGGCCCGACCTGATATTCGCGATATCTAATAGCCATTAATGTGACGCCATTCTCATTGCATGAATGGAGTCAGGCTTTTGTTTGCCATCCCAAGCCCTCGGCCCACGGGTCTTCCAGACTTATACGTGGCGGCAACCAAAGTTGTGCAAATGACCCGAATGACCAGGGCCTTCCACGGCTACTCTGATCATTCAAGTAACGGTCCTACTGAAATTTCAGAAGCAGGCTACAGATCTCAGTCATATTTCAGCGGTAGTTTTACGCCATTCACCCGGTGCGACATCTCATCACCCGACCTTATGTTGCGGAGACTTGCATGATGAATAGCGCAAACGAATGGCAGACTGCACTTCCCGAGTTTCTGCTGGAAGCCGAAAAGCTTTTGGCCAAGTCAGAAGAGTGCCTGCACCATTTACATCTGATTCGCAACGACAGCGATGCCATCGACTGCATGAAAACCAGCCTGGCCAAGCTGGCGGAAAAAGCCGAAGGCCTGGCCCTGCAGGCGATCAGCGAGTTTTCCCGACATATCCAATACCTGATCGCCAACGCCGCAAGCCCCATGGAGCTGCACGACCAGGCGCTGAGTGCCCTGCATGACTGCCTGACGCTGCTGGCCTGGCAACTGGAGCTGATCGACATCCGCACCGGCGAACTGACGCTGGACGACAGCGAACAAACCACACTGATCGCGACCGTCACTTTGCAGATCCCGCAGAAAGACTTCACGCATAAACCACAACAGCGCGTACATCACGCGTCCTGAGTACTGACAGGTCGTATTTGATCGTCGAGTTATCTAAAAACGACCGTACATTAAACGGTCGACAATGATGCGTGGGCGATATATATCAATTAGCCATCAACGCAATATCGATACAAACAAACCAAATTAATATAACTATGCTGAGTAAACCGCTGGCTCTTTGAACTACGGAGTCAGGTTCCTCGGCGTTTGGCGCAGATTAGGCGGCACCGGGTAAGGCGCCAGGCGACCGACGGTAATAGTGGTGGTACTATGCCCCGTTCGAAGTGACTCAACTTCATCATGTATAAAAAAACGTTCCAGCACCGTATTCCACACAGAGCCCTGTCAGCCGCAGTGACCGGTCTTCCCGCAGCGAACCTTCATTGGCTCCATCCGCTATGTACGCCAGCCTAAAGTCACTCATCGCAAGGTCCGTGTCCCGCAGCAATGCTCGCCGCCTGGCCCTCGCCCTGTGCCTTTGCTCGCTGTTGGTCAGTCTGTGGGCCTACACACGCTCAGCTCCCCTGCCTTTGTTGATAGTGCTGCTCAACCTGGCCACCCTGGTGGTGGTGGGGCTGCAGCAGTGGCGCTCGCGCAAGTCGATAAAATTCCAGCCGCAGGAACTGGCCGACCGCCTGCTGCAGGTCCAGGAAAACGAACGCCACCGCCTCAGCCGCGAACTGCATGACGATATCGGCCAACTGCTGACCGCCGCCAAACTGCAAAGCGAATGGCTCAAGCGTCGCCTGCCCGACGACCTGCAAAGCCAATGCACGGTGTTATGCAATACCTTGAACGAAACCCTGGCCAAAGTGCGCGACGTGTCCGCCATCCTCAACCCCCGCCAGCTGGCCAGCCTGGGCCTTGAGGCGAGCCTGCGCGCGCACTTGCTCAAGACCCTGGAAAACACCTCGGTGCACTGGAGCCTGGAATGCCAGCAGCGCCTGACCGGCATCCCGGAAGAAATGGCCGTGGCCGCCTTTCGCATCACCCAGGAAGCGGTGACCAATATGTTGCGCCATGCCCAGGCGCAGAATTTGCTGGTACGCCTGCAACGCCTGCCCGAAGGCCTGTCGCTGATGATCTGCGATGACGGCCTGGGCTTTTCACCGGCGACCAACCCAGGCCTTGAAGGCCAACGAGGCATGGCCGGCATGACCGAGCGCATCGACCAACTGGGCGGTGCATTGTCTGTCAGCAGCCAGCCAGGCAAAGGCACGCGCATCGACGCGCTTTTTCCCTGGGCGCCCCGCGCCCTCGAACGGGCCAATTCCCCTAAGGTTCTCGAGTGACTTGCAACTTACTCCTGGTGGATGACCACGCACTGATCCGGGCCGGCGTACGCGCGCTGATCCAGGATATCCAAGGCTACAGCGTGATCGGCGAGGCCAGCGATGGCGCGCAATTGCTGGAGACATTCAGCGCGCTGCAGCCAGATATCGTGCTGCTCGACCTGTCGATGAAATACACCGGCGGCCTCGACGCCCTTCAGCAACTCAAGGCGGCCTACCCCAAAAGCAAGGTGCTGATCCTGTCGATGCACACCGACCCGGAGCTGATCATGCGCGCGCTGGAGTCCGGCGCCCATGGCTACCTGCTCAAGGACACCACCGCCAGCGAGCTGGAACATGCCCTGCTGGCCTTGCGTAACAACGAGCGCTACCTGAGCCCTGCGATTGCCCACACGGTGATCAACCAGGCGCTGATCCGCAGCCAGGGGCCTGCCTCCTCCGCCGCCGACAACCATAACCTAACGGCGCGCCAGCTGGAGATCCTGCGCCTGATCGTGCGCGGCAAGTCCACCCGGGAAATCGCCCATGGCCTGGGCTTGAGTATCAAGACAGTGGAAGCGCATCGCTCGCAGATCATGAAACGCCTGCAGATCTTCGACGTGGCGGGCCTGGTGTTATTCGCCGTTCGCGAGCAGATCATCAGCCTGGACGACTAACGGCGAGCCCAGCGGCAAGTGCACGCGCAGGGCCTTGGGCAGCGCGGAAAAACGCAGGTCATCGCCTTTCAATGGCTCGCCATCAAGGTTGATATACAGCCCTTCGGCCACTTTGATCTCGACCCATGGCAGGCGCGCGCGGACAAACATATTGTCCAGGCCCCAGCCGTCACTCATCAGGGTCATCAGCGTGCCGACCACTTCCTGGGGCGCCGGCAAAATACTGATATCAAGCAAGCCATCATCGGCCAGCGCGCCAGGGCACAGCACATGCCCACCGCCCGCCTGGCGGCCGTTGCCGATGCCCAGTGCAAGCAAATCGCCCTTCCAGTGAAAGCCCGGCCCTTCCAGCTCGCCATACGCCGCCTTCAACTCGCTGAAACGCGACAGCCCGGTGAACAGATACGCCGCGCCGCCCAGCACTTTTTTCAGGTCTTCAGAGGTATTGGCGGTGACCTGGCTACCAAAGCCGCCGGTGGCCATATTGAGGAACATCTGCCCACCGGCCTGACCGAGGTCGATGGCCCTGGGCGGCACATCCAGCAGCGCCAGCGCGCGTTCAGGCTCCAGCGGCACACCGGCGGCGCGGGCAAAGTCGTTGGCGGTGCCCAGCGGCATCAACACCAGGCTGGCGTCGGTCTTGGCCAAGGCCATGGCCTCGGCTACATCACGCAACGTGCCGTCGCCACCACCGGCGATCAAGTGGGTATAACCGTCGGCCAAGGCTTCATTGACCAGGCGCTGGGCATCGCCGCCCTCCCACGTCACCCGTACCGCCAGCTCCCAACCCTGCTCGCGCCGGGCCTGCACGGCAGCGCGCACGTCCTCATTGAGGGCTTGCTTGCCGTGCAGGATCAACAGTGCTTTGGGGGTGGTCATGGGGGCATTCTCCTGGGTTCAAGGGTTCCTGAAGGATGTGGACCTTTGAGGAGAAGAAAAAAGCCATCCGCTTGAAAATTAATTCGTCGCCGGGTTACATCAATTTCAAAGCCTGCGATTAAAAACCGACTACATTAAAACCAATGGTGCAGCGTTAACCGCTGGCGAGTCGCCAAAATTTTTGCTCAGGAGAGCCAGAATGAAAGACGACTCAACAGACGATAAACCCGCAATCGCCGCGCCCCTGGCTCGCCGGGACTTCCTCGGCAAAACCAGTCTGCTGGTTGGCAGCGCCGCGCTCGGGGTTGCTTTTGGCCCGTTGGCGCGCGCGGCACAGTCTCCCGGATCAGCCGATGAACAACTGGAAGTGCCGGCCTGGACAAAAACCTTGGGCGGCCCCACCGGTGTGCCCTACGGTAAACCGTCCAGCTTTGAGACGGATGCGGTGCGCAATCTCTACCCCGGGCTTACCGAGCGCATGTCGGCTTACAGTACTTCGCCCCTGCAGGAACTGGACGGCATCATTACGCCCAACGGGCTGTTTTTTGAACGCCATCACGCCGGCGTGCCAGCGATTGATCCGGCCAGGCACTTCCTGGTGATTCATGGGCTGACCGACACAGCGCTGCTGTTCACCCTCGATGAGCTACGCCAGTTTCCCGCCGTCTCGCGCATCCACTTCATCGAATGCTCGGGCAACCCTTCATTCCTGCCGCCCTGGGGCAAAACCGCCGCTGAAGTCGCGGGCCTGGTCAGCTGTGCCGAGTGGATCGGCGTGCCGCTGAAAACCTTGCTGCACGCGGCCGGCCTTAAGCCAGGGGCGAAATGGGTTGTGGCTGAAGGCGCCGATGGCGCTGCCATGACCCGCAGCCTGCCGCTCGAAAAATGCCTGGACGACGTGTTGGTCGCCTACAGCCAAAACGGCGAAAGGCTGCGCCCCGAGCAAGGTTACCCCCTGCGTCTTATCGTTCCGGGTTATGAAGGCAATACCCACATCAAGTGGCTGCGCCGCCTGCATGTCACCGATGCCCCGGCGTACAGCCGTGAAGAAACGGCCAAATACACCGACTTGATGCCAGATGGGCGAGCCAGGAAGTTCTCCTTCGTGATGGAGTGCAAGTCACTCATCACGGCCCCGTCCGGCACCCAGATACTCACCCGCAAAGGCCCGCATGAAATACGCGGGATCGCCTGGAGCGGCAACGGCAAAATCACCCGCGTGGACGTGTCCGTCGACGGCGGGAACAACTGGTATGCGGCCACGCTACAAGAGCCGGTGCTGAACAAATGCCTGACGGTGTTTCGCGCGCCCTTCCAATGGCAGGGCAAAGAAATGCTCATCATGAGCCGCGCCATCGACGAGACCGGCTACGTGCAACCCAGCCTGGAACAACTGAAAGCCGTGCGCGGGGACTTCTCGTTCTACCACAACAATGCAATCCAGCCCTGGCGCATCAACGCCAATGGGGAGGTGAGCAATGGCCGTGCATAACCTTACCGCCATGGCATTGGGGCTACTGAGCATGGGCGTGGTCGCGTGCGCATCGACGGCTGCGCAATCCGGCTTGGGGCAGCCCGTGACAGAGCACTACATCGCCCGCTGGAACATCGACGTCGCTCCCGATGGCAAGAGCCTGCCCGCCGGACAAGGCACGGTCATGGAAGGCGAAAAGGTCTATCAAACCAGCTGCCTTGGCTGCCACGGCGCCAACCTGGAGGGCGGCACCGGCCCGGCACTGATGGGCGGCGCAGGCTCGCTCCCCACACCCAAACCGGTCAAAACTGTCGGCAGTTATTGGCCCTACGCAACCACCCTGTTCGACTATGTCAGGCGCACCATGCCCTTCCAGCAACCACAGTCGTTGAGCAATGATCAGGTGTACGCAGTGGTGGGTTACATCCTCAACAAAAACGAGATAGTGGAAGCGAACGCCACGGTGGATGCTGCCACCCTCACTCATCTGAAGATGCCCAATCGCGACGGCTTCTACGTCGACGACAGGCCGGATGTGCGTGTGGAGCCTTGCTATAAGGAATGTATCGGCAGCCCGAAAGCACATTGATGCGCTTTTGATCCAACCACTCCGGTCGGCTTTCGATCTCAAGCGCAGATCAAAAGACCGCTGATTTCGCCAGCGAAAAGGATGTAATGGCCAGAGCAACAGAACAATACTCGGTCAACTGTGGGAGCTGGCTTGCCTGCGATGCAGGCACTTGGGTACATCAGGTACACCGAGTTGATGCCATCGCAGGCAAGCCAGCTCCCACATTTCGACCGCGGTGTCTCAGAGGATCGCCGCAATCAGCTCTTGTGCAACTTGCTCATCAACTGCGCCTCAGCCTGGGTCAACCCACACGACTGCGTCAGCTCATCCACCGTCGCCCCCATGCCGACCAATTTGGCCGCCTGGGCAAACGACAGGCTTGAAGGATCACGCTGCTCAATCTGCGCCAACTTATCCGGCAACGGCCCAAGAATCGCGCGCAGTTCATGCACTTCATCCCCGACCTTCACCGCACTCTGCTGGAAGTGATCCACACGCTTGACCAAATCCAGAATCCGTCGGTCACGCACAGCATCGCGCTCGGCCTGCTGCACGGCCAGTTCCCGTTGCTGGCGCATATAGCGCAGCAGGAATGCCAACGTCCCGGCCCACAACAGGGCCAGGACAATCACCGCCGCATCAAGGAACAATCAGATGCTCTCCAGTTCCGACCATTCTTCTTCGCTCATCATCTTGTCCAGCTCAACCAGAATCAACAGCTCGTTGTTCTTGTTGCACACGCCCTGGATGAACTTGGCCGACTCTTCGTTACCGACGTTCGGCGCGGTTTCCACTTCCGATTGGCGCAGGTAAACCACTTCAGCCACGCTGTCGACCATGATACCGACCACTTGCTTGTCGGCTTCGATGATCACGATACGCGTGTTGTCGTTGACTTCAGTAGGCATCAGGCCAAAACGCTGGCGGGTATCGATCACCGTCACCACGTTGCCACGCAGGTTGATGATGCCCAGCACGTAGCTCGGCGCGCCTGGGACCGGGGCGATTTCGGTGTAGCGCAGCACTTCCTGCACGCGCATCACGTTAATGCCGTAGGTTTCATTGTCCAGTTTGAAGGTAACCCATTGCAGGATCGGATCATCCAAACCTTGTGCGGATGCTGACTTGTTCATACCCCTGACCCCTTCAGTGTGTGCTTCTTCGACCGCGCAACCGCACGGCCCTTATTGTTCAATCAACTGCGTTTGTTCTGTGGCATCGTCTTGACCGCCCCACTGGCGATCAACTCGGCCAGTTCGGCGACGTCGAGCAACGCGCACATATGTTCAATCACGGTGCCCGCCAGCCAAGGCCGCTGGCCCCGGTGGCTGCGCCACTTGATTTCATTCGGGTCCAGGCGCAACGAGCGGCTGACTTGATGCACCGCCAGCCCCCACTCGTAGCCCTGCACCGAGATCACGTATTGCAAGCCCTGGCGAAAATCATCGCGGTAGCGGTCGGGCATCACCCAACGCGCCGTATCCAGCACCTTGAGGTTGCCGGCCTGGCTGGGCAGGATGCCGAGGAACCACTCCGGTTGCCCGAACAGCGGCGTCAGCTCCTGACCTTCCAGCGAGTAGATCGACCCCAGGCACACCAGCGGCACCGCCAGGGTCAACCCGGCGACGTCGAACAGCAGGCACTCGAACGGCTCGGCCGCCCACGATGGGCGACCGTCACCCGTGACCGGCGGCGGCGTGATGCTCGGCGGCAGGTGCACATCGACCACCGGTTCAACCACCACGGGCGTGACCACCACGGGCGCAGGCACAATCGGCACCACCACGTGGGCATCACGAGCCTGTTCTTCCAGCACCGCTAACTGAAATTCATCCAAGGTGCTTTCGGGTTCGACTACGGCCGGTTCAAGGACCAGAATCGGCTCGGGCAATTCTTCTGCCGTCGCATCCTGCAACAAGGCATCCAGGTAGGATTCCAGTGCCAGTTGCGGCCGGGTCTTAAGCTCAACGGGACGGTTCATCACGCCACCTGCGCCACAAGTTGCTGGGACAGCAGATGCTTAAGCAGCGCACGGTAAGCCAGTACGCCACGGCTCTTGCCGTCGAACTGCGACGGCGTGAGCCCGGCGCGGCTGGCGTCACGCAAGCGCGTGTCCACCGGAATGTAGCCGTTCCAGATCGTTTCCGGGTAAGCATCGCGCAACACCCGCAAGGTGCCCAGCGACGCTTGGGTACGACGGTCGAACAGTGTAGGCACGATGCTGAACGGCAGCGCCTGTTTGCGCGAACGGTTGATCATCGCCAAGGTGCTGACCATACGCTCCAGGCCTTTGACCGCCAGGTGTTCGGTCTGTACCGGGATCACCAACTGCTGGCTGGCCGCCAAGGCGTTGACCATCAGCACGCCCAGCAACGGTGGGCTGTCGATGATTGCGTAGTCGAAGTCCTGCCACAGTTGCGCCAGGGTCTTGGCGATCACCAGGCCCAGGCCGCTCTGCCCCGGCGACTGGCGCTCAAGGGTCGCCAGCGCGGTACTCGACGGCAACAGCGAAATGCTCTCGTTGCTGGTGGGCAGCAGCAATTGCCCGGGCAAATCTGCCGGTACGCTGCCCTTGTGCAGGAACAGGTCGTAACAGCTGTGCTCCAGCGCATCCGGGTCATAGCCGAAATAACTGGTCATCGAGCCGTGCGGGTCCAGGTCGACCACGACCACACGCTTGCCCGCCTCGGCGAGCAAGCCGGCCAAGGCGATGGACGTGGTGGTCTTGCCGACTCCACCCTTTTGATTGGCAACTGCCCAGACTCTCATTCAGTTGGTTCCTCCCGGTAGGCTAAGGCGCGACCGAGACATTACATAACATTATTGAGCCGGTGACGGAGAATTGACGGCGCTCTGACGAACCGGCGGCTTAACGGTTGGCGGTGCAGTTTGTGTGCCAGCCCGCTTCAAGGCTGCATCCGGTGTTGCGTTGGCAGTACCGGTGCCGGTCAGGCTGCGGCGCACATCCAGGTTACGTGACACCACCAGCACCACACGGCGGTTGCGCGCGCGGCCTTCGGCAGTGGCGTTATTGGCCACCGGTTGGAACTCACCGTAACCCACCGACGCCAGGCGCCCAGGGTTCACGCCCTGCATCGCGAGCATGCGCACGATGCTTGAGGCCCGTGCCGATGACAGCTCCCAATTGGTCGGGTATTGCGCGGTGCTGATCGGGAAATTATCGGTAAAGCCTTCGACGTGGATCGGGTTCTCAAACGGTTTGAGAATCGCCGCCACCTTATCGATGATGGTAAACGCCTGATCGCTCGGCAACGCATCGGCGCTGGCGAACAGCAGGCTGGAATTAAGCTCGATCTCCACCCACAACTCATTGCCGCGCACGGTCATCTGGTTGGATTTGATCAAGTCGCCAAACGCGGCACTGATGTCATCGGCGATGCTTTTGAGCGGGTCGCTGGTGCCACCGATGCCGGCGGCGGTTTCGTCACTGTCATTGACCAGCGGCTTGGCCGGGGTCACGGTCTTGGGCCGCTCCTCGCCAATCGGGATCGGCTTGATCGAGCGGTCGGCGTCGTTGAACACGCCCACCAGCGCCTGGGAAATAATCTTGTACTTGCCTTCGTTGATCGACGAAATGGAGTACATCACCACAAAAAACGCGAACAGCAAGGTGATGAAGTCGGCGTAGGACACCAGCCAGCGTTCATGGTTGACGTGCTCTTCAGGCTCGCGGCGGCGACGGCTCACAGGCAGATACCTCCCTGACCCCTATTGAGCGCTTCACTGGTGCCCGCTTCACTGTGGCGAGCGAGCTTGCTCGCGCTGGGGCGCGAAGCGGCCCCACTCCGGGCAATGCGTTTGTTCAGGCAGGTTGCGGTGTATGGTTTTGGGGCTGCTTCGCAGCCCAGCGTGAGCAAGCTCACTCGCCACAACAAGCCCACTGGCCACAACAAGCTCGCTCGCCACATCGAGTTCGCTCGCCACATCACGCTCACTGGCCACAGGTCGATGTGCATGGGCATTAATCCATGAAGCCCTGGAGCTTCAATTCGATGGAGCGCGGGTTCTCGCCCTCGGCAATCGACAAGATGCCTTCCAGCAGCATTTCGCGGTAACGCGATTGGCGCATGGCGATCGACTTGAGCTTGCTGGCCACCGGCAACAACACCAGGTTGGCACTCGCCACGCCGTAAATGGTGGCGACAAACGCCACGGCAATGCCGCTGCCCAGTTGCGACGGGTCGGCCAGGTTGCCCATCACGTGGATCAGGCCCATCACGGCACCGATGATGCCGATGGTCGGCGCGTAGCCGCCCATGCTTTCAAAGACTTTGGCGGCGTTGATGTCGCGGCTTTCCTGGGTGTAGAAATCCACCTCAAGGATGCTGCGAATCGCCTCGGGTTCGGCGCCGTCGACCAGCAATTGCAGGCCTTTTCGTGCATAGCTGTCGGGCTCGGCATCGGCCACGCCTTCCAGGCCCAGCAGGCCTTCCTTGCGCGCGGTGAGGCTCCAGTTGACGACACGGTCAATGCCGCCCGGCAAGTCCACGCGCGGCGGGAAGATAATCCACACCAGAATCTGCATGGCGCGCTTGAACGAACTCAGCGGCGACTGCAACAGCGCCGCGCCCACGGTGCCGCCAATCACGATCAGCGCCGCCGGGCCATTGGCCAAGGCGCCGAGGTGGCCGCCTTCCAGGTAGTTGCCGCCGATAATCGCGACAAACGCCATGGTGATGCCAATCAGGCTCAAGACATCCATCAGAGACAGGCCTCCACCAGATGTTTGCCGATGTCGTCCAGGCTATAAACCGCGTCAGCCAGGTCCGCCTTGACGATGGCCATGGGCATGCCATAAATCACGCAGCTGGCTTCGTCCTGCGCCCAGATCGCGCTGCCACCCTGCTTGAGCAGGCGTGCGCCTTCACGGCCGTCGGCGCCCATGCCGGTGAGTACCACCGCCAGAACTTTGTCGCCGTAGGACTTGGCCGCCGAGCCGAAGGTGATATCCACGCACGGCTTGTAGTTCAAGCGCTCGTCGCCCGGCAGGATTTTGATCGCGCCACGGCCGTCGACCATCATCTGCTTGCCGCCCGGTGCCAGCAGCGCCAGGCCAGGACGCAGGATGTCACCATCCTCGGCTTCCTTGACGCTGATGCGGCACAGCTTGTCCAGGCGCTCGGCGAAGGCCTTGGTAAAGGCGGCGGGCATGTGCTGGATCAACACAATCGGCGCCGGGAAGTTGGCCGGCAGTTGAGTCAACACGCGTTGCAAGGCCACCGGGCCGCCAGTGGATGTACCAATGGCGACCAGCTTGTAGGCTTTGCGCTTGGGCGCAGGCGAATGCGCGCTCGGTGCCGGGGCCCGCACCGGCGCCACTGCGGGCCGGGCTATCGGTGCCGGGGCCGGGCGAGCAAACGTCGAGGTGCTCGGCGTCGGCGCGGCAACTGGCGCAGGCGCACTGAACAGGCTGCGACGGTTACTGCGCGAAATGCTGTGCACCTTCTCGCACAGCATCTGCTTGACCTTGTCGGGGTTGCGCGAGATGTCTTCGAAATTCTTCGGCAGGAAGTCCACCGCACCCGCGTCCAACGCATCCAGGGTCACCCGGGCGCCTTCGTGGGTCAGCGAGGAGAACATCAACACCGGGGTCGGGCAGCGCTGCATGATGTGCCGGACTGCGGTGATGCCATCCATCATCGGCATCTCGTAGTCCATGGTGATCACGTCCGGTTTCAACGCAATGGCTTGATCAATCGCCTCTTTACCGTTGGTGGCCGTGCCGACCACCTGGATGGTTGGATCGGCGGAAAGAATTTCCGAGACGCGGCGGCGGAAGAAACCCGAATCGTCCACCACCAGGACCTTGACTGCCATAAACACTCCGTTAGGCGGGGCGGGCACTACCGCCCTGCCCCACCAGAATCAAATACGCCGAGCGGCGTAACGCTTGAGCATGCTCGGAACATCAAGAATCAGCGCGATCCGACCGTCACCGGTGATGGTCGCACCCGACATGCCTGGGGTTCCCTGCAGCATTTTGCCCAAAGGCTTGATGACCACTTCTTCCTGGCCCACCAGTTGATCGACCACAAAGCCGATGCGCTGGGTGCCCACGGACAGAATCACCACATGGCCTTCGCGCTGCTCTTCATGCTTGGCCGAAGCCACCAGCCAGCGCTTGAGGTAGAACAGTGGCAACGCCTTGTCGCGCACGATCACCACTTCCTGGCCGTCCACCACGTTGGTGCGTGACAGGTCGAGGTGGAAGATCTCGTTGACGTTGACCAGCGGGAAGGCGAACGCCTGGTTGCCCAGCATCACCATCAGGGTCGGCATGATCGCCAAGGTCAACGGCACCTTGATGACGATCTTGGAGCCCTGGCCCTTGGTCGAGTAGATATTGATCGAGCCGTTGAGCTGGCTGATCTTGGTCTTCACCACGTCCATGCCCACGCCACGGCCGGACACATCGGAAATCTCGGTCTTGGTCGAGAAGCCCGGCGCGAAGATCAGGTTGTAGCATTCGGTGTCGGTCAGGCGGTCGGCGGCGTCCTTGTCCATCACGCCGCGCTTGACGGCGATATTGCGCAGAATTGCCGGGTCCATGCCTTTGCCGTCATCGGTAATCGACAGCAGGATGTGGTCGCCTTCTTGCTCCGCCGCCAGAATCACCTTGCCGTTGCGGGACTTGCCCGAGGCTTCGCGTTCTTCCGGGGTTTCGACGCCATGGTCGACGGCGTTGCGCACCAAGTGGACCAGCGGGTCGGCCAGGGCCTCGACAAGGTTTTTGTCGAGGTCGGTTTCTTCACCCACCAGTTCCAGGTTGATTTCTTTCTTGAGCTGGCGCGCCAGGTCGCGAACCAGACGCGGGAAGCGGCCGAAGACTTTCTTGATCGGCTGCATGCGCGTTTTCATTACGGCGGTCTGCAAGTCTGCGGTGACCACGTCGAGGTTCGACACGGCCTTTTGCATGGCTTCATCGCCGCTGTTCAGGCCCAGGCGCACCAGGCGGTTACGCACCAGCACCAGTTCGCCGACCATGTTCATGATGTCGTCCAGGCGCGCGGTATCAACCCGCACGGTGGTTTCGGCTTCACTGGCAGGCTTTTCGGCTACCGGCGCCGCTGCGGCACGCGCAGGTGCGGCAGCCGGTGCCGGTGCGGGCTTGGCAGCCACAGGCGCGGCGGCTTTGGCTGGCGCAGGTTTGGCAGCCACAGGCGTTGCAGTCGCTGCTGCGGCCGGGGCCACTTCAGAGAACTTGCCTTTGCCATGCAACTCGTCGAGCAGCGCTTCGAATTCGTGATCGGAGATCAGGCCGTCAGCGGCAGGCTCAACGCTGGCAGGCGCAGCGCTGGCGGCAGGTGCGGCTGCGATGGCGGCGACTTCCGGCAAGGCTTCGGCAGCAAACGTGCCCTTGCCATGCAATTGGTCGAGCAGTGCTTCGAATTCGTCGTCGGTAATGTCGGTGGCGCTTGTAGATGTGGCAGACGCAGCAGGCGCTGCCGACTCAGCAGCAGGTGCCACGGCGTCCGGCGCAAACTGGCCTTTACCGTGCAACTGGTCGAGCAGGGATTCGAATTCTGCGTCGGTAATGTCTTCGCTGGTCGGCACGGCAGGCGCAGCCACCGCTTGCGGTGCTTCAGCTTCGGCTTTCACCGCGCTCAGGGAGTTGAGCAGCTGTTCGAACTCGCTGTCGGTCACATCCGGCTCGGCTTCAACCTCAGGCTCAGGCGCGGCGACCGGCGCAACCGAGGTATCGGCAGGTTCGGCCAGGCGTGCCAGCGCAGCCAGCAGCTCCGGCGTGGCGGCCGTGATCGGCGCACGCTCGCGCACCTCGCTGAACATGCCGTTGACCGCATCCAATGCTTCGAGAATCACGTCCATCAGTTCCGAGTCGACGTGACGCTCACCCTTGCGCAGGATGTCGAACACGTTCTCGGCGATGTGACAGCACTCCACCAGCTCATGGAGCTGGAGGAAGCCGGCGCCCCCTTTTACAGTGTGAAAACCGCGAAAAATTGCATTGAGCAGGTTCGCATCATCCGGTCGGCTTTCCAGCTCGACCAGTTGTTCGGACAGTTGCTCTAAAATTTCGCCGGCCTCTACAAGGAAATCCTGAAGGATTTCTTCATCGGCGCCGAAGCTCATGTGGGTGCTCCTTAGAAGCCTAAACTGGATAACAGGTCATCTACGTCATCCTGACCTGACACAACGTCTTCACGTTTATCGGCATGAATCTGCGGACCTTCACCCTTGGCGAGATGTTTTTGTGGATCTTTTTCCGAGAGGATCGCTGCGCGGTCATGTTCGATGCCGGCAAAACGGTCGACCTGGCCGGCCATCAGCACCAATTTGAGCAAGTTGCTTTCCACTTCGGTGACCAGTTGGGTCACGCGCTTGATCACTTGACCGGTGAGGTCCTGGTAATCCTGGGCCAGCAGAATGTCATTGAGGTTGCTGGCCACCGTGCGGTTTTCCTGTTCGGTGCGCGACAGAAAAGCCTCGACCCGACGCGCCAACTCACGAAACTCCTCAGCCCCCACTTCCCGGCGCATGAAGCGGCCCCAGTCAACGCTGAGCGCCTGAGCTTCGGTGGCCATGCCATTGACCAAGGGCGTGGCGTTTTCCACCAGGTCCATGGTGCGGTTGGCCGCCGCCTCAGTCAGCCGGACCACATAGGACAGGCGTTCGGTGGCATCGGTGATCTGCGAGATTTCTTCGGCCTGGGGCATGTGCGGGTCAATCTGAAAATTGACGATTGCACTGTGCAGCTCGCGTGTGAGCTTGCCCACTTCCTGATACAGGCCGCGGTCACGGGTCTGGTTAAGCTCATGGATCAACTGCACCGCGTCGCCGAACTGGCCTTTTTCAAGGCTGTCGACCAACTGGTGAGCATGCTTTTTCAGGGTCGATTCAAAATCGCCCTGTGACGTTTCTTTATGCTCCATAGCTCCCCCGTGGTGACATCAGCCGTGGATGCGTTCGAAGATTTTTTCGATCTTCTCTTTCAAGGCCAATGCAGTGAATGGCTTGACCACGTAACCGTTAACCCCGGCCTGGGCGGCTTCGATGATCTGTTCACGCTTGGCTTCGGCGGTCACCATCAACACAGGCAAGCTGCGCAGTTTTTCATCGGCGCGCACGTGACGCAGCAAGTCGATACCGGTCATGCCCGGCATGTTCCAGTCGGTTACCAGAAAGTCGATGCTCCCGCTGTTGAGGATCGGAATCGCCGTCAGGCCGTCATCCGCCTCGACCGTGTTGGTGAACCCAAGGTCACGCAACAGGTTTTTTATGATCCGCCGCATCGTTGAGAAGTCATCAACGATGAGGATTTTCATGTTCTTGTCCAATTCGACCTCCAAGCAGTCTTAAACGCGCCCAGCACCTGGACGCGCCATTTCAATCAACAGGCGTTACACAAAAAGGACTGCCCAGGGCACCACGGCACGAACCCGCAAAAGCGTAGAGCCTTTGCGGTAGCGTCTGCAGTGTCCCCACACTGCCTGTCAGCGCGCGCGCCACTCTCCCAATCGCCCCCGCAAGCGGGCGGCGCACTGGCTATGCAGCTGGCTGACACGCGATTCGCTGACCCCCAGGACCTCACCGATTTCCTTGAGGTTCAGCTCTTCGTCGTAGTACAGCGCCAACACCAGTCGCTCACGCTCCGGCAAATTGGCAATCGCCTCCGCCAACGCGCTCTGGAAACGTTCGTCTTCCAGGTCGCGCGACGGTTCCAGATGTGCACTCGCGCCGTCCTCGTGCAGCCCTTCGTGTTCGCCGTCCTGCAAAAGGTCGTCGAAACTGAACAGGCGGCTGCCCAAGGTATCGTTCAAAATCCCGTAGTAATCGTCGAGACTCAATTGGAGTTCGGCCGCAACTTCATGATCTTTAGCGTCACGACCGGTTTTTGCTTCAATTGCACGAATTGCGTCACTGACCATACGCGTATTGCGATGTACCGAACGCGGCGCCCAATCCCCTTTACGCACTTCATCGAGCATCGCACCGCGTATGCGAATACCCGCATACGTCTCGAAACTCGCGCCCTTGCTCGCGTCGTATTTGGTCGACACTTCGAGCAGGCCGATCATGCCGGCCTGGATCAAGTCCTCAACCTGCACACTGGCAGGCAGGCGTGCCAGCAAGTGATAGGCAATGCGCTTGACCAAGGGCGCATAGCGCTCGATCAGTTCGCCCTGACTGTCACGTGCCGACTTTTTGTAAAGGTTGTAGCCGCTGGATGTCATAGCACAGGTCCCGCGCTCGTCTGATGCACCAATCGCTCGACGAAAAACTCCAGATGCCCCCGAGGGTTGGCAGGCAACGGCCAAGTATCGACCTTCTGAGCAATAGCCTTGAACGCCAATGCGCACTTCGAACGAGGGAACGCTTCATAGACTGCACGCTGCTTTTGCACAGCCTTGCGCACACACTCGTCATAAGGAACTGCGCCCACGTATTGTAAGGCGACATCGAGGAAGCGATCCGTGACCTTGGTCAACTTGGCAAACAGATTTCGCCCTTCCTGCGGGCTTTGGGCCATGTTGGCCAGCACGCGGAAGCGGTTCATGCCGTAGTCACGGTTAAGCAGTTTGATCAGGGCATAGGCGTCGGTGATCGACGTGGGTTCGTCGCACACCACCAGCAGCACTTCCTGGGCTGCGCGCACGAAGCTGACCACGGACTCGCCGATCCCGGCGGCGGTGTCGATCACCAGCACATCGAGGTTGTCGCCGATGTCGCTGAACGCCTGAATCAGGCCGGCATGCTGCGCCGGGCTCAGGTGCACCATGCTCTGGGTGCCTGAGGCAGCCGGCACGATGCGAATGCCACCGGGGCCTTGCAGCAGCACATCGCGCAGCTCACAACGGCCTTCGATCACATCGGCAAGGGTGTGTTTGGGTGTCAGCCCCAGCAGAACGTCCACGTTCGCCAGGCCCAGGTCAGCATCCAGCAGCATGACGCGACGGCCAAGCTCTGCCAGGGCCAGGGACAAATTCACTGACACGTTAGTTTTCCCGACGCCACCTTTGCCGCCGGTCACCGCGATCACCTGTACGGGATGCATGCTGCCCATTTTATTTCTTTACCTTGTCTTGCTTAGACGCAGGCTACATGGCTTGGCCGCGTGAATCGCTTGCAGACCATCGATGTAGATACATTTCACGGTGTTCATCCTGCCTCACCCCACCCGCTTAGCCGGGTTGTGGTAAAGGTCGGCGAACATATCGGCCATCGCTTCCTCGCTAGGCTCTTCTTGCATTTGCACGCTGACAGCACGGCTGACCAACTGATGACGGCGCGGCAGATGCAAATCATCCGGGATCCGCGGCCCGTCGGTCAGGTAGGCAACCGGTAACTCATGACTGATCGCCAGGCTCAACACCTCGCCCAGGCTCGCGGTTTCGTCGAGCTTGGTGAGAATGCAACCGGCCAGGCCACAGCGTTTGTAGCTGTGGTAGGCAGCGGTAAGAACCTGTTTCTGGCTGGTGGTTGCAAGCACCAGGTAATTTTTCGACTTGATGCCACGCCCGGCCAGGCTTTCAAGCTGCATGCGCAGTGCCGGATCGCTGGCTTGCAGGCCGGCCGTGTCGATCAACACCACGCGCTTGCGCAGCAGCGGGTCGAGCGCATTGGCCAGGGACTGGCCCGGGTCGACGTGGGTCACTGTCACATTGAGGATGCGGCCCAAGGTCTTGAGCTGCTCCTGGGCGCCGATGCGATAGCTGTCCATGCTCACCAGCGCGATGTTCTGCGCGCCGTACTTGAGCACATAACGCGCGGCCAGCTTGGCCAGGGTGGTGGTCTTGCCCATGCCGGCGGGGCCGACCATGGCAATCACACCGCCCTCTTCCAGCGGTTCGATTTCCGGCGTGGCGATCATGCGCGCCAGGTGCGCCAGCAACATGCGCCAGGCTTGGCGCGGCTCTTCGACTTCAGCCGTCAGTGCAAGCAAATCGCGCGACAACGGGCCGGACAGGCCGATGCGTTGCAGGCGACGCCACAGGTTGGCCTGGTGCGGTTTACTGCCTTGCAGTTGCGTCCACGCCAGCGAGCCCAACTGCACTTCGAGCAGCTCACGCAGGCCATTGAGTTCAAAACGCATCGAGTCGAGCGCGCGCTGGTCGACAGCGGCGGCCGGGGCTGGCGCTGCAGGACGAGGCGGTTCTTTGAAGGTCGGTTCTACCAACGGCTCGGCGGCGGTCAGCGGCAGGCCGGCGAACAATTGGCGATTGGTGCTGGCATCGCTGTCGCCACGCATGCTCAATTCAGCCTGGGCCGAGACAATGCGCGAAGCGGTCTTGCGCAGTTCGTCTTCGAGTTCCATGTTCGGCACGCGCGGCGCCAGCGCCGACGGGGTGTAATCCAGGGCAGCCGTCAGCTCGACACCGCCGGCAATGCGACGGTTTCCAATAATCGCGGCATCGGCGCCCAGCTCATCACGTACCAGTTTCATGGCCTGACGCATATCGGCGGCGAAAAAACGCTTAACTTGCATAACCCACTACCTCAGCCGTTGGGCCCTACTGTCGCGACGATAGTCACTTGCTTATTGTCAGGAATTTCCTGATAAGCCAAAACGTGCAAATTCGGAACTGCCAGGCGACCAAACCGCGACAACATCGCTCGAACCGGGCCTGCCACCAGCAGAATCACCGGGTGGCCCGCCATTTCCTGACGCTGGGCGGCTTCGATCAACGAACGCTGCAGTTTCTCAGCCATGCTTGGCTCCAGCAGAACGCCCTCTTCCTGGCCAAGTCCGGCCTTCTGAATACTATTGAGCAATATTTGTTCCAACCTTGGTTCCAAGGTGATCACAGGCAGCTCAGACTCAATGCCTACAATGCTTTGCACGATGGCGCGGGACAACCCGACACGCACCGCGGCCACCAAAGCGGCAGTATCTTGACTCTTGGCGGCATTGTTGGCGATGGCCTCGGCAATGCTGCGAATGTCGCGCACCGGCACCTGTTCGGCGAGCAAGGCTTGCAGCACCTTGAGCAACTGCGACAGCGACAGCACGCCGGGTACCAGTTCTTCGGCCAGTTTCGGCGAGGCTTTGGCCAGCAAACCCATCAATTGCTGGACTTCCTCGTGGCCGATCAGCTCATGGGAGTGCTTGTAGAGGATCTGGTTGAGGTGGGTAGCGACCACGGTGCTGGCGTCGACCACGGTGTAACCGAGCGATTGTGCCTGGCTGCGCTGGCTGACTTCGATCCATACCGCTTCCAGGCCAAAAGCCGGATCTTTGGCGGTAATGCCATTAAGCGTGCCGAACACCTGGCCAGGGTTGATCGCCAACTCACGATCCGGGTAGATCTCGGCTTCGGCCAGGATCACGCCCATCAGGGTCAGGCGGTAGGCGCTGGGGGCCAAATCAAGGTTGTCGCGGATGTGCACGGTGGGCATCAAGAAGCCCAGGTCCTGGGACAGCTTCTTGCGCACACCCTTGATCCGCGCGAGCAGTTGGCCACCCTGGTTGCGGTCCACCAGCGGAATCAGGCGGTAGCCGACTTCCAGGCCGATCATGTCGATCGGGGTCACGTCATCCCAGCCCAGCTCCTTGGTTTCCTGGGCGCGGGCCGGGGATGGCAGCAAGTCTTGCTGGCGGGCGATTTCCTGCTGGGCCTGGACCTTGACCGCATTTTGCTTGCGCCAGAACAGGTAGGCACCACCGGCGGCCATGGCCGCCATGCTCAGGAACGACACGTGCGGCATGCCCGGCACGATGCCCATGATCGCCATGATGCCGGCGGCTACGGCCAGCGCCTTGGGCGAGGCGAACATCTGGCGGCTGATCTGCTTGCCCATGTCTTCGGAGCCCGAAGCACGGGTGACCATGATGGCTGCAGCTGTGGATAACAACAGTGATGGCAATTGCGCCACTAAACCGTCACCAATAGTCAGCAAGGCGTAGACCTTGCCCGCATCGCCGAAGGTCATGCCGTGCTGGAAGATCCCGACCGCGATGCCACCGATCAGGTTGATAAACAGGATCAACAGGCCAGCGATGGCGTCGCCGCGCACGAATTTACTCGCGCCGTCCATGGAGCCATAGAATTCGGCTTCCTGGGCGACTTCCAGGCGACGGGATTTGGCTTGGTTCTGGTCGATCAGGCCGGCGTTGAGGTCAGCGTCGATCGCCATTTGCTTGCCGGGCATGGCGTCGAGGGTAAACCGCGCGCTCACCTCGGAAATCCGCCCGGCGCCCTTGGTCACCACCACGAAGTTGATGATCATCAAAATCGCGAACACCACGATACCGACCACATAGTTACCGCCGATCACCACCTCACCAAAGGCCTGGATCACCTTACCGGCGGCGGCGTGGCCGTCCTGGCCGTGGAGCATCACCACCCGCGTGGATGCCACGTTCAGCGCCAGGCGCAGCAGGGTCGCGATCAGCAAAATGGTCGGGAATACGGCGAAATCCAGCGGCCGCAGGGCATACACGCAGACCAGCAGCACCACCACCGACAGCGCAATGTTGAAGGTGAAAAACACGTCGAGCAGGAACGGCGGCATTGGCAACATCATCATTGCCAGCATCACCAGCAACAACAACGGCACACCCAGGTTGCCCCGCGACAAATCAGTCAGGGTGCCACGGGCCGTGTTGAGCATTTGAGAGCGATCTACCACCGGTATTCCTCGTGTTCCTTGAAGCAAAGTTTTGACGCGGGAGAGCGTCCTGGAGGCGGTATTGCAAGAAGCCTTCCAACTTTGGTTTCAGGGCGACGATTGTCGAGTGGTCACCGGTTCAAATGTGGGAGCTGGATGGGGGAACGATCTTCAACCGGTTCCAGTGTGGGAGCTGGCTTGCCTGCGATTGCGGTGGGTCAGGCACTGAAGGGCCAGCCATGAGTCAGCCATCGCAGGCAAGCCAGCTCCCACAGTTGGATGGGTGTGTATCTGCTGTTACTGAGGAAATTTCCGACAAGGTTTTCGGGTTGCCCCTAGGAACCGGGCTCCCTAGTCTCCGTACACCACTGCAAATGCAGTGGTCGGGCGTCGCGGCCCGGTTTACTACGGAGTAAAAGCACCATCTCCCTTTCAGTCGACGCTTTTTTATCGTCTACTGTGCGGCGCTATGGCGGCTGTGCGCGGGATACCTTCGGGTATGCCGGGTTGCTCCTAGACCGGTCCGCGAACCTGCGTACAGCTGCCACCTTCAATCGCGTCGCGGCGATCAGTGGCGGCTCCACTTTCGCAAGGAGCTTCACAATGATCAAACCCACCCCAAATCCCCCACCCAGCGCAATCCTCACCCTAATCGACGGCATCAGCACCGAAGACCTGCTGGTCAACCTCACCGAAAACCTGGCATCCGCCCACGCCCTGATCTGCGATTTCGCCTTTGACCTGGAGGGAACACAGCGAGAAGGTGCGCTGGGTATTGCGCAGTTGATTGAGGTGGGACGGTTGTTGGCTGAGCGACTGCTGGATGACAGAACGCCGTCACCAGCGACAAAACCTGCCTGAATGATCGTGATGATCGTTCCCACGCGCAGCAAAGGAATGCAGCCAGGGACGCTCCGCGTCCCGACTTGAGCCTTGCGCAACGGTGACGCAGAGCGTCACAGGAGGCATTCCCACGCGGGAGCGTGGGAACGATCTTCATAAGGATTGGATGTTGGACGCTTGCTTGCCTTTGGGCCCTGTCGTTACGTCATAGCTGACTTTTTGGTTCTCTTGCAGAGATTTGAACCCAGCACTCTGAATCGCTGAAAAATGTGCAAAAAGATCCGGGCTACCATCATCTGGAGTAATAAAACCGAACCCTTTTGTTTCGTTAAACCACTTCACAGTACCCGTTGCCATAACCCTTCTCCTGACATTGCGCGCAAAAAATCCCGCTAGATAAGCCTGATACAAAACGCAAACACACCCTTTGGCCGGTGAATCCTGGCGAACTGCACCCGCTGGCCTTCTCTCCACCGGGTACACGCTGAACTCAAGCGGTCCAAACACACCGGTTCATCATCGCCATCCAACGCAATCAGCCCTTCACCGGTCTTGCGGTTATAAACCTTGATCGTCCCCGTTACCGCTTCCATCACCTTCCCCTGCATCTCGTTACTACTTGCGTACAGTGCCTGGCACCATCAAACCGCGAGAACGCAGAGCTGACTACTGTCAGAGTTGACAGGTAGCCGGGGATTAACGACCAGTGGTAGTGATTGTTTGCTGAGCAGGCGGGGGATTACTTTTTTCGCTTGCGGGATTGTCGCGCCTTGGGCGGCGTATCGATTTCGCCGCAGGGATTGCCCGCTGCCTGAACGGGTACCGCGTTGCCTTCGCGGTCGCGGGCGACAAAACCAATGCCCTTGACGGCGTCAAACCACCTGACCGTAGCCCTGTCCATGACCGCTCTCCCGAGCCGCGCATGACGGCGCACCTCGCCGCTCTATGTAACAGTGAAGGCGGTGCAATGGATACTGTCAAAGTTGACAGGTAACGCTGAACTTTAGACAGATGGCAACGCTGGTTGTTATGCCGCCAAGGGCTCCGCCCGCCGTGCCTGCCCCGCAGCCAGTCCGGCAAGTTCGGACAAGGGAGCAACCGAAGGGGTTGCCCAAGCAGGGTGCGGAGCTTCAAGGCTGGTGTTCAAACGTTCCGATTCTCATCTACGAGGTGTCAGCGCTTGGTAGGTCGTATCAGTTTGAAGTAGTCATGGTCTTGTTCCAGAACAGCTTTGTAACCGGCGCCTGCTTTGAGGGGAATCCTTACACTTTTGAAAATGTCATCCCATTGGGCAAATGCGGCTAGCGTTTGCTCAATGTAGTCGTTCGGCTTGAGGTACTTGTAGTCTGCGCACAGCTCCTGAATCAGCCTCCGGGTTGCCTTCCCTCGACCGTTATATGCCGTTGTGTGTTCACCCCGAGCCTCCGAGAAAGTCAGGTCGTATGCCGGCGCGAGCGTCCACCTTGCTTCGTCGCCAGGCTTCTCTGGCTCACGCCCGATGAACGCGAAGTTCTTGGTGTGATCGTCGTAGTTGTGAAACAGTGCATTGAAAACCATCACCCTGGCCATTTTTTCGACCTCTGCGGCACTACGCGTCAGCATGTTTGTGAGCTTCAGTAGCCCGCTGTAGTCCATGGATGGCAGTTTGTACGCAGCGTACATAAGCGCAGAAACCGTGATCATGTGAAGCTTTTTATCGCCCTGCCGGTCAAAGCGCTTTGTTGCGAAGAAGCCCTCGCGACTACCGTCATGCATGGTCATGTTCAGGACAGTCGACTCAGCCATTTCGACACCTGCGTCCCTGGCCATCAGGTAGTAAGCATACTCAATTGCGCCGGTTTCAACCGGCTCATCTGGTGCCCTGAATTTGACTATCCAGTGATCATAGCCCGGCAGAATTGGCCCAAAAGCGGACGTTGCATGCTGCCCATCAGGAGACATTGCGACAATCGCTTTAGGGCGGGCACCACCAGGCGATCCCCCTGCAAGCCTGAGCTTGGTAAGCACTGCCGAAGTGTCTCCTGACAGGACTTCCACGGAATTCTCGAAGAGCTCTGCAAGGTTAATTGCCCCCCTCAGCTCTCCTCTTTCCGCTTTTGGATGGTACTCAAACGCTCCCATGGCTCTGTCGCCCATGTAAGCGAGCCGATCCAGGGCAGTAACTGTGTAAGCAGTTCCCTCACCGAATGTGGCATTAAGGAATCTGTCCATCAGCAGCATGCCCCAGCCGTCTGGAAGAGAGTCCGCAAAGGGGCCGTGCAATCCTTCGAACAGTTCAGGAGCACGAGCAAGCTGGGGTTTGTCGTCAAACTTCATCGTGAACGGCGACAGGTTGAAGCCTGTAGCGAGCCATACCGGGTCGTAAGTGAAAAAAATCCCAACCCCCTCCTCCCTGTACAGATCACCGACTTTCACACCGCTTTTGGTGACCTCAAGGGATTCGAAACGCTTCAGCTTCGGATAATCCTGGCGCGGTTTCATTTAGAACCCCGTTTGCGCTTTGAGTTTTTCAGCTCTGTGAGGGAGTTCGGCTGCGAAGGTTTAAACAGAGTCGTTAGCGGAGTCAGCTCATCGAGCGCGGTGGCGAGCAGAATCATCGATTCGAGAGTAATAGAACCTGCAGTCTCGAACCGCTGGATCGACGACTCCGATACCCCTGAAAGCTCTGCCAAGGTCTTCCTCGTGAGGTTTTTCGATAGCCGTAGCTTTTTTGCATTTTTCCCCACATCGCGAGCGATCTCTGCGGGGGAGCTGAGCAAATGCATGAAGGACATGGCAGGCCTCGTTTAATTTTTACTAATGGCTAAATCTGACTTATTAAGGGCATAAAATCAGCATTATTAGTCAGTTTTGACCATTATAGTGCTATTGGCGTGCGCGAGGAAAAATCATATACCTTGCTAACAGTCAGATATGACTATTTATATGGAAAAATTCGCTTTAATAGGTCAGTTATGACTAATTATATTTTCCCTGCGCACAACTCAAACTTTGGTTGTCCGTGAGGCTCCCTATCCATTGGGGTTTAGATCATGCGCCGAACGGCGCGCTGCAAGCTCGGCGCACGGGCAGGAAAAAACGCGAGGTCGGAGCCGGGCTTGCCTGCGATGGCGTCGGTGCAGGACGACTCAGGAATCGCGGCGCAGCTCCGGCGGAATCGGCAGGTCCTTGAGCGGGTCTGGCCGCTTGCCCTTGCCCGCGCGGTATTGGCGGATCTGGTACACGTAGGCCAACACCTGCGCCACGGCCAGGTACAGGCCAGCGGGGATTTCCTGGTCGAGGTCGGTGGAGTAGAAGATCGACCGCGCCAGCTCCGGCGATTCCAGCAGCAGAATGTCGTTGGCCACGGCGATTTCGCGAATCTTCAGCGCGGTAAAGTCGCTGCCCTTGGCCAGCAACATCGGCGCGCCGCCCTTCTCCGGGTCGTACTTGAGCGCCACGGCATAGTGAGTCGGGTTGGTGATGACCACGTCGGCATCCGGCACTGCCGCCATCATCTTGCGCTGGGACATTTCGCGCTGCAGTTGGCGAATCCGCTGTTTGACCTCGGGGCGGCCTTCCTGGTCTTTGTGTTCGTCGCGCACTTCCTGCTTGGTCATCAGCAGTTTCTTGTGGCTTTCCCACAGCTGAATCGGCGCGTCCACGGCGGCGATGATGATCAGCCCGCAGGCCATCCACAGCGCACTCCAGCCCACCACCTGCACACTGTGAATAATTGCGGATTCCAGCGGTTCATGGGCGATGCGCAGCAAGTCGTCGATGTCGGATGACAACACCGTCAACGCCACAAACAGGATCAGAATGAATTTCGCCAGCGCCTTGAGCAGTTCCACCAGCGCCTTGGTGGAAAACATACGCTTAAGCCCAGGCCCAGGGTTCATGCGGCTGAACTTGGGCGCCATGCTGCCGGCGGCAAACAGCCAGCCGCCGAGGGACACCGGCCCGATCAGCGCCGCCAGCAACAGGGTGATAAGCACCGGCTGCACCGCCAGAATCGCGATCTTGCCCGAGTGCAACAGGTACTGGCCCATGGCGCCGGGGCTCAGCAGCACTTCGCGCGGCAGCGAAAAGTTGAGCTTCATCAGCTCCATCAGGTCCAGCGCCAGGCCACCGCCGTAGATCAGCAGGCCCCCGGCACCGGCGAGCATCACCGCCAGGGTATTGAGTTCTTTGGAACGGGCAATCTCGCCCTTTTCCCTGGAGTCCTTTTTACGTTTCTCCGTGGGGTCTTCTGTTTTGTCCTGGCCACTCTCGCTCTCGGCCATGGCTCAACGCGCCCGTGCCAGATCACGTAAGAACTGCAAGGCGTCGGTGGCCAGCGGTTGATACTGATTGAGAATGTCGGCCATGCCGATCCAGAAAATCCCCATGCCCAACACCAGGGTCAGCGGGAAACCAATCGAGAAAATGTTCAGCTGCGGCGCCGCGCGAGTCATCACGCCAAACGCGATGTTGACCACCAGCAGCGCAGTAATCGCCGGCAACACCAGCAACAACGAGGCGCCCAATACCCAACTCATACGCCCGACCAATTCCCAGAAGTGATTGACCACCAGCCCCGAGCCCACCGGCAAGGTGGTGAAGCTTTCGGTCATGACCTCGAACACCACCAGATGGCCGTTCATCGCCAGGAAAATCAAGGTCACCAGCATGGTCAGGAACTGCCCGATCACCGCCACCGACACACCATTGGTGGGGTCGACCATGGACGCGAAGCCCATGCCCATCTGGATTGAGATGATCTGCCCGGCGATCACGAACGCCTGGAAGAACAACGTCAGCGAGAAGCCCATTATCGCGCCGATCAATATCTGCTCGGCAATCAGCAACAACGCACTGAGGTCCAGGGCATTCACCGGCGGCATCGGCGGCAAACCGGGCACGATGACCACGGTAATGGCGAAGGCAAAATACAGGCGGATGCGCCTCGGCACCAAGGTGGTCCCGAACACCGGCATGGTCATCAGCACTGCCGTGACGCGAAACATCGGCAAAATGAAAGACGCCACCCAGGTGCTGATCTGGGTGTCGGTCAAGGCCAGCACAGATTGCATCGGTCAGCCGATCAACTGCGGAATACTGCCGTACAGCTGCAGGATGTATTCCATAAAGGTTTGCACCAGCCACGGGCCGGCGACGATCAGGGTGATCAGCATCACCAGCAAACGCGGGAGGAAGCTCAAGGTCTGTTCGTTGATCTGGGTCGCGGCCTGGAACATCGCCACCAGCAGGCCCACCAACAGGCTCGGCACCACCAGCACGGCGACCATCATGGTGGTCAGCCACAGCGCTTCACGGAACAGGTCGACCGCTACTTCTGGCGTCATGTCACTACACCCCGCCGAAACTGCTGGCCAGGGTGCCGATAATCAGCGCCCAGCCGTCCACCAGTACAAACAGCATGATCTTGAACGGCAGCGAGATAATCAGCGGCGACAGCATCATCATGCCCATGGCCATCAGCACGCTCGCCACCACCAGGTCGATGATCAGGAACGGGATAAAGATCATGAAGCCGATCTGGAACGCGGTTTTCAATTCGGACGTGACGAAGGCCGGCACCAGAATGGTCAGCGGCGCTTGATCCGGCGTGGCAATGTCGGTGCGCTTGGACAGGCGCATAAACAGCTCAAGGTCGCTGGAACGGGTTTGCGACAGCATGAAGTCCTTGATCGGACCCTGGGCCTTGTCGATCGCGTCCTGAGCCGAGAGTTTCTCAGCCAGGTAGGGTTGCAAGGCTTGCTGGTTCACCTTGTCGAACACCGGCGCCATGATGAACAAGGTCAAGAACAGCGCCATGCCGGTGAGGATCTGGTTCGACGGCGTCTGCTGCAGGCCCAGGGCCTGACGCAAAATCGAGAACACGATGATGATCCGCGTAAAGCTGGTCATCAGCATGACAAACGCCGGGATAAAACTCAGCGCGGTCATGATCAGCAAAATCTGCAGGCTGACCGAGTATTCCTGGGCGCCGGCCGCGTTGGTGCCCAGGGTGATCGCCGGAATCGACAACGGGTCGGCTGCCAACGCCAGCGGCGCGGCCAGCAACAGCATGAGCGTCAATAAAACGCGCATTACTTCTTATCCTTCTGATCCTTGCCCAGCAACTCCATCAGGCGCTGGGCGAATTCCGGCGTGGCGGTCTCGGTCCTGGTCGCTTCCACCGGCGTCTTGAGTACGTGCAACGGGGTGATGCGGCCGGGCGTGATACCCAGCAGGATTTGCTCTTCGCCCACCTGCACCAGCACCAGCCGATCACGCGGGCCGAGGGCGCGCGAGCCGATCATCTCGATCACCTGGGCATTGCCCGGCCCGATGCGCTGCACGCGGCGCATCAGCCAGGCGAGCACGAAGATCAGACCGACTACCAGCAACAATCCAAGCACCAGCTGGGTCAACTGGCCGCCGATACCACTGCTGACCACAGGTGCCGCAGCCGCCGCTTGGGTGACCGGCTCAGCCGCCATGGCGCTCAATGGCAGCGCCAGGAACAGTCCCGCCATCGAATACTTCATCTCAGCGCAACTTCTTGATGCGTTCGCTTGGGCTGATCACGTCCGTCAGGCGGATGCCGAACTTCTCGTTGACCACCACCACCTCGCCATGGGCGATCAGGGTGCCGTTGACCAGCACGTCCAGCGGCTCACCGGCCAGGCGGTCGAGCTCGATCACCGAACCCTGGTTGAGTTGCAGCAGGTTGCGGATGTTGATTTCGGTGCTGCCGACTTCCATGGAGATCGACACCGGAATGTCGAGAATCACATCCAGGTTCGGGCCGTCGAGGGTCACCGGGTCGTTGTTTTTCGGCACGCTGCCGAATTCTTCCATCGGCAGGCGTTTGCCGGCCGGCGCCATGGCGGCGTCGGCGGCCAGCAGCGCGTCGATGTCGTCCTGGCCGACATCGCCGGTTTCTTCCAGGGCCGCGGCCCATTCGTCAGCCAGGGCCTGGTCTTCGGCGGAAGTGTTTTCGTGTTCGGTAGCCATTACATGTCCTCGGCGCAGCAAAAATTCATCGATAGAAGGGGCAGATCAGCGACGGTTGATCGGTTCGATCACTT
Organism: Pseudomonas edaphica; assembly: GCF_965277385.1. Taxonomy (NCBI): domain Bacteria; kingdom Pseudomonadati; phylum Pseudomonadota; class Gammaproteobacteria; order Pseudomonadales; family Pseudomonadaceae; genus Pseudomonas; species Pseudomonas edaphica. Next base: position 5,174,100 of record NZ_OZ255725.1, on the reverse strand, counting down.
GCAACGCCAGGTTGCCCTTGTGGGAACCGAGCTTGACCTTGAACGACGGCACGCCATTGGCGCGCATGATCAGCTCTTCCGGCAACTCCACGGGGATCACGTCCCCCGGTTGCATGTGCAGAATATCGCGCAAACGCAGCTGGCGACGGGCCACAGTGGCGCTCAAAGGCACGTCGACGTCCAGCAGGTCTTCGCGCAGGGCCTTGACCCAGCGTTCGTCCTGGTCGTCGAGGTCGGACTGGAAACCGGCGTCGAGCATTTCGCGCACCGGCTCGATCATCGAGTACGGCATGGTCACGTGCAGGTCGCCGCCACCGCCATCAAGCTCGATGTGGAAGGTGGAGACCACAATGGCTTCGCTGGGGCCGACGATGTTGGCCATGGCTGGGTTCACTTCCGAGTTGATGTACTCGAAATTGACTTCCATGATCGCCTGCCAGGCTTCCTTCAAGTCGATGAAGGCTTGCTCCAGCACCATGCGCACCACACGCAATTCGGTAGGGGTGAATTCACGCCCTTCGATCTTGGCGTGGCGGCCGTCGCCGCCGAAGAAGTTGTCCACCAGCTTGAACACCAGCTTGGCGTCGAGGATGAACAGCGCGGTACCGCGCAACGGTTTGATCTTGACCAGGTTGAGGCTGGTGGGCACATACAGCGAATGCACGTACTCGCCGAACTTCATCACCTGCACGCCGCCTACCGCTACGTCTGCCGAGCGGCGCAGCATGTTGAACATGCTGATACGGGTGTAACGGGCGAAACGCTCATTGATCATCTCCAGGGTCGGCATGCGCCCACGGACGATGCGATCCTGGCTGGTGAGGTCATAACTTTTGACGCTGCCGGGTTCGGCAGCCATTTCGGTCTGTACCAGACCATCGTCGACGCCATGCAACAGCGCGTCGATTTCATCCTGGGACAGCAGGTCTTGCACGGCCATGTCGTGATCCTACTGCAATACGAAGTTAGTGAAGAGCGCCTGCTCGACCACGACTTTGCCGAGCTCTTTCTGGGCCACTTCCTGCACGCTGGCAGTGACCTTCTGGCGCAGCATTTCCTGGCCGACCGGGGTGGCCAGGCTGTCGAAGCTCTGCCCGGAGAACAGCATCACCAGGTTGTTGCGGATCACCGGCATATGCACTTTAAGCGCATCCAGGTCCGCCTGGTTACGCGCCAGCAAGGTGATGCTCACCTGCAGGTAGCGTTGGCGACCGTTCTGATTGTAGTTGGCGACAAAGGCCGGCAGCATCGGCTCGAAGATTGCCGGTTGCTTGACGTTAGTGGCGGTTTCGGCGGCGGGAGCCGGTTTGCTCGCGCTGCTGTGCATGATGTACCACGTGCCGCCAATCGAGGCGCCAATGGCCAGGAGCAGGCCCAGCACAATCAGCAGGATCAGCTTGAGCTTGCCTTTGCCTGCGGGTGGGGTTGCTGCTGCGTCGTCACTCTTCGCCATGCCAATAATCCGTCACTATTCGGGGATTCATAGATCTACGGGAAGGCAAGAGCAAGTGTTATGCCAGAGTTGTCTGGCAGTTGGGGAGAGAACTAACACCACAAACCAAATGTGGGAGCTGGCTTGCCTGCGATAGCGGTGGGTCAGTTAATACTTCTGTAACTGATGCACCGCTATCGCAGGCAAGCCAGCTCCCACATTGACCGCGTTTTCGGCTTAAGTCAGGCGTAGTAATCGACGGCGCTGGAGCCAACTATCGTCTGGCTCACCGGCGCGACCGCCGCCGCCACTTCAGCAGCGTCACCCGCTTCCCCACCATCACCGCGCCCGCCACTGCCGCTTATGCCGCGCGCCTGGTTCTGCTGCTGTTGCTCCTGGCCCTGACCCTGCCAGCCACGGGACTGGTCGGACACATTGACATCCACCTGCCCCATGCCCTGCTGGGCAAACATCTCGCGCAAACGGCCGGACTGGCTTTCCAGTGCTTCACGTACCACGGCGTGGCCGCTCATGAAGTTGACCTGGGCTTGCTGGTCGGCGGTCATATTGACCTTGATATCCAGGCGCCCCAGTTCAGCCGGCTGCAACTGAATCTCCGCCGACTTGAGGTTGGCGCTGGACAGGTACATCACGCGGTTGACCACCTCTTCGGTCCAGCCGCTCTGGTGCATGGCCAATGGCGCATTGGCCACGGGCGGCGAGGCGTTCGCGGTTTTCGGCGTGGCAGCCTGGGTCAGCGCGGCCAGGCGGTTGGCGAAATCATCCACCCGCGTGTCGCTGCCGGCGTCTTTCAAATCCTTGAGGCCACCTTCGATCAGCCCACTGAAGGCCTTGTCGCCGCCCTGGTCAGTGCTGTCTTTGGTGGCTTGCTGGTCGACCATGTTGGCAAGACCTGCGGCAAAGTTCTGCGCGGCGGTTGGCTGGTCCTGAGTGGTGGTCGGCGCGGCTTTCTGTGGCGTCTGGCTGCTGGCCGACACATGGCCGCCCTGCTCCATGGCCAAGCGCACGGCCGGCATCGAATCCAGCGGATCGGCTTCAGGGTCGAAAGCCGGTTGCTTGGCGTCATCGGTGGCTGCAAGCGGCGCCGCGACCACCGGCTGGGCCGTGTCGTCATGGGTGGCTACCGGCGCGGGCGCTGGCACCGGAACAGGCACCGGCGCAACAACGGCGACCAATGCCGGGTCGACCACCGGATCAGCCGGGGGCTGCTGCGCCACGGCCGGGTCGGCGGGCTTGTCGTCATCACTGCTGGCGCTGTTGTCAGCCTTGGCCGGCTTGGCAGGCAAGGGATTGCCGCTATCGGCAACCGCTGGCGTGCTGGCGGCAGGCTTGTCGTTGTTGGCGACCGGCTTGGTGTTGGTATCCGAAGGCTTGTCACGCGAGATTTTGACCGGAGTGTCATCGGTCTTCAGCGTGGGCTTGGGGCTTTGGTTGGCAAACACTTGAGCGAAACCAGGGCCCTTGTCCCGTGGGTCCGCGGCCGCTACAGGCGGTGTGGCGGCCGGCGCTTGAGGCTTGGCCGCAGCGGCAGCCTGAAGGAGCGAATTGGGGGCGACTGGCATAGTTAAAGGTCTCCACTGCATTGGGGGTCGGGGATGCAGTATTGGGAGGTAGAGCAAGAGTTGGGCCAGGTTTGGTTTTTTGACGGTAGATCCATTGTGCTCTGTGGGAGCTGGCTTGCCTGCGATGCAGACACCTCGGTGTATCAGGCAAAACCAGTCGATGCCATCGCAGGCAAGCCAGCTCCCACATTTGGCCGAGACCGGCTTGGCGACTCAATTCAAAGCTGAAAGCGCTGCCTTTCCGACTCATACAGCGGCCGCACCAACGCAAACTCATGATCAATCTGATCAACCAGCGCACCCAAGTCCGCCGACAACTCGACGGACTCCACCTCCAGCCGCTGACACAACTGCGCCAACCGCACCGCCCCAAGGTTGCCACTGCTGCCCTTGAAGCTATGGGCAATCCGGCCCAACGCCTTGGCGTCACCACGCGACTTGCGCAACGCATCGATACGCTTTTGCGAATCGTCCAGAAAAGTCTCCAGCAACTTCGGATATTCGCTTTCCATCACTTCCTGCAGGCCCGTCAGCACATCAGGGTCCAGATGAATCTCAAGCACTTGTTCGCTCCTTGATCAAGAATCGGCGGATTATGCCAGAGCCCCCCAGCAAAACTCCACGCACACACTGCGCCCGCCATCGGTCCAGCGTACATCGCTGCTCAGTTGCCGTACCAGGCTCAGCCCCCGGCCAGACAAACGGTCGATATCCAGCGGCCGCGCCAGCACCTGTTCCACGTCAAACCCTGGGCCACTGTCTTCGATGCGCAGCGTCATTTTGCCGCCCGTGGCAGTCGGCACCACCTGCACATGTACCCGCACATAACCGCTGTTCAACTGCGTCAGGCGCTCATTGCGCTGCCGGTAATACTCGGCAAATCCTTGGGCATCGCGCTTGAGTCGCGAATCCAGGCCCAGCACGCCATGCTCCAGCGCATTGGAATACAACTCGGCCATCACGCTGTACAACGCCCCGCTTTGCCCACGCAGGCCATGAATCTCCAGCAGCAATTGCAACAGGTACGGCAACGGGTTGTAGCTTTTGAGCGTTCGCGCACGAAACTCGAAGCTCACCGACCAATCCAACGGGCACGACTGGCCACTGTCGGCATACAGCGGCTCAGCCGCCCGCGACGGCTGGCCAGGCTGCAAGGTGATCTCCACCATGCTGACATCATCGCGCGCCTCACCCCGGAACGCCGCCAGGGCCTGCTCAATCTCCTCAAACAAGCGGTCAGGCTTGCGATTACTGGCAAATACCTGCTGCAAACGCGCCGCGCCAAATAACTGTTCACTGGCGTTGGCGGTATCCAGCACCCCATCGGACAACAAGAACACCCGGTCGCCCAAGGCCATGGGCCAGACTTCGGTGCTGTCATCAAACGCCTGTGCCGAAAGCACACCCAGCGGCAGGTGCCGGGATAACAAAGGCGTACGCTTGCCGGTGGCGATCTCATGCACATAGCCGTCGGGCATGCCGCCGTTCCATACCTCCACCACGCGCCGCTGGGTACTCAGGCACACCAGCGTGGCGCAGCAGAACATGTCCACCGGCAAGATGCGCTTGAGCTTGGCATTCATCTCGCGCAGGGTCTGCGCCAGGCCGTAGCCCTTGGCGGTCATGCCGTAGAAGACTTCCGCCAGCGGCATGGCGCCCACTGCGGCCGGCAGGCCATGGCCGGTGAAGTCACCGAGCAGCACATGCATGTCGCCGGACGGCGTATACGCCGCCAACAACAGGTCGCCGTTGAACAGCGCATAGGGCGATTGCAGGTAACGAATGTTCGGCGCCGCATTGATGCAACCCGAATGCGCCACTTTGTCGAACACCGCCTTGGCCGCGCGTTGCTCATGCAACAGGTAATCGTGGTGCCGGGCGATCTGGTCGCGCTGACGCAATACCGTGGCCTGCAGGCGCCGCAGACGGTCCATGGCATTGATCTTGGCGGCCAGGATCAGCGGGTTGTAGGGTTTGGGCAGGAAATCATCGCCACCGGCATCCAGACATTGGGCCAGGGCTTCGCTTTCGCGCAGCGAGGTGAGGAAGATGATCGGCACCAGCGCCTCACCCGCCAACTGTTTGATCCGCCGCGCCGCTTCAAAACCGTCCATCACCGGCATAAGGGCGTCCATCAACACCAGTTGCGGGCGCTCGCGGGCAAACACCTCGACGGCTTGCGCGCCATTGGTGGCGGTGAGCACCTGGTGGCCCTGACGCCGAATGATGGTCGACAGCAACAGCAAATCGGCGGCACTGTCTTCGGCGATCAGGATCGTCAGTGGTTCAAGGACCGGGGCCAAGGTGCTCAACTGATGTCGAACAGTTTGTCGAAGTTGGAGATGCCGAGGATCTTGCGCACATCGGAGTTGCTGTTGATGACCTGCACTTCAGCGTCATCGCCACCGGCATGGTCCCGCAACAACAGGAGCATGCCGAGCGCCGAGCTGTCCAGATAGGTGGCTTCTTTCAGATCTACCACGTAGATGTCGGGCACCTTGTAGAACCGCTCGTAGGCATCGCGAAAGGTCTGGTGGCTTCCGAAATCGAATCGGCCTCTTACTTTAATCGTCAACTTCGTCCCATCCAGGGATACTTCTGACTCGACTGACATGTGACTGCTTCCTTGTCATTGGCAATGTGCAACAAGGTTTAGCAGCTGAACCGGATCTGGGCAACACCGAGCACTCAATGTGGGAGCTGGCTTGCCTGCGATGCAGGCGACGAGGTGTATCAGTGATACAGCGGTGATGCTATCGCAGGCAAGCCAGCTCCCACACAAGCCAGCTCCCACCTAAGCCAGCACCCACACAGCCCAGCTCCCACAGTAGGCAAGTGGAAACTGTTAGTACTGTGACTGGCGGGGAAGGCGCTGTGACAGCTCATCGAGCAGCTTCTGCTCACGCTTGTCCTCAATCGCCCGCGCTTCGTCGATATAGCGCTGCACCAGCTTGCGCAAGCCTTCAACGCGGGCAAACGCCGCCTGCCAACTTTCACGGGCTTTATCGAGATTGTTCTGGTGCCAGGCCAGGCTCTGGCGCTGCTGGCCCACAGCGGTTTCCAACTGGTTGAGAAAGCCCTGGTAGCCCATCAACCACTGTCCGGACACACCCTTACTGCCACGCTCGATCCACTGCTGCTGGTATTCGCCGCGAAAGCGCTCCAGATCGCCCAGCTTGCTTTCCGCCAGGCGCACCTGACCCTGGAAGTAACCCAGGCGTTGCACGGCGGTTTTTTCGGCCTTTTCGGCCATGTCCACCACTGGGGCCAGGCGTGAAGAACGGGTGCTGGCCATGGCTTAACCGCCCGGCGCCGGAGCGAAGATCGAGCCCAGGTGAGCTTCGCTTTCGCCCATGCTGATCTTGTCGTTGAGCCCCTGGCGCAGGTAGCTCACCAGTTGCGGTTGCAGCGCGATGGCCAGGTCGGTTTCGCGATCACCACCGGCCACGTAGGCGCCGACGCTGATCAGGTCGCGGCTCTGCTGGTAGCGCGACCACAGTTGTTTGAAGTGCTGCGCACGCGCCATGTGCTCCGGGGTGACCACCGCCGGCATCACCCGGCTGATCGAAGCTTCGATGTCGATGGCCGGGTAGTGCCCTTCCTCGGCCAGGCGCCGCGACAGCACAATGTGGCCGTCGAGCACGCCCCGCGCCGAGTCGGCAATCGGGTCCTGTTGGTCATCGCCTTCGGACAACACCGTATAGAACGCGGTGATCGAACCACCACCGGCCTCGGCATTACCGGCGCGCTCCACCAGCTTGGGCAGCTTGGCGAACACTGAAGGCGGGTAGCCTTTGGTGGCGGGCGGTTCGCCGATGGCCAAGGCGATTTCCCGCTGGGCCTGGGCAAAACGCGTGAGCGAGTCCATCAGCAGCAGGACATTCTTGCCCTTGTCGCGAAAATATTCGGCGATACGCGTGCAGTACATGGCGGCGCGCAGGCGCATCAGCGGCGCATCGTCCGCAGGCGACGCGACCACCACCGAGCGTTTGAGGCCTTCTTCACCGAGGCTGTGCTCAATGAACTCTTTCACTTCACGGCCGCGCTCGCCGATCAGCCCGACCACAATAATGTCGGCCTCGGTAAAGCGCGTCATCATGCCCAGCAACACTGACTTACCCACGCCGGTACCGGCAAACAGGCCCAGACGCTGGCCACGACCGACCGTCAATAAACCGTTGATGCTGCGAATGCCCACGTCCAGCGGCACGCTGATCGGGTTGCGGTTGAGCGGGTTGATGGTCGGGCCGTCCATCGGCACCCAGTCTTCGGCCTTCATGCCGCCCTTGCCGTCGAGTGCGCGGCCGGCGCCGTCGAGCACGCGACCGAGCATGCTCATGCCCATGGGCAGGCGGCCGGTGTCGGCCAAAGGCACCACGCGGGCGCCGGGAGCGATGCCCGCGAGGCTGCCGACCGGCATAAGGAAAATCTTGCTGCCGGAAAAGCCCATCACCTCGGCCTCGACCTGCACCGGGTGGTAGCTGTCGTCGTTGATCACCAGGCAGCGGCTGCCCATGGCGGCGCGCAGGCCTTCGGCTTCAAGGGTCAGCCCGACCATGCGCAGCAGGCGCCCTTCGAGGATCGGCTGGCCGGGCAACTCCGTGGCCTCGGCGTAGCCGCCCAGGCGCTTGGCGAAGCTGGTGCGATCAAGGCGCATCGGCGGCGTCCAGGTCCACACTCAGGTCTGGCTCGGCCGGGTGCAGGGCTTGTTCATGCAGTTGATCAAACAGCTTGGCCATGATCTGGCTGATGCGGGTTTCCACCGTGGCATCGATGCGGCTGTGTTCGGTCTCGACGCGGCAACCACCCGGCAACAACGCCGCGTCCTCGACGATACGCCAGGTTTCTTCATGGCGCTCGCGCAGGGCTTTGACCTGTTCGAAATCCTGCGGGTTGATGTACAGGCGCACATTGCCCACGCCCAACGGCAGCAGCTTGAGGGCTTCGCGCATGACGCTTTCGATATGGCTGGAATCGAGCACCAATTCGCGCTGGATCACCTGGCGAGCAATGTGCTCGACCAGACCGACCATGGCTTTTTCGATCTGCGTATCCTGCTCGGCAATCGGGTCGAACAGCGTACCCATCAGCCGCTCAAGGCTGGCGAGTTTGACGCCGAGCGCCTCTTCGGCTTCCTGGCGTACTTTGAGGGTAGTGCTGCGAAAGCCGTCTTTTTCGCCGGCCGCAAAGCCTTCGTTGTAGGCTTCCTGGCGGATGGCTTCCAACTCTTCAAGGGTTAGTGGCTGGACTTCATCCAGTGGCACTTCTTCCATCTCTACCGGCGTTTCAACCAACGGCTCGGGCTCAGGTTCCGGCACATGTGGATCGAAGCTGGGCAGCGACCAGATGTCGAACCCGCCGACATCCCGCGCGCGAATCAGATCGCTGGGCGTCTCATCTTTGTTCGACATGGGACGCGCCTTAGATCATTTCTTCGCCGCCCTTCCCACCGAGAACGATTTCTCCGGCTTCGGCCATACGGCGGGCAATGGTGAGGATTTCTTTCTGCGCGGTTTCGACGTCGCTGACGCGCACCGGGCCTTTGGCTTCGAGGTCGTCGCGCAACAGCTCGGACGCACGCTTGGACATGTTCTTGAAAATCTTCTCTTTGACGTTTTCGTCCGAGCCTTTGAGGGCCAGCACCAGCACGTCGGAGGAGACTTCGCGCAGCAACGCCTGGATGCCACGGTCATCGACATCGGAGAGGTTGTTGAATACGAACATGAGGTCTTCGATCTGGCCGGACAGGGTGTCGTCGATCTCGCGGATCGAGTCCATCAACTGGCCTTCGACCGAGCTGTCGAGGAAGTTCATGATGTCGGCCGCACGCTTGATGCCGCCCAAGGTGGTGCGCGAAGCGTTCGAGTTGCCAGAGAACTGCTTCTCCAGAATCGTGTTGAGTTCTTTCAGGGCTGCCGGCTGCACGGTGTTCAGCGACGACACGCGCAGGATGATATCCAGGCGTACTTTATGGTCGAAGTGGCCGAGCACTTCACCGGCCTGGTCCGGGTCGAGGTAAGCGACGACGATGGCCTGGATCTGCGGGTGCTCGTAGCGGATCACGTCGGCCACCGCGCGCGGCTCCATCCACTTGAGGCTGTCCAGGCCACTGGTGTTGCCACCCAGCAGGATGCGGTCGATCAGGCCGTTGGCCTTGTCTTCGCCGAGTGCCGAGGTGAGCATCTTGCGGATATAGCTGTCGGAGCCGACGCCCAGGCTGGTCTGGTCGCCGACGATCTCGACGAACTCACTCATCACCTGCTCGACTTGCTCGCGGTGCACATTGCGCATCTGCGCCATGGCCACGCCCACGCGCTGGACCTCTTTAGGCCCCATGTGGCGCAGCACTTGGGCAGCGTCGGTTTCACCCAGGGACAGCAACAGGACTGCGGCTTTGTCGACCTTGGTGAGCTTGGCAACAGCGGCTCGATTATCACTCATCTGCGTTGATCCACTCTTTCACGACCTGGGCCACACGGCCCGGGTCTTCTGCTACCAGACTCTTGATTGCGTTCAGCTGAGCGTCATAGCCTTCGCTCGGGCTTGGCAACAGGATGCTTTGCGGGCCGCCGAGGCTGACGCGGTCGTTGGCCAGTTCGCCGTCCAGGCCGCCCATGCCACCCAACTCGACGTCGCCACCGGCCAAGGCCAGCTGTTTCTTGCCGTTGCCGGTGATGTTGTTGAGCACCGGACGCAGCACGCCGAACACCAGCACCAGAATGAACAACACGCCCAGCACTTGTTTAACGATGTCCCAGAACCACGGCTGCGTGTAGAACGCAGGGTCGGCGATCACTTCGGCGCGCTCGGCGGAGAACGGCATGTTGATCACGCTGACGCTGTCACCCCGGCTGGCGTCGAAGCCAACGGCGTCCTGCACCAGGCGCGTGAAACGGGCCAATTCATCAGTGCTCCACGGCGCACGGGTGACGGCGCCATCCGCCGGGTTGACCTTGACCTGATCATCGACCACCACCGACACCGACAGGCGATTGATCTTGCCCTGCTGCTGCTTGGTGTGGCTGATGGAACGGTCGAGTTCGAAGTTCTTGGTCGACTGGTTACGCTTGTCCGCCGGGTACGGCGCGAGCATCGGCTGGCCGGTGGCCGGGTCCATGATCTGCTGGCCGTTGGCGTCCAACAATGGCTGCCCAGGCTGGATCGCGCCAGCCGTAGCGGCCGCGCCACCGGTGGTTTGTGGTGCAGTCGCCGGAGCCGGTGGCTGGTTGCTGAGGGCACCCGGCACACCTTGCGGGCCATTGCTGGCGGTGCGTTGTTCGCTGGTGGACTGCTCGCTGCGCAGCGCCGGTTGGTCGGGGTTGAACTGTTCGGAGGTCGACTCGACCGCGCTGAAATCCACGTCGGCGGACACTTCAGCCTTGTAGCGATCGTTGCCCAACACCGGTTGCAGGATGTTGTGCACGCGCTGGGTCAGCATGCTTTCCATACGGCGGCTGTAGTCGAACTGTTTGCCGGCCTGGGTCAGCGCGGAGTTCTCGGCCTGGTCGGACAGCAGGTTGCCCTTCTGGTCGACCACGGTGATTTGCGACTTGCTCAATTCTGGAACGCTGGTGGCCACCAGGTTGATGATCGCCAAGACCTGGCCAGGCTCAAGGGAGCGGCCGGAAAACAGTTCAACCAACACCGAAGCACTGGGCTTGCGTTCGTCACGCACGAACACCGAGCTTTTCGGGATCGCCAGGTGCACGCGGGCGCCCTTGACGTTGTTCAGGCTGCTGATGGTGCGCGCCAGTTCGCCTTCCAGGCCACGCCGATAACGGGTGGCTTCCATGAACTGGCTGGTGCCCAGGCCCTGGTCCTTGTCGAGGATTTCAAAACCGATATTGCTGTCGGACGGCGTTACGCCGGCTGCAGCCAGCTTCATGCGCGCACGGGCCACGTCATCAGCCTTGACCAGCAAGGCGCCGGAGTTGGGCTCCACGGTGTAGGCGATGTCGGCGGCGGCCAGGGTTTCCATGATCTGCTTGGAATCCATGCCGGCCAGGCTGCCGTACAGCGGGCGGTAATCAGGTTGTTGCGACCACAACACCACGGCAAAACCAATCGCCACACTGGCGGCCAGGCCGACCATCAGGCCCACCTGACGCAGCATGGTCATTTCCGAGAGGTTTTCCAGGAACGACAGGCCAAACAGCGGCGGCTTGCCGTCTGCCTTGGCGGGTACGTTGTCGGAGACTGCTTCTGCCATGACTTAAATCTCGTCCTTAAACCGGCATCTGCATGATGTCTTGATAAGCCTGAACCAGCTTGTTACGCACTTGGGTCAAGGCTTGAAAGGAAACGCTGGCCTTTTGCGAGGCGACCATCACATCGGTGAGGTCCACGCCGCTCTTGCCGATCTCGAAGGCGGTGGCCAACTGACTGGAGGCTTGCTGGGTGTCGCTGACTTTGTTGATTGCCTGACCGAGCATGTCGGCAAAACTGCTTTGGCCCAATTCCGGCGCTGGCGCGACGGATTTCGGTTGAGCCATGGCATCCATTTGCATGGAGCGCATATCCAACATCAACCGATTGAACTCAATACCCTGGCTCATGACCTTCTCTCTCCGACGACCCGCAATTTTTTGACACTACGCAGCGGTTACTACGGGTGGTAGCAACAAGGGTGCCAGCTCCGTGGCAATTCGTAAGAAAAGGCGACAAACCCTGTCAGCCCAAGAATTTTTCACGTGGCGAAAAGGTAGGCTTCCACGTCCATCCCGGCGTCGCGCATCTGTGCCAGCTTGTAGCGCAGGGTGCGCGGGCTGATGCCCAGGCGCTCAGCGGCCTCTTTGCGGCGGCCGCGCTCGGCACGCAAGGTGTCGATGATCATCTGGAATTCGCGGCGGCGCAGGTCGTCGCCCAGCGCACCGCCGGACTCGGTGTCGGCAGCCGCCACCGGTGCGGGCGCCAGGCTCGGCAACGGCGCGCTGCCACTGCCCATGGCCAGGCAGAAGTCTTGCGGCTGGATCAAGCCGCCCTGCTGCAGAATCAGCGCGCGCTGGATGGCGTTGTCCAATTCGCGCACGTTGCCGGGCCATGGGTAGCTGATCAGGCAAGCCTGGGCCTCAGCCGACAACCGCGCCTGGGCGTGCTTCATTTTTTTGACGTGGTTGTTCAGCAGGCGCTCGGCCAGCGGGATGATATCCGCCGGGCGCTCGCGCAACGGGCGCCAGGCCAGCGGGAATACGGATAGCCGGTAGAACAGGTCTTCACGAAAGCGCCCCGCCGCCACTTCGCCCGCGAGGTCGCGGTTGGTGGTGGCAACCACGCGGATATCCAGCTGGATCGGCTTGCGTGCGCCCACACGCTCAACCTCACGCTCCTGCAACACCCGCAGCAGCTTGGCTTGCAGGCCCAGGGGCATTTCCGAGATTTCGTCGAGCAGGATGGTGCCGCCGTCGGCCTGTTCGAACTTGCCGGCCTGGGCCGCGATGGCGCCGGTGAACGAGCCTTTTTCATGGCCGAACAAGGTGGCTTCAAGCATGTTGTCGGGGATGGCCGCGCAGTTGATCGCGATAAAGGGTTGTTTGGCGCGGCTCGATTGCTGGTGGATATACCGCGCCAGCACTTCTTTACCGGTGCCGGACTCGCCGGAGATCAGCACGGTGGAATCGCTACGCGCCACACGCGCTGCCAGTTCCAGCAACTGTGCGCTGGCCGGCTCAAAGGCAATCGGGCCTTCGCCGTCGGCATTCGAAACAACGCCGAGTGCATGCCGGGCAACCAGCTCGATCAGGGCTTTGGGTTCAAAGGGTTTGACCAGGTAATCCGCCGCGCCCTGGCGCATGGCGTCCACCGCCCGCTCCACGGCGCCATGGGCGGTCATCAGCAGCACCGGCAACTGCGGCTGGCGCGCGCGCAGCAGGCCGAGCAACTGGTGGCCGTCCATGCCGGGCATGTTGACGTCACTGACCACCAGGCTGAAAGATTCCTGCTCGACCGCCTCCAAGGCTTCCTCGGCAGAACCGACCGCCCGGTAGTCATGGCCCGCCAACAGCAGCGTGTCAGCCAATGCTTCACGCAGGGCGCGATCGTCTTCGACCAATAAAACCTTGATAGCCATAGTCCTTTTACTCCGCGCTTGCCGTGCTGGAAAACAGCGGCAAGGTCATCAATGCACAGGTGCCACGCCCCAACCGGGAGTGCAGCTGCAATTCTCCCTGATGCGCGCGTGCCACGGCCTTGACCACGGTCAGGCCGAGGCCAGTGCCGTTGGTCTTGGTGGTAAAAAACGGTTCGCCCAAGCGTTGCAGCACACACGGCTCAATGCCGCTGCCGCTGTCGCTGATACACAGGCGCAGGGTTTGCTCGCGGGTGTACAGGTGCACCTTGAGCCGCGCCCCGGGCAGGCTTGCCTGGGTGGCGTTTTCGATCAGGTTGAGCAAAGCGCCGACCAGGGTGTCGCGGTTGCACAGCAATTCACCTTGGTGGCTGTCACACTGCCAGCGCACATTGGCGTCCTGGATATGGGTGGCCGCCGCCGCTTGCAGCGACTGCATCAACAGAGCGGGCGTAACGCGGTCGGTCAGCGGCAATTCGCCGCGGGCAAACACCAGCATGTCGCGCACCTGGTGCTCCAACTCATGCAGGCGTTCTTTGAGGCGGCCAGCAAAACGTTGGTGGGTGGCGGCCGGCAATTGCTCATCAGTCAAATGACTGGCGTAGATCAACGCCGCCGACAGCGGCGTGCGGATTTGATGCGCCAAAGAAGCGACCATCCGCCCCAACGACGACAAGCGTTCATGGCGCGCCAGTTGGTCTTGCAGGTGACGGGTTTCTGTCAGGTCGTTGAGCAACACCAGTTGGCCGGGCTCGGCGTCCAGCGAACGGGTGGCGATGGACAGGCGACGACCGTCCTTGAGGGATATTTCGTGGCCGTCGTCTTCACGCGGGGCGAAGCAACGGGCGATGACTTCGCGCCACAACTCGCCTTCCAGCGGCAGGCCGAGCATGTCGACGGCAGCCGGATTGGCTTCGCGCACGCGGCCCTGGTCATCAATGACGATCACGCCACCGGGCAGCAGCGACAGCAGGTTTTGCAGACGGTTGGCCAGGCGCTCTTTCTCGGCCAGCTCTTGCATGCGCTGGGCGCTGACCACCGCCAGTTCGCCTTTAAGCTCGGAAACCCGCGCCTCCAGCAAGCTGTAAGAGTCAGTCAGTTGGCTCGACATCTGGTTGAACAGCGAAAACGCCTGTTCCAGGCCATGTCGGCTGAGCTGCTCGACGGTCGGGACAGGCCCCTGAGCATCAGGGACCAAAGAGTGTTGGGCGGCGTGGGGCATCATGCTCTCTCGCTTGGCTGACCGTCAGTTAAACGGAACGTTGCGAGGGCTGTAGCAATACCCGTGCCGAAAAAAAACTACTGATATTTCAGTAGTTTAAAAAACAGGCGTCAATCATCCGCCTGTTCATCACCTTCCCGGCGGCTCATACCGTACTTGCGCATCTTCTCCACCAGGGTGGTTCGACGGATGCGCAAGCGTTCGGCGGCGCGGGCAACAATGCCGTTGGCATCGTCGAGCGCCTGCTGGATCAGGCCCTGTTCGAGGCTACCGAGGTAGTCCTTCAAGTCCAGGCCTTCGGGCGGCAGCATGGCGGTGGAGCCGAAGTCCGGCGTGTGGCCGTTGATGGCTACGCGTTCTTCCAGGTCGGTGCGCAGGCTGTCGACCAGTTGTTCGTCTTCGTCGTCGACGTAGCGGAATTTCTTCGGCAGCTCGACCACGCCGATCACACCGTAGGGGTGCATGATCGCCATGCGCTCTACCAGGTTGGCCAGCTCACGCACGTTGCCCGGCCAGCCGTGGCGGCACAGGGACATGATCGCGGCGGAGTTGAAGCGAATCGAACCGCGCTTTTCGTGCTCCATGCGCGAGATCAACTCGTTCATCAGCAACGGGATGTCTTCCACGCGTTCGCGCAGCGGGGCCATCTCGATGGGGAATACGTTGAGGCGGTAGTACAGGTCTTCGCGGAAGCTGCCGACCTCGATCATGCTTTCGAGGTTCTTGTGGGTGGCCGCGATGATGCGCACGTCGACGCTCTGGGTCTTGTTGCTACCCACGCGCTCGAAGGTGCGCTCCTGCAACACGCGCAACAGCTTGACCTGCATCGGCAGCGGCATGTCGCCGATTTCGTCGAGGAACAAGGTGCCGCCGTTGGCCAGTTCAAAACGCCCGGCACGGCTGGTGATCGCCCCGGTAAAGGCGCCCTTCTCGTGGCCGAACAGTTCGCTTTCGAGCAGCTCTGCCGGGATCGCCCCGCAGTTGACCGGCACGAAAGGCCCGTCGCGGCGCTTGGAGTGGTAGTGCAGGTTGCGGGCGACCACTTCCTTGCCGGTGCCGGATTCGCCAAGGATCAGCACGCTGGCGTCGGTGTCGGCGACTTGCTGCATCATCTGGCGCACGTGCTGGATCGCACGGCTGGTGCCGACGAGGCTGCGGAACAGGTTGGGTTCACGATGACGGCCGCGCTCGCGGGCCTGGTCATACATCTCGCGATAGACCTGGGCACGGTGCAGCGAATCGAGCAATTTGCTGTAGCTGGGCGGCATTTCCAGGGTTGAAAGCACGCGGCGGCGCTGGTCTTCCGGCAGGTCCACGGAAGAAATATCGCCCATCAGCAACACCGGAAGGAACTCATCCCAGGTCGACAGTGTCTTTAACAGGCCCAAAATGGCGCCAGGAGCATTTACCGTCCCGATCAGCACACAGATAACTTCACGGCTCGACGACAAAGAGCTGACCGCCTGCTGCCAGTCATGGCTGCCGCAGGGTAAATTTTCTTCACCGAGAAAATTTAAAATCACCGCTAAATCGCGGCGGCGGACGCTATCGTCATCAATCAGCAGAATTTTGGTTTCACGCCACATGCAATAGCAACTTCCCTAGTAAAACTTCCTGCCCCAGAGTGAGGGCAATCGAGACGCCTGTAGGACTTCATACCTTACTGACGCCTGAAATCTGAAAACAGCACTAGTTAAGTCAAAAATACGAGCACAGTCAAATATATGACGCGCTGTTCGGATTAACTGAGCCAGTTCAGCCGAACAGATGGTAAACCTTTGACGCACTTTGCGCGCGGTTGATCTGCGACATCTCTTCGAAAATCGCCTGGCGCTCGCCGGTCGTGACCTCCAGCAACTGCTGATACACCGCCAGCAAACTCTCCAGCTTCTCGCGCAGCCCGTCTTCGTCTTCTGGCGCCTCGCTGAGCGCCTCATCAATCACCGCGCGGCAACCCAGGTCCAACTCGCCAACAGCTTCCCAATTGCGTTCAGCCAGCGCGCCGATAAGGGCTTCGCGGGTTTCGTCAATGCGCTGCAGTGCTTGGCTCATGATGTGTACCTCAAGGCTACCCGCCTTATTGTGGAGCGATGGCATCCCAGCCACTTTTCACGGTAATCAGCAACCGTGCGACTTCATCGATAACTTCCGGATCGTTACTCGCGTTGGCTTGCACCAAGCGTGTATTCATATACTCGTAAAGGCTGTCCAACTGCTGGATCGCAGCCGGGTCTTCAGCTTTTTCTTCATCCAGACCCTGACGCAGGCCGGTAATGATGTCGATGGCTTTAGTGATCAACACGCATTTTTGCGCGACGTCGCCACGCGACATCGCGCCCTTGGCCTGCGCCAGGCGATCAAGGCCACCCTCCAGCAGCATCTGGATCAGGCGATGAGGGCTGGCCTCGGATACCTGAGCGTGGGAATTGACCTTCTGGTACTGACGAAGGGCTTTCATCGGATTCATGTTGCTACCTCGTTAAACGCCAAAAGGCGATTAGGTGTGCTCTAACCAGTTTTTCGACCATAACGTCAAAAACTTTAGTGCGGCCGGGACGGGCGGATCACCACCCTACCCGTCAGGTCGACTTAGGATTGTTCAGCGAGTTGAGCGTGGTCATGATGCTGGAGCTGCTGGCATTGATCTTGGCGATCAATGTGTCCATCGCCGTGTACTTGGCGCTCAGGGACAATTGCAGAGCGTCCATGCGGCGATCCAGGTCAGCCTGCTGCACCGTCAAGTCGCTGAACTTGGTGTTCAAGTCCTTGACCCGCGAAGCCAGCGTGCCCGTGGTACCCACATAGCTATCGGTGGCTTTGTTCATGCGCGAGATCAAACCGTTGGTGCCGGTGAACAGCTTGGCGATATCGGTCGGGTTCTTCGCCACGGCGGCATCCCACTGCTTGTCATCCAGCGACAGCAAACCGGTTTTCTGGTCAGTGGTAATACCCATCTGCGACAGACTGCTGATCGAGCCGCTGCCCGAACCGTTGACCAGCTCGCTGCGGATGCTCGACACCAGGTCGCGCATCGACGCATCACCCGTCAACGCACCGGCCGTGGTGGTCGCCTGGTCGCCGGTGGCGGTGACCTTGGTCTGCGCGTTGATCGCGGTCATCAGCGTGTTGTAGGCAGTCACGAACGACTGCACCGACGTCTTCAAAGTCGCCGTGTTGCTGGCCACGCTGACGGTGGTGGTCTTGCCCGTTTCCGTCGGTGCGACCAGATCCAGGGTCACGCCACTGATCGCGGACGTCACCGTGTTGCTGGTGGACTCCATCTTGATGCCATCGATGGAGTACTTGGCATTCACTGCCGCCGGGCCCTTGTCGTAGCCGACCGCCAGGTCCGCATCACCGCTCAGGGTGATATCAGTGCCGACGCCGCTGTTGGTGGAGCCAATGACCAGGCGCGAACCATTCGAGTCACTCAGCACGTTGGCGCTGATGCCCTGGGCCGAGAGCTGGGTGTTGATCGACTCACGGACCTGTTGCAGGGTCGCACCACCACTGATGATGACGTTGTAGCTCTTGCCCGACTGGTTGATCGTCAGGGTTTGGTTTTCTTCACCGGTGTTTGCCACGGCAGCCGCGCCCGTAAACAGCTTGCTGGTGACTTTCGAGGACGTCGCAAGGTTGTCCACCACCAGCGCGTACTTGCCGCTCGAGGCGCCATCGCCAAGGGTGACCTTGACGTTTTTGTCGTCGGTGGTCGTCGCCGCCAGGCCATTGAACGAAGCGGCGCTGTTCAACTTGGTGATTGCCGTCCGGTAAGCTTCCAGCGCACTTTTGACCGAGCCAACAGCCGACAACTGAGTGGTTGTGACCGTTTGCTGCTTGGTGATCTGGGACTGCTTGGGTGCTTTTTCAGCCCCAACCAGCGCCTTCACGATACCTTGGGTATCGTAGCCCGAACCCGGGCCGGTAATCGTTGAACTCGCCATTTGTTCTTCTCCTGTCCTGTGGCTGCCGCTTTCTTGGCGCAGTGTCGCCTATACGGCAATCAGAAACATGTTTCGTGCCAACTCAGGCCTTGCTGTCAAACAGCACGCTGCTGGCTTTGCTCAGGTCCTGCGCCAATTTCAACGCAGTCTCGGATGGAATCTGTCGAATCACTTCACCGCTGTCGGTCGCGATCACTTTGACCACGACACGACCGGTGGAGTCGTCGATGGAAAAGTCCAGGTTTCGCTGGGAAGCCTGCACAAATTCACGAATGTCGGTGACTGCTTTTTCCAGCGCCTGGCGCTGCGGCTCTACAGTGGGCGCCGAATCGGTCTCGGTTGCAGGACGAGGCTGCGCCGCAACGGCGGCATTGGCCTGGGTCGTGCCAGCCGGGTAAGACGCGTTCAGCTTGATGCTCATGTCCATGTCATCACCTCATAACTGAAAAAACGGAAGGGCACGTAGACGTACCCTTCCGTTATCTAACCGCTACCGATATTACTGAAGCAGCTTCAGTACAGCGGAGCCCAGCTGGTTAGCCTGGGACAGGATGGCGGTGGAAGCTTGTTGCAGGGTTTGCTGCTTGGTCAGCTCGGCGGCTTCGGAAGCGAAGTCGGCGTCCTGTACGCGGCTACGGGCTGCGGTGGAGTTTTCCGAGATGCTTTGCAGGTTGGCCACGGTGCTGTCAAAACGGTTCTGAACCGCACCCAGCTGGGAACGCTGGCTGTCTACTTGCTGGATCGCACCTTCCAGAGCCTGGATGGTTTGCTGAGCGCTGGCGGCGTTCAGGATGCTGAGGTCAGCAACGGTGGTGTCCATTTTGGTA
Source organism: Pseudomonas edaphica (assembly GCF_965277385.1). Lineage (NCBI taxonomy): Bacteria > Pseudomonadati > Pseudomonadota > Gammaproteobacteria > Pseudomonadales > Pseudomonadaceae > Pseudomonas > Pseudomonas edaphica. The sequence continues at coordinate 5,155,029 of NZ_OZ255725.1, read as the reverse complement.
GCAGTGGTGGTCACGGCTGCGGCAGCAGTCAGACCCAAAGTGGCCAGGCCAGTACCCGCGCTGCCGTCAGCAACAGTGATGTCCTTGGTGGAGAACAGGTTCAGGGTGTTGTCTGCGTTTTTGCTGGCAGTCACGCCGGTGCTGGCGCTGTTGATGGACGACACGATGTCAGCCATGGTCGAACCAGCAGTGAACTTCACTTCGGTACCGTTCAGGCTGACCGAGGTAGCCGCACCCAGCTTGGCTTCAGTAGTACCGGCCGACAGCCCCAGCTTGGCCAGTGCACCAGCACCGCCGTTGGCAGCAACGCCAGTACCGTTGCCCAGTTTGATTGCCTTGCCATCAGCCGAGGCCAGTTCCAGACGACCGTCAGCCGAAACAGAAGCAGTTACGCCGAACTTGTTGGTGGTGTTGGATGTGTTGATCTTGCCAGCGATAGCGGCCAGGTCGTCACCGGCAGCGAAGGCAACGTTGGTGCCGTTGACGTTGATTTCAGCAGCAGCAGTCAGCTTGCCTGGAACGGCAGGAGTGGTAGTGGTTACACCACCAGAGGCAGTAGCAGCGCTCAGACCGGAAGTAGTGGTACCAGTGATGGCGATCGCGGAGTTCGAAGTCAGAACGATCGTCGCACCGGTTTTGCTAGCAGTAACACCAGTAACACCGGCGCTGTTGATGGCAGTGATGGTGGCGTCAATGTCTGCGCCGCTAGCAACGTTTACGTCGGTGCCATTGATTTTGAACGTTTCAGCAGCGGTAGGAGCAGCGTAAGTAGCACCAGTCTGAACAAACGGAGTGGTGGTGCTGGTAGCCGGAGTACCGCCAGGCAGAACAACAGCGCTACCAGTTACGGAAGCCGACAGAGTGGTAGTAGTACCATCCAGCTTAGCTTCGCTGTAAGTACCTTTCAGGCCAGTAGCGCTCAGGTCGCTCATGCCGAACGAGATGGTCTGGTTAGCGTCCGAACCGATCTGGAAAGCTACGTTCTGGAACGAACCGTCCAGCAGGTTACGACCACCGAAAGTAGTGGTTTGGGCGATACGGGTCAGTTCACCGGATTTAGCGGTGAATTCTTGTTGCAGGGAAGCACGGTCAGCGTCGCTTTTATCACCGTTCGCGGACTGCAGAGCCAGTTCACGCAGACGTTGCAGAATGTTGGTGGACTCTTGCATCGCGCCTTCAGCGGTCTGGGCGATGGAAGTACCGTTGTTGGCGTTGGCGATGGCAACGGTCATGCCTTTGACCTGGGAGGTCAGACGGTTGGCGATTTGCATGCCAGCGGCGTCGTCTTTAGCGCTGTTGATTTTCAGGCCGGAAGACAGGCGGGTCATCGAGGTGCTCAGAGCATCACCGGCTTTGTTCAGGTTTTTCTGAACAGACAGGGAAGTGATGTTGGTGTTTACTGTTAAAGCCATGACGAAATCCTCGTGGGGTTGTTTACTGCGGCTTCCGGCCCTGGCAACCGCCGGGTGTGGCCTAGAGAACCTTCGTAATAGTTATCGTCGTGAAAGCAGGTTGCTTGAGGACTTTTTTGATTTTTTTTACTAGCACGGGGCCATCCTTTGTAATTCAAGCATTTACGATAGCCCAAAGCGCCGCAATTGCTGGGTTTTCTGGCGCCAAATAAAAAACGCCCAGGCTGTTTTCAGCCTGGGCGTTTTTATGTGCTGCGCTATCAGGGCATCACGGGCGATAGAGAATCGCCGAACCCCACGACAGGCCTACACCAAAACCGCTGATTGCCACGCGCTTCCAGGTAGCATCCATCACATGCTTTTCCAGCAGCAGCGGAATGCTCGACGACACGGTATTGCCAGTCTCGACCATGTCCTTGATGAACTTGTCCACCGGTGCATCTTCAAAACGCCGCGCCACGGCATCGACAATCGCCGCACTGCCTTGGTGAATGCAGAACGCATCGATGTCGTCAGCCTTGAGGTCGGACTCATTGAGCAACTCGTGCAAATGCGCCGGCACCTTGAGCAAGGCAAAGTTGAATACCTGGCGGCCATTCATAAAGAACACGCCGTCGCTGACCTTCAGGTGCGGTGCGCCGGAACCATCAGTGCCGAACTTGGACTTGCCCAGCAACCATGGCGCACCCTCGCCCATCCAGGTGGCGGTGGCGGCGTCGCCGAACAACATCGTGGTGTTGCGGTCTTCCGGGTCGACGATCTTTGAATACGGGTCGGCGGTGATCAGCAGGCCGTTTTTCAGGCCGGCGGCTTCCATGAAACCCTTCATCGCGTAAATGCCGTAGACATAGCCGGAGCAGCCCAGGGAAATATCGAAGGCGGCCACATGGGTCGGCAGGCCGAGCTTGTCCTGAACGATGGCGGCGGTGTGGGGCAAACCCTCTTCGTCGCCGTTCTGGGTCACGACGATCAGCGCGTCAATCGACTCACGCTTCAAATCCGGGTTGTTGGCAAACAAAGCGTTGACCGCCTCGACACACAGATCGGAGGTTTCCTGCGCGGCTTCCTTGCGCGGCAAGAACGCCGAACCGATCTTGCCAATGATGAACTCTTCATCCTTGGCGAATTTGGCACCCTGGGCGTAGTTATCGATCCCGTCTGCCGGCACGTAACTGGCGATGCTTTTTATGCCAATCATTGTGGCTTCCCAATACTAAATAGCTGGAGAACACCCCGCGAACTGCCTCGGGGGCGCTGACAATAAAGGGGATAACCCCGCAAAAACCTCGCTGAAAGCCTGCGCGCAACGACTTGGCGACGACTTATCCTTTTCACACGATACAGTGAAGATGCGCTTTATGACTCACAGGTCACTCAATTTTGTGTGCTTTGTGCAAAACGTTCAAACAATTGAGTCGCAAAAAAGACAACGGCCCACCCCGTTTCCAGGGTGGGCCGTTGGGTTGCTGCCAGCCGATCACATCTTGCTGAACAGGCTCAGCTGCGAGATTTTCACGAATGCCAACTGCGACGCTTGCAGCATGGTCTGTTGGAGCGTCAGGTTGACCGCCGCTTCAGCCATGTCCACGTTACCCAGAGAACTCATGGTCGAGGTATTGGCGATGCCCAAGCTGGTGTTCTCTTGCGTCTGGATATCCAGAGTGTTCAAACGCGCGCCAATGGAGCCCCGCACCTGGTCGATCTGGATCTTGGCGTTAGACAGGTTGCCGATGGACCTGGCCACTACGTCTTTAAGCTCTTTCTGCGCAAGCGGATTGCCATCTGACGGTGTTTCGAGGGTTTTACGCAACTTACTCAGCGTATCGAGCACATTTTCGTTCTTGTTGCTGGTAGCCCCAATCGAAAACTGGTCGCCCTCTGCCGGCGCCGGTGCGGTGGTGACATCGAAGGTCACCCCGGCAGCCGTGATAGACGTCGCACCGGTCGCCAGCGTGCCGTTGGCGATGGATTTGCTGTCCGTCGTATAAGGCTGCGCGTACACGTTGTAGGCACCGGCAGCGCCAAACTTGACGATCACGCCAGAGTTGGGGAACGTGCTGGCGTAAGCCGTCGAATCAGTGACCTGCCCACCGCTCAACTGCGCCGTAGTCGGATTGCTCGGCGTACGGGAAACACTAAACGTGTCCGGCTTGACCGCCAGGCTGAAGGCTCGATCTTTGACCAACGCATCGGACGGCGCACCCGGCGCCACGTCTTTGCCCAGGCTCAGGCTGATGTCGAACTTGACGCCGCGCAGGCTAACGCTTGAGGCGCCTTCCTTGGTGGAGTCAAACGTGCCGTTGCCCGGAATCTCGGAGGTAATGTCCTTACCCGTATTATCACTTACGGTGTATTGCGTGCTGCTGACGAATGTCAGCTTATAAGGCTGGCCATCGGCAAAGCTGCTGCTGTAACTGGTGCCCGAAGCAATGAGCCCTGCCGAGATGGCCACTTTGCCGTCATCGACCGCTGGCGGCACAAGAATAGGCGTGGTCTGGGTGCGGCCGGTGTTCGCCGAATTTTCCAGCATGGTTTTCGCGGTATCGCCCATCGAGATCGACAGGTTCTGCGACACCTTCAGACTCAACGGCGTGTCGTCGCCCTGGTAACTGTAGGTGCCATCGTTGTTGCGAGAATACGGTGGCGTGTCAGTCTTGCTCCCGGAAAACAGATAATTCCCATTGGCATCCTTGGAGTTGAGTAAGCCCAGCACCTGGTCCTCGATGGAGCCAACCTCGGCGGCGATGGACTTACGGTCCGCATCACTGATGCCGACGTTACCCGCCTTCAACGCCAGCTCGCTGGCCTTTTGCAGCGCCGTGTTAATGCTGTCCAGCACATTGTCTTCGCTGCCGAGCGCGTTTTTCAGCGTGTCGATATTGCCGTTGAACTGCCCAAGCATGTCTTTCTGCTGCTGCAGCATCAACAGCCGCGCCGCCGCCACAGGATCATCGGCTGCCGTTTGCACGCGAACGCCGGAGCTTGCCTGATCCTGAGCCTTGACCACGCTGGAATAGTTATCCTGGTACTTGGCGGAGCTGGTCTCGAAATATTGCTGTGTAGAAATACGCATCGTCCCAGCCTCCTTTAAAGTGCGTTGATCAGCGTGCTGAAGGTTTCTTGCGCGGCCTTGATGATTTGCGACGACGCGGTGTAGTACTGCTGAAACTTGATCATGTCGCCGGCCTCGTCATCCAGGTTAACCCCCGACACCGAGTTGCGTGCTTCCTTGTTGGCGCTGAGCAACGCACCGGTGGCCGCAGTGTCTACGTTGGCTTGGCTAGCCTTGGCACCTACCGTCGAAACCAGTTTGCTATTGGCGCCCACCAGGCTCACGCCCGCGTTACCGTCGCCCATGCCCACACTGGCTTTGGTTTGCAGGTTCAGCAGTTCCTGGGCATTACGGCCATCGGATTTACCGCCGCTGTTAAAGGCAAAGGTGGTGCTGTCGCCGTCAGCCGGGGAGCCGTTGATGGTCGTGTCAAAGCTGAAGCTCTTGCCGGTGATAACCGCACCGCTGGCGTCACGCATCGGCACATTGACCGTAACTTTGTTGCCCTGCCCCGGAATGATGGTGCCGGAGCCAATCGGGTTACCCTGGGCGTCACTGAGGCTATAGGACTGCGTGCCGTCGGCAGCCGCTTTGCCGAAGACCATTTTGACCGGCATCGAATTTTCGATACCGGCGCGCAATTGGGCCGTGTCGGCCCCCCCATGGATATCCAGTGGCACGGTCAGGGACGGCTGTGTGAAGGTACCTGTACCCGAATTGGTCTTGCTGCTGGTACCCGACAACGGACCGGCAAAAGCCAGTTTGTTTGCATCAGTGAGCGCCACACCAATACTGCTCGCCCCGGTCGCCGTAGGGCTGACCTTGAAGCTGTCACCAAACGCCATCGCCCCCTTGCCGTCCAGCGCCAGGGTGAAGCCATCCATCTGCGGCAGTGGTGTAGCAGTGATATCGAAGGTACCCATCGCCTTGCCGTCCGAGCGCAACACAGTGACCTTATTAGGGTTGGTGTTGTCGCTGAAGGTCACCTTGTAGTCGAACGTGGTCAGCTTGCTGCTGTCGCTGATCGATACATTCAGGTTGCCCGCACCGGCACTGTTACCCGAAGCACCCTGGCTTCGCGTAGCAATCGCGGCTGCGCTGTTGATGTCTTTAAACAGGGAGATCCCGAAGTCACCATTCAAGTCCAGGCCTTGGCCGAGCTGGTTATTGATGGTGTCTGCCGTCGCGATGGCGATACGCCCAAGGTCGTTGATGGCCGGCATCAATGCATCACTGCGATAACGCAACAGGCCACCGATACTGCCGCCGGTGATCACCGAGCCCAAGTCCAGACTGGTGCCGCTCACATTCAACTGAATGGTGTACTGGCTGTTATCGGTTTTGCTCGGCACCGCCGAAATAGTATTGGAAATGCCCCCCTCCACTAGCGACTGGCCACTGCCGGTGGTGACACTGAACTGGCCATTCTTCTCGGTGGCCGTCACTCCGATCAACTCATTGAGCGAGCGTACGGCTTCGTTACGCGAATCGAGCAAGTTGGCCGGCGCGTTACCCGACGCGCCCTGAGCCTGGGAGATTTGTTTGTTGAGCGAAGCGATCGAGGAGGTCAGTTGATTGACCTGGTCACTCATACTGCTCAACTGGCTATTGATGGTTTCTTTCTGCTGCGTCAACTGCGTCGAGATCGCGTTGAAACGGCTGCTCAGGGTCTGGGCATTGGTCACCAGCAACTGGCGGGCCGACAGATCACTGGGGTTCGATGCCGACGTCTGCAACGTAGCGAAGAACGAACTGAGCACCGAAGACAGGCCGGTGGTCTTGTCAGACAGCACCTTATCAACCGCGCTGACCTGGTCCTGATAAGCCTTGGCATCGTTGTTCAGCGCAGTACTGTTCTGGTAAGCCGTGTCCAGGTATTCGTTGTACACCCGGCGCACGTCAGCCAGGGTGGTGCCGCTGCCGATGAACACACCACCGAACTGGTTCGACGCATTGGCGGTCTGAGCGCTTTGCTGGCGCGAGTATCCCGGGGTATTGACGTTGGCAATGTTGTTACTCAAGACCGACAACGAGCCTTGAGCGGCATTGAGTCCTGACATCCCGATACTGAGCAAACTCATGGTTCAGACCTTATAAATGTGTGGTTGCGCCAGCGGCAGCGAAATTCTGGTAACTGTTCATCGTTTTGGCGATCTGCGAAATCTTGCTGGCGTAGTCCGGGTCGGTTGCATATCCGGCTTTTTGCAACTCGCGTACAAACTGTTCCGGGTTGTCGGCTGATTTCACAACTTCTTTATAGCGATCATTGCTTTGCAGCAATGTCACGAGGTCGTGGAAGCTGTCCTGGTAGGAGTTGTAGGAGCGAAATTGCGCCGTTTCCTTGACCATCGACCCATCACGAAACTCGCTGGTGATTGCACGCGCCTGGCCGCCCTGCCAGCTCTGCCCGGCCTTGATGCCGAACAGGTTGTGGCTGCTGCTGCCGTCCTCGGCGCGCATCACCGATTTACCCCAGCCGGTTTCCAGCGCGGCCTGGGCCACCAGGTACTTGGGATCGACGCCGATGCGCGCGGCGGCCGCCTTGGCCATCGGCAGCATGGTGGCGACAAATTCATCCTGCGAGCTGAAGGCTTTTTTCGCCGGCGCCAGCGGTGGCTGGGCAATCGCTCGGCCATAAACCTGCATGCGCCCGCTCGGCACGGCAAAGTTGCGCGCGGTGCTGTTGACCACGTTATCGGTGGCGGCGCTGTTACGCAGTGGCGCACTCGCGGCCTGCGTGGCGGGCTGAGTGCTCGGCACGATACCGGCCAGCAGGCGATCGGTCAGCTTGCTCGGCAACGCCATGCGGCGCTGGTTCATCAGTTCCATGTCGTTGGTGTGCGCACTGGCGCCTTGCGGCTCTGCAACGCGGTAAGCCCACAACGGCCGCTGGCCATTGGAGCGCCCCAACGGGCCATTAGCCAGGGTGCCGGCGCCGATTTCAGTCGGCACATCAACCTTCTTGGCCTTGACCGGCTCGGCCGCCGCCGGGCCTTGCAAGGTCGAGGACTGCGCCTCGACCGGCTTGTTCTTCTGCATCTGGCGCATCAGCACGTCAGCCAAACCGATACCACCGCCTTCGCGGGACATCGAGACCGCCAACTGCTGGTCGTACATTTCCTGGTACTGCTTGGCAGCCGGGGTGTTCAGCGGGTTGTCCTTGCCCAGCGCCTCGGTGGCCGAACGCATGGACTTGAGCATCTCGCTCAGGAACAGCGACTCGAACTCCTGCGCCACTTTGCGCATGTTGCCTTCGCTGTTCTTGTCGGCGCCGACCTTGAGCTGGTTCAGCCGGTTGAGGTCGGAGTAAGACCCCGAATCCGCCGTGCTGGTGAACCCGCTTTTGTGCATATCCATGGCCATGGCCTTAGATCACGATCAGGTCGGCTTGCAAGGCGCCGGCCTGTTTCAAAGCTTCGAGAATCGCCATCAAGTCGCCGGGCGCTGCGCCCACCTGGTTCACCGCGCGGACAATTTCATCCAGGGTGGTGCCGGGGCCGAATTTGAACATCGGCTTGGCTTCTTGCTGGGCATTGACCCGCGAGCGCGGTACCACTGCCGTCTGGCCATTGGACAGCGGCCCAGGCTGGCTGACGATCGGGTCTTCGGTGATGGTCACGGTCAGGCTGCCGTGGGTGACCGCCGCTGGCGACACCTTGACGTTCTGGCCGATCACGATGGTGCCGGTGCGCGAGTTGATGATGACTTTGGCCACTGCCTGGCCCGGGTCGACTTCAAGGTTTTCCAGGATCGACAGGTAGTCGACACGCTGGCTTGGGTCGAGCGGCGCCGTCACACGGATCGAGCCGCCGTCGATGGCTTGTGCTACGCCAGGGCCGAGCATGTCGTTGATCTTGTCGACCACACGCTTGGCGGTGGTGAAGTCCGAACGGTTGAGGTTCAGGGTCAGGCTGTTGCCCTGGTTGAAACCGCTGGGCACGGTGCGTTCAACCGTGGCGCCGCCGGGAATGCGACCGGCCGATGGCACGTTCACGGTGATTTTCGAGCCGTCACGGCCCTCGGCGTCAAAACCGCCGACCACCAGGTTGCCCTGGGCAATGGCGTAGACGTTGCCGTCGATACCTTTGAGCGGCGTCATCAGCAAGGTGCCGCCACGCAGGCTTTTCGAGTTACCGATGGAGGACACGGTGATATCCACCACCTGGCCCGGCTTGGAGAACGCCGGCAAGTCGGCACTGATCGACACGGCCGCGACGTTCTTGAGCTGCACGTTGCCCGACCCAGGCGGCACCTTGATGCCGAACTGCGAGAGCATGTTGTTGAAGGTCTGCAGGGTGAACGGCGTCTGGGTGGTCTGGTCACCCGTACCGTTAAGCCCCACCACCAGCCCGTAGCCGATCAATTGGTTGGAGCGCACGCCGGAAATACTGGCGATGTCTTTCAACCGCTCGGCGTGTGCTCCTGCGCTCAAGGCCAGCAATAACGCGGCAGCCATCAGCTGTTTGAGGTTCAAAATGGCCACCTAGAAAGGGAACAGCGGGCTAAGGAAGAAACGGTCGAACCAGCCCGGCTGACTCGCATCAGCAAACGAACCCGTACCCGAGTAGGTAATGCGTGCATCGGCAATGCGCGTGGACGGCACGGTGTTGTCGGTGGAAATATCATCGGCACGCACCATGCCCGCGATACGCACCAGCTCGTCGCCGGTGTTGAGGGTCATCCACTTTTCACCGCGTACGGCGATGATGCCGTTGGGCAATACATCCGCCACCGTTACGGTGATCGAACCGGTCAGGCTGTTGCCCTGCCCCGCCGCGCTCTTGCCATTGGTGGCACGGTCGCCGCTGTAACCGGCGTTGAGGCTCAGGTCGCCATCGCCCAAAGGGTTATTGGTGGTCAGGCCGCCACCAAACAGCGAGGTCAGGCCGATGCCGGTCTTGCTGGTCTTGCCGATCTGCGAGTTGGCATTCTTGCTGGCCTGGGTCTTCTCGTTCAACGTGATAGTGATGATGTCACCCACACGGAAGGCCTTGCGGTCGCTGTACAGGTTCTGTTCGAAACCGGCCTGGTAAATCGAGCCATTGTTGGCCGCCGCCGGCAACGGCGTGCGCGGCAACACCGGCGCGTAGTACGGGTCATTGGGTTTTGGCGTCGGGGCGACACAGCCCGCGAGCACGGCGATCCCACTCAATGCCAGAACAGAAACATAGCGATTCATGACCCTTACCTCACGGTGTTGCAGGCGCCGCAATAGGCGCCCCATAGACTTGATTACAGATTCTGCGTTACGAACGAAAGCATCTGGTCGGCGGTGGAAATCACCTTGGAGTTCATCTCGTAGGCGCGTTGGGTGGTGATCATGTTGACCATCTCCTCAACCGTGCTGACGTTGGAGGTTTCCAGGGTTTGCTGCAGGGTGGTACCGAAGCCGTTGAGACCTGGGGTGCCGATTTGCGGCGCGCCGCTGGAGGCGGTTTCCAGGAACAGGTTGTTACCCATGGCCTGCAGGCCGGCCGGGTTGATGAAGTCGGCGGTTTGCAGGTTGCCGATCACTTGCGACGCCGGGTTGCCGGCCACGGTGATGGACACGGTGCCGTCGGTGCCGACGGTAAAGGTCTTGGCATCGGCTGGAACCACCACAGCCGGCTCCAGCGCGAAGCCGTTGGCGGTGACGATCTGGCCATTGGAGTCCAGGTGAAAAGTACCGTCACGGGTGTAGGAAGTAGTGCCATCCGGCTGCAGGATCTGGAAGAAACCCCGGCCGTTGATGGCCATGTCCAGCGGCTGGTTGGTTTGCTGCAGGTTACCGGCGCTGAAGTTCTTCTGGGTGCCGACGATCTGCACACCGGTACCCAGTTGCAGGCCCGACGGCAGTTCGCTGTCCTGGGTCGACTGGGCGCCTGGCTGGCGCTTGATCTGATAAAGCAAGTCCTGGAACTCGGCGCGATCACGTTTGAAACCCGTGGTCGACACGTTCGCCAAGTTGTTGGAGATGGTGGTCAGGTTGGTGTCCTGCGCGGCCAAACCTGTTTTGGCAACCCATAGAGCCGGAAGCATAGTGTTCTCCTTCGTGCGCCTGTTTGTTGGCGCTGTGCTGCAAAATTAGTCTTCAGTAAACCGGCAATCAGCTCATCGACAGAACGCGGGTCATGGCCTGGTCGTCTTCTTTAGCGCTGTTCATCATCTTGATGTGCAGCTCGAACTGCTTGGAGAGCGACAGCACGGCGGTCATTTCTTCCACCGCATTGACGTTGCTCGCCTGCAGGAAACCCGAGGTCAGCCGCACGTTCGCGTCGGCCTGGGCCGGTTTGCCATCCTTGGTATGGATGGCGCCATCCAGGCCCTTGGTCATGTTCTTGAGGTCGGGCTGGACCAGCTTGATGCGGTCCACTTCAGCCATCACGCGCGGGCCTTCGCCCATGGCGCGGATGCTGATGGTGCCATCGGCGCCCACTTCGATTTTCTGCTCGGGCGGCACGGCAATCGGGCCACCGTTGCCCATCACCGGCATGCCGTTGCCGGCACGCAACACGCCCAACGCATCCACATTCATGCTGGCGCTGCGCACGTAGGCTTCGCCGCCATCCGGGGTTTGCACGGCCATCCAGCCGTCACCGCTGACCGCCACATCGAGGTCGCGACCAGTTTCAATCATGGCGCCCTGGGAGAAGTCGGTGCCCGGCCGTTCGGTCATGGCAAATGCCCGCGCCGGAAAGCTGTCACCGAACACCGGCATCGAGCGCGCCTGCTCCAGGTCCCGTTGAAAACCGTTGGTGGAAATGTTCGCCAGATTGTTGGCATGGGCCTTTTGCGCCAGTGCATTCTGGCTGGCGCCGGTCATTGCCACATAAAGGTACTTGTCCACGCTCTATCCTCTTTCTGACGGACGCTTGCCGCCCACCGTTGCTCTGATGAGGCTTAAGCAATTTGCGAACCAACTTTTTAAAATAGATTGAAGTCCATATGCGGCGGGGGTTTGCGGGCAGGCTTAGAGATTAGGTGGCAGGGATAGAGTCGAAAAAACGGCGGACTACTGCCGCCTGCGGCAAGCACCGGTCTTAAGGACGACAAAGATCAACTGTGGGAGCTGGCTTGCCTGCGATAGCGGTGGGTCAGTGATAAATGGGCCAGCTGACACACCGCTATCGCAGGCAAGCCAGCTCCCACAGTTTTAACCCCAGTGTGTCAGCAGGTTATTTATCGGTCTTGAGGATTTCGTAATCGCGCAACTTATTGGCAATGGTGGTGTGCGACACCCCAAGGCGCTTACCCAGCTGCCGACTGCTCGGGTGCTCGGCGTACAAAGCCTCCAGCACCGCCTTTTCAAACCGCCCAACGATGTTCTCCAACCCGCCTTCCAGGGAAAAATCCCCAAGCGGCTGGCGCACCCCATAATCCGGCAGGCGAATATGCTCAGCCTTGACCATGCCGCCGTCGCACAACGACACCGCCTGAAACAACACGTTTTCCAACTGCCGCACATTGCCCGGCCAATGGTAGTGACTGAGCCGGTCCATCGCCGCCGGCGCCAGCTTGGGCAGCGGGCAACCAATCTGTCGACTGGCCTGGTCAAGAAAGTGCTCAACCAGCGGCGCCAGGCCATCCAGGCATTCACGCAGCGGAGGGATATGCAGCGACAGCACGTTGAGCCGGTGATACAGGTCCTGACGGAATTCGCCACGGGCACAGAGTTCCGACAGGTCCACCTGGGTGGCACAGATCACCCGCACATCGAGGTACACCTCTTCATCACTGCCCACCCGGCGAAAGCAGCCGTCCTGCAAAAAGCGCAGCAATTTCACCTGCAAGCGTGCGCTCATTTCCCCCACGCCATCGAGAAACAACGTACCGCCCGCCGTCAGCTCCAGCAGGCCCAACTTGCCCTCGGCCCGCGCCCCTTCAAATGCGCCGGGGCCGTAGCCGAACAGCTCGGTCTCGGCCATCGACTCCGGCAGGCCCGCGCAATTGAGCGCCATCAAGGGCGATTGCCCGCGCGGACTGGCCAAGTGGCAAGCGCGTGCCAGCAACTCTTTGCCGGTGCCGGTTTCGCCTTCTATTAATAGCGGCGCATCCAGCGGCGCCATGCGCCGGGCTTCGCGCACCACCGCGGCCATGACCCTGGAGCTTTGGAAAATACTGTCGAAGCCGCGCAGCTCTTGCTTGCGCACATTGTAGATACGCTCGCCCACACGGTCGGCACGGTGCAGGGTCAGCACGGCACCGGCCATGGCCTCGCTGTCGTCGTGTTCGGAAGACTGCAGCGGCGCGATGTCCGCCAAAAACACGTCACCCTTGACCTTGACCCGCAAGCCGTTGATGCGCGATTTGCTCGCACGCACCAACTCCGGCAGGTCGAAATCCTCGGCATAACGCGACAGCGGAATGCCCGGCACCTCGTCCACCCGCACCCCGAGCAACTGCGCCGCCGCGCGGTTGGCGGCGACGATGGAGCCGCCCATATCAATCGACAACACCGGAAACTCCAGGGCGCCGAGCAGCGCATTGAGCTCCATATGCCGACGTTCGCTGGGCATCAGCCCTACCCTTTTAACGCCAAATACCCCGGCAATTGCTTCGAATTGCGGGCGCAGCGCCTGGAACTGCATGTTCACAAGGTTGGGGCAAAACAGGTAAATGGCGTTGCCATGTTCACCGCCTACCTCGCCTTTGGCGACGTTGACGCCGTATTCCACCAGCAGGTTGAGAATGTCCCGCAGGATGCCGATACGGTTCTGGCAGTGCACTTTAATACGCATGAAAAAGCCCAAATGGTGGGAAAGCGCCGGGGCTTTTTGCCGCTGGGCGCAGATAGTCGTCAAGATTATGTGACAGCTTGTGACCTTTTCCCAGCCCAAGACAACGAGAGGCCGGCATACCGTAACGAAAACTTTACGAATAACGGTAACTTTTCCTACGCGCAAGCACCGGAGCCCGATGGAATCCGTCGCCTTCCGCGTTATCAATAGGCTCATCGCAGGACATAACAAGAACGAATGCCTAGCAGGAGAGCCGTATGAAGCAGACGCACTACGTGGCCCGCGAGCCCGATGCGCAAGGTTTTATCCACTACCCGCCGGAAGAACACGCGGTGTGGAACACCCTGATCACGCGCCAATTGAAAGTGATCGAGGGACGCGCCTGCCAGGAATATCTGGACGGCATCGACAAGCTCGGCCTGCCCCTGGACCGCATCCCGCAACTGGGTGAGATCAACAAGGTGTTGGCCGAAACCACCGGCTGGCAAGTTGCCCGCGTCCCCGCACTGATCCCCTTCCAGACCTTCTTTGAATTGCTCGCCAGCAAGCAATTTCCGGTGGCGACCTTTATTCGCACCCGCGAAGAACTGGACTACCTGCAAGAGCCGGATATTTTCCACGAGATCTTTGGCCACTGCCCGCTGCTGACCAACCCATGGTTTGCCGAGTTCACCCACACTTACGGCAAGCTCGGCCTCGCGGCCACCAAAGAGCAACGCGTGTACCTGGCGCGCCTGTACTGGATGACCATCGAATTCGGTTTGGTGGACACGCCGCAAGGTCGACGCATCTACGGTGGCGGCATCTTGTCGTCGCCTAAAGAAAGCGTGTATTGCCTGTCGGATGAACCCGAACACCAGGCCTTCGACCCGCTGGAAGCAATGCGTACGCCGTATCGCATCGACATCCTGCAACCGCTGTACTTCGTACTGCCCGAGCTTAAGCGCCTGTTTGAAGTGGCGCAGGAAGACATCATGGGCATGGTCGAGCGCGGTATGCAGTTGGGTCTGCATGCGCCGCTCTTCACCCCAAAGGCAGTGCCGCCCAAACCCGAAGCTGCTTGAACCTTACATTTTGAGGCCAGGTGAATCTGTCCCCTGGCCGCGCGTTGCTTTAGGGTAACGCCCACTGATCTCAATCTTTCGAATTCAGGACACCCCCATGACCACCTTGAACCAAGCCCACTGCGAAGCCTGCCGCGCCGATGCCCCACAAGTCAGCGACGAAGAGCTGCCGGTACTGATCAAGCAGATTCCCGACTGGAACATCGAAGTACGCGACGGCGTGATGCAGCTGGAAAAGGTTTTCCTGTTCAAGAACTTCAAGTTCGCCCTGGCCTTTACCAACGCCATGGGTGAAATCTCCGAAGCCGAAGGCCATCACCCGGGCCTGCTCACCGAGTGGGGCAAAGTCACCGTGACCTGGTGGAGCCACTCGATCAAAGGCCTGCACCGCAACGACTTCATCATGGCCGCGCGCACCGACGAAGTGGCCAAGGACGCCGAGGGCCGCAAGTAATGCATTTTGATGCCATTGGCCGCGTGCCCGGGGACCCGATCCTCGGGCTGATGGACCTGTATGCTCAGGACGCCAACCCGAACAAGTTCGACCTGGGCGTGGGTGTGTATAAGGACGACCAGGGCCTGACGCCGATTCCGCACTCGGTAAAACTGGCCGAACAGCGCCTGGTGGACACGCAAACCACCAAGACCTATATCGGCGGCCATGGCAATGCGGCCTTCGGTTCGCTGATCAGTGAGCTGGTGCTGGGCGCCGATTCAGCGCTGATTCGCGAGCGTCGCGCCGGTGCTACGCAAACCCCTGGCGGCACCGGCGCGCTACGCCTGAGTGCCGACTTTATCGCGCAAAACCTGCCCGGCCGCGGCGTGTGGCTGAGCAACCCGACCTGGCCGATCCACGAAACCATCTTCGCCAAGGCCGGGCTCAAGGTCAGCCATTACCCGTATGTGGGCGCGGATAACCGCCTGGACGTGGCCGCGATGCTCGCAACACTGGCCACCGTGCCCAAAGGCGACGTGGTGTTGTTGCATGCCTGCTGCCATAACCCGACCGGTTTTGACTTGTCCCAGGACGACTGGCGCCAGGTGTTGCGCATCGTGCGCGAACGGCAATTGCTGCCATTGATCGACTTCGCCTACCAGGGCTTTGGCGACGGCCTGGAGCAGGACGCCTGGGCGGTACGGTTATTTGCCGCCGAGCTGCCGGAAGTGCTGGTCACCAGTTCCTGCTCGAAGAACTTCGGCCTGTACAGCGACCGTGTCGGCGCGCTGATCGTGTGCGCGGCAGACGCCGAGAAGCTCACGGACGTGCGCAGCCAACTGGCGAATATCGCGCGCAACCTGTGGTCGACGCCGCCGGATCATGGCGCCGCAGTGGTAGCGACCATCCTGGGCGACGCCGAGCTGAAAAAGCGCTGGAGCGATGAAGTCGAGGCCATGCGTTCACGCATTGCCCAACTGCGCTCCGGGCTGGTGGAGGCGCTGGCGCCCCACGGGCTGGCCGAGAAGTTTGCGCATATTGGTGCGCAGCGCGGGATGTTTTCCTATACCGGTTTGAGTGCTGAGCAGGTCAAGCAACTGCGCGAGAAGCACAGCGTGTATATGGTCAGTTCGGGGCGGGCGAATGTGGCGGGTATTGACGCGACACGCCTGGCATTACTGGCCGAGGCCATCGCCGACGTCTCGAAATAACTGAAGAAACCCAATCAAATTGTGGGAGCTGGCTTGCCTGCGATTACGGTGTGTCAGTCACTGAATAAGTTGACTGAACAACCGCCATCGCAGGCAAGCCAGCTCCCACATTTTTGACCGTGCGAACCTTCTAGCCCGCAACCATCTCAGCTTTGAGCAGCGCCTCTTTAGCCTGCGCATCCGCCAACCGATACAACTCGATACTGCCATCCCAGTGCTCGATCAACGCGGTGCACGACTCCACCCAATCCCCGCAATTAAGGTAGTCCACCTCGCCCACCTTGCGAATCTCGGCATGGTGAATATGCCCGCACACCACGCCATGCAGCTCGCGCTTGGTCACTTCGTGGGCGATCGCTTCTTCGAAATCGCTGATAAAACTCACCGCCGTCTTGACCTTGTGTTTCAGGTACGCCGACAACGACCAGTAGCCATAGCCATACCGCGCACGCCAGTGATTGAGCCAGCGGTTGAGCGTGAGGGTGAACTCATAGGCCGAATCGCCCAGGAACGCCAGCCAACGGTGGTATCGGGTGATCACATCAAATTGATCACCATGAATCACCAGCAAGTGACGGCCATCGGCGGTAACGTGTACGGCCTCATCCACCAGCTGGATATTGCCCAGGATCAGCTTGGAGTAGCGGCGCAGGAATTCGTCGTGGTTGCCGGTGACGTAGATCACCTCGGTGCCGCGCTTGGCCATGGTCAGCAGGCGGCGGATCACATTAGTATGAGCCTGAGGCCAGTACATGCCGCCGCGCATTTTCCAGCCGTCGATGATATCGCCGACCAGGTAGACCTTGTCGGCGTGGTAGCCCTTGAGGAACTGTGACAGGTGCTCGGCCTGGCAATCCCGGGTGCCCAAGTGCACGTCGGAGATCCACAGGGTACGAACCCGTTGTTTGCGGCTGGGTTTGGCGAACTCGGCACTGGTCATGGGCATCCCTCGACGGTGTTTTCGCGAGCTTGCGCCCAGGCGGTTAATAGCCCATGACAACTGTGCGTCATTCTGATGACAGCGATCAAAGCCCTTGAAGCGTTGTAGACTGCAGGCCTGCTGCCCAGGAGACCGCGATGAGACCGACCCTCACGCTGCGCCACTACATTGAAGAGCCGCTCGCCCACAGCCATGACCACGCCCAACTGGTGTTCGGGTTGTCGGGGCACCTGGACCTGGAAGTCGATGGCCTTGGCAGCCAGGTGCACGCCAGCAGCGTGATGGTGCTGCCCTTCTCGGCCCACCATGCCTGCGGCAGTCGCGACGGCAGCCGCTGCCTGGTGCTGGATGTTCCCGACGAGCATTGGGTGGCGCAGTCCTTGGGCGAACACGCCGACACCAGTCGCCGCCTGCTCGATCAACCGGCACGACTGACACTGGACGCCCGGCAAAGCCAGTTGGTGCAATGGCTGGCACACAGCCCGGTGGATGACCCGCTGATCGCCCAGCAAGGCGCGGTGTTGTTGCTGGCCAGTCTCAATCATCCGCTGGCCCAACCGCTACCGGGCAAGCGTTTGCCGTATGCCGCGTTCAATGCGCATATCGAACGCCATGCTGCGCGCCCGTTGCAGGTGGCCGACCTGGCGCGTATTGCCGACCTCTCGGTAGCGCGCCTGCATGCACGTTTTATGGCCGAGTGCGGGCAAACACCGATGGACTACCTGCGTAGCCGTCGCCTGCACATGGCGTTGAAACTTTTGCGCGAGACGCCGCTGCCTGTTGGCGAAATTGCCGAGCGCGTCGGCTACGCCTCGCAAAGTGCCTTCTCTGCCGCCATGTTGCGAGAATTTGGCGCATCCCCCGGCGCCTTACGCCGCTCATCGTAAGCATAAAGTCTGACCGCCCAGGCGGCTGATCCCAACAGCGAACACCGTCACTGTGGCGAGCGGGCTTGCCCCGCGTTGGACTGCGCAGCAGTCCCATTTTTGGGGTCGCTTCGCAACCCAACGCAGGGCAAGCCTGCTCGCCACAGGTTATTCGTTGCCTAATGGGATGATTGTGATGAGAGGCTGGCGCTAAGATTCGCGAGGTCCGCGACAGACACCGGCGCACCCAACCCTCTAGACTGCGATTCTGTCACCCCCGTTGGTTCAAGGATCGCAATGACTCCCCGCTCAGCCCTTGGCGCCCTGCATATCGGCGCACTGATGTTTGGCCTCACTGGTGTTTTCGGCAAGCTGGCAGCCGCCTCGCCGGCCATCATCGTGTTTGGTCGCGCCGCCTTTGCCGTAATCGCCCTGGCGATCTTTGCGCGATTTGCCAGCAACACCACCTGGAAAACCCTGGAGATGCGCGACTGGCGTCGCCTCGTGGTCAGTGGCGTGCTGCTGGCGGCGCATTGGGTGACCTTCTTCATTGCCGTCAAAGTCGCCGGGGTGGCCGTCGCCACCCTTGGCTTCACCGCGTTCCCGGCCTTTACCGTGATGCTTGAAGGGCTGATCTTCCGTGAGCGCATTCGCGCCAACGAAGTGTTGCTGGTGGCGCTGGTCACGGTGGGCCTGGTGTTGGTCACGCCAGACTTCGACCTCGCCAGCCAAGCCACGGGCGGCCTGCTGTGGGGGATTCTCTCGGGCCTGTTGTTCTCGCTGCTGTCGCTGAACAACCGCGCCAGCTCCGGGCGCATTCCGGCGGTGCAGGCTGCGCTGTGCCAGAACGTGGTGGTCGCGGCGTGCCTGCTGCCAGTCGCAGCACCGGGCCTGGCGGATGTACGTGCGATTGACTGGCTGTGGATCGGTCTGCTCGGGGTGTTCTGCACCGGCCTGGCCCATAGCTTGTTTGTCGCCAGCCTCGCGGTGATCAAGGCGCGCACCGCCTCGGTGGTGTTCGCCATGGAGCCGGTCTACGGCATCACCGTGGCCTGGCTGCTGTTTGCCGAAACCCCGACCTTGCGCATGCTGCTGGGCGGCGCGCTGATCATTGTCGCCATCGTGCTCTCAGGCTTGATGGGCAGTGCCAGCCAGGCCAAACAGCCGGCAGCCACCGCGTAGCCTTCAGGCTTGGCGGTCGTTGTGCCCCAGGTCGCGCTGCGGGTCGATCTGGTCGCGCACGCGCTGCTTGAGTACCTTGGTCTCTGGAAAGCCGCCGTCGGCCTTGCGCTCCCAAATCTGCACACCGTCGCAGGTGATGCGAAACGCCCCGCCGGTGGCTGGCTCAAGCGCCACACGGCCCAAGTCATCGGCAAATGTACTCAACAATTCCTGGGCCAGCCACGCCGCGCGCAACAGCCATTGGCATTGGGTGCAATAGGTGATGACGATCTCGGGTTTGCTGGCAGACATAATTAGAGAAGTTCCTGACATATCGGGCACGGACGATCGAGTGACTATAATACCGGCCTTTATCGCCCAGCCTCGAGATTCATGATGCGCCGCCTGTTGTCCTGCCTGTTTCTGTGCCTGCTTCCCCTGATCGCTGATGCCGTCGAAAGCCCACGCCCCAAAATCGGCCTGGTGCTGTCCGGCGGTGCCGCCCGTGGCCTTGCGCATATTGGCGTGCTCAAGGCCCTGGAGGAGCAAGGTATCCATATCGATGCTATCGCCGGCACCAGCATGGGCGCGGTGATTGGCGGCCTGTACGCCTCGGGCTACAAGATCGATGAACTGGAAAAGCTCGCGCTCAATATCGACTGGCAGCAGGCATTGTCCGACGCCCCGCCGCGCGAAGATGTGCCGTTTCGGCGCAAACAGGATGACCGCGATTTCCTCGTCAAACAAAAACTCAGCTTTCGCGATGACGGCAGCCTTGGCCTGCCGCTCGGCGTGATCCAGGGCCAGAACCTGGCGCTGCTGCTGGAAAGCATGTTCGCCCACTCCAGCAATACGCGTAACTTCGACAAGCTGCCAATCCCGTTCCGCGCTGTGGCCACCGACATCACCACCGGCGAAAAAGTGGTGTTCAGCAAGGGTCACTTGCCCCAGGTGATCCGTGCGAGCATGTCGATCCCGGCAGTGTTCGCTCCGGTGGAACTGGACGGACGGCTGTTGGTGGACGGCGGCATGACCGACAACATCCCACTGGATGTGGCGCGCGAAATGGGCGTCGACATCGCTATCGTCGTGGACATCGGCACGCCGCTGCGCTCACGCAAACAACTGGCGACGGTCGTGGACGTGCTCAACCAGTCCATCACCCTGATGACCCGACGCAACTCAGAAGAACAACTCAAGGCCCTGCATCCCAAGGATGTGCTGATCCAGCCGCCGCTGGCCGCCTACGGCGTGACGGACTTCGGCCGCGCCAAGGACATGATCGACGCAGGCTACCGCGCCACCCGCGCCCTCGACGTGCGCCTGGCGCATTTGCGCCCCGCCGAACCGATCGACCCACAATTGGTTGAGGCCCGCACCCCGGGCGAACGCACGCCGGTGATCACCGCCATCAAGGTGGAGAACGACTCGAAAGTCAGTGACGACGTAATTCGCTACTACATTCGCCAAACCCTGGGCGAGCCGCTGAATCTGGGCCGCCTGCAAACCGACATGGGCACGTTGTACGGCCTGGATTACTTCGAGCAGGTGCAATACCGCGTGGTGAAAAAGGGCCAGGACAATACCCTGGTCATCAGCGCGCGCGGCAAACGCAGCGGCACCGACTATTTGCGCCTGGGCCTGAACCTGTCGGATGACATGCGCGGCGCCAGCGCTTACAACCTCGGCGCCAGTTACCGCATGAACGGCATCAACCGCCTTGGCGCCGAATGGCTGACGCGCGTGCAGATTGGTGATCGCCAAGAGCTGTACAGCGAGTTCTACCAGCCACTGGATGTGGGCTCGCGCTATTTCGTCGCGCCTTATATCAGTGCCCAGGCGCAGAACGTCGACCTGGTGCTGGACAGCGACCCTATCGCCGAATACCGTCTGGAGCGCTACGGTTTTGGTTTGAACGTGGGGCGCCAGATTGGCAATAGCGGCGAGATCCGCTTCGGCGTCGGTGAAGCCTGGGGCAAGGCAGATGTGCGTGTTGGCGAGCGCGACTTGCCGAGTGTGAGCTTCAATGAGGGTTTCTATGAGCTCAAGTACTCGTTCGATTCGCTGGATAACGTGTACTTCCCCCATACCGGCGAAGACATCGGCCTGGCCTTCCGAGAGTTCGAGCCCGGCCTGGGTTCGGACCAGCGCTACCGACAGTGGGAGTTCAAGCTGGACAAGGCCATGAGCCACGGCCCGGACACCTTGATACTCGGCGGTCGTTATGGGCGCACGCTGGATAAATCCGACGTGGTGGTTTCCAGCTTTCTGCTCGGCGGTGCGCGGCAATTATCAGGCTTTCGCGAAGACTCAATCTCGGGGCAGAACATCGCACTGATGCGTGCTGTGTACTACCGCCGCCTGACGCCGCGCTCATACCTGCCGCTGGATTTCCCGCTGTACCTCGGCGCCTCGATGGAACGCGGCCGGGCGTGGAACAACGATAACCAGTTCGACAGCGGGTACATCAATGCCGCGAGTATTTTCCTCGGTTTTGATACGCCGTTAGGGCCGCTGAATTTCAGCTATGGGTTCAATGATGACAAGCAGCAGGCGGTGTACCTGAACCTGGGGCAGACGTTCTAGCTGGATGCCAGGCTTACTGTGGCGAGGGAGCTTGCTCCCGCTGGTGTGCGAAGCGCCCCCAATGCGGTGAATGCGATCATTCAGGTGCAACGAGGTTGATGGCTTTGGGGCTGCTACGCAGCCCAGCGGGAGCAAGCTCCCTCGCCACAACAAGCCCGCTCACCATTAAGTGGCCTGACTCAGGACTTTTCCAGGTTCGCCAGAATGTGCCCATGCACGCGCATGCACACGCGCAAATCTTCTTCATCCACGCCCACGAACAACTCATGGCGCAAGGCCGTGGCGATGGTTTCGATCTGATCAATCAACGGACGGGCGGTGTCGCACAACAGAATGCGTTTGGCGCGACGATCCTCCAGCACCGCCTGGCGCTGCACCAGGCCCTGGCCTTCAAGGCTGTCGAGCAGGCGAGCCAGGGTCGGACCTTCTACGCCGACGCTTTGCGCCAGTTCACGCTGGGTGGGCGCATCTACAAAACGGGCCAGGTGCAACAGCACCAGCCAACGCGCCTGGGACAAGCCCAGCCCCGCCAAACGGCGGTCGAGTTCGGCGCGCCAGCCTCGGGACATTTGCGCCAACTGCATGCCAAAGCGGTGTTGTTCGGTTAACGGCATAAAAAACTCATGATTTAGACTGAAAATAAAATGTGGCTAATTATTAGTCAGCTAAGCATGAGCCATGCCATGAGGCAAGCGGTGCTATGTACTGATTCGTTACATTGTCGTAATTGGCACATTAAATTTCGAATTCAGACTGCAAAGCGGCACGTACGCAATACAAAACCCCCTCAGGAACACGCCCGGTAAACAGCGGTGCGATCTCTGTGACAGGTGGCAATTCGCCTTCTCCGTCGAGGAAGGCATCCTGGATTTCACCGAGCAGATCTTCCGGTAAATCAAGGGCCTGCTCCAACGACAACTGTTGCTTGCCGATGGATTCAGCCAGCAAGGTGTAGACGTTTTTTTCCGAGCATTGCAGCTGGCCGGCGATCTGGATCGGGGTCATACCGGCACGTGCCAGGCTGATCAGTTCATGGCGGATGTCGGCGACTTCCTTGGGCGCCTCGGCCTGGCCGCCGAGCACTTCGAGGAAAGCCTGGCCGTAGCGTTCCAGCTTGCGCGCACCCACGCCGCTGACCTTGGCCATCTCGGCCATGCTGGTCGGTTGCTCGCGCAACATCTCCAGCAACGTGGAGTCGGGAAAGATGACGTAAGGCGGCACGCTGTGTTCCTGCGCCAGTTTGCGCCGCAGGGTGCGCAAGGCTTCCCACTGTTCGCGTTCTTCGCCACGCACCAATTGGCTGGCCGGGCTGGTGCTGCTGCTTTTGGCGGTGGTTTGCGGCTTAAGGTCGCGGCGCAGCTCCAGGCTCACCTCGCCCTTGAGCAATGGCCGGCAACTGTCGTTCAGGCGCAAGCCGCCGTAGCCTTCGATGTCGATGTCCACCAGGTTGCGCGCGACCATCTGCCGGAACAACGAACGCCATTCGCCTTCGGCGCGCGCCTTGCCGACGCCGTACACCGAGAGTTTTTCGTGGCCGAAGCTGCGCACTTTCTCGTTGTCCTTGCCCAGCAATACGTCCACCAGATGCCCCACGCCGTAGCGCTGGCCGGTACGGTAGATGGTCGACAACGCCTGGCGCGCCGGCTCGGTAGCGTCCCAGGTCTGTACGCCATCGGTGCAATTGTCACAGTGCCCGCATGGCTCGGGCATGTCCTCGTCGAAATACGCCAGCAGCGTCTGTCGGCGGCAGCGGGTCTCTTCGCACAGCGAGAGCATGGCATCGAGCTTGTGTTGTTCCAGGCGTTTGTGGCGCTCATCGCCTTCGGAGTTCTGCAACATCTGCTTGAGCATCACCACGTCTTGCAGGCCGTAGACCATCCAGGCATCCGCCGGCAGGCCATCACGGCCGGCGCGACCGGTTTCCTGGTAGTAGGCCTCAAGGGACTTTGGCAGGTCCATGTGTGCAACAAAACGCACGTTGGATTTGTCGATGCCCATGCCGAACGCGATGGTGGCCACCATGATCAGGCCTTCCTCGTTGAGGAAGCGCTTCTGATGGGCAGAGCGCGTGTCATTGGGCAGCCCCGCGTGATACGGCAGCGCCGGGTAGCCTTGCTCGCAGAGAAACGCGGCCACTTCATCGACCTTCTTGCGCGACAGGCAATACACGATGCCTGCGTCGCTGCGCCGCTCGGACAGGAACGCCAGCAACTGCTTGCGCGGTTGTTCCTTGGGCACGATGCGGTAAAAAATATTCGGCCGGTCGAAGCTCGACAGAAAGCGCTCGGCGTTCTGCAGATGCAGGCGCTCGACGATTTCTTCGCGGGTGCGTTTGTCGGCGGTGGCGGTCAGGGCGATGCGCGGCACGTCGGGGAACAATTCCGCCAGTTGGCCCAGTTGCAGGTATTCGCGACGGAAATCGTGGCCCCATTGCGACACGCAGTGGGCTTCGTCGATGGCGAACAGCGCAATTTCCAGACTTTGCAGGAAGGCCAGCATGCGTGGCTGCACCAGCCGTTCTGGCGCCAGGTAGAGCATCTTCACTTCACCGCGCTTGATGCGCGCAGCCAGCTCGCGCTGCTGTTCGGCACTCAAGGTGGAGTTCAAGGCGGCGGCGGCGACACCGAGTTCTTCTAGGGTGGCGACCTGATCGTCCATCAACGCGATCAGCGGCGACACCACCACGGCCAAGCCATTGCGCAACAGCGCCGGCACCTGAAAGCACAGCGACTTACCGCCGCCGGTAGGCATCAGGACCAGGGCATCACCGCCACTGGCCACGCGCTCAATGATCGCACCCTGGCGGCCACGAAAACTGTCGTAGCCGAAGATGTCCTTGAGGACGCGTTGAGCCTGTTCGAGCATGTAAAACTCCAAAATGGTGCCGAAATCCCTCTGTACAGGCTGGCCGAAAAAACACCGCTTCACGGGAAATAATCCGTAAGCGAAGTTTTCGCGGATTGGCGCTTGGCCTGCAGGGGCATCACAAAACGCGGCAGTATACCCGAGCGTTACCTGGCAAAGGGCGCCACTGACGAATAGTCACCCCGCTCCAGAACCCGGCAAATATGCCTTGCAGCTGGCCTGGACGCTCAAGAAAGCCTAGAATTGCGCATCGTTTATTCCCAAGGTAGCCCTTCAATGTCCTTCGCTGAGCAACTAACCCGCCTGCAAGCCTTCCTCGACGCCGATGAGCTGCATGACGAGGCGCTGGACTACGTGGCCGCTCACGGCTACCTGACCGCCCTGTCGATCTGCGCCGACGTCGTGCCCGACCGTGAATGGATCGACGCGCTGTTCGCCGAAGAACCGCACTACGCCGACGCCGCCCAACGCGAAGAAATCGAATCCACCCTGCTGGCCCTCAAGGCCCACATTGGTCGCCAACTGGCTTCCGATGAGGAATTCGAGCTGCCGTGCGAGCTGGACCTGGGCGAGGAGCCGGATGACTCCGACCTGCGCGGCTGGTGCATCGGCTTCATGGAAGGTGTGTTCCTGCGCGAAGCCGCCTGGTTCGAAACTGCCGAGGAAGAAGTCAGCGAAATGCTGCTGCCGATCATGGTCGGTTCGGGTCTGTTCGACGACCAGCCGGAATTCTCCGACATCGCCGCCGATGCCAACCTGATGGACGACATGATCGTACAGATCCCGGAAGCCCTCACCGCCTTGTACCTGCTGTGCAATGCGCCTGACGAAAAACCGGCGATCCTCAAGCCACGTCACCACTGAGTCGGTTGCCCATGACACCCATGGGCAAGCGCTCACTGCTCCTGCGCTACGTGCTGCTGGCCATCGGCTGGCTGAGCGTAGCGCTGGGCGTGATCGGTATCTTCCTGCCGGTATTGCCGACCACGCCCTTCCTGCTACTCGCAGCCGCCTGCTTCGCTCGAAGCTCCCCGCGCTTCTACCAATGGCTGGTGGAACACCCGCGCCTGGGGCCGTGGATCAAAGACTATCTGGACGGCAATGGCATTCCGCTCAAGGGCAAGGTCTACGCCATCGGCCTGATGTGGCTGAGCATTGGTTTTTCCTGCTACCTGGTGCCGCTGCCTTGGGCACGTGGGTTTATGCTGACCAGTGCAGTGTTGGTGAGCATTTACATCTTGCGTCAGAAAACCCTGCCGCGGCGGTGAGCGCGTTTTTTCGTGGTGGCGGGTGGCGGGTATATCCATTGCCGCGGTAACGGCGGCCTATGGTTCCGCTTTTACAGCGGGTCACTTTTGGCAAACGCCCGGAATGCCGGCCCAGCCAAAAGTCCAAAGTGCAAGGCAAAAGCCTATTTACCTGATGCAACGCGGTCTAAATGTGGGAGCTGGCTTGCCTGCGATGCAGACACCTCGGTGTGTCAGGTACACAGAGTTGATGCCATCGCAGGCAAGCCAGCTCCCACAGTTGACCGAGTATGGCTCTACTGTTGCTGTTGCTGTTGCTCCGGCTCTTACATCCTTTTCGATGACGAAGTCAGCGGTCTTTTGATCTGCGCTTTTGATCGTGATCTTGATCTGAAATCGCCCCCCCCAAATCAGTGTCGGATTGCGGGCATGCCGAGCCACAGCGAGGCACCGAGTGTTGGGGCGTGTACGGGACAACCACATGGGTTACACAAAAGTGAGCCGCTGTAAAAGCGGAACCATAGGCAGCCGTTACCGCAGCAACGGATATACACCCCACCCCGCCCCCCCTCACACGACCTTGGTCGACACTGACTAACCCCCAGCATCATGCGAGACTGTCCCACCGGGCTCGGAATGCCCGGGTGTTCTTATGCTCGGAGTTACCATGACGCTGTCCAGCGGGCTGATCGCCGCCGTTGCCCTGGCCTATATGGCCATTATGTTTGCCATCGCCTTTTACGGTGATCGCCGCCACGCGCCGCTACCGCCACGAATACGTGCCTGGGTATACAGCCTGTCGCTGGCCGTTTACTGCACCAGTTGGACCTTCTTCGGCGCCGTAGGCCAGGCCGCCGAGCAGCTGTGGGCGTTTTTACCGATCTACCTGGGACCTGTCCTGCTGCTGGTGCTGGCACCTTGGGTGTTGCAGAAGATGATTCTGATCAGCAAACAGGAAAACATCACCTCCATTGCCGACTTTATCGCCGCACGCTACGGCAAATCCCAATCGTTGGCGGTGGTGGTGGCGCTGATCTGCCTGGTCGGCGTGCTGCCCTATATCGCTCTGCAACTCAAAGGCATCGTGCTGGGCGTGAACCTGTTGATCGGTTCCGGCCCCGACACCACCGGCACCCGCGCCCAGGACACCGCGTTGATCGTGTCGCTGGTATTGGCGCTGTTCACCATTGTGTTCGGTACCCGCAACCTCGATGCCACCGAACACCACCGTGGCATGGTGCTGGCGATTGCGTTTGAATCCCTGGTCAAGCTGTTCGCCTTTCTGGCGGTAGGCGCATTCGTGACCTTCGGCCTATACGATGGTTTTGGCGATCTGTTCAGCCAGGCCATGCTCGCCCCGCGCCTTGAAGAATACTGGACAGAAACCATTAACTGGCCATCGATGGTGGTGCAGACCGGCGTAGCGATGATGGCGATTATCTGCCTGCCCCGGCAGTTTCACGTCACCGTGGTAGAGAACATCGACCCGCAGGATTTACGCCTGGCCAAGTGGGTGTTCCCGGCGTACCTGATCCTCGCCGCACTGTTCGTCATCCCTATCGCCCTCGGCGGCAAAATGCTCTTGCCCGCCTCGGTATTGCCGGACTCCTACGTGATCAGCCTGCCCATGGCCGAAGCGCACCCGGCCCTTGCCGTGCTGGCGTTTATCGGCGGCGCCTCGGCGGCCACCGGCATGGTGATTGTGGCGAGCATTGCCTTGTCGACCATGGTCTCCAACGACATGTTGCTGCCGTGGCTGTTGCGCCGCTCCAGCGCAGAGCGGCCGTTCGAAGTGTTCCGCCACTGGATGCTGTCGGTGCGCCGCGTCAGCATTGTGATCATCCTGTTGCTGGCCTACGTGAGTTACCGCCTGCTCGGCTCCAGCGCGAGCCTGGCAACCATCGGCCAGATCGCGTTTGCCGCCGTTACCCAACTGGCGCCAGCGATGCTTGGCGCGTTGTATTGGAAGCAGGCCAACCGACGAGGCGTATTTGCCGGCTTGGCGGCTGGCACTTTCTTGTGGTTCTACACCTTGGTCCTGCCGGTGACGGCGAAAAGCCTGGGGTGGTCGTTGAGCCTTTTCCCCGGCCTGACGTGGATGCATTCGCACCCCTTTGGTTTCACCGTCACCTCGTTGACCCTGGGTACTGTGTTTTCTCTTGCGGGCAATTTCACGCTGTTTGTGTGGGTCTCGATGCTGTCGCGCACACGGGTATCCGAGCATTGGCAGGCCGGGCGCTTTATCGGCCAGGAAATCAGCCAGCGCGCCAATGCGCGCTCGATGCTGTCGGTGCAAATCAGCGACCTGCTCAGCCTCGCGGCACGTTTTGTCGGCAAGGAACGCGCCGAGCAGAG
This sequence comes from Pseudomonas edaphica, assembly GCF_965277385.1. Lineage (NCBI taxonomy): Bacteria > Pseudomonadati > Pseudomonadota > Gammaproteobacteria > Pseudomonadales > Pseudomonadaceae > Pseudomonas > Pseudomonas edaphica. The sequence continues at coordinate 5,127,117 of NZ_OZ255725.1, read as the reverse complement.
CTTTATCCGATTTGCCTATCGCCAAGGCAAAGGTTTCAACCCCAACCAGAATGCCGATAACGACTGGATCGCCCACACCGAACGCCTGCTGGCCGGCGTGCTCGGCGCCTCTTCGACACGCGCAGTGGTAAAAGCCGCGATTGAAGGCCGGGAGATGCAGCTGGAGGACGTAGTACGCATCGCCGACGAAGCCTCCGAGGTGTTGCAATTCAACCGCGCATTACTGCAAGGCGCGATCGAAAACATCACCCAAGGCATCAGTGTGGTCGACCAGTCCCTCAAGCTGGTGGCCTGGAACCGCCGCTACCTGGAGCTGTTCAACTACCCTGAAGGCCTGATCAGCGTGGGCCGGCCGATTGCCGACATTATTCGCTACAACGCCGAGCGCGGCCTGTGTGGGCCGGGTGAGGCCCAGGTGCACGTCGCGCGCCGCCTGCATTGGATGCGCCAAGGCCGCGCGCACACCTCCGAGCGTTTGTTCCCGAATGGCCGCGTGATTGAGCTGATCGGCAACCCGATGCCCGGCGGTGGGTTTGTCATGAGCTTTACCGACATCACTGCGTTCCGGGAGGCCGAGCAGGCGCTGACCGAGGCCAACGAAGGCCTTGAGCAACGGGTGACCGAGCGTACCCATGAGCTTTCCCAGCTCAATGTCGCTTTGACCGACGCCAAGGGCGTGGCCGAATCCGCCAGCCAGTCTAAGACCCGCTTCCTTGCGGCTGTCAGCCACGACCTGATGCAACCCTTGAACGCTGCACGCCTGTTCTCCGCAGCCCTTTCCCACCAGCACGACGGCCTGTCTGCCGACGCGCGGCAATTGGTGCAACATTTGGACAGCTCGCTGCGCTCGGCCGAAGACTTGATCAGCGACTTGTTGGATATTTCACGCCTGGAAAACGGCAAGATCAACCCGCAGCGGCAGCCCTTTGTGCTCAACGAGCTGTTCGACACCCTCGGCGCCGAATTCAAGGCGCTGGCTCAGGAGCAGAACCTGCGCTTCCGCCTGCGCGGCAGCCGGTTGCGGATAGACAGTGACATCAAGTTGCTCAGGCGGATTCTGCAGAATTTTCTCACCAACGCGTTCCGCTATGCCGACGGCCCCGTGCTTTTGGGCGTGCGCAGGCGCAAGGACGAATTGTGCCTGGAAGTGTGGGACCGTGGCCCTGGCATCCCGCTGGATAAACAGAAGGTCATCTTTGAAGAGTTCAAGCGCCTGGACAGCCACCAGACCCGCGCCGAGAAGGGTCTGGGCCTGGGTTTGGCAATCGCTGACGGCCTGTGCCGCGTGCTCGGGCATACGTTGAGCGTGCGCTCGTGGCCGGGCAAAGGCAGCGTGTTCAGCGTGCGCGTGCCGCTGGCGCGTAACCAGGCCAGCCCGCAGGCCAAGATCGCGCCAGACAATGGGCTGCCATTAAGCGGCGCGCAGGTGCTGTGTGTGGATAACGAGGAAAGCATCCTGATCGGCATGCGCAGCCTGCTGACGCGCTGGGGCTGCGAAGTGTGGACGGCCACCGACCAGGCGCAGTGCGCGGCACTGCTGGCCGAGGGCGTGCGCCCGCAACTGGCGTTGGTGGATTACCACCTGGACCACGGCGAGACGGGCACGGAGCTGATGGGCTGGCTGCGGGCGCAGTTGGCAGAACCGATTCCCGGGGTGGTGATCAGTGCCGATGGGCGACCGGAGATGGTGGCCGAGGTGCATGCGGCAGGGTTGGATTACTTGGCCAAGCCGGTGAAGCCGGCGGCGTTGCGGGCGCTGTTGAGTCGGCATTTGCCGCTTTAAACAGAGTGTACTCGGCCCCACATTTTGGATTGCATTTACTCAGGCAGATGCGCCACGCCGTCTGAATCGGTCATCGCCCGTTCAAGCAAATCCGCTGGCAGACTTTTACTCGCACGCGCACCCAGCAACCGCAATTGCTCGGTACGGCTGACCAGATTCCCACGCCCATCTGTCAGCTTGTTACGCGCCGCGCTGTAAGCCTTATCCAACTGTTGTAGACGGTTACCGACTTCATCCAGGTCCTGGATGAACAGCACGAATTTGTCGTACAGCCAGCCGGCCCGTTCGGCAATTTCCCGCGCATTCTGGCTTTGGCGCTCCTGCTTCCACAGGCTGTCGATCACTCGCAGGGTAGCCAGCAAGGTCGTGGGGCTGACAATCACGATATGGCGGTCAAACGCCTCCTGAAACAGGTTCGGCTCGGCCTGCAGGGCGGCGGAAAATGCGGCCTCGATGGGCACGAACAGCAACACGAAATCCAGGCTGTGCAGCCCTTCCAGACGCTTGTAATCCTTGCCGGCCAAGCCTTTGACGTGGTTACGCAGGGACAGCACATGCTGCTTGAGGGCCGCCTGGCCAATCACCTCATCATCTGCCGCGACGTATTGCTGATAGGCCGTGAGGCTGACCTTGGAGTCGACCACCACCTGCTTGTCGCCCGGCAACATGATCAGCACGTCCGGCTGAAAGCGCTCGCCGTCCGGCCCTTTGAGGCTCACCTGGGTCTGGTACTCGCGGCCCTTCTCCAGCCCGGCATGTTCCAGTACCCGTTCAAGAATCAGTTCGCCCCAGTTGCCCTGGGTCTTCTGGCCCTTGAGAGCACGGGTCAGGTTGGTGGCTTCGTCTGACAGGCGCAGGTTCAATTGCTGCAGACGCTCAAGCTCTTTAGCCAGGGAAAAACGCTCGCGGGCTTCGTTCTGATAGCTTTCTTCCACACGCTTTTCGAAGGACTGGATGCGTTCCTTCAGTGGGTCAAGCAACTGGCCGAGGCGTTCCTGGCTGGTTTCGGCGAAACGCTGCTCACGCTCATCGAAGATCTTCCCGGCCAGCTCGGCAAACTGCGCGCGCAACTCATCGCGCGAGCCTTGCAGGTCGGCGAGGCGTTGTTGATGACTGTCCTGTTGTTCACGCAATTCGGCGCGCAAGGCAGCTGACAGCGCATCGAGGCGGCGCAGCTCGGTTTCCTTGGCGCTGCGGTCGAGGTTCCAGGCATGGGCGGCATCGCGGGCGTTATCGCGGTCGATTTGCAGCAGTTCAACTTCGCGGCGCATGGCGGCCAGGTCGGCCTGTTTCGCGGCATTGGCCTGGCTGAGGTCGCTGATTTCATCGCGGCTGGCGTCCAGTTGCGCGCCCAGCCCTTCCTGGGCCAGTTGCGCGGTTGCCAGGCGCTCTTCGAGCAGCTCCCAACCGGTCATGCGCGCGGTCAGTCGACGTTGAATCTGCCAGCACAGGGCCAATAAAGGCACTGCTGCACCCGCCAGACCCAAGGCAATACTGGTCCAGTCAAAAACCATAGCCATTTCTGCCATCACCGAAAAGGAGCAAGGTTAACCAAGCATGGGGCTCGAGGACAGCTCAGTCTTCGACCTGCCCCAACTCGCGCAGGGCGCGGCGGTCGCCAGCGCGAGCCGCCAGGCGCAGCAGGTCGTGGCCAATGCGGCGGTCGCGGGCGTTGCCGCACTCGCGGCACATCAACTGGCCCAGCCGACTTTGAGCGGCGACCACGCCATCGCGGGCCGGCTGCTTGAGCAAGCGCCCGGCGAAGTGCTTGATGTTGGCGTTATGCCCCAGCCGCGGGCTGTCGAGCAGCCACAAGGCAACCTTCAACGAAAATCGCTTGGGTGTGGTAACAGTTTGAGGGGTATCGGTAACAGAGGGTGATACTGAGCGAAACTTCATAAAGCACTGTGGGACAGATTGGAAGGCGCGCCACTCTACTCTTTTTTTCGCGCAGGTAAAGCTGGATAAATCCTACACGCCCGTTCTAGAGCAAGCGCTCGGGACAATCCACAGAAGCTGTGGATAACTCAGTGGACAACCCACCTTGAACCCGCTCAAAGCCCCATGAAACGGGGGCCGCAGTCAAACTGACGATTTTTTCACCAATAAAAAAAAGCGATGTTTTTCATTGACTTAAATTTTCGTTGCAGGCAAACGACTGCACTTGCGGGCAGTTGACAGAGTGGTTACACACCGCGCAACGAATGTGCACAAGTACCCATCCACTGGTTATATCGCCGACACTTTTTGCTTCAATCTGTCCGAAAATGTTACCGCCACAGAGCAACCAGCCTGCAAAACAGAGCACTTTTCAAAACCGCCCGCGCTCGCCACACTGCTGCACCAACGATGTCACTCTCCTGTAGGCGCAGATGAAAGGAATCCTGTTGTTCGCCGTGTTGCTGCTCGCCATCTGCGCGACATCATTGGGAATCAATGCAGCTTTGCCCTCGCCTGACGGGGCGTTGTTTGCCATCGCCATCCTGTTATCAGCGGCCTTTACTGCGGTAAGCCTGTGCATCGAGCTGGGTGAAGGCCGGATCAATGACATGCGCGACGTGATGAAGGTGATCGAAACCGGCCGCTCCTGGCGCCTGACCCTCGCGGCCTACGTGCTGGGCTGCTCGCTGGCGGCCGCCGTAACAGTGCTGGTCTATCGTGGCTTTCTAGGCAGCTGATAAAAGTTTTTTGCTCAGCCGCTTCCCTTCCCGGTTTCGATCCGTTACTATCCGCGGCGTTAGTACCAAGCTGAAAGTCAATTCTGGTCGAACAACTCCCCTGAACAACACGGGACCGACCACCTCGATGGTTTCCAGGTATCACTTGCGACGACACTGCCTTTGAACATGCAAAGGGTGCCGCGAAGTCTCAATACTCTGACCGAACCAACCTGCAAATTGATCAGGATCTTCACCCCGGGCCCAGAACCTTTGCCCCTGTTGTGCTGCCTGCCCTCCTAAGTACCTACCTGCCAGCCCAAGCGCGCCAACTTAATAGCGCTTCAAACTGGCTGCTTTGTTCCAGTCGGTTCTTCGTTTGATCAATGGTGATCAACGTTACTGGAACGTTTTAACGCTGCACGGTTCTTATCCGTGTCATTTGTAGGAACACCAATAATATGAACGCTCAAATCCACACTCAGGATGCCATTCGCACCCTCACCAACGCTTTTGCACCAATGAACTGCCTGATCATGGCCGCTCGCAAAGGCTGCTTCAGCTTCACCCTGGTCAACGAACACGGCATCGCTCGTCACAGTGAACGCCTGTACCCCGATCAATACTCCAGCGCAGAGCCGCTGCAGGCCGTGATCGAGCGTACCCGTCAGGCACTGACTGCCTGATCGACCCGAGTCGCTGAAACACAAAAACCCTGTCTAAAAAGCAGGGTTTTTTATTGCCTGAAATTCGGCATTGAAACATTTTCGCTAAGTTCAAATAGATATAAACGTTATAACTAAATGAAGAAGATGTTTTAAAAACAGTCCTTTACATCGTAAATATGACACTACACTTCAACTCAAGCGGCTTGATCCGCTTGCGACGGGCCTGAGATCCGATTCACAGCTGCCAAGCCCCCTCTCAGGCACCGTCGACCACTTTCATGGACCGAGGCTTGTATGGGTATCGCCGCCAGCGAATTGTGTCGTTATGTGATCCGGCCGACGTTGATTTACCTCGGCCGCCATGATGCGACAGCCGAAGCCCTGCTGCTGGGCATTGCTGCCAGCCAGTCGGAACTCGGCTCGGCCCTGCACGACCGGCGTGGCCACGGCCTATACAGCATCACCGAACCGCGCCACCGCGCCCTTTGGGACCATTACCTGGCGCGCGACCCCGAGCGCGCCAGCCTGGTACGCGGCCTGGCCAGTCAGCACGCATTCCTCAGTGCGCCCCAGCTTGAGTTAACCGTCAATCTGCGTTACGCCACCGCCATCGCCTGGCTGCTGGTGGAGCAGCACAGCCCTGCCCTGCCGCAGCCGGGCGATGTACTGGCAATGGCACGTATCTGGAAAGAAATTTTTCACCCACAAGGTCGGCTGCGGGACTTCACCCAAGCCTGGCAGACCTGTGTTTCATCCATGAATCAGGTCACTTGTTGACCAGGCGTTTTGCAAGATTCGGCTAAAAACCCCGATTCTGGTCGGATTGTCCTACAAAACCGCTCTATCTCCTGCATTACAGCCTATAGCGCTAACCTAAATTTATTGTTACTTTCCGCAGCGGTGATCACCACGGAGTTCTAATAATGAAAAAAGTAATGCTCAAGACCACACTTAGCCTCGCCGTTGCCATGGCCTCCACCCAACTGTTCGCGAGCGGCTTTGCCCTCAACGAGCAAAGCATCAGTGGGATGGGTACAGGTTTCGCCGGCCGCTCCTCATCTGCCGATGATGCAAGCACTGTCGCTGGCAACCCTGCCGGCATGTCACGCCTCAAGCGCGATCAAATCACTGCCGGTGTCGCAGCTATCGACGCCAAGACCGATATCAAAAACACCAGCGGTGGCCCACCCGGCAGCAGCAACGACGGTGACATGGTTCCTTTTACCAAAGTCCCGATGTTGTTTGCCGTGAAAAAAGCGACCGATGACCTGGCGTTCGGCCTGGGTGTGTATGCGCCGTTCGGCCTGATCACCAACTACGAAGACAGCTTCGGCGGCCGTTACTACGGCAAGAAGAGTGACGTTAAAGTCGTCACCCTCCAGCCGACTGTCAGCTACGCCTTCAACGAATACGTGTCCGTGGGTATCGGCCCGACGTTCAACAAGATCAGCGGTAACCTGACCTCGTCGACGCCGCTGGCGCAAACCTTCGGCCGCAATGATGGCCTGGTAGACATCAAGGGCGATGACACCGCATGGGGCTACAAAGTCGGTATTCTGGTGACGCCATGGGCGAGCACCAACATCGGCCTGACGTACACCTCCAAGGTTTCCTACAACCTGTCGGGTCACACCGATATTTCCGGCCGTGGTTTTGGTCCGTTCAACGGCGGGCGTTTTGACGCCAAGTTGAACATCACCACCCCAGAATCCTACGACATGTCCATCACCCACAAGCTGGATGACCAATGGACGTTGTATGCGGGTACCACGTGGACCCGTTGGAGCCGCCTGAAAGAAATCACCGTCAACAACTCGGGCGTTTCGCCTGCACTGGGTGGCGCGGCTGGCCCGATCGGTCGCATCAACGAGCCACAGAACTGGCATGACACCTGGGCCTCGGCCATCGGTGCTTCGTTCCAGGTCAACAAACAGTGGGTACTGCGCACCGGTTTCTCGGTTGACCAATCGCCTACCAACAACACCGACCGTTCGGTGCGTATCCCGACTGGCGACCGTAAGGCTGTCAGCTTTGGTGCCGGCTTCAGCCCTACCGAAGACTGGACGATCGACGCTGCCGTCTCCTACCTGTGGGAAGAAGAAGTCAACGTCAACCGTACCGGCAAGGGCAACGCCTACAACGCCGAGTACAAAAACAGCGCTTGGGGTTACGGCCTGGGTGCGACTTACAAGTTCTGATTCACTGCGAGCCTGACCGGCTCGCCAGCTGAATCTAAAAAAGCCCCGCTCTCCTGCACAGGAGGCGGGGCTTTTTAATCGCCGACGATCAGGGTTTGGAAGCCAATGCTTCTTCCACTGCCTTGATCAAGTCCGGGCTGTCCGGCTTGGTCAAACTGGAGAAGTTGGCAATTACCTTGCCTTGACGGTCGACCACGTACTTGTAGAAATTCCATTTCGGCGCGCTGGTCTGCTGCGCCAGCACCTTGAACAGGTGTACCGCGTCCGGTCCTTTGACTTTTTGCGGTTCGGTCATGGTGAAGGTCACGCCGTAATTCACGTAACAGACCTTGGCGGTCTCTTCACCGGTCTTGGCTTCCTGCTTGAAGTCATCGGACGGCACGCCAATCACTTCCAGCCCCTGGCCCTTGTAGCGCTGGTACAAGGCTTCGAGGCCTTTGAACTGTGGCGCGAACCCGCAGAAGCTGGCGGTGTTGACGATAATCAGGGGTTTGCCGGCAAAGCGCTGGCACAAATCGATGGATTCCTTGGCGCGCAGCTTGGGCAATTGGCCCTCAAGCAACGGTGGGCAATCAGCGGCCATGGCAACACTGCCAATGGCCATCAGGACGGGTACTGCAAGCCAGCGCATCTGCATGTCGTGAGTCCTTAACATTTCCAGACCACGAACTTAACAGATCGACATACCCAGTTGCATCAATGCCAGCCCACCACGCTGCCAGCCCCACCAGGCCAGCAGCATCAGCACGACCAGCGCCGCTACCGTCAAACACCGTGCCGTCACACTCATGCCGCCTCCATCTGCGCCTGCAAGCGCGCCACCGGCCGCTCGCGCACCGGCCAGTTCAGCGCGGCGGCGAGCACGCTCAGCAGAATCGCCACCTGCCAGATCAAATCGTAGTTGCCGGTTCGATCATAGACCACCCCGCCCAACCAGCCGCCGAGGAACGACCCGATTTGGTGGAACAGGAACACGATCCCACCGAGCATCGAGAGGTTTCGCACACCAAACAAGGTTGCGACGGTGCCATTAGTCAGCGGCACCGTAGACAGCCACAAAAAGCCCATGGCCATGCCAAACAGGTAGGCAGTGATTTCGGTGACCGGCGCCCACAGGAACAACACAATGACGACCGCACGCAGCAGGTACAGGCCGGTAAGCAAGCGCGGCTTGGACATGCGCCCGCCGAGCCAGCCGGCGGTGTAGGTGCCGAATACATTAAACAGACCGATCAAGGCCAGCACCGTGGTGCCCACCGTGGCCGGCAAATGCTGGTCGACCAGATACGCCGGCAGGTGCACGCCGATAAACACCACCTGGAAACCGCACACAAAAAAGCCGAATGCCAGCAACCAGAAGCCGGAATGGGAACAGGCTTCCTTCAAGGCTTCGCGCAAGGTTTGCTGGCCAGTCACCACCGGCAGCGGCTTGTCCTTGAGCATCGCCACCAGCGGCAGAATCAGCGCCACCATCAGCCCCAGCGCCAACAAGGCGGCCGACCAGCCCAGCCAGCCGATCAAGCCCAATGTGCCGGGCACCATGGCGAACTGACCAAAAGAGCCTGCGGCGCTGGCGATGCCCATGGCCATGCTGCGTTTTTCCGGCGGTACGGCGCGGCCCACCACGCCGAGAATCACCGAAAACGAGGTGCCCGACAGGCCGATACCAATCAGCAAGCCGGCACTTAGTGACAATGACCACGCCGAATCGGACATGCCCATCAACACCAGGCCCACGGCGTACAGTACGCCGCCGACGAACACCGTTTTGGTCGCGCCGAAACGGTCGGCCAGGGCGCCGGTGAACGGCTGCGCAAGGCCCCAGATCAGGTTCTGCAGGGCAATCGCGAAGGCAAACGTCTCACGCCCCCAGCCAAATTCGTTGCTCATCGGCGCCAGGAACAGGCCGAAACCATGCCGCACGCCCAAGGACAACGCCAGGATCAGCGCACTCCCCACAAGGATCCAACCACTGGTGCGCCACATCGAGGTCATGTTCTTATTCTCCGCTCGCGGGTATATACCCGCTTGTAATCGAACAAACCCGCGCTCAGGCGAGTTCATCCAGCAAGGCCAGCAAGGTTTCGCGCTTTTCGGCGCCTAACTGATCAATCAATTTTTGCTGCGCCGCTTCCCACGCCGGCAACGCCGCAGCCAGCCGTTCTTCGCCGGCTTGCGTCAACAGCACCAGGCGGTTGCGCAAGTCATCACCCTCGACCAACTGCACCAGGCCTTCGCCTTCCAGCACCCGCAAGTTGCGCCCCAAGGTGCTGCGATCCAGACCCATGGCGTCGGCCAGGCTGGAAATGCTCGGTTGGTCGAGACGCTGCAAGTTGCACAGCAAAGAATACTGGGCGACGTTGATCCCGAAGCCGTCGAGAGCGCCGTCGTAATGCCTGCTGACGCCACGGGCGGCACGTCGCAGGTTGGTGCATAAACATTGGGAGGCAAGCATGGAACGTGTATATACCCGCGATTAAGGAAATGCAAGAAAGTGTTACAGAGCCAAACCGATCAACACCGCGACTTCCAGCAACTCCAGGAGTGCGCCAGCTGTGTCGCCGGTGGTGCCACCCAGCCGGTTGACCATCAATTGGCGCAGGCCGATAAAACACAGCGCCGCCAGCAGAACAGCCATGCCGCCGCTGAAACCGCCGATCAGAATGCAGGCCAGGCCACTGAGGATCAGCACTTGTTGGCCGACAACCCGCGGTAAATGGTCCGACAGCGCCTGACCCAAACCGCCTGCACGCACATAGCGCGTGGTAAGGAACAGCGCCAGCATCGACGCCCGCCCGATCAATGGCGCCAGGATCAATGCCGCGCCATTACGTTGCTCGATCAACGCCACCAGCGCGGTGAACTTGAGCAACAGCACCAAGCCCAGGGTAACCACCGCAATCGGCCCGCTGCGCGGGTCTTTCATGATGGTCAGGGTGCGCTCGCGGTCGCCGAAGCCACCGAGCCAGGCATCGGCGCTGTCCGCCAGGCCGTCCAGGTGCAGGCCACCGCTAAGCAACACCCACGCGGTCAGCAATAAGGCGGCATGCAGCAACAACGGCGCGCCCATCAATACGCTGTTCAGCGCCCATAACAGCACGCCGAACAACAGCCCGACCACGGGATAAAACAGCAGCGAACGCCCCAACTCTTGTGGCTGCGGCATGCCCGGCAAACGAATCGGCAGGCTGCTGAGAAATTGCAGGGCGATCCAGAATGGCAGCATCGTCAGGTTCCTTCCTTCAACACACCATCGGCAGCCACATGCAGGCTGAACAGCCCACCATGGCCGACCTCGACATTCAACAACTGCTCGCGCGGCAAACCTCGCGCTCGCGCCAATAGCAGACGCATCACGCCACCGTGGCTGATCAGCAACACGCGCTCACCAGCATAAGCCTGGTGCAAGCGCGAGACGGCGCTGAGGACACGGTGTGAAAAGTCGCTGACCGGCTCACCCTCAGGGGGTGTGAAGCTGTAGGGATCGGCCCAGAACAGCCCCAACCCTTCAGCGTCGGTTTCCATCAGCGCCGCTGCGCTATGCCCTTCCCACGCGCCGAAGTGCAGCTCCTGCAGGTCTTTTTCCAGATTCACCGGCACACTCAGGCGTGCGCCCAACTCTTGGGCGAATAGCGCGCAACGCTGCAACGGCGAACTGATCACGCGATTCCACGGCCCCTGCTCTGCTACGGCGGCGCGCATCTGTGCCCAACCTTTGGCAGTCAAGGCGTCGTCAAGGCTGCCGCGCAGGCCGCCGCCCAGCTCGGTTTCGCCGTGGCGCAGCAGGTCCAGGTGCAAGGTCATGCCGGGCGGTCTGCCACAGCCGCTTCGGCGAATGTCGCCATTTGCCCGTGCAGCGCACACGCCAGGCGCAGCAACGGCACCGCCAGCGCCGCACCACTGCCCTCGCCCAGGCGCAGGCCGAGTTGCAGCAAGGGTTCGGCGTTGAGGCTTTGCAGTACGTGACGATGGCCCGGCTCGGCGCCACCATGGCCGAATACCAGCCATTCTCGACACGCCGGGTTCAGGCGCGTGGCGACCAGTGCGGCGACGGTGCAGATAAACCCGTCCACCAGCACGACGATGCCTTCTTGTGCGCAGGCCAGGTAGGCACCGACCAGCGCGGCAATTTCAAACCCGCCGAGGTTGAACAGGGTGTGCAATGCGTCATCGCGCTGTCCGGCATGCAGCGCCAGTGCGCGCTCGATAACTGCCACTTTGTGGCTGACGCCCCGGGCGTTCAAACCGGTGCCCGGGCCTGTAAGGTCGCTGACCTTGCAATCGAGCAACGCACAGGCCAAGGCGCTGGCGGCGGTGGTATTACCGATGCCCATTTCACCGCCGATAAACAGCTGGGCGCCACCGGCCAAAGCGCGCCGAGCGCTATCGCGACCGGCTTGCAGCGCCAGGCAGCCCTGAGCTTCAGTCATGGCTGGGCCGTTGACGAAATTCGCCGTGCCCGCGCCGATGTTCAGGTGACGCACTCCGGGCAGGTTCAGCGAGGGCGTCACCGTGCCGAGGTCGACCACTTCCAGCTGCGCATCCAGCTGACGTGCCAACACACTGATGGCTGCGCCGCCAGTGACGAAGTTGTGCAGCATCTGCCCGGTCACTTCCTGGGGAAACGCCGACACGCCTTCTGCGACGACGCCATGGTCACCGGCAAAAATGGCGATCCACACTTGGTCCACCAACGGTTTGACCTGGCCTTGCAGGCCGGCCAGTTGCACCGCCACAGCTTCGAGCTGGCCGAGCGAGCCGGCCGGTTTAGTCAGCTGTTGCTGGCGCGCCAGCGCTTGTTCGTACGCTGAGGCGTCGACAGCCTTACAAGGGTTGAGCCACCAGGTGTCAGTCATAACGCAGTACCTTTCAAAGTCAGGGGCAGGCCGGCAACCGTCAGGACAACACGCTGACACCGCTCGGCCAAGGCTTGATGCAGCCAACCGGCTTCATCCACATAGCGGCGAGTCAATTCGCCCAGCGGCACGACACCCATTCCGGTCTCGTTGCTGACAAAAATGATTTCACCCGGCAGTGCAGCCAGGGTTTGCAGCAATTGATCGCGCTCCAGCGCCAGGCGCGCCGGGTCTTCGAGCATCAGCAGGTTGGTGAGCCACAGGGTCAGGCAATCCACCAGCAGGCAGCGACCGGCAGCGGCGTTTTCGCGCAGTACGCGGGCCAGCTCGATGGGTTCTTCAATCAGGCCCCAATGATCGGGACGCCGCTCACGGTGATGCGCGACGCGCGCGCTCATCTCGCCGTCCAAGGGCTGGCTGGTGGCGATGTAGATGACGGGCAAGGTGCTGTCGCTGGCGAGTTTTTCGGCCAGGCGGCTTTTGCCGGAGCGGGCACCGCCGAGGATTAATTGATGCATGGGGTGGCACCTTGTTCGGCGGGTGGAGAGGTTGAAGTGTGCCGCGGCAAGTGGGGTGAGTCAGGTAGGCATGCAGTGGCTGAGCCATGGCCATCGCAGGCAAGCCAGCTCCCACATTTGGACTGGGTGTACACCGTCAGAGCCCGCATAGCTTGCGCAACAACGCGGTATCCAGGTGGTTCTCCACCAGGTCCGCCAAACGCTCGATATCGCGCTCGCGCAAGGCGCGGTAATCCACCTCCTGCACATCCTGCAACCCAGCCCAGCGCAACAAGGCGCTGCACGCCGCGGGGCTTTCGAACAGGCCATGCAGGTAGGTGCCGAGAATCTGCCCGTCGGCACTCTGGGCGCCGTCACTGCGGCCGTCATCCAGCCGCACGGCGGCGTTCGCCAGCGCTTCACCGCAAGTCACGCCGGCGTGGATCTCATAACCACTGACCTCGGCATCTTCCAGCAACAAGCGCCCACGCACATTGCGCAGCTGCTTCTCTTCCTCCAGCGTCGTACTGAACGCCAACAGCCCCAAGCCTTCACTGGAGCCAGCCGGCCCTTCCAGCCCGAGCGGGTCATGCAGCTGCTCGCCGAGCATCTGCAAGCCGCCGCAAATCCCCAGCACCTTGCCGCCATAACGCAAGTGCCGCGCCACGGCAGTGTCCCAGCCGTTGGCGCGCAAATAGGCCAAGTCACTGCGCACGCTTTTGGAGCCCGGCAGGATAATCAGGTCGGCAGGCGGAATCGGCTGGCCCGGCCCGACAAACTGCAAATCCACCTGCGGGTGCAGGCGCAGCGGGTCGAAATCGGTGTGGTTGCTGATGCGCGGCAATACCGGCACCACCACCTTGAGCACTTGGGCGGCCTTGTCGATCTGGCGCTGGTCGATGCCGTCTTCGGCTTCCAGGTGCAGGTCCATCACGTAGGGCAGTACGCCCACCACCGGCTTGCCGGTGCGCGCTTCCAACCAGTCGAGGCCAGGCTGCAGCAAGGCGATATCGCCGCGAAAACGGTTGATAATGAAGCCCTTGACCCGCGCCTGTTCGGTTGGCGAAAGCAATTCCAGAGTGCCGACCAGATGGGCGAACACGCCGCCGCGATTGATGTCGGCAATCAGTAGCACCGGGCAATCCACAGCCTCGGCAAAACCCATATTGGCAATGTCATTGGCGCGCAGATTGATCTCGGCGGGCGACCCCGCGCCTTCCACCATCACCACCGGGTAAGCCGCGCTCAGGCGTGTGTGAGAGGCCAGCACCGCCTGCATCGCGATGGCTTTATAGTCGTGATAGGCCACAGCGTTCATGCTGGTCACGGCGCGGCCATGGATGATGACTTGGGAGCCGGTGTCGCTGTTGGGTTTGAGCAGCACCGGGTTCATGTCAGTGTGTGGCGCCAGGTTGGCGGCCTGGGCTTGCACCGCCTGGGCGCGGCCGATCTCGCCACCTTCAGCGGTCACGGCACTGTTGAGCGCCATGTTCTGCGGCTTGAACGGCGCCACCGCGATGCCTTGGCGCACCAGCCAGCGACACAGCGCGGTCACCAGGGTACTTTTGCCCGCGTCGGAGGTGGTGCCTTGCACCATCAGCGTACTCATGGTGCTTCCTTGTAGACAGCCAGGGCTTCGTCGAGTCGCAGCCAATCTGCCTCGGTATCGGGCAAGCCAAAGCGCAGGCTGCTGTCGTGGACAAACAGGCGCAGCAGAATGCCGCGCTGGGCCATGAATTCATGCATGCGTTCGGCGTGCGGGGTGATCAGCCACTGGAACAGGGCGCAGCCACCGTGGGGTTGAAAGCCGTGGCGTTCGAGCAGGTCAAACAAGCGCCGGCCCGCTTCGACACAGCGCTCACGCTGACGAACCTGCCCGGCGGTATCACGCAGGCACACTTGGCCGAGCACGCGGGTCGGCCCGCTGACGGCCCACGGCCCAACCTGCTCGGCCAACAGCCGCAGCAACCGGCGCTCAGCCAGCACGAAGCCCAGGCGCACACCGGCCAGGCCGAAAAATTTGCCGAACGAGCGCAATACAATCAGGCCGACATGATGGGTGTGGCTGGCCAGGCTGAGCTCTGGAGTGACGTCCATGAATGCCTCGTCCACCACCAGCCAACCGCCGCGTTGGGCCAGCCGCGCGTGCCAGTCCAGCAGGCGTTGCGGGCTCAGGCTAAGGCCGGTGGGGTTGTTGGGGTTAACCACCACCAGCACGTCAAGGCTGTCGAGAAAGAAGTCGACTTCCTGCTCCTGCACTTCGCGCACCACATACCCGGCGCGGCGCCAGGCTTCGGCGTGCTCGGCGTAACAGGGCGACAACACGCCAACCTTGCCGGAGCGGCGCAGACGCGGCAGCAGCTGGATCGCGGCCTGGGAGCCCGGCACCGGCAGCAGGTGGGCGGCACCGTAATAGTCGCAGGCGGCCTTTTCCAGGCCGTCGTCGGCTTCCGGCAAACGCGCCCAGGCGCGCAGCGGGATGTCCGGGATCGACCAGGGCCAGGGCGCGAGGCCGCTGGACAGGTCAAGCCAATCGGCCTCGGCAATCCCGTATTCAATCACCGCCTTACGCAGGCGCCCACCGTGCTCAAGCATACAATTGCGCCCCCGCGCAGAGGATCAACAGCCATAACCAAACGCCACGCTGCACCAGTTGCCAGCCACGGTCGATGGCGTCGGCATCGGCGGCCGGGCCTTCGCCCAACTGCGGACGCTGATGCAGCTCGCCGTGATAGATCGCCGCGCCACCCAGCTCGACGCCCAGGGCGCCCGCCCCGGCCGCCATCACCGGACCCGCGTTGGGACTGTCCCAGGTGGGGCCTTGGGTGCGCCAGCATTTGAGCGCCAAGCGAGTTTTGCCTAAAACGGCGTAGGTCAGCGCCACCAGCCGTGCAGGAATATAGTTGAGCACATCGTCGATCTTGGCCGCTGCCCAGCCGAAGCGCTCGAAGCGTTCGTTGCGATAGCCCCACATGGCGTCGAGGGTGTTGCTCAGGCGGTACAGCACCACGCCCGGCACACCGGCGACCACAAACCAGAACAACGCGGCGAATACCGCGTCGCTGCCGTTCTCCAGCACTGACTCGGTGGCGGCGCGGGCGACTTCGGTGCTGTCCAGCTCGCTGGTCTGGCGACTGACCAGATAACTCACGCGTTTGCGCGCTTCATCCAGGTCACCGCTGCGCAACGCCTGCGCAACCGGGATCACATGTTCACCCAGGCTGCGCATGCCCAGCGCCAGGTACAGCGCCAGGATTTCCAGGACCCAGCCGATATAGGGCGCCCACGATAACGCGGTCGCCAGCAGTGTCAGCGGCACCACGGCGATAAACCATGCGGTCACGCCGTGGCTGCGCCAGCCACGGCCACCGGTGTTGAAACGTTGCTCGATGCGCCCGGCGAAATTGCCGAACGCCACCAGCGGATGCCAGCGCCTGGGTTCACCCAGCAGCGCATCCAGCGCCACCGCAGCGACACACAGCAAGGCCACACTCATTGACTCACTCCCCACACATTCTCATACAACATGTCACTCAGCGGCCGTGGTTCGGTCCAGCCTTCGAGTTGCAACATCGGTGCCGGGTAGAACTCGGCCACCGGGCCCAGGCACAACACGGCCAGGGGTTTGGCGCCGGGCGGCAGGCCCAGCAGGTCGGCCAGGGCTTGTGGCTCGAACAGCGAGACCCAGCCCATACCAATGCCCTCGACACGGGCGGCCAGCCAGAGATTCTGGATCGCGCAGGACAGCGACGCCATGTCCATCTCCGGCAAGGTGCGCCGGCCAAAAATATGGCGCTCGCGGTCGTCCATCAACGCGGCCACCAATACTTCGGCGCAGTCGTGGATGCCTTCGACCTTGAGCTTCATGAATTCGTCGGAGCGCTCGCCCAGGGCTTCGGCGGTGCGCACGCGTTCTTCCTCCACCAATTGCTGAATATTCCCACGCAGTTGACGGTCGCTGATGCGGATAAACCGCCAGGGTTGCATCAAGCCCACGCTGGGCGCCTGGTGTGCGGCCCGGAGCAGGCGGTGCAGCAATTCGGGCGCGACCGTGCCGCCGGTGAAGTGGCGCATGTCGCGGCGTTCGGCGATGGCGCGGTAGACGGCTTGGCGGTCGGCGTGGGGATAGGCGTTGTCCGTCATGGCCCTATCGCGGGCAAGCCCGCTCCCACATTTGCAATGCATTCCCCTGTGGGAGCTGGCTTGTCGGGTCGCCGCATCGCTGCGATAGCGGTCTCAATGCTCGGCGCAAAGAGTGCGGCCACCGCCGTCGGGTTAGACGGAAAATAAAAGTGCACGTATGAAGCCGTCATCCGCCCCTGCCGATACACCGCCTCCGCCCCGCGCCCGCCATTGGGGCTCAGGCCGCGGGCAATCGGCTGCCATTCGGTGCTGGTCAGGGAATGGTGATAGGTATGGCCGCGCAGCACGCCTTCGGGCAACTCGACACTTTGCAGGGCCAGGGCGGCAAGTTTCTTTTGCATCACCGCATCGCCTTGCAGCAGGCCGACCAGTTCGGCACGGGCGCCGTCCACATCGGTGAGCGAATCCAGCAGGTAGAGCATGCCGCCACATTCAGCCAGCAGTGGTTTGCCAGCCGCATGATGGGCGCGAATAGCCGCAAGCATCCGGGTGTTTTCAGACAGTGCCTGGTGATGCAATTCGGGATAGCCGCCGGGCAAGTACAGGCTGTCGGCGTCGGGCAATTGGTGATCATGGATCGGCGAGAAAAACTTCAACTCAGCGCCCATTGCCCGCAACAGATCCAGGCTGGCGCCGTAGGTAAAAGCGAAGGCTTCATCACGGGCTACGGCAATACGCACACCGGCCAACAGCGGCTCAGCCTCAATCAGTTGCGGCGCGGCGAACGTCACCGGCGGCGGCAACGCCACTTCGCAGCTGCTGCCCAGCGCCTGGGCTGCGGCGTCCAGGCGCGCATCGAGGTCATTGAGTTCACTGGCTTGCACCAGGCCCAGGTGACGACTCGGTAATTCAATTCCCGTTTCACGGGACAACGCGCCATACCAGCGCAGGCCTTCGGTGAGGCTGCCTTCGAGCAGTTGCGCATGACGCAGGGTGCCAACGCGATTGGCCAGCACACCGGCGAATGGCAAGTCCGGCTGGTAGCGCGCCAGGCCCAAGGCCAAGGCACCAAAGGTCTGGGCCATGGCGGTGCCATCAATGACCCCGAGCACCGGCACACCAAAGTGCCGCGCCAGGTCGGCGCTCGACGGTGTGCCGTCAAACAGCCCCATTACGCCTTCGATGAGAATAAGGTCAGCCTCGCCGGCTGCTTCCCACAGCAAGCGGCGACTTTCTCGCTCGCCCACCATCCACATGTCCAACTGATACACCGGCGCACCGCTGGCGCGCTCGTGGATCATCGGGTCGAGAAAATCCGGCCCGCATTTGAACACGCGCACCTTGCGCCCCAGGTTGCGGTGCAAGCGGGCGAGCGCGGCGGTGACGGTGGTTTTGCCCTGGCCGGACGCCGGAGCGGCGATCAATACGGCTGGGCAATGACGGGGCTGGTTCAAAGTTCGACGCCCTTCTGTGCCTTGATACCGGCCTGGAACGCGTGCTTGAGCATGCCCATTTCGGTGACGGTGTCGCCCATTTCGATCAGTTCAGGCTTGGCGCCACGGCCAGTCACCACAACGTGCTGCATGGGTGGGCGGGCCTGCAGGTCGCTGAGCACCTGGTCCAGATCGAGGTAGCCGTGCTTGAGGGCGATGTTCAACTCGTCCAGCACCACCAGGCCGATGGACGGGTCTTTCAGCAATTCGCGGGAAACTGCCCAGGCGGCTTCGGCGGCGGCGATGTCGCGCTGGCGGTCCTGGGTTTCCCAGGTGAAGCCTTCGCCCATTACATGGAAACGCACTTGCTCGGGGAAACGCCGGAAGAACAACTCTTCGCCGGTGCTGTTACGCCCCTTGATGAACTGCACCACGCCGCACTGCATGCCGTGGCCCATGGCGCGGGCGAGCATGCCGAATGCCGAGCTGCTTTTGCCTTTGCCGTTACCGGTCAGCACCAGCAGCAAGCCGCATTCGTTTGGGGAATTGGCGATACGCTCGTCGATCACGGCTTTTTTGCGCAGCATGCGCGCCAGGTGGCGTTCGTCGCGGTCGGGGGAATCAGTCATGGCAGCTCTCCGTTGGGGCTGGACAAAAACGGCGGGCAGGAAAAAGAAAAACAGACAGCCAAGCATCGCCCACCGTGATGCTGTTGGATGATCCAGGCCGGTCTCCGGGCTCATGAGTGGCGCTCTGCTGATAGCGCGAGCAGGCCAACGGCGCGCCTTCCCATATCACGCGGATACAGTGGCAAAAGGCACCGTTTTGACTCATTTACCGTTGCGGGGGCAGCGCCGGAATTGCGGCTGCGCTGTGTACAAACGCGCTCACTCACCGGCTTCCCTGTTTCACTCTGTCGGCACATGGGCCACAGAGCACCTGGAACAAGCCGCGAAGGTTAGTGGGTTGGGGGTGGAGCGTCAATTAAAGCTGGCCTTGCACTTGAACCATCCGACTGCCGCGCTTCTCTACCTTTACAGGTATTAAGGAGAAAACCATGCACAAAACCAGACTCGCCTTACTGATCATGCTGGCAGGCACCCTCGCCGCCTGCGGTGAAAGCTCTACCCTGCAGGTCTCGGAAGGCACCGGGCCATCGCCCAAGCTGCCGGAGCCGAACAAAACCCTTATCCCCACCGTAAACATCGCCCCGGCGATCGGCTGGCCGGAGGGTGCCAAGCCGACAGCCGCTGCCGGGACTCAAGTAGCGGCATTTGCCGAAGGCCTGGATCACCCGCGCTGGCTCTACGTTTTGCCTAACGGGGATGTGCTGGTAGCCGAAACCAATTCGCCACCCAAACCGGATGACGCCACGGGCATTCGTGGCTGGGTGATGGAGAAGGTCATGGGCCGCGCGGGCGCGGGCGTGCCGAGCCCGAACCGCATCACACTGCTGCGCGATGCCGACCATGATGGCGTGGCCGAGACGCGCACGGTGTTTCTGGAGAACCTCAATTTACCGTTTGGCATGACCCTGGTGGGTAACGACCTGTACGTCGCCGATTCGGACAAGCTGCTGCGCTTCCCTTACCAGCCGGGTGAAACCGCGATCAAGGAGGCCGGCACCAAGGTGGTCGACCTGCCGGGCGGCAGCATCAACCACCACTGGACCAAAAACGTGGTGGCCAACAAGGACGGCAGTAAGTTGTATGTGAGTGTCGGCTCCAACAGCAATGTCGGTGAGAATGGCCTGGCGGCGGAGGAAGGCCGAGCGGCGATCTGGGAGGTCGACCGCGCGACGGGCCAGCACCGTATCTTTGCCTCCGGTTTGCGCAACCCCAATGGCATGGCCTGGGAACCGCAGAGCGGCAAGCTGTGGACGGCGGTCAACGAGCGCGATGAAATCGGCAGCGACCTGGTGCCGGACTACATCACCTCGGTCAAGGATGGCGCGTTTTATGGCTGGCCCTTCAGTTACTACGGCCAACATGTGGACGTGCGGGTCTCACCGCAAAACCCCGACCTGGTCGCCAAGGCCATCGCCCCGGACTATGCCGTGGGGCCGCATACCGCGTCCCTTGGGTTGACGTTTGCCGAGGGCAGTAAACTCCCGGCACAGTTCAGCAACGGCGCGTTTATTGGCCAGCATGGTTCGTGGAACCGCAAACCGCACAGTGGCTACAAGGTGATCTTCGTGCCGTTCGAGGGTGGGCAACCCAAGGGGCAGCCGGTGGACGTGCTGACCGGGTTTCTCAATAAAGACGAAAAAGCCATGGGCCGGCCGGTGGGCGTGGTGATTGATCAGCAAGGGGATTTGCTGGTGGCCGATGATGTGGGGAATAAGGTGTGGCGGGTGTCGGCGGTTAAGTAACTGCCTTGTATGGGGCCCATGTGGGAGCTGGCTTGCCTGCGATGGAATCGCCTCGGTTTAACTGACAGACCGAGCCGCCTGAATCGCAGGCAAGCCAGCTCCCACACAAGCCGGCTCAGACACTTGGGCCCGAGTGGCTTAAGGATTACGCGCCAGGCTTGCCGGCAACACGCGCTTGGCGCTCAGGTAGGCATTCTGCCAATAGGCCTTGGACAAGGTGTCCAGCTTCACCGTACCGCCCGTTTGCGGGGCATGTACGAATCGCCCCTCACCCACGTAGATACCTGCGTGGCTTACACGCGAGCCGCCACCGGTGGCGAAGAAGATCAAGTCGCCGGTTTGCAGGTTGTTTTCGCTCACATCCTGAGCGCGCATCACGATCAGTTCGCGGGTGGTGCGTGGCAGGCTGATGCCGGCGGCGTCACGGTACACAAAGCCGATCAGGCCGCTGCAATCGAACCCGGAGTCCGGGGTGTTGCCGCCCCAACGGTAAGGCGTGCCGACCAGGCCCAGCGCACGGAAGAGCACGTCTTCGGCAGCTGGCGAGAAATTTTGGGTCGAATAGTTGAACACCGGCCTGGGCTTGACCGCGACAGGCGCAGGCGGCGGTGGACGGCTTGCGCAGGCGCTGAGGAGCGCGGCGCAAACAAGAAGAATGAGGCGGGCTGAGGTCGACATGGGCAGAACAATCCTGATCTGGATGCGGCTTTCGCTGCCGAACGCTGAAAACCAGAACGCGCAAGCAAAGCTCGCGCGAACGGATTACAACAATGTCCAGGGATTCTAGCGCTTACGCGTCAAACTTCAAGTATCACTTTAACTTTACTTACTAGCGGTAACCGTAGTCGGGGCCATGGCGAGGGCGCGCTTGGCTTCGATGAAGGTTTTGCTCCAGTAGCTGTCACCCAGGTTGTCGACTCGAACACCGCCACTGCGACGGCTGCTGGAGTGGATAAACTGGTTATCGCCCAAGTAGATACCGGCGTGGCTTACACGACCACGGCCTGCCGTACTAAAGAAAAGCAGATCACCGGGCTTGAGGTTGTTGCGTGCGACCAACGGTGCATCCACGTTGATCATTTCGCGTGTAGAGCGTGGCAAATTCATGCCGGCTTCTTCACGGAACAGGTAGCCGATAAAGCCGCTGCAGTCGAAACCGGCTTCAGAGGTACCGCCGAAACGGTAACGGGTACCGATCAGGGACATGCCGCGTTCGAGGATGCTGTCGGCCAGAACGGGAAGCTGGTAAGGCTTGTTGCCAGCGAAGGCAGCCAGTTCTTTCTCAGTAGCCTGCTCTTCTTTATAAAGAGCTTCTTCATAAACAGTAGAAGACTGCGCTGCAACGAACTTTGCCTGATTTTGAACCTGTGGTTTTTGCTGCTCAGCCACGTTTTGAGTGTGGGTGGCGCAACCAAACAACAGGGTAACGAGTGCGAGAGGCACGAGGGGTGCGAAGCGATTTAGCATGGGCACGACCGTGGCTGATGTGTAAAGAAGTCGAGACTATGCCCTCTATCACATCGATTTGCAAATTCAATCGTGATCTATGTGACTTCTGGTTTGGACTATGACATCTAAGCCCTTAACACCCTATTCATGCCTGTTGCGTGGCCAAACCGGCCCAAACGCAGGTTTTCTGGCGCCTGGAAGTTGCCGAAAACCCCACTGGACAAGGGCTGGCTACCAGCCGAGGGTTTCCTTGAGAAACGGAATGGTCAGCTTGCGCTGGGCCTGCAAGGAGGCTTGATCGAGCTGTTCGAGCAAATCGAACAACGCGCTCATACTGCGGGTGCCACGGGTGAGAATAAAGTGCCCGACTTCGTCGGTCAGGTGCAGGCCACGACGCGACGCGCGCAATTGCAGGGCACGCAGCTTGTCTTCGTCTGAGAGTGGGCGCATTTGAAAGATGAGCGCCAGGGTCAGGCGTGATTTGAGGTCAGCCAGTTTCACCGGCAGCTCACGTGGCGAGGTGGACGCAGCAATCAACAAGCGCCGGCCGCTGTCACGCAGGCGGTTGAACAGGTGAAACAACGCCTCTTCCCAATCTGCCTTGCCGGCGATGGCCTGCAGGTCATCCAGACACACCAGTTCGTATTGCTCAAGGTGGTCGAAGATGCCAATGCCACGGTCCATCAACTCAGCCAGCGGCAAGTAAACCGCCGGCTCGCCCATCTGCTCGAAGCGCAGGCAGGCCGCCTGCAACAGGTGGGTACGCCCCACGCCGTGTTTGCCCCACAGATAGATCAGGCTTTCAGTCCACCCGGCGTCGGCTTCGCAGAGCCGCTCGACATAGCCGAGTGCAGCGGCATTGGCGCCTGGGTAGTAATTGATAAAGGTGGCGTCGTCACGCAGACGCACACCCAAGGGCAGCTGAATCGGTTTCATGCTGACTGAACGGCTCCAAACGAACCGCTAGTGGCCTCTGTGTAAAGTTTGCAAAGTTTATACCCGTGAAGCCGGGCGCACAATGCAGCAGACCACAAGCAAAATCAAAGGTTTGCGTTAACTTGGGGCGATTTGCGCAAATTGTTTGACACCCCGCCCCAGAAACAACAAACCCGGCTTAGGCCGGGTTTGTTGCGAAACGGTTACAGGTCCGGGTCTTCAACCCCGGTATACGCATCCGAATCCTTATATAGATCATGGACGTGGCGCACCAACACCATGATCACCGCCGCCACCGGCAGCGCCAGCAAGATGCCAGTAAAGCCAAACAGCTCACCACCCGCCAGGATCGCAAAGATCACCGCTACCGGGTGCAAGCCAATCCGGTCACCCACCAGCAGTGGCGTCAGAACCATGCCTTCCAGAGCCTGGCCGACCATGAACACCGCGACGATCCCAAGCATCGGGTACAGGTCGCCGCCAAACTGGAACAATCCGGCCACCAGCGCCGCACCGATACCAATCACAAAGCCCATGTACGGCACGATGGCCGCCAAACCTGCGATCAAACCGATCAACAGCCCCAGCTCCAAACCAATCGCCATCAGGCCGGCGGCATAGATGATCCCGAGCGCCAGCATCACCAGCAATTGGCCGCGTACGAATGCGCCGAGCACCTCGTGACATTCTTGCGCCAGGGAAACGATGCGCTCTTCGTTGTTGCGTGGCAGCAGGCTGCGGATCTTGGCCATCATGATGTCCCAGTCCCGCAGCAGGTAGAACGCCACCACCGGGATCAACACCAGATTGGTCAACCAGCCGATCAATGCAAGGCTGGAGGCCGTAGCCTGGCTGAGCACCACACCGACAATGTCGGTGGTCTGGCCCATATGCTCACTGATCGCGGCCTTGACCTTGTCGAACTTCCAGAAGCCATCCGCCAGCCCCAGCTTGGCCTGAGCCCACGGCATCGCCGTGTGCTGCAACCAGTCGAGCATTTGCGGCGCCAGCTCATAGAGACGGAACAGCTGCTTGGCCAGCATCGGCACCAACACCAGCACCAAGGCGGTGATAATCAGCGTGAACAGTGCAAACACCGCAACCACGCCCAACGTTCGCGACAAACCGGCTTTCTCCAGGCGATCCACCACCGGATCGAACAGATAAGCGAGCAGCAACGCGACCAGGAACGGCGTCAGGATCGAATGCAGCAAGAACACAAAAACGCACAGCAGGACAACCCCACCAAGCCACACCCAACGACGCGTATCCGCCATAAACCACTCCATCTCTCATTTGCTTCCTTCTATCTATATAGAAGGAAGATCACCTACCAACGAAAACGTAACTGCGCCTGAGGCTCCGGAGCAGCCGGCGGCTGCGTACCATCGGCGACCGGCGGTTGAACCGGCGCTTCGCCCGCAGGCACTTCCTGCAACTTGGCCAGGCTCAACTGGGTGCGCAACTGATCGGCACTGCCGTTGACCCGATACACAATGCGATTGCCATCCACCCGTTGCGGCTGAGCACCAAAGGGCTCAAGCAAATGACCCAAAGCGGCATAGCGCTCCAGATTCATGCCCTGCACTTCGAGCAGCTGTTCGGTGCTCACACCTGGTTTGACGGCAAAACGCGGTGCCAGTTTTTGACTGACCGCCAACATCACGGCATCGGCCACCGCGCCAGTGTCAGCGCCCTGGGCGGTGCCCTGCTCGCTTTTGTCGCCCAGCCACAGGCGCCATTTGGCCTGCCACTGGCTGCCTTCCTGGCGCGCGTGCACGGCCAGCAACGCGTCGGCGCCGTAGCGTTCGGAGGCGGCGCGCAAGGGCGTGGCATCGGCACTTTCCAGATTCGGTGCAGTGGCGACGACCTGCTCATCCAGGTCACCCAAGGGCAAACGCAACGGCAAGCCGCGGTGTTGCGCGGCACGGCGCAGTGCACCGGCTATCGCCTGGCCATCACCGACCAGACTGCTGCCGTCAGTGGAATCGTTGAGCCACCAGCCGAGGATCGACGGCCGATTGCTGCCCCAGATCGACAAGCCGGCCTCACGCAATGCGCGATCAGTGCTCACAGGGTCGAAGTCTACTTGCAGGCTTTCCGGCGGGCCGGCGTCGTAGCCGTATTGGCTGATGATTTGCTGCGGGTCTTTGCGGATCGCCGCCAGGCCTGGGCCGTCGGCAGCCTTGGCATCGCCGGTCAGGCGGATCACCAGGGTTTGCACGGCGCGCTGGGTGGCCTGGTCACGCTCTTGGGGGGACTGGCTGGCAACCGGTTCAAGTACTTGATAAAGGCCATTGAGGGTTTCGGCATGACTCGCCAGGCTGACCAACGACAAGCAGCCTACAAAGAAGAAATTACACAGACGCATGGAAGATTCCCGAACGACAAATTTAGCGGCTGGAACAGACCGCGTGAACTCGGCTTGGCAAGGCTGTGACCACAGCAGCCGGTAAAACATTCACAGGGTCATGGCAGTTTTTGTACTGTCATAACGATAGCGGGTTAAAGGCTATACCTTAATACACGCCATTACCGGCACGTTTAGCATTTTTTTAACCGGCTTTTTTAACCTATATGGCCCTGCCCGTCGGCCCGAGGATGGCCGCTGCCCCTCAAGCCTGATAAAATCGCGCGCCTTCGCAGACCGTCAGCGGCTGGGCCTTTTACCAAAAGCGCCTGCCGGCTCGGTCGTTACCCAGAAATCCCCCCTAAAGGCCTGGATCATGAGCAAGCAACCCTCCCTGAGCTACAAGGACGCCGGTGTAGACATCGACGCCGGTGAAGCATTGGTCGAACGCATCAAGAGCGTCGCCAAGCGCACTGCGCGCCCCGAAGTCATGGGCGGCCTGGGCGGTTTTGGCGCCCTCTGCGAAATCCCGGCCGGCTACAAGCAGCCTGTGCTGGTGTCCGGCACCGACGGCGTGGGCACCAAGCTGCGCCTGGCGCTGAACTTGAACAAGCACGACACCATCGGTATTGACCTGGTTGCCATGTGCGTCAACGACCTGGTGGTGTGTGGCGCAGAGCCGCTGTTCTTCCTCGACTACTACGCCACCGGCAAGCTGAACGTGGACACCGCTGCTCAAGTGGTCACCGGCATCGGCGCCGGCTGCGAGCTGTCGGGTTGCTCTCTGGTCGGCGGCGAAACCGCTGAAATGCCAGGCATGTACGAAGGTGAAGACTACGACCTGGCCGGTTTCTGCGTCGGTGTTGTCGAAAAAGCTGAAATCATCGACGGTTCCAAAGTCGCAGCCGGTGACGCCCTGCTCGCCCTGCCATCGTCCGGCCCGCACTCCAACGGCTACTCGCTGATCCGCAAGATCATCGAAGTGTCCGGCGCCGACATCGAGAATACCCAGCTCGACGGCCAGCCGCTGACCGACCTGCTGATGGCCCCGACCCGCATCTACGTGAAGCCTTTGCTCAAGCTGATCAAGGACACCGGCGCCGTCAAAGCCATGGCCCACATCACCGGTGGTGGCCTGCTGGACAACATCCCGCGCGTGCTGCCTAAAGGCGCACAGGCGATTGTCGACGTGGCAAGCTGGACGCGTCCTGCCGTGTTCGACTGGCTGCAAGCGCAAGGCAATGTCAACGAAACCGAAATGCACCGCGTGCTGAACTGCGGCGTAGGCATGGTTATCTGCGTGGCTCAAGAGCACGTTGAAACCGCGCTGAACGTACTGCGTGAAGCGGGCGAGCAGCCTTGGGTTATCGGCCAGATCGCAACCGCTCCAGAAGGCGCGGCCCAGGTTGAACTGAAGAACCTCAAGGCTCACTGATGCCTGAGACCTGTGATGTCGTGGTGCTGCTCTCCGGCACCGGCAGTAACTTGCAGGCCCTGATCGACAGCACGCGCACCGGCGATAGCCCGGTGCGCATCGCTGCGGTGATCTCCAACCGCAGCGACGCCTACGGCCTGCAACGCGCCAGGGACGCGGGTATCGACACCCGCTCCCTGGATCACAAGGCTTTCGAAGGTCGCGAGGCCTTCGACAGCGCCTTGATCGAACTGATCGACGCCTTCAATCCCAAACTCGTGGTGCTTGCCGGTTTCATGCGCATCCTCAGCGCCGATTTCGTGCGGCACTACCAAGGGCGCCTGCTCAATATTCACCCGTCCCTGCTGCCCAAATACAAAGGGTTACACACACACCAACGCGCCCTTGAGGCCGGCGACACGGAGCATGGCTGCAGCGTGCACTTTGTCACCGAGGAACTCGATGGCGGGCCTCTGGTCGTACAGGCAGTGGTTCCGGTAGAGTCTGCAGATTCGGCGCAGACACTTGCGCAACGGGTTCACACCCAGGAACACAGGATTTACCCGCTGGCTGTTCGCTGGTTTGCCGAGGGACGATTGATTCTCGGCGAACAGGGTGCATTATTGGACGGTCAGTTACTCGCGGCCAGCGGCCACTTGATTCGAACCTAGGAGATTTTATGCGTCGCGCCCTGCTCTTCGCTTTTGCGCTGTTCGCCTTGCCCGCTGTGCAAGCAGCAGACCTTCACCCGTTCTCCGCCAGCTACACCGCCGACTGGAAGCAGTTGCCCATGAGCGGCTCGGCCGAGCGCAGCCTGGTCAAGAATGACAATGGCTCGTGGACCTTGAATTTCAAGGCGTCCATGATGATCGCCAGCCTCACCGAGACCAGTGTTATCCGTCTCGACAAAGATGCCCTGCAGCCCGTGAGCTACAGCTTCGAACGTGGCGGCCTGGGTAAGTCGAAGAAGATCAACCTGGACTTCGACCAGACGGCCAAGAAAGTCACCGGCTTTGAAAACAAAGACCCGGTCAACGTCGCCCTGCAAAGCGGCATGCTCGACAAGTCGACTTACCAGTTGGCACTGCAACGCGATGTGGCGGCCGGCAAGAAGAGCATGAGCTACATCGTCGTTGAAGGCACCGACACCGACACCTACGACTTCCGCGTGATTGGCCCGGAAAAGGTCCAGACCAAGGTCGGCTCCATCGATGCGATCAAGGTTGAACGTGTACGTGACCCGACTCAAAGCAAGCGCATCACCCAGATGTGGTTTGCCAAGGACCTGGGCGGCATTTTGGTTGCCCTGCGCCAGGTGGAAACCGACGGCAAGGAATACAACATCATGCTGCAGGACGGTACCGTTGATGGCCAGGCTATCAAAGGTAGCTGATACCGTGATGTGATTAAAAAGAGCCTCGCTGAAATGCGGGGCTTTTTTTCGCCTGGAGGTTTTGTGTTGAAACCACTACCGCTATCGCAGGCAAGCCAGCTCCCACAGGTGAATGCATTTCAAATGTGGGCGCTGGCTTGCCTGCGATGGCGGCTCAATGATCAACACAAGGCTGCAGCCGGTCGCAAACATGAAACTTTTGTCATAAAACTCAGCACTCTGCGGCGCGATGTCGCGGTTTGCACGGCCTGCAGCACTGTTGCATTTCCTGCAATAAATAGTTGCGCGCAAAATCGGTTTACTTAGCAAGCTAACAAAACATATAAAAGAGGCCTGCGACGACTTGCCGCAGATCAACCAGAGATTGGAGCAAGCAGATGACTGTAAAAGTAACTGAACGCGACGATGCACACATGTCTCACGAAGCACTGGGCCATGGGATTCACATCTGGGATGTACATCAACAAGACCAACTGGTCGGCATGTTCCACAACGAGAACGAAGCCCACAATTATAAAAACGAGCTCGAATCTCTTGAGATGAAACGCCAGGCTGAAGGCTCCTGAAACTCTGAAATCTGCCAGTCACCCAGCCCCACACAGCAGCTGGTGTGCCTACACACGAAAACCCCGCCTTTGAGCGGGGTTTTTCGTTTCTAACAGCCACCGTTTTCCTGTGTTCTGCCACGACCGCATGAAAGCAGATACACCCTACAGAACCTCAGGCTCCGTACTACAAGTCACCTCAAAGACACTGAACCAGCCTGGCTTAGCCCTTCAACCCTGATTCCAGACCTGCATGGTCGCTCTCTCCGGCTTCGAACCGCCCTCCTTTCGCCCCTGAATAATCGTTTCCGCAAAAAGCGTAACAACAAATAGACATTTGGTAATGATTCTCGATAGTATCCGTTCGCTTTTCACTCAGCCCTACGGATAAGGAGTTCGATTTGATGCACGGACAGGTCGCCACACCGGAAAAACTACTGCTGGAACGCTGGGGTGAAGCACTCTCCACTCGCCAATTCCTGGCTAAGCACGTCACGCTTGATGCCCTGATCGACACCCTCGCACCTGCCGCCGAACGCAGCTTCCAGCGCCTGATCCAAGCCCTGTTCCGTGAAGGCCTGCTCAACCCCACCACACGCACTTATGACGAACACAATCGCTGCTGGCTGGAGCTACCCGACCACACCCGCCTATGTTTTGATCACCTGCGCCCAGGCCGCATGGCCAGCTGGGATTTGCGCGGCACGGTGAGTGTCCTGCGCGCTGGCCAGCCCGAACAGAAAATCCGATTCCCCTCGCAGTTGCTGACATTACTCAACAGCAGCCTCGAATCATCTGCCGCCCCAGACGTCTTGAGCCGCCTCAACCGGGAGATAGACGACAGCTTTATCAACGATACGCTGTGCCTCGCCTTCCACGAGCAGTGGACCCTCGAGCTGCACGCCGCAATGGCCCCCGCGCATCAAAACAATTTGCTCAGCTACCTCAAGAACAACCCAAGCGTTTCCAACCCGACATCAGTACTCGAGCAGTGGGGCACCTTGGGCCATCCATGGCACCCCAACTACAAGACAAAGCTGGGCCTGGGAACAGAGCAGGTTATTGAATTCTCGCCGGAGTTCGAGGCGCGCTTTCCGGTATTACTCTGCGCGCTGCACCGCCAGTTCGCCCATGTCGAAAGCCTGGCCGGTACTGCAGATTACTGGCAGTGGTGGCAAAACCACTTCCCGCAGGCCGCCCGCCAACTGACAGCGTACTTAAGCGCTCAAGGCCTTGAGGCTGGCGACTACCTGCCGATGCCCGCTCACCCTTGGCAAGCTCGCCAAGAGCTGCCGCAACTGTTCGCCAATGAAATCGGTGACAGGCTGCTGGTGCTGACCGACATCGTCGCGTTCACCGCCCACCCCACCATGTCATTCAGGACCGTGTTGCCTGAAGGCCGGTACGACGCGCCAATGGTTAAACTTCCCGTGTCGCTGCGCTTGACCAGTGTGCAGCGCACAGTGTCGCCACGCTCCGCGCGCATGGGGCCACGGATCAGCCATTTACTGCAAACCATCCTGGCACGCGAGCCACACATTCAAAAAATCCTGAGCATCGTGCCCGAACGACTCGGCGTGCATTTCCAACCACAACCTGCCAATGACGAGCACTCCCGGCACCTGGCCGTCCTGTACCGTGACAACCCGCAGAGCCTGCTCGAACCGGGCGAAATGGCCATTCCGGTAGGCAGCCTGTTTGCCATTGATCAGCATGGGCACCCCTTGCTCAAGCAGTGGGTACGCCTGAGCAAAGGCGCTGATGACGCGCAGGCCATGCAGGCGTTTTTTAAAGACTATGCATCGATTGCAGTGCCGGCACTGCTGGGCATGTACTTGCGTTATGGCGTGGCCTTCGAGGCCCATCAGCAGAACTCCTTTATGGTCATGGGCACAAACGGGCAAGCAAACCGCCTGTTGCTGCGTGATTTCGGTGATATCCGCATCGACCGCAAGACCTTGCATGCCCATGGCCTCGACATCGAACTGCACGACCCGAAGATGACCTTGTACGACGATGCCGGCTTCGTGCGCGACAAGTTGCTGCACACCGTGTTCATGTGCCACTTGGGCGAACTGGTATTGCTCAGTGCGCGCCATTTCGATATTCCGGAGGGGCTGCTGTGGGACGAGCTGTCAGCCCAGGTCCGCGAGTGTTTCGATGATTTGCGCAGCCAGGTCGAACCCCAACGTTGGCAGACCGAACGTGCCGCGCTGCTGGAGCAGGACTGGCCAGCCAAGTCGTTTATGCGCATGCGCCTGATGGAAAGCCACGCCGATATCGTCGGACGCCTGCCGAACCCGCTGAGCACTGCCGCCAATGTCGGCTAACAACACTGCATTGCGCCTGTTGGTGGTGATTCAGTTGGTGTCGATGGGCGCCATGGAGATGAGCGGCCCCTTCTGGCCGTTGCAGATCCAGAAACTGCTGGGCGTTGCCAACGCCCAGTACACCGGCCTGCTGTCATCGCTGGTGTATGCCGGGCCGATGATGGCGGCGATGATCCTCACGCCAATGTGGGGGCGCCTGGGTGATCGTACCGGCCACAAGCCGATGATCATTCGCGCGCTGCTGGCCCTGGCGGTATGCCAGGCGCTGGCCGCTGTCACCACCGACCCGTGGCTGCTGGTGGTCATCCGCGTGGCGCAAGGCGCGCTGGCAGGTTTTATTGCAGCGGCCCAAGCCTATGCGCTGGCGTACTGCGCCGAAGGTGGGCGCGGGCACATTCTGGCGCGGCTGCAATCGGCCACCGCCGTGGGCTCGCTGGCCGGGCCGGTGCTGGGTGGCTGGCTGATGGATATTTCCGGTTTCGCGTTGCTGTGCTACAGCGCCACGGCGGTCTGCCTGCTGTGCGCGCTGATCAGCCTGTTTCTACCCAGCGATGCGCCGCGCTCAAGACCGGTACGCGCCTCAACGCCTACGGCACTGCCCAAAGGCTGGCTCGGCGCAATGCTCGCCATCATCGTGCTGATCCAGGCCGCCAAGATGATGCCCCAACCGTTTTATGCCCTGTACGTCGCCGATGTTCTGCACGCCCCTGCCTGGCTGATCGGCGCCAGCTACGCCGCCAGCGCACTGACGCTCGCGCTGTCCGCGCCGCTGTGGGGCCGCCTGTTTGACCGACACCCCGCGGCGCAAACATTACGCATCATCGAATGGGTCACGTGGTTTTGCGCCTTGACGCTGGCCTTCACGGCGATGGCCGGTGAATGGCTGGGGTTCCTCGCCAGCCGGCTGCTGTGGGGCATGTGGCAAGGCGCGCTGCTGCCGGTCGCCTACACGTTGATCGCCAACACCGTTGCACCCAGCCAGCAGGGGTTTGCCTTGGGCCTGGGCAATAGCGCCGCAAAAGGTGGCGCGTTGTGCGGTGCGCTGTTGGGAGGCGTCGGCATGGCAATGGTGGGCTTGGCGCACAGCTTTTGGCTGGTGGCACTGACCTATGCCTTGGCGGCCCTGGGTATCCGCGCCATCCGTTCGTTCACCCGAACACCTGAGACTACCGATTTTTCTGTCAATACTTCTAATAACTCAAAGGCAAGATCATGAACAAATCACAATGGGCCGTCCTGCTGCCCCTGCTCGGTTCGATAAGCGCGCCTGTCTGGGCCGATCAACCTGAAGACGCGCCAGCAGCGGCTACCAACCTGCAATTGCAGGCGACGGTCGTTTCGGCCACTCGCAGTGAAACCAGCATTGCCGCGATCCCAGGCTCGGTGCAGGTCATCGACGAAGCACAGATCCGCCAGCAGACAGCAGCAGGACGCCGGGTTGCCGATATCCTCGGGCAACTGGTCCCGGGCATAGCACCCTCCAGCGGTGGCATGAGCAACTTCGGCCAAACGCTGCGCGGGCGCAACACGCTGATTCTGATTGATGGCGTGTCCCAGAACGCCACGCGTGACAACTTCCGCCAGCTCAACAGCGTGGCACCGGAAAGCATCGAGCGCATCGAAGTGATATCCGGCGCCAGCAGCGTCTACGGCGCCGGCGCCTCAGGCGGCATCATCAACATCATTACCAAGCGCAACAAAGGCGAAGACCTGGCCTTCAGCAGCAAGATCGGCATGACCGCCGGTAACAATTTCAGCCACAAGGGGTTTTCCTACGAAGCCTTCCAAAGTGCCACCGGCCGCAAAGGCCCGGTGGACTGGTACGTGTCGGGCAATACGGTGCAACGCAACGACCAGTTCGACGGTAACGGCAAACGCATTCCCCAGGACACGTCCCAGGGCAGCAACATGGACACCGACACCTACGACCTGCAAGGTCGCTTCGGCTACGAGCTGGATGACGACAAGAAGATCAGCCTGTCGCTGCAAGACTATAAAGATGAACAGGACACCCGCTACACCAAGAACCCACGCATCACCAGCACTGCCGTCGCGGTAAAAGGCCTGGACCTGGATGACCAACCCTTCACCCACAACCAGGCGGTCAACCTCAATTACGCCGACAAGGACTTCTACGGCCAGGGCTTGCAGGTCGAAAGTTACTGGCGGCGTGCCGATGCACTGTTCTTCCCGGACCTGTCTCGCGGTCGTGCCGGGGTGTCCGACAACAACAGTGTGCAAGACGTCTATGGTGTGCGGGCAGCGATTGATACACAAATGCCGGACATCGGCTCGGCGACCGGTAACCTGGTCTGGGGCGCCGACTATGACCATGAAACCTCGCGCCAACGCGGCGACCAATACCGGGTCAACGGCCTGAGCTATACCAAGACCGGCACCACCTTTGAGATGGGCCCGGACATCGCAACCGCCACCAAAGCCATTTTTGGCCAGCTGTCCTACGATATCGATGACTGGACCTTACGTGGCGGCATCCGTCGTGAGTGGATCGAAAGCGAAGTGTCCGACAGCATTGCCTACGGCGAGATCGTGCAGACCGGCAACCGCGCCACACTGCCGGGCGGCACCCTCAAATACGATGACACGCTCTACAACCTGGGTGCGGTGTACCACCTGAATGAAAACCAGGATGTGTTCGTCAATTTCAGCCAGGGGTTTTCCCTGCCGGATATCCAGCGCTTCCTGCGGGACGTCAACAGCAAATACGACATCCAGGACTTGAACGCCCAAGCCCTCAAGGTCGACAGTTACGAGCTGGGCTGGCGTGGCAACTGGGACAAGTGGCTGGCCAATGTCACCGCGTATGAGAACACCTCGGACGTCACCCAGTTTTATGATGCCAATGACCGTGTGTTGCGCCTGATCAACCAGAAAGAGCGCGTGCGCGGCATCGAAACCAGCCTGACCTACAACGTCACCGATCAATGGTCGGTAGGCGGCACGTACGCCTACGCCAAAGGCGAGACCCAGCAAAACGGTAAATGGATCGACCTGCCCGCCACACGTATCTCGCCTGCCAAGACCACCGCCTTTGTCGGTTATGACCGTGGCGACTACAGCCTGCGCCTGCAAGGCATGCAACTGGCCGACTATGACGCCGCGGCCAAAGACAACAACGGCCGCGATATCAAAGGTTATACGCTGGTCGATCTGCTCGGTTCGGTCAGGTTGCCAGTCGGTCGCCTGGAAGGCGCGATCTACAACCTCAGTAACCGCAATTACCAGAACATGTTTGCCCAGGCCAACGCCCGTGCGCCGTATCCGAACGCTGAAGGGCGTACCTTCAGCGTGAGTTATGCAGTGGATTGGTGATCGGCTGAAGCTGCAGGTTAAAAACACAAACCCCGCCTTTTGAGCGGGGTTTGTTGTTTTTAACGCCTTACCACATCAGATCATCCGGGATCTGGTAGGCCGCGTATGGATCGTCCTCATCCGGCACCTGGCTTTCGGTGAGGATATTGAGCTGCACGATACGCTCTGGTGCGCGCTCCTGGATCTTCAGCGCCGCTTCACGCGGGATCACCTCGTAGCCGCCACCGTGGTGCACGATCGCCAGGGAGCCGTTGCTCAGTTTGTTGCGCATCAACGTGTTGACCGACAGGCGCTTGACCTTCTTGTCATCCACGAAGTTGTAGTAGTCCTCGGTAGTCAGCTTGGGCAGGCGCGAGGTTTCGATCAATTGTTTAACCTGGGCCGTGCGGGCCTTGGCCTCGGCTTTTTCCTGCTGCTGGCGGTTCAGTTCCTGGTCGCGCTTGACCTTTTCGGCATGCGCTTCGGCGGCCAGGCGCGCCTGGGTGTCATCAGCCTCGATCTGGCCTTTGTGGACCAGGCGCTGCTGCTTCTGTTTGTCTTTGCCGACCTGCTTGGCCTGCTTTTGGTTGACCAGACCTGCTTTGAGCAACTGGTCGCGAAGGGAAAGGCTCATGGTGCTTACTCACTTAGGCAACTGCTCAACCGCAGCTGGACACATTCTTTTCCTGGCGTTTGGCTTCGCCCCACAGGGCGTCCAACTCTTCGAGGGTGCAATCTTCTATGGGTTTGTGCGTATCGCGCAATGCCTGTTCGATAAATCGGAAACGTCGTTCGAACTTGGCGTTGGCGCCACGCAGCGCGGTTTCCGGGTCGACCTTGAGGTGACGGGCCAGGTTGACCGCCGCAAACAACAGGTCACCGACCTCATCGGCGATGGCCACCGAATCGTTATCAGCCATGGCTTCGAGCACTTCATCCAGCTCTTCACGCACGTTGTCGACCACCGGCAAGGCAGCCGGCCAGTCGAAACCTACCTGGCTGGCGCGCTTTTGCAATTTGGCGGCGCGGGATAACGCGGGCAAGGCCGCAGGTACGTCATCGAGCAGGGACAATTGCTCGGGTGCGTCGGATTTTTCTGCGCGCTCCTCAGCCTTGATCTGCTCCCAGCGTTCTTTAACCTGCTCTTCGCTTAACTGGGGAATATCCAACGGCGCGTACAAATCACCCGTCGGGAATACGTGCGGATGGCGACGAACCAGCTTGCGCGTAATGCTGTCGATTACCCCGGCAAATTCAAAGCGCCCTTCTTCCCGCGCCAGCTGGCTGTAATACACCACCTGGAACAACAGGTCGCCCAACTCGCCTTGCAGATGATCGAAGTCGCCGCGCTCGATGGCATCGGCAACCTCGTAGGCTTCTTCAAGGGTGTGCGGCACGATGGTCGCGTAGGTTTGCTTGATGTCCCACGGGCACCCGTATTGCGGGTCGCGCAGGCGATTCATCAGGTGCAGCAGGTCTTCAAGTGAATACATCGGTCAATCTCTGCCCATTGTCTGGAACCGCTGAAGATCTAATGTGGGAGCTGGCTTGCCTGCGATAGCCTCGACTCGGTCTATCAGACAGACCGAGTCGCCTGCATCGCGGGCAAGCCCGGCTCCCACAGAAAGCAGCCCACAGATATTTTCAGACCGCATCAAGGTGTGCGATTACGCCGCGTCTCGATGATGTTCGGCAACTGGGAAATCCGCCCCAGCAACCGCCCCAACGCGTCCAGCCCCGGGATCTCGATGGTCAGGGACATCAACGCGGTGTTGTCCTCTTTGTTCGAGCGGGTGTTGACCGCCAGCACGTTGATGCGCTCGTTGAGCAGCACTTGCGACACGTCACGCAGCAAACCGGAACGGTCGTAGGCACGGATGATGATGTCCACCGGGTAGGTGAGCACCGGCACCGGGCCCCAACTGACCTGGATGATGCGCTCGGGCTCGCGCCCGCCCAGTTGCAGCACCGAGGCGCAATCCTGGCGGTGAATGCTCACGCCACGCCCCTGGGTGATGTAGCCGACGATGGCATCGCCCGGCAATGGCTGGCAGCAGCCGGCCATTTGCGTCATCAGGTTGCCCACGCCCTGGATCTGGATA
Organism: Pseudomonas edaphica; assembly: GCF_965277385.1. Classification (NCBI taxonomy): domain Bacteria; kingdom Pseudomonadati; phylum Pseudomonadota; class Gammaproteobacteria; order Pseudomonadales; family Pseudomonadaceae; genus Pseudomonas; species Pseudomonas edaphica. The sequence goes on along the minus strand of NZ_OZ255725.1, from coordinate 5,090,740 downwards.
TCACCGCGCTTGCCAGGCTTGTAGCCGGTGGCTTTGCGCGGAATCAGTTCCAACTGCTCGCTGCCGCGCTCCGGCTCGACCAGTTGCTGGGCCAGATTGACCAATTGCGCCAGGCGCAAGTCACCAGCACCGAGGGCTGCGAACATGTCTTCGGCGATCTTCATGTTGGCTTTTTCGGCCAATTTGTCGAAGTCCACCTGTGGCAGGCCCAGGCGCGCCAATTCGCGTTCAAGCAAGGTCTTGCCGGCCGCGACGTTCTGGTCGCGTGCCTGCAACTTGAACCAGTGAACGATCTTCGCCCGCGCCCGCGACGTGGTGATGTAGCCCAGGTTCGGGTTCAGCCAGTCGCGGCTCGGCGTGCCGTGCTTGCTGGTGATGATCTCGACCTGTTCACCGGTTTGCAGGCTGTAGTTGAGCGGCACGATGCGCCCGTTGATCTTGGCGCCCCGGCAGTTGTGGCCGATTTCGGTGTGCACGCGGTAGGCGAAGTCCAAAGGCGTGGCGCCCTTGGGCAGGTCGATGGCGTGGCCGTCGGGGGTGAAGATATAGACCCGGTCGGGCTCGATATCCACCCGCAGTTGCTCGGCCAGGCCGCCGATATCGCCCAGTTCTTCGTGCCATTCCAGCACTTGGCGCAGCCAGGAGATCTTCTCTTCGTACTGGTTGGACCCGGCCTTGACGTCGGTGCCCTTGTAGCGCCAGTGCGCACAAACTCCAAGCTCGGCCTCTTCGTGCATGGCGTGGGTGCGGATCTGCACTTCCAGCACCTTGCCCTCAGGGCCGATCACGGCGGTGTGCAGCGAGCGATAGCCGTTTTCCTTGGGGTTGGCGATGTAGTCGTCGAATTCCTTGGGGATGTGCCGCCACAAAGTGTGCACGATGCCCAGCGCGGTGTAGCAGTCGCGCATTTCCGGCACCAGTACGCGCACGGCGCGCACGTCGTAGATCTGGCTGAAGGCCAGGCCCTTGCGCTGCATTTTGCGCCAGATGGAATAGATGTGCTTGGCGCGGCCGCTGATGTCGGCGTCGACGCCGGTGGCCTGCAACTCGGAACGCAGCTGGCCCATCACGTCGGTGATAAAGCGCTCACGGTCAAGCCGCCGCTCGTGCAACAGCGTGGCAATTTGTTTGTATTGATCGGGTTCGAGGTAGCGGAAGGACAAATCCTCCAGCTCCCACTTGATATGGCCGATGCCCAGGCGGTGCGCCAGCGGCGCGTAGATGTCGAACACCTCGCGGGCCACGCGGTTGCGCTTTTCGTCGTCGGCGGTCTTGACCGCACGGATCGCGCAGGTACGTTCGGCCAGCTTGATCAGCGCGACGCGCACGTCGTCGACCATGGCCACCAGCATTTTGCGCAGGTTTTCGACCTGGCCCTGGGTGCCCAGCACCATGGACTGACGCGGGCTGAGGCTGGCGCTGATGGCGGCCATGCGCAGCACGCCGTCGATCAGCTTGGCCACCACCGCGCCGAAACGCTGGCTGACCGTCGGCAACGGGATATGCCCTTCACGCACGCCACGATAAAGCACGGCGGCGATCAGCGAATCCTGGTCCAGCTTGAGATCGGCGAGGATCTCGGCGATTTCCAACCCGGTGCGAAAGCTTGAAGTGCCTTCGGCCCACAGGTTCTTGGCCGCATTGTCTTGCTGTTCAGACTCACGAGCGAACTCGCAGGCTGCTTTCAAGGCTTCACGGTCCAGTGCCGGGTCGACACTGACGGCATGATCCAGCCATGCCTCGAGATTGATACTGCCGTCGGTGTTGATCGGCTGGTGTGCTCTCACCTGTACCATCTTGCTTACCTTCCCTACGACGCACCTTGGATGCGCCAAAAATCATCGCTGACCTGCTGCGTAACCCTAGCGGTGCAACCATTAGGCTAGGTAACACTCCCTGACAGGTCACGGCCCAGGAGACGACAGGCCAGTCGGATTAAACGGGCATCCTAGCCCGCTTCAAATAACGCCATGGCCTCGACATGCGCTGTTTGCGGAAACATGTCGAGGATCCCGGCACGTTTTAGCCGGTAGCCTTGCTTGACCAACTCAACCGTGTCCCGCGCCAGCGTGGCCGGGTTGCAGGACACATACACCAAGCGCTTGGCCCCCAGGGTGGCGAGCTTGCGCACAACCTCCAGGGCACCGTCACGGGGTGGGTCCAAGAGTACCGCAGAAAAGCCCTGTTTGGCCCACTCCGCGTCGGTCAAAGGCTGGGACAGATCGGCCTGAAAAAACTGCACATTATGCAAATTGTTGCTGACGGCGTTCTGCGCCGCCCGCTCGACCATGGCTTGCACGCCCTCTACCGCCACCACTTCGCGCACCTGTTTGGCCAGTGGCAGGGCAAAGTTGCCCAGCCCGCAAAACAGGTCCAGCACCCGTTCTTCGGCCTTTGGCGCCAACCACTCCAGGGCCTGGGCGACCATCGCATCGTTGACTCCGGCGTTGACCTGGACAAAATCTCCCGGACGGTAAGCCAGCTCCAGATCCCACGCCGCCAGTCTAAAACCAAGCGCCTGACCCGGCTCTACCGGCTCCGGCTGGCCCTCGCCATGCAGCCACAATTGGGCGTCATGGAAGGTGCAAAATTCTTTCAATACCTGCAGGTCCGCTTCGGACAGCGGCGCCATGTGCCGCAGCAACACGGCAATCGACGAACCACTGAACAACTCCACATGCCCCAACGCCTGTGGTTTGCTCAGGCGGCGCAGCATGTTCGGCAAACGCTGCATGATCGGTTGCAAGGCTTGTACCAGCACCGGGCAATCATCGATAGCGACGATATCCTGGCTGGCCACGGCGCGAAAACCCACCTCAAGCTGTTTGGCCTTGGCATCCCAGCGCACCGCCACACGGGCGCGGCGACGGTAGCCGAACTCCGGCCCGCTCAACGGTACCGCCCACTCTTGCGGTTCGACACCGGCCACACGGGTCAGTTGCTCGGCCAGCATGCGCTGTTTCAGGGCAAGTTGTTCGTCATGGGGCAGGTGCTGCACGCTGCAACCGCCACAGCGGCCGAAGTGCGCGCACGGTGCCGGGCGACGCAGCTCGCTGGCCTTGAACACACGCTCGGTACGCGCCTCGACGATTTTGCCGTGGGCGCCCAACACCCGCGCTTCGACTTCTTCGCCGGCCAGCGCGCCATTGACGAACCAGGTGCGACCTTCAAAGAACACAATGCCGCGGCCATCGTTAGCCAGGCGCTCGATGGTCAGGCGTTGCTTCTTGCCCACCGGAATCTGCGGGGCGCGGCTGCCGCCCGTCGGCTGAAAGCGCAGGCCTCTCTCGTGCTTGGCCATCAGTTGGGTTCGTCGAAGATGCCGGTCGACAAGTAGCGGTCGCCTCGGTCACAGATGATCGCGACGATCACCGCGTTTTCAACTTCTTTAGACAGACGCAACATACCGGCCACAGCGCCACCGGAGGACACGCCACAGAAGATGCCTTCTTCACGCGCCAGACGGCGGGTGGTGTCTTCGGCTTCACGTTGGGCCATGTCGATGATGCGGTCCACGCGCGTCGCGTTGTAGATCTTGGGCAGGTACTCTTCAGGCCAACGACGGATACCGGGAATGGCCGCGCCTTCCATCGGTTGCAGGCCGACGATCTGGATCGCCGGGTTCTGCTCCTTGAGGTAGCGAGAGTTACCCATGATGGTGCCGGTGGTGCCCATCGAGCTGACGAAATGGGTGATGCTGCCTTGGGTCTGGCGCCAGATTTCCGGGCCGGTGCTGGTGTAATGTGCCTCGGGGTTATCGCCGTTGGCGAACTGGTCGAGCACCACGCCACGGCCTTCGGCAGCCATGCGCTCGGCGAGGTCACGCGCGCCTTCCATGCCTTCTTCCTGGGTGACCAGGATGAGTTGGGCACCATAGGCGGTCATCGCCGCCTTGCGCTCGGCACTGCCGTTGTCGGGCATGATCAAGACCATCTTGTAACCCTTGATCGCCGCAGCCATGGCCAGGGCGATGCCGGTGTTACCCGAGGTGGCTTCGATCAGGGTGTCGCCCGGCTTGATCTGCCCACGCAGCTCGGCGCGGGTGATCATCGACAACGCCGGGCGGTCCTTGACGGAACCGGCCGGGTTGTTGCCTTCGAGCTTGAGCAGCAAGGTATTGCTGGTTTCACCCGCCATGCGTTGCAAGCGGACCAGGGGCGTGTTGCCGACGCAATCGGCGATTGTAGGGTACTGCAAGGTCATGGCGTATTCGCAATCCAGACTGCGGGGGCGAACATCATACCGGGAAAGGCCGGCGGGCCATATCACGCAAAGTGTGGTTCTTATTCCACTAAGATATAAACGTCATTACGTGCTACTGGCAAACCCCGTCCACGCCTGCTCAGTCAATTGGCGAACGAGGTTCGCCTGTGCCGTGACCATTGCCTCACCAATCCTGGCACTCTCGATGATGTATGCGTTTTCGCTCATTTCGCCACGCTGGGAGCGATCAAGCGCCTGCTCGAGGTCCTGGCTGAATTGACTGAGAGCCGAGTCGAACTCCGAGGGGTATTCGCGCCTCAAAAACGCCACCCAATGTTCCTCTTCCTTGAGCCGCTCAGGCCAGTTGATTTCGGTCTCCTCTCTGATAACACGATTGCGGTATGTATTTAACGACTGGGGGTCGATGTTCAGGGAGGATGGAGACAGGCTCGTCGTGAGCGGCATAGGCAGATCCAACGCCTTCGCCAAGGCAATCCGGCATGTGAGCAGGTAGGTACTTTGTTCGGCACTTGAGTGCAATGGATAATCAAGCCGAACCCAATATTCAATAGACTCGATCCGGCGACGTGCTCGGTAGCAGTTCAAAAAGTCCGCAGCCGAGGCTTGACTGCCAGGCGCCAGCATTTGCAATGGCAACACAGAAAGCTCCAGATCATTAAGACACAACAACCAGCCATCCGATTGCCCTTGCAGGTACCTGAATGGATCTTCACACAAGACCCGTTGGATCTGTGTGTCATGGGTTGCGCTGTCAATCAATCGCCAGACTCTACCGGTAATGTCCTCGCGCACCCCCCGATACGTTGCAGAGAACAACGGCGGATAAGAAGCCAATAGCCCCAACAATCCGAAAAAGTTCTCTGCGGTTTGCTGTGCGGCCATCAGATCCCAAAGTGCCCGCTGGCTTACACGTTGGTCTGCCGCAATCAACGCCAACCAGGGGTCAACGGAAACTAAAAGCGAAAGACTGCCATCCAGCACGCCGCTATGAACATTCTGGAAACCCGGCCTTTGGCGGTATTCGCGCAGTAGGTCCAATGTGGCCCCAGAAAGCTCGTTACCCTGCAGATCCATCGCAATATGCACGTTGAGCTCCGTGCCCAGCTGTGTTTCGGTCAGTGTATTGATTAAGTTATCGCGCAAATCAAACACTCGAAGCGCCTGCCGGGTCACCGCCCCCTTGGGCAACAGCTTGATACGTGTGCTTCTGAGCCTGAGCACTTTCAGCGCCTTCAGTTTATCTAAGTCCAGCTGTCTACCTTGCCCGAGAGGATTAAAGGAGAGATCCAGGCTGGTCAGGCGCTTCAAGGACGTCAACAGCAATTCATCCTGCAAATTCGGCCGAATGCGATTGTTCGACAAATTCAGCCGCCTTAGGTGTTTAAACTCTGTCAACCCTTCTGGTAAATGAACCAAAAGATTGTTTTCAACAGAAAGAACGCGAACAAACGGAAAACGCCATAGAAAACCTGAGGGTAACGTTTGTAATTGATTGTTCCTGAAGCTCAGCAACTCGACATGAAAGAAGCTCGCTTCAAGCTGAGGGAGATCATCCAGCGCCAGGTCGTCAAGGTTGAGCTCACTGGGCACTCCACGATTAGAGTCCTGCTTACTCCAACATCGTCGAATTCGCTCGGAGGCTTCAAGGCATGTCTTGAGCTTCACAGGGTTCGCCAGCAAGCACCACCGTTCAAGCCTAGCATTCAAGGTATCTCGCTCGCTGAAAAGGCCATTGATCAAGTCCTGCCGATCCTCGAAGAGATCACCTTCGTTGCGCAGAATCTCACTGGCCTGCGCATCGGTTTTGGTCGGATACAATTTCCGTAACGACGCCAATTGTCCGGGGTTTACATCACCTGCCCCACCGTCGCCGCTCAGCGGATACCCAATGCGTCCGTCACTCAATCGTCGTGGCGGGTTGAACCAGGGGAGCGGCTCTATGCCAAGTAGTTTTTCAATACCCAACTGCGTGATGTCCAGACGCAGCGCAATATTTTGCGTCAGCTCTTCAACGCCGGATGCATGGGTATAGCCTAACGCCTGGCGTTCAGTAACCGGCAGTGCACCGAGCAGCACCGACAGAAACCCACCGACGCTGCCGATCGGTTGACGCTCGCCATTACTTTGAGGGACGTACGCCTGATATTGACCGTCCATGACCTCCAGCACGCGCTTGAGTGGCGCGTCAGCGGGGCCAATGCTGTCAATCAGGCGCCCTCTTTCCGACACCTGCACGCGTAGATTCTTCGGCCATCCCTCGATGCCCGACACGGTATGCAAGATCAATTTAGCACTGTCTTGATTGCCCGCAGCGGGCAGATGCACGCCCTCCAAAGCCCTCACTTTGCGCAAATAATGCAGCCACCAACGTACCATCGGTGTCAGCGTCAAAGGCACACGAGCAGACTCCAGGCTGCTGCGTTCGGCAGGTGTAGCCTGGCTCACCAGGTCCTCGGCGATGACTGCGGTCAAGCTGGGAAAATCACGCTGCAGCACCCGAGCCAAAGGGTCGGACGATGGCTCGCTCTTATGACACAGGGCCTTGAAAAACAGCCGCTCCATCTGTGGCTTGTCGATGTTCAACTTTGTCTCAAGCACCGTGAGTTGATCGGTACGAGTCGCCCCCGTCGTCCCGACCAATGCGTCGGCAGCCTCAGCCCCGACTTCACCGAGCAGCTCATCGTAAAAGTCCCGCCCGACTTCCACACCCGATTTGACCCGCTGATGAATCGTGAAACGCTCAACCGTCTCACGCAGGATGGCAGGGGGGCGTTCGTTACGCACATGCACCCGGCGCAGGATAGCCGGCGTCACCCCGCTGATCTGCTGGATCTGCACAATGGCATCCGGCGTTAATTCACGCACCCAAGGCCCGAGACGCTGAAACGGTTTCTGCCCCTCCCAGGTCAGCGGGTTTTCCCATTCGTGGCGCCAGGCGCCGACACCATTGTGGGTCAACACCGGTGCATAAGCCTGCTTCAGGGACGGGTGTTGAATACGCCAGGGCTCAAGCCCTTGCTCCTGGACGACCTTGTAATACTCTCCCTCGATAAACAGGTAGTGATCGGTGCCCAGGCTGTAGAGGCCTAGCGCGTCAGGCGTGGGCACAATATTTGACGTCTCGACAACGCTGACGTATCGCCCGATCTCACGGCGTGACGGATAAAACCTGCCATCGGGCGTACGGTTGTCGAACAGGGTTCGGGCGACTGTGTGACGGAACTGAGAGGCGGCGTCCTGCGCGTCCCACCCCAACCGTAGCAGGTCGTATTCAGAGATCTGACTCACGACCGTTTGGTATAAATCATGGGTTTCGGTCGACCTTGGTTTGTGGCTTTGAGTGTCAAACACTGAGAACTGTCCGCGCCCGTGATCGATCACCACAATGGTTTTGTCCAGCGGACCTCGCGAAACATAAGGTACCGCTTGCGATTCAGGGCTGATGATCAGTACCTGGCCGGTCAGGTCGCGCAGTGCGCAGGCGGCAAACTCCGTGGCCCAATTCTGAGCTTTCTGACTAAAGCGCCGAGGATGGAGTACGCCGTCAACGATGACATCTGCGCGCGCCATCTGACGGGCAGAGCGCAGCGCGGTGTAAAGCGCTTCGGGTTGCAGTTGCGATTGCAGGAGTTGTGTCTGCTGATGTTCCGACAACGGATGTCGGCGTAGTACTTCCAGCAACCGCGCCCGGTTCAATCCGGGGTGCAATGTGTGTAACTGCTCAACCACGGGGTGCGGCGAGGTATCGCTGGCAACGCTGTCAGGCAGTAATCGAAGCACTGACGCGGGTGCGCCCGTGGCCATGGAGCGACTGGTATTACCATACGCCGTGAGCGCCTCAAACAGATCAATACGCAACGCAGCGGCTTGGTCAGCGAGTTGTTCGACCAACGTCGACCTGCCCGATAAAAAAACATCGGGTAGCAAGTCGACGATAGCCTGAGGCAAATGAACACTGATCCGGCGCGGCATTGAATAAGCGAACAAGCCGTCTTCCAACACGGTGACCGTAACCACTGCCGTGGTCTTGTGGTCCGCACGTTTGCTATAGCGCCGCACTTCCACGCCTTGCGGGTTAAGAAGGCTCAAGGATGTGTTCTTCGGCCAATCCTTATGCCGGGTGAGTAACGGTGCGAGAATATCAACGGCACCGACCGCCTCAGGACGGTTAGCGTCGGCCCCCTCGGCTGCCCAGTCGATCAACTTGTCAACGTTAAACCGATGCACCGCCTCGACCAGCGAGGCCGAGGGCGGTGCTCCATCCCAGACGTGCTCCAGGTCGGCTCGCGAGCTCTTGCTGAGGTTGACGATCCGCTCCAACGTTTGCGTGGGTACGTCAGTAGCGCCCATCATTTTTTCCACCAGTTGGCCGTCAGTCTGGCTCTTGCGCTCATCGGCCGTCATCGGTTTGCTTTGCTGGGTCAGCCGGTCGTACAGCGCTTGGTGTCGGCGCCTGACCGTCGGGGCCAACCGTGTGTGCAAGAACCTGCTACTGAGCAAGTCAGCAATATCCATCGCCACTTGCACCAAGTCTCCACGTTCATCCTTCTGCAGCCCCTGAAAAACTGTTTGCCCCATTGAAGCGAACATGGCGAACGCTCTCAACCGCCCCAGGCCTTTCAAAGGCCCTGGCGCCGGGATCAACAGCAGGTTGATGATTTCACCGAACAGCGTCTGGGAAAACTCAAGCAAGGTGGCCATGGCGCCCGGCGTTTCATGCGCCAATACCTTGAGGTTGGCTCGGCAACGCTCGATGTAAAAACGATAGAGGCTGACTGTCGGCGCGTTGTAAACGCTATCGCGCTTGTAGCCGATGTGGTTGACCTGGGTAAGCCTGCTTGCACGCCCGCACAACCGGTATAAGAACTGCGCAAATGCATTGAGCTCCTCCGGCCTGCTTTCTTTCGCCGGCCTGGCGTTCAAGCGCGCGTAGTCTGACAGCGACATGGACTGATACAACCACCCCATTTCCTTTCGCGCATAAAACGCCTTGAAGCCGACATAAAATTCGTCGGCAGCCTCCGAAAACTTGTCGTAGTGCTTGAGGGCACCGCCAGGCCGGTCGGGGAAATAGCTGAACGCGCCTTTGCATCCTTTGACCGAGAAAATCACATAAGGAATGCTCAGGTAGTCACCTCTTGGCAGGTCCGTGTATACGCCAAGCAGGCCATAGCGTTCGGTCCCATTGATATTGTTCGGGCCATAGGGAATGAACAGTTTCACTTCTTGAGTGACATCCCAAGGCGACTCGCCTGAAAACGCACCCACCACAGCGTGGTATTTTTCCCGATCAACCCGGCTCCGGTCGGTGGTCCTCAAGGCCTCTATCAACGCGAATTCAAGTTCTGCAGTTGCCAGCGCCAACACCTGCGCCCCCAATAGCGTGGAGTTCTGCAGCGCGCTGTCCAGGCGCGTGCGCAATTGGGTGCCAAGATTGAGTTCGCGCACCAGCTCGATGAAATCCGCCGCGCTGATTCCGACATTCGAATCCAGATAGCTGGCCTCCTTCAGGCTGACATGCCCCGGAAAGCCCCACCCCGACAAACCGCTGTAGTTCATGCAGGCGGCCTCCCACAGGGTGACGCTGGACAGGCCCTCGCTGTCCACGCGGTCATCTATCGCGCGTGGAACTCGCAGGGTTGGGTTGTTTGGCGTCGATGTATCAGCCGGTTTCACATAGCGGGTATGGATACGCGCAACCTTGGGATCAACCTCTTTGCCGGCCAGTGCTTTCAGCCTTGCAGTCAGGCTCGCCAACAAGGTGGTTTCAAGGTCCGCGCCGAGTTGCTTGATAGCCGCTTCGAATGTGGTTTGTGCGCTGACGTAGGCCTTTTGCAAACGTATGTAGTCTTGCTGCTCTTGCTCATCAAGGCTGCCGAAAAAGCGCTCAAGTGTCTTGCGCAAAGGTAACAAGACGCGTGTCATGGACCACTCTGCGCCAGTCATCAACGGCCCTTGGGCTTGTTGTTCCTGGATATACGCAGACAACGTATCCATGGGTCGAAGTGGGAGTGTCTCTTCAGGCTCTGTCATTTTTCCCTCAAAGGGTGTGATAAATGACGAGCCTAATCAGCGGCGCTTACGCCAGGCAGTAGCTATGTAACCTCTACGTGATTACGCTGGTAGACCGCCTCGCCCATGGCGGCAATCTGGCCTTCGATCAACGCATCGAAAGGCTTGAGCAACGCGTCAAATGAATCCGGGGCTTCGAGTACCTGCAACGCTTGCACGATTGCTTCCACCGTCGACAAAGCGCCCGGGCCGGGTGCCTTGCGTAACCGATAACGCGACACGCGCTCGCCCGCCAGGGCCGCGCGCGGCAAAGCCGCCAACAGCGGGTTGAGGTGCAGCAGCTTGCGCGCCTTGCGCCAAGTGCCATCGGGCACCACCAGCAACAGCGGTTGATCGCTCGGCGTATAGGTTTGCAACGGCTCAGCATCGTCCGCCGGGAACAGCAGGCGTGCCTGATAACCCGGCGGGCTCAACAGCGTGGCCAGGTCGTCAAACACCTCGCCCACCACCAACTGCGCATTGTTCAAGCCCAGTGCCGCCAAGCGCGCGGTATTGAGCGCGTGATTGACCTCACTCGGGTGCTGCAACAGCAAGATGCGGGTGCGGCTGTCGAGGCTGGGGATCAGCGCGCACAGACAGTGGGTAACGGGCCTGAGGCAGCGAGGGCATTGGGGTCTGGACATGGTTTATCAGGCCTGGTTGAGCTGCGCTTTGAGCAGATCGCGGAAAGTCTGGATCAGCGGTTCGCGACTGCGGCCACGGCGCATGATCATGGAAAACGGCGCCTGGTAGCCGAAGGTTGCCGGCAACAAAACGCGCAAGTCACCCTTGTCGGCCCATGCCTGGGCGTAGTGCTCGGGCAGGTAGCCGATATAGGCGCCGGACAGTACCAGGATCAACTGGGCTTCCATACTTTCCACGGTGGCCGCACTGTGTTTGAAACCATGCCGCGCCAGTTCGGCCTGGCTCCAATAGCCACGGCCGACCATGCGTTGCTGGGTGATCACTTGTTCGGGGATACGCCGCTCGTTGAACAGCGGGTGGCGCGTGCTGCAATACAGCCAGTGCTGTTCGCGATACAGCGGCATGTAGATCAGCCCGCTCATGCGGTTGGAGAACGCGCCGATGGCCAGGTCCAGGCGATTGTCCTGCACGCCCAGTTGCAGCTCGTAAGGGCTCATCACCGACAGATGCAGGTGTACGGCCGGGTGTTCAAGGCTGTAGGCGCCGATCACTTCGGCGAACGGCAAAGCCTTGTCGCTGACGGTGGAGTCCAGCACGCCAAGCTTGAGGGTGCCGCGCAGCTCGCCTTTGAGGGCGGCGGCGTATTGCTCGAAGCCTTCGAGTTCACCTAAGAGACGCAAGGTTTCCTGATGGAACAGCTCGCCTTTGCTGGTCAGGCTGAATCCACCCCGGCCGCGATGGCACAGCACCAGGCCCAAGGCCGATTCGAGTTGGCTCATGTAGGTGCTGATGGCTGACGTCGACAGGTTGAGTTCGTGCTGGGCATTGGCAAAACCCTGGTGGCGCACGACGCTGACGAAGATGCGCAGGAGTTTCAGGTCGGGCAAGGCGTTGGCCATTTGTTCTCCGCGGAACACAAAAATCCTGTGGGAGCTGGCTTGCCTGCGATCGCAACAGTGAATTCAACGCCGCCATCGCAGGCAAGCCAGCTCCCACATTTGGGCCGAGTTTAACTCAAGCATTAGTTTAGAAAAATCTGAACTAAGTATTTGCCTCTGCCGATTCTTCCCGCCACGGGCTTTTCGCAGAATCGGCCCCTAATAAACAAAACAACGATGAGGCACTCCCGTGGACAAGATTTTCCACCAACCACTGGGCGGCAACGAAATGCCGCGCTTCGCCGGCATCGCCACCATGATGCGACTTCCCCACCTGCAAACCGCCAAAGGCCTGGACGCTGCCTTTATCGGCGTGCCTCTGGATATCGGCACTTCGCTGCGCGCCGGCACCCGCTTCGGGCCGCGTGAAATCCGCGCTGAATCAGTGATGATCCGCCCTTACAACATGGCCACCGGCGCCGCACCGTTCGACTCGCTGTCGGTTGCGGACATTGGCGATGTGGCGATCAACACCTTCAACCTGCTCGACGCCGTGCGCATCATCGAAGAAGCCTACGACGAGATCCTTGAGCACGACGTGATCCCGATGACATTGGGCGGTGACCACACCATCACCCTGCCGATCCTGCGTGCTATCCACAAAAAGCACGGCAAGGTCGGGCTGGTGCATATCGATGCCCACGCTGACGTCAACGACCATATGTTCGGCGAAAAAATCGCCCACGGCACCACCTTCCGCCGCGCCGTGGAAGAAGGCCTGCTCGATTGCGATCGTGTTGTACAAATCGGCCTGCGTGCCCAGGGCTACACTGCCGAAGACTTCAACTGGAGCCGCAAACAGGGGTTTCGCGTGGTCCAGGCCGAAGAATGCTGGCACCACTCCCTCGCCCCCTTGATGGCCGAAGTGCGCGAAAAAGTCGGTGGCGGCCCGGTGTACCTGAGCTTTGATATCGACGGCATCGACCCCGCCTGGGCGCCCGGCACCGGCACACCGGAAATCGGCGGGCTGACCACTATTCAGGCGATCGAGATCATCCGTGGTTGCCAGGGCCTCGACCTGGTTGGTTGTGATCTGGTAGAAGTTTCGCCGCCTTACGACACCACCGGCAACACCTCGCTGCTCGGCGCCAACCTGCTGTACGAGATGCTCTGCGTACTGCCCGGCGTGGCGCACCGCTGATGAGCGCCCAAGAGGTGCTGAAAGCCGCCGCCGACCTGGTGGCGGCCTTCGCCGCTAATGACCGCGAGGCTTACTTTGGCGCGTTCACGGCCGATGCCAGCTTCGTGTTTTACACCCTGCCCCAGCCTCTGCTCAGTCGCGATGCCTACCAGGCGTTGTGGGACAGCTGGCGCGCGGACGAGGGGTTTGAAGTGCTGTCCTGCAGCTCAAGCAATGCCGTTGTCAGCCTGCAGGGTGACGCGGCGATTTTTATTCATGACGTGGCCACCGAGCTGCGCATGAACGGGGAGCAATTTTTTAGCCAGGAGCGCGAGACCATTGTCTTCAAACGGCAAGCGTCTCACCTAAAACAACAAGGCCTGTGGCTGGCCTGTCACGAACATTTGTCCGCTATGCCGGAAGGGCTGCCGCCCCCTTAGCCAATGTGATCGGAGCTGATCATGAATAATAAAAACAACGAAAACAGTATTCGCAAGATAGAAACCAACGGGGTCGAACAGATCCCGGACCACGAACGTACCGCCAGGCCCAAGGATCTGTTTCGCCTGATCTTCGGCGGTGCCAATACCTTTGCCACCGCCGTGCTGGGCTCGTTTCCGGTGCTGTTCGGTTTGTCGTTCCAGGCTGGGGTCTGGGCGATTGTGCTGGGCGTGTTGGTGGGCGCGCTGATCCTGGCGCCCATGGGCTTGTTCGGGCCGATCAATGGCACCAACAACGCCGTGTCTTCCGGTGCGCACTTTGGTGTGCATGGGCGGATTGTCGGCTCGTTTCTATCGCTGCTGACGGCGATTGCCTTCTTCTCACTGTCGGTGTGGAGTTCGGGTGATGCGCTGGTCGGTGGTGCGAAACGCCTGATTGGCCTGCCGGAAACCGACCTGACGCTGGGCTTGGCCTACGGCCTGTTTGCCTTGCTGGTGCTGACCGTGTGCATCTACGGCTTTCGCTTCATGCTGTGGGTCAACCGCATTGCGGTGTGGGCGGCGAGCCTGCTGTTTCTGCTGGGCATCTTCGCGTTCGCACCGGCGTTCGACAGCCACTTCGCCGGCACCGTCGCCATGGGCCAGGCTGGTTTCTGGGCTGCCTTCATCGGCTCGGCGCTGGTGGCCATGAGCAACCCGATTTCCTTCGGCGCGTTCCTGGGTGACTGGTCGCGCTACATCCCGCGTGAGACGCCGAAAATGCGCATCATGCTGGCGGTCGTGCTGGCGCAGATCGCCACCTTGATTCCGTTCCTGTTCGGCCTCGCCACCGCGACCATCGTGGCGATCAAGGCGCCGGACTATATCGCGGCCAACAACTATGTCGGCGGTTTGCTGGCCGTATCACCGAGTTGGTTCTTCCTGCCGGTGTGCCTGATCGCGGTGATCGGCGGCATGTCCACCGGCACCACCTCGCTGTATGGCACCGGGCTGGACATGTCCAGCGTGTTCCCGCGCTTGCTGTCGCGGGTCAAGGCCACGTTGCTGATCGGGGTGATGTCGATTGCCTTCATCTTTATCGGACGTTTCGCCGCCAACCTGGTGCAGAGCGTGTCGACCTTCGCCGTGCTGATCATCACCTGCACCACGCCGTGGATGGTGATGATGATCATCGGCCTGATCGTGCGCCGCGGCTTCTACTGCCCGGATGACTTGCAGGTGTTCACTCGCGGTGAGACCGGCGGGCGCTACTGGTTCAGCCACGGCTGGAACTGGCGCGGCCTGGGCGCCTGGGTCCCGAGCGCACTGGTGGGCTTGTGCTTCGTCAACCTGCCGGGGCAGTTTGTCGGGCCGCTGGGCAACCTGGCCGATGGCATCGATATCAGCCTGCCGGTGACGCTGGGGCTGGCGTCGGTGGTGTACCTGACCTTGCTTCGTGCGTTCCCGGAGCCGGCCGAGGTCTATGGCCCGGCCGTTTTGGCGAGGGAGCTTGCTCCCGCTGGGGTGCTTGCTCCCGCTGGGGTGCGGAGCTGCGCCCAAAAAGCCGGCTCCAGCTTCGCTGTCGAACGGGAGCAAGCTCCCTCGCCACAGCAAGCTCCCTCACCACAACAAGCTCCCTCGCCACAGCAAGCGCCCTCGCCAGAGCAGGCTCCCTTCCTGCAGAACACCTCTCAATAGCCTAAAAAAATAAACGGAGAACCGCCGTCATGGCTTTGGATTTATTCGTCGTACTCATCTACGCCGCCGGCATGCTCGTGCTCGGCTATTACGGCATGCGCCGTGCCAAGACCCACGAAGACTACCTGGTGGCCGGTCGTAACCTGGGCCCGTCGCTGTACATGGGCACCATGGCCGCCACGGTATTGGGCGGTGCATCCACCGTCGGCACCGTGCGCCTGGGTTATGTGCATGGCATTTCCGGCTTCTGGCTGTGCGCCGCACTGGGCGCAGGGATCATTGCGCTGAACCTGTTCCTGGCCAAGCCGCTGCTCAAGTTGAAGATCTTCACCGTCACCCAGGTGCTGGAAAAACGTTACAACCCGATGGCCCGCCAAGCGAGTGCGGTGATCATGCTGGCCTACGCGCTGATGATCGGCGTGACCTCGATCCTGGCCATCGGCACCGTGCTGCAAGTGCTGTTCGGCCTGCCGTTCTGGGTGTCGGTGCTGCTCGGCGGTGGCGTGGTGGTGGTGTATTCGACCATCGGCGGCATGTGGTCGCTGACCCTTACCGATATCGTGCAGTTCGTGATCAAGACTGTCGGCCTGATGTTTATTCTGCTGCCGATCTGCCTGTACCGCGTCGGCGGCTGGGATCAACTGGTGGCCAAGCTGCCAGCGTCGAATTTCAGCTTCACCGAAATCGGCTGGGACACGATCATCACCTACTTCATGATCTACTTCTTCGGCATCCTGATCGGCCAGGACATCTGGCAACGCGTATTCACCGCCCGTGACGAAAAAGTCGCCCAGTACGCAGGCACGTTCGCCGGTTTCTACTGCATCCTCTACGGCCTGGCCTGTGCCCTGATCGGCATGGCCGCGCATGTGCTGCTGCCGAACCTGGACAACGTCAACAACGCCTTCGCCGCCATCGTCAAAGCCTCGCTGCCAGACGGCATCCGTGGCCTGGTGATCGCCGCCGCACTGGCCGCGATGATGTCCACCGCCAGCGCCGGCTTGCTCGCCGCTTCCACCGTACTGACCGAAGACCTGCTGCCACGCCTGCGTGGCGGCAAGCAGTCGAGCCTGAGCATCAACCGTCTGTTTACGATGCTGACCGGTATCGCCGTGCTGGGTATCGCGCTGGTGGTCAACGACGTGATCAGCGCCCTGACCCTGGCCTACAACCTGCTGGTGGGCGGCATGCTGATCCCGCTGATGGGCGCAATTTTCTGGAAGCGCGCCACCACCTCCGGCGCCATTGCATCCATGACATTGGGCTTTGTGACGGCGCTGGTGTTTATGTTCAAAGACGGCTTGGACGCGAATACGCCGATCTACTACAGCCTGGCGGTTGGGCTGGTGAGTTTTGTATTGGTGAGCTTGTTGTCACGTCGGCCAGAGGCTTCGGTAGCTCGGGCCATTTGACAGGTAACAGGATTTAAAGCGGTTTCTTCAGCGGGCGCGACGTCGGATGTCGCGCCCGTTTTTTTGCCTTGCACAAAACGACTGTGGGAGCGGGCTTGCCCGCGATAGTGGTGTGTCAGTCAACTTTTTATCGACTGATACACCGCTATCGCGGGCAAGCCCGCTCCCACATTCTAAAAGCTGTTGCTACCTGAGCTTAGCGGCGACGCGGACGACGCTGCTCGTCATCCGTGCGAATCGGTATCGGCTGCAGTGGCGGTTCAATCAGGCCCAGCGCAACGCCGAGGTCGTGGAGCCAGTTTTGAATTTTCTCTTTCATGGTTGCCCCCTTTGAGGGTAATGCGGCTAGGCGGGAGTTCTGTCGCCTTTTCCTACAGTGATAGTAGCTCTAAGTCTTACGTAATGCTTGAACGAAACCACAACGAACTATTACAGGATTGATCTGAATCCTGACGGATCGTTCAAGCAATCGCGCGCGCGTCTTGCAGGAAATCGGCCTTGCCCTCTTGTTGCAGATCGATCCATGCATTGAGGTTAGCGCCGAGCATGCCCTTGCGCCACATTAACCAGGTAGTAGCAGTGGCAAAAGGCCCGGTCAACGGATGAACGGACACACTGTCCTTGCCTGGCAGGCTGTCGAGCATTGATTCGGACATCAACGCCACGCCGGAACCGGCGATCACGCAGGCGAGCATGCCTTGGTAAGACTCGATCTCGATGGCACGCCCCATGGCCACACGCTCGTGGGAAAACCAGGTTTCCAGGCGCGCACGGTAGGCGCAACTGCGTCGGAAGGTGAACACCGAACGGCCGGCGACATCCTGGGGGCCACGCACGGGCGGGTGATCCGCCTCGCAAATGATCACCAGGCGCTCTTCGCACAGCGGCACGCCGTCCAGCGTCGCGATCGTTATCGGGCCATCCACAAAGGCCGCATCCAGACGCCCGGTGATCAAGCCCTCTAGCAACTCGCCGCTGGGTGCCGATTGCACCTGGAGGTTCACCATCGGATACGCCTTGTGATAGCGCGCCAACAGTTTGGGCAAATGCACTGCGGCCGTGCTGTACATGCTGCCCAACACAAAATCGCCCGCCGGCTGCCCTCCTTGCACCGCGCCGTGGGCTTCATCATGCAGCGCCAGCAGTCGGGTGCTGTAGTCCAGCAACACTTTGCCTGCGGGAGAAAGCTGCAACCGCTGGCGTTCGCGCACGAACAACTCGACGCCCAGTTGCTCCTCCATTTGCTTGAGCCGTGTCGACAGATTCGAGGGCACGCGATGCAGGCGCTCAGCCGCGCGGGTGATGGAGCCCTCTTCCGCCACGGCCTGGAAGATGCGCAATTGACTGAACTCCATACCTTTCTCCAAAACTGAACAAGTTACTCACTATTATTCATTTTTACAGAAAGTCAATCCGCTTTAGCCTACAGGTCATTCGCTTCCCCGTAGGAAACCTGCACATGTCACCGCTCATTCGCTTAACCGCCAGCTTTATCGCCCTGATGATGGCCATGGGCATTGGCCGCTTCGCCCTCACCCCGCAGATGCCGCATTTGCTCAGCGAGGGGCAGATTGACCTGACGGGCGCGGGCCTGATTGCCGCCGCCAACTACCTGGGCTATTTCGTCGGCGCGGTGGACTCGATCTTCGCCCGCAGCCATCACCACATAAAAGCGCGTTTGTATGGCGGGCTGTGGCTGTGCGTGCTGCTGACCCTGGGGTCGTACTGGGCGCATGGCTTCTGGCCGCATTTGCTGCTGCGCTTTGGTACCGGCGTGGCGAGCGCCTGGGCGCTGGTAATGATCACCAGTTTGAGCCAGCCGCTGGCAATAGCCGCCGGGCGTCCGCGTTTGGGAGCGTTGGTGTTTGCCGGGCCGGGCCTGGGGATTCTGCTGACAGGATTGCTGGCACTGGGCTCCAATCTACTGGGCGAAGACTCTGCGACCTTGTGGCTGGTCTATGGCGTGGTGGCATTGGTGATGTTGCTGGCCATCCTGCCCTTTTTACCGAAACCGACCGTGACGGTGACCCATGCCACTAGCGCGGGCAGCAACGCCAGCATCGCGCACCTGTGCTGGATCTACTTCTTGTATGGCCTGGGCTACATCATCCCCGCAACCTTCTTATCGCAGATGGCCAACGCGCAGTTCAAAGGCGCCTGGCAAGCCGACCTGTTCTGGCCGTGCTTTGGCCTGGCGGCGGCGCTGGGTGTGGTGGTGGCGAGCCTGCGTCGCAAGGACCCGGACACCACCCGCCGCTGGTTGATGACGACGTTATGGCTGCAAGCGGCCGGGGTATTCGCCTGCCTGCAGGGCAATGGCTGGGGCCTGGCGCTGGGAGTGTTGCTGTGTGGTGCGCCGTTCCTGGCATGCATGCAACTGGTGATGGCGCGTTTGCGCGAGGTGGCGCCCCACGGCTACCAGCGCAGCACCGGGTTGCTCACCGCCAGCTTTGCCATTGGCCAATTGTGCGGCCCGTTGCTGGCCTCGGTGAGCAGCCACCTGAGCGGTGGCCTGCAACCGGCCTTGGTCATTGCCGGTTGCGGCTTGGTGGTGGCGGGCGCGGTGTTGGTCAACCGGCAACCAGCGACGTCGGCGCACGAACCTGCTCGCGCCGCGCCAGCACCAGGAAAAACAGCCCTCCCAGGAAGCACCCGGTAAACCAGGCAAAGTTGGCCATGCCCTGCAACGCGGGCGTGAAGGTGATAGCGACGCCCACCAGCGTCGCAGGCACCAAGGCTTTGACGGCGGTCCAGTTCACGCCGCCGTCGTAGTAATAACGGCCGTTGGGGCTGTCGTCGAACAGGGCATCCACGTCGATTTTCTGCTTTTTGATCAGGTAAAAATCCACAATCAAAATCCCGAACAGCGGCCCGATAAACGCAGCGAGAATGTCCAGGGTGTAGTGGATCATCAGCGGGTTGTTGAACAGGTTCCACGGCGTGATAAAGATTGAGGCCACGGCCGCGATCATGCCACCTGCGCGCCAACTGATCTTGCTCGGCGCGACGTTGGCGAAATCAAACGCCGGTGACACGAAGTTGGCGACAATGTTGATGCCGATGGTGGCGGTCACGAAGGCAAAGGCGCCGAGCAGCACGGCCATGCTGTTGTCGATGCGCGAAACCGTAGCGATTGGGTCATGCAACATTTCGCCAAACACCGGCAAAGTGCCCGAAACGATGACGACAGTCACCAGCGAGAACGCCAGGAAGTTAACCGGCAACCCCCAGAAATTGCCGCGTCGCACGTCGTGCATGCTGCGGCAGTAGCGGCTGAAATCACCGAAATTGAGCGTAGGCCCGGAGAAGTACGACACCACCAGCGCCGTCGCCACAATCACTTGGCCAAATGCCTGCCAGCCCGACAGGGATTTTTCCGCCAGGGTGAAACTGATGTTCGCCCAACCCGCCTTCCACACGATCCAGCCGGCCAGGGCAAACATCACCGCATAGACCACTGGCCCCGCCCAGTCGATAAAGCGGCGGATGGACTCCATGCCGGCCCAGAATACGGCTGCCTGCAGCGTCCATAAGCTGAGGAAGCCAAACCAGCCCAGGTAAGACAGGCCCGCAAAGTGCGGCTCTGCATACACCGCCATCTGTGGGAAAAAGCGCAGCACTACGATAATCAAGGCACTCGACGCCAAGTACGTCTGGATGCCGTACCAGGCCACGGCGATCAAACCGCGAATCACCGCCGGAATATTCGCCCCAAACACGCCAAATGCCAGCCGGCAGATGACCGGGTATGGCACCGCCGCTTGCTGGCTCGGCTTGGCCACCAGGTTGGCAATCAACTGCACGATGCAAATGCCGGTGAGCAAGGCGATCAACACCTGCCAACTGGCCAACCCGAGGGCAAACAGGCTGGCGGCGAACACGTAGCCGCCGACGCTGTGCACGTCGCTCATCCAGAAGGCGAAAATGTTGTACCAGGTCCATTTCTGCGGCAGCGGCCCGAGGTCCTGGTTGTACAGGCGCGGGCTGTAGCCTTTGGGCAATTGTTCGGTCATCGCTTGGCTCCTCGAAATACCGGCCTGCGCTGCCGTAACGGTGTGCATACGGGAGGCGGCCTGGTTTGTATACGAGGTATTCAGCAGAATATGTGCCAATGGCACACAATCCCTCTGAAACGGTGTTCCAAAGAGATTTATGAAGGCTTGTTGGCGGGGGTTATGCTCAGCAACGGTGCACGTCAATCCTGTACACAATCAATGCCGCACCCGATGTGCACACAAATAGCCGACACTGCAACAGACGGCCGTCAGGAAGGTGCCCCAGGCCATGTCCATCAGCGCCAGCTCGGCTGACCAGCCGTTCAGCGTGGCCCAGTTGCTCAGGTCATAGGTGCCGTAGGCCACCAGGCCGAGCAAAGCGCCAAGGCGTGCTGCACGTTGCCAACTGCCGCTGGGCAAAACCACGAACACCACACAACCGAGGGCATACAGCAGATAAAACAGCACAGCAGGCAGCAAGCGAGGCTGATCCAGCATCAGCGAGCCGAGCAGGGATCTGTAGGTCGGGCCCATGAGGACGCCGAGCCAGAGGCCGTCGAGCACCAGAAACGCGAGCAAGGTGCCGAGGTAGGCGAAGAGTGTTTTGCGGGTCATGGTTGCAGCCTCCATAGGCGCCGAGCGGCACCTACAGAAGAGCAAAACGCCATCAGCTTAGTTCAATGCGATCGGCGTGAATCACAATCTGGCCCTGCTTGTAGAGCGCACCAATGGCTTTCTTGAAGTTGCCTTTGCTGACACCGAACAAATTGCTGATCACCGCCGGGTCGCTCTTGTCGCTGACCGGCAGGGTGCCGTTGTTTTCACGCAACTTGGCGAGGATCTTCGAGTTCAGGCTCGAGGCCGCTTCCTGGCCAACCGGTTGCAGGCTCAGGCTGATGTTGCCATCGGCGCGGATCTCTTTGATAAAGCCTTTCTCTTCCTTGCCCGGGCGCAGGAACTTGAACACTTCGTTCTTGTGGATCAGACCCCAGTGCTTGTTGTTGATGATCGCCTTGAAACCCATGTCGGTGGCTTCGGCCACCAGCAGGTCGACTTCCTGGCCCACCTGGTAGTTGGCAGGTGTCTTATCCAGGTAGCGGTCAAGTCGCGCGGTGGCGGTGATGCGTTTGGTGTGCTTGTCGAGGTAGACGTGCACCACGCAGTATTCACCTGCGGTCAGCTGGCGTTTTTCTTCCGAATACGGCAGCAACAGGTCTTTTGGCAAACCCCAGTCGAGGAATACGCCAATGCTGTTGACTTCGACGACTTTCAAACTGGCGAATTCGCCGACTTGAACTTTCGGCTTTTCAGTCGTCGCGATAAGTTTGTCATCGCTGTCCAGATAAATGAAAACGTTAAGCCAGTCTTCATCTTCACTGGGAATATCTTTGGGGATATACCGATTAGGCAAGAGGATTTCGCCATCTTGCGCACCATCCAGGTACAAACCAAAGTTAGTGTGTTTAACCACTTGCAAGCTGTTGTAGCGCCCGACTAAAGCCATTTCCAGATACCTTCGTTACGTGGGCGGCATTCTACCCGAGTTGCGCCCGCCACGCGCGTGCGCCTGAAAAATCGCGGGCTGGCGTGGCCTCGTAATGGCACCGCCCCGCTCGTCTGATCAATCGATCGAATTTTACCCGCGGGCAGCAGCCGAATAAACCCTGTGGTTTCGAGTTAAAACAGTAAGTTAGGGGCTTATTTCAAGGTCAAATTTTGGCCGATTACATCGGCTTTGGTTATTCCCAGAGGATATTTGCCAAGCAATTGTCAAGTATTTCCTGTACGATGCCTGGCCAAGTTAATTTTCTACAGGTTAGTGGCCGCCATGCGCGTAAAAGCATCCAACAGCAAAGCAAAGCCAGCTCCCGCCGTTGAAACCAGCGAATCGATCAACAGCCAAATTGCTGCTTTCCTCAAGTCCGGCGGCGAAATCCAGCAAATTGCCAAGGGCGTGAGCGGCCAGACTTTCGGCCCGTCCAAGCAGATCAGCCTGGGCAAAAAGTAATACCCGCGCGTCCGCATCTAGCTCCTAAGCGTCTTGCCTTCCAAGGCGCCAGGACTAGAGTCTGAAACACCCTCCTGCTACATCTCCTGATGCGCTAATCGACGAACGGGGCTCACCGCGAAGCATTCGCCGGTATGCTTGCACCCGTCTAGCACGGGCATCTGTCCGATTTTTTCATTACTGCTCCTCGCTTTTCATGGAGTGAAGCATGCTCAAGCCCTGCTTGTTTCTCATCGCAGCCCTTACAGCAAGCCCCCTCGCATACGCACAGATTTTTCAGCGTGAACTGGGTGACTTCGACCTCAAATTAGGCACCACGCCCAGCCGCAGCATGGCCCAGGGTTTGGTCAAGCCCACCTCGCCGGGCAGCGATTCCTTCCACGGCGGCCTGGACCTGAGCCACGACAGCGGCCTGTATTTCGGCCAGTTTTCGCCCAATATGGGCCTGTCCTCGGCCAACAACCTTGAAGTCGACTCCTACATGGGCTTCAAGCGCCCCTTCGACCAGACCCTGGGCTACGAAGTAGGCATGATCCACTACAGCTACCCCAAGCTCAGCCCGCTCGACAGCCAGGAGTTCTACGGCGGCTTGAACCTGCTGGGCAATCGCTTCGGTGTGTCGTTCAGCAACGATCCGGATCGCCAGGACAGCACGCTGTTTGCCGACCTCGGCGGTACACAGCCCTTCGGCATCGGCGTCAGCATGAAGTACACCACTCACCAGCTCGGCACTCCAACTGCGGTGGAAGGCGGCACCATCAGCAACTTCAGCGACTGGTCAGTGCAGTTCTCCCGCGCATGGAAAGGCGTTGACCTGGACCTGATCTATAGCGGCTCCAGCCTCAGCGGTGGAGACTGCTCGGCCTACTCCGGACACAATTCGCAATGCGACGGCCTGTTGACCTTGAAGGCCGCGCGGTCGTTTTATTGATGGGCTGAACTGTCGCGCCTCGCACAGGTTCACATGCATGAACCCTCCCTGCGCAAGGACACGCCCATGCTGCGTCGGCTCAAATTACTGGTGGTATTACTGACGTTGAGCCTGGTGCTCGCCGGCTGCAATCGCGTGGGCCTGGCCTACCGCAACCTTGATGTGATCATCCCCTGGACCCTCAACGACTACCTGGACATGAACGCCGGGCAAAAGAGCTGGTTCAATAACACCCTCAAGGAACATCTGGCCTGGCACTGCACCACTCAACTGCCGGGCTACCTGGACTGGCTTGATCGCCTGCAACAAATGGTCGACAACAACCAGATCACCGACGCCGCGCTGCAAGCGCGCACCAGCGAAGCCAAGCAGGCGATCGCTGAAGTGGCCCGCGAGATCACGCCATCAGCCATCCAGTTGCTGCAGGGCCTGGATGATCAACAAGTCAAAGACATGGGAGATGCGCTGGCCAAAGACCTGCGCAAGCGCCAGGACGAATACCTCAAACCACCACTGGCCCAGCAGATCAAGGAGCGGACCGAGCGCATGAGCAAACGCCTGGATGCGTGGATGGGGCCTTTGAGTCCCAGCCAGCAGAACCGGGTGACGGCGTGGTCAATCGCGCTGGGTGAACAGAATCAGGAATGGATCGGTAATCGCGCCCATTGGCAGGCGCAATTTATCGACGCCTTGCAGCAGCGTCACAGCGCTGACTTCCCACAGAAAATCCAACAGCTGCTGGTGGATCGCGAGAGCCTGTGGACCCCGCAATACCGCACCGCCTATGCACAAACCGAAGCCGCTGCGCGCGGCCTGATCATCGACCTGATGGCCGAAAGTACGGCGCAGCAGCGCCAGACACTCACACAAAAAATCGGCAAGGTTCGCAGTGACTTCCAGGCCCTCAAATGCCTCAAGGCCGCGTCGATTTAAAATGTGGGAGCAATCCCGCTCCCACATTTTGGTCTGGGGTATGCCCTTTTACGCAATCTGCGCCTTGGAAGCCACCTCAGCAAACGTCGCCGGGTCCAGCGCGTCTGCCTGCTCGTCCAGCACTTGGCGCGGGTGATCGTTGCCGGGGATTGAGCTGTCGATCAGGGCCAGCAGTTGCGCACCTAGCGCTGTGAGGATGAAGTTCTCACCATTGCCGCCCTCTTCTTCCGGGCGCGATTCAATGAAACCGCGTTTGAACAACAGCGCTTCGTAATCGGCGGCGGTCTTTTTCAACGCGTCCAAGTTACCGGTGGATTCGCCCGCCGTGGCCTTCTCGGCGGCTTCCTGCTCGGCGTATTTGCGCGGCGCAAAGCTGCCTTCGCCGTTCTGCACTTCATGCAGTAGACGTTCGATCAGATCCCAGTTGTAAGTCGTCATCCTGATTACTCCCGCGGGCAGATTAAAAAAGTGGCCCGTCATAGGTAGTGACATGACCTGACACTGGCCGTTCATCCCAATAGACGAGCGTCATTTCTCTGAACTTTCCAGACGTTCGCGCCCTCAACTGAACACCACTGCCAAGGAGGTCCGACCATGAAAACCCTGATGAACCTGGCCATCGCCGCCGCCCTGCTGAGCGCCCTGCCCGCCTGGGCCTGCACGCCGGAAGAGGCCACGGCCAAACGCGAACAACTGGCCAGGGAAGTGACCAAACTGACCCAGCAAAACCCGGCCAAGGCCAAGGAAATCAACGATGAGTTGCAACACATGAACCTGGAGACTGCCAGCGCGGATCTGCCAGACAAGTGCCAACTGATCGACCAGCGCCTCAAGGAGCTGGACGAGGCGGCCGCCAAAGCAAAGAATTAACCACCACAACGGGACGCGGAGCGCCCCTGGCGGCATTCCCACGCAGAGCGTAGGAACGATCAACTGAGGGCATAAAAAAACCGGACAGCGTCCGGTTTTTTTATATCAGCGGCCTTATTCGGCAGCTGGCGCTTCTGGCTTGCGGCGCTTGAGCGGCGCCATGCCGTCCTTGCTGACGAGCGACAGGTTGTCGGTCTTCGGCCGGTTGGCAATCTTGCGCTTGGTTGGCGACTTGGCGCCGGTTTTCTTCTTGTCACCCTTGGCGTCGGTCTTTTTCTTCTTCACGCCAACGGCTTTGCCCGACGCCTTGACCTTCTTCGGCCCGGTGTAGGTGCCTTTGACTTCCTTGATGGTGCGGCGCTCGAACGACTGCTTGAGGTAGCGTTCGATACTCGACATCAGGTTCCAGTCGCCGTGGCAGATCAGCGAGATCGCCAGACCATCATTGCCGGCGCGCCCGGTACGACCAATACGGTGCACGTATTCGTCGCCGCTGCGCGGCATGTCGAAGTTGATGACCATGTCCAGGCCATCCACGTCCAGGCCGCGGGCGGCAACGTCGGTGGCGACCAGGATCTTCACGCCGCCAGCCTTGAGGCGGTCGATGGCCAGTTTGCGATCCTTCTGGTCTTTCTCGCCGTGCAGCACGAACGCCTTGTATTCCTGAGCCACCAGGCGACCGTAGATACGGTCGGCTGCTGCACGGGTGTTGGTGAAGACGATGGCCTTCTGATAGGTCTCGTTGGCCAGCAGCCAGTTCAGGATCTGTTCTTTGTGTACGTTGTGGTCGGCCATCACGATCTGCTGACGCGTGGTCGCGTTCAGGTCGCTGACGTTGTTGACCTGCAAGTGCTCAGGGTTGTTCAGCACCTTGGCAACCATATCGCGCAAGGTCGAACCGCCGGTGGTGGCGGAGAACAGCATGGTCTGCTGGCGATTGACGCACTCGGCAACAAGACGCTGCACGTCATCGGCAAAGCCCATGTCGAGCATACGGTCGGCTTCGTCGAGCACCAGCACTTCGACTTCCTTGAGGTCGAGGTTACCGGCGTTGAGTTGCTCGATCATCCGGCCTGGGGTGCCAATCAGGATGTCGGGCACCTTGCGCAGCATGGCGGCCTGGACCTTGAAGTCTTCACCGCCGGTGATGATGCCGGACTTGATGAAGGTGAACTGCGAAAAGCGCTCCACTTCTTTCAAGGTCTGCTGGGCCAGTTCGCGGGTTGGCAGCAGGATCAGGGTCTTGATGCTCACGCGGACTTTGGCCGGGCCGATCAGGCGGTTCAGCACCGGCAGGACGAAAGCGGCGGTTTTACCGCTGCCGGTTTGTGCCGTCACCCGCAGGTCACGCCCTTGGAGCGCGAGCGGGATGGCCGCTGCTTGCACAGGCGTAGGCTCGACAAATTTAAGCTCGGCCACGGCTTTGAGCAGGCGTTCGTGCAGGGCGAATTGGGAAAACACGGGTGCTACCTCGAAGAAATACAAAATATCAGCTGCATAGGGTAACGGTTTCGGGCGCTCAAACCGAGTTTCTTTACGCGAACGAGGCTAATCAGCTGCTTTTTTGTCAGCAGATTTGTCCGCAAAACCAACTTTGTTGCACATAAATGCTCTAATCGACCCGTGTTGTCTTACAGAAGAATCGGTTTTACCCATGGAAATCAAACAGCTCTGGCTCAACGTCCAAGACCTTTGGGGCGCCCTCGATGAACACCCGCTGCTGCATGCCAGCCTGGGTTTGCTGATATTGCTGGTAGTCGCCCTATTGGTCGGACGGGTAGCACGCTACCTCATCCTCCACGCCGTCAAACTGCTCGGCCGGCAACCGGCGCTGCACTGGCTCAATGACCTGCGGCATAACAAAGTCTTCCACCGCCTGGCGCAAATGACGCCCTCGCTGGTGATCCAGTTCGGCCTGTACCTGGTACCCGACCTGAGCAAGACCGCCACCCTGTTTATCGGCAATGTGGCGCTGGCGTTCACCATCCTGTTCATGACGCTGGCCGTGAGCGCCCTGCTCAACGCCTTGCTGGATATCTACGCGCGCACCGAACATGCCCGCACCCGCTCGATCAAGGGCTATGTGCAGTTGGCAAAGATGGTGCTGTTCGTGTTCGCCGCGATCATCATCGTCGCTACCTTGATCGACCGTTCGCCGCTGTTGCTGCTCTCGGGCCTGGGTGCAATGTCAGCGGTGATTTTGTTGGTGTACAAGGACACGCTGCTGTCGTTTGTGGCCAGCGTGCAGCTGACCAGCAACGACATGCTGCGGGTCGGCGACTGGATCGAGATGCCTCAGGTCGGCGCCGACGGTGACGTGGTGGATATCACCCTGCACACGGTCAAGGTGCAGAACTTCGACAAAACCATTGTCTCGATCCCCACTTGGCGCCTGATGTCCGAGTCGTTCAAAAACTGGCGCGGCATGCAGGCTTCCGGCGGGCGCCGCATAAAACGCAGCCTGTATATCGACGCCAGCGGCGTGCGCTTTTTGCGCGACGACGAAGAAGTGCGCATGACCCAGGTACACCTGCTCACCGACTACATCAGCCGCAAGCAGGCCGAACTCAAGGCCTGGAACGAAGCTCAGGGCCATAGTGCGCAACTGTCGGCCAACCGCCGCCGCATGACCAACCTCGGCACCTTCCGCGCCTACGCCCTGGCGTACCTGAAAAGCCACCCGGACATCCAGCCGAACATGACCTGCATGGTGCGCCAGATGCAAACCACCGCCCAAGGCGTGCCGCTGGAAATCTACTGCTTCACCCGCACCACGGCGTGGGCGGATTACGAGCGCATCCAAGGCGATATCTTTGATTATTTGCTGGCGGTGCTGCCGGAGTTTGGCTTGAGCCTGTATCAGCAGCCGAGTGGCAATGATTTGCGCGCGGGGATGGTGCCGGCGGTGTTGGGGGCCAGCCATTTGCCAGCCCTGGAAAACGAATCTGCCTAACGCCATCCATTCCCTGTGGGAGCGGGCTTGCCCGCGATAGCGGTGTATCAGTCGAAATATTTGCCGACTGACACCCCCTATCGCGGGCCGCTCCCACATCTGGATCAGCTTATGACCGGCACCTTGCGCACACCCAAGCGGCTGATCCACACCGCCCCCAGAATCACCAAACCTCCCAAAGCCAAGCGCCCCAACGGCTCATGCTGATTCCAGATCAGCAAGTTGAGCAACAACCCCACCGGCACATGCAGGTTATTCATCACCGCCAATGTACCGCCGTTGACCAGGCAGGCGCCTTTGTTCCACCAGTACATGCCCAGCGCAGTGCTGACCAGCCCAAGGAACACCAGCACGCCCCATTGCAGCGGCGCTTCGGGCAAAAAGTTGGTTTTTCCGAACAGCAAAAACGCCGGCAACACCACGATCAAGGCGCCCAGGTAGAAGTAGCCGAAGCGCCGGTAGTGCGGCAGGTCACTCGGATAACGCGCCACCAGGTGCTTGTACATCACCTGCCCGGCGGCGTAGGTGAAGTTGGCCAGTTGCAGCAGCAGGAAGCCCATCAGGAAGTTCGGCGTGATCTGGTCGAAGCGAATCACCGCCGCGCCGCCCACGGCCACCAGCGCAGCAATCAGCGCCCAATGATTGAATCGGCGGTTAAGCGCGTCTTCGATCAGGGTCACGTGCAACGGCGTGAGAATGGTGAACAGCAGCACCTCCGGCACCGTAAGTACGCGAAAGCTCAAGTAAAGGCATACATAGGTCACGCCGAACTGCAGCGCACCGATCAGCAACATGCCGCGCATGAAGGGTGGCGCCACCGAACGCCAGCGGGTCAGCGGGATGAAGATCAGCCCGGCCAACACCACGCGCACCAGCACGGCGAAGTAGCTGTCGACGTGACCTGCGAGGTATTCGCCGATCAAGCTGAAGGAAAATGCCTGAATCAGGGTGACAACCAGTAAGTAGCCCATGCGCGCCTCGTTTCGAATGGGCGGGACATTAAAGGTTTTCGGCGTTTACTGAAACTCAAGGCAAAAAAAACCCGACCTCGCTAAAGCGGCAGTCGGGCAGGAGCACTCAGGAGCAACAAGTGCAAAGGGAGGTTCGATACGCGTACTTGAAGGGTTTGCGTGGAGCGATATAAACACCACGCGATTATGTGACGATTAAAACGTTAGGCGACCTGTGCCAGCAGCGCTTTGGCGTGGTTGATGCCCTTCTCCTGGAAGTCACCGCTCAAGTTCACGCCTTCGGCATGAATGAAAGTGACGTCATGAATCCCGATAAAGGCCATGACCTGGCGCAGGTACGGCTCCTGATGGTCGGAGCTGGCGCCGGTGTGGATGCCACCGCGTGCGGTCAGCACAATGGCGCGCTTGCCGGTCAGCAAACCCTGCGGGCCGGTGGCGGTGTACTTGAAGGTCACACCGGCACGCAACACGTGGTCCAGCCAGGCTTTGAGGGTGCTGGGAATGGCGAAGTTGTACATCGGCGCGGCCATCACCAGCACATCGGCGGCGAGCAATTCGTCGGTCAGTTCGTTGGAGCGGTCCAGGGACGCCTGCTCGACGCGGCTGCGCTGGTCGGCGGGTTTCATCCAGCCGCCGAGCAGGTTGGCGTCCAGGTGCGGAACCGGGTTGAGGGCCACATCACGCACAGTGATCTGATCCGCCGGGTGGGCGGCCTGCCATTGGCTGATGAACTGTTGAGTCAGCTGGCGGGAGATCGAATCCTGCTGGCGGGCGCTGCTTTCGATGATCAGAACATTGGACATGGCTGGGTAGGCTCCATCTGTAAATGCTGTAAGACGATGGAGTGAAGATTAAACAGAGCCAATTCGATAAAAAAGCGTAAAAAACTGCTATAAACCATCTATAAATTTGTTTATAAGCGGAGTATTGCTGTGGGCATGCTCCGCTGCCGGTTTATTTTGGGGTGCAGGTCAGTGCGATACGCATTTTGATAATGGCGCGGCTGAAATTCACTGTGGTGTTGGTGGTTTTCCCCGCCGCAACTGTGACCTTGCGAGTACGCGGGGCTTCCGGGCCGTTGGTAAAACGCACCTTGCACTCCGCATCATTTGAGCCGTAGTTGGTCAGTCGGATCGAACTAATATTGCTGTCGACATCCGAGGCGCTGTAATCGATCTTCACACCCTGAATGTCTTTCGTCACATCGGTGCTGAATGCAAACGCGCTCATCGGCAGCAGCGCCAGCAACACACAACAGAATTTTCTCATTCGGCAGTCTCCAATAAGGACCGCCAGCTTAGGACAAGAGGAGCTCATCTTGAAAGCGCCCCGCGTTACCCTCGATCAATGGCGCACGCTGCAGGCCGTGGTCGACCACGGTGGCTTCGCCCAGGCGGCTGAAGCACTGCACCGTTCGCAGTCCTCGGTGAGCTACACCGTGGCCCGCATGCAAGACCAACTCGGCGTGCCATTGCTGCGCATCGACGGACGCAAGGCCGTGCTCACCGAGGCCGGTGAAGTGCTATTGCGCCGCTCGCGGCAACTGGTCAAAAACGCCAGCCAACTGGAAGACCTCGCCCATCATATGGAACAGGGCTGGGAAGCCGAAGTACGCCTGGTGGTGGACGCCGCCTACCCGAATGCGCGCCTGGTGCGTGCCCTCACCGCCTTTATGCCGCAGAGCCGTGGCTGCCGCGTGCGCCTGCGTGAAGAGGTGCTGTCGGGCGTTGAAGAGCTGTTGATGGATGGCATGGCGGACCTGGCCATCAGCGGCTTCATCATTCCAGGCTACCTGGGCACCGAAATGAGCGACGTGGAATTTATCGCCGTGGCCCATCCCGACCACTCGCTGCATCGCCTGAACCGCGAGTTAAGCTTCCAGGACCTGGAAAGCCAGATGCAAGTGGTGATCCGTGACTCTGGCCGCCAGCAGCCGCGCGACGTCGGCTGGCTCGGCGCCGAGCAACGATGGACCGTCGGCAGCTTGCCCACCGCCGCCACCTTCGTCAGCAGCGGCCTGGGCTTCGCCTGGTTGCCCCGGCACTTGATCGAACGCGAACTCAAGGATGGCCTGCTCAAGCAGCTGCCATTGGAAAAGGGCGGCAGCCGCAACCCGACGTTCTACCTGTACTCGAACAAAGACAAACCCCTGGGGCCGGCCACGCAGATTCTTATCGATTTGTTGCGCACCTTCGACACCGCTCCCCTGGACGCACCTTTCGCCGCCCCCCAGCAAGCCTGAAACGGAGTTCACCCATGGCCTGGTTCGACCACGAAGGCTGCAGCCTGCATTACGAGGAATACGGTCACGGCGCTCCGCTGATCCTGATCCACGGCCTGGGCTCCAGCAGCCAGGATTGGGAACTGCAGATTCCGGTCCTGGCCCGGCATTACCGCCTGATCGTGGTGGATATACGCGGTCACGGTCGCTCCGACAAACCCCGCGAACGCTACAGCATCCAGGGTTTTACCTTCGATCTGGTGGCGTTGATCGAACACCTGAACCTGCCGCCCGCTCATGTGGTGGGTTTATCCATGGGCGGCATGATCGCATTCCAGCTGGCCGTGGACGACCCCGCTCAGGTCAAGAGCCTGTGCATCGTCAACAGTGCGCCCGAGGTCAAGGTGCGCAGCGCCGATGATTACTGGCAATGGGCCAAGCGCTGGAGCCTGGCGCGCGTGCTCAGCCTTGCCACCATCGGCAAAGCGCTGGGCGATCGGCTGTTCCCCAAACCCGAGCAAGCCGACCTGCGGCGCAAAATGGCCGAACGCTGGGCAAAAAACGACAAACGTGCTTATCTCGCCAGCTTCGATGCGATTGTCGGCTGGGGCGTGCAGGAACAACTTTCCAGAATTACCTGTCCTACCCTGGTCATCAGCGCCGACCACGACTACACCCCCGTGGCGCAGAAAGAAAACTATGTAAAACTGCTGCCCGATGCGCGGCTGGTGGTAATCGAAGATTCCCGCCATGCCACGCCCTTGGATCAACCCGAAGTCTTTAACGCTACCTTGCTCGATTTTCTAAAGACAGTCGAAACCACTACCCAGGATCACTGACCCATGCTGAAAAAAATCGCCTTCTTTGCCGGCTCCGTATTGTTCGCAGCCAACCTGATGGCTGCTGAGCCTGCCAAGGCCCCTCACGTCCTGATCACCACCACCAATGGCGACATTGAAATCGAACTGGACCCGGTCAAGGCGCCGATCAGTACCAAGAACTTCCTGGCCTATGTCGACAAAGGCTTCTACACCAACACCATTTTCCACCGCGTGATCCCGGGTTTCATGGTCCAGGGCGGCGGTTTCACCGCGCAGATGTCGCAGAAGCCGACCGAAGCACCGATCAAGAACGAAGCCAGCAACGGCCTGCATAACGTTCGCGGCACCTTGTCGATGGCACGTACCAACGATCCAAATTCGGCCACCAGCCAATTCTTCATCAACGTGGCTGACAATGCCTTCCTCGACCCAGGCCGTGATGCGGGCTATGCCGTGTTCGCCAAAGTGGTCAAAGGCATGGACGTCGTCGACGTCATCGTCAACTCGCAAACCACTACCAAGCAAGGCATGCAGAACGTGCCAATCGATCCTGTTGTGATCAAGTCGGCCAAGCGCATCGACTGAGGTCCGCAGCAAGCTCCGCACGCGGCCCACAACGCCGCGTGCGCATTTGAAAGGAGAGCCCGCAACGCGGGCGTCAGACTGAATGCTCTATCGTCGCTTTGAACAACTGATCGACATCTTCCGCGACGCTCCCAGCGCCGCCCCTCCTGATAAAGTCCTGCCCTTCTACCTCTACTACCTGCGCCAGGTGTGGCCAAGTTTTGCCGCCTTGCTGGTGGTCGGCCTGATCGGCGCGTTGATCGAAGTGGCATTGTTCAGCTACCTCAGCCGCATTATCGATTTGGCCCAAGGCACGCCGCCCGCCAACTTCTTCCAGATTCACAGCGCCGAGCTGATCTGGATGGCCGTGGTTGCCCTGCTGCTGCGTCCGATCTTTAACGGCCTGCATGACTTGCTGGTACACCAGACCATCAACCCCGGCATGACCAGCCTGATCCGCTGGCAGAACCATAGCTACGTACTCAAGCAGAGCTTGAACTTCTTCCAGAACGATTTCGCCGGGCGCATTGCCCAGCGCATCATGCAAACTGGCAACTCCTTGCGCGATTCGGCAGTGGCGACCGCGGAAGCCATCTGGCACGTGTCGATCTACGCCATCAGCGCTTTGGTGCTGTTTGCCGAGGCGGACTGGCGCCTGATGATCCCGCTGATCACCTGGATCATTCTTTACAGCCTGGCGTTGCGTTACTTCGTGCCTCGCGTGAAAGAACGCTCGGTGATTTCCTCCGAGGCGCGCTCCAAATTGATGGGCCGCATTGTCGACGGCTACACCAACATCACCACCTTGAAGCTGTTCGCCCATACGCAAAATGAGCAGGAATACGCCAAGGAAGCGATCATCGAGCAGACCGAAAAAACCCAGTTGGCCGCGCGCGTGCTCACCAGCATGGACGTGGTGATCTGCACCTTGAACGGCGTGCTGATCGTCGCCACCACCGGCCTGGCGTTGTGGCTGTGGACGCAGTCACTGATTTCGGTGGGCGCCATCGCCCTCGCCACAGGCCTGGTGATCCGTATCGTCAACATGTCCGGCTGGATCATGTGGGTGGTCAACGGCATCTTCGAAAACATCGGCATGGTGCAGGACGGCCTGAAAACCATCGCTGCACCGCTGGCAGTGACCGACCGCGACAATGCCCCGCGCCTGAACGTGCCGCACGGCGAAGTGCGTTTCGAGCAGGTGGATTTCCACTATGGCAAAAAGAGCGGGATCATTGGCGGCCTGAACCTTCAGATCAAGGCCGGTGAGAAAATCGGCCTGATCGGCCCCTCTGGTGCGGGCAAATCAACCCTGGTCAACTTGTTGCTGCGCCTGTACGACCTGCAAGGCGGGCGCATCCTGATCGACGGCCAGAACATCGCCGAAGTCGCCCAGGAGTCCTTGCGGGCACAGATCGGCATGATCACCCAGGACACCTCGCTGCTGCACCGCTCGATCCGTGACAACTTGCTGTACGGCAAGCCGGATGCCACCGATGAGGAACTCAACGCCGCCATCCACAAAGCCCGCGCCGATGAGTTCATTCCGCTGCTGTCGGATGCCGAAGGGCGCACAGGGCTGGATGCGCACGTGGGCGAGCGCGGGGTGAAACTCTCGGGCGGGCAACGTCAGCGCATTGCCATTGCGCGGGTGCTGCTCAAGGACGCGCCGCTTCTGATCATGGACGAGGCCACCTCGGCACTCGATTCGGAAGTGGAAGCGGCGATTCAGGAAAGCCTGGAGACCTTAATGCAAGGCAAGACGGTGATTGCGATTGCGCACCGGTTGTCGACCATTGCGCGCATGGACCGGCTGGTAGTGCTGGAGAAAGGCCAGATTGCCGAGACCGGCAGCCATGCCGAACTGCTGGCCCATGGCGGCTTGTATGCCAGGTTGTGGCAGCACCAAACGGGTGGGTTCGTCGGCATCGATTGAAAACACACCGCAAAACAGCGTGGGAGCTGGCTTGCCTGCGATAGCGCACTGTCAGTACCGAATTGGTTATCTGGCACACCGCAATCGCAGGCAAGCCAGCTCCCACCTTTAATCAGCGCCAAGCCCCTAATCCACGGGCCCCTGGCGCTTTTTTTATGGCCTGGATTTGTATCAAAAGCGTGCTGTAATCAGTGCAGTGCCTAGAGGGGCGCTGAAGTAAATCTGCAGGGAGCATCACTGATTTGCTGATTCGGTAGAGCTATCTATCAAGGACGTGTCGCATGTCTTTGTTCAAACGTTCAATCACAGAGGGGTTAGGTACGTTTTGGCTGGTGTTGGGCGGTTGCGGGAGTGCGGTGTTGGCCGCAGCGTTTCCCGCCGTCGGGATCGGGTTCCTCGGTGTGGCCCTGGCCTTCGGGCTGACGGTGCTGACCATGGCGTTTGCCATCGGGCATATCAGCGGGTGCCACCTCAACCCGGCAGTGTCAGTGGGGCTGGTCGTGGGCGGGCGGTTTCCGGCCAGGGAGTTACCGGCTTACATCGTCGCGCAGGTAATCGGCGCCACTGTCGCCGCTGCGCTGTTGTACTTCATTGCCAGTGGCAAGCCGGGGTTCGAACTGGCGTCGGGCCTGGCCTCCAACGGCTACGGCGAGCATTCGCCGGGTGGCTACTCGATGGCTGCGGGGTTTGTCTGTGAGCTGGTGATGACGGCGATGTTCGTGCTGATCATCCTCGGCGCCACCGACCGTCGTGCTCCGCCGGGTCTTGCACCCATCGCCATCGGCCTGGCCTTGACCTTGATCCACTTGATCTCCATTCCCGTGACCAACACTTCGGTCAACCCGGCCCGCAGTACCGGCCCGGCACTGATCGTCGGCGGATGGGCGATCCAGCAGTTGTGGATGTTCTGGCTGGCGCCGATCCTCGGTGCTGTAATCGGCGGCGTGACCTATCGATGGCTGGGCAAGGAGCAGCCAGCCTGAGGCAAACGGGTTCAGCCCTGCCGATAAGGCAGGGCTGCCCTTGCCTCTTCGGCATACGCCAGAATCCCAACCCGCTCGCGCTCCAGAAAGTCTTCCACGGCATTCTTCAAACCCGGATGGCGCAGGTAGTGCCATGACCGTGTGATCACCGGTTCAAAGCCGCGAATCAACTTGTGTTCGCCCTGGGCGCCAGCGTCAAAACGTTGCAGGCCGTGGGCGATGGCGTAGTCCATACCTTGGTAGAAGCAGGTTTCGAAGTGCAGGCGGTCGAACTCCGCCAGGCAGCCCCAGTAGCGGCCATAGAAACTGTCGCCACCGATCAGGCTGAAGGCCATGGCCACCGGGCGTGCGCCTTGTTTGGCCAGCACCACGCGGATCGCCTCGGGCATGCGTTCGGCCAGCAGGCTGAAAAAGGCGCGGGTCAGGTAGGGTGACTGGCGACGCACCGCGTAGGTGTTGGCGTAACAGGCGTAAACAAAATCCCACTGCGCCTCGCTTAACTCGTGGCCTTGCAACCATTCAAAATCGATGCCCTGCCCCGCCACTTGCTCGCGCTCTTTGCGCATTTGTTTGCGCTTGCGTGAACTCAAGGCATCGAGGAAGTCCTGGAAGTCGCGATAGCCGCGGTTTTGCCAATGGAACTGGCAGCCCAGGCGCTGCAACCAACCCGCCTGCCCAGCCAATGCGGCATCGGCCAACGGGTCGGTGAAGTTGATATGGGCACTGGAGAGCCCTTCGATTTCCAGATACCCGGGCAAGCTACCCAGCAGTTCAACCCCGTCCTCGGCATTCCTGGCCAACAAGCGTGGGCCACTCACCGGACTGAACGGCACCGCCGTCAGCAACTTGGGGTAGTACTCGATGCCCGCACGCTCACAGGCATCCGCCCAGCCATGATCAAACACGTACTCGCCGTAGGAGTGCCACTTGCGGTAGCTGGGCAGGGCCGCCACCAGCCGCTCGCCTTCCCAATGCAGCAAATGCTCGGGCTGCCAACCGGACTGCGGGCCCAGGCTGGCGCTGTCTTCCAGGGCACTCAGAAAGGCGTGCCGCACAAAGGGTTGGGCCTGCGGCACCAGGGCATCCCAGACTTGCGGGGCGATTGCAGACAGCTTGTCCAGGCGTTGCAGCGGCATCGGCATCCTCACTGTTTCTTGGCGTGAAAGCCTGGCGAGTATCGCCTATCGCGGCGCCAGGCACACCTCGAAACGAGCGAGACAAACCTCGAAACAATTAGTTCCAGATTAAATAATTTGTCATCTAGGTGAAATCACTTAGCCACTACTCCGTCATAAACGATCGCGATACTGACGCCTGTTTTTAGAGCGCCCGGTTCTACCAGGCGGCTATTTTCCGTCCGTCATCGGTCGGTTGTGTCCTGGATGGTTTGCCATCCCTCCTCACTTTCGGAGATTGATATGCGTCTTGCTTCCACTAAAACTGCGGCGGCCCTGTGTGGCGGCCTGTTGCTGGCCCTGAGCGTTCCGGCCAGCGCTGCAGTCGACGCTAAATTGCTCGACATGCTCAAGGCCAACGGCCAGATCACCGCTGCGCAGTACACCGAACTGCAAACGGAATTAGCCAAGGACCAGAAAGAAAAGCAGATCGCACAGCAAGCTCAACAAGAGACCAACGAGCAGATCGCGGCCACCGCGAAAAAAACCAACGACCTCAGCGTCTTCGATCAGAAGCTGGCCTGGGCCGCACGCACTCAGCTCAAGGGTGATGTGCGCTTCCGTCAGGAAACCGTGAAGATCCAGGGCGAATCCAACAACGGCGGCCGCGACAAAGACCGTCAGCGCATCCGTGCCCGCCTGGGTGCCTACACCGAAATCAACTCCCAGGTCGACACCGGCATCCGCGTGGCCACCGGCAGCAGCGACGACGCGCGCTCCACCAACCAGGATCAGGACAACTACTTCGACAAGAAGTCGATCTGGCTGGACCTGGGCTACATCGACTACCACCCGGACCAGATCAAGAACCTGCACGTGATCGGCGGCAAGATGCTGCAGCCGTGGGTAAACATGGGCGACGTGATCTGGGATAGCGACATCAACCCCGAAGGCCTGGCCGTCACCTACAAGTACCCATTGGGCGGCAGCGCCGAGCTGTTCGGCAGCCTGGGTAACTACAACCTCAAGGACAACGTGGACGGCGACGGCGTGCAATTTCGCCACGACCTGCGCCTGACCTCCGGCCAGTTGGGCACGCGCTTCTCGCTCACCGACAACCTGAAAATGACCCTGGGCGGCAGCGTCTACGCCTACCAGAACGACAAGGACAGCCGCTGCACAACCACCACCACGCCATGCGCGCTGGCGGTCAACGGCAACTCGGCCAACAACGAATTCCGCCTGTATGAAGGCTTTGCCCAAGCCGACATCGGCGGCCTGGCCGTGCCTTTGGCGTTCTACGGCCAGTACGTGAAAAACAACGATGCGGTGACCGACCAGGACACCGCCTGGTTGATCGGTGCCAAATCCAAGGTGTTCGGTTTCAACCTGGACTACAACTACCGCGATACGCAACGTGATGCAGTGGTTGGCGCCTTCACCGATTCGGACTTCGCCAACGGCACCACCGGTTCGCGCGGTCACAAGCTCAAAGTCAGCTACGACATCGACAAGAACTTCGCCCTCGGCGCCACGTACTTCCTGACCAAGGCTGACTACGCCAGCCGCACGCAGCGTGATGCCAACACCAATACCTTGCAGTTGGATGCTGAAGCCAAGTTCTAAGGTAAGACAGCGGTAAGCTTCAAGCTTCAAGCTTCAAGCTTCAAGAAAGTACGTGTCACTTGCAGCTTCAAGCTTGCCGCTCGAAGCTGCTTCTCTAACAGCCTTGCGTGGGTGGGTCGATCCCCATCATCCGTTCGACTCACCCACGCGAGCCTGCCTCTTTCCCACCGTTACTGATCTTTGAGCCTTTCGGCCACCAGCCGATCAGCCAGTGCATCAGCGTCCTTTACCGGCTCCTCCGGCATGATCTTCAAAGTCGCCTGCATCAGGCGCATCTGACGAATAAATCGCCGGCAGTTGGGGCAGAACATCAAGTGATGACGCACCAGCAAACGCTCTCGAAAGGTCAATTGCCCATCGAGGTAGTCACTGGACCGCGCCACTTGTTCCTTACAGGTCAACATTCGCCCGTTTCCTCAAAATGCTCCACCGTGGCGAAGACTTTAAGCCGTGCTCGATGCAACAGCACACGGACATTGGAGAGCGAGAGGGTCAGAAGATTACAAATCTCCTCCAACTCCAGGCCCTGACGTTCACGCAACACCAATACGCTGCTTTGCAGCTCCGACAAGCTCAGGATTGTATGCTCCAGGCATTTGCGCAGTTCATCCTCGGTCAGCAAGGCTTCCGGGGTGTCCTGGTGCCAGGCATAAGGCGCAACGGCCCAGTGGCCGTCGTCGGGGACGAAGCGGTCATCGCCAATGGTGCCGTGGGGCGAAGGCAAATCGTCGAGCAATACTTCCCGTCGATTCTGTTTGTAGCGGCCCTTGGCGGAATTGGCGGTGATGGTCAGCAGCCAGGTTTTGAGGCTGGAGCGCCCTTCGAACTTGGCCAGGTTGCGTACCACTGACAACCAGGCGTCTTGCACCACTTCATCGGCGTGGCGCTGGCCGACAATGGCATAGGCTACCGCGCGCATGGCACTCTGGTAGGTGGTGACCAGTTCCTTGTAGGCCCGCTGCTCGCCCTTGAGCAGCCGTTCAAGCAGGTGCGCGTCGTCCGCTGCAGCCATTCAAACCTCGATCTTGCCTTGGAAATAGGATCAATGTGGGAGCTGGCTTGACTGCGATGCAGGCACCTCGGTGGATCAGTCACACCACAGTGATGCCATCGCAGGCAAGCCAGCTCCCACAAGATTAGCGCTTGCGCAGGATCACGCTGCCGATCGAGTAACCCGCACCGAACGAGCTGAGCACTGCAACCGAGCCCTTGGGCAGATCGTCCTGATAGGTATGAAACGCGATCACCGAGCCCGCCGAGCTGGTATTGGCGTATGTATCAAGGATCACCGGCGCTTCTTCCACCGAGGCTTCGCGGCCCAGCAGCTTCTTTACAATCAGGTGGTTCATGCTCAGGTTGGCCTGGTGCAGCCAGAAGCGCTTCACGTCGGTCACGCTCAGCTGGTTTTCTTGCAGGTGTACACCGATCAACTCGGCAACCATCGGGCAGACATCACGAAAGACTTTGCGGCCTTCCTGCACGAACAGCTTGTCCGGCGCGCCGATGCCTTCTTCGGCGGTACGGTTGAGAAAGCCGAAATTGTTGCGGATGTTATTGGAGAACTTGGTCAGCAGCTTGGTGCTGACCACGTCGAACTGGTGCTCGGAGGTCGCCAGATCAGCACGCTCAAGAATCACCGCCGTGGCCGCATCACCGAAGATGAAATGGCTGTCGCGGTCGCGGAAATTCAAGTGGCCGGTGCAGACTTCCGGGTTGACCATCAGGATCGCCCGGGCCTGGCCCAGTTGAATGCTGTTGGCAGCGTTCTGGATGCCGAAGGTGGCCGAAGAACACGCCACGTTCATGTCGAAGCCAAAACCCTGAATGCCCAGGGCTTCCTGGACTTCAATGGCGATGGCCGGGTAGGCGCGCTGCAGGTTGGAGCAGGCGACGATCACGCCATCGATGTCGGCGGCGGTCTTGCCGGCGCGCTGCAGGGCTTGTTCGGCGGCGCCGACGGCCATCTGGCAGAGTACCGACCACTCGTCGTTGCTGCGCTCGGGCAAGCACGGGGCCATGCGCTGTGGGTCAAGGATGCCGTCCTTGTCCATCACAAAGCGGCTCTTGATGCCCGACGCTTTCTCGATAAAGGCGGCGTTGGACTCGGTCAATGCCTGCACGTCACCGCGCTCGATGG
Source organism: Pseudomonas edaphica (assembly GCF_965277385.1). NCBI lineage: Bacteria > Pseudomonadati > Pseudomonadota > Gammaproteobacteria > Pseudomonadales > Pseudomonadaceae > Pseudomonas > Pseudomonas edaphica. The sequence goes on along the minus strand of NZ_OZ255725.1, from coordinate 5,050,169 downwards.
CCGCAGCGTTGTCTGAATTGAACTGTTGCACGTAAGCATTGAAAGACTGCACCAGCTCTTCGTTGGAGATGCTGTTGGCCGGGGTGTACAGGCCAGTGCCGCTGATGACGACGTTATGCACGGTCGTTCCTCTAAATCTGTCAGGCAGAGAAGATATTGGTACCGTCGTACCAAACTTTAATTCGTTCGATACCCTCCAGCGGGCATCAAACTGGCAACGCTTTATCCCATCGCACCACAGTGTTTCGCGGCGTTACCGGTCTTTATGACTGCGAAGTTTGCCACAACCTCGCGCATTTGGCGCCATCCCCAGGATTAACCCCCGCAATCCACTGTGGGAGCTGGCTTGCCTGCGATGCAGACACTGCGGTGTATCAGTCAAACGGTGGTGATGCCATCGCAGGCAAGCCAGCTCCCACAGGGGTTGGGCGTTGTTTGGAGGATCGAGGAAGAACTCAGGCCTCGACCAGGCTCCACTGCTTGCTCAAACGCTTATCGGAAATCGGCACCTTGGTGCCCAACTGCTGGGCAAACAGCGACACCCTGTATTCCTCCAACCACCAGCGGTAAAGTTCCAACTGCGGGTCGCGCTTGCCTTCCTGGGCGTGTTTGTTCAGGCGGTTCTGGTACTGCGCCCACAAGCCGCCCAACTCCGAGCTCCAGACCCGATCCTTTTGCACCTGGCTTGGCAACTTCTCCAGGCGCAGCTCGATGGCCTTGAGAAAGCGCGGCAATTCCTTGAACCACTGCGCCGGGGTTTCGCGCACAAAACCGGGATACACCAGGTTGCTGAGTTGCTGTTTGATGTCGTTCAACGCCACCGCCTGGGCCAGGTCGATCTTGCCTTTGAAGCGTTTCTGCAAGCCATGCCAGAGTTTCAGCACGTCCAGGGTCAAGCGCGCCAGGCGTTCGGCGTGTTCGGTCCAACTGCCGCGCTTGCGTTCGGCCAACGCAGCCAGACCCGCACCGTCACGCGGCAGGCTGGCTTCGCCTTCGAGCACGCAGGTGTCGAGGCTGGCCAACAGAATATCTTCCACCAGCGCATCAATGCGCCCCAGCTCGCGGTACATCAGGCCCAGCTCAGTCAACCCAGGCAATTTGCCGCGCAGGAATTTTGCCGGTTCCGCCAGTTGCTGCATGAGCAGGCGCTGCAAGGCGCGGCGGTGCTGAAACTCGGCTTCGGCGGCAGTGGAGAAACGCCCTTCCTTGACCGTGCCGTTTTCTTCGACCAGTGCCGGATACACCGTCATCGACAGGCCAGCAATCTTTTGCTGGGTCTTTTCCGCCACGGCGGCAAACACCTTGGCTTCCACCGGCTGTTGGCTTTTCGCGGTTTGCGGTACAGCCAATGCGGCCTGGCTGGCCTCGGCGAAACGTGCGGTCAGCTCGGCCAGGTCGCGGCCTTCGCCCAGGAACTTGCCCTGGCCGTCAACCACCTCCAGGTTCATCTTCAGGTGGCTTTCCACCTGCTGCGCCGCCTCGGCCCAGGCTTCATCGCTGACCCGCGCGCCGGTCATGCGCAGCAATTCGCGGCCCAGCGCCTGGGGCAACGAGCCCTGGCCAAATTCGATACGTTGCAGGGCGGCCTTGACGAAATCCGGCACCGGCACAAAGTTCTTGCGCAGCGCCTTGGGCAAGTTGCGCACCAGCGCAATGCACTTGGCTTCGATCACACCCGGCACCAGCCACTCCAGGCGCTCAGGCGGCAACGCCGGCAACAGCGGCGCCGGTACGCGCAGGGTTACGCCGTCGCGGGGGTGGTTGGGTTCAAAGTGGTAACTCAGGGCCAGTTCCAGGTCGCCCAGGTTCAGGGTGTCGGGGTAATGCGCGGCGGTGACTTCACTGGCCTCGCGGGCCAGCACGTCTTCTTCACGCATGATCAGCAGTTGCGGGTCTTTCTGGCTGTTGACCTTGTACCAACTATCGAACGTGGCGGTCTGGTGGATCTCTGCCGGCAAGCGCGCGTCATAAAAGGCGTACAGGGTTTCTTCATCCGCCAGAATGTCGCGACGACGGGCCTTGGCCTCCAGTTCATCGAGCTGTTCCAGCAGTTGCTGGTTGGCCGTGAGGCACTTGGCGCGGGATTGAATCTCGCCGCGTACCAACCCTTCACGAATAAACAACTCGCGGGACACCACCGGGTCAATCGGCCCGTAATGTACCGGCCGGCGCCCGACCACAATCAGCCCGAACAGGGTGATCTGCTCAAACGCCACCACTTGGCCGCGCTTCTTTTCCCAGTGCGGTTCGAAGTGGTTTTTCTTGATCAGGTGCCCGGCCAGCGGCTCGATCCAGTCGGCGTCGATCTTGGCGACCATGCGCGCATACAGCTTGGTGGTTTCCACCAGTTCGGCGGTCATCAGCCATTGCGGACGTTTTTTGCCGATGCCCGAGGACGGGTGAATCCAGAAGCGCCGCTGCCGTGCGCCGAGGTAATCGCCGTCTTCGGTTTTTTGCCCGATCTGGCTGAGCAAACCGGACAGCACCGCCTTGTGCAGTTTCGCAAAGTCGGCCGGCTCCTTGTTGACCGTCAGCTGCATATCGCGGCAGATCAGGCTCAACTGGCGATGGGAGTCACGCCACTCGCGCAGGCGCAGGTAATTCAGGAAGTTCTTGCGGCACCAGTTACGCAACGGGCTGGCGGTCAACGCCTGGCGCTGTTCTTCAAAGCCGCGCCACAGATTAACCAGCCCGGCGAAGTCCGAGTCTGCATCTTTCCACTGTGCGTGGGCCTGATCGGCGGCTTGCTGGCGCTCCGGCGGACGCTCGCGAGGGTCCTGGATCGACATGGCACTGGCCACAATCAACACTTCCTGCAAACTGCCAAGCTTGGCCGCTTCGAGCAGCATGCGGCCCATGCGCGGGTCCACCGGCAAGCGCGCCAGTTGGCGGCCCAGCGGCGTGAGCTGGCTGTTGCGGTCGACTGCCGAAAGTTCTTGCAGCAGGTTGAAACCGTCGCTGATCGCCTTGCCATCCGGCGGTTCGATAAACGGGAAGTCGGTGATTTCGCCCAGGCGCAGGTGCAGCATCTGCAGGATCACGGCAGCGAGGTTAGTGCGCAGGATCTCCGGGTCGGTAAATTCCGGACGGCCGATAAAATCTTCTTCGCTGTACAAGCGAATGCAAATGCCCGGCTCAACCCGGCCGCAGCGGCCTTTACGCTGGTTGGCACTGGCCTGGGAAATCGCCTCGATCGGCAGGCGCTGCACCTTGGCGCGGTAGCTGTAGCGGCTGATGCGCGCGGTGCCGCTGTCGATCACATAACGGATGCCCGGCACGGTCAGCGAGGTTTCCGCAACGTTGGTCGCCAACACCACGCGGCGGCCTGGGTGGGACTGGAAAATCCGCTGCTGTTCGGCCGGCGACAGGCGCGCGTACAGCGGCAGAATTTCAGTGTGTTTGAGCTGGGCCTTGCGCAGCATGTCGGCGGCGTCGCGAATCTCGCGTTCGCCGGGCAAAAACACCAGCACATCGCCGGGGCTGCGGCGTTCGCTGCGCTCATAGGCGGCGATTTCGTCGAGGGTGGCGAGGATCGCCTGGTCGACGGTCAAGTCATCCTCGACACGGTTACCCTCCTCGTCCTGCTCAAGCGTCAGTGGGCGATACCAGGTGTCGACCGGGAAGGTGCGGCCCGAGACCTCGACAATCGGCGCATCGTCGAAGTGCTTGGAAAAGCGTTCCAGGTCGATGGTCGCCGAGGTGATGATGACTTTCAGGTCCGGGCGGCGCGGCAGCAGGGTTTTCAGGTAACCGAGCAGGAAGTCGATGTTCAGGCTGCGTTCGTGGGCTTCGTCGACGATGATGGTGTCGTAGCGTTCCAGATAACGGTCGTTCTGGGTTTCCGCCAGCAAAATGCCGTCGGTCATCAGCTTGATCAGCGTGTTGGAGTCACTCTGATCTTCGAAACGCACCTGATAGCCGACCAACGCGCCCAATGGCGTGGCCAGCTCTTCGGCAACCCGGCTGGCGACGCTGCGCGCAGCAATCCGGCGCGGCTGGGTGTGGCCGATCAGGCCGTACTGGCCGCGACCGATCTCCAGGCAGATCTTCGGCAACTGGGTGGTTTTACCCGAGCCGGTTTCGCCGGCAATGATAAGCACCTGATGCTTGTTTAGCGCCTCTTTGATCTCGTCACGCTTGGCCGCGATCGGCAGGCTGTCGTCATAGCGAATCACCGGCAGGCTGGCACGCCGCGCGGTGACTTGGGCGCAGGACGCCTGCATACGCGTGACCCATTGCGCCAGCTTCTCCTCGTCGGGCTTCTTGCGCAGCTCAAGCAACTGGCGCCGCAAGCGGTGGCGGTCGGCGAGCATGGCGTGATCGAGGTTTTTGAGCAGTTGGTCGATAGCGGGCGCTTGGTCAGTCATCAGGTACTTTGCAGGTCGTCTATTTATGCACGGCCGGCAAGTGTGGCAGAAAAGCAGCTGATCTGGCAGACGGCTAAGTAAACCGGATCAAATGTGGGAGCAACTGTCTTAACCCACGCTCCTCTGTGGCGAGCAGGCTTGCCCTGCGTTGGGCTGCGCAGCAGCCCCATTGTAGACACCGAGATACTCCTGAAAGAACTCTAAGTCTGTTTTTGGGGCCGCTGCGCAGCCCAACGCAGGGCAAGCCTGCTCGCCACAACAGCCCACTTCGCACAGACGTTGTTAAATTGGAGCAAGCCTCCTCCCAAACGGTATATGCGTTTACAGCGGGTCTTTGCGCCGATACGGAAACACATCAATCACCTTGCCGGCGCGAATCGCTTCCTGCAGGCCTTTCCAGTAGTCGGCGTTGTACAACTCACCATGCAACTCGTCGAACAGCTTGCGCTGGCCGGCGTCGGCGAACAGGAACGGCGGGAACTCTTCCGGGAACACGTCCAGCGGGCCGATGGAGTACCAGGGCTCCGAGGCCATTTCATCTTCAGGCGTGCGCGGCGCGGGGATGTGGCGGAAATTGGCCTCGGTGAGAAAACAAATTTCATCGTAGTCATAGAACACCACACGACCGTGGCGGGTGACGCCGAAGTTCTTCAGCAGCATGTCGCCGGGGAAGATGTTCGCCGCCGCCAGTTGCTTGATCGCCAAGCCATAGTCTTCCAGGGCTTCGCGCACCTGGGCGGGGTTGGCGTTGTCCAGATAGAGGTTGAGCGGGGTCATGCGCCGCTCGGTCCAGCAGTGGCGAATCAGTACCGTATCGCCCTCCACCTGCACCGTGCCGGCGGCGACTTCCAGCAGTTCGGCCAGGCATTCGGGCTCGAACTTGCTCAACGGAAAACGGAAGTCAGCGAATTCCTGGGTGTCGGCCATGCGCCCCACACGGTCAACACTTTTGACCAGCCGGTACTTCTCAATCACCGTGGCGCGGTTGACGTTCTTCGACGGCGAAAAACGGTCCTTGATGATCTTGAATACGGTGTTGAAGCCCGGCAGCGTGAACACACTCATGACCATGCCGCGCACGCCGGGCGCCATGATGAATTGATCATCGGTGGTCGCCAGGTGGTTGATCAACGCGCGGTAGAACTCCGACTTGCCGTGCTTGTAGAAACCGATCGAGGTGTACAGCTCGGCAATATGCTTGCCGGGCAGGATGCGCTTGAGAAAGCCGATAAACTCGGCCGGCACCGGCACATCGACCATGAAGTAGGAGCGCGTGAAGGAGAAGATGATCGACACATCGGCTTCGTCGGTGATCAGCGCATCGATCTGGATGCCGCGCCCTTCGCGGTGCAACAACGGAATCACCAGGGGCCATTGCTCGTCACGGGTAAAAATACGACCAACCAGATAGGCGCCTTTATTCCGGTAAAGCACTGACGAAAACAGCTCGATGCTCAGCTGCGGGTCTTTGCACACCCAATCCGGCAGGTTTTCGCGCAACTGCGCCTGGAGGCGGCGCAGGTCGCCGTCGAGGTCGGCGTAGGCTTCGCTGAAGCGGTAATCGGCGAAGATCTGCGTAAGCGTCGCCGCCAGGTCACCCGCAGGCTTATAGGTACGCGTTTGCGCCGCACGTGCCCGGCGCAGGCTGGGCCGCGTGGTGTGGACGAACATGCAGCCGTCGCTGATCAGGTCATGGCTGAACAGCCCGCAGAAGATCGAGTTGTACCAGGTCTCGGACAGCTCATCGTCAAAACGCAGGTCGATCAGGCCGATGTACGCGCTTTTGACCAATGGCCACTCGTCCACTGCCAGCAACACCGCCTCATCGAAGTGGGCACGCAGACGCGCCGTGACTTCAGCGACCTTCTCTTCATACAAATTGATCCGCGCCGCCGATGCCGCCTGCCCTTGTTGCCACTGAGCCTTTTCGAAACGCTCGCGAGCGCCGTCGGTGATCTGGCGAAAGTGCTCACGGTAATCGTCGAAGCCATCGAGGATCATGCGGGCAATGGCAGGGGCGGATGGCGACATGCGGGAAACCTCGAACGGGTATCTGGATGCCTGAGCTTAGCCAGTGAATCGAGGCAGGAGAAGGATGATTTGCACGGCCTGACTGTACAACATCATGCAATTTGTACATTTATTTTCAGTTTTCACCAATCGACCGCACGGTCAGCAAAAACACCATAAAGTCGCGCCGCCCACCGCTACAGGCCTGGAGCTGCGGGGCTTGACGCTCGTTGCCAGGAAACCGCGCAAACCTGTGAGTTCTCAACGTATGTAACACCCTTGATACCACTTAGGGGAAACCCCGATTACCACCTTGATGGCACTTTGATATATAGCGCGCCCTTCCCAACCTAACAAGGTCTGAAGACCGACCCGGGAACCGGTTCAAATCGCCTAAGGAGCACTAAGATGTCATTGAGGAATATGCCGATCGGTCTGCGCGCCAGCCTGAGTTTTGGGGTGTTGGCCAGCATGCTGGTGATCGTCGGAATGTTTGGCCTGGGGCAGATGGCCAAGCTGCGCGAAAGCGCGTTGGTGATTGAAGAATCGTGGATGCCGAGCATCGAGAATATCCACGACGCTGCAGCCTGCATCGCCAGCATCCGCCTGGAGTCGATGCGCATGGCGACCACTGACGAATCACGGATCCGCGACAACAGCAAAAGCCTGATCGCCAACCAGCGCAGCGAACTCAACACCCTGCTGGAGCACCACGCAGACCTGCTCAGCGGCGACGACGAACGCGCCATGCTCAAGCAGCTCAACATCAATGTGAACACTTACAACAGTATCGTCAGCCAGATGGTGGAGCTGGTCGACAAGGACCAGCAGCAAGACGCCATCGACCTGCTCAGCACGCGCCTCGGCCCGCAGGGCACGCTCCTGAATAAAAGCCTGGAGGACATGATTACCTTCAACCAAAAAGGCGTGGAAACCGCAGCAGACGCGGCGGCGCAGATGTATACCAGCGCACAGTGGGTGGTCGGCCTGATCATTGTGTGTGCGCTGATCGCGACCTTGTTGCTCGCCTGGCTGCTGACCCGCAGCATCACCGCCCCGCTCGGCCAGGCCCTGGCCGTGGCGCGCACCATTGCCGGTGGTGATTTGAGCCAGCCCGTCGTGGTCAAAGGCAGCGACGAACCGGCGCAACTGTTGACGGCCCTGGCCACCATGCAGGACCAGTTGCGCACCACCCTCCATGGCATCAGCGAGTCGGCGCAGCAACTGGCGTCCGCAGCCGAAGAGATGAGTTCGGTGATGGAGCAGAGCACCCGTGGCTTGCAAGCGCAGAACGATGAGATCGAACAGGCCGCCACCGCCGTCAACGAGATGAGCGCGGCGGTGGACGAAGTCGCGGCCAATGCGGTGTCCAGCGCCGAGGCATCCAAGGCCTCCGACGAAGACAGCAAGCACGGTCATTACCAGATCAGCGAAACCATCAGCTCGATCCAGAACCTGGTGGACGAAGTGCTCGGCGCCTCGAACAAGGCCGAAGGGTTGGCCGTACAAGCCCAGGACATCAGCAAAGTGCTGGAAGTGATCCGCGGCATCGCCGGGCAAACCAACCTGCTGGCGCTGAATGCCGCCATCGAAGCCGCCCGCGCAGGTGAGGCCGGGCGTGGGTTTGCAGTGGTGGCCGACGAGGTGCGCTCGCTGGCGCAACGCACCCAGGACTCCACCGAAGAAATCGAGCAGATGATCAACGGCATCCAGCAAGGCACCCAAGGCACCGTCGAAGCGCTCAACAGCAGCGCCGAGCACGCCGGCCAGACCTTGCAGCGGGCCAACAACGCCGGCAGCGCCCTGGAAAAAATCACCGCCGCCATCTCGCAAATCAGTGAACGCAACCTGGTGATCGCCAGCGCCGCCGAGCAACAGGCCCTGGTGGCTCGCGATGTCGACCGCAGCCTGGTGAACATCCGCGACCTGTCGACCCAGACCGCCGCCGGTGCCACCCAGACCTCGGCGGCCAGCCACGAATTGTCGCGCCTGGCGGTGGACCTCAACGGCATGGTCACGCGGTTTGTCCTGTAATTAGCGATTGTGTCGCGCAGGCCACTGGGCAACACTCGCCGCCTTATTGATATAGGAGTGTTCCGTGAGACCTGTCGACACCCTGTACCTGTTGGGGCTGGCTGCCATTTGGGGCGCCAGCTTCCTGTTCATGCGCATCATTGCGCCGGAAATCGGCACGGTGCCGACTGCGTTTTTTCGCGTGTCGATTGCTGCCGCCGGGTTGCTGGTAATTCTCACGATGATGCGCGTGAACTGGGACTTCCAGGGCAAGTTCAAAACCGTGCTGCTGCTCGGCGTGATCAACTCCGGGATTCCCGCCACCATGTACTCCGTGGCGGCCCAGGTGCTGCCGGCAGGCTACTCGGCGATCTTCAACGCCACCACGCCGTTGATGGGCGTGTTGATTGGTGGGCTGTTCTTCAGTGAACGCCTGACGCCTTCGAAAATCGCCGGTGTGTGTTTGGGCCTGTTTGGCGTAGGAGTCCTGACCCGAGCCGGGCCGGTAGCCTTTGATAGGGACTTGTTGATGGGCGCACTGGCCTGTCTGCTGGCCACCACGTGCTACGGCTTTGCCGGTTTCCTTGCGCGACGCTGGCTCGATCAACGTGGCGGCCTGGACAGCCGACTTGCGGCGTTGGGCAGCATGCTCGGCGCTACCCTGTTCTTACTGCCGTTCTTTGCCTACAGCGCCATCAGCCATCCACCAGCGAACTGGGGTGGTTGGCAGGTATGGTCTTCGTTGCTGGGGTTGGGGCTGGTGTGTACGGCGTTTGCCTACATCCTGTACTTCCGTTTGCTGTCGTCCATTGGGCCGGTGAAGTCGATGACGGTGACGTTTATGATTCCGCCGTTTGGGGTGTTGTGGGGGGCGTTGTGGTTGGTGTTGCGACCCGGAAAATTGGCGAAAGCGTTGTAGGAGATCGTGCCCAGCCCAGGACGGGTGTGGGCACGCTCAAGTGCCTGACAGGAAGGCCAACTAGGCGAAGGTTTCAGCCTCAGCAAAACGGGTGGCATTGGTATCTTTGGCCGACAGCGTAGGCGGCTCGGAAATCGGCCAATCGATAGCCACGTCGGCGTCATTCCAGGCAAGACTGCGCTCATGCTCTGGCGCCCAGAAATCGGTGGTTTTGTACAGAAACTCAGCACTTTCAGACAGCACTACGAAGCCGTGAGCGAAACCCTCGGGTATCCAAAGCTGGGCTCGGTTGTTCTCGCTGAGGTAAGTGCCCGCCCACTGGCCGAATGTGGGCGAGCTTTTACGCAGGTCCACTGCCACGTCAAAGACTTCTCCGCGTATCACACGCACCAGCTTTCCTTGGGCCTGCTTGATCTGATAATGCAGGCCGCGCAGCACGCCTTTTGCAGATTTTGAGTGGTTGTCCTGCACGAAGTGGACAGGTTTTCCGACAGCCTCCTCGAAAACCTTCTGATTGAAACTTTCGTAGAAAAACCCGCGCTCGTCCCCGAATACTTTCGGTTCAAACAGAATAACGTCCGGGATGGCGAGGGAAGTGGCTCTCATTTTTACGGTATCTCCAACATGTTATCGGGCCAGCTTGGCGGTGCCACGGATCGACCTTAAGGCAGCAACTGGGGATGCCGCGTTCCACTCAGGCCATCAAAAAATCTTGTCACTGAGCAATCGCTTGAGATATTGGCCATAGCCATTCTTGGAAAGCGGCACCGCAAGTTTCTCCAACTGTTCGGCGTCAATCCACTTCTGGCGAAACGCAATTTCTTCAGGGCAGGCAACTTTAAGCCCCTGACGATGCTCAAGCGTTGCAATGAAGTGGCTGGCCTGTAGCAGTGAGTCATGCGTGCCTGTATCCAGCCATGCGTAGCCACGACCCATAATCTCAACCGACAGCTTGCCCTTCTCCATATAGAGACGGTTGAGGTCGGTAATCTCGAGTTCGCCACGCGGCGACGGCTTGATGCTTTTAGCCATTTCAACCACGTCCTGGTCGTAGAAATACAGACCGGTAACCGCGTAGTTTGACTTGGGTTGCAGCGGTTTCTCTTCCAGGCTGATCGCTTTGCCCTCAGTATCGAACTCTACGACGCCATAACGCTCCGGATCGGTCACGTGATACGCGAAGACACTGGCGCCGTCCTGACGCAACATTGCGCTCTTGAGCAGCTCATTAAAATCATGACCGTGATAGATGTTGTCACCCAGCACCAGTGCAGACAGATCATTACCGATGAAGTCCTCACCGATGATGAACGCCTGCGCGAGGCCATCCGGAGACGCCTGTACAGCGTAGGAAATATTCAAACCCCAGTTGCTGCCATCGCCCAAAAGTTGCTCGAATCGCGGGGTGTCCTGTGGCGTGGAAATGATCAGAATGTCGCGAATACCCGCCAGCATCAACGTGGTCAGCGGGTAGTAGATCATCGGCTTGTCGTAAACCGGTAGCAACTGTTTGGAAATAGCCAAGGTTGCAGGGTGAAGGCGCGTGCCCGAACCGCCGGCCAAAATAATTCCTTTGCGTTTTAGCATAGTCATTTCTCTAGAATTTCTTTAAGCATCCGTGCCACACCGTCCTGCCATTCAGGCAGGCAAAGGGAGAAGGCATTCTGCAGTTTTTGAGTATTGAGTCGAGAGTTGCCAGGACGCTTGGCAGGCGTAGGATAAGCGGCCGTGGTTATCGCGCCGACGGATGCCGAAGCGACTTTGAGCTCCACACCTGCCGCCTGCGCCTGGTCGAGCACGAAACGGGCATACCGGTGCCAAGTGGTCTCACCGGCTGCCGCAAGATGGTAGATGCCTTGCAATTGAGGGTTCAAACGCACCGCACGGATAGCATGGGCGGTGACGTCCGCCAGCAGGTCCGCCCCGGTAGGGGCGCCAAATTGGTCGTTGATCACATTCAGGCTGTCACGTTCTGCTGCCAGGCGCAGCATGGTCTTGGCGAAGTTATTACCGCGCGCCGCATACACCCAACTGGTGCGCAAGATCAGGTACGTGCAGCCGGAGGCCTGGATCGCCTGCTCACCTTGCAGTTTGGTCGTGCCATAGACGCTCAGCGGGCCCGCTGGGTCGCTTTCCTGCCAAGGCGTATCACCCTGGCCGTCAAACACATAGTCCGTGGAGTAATGTACCAGCAAGGCATTCAGCTTTCGGGCTTCTGTTGCCAGCACCGCGGGGGCTTCAACATTCACGCGCAGCGCTTGGCCCGGCTCACTCTCGGCCTTGTCGACGGCGGTGTAAGCCGCTGCGTTGACGATTACGTCAGGCGCAAACCGCTGCACGGTAGCCGCCAGCCCTTGCAGATCGTTCAAGTCACCGCAGTAGTCCGGGCTTTTGGAGTGCAACGCCAGGACTTGCCCCAAAGGCGCCAAGCTACGTTGGAGTTCCCAGCCTACCTGGCCATTTTTGCCAAGCAGTAAGATTCTCATATAGAACGCTCGGAGTAGCGCTTCACTACCCGGCCCAATGCCACGTTTGCACCGATAAAGCCTGCACCGCCGGTTACTAAGATAGTCATTGAGTTAAATCTTTTCAGTAATGTCGCAAGGATGGGCCCGAAGTTTCCCATCAACGTCTGCCGATTCACACCCGCCAACCGAAACCCTAGCACTCGTCTGATAAAACCGCCTCGACGATTAACAGGCAAGCAACACGCTGAGTGAGCGCTTGAAACACGAAGAGGTCGGCGAAACGGGGAAAATTAGGCGTTGCACCAGCGAAACCGCCACTTTCAATACGACGAGAGTATAGAGACCGATTTTAAACAAATACGGCCTGCAACCACGACTTTGTCACTAGAGAGAAACCCTCGACCGAAGCCGGCAGCGTTGCTCAGCCAGCCGCCACCTGCAGACGCACCGATTACCCCATATAAAAATAACTTACATTCTAAAGGGCGGAATTATTACAGCATCGCCCTACAGGTACAACATGACCCTCTGATGCCCAAGGGGGCGTTTCGGCGTGCGATCTACCGCCCCCTTGGTGCTCACCTTCTAGTGTTTACGGAAGACAAACGCCAAGCCGATGATGATCAAAATCATCCCTAGCACACTCAATACCGCGAGCCGATTGCCAAAGATCAGATAGTCCATCACGGCCGTTACCGCCGGCACCAGGTAAAACAGGCTGGTGACATTTACCAGATTGCCTCGCGCAATCAGGCGGTACAGCAACAGCGTCGCCAGCAATGACACCACCAACCCCATCCACAACACTGGCAGGTAAAAGCCGGCGTTGTGTTCAAAGTGGAAGGGCTGGAATGGCACAAATACCGAGCACAGCAACAGCCCGGCCAGGTACTGCACCGGCAGCGTGCCCAAGGGGTTGTCAGTAATGCGCTTCTGCATGATGGAACCAAAGGTCATGCTCGCCAGCGCCAGCAGCCCGAACAGCATCCCTGCCAGAGACATGCCCGACAGCCCAATGCCCTGGTAGACCACCATGATCAACCCCGCCAACCCCAGCGTCAGGCCGAACATGCGGCTTAACGAACGCTGACGTTCCATCAGCACCACCGTCAGGATCGGCTGCACGCCCATGACGGTTGCCATCACGCCGGGCGTCACTTTGAGGTCTAGGGCCAGCAGATAGAAAATCTGATACGCCCCCAACAGCACCAGCCCGGTTGCCGCCGCATACAACATCGACTTGCCGGTGCGGGGTAGCTTCAGCTTGAGGATCGGCACCAAGATCACCAACCCTGCCAGGGCGATGGCAAAACGGATCAACAGAAAGGCAAAGGGCGAAGCATGGGCCAGGCCCAACTTGGAGAAAATCGCCCCGCTGCTCCACAGCAGGACAAACAGGCTCGTCGTGGCCGCCGCGGCCACGGATTGTTTCGAAAGGACGGACATGGTTACCACCTGTAATCAGGCAAAAAAAGCCGATTCAGCAAACGCTGAAATTCAGTTGATTTTTTTCAGGCAGGCAGACGGGAACAGCGATTCGCTGATCAGCCCGAAATGCCAACACCCGGCGGTGATACGACTGCGTACACCGGCGTGCTACTGACAGGTGGGGGGTAGTGACTGATCTGCGCAGGCTGCTTGTTCCCGCACGGCACGACCACAGCGTTGAGCGCTGAATCGATTACCGCTATGCAAGGGAAAGCTGGCATGGGCTGATCTTGTATGAAGGGGTGAACAAGCCACGACTATAACCAGCTGCCGGCAGGCTTGGCAATCACCCTGACCCGAGTCGGGCGCGTGGATGACTTTTCATTTTAAGGCAAAGGTAGGGTCGCTATAATGCCGACCAGTTTTTTTCAAGGATTACACATGCTCACCCTGCCCTGGCTGTACCTGGCACTTCTCTGCGCTGGCTATTTGATCGCGTTGGCCTACGGGCAACTTGGCGTAATCGCCGCCGTCTCAGTCGCTCTATTGCTGATCGCCGGATATGCAGTCCGCCAGCAACGCACACCTTGGGCGCGTTACCTCGGCCACGGCTTGTTCATCGTGATGGCGCTGGGCTTGGCGATGCATTGGTTGCCGGGCTTCTACAACGGACGCGGAATTGCTCCGCAGCGTTTTACGCCTGACGCCGTGCCTTTCTCGATGTACCTGAACCAGGACAAACCGCTGCTTGGTTTCTGGTTACTGCTGGCCTGCCCATGGATCGTGGCGCGGCGCTCGTTGCGTCTGACGCTATGCGTCACGGCACTGGCGTTGACGCTCACAGCCGTGGCGGCATTGGGTGGTGCAGTGTTGTTGGGGATTACCCACTGGGCACCGAAATGGCCGGAACAGGCGTGGTTATGGGTATTGAATAATCTGTTACTGGTAACACTGGTAGAGGAAGCGCTGTTTCGAGGCTATATCCAAGGCGGGTTGAGTCGACGCTTTAAACAGCTGCCTTACGGGGAAAACCTCGCGCTGTTACTGGCGTCCTTACTGTTCGGACTGGCTCATGTCGGTGCTGGCTGGCAGTGGACATTGTTGGCGGGTGGTGCCGGGGTTGGGTATGGTTTGGCGCATAGATTTGGCGGGTTGGGAGCGGCGGTGGTGACACACTTTGGGGTGAATTTGCTGCATTTTGGGTTGTTTGTGTATCCGATGGCGGCTTGAAGGATAGGATCAGGGAATCCGTCATAAATATAGTGTGCGAGCATAACGTGTCGAAAATAAGTGTTTTTGCCGAAAAAAATCGTGTCGTGAGCCATAGGCGACCTCTAAGTACGATAAAAACGCGGATTCAGTAATTAGTAAAAGCCTTACGTTTAGCTCAGTCATTGTCATTCGAACAGTCGGTGGATAATAGAATTCACCGATCAGTTCTAAATGCAAATCCCTAGCGATCACACAACCGTGTAGACAGGCTTGCTACTAAGGGTGGAGAGACCGATTTACTTAGGCAGTAGGCGCCCATAGCATCAAACGTTAGGTCGCCCCCTGCTACGCAGCGAGAGGTCAGCACGGGCTGATACAGAGTGACAAGGTAAGAAAGTGGTGAACTATCGACAAAAAGCAACTTGGAAGAAATTTACTTATTCTCGATGCTAATGTGCATTCATAAGTCAATTAACTGCGCTCTGTGGATGCTATAGCAAAGGCGATTCATATATGCAGCATAATTATAAGACACGACAGATATCAAAATGACATACCTGCTATGCGTATGTAGAATCACAGCACTAAATCGAGCTACGAAGAATGATGTGAAAAACGCACCGAAAAATTGGAACACACTCGAACACAAAAAATAGATGAGCGAATATAGAATCACTGCCAAATTACTATATAAAAACCAAAACCTCAAAAAATAAAATCCGCCTACATAGCTTAAAAAAACCAAAATGGACCATTCATGAAAAAACAGGAAAAAAATTATCTTTGCGAACCAACTAAGAGGTATCGCCGCAACAATGGTACTTCTAACACATTGGTGCGCCGTATATTGGTACAATAGATATATCGTCGCAAAATACATCCACGCACCGATAGAGACGGTTTCGGCTTCGTCTTGGACAGACCTCATAACACTACCAACATTCAATTATGGAACTCTTGGAGTTGCTTTATTCTTCCTAATTAACGGCTTTGTGATACCTTCTCATTAAAAATGACTACCACCTGAAGATTTTTATTTGCAAAAGCATTAAGAATATATCCGATCTATTTTATCGGCTCGCTAATAATGCTAACTGGGACATGGCTTTCATCAAACCACTGGGGCATCGAGTATTCACTAGATTTTTTCAATGTAGGAATCAACCTCCTCCTAATCAATAACGACTTCTCTCAACCTACAATAGATTTCATAAATTGGACACCGGCTGTAGAAATAAAATTTTACATCGTATGCGCCATACACATAACACATATAAGACAGGCGCACACGACGGCACTCCTAATGACATCAACGCTTATACTTGCCTACCGCGAATGGATTCCACCATCGCCTGACTCAATTCAGGTACTTGGGGGTAGATATTTTTTCAATACCCAACCTCAAATGGCAACTAATACTGATTAGTATATAACGGCACAATATTTTATTACTACTAATCGGGAATATTTCACTCAAGAAATTTTTAGCGCACGTATTGATACTTGCAATCATACTCACAACCGGCACATCACCCCCCCCTTTCATGAGTCCAGTCGCGATTTACAACTTCACTTATGGATTGATATTTTTTTCTTTAGCTGTTTCTCTTTGTAAATTCTCAAGAAAGAATTCGATTTTGGATTTCATGGCTAAAATAAGCTTTCCAATTTATGCAACGCACTCGATTTTAGGCTATTCCCTAATCAGAGTTCTCACGGACCAAGGAATCTCTGCTAGCGTTTCTCTACTCATCGTTTTCTTCATCACAATACTACTCGCCCTATTCATTCACATCACAATTGAAAAACCTAGTGCAACGCTGGGAAAACTTATAACCAAAAAACCGGCTGACACGGGCAAGGAAACTTCAGACGCAGCACGAGCCTAAAAAACCCACGATCATTATTAATAGTGATGGGCAATAGCGCACTATAACCAAATTTATAAATGCGAGATAAGCGACTGGACTTCTACTTAAACCCCCAGTGAACTTATAGAGATCTAAATCATAGGCCACACAATTAAAAATAGATTATATCGGACGCCTTTTCCTTCCGAGCCTAAGACCCCAACAACATTTTCTAAATATCTAAAACATACAATCACTTATAAACAATAAAAAGTCTATCCTATTAAAAGGTTCCTATTGTCTTTCAATTTTTCTAGACGTTAGATATCGGCATACGATAATGCCCCACTCTGGTTACTTCAGTAGGCGGGTAGCTCACCTTCCGACACTTCCGATTTGATCTGCGCTCCAGTACCGTGTTTTCTCTCAGCATGGAAGCTAACACCGCATAAGCGCCCCGACCAATTCAGTGCCTCAGCACCTCACTACTTACGGCGATATCGTGTCAGCAGGTGGTACTAGCAGCATAAGACAGGCAAGCCCGCGTCCACTAGATACGTATTTTACGAAGGGGGAGGGGTAGATCAGGTAGAAAATCAGTGGTGGCAGCTGTCCACCACTGACTCACCTAATTTACGGTAGCGGGCGAATAGTTAGAGTATTTAAGCCAATACCCAATAGGCGCGGATCTTCACTCACACCTAGCTGTTTAGGTGAAGAAGGACGCGGAACTTTTATAAGCAACTTATCTACTTTGTCTGGATTGTCAATGCGGACTGTGTGAGAGGTCATCTCGCCCGATAACTTTAGCGGATAGTTCTTATTATCCACCTCCACATCGAATACTTCATTCTCGTTAGGCCCATACGCATTTGCAGTAATGACCATTTCAAACGCCGCTGGCAGCGGCTGACTGAAGGTAATCGCAACATTAGAACCATCCGACCAAGTCCCCCAGTTTTCAACATGAGAAAGCCCTGAAATCTTCGTTACTGAATCTGGTGTTGAATTAGTGCTGAAGTCAATGACCAACGGGTAAAGGTTGGAAATCTTCCTGGCGAGAGAATATCCATTGAACCTCATTACTTTAAAGTCCCCTTTCACTAAGTCTACGTCACCAAACACCAAGATCCACTTTTTGTCAGAGGGCGTCTGCGCCGCAGTGTAAGGCTCACCTGGAATATAGCTTCGGTCCGGAGTCGCATGTATGTTATCAACATAAAAAAGAGATCTCATTACCAGTGCCGGGTTGTCGCCCACAACCACAAGACTGCCGAGTTCAGCTGGGGGAAGGTAACTTTTTACGAACATACCACCTAGGTCATAGGCATCAGGCACCATACGCTCTCTGACTTCCATCGTGTTGTATACAGTACTGACTGCTATACAAAGAGGTAGATAGACAAATAGAAAACCGGCAGCACCTGCACTAACCGATTTATACCAAAGGGCTAGCGTAAACACAGAGAGCGCAGCTAAAACCATTAGCCACTTATTATTAAAAGTATAACCGCGAAGCTCCGGATTATCAATATAACTCGTGGTAAAAGGTAGCATATGGTTCAGTGCTGCATAACAAATTCCTGCACCGAGAACTACAATCAGGGCAAATCGCGCATATTTATGCGTCGCATCGTGAACGCTATTGATTTTAGAGCCAACTGCAATAAAAAGCATCGGCAACATGAAATCGTAATATCTCATGTGAAGCCTGAAAGCAGTTTCAACTATATTCGTTCCCGCTACTGAAGCAGTGAAAAGCGCAACAATTGCGATCAGATTAAGTAACAAAGTAAGCGTACAAAAAGCAAATTTATCTTCGGCAAGAATAGTTTTATTAGAAAACGCTTTAAGCATTCCAAAAATAATTATTGCCAACGCGCCCCCAAACATCAACGCATTAGCGAGAATATGCCCTTCAGCAATTTTCGGAGCAGCGGATATAATGTCCAAGTAACGCTGTATCGTCGTCGTGTTTGACTCAAGAGTTGATGTATAGAAATTACCAAACAATGTCAAGCCTGATTTGCCAGCCACTAAAAAACTGATCACGAATTTTGTCGAAAGCATCGTTACCACAAAGAGTACCGAGTTCTTCAGCCCCGTTGCGATCCAGTTCTCGATGTTTTTATACGAAAAGAAAAAGATACACAAACAAAACCCTGGCACCACGAACAACGCGTGAGGCTTGATCAGTGAGGTGCACCCCATAATAACGCCAAAAATCAACCAATTCTTTACAGGAGAACTCGCATCAAGGCTCAAGAAGTAGAACATACCTATCCAGAACGATAGGAAAAAGAGCGCTTCTGGCATAAAAAAAGAAGTATAGCTGTTGATGGGTCCCAACATACTAAGCGCAACAATTATTACCGAAACACGGACGCCGCAGTATCGCCGAGCGGTCAGGTAAATAAAGGGAGCGGCAGAAACAAAAAACAATGAATTAAAAAGCTTCACACAGCCCATAAAACCATTGCCGCAGACTAGCGTGAGTTTGTAAATCGAAAGGTATAAATAGCCGGGAATACTGGCTGCTGACAGCGGCAT
This sequence comes from Pseudomonas edaphica, assembly GCF_965277385.1. NCBI lineage: Bacteria > Pseudomonadati > Pseudomonadota > Gammaproteobacteria > Pseudomonadales > Pseudomonadaceae > Pseudomonas > Pseudomonas edaphica. Next base: position 5,031,352 of record NZ_OZ255725.1, on the reverse strand, counting down.
CAACCTCGACATGGAGTTGTACGTATACTCATCACCTAGCACCGACGTGTAGAGCCCACTAGAGCGTAGCATGAGCAAAATAAAAGTGAGCACCATAATGCCCATAATTGCCACGGGTGCGTCTAAACGCACCCTATTTGATAACCGCATACAGCATCCTTCCTTATTTAATGTTTGCCCTAACAGCTTTATAGATCAGCCATCTTTATGACTTTACCGCCAGAATGATGCCGCACATTATGAAGAGAACACCGACAAAATACTGTGTGTGAAAGCGCTCGCCCAATATGAAGTGACTGCCAATTGGGACTAGGACAAATGCCAGCGCCATGAGCGGATAGGCTTTACCCAGCTCAACTTTCTGCAAAACCCAGACCCAGGCAATTGTAGTTAACCCATAAAGGGCAAAGGCGGAACCAAGAATCATCAGGGTCTTAAGATCAAAAAAGGTTCCTGCACGCTGCAGTGAACTCGCGCTTATTTTGAACATTATTTGTCCAGCGGCGATGCCAAACACGCACAATACAGCGATTGCATAAACCATCAGCGATTACCTGCCTTGGGTTTGGATTTCAGTTTTGACAAGTGAAAAGCCCTCCTGGGCACAGAGGCGATATCCTGACCTAGAAATGCCAAAATAAACTGGATGCCCAAAATGATTGGCAGGGCTGATAGCATAACAGTGCCGGCCGGTGTTGGAAGGCCAGTGTACATCGAGTTGATCCAGTGAGAGGTACCGAATATTACGCCGCTTACCAGCATCAGCAGACCTACGGGCAGTTCGATTGACGCTAACGACATGTCACGGAGGTAGTAGTTATAAAAAATACGCTTGCTAAAATTCCGCACATGCTTGACAAAGAACTCCCCCACAATTTTAGATATCTTCAAATTACTTACTTCATCGCCATACTTGGCATCCATCGGTATATCTACGACTACCGCACGAAGCGTGTTCAGCCTGAACAAAATATCGGTCTCGAAAAAGTAGCGTCGACTAATTTTGTTAAAGGGTAAGTGCTTGGCGACATCTCGATGTATCGCTGTGTAACCATTTGTTGGATCAAACAGATCCCAATAGCCGGAAGAAAATTTTGTCATGAACGAAAGTACAGCATTACCAAACAGGCGAATCTTCGGCATCGCTCGGATTTCTTCGAGGTCGTAGAAGCGGTTGCCCTTTGTGTAATCAGCCTCACCATCGAGAATTGGATTCACAAAGTTCAACAGCAACCCAGGGTCCATTTGGTCATCGCCATCAATTTTGACAATGATGTCCATTCCTTCGTCCACCGCAGCCTTATAACCATTCATCACCGCGCCACCAACCCCCTGATTCTCAGGGTTACGCAGAACCACCACTCGCCCATCAGTACAGTGTTGTTCCACGTAGGCCCCTGAACCTTCCGGACAGCAGTCATCAACAACATAAATGCGTTCGACTTCAGGACCAATTGCTGCGATCACATTCAAAATTTGGGCGATTACCTTATAGCAAGGGATTACCACGGCGATCTTATTACGCTGATCCTCTTCAACTGCGCCGATGAAGCCTCGCTCGAACTGGTCTTGGTGGGCTGTGGTCATATTTCAGTTTCCCTGCTGGTCTCAGTCTACTAATGGATCAAATTTACAAAAATAAAATGGCAAGCGACAGAGTTAAACGCGCTCAAGGGCGGTCGACTCTAAAATGCATTGGCTGGGCGGTCCATATCCGTAGGACCGAGCGGTGTAAACCTGCCGAAAAAAATTATAACGGATTGAATGATGAGAGGGTGACGGCATGCTGAATAATCCCCTCATAGCCCTGAATAATCCGCTGATTTACCCGGTCCTTCACTGGTTTTCACTCCTTTGGCAACAACTGAGGCCCGCTAAAGACGCCAACACGCGCCTCTTCATTTATTTGCTGGAGTGCTTAAAAGCTCAGCATATTTTTTCATGTATTCTTCGCCCATCTTACGAGAAGTAAAAACTTCCAAATAGCGCTCCCTTGCAGCTAGTCCGAAACGCTCAGCGAGCACTGGCGATTCCCATAGCTGCGTCATCGCTGCCCGCATTGCAAGTGCGTCCTTGGGCGGCACCACAAGGCCGGAAACCTGGTGCTGATTGATGTAGCTGGTCCCCGTGCCTATTTCACTGCACACCATGGGTTTACCAAACATGGAAGCCTCTAAGAGGCTTATACCAAAAGCCTCCGAGCGAAGGTGTGATGGAAAAACCACCGCGTAGCAGGCGGCCAATAAATTGACTTTTTCCTGCTCACTCACCTGCCCAATGAAGTGCACATTATGCAGCTCCCTCTCGGCTGCCACACTCATCAATTCCTGCTCCAACGGTCCGGCGCCTACTATCAAGAGAGGCCAGTCTTTGCCCTCAACTGCCTGAAGCAAAAACTCTAATCCTTTGTAATAACGCAACACTCCGACAAATAAGAAGAAGCGGCCACGTTGCAACTTTAATTCAGCCACTTTTTCTGGCTGAACCGGTAGATACATAGACTCTTCCAGGCCGATCGGGATTGCGCTGGTCTTATTCAGATATTTCGCTAATATCGGCGAGCTTTTCAGGTAATTTGGGCTCGTGGCTACAATAGCATCAACGCTATTTAGAAATGCATTTTGCAAGGGCGTATAGAAGCATTTTAGTACTTTCTGGCGAACGATATCAGAGTGATAAGTTACGATCGTTGGTTTCTTGAGGCGCGTGGCAAAATGCACGACGTCCATAAACGGCCACGGAAAGTGGTAATGGATAATATCCGCTGACGTGCCTAGCTCAGAAAAAACCTTGAAAGCAGAGAGCGAGACACCCGTAGATGCCAGATTAAAGTTTTCCTTGGCATGAACCAGTCGATAAGCCGGTCCTTCCTCCGACGACGCCCCTTCCGGAGCTAAAGAAAGCACAACGTTTTCACACCCTTGCTGACTTGTTGCATGGGTTAGATGGCGAATAAACATTTCCACGCCCCCATGTTGGTGGGCGGCAAAGGTTTTGTAAAAATGTAGTATCTTCAAACAGCACCTATATCGGCTTGAGGAACATCTTGCATAGAGTCAGCTCATTCGCCTTTCGTTTCGTAGACGTCGTAAAATATTCAAACGGACGTGGTTTTCAAATAGCATTGCGCTGGTATCTGCCTCCGCAGCGGAGCTGTTTTACTATAATGAACTCAATGGGTAAGCAGAGCCCTTCGCCTTCACGTAGGCCTTTAGGGTTTCCTGCGCGCAACGCGACCAGGAAAATTCACTCGCGCGGATCTTGCCGTCGTAGGACATGCGGGTACGCAACGCCGGATCCTCTATAAGCTCAGAGATGGCCGTCGCCAGTACCGCAGCATCTTCGACGTCGAATAACCTGCAGGCGCCGTTAGAAAATTCGGCCATTGAAGTTCCTGCCCCACAAATAACGGGTACACCGCTGGACATGGCTTCTAGTACGGGTAAGCCGAATCCTTCATAAATGGATGGATAGATGAAGGTAGCAGCGCCCGCATAGATAAATGGCAAGTCGTGTGAACTAACGTATTGAAGAAAGCGAACTTCGCCTTTCGCTTGCATCGCTAAGATGCGACTGATCAAATCCGCATTCCGCCAGCCCGGTGCGCCGGCAATGACCAAAGGCCAATGGCGACGAAGTACCTCGGGCAGGCGATCCCATGCATCCAGCAATACGGTAAGCCCCTTACGCGGTTCAATTGTTCCCACAAACGCCAAATAGCGACCATGTACTAAGTCATACTTGGTCAACACCGATGTGGTCGCCTCTTCAGTACGTGCTATAAAGCGGGAATCGGCGCCAAGATAGACAGCTGTCACCCGATCAGGCGCTACACTGAATTGCTCAATCAACTGCGCGCGCACAACTTCTGAGTCAGTAATAACGAAATCCGCACGGTCGAGCGTGCGCGGGAGCTGGCGAGTCAACCAGGCCACTCGCTCCGCTGGGTGGAATTCAGGATGACTGACGAATGAGAGGTCATGAATGGTGGTTACGCTAGGGCCGTCATGAGGTTTGAGAATGAAATTGGGTTCGTGATAGACAAAGTCTCGACGCGTACGGCCACCCTGCTTGAACCGCGATTCAGACCACGCTGCCTTGAGGCGATAAGCCAAAGGTAACGAGCGTAGAGAACTGCGTAGTTTGCTCTTCCATCCGCAATTGGGGCTGTCGACGCGGGCAGGCTGCGCGGAGCAGTCGTGCCCCTTCAAGACCTCTGAAGCGGGAGAGAATCGATCACCGTTAAAACAATCCACGGCCTCAATAACCTCGAGCGTGTTAAATTCTCTCAGCAAGTTGAGCGTGTAATTGCCAATACCGGTCAAGGGAGGTCGCAACGACTCCGTGCCCATCATCACTTTCACTATTCAGCCACCACACGCAAACGCCAGTCAGCCAGCAACGAAGCCAGGGTGTCTTTCAGCGGGGTAGCTGGTTGCCAGCCGAGCACGTCGCGGATGCGGTCACAGTTACCCACAGCAAATGGAATATCAGATGGACGCAAGCGCTGGGGGTCGAGTTCTACAGTAATGCTGGCAGTGCTCTGACTGATCATCTCATCAAGAATGTCGCGAATCTTGCGCGCCTGCCCCGATGCGATATTGAACAGCCGTGGATGATCACGACCATCGCTCAATTCCAGCAACTGCAAGTAAGCGGCACACACATCACGCACATCGAGAAAATCACGGCAAGCTTCAAGGTTGCCGACTTGCATGATAGGGGCCTGTTTGCCACTTTCGATCAGCGCAATCTGCCGGGCAAATGAAGCGGTCACAAAGTCAGGCGACTGACCACTGCCAATGTGATTGAAGGGACGTGCAATGACGCCACGAACGCCTTGTTTGAAGTACTGCTCAAATGCCAACTCCGCAGCCAGTTTGCTGGCGGCATAAGGATTCATCGGCAAGCACTGGCTGCCTTCATCCAGTGCTACGCCGGCCTTGAAGGCCTGTCCGTAGACTTCCGAAGAACTGGCTAATACAACAAATGCGCCCGGGGCCTTCTGCTTGATGGCTTCCAGCAGATTCAGGCTTCCTATGACATTGGTATTCCAGGTCAGCAGTGGGTCGCGAAAACTGGTCGGCACATGGGAAATGGCGGCCAGGTGGATAATATGGGTTGGGTTCAACCGCTCCAGCGTCGCTACACAAGCGCTTGGGTCTCGGATATCCAATACAACCTGTTCGACACCTGCACGGGGTGACGCGTTAGGCGTAGTACAAGCACAGCTTACTCGGTAGCCCCCGGCCAATAGTTGGTCAAGCAGTACTTTACCGACAAAGCCATTAGCTCCGGTCAACAGAACATGTTTCACCGCAATTCACCTTTGGCCTAAATAACATGAGTAGGACGGAGCGGGTTCGAACGCAAACCCGCCCGCTTACAACGCAAGTGATTGCGCTTTTGGGCCTTAGAACGAAAAGCCTTGTTCGTTACGGCGCAAGTCTTCCTGCACCATCATTCGGCACAGCTCTTCCAGGCTGGTTTTTGGCTCCCAACCCAGTACTGCCTTGGCTTTGGCAGGATCGCCAATCAACAGCTCAACTTCAGCCGGGCGGTAGAACTTCGGATTGACCTGAACCACAGTCTTGCCGCTCGCTGCGTCAATAGCGTGCTCTTGGTCACCCTCGCCTTTCCAGTCGAGGTTGATATCAACTGCCTTAAATGCCAGCGACACGAAGTCACGTACGGTTTCAGTACGGTTGGTCGCCAGAACGAAGGTATCCGGCTCATCGGCTTGCAGCATGCGCCACATACCTTCAACGTATTCCTTGGCAAAACCCCAATCGCGCTTGGCGTCCATGTTGCCCAACTCAAGGACGTCCAGCTTGCCCTGAGTGATCTTGGCCACGGAGTCGGTGATCTTGCGGGTTACGAACTCACGGCCACGCAGCGGCGACTCGTGGTTGAACAAGATACCACTGGCACCAAAGATACCGTAGGACTCACGGTAGTTGATGGTCATCCAGTGCGCGTACAGCTTGGCAACGCCATAGGGGCTGCGTGGGTAGAACGGTGTGGTTTCGATCTGCGGAATCGCTTGAACCTTGCCGAACATTTCCGAGGTAGAAGCTTGATAGAAGCGCACTTTCGGGTTAACGATACGGATGGCTTCCAGCAAGTTGACCGCGCCAAGACCAGTGATTTCAGCGGTGGTCACTGGCTGGTCGAAGGACACTCCCACGAAGCTCTGGGCCGCCAGGTTGTAAACCTCGGTGGCTTCGGTGGTCTGCAGCAGGCGAATGCTAGAGGACAGGTCGGTCAGATCGTATTCAACCAAGTGCAGGTTAGGGTGCTGGGCGACACCCAGTTCATCCATGCGCCAGAAGTTGACCGAGCTAGTACGGCGGTAGGTGCCGTAGACGGTGTAGCCTTTTTCCAGCAAGAGCTGAGCAAGGTAGGCACCGTCTTGGCCGGTGATGCCGGTAATAATTGCTTTTTTCACGTGTAGCTCCCTCAGTAAACCAAATTCAAAAATATGGAGTTTCTTGCAGTCATTGGAGGTCAGGCGGCCGTTTTATACAAAAAAACCGCTGAAGCCTGCTCACTGAAATATCACGCGCTCTAATTGTTTGGCGCTTTGTTGCCAAGTTAGCCAAGGCATTTGAACCGACGAGGGGTGCAGCCCGGCGTCGAACAAAGCCATCCATTGCTTTATGGATACTGCCAGGTCGTGTGGAGCAAGCCCTGTAAAATAAAACGCATGCTCACCTGCGACCTCCCGAAAAACAGGAATATCACGGGCAATTATCGGCAACTGATGCTGGGCCGCTTCGATTAATGGCAAGCCGAAGCCCTCTCCCTCTGACGCGGCGATTAGACACGTGCACGAATCGTATACTTTTTCCAAGTATTCATCGCTGACACCTTCCAACCAAAAGAGTCTTGAGTTTCGTTCAGGGTGATGCTCTAACATTATAATCAGTGAATCAACCAGCCAGCCCCTCTTACCCACGATTACCAAGTTACAGTCAACCCCCTCCGCCCATAGCTGCTCAAAAGCAGCTAACGTTTGAGCATGTCCCTTGCGCGGTTCAATCGTGCTTACCATCAAAAGGCTAGGACGCTCTATTAGCTTCGCAAGGACTTTCTTAGCAGTATCAGGCAACCCGCTAGACGGCACACTATTAGTGAAATCCGCTCCCAAATGGAAGCTCTTCACCTCGGGGCCACTGCGGATACGGTCAGTTAAATTAGTAGACATCCACGACGACAATTCGTTGGCGACTGCACCCGAAATGCAAACCAAACCGGTCGCTACACTCGTGATTCTATTGAGCCAATTATTGAAAAACTCCGGATTGGGCGCGTGCCACCAGTCCGGACGATGAACGAGAAGTAAATCATAGACAATGAAATTAACTTCCACACCCAGAGACTGCATTTGGGCATGGAGCGGATAGAGTTCATCCGCCAAATGCATATTCAAGTCCAACGATAGGTATACATCACCTTGGGCATAGTCGATTTGATCATCATTCGAGTCGGCCTCAACGGAAAAAAGCTTAGCGACAAACTTATTCGCATAGTAATAGTTCCCAGCCTCGTAGTAAATAGGCCGCACAATTACCGAGGCAGGCGGCGAGCTGAGGAACTCCTGCAGCAAACTTCTCACTACTCGTTGTATGCCTGACTTAGCGTCACTGTGAACAATACTCGACACATCCAACAGCAACTGACGTGCGTCACGACCTAAGAAGTTGAATGCGATACTTTTTGCAACCTGTACCACCTCATTCTCCGAGGGCGTGCAACTTGGCAGACGCGCCAGCGTATTTAGCAGCTCAGTTTGTGAGTACTGGTAACTAGAGACATTACCCTCGCGCTGTGTTACTTCAAGAGCGGCTATTGCCTTGCGAGCAGATTCGTCCCAGGAAAATTTAGCAGACTGCTTAAGCGCGTGCGCCACCAATTTTTCACGAAACGCACCATCCTCCAACGCTTCAGTCATTTTATTTGAGATTTCAACGACCGAGAATGGATCAAATAACGCTTCGTCCAAACCGATAACTTCAGGGACGCTACTGCAATTCGACCCAATGACCGGCGCTCCGCACGCCATAGCCTCCAAAACTGGAAGCCCGAAGCCCTCATGAGTAGAAGGAAATACGAACACTGAGGCAAGAGAATAAAGTGCGATAAGGTCTTCGTCCTCTACATACCCGGTTAACACTAACTCACTGTCTTTCAGGCCGAATTTTTGAGCCAAATCCAACAATTCGATTCTTTGTTGGTCATGCAATTTACTAGCAATTACCAACTGGTACCGGTCGCGCAGCTCACGTTTCAGATTGGTATAGGCTTCAAACAGGCGAGAAAAGTTTTTTCTCGGATCAAATCCACCGGGGGCAAAGAGGATAAACTTATCTTCAACGCCTAACCGACGCAGCAAGCTTACGGCGTCTGCCGCAGAAAAAACCCGTCGATGGAATTGTCCACCAATGGCCGCCGAAATATTCGCCACGTTATCCTGTGGAAAACTAAGATACTCTACAGCCTCCTCGCTAGAAGACCCTGAGATAGCTAACAGGACGTCAGCCTTTTTCAGCGAGTCAATCTTACGGAAATAGTATTCCTGCAATTCGACTGTTGGTAGGTAGACCTCCCTATTCAGCAAAGGAATCAAGTCATACAAAATAACAGCCGTTTTGTGGCGATTCTCAGTGGCACCGATGGAAGTAACCGCTCCTGCCCATGGTCCCTCGAACATGCTACTGATTAAAACGATATCTGGCGCCAACGAGCAAAAAAACTCTTCTCTAATTACTTCGGATGCACGCGCCATCCACGGTGTGGGATTCAAATCACATGGCACATCAAATACGCGCACTCGATCCTTAGGAATCAAGCCGGAGAACGCTGCCCGAATGTCCTGGACGCTCTCTTGCATGCGGGCATTAAGCGCGATCCAAACTTCATGCTCACCGGCATTCCTGGCGATGGCCAACGCCAGTGAAAGCGAGTAGCGGCCAATACCTCGAAATCGGCTTTCCGACTGAGCGCCTTGCAGATCAATGACTATCCGCATCAGTGTTTATCCTTACGCTCAAAGACAGCTTTCAATTCAGAATAAACCTTGGATACTCGCGGGCTCAGCGCCCCTACATGGGCCTCGACAGGCATTGAAGATGACACCTTCACACCCTCGGGAACTTGCTCCGGGCGCCTTGACACCAGCCCGCGATGCACTGCGAACTGCCTTAAATGTCCCCAGACACGTGGATATTTCTTCACTGCATTGTTAAGCCGTTGATGAACAACCGGCCGACGGAGTACGAAACGTAGCGCCTTCATCAAAACTGAGCGAACCACAAATTTTACGGCACGAAAGGGAAGCTTGACCAACCAAGTTCCTGCTCTCACACAGAGGCGTATCGGCGAAGTTACTTTCCAGGACGTGCTTTTGAGCAATGCGTTCACGTGCTCTTCGTGTGCGACTGCTTTCAACCACCAGTGATGAGTATCGGTCATGGCGACATCGAGGCGCTGGCTGAGCGCATGTATCTGGGCCTCAAGCTCGCATACGCGCGCGAGATGGGACTGGTGATCCGATTCCAATTGACGCTTGTGCTCTTCCGAACGCAGAAGCTGTTCAGTCAGGGTCTCCACCTGCAAACCGAGATGCCTGGGATGACCTTCCAGATATTCAACCTGCGCGTGAGCCCCTACAGCGTCCACACGCAGTGAATCACGCTCCATCTCCAGTTCACCAGCGCGATGCTCCAGCCCCTTGATCTGATCCTCAAGGGCTATTCGGCGCTGTTGCTCCACTTCGTACTGCAGCGCAACCTGCTGATGCCCTCTATAAAGCTCCAGCAATTCGTTAGTTGCCTGCCTGGCTTGATCACGCAATACGTCATTTAACGCTTCAGCCGACAGGCGCTTAAGTTCCGCCTGCGTTGCGCGATTGATACTCTCCCGCAATGCTATTTCAGTCTCCTGGCTGCGGCGCTCGGCTGATTGAATCCGAAACCCCGCCTCCTGGAGTTGAAGGCGTTGTTGCTCAGCAACGGTTTCGCTATAGATTGCACGACGCTCGAAATCCCTCACCCCCCCTTGGGCATCAAAAGCGATTTCGGCGACCTGCTCCAAGCGACTTCGCACTTTTTCAAGTTGCGCTTCCATTTCGTAACTATTCCCTAGCAATTTGCCATCTAAGTTTTTTATATAGCCACTGTGCTGACCAAGCGCTTCTTCAATCGCTTGCATCCAAAGATCTTCTGTCTTTTCTGCACTACCATCAGCGGACGCCTCATTCAAAGCGTCCAGATGCTCAAGCATGAGTCGGAAGCTCCATTGCTGCACCGGCACTGCCCACAATCCCGTTGCCCAGCTACGAAAAGGCTGTGGCAAGTTAAATGGTGCGATAGTGATTTGCCGGATAGGCGACGGATCAACAACGTGCCCCGTTGCCAACTCATGTACAAAGACCATAAAGGACAAATAAATATTATGAGGCCAGACACAGTCTTTGAAATCTTCAGATATCGCACCATAGTCTATAACCCGTGCACCTGAATCCGGTGTGACGACGATATTCCAAGCACGAAAATCACTGTGATACAGCCCTACAATCTCAAGCTCTGTCAATTGATCCAATACTTCTCTGAGTACCTTCTTTCGGTCTAAGGACGGATCATTCAAGACATCGAGCAAAAGGTCGCCCTGGAACCTTTGCATGACCACCCAGCCTTCGCTTTCACTTTCAGAACTTGCAAAGAACTCAGCAACCGGGTACTCCGACGGTGCGTTGGTCAAGAATGCTTTTTCGCGATGAAACTCGACACGGTTGTGCTCTGCACGCGCTCCGATGAACCGATACAGTTTGACGACTTCTCGTTCGCAAAAAAAATAACGACGTGTGCCCTCATGCGTATTTTTTGCTAACGCGTGGGACTCGGTGCTCCACGTATCAAACTTTCCAGCTTTACCTTCCACGGTCCAATAATGGTTACTGGCGAAATATAAAGGGCGCTGCACACTGGTCAAGTGTGTCTGACAGCGACCCATTTCACGAACACAATGAACAGATTCCAACAACACCGTAGGGTCTTCAGGCTGGGAAGTCGCCCAATATAAGTCGCCTTCTCGCAATGCAATCTCAAGAATCAGCGCACCGCACATCTCAGCAGCACGCTGAAAAAGCCGTTTGACCTCGTCAATACCACGCTCATAAATGACGTGATGAAAAACACTCAGCCCCAACACAAGGTCGTATTGACCAGGCTCCAGACGGTCAATAACGTCTTCAACACGTCCTACTTCAAAAACGGCGTCCAGTTCAGAATGCTCGTCTGAAAGCGCTGAACATACGGCGACATTCTTATCTAGAAAGTCCACCCCACGAACCGACGCGCCTCGGCTGGCAAGGCTAAGACTGAAGTAGCCTTGGGCACAGCCCAAGTCCAGCACTTTAAGGGGGCGGCCGAGATGGGCTTGCAGCGCCTCATAAATGCCAACGATAACGTCCAGCCTGTCTGCGCACGGCCGTGACACATGGTCAGAAAGGTCTGAATGGCCAAAGATCGGCTGATAAACTTCAGGTAAATCGGCTACCAATTGTTCAATCATTTACAACAACCTCAAAGCCTAAAGCATCCTGATACTCAACACTGAACGTTGCGCCCATATCAGAAATTCCCCAAAACTGAACAGCCCTGCTGATTTTCAACATCACCGAATCATAACGTCGATCCAACGGTATTAGATCGCCTGCCAGCGGGTCACCGGACGACACACCAAACGACACCAGAAAGTCTCCGGCATTTAAATTAAGTGGGAGAGAAAACTTAAACATCCTGATGTCGCCGGCCTTCACTGAAATGACAGCCTGACCACGGCTTGATACAAAGGAGTTAGTTCCGTACAAGAAGATACCGTCCAGCGTCTTGATCAAAAACCCGGGCACGACACTTTCAAAGTCCGCATCAAACTTGACCTTGAAATAAAAATCACCATTGGAATTACTTTCGATACGTGACGGAAAACGCTCACCGTCAACGATCAGCAAATAATCCAGAATCGAAGCACCGCCATGTCCCCATCGGTATTCAGATGGGTTGTACCCACCACGGCTGGCAAACACATCGCTGGTGTTCAGGAAGTCTTCCTGAACGAGGCCTGGGCTGGCGACATCGGTTTGGTGTCCTGCGCCTCTTTTCTTGCCAAACAGCTCATCCAGATAACGGTTAGTGACATCCCGAGAAGGGCCGTCAAGCTCGACGTGGCCATTCTTCAACAAGATAGCTCGTTCACAATGACGAACAATGTCATCAGCGCTGTGGGAGACCAGAATCAGGGTCATGCCCTCATCGCGATATTGCTTGATGCGCTTGAAACACTTGGCTTGAAAGTAACTGTCGCCGACAGAAAGGGCTTCGTCGACGATGAGAAGATCGGGTTTGAACGCTGTCGCTACGGCGAAAGCAACGCGCATTTGCATGCCGCTGGAATAGGTTCTCACTGGCTCATCAAAGTACTCGCCGATTTCAGCGAAGGCCTCGATATCTGGCATCGCCTCCTCGATCTCAACTGCGCTAAACCCCATGAGACCTGCTGAGTGGTATACGTTTTGGCGTCCACTCAGTTCCGGGGTGAACCCCATGCCTAACTCCAAAATGGCAGCGATACGCCCATTGATCTGCACGCCGCCCTCGGTGGGTTGCAGTGTGCCGGTGATCATTTTGAGCAACGTCGATTTACCAGCACCATTCTGGCCCACAATTCCAATAGACTCGCCAGGGCGTATTGTAAAATTCACCCCGCGCATCACCCAGTGCTCTTCACTGGGTTTTATTGGCAATCCAAACCAACGACCGATACGCTGAAACTCTGAGGCATATACGCGGTAAGCCTTGCCCAGGTTGCTGACACTTAAAAGGCTCATAGCACGTCCACCATTTCTGGCGCAGCACGCCTGAACATCATCAAGCCTAACAACATCAACACGATCGCAATAACCGTGGGAACTATCAGCCCATCGAGGTTCGGCATCCGCGCATGTACCAGCGCGTCATGGTAAGCAGTGACAACGGGGTACATGGGGTTGTAGTCCATCAAGCCTTTGAAATCGTCGGGTATGATGTTGTCCGGGTAAACGATCGGGGTAAACCAGAACCAGGCCTGCAGGACAATAGGCACAACTTGGCCCGTGTCGCGTACAAATACATTCAATATGCCAAGCACCAGGCCAATGCCCACCGCTAAGGCAGTGACGACGACCGTCAGAGGTATGACCCACAGAATTTGCACGCTCAGTGACTGACCGAGGAGCGCAAAAACCAATAACAATGCAACGAAGAGCAGCCCGTAGTTGAGCAAGCAGGAACCCACCGTAATCACCGGCAAGGTGATGCGCGGAAAGCGCATTTTCTTCATCAGGTTTCCCTGATCGATGAATAGCGTCAGGCAACGACCGATGATTTCAGAAAACAGGCTCCAGGCCAGAACGCCGGCCATCAGATAAAGCGCATAGGCATATTTATTATCAATACCCGGCAACTTCGCCGCCAGCACGTTGGAGAGCACCAGCGCATAAATCGCAACCTGCGCCAGCGGGTTAATAATCATCCACAACCCACCCAATCGACTCCGGGCAAAACGGGCAACGAATTCATTACGAATGGACGACCAGACGAAGCCACGGTATTCCCAAAGGCTTCTAAACAACCCCAACATCACTGACTCCTGAAAAAAAGGTCAAGCGTACGCCTGAACTGCTGCAACACCTATCACCGGCTCCGCACCCTCATGCTTCAAGCATTAGGAGTGCAACTCACCAACCACCAGCCGTATCTCTTCCGGCGTCTGCTCAGCCAGCGACCCGACCGTAGATATCTTCAAACCGAACGATATCGTCCTCACCCAAATAATCGCCACTCTGCACCTCAATCAACACCAGATCGATAACCCCTGGGTTCTCCAGGCGGTGTGTATGACCAGCGGGAATGAAGGTTGATTCATTTGTGTTGAGCAAAAACTCGCGATCGTTGTTAACCACGCGCGCCATGCCGCTCACTACAATCCAGTGCTCACTGCGATGATGGTGCATTTGCAGCGAAAGCGATGCCTGAGGCTTAACCACGATTCGTTTGATTTTGAAGCGCTGATCTTCTTCCAAGGTCGTGTAAGCGCCCCATGGGCGACGGACCGTAGTGTGATCAAGGTGTGCGCCATGACCATTTTTCTTCAACTGAGCCGTGATCGCTTTGATGTCTTGTGCATGATCTTTATGGGCGACCAGCAGAGCATCCGGCGTATCGACGATGATCAGATCCTCAACCCCAACCAAGGCGGTCAAGCGACGCGGGCTACGCACATAGTTGTTGTTGGCGCCGTGAAAAATCGCCTCGCCTTCAACGCGGTTGCCCTGCTCATCTGCCGGCGACAACTCGCTCATGGCGTTCCAGGAACCGATATCACTCCAGCCAATGTCGCATGGGACAGTGGCGACTTTGCTGGAGCGCTCCATCAGGGCGAAGTCGATGGAAATATCGGGAACCTTGGCAAAACTTTCAGGCTCCAGGTGCAGGCTGCGATGGCTGCTACCTGTCATCGTGCCGGAACCGGCCAGGCACAGGTCAACGGCACTGGACACATCCGGTGCGCACAACGCCATTTCTTCGATCAACGTGCCGGCGCGGAAACAGAACATGCCGGAATTCCAGAAATACTCGCCTGACGCCAAATAGCCTTGAGCTGTTTCCAGGTCCGGCTTCTCAACAAAACGCTTGACCTTGAAACCGCTGCCAACCGGGCTGTCGTTGTCTTTTTGGATATAGCCGTAACCGGTTTCCGGGTACTCCGGCTTGACGCCGAAAGTCACCAGCAAACCAGCTTTGGCCAGCTCGGTCGCAGCCGCAACCGCTTCTGCGAACGCCGCTTGATTATCGATCAAGTGATCAGCGGGCAGCACCAGCATGATGGCATCAGGCCCATGAGTCCGAGCAACTTCTTGAGCTGCCAAGGCAACGGCGGCGGCGGTATTACGCCCGAACGGCTCAAGAACAAAACTGAGATTCGTGAATTGGGGGGCTTGCGCGCCGTATTCGTCGAGCGTTTTGAAATAGAGGTCACGATTAGTGATTGTCAGTACTTCGCTGACCGCACCAAGAGCCAACGCCCGGCCGTAGGTTTTGCGAATCAGATTGCCGCCGTCCGGCAGTTCGATAAACGGCTTAGGATGTGCTGAACGTGAGACAGGCCACAGGCGGCTGCCTGCACCGCCGCAGATAATGACTGGAACAAGTGTCACATTGTACTCCTTTACGTACTGCCACCTCATTTCGACTGCCGCTCTCGCCCCCTCCGATGCGGCAGATTCGAATACAAAGTGACGTAGAGTCTTTCAGCTATAGAAGAGTCAAATCGCCGAAGCGTCTGGGGGATGAAATATGGTATTTTTCTTACAGAATAACCCGATCATTCTCAATTAAATGGTCATTTATGTCTAGAAAAACAGGGAATATTCCTACACGCAGAAGCCTTTTTGATCATTCCGCAGTGCCCGCGCGCCCAGAACATGTCACTTTTAAAACCCCACACCACCACACACATTCATAAAAGGCTTTGTAAAAACACGCAGCCCTGATCTAGAGCCTTCGCAACAGCTGTCGGTTTTCAGCCTGTAGCCCCGACTACACTGTTCATCGGAAATTTCCCTCAACAAATACGCACAACCGCCGATAACCCCTGAAAGCCTTGCGGATTGAACAACCATGCGTAATAACCAACCCGTTACCCAGCGCGAACGTACCTTCCCCGCTCAGCAACGGTTGATCTCCACCACAGACGCCAAAGGTGTGATCACCTACTGCAACGACGCTTTCGTCGAAATCAGTGGGTTCACCCGCGACGAACTGGTCCGAGCGCCGCACAACCTGGTGCGTCACCCGGATGTTCCGTCGGCTGTGTTCGCGCACATGTGGTCCACGCTCAAACAAGGCTTGCCATGGATGGGCATCGTCAAGAACCGCTGCAAGACGGGTGATCACTACTGGGTTAACGCCTATGTGACGCCAGTCTTCGACGGCAACCAGGTGATCGGCTACGAATCGGTGCGCATCAAGCCCACCGCCGAGCAGATCCGCCGGGCCGAAGCGCTCTATCAACGCATCAACCAGGGCAAGTCCGCCGTGCCGCAGCGCGACAAGTGGCTGCCGGTGTTGCAGGACTGGCTGCCGTTTATCCTGGTCAGCCAGCTGAGTTTCATGATCGGTGCATCGCTCAATTCCCACTGGGGTTTTGCCCTGGCGGCAGGCTTGTCGGTGCCACTGGGTCTATTGGGGCTGAGCTGGCAGCAGCGCGGCCTCAAGCGTTTGCTGCGTTTGGCCGAGCAGACCACCTCCGACCCGTTGATCGCGCAGATGTACACCGACAGCCGAGGCGCGCAGGCGCGGCTGGAGATGTCGATTCTCAGCCAGGAAGCGCGGCTGAAGACCTGTCTTACACGCTTGCAAGACACGGCTGAACACCTGAACGACCAAGCTGCGCGGTCCAACACCCTGGCGCATAACAGCTCCAGCGGCCTGGAACGCCAGCGTGTAGAGACCGAACAAGTAGCCACGGCGGTCAACCAGATGGCAGCGACCACTCAGGAAGTCGCCAGCCATGTACAGCGCACGGCGGACGCCACTCAGGAAGCCAATCGCCTGACCGGTCGCGGCCGCGATATCGCCGGGGAAACCCGCGAGGCGATCCAGCGTCTGTCGGTGGCCGTGGGCGAGACGGGTGTGACCGTCACCCAACTGGCCAAGGACAGCGATGAAATCGGCGGTGTGGTCGATGTGATCAAAGGCATTGCCGACCAGACCAACCTGCTGGCACTGAACGCAGCCATCGAAGCGGCCCGCGCCGGTGAGATGGGCCGAGGTTTTGCGGTGGTGGCTGACGAAGTTCGCCAACTGGCGCAGCGCACTGCGGAGTCCACCGGGCAGATCCATACGCTGATCGCCAAGCTGCAACACACCGCAGCGGCGGCCGTGCAAACCATGGACGCCGGGCATCGCCAGGCCGAAGAAGGTGTGGCGCGGGTGATGGAGGCGGATCAGGCGTTGGTGGGCATCAGTGAGGCGGTGGCCAATATCACCGACATGACGACGCAGATTGCAGCCGCGACCGAAGAGCAAAGCGCAGTAGCCGAAGAGATCAGCCGTAACATCAGCACGATTGCGCTGTTGGCGGACCAGACCTCGGAACAGGCGATGAACTCGGCGCAATTGAGTGAGGAGCTGACGCACACCGCCAATACCCAGTATTCGCTGGTAGAGCGTTTTAACCGGTAAATCGCTATCGCAGGCAAGCCAGCTCCCACATTTGAAGGTATTCACAATTCAAAATGTGGGAGCTGGCTTGCCTGCGATGGGGCCCTAACAGGCGCCCAAAAACCCAGCCACCTTCACCGCAGCCGCCTCCAAATGCTGCTCATGACCAAACCCCGAAGCCTTCAACGGCTTCAAATCATGATCCCCCGCCACCAGCCACATCACTTCGATGCTCGGCGATAACGCATACCCTTCCACCGCCGCCCGATTACCCAGCGCATCGCGCTCACCCTGCACAATCAACGTCGGCGTCTTCAACCCGGCCAGATGTTCGACTCGAGGTTTTTCCGGCTTGCCCACCGCATAAAACGGATAACCCAAACACACCAGCGCGTCAGCCCCCAGATCATCGGCCAACAAACTGGCCATGCGCCCACCCATGGACTTGCCGCCAACCGCCAGCGTCCCAGCGACATGACGTCGCACCTCGGCATACACCTCGCGCCAGCATTCGAGCAGTTTCGGCGCCGGGTTCGGCGGGCGTTTACCACCGTCCACGCGGCGTTGAGCCATGTACGGGAACTCGAAGCGCAACACGTTCACACCATGCCCGGCAAGGCGTGCAGCCATGTCGCCCATGAAGGCTGAGTCCATCGGTGCACCGGCGCCGTGGGCCAGGATCAGTGTCACCGGCGCACGCGCGATAGACCCCGTCGCGGCATTCCACAACCAGCCATGTTCCCGTACACACTGCGCCCATTGATCCCCGTCAATACTGGCCTTGTGCTCTTTGCCCATGCTTGCCTCGCTTTTTAGTCTGCCTATAACTCCAGCCCAAGTGCCGCATTTGCTTGGGTTGAACCGTGGATGGGGAACCATGAACACTACTTTAAGTACCGCCTATAACTACAAGGTGGTCCGCCAATTCGCCATTATGACGGTGGTGTGGGGCATCGTCGGCATGGGGCTCGGGGTTTTTCTCGCCGCCCAATTGGTATGGCCTGCGCTCAACTTCGATTTACCCTGGACCAGCTTCGGCCGTTTGCGCCCGCTGCACACCAACGCGGTGATCTTTGCCTTTGGTGGCTGCGCACTGTTCGCCAGCTCGTTTTACTCGGTGCAACGCACCTGCCAAACCCAGCTGTTCGCGCCGAAAATTGCCGCGTTCTGCTTCTGGGGCTGGCAACTTGTGATTGTGCTGGCCGCTATCAGCCTGCCACTGGGCTACACCACATCCAAGGAGTACGCCGAGCTGGAATGGCCGATCGCCATTCTTATCGCCGTGGTCTGGGTCGCCTACGGTGTGGTGTTCTTCGGCACGGTGATGAAGCGCAAGACCAAGCACATCTATGTCGGCAACTGGTTCTTCGGTGCGTTTATCATCACCGTGGCCATTCTGCACATCGTCAACCACGCGTCCCTGCCAGTGAGTTGGACCAAGTCCTACTCGGCCTATGGTGGTGCGACGGATGCGATGGTGCAGTGGTGGTACGGGCATAACGCGGTAGGCTTTTTCCTCACCGCAGGCTTCCTGGGGATGATGTACTACTTCGTACCCAAACAGGCCGAGCGTCCGGTGTATTCCTATCGCTTGTCCATCGTGCACTTCTGGGCGCTGATTACCCTGTACATCTGGGCCGGCCCCCACCACTTGCACTACACCGCGCTGCCGGACTGGGCACAGTCGCTGGGCATGGTGATGTCACTGGTACTGCTGGCACCCAGCTGGGGCGGCATGATCAACGGCATGATGACCCTCTCGGGCGCCTGGCATAAGTTGCGCAGCGACCCGATTCTGCGCTTCCTCGTGGTCTCCCTGGCCTTCTACGGCATGTCGACCTTCGAAGGGCCGATGATGGCCATCAAGACGGTCAACGCCCTTTCCCACTACACCGACTGGACCATCGGCCACGTACACGCCGGGGCGCTGGGTTGGGTAGCGATGATTTCCATCGGCGCGCTGTACCACATGATCCCGAAAGTCTTTGGCCGCGAGCAGATGTACAGCCTCGGCCTGATCAACGCGCACTTCTGGCTGGCCACCATCGGCACCGTGCTCTACATCGCTTCGATGTGGGTCAACGGCATCGCCCAGGGCCTGATGTGGCGTGCGGTCAACGAAGACGGCACCTTGACCTACTCCTTCGTCGAAACCCTGGTGGCCAGCCACCCTGGCTTCATCGTGCGGCTGGTGGGCGGTGCGATCTTCCTCAGCGGCATGTTGCTGATGGCTTACAACACCTGGCGCACCGTGCGTTCGGCGCAACCTGTCGAAGCCACTACCACTGCGCAGTTGGCCTGAGGAGTCGATGATGAAACACGAAACGATTGAAAAGAACGTCGGCCTGTTGATGCTGCTCATGGTGCTTGCCGTGAGCATCGGCGGCCTGACCCAGATCGTCCCGCTGTTCTTCCAGGACGTCACCAACAAACCGGTGGAAGGCATGAAGCCCTACACCGCGCTGCAGCTTGAAGGCCGCGACATCTACATCCGCGAAGGCTGTGTGCAGTGCCACTCGCAGATGATCCGCCCGTTCCGCGCCGAAACCGAACGCTACGGCCACTACTCGGTCGCCGGCGAAAGCGTGTGGGACCACCCGTTCCTGTGGGGTTCCAAGCGCACCGGACCGGACCTGGCACGCGTTGGCGCACGTTACTCGGACGACTGGCACCGCGCGCACTTGTACAACCCGCGCAACGTGGTGCCGGAGTCGAAAATGCCAGCCTACCCATGGCTGGTCACGGCCCCGGTCGACAGCAGCCACACCGAGACCAAGTTGAAGGTGATGCGCACCCTCGGCGTGCCGTACACCGACGACGACATCAGTGGCGCCGTCGCGAGCCTCAAGGGCAAGACCGAGATGGACGCGCTGGTTTCGTACCTGCAAGTGCTCGGCACTGCCATCAAGAGCAAGAGGTGAGCCATGGGATTTGAATTCGATGCGGGCACCATCCGCGGCCTTGGCACGCTGGTGGTCGCCATCGCCTTTATCGGCCTGTCGCTGTGGGTGTTCAACAACCGGCGCAATGCGGACTTCGAGCAGGCCCGCCTGCTGCCGTTTGCCGATGAACCTTCTCCATCCGACGCTCAAGAAGAGCCTGCAACAAGGAGCACCCGCCCATGACTACCTTCTGGAGTACATGGATCTGCGTACTGACCCTCGGCAGCCTGATCGGCCTGACTTGGCTACTGATCGGCACCCGCAAGGGCGAGACCAAAGGCAGCGTGGACCAGACCATGGGCCACGCCTTCGACGGTATCGAGGAATACGACAACCCGCTGCCCCAGTGGTGGTTCATGCTGTTCGCCGGCACCCTGGTGTTTGCCGTCGGCTACCTGATCCTCTACCCGGGCCTGGGCAACTGGAAAGGCGTGTTGCCGGGCTATGAAGACGGCTGGACCCAGACCAAGGAATGGGACAAGGAAATGGCCAAGGCTGATGCCAAGTTCGGGCCGATCTTCGCCAAATTCTCGGCCATGCCGGTGGAAGAAGTGGCCAAAGACCCGCAGGCGCTGAAAATGGGTGGGCGCCTGTTCGCCTCCAACTGCGCGGTGTGCCACGGCTCGGATGCCAAGGGCGCGTATGGTTTCCCGAATCTGGCGGACAACCTCTGGCGCTGGGGCGGCTCGGCTGAGGCGATCAAGGCCACGATCATGAGCGGGCGCCATGCGGCAATGCCGGCCTGGGGTGAAATCCTCGGTGAGGACGGCGTTAAGAACGTCGCCGCCTATGTGCGTCATGACTTGGCCAAGCTGCCATTGCCGGCTGACAACACGGCCGACCTGGTAGCCGGCCAAGCCGCGTTCAACACCACCTGCGTGGCGTGCCACGGCCCACAAGGCCACGGCATGGAGCCCATGGGCGCGCCGAACCTGACCGAGCCTGCCGGCTTCATCTACGGCACCAGCCTGGCCCAGTTGCAGCAGACCATCCGCCATGGTCGCCAAGGGCAGATGCCGGCGCAGGATGTACTGCAAGGCAATGACAAGGTGCACCTGCTGGCGGCCTATGTGTATAGCCTTTCGCATCAGTAGCAGCAGATGAGCTGCCAGTTTTGAGCTACAAGCTGCAAGAGCAGAGCTCCCAACTCTGATCTTGCAGCTGCTTTTTCTTGCGGCTTGCAACTTGCCGCTTGCAGCTGCTCCCCTGCGGCCCTTCGTCACACACCTGCGAAGTCCAACTTTCCCCTCCTCACTTTCGGGTCTACGCTTGTTCCCACAGTGGACCAATCCTGGCCTACGCGACGGTATTCGTTGCGCCCCTGAAAATTCCTGTCCACTCGATCAGCTTTCCATTTCCGATTTTGTCCCTACGTAAAACATGGAAAGGGCGCAGAATCTGGCTCGGAACGCATTGATACAGGTCAGTCATTGCGTTGCAATGGCCCCTCGCTTTCTACATACTTGCGGCCGATTTTACCTATAAAAAAACCTAAACCGTGGAACCTTAGAATGAGCACAGCAATCAGTCCGACTGCTTATAACTATAAGGTCGTCCGCCAGTTCGCCATCATGACGGTGGTCTGGGGGATCCTTGGCATGGGGCTCGGGGTGTTTATCGCCTCGCAACTGGTGTGGCCGGAATTGAATTTCGGTTTGCCCTGGACGACCTTCGGCCGCCTGCGCCCGCTGCACACCAACCTGGTGATTTTCGCCTTCGGTGGTTGTGCGTTATTTGCCACTTCCTACTATGTCGTGCAGCGAACCTGCCAGACGCGACTGATCTCCGATGGCCTCGCCGCCTTCACCTTCTGGGGCTGGCAAGCCGTAATCCTCGGCGCCATCATCACCCTGCCGCTGGGCTACACCACCACCAAGGAATACGCCGAGCTGGAATGGCCGATCGCGATTTTGCTCGCCATCGTCTGGGTGACCTACGCCCTGGTGTTCTTCGGCACCATCGTCAAGCGCAAAACCAAGCACATCTATGTCGGTAACTGGTTCTACGGTGCGTTCATCCTGGTGACGGCGATGCTGCACATCGTCAACCACGCTTCCCTGCCGGTGAGTTGGTTCAAGTCCTACTCGGCCTATGCCGGGGCGACCGATGCGATGATCCAGTGGTGGTACGGCCACAACGCCGTGGGGTTCTTCCTCACCACCGGCTTCCTGGGGATGATGTACTACTTCGTGCCCAAGCAGGCCGAACGCCCGATCTACTCGTATCGCCTGTCCATCGTGCACTTCTGGGCGCTGATCACCCTGTACATCTGGGCCGGTCCCCACCACCTGCACTACACCGCGCTGCCGGATTGGGCGCAATCGCTAGGCATGGCGATGTCGATCATCCTGCTGGCCCCAAGCTGGGGCGGCATGATCAACGGCATGATGACCCTGTCGGGCGCCTGGCATAAGCTGCGCACCGACCCGATCCTGCGTTTTCTGGTGGTGTCGCTGGCGTTCTACGGCATGTCGACCTTCGAAGGGCCGATGATGGCCATCAAGACGGTCAACTCGCTGTCCCACTACACCGACTGGACCATTGGCCATGTACACGCCGGCGCGCTCGGCTGGGTGGCGATGATCTCCATCGGCGCCCTGTACCACATGATCCCCAAACTGTTCGGCCGCCCACAGATGCACAGCGTTGGCCTGATCAACGCGCACTTCTGGCTGGCCACCATCGGCACCGTGCTCTACATCGCGTCGATGTGGGTCAACGGCATCACCCAAGGCCTGATGTGGCGCGCCATCAACGATGACGGCACCCTCACCTACTCCTTCGTCGAAGCGCTGCAAGCCAGCCACCCGGGCTACATCGTCCGCGCCATCGGTGGTGCGTTCTTTGCCAGCGGCATGCTGTTCATGGCCTACAACGTCTGGCGCACCGTGCGTGCCGCCGACCCGGCAGAAGCCGAAGCCGCCGCCAAGATCGCTGTTGTGGGAGCTCACTGATGAAGCATGAAGTAGTCGAGAAGAATATCGGCCTGCTGGCCTTCTTCATGGTCATCGCCGTGAGCATCGGCGGCCTGACCCAGATCGTTCCGCTGTTTTTCCAGGACGTGACCAACAAACCCGTAGAAGGCATGAAGCCTCGCCCAGCGCTTGAAGTTGAAGGCCGTGACGTGTTCATCGCCAACGGCTGTGTAGGTTGCCACTCGCAGATGATCCGTCCGTTCCGTGCCGAAACCGAACGCTACGGCCACTACTCGGTTGCCGGGGAAAGCGTCTGGGACCACCCGTTCCTGTGGGGCTCCAAACGGACCGGCCCGGACCTGGCCCGTGTCGGTGGGCGCTACTCCGATGACTGGCAGCGTGCGCACTTGTACAACCCGCGCAACGTGGTGCCTGAGTCGAAAATGCCGGCGTACCCGTTCCTCGTGGAAAACAAGCTCGACGGCAAGGACACCGCCAAGAAACTCGAAGTCTTGCGCACCCTGGGCGTGCCCTACACCGATGAAGACATCGCCGGTGCAGCCGCTGCCGTGAAGGGCAAGACCGAAATGGACGCACTGGTGGCCTACCTGCAAGGCCTTGGCACCATCATCAAAAGCAAACGGTGATCTTCATGGATATCGGGATGATTCGTGGCCTGGGCACCGTTGTGGTGATGGTGGCCTTTGTCGGCCTGGCGCTGTGGGTGTTCAGCCCGCGCCGCAAGTCGGAGTTTGACGACGCGACCATGCTGCCCTTTGCAGATGATCCCGAGGCCATCAAGCACGTCGAGCAAGCTTCTAGGAGTAACAAAGAATGACTACGTTCTGGAGTCTGTACGTCACAGTCCTCAGTCTGGGTACCATTTTCGCCCTGACCTGGCTGCTGCTGTCGACCCGCAAGGGCCAGCGCACCGAGCAGACGGACGAGACCGTCGGCCACTCGTTCGACGGCATCGAGGAGTACGACAACCCGCTGCCCAAATGGTGGTTCATGCTGTTCGTCGGCACCATCATCTTCGCCCTCGGCTACCTGGCGCTGTACCCCGGCCTTGGCAACTGGAAAGGCCTGCTGCCAGGCTACAACTACCTCGACAACGACAAGCAAACCCCTTTCGCCAACGGCCAGACCGGCTGGACCGGCGTGCACGAATGGGAAAAGGAAATGGCCAAATCGGACGCCAAGTTCGGCCCGATCTTCGCCAAATTCGCTGCAATGCCGATTGAAGACGTCGCCAAAGACCCGCAAGCCTTGAAGATGGGTGGCCGCCTGTTCGCCTCCAACTGCTCGGTGTGCCACGGCTCCGACGCCAAGGGCGCCTACGGCTTCCCTAACCTGACCGACGCCGACTGGCGCTGGGGCGGCGAACCAGCCACCATCAAGGAAACCATCATGAAAGGCCGCCATGCGGTGATGCCGGCCTGGGCCGATGTCATTGGCGAACAAGGCGTGGCCGACGTGGCGGGCTTTGTGGTGACTAACCTCGA
Organism: Pseudomonas edaphica; assembly: GCF_965277385.1. Lineage (NCBI taxonomy): Bacteria > Pseudomonadati > Pseudomonadota > Gammaproteobacteria > Pseudomonadales > Pseudomonadaceae > Pseudomonas > Pseudomonas edaphica. The sequence continues at coordinate 5,006,726 of NZ_OZ255725.1, read as the reverse complement.
TGGCCGCAAACTGCCGGAAGGCGCCAAGGCCGACGTGGCCAACGGCGCGAAACTGTTCGCCGCCAACTGCGTGGCCTGCCACGGCCCGGCCGGTAAAGGCACGCCAGCAATGGGCGCGCCGGACCTGACCCACCCGGGTGCATTCATCTACGGCTCAAGCTTCGCGCAATTGCAGCAGACCATTCGTTATGGCCGTCAGGGCCAGATGCCGGCGCAGGAGTTGCTGCAAGGCAATGACAAGGTGCACTTGCTGGCAGCGTATGTTTACAGCTTGTCCCATGGCGATGAGCCAGCCAGTCCGGAGTGATACGTTAAAATCACAAAAGCCCTGCCGATGTTGAATCCGCAGGGCTTTTTTGTATTGTGAGGATCAGGCACCCTCACGCAGCGGCCATATACGACTTATCGAGCTTCCGCGCCAGCTGTTGTTTCCTCATGCTCCCTCAACAACACGTCCATGTAGGCACGGATGTCCTGCCGGTCAAACTTGCCGTCGCGCTCGCCTTTGTCATCCATATCAAGCGACGCGGTGAAACCGCCACGCTTGAGCACTTCCAAAGCGAGCACTTGGTCCGCCGAGGTAAATTTGTTTCCGGCCATACCCATGGCGATGTAACCCAAAAATTCTACCGTCAAAAACCCCCTGTTTTCAGGGTCTTCAAATCGCTCAAATTGGTTACCCAATAGCTTGCCCAGCTCATACCTGTCCATGTTGGCGTACACAGTGGACATCTCTCGCAGCGTTGCACGTGCATATTGGGCGTCTACAGCCGAAGGTGCTGAGGCGTTATAAGTTGGAAGCGTCGAAGAAATATTCAAGTTTTCATCTCATTAGTAGTAAGCAATCCCACACCCGACACGGGTGCTGGATCACGCATGAGTGTTCTATCTCAACGCCTCAGTTCCGCTCTCACATACGGACTTACACACTGCGTCACGCCGCCACACCTCTGGCCCGGACCGCCCTGTAGTGGGTGAGACAGATGTTCAGTCAGGCTGCGTTCCACTGATTAATCCCGAATGGACGCATGACCGCTGGTAACGACAAGCTTGATGCCTGTTATCGCCAAGTAGTAACGTAACTACATCGAACTCACCCAAGGGGAGTACCCCATGACCATCACCACCATTTCCAGTCGTGAATTCAATCAGGACACAAGCGGTGCCAAAAAAGCCGCCAGTAAAGGCCCGGTTTTTATCACCGATCGCGGCAAGCCTGCCCATGTACTGCTAAGCATTGAGGACTACCAGAAACTGACAGGTTTGAACGTCAACATCGTTGACCTGTTGGTGATGCCGGAAGCGGCCGAAATCGACTTCGAAACCGAACGTGCCGTGATCACTCATCGACCCGTGGACCTCTCTTGATGTATCTACTCGACACCAACGTAATCTCTGAACTGCGTAAACCCCACGCCGACGCCAGGGTAGTGGCCTGGGCAAAAAGTGTTATCGCTGCGCGCATGTTCATCTCGGCCATTACGCTGAAGGAATTGGAAACCGGTGTACTGCGGATGGAACGCCGAGACCCGGTTCAGGGGAAAGTGTTACGGACATGGCTCAAACGCCATGTGATGCCAGCGTTCGATGCCAGGATATTGCCGGTTGATGCCGCCGTTGCGCTGCGTTGTGCCTATCTGCATGTGCCGGACCAGGCCAACGAGAGTGACGCATTGATTGCCGCAACCGCTCTGGTGCATGGGCTCACCGTGGTGACGCGCAACGTCAGTGACTTCAAGTCCAGCGGGGTTCCATTGCTTAACCCATGGGACGAATGACCTGCTTACCGGCAAAAACCGTCCATACTTGCCAAGTCAATTGATCCAGATCACATATACCATCGATTGATATTCCCCAACGCGACCAAAGGTCGCACCCGTTAAGCAGCATCAGGGGCGTATCATTACGCCACTGCAACACCCCCAATTTGACCCCGGTTGGCACGTACTGGCCGAGGCAAATCTCCACCGCCGTGGGATGCAATGATGAGCAACCAGATACCGGTACATGACGTTACCCCGCCTGCCAATAACGCCAGCAGCACTGTCGACCTCTACGCCTCGCGCGAGAAAATCTACACCCGCGCCTTTACCGGCCTGTTCCGCAACTTGCGCATGCTCGGTGGCGCCGCTCTGTTCTTGTTGTACTTCGGCACCGTGTGGCTGAACTGGGGTGGCCACCAGGCCGTCTGGTGGAACCTGCCGGAACGCAAATTCTTCATTTTTGGCGCCACTTTCTGGCCTCAGGATTTCATCCTGCTCTCGGGCATTCTTATTGTGGCGGCCTTTGGCCTGTTCTTTATCACCGTGTACGCCGGGCGCGTGTGGTGCGGTTATACCTGCCCGCAAAGCGTGTGGACATGGATCTTCATGTGGTGCGAGAAGGTCACCGAAGGCGACCGCAACCAGCGCATCAAGCTCGACAAGGCGCCGATGGGCGCGAACAAATTCCTGCGCAAGTTCAGCAAGCACACGCTGTGGCTGCTGATCGGCTTTGTCACCGGCATGACCTTCGTCGGCTACTTCTCGCCCATCCGCGAGCTGGTGTTCGACTTCTTCACCGGCCAGGCCGATGGCTGGTCGTATTTCTGGGTCGGGTTCTTCACCCTGGCCACCTACGGTAACGCCGGCTGGTTGCGCGAGCAGGTGTGCATCTACATGTGCCCCTATGCGCGTTTCCAGAGCGTGATGTTCGACAAAGACACCCTGATTGTTTCCTACGACCCGCGCCGTGGCGAAGTGCGTGGCCCGCGCAAAAAAGGCATCGACTACAAGGCCCAGGGGTTGGGCGATTGCATTGACTGCACGATGTGCGTGCAGGTGTGCCCCACCGGCATCGACATCCGTGACGGCCTGCAAATCGAGTGCATCGGTTGCGCCGCCTGTATCGACGCCTGCGACAACATCATGGACAAAATGGACTACCCACGCGGCCTGATCAGCTACACCACCGAGCACAACCTGTCCGGGCAGAAAACCCATAAGTTGCGCCCGCGCCTGATCGGTTATGCCTTGGTGCTGCTGGCGATGATCGGCCTGTTGGCCGGCGCATTTTTCATGCGCTCGCTGGTGGGCTTCGACGTCAGCAAAGACCGCGTGCTCTACCGCGAAAACGCCGAAGGTCGCATCGAAAACGTCTACAGCCTGAAAATCATGAACAAGGACCAGCGCGACCACACTTACGTGCTCGATGCCTCGGGCCTGCCGGATCTCAAGCTGCAAGGCCGACGCGAGATCAAGGTCGCCGCCGGGGAGATCTTCACGATGCCGGTAGAGCTGTCCAGCGCCCCTGAGCAACTGCCATCGAGCACCAACGAGGTGAAATTCATCCTCAAGGATGCCGACGACGACAGCGTCCACATTGAAGCCAAGAGCCGATTCATCGGCCCACAAGTCCGCTAATAACAGAGAGCACAACAATGCCCGCAGCTACTGCCGCAAGCCCTTGGTACAAGCACCTCTGGCCCTGGATCATCATTGGGATCCTGGCCTGCTCGGTGACCTTGACCCTGTCCATGGTGACCATTGCGGTGAAGAACCCGGACAACCTGGTCAACGACAACTACTACGAGGCCGGCAAAGGCATCAACCGCTCCCTGGACCGTGAGCGGCTGGCCCAGACCCTGCAACTGCGCGGCAAGCTGCACTTGGACGAGTTGACCGGTGAAGTCGAGTTGCAACTGACGGGCTACAGCAACCCGAACACTCTGGAACTGAACCTGATTTCCCCGACCCAGCCGCAGAAGGATCGCAAGATCAACCTGACCCGCAGCGACAGCGAACCCGGCCGCTACATCGGCCAGGTCACCGACAAGGTAGAGGGTCGGCGCTTTGTGGAATTGCTCGGCGTGGAGGGCGACAAGACCTGGCGCCTGTTCGAAGAAGAAGAGGTCAGCCACGACAAGGACTTGCTGCTGGGTGATGAACCGTTGCAGGGTGCCGAAGACCTGAAAAAGTAAAACCCTTGCGCTTCGCGCATCGCGGGCAAGCCCGCTCCCACAGTGGATCGCGGTCTCCTGTGGGAGCCGGGCTTGCCCGCGATGAGGCCCTCCCAGCCGATATAGATTTCACACCATGACCAGCCCAACCCCCTGCTACCACTGCGCCCTGCCCGTCCCACCCGGCAGCCGGTTCACCGCCGAAATCCTCGGCGAGCGCCGCGAACTCTGCTGCCCGGGCTGTCAGGCCGTGGCCGAGGCGATTGTGGCCGGCGGGTTGCAAAGCTATTACCAGCACCGCAGCGAAGCCTCGGCCAACCCCGAGGCGCTGCCGGTGCAACTGGTCGACGAATTGGCGCTGTACGACCGCGCCGACGTGCAAAAACCCTTTGTGCGCCACGAAGGCGATCTGGCCGAAACCACCCTGTTGATGGAAGGCATCAGCTGCGCGGCCTGTGGCTGGCTGATCGAAAAACACTTGCGCAGCCTGCCCGCCGTGGCCGAGGCGCGGCTGAACCTGTCCAACCATCGCCTGCACGTGCGCTGGGCCGATGGGCAATTGCCGTTGAGCCAGGTGCTCAGCGAACTGCGCCATATCGGCTACGCCGCCCACCCTTACCAGGCCGATCGCGCCGCCGAGCAATTGGCCAGCGAAAACCGCCGGGCCTTGCGCCAGCTGGGCGTGGCGGGGTTGTTGTGGTTCCAGGCAATGATGGCGACCATGGCGACCTGGCCGGAATTCAATATTGACCTGAGCCCGGAGTTGCACGTGATCCTGCGCTGGGTGGCGATGTTTCTGACTACGCCCATCGTGTTCTACAGCTGTGCGCCGTTCTTCAAAGGCGCCCTGCGCGACCTGCGCACGCGCCACCTGACCATGGATGTGTCGGTGTCCCTGGCGATTGGCGGCGCGTACCTGGCGGGCATCTGGACCGCCATAACTGGCACTGGCGAGTTGTACTTCGACGCGGTGGGCATGTTCGCGCTGTTCCTGCTCGCCGGGCGCTACCTGGAGCGTCGGGCACGTGAGCGTACCGCCGCCGCCACCGCGCAGTTGGTCAACCTGCTGCCGGCGTCATGCTTACGCCTCAAAAGTGATGGTCAGAGCGAGCGCATCCTGCTCAGCGAACTGGCCGTAGGCGATCGCGTACTGGTGCATCCCGGTGCCGTGCTGCCGGCCGATGGGCTGATTCTTGATGGCCAGTCGAGCATTGACGAGTCCCTGCTCACCGGCGAATACCTGCCGCAGCCGCGCAACGTCGGCGACGCGGTCACCGCCGGCACGCTCAACGTCGAAGGCGCGCTGACCGTCGAGGTGCGCGCCTTGGGGCATGACACCCGCCTGTCTGCCATCGTGCGCCTGCTGGAGCGTGCCCAGGCCGAGAAGCCGCACCTGGCGCAAATCGCCGACCGTGCTGCGCAATGGTTTCTGCTGTGCTCGCTGATCGCGGCCGCGCTGATCGGCCTGCTGTGGTGGGAAATGGACGCGTCACGCGCATTCTGGATTGTGCTGGCGATGCTGGTGGCAACCTGCCCTTGCGCGTTGTCGCTGGCGACACCGACCGCCCTCACCGCCGCCACCGGCACATTGCACAAACTCGGGCTGTTACTCACTCGTGGGCACGTGCTGGAAGGCTTGAACCAGATCGACACGGTGATTTTCGACAAGACCGGCACCCTGACCGAAGGCCGCTTGGCCCTGCGTGCCATCCGCCCGTTGAGCACGTTGAACAGCGACGACTGCCTGGGCCTCGCCGCCGCGCTGGAAAACCGCTCCGAGCACCCGATTGCCCGCGCCTTCGGGCGTGCGCCGCTGGCCGCCGAGGAAGTCCTGAGTTTCCCAGGCTTAGGCCTGGAAGGTCGTGTGGGCGAGCATCAATTGCGCATCGGCCAGCCGGGCTTTGTGTGCCAATTAAGCGGCTGCGCGATTCCCGCCTCGCCGGACGAAGCAGGCCAATGGTTGCTGCTGGGCGATCGTGAAGGCGCCCTCGCCTGGTTCGTGCTCGATGACCGCCTGCGCAGCGATGCGCCCGCCCTGCTGGCCGCGTGCAAAGCGCGAGGTTGGCGTACGCTGTTGCTGTCGGGTGACAGCTCGCCGATGGTCGCCAGTGTCGCGCTTGAGTTGGGGATTGACGAGGCCAAGGGCGGCTTGCGCCCCGACGACAAACTGCAGGTGCTGCACCAGTTGCACCAGCAAGGCCGCAAGGTGCTGATGCTTGGCGACGGCGTCAACGATGTGCCTGTGCTCGCCGCCGCCGATATCAGCGTGGCGATGGGCTCAGCCACCGACTTGGCAAAAACCAGTGCCGATGCCGTGCTGCTGTCCAACCGTCTCGACGCGCTGGTGCAGGCGTTTACCCTGGCGCGGCGCACGCGGCGGGTAATCATTGAAAACCTGCTGTGGGCCGGGCTGTACAATGGCCTTATGCTGCCGTTTGCCGCCCTCGGTTGGATCACCCCGATCTGGGCCGCGATCGGCATGTCCCTCAGCTCGTTGACCGTGGTGCTCAACGCCTTGCGCCTGACTCGGCTGCCGAGCACGCAGGCAAACAGTGCCACCTTAGTAACCCGCCCGCTGCCGGCTTGAGCCGCGTGGGCATGGAGTACCGATGCCAGCTCTCTACGTGATGATTCCGGCGGCGCTGCTGTTAGTCGGCGTGGCCATTTACATTTTCTTCTGGGCGGTGGACAGCGGCCAGTACGACGACCTCGACGGCCCGGCCCACAGCGTGCTGTTCGACGACCAGGATCCGAACCACCTGGCGGGCGTCGACGAAGCCAACCGGGCCGAGCAACCGCCCAAAGACCCACCCCATGCTTGAGTTGGCGCCATTGCTGGTCTCGGCCTTGATCCTCGGGCTACTGGGCGGCGGCCATTGCCTGGGCATGTGCGGCGGGCTGATGGGCGCACTGACGCTGGCAATCCCCAAAGAACAACGCAGCCGCCGTTTTCGCCTGCTGCTCGCCTATAACCTGGGGCGCATCCTCAGCTACGCCGCTGCCGGGTTATTGATCGGCCTGGCCGGCTGGGCGGTGGCCAACAGCCCGGCGGCGATGTTCATGCGCGTGCTCGCCGGGTTGTTGCTGATCAGCATGGGCTTGTACCTGGCCGGTTGGTGGAGCGGCCTCACCCGTATCGAAAGCCTGGGGCGCGGCCTGTGGCGCTACGTACAGCCGGTCGCCAACCGTTTGCTGCCGGTGTCCAGCCTGCCACGCGCATTGCTGCTGGGCGCGCTGTGGGGCTGGTTGCCGTGTGGGTTGGTCTACAGCACGCTGCTGTGGGCGGCGAGCCAGGGTAATGCACTGGACAGCGCAATGCTGATGCTGGCCTTTGGGCTTGGAACCTGGCCAGTACTGCTGGCGACTGGCTTGGCGGCGGAACGTGTCACGGCGGTGCTGCGCAAACGCAGCGTGCGTGTGGCCGGTGGCGTGCTGGTTATGCTCTTCGGCGTTTGGACGTTGCCAGGCCCGCATCAACACTGGCTAATGGGCCATTAAATCGCCATGTGGCATAGCGCCGCTCCCCGTTGATGCAAATCAAGATGGTACCTGCGGCGTGCCCCTAGACTCGGCCCACTAGCCAATCCCGGGGACCGCCCGCATGCTCGACGCCATTCGTTGGGACACAGATCTGATTCACCGCTACGACTTGGCGGGGCCGCGCTACACGTCCTACCCCACCGCCGTACAATTCGACAGCCAGGTCGGCACCTTCGACCTGCTCCACGCCCTGCGCGACAGCCGCAAGGCCGTACGGCCCTTGTCGCTGTATGTGCATGTGCCGTTCTGCGCGAACATCTGCTACTACTGCGCCTGCAACAAGGTCATCACCAAGGACCGTGGCCGTGCCCAGGCCTACCTGCAACGCCTGGAGCAGGAAATCCAGCTGGTGGCCTGCCACCTGGACCCGAAACAGCCCGTGGAGCAACTGCACTTCGGCGGCGGCACGCCGACTTTTCTCAGCCACGACGAACTGCGCCAGGTGATGACCCGCCTGCGCCAGCACTTCAATTTGCTCAATGATGATTCCGGCGACTACGGCATCGAGATCGACCCGCGTGAAGCCGACTGGGCGACCATGGGGCTGCTGCGCGAACTGGGCTTTAACCGCGTAAGCATCGGCCTGCAGGACCTTGATCCCGAGGTGCAGCGTGCGGTCAACCGCCTGCAAAGCCTGGAAGAAACCCGTGCGGTGATCGATGCGGCGCGCACCCTGCAATTTCGCTCGATCAATATTGATTTGATCTACGGCCTGCCCAAGCAGACGCCGCTGAATTTTGCGCGCACCGTCGAAGAGGTGATCAACCTGCAACCGGATCGCCTGTCGGTCTTCAACTACGCGCACCTGCCCGAGCGCTTTATGCCGCAGCGGCGCATTAATGCCGACGATTTGCCCTCGCCGGCAGAAAAACTGCTGATGCTGCAAACCACCATCGAGCAGTTGACCCGCGCGGGCTACCGCTACATCGGCATGGACCACTTTGCCCTGCCGGATGACGAACTGGCCGTGGCCCAGGAAGAAGGCACGCTGCAGCGTAACTTCCAGGGCTATACCACCCACGGGCATTGCGATTTGATTGGGCTGGGCGTGTCGGCGATCAGCCAGATCGGCGACCTGTATTGCCAGAACAGCAGTGACCTCAATCACTACCAGAACGCCCTGGCCGGGGCGCAACTGGCCACCAGCCGTGGCCTGGTCTGCACCACGGATGATCGTTTGCGCCGGGAAGTGATTCAGCAGTTGATCTGCAATTTCAGCCTGGCATTCGAGCGGATCGAACAGGCTTTCAACATCGATTTTCGCGGCTATTTCGACGAACTATGGCCACAGCTGGAGACAATGGCCGCCGACGGCCTGATCGAACTGGATGCACACGGCATCCGCGTATTGCCCGCCGGGCGCTTGCTGGTGCGTTCGGTGTGCATGGTGTTCGATGCCTACCTGGAGCACCAGAACAGGCAGCGATTCTCGCGGGTGATCTAAAGGCAGCTACTTCATTGCCAGGGCAGCGGTCTTAGCTGCGTCGCTCGCGCTCATGTCTTTCATCGCCTTAGTCAAAGACGCCTGCATGCCAACCAAGCTGGCTTGTAAGGCGCTCAACGCACTTTGCAGACCGGAGAGGCGGGCTCGCATCTGATCAGGGCTGAGGTTTTTATCTGCCATCAGCGCAGCCATCTCAGCCTGCTTCTCGGCAATCTGCTTTTTGATCTCACGAATCATCTTCAGCAGATTCTTGACGTTATCCGCCAGGCCGCTGTCGTCGATATCGCTGTTGGAGGTTTTCTCATCCGCCGCAGCTTTCATCGCCGCGCCGGAAATTGTAACCGCCACACCTTCGACCGCCGCGGAATCGGCCTGCGGTGTCGAAGCGCTGTTGGTGTTGTCTGCCACCGCGTCCTTTTGGGGTTGTGGCGCAGCAGGAATACGAATACTTGAAGGATTGACACCCATGATGGAAGACATGGCTCTGGTCCACGGTTATTGAGTTGTGATCTTGTATCGACCCCGATACAAAAAGCTTTATATCTTTGCTGCTTTTTTGTACACGCTGGCCTCACAGTCCCCCGGTGCGTTACCCTTACGTCTTATGTGTGTTTTCCCACAAGGATTTAAGAAATGTCCGAGCCAGTTAAACTGCGCGCTCACAGCCAGGCTCACTGCAAGGATTGCAGCCTGGCCCCCCTCTGCCTGCCACTTTCGTTGAATTTGGAAGACATGGAAGCGCTGGACGAAATCGTTAAACGCGGCCGACCGCTGAAAAAAGGCGAGTTTCTGTTTCGCCAGGGCGACAAGTTCGATTCCGTTTATGCAGTACGTTCAGGCGCGTTGAAGACCTTCAGCCTTAGCGACGGCGGCGAAGAGCAGATCACCGGCTTCCACCTGCCCAGCGAGCTGGTCGGGTTGTCTGGCATGGACACCGAAATTCACCCGGTGTCGGCCCAGGCCCTGGAGACGACCTCGGTGTGCGAAATCCCCTTCGAGCGCCTGGATGAATTGGCCCTGCAGCTGCCGCAACTGCGCCGCCAATTGATGCGGGTGATGAGCCGCGAGATCCGTGACGACCAACAGATGATGTTGCTGCTGTCGAAGAAAACCGCCGACGAGCGCATCGCCACGTTTTTGGTCAACCTGTCGGCACGCTTCCGTGCCCGTGGGTTCTCGGCCAACCAGTTCCGCCTGAGCATGTCGCGCAACGAAATCGGCAATTACCTGGGACTGGCGGTGGAAACCGTGTCCCGCGTGTTTACCCGTTTCCAGCAAAACGAACTGATTGCCGCCGAAGGCAAGGAAGTGCATATCCTCGACCCGATCCAGCTGTGCGCGCTGGCCGGGGGCTCGCTGGAAGTCTGAGGCAGACACTTGCGGCCGCGCCAATCGGCAGGGCCGCAGGTATACTTCGAGTCCGTTTTCCGCTCCCAGGACTCTTCGACGATGACCTTCGATTCGTTCGACATCAAATCCCTGATCCGCCCCGTCATCGACTTCCCCAAGCCTGGGGTGATCTTTCGTGACATTACCCCGCTGTTCCAATCGCCCCGCGCCCTGCGCCTGGTGGCCGACAGTTTTGCCCAGCGTTATGTCGAGGCCGACTTTACTCACATCGGCGCGATGGATGCCCGTGGCTTCCTGATCGGTTCGATCATCGCGTACCAGTTGAACAAACCGCTGATCCTGTTCCGCAAACAAGGCAAGCTGCCCGCTGACGTGCTGGCTGAGGGTTACCAGACCGAATACGGCGAAGCGTTTCTCGAAGTGCACGCCGACAGCCTGTGTGACGGCGACTCGGTGCTGATGTTCGATGACCTGATCGCCACTGGCGGCACCTTGATTGCTGCCGCGAACCTGGTGCGACGTATGGGCGCGAAGATCTTCGAAGCGGCGGCGATCATTGATCTGCCGGAGCTGGGTGGTTCGCAACGCCTGCAGGATATGGGCATTCCGACGTTTTGCCTGACGCAGTTTGGGCTGACCGAAGTTTAAAAGTTGCCTGGGCCGGCGTTATCGCAGGCAAGCCAGCTCCCACATTTTGATTTGCAAACACAGTCAAAGGTGGGAGCTGGCTCGCCTGCGATAGCGCCTGAAAGAACACCACTAATCACAACCCCATCTGCTTGCTGATGATCTCGTTCATCACCTCACGGGTGCCACCGCCAATCGACAGAATGCGGTTATCCCGATACAGCCTCTCCACCAGGCTGCCACGCATATACCCCTGCCCACCCAGTATCTGCACCGCGTCATAGGTCACCCGATCCGCGGTATCAGTGGCCAGGTTCTTGGCCATGGAAATCTCCTTGATCACACTCTTGCCGGCCGCCATCTTCGCCGCCTGGCGGTAGGTGAACTCGCGGGAGACTTCCACTGCGGTGGCCATTTCCGCCAGCCGATGCTTGAGCACCTGGAATTTGCCGATGGGTTTGCCGAAGGCTTCGCGCTGGCTCGCCCACTTGAGGCTTTCTTCCAGGGCGAGCTGCGCAGTCATGTTCGCCATCAGCGCCAGCGCCAAGCGTTCGCTCTGGAAATTGCCCATGATGCAGGCAAAGCCCATGTTCTCGACGCCGATCAAGTTGCCTACCGGCACGCGGCAATCGTCGAAGAACAACTCAGCCGTGTCCGACGCCCACCAGCCCATTTTCTTCAACGGTTGGCCGACGGTGAAACCTGGCGTCTGTTTTTCGATCAGCAATAAGCTGATGCCGCCGAAGCACGGCCCGCCGGTGCGTACGGCTACCGTATAGAAGTCGGCGCGGATGCCGCTGGTGATAAAGGTTTTGCTGCCGCTGACGCGGTAACAGTCGCCATCGCGAAGGGCGCGGGTTTGCAGGTTGGCTACATCGGAGCCGCCACCGGGCTCGGTGACGGCCAGGGCGATGATCTTCTCACCGGTCAGCACTTGAGGCGCAACGCGCTCACGCACCTCGGGGCGCGCCCATTTGACTACCGGCGGCAAGCCGATATCCAGCGAACCCAGGCCCGCGACCACGCCACCCGAACCGCAACGCATCAACTCTTCGCTGGCGGCGACCTTCGCGAACAGGTCGCCTTCATGGCTGCCGCCCAGGCTTTCGGGGTAGCCGATGCCCAGGATCCCCGCCGCGCCCGCCTTGAGGTACAGCTCACGGGGAAAGCTCTCGCCCTCCTCCCATTGCTCGATGCCCGGCAACATCTCGCGCTCGACGAAACGGCGCACGCTGTCGCGGACCAATTGGTGGCTGGGGTCGAAGTAGTCCTGATAGGCAGACATCGGCAAGCTCCACGGTGAGGTGGAGAGAACTTACCAAGCGCTTGCTTGGTTATCAAGATATCCCTGACAACACAAAACCACTGTGGGAGCTGGCTTGCCTGCGATAGCGGAGTGTCAGGCGACATCAATGTCACTGATCCACCGTTATCGCAGGCAAGCCAGCTCCCACATTTTAGAGCGCGATCGGCTTGCGACCGGCGAACGAATGCGCCAACGTGCCGCCATCCACCAATTCCAGCTCGCCACCCAACGGCACGCCATGGGCGATACGCGAGGTGATCAAGCCTTTGTTGGTCAGCAATTGGGCGATGTAATGCGCCGTCGCCTCGCCTTCCACCGTCGGGTTGGTTGCCAGGATCACCTCGGTAAACGTGCCCTGCTCTTCAATGCGCGTCACCAGTTGCGGAATGCCAATGGCTTCCGGCCCCAGGCCGTCCAGCGGCGAAAGATGCCCCTTGAGCACAAAGTAGCGCCCGCGATAGCCGGTCTGCTCGACGGCGTACACGTCCATCGGCCCTTCAACGACGCACAGTAAAGTGTCGTCGCGACGTGGGTCGGCGCATTGCGGGCACAGGTCTTCTTCGGTCAGGGTGCGGCACTGGCGGCAGTGGCCCACGCCGGTCATGGCCTGGCTCAAGGCCTGGGCCAACCGCGTGCCGCCGCTGCGATCACGCTCCAGCAGTTGCAGCGCCATACGCTGGGCGGTTTTCTGGCCCACACCCGGCAAAGTGCGCAGGGCGTCGATCAGTTGGCGAATCAGGGGGCTGAAGCTCATGGGCGAAGGGTCCGACAAAACAACGAGACGCGGTTTATACCCGCGCCTCGGATTAGCGTCAAATGCTCAATCCTGTGCGACGCGCACCACCAACTTGCCGAAGTTGCGCCCCTCGAGCAAACCGATAAAGGCTTCGGGTGCCTGTTCCAGGCCATCGACCACGTCTTCGCGGAACTTGATCTTGCCGTCGCGCACCCACGGCGCCATGGCGCTGAGGAATTCGGGCTGGCGATCGCCATAATCGTCGAACACGATAAAACCCTGGATGCGCACGCGCTTGGTCAACAAGGTACGTTGCAGTGCCGGCAGCCGATCAGGACCGCTGGGGGCTTCATGGGCGTTGTAACCGGCGATCAGGCCGCACAGCGGAATGCGTGCCTTGGGGTTGAGCAGCGGCAGCACGGCGTCGAAGACTTTGCCGCCGACGTTTTCAAAGTAGATATCCACGCCTTTGAAACAGGCCAACGCCAGCTCATGGGCAAAATCGGCGCTCTTGTGGTCGATACAGGCGTCAAAGCCCAGCTCATCGACCACGTAGCGGCACTTGTCCGCGCCGCCGGCAATACCCACCACGCGCAAACCCTTGAGCTTGGCCACCTGCCCGACCACCGAACCCACCGCGCCGGAGGCAGCCGCCACCACCAGGGTTTCGCCGGCCTTGGGCTGGCCGATATCCATCAGGCCCATGTACGCGGTCATGCCAGGCATACCCAATACACCGAGCGCCATCGAGGGGCTGGCCAGGCCTTTGGGCAGCGGGATCAGGTTGTTTCCGTCTGAGATGCTATGGCTCTGCCAGCCGGTGGAACCCACCACAAGATCACCCGCTGCGAATTTCGGGTTACGCGATTGCTCGATACGGCTGACAGCACCACCGGTCATCACTTCGTCGATTTCCACCGGAGCTGCGTAGGACGGCGCGTCACTCATGCGCCCACGCATGTAGGGATCGAGGGACAGGTACAGGGTTTTGAGCAGCACCTGGCCATCTGCCAATTCCGGCAGGTTCACGCGTTCCAGGCGAAAGTTTTCCGGTGTCGGCGCGCCTTGCGGGCGCGAGACCAGGACAATGCGCTGGTTAAGAATGGGTTCTTGAGGCATGAGGGGCTCCTTTAACGAATCTTTCGGTATAGGGTGCAGACCCTGCTTGCCATGCCAGGGTTCGATCGGATTAGCACAAACAAAAATGCCAGGCGCGATGCCTGGCATTTGAGTCTAGCTAACGCTGCACGATCAAAACGGCAGTTTCATGCCCGGCGGCAGTTGCATGCCAGCGGTCACGCCACCCATTTTTTCCTGGCTGTTGGCTTCGATCTGCGCACGGCGTCGTTGACGGCCGCGGCGAACAGCGCTTCGAGCATTTCCAGGTCATCTTCGCCGACGCCAGGCAATACGCTTGGGTCGATGCTCACGCGCTTGATGTCGTGACGACCGGTCATCACCACGCTGACCATATCGCCACCGGCTTTACCGGTGACTTCGGCGTTGGCCAGTTCTTCCTGCATCTTGGCCATCTTTTCCTGCATCTGCTGCGCCTGCTTCATCAGGCCGGCCATGCCACCTTTCATCATGGGAATCACCTCAAAGTACGTGGATCAATCAATTAGTAGCCCGGTTTTATGACGCTTGGGGCACCGGGGCTTCGACAGGTTCAATAGTATCGTGACGCACCACCGCACCGAACTGTTGCATCAACTGTTGGATGAGCGGATCGCCATGGATCGAGTCTTCAGCCTCGCGCTGACGGTTGATGCGCTTACGAGTCGCCGCCTGGGCCGGGGTTTCCTGCTCAGGCTTGATCAGTTCGATGGCGATGGTCAACGTGCGTTCATGGTACTGGTTGAGCGCATCGTTGAGTCGGCGTTGCTGAGTGGCGTTGAACAAGGCGCTGTGGGCCGGGTCCAGGTGCAACAGCCAGTGGTCGCCCTCGATGGCGATCAAGGTGCAGTTGGCGGCGATGCTGCCGGTCATGCCGGAGATCGGCAATTTCGGAAACAACTCCAACCATTGCAACGCCAGGCCAGTGGCCGGGGCCGCAGCGGGTTCCGCTTCGGGCTCGGGGGCCGGTTCGGCGGTGTGCTCGCTGGCCAGGTCGTCCAGGTAGCTGTAGGCCGAATCCATGTCCGGCTCGATGTAATCTTCGTCCAGCGGCGGCTCGTCATCAAGGTCGATGCCCGGCGTGGCAGCGTCCACCTGCGCGACAGTCGGCTCGGCAACCGGTGCCGACACCCATTCCGGCGCGTCCGGCACCGCACTGTCCGGAGTCGGCGTGGGCATCGGCGTCAGCTCGGGCTGCTCGCCGGTGGTTTGCAGCACGGGCTCCACAGCAGGCACTTGCTCGACTTCAGGTTCAGGCTCAGGTTCAGCTTCTGCGTCGACCGGATCGTTCCAAGGCAGGTCAACCACCGGCGCGGGAGCAGGTTCAGGCTCAACCACGGGCGCAGGTTCGACCACCGGCGCGGCAACCGCAGGCTCGGGTGCTGGCGCAGGTGCAGGCGGCGCAGGTTCAGGTGCAACAACTACTGGCGCGACTACCGCCGCGCCAGCCACTGGTTTGGCGGAATCAACTGTGGCCTGGCTGATCCCCACTGGCTTTAGCGGCTGTCTCGGTGCGTCCGCCGAGTCGGCGGGCCGGAAGGCCAGCATCCGCAGCAAGACCATTTCAAAGCCGCCACGCGGGTCTGGCGCCAAGGGCAAATCGCGGCGGCCGATCAGGCCCATCTGGTAGTAGAACTGTACATCTTCGGCTGGCAACGCCTGGGCCAGCGCCAACACGCGGTCGCGGTCGCCATGGCCGTTGTCGACACCTTCGGGCAATGCCTGGGCGATGGCCACGCGGTGCAGCACATTGAGGATTTCCGAGAGCACGCCGTTCCAGTCCGGGCCTTGCTCCGACAAATGGCGCACGGCTTCGAGCAACGCCTTGGCGTCACCTTCGATCAGCGCGTGCAACACGTCGAACACCTGGCCGTGGTCCAGCGTGCCGAGCATGGCGCGTACATCCGCGGCCATGACCTTGCCTTCACCGAAGGCGATGGCCTGGTCGGTGAGGCTCATGGCGTCACGCATCGAACCATCGGCGGCGCGGCCGAGCAGCCACAACGCGTCGTCTTCGAACGGCACGTTCTCGACGCCGAGCACATGGGTCAAATGCTCGACCACGCGCTCGGGCGTCATGTTTTTCAGTGAGAACTGCAGGCACCGCGACAAAATCGTTGCAGGAAGTTTCTGCGGGTCGGTGGTGGCCAGGATGAACTTAACGTAGGGCGGCGGCTCTTCCAGGGTTTTCAACAGGGCGTTGAAGGAATGGCTGGAGAGCATGTGCACTTCGTCGATCAGGTAGACCTTGAAGCGCCCACGGCTCGGCGCGTACTGCACGTTGTCGAGCAGCTCGCGGGTGTCTTCGACCTTGGTGCGGCTCGCGGCATCGATCTCGATCAGGTCGACAAAACGCCCTTCGTCGATCTCGCGGCATACCGAACAGGTGCCACAAGGCGTCGACGTGATGCCGGTTTCACAGTTCAGGCACTTGGCAATAATGCGCGCGATAGTGGTCTTGCCGACCCCGCGAGTACCGGTGAACAGGTAGGCATGGTGCAGCCGTTGGCTGTCCAAGGCATTGATCAGAGCCTTGAGCACATGGGTCTGGCCGACCATTTCGCGGAACGAGCGCGGGCGCCATTTACGTGCAAGAACCTGATAACTCATCGAAAACCGTCGCAACTGGGAAGCGGAAGCCGGTAATGCTAGCGGAGCAAGGGGGAAATTGCATCCGGCACGCTCGTCTAATCTGACTAAGCTTGCCTGACTGGCCCCACAAAGGCCTGAACCCGGAGAGTGTATGCGTGTAGTCCTGGGCGCTTTATGGATGATTTCCGTTGCTTGCCTGGCGGCGCCCGCACCGTTGCGTTTTTCGGTTTCCGACAGCTGGGCAATGCCCATGGCACAGATAGAGGGTGACCAGCCCACACAGGGCATTTTGTATGACTTGATGTTGAGCCTGGCCACCCAGGTCGGGCGGCCAGCCGAGTTCCACGTGCTGGCCCGGGCGCGACTCGCCGGTGCCATGGCACGCGCAGAGGTCGATGTGCGCTGCTATGTCGCCCAGGATTGGCTCGGCGAATTGTCCGGCGACTACAGCTGGAGCGTACCCTTGATGGTGCAGCGCAATGTGTTGGCCAGTGTCCACGCACCGCCCGTTCAGGTGGCCAGGTTGGCACCGCAGGCCATTGGCACGGTGCTCAACTACCGCTATGTCGTCCTCGAACCGCTGTTCGCCAGTGGCCAATTGACCCGCGACGATTCGCGCAGCGAGGAGTTGGTGCTGCACAAGCTGGTGGCCGCGCGTTTCGAATACGCCGTGATCAACGAATGGACCCTGGACCGTTTCAACCTGAAAGTGCCCCCAAGCCTGCGTCTGCACAACGTCGCGGTGATCGACGAACAAAACCTGGGCTGCATCGTGCGCAATGACCCGAGCGTGCCGGTGCAACGGATCTTGCGCACGCTGCTGCGGATGAAAATGTCGGGCGAGATCGATGACCTGATCAAACTGTACACCGGGGAGAACGCGCGACCGCTGCGCACTCCTGACAAGAACGCTCCTGACAAGAACTGACAGGGCCGTCCCCTAGACTGGGCTCACTTAACCGCCCGTAATCAAGGAGCCTGCATGCACACCGTCGCCCATTACTTCCTGCTCTACGTCGACAGCCCGGCCACCAGCGCCAACTTCTATAGCCGCCTGCTGGGCAAGCCGCCGGTGGAACTGAACCCGACGTTCGCCCTGTTCATTCTCGACAACGGCGTCAAGCTGGGGCTGTGGTCGCGTCACACCGTAGAGCCTGCGGCTCAGTTTACCGGCGGAGGCGGTGAGGTAGGTTTTTCGCTGGGGGACCCAGCCGCCGTAGACGCCCTTTACGCTCAATGGGTAGAGCGCGGCGCGACCATCATTCAGTCACCGACCCACCTTGACTTCGGCTACACCTTCGTCGCCGAGGACCTCGACGGTCACCGCCTGCGCGCGTTCAGCCTGAGCGATTGAGCGCCAGCGCCCTTCAAGGCTGATGGCGGCGACACTGGCCAGCACGATCACCGCGCCCAATATCACTTGCAGGGCAATGTGCTCGCCCAGCAGCGTCGTCGCCATCAGCATGGCCACCGGCGGAATCAGGTACATCGCCACCGAGGCGCGGCTGACGTCCACGTGCTTGAGCACATAGCCCCAGGCCAGGTAGGCCAGGGCGCTGGGGAAAATCCCCAATACCAGCACCGACAGATTCTCCGGCATTGGCGCCTGGGCCACCGCAGCCGGCAAGCCCGGCAGGTTCACACACAGCATCAAGGTGCCCGCCCACACCATGTAACACGCCATGGTCAGCGGGCTGTAGCGATGGGCGTAGTGTTTCTGGATGACGAAATACACGCTCCACGACACGGCTGCCAGCAAGATCAGCAAGCCGCGCGGGTCGATATCACCGACGCCATGATCACCCCAGATCACCACCAGCACACCCAGCAAGCCGAGCAAGACGCAGCCCCAACGCCAGAGGCTGACCCGTTCCTTCAAACAGAAAAACGCGATCACCACACTGAACAGCGGCACCGACTGCGCCAGTACACTCGATGCCGCCGCCGTCACCCACTGTTGCCCGTAGTTGAGGCTGGTGTGGTGCAGGAACACGCCGAAAAAACCCAACACCAGCAACCACGGCAGATCCCGCACACGCGGGCAGCCGATGCCTACCGCCAGGGCGATGCCGCCCATGAACACCGAGGCGATCAGAAACCTCAGCAACGCCAACTGGCCAGGGCTGTAGCTGTGCAGCCCCATGTGCACGCCAATCGGCGAATAGGCCCAACAGAGAATCACGCCAGCAATGACTAGCGTAAGCTTTACGGGTGACGGGGCATTCATCGACGGCATCCAGATACTGAGAAGGAATACCGTCAGTCTTGAGCCGCGCAAGGCGCAGGACAATTAAGCGTTTCTGACTTCTGAAATCATTGGAACTGAGCAATGGAACTGGCCCAACTGAAAATGGTGCGCGCCGTGGCACAAACCGGCAGCGTGGCCCAGGCCGCGCTGCAACTGCACTGCGTGCCGTCCAACATCACCACGCGCATCAAGCAGCTGGAAAGCGAGTTGGGCACACCGCTGTTTATTCGCGCAGGCCGTGGGCTGGCCATCAGTGCCGCCGGGGAAATCTTCCTCGATTACTGCGAGCGCATCCTGGCCCTGGTGGATGAGTCCAAACGCGCAGTGGATGCCAACGCCATCCCGCGCGGCACGCTGCGCATCGGCGCGGTGGAATCCAGCGCCAGCGGCCGCCTGCCGCCGCTGCTGGCCGAATACCACCGGCGCTACCCGGACGTCAGCCTGGAACTGGTCACCGGCGCCTGGGCGCAACTGCTCGACGACCTGCAACACCATCGCCTCGATGTGGCGCTGGTGGCCTCGGGCGGCAAGCGCGCCAAGCTCGAACACAGCGTGGTCTACAGCGAACGCCTGGTGCTGATCGCCAGCGCCTCCAGCGCGCCGATCAACAGTGCCGAAGACTTGGCAGGCCGCACCTTGCTGGTGTGGCCGCCCGGTTGCCCGTATCGCGCGGCGCTGGAGAACTGGATCAAACCGCACGCCTTCAAACCAAGCATCGCCAGCTATGCCAGTTGGGGCACCATCATCGGTTGCGTCAGTGCAGGGATTGGCGTGGCGTTGGCGCCGGAAGGCATCCTGGCCCGCTACGAGCAGGCCAATCAACTGGCCTCCTACCGATTCGAGGAGTTGCAGGCCGTGGACAACCTGCTGTTCTGGCACAAAGACACCCAGCGCCACCTGGCGCGGGATGCGTTTGCCGGGCTGCTGCGGGAGACGTTTGGCTAGTTGGCTTGCGGCGCCGTCAAGCGTGCGTACTGGTCCTGGCTGATCCAACCGGTGTAGGTATGGTCTTTGGCATTGGTGAACTCGACCTTGGCCCAGCCGTCCTTGAACGCCAGCACGCCGACCACATCGTCCTTGACGATATACGCGCGTTTGGCCGCTTCAGCGCCTGGTTTTTTCAGCAGGTAAGCCTTGTCGGCCGTCACGGTCACCAGGCCGATCCATTGCTTGCTGGCCGTTTGGGCCAGGTCCAGGCCGGTGGCTATTTCCGGCATCAGCACGCTGATGCAACCGGGATGCTCGCGCCCCTGCTCCACCGTCAAAGTCACGCCGTCGGAGGACGCTGCGACGCTGCCAGGGTAGGCCTTGTCTAGCCAGGTGGTGAGCGCTTCAGGCTGGCCTTGCAGGTAAAACGTGCAACTGCGGGTCACACCCTCGCCCAGTTCTTCTGCGTAGTAGCCTTCGACCTGATGCTCAGGGGTGACCGCCAGCATCAGTCCTTCGTATTTGCCAGAATGCAGCTCGGTCGCACCTGCCGCTGCAGACACCACCGCACATAGCGACAACACAGCAACCCCTAGGAAACGGACCATATTATTTTTTCCCTTCAAGTGCTTCATAGGCCTTTTTCATAAGGACGTCATAGTTACCGTAGTCCTCGCCATTATAGTTACGGGCCATGGCAGTAAAGTTCTTCTCTTTCATCGCTTTCATCAGCGCCGGGCTGTGGCTGCACAGGGCAAGAAAGGCCTTGAGCTGGTTGCCGGCATTCACCTTCAGCGCGGCGACGAACTCAAACACCGTCTTGAAACCGCACGAGGCGAAGTTGAATCCCATGATCTGAAACATTCCCCAGGAGGCAGACAGCAAGGCCGCTTCCTGGTCCAGAGCAAACGCGGTGCCCATGGTTTCCCACGCTTTGGCCTGATCTTTGTTATTGACCTGCCACTGCGGGCCGGCCTTTCTCACGTAAATGTATGACAGCAGTGGGTGCGCTTGATCGTAGATGTGCTTGGTGTACTTGCGGAACTGGTGACCTTCAAACGCAATCACCGGCAACTTGGCCGGCCCGAACCCGGAACGCCCGCCGGATTCGACCGTGGCGAAAGCCTTGATGATATTCACCGAAATGCCGCTGCCCAACTGGGTGGCAGCGCTTTGAAAGTCGGTATCGGTCAGCGTCATGCCACCATCGCACGTGGCCTGGAGCATCAACTGGCGGTTACGCCGCTCGGCCTCGATAGTCGCGCGCATGCGCTCCAGGTACACATTGACCGTGGCCTGTACCGCATCGCCGCCGTTATTGCCAAACGCGTTGAGAAAGCTCGGAATGCGCATCGTCGGAAACGCCTTCACCGGCACTTTGACCGCCTCTTCTATCAGGCTATTGAAGGTTCGACCGGTCGGGTCGATCACGCCATCAGGATGCGCATACTTGAGGTGCCGGAACTGATACTGGCTGATGCACTGCACCAATTGCCCATCGCACTTACCGTTTTCGGCCAGCGCAAAACCCATCTTGGGAATGATCAGATTAAATAGATACTGGATGCACTGAACATCGGCGGGCAAGTTGCGCGCTTTACCCGGCGCGCCCACTGAAGCACTGATAAGACGGGGCAACCCTTGCAGGCTTTTCATCATGGACATCCTTGTTAGTTCAAGAAGTGATAGCACTTCAATATCAGCACCGCACACCTGTCATAACTTGAAACAAGTGGCTGGCGGAAACTAACAAGATGATTTTGGGTTGTCCAGTGGGCCACCTCAACGATGTGAGGCAGCCAGCAGGTGCGGCTATTTTTTCCGTTCCAGCGCCTCGAAGGCTTTTTGGATACGCCTGTCGTAGTCGCCATAGCTTGAGCCATTGTAATTGCGCGCCATGCCGGCAAAGTCCTTGCTTTTCATCGCTCTGAGCAAGGCTGGATTCTTGCGGCAAAAGCCGCAGAACGCCATCAATTGCTGGCCGGCGTTAAGCTTCAGTGCAGCCACAAACTCGAACACGTTCTTGTAACCACAGGCAGCAAAATTAAAGCCCATGACCTGGAACATACCGTAGGACGCCGACATCAGCGCTGCTGCCTGGTCCAACGTATAAGCATCGACCAGAGTCCGCCACGCAATCGCCTGGGTTTTATTGTTGGCTTTCCATTGCGGGCCAGCATTGACCAAAAAGGGGTAGGACAAAAAGGGGTAGGTCCTGTCGTACTTATGTTGAGTGTACTTGCGAAAGATATGGCCCTCGAAGGCGATAACCGGCATGTTGGCCGGCCCGAACCCGGATCGCCCACCAGACTCAACGGCGGCGAACGCCTTGATCAGGTTCACCGAAATACCGTTGCCCAGCGCTGCAGCCGCGCGCTGAAAATCAGCCTCGGTCAGGGCGATTTGACCGTCACAGGTGGGCCTGGTGACTAACGACTGGTCGGGAAGAACAACGGCATTGGCTTTGCCTGCATCGTCGACCAGGCTATTGAACGTCCGACCGCCCGGGTCAATCACCCCATCAGGTTTGCTGACCTTGAGACGATTCGCCTGATAGTCGCTGATGCGCCGCAACAACAGCGGGCCGCACTTTCCGTCCTCCACAAGGCGCGAAGCGGATTCTGGCGTGATCAGATTAAACAGATGCTGGATAAAGCGAACATCAGCAAGCACATTCTGCGCCTTGCCTGGGGCGCCGACTGAAGCACTGAGCGTTCTGGGTAAAACGGGAAGGCTGGGCATGGCAATCATCCTTGTTGATCAAAGGAGTGCCATCACTTCTTTACTACTCCAGCACAGGGTCGCTCACAAGAATGACGCTAGCAGGCCGCTGAAAGTTTTCCAGCACAACGCCGTCATCGCTGCGCAAAAAATGGCAGATGGGCGAGTAAAACAATGTTTGATTTGAAACAGGAAGGGTAGAAACAAAGGAGAGCGTTATGGAGGCAACCCCACCAGCCACACCCCGGCACACAATGTTCCCGCTGTGGCTGCTGCCTTCCGGCTCTGACCAGGTTCACGGGTAATCGTTGCGGGGGGACCGATGGGGTCACCATAACGACGCTGGCCTCTCGGCAAGCCGCGCCATTGTACCGATCTCATCGGAACTTACAACCGTTGTTCCGGATTAAAAATATGAAGGGGCTCAAGCACTTGTCCACAACCTCGATAACCTGCCAGAACCTTGTGGGAGCCGGGCTTGCCCGCGATTGCGGTGCATCAGTTGGGGCATTCACTGGATGATGCACCGCAATCGCAGGCAAGCCAGCTCCCACATAGGGGTGGATTACTGTGCTTGTACGACTTCGTCGGCCCTGCCGCCCTCCTCCTGAATCACCAAGTGAATGAAGTGCAGCTTGGCGATCACCGCCGGCGGCAACACAAAGGGGTAGAAATCCGGCTGGCCCATGCTGCGCGACAGTTCGTTGAGCATGCCGGCCAGTTCGATCCAGGCGTTGACGAACGACAGGAAGGCCGGGCCGCCAGGGTGTTCGGGGTCGTAGAGCGTGGTCAACGGGAAGGGCTGGTAATCCAGGTCCATCTCGCGGGCACTCATGCCAAAGCCCAGTGCGGTGTCGACGGCGTCCATCATGTGCAGGTAGTGAGCCCAGGTTTCGGCCCAGTCTTCCCAGGGGTGCATGGTCGCGTAGGCGCTGACACAGGTTTGCTGCCAGTCGGCGCGCGGGCCGTTCTGGTAGTGCTGCTCGAGTGCCTCGGCGTAACTGGCGCGTTCGTCGCCGAACAGGCTACGAAACGATTCAAGCCAATGGCTGTTGGCAATCAGCCGGTCCCAATAGTAATGGCCGACCTCATGGCGAAAGTGGCCGAGCAACGTGCGATACGGCTCGCGCATTTGCACACGGACTTTCTCGCGATGGGCGTCGTCCGCTTCCTTGATATCGAGGGTGATCAGGCCGTTGGCGTGGCCGGTGGTGGGTGCGTTGCCTTCAAGGTCAATGCCGACGAAATCGAAGGCCAGGCCGCTGTTTTCGTCAACACTTTTGGGCACCACTTGCAGGCCCAGGCTGATCAGTTGCGCCACCAACCGGCGCTTGGCGGTTTCGACTTTGCGCCAGCGTTCGGGGTTTTCCGGCACCGATAAGTCGGGAATGGTGCGGTTCAGGCTGCACGCGACGCACAGCGTTGCGGTGCTGTGGGCAGGAATCAGCCAGTTGCAGGCGGCCGGGGTGTCGAGGTTGGCGCAGCGGCGGAAGGTGCCGGCGTCAAGGTTATCGTCCTGTAGCCATGTGCCATCGACTGGGCCGGGCTGTAGCGACGACAGCCGGCTTTGCTGGGGCTGATAGCCCAACAGCGCAGAACAGACCAGGCACTGGCTGTTGCGAAAGAACAGCGACTGGCCGCACCGGCACTGCCACACCTTGCTGCTGCGCGAGGATCCGGCCATGAACGGTGCGGCGATGCGCGTGCTGAGTTGCTCGAAGTAGCGGAACATGGCGATCTCTCCCTGGGTGACCAAGACTAGATCATTTACCGTGAAAGATCGTTCCCACGCTCTGCGTGGGAATGCCTGCGGTGACGCTCTGCGTCACGAGGTTCAAGAGCCGACGCAGAGCGTCCAGGGCTGCATTCCCACGCGGAGCGTGGGAACGATCGTCAGACGCTGATGTTGTGTTTGGCCAGGAAAGCGACGAAGGCCTCTTCGTCCAGCACCTTGAGGC
Organism: Pseudomonas edaphica; assembly: GCF_965277385.1. Taxonomy (NCBI): domain Bacteria; kingdom Pseudomonadati; phylum Pseudomonadota; class Gammaproteobacteria; order Pseudomonadales; family Pseudomonadaceae; genus Pseudomonas; species Pseudomonas edaphica. The sequence continues at coordinate 4,982,224 of NZ_OZ255725.1, read as the reverse complement.
CCAGCTCGGTGGCCTTGGCCAGCTTGGAACCCGCGCCCGGCCCGGCAACCACGCAGTGAGTCTTGGCCGAGACGGAACCTGCCACCTTGGCGCCCAGGCTTTCGAGCTTGTCCTTGGCCACATCACGGCTCATCAGCTCAAGAGAGCCGGTCAGCACCCAGGTATGCCCCGCTTCCGGCAAGCCCTCGACGACCTTCTTCTCGCTCTGCCAGTGCATACCGAAGTCCTTGAGCTGCTGCTCGATGGCCAGGGCATGGTGGGCATTGTCCGGGTTATCAAAAAACTCGCGCACCGCCTTGGCCTGCTTCTCGGGCAGCGCCTGGCGCATATCCAGCCAGTCGGCCTTGATCACGCCTTCGAGGCTTACGAACTTGTCGGCCAGTTTTTGCGCGGCGCCAGGCCCTACGCTGGGCACGTGCAGCTTGTCGAGCAGGCCGCCGAGGGTGGTGCTGGCGGCAAACTCGGCGCTCAGGTCGCCCTGATCCTGCAATTGCAGGCCGCATTCATCCGGCGACAGCAGCGCGCCAATCACCTCCTGGTTATGGCTGTCTTCAAAGAAGCTGTGAATCTCGTGGGCGACTTCAAGGCCCACGTCCGGCAAGTACGTCAGCACTTCCGGCAAGGCCTGCTGCACGCGCTCCAGGGACGCCAGCGAGCGCGCGAGCACCTTGGCCGTCTCTTCGCCCACGTCCGGAATGCCCAAGGCGTAGATAAACCGCGCCAGGGTCGGGGTCTTGCTGTTTTCGATGGCGGTGATCAGCTTCTTGCTGGAAATATCGGCAAAGCCTTCCAGGTCGATGAACTGCTCGTATTTGAGCTTGTAGAGGTCAGCCGGCGAGCCGATAAGCTTTTCATCCACCAGTTGCTCGATGGTCTTGTCGCCCAGGCCGTCAATGTCCATGGCGCGGCGCGACACAAAATGGATGATCGCCTGCTTGAGCTGCGCACCACAGGCCAGGCGCCCGACGCAGCGGTAAACCGCGCCTTCGCTGACGGTTTCCTTGCCCTTGCTGCGCTTGACCAGTTGCGTGCGCTCCACATGGGAGCCGCACACCGGGCAGCTTTGCGGAATGTGCACGGCGCGGGCGTTTTCCGGGCGGCGTTCGGTGACCACCGAGACGACTTGCGGGATCACATCACCGGCACGGCGAATGATCACGGTGTCGCCGATCATCAAGCCCAGGCGCGCCACTTCATCCATATTGTGCAAGGTTGCGTTGGACACCGTCACACCCGCGACCTTGACCGGCTTCAAGCGCGCCACCGGCGTTACAGCACCGGTGCGGCCGACCTGGAATTCCACATCGAGCAGCTCGGTCAGCTCTTCCATGGCCGGGAATTTATGCGCGATGGCCCAGCGTGGTTCGCGGGCGCGGAAGCCCAGCTCACGTTGGGAAGCAATGCTGTTGACCTTGAACACCACGCCGTCAATCTCATACGGCAGGCTGTTACGCCGCTCGCCGATATCGCGGTAGTACGCCAGGCAATCCTGAATGCCCTTGGCCAGCTTCAGCTCACGGCTGATGGGCATGCCCCACTTCTGCAGTTGCTGCAGGTTACCGATATGGGTGTCGCTGATGTCGGTAGTCACGCCGTAGCAGCAAAACTCCAGCGGGCGGCTGGCGGTGATCTTCGAGTCCAGCTGGCGCAAGCTGCCCGCGGCGGCATTACGCGGGTTGGCGAAGGTCTTGCCGCCCACTTCCAGTTGCGAGGCATTAAGGCGCTCGAAGCCAGCCTTGGACATGAACACTTCGCCGCGCACTTCCAGGGTCGCCGGCCAGCCGCTGCCGTGCAGTTTCAACGGGATATTGCGCACCGTGCGCACGTTGACGCTGATGTCTTCACCGGTGGTGCCATCGCCGCGCGTGGCACCGCGCACCAGCTCGCCGTCCTGATACAACAGGCTGACCGCCAGGCCATCGAGCTTGGGCTCGCAGCTGTATTCCACCGCTGCGCCGCCGCCAAACAGATCGCCCACCGGCAGGTCGAGACCTTCGGTAACCCGGCGATCAAATTCGAGCATGGTGGTTTCATCAAAGGCGTTGCCCAGGCTGAGCATCGGAATCTCGTGCTTGACCTGGGTGAACGCCGACAGCGCCGCACTGCCAACCCGCTGTGTCGGCGAATCACGCGTCACCAAATCCGGGTGCTCGGCTTCCAGAGCCTTTAGCTCATGGAATAACCGGTCGTACTCGGCGTCCGGAATGCTCGGCTCGTCGAGGACGTGGTAGCGGTAATTGTGCTGATCCAGTTCAGCGCGCAGTTCGAGAATGCGGGTGTGGGCGGCGGTCATGGGTGTTCTCTCATAAAGCAAAAGAGCAGCCGAAGCTGCTCAATATGTTAGTGCACGGATTCTACAGGCAACGCTTAAGATCGAACCTCAGCGTTTCTGTGTCAGGGCGCGACGCTCGAACTCGACGATGCGCTGACGGTAATGCTCGATGGTCTGGGCAGTGAGCACGCTGCGTTGGTCGTCCTTGAGCTCGCCGTTGAGCTCTTGGGACAGTTTGCGCGCAGCAGCCACCATCACGTCGAACGCTTGTTTCGGGTGACGCGGGCCTGGCAAACCGAGGAAGAAGCTCACCGCCGGGGTGCTGAACAAGTCGATATCGTCCAGATCGAAAGTGCCCGGCTTGACCGCGTTGGCCATGGAGAACAGCACTTCGCCGTTACCGGCCATGCTTTCGTGGCGGTGGAAAATATCCATCTCGCCAAAGCGCAGGCCGCTTTCGAGGATATTCTGCAAGAGTGCCGGGCCTTTGAAGCCGGCGGCGTCACGGCAGATCACGCTGATCACCAAGACTTCTTCGGCAGCAGGCTGGTCGTTGACCGATTGGCGCGGCGCACTGGATGCCTTGCCGATATTTTCATCCGGGAAATCGTCGTCGCGGCTGCTGAAGCTCGGGCCTTCATCGACGTCGAGGTTCAGGTCGCCCTGATGCGGCTCGGCGACGGCGGCACTGGCGCGCTTGCCACGCTTGGACGACGGCTCGCGGGCTTCACGCACCGGCGCACTCATCGACGGCAAGTCGTGCTCGTCCAGTTGTGGTTCTTTATGGTTATCCAGCACACGAGGCGGCCCCAGCAGCTCGGCGCTGCCGTCGTCGTCGGGCAAGTTGGACAGGTTACGGTCCAAACGGAATTTGAGCTTGCCCTTGCCACCGCGCATGCGGCGCCAGCCATCAAAAAGAATACCGGCAATGACAATAATGCCGATGACGATCAGCCACTCGCGCAGACCGATTTCCATGTAATCCCGTGCCTCTAATAAAAAATGCTGAAAAATAAGGGGTTTAGCAACGTCCAAACCGCTTTAAAACGTGGCGCCAACTCTATGTTCTGACTGACGTTTTGCCCACGCATACGAGGAATTGACAATAAACTAGCACGACCTTCGATAACTTTACACAGTTGGCGCGAAATGTATCGGTTTGCCATCTTTCGGCGACATGGGAGATCTCTTACGCAAGCCGCCAACTGTGAGCTACAAGCTGCAAGCTGCAAGCTATAAGCCTCAAGCACTTGTAGCTTGCAGCTTGCAACTTGTAGCTCGCCGCTAGGCGTCAGGCGTCCACCATCGCCATCGCTTCTTCGACATCCACCGCCACCAACCGCGAACAACCCGGCTCATGCATCGTCACGCCCATCAACTGGTCGGCCATTTCCATGGCGATCTTGTTGTGGGTGATATAGATGAACTGCACGGTCTGGGACATCTCTTTCACCAACCGAGCGTAGCGTCCAACGTTAGCGTCATCCAGCGGCGCGTCAACTTCGTCGAGCATGCAAAACGGCGCCGGGTTCAACTTGAAGATCGCAAATACCAGGGCCAATGCCGTGAGTGCCTTTTCGCCACCGGACAACAAATGGATGGTGCTGTTCTTCTTGCCCGGGGGCCGCGCCATAATCGTCACCCCTGTATCGAGTAGATCTTCGCCCGTCAGTTCCAAGTAGGCGCTGCCGCCACCGAAAACTTTCGGGAATAACGCCTGTAAACCGCCATTAATCTGATCAAAGGTATCTTTGAAGCGATTACGGGTTTCCTTGTCGATCTTGCGGATCACGTTCTCCAGAGTGTCCAGCGCTTCGACCAGGTCGGCGTCTTGAGCATCCAGATAACGTTTACGCTCGGACTGTTGCTGGTATTCGTCGATGGCCGCCAAGTTGATCGCGCCCAGGCGCTGGATACGCGCAGCGATGCGCTCAAGTTCTTCTTCGGCGTCTTTTTCATTGGCCTGGGCGGTCAATGTATTGAGCACGCCGTGCAAGTCATAGCCGTCTTCGAGCAACTGGTCTTGCAGGGTTTTGCGGCGCACGGTCAGGGCTTGCCATTCCATGCGTTGCTGTTCGAGTTGGCCGCGAATCAGCTGGGATTGCTGCTCGGCCTGGGTCCGGCGTTTCTCGGCGTCGCGCAGTTCGCGGTCGGCGTCTTCCAGGGCGATTTGCGCGGTCTTGAGTTCTTCATCAACGGTCATGCGCTTGTCGAGCAACTCTTCGAGCTTAAGGCGCAACTCTTCCAGCGGCGCCTCGCCCTCCTCCAGGTTGAGGCTCAGTTGCTCGCGCTTTTCGGTGAGGCGTTCGGACTGCATCTCCAAACGCTCAAGCGCCTGGCGCGTGGAGGTGTGCTGGGCCTGTAACGAGCCCAGGCGCACGGCCAATTGGTGGGCGTGATCCTTGTGCTGACGGGCTTCCTGGCGCACGCGATCGAGGCGCTCACGCAGGCTGTCGCGCTGGGCCAGCAGCAGTTCGCGCTGCTCGGTATCCAGCGCCATGCTGTCGAGGGCTTCCTGCAAGTGCAGGCGCGCTTCGCCGATCTGCTCGTGTTCGAGGGCGCGCTGCTCGCCCATCTCGGCCACTTCTTCGTCAAGGCGGGTGCGGCGCAGGGTCAGTTGCTCGGCCTTGGCCTTGCTCGCCGACAGTTGGGCTTTCAATTCGCCTTGCTGGCGCGCTTCGTCCTGCAAGAGGCGGCGCAGGTGTTCGCGGCCAGTCTCTTGTTGGCGCTGAGTGGCACGCAGGGTTTGCAGTTCGGTTTCCAGGTTTTCGAGGGTGGCCTCGCGTTCTTCGCGTTCGGCGCTCAGGTTGACGATTTCCTGGCCACGGGCCAATACGCCGCTCTCGGCCTCACTGGCGCGACGCACGCGCAGGAAGTGCCGGCCAACCCAGTAACCGTCTCGGCTGATCAGGCTTTCACCGGCGCCCAATTGGCCACGCTGGGACAAGGCTTGCTCCAATGATTCAACCGGTTTGACCTGGCCCAGCCACGGCGCCAGATCGATCGCGGCCTCAACCTTGTCGAGCAAACTGCCCGGCACTCGCGTGCCATCGACTGCGGGGCTGAGCAAACGCAAATCGCCCTGGGCAAAACCGGCCAGGTCGAAACCGCCAAAATCATCCACCAATACGGCTTGCAGGTCGGCGCCCAACACGGTCTCGACCGCCAATTCCCAACCCGCTTCAACTTTTAAGCCTTCGGCCAGGCGCGGACGCTCGGCCAGGTGCTGGTCACGCAGCCATTCGGCGGTGCCGGTGCCTGGGTCCAACGCTGCCTGCTGCAAGGCTTCAAGCGACGCCAGGCGCCCGTTCAGCCGCTGCAAATCGCCCTGGGCCTGCTGCTGGGCCTGGGTCGCTTGTTGCAGTTGCTGACGCAATTGCTCCAGGCGCTCCACTTGCTGTTCTTCGCTGGCCTCGAGTTCTTCCAGGGTCATTTCGCTTTCGGCCAGCTGTTCGCTCAACGCCATGATCGCCGCGTCTTCCGGGTCGGCGGCGAGCAACGCGCGCTCCTCCTGCATACGGCGCTGGCGCTCGGCCAGGCGCTCCATGCTGGTTTCCAGTTGCTGGATGCGCGATTGCTGCACCTCAGCCTGGCGGCGCGGCTCGGCGGATTGCAGGTTGAAAGCGTCCCACTGTTCCTGCCAGCCGTGCATGGTGGTTTCGGCTTCTTCCAGGGCGGCCGCGGCCTCTTCAGCGGCGGCGCTGGTGATTTCCTGCTCGGGCGTGAGCATGTCCAGCTCTTCGCCCAACGTCAGCAGCAACGTACGGTCGTGGCCCAGGTGCGACTCGGTTTCCAGCCGCGCGCGTTCGGCTTCTTTCAAATCGTCCTGCAACTGGCGCAGGCGCTGCTGGCCGTGCTGGATGCTTTGCTCGACCCGGGCAATATCGCCGCCTACCGAATAGAACCGCCCCTGCACCAGATTGAAGCGCTCGGACAGGTCATGGTGACCGTCACGCAGGCGCTCGATGCTGGCGTCGGCATTACGCTGCTCGGCCACCAGCGCTTCGAAGCTGATTTCCTGGGTGCCGATGATCGCTTCGCGCTGGCCGACCTGATCATTCAGCGCCTGCCAGCGCAGGGCCGAGAGCTGCGCCTTGAGCTGGCGCTCCTCGCCCTTGTATTCCTGATACTTCTCGGCCGCCTGGGCCTGGCGGTGCAGGCGTTCGAGTTGACGCTCCAGCTCTTCGCGCAGGTCGGTCAGGCGGGCGAGGTTTTCGTGGGTACGGCGGATACGGTTTTCGGTCTCGCGGCGGCGCTCCTTGTACTTGGAGATGCCGGCAGCTTCTTCGATAAAGTTGCGCAGGTCTTCGGGCTTGGCTTCGATCAGCTTGGAGATCATGCCCTGCTCGATGATCGAATAGCTGCGCGGGCCTAAGCCGGTGCCGAGGAAAATATCGGTGATATCGCGTCGACGGCATTTGGTGCCGTTGAGGAAGTAACTGTTCTGGCTGTCACGCGTCACTTTGCGGCGAATCGAGATTTCCGCGTAGGCCGCGTATTCGCCGATCAAGGTGCCATCGGAGTTATCGAACACCAGTTCGATGCTGGCCTGGCTCACCGGCTTGCGGCTGGTGGAGCCATTGAAGATGACGTCGGTCATCGACTCGCCACGCAGGTTTTTTGCCGAGCTCTCGCCCATCACCCAACGTACGGCGTCGATGATGTTCGACTTGCCGCAGCCATTGGGCCCGACCACCGCCGCCATGTTACTGGGGAAGTTCACCGTGGTCGGGTCGACGAAGGATTTGAACCCCGCCAGTTTGATGCACTTGAGCCGCACGTTTAGGCGCCCGCCAACGCAGCGATGACCAACGAGCTGCTGCGCTCGCAGTAGGCCGACAGTACCTGGCGGATCTGCGGCAGATCACGGGCGAGCACCGCCGCGAGCAGCTGCTCGAACAGTGCCAGGTACTCACTCATCTCCGCCTTGCGCTGGTCCAGGGCCAGGTAATAGGCACGGTTCATCGCCGGCTGCAGGTTTTCGACGGTTTCCTGCAAGTACGGGTTGTTGGCGAAGGGGTACGCGGCGCGCATCACACTGAAGCTTTCTTCGACGAAGGCACGCACGTCCTCACGTTCGAAACTGGTCATCAGGCGTTGCTGGATCTGCAGGAACGGCGCCATGTCGGCCTGGACCTTCCAGCCCTCAGCCACCGAATTGCCGAGCAGGATGTACAACTCGCCCATCAGCGTGCACAGGCTCTGCACCTTGTGCGCGGTGAGTTCGGTGACGTGGGCGCCACGGCGCGGCAGGATCGCGATCAGGTGGCGGCGCTCGAGGATCAGCAAAGCTTCACGCACGGAGCCACGGCTGACATTGAGTGCCAGCGTGACTTTCTGTTCCTGGATCCGCTCCCCAGGCTTGAGATCGCCGCGAATGATACGTTCGGCGAGGTGGTGAGCAATTTGCTCGGCGAGACTGTCCGGCGCCTTGAACGTCATGTTTTCCCTTCAAAATCTTCTATCGGTACAAGCGCGGCAGTGTAGCGCATTGGCTGGCTGATGGCGCTACGCCCACAGGCGCGAATTTGGCATGAAATAAGCAGCGATGAAAAGCCAAAAGCCAGCAAAAACACCGGTTCCAGAAGACTGGACCATAATTAAAAGTGTTGCGATCGCAATTTCTTGACCTTCTGGTCAGAAAATCGTTGACCGAAAAGTCAGACATGACTAGATTCGGCGCAAAGCGGTTAACAACAATAATGAGTCTGCGAGGCCTTCCGTGATCCAGTTTTTACTTAACCAGGAACTCCGTAGCGAGCACGCCCTGGACCCCAACCTGACCGTGCTCAACTATTTGCGCGAGCATTTGGGCAAATCCGGCACCAAGGAAGGCTGCGCCAGCGGCGATTGCGGTGCATGCACCGTGGTGGTCGGCGAATTGCACACCGACACTCAAGGCGCGGAGCAGATCCGCTATCGCAGCCTCAATTCCTGCCTGACGTTTGTGTCGTCATTGCACGGCAAACAGCTGATCAGCGTCGAAGACCTCAAGCATCAAGGCCAACTGCACAGCGTGCAACAGGCCATGGTCGAGTGCCACGGCTCGCAATGCGGCTTTTGCACCCCAGGCTTTGTGATGTCGCTGTTTGCCCTGCAAAAGAACAGCGACGCCCCCGATAGCCAGAAAGCCCATGAAGCCCTGGCCGGTAACCTGTGCCGTTGCACCGGTTATCGACCGATCCTCGCCGCCGCCGAACAGGCCTGCTGCAACAAGCCAGCTGATCAGTTCGACAGCCGCCAACCCGAGACCATCGCCCGCCTCAAAGCCATCGCGCCCACGCAAACCGGTGAACTCAACAGCGGCGATAAACGCTGCCTGGTGCCGCTCACCGTTGCCGATCTGGCCGATCTCTACGACGCCTATCCGCAGGCGCGCTTGCTGGCGGGCGGCACTGACCTGGCACTGGAAGTCACGCAGTTCCACCGTGTGCTGCCGGTGATGATCTACGTGGGCAACATTGAAGAGATGAAGCGCATCGAGTCGTTCGACGACCGCCTGGAAATCGGCGCGGCTACACCGCTGTCCGATTGCTACAGCGCGCTGCACCACGAGTACCCGGACTTCGGCGACTTGTTGCACCGCTTCGCTTCGTTGCAAATCCGCAACCAGGGCACGCTGGGCGGCAATATCGGCAATGCGTCGCCCATCGGCGATTCGCCACCACTGCTGATCGCGCTCGGCGCGCAGATCGTGCTGTGCAAGGGCAACACCCGTCGCACCCTGGCGCTGGAAGATTACTTCATCGATTACCGTGTCACTGCGCGTCAGGACAGTGAGTTTATCGAGAAGATCATCGTGCCCAAGGGCCACGCGCTGTTCCGCGCCTACAAGGTTTCCAAGCGCCTGGACGATGATATTTCCGCCGTGTGCGCCGCCTTCAACCTGAAGCTCGACAACGGTGTGATCAGCGGCGCCCGCGTGGCGTTCGGTGGCATGGCCGCCACGCCCAAACGCGCGAAAAGCTGCGAAACCGTATTGGTCGGCGCCACCTGGAACGCCACCACGGTGGAAAAAGCCTGCGCCGCCCTCGCCCAGGATTTCACCCCGCTGTCAGACTTCCGCGCCAGCAAGGAATACCGCCTGCTCAGCGCGCAGAATCTGCTGCGCAAATACTTCATCGAACTGCAAACACCGCACATCGAGACTCGGGTGACCGCTTATGTCTAACCATCACGCCGTCGTTAAAACCCAGGCCGAACTCGCCGAGCTGTTTGCCCAGGACCTGACCACCGGGGTCGGCCGCAGCGTCAAGCATGACAGCGCCGCCAAGCACGTCAGCGGTGAAGCGCAGTACATCGATGATCGCCTGGAATTTCCTAACCAGTTGCACCTGTACGCGCGTATGTCCGACCGCGCCCATGCGCGCATCATCAGTATCGACACCGCGCCCTGCTACGCCTTTGACGGCGTGCGTATCGTCATCACCCATGAAGATGTGCCGGGCCTCAAAGACATTGGTCCATTGATGCCCGGAGACCCGTTACTGGCCATCGACACCGTGCAGTTTGTCGGCCAAGTGGTGTTGGCCGTGGCCGCCCGCGACCTGGAAACCGCGCGCAAAGCGGCCATGGCGGCGGTGATCGAATACGAAGACCTGGAGCCGGTGCTGGACGTGGTCGAGGCCTTTCGCAAGAAGCACTTTGTGCTCGACAGCCACACCCACCAGCGGGGTGATTCGGCGGGCGCACTGGCCACCGCGAAAAACCGTATCCAGGGCACCCTGCATATCGGCGGCCAGGAACACTTCTACCTGGAAACCCAGATTTCCTCGGTAATGCCCACCGAAGACGGCGGCATGATCGTCTACTGTTCCACGCAAAACCCCACCGAAGTGCAAAAGCTGGTGGCCGAAGTGCTCGACGTGTCGATGAATAAAATCGTCGTGGACATGCGCCGCATGGGCGGGGGTTTTGGCGGCAAGGAAACCCAGGCCGCCAGCCCCGCGTGCCTGTGCGCGGTGGTCGCGCGCCTGACCGGCCAGCCGACCAAGATGCGCCTGCCGCGTGTCGAAGACATGCTGATGACCGGCAAGCGCCACCCGTTCTATATCGAATACGACGTGGGCTTTGACGACAACGGCCGCCTGCACGGCATCAATCTGGACCTGGCAGGTAACTGCGGCTGTTCGCCGGACCTGTCCAACTCGATTGTCGACCGCGCCATGTTCCACTCCGACAACTCGTATTACCTGGGCGACGCCACCGTCAACGGCCACCGCTGCAAGACCAACACCGCGTCCAACACCGCGTATCGCGGCTTTGGCGGCCCGCAAGGCATGGTGGCCATCGAAGAAGTCATGGACGCCATCGCGCGCCACTTGGCACTGGACCCGTTGGCGGTGCGCAAGGCCAATTACTACGGCAAGACCGAGCGCAACGTCACCCACTACTACCAGACCGTCGAGCACAACATGCTCGAAGAAATGACCGCCGAGCTTGAAGCCAGCAGCCAGTACGCCGAGCGTCGCGAAGCGATCCGCCTGTACAACGCCCACAGCCCGATACTGAAAAAAGGCCTGGCGCTGACGCCGGTGAAATTCGGTATTTCGTTTACCGCCAGTTTCCTCAACCAGGCTGGCGCGTTAATCCACATTTACACCGACGGCAGCATCCACCTGAACCACGGCGGCACCGAGATGGGCCAGGGCTTGAACATCAAGGTCGCGCAGGTGGTGGCTGAAATATTCCAGGTCGAGATCGACCGCGTGCAGATCACCGCCACCAACACCGACAAAGTGCCCAACACCTCGCCGACCGCCGCCTCCAGCGGTGCCGACTTGAACGGCAAGGCCGCGCAGAACGCTGCCGAAACCATCAAGCAACGCCTGGTGGAATTTGCCGCGCGCAAGTACGACGTGAGTGAAGCGGACGTGGAGTTCCACAATGGCCACGTGCGCGTGCGCGATCAGATCCTGACTTTTGAGGCGTTGATCCAGCAGGCGTATTTCGCTCAGGTTTCGCTGTCGAGCACCGGCTTTTACAAAACCCCAAAAATCTTTTACGACCGCAGCCAGGCACGTGGCCGGCCGTTCTATTACTTCGCGTTCGGCGCGGCCTGCTGCGAAGTGATCGTCGACACCCTGACCGGCGAATACAAGATGTTGCGCACCGACATCCTTCACGATGTGGGCGCCTCGCTGAACCCGGCCATCGACATCGGCCAGGTCGAAGGCGGCTTTATCCAGGGCATGGGCTGGCTGACCATGGAAGAGCTGGTGTGGAACAACAAGGGCAAGCTGATGACCAACGGCCCGGCCAGCTACAAGATCCCGGCCGTGGCGGACATGCCACTGGATTTGCGCGTGAAGCTGGTGGAAAACCGCAAGAACCCGGAAGACACGGTGTTCCATTCCAAGGCCGTGGGCGAGCCGCCGTTCATGCTCGGAATTGCTTCGTGGTGTGCGATCAAGGATGCCGTGGCAAGCCTGGGTGACTATCGGTATCAGCCGAAGATTGATGCACCGGCCACGCCGGAGCGGGTGTTGTGGGGCTGTGAGCAGATGCGGCAATTGCAGGCGGCGAAGGCTGTTGAGACTGACGCCGAGATGGCTTCGCTTTAGGACCGAGGTGCTGCCATCGCAGGCAAGCCAGCTCCCACATTTGACGGTGTTCACACTCAAAAAAGTGGGAGCGGGCTTGCCCGCGATAGCGGCCTCACAGACACCACAAGAGGTGACTATGAACAACTGGATCAGCGCCCTCGCCGACCTGCAGAACCAGGGTGAACCCTGCGTGCTGGTGACCATCATCGAAGAGCTCGGCTCCACGCCGCGCAATGCCGGCTCAAAAATGGTCATCAGCGCCGCGCACACCTTCGACACCATCGGCGGCGGGCACCTGGAATACAAGGCGATGCAGATCGCCCGTGACATGCTGGTGCGTGGCCAGCAGAACACCCATCTGGAGCGCTTCAGCCTCGGCGCCAGCCTGGGCCAGTGCTGCGGCGGCGTGACGGTGTTGCTGTTTGAACCCATGGGCCAGGTGCAGGCGCAGATCGCGGTATTTGGCGCCGGCCATGTCGGCCGCGCGCTGGTGCCGTTGTTGGCGAGCCTGCCGTGCCGGGTGCGCTGGATTGATTCGCGTGATCAGGAGTTTCCAGAACACATCCCTCAGGGCGTACGTAAAATCATCAGCGAAGAGCCGGTCGACGAAATTGCCGACCTGCCGGTGGGCAGTTACTGCATCGTGATGACCCACAACCACGCGCTGGACCTGGAACTGACCGCCGCGCTGCTCAAGCGCAATGACTTTGCCTATTTCGGCCTGATCGGTTCAAAGACCAAGCGGGTCAAGTTCGAACACCGCCTGCGTGATCGCGGCTTCGACACCGCGCACCTGCAACGCATGCGCTGCCCCATGGGCCTCACCGAGGTAAAGGGCAAACTGCCGGTGGAGATCGCCATCTCTATCGCCGGCGAAATCATCGCCACCTATAACGCGAATTTCGGCCAGCACAGTGCGAGCGCCGAACCTATTGCCAAACTGCTGCCGGCCTCGCGTCGCAGCCAAGCTATCTAACACATTGAGATCACCATGCCTTTGACTCGCAAAGCCTACCGCGCCGCCATTTTGCACAGCATCGCCGACCCCGCCGAAGTGGGGATCGAAGCCTCTTATGAGTATTTCGAAGACGGCCTGCTGGTGATCGATAACGGCCAGATCAGCGCCCTGGGCCACGCCAGCGATTTGCTGCCAACCCTGCCCGCCGACATCGACGTGACCCATTATCAGGATGCGCTGATCACGCCCGGGCTGATCGACACCCATATCCACCTGCCGCAAACCGGCATGGTTGGTGCCTATGGCGAGCAGTTGCTGGATTGGCTCAACACCTACACCTTCCCGTGTGAAAACCAGTTCGCCGACAAGGCCCACGCCGAGGAAGTCGCGGGTATCTTTATCAAGGAACTGCTGCGCAATGGCACCACCACCGCACTGGTGTTCGGCAGTGTGCACCCGCAGTCGGTGAACGCGTTCTTTGAAGCCGCCGAGAAACTCGACCTGCGCATGATCGCCGGCAAGGTGATGATGGACCGCAACGCGCCGGACTACCTCACCGACACTGCCGAATCCGGCTATCAGGAAAGCAAGGCGCTGATCGAACGCTGGCACGGCAAGGGCCGTTTGCACTATGCCGTCACGCCACGTTTTGCGCCGACCAGCACCCCGGAGCAACTGGCGCTGGCCGGGCAACTGCTGGGCGAATACCCGGACCTGTACATGCAGACGCACATCAGCGAGAACAAGCAGGAAGTCGAGTGGGTAAAAGAGCTGTTCCCGGAGCGCAACGGCTACCTGGACGTGTACGACCATTACAAGCTGCTGGGCGAGCGCTCGGTGTTTGCCCACGGCGTGCACCTGTGTGATGACGAGTGCGCACGGCTGGCGGAGACGGGTTCGGCGGTGGCGTTCTGCCCGACCTCGAACCTCTTCCTCGGCAGTGGCTTGTTCAACTTGCCGATGGCCGAGAAGCACAAGCTGAATGTCGGCCTGGGCACTGACGTGGGCGGTGGCACCAGCTTCTCGCTGCTGCAAACCCTGAACGAAGCCTACAAGGTCATGCAACTGCAGGGCGCGCGTTTGAGCCCGTTCAAGTCGCTGTACCTGGCCACCTTGGGCGGTGCGCGGGCACTGCGCCTGGAAGACAAGATCGGCACGTTGCAGCCGGGCACGGATGCGGACTTTTTGGTGCTGGACTACAACGCTACGCCGCTGCTCAGCTATCGCTTGAAGCAGGCCAATAACATTGCCGAGACGTTGTTTGTGTTGATGACGCTGGGGGATGACCGGACGATTCTACAGACCTACGCGGCCGGCAATCTGGTGCATCAACGCTGATTTGAGCCACACCACAAAACAAATGTGGGAGCTGGCTTGTGTGGGAGCTGGCTTGCCTGCGATGCAGGCACCGAGGTGTATCAGTTACACCGCGGTGATGCGATCGCAGGCAAGCCAGCTCCCACACAAGCCCGGCTCCCACATTTTTAGTCCCAGGCGAACCTGAAACATCACAGTTTGACTGAAGAACGCCCTGGCTTCTTGGTCTGCAGCAAATGCGAGAACACCGCGTGCAAATCATCCGACGCGCTTTCCTCGTCGAGGTTGAGCTTGCTGTCGATGTGATCCATGTGGTGCATCATCAAATTCACTGCCAGCGTCGCGTCGCGTGCTTCGATCGCATCGATCAGTTGGGTGTGCTCATCGTAGGAACAGTGCGAGCGGTTGCCGCTTTCGTACTGGGCGATGATCAACGAGGTCTGCGACACCAGGCTGCGCTGGAAGCTGATCAGCGGTGCATTCTTTGCCGCTTCGGCGAGCTTCAAGTGGAATTCGCCGGAAAGACGGATACCGGCACCGCGATCCCCCCGTGAGAAGCTGTCGCGCTCGTCGTTGACCATCTGGCGCAGTTCGGCCAATTGCTCGGCCGTGGCGTGCTGCACCGCAAGCTCAGTGATCGCCCGCTCCACCAGCCGCCGGGCGAGAAATACCTGGCGCGCCTCTTCTACACTCGGGCTTGCCACCACCGCACCGCGATTGGGCCGCAGCAGCACCACACCTTCATGGGCCAGGCGCGAGAGCGCGCGGCGGATGATGGTGCGGCTGACGCCGAAGATTTCGCCCAGTGCTTCTTCACTCAATTTGGTACCGGGCGCCAGGCGTTGTTCGAGGATCGCCTCGAAGATATGCGCATAGACGATATCGTCCTGGGTTCCGCTGCGACCAGCCTTGCCGGCTCGCGGTTGTTTCTTGAGAGGTTGCAACTGTTCGTTCATGGGCACTCGGGGTTTGGAGAACGGCGGCGAATTAACGGTAATACGTCAACAGCGTGTTGCTGGCAAGTATCACCTAAAAACAGGGCACATTGTACACAACCCAGTGCGCCAACACACTGTACGGCTATTTGCGGCGGCGGCTGTATTGCAATGAGTGGTTACGTTTGAGTTTAGGCTTGAATTCGCTTTTTCCCAGGTAAAAGGAACACCTCGCCATGACCGACGCCACTCAAGCGCCCTTGCGCCCATTGGCCGACACTTCTGCGTCGGCCGTCGTCGCCGGCTTCATTGCCATGATGACCGGCTACACCAGTTCCCTGGTGCTGATGTTCCAGGCCGGCCAGGCAGCCGGTTTGACCACGGCGCAGATTTCTTCGTGGATCTGGGCGATCTCCATCGGCATGGCGGTGTGCAGCATCGGCCTGTCGTTGCGCTATCGCACGCCGATCACCATTGCCTGGTCCACGCCCGGCGCCGCGCTGCTGATCACAAGCCTGGGCGGTGTAAGTTACGGCGAGGCCATCGGCGCCTATATCACCTGCGCGGTGCTGGTCACGCTCTGCGGGCTGACCGGCAGCTTTGAAAAACTGGTCAAGCGCATCCCCGCCTCATTGGCGGCCGCCTTGCTGGCGGGGATTCTGTTCAAGATCGGCAGCGAGATTTTTGTCGCCGCGCAACATCGCACCGGCCTGGTGCTGGGGATGTTTTTCACCTATCTGATCATCAAGCGCCTGTCGCCGCGTTATGCAGTACTGGCCGCGCTGGTAATCGGCACCCTGTTGTCAGGGCTGATGGGTTTGCTGGACTTCAGCGGTTTCCACCTGGAAGTGGCCACACCGGTGTGGACCACGCCGCACTTCTCGCTGGCGGCGACCATCAGCATCGGTATCCCGTTGTTTGTGGTGGCAATGACCTCACAAAACATGCCCGGCGTCGCCGTGCTGCGCGCTGACGGCTATACCGTACCCGCCTCGCCGTTGATCACCGCAACAGGGCTGGCCTCGCTGGTGCTGGCGCCCTTTGGCTCCCACGGCATCAACCTGGCAGCTATCAGTGCAGCCATCTGCACCGGGCCACATGCCCATGAAGACCGCAACAAGCGCTACACCGCGGCCGTCTGGTGCGGGGTGTTCTACGGGATCGCCGGGGTGTTCGGCGCCACCTTGGCGGCGTTATTCGCAGCGTTGCCCAAGGAACTGGTGCTGTCGATTGCGGCCCTGGCGTTGTTTGGCTCGATCATCAATGGTTTGAGTATCGCCATGAATGAGCCCAAGGAGCGGGAAGCGGCGCTGATCACCTTTATGGTCACCGCGTCTGGCTTGACGCTGTTTTCCATCGGCTCGGCGTTCTGGGGGATTGTGGCGGGGGTGTTGACGCTGTTGATTCTGAATTGGCGCAAGGCATAAAAAAACGGCGACCCGAGGGTCGCCGTTTTTTTAGTATCACTTAGCCGCGTTGATCGGCTTTTCCGGATACCACACGTCCAGCAGTGGGCTGACTTCAGCGCTTTTCAGCTCGCTGCGGCCTTTGAGCCAGCTTTCAACAGCTACGCGTTGCTCTTCGTTGACCGAGCCACGCTTCTGCAGGCAAACCAGACCGAAGTCATCGCCGCCGACATAGCCCAGACCGTTGGCTTCCATGGCTTCTTTGATGAATGCTTCGAGGAAAGCATCGGTAGCTTCTTCACTCAGGTCTTCTTTGAAGTCCAGGTTCAGTTCGAAACCCAGCTCCCTGTTTTGACTGGACAGCATTTTCTGTCATCATCCATGAAATCCATACTTTACGGGCCCTAGAGCCACATTTCAGGGAAGATCTCAAATGACAATTGTCAGAAAAACCAACGCCATCCGTCTTCACCCTCTGATTACCATCGAACCCGGCGTCAATTCGCTCCTTGAACGCGCGTATGAGCGCCTAAAAACCCGAGGCGAACAACCGGCAAGCGCATTGCATATTCCTCTTCGCCTATTGGATTGCTACTGCGATTTGACTGGTCAGAAGATCACGATCGAGGTAATCCAAAGCCCCCTGATTGCTCAAATTTTGCACGGCTATACATCAGCGATGGGTGGCGAAGAACTAGTGGAATCTACAGCGACAATTAAAATCCGGTTCATCAGGACGCTCATCATTTTGTTCAATGAAATCGCATTCGAAGTGCCGAGTGCGTATAAAGTCCAGTGGGAGGCGCAGTTCTTTGTACCTTGCGACAAGATAGACACCTCGCTTCGGACAGCGGCAATGTCTAAGCGAACTTACTGGAAAGGATGGACGATAGAAGGGAAACCCGATACTCATCTGCGAATAGCACAAATTTTCAATTCACATGGCTCGGACTTTGCCCAGATCATATTTCATAATCTTGAAATGAGGTATAAAAAAAGCTCGCATAGAAACTTGTTTTTATGGAACAAGTTTCTCGATTACCTAGCAAAAAATTCAAAGGAGTGCCCAATATCCATTTTCTACAGCGAAAACGGCCTGCGGACATTCATTCAACGCTTTACCCTCCACCATTTCAAAGAAGCAAAGGATGCTGGGTTGGATCCTCAATCGCAGGTCAGAGGCTGGAGCCGCTTCTTAAATGACTTTGAGACTCGCATGTGCCGCAAAGGGGTATGGGCAAAATTATCGTCACCTTTCAAGCGCCCTAACTTACCAAGCAAGCGTGGAGATGCGACAAAGACCAAAAAAAATGCACAAGGGTTACTTGTTCAAGAAAAACTTTTAACTCAGATCCCCCTATCAGTAACAGATACTGAAGCCATGGAGCTTTTGTTTCATCAAATAAATTGTGATGTAACAATAGTTCGAAACTGGGCAACAACTCAGGCTGCAGATTTATATGACCGCTACAGCCTAAGAATCAAACTTGCAAAACAGGGCAAGCCCATTACTAATGTGAAGGGGCGGTTTGCATACAAACGATATACGCTTGCCGACTTGTGTGCGACCCTCGAGTGTAGCAAATCGACCGTACCCAATGAGTTTTTACGAAAAGTCTACACACACCTTACAGGTGAAGAGTGCGATACAATAAAATTAGCGAAAGAATTTGGATTTCCAATGCCTGGCGATTTATTCGCGCATCAATGTTTGTTGGTACTAGAACATCCAATTATAACCACTGAATTTCTCTCTGAGCATCGAATCGTCAACGAAGATGATATTTCAACTGGATTTATTCCAGACAATAATACACTAACAGGTTTCAAAGACAGAAAAGACCCAGAATGCCGAGAGCAAATTATCTATCTTACAGAGCACTCAAAAAAGATAGTACAGCAAATCGTAGACATAACAGACGTATTGCGTAGAAAATTAAAACACAAGAAAAACAACAATCATTGCTATCTATTGCTTTCATCAGGCAATGGATTCGCACCGATTAACAGAGCTAAAGTTAGACCTTGGAATGATAGCACTTTCAAAAACAACTCTGATCTGAAGCCGCGCTTAATTGCGGAGTTTTCACGACACTGCTCAATTCCAGAGCCTCAACTTTTAGATCTGATTAAAAGGGTCAAGCTTACACGAATCAGAGACTCCCGAGCTGTACAAATCTACATCGAAACTAGAAGTGCAGAAGCTATGGCAGAAGCACTTGGCCACGAAAGCTATGATCCCGCACTACTAAGTCATTACCTTCCAGAAGCAATTCTAGCGTTTATCAAGGCACGATGGATTCGTATTTTTCAGAAATCGTTGATTTGTGAAGCTATGAAGGACAGCAGATATTTACTGCGTGCAACTAGATTTACGAAAATAGAAGATTTGCATTCATTTCTCGAAAAGCATCGAATCAAGAGTATACCGGAAGAGGCGAGTAACCCTTCCCGAAAAAACTCTAAAGCAGGACATGAAAGATCAGAAGCAATCCTATCCGTCAGTATACCTTTTCTTGCGGCGCTGCTTTCACTTGAGGCAGCCGTGAGTGAATCAAAGCAACGCGAGAATATATGCGGCATTGCTGTTTACTGGTCAAATGTCGCTGAAAAGCTCAAATCAGAAATCAACAGCGGATATGATCGCACCTTAAAATCACATCTTCAGAAAGCCCTTAAACTAGTTAATCCTCGTCGAATGGAAGCACTTATTTATGCCCCAACTCACTGGGTATGAGTTCATGGACGGCTTCGATCATATCGAAGCGCTCCCTTACACAAAATCCGACTGGCTTCTAAATGAGTTCGGCGAAACGATTTGGAAAATTCAATTTGGCCACAAAAACCCTGTCGAGTTGGACTGGCGCGTTCAACTTCCAAACGGTGACCTGCTGACTAATCCGGCACATAGTGAGTTGCTTGCATCACTTCGGCATTTCTTAATTATCGGAGCGGATGGGATTAATGGGCAATTTACGACACTGGCCAATCTTTCCAGAAAAATGAGATTTGTAAGCACTTGTAGGGTCATCGATTACATTCTGATTCGTGCGGAGCCTTTGAAGCTACTCGAATTCGGTCTTGCTGGATTAGACCAAGATAATTTCAAATCAATCCTCACTGCACTTGCCTCGCATCCAAGCGCCGAAGAGTCGGTATATAATTGGCGAGAAAATGCCACAATTTTTTGCAGAACTCTTTTAGAAAATTTTGACGAATCGAAAGCTAAAATAATATACGAAAAGTGGCCAGCAATACTTCATGTGAGCGATCAGCAGATCGAAGAGATTGAACTCGACATTCTTCCAAACGATATACCAAAATTGAGGGCAGCACTCAAGTATTCTGGGTTTTATTATGGCAATGCCACTGCCGGATACAAGGTGAGCTCTACAAAAATGTCTTCTCAGATATATCAACACAGTTTGCGCGGCAAGCAAACACCAAAATCAAAACTTAAGTTTTTGAATTTCTTCCCCGGCGATGCTAATTATGACCGAGAGTTTCCCCGGGCGAAAGTAACTACAGGTGAAGATAATCGCTTGCTGGAAACCACCTATGTAGTTTACAGGAGCGTTTTGGCGAGTATCCATGCGGTATCCACTACTGGATTACCAGCACCCGACCCGGAAGACACGTTGGAAATTTCTGAATATAGGGCCGACGTTAATACATCCGCCAGGTTTAGGAGCGTTCCTGCTGATGTCCTATTCGATCTATTTCGCAAAGGATTGGAATTTTATTTCGACTATGGGCAGGCGATTCTAGAAGGTTTTAGTACAGTAGCGCGACATTGCGCCTTACACAACCTGAAAATGTCAACATTATCAGAACATAAATTATCAAAATTGCTAAACTCCACACTAAAGCAAATGGGCGTGAAACGAATAGGACTTTCATGCTACGGGGAAATGACCGGAGCCCGAAAAAAACGAAGCAGCGATAGAGAAAAATATTTTTATGAATTTCGGCGCAATGAAGGTTTGCTTGAGCTAGTTTTAGTCTACTTTGGCGTGATCAAATTTACCGTAGGTACACTAATGGCTCGCCGTGTAGACGAGCTGATCCCGTTAAAAATTGAAGGCTGCTTAGATGCTACAAAATCATGGTTAAGATTTGGTTTAGAAAAATCTTCACGTGGAGCACTTGGGGCAAGACAAGTTGAGGAAAGACCTATCGATGAAATCGGGTCAGAAATGATCGAAACTCTATGTAACTTCCAAGTTGAACTCAGAGACTCTGGTTTTATAGAGAATCTCACTACGGTTTTTGCCGTTCCTTCATTGCTGGGTAAAATGGAACTCATGGAACCCAATCATCATTTGTACAACCGAAGTCTTGACTTTTTATGCGATTATTTCGAATCCGGCCTGAATGAGAATGGAGAAAGATATTATGTTCGACAACATCAATTACGACGTTTTTTTGCCATCATGTTTTTCTACACGAATAGCTTTGGTGAATTGGATACGCTACGTTGGATGCTTGGCCAGCGAGATGTAGAGCACGTTTGGCACTATCTAACAGAGTGCCTCAGCCCTGGCGAGATTGCAGGGGCAGGCGCAAAATACTTCGCAGACTTGGCAAAGTCTGACCGACTTGAAAATTACAAAGATCTTCAGCATTTGCTGCAAACTAAATTTGGCACTACAAAAGTACACTTGGTGGACGAGAATCAGATTGAGCGCTATCTCGACTCAATGCTAAAGGAAGGTTATGCGCGCATCCAACCCGAATTCTTTAAAACTGAAACTGGAAAATCCATGCGAGTACTATTCATTTTGAGTAAGTCATCATGAAAAAAGACACTAATAAAAACATCATTAACAATTCGATAACAGCCACCTTCATACTTTTGAGAGATATTCTAAACTCGCCAAGCACTTACATCACCAATGAAAAAATAAAAGACGCACTGAAAAGCCAAGGAAGCCTTTGCTCATTAGAATTTAGGTTTTCAGTGGACAACCTGGAATATCACATTAAGCCTATGAGCCTGAACACTCTAAAAAAAACTCTTGACGAAAACAACCCAATAAAAAACTTTCCCCACTTAAACAAGCTTAGACTGCAGGCCAAAAACTCGATATCAAACTACAACACTGCACCAAGGAAATCTAGTTCACGCACCAAAGCAGGCTTAGACACTTACAATTTAGAGCTTGAGGCAGAAATTCATAGCCTCCATAGAGTCAATATGGTTTTACTACAGGCCCTAGCAAATAACATTAAAGACTTCAATACCATTGAACGAACGCCAAATACTGGATTAAGACAAAATAGAATTCAAAAGGCCATAAGCAGGACGGTGAAAATCCTAAGCTTGAACCCAACACCGTTTGATGACGTATCACTAATCAACAGCCGGAAACATCTTCAACTGGTGGTGAGCAATGATGAACAAAAGAACAACTAACTACCCTTCCCACCACAAACTTTATACTTTGATTCCCGACTTAAAACTATACGAGTTTTACTCCGAGGAAAAACTCACAACATTAAGTGGTCACAACATGCCGTTCATGGAATGGCCAGATCGAACGCCATGCCTAATCGCTAACTTGTATGTCCTTGAATTACGTAAGCGCCCTGGACGGAAAGGTGATGGCCCATCGCGTTTTGGAACCAAGGGCGGTTCGTTTGGCGAGTACGCGACAAAAATAAGCCATTTAATTAGATTTTGTTATTACAACAAACTAAACTTCATCCATCTTTCAAACGAAGACTTCTATCAGTTTATGGATGGGCTCCGCTCAGAAATTAACTTAAAAACCGGTGACAGAAAAAGGACAGAAAGAACGCTCTCTAGTATTGGCAGACGGTGCATACACTTTTTAAGTTATGTGGGTCGACTGCATCAACAAGATAATTTTGTAGGTATCGACGGAACAATAGAAATACAAATAATCGACACTGTCCAATATCGAAACGGCAGAGCCTTCAGGCGTTCTTCAGTACATCATGGTTCTTTTAGAGTCCCTAGCGCCGCAAAAACTAGAAAACCAATCACCGAGGCAAATATTGAAAGATTAAGGGATGCTGTTGATCAGATGCCAACCTCAGCGTTCATCAGGGAACGCCGTCAACTCATGATATCTATATATGAAGAAACAGGAGGCAGACGAAGCGAGATCAATAACTTGACTATTGACAATATAATGACTGCCTTGTCGGCAGACATTCCTGAGCTAAGAATTAAAACATTAAAAAATGGAGTTATTGAAACTCGCATGATACCAATTAGTCCGATGCTAATTGAGCAGATGGTTAAATTTATACGAATACACAGAATTACCATTATAGAAAAACTACCTTCTGATCATGGTTACTTATTTATAGCAGAAAGAGGTGGCCACCAGTTGGCCAACGATACGCTCACCAGTGAATTTTCAGACATTCGACGCTTCGCGGGAATCGAAGAACAAGCCTGCGGACATATGTTCCGCCACGCGTTTTGTACACACATTGCAGCCTACTTAATTTCCGAAGTGCAAGCAACTAGCCCAGATTCGTTTCGCCAGACACTGATGACCAACAAAATGATTGCAGAAAGGGCAAAAAAACTGAGCGGCCATTCAGATCTGGAATCATTCTTAGGTTATGTTGATGCAGCATTTAAACAGGTATCAAAATTCAGCCAAATTATAAAAAATGCGCGCAGCCAACAAGTATATATGGAATATGAACGACGCAGGAAGCATTTAATCAGACGACTAGCCGAAAGAGTTATTACTGTTGATCAGTATATTGAAGAGGAGGATAGCTTGACCAAGGCTAGAGATCTATCTTTAGAGAAAGCGCAGCTATCGAAGGATGGATGATGAGGCCAGCCTCACCGTTAACGTTTTCTGCATAAAGCTGACATCAATTCAACAAGCCGACGTTGGCGGCTCCCTAACCTATAAAGAGGTGGCGACGAGCTACGAACGTTCGCTGCACGTTAGCCAAATGCAGCCTGGGTGTCATGATGCGAGACAGCTTGAACGTGATGCTGGATTTGCAGCGTGCCCTTCCCTGCTCTCCGGTCTGCAGCATTTCAACGTGAGGAAATGGCATAAAGGTCTATATGACAATCAGCCGAAAGGACTTAAGCAAACTGTAGGGGCCATGGGCTTGGCCTGCCATGGTACCTATCACCGAGGGATAGACGACGCGAGGAATGTGGCGTCCATCGTTAAGGAAATGCTTGGGTGACTGTATGAGCCGGGCCCAAGTGCCCGAACAAGCGATCCCCCCTGGACTAATGGCCCATTACTCCTAAGCGATCTGCGGGGATCTCTCGGATAATAGATACAGCAAGGGATTTTTAAGAGCCCACCTGAATCTGGCCAGCGAGCAAGATGCTTGGACGGTTTCGAGTACTATTGGCTGATCCGCCTAATACGCCGCAGGCCTCTGTGAGAGGAGCACATGAATGTATTTGTCAGCACTCAAGGTTCAGAATTTCCGTAAGTTTGGCGCGGAGCCGAACCATCTTTTCATTGAATTCAACAAAGGCGTGACTGCATTAGTGGGGGAGAACGACGCGGGTAAATCATCGGTGATCGATGCCCTGCGGTTCGTCCTCCAAACGCGTGACGGAGAATACGTACGTCTGCAGCCCGAAGATTTCCATATTCCTGCCGAAGGGCCGCAGGCGACCCAAATCACGATCGTTGCCAAGTTTGCAGACTTAGCTGCATATTTCTTTTCTTCAGTCTGTGAATACGAAACTTGCCTTACCTCAGCCACAGCCGTCTCTCCCGACAAAACTGAAACCGAGGGATGGCCCAAGGCTATTTGATCGTTGTAGATCTTCTGGGCAAATGCTTGCGATGCCGAGGATACCTTGTTTGCCGTGAGTGCCGCCTCCCAGGTGTAGAAAGCTGCAACCGTAGAGCCAGCTGTAGCAACCAGCGAGAGCAATCCTAGAGTGCCTGGTTTCGATACAAAGCTTCCGAAAAAACGAGCGCAGCAGATAACGCAGTCACGCAGTTCTTCCCATAACAATTGGCACTGCCAACGAATAGACATAAATCCGCTCAAGAAAATGATGGTCAAGCTTTATCGTCTGCAGTGCAGAAGTCTGAAGCCCTTCCTAAAGCCTTTTACATTCGTTCTCGATCAGATGGAAACGATCGAAATTATCCTGGTGGTCATCGACTTGGAAATGCTTGAGATCGTCGATGAATTCTGAATAAGCAGGAAAAAGTAAGCGCCTGGCTACGCACGCAGTCCCTCGAATAACAGCGCGAGGTGACACACGCTCAAGCAAACGTCTGTGAATTATTTAAATTATGGGCTAGCCATAATTATCGCCCTGCCATAATTCTCAATAATCTTGCGCTTATCAAAGTCGGAAAATAGCAGGCTGTTTGGTTCGCCAGTCATAGGCGGGCACAAGGCCCGAAGGGACGACGGGCCCCCACTTATGGCCCAGCGATTGCGACGAACCCTGATCTTTGCGATTCAAGAGCTCACCCCCCCTGCCGATCTATAGATTCCGACTCTTGAGTGATGATCTCCCCACATGAAGCAGCGCACTGCCAACATAGCCACCGTTTCTATAGCCCTGTTCGCCTTTGGATTTTCAATCTGGCAAGGTGTCATACAGCGCACGCATAACCATGTTTCTCTGGAACCTCGCATAAATGCCTACTACAGCAATGACGGAAAGGAAGATCAAGAAGGGCTCTACATCATAAATAACGGGATGGGGCCGGCCTTTGTTGAAAACTTTGAAGTGAGTGTTGACGGACGAGCCATTCCAAGCGGTGCCCCATGGAAGCTCGGCACGGCAATGATCGCTCTAGGATTGGACGCAAACTGCCTTACAATACGCGGGCCTCGGCCAAATGATTCATTCAAAGCTGGCGAAGAGATGGCGCTGATTGAGATAAGTAAAGGAGCACCAAAAATTTGTTCAATTACCGCTTACAGGATGAGAAAAGCATTTACTGAAAATCTAGATTTCACCCTGACAGTAAAATCTATTTATGGTGATCGATTTGAGTACAAACTGAAGGAGAATCTCCAGCAACCACTCTAACCTATTCGTTTTTCTCACTCGTCCCTGTTCGGCCAGATCGATGGCACCAATCAAGCTGTCTAGCCCACCGGAGAGAAGCACCACCGAGTCTTCAACAAGATGCAGAGCCTGCAAGTCCAGGCACGGCCGCCAGCACCCAGCATCGACTTGCGACTCTTGAGTCGATTATAAACGACGTCCCAGACAAATGTATTTAGAACACTCCAAAGGAACACTGGACGCTGTGAGAATCAGGGACTCTTGGCTCATCGAGCGCAAGCCACTCCAGGTTGATGCCCAAGCGATGATCGAGTGGCGCAGGTACGAGATCGATAATCACGTCCCTAATGGTTGTGGGTATGTCGTGCCCCTTGCTCTAGGCGATTCGTCGTGGTTAGTAAGTGATTCAGGCGACATATATGGCGCGGTTAATCTCAACAAGCTCCAAGCAAGGTCTCCCATGGCATGAGCATCCAAGCAAAGTTCCTTCACCTCCAAGCAATCCAAAACCTCCTCGCTCCATACCGCTACGTCTATTGCGTAGACCTTGAGGCAACCTGTGATGAGGTCGGTGAGTCGGAATCACCAAGGCAGTTAGCAGTCGTCTCCGCCCAGATGGAAACGATTGAAGTTGGTCTTGTTGTGGTGGATATGGAAACGCTTGAGATCGTCGATGAATTCCAACGCTTCGTTCGACCGCAGATCAATCCTATCCTCACCGATTTCTGCAAGCAGCTCACATCCATTGAGCAAGTGGATGTGGACGGCGCGGAAACCTATGTGGAGGTTGGCCATGAGTTAGCAGCATTTGTTGCGCGATATCCAAATGCAGCTTGGGCGTCGTGGGGTGACTATGATGCAAGGCAGCTTGAGCGAGACGCCGGCTTTGCTGCCTGCCCTTCCCTACTCGAAGGCCTGCCCCATTTCAATGCCAGGAAATGGCATGCAGATTTGCATGACAATCGACCGAAATCACTAAAGCAAACAGTGGAGTCGTTGGGTTTGGTTTGGCAGGGTACCTATCATCGAGGGATCGACGACGCTAGGAATGTGGCTTCCATCGTGAAGGAAATGCTTAGCTAATTGATGAGCCGGGCCATTGGCCCGAAGGATCGACCTCCCCATTTACGTCACACCGTAGGTTTCGCTTGCGATCGCGCAGGCTTCAGTTTTTCGAATGCATGGAAGCTAACAGCAGTTGGTATAAGCCATTCCTGCACTACGCTCGCAATCTGGGTTGACAAAGTTCCATTTATGCACAAAAATCACGGTTGACACTAATCGTATTTTGCATAGTTTTTGGAGAGTATCGAATGTCTGAAACCCAACACCCCAGTTTTTTTGCACCGAAACTTCATCCAAAATTTCTCGAGAAGATTTGCCAGGAAGTCGTGTCGGTCGCCTATGGGGCGCTGGCGGATGCGTCGACTGAAAACGACACGGCTTGGACACGTGGCACGTTGCTCTATGGGCGAGTCCACGGTTTGTTTAAGAACCTGAGTCGTGATCCTTCCCTACCTTGGCTGACCCTACGCAATAGCACCATGGACTATACGATCAGCATCAACGATGTGCTGTTCCAGGTAGTGATGGACGATCCAGATGCGCCGAAGAAGTCGTATCGCCTTCTGGCCAACGATGTCGAGCTTATGCAGATGAGCCTATTCGAAGCGAATCCCGAAGAGATCGTGACCTGGCGCTTGTTCGTAGATAACGATCACAATTTCGAATCGCCAAAGCTCACGGCCACTGTGGTTGGCTTCGATATCAACCGAAACGTCATTTGCCATTGGTCACATGAGTACAAAGCGCGAACTCCGGTCAAATCTGCCCATCTGCCAGACGCCGTTGAGTTTGAAGATCCGCAACCTGTGCGTCGTAACACAGATGCTGAAACTGAAACCACTACAGATGTTGATTTGACTTAATGGACGAAAGAACCAAACAGCTCTCCTTCGGCGAAGAGTTTTCACCCGACAAACTTCGCCTTGCGCGTTGTGCTGCGGGCCGTTCGCTTGCCGAGATAGGGGAGCTATTAGGAGTTACTCGCCAGTACGCTCATAAGCTGGAGGTAAACGCCATTCCCTCCCCCACTCAACTGACAACGCTGAGTGCTGTACTGGGCGTGAGTAGAGAGTTTTTCTTCACCGCCAGGCGAAGCTCTGTGGAGCTTGAGCAGTGCCATTTTCGAAGCGTTCGAGCCTCTACTCAGACGGTCAAAAAGTCTATTGCCGCACAGGTCGAATTGTTCGAGCTGCTGATTGACGAGCTAGACAAGGAAATTGCCTTTCCACCGGTGAGCTTCAAAATGTTCGAGGAACCACTGGCAAGCGTGGATGTAATTGAACAAGTAGCCGAACGTTTTCGAAGAGATCAATCGCTTGGATTAGGGCCAATTTCCAGCATGACCAAGCTGGCTGAAAAGATCGGTGTACTCGTCGTAAGCATTGCAGATGCGGATGATCGGGTGGATGCGTTCTCTCTGTATAACAAGCGCCCCCTCATCGTGCGCAATACGGCAAAAATGAATCCATGCCGCCAGCGCTTTGACCTTGCTCATGAGCTTGGTCACCTCGTAATGCATCAAGGCATAGAGACGGGCTGCCACGACACTGAGAGTCAAGCAAACCAATTCGCGAGTGCCCTATTGATGCCTCGCTCCAGCTTTGCCGGAGAGTTTCCCACCATGCGTGGCAAGTACCTAAATTGGCAAGCTCTCGGTGAGCTCAAGCTTCGCTGGAAGGTAAGCTTCAAAGCTCTAATTTACCGGGCCCAGACGTTGAATCTGATTACTCAAGAACAAGCGAAATCCGGTTTTACCTACCTAAATCGAAACGGATTCACCAAACACGAAGATCTGGATGGTGAGATACCAATGGAAATGCCTGCGCTCGTACAACGTGCGATAGATCTGCTGGACTACATGTCCTGGAGAAAGATACTCCATACAGCCGGGCTTGAGTCCAGAACCGTGGTGGAGCGATATTTGCTGAGAGTCCCAACCTCCCCTTTATCGCTTGTGTGATCAGTGATGGTCATCATCGTGTTGAACCAACGCATCCGCGCTCAAAGGAACTGGCTCAATCAGGAACGCGTTTATGTCGCTTAAAAATGCATTTGCTGCTGTGCTTAAAGCGATGCGGGCCGGCAAGGGATTGACTCAGAGAAATCTGGCCGAAGTTAGCAGTCGTACCTATGTATCCAAATTGGAGCGAGCCCAGTCGAGCCCCACACTAGAGATGATTACCGCTCTCAGCGGCCCACTCAGTGTGAATCCACTTACTCTTGTGGCGATCACTCTCTGCACCGAGTCGGGGGAGTCAGTCAACGCTTTGCTGCGACGTACGCAAGAAGAGCTGGAGAAGCTAAATCATGAGGGCGTTCTCAGCAACCTAGCCATTACGTCGGGGGATGAGTTGCTGGTACCACGCTCCCCTGCTAGGCCCTCAAATCCCCGCTCAGTAACGAAGTCCCAGCAGGTCGAATTTTGCTTCACTGAATAAATGTTGCTGCTCACTGCAATAACGTAACATCTTCTGTTAGCCCATCGGTTTATCGCCGCTGACCGCCTGCTCTGGCACATTCAGCAGCATGACTGCTCGCCTAACCTCGATCAGATGACCGCTGGAGCAGCTACCTGTCTACCAGTCTGTGAGAGTATTCGATGAAGCATGTCAGGTTAATCCGACACGGGGAAAGTGCGGCTAACGCCGGCGAAGCCAGCCTGGATCACGCGAGCATCCCCCTCACGGCAAAGGGTGTTGAGCAAGCACACCTGATGTCCGGGTCATTCGCCCAGGCTCCGACTCTGATCGTTGCCTCTCCTTTCGTCCGTGCGCACGCAACGGCAATGGCGACCGTTGCAGTCTTCCCCGCTACTCCGTTTGAAACCTGGCCCATTCACGAATTTACTTACCTTGAGCCCGCACGGTGTGCCAACACGACCGTTGCTCAGAGACGAGACTGGGTCAGGGCATATTGGGCCAAGGAAGACCCAGCGTTCAGGGATGGTGAAGGCGCCGAGTCTTTCCTAGAATTTATATCTCGAGCTCAGTCTTTCCTGGATCGACTTGCAGAGCATCCTGCTCATGACATCGCCGTGTTCTCACATGGGCAATTCACCAATGCGGTGGCTTGGCTGATTGAGTGCAAGCCACAGAAAATTGATGGTCAAGCTATGGCTGAATGGCGGGAGTATGAGCTCACGAACCACGTGCCCAATTGTTCTGGGTACACGCTATCGAAGCATCCAGAGGATGCGGATTGGACACTAAGTTCAGCGGAGTCTCGAATAGACGTAGATCAGCGCGTCCCAGGCAGAACCTACTAGGTGACTCGCGATCCAGAGTGTCTGCCAATCGAAGAGCGTGTCCAGGCTCTTCCAGCTCCGGGCTATCGACTGCCTGATGATAATTCTGCTGTGTACGCCGAACAACTAATGCATGCGACCAGTGAAACTGCGCCACCAACCGGGGTTCGTGACGTCGACGAAAATACCCTGCTCTCAGCGAGAGAGATATGCTAAGTATTGCGTGAGGTCACCTTCGAGCGACGGACGATGACCAAGGTGATTCAGGCGTCTTGGGATGAGATTTATGCGGGCCATTTCGTGGTGAGCGTTGAGGGTTGGCGGATATCGATCTACAACGACTGTGACACGCTCGACTACTGCGAAGAATGCGAAAGTCCGGAAGGACGGCGATGGTCGTTTGACGCAGGGGATAGATTTGGAACAGATCCCATTGCGTTGCTCAGCACATGCGAGCATCAGACGCTTGAGCGTCTCGTGAAGGCGCTCTAGGGAGCCAGTGTCGAGCGGGCCTCTGCGAGGACGGCTGTCGTGAACCAAGCCTCGCCGTTGCCGAGTCTTGGCCCTCGGGGCTACCATCCTCCCGCCTGCGCGCTCCGCTTGCTACTGGCCCCCATGCCACCTTTCCACGAGCTAAGTGGCCCAACAATCTCGTCTTAATTCAGACGCGGTGCTTGGATGGAAGTGAGTTGTGCATACCTGCCCTCGCCCCCGCAGCCCACTGATGGACAGTTCTAGGGGCGGAGGCGATAAACGTAAAAGGGAGCGCCCCTGTCAAAACGTCCTTTTTCCTTACTCAGCGGCGAAAGAGACGGTCTAAAACCAGCAGCGCTACTGCACCAATCGCGATTGCAGCAACTGGTTTTTCTTTTACGAACGTAGATACGCTGTCTAGTGCATCGCCATAGGTTTGCGTCAACTGACCAGCAGCTTGGCGCCCGGCACCTTCAGCTTCCAGCTTCGAATCACCAAACAGTTTACCGACTGCGCTCTGCGCTTTGCCGGCAACCTTTTCTACGACGCCTTCTACCTGTTCGCTCTTCATGATTCACCAAACCTTCGTATGTAATTGAGTAACCCAGAAAAACCTGGGCCTGAGGCAACCTGCACAGAGTTAGGGGGACGGACGTAATGATAAGTTCAAAGTTGATGAGCCTCTGGATGTCCGCGAGGCACCTAGCCATTTCTTATCCTGCGCTATGCTGAGCGTCCCTGAAGGAGATCACATCAATGCCAAAGGAATACTCGCTGTCGGATGTGCTGGAAAGAATGTATCAAAACCAGCTCGCTCTGGAGGCTGCCCTGATGGAACTGACGCTCCACGTCGAAGCCCACGGACATGCGGATGTAGGAAATAACGTACGTGGTGCTCTGGAGACAATCGGCGAGAACGCGGGCCACATAAAACAGGGCTTGGCGCGTCTCAGCAAGCTCCCATGACCCAGCCGCTTTTCGATTTTGATCTCAAACGCGTTTCCCGCACGCACTACATCACTGGCAAGGCTGCGATCAACGTTCCGCACGCTTGAAGCGTTACCGGTGGGTGGCATTTTCTGTCGTATTTCGACCGGGAGACGGGCATGGCGAAAGTTTCTCTTGCAGGGATTTACTATCCGGATACCTCTGATTCCTTCGGGGGCTCCGGGATCCTTGACGTTAGCGCCCAGATGGCTGAGCGGGGATGGCCGATGGAGGGCGCTTGTATCTTCATTGCGGATCATCACAGAGCTGCAGCGGACATGGTGCTGAAATGGGCTTAGAGTGAGTCCAGGCACGGTAATATCAAGTTAGCTGACTGGTTTATTTCAAGCCGAAAAACAACGCCGGCTCGATATTCTAGACTCTGGAAAGCCAAAGCCTCTCTCGATGTGCAGACTGCAAAAATTTGAAGCCTGGCTAACTTTACCGTGACGCTATAGTGGCGCTTATATCCATACCTACTATTTAACTAGCGACTGCCCGTGCAGCGTTAAGGGTTTAACGCACTTAAATCTGGCGCTGCCTTTTCGTAAGTCGATAGCTGTGACATAAAACCGTATCAGCCCCACATACCGGATATCAGAATCAACATACACTCTATAAATCGCAAATTGAATTGATTCTCAAAAGCTAGAGCTATCGACAGACTGTTTAACCTTTCGCAATATCAGCTTGAGCCACGCCAAACTCACTAATCAAATCTGTGGTTTTCATTTGAACTTGGCAGCCCGGGCGCCCGGCTGAAAAATATATTTCTGTAAAGATTTGTGACGAGGAATCAATAACAGTCCTGAATTCCTTCTTCATTCCTATAGGTGAACAACCACCATGAATATATCCCGTGAGTGGAAGCAGATCCTTCGAAGGAATCATAGTGACTGACTTTTCTCCAATGGCTAAGGCCGCCTTCTTCAAGTCAAGCTCTGCATCACCTGGCACCATAAACACATAGTGATTTTTCGTATTACTGACTGTGACCAGCGTCTTAAACACCTTGCTGGCGGGCTCATTAAGCAATACTGCCATTTCCTGAGCGTTTTTTACCGTCTCCTTGAACGAATAATATTGATATTGCAGCTTTTTTGACTCGATCTGCCGTATTGCATTTGTCTTTCCAGACTTCTTATCCATAGCAAACAACCTCCAAACTAAAGACTCGCACCAGCAATAAACTTGCTGGTGCGAGAAGCAGTTAATTTAGAATTAAAAATCAATAATTAATAAACCGTTTAGACTGCGACCAAAAGATTTTAGATCAAGCGGCAGCAAAAGCGGAGAGCCGCTGTCTTTGGGAATATCGTTGGGATATCAGCACGACCACGGCAGCCAAAATAGCAATCGCCGCAGCTACCAATGGAATAGCCTGCAGGCCATAGCCGCCAGCAATTACAACTCCTCCAATCCACGCACCTATCGCATTACCGATGTTGAAAGCGCCGATATTCAGTGTTGCGACCAAATTGGGAGCCTCATTGCCAAAACTCATCACGTTGAGCTGAAGACCTGGTATTGAGGCAAACGCAACCACCGCCCAAAGGAACAGATTGATTTCGACGAGAAGTACCGATGGCATCGTCAGCGATACAGCAGCGCTGACCAAGGCAAGCGACAGCGCAATACCTGTGAGTGCAGTACCTCGCTTCCAGTCAGCCAAACGTCCCCCGATGTAATTTCCAAGGGTCAAACCTACACCGATCAACAGCAGGCTCATGGTGATATTTTGCGCCGAAATTTTCGTCACATCCTCGAGCATTGGAGCGACATAGGTAAACATTGCGAACATCGACGCATCGAATACAACAGTAGTCAGGAGGGCGATCCATATACCAGCGTTTTTCAGCGCTTTTACTTCACTGATAAAGTCTACTTTTTCTTCGTCTTTACCAGAAGGCAATATGCGCCAAAGGCCAAGAAGGGTTACTGAACCCAGTATCGCAATAGCCCAGAACGGGACGCGCCAACTCGTATACTGACCCAATGCAGTACCCAGCGGTACACCCAACACGTTGGCGAGAGTCAGTCCAGCAAACATCATTGCGACAGCCTGCCCCTTCTTTGTTTCAGGTACGAGGCTGGATGCGACAACGGCACCGATCCCAAAGAACGAGGCTTGGCATAGCGCCGTTACCACGCGTGCGATCATGAGGTAATTATAGTTAGCCGCAATTGCGCAAAACACGTTGCCAAAAATGAAGATAATCATTAATAGGATTAGCGCATGTTTGCGTTTCAATGAGGCTGTAAGCAGAGCCATGATTGGCCCGCCTATGGCAACACCTAAGGCATAGCCGGTGACTAACCATCCTGCGGTTGGAATGTCCACCGACAGGCTACGTGCTACATCCGGCAACAACCCCAGAATAACAAATTCAGTCGTACCAATCGCAAATGCGCTCAACGTTAATATCAATAGTGCAAGTGGCATAGCGCCCACCTTTTAATGAACATGGTTCTTTAAGGCAAAAACCCACTGCCCAACTAATGTCGATAGGTAGGTTTTTCGCCCGCTTTATTTCGTAGAATTAATAAAAGTGGTTTTTGGTGCTTCGGCAAAACAGCTACACCAAGACAACTTTCATTATCAATGAGCTGTATTGTCAAGTGATTAAATAAGAGCAATACAACAACTTAATCACATTGCATCTCTTTGAGCTTTAGCTTTACTAATACTGAAACCAGTAAGTTCTAGTCATTTCTAAAGAACTCCTGAAGGCCTGCTCATTGAGCTCCGTGAACCCACGACGATATGCCATGAAGCTGGATGATGGCCGGGTGGGTTGACGCTGCCTTCATCGCGCTCAGCCCTTGGCTCTGAACTCGGAGGCTATATTGCGTGGCTGAAGTCTGGGTGTAAACTCTCAGAAATGCAGGCCCACCTGGAGAATTTGCACAGATGTTTGATTGGGAAAGCCTTCGCCATTTTATAGCGCTAGGTCGCGCAGGCACCTTGTCGGGTGCGGCTCGTGCCCTTGCAGTTGACCATGCGACAGTCAGCCGTCGAATAGCTGCGCTGGAAAATGAGTTGCAGACGAAGCTTGTAGAAAGATTGCCACGATCTTGCACCCTTACGGCTTCGGGGGCCCAGGTCTTCGACTTGGCCACTGCTATGGAGGCATCCGCCTTCGGCATCGAACGAATGGTACGAGCCGAACAGACTCCCCTGAGCGGGAAGGTCACGGTAAGTGCGCCCCCTGTATTGGTGACCCATTTACTCGCCCATCGCTTGTCTGAATTCAGGGCCAAATATCCAGAAATCACACTTTCGATGTCTGCACAGCCTCAGCAGGTATCGTTGAGCCGACGCGAAGCTGACGTGGCATTACGCCTGACCCGCCCAGAAGAACCCAATAATGTTGTGCGCAAGATTGGCCACATTCCATATGCCTTGTATGCCAGCCCCAGCTACACATTCTTTGATAATCCAGAAAGGTGGGCATTCATCGCGTACGACGCACAATTTGTGGATCTGCCGCAACAGCAGTGGCTAATGCAGATTGCTGGCGAGCGTCGAATTGGATGTGAGCTAAGCGATGTTAGTAGTCAATTGGTGGCTGCATGCTCTGGTGCTGGGATCGCTGGATTACCGAGATTTCTCGGCGATGCTCAACCAGGATTGAAGCGCATAGAGTATGACGGAGCCCCCTTTTCAAGAGACGTCTGGTTAGTGGTTCACCACGATTTGAAACGCTCAGTACCTATCAGAGCTGTGATGGACTTTCTTACCGACACGGTGAAGGGTGTAGGCCTATGATTGCTAAGGGAATATTCGATGCTGAGAGATGCACCGTTAGGTGGGAAGAACATCTTCACTTCACCAGCAGCGCCTCGTGGATCTCAATTGTAGGAATGGGTATTTCTTTGCGCTTGCGGGCCAGCCAAGTCCTTGTTTTGCTCACATCGAAAATCTGCCCCTGCTCCATAAGGGTCAACACAAGCGCATCTGAAATTCGATAGCGACCACAGGTAGGGCAATTTCTTTCCTCCCAAGGGCCATCACATTTAATGCGGTCAGCGGAGCCTGCACAAATCAGACAGCTCATGAGATCACCATTTTTTTGCAGTCACGCCTGATCCCTCATTTTTCCAGAAATTTTCCATACTAAAGTTCGCAGTACATCCAAATGACCAGGCCCCTCTGATCATAGGCTGGTATTGAGCTCTGAGCGTCGAAGGAGTGACACAGGAAAAGCAAGCAGCAAATGACGCCAGTTCACATCAAACCAAGCTTGTAACAGCAATCACGCTCACATTCGGCTTTCTAGCAGGCTGAATAACTTCGCGTATTGGCGGGTTAGCTTGTGTTGCGGCTCCAGATAGATCAGCGGCCTGCTTGCTTGGTGGGACTCACGCATCTTTACCGAACTCATCAGATACGCGGGTATTGAAGCAGCTTGATGTGGAGCTGGAAGCTATCCACTTTGATCCCTTTATCCCCTCAAGCGTGGACGCAGCCATCGAGAGGGTTACGGCAGTCATAGATACCCTTCTGGTGAATTTTCGGGCGAATCCGATTCTCAGTTCGCTGGCCGACCAATTGAAATCTCAGTATCTCGACGCGATTCATCACCAGGTTGATTCAGCTCAAGAAGGGTGAGATGACAGTCACACGGCGTTATTGCAAGTCTTGTTTGGCGTGAGAAAATAGCCACTAATCTGATATCGCCAACCTGTCTCATTTCTGTCACACAAGCCCCGTAGCGTTCGCTGGCCAAGAGGCTGGAGGGTGATCTTATGAATGCAGAGAGCCGGGTAAAAATTCGACGTTTAGCTGCAAACGCAGACGTCCGAAAGAGAGTGATCGGTGCTTTCTGGAGAAGCCAAATGCTGGTGCGGCAGACGGCGGAATACAGGATTGCGCTTTTGCACCGATATCCTGTTGGATTGGTAAATGATGCTGAAATTGAAGCCTTGCTGGAAAGCTGGCCCCTCCATCGTCCCCTTGCACATACCTATTCAACTGCAGCGGCTTGATTACGTTTCTGCGATTTTCCGGGCTACTTAACGTCGTGTAAATACGCTCGACTGGAGAGACCTTCACCAGAACCGCTTTATCCGTTTGGGTGCGATGATGAATTCACTCGTCAGTAAAATGATGAGTATGCGCCAGCAACGATTCGGGTATCCCGTCGCGGATCAATCCGCCCTCCTGCATCCAGACTAGGGTTGATTGATAAGCACGCTGCAGCAGTTGATCTGTCTGGTTGAAATCGAACACTGAAGCGTCCAGTGGGCACAAAGGCGGGACGACATGAATGGCTGCGCGTGCGCGGTACAACTCGATGTCACGCACCAGTTGACGCATGCTCATCAAATTGAGCGTGTGCAAGGCCAGCGCAACGAGTCCACTGGGCGGACATGGGCAGGCACAACCGAAACCGGTGGGCAGCACCAGAACCCGTGTTGCGCCCAATGCCACAGCACTAGCAATCGGCGTGTTGCTGCTGACGCCGCCGTCAACCAGGAACTTTTCGCCGACTCGCACGCTGGGAAACACCAGCGGAATCGCAGCGCTGGCGAGCAAAGCCTGTTCAGCGCTGCCACTGGACAATAGCTCTTCCGCACCGCTAAGCAGATTGGTGGTGACGATATAAAGCGGCAACTCAGTGTCTTCAATCCGTTTGACCGGTAGTGACCTGCTCACCAAGCGATGCAACGCGGATGCACTCAGCAGGTGACCGCGACGATTCAGAATGCCCTTGATTGTGTCGAACGCCGAGAAGGGAAACACATCCGACTTGCGCAGGCTGCGCCAGAAGTCCGCAAGTTCGCTCACGCCTTGGGCATTCGGTCTCGCGGCGAAGTAGGCGCCGTTGATGGCGCCGACCGACGCCCCCACCACCAAGTCGAACACGACTTCAGCCTCAACCAGAGCCTGTAACATCCCGACCTGAACTGCGCCCAGGCTGCCACCTCCGGCCAGGACAAGCGCTGTTTTCGCAATTGGCATGATCCAGCCCTCACCTCATCACTCTCTTCAGGCTACAAGCCTAGCTGGCTGGTGACCGTTACCACGAGAATGATGACGCTACGCTACACACACTTAATTAGGCATCGTGGTTTAGGTTAGCGTCTACACTCGATATTAAGTTATGACGTTATTCAGATTTGGAGCTTTCTCCAATGCCCGGTGCACCTGAAACGACCAGTACCAAAAAGCTGAATCCGCAAAACAGCCATCCTCGCTGGTTGAGGCTGGCCCACTGGTTGAACGCTTTGGCGGTGTTGGTAATGGTCACCAGCGGATGGCGTATATACAACGCCTCTCCCCTTTATGGTTTTGATTTTCCCAAGTCGATCACCTTGGGCGGTTGGCTGGGTGGCGCGCTGCAATGGCATTTCGCGGCCATGTGGTTACTGGTTGTAGTCAGCCTGTTCTACATACTTTTCAATCTTTTTAGTGGCCGGCTGTCGCGTCGGTTTTTTCCTGTATCACCCAAAGGCTTTTTTCATGATCTGTGGTCTGCTCTCCATGGTCGGCTGGGGCATGACGATATAAGCCATTACAACTATGTGCAGCGCGTGGCGTATCTGTTCGTGATCCTCGACATTACCGTTCTAGTGATTTCTGGGTTGGTGTTGTGGAAGTCAGTGCAGTTTCCGCTACTACGCGAACTGCTCGGCGGCTACGACAGCGCGAGACACGTGCACTTCATCGCGATGTCTTTACTGGTGGCGTTCATCGCCGTTCATCTGGTGATGGTCGCACTGGTGCCGAAGACGTTATGGGCCATGATTGTCGGCCATAAGGAGCACGTATGAGGAAGCGCCCGGAGCTTGATGAATCGGCCATTTTGAGAGACGCGCGAAAAATTATTTCGCTCAAAGTCGAAGATCACTCACGACGAGCCTTCCTGCTGCGTAGCTTGACCTTAGGCGGAGTGGCGATGCTGTCCGGCTGTAACATTTCCGATAACGATCAAGTTGAAACGGCGCTGTCCTCCATGTCTCGCTTCAACGACCGGGTGCAGGGCTGGCTGTTCAACCCGAACGCCATGGCACCCACCTATCCTGAGTCGATGATCACGCGGCCATTTCCCTTCAATGCCTTTTACGGCGTCGACGAAGCACCGACCGTAGATGAAGACACCTACCGATTGGAAGTAACCGGAATGGTCGCCGACAAGCACAGCTGGAAGCTTGAGGAACTGCGGGGCATGGCTCAGACCGATCAAATCACCCGCCACATTTGCGTCGAGGGCTGGAGCGCCATCGGACGCTGGGGCGGTGTGCGCTTCAGTGATTTCCTCAAACGCGTTGGAGCCGACACCGATGCCAAATACGTCGGTTTCAAATGCGCTGACGATTACTACACCAGTATCGACATGTCCACGGCACTGCATGCGCAAACGCTACTGACGCTGACCTACGACGGTGCCGTACTGCCGCGTGAATATGGCTTTCCAATGAAGCTGCGCATGCCCACCAAGCTTGGTTATAAGAACCCAAAGCACATTCAAGCGATTTTCGTCACCAATACCTATCCCGGTGGCTACTGGGAAGACCAGGGCTATAACTGGTTCGGCGGTAGCTGACGCCCAAGGCAACCCCATTGCGCGGCCCCGGCTGCGCTTATTCGCAACCTGAGTCTCAAGGAGCTTCACGATGAAAAGGTTAACGACTGCAATCCTAGGTATATGCCTGGCAGTGGGCGTCGCGGTTGTACACGCCGACGATACGATGAGCAATGATACGATGAAGAAAGACACGATGTCCCACGATACGATGAAAAAGGACACGATGAAAAAGGATGAAATGCACAAAGACACCATGGGTAAGGACACGATGAAAAAAGACACCATGGGCAAAGACACGATGAAGAAAGATTCCATGTCCAATGACGGCATGAAAAAAGACGACATGAAAAAGAATGACATGTCTCAGTAAAGCGGTGCATTACAGCAAAATTGTACTGCGTCTGGAAAACCCGCCTCGGCGGGTTTTCTCGATAGCGCTCGCAGGTGCGATGGCATCAAGACGCAAACTGAGGTTTTAATGAGGTAAAGACCATTGAAACCAACCAAGAAAAAACCTCAAAACATAAGACCGTTGGCATTCGCTCAAGCATTCTGCAGCACAAACACCAAGCAAAAGCGCGTACCGGCTCCAGTGCTCTCAACGGTTACCCGACCGCCATGCAATTGCATAATTGAGCGGACGATTGCTAACCCCAAGCCACCCGAGTCGTCCGGCTGATTGCGTGACGGGTCGCACCGGTAGAAGCGCTCAAACAGTCGAGGTAGATGTTGCGCTGAAATCGGCGGGCCTTGGTTGTGCACTGTGACTTCGATCCTGTCCTCCCATACCACACTGCTGATAGTCACCGCGGTACCAGTCGCGCCATAACGTAGCGCGTTGGACAGCAAGTTAGCCAATGCTCGACGGATCAAGGCCGGATCAGCACACAACTGATCATGGGCCTGATTGATCAGCGTGACATCATGCTCTTGCGCCACGCCTTCAAAATACTCACACAGTTGCTCTACTAGATCGTGCAGGTTGATGAGCTCATGACTTACCGATGCATGCGACTGCTCGTTACGAGCGAGAAACAGCATGCTGTCGATCATTCGCGCCAGACGCTCATATTCTTCCTGATTGGAAACCAGCAGGTTCTGATAGTCCTCAATTGAACGACCATGCCTCAGGGATTGTTGGGTATGCCCCATCAGGTTAGTGAGCGGGGTACGCATCTCATGGGCAAGATCCTCTGAAAATCTTGAGAGCTGGGCGAACCCGTCTTCGAGGCGTGCAAGCATTTGATTAAGCGCCTGGCTGAGCACTTGCAGCTCACTGAATTCGTGGAACTCATCCAACCGCAGATGCAGGTGGTGTGCATCAATGGCGGCAGCGCGCTTGGCCAGCAGGCGCACAGGTCGTAAGCCTCGCTGGCTGACCCACCCGCCGAGCACAAAAGCCAGCAGCGCGCCGACCGACATCGCGAGCCAGAGCTTGAGTCGGTAGGCCCCCAGCATCTGCTCGCGCTCGCTCAACAACTTGCCAGCAATCAGGGTCAAGCCGCGATCACCCTGCATTACATGCTGCCAGGCAAGCCGCACCGACACCAAAGTGTCACCATCACCCAACTGAGCCTGGGCTGCAGCCGGTAACGTGGGCAAGCTCATACTGACGGGGTTGATTTCGATCAGCACCTGGCCGGTGTCATCGATAATCCACAGCAGGTTGTCGCGATTACCCAGCATATTTTCGTATAGCTTGGGCCGATTTCTGAGTTGCTCGACGCTGACACTGTCGTTGATCAACGCCTGCATGCGCTCCAGGCGCCCGAGCAGGGCCTGGTCATCGCGCCACGCGATTTCTCGCTGTAACGACTGATAAAGATAAAAACCAATGGAGCCCAGCAGCAACGCGCTGACTAACGCGAACATGACCGCCAGGCGCAAGCTCAGGGCGCGCGGAAACAGTTTCAGGATTGCACCTCAAGCATGTAGCCGATGCCACGCACTGTCTGTATCAACTTGAGCGGGTAAGGATCGTCAACCTTGGCGCGCAGTCGCCGGATGGCAACGTCGACCACATTGGTATCACTGTCAAAGTTCATCTGCCAGATCTGCGAAGCAATCAACGAGCGCGATAGCACCTCTCCTTCACGGCTGACCAGCAGGTGCAACAGGGCAAACTCCTTGTTGGTCAGGGTCAGGCGTTCACCCTGGCGCGTGACCTTGCGTCGCAACAGATCCAGGCTGAGGTCTGCAACCAGAAACTGCTCGACCTCACGGGGCGGGCCCCTGCGCAGCAGCGTACGTACGCGTGCCAACAACTCGGCATAGGAAAAGGGTTTGACCAGGTAATCATCGGCCCCTGACTCGAGCCCTTTGACCCGATCCTCCACAGAGTCTCTGGCGGTAAGAAAAAGCACCGGGGTTTGCCACTTGCGCCGAATAATCTGCAGCAATTGCCAGCCGTCTAGGCCCGGCAGCATGACGTCCAGGATGATCAGGTCGAACTCACTTTCCTGCGCCAGATACTGGCCCTCCAGGCCATCCAGGGCGACCTCCACCACGTAGCCCGATTCAGTCAGGGCTTTGTGCAGGTAATCCGCTGTTTTCGCTTCATCTTCTACGACCAGGATACGCATCTTTTCCTCCGGAACTGGAGCATAGGCTAGCGCGCCCGAGCGTTTTGGCACATTACATCTTGGTAATCATCAGGCAATCATTTTGACGGAGTGCACGGGGCATCATGCCTGGCTATGACTCAGCCAGACCACACAAAGGACAAAGCATGCGTATAAGCCTATCGACCTCATTGCTGATGTCACTCGCAATGAACTCAGCGCTCGCCGTTGCAGCCCCGGATCAAGTGCTGCAGCGCAACGACGTGTCACTGGCAATGGCCAACGATTTGCTGAATGCCGCGCTGACAGCCTGTCATGCCGATGGCCGTACAGGCGTTGCTGCCATTGTCGACCGTGGGGGCAATTTAGTCGCCTTGCAGCGCGACGATAACGTGGGGCCACACAACACATTAGCCGCCCAACGCAAAGCCTATACCGCCCTGTCGACCAAAACGCCAACACGACTATTGGCAGAGCGTGCCCGCAGCACCCCCGATGCGGAAAACCTCAACACCCTGCATGAGCTGTTACTGCTGGGCGGCGGCGTGCCGTTGCTGTTTGAAGGGCAAGTCATTGGCGCGATCGGCGTGGCCGGTGCCGGCGGTGCAGCAAACGATGAAGGTTGCGCACTGGCCGCTATCAACAAAATTTTACCGACTGTCAAAAACTAAGGACATCATCATGACTGGATTAAAAACGTTCTTCGCGGGCCTTGTATTGAGTGTCGTATCGTCACTGGCGTTAGCGGCAGGAAACCCGCTCAGCGTGCATGTACTCAACTTACAAGATGGTCTGCCCTCCCCTGGCGTCAATGTCACGCTGGAAAAACAGGACGGCAAGAACTGGAACATGCTCAACAGCGCCGCGACAAACGAGCAAGGCCGTATTCCCGGGCTGTACCCCGATGGCCAGGCCCTGGAGAAAGGCATCTACCGTGTCACCTTTAAAACCGGTGAGTGGTTCAAAGCGCACAACGTCTCAAGTTTCTTTCCAGAGGTACCCGTCATTTTTGAGGTAGACGGTGCCGTTGCGCACTACCACATCCCATTACTGCTCAGCCCCTACGGTTTCTCTACCTACAGAGGGAATTGAGCGTCGACTGAAAAGACAAGGCCGCCCCTTGATCTCATGGGCGGCCTTTCTGCTTGATTATTTGACTAACGTTATGTCGATGACCTGCATCGCACCGCTGGACGTGTTCTCGCAAGCTACAGGCGATCCGTTCACGAAAGCAGGCTGACCGCCCGTAGCACAGCAAAAAAATAGTGCCCATTGTCAGTCTGGTTCTTTCAGCATATCGTGTAAAAAACTTATACAAGAGCATGGTCGATGTACAATAAAGTGAATTGGCCGCTGACGCTGTATTTTGACGGTGAATGCCCTCTGTGTGCGCGCGAAATCAAGCTCCTGCGCGGCCATGCCGTAAAGGATCGACTGCTGTTTGTGGACATCAGCAGCGGTGCATTCGACGCCAAGGCACTGGGGTTCACGTTCGAGCACATGCAGTCCTTGCTGCACGCCCGTTTCGCTGATGGGCGCTGGGTAACAGGCCTGGATGCCACCCTATGGAGCTGGCGAGCCGCCGGCTTGGGTTTTTGGGCAACGCCGCTGACCTGGCGCGCATTGCGCCCACTGCTCGAATTCGGTTATCGCCTTTTCTGCCGCTTACGTCCCCATTTGGCGTGGTTACCTCACCCAGATAGTGGCAGCCGCTGTGTCGATAACCGTTGCATGGTGCCGGCGTCAAAACCCGCATCAGACGAGCAGTCCACTTTGAAAAAAAAGCAGACATAGAAAGCTTCGCTTTGTCATGCCCCGACGCAGAACCTGGGTCATGGCTGATCTGGCGACCCCTGTGTCATCTGCGTCAGATCGTGCGCAGCAGATACTCTCCTACCGCCATGGATTGCCGACACATAAAGCGCAGCATGGCTGCGAGGAATCAAGATGAACCCATCATTAGCCGAGCATTACCGTGAAATTCTCGTCGGCGTAGGCGAGAACCCTGAGCGTGAAGGACTGCTGGATACCCCCAAGCGCGCAGCAAAAGCGATGCAGTACCTGTGCAATGGCTACACAATGAGTCTGGAGGAAGTGATCAATGGCGCATTGTTCGAATCGCAAAACGATGAAATGGTCATCGTGCGCGACATCGAACTGTATTCATTGTGTGAGCATCACATGCTGCCCTTCATCGGCAAGGCCCATGTAGCGTACATCCCCACCGGAAGTGTACTGGGCCTGTCGAAGGTGGCCCGAGTGGTGGATATGTTCGCCCGGCGCATGCAGATCCAGGAAAACCTCACCAAACAAATTGCCGACGCCATTCAGCACATCACCGATGCCGCCGGCGTGGCCGTGGTCATTGAGGCGAAGCATATGTGCATGATGATGCGGGGTGTGGAGAAACAAAATTCAGTGATGACCTCATCCGTGATGCTCGGCGCCTTTCGGGAGTCCTCTGCTACACGTCACGAGTTCCTGCAACTGATAGGCCGACTGGGTTAACACCAAAAAATCGCATCACACCGCAGGAGAGCCTGGATGAACACTCCCTTCAAAATGAATTCCCTCGGTGAGGGCTATCGTGCGCTCGTAATAGGCGCCAGTGGAGCGCTCGGCTCGGCTTTTTGTGAGTTGCTCAATCAGGATCCAGGGTGCGCGCATGTTCGT
The DNA here is from genome assembly GCF_965277385.1 of Pseudomonas edaphica. Lineage (NCBI taxonomy): Bacteria > Pseudomonadati > Pseudomonadota > Gammaproteobacteria > Pseudomonadales > Pseudomonadaceae > Pseudomonas > Pseudomonas edaphica. The sequence continues at coordinate 4,938,248 of NZ_OZ255725.1, read as the reverse complement.
GAGTTGGGGCGCAACAGTGTTCCATTCCTCGATCTGGAGAATGCCGACAGTATCGCCAGAGCAGCAGCCGAATTGACGGAGGAAGCACCGTATCAGTTGATCTTGCATGCCGCCGGCCTGCTCCATCGCGACAAGATTAAGCCTGAAAAAAGTTACTCCGCGATTGATGCAGATGCGTTGCAGTCGGTATTTCAAGTCAACACAATCGGGCCTGCGCTGGTTTTGCGTCACTTTCTGCCCTTGCTTGACCCTCGCGGTGCGATGGCCATGCTCTCTGCCAAGGTGGGGAGCATCGGCGATAACCGCTTGGGCGGCTGGTACGCCTATCGTGCCTCAAAGGCAGCACTGAACATGCTGATCAAAACGGCGGCCATCGAACTGGCAAGAACCCGACCTCAGAGCCGACTGCTGAGCCTTCACCCGGGTACAGTTGTATCAGCACTGTCGCAACCCTTTCGGGGTGCCTCTGCCGCCAGGCCGGCAAACTTGGCGGCCGGTGAATTACTATCGCTGATCGACCGAATAGAGCCTGCCGACAGTGGCAATTTCTTCGCTTATAACGGAGAACGCCTTCCCTGGTAGGTAGGGATTGAAGATTGAAACCGCTACCCTGCGCTCTTGTTCAGCAGAGCCTCCATGATGAGCTTTGTGTCTCACGTGAAGGGCACATCGAGTCGCTGGCAATCTAGAGATACTTTCCAATGATCTCGAAAACGCTCATAACCCCCAAGTTGTCCTAGACTGATGTGAAATTCACCGGACTCTGAAAATGATCGACGCAGAATTGCTGAAATTGATGGTTGAAAACTCGAATGATGGCATTGTAATTGCCGAGCAGGAAGGCGATGAGAACATCCTGATCTACGCTAACCCCGCCTTCCAGCGCCTGACGGGATACAGCGTTGACGAAACGCTGTATCAGGACTGCCGCTTCCTTCAGGGTGATGACCGAGACCAAGCGGGCTTGGCTGTTATCCGAGAGGCGATAAAGATGCATGAGCCCTGCCGGCAAATCATTCGCAACTATCGTAAGGACGGTAGTGCCTTCTGGAATGAGCTGTCGATTACTCCGGTTTTTAACGATGCGGATCAGCTCACCTATTACATCGGCATCCAGAAGGACGTCAGCGTCGAATTTGAGGCCTGCGAACGCGTGCGTGAACTTGAAGCGGAAGTCGCCAACTTGAAAGCTAGGCTAGCTCAATAGCCATGTGAATGGCGCGAACGCTGATAAAGCTTTGAATGGAGGAAGTCAGTCGGCGTGTCAACGACTCAGCTGAAAGCGAGTGCAAAGAGCTCATTGCAATATCATTTTCTCCTCCTGCTATTCTGTCGTTTCCCAACAAGGAGTTGAAAAATGCACGGTGAATACTCGCTGTCAGACATCTTGGAAAGGATGTACGAAAACCAGCACGCCCTAGAGGCAGCCCTGATGGAATTGACGCTCCACGTAGAAGCCCACGGACATGCGGATGTAGGAAATAACGTTCGTGGTGCTCTGGAGGCAATCGGCGAAAACGCAGGCCACATCAAACAGGGTCTAGCACGGCTCAAAAAGTTTCCATGACCCTGCCACCGTTCGACGTTGCTCTCAAACGCGTGTCACGGCAGCACTCTATAAATGGTAAACACAAACAAAAAATGCTTTGGAATCGCGCCTGGATACTGCCCGCCAGACCCGATGCATGGGGGACGTTTTGAAGAAGGGTGAGCTCCCTGTTAAGACCTGCCTGACCTGCGGATTTCCCTTCTCATGGAGGAAGAAGTGGTCACACTGCTGGGAGGAAGTGCGCTACTGCTCGGAGCGCTGCCGGCGCAGTAAAAAGTGAACCACTTGGAAATCAATTACGAGAGCTTTAACGCTATACCTCTCAAATATCCAGTTCACACTCAAAAGAAATCCTTCGTATCCGCCATCGACATGGAGATGGCGGATACCGGGCCGTTAGCTATCAGCCCTTAGGAGCACCTTGGTCAACCAAAGCGCGCCAAGTCTTATAGCTCGGACGCTCTTGCATTCTTGCATACCAAGCACGCAACGCTTCACATTCTTCAGGAACTGGCAGTTTCACTAGCGACGCGAAGATCATCCCGCCGATGACTGCGATGTCCGCCATCGAAAACTTGTCGCCGGCAACATAGGACTGTTGCTGGAGAAGCTTGTCGAAGTAACGCATGCCTCGGGTCGCTTTTTCTCCCATTTTCGCGCCCCATTCGGCGTTCTGGTAGAGCTCGACCTTTGGCCCAAGTCCCGGCGTTGCGTGGTGGAAATAAACGCTAACGGCGTCCAGGAATTCGATTTCCGCACGCTTGGTCATCATGTGGATCAGACCTTTCTCGAGGGGCGTTTCCCCGGTCAGGGTCGGGTTACCATCCAAGCTATCCAAATATTGGGTAACGGCAGTGCACTCCGCGATCCGCGTCCCATCCTTCAGCTCAAGCACCGGAAGTGTGCCGGAGTAGTTGATCCCCAAAAATTCAGGCTCTTTGTGCTCGCCAGTCCAGAGATTCACCGAGACGAACTCGATCTTCGGCAACATGCCTTTTTCGGCGAGTGCGATGCGTACTCGAGCTGGGTATGGGCCATCAAACCAATCATAGATCTTCATTGGAGAGATGGTCGAGACGTCAGCGTGTGGCTGTGAAGTAGTCATAAAACAATACCTGCCTGCCTGTCAGTTGGTAGGTTGAGATTGCGCCTGAATTTCCCTACCGTCAACCCCTACCTGTCAATTGGCAGGTAGAAACGAAAGGAGTACGATCAGCGGCTTATTCAGTAGCATTCAGTTAAGGAAGGTGTGACGTGAGCGAGAATGCTCGAGAGCGAATCTTGGCAGCGGCTAAAGCTGCGGCCCAGTTGCACGGCTACGCCGGGATCAACTTCCGTAGCATTGCTGAGGAGGTGGGTATCAAGAATGCGAGCATTTATTACCATTTCCCAAGCAAAGCTGATCTTGGCGCAGCCGTGGCGGAACGGTATTGGCAGGAAACGAAGGAGGTGCTCAGTGACCTCAGGCTTTCCCATACTGACCCGAAGCGGTGTCTGCAGCTCTACCCATCGATTTTCCGTAAGTCCCTAGAGAACAGGAATAGGTTGTGCCTCTCGAGCTTCATGGCCGCCGAGTTCGAAGACCTCCCTAATCAAGTGTCCAAGGAAGTTAAGGCGTTCGCAGACGTGAACGTAAAGTGGCTTGCAGACGTTCTCGCTGACAACAAATGGGGTGATGCTGAAAGTTGTGAACGACGTGCTCTTGCTATCTACACCGCAGTGGCGGGCGCGCAGCTGATAGCTCGAACCCGGGATGATATCAACCTGTTCGACGATTTGATTTCAAGCTATCAGGAAGCAGGGTTAATTCCAGCTTGAACGTAGCCGTTGTAAAAGCAGAGGAGTCTCCTCGCCCTTGCATAGCCCAGTCCGGAAGAACTGCTCCAGATCCAGCAAAAATATGGTCTGATCTACCTATGAATGTGGGAAGGAATCGAATCCCTTCTTGGTTGTTTCATCAGGGACTGCTCATCAAATTAAATGATGGTGGGTCATTTTGAAAAAGAGTCAGCTCCCAGTCAAAACGTGCGTGACCTGCGGCCTTCCTTTCGCCTGGAGGAAAAAGTGGGCACGCTGCTGGGATGAAGTTCGCTACTGCTCGGAGCGCTGCCGACGCAGCAAGGGCTGAATCAAAAAATGGCCGTCAAGGGCCCCTTCGTATTCAATCCAAAATCACTTGGTTAACCAAGATTCGACGGTCGCCGCGCCGTGCTTCGCTTTCCAATCTTTCAACGTCTTATGGTTGCCGCCTTTTGTTTCGACGACTTCGCCTGTGTGAGGGTTTTTATAAACCTTCAACTGGCGAGGCTTGCGACTACCGGCTTTGGACTCGGCGGCTGGAGCGCGGCGGCCTGCTTGTGGATCAAGCAGGTTGATAACGTCTTTCAGGCTGTAGCTGTATTTTGCGAGCAAATCACGCAGCTTTGTTTCGAATTCGATTTCTTTCTTAAGGCCAGCATCGCCCTTCAAGGCTTCGAGCGCTTGGAGCTGTTCGGCGAGATGTTTTTCGAGTTGGCGAAATTCGGCAAGTTTAGACATAAAAAATTCTCGATGTGAGTAATACCTGAAGGTTACACCATAAATCACGGCCCGCACTTACTAGGAGCGACGCTAAGGTCTTTCGCCCGGCCAGCTCCCTTACCGAACGCCGACCTAATCACTACCCGTAATAAAGATGTACTGGCAGTATGATTACATTACATTGTGTCCATGTTCCCTCACGCGACATCGGGCGGGTTGGTCGACAGCCTCGGGGTGGCGCTATACCGACAAGGATTGTGTTATGCCTAATGATACAGCTCCGCCCGCCGCGCCCCCTTTTGTAGTGCCAGACCTCCCGCCACCACCACCACCACCACCACCACCACCACCACCACCGTTGGAGTTAGACGGCAACCATAAGGGTCTTCAAGCATATTTGGCACCTGGCGCTGCAGATTGGTCTCCGCTAGACGAGGCCGCATTTACCATCCTCAAAGGCGCCCCACCTGCTGATCCGGTGCAGATCAGTTCAAATCGCTCAGCCCTGTCAGACATGCTTACCGCAGCATTGCAGATACCAAACCTTGGTTTTCTCGCTGGAAGCGGGACATCACTCGGCGCACCTGGTGGCCCAGGTATGGGAGACCTTTGGGAGCGGTCTATGTGTAACACAGGAACTTGGACGCTTACGGAACTGGCTGCTCAAGTGGCAGCAACCGTGCGTTATCACGAAACGCTCAATCCGAACATTGAGCACTTCCTATCCCAGTGTGACGCTTACCTGGCTTTCAATGATGACGCCGCTGTGAGGGCGTTTGTTAGCGATGTGAAGGCTATTATCTTGGATGCTTGTTCTGCCTTCCTCAGAGCTCCTAACGCTGACATATCAGCCTATCGGCATTTACTTCAAAAGTTGGCCAGACGACGAGTAAGGGATCCTCGGCTCAAGGTGTTCACTACGAACTATGACATGTGCTTTGAAACAGCGGCGTCAGATCTCGGCATGATGGCTATCGATGGCTTCTCATACACTCGAAGACGCCGATTTGATGGCAGGCACTTTACCTACGACATTGTGCGCCGCGAAGCTGAGGGTCACGAATTTGCTGAAGGTGTTTTCCAGCTCTTGAAGCTGCACGGATCCGTAAGCTGGAGCAGAGACGGTAAAGAAATCTACGAAGATGCAACACCTACTCCAGCTAACGCGTGCCTAATTTACCCGGCAAAGGGAAAGTATCAGCAGGCATTTTTGCAGCCTCACCTGGAGCTTTTGTCACGTTATCTAGAGTTTTTACGCCAGTCCAACAGCTGTCTGATCGTTGCGGGCTTCGGGTTCAACGATGACCACCTCTCTGAGCCGATTTTCTCTGCTATTCAATCGAACCCCAGCCTCAAGCTCATCCTGTGTGACTTCCAATGCATCACGCATCTGCACAACCGCGGATTCCACGGCTCAAGTGCCTATTGGGGGAGATTCCACGACTTGGCTAAACGAGGCTTCGATATCCACTTCATTAGTGGCTCATTTAGTAACTTAGTCAGTCACATCCCGCACCTGCGCACCGCCTCGCCTGCTGAACAACTTGCCAACGCTGTGAAACGTATAGGAGGCCAAAGATCATGATATCGCTCGACGGTATTCTGGCTAGCAACCTAAAAATTGGAGTTGTCTCAAGCGTAAGTGCACAGTTGGTAAAGACGAACCTTGCTCATGCAGGTAACGTGAGCGGCCAGTATCTTGGGCATAACCGATACGGCAAGGGTGAGGTAGGTGAGCTCGTATTGATCGAAGGTCAACAGGCAGTATTGCTCGGGCGGATTACCGAAGTAACCCTCCCGGATAGAGACCGGACGGAGATATCCCAAGACTTTGCGGGGAGCCGTCAAATTGATGCTATCGGCTTCATTCGACTTTTAGGATCAGTGAATCCGCAATCGTTGCGAGTGACCGCTGGTGTGAGTTCATATCCGCGTTTAGGCGACCGGGTCTACTCGGCTCCAGGGGAATTTATCTCTCAAATCCCCTTGTTAACCTCGGCAGGAGTGGACGGAATCCCCCCAGAAATTTCGCTAAATCTCGGGCACGTGTCAGGTGACGGTGGTTTCCCAATCGCAGTCACCCCGGAGAAAATCTTTGGTAGGCACTGTGCAATATTGGGATCAACGGGCGGAGGAAAAAGCTGGACGACCTCAAAGCTGATTGAAGAGTGCCGGCGTTTCGCTGCCAAAGTGGTTCTTATTGATGCAACTGGTGAATATCGCTCTCTTGTAGGCCCAGACACACTCCACTGCCATCTAGGTAGTCCAATCTACCGTGCTCCGGATTCGCTGGAAGTCGCGATCCCTCCAACCAGCTTCACCGAAACTGATTTCATTGCGCTCTTCCAACCGTCCGGGAAGACTCAAGGGCCGAAGCTCAGAGAGGCCATTAAGAGTTTACGACTCGTAAATCTCGCACCAGATCTTTTTACTGATCGAATTGTGTGGAAAGTTGACCAGTCTCGGGTGAAATTTCGACAGGCCATGAACAGGGGTAACAATGCAAACTTGGTGGGCAATCCAAACCAGCCTTTCGATCCGAAACTCCTCGTCCGCCAGCTGATTCAGGAATGTTGTTACCCCACATCCTTCACCGATCCGGAGAGATTCGGCTCAGCAAACAATGAGATCTCTCACTGTTCATCCTTAATGACTCGCATCATGAGTGTTATGGAGTCTCCGTCGTTAAGCAGTGTATTCAGCCCTCCGCCCGAAATCAGCAGCCTCGTAGAACAGTTGGAAACTTTTCTCGCCAGTGACAAAACTCTATTCCGAATCTGCCTGAGCGCAGTGGGGTATGAATTCAACGCTCGTGAAGTGATTGCCAATGTTATTGGCCGGTTGCTCTTGCAACGCGCTAGAGCTGAAGCATTTCGATCAAAACCCCTAATCACCATTCTCGATGAAGCGCATAATTTCCTGGGTAAAACCATTGGCAGTGAAGATGATGTTCAGAATCTGGACGCCTTCGAGTTGATTGCTAAAGAGGGGCGGAAATACGGTCTGAATCTCTGCTTAGCAACTCAGCGCCCTCGTGACATAACCGAGGGCGTGTTGAGCCAGATGGGGACATTGCTCGTTCATCGATTAACCAATGATCGTGATCGAGAGGTGGTCGAGCGTGCCTGCGGCGAGATTGATCGATCAGCAGCTGCCTTTCTGCCCAATCTAAAGCAGGGTGAAGTCGCCATGGTGGGAGTAGATTTTCCTATCCCAGTGACGATCCAAATTGGTCGCCCCTTGCAACCGCCGATATCCGATGGGCCCAGTTTCCAGAGTTCCTGGGCTAGGGCTGAGGATATGCAGTAAAAAGCGTCGCATTTGTTTCCCTCCCTGACATTACCGAAGAATCAGAGACGTTGTGGGCCGCACCACTGTCGCAGTAAGTACGGGGACAGGTGAAGCTGACTTCTGGACTACCACATAATTGCCGGAAGCTGGCAGGCTTATTACCACGCTGAAATGTAGTGATTGCGTAGCGCGGGCTGGCGGTTGTCTTAGATATTCATCAGATACCAGTGAGTGCGAACACTCTGAATATCTGATGCCTTTCTGATCCCTACACTAGATTGAGTAACAGCGGATAAGACAGCGACACAATCCAGCTTAAATACAGTACGTCGTAACCGACGCAAGCGGAGCGCGCAGGCTGACACAGCAGAAGGCGTGAAGGATGGACGCCCGCAGGGCCGAGATACGGCGGGACGCGGGAGCTCGGTTCACGACAGCCTGCCCGCGCACAGCGGCTCGCCAACGAGGTAAGTCAATCAGATCTGGCGACCCGGCTCAGTAGCACCACCGTCGTGAGCCGAACATAACGTGACAGCAACCGCGTTCCAGGCGACAACAGGCTTTGGACTGATTCCCCATGAATGGCCGATACTCCCTTTTTATTGATGAGTGTCCGCCTCTTCAGCGGGATAAAACTCGCCCTTCTTCCCCATCTTTTTTAGCTGTTCGCGCACGATCAACTCAACGCTGGCAACTGCGGCTTGATCGTCAGGGTTGACCAACTGCAAGCAAAGGCGTCGGACGTTCTGATCGTGGGTGCCCTCACTCATCATCTCGTGGGTGAAGACCTGTTCACCACGCCATAGGCACAGCTGGGTATGAGTCTCGCCGAGCCATATCTCGTTGATTGATCTTAGGTCGGTGGTAGCCAGTTGATCGACTGTGATTGTCTTATCCATTGCTGTGTACCTTACCAATAAGCAGATACAGGTAGACTTACGGGCACAGGAGGTCGTTCCAAATGTCGGCAGGTCACACGGCTAGATGGTGGTGAAATACGTCCCGGATTGAGGTAGGACAATCAACGGTTGGAGCCGGCAAGTACGAATGGACAGACGGGAATTCCATGAATAATCCGGCTGCTTTACATTCAGATGGCCGCGCATGGAAAAACCTTATTCCCTCCTCATGCCAATACTTCAGTTCGCTGGCGTGCAGCTGCCGATACGCCGGCTCTTAGACTGCGGCTGAAATCAGTCATCCACGTCTTCGACCAGTGAGAGGGGCTGAATCAAATGCGGGCCTTGGTTACGAACGTTGCCTACATCCTTGCCAACCTTGTACCAATGAAAATCCGTAGCAGGCCTGCAGTGCTCCATTGCCAGTTCCCGCGCTCGTTCCGATGAGGTGTCGGGATCTATCCATTCGCGGGCTTGCTCAGGTGCCAAGACTAAGGGCTTGCGATCATGGATATCGACCATGCCTTGGTCACTTGCGGCGGTGATAATGACGAAGCCGTCCCGATCATCTGGTTCCAGACCTTCGTGCACCTCAGCCAAGCCGGCAAAGAACATCGGAATCTGCTCTTTCAACGTGATGAAATAGGGCTGCTTTTTCTTTGCATCATCGGGGTCTTTAACCCATTCAAACCAACCGTTCGCCGGCGCGAGTACGCGACCATTTGGCCAGAGCTGATTGAAAAACTTCCCGGTCATGACGGTCTCGACCCTAGCGTTTATTGGGTCGGGCCGCTTTCCCTTCGCCCAAAACGGCGCCCATCCCCATTTCACCTTATCGACACCCAACCCCTCTCCCTCTGGCCGGATGATTTCCACCCGCGTAGACGGTGCGACGTTGTACCGCTCGACGGGCCAAAGGTCATAGCCATTAATCACCAGGTGCTTTGGCGCAAGCTCCTTGAGGTAATGATCCATCGATTCGTAGATCGAGTAGCGTCCGCACATGGTGTCACCCGTCGAATTGTCGTGCCTATGAGATTGACCGCAAGTGAACCAAATCGTTAACTGTATGCATGTACAGTTAACCTAAAAAGGCTTGCATCATGAGCATCACTATCCTCGGCCCTCTCGCGTCTGGCGGCAGGAGGCTGCCCTTATATTCATCCAGGGTGCCGGCGGGCTTCCCCTCCCCTGCGGCTGATCACATCGAAAAACACATTTCCCTCGATGAGCTGTTCGATATCCGCGCGCCGCACGTGTACCTGGTGAGAATCGATGGGGACAGCATGCAGGGCGCAGGAATCTATTCGGGGGATCTGGTGGTTGTTGATCGAAGCATCGATGCGGTCAGTGGCGATATCGTCATCGCCGCGCTGAACTCGGAGCCATTCTGCAAGCGCCTGCTTCTGCGAGAGAACGCCGTGATGCTTTTATCCGAGAATCCGAAATACCCGGCAAGGCATGTCATGGAGGGCGATGAGCTGGTGATCTGGGGTGTGGTGAAATACAGCGTGCGCGATCATGAAAACACTTGAGCCAGTCTTTGCCCTGATTGACTGCAACAGCTTCTATGCGAGCTGCGAGCGAGTGTTCAGACCCGACCTGGCAAAGACACCTATCGTGGTGCTGTCCAACAACGACGGCTGTGTGATCGCGCGCAGCTACGACGCCAAGCCTTTCGTGAAAATGGGCCAGCCGTACTTCCAGATCAAAGACCATCTACGCCGGCATGGAGTCGTGGCCTTCAGCAGTAATTACGCTCTGTATGGCGACATGAGCGAACGCGTCATGACGATCATCGAGTCGATGGTGCCGGCACTTGAGGTCTACAGCATTGATGAGGCATTCGCCGATTTGACTGGCATGCCTAGAGATCTGTCCGCGTTTGGCAGGCACATGCGCTCCACGCTTCTCAAGCGCACAGGCATTCCTGTCGGAGTGGGGATCGCGCGCACGAAGACACTCGCCAAGCTCGCTAACCACACAGCCAAACGTCTGCTGGATATTACCGGCGGCGTGGTGGATCTGTGCGACCCGTTCAAACGCGACTGGACGCTGCGTAACACCGATGTCGGCGAGGTATGGGGCATCGGCAGGCGGATGAAGGCGCATTTGGAAGCGATGGGGATCAAGACCGCCATGGATTTAGCGAAAGCTGATCCGACGATGCTTCGCCAGAAATTCAGCGTGGTGATCGAGAAGACGGCACGCGAACTCGCCGGTATTCCATGTCTCGAACTAGGTGAGGCTGACCCGCCGAAGCAGGAAATCTGCTGCAGCAGAATGTTCGGCACGCGACTCACGCAGATCGAGCCGATCAAGGAAGCCGTTGCGACCTACACCCAGCGTGCGGCAGAAAAGCTCCGCGCGCAAAACTCGCTGTGCAAAAAGATCCGCGTGAGTATCAGGACAGGCATGTTCAATCCCGAAGAAGCGAAGTACGCGAACGGCGCCCTCGTCGAACTACCCTACCCGACAAACGACGTTCGACTCATGACCAAGGCTGCAACCGAAGCGGTCAATCGCCTCTTCCGACCGGGCTTCAAGTACAGCAAGGCGGAAGTTCTGCTGATGGATTTGCGACAGCCCGGCGAATTCACTGATGACATGTTTGCACATTCCCAGCCTGTTACGGTGGACAAAGTGATGACCGTCCTGGATGAAATCAATGGCCGTTGGGGAAAGGGAGTTCTCCGGCTGGCCAGCGTGCCGGCGGCGCCCGATTGGGCAATGCGTAGAGAGCTGATGAGTCAGAGCTACACGACCAAGGTAAATGAGCTGTGGACGGTGAGAGCACGATAACGTCGCCGCAATAAGCAATTACGGCTTAAATAGCGCCCTAGTGAATGACGGCTTTCGGCCAAAAGCAGACGCTCAGCGATGGGGGCTAAACGATGTCTCCGCCCCCATCAGGAGCTTGAGAAAGCTTTCAGCCTCTGAACGGTTCTGGAACATTAAAGTGAAGGTACCCAGCGTAAGCAAGCAACAAGGGGAAGATTCGATTTCTTCGAAAACGATTTTCACAGACGTTCTCCAGTCAAATCTTAATTACGTAGTTACAGGAAGTAGCGGTTTGACCTTTCTTCCGTTCTGAAACACCCGATCCTTACCATCATGCTTCGCTTTATACATATTTGTGTCGGCGCATTTGAGCACTGCTGACATGTCCGATGTCGCTCGGAACTGCGCGACGCCCGCGCTGCAAGTGAACTGATGCGGAGGCAATACACTGCAACGGATGTTGGCCAGCAGGCGCAATGCGTATTCCTTAGCAACCGCATCATCTTCGCCCAACAACAAGACACCGAATTCCTCACCTCCAATCCGACCGACACTGTGGCTGCCAGGGGTGGATTTCAGGCACGCGGCCATGGCACACAAAATCTTGTCACCGACGTCGTGACCGTACTGATCGTTTTTTAATTTAAAGCCGTCAATGTCCAACATTATAAAATAGCCGCTGTGGCCTTCTGCCAATGCATTTTGGAAGATCCCCATAAAGGCCCGTCGGTTGAGTAAGGAGGTGAGAAAGTCTGTCTCCGCCAATGTCCTGAATTCACTTTCGACCAACAACACTGACCGCATGTTTCTTAGATAGGTAAAGCTGAGAGTAAAACCGATGGACATGGAAGCAACGCAAAAAATTACCAGATAAACTTCCAGTTCCCGGTAAAAGCCAACGTCCAAAGTGGGCCACATCAGTATCCAGACCAGCAATGTAGACAGAAGATAGTCCTGAACCGTGACGAATAAGATAGCACTGCTTACCACGATGATCACAGCTAGGGGCAGTGTAAAGACGCGCAGCTCCACATTGGTGTCAATCACATGCGCAAAGCCGAGTGACAAAATCAATATATAGACGCCGCCGAGCATTCTCCATATGCGGAAATCAGCAACTACGCGATGAACGTACCAAATAACCAACAACGATGCTGTAACCAACAGGTTTGGCAGATTTAACGTTGTCGCAGGCTCAATCAGCAACACACAAAGCCAGGAAACAATTCCCGCCATTTCAATCTTGGTTACCGCTGGTGACAGCAGCGTTCGCATTCTTGGTCTGATTTTGAAAATCGCCGGCATCCCTAAACTCCTTTTCCGAAACGACCTGAATGTGATGTCAACGTCTGGGCAATACCTGATCAATGAATTAAGTGTGTTTCGGCATCCAAACGCCTCTTATCAATCGGAAAACTGCACGCAAAAACTTCCATATTGCTTTCACCATAGAAGGAGGAGGCGTTACCGAGACGCAGATAGAGCGTTCAATGCAAATCGCTGGTGACTCTACCAATGGCCTTCACTACTTGCTTTGCGCCTGACTGGATAGCTGCCATCGCCATACCTGCCTGTTCGGACAATTCCAACAAAACGTCGGCTTGGTCTCTGCTGCACTGGACATGCAACGCGGCTTCGCCGGCCAATTCTCGATTTTGCCTGACCACGCCGTTAATCTCCTGCGTTGCCGCACTGGTACGGCCGGCGAGCTTGCGCACTTCATCCGCCACGACAGCGAATCCTTGCCCATGCATTCCAGCGCGTGCAGCTTCGATAGCGGCGTTAAGCGCCAAGAGATTGGTCTGGGTGGCAATGGCGCCGATCGTGTCGACGATGGAACCGATCAACTGCGACTGCGATTCCAGCGCGGTCATGCTATCGGTCACCAAGGCCATCTGTTGGGCAATATTCTGTGTGCCGAGCACGGACTCGGCGACCAGTTCCATACCTCGGTTAGCTTTGACATCGGTATCTAGCGACACGTCGTAAGCCATGGTCGCTGCTTGCTTGATTCCGTCGGCTTTTTCAACTTGCTCGGTCACTACGCTGGCGAATTTGGCAATTTTATAAACGCGACCGGAAGCGTCTCTGATGGGATTGTAAGTAGCCTCCAGCCAAACCACTTTTCCGCTTTTATCTACCCGGCGAAAGCGACCAGCGTTAAACACGCCCTTGTTCAGACTCTTCCAGAACTCGGCGTAATGCGCCGACGCCACGTCCTCCGCCAGGCAGAACAGGCGGTGATGCTTGCCCTGTATCTCCGCAAGGCTGTAACCCATGGCCTGTACGAACGATTCGTTGGCGTAGACGACCTCACCCGCGAGACTGAACTGGATCATCGCCATCGAGCGGTTCAGTGCGCTGAACATTTCGATGACCTCCTGATCGTCCCGCGCCAGCGGTGGTGCAACCAAGCCGTAGCCTTGAAACGTCCGGTTCGCTGCAGCGATCCAGGCTATATTGAATGTCACAGCACGGCCGTCGGAGGCACGATAGCGTTGCTGTTCGATGGCGCCCAGGTTGGGTGCAAAATCATTCTGCGGTTCCGCGTTGATGTTACTCATTGCCATATTTGAAACCTGTTCCAGCGAGTATCCCAGCGTTTGCGCAAACCGCTGGTTGGCCGAGATTATCCGGCCAGTTCCATCGACACGTACTGAAAGAAAAACCGCTTCGATGTCGGCGACTGTCCCGAGCGCCAAGCACAATTCCTCTTGGCAGGTAAAAAGAGCATTCTTCAACTGGCGATTAAACACGCTGAACTCCGGCATAAACAATTACAACAAAAGTGACATTGTACAGTGATTAAATCGCTCCCCAAGGGACGATCGAATAACAAGCGAACTCATCGCGCTAACGCCCCCAAACACCGCAAACACCGCAAACACCGCCAGGCTCGTTTCCTACTTCGCGCTCATCAACTCCCAACTCCATGCTGACACGGGCAACTGCAAAGTAGATTGACATGGCCCGCCGCATCAATTCGAGAAAGGCCGGACTTAACTCCACCAAACGTTTGTCGCATTTGAAATAGCCCTGTAACTGGCCTTCTTTGATCATGCGCTGCATATGCGTTTTGGACACGCCTAGACGCGATGAAAGCTCAACGTAAGAGGATACGTTGTAGCCGGTCTCTAACGAGCCGGTGCGCAGGGCATCGGCATAGAGTGCGAGCATCGGCAAATGACCGCCGTCCCGGTTGAGAATCCATTTCGCTTCAGGCAACAGCTTGTCGAGCAGGAAGTCACCCTCAAGTATCTTGGCAAACCCTCGAAAATATACGCGCAATAGATCAGCATTCTTCCCCAAACCCGATAACCAACTGTCGTATGGAGAGATCATTTGCGAAGGCAGCAAATACGATTTGATTAGCTGCACGGTATTGCTTAGCGCTTTTTCCGTAGGTCGGAAACTACGTTGACGTCCATCCTGGACATGTAAACGAACATCCATATATCCGGCGATGGACAAGAATGAACAATAAGAGTCCAGGCTGTTTCGAGACATGTAGCCACGTTCTTGGCAGAATGCCTTTACTTTGGATAAGGGAGCTTCCTCGTCTTTGTAGCTGAAGCTCAACAAAGACAGGGCCACCATGAACCGGTCATATTTCAACAAATTTTTATAAAATGAAGGCTTTTCTCGATAGCTTTCCATGACCAAATCGAAATGCAGCAGAACAGCTTCATCTATATTGCCTCGGGTCATTTCGGAACTGGTCTCTTTCAAATACTCAAGCAGATCAGTCTTGTTCATCGAAGTTACACAACCCTTAATCGATAATATCAAATAGCTACCAGTCGCAACACGCACAGTATATGCGTATTCGAACCGTTGGCAGGTTCACCCCAAAAATGTTTTATGACCGGACGCGCTTCGATCGCCGCTCATCCGGGCGATCGATGCTCACCGGCCTAAAGATGCGCTGCGTGCATGAATCCTTTCGACCAATAGCAGCCATCAACGCGTCACTATAATTCCCGCCCTTGGATCATGATGCTCGCCACGATCCCCTCGTGGCACCGAACTATAGCTGCAGGATCTAACCCATCTTCGAGTGGGCCAGCGCGAATTCATCGCGCCGCGATCCCGACGGTTATCTCATCAGGTTGGTAGAGCGGTTGGGTGAGAGGCCGATTTGCTCAATCTGAATCTGAATTTGAATCTGAGCCAAGCCGATAGTCAGATTTGGGGTTAAGCGGACGTAGTTCAACGTCCGCTAATGGCCGATTGCTGCCTGTCGTGAAGGGCTGCAATCGACCCAAAGTGGTCTCCGAAGAATCATGAGGCTGACGCAAGAAGGAATTAGACACCTTCAGCCACTTGCCGCAGGACTTGTATCAGTTGTCCAACAACGTGTGCTTCGACGGCACCTTCACTGGCGCCCGGCTTAAAAGCAGCGCAACAAGCCGATGCGTCGCCGTCGCGGATACGGTAGACGGCAATGACACTGCCAGGCCCGCAGCCTGTGTGCCCGCATAGGGAATATCCGCCGCCAATCGACCCCTGCATCACACCAAGGCCGTAGCCCGGGGTGATCCATGGGCGCCCGGGAATAGGGCCGCCCAATGTCCGTGCTGTTTGCATTTCCTGGATCAAGCCCGTGGAGAGCAGGTCTCCGCAGAGGAGTCGATCCAAAAATTGCGCTGCTTGCGAAATGGGGCCGATCAACAGGCCGTGATAAACCCAAGCGGGGTCATAATTTGAGGTGTTTCCAAGATGGGTCGTTTGTAGGTCTTCTCGCGTTTTAGCGAAGCGAACGTTCGACAGACCCAGAGGGGTTAGCGCACGTTGACCCACAGCATCATCAAGCGTCAGATCAGTTAGCCGTTCAATTAGCCTGCTGATGTGCAAGTAGCCCACATTCGAGTAACGCCAACCGGTTCCGGGACTGTATCGAAGTCGAGCGCCGTCAAGACGTTGCATCAGTTCATCTACCGACCAGGCTGACTCACTGCTCTTAACGGCGGCGTGATACTCCGCAAGTTCGCCGTAATCGGCCAGACCTGACTCATGCCGCAGTAGCTGACGTAATGTGAAAGGCTGGTCAAGAATTGGGGCGTCCAATCCGATCAGCCCGTCACGCACCAATGACAGAGCTGTCGCAGCCAAGACTGTTTTCGTAAAACTCCACCAAGGGGCCATCAGTTCTAATCGGTCAGGCGTTTGTGGCTGGCCATTTGAGATGAGTGAACTGAGCATTGGCTTCCTTGGAGTTTTGAGCGGATCGACAGTTCGACAAGATATCTCATTCACTCTACTTCGCCAGATTGAAAAGCCAGTTGTTTGTACTGTCCTGAACGACAGCTCTTGGCCGAAAACAGCCGCTCATCAACGGCCGCTTTTGCCCGGAAGCAAGCATTCAAAAAATATTTACCCTGAGTAGCATCCGTTTCAGCAGCTGCTCCGTAAATTCAGCACCCTCATTCGAAGGGTCTAAGAATCAAGGAGACGCATCATGCACACGTCCATCAAACGCCTCGCCATTACCTGCCTTACTGTGCTGTCCCTCGGCACTGGATTGGGTTTCGCTGCCGACACCGTGATGGTCGGTGGCGCCGCCATGTATCCGACCAAGACCATCGTCGAGAACGCCGTCAACTCCAAAGATCACACGACGCTCGTCGCAGCGGTCAAAGCTGCCGGACTGGTTGATACGCTAAACAGTAAAGGGCCGTTCACCGTCTTCGCCCCCACCAATGAGGCCTTCGCCAAGTTACCCGCCGGAACCGTCGATACGCTGATCAAACCAGAACACAAAGCTGACCTGACAAAAATCCTGACTTACCACGTAGTCGCCGGCACTCACACTGCCAAACAGTTGATGGCGGACGCCAAAATGAACGGAGGCAAAGTGATGCTGAAAACCGTCCAGGGCGAATCACTGAGCGTGATGCTGCACGATGGCAAGTTGTGGGTAGAGGACGCCAAAGGAGACAAGGCTACCGTTACCATCGCCGACGTCATGCAATCCAATGGCGTGATTCACGTGATCGATACGGTCATGCTGCCGAATTGATTCTGCCAGCCTCGGCAGACGCTCGTCAGAGCGTCTGCTATGGGTCGAAAGCGGCTTCTGACCGGCTGCTTCTGGCCGATCTCTGCCGGTGCCGATGCGCTGCAATGGATCGCTCCGCCCCGCTCCTGAGTGCTAACCGTACAGGTCAAGTCCAATGCAAATGGCAGTTCAGAACGGATGAAAGCGGGTGGTCAAGTGAGTACGATTGGCACGCTGATTTAGTCTCCAGTACGACTAACCGCCTGGAGTTTTTGGTTCCACTGCCTACAGTATCAATGGGTCGATGAGATGCGTTACCACCAGATCGGCCGAAAAAGGTGAGGCGCTGCATTTGTGAATGGACGCGGGGGCTTCAGTCGTCTCCCCAAGGATCGAATTTGTCCCCATACCTAGCGCGTAGGGCGCGATTGCGCTCGATCCGCCGAATCCACGGATCGTAGTCCTCTGGCAATGCGGCGAGCTTGGCGCTGATGATCATTTGCACCGATTCGTCACGCAGTAACCTACTGGTCAGTTCGCGGTATTGGCCACGCGTAACCACACCGTAAGTGGCGTGATTTTCTTTTACGTAGAAGTCGGTCAATCCCACTCGCAGATGGCCGTATTTTTTTACGTCGTCGGGGTAGACGTCCTCAAGGCTAAGGTGCCCCATATCGAACTCCAGGTTTCACTGCAGCCATCGAAAGCCTGCACCATCATTAAAATCGTTCTTTCGCGACAGCGCCTACGTAAGCCAGCCAACAGCAGGCCGTTAAATGTGCGCATGATAACCTCGGTACAGATATCACTGTTCTGAGAACCCGCTTTGAACACACCAGACGCATGTGCCGATTTCAATACCCTGATCAACGCCCCAAAGTTTTCGGACGACCTAGTCGGGCAGCACCAAAAGAAACGGTGGCGACTGCTGGCTGAAGACATTTACCACAGCACCACAATAGAGGCACTGCTCGAAGCGAGAGGCAAAGCGGAAGGCTACATCCATGGCCTTGTGGATGCCGGACACCTCTCGACCAAGGACTACGAGCGTGATTACCTAATTCTGTGCATCGCTCAAAGGCGGCGTGAATTCCTGCGCAGATTGCTGAGCGAATACGGTTACTGAAGCAATAAACTCATGTTTTGCAGCAATGCAAAGCGTCTCGGGAAGTTTTTTTTACGTCCTCATCAAGGCTCTCAGTTTGAACCGTAGCTCCTCCTGGGTCAGCACTGAGCTAAGACCCAGGTCAGGATCAGTCCGGATCAGCCGTGGATCGTGATCCGGCCAGCTTTCGAAAGGATCATCATCTAGGGCGATCCAATTCGTCAGGCCGGCCCTAGTTACCGCAGCACGGATCTGCTGATAGCGGCTGTGCATGTCGTAGCCCTCAAACGGAGCCCTGGGCATCCTTGAGTGCCATGTACTGCTCACGGTGAGAGCCTGCAACTTTGGCGGTAAAGCAGCGCGTGCACGGCGGTAACCGAGGATGCGCACCCAACTGGTCGATAAGCTGATTTTGACTTGAGGAAAGTCCTCCAGTATCTCTACCAGTATTCCTGCATGCATCATGAGTTGCCCGGATGCACGCAACTCCAAACCACTCCGGGTACGGTATACGTCGTCAGGGTGCAGCACCCCATCAAAATCGAGAAATAGAACTCGATCATTCGGCGTCAGCCGGCTGCTTGTCGGGCAGTTCGAATCAAGCACGGTAAAGAACTCTCAAAGCCGGCCTTCCTGGAAGTTAACTGCTTACAGTGGAGAGCACTGCCGTATGCTCGCAATCAACTCCGTCAGTAGCTCGTCTAGACTTACCAGGCCATCTGCATATCGCTGCAGCTCAGCAAGGTGCGTAGAGGAAGGCCTCACACCATCGAGCAGCTGACAAGCAAGAACCTCCGCCACTGCTTTGCGACGTCGTTCGCGCTCGAGATCATCGGTCTGCACGTGCCACCTCTCCTTCTCTTAGAAAGCCTCCAACAAAAGGGAAGCCTGGTATGAAGCACTTATTTGAACGCCTTGCTGAAGCGCTGTGAAAGTGTCACAGGATCAATCACTGCCCAGCTCTGCGGATCATTGCTTTTCATGATCCAATTAACCGCAATCCCCACCATGACCAACCCTGCCAAGATCCCCTCCCAGAACGCCCAAACGAAGGTCGTCCGAACCAGGTAATCAGGGTCAACGCTTCCGGAAACTAGATGAATCGGATAGGGAGAAAGGAAGCACCCTGCAATGAACGCCAAGATCATCAAGGGTACTGCGTAGACCATCAACATCACCGGTACCTTGATCTGGTACTGCCTCGCTGCTACCAGCTTGCCGTTCTCACCCTTCATGGCGTAGATGGTGGCCGTGTTTGCAGTCTTGTCTTTTTTCTTCGTGAAGATGCCGTACAGGGTCACTCGCTCTCCCGCCTCAATCTCTTCAAAGATCATTCCTGGCAACAAAACATTCGGCAACACCTGCCCATCGATAACGATGCGCGCGGTCACAGTCCCCTGCTCGGTGGCAATCACTCGTGGCTTCTCGATCACTCCAGTGACCTGCCGGCAATCAAATCGAATCAAAACGTGCTCCTGCAATTTTTAAAGGCGTAGTCAATCGCACTGCCTGAATGGCAGCGTGGGTGAAAATGTTGAGTCAGTTACGCTCGAAACGAAAAAACGGTACTAAGTGCTGCTGGCTTCCTTACACCATCACCAAGCAACAGGTAGACCGTGCTTTTGGTTTCAAACAAGCACGGGTGGTCATGCGAAATTCCGAAATTGGTGCGCACCCAGTGGCCGGGAGAAAAACGTCGGCGGCTGTCCAGGACGACCTCATGGGAGTACACAGCTTTTGGTAGCAGCCCCATTGATGCGAGTCGATCTTGCTCCACCTGAGTGAGCTGGAGATCAGCGATGATCCATTGCTTCACTAGGCAGAAAGGCTTCCCCGGAAAAGTCTGTTCGGCGAGCCCTATTAATTCTTCCTGCGTGCCATGCCAACCAGGAACGACCTCCCCACTTCCATAAAAAAACTCAGCAATCTCATCAAGGGTTACTGACATGGTGTCTCCGGTGTTGGAACCATCATTTGCGTGCACTGGTGTAGATATGGCCCGTGCCGGTTATGAACTCGTAGATCGGGTTTTCCTCGGTGCCAGCTTGAATGCGAATTTCAGAGAGAAGCTCCATTGCGTATGACCCCTGCTCGCACTTTGTAGGTGGAAGGATGAGATGAATGTTCGTCACGATCATGAACTCACCCTGCTCCGCTGCACGCATCATCTGAACGGTTTCCACATCCGTAACCAGATGCGCAACCGGGCTGAAGTCTCCATCCTCTAATCCCATTCCCTCAATCAGAAACGAGTACTCGCACCGACTGATATCCATGGATTTCCAGAGCATTCGAATACCGCCTGGAGTTCTAAATTGCCCCTGCAAATTGCTGCTATTGGTTACAAACACTGCGGATAAACCCTATTTCAAACCCTGCCAAGCTCTGAATAAGCTCAGCGTAAGGCAGCCTTCGACTGACCCTGCTCATGCTTCTGGCAACCGGATAGGGATACTGCCGAAAAGCACGCGATTCCTTGGTGCTACGCATCCTATTGAACGGCCATCATAAGCAAATATCCCACCATTAACAATTGTAGATATTTGGTGGGCCATTGCGAGTATGGCTCTATCCTTCATTTTGAGAAACTGAACGTGAAGGAAGAGCTAGCCGTCACGCTGCGCGCCATCCGGCAAATGAAAGGATTGGGTTATGAGGCCCTGGCGGGAACCATCAGCCAGAGCAACCTTAGCTTGCTCGAGCAAGGGAAAATCCAGGCGACGCTACCTACCCTCGTCAAGATCGCCGAAACGCTCGATATCAACCTTCTGACTCTGTTGGCGTTGTGCTTGGCGATCCGTGACAAAGAGGCTCCTGAACATTTGATAAAAAATGCGCAAAAAGAGCTTCAAGGCTTCATCGAGTCGGGCGGCCTTAAAATCATGGAGGATCAGATTCAAGACGGCGCATTGAAAAAGCGCTCTCGAGGAACTCGAGCGGATGCTCAGAGGGTCAGTGCCGTTGTTGAACTGAAAAAGCAGGGCCTGACACAAGCCGAAGCTGCGCGTGAACTAGGTTTGCCTACATCGACTGTTCAACGGTACTGGCAAAAGGGATAAACCTTAATAGGCAGAACCTCCACCGTGATGCGTCTTATCATCACCTCATCCGTTAAAGCTCCCATAGATCGTATGCAAAACGCTTCGGCGGCGATCGCGAGGCGAGCCTGAAGGCTCCAAGAATGCGCAGGCCATTAAGGAACTTAAAGCGGCAGGATTTAACCGGAACGACGTCAGGAGAAGCTCGGGCTATCTAGGTCTGCAATCTACGTTCATTGGCGCGCAGAGGGTGAAGGTGTTGCAAACGCACAATCCGTCGGTGCAATTTCAGTCATTCGGGCAGGCATGTCACTTAGCTGGTAAGATGCGCGCCGTAATTACTTAAGAGGATTGTTTCAATGGCCACTAACCGCTCTCAACGTCTGCGCAAAAAGCTCTGTGTAGACGAGTTCCAGGAATTGGGCTTTGAGCTGAACCTGGACTTCAAAGAAGACTTGTCCGAAGAAGCCATTGACGCTTTCCTCGAAGCCTTCATTAAAGAAGCCATGGAAGCCAATGGTCTGGGTTATGTTGGCGGCGATGACTTCGGTCTGGTATGCCTGCAGAAGCGTGGCTCGGTCAACGAAGAGCAGCGCGCAGCCGTTGAAGCCTGGCTGAAAACCCGCTCCGAGCTGACCAAGTATGAAGTCAGCCCACTGCTGGACGTCTGGTACCCGGAAAAGCCGATCAATCCGGTAGCTTGATATTCAAAGGGCCATCCATCGTGATGGCCCTTTTTGGTTCGCCCCCTAAAAACAAATCAAGCTAGCACCTTCGATACATCCCTTCTAGGTTTGCACGAAGTGCAGCTCAGCAGACCTTGACCTCCCATCTTGCGTCAAACTTCGGCTGGATCACCTAAATGATCGCAGACCATCAACATGCGCACGCCACTCGTTTTTTCAACTGCTTCCGGCTGACGCATCGGTTAAGTGCGCATCCTGCAGCATGTACTAGCTCTCTACAGAGCATAATCAAATAGCGATGTCCTACTGAATTCGTGGAGAAATCTTCGACTGCAGCATCGACGCTCAGCACATACCAGCACAGGCATGGTAGGGCTGGGACAATGACTGGGTTATTCATTTGTAACAAATGACATGTCCCGCATGAACGGGTATCGGACGGGTTGGTAGCAGTGCGTATCAAAGAATCTACGACTTTAGCTAGCCGGCATCTGCTGGGGTGAGACCGCCGCATGGAGGCAAGGGTCTGAGGAGGGAGTTTAGCTGATGAAGGGGTTCAGCTTCATTATCAGAATTAGTGAACAGGCACTCTCAAATTTTGACAATTTTTCGATTATTTCATGCTAATCGGCAAAACTTGAAATTCATCAACGCACAGTTTTTTGCGCAGACGCTGGGAACGGTTAGTCGCCATTGGAACAATCCTCTTAAGTAATAACGGCCGGCACTTTAGCAGTTTAAGCCGACCTTTGCCCGACTCTATGGGACGGGCGGCCATTGGTCTGCAAAAAAACCCGAAATACCCGCTATCGTTCAGCTACAACTGGATCCACCTTGGGGCATAATGCCGACACTTTCGTGACCAATGAGGGATTTTCTTCCATACCCCTCACCTTTTTCACCCTTCTCAGCAGTAGGGTTTTATTCCTTATGATCAACTCTTTTCGTTCAGTACTCTTTGCCGGTTTTCTTCTACCTCTGGCTTTTTCCGTCACCGCCGCGCCGATCAACAACAGCCTGCCGCCAAATGTTCAGCAGGCACTGCAGAAAGCCAAAATACCCAATACTTCGCTGTCGTTGGTGATGCTGCCCCTCACCGGGCCCGGCACGCCGACCGTGTTCAACGCTGATGTTTCGGTTAACCCGGCCTCCACCATGAAGCTGGTCACCACCTACGCAGCCCTGGAAATGCTCGGCCCCAACCACCAGTGGAAGACCGAGTTCTACACCGACGGCACCCTCAGCGGTGGCGTGTTGCGCGGCAACCTCTACCTCAAGGGCGGCGGCGACCCCAAGCTGAATATGGAAAAACTCTGGCTGTTGATGCGCGACCTGCGCGCCAATGGCGTACAGCAAGTCACTGGCGACCTGGTGCTGGACCGCAGTTTCTTCAATCAGCCGCAATTGCCTGAATTCAATGACGACGGCAACGACGAGAACAAGCCGTTCCTGGTCAAGCCGGACGCCCTGCTGGTCAACCTCAAGGCCCTGCGCTTTGTCACCCGCAATGACTCGGGCCGGGTGATCGTCTCGGTCGAGCCGCCGATTGCGAGCATCCGCATCGACAACCAGGTCAAAGTCTCCAACGCCAAGCAATGCACTGGCGATGTGCGCTACAGCCCGGTGACCGCCGCCGATGGCAGCGTGACCGTGACGGTCAGCGGCCAGTTGGGCGATGGGTGCAGCTCGCAGACCTACCTGTCGCTGCTCGACCACGCCACCTACACCGCCGGCGCCGTGCGTGCGATCTGGCAGGAGTTGGGCGGTACCATCCAGGGCCGTGATATCCAGGCACCAGTGCCCAAGGACGCTAAAGTGCTGGCTCGTGCGTTCTCGCCGGACCTGGCGGAAATCATCCGTGACATCAACAAATACAGTAACAACACCATGGCCCAGCAGTTGTTCCTGAGCCTGGGCGCGCAGTTCCGCAACGACGCAGATGGCGACGACGCCAAGGCCGCGCAACGCGTGGTGCGTCAGTGGCTGGCGAAAAAAGGCATCACCGCGCCGCACTTGGTGATGGAGAACGGCTCCGGCCTGTCCCGCGCCGAACGCGTCAGCGCCCGCGAAATGGCGGCCATGCTGCAAGCGGCATGGAAAGGCCCGTACTCGGCGGAATACATCAGTTCGCTGCCGATTGCGGGCACCGACGGCACCATGCGCAAACGCCTGAAAACCACGGCTCTGCGCGGTGAGGCTCACGTCAAGACCGGCACCTTGAACACCGTGCGCGCCATTGCCGGGTTCAGCCGCGACAACAATGGCAACACCTGGGTGGTGGTGGCAATCCTCAACGATTCGAAGCCATGGGGGGCTTCTTCGGTGCTCGATCAGGTGCTGCTGGACCTGTATCGCCAGCCGAAGCTGACAGCCGCAGCGCCCGTCTTGTAACTGATCGTTCCCACGCTCCGCGTGGGAACGCAGCCTGGGACGCTCTGCGTCCCAAAGCGTGACGCCGAGCGTCACAAGAGGCGTTCCCACGCAGAGCGTGGGAACGATCAGGCGCGCAAGCGCTCGGCCTCCACCCGGTCGCGGCCCGCCTGCTTGGCCACATACACCGCCGAGTCCGCGCGCAGCAGCAGCCCGTCAATCCCTTCATCGACCCGCCAACTGGCCACACCGAAACTGGCGGTCACCACGCCCACCACCTCCATCGGTTCGGTGCGCAGCGACTGCCACAACTCCATCGCCAGGCTATAAGCCTGCTCGGCATCGGTATGCGGGCACAGCACCACAAACTCTTCGCCGCCCAAACGACAAAACACATCCGTGCGGCGCAGGCGCCGGCCGATGCGTTTGCACACTTCCTGCAACACCCCATCGCCCACCGCATGCCCGTGCTGGTCATTGATACGTTTGAAGTGATCAATATCGAGCATGATCAACGACAATGTGCCCTTGGTTCGGTTGAGCCGGAGCATCTCGGCCTTGAGGCGATCCTGAAAATAACGGCGGTTATGAATGCCCGTCAGCGAGTCGGTAATCGACAGCGCACGCAGCTCCTCTTCGACCCGCTTCAGATCGGAGATATCCGACACGTAGCCATGCCACAACGTGCCACCACCGGTTAACTCCTCCGGCGTGGCTTCGCCGCGAATCCAGCGCAGGCCGCGTTGCGGCAACACCACCCGGTACTCTTCGCGCCAATGGCTCAACTGCAGCGCTGACAGACGAATCGACAGGCGCACACGCTCCACGTCTTGCGGATGAATGCGTTCGAACACCTTGTCCGCGTCTTGCTGCAGTACGCCCGTGTCGATTTCATAGATATCGCGCATCCCATCGCTGGCATAGATGAAACGCCCCTTCCCCTTGGGTTCGAGGGTGAACTGAAAAATCCCGCCAGGCACGTGGGCACTGAGCTTTTTGAGTAGGCGGTCGCGCGCGGCCAACGCCTCGTAGGCGCGTTTTTGTTCGGTCACATCCATGTAGATCGCCAGGTGCCCGATCCACAGGCCGTAGTCGTCCAGCAATACGGTGGTGAGCATATTCACCGTCAGGTAGCGGCCATCCTCGCGCAGTAATGTCCACTCGCGCGCCTCGTGCAGATTGTCCGGGCTTTCCACCAGCATCGCCTGGCTCGCCGGAATACGCTTGCCCAAGGCCACGCTCAAACTGGCCGCGCGCGCTTCGAGTTCCAGGGCCAGATGCAGGCTTTCCAAGGTCAGCCGCCCCACCACCGCCTCGGATTTGAACCCGAGCATTTTCTCGGCACCGGCATTGAAGGTGTTGATCACACCCCGCAGGTCAGTGGCAATGATCGCAACATGGGTGGCGGCGTTCAGCACGCTG
The DNA here is from genome assembly GCF_965277385.1 of Pseudomonas edaphica. Classification (NCBI taxonomy): domain Bacteria; kingdom Pseudomonadati; phylum Pseudomonadota; class Gammaproteobacteria; order Pseudomonadales; family Pseudomonadaceae; genus Pseudomonas; species Pseudomonas edaphica. The sequence continues at coordinate 4,912,589 of NZ_OZ255725.1, read as the reverse complement.
CGCAATTGCCCGTGGGCTGCGCGAAGCTCCTGCTCACGCAGGTGCAACTGCTGCGTGCGTTGTTCCACCAGCTTGAGCGCGCGCTGGCGCTGGCTGACCAACACATACAGCAACGCACTGAGCAGCAGGCTGAGGAGCACGCCCATGGCCAGTATGGTGTGCATCGACGAGTGATTGGCCTGGTCGAACACCTGGCTGGCACGAACGCTCAAGGCATACACATGGTCGCCGAGGGTGAGACGACGCGTGGCAACAAGGCCGCTGTCGCCCACCGCGTTGCTGGACGCGTACAGCACGCGCTGCTGCGTGTCGGAAGTGTCGACGATCTGCATCACCAGGTTGTCGCGGCTGGGCTTGGGCAAACCATCGGCGACCAGTTGGCGCATGCTGATCACTGCCATCACATAACCATGGGGCTCGGTGTCGACGGGTTTGCTCACGGGCGCCACCAACAAGACGCCGGCGGCATAAGCCGGTTCTACGCCCACCAACTGCATGGGCTGGGACACCGCAGGCCGGCCGCTTTTCTGCACCCGCTCAAGCACCGAACGACGCAGTGGCTGGGCCAACAGATCGAACCCCAAGGGCGAACCCAGCAAGCTTTGGGTCTGGCTGTACAGCACCGGCACATACTCGTCGCGCTCGGGCGCCGGCGCCAGTTCACCCGAAGTGTTCAATTCTCTAATGGCGAAAGGTGTACCACGCTGACGCGAGATTTCCTGTTCAAAAGCGTGGCGCTGTTCGCGAAATATACGCGGCGCCCAGGCATAGGCGCGGGCGCGCAGAAGCAAAGGCTTGGCGAAACCATCGAACTCGGCGCGGGACACGTCACTGGAATTGACGAAGAAACGCTGCAGGCTGGCCAGGCGTTGCTCCTGGTCTTCGAACCGCTCCTGAAGGCGGGTGTAGCGCTCATTAACCAATAACTGGAAACGCTGGCGCACTTGCTGTTTGTAGAGGTCGGCGGCCGCCCAGGCGACGATGACCGTCAGCGCTCCACCTGCCAATAACACCACCAATGCCACCAGCCAAGCCGACGCCTGCTCACTGATAAAGCCTAGTATTTTCGGGCGAACGGCTTGCATCGGCATAGGCAACACTCACAACGCCAGCGTGCGGGGGGTGTCACTTTGGCTAGGCGTTAAGTTATAACCATGAGGCCGGTGTTTGACCAGTGCAAAAAAGCCGCAAGCCCGGATTATTCCGGGCTTGCGGCTTTTTGGTGCAGCTTGAGTGTGGCGATCAGCGAGCGGTGATTTTCCAGGCCCGGTGAATCTTCGCGTTACGTGCAAAGTCCGGGTCCAGGGTCTTGTCGCTGATTTCCTCGACCGCATAGCGCTCGCTGAGGTTGTCCTCCAGCACGAACTTGCGGAAGTTGTTCGAGAAGTACAGCACACCGCCCGGGGCCAGGCGCGCCATGGCCAGGTCGAGCAACTGCACGTGGTCACGCTGTACGTCGAAGATGCCTTCCATGCGCTTGGAGTTGGAGAAGGTCGGCGGGTCGATGAAGATCAGGTCGAACTCATCGCGGCTCGCCTCCAGCCAGGCCATCACATCACCTTGCTCCAGGCGGTTCTTGTCAGAGAAACCGTTGAGGGAGAAGTTGCGACGTGCCCAGTCCAGGTAAGTCTTGGACAAGTCGACGCTGGTGGTGCTGCGCGCGCCGCCCTTGGCTGCGTGCACACTCGCGGTGGCGGTGTAGCAATACAGGTTGAGGAAACGCTTGCCGGCCGCTTCCTTCTGGATGCGCATGCGCATCGGGCGATGGTCGAGGAACAGGCCGGTATCCAGATAGTCGGTGAGGTTGACCAGCAGCTTCACGCCGCCTTCGCTGACTTCGGTGAACTTGCCTTGGGCGCTTTGACGTTCGTATTGCTTGGTGCCGCTCTGACGTTCGCGACGCTTGACCACCACGCGGCTTTTGTCGACGTTCAGCGCCTGGGGAATCGCGGCCAGCGCATCGAACATACGCGCAGAGGCTTTTTCCGGGTCGATGGATTTAGGCGCGGCATATTCCTGCACATGCACCCAATCGTGGTACAGGTCGATGGCCATGGAGTATTCCGGCATATCGGCGTCGTACACACGGTAGCAGTCCACACCTTCGCGCTTGGCCCATTTGCCCAACTGCTTGAGGTTCTTTTGCAGGCGGTTGGCGAACATCTGCCCGCCTTCGCTCAGGCGCGCCTGCTCAACCACCGGGGCTGGAGCCGGCTTGATCGGGTTGCCGTTCTTGTTGTACTGGCGCTCGACCGGCTCGGTCGGGGCTTGATCGTAAGCGGCTTGCTCACGCTCGGCCTGACGCTGTTCCGGGGTGCGGCGCTCGCCAGTGACGAACTGGTCCGGGTTGACCTTGATCAGCAGCAACTTGCACGGCAACGCGCCGTTCCAGAACGAATACTGTTTGTGGCTGCGGATGCCCATGCGCTTGCCCAGGTCCGGCGCGCCGGTGAACACCGCCGCTTCCCAGCCCATGCAGGCCTGGCGCAAGCGCTCGCCGAGGTTCTGGTAGAGGTACAACAGGCTGGCTTCGTCACCGAGACGCTCGCCGTAGGGCGGGTTGCAGATCACCAGGCCTTTCTGGTTCTGGTCCGGGCGCGGCTCGAACGTGCCGACTTCGCCCTGGTACACCTTGATCCAGTGGCTTAAGCCTGCGCGTTCGATGTTGTTACGGGCGGGCTGGATCAGACGCGGGTCAGCCTCATAGCCACGCACCCACAATGGCGGCTTGTTCATGCCGATGGCAGCACGCTCGGTGGCCTCGGTGTGCAGCTTCTTCCACAGCGCCGGTACGTGACCGAGCCAGGTGGTGAAGCCCCACAGCTCACGATTGAGGTTGGGCGCCATGTCGGCGGCGATCATTGCGCCTTCCACCAGGAAGGTGCCCACGCCACACATCGGGTCCGTCAGCGCGCCGCCTTCGGCCGCAATACGCGGCCAGCCGGCGCGAATCAGGATCGCGGCTGCGAGGTTTTCCTTCAACGGTGCGGCGCCTTGCTGCAGGCGATAACCGCGCTGGTGCAGGCTGTGACCGGACAGGTCCAGGGAAAGGATGGCTTCGCCACGGTCCAGGCGCAGGTGAATGCGCAGGTCCGGGTTGATCTTGTCGATGGACGGGCGTTCGCCGGTCGGGGTGCGCAGTTTGTCGACAATCGCATCCTTGACCTTCAGCGCGCCGAAGTGGGTGTTGTCGATGCCCGAGCCGTGGCCACTGAATTCAACGGCCAGGGTGCCGTCCGGGACCATGTGGTCGGCCCATTCGATATCCAGCACGCCGTGGTAGAGGTCCTCGGCGTCCTTCATCGGGAAGCGCTTGAGCACCAGCAGCACGCGGTTGGCGAGGCGCGACCAGAGACACAGGCGGTAGGCGGTTTCCATGTCGGCCATGCCGCGCACGGCCGAGGTGTGCTCGCGGGCTTCCTCAAGGCCAAGCCCGACGGCTTCCTCGATCAGCAGGCCTTCGAGGCCCTTGGGGCAGGTGAGGAAGAGTTCAAAACGGTCCGACATGGGGCATTCCAGGCTTTTCAGCAATAAATGAACGGGCGACGCATCGCCGGCTCGGTTTTCAATCAAGCACTTTTCTTGAAGAGTGCTCGCGTGACACGAATGTGTCGTCCCACCCCGGCTGCCGGGCGTTTGAGCCTTAATTGCCGGGGCAGATAAATAAATCATCGCAACAAAAAGAAATATTCCGACCCTTCGTCGAATAATAACCGACTGCAACGGGCGGGCATTCTCACTAAAGGATTAAACCCATCCTCTATGCAGGGCACATCATAGCTGGGTTTGCCTATTAAATGGGGCGAAAAGCCATCCCAGCTTATGGCTATAGCATCGTTATCGTTACGTGCTTATGACAAAACGATCATTGAATCCATGTGACCTATTGGTTAGAACTCAACACAGGTTGGCGCCGTAACGACGCCGACACATAGGCTCGCCACGCCGGCAGCGAGCCCACCAACGGCAGGAAAACCCTGCCCGGCCCCACGCGGGGCCGAAGGATATCTAGACAGTCAACAAGTGAGGGAAACACCCTATGAGAAGACTTAAGCGTGATCCGTTGGAAAGAGCATTTTTACGCGGATATCAATATGGCGTTCATGGTAAATCCCGTGAGCTTTGCCCATTTACTCTACCGTCGGTACGCCAAGCCTGGATCAACGGCTGGCGAGAAGGACGCGGCGACAACTGGGACGGTATGACTGGCACTGCGGGAATCCACAGACTCAACGAACTTCACGCCGTCGGCTGACACGGGGCACTTAATCCGACAACCACCTTGAAGATTTTGTAACGACTTAACCACGCACGTCCTATCCGGGCGGCGGGCTTCGGCCCAGGGGGCTCCTTTTGGAGCCCTTTTTAATGCTCAGGAATTGGCTGATCGTTCCCACGCTCTGCGTGGGAACGCCTCCCAGGACGCTCCGCGTCCAACCTGAGGTCTTGCGCAACGGCGACGCAGAGCGTCACAGGATGCATTCCCACGCAGAGCGTGGGAACGATCTATTGGCTGATCTATCAGCGCAAAGCCGCGATGGCATCCACCGACTCGCGAATCAACGCCGGGCCTTTGTAGATAAAGCCGGAATAGAGTTGCACCAGGCTGGCGCCGGCAGCGATCTTCTCGGCTGCGTGCTTGCCTTCGGTGATGCCGCCCACGGCGATGATCGGCAAGCGCCCCGCCAGTTCAGCGGCCAGTACCTTGACGATATGGGTGCTCTGGTCCCGCACCGGCGCGCCCGACAGGCCGCCCGCTTCGTCACCATGCGCCAGCCCTTCAACGCCGACGCGGCTTAAGGTGGTGTTGGTAGCGATCACCGCATCCATGCCCGAATCCACCAGGGCCTGGGCGACCAGCACGGTTTCTTCATCGCTCATGTCCGGGGCAATCTTGATGGCCAACGGCACGCGCTTGCCATGGCGCACGGCCAGGTCTTCCTGGCGCTGGCGCAAGGCTTCGAGCAATTGCTTGAGGGAATCACCAAACTGCAGGCTGCGCAGGCCCGGCGTGTTGGGCGAACTGACATTGACCGTGACGTAGCTGGCGTGGGCGTAGACCTTGTCCAGGCAGGTCAGGTAATCATCCACGGCGCGCTCGACCGGCGTGTCGAAGTTCTTGCCGATATTGATGCCGAGAATGCCTTTGTACTTCGCGGCTTGAACCCGCGACAGCAAGTTATCAACGCCCAGGTTGTTGAAGCCCATGCGGTTGATGATTGCCTCGGCTTCGGGCAAACGGAAGATACGCGGCTTCGGGTTACCCGGTTGTGGTCGTGGCGTCACGGTGCCGATCTCGACAAAGCCGAAACCCAGTTGCGCAAAACCGTCGATGGCCGCGCCGTTCTTGTCCAGACCCGCAGCCAGCCCGACCGGGTTGGGAAAATCGAGCCCCATCACCGAAACCGGCATTTTTGCCGGTGCCTTGCATACCAGACCATTGAGCCCCAGGCGGCCGCCGGCACCGATCAAGTCCAGGGACAGATCGTGGGAGGTTTCCGGGGAGAGTTTGAACAACAGCTGGCGGGCCAGGGTATACATGGGCGGGCTAGACTCGGATGGCGGCGAAAGGTGGCGCGATTATAGCCGGGGTGGCACGCCGGGTGCGAGGCGTGCCGTCCATTCGTCACTGGCGATGTGCAACCAACGCTTCATACTGCGCCCAGATTTTTTCTGCATAACGCAGGCGCAATGCCTCACGCTCGGGTGCCGGCCCGGCATTATAGGACCCCACGGCTGTCCAGTTGTAACCGAAGCGCTGGATGAAGTCGGCCAGGATCGAAGCCCCCACCTCGATCGATAAACACGGCTCAGTCAGCAACCTTTCCTCGGTAATCCCCTGCTTGGCCAGACGAGGCAAGTGCATGCTGTTGATCTGCATCAGGCCAATGTCTCGCGAACCATCGCTATTACCCGGGTTCATCGCGCCCGCGCGTGCGCCCGACTCCACCACAGCAATGGCTTTCAACAGCTCCGGCTCAATGTCATACCGGCCGGCGACTTCCTCCCAACAACTGGCCCAGGCCGGGTAGCTGCCCATCAGCAGGCACAGCAGCAAGCCTTTGCGCAAACGCTTAATCATGGTTCACCTGGCCACAGGCCGAACAGATGCGAGGCACACACGCCTGCCCGGGCAGCCGTTGGGTGTGTTGCCGAACGGTGACGGCACAGGTAAAGCGATACCCCCTGCCATAGATCGTCTTGATAAAGCCTTTGTCTTCTCTCAAGTGCTTGCGCAATTCATAGATACAACGGGTGAGCGACTCTTCCGCAACCTCGCCACGGGACCAGGCCTGCTCGAGTAAACGGTCCTTGGTCATCAGCACACCACCGGATGCCAACAGCAACCGCAGCACCTGCCACTCCTTGGGTGGCAGCTGAATATCCACACCCTCACCCGTTAACCGGCCATCAACATGCAAGGTCCATCCGGCAAAAAACCACGAGGCTGCCAGTTCTTCATTAGCGAGGGTCATATTCACCTCTGTACCTGATCTACTGACATTGATTACCTTGTTTCCAGAAACGGTCGATACGCCAACCCCGCGACTATAGAAAGTCGGCCCCTGAACAACGTTAGGGAAAAGCCCATGTAATCGAGGCTTTGTGTGCGTATCGCGTAGGACTTTTCGCCATTACCGGCAACAAACACTCAGGAAAGCGTTGATAGGCGTTCAGAAAGTTATTGGATGTCAGAGGCTTCGCGGTTTTCGCGCACAAATGCGCGTTGCACACGCTCATATTGACTTTGCGTCAGCGGCGGCGGCCCGATAGCACCCGCCAGCATCCGCGGCTCTGCACCAACCGCCCGGGCCTGGATCACAAACAGCCGTACCTCGGCGCGCCGACCGGAACCCACGCCGCCCTCACGTTCAAACGCGCCCAGCCACAGTCGCTTGCCCTGAGGCACGCGCACCACCGTGTTGATTCCCACCCGCCCTACTGCCCCGACCGAGCCTGGCTCGAGTTTGCTGTCCAGTTGACGGCCATCCTCAAGGGTCAGCTGCATTTCAATCTGATTCGCTGCCGCAAAGCGTGGTAGCACGCTGGCTTCGGTGCCATACCCAACGGGCTCCCACTTGCCGCTGTCAGCACCAGGCTTGGGCAGGTAAAAAGTATGGTTGTCCTGGAAAACCGCTGGAACATTCTCTTGGGTAAGCAGCACGGGGAACGCGGTGATCCTGGCTTTGCGTCGCCGCTCAAGAACACCGAGCTGTGCCATCAAACGGCTGTCATCCAAGGGCTCCAGCACCCGCGTCACGGAGGCTCCGGTGCCGGTTTCCTGAGCCCAGGCCACGCCCATCTTGTCGAGTTCTCTACGGTCTACATCGATCTGCCACAGCGACACTTCGATTGGTCGCTTGGGCTTGTCCAACTCCGCCACCAGTTCCTCTATCACCTTGACCTGATCAGGCTTGCCCTTGATCAGCAAGCTGTTGGAGTCCGGGTAGGCCATCACCAACAGGCTCTTGTCAGCCAGCAAACCCGGAGGGCGCTGCCTGGCATTCTTCTGCTCGATAGCCAGCAGGTTCTCGATCATCGTGGCCATGCCCGGTACATTGACCTTGTCGTCACCCATGACGTACTGACGGTCTGCCACATGGGTGTTGAACACCTGCACCACACCGAAGGCCTGTTTACCGACACGCACTTCGGTGCGCGGCCTGTCCATCAGTTGGGCCAGGTGCAACACCTGGTTCACATAATTAGGTGGCCCGGACACATAGAACGTGCGCGCGCCGCTCTCTCTGAGCGGATAACGTGATTCATCAAGCCCCGAACGGCGCATGAACCCGCGCAACCTGTCGACCGGAATGTGCCGCAGCGCAACCGCCGAGCTTTTTGCTTCGCTGGCGTCATACAGGTAAAGCACCTGCCCGTCGCTGTACCAGATCAGGCCCTGCTGCTCGGCGACGGTTGCGAGGGTCTGCTGCGCAGCCTCCAGATCGAAGGTGCCGCAAATGCGTTTACGCGCCGCTTCGCGGCTGACAACGACGGGCACCCCCAAAGAATGCGACAACGCACTGAAAAAGGTATGCAGGCTTTCATCCCGGGCTTCGTAGCTTGCGCCCCAGGCGCAGGCATTGGCCCACAGCAATGCAACGCACAGCAGCCAGCGGCATAGCCAGGGAGAGCTCATCGGTGGTAGCTCATCAGGGTCGGTGAATCGATAGGCAACTTGGGTGTTCCTGGCAGTCGGGCGCAAAGAAGCGGCCATACTGAAAGGCACTCGAGTTTCAATCTTGATGGAAAGGTGACGGCAGGCTCCATCCGCCTGCCCGTGGCATGTGCCTTGCTACGGACTCTGCATCAGAGCCCGCGCCAACGTCGGAGCAGGCTTACAGACAAAGGCGTCGTTACCCGGCAATGGCTTGTACTGCCATGCGAAGGAGCGATGCTTTTTTTTTGACAGAAAAGGTAGGTGTTGATGAACGACTCGGTCGGCAACAGCCCGGTGAACACCCCACTGGCGTGGGTCAACGGCAGTGACGCCCCGGAAAAGAGCAGCCTGGACCTGGGTTTCATGGCACTCACCGACTGCGCTTCATTGGTGGTCGCCGCCACCCAGGGGTTTGCCCAACCCTACGGCCTGACGCTGAACCTCAAGCGCCAATCCTCCTGGGCCAGCCTGCGCGACAAACTGGTCAGCGGGGAACTGGACGCCGCCCACAGCCTGTACGGGTTGATCTACGCCGTACACCTGGGCATTGGCGGCGTGGCGCCCACAGACATGGCGGTACTGATGGGGCTCAACCAGAACGGCCAGAGCATCAACCTGTCCCACGGCCTGCAACAGCAGGGCGTGACCACTCCTGAGGCACTCGACCGCCACGTGCACCAAAGCCGAACAAAGCTGACGTTCGCCCAGACATTTCCCACAGGCACCCACGCCATGTGGCTGTATTACTGGCTGGCGAGCCAAGGCCTTCACCCGTTGCAAGATGTAGACAGTGTGGTGGTGCCGCCACCGCAGATGATCGCGCACCTGCAAGCCGGGCGCATCGACGGTTTTTGTGTCGGTGAGCCCTGGTGCGCCAGCGCGGTCAAGCAAAACCAGGGGTTCACCCTGGCCACTACCCAGTCGATCTGGCCAAACCACCCAGAAAAAGTGCTCGGCTGCACCCAGGCGTTCGTCGATCAATACCCAAACACCGCCCGCGTACTGGTTATGGCGATCCTCGAGGCCAGCCGTTTTATCGAACAAAGCCAGGAAAACCGCCGCTCCACCGCACAACTGCTCAGCGCTCGCGAGTACCTCGATGCCCCGCTCGACTGCATCGAACCCCGCTTGCTGGGGGCTTATGACGACGGCCTCGGCAACCAGTGGCAAGACCCGCACGCCCTGCGCTTTTTTGCTGATGGCGAGGTGAACCTGCCGTACCTCTGCGATGGCATGTGGTTCATGACCCAGTTTCGACGTTGGGGCCTGCTGCGCGAAGACCCGGACTACCTGGGCGTGGCTCGCCAGGTGCAGCAACTGGACCTGTATCGCCAGGCCGCGACTGCCGTTGGCGTCCCGGCCAACGCCCAAGACATGCGCAGCAGCCTGTTGATCGACGGCAAGATCTGGGACGGCTCCGACCCCGCCGCCTACGCCCGCAGCTTCCGCCTGCATGCCCTGGCGGACCTTACCAGCCGCCAGGCACTGCGCTGACAGGACCACGACTATGTTACGAATCCTGTTGATCAACGACACCCCGCGCAAGGTCGGGCGCCTCAAAGCCGCTTTGACCGAGGCCGGTTTCGAGGTGATCGATGAGTCGGGCTTGACCATCGATCTACCGGCGCGCGTCGAAACGGTGCGCCCGGACGTGATCCTGATCGATACCGAGTCACCCGGTCGCGATGTGATGGAGCAAGTGGTGCTGGTCAGCCGCGACCAGCCGCGCCCCATCGTGATGTTCACCGATGAGCACGACCCCAATGTGATGCGCCAGGCGATCAAGTCAGGGGTCAGCGCCTACATCGTCGAAGGCATTCAGGCCCAGCGCCTGCAGCCGATTCTCGACGTGGCCATGGCCCGCTTTGAAAGCGACCAGGCCTTGCGCGCCCAGCTCCAGGCCCGTGACCAACAGTTGGCCGAGCGCAAGCGCATCGAGTTGGCCAAGGGCATGCTGATGAAAATGAAGCACTGCAATGAGGAAGAGGCCTACACCCTGATGCGCCGCCAGGCCATGAGCCGCCAGCAGAAATTGATCCAGGTGGCCGAGCAGATCATCGCCATGAGTGAGCTGCTCGGCTGAACTGGCGCAGCTCTTGCTAAGCACTTATTACAGGTAGCCAACGGCGGTTGCCCCTTCTACGACAAAGACGTCGCCCATCCGGTTTGCACTCGCGAACTCGATGGCGGCGTTTTTTTTCGTTTTGGCCCCGGCGATTGGGGCCAACAGGCCTTCTGACAAGACCCCCAACCGTTGAGGTGCGTGATGAAATCAAGCTTCTGGAAATCCGGGCACACCCCGACCCTGTTTGCCGCGTTCCTGTATTTCGACCTGAGCTTCATGGTCTGGTACCTGCTGGGGCCACTGGCGGTGCAGATTGCCGCCGACCTGCACCTGACCACCCAGCAACGCGGCCTGGTGGTGGCCACGCCAATCCTGGCAGGCGCGGTGCTGCGCTTTTTGATGGGCATGCTGGCCGACAAGCTGTCACCCAAGACCGCCGGGCTGATCGGCCAGGTGATTGTGATCGCCGCCCTGTTCGGCGCCTGGAAACTCGGCATCCATAGCTACGAGCAAGCGCTGTTGCTGGGCGTGTTCCTGGGCATGGCCGGTGCATCCTTTGCAGTCGCCCTGCCCTTGGCTTCCCAGTGGTATCCGGCTGAGCACCAAGGCAAGGCCATGGGTATTGCCGGCGCCGGCAACTCCGGCACCGTATTTGCCGCCTTGCTGGCGCCGGTATTGGCCGCCGCATTTGGCTGGAGCAATGTCTTCGGCTTCGCGCTGATCCCGCTGGTGCTGACACTGATCGTGTTCGCGTGGCTCGCGCGCAATGCGCCCGAGCGCCCGAAAGCCAAGTCCATGGCCGACTATTTCAAAGCCTTGGGCGACCGCGACAGCTGGTGGTTCATGTTCTTCTACAGCGTGACGTTCGGCGGCTTTATCGGCCTGGCCAGCGCCCTGCCCGGCTACTTCAACGACCAGTACGGCCTGAGCCCGGTGACCGCCGGCTACTACACCGCCGCCTGTGTGTTTGGCGGCAGCTTGATGCGCCCATTGGGCGGCGCGCTGGCCGACCGCTTCGGTGGGATTCGCACCCTGCTCGGCATGTACGGCGTGGCAGCGATTTGCATCGCCGCCGTGGGTTTCAACCTGCCAAGTTCCTACGCCGCACTGGCGCTTTTCGTCTGCACCATGCTCGGCCTAGGTGCAGGTAATGGCGCGGTGTTCCAACTGGTGCCCCAGCGTTTTCGCCGCGAGATTGGTGTGATGACCGGCCTGATCGGCATGGCGGGCGGCATCGGCGGCTTCGCCCTGGCGGCAGGCATGGGCGCAATCAAACAAAGCACCGGCAGTTATCAGTTGGCCTTGTGGTTGTTTGCCAGCCTGGGCGTGTTGGCCTGGTTCGGCCTGCACGGCGTCAAGCGTCGCTGGAGAACCACGTGGGGCTCGGCCGCCGTGACTGCCGCACGCGTCTGATGAGCCTGCAACTGAGCGTCGCCCAGGCCAGCGCCATCGGCCCGCGGGCAGAAAACCAGGATGCCCTGCGGGTGGTCACGCCCATGCCGGAACTGGCCGCAAGCAAGGGTTACCTGTGCGCCATCGCCGATGGCGTCAGCCAATGCGCCGACGGTGGCCTGGCCGCCCGTTCAACCTTGCAGGCGCTGGCCCTGGACTACTACGCCACGCCGCAAACCTGGGGCGTGGCCCAGGCACTGGAGCGACTGTTACTGGCACAGAACCGCTGGTTGCAAGCCAACGGCGGTGGCCAGCCGCTGCTGACCACCCTCAGCGCCCTGGTATTTCGCGGCCAACGCTTCACCCTGGCGCATGTGGGGGATTGCCGGGTGTATCGCTGGCTGGACGGCGAGTTGCAGCGCATCACGCAAGACCATGTGTGGGAACAACCGGGCATGCAGCATGTGCTCAAGCGCGCCCTCGGCCTGGATCAGCACCTGGTGCTGGACTTTCTCGACGGTGAACTGCGCGAAGGCGAGTGCTTCCTGCTGCTCAGCGATGGCGTGTGGGCCACGTTGGGCGACCACAGCATCAGCGCGATCCTGCGCGAACAAACCAATCTCGATGTGGCGGTGAACACGCTCGTCAGTGCCGCGCACCTGGCCGCCAGCCAGGACAATGCCAGCGCGCTGCTGGTGCGTATCGACCAGCTAGGCGCCGCGACCCTGGGCGATGCGCTGGTGCAGTTGCAGCAATGGCCGCTGCCACCGCCCCTGAAGGCCGGGCAACGCTTTGAAGGCTGGCAGGTTGAAAGCCTGCTGGCGCAAAGCCGACAGTCATTGCTGTACCGCGTGCGCGATGCCCAGCAACACGCTTGGCTGTTGAAAACCTTGCCGCTCAACCGCGACGATGACAACGACGCCGGCCAAGCCTTGCTGTCGGAAGAATGGTTTCTGCGGCGAGTGGCCGGGCGTGCGTTTCCTGAAGTGCATGCGGCCAGTGGGCGTCAGCATTTGTACTACGTGATGCGTGAATATTCGGGGCAGACCCTCGCGCAGCTGTTCCAGCAACAAGGCCCGCTGCCCCTGGCGCAATGGCAGTCCATTGCCGAACGCTTGCTGCGGGCGCTGGGGCTGCTGCATCGACGGCAGATCCTGCACCGTGACATCAAGCCGGAAAACCTGCTGCTGGGCGATGACGGCGAATTACGCGTGCTGGATTTCGGCCTGGCCTACTGCCCGGGGCTTTCCGAGGACCGCGCCCATTTGCTGCCCGGCACCCCAAGTTTTATCGCGCCCGAAGCCTTCAGTGGCGAACGTCCTACGCCGCAACAGGATTTATACAGTGTCGGTGTCACGCTCTATTACCTGCTGACCGGGCATTACCCCTACGGAGAAATCGAAGCCTTCCAGCGGCCACGTTTCACCCAGCCCGTCAGCGCCAGTCGTTACCGCCCCGATTTACCGGACTGGTTGCCGTTGAGCCTGGAACGCGCTGTGGCCGCACAGCCCGCAGAACGTTATGAAACCGCCGAGGAATGGTTGCTGGTGCTGGAACAGGCCGACCGCCGTGAATTGAGCGTACGACCCAAACCGTTGCTGGAGCGCGAGCCGCTCAAGGTCTGGCAAACCCTGGCGACCGTCTCGCTGCTGGTCAATCTGGTGCTGCTGTACTGGCTGCTGCACCACTAGGGGGCGAATTCCCACGCAATATCGATGGGAATCCCAATAAAACGGGCGTCCGGCGACTTGGCACAACCGCTGCATTAGCTTCATCAACAACTCACATATAGCCGCCCCTTCAACGTCGAAGGGTCGAGCTTCCCGAGAGAACGGGACCGGACAAAGGTGTCCTCGCCAGGTAACTGGTGGGGGCGCCTTTTTTTGTTTGCGCACGATTTGTCGAGCCATTGCGGAGAACGACATGAAGAAACTCAAACTGGTGATGATCGGCAACGGCATGGCCGGGGTTCGCACCCTTGAAGAATTGCTCAAGCTGAGCAGCGACCTGTACGACATCACGGTGTTCGGCGCCGAGCCCCACACCAACTACAACCGCATCCTGCTGTCACCGGTGCTGGCCGGCGAGCAGACCTTCGAAGAGATCGTGCTCAACGACCTCGACTGGTACCTGGACAACCACATCAAGCTGTTGCTCAACCGCAAAGTGGTGCAGATCGACCGTGTAAGACGCATCGTCATCGCTGAGGACGGCAGCGAGGCCGAGTACGATCGTCTGTTGATTGCCACCGGCTCGACGCCTTTTATCCTGCCAATCCCCGGCAATACCTTGCAGGGTGTGATCGGCTACCGCGACATCGCCGACACCCAGGCCATGATCGACACCGCCAGGACCCACAAGCACGCGGTGGTCATCGGCGGCGGCCTACTCGGCCTGGAAGCCGCCAACGGCCTGATGTTGCGCGGCATGCACGTGACCGTGGTGCACATCGGCGAATGGCTGCTGGAACGCCAGCTGGACAAGACCAGCGGCCAGTTGCTGCAAACCGAACTGGAAAGCCGTGGCCTGGTGTTTCGCCTGTGCGAGCAAACCCAGGCCCTGCACGACGCCGGCAATGGTCGTGTCGGCTCGGTGCAGTTCAAGAATGGCGACATCATCCCCGCCGACTTGGTGGTGATGGCCGCCGGCATCCGCCCCAACACCGAACTGGCAGAGAAATCCGGCATCCCCTGCAACCGTGGGATTCTGGTCAATGACACTCTGCAAACCTACGACCCGCGCATCTATGCCATCGGCGAGTGCGCCAGCCACCGTGGGATCGCCTACGGCCTGGTGGCGCCGCTGTTCGAACAGGCCAAGGTCTGCGCCAATCACCTGGCCCAGTTGGGCTTTGCCACTTACAAAGGCTCGGTGACCTCGACCAAGCTGAAGGTCACCGGTATCGACCTGTTTTCCGCCGGGGATTTCATGGGTGGCGAAGGCACTGAGACCATCACCCTCTCCGACCCGATTGGCGGCGTGTACAAGAAGCTGGTGATCAAGGACGACATCCTGGTTGGCGCGTGCCTGTACGGCGATACCGCCGACGGTGGTTGGTATTTCCGCCAGATCCGTGAGAACCACGCGATTGGCGAGATTCGTGATCACCTGATGTTTGGCGAAAATGCTTTAGGCGATGTCGGCCACCAAGGCCAGGACAAAGCCATGAGCATGGCCGACAGCGCTGAAGTCTGCGGCTGCAACGGCGTGTGCAAAGGCACCATCGTCAAGGCGATTCAGGAACACGGGCTGTTCAGCGTTGACGATGTGAAGAAGCACACCAAAGCCGCCAGCTCCTGCGGATCCTGCGCCGGTCTGGTGGAACAGATCCTGATCAACACCGTGGGCGGCGCCGCCGACGTCAAACCCAAAAGCGAAAAAGCCATCTGCGGCTGCAGCGACCTCAACCATGGGCAAATCCGCCAGGCGATCCGCGACCAGCACCTGCTGACCATCGCCGGCACCATGAGCTACCTGAACTGGCGCACCCCCAACGGCTGCGCGACCTGCCGCCCGGCCCTGAACTATTACCTGATCTCCACCTGGCCCGGCGAGGCCAAGGACGACCCGCAATCGCGCCTGATCAACGAACGCGCCCACGCCAATATTCAGAAAGACGGCACCTACTCCGTAGTCCCACGGATGTGGGGCGGCGTGACCAATCCGTCGGAGTTGCGGCGCATTGCCGATGTGGCCGACAAGTACAACGTGCCAATGGTCAAGGTCACCGGTGGCCAGCGTATCGACCTGCTGGGCATCAAGAAACAGGATTTGCCCGGTGTGTGGAAGGACCTCGACATGCCCTCCGGCCACGCTTACGGAAAATCCATCCGCACCGTGAAGACTTGCGTGGGCAGCGAGTTCTGCCGCTTCGGCACGCAGAACTCCACGCAGTTGGGTATCGAGTTGGAGCACGACCTGTTCAATATGTGGTCGCCGCACAAGGTCAAGCTGGCGGTGTCCGGTTGCCCACGCAACTGCTCGGAAGCGGGCATCAAGGACGTCGGCATTATCGGCGTCGACTCCGGCTGGGAGATGTACATCGGCGGCAACGGCGGGATCAAGACCGAAGTCGCGGAGTTTTTCGTCAAGCTGAAAACTGCCGAAGAGGTGCGTGAATACAACGGCGCGTTCCTGCAGCTGTATCGCGAAGAGGCTTTCTACCTCGAGCGCACCGTGCATTACCTGCAACGGGTAGGCATGGAACACATCAAGAAAGCCGTTCTGGAAGACCCGGCCCGGCGCCAGGCCCTCAACGAGCGCCTGCAATTCTCGCTGTCATTCGAACAAGACCCGTGGAAAGAACGCCTGGAACAGCCGCTGCTGAAAAAGGAATTCGAGGTCATCCCCGTCAAACAGCTGGAGGTGTCGGCATGAACTGGCTGGATATCTGCGCCCTCGATGAAATCAACGCCCTGGGCTCGCGCATCATCAATGGGCCAAAAGGCGATATTGCGATTTTTCGTACCAGTGACGATGAGGTTTTCGCTCTTGATGACCGCTGCCCACACAAAGGCGGGCCGCTGTCCCAAGGCTTGATCTACGGCAAGCGCGTGGCCTGCCCGCTGCACAATTGGCAGATCGACCTGGCGTCGGGTGAAGCCCAGGCGCCGGACATCGGCTGCGCCCATCATCACCCCGCCCGCGTAGAAAACGGCCGGGTGATGCTGGCCCTGCGGGACGCCGGTTGATGAACCGCCAGACCACCGCGTCCACCTGCTGTTACTGCGGCGTGGGTTGCGGCGTGCTGATCGAGCATGACGGCGTGCAGATCCTGGGTGTGCAAGGCGACCCGAACCACCCGGCCAACTTCGGCAAGTTGTGCAGCAAGGGTTCGAGCCTGCACCTGACCGGCGACCTGACCGCCCGTGCCTTGTACCCGGAACTGCGCCTGGGCAAAGGCCTGTCCCGCGCCCGCACCGACTGGGACACCGCCCTGGACCACGCGGCCAACGTGTTCGCCGACACCCTTGCCGAACATGGACCGGACAGCGTGGCGTTTTACATCTCTGGCCAGTTGCTGACCGAGGACTACTACAGCTTCAACAAGCTGGCCCGCGCGCTGGTGGGCACCAACAATATCGATAGCAATTCGCGGCTGTGCATGTCTTCGGCAGTGGTCGGCTACAAGCGCAGCCTGGGCGCCGATGCGCCGCCGTGCAGCTATGAAGACCTGGAGGCAAGTGATTGCGTGATGATCGTCGGCAGCAACATGGCCTACGCCCATCCGGTATTGTTCCGACGTCTTGAGGAAGCCAAGGCGCGGCGCCCGCAAATGAAAGTGCTGGTGATCGACCCACGGCGCACAGACACTTGCGATTTGGCCGACCTGCACCTGGCGATCCTGCCGGGCACCGATGTGGCGCTGTTCCATGGGATCTTGCACCTGTTGCTGTGGGAAGACTGGATCGACCGCGACTTTATCCAGGCGCATACCGATGGGTTGCTCGAGTTGAAACGACTGGTGCATGACTACACGCCGCAGATGGTCACGCAGTTGTGCGGCATCAGCGTCGAGCAGTTGCGCGTGTGTGCAGAGTGGGTCGGCACCTCCGGCAGTTTTCTCTCGCTGTGGTGCATGGGGCTCAACCAGTCCACCGCCGGCAGCGCCAAAAACAGTGCGCTGATCAACCTGCACCTGGCCACCGGCACCATTGGTCGGCCGGGTTGCGGGCCGTTTTCCCTGACCGGCCAGCCAAATGCCATGGGCGGACGCGAAACCGGCAGTTTGTCGAACCTGCTGCCGGGGCATCGCGAGGCGGCCAACCCTGAGCACAGGGCTGAAGTCGCGGCCTATTGGGGCGTTGAATCGTTGCCGGCGCCTACCGGGCTTACGGCTATCGAACTGTTCGAACAGATCCAGGCCGGCAAGATCAAGGCCGTGTGGATTGCCTGTACCAACCCCGCGCAATCCTTGCCGGACCAGAACAGCGTGCGTGCGGCATTAGCGGCCTGCCCGTTCGTGGTGTTGCAGGAGGCTTTTCGCACCACCGAAACCGCCGCCTACGCCGACCTGCTGTTACCCGCCGCCAGTTGGGGCGAGAAAGAAGGCACGGTGACCAATTCCGAACGGCGGATTTCCCACGTACGCCGCGCCATCGACCCACCCGGGGAAGCACGGCCGGACTGGGCGATTACCGTGGATTTCGCACAGCGCCTTGAGCAACGCTTGCGTCCGGGGTTGCCGAGTTTGTTCGCCTTCGAGCAACCGGCGCAGATCTTTGATGAGTACAAGATGTTGACCCGTAACCGCGACCTTGACCTGTCGGGTATCAGCCATGCCCTGCTCGACCAGCTCGGCCCGCAGCAATGGCCATTTCCCGTGGGCGCACAAGCGGGCACGCCGCGCCTGTACACCGAGGGTGTGTTCCCGACAGACAGCGGCCGCGCGCATTTTATCGCCGATCCTTACCGCGCCGCCAAAGAACAACGTGATGCACGCTTCCCACTGACCCTGATCACCGGGCGCCTGCGCGATCAATGGCACGGCATGAGCCGCACCGGCACAGCCGCGCAGTTGTTCGGGCACGTCAATGAAGCACTGCTGAGCCTGCACCCGGATGAGCTGCGTCGGCACCGTTTCAAAGAGGGCGATCTGGTCAGCCTGAAAAGCCGTCGTGGCAGCGTGATTATCGCCGTCAGCAGCGATGACAGCGTGCGCCCGGGCCAGGCATTCCTGCCGATGCATTGGGGTGATCGCTTTCTCAAGGGCGGTGTTAATGCCCTTACCCAGCCGGCGTTCGACCCCTTGTCGAAACAGCCCGAACTCAAACACAGCGGCGTGCGCCTGGAGCCAGTGCAACTGCCGTGGCAGCTGTTCGCGCTGATCGAAGGAAATGTGCAGCAACACTTTGACGCCCTACGCCCGCTGTGTGAGGGCTTTGCCTACGTCAGCTTGAGCCTGGCCGGGCGTGAACGGCCGGCTCTTCTGGTGCGCGCAGCCCATACCGAGGCGCCCGACTTGCAACTGTTAACCCGTATCGACGAACTGCTGGGCCTCAATGACGGCCCGGTCATGGCCTATGACGATCCGCGGCGTTCGATTGGCAAGCGAGTAAAAATCGAAAAAGGCCGCATCACCGCGCTGCGCCTGGCCGGCGAAACCCTGGCACGGCATTGGTTGCAGCGTTTGTGGCTGGAAGGCCGTGCCGACGATCAACTTCGGCGCTGGTTACTTGCGCCGCTCAGTGCACCACCGGGCGGCGCGGCAGCCAGCAGTAAAATTTTGTGCAACTGCAAGAACGTCAGTGAAAGCGCGGTATGTGCCGGTATCGGCCGTGGCCTGGACCTGGCCGGGCTTAAGCAGGAACTGGGCTGCGGCACACAGTGCGGCTCTTGTGTACCGGAAATCAAACGTCTTTTGGCCAGCACGTCGCTGCCAATCGCAATCAGTGTGTGAGGGGATAAACATGAGCGCAAAAGTCTGGCTGGTAGGCGCAGGCCCCGGTGATCCGGAGTTGTTAACCCTCAAGGCGGTACGCGCCCTGCACGCAGCCGATGTGGTGCTGATCGATGATTTGGTCAACCCGAGGGTGCTGGAGCACTGCCCGGACGCTCGGGTGATAACCGTGGGCAAGCGCGGCGGCTGCCGTTCGACACCCCAGGATTTTATCCACCGCCTGATGCTGCGCTATGCGCGCCAAGGCAAATGCGTGGTGCGACTTAAGGGCGGCGACCCGTGTATTTTCGGCCGGGGCGGCGAAGAAGCGCTGTGGTTGCGTGAACGCGGGGTTGAGGTGGAATTGGTCAACGGGATTACCGCGGGCCTGGCAGGTGCAACGAACTGCGATATTCCCCTGACGCTGCGCGGGGTCAGCCGCGGTGTGACGCTGGTCACTGCGCATACCCAGGACGACAGCAGCCTGAACTGGCGCGCCTTGGCCGAGAGCGGGACGACATTGGTGGTGTATATGGGCGTGGCGAAGCTGGAGGAGATTCGTCAGCAATTGCTGGAGGGCGCAATGGCAGCGGATATGCCGGTGGCGATGATCGAGAACGCATCATTGCCTCAGCAACGCGAGTGCCGCAGCACTCTGGCGCACATGCATACCGATGCACAGGTATTTGCTCTGAAAAGCCCCGCAATCCTGGTGATCGGCAGTGTTGCTGGCGCAGGGCAAGCCGCCTCCATCACAGTGTCAGCCAGCGCCTGAGGTAAATCTCAGGCAAAAAAAAGCCCGGCCTAAGCCGGGCTTTTTTCTACCACTCAGTAATTACTGAGCTTGAGCTTCAACCGACGCTTCTACGCGACGGTTAACAGCGCGACCAGCTTCAGTTGCGTTGTCAGCAACTGGGCGGGATTCGCCGTAACCTACCGCGGTGATGCGGCTAGGAGCAACGCCGTCTTTAACCAGGACTTGCTTAACAGCGTCAGCACGACGCTGGGACAGCTTCTGGTTGTAGGCGTCTGGACCGATGGAGTCAGTGTGACCAGCAACTTCTACGTTGGTAGCTGGGTACTGAGCCATGAAGTCGGCCAGGTTTTTCACGTCGCCGTAGCTGTTAGGCTTAACAACCGACTTGTCGAAGTCGAACTTAACGTCCAGCTCAACACGAACAACCTGAGCAACTGGAGCTTCTGGCTCTGGAGTTGGCTCTGGAGCTGGTGCTGGGGTAGGAGCTGGAGCAGCTGCGCCAGCGTTACCGCCGAAGTTCACACCCAGGCCGACCAGTGCGGAGTAGTCCCACTTGCCGTTGTCCAGTGCGTAGTCAGCTTCAACACCGGCACGAGCGTACACGTTGTTGGTGAAGTAGTACTTCACGCCAGCGCCGGCGATAGCCAGGGTGGACTGGTCGCGACCGCTGTGGCCGTCAGCTTTGACGTTGCCACGGCTTTGGTGGCCGAAACCGCCTTCTACGTATGGACGCAGGCTGTCAACGCCAGCCTGGCCGAAGTGGTACTGAGCAGTCAGGCTGCTAGTGTCGCCACCGATCTTCTGGCTGCCAGTACCGTCGTTCGAACGGGTGTGGTTGGTTTTGTCGTAGGACAGGTTCAACGACAGGTCGTCGGTCAGGAAGTAACCAATGCGAGCGCCTGGGTTGAAGCCGTCTTCGATGTGCTTAACGCTATCGTTGTACTGCTTCTTGTAGAACAGCTCGCCTTCAACTGCGCCTTGGCCTTGTGCCAGTGCGCCGAAAGAAGTAGCGGCAATAATAGAACCAATGGCAAAGCCCAAGGTGTTTTTCAGTTTCATCCGTTAAATCCCCATCTGGTGATTGTAAAGCAGTCCCACAAACCGGGGGACAACTCGGCGACAAGTCTAACAGAACTTGCCTACACGTAAGAGATATTTGCCACGCACTAAGTTTCAGTCTCGCCCGCAAATTTCTCACGTAATTTATCAAGAGCACGCTTGTAACGCATTTTTGTAGCACTCAAACCCATGTGCATGATGTCAGCAATTTCCTGAAACTCCAGCTCTGCGACAAATCGTAGCACCAGAATTTCCCGGTCAATCGGATTCACATGCACCAACCAGCGATCAAGTCCGGCCTTTTCCTCGGGTACCGGCGCCTTTTCTTCAGACGCTTCCTCAAGGGGGTCCAGACTTAAAGCGTCCATCAAGCGACGCTTTCGCCGTTCCTTACGATACTGCGTGATGCACTCGTTGTACGTGATGCTATAGAGCCATGTCTTGAACTTCGATTTGCCCTCGAAGTTCTTCAGGCCGTACAGCACCTTGAGCATCACTTCCTGACAGACATCATCCGCATCTCTATCGTTCCCTAAATACCTTGAACAAACGTTGAACAGAGTGCGTTGATACCTGCGCATCAATTCTTCGTACGCGCGTGTTACGTGAAACAGCTCCGTGTGCGAGCGCGCGACCAACTCCTCATCAGAGAGCTCACGGGGGTCATAGCGCGTGGACAGCGTTTGGGCTTTATTCAAAACAAGTCGTGCCGACAGTCAGGTCAATGTCCGCTACAGCCCGGTCTCCCGGGTTTGCGGCGGCGTACATTAGCAGGATTTGCCGGGTTAGCGGCTACTGACCTGCTGCTCGAGGAGAATCCGATTGGACAGCGATACCAGCTCACCGTCATCGGTCAGCACCGTCGTCTTGACCGTGCCGATCTCCTCGATTTGCCCTTCGACCTCGCCCACACGCACCTGTTGCCCAACCTGATACAGCTCACGCACATAGATTCCCGCAAGAATCTGACCGGCAATTTCCCGGCTTCCCAAACCCATGGCCAGCGCAACTGCCAGACCAACGGTAATCAAAACAATCACAATCACGTGGTTTAGAAGGTCAGTTTTGACCTCCAGCTGGCTGATCGCGACGGAAATACTGATGATGATCACCAGCCCCTGGGCAATTCGCCCCAGGCCCGCAGCATAGTCCAACCCCACGCCTTCAGCAGCACCGCGCACCAGCCCGTTGGCCAGTTGCGCCAGTAAAACACCTACCAGCAACACCAGCGCGCCGCCGAAAACCTTCGGCAAATACAGCGCCAGCATGTCGAGCGTAGCTGAAACTCGCTCAAGTCCAAGGGATTGAGCCGCAGAAACCAGAAAAATAAGCAGAACGAACCAATAAACGATCTTACCGATGAGGGTTGAGATCGGCACTTGCAGCCCTGCACGGCCTAGCAGCTTGGTCAGGCCGGTGCCCGCCATCAAGCGATCCAGCCCCAATTTTGCGAGCAATTTGGACAGCAGGGTGTCGAGCAACTTGGCCACGACAAAGCCCAGCAACACCAAAACCAGAGCACCAAACAGGTTGGGAATGAAATTCGCCACCTTGGTCCACAATGCGGTCATCGCGGTGACCAGGCTCTGGGTCCAGAGATCAAGTTCCATATTCAATCAGCCTTATCAGCAGTGCGAGCAAGAGGTTTACGGCGCGAAACCGGCGATACGTGGGCCGAACCATTGTTCAGGGCCATCATCAACGCCGGCAACCAACGACCCAGCAGACCGAACAGGTCACCCGCCCCCACCTGACGGTTGGCGGTTTTCAACACGCGGCCCAGGCATGCATCGTCATCACGGTTGGATGGCGACGCATTGAGCATGTCACGCAAAGACTGTTCGAACGGATCGTGCATAAAGACCTCTCGCAAGTGAGTTAAAAGACGAGGGTTAAATTCTTTGGGTCACATGTGCCCCTGCCTGTGTTCAGGTCATATTCAGGTCAAACCCAGCGCAATCGTCGAAATAGCCACCATTGCCCCAGTGCTACCGAGACCATCAACAAGCAGGCAATCACGAATCCATAGGGGCTGCCAGAGAACGGAATCCCGCCCACATTTATACCCAGCAAACCGGTCAGAAAACTCATCGGCAGGAAGATCCCGGTGATGATCCCGAAGCGGTACATGGTGCGATTCATGCGTACGCTCAAGCGCCGGTCTTCGGCCTCAAGTACCAGCCCCACGCGCTCCCGGGTCAGTTCGAGCTCTTCCAGGTAGCGGGTCAGGCTGTTGTTCAATTCGTTCCAGTAGTCAGCATCGTCATCACAAAACCACGGCAATTTGATCCGCGTCAGCTGCGCAAAAATATCCCGCTGCGGCGCCAGGAAACGCTTCAATCCGGCAGCCCGTCGACGGATCTGCAAGACGTTGCCGTGCTCCGGGGTATACCGTTCGTCGGCGTCGAGTTTTTCTTCCTCTAAATCGACGACTTCGGACAGGTCGGTGACCAGATCCTGCACTTTATGGGTCAGGTACTGCGCCATATAAAGGATGAGTTCAGAAGCGGTTTTTGGCCCTTTGCCCTCAGCCAGTTGCACCAGTAGCTCATCGGTAGCCCGCAATGGGCGCAAGCGCAGGGAAATCACGCGACTGGCTGCCGCGAAAATACGCACCGAGACCATGTCTTCCGGCTCGGCGCCAGGGTTGAGGTTGACTCCGCGCAGAAACAACAGCAATTCGCTGTCCGGCAGCGGCAACAGGCGCGGTCGGGTGTTTTCCTCCAGCAACAAGTCGCAGGCAAATTCGCTCAAACCGCTGGATTTACGCAACCAGGTCTGGGTCTGTGGATGGCTGCGATCCCAATGCAGCCACAGGCTTTCCTGGGGCTGCAGCTGCAAATCATCGAGCTCAGTCCGGGCAATCGAACGCGCACCGCCTTTACCGTCCAGCACCAGGGCATGCACCAGCCCCCATTGCGCGTTTTCTTCCTCGAACATCCTCACCCCTTTCGGCTACTGCGGTTTATTCAGGCATTTTCAGCGGGCTTGGCGAAACGATCACGCCATTATTGTCGGCGTAGACGTACTCACCAGGGCGGAATGTCACGCCGGCAAACGTCACCACCACGTTCAGGTCGCCAATGCCGCGCTTGTCGGTCTTCATGGGGTGAGGCGCCAGCGCCTGCACACCCAGGTCTGTCTGGGCGAGGACGTCGACATCACGCACGCAACCGTAGATCACCAACCCTTCCCAACCATTTTTTGCAGCTTTCTCGGCGATCATGTCGCCCAGCAGCGCGCGACGCAGGGAACCGCCGCCGTCGACCACCAGCACTTTGCCGGCGCCTGGTTGGTCGGCCTGTTCCTTGACCAGCGAATTGTCTTCGAAGCACTTGATGGTGACGATTTCACCGCCAAAGGAGTCTCGGCCACCGAAATTACTGAACATCGGCTCAACTACCTGCACCAGCTCCGGGTAGGCGTCGCACAGATCGGGCGTCACGTAATGAATCATCGGGAAACTCCTGTCATCAAAGAAGAGGTCGAACATCCCACGGTGTACATCAGAAAAACGCGTCACAACGGCTGAAGTTTAAGCGCTCACCCCTCAGCGGCGGCCATGATCAGACCCACGCCATCGCAACGCAATAGCGACTGCGCGACTGAATATGACCAGAAGCGTTTGACGCGTCATATCTTAGCCGCAACCTCTCTGGAGTGAAACGCCCTTGGCAGAGCGGTTATGCTAAACCGTTGCAGCTACCTGGGGCTCTGCTGCGAATAAAGGTGTCAGTGGATCTTTCAGCCATTGCGCCATCAACGGCCACACTTCGGCCTGCGCGGCCTTGCTGACCAGCATCTCGACGTGCCCGAAATCCCCGCTGAAGCCTTGCTTGCGCCCCAGGCACAGGTATTGGCGGTGTTCAGAGCCAACCTGTTCGAACAGCTTGCGACAAGCCCAGTCCGGGTCCTGTTGATCGCCAGCAGCGCTGACCGCCAGCAGCGGCACGTCGACATCGGCCAGGCCTTTCCACCAGTCCTGCTTGCCATCGCCAAAACGACCGAACAGGCCGTTCCAGCGCATGGCTTCGATCATCACGCCCGCCGGCTCGTCCTCGGGGCCGCGTTTGAGCCGTACACCGGATACTTCACCAAAGCGTTTCAAGAGCAAACGGCCGGTCCACTCCAGCGGCGGAATCTTCAACGGCCAGTGGGTGCGGCTGACCTGGCAGCCAAACAGGGCTACCGACGCCACGGCTGGCGCGCCAAGGTGCTGACCGCCCAAAGCCGCTGCCAAGGCAGTGCCGCCCAGGGAGTGGCCGATCCAGTGCGGGATTTGTGCGCTTTGCTCACGGACAAACGCGCCGATCGCCGGCAAATCGTAACGCGCGTAATCGGCGACGCGGTTTCTGGCGTAATCCTGATTGCGCTTGGACAGGCCATGGCCGCGCATTTCCGGGATCCACACATCAAACCCCTGACGCGCCAGGTAAGCGCCCAGGCCGATACCTTTGGGCGAATACCAGAAGCGCCGATTGGAAAAACTGCCGTGCAATAAAATTACCGGCGTGCCCCGGTTTTCCGGGACATCTGCCAGGCCCAAACGGGTCACAGCCAGCTCAACGGTGCCGTCGGGGCTGTTGCCGGGTTTGAGGCGGTACACATCTTCACTCAGGTCGCCACGACGTTCAGCGCTGATCAAGGCGACGGGAAATAGGTTGCTGCTGCTTTGCATAATGCTCTTGCACAAAAAAGGGCGGCGTCCGGATGGAATTCCGCCCTGTACAGATAAGAATGCCGGTCACCCAGGCTGGGTGACCGGCACTTTTGACGTCACG
The DNA here is from genome assembly GCF_965277385.1 of Pseudomonas edaphica. Taxonomy (NCBI): domain Bacteria; kingdom Pseudomonadati; phylum Pseudomonadota; class Gammaproteobacteria; order Pseudomonadales; family Pseudomonadaceae; genus Pseudomonas; species Pseudomonas edaphica. Next base: position 4,886,996 of record NZ_OZ255725.1, on the reverse strand, counting down.
CCCTTAAGCGGACGCTTGGCCTTCCGCCAGGAAGAACCAGGTTTCCAGCACGGAGTCGGGGTTCAGCGAGACGCTCTCGATACCCTGTTCCATCAGCCATTTGGCCAGGTCCGGGTGGTCGGAAGGGCCTTGGCCGCAGATACCGATGTACTTGCCGGCCTTGTTGCAGGCCTGAATGGCGTTGGCCAGCAGCTTCTTGACCGCAGGGTTACGCTCATCAAACAGGTGCGCGATGATCCCCGAGTCACGGTCCAGGCCCAGGGTCAACTGGGTCAGGTCGTTGGACCCGATGGAGAAGCCGTCGAAGAACTCCAGGAACTCCTCGGCCAGGATGGCGTTGGACGGCAGTTCGCACATCATGATCACGCGCAGGCCATTCTCGCCGCGGGACAAGCCGTTTTCAGCCAGCAGGTCGACGACTTGGCTCGCTTCGCCCAGGGTCCGTACAAACGGCACCATGATCTCGACGTTGGTCAGGCCCATCTCGTTGCGCACGCGCTTGAGGGCACGGCATTCGAGTTCGAAGCAGTCACGGAAGGCTTCGCTGATGTAACGCGAAGCGCCACGAAAGCCCAGCATCGGGTTTTCTTCTTCGGGCTCGTAGAGCTTGCCGCCGATCAGGTTGGCGTACTCGTTGGACTTGAAGTCCGACAGGCGCACGATGACCTTTTTCGGGTAGAACGCCGCCGCCAGGGTGCTGATGCCTTCCACCAGCTTCTCGACGTAGAAACCCACTGGATCGTTGTAGCCGGCGATGCGCTTGTCGACGCTTTCCTTGATTTCCAGCGGCAGGCCGTCGTAATTCAACAGCGCCTTAGGGTGTACGCCGATCATGCGGTTGATGATGAACTCGAGGCGGGCCAAGCCCACACCGGCGTTCGGCAACTGCGCGAAATCGAACGCACGGTCGGGGTTGCCGACGTTCATCATGATCTTGAACGGCAGGTCCGGCATCGCATCGATGGAGTTTTGCTTGATATCGAAGCCCAGTTCACCTTCAAAGATGAAGCCAGTGTCGCCTTCGGCACAGGACACGGTCACACCCTGGCCGTCTTTCAACAGTTGGGTGGCGTTGCCGCAACCGACGACTGCGGGAATCCCCAACTCACGGGCAATGATCGCCGCGTGGCAGGTACGCCCGCCACGGTTGGTGACGATGGCGCTGGCGCGCTTCATCACTGGTTCCCAGTCCGGGTCGGTCATGTCGGAGACCAGCACGTCACCGGGCTGGACCTTGTCCATTTCAGACACGTCCTTGATGATCCGCACTTTGCCGGCGCCGATGCGCTGGCCGATGGCACGACCTTCCACCAGCACAGTGCCGGTTTCTTTCAACAGGTAGCGTTCCATCACGTTGGCCGAAGTGCGGCTTTTCACGGTTTCCGGACGCGCTTGCACGATGTACAGCTTGCCGTCGTCACCGTCCTTGGCCCACTCGATGTCCATCGGGCACTTGTAGTGCTTTTCGATGATCATCGCTTGTTTGGCCAGTTCGCTGACTTCAGCGTCGGTCAGGCAGAAACGCGCGCGTTCGGCCTTGTCGACTTCAACGGTTTTCACCGAGCGACCGGCCTTGGCCTCGTCGCCGTAGATCATCTTGATGGCCTTGCTGCCCAGGTTGCGGCGCAAGATGGCCGGGCGGCCGGCCTCAAGGGTGTGTTTGTGGACGTAGAACTCGTCCGGGTTAACCGCGCCTTGTACGACGGTTTCGCCCAGGCCGTAGGCGCCGGTGATAAACACCACATCACGGAAACCGGATTCGGTGTCCAGGGTGAACATCACGCCGGCGGTGCCGGTTTCCGAACGCACCATGCGCTGCACACCGGCAGACAAGGCCACCAGCTTGTGGTCGAAACCCTGGTGTACGCGGTAGGAAATAGCGCGGTCATTGAACAGCGAGGCAAACACTTCCTTGGCGGCGCGGATCACGTTTTCAACGCCGCGGATGTTCAGGAAAGTTTCCTGCTGGCCAGCAAAAGAGGCGTCCGGCAAGTCTTCGGCGGTGGCCGAGGAGCGCACGGCAACTGCCATGTCCGGGTTGCCGGCCGACAGTACTGCGAAGGCGGTACGGATTTCTTCGTTGAGCTTCTCGGGGAACTCGGCGTCCATGATCCATTGGCGGATCTGGCTGCCGGTTTTCGCCAGGGCATTGACGTCATCGACGTCCAGGGCGTCCAGCGCGGCGTGGATCTGGGCGTTGAGGCCGCTCAGCTCGAGGAAATCGCGGTAAGCCTGGGCCGTGGTGGCGAAACCACCGGGCACCGACACACCAGCGCCTGCAAGATTACTGATCATCTCGCCGAGGGATGCGTTCTTGCCCCCCACATGCTCTACATCATGGACGCCGAGCTTATCGAGGGAAACTACGTACTCTACCAAGGTGATCTCTCCACTTTCTGTGTTGGAAAAGCTCAGGACGCCGGCGGCTCAGTAGGAGCAAACGCCAGCGCTTGTGGCCTGGACCTGGAAAATAAGTGAGAATGCGGCCCACTGCGGGACGGCAAAATCGCGCCTATCATATCCAAGATTCGCCATCAGCTTAAGGCCCAGGGCTCAAATGAAACGATCTGCTTTCTTTATCTCCGACGGCACCGGCATCACAGCCGAAACATTGGGTCAGAGCCTGCTCGCGCAGTTCGAAAACATTACCTTCGCCAAATTCACGCGGCCGTATATAGACAGCGTGGATAAAGCGCGGGCCATGGTACAACAAATCAATCTGGCGGCTGAAAAAGACGGTTTTCGCCCGATCATTTTCGACACCATCGTCAATCAAGACATTCGTGAGATCCTGGCAACCTCCAATGGTTTCATGATCGACATCTTCTCTACGTTCCTGGCGCCATTGGAACAGGAGCTGAGTGAACATTCCTCCTACTCCGTGGGCAAGTCCCATTCCATTGGCCACAACTCCAACTATATGGAGCGTATCGAGGCGGTGAACTTCGCCCTCGACAACGATGACGGCGCCCGCACCCACTACTATGACAAGGCTGACCTGATCCTGGTGGGCGTGTCTCGCTGCGGCAAGACCCCGACCTGCCTGTACATGGCCATGCAATTCGGTATCCGCGCAGCCAACTACCCGCTCACCGAAGACGACATGGAGCACCTGACGCTGCCTGCCGCCCTGCGTGCGCATTCGCACAAGCTGTTCGGCCTCACCATCGACCCGGACCGTCTTACCGCCATCCGCAACGAGCGCAAGCCCAACAGCCGCTACTCCAGCTATGCCCAGTGCGAGTTCGAGGTGCGCGAAGTGGAAAATCTGTTCCGTCGCGAGAATATTGCGCACATCAATTCCACGCATTTTTCGGTGGAAGAGATTTCGGCGAAGATTCTGGTGGAAAAAGGTGTGGAGCGCCGCTTCAAATAGTGGGTGCCTGCACGGGCGCCATCGCAGGCAAGCCAGCTCCCACAAGGGAATGCATTCTAAATGGGGGAGATTCTGGTGGAGAAAGGTGTGGAGCGCAGATTCAAGGAGTGGATGCCTGAACTGGCCCCAGCAAGCCAGCTCCCACAGGGGAATGCATTCCAAATGGGGGAGATTCTGGTGGAGAAAGATGTGGAGCGCTGATTCAAGGAGTGGATGCCTGAACTGGCCCCAGCAAGCCAGCTCCCACAGGGGAGTGCATTCCAAATGGGGGAGATTCTGGTAGAGAAAGGTGTGGAGCGCAGATTCAAGGAGTGGATGCCTGAACTGGCCCCAGCAAGCCAGCTCCCACAGGGGAATGCATTCCAAATGGGGGAGATTCTGGTGGAGAAAGATGTGGAGCGCTGATTCAAGGAGTGGATGCCTGAACTGGCCCCAGCAAGCCAGCTCCCACAGGGGAGTGCATTCCAAATGTGGGAGCTGGCTTGCCTGCGATGAACGATAACGCGGTAAACCTGCCTACAGCTGAAACCTGTCACCGCCCTGCCCCAGCGCGGTGGCCAGCGCATCAAAGCCCTCACGCAGCAACTGATCATCGCCTGACGTATTACAAATACTCGCCCGAATAAACTGCGGCACCGCCGTCTGCCCTACGGCAAATGCCTCAGCGGTGGCGATCAGGTAATTATTCTGCTTGAGCTCCGCCTCGATTTCCGACGCACGCCAGGGCTCCGGCACTTCAATCCAGAAGTGCGGGCTGTTGAGGTGAGTGCGGTATTCCAAACCGACCAAAAGGTCGCGCACCAGTGCTTTACGCCGGCTGATCTCGTTGATTTGCTGGCGCAGCAGGTATTCCGCCGTGCCGTTTTCGATCCATTGCGTCGCCAGCTCCAGCGTCACCGGCGTAGCCATCCAGCAGGTCGAGCGCAAGGCCGCCGAAATCCGGCTGACCAATGCCGGTGGCGCATGCACATACCCCACCCGCAGCCCGGCAGACACCGCCTTGCTCAGGCTGCTGATCAAAATCGTACGCTCGGGCGCGAAAAAGCTCAGCGGTGGCGGGCGATCTTCCACCAACACGCCGTGGGCTTCGTCTTCCAGAATCAACAGATTATGCTCGCGGCACACCTTGGCCAGCGCTTCCCGGCGTGCGACCGACAGCACGGCCGTGGTCGGGTTCTGGATCGTCGGGGTGCAGTACAGCGCCGAAACCCGGTGATTACGACAGACTTCATCCAGCGCACCCGGCAGCACGCCTTCGTCATCCATCTCCAGGCCGATCAGCCGTACACCGAGCATACGTGCGGCGGTGATAAGCCCTGGGTAAGTCAGTTGCTCAGTGACCACCGTATCCCCCGCCCGCAGCAACGCCATCATGGCGCAGAGCAGGCCATGCTGGCCGCCGTTGACGCAGATGACCTGCTCGGGAATCGGATGAAAATCGCGCTGCACCAGCCATTGCGCACCGGCCTCGCGGTAGCGCGGCAAACCGGCATCCGGCGTGTAGGCGCTGATGTCCTGGAGGAATTTGGCGTTGGTCGACAAGGTTTGGAAGCTCTGGGCCAGAAACACCGTCTCTTGCCCGGGAATGTGCATGTTGCGGCTCATATCGAAGTACTGGCGTGGCTCTTCGCTGACGTTGCGAAAGCCTTCATCACGCTGGCGCTCCATCCCACGCTTGCGCACGAAAGTGCCGTCACCGACACGCGCCACCACTAACCCCAGGCGTTCCAGCTCGCCGTAGGCTCGGCTGATGGTGCCGATGGTCACGCCGAGGTTATCGGAAAGAACCCGATGGGGCGGCAGTTTGCGCCCCGGCTCAATCAAGCCTTCAAGGATGCCCCGCTCCATCACATCGGACAGGCGTTTGTACTTGACGCCCTGACCGCTGGACAACCCCTCACGCATAATTGACACCATGTCAATATTTGTTTTGACAGCCATCATTCGCCCTAATAGTGTGCTTTTACGGGTTCAATCACCGAATGAAACAACTTAATACACTGTCAATATAGAGTTCAATTCCGGCTCAGGGAAGCAATAAACGATGCCAATGTCCGCCGTTCTTGAAAACACTACAAAAACAAAAAATCAGAAACAGTGGTTGGCCGGTCTGGTCACCAGCGTGATGTTTCTCATCGTGTGCCTGAGTTGGGGCACCACCTGGCTGGGCATCAAGATCGCCGTCGAAAGCGTGCCGCCGCTGACGTCCGCCGGGTTGCGCTTTCTGATCGCGTTCCCGCTGTTCCTGTGTTTTGCCCTGGTGCGCCGCGAGCCGATCCTGTTCCCGCGCGAAAGCCGCTGGTTCTTCGTATTTGTGACCCTGTCGTACTTCAGCGTTCCCTATTACTTGCTCAACTACGGCGAGATGCATGTGTCGTCCGGCCTCACCGCGCTGCTGTTCAGCTGCATGCCGGTGTTCATCCTGATTTTTTCCGCGCTGTTTTTGCGCGAGCGCATCTACTTTTCCCAGGTGGTCGGCATCGGCATCGGTTTCGGCAGCCTCTACATGATCATCAAGAGCCAGGGCCTGCACCTGGACCACGCCGAATTCTTCGGCGTGCTGGCAATTCTGACCGCCGCGATCATGCATGCCTTGTGCTACGTCATCACCAAGCAAAAAGGCAGCGCCATCAGCGTGATTACCTACAACACATTGCCCATCGGCATCGCCGGGTTGATGCTGTTCGTGGCCGGCCTGTGGTTTGAAACACCGACGTTCGAAAACATCACCCTGCGTTCATGGAGTGCCTTGTTCTACTTGGGATTGGTCGCGTCGGTGGGCGGGTTTATCGTGTACTTCATGTTGCTCAAACGTTTGAGCCCGATCATTTTGTCATTCGTGTTCATCATCTTCCCGGTGTTCGCGGTGATCATCGGCGCCTGGTACGAGGGCGTGGAAATTTCCCGTGACCTGATGCTGTACTCGGCGATCCTGCTGGCCGGCTTTGCGATCACCAAGTTGCCAGTTGAAAAACTCCTGGCCAAGAAAAATTGACCCTTAAACCACAACTACAACAACGCGAGAGAAACATGGAAGTCCTCCGCCCCACCGCTCTGGAACAGATCTATGCCCATGCCAGCCGCAGCTACCCGGAAGAATGCTGCGGTTTTGTCTTCGCCGATGGCAGTGTGTACCTGGGCAACAATATCCAGAATGAGCTGCACCACAAGAACCCCGAGATGTACCCGCGCAGCGCGGCCAATGGCTATACCTTTTCGGTGGCCGACACCCTGCTGATGAACAAGGCGTTTCGCAGCGACAACCCGGTGGTGGTGATCTACCACTCCCACCCGGACGTCGGCGCCTATTTCAGTGATGAAGACCAGGACAAGGCACTGTTCCTGGGTGAGCCGATCCACCCCGTCAGCTACCTGGTGGTGGACGTGCGCCAGGGCCAGGCCCTGGGCTCAAAGCTGTTTGCCTGGGATGGCAAGCAATTCGCCCTTAAACCCTTCAACGACCTGCACACGGAGTTGTCCATGAACGCTGTCTCTTTCCCCGATATTCTGGTTCGCGTGGCCAAGCTGCCGGAATCGACCCTTGAGGGCACTGGATCGACATTGCGCGAAGTCATTGAAAGCCTCTGCAGCAGCCACCCACAGCTGCGCACGCACCTGTTTCATGAAAAGAACAACCAGCTCAAGGAACACTTCCTGTTCACCGCCGAGGAAGAACTGATCGGCGCCGATGAGCAGTTGCCGGAAAAAGCCAAAATCGAAGTGCTGCTGGCCACCTCCGGTGGCATGGACGTCGACCAACTGAGCAACGAAGAAGTGCAGCGCTACGTACGCCACATCACCCTGCCCGGCGTCGGCCGGGAAGGCCAGTTGAACCTGAAAAAAGCCAAGGTACTGATCATCGGCACCGGCGGCCTGGGTTCGCCCATCAGCCTGTACCTCGCGGCAGCCGGCATCGGCACCCTGGGCCTGGTGGATTTCGACGTGGTCGAGAGCAGCAACCTGCAACGCCAGATCGTGCACGGCAACAGCACCTTGGGCATGCCCAAGGTCGAGTCGGCCAAGCGGCGGCTGCAAGACCTCAACAGCCATATCCAGATCAATGCCCACGACACCGCTCTCAACGCCGACAATGCGTTGGAGCTGGTCGGCGCTTATGACCTGGTGATCGACGGCACTGACAACTTCGACACCCGCTACCTGGTCAACGATGCCTGTGTGCAGCTGAGCAAGCCACTGGTGTACGGCGCCATCTACCGCTTCGATGGGCAGATCAGCGTGCTCAACTACAAAGGCGGGCCGTGCTACCGCTGCCTGTTTCCTTCAGCACCGCCGGCCGAGTTGGCACCCAATTGCAGCGCCGGGGGCGTGATCGGTGTGCTGCCGGGTGTGGTCGGGATGATCCAGGCCACCGAAGCGATTAAATTACTCATCGGCATCGGCGAACCGCTGTCGGGCCGCCTGATGCGCTTCGACGCGCTGGCCATGAAGTTCAGCGAGATCCGCTTCAAACGCCGTGCCGACTGCCCATGCTGCTCAGACCTGCGCCACAGCGAAAGCGTCGCGCCAGCCGTTTGCGCGGATGCCCTCCCGAGCCAGCCCGCGTTGGCCGAGGAGCGCTACATCAAACCACGCGTGCTCAAGCAACTGCTCGAACACCCACGCAGCGCCGACGTGCTGCTGGATGTGCGCGACGCCAGCGAGCTGGAGGTGTGCAAATTGCCGGGCGTGGTGCATATCCCCCTGGCCGAACTGGATGGGCAGTTGGACAGCCTCAGCCGCGACAATACCCATTACCTGATCTGCTACGCCGGAACCCGCGCCGAGCAAGCGGCCGGCACCCTGCTGGCCGCCGGCTTCGCCAATACCAAAGTCCTGCAGGGCGGCATGAAACATTGGGTTCGCGACGTCGAACCCGACATGCCTTTGTACTGATCCGGGGGCTGAGCGATGTTGCATAACTCCATTCTCGACGTGATCGGCCATACGCCGATCGTGCGCCTGGCGCAGTTTTCCGAAGACCTCGGCATCGAGGTCTACGCCAAGCTCGAATCCCTCAACCCTGGCGGCAGCCACAAGGCGCGTATTGCCCTGGGCATGATCCTCGACGCAGAACGCCGAGGCGTGCTGATTCGCAACTGCGGGCAAACCATCATCGAGCCCAGCGGCGGCAATACCGGCATTGGCCTGGTGATGGCCGGCAATGTGCTGGGCTACAAAGTGGTGCTGGTGATCCCTGACAACTACAGCCCCGAAAAACAGAAACTGCTGCGTTTATACGGCGCCAAGGTGGTGCTGTCGGACAGCCGTCTGGGCAACAACTCCCACGGCGAAAAGTGCATGGAACTGCAGTTGGAAAACCCCAACTTCGTGATGCTCAACCAGCAGCGTAATGGCGCCAACCCGCAGACTCACCGCGACACCACCGCACCGGAAATCCTCCGCGCGTTCGGCGAGCAGCGGGTGGACTACTTCGTCAGCGGCATCGGCACCGGTGGCCATATCACCGGCATCGGCGAAACCCTCAAGGCATCCTGGCCTGCGATGCGCATCATGGGTGTGGAACCGGAAGAGTGCGACCTGCTCAAGGACCAGCACGCGCCGCACCATATTCAGGGCCTGTCGATCGGCTTGATCCCGAGCATTCTTAACGTGGGTGTACTGGACGGCATGCTCAAGGTCTCACGCCTGGCGTGCCTCGACATGATGAAACGCATCATGCGCACCGACGCCATCAGCTTGGGTTTGTCTTCGGCCGCCAACATGGTTGCCATTGCCCAACTCGCTCCCGAACTCCCGCCTGAAACGGTGGTGTTGACCATGGTCTACGACAATGCCGATAGCTACCTGCCCAATTTCGAATAATCGGTTTTTCAACCATCCAGACTGTGGGGGTGCCTCCATGGGGGGCTTTATCGACATGCAACAGCTGCACGATGAGTTGCTCACTCACCTCATCCAGACCCTGACGCCTGCGCAGATGAAGCAGTTGGAGCCGCATTTGGCGCCATTGATCCAGAATGCCGCCCAGGCCGTGGCAGAGGACTTGATTGCCTATGCCTATCGCGACCCGGCGTCCCGTGGGCGTGGCGAACTGATCCTGGAATCCTACGCGTCGTTCAAGGCGGTGCTGTTCTACCGGTTGGCACACTTGGTGTGGAATTTTCCCGACCCGGCCAACGGCGTGTTTTCACGCATGGCTCTCAAGCTCAGCAACCAGGGCAAAATCCTCTCCGGCGCCGAAATCCACCCCGCAGCCCGCATTGGCCGGCGCTTTGTGCTGGATCACGGCTTCGGCACCGTGATCGGCGAAACCTGCGAGATCGGTAACGATTGCTACATCCTCTGCGGCGTGACCCTCGGCGCCCGAGGCATTGCCAATAATCCGGACGGCAAACGCCACCCGCGCCTGGGCAATAACGTCGAGGTCGGCTCCGGCGCCCGTGTGCTGGGCTATGTGTTGATTGGCGACAACGTGTTTATCAGCCCTTCGTGTGTGATCACCCAGGATGTGCCGGCGGGCACCAAGGTCAAGGTGGTCAACCAGATCCAGTTACAAAAGAATGCCGAATCGGATCACAGCAATTACCTGGGGGCTTTCGCGCTGGATGAGCGTTTGCACGTGGTTGGCGAAGTCAGCGCCAGCCACAAGGTCACGGTGCTGGATGCCGACTTTCACCCTTTGCAGGGGCTGCTGCTGGAGCCCACGGTGAAGGAGCGCCATCATTTGCAGTTTCGTCTGCGTCGCCTGGATACCGGCGACCATCTGCCACGCTTGCCGCTGAACCTGAAAGTCTGTGGCCCCGAATTTGAGATCACCCTGCTCTCCCCGCCTGGCTTGAGCGCAATGGTGCGTCACCTGCTGCAAGCCAGCCCACTGATCGTCGGAGGTTGAACATGTCCGTGCATACCATGGAAACCCTGGCGCTGTTTGACAGCGCGCCCTACCAGAACGCCTTCAGCGCCCGGGTGATTGCCGTCAGTGAACAGGGCATTGCCCTGGAACACACGCTGTTCTACCCCACCGGCGGTGGGCAACCGGGCGACACCGGGCACCTGACCCTGGCCGACGGCACGCGGGTCAACGTGACCGGCACCGTGCGCGACCCGGTGTTGCGCTCGATCATCTGGCACCAGGTTGAACACTGCCCCGAGCAATTGACGGCGGGCGTGCAGGTGGATGCCGGCCTGGATTGGGAACGGCGCTACCAGCACATGAAGATGCACACCTGCCTGCACCTGCTGTGCTCGATCATTGATGCGCCCGTCACCGGCTGCAGCATCAGCGCAGACAAAGGCCGCCTGGATTTCGATTTACCGGAAATGACCCTCGACAAGGACAGCATCACCCGTGACCTTAATGCCTTGATCGAACAAGCCCATGCCGTGAAGACCCTGTCGATGCCCGCCTCGGAATACTCGACCCTGCTGCAGATCACCCGCACCCAGGCGGTGGCGCCACCGGTCATCCAGGGCTCGGTGCGGGTAATAGAAATCGCCGGGATCGATATCCAGCCGTGCGGTGGCACCCACGTGATCAATACCGAAGAAATCGGCCGGGTGTTTTGCGAAAAAATCGAGAAGAAGAGCAAGCATAACCGCCGGGTGATCCTGCGGTTTGAGGGATAAAGTACGCGAGTCGGCCAAGCGTGGGCGCTGGAGACCCACGCTTGCCGAAGTGAAGCCAAGCCTTACCGCTTCGCCTCATCAAGGTGCTTTTTCAACACTTGAACCTGTTCCTCAAGCAATGAAATTTGTGTGCTGTAGTAGGACTTCATCTCAGCAATACCCGCTTCGATATTAGCGTTGTCCACCCTGAATTGATCAGCGGTGGGCAGTGCCTGCGTGTGTGACTCGTTGGTCGGATCTGCCGGCTCATCGCTGGTGGTCATAATGGACTTATCCGCTGGCGCCGTTGGCGCCTGGGTTTCAGGTTTGGTCATCGTCTTGACCTGCTCAGTCATACTTTTAAGCTCCTTGCCCAACGCTTCAAAGGCCTCTTTCATCTGCTGCATGAGCTCGCCGATATCATCGCGCAACTGCGTATTTAGCTTGAGCGCCTCCTCAAGCTCTTGATCCTGGGCAACTTCAGTTGTCTGAGTGTCTTGAACAACCTGCTTAACCGACTCTTGAGGTGTTTGAGGCAGTTCTACGGGGGCCTCGTCGGTGTCTTTGCATGGAGCACTCAGTTGCTCACGCAGTTCGACAATATCGTTTTTAAGATTGACGATTTTCTCCTGGCACTCGGTGATAAACGCCTTGAAGTCGATCAGGAGCTGGTTATTTTTACCCAACAACTCCAGGGTCTCAGCCTGTGGGCCGACCTTATGCAATTGCGGCTGGTTAACGAGGGTGTTGTGGCTCGAAAACTGACCGCGTTGCTCTGCCGTCACGGGCGGCCGAGGAGCCGCAGCATCGCCCTGTGTGTCGACACCCGTTGAGGTATCGACCATGTTTTTCTGACGAAGGGGCTGCGAATATTGCGACGCCTCGTGGCCCGTTGGGTAGTTCGTTTGTGGCCGGGTATTTACGCTATTCATAGGGTGCTTTCTCAAATCCAGACAGTGCTGAGTTGTGGGTTGGCAGAGACTTGCTGCGACAAGTGATCTGACCCATTGATTGGCATTTATCTGAAAGCGGTTCCCGGGATACAGGATGTGTGGGTAGCTAATTATGTCGGCAGCACCATCAGTCTTTTCCTGAAGGTTGATCAACGCAGGCAAAACCGGTGCCCAAGCCGCAGTTCGTACAGGAAACTGACAGCAAATTTATGTGCTTGTAACATTCAGAAACGTACAATCCCGCCAGCAATGCATCGTTGCCCCTGACTCACGAAAACAGCGCCCGTCCTTCCCGGTGGGTCATTCGTGCAGCAGCTAAGCTCACTCCCATTACGCCCCTGAACCTGAACGCTGCAGGACTGAATGCCTATGAACAAAGTGTTCCGCGATTACCTGCCGGCATCCACCCTGCGCTTGCTGCCCAACCGCTGGGACCTGGTCGCGCTGCCGCTGGTGATCGGCTTTCTGCTGTTTTTCTCCCTTACCGCGCGGGAAACCTGGGCGCCCATTGCGACGTTGCAAAGTGAAGTCATCTCCCTCGACCCGGCCAACCTGCCGGAATACGCGATGCGCACCACAATGCGCATGCTCGCGGCCATGGTCGCGGCGCTGGTTTTTACCCTGCTGTACGGCACCCTGGCCGCCAAAAGCCGGCGCGCTGAAAAGCTGCTGGTGCCGGTGCTCGATATCCTGCAATCGGTGCCAGTGCTCGGCTACATCTCATTCACGGTGACGTTCTTTCTGCTGCTGTTCCCTGGGCGCGTGCTCGGCGCCGAGCTCGCGGCGATCTTTGCGATCTTCACCAGCCAGGCCTGGAACATGACGTTCAGCTTCTATCAGTCGCTGCGCATGCTGCCCCACGATTTGGTAGAGGTGTCGACCAACCTGCGGCTTTCCGGCTGGCAGAAATTCTGGAAGCTCGATGTGCCGTTCGCCATGCCGGGGCTGGTGTGGAACATGATGATGAGCATGTCCGGCGGCTGGTTCTTCGTGGTTGCCTCCGAAGCCATCACCGTCGGCGACAAGACCATCACCCTGCCGGGCGTAGGTTCGTACCTGGCCTTGGCGATCGCCCAGAAAGACCTGCACGCCGTGGGTTACGTGATTTTGGCGATGATTGTGGTGATCCTGCTGTACGACCAGTTGCTGTTCCGCCCGTTGGTGGCCTGGGCTGACAAGTTCCGCATGGAAACCACCGCGTCCCAGGGCGCTGCGCCACAATCCTGGCTGCTGAACCTGATCCAGCGCACGCGCATCGTGCAACGCAGTCTGCGCCCTATTACCCGCACCTTCAGCCGGATCGGCAACAAACGCTTCAGCCTGGCGGGCGGTGCGCTCAAGGCGTTGCCGGCAGAAACACCGGCGGCGTCAAAAGTGATCGACTGGGTGTGGGGCACGTTGATTGCGTTGCTGGCCGCGTATGCGCTGTACCACATCGTGCAATACGTCGGCACCGAAGTGACCTTCGCCGAAGTCGGCCACGTGTTTGTACTGGGCCTGATCACCTTGCTACGCGTGGCCGGGCTGATTCTGATCGCCTCGCTGATCTGGGTGCCTTTAGGCGTAATGATCGGCTTGCGCCCTGCACTGGCGGAAAAAATCCAGCCGCTGGCACAGTTTCTCGCGGCTTTCCCGGCGAACCTGCTGTTCCCGGTGTTTGTGATCGTGATCCTGCACTACAACCTCAACCCGGATATCTGGCTGAGCCCGCTGATCGTGCTGGGCACCCAGTGGTACATCCTGTTCAACGTGATTGCCGGCGCCAGTGCCTTCCCCAATGACTTCAAGGAAGCCGCCGCCAACTTCCGCATCCGTGGCTGGCTGTGGTGGCGCAAAGTGATGCTGCCGGGGATCTTCCCCTATTACGTCACTGGCGCCATTACCGCCTCGGGCGGTGCCTGGAACGCCAGCATCGTGTCCGAGTACGTGTCCTGGGGCCAGGACAATGTGGTCGCCCACGGCCTGGGCGCCTACATCGCGCAAACCACCGCTGCCGGTGACTTCCCGAAAATTGCCCTGGGCGTGGTGGTGATGTCGATCTTTGTGGTGGCGTTCAACCGTGCGGTCTGGCGACCGATGTACGCCATCGCTGAAAACAAACTTCGTCTGAATTGATGGGATTCGCTGTGATGACTACCTACACCGAAAACACTGCCGATACCCCGGAAATCTACTCGCTGAAAAACGTCAACCGAGTGTTCGGCAAAGGTAAAGACGAGCTGCAAGTGCTCAGCGGCGTCGACCTGAGCCTGCACGAAGGCGAGATCGTCGGCATGCTTGGCCGTTCCGGCTCGGGTAAATCCACCTTGCTGCGCATCATCGCCGGGCTGATCCAGCCATCCTCCGGCGAAGTCCGCTACAACGGCGCGCCGCTCAACGGCCCGGCCGAAGGTGTGGCCATGGTGTTCCAGACCTTTGCCCTGTTCCCCTGGCTCACCGTGCTGGAAAACGTCGAAGCCGGCCTGCAAGCCTTGCAAGTCGAGCGCAAGGAAACCCGCCGGCGCGCCTTGGCCGCCATCGACTTGATCGGCCTCGACGGGTTTGAAAACGCTTACCCGCGCGAACTCTCCGGCGGCATGCGCCAGCGCGTGGGGTTTGCCCGTGGCCTGGTGGTCAACCCGACGCTGTTGCTGATGGACGAGCCCTTCTCGGCCCTTGACGTGCTCACCGCCGAGACGTTGCGCACTGACTTGCTGGACCTGTGGAGCGGCAAACAGCTGCCGATCAAGTCGATCCTGATCGTGACCCACAACATCGAAGAAGCGGTGCTGATGTGCGACCGTATTCTGGTGCTGTCATCCAACCCCGGCCGCGTGGTCGCCGAGATCAAGGTGCCGTTCGCGCACCCGCGCAACCGCCTGGACCCGACGTTCCGGCAAATGGTCGACGACATCTACGCACTGATGACCGACCGACGCAGCGCCGATGCCAGCCGTGGCATACCCGAGCTGAAAATGGGCAGCCTGCTGCCGGAGGTATCCACCAACCTGATGGCCGGCCTGATCGAAACCCTGGCCGCCGAGCCTTACAACGGCCACGCCGGCTTGCCGACCGTGGCCGAACGGCGCTTGCTGGAAGTCGATGACCTGTTCCCGGTGGCCGAGATGCTCGAGCATTTGGGTTTCGCTGAACTCAAGGGCGCGGACATCACCCTCACCGACGCCGGCAAACTGTTCGCCGACTACGGCACGCAAGAGCGCAAAACCCTGTTCGCCGAGCACTTGATCAAACACGTGCCCCTGGCCGCGCGGATTCATCAAGTGTTGCTTGAACGCAGCGGGCACCGTGCGCCACGGGTGCGTTTTGAGCAGGAGCTGGAAGACTCGATGACCGAAGCCTTTGTGGAGAAAACCCTGGAAAGCGTGGTGGCGTGGGGGCGTTATGCGGAGATTTTCTCCTATGACGACCATACCGAGACATTCAGCCTGGATGATGTGGAAGGCAGTATGTAATGGACCAAGTGGGAGCGGGCTTTTTGTGGGAGCTGGCTTGCCTGCGATGCAGGCGACTCGGTGTTTCTGAAGTACCGAGGTGATGCTATCGCAGGCAAGCCAGCTCCCACACAAGCTAGCTCCCCCGTTAGTTTTTTGGTGTTTGTCAGATCACAAACAGGTCCACAAACCGATTCACCGGCGTAGCCTCAAGCCGCGCCTGATCCTTGCACAACGCAAAAATCTCGCCACTGCGCTGCGCGGTAAACCGCGTCGCCAGGTTGGTCTTGAACTTGTCCTCCAGCAACGGAATGCCATCCACCCGACGGCGGCGATGCCCAATCGGGTATTCCACCGCGACCTGCTCGGTGTGGGTGCCGTCCTTGAAAAACACCTGCACGGCATTAGCAATGGAGCGCTTGTCGGCCTCCAGGTATTCGCGGCTGTAGCGCAAGTCCTCAACAATCTCCATTTTTTCGCGCAGCTCATCGATGATCGGGTGCGCCGCGTGGAATTCATCCTCGTACTGCTCGGCCACCAGATTACCGAACGCCAACGGCACCGCAGTCATGTACTGCAGGCAGTGGTCGCGGTCGGCAGCGTTGGCCAGTTTCCCGACCTTGGAAATGATGCGAATCGCCGACTCGTGGGTGGTGATCACAATGCGTTCGATTTCATGCAGACGATCCTTGACCAACGGGTGCAAGGTCACCGCCGCTTCACAGGCTGTTTGCGCATGAAACTCGGCCGGGAAGCTGATTTTGAACAGCACGTTTTCCATCACATAGGTGCCATACGGCTGGGACAGGCTGAACGCGCGCTTGTCCTCAGGCTTGAGCGCCAGGTCTTTATTGGTGTGGCTGAACAGCACGTCATAAAAACCCCATTGCGGCGCGCTCAGCACACCGGGGATGCCCATCTCGCCGCGCAGCGCGATATCCGCCAGGCGTACGCCACGGCTCGATGCATCCCCGGCCGCCCAGGATTTGCGCGAGCCGGCATTCGGCGCATGGCGATAGGTGCGCAGCGCCTGTCCATCGACAAACGCGTGGGACAACGCCGACAGCAGCTGTTCACGGTTGGCGCCCATCAGCTTGGCGGTGACCGCCGTGGAGGCGACTTTCACCAGTAACACATGGTCGAGGCCGACGCGGTTGAAGGAATTTTCCAGGGCAATCACGCCCTGGATTTCGTGGGCCATGATCATCGCTTCCAGCACCGCACGCACGGTCAGTGGCGCATCGCCGTTGGCCACGCGTTTTTGCGACAGGTGATCGGCCACGGCGAGGATGCCGCCGAGGTTATCCGAAGGGTGGCCCCATTCGGCGGCGAGCCAAGTGTCGTTGTAGTCGAGCCAGCGCACGATGCAGCCGATGTCCCAGGCGGCTTTGACCGGGTCCAGACGCAATGAAGTGCCCGGCACACGCGCGCCGAACGGCACGACGGTGCCTTCCACCAGCGGCCCCAGGTGCTTGGTGCACTCGGGGAAGCGCAGGGCCAGCAGGCCGCAGCCGAGGGTGTCCATCAGGCAATTGCGTGCAGTGTCCAACGCGTCGCGGGAATCGATGCGGTAATTGAGGACGTAGTCGGCAATGTCCTGCAGGACCTGGTCGTAGTCGGGGCGGTTATTCTGGTCGACGTTGGCGCTCATGGCAGTACTCCAAAGTGGGTTGGGGTTAGTCCTCGGGCTTACGGTTATTGGAAAGCAGATCTTGGGTGTCTGCCTTGAAATAGAGAATCAGCTGTGGGAGCCGGGCTTGCCCGCGATGGCATCACCTCGGTTCATCTGAAACACAGAGGTGATGCCATCGCAGGCAAGCCAGCTCCCACACAAGCCAGCTCCCGCAAGGGTTAGAACGCGTCGCCGGGCACGCGCACGAAGCCTTCCATCAACACCCGTGCGCTGCGGCTCATGATGGCTTTTTTCACCACCCATTCGCCGTTCACCTGGGTGGCTTCGGCACCGACACGCAAGGTGCCGGACGGGTGCCCGAACCGCACCGCGTTGCGCTCGACACCACCGGCCGCGAGGTTGACCAGGGTGCCGGAAATCGCCGCCGCCGTGCCAATCGCCACCGCCGCCGTGCCCATCATCGCGTGGTGCAACTTGCCCATGGACAGTGCGCGCACCAGCAAATCCACATCACCGGCCTTGATTGCCTTGCCACTGGAGGCCACGTAATCCAAAGGTTTGGCCACAAACGCGACCTTCGGCGTGTGCTGGCGCTGGGCGGCTTCGTCCAAGTGTTTGATCAGGCCCATGCGCAACGCGCCATAGGCCCGCACGGTCTCGAACATTGCCAGGGCCTTCGGGTCGCTGTTGATCGCGCCTTGCAGCTCGGTGCCGGTGTAGCCGAGGTCTTGGGCGTTGATGAAAATCGTCGGGATACCGGCGTTGATCAGCGTCGCCTTGAAGGTGCCGACACCCGGTACTTCTAGGTCGTCGATCAGGTTGCCGGTGGGAAACATCGAGCCACCGCCGCCCTCTTCTTCCGCTGCCGGGTCCATGAACTCCAGCTGCACTTCGGCAGCCGGGAAGGTCACGCCGTCGAGCTCAAAGTCGCCGGTTTCCTGCACCGCGCCGTCGGTGATCGGCACGTGAGCGATGATGGTCTTGCCGATATTGGCCTGCCACACCCGCACCACCGCCACACCGTTATGCGGCACGCGGGCCGGGTCAACCAGGCCGGCGCTGATGGCAAACGAACCCACCGCCGCCGACAGGTTGCCGCAGTTGCCGCTCCAGTCGACAAACGGCTTGTCGATGGAGACCTGGCCAAACAGGTAATCCACGTCGTGATCGGCCCGGGTACTTTTGGCCAGGATCACGGTTTTGCTGGTGCTGGAGGTTGCACCACCCATGCCGTCGATTTGCTTGTCGTAGGGATCGGGGCTGCCGATGACCCGCAACAGCAAGGCGTCACGGGCGGCACCCGGCACCTGCGCCGACTCGGGCAGGTCCTTGAGGCTGAAAAACACGCCCTTGCTGGTGCCGCCACGCATGTAGGTGGCGGGGATCTTGATTTGCGCTGCGTGTGCCATGGTTATCCCCTTAAGCCGTCGCCGCCGATTCCAGGAAGTCCTGGGCAAACCGTTGCAACACGCCGCCCGCCTCGTAGATCGACACTTCTTCGGCGGTGTCCAGGCGGCACGTCACCGGCACTTCGACACGTTCGCCATTCTTGCGGTTGATCACCAGCGTCAGTTGCGCACGCGGGGTGCGTTGGCCGACCACGTCATAGGTTTCGCTGCCGTCGATCTTCAGTGTGTGGCGGTCGGTGCCCGGCAAAAATTCCAGCGGCAACACGCCCATGCCTACCAGGTTGGTGCGGTGGATGCGCTCAAACCCTTCGGCGGCAATCGCCTCCACACCGGCCAGGCGCACGCCTTTGGCCGCCCAGTCGCGGGACGAGCCCTGGCCGTAGTCGGCGCCGGCGATGATGATCAGCGGCTGCTTGCGCTCCATGTAGGTTTCGATGGCTTCCCACATTCGCGTGACCTGGCCTTCGGGCTCGATACGCGCCAGGGAACCCTGCTTGACCTTGCCGTTTTCCACGACCATTTCGTTGAACAGCTTCGGGTTGGCGAAGGTTGCGCGCTGCGCGGTCAAGTGGTCGCCGCGGTGAGTCGCATAGGAGTTGAAGTCGACTTCCGGCAGGCCCATTTTCGCCAGGTATTCACCCGCGGCGCTGTCGAGCATGATCGCGTTGGACGGCGACAGGTGGTCGGTGGTGATGTTGTCCGGCAGTACCGCCAGCGGGCGCATGCCCTTGAGCGGCCGCGCACCGGCCAGCGCACCTTCCCAGTACGGTGGGCGACGGATATAGGTACTCTGCGGGCGCCAGTCGTACAGCGGCGCGACTTTGGGGCCGGTGTCTTCGTGGATCGCGAACATCGGGATGTAGACGGCGCGGAACTGCTCCGGTTTGACCGACGCCTTGACCACAGCGTCGATTTCTTCGTCGCTTGGCCAGATGTCTTTCAGGCGGATTTCCTTGCCGTCGGCATCCAGGCCCAGCACATCCTTTTCGATGTCGAAGCGGATGGTACCGGCAATCGCATAGGCCACCACCAACGGCGGCGAAGCCAGGAACGCTTGCTTGGCATACGGGTGAATACGGCCGTCGAAGTTGCGGTTACCCGACAGCACGGCAGTGGCGTACAGGTCGCGGTCGATGATTTCTTGTTGGATCACCGGGTCGAGCGCGCCGGACATGCCGTTGCAGGTGGTGCAGGCAAACGCCACCACACCGAAGCCGAGTTTTTCCAGCTCATGGCCAAGGCCGGCTTCTTCCAGGTACATGGCCACGGTTTTCGAGCCCGGCGCCAGCGAGGATTTGACCCACGGTTTGCGCGTCAGCCCCAGCTGGTTGGCGTTACGTGCCAGCAAGCCTGCGGCAATCACGTTGCGCGGGTTGCTGGTGTTGGTGCAACTGGTAATGGCGGCGATGATCACCGCGCCGTCGGGCATTTGCCCCGGCACATCATCCCACTGACCGGAGATGCCTTGGGACGCCAGATCGCTGGTGGCAACACGCGCATGCGGGTTGCTCGGGCCGGCCATGTTACGCACGACGCTGGACAGGTCGAAGGTCAAGCCGCGCTCGTATTGCGCGCCCTTGAGGTCATCGGCCCACAGGCCGGTGTGGCGGGCGTATTGCTCGACCAACGTGACTTGTTCGTCTTCGCGGCCAGTGAGTTTCAGGTAGGCGATGGTCTGCTGGTCGATGTAGAACATCGCGGCGGTAGCGCCGTATTCCGGGGCCATGTTGGAGATGGTCGCGCGGTCGCCCAGTGTGAGTGCCGAAGCACCCTCGCCGAAGAACTCCAGCCACGCACCCACGACTTTCTGTTTACGCAGGAACTCGGTCAGCGCCAGCACCATGTCGGTGGCGGTGATGCCCGGTTGCAGCTTGCCCGTCAGCTCCACGCCGACACTTTCCGGCAGGCGCATCCACGAGGCGCGCCCCAGCATCACGCTCTCGGCTTCAAGGCCACCGACGCCGATGGCGATCACGCCCAGGGCATCCACGTGCGGGGTGTGGCTGTCGGTGCCGACGCAGGTATCGGGGAAGGCCACACCGTCACGCACCTGAATCACCGGGGACATTTTCTCCAGGTTGATCTGGTGCATGATGCCGTTGCCCGGCGGGATCACGTCGACGTTCTTGAAGGCCTTTTTGGTCCACTCGATAAAGTGAAAACGGTCTTCGTTGCGACGGTCTTCGATGGCGCGGTTTTTCTCGAATGCGTCCGGGTCAAAACCACCGGCTTCCACGGCCAGGGAGTGGTCGACGATCAGTTGGGTCGGCACCACCGGGTTGACCTGCGCCGGGTCACCGCCTTGCAGGGCGATCGCATCACGCAGGCCGGCAAGGTCGACCAACGCGGTCTGGCCGAGGATGTCATGGCACACCACACGCGCCGGGAACCATGGGAAGTCGAGGTCGCGTTTGCGTTCGATCAGTTGGCTCAGGGAAGCGTTGAGGGTGGCCGGGTCGCAGCGGCGTACCAGGTTTTCGGCGAGCACGCGCGAGGTGTACGGCAAGGTGGAATAGGCGCCGGGCGTGATTGCCTCGACAGCCGCGCGGGCGTCGAAGAAATCCAGGCGGCTGCCGGGCAGCGGTTTGCGAAATTCAGTGTTCATCGTCAGGACTCGGTCACGGTAGGTTCACAAGGCGAACTGTCGACACTGGCCTGGCTCTCTGTGGGAGCTGGCTTGCCTGCGATGGTATCACTGCGGTGTGACAGGTACACCAGGGTGATGCGATCGCAGGCAAGCCAGCTCCCACAGAAAAGCACATTGGCCAATGTGCCGGGTTCAGCCCACTCAGCGACGTTCGATTGGCACGAACTTGCGCTGTTCTACGCCGATGTATTCGGCGCTTGGGCGGATGATGCGGTTATTGGCGCGCTGCTCGAACACATGCGCAGCCCAGCCGGTCAGCCGTGAGCACACGAAGATCGGCGTGAACAGCTTGGTCGGGATGCCCATGAAGTGGTACGCCGAGGCATGGTAGAAGTCAGCATTGGGGAACAGCTTTTTCTGTTCCCACATGGTCTTGTCGATGGCTTCCGAAACCGGGAACAACACTTTGTCGCCGACCTCATCCGCGAGTTTTTTCGCCCAGCCCTTGATCACTTCATTACGCGGGTCGCTGTCTTTGTAGATCGCGTGGCCAAAGCCCATGATCTTGTCTTTGCGCGCCAGCATGCCAAGGGTGCCTTCGACGGCTTCTTCGGCCGAACCGAAACGCTCGATCATCTCCATCGCCGCTTCGTTGGCGCCGCCATGCAACGGGCCGCGCAGCGAGCCGATGGCGGCGGTCACGCAGGAATACAGGTCGGACAGGGTTGAAGCACACACACGGGCGGTGAAGGTCGAGGCGTTGAATTCGTGCTCGGCGTAGAGGATCAGCGACACGTTCATGACTTTTTCATGCAACGCGCTTGGCTTCTTGCCATGCAGCAGGTGCAGGAAGTGGCCGCCGATGCTGGGTTCGTCGGTCACGCAGTCAATCTTCTTGCCGTCGTGGCTGAAGCGATACCAGTAGCACATGATTGCCGGGAAAGCGGCGAGCAGGCGGTCGGTGACATCGTGCTGCGCGCTGAAGTCTTTCTCGGGTTCGATATTGCCCAGGAACGAGCAACCGGTGCGCATCACGTCCATCGGGTGGGCGTCGGCAGGAATGCGTTCCAGCACTTCTTTAAGCGCTTGCGGCAGGTCGCGCAGTTTGCTGAGTTTGGCGCTGTAAGCGGCCAATTCGGTTTTGCTCGGCAACTCGCCGTAGAGCAGCAGGTAGGCGACCTCTTCAAATTGCGCATCGGCGGCCAGTTCACGCACGTCATAACCGCGATAGGTCAAGCCGGCACCGGCCTGGCCGACGGTGGACAGTGCAGTCTGCCCGGCCACCTGGCCACGCAGGCCGGCACCACTCAGTACTTTTGCTTCAGCCATGGTTCTTCTCCAATTTTGTAGTTATTCAGGGAGGCGCGTTCGTTACTTTTTCGCGGCGAACAGCGCGTCGAGCTTCTGCTCGAAGGTGTGGTAGTCGATGCGATCGTAAAGCTCCATGCGGGTTTGCATGGTGTCGATGACGTTCTGTTGGGTACCGTCGCGACGAATCGCGGTGTAGACGTTCTCGGCGGCCTTGTTCATGGCGCGGAAAGCCGAGAGCGGGTACAGCACGATGGAAACATCGGCAGATTTCAGTTGATCGACTGTGTAGAGAGGGGTTGCACCGAACTCGGTGATGTTGGCCAGGATCGGGGCCTTTACCTTTGAGGCGAAGAGCTTGTACATCTCCAGCTCAGTGATGGCTTCCGGGAACACCATGTCGGCACCGGCTTCGATGCAGGCGGCGGCACGCTCCAGCGCCGACTCCAAACCTTCAACCGCCAGCGCGTCGGTGCGCGCCATGATCACGAAGCTGTCATCGGTGCGCGCGTCTACGGCGGCCTTGATGCGGTCGACCATTTCCTGCTGGGACACGATTTCTTTGTTCGGGCGATGCCCGCAACGCTTGGCGCCGACCTGGTCTTCGATATGGATGGCGGCGGCGCCGAACTTGATCATCGACTTGACGGTGCGCGCCACGTTAAAGGCCGAGGAGCCGAAACCGGTGTCGACGTCGACCAGCAACGGCAGGTCGCACACGTCGGTGATGCGACGTACGTCGGTGAGTACGTCGTCCAGGCCGGTGATGCCCAAGTCCGGCACGCCCAGGGAGCCGGCAGCTACGCCGCCGCCTGACAGATAAATCGCCTTGAAACCGGCACGCTTGGCCAGCAGCGCGTGGTTGGCATTGATTGCGCCAACCACCTGCAAGGGCTGTTCGCTGGCAACGGCGTCACGAAAACGCTGGCCTGGAGTGGTTTTATTGTTGGAACTCATGACTCACCTCGTGATGAAGGAGCGCCGTCCGGGAAATGACGGGCAATATTGCGTTTGGAAGCACCGATATGGCGGCGCATCAACAACTCGGCCAGTTCACCGTCGCGATCGGCAATCGCGTCAAGAATGCGGTGATGCTCGGCAAAAGCCTGGCGTGGACGATTCGGGGTGGCGGAGAACTGGATGCGGTACATGCGCACCAATTGGTACAGCTCGCCGCAGAGCATTTGGGTAAGGGTGCGGTTACCGGCGCCTTGAATTATCCGGTAATGAAAATCGAAGTCGCCCTCCTGCTGGTAGTAGCCCAGGCCCGCCTGGAACGCTTCGTCGCGCTCATGGGTGTGCAACACCTGGCGCAGCTCTTCGATTTCGGCGTCGGTCATGCGCTCGGCGGCCAGGCGACAGGCCATGCCTTCCAGGGACTCGCGGATTTCATACAGTTCGATCAGCTCGGCATGGCTCAAGGACACCACTCTTGCGCCCACATGAGGCACACGCACCAGCAGGCGCTGGCCTTCGAGGCGGTGGATAGCCTCACGCAACGGGCCACGGCTGATGCCATAGGTGCGCGCCAGTTCCGGTTCGGAGATCTTGCTGCCGGGAGCGATTTCACCCTTGACGATGGCGGCCTGGATACGCCGGAAGACGTTCTCTGACATGGTCTGGGAATCGTCTTGCGACACCACCGGTGTTTCCAGCTGACCCAGCATATTGTCGACACCTTTAAAAGCAATGTCGCAAAAACTAGCCAATCAAGCCTTATTAGTCAAAGAATAAATCCACATTGTCGACAATCGTCTAATAACCCTTGCCGCACCTTCGCTGGGCATGGCCGCCTGCCAGCGCTGGCGCCAGAAAAGCATCATGTTAGAATGCCCGCCGCTTTTGCCTGACATCACTTGATGAAACGGCGCACGAGGGAGTTTGCGCAGCAATGCCAGTCGCCTTGAATTGAACATCGCACTGCACCGCGTCAGGATCTATGAGACTCAAGCCCTTCCTTCTTATTTGCCTACTGTGCATACCTGGCCTTGGCGTTGCCGCCGAGAAGACCGTGTATGGCCTGAATGAATACGCCAAATTGGCCGGCATCGACCTGGAAGTCGCCGCCAAACTCGACACCGGCGCCAAGACTGCCTCGTTGAGCGCCCGCGATATCAAGCGTTTCAAGCGCGACGGCGAATCCTGGGTACGCTTTTATCTCGCCATCGACACCGCCCATTCCCACCCCATCGAACGCCCCCTGGCCCGCGTCAGCAAGATCAAGCGCCGCGCCGGTGACTACGACCCCGATGAGGACAAGAACTACACCGCCCGCCCAGTGATCTCCCTGGATATCTGCATGGGCACCGCTTTACGCAGCATCGAAGTGAACTTGACTGACCGCAGCGCCTTCCAATACCCGCTGCTGATCGGCTCCGAAGCGTTGAAACGCTTTGATGCGCTGGTCGACCCCAGTCTTAAATACGCAGCGGGCAAACCCGCCTGCGCCGCCGACGCTCATACCGCCGAGTAAACCGAATGCGCTCTCTGACCCTGCACCTGAGAATCCTCATCACCATCCTGGTGGTGTTGGGTATTTCGGTCACCGCCTATCAGATTTTCGTGCTGGGAATTCCCGTCACCGAAGACGCCACCGACGACCTGTGGAACATCGACGCCAAGGTCGAGTTCGTCGCCAACCCCAAGGACCCGGTGAAGATCTCGATGTTCGTGCCGCCCCTGAGCCGCGACTTCGTCAGTCTCAATGAAAGCTTTATTTCCAATAACTACGGCGTGAGCGTCAACCGCACCGACGGCAACCGCAAGGTCACCTGGTCGGCGCGCCGGGCCAAAGGCAAGCAGACCCTGTATTACCGCCTGGTGCTGACCAAGCGTTACAGCGGTGAAAAGGTCAAGGTCAAAGGCCCGACCTTCCGTGACAGCATCGCTGTGGAAGGCCCGGAAAAAATCGCCGCCGAAGCCCTGCTGGCGCCGATCCGCCAGCATTCGGCCGACGTCGAGACCTTTATCACCGAGGCGATCAAGCGCACCAACAACCTCAACGACGACAATGTAAAGCTATTGCTGGCGGGCGACCCGTCCACGCCACACAAAGCCAAGATCGTCGAACTGTTGCTGTCCATCGCCCATGTGCCGGTGGAAAAAGTCCACACCATCCGGCTAGTCGCCGACCAGCCGCAAACTCCGGAACTGTGGCTGCGCAGCTTCAACGGCAATGACTGGCTGTACTTCAACCCGGAAACCGGCGAGCAAGGCCTGCCGTCCGACCGGCTGCTGTGGTGGACTGGCGATGAAAACCTGATCACGGTGGATGGCGGCAAGAAGGCCGCAGTGACCTTCAGCCTCAACAACAGCGAGATGAACGCGATTCGCCTGGCCAAGCTGACGGACGAAAACACCGACGCCAATTTCCTCGAATACTCGTTGTACGGCCTGCCGCTGCAAACCCAGCAAACCTTCATGATCATGGTAATGATCCCCATCGGCGTGCTGGTGATTCTGATCCTGCGCAACCTGATCGGCCTGCAAACCCTGGGCACCTTCACCCCGGTACTGATCGCCCTGGCGTTTCGCGAGACGCAATTGGGCTTCGGCATTGCGCTGTTTACTATCATCACCGCGCTGGGCCTGTCGCTCAGATCGTACCTGGAACACTTGAAGCTGCAGATGCTGCCGAGGCTCTCGGTGGTGCTGACCTTTGTGGTGGTGCTGATTGCGGCCATCAGCCTGTTCAGCCACAAGCTGGGCCTGGAACGCGGGTTGTCGGTAGCACTGTTCCCGATGGTGATTCTGACCATGACCATCGAGCGCCTGTCGATCACCTGGGAAGAACGTGGTGCCAACCATGCGTTGAAAGTGGCCGTGGGCACACTGTTCGCCGCCGCCCTGGCGCACATCATCATGAGCGTGCCGGAGCTGGTCTACTTTGTGTTCACCTTCCCGGCCATCCTGTTGATCCTGGTGGGTTTCATGCTGGCCATGGGTCGCTATCGCGGCTATCGCCTGACCGAGCTGGTGCGTTTCAAGGCCTTCCTCAAGGCTGATTCGTAATGTTCGGCTTCTGGAAAACCTGGAAGGCCCTCGAAGCACGAGGGATCATGGGCATCAACCGGCGTAACGCCGACTACGTGCTCAAGTACAACAAGCGCAGCCTGTACCCGATCGTGGATGACAAGATCATCACCAAGGAACGGGCGATTGCGGCGGGCATCCATGTGCCCGAGATGTACGGGATCATTTCCACCGAGAAGGAAATCGACAAGCTCGACGAGATCATCGGCGGGCGCAGCGACTTCGTGATCAAACCGGCCCAGGGTGCCGGCGGTGATGGCATCCTGGTGGTAGCCGACCGGTTTGAAGGGCGATACCGCACGGTGTCCGGTAAGATCATCAGCCATGAAGAAATCGAGCACCAGATCTCCAGCATCCTCACCGGTTTGTACTCCCTGGGCGGCCACCGCGACCGCGCACTGATCGAATACCGCGTGGTGCCCGACCAGATCTTCAAGAGCATCAGCTACGAAGGCGTGCCGGATATCCGCATTATCGTGCTGATGGGCTACCCGGTGATGGCCATGCTGCGTCTGCCGACCCGCCAGTCCGGCGGCAAGGCCAACCTGCACCAGGGCGCGATTGGCGTGGGCGTGGACCTCGCCACCGGCCTGACCCTGCGCGGCACCTGGCTGAACAACATCATCACCAAACACCCCGACACCACCAACGCGGTGGATGGCGTGCAGCTGCCCAACTGGGACGGGTTCATGAAGCTCGCGGCCGGCTGCTATGAGCTGTGCGGGCTGGGCTATATCGGCGTGGACATGGTGCTGGACCAGGAAAAAGGTCCGTTGATCCTGGAGCTGAATGCGCGACCGGGGCTGAATATCCAGATCGCTAACGACTGCGGTTTGACGTTGCGTACCCATGCGGTTGAAGCGCGACTGGACGAACTCAAAGCGGCTGGCGTGACCGAAACTGCGGAAGAACGGGTGAAGTTTGTGCAGGAAATGTTTGGGCATATTCCTGCGGTAGAAGGCTGATGGCCTCATCGCAGGCAAGCCAGCTCCCACATGAGAACGCGATCAACCAGTGGGCGCTGGCTTGCCTGCGATAGCTTTCTGACAAGCAACACCTCTATCCAGCTATCACCGACATCCCCTCTAGGACCAAACCCTTCAGGGGACTACAATCGCCACCCCCACGCCAACAGCTGATCCACCCTGCAATGTCGACCTGCTCCGTACACCCGCTGCCCTACCGGGCCAACCCTGCCGACTACTTTGCGGCGATTCGTCATGCCCCTGGCGCAGTGCTGCTCGACAGTGGCCGCCCGGCTGCCGAACGCGGGCGTTATGACTTGCTCAGCGCCTGGCCGCGAGCGACATTGACGGTTGCGCCTGACGAAAGTGGCGGTGATTTCCTGCAACGCTTGCGGACCAACCTGACGCAGTTGGGCGAAGCGGATCTGCCTGCAGGTTATGCGCTGCCGTTTGCTGGCGGCTTGATTGGCTACTTGAGTTACGACTTTGGCCGGCACCTGGAGCAACTGCCTGATTGGGCCGTGGATGACCTGCACCTGCCGGATGCGCGCTTCGGGCTGTATGCCTGGGCGCTGATCAGCGATCACCAGGCACAGACCAGCCAGTTGGTCTTTCACCCCACGTTGGCCGACAGCGAACGGCTGCGGTTGGTCAACCTGTTCGGGCAACCTGCTGCTGAATCATCTGACACCTTCAAGCTCAACGGTCCCATGGCACCGGAGCTCACGCCCGAGGCCTACCGACAGGCCATCGCGCGTATTCAGGACTACATCCAGGCGGGCGACTGCTACCAGGTCAACTTTGCGCAACGTTTTCGCGCGCCCTGTAGCGGCGATCCCTGGGTGGCGTATTGCGCGTTGCGCGAGGCCTGCCCTACACCGTTTTCCGGGTTTCAGAGCCTGCCCGATGACGGCGCGGTACTCAGTCTGTCGCCGGAACGCTTCGTGCGGATCAGCAAACGCGAGGTCGAAACCCGCCCAATCAAAGGCACCCGCCCGCGGGGTTTGACGCCAGAAGAAGACGCCGCCAACGCCGCCGAACTTCTGGCCAGCCCCAAGGATCGCGCCGAAAACCTGATGATCGTCGACCTGCTGCGCAACGATCTCGGCCGCACTTGCCGCACCGGCTCGGTGAAAGTGCCAGAGTTGTTCAGCCTGGAAAGTTATCCCAATGTGCACCACTTGGTGAGCAGCGTGACGGGGGTTCTGGCCGACGACAAAGACGCCCTCGACCTGATCGCCGGCAGCTTCCCTGGCGGCTCCATCACCGGCGCGCCGAAGATTCGCGCGATGCAGATCATCGATGAGCTGGAGCCGACCCGACGCGGGTTGTACTGCGGCTCGCTGGTGTATCTGGATGTACGCGGCGAGATGGACAGCTCCATCGCCATCCGCAGTTTGCTGGTCAAGGATGGGCACGTGAACTGCTGGGGCGGTGGCGGGATCGTGGCGGATTCGGAGTGGGAGGCGGAGTATCAAGAGTCGCTGACCAAGGTGCGGGTCTTGTTACACACTTTGGAAAACCTGTAGCACCCCGCCTTTCCTGGCGCTCGTACGCGGCGCCCAGCGACAGAAAAAACCTGAATCAGAACGGCTGTGGACGCAGTATGAGCGGGCGGATAGCGTCCGGCTCAGACCGTCCACCCGCCACCTGTGAAGGATCACATGAAGCGAATGCCTACTCGTCAGAAATTATTTCCGGGATTGCATCTCACACGAACCCCACCTAATATCTCCCAAATTGGGAGGGAGCAGCGATGCGGATAATCGCCCTCTCTACCTTAAGGACATTCTGGGAAAGCCATCGCGCTTATACCGATGCCAAAACACCGCTGGTCGAACTGTATCGCCATATGGAGAGGACCACTTACACAACGCCACAGGCACTCAAGGCAGAGCTTGGAACGGCGAGCATTCTCAAGGGCGGCAGAGTTGTTTTCAACGTGGGCGGCAACAAGTATCGAGTGATCATGGCGATCGACTATCAACGACAGCTGGGGTTCGTGCGTTTCGTGGGAACCCATATGCAGTACGACCAGATCAACGCGGAGACCGTGTGATGAACATCAAACCTATTCATTCCCAGGAAGACCTGACCGCTGCGCTTGCGCGTGTGGAGCAGCTCTGGGGCGCGGACATTGGCTCGCCAGAGGGTGACGAGCTGGAAATTCTTGCCGTGCTTATTGAGAAATACGAGGCGGAACACTTTCCCATGCCGCCTTCGGACCCAGTGGAGGCGATCAGATTTCGCATGGAGCAATTAGGCATGACTGCCCGTGATCTGGAGCCCTTTATCGGCACCAGTGGGCGGGTGTCAGAGGTGCTGAACCACAAGCGCAAGCTGAGCCTGTCGATGATCAAGCGGCTGCATGAAGGCTTGAGCATTCCATATGAGCGGTTACTGGCCGGGGTTTAGGCAGTGGCCGCACGGGCCTCATCGCGGGCAAGCCAGCTCCCACAGGTTGACCGCATTCAGTGTGGGAGCTGGCTTGCCTGCGATGGGGCCATCAACAGCGCTGAGTCACTTACAGGCTCAACTGCCGATTCGACGCCTTGATGAACGCTTTCTTCAAGTCCTCAAAGGTATGCACTGCCGGGAACTGCGGGAACTCGCGAATCACGTTTTCTGGCGCATGGAACAGAATCCCACGGTCAGCTTCACCCAGCATCGTGGTGTCGTTGTAGGAATCGCCAGCGGCGATCACGCGGTAGTAAAGGGTCTTGAACGCCAGCACGGATTGGCGCTTAGGGTCTTTCTGACGCAGTTGATAGCTCACCACTCGATCATTTTCATCAGTGATCAGGCGGTGGCACAACAAGGTCGGGAAACCCAGCTGGCGCATCAACGGCTGGGAGAATTCGTAGAAGGTGTCCGACAGAATCACCACCTGGAAGCGTTCGCGCAACCAGTTGACGAACTCGATGGCGCCGTCCAGCGGCTTGAGGGTCGCGATTACTTCCTGGATATCGGCGAGTTTGAGGCCATGCTCGTCAAGAATGCGCAGACGCTGCTTCATCAACACGTCGTAATCGGGAATGTCACGGGTGGTGGCCCGCAGGGATTCAATACCGGTTTTTTCGGCGAAGGCGATCCAGATTTCCGGAACCAGCACCCCTTCCAGGTCGAGACAGGCAATTTCCACAAGACACTCCTATTGGATGTTGTTAGTTGAGCGAGCAAAAGGACTGCCGAACTCTAGCGATTCAAGCGCGGCGCCGCAACGCAGAGCGGATTTTGATACCATCACTCCCCTATAGAGCGCTCAGCGCCACTGACCTGTAGGAACCGTCCTGATGAACCAAGCCTTCGACGTCGCTGAACTCGCCGCGACTTATGCCAACAAATCCGCTCAGGACATTCTCAAGCTGGCATTCAGCCAGTTTGGTGATGACCTGTGGATTTCCTTCAGCGGTGCCGAGGATGTGGTGCTGGTCGATATGGCTTGGAAGCTGAACAAGAACGTCAAGGTGTTCAGCCTCGACACCGGCCGTCTGCACCCGGAGACCTACCGGTTTATCGAGCAGGTGCGCGACTTCTACAAAATCGACATCGAGCTGATCTCGCCGGACCAGAGCAAGCTGGAACCCTTCGTCAAGGAAAAGGGCCTGTTCAGCTTCTATAAAGACGGCCATGGTGAATGCTGCGGCGTGCGCAAGATCGAACCGCTGCGGCGCAAACTGTCCGGCGTAAACGCCTGGGCCACCGGCCAACGGCGCGACCAGAGCCCCGGCACCCGCAGCCAGGTGGCGGCGCTGGAGATCGATACAGCGTTCTCCACCCCGGAGCGCACCCTGTACAAATTCAACCCGCTGGCGCAGATGACCAGCGAGGAAGTCTGGGGCTATATCCGCATGCTGGAGCTGCCCTACAACAGCCTGCATGAGCGCGGTTTTATCAGCATCGGCTGCGAGCCCTGCACCCGCCCGGTATTGCCTAACCAGCATGAGCGCGAAGGCCGCTGGTGGTGGGAAGAAGCCACGCAGAAGGAATGCGGGCTGCATGCTGGGAATATCATCAGCAAGGCTTGAGGGCTGACGCGGTAAAAATGTGGGAGCGGGCTTGCCCGCGATTGCGGTGGATCAGTCACTTATAAGTCGGCTGAGAGGCCGCCTTCGCGGGCAAGCCCGCTCCCACATTTTGTTTTGGGCAGCCCATAAAAATGTACACACTAATGTAACCATAAGTGCCATTTATGTGTGCAATCCGTATTCTCCCGCACCAAAACGTAACACTCATTTCCTAACGCTGCTTCCCTCTTAAATAAAGCGCCTCCCACAAAAAATAAATACCTGTTCAATCGGTCAATTTATATTGCTTTTAATTCAGCAATTTATTCAACAGACCTATAAAAACGAAATTAACCCTGATTTTCATAGACCCAAAACTGGCACGCATGTGGCTTAAGGTGAATTGCTCTTTGTATACAATAAATACAAAACATACATACACTTTGCCATCTGCAGCGTTCCTGCAGATGCGCCGGAGCCTGCCGGAATGCGTACAAGCCTCTCGAATGACATCGCACTGGATCTGCCCTCCTCCGCCCTGAACCTCGAGGCCGCAAGCCCCGGCCCATTGGTGCTCAGCCCGCGCCTGCACAACAAGGACCTGGCCCCCACCAAAGCCGAAGGCCGACGCTGGGGGCGCTACAGCATCTTCGCGTTGTGGACCAACGACGTGCACAACATCGCCAACTATTCGTTTGCCATCGGCCTGTATGCGCTGGGCCTCGGCGGCTGGCAGATTCTGCTGTCCCTGGGGATCAGCGCAGCGCTGGTGTATTTCTTCATGAACTTGTCGGGGTTTATGGGCCAGAAAACCGGCGTGCCGTTTCCGGTGATCAGCCGTATCAGTTTCGGCATCCATGGTGCGCAGATCCCGGCGCTGATCCGTGCGGTGATTGCGATCGCCTGGTTTGGTATCCAGACCTACCTGGCCTCGGTGGTTTTCCGTGTGTTGCTGTCGGCAATTCATCCAGGATTTGCCGACTATGACCACAACTCCATTCTCGGCCTGTCGACCTTGGGTTGGGCGTGTTTCATCACGATCTGGTTTGTGCAACTGGCGATCCTGGCGTACGGCATGGAAATGGTGCGCCGCTATGAAGCCTTCGCCGGGCCGGTGATTCTGGTGACCGTGGCTTCGCTGGCCGGTTGGATGTACTTCCAGGTCGGCGGCAATATTGCCTGGTCGATCCGCGAGCCTTTGAGCGGCGGCGAGATGTGGCGCAACATCTTTGCCGGTGGCGCGCTGTGGCTGAGCATCTATGGCACGCTGATCCTCAACTTCTGTGACTTCGCGCGCTCCTCGCCGTGCCGCAAGACCATCCTGGTCGGCAACTTCTGGGGCTTGCCGGTGAATATCCTGGTGTTTGCCGTGATCACCGTGTTGCTCTGCGGCGGGCAATTCCAGCTCAATGGCCGGGTGATCGAAAGCCCGACCGAAATCATTGCGGCCATCCCCAATACCTTCTTTCTCGTGCTCGGCTGCCTGGCGTTCCTGATCGTTACCGTGGCGGTGAACATCATGGCCAACTTTGTCGCGCCAGCCTTTGTGCTCAGCAACCTGACGCCCAAGTACCTGAACTTCCGGCGGGCCGGGCTGATCAGCGCCACCGTGGCGGTGCTGATCCTGCCGTGGAACCTCTACAACAGCCCGCTGGTGATCGTGTATTTCCTCTCCGGGCTGGGTGCGCTGCTGGGGCCGTTGTATGGGGTGATCATGGTCGATTATTGGCTGATCCGTAAAAGCCAGGTGGATGTACTGCAGCTGTATAGCGAAGACCCGAATGGCGTTTATTACTACAGCCGTGGGGTCAATTTACGCGCGGTCGCGGCGTTTATTCCTGCGGCAATCATCGCCATTCTGCTGGCACTGTTGCCCGGTTTTGCCAGCGTCGCACCGTTTTCCTGGCTGTTTGGCGCCGGTATTGCAGGGCTGTTGTACTTGCTGATCGCCAAGCGCCAAACGTTCTACGCCGATGTCAGCGGCGAAAGCATTGCAGTCGATAACGCCAGTCATTAATCAAGGACATTCCATGCGCATCCTCGTGGTCAACGTCAACACCACCGCGTCAATCACCGACACCATCGCCCAGCAGGCGCGGGCCGTGGCTTCACCGGGCACCGAAATTGTCGGGCTCACCCCGTACTTTGGCGCCGAATCGGTGGAAGGCAACTTTGAAAGCTACCTGGCCGCCATCGCCGTGATGGACCGGGTGATGGCCTACGACCAACCGTTTGATGCGGTGATCCAGGCCGGCTACGGCGAACATGGCCGTGAAGGCTTGCAGGAATTGCTCAACGTGCCGGTGGTAGACATCACCGAAGCGGCGGCCAGCACGGCGATGTTTCTGGGCCATGCCTATTCGGTGGTCACCACCCTGGACCGCACCGTGCCGTTGATCGAAGACCGCCTGAAACTCGCGGGTCTCTATCAACGCTGCGCCTCGGTCCGCGCCAGCGGCATGGCGGTGCTGGAGCTGGAAGAAGACCCGCAGGCCGCCATGGAAGCCATCGTGCGCGAGGCGGAGCTGGCCATTCGCGACGACAAGGCCGAAGTGATCTGCCTGGGCTGCGGCGGCATGGCCGGGCTGGATGAGCAGATTCGCCAGCGTACCGGCGTGCCGGTGGTGGATGGCGTCACGGCGGCGGTCACCATTGCCGAATCGCTGGTGCGCCTGGGGTTGTCGACGTCGAAGATCAGGACTTACGCAACGCCAAGGCCGAAGAAAGTGATCGGCTGGCCAGGCCACCGCTGAAGGCATCCATATTCTCCTGTGGCGAGCAGGCTTGCCCTGCGTTGGGCTGCGCAGCGGCCCCAGTAAACACACTGAAGTTCCTTCTGAAAGTACTCAGCGCCTGGATTTGGGGCTGCTTCGCAGCCCAACGCAGGGCAAGCCTGCTCGCCACAACGGGCGCCTTACTACAGACGATGGCCGCGACTCGGTAGATGGTAGTGATCAAATCGCGCTGAATGCTTGCCCCAGTTTCTGCTCGGTAAACTGCTCGATGATGAAGTCCACAAATGCTCGGGTCTTGCCGGGCAGCAGTTTGTGTTCGGCGTAATAGATAGAGATGTTGCCGTCGTCGACATACCAATCGGGCAGTACGCGTACCAACTTACCGCTCGCCAGCCAAGGCACGGCAAACGGCATGCTCACCAGCGCAATGCCCAACCCCTGGTCTGCCGCGACGCAGGCCGCCTGGGAATCGCTCATGGTCATGCGCGCCTTGAGGTTCAACGGGCCGTGCTCGCCGTGGCGACCGGTCAGTTGCCAGGAACGCACACGGCCGGTTTGTGGCGAACGAATCAGGATGCCATCGCAGTGCTCAAGGTCTGCCGGCTGCACAACCTCCGCATGTGCCGTCAGGTAATCGGGCGAGGCCACCAGCACTCGATGCGCCGGCGCGAGCTTGCGTGCGACCACCCCCTGAGGCAGTTCAAACCCACCGCCCAGTGCGGCGTCAAAGCCCTGCCCAATCAGATCGACCTGACGGTTATCAAAATGCCAGTCGGGGCTGATACCCGGGAAGCGCTTCAGAAACTCGCCCAGCAACGGCACGATGTACAAACACCCCACCACCGTGCCCATGCTCACTTTCAAGGTGCCCACCGGCCGCCCTTCGGCGCTGGCCAAGTTAGCCACGGCATTCTGGATGGTGGTGAGGCTGGCGCTGACTTCTTCGAGAAACAGCTTGCCGGCTTCCGTCAGCGTCAGCCGCCGGGTGCTACGCTGAAACAGCCGAAC
Source organism: Pseudomonas edaphica (assembly GCF_965277385.1). Classification (NCBI taxonomy): domain Bacteria; kingdom Pseudomonadati; phylum Pseudomonadota; class Gammaproteobacteria; order Pseudomonadales; family Pseudomonadaceae; genus Pseudomonas; species Pseudomonas edaphica. Next base: position 4,851,986 of record NZ_OZ255725.1, on the reverse strand, counting down.
ACCCAGGCGTGCTTCCAGCTTCGCGACGCTTTTACCGACCGCCGCCGGGGTCAAACTCAGATGCCGGGCGGCTTCGGCAAAGCTGCCACCTTCGGCGCTGCGCACAAAACATTCGATACTGCCAAAGCTCTCCATATCGACCACTCTAAACTTTTGGTTTACACAGACTATAGCAATCACGGTCTACCGGCTTGGGTGGGTGAGGCCGATACTCGGTCCATCAACTACTTGGAGAACGACATGACCACACACAATCTCAGCGGCAAAGTTGCATTGATCCAGGGCGGTTCCCGCGGTATCGGCGCCGCCATCGTCAAACGTCTGGCAGCGCAAGGTGCAGCCGTTGCTTTTACCTACGTCAGCTCTGCCGCCAAGGCCGAGGCACTGCGAAACAGCGTGATCAGCGCAGGCGGCAAAGCCTTGGCCATTCAGGCCGACAGTGCCGATGCCACGGCGATTCGCAACGCCGTCAACGCCACCGTCGAAGCCTTTGGGCGCCTGGATATCCTGGTGAACAACGCCGGCGTGCTGGCCATCGCGCCACTGGAAGATTTCAAGCTGGAAGACTTCGACCAGACCCTGACGATCAATGTGCGCAGTGTATTTATCGCCACTCAGGAAGCGGCCAAACACATGGGTGAAGGCGGCCGCGTGATCAATATCGGCAGCACCAATGCCGAGCGCATGCCCTTTGGCGGTGGCGGGCCGTATGCGATGAGCAAGGCGGCGCTGGTGGGGTTGACCAAGGGCCTGGCACGGGATCTGGGACCGCGTGGCATCACCATAAACAATGTGCAGCCTGGGCCGGTGGATACCGATATGAACCCGGCAGACAGTGAGTTTGCAGCGAGTTTGATGGGGTTGATGGCGGTTGGGCGGTATGGGCATGTGGAGGAGATTGCCAGCTTCGTGGCGTACCTGGCCGGTCCGGAGGCGGGCTACATCACGGGTGCGAGCTTGACCATTGATGGTGGTTTCAGCGCATAACCAAATGTGGGAGCTGGCTTGCCTGCGATGGCGATCTTGAGGACGCTATCGCAGGCAAGCCAGCTCCCACATTTTTTTGACCGTGTTGGGTCAGGACATTGGCGGCAAGCCGTAGGCCGCCAGGTCGAAGTCCGCCAGCTGGCGGATGATCTGGTCGGCATGCTGGTACTTGCTGTCGGCCATGGCTTCATCGGGCACGGCGATGGCGGTCATGTGGGCAGCCTTGGCGGCGGTCACGCCGAACGGCGAGTCTTCGAACACCAGGCAATCCTCGGGCGCAACACCCAGCCTGCGGGCGGCAGTGAGGAAGATATCCGGCGCGGGTTTGGCGGCACCCACTTCAGGGTCATCCGCCGTGACGATCGTGCCGAACAAGCCAAACCACTCACGGTGCAAGGTGGTCTTGTGGCCAAACGAATTGCGCGACGAACTGGTGCCCACGGCAATCGGGATATTGTGCGCCTTCAGGTGCCGCACCAGCGCTTCGGCACCCGGCATGCCCAGGGCTTTGGGGAAACGCTCGCTCATCAGCGGTTCGCGAATCAGCAGAAACTCTGCCGGGGTGATCGGCAAGTCCAGCGCCTTCACCACATATTCAGCCAGGTCCTGAGCGCCCCGGCCGATGATGTGCTGCTTGATGCCCCAGTCGTAGGTGCGGCCGTAGCGTTCGGCGATAATCTGTGTGACTTCGGTGTAGATACCTTCAGTGTCCAGCAACAACCCGTCCATATCGAAAATCACGGCCTTGATCGGACCGACTGGAGTACGCGGTACATTCATCGCAACAGCACCTTGGGGAAGGACTAAAAGGTTTCAGCACAATAGCGGCCTACAGCGTAGGTAAGCAACCTTGGCGGCCCTCCACCCTGCGGCGCTATTCAAGGTGCCCACAATGCGCTGTACTTGTATGACTTCAACCGCAGCAACACACCGAAAAAGCTGCGCGTGTTTATCGACTACCTGCAAACTCAACGCCAGCCCTGATAAAAGCGAACCTCTTCATGCTCTATCGCATTGCCGCCGACAGCCTGGTGCTGTTCCACCTGTGTTTTATCCTGTTCGTGCTGTTTGGCGGGTTGCTGGCCCTCAAGTGGCGGCCGGTGATGTGGCTGCACCTGCCCGCCGCGGCCTGGGGTGTGGCGGTGGAAGTGTTCCACCTGCCCTGCCCGCTGACCCGCTGGGAGAACCTGCTGCGCCACCTCGCCGGGCAGGACGGTTATGGCGGCGGTTTTATCGAGCATTACATTCTTACGCTGATCTACCCGGCCGGGCTGACCCCACAGATTCAACTGGGGCTGGGCGCCGTGGTGTTGCTGATCAACAGTGCGGTGTATGTACGCTTGATCAGACAGCGTCAGGCAAACACCCCAGACCGAGCAACGTAGCTTCCACCGCCTGCTCCAGCGGCGTTTGCGGCTCGCGCCCCAAAGCCGCGACCAAGCGCGTGTTATCCAGACGCAATGGGGTTTGCCACAGGTAACGCATCTCCTGCATTTCGCGAAGGGTGACGACAAAGGGCGCGGCCACTTTCAGCAACCACCATGGGAAACGACCTACGCGTGGTTGCTGGCCCGTCCTGCGCAACACCACCTGCTGGATCGCCTGGGTCATCTGCGTGCCATCCGTGTCCATATGCCCGGCCATATGAAAGCGCGCAAAAGCCTCCAGGGTTGACCGGCGTTCAAGCAACTCGACCATGGTGCGCGCCACATCCGGCAAATAAGCCCATTGATGCGCCACACCCGGTGCGCCCGGATAACTGATGGCGTGTACCGGTTTACCGGGTTTGATCAAGCCTTGGGCAAACCAGTTGTTGGCCACCCGAGCGCCGAAAAAATCCCCGGCGCGCACAATCAACACACGGGCGCCACGGCGGGACGCCTGTTCCAGACGCTGCTCGAGTTGTACGCGGATAGCCCCCTTGCGCGTTTGCGGGTGCTGCGGCGAATCTTCATACAGCACCGGAAACACATCCGACCCGAAGTTGTAGACCGTGCCCGGCAACACAATCGTCGCGCCCTCGGCGATGGCCGCCGCAATGCTGTTGTCGATCATCGGCATGACCAGCTCAGCCCAATTGCGGTAACCCGGTGGGTTGACGGCATGTACGATCACCGCACAACCACGGGCCGCGGCGCGTACCTCATCACGGTTGAGCGCGTCGCCCTCGATCCAGGAAAAGTCGGCATTCGCGCGGCGCGCCTTGCCCACATCCCGCGTCAGTGCACACACCTCCCAGCCTGCCGCGTGCAGTTGCCGCGCCACTTCACCGCCGATCCCGCCGGTTGCCCCCAGCACCAGAACCTTGCTCATGACCTTCTCCTACATTAGTTGGTGAGGCCATTGTGTGTGCAGCCTTGCTATAGATAAATTGCCGAAGACCATCCTGCCGCTATACATTTATGCATGGCATCGACTGTTGGATGGGAGCTTTACCGGTCGTTCCTTGGCGTACTCAAGGAGGGATCGTTATCGGGTGCCGCGCGGCAGCTCGGTATCACACAGCCTACGGTGGGCCGGCACATTGCTGCGCTCGAAGCCGAACTGGGCGTGGTGCTGTTTACCCGTTCGCCTGCCGGGCTGTTGCCGACGGCGGTGGCCCACACCTTGCGCGCCCATGCCGAAACCATGGAACGCACCGCCGCCGCCCTGGAGCGCGCCGCGTCTGCCCACGGCGATGAAGTGCGCGGGGTGGTGCGGGTGTCGGCCAGCGAGGTGGTCGGCGTGGAAGTACTGCCGCCGATCATCACCCAATTGCGCCGCGAGCACCCGCACTTGCGGGTTGAACTGGTGCTGACCAACCGCCTCAGCGACCTGCTGCAATTGGAGGCCGACATCGCCGTGCGCATGGTCCGCCCCAGCCAGGAGCAACTGCTGGCGCAGCGCGTCGGCCTGATCGAAGTGGGACTGCACGCCCGCGACGATTACCTGCAACTGCAGGGCGTCCCTTTGCAGATGCAAGACCTGGCTGGCCATTCAGTGATCGGCTTCGACCAGGAAAACGCGTTTATCCGCAGCCTGGCGATCAAGGGCTTTGAACGCAGCGCCTTCGCCATCAGCAGCGACAGCGACCTGGCGCAATTGGCGCTGATCCGCGCCGGTGCCGGTATCGGTGGCTGCCAGGTGCAACTGGCCAAGCGCGACCCGCGTTTGCGCCGGGTACTGCCCGATGGCTTTGCGCTCAAATTGGACACCTGGGTGACCATGCACGAAGACCTGCGCAACAGCCCGCGCTGCCGGGTGACATTCGACGCGCTGGTGCAAGGTTTGCAGCGTTACGTACAGGATTGAGACAGCTTCACTGGTAAAGAATCAGTCTCCCTCAGTCCCTTCATAGACGCCCCCATGTCCGAAGCCTTCGAAGTCCCCAGCCCCCACGAAAAACACATTGAACACACCACCGAACATGCGCACGGGCGCGGTGATAATTTCGCCAGCCGCATCGCCGTAATGACCGCGTTGATGGCCACCCTGGGCGCCATGCTCAGCTACCAGGCCGGCTCCACCGAAAGCGAAGCGGCCATGGACAAGAACAACGCCGCCATCATCAAGACCGAAGCCGCCAACCAGTGGAACTACTACCAGGCCAAATCCAGCCGCCAGAACCTGGCGGAACTGGCCACGCATATTCCGGGTGTGGATGCCGCGCATTACAAGGACGAAATCGAGCGCTACAAGGGCCAGAAGGAAGAGGTGCGCAAACAGGCCGAGAAGCTTGAGGCGACATCCAAGGAATGGGACCAGAAATCCGAAGAGGCGCTGCACCAGCATCACCGCTGGGCACAGGCAATGACCGCGATTCAGATCGCGATTTCGTTGGCGGCGATTACGTTGTTGACGCGTAAAGAGTGGCTCAAGCGCCTGTCCTACACCGCAGGTGGAGTGGCGATGGTGCTGGGTAGCCTGGCCTGGCTGCACCTCTGACAGCATGTGGGAGCTGGCTTGCCTGCGATGGCGGTGGGTCAGGCAACATCACTGTTTGCTGAACCACCGCCATCGCAGGCAAGCCAGCTCCCACATTTGATCTGTGGTGTTTTAAGGGTTGGGTTCCATCTCGGCATCGCTATATAGTAAAACGCATAACGACCAGCACAGCCTGACTGCGAGGGAACACCGGTGACTGCACAACCCAAAGAAGCCGTGGGCGCCGCCTACAGCATCGACGCCATGCGCTACGCCCAAGCAATGACCTGGCAAGCCATCGAACACCTCACCCAACGCATCCGCCCCGGCATGCTTGAATCCGAGGCTCGCGAGCTGGGCAAACAGGTACTCACTGAGCTCGACATGCAACGCATCTGGCACCCGCTGCTGGTGCGTTTCGGCGCCAACACCCTCAAGGCTTTCAACCAACGCTCCGAAGGCGACCCGGTGCTGGCTGAAAACGATATCTTCTTCATCGACATGAGCGCCGTGTGGCAAGGCCATGAAGGCGACGCCGGTGCCACCTTCACCGTTGGCGACGACGCGGACATGATCGCCTGCGCCAACGCCGCCAAGGCGCTGTTCGACCGCGTACAATCACGCTGGAACAATGACCACGTGGCAGGCCTTGAGCTTTACCGCTACGCCCAAGAGCAAGCCCAAGCCATGGGCTGGCGCTTGAACCTCGACATCAAAGGCCACCGCGTCAGCGACTTCCCCCATGCCATCCATCGCGGCGGCGACCTGGGCGATTTCGAGCATTACCCGAATGCCGGGCTGTGGATTCTGGAAATCCAGATCGCCCACCCGAGCAAGCCCTACGGCGCTTTTTACGAAGACCTACTCGCTTAAGGAACATCCATGGAACGCTCCACCCAATTTCCCGTGCTGCTGTTTTCCTACGGCACCTTGCAGGACAAAGCCGTGCAACTCGCCAACTTCGGCCGGGAACTGGTCGGCCAGCACGACGCCATGCTCGGCTATGCGCAAAGCTGGGTAGCAATCACCGACCCGCAAGTGCTCGCCACCAGCGGCAAGACCCATCACCCGATTGTCGCGCCAAGCGAAGAAAAGGCTGCCAGCGTAGAAGGCATGGTCTTTCAGATTAACGCGCAGGAATTGGCGGCAGCGGACGCCTATGAGGTGTCGGACTACAAGCGCGTGTCCGTGGCGCTGGCTTCGGGTCTTACAGCGTGGGTGTACGTGCAGGCCTGAAAATGAAACATCCCGGTAATTGATTTCAATCTGCCAATGTAGGATTTAAAGTAGCGCCCCCTCGAGAATTGAATCCCGAGGGTCAGTCCATGGAGTTTCACAGTGAAGTACGTCAGTAAAGTAGTTGCAGCAGCTGTTCTCGGTTTCACCCTCGCAGGCTGCACCGGCACCGCCATCAAATCCCCGCAGTACGACAGCAGCCAATACACCGTTTTGGGCCACAGTGAAGGCAGCGCCACCGGCGTGATGTTGCTCGGCATCATCCCGATCGGCCAGAACAGCCGCTTCGTGCGCGCCCAGGATGCCGCCATCAAGGCCAAAGGCGGCGACGCGCTGATCAACACTCAAGTGCAGGAAAAATGGTTCTGGGCCTGGGTACTGAACGGTTACACCACCAAGATTTCGGGTGATGTGATCAAGCTGAAAACCGCGCAGTAAATATAAAGTTGTCAGGGCGCTGACCCTGGCAAGCGACGTATCATGGGTCAACCTTTCGAGGATGGCCCATGAACCTCAGCATCGTTTACGCACTCGCCGCCGCCGCCCTGTTCGGCGCCAGCACCCCGCTCGCCAAAAGCCTCGGCCTGAACCTTTCGCCCGTACTGCTCGCCGGCCTGCTCTACCTCGGCAGCGGTCTCGGCCTGGCCTGCGTGCGCCTTATCCGTGATCGCGGCTGGAAACCCAGCGGGCTGACCCGTGCTGAATGGCCCTGGCTGCTCGGCGCCATCGCCTTCGGTGGCATCCTCGGCCCGGTTGCCTTGATGTTCGGCCTCACGCGCACCGCCGGCGCGACCGCCTCCCTGATGCTCAACCTTGAATCGGTGCTGACTGCCGTGATCGCCTGGCTGGTGTTCAGAGAAAACGCCGACCGCCGCATCGTCCTCGGCATGCTCGCGATCGTGCTGGGCGGCGTGGTGTTGTCATGGTCCGACGGCGGCGGCGCCAGCCACGACTGGACCGGGCCGCTCGCCGTGGCGGTAGCTTGTTTGTGCTGGGGGATTGATAACAACCTGACGCGCAAGGTCTCGGCCTCGGACGCGCTGTTTATCGCCGGAGCCAAAGGGTTGATTGCCGGGCTGGTGAATAGCAGCCTGGCGCTTTACCTCGGCGCGCAGATACCGGGTGTGGCACAGCTGGCGCCCATCTTGTTGGTTGGGTTTTTGGGGTATGGCATCAGCCTCGTCATGTTTGTGCTGGCGTTACGCGGGTTGGGCAGTGCACGCACGGGCGCTTACTTCTCGACGGCGCCGTTCCTCGGCGCGGCTGTTGCCCTGCTGATGTTTGGGGAATCGGTAACGGTGGCGTTCTGGATTGCATCCGCGCTGATGGCCGTGGGCGTGTGGTTGCACCTGACGGAGCGGCATGCCCATGAGCATCTGCATGAAGCGACGGAACATGGGCATCGGCATGTGCATGATGAACATCATCAGCATGAGCACGGGTTTGAGTGGGACCCGGCGCAGCCGCACAGTCATGTGCATGTTCACAGTGTGATGCGGCATAGCCATGCGCATTTTCCGGATGTGCATCATCGGCATCGGCATTGAGGATGGCGTCTTTGGCAGCCATATAAATGGGTTTGGGCAACGTCCTACAGCTCATTCGGAAGCGTCGGCCTGCCGCTTCAAAATTGCAAAGCCTATAGTCACTCGGTCGCCCACAGGGCGAACGGGTTTGGCGACTCGACTATTAAGACGGCAGAAGTCTCCCGGCAGATTTGCGGGATGCGCCTGCACGCAATAAGCTGCTCAACGGCTGCTGTGCGTGGGAGACCTTCGGGTCTGCCGGTCTTTGTCCGTTCTTATACCGGTTCGCCAACCTGCGTACAGCGGCCACCTTTTGTTTGGCGACAAATGCGTGGCTCATATTCCTCTAAGTGAACGGACTTAACGCATGAACCAATACATAGCCCTCACCAGCAACGACAGCGCCACCCCTGCCCTTTTTGTCGATACCACCGTCCCCCTGGAAATTCTCCTCGACGCCGCGAGTTTTCGGCTGCGTGCCGTCACCCAAGTCCTTGAGAACCTTGCACTGCGCAACGAGATCAGCAGTGATGCCGTTGTTCTCAGTGATTTTGCCCTGCTGTGCTCAATCCCGTTACGCGACGGCTGCGATTTGCTGGACGTGATAGGCCGGCGCATGGATATGCCCGGCGCGTGATCTAGAAACGGCAGTTTTCAAACTCCAGAGATCACAAAACCCCTGGTTTCTCCCGAAATCAGGGGTTTAATTGCCTCGCATGGAGCCCGTGACAAGACTCAAATAAAAATCTGTTCTTTTCCTTTCTCAGACGGCGGCTTTAGCATCCACCTGGTAAAAATCCGCCATGTAATCCACAAACGCCCTGACCTTGGGCGCCAAGTGCCGGGATTGCGGGTACAGCGCGTAATAACGCCACTCGCCCATCGAGTAGTTGGGCAGGATGGGCACCAGTTGCCCTTGAGCCAGGTTGTTGCGCACCGTGGCATGCGTAAAGCAGCCGATGCCGGCGCCGGCCAGTGTGGCGGCGTGCAAGGCAGTGATGGTGTTGGTCTTGAATTGGCCTTTGGGCGTGACGCTCACGGTTGCACCACGGGCCGAGGTGAGTTGCCAGTCTGATGCCTCCCCGACAAACCTCAACAAGCGGTGCTCGTCGAGTTCCTGGGCGGTGCGCGGTAAACCGTGGGTGTGGATGTAGGCAGGCGACGCCACCAGCACGCGTTTTGAAACGGTGAGGGTGCGAGCGATCAGGGTGGTATCGCCCAGGGCGCTGGCGATGCGGATGGCGACATCAAAGCCCTCAGCCACCAGGTCAACGAATTTGTCGTCGCAGCACAGCTCAAGTTCGATATCGGGATAACGCTTCTGAAACCCCGGCAGCCAGTGCGGCAAATCCAGCGTGCCCACCACCAGCGGCACACTGACCCGCAACAGGCCTTCGGGGCGCTGATGCCCCTGTGCCATGGCCTGGGTAGCTGCATCGAGGCGGTCAAGAATATCGACACAGGCTGCGAAGTACTGCTCCCCAGGGCCGGTCAGGCTGAAGCGGCGGGTGTTGCGGTTGATCAACTGAACGCCCAGTTCAAGTTCCAGCTGCTGCAACTGCCGTGAAATCGTCGAGTGGGTAGTGTCCAGCCGCTCTGCCGCAGCAGAGAAGCCCCTGGCCTCGACAATGCACCGAAAGGCGCGCATGGCAGATAGCTGGTTCATGAAGCGGGCGTTACTCCAATGAGTGATCAGGCTGATCAGTGAACCGGCAAGGCGACGATTTGCGCGGTGGTCAGCACTGAACCGAAGGTGTCTTCGATCTCGGCCAGCGCCGATTCATGCAGCTCGTCCTTGGTCACCGAACGCCCATTAGCGCGAGTGATGGCGCGGGTTGCCGTAGCGTCGGATGCTACCACAACGTCGTAGCCCAACGGCGTGGCGTCGCGGGCTGCAGCGGCGACACAGGCGTGGGTCATCAGGCCGGAAATGATCAGCGTCTTGATCCCGGCTTTCTTCAGCTGGGCATCAATATCGGTGCTGGCGAACACGCTGACGGTGGTTTTCTGAATAACCTTGTCCTGCGGGCGTGGCTGCATCAGCGGATGGAAATCCACGGTCTTGCCATCTTTGGCAAATACTGCGGCGCCATTTGGAGCGATGTGCTGCACGTGGATCACCTGGATGTGTTCCTTGTCTGCGAAGGCAATCAGGCGCTGAGTGTTTTCCAGGGCTTTCATGCCATCCGGGATCGGCATGCGGCCGGTGTAGTACTCATTCTGGAAGTCGATCACCAACAGTGCGGTGGTCTTGGCGTCCAGTTTGTCAGTTGGCTTGGCACCGAACATGGCGCGAATGGTTGGGTGTGGGTTAGCCGGTGCCTCGGCGGCGGCAGCAAACTGGCCGAGGCCCATCATCAAGCCCAGGCCGATGACGGCAGATTTGAACAGCTTGGGCAGAAGGCGGCTCGATGGAGTGGCGAATGTGCGAGTCATGATGCAGTCCTGTTTGACGAGTTGAATTAGGGTGCTGAAAGGCCGACCGTTAGCGCACAGACAAGCCGATGACTTGGGACGTGGTCAGCACGTCACCAAAGGTGTCTTCAATTTCAGCGAGTGCCGAGGCATGCAGTTGGTCCTGGGTCACCGACTCACCGTTGGCACGGGTGATTGCCCTGGTTGCCGAGGCATCGCTAGCAACCACAATGGCGTAGCCCAATGCCGCACCATCACGGGCCGCACCCGCGACACAGGCGTGAGTCATCAGGCCGCAGATGATCAGGGTACGGATGCCCTGGTGCTGAAGTTGGTTGTGCAGGTCAGTGCTGGCGAACACGCTGACGCTGGTCTTCTGCACCAGTGTGTCTTGAGCGCGCGGCTGCATCAGTGGGTGGAAATCGACGGTGTTGCCGTCCTGGGCAAACACTGCAGAACCGGCTGGCGCGATGTGCTGGATGTGAATGACCGGGATCTTGTGCTGGTCGGCGAATTCGACCAGGCACTGGGCGTTATGCAGCGCGGCCGCACCTTCGGGGATCGGCATCTTGCCGTTGAAATATTCGTTCTGGAAATCGATGACCAGCAGTGCGGTGGTGGCTGGGTCAAGCTGGGTGACGGGTGTTGCGCCAGACATTGCGCGGATGGTCGGTTGAGAGGGGTTGGTCATTTGTGCGTTTCCTTAAACCGTGACGGGGTGAGTGGCGTCGAGTTTAAGGGGGGCTTTCATGTTTGAAATACACACAGGAATGAACAATATCTGTGCAAAAACTGCACATTTATTGCGAAATAAACCGGTCGTGTCCAGCTAATATCAGGCAGTTAAGAGGTCACTTTATTGTGGCGAGCAGGCCACCCCTGTGTTGATCCACGAAGCGGTGTAAGCACTTTCTTACTGGCCCACCAAGAGAAGTGAGCGATTGAATAAATCCGTCCCGTTTTTCAGTGTTAGCCAGTTGAGGTGGGATTGGTATACCAGCCATACCGGATCTGGTATCCACGCTCACAAAAAAGCCCCCCACACTTGGCTTCGATGTGGGGGCCTGTTTTATATAAGTGGCGTTATTCGAATTTCGCTTTCAATCTAACTTTCGTGAACCGTCGCAATCGGCCAATCGAAACCGACCGATCGCTTCTAGAAACCCGGGCTATTTACCTATATCTGGGTGTGGGTGTGAGCCTGTAACGAATCCGGCACACCAGTGCGAATTAACCCACCTTCCTCAATCCACGTTTGGGTCGACTGGTAAGCGCGCTTTAGGAGCTGATCTGTTTGGCTGAAATCGAATACCGAAGCATTTAATGGGCACAAGGGCGCAACAACGTGAATAGACGCCCGCGGAGCGTACAACTCAATATCACGTACCAGTTGACGCATGCTCATTAAATTGAGTGTGTGCAAGGCTAATGCAACGAGCCCGATCGGCGGATTAGGGCAGGCACAACCGAAACCAGTTGGTACCACAACAACACGATTGGCCCCTAGTGAGATCGCACTGGCAATAGGTGTGTTGCTAGCCACGCCACCGTCAATTAAGAGTTTGTTACTTATTCGGACGGGTGGAAACACCAGCGGGATCGCTGCGCTGGCGAGTAATGCCTGCTCAGCACTGCCACTGGAAAGTAACTCTTCAGCACCGCTGAGCAGATTGGTGGTGACGATATACAAAGGCAACTCAGTATCTTCGATCAATTTCACCGGCAGCGACCGGCGCACCAGGTTTTGTAACGCTGAAGCGCGTAGAAGATATCCACGACGTCGCAATATTGCCGTCAGGGTGTCGATTACAGAAAATGGAAACACATCCGCCTTTCGCAAACCCCGCCAGAAGTCAGCGAGCTCAGCGATCCCCTGCGCATTCGGCCTGGCTGCGAAATACGCACCATTGATGGCCCCGACAGATGCGCCGACCACCAGATCGAATCTAATGCCGTCTTCCACAAGAGCTTGCAACATTCCAACCTGAACCGCACCGAGGCTACCGCCACCTGCGAGAACGAGTGCAGTTTTTACAGTCGCCATGGCAGACCTCCAGTGGAAATCTCAGTACCATTTTTCGAGTGCCAACATCCAGGCAGTTGGGAAATCACCATGATGCTCACATACCAAAAACAGACTGGTACTCCGCAATTGCCGAAAAAACCTTTAAACGCGCTCGGTGCAAAAGCACTCTTACGTTAGTCAGCGATATTCCGAGGAGCGTAGAAATTTCATCCAGCTCCAATCCAGAGCGTTCCCTCAGTATCAACACGCTTCTTTGCAGATCCGGTAGCGCCTCAAGAGCAACGTTAATTCGAGCATATAGCTCGGATTCGCTCAGAAGTGCTTCGGGGCTATCTTCATGCAACGCCCCAGGCGAAGTGTAGGAAAGATCATCTACAAATAAAACGCTTCTTCCTTCAACCCAAGAGGTACATGGGATACAGTTCGATTCACTGCGCCGAGCTTTGTATCTACATTTCGCCGTATTCGACGTGATCCTTAGCATCCAGGTTTTTAAGCTGGATCGTCTCTGAAATTTCCCCATGCCTCTCACAATCGCAAGCCATGCATCTTGCACTACATCGTCCGCATAGCGCGGCCCCACGATTCCATAAGCTATGGCCCTCATTGCGCCCTGATGCGTGCACACCAAATCACGATATGCGTCTTGTTCTCCGCGCAATAGGCGGTCTAAAAAATGAGCGTCATCCGTGGCGTTCATGGCAGTACCTGACTGTGGTCCTATCATGATCGTAGCTGTCCTTGGCAGGAATGATGGTTCGGATCAAGAAATGCCTGAACCGCTCATCGCACTGCATCGCTTGATGATCTCGGATACTCATCGCACTCGAGCCCTCAAGAGGACATACGGATCAATCCCTCCGCTGGATGCACAGCACAGAGAATCAAATAAGGGAGGAGATTAGGTATGGCAATGAATCGCCTTTGCTTTGATTGACACCATTGAGTTGCAGCTACCTGCCAAAGTTAGCCAACCGCATACCCAATCAACGGCGCAGAGATGCGATGCATCTCGCGAACAAAAAACGCACCAAAAATGCGCACTAGTCCCATGACGGCCCCATGGGGCTATTTTTTGGACGCCAAAAACCACAAACCCCCGACTTTCACTAGGAAAATCAGGGGTTTGTGTTTGTAGAATGTGGCGGTGAAGGAGAGATTCGAACTCTCGATACAATTTCTTGTATACACACTTTCCAGGCGTGCTCCTTAAGCCACTCGGACACTTCACCGTATCTCGTCAAACCAGTTCAGTCTGTCGAGGCGCGCTAATGTAGTCGAAAGCCTTTCTGATGGCAAAGGTTTTTTTCAGAATTTTCATGCGCTTAGACGGATATGCCGTGACTCGCTCGGTGAGGGGCGGTGAATCTGCCATTCTTGGGCATCGGTTGCGGGCGTCTGGCGCGGCGGCTGTGCCCTGCTGCGGGCCGTCTACCCTTGGGAATGCGGGAAAAGTCTGACTGTGTAGTCAGTCACGGCGCTTTACCGGGGCGGGCGTGGTGGGTAACGTCTGCGCATGCGCTTCTATTAACAGCCTATCTATAACAATTCCTACAAGGAACCGCGTCATGAGTGAGTTGATTGCCTACCACCTCGAAGACGGTATCGCGACCCTGACCTTGAGCAACGGCAAGGTAAACGCCATTTCTCCGGCAGTGGTTGCTGAGTTCAACGCTGCGCTGGATCAGGCCGAGAAGGATCGGGCGGTGGTGATCATCACCGGCACGCCGGGGATTCTGTCGGGTGGTTATGATTTGAAGGTGATGACCGCCGGGCCTAAAGAAGCCATTGGCTTGGTGACATCGGGTTCGACGTTGGCGCGGCGCCTGTTGTCGCACCCGTTCCCGGTGATTGTGGCGTGCCCTGGGCATGCGGTGGCCAAGGGTGCGTTCCTGCTGTTGTCGGCGGATTACCGGATCGGCGTGGAAGGCCCGTTCAGCATTGGCCTGAACGAAGTGGCGATCGGCATGACCATGCACCACGCCGGTATCGAGTTGGCGCGGGATCGTCTGCGTAAATCTGCGTTTCATCGTTCGGTGATCAATGCCGAGATGTTTGATCCGCAGGGCGCGTTGGGCGCTGGCTTCCTGGATAAGGTGGTGGCGCCGGAGGAGTTGCACGCAGCGGCCCTGGAAGCGGCGCGGCAGCTGAAGAAGATCAATATGAATGCCCACAAACACACCAAGTTGAAGGTGCGTAAGGCACTGTTGGAAGCCTTGGATGATGCAATCATTCAGGATCAGGGCCACAACCTGGGCTAATGCCCTATAGCTGAGTAGCTATAAGCAACATCTGTTCTGAGCGGGCTGTTGTGGCGAGCGGGCTTGCCCCGCGTTGGGCCGCGCAGCGGCCCCAGTAAAGGCACTGAGGTTTCGCCTGAAAGAACGCGGGGCCTGGTTTTGGGGCTGCTTCGCAGCCCAACGCGGGGCAAGCCCGCTCGCCACAGAATAGGTGGCCACCGTTAATAATTGTGAAGATACCTAAAGCTGATGTGCCAAAGCCCGACCTTGAGTCGGGCTTTTTCTTACAAATAAATCCGAAACGTCTTTAGCCGCTCTAGTCGGGCTATGTCGGCATACGTTGAAACATGTGCTTAAACATCGCCCATCTCCTACGTCTGTAGGGGCAATTGCCGAATACAGTGCACATCCGTACACTGCGCCACCTTTTGTCCCGATGGGCTGTGTCGATGCTTTTTCTGTTACGTATGTTGTTGATGGGCCTGCACTTTATGGTCGCCGGGGTATTGGGCGTGCTGTTGGGTGTGTGCCGGCCGTTCAACCCGGACAACAGCCGCCTGTGCGCTCGCCTGTATGCGCTGCCTGCCATGCGTATCCTGGGCTTGCGCCTTAAGGCCGATGTCGACTCGTTGCGTAACAAGCCCGGCACCTGTGTGGTCATCGCCAACCATCAGTCCAACTATGACCTGTTTATATTCGGCAATGTGGTGCCCCATCGCACGGTGTGTATCGCTAAAAAGAGTCTGAAGTGGGTGCCGTTGTTCGGCCAGTTGTTCTGGCTGGCGGGCAATGTGTTGATTGACCGTGGCAATGCACACAAAGCGCGCCGGGCGATGCTCACCACCACACAGACCTTGCAGCACAAGGACACCTCGATTTGGGTGTTCGCCGAAGGCACACGCAACCTGGGTAACGGCTTGCTGCCGTTCAAGAAGGGCGCGTTCCATATGGCGATTGCGGCTGGCGTACCGATTGTGCAGGTGTGCGCCAGCACTTACGTCAAGCATATGCAGCTCAATCGCTGGAACAGCGGTGAGGTGCTCATACGCTCGTTGCCGCCGATTCCTACCGTCGGGCTGACTTCGGATGACATCCCGGCGTTGATGCAGACGTGTCAGGCGCAGATGGAGGCATGTATTGCCGAGATGGACCATGAGCTGCAAACCGCTTGGGCACCTGCGCCTTTGTGATTGATGGGGGGCTTCGCCCCCAGCGCAAGCAAGCTTGCTCGCCACAAAAAGCTGACCTCTGCACCGCAACAAGGGAACGCCATTCAGGCTAAGCTGCCCAACACCTGTCCTCCTAATAAGAAGCGATCAGCACCATGGGTAGAGTTGTTGCGGCAGCCGTTTACAGCGCCGGTAAGAAAGTCACGGATATCACCCTCGACGAAGGCGCCGCCTGGGCCGCCAAACCCGACCATTTTGTGTGGATCGGCCTGGAAGAACCCAGCGCCCAGGAGCTGGCCAACCTGCAACGCCAGTTCAACCTGCATGAACTGGCCATCGAAGACGCCCTGGAAAAACACAGCCGCCCCAAGCTTGAAACCTTCGGCGATGCGCTGTTTATCGTCACCTACTCACCGGTGCGCGAGAACGGCAAGCTGGAGTTTATCGAAACCCATATCTTCGCCGGCAACGGCTACATCATCACTGCGCGCAACGGTCACTCGGCGTCCTACGGTTTTGTGCGCCAGCGCTGTGAGGCGCGGCCGTTGTTGCTGGAGCATGGGGAAGATTTCGTACTCTATGCGCTGCTGGATTTCGTCACCGAAAACTACCAGCCGGTGAGCGAAGCGATCCACGCCGAGATTGATGAGTTGGAGCGCAACGTGCTGTGCAGTTCCCTGAGCGAGCACGATATCCAAAACCTGCACGGCCTGCGCCGCGATGTGCTGCGGCTCAAACGGTATGTGGCGCCGATGGTGGAGATCAGCCAGGAGCTGCAGAAGCTCAGCTTCCCGTTTATCGACAAGAATATGCGCCCGTATTTTCGCGATGTGCAGATCCACGTGACGCGGCAGATGGAGGACCTCACCACCCTGCGCGATATCGCCAGCCAGACCATCGAAATCGGTGTGTTACTGGAGGCTTCGCGGCAAAGCGTGGTGCAGCGCAAGTTCGCCGCCTGGGCGGCGATTCTGGCATTCCCCACGGCGGTGGCGGGGATTTATGGGATGAACTTCCAGAACATGCCCGAGCTGCAATGGCACTACGGCTATTTTGCGGTGCTCGGGTTTATTGCGGTGGGCTGCACCAGTTTGTGGGCCAGCTTTAAACGCTCGGGCTGGCTTTAAGCCGCAGCCTCTGGCTTGTGGGCGACAAAGCGCATCATCCATTCCGCCACGGTGGCACCGTGGTGGTCACGCGCAAGGCTGGCCACGCCGTGGGTGTAGACCTTTTCGCCCAAGGTTGTCTGAAGAATCTCCAGTAACTCGCGGGAATAGTCGTGGATAAACTCCGGGTGGCCCTGGAAGCACAGCACCTGGTCTTCGATGTGGTACGCGGCATACGGGCAAAAATCGCTGGAGGCGATCACCGTGGCGTTGTCCGGCAGCGCGGTGACCTGGTCCTGGTGGCTGATCAGCAAGGTCAATTCTTCCACCACCGGGCTCATCCACGGCGCTTTGGCGTTGAGCTTGTAGTCGTGGATGCCCATGCCCCAGCCTTGGCTGGCGCGCTCGGTCTTGCCGCCCAGCAGCAGCGCGAGTAACTGGTGACCGAAACACACGCCCAGCAGCTTGTCGCCACGCTCATAGCGCTCAAGCACGTAGGTTTTGAGGGTCTGGATCCACGGGTCGGTGCCGAAGGAATCGGCCTTGCTGCCGGTGATCAGGTAGGCATCAAATACCTCGTCAGCTGGCGGGTATTCGCCCTGCACCACGTTGTAGATGACGAATTCGGCGGCAATCGGTTGCTTGGAGAACAGGCGCTTGAACATCTGCCCGTACCCTTGGTATTGATCGATCAAGCCTGGACGCAGGATATCGGTTTCCAGGATACAGACGCGTAGCGACATAAAAAATACCTGACACGGTGATGGGAATAATGCACAGCCCAGAGCCTGCCTTGAAACACCCCAGCAAAGCAAGTCCCGCCGCGTGACTACCTGTGGGAGCGGGCTTGCCCGCGATGGCGTCATATCAGCCGATATTTGCAGTGGCTGGCATACCGCTATCGCGGGCAAGCCCGCTCCCACATTTTGATCACCGGAAGGCTTCGCCCCGTGCAGCCTTCTCAAGCAACAATGCTGGCGGCGAGAACCGTTCGCCATATTGCTCGGCCAGGTAACGCGCCCGGGCAACGAAGTCGTTCAGGCCGTACTGGTTGATAAACTGCAGCGCGCCGCCACTCCACGCGGCAAAGCCAATGCCGAAGATCGAGCCGACGTTGGCATCTGCCGTGGACATCAACACGCCCTCCTCCACGCACCGCACGGTTTCAATTGCCTGAATAAACAGTAAACGGTCGCGCACATCCTGCGCTGAGATCTGTTTGCCGGGTTGTTCAAAGCGGGTTTTCAGCTCGGGCCACAGATGCTTGTGCCCGCCTGCGGGGTAGTCGTAAAAACCGCCGCCTGCCGCCTTGCCCGTGCGTTTGTATTCATTCACCAACAGGTCGATCACAGCCGTCGCCGGGTGAGCCGGCACTTGCTTGCCTTCGGCTTGCAGATCCTTCGCCGTCTGCTGTCGGATATGGCTCATCAAGCTGAGGGACACTTCATCCGACACCGCCAACGGCCCCACCGGCATACCGGCCTTGCGCGCTTCGATTTCGATCATCGGCGCTGCCACACCTTCGCCGAGCATGGCGATGCCTTCGTTGGTGAAGGTGCCGAACACCCGCGAGGTGAAGAAGCCGCGGCTGTCGTTGACCACTATCGGGGTTTTCTTGATTTGCAGTACGAAATCAAAACCTCGGGCCAGGGTTTCGTCGCGGGTGTGAGCGCCCTTGATGATTTCTACCAGCGGCATCTTGTCGACGGGGCTGAAGAAATGCAGGCCAATGAATTGGCCTTGATCGGGCACCGCTGTTGCCAGGCCAGTGATGGGCAAGGTGGAGGTGTTGGAAGCGATCACGGCATCGCTGCCGACCACGCTTTGCGCCGCCGCCGTGACCCTGGCTTTGAGTTCACGGTCCTCATACACGGCTTCGATGATCAGGTCGCAACCGGCCAGGTCGGCATCGGAGGCCGTAGGATGAATCCGCGCCAAGGTGCTTTCGCGCTGTTCGGCGGTCAATTGCCCACGACTGACTTTCTTGTCCAGCAGCGCGGCAGAATGCGCCTTGCCCTTCTCGGCCGCCGCCAGGTTGATGTCCTTGAGCACCACCTCAACGCCCGCACAGGCACTCACATACGCAATGCCCGCGCCCATCATCCCGGCGCCCAGCACGCCCACCTTACGCGTGACATAAGGGGCAAAACCTTTGGGCCGTGAGCTGCCGGCGTTGATCTCATTGAGCTGAAACCAGAAGGTGCCAATCATGTTTTTCGCCACTTGCCCGGTGACCAGCTCGGTGAAGTAGCGGGTTTCGATCAGGTGCGCGGTGTCGAAATCCACTTGGGCGCCTTCTACAGCCGCACAGAGAATTTTCTCCGGCGCGGGGAAGCAGCCATTGGTTTTACTGCGCAAAATCGACGGCGCGATGGCCAGCATCTGCGCAACTTTTGGGTTTGACGGCGTGCCGCCGGGGATCTGGTATCCCTTGGTGTCCCACGGTTGTTTGGCCTCGGGATTGGCCAAAATCCAGGCGCGGGACTTGGCCAGCAGCTCATCGCGATCCGCCGCCAGCTCATTGATCAAACCCGCCTGCAATGCCTGCTGCGGCCGCACTTTTTTACCTTCCAGCAAATACGGCAAGGCCTTCTCCAGCCCCAGCATGCGCACCATGCGCACTACCCCGCCACCGCCCGGCAACAGGCCCAGGGTGACCTCCGGCAGGCCAAGCTGAGTGGATTTGTCATCCAGCGCCACGCGGTAATGACACGCCAGGCAAATCTCCCAGCCGCCGCCCAGCGCTGCGCCATTGATCGCGGCCACCACCGGTTTACCGAGAGTTTCCAGGCGCCGCAGTTGCGCCTTCAACACCAGCACGCTGTCGTAGAAAGCCTTGGCGTGGGCTTTGTCGACTTTGATCAGTTCATTGAGGTCGCCACCGGCGAAAAAAGTCTTCTTCGCCGAGGTGATAACCACGCCGGCGATGTTGGCCTTTTCCGCCTCAAGGCGTGTGACGATGGCCGCCATGGCCTCCCGGTACACGCCGTTCATGGTGTTGGCGCTCTGGCCGGGCATGTCGAGGGTCAGCACCACAATCTGGTCCTGGCCTTTTTCGTAACGAATGGCTTCGGTCATGACAAATTCCTTGGGCTCAGAGGCGTTCGATGATGGTGGCGATGCCCATGCCACCGCCGACACACAGGGTGGCCAGGCCGTAGCGCTGCTGACGCACCTCCAGCTCGTCGAGCAGGGTGCCGAGGATCGCGCAGCCGGTGGCGCCCAGCGGGTGGCCCATGGCGATGGAGCCGCCGTTGACGTTGACTCGGGCGGCGTCGATGCCCATGTCTTTGATGAACTTGAGAACCACAGAAGCAAACGCTTCGTTGACTTCGAACAGGTCGATGTCTTCAACGCGCAGACCGGCTTTGGCCAACGCCTTGCGCGTCGCCGGTGCGGGGCCGGTGAGCATGATGGTCGGGTCGGTGCTGGTGACTGCCGTAGCGACGATGCGCGCCCGTGGTTGCAGGCCCAATTCACGGCCCTTGGCCTCGGAGCCGATCAGCATCAACGCAGCGCCGTCGACAATGCCGGAGCTGTTGCCGGGCGTGTGTACATGGTGGATACGCTCCACATGGCTGTAGACCCGCAGCGCGGTGGCGTCGAACCCCATCTGCCCCATCATTTCGAAGCTTGGCTTGAGCTTGCCGAGGCCTTCGAGGGTGGAGTCACCACGGATAAATTCATCATGGTCCAACAGCACGATGCCGTTCTGATCCTGCACCGCAATCAGCGACTTGTTGAAGGAACCGTCTGCACGCGCCCTGGCCGCTTTCTGCTGGGACTGTAGGGCGAAGGTGTCGATGTCCTGGCGGGTGAAGCCTTCGAGTGTAGCGATCAGGTCCGCACCAATGCCTTGTGGCGTGAAGTGGCTGTGCAGATTGGTCTGCGGGTCGAGCACCCAGGCGCCGCCGTCGCTGCCCATGGGCACGCGGGACATGGACTCGACACCGCCGACCACCACCAGGTCTTCGAACCTCGAGCGCACTTTCATTGCGCCAAGGTTCACCGCTTCGAGGCCCGAGGCGCAGAAGCGGTTGATCTGCACGCCAGCAACGCTGACGTCCCAGTCGGCCACCAGTGCAGCGGTCTTGGCAATGTCGGCGCCCTGGTCACCCACCGGGGTGACGCAGCCAAGGACGATGTCATCTACCTGGCGCGTGTCGAGGTCGCTGCGTTGCGCCAGCGCCGTCAGCAGGCCCGCCACCAGGTTGACCGGTTTGACGCTGTGCAGGGCACCATCGGCCTTGCCTTTGCCACGGGGCGTACGTATCGCATCAAAGATCAAAGCTTGGGTCATGACATCCTCGAGCAGCCAGTGCGTGTGTGCCTACCTTCAGGCCCGATTGACACGGTTTCAATGACCGATGCGCTCATTGCTTTTGACCCCCTCGCTCGGACGAACGGTAGGCAGCTATGGGAAACCGCTGATTAATCGTTTTAGCTGTCTAGCCCTAGGGCTGGCGCCAAGATGGCACTAAGCCTCATGCCGTTTTTAGCGCAAATACTGATTAGCTGATATGAAATGGATCTAAGCCGCGAAGAACGAGGGCTCTAAGGTTGAATCAGTAGGAAGCTGCTGCCAGGTTTTGCTGGGGCAGTTGTAAGAAAAGTGCAACGTCACATCGCGATACTGAAATTTATCGGCACGCATTTGACGCTCAGGAATAACAACAAAAGGCAGTCAGCCATGTTTAAACATTCGAAAGTACGTCAGGCGGGACTTATTCTGTTCGCCACCACACTGATTCTGATCCTGCCCAATTTAACCAAGGTTATCGGGTGACGATTCAGCCTCCAGATTCCGTGCACACACAGCACCAGGACTGCAGCTTTTGGCAGCACCTGCCAGGACATTGCGCATAGCGGTCCTGTTGCAGGGGCTGTCTTTTTGCGCGCAGCTTTCCGGTATTGTGGGCGTCACCGCCACTTCGAACCGGGCTCACTCTTGAAACCGATCATTGCCTTCCTCGCTTTGCTGTTGGCCCTGCCGGCAACGGCCGCGCAATTGACCATCGAACTCGACCACACCCGCAAGACCTGGCAGACCGCTGAGCTGCTCAAGCACCCGGATGCGCAGACGGTGCAGATCGTCGATGACGTTTCCTACAAGCGCACTATGACCTATCGCGCCGTGCCGCTGGCCTCTCTGCTACCGGGTCTGAAGCCTGCGAACCATCTGCAAGCCGTGGCCCTGGATGGGTTCGCCGCAGAACTGACAGCCGCGCCGCTTCTGGAGAAACACGGTGCCCGCGCCTGGCTGGCAGTGGAAGACCCGGCCCAGCCGTGGCCTGCACTGGCAGACGGTAAACCGAGTGCCGGGCCGTTTTATCTGGTATGGACCGACCCGCAAGCCGGGCATATCAGCCCTGAACAGTGGCCGTTCCAGGTGTCCGCGATCAAGCAATTGAAGACGGTGGCTGAGCGTTTTCCGGCCTTGTTGCCTGACCCGAAGCTGGCGGCGAATGACCCGGTCAACCAGGGCTTTGCGCTGTTTCAGAAGAATTGCCTGGCGTGTCATCGGCTCAATGGCGGCGGCGATGCGCAGGTGGGGCCGGACTTGAATATTCCCTACAACCCCACCGAGTATTTCAGCGGGGATTTCCTCAAGCGTTACATCCGCGACCCGCAGAGCTTGCGGCATTGGCCACAGGCGAAGATGCCGGCGTTTAACGCCAGTGTGCTGCCCGATGGCGAGTTGGATTTGCTGGTGGGGTACTTGAAGCATATGGCGGGGCGTAAGCAACAACCCTAAGCCCATCACAAATCCAATGTGGGAGCTGGCTTGCCTGCGATAGCGGCCTGCCAGCCCGCACAGGTGTAGCTGACCCACTGCTATCGCAGGCAAGCCAGCTCCCACACTTAAAGTGCTGTGCCTATTGCTGCTGCACCGAAATCACCGGCGTCGGCGCAACGAACACCTTGGCATGCATTTGCTCATGCCCACCGCCTCTGCGCATACCGCGCACCGGGCAGGCGTCGAGGTAATCCAAACCTACGGCCAGCTTCAAATGCCGCTCCGGTCGGGCCAGTTGGTTGGTCACGTCAAAGCTGTACCAGGCGTCATCCAGCCAGGCTTCGGCCCAGGCGTGGCTGGCCAGGTGCGTGCTGTCTTCGGTGTACAAATACCCCGACACATACCGCGCAGGTATCCCCAGGCTGCGCGCGCAGGCCAGGAACGCGTGGGTGTGGTCCTGACACACGCCTGCACGCCCGGCAAAGGCCTGGGCCGCGCAGGTGTCGACTTCGGTGGCGCCAGGCGTGTAGACCATTGATTGGTTGAGCGCGTGCATCAGGTCGATCAACGCGTTGCGATCGCGACGTTGCTGGCAGTGCTGTTGCGCAAAACCCAGCAATGCTTCATCGGGTTCTGTCAGGCGCGTGCTGCGCAGGAACGGAAACGCTGACTGGTTCTCGTGTTCCGCCTCACGCAACTCGTCGATATCCACCTGGCCTCGGGCGCCAATAATGATCGCATCGTGGGGCTCATCCAGGGTCAACACGTGCAGGATATTGCCGAACGGGTCGACTTGCGCGCGCACCGGGCGCGGCAAATCCAGCTGCCAGCTGATCACATGCTGGCGCTCGCTGTCGTGGGGCGTAAGGCGCAGGTACTGAATGCTGGCGCGCACCTGGTCTTCGTAGCGGTAGGTGGTTTCGTGGCTGATGGAGAGTCTCATGCGGCCTCCAGGTAGGAACTGTAAATGGCGTCGCCCAACTGGCGCACCAAGGGGATGAAGTCGGTCAGCCAGGCGTGCAGGCCTTCCTCGATGATTTCGTCAATGGCGGTAAAGCGCAGGCGCGCGTCCATCTCGGCGGCCAGGCGCTGGGCCGGACGGCCGTTGATGCCGGGCAGGCTGGCGAGGATCTGGTCGATCTCTTCGCTGCACGCCCTTAATGAGCGCGGGACGTCGGCGCGTAGCAACAGTAATTCAGCCACTTGCCGGGCGCCGGGCGCGTCGCGGTAGATCTCGGTGTAGGCCTCGAACGACGACAAGGCGCGCAGCAGGGCGCTCCACTGATAGTAGGCGTGGGCCGTGCCGTCGGTGACGACGGCTGCTTGGTCACCGGCCATTTCGTAGCGAGCGTCAAGCAGCCGCAGGGTGTTGTCGGCGCGTTCGATAAAGGTGCCCAGGCGAATAAAGCGAAACGCATCGTTACGCATGATGGTGCCGTAGGTGGCGCCCCGGAACAGGTGCGAGCGCTCCTTGACCCATTCACAAAAACGGCTCATGCCATAACGGCTAAGCCCTTGCCGGGCGATATCGCGAATATCCAGCCAGGTGGTGTTGATGTTTTCCCACATGTCAGCGGTAATTCGCCCGCGCACCGCATGGGCGCTGGCCCGCGCGGCGCCGAGGCAGCTGTAGATGCTCGCCGGGTTGGCCGCGTCCAGTGCGAAAAAGTGCAGCAGGCGCTCGGCATGCAACTCACCGTGACGCGCGTGGTAATCATCGAGGGTGCCGGTGATCAGCAGCGGCATGGCCAGTTCGTGCAGGCCATCGCCGCGTCCATCCTGGGGCATCAGCGACAGCGAATAGCTGACATCAAGCATGCGCGCGAGGTTTTCCGCGCGCTCCAGGTAGCGAGACATCCAGTACAAATCCGAGGCAGTTCTACTCAACATGGTTCAATCCTCGACCACCCAGGTGTCTTTGGTGCCGCCGCCCTGGGACGAGTTGACCACCAGCGAACCTTCACGCAGCGCCACGCGGGTCAGGCCGCCGGGGACCACGCGGGTTTCCTTGCCGGACAAGACGAACGGGCGCAGGTCGATATGCCGTGGCGCGATACCGTTTTCAACAAAGGTCGGGCAGGTGGATAAACACAGGGTCGGCTGGGCGATATAGGCGTGGGGTTTGGCCTTGATACGGGCGCGGAAGGCTTCGATTTCCGCCGCAGTGGAGGCTGGGCCGACCAGCATGCCGTAGCCGCCGGAGCCTTGGGTTTCCTTGACCACCAGATCCGGCAGGTTGGCCAGCACGTGGGACAATTCATCAGGCTTGCGGCATTGAAAGGTCGGCACGTTCTGCAGAATAGGCTCTTCATCCAGGTAAAAACGGATCATCTCGGTGACAAACGGGTACACCGATTTGTCATCCGCCACCCCGGTGCCGATCGCATTGGCCAGCACCACATTGCCCGAGCGGTATGCGGCCAGCAGGCCGGGCACGCCGAGCATTGAGTCGGGGTTGAAGGCCAGCGGGTCGAGGAACGCATCGTCGAGGCGACGGTAGATCACGTCCACGGCCTTGGGACCGTCGGTGGTGCGCATGAACACACGGTCATCACGCACGAACAGGTCGGCGCCCTCCACCAGTTCCACGCCCATCTCACGAGCCAAAAAGGCATGCTCGAAAAACGCACTGTTGAAACGCCCTGGTGTCAGCACCACCACGCTTGGGTTATCCAGTGGGCTTGAGCTTTTCAGGGTGTCGAGCAGCAGGTTGGGATAGTGGTCGATGGGCGCAATGCGCTGGGCCGCAAACAGTTCCGGGAACAGGCGCATCATCATCTTGCGGTCTTCGAGCATGTAGCTCACACCGCTTGGCGTGCGCAAATTGTCTTCCAGCACGTAGTACGTGCCGTCACCGTCGCGCACGAGGTCGACGCCGGAGATGTGGGAATACAGATCACGGTGCAGGTTCAGGCCCTGCATGGCCAGTTGGTATTGGTCATTGGCCAGCACTTGTTCGGCGGGGATGATGCCGGCCTTGATGATGCGTTGCCCGTGGTACAGGTCGGCCAGGAACAGGTTCAGCGCCTTGACCCGTTGAATGCAGCCACGCTCGACCATCCGCCATTCACTGGCGGGAATGCTGCGCGGGATGGTGTCAAACGGGATCAGGCGCTCGGTGCCCTGCTCGTCCCCGTAAAGGGTGAAGGTGATGCCGGCACGGTGGAACAGCAAATCGGCTTCACGCCGACGTTGCGCGAGCAGTTCGGCGGGCGTATCAGCCAACCAGCGGGCGAACTCGCGGTAATGGGGCCGGACCTGCCCTGCCCCGTCGTACATTTCATCGTAATAAGTGCGGGTCATGCCGTACTCCTTGTCACTCGGACGCAAGCAGTGTTGCAAGGCCCGCGCCATCGGCATAAACACTTAAAAATCAGTGAGTTGAATAAACAACGGAATCCACTCGCACCTTCCTGGTGCGTAGAATGCCCGCCGTCACGCCCCGCGCTTCATCGTAATGCGGGTTTTGACTATCAACAGCATAGCCAGAGTTGATTTCACTGCCCGCCCCGCCTTGCGGATAATCACCCCCATCGGCTGAACAGGACACGTCCTACAGTTTCAGCGAACCGCTCTTCCCTTTGGGCCACCCTGTTTGGGTGGCTTTTTTTTGGTGCAAGAAAAGTGAGGTGGCGGTTAGGAGATTTCATACAGCACACACAAAAACGGCCGACCCGAAGGTCAGCCGATACGCTGCTTTACTCATACAAATCGCACTACATGGGTAACCCACGCACCTCCTGCTTGACGCCCCATCCCTCGATGATGCCGCCCAGCGGTTCCACCACCGCCTCAAAGTCTTGCTCGAAGTCTCCTATGCCGTCGTAGGTTGCGAACATGATTTTGCTCAACTCCAGGTACCAGGCGCCATCGTCGCGCGCGCTGACCTGGGCATTCAGGGATTCCCCGCGAAAGCGACCCGCAGCCCTGCGCGCACGTTCCTCATCCGGGAAAATGGCGTAGAACTCGATGGGGTGAAAACGCGAGAAGTCGAACCCGCCTTCTTTCATCCGGCGCAGTACGTTGGTGCTGATGTCTTCTTGATAGGCTGTGCTCATGAAACGTCCTCCTCAAACCGATGGATAGACTTTCCGTGCTTCCCGAAGCCCGCGCCCTACTGGCGCGGGAGCTACGACAAATACAACACCGTTGGAAAACAAGCCTGTAGCTGACAAGACCAGACCTTAGCGATTCATTCGCTGATCTCAATTGCAGAGTAGCGCGAAGCTATCACCTCCACCAGAGGGGTTTCGTGGTCCTACAGGAAATGTTCAGGCGGCGGGTGAGATGTCGAGGATTTGAATGCTGTTCTGATCTTTGAGGATCTTGACCGTCGGCTCGGGCTTGCGGCCCTCCAGGTCATTGAGATCAAGTTCGGCGGCCACGGGCACGAGCTTGTTGCGGATCATGTGCGCCGCATCTTCGAGGCTGGGCTTTTGCGCGCAGGCGAACTGCTCCACGGTCTTTACACCGTGATCATCTACGAAGGTAATCTGCCACGTTTGCATCGGTGCCTCCTCGATAAAGCCCATGTGTGGGCTCACATCTATCTGGACCTTGAGCGGTCGGCAAACGTTCCACTCAAGGCCTGAGGCACCGGATCAACTGCGCTTATTTTTCAGCGTGTTCTTTCAAGGCTTTCAAGGTGTTAAACGGTGCGTCCACCACGAACTTGTTGGCCAGCCACGATGGCACGCTGCCGCCTGGCTCGGTGTGCACCTGGTAAGTGACTTCGGTCTGGTTATCGCCCTTTGGCACCAGTTTCCAGTAACCGTCCACTTGGGCTACGCGCACGTAACCTTTGACTTCGGGCTGATAAGTCGGCACTTCCAGCAGTTTGCGGGTCACGGTGCCGTCGGCGGCCTTGGAGGTGGTGATCTCCAGGATCGAGTCGCGGTCGGTCACCGGAAACGGCGCCTTGAACTGAGTGTAGGTCCAGCTCTTGTCACCTTCGGTCTTGAGCAGTTTTTGCGATTTGCATTCGTGGATCCAGGCGCAGGCACCGGCCACGTCTTCCTGCAGGGCCTGGATCTTGGCGACGGGGGCTTTGATCAGGGTGACACCGCGATAAGCCTTGTACTTGGAGCCGGCAATTTCGCTCAAGGACACTTTGATACCGTCTTCGTCCTTGGCGACTTGCCAATCTTCAGCCTGGGCAGTGGCAGCAAACAACACCGTAAAACCGCACAAGACAGCCAATCGTTTCAACGAACCCATTGTTGTATTCCTTATTTTTGAAGTTCCGATAGTAAAGCCCATCAAGCCGCCGTCATCTGCTCCCACCAGCCGATCAAACGGATCGCATCGGCCTGATCATTGCCGCACACCTCAAGGTCTGCCTTGAAATCACTGCACACCGCCGGCCGCTCCGGTTGCCCGAACAGCTGGCATAGCTGTTCGACCGACAGGTGCAGGCAACGTTCTCCCGCAGGTTTGCCATTGGGCATTCCCGGTAACGGTGAACTGATGGAGGGGGCAATGCAGCATGCGCCACAGCCTTCACGGCATTTCATGACCAGCAGGTCCTCGACGACTCAATATGGATGGCCGGGCTAGAGTACGCCCTTAAACAGCCGTTTTAAAATGGTCTAACAGGGGTTTTTCGCACAAAACAAAAGTGACCGACCAGTCTGCGACAGATGGTCGAGGGCGTGCGTCACCTAAGCGCGCAATTTTATTGCTTGAATTCGAAATCCAGCGCAGCGCCTTCAATGTCGCGGCGCTCTTCGTTACGCAGCTGCAACTGCATCTGGTTGCTCAGTAGGCGGCCATTGATCTGGAACGCGCTGTTGTCGGTGGGTTTTTCCGCAAACATCGGCGGCAACAGCGGCACACTCTTGGGCTTAGGCATAGTGCCGAGGGGCTGCAAGTGCCTGACCATTTCGGTTGGCAAGGACAGGTCCAACTGTGCCGGTGGCAGTTTGGTCTGGGCTACTTCGTGGGCAGATTTGGATTTACTCGCCACCGGTGCACGTTTTTTCACGACGCCGGTTTTTTTCTTGGCCGCCGGGGCTTTTTTAACCGGCGCCGGTTTCTTCGCCGAAGTCTCCTGCTGGGTATTGGCTGCGGGCTTGCTTTCAGTCACGGGGGCTGCCGCCAGGACGGTGCCGACGTTACACAGACTTAACAGGCCAATTACCACAACAGCACGAAAAATAGAGGTCATATTGCCTACAGCATTAACGGCAGAGGGCCATATGCTCGCTTGTTGAACGCGGCATGACAAGCCTGCTGATCAGTCGGTCAACATGAGTGTCCCCTTTACGCGCCTCAGCCCTGGTTCAAAACCCGGCCGCAGTTTCCTGGCACAACTGGCTGGCCAACATCCCCAGCGTCATCAGCGCCCGCTCTGCCTCACGGTTCCACGGCGTGCCGCAGTTAAGGCGAATACAGTGGTTAAACTGTTCCGTATTACTGAAGATGACTCCCGGTGCAATGCTGATGCCCTGCTGCAGCGCACGCACGTGCAGTTCCTGGGTATTGACCCTGCCGGGCAAACTGACCCACAGGATAAAGCCGCCGGTCGGCCGGGTCATCTGCGTGCCTTCGGGGAAATACTGCTGCACCGCCAGCTGGAATGCGCTGAGGTTCTTGCGGTATTCCTGGCGGATGTAGCGCAGGTGCCGGTCGTAGCCACCGTTCTCCAGGTACGCCGCCACACCCATCTGGGTGACGCTGCACGCCGAGTGGGTGCTGAACATTTGCAGCCGCTGGATTTCCTGCTGGTACTTGCCGGCAATCATCCAGCCGATGCGCACGCCGGGGGACAGGGTTTTGGAGAAACTCGAGCAGTAGATCACCCGATCCAGGCGGTCATAGGCTTTGAGCGCCTTGGTGCGGCCCAGTTCGAACATCAGCTCGCCGTAGATATCGTCCTCGACGATCTGGATATCGAAATCCGAGGCCAGGCGCAGCAACTGTTTCTGCCGTTCCTCGGGCATGGTCGCGCCCAGCGGATTGCTCAGGCGCGTGGTCAGCACCAAGGCCTTGATCGACCATTGGTTGGCCGCCAGTTGCAGCGCCTCAAGGCTCATGCCCGTAGCCGGGTCGCTGGGGATCTCGATGACTTTGAGGCCCAGCAGGTCGGCCAGTTGCAGCAAGCCGTAATAGGTCGGTGATTCAGCCGCGATGAGGTCGCCCGGACGGGTCAGTACGCGCAACGACATCTGCAACGCATCAACGCACCCGTGGGTGATCACCACTTCGGAGGGGTCCACTACCACGCCAGCATCGCGCATGCGAATCGCCACCTGGCGGCGCAATGGTTCAAAACCCGGGCTGA
Source organism: Pseudomonas edaphica (assembly GCF_965277385.1). Classification (NCBI taxonomy): domain Bacteria; kingdom Pseudomonadati; phylum Pseudomonadota; class Gammaproteobacteria; order Pseudomonadales; family Pseudomonadaceae; genus Pseudomonas; species Pseudomonas edaphica. The sequence goes on along the minus strand of NZ_OZ255725.1, from coordinate 4,822,359 downwards.
ACATGTAGCTGAAGGCCCGCGGGCTTTGGAAGCGCGTGACCTTGGCCAGTTGCTGGTGCAACGCGCGCACCGGCAAATAATCGACACTCGGCACGGCCGCACCCAACGGGAACACGCCTTCGCGGCGCGACTCGACCAATACCTGCTGGATAATGCTGCTGCGCGTGACCAACCCCGGACGCTCAACCCGGGCGATATCCGGCGTCGGCGCAGTGAGCGCAGGCGTCTGGTGCACGTAATAACCCGACTGCGGCCGCGCGCGGATCAGCCCCTGGTCTTCCAGGTTCGCATACGCCTGCAACACCGTGGCGTGGCTGACGTTGAGCTGTGAGCTCATCTTGCGCACCGAAGGCACGCGCTCGCCGGGTTGATAGACACCGCGCCGGATGTCCTCAGCCAGTTGCTGGGCGATACGTTGGTAAAGCAACAGATTGGTCATGACGCAGCACTCGATTTCACGGGTATTTTATTTTTGTGTGAAACATACCGGCACAGTTTAGAAGTGTACGGGGACAGTTGCCACAATAGTCGAGCGCGGGCGGCAGTGATAGAGAAAACTGTAGGGGTAAGGTGCATAAAAAAACCGATCAATGATCGGTTCTGTGTGTACACGGCAACCTGTGGGAGCTGGCTTGCCTGCGATAGTATCGCCTCGGTTTGCCTGACATACCGAGGCGCCTGCATCGCAGGCAAGCCAGCTCCCACATTGATCGATGCAGGTTTTTAGCGGGCGGCGCCCAGTTGGCCTTTTTCGTCGGAGAACACAATTTCCACCCGGCGGTTCTGCGCGCGGCCGCGCTCTGAGGCGTTGGCCTCTACCGGGTACTGGTCACCGTAACCCTCGACCTGGATACGTTTTTCATCAATGCCCAGGTCCATCAGCACATCGGCCACCGATTGCGCACGGTCGCGCGACAGCTTGAGGTTTTCCTGCTCGCCACCGGTGTTGTCGGTATAACCCTCGATGCGCACCACGCGCTTGGGGTTCAACTGCAAGAACTGCACAATTTTCAGCACGGTGCGGTTGGCCGAGTTTTGCAGCTCGGCGTCACCGGTGTCGAACAACACATCGCCCAACGTCATGACCAGGCCGCGATTGGTCTGGGTGGTGGTCAGGCTGGCGATTTGCTCTTCGAGCCATTTGCCTTGCTGCTGCACGCTCGCCAACTTGCTCTCACGCAGGGCCAATTGCAGGCGCTGGCGTTCCAGCTCCAGCTTGGTGCCGCGCTCGGCGTTGAGCCCCTGCTCGGTGTGTTCGCGGGCGATCTCACTGTAGCGCTGGCTCAGGTAGGCGTAATGCACCACGTCGGGGCCGCTGCCCCAGTAGCTGGACAAGCGATCGGCGCGGGCCAGGGATTCGCCGGCACGAATCACATCCTTGGGCGCAAAACGCAGCACATTCGCGTCTTCCTTGACCTTCTGGAAGTCGCTGCCGGCCTGCTGCAACGCCTGCTCGCTGTTGGGATGGCTGGCGCAACCGCCCAACGTCGCGCTGCCCAGCAGCAGCACACAGCTCAAACCACGGATCAGCGGGCTCATTGGGCTTCTCCCAGCTGCAATTGTTTGCGCAGTCGGGCGATGCGGGTGTTAAGCACGTTCAACTGTTCCTGGCTTTTGCGCGTCAATACCCGCGCTTCAGCCAGACGCGCGTCCAGCTCGGCCTGTTCGGCCTGCATGCGCGCATCTTTGTAGGATTGGTCGGCCATGTCGGCCCGGGCCTTGGCGAACTTGTCTTCAGCCAGTTTCAGTTCAGGCGATTCATCGGTGCTGGCGCCCACGGCGTTGGCCTGTTCCAAGGCCTGCTGGGTGAGGCGTATTTGTTCGTTCGGCGCAGGATCAGCTGCACATCCCGCCAGAGCGACAACGGCGAGGGCCGCGAGAAGAGGTCGAAGAGTCACTGAAAATCCTTACTTTGCTGGGGTGCCGACGGGTTGCTGCAATTGCGCTTTCCAGCGTTCGAGGTTGCGCTGCAAAGCGGCTTGCGCGACACCAGACGCGGGTAATTCTGTCATCTTTTTCGCCAGCTGTCCGCGCAGCCACGGATCGTTGCAGGCGGAGTTGTGGGAAATCGCCAGGTACAGGCCGGGCTGGTCGACGGGTATTTCACGGGCGACAAGGTCGTTGCTCATGCCCAGCGTCTGGGCCATGGCCATGCCCGAGTAGCGCCCGGCCAGCACGTAGTCGACTTCACCCAGCAGCAGTTTCTGGAACGCCGGGGTCAAGTTGGGCAGGCGTTGCAAGCTGAGCTGCTGGCCGGCGAAGGTGTCGAAACCAGCGCTCAAGCGCGCACGCTCGGAGACCGCGCCTTTATGCCCGTGCAAGTCGTCAGCAGTGGTGTAAACCAGCGGTGAATCCTTGCGCGTCCACACCAGGTAGTCGATCTGCACCAGTGCCGGATGGATGTAGTCGAGGGTTTCCAGCTCGCCCAGGTTCAGCGGCGCATCGGCGAGGATGTCCATGCGCCCGCTGCGCACTTCATCCAGGGCCAGGGAGCGTTTGCCGCCGTAAAGCAGGTCGATTTTAAGGCCCAGGTCCTTGCCGATTTGTTGCAGTACATCAGCCGTGGCGCCGATCAGGTGCGTTGGGTCTTGAGGGTCACGCCACAGCAACGGCGGCGCGTCCGGGCTGCCGGTGATCACCAGGCGCTCACACTTGCCGGCAGCCAGCGCGAGGCCAGGCAGTAGCGCCAATCCAAGTGTCAGTGCCAGCAATACGGGACGCAGATCCATGGCGGTTTCTCCGATGTTCAAAAAAGCCGGGCAAAAAAAAGCCCGGTCACAAGACCGGGCTCTTTATAAGTGAAGCAACTGGATTAGACCAGCTTCTCCAACTCGGGTACGGCTTCGAACAAGTCCGCAACCAGGCCGTAATCAGCCACCTGGAAGATTGGCGCTTCTTCGTCCTTGTTGATCGCAACGATCACCTTGGAGTCTTTCATACCGGCCAAGTGCTGGATCGCGCCGGAGATACCGACGGCGATGTACAGCTGTGGCGCAACGATTTTGCCGGTCTGGCCGACCTGCATGTCGTTGGGTACGAAACCTGCGTCGACGGCCGCGCGGGAAGCGCCGACCGCAGCGCCCAGCTTGTCGGCAAGGGCGTACAGGTGTTTGAAGTTGTCACCGTTCTGCATGCCGCGGCCGCCGGAAACGACGATTTTGGCAGCGGTCAGCTCAGGGCGATCCGACTTGGCCAGCTCTTCGCCAACAAAGCTGGAAGTGCCAGCGTCGTGGGCAGCAGCCACAGCTTCAACGGCAGCCGAACCACCTTCAGCGGCAACCGGGTCGAAACCGGTGGCACGCACGGTGATGACTTTGACCGAAGCGTTGGACTGTACGGTGGCGATGGCATTACCGGCGTAGATCGGGCGCTTGAAGGTGTCAGCGCTTTCTACCGAGATGATCTCGGAGATCTGGTCAACGTCCAGCTGCGCGGCAACGCGTGGCAGGATGTTTTTGCCGTTGGAGGTAGCAGCAGCCAGGATGTGGCTGTAGCCAGCGCCCAGCTCAGCTACCAGCGGAGCAACGTTTTCTGGCAACTGATGCGCGTAGGCGGCGTTGTCAGCATTCAGGACTTTGCTCACGCCCGCGATTTTCGCAGCGGCTTCAGCCACGGCGCCAGCGCCAAGACCAGCTACCAGCACGTGGATGTCGCCGCCGATTTTAGCGGCAGCGGCCACGGTGTTCAGCGTGGCCGGGGCCAGCACCTTGTTGTCGTGTTCGGCGATTACGAGGATAGCCATGATCAGATCACCTTCGCTTCGTTTTTCAGTTTCTCGACCAATTCAGCCACCGACTTGACCTTGATGCCCGCGCTGCGTGCAGCCGGTGCTTCAACCTTGACGGTCTTGTTGGTAGAGGCGGTGGAAACGCCCAAAGCTTCTGGAGTCACCGACTCGAGCGGCTTCTTCTTGGCTTTCATGATGTTTGGCAGGGACGCGTAGCGCGGCTCGTTCAAACGCAGGTCGGTGGTGACGATGGCCGGCAGTTTCAACGAAACGGTCTGTGCGCCGCCGTCGATTTCACGGGTCACAGCGACGCTGTCGCCGCTCACTTCGACTTTGGAAGCGAAGGTGCCCTGGCCGTAACCGGTCAGCGCAGCCAGCATCTGGCCAGTCTGGTTGTTGTCGCTGTCGATGGCTTGTTTGCCGAGGATCACCAGCTGAGGCTGTTCCTTGTCGACAACGGCCTTGAGCAACTTGGCCACGGCCAGGGAGGTCAGGTCTTCAGCCGACTCAACCAGAATGGCGCGGTCGGCGCCCAGGGCCAGGGCGGTACGCAGCTGCTCTTGAGCAGTGGTAGGGCCGATGGAAACCACCACGATTTCAGTCGCCACGCCTTTCTCTTTCAGGCGTACAGCTTCTTCCACAGCGATTTCGCAGAAAGGGTTCATCGACATTTTGACGTTAGCAAGGTCGACGCCGGAATTGTCCGCCTTGACGCGAACTTTCACGTTGTAATCGACAACGCGTTTGACAGCTACAAGAACCTTCATGGATTCCTCGTTACTCTCCGGTGAAAAGAAAGTCGCCTAGGCGAACCTGGCGGTTGATGCTCATCGGCACACAAGGGCACCTCCAAAAACTTCGGCGGATGACTTAGCGATGGGGAAATGATGACCGTTCGTCAGGGGTGACTGAGAGGTCATTCTTTATCGCAGTGTGTAAACTGCGCACCATTGTTTAGGCACGCGTCACCTGTCTTGCTTTTGGACGTGCTCTTGAAACCTGCTGTCTGCCTACGGTAAGCGCAAAACCGACCGTATATTGACCGGAACGCCTATTCTGGTCAATACGCCAAAATAGCCAGTCATAAGCCGCGTTGCTTTGATTTACCTAGCCTGCGAGCAATTCAAACAAACGTTTGTATTGGACGCTGCCAGTGGTGTAGATATAATGCGCCACCTAGAGAGAAAGGTGGGTCTTGCCGTTGTTGCAAGACGACACCGAACCTCCATCCATTAGAAAAAAAAGCCTGTTGAGCCTTGAGTAGGAGATAGCCTGTGGAACGCGAATACATGGAATTCGACGTGGTCATCGTCGGCGCTGGCCCGGCAGGCCTGTCTGCCGCCTGCCGACTGAAGCAGAAGGCCGCCGAAGCCGGTAAAGAAATCAGCGTCTGCGTGGTCGAGAAAGGCTCCGAAGTCGGCGCTCACATCCTCTCCGGTGCCGTGTTCGAACCACGCGCCCTGAACGAACTGTTCCCGGACTGGAAGGAACTCGGCGCTCCGCTCAATACCCCGGTTGTGCGCGACGACATCTATGTACTGCGCAGCCCTGAAGCCTCCACCAAGGTGCCTGACTTCTTCGTGCCCAAGACCATGCACAACGAAGGCAACTACATTATCTCCCTGGGCAACCTGTGCCGCTGGCTGGCCCAGCAGGCCGAGAACCTGGGCGTAGAAGTCTACCCAGGCTTCGCCGCCCAGGAAGCGCTGTTCGACGAGAACGGCGTGGTGCGCGGGATCATCACCGGCGACCTCGGCGTCGACCGCGAAGGCCATCCAAAAGAAGGCGTGTACACCCCAGGCATGGAGCTGCGTGGCAAGTACACGCTGTTCGCCGAAGGTTGCCGTGGCCACATCGGCAAGCAACTGATCCAGCGTTTTAACCTGGACAGCGACGCCGACGCCCAGCACTACGGCATCGGCCTAAAGGAAATCTGGGAAATCGACCCCGCCAAGCATCAGCCTGGCCTGGTGGTTCATACCGCCGGCTGGCCGCTGGACATCATGAGCAACGAGAACACCGGCGGCTCGTTCCTTTATCACCTGGAAAACAACCAGGTGGTTGTCGGCCTGATCGTCGACCTGTCCTACAGCAACACCTTCCTGTCGCCGTTCGATGAGTTCCAGCGCCTCAAGCACCACCCGGTGCTGGCGCAATACCTGGAAGGCGGCAAACGCGTCAGCTACGGCGCGCGTGCCCTGGCCAAAGGCGGCATCAACTCGTTGCCGAAGATGGTCTTCAAAGGCGGCGCCTTGATCGGCTGCGACCTGGGCACCATGAACGTGGCCAAGATCAAAGGCAGCCACACCGCGATGAAGTCCGGCATGCTCGCTGCCGACGCCGTGGCCGAGCGCCTGTTCGCGGACTCCGAAGGCGGTGACGAACTGACCAACTACGTCGACGGTTTCAAGGCCAGCTGGCTCTACGAAGAGCTGTTCGCCAGCCGCAACTTCGGCCCGGCGATGCACAAGTTCGGCCCGATCATCGGCGCCGGCTTCAACTGGTTCGACCAGAACATCCTCGGCGGCAAAATGCCGTTTACCTTGCACGACACCAAGCCGGACTACGCCTGCCTGAAGCTCGCCAAGGACAGCAAGAAGATCGACTACCCAAAACCCGACGGCAAACTGAGCTTCGACAAGCTGAGCTCGGTGTTCATCTCCGGTACCAACCACGAAGAAGAGCAGCCGTGCCACTTGAAACTCAAAGACCCGAGCATCCCGATCGGCACCAACCTGCCGCTCTACGATGAACCGGCGCAGCGCTACTGCCCGGCTGGCGTGTATGAAGTGATCACCAAGGAAGACGGTGAGAAGCGCTTCCAGATCAACGCCCAGAACTGCGTGCACTGCAAGACCTGTGACATCAAGGACCCTTCGCAGAACATCACGTGGGTTACGCCGGAAGGCGCGGGTGGGCCGACTTACCCGAATATGTAAGGCAGTTGCTTGAACAAAAAAGGCTCCCAAACGGGAGCCTTTTTTATGCCCGGCACAGATCCAATGTGGGAGCTGGCTTGCCTGCGATAGCGGTGTGTCAGCCACCTATTCATTACTGACCCACCGCTATCGCAGGCAAGCCAGCTCCCACATTTAGAGAGTGTGTTGCCTGACCTACGCCGCCCGTTCTTCACCCGGGTTACGCAAGAAGTAACGCTTATATTCCCGACTGAACTGCGATGTACTCTGATACCCCACGTTATGCGCCGCCTGCGCCACGCCCAAGCCTTCCACCAGCAGCAGCTGCTGAGCCTTCAACAACCGCAAGCGCTTCAAATACTGCACCGGCGACAGCAGCGTGCAACGCTTGAAGTGCTCATGAAAGGTCGACGCACTCATATGCGCATACCCGGCCAACGTCTCAATGTTCAGAGGCTCGGCGTAATGGGCATGCAGGTGATTCAACGAGGTGGCAATACGTGAGAATTGCCCTTGTTGTTCCACCAAGGCACGCAGCACATCCGCCTGTGGCCCGCGCAATGCGGTAAACAACACTTCCCGGACCCGCGCCGGGCCCATGATCCGGCTTTCCAGCGGATCGTGCAGGCACTGCAATAGCCGTTCGACGCTGCCGCGCATTGCATCATCGAGCATCACCGAGCTCATGGATTCCAATGTCTGCGCCGTCGGCGGCGGCCCGGCCTGCATGCCCATGGCCATGACCAGTTCGCCGAGCACCACGCGATCAATCCCCACGGTAACCCCGTACAGCGGCGCGTCGGGCGCCATGGCAAAGGTTTCGCATTCGAACGGCACCGGCATCGCCTGGATCAGGTAGTGCCCGGCGCCATACTCCAGTGTGCGTGGGCCTAAATAGGCGACCTTGCTGCCTTGGGCCACGAACATCAGGCTCGGTTCGTAGATCTGCGGGCCGCGTGCCACGTCGCAACTGGCGCGCAATACCTTCACACCGGGCAGGTGCGTCGGGGAGAAACCGTCACAGGGCGTCAGGTCCTCAATCAAGGCAACCAGCGTGGCGTTGGCATCGAGATGGCGGGTCAACAACATAAAAGCAGTTCTCAGAAGTTTTCAGATCGGCGCATCTGCAAGCTTCAAGTCTAAAGCTGCAAGAGAGTGTGCAGTTTATAGCTTGCGGCTTGAGGCTTGACGCTTTTAGCTGCTCCTCCGGAGCTTTAGGCATGAGGTTCGGAGCAATCGCCATGGCCGCATCCCGGCCCTGCGCGGAAAATACGCCGCCTCCCTAGTCAATCCTTTTGCGAGGTTTCTGTATGTACACCGCCATCGGTTATGCCGCCCAGTCGGCCACCACTCCCCTCGCCCCCATGTCCTTCGAACGCCGCAGCCCGCGCGCCGACGATGTAGCCATCGAGATTCTGTACTGCGGCGTATGCCACTCCGACATCCACCAGGCACGCAACGAGTGGGGCATCGCCGTGTACCCGCTGATGCCGGGCCACGAGATCGTCGGCAAAGTCACCGCCGTCGGCGCCAGCGTGACCGCGCACAAAGTCGGCGACCTGGTGGGCGTGGGCTGCATGGTTGATTCGTGCCGCCACTGCGACGCTTGCCATGCGGACCTTGAGCAGTACTGCCTCGAAGGCCCGACCATGACCTACGCCACCCCGGACCGGGTGGATGGCAGCAACACCATGGGCGGTTACTCCGACAGCATCGTGGTCAGCGAGCACTTTGTGGTGAAGATCCCGGCCAAGCTCGACCTGGCCAGCGCCGCGCCGATTCTGTGCGCAGGCATCACCACCTACTCGCCACTCAAGCACTACGGCGTGAAGGCTGGCGACAAAGTCGGCGTGCTGGGCATGGGCGGCCTGGGCCACATGGGCATCAAGTTCGCCAAGGCCATGGGCGCAGAAGTTACGCTGTTCACCCGCTCCGCGAGCAAGGCTGAAGAAGGCCGTCGCCAGGGTGCCGACCATGTCATCGTGTCCACCGATGCCGAGCAGATGAAAGCCGCCGCCGGCAGCTTCGATTTCCTGCTGGACACCATTCCGGTGCAACACGACCTGAACCCCTACCTCGACGTGCTGCGCTTTGACGGCGTGCATATCCTGGTTGGCTTGATCGAACCGGTCGACCCACCGGTGAACGCTGCCAAGCTGGTGCTGGGCCGTAAAGTGCTGGCCGGTTCGTTGATCGGCGGCATTGCCGAAACCCAGGAAGTGCTGGATTTCTGCGCCGAGCACAACATCACCTGCGATATCGAAATGCTCGATATCCGCCAGATCAACGAGGCTTACACCCGCATGATCGCCGGCGATGTGAAGTACCGCTTTGTCATCGACATGGCGACCTTGAAGGCCTGATCAGGCCTTAGCGCCCAACTCCGCTGACAGCCGCGCTGCGACCTGTTTGATCACAGGGATCAGCTCGGCCATCTTTTCCAGCGGCATGTAGGGCACGGTACTGGCGATGCTGATGCCGGCGACGATTCGCCGGCTGGCATCGCGCACCGGTGCCGCCACACAACGGATCGACGGTTCGTTGTCTTCCAGGTCGAACGCATACCCACCCTCCACGTATTCGCGCATGCGCTGCTCGAACTGCGCCCAGGATTGCTCCGGGTGCGCTGGCCATTGCTGGCTCTTGCCCTCGGCGGGCAGGCTGGCTTCATACAGGCGCTGCCACTCCTGCACAGAGTCATCCAGCAACATTGCCTTGCCCACACCGGTGCGCGCCAGCGGCATGCGATGGCCGACTCGCGAGCGCATTTCCGGGCCGTAGCGGCCGGGGTTCTTGTGCAGGTAGAGCACGTCGTCGTATTCACGAATCGCCAAGTGGATGGTGTCGCCAGTCAGCGCCGACAGTTCATCCAGGTACGGCACCGCCAGGGTCACCAGCGGCAGTTCGTCACGGGCCTGAAAACCCAGTTCGATCAGTTTCGGCCCGAGCAAATAACCTACTTGCGGCACCACGCGCAGGTAACGCTCCTCAACCAGGCAACTGGCCAGCCGGTGAGTGGTACTGCGGGTGGTGCCGATGCGCCTGGCGATCTCTTTCAAGTCGCGCGCACCCGCCGCCACCGCTTGCACCACGCCCAGGCCACGCAGCAGGGTCTGGGTGCCGGTGGGGGCGGCGTCTTTGACGGGGATGTGGGCGTTTTCCTGCATATCGGGCCTATTGGGAAGTACGAAAACGGCGCCATTATGGCAAATGCAGCCCTGCTGAACAGAGGAGATCCATTGTGGGAGCTGGCTTGCCTGCGATGGCGGTGGGTCAGCCAACGAATATTAAGCTGACCCACCGCCATCGCAGGCAAGCCAGCTCCCACATTTGGATCTTCACAGCGCTAGGGTTCAGCGTTGCTTCATGCGGTCGATGATGACCGCCAAGAGCAGGATCGAGCCCCGGATCACATACTGGTAAAACGTGTCGATGTTCTTCAGGTTCATCGCGTTCTCGATGATCGCCAGAATCAACACCCCGGCAATCACATGGCGGATCATGCCGATACCGCCGCTCAACGACACACCGCCCAACACACACGCCGAGATTACCGTCAGCTCGAAGCCCTGGCCGATCATTGGCTGGCCCGAGGTCATGCGCGAGGCGAGGATCACCCCGGCCAATGCGCCGATCAAGCCGTGCACGGCAAAGATGATGATCTTGGTGCGGTCGACATTCACCCCGGCCAGCAACGCCGCTTCCTGGTTGCCGCCGATGGCCATGGTGTTGCGCCCGTAGGTGGTGTAGTTGAGCAGCCAGCCGAAGAACACAAAGCACAACACGGTGATGATAATCGGCACCGGCACGCCCATCAGTTGGCCGTTGCCGAACACGAAGAAGCGTTCGTCCATCACGCCGACCGCCTTGCCGTTGGAAAAGATATAGGCCAGGCCGCGCACGATCTGCATGGTCGCCAAGGTTGCGATCAACGCGTTGATGCGCAGCTTGGCGATCACGATGCCATTGATCAGCCCCACTACCAGGCCCATGGCCAACGCAGCGGACACGCCGAGTACCACGCTGTCGGTGTCACGAATCACAATCCCCGCGACCACACCGGCACAGGCGATCACCGAGCCGACTGACAAGTCGAAATGCCCCGACGCCAGGCAGAACAGCATGGTGCACGCAGCGATGCCCACCGTCGAAATCGCCAGGCCCAGCCCGCGCATATTCAGCGGCGAGAGGAAGTTGTCGATAAACAGCGCGCTGAGCACAAAGATGCTCAATGCCGCGAGCAGCATCACCCAGTCATCGAGAAATTTGCGTTGGTTGAAGCCCGGCCAAAAGCCCTTTGCAGTTTTTACCTGTGACATACCTATACCCTCGAATTCTTCAAGCCCGCGAACGCGGGAGAGCCAGTTGCAACAGCTTCGCTTCATCCGCCTGGTCGCGGGTCAACTCGCCAGTCAGCGCGCCTTCACTCAACACCAGGATGCGATCAGAGATGCCCATCACTTCCATCAGGTCGCTGGACACCACAATCACCGCAATGCCGCTGGCCGCAAGGTTATGAATGATCTGGTAGATCTCCGACTTGGCGCCGATATCGATGCCGCGTGTGGGCTCATCCAGCAGCAACACTTTCATCGGCATCGACAGCCAGCGGCCAAGAATGGCCTTCTGTTGATTGCCGCCGGACAGGTACATGATTTTCTGCTCGGCGTTCGGCGTTTTGACTTTCATCGCCTTGATCTGCTTATCGGCGTTGCCCTTCTCCCAGCCTTCACGCAACAGCCAGCCAAAGGTCGAATGCGCGCCACGCGCACTGATGTTGATGTTCTCGGCCACGCTGGACAGCGGGATGATGCCTTCCTTTTTGCGGTCCTCCGGGCACAGCAGCACACCGGCGGCGATGGCATCGCGTGGTGAATGTAATGGCAGGGCTTGCCCAAACAATTCCAACTGCCCGGCCGTTGCGCGTTCCAGGCCACTGAGCAAACGAAACAGCTCGGTACGCCCGGCGCCCACCAGCCCGAAAAGGCCGAGAATCTCGCCCTTGTGCACCTGCAGGCTGACCGCTTCGCGCAGGCCAGGCCCAAGCAAACCGTTAACCTTGAGCGCCACCTCACCGCGTTCGCGCGGGCGGTAATCGTAGATATCCTGGATATCGCGCCCGACCATGCAGGTCACCAACTGGTCGTGAGTCAGTGTGGCCATGTCGTCAAAAGTGCGCACATAACGGCCGTCCTTGAACACCGTCACCGCATCGCAAATACGGAACACTTCTTCCATGCGATGCGACACATACAGCACCACTTTGCCCTCATCGCGCAGGCGCGTGATGATCGCCATCAGGCGGTCGATTTCCCGCGCCGACAGGCTGCTGGTGGGTTCGTCAAAAGCAATCACATGGGCACCACGGGACAACGCCTTGGCGATTTCCACCAGTTGGCGCTGGCCGAGGGACAAACGCCCAAGCTTCTCTTGCGGATCGATTTCATCGGCCAGGCCTTTAAGGCACGCCAACGCCTGCTTGCGCAGCTGGCCGCCGTTGACCACGCCGAAACGCGACGGCAAATGCCCGAGAAACAGGTTCTCGGCCACGGTCATTTCCGGCACCAGATGCAGCTCCTGGTGAATCACCGCCACGCCGTTGGCGATGCTGTCGGCGGCGTTCTTGAACGCCATGACCTGCTCGCCGATCTGCACCGTGCCGCTGCTGGGCGTGTAGGCACCGCCGAGGATCTTGAGCAGCGTGGACTTGCCCGCGCCGTTCTCGCCCATCAGCGCATGCACCGAGTGCGGCCGCGCTTCAAAGCTGATTTGCGCCAGCGCCTTGACCCCGGGAAACTCCTTGCCGATGCCGTTGAAACGCAAGGCCGCGCCGGTCATTTCCACAGACCGATTTTGCTCAACTCTTCCTTGAAGTTGGCGCGGGTGATGAGGGTTACGTTATCCAGGGCGGTGAACTTGGCAGGCTCGGTGCCTTTAGTGACCCACTCGAACATCGCTGTGGCGGTTTTGTAGCCGGATGCATCGGGGCTGAGCAGCATTGAGCCGTAGAAGCCGGTGTCGGTTTTCTTCAACTCTTCAATCGCATCAGTGCCATTGATGCCCACGCCAATCACATTGGCCGCCTTGAAGCCGGCGCTTTCGGTGGCGCGCACGCCGCCCAGCACGGTGCTGTCGTTCATGCCGCCGATGATCAGGTTTTTCGCGGTGCCCGGCAGCTTTACCAGCGCCGAGTTGGTGGAATCCATGCTGCCTGGCACGTCGAGGGTTTTCTGCGCGCTGAACAGGATGTGGTCAGCGGGCAAGCCGGCGGCCTTGAGGCCTTCGACCGAACCGTCGGTGCGTTTTTTGCCGGTTTCCAGCTCGTCAAAGGTGTTGATGACGGCGTAGGTGTCCTTCCAGTCCCAGTTACGATGCTTGGCTTCGGCGGCCATGGCCTCGCCTTGCTTCTGGCCGATCTTGTAGGCATCCAGGCCCACATAAGGCACGTCTTCCATGGGCTTGCCCTTGGCATCGACGAAGCGGTCATCCACCGCCAGCACTTTCAAGCCGTTGAGCTTGGCCTTGGCCATGATCGCTGGGCCGAGGGACACGTCCGGCGGGCAGATCACAAACCCCTTGGCGCCGTTGGCGGCGAGGGTGTCGATGGCGGACAAGGTTTTCTCGCCGTCAGGCACGGCGATCTTGATCACGGTGAAGCCCTGGTCCTTACCGGCCTTTTCGGCAAAGGCCCATTCGGTCTGGAACCAAGGCTCTTCGGCCTGCTTGACCAGGAAGCCGATCTTCACTTCTTCGGCCGCGGCAAAACCGCTGAAGGCCATCGCCAGCGCCACGGCGCCTAACGTCTTCTTGAACATGAACCACCTCTCTTGATTGTTGTTAGTCGTGGTACATCACGGAACGCCCGCCATCGATCATCAGGCAGGTTGCGTTGATAAAGGGCGCCTCGTCGGTGGCCAGAAACAGCGCCGTCATCGCCACCTCGACCGGTTGGCCGATGCGCTTGGGCGGGTGCAAATCGAAGGCGCGCTGGCGCTCGGCATGCGGGTCAGGGAACCCGTTCCAGTAATCGACGTTGAGCTGGGTTTCGATGTAGCCCGGCGCAATGGCATTCACGCGGATGCCTTTGGGCGCATATTCAATGCCCAGGGCGCGGGTCAAGCCGAGCAGGCCATGCTTGGCAACCGGATAGGGAAAGCAGCCGGGAATAATGTGGCTGGAATGGGTGGAGGCGATGTTGATGATGTTGCCGATGCCCTGCTCGATCATGTGCGGCAGCACGGTGCGGCAGCCGAACCAGGCACCGTCGAGGTCGATGGCGAAGCAGCGGCGCCAATCGTCGTCGGTCATCTCCAGCGGGTCACGGAACACGTTGACGCCCGCGCAGTTGATCAACACATCCACACGGCCAAAGCGCTCGACAGCCAGGTTGACCAGCGACTGCCATTGCTCTTTGGAGGTTATATCGACGGCCTGCGCGACAATCTCAGCGCCGCGTTCGCGCCAGTGGGCGGCGACTTGCTCAACCTTTTCGGCCTGGATATCCGCAATCACCAGCCGTGCCTGCTGGGCCTGGAAGCAGGCGACGATCGCCTCGCCTATCCCTTGAGCGGCACCGGTGATGATCACCACTTTGTTTTTCAGCCGCTCGCCATAGGTGGGTTCGGGCACGGCGGGTAATGACAACGGTTGGGGCTGCATCGCTTCACCTGTTTTATTTTTGGTAGTGAGTGCTGATGCCGCCGACTATAAACCCATCTTTTGAAATATCTCAATATATAAATTTGCATCCCATATTGTGAGACTTAACACAAAAAAAGTGGGAGCTGGCTTGCCTGCGATACAAGCACCTCGGTACAACTGAAATACCGAGGTGCTTGTATCGCAGGCAAGCCAGCTCCCACCCAAGCCCTCACACATTGGGCCTTCAGTGTTTTTGAAAGAGGGTTTCAGCCCTGGGCAAAGTCGCGCAGTGCATTACCCTCCATGCGATAGCGCACCCACTCCTCCTGCGGCTGGGCGCCGATGGACTTGTAGAAGGCAATCGCCGGCTCGTTCCAGTCCAGCACGCTCCACTCGAAACGCCCGCAACCGTTGTCGCAGGCGATCTTGGCCAGGTGCCGCAAGAGCTTCTTGCCCGCCCCGCCGCCACGTTGCTCGGGGTTGATGTAGAGGTCTTCGAGGTACAGGCAGTTGCTGCCCAGCCAGGTGGAGTAACTGAAAAAGAACACCGCAAAGCCAATCGGCAGGCCATCCCGCGAACAGATCAGGCCATGGGCGGTGGCGCCCTCGCTGAACAGGCTGCGCTCGATATCCACCACACTGGCGATCACTTCGTGCCGGGCCTTTTCGTACTCGGCAAGTTCAGTGATGAAAGTCAGGATCTGCGCAGCATCGCTGGGCACGGCAGGGCGAATCTCGATGGTCATGGGCGGGCCTTGGGCAATGTCAAAGGCCACATACTAAGGCGCTTTGATGACTGATTGCAGTGCAATTTGTTTACTCCGGCCACGCGTAAAGCAAGTACCACCAACCACGCAACATTCGCCATGCACGGGCATGGTAAACAGTCGGGCATAACGCTAATAACTGCATGCTGATAACTGCAAGGTCGCCCGATGCCTTCCACACCCGCCGTGAATACCAAACTGTTCGCCTTTTTCTGCCTCGCCAGCTTCTTGCTGTCACTGTCCTATGGCTCGACGTTTTTGCTGTCGCTGCTGATCCACTCGCGCGGCGGCAATGAACACGACGCCGGCAGCGTGATCTCCATGGCGATGCTCAGTACGTTCGTGGCAGTGCTGTTCTGCGGGCACTTGGCCGATGCGGTCGGTGCGGCGCGCGCCATTGCGGGCATGGGCGTATTGTTGGTGGTGGCGTGCCTGGGGTTTGCCCTGACACC
Source organism: Pseudomonas edaphica (assembly GCF_965277385.1). Lineage (NCBI taxonomy): Bacteria > Pseudomonadati > Pseudomonadota > Gammaproteobacteria > Pseudomonadales > Pseudomonadaceae > Pseudomonas > Pseudomonas edaphica. Next base: position 4,806,854 of record NZ_OZ255725.1, on the reverse strand, counting down.
CGGGTTTGGCCAGGGCTTGATGCTGTTCGGTCTGTCGCTTGGGTTGGGCTGGGGCGTGTTCTACACCTTGGGGCCGATCATCGTGACGCTGTTGGTGCAATCGGCGCAGCGGGCCAAATATTTTGCGCTGCTGTCGGGCAGTATGTTGAGCGGGATCGGCTCCGGCCCTTTGCTCGGCCGTGCCGCCGACGCGCTGGGCCTGCCGCTGACAGCAGCCTTCTATATCGCCGGCCTGGCCAGTCTGGTCGGCGTCCTGATGTTCTGGCGAATGGGCGCACAACTTAACCATCACGCGAATGCGCCCACCTCGAAGATTTCCTGGGCGTCCAGCCGCCGCGTGCTGTCATCCAAAGCCGCGTTTGCGATCCTGATGGTCGGCCTGGGCGGCTGTGTGTTTGGTGGGCTTTCATCGTTTCAGACCAGCTATGCCGCCGCGCATGGGTTGGACTATTCGCTGTTCTTCGGCGGCTTCCTGAGCGCCGCCATTACCAGCCGGCTATTGATCGCGGGCTACGTGGTCAAGCGCGATGCGTACCGGGCCGCGTGCGCGCTGTCCGGGATCATGCTCGGCTCGATCGCGCTGTTTGCGTTTGGCGTGAGTGGCAACCTCAGTTACCTGTTGGCAGCCGCCACGCTGGGCGTGGGTTATGGCCTGACGTATTCGGTGATCAATGGGCTGGTGGCCAATGAGGCGCCGCCCGGTACGACGTCACAAGCCTTGCTGCTGTTCAGCCTGGCGTACTTTGTCGGGGTGTTCGGCTTTCCGCTGCTGGCGGGCAAAATCATTGTCGACTCTGGGCTGCCGACGCTGCTGGCGAGTGTGTTGGCCGTGGCCTTATTCAACTGGTTGATCACGGTGGCGCGACTGATCTGGCGCCAGCGTTCGGCTAACAAAATCTTACAGGTGAATTAGCACCGTTCGTCGCCATCAAGGCACGAACCGCAAACTGGGGCGGACCAATAAGGGGTAAGGACATTAATCATATGGAGACACCCCTCATGAAGAATTCCAAATTTGCTGCCCTCGCCCTCACCGGCCTGCTGTCCGCCGCCTCATTGAGTGCCGTTGCCGCCACCTCATCCACCGGCACCACCAACCCTGCTACCAAGGAGTCTCAGGATTCGATGGGCACAGGGATGGAAACCAACGGTGGCGCGATTATCGATAACGGCGCAGACCCTCGCACCAAAGGCGCCGATACCCAACGTCAGGCACCGGCTGCAGTCGGTAACGGCAAAATGGGCCCTGGCGTCAATGAAGAACCCAAAATCAACAAAGGCGATGACAGCAACATCCCGGGCGCCCCGAAACAACCTGCGCCTTGATGCATCGATAGCCGCACCGACACCCGATCATTTCCCAGTGAAGAGGTACGCATGAACGTCGATAGAAACCTTGAAAAAGAAGTCCTCACCCGCCTGCTGCACGCCCACCCCAACGGCCTGGGCAAGGAGGTGCTGGATAACTACCGCGGCGAAAAGGTGGTGGCCAGTGTGCTGGCATTTCTGCAAGACCGCGGGTTTATCAAGGATGGGCATGTGACCACCGACGACGCCGGTGAATATTCGTTGAACCTGCCGATCAAGCTGACCGCCTCGGGCGTTGACGAGGCGCGCAAGCTGGAAAGCGAAGGCATCGTTTGAACTAGACGAAGATCAAATGTGGGAGCGGGCTTGCCCGCGATGGCGTCGCATCAGTCACTCTTTTTGTGGCTGATCTACCGTCATCGCGGGCAAGTCCGCTCCCACACTTTGATGTGCAGTGCACAGCGCACATCAGCACTGAGCCGACACTAGCAGCATCATTGGACGCTCTTGTTCTTCTGCCAGTTCGGGCCTCGCCATCAGGTCCGCTTTGCTCGGCCCCCATTCTTCAATGTGGTTGAGCGTAAACCCCGCCTGTATCAGCAGATTGAGCAACGTGCCCAAGGTGCGGTGCTGCTTGATCACGCCATCGGCCAGCCAATGGGTCACCCGTGGCCCTTCCAATTGATAGCCGTCCACCGGCCAACTTTTGCGCCCCTGGTCATCAACCAGCCACCCCGGATTACGCGGCGCCATGAAGATCGGGTGCTCGATGGAAAACACCAGGCGCCCGCCCGGTACCAGGGCCTGGTGGATGCGCGCAAATAGCCCCTGGAGGTCGACGATGTAATGGAACGCCAGGGAGCTGTAGGCCAGGTCGAATGCGCCCGCCGGCAGGTCGAGCTGTTCCAGGTCGGCGATTGCATAGGTGATGGTCGCCGCCGAAGTCATTTCAGTGGCCCGCGCCAGCATCTTCTGCGACACGTCCAACCCCAGCACCTGCGCAGCGCCCTGTTCCTCGGCCCAGCGGCTGAACCAGCCATAGCCACAGCCCAGGTCCACCACCTGCAAGCCACGCATCGGCGGTAGCAAAGCCTGCAAGGCAGGCCACTCCGGCGCACCGGCCAGGCCTTCGACCGAGCGGCCCATCTTGCTGTAGCCCTCGAAGAAGGCCGGGGTGTCGTAGATATTCTGGGTCATGGGCTTATTCCGTGCGGGTAAGCGCCTATTTTGCCAACAACGCATCCACTTCGTCAGTACCGGGTGAAGTCGCCGGCCCCCAACGCGTTACCGCCAAAGCGGCTGCCGCATTCGCGCGACGCGCTGCTTGCGAGGGTTGCAAGCCCTTGGCCAGCCCCGCCAGAAACACACCAGCATGGGCATCGCCCGCGCCGTTGCTGTCCACCGCCTGCACCTTGAAACCCGGCACATGCTCGGCCTTGCCCTGGCGACTCACCCAGCAGCCATTCGGCCCATCACGCACCACCAATAATGCTTCGGCCGGCAAGTGACGGTTGAGTTCGCGCAGCGCTTGGGCCAGCGTACTGGCGCCGCTAAACGCCAGGGCTTCCGGGCCATTGCTGGTCCAGATATCGATGCGCGGCAGCAAGGCAACCATCAAGGCCGAGTCCGGCGCCTTGACCAACGGCCCCGGGTCGAACACCACGGTGATTTCACCCGGCAGCACCAGCAGCCAATCGAGCAATGCCTGGGCCTTGCCTTCGAGCAACAGGCTGTAGCCGCTGACGTACACATAGTCGTCCGCGCGCGGCACCACGCCCGCCAGGTCCTCTGCGCTCAAATCCCCTTCAGCGCCGATATGCGAAATGAACGTGCGCTCGGTACTGGCCTCGGTCAGCGACACACACAAACCGGTGTCCTTGCCCTCGCTGGCCGGCTGGGCCATTTCCACGCCTTCGGCCTGCATCGCGGCGCGCGCCAGGTCGCCGAAGCGCCCGTGGCCATGGCGGCCGAGGTAAACCACCGGCAAACCATTGCGCCGGGCGGCAGCCATCACGTTGAAGCCCCCGCCGGCTTCGAAACTGGCCGATTGCGCCAGCACATCGCCGCCGGTTGCAGGCAGTGTGTCGAGGGCCATGACCAGGTCGACGATGACCTGGCCGGTGTGCAGCAATCTAGACATTAGCGCGCTCTACCAAAGCCGGGCGACGGTCAGCTGCGCCGCCCAGTACTGCATAAATCCCACCGGCCACCAGGAAGGTGACGATCCAACCCAGGCCATTGTGGCCCAGCCAGGAGTCGGACAAAGGCCCGGCGAACCAGATATTTTCGGCGGTGGTGCCGATGGTGGTGAAGCTGAAACCCAGCACAATCGCCACAGCCCAGGCGCCGAATGCACGCCATTCCACGCCGCCGCGATACCAGTAGGCGCTGCTTGGGCTTACGTCCAGCAGGTCTTTGGGGCTGTAGTAGTGACGGTGAATCAGGTCGACCACAAAGATCCCGACCCAGGCAGTGATGGGCACGGCCAGTAGCGAGATGAAGGTGATGAACGGGCCGTAGAAACTGTCGGCGATCAGCATGAAGTAAATAGAGCCGGCGAAGATCGCCACGATATCGACGATCACCGCGTGCACGCGCTTGACCTTAAGACCCAAGGTCAAGGTGGTGAGACCGGCCGAGTACACCGAGAGGTTATTGGAGAGCAACAGCCCGCCGAACGCGGTGATCAAGTACGGCACGGCCATCCAGGTCGGCAGCATGTCGCGGATCGCGATGATCGGGTCGGTGGCCGACGCCAGGTCGTTGTTGCCCACCGACAGCAGGCCGCCGAGGGTGATCAACAGCACCAGCGGAATGCCCGCACCAAATGCGGCAGACGCCACCAGACGCACGGCCTTGACGCTGCGGTGCTGGTAGCGCGACATGTCGGCACCGGCGTTGGCCCAGCCGATACCGGTACCGGCGGCCATGGTGCCGACGCCAATGATCATGGCGCTCAGCGGCGCCGGGGTGGCGTTGAACACCGCGCTCCAGTCGATGGTGGCGCAGAGGAAGCCGCCCACCAGGATATTCAACGCGCCGAACACGTAGGTGGCCCACTTCTGGATCACCAGCAAGGTGGCGTGGCCGAGGCCGGATACCGACAGGGTCAGCAGCACGAAAATCGCGATGAAGATCAGTGTGAGTACTGGCGCACTTTTGGCTTCGACCGGCGAGCCGAACAGGATCGAACACAACGACAGCAGCACAAAGGCGGCCGTGGTGGTGTTGACGGTTTCCCAACCCAGGCGCGACATCAGCGAGACCAGCGTGGGGCCGATATTGCCGCGCACACCGAAGATCGCGCGCGACAGCGTCAGGCTCGGCGCGCGGCCGCGACGGCCGGCAATCGAGATGATGCCGACCACTGCGAAAGAGCCGGCGGCGCCGAGAATCGCCACAATGATCGCCTGCCAGATCGCCAGGCCACGAAACGCCACCAGGGTCGCGCCGAGCGGCAAGCCGAGGATGCTGATATTAGCCGCGAACCACACCCAGAACAGTTGCAGCGGATGGCCATTGCACTCGCCTTCGGGGACCGGTTCGATTCCGCGTGTTTCCAATTGCCCGGCACTTTGGCCGGAAGAAGTGCTGCTCATGAGGGGTGCTCCTGGTGCCTGTATTGTTGTGGTTGTGGCAGATAGTCAAAGCTTAAAGCGGTCGTCCTGACTCAAACACGATTTAAGGTGGGGGCTGGCTTGCCTGCGATAGCGGTCTTTCAGTGAGTGCATCAGTGGCTGGCACACCGTTATCGCAGGCAAGCCAGCTCCCACATTTTTTGATCGGTGGTGATCAGCGCAATTGCAGCAGCCCCTGCACCAGTGGTTGCAAATCCAAACCATTGACCTGCTTGACCTGCTCAATCATCGCCTCAGGCCAGCACTGCATCCCAAGACACGCGCCCAACATCGCGCCCAACATGGCGGCAATGGTGTCGGTATCGCCGCCAAGGCTGGCCGCCAGGCACAGCGCCTCGACGGCATTCATGTCGCCCACCGCCACTTGCTGGGCGAGGGCAAACGACACCACCACCGATTCCTGAGAAGCGACCGAGGTGCCGATCAGTTCGTAAAGCAGGTCGGCAAACAGGGCTTTGTCGCCGCTGCCGACGCTCAAGGTGCGTGCCCAACTGATGCGCGTGGAAATCCGCCCACCGGCGATCCAGTGGCCATGGCCTTCGGCCTGCTGCGCGAGCTGGGTGCCAATGTTCAGGGCTTCACCCAAATCCACACCGTTGATACCTGCCGAAACCACTGCCGCCACCGCCGCCGCGCTGGAAATGCCCAGGTTGGTGTTATGGGTGACCTGGCAGGCCTGGATCACCGCCTGGATAAACTGCGCCGGGTCGCTGACGTCGGCGGCAATGCCGACCGGCGTGATGCGCATCGCGGCGCCATTGGTGGTGCCGTAGCGCCCGGATTCTTCCGGGGTGTGGCCGGCGAGGATCATGTCGATGGCGCGCTTGGTCGACGGCCCGAGCAAGTCCTGGGAACCTTTGGCACGCATCGCCGCCTCCCACTCGATCAGGCGTTGGGCGAGTACCGTGGGCTCGATCTTGCCCTGCCCTTGCACCAGCAACTCACCGACCAGGATCGCCTGCTCGGTGTCGTCGGTGATGGAGCCTGCCGGCATGTTCGGCGCGATGGGTTGATCGGCGCCAGCATCTTGCAGAGCGGTGATCGCCCCGAAGCGCTGTTGCACCTGCTCGCGACTCAATGACTGGGTGGGCATGCCCAATGCATCGCCCAGGGCCAGGCCGTAGAAGGCACCGAGGGCGCGATTTTGCGCGGTCATTTCGAAGCTCCAAACTGCAGGTGCAGGCGAAAGTGCAAAGGGTCGAGCAAGCTTTCGACATACTCCATGAGACGCTCGCGGCGGTCGTAGGTAGTGCGCGAGGCTTTGAGAAACACCGTACCGGCTGGGCGGCCGAGCAACTCGGCGTCTTCATCGCTCAAGGGCTCGGCACCGATCCACTGATCCCCTTCGGCGCCCACGTAGCCGTAAGCGGCCAGGGTGATGGTGAGGGAGTTGTCGATCAGGCCGACACGGGGCAGGCTTTCCAGGCCACCGGTAGCAGGCATCAACGAACGCTCCAGAGAAACGGCGGTGCCATCGGTGGTGCGCCGACGGCGGTCGAGGGCAATAAATTGGTCGCTGCCAAAACGGCTGAGCAGGTCCGGTCGGGTCACGGCTTCCAGCCGCAGGATGTCGGTGGTGACCAGTGCGCCGGTATCAGCCAGCGCCTGTGCCCAGCCACTGCGTTGGTCGAGCACCATGCCATCAAAGGTGACGATGGAGCCTACGCCGCTTTGCGTGGCGATGTAGTTGCGCCGTTTGAGCTCAGCCAGGGCTTCGCGCAAGGTGCCACGGCTGACCGCAAACTCCTCGGCCAGTTGATGTTCGCCCGGCAACAGGAAACCGTCGGCCATCACTCCACCTTCGATACGGCGGATGAGTTCGTCGACGACGCGTTTTTTCTTATCAAATCGGACATGTCTAATCATGTACAAATTGATAACCGAAAGCGCCCGACAACAGCAAGCGAATTATTTCAGGGTGATGAAAAAGCCAGTCTCAGGGTTCGAGGCCAATGCGGAAAAATTCCCCGCCGCTCCAGACACCAAGCCAGTTCTGACCGTTGATCGGACGGCTGACCGCCAGTTCGACCAACTGGTAAAACACGTTGCGATGCACCAGAGCTTCAAGGTTGGTGCGCACTCGCAGGTAGGGCGCGGGTTCTTGGGTGATCGGGTCGATTACCACGCGCAAGGGGTGTTCAAGGCCCGCTTCAATGTCCTCGTCGACATTGGTGGTGAAGCGCAGCACCTGGCTTTCGCCCTGCCCTTCGACTTCCAGCGTTACCGCGACAAAGGGCGCATCATCGACGCTGATACCGACCTTTTCCACGGGAGTGACCAGGAAATACTCATCGCCATCGCGGCGAATGATGTTGGAGAACAACTTGACCATCGGCTTACGCCCGATCGGCGTGCCTTGGTGAAACCAAGTGCCGTCACGGGCGATGCGCATGTCGATGTTGCCGCAGAAATCCGGGTTCCACAGGTGTACCGGCGCCGGCCCCTTGCCCTTGGGCAGTTGGGCCAATAGATCATTGGCCTTGGCGGAATCGGTCATAGGGTTCTCCTCTGGATTTTTATTGATCACCCATCCCCAACAGGCCACGGGCGTATTGGGCCAGCGGGCGGGCAATCAAGTCTTCTGGCTTGTTGTCGTGGAACGTCAGTAAACCGCCACGACTGCGAATGCGTGCAGTATCAATCAAATACTGGGTGCTGGTCTCGATCAACATGATCTGGATCACGCCGCTGTCCAGGCCGACACGGTCCAACGCTTGCTGGTCGGTCCACTCATCGGCATTGCCAATACGGTCATCGGCTGCCGCAAAGCGGCAATAGAGCAGGTAGTGAGCGCCTGCCGCACGGGCTTCGGCCATGGCTTGTTCGAGGCCTTCCGGCTTACGGGCGCGGCGCACCATCGGGAAATATTCGACAAAGCCGTTGAAGGCTTCTTCGGCCACCACGTTGGGACGCGGGTAGGCGCTGCCAGGCGGCACAAAGGCGCCCTGGGCGATGAATACAAAGGAGTCCGGCTGTATGCGCACCGAGGCGGTACGGCGGGTATCACTGTGGTCCAGCAGCCCGGCGTCGCTCATCTGATAGCGGGTGCCTTCGGCCATATCGCTGACGGTCATGCAGCCACTCAGCGCCACTGACGCCAGCAACAAAACCAGACTACGCATCCTAATCCTCCAGAAGCCGGTGACGGAAAACCGGCGAATGGGCACTTAATGCAGAATCCGCGCCATTCAAGAACGATGCATAACCAAATGTGGGAGCTGGCTTGCCTGCGATGCAGACACCCAGGTACATCAAGTACACCGAGGTGATGCAATCGCAGGCAAGCCAGCTCCCACAAAAAGCCTGCTCCTACATTCGATTGTGTGCGGTGTTAGCCGCCGATGATCTTCATGACCGTGGCACCGCCAGAGAAGGCCACTTCCTGCTTGTCACCCAGCGCTTTCATCAGCAACCCTTGCAATGCCGGCAGCGCCTGATGGCGCGGTTGGTCCAGCAGGTCGCCCACATAGTGGCGGTTACTCGACGACAAACAGCCATGCAACCAACCGGTAGACGACAAGCGCAGGCGCGAGCAGGTGCGGCAGAACGGCACGCTTTCATTTGCGATCACGCCAAAGAAGCCCTTGCCCGGCACTTCATAGCGCACCGCCGTGGCATCAATCGGCGCGTTGGCTTGCAGGTATTCGTGATGTTCGCCGATCAGGCTGAGCAGTTGCTGCAAGCTGACGAACTGCTGCAGGAACGCATTGGAATCCTTGGCCAGGTGGCCCATGCGCATCAGTTCGATAAAGCGCAGCTCGTAGCCACGTTCCAGGCAGTAATCGAGCAGCGGCATCACCTGGTCGAGGTTCTGCCCGCGCAACGGCACCATATTGACTTTGATCTTGATGCCGGCGGCGCGGGCCTGGTCCATGCCATCGAGCACGGTGGCCAGGTCGCCGCCACGGGCGATGCTGCGGAAAGCGTCAGCATCCAGGGTATCGAGGGACACGTTGATGCGCCGAATACCGGCGTCGACCAGCAGTGGCAACTTGCGCGCCAGCAGTTGGCCGTTAGTGGTCAGGCTGATATCACTGAGGCCCATGCCGCCCACGGCGCCCATGAAGGCTTCCAGCTTGGGGCTGACCAGCGGTTCACCGCCGGTGATGCGCAAACGCTCAATGCCGGCAGCTTCGATCAGATAGGCAACGCCACGCGCCATGGCCTCGGCCGAGAGTTCGTCCTGGGCAGCCACCAGCCGCTTGCCGTTTGGCACGCAGTAGGTACACGCGTAATTGCAGGCTGAGGTCAGGCTGATCCGCAAATTGCGAAATCGCCTGCCTTGACGATCAACGATCATGGAACACTCCGGCAGAGGATGGTTCAGGCGCGCTAAAAGCTGACTGAAAAATCAGCTTTTAGCAAGCGTCCTTGCCTGAGTATATTCCTGGGGTACTGCAAGCGGCAGCAAATCATTGCGCCATCACTGTCGGGAATAGCTTAAACAGCGGGAGCGTCGCCGCTCTTGGGCTCAGCGCTCGGCAGCTCATTGCTGTGCTTGCGCTTGTTGCCCATGCGTACGCCGATGTCCATCAGGAACTGGAAGAAACCTTCCTGATCTTCCAGCACATTGCTCCAGAACGGCGAGTGGTACAGCGCAACGGCGCCATGTACCAATGCCCAGGCGGCGCAGTAGTGGAAATACGGCGGTACGTCTTCCAGCTTGCCTTCGCTGATGCGGCCCTTGATCAGCAGGGTGAGGCGCTCGAAGTTCGAGGCGCGGATCTTGTGCAGCTCCTCGACCATTTCCGGCACCTGATGCCCCTTGACCACCTTTTCTTCCAGGCGGTCAAACAGGCGGTAGCGCTGCGGGTCACGCATGCGGAACTCGAAATAGGCGCGTGACAGCGCCTCCTTGTCCTTGTCCACATCAGCCGAATGCAACAGCTCGTTCAAATCGCGCTCGTAGTCGAGCATCAGCCGCAGGTAGATCTCGGCCTTGGATTTGAAGTGTTTGTAGATCGTGCCTTTGCCGATACCCACGGCATCCGCAATCATCTCGACGGTGACGCTGTCTTCACCTTGTTCGAGGAACAACTTGAGCGCGGTGTCGAGAATTTCCTGCTCACGGCGGCGAAACTCACGGACCTTACGGGGTTCTTTGTGCATGAGGAAGAGGTCTGCAGAGGTCGGAATTAGGGAGGGTTACGCAGGGCCACGGATACGTGGCGATACGATTTACCCGATGCGAGGGATTATCCCGACTGAACGGTCGTTGGGCAACGCCTATGTGAACCCACCGCGCACTTTAGTTTCAGCGCGCCAACGAATGGCCGGGTATCAGTCAGAAATAATACGCAACAACTGCAGCCGTGCATCCGTTCAATGAGAACTCAAGCGAAGCGCGCGTATTCCAAATCTGTTTAAAAAACGACCAATCGCGACTGGACTGAATCGGATACTGATCAATACTTGAACTGTCGGCGTGACATCTCCCCCAAGTGACGCGTCGACCTGGGTACCGACGGACTGTGTGCCCTTGTTTTACTCCTAATGGTCTTAGCCCGGATTCACCCCCCAGAACCCGGGTTTTTTTTGCCTGCGATTTGGTCGCCTCAACCGGCCACGTGCGCCAGCGGAAACAGACGCTTGAAGTTCTCGGTGGTCTGCTCGGCAAAGCGCTCAACGGATTCGCCGCGCAGCATCGCCAGGTAATCGGCTACATCACGCACGTATTCCGGCAGGTTTGGCTTGCCGCGATGGGGAATCGGCGCAAGATAAGGCGAATCCGTTTCCACCAGCAGGCGGTCGGCCGGCACCTGACGCGCCACGTCACGCAAGGCGTCGGCGTTGCGGAAGGTGACGATGCCCGACAGGGAGATATAGAAACCCAGGTCCAGCGCGGCCTTGGCCATGTCCCAGTCTTCGGTAAAGCAATGCAGCACGCCAGCCTGGGGCAAGGCAGCTTCGCGCAACAGCGTGAGGGTGTCAGCGCGAGCGCCTCGGGTGTGGACGATCACGGGTTTGCCAGTCTGCCGGGCCGCTTGCAGGTGCAGGCGGAAGGAGGCTTGCTGCAGCTCGGCGGCTTCAGGCTCGTAGTGGTAATCCAGGCCGGTTTCGCCAATCGCCACCACGCGTGGGTGGTTGAGCTCGTTCAAGAGCCAATCCAGGGCCGGCGCTTCACCCGGCTTGAGGTCCAGCGGGTGGATACCGACCGAACAATCGACATCGGCATATCGATCAGCCAAGGCTTTGACGTCGGCGGCATTCTCCGCGCTCACGCCGATGCACAGGAAGTGCCCTACCCCACGCTGGCGTGCCGCTTCCAGGGCGGCGTCGAGGGAGCCGCCGTGTTGGGCGAGGTCGAGGCGATCAAGGTGGCAGTGGGAATCTACGAGCATAGGAAAGTACGACTTAATTCATGGAAAGTGTCTGACCAACGATACACCCGTCGGCCACGGAAATTAACGCCGGCCGAGCAAGCCAACCCATTGCACCAGCAGTGCTTCGAGCAACAGCACGCGGTTGAGGTTGGCCTTGCCGAGGACTTTCTGGCGCTGGGCCAAAATCCAGTCCTGGATGTTCAGCACCTTGTCCTGGGCGCTTTTTTGCGCCAGGTACTGCACCACTTTGCGCATGTCCGGCAGGCCGAGGCCATTTTCGTCCTGGGTTAACTGGTAGCGCAGGATCAGGCTCGACCAGTCACAGAACCAGTCGAACAGCAGCAGCAACGGGACATCTTTCCAGGCGCCTTCGGCCAGCTGCGTGGCGGACTGTTCCTGCTTGAGCAGCTTCTTGACGCCATCCACCACCAGTGCGCGTTGCTCACGCACGCCTTGGGCCTGCAGCTTAACCGCCGCCAAGGGTGAACCGGCAGCCAGGGTCAGCAACTCGACACGCTCGTCGGCAGAACATTCCGGCAGCGCCTGCGCCAGCCATTGCAGGCTCATGGCCTCGCTCGGCAGCGGGCAGGCCTGCTGCACGCAACGGCTGCGGATGGTTGGCAACAAGCGGCTGGACTGGTGGCTCACCAGCAGCAGCACAGTGTCGCCCGACGGCTCTTCCAGGCTCTTGAGCAAGGCATTGGCGGCGTTGATGTTCATCGCCTCCACCGGCTCGATCAGTACTACTTTGCGCCCGCCCATTTGTGCGGTCTGCACCACAAAGCTGACAAGGTCACGCACCTGGTCGACCTTGATCGCCTTATCGGCCTCTTCAGGTTCGAGCAGGTAGTTGTCGGGGTGGCTACCGGCCTTGAGCAACAGACAGGATTTGCACTCGCCGCAGGCTTCCAGGTTGATCGGTTGCTTGCACAGCAGGCTGGCCATCAGGCGCTCGGCCAGGGCGCGCTTGCCAATACCGATGGGGCCGTGCAGCAAATAGGCATGGGCATGCTGGGCGCGCCCGGCCAATTGCTGCCAGAGGCTGTCCTGCCACGGGTAGGCTTCAGCCACGGGCGCGCTCCAGAAGTTCGGGCAGCAGAGCATCGATGGCCTGCTGTACCTGCGCCAGTGGCTGGGCTGCGTCCAGTAAGGAGTAACGCGCAGGCTCAGCCTTGGCGCGCTGCAGGAACGCGCTACGGACCGCATTGAAGAATGTCGAACCTTCCAGCTCGAACCGATCCAAGCGCCCACGGGCACTGGCGCGAGCCATGCCGACTTCGATCGGCAGGTCGAACAGCAGGGTCAGGTCGGGGCGCAAGTCGCCTTGGACGAAAGCCTCCAGACTGGCGATGCGCTCAAGGGACAAGCCGCGCCCGCCGCCCTGGTAAGCATAAGTGGAGTCGGTAAAACGGTCGCAAATCACCACCGCGCCCCGTGCCAGGGCCGGGCGAATCACTTCGGCCAAATGCTGGGCGCGGGCGGCAAACACCAACAGCAGCTCAGTGTCCGGGTTCATCTGTTCTTCACCCGTTGCCAGCAACACTTCACGAATGCGCTCGGCCAGCGGCGTACCGCCTGGCTCACGGGTCAACAGCACCTCGATGCCTTCAGCGCGCAAACGCTCGGCCAGGTAATCGCGGTTGGTGCTTTTGCCGGCGCCTTCCGGGCCTTCCAGGGTAATAAACAAGCCAGTCACAGGCAGTCCTTAGTCAGAGTCATTGCGGGCTTTGCGGCGCAGCGGCGTCCGGCGCTGGCTCGGCGTTTTTTTCAACCGGCGCGGCATCGGCCGGTGGTGTCGCGTCTTCCGGCGGTTTTACCGCCGGTGCCGGGCTGGACCGGTAATCGGCGCGGCGCTTGAGCTGGAACTCACGCACGGCGGCATTATGCGCATCCAGGTCATCGGAGAAAATATGGCTGCCATCGCCCCGGGCGACGAAGTACAGGCTGCTGCCGGCCACCGGGTTCAAGGCGGCATGGATCGCCTCGCGGCCGACCATGGCGATCGGCGTCGGCGGCAGGCCGGCAATCATATAGGTGTTATAGGGGTTGGCTTCCTTGAGGTGCGCGCGGGTCAGCTTACCGGTGTAGCGCTCGCCCAGGCCGTAGATCACCGTAGGGTCGGTCTGCAGCAGCATGCCGATTTTCAGGCGGCGCACGAACACCCCGGCGATCTGGCCGCGCTCTTGCGGCACACCGGTTTCCTTTTCTACCAGGGAGGCCATGATCAGCGCCTGGTAAGGGTCGGTATACGGTGCATCGGCGGCGCGTTGGCTCCATTCCTGGGCCAGTACATCATCCAGGCGGTTGTAGGCTTTTTTCAGGAATTCGACATCGGTCATGCCGCGCACGAAGCGGTAGGTGTCAGGAAAGAATCGCCCTTCGGGAAACACGCCAGGGTGGCCGAGCTTGTCCATCACTTCGTTGTCGCTCAGCCCCGACAGGGTCTGCACGATCTTTTCGTGTTTGGCCAGCGCTGAACGCACCTGGCGGAAGTTCCAGCCTTCCACCAATGTCAGGCTGTATTGCACCACTTCACCACGCTGCCACAAGCCGATCAGGCCTTCGGCCGTCAGGCCTGGGGTCATGCGGTATTCGCCGCTGTGCAGCGGCTGGCCTTCGAGGTTGAAGCGCCAGTACAGGCGCAACCAGAAGGCGTCATCCAGCACACCTTCGGTTTCAAGGCGATTGAAGGTGCCCGTCGGGGTTGCCCCGGCGGGTACATCCAGCAATTGTTCCTGGGTCAGATTCAGGGGCTGCTTCAGCGCAGAGTCGAGCTTCCAGGCCGAGAAGCCCAGCAGCAAGCCTGCCGAGACCAGGCTGATCTGCAGCAGTAAAACCAGTTTTCGTATCAACTCAAATTTCCAATAGCGCGCGAACAATGCCCTGCAGTTTACGGGTGAGCGGCCCAACCGACCAGCTCATCCCGGCGCAACCACGTACGGGCCAAATGCCATAAACGCTGTTGCACACGAAAACTTCGTCGGCCTGTTGCAACTGGTCCATGCTGATGTCGGCCACGGCCACCGGGATGCCCAGGGTTTGCGCCTGCGCCAGAATCTCCGCGCGCATGACACCGGCAACCCCGCAACGATTCAGATCAGCGGTTAGTAACAAGCCATTGCGCACCATAAACAGATTGCTGAACACCCCTTCGATGACGCGGCCGGACATATCCAGCATCAAACCCTCGGCATGTTCGGCGTCCTGCCATTCGGCGCGGGCGATCACCTGTTCAAGACGATTAAGGTGCTTGAGACCGGCCAGCAACGGCTGCTCGGCCAAGCGAGTGGCGCACGCAAACAGGCGGATGCCATCGGTTGCATGGGCCAGGGGATAACCCGCGGGCGGATTGCCCTGCAAGATACGGCGCACCGGAGCGCCAGGAGTGATGCCATACCCGCGCAGGCTGTTGCCACGGGTGAGGATCAATTTGAGTACACCATTGCCCAAGGCTGCGGCATAGGCCAGCACTTCGCTGCGGATCAGCGTGTGGTCCGCAACCAGGGCCAGGCGCCTGCAACCCGCCTCCAGGCGTTGCAGGTGGCGGTCGAGCAGCACCGGCTGCCCGGCCTTGACGGCGATGGTCTCGAACAGGCCATCGCCATACGCCAGGCCACGGTCTTTCAGGGGCACGTTGTCCGCTGGCTGACCGTCGACCCAGCTGTGCATCACTCGGCGAACCGGCGGAACACCAGTGAACCGTTGGTGCCACCGAAACCGAACGAGTTGGAGATCACCACGTCGATCGGCATCGGCTGCGCTTCGTGAGGCACGAAGTTGAGGTCGCAGCCTTCGTCCGGCTCATCAAGGTTGATGGTCGGCGGAGCGACCTGATCCTTGATGGCCATGACGCTGAAGATCGCCTCGACCGCGCCCGCCGCACCCAACAGGTGGCCGGTCATGGACTTGGTGGAGCTGACCGCCAGCTTGTAGGCGTGCTCACCGAACACCGACTTGATGGCTTCGGCTTCCGCCAGGTCGCCCGTCGGGGTCGAAGTGCCGTGGGCATTGATGTACTGCACCTGGTCGGGGTTGACCTTCGCATCGCGCAACGCGTTGGTGATGCAACGTGCAGCACCGGCACCGTCGGACGGCGGCGAGGTCATGTGGTACGCGTCACCGCTCATACCGAAGCCGATAAGCTCGGCGTAGATAGTGGCACCGCGCGCCTTGGCGTGCTCCAACTCTTCCAGCACCAGGGCACCCGCGCCGTCAGCCAGTACAAAGCCATCACGGCCCTTGTCCCACGGACGGCTGGCACGGGTCGGCTCGTCATTGCGCGTCGACAGCGCACGGGACGCGCCGAAGCCGCCCATGCCGAGGCCGCAGGCAGCCATTTCGGCGCCACCGGCGATCATCACGTCGGCTTCGTCATAGGCGATGTTACGCGCCGCCATGCCGATGCAATGCGTGCCGGTGGTGCACGCCGTGGCAATGGCGTAGTTGGGGCCCTGTGCGCCCAGATGGATCGACAGGAAACCGGAAATCATATTGATGATCGAGCCCGGCACGAAGAACGGCGAAATTCGACGGGGGCCGGAATCGTGCAGCGTGCGGCTGGTTTCTTCGATATTGGTCAAACCGCCAATACCCGAACCCATGGCCACGCCGATGCGCTCACGGTTGGCGTCGGTGACTTCCAGGCCGGCATTACGCACCGCCTGAAAACCGGCTGCCAGGCCGTATTGAATGAACAGGTCGAGCTTGCGGGATTCTTTGATCGAGAGATATTCCTCGACATTGAAGCCCTTTACCGAGCCGCCAAAACGGGTGGAATAGGCTGAAAGGTCCGTGTGTTCGATCAGACCGATACCACTGTGGCCAGCCAGAATGCCCTGCCAACTGCTCGGCACATCCGTACCCAGTGGCGACAACATACCCATACCGGTGACTACGACGCGTCTACGCGACACAGCACTCTCCTTTTTCTAATGACGACACTTTGCTTCGCAGCTTACTTTTCATCACCGCTTAAAGAAAAAACCGCACGCCGTTACAGCAGTGCGGTTTTTCCCTGACAGCAAGCGACGACTACAAACTATTACGCCTGGTGGGCAGTAACGTAGTCGATAGCAGCTTGAACAGTAGTGATTTTTTCAGCTTCTTCGTCCGGGATTTCGGTCTCGAATTCCTCTTCCAGAGCCATCACCAGCTCAACGGTGTCAAGGGAATCGGCACCCAGGTCTTCAACGAAGGAAGCGGAGTTGGTCACTTCTTCTTCTTTAACGCCCAGTTGCTCGGCAACGATTTTCTTGACGCGCTCTTCGATGGTGCTCATACCTTGTTTAACTCCTAATGGACAAATTCAGGCAGCTGGCCAGTGGGTAAGTGTATAGAAAGCCTTTTCAGCTTTTCAACTGAAAGCTTCACCCTCGTACCCGACCGACCACCTGCCTATAAATTAAGTTGCAGCTTTATAACGGATTTTAGACAGCTCGTATGACATTTTTTTGAAGCGATCCGTCACAATTTAACTCATGTACATCCCGCCGTTCACCGGGATTGTAGCCCCAGTCACGTATGCCGCACCGTCGGATGCCAGGAAAGTGACCACATTTGCGATCTCTTGAGCCTGGCCCAGACGGCCCAGCGGAATCTGGGTCAGCAACGCTTCACGCTGTGCTTCCGGCAGTTCGCGGGTCATATCGGTGTCGATGAACCCTGGGGCCACCGAGTTGACCGTAATCGAACGCGAACCGACTTCACGGGCCAATGCACGGCTGAAACCTTCCAGACCGGCCTTGGCCGCGGCATAGTTTACTTGGCCTGCGTTGCCCATGGCACCCACTACGGAGCCAATATTGATAATTCGGCCCCAACGCGCCTTGGTCATGCCGCGCAAAACGCCCTTGGACAGGCGAAACAGACTGTTCAAGTTGGTATCGACCACGTCGTACCACTCGTCGTCTTTCATGCGCATCATCAGGTTGTCACGGGTAATACCGGCGTTGTTCACCAGAATAGCCGGTGCGCCGAACTGTGCAGTGATTTCAGCCAGCACAGCAGCAACAGACTCGTCGCTGGTCACATTCAGCTCAAGACCGGTGCCCTGCACGCCGTTTTCCTTCAAGGTCGCAGCAATACGCTCAGCGCCCGAAGCGGAAGTGGCGGTGCCGATCACAACGGCGCCTTGACGGCCCAGTTCCAGGGCGATCGCCTGGCCAATGCCACGGCTTGCGCCAGTAACCAGTGCAACTTTACCTTGCAGACTCATGCAGGCTTCTCCTAAAGGGTTTCAGGCCAGTGCCGCGCGCGCGGCAGCGAAGGCATCCGGGGTATTGAGGTTGGCAGTCGACACGCCATCGGCGCAGCGCTTGTTCAGGCCGGCCAGGACTTTGCCCGGGCCGCACTCGACCAACTCAGTGGCACCATTGGCAGCCAGGGTCTGTACCGACTCAACCCAGCGTACCGGCTTGTAAAGCTGCTCCAGCAGGTCGCGCTTGAGGGTGTCGAGGTCGGCGGCAACGGCCGCACTGACGTTCTGCACCAGCGGGATCTGCGGCGCTTGCCAATTGATGGCGGCGATGGACTCGGCAAAACGCTCGGCAGCCGGGCGCATCAGCTCGCAGTGGGACGGCACGCTCACCGGCAACGGCAAGGCGCGCTTGGCACCACGGGCCTTGCAGCCTTCAATGGCGCGCTCGACAGCGGCCTTGGCGCCAGCGATGACCACCTGGCCAGGGGAGTTGAAGTTCACCGCGCTGACCACTTCGCCCTGGGCCGCTTCGGCACAGGCTTCGATCACCACAGCATCGTCCAGGCCGAGGATAGCGGCCATGCCGCCCTGCCCGGCCGGAACAGCTTCTTGCATCAGCTGACCACGACGCTCGACCAGCTTGACCGCTTCAGAGAGGGTCAGGCTGCCGGCGGCCACCAAGGCGCTGTACTCGCCCAGGCTGTGACCGGCCACGTAGGCCGGGCGCGCGCCGCCTTCGGCCAGCCACAAGCGCCACAGGGCGATCGAGGCGGTCAGGATCGCCGGCTGGGTTTTATCGGTTTGATTGAGTTGCTCTTCCGGCCCTTGCTGGGTCAGTGCCCACAGGTCGTAACCCAGGGCATCGGAAGCTTCCTTGAAAGTTTCCAGGATCAGTGGATGTTGCGCGCCCAGCTCGGCCAACATACCGAGGGACTGCGAACCCTGCCCTGGAAAGACGAATGCGAGGGATGTAGACATGTAACAAGCCCCTAATGATCTGGTCGTCAAAAATGCTCGCACCGACGGTGGGCGCGAACGAAACTGACAGATTGGATGGTCAATTGAACTGGCCGGTCACATTTAAGCACTCCCGGGCCGATTCGCCTAAGGCAACAGATCCTCAAGACGCCCGTGCAAGCGTTGCGGCAGGTTTTCCTGGATCTCGATCAATGCCCGCGCAATCGCACTTTGAAAGCCCTGCACACCTGCAGAGCCGTGGCTTTTTACCACAATGCCCTGCAGCCCCAGAAAACTCGCGCCATTATGCCGTGCCGGTGCCAGGTCGGCCTGCAGGCGGCGCATCAACGGTAACGCCAGCGCGCCGACCATGCGTGAGGCCAGGTTCTGCTTGAACAAGGCCTCGATACGCGTGGCAATCATGGTCGCCAGGCCTTCGCTGGACTTAAGCAGGATATTGCCGACAAAACCGTCGCACACCACCACATCCGCCTCGCCTCGGTACAAGCCGTCACCTTCGACAAAACCGATGTAGTTCAAGCCCCGTGCGCCCTGCAACAAAGTCGCAGCCAGCTTGACCTGCTGATTGCCCTTGATGTCCTCGGTGCCGATATTGAGTAACGCCACACGTGGCCGGACCACACCCAACGCCTCAGCGGCCACCGAGCCCATCACCGCGAACTGGAGCAGGTGCTCGGCACTGCAATCGACGTTTGCACCCAGGTCCAGCAGCTGGCAATAGCCTTTCTGCGTCGGAATCGCCGCCACCATCGCTGGCCGATCAATCCCCGGCAACGTCTTGAGCACATGCCGCGACAACGCCATCAACGCCCCCGTATTGCCGGCACTGACACAGGCTTGCACCTTGCCATCACGCAACAACTCAAGGGCCACCCGCATTGAAGAGTCGGGCTTGCCACGCAAGGCAGCCGCGGGCTTTTCATCCATGCTGATGGTTTCGCTGGCCGCAGTAACTGTCAGGCGCGCGCGATCCACCGCCGGATGGCTGGCAATCAGTTCTTCAAGTAGGGAATGTTGACCGACGAGGGTCAGGTGCAGCGAGGGCGTAGCGGACAGGCTGGCAACGCAGGCCTGAACAATGCTGCGGGGACCGAAGTCCCCGCCCATTGCGTCAATCGCGATGACTTGAGCAGACAAGTGATTACTCGTCAGCGCCCTTGTCGATCACTTTACGGCCACGGTATACGCCTTCTGGCGATACGTGGTGACGCAGGTGAACTTCACCGGTGGTTTTTTCTACGGACAGAGTGCTTGCCGTCAGGGCATCGTGCGAACGACGCATGTCACGGGCAGAGCGGGATTTTTTGTTCTGCTGAACAGCCATAATTGATTAACTCCTAAACGTTTGGGTCACGCTTTAACTGCGCCAATACACTGAACGGGTTGGACCGCGTTACCTCGTCCTCGCTCGGCTCGGCCTCGTCATCAAGGCCCTCCGGCTGCTGGCATTCTTCCGGATGATGAGCAGGCACAATGGGCAAGGCGAGCAAAAGCTCCTCCTCGATCAGTGCATGCAGATCCAAAGGATCTTCGCCCAGTTCCAGCACGTCATAACCTTTCGGCAACGACTGGGTATTCGCACCCTCTTTCACCACAGCATAACTGCATTCGCTGTGGATCGGCAGGGTGACCAGCTCAAGACAACGCTGGCAAACCATTTTGACTTCGGTGTCGATAAAGCTGTGGATTACCACAGACTTACGTTCATCTCGTTCAAAAACGAATTTAGCCTGCACCGTACCGACAGTGTCGGAAAGCGGGTCGCAGAGTCTCTCCAAATCGGCCAGCAGCACTTCACCTTGAAGGGTGGTGCCACGATCAGCCAATTTGCGCGGGTCAACGTGAGGTGGAATCGGGTCATTCAACATAGGCGCAGCATTATAGGGATGCACCCAGCCATGTCAAAGGAAATTCAGCCCTGTGCGTCAGCTGGTCGCCCCGCTAGAATCGGCGGCTGCCTCGAGGAGACACCCATGCTGCCTTTATTACTCGCTTCCAGCTCGGTTTATCGCCGGGAATTGCTGGCCCGCCTGCACCTACCGTTCATCTGCAGCTCGCCGGATATCGACGAAAGCCATCGCGCAAATGAATCGGCCATTGAGCTGGTCAAGCGCCTGGCGCAAGAGAAAGCCCGCGCCCTCGCCGCCAGTCATCCAGGGCATCTGATTATCGGCTCGGATCAGGTGGCCGCGCTCGATGGCCGCATTATCGGCAAACCTCATACCTTTGAAAACGCCCGCGAGCAATTGCTGGCAGCCAGCGGCAAACGCGTGAGTTTTTTAACTGGCCTGGCGCTGCTCAACAGTGAGACGGGCCACTGCCAGGTAGATTGCGTGCCGTTTACCGTGCAGATGCGCGAACTGGATGTAGAACGCATCGAGCGTTATTTGCGTGTGGAACAGCCTTATGACTGCGCAGGCAGCTTCAAGGCCGAAGGGCTGGGTGTGAGCCTGTTTCAGAGTACCGAAGGGCCGGATGCGACCAGCCTGATCGGCCTGCCGCTGATTCGACTGGTGGACATGCTCCTGGCTGAAGGCGTGCAAATCCCCTAGGCCCACCCCAAAACCACTGTGGGAGCTGGCTTGCCTGCGATAGCGGTGGGCCAGTCACTTTCAATGTCGACTGACCCGGCGCTATCGCGGGCAAGCCCGCTCCCACATTTTGAACTACGACGAAGCTGATATTTCAGCGCAGCGTCGGGCCCTGGAAGCCCATGTAGTAGGCCAGCTTCTGCGCCACACTGGCGCCGAGTTTCTTGGAGAAGCGATCAAACGGCGATTCCTGAACAGTGAAGTCCACCAGCTCCTTCTCGCCAATCACATCGCGCGCCACCGAACTGGCACTGCCCAAGCCATCGATCAAACCCAATGGCAACGCTTGCTCACCGGACCACACCAGGCCGGAGAACAGCTCCGGATGGTCTTTGTCTTTCAGACGATCGCCGCGCCCCTGCTTCACGCTGGCAATGAACTGACGATGGGTGGTGTCGAGCACGCCCTGCCAGAACTGGGTTTCATCGGCCTTTTGTGGCTGGAACGGATCCAGGAAAGACTTGTGCTCACCCGAGGTGTAGGTGCGACGCTCCACCCCCAACTTCTCCATGGTGCCGACAAAGCCGTAACCGGCCGCTGTCACACCAATGGAACCGACGAGGCTGGCCTTGTCGGCATAGATCTGGTCAGCGGCGCTGGCGATGTAATAGGCACCCGAGGCGCCCAGATCGGAAATCACCGCGTACAGTTTGATGTCCGGGTGCAGCCCGCGCAGGCGGCGAATCTCGTCATACACATAGCCAGACTGCACAGGGCTACCGCCTGGGCTGTTGATGCGCAGGATCACGCCCTTGACCTTGGGATCTTCGAAGGCTGCACGCAGGCCGCCGACGATATTATCGGCGCTGGCGGACTCCTTATCGGCAATCACCCCGTTCACGTCGATTAAGGCGGTGTAGTTGTTGCCACGGGTGGCGCTTTTTTCCATGTCCATCAGCGGGCTGAACAACGCCAGCATGGCGATAAGCCAGATAAACGTCAGCAGCTTGAAGAAAATCCCCCAACGCCGTGCACGGCGCTGTTCCTGAACACTGGCCAGCAGGGTCTTCTCCAACAACTTCCAGCTTTTATCATCACCGCTTTCGGCCTTTTCGGGCGCTTTCCACTCGTCACTCATGCCATTAACCCCAGCAAAGACTTATCAGGCCCGGCTGAGCCAGGCTTGCAGTTCAGAAAAATGATCAATCGTCAGCCTGGGCTCGTATGCCTGCAAGGCTTCGGCTGCCTGAGCACCGTAGCTGACCGCCACGCTGTCCATGCCAGCATTGCGTGCCATCATCAGGTCGAAGGAAGCGTCACCCACCATCAACGCCTGACGCGGCGCTACGCCGCAATGCGCCAGGATCTGCTCCAGCATCAGAGGGTGAGGTTTGCTGGCGGTTTCATCCGCTGCACGGGTGATACTGAAATAATCTTCAAACCCGTGAGCCTTGAGCACCCGATCCAGCCCGCGACGGGCCTTGCCGGTGGCCACGGCCAAGTGATAACCCTCGGCGCGAAACGCTTCCAGGGATTGCCTTACGCCGTCAAACAGCGGCGAAGGCGTGGCCTCCAGCGCGATGTAGTGATCGGCGTAATGATCACGAAAGGTCACCAGCTGCGCATCGCTGATCCGGGGGTACAAGGTACGGATCGCCTCGGGCAGACCCAGGCCGATAATGCCTTTTACCGCCAGATCAGTGCATAACTCGAAACCCGAACGGGTCGACGCCGCGTGCATTGAGTCGACGATGCGCCCAATGGAATTGCACAGCGTGCCGTCCCAATCAAAAATCAGCAGCTTGTAGTCAGGGTGCGACACTCAAACGCTCCACGGTCTTGGCCCACATCTCATCGACCGGCGCCTGCAACTTCAGCTCGCCGCCATCGGGCAGCGGTACGGTGAGCATGTAGGCGTGCAGGAACAGGCGTTTGCCGCCCAGGTCACGAATTTCCCTGGAGAAATCCTCATCGCCGTACTTGGTGTCACCGGCGATGCAGTGGCCCGCATGCAGGGTGTGCACGCGAATCTGGTGGGTACGCCCGGTCACCGGCTTGGCCTCAACCATCGTGGCGAAGTCACCGAAGCGGCGCAGCACCTTGAACAGGGTCAGGGCTTCTTTGCCCTCCTCGTCCACTTCGACCATGCGCTCGCCGGAGCGCAGGTTGCTCTTCTGCAACGGCGCACGCACGCTCTTGATGGAGCTGGCCCAGTTGCCACGCACCAATGCCATGTAGCGCTTGTCCACGCCATCGCCACGCAAGGCGGTGTGCAGGTGACGCAACATGCTGCGTTTTTTGGCGATCATCAGCAGGCCGGAGGTGTCGCGGTCCAGGCGGTGGACCAACTCCAGCTCCTTGGCATCCGGGCGCAACTGACGAAAGGCTTCGATCACCCCGAACGTCAGGCCACTGCCGCCGTGAACCGCAATGCCGCAAGGCTTGTTGATCACGATCAGCTTGTTGTCTTCGAAGACAATCGACGCTTCCAGGCGCTGCAACAGGCCCTGGGCCAATGGCACCGGCTCGTCACGCTCAGGCACGCGCACCGGCGGCACACGGACGATATCGCCCGCCTGCAGCTTGTACTCGGGCTTGATCCGGCCTTTGTTCACGCGCACTTCACCTTTACGCAAGATGCGGTAAATCAAGGTCTTGGGCACGCCTTTGAGCCTGGCCAGGAGAAAATTGTCGATGCGTTGGCCGGCATATTCCGGCGAGACCTCGAGCAGCTGGACGCTGGGGGTCTGGGGGGCGGTATTCGTCATGGCGGCGATGATAACAATTTTTTATGGAATTGAAGCACTTAATCATTGCTGCTATAGTCGCGAACGCCGCCAAAAGCGGCCTGGACAGAGGACTTGCGGCAAACTGCCGGCCCTGACCATCGCAATTCATCAGGACGCGAGGCCGTCCTACGGGGCTTTTGCCACCCTGGAAGGCTCAGGATTGTAACAAGCGCAGGTGACATGAGGCCTGAAGCGAGTGCAGAAAGCAGAGTGAATACTCGCGTTCTGCGCCGATATTTACGGCCAGTTCACAAAGTGCAGTCAGTCTTGAGCCAGACCACGGCGAATGCTTCGGAAACAACGCCTGTTAAGAGCTGAGTGAGAGCGCAGTCGCCCACACCTAGTCTTGTTTAGCCATGAGCGTGGACTCCCCATTGGAGTACACGGTAAATGCCAACCCGCTGCGGATTCTGCGCGCGGCAGCACCCGAATTATCAGGGATACGTGTAGGGTGGAGATGCACAACCGTCGGACCGTGTAGCATTAGGCTTATAAGACGCTTCATCTCGTCCACAGTCGCCGGTTGATTCCTCCTCCTGACCTTAGCTTTTGTTGAAGTGGTGCCTTTGTCACCACCGCTAACAAGCAGGACGCGTCCGTCGCGATACCGGCCCAATTGGCTCGTTATTGCTGGACACTGGAGTGGCCAACCACTCTTGACGCACCTGACACCGACCGTGAGAAGTCGTGTGTGCCGAACGCCGTTTCCGGCAGCCCGGAAACCGACGGTACAACATGAAAAGAATGCTGATTAACGCAACTCAACCCGAAGAGTTGCGTGTTGCACTGGTAGATGGCCAACGCCTCTATGACCTGGACATCGAATCCGGTGCGCGCGAGCAAAAGAAGGCCAACATCTATAAAGGCCGTATTACTCGCATCGAACCAAGCCTTGAGGCTGCCTTTGTCGATTTCGGCTCCGAGCGCCACGGCTTCCTGCCCCTCAAAGAAATCTCCCGCGAATACTTCAAGAAAGCCCCCGAAGGCCGCGTGAACATCAAGGACGTCCTGAGCGAAGGCCAGGAAGTCATCGTTCAGGTCGAAAAAGAAGAACGTGGCAACAAGGGCGCTGCCCTGACCACCTTCATCTCCCTGGCCGGCCGTTACCTGGTGCTGATGCCGAACAACCCGCGTGCCGGCGGCATTTCCCGTCGCATTGAAGGCGAAGAGCGCAACGAACTGCGTGAAGCGCTGAACGGCTTGATCGCTCCTGCCGACATGGGCCTGATCGTGCGCACTGCAGGCCTGGGCCGCAGCAGCGAAGAAATGCAGTGGGACCTCGACTACCTGCTGCAACTCTGGACCGCCATCAAAGAAGCCTCCCTGGATCGTTCCGCGCCGTTCCTGATCTACCAGGAAAGCAACGTGATAATCCGCGCCATCCGCGATTACCTGCGCCAGGACATCGGCGAAGTGCTGATCGACAGCGTTGAAGCCCAGGACGAAGCCCTGACCTTCATTCGCCAGGTGATGCCGCAGTACGCCAGCAAGATCAAGCTGTACGAAGACAGCGTTCCGCTGTTCAACCGTTTCCAGATCGAAAGCCAGATCGAGACCGCCTTCCAGCGCGTGGTCGAACTGCCTTCCGGCGGCTCCATCGTGATCGACCCGACCGAAGCCCTGGTGTCCATCGACATCAACTCGGCGCGCGCCACCAAAGGCAGCGACATCGAAGAAACCGCCCTGCAGACCAACCTGGAAGCGGCTGAAGAAATCGCCCGCCAGTTGCGCCTGCGTGACATCGGCGGCCTGATCGTGATCGACTTCATCGACATGACCCCGGCCAAGAATCAGCGCGCCGTGGAAGAAAAAGTCCGCGAATGCCTGGAAGCTGACCGTGCCCGCGTACAGGTCGGCCGTATCTCGCGCTTCGGCCTGCTGGAAATGTCCCGTCAGCGCCTGCGCCCCTCCCTGGGCGAGAGCAGCGGCATCGTCTGCCCGCGTTGCAACGGCACCGGCATCATTCGTGACGTTGAATCGCTGTCGCTGGCTATCCTGCGCCTGATCGAAGAAGAAGCCCTGAAAGACCGCACCGCCGAAGTTCGCGCGCAAGTGCCGATCCCGGTGGCCGCTTTCCTGCTTAACGAAAAACGCAACTCGATCACCAAGATCGAACTGCGCACCCGTGCCCGCATCGTCATCCTGCCGAACGATCACCTCGAGACGCCGCACTTCGAAGTGCAACGCCTGCGTGATGACAGCCCGGAAGCCCACAGCGGCCAGTCCAGCTACGAAATCGCTGCTGCCGCTGCTGAAGTGGAAGAAGTCCAGCCAGCCGCCGCGACCCGCACCCTGGTTCGCCAGGAAGCGGCCGTTAAGACAGCACCGGCACGTGCCAACGCTCCGGTACCGACCGAAGTGGCTGCACCGGTTGCCGCGCCGGCCGCCATGCCTGAGCCAAGCCTGTTCAAAGGCCTGGTGAAGTCACTGGTCAGCCTGTTCGCCAGTAAAGAAGAGCCTGCTGCGCCGGTTGTGGTTGAAAAACCGGCCACCGAGCGCCCGGCCCGCAACGAAGAACGTCGCAACGGCCGTCAACAGAGCCGTAACCGCAACGGTCGCCGTGACGAAGAGCGCAAGCCCCGCGAAGAACGTGCACCGCGTGAAGAACGCGCACCACGTGAAGAGCGTGCACCTCGCGAAGCCCGTGAAGAGACCCCGACTGTAGCCCGTGAAGAACGTGCACCGCGCGAAGAGCGCGCGCCACGTACTCCGCGCGCCCCACGTGAAGACCGCAAGCCACGTGGCGAGCGTGAAGAACGTGTGCGTGAACTGCGCGAGCCGCTGGACGCCGCACCAGCGGTAGCTGCCGTCGCTGCCGAAGCCGCCAGCGAAGAACGCCCGGCTCGCCAGCCGCGTGAAGAACGCGCCCCACGTGAAGAGCGCCAGCCGCGCCCACCGCGTGAAGAGCGTCAACCACGTGCCGAGCAAGCCGCTGCCACCAGCGAAGAAGAAGTGCTGACCGGTGAAGAGCAACTGCAGGAAGACGGTCAGGACAACGCCGAAGGCGATCGTCCACGCCGCCGCTCCCGTGGCCAGCGTCGCCGCAGCAACCGCCGTGAGCGTCAGCGTGATGCCAACGGCAATGTGATCGAAGGCTCGGAAGAGACCGGCGAGAACGGCGAAGCTGCAACCGCAGAACCGACGGGCGCCGAACTGGCTGCCGGCCTGGCTGTGACCGCCGCAGTTGCCAGCACCGTGATCAGCGCACCGGCTGAAGCCCAGGCGCATGAGCAAGCTGAACGCGCTACCGCTGCTGTTGAAGAAACGGCTGCTGCAGAAGCACCGGTTGCCGAGACGCCAGCGGTTGAAGCGCCGGTTGTTGAAGCGCCAGTCGTCGAAGCCACTGCCCCGATCGAAGCCCCAGTGGTTCCGGAAGTGGAAGTTGCCTCGCCAGTGCGCGACGTTCAACCAGAAGTCGAAGTGACTGCTGTCGAGCCTGCACCGGTAGTCGAGCCTCAGCCAGTGGTTGAAGCCGTCGTTGAAGCGCCGGTTGTCGAGGAAGCAGCCCCGGCAGTGCGTGAAGTTCGCGAAGAACAGACCGCCTTCCAGTGGACTGCCGAACCAGCTGCAACGGTTGAAGCGCCAGCACCTGCCCCTGTGGTGGAAGAAGCGCCTGCACCGGTTGCCGAAGTGGTTGCCGAGCCCGCCCCAGTGGTTGAGCCTGCACCCGTGGTTGAAGCGCCAGTGGTTGCCGAAGTCGCAGCGCCCGTGGTTGAAGCCGCGCCTGCCAGCGCCCTGACCGAAAACGGCCGTGCGCCAAACGACCCACGTGAAGTGCGTCGTCGCCGCAAGGAAGCTGAAGCCGCCGCTGCTGCAGCCGCTGCCGCACCGGCTGCCGAAGCGATCGAGGCTCCAGCCCCGGTTGAGCACAAGGCCTTGGAAACAGAGCACGAGCCTAAACCTCTCGTCTGATTCCATCCGCCACTAAAAAGCCCCGCCTGAGTGATCAGGCGGGGCTTTTTTATGGGCGTTCAACTTTTGCCTTGTGGAGATCAAAGGTGGGAGCTGGCTTGCCTGCGATAGCATCACCGCAGCGTGTCTGACACACCGAGGTGCCTGCATCGCGAGCAAGCCCGCTCCCACAGTTAGTCCGCGCTGAAACTCAATGCTTGCGGCAGGTCCACATCCCACAGCACACCGGGATCTTCCACTCGCACCTCCTGCACACTCGCCTGGGCAAATAACGGCTTTGCGCCACGATCACCGCTCAATGCCATCATTCGCGGCCCAAGCGCCCGGCCAAAAGCCACCGGATGCCCGTATTTACCCGCCTGCACCGGCACACTGATGCCATCGTCCTGGACCGCATCAACCACCCGTTCAATGGTCGACGGCTGAATAAACGGCATATCCCCCAACACCACCAACCAGCCATCGGCCTCACCACTGGCTGCGACAGCCGCCGCGATGCTGTCACCCATACCGGCCGATTCGAGCAGCAAGACTTCACAGCCATACGCCTTGGCCAAGCGAATAACGGCCAGGCGGTCCGGCGAAGTGACCAGCCAACGCCTTACAACGCGCCCTGGCAAATTCATCAACACCTGCTCAATCACTGGCCGCGTTACGCCGTCAAGCCCGATGCAATCAGCCAGCAGCTTGTCTTGATCAGCACCGGCCGCAGCACGAAAGCGACTGCCCTGCCCCGCCGCCAGCACAATCGCCGTCACCATTACTCAGCCTCCACCGGCAACGGTTTCTTCTGCATCGGTGCCACGCCATTCTTGATCGCGACAATTTCCGCCATCAATGACAGAGCAATTTCGGCCGGCGTATGACTACCGATATGCAGTCCGATCGGCCCATGCAGACGCGCGATCGCCTCCGCCGACAACCCCAGCGCCGCCAGGGTTTCCCGGCGCTTCTGCGTATTGACCCGCGAACCGAGGGCGCCAATGTAGAACGCCGATGAGTTCAGCGCCGTCAGCAGCGCCATATCGTCCAATCGAGGGTCGTGCGTCAGGCAGACGATGGCCGTGCGCTCATCCGTCTGGATATTCAGCACCGCCTCATCCGGCATGCCGGGCACAAAGCGGCCATGCTGCTCTTCCCAGCCGTAGACGAATTCTTCGCGCGGGTCGCAGATCAGCACTTCGAAATCCAGCAGGCGCGCCATTTCAGCCACGTAGCGCGAGAGCTGCCCGGCGCCGATCAGCAGCAAACGCCAACGCGGGCCGTAGATAGCCCGCAGGCGCTCGCCATCAAAGGTCACGACGTCGGTCTTGGCCGCGCCGCTCAGGGTCACCGTGCCACTGCTCAGGTCCAGTTCACGCGCGACGATCTGATGGTCTTCGCAGCGCGCCAGCAGCTGCGAGACCCAGCCAAATTCATCCACGCGTTCCTCAGTCAGGCGCAACGTGCCGCCGCACGGCAGGCCGAAACGCGCCGCCTCATCGCGGGTGACTCCGTAGGTCACCAACTGCACCGGCGGGCCATCCTCCGGCAAGCGGCCATCCTGCAAGCGCGCGATCAAGTCGTCCTCGATGCAACCACCCGACACCGAGCCGATCACCACGCCATCGCCACGCAAGGCCAACATCGCCCCCGGCGGGCGTGGGGCGCTGCCCCAGGTCTGGACCACGCTGTACAAAACTACTCGGTGCCCGGCACGGCGCCATTCGAGCACGCTGCGCAGGACATTCAGATCCACACTGTCCATCAGGTCTCCTACGGCGAATGAAGTATTCACTTACTGTAAAGCAAGCAAAACCCAAAGCGCCACGCCAGAAACGCAAACGCCCCGAACCAGTCGGGGCGTTTGCAGGCTTTGGGTGTTGTTCACACCTTGGGCAATTTTTTACTTGATAGCAGGAGCAGGGCCTTCAGCCACGCCCAGGTCATCTTCCGGGCGGGTGTCGGAGATGCCAGTGCCGCCGGACGCCAGCTCGCTGTGCAGCTTGTCGGTGTCCAGCTCTTTAACCCACTTGGCCACAACGATGGTGGCAACGGCGTTACCGACCAGGTTGGTCAGTGCGCGGGCTTCGGACATGAAGCGGTCGATACCCAGGATCAGCGCCAGGCCGGCAACCGGCAGGTGGCCTACGGCCGACAGGGTCGCAGCCAGCACGATGAAGCCCGAACCGGTCACGCCTGCAGCGCCTTTGGAGGACAACAGCAGCACCAGCAGCAAGGTGATCTGGTGGGTGATGTCCATGTGGGTGTCAGTCGCCTGGGCGATGAACACGGCAGCCATGGTCAGGTAGATCGACGTACCGTCGAGGTTGAAGGAGTAGCCGGTCGGGATCACCAGGCCTACTACGGATTTCTTCGCGCCCAGACGCTCCATCTTGATCAGCATGCGTGGCAGTGCGGATTCGGAGGAGGAAGTACCCAGAACGATCAGCAGCTCTTCACGGATGTAGCGAACCAGCTTCAACACGCTGAAACCGTGCGCACGGCAGATGGCGCCCAGCACCACCACCACGAACAGGATGCAGGTGATGTAGAAGCAGATCATCAGTTGGCCCAACTGCACCAGGGAACCTACGCCGTAGGCACCGATGGTGAACGCCATGGCGCCCAGGGCACCGATTGGCGCGAGCTTCATGATCATGTTGATGATGTTGAACATCACGTGGGCGAAGCGATCGATAAAGTCCAGCACCGGCTTGCCGTAGGCACCCAGGCGATGCAGGGCGAAACCAAAGATCACCGAGAACATCAGCACTTGCAGGATGTCGCCGTTGGCGAAGGCACCGACGATGGTGTTCGGGATCACATTGAGGATAAAGCCAACCACGCTCTGGTCTGCACCAGCGGTCACGTAGGCCGCGACTTTAGAGGCGTCCAGGGTCGCCACGTCGATGTGCATGCCGGCGCCCGGTTGCACAACGTTAACGACGATCAGGCCGATCAGCAGGGCAATGGTGGAAACAACTTCGAAGTACAGCAGCGCGTAGCCGCCGGTTTTGCCCACCGATTTCATGCTTTGCATGCCAGCGATGCCGCTGACAACGGTGCAGAAGATGATCGGGGCAATGACCATTTTGATCAGCTTGATAAAGCCGTCACCCAGTGGCTTGAGGGCCACACCGGTCTGCGGGTAGAAGTGACCGAGCAAAATACCGATAACGATTGCGACGATCACCTGGAAATACAGGGATTTGTAGATTGGCTGACGAGTCGTCATTGCAAAGTTCCTCAATCGCACCGTGTGACAAAGATCCGCCATTGCCCACGACACTTGAATTGCGAACCCTCCTGCACTGGAGGGATTTGTTGTTTGCGAGGTCTGTAGGAATAAACCTGCGCTGTAATCCTTATCGCAAACGCCGTGCCACTTTGCTGAAAACCGCTGACGGCCTTTAGACATCAGGGCCGAGATCAGTCAATACGCCATCGACACTGGGGCCAGGTGGCGGAATTCCGCCCACTCATCCCCTCTCGTCCTACAATTTGGCGGATATCCGCCTTGTCGCCCCACCCGGTGATGGCTAACATCCGCCACTCCATGGACGAGGCCCTCACATGCGTGAACGTACCATCGCCAGTCACTACGCCCGCGCCGCCCTGGGCGGTGCGCGCCGCGCGGGTTACGACTATTCGGGCCTGCTGCTGCAAGTGGGCATCACCCCGGAACTGCTGAGCGAACCCCGCGCCCGCATCGCCCCCGAGCAATTTACCCGGCTGTTGCAAATGCTGTGGCTGGGGCTGGACGACGAATACCTGGGGTTTGCCGAAGGCCCGAGCAAGCGTGGCACCTTCGCCATGATGTGCCACGCGCTGATTCACTGCCGCACCCTGGAGAAGGCTCTGGAACGCGGCTTATTATTTTATAGCCTATTCCCGCAGGGTCCGCGCTGGCAGCTGACCAGAGAAGGCGACATGGCCCGCTTGAGCCTGGACGATTCGCAGCTGTGGGACCCGGACCACTTTCTCAGCGAGTGCCTGCTGGTGATCTGGCATCGCCTGGGCAGCTGGCTGATCGGCCAGCGCATCCGGCTACAGCAAGCCACGTTCAGCTATCCGATGCCGGCCCATGCGGGCGAATATGACCTGCTGTTCCCCTGCCCTCAGGTATTTGGCGCGCCGAACAGCAGCCTGGTGTTTCCCGCCCGTTACCTGAGCCTGCCGTTGTTGCAGGACGAGCGCACCCTCAAGCACTTTCTCGAGCGCTCGCCCGCTGACCTGTTGTCGCGACCGGATGAGGGCGACAGTTTAAGCAGCCAACTGCGCCGCTTGCTCAGCCGCGACCGCACGCCCTGGCCGGACCTGGAGGCCGTCGCCCAGCACCTGCACATCAGCCCGCAAACCCTGCGCCGGCATTTGCGTGAGGAAGGCACCAGTTTTCAGGCGCTCAAGGATGAGTTGCGGCGGGACATCGCCATTTACCACTTGGGGCGGGCGGATTTGTCGTTGCAGGAAATTGCCGAGCAGTTGGGGTTTTCTGAGCCGTCGGCGTTTCATCGGGCGTTCAAGAAGTGGACCGGATTGACGCCGGGGGCTTACCGGGCACAGGAGAGTTAGAGGTGCAGTGCCTGGGCGGGCCTCATCGCGGGCAAGCCCGGCTCCCACAGTTGATCGGATTCACACAATCAAAAAGGTGGGAGCTGGCTTGCCTGCGATGGGGCCTGTAAGGGCAATAAAGATCACGCCGCCGGAAAGTGAATCTTGAACGCCGCGCCACCCAAAGGCGAATCCCCAAGGGTCAACCGCGCGCTGTAGCTTTCAATGATGTCCTTGACCACCGCCAGGCCAATGCCCTGCCCCGGATGCTGGCGGTCCAGCCGCTCGCCCCTTTGCAGAATCCGCGCACGCTGATCGGGCGGTACCCCAGGGCCGTCATCTTCGATGCACAGCTCAGTGCCTTCAAGGTTCTCCGTCAGGCTGATGCGCACTTCACTCAGGCACAGGCGATAGGCGTTTTCCAGCAGGTTGCCGAGCATTTCCAGCAAGGCGCCCTTCTCGATCGGCACATCGCACTCGGGCGGTAATTCAAAGGTCACGGTCACGCGCTTGTCGCGGTAAACCTTGTCCAACGTGTCGCACAGGCTTTGCAACACCGGTTCCAGGCGCACCTGGTGCCGCACCAGGCCGCTTTTTCGCAGGCTGGCGCGCTGCAATTGGTAGCCGATCTGCTGGCTCATGCGTTCGATCTGCGATTGCAGCACCCAGGCCTGGCCGCGTTCTTCCGGGCGCTGGGCCATGTCTTCGCTCACGCCCTGCAACACCGCCAGCGGGGTTTTCAGGCTGTGGGCCAGGTCGTCGAGGGAATCGCGGTAGCGCGCCCGTTGCTCGCGTTCGCTGTGGAGCAAACGGTTGAGCGAGCCGGTCAGGCGCAACAGTTCGCGTGGGTGTTCCTCGGTGAGGCTTTCGCGGGTGCCGCCTTCGATCTGGTCTAGCTCCTGGCTCAAGCGCCGCAACGCTTGCAAGCCCCAGGTCAGGCCCAGCCACAACAACGTCAACAATACGAGCAAGGCCGCGCCGAAGCCCAGGTAGAGGTTTTCCTGCAGGCCTTCGAGGGTCAGTTGGTATTCACGCACCGGTTGCAGTGCCACGATACTGAACGCCGCGCTCTTGCCGCCCAGCAACTTGACCTCGACGTCGTACACGAAAAACTCCTGGCCATTGGCTTCGCGAATCCGCGCAAATTCATTACCGCGCCCGTCGTAGCGCGGCTTGTAGTTGATGTTTTCTTCCTGGGTCGCCCGCGAGCGCCACACCAGATGCCCCTCACGGTCGTAGATGTAACCGAGCAGGCGACTGTCAGTGAGGTTGAAGCGTTCGTCCGGCAACTGCGCCGGCATCAGCAGGCGGTTGTTTTCGACCCGCGCGGCGGAAATCAGCGTGGTGACATCCGAGGCCAGGCGCTGCTCGATGGAATCCTGCAGCGCCAGGCTGAACGCGCCTTGCATGGCGGGCAACAAGCCCAGCATAAACAGCACGGCCAGGGTGGTGGCCGCGAGCATCAAGCGCACACGTAGCGAGCGAATCAACGGCAGCGCTCATTGAACAGGTAGCCCAGGCCACGCACGGTGTCGATCGGTTTGAACCCGGCCGGGCCTTCCAGCTTGCGGCGCAGGCGACCCACCAACACTTCGATCACGTTCGGATCCCGCTCGTCGTCATCAGGGTAGAGCTGTTCCATCAAGCGGTCTTTGGCGACCACCTGCTGATGGTGACGCATCAGGTATTCGAGAATCCGGTACTCGTAGGCCGTCAGCGCCAACGGTTGCTCATCCAGCGACGCCTGCTTGCGATTGAGGTCGAGCAGCAAAGGCCCGGCGACGATGGTCGACTGGGTGAACCCGCTGGAGCGGCGCAGCAAGGCGTTCATGCGCGCCTCCAGCTCTTCGAACTGGAACGGCTTGACCACGTAATCGTCGGCACCGGCAGCCAGGCCTTCGACCTTGTCTTGCCAGTTGCCGCGCGCGGTGAGGATCAGGATCGGGAAAGTCTTGGCCTGGCTGCGCAGTTGGCGGATCAGGTCCAGGCCGCCCATGCCGGGCAGGCCCAGGTCGATAATCGCCAGGTCATGGTTGAATTGGCCGGTCTGGTAAAGGGCTTCCTCGGCATTGGCCACGGCTTCGACCACATGGCCGCTGTCGGTCAGGCGGGTGAACAGGTGATGACGCAGCAGCGCCTCATCTTCCACGACCAGCAATTTCATAAGGCTCTCCAAGGCGATTCAACTGTCCGACAGGGGGATATCATAGCGGCCCTGCAAGTCTTGCGGGCGCAGTTTAATGCCATTGTATTGGCCCATCAGGTGTTCGTAGCCGGTGCGGTAGGCCGGTTGCGGCGTGGTCATGCCCAAAGACTGGCCCCACGGCGCCGCCTGGCCAGCCACCTCTTCGAAGCTCACACGCTGGATCAGGTTGCTGGATTTCCTGGTTTTCTCGCTGCCGAAAGTGGCAAACGCACCGTCCGAAGCCTGAACCCCGGCAGTGGCGCCGAGCATGCTTAAGGCCAGAATCAGCTTTTTGATCGCAGTCATGGGGCTTACCTCTACGCGTTTTGGCTGTTGAAGCCAGACTACGCAGGCGCCCCTGAACTCCCCCTGAACGGGCTCTGAACCAGGCCTGAACCGTTACGGACTATCCACCGGCGCGCCAACTGACGCAAAATACCGCGCATGACGCCTCTACCCGCTTGCTGCACCCCGCTCGATGCCCATTGGCCACTGCCCATCCCGCTGCCGGGCACGGTGTTCTTGAGTACGCGATTCGACCCGGCCTTGTTGCTCGCCGATGACTTCCAGCGCAGCGCCGTGCCGCCTCCGGCCAGCATCCAGCGCTCGGTGGCCAAACGCCAGGCGGAGTTCCTTGCCGGTCGCCTGTGCGCACGGGCGGCGTTGCAACAGCTTGATCAACTCGATTGCGTACCGGCCATCGGTGACGACCGTGCGCCGGTGTGGCCTGGGCATATCAGCGGTTCCATTACCCACAGCACCGGCCACGCGGCGGCCATTGTCGGGCACAAGGCGCAATGGCGCGGTTTGGGGATGGACCTTGAAAATCTGCTGTCACTGGAGCGAGCCGAACGTTTGGCTGGAGAGATTCTGACGGCCGACGAATTGCAGCGCATGTCACTGGGGCCGCGCGAGCAGAATGCCCTGCTGGTGACGCTGACGTTTTCGGTCAAGGAGAGCCTGTTCAAAGCGCTGTATCCGATTGTGCACAAGCGTTTCTACTTTGAGCACGCCGAGGTGCTTGAGTGGTCGCAGGCAGGCCATGTGCGGTTGCGGTTGCTGACGGAGCTGTCTGCTGAGTGGTGTTATGGCACTGAGTTGGAGGGGCAGTTTGCGGTGGAGGGGGAGCAGTTGTTGAGTCTGGTGGCTGTCGGCGCCTGATAGATCGCTATCGTGGGCAAGCCCGGCTCCCACCTTTGATGTGCGAGTACATTCAAAATGTGGGAGCTGGCTTGCCTGCGATAGCGGTCTTAAGTCTTGTCCTGATCCCTGGGCCAACTCAAACTGAAACACGCCCCACCCAGGTTGTTGCTCTTGCTGATCAACGCCCGCCCGCCGTGCCAATAGATAATCCGCCGCACAATCGACAAACCCAGACCATGTCCGCCTGAAGCTCGCGTGCGGCTGTCGTCCAAACGCAGGAACGGCGTAAAGATCCGCTCCCAGGCGCTTTCCGGCACCCCCGGCCCGTCATCTTCCACATCAATGCGGCAACGCACCTGCCCCACTTGATAGCTGATCAGCACCCGGCCCTGGGCATGGCGCATGGCATTGCCCACCAGATTTTGCAGGGCGCGGTGCAAGTAGCGCGGCTCGGCGTCGACCCAGGCATCATCCCAGTGTGCCGAAGACAGGCAGATGCCACGGGCAACATTGACCTGCGGGCGCAGTGGCGATAATTCGCCGATCACCTGATCGAGCAAGGCGCTGAGGTCTACCCGCTGGAAATTCAGTTCCGGCGCGCCTTGCTCCAGGCGGGCGTAGGTGAGCATTTCGTCGACCAGGCCGTCGAGGTCCTGGATATCGCTGTCCATGCCGTCCATATATTTACGCCGCGCCTCTGGGGTGGCGGCGTCGCCGATCATCTCCAGGCCGAAACGCAGGCGCGCCACCGGGGTGCGCAATTCGTGGGAGACGGCGCGCACCAGTTCGCGCTGGATCGCCAGCAATTGCTGCAAGTGCTCGGCCATGCCATTAAAGGCGGCGGCCAAACGCCCCACCGAATCGGCGCCCCGGGCCGGTACGCGCACTTCCAGGTTGCCTTTGGCAATGCGCGTGGCCGCCGCCTCCAGGCCTTTGAGGCGGCGCTCAAGCTGGCGCACCAATAAATAGACGATCAAACCGATCAGCGTGAGGCTGATCAACGCGATCAGGATCAGCCACTGCGGCGGGTACGGGTTCATTTGATACAAGGGGCCGATTTCCAGCACCCACGGCGTGCCGACCATGCCGGCGAATACGCGGATGGAGTCGCCGCCCTTGCCCAGGGCCATCACCGTGTCGCCTTCCGCAACCCGGCGGCGCTGGTCATCATCCATATCCGCCTGATCCAGCGTCATCAGGTGCATCTCAAAACCAAAGCCCTTGGCCTCTTTTATGTCCGCCAGGCGTTGCGGCTGCTCGGCCACCGGGAAACGCACCAGTTCGTCAGCCAACAGGTAAATCGTCGCACGCGCCAGCTGCTCGCTGATCTGCTGCACTTCACCGGTGAGCACAAGCTGCGACTGTTCACTGACCAGGCGCAGCACGCGCGCGGCATGCGGGCCGGTCTGCTCCACCAGCACCTGGCCACGCTGCAGGCGGTTGCGCTGGGTCAGGTCCAACTGCGCGTCCGCCAACGGACGCAGTTCCAGGGGAATGCCGAGCAAGCGCTCCCACACCGCCAGGGCGCGCTGGCGCTCGATCGCGCTCATCGGTTGCAGGTTGTCGCCCATCAGCGCAAAGGTGCCGTGGGCCAGGCGCTCACGGTACTGGCCGCTGCGCACTTCATTGAGCAGGTGCAGGGCCAGCACTCCGAGCAACGCCACCAGGATCAGCGCCGCGCACATGCCGCCGTAGATGCGCAGGAAGATCGAGTTCACAGCGGCATGTCGGCGGCAGCTTCGGGGACGAACAAGTAGCCTTTGCTGCGAATGGTTTTGATCAGGCGCGGGTGAATCGGGTCGTCGCCGATCTTGGGTCGAATACGCGAGATGCGCACATCAATAGAGCGGTCCTGGCCGTCGTAGCCAATCCCGCGCAAGGCAATAAAGATTTCTTCGCGGGACAGGATACGCCCGGCATTCGCCACCAGCAGCCACAGCAGGTCGAACTCGGCACTGGTCAGCTCGATGCCGCCCTCATGCAGCCAGGCTTCGCGCAGGGCGTTGTCCACCACCAGCGGGCCGAATTGCAGGCGCCGCTGGCTTTCCACGGCGGCGGGTAGTACCGGCTCGCTGCGCCGCAACAATGCCTGGATACGCGCCAGCAACAAGCGCGGGCGCACGGGTTTGCACACGTAGTCGTCGGCGCCCATGTCCAGGCCCTGCACCTGGTCCATGTCATCGGTGCGGGCGGTGAGCATCAGGATCACGCCGTCGTAGCGTTCGCGGACTTTGCGGCAGATGCTCAGGCCGTCTTCGCCGGGCAGCATCAGGTCGAGGATCACGAGGTCCGGTTGTTCGGCGACAATGCGCGCCGCCGCCTGGGCGCCGTCGCTCTCCACCGACACCTGCAAGCCGTTGCTCTCCAGGTAATCACGGGTCAACTCGGCCAGTCGCTCGTCGTCCTCGACGATCAATATCTGCCAGGCTTCTTGCTCCATGCGCTACCTCGGTTCTCATTATTGTCATGTGCAGCAAACACACTGCTGCCTCTATATGAAGGCCGATTGTAGCCATGGGCCAACCCTTAAACACAAGCCGGGAAATCCATTCGGTGATCACGTTTTTTTGTGATAGGGTTCGCGCCCTCAAAAAACCAACAGACGGTTTTTGCCTTGGAATATTCGGTGACAAACGGCGTAATCCAGCAGTACTGCGGCCTACACGGGTGTTCCACGTTTCATACACATTTTACCCACAGCGTTATCCACAGGTAGTGCGTTGCTAAGCCCCCCAAAACGCATTATCTTGTACCTCGGCGCTAAAAAAACCCTACATGTAGGGTTTTAAGCAAAAAACCAAACACAAATCAGACAAGAAACTCAAGCGCTTTCTTGCTCCTGTTTGGTTGAACCAAAGCATTTTTTAAAAGCCCAAACCGCGCACGCGGATGGCAACCGTTTTCCAGCCCGATTGGCAGAAAACGGTACGGGTGTTGCAGTGCTTGCAGCGAGCAACTGTCACCCGGCAGGAATACGGCCAAGGGCTCTTTCAAGCCCCGAACCGAAGACTTCGGCATGGAAGCGGCGCGAATAGCTCCCTTCCTCCTGTCCCGAAGTTGTTATGCCAGGCCCAGGCCTGTTGTAAGTGCTTCAGGACGGAACGGTGGGCACCGTGATGGTGCCCAAATAAATATAGAATGTGGAGACAACCCCCCATGCAAACCGACACAACTCGCGAGAACCCGCAAGGCTCCGTGCCGCAGGCCGCTGATTCGAACCTGGATCTGTCCGCCACTGCACCTGGCCAACTGCGTGTGATCAAGCGTAACGGCACTGTCGTTCCTTATACCGATGACAAAATCACCGTCGCCATCACCAAAGCGTTTCTTGCAGTTGAAGGCGGCACCGCTGCTGCCTCGTCGCGCATCCACGACACCGTTGCCCGCCTGACCGAACAGGTTACCGCGACCTTCAAACGTCGCATGCCGTCGGGCGGCACCATCCACATCGAAGAAATCCAGGACCAGGTCGAACTGGCCCTGATGCGTGCCGGCGAGCAGAAAGTGGCACGCGACTACGTGATCTACCGTGACGCCCGTTCCAAGGAACGTGCCGTGCGCTCCCCGGCTGAAGAAGCGGCCGTGCAAGCTCACCCGTCGATCCGCATCACCCTGGCCGACGGCAGCTTTGCTCCGCTGGACCTGGGCCGCCTGAACACCATCATCACCGAGGCCTGCGAAGGCCTGGAAGAAGTCGACGGTGACCTGATCCAGCGCGAAACCCTGAAGAACCTGTACGACGGCGTGGCCCTGACCGACGTCAACACCGCCCTGGTGATGACCGCCCGTACCCTGGTTGAACGTGAGCCGAACTACTCGTTCGTGACCGCGCGCCTGCTGATGGACACCCTGCGTGCCGAAGGCCTGGGCTTCCTGGGCGTGGCCGACAGCGCCACCCACCACGAAATGGCTGACCTGTACGCCAAGGCCCTGCCGGCCTACATCGCCAAGGGCATCGAATTCGAATTGCTGAACCCGATCCTGGCCACCTTCGACCTGGAAAAACTCGGCAAGGCGATCAACCACGAGCGCGACCAGCAGTTCACCTACCTGGGCCTGCAAACCCTGTACGACCGTTACTTCATCCACAAGGACGGCGTGCGCTTCGAACTGCCGCAAGTGTTCTTCATGCGCGTGGCCATGGGCCTGGCGATTGAAGAGAAGCAAAAAGAAGACCGCGCGATTGAGTTCTACAACCTGTTGTCGTCCTTCGACTACATGTCGTCGACCCCAACCCTGTTCAACGCCGGCACCCTGCGTCCACAGCTGTCGAGCTGCTACCTGACCACCGTGCCGGATGACCTGTCGGGCATCTACCACGCGATCCACGACAACGCCATGTTGTCCAAATTCGCCGGCGGCCTGGGTAACGACTGGACGCCGGTGCGTGCACTGGGTTCTTACATCAAGGGCACCAACGGCAAGTCCCAAGGCGTTGTACCGTTCCTCAAAGTAGTGAACGACACCGCTGTAGCCGTGAACCAGGGTGGCAAGCGCAAAGGCGCCGTGTGTGCCTACCTGGAAACCTGGCACATGGACATTGAAGAGTTCATCGAGCTGCGCAAGAACACCGGTGATGACCGTCGTCGTACCCACGACATGAACACCGCCAACTGGATCCCTGACCTGTTCATGAAGCGCGTCTTCGATGACGGCCCGTGGACCCTGTTCTCGCCGTCCGAAGTGCCGGACCTGCACGACCTGACCGGCAAGGCCTTCGAAGAGCGTTACGAGTACTACGAAGCCCTGTCCCAGTACCCAGGCAAGATCAAGCTGTTCAAGACCATCCAGGCCAAAGACCTGTGGCGCAAAATGCTGTCCATGCTGTTTGAAACCGGTCACCCATGGCTGACCTTCAAAGACCCGTGCAACCTGCGCAGCCCGCAGCAGCACGTGGGCGTGGTCCACAGCTCGAACCTGTGCACCGAGATCACCTTGAACACCAACAAGGACGAGATCGCCGTTTGCAACCTGGGCTCGATCAACCTGCCGAACCACATCGTCAACGGCAAGCTGGACACCGCCAAGCTGGAACGCACCGTGAACACCGCCGTTCGCATGCTCGATAACGTTATCGACATCAACTACTACTCGGTGCCACAGGCGCAGAACTCCAACTTCAAGCACCGTCCGGTCGGCCTGGGCATCATGGGCTTCCAGGACGCGCTGTACCTGCAGCACATTCCTTACGGTTCGGACGCTGCCGTCGAGTTCGCCGACAAGTCCATGGAAGCGGTCAGCTACTACGCGATCCAGGCTTCCTGCGACCTGGCCGACGAGCGCGGCGCCTACGAGACGTTCCAGGGCTCGCTGTGGTCCAAAGGCATCCTGCCGCTGGATTCGCAACAGATCCTGATTGAGCAGCGTGGCCAGAAGTACATCGACGTTGACCTGAACGAAACCCTGGACTGGGCGCCGGTACGTGCCCGTGTGCAGAAAGGCATTCGCAACTCCAACATCATGGCCATCGCACCGACCGCAACCATCGCCAACATCACTGGCGTATCGCAGTCGATCGAACCGACTTACCAGAACCTGTATGTGAAATCGAACCTGTCGGGCGAATTCACCGTGATCAACCCGTACCTGGTTCGCGACCTCAAGGCCCGCGGCCTGTGGGACTCGGTCATGATCAACGACCTGAAGTACTACGACGGTTCGGTGCAGCAGATCGAGCGCATCCCGCAAGAACTCAAAGAGCTCTACGCGACCGCCTTCGAAGTGGACACCAAGTGGATCGTTGACGCCGCCAGTCGTCGCCAGAAGTGGATTGACCAGGCTCAGTCGCTGAACCTGTACATCGCCGGTGCATCGGGCAAGAAGCTCGACGTGACCTACCGCATGGCCTGGTACCGTGGCCTGAAAACCACTTACTACCTCCGTGCCCTGGCCGCGACCAGCACCGAGAAGTCGACCATCAACACCGGTAAGCTCAACGCTGTTTCCAGCGGCAACCACGGTGATGATTCGGTGCTGGCTGCTCCAGCCGGCCCGGCACCCGTGCCAAAGGCTTGCGCGATTGATGAGCCGGATTGCGAAGCTTGCCAATAAGCTGAGTGAGTCCCGGGCTTGAACGCCCGGGATGTAAAAAAACCGATAAACCTGAATGCATTTGGGTTTATCGGTTTTTTTTGCGCTACACGAATGCGTAGGCGTTGCCTTCCTGGGGCCCTTCACCGCGCCCACCCCACAATTCAATGCGCCCGCCAATCACCGCCATTGAATGGTGGCCATAATCCACAACACCCAGCTTGCCACTTGCCAGCTCGGAACTCGAAGACCGCCTATAGAGGTCTTTCAGGCCAAGCCGGTCCAGCGCTTCCCAACCCATTTCGCCATTGTTCAAACTTTGCATCGCATGAGCGAAACTCTGTTTTGCAGCATTGGGGTTGTCATCGTAGCCATTGCCCTCCATTTGAGCCCGCTTGGCGCTCGCGGCATACATGAAGTTTGCGTCGGTAATCATGCCCGGATTATCGCCCTTGAACTGCGCGTAAGCGGCTGCATGCCTTAACTCACCCTTAGATAAAGTAAGCTCGAAACCGTCTCGCATTTTTACGTAGTAACCCCCTCCCGTCTCCTTCACATCCTTGAAGACGTCGGTAGGCTTTTGACCAAACTTCATCATCGCTCCCTTTATCGCGGAAACGGTGACGCAATTGCCGTCAGGGCCTTGGCTGAAACCACTCCAGATATTGTCCGGCTTTTTACCTGGGTTGCTTGCATCTGGCTTGTAGTTGAAATGCTTGGAACCGTCGGTAATCGGTAGATTACTCATGGGTTCGCTACCGCCGAAATTCTTCGGATTTACCCTGCCACCACCACCACCACCACCACCACCACCACCACCTGGTGACGGTCCAGGAGCTGGCGCTGGAGACGGCTCATCCGCAAATAAATCCGGAAACAGCCTCTTCAACAACGCGAGCAAATCGGTGGACGCGTCCTTCTTCAACTGCTCAAGGATCTCCTTGAACTTCTCCTCCCCCAGCGCTTTGCGCTTTTGATTGAGCTTGTCCCGCAAGTCCTGGGCGGTTTGGTTTTTGTTGCCCTTTTCGGCGTCATCCAGCTGTTTGAGCATTTGGGCGACGGTTTTTTTATCGGCCTCTATGTCATCCTTTTTTTCCTCTGTAGGGTTAGCGCCCCACAGGTTTTGCCCCGCGCCACTGACGTCATAATGCACACTTCCAGCCCCAGGGCCAGACACCGACAAATTCCACATACCCCGCCCCCTAAGATCCAGCACCTTTAAGTCCGATAAGTGGAAAGAACGGCGAGGTCGGTTCCACAAAGGCCTGTCAGTTCGCAATTGAGCAAAGGGTGGGAATGGTTGCTGATCCAAATAGCAGGCAAAAAAAAGCCCCTCGCTAGAGGGGCTTTCATTCACAGCAGTGTCAGGCCAACCGCATCAGGTCATCTGAATAATGGTCTGCATGATGGTGCTCTGGGTGGAGATGGTCTTGGCGTTCGCCTGGTAGTTGCTCTGGGCCTTGATCAGGTCCACCAGCTCGTTGGTCAGGTTGACGTTGGAGTTTTCCAGGGACTTGGACACGATCGAACCCAAGGTGCCGGATTGCGGGGCGTCATAACCCGGCTGGCCCGAGGCGAAGGTCTCTTTCCAAGTGGTGCCACCCGACGGCTGCAGACCCTGCTCGTTGTTAAAGCTGGCCAGGGAGAGCTGACCGATGGCCTTGCTCTGCTGGTTGCTGAAGGTGGCGAACAGCACGCCGTTACCGTCGATATTCAGACCGGTGATCTGGCCGGTGGCATAGCCATCGGTGACCGGTGGGTTACGATAGGTGGCCGAGTTGTACTGGGTGATGTTGCCCATATTGATGGCAATACCGCCAGGGTTGGCATTCGCGCCGTTTTTAGTCCACACGCCATTGGTTACTGTACCCGGCACCCAGCCAGTCAGCTGCAAGGTAGTACTGGAGGTGCCCCCGGTGACAATCCCGGTGAGCTTGCCGGCACCGTCAAAGCTCAACGTCGATGCCACCGGTGGCGTCGAGCCTGTGCCGGTAGGCGCCGAACCGTCTGGGTTACGGCCGTCGATCAGGGTGTAGGACTTCCAGGTATTGGAATCCGTTTTGACCAGGTACTGCACCATCGGGTGCGCGTTACCCTGGGTGTCGTACAGCGTAGTGTTGTACTGGGTGCTGAACGAGCTGGACTCGGTTGGATCGAACGGGTGCGCCGCCTGATCGATCACCGGCGAGGAAGAGTTCAGGTTACTGGTGGAGTCCACTTTGGTGGACGCCTTGGGCGGCAGGTTCGACAGGTTCAATTGCAGGTCGGTCAGCGCGCCCTTGATGATGTTGCCATCGGCGTCCGCGGCGTAGCCTTGCAGGCGCGAGGTGCCGGTGTTGTTGGTGATGTAGCCGTCTTTGTCCGAACGGAAGGTGCCGCTACGGGTGTATTCCAGCGAACCGTCACTGCCCTTCTGCACGAAGAAGCCACCGCCCTGGATCGCCATGTCCAGCAAGCCGCCGGTGTTGTTGACGTCACCTTGGGTGAATTGCTGGGACACCGCCGCCAGGTTCACGCCGCTGCCGACACTGTTCTGGCCAGTGCCCAGTTTGGACGCCGCGTAGATGTCGGAAAACTCCGCACGGGACGATTTGAAACCGGTGGTCGCAACGTTGGCAATGTTGTTGCCCGTCACGTCCAGTTGTTTGTTGGCCGCATAGAGGCCGCTAAGGCCGATGTTAAAAGACATGTTTCTCTCCTTCTGCCGTATTTAGCCGGCTCTATGTACCGATAGTCTGAATTTGCGACAGCTTGACGCTGCCCATGCCGCCTGCAAGGTTGAGCAGCATTTCGCCGCCGGTCTTGCTCAACGTCACGCTGGTGACCGTTGCCGGCAGCGACGTCAACAGGGCAACCGAGTCGCCTTTGTCATTCTTGGTGCTGGCCGCGAAGGTATAAGTGCCGGCGGGGGCGACTTCACCTTTGTCGTTCTTGCCATCCCATATAAAGCTTGAATTGCCGGCGCTTTGGGCGCCCATGTCGATAGTGCGCACCACGTTGCCGTCTTTGTCGGTGATTTTTACCGAGACGTTGCCTGTCGCTGCCGTCACCGCCACCGAGCCGGTCATGCTCTTGCTGGTATCAACCATGGCCTTGTCGGTCTGGGTGATGATCGAACGCCCGACCAGTGACGAGGCCTGCAACGCTTGCGAAGA
Source organism: Pseudomonas edaphica (assembly GCF_965277385.1). NCBI lineage: Bacteria > Pseudomonadati > Pseudomonadota > Gammaproteobacteria > Pseudomonadales > Pseudomonadaceae > Pseudomonas > Pseudomonas edaphica. The sequence continues at coordinate 4,762,133 of NZ_OZ255725.1, read as the reverse complement.
ACTGAAGTTGCTGGAGATCGCATTCACCGAGTCGTTCAGGGTGTTGATGCCTTCCAGGCTGCTGAACTGCGCCAGCTGCGCCACGAACGCGCCGTTGTCTTGAGGCGACAGCGGATTCTGGTTTTTCAGCTGGGTCACCAGCAGTTGCAGGAACGCATCCTTGCCCAGCGCCTGGTTGCCCGTGGCCGCCTTGGCGGCACCATCAAGGCCGCTGTTGTCTGTGGCAGTCTTGACCTTGGAGTTGAACAGGTCCTGAACCGCCGTGTTGGGTGTAGAAGTGGTATCAACAATGGCCATTATTTGGCGCCCCTTATCACTGACCCAGGGTCAGGACCTTCTGCATCATGGTTTTGGCGGTGTTCATCATTTCCGCGTTGGTCTGGAACGAGCGGCTGGCGGAAATCATGTCGGCCATTTCCTCGACCACGTTGACGTTGGGGTAGTACACGTAACCCTTTTCGTTCGCGGCCGGATGGTTAGGCTCGTAGCGGGCTTCCAGGTTGCTCTGGTCTTCGACCACGCCGAGCACCTGCACGCCTTGGCCCGCCGCATCCTGGTTCTGGAACAGCGAATCACCGCTGCCGCTCTGGCCGGCCTGGCCACCCTGGAACATGGTGGCGAACACCGGGTGACGGGCGCGGTAGGTCTGGTCAATGCTCGAAGACACGGTCTCGGCGTTGGCGATGTTACTGGCGACGGTGTTCAAACGCGTGGTCTGCGCGCTCATGCCACTGCCGGCAATATTGAAAACACTGGCGAGGGACATGGCTTACTCTCCGCGCAGGGCTGACATCAGCCCTTTGAATTTGCTGTTAAGCAGGGTGAAGCTGGCCTGAAAATTCACCGAGTTCTCGGCGTAGGCCGATTGCTCCAGCTGGGCGTCGACGGTGTTCTGATCGATCGACGGCTGCATCGGCGTGCGATACAGCAGCGACTCGTCACCATTGCCCAGGCCTTGCGCTTCGATATGACGGCTGTTGGTCATGTTCAAGGCAAAGGTGCCGTTCTTGGTCTTGTCCTGCTGTGCGGCGAGCACGGCGGAGAAGTCCAAATCCCGAGCCTTGTAGTTCGGGGTGTCGGCGTTGGCAATGTTGTTGGCCAGGACTTCGGCACGTTGGGCGCGAAAGCCCAGGGCTTGTTCGTGGATACCGAGCGCTTTATCGAAGCTGATGCTCATGGCGGAAACCTTTAGGCTGACCTGCTTTTCGTATCTGGGTTATAGCAAGGCCCATGCCAATTCGCCGAAGGCCCGTATTACAAGGGTTTGCGCAAGGTTTGCCGGCGGCAATGCCAGAAAAGCGGCAATGGGCTTCCGCGTGGCGCCAGTAAAGCGGCAATGGCGGTTGCCGCTTTTACACCCGGTGGCAATCCTTCAACAGGCTGCCCCAGTGCGCCAGATACCTTGACCGCTCGTCTGCACTGTCATTTCTGACAGTTGTTGCGCCTACGTCTTTGCGTGCCTCATCGGGTGACCCCCTACATGCATAAAGCAGAGGCACACCATGCTGACTATTCCCCCCCTCAGATTCGTCCTGCAGGACAACGCGCTACCCATTCCAAACCTCTCGACCAGACTGCTGATCGGCAATGCGGTTGAATTGGTTTGCCCCTTTGCCGTCATGCAGGGTGATTTCGTCAACGCAAATTTGATCGGCGAAAGAGGCAGAACGTACAACCTGAGCTTTGAGGTGGAGAAAGACGAGGCCGAGCTCAACTTTTTGACTCACCGTTCAATCATTGTCGGTAAGTCAGGCACCAATGTTGTTTTAATATTACGCGTTCGACGTGGCAGCGACGTGTACTTTGCGCCGAACGCAACCGTGTCCATCGATGCCGGCGGCATCGTTGTGCCTGTTCCTGGCACAGTGTGGGATTTCGCCGATGGCACCTTCCAAGGCTGGGTACCTCCGACAATTTATGCAGGCGGGAAGCTGCACGTCGTCAACGGCAGCGTGGTCGTTGACCTGCCCAGCAGCCAGGTCACCGCCGCTCACATCATCACTCGACCCATATCGGTCATCGCTGGGGTCACCTACGATTTCAGCTTTGATGCCCGTGGTGGTTCACCCGCTGGAGATGGCTCGACGCTGCAACTGAGGATTAACGGCAGCCCAATCGGCGCCTATGTACAAAACATAACCAACGCATCAACACAAACCGGAACCGGGACATTTACCGCAGCTAGAACAGAAACTGTGCATTTGGGTATTTTCAACGGGAGCATCCCCGGCAAGGACAATCTTCTCTTCCTGGGCAATATCCGAATGACACCCAGGCCCTAACCACCGCACGTAAAAAACTGACGCTTGGCGCACATAAAAAACGGGAAGCCTTTGCGGGGCTTCCCGTTTTTTATGCTCAAGCCGCCATTACTTGGCCTGATAAATGATCCCAGGGCTGCATTGCACCATCTGGTAATGGTCCGGGAGCCCGTTGAGCGCTTCGGACGCGCCAAGAAAAAGGTAGCCCCCGCGCTTGAGCGTACCGTGAATACGCAACAGGATGTCTTTCTTCACCTCTGCCGAGAAGTAGATCAACACATTGCGGCAGAACACCATGTCGAACTTGCCCAGGCTGGCATAGCTGTCGAGCAGGTTGAACGAGCGAAATTCCACCCGGCTCTTGATCGGCGCCTTGACCGCCCAGCGTCCTGCCCCTTTGGGGTCGAAGAAACGTTGCAAGCGTTCCTGGGACAAACCGCGGCCCAGGGCCAGGCTGTCGTACTCGCCGGTCTTGCAGTTGGTGAGCATGGTGCCGGACAGGTCGGTGGCGACAATTTGCGCACCGGCCTTCAATTGGCCCATGTTCGTACGCTCGAACTCATCGATGGACATCGAGATCGAGTACGGCTCCTGCCCAGACGAACAGGCAGCCGACCAGATGCGCAGGCGCTGGCCCGGGCTGGCCTTGATGGCCTCCGGCAGCACTTTGTTCTTGAGCACCTCAAAGGGGTAGGTATCACGAAACCACAAGGTTTCGTTGGTGGTCATGGCATCTACCACCATTTCCTTAAGCCCACTGCGCGGCTGGCCCTGGATGCGCTGGACCAACTCGCCCAGCGACTTGATGCCCTGCTGCTCCATCAGTTTATTGAGACGGCTGGATACCAGGTACTGCTTGTTTTCACCGAGCAATATGCCACAGGCTTTTTCCAGGAAGACCCGGAACTGTTCGAAATCCAAATTACCCGTAGACAATGATACCGCCTCTTAAATCGTGTGACCGCCAGGAGGAAATCCCCCTAGCCGTGATCTGCTGCCTTGATCCGGTCGACTACCCGGGATGCCAGGTCATCAGGGCGGAATTTGGCCAGGAAGTCATCAGCACCGACCTTCTTGACCATCGCCTGATTGAATACGCCCGACAAGGAAGTATGCAGGATGATATGCAATTTTTGCATGCGTGGATCGTTACGTATCTCGGCCGTGAGGGTATAGCCGTCCATTTCCGGCATTTCAATGTCGGAGATCATCATCAGGAACTCTTCTTCCGGCTTCTTGCCTTCGTCCACCAGCTTGCGCAGGTAATCCAGGGCTTGGCGACCATCGTTCAAGGCCACCACTTCCACGCCGACCGTTTGCAGGCAGCGGCTGACTTGCTTGCGCGCCACCGAGGAGTCATCCACCGTCAGCACACGCAGTGACACTGCCTTGTGCGCGGTTTCGGCGTCTACCACGCCAACCGAAATGGTTTCCGAGGTGGGTGCGACTTCGGCGAGGATCTTTTCCACGTCGATGATTTCGACCAACTGGTTGTCGACCCGCGTCACCGCCGTGAGGTAGTGATCGCGCCCGGTGCCCTTGGGCGGCGGATGGATCTCCTCCCAGTTCATGTTGACGATGCGCTCCACCGAGCGCACCAGGAAACCCTGGGTCTTGGTGTTGTATTCGGTGATGATCACAAAGGGGCTTTCGCGGTCCTGCAACCCCGAGGAACCGGTGGCCATGGCCAGGTCGAGAATCGGGATGGTCGCGCCTCGGATATTCGCTACGCCGCAGACCACCGGGCTGGATTTGGGCAATATGGTCAGCTTGGGGCACTGCAGCACTTCCCGCACTTTAAACACATTGATGCCGTACAGCTGCTTGCCGTCCAGGCGGAAAAGCAACAGTTCCAGGCGATTCTGCCCTACCAGCTGTGTGCGCTGGTTTACTGAGTCCATTACTCCTGCCATGCCTTGACTCCTACGCTAAAACCTTTGGCTATACCTACAAGGGCAACGACGCTCACCCAACACTAAACGGCACGGGCTTTGCTATTTATTGGTCTATGAACCTTAAAACGACAGTTTTCCGACGCATCCCACGGTATCGCAGATTGCTCTGCGCAACGATGGCTTTGTTTGCCTTGGGCTCGGGCACCACGGCTCGCGCAGATAATGTCACCTTGCCTGATCTCCTTATCGGCGTCACCCAAGGCTTTCTTGAGTTCACTGTAGAAGATTATCTGGCGACCACCCAAACGCCGGGGCGTTACGAAATCCAGGTCAACCAACTGGACCCGCGCCTGCGCATGCCCATGTGCGACAAGGAATTGACGGCCAGCCTCGAAAGCCCGGCCCAGCCCATCGGCCGCGTGACGGTAAAAGTGCGCTGCGAGGGCGCCTCACCCTGGACCGTGTTTGTGCCGGCGCAGGTCAAACTGTTCCGCGATGTGGTTGTGGTCACACGCCCGCTCAAACGCACCGGCATCATTGGTTTTGAAGACGTGGCCCTGCGTGAACGCGACATCAGCCTGATCAACCAGGGTTACCTCACCGCTGTGGACCAAGCGATCGGGCAGAAACTGACCCGACCAATGGTTACCGACCAGGTCATCACGCTAGTACATCTGGAACAGGCTGAAGTGATTCGCAAGGGCGACCAGGTGGTGATTTCCGCCAGCAGCGGCGGGCTGATGGTAAAAATGCCGGGGGAGGCGCTGTCCAACGGCGGGATGAGCGAGCAGATCCGGGTCAAGAACCTCAATTCCAACCGTGTGATCAAGGCGCAGGTGACCGCGCCGGGCCAGGTTGAGGTGGCGCTATAGAAGATCACCGCTGTGAGATCACTGGTGTGAAACGCCAGGTTTTCCTACACTGTGCGTGGGATGTCGACCTGTACAGGTTTATTGTCAAACGAGCCTAAAGTTTGTCCGGGTATGGCCGAAAACATGGCAAGCGTCCAAATACCCAGAGGTTTTTTTAACATGGTCATTGATTTCAGTCGTTTAAATAACACCCAGGCTTTGCCGGGCAATACGCGCACCAGCGGGGCAAAGGACGGCGTAGAAGCCAAGTCCCAGCCAGCACCTGCCGCCAAGGCAGAACAGGCCAGCGCCAGCCAGAGCGGGGAATCGGTACACCTGAGCAATGAGGCTCAACAGTTGCAGAAGGTCACTGACTCGCTGCGCGATCAACCCGTTGTCAATAAAGCCCGTGTGGCCGAATTGAAACAGGCAATCGCTGATGGCAGCTATAAAGTCGACAGCAACCGTGTCGCCAGCAAGCTGCTTAACTTCGAAGCCGAGCGCTAGGCAAAGGCCTGCGCAGGGCTTGTGGACGCTTAAAACCCAAGGCCAGCCATGCACCACGACGAACATTTGCTTGAACTGATCATTGATGATCTGGCGCCGACGCAACTTCTGCTCGAGCTGCTCAAAGAAGAATCCCTGGCCCTCTATGGCCGGGACATGCGCTTGCTGGAGGAAATCCTGGCGCGCAAACAGTCGCTGATCGTGCTGCTGGAGCAGCATGGCAAGAAGCGCAGCGAAATTCTGATCAGCCTCGGCCTGCCGGCTGATCATGATGGCCTGGCACAACTGGCCAGCCACTCCTCGGTAGGCGATCAGTTGCTGGCGCAGAGCACCGCACTCAATCAATTGCTGGCCCAGTGCCAGGAAGCCAACCTGCTCAACGGCCAGTCGATCCAGCTGCAGCAGGCTACGACCGCCAACCAGTTGCGCATACTCCACGGCGGAGAGCCTCCGGCGCTGTACAACGCCCAAGGGTCGACCTCGCGCCTGGTCAAGCCAAGCACCCGCAGCCAAGCCTGACACCGGTTTACAGCGCGCCCTATCCAAGGCGCGCTACATGCTGGCAAAATGCCGGTTCTTGCGTGTAGTCGTATTTTGCCTGGAGATGGAAGAACCGTGTTCAACGCCCTTAATGCGGAAGATGCTCCGCAGCCACCCAAGGTGCTCACCACGCCTCTGGAAATCGCCAGCACGTTGCGAATGCTGCAAGAAAGCCATGACCCGCTGATTATCACTTTCCATGAACGCAGCCAGCGGTTCCAAAGCTATCTGGTGGATATAGATCGGGACAGCAAAACGCTCGCCCTGGACGAAATGATCCCCCGCGACGGTGAACGCTACCTTGAGAACGGCGAACCGTTCCGCATTGAAGGCTTCCATGACGGTGTGCGTGTCGCCTGGGAAAGCAACGGCACACTGACCATCAGTGAAAAAGGCGGCCACCGCATCTACACCGGCAGCATGCCCGACGAGGTGGTCTACCATCAACGTCGCAATGCCTTTCGGGCAGCGTTGAAACTGGCCCAACTGGTAAGCATCGAGCTGGGTGGCGAAAAGCTCAAGGCACCGATCAGCGGCAAACTGCTGGACATCTCCGCCACCGGCTGCAAGCTGCGTTTTGAAGGCGACATTTCCGATCGCCTGCAGCTGGGCCAGGTCTATGACCGCTTTATCGCCGCCCTGCCCTTTGGCAGCATGACCACCTCGGTGGAGCTGCGTTACCTGCACGTCGAAGACAAGATCAACACCACCTTCGCCGGCGTTCGCTTCCATAACATGAGCGGCTTGGTTCAGCGCCAGGTTGAACGTTTTGTGTATCAGTTGCAGCGTGAAGCGCGGCGCTTTGACAAAGACGACGACCTTTAAGCCTTAAAGGCCGTATCAATAAAAACGGGCAGATCCTGATGGGATCTGCCCGTTTTTGCTTTCAGGGGCGTGCCCTGCTCAAATCGTGGGGATGCTCGTCAGGCCCCAGAGGCTCCGGCGGCCCTTCAAAAGCCGGTTCATCCGCGGGTTGCTGCGGGTCAGTTTCGATTTCAGGTTCCGGGTCGGGCACCACGCTCTGCATTTGCTCCTGCACCACCGCTTCATCCACCCGCGGGTCAAGGCAGGCCACCAGCGGCGAGCTGGACATGCTGTCGGGCATCGCCACGTGATGCAGCGGCGCATCGTCCACCTGATGCAGGTTAGTCACCGCCTTCGGCCGGATCCGCCACACCAGGACCAATGCACACAGGCTGAAAAAGGCGTACAGCATGTGGCTGCCGAACAGCTTCATCACCACACCCGCCAACAGCGGCCCGACACTCGCGCCGATGCCGTAGGTCACCAGCAACATGGCCGTCAGCGACACGCGGCGATCACCTTCCACATGGTCATTGGAGAACGCCACTGCCAACGGATACAGGCAGAACTGCACCAGGGAACACAGGAAGCCAGCCACGAACAGCACTTCCAACGGCACTTGGGTCATCACGGCCAATGGCAACGCCGCCACCGCCAGGCACAAGGCAAAGCAGCGAATCAGCAAGGCACGATCATAGCGGTCCGACAACCAACCCAATGGCCACTGCACCAACAGACCGGCAAAGATGCAGCTACCCATGAACAGGCCGACCTGCTCGGTGCTCAAGCCTTGCTGCGAGGCATACAACGGCGCCAGGCCGTAGAACGAGCCAACGATCAGCCCCGCGCCCAGCACCGTACTCAGCGACTGCGGCACACGCTTGATAAAGAAGCGTGGCTCCATAGGTGCAGGGTGCAGAGGCGCCGGGTGAATGCGTCGGGTCATGGCCACCGGCACCAGGCACAAGGCAAAGCACAGCGCCACGAGCATGAGCAATTCAAGGCCAAGCTGCGGGTGCATGACCAGAATCAACTGACCCAATACCAGCCCAAGGTAGGAGGCGATCATATAGCCGCTGAATACCACGCCACGCTGCTTGGCGTCCGCCTGCTCATTGAGCCAGCTTTCGATAACCATGTACTGGCACATCATCCCCAGACCCACGATCATCCGCAGCACAATCCAGGCCGGCAGCCAGTTGATGAGGCCGTGGCCCAACACCGCCGCGCCGACAATCCCGGCACAGGTGGCATACGCGCGAATATGCCCGACGCGGGCAATCAGGCGATGCCCGATCTTGCCGCCCAGCACCAGGCCGAAGTAGTTGGCCGCCATCAGCGCACCCACCCACAGGCTGTCGACGTGGTCGGCTGCCAGACGCAAGGCAAGGTAAGTGCTGAGCAGGCCGGACCCGATCAACATCATCAAGGAGGCGAAATAAAGGGCTCGAAAAGATTTCCAGATCTGGCGCATCGGCGTTCCGAGCGGCTCCTTGCAGTGAGGGACAGGGCTATCAGCATGATAGTCCGGGGTTGCCGGGAGCGGACAGACGCAGCGGGCCGTTTTCCGGGGAATATTTTGCTTAATCGTTCAGACGCTGCCTGGCCGCATGCAAGGTACAAAAATAGCTGCAAGCTGCAAGCTGCAAGCTTGTAGCTTGTAGCTTGTAGCTTGTAGCTTGTAGCTTGTGACTGACAACTGCCCTGCATGCTGTGAACCCTGATAGGCGGCAAGGTTCGACCGGTGTTGCAGGCACGCACAAAAAAGCCCTGCCAGGACAACCTGTGCAGGGCTTTTGAAGATGGTGTCCCAGGGCCGGTTCGAACGGCCAACCTTCCCCTTAGGAGGGGGATGCTCTATCCAATTGAGCTACTGGGACAAATGACAGCCATTGGGCACGGGGCACAGCGACGGACGGCGTGCATGTTAACGGCCAAGGTGGGTTTTGTCATGTCGTCCGTGGGCTTTTTGAGTGTAGGCCGATCCTTGTTCGACCGAGGCCCGCGTTGCCCCGCAGCCACGGGGCCTGGATGCTGTCGTGCAAAATGCACTACCCCAAAATGCCATCATTGCAAATTGCAACCCGACGCCACTTTAAAGTAGACTCAAGTCATTGATTTTAATGAAATAATAGATTGGCACGGGACCTGCAATACTTCTCCTACAAACCCATCCAGCCACGGCGTTTAGCGGAGAACATGACCATGAACAGTGCCCTTCTGTTAGCCCTCAACACCATAGCCTTGGCTGCACTGGTGATGTTTCATTTCCAATCCACCGGCAGTAATGATCCTGCGCAACTTAGCCAGGCCGTGCCGCACCATCTGCAACAACGCCCGCAATTGGCGGTGATGACGCCCAACGCGCAATCGCCGGTACGCCTGACCCAAGGCACCCAGACTGCACCGGCATCCGAACATTGGGTTTTCTAAGGACGCCATTCATGAGCAAATCCGCCTGGCTGTTTTTGTGCCTGACTGTCGCCACTGGCCTCCTGGGCCTGGGCGCCACCTCTGAAGATGGACAAACTGCTGCAATGATCGCAGCCGGCGTGTTCACGAGCCTGCTTGTGCTGACGCTTTTCATGGGCCGCAAAATCAAATTCGACCCCGTTTTGCGGTAATCTCTGCGCCACCTCCCTCCCTCGACCTTATGTCGCCCCGCCCTAGCAAATCGGCAAATTGCCACTAGTCTTAAAGATAAGGGCAAAAGGCCACTTTGCTTTAGGATATGCGGCCTCAATCCCTGCGCGCGCCTGGACTTACGGGAAGTTCCCCTGAGGAATGACGCGTTGAAAAGTTTTCCAACCAGTCCGCAAAAATACAAATGAGTGCTGGCATTAAGCCTTTAGTCAGTTCAATATTTGTCACAGAATTGACGCCAAGGAAATGTCAAATCTGAGGCATGATGCGGCCTCTTTGCAATTCGGGTTGAACTTTGGTCGTGAGCCTTGTCTTAACACTCATCTTGCGGCCAATTCCAAAAACCGCTCCCCTGAACTAACCGGTTAAATATATGCGCCCATTGAAACAGGCAATTTATTCCAGCCGTACGGCTGACAAGTTCGTCGTACGTCTGCCAGACGGAATGCGGGAACGCATTGCCGAGGTGGCTCGCAATCATCACCGCAGCATGAACTCCGAAATCATCGCGCGCCTGGAGCAGAGCCTTATTCAGGAAGGTGCGTTGGGCGAAGAGTTGAGCATGCGCCTGGACAGCCCTGAGCTGTCACTGCACGAACGCGAACTGCTGCAGCGTTTTCGTCAGCTCTCCCACCGCCAGCAAAATGCTCTCGTCTCGCTTATCGCGCACGACGTTGAGGCGGCCGCAGAAGCCAATTGATCTGCAACTGAAAGCCGAAGCCAGCGCTATGCTGGCTTTTTTTTGCGTGAAATTTGAGGGCACCGCAGAGGACTTGTGTGGGAGCGAGCTTGCATTTGCTAGCAAGCCCGCCCCCACAGGGGATCAGAGCAGAAAGATCGTCGCCAGGCCCAGGAAGATGAAGAAGCCACCGCTGTCGGTCATGGCCGTGATCATCACACTGGCCCCCATGGCCGGGTCGCGCCCAAGGCGCGCCAGCGTCATGGGGATCAACACGCCCATCAACGCCGCCAACAGCAGGTTGAGGGTCATGGCAGCCGTCATCACCACGCCCAGCGACCAACTGCCATACAGCAAGTAAGCCACCACGCCGATCACCCCGCCCCACACCAAGCCATTGATCAGGCCCACGGCCAATTCTTTGCGCAACAGGCGCGAGGAATTAGCCGTACTGACCTGGTCCAGTGCCATGGCACGCACAATCATGGTGATGGTCTGGTTACCGGAGTTACCCCCAATACCTGCCACGATCGGCATCAGCGCCGCGAGGGCGACAAGCTTCTCGATGGAACCTTCGAACAACCCGATCACGCGCGAAGCAATGAACGCCGTGATCAGGTTGATCGCAAGCCACGCCCAACGGTTATGCAGGGAGCGCCAGACTGACGCAAAAATATCTTCCTCTTCACGCAGACCCGCCATGTTGAGGACTTCGGTTTCACTCTCTTCACGAATCAGGTCGACCATTTCATCGATGGTCAAACGGCCAATCAGCTTGCCGTTCTTGTCGACCACAGGCGCCGAGATCAAGTCATAACGCTCAAATGCCTGGGCAGCCTCGTAGGCGTCTTCATCCGGGTGAAAACTCACCGTATCGCTGGCCATCAGATCCGCTACTTTCTTTTCCGGATCATTGACCAGCAGGCGCTTGATCGGCAACACGCCCTTGAGAATGCCTTCGTAGTCGACCACGAACAGTTTGTCAGTATGGCCCGGCAGCTCTTTGAGCCGACGCAGGTAACGCAAGACCACTTCCAGGCTGACGTCTTCGCGGATGGTGACCATCTCGAAGTCCATCAATGCGCCGACCTGATCCTCGTCATAAGACAACGCGGAGCGCACGCGCTCACGCTGCTGGCTGTCGAGGGCCTCCATCAACTCATGGACAACATCACGCGGCAGCTCAGGCGCCAGGTCAGCCAGTTCGTCGGCGTCCATCTCCTTTGCAGCGGCCAGGAGCTCGTGATCGTCCATGTCGGCGATCAGGGTTTCACGGACCGAGTCGGATACTTCAAGGAGGATGTCGCCGTCGCGGTCAGCCTTGACCAACTGCCACAGGGTTAGTCGATCATCGAGTGGCAAGGCTTCAAGAATATAAGCGACGTCGGCGGAGTGCAGATCATCGAGCTTGCGTTGCAGCTCAACGAGGTTTTGCCGGTGAACCAGGTTTTCGACGCGGTCGTGGTGCGGACCTTCCTGGCGGTGCGTGAGGTCTTCGACCACGCGCTGACGCTGCAGCAGCTCGATGACTTGAGCCAGGCGATCCTGCAGGCTGTCTTGTGTTTTCTTTACTTCTACTTCGGTCATAGGCGAACTCCACTCCCAGCAGCGGGGCACGCCGGAAGGATCAATCAGTCAATTCATGATTGGTAAAACGGGGTACTGAGCAACTACTGGGTAAGTCCATGGAGGTATTCCACAAGCCCCGGCGGGGCTGACGGGCGCAATGATACACGCTGCGCGCGCTTTAAACGTTAAAAAACTGGAAAGAACAAGCGCTTGCGAGCCAAAGCTGAGCATTGGCTGCATCCATGAACTGCGACGACACAGCCCGAAAGGAAAACACATGAGACAGGAGAAAGAGTTGAAATCCTACACAAACCCCAGACGGCAAAAAGCCCGCACTAGGCGGGCTTTTTGTTTGTATGGTGCACTCGACAGGATTCGAACCTGTGACCGCTCGGTTCGTAGCCGAGTACTCTATCCAGCTGAGCTACGAGTGCAGATTGTGTTTTTAGACCAGATCACAACTGGTTGAAGCCAAGTCACCTGCATTGCTGCAACTGACTCTTAAATGGTGCACTCGACAGGATTCGAACCTGTGACCGCTCGGTTCGTAGCCGAGTACTCTATCCAGCTGAGCTACGAGTGCATTTGTTGCCGCGCATTATAGGCCGTTCAATCTCTATGTAAAGCTATTTTTTCGTTTAATTTCAACAACTTAGCGAAAAAACCAGATTGCAACGTACTAAGCAAATAATGGCGGAGAACGGGGGATTCGAACCCCCGACACCCTTTTGAGGTGTACTCCCTTAGCAGGGGAGCGCCTTCGGCCACTCGGCCAGCTCTCCGCAACACGGGGCGTATATTAACCACGTTCATCCCCGTTTGCAAACATAAAAAACGATAAAAATTAAAGGCTTGGTTCTTCGTCCTTCTCTTTCTTGATCCGCAGGTAGATTTCCTCGCGGTGGACAGCTACCTCTTTCGGAGCGTTAACCCCGATACGTACTTGATTGCCTTTGACGCCGAGCACGGTCACGGTGATTTCGCCATCACCGATAATCAGGCTTTCTGCGCACCGACGAGTCAGAATCAGCATAGCTTTCACCTCACGCATTTCAGTTCAGGAACAACAGTCTGCAAAAAAAAGGCGTTCGACCTACAACCTGATGGCCATAGCCCTAACGACCTAAGTATTGTCGAGCGCACGCAAAAGACCATGCGCTCCACAAAAAATGAAAGGCGCGGTATACCGCGCCTTCCTGGTATCGCATCACTCGCCCGGTCGGGCCGGAGCGTCCAGCTCAAAAGCGGTGTGCAGTGCGCGCACTGCCAGCTCCAGGTACTTCTCTTCGATCACCACCGAGACTTTGATTTCCGAGGTGGAGATCATCTGGATGTTGATGCTTTCCTTGGCCAACGCCTCGAACATGCGGCTGGCAACGCCGGCATGGGAACGCATGCCCACGCCCACGATCGACACCTTGGCAATCTTGGTATCCCCGACCACTTCACGGGCGCCAATCTCGCTCGCGGTGTTCTGCAGGATACGCTCGGCAGCATCGTACTCGTTGCGGTGCACAGTGAAGGTGAAATCGGTGGTGTTATCGTGCGAAACGTTCTGCACGATCATGTCGACTTCAATGTTCGCGCCACTGATAGGGCCGAGGATCTTGAACGCCACGCCCGGGGTGTCTGGCACGCCACGGATCGTCAGCTTGGCTTCATCGCGGTTGAAAGCGATGCCGGAAATGATCGGCTGTTCCATGGATTCCTCTTCATCAATAGTAATGAGGGTGCCCGGACCCTCTTTGAAGCTGTGCAATACGCGCAGCGGAACGTTGTACTTGCCGGCGAACTCCACCGCGCGGATCTGCAACACCTTGGAACCGAGACTGGCCATTTCCAGCATCTCTTCAAAGGTGATCTTGTCCAGGCGCTGGGCCACGGACACCACACGTGGGTCGGTGGTGTACACACCGTCCACGTCAGTATAGATCTGGCATTCATCGGCCTTGAGCGCTGCTGCCAGCGCCACGCCGGTGGTATCCGAACCACCACGCCCGAGGGTGGTGATGTTGCCCTGCTCGTCCACACCCTGGAAGCCTGCTACAACTACCACGCGGCCGGCTTTCAGATCTGTGCGGATTTTCTGATCGTCAATCTGCAGGATGCGTGCCTTGGTATGCGCGCTGTCGGTGAGGATGCGCACCTGGCTTCCCGTGTAGGACACTGCCGGCACACCACGCTTGTTCAGTGCCATGGCCAGCAAGGCAATGGTTACCTGCTCGCCGGTGGACACGATCACATCCAGCTCACGCGGCAGCGGCTGTTGATCACCACTGATTGCCTTGGCCAGATCGATCAGGCGATTGGTTTCGCCGCTCATGGCCGACAGCACCACCACCAGGTCATCGCCGGCGTCGCGGAATTTCTTAACCTTGTCGGCGACCTGCTCGATTCTTTCGACAGAGCCGACCGAGGTGCCTCCAAATTTCTGTACGATCAAAGCCATTTCTAAGCCGCCTCAGCCCGTAAAGGGGCGCCCAATAAACAAATCGTCCAGCACCCAAACGAGCCCATGACTAGACCATGGGCTCATTAACAGTGCCTTAAATGCCGGCCTCGACAAACGGCACGGTCAGGGCCAGGGCCGCGTCCAGGGAGCCTGCGTCTACACCACCGCCTTGCGCCATGTCCGGACGACCACCACCCTTCCCGCCCACTGCCGCAGCGGCTTGCTTCATCAAATCACCGGCCTTGAGTTGGCCAGTCAGGTCTTTGGTTACACCGGCAACCAGAACGACCTTTTCCTCATGGACACCGCCGAGCAGGATCACTGCGCGGCCGAGCTTGTTCTTCAACTGATCGACCAAGGCCAACAGCGCCTTGCCGTCCTGGCCGTCCAGGCGCACAGCCAGTACTTTCACGCCCTTGACGTCCAGCGCGGAGGCCGACAGATCGTCGCCCGCTGCGCTCGCCGCCTTGGCTTGCAACTGCTCCAGCTGTTTTTCCAGTGCGCGGTTGCGCTCCAGCACGGCCGACAGCTTGTCGATCAGGTTGTCGCGGCTGCCCTTGACCAGGCCGGCCGCTTCCTTGAGTTGTTCTTCAGCCGCATTGAGGTAAGCCAGGGCCGCAGCACCGGTGACCGCTTCAATACGCCGTACACCAGAGGCCACGCCGCCTTCGCTGATGATTTTCAACAGGCCGATATCGCCCGTACGGTTAGCGTGGATACCGCCACACAGTTCCACCGAGAAGCTGCCGCCCATGCTCAGTACGCGCACTTCGTCGCCGTACTTCTCGCCAAACAGCGCCATGGCGCCTTTCTTCTTGGCGGTTTCAATGTCGGTTTCTTCGGTTTCAACCGGGGTATTCTTGCGAATCTCAGCGTTGACGATGTCTTCCAGCGCCTTGATCTGCTCAGGCTTGATCGCTTCAAAGTGGCTGAAGTCGAAACGCAGGCGCTGGCTATCGACCAACGAACCCTTCTGCTGCACATGCTCACCCAGCACTTGGCGCAACGCAGCGTGCAGCAAGTGAGTGGCAGAATGGTTCAAAGCAGTTGCATGCCGCACGTCGGCATCGACTTGAGTGTCGACCGGCGCACCGACCGTCAGGTTGCCCAACACCAGCACACCGTGGTGCAGGAACGCGCCGCCGGTCTTGGTGGTGTCACGCACTTCAAAACGCCCGGAGGTCGAGCTCAGGAAACCACAGTCACCCACCTGGCCACCGGATTCGGCGTAGAACGGCGTCTGGTCCAGGACCACCACCGCTTCGTCGCCTTCGCTCAATACGTCGACCGACTTGCCATCTTTGTAGATGGCCACGATCTTGGCCGCGCCAACGGTCGCCGCGTAACCGGTGAACTCGGTGGGCACGTCAACCTTGACCAGGGTGTTGTAGTCCAGGCCAAAGGAGCTGGCGGAACGGGCACGCACGCGCTGGGCTTCCATCTCACGCTCAAAACCCGCCTCATCGATGGTCAGCTCGCGCTCACGGGCGATGTCGGCGGTCAGGTCCATCGGGAAACCGTAGGTGTCATACAACTTGAACACTACATCGCCCGGCACCACGGTGCCTTTGAGTTCAGCCAGGTCCTGCTCGAGGATCTTCAGGCCGTGCTCCAGGGTCTTGGAGAACTGCTCTTCTTCAGCCTTGAGCACGCGCTCGATGTTGGCCTGCTGCTGCTTGAGTTCCGGGAAGGCATCGCCCATCTCGGCGACCAGCGCGGCCACGATCTTGTAGAAGAAGCTGCCGGTGGCGCCCAGCTTGTTACCGTGACGGCAAGCGCGTCGAATGATGCGGCGCAGCACATAGCCGCGGCCTTCGTTGGACGGCAGCACACCGTCGGCGATCAGGAAGCCGCACGAACGGATGTGGTCCGACACCACCTTGAGCGAAGACTGGTTGTCATTGGCGCAGCCAATGGCGGCCGCCGACGCGCTCAGCAGGTTGGTGAACAGGTCGATTTCGTAGTTGGAATGCACGTGCTGCATCACCGCACTGATCCGCTCCAGGCCCATGCCGGTGTCCACCGACGGCGCCGGCAGCGGATGCAACACGCCATCGGCGGTGCGGTTGAACTGCATGAAGACGTTGTTCCAGATCTCGATGTAACGGTCGCCGTCTTCTTCCGGCGAGCCCGGTGGGCCGCCCCAGATGTCGGCGCCGTGATCATAGAAAATCTCGGTGCACGGGCCGCACGGGCCGGTATCGCCCATGGTCCAGAAGTTGTCGGACGCGTAAGGCGCGCCCTTGTTGTCGCCGATGCGAATCATGCGCTCGACGGGCACACCGATTTGCTGGGTCCAGATGTCATAGGCTTCGTCGTCGGTCGCGTAGACCGTGACCCAGAGCTTTTCCTTGGGCAGCTTCAACACGCCGGTCAGGAAGGTCCAGGCGAAGGTAATCGCATCTTTCTTGAAATAGTCGCCGAAGCTGAAGTTACCCAGCATCTCGAAGAAGGTGTGGTGGCGAGCGGTATAGCCGACGTTTTCCAGGTCGCTGTTCTTGCCGCCGGCGCGTACGCACTTCTGGCTGCTGGTGGCGCGGGTGTAAGCGCGCTTTTCCTGGCCCAGGAAGCAGTCCTTGAACTGGTTCATCCCCGCGTTGGTGAACAGCAGGGTTGGGTCATTGCCTGGGATCAAGGAGCTGGAGGCTACACGGGTGTGGCCTTGCTCTTCGAAGAAGCGAAGGAAGGCTTCACGGATTTCTGCGCTTTTCATTAGGTTCTTCCACGGAGTCTGCGGCCAAAGGCCAGTGCGCAACATCATCAGACGGAGCGACGGCAAAGGGCCGCATTATATCGGCCCTTTGCCGGTGGTACAGCGTGTTTATGCGATAGAAACAGTCAATTAGACGGTCTGCACGATCATTTTCGGGAAAACTCGACAAATGTCTGCACCACCTGCTCCATCTGCACTCGGCTGACATCCAAGTGAGTGACCATGCGCAGACGCGGCGCGGCACTCAACTTGATCCCGCGTTCGGCGGCAAAGGCCTTCAGCGCCTGGGCCTGATCGCCAATCTGCACGTACACCATGTTGGTTTGCACCGGCTCCACTTCAAAGCCGGCGTCGCGCAGTGCATCGCCCAGCCATTGGGCGTTGGCGTGGTCATCCGCCAAGCGCTGCACCTGATGATCCAGGGCATACAAGCCCGCCGCCGCCAGCGAGCCGGCCTGGCGCATGCCGCCACCGACCATCTTGCGCAGGCGCCGCGCCTTGGCGATCAGCGCGGTGGAGCCGCACAGCACCGAGCCGATCGGCGCGCCGAGGCCTTTGGACAGGCACACCGACACCGAGTCGAAATACTGGGCAATCTCCCGCGCATCCACACCGAGCTTCACCGCCGCGTTGTAGAGTCGCGCGCCGTCCAAGTGCAAGGCCAGGCCATGTTCACGGGTAAACGCCCGCGCTTTCGCCAGGTACGCCAGCGGCAGCACCTTGCCCTGCATGGTGTTTTCCAACGCCAACAGGCGGGTGCGGGCGAAGTGGAAATCATCGGGCTTGATCGCCGCCAGTACGTGGTCCAGGTCCAGCGAACCGTCGGCTTGCACCTCCAGCGGCTGCGGCTGGATCGAGCCAAGCACCGCCGCGCCACCGCCTTCGTATTTGTAGGTGTGGGCCTGCTGGCCGACGATGTATTCCTCGCCACGCTCACAGTGGGCCATCAAGGCAAGCAGGTTGCTCATGGTGCCGGTGGGCACGAACAGCGCGGCAGCGAAGCCCAGGCGCTTGGCCAGCTCGGCCTCCAGGAGGTTGACGCTCGGGTCTTCGCCGTAGACGTCATCACCGCTGACGGCAGTGGCCATCGCGTTGAGCATGCCGGCGGTGGGTTGGGTCACGGTGTCGCTGCGCAGGTCTATGACGGTCATCCGGGGGCCTCTGAATAGGGTTGTCGTATTGACGATTACTGCGGGCAAAGCCACGCAATATCAAGCCCCACGTGCATTCAATCGAATACCAACCAAACAAACCGATATAGGTTATCGATACGGCGATCGTGCAGTTTCTGAAAAAGCATGTTAAAAACTCTCCGCCGCCAGGGTTCTGGCGGCAACGTTCTCAGGGCGGGGTGTAATTCCCCACCGGCGGTAATTGCACGCAATGTGCATAGCCCGCGAGCGCTTGGCGCCTCGAACTGCTCACGCAGGACGGCGACAAGGTCAGCAGACCCGGTGTGATCCCGGGGCCGACGGTCATAGTCCGGATGAAGAGAGAACGGGATTGGCACCCAAGGGCCGCGCGCTGAACTCATGCCTGCATGATGCAGCTGTTCGTACCCTTGAAATCCCATTCGATTCATAACGCCCTGTTTTTTTCTTAAACAGGAGTCAGAACATGCAACCCACCGCAATCGACAGCAAAAGCAAAAACCACCACGGCGAGCGCGTCGCGTTTATCCAGGCCTGCTGGCACAAGGATATTGTCGACCAATCGCGCAAAGGCTTCCTCGCCGAAATGATCGCCCAGGGCTACCAGGAATCGGACATCGATTTCTTCGAAGTCGGCGGCGCCTTCGAAATGCCCCTGCACGCCAAGCTGCTGGCCAAGACCGGCCGTTACGCCGGTATCGTTGCCGCGGCATTGGTGGTGGACGGTGGCATCTACCGCCACGAATTCGTCGCCCAATCGGTGGTCAGTGGCCTGATGCAGGTGCAGCTGGAAACCGAAGTGCCGGTGTTCTCGGTATCCCTGACCCCGCATCACTTCCACGCGGGCAGCGAGCACCACACCTTCTTCTACGAGCACTTCGTGCACAAGGGCCAGGAAGCCGCGCGCACGTGCGCCGACACACTGCACAAGGTGCGTGCGATCCGTCGCAGCGAGCCGCGTGCTGTAGCCGTTTAAGCAACATCAAAAAACCCGGCCTCAGAGCCGGTTTTTTTGTGGGCGCTTGCTTGTGTGGGAGCTGGCTTGCCTGCGATAGCGGCAGGTCAGTCAACATCACTGTTGCCTGTGCCGCCGCCATCGCAGGCGAGCCAGCTCCCACATTTGATCGCGGCTGTCTTGGGACCTATATCAGGCCAGCATCCGTGGTCGGCACGATCAATATCCCCGCCCGCAAACCATTCTTGACCTTCGGGTTCGGGAAGATGATGCGCGCGCCCTCCTCCTCGATCACCCAGCGGGTCTTGGCCACGTCTTCGGCCAACAGGTAGCCCTTGGCCAATGGCGAAAAGTTTTCCACATCCGCCGGCAGGTGCAGCAGGAAGGCATCACTGTGCTTGATCACTTCGCGAGAGACGGCAAACAATTGCAGGCCATCGAGGCTCTCGGTTTCGGGCTCATCACCTTCGATGATCTGCTTCAACCGTGTCTCCAGGCGTGACACATCCACGCCCTGGTTCTGCCCGAACGGTCGGGCCTTGCCCAATTCCAGGGTGAAGGCTTCGGCGTCGAGTTGCTCGTAGGTGAACGCGGTGAACGTGATCGAGGTTTTGTTCTGCAACAACACCGCCTGCATACCGGCAGCGTTCAGGCGCGCCAGCTCGTGGCGCGAATGCTGGCGCCCGTTCTTGAACGGGTACAGCGCGAACTGCTCGATCTTCGAGCCGCGAATGGCCGTGTGCAGGTCGTAATGCAGGCGCGAACGGCCCGGCAGGCTGAAGAAGCTGCGAGCCAGTTGCTCAAGCTCGGCGGCGCGCATGGCCTCCGGGCCGATGTTTTGTTCGTGACGGCCGTTGAACAGCCGGTTGACGTCCAGCTCAAGGTAACGCTCGCCGCGGCGCATGGCCTCGGGGTTGCCGAACAGGAACAGAATACGATTGCGGGGTTTGATCTCCCCACGGGCAATGCCATGCAACACGCGGTCGAGCAATTCGATCGGCGCGGTTTCGTTGCCATGGATGCCGGACGACAGCAGCAGGTCGCCGCCGTTGTCCAAGGCCTGCGGAGGGCGCACTTCAAGCGCGCCTTCGCTGAGCCAGCGCATCTGCACGCCGTCGACAGTCAGTTGAATTTTTTGCGCCGGTTCGCGACCGGCGAGGGTCAGTTCAAGCAGTTTGCCGAGGGCGAGCATAAGCAGCTTCCTTAGTGGTTGCAGCCAGGACCGTGAACGTGATCGTCATCATCACCTTCAACGTCGGCCGGTTCCATTTCCAATTGCAGGCTCATCAGGTTGGTGGCCAGTGGGCGCATCAGCAGGTTGGCGTATTCAGCGTCACCTTCTTCCACGTCCACGCCGATCAGCAGTTGGCCACGACCGTCGTGCTGGATCCAGATTTCCTTGCCCTGCCACACCACGGCAACGCGGGTGCAGGAGGTTTCCAGCTGGGTGCCGTCGGTGTCTTCAAGGATCAGTTTGAGGGTGTCGGTGGTCATAAATTGTTCTCAGCATAGGGTGTAAAAAGAGGCAGATTTAATTGATCTGGAAAGGATAAACCGAGCCCAGTTTAAGGATTTGCGTCAGTTCATCCAGTGCCGTCCGGCACTCAAGCAGCAATTGCGGGTCAGCCAGGTCGCTTTCACGCAGGCTGTCGCGGTAGTGCTTGTCGACCCATTGGGTCAGCGTTTCGTACAACGGCGCGGTCATGATAACGCCTGGGTTCACCGCCGCCAGTTCCGATTCATTCAAGGCCACGCGCAAGCGCAGGCACGCCGGGCCACCGCCGTTCTGCATGCTTTGCTTGAGGTCGAAGACCTTGACTTCGCGGATCAGCCCACCGGAGGCCGTCAGGCCTTGCAGGTACTGCCAGACGCGCTCGTTGGCGCGGCATTCTTCCGGCACGATCAGCAGCATCGAGCCGTCGGCGCGAGTCAGCAACTGGCTGTTGAACAGGTAGGAACGCACCGCGTCCTCGACGCTGACCTCGGCGCGTGGCACACACACCGACTGGAAGTTGCCACCCAGCTTGCCCAACTTGCCTTGCAGTTCGGCGAGCATCTGCTCGGTATTGAGGAACGCGTCCTCGTGGTAGAACAACACCTCGCCGTTGCCTACCGCGATCACGTCATTGTGGAACACACCGGCATCGATTACCGCCGGGTTCTGCTGGCCGTACACCACGCCGTCATCTTTCAAGCCGTGCAGGCGTGCAACCGCCTGGGAAGCTTCAAGGGTCTGGCGCGCCGGGTATTTTTGCGGCGCCGGGTAACGGGTGTCGAACGCACTGCGCCCGAACACGAAAAACTCAACCCCGGCCTCGCCATAGTCACGGCAAAAACGCGTGTGGTTGGCCGCGCCCTCATCGCCGAACTGCGCCACCGCCGGCAACGCGGCGTGGTGGGCAAAGTGTTTCCCGTCAGCGAACATCGCCCCCAGCACACGGCTGGTGGTCGGGTGCTCGATGCTGCGGTGGTATTTGCAGTTGAGGTTGGCGGCGGTGAAGTGCACGCGGCCATCCGCCGTATCGGCGCTCGGGCTGACTGTGGCGGCGTTGGCCACCCACATGCTCGACGCCGAGCAGCTTGCCACCAGCAATGGCATGGCCTGCTTGGCGGCTTGCTGGATCACTTGGGCGTCAGTGCCGCTGAAACCGAGGCTGCGCAAGGCGGCCACATCCGGGCGCTCTTGCGGCGCCAGCACGCCTTGCACAAAGCCCATATCCATCAGGGCTTTCATTTTCTGCAGGCCCTGCAACGCCGCAACCTTGGGGTTCGAAGACTGCTGGCTGTTGCTCTGGGACGCGACGTTGCCATAGGACAAACCGCCGTAGTTATGGGTCGGCCCCACTAGACCGTCAAAATTGACTTCACAGGATTTCATCGGCGAGGCTCCACGAACATCTGTTTTTATAGGCATCAAGTTACTTGAACACACCACTGACCTTGTGTGGGAGCTGGCTTGCCTGCGATGGCATCACCTCGGTTTTACTGAAAAACCGAGGCGCCTGCATCGCAGGCAAGCCAGCTCCCACACAAGCCCGCACCCACCTTTAGATCAGTGCAATGCCCGGCGTCAGTGTCGCTGGCAATACCAAACTCGGGGTCTCCAGCGAAGCCACCGGGTACGCGCAATAATCCGCCGCGTAATACGCACTGGCGCGGTGGTTGCCCGAGGCGCCCACACCACCGAACGGTGCGGTACTGGCAGCGCCCGTCAGCTGTTTGTTCCAGTTGACGATACCGGCGCGGCTTTCCAGCCAGAACTGCTGGTAGCGCGCTTCGGAGTCCGACAACAGACCCGCAGCCAAGCCATATTGAGTGTTGTTGGCCTCGGCAATCGCCCCGGCAAAATCAGCGTAGCGGATCACTTGCAACAATGGGCCGAACAGCTCTTCATCCTCACGCTCGGTCACGCCGGTTACATCAATGATGCCTGGGGTCAGCAAGGCGGCCTGAGCCTGCGGCTGAGTCATTTCCAACAGCGCCACCGCGCCATTGGCCAGCATCCACTCCTGGGCGTCCATCAAGGCTTTGGCCGCGCCGAGGGAAATCACCGACCCCATGAACGGTGCCGGCTGCTGGTCGAATGCACCGACTTCAATCGTCGCACTGACCGCCACCAGACGCGCCAGCAAGGCATCGCCCCAGGCGCCTTCGGGCACCAGCAAACGCCGGGCGCACGTGCAGCGCTGGCCAGCCGAAATGAATGCCGACTGAATAATGGTGTAGACCGCCGCATCCACATCGGCCACTTCATCGACCACCAATGGGTTGTTGCCACCCATTTCCAGGGCCAGGATCTTGTCCGGGCGCCCGGAGAACTGCTGGTGCAGATGGTTGCCGGTGCGGCTGGAGCCAGTGAAGAACAACCCGTCAATGCCAGGGTTGGCCGCCAGGGCGATACCGGTTTCCCGCGCACCTTGCAGCAGGTTCAACACGCCCGCCGGCAAACCGGCTTCAACCCAGCATTGCACGGTCAGCTCGGCGACTTTGGGGGTCAGTTCGCTCGGTTTGAACAACACCGTGTTACCCGCCAGCAAGGCCGGGACGATATGCCCGTTCGGCAAATGGCCCGGGAAGTTGTAAGGGCCGAACACCGCCACCACACCGTGGGGCTTGTGGCGCAATACGGCCGTGGCGTCGCCCAACGGGCCGCTCTTTTCGCCGGTACGTTCGCGGTAGCTTTGCACCGAGATGGCAATCTTGTTGGCCATGCTGGTGACTTCGGTGGCCGATTCCCACAGCGGCTTGCCGGTTTCCTCGCCGATGCAGCGAGCGATTTCATCGGCGCGCGTTTTCAGCGCGGCGGCAAAGGTTTCCAGCACGCTGATGCGTTCTTCCAGCGGGCGGCGAGCCCAGCCTGGAAATGCCTGACGCGCCGCCTGCACGGCCGACTCGACCTGCTCGGCAGTGGCGCCATTACCAGTCCAGAGCACCTGCTGGGTCACCGGGTTGCGCGACTCAAACAGCTCACCCTGGCCGGCCAGCCAGCTACCTGCGATATACAGCGAATTCATTATTTCGACTCCCGAGCAGCAGACAACGCAACAGCGCGCACTTGATCACCCACCACCAGTTGCAGGCGTTTGGCGGTTTGCGGATCGACCACCAACGTGCCTGCCGCCAGCCGGGCCGGAGCGGCAGTAATGCGGCACTCCTCGCGCTTGCGGTTATGGATCAGGAACGGCGTAGCGTCGTCCCCCGGCGTGCCGATGGCCAACACCAGCGACTGGCTGTCGCGCACCGCACGGATTTTGCTGGTTTCACATTCCACCGCCGGGCCGGCGTCGAAGATATCGACATAACCCTGGTAGCTGAAACCCTCACTCTTGAGCATGCTCAATGCAGGCTCGGTGTCCGGGTGGACCTTGCCGATCACATTACGCGCGTCTTCAGACAAGAAGCAGCTGTACAGCGGAAACTTCGGCATCAGCTCGGCGATAAACGCCTTGTTGCCCACGCCGGTGAGGTAATCGGCCTGGCTGAACTCCATCTTGAAGAAGTGCCGGCCCAGGCTTTCCCAGAACGGTGAGCGCCCGGCGTCGTTGGACACGCCACGCATCTCGGCAATGATCTTGTTGCCGAACAGCTGCGGGAACTCGGCGATAAACAGCAGGCGCGCCTTGGCCAGCATGCGGCCGTTGAGGCCGGTGCGGTAATCGGCGTGCAGGAACAACGAACACAACTCGGAATTGCCGGTAAGGTCGTTAGCCAGGAACAGCGTCGGAATCTCGCGGTAAATGTTCAGCTCCTGGGAAGCGCTGACCGTGAGGCCGACCCGGAAGTTGTACCAAGGCTCACGCAGGCCGACGGCACCGGCAATAGCAGAAATGCCCACCACACGGCCTTCGTCGTTTT
This sequence comes from Pseudomonas edaphica, assembly GCF_965277385.1. NCBI lineage: Bacteria > Pseudomonadati > Pseudomonadota > Gammaproteobacteria > Pseudomonadales > Pseudomonadaceae > Pseudomonas > Pseudomonas edaphica. The sequence goes on along the minus strand of NZ_OZ255725.1, from coordinate 4,737,758 downwards.
CCAGCACGAACAGGTAGTCGGCATCACCCCGCCCGGCTTCACCGCGAAAGGTTTTTTCCGCCCAGCCAACTCGATGGGTCAGGCGCTCCTCGTTGGCCGGCAAGGTGGTGAGGCCGGTGCCGGTGCTGCGCGCCAGATCAATCAGGGCCGGTAAATCGCTGCTGCGTACGGGACGAACGATCATGCTATCTCCTCAGACGGGCCGCTTTGCAGCCACCCGCGAAACTCTCTTTTTAAACCGCTACCAGACGCACACTTGCGCCTTCGCCAACGCCCAGGGCTTCAGCCGCTTCCAGGTCCAGGGTCACCGGCTTGCCGGGCGCGTAGTCCAGTTCCAGCATCACCGCGCGGTAATCCTGCAACTGCGCGTTGCTCACCAGGTACTGGCGGCCGACACCTTTGACCATCTCGCCGATTTTTACCGGCACCACGCGGCTCTGGGCGATCGAGCGAATGCCCGAAACCCGTGCGTGCAACGTTGGGCCGCCGTCGAAGATGTCGATGTAGTGGTCGGTCTCAAAACCTTCGCGCATGAGGATGTCGAAGGTGATTTGCGCACGCGGGTGCACCTGGCCCATGGCTTCCTGGGCTTCGTCCGGCAACAGCGGCACGTAGATCGGGTAATGCGGCATCAGCTCGGCGAGGAAGGTGCGGCTTTTAAGCCCGCACAGGCGCTCGGCGGCGGCATAGTTGAGGTCGAAGAAGTTGCGACCGATGGCGTCCCAGAACGGCGAATCACCGTTCTCGTCGCTGTAGCCGACAATCTCGGTCACCACCGAGTCGGCAAAGCGCTCGGGGTGGCTGGCCACGAACAGCAAGCGGCCACGGGAATTGAGTTCCGACCACGGCGAACCAACCAGCGCAGGCTGCACGTAGAAACTGGTGAGCAGGCTGTTGCCGGTGAGGTCGTGGCACTGGGAAAGCACGTGGATCTTGTTGTGGATCTTCAGCTCGCGAGAAGCGTGTACGAAGGTCTCGTTACGAAAGCTGTAGAACGGTTCGGAGTAACCGGCCGACGCGACGATGGCCGAGCAGCCGGCGAGCTTGCCGGTCTCGGTGTCTTCGAGCACGAAGAAATAGCTTTCTTCACCGTTGAAACTCACCTCGGCCGCGAAAGACGCTTCGCTGGCAGCGATCTTGTCGCTCAGGCGTTCCACATCGTCCGGCAAGGAGGTGACACCAATCGGGCTGTCCGCAGCCAGACGCTGTACCTCGCCCAGATCAGCCATTTGCGCGGGGCGCATCACCAGCATGGTGTCACTCCTTAACTCGAAAAACTCATAGGGGAAAAAATGCCGGACAGGAGGCCTGCTCACACCATTCTGATGGTGTAAGCAAATCCATGTGGGAGCCGGGCTTGCCCGCGATGGCGGTGTGTCAGTCAGCACAGAGGTTGCCTGTGCCACCGCCTTCGCAGGCAAGCCAGCTCCCACATTTGATCCGGTCCGGCCTTTAGAATTTTTGTTCGGCACCCGGATCGCCAGGCACCGAACGGTCCATCAAGCTTGCGTCAACGTCTTCACAGCACGTTCGAAGCGGTCCAGGCCTTCGTTGATATCCGCGTCTTCCACCACCAGGCTTGGGGCGAAACGCACCACGTCCGGGCCGGCTTGCAGGATCATCAGGTTTTCTTTTTCGGCCGCGTTGAACACGTCCTTGGCACGGCCTTTGAACGCGTCGCTCAGCACGCAACCAATCAGCAGGCCCATGCCGCGCACTTCGGTGAAGATGCCGTATTGCTTGCCGATCTGTTCCAGGCGCGCCTTGAACAGGTCGTGCTTGGCGTTTACGCCGGCCAGCACTTCTGGGGTGTTGATCACGTCGATCACCGCCTCGGCCACCGCACACGCCAGCGGGTTGCCGCCGTAAGTGGTGCCGTGGGTGCCGACCACCAGGTGCTTGGCCAGGTCTTCACGGGTCAGCATGGCTGCGATCGGGAAACCACCGCCCAGGCTCTTGGCGCTGGTGAGGATGTCCGGCGTCACGCCGTAATGCTGGTAGGCGAACAGGTGGCCGCTGCGGCCCATGCCGGTTTGCACTTCGTCGAACACCAGCAGCGCGTTATTGGCGTCGCACAGTTCGCGGGCGCCTTGCAGGTAAGCCAGTTCGGCTGGCAATACGCCGCCTTCGCCCTGGATCGGCTCCAGCACCACGGCGCAAGTTTTATCCGACACGGCCGCTTTGAGCGCGTCCAGGTCGTTATAAGGCACGTGGGTAATGCCGGTGATTTTAGGCCCGAACCCATCGGAGTACTTGGACTGGCCACCGACGTTGACGGTGAACAGAGTACGGCCGTGGAAGCTATTCAACGCGGCGATGATCTCGTACTTCTCGGTGCCGAAACGGTCGAACGCAACGCGACGGGCCAGCTTGAATGCGGCCTCGTTGGCCTCGGCGCCGGAGTTGCAGAAGAACACGCGTTCGGCAAAGGTGGCGTCGATCAGCTTATGGGCCAGGCGCAGGGCCGGCTCATTGGTGAACACGTTGGAGACGTGCCACAGCTTGTTGGCCTGTTCGGTCAGTGCACCGACCAGCGCCGGGTGGGCATGGCCCAATACGTTAACCGCGATGCCGCCGGCAAAGTCGATCAGCTCGCGACCGGCCTGGTCCCAAACGCGCGAACCTGCGCCACGCACGGGAATGAAGGCGGCAGGTGCGTAGTTGGGCACCATCACCTGGTCGAAATCGGCACGTTGCACCGGGGCTTGCTCAACGGACATCGGAGTCTCCTGAAGAGGAACGCCTGCCTGGAACTGGCGGGCGATGCAGGGATTGTAAGGACAGTTTTCGGCGCGGCCTTGCCGCCAAGCGACAACTTCTTATAGCGCAAACCCGCGTTTTTGGCGGGTTTACGCCAATGCGACAAATAGCGTCGCAATGGCGCAGTTTAAACGTTGCATCGTTTGAGAGGCAGGGGCATCGCCTGCTGATTTCGAAGGTTGTATTAACTATCTGCCCCCTGTACGCCAATCAGACTTGCTGTGATGACGGTGACTCAACCCACTGAAGGATCAGCCACGTGCCTCCCCTGACTCAAACCACGCTCACCCAACACCTGACACTCACCGCCAGCAGGGTGCCCGCCGGGGCTCACACCCGCCTGCCGCAATGGCTGGGCAACGCCTCAAGCGCGCGGCGCGAGACTTTGAAAAACACCCGGCTTGAGTTTGCCGATTGGCAGGCCGACACCCGCCGCCAGCAACAAGCCCCCCTCCAGCAAGCCATGGCCGAGAGCTGGGCCACGCAAAACCAGCTCGACACCGCCCTGGCAGCGCTGCAAGCGCCCCAAGCGTTCGCGGCACCCTTGCTGCAACAGGGTCTTACTTCCCGCTTTGGCATTGAGCTGGATGTCACCGCCACTTACCTGCGCCTTTACGCCCCCGTGACGGTTCCGCTGTTCCCTGTGGACTTGGGAGGCGTCAAGGCCTGGACCGTGTCGCTGGTGGACGCAGCGCTGCACAATTTCGACGCCGCCGAAGGCGAAAAAGCCGCTTACACCACCGACTCCACCTTCATCACCCAACCCTCAGCCGCTGGGCAATTCGACACCCTGCCCGCTGTGAGCGAAAAAATCAGCATCGCGCAATTCGTCGGACTGTGCCGCGAGCTGGACATCGGCGCGCAGTACCAACGCTACCTCAAAGGCTTTTTCGGCTTCCAGAACGCCACGCTGCAGGCATCGCTGCGCAGCAAGGTAATCGCCAATCTCAAAGCCGAGGCGCAAACCTGCGTGCACATGGCGCGCCTGAAAAAAGACGCGAGCGAATCGACGCTGCGCACACTCCAGGCGCAGCTCGACGGCCTCAGAGGCTTGACACTCCAGGGCAAGGTACTGCTCAACCACGACCTGAGCCTGATGGGCGCACCGCTGACCGGCATAGTGCTGTTCGCCGCCGACCTGGAGCAGCACCGAAGCGCAGTCCCCATAGTGGCGTACATTCCCGGCGACCCACTGGCGGCCCTCAAGTATTACCCCGACGGCACAGCATTCATGCGCGACCTGGCCGACAAGCTGCGCGACACCGACTACCAGGCGTTTTTCAGCCGCTTCGTCAACCAAGAATACCGCGGCTACTTCTTTGCAGACCTCAACAGCCGGCTATCCAAAGTCGTCTGGCACTCGCCGCAGCCCGGCGACTCACGCCCCGCCTGGCGCGACGAACCGGTGGTCAACCCGAACCTGCAGTTCTATGCAACGAAAATCACCGGTGATCTTTACGAACACCTGTACGAGACCAAGCTCGACAAGCTGCTCAATGACGCTCGGGTAACCGCCATCTCCACCGCAGACGCCGACAGCAAGGCACGCTGGCAACGCTGGGACATTGTGCAGAAGGTTGCTAACGCCATTCTCGAAGTCGCCGCCTTCATCGTGACCCCTTTCCTTCCACCACTGGGCGCGCTGATGCTGGGCTACACCGCTTACCAACTGCTCGACGACGTATTCGAGGGCATCATCGATTGGGCTGAGGGCCTCAAGCGTGAAGCCTTCGGGCACCTGATGTCGATCCTCGAGCAAATGGTGCAACTGGGTATGTTCGCAGTCGGCGCACCGATTGCCGAAGGTTTGCTGCGACAGGCACTGCCCAACGAACTGTGGCGCTTTTTTGAGCAGCTCACCCCGGTCACAACTGACGGCAAGACCCGCCTGTGGAAGCCCGACCTGGCGCCCTACACCCATGACATTCAACTACCGCCCGAGTCACGCCCCAATCACGAAGGGCTATATGCCCATGCGGATAAACAGATCCTGACACTCAATGGACAACACTTCTCCATCAAGCAGCAATTGGGTAGCACTTTCCTTGCCCACCCTACCCGCGCGCACGCTTACCGCCCGCAAATCATCAGCAACGGCAAGGGCGCCTGGCTGACAGCAACAGATCGCCCACTGACCTGGGATCGCAGCACCTTGCTGCGTCGACTCGGCCCACCGGCTGACACACTCAGTGAGACGCGCCTGGAATGGGCGCATCGCATCAGCGGCGCCGACGATGCCGCCCTGCGCAAGCTGCATATGGACCGCCAACCACCGCCTCCACTATTGGCCGACACCCTCAAGCGCGTCGCCATTGATCAGCAACTGCAAGACTTTATCGACCAGATGAACAGTGACGACCCTGCGCAGTATCAAAAAGCCGACCCGCAAACCCAGCTTTGGCTGTTGAGTCAGACCGGCCTGTGGCCCGAGTCCAAGACCTTGCGCTTTCTCAACGCGAAAGGTGAGACCGTCTGGGAGCATAAAGGCCAGGAAAACTCGGCGGTGGCGCAGATACATGAAGCCCAGATGAAAAATGGTGATTTTCTCAAAACGCTGCTGGAAACCCTGGACGAATCAGAACGCAAAATCCTGCTTGAGGAAGAATTCGGCACCCCCGCCACCCAACTGCACGTGCGCGCGGCCAAACTGCGTAAACAGCTGGCACGCCAAGCCCAGGCCAAGCGCGCTTCATTGTTTGACTCCCGCTACCGAGGACTGGAAACCACCGATGACCCGCGCCAGCAAAAAATCATCGACAGTGCGCCCGGCCTGCCCACCAGTGCGGCGCACGAGGTGCTGTTCGGCGCCAGCGGCCAAGACCTGCTGACCATGGATCAAGGTAGTCTGCCAACCCATCTGGTGGAGCGCGCACGCTGGGCTGCGCATCAGGTCAGGATCAGTCGAGCGTATGAAGGGTTGTACATGGATGCCCTGGAAAGCAACGACACAGAACAACTCGCGTTGCATTCCCTGGAAAAGCTGCCGGGGTGGTCGCCGCAGGTACGCCTGGAAGTGCGCGACTTCAGCCGCACCGGTACGGTACGGGACACCATCGGCCCGATGCAGGCACCGATCCAACGCACCTTGGTGCGCGCCATTGATGGCGGTTACGTTCCCGAAGACGGCAAGGGCACCCTGTTCGGCGAAACCGACCTCTATACCGCTGTGCTCCAGGCACTGCCCGACGCGCAACGCGACGCGCTGGGTATCCACATTGGCCAAGGCCCACTGCTGAAACAGACCTTGCGCCAGTACGCGCTGGCCCGTGAGCCGCTGGGGGAGCTGCTGGCAACTGCGCCAGTGCGCAAGCCTTTTTACGACCCCAAGCTGATGCGCTTGCCCGGCGGCATGGAGGGTTACGACGCCAGTGCCCCTGGCAACACAAATAACCTTGAGGCGCTGTTAGTACACGAACTGTATCCCCGCCTCGCCCCAGCAGAAGTGGACTATGTACTGAACGCCATGCGAAGCCACCCTGGCTCGCCCTTACAGACGCTTCATTATTTGAAGGCTGAATTTTCACGACTGGAAACCGACCTGGCGACCTGGCGCTCCAACCTCTCTCAAACCTTCCTCAACACCGAAGTACCGCTTTTCTCCTCAACCGTTGCCGAAGAGAAACTTAATCGCTGGATCTGGACTCACCAATTGCTCCGTGCCTGGCGGCACGAGACCCCGGAGGACAGCGAGTTTTCTCTTGGCCGCCAATTGCACCTCGACGCCCCCTTGCAAAGCGAACTGCCCACCATCAGTGCCAACTTCGACCACATCTGCAACCTGAGATTGAAGGGTTATCCCACCACCCAAGGCGTACCCCCCTTTTTGGCCCACTTCCCCAACCTGCGCACGCTGGATATCAGCGACATAGCACTCAACACACTGCCTCCCGAGGTCATGGCGCGCACCCAGCTCAATCGGCTGACGCTGAGCAATTGCAACCTTAACCTGACCACACAAAGCCGTGCACAGCTTGCCAATTTGAGCCAATTGAGAAGCCTGGACCTTTCCCGCAACTACCAGCTGTCACTTTCTCCCAACCTTGGGCAAATGCCTGAGCTGCAGACGCTGAACCTTAGCCAGACGCATATTTCGCTATTCCCCGAACACCTGATCAATCGCCCTCAGCTCACGAGCGCCGACCTCAGCGGCAACTACCTGAGCAGGCTACCCGACGCGCTGTTCAGCCTGCCCGCCGAACGGGCTAGAGCGTTTGATTTGTCGGGCAACCCCCTTTCACGCGCCACCCTGGAAAAGATCAAACGTTACTGCCAGAGAACCGGCGAACACTTCGGCGCAGACGCCAACCCATTCGAGCGTCGCTTGGTTCATGAGCTTTACCCCACCTTCACTGACGACGAGGCGAATAACTTTATCTTCAGGTTGCCCGGTGAGCTGAATGACTCAATGCCCGCACTCCTGCGCTTGAAAACCGACTACGAGCGACTGCAAACAGACTTGCAGGAGTGGGCATTGGATATACCTGAACGGTACCCGTTCATAGACACGCCCATGGACGAAGGCGTACGAGCGCAACAGCAACTGCTTCGCCACCAGCTCAAGGCCTTGCTGGAAGAAAGCTGGCGACGGGAGACCGGTCTGGATTCAAGCCAGGAGCCGCCGACCACCGATCATGAAATGGCGCTGAAACTGCCTTTACTCGGCGATTTACCGGTGCTGAATATGGACTTTAAACATGTGTCGAAACTGGAGTTGAGCGCAGAGCAAGCCACCTCAATTCCCGAAGGCTTTCTTGTGCGTTTTCCCAACCTGGAAACCCTGCATATTCATCGTTATGCCCTGCCGGACATTCCCGCCGATGTGTTCAAGCTGACCAAACTCAAGACACTGATCCTGTCCCATAGCCGTATGCGGTTGACCGCAACCAGCGCCGACGCCTTGAGCGACCTGCAAAACCTTGAGTACCTGGACCTCAGTGGTAACTCACTGGGAATCACGCCCGACGTCAGCAAGATGTCCGGGTTATCCACCCTGATCATCGAAAATGCCGGCCTGACCGAGGTACCCAACGGGACGTTCAACCTGCCATCCCTCGATCAACTGGACCTGAGAAACAACCGGATAACCGAACTTCCCACCGACCTGCTTGAGGTGGCGCCGGACAGGGCCGATGGGTTCGTTCTTGGCGGCAACACGTTCTCGCCTGAAACGATCGCCCTGCTGGTGCCGTATTACAACCGCACCGCAGTGGACTTTGGCATCCCGGAGGTCAGGCAGCGCGCGCAACTCAGCCCAGCGTCGTCAACCGACGCATCAGATCAGGACACCGAACAATAAAGGCCACTCAACCACGCTCGGAGGGCACCGACGACAATTCAAACGGGCTGCTGCTACGCCGCTGGTTACGGTCTTCACGCGGGGTGGCGCCAAAGAAGTTGCGGTAAGCGCTGGAGAAGTGCGGCCCCGAGGAGAAGCCGCACGACAGGCCGATCTGGATGATCGACTTGCTGGTTTGCATCAGCATCTGGCGGGCCTTGTTCAGGCGCAGTTCCAGGTAATACTGGCTGGGAACGCGGTTGAGGTATTGCTTGAAGATGCGCTCGAGTTGTCGTCGTGACACGCACACATGCTGGGCGATTTCGTCGGTGGTCAGCGGCTCTTCGATATTGGCTTCCATCAGCAGCACGGCCTGGGTCAGCTTCGGATGGCTGGAACCCAGGCGGTTTTGCAGGGGGATGCGCTGGCGCTCGCCGCCTTCGCGGATGCGCTCCACCACCAGTTCTTCGGAGACAGCACCGGCCAGTTCGGCGCCGTGATCACGGGCCAACACCGCCAGCAGCAGATCGAGTACCGACATGCCGCCACAGGCGGTCAGGCGGTCGCGGTCCCAGTCAAACAGATGGCTGGTGGCGATCACCTTGGGGAAGCGCTCGGCGAAGTCGTCCTGCCAGCGCCAGTGCACGGCGGCGCGGTAGCCGTCGAGCAGACCCAACTGAGCCAAGGGATACACACCGGCCGACAACCCGCCGATCACGCACCCGGCGCGCACCAACTGCTTGAGTGCAGTACTGAGTTGGGACGCAATGACGGTAGGTGGTTCGTCCGCCAGCAGGAACAGCTTCTGAAAGCCTTCAAGCTTGCCGGCCCACGGTTCGCCCGGTAATTGCCAGGCACCTTCGGTGCGCGGCTCGGCCTGCAAGAACGACAGTTCGTACACCACGTCCGGATGCACCCGTTGAGCAACGCGCAAAGCCTCCTCAGCCAGCGCAAGCGTGAGTGCTTTTGTGCTGGGCCAAATCAGGAAACCAATTTTATGGGCGGTCATTTAGGGGCTATCCGAAGCGAGTAACAGTAATGAAGACAAGGGCCAATGCTAGCCGGTAAACGAACACAAATCTCAAAACATATGGAGATCCAATGTGGGAGCTGGCTTGCCTGCGATGGCGGTGGGTCAGTTCCCACACTGGTTACTGATATATCGCTATCGCAGGCAAGCCAGCTCCCACAGGGACGGAAGTCAACGTCCGAGTTGCGAAATATGCACTATTTGAGTGCACAAAAGCAGTCTTGATTATTTCAAGCTACCGGAAAGAAACTGCTGCAACCGCTCGGATTGCGGGTTCACCAGCACTTCACGCGGGTTGCCACGTTCTTCGACGATGCCTTTGTGCAAAAACACCAGTTGGTTCGAGACTTCACGGGCAAAGCCCATTTCGTGGGTCACCACCACCATGGTGCGGCCTTCCTGGGCCAGGTCCTGCATCACCTTGAGCACTTCGCCGACCAGTTCCGGGTCGAGGGCCGAGGTCGGTTCGTCGAACAGCATCACCTCCGGCTCCATTGCCAGGGCGCGGGCGATGGCCACGCGCTGCTGCTCGCCGCCGGACATGTGGCCGGGGAACGCATCCTTACGATGGCCCACACCAACTTTGGCCAGGTAGTGCTCGGCCTTTTCACGCGCGTCTTTTTTCGACATGCCCAGCACGTGCACCGGCGCTTCCATCACGTTTTCAAGCGCAGTCATGTGCGACCACAGGTTGAAATGCTGGAACACCATGGACAGGCGCGAACGCATGCGCTGCAGCTGTTTCGGGTCGGCGGCCTTCATGGCGCCGTCCTTGTTGGTCACCAGTTTCAGCTCTTCGTTATTGAGCAGAATCTTGCCGGCGTGGGGTTGCTCCAGCAGGTTGATGCAGCGCAAAAAGGTACTTTTGCCCGAACCACTGGAACCGATGATGCTGATCACATCACCGGCCGCGGCGGCCAGGGACACGCCTTTGAGCACTTCATGACTGCCATAGCGTTTATGCAGGTCTTGGACTTCAAGTTTGTACATGCGGTCGGTTCTCACAAAAACAGGTGGTCAGTCGTTGAGCAAGCGCCCGTGGCGCAGCGCTTCGCGCCCCGCCACCTTGGCCAGCCAGAAACCCGCTTGGGCATAACGTAGCCGTTCAACGGCAAACAACACCCCGGACGTCCCCGCGCAAACAATGCTGACGCGGTCGGTCAGAGGGTCAATCACTTCAAAAATCTCATCGCCCTCTTCTACCCGGTCACCGGCTTTACGCAGGTAACTGATCACCCCGGCATGGGGCGCAAACAGCAACTCGGTGCCTTCGAAGGGCAAGCCTTCGCACGCGTCGTATTGCGGCGCCGGCCATTGGCCGGTGATCAAGCCTTGCTCGGCGAGGAACGCGAGGATGCCTTCGGCGTGGAAAATCGCTTCATCACGGCCGGTGTCGGCCTGGCCGCCCAACTCCAGGGTAGTCGCCAGGCAGGCCAGCGGAACCTGTGCGTCCGGGAACGCCTGTGACAGACGCAACCACGGCAGCGAGCAGGCTTCATCAAACGAACTGCCGCCTGAGTCTTCCGCCAGCAGGCCGACTTTCACACCCAGGTGCGCCGACAACGAGCGCCACTGCGGCCAGTGCTGGGGCAACGCATACATGTGCAACGCGGCTTCGGCGTCGCAATGCAGGTCCAGGACGATATCGGCGGTGCAGGCGTGGCTCAGCAAGATGCGCTGCATGCCTTGCAGCTGGCTGCTCGGCGCGGGCAATGCATTGAGTGCATCGGTCATCGCCTGGCGGATCATGCGCACATTCGCGTGCGGGTCATCGCCTAGCTTGCCCTTGAGCAACTCGGCAACCGGCGCGCTCAGCTCGACGAAATCACGGTTGAAATTCTTGCCGCTGCCGACTTCGAAACGCCCTTGGTGGCTGCCTTGCAGCAGTTGGCCCAGGCCCATCGGGTTGGCCACCGGCACCAGCTCGATCACCCCGTTGAGGGCGCCTTGCTGTTCCAGTTCAGTGAGGCGCTTTTTCAGCTCCCACGCGGCGCGCATCCCCGGCAATTCGTCGGCGTGCAGGCTGGCCTGGATATAGGCCTTGCGCTCGCCACTGCCAAAACGAAACACGCTCAGTTGGCGCTCGCAGCCCAGGTGGCCCCAGGGCAACAGGTGATCGATACGTTCCATATCAATGCTTCCGTGGAGCCAGGTAGCTCAGCCAGCGGCCTTCGGCCAACTTGAACAGGCGCACCAGGATAAAGGTCAGGCACAGGTAGAACACGCCGGCGGTGATATAGGCTTCGAACGGCAAGTAATACTGGGCGTTCACGGTGCGTGCAGCACCGGTGATGTCGATCAAGGTGACGATGGACGCCAGACTGGTGGTCTGCAGCATCATGATCACTTCGTTGCTGTACTGCGGCAGCGCGCGGCGCAAGGCCGACGGCAGCAGGATGCGGCGGTACAGCTTGTAGCGCGACATGCCCATGGCCTTGGCCGCCTCGATCTCCCCGTTCGGCGTGGCCTTGAGGCTACCGGCGATGATTTCGGCGGTGTAGGCGCTGGTGTTGATCGCAAACGCCAGGCATGCGCAGAACGTGGCGCTCGACAGCAGCGGCCACAGGAAGCTTTCGCGCACGGCTTCGAATTGCGCCAGGCCGTAGTAGATCAAAAACAGCTGCACCAGCATCGGCGTGCCGCGGATCACGTAGGTGTAGAGCCAGGCCGCACCGTTGATGACCGGCTGCTTGGACACGCGCATCAAGCCCAGCGGCAAGGCGGCGAGCAGGCCAAAGAACAGCGAAATAGCCAACAGTTTCAGGGTGGTTACCAGGCCGCCAAGGTACAGCGGCATGGCTTCCCAGATGACGTTGTAGTCGAAGATCATAGATCAGCCGCCCTTACGCCTACCGAGTAGCGCTTCTCAAGATAACGCAGGGCCAGCAACGACACGCTGGTGATCACCAGGTACATCGCCGCCACTGCGAGGAAGAAGGTAAAAGGCTCGCGGGTGGCGTCTGCCGCCTGCTTGGCCTTGAACATCATGTCTTGCAGGCCCACCACCGAGATCAGCGCGGTGGCCTTGGTGAGTACCAGCCAGTTGTTGGTGAAACCAGGGATCGCCAGCCGAATCATCTGCGGCACCATCACCCGGAAAAACACCTGGAAACTGCTCATGCCATACGCAAGGCCGGCCTCGGCCTGGCCCTTGGGAATGGCCATGAAGGCGCCACGGAAGGTTTCCGAGAGGTAGGCGCCAAAGATGAAACCCAGGGTGCCGATACCGGCGGCCAAGGGGTTCAAGTCGATATAGTCGTCATAGCCGAGCATCGGCGCGACGCGGTTTAACAAGTCCTGGCCGCCGTAGAAAATCAGCAGAATCAGCACCAGGTCGGGGATCCCGCGGATCACCGTGGAGTACAAGTCACCCAGCCAAGCCAACCAGCGCACCGGCGACAGGCGTAACGCGACCCCGATCAGACCCAGAACAATGGCCAAGGCCATGGACGACAAGGCGAGCTGAAGCGTCAACCATGCGCCATCGAGGATGACAGCCCCGTAGCCGTTCAACATGATTCAGGTCCTCGAAAAGGGGGATGAAAAAATGGCGCAAACTTCAGAATCTTCTGTTGCTTGCGCCATTTAGGACAGACAGCTGCGACGAGTTACTTAGGGTCAGCGCCGTAAATATCGAAGTCGAAGTACTTGTCCTGGATTTTCTTGTATTCGCCGTTGGCACGGATCGCGGCAATCGCAGCGTTGATCTTGTCCAGCTCGGCCTTGTCGCCTTTACGCACAGCGATACCGATGCCGTCACCGAAGTACTTGGCGTCGGTGAACTGTGGGCCCACGAACGCGTAGCCTTTACCGGCAGGGGTTTTCAGGAAACCGTCTTGCAGCAGGGTGGCGTCGGCCACGGTGCCGTCAAGGCGACCGGCTTCCACGTCCAGGTAGATTTCGTTCTGCGAGCTGTAAGGCACAACCGTGACGCCTTTAGGGGCCAGGACTTCCTTGGCGAAACGATCGTGGATCGAACCGCGTTGCACGCCGATTTTCTTGCCTTTGAGTTCATCCAGGCTGTCGCTGACGGTGGTGCCTTCCTTCATCACCAGCTGCGCTGGGCTCAGGTAGTAGCGGTTGGTGAAGTCCACAGACTTCTTGCGGTCTTCAGTGATGGACATGGACGACAGGATCGCATCGATCTTGCGCACTTTGAGCGCAGGGATCAGGCCGTCGAATTCTTGCTCGACCCATACGCACTTGACCTTCATCTCTGCGCACAGCGCGTTACCGATGTCGTAGTCAAAACCAACGATGCTGCCATCCGGCGCCTTCGAGGCAAACGGAGGGTAAGCCGCTTCGATACCAATCTTCAGGGGCTTTTCATCAGCGAAGGCCTGCATGGACAGCACGGACAGCGCCAGGGCGCCCAACAGCACAAGTTTCTTCATCTTGGGACTCCATCGGTATAGGGCAAAAAGCAGAATGAGCCGTGGCCCACGATGCGACTTAAGTGAAACCGAATAGCGGTGCTGCGTCCTACCCTGAATTGATACAGGAGACGACGAGCGAGTGATCGGCATTCTAACGACAGGCCGGAAGCCGATATTTCCTCAATGCGACAACAATTTACAGAAGCACTGAGAAAGCGGTTCCAGCACATTGACAGCCTCTGGATTTTATGCAGAGACAAAAGATATTAAACCTGTTGATGCTGCAAATTGCGGGCCTATTATTCGCAAACCCTTCTAGCACGGCAAGTCTGGCGTTTAATCTTATTTCTGAGGGTGTCTAAAACGCGGGTTTTCGGGGCGCAGGCGTAGCACATTGCCTCAGGATTGGGCGTGGGGTTACACATTTAGGCTGGACGGTAACATTCAGAAACCTCCTACGAAAGAAACCGATATTTATTGGCCTACACACATATCGTTCCCACGCTCCGCGTGGGGATGCATCCTGTGACGCTCTGCGTCACGCCTCAAGAGCAGACGCGGAGCGTGGGAACGATCAAACTCCGGCCATGAAACACATTCCAAATGTGGGAGCTGGCTTGCCTGCGATAGCGGCCTGTCAGCTAACCCACCTGTGCCTGATACGCCCTCATCGCGGGCAAGCCAGCTCCCACAGTGATCCGGTTTCGCCAGTGCTATCGAAATCAAACCCCACAAAAAAGCCCCACCCGGCTCACGCCGAATGGGGCTTTATCTGACCCAGCCCGCCTTACGCGACGTTCATGGTCTTGTGCGTCTCAATCAAATGCGCCACCACACCTGGGTCGGCCAGGGTGGAGATATCCCCCAACCCGTCATACTCAGCCGTAGCAATCTTGCGCAGAATCCGGCGCATGATTTTCCCCGAACGCGTTTTCGGCAAGCCCGGCGCCCACTGGATCACATCCGGCGAGGCAATCGGCCCGATCTCTTTGCGCACCCAGTTTTTCAGTTCCAGGCGCAGCGCTTCGTTAGGTTCTTCGCCATTCTTGAGCGTGACATACACATAGATGCCCTGCCCCTTGATGTCATGCGGCACACCCACCACCGCCGCTTCGGCGACTTTAGGATGCGCAACCATCGCACTTTCAATCTCGGCAGTGCCCATGCGGTGGCCGGAGACGTTCAACACGTCGTCCACCCGCCCAGTGATCCACCAGTAGCCGTCTTCATCACGGCGCGCGCCGTCGCCGGTGAAGTACATGCCACGGAAGGTCTTGAAGTAAGTGTCGACAAAACGGTCATGGTCGCCATACAGCGTGCGCGCCTGGCCTGGCCACGAATCGAGGATCACCAGGTTGCCTTCGGCAGCGCCCTCGATGATGTTACCGAGGTTGTCCACCAACGCCGGCACCACACCAAAGAACGGGCGTGCCGCCGAGCCCGGCTTGAGCGCGTGAGCACCCGGCAGCGGGCTCATCAAGGTGGCGCCGGTTTCGGTCTGCCACCAGGTGTCGACGATCGGGCAACGGGATTGGCCGACGTTCTTGTAGTACCAATCCCAGGCTTCCGGGTTGATCGGCTCACCCACCGACCCGAGCAGACGCAGGCTGCTGCCATCCACGCCTTCGCAGGCAGCGGTGCCGGACGCCATCATCGCGCGGATCGCGGTCGGCG
This sequence comes from Pseudomonas edaphica, assembly GCF_965277385.1. Lineage (NCBI taxonomy): Bacteria > Pseudomonadati > Pseudomonadota > Gammaproteobacteria > Pseudomonadales > Pseudomonadaceae > Pseudomonas > Pseudomonas edaphica. The sequence continues at coordinate 4,722,643 of NZ_OZ255725.1, read as the reverse complement.
CGGTGTAGAGGATATTGACCTTGTGCTTGTCGACGATCTTGCCCACCCGCGTGATATCCGGGTAGTTCGGCACGCCTTCAAACAACAGCGTGGTCGCACCATTGGCCAGCGGGCCGTATACGATATAGGTGTGGCCGGTGACCCAACCCACGTCGGCGGTGCACCAATAGATTTCGCCTGGGCGGTAGTCGAACACACGCTCGTGAGTCAGGGCTGCGTACAACAAGTAGCCGCCAGTGGTGTGCTGCACGCCTTTAGGCTTGCCGGTGGAGCCCGAGGTGTAAAGGATGAACAGCGCTTCTTCGGCGCCCATCTCCTTAGGCGCGCACACAGTGCCCGCCACTTTCATCAGGTCTTCGTACCAGATGTCGCGATGCTGGTTCCACTTGATGTTGCCATTGGTGCGCTTGCACACAATGACTTTCTGGATGCTGCTGGTTTCCGGGTTGGTCAGCGCGTCGTCGACGTTGGCCTTCAGCGGAATTTTCTTACCGGCGCGAATGCCTTCGTCGGCGGTGATCACCACCTTCGACTTACAGTCGATAATGCGACCGGCCAGGGCTTCCGGTGAAAAACCGCCAAATACCACAGAGTGAATCGCACCGATGCGGGTACAGGCCAACATGGCGACCACGGCTTCGGGGATCATCGGCATATAGATAGTCACCACGTCGCCGCGGTGCACATCCTGACCGCGCAGGGCGTTGGCGAACTTGCAGACTTCTTCATGCAGCTCGCGGTAGGTGATGGTGCGGCTTTCGGAAGGGTCATCGCCTTCCCAGATGATCGCAGCCTGATCACCACGCTCGGCGAGGTGGCGGTCCAGGCAGTTGTAGGAAACGTTGAGGGTACCGTCGGCGAACCATTTGATGTCGACATGGTGGTCGTCGAAAGAGGTCTGCTTGACCGCAGTGAAAGGCTTGACCCAGTCAAGGCGCTTGGCTTGCTCGCGCCAGAAGCCATCGGGGTTGACCACCGACTGCTGGTACATGGCCTTGTAGGTCGCCTCGTCGGTCAGCGTGTTGGCTGCTACTTCGGGGCGAACGGGGTACAGGGAAGCCGCACTCATCTTTCTTACCTCGGTGACAATAGTTGTTTTTGTATGCCCTGTTGTAGCCGGGGCGCCCCCATAGAACCATTCGACGATGGTAGTAACAAGCCCCTACAAAATGCCCTGCTATGCCCTTTCAGGGCTCTGGCCCACGGCCTGCGCGGCTTTGGCGCCTGATGAAAAAACCTTTACCACGGGATTGTTACAAAAACCGCCAATAGTGTTTATCAAAAGCACGGGTATATGAATAAAACCCACAGGCCTAAAATCAACTCCGCCAACAAGGCAACGTGATTAACACCGTAACAGCCCCCACGAAGGCAACGTTAATCCGAACTTCCCAATTTTATAGTTACACACGCGGCCTCATAAGGGCCCCGTGACCCCTTTCGCCCTGAAGAAGGTAAATACAGTAATGAAAGCTCTCGTAGTTATGGCCCTCAGCAGCTTGTGCGCCACCGCCGCCCTGGCCGATGAGGCCCCGACCGAGCTGGCCGGCCAGAACGCCCCGATTGTTGAAGATTACACCTACAGCACACACTTGGATGTGGCCAAAGTATTGTCCATGAGCAACATCCCTGATGTCTGCAACGTTGTACCGGTACAAATGGAATATGAAGACTCGCAAGGTCAGCGTCATATTCTTAATTATCAAGTGATGGGCAATGGTTGCTCTAACGGGTAATAACTTTTTCAGTAAGATTTAAACCCGGATCTTGGTCGCCGCAAGAAATCGTTCTTGCGGCCAAGAACCGCCCTCTGGCCCACCGCCCACCCAATGTGGGAGCTGGCTTGCCTGCGATGGCGATCCCAGCCAAACACACCCCATACAGCCCTCCTCAATTCCCCCTCCCACAGCCCTACAAAAACTATCCCACCGCCCGTCAAAAAATTCCTACCCCAGCAAAGCCTTGCAAACACACGCTCTGGCCGAAAACCACAGCATTTTGCCCCTCCATCGTGACCATCGGCCGCAACACAAAGCCGATTTTTTCCCTATAATGCGCGGGTAAATCGGGCCTGCAATATCCCTTTACACTGGGATGAAGAGCCAGACCTGAGGCCTTCGCGCAAGCACGCGCCTGTCGCTGCGCACCTCAAGCCTCAAGCAGAACCCGTAACCCTATTCCGTTTAATTGCCTGCGCGAGCTGTTGCAACAAACGATTCCTTAAGATCCACCGCGGCCTCTGGGCCGTGTGAACACCCAACCATCCGGTTTCACACGGGCACCTTTGAGCCCTCACGCAGGAGACGACACGTCATGCTGAGCTGGGACGAATTCGACAAAGAAGAAGAAGGCGAAGTAGCCGCCAAAGGCGCCAACGCCGGCCACGCCACCGAAGCCAACATGGACCGCCTCGACGGTGCCGGCGCTGCCGCCGCCATCGAAGCCCGCGCCGTCACCGCCAATGACTCCGCCGCCATCGTGCGCGCCAAGGCCGCCCTCGACAAACTCGACGTCGCCGAAGGCCTCGCCGAGCTGGAAGGCTCCGCCGCCCGCGTCGCCGTTGACGAAAAGCGCATGATCAACTGCCGCGCCGACCTCAACCAACTCGTGCCCTTCAAGTACGACTGGGCCTGGCAAAAGTACCTCGACGGCTGCGCCAACCACTGGATGCCGCAAGAGGTCAACATGACCGCCGACATCGCCCTGTGGAAAAACCCCGAAGGCCTCACCGACGACGAACGCCGCATCGTCATGCGCAACCTCGGCTTCTTCTCCACCGCCGACTCCCTGGTTGCCAACAACCTGGTCCTGGCCGTGTACCGCCTGATCACCAACCCGGAGTGCCGCCAGTACATCCTGCGCCAGGCCTTCGAAGAAGCGATCCACACCCACGCCTACCAGTACTGCATCGAATCGCTGGCCATGGATGAAGGCGAGATCTTCAACATGTACCACGAGATTCCATCGGTCGCCAAAAAGGCAGCCTGGGGCCTCAAATACACCCGTTCGATCTCCGATCCGAAGTTCGAAACCGGCACCGTCGAAACCGACAAAGAACTGCTGCGCAACCTGGTCGCCTACTACTGCGTCCTGGAAGGCATCTTCTTCTACTGCGGCTTCACCCAGATCCTGTCCATGGGCCGCCGCAACAAAATGACCGGCGTGGCCGAACAGTTCCAGTACATCCTGCGTGACGAGTCGATGCACCTGAACTTCGGTATCGATGTGATCAACCAGATCAAAATCGAAAACCCGCATTTGTGGGATGCTGAAATGAAGGAAGAAGCGACCCAGATGATTTTGCAGGGGACGCAGCTGGAGATTGAATATGCGCGCGATACCATGCCGCGTGGGGTGTTGGGCATGAATGCGGCGATGATGGAGGATTATCTGAAGTTTATTGCTAATCGTCGGTTGTCGCAGATTGGTCTTAAAGAAGAGTACCCAGGGACGACTAACCCGTTCCCGTGGATGAGCGAGATTATGGACTTGAAGAAGGAGAAGAACTTCTTTGAGACTCGGGTTATTGAGTATCAGACTGGTGGGGCTTTGAGCTGGGATTGATTCCCATAGCAAAAAAATCCAGTTTTGAACGACTTACTCAGATCCGCTAAGAAGCCCTGATTTCCAGGGCTTTTTTCACACTAAACAGAATTCTACTTACACGAATGCCACCCACAGAAAGGTAAGGCGTTTTTTTGCCGAATAGCCCTGCACACCAGAGAACAACGTTTAGGCCATTCATAACCCCCACAGCAATAGAATTGCCTAGCTCCAATCATGATTGCGTGGACATTCTGCAATTTCCTGCGCGCCCCTTGTACGCGGTAAAACTCAGTTGCCTCTCGTGAGGTTCATTTCTTGCCGACCACTAAGTGAACCGTTACCATTTATCGCACATAAGTGCCCGCCCCCCCCGGTTGAGCACCCCCCTGAGCGCTGCAATGCGCTTTTTTTATTTTTGTCTTAGGCGCCTCGGCTAAATCAATGAAATACAAGGAATCTATCCCGGTAATCGACCTCTTTGCGGGCCCGGGCGGACTGGGGGAAGGATTCTCCTCAATCGGTGGCCATCAGAAGGGAGTACGCAAATTCCAGCTCCGTGTCTCGATCGAGAAAGACCCTGTCGCTCATGCAACCTTATCTCTCCGTGCATTATTTCGCGCCTTCCCCAAAGGCGAGGCACCGGAGGCTTACTATGAATACATCCGGGGAGAAATTACTCGTGAAGAGCTTTTCAAGCATCCGGACGTACCGGCGGAAGCAGTAGAAGCAGCACAAGAAGCAAAGCTCGCAGAGCTTGGTAAAATTTCGCCAGAAGAAGTCGACAAATGGATCAGGAAAGCCCTGATTGGGGCAGAGGAATGGGTACTCATTGGCGGACCACCTTGCCAGGCGTACTCTGTGGCAGGACGTGCCCGTCGCACACGCGAGTCCCAAGAGGAATTTGAAAGCGACGAGAAGCACTTTCTCTATAAAGAGTATTTACGGATTATTCGCGAGTTCAAACCAACGATTTTCGTAATGGAAAACGTTAAAGGCATATTGTCTTCAAAACACAGTGGCTCGAACATATTTCAACAAATTTTCGACGACCTCTCGGCGCCTGCCGAAGACCTTTCGTACAACATCCGCTCTTTAGTCGTCCCTAGAGACGTGGAAAAACCAGACCCGCACGACTTCATCATTCAATCAGAACAGCACGGCCTTCCACAGGCTAGACACCGCGTTATCCTGCTTGGCATACGCTCTGACATTGCTTCAAGCTGTCCCGCTTTACTTGAAAATCCTCACAAACTCGTAATGGAACGCAGCAAAACTGTTTTTACAGTTGGGCAAGCCCTGTCAGGACTCCCGCCGGTTCGCAGCAAGATTTCAAGAGGTGGTGACTCTCTCGAAGCATGGTTATCCGCTTTGGAAGAAGCCGGCTCTATGCTTTTACGGCCGTACGTAGCCGGCAACGGTGACTTGATAGATTTGATGAAAAAAGCGGCGGTTGACGCACAGAGACTGCAGTCTAACGGTAGTAAATTCACATACTGGAAAGTAGATCCAGAAATGAGTACCAAGCAGCGTGAGTGGTTCCTCGACCCAAGACTGAAAGGGGTGCTGCAGCATGAGGCTAGGAGTCATATGCGCTCAGATCTTCATCGGTACATCTATGCAGCAAGCTACGCGAGATTGAATGGCTCCTCCCCAAAAATACACCAGTTCCCTGCGCAGCTACTGCCAGCTCATGAGAACGTGTCTTCTGACTCAGTCCCCTTTAGTGACCGTTTCAGAGTTCAGATGGAAAATGGTCCTTCTACAACTGTCGTCGCACACATAGCTAAAGATGGTCATTACTATATACACCCGGACCCGAGTCAGTGCCGCAGCTTGACTGTTCGCGAAGCCGCTAGATTGCAGACCTTTCCTGACAATTACTTTTTCGAGGGAAATAGAACACAACAGTACACACAGATAGGAAATGCAGTACCTCCACTGCTTGCTAGAAAAATAGCAGCTGTCGTCGCAACGGTCATTGACTCCTACCGATCTGGAAGAAATCGGCAGGCGTCTTTGGATATCTGATAGCGCCGCGTAGACTATCGCACCGTATCAAGTGCCAGATAGTCTACGTTATGCTCCCGAAACATCGACGAATCCTCTTCGCCATGTTTACTAATAAAATGGTGCCCCTACATCACGAGCACTTTCTGTGAGCCGGGATGTCAGAGAGCCTCAGGAATATCTGTAAATGGAGGAGAGAACGGCCGGGAAAACATAGCTTCTCGGCATTCTGGTCGCTTTGCCCATTCGGAAATCATCCTGCCACTTGCAGTCTCATGAAGACGATCATTAACTTCCCGAGCCCAGATTTCTATTTGCTTAATGAGTTGAGGCGAAATACCTTGCCTAGTCCAAATACGATCAAGGTTAAAGGAATCACCGTAAACAAGGGAAATTAAGGCAACAGTATAAGCAGCAACGTTTGCGAGAAAGGCTGGAACCAATGGTCGCGCCGTTTTGTGTACTGCTTTAAATAGCAAAGCTTTCGAGACAATGGCTTTGAAGTATGTAACATCCGGAGCGAATGTTGCCCCATCAGCCTCCATCTCAGTCATACGAGACATAAATCGATCAAAGCATTTTTGCGCACCGAGGCTGACAACATCAGCATGTCCATCCCAAGCAATAAAATATTTCGCCAATTCAGTTTTCGTAATTTTTCTCGATGTTGGTACCGACTCCTTTAGGGCGCGGAGCTTTGCTGGGGTGACACCATCACGAGCAAGAAGAGTGTTGTAACTGCCCGCTGCTCTCTCATAAAACCATCGACCCATACCATCGGGGCAATAAACAGAAAGAGACAAACGCTCAATATCAACATGAAACGGCTTATTAGCGGATAGATCTGACTGCCGAACAGCGTTTTGACTATTAGCGTAACGCGAAATGTCCGAGACAAGAGCCTCCTCTTTTGCAGGATCCTGCTCTTTCATAACAATAATTTTTGCCGGAACGCGTACTTTGCTCAAATCTGTATCTGCGTATTTTTTCTTTGCGAAGAAAATTGAAGCAGTAGTTTGACCTCCGTTAACAATTTGCATGCCTCGTAACCATGAGATCCCCGGCGCCCCATCTGCGGTGCGATCAAGACGCATCTCATCAGCAACCAATACGATGCCATTATTATATGCCATGAATCGTTCCGGAGAGTTTCTCAATGTACTCTGAAGGCCCGCATTCACGCCCTTCGCCTTCACGCTTAAGAAGGAACGCACATTCGCCTCAAGCAAACGTGGGCCAAATTTCTCATAAACAAACCGAAGCGCTTCGCCTGGTATAGCGGTAAGTGCGTAGTCATAATCTCCAGTTTCCCCAGGTACGAAAACACATGGCAGTGGAGAGCCAGACACTTCATTGAAGTCAACGACAAGTTCGTCCCGAGGTTTACCCTCTGAACGATGACGGTAAAGCCGCTCGATATCCATGACCTCTAGCTTAACTTGCTTGCCGCCAACATCTCGCGCTTTGAAGCTCTTCGACTTCGCTATCCCATCCGTAAGTACGTAAACACGAACCTGTTCAAGTCCGTCGTAAATTTCTCGAATCGTCAATGCTAAAGAATGGACATCGCTTGATGGATCGAGTTTTTCGGCAATACGTCCGGCCGCACAGAGCTCTAAGAAACGGACACATTGAGCCGCTGCAGTCTTGATGTCTTGGTCAGAAATTGGACTGAGGCCTTCAAAGCCCTCGTACAAACTTACGAATAGGTCAAGCTGATCAGCGTCTTCAGACATGGCATAGCCACTCAAACGCAAATTCGCATTGCCTACTTTCCCCTGAAAGTGACAGACCACAGGATCGAAAGTCATTCCAGCATCAACAAGGTGCTGCATAACCACTTCTGAAAAAACGAGTTCGCCGAAGGGTGCGCCATCGGACATCAGGGCCGCTATTTCGCCCTTAGTTTCGGCGAAGAAATCATCAAGCGTCATCCTTAATTACTCCTAGTAATTTCAGAGCCGTGCCGAGGTCCGAGATGAACGCTCCGGCATGGTCCAGATTTATTTCGTAAAGGGCTCGCACGACTCCCATGGTGACTATTCCCGGAGTCAACCTCGGGAAGCCCTCAGTGACAGAGAAAATATGCTTCTCCTTCGACTCGAACTTTCGTGTGTAATGGCCGAAGTGGCCTTCGAAGTAACCGGAGACCATCAGCCTTTCCCTAAAAAGGTTGACCATTCTTAGATCCCCACCTAGTTTCAGCTCAGTCTCGGAAATCATCTTGGGAAGAGTGAATCCGCCCTCCTCACGCGAAAAACGCACGGCAGAGAGAAATAAAGGCGATGCTACGGAGTCGTCCAACTGCTCAAGGGAGGCTATTTTCACGGAAAAACCAGAGGAGGACATCGTGGCTTTGACTTCAACTGCCCCGTCGCCCAACAAAAAATCTTGCGGGGCGTCATCAGGTCCCACCCAGCCTCGAAGCATCTCCTCCGCGGGTACTCCTGACTCTAAAAGATCGTGCATAAAGTTGAGCTCTCCCATGAGACCGAGTTCCGCCTCAGGACTGAGAGGATTCGCACCTCGTGACATGAACTGCTTCCAAGCAACTACTCGACCAATCAAAACCCGTAACAACATATTTTCGTCAGCGCCAGTAGCAGCGATGTCATCTAAAGCGCCGACAATATCGTGAACCATTGCAGCGAAAAGCTCGGTGCTTCCGGCTTCTTGTCGAGTCAGCGCTAATCTAAGCCCGCCATAGCTATCGGGATCAGCTCTCTCGATCAAAAAGCCCTGCCCCTCGGGCAGTTTTTCGGCACGAGCTAACTTTGCAGTCGGAAAGCAGAATAATATCGCTTCAACATTGGCTGGCGAACGCCGGCCAGCTTGGACCGCGACCGGGCCCGCAGAAGCGAGAGAAATAGCTTGCCAGCCTGGTATGGGGTCATTTCCGGAAAGAGAAGACCAGGCCAGCAGGAACTCTTCATTCGGACGGGCCATATTCTTGCATCCAGTAGAGGAGGTTAACTTCGTATTCCACACTTATCGAGTGATCACTGCTGGGAAACGCGATGGCGAAAGCCATAATAGGCTTCTTCCACCCAGGGACTATGAGTCGCTCAGGCGTTACCTTATCCTTATAGAAGTAAGGAGTTAGCGGGTATAACAAAAGCACCCCGCAGTCCGAGTCCCCGCCAAGCTTCCTACGTGCTTCGCGGATACCTTTACCACTCGGGAAGCTCGGCAAAGAGGTTCGACCACGCGAAGGCTCAGGCTTCCAAGCTGCGCGGGTGAGTGCCAAAGCCTCTCGCCATACGTCATCGTTTAAGTCGATGCCTTCGTCTTTAGGATCTGTGAGAACACCAATGGCAAAACTCTTAGGGTCAACCTTCTCAGGATCGACAGGGTCCTCGGTTTTGCGAATGGAGTAGCTACTCGATGGAGCGCCACCAGGGAAGACGTGCTCATCTCCCTCGCCGGCACCGCCCCCGAGCAGTGCAACGCTCCAATTTCTCAATTGCCCTGTGTTGACCATCTTGGTTATGAATTCCGACAGCAGTAAAGCCTTGGCGCTGGTGGCATTCGGATGAGTCGCATAAGAGCCGAGGAATTCTAGAACCTTGGAGACGCTTACGTCCTTCCAGAGACGTGCGCTTGGCCATGAGTCCTGATCGCCATCTCGGCCATACTTCGGCGAATCCGACCACGGCTTTCCGAGTGCCCCGACCAAAGTATCGACAGCATCGAGATTCTGTTGCTGAATCTTGGCATCACGATGGAAGAGGATGGTTTGTGGTCGTGTCCCGCTGTATGTCAACGAGAGCGTCTGCGCGTTCCGCATTTTCAACGGTGAGGTGACAGTAAGTACCTCGTGTGACATTACTTTGAGCCCGTACTGCTCCGGCGTCAGCTTTGCTTCAGCCATAAAGTCGAACTCGTCACGCAATTCTTCCGACGCATCAGCAATGTGGCCAAACCACTTCACCAGATCGGGTGAAGTGTAGAGGCGACAAAGATCAAGGTAACCAGGGCGGTAGCCAAACCAGCGTCCCATTTGCATAAGCGTGTCGTACATTTTCGTCGTACGCACAAAGTAGCTCACGCACAGCCCCTCCAGAGTCAGGCCGCGAGCAAGCTTGTCTCCGCCGACGGCTATCACCTTGAGCACCGCGCCGGGTGTCGCATAATCCAGTGCATCCTTGGCCGTTCCATTAATCGAGCGGACCTCGATGTCATCCAGAACATCAGGTAGAACTGCAAGGACGTCGTCCCAACTTGGCATTGTTGGCGGCCGATCCTCGACTGGGGAGAGTTCTGCAACTTGGTCTCGGACAGGGAGGAAATCTTCATCCCAGAGCCTACGCAATTCATCTATTTGTTCTTGAGCGCCAATGCCACGAGTTATCTTCTGACGCATGCGGCGCACGGCCGTCTCGATCTGTTCGCGTACATGATTTTGTACGTCTACGTAACGAGTGACGTGAACCAACATGGAGTTGTGCTGCCCACCTTGGCCGCGTAGTTCTCGAACCGCACAGGTCAACACGAAGGCGCATATCGCCTCTTGCAGTGAAGGGGGAATAATCTCCTCCCCTTTATAGGTAGGGACATGTATTTTCTTATGCTTCGGCGGCATCCACCCGGTTCCTTTCTCCGGGTCGTAGTGATCTGCAATGCTCCGAGAAAGAGGAAGAGCGCCCTTACGCCCATCCTTAGTCATCTTGCCAAACATGCGCGCGGGGCCCACATAGTTGGAGGGCGCGGCCAAATTGATTATGAAAGAACTAGGGAAGAGGTCAGGCCCCTCCTTAGCCGTAGCGCCTTTGTGATGAATGAAAATGTTGGCGAAAGGTGTGGCCGTATATCCAACATAAGCTTTGCGCGAGAACGAGTGCAATAATTGGCGGATCAGGCGATTGATCGTTTTGGGCTGATGCTCCTCGTCGGGTGTGCCATCGTCGTTGAACACCTGCTCACCTGTATCGACCGAGGCGTTATCTGCCTCGTCGTCGATCATCAGTAAAGGAAGTTTCGTTACGAGCTTTCGTCCGGTGCTTGCATCAGTGCTGTCAGCCACGCGCTTCTGTATCCAAGCCAACAAGGCGGTTAAAACTGTCTTCTGCTTCTTCACCACAAAGAGCCAGGGTCTCTCTTCAGGGGAGATGCCATGGAAGTGCCTTGCGATGGCGTTGCTGAAATCCCCGTTTTCAGCACGAGTGGTCGCAGAGTTAGTTTTCAGATCTTCGCCGAACTCAGCGACACCGATCGGCATGCCCGGATCGCGGTCGATGGTTGTCTCGTAGCCTAGGAAACTTTCCTCCAAGCGAATTTGGGTCTGCGAGCGAAGATTATTGTGCATGCCGGCGAGGACGATAATTATCTTGTAGCCCGCATCAGCCGCTTTACAAATGAGCCCAGAATAGTTGCTTGTTTTTCCGGACTGCACGTGCCCAACAACAAGTCCCCTTCTATCCCAATCATCTCCCCGTTGCGGATCCTCCAACAGGCTTAAGATATCGTCGGTAGCCTCATCAAGCCCTTCAACTACCGTATCGGAAAGTTTTGACTCCAAAAAGTCCCCGTAACGCCGCCAGTATTGCCAATCACGTTTGCGCGCAGCAGTCAACCAATCAAAGTGGCCAGCGTTGTCTTTAAGCGTTGTCGATTTACCGATCCAGTGGCTAAAACGTTGAATCAGTGTGACAACGGCCTTTCCCTCATCCACGACATGAGGTGAATCGCCAGCAAACATTGTCGCTGCAAGCCGCACTTTCTCAGCAATGAGGGTTGGGGTAATTTTGGACTTGTCCTTCTCCGCCTTAACAAGCCGCTGCGCTGTAGCGATAACATTTTCCAGCAGTTCCACTTGCGCTGCTATCTCTTCCGCTGAGGTCATTCGCTCTCCCCTAATTTAGCGATCAGTTTTGGGAACTTTTGAAATGGCTCGGTCCTTAGCATCGATTTGCGAGCTTCTTCGACGCTTAGTCCCTTACGCTCAATCAAGTCATTAAATAGTACACTTGCAACCTCAATCACCGCAGCGTTGGGTTCGCCATCAAACCCGGTACGTGGAGTATCTTTGTTCTCTGCGGTGTCCAGCCATATCCGCTGTACAGGTACCGTTTCCTCAACGACGCGTAGCATGGCCCGAACAAGGCCTGCATTACCGCCAACAGCATCAATTACCGCAGCCACCGCAGGATGCCTCTCGTCAATGCAGTAGCGGACACCATCCTTGAGTCTGTCGACACGCCAGGCCTCCTGCTCAATCTTAAGACCTCCAGGTCCGAGCGTCGGCGTGCCACGAAAAGCGAATACTCTCCTAGCTCTTCCTCTCGTGTCCTCGGCCAACTTAGTAAGCCAAGGACGCACAGTTACGGGAGGGCGGGCCGTGGACTTCTTCACATCAATCTTCCAGGCGGAATCAGCAGTATTAGGGATATCCAACCTAATTCTGGCAAGCCGGTGCGGCTCCTCTCGGTTCCATGCTCGTCCCTGCCCCAACCCAAGCCAACCACCAGCCAGAAGCAAACGGTGATTTCGATATACGTAAAAACCTTGTTGAGAGGTCCACCCCTCCGCTCCCCCCGCTTTGCGAAACTCATCTTCGGAAAGCCGATCTTTGTGTGGTAGAACGTGGCATTGAGCCTCTAGGAGGCCAGACGGCGTGAGGATTCGAGCGACGGGAGAATGCCACGGCTTCGCAGCATGCCCAGTCATAAACGGGTCCCACGGACTAACGAGCTTTTCGTTAAGGAACAGTCGAAACACTGGATCCGCCCCTTCCAACAGACGATGGAATACCATGGCCAGACGCAATTCGATATCGTCTACCAAGTCGGCGAAGTGATCGAGCGTATAGCCAGGAGTGACGATACGATCCAGCCGCTCCCAGAGAACTAATGTTCCGGACTGAAGCGTATTGACCGGGTTAACAAAAGCTTCGGATCCACGGGCGGCCCCTTCAAACATCCTCCATCCAAGGTCCGTCGATGCCGCAATAGCATCGAGATCCCAACGTAAGCAAGAAACTGGACCACTTATCCGCTTAGACGCAACAGTGAGACAGCGACACTGCGAAAAGGAAGCGGTTTTTAAGCCCATCCCAAAACGACCAAGATCACTAGGCGCACGGTCATCGAGAGGATTCTTAACACCAAGCGTCATTGCCGCTTCTAACTCCGCATCGTGCATGCCTCGTCCGTTGTCCAATATAGAAATTCGACTTCTCTCTCCATCCCACTCAAACGTCACATGAACTTCTGACGCACCGGCAGAGACACCGTTATCAATAACATCAGCCAAAGCAGCAGCGGTCGAGTATCCGAGACCACGTAGGGCTTCCAGCATTGCATCGGCTCGGGGCGGGGCATACCTAGTGCGCTCGTTCATTTGACGTAAGTAGTTCCAGTAAGAAGTGTGAAACCAATATCAACCATTTTGCGGGCAACTCTGCGAACCTGCGCATCCGGCAGTGCCGGCAGTGATACGCGAATCCGACGATCGTCCGAATCTCCCACCTCAACACTAAGACCAAGAGCCTTGGCCTCATTCAAAAGATTGGTTAACTGGATACTTGGTTGAGCGGAGCCCATCGCTACCAGAGACTCCGAACTCGGATGCTTACTAAAAACCGGCTGAATACACTCTATATTCTCGCGGACCGGTCGATGAGGCTCGACAGCACTAGCGCTCTTAGTATCTTGAACTGCCAGATCCTCTGATCGGTATTCCGGACAAGGGGCTTCCTTTAAATCCCAGTAGTCGCCCAAGTACACAGCTAGCCTTGCCATTCTGACAGGGTGACGTAATTTTTTAAGTGCCTTCGACTCGATTTGTCGAATCCGCTCACGCGTTACATCGAATCTTAGACCAATTTCTTCCAAGGTCATGGGCTCGTCTAAATCCAAACCGAAACCGAAACGAAGAGTTATGACTTCGGCCGAGCGGTCATCAAGTTCGCCAATGATTTCGAGCATAAGAGCTCGAAGAGAGGCTGCTTCTACAGTGATCGCCGGGTCCGATGACTCCTCTTCGAGGAGGAAATCGAGCAAGGGTGCCGATGCGCCTTCAAGATGCGCATCCAAGCTGCTAACTTTCTCTGAAACAGTCAAAAGGAGCTTGAGCTTATCGAGAGGTATTCCCGTTCGAAGTGATGTCTCACGCTCAGTTTCAGGACGCCCGATCTTAGCCTCGAACTCGTCTCGCTCATGCAAAGTGCTCCTTGCCAAATCTTGCATGTGGACGGGCACCCGGATCGCGCGCTCAGTATTAGAGATTGCGCGCGAAATATGCTGACGAATCCACCAAGTAGCATAAGTGGAAAATCTGAAACCCTTGCGCCAGTCAAAGCGCTCAACGGCCTTCATAAGACCTAGATTGCCCTCCTGAACGAGATCATCAAAAGGAAGTTCGGACCAAAGGTACTTTTTGGCTATAGAGAGCACTAGACGAAGGTTGGAAAGAATCATCCTCTCCCGTGCCACCTCTCCGCGTCGAATTGCTGAGGAGAAAGCCGAATCGCAATCAGGCATCCTCGATAGTTCAAGCAGGAAGCACCGATTAAGACAGGCGGCCGCAAGCGCCTCACGAACCCTTATGGAATCATTACTGGCGGAGCGCGCCGCTGACACCGCTACTACAAACGCAGACGCTTCCGAGTCGAGTCCGAACTCATTGTCCTCGGCCATAACATTACCAACAGACGACACATCTTCTGAGCTCTCGTCCCCAACGCCCTCTCTAACAAGATCATGACCTGAGGTGAAAAACTCATGACCTACCTCTGCGCGGGCTACCTTTTCAGCTGCGTCGAAAATGGCACTCAGACCTCGGGGCCAGCAAGATAGGGCATCTAGTGCTTGGTTTCTTGCGTCCTCCATCTCGCGGCCCAAAGAGATCTCCTCTGCGGCTAGGAGTAGGTCTTTCTTTAGGCCCCTCGCGTAAAATCTAAGCGGCTCGTTACGACCTGATGCAAGGTCGTCCACGAACTCCAAAGCCTCTGAAAGCCTTACTTCTTCTTCAGTTGTAGGATCGAGAAGATCTGCCTGCTCGGAAAATCCTATCCATTGATCGGTCACTATGCCGAGGTCACCTAAAACAAAACTCAGCAGACGTTCAGCTTCTTCATCACGACTATGTGAGATGTCAGCTCCTCGACAAATATCGATTAGAGCAGCCTCCGAAACAGTACCTTCGCGCAGCCCCCGGAGTATCAAACCACGGATACCTTCATTTTCATCCGTGAGGGGACGCGCCCTTTCTGGAAGAAACAGCGCGATATCGTCCCATTCAATATCGGTGTCGATTGCCTTGTGCCGACCTATGGTTTCTTGGATTACGCTAATTGTTTTCGCAACTGTTACGTCCCCCGCCGGAGGAGTCGCTTCGGCCTCCGCCACCCAATCGCCTTCGAATCCAAAATCCAAGGGCTCGTCGTCGATCTCGATGAAATTCGAGAGCGCATCCTCCTCGACAATTACGACTATATTCTCCTGCGCGTAAAGAACAGAGACCTCACCGTGGATAGCGGCATCAAGAATTCGGTGAGGCTCAGGCTCAAATAAGCCATCGACGTGACTTATCAGGTCAGTTTTTTCTTCTTTAGCTTCGTGATACGAAGAGTCACTCACGAGCAACGAAGGAAAGGGTGCCTCCAGCTCCGCAATGGCCTGAGGCAAAACTTCGTCATATGCGTAGGTTTCATTTAATTGGCGGTTACTACTAAAAGCGTCCTTCAACAATGAAATACATTGCGCACATCCACCCTTCTCCGCGTATGCGAGTGCATCCTTACCGTCCGCATCCAGCAAATCGGTCTGCGCTCCAGCGGTCAGCAGTAGCTGTACAACTCCCGCTTTTTTTCGGGCAGACGCCAACATTAGGGGGGTCGCGCCTCCAGCATCAGGAGCATCAAGATCATCGCCCCGCGCTATGTGGAGTTTGACAGCAACCTCGACACCAGCAATGACCGCCATGCGTAATAGAGGGTTCAGCTTAGCCACTGAACACCCCACATGCCCACGCGCCCGTCTCATACGTCGTTTTCGAAAAAATGGCTCGGAAAATGAGATGGCTGCGTATATCTGATTTCAGGGTCGACTCCTTGTCTATATCCAATTTTCTAAGACTTGCTAACTCAAGCTGACCTTAAGATAACATCTACGAAAGACGGCCGAATTTGATATGAAAGGGTAAGGAATCACTTGCGTGAAAACTCACCAACAGGCTGGAAATGGCGCATTGCCACTCACAATATCCCCTTGTCACCAACACGTAAAGGAAGAGCAGGGGTAACGTAGTAATCCAAGGCATGCCATTACGATACCTAGGACCATTTTCCAAGGCGGTACCCAAATTTAGGACAAGATGCCGATGGTAGGCTAAAAAGAGTTTTTCATCAGGCGAACCTTGAATGAGTACAGACATCGTCACCCCAAAACAACGCTCTAAAAACATGTCAAAGATTAAGGGGAAAAATACCAAGCCCGAAATGACTGTTCGATCGCTATGCCATGAGCTGGGGCTTCGCTATCGTCTACATCGGGAAAATTTACCGGGAACGCCTGACCTTGTATTCCCGAAGCACCGGCTGTGTTTATTCGTACACGGCTGCTTCTGGCATAGACACCTAGGATGTAAATACGCGTACACACCCAAAAGCAGATTAGATTTTTGGCTACCTAAGCTCGCTAAAAACGTTGAGAGAGATGCGAAGGCTCAGCAAGAGCTTGAAGCAGCAGGTTGGCGCGTATCGATCATCTGGGAATGCCATACAAAAAACAAAGATGCTCTGCGAACTGAAATCCAAAAAATGATCGACCTCAAGCTCGATAGTCAGCACGTCACCACTGAAACAGAATGAATAATCTTGGAAGCTTGACCACCTCCACCCGCCCACCTACCCTCTCAACTCGGCGCCTAAGAAACGCCTCAACCAGAGCGGCCCTCCGCACCCGACAGCCATGCGGCTTTTTTTGCCAGCGGTTTCTCTACGCCTGTGAAAAATCCCCGTTATGTCGGGAGTGGGCGAATACAAGACCCGAAAGGGGAATATGTCCGGCCCGTCTCTGGTGGGTTTCTTAGCTCCCGACACCCATAACGCCTGCCCTAAGAAAGCAACCAGAGGTAACGGAAATGCCTGGATACTTTGCATCATCTGCGAAGGTCATTCGCAGTACCCGCACCACATCTCAAACACCCTCCAAGCCGGAGGTGTGCCATGTATGAACCTACCGTCTTCACCCGCCAAAACCTGCAAATGCACGCCCTGCTACTGGAGAACCAGCCATGGTTCTGTGCTCGCGACCTTGGTCGCCTGATGGGGCTGTATCTGCATGAACGAATGGTCAGCAAGCTCGATGAGGATCAGCGGCAAACGCTGGAAATCTGCTACCACGGTCAGCCTGAAAACATGCTGATGATCAGCGAATCCGGGGTGTATGCATTGCTGGTTTATCACTACTCACCAGGACATCGCCTGTTGCGTGAATGGCTTACCCATCAAGTGGTCCCGACATTGCGTGACAAGCATCAACCACGACCTACAGATCGTCCAATGCTGAGCTTGCTTGATTGGCCCGAAATGTCGTTGAGCCTTCTGCATTGGCAGGATGAAGGCTGGATTCGGTTACGAGATATGCCATATCTACTGCTCAACCGGACTCGCCGACGCGCGCCGCCGAGCAAGACTTGGTTTCAAAAGATGGCAGAGTATTTCCAGCCATCAAGCCATTCGACACGCTGAACCCTCAAGAATAGTCCGTCCGGGCTGACGCTCAGACGGACCACAAACACACCTTTCCCAATCCGCGCTGTAACAATGCCGGATACCTCACGACGTTCATTCCTATGCCCGACCGGGTAAACTCCCTTGATCATCGCCAGTAGAAGCACAAGATCACTATCTGGCTGATCTGAACTGCATAGCCGTTATCCACCTGAACCCATGCAGTGGGCACCAGTCACACGGTTATGAGAACCGCTTCAAACGATCAAGGACCACCCGTGAACCCAGACAT
Source organism: Pseudomonas edaphica (assembly GCF_965277385.1). NCBI lineage: Bacteria > Pseudomonadati > Pseudomonadota > Gammaproteobacteria > Pseudomonadales > Pseudomonadaceae > Pseudomonas > Pseudomonas edaphica. The sequence continues at coordinate 4,705,124 of NZ_OZ255725.1, read as the reverse complement.
GCTCGAAGCCGGCCCCATCGACGCCAAAGTACTCTCCGTCTTTGACTTCGACGGCACCCTCACCCACCACGACAGTTTCGTGCCCTTCCTCAAATTCGCCTTTGGCCCCGGCGAGTTCTATGGCCGGATGGTCAAACTCGCCGTGCCGGGGCTGCGCTTTTTGCTGCAGCAGATCAGCCGGGATGAGTTGAAGGCGCAGTTGATCCGCACCTTTATGACGGGCGTGGAGAAGGCGTGGGTGCAGCAGCAGGCTGAGGCGTATTGCCAGCGTTATTGGACCAAGTTGATGCGTCCCAAGGGCTTGCAGTCGGTGGAAGATGAGGTGAAGTCCGGGGCGGTGGTGACGCTGTGTTCGGCGTCGCCGGCGTTGGTGTTGCAGCCGTTTGCGAATCGGCTGGGGATCAAATTGATTGGCACTGAGCTTGAGGTGGTCGACGGCGTGTTGACGGGCAAGCTCACGGGGAATAATTGCCGTTGTGAGAACAAGGTGCTGCGGCTTGAGGCGGTGTATGGGGATTTGGGCGAGTATCGGCTACGGGCCTGGGGCGATACGCGTGGGGATCGGGAGTTGTTGGCGGCGGCGCAGGATGCGCATTTTCGGCATTTTCATTCGAAGAAGAAGCGCGCCAAGTTGCAGCGGTGATGCGGGTGGGTGGGGTCGGCGGGTGGACCGAGGCGATCCTATCGCTGCCTCGCTGGGGCTCGAGAGCTCCCACAGGTTGATCGGCGTCAGGCTGGACGCACTTAGCATGGGTGCCAAGAGGTCAGCTCACACCCAATCTTCTACCCGCAATCCTGGCACGCGGTCGAACTCGCGTCGATTATTCGTGACCAAAATCAGACCCTGCGAACGGGCATGCCCGGCGATCATCTGGTCATAGGGACCTATCGGAGTACCCGTTCTAGCCAGCTCTGCGCGAAGCTGCCCAGTATGTATCGCGGCGTCTTGGTCGTATTTTAAAACCTCCAGGCGCGCAGCAAACCCTTCTACGTCGGCGAGGTTTCGCTCCGGGTTAGCTGATTTTTCAGCACCGTAAATCAACTCCATCAGGGTCACTGTACTAATACCCAGTTGGCCATGGTGCCTTTTGAAGGTTTCACGCACCTGTTGGGGTTTGTTTTTGATGGTGAAGATGCAAATGTTGGTATCTAGCATGAACTTGAGCATTAAAAAGATTCCCGCTCTTGTTCCGCTGGTTGCTCGCGGTCGGTCATGAAGTCAGGCGTGCCCCCCTCGCCATCAAACCAGCTGTCCCATGACTCACCGGCTGGGGTGATGATTCTGGCTCTTCCGATAGAGATAACATCTACGCGCTTTACATCGTCCGGCATGGCAGCAGCTTTTGGCAAACGTACCGCTTGGCTGCGGTTGCTTTGGAATACAGAACCTTGGTCCATGATGGCCTACCTCTAGTGATCGTTTAATATCGCAACGCTACACCACAGCCTGGATATGTCAACGGGATATACATTTCGTTACGGGTCGAACCGCTGGTCATACCCTGCATTCACGAAAACACCAAAGAGCATTTGAATTTTATAAAAAATTCACTCTTCGCGCCAAAAACGTTAATGGCTTACTGAGAGGTGACGCAGGTAAATGGGTTTGGCAGGTTGACCGAGTCGATCCGTTCGCAGCCTCGCTGGGGCTCGAGAGCTCCCACATTTGAACATTGTTGAGGCTTAGGCCGGCGTCTTCAGGTCCACGCCCAGCGCTGTTGCAAAGGCTTTCACCATCGGGCTTCTCGGCGCGTTGTGGCGCAGGATCAGGTTGAAGGCGGTGCTCAGGTGGACGTGTTCCGGGCACAGCACGCGCAGGCGCCCTTCCCTGACCAATGGCGCGGCGTAGTGTTCCGGCAAAAACCCTAAGAAGCGGCCGGTGAGGATCAGGATGGCGACGGCTTCCACCTGTGAGGCCGAGGCAGACTGGCTGTCGTAGGTGACGAAGTTGACTTTGTCGCGGTGGATCGCGTACCGGTGGTTGACCACTTCGTATTGGCGCAGCACGTCTGGGGTGATGTCGCTCGCGTGGAACAGCGGGTGTCCTACGGCGCAGTAGGCGTGGGCTTTTTCTTCGTAGAGGGGGAAGTAGTCGAATTCTTCGCGGCGCTGGTACACCGGCACGATGCCGACGATCAGCCGCCCTTCCACCACGCCGCGTTCAACTTCGTCGAGTTGCGAGGCATGTAGGCGCAATCTAATTTTTGGCGATTCGCTGTGTAGTTTCCCTAACGCGGTAATTAGCGGCGAATTAACGTCGGAGACGGTGTTATCAATTACGCCGACACTAAGGTCACCAATAAGCTCGTTTTGCGCCGAACTAAGCTTGTCGCGAAAACTGTCTACCGAGGTAAATAACTCGATGGACGCTTGATACACCAACTTGCCTTCTTCGGTCAGGCCGAACCCTTCGCGGCCCCGCGTACACAGGCGCATGCCAATGCGAATTTCAAGGTCGGAGATCTGTTTGCTGATGGCCGCCAGGCCCACGTTCAGCTCGTTTTGCGCGGCGCTGAAGCCGCCGGCTTCGACCACGGCCATGAACACGCGCAGCAGTTTGAAGTCCAGCCCGCTCAGTTGCAGCGGCGGTCGTGTGCCGGGTTTTGGCGGCATGTTTCCAGAAGTGGAAAGTGGGGTTTCCATAATACGCGTTGACCTCAAGTGCCATATTCAACAGGCTGCAACCCAATCCTTGAACATAGCCAGGCGGCGATAATGAACATAAACATCCGCCCTTGGCAACCTTGAATACGGCGCGTCAGACGCTGGTTCAGTCTAGTTGAAATCTTATTTTTACTGCCTCCGACTCTTCTAAAAACAAGCGTGAGGAATACCGATGTCCCAGCCCACCGATCGCCTTTGGGGCGCGCGTTTCAAGACCGGTCCGTCTGCTGCCTTGGCGGCGTTGTCCCGCTGCCCCGAGCGCTATTTCCGCCTGACGCCCTACGACCTGGCCGGCTCCCGTGCCCATGCCCGTGAGTTGCAGCGCGCCGGTTTGCTGGATGAGTCGGAGACCTTGCGTACCCTTGAGGCCCTGGACCGTATCGGTGAGGATTTCGCCGCCGGGCGCCTGCATCCAACCCTGGATGACGAGGACGTGCACACCTTTATCGAACGCGTATTGACCGAGCGCCTGGGCGCCTTGGGCGGCAAGTTGCGCGCCGGGCGTTCGCGTAACGATCAGACCGCCAATGACCTGCGCCTTTTCCTGCGCGACCATGCGCGCACCATCACCACCGAGGTGTTGAGTTTGCAGCAGGCGTTGGTGGAGCAGGCTGAGCAACACATCGAAAGCATTTGCCCGGGCTTTACCCATTTGCAGCAGGCGCAACCGATTGTGTTTGCCCATCACTTGTTGGCCCACGCCCAGTCGATGTTGCGTGATGTGCAGCGCCTGGTGGATTGGGATGCGCGCACGGCGTTGTCGCCGTTGGGTGCGGCGGCCATGGCCGGTTCCGCAATTGCACGCCAGCCTGAGCATTCGGCCAAGGAGATGGGCTACACCGGGCCGTGCGAAAACTCCATTGATGCCGTGGCCAGCCGTGACCATGTGGCGGAGTTTCTGTTTGTGGCGGGCATGCTCGGGGTGAATATTTCGCGGCTGTCGGAGGAGTTTTGCCTGTGGTCTTCGCGGCAATTTCGCTGGGTGGTATTGGACGATGCCTACGCCACCGGCAGCTCGATCATGCCGCAGAAAAAGAACCCGGACATTGCCGAACTGGCGCGGGGCAAGGCTGGGCGTTTGATTGGCAACTTGACCGGGTTGATGTCGACGCTCAAGTCGTTGCCGCTCTCGTACAACCGCGATTTGAGTGAAGACAAACACAGCGTGTTGGACAGCGTCGACACCTTGCTGCTGGTGCTGCCGGCGATGGCCGGGATGGTGGCGACCATGCAGGTGCAGGTCGAAGAACTGCGACGCCAGGCGCCGATGGGCTTCACCTTGGCGACCGAGGTGGCGGATTGGTTGGCCACTCGTGGTGTGCCGTTTAAAGAGGCGCATGAGATTACCGGCGCGTTGGTGCAGACCTGTGAGAAGCATGAGATTGAGTTGTGGGAAGCCTCGCCGGCGATGTTGGCAGAGGTGGATGCTCGGTTGCTGCCTGAGGTGCGTGAGTGCCTAACCCTGGAGGCCGCGATTGCGGCGCGCAGTGGCTGGGGTGGCACGGCGCCGGAGCGGGTTAGGGAGCAGATTGGGCGGTTGAAGCTGGCGTTGGCGGCTCAGCAACAATGGGCTGAGCGTTATCAGGGGTTCAGAATTTAGGATTTGTGGTGTGAGGGTTGGCGCCATCGCAGGCAAGCCAGCTCCCACATTAGACCGAGTACATCCGCAGTAGCGTTATCAGTTTTTGGAGAGTCAGCATGAACCAAACCCCGGCGGAGCGCTTGGAAGCCGAGCGCAAGTTGTCCGAGAACCAGTTCGATATCACGCAGTACGAGCATGTGCCGCGGCGGTATTACGGGCGGATGTTTTTTGCCACGTTGATCGTGATCGCCCTGGCCGCATTGTTGCGCGCATTTGCCAATGGCCAGATCGAGTGGTCCTACATCGGCCAGTTCCTCACGTCTGAGGCCATCCTCTGGGGGTTGGTGAACACCATCGTCATGTCGATCCTGGCAATGGCGCTGGGTGTGGTGATCGGGGTGATCACAGCGATCATGCGCATGTCGGCCAACCCGATCCTGCGTTATGTGGCCATCACTTACACCTGGCTGTTCCGCGGTACGCCGCTGATTTTGCAGTTGCTGCTGTGGTTCAACCTGGCGCTGATTTTCCCGGTGATCGCGATTCCCGGCGTGTTCAGCATCGACACCGTCGACCTGATGACGCCGTTCGTGGCCGCCCTGCTTGGCCTGAGCATCAACCAGGGCGCGTACACCGCCGAAGTGGTGCGCGCCGGTTTGCTCTCGGTCGACACGGGCCAGTATGAGGCCGCCAAGTCCATCGGCATGCCGAGCCTGCAAGCACTGCGTAGGGTAATTCTGCCGCAGGCCATGCGGGTGATCATTCCGCCGGTAGGCAACGAGTTCATCAGCATGGTGAAAATGACCAGCCTGGCGAGTGTGATCCAGTACTCGGAGCTGCTGCACAACGCGCAAAACATCTACTACGCCAACGCGCGGGTCATGGAGCTGCTGATTGTGGCCGGCATCTGGTACCTGGCGGTGGTGACTGTTCTTTCATTTGGTCAGAGCCGCCTCGAGCGTCGTTTTGCCCGCGGCGCCGGCAAGCGTTCGTAAGTTTGGGTTGAGGAGATTTGCCCCATGAGAAGCATCGTCAAGGCCGTCAACCTGAACAAGTATTACGACCAGTATCACGCGCTGCGCGACATCAATATCGAGGTCGAGCAAGGCGAAGTGATGTGCATCATCGGCCCGTCCGGCTCGGGTAAAAGCACCCTGCTGCGTTGCGTCAACCAGCTGGAAAAAATCGACAAGGGCGGCCTGTGGGTCGACGGCGAGCTGGTCGGCTACCGGGTGGTGGGCAACAAGCTGCATGAGATGAATGAATCGCAGATTGCCCGCCAGCGCCTGGCCACCGGCATGGTGTTCCAGCGTTTCAATTTGTTCCCGCATATGACCGTGTTGCAGAACATCATCGAAGGCCCGGTGCAGGTGCTCAAGCGCTCGCCCAAGGAAGCCATCGAAGATGCGCTGGAGTTGCTGGCCCGCGTGGGTCTGGCGGACAAGCGCAATGCATACCCGGTGGAATTGTCCGGCGGTCAGCAACAACGTGTGGCTATTGCTCGCGCCTTGGCGATGCGCCCCAAGTTGATGTTATTCGACGAACCCACATCAGCCCTCGACCCGGAGCTTGTGGGAGAAGTGCTGTCGGTGATGCGTGATTTGGCTACCACCGGCATGACCATGATCGTGGTCACCCATGAGTTGGGCTTCGCCCGCGAAGTCTCCAACCGCATGGTGTTTATGGACGCTGGCCAGATTGTGGAAGCCGGCAGCCCCGAAGAAATTCTAATAAGCCCACAAAACCCGCGTACCCAAAGCTTTATTTCTGCCGTTCGCACTTAACTAAAAAACTAACGAGAACGCCCCCATGAAAAAATTGTTTATCCCCACGTTGCTCGCAGGCCTGATGGCCTCCACCTGTGTATTGGCGGCATTGCCGGCAGCAATCAAGGAAAAAGGCGAGATCAGCGCGGCCATCGTGCCGAACTACCCGCCGATGGATTTCAAGGACACCGCCACCAATAAACTCACCGGCCTGGACTTTGACCTGGGCAATGCCCTGGCTGAGCGCCTGGGTGTGAAGATCAAATGGCAGGAAACCGGCTTCGAGCAGATGCTCAGCGGCCTGACCACCAAGCGCGTCGACATTGTGCTGTCGGGCATGAGCGACACCGCCGAACGCCAGAAGGCCGTGACCTTCATCGACTACTTCACCAGTGGCCCGCAGCTGTACACCCTGGCCAAGCGTGAAGACCTTCAGGCATTGACTGACCTGTGCGGTAAAAAAGTCGGCACCAGCCGCCGTACCACCTGGCCGTCGGAGATTGCCGCATGGAGCAAGGAAAACTGCGAAGCGGCCGGTAAGCCAGCCATTGTGGTGATCGGCACCGAAGGCTCGGCAGATGCGCGCGCGCAGTTGCAGCAGAACCGTCTGGATGCGGCGATGCAGGGCAGCGAGACCATTCCTTATCTGATGGCGCTGGACAAGGGTAAGTACAAGCCGGTGGGCCTGGCGATTTCCAAGCAGTTCACGGGGCTGGGGATTGAGAAGAGCAACACTGAGCTGGTGACGGCGATCAGTGAAGCGCTGCAGGGCATGGTGGATGATGGCACCTACGGCAAGATCCTCAAGAAGTGGGATCTGGAGCAGGGTGCGGTGGAAAAAATCTCCATCAATGCGGGCCAGTAAATACACGATCTAGAATGTGGGAGCTGGCTTGCCTGCGATAGCGGTGGGCCAGTGAGAAATACTCAAGCTGACCCACCGCTATCGCAGGCAAGCCAGCTCCCACATTAGCTCTGTGTTCACATTGGTTCTGTGTTCACAGTTGAGCTGTTTTCACAGTTGATCTGTGTTGTCTTGAAGCAATAACAAGGACGCTCGCCCCCACCGTGGCCACCTATTCCCTGGTAATTCGCCGCCTGATGATCTGCTCGGTGACCATCGTGGTCAGCCGCGCGATGACCAGCCCCTTGCTGGCCTTGCTCTTGAGTACCCGACTGGGCCTCAACCAGCAGGACATCGGCCTGTTGATGGGCATTGCCGTGTTTATCGCCACGTTGCTGGGCCTGTATGGCGGCTACATCATCGACCGCCTGGAAAAGCGCAAGCTGCTGATCCTGGCCATGCTCTCCAGCTCCATCGGTTTTCTGTTGCTGACGTTCGCCAGCAACCTCTATCTCACCACCCTGACCCTGGTCATTACCGAAGCCGCCTCGGCGCTGTTCCTGATTGGCTCCAAAGCCATCATCAGCGAGAACCTGCCCGTGGGTGATCGCGCCAAGGTGTTTTCCCTGCGTTACACCCTGACCAACGTTGGCTACGCCACTGGGCCGATGATCGGTGTAGTGATTGCCGGGCATATGCAACTGGCGCCGTTCTTGATCGCCAGCGCCATTGCGTTTGGCAGCCTGTTCCTGATGATCGGCATCCCACCGACCCAACGCGATGACAGCCACAAACCCTTGAGCTTCCTTAGCACGCTGCGCACGTTGCGCAGCGACCGCACGCTGATCCTGTTCACCAGTGGCAGCCTGTTGAGCACCATCGTCCACGGGCGCTACACCCTGTATCTGTCGCAGTTTCTGCTGGTGGCCTACAAACCCGCCGAGGCGCTGAAGATTCTGTCGGCTGTGCTGGCCTGCAACGCCATTACGGTGATTGTGATGCAGTACCAGATTGGCCGGTTTCTCAAGCGCGAACAGTTGCGTTACTGGATCGTGCTGGGCACGTTGCTGTTCATTGCCGGGCTGGTCGGTTTCAGCCAGGCTCACAGTCTGCTCACGTGGTGCCTGGCAATGTTCGTGTTTACCTTGGGCGAGATGATCATTTACCCGTCGGAATTCCTGTTTATCGACACCATCGCCCCAGACGCATTGCGCGGCAGTTATTACGGCGCACAAAACCTGGCGGCGTTTGGCGGAGCGATGAGCCCGGTTATTTGCGGCTATTTGCTGATCAACGCTGCGCCGACCAGCATGTTCTATGCGTTGGGTGCACTGACTGCGATGGGCGGCACTTTGTGTTTCTTGAGCGGCCGCCGTGTAGCTGGCACACCGCTTATCTAAGGTGGGAGCTGGCAAGCCAGCTCCCACATTTTGCTCTCCGTAATCTCTGGTATTTGCGTAGTATCCAGCCATTCATCTCACGGACCCGAGCCCCATGAAATTCGACACGGCCTACAGCCTGAGTCTCGACGACAAGCTGTCGATCTACGACGTTCGAGACCTGAATTTCGACGAAACCGCCGACTTCGACTCCGATAAGGACAGCTTCCTGTGCCCCAACGATGAATGCCGCGCAGCATTCGAAACGGGCAATACGCTGAGCACGTTCAACGCTAAAAACGTCAATTATCAGCGCACGCCGCATTTCAAGAACAAGACCAGCACCCGGCATATCGACGGCTGCCGCTATGCCAGCACGCACAAGTCTGCAACGGGTGAAAGCGACGACGAGCGCGAGGACAACTTCCCATCCGAATTTGTACTGACGCGGCGTCAGTACGAGCGCAACACTGCGCTTGTCGGCAGCGAGGGAAGAGCCCCACAAGATTCGGCGAAGGCGCCTTCGACAAGTACCCGTTCATCCCACATCAGCGGCGACACAACCCCGGACAAAACCAGCGTCTTCGCACACCCGGTCGAGTGCTATGTGTCGAATATCGACGACAAGGACAAGCTCAAGTCCATGCCGCTGAAGGTGGGTGAGCACACCGCGACCTACTGGACGTTTTTCAAGAAAATCGAATACCTGCAGGACAACAAAGGCCTGATCTACTGGGGCAAGATCAAAGCGATCAAGGATTACACCAGCAGCTTTCGCATCGACTTCGAAAAAAAGGTGTGGCTCGACAAAAAACCCTACTCGGTGAACGTCTACCTGAGCAAAAAACTCATCGAGAACTACCGCAAGCGCACGGCGTTCCTGGAGCAGATCAAGGCGGCCGCCAGTAGCGAACGGGCCTTGTATTGCTTCTTTTACGGCGTGACGCCGGCGCTCAAACAGGTGCCGAGCAAGAAGAACCCCGAGCAGACATTCGGGGTGTTCAGCGCCAATATCGAGAACCTGGACCACTTGATCATTCGTGAGGCACCGGGAATGCAGGAGCATTAGGCAAGGGCGCGTGATCGCTGAGCTTGCCGGTATTGTTCGCGTGCAGCTCGGGCGGTGGCCGCGTCTATCCCGCCAAATGCTGTCAGCCAGTGAATCAGCATTTCTTCCTCTGGCCAACCATAGCCCTTTATCCCGGGAATGGTTCTGGGTGTACGATTGATGGCTTCGTCATAGCGTCTCGCACTCCACGGCTGCTTCACAAAGTCGAAACCTTCAGCGTCCCATTTAAACACGCGCAGGATTTCATTGATTTGGCCCTGGCTGCTGCGGTCGCTGCGCTGGTACAAGCAATAAGTGCTCCCCAAGCCGCTCAGCAGCGGATCACAAACGGACGGCGAGAGTATGTCCAGCACGCCACACTTCAGCGCTACATTCATCACGCCATCGATCCAGCGATGGGCAAATGTCTTCACAAAACCCGCGTCATCGGCCTTTTTCATATCGAAGAACAGCATGCTATAGCGCGTCTTCAAATGCGTCGCCACCAGCACATGCTTACGCTTAACTATTGCCGCATGGACCAGCCACTGGTTAGGGTCTGTGTGCAGCGCAAGACCCTCGGCGCTCGGTATCGGTGGTTTTTCAACTGGGGTAATTTTCTTACCCTTGTGAATACGGCTGAAAAAGTCGCTGCCAGCTTGTGAGCAATTAAATGTCAGCACACTGTGTTCCTGCGCAAAGTGATCAACGCCAAGTGTGCCCTATTTACTCGCCGGGCAATTGCTCCTCAACCCACTCAAGTTCATAAGGCTGCCTGACGGCATAGCTGATGGCATCAAGCGTTTCTTCGCTGAGTATTGCCAACTCGGCGTCGGTCAACAGGTCATGGTGCACCATCAATGCCAAGCACGGATAGGTTGATGAGCGACTGTAATAGTCGAACATATCGGCCATATCCTTGTTGCGGGCATGAATCACGCCATACAGCATTCCGTACCGGGCGTGAGCGGACAAGGCACCGTGCTCACTGATAGTCCTGGCATCCGCCAGGACACCGAGGCAAAACCGATCAAGGGCCAATGCCCTCAAGCCTTTGAATTTCTTCCAATCACTTTCGGAAATAGACATAGCGTCGTTCTCTCGTCAGCTCAATCGGTCCGCAGATCTTGCTATCGGCGTGCGAGCTTTGCAACGTCCACTGTCCTTCTGGATAGGGCAAGTGAACCCCCGATAAAAAATCCAGTTGATGAACGGCGCAAACAACTGTACAAAAACACAGTATAGTTTGCCTTCCCCCGTCGAACCTGGAGAAACCCCATGTCCTCTCTGGCAATGAGCTCTTTCGTAGAACAGCAGATCGTCCTGCACCAATTCACCGCCAAACACAGCGCACAGGCCCGTGTGATGCTGGGCTGGAGCCGTGAAGACCTGGCCCGCCAGGCCGGGCTGGCGGTGGAGGTGGTTCAGCGTTTTGAAAGCCTGGGTGAGGTGGAGGATCAAGCTCGGTTAGCCCTCGCGTTCCGGCTGGAGGCTGAAGGCCTGGTGTTTTTTCCAGGGTTTGCCCCGGGCTGGGGGATGAGCGCACGCAAGTTTGCAGCCGCCCCTGCCGAGCTCGCGACACCTGGCCTCATCTCGCGGTTGATGGGCTCAGCAGCGGCATCAAATGACTCACCAACGCCTCAGCCGAATGGTGCGTAGAGTCCAACCGAAGCACCGGGCAGGTCAGCGGTTTCAACCAGCTTTCATGCCGACGCAGGCTGCGTAGGCTGTGGTTGCCGCCGTCGTAACGGGCGGCCCAGGCCAGGAATGCGATGCTGTTGGCGTGGCGGCTGCCGCCCTCCAGGATCTGTTCGCCGTAGCGTTGCACTTCGCGCAGTTGCAAGCGGTGCAGGCGCACATGTGGGTCCAACCGCAGGAAGACTACGTGGGTGAACTGCGCGATCATCGCATCGCCCCAGCCGCACAGTGAACCGGACAGCACCCAACCTTCAAGACCGGCACTCTGTTCCTGCAACAGGCGGATGCGTTCATCCTTGGGCCGGGCGACCGTGAAAGGTTCTGACGTTTGTTGCCAGTAGAAATAGTCAGAGTCGAAATAGGCGACGCCCAGGCGTTTGGCCAGAGCCTGGCCCAAGGTCGAGGTACCGGCCCCCGCAGCGCCGAGAATGTGTATTTTGTAGGCCATGCTTGCTCTCCATGGCTTTGAGTGTAATACGCGAGGTTTGCAGCACGCAGCGCGTCATTTAAAGCTCGGGTTTTACACCGGCTTGGGCCGCCTGCTCGTACCCATAAGCCACTGCCAGCAAGGTGGGTTCCGACCAGCGAGTACCGAAGAAGTAGGCACTGGTAGGCAGGCCGTCCTCACTCGTCCCAGAAGGTACGGTGACCCCTGGGTAACCTGCTGCGGCAACCCCGAAGTAACTGTTGGTATCGTAGTCCGACACTATGGCATGCAGGTTTTTCTCCTTGATCGGGTCATCCACGCTGCTGCGAAAATCCTGGATAAGCGCATCCCACAGCGTTTTGCGTTGCTGCGGCGTAAGGGCGGCAGCGTTGACCTTCTTGAGTACAGATTGGTGATCCGTCTCAGTACCATCACGGGTTTCATTGAATGTTATCAGCTCGGCCAATGATGTGACCGGCAGGCCCGGACGCTTGGCCAAGTAGGCATTCAGTTCTTCCCTTACATCCGAGAGCAACAGTTCGTCGTAGCGTGAAGCATCTGCCAGCCGCAGGTTGATCGGTAACAACGTAGCGCCTTGCTCACGAAGTACTTGCAGTGTCTTGCTAAATTGCGGGCTGTTGTCCACCGGCAAACTTTCACCGTTGAACGTAAAGGTCGCGGGATAACCGATACGTTTGCCCTTCAACGCGCCTGGCACCAGCAGTTTGGTGTAGTCGATGCCTTGAGGGGCGCCCAGGCTTTCGGGATCGCCAGGGTCACTGCCGGACATGGCATTGAGCATCAACGCAACGTCATACACCGAGCGAGCCATGGGGCCGGGTGTGTCTTGTCGGCGGCTGGCGGGAATAATCCCGTTGCGATCCAACAAGCCAACGCTGGGTTTGAGCCCCACCACACCATTGAGCGCCGCCGGTACGATGATCGAACCATTGGTTTCTGCACCGACCGCCAGGGGTGCCAGCCCGGCCGCTATCGCTGCAGCAGACCCCGAACTGGAGCCACCGACGTCGGCATCCGCACGGTGAGGGTTAAGGGTTTGCCCTCCCCGGCTACTCCAGCCATCGGGGCCACCGCGAAAGCCGGCCAGTTCGCTCATGTTGGTTTTACCCAGGATCACCACCCCTTGCTTGATGAGGTAATCGACAAGAGCAGCATTCTTGCCGGCAGCCGCCCCCACAAGACCAAACGCACCTGCACTGGTTTGCATGCCAGTCGTTTCGATGGTGTCCTTGAGCAAAATGGGTACGCCATGCAACGGGCCGCGCACCTTGCCACTGGCGCGTTCACGGTCCAGTTCGCGCGCGACCTCGAGTGCCTCAGGGTTGAGTTCGATGACGGAGCACAGTTGAGGGTCCAGCGTGCGGATACGCTCTTGCAGGAAGTTCACCAGATCAACCGACGTAAGCCCGTGCGGCCGAGCCATTTGTTCGCCCAGTTCGCGAACGCTTGCGTATGCAGTCTCTGGCGCCACGTGCTTTGCAGCCATTGGCGTTTCTACTACAGGCGAGGTCTGCGCCGGCAAGGTTTGCGCAGCCTGGCGAATCATCGAATAGATGCTGTAAGCAACCGTCATAAAGGTCTCTCCTGAGTTCAGAATTCATGCGGGATCAAGTCCGCCATTCTAAAAACCCCAGGGGTTCAAGACCCTCAGGCAGTCTCTGCTCACATCGTAGGAGGGTTCAGCACTTCCTGTAGTTGTTACGAGTTCTTTGACGCGCAGGCGCTGACCTGGCGATAGGCATGCAACAACAGCGGCAATGCATCACGCGACCATTGTGCGCCGTAAAACCACAGTTTCGCCCCATCTCCCAACGGTTCGCAAAGCGACGGATAGCCGCTGATGCAGGCACGATGAAACGCGACGCTCTCGCTGCCAGAAACCAGCGCATCCAGGCGATGCGCGGTCATGAGGTCGTCGATTTCATTGCTTTGCAGGGAAAATTGCAGGCTGCTGTCTTCACGACGCGCGTCCACTGGCACCAAGTGCGCACCGGCCTGGCGCAGAAGGTCGAAGGCTGCACACAAGGCTTCGCTGTGTTCGACGGCCTCGCGATGACCGCCTTGCACATAGCGGTCAGCGAACCCGATACGCCAACCCGATAGCATCTGTGAAGCGGTGAAGCTGGTGTTGTTCAGTACCAGGGGGACTTCCACCATGACCGGCCCAGTAGGGTCGATACCGCTTAAAGCTGCGAGTGATAACGCGGGATCCCGCGCAGATCTTGCCGGTAGGGCCGGCGCGTTGTAGCCAGGAATGGGCGCCGCGCCAACCACTTGCGCCGCGCCGAAGACGATACCTGCGCGGCTCAGATTCTCGGGTTTAGCATAAACGGACTCGGCCGCGGGCTCCACGCTGCCCGCCTCCTCCGTCACAGGCAAGGAAAGCCCTGGGCGACACGGCATCCCTGATCGCCAATGCTCCCTACAGTTTTTTTCCATCAAAACCCGACCTCCGACAATTGATTGCGCGGGATCATCGCACTCTCATCTGGCGTTTGTCGCAGTCCTGAAACACCCTGAAAATCCTTTTTCCAGGCGGCAACGTTTCAACCCGCTGCGTGTTCTTTTACACCTTGAGTTTCCACCTCCAGCCACCACGCATGCCCGCGCTCCGGCTGGTTCAGGCTGAACGCCTGCCCCATCGCCGGCGTGGTAATCGCCACGTTGCGCTCCCAGGCCAGGGCCATGATGCGGTCGAACGGTTCGTGCCAGGCGTGGAAGGCCAGGTCGAAAGTGCCGTTGTGGATCGGTAGCAGCCAACGGCCTTTGAGGTCGATGTGTGCTTGCAGGGTTTGCTCAGGCTGCATATGCACATGGGGCCAGTCGACGTTGTAAGCACCTGTTTCCATCAGCGTCAGATCAAACGGGCCGTATTGTTCACCGATGCGTGTGAAGCCGTCGAAATAACCGGTGTCGCCGCTGAAAAAGATCCGCCGCGCGCCGTCGATCATCACCCAGGAACACCACAAGGTCTGGTTGCCATCAAACAGGCCACGCCCGGAAAAATGCTGGGCCGGTGTGGCGATAAACCGGATGCCCTCGACTTCGGTGCCTGCCCACCAATCCAGTTGCCGGACTTTGCTGGCATCCACACCCCACTTGACCAGCGTGTCGCCCACGCCCAGCGGCGCAAGAAAATAGCGGGTCTTGTCGGCCAGTTGGATCACCGCATTGCGGTCAAGATGGTCGTAGTGATTGTGGGAAAGAATCACCGCTTCCAGAGGCGGTAACTCTTCAAGGCTGATCGGCGGCTGATGAAAGCGCTTTGGCCCAGCCCAACTGAAAGGCGAGGCACGTTCGGCAAATACCGGGTCAGTGACCCAGAACTTGCCGCGCATTTTCAGCAGCACAGTGGAATGCCCCAAGCGAAACACACTGTGATCGGGTGCTGCCAACAACTGCTCACGCGTCAGCGGTTGCACCGGGATCTTGCCTACCGGGCGTGTGCTGCGTGGTTTGTTGAACAGCATGTTCCAGAAAATGCGCAAGGTTTTGCCAAAACCACCGTGCTGCACTGGAGCATCGTTGCTGAATTGCCCTGGCGCTTGCTCGGCGGTCTTTGGCGCAGCCGGCGCGGGGTCGAGACGGGTTGAAATCGTGGCCATTGCAGAGTGACTCCGGGGTCGGCTCATAAAAGACACTGCGAAGACTAACTACACTGCACAGTGTAGTTTCTAGATTGCAACAAAACCCTGAGCAAGTAAACTACCGAGTGTAATTTCCTTTTAGAGCCTTAGAGCCGACCATGACTGCACCTCTGCGCCTCACCGATCGTAAACGCGAAGCCATTGTGGCAGCCGCTATTACCGAGTTCCGCGCGAATGGGTTCGAGGTCACCAGCATGGACAAAATCGCCGCCACCGCCGGCGTTTCCAAGCGCACGGTGTACAACCACTTCCCCAGCAAGGAAGAGTTGTTTGCCGAAATCCTCCACCAGTTGTGGGCCAGCAGCGTTGCCCAACTGGACGTGAGCTACGCCAGCGACCGCCCGCTGCGCGAACAATTGCGCGGGCTACTGGAGGCCAAGATGCTGATGATGTCGGACGCCAACTTCCTCGACCTGGCCCGTGTCGCGATTGCCGCCACCATCCATTCGCCGGAACGCGCACAAGACATGGTCAACCGCCTGAGCAAGCGCGAAGAAGGCTTCACCCAATGGGTGCGCGCCGCGCAGGAAGACGGCCGGCTGTCCTGCACTGACCCCGCCTTCGCCGCCCACCAGATACAAAGCCTGCTCAAGGCATTCGCGTTCTGGCCGCAGATCACCCTGGGCCAACCTGTGCTCGACGCCGCCTGCCAGGCCAGCGTGATCGAGTCAGCCATCGACCTGTTCCTGGCCGGTTACGAAGTGCGCACACCAAGGCCGCAGTAAACCCTGTTACAGACGCGACATTCCAGGTCGCTTTTGGCGTATTCCCACGCTGTGCTGCGCAAATGGCCTGGAAGGACACTGATTATTCCCACGCGAATAACTGACAATATTCACCGTTAATATCCGATCAACGGTTCTACCCGCTGACGCACGTTGTCGTACCCGCAAAACAGAGCTGACCCGGAACATTATGGAAAACAGACGAGGCAAAGGGCTTTCATTTGCCAGACGTATCTACAAGCCAAGGATCATCGGCCTGGGTATCGGTTGTATCAGTGTGGCCGGCGCCCTTTATCCCCTGGCGATGCCGGGCTGGGTGTGGGCGTTCCTGCTGTTCAATGGCTATGCCTGGGCGCATGTGGCGTATCAGCTCTCGACCCGTTCGCAGTTTCCCTATCAGGCTGAACAGCGCAACCTGCTCTATGACTCGTTGTTCGGTGGTTTCTGGGCCGCCGCCACCCAGTTCACGCCCCTGACGGCCGTGACCGTGCTGTCGATGATGACCATGAACAATGTCGCGGCCGGCGGTAAACGCCTGTTTCTGCGCGGGCTGCTGGCGCAAGCGGCTGGTATCGCGGTGGCGTGGGGTTTGTTCGGGGTCAAGTTCAACCCCAATGTCAGCCTAAGCCAGGTCTACACCTGCCTGCCGATGCTGACGCTCTACCCGATGGCCATCGGTATGGTCTGCTACCAACTGGCGATCAAGCTCTCGGAACACAAACGCGCCCTCAGCGCCCTGAGCCGTATCGACAGCCTCACCGGCCTGCTCAACCATGGCTCGTGGAAAGACCTGTTGAACCTCAAGTTCCATAAGTGCCAGCAGCAAAGCAGCCACGCCACTATCGCGCTGATCGACATCGACCACTTCAAGCAGATCAATGACACCTACGGCCATATCGTCGGTGATGCGGTGTTGCGCCAACTCAGCCAGGAGTTGCGCCTGCACCTGCGGGAAAACGACTTGGCCGGCCGCTATGGCGGCGATGAGTTCTGTGTGATTTTGCCGCAAATGCCGCTGGAAGAAGCCGCAAAAGTCATGGAACGCATGCGCGAAACATTCGGCAACTATCGTAATGCCCAGATCCCGGAGTTGCGCGTGAGCCTGAGCATTGGCCTGGCCGACTTCCAGCCACTGTTCAGCGATGCCGCGATGTGGCTCAACGCGGCGGACCGTGCACTGTACACAGCCAAGGAAACCGGGCGTAACCGGGTGAATGTCAGCGATTACGTGGTCGCCCATTCCGCTTGAGTTGTCCGATAACACCTCGTCTGAATCTTCCGCCCGCGCCTCGCAGCGATAGCATAATGCCGCCACTGGTCGCCTGCCCAAAAATGGTCCTGCCCTAACGGCGAACTTCTTGGCAGGCTGATCACTCTGAACCCCTTGTTCCGCCCCCTCTGTCAGCACCAGGAAGCTGACAATGAGCAAGTCAACCGTAAGGCCCAGGGCCATACGGGGTCAGGCGCCTATTCATGGATACCTCTGACGCGTGCTTCCCCGAGCCCTCGAACATGCTATTTAACGCCCATAAAAAAACCATCAGTACCCTGCAACACACCAATGCCCAGCAGGCCAGCCTTCTCGACGCGATTGAGCGCTCCATGGCCGTTATCGAGTTTGACCTGCAAGGCAGCGTGCTGCGTGCCAATGACAACTTCCTCAAGACCATGGGCTACCGCGCCGAGCAGATCCTGGGCCAGTCACACCGGATGTTCTGCACACCCGCGTTCGCCCGCAGCGCCGAGTACAACCAGTTGTGGACGAACTTGCGCAATGGCCACTTCCAGTCCGGCACCTTTGAGCGGCTGGCCGGCAATGGCCAGTCAGTATGGTTGGAAGCGAGCTATAACCCGGTGCGCGATGACACGGGCCAAGTGATCAAAGTGGTGAAGTACGCCATGGATGTCACCCCGCGCCTGCAGGCCGAAAGCGAAGCCAACGCCAAGCTGGGCGCCATCGACCGTGCCATGGCAGTGATCGAATTCAACCTCGACGGCACCATCATCACCGCCAATGACAATTTTCTGCAGCGCATGGGCTACAGCCTGGCGCAGATCCAGGGCAAACATCACCGCATGTTCTGCACACCGGAGCTGGCCAACAGCGCGGCGTACACCGAGTTCTGGAAACGCTTGAACCAGGGCGAACTGTTCAACGGCCAGTTCGAGCGCGTTGATAAACACGGCCAGACCCTGTGGCTCGAAGCCAACTACAACCCGGTGTACGACGCCAGCGGGCGCCTGTGCAAAGTGGTCAAGTTCGCCTCTGACGTCACCGCCAGGGTGCAACAGCACGCAGCCGACGCCGCCAGCGCGGCCCAGGCTTACCATATTTCCCTGAATACCCGGGATGTGGCCGAAAAAGGCGCCGACGTGATTCAGCAAACCGCCAGTGGCATGCGCGAAATCGCCGCCGACATCGACACCTCCTCGCAACTGATCGCCAAGCTGGGTGAGCGTTCGCAGCAGATCACCGCCATCGTCAACACCATTCGCGGGATCGCCGACCAGACCAACCTGCTGGCCCTCAACGCCGCCATCGAGGCGGCACGCGCGGGTGAGCAAGGCCGTGGTTTTGCCGTGGTGGCTGACGAAGTGCGGCAACTGGCAGCCCGCACCAGCGGCTCGACGGCGGAAATCTCCAGCATGATCGCGATGATCCAGGACGAGACCCGCCAAGCCATCGAGAGCATGGACAGCACCCGCGACCGCGCGGCGCTGGGGGTCGACCTGGCCAACCGTGCGGGCACGGTGATCCTGCAGATTCGCGAAGGCACCACCGAGGCGGTGCAAGCGGTGAGCGCGTTCGCCAACGAGCGCGGCAACACCTGACCGGTTCTTCATGTGTGTGTCGGGGGGCGCGGTCTATAGTGCTAGCTTGTCTTAACGCTTAGGATTCGAGCCCGCCATGACCCCCGACAAGCCAGACGCCGTACCTGTCGATCACCTGCGCTTCCACCGCGGCCACGCCCATCTGGCGCCGACCTTTGGCAACGACACCTTTGCCCTCAAGGCCGAAGCCTTCGCACGCTTCTTTGGCACGCCGACCTTTCTCGGCGCGCAAACCGCGATCGTGGTGGTGTGGGTGGTGCTGAACATCACCGGCGTCACGCATTTTGACGTGTACCCGTTCATCCTGCTCAACCTGGCGTTCAGCCTGCAGTCGGCTTACGCCGCGCCGCTGATCCTGCTGGCCCAGACACGCCAGGCCGCCCGCGACAAAGCCCAGTCCGACGCCGATGCGCAACACCGCGAAGCCCTGGCCATTGCCAATACCGAACGCCAGGCCCAGGCCGCGCAAACCACCAAACAGTTACTGGAGTTGCTGGAGCAGAACACCCGGCTGACGGAAATGACCAAGCAACTGACCGAGCGTATCGAGACGTTGACGTGCGAAATGCATGAGCAGTTTGTGCGAAAACCCTGAGACGTTTACCCAGAGGAACTCTCCTGGGGCTGGCAAGCGGGCTTGTTGTGGCGAGCGGGCTTGCCCCGCGTTGGGCTGCGCAGCAGCCCCAGTAAAGTCGATGCGGTACTTAAAGCAAAAACCGCGGCGTCTGGTTTTGGGGCCGCTGCGCGCCCCAACGCGGGGCAAGCCCGCTCGCCACAACAAGCTCCCTCGCCACAGTTACCTTCTCGCCCTTGGTTGATAGCCCAGCTCAAGGCAGCCGAATATGCCGCCCCAACTCATCAAACAAGGTCACCACCGAGCGCAGTGCCCGGCAGTCCGGGCGTGTCAGCAGCCATAGCGCCGTATCACGCCCCGCCAGCGCGGGGCCGAGTGGTTGCAAACCGTCCTCCAACAGAAAGTCCGGCAGCGCCGCCACGCCCAGCCCTGCGCGTACCAGTTCGGCCACGGATAACATGCTGTTACAGCGATAACTGGGACGCACACCCGGAAGGTGTTCACGCCGCCAGGCTACGGTGGAGTGATCGGGCAAGAAGTCATCCGGCGCGATCCACGCCAGCTCGGCCAACTCACGCCCCTGGTTTTGGCGGGCATAACCCGCGCTGGCGCACACCTGATAGGCCACAGTGCCCAGTCGGCGGCCAACCAGATGCTCCGGCGGCGTCTTGGTCAGGCGCAGCGCAATGTCCGCGTCGCGGCGGCTGAGGTTGGCAAAATCATTGGACGTGCTCAACTCCAGGGTCAACGCCGGGTAGGCCGGCATGAACTGCGCCAGCGCCGGTAGCAGCAACCCCTGTAGCACCGAGTCGGTGCAGGTCAGGCGCACGGTGCCGCTGATTACTTCACCACCCTGCTCCACCCCGATGCGCGCCGCTTCCAGCGCTTGCTCGGCCTGTTCGGCCTGCTGCGCCAGGTGGCTGGCCAAACTGGTGGGCAGGTAGCCGGCACGGCTCTTTTCGAACAAGGTCTGTCCCAGGGCCGCCTCCAGCCGTCGCACGGCACGGAACACCGTGGACACATCCACCCGCAGCAGCGCCGCCGCCCGCGCCAAGGTGCCGCCACGCACCAGCGCGAGAATCAGCGACAGGTCCGGGTAATCGAGCTGATAGTGCGTGGCTGCATTGAGCATGTGGGCAAACGCCAATTTTGATTGCGTGAGCGCCAATCTATAGTGCGCCCCAGGACACCACAAGCCATGGGAAGTACACGATGAAAACCACCACCCTGCACCTCGCCCTGATCGGTGATTACAACCCCGACGTAACGGCCCACCAGGCCATCCCCGTGGCGCTGCAACAGGCTGCCGACGCCTTGGGCCTGAACGTGCAGTTGCACTGGCTGGAGACCGACTCGATCACCCCGGCCACCGAACTGCATGCCTTCGACGGCTTCTGGTGCGTGCCCGCCAGCCCCTACCGTGATGCCGACGGCGCACTGCGGGCGATTCGTTTTGCCCGCGAGCAAAAACGCCCATTCCTGGGCACCTGCGGTGGTTTTCAACACGCGGTCATCGAATATGCCCGCAACGTGCTGGGCTGGGCGGATGCGGAGCATGGCGAACTGGCGCCCGAGGCCAGGCGCGCGGTTATCACGCCGCTTGCGTGTTCCCTGGTCGAAGCCACCGGCAGCATCCGCCTGGCGCCCTACACACGTATCGCCGAGGCTTACGCCAGCCTGGAAACGGAGGAAGGTTACCGTTGCAGCTACGGCATCAACCCCGAGTTCGCCCAGGCATTACTCGAGGGCGACCTGATCCCCAGCGGCCACGATTCGGCGGGCGATCTGCGTGCCGTCGAACTGCTGGGCCATCCGTTTTTCGTCGCCACCCTGTTTCAGCCCGAACGCGCGGCACTTAAAGGAATTACGCCGCCACTGGCGGTTGCCCTGCTCAAAGCCTGCCAGGCGCAATCGGTATGATCGCCACCACACCCGCCCCGCCCTATTACGCCGTGATTTTCAGCTCGTTGCGTACCGAAGGCGATCAAGGTTATAGCCAGGCCGCCAACCGTATGTTGGAACTGGCGCGCGAACAACCGGGGTTTCTGGGTGTTGAGTCGGCGCGGGAAGACGGCTTGGGCATCACCGTTTCCTACTGGGAAAGCGAAGCAGCGATTTTGGCCTGGAAGCAACAAACCGAACACAGCCAAGTGCGCGAGCAAGGCCGCGCCAGTTGGTATTCGGCGTTTCACACCCGCGTGTGCAAGGTGGAGCGGGCTTACAGCTTCGAGCGTTGAAACACAGCCTCAAGCCCCCTGCAAAAACCTGTGGGAGCTGGCTTGCCTGCGATAGCATCAACTCTGTGTGCCTGATACACCAAGGTGTCTGCATCGCAGGCAAGCCAGCTCCCACAATTAGACCGAAGTGTCTCAGGACAATGGTGATCGAGCAGGTGGCCGCCTTAGCGAGCAAGCCCCACAGGTTGCTCTCCACTTACCTGGACCTAGCTCACCAAACTGCGCAACGCACTGATCTGCGGGATCTCCACCCGGCGCATATACACGCGCAACGGCTCGGTGATGTTGATACGGTCATCGATATTCTGGTCCAGCAGCAACTGCAGGCGTTCGCGCGACAGGGTCATGGTGTGGTCGGCGGCCGGCAGCCAGACAAATTCGGCGGTGGGGATGATGCCGTCATCGGCCACGTCCATGCCGAAGGCGTCTTCGCTGAAACGCACGATGTAGTGGCCGGTTTTGCGGTTAAGGCCGACAAAACCCTGGAGTTGGTCGGCGGCCTGGCAGATAAGCTCGGAAGTGATGCGCATGGTAAACCTCACTGAAAAGTCCCACAGGGACTGGAAAGATGGTTTACACGCGTGGCAGAAATTACTGCCCTCTAACGGGGCAGCTTTGGCCAAGAATACTGCAACGCAGCACAAAAAAACCCACAAAAATGCCTCGTGAGTACCTTAATGTCGGTTTGGTGATAGCGCCTTTCGCAATCAATTGTTAAAAAGGACGCCTTCTCAAAGTTACCTCCACGAAAGGACTTCGCATATGCCTGTCACGTTTACCAAGAGCGCCCTGCTGCTCGCTCTGATGCTCGGCCTTGGTCAGGCACAGGCTGCCGACCCGATCAGCCCGGCTGAAATGGCGACAAACGAAGGCATTCCGTACCCGGCTGTCATTGCTCACCGTGGCGCATCCTACGACGCCCCCGAATCCACCGCGGCGTCCTACAAGCTCGCCCGCGACCTGGGTGCCGACTACCTGGAAATGGACCTGCAGCGCAGTAAAGACGGCGTACTGTTCGCCCTGCACGACAACAACCTGCAACGCACCACCGACGTGGCCACCAAGTTCCCCGAGCGCAAAGACGCTCCGGCCAACGAGTTCACCTGGGCCGAACTGCGCACCCTGGACGCCGGCAGCTGGTTCAACGCCGCTTACCCGGACCGTGCCCGCCCGGCGTTTGTTGGCCTGAAAATCCAGAGCCTGGACGAGATCATCAAGATCGCCGAAGGCAACCCGCAGCACAAACCAGGCCTGTACATCGAGACCAAGGAGCCCAAGCAGTTCCCGGGCATCGAAGCCGACCTGAAAAACAAGCTGCTGGATAAAGGCTGGTTGAGCTCCGCCGGTTCCAAGCTGGGCAAGAGCAACACCGGCGTGGGCCAGGGCAAAGGCCGCGTGGTGCTGCAGACGTTTGAAAAAGACAGCTTGAAAGAGCTGCAGAAAGAAATGCCCAACACCCCGAAAATCCTGCTGTTGTGGGTTGGCCCAGGCAGCATCGAGCCTAAATCGGCACAAACCTTCGCTGAGTCCGGCGAAACCACCAAGGCCGCCTACTACGCCAAGCAAGAGCCAAAAGACGCCGCCGAGTTCGAAAAGTGGGTGGACGAAGCCAAGAGCCTCGGCGCCATCGGCACCGGCCCTTCGGCCGAGCTGACCAACCACGGTGACCAGAGCTACACCGACCTGGTGAAGCCTGAGATGAACAAGCTGACCCACGACAAAGGCCTGCTGGTGCACGTCTACACCGTCGATGAGCCCGTGGACTTCGAAAAAGTCATGAAAGCCGGCGTGGACGGCATCTTCACCAACCGCGCCGCCGAACTGCTGAAGTTCTACAAGCGCTGGCCTTCGTCGAGCGTGCAGGACCTGCTCAAGGACAACGGCTACTGAGTGAAACCCGAATGGTCAGGTCGCCTGTGGTTGGGGCATGACTACGGCCTGATCTTCGGCGAGCTGGGGCGTACCGCGCCCCATGCGCACTATGCCCATCAGTTGATGCTCTGCCCCGGCAAACCGGTCACGGTCAGCCTCGATGGCCGTGTCACCACGGCCCATCGCCTGTTTATCCCCTCGCAATACCCCCACGCCCTTCTCGCCAGCGACGGTGACGTACTGGTGCTGTATGCCGAACCTGCCACCTTTGCGACCCAGACCCTGGAGCATCTGCTGCTCGATGCGCAGCTATGCCTTGGGACACTGCAATTGCAACTGAGCCAGTTACCCCGGCGCGCCCGCGTCGACCCGCGCCTGGAACGGGCACTGTCGGCCCTGGATCAACAGCTTGCCGGCAAGGTTTCAGCCCAGGCACTGGCCCACGCCGCACACCTGTCATTAAGCCAATTGGAACGCCTGTTCACCCATCAACTGGGCGTGCCCGTGCGCCGCCTGGTGGTATGGCGGCGCTTGCGTGTGGCGCTGCAAGTGGCCCTTGGCGGCAACACGTTGACCGAGGCCGCCCACGCTGCGGGGTTTGCCGACTCGGCACATTTTTCGCGCACCATGAAGCAGTTGTTTGGCGTGACGGCCGGCGCGTCATTGCGTCAGTTGGACGTGCGGCTGCTAACGTAGCGCGTCCGGCAAAGGCGGTTCTTTGCTCAAGCGCGCCGGCATGAACGGGTCACGTATCTGCGCCGCATAGGCCACCGGGAAATTCGGCCGGCTGCCAATGCCCAGGTCGCCAGGGCCCATCTGATAGTGCTCGCGATAAAACGCCGTGCCCAACAGCCAGTCCCACAGGTTGAAGAACAAACCGAAATTCACATCCCCGGCGCGCCCGTACTTCATGTGATGAAAACGATGCACCGGCGCCCAGGCAAATACCCAACGCAATGGCCCTAAACGCATGTCGACGTTGGAATGTTGCAACAACAGCTGGATCGCAATTGCCAGGGCCAGCAACTGCGCAACCTCCACAGGAATCCCCAGCAGCACCAGCGGCAACAGGCCCGCCGTCGCCTCCAGCATCTGATGCAAAGGGTGTTTCATCAGCCCATTGAACCCATACAGCCGCTGCACGCTGTGGTGTACCGCATGCAGGCGCCAGAGCGGCGCAATACGGTGGCTGGCGTAGTGCATCAGGGTAATGCCGGCATCGGCCAACACAATCGACAACAGCAGTTGTGCCCACACCGGCCAGCCACGCGGCCAAATGCCTTCGAACGCCAGCAAGGCCGTGAGCCCCGGTAGAATCAACAGGCCCAGGGCATTCAGGCTCTCGTTGACCAACGCGTGGAGCGTGTCCCGGCGCCGATCCCCGAGGCTGCGATTCCATTGCGGCTCATAGGGCAGCCATTGCTCCATCACAAATGACACGGCGACGGCTGTCGCAAACACTACGACCAGCCAACCGGGCTTCCAAAGCCCCCAAGCTAAAAAACCCACCAGGAATACAGGCGCGTACAGCCAAGCCACTAAACGTTTCATCCGAGTCTCCCTTCCAGTGAGCCCCCAGCATGCAACCCTCCACACGCAGCGAATTGAACAAACGGCGCAACCGTTTGAATTAATTAAGGGTGAATTAAGTTGCGCTGGATAACCTGAGGCCACTTAAACAGCTCACCGAAGAAGGACACACACCATGAAAACCCTGACCGCCCTGTTCGCTGCCACCGCCTTGACCCTGACTGCCGGGTTGGCCCAGGCGGATGTTCGCCCGGACCACATTGAAGGTTTGCTCAAGTCCGGCGCCGTGATGCCGTTCGAAAAACTCAACGCCGCCGCCGTGGCCAAACACGCCGGTGCCAGCATCACTGACACCGAGCTGGACCACAAAAATGGTGTGCTGGTCTACGAAGTTGACCTCACCGACACCGCCGGCAAACGGTTTGAAGTGAAGCTCGACGCCAAGACCGGCGCCGTGCTGGAAGACAAACTGGACACCTGAGTCATCGTTTAAAAAAACCGCGCCACGTTTAAAGTGGCGCGGTTTTTTTATGCCTGCTCGCCAGCCATCACGGAGGGTTGATCAAATTACACCGACAAAGCGCAGGCCTGCGCCTGGAAACCCGCTGAGCGAGTTTTCAAACTGTCACAAAATCGTCATCCCGCCTTGCAATGATTCGCCCACGCGAACCTGTGAAACGTCCTACAGGCGCTTTCTCTGCGAGCCTCCATGAACCACAGCATCGACCACAGCCACCAGGATCCCGATCTGTTTGGCTTGCTTTACGGTTTTCGTTTTCGGCCCGGTGAAAAGGGCGAGCAAATTGATTCAGCGACCGCGCTGGCCGCGCTAAAAGCGCCGCAAGACCCGGAAGAATTCCTGTGGCTGCACCTGAACCTGGCCCACGCCGCCTGCGAGCGCTGGATGCAGGCCAACCTGTCATTGCCGGACGAGTTTTTCGAAGCCCTGCACGAAGGCTCGCGCTCCACGCGTATCGAACACGTCGACTCGGCCTTGCTGGCGGTGGTCAACGACGTGGTGTTCAACTTCAGCAGCATGGTTTCGTCGGATATCTCCACGCTGTGGGTCTGCGCCCGCAGCCGTTTGCTGGTGAGTGCACGCCTGCAACCCCTGCACTCGGTGGATAAATTGCGCTCGTCGGTGAAGGCCGGTGAACGCTTTCGCTCGCCACTGGAACTGCTGGTGCATCTGTTGCGCGACCAGGGTGAGGTGCTCACGCAGATCGTGCGTAAAACCAGTATCAGCGTCGACCATATCGAAGACCAGTTACTGTCTTCGCGCCTGTCCACCAACCGCGCCGAACTGGGTGCCGCACGCCGGGTGCTGGTGCGCCTGCAACGTCTGCTGGCACTGGAGCCGGGCTCGCTCCTGCGCCTGCTCAACCGCCCGCCGCAGTGGCTGCAAAAGGAAGACGTGAAGGAGTTGCGCAAATCCACCGAGGAGTTTGCGCTGATCATCAACGACCTCACGGCCCTGGGCGAACGCATCAAGCTGTTGCAGGAAGAAATCGCCGCCAACCTCAACGAACAAAGCAACCGCACGCTGTTTACCCTCACCGTGGTGACGGTGCTGGCGCTGCCGATCAATATCATCGCCGGTTTTTTTGGCATGAACGTGGGCGGCGTGCCGCTTTCCACCGACCCGGAAGGGTTCTGGATCCTGGTGGCGCTGGTGGCGACGTTTACCTTGATTGCCGGGCGCTGGGCGTTCCGTAAGCGCAAAGACTATTGAATTGCAATACAGTCAAATTGTGGGAGCTGGCTTGCCTGCGATGGCTATCTACCAGCCAACTGTTCATTGCCTGATGCACCGCTATCGCAGCCTTTTGAAGGCCACCACATTCTCCTGTGGCGAGCAGGCTTGTCCTGCGTTGGGCTGCGAAGCGGCCCCAAACCCAAACACTGAGTACTTTCAGGAAAATTGCGCTGCCCTTACTGGGGCCGCTCCGCAGCCCAACGCAGGACAAGCCTGCTCGCCACAACAACCCACCTGCCACAGACTTCGTGTTAACCGGTTGTGTAGATGCCTATGGCTATCGCAGGCAAGCCAGCTCCCACATTGATTGCACTCTGACATTAGCTTTGCGGGGGTTTATAGATCAACGGTAGGCTCAATTCCTTAAACACTGACCTACCGCAGCATCTCTGTAACATTCTGCAATGATCATCAAGACCATCCTCCCCACACTGGATGCTCCGGCATGGCCACCCCTTCCCTGACCGCTTCCAACACCGCCACACACGCAGACCCCAAACCCCGGCTGGATACAAAACCCGGCCTGCTCACCGTGATCATTTTCTTCGCCGTGCTCGCCATGGGCTTGTTGTTTACCGCCTACAGCCTGATGCACGACATGACCGAACTGGGCACCGTGGTCACCACCTGGACGCCGTTCCTGCTGCTGGGCGTGGCGCTGTTGATTGCCCTGGGCTTTGAGTTCGTCAATGGTTTCCACGACACCGCCAACGCCGTGGCGACGGTGATCTACACCAACTCGTTGCCGCCGCACTTTGCGGTGGTATGGTCGGGCTTTTTCAACTTCCTCGGCGTGCTGCTGTCCAGCGGCGCAGTGGCGTTCGGCATCATCGCCTTGCTGCCGGTCGAGCTGATTTTGCAGGTCGGTTCCTCGGCCGGCTTCGCCATGATTTTTGCGCTGCTGATCGCGGCGATACTGTGGAACCTCGGCACTTGGTGGCTGGGCTTGCCAGCCTCGTCATCGCACACCCTGATCGGCTCGATCATCGGCGTCGGCGTCGCCAACGCCCTGATGCACGGGCGTGATGGCACCAGCGGTGTGGATTGGAGCCAAGCCACCAAGATCGGTTATGCCCTGCTGCTGTCGCCGCTGATCGGTTTTGCGTTTGCCGCCCTGCTGTTGCTGGCGCTGCGCGCCTTTGTCAAAAACCGCTCGCTGTACAAGGCCCCCAAGGGCGACACCCCGCCGCCATGGTGGATTCGCGGTGCGTTGATCGCCACCTGCACCGGTGTGTCGTTCGCCCACGGCTCCAACGACGGGCAAAAAGGCATGGGCCTGA
Organism: Pseudomonas edaphica; assembly: GCF_965277385.1. NCBI lineage: Bacteria > Pseudomonadati > Pseudomonadota > Gammaproteobacteria > Pseudomonadales > Pseudomonadaceae > Pseudomonas > Pseudomonas edaphica. The sequence goes on along the minus strand of NZ_OZ255725.1, from coordinate 4,677,242 downwards.
TCATGCTGATCCTGGTGGGGACGCTGCCGATGGCGTACGCGCTGAACCGCACCATGCCCGCCGAGCAGTCCTTGCAGTTTGCTGCGGTGGCTGAAGTGACCCAAGTGGCACTGGTGAAAAGCGCACCACAAGTATTACCGGGCGACCCACGGCCGATTCTCTCGACCTATGTGCGCACCAAGGAAGCCACCCCGGAACTGGTGCCGGCCCTCGCCGCCCTCGCCGGCCAGATTGGTGACGAAGTGAAAGGCTACGGCTCCCTGGCCAAAGTCCCCGCTGAAGCCGTCGGCAACGTGCGCAACGACATGTACCTGACCAGTGAAACCATTCGCTTGATGGACAAGGGCAAGGTCGGCAACTTCGACGCCGACACCCAAGGCAAGCTGAAACTGTTCAAAGACCAGATCGACGCGTCCACACGCTTTATCCCGCTGTGGGTGAAGATCGCCGTGGCCATCGCGCTCGGGCTGGGCACCATGGTCGGCTGGAAACGCATCGTGGTCACGGTGGGCGAAAAAATCGGCAAGACGCACCTGACTTACGCCCAAGGCGCCTCGGCTGAGACAGTGGCCATGCTGACCATCGGTGCCGCGGATATGTTCGGGCTACCGGTTTCGACTACCCATGTGTTGTCGTCCGGTGTGGCAGGGACCATGGTGGCCAATGGCGGTGGCTTGCAGATGAAGACCATCCGCAATCTGCTGATGGCCTGGGTGCTGACGTTGCCGGCGGCGATTTTGCTGTCGGGCAGCCTGTACTGGCTGTTCACCAAATTGTTCTGACCTCGGTGGGAGCTGGCTTGCCTGCGATGGCATCACCTCGGTTCAACTGACAGACCGAGGCGCTTGCATCGCAAGCAAGCCAGCTCCCACACAAACCTGTTCCCACATGGGTTTTAGGGTGTGTCAGTGATTGAACAATCCAGCCATGGCCTTCAAGCGCTTTTTGTAGATCCGCCGCGCCTCCAGTGCTTCCTCCAGTGTCACCGCCACAAACCCCGCCCGCTGGTTCGGCTGCATCTGCCCGATCAAGTCGAGGTCCGCACTGATCACCGTGCCGATCATCGCGTAGCCGCCACCCGACACCGCATCGCGGTGCAGCACAATCGGCTCCAACCCCGCCGGCACCTGGATCGAACCGATCGGGTAGCAACTGTCGACGATATTCGAGGGGTCCGAGCCAGCACCAAACGGTTGTTCGCGTGGTTGAAAACTCAAGGCGCTGCCGCCCTTGAAGCGATAGCCGATGCGATCCGCCTCGGAGCCCACCGTCCACGGCTCAGCAAAAAAACTGCTTTTTGCCGCATCCGTCAGGCGCTCGTAATACAGCCCTGGCACCACGCGCAGGGTCACGTCGCCACCGACCGAACGGCGCAAGGCCATCGGTAAGCTATTGCCCGCGCGGCCTGTTCCGCTGGCCTCGCCGATCGGCAGTTCATCGCCTTCCTGCAAGCGTCGCCCTTCAAACCCACCGAGCGCACCAAGGGTGTACGTCGAGCGGCTGCCGAGCACCCGCGGCACGTCGATGCCACCGGCCACCGCCAGATACGTGCGCGCGCCAGCCTTGGGAAACTCAAAGCGCAACACCTGCCCGGCGCGCACCGGGAAAGCGGTGTCCTGATGCACCACTTCACCATCCAGGCGCGGCGACATCAGCGCACCACTGAGCGCCACCAATGCGTCCTGGCGAAACTCCAGTTCAGGGCCGATCAGTGTGCACTCCAGGCCCGCCGCACCGGCTGGGTTGCCGACCAAATGGTTGGCCGCACTCAATGCGTACTGGTCCAGGGCGCCCGAAGGCGGAATGCCCAAGTGGTAATAACCTTCACGGCCAAGGTCTTGCACAGAAGTGGCGAGGCCGGGTTTGAGGACCTTGATCATGCCAGCGCCTCCTGCAGGGTTTTCGGATAGCCGATGGGGTCGGCGAGAAACGCATCGAGGGAAAACTCCACCGGGCGGATACGCAAATCAAAACGCCCTGCCTCCACTTCGGCCACCGCCAAATCGTAGGCGTCGCGGTCCATCGGTTTGAACTGCACGATGTCACCGGGGCGGAAGAACACCATGTGTTCCTTGAGGTACGCCAACTGCTGCGCCGGGTCGTAGATTGGCGCCGGGGTTACGCCAAACATCTGGTAACCACCCGCGCCGCGCACTGAGTAAATGCAACCGAAACAGCCGCCATGGCCGAGGGTCAGTTTGGGCGTGTCGGTGCGCGGGCGCAGGTACTTGGGCACCTGCAATTGCCGCTCGCGCTCGACCATCTGGAACATGAACGGCAAGCCCGCAACAAACCCGACCATCGACACAAACCACGGCGCGCCACTGTGGGCGGCGATAAACGCGTCCACATCGGCCAGGCCGTTGATGCGTGCGGCGTATTCCAGGTCGGTGCCGCTGGGGTCTTGGTGGCGGTCGCGAAAGCGCATCAGGGTTTCGTGGGTCCAGGGGTCGTTGTAGAGCACCGGGATTTCGATGATGCGCGTGTGCAAGGTGCGTTCGGCCACCGCCTGGGCTTCGGCACTTTGCACCGCGTCGAGCAGCACATGCGGCGCGATACGGTCGGGGTCGAAGCGAATCTGGAACGATGCATTGGCCAGGCACACATCCAGCACGCCCTCCAACGCCAGGCGCTCCACGGCGCGGGTCACGGCCATGCCTGTGAAAAAGGCCTCCAGGGACATGCTGTCGCTGACCTCGGCAAACAGGTGTTCATCACCGCCGAAGCTGTAGCGGATGGGGGTGGTTTCAGCCATGTCTGTTCCTCTTGGAATCATTGTAGAAAGGCAGGCAAAAAATCAAATGGATGGGCAGCTTATTGTGTTGTGGTTAGCAGGCTTGTAGTGGCGAGCAGGCTTGCCCTGCGCTGGGCTGCGCAGCGGCCCCATCACAGCCAACCGTGCAGTTACGGGTAAACCTCGGCCGTATGGTTTCAGGGCCGCTACGCGCCCCAGCGCAGGGCAAGCCTGCTCGCCACAGAAAGCCCACTCATCAGGACAAGCCTGCCAACCACAGAAAGCCTACTCAACCAACAACATGCCCGTTCAACACGGAGCGCTCGTTGGTCACCACAATTCCCGCCTGATCCAGGGCTTCGCGGGTGGCTTCCACCAGTTCCAGCGCGCCGGGCGTGTCGCTGTGCAGGCAGATGGAGTCGAATTCGATCAACAGGTCTTCGCCTTCTACGGTTCGCACCCGGCCCATCTGACAAGCACGCAGGACGCGCGCCGCAACGGTTGCAGGGTCCAGTGCACGCACATTGCGGGTAAACACAATGGACCCGCTTAAATCGTACTCACGGTCGGCGTAAAACTCGCGCACCACCGGTTGCCCCAGTTCCTTGGCCACGCGCCAGATCACCGAGTTGGGCATGCAATACAGCAACAGCGTCGGCTCGATGATTTGCAGGTTCTGCACCAGCAGCCGCGCCGCTTCTTCGTCGCGGGCCAGGTGCATATAAAGCGCGCCGTGGGGCTTGATATGTTGCAATGTCAAACCTTGGGCACGCGCGATTTCGCGCAGCGCGCCGAGTTGGTAGAGGATGTCGTCCACCAGTTCCTGGGCCGGTGCGTTGATGTGCCGACGGCCGAACCCCACCAGGTCACGAAAGCCCGGATGCGCGCCAATGCCCACACCCAGTTGCTTGGCGCGTTCGACGGTGCGGCGCATGGTGCCGGGGTCGCCGGCGTGGAAGCCGGTGGCGATATTGGCCGAGCTGATGTAGGCCATCAGGTCAAAGTCGACGCCATCGCCGATGGTCCAGGGGCCGAAGCCTTCGCCCATGTCCGAATTGAAATCCACTGCCTGCATCGAGGTCGCTCCGCCAAAAGAAGATGACTGAAAGTAGGCTGGGGCTTGACCCCTTGGGAAGATCTATTATCAGATGGCCCATCTTCTGAAAATCAGATACCCAAAGATCGTTCCCACGCTCCGCGTGGGAATGCAGCCCAGGACGCTCCGCGTCCCAAAGCGTGACGCAAAGCGTCACAAGAGGCGTTACCACGCAGAGCGTGGGAACGATCGGAGAAAGCCATGTCCCTGACCTTGCGCCAAGTGCGCTACTTCGTCGCCACCGCCGAAATCGGCCAGATTTCCCAGGCCGCCATTCACCTGAACATCTCCCAGTCGGCGGTGACCACCGCGATCAAGGAACTGGAGGCGATGCTCGGCGTGCAGTTGTTCGTGCGCTCGGCCCAGGGCATGAACCTCACGGACGCCGGGCGGCATTTTCTCAACCGCGCCTATGTGATCGTGCGCAGCGTGGACGACGCCCTCAACAGCCCACTGCCCGACTACCGCGCCAGCGGCGTATTGCGGGTAGCGGCCAGCTACACAGTGTTGGGTTACTTCCTGCCGCATCACTTGCAACGCATGCAACACTGGCACCCGGACGTGACCATCGACGTCTTCGAGCAGGAGCGCCAGGCCATTGAACATGGCCTGCTCGACGGCCAGTTCGACATGGCCGTGGTGCTCACCGCCAACCTGACTCACGCGGATATCGTCTCGGAAATCCTGTTCAACTCCGAACGCCGCCTGTGGCTGCCCAGCCATCACCCGTTGTGCGAGCGCGGTGCCGTGAGCCTGGCGGATGTGGCGCAAGAGCCTTACATCCTGCTGACCGTCGACGAAGCTGAGCACAGTGCCATGCGCTACTGGGAACAGGCCGGGCAAACGCCCAACGTGCGGCTGCGCACCAGTTCGGTGGAGGCGGTGCGCAGCATGGTCGCCAATGGCAGCGGCGTGGCGATCCTGTCAGACCTGGTGCACCGGCCGTGGTCGCTGGAAGGCAAGCGCATCGAAACCCTGACCGTCACCGACCCGGTCACGCCCATGAGCGTCGGCCTGGCCTGGCACCGCGAGCGCGCGTTTACCCCGGCGATGCAAGCGTTCCGCGATTACTTCCACGACGCCTTCCTGGCACCGCAACAGTTGTCGGCTCGGCGTTAAATACGCGCCTGCAAGGTAGCCGCCAGCCACTCCATGAACACCCGCACCCGCAACGGCAAATGCCGCTGGCCGGCGTAGAGCATAGAGACGTCCAGCGGCGGTGCGAGGTAGTCCGGCAACACCGAAACCAACTCGCCACTGGCCAATAAATCGCGAATGCCGAGCAGCGGCACCTGGATAATCCCCAAGCCGCCAAGACACGCCGCCTGGTAGGCATCGGTGCTGCTGACGGTCACGCGCCCGGCCATGGCCACGCGCTGCACCTTGTTACCCAGCAGGTATTCAAACCCGGCCGAGCGCGCACCGAGCGGGCGCACGTAATGCACCAGTTGATGCTGCGCGAGGTCGGCAATGGTTTCGGGCACGCCATAACGTTGCAGGTAGGCTGGGCTTACGCAGTTGACCATCGGCATGCTGCACACCTTGCGTGCAACCACGCTTTGATCGGGCTGCGCGCCCACGCGCACCACGCAATCAAAGCCTTCAGCAATCACGTCGACCTGGCGATCCGAACTGCTGATTTCCATCTCCACCAGCGGGTGGCGCGCCATGAACGACGGCAGCTGCGGCATCACCAGGCCGCGCGCCATGGCGTTGGGCATATCCACCCGAATGCGCCCGGCCAATTGCGCTTCGTCCTGGCGAAACAGGCCTTCGAGCTCTTCCATGTGCGCGAGCAAATCCTTGCTGCGCTCATACAACACGCGGCCGTCCTGGGTGGCTTGCACGGTGCGCGTGGTGCGCTGCAACAGGTGCGCACCCAGCAATGCTTCCAGCGCCTGCACGTGCTCGGACACGGTGGAGCGTGGCAGGCCCAGGCTCTCGCCGGCCCGGGTGAAACTCGACAGCTCGGTGACGCGCACGAAGGTGCGCAGTAGCTCAAGTTTGTTCATGGGATTGTTCGCCTTATCCGGCCAGTGATTCCGATATCAGCCTGTTTATCACGTTATAGGCGGACAAATACACTCAGTCCCACTGATCACCCATGAGGACTACCGCATGACTCGTAAAATCGCACTCATCACCGGCGCCAGCCGTGGCCTTGGCAAAAGCGCCGCTTTGCACCTTGCCGCACAAGGCGTGGATATCATCGGCACCTACCACAGCGCCGCCACTGAGGCCCAAGCGGTGGTGGCACAGGTTGAAGCGCTGGGCGGCCGCGCCGCCATGCTGCAACTGGACGTCAGCCAGAGCGGCAGCTTCGATGCTTTTGTCGGGCAAATCGCTACGGTGCTCAAAGACGTTTTCGCCCAGCAACATTTTAATTTCCTGATCAACAACGCGGGCATCGGCGCTCACGCCAGCTTTGCCGAAACCACCGAAGAGCAGTTCGACAAACTGGTGGCCATTCACTTCAAGGCGCCGTTTTTCCTCACCCAAAAACTGCTGCCGCTGATCAGCGATGGCGGGCGCATCATCAACATCTCCAGCGGCCTGGCGCGGTTCAGCCTGCCGGGCTACGCCGCCTACGCGTCGATGAAAGGCGCCGTGGAAGTGCTGTCGCGTTATCAGGCCAAAGAACTCGGCCCGCGTGGCATCACCGTCAACACCCTGGCACCCGGCGCGATTGCCACCGACTTCAGCGGCGGCGCAGTGCGCGATAACCCACAGGTGAATGCGATGGTGGCCGACAACACCGCCCTGGGCCGTGCCGGTTTGCCGGACGATATTGGCGGTGCAATTTCGATTCTGCTGGCCGATGGCAGCAACTGGATCACCGGCCAGCGCATCGAAGCCTCGGGCGGCATGTTTCTGTAAGCATTCTGCGCTAGCATCAATGCCTTCAGATCACTGACGGGCAATCACCGATGAGTTTTGATCCAGGCTTGGCCGGCGGCATGGGCGTATTGGCCGCCGTAGTCGACAGCGGCAGCTTTGCCCGCGCCGCCAACAGCCTGGAGATGACGCCTTCGGGGGTCAGCCGGGCGATTTCCCGCCTGGAAAAACGCCTCGGCATTCGCCTGTTCGACCGCACCACCCGCTCGGTGCAATTGACCGACGAAGGGCGACGTTTCTACCAGCAAATCGCCCCGCTGTTGGCCGGGCTGGAGGAGGCCGCCCATTCGGCGGCCGACAGCGCCCTCACCGTGCGCGGGCGTTTGCGGGTGAACATCGACCCGTATTTTTCGCGGCTGGTACTTGGCCCTGTACTCGGCGACTTCATGCGCCAATACCCGCAACTGCAACTCGACCTGCACACCCGTGACCAACTCGGCGACCTGGTGGCCGACGGCTTTGACTTGGCCATTCGCTTCGGCATCCCACAGTCCTCCTCGCTGATCGCCCGCAAACTGATGGAAGTGCGCGTGCTCACCGTGGCCTCCCCCACTTACCTTGAACAATACGGCCGACCAGCGATCCCGCAAGACCTGGAAACCGGGCATATGTGCCTGGATTTTCGCGACTCGCAAACCGGTCGCCCGTTTGCCTGGGAATTCCACCGGCCCGGCGAGCAAGTGATTGTGCGCACCAACGGCCGTTTGGTGGTCAACGACGCCAGCACCTTATACAGCGTGTGTGAACACGGGCATGCCGTGGCGCAGATGCTCGACCTCGGCCTGGACTCGGCGATCCAGGCCGGCAGCCTGGTGGAGCTGTTCCCCGATTGGCCGGACGAGCGTTTCCCGTTGTACGCCTATTACCCGTCGCGGCACTTGCCCGCCGCCAAGGTGCGGGCATTTCTGGAGTTTGTCGCTTCGCTCAAGCTTGGCTAGGCAGCCGTTGCTGTACGATTTTTTCCCGCAGCACGTCATAACCCCAGTGGTACACATAGGTGTACGGCAGGAAGAACAACAGCACGCCGATGTCGAGGATGAAGGCTTCCAGCAGGCTGATCTTCATCAACGCGGCAATCAACGGCACCGCCAGGATGATCAGGCCGCCTTCGAACAACAGCGCATGCACCACGCGGGTCCAGCCGCCGCTGGTCAATTGCAGGCGGGCTTTGAGGCGGTCGAACAGGCTGTTGAAAATGACGTTCCAGCTCAGTGCCAACAGGCTGATGCCCAGCGTCACCGCGCCCATTTCCAGGGCCGGCCGGCCGGTGATCCAGACCAGCAGCGGCGTACAGATCAATAAGGCCAGCCCTTCAAAACCAATGGCCTGGCAAACACGTTCAGTAATCGACTTGGTAGGGTTCATGACCCGGCTCCTTGAGTGACGATGGTTGCCATGATTACCCTTTGACTCGATACTTCATAACTAATAACCATCGATAAAGGCGATAGTCATGGCCTCCAATGAAGTGCTGCAGGCGTTTGTGCAGGCGGCTACCCAAGGCTCGTTTTCGGCGGCGGCGCGCAAGCTGGGTAAAAGCCAGTCCACCGTCAGCGCGGCGGTGGCGAGCCTGGAGATTGATCTGGATGTGGTGCTGTTTGATCGCAGCAGCCGCAAGCCGACGCTTACGCCAGCCGGCCATGTGTTATTGCAACGCGCCGAGCAGGTGCTGGAGGCCAGCAGCCGCCTGGAGTTGGCAGCGAGCCAGTTGTCACAGGGTTTGGAACCCAAGCTGACCATCGCCATGTCCGATACTTACCAGTCCGACCGCTTTGAAATCGCCCTCAAGGCCTTTGAACAGCGCCACCCGGACCTTGAGCTGGAATGCCTGATCGCCGAATGCGAAGACCTGATCGCCCTGGTGCAAAGCGGCCGGGCGCAGATTGCGTTTATCGAAAAACAAGACACTTACCCGCCCGACCTGACCGGCGCGCCGGTCGAAGAACGTACCGAAATTGCCCTGTTCGCGGCGCCCACGCACCCGCTGGCCAAGCTGAAGAACATCCCGGCGCAGACCTTGCAGCAACACCGCGAATTGCGCCTGGCCAGCATCATCAACCCGACTGAAACCCGCCCCAGCGGGCGGGTGTGGTCAGCGCCCAGTTACTTGATGTTGATGGAGATGGCACAGCTGGGGTTTGGCTGGGCACCGATTCCGCGCTGGTTGGTGGAGCGTTTTGGTGGCGACCACTTGGTCGAACTCAAGGCCCGCAGTTGGCCACGTTCGGTGGCGGTGGATGCGCTCTGGTCAAGGCACCACCCACCGGGGCCGGCGGGGAGTTGGTTGCTGGGCAAGATGCTGGAGTGATTCTGTCCGGACACTGAGGTTCCAGGTGGGAGCTGGCTTGCCTGCGATGGCGGTGAGCCAGTCTAGAATCTGGCGACTGACACACCGCTATCGCAGGCAAGCCAGCTCCCACAGTTTTGATTTTCACTGTATGGGAAGTTTGAGTTCGGCGAGGCGGCGTTCGAGGAAGCGTTTTTCTGGGGTTTGTTGGGTGAGTGAGAGCGCTTTTTCATAGGCTTCCCGCGCGTCTTCAACCCGCCCCAACTGCCGACAAAACTCCCCGCGCGCCGAATGCGCCAAGTGATAATCGCGCAACTCCCCGCGCTGCAAAATGCCCTCCACCAACTGCAACCCCGCCAACGGCCCCTGCTCCATCGCCACCGCCACAGCGCGGTTCAGCTCGATCACCGGCGACGGCACTGCGCGCAGCAACACGTCGTAAAGCCCAACAATCTGCAGCCAGTCCGTGTCCTCTGCCTGGGGCGCTTCGGCATGCACTGCCGCAATTGCCGCTTGCAGGCAATACGGGCCAAAACGCCGTGTGTTCAACGCCTGCTCCACCAGTGCGCAGCCTTCAGCAATCAAGGACGCGTCCCACACCGCGCGGTTCTGTTCATGCAATAACACCAACTCACCGTCGGCCGAGGTGCGCGTTGCTCGGCGCGACTCATGCAGCAGCATCAGCGCCAGCAAGCCCATGACCTCCGGCTCTGGCAGCAACTCCAGCAGCAAGCGCCCCAAACGAATGGCTTCGCGGGTCAGGTCTTCGCGGGTGAGGTCGGCGCCCATCGACGCCGAATAGCCTTCGTTGAACACCAGGTAAACCACGCGCAGCACGCTGTCCAGACGCTCGGGCAACGCGTCCAGGGTAGGCACCTGGTAGGGGATTTTTGCTTCGCGGATCTTGCCCTTGGCGCGCACGATGCGCTGGGCGATGGTGGTGGGCGTGGCCAGAAAGGCGCGGGCGATTTCTTCGGTGGTGAGGTCGCAGATCTCACGCAAGGTCAGCGCCGCCTGGGCGTCGGGTGCCAACGCCGGGTGGCAGCAGGTGAAGATCAGGCGCAGGCGGTCGTCTTCCACGTCTTCCTCACTCCAGTCAGCCGCTTCCAGCGCGTCGGCCTGCTCCTGCAGTAACGGGGTAAAACGTGCCTGTCGGCGCAGGCGGTCGATGGCTTTGAAGCGGCCGGTGGAGACCAGCCAGGCCCGTGGGTTATCCGGCACGCCGTCTTGCGGCCAGCGCTGCAGCGCAATAAAAAACGCCTCGTGCAGCGCCTCTTCAGCCATGTCGAAATCACCCAGCAGGCGAATCAGCGTCGCCAGTACGCGGCGTGATTCGCTGCGGTAAATCGCCTCGACCTGCGGGGTCAATCGGGCATGCCCTGGGTCACCAAAGCCACCAGGCGGTCGAGGCTCTGGCCCCAGCCGTCATGGAAACCCATGGCTTCGTGGGCCTGCTTGTCAGCTTCGCTCCAATGCATGGCGCGGGCGGTGTACTGGGTCTTGCCGTCGACGGCTTCGAAGGTCACTTCGGCGGTCATGAACGGCTTGCCCGACGGTACCCAGCCCGGCGCAAAGGCATCGGTAAACACCAGCCGGTTCGGCGCCTTGATTTCCAGGAACACGCCGGAGGTCGGGTACTCGGCGCCATCCGGCGCGCGCATCAAGGTACGAAACAGACCACCGACCCACAGGTTCATTTCGCACTCCGGCGTGGTCATGCCGTGTGGCCCCCACCATTGCTGTAACAGCTCGGGCGTGGTCCAGGCGCGAAACACCTTGCTTGGCGGTGCGTCGATCAAACGGCTGATGGACAGTTCAAATTCAGCGGGTTGGGTATTCATGGGTAAACCTCCTTAAACTCTTGTGGTTGTTGTGTTCAGAGATTCAATTCACGCACGGGGCGCACTTCCACACTGCCGACCCGGGCTGCCGGTATGCCGCCCGCCACCTGGATCGCTTCGTTCAGGTCTTTGGCCTCGATCAGGTAAAACCCGGCGAGCTGTTCCTTGGTTTCGGCAAACGGCCCGTCGGTGATCGACAGCTTGCCATTGCGCATGCGCACGGTGGTGGCGGTGCTTACCGACTCCAACGGCTCGGCGGCGAGCATTCGGCCGCTGGCCTGGATGGCCTCGGCGTAGGCAAAACACTCCGGGTCCGCCGGGCTGTCGGGCGAGGTGTGCAACACCTCTTCGTTGCTGTAGATCAGGCAGAGGTATTTCATGGCGCTCTCCGTTTTCGGACTACTGACTATAGTTCGTGGCGGTCAAGGTTTCAGGTCGAACAATGCCGTGCCGCTTTCCATGTCGAAGGGCGCCGACCAGTGCTCATGCACCACCTTCCACTGCCCGTTGATGCGCTGGTAGCCGGCAGTCACGCGCATCCAGCACGCCTTCACCACGCCATCCGGCCCGGCGCCGCCGCAGTGGGCCAGCCAGTGGGCAAACGCGCTGTCGGGCGCCTCAACGATATGCAGCTCATGAAATTCGAAAATGCCCGGGCCAGGGCAATGCTTCATGCATTCATCCCAATGGGCGCGGTAGGCGGCCTTGCCCTTGAATTGCAGCGCAGTGACGGCGTCGAACGAGACGATATCGTCGGCGTAATAGCTGACAATTTTGTCGATATCACGATCAAGTACGGCTTGTTTCCATTGCTCGATCAGGGTGTTGATTGCAGTGCTCATGGCGATACTCCTGGGGGTTGGAAAATCACAAAGGACACTCCTGGTCGAATGGCCTTGAATGAAATCGACACGCCACTGAAAAATAATTTCGCGTGCATCAAACCCGCTAGAATCCACGCCTCTTTGTAGGATTTCGGATGCGCCCCCGATGGAAACCCGCCTCGTCGCCTATGAGACGCTGAGCCTTGTGCAAAAACAGCAGCTCGACACCCTGCAAGTGCACCCCGAGCAACTGGCGTATTCCGGCGATATCTACTGCGCGCTCAACAGCCTGCTGGTCAACCCCAAGCCCGGCGCAATCAAAGGCTTTGCGCTACTGGCCGACGAAACGCCCGTGGCCTTCCTGCTGCTCAAACGCCCGCCCTGCCTGCCCCATTGGGCCGATGAACACAGCGCCACGCTGCATGCGTTGCAGGTGGACCGGCACCAGCAAGGGCACGGGTTTGGCAAAGCGTGTTTACAGGCATTGCCGGCGGCGGCCCTGCAGGCGTGGCCGCAGATCAAGGCGCTGGAGTTGTCGGTGGACACGGACAATGTGGCGGCGATGGGGTTGTATCTGGCGGCTGGGTGGGTGGACAGCGGGGAGGCGTATAAGGGGCGGGTTGGGTATGAGCGCAGGTTGAGTTGGGTGTTTGGTCGGGATGGCATTGACAGCTTAAAAATGTAACGTATATATGACTTAAATAATCAAAAGTAATGAATACGTGACATGGACACTTCTATTATCACCCAACGCTTAGGCCAACAAGTTCGCTCCATGCGCCTCAACCGTGGCTATACACAAGCGGACCTGGCGAAACTTGCGGGCGTTACCCGGCAAAAACTGATCGAAATCGAGAAGGGCAGCCTCTCTGTTTCCATGAATGCCTATGCTCGCGTGATTGCCGCCCTGGGCAGTGAGGTCAAATTAGTGCCAGTGACTCTGCCGACACTTGAAGAGTTAGAGGACTTGTTCAATGAATAGCCCCGCTCTTAGCGTTCATACGCCTCAGGGCGACAGCGGCAGCGTCTTGGTGGGCGCTGATGATTACCTGTTTCGCTACGACGCTAAGGCACAGGCCCAAAGCGCCATCAGCCTTACCATGCCCGTGCGCGCAGAAGAATATCGCCGCCGCGAATTGCATCCAATCTTTCAAATGAATTTGCCCGAAGGCTACGTACTGGAACAATTGCGTAACCGTCTGGCTAAAACGGTAAAAGTGGACCCGATGCTGTTACTGGCCTTATCAGGTAGCAGTGCACCGATTGGCCGGGTTTTCGTGATTTCCGATCAGATAAACGAATTGATCCAACGCAACGGTCCGCCCGCAAACGGAGAGAACCTGGCAGAAATTCTCGCGTGGGATGGAGTAGAAGACCTGTTCGCCGACTTGGTGGACCGTTACATTCTGCGAGCGGGCATTTCTGGCGTACAGCCCAAAGTGCTGGTGCCAGAAAAACCTCAAACTCCCGAGCAAAAATTCACCTCAAAAACCAACGACCTGATTATCAAAAGCGGGCGCGATGAGTTTCCGGGCTTGGCCATCAATGAATACCTGTGCATGTCCATTGCGCGGGATGCAGGCCTGCCCGTGCCGCCGTTTTATCTGTCGCAGAACCATAAGCTATTCATCATGCGGCGCTTTGATCGCGACGCGCAGCTCAACCCGCTGGGTTTCGAAGACATGACCACACTGATGGGCCTGTCTGCCGAACAGAAATACACCAAGAGCTATGCCGCCATCGCCAAGGCTGTACGCGCGTTTTGCTCACCAGAAAACCAACGCAGCTCGTTGGACCAATTGTTCGATAGCGTGGCTTTGAGTTGCATCGTGGGAAATGGCGATGCTCACCTGAAAAACTTCGGTGTGCTCTACAGTGACCCGATTAAATTTGACGCGCGCCTGGCCCCGGCTTACGACATCGTGAATACCACCGCCTATATACCTGAAGACACACTTGCGCTGGATCTGTCCGGCAACAAATCAATGTTTGCCTCACGCTTGGGCATCCTTGAGTTTGCAAGAACCTGCGAAATTGCAGAACCTCAGGCGCGTATTCAGGCGCTGCTTCAAACCCTTGAGGTCGTGCTCAAGCGCGAAGACGAATACTGTCGGTTAGCGCCTGACGTTGCAAAAGCCATTCGACAATCCGCCCAGAGCTACCAGCAGAGCTTCGGTGGCTGAACGCTTCTGTACTCATCCAAGGACAAGGTGGTGAATATGCTGACAACCCTCGAACAACTCGAAACCCTCTACGGCCTCCCCCACGAACGGGCGGTGCGCAAGGAGATCGGGTTTCTCAACGAGGATTACCAGGCCATGGTGCGGGCGTCGCCCCTGGTGGTGGTGAGTTCATCCGGGCCGGACGGCATTGATGGCTCGCCACGTGGTGATGTGCCGGGGTTTGTACAGATTGTGGATGAGCGCACCCTGGCGATCCCGGACCGGCCGGGCAATAACCGGCTCGACACCCTGCGCAATCTGCTGCAAGACCCACGCATTGCCTTACTGTTCATCATCCCGGGCATTGGCGAGACATTGCGCGTGAACGGCCGCGCACAGATTTCCATCGAGCCCGAGCTGCTGGAGAGTTTTGCGGTGAATGGCAAACCGGCGCGTTCGGTGATTCTGGTGCAGGTGGAGGCCGCGTATTTCCACTGCTCCAAAGCCTTTGTGCGCTCGGATTGCTGGAACCCCGAGAAGCACTTGGACCGCTCGGCACTGCCGTCGGCCGGAGCGTTTCACAAGCGGCTCAATGCTGGGCAGTTTGATGCCGAGGCCTATGACCGAGAGATGCCGGAGCGGGTCAAAAACACGCTGTATTGATACGTCTGTCAGCGCCGGCTTGCCGGCGCTGACAGCACCGCCGTCAGCCCTTTTCGCCAACCGGCAGCCAGATCTCCACCGTCCCCGTACCCTTGCGCGCGTCGAAATCGGCGCTGTAGCGTTCGAAATCCGCGCCCATCACCTTGTAGCCCGAGTGCGGCAACCACTCGAACATGATGCGTTCGTAGGTTTGCTCAAGTGCCTGCACCGGCCCGTAATGTGGGAACACTGCATAGTTGAGCGGTGCAATTTCGATGAACTCGAAGTTGCTCGGCACGTCGCTTTTAGTCGGGACTTCAACCCCGGCCATGTAGTCGAACTCGCCATGGTGGGGGTTATGGCACACACCATAGGTCACGCCACCGACGCGCTTTTTAATGTCTTTGATGCAAGTGTCGAACAATTCCCACAGCTTTGGGATATCACCCACTGTGGCCTTTGAATAACGCCCTTGTACCCCAGCGATTACCAAGGCTTTACCGGCTTCCATGCGTGGTTCTAACGGTTGTTTTGTCTGCTGATCCATACGAACAGTCTCCTTCTTATGAGGGAACAAACCCGCATCGAGTATAGGGGCATATCCAGGCTTCACTCCAAGTAGAAATTTTTCCTACACATCTGGACAACTGGCCATCATCGACCGTATTGTCTGCCCCGCAGGCCACCGCAGTGGCCGACGTCGCTCGGACGGTTCCGGGCGCTTACGTACCTCGAGGCAACAATGGCAGACCAAGGTTCGCCGCGCCGCTTTGCGCGCATAGATCGACTCCCCCCTTACGTTTTTAATATCACTGCCGAGCTGAAGATGGCTGCGCGTCGGCGCGGCGAAGACATCATCGACTTGAGCATGGGTAACCCTGACGGCGCCACGCCTCCCCACATCGTGGAAAAAATGGTCACCGTCGCCCAGCGTGAAGATACCCACGGCTACTCCACTTCCAAAGGCATTCCGCGGCTGCGCCGGGCGATTTCGCGCTGGTATAAAGACCGCTACGAAGTGGATATCGACCCGGAAACCGAAGCCATCGTGACCATCGGTTCCAAGGAAGGCCTGGCGCATTTGATGCTGGCCACCCTCGACCAGGGCGACACCGTGCTGGTGCCCAACCCCAGCTACCCGATTCACATCTACGGTGCCGTGATTGCCGGCGCACAGGTGCGTTCGGTGCCGCTGGTGCCGGGCGTGGACTTCTTCGCCGAGCTGGAACGGGCGATTCGTGGCTCGATCCCCAAGCCGAAAATGATGATTCTGGGCTTCCCGTCCAACCCCACCGCGCAGTGCGTGGAACTGGACTTCTTTGAACGTGTGATCGCCCTGGCCAAGCAGTACGACGTGCTTGTTGTCCACGACCTGGCCTACGCCGACATCGTCTACGACGGCTGGAAAGCGCCGTCGATCATGCAAGTGCCGGGCGCCAAGGACATTGCGGTGGAGTTTTTCACCCTGTCCAAGAGTTACAACATGGCCGGCTGGCGCATCGGCTTTATGGTCGGTAACCCGGAACTGGTCAACGCCCTGGCGCGGATCAAGAGCTACCACGACTACGGCACCTTCACCCCGCTGCAAGTGGCCGCGATTGCGGCGCTGGAAGGTGATCAGCAGTGCGTGAAGGACATTGCCGAGCAGTACCGCCAGCGCCGTAACGTGCTGGTCAAAGGCCTGCATGAGCTGGGTTGGATGGTCGAGAATCCCAAGGCGTCGATGTACGTCTGGGCAAAAATCCCCGAGCAGTATGCCGCCATGGGTTCGCTGGAATTTGCCAAGAAGCTGCTGCTGGAGGCGAAGGTGTGCGTGTCGCCGGGTATCGGCTTTGGTGAGTATGGGGATGATCATGTGCGCTTTGCGCTGATCGAGAACCAGGACCGGATTCGCCAGGCGGTACGCGGGATTCGCGGGATGTTCCGGGCGGATGGGTTAGTTCAGAAAGCCTGACCCCTAACTTCCTGAAGAAACCGAATCAATGTGGGAGCTGGCTTGCCTGCGATAGCGATAGTGAATCCAACACCGCCATCGCAGGCAAGCCAGCTCCCACATTTGATTGGGTTACCACATAGGTTTTGTGGTGCGCCTGTTACACCACCAACGACAGCAACATGATAAAGATCAGCGCCACCACCGACAGAATGGTCTCCATCGCCGTCCAGGTCTTGAAGGTCTCGACCACGGTCATATTGAAGTACTGCTTCACCAGCCAGAACCCCGCATCGTTGACGTGAGACAACACTAACGAGCCCGCCCCCGTCGCCAACACCAGCAGCTCACGGTTAACCCCTGGAATCATCCCGACCACCGGCACCACAATGCCTGCGCCGGTAATGGTCGCGACCGTCGCGGAGCCTGTGGCCACACGAATCACCGCCGCCACCAGCCACGCAAGCAGAATCGGGTTGATCTGCGCGTTCACCGCCATATGGCCGATCACGTCGCCCACGCCGCTGGTCACCAGCATCTGCTTGAAACCACCACCGGCGCCGATGATCAGGATGATCGCAGCGGTCGGCGCGAGGCTGGCGTCGAGCAGCTTGAGGATTTGCTTGGAGTGAATGCCCTGGCGATGGCCAAAGGTGTACAGCGACAGCAGCAACGCCAGCAGCAGCGCAGTGATCGGGTGACCGATCATGTCCATCCAGTTGCGGATGGCATGGCCGTCCGGCAGCGCGACGTCGGCGAAGGTTTTGAGCAGCATCAGGAACACCGGCAGCAGCACGGTGATCAGGGTGATGCTGAAGCTCGGCAAGCTTTTGGACTCTGGCTCGCGGGCCAGTTGGTCAACCAGTTCCTGGGACGGGTTGCCTGGAATGTACTTGGCGATAAACGTGCCGAAAATCGGACCGGCAATGATGGCGGTCGGCAGTGCGACGATCAGGCCGTACAGGATGGTCTTGCCGATGTCTGCGCCAAACACGCCGATGGCCAGCAGCGGGCCAGGGTGCGGTGGCACCAGGCCGTGTACTGCCGACAGGCCGGCGAGCAGCGGGATGCCGATCTTGATCAGCGACACGCCGGTGCGGCGCGCGACGATAAATACCAGCGGGATCAGCAGTACAAAACCGATCTCGAAGAACAGCGGGATGCCCACCAGGAACGCGGCGAACATCATCGCCCACTGGACTTTGTCTTTGCCGAAGGCACGGATCAGTGTCTGTGCGATCTGATCGGCGCCGCCGGACTCGGCCATCATCTTGCCGAGCATGGTGCCCAGCGCGAGGATAATGCCGACAAAACCAAGCACACCGCCAAAACCGTCCTGGAATGCCTTGATGATCTTGTCCACGGGCATGCCCGAGGTCAGGCCGAGGAAGCCGGCCGCGATGATCAGTGCAATGAACGGGTGCACCTTGAACTGGGTGATCAGAACGATCAACCCGATGATTGTGACCACTGCGTCTAGCAGCAGGTAGGACTCGTGGGACATGCCAAACATGGGGGGTCTCTCCTGTTTGTTGTTGTTATTAAAGCGGGTATTGAATCTTTCGCCGGGGGTAGCGCTACCTTTTCCGGCAAAAAATTAATGGGTAGGTTCAAAGCCGTGTTGCAGCCACCAGGCATTGGTTTGCTCGGCCAAGTCCTCGACGCTGTCTTCGCTGGCGTTGAGCGCCAGGGTCAGCGGCTCGCCCACGGGCGATTCGAGGGTGGCGAACTGGCTGTCGATCAGGCTTGCCGGCATGAAATGGCCGGGGCGATGGGAAACGCGGTCAGCGGCCACGGCGCGGGTCAGCTCCAGGAACACAAACCCCAGGCCCGGCGCAGCTTCGCGCAGGTGGTCGCGGTATTTCTTTTTAAGGGCTGAGCAGGTGAGCACCGGATGCTCGCCCGCTTTGAGCGAGCGGCGCAGTTCATCGCAGAGGATGTCGAGCCAGCCGGCGCGGTCGTCGTCGTTGAGTGGGTGGCCGGCGCTCATCTTTTCGATATTGGCGGCAGGGTGAAAGCTGTCGCCTTCAATCGCGGTGGCGCCGTTCAGGCGGCACAGGGCTTCGCTGACGCTGGACTTGCCACAGCCGGAAACACCCATGATGACCAGGGCGGTAACAGGTTGACTCATGAAACACCTCAGGACGCAGATAGCGCTACCTTTGCACGCTGTAAGGCTAGTGCAAAAACAGGCTTTTCCCGCGCCGACTTGTCATTTTTATGGAGTGACGCGTGCATCCTCTCCAACCGTTTGAACAGGATCAGGCAACCCAACGTTCAAGTATTTGCAGCCGTTTGGAGACAGCGCTACCTTAGTGCCTCGATTTTTGTTTGGCAACAGCCTGATGACCTCCAAGAACGATAAAAAATTACGCACCACGGGTCGCCCGACCCTCAATGAAGTGGCCCGCTTGGCGGGCGTTAGCCCCATTACCGCCTCCCGCGCACTGCGTGGCGTCAGCACGGTTGCTACCGAGCTGGTGGAAAAAGTGCAACTGGCCGCTGCCGAACTCAACTACGTCGTCAACCCCGCCGCTCGCGCCCTGGCCTCGGCGCAAAGCCATTCGGTGGTGGTCATCGTGCCGTCGCTGTCCAACCTGCTGTTTATCGAAACTCTCGAAGCCATCCACCAAGTGCTGCGGCCCAAGGGCTTTGAAGTGCTGATCGGCAACTCGCACTATTCGCGTGATGAAGAAGAAAACCTGCTGCGCAACTATATGGCTTACCAGCCACGCGGTTTGCTGCTGACCGGGTTTGACCGCACCGAAAGCGCACGGCGGATGGTCGAGGCCAGTAATGTGCCCTGTGTGTACATGATGGATCTGGACCCGAACGCGGGCGTGAATTGCGTGGGGTTTTCGCAATTGAGCGCAGGCGAAACAGCCGCAGCGCATTTGCTCTCCCGTGGGCGCAAGCGCCTGGCGTATATCGGCGCGCAGTTGGACCAGCGCACGTTGCTGCGCGGTGAAGGGTTCCGCCATGCCCTGCAGCAGGCGGGTATGTACGACCCGGCGCTGGAACTGCTGACGCCACGCCCCTCCTCCGTGGGCTTGGGTGGTGAGTTGTTTTTGCAGCTGCTGGCGGCGCATCCGGACGTGGATGCGATTTTCTTCGGTAACGACGACCTGGCCCAGGGCGCACTGCTGGAGGCCATGCGCCACGGCATCAACGTGCCGGAGCGCGTGGCAGTGCTGGGCTTTAACGATCTGCCGGCATCGTCTTTTATGGTGCCGCGTTTGAGCAGTATCAGCACGCCACGGGAAGCGATCGGGCGGCGCTCGGCGGAGCATTTGTTGACGATCATGGCGGGCAACAAGATTGCCAAGCCGGTGGTGGACATGGGGTTTGCGTTGCAGGTGCGCGAAAGTACTTAACCTTTCAAAGCCCAAACACAATCAAACTGTGGGAGCTGGCTTGCCTGCGATGGCGGTAGACCTGTCGGCACATCGTTGCCTGACACACCGCTATCGCAGGCAAGCCAGCTCCCACATTTTTTTACCGTGCTCGCTTGATATGTAGGAAGGCTGTAGGACGCGGCTGACATTGCCGTAAGCGCCTTGCCCGGTTGCCTACGCTTACGTCAGAATCCGCCGGCTTGTGCGCTTGGGGGGTGGTCTCTAAGGTTGATCGGTCACTGAATTTCTCGGTGATCGGGTTTAGTAGCCCAACTTCTGGACACTCTTAGTGCATAAGCCTCATCTGAGTTTGATGGCGGCTGTGCGTAGGGCACCTTCGGGTGCGCCGGCTTTGAGTGTCCACCGGTCTACTAACCTGCGTACAGCTGCCACCCTTCGTTTAGTAGCGATCCGGCGGCGGCTTATTCCAGGATGCTCAAATGATCAAAAAAACTGAAAAACCGCCAACTACGCTCTTCACCCTCACACCCGACACACCCCTCGAATCCCTACTGATCAACAGCTACGAAACCGTGTGTTCCGTCAGCACCTTGTTGCTCGACCTGTCCAACGACCTCACCGGCAAACACCGCGACGTGGCACTCGCCATTCATCAACTGAGCGAGTTGTCAGTGCTGATGGTCGGCAAAGCCATGGACCAGCAAACACCACGCACCTAAAGCCTAACTCGGTTAACCCTGTGGGAGCTGGCTTGCCTGCGATGGCGGTAGACCTGTCGGCACATCATTGCCTGACACACCGCTATCGCAGGCAAGCCAGCTCCCACATGTTGTCCGTGCCCACTTAAGATATCGCCGTAAAGTCCTGCCCCTGCTAGATTGACCGCTCGCCATCGTCAGGGAAGCACCATGGGACACTCACTGAAAATCCTCGGCCGCACGTCCTCCATCAACGTGCGCAAAGTGCTCTGGACCTGCCAGGAACTGGGCATCGACTACGTACGTGAAGACTGGGGCATCGGCTTCAAGCCCACCCAGTCAGCCGAATTCCTGGCCCTGAACCCCAACGCCCAGGTGCCGGTGCTGATCGACGACCACGGTGTGTTGTGGGAATCCAACACCATCTGCCGCTACCTGATCGGCCTCTACCAACGCACCGACCTGCTACCCGCCGAACCCGCGCCACGGGCGCGGGTCGAGCAATGGGTGGACTGGCAAGCCGTGGAACTCAACCGCGCCTGGGGCGATGCCTTCACCGCGCTGGTGCGCAATAACCCCGACAACCTCGACGCGGCGCAGATTGCCGCCGCCGTGCAGCGCTGGAATGACAAGATGGGCCTGCTGGAACAACAGTTGGCCAAAACCGGCGCCTATGTGGCCGGAGATGAATTCACCCTTGCCGATATCCTGATCGGCCTCTCGGTGCACCGTTGGCAGAACACGCCCATGCAGCGCCCGCCCTACCCTGCCATTGCGGCGTATTACCAACGCCTGAGCCAACGCCAGGGCTTCAAGACCTTCGCCCTCGACGGCCATCACTAAAACAAGGACTTCACCGTGAACGGACTCAACGTACTGCTTACCGGCGCCTGCGGCAGAATCGGCAAGACGTTTTTCGAAGCCTCGAAAGACCGCTACCGCTTCACGCTCACTGACCGCATCGCGCCGGCGTTTGACCTGGGCGAGCACCGTTTCGTCCACGCTGACCTGAGTGACAAAGCCAGCCTGGCCGCGCTGCTCGACGGCATCGATGTAGTCGTGCACCTGTCGGGCATCCCCCACGCCAGCGCGTCGTTCGACGAATTGCTGCCGAACAATATCCTCGCCACCACTTACCTGTTCGAAGCCGCCGTGGCCGCCGGCGTGAAACGTTTGGTATTCGCCAGCAGCGCACAAACCATCGAAGGCTACCCGGTAGACCGGCAGATCACGCCCGGCATGCAGGTAATGCCCGCCAACCTGTATGGCGTGAGCAAATGCTACGGCGAGGCGTTGTGCGGCTACTACGCAGCCAAGACGCCACTGTCGACCATTGCCCTGCGTATCGGCGCCTTTGAGTTCCCCGAAACCCACGACCTCAACAACGCCCGCGACCTCAGCGCCTGGCTCAGCCCACGGGACGCGGTGCAATTGCTGCAACGCTCGGTGGAGGCCGAGGGCGTGAAGCATCTGATCGCCCATGGCATTTCCAATAACCGTTTCAAGCGCCTGGACCTGAGCGAAACCACGCGGGTGCTGGGTTACCATCCGGTCGATGATGCATTCCAAGCATTTGAAATCCCGATTACTTATTGAGTTCTGCCCATGCCTGCACTCTCCACCGCCGACGGCATCGACCCGATCCGTGCTGCCCACATCAGCGCGCGCATTGACCGCCTGCCCGCCGTCGCCACCGTCTGGCGCCTGGTGGCGCTGCTGTCGATCGGTGGTTTTTTCGAGCTGTATGACCTGTTCCAGACCGCCTATATCAGCCCCGGTTTGATCAGCGACGGGATCTTCCACACCGGCAGCGAGGGCGTGTTCGGCTTCTCGGACCAGGCCGCGTTCGCCTCGGCGACCTTTCTGGGCCTGTTCCTCGGCGCCAGCCTGCTCAGCCCCATCGCCGACCGCTTCGGGCGCCGGGCGATCTTCACCTTTGCGCTCATCTGGTACACCGTGGCCACGGTGTTGATGGGCATTCAAACCTCGGCGCTGGGCATTATCGGCATGCGTTTTCTGGTGGGCATTGGCCTGGGGATCGAGCTGGTAACCATCGACGCCTACCTGTCGGAACTGGTGCCCAAGCGCATGCGCAGTTCGGCGTTCGCCTTCGCGTTTTTCATCCAGTTTCTGTCGGTGCCGGCGGTGGCGTTGATGTCGTGGTGGTTGGTGCCCCAGGCGCCATTCGGGGTGTCCGGCTGGCGCTGGGTGGTGCTCAGCAGCGCAGTGTTTGCGCTGTTTATCTGGCAACTGCGCAAGCGCCTGCCGGAATCACCGCGCTGGCTGGCGCAAAAAGGTCGCTTTGATGAAGCCGGGCAGATCATGGACAACCTGGAGGCGCGCTGCCAAAAGGATCACGGCAAACCGCTGGATGAACCTGAACCGCAGGCCGTCAGCGTGCAAGGCAGCGGCCGTTTTGCCGATATCTGGCAACCGCCGTACCGGCGCCGTGCGTTGATGCTGATTGTGTTTCACGTGTTCCAGGCTATCGGCTTTTTCGGCTTCGGCAATTGGTTGCCGGCGTTGCTGTCGGGTCAGGGCGTGAGCGTGACCCACAGCCTCATGTACGCCTTCATCATCACCCTCGCCTACCCGCTGGGGCCGTTGCTGTTTGTAAAAGTGGCCAATCGCTTTGAAAACAAATGGCAGATTGTCGGCTCAGCCATGGGCGCAATGATCTTCGGCAGCCTGTTCGCCCTGCAAACCACGGCGGTGGGGCTGGTCATCTGCGGGGTGATGATCACCTTCTGCAACGCCTGGCTGAGCTTCAGTTATCACTCGTACCAGAGCGAACTGTTCCCGACCAATATCCGCGCACGGGCGGTGGGGTTCTGCTATTCGTTCAGCCGCTTGTCCACAGTGTTCAGCAGTTTGTTGATCGGTTTTATCCTGGAGCACCTGGGCACGCCGGGCGTGCTGGCGTTTATTGCCAGCAGCATGTTGATTGTGATGATCACCATCAGTTGGTTCGGGCCGCGCACGCGCAATTTGGCGTTGGAGAATATTGCGCACTGACGCGTAACCCGCTGGTCGGGTAGACGCCAAAACCTGTGAAATATGACAGTAGACGGTTTGTTTTATAAGTCACTAAATGGCTTTCAACCTTCTGCCTATTGCAGAAATGAAAGGAGTTGGCTCTATGGAACAGACAGGACAACCCGTACCCGACAGTACCGCTAAACTTACTGAAGGAGCAGGCCCCCTTGGGGCCCCCTTACCCAAACCTTTGGTATACGTCTACCTTGCCTACATCAGGAACACTTATATAACCGAAGATGCGATCTATCGCCGATCCGGGACAGCAGCGGTGCAACTTACAAGCTGGAATACTTATAAAACGCAGCAGTTGTCTGTTTATAGCGCGTCCAAATTTATCGTAGGAAAGGCCTACAATTTGGTCGTTAGCCCTAGTCGAGACAATGAGGCAAGGCTGATTTTTTATGGCCCGCTGCTAAACGGTGGAACTCATCACTTTATTCCTGAACACGGAACGCTAACAGTAAAAAATGGGCCCACTCCAGGCTGGATAATCATTGACTTTACTTCATCGACATTATCCTGGCCTGGCGCACCCAGCGCTGTTATCGACGGCTCCATTCATGTGAAAGACGTTAGTTAACCCAACATCCACTTAAATGTCCTCTGACAGGAGAGCCGGCACCTGACGGCAACGCGTGGCCGCCCACGGGACAATAATTGCCGCGACGGCCACGCCATCCCCAACAAAACCAGGGCTGGTGCTCCCGGCATGCTATTTGCTCCACCTGACGCACCGAACACATCCCAGGTGAGCAATCATGCTGATCAACAACAACACCCAAGCCGTAACGACCGTGCAACAGCTCAAGCGTCCCGACATGGACCCGGCCAACGCTGCCGCCAGCACGCTGTACAGCGGCGCCCTGCAGGCGGCGCAGCAAAGCGTGACCGTGCCGGCCGCGCAGAAGGACCTGGACAAAGCCAACGACCGCATCGACGAAGCCTTCGCCAAGACCCGTGTGCAGCTGCAAGCCACCACCGCCGCCCCTACCGCATCGACGGATGTGCCGGCAGCCGGTTCGAGCACCAGCACCGCACGCGCCGACTTCACCGACTACATGAACAAATCCCCCGCCGAACGCATCCGCGAGCAGTTGCTCAAGGAACAGGGTTTGACCGAGGCGCAAGTGCAAGCAATGCCGCAGGAAAAACAGGACGCGATTGCCAAGCAAGTGGCTGAACGCGTGAAGCAGCAGCAAGATCAGCAGGTAGCGGCGAAAGCCACTGATCCGGCGCAGGCGGTTAAAGAAACCCTGGCCGCGATCTGACCGACACCGCTGATGATCGGATGATCGTTCCCACGCTCCGTGAACTGACCCCCAAAGGCTGGACACAACCTTTGGGGGCGTCATGGGTAAGTACACAGAGCAAGCAAAACTCGCAGCAGTGCAGGATTATTGTTCCGGTAGCGCGGGTTTGAGGGATGTTGCACACCGTCACAATGTTGACTTTTCATCCCTTCGCCAATGGGTTGCGGCCTATCAGGTACATGGCGCTGCTGGGCTGAAACAGAAAAGGCTGCAGCGCTACAGCAACAATTTCAAACTGTCTGTTTTGAAGCGTATGCGTGAGGAGCAGCTGTCCTATCGACAGACGGCGGCCTTGTTCGATATCCGTAAATTCGACATCATCGGCCTCTGGGAGCGCCGCTATGATGAGGGCGGTTTTGATGCCCTTACCAAGCAGCCTGATAGAGCCGGACGTCCGAAAAAAATGCCAACCTCCATTCCTCCTGTTCAACCCAACTTACCTGATGACGAGTCTCGCTCACGTGATGAATTGCTTGCTGAAGTGAAGCAGTTGCGGATGGAAAACGACTACCTAAAAAAGCTCGAAGCCTTGGTTCAGGAGAAGAAACGAGTAGCGCAGCAGAAAAAGCGCAAATCGTAATAGGACTGAGGCCGCTGCACTCTCTCGAAAGCCTGCTGACGTTTGCCGGTTTGGCACGCAGCACCTTTTACTATCAGCAAAAGGCGCTGCAAGCGGCTGATAAGTACGCCGAGTTGAAAGACAAGATTCGTTCTACGTTCGATGAGCACAAGGGCCGGTATGGCTATCGTCGGATAACGGCTGCGGTACGAAGCGCCGGCCATCTCGTCAATCACAAGACGGTTCAGCGACTGATGGCACAACTTCAGCTCAAGAGCTTGGTGCGTGTGAAAAAATACCGAGCTTACAAAGGCGAGGTAGGCAAGGCAGCGCCTAATCTTTTGAAGCGAGAGTTTGAAGCTCCGTCCCCCAATCAGAAGTGGGTGACCGACGTTACTGAGTTCAAAGTTGGAGGTCAGAAGCTTTATCTGTCTCCCGTTTTGGATCTGTACAACGGCGAAATCATTTCCTACGAGATTGCCAGAAGGCCGCTGTTCGATATGGTTGGGAAGATGCTCAAAGGTGCATTCAAGCGGCTTCAGCCGCATGAAAAACCGGTTTTGCATTCAGACCAGGGCTGGCAGTATCGAATGCCAATTTATCTAAAGGCTCTTAAGGAGCGCTCAATCACGCCAAGCATGTCGAGAAAAGGTAACTGCTACGACAATGCGGCCATGGAGAGTTTCTTCGGTACGCTGAAGTCAGAGTTTTTTTATCTAAATAAATTTAGCGATCTGGATGAGCTTCAGGCAGGCATCGACGAGTACATCCAGTATTACAATCACTCGCGTATCAAGCTGAAACTAAACGGCCTGAGCCCTGTTGCATACAGAGCTCAGGCCGTTCAGGCATAGGCGTGTAATCGTCCAGCTTTGTGGGGTCAGTTCACCGCGTGGGAACGATCTTGAGCCCCCAGCCTTACTGCAGTTGCAACGTTGAGTTGAACTGGCTGATCGCATCCACCACATGCCGCGAGCCTTCCTGAATCTCCAGGATCACCTGCCCCGCTTCATTCGCCAATTCCACACCCAGCCCCGTACGGCTCAGGCTCGACTGCATGCTCGACACCGCACTCAGCGACAGGTCGTGGTTCTTGCGCACTACATCCACAATCTCCACTGTCGCCTGACTGGTGCGTGCGGCCAGGCTGCGCACTTCATCGGCCACCACCGCAAAACCACGCCCATGCTCGCCCGCCCGCGCCGCTTCAATGGCTGCGTTAAGCGCGAGCATATTGGTCTGCTCGGCAATGCTGCGGATGGTCTGCACGATGGAGCCGATGATGTCCGATTGCTTGCTCACCGCATCGATACTCTGGGCCGCCTGATTCAAGTCGCTGGAAATCTCTTCAATGATCTGCACGGTTTGCTGCACCACCTCCGAACCTTTGCGCGCACAGGCATCGTTTTGTACCGAGGTGGCATGCGCCGAATCGGCGGCGGTGCGCAGGGTGGTGACTTGGTCGGTGATGTCACTGGCGAATTTCACCACTTTGTACAGGCGCCCGTTGGTGTCGAAAATCGGGTTGTAGGACGCTTCCAGAAACAGGGTCTTGCCGTATTTGTTCTTACGCTCGAAGCGATGGGAATGATATTCCCCACGGTTGAGCGAGGCCCAGAACGCCTTGTAGGCCGGCAATTCAACCTCGGCACGGTGGCAGAACATGCTGTGGTGCTGGCCGATGATTTCTTCGCGTGAGTACTGCACGGTGCGCAGGAAATTATCGTTGGCGTTGAGAATCTGGCCCTGGGGCGTGAACTCGATCACCGCCATTGAACGGCTGATGGCGTCGATCAGGCTCTGGTTCTCGTGTTCATGGTGGACCCGCGCCGATATATCCGAAGCCACTTTGATCACGCTCTGCACCTGGTTGTTGCTGTCGAGCACCGGCATATAACTGGCTTCAAGCCACACTTCTTCGCCACGCTTGTTCAGGCGCATAAAGGTGCCGCTGAGGGCTTCGCCCCGCGCCAGGTCACGCCATAGCTTGGTGTAGGCCTCGGTGTGGGTGTAGGCATCCTCGCAAAAAATGCGGTGATGCTTGCCGCGAATTTCCTCCACCTTGTAGCCCATGGCTGTGCAGAAGTTGTCGTTGGCATCGAGGATGATGCCGTTGCGGTCGAACTCGATCATTGCCATGGAACGGCTGATGGCGGCGAGTTTGGCGTTGGCTTCGGTGAGGGCACAGGAGAAACGTTCGATTTCTTGCAGGTCGGATTTGTGATGGCGGTTGAACATGGTCAGATCACCCTTGATTCCCGGCGCCTGAAAGGCGCATTCCATTCATTTTTTGGATAGTGCTGGCTAACCTTCATGGGGAAATAACCATCCGAAACGCTTTATATGCCAAACGTCATCAACGGTTCTGGGTGAGCATAGACAGGGCTTGGCGCTATGCAAGGCCACTAGTCAGCCAGCATTTTTAACAATGCGCTTGCCGCGGCTGAAGGCGGCCGGGCGGGCGAGCCGACCAAGGCAAATTCGCGATACAGCGGGACGGTCAGCGGCATCACGCGCAAGCCATTGCGCTTTACCGGCAAGGCCATTTCAGGTACCAGCGTGACGCCGACGCCTTCGCGTACCAGGCTGTAGGCGCTGTTCCACTCGCGTACTTCCACGCGAATATCGCGCAGGGTAAGCCCCGCAGCGCCCGCCAAGCTGCGGGCACTGGCGGTGCAACCGCCGGTGGCAAGTACAAAGGGTTGCTCCAGCAGCGCCTCAAACGACACGCTGGCGTTGGCCGGGCGCTGCGCCAAGGGATGATCGGTCGGCAACACGGCCATCCAGCAATCTCGCCCCAATACGCTGGCGTTGCGCTCGGGCTTGGGGTTGAGCACCACGCCCAGGTCGATCAGGCCGGCGTCAAGCAAGGTGAGCACTTCACTGTCCGTGACATCCAGCGTGGTCACTTCAATACCGGGGTTCAGCTGACGAAAACGCTGCAGCAGCGGCGTCAGAAAAGTCGCCATCACCATCGGGAAACTGGCGATGCGAATACTCCCACGCAGCAGCGGCCGAGCGTCGTCGACCGTTGTACGAATCGCCTGCAACGCCCCCATCATCACGCGAGCTTGTTCGATCACACTCAACCCGAGCGCGGTGGGCAAGGTCTTGCGCGGCTCGCGCGTGAACAATTGCGCCCCCAAAGTCGCCTCCATGTTGGCCATGGCCTGGCTGGCGGCGGACTGGGTCATGCCCACTTGCTCGGCAGCCGCCGTAATGCTGCCTTGATCGGCCACGGCCACCAGCAAGCGCCAGTGCATCAGGTTCATCATGGCAGTAGCTGTCCTTATGGGTGGGGTCTGAAGGTTTAATTTTACCCACGGTGCCATGCCCGTGAGACTGGCGCAAATTCAACCGAGTAGCCCCACATGAAATTGTATTTCTCCCCGAATGCCTGTTCCCTCGCCCCCCATATCGTGCTGCGCGAATTGGCGCTGCCGTTCGACTTGGTAAGGGTCGATAACAAGGCCAAAACCACTGCCGATGGCGCAGACTTCCTGCAAATAAACCCCAAGGGCTATGTGGCGGCGCTGCAACTGGATAACGGCCAGGTGCTGACCGAAGCCAGTGCGATCCTGCAATACTTGGCCGACCTGAAACCCGCCGCCCGGTTGGCCCCGGCCAATGGCAGCTGGGAGCGTGTACGTTTGCAGGAATGGCTGAATTTCATCGCCAGCGAGATTCACGGCGGGCTGGGGATTTTCTTCAACCCGGCGATCCAAGGCGAAGTGCGAGCCACGTTTGTGGCCAAGTTGTTCAAGCGTTTTGCGTTTCTGGTGCAGACGCTGGAGCGTCAGGATTATTTGCTGGGCGAGCAGTACTCGGTAGCGGATGCGTATTTGTTTGTGCTGCTGCGCTGGGCGGCGGTTCATGACATTGATCTGCAGCCGTGGCCGGCGTTGACGGCGTTTATGCAACGCGTTGGCGCACGGCCTGCCGTGATTGCAGCGCTGGCCGCTGAAAATCCATGACCTGAAATGCAATCCACTGTGGGAGCTGGCTTGCCTGCGATGACTGTGTGTCAGGCAATGATGTGCTGTCTGGGCCAGCGCTATCGCAGGCAAGCCAGCTCCCACAGTTGATGTTCATTGGTTTAGAGCCTTGAAGACTATTTGCTGCACATCGACCTTTTTCGGGATCAGGCCGTTGGCGAAGAACAGGTCGGCGGTGCGCTGCTGATTGGCGATGTCGATGGCCTGCAGCGGCCGAATCGGCTCCGGCGAGCGGTGTTCGAAGTAGCTTTTGACCACCGCCGGTTGCAGGCCCAGGGTCTTGGCCATCAAGGCGATGCTTTCTTCGGGCTGGTCCAGAGACAGGCGCTGGGCCTTGCCGAGCGTCTTGATGATGGTGGCGACGGCGTGCGGGTACTGTTTGGCAAACGGGCTGTTGACCACAAAGAAACTGCCGGCCGGGTTAAGGCCCTGGCCGTCGCCCAATACGCGGGCGGAGCCATCGACCACGGCTGCCGAGTAGTACGGGTCCCACACCACCCAGGCGTCGACTTTGCCTTGTTCAAACGCAGCACGGCCGTCGGACGGCGACAGGTACACCACATTCACATCCTTCCACTGCAAGCCCGCGCGCAGCAGGCTTTTGAGGAACAGGTTGTGTGCGCTGGAGCCCTTGAGCAGCGCCACGCGCTTGCCCTTGAGTTCGGCCACGCTTTGGATGCTGCTGGCTGTGGGCACCAGCACCGCTTCGGTTTTGCCTTCATTGGGCTCGACAGCGAAGTACTGCAAGTCGATGCCGGCGGCCTGGGCGAAGATCGGCGGGATGTCGCCGATATTGCCAATGTCCAGGCTGCCGGCGTTCAGCGCTTCGATCAGTGGCGGGCCGCCGAGGAATTCAGTCCACTGCACCTGGGTGCCGGGCAGCGCCTCTTCGAACAGTTTGTGCTCACGGGCCAGTACCATGCTCACCGAGCTTTTCTGGTAGCCGATGCGCAAGGTGGACGGTTCGGCCGCAGACACCGCTGCCGAAAACACAAGTGAAGCCAGGACCACACTGAAAAACTTAACCATCATTGTTACCTCCGATCGTTCCCACGCTCTGCGTGGGAATGCCGCCAGGGACGCTCCGCGTCCCGCTCTAAAATCGTGACGCAGAGCGCCACGGGATGCATTCCCACGCGGAGCGTGGGAACGATCAGCTACAGGCCAGCTTTGACCTTGGCCGCGACATCCGCAGGCACCCATTGCTGCCACACTTGCGGCTGCTCTTTGAGGAACGCCAGCGCGACCTGGCGCGGCTGTTCACGTTTCTCGCTCATTTGCGCGAGGATGCCGTTGAGCAGGTCGATCGGCAGGTCGACTTTTTCAAAGAAGGTGACTAACTGTGGGTACTGCGCCTTGAACGGCGCCGACACACCAATCGCCAAGTGTGCAGGCATCGAACGGGTGCCAATGGGGTGCGGGTTGTTGGCGTCGGCCAGGGTTTTCCAGGCGTCGGCGTTGAACGGCGGTTCTTCGAGCTTGATCAGCTTGAAGCGGCCCAGCAGTGGCGTCGGCGACCAGTAGTAGAACAACACCGGTTTGCCACGGCGGATCGAGGAGGCCACTTCAGCATCCAGCGCCGCGCCGGAACCGGTGCGGAAGTTGACGAAGGTATCGGTCAGGCCATAGGCCTTGAGCTTCTGGCTGTTGACGATTTCCGAGGTCCAGCCGGTGGGGCTGTTGAGGAAGCGGCCTTTGCTCGGGTCTTCAGGGTCGCGAAATACGTCCTTGTAGCGCGCCAGGTCAGCCACTGACTTAAGCTGCGGCGCCAGCGGTTTGATGCCGCGTTCGGCATCACCCTTGATCACGTATTCGGGCACCCACCAGCCTTCGTGTGGCACCTTTGACCGTGTCGCCCAGGCCGAACACTTTGCCTTCGGCCTCGGCCTTGACCCACGCCGGACTGCGCCCGGCCCATTCTTCGCCGATCACCTGAATGTCGTCCTTGGCCAGGGCGGCTTCCAGGCTCACGGTGCTGCCTGGCAAGGTGTCGGTGGGCAGGCCGTAACCTTTCTCGACGATCAGGCGCAGCACTTCGGTGATAAGGCTGCCGCTTTCCCAGGTGATGTCGCCGAAGTGGATGGGTTTGATGGCCTCGGCGGCCTGGGTTGGCTGCGCCAGGACAGCGAGAGCCAGCAGCGAGCCACCGAGCAGGTTTTTAATTGTTTTCATGCAGAACCTCATTTTCCGGAACACAGGAGATCAACGGTGGGAGCTGGCTTGCCTGCGATGGCGATGGTGGCTTCAACATCGCTATCGCAGGCAAGCCAGCTCCCACACTGGATCGGTGTGCCACTCAAGTTGTTTAAAAGTCATAACTGAGCCGCGTGTAGCTGTATTGCTGGCCGGGCGTCTGGCGCAGGCAACGGTTGAGGGCGCGGGCCATGTAGCCGCTGACCGAGCGTTGGGAAATCCCCAATTTGGCGGCGATCTCGGGATACGTCAGGCCATTGAGCTGCGAAAGCAAAAAGGTCGCCCTGACCTTGGCCGGCAAGCCGTCGAGCAATTGGTCGAGGGCCTGCAGGGCTTCGAGCAATTGCGCGAGGTCTTCAGGCGACGGTGCGTTGCAGGTTTCGTCGTTGTCCAGGGCGCCGAGATAAGCGCGTTCCAGGTCACGGCGACGCCACAGTTGGTACATCAAACGCTGAGCGATGGTGGTGAGCAAGGCGCGGGGCTGACGAATCGGCAGCACGCCGGGCGAACTCAGCAGTTGGACGAAGGTGTCGGCGGCGATGTCTTCGGCGTGTGCGCGGGAATCGAGGTGGCGGTGCAAACGGCTGCACAGCCAGTCGTAATGACTGCGGAACAATCCGCCCACGTAATCGCTGTGAGAAGTGTCGGCGCCGGACATAGTGGCTCCATCTGAGAAGGTTGCGCGTTATGTCCGGTGTTCCGGTGGAGCGATCCTAGCAAGGCTGCTTATTCTTTAATAATATTTAAAATTCATTCTTATATAACCGATTGTTCGCACGATCAGCGTCGATCAGCGTAGGTGCGGGTAGCCGGCAGTGGCGGCGGCTTGTTGATAGTTCAGCAGGACTTGATAGTCGTCTTCGCTGGCAGGCAGAACTGCCTGGATGCACAGGGTTGCGACCACGTGCGGTAAATCCTGCAACGCCTGATTCATTACCTCACGAATGTGCGCCGCTTGCTCATCACTCAAGTGCAGCGGGCCGATGAAGGGCAAGGTCGGGCTCGGCGCGCTGCGGGTGACGATGCGCAGCCCCGCCACTTCTTCGGGGGCGAAACGGGCGAGGTAGTCGTAGGTCACGCTGTCGACGGCGGCAAGGTCGGCGCGGCCTTCGCGCAGCCAGCGCAGGCTTTCGCGGTGGGCGCCGCTGATGCCGACGCTGGCGAAGAAACGGCCGTCGCGTTGCAGCGGTGCCAGGCGTTCACGCAGCAGGTTCATGCCGCTGTTGGAGTCGTGGCCGTTGATCACGCCGCGACTGTCGTAGAAGTCCGCCAGTTCGTTAAGCGGGTTGTCCTCGCGGGTCAGCAGCAGGCTGCAATGTTCGCCCTGGCTGCTGTGGGCCAGCTCATAGCGCGGGCGGCCGATCACGCGCACTTTGCCGCGCAGCTGGGTCATCAGCGGGTAGCCACAGGTTTGGGTCACCAGCAGCTCGGGCGCGAGCCACAGGCCGTGCAGGTCGAGGTGGTCAGCGTTACGGCGGTTCAGGTTCAGGCGCTGGAAAATGCGCGTAAGCCACGCTTGGTTGGCCTGTTGCACCGCTGCGGGCGCGACGTACATCAACAACTCGGCGTAGTGGTCACTCATGGTCGTCTCTCACGCAAAAGGGTGCCTTGGGCTGTCGATGGCCTTGAGGCCGTGGCGGCTGATCAACTGGCCATAACCCTGCACCAGAAAGCCGCCACTGCGCGCGACCCATTGTTCACGTCGCGCCCGGTAGACCGTGGGCAGCAGATACCAGGGCAACTTGGGCAAGTCGTGGTGCACCAGGTGCAGGTTGTTATTGAGGAACAGCCAGGTCCACGGCCAGGACGCTTCGTTGAGCACCGTACGCTGTTCCGGCTGCGGGTGCGGGCGGTGTTCATAGTAGGAACGGATCGACGCCAGGGACAAGGCTGGCGCGGTCACCAGCAGCAGGTAATGCCATACCGGGATGGCGCTGGAGTGGGCGATAAAGCTGAGCATCAGGATTGTCACGCCGCCGTGGGCCAGCCACATTGGCCACACCTGGGGCAGGCATTGGAGTTGATGACGGGCCAATCGGGCGATGGCCAGCGGCGATGCCAGCAGAAAACGCCCCAGTAGGGTTTTGGTCAGCCAGTGAACGCCGCGCTTGAGCAGCGAGCTGTTATCCCACTGGTGTTGATTGAGGTAGCGGCTTTCCGGGTCGATGCCCGGCAGGGTCAGGTCTTCATCGTTATGGTGCAACAGGTGACTGTCGCGGTACAGCGTGTAGGGATACCACACGGCAAACGGCGCGTAGCCGAGCAGTTTGTTCAACAGGAGCGAACGGGTGGGATGGCCATGCAGCAATTCGTGTTGCACCGACAGCCAGAGTGTCACCAGTGGGATCAACAACACGGTGCTCAGCCACAGGCCCAGCCAGTGGCTGGCGAGGATCACGGCGAACCAGCCGGTATATACGCCGATCAGCAACAGCCAGGTCGGCCATTCGGTGACTGCGGTAAAACTGCGTGCCAGGGCTTCGATTTCCCGGCGTTGGGTCAGATCAAGGTAGTTGGCCATCGGCAGCTCAGAGCAGGTGTTTCCTGCTCTGTGCAGTGAGGCGCAAAAATCTTGCAGATCGTTTGGTTCTAAGCTTGTAACTCAGTGACCGAACAGGCCGGTTTCAGTCTTTTTGGCTTTTTTGTCGGCGCGTTTTTCATCGGCGGTCTTTGCCGGCTTTTTCTTCGCGGCTTTCTTTGAATCCATACCTTTGGCCATGATGCATGCTCCACGTGAAGGGGATGTAACACTGGGTATACCACCTATTGCCCGGCAGAAGGCGCTTATAATCGGCGGCCCTTGATTACGTTGCTCAAACACCATGCCCGAACTGCACATCCAACTGCTGGCAGAGCCACTGTGGCCGCTGCTGAACAAGTTTTACCGCCGCCATAATTCGCCGATGAAGGCCCTCAAGGGCGGCCGCTTGTGGGTGGCGCGTGACAGCGAGATTGTCGCCGGGTTGTGCCTTACGCCTGTGGTGGGAGGGCAATGGCTGACCGGCGTGTTTGTTGACCCGGCGTATCGCGGCCACGGGCTGGCGGCGCGGTTGATTGCTGCGGCAGTGGCCGATGTGGAAGGCACGGTGTGGTTGCTGTGTCATCCGCAGCTGGAAGGGCTCTATCAACATATGGGTTTCACCCAGGAAACCACCCTGCCCCAATCGCTGGGTGAGCGCCTGGCGCGCTACAAACGCAACAAGCCAATGATCGCCATGGGCTTAGACCTTTTAGTGAGGTCCACTGCGGATAATGTGTGATCGGCCCGTGCAAGGCCCGTGCTAGCCTCGACAGCACAGTGGCCCCTTACAGGATGATCATGAAAACCACGCTTGCAGCGCTGTCTCTTACCGCCCTCCTCGCTCCGGCTTTGAGCCAGGCAGCGAATGCGCCGATTACCGCCGAGAAATACGCCAGCGTGCTGGCCGGCAGTTGGCGCGACCCGGCCAATAGCGCGCGTGACGGTTACCGCCACCCGCAGCAAACCCTGGAGTTCTTCGGCCTGAGCGCCACACAGAGCGTGATCGAAATCACCCCGGGTGGCGGTTGGTTCAGCGAAATTCTCGCGCCGCTGCTCAAGGACCACGGCCATTACATCGCCGCCGTGCAAGCTGCCAGCAGCAGTGCTTATGCTGCGACGTCCGAACAGAACCTGAAAAACAAATTCGCCGCCGACCCTGCGCGCTATGCCAAGGCCGAAGTCGTCGAGTTCAACCCAAAAGCCCCGGTGCTCGGCAAACCGGCTTCGGTGGACGCCGTGCTGACCTTTCGCAATGTGCATAACTGGGTAGACGCAGGCACCGCGCCAGCGACCTTCAGCGCGTTCTACACCGTGCTCAAACCAGGCGGTGTGCTGGGCGTGGAAGATCACCGGGCCAAAGACGGCGCGGACCTGGAAGCGATCAAGGACAGCGGCTACCTGACCACGGCGCAAGTGGTGAAGCTGGCGACGGACGCCGGGTTCAAGCTGGCCGGGCAGAGCGAGGTGAATGCCAACCCCAAGGACACCAAGGACTACCCGGGCGGCGTGTGGACATTGCCGCCGTCGTTGCGGTATGGGGAGCAGGATAAGGCCAGGTATGTCGCGATTGGCGAGTCGGATCGGATGACGTTGCGGTTCGTTAAACCCGCCCGATAACTCTGTTTGGAATGCATTCCAGATGTGGGAGCTGGCTTGTGTGGGAGCTGGCTTGCCTGCGATGCAGGCACCTCGGTTTATCAGTGTCACCGAGGCGATGCTATCGCAGGCAAGCCAGCTCCCACACAAGCTCAGCTCCCACATTTTTATCTCAGTGTGCCTGAGGGTTACTCGTCAGCCGTGGGATCCATATCCGGGAACATCACTTCGATAAACCCGAATTTGCTGAAGTCGGTAATCCGCGAGGGGTATAACCGGCCGATCAGGTGATCGCATTCATGCTGCACCACCCGTGCATGGAAGCCGTCGGCAACGCGCACGATCGGCTCGCCCTTGGGATCGAAACCCTCGTAGCGAATCTGCTGGTAACGATCTACCGCGCCACGCAGGCCCGGCACCGACAGGCAACCTTCATAACCCTCTTCGAGCACCGGGCTGAGCGGCGTGATCAGCGGGTTGATCAGGATGGTCTGCGGCACCGGCGGCGCATCCGGGTAGCGTTCGCTGGCCTCGAAACCAAAGATAACAAGCTGCAGGTCCACACCAATCTGCGGCGCGGCCAGGCCGACACCGCCGACGTGCTCCATGGTCTGGAACATGTCATCAATCAACTGCCACAGCTCAGGGCTGTCGAACATTTCCGGCGGAACCGGTGGCGCGATGCGCAGCAGGCGCTCGTCGCCCATTTTCAGGATTTCACGGATCATCGATCAGACTTCATCGGTAGTGGGCTTGGAGTGGTCCCGGCCCAGGCCTGAGACGTGCTGTTTTTCATTCGTGTGGCTGTCTTCATCAAATTCCTTTTCACCTGGGTCCTTGCCTTCGGCCGACATGTGCTCGATCACGGCATTCATCTCCGCGCCGAGCAACAACACGGCGGCGGAAATATAGAAGTACAGAAGCAGGACGATGATCGCACCGATACTGCCATACATCGCGTTGTAGTCAGCAAAGGTTTTGACGTAATAACCAAAGCCCAGCGAGGCGATGATCCACACCACCACGGCCAGCACTGAGCCTGGGGTGATAAAGCGGAATTTTTGCTCAACATCGGGCATCACGTAGTACATGAGGGCCACGGCGAACATCAGCAGAATCACGATCAAGGGCCAGCGCAGGATGGTCCATAAGGTGACCACGAATTCCTGCATGCCGATCTGCCCGGCGAGCCATTCCATCACTTGCGGGCCGAGCACCATCAGTGCGGCAGCAGCGAGCAACATGCCGGCGATGCCGACAGTGTAGAAAATCGACAGCGGGAAGCGTTTCCAGATCGGCCGGCCTTCGACCACGTCATAGGCGGCGTTCATCGCGCTCATCATCAGGCGCACGCCGGCCGAGGCGGTCCACAGCGCGATCACGATACCCACCGAGAGCAAACCGCCCTTGGACTGCTGCAACTGGTCGATCACCGGGTTGACCTGCTCCAGCGCCTGGGGCGGCAACACCAGTTCCGACTGCATGCGCAGCCAGGTAAAAAAGTCCGGCAGGTGCAGGAAGCCGATCAGGGCAATGAGGAACAGCAGGAAGGGAAACAGCGAGAACAGCATCTGGTAGGCCAGTGCCGAGGCGTAGGTGGGCATTTCGTCATCGACGAATTCCTTGACGGTGCGCAGCAGCACTTTGTGGAGCTTGAGGCCGTCTAGTACCGGAAAAATCATAGCGTCTCCTTTCGCCGCAAAAGGGTGAGGTCGTGGGCGACTCAGGGGCCGTTTTCTACATCAAAGTAGCCCATTTGGCGACTTTGAAACAATTTCCAAACTTTAGTTGCACGCTTCACATAAAAACGGCCATCCGTAGATGGCCGTCGGGCTGGATGAATCCAGCCGGCGATTCAGTGTTACTTGACGGCTTTTTTTACCGCATCTTTGGTGTCGCCGACGGCTTTCTGCACTTCGCCTTTCTTTTCCTGAACCACGCCTTCTGCGCGCAGTTTGTCGTTGCCAGTTACCTTGCCAACGCCTTGCTTGATGTTACCAACGGCTTCGTTGGCCAAACCTTTTGCCTTATCCGATGTGCTGCTCATGGTATTTCTCCGAAAGAACAATCAAGGGTTTTGGTCATTACCTAAAGATTGACCCGAGGCCGTTCGGCAGAGTTTCAATTATTTTCAGAGCGCATTTCATCGCCGGCGACAGGTTTGGCTTTATGTTTTGCCGCTAACCCATGAGAATGCCCGGCACATTCAGGCTATAACGCTGAATAACAGATCCCGTAGGAAGGTTATGAAACTCAATAAAGCACAGGCCATCGCCCGCAGAAACCAGGAACTGGGCGGTGCCGTACTCGGCGTCAACAACTGCCACTTCACCGACCTGGACAGCAAACGCAACATCTGGTGGTTCGACCTGCCGCTGGTGCGCATTGGTGTGGGCCAGTACGAGTGGGTTCACTTGTTGATGCACAACGCCGAGACTGACCAGTTGCTGCACCTGAAAGTGCCGACGGCGTTCCTGCGCGAACACATCGAAGGGTTGGTGGTGCGCAACGCGGGCAAGCGCAAGCCGGAGATTACCCTGGAGCTGAGCGCGGATAAGGATTCGTTCTTGAAGGATGTGCGCCCGGCAGGTGCTGGCGTGGGCTTCGCGCAGTTCGCCTTGTAACAACTCGATTAAAACATGTGGGAGCTGGCTTGCCTGCGATGGCGGTATACCCGTCACAGTTGGGCTAGCTGTTCCACCGCTATCGCAGGCAAGCCAGCTCCCACATTGGACTGTATTCCAGCTCAAGCTATAAAAAACCCCGCATCAGCGGGGTTTTTTATGGGTTACTTTTTAAGGCCCAGCTTCTTCAGCTCTTCATCGCGCAACTCACGGCGCAGGATCTTGCCCACGTTGGTGGTCGGCAATGCATCACGGAACTCCACGGCCCTGGGCACCTTATAGCCGGTGACGTTGGCGCGCATGTGTTCCATGACCTGGTCCTTGGTCAGGGTCGCGCCTGGCTTGACCACAATAAAGATCTTGATGTGCTCACCGGATTTTTCATCCGGCACGCCGATGGCCGCACATTGCAGCACGCCCGGCAGGCTTGTCAGCACGTCTTCCAGTTCGTTGGGGTAGACGTTGAAACCGGAGACCAGAATCATGTCTTTCTTGCGGTCGACAATGCGGATGTAGCCGTCTTGCTGGATGATCGCGATGTCACCGGTCTTCAACCAGCCTTCGTTGTCGAGCATTTCGGCGGTGGAGTCGTCGCGCAACCAGTAGCCCTTCATCACCTGCGGGCCTTTCACACACAGCTCGCCGGTTTCGCCCAGCGCCAACTCGGTGCCATCGTCGGCGATGACTTTGCACAGGGTGGAAGGCACCGGAATGCCGATGGTGCCGATCTGGATATGCTGGATCGGGTTGACGGTGGCCACCGGGCTGGTTTCGGTCATGCCGTAACCTTCACAGATGCCACAGCCGGTCACGGCTTTCCAGCGCTCAGCCGCAGCCAGTTGCAGGGCCATGCCGCCCGACAAGGTCACTTTGAGTGCGGAGAAGTCCAGCTTGCGGAACGCCTCGTTATTGCACAGCGCCACGAACAGCGTGTTCAAGCCGACAAAGCCGCTGAACTTCCACTTCGACAGTTCCTTGACCATCGCCGGCAGGTCGCGCGGGTTGCTGATCAGGATGTTGTGGTTGCCGATCAGCATCATCGCCATGCAATGAAAGGTGAACGCATAGATGTGGTACAGCGGCAGCGGCGTGATCAGGATCTCGCAGCCTTCGTTGAGGTTGGAGCCCATCAGCGCCTTGCACTGCAACATGTTGGCGACAAGGTTGCGGTGGGTGAGCATCGCGCCCTTGGCCACGCCGGTGGTGCCACCGGTGTATTGCAGCACGGCCACATCGCCGCTGGCCGGGCTGGCGTCGTTAACCGGTTGGCCGTGCCCCTTGGCCAGCACGTCGTTGAACTTGATCGCCTTGGGCAAGTGATAGGCCGGGACCATTTTCTTCACGTACTTGATGACGCTGTTGATCAGCAGGCGCTTGAACGGCGACAGCAAGTCAGCGACTTCGGTGACGATCACGTGCTTGACGGCAGTCTTGGGCACGACTTTTTCAGCCAGGTGCGCCATGTTTGCCAGGCAGACCAGGGCCTTGGCCCCGGAATCATTGAATTGGTGTTCCATTTCCCGCGCGGTGTACAGCGGGTTGGTGTTGACCACGATCAGCCCGGCACGGATGGCACCGAACACGGCCACCGGGTATTGCAGGACGTTGGGCAGTTGCACGGCGATTCGATCGCCGGGCTTCAAATCGGTATGCTGTTGCAGGTAGGCGGCGAAGGCGCCGGACAATTCGTAGAGTTCACCGTAGGTGATGGTCTTGCCCAGGTTGCTGAAAGCCGGTTTGTCGGCGAAGCGCTGGCAGGACTGTTTCAGTACCGCCTGAATATTCTGATACTCGTCTGGATTGATGTCTGCAGCAATCCCGGCGGGGTACTTATCCTTCCAAAAGTCTTCGTTCATGGAAGCCCACTCCTCAGCGACGCGAATTCATCATCGCATTTGATGCGATTATTATTGGTGTATGTTTTTTTAGGTGAATCTGGCGCTTTCAAGCAGGCCGAGAAGTCACAAAGCGCGCCGAGAGTAGCAGCTTTGCCAAGGGCCGCCTAGAGCCAAAAGAAGGCCCTACAGTCATAAACATGACTCAAGAATATCTAATGGTCATTTTTAGAGCAAAGATTCTATAAGCAGAGAAATAGCTCTGGAATGGGCTTTACAGAGCGATAAACAGCAATGTGGGAGCTGGCTTGCCTGCGATAGCGGTGAATCAGTCGATAAATCGGGTGACTGATACATCGCTATCGCAGGCAAGCCAGCTCCCACATTTTTTATTGCATTTCACATCAGGCGATGTCGCGCAGCTCCCTGCGCAAAATCTTGCCCACCGGCGTCATCGGCAACGACTCACGCAACACAATGTGCTTGGGCACCTTGTACCCGGTGAAGTTGGTCTTGCAGTACGCCTTCAACTCATCAACGCTCACACCTTGGGCGCGCGCCACCACAAACAGCTTCACCGCCTCGCCGGTGCGTTCGTCCGGTACGCCGATCACCGCGCAGTTGGCCACTGCTGGATGCGCCATCACCACGTCTTCGATCTCGTTGGGGTACACATTGAAGCCCGAGACGATGATCAGGTCTTTCTTGCGATCGACGATGCTGACAAAACCATCGGTGTCGATCACCGCAATATCACCGGTTTTGAGCCAACCTTCGGCGTCCAGGGTCTCGGCGGTGGCCACGGGTTGCTGCCAGTAACCCTTCATCACCTGCGGGCCTTTGATGCACAGCTCGCCGCGCTCGCCCAGGGGCAGCTCGCGGCCTTCATCATCAATCACTTTCATCGCCGTGCCCGGCACCGGAATGCCCACGGTGCCCAGCCGCGACTGGCTGCCGTAGGGGTTGGTGCTGGCCACCGGTGAGGTTTCGGTGAGGCCGTAACCTTCGCCGATGGAGCAACCGGTGAGTGCCTTCCAGCGCTCGGCGGTGGCCTTGACCAGCGCAGTGCCACCCGAATTGGTGATCTTGAGATGGGAGAAATCCAGGGTCTTGAAGTCGGGGTGATCCATGAGCGCCACGAACAGCGTGTTCAACCCGAGCAAGCAGGAGAACCGCCACTTTTTCAGCTCCTTGATAAACCCGCCGATGTCACGCGGGTTGGTGATCAGCACGTTGTGGTTTCCGGTCACCATCATGCACATGCAGTTCGCGGTAAAAGCATAGATGTGGTACAGCGGCAGCGGCGCAATCATCACCTCCTGCCCTTCTTTCACCAGCGGCTGGCCGTCATCGGTGACCTGGGACATGCACGCCCGCGCCTGCTGCATATTCGCCACCAGGTTGCCGTGGGTGAGCATCGCGCCCTTGGCCAGGCCGGTGGTGCCGCCGGTGTATTGCAGCACGGCGATATCATCCAGCGTCA
The DNA here is from genome assembly GCF_965277385.1 of Pseudomonas edaphica. Classification (NCBI taxonomy): domain Bacteria; kingdom Pseudomonadati; phylum Pseudomonadota; class Gammaproteobacteria; order Pseudomonadales; family Pseudomonadaceae; genus Pseudomonas; species Pseudomonas edaphica. The sequence continues at coordinate 4,635,619 of NZ_OZ255725.1, read as the reverse complement.
CCGGGTGGCGAACCACCGCCTGGCCCGCGCCCATGCGCAAGGCGCGCTTGAACGACACCGCACGTGGCAGGCTGTAGGCCGGGACCATTTTCTTGACCTTGTCGACCACGGTGTTGACCAGCCAGCCTTTGGCGGCGGGCATGAAATCGCCCATCCTGGCTTCGATCAGGTAGTCGATCTCGGTGTCGGTGCACACGTCCTGCACCCGCGAACCGAACAGGTTGAGATAGACCAGCGCGCGCACGCCAGCATCCTTGAACTGGTGGCGCATCTCACGCGGGGTGTACAGCGGGTTGGTGTTGACCACGATCAACCCGGCGCGCAGCGCGCCGAACACCGCAATCGGGTAATGCAGCACGTTGGGCATCTGCACCGCGATGCGCTCGCCAGGCTTGAGGTCGGTGTGGTTTTGCAGGTAGCCGGCGAACGCGGCACTCTGGCGCTCAAGCTCGGCGTAGGTCAGGGTGATGCCCATGTTGCTGAACGCCGGACGGTCGGCAAAGGCCTTGCAGGAGCGTTCAAAGACTTCGATCACCGATTTGTAGGTAGTGAGGTCGATATCATTGGGAACGCCCGCCGCGCGTTTGTCATTCCAGAAATCAGGTTGCATTATTCTTGTCCTCGTACCTGAGTGTGTCCGGCCGCTTTCTCATTGGTATAAAAAGCGGAGCTTTGGGGACGTTAGCAGCTATGGCCAAACAGGCAAATACGCGCAACTGTGTCATTTATTGTATGAATCTTGCCCCTAACGTGTAGGCAGATACACCAGCCCCGGCCAGATGAGCTATACACTGCAACGACCCTGAGCAAAGGAAGCGCTATGAATCACAGCACCTTCTGGCTGACCGCGAATGACCGCAGCCGCCTGTACGTCAATCAATGGCTGCCGGACGGGCCCGCCAAGGCCATGATCATGCTGTCCCACGGCATGGCCGAGCACAGCGGGCGCTATGCACGCCTGGCCGAAGCGCTGTGCGCAGCCGGCTACGGCCTGTACGCGCCGGACCAGCGTGGCCATGGCCGCACCGCCGATGAAGGCACGCTGGGCCTGTACGCCGAAAAGGATGGCTGGAATAAAGTGGTGGGCGACCTCGCCAGCCTCAACCAGCACATCGGCCAGCAGCAGCCGGGCCTGCCGATCATCTTGCTGGGCCACAGCATGGGCAGCTATATCGCCCAGGCGTACCTGTTGCACCATAGCGCGAGCCTGAACGGGGCGATTCTCAGCGGTTCGAATTACCAGCCGGTGGCGCTGTACCGCGCCGCCGGCGTCATTGCCCGACTGGAGCGCGCACGCCAAGGCCTGCGCGGGCGCAGTGCATTGATCGACTTTTTGTCGTTCGGCTCATTCAACAAGGCATTCAAGCCCAACCGCACCGCGTTTGACTGGCTAAGCCGCGACCCGCAGGAGGTGGACAAGTACATCAATGACCCGCTGTGCGGCTTTCGCTGTACCAACCAGTTGTGGATTGACTTGCTCGGCGGCTTGCAGCAAATCAGCAAAGCGTCCAACCTCGCACAGATCGATCCGGGCCTGCCAATTATGATAATGGGCGGCGAATGTGATCCGGTAAGTGAAGGCAAACGTCTCAAAAGCCTGGCCCATGCCCTGCGTGAGGCTGGTTGCCAGAACCTGCAATTGAATATCTACCCGCAGGCGCGTCATGAAGTGTTCAACGAAACCAACCGCGATGACGTGACAGCGGATGTTCTGAAGTGGCTCGACCAGGCCTTGACGTTACGCAGGCCGGCGCGCTGCGAATGACTTTTTCATTTAAAATCAATCTATTAAATTACCGATTAGCCACAGGATGCACCTTTAGATGACCCAGGTTACCAACACCCCATACGAAGCCCTCGAAGTCGGCCAGACCGCCAGCTACAGCAAGACCGTCGAAGAGCGCGATATCCAGCTGTTCGCGGCGATGTCCGGCGACCACAACCCGGTGCACCTGGATGCCGAGTACGCCAAGGCGACCATGTTCAAGGAGCGTATCGCCCACGGCATGTTCAGCGGCGCACTGATCAGTGCGGCGGTAGCCTGCGAGCTGCCTGGGCCGGGCACTATCTACATCGGCCAGCAGATGAGCTTCCAGAAGCCGGTGAAAATCGGCGACACCTTGACCGTGCGCCTGGAAATCCTGGAGAAGTTGCCCAAGTTTCGTGTGCGCATCGCCACCCGCGTCTTCAACCAGCGCGATGAGCTGGTGGTGGACGGTGAGGCTGAAATTCTTGCGCCGCGCAAGCAACAGGTTGTTACGTTGACTGAGCTGCCGCCGATCAGCATTGGCTGATAGAAATCTCAAAATCAATACAAAGCAAATGTGGGAGCTGGCTAGCCTGCGATACACACACCTCGGCGTATCAGTTACACCGGGGTGATGCTATCGCAGGCAAGCCAGCTCCCACATTCAGTTACAGCTTAGGCAGTTACAACACAGGGCTTACGAGTTAGCGCGAGCCTGGTTACGCAGGGCTTTCACCTGGTCGTGGTTACGTTGTGCGCCGTGGAACTGACGCTCAACCAGGTCACGAATACCCAGCAGGTTGTGCTTGTTGATTTTCTCGATCGCTTCCTTGTAAGCCTTCAGGGCGTGGTCTTCACCGCGCTCGGCTTCGTTCAGTACTGCCTCTTCATCTTTACCGGTGACCAGCGACTTCACGTCGACCCAGCCACGGTGCAGAGCGCCGGCAACCGAACCGGATTCTTCCGGATCGCCACCCAGGGCACGCACGGCGGTTTGCAGCTCGGCTGCGGCAGTGGCGCAATCGGCAGAGCGCTTCTGGAACAGCGCCTTGAGCTCCGGATGCTTGATGTCTTCAGCACAAGTCGCGAAGCCTTTCTGGCCGTCTTTGCTGGTTTCGATCAGGTCGTTGAGTACGGAGATCGATTCTTTGTTGATGTCAGTCATTTTTCAATTCCTTGTGCAGGTTAGAAGGTTGTCTTAATGATTGCAGCGCCCGTGCCAGGTTTTGAAAAATTAATTTATTGATATATATCAGCTGCTTACGAAATATTGAACCATCTGTATGTACGTTATTTGCATGATCTGTCATTTGGCCTTCATGCAGAATGCCTGTATTTTCCAAGGACTCGACACCAACCCTTGAAGCCCATGAACCCCGAAAAACTCGAATTGCTGATCACCCGCGAAATGCCCTTCGGCAAGTACAAGGGACGCATCATCGCCGACCTGCCCGGCCCTTACCTGAACTGGTTTGCCCGTGAAGGCTTTCCTCACGGCGAGCTGGGCGGTTTGCTGGCCTTGATGCAGGAAATCGACCACAACGGCCTGTCCGAACTGCTGGAGCCGCTGCGCGTAAAACACGGCAAACCTGCCCCCCGCCATTGAGAGCCCACGCTATGCCAAGGAATGCAGACAACGAACGTCACTGGCACGCCATCGCCCAGCGCTACGAGCTGGAGCCTGGCCCGATCAACCTGGAAAACGGTTACTTCGGGCGCATGAGCCGTGCCGTACAGGCGCAGTATCTGGAGCATGTAGCGTTTATCAACCGCAGCAATTCGCTGTATGTGCGTCAGCGCTTCGAGCAGGGTGAAAACGTCGAGATTCGTCGCCAACTGGCCGGGCTGATCGATGCGGACCCGGACGCGATCGCCTTCACCCGCAACGCCACCGAGGCATTACAGTCGCTGATCCGTAACTACAACGGCCTGCGGCCGGGCGATCAGGTGCTGATCAGTGATCTGGAGTACGACACGGTCAAAGGCGCCATGCGCTGGTTGGCCGGTGTTCGCGGCGTGGAAGTCGTCGAACTTGCCCACGCCCACCCGGCCAGTTTCGACAGCCTGGTGCAGACCTATCGCGATGCGTTCGTGCAGTACCCGCGCCTCAAGCTGATGGCGCTGACCCATGTCACCCACCGCACCGGCCTGGTGATGCCTGTCGCAGCCATCGCCAAGGCGGCGCGTGAGCATGGCGTGGACGTGATTCTTGATGGCGCCCATGCGTTGGGCCAGATTGACTTCAACCTCGCCGAACTGGGCATTCAGTTCGCCGGGTTCAACCTGCATAAATGGATCGGCGCGCCGCTGACCCTGGGCTTCCTGTACATCGCCCCGGAGCGCCTGGCCGATATCGACCCGGACATGGGTGAGTTTCACTACCCCGCCAGCGACGTGCGTGCGCGCACCTCCTACAGCACGCCGAATTTTCCGGCGTTGATGACCTTGCCGTTGGTGCTGGAGGAACATCGCAACCTCGGCGGCTCGGCGGCCAAGGGCGCGCGCGTCAATTACCTGCGTGATCGCTGGGTCAGCCAGGTGCGCGGGTTGCCGGGGATTGAGGTGCTGACACCGGATGATCCGCGGCTGTATTGCGCGATTACGGCGTTCAAGTTTACTGGGCGGGATCAGACGGCGATGGCGGACCGGTTGCTCAAGGAGTACGACCTGTTTACCACCACGCGCACAGGTGCGGCGTTTGGAACCTGTATTCGGGTGACGCCTGGGCTGGTGACCTCGGCGGCAGACATCGATGTGCTGGTCAACGCAATAACTGAGTTAAGCGCGGACTAAAACTGTGGGAGCTGGCTTGCCTGCGATGGCGGTGTATCAGTAGAAACATCCTAACCTGACCCACCGCTATCGCAGGCAAGCCAGCTCCCACAATTGATCTATGGTGGGCTTGAGTTTTTTGCAGGCAAAAAAAAGCGGTACACCGACCAAGTGCACCGCAAAAATGCCGTTAAGCACAGCAACAACGATTCGGTAAATCAGATCAGTCCAGCAATGCCAGCGCCTGTGCGGTGACTTCCTGGATACGGGCCCAGTCGCCGTTCTTGACCCATTCAGGGTCCAGCATCCAGCTACCGCCCACGCACATCACGTTTTTCAACGCCATGTAGTTTTTGATGTTGGCCGGGCCAACGCCGCCGGTTGGGCAGAATTTAACCTCGCCGAACGGGCCGCCCAGGGCCTTGATTGCAGCCACGCCGCCGCTGACTTCGGCCGGGAACAGCTTGAAGCGGCGATAACCCAGGCCATAGCCTTCCATGATGCCGGAAGCATTGCTGATGCCAGGCAACAGCGGAATCGGGCTGTGCACCGAGGCTTCCAGCAGGTCACGGGTAATGCCGGGGGTGACGATGAACTGCGAACCGGCAACCTCGGCCGCTTCGAGCATGTGGCGGTCGAGTACGGTGCCGGCACCGGTGCACAGTTCAGGGCGTTGCTCGCGCAGTACCTGAATGGCCTTGAGGCCGAACTCGGAGCGCAGGGTCACTTCCAATGCGGTCAAACCGCCGGCTGCCAGGGCATCGGCCAGCGGCAGGATGTCCTGTTCGCGGGCGATGGTGATCACCGGCAGGATCCGCGCCTTGGCGCAGAGGCTGTCGATCAGGGCAACTTTGTCCGCCATGGACACGGTCGGTTGAGGGCTTTTCATAGCGGCTGATCCTTGGCTCATGGGCACCAGTAAATCTCTAAAGTAGGTTGCAAAAACGCGCGAATCGGCATGGCAGCAACGTCGTCACTGGCCAGCGCGGCGCTCAAGGTGGTCAATTTCGAACTGCCGGAAATCGACAGCACGGTGTAATGGGCCGTGGCCAGCAGCGCGCGACTCATGGTCAGGCGCTGGTGCGGCACAGTCGGCGCCAGCATCGGCCAGCAACGGCGCGTGCCGTCAGGCTTGAGCGCCTCGCCCAGGTTGGGGCTGTTGGGGAACAGCGATGCGGTGTGGCCGTCATCGCCCATGCCGAGTACCAGCACATCGATCGCGGGTAGCTCTGCCAACTGGCGATCGGCCAGTTCGGCGGCGTCTTCCAGGTTCGCGGCAACGTTGTACAGGCTGAGGAACTTGGCCTTGGCCGCCGGGCCCTGGAGCAAATACTTTTTCAACAGGCCGGCATTGCTGTCGGCATGTTCCACCGGCACCCAGCGCTCGTCGGCCAGGGTGATGGTGACCTTGGACCAGTCCAGGCCTTGTTTGGCCAGGTTCTGAAAAAACGCCACGGGGCTGCGGCCACCGGACACTACCAGGGTCGCTTCGCCACGGGCACTGATGGCCGCGCGCAGTTGCTCGGCCACGTCAGCGGCCAGGCCATCGGCCAGCAACACCGGCGTGCGGTACTCATGGGCTGTCACGCCCTGAGGCAGTTTCAATTCAGATATCGCCATACCACGACCTCCCATCCCGCGTGATCAGTGCAATTGAGCTCATCGGCCCCCAGGACCCCGCCGCATACGGCTTGGGCGCATCACCGGATTTTTTCCACCCGGCGATCAACTGGTCACACCACTTCCACGCGGCTTCGATTTCATCTTTGCGAACAAACAGGTTCTGATTGCCGCGCATTACTTCCAGCAACAGCCGCTCGTAGGCATCGGGAATCCGTGCGCTGCGATAGGTGTCGGAAAAATTCAGTTGCAGCGGGCCGCTGCGCAGTTGCATGCCCTTGTCCAGGCCTTGCTCTTTGGTCATCACGCGCAAGGAAATACCTTCGTCCGGCTGCAGGCGGATGATCAGTTTGTTGCTGATCTGCAGGCGCTGCTCGGGGGCGAAGATATAGTGGGACGGTTCCTTGAAGTGAATGACGATCTGCGACAGCTTTTGCGGCATGCGTTTGCCAGTACGCAGGTAGAACGGCACGCCAGCCCAACGCCAGTTGCGGATATCGGCACGCAGGGCGACGAACGTCTCGGTGTCGCTCTGAGTGTTGGAGTTCTCTTCTTCCAGGTAGCCCGGCACCGGCTTGCCGGCGCTGTAGCCGGCGATGTACTGGCCGCGCACCACTTGGGTGGTCAGGCCTTCCGGGCTGATCGGCGCCAGCGCCTTGAGCACCTTGACCTTCTCGTCACGGATGCTGTCGGCGGACAGGTCGGCCGGTGGGTCCATGGCGATCAGGCACAGCAGCTGCAGCAAGTGATTCTGGATCATGTCACGCAGTTGGCCGGCCTTGTCGAAGTAACCCCAACGGCCTTCGATACCGACCTGCTCGGCCACGGTGATTTCCACGTGGGAAATGTAGTGCTGGTTCCACTGGGTTTCGAACAGGCTGTTGGCGAAACGCAGCGCAATCAGGTTCTGTACGGTTTCTTTGCCCAGGTAGTGGTCGATGCGGTAGGTGCGGTTTTCCGGGAAAAACTGCGCCACGGCGTCGTTGACCTTGCGCGAGGATTCCAGGTCCGAACCGATGGGTTTTTCCAGCACCACGCGGGTGTTGTCCGCCAGGCCGACCTTGGCGAGGTTCTCGCAGATCGCGCCATACACCGCCGCCGGGGTGGCGAAATAGGCGATCAGGCGTTGGTCGCTGCCGACTTTTTCGGCCAGAGCGACGTAGTCATCGGCTTTCATGAAGTCGACGTGCACGTAGGCCAGACGCGCCAGGAAGCGCGCGGCCACAGCTTCGTCGAGTTCCTTGCCGACGTAGTTACGCAGTTCTTTTTCGATATGGGCCAGGTGCTCCTGCTCGGAACCGGCTTCACGGGCCAGGCCCAGGATGCGCGTATCGTCGTGCAGCAGCCCGGCGCCATCGAGTTGGTAGAGGGCAGGAAATAACTTGCGCAGCGCCAGATCACCCAAGGCGCCAAACAGGGCAAAGGTGCAGGGTTCTACGGTTATCGAAGGCATGATGTTTGTTCTTTTATCAAGTTAAGCTACAAATACCTTTTTTCAAGGCATCACTCAAGGAAAAATGTAGTAATAACCACAACATTTTCCCGAAATACGCATTCCGAGTGGTGGTGTTCAGCTACCCTCAGTAGGATAGGCCACCGCAAAGGGCCACTCGTCGATGGGTTACCGCCCTTTATTTGCATCGTCGCCCGAAGGAAAGACTGAATGGACCGCGTGCGAAATCTTCTGGAACAGATCCGGAACCGCCTCGAAGAATTGAACAAGGCCGAGAAAAAAGTCGCCGAGGTCATCCTGCTGAACCCTCAGCAGGCGACCCGCTTCTCGATCGCCGCCCTCGCCCAAGCCGCTTCGGTCAGTGAACCGACGGTCAACCGTTTCTGCCGTTCGTTCGGCGTCAGCGGTTACCCTGAACTTAAATTGCAGCTGGCGCAAAGTCTGGCCAGTGGTGCGGCCTATGTCAGCCGCGCCGTGGAGGCCGATGATAACCCTGAGGCCTACACCCAGAAGATCTTTGGCAGCGCCATTGCCTCCCTGGACAGTGCCTGCCAGGCCCTCGACCCGGCACTGATCAGCAAGGCCGTGGACCTGTTGATCCAGGCGCGGCAGATCCACTTCTTCGGCCTCGGCGCTTCGGCACCGGTGGCCATGGATGCGCTGCACAAGTTCTTCCGTTTCAACCTGGCCGTGACTGCCCATGCCGACGTGCTGATGCAGCGCATGATCGCGTCTGTGGCGCACACCGGCGAGCTGTTTGTGATCATTTCCTACACCGGGCGCACCCGCGAGTTGGTGGAAGTGGCGCGTATCGCCCGCGAAAACGGTGCGTCGGTACTGGGCGTGACTGCCGAGAACTCGCCCTTGGCCAAGGCCAGTACGGTGAGCTTGAACATTCCATTGCCGGAAGACACTGACATCTACATGCCGATGACGTCGCGGATCATTCAGTTAACGGTGCTGGACGTGCTGGCAACCGGCATGACCTTGCGCCGCGGGGTGGATTTCCAGCCGCATCTGCGCAAGATCAAAGAGAGCTTGAATGACAGCCGGTATCCGGTGGGGGATGAGTTTAACTAGCAGCAATCTCCACCAGCAGTACCGACCCTATCGCAGGCAAGCCAGCTCCCACAGTGGACCGAGCTGCCCATTTGGAATGCATTCCCCTGTGGGAGCTGGCTTGCCTGCGATAGCGCCATAAGCTCCACCACTAAACCCCGGCCCGCGCCTGCAAACTCAGGTGCGCCCGCTCCCCCGGCGCCAGACTGGCTGCCGCCATCGCCGACTCCACACACACAAACCCCGACGCCTCGTTAAAGCTCACGCCCAACAACGGCCGGCTGCCTGGATGCCACACCACGGTGTCAGCGCTGTCGCCGGTGTCGATGCACAGCTCACGTTGCCAGGCGTGGTCTTTGAGCTGCAGTTCACCCTCATGCTGGAACACCCGCTGGCATCCACCATCCACCCTTAGCTCGCCTTCCTGCTGGCAAACCTGGCGACTGAGCTGGTCATAACCTTGCGCGCCATCAAGCCCAGACAGCGCTATCTCGTCGACGTGACCAATACGCCAGTAAGCGTGCAACGCATGGCTCAACTGGCACGGCAATTCGTCCTGGTGCTCGGTGCTCAAGCGCAACTCAAGGGTTTCGCCCAGGTGCGCGTGCAGGTCGACCTGCCAGTCGCACAGCTGCAATTGCCAGTGCAGGCGCACACCGTCGTCGTCGGTGCTGCTGTCGAGCAGTTTCCAGTCGATCAGCCGCGCCCAGCCATGGGACGGCCAGGCGTTTTCGCTCGGATGGCGCCCATACCAGGGCCAGCACACCGGCACGCCACCCCGGATGGCGCCGACTTGTGGCCACTTGGCTGCGCACCACAGCCAGGGTTTCTGGCCTGTGGGCTGAAAGTGCAGCAATTGCGCCCCCTGGCGGCTGAACACCGCCTGGCACAGCGGATGGTCGATCACCAATACATCGCGCATCTGAAAGCGCTCCCAGGCGAACACCGGTTGTTCACGCAGGGATTTGAAAAAGCGTTGCAGCGGATGCTCATGCATGTGCCACGGTCCTGGAGTTCATGGTTGCTCAAGCTTGGTTACCCTGTGGGAGCTGGCTTGCCTGCGATGGCATCGCCTCGGCCATCCAGGCAGACCGCGTCGTTTGCATCGCAGGCAAGCCAGCTCCCACATGGGTAGTGCAGCGCGCCCCAAAAAAAGCGGGTAGCCATGGCTACCCGCAAAATGCGCACAGAGAGAAGGAGCTTATCGCAACAGCGTTAGAACGTAGACTGAATTTTCAGGCCCGCTACCAACGCGTTGTCGACTTTATCGACGCCACCTGGGTGGGTAACGTATTGCAGGTTAGGACGCACGGTCAGCCAGTTGGTGACGTGGAAGCCGTAGTTGATTTCAGTGTTGTACTCGGTGTCACGCAGCGGCGCGTAGCCCACCTGATCGTAGTCGGTGAAACCACCGGCTGCGTTCAGCAACTCTGCGTTTTTCCTCACGTCCTGGTTGACATGGATGCGGGAGAAACCGATACCGACGTCATCTTTTGGACGCGCATCGAACGGGCCTTTGTAGACCAGCATCAACGACTGATAGTTGTCGACGAGGTTGGTGTCCTTGTCGTGGAAGGTGGCGTTGGCCGCGATGTTCAGGCCGCGCGACGCGTCGCCGTTATGGGTGGTAAGTTGCTGCTGCACAACGCCCCAATAGCCGCTTTTGCTGCTACGGGTACGGTAAGCCAAGCCTGAGGTGGCGGCATCGTTGCCGTTAACGTCTTCACGTACGTCGCTGGCATCCGCGGCGCTCTTGTAGTAACCCACGCGGTATTCGCCCGGCAGGCCATTGACCTTCGGCGACCAGACCAACTCCACCGGAATCACGGTGCCCTTGGTGCCGCTGCCGCTGAGTTTGAAGCCATTGCCGTGCTCAAGCTGCGACGGGTTCTGGTTGTACGCACCGATCTGCGCATACAGCTCAGGCGTGATGTTGTACTTCACGCGGATAGCGGCCTGGGCGACCGGCCAGTTGTACCAGGTGTTTACATAGTTACCCACCTGCGAGCCACAGAACGACAGGTTCTGGAAGTCGCATGGGAAGGTGTTGAAGTCTTCGCCTTCACCGAAGTAACCGAGTTTCACGTCCAGCTTGTTATCGAACATCTGGTGCTGAATCCAGAACTGGGTCAGACGCACCATGTGGCCACGACCATAGACTTCCATCGACGAACTCAGCGTGCCGGCACGCGGGTCACCGATACGGTCGTTGGAGATGTTTTGGCCATTACGGTTGGTCAACTGGATCTTGGCCTGGGTGTTGTCCCAGCCCCACAGCTTTTGCAGATCGAGCGCTACGCCCAACCCGAACTGGTCGGAGTAACGGCCGGTCTTGTCGTCGTTATAGCCGCCGTGCAGGTTGGCGCCCATTTCCCCTACGTAGTCAGCCTTGATGTCGATACCTTGCTCGATCAGCTTGGTACGCTCGCCACCCCAATCGCCGGTCATCCACTTGGAATCGGCGCTGAATGCATCGGCCGCCATCGCATTGGCGGACAATACCAGGGCTGCTGCTGCTGACAGTTGGCAGATCAGCCGAGTGTTGTTGTGTTGCTTTTTCATCCCTACATCCTCGTCTTTATTGTTATTTAACTGTTTTTATCTAACGCGGGTTACTTTTTTTTAACCAAAACAACAAGTTATCTGCTTCAGCGGCCTTTGAATTGGGCCACGTTGTCGGCATGCCCGTGTGCAGGCAATGAGGCAGCAGTGCCCAAGCGTTCTCCGGTTTTGGCGTCGAACAGCAATACCTTGGCCGGGTCGAATTGCAGGGTCAGGGTCTCACCGACCTGCGGTGCAACGTCCGGCGCGAGGCGGCAGCAGACTTTGGTGTCGTTGAGTTGCACAAACACCAACGTGTCCGGACCGGTTGGCTCAGTGACCTGGACTTCGGCACGAATGCTCGACGACCCATTCGCTTCACCCGTGGCCAGAACAATTTGCTCCGGGCGCAGACCCAGGATCACATCGCGATCTTCAAGCCCAGCATCACTCATACCCAGCGGCAGCTCGCAACGGGCCTGGCCGCTGTCGAGCAGTGCCACCAGGCGACCGTCCTTGCGTTGCAGGCGCAAAGGTATGAAGTTCATTGGAGGTGAACCGATAAAGCTTGCCACAAACAGGTTGGCCGGGTCGTTATAGATTTCTTTCGGCGTGCCAAATTGTTGAATGATGCCGTCTTTCATCACCGCCACTTTATCGCCCAGGGTCATTGCTTCGATCTGGTCGTGGGTGACGTACACGGTGGTGGTTTTCAGGCGCTGGTGCATCAGTTTCATTTCGGTGCGCATCTCGACACGCAGCTTGGCGTCGAGGTTGGACAGCGGTTCGTCGAACAGGTAGATCTTCGGCCGACGTGCCAGGGCGCGGCCCATGGCCACACGCTGTTGCTGGCCACCGGACAACTGACCTGGCTTGCGGTTAAGCAGGTGCTCGATCTGCAGCAGCTTGGCCACACGCGCCACTTCGGCGTCGATATCCGCCTGGGGCATCTTGCGGATCTTGAGGCCGAACTCGATGTTCTCGCGCACGCTCATGGTCGGGTACAGCGCGTAGGACTGAAACACCATGGCGATGTCACGGTCCTTGGGGCTCATGCCGCTCACGTCCTGGTCGCCGATCATGATCGCGCCGCCGGTGATGGTCTCAAGGCCGGCGATGCAGTTCATCAGCGTGGATTTACCGCACCCCGAAGGGCCGACCAGAATCAGGAACTCACCCTCTTTGATCGACAGTTCGATGTTCTTCAAGGTGTCGGGCAGGCCGGCGCCATAGGTCTTGTTTACATTGCGAAGTTCGAGCGTAGCCATGATTACCCCTTGACCGCGCCGGCCGTGAGGCCGCGCACGAAATACTTGCCTGCGATCACATAGACCAGCAGGGTCGGCAGCCCGGCGATCATCGCCGCCGCCATATCCACGTTATATTCCTTGGCCCCGGTGCTGGTGTTGACCAGGTTGTTCAGCGCCACCGTAATGGGCTGCGAGTCGCCGCTGGAGAACACCACGCCAAACAGGAAGTCGTTCCAGATCTGGGTGAACTGCCAGATCAGGCAGACCATGATGATCGGCGTCGACATCGGCAGAATGATCAGCCGGAAGATGGTGAAGAAACCTGCACCGTCCAGTCGCGCCGCCTTGATCAGAGCATCTGGAATGCTCACGTAGTAATTACGGAAGAACAGCGTAGTAAACGCCAACCCGTAGACCACGTGCACAAACACCAGGCCCGTGGTGGTACTGGCCAGGCCCATCTTGCCGAGGGTGAACGAGGCCGGCAGCAGCACGGTCTGGAACGGCAGGAAGCAGCCAAACAGCAGCAAGCCGAAGAACAGCTGCGAGCCTTTGAAGCGCCAGAACGACAGCACGTAGCCGTTCAACGCACCGATGGCGGTGGAGATCAGTACCGCCGGGACGGTGATCTTGATCGAGTTCCAGAAGTAACCGTCAACGGTGGCCCAGGCCTTGACCCAGCCGATGCCGGTCACGACGGTCGGCCAGCTCAGCAGGTTGCCGGTACTGATGTCTTCGGGGGTTTTGAAGCTGGTCAGCAGCATCACCACCAGCGGCACCAGATACAGCAGCACGGCGAGGATCAGCACCGCGTAGATCGCGATGCGACTCAGGCTGATGGCAGGTTTGGAGGCGAGACTAGTCATTGCGCTTGGTCCTCAGCTCGGAATACAGGTAAGGCACGATGATCGCGAGGATCGCGCCGAGCATCAGGATTGCACTGGCCGAGCCCATGCCCATCTGGCCACGGCTGAAGGTGAACGAGTACATGAACATCGCAGGCAGGTCGGACGAGTAGCCCGGGCCGCCGGCGGTCATGGCCGCTACCAGGTCGAAGCTCTTGATCGCGATGTGCGCGAGGATCATCACCGCACTGAAGAACACCGGGCGCAGGCTTGGCAGCACCACACTCCAGTAGATGCGCGGCAGGCTGGCGCCATCGATTTGCGCGGCGCGCACGATCGACTGATCAACGCCACGCAGACCGGCCAGGAACATCGCCATGATGAAGCCCGAGGCTTGCCACACGGCGGCAATCACCAGGCAATACACCACGCGGTCGGGGTCGATCAGCCAGTCGAGACGGAAGCCTTCCCAGCCCCAGTCACGCAGAAGTTTGTCCAGGCCCATGCCCGGGTTGAGCAGCCATTTCCAGGCCGTACCCGTCACGATCATCGAGAGCGCCATCGGGTACAGGTAAATGGTGCGGATAAAGCCTTCGCGGCGGATTTTCTGGTCGAGGAAAATCGCCAGTGTCACGCCGATCACCAAGGTGATGCCGATAAACATCCCGCCGAACAGCGCCAGGTTCTTGCTCGCCACCCACCAACGGTCGTTGTCGAACAACCGCGCGTATTGTGCAAGACCAGCCCATTTGTAGCTGGGCAGGAACGTGGACGTGGTGAACGACAGCACGAATGTCCACAGGATGTAGCCGTAGAAGCCCACCAGCACGATGAACATGCTCGGCGCCAGCACCAGCTTAGGGAGCCAGCGCTGCAGCGCATCGAACGGCGAGGCCTTGCTGAACACAGCAACAGAACTCATGGGAAAATCCAATAGAAGGATAAAGGCAGCTGCAAGTTACAAGCTACAAGTGGCAACACAGGCAACACACCACTTGCAGCTGTTAACTTGCAGCTTGCAGCTTATTTGGCAGACTTGATCGCAGCGCCGAGTTTCTTGGCGGTGTCGGCCGGGTCGGCTTTCGGGTCGTTGATGTAGTTGGTCACGACATCAAAGAACGCACCTTGTACCGCCAGGGTAGTGGCCATGTTGTGGGCCATACTTGGCTGCAGGCCACCGGTCTTGGCGTCCGCCAGGAAGTCTTTGGCAGCGGTCTGGGCGCAGGAGTCGAAACCGAGCTTGTCCATTTCATTGAGCATGTCGGTACGAACCGGGATCGAGCCTTTGTTGATGCTGAAGACTTTCTGGAAGTTTTCACCCAGTACCACTTTGGCGATGTCCTTCTGACCTTCCTGAGTGCCCTTGTCTTTAACTTTGAACACCGCCAGGGAGTCGATGTTGTAGGTAAAGGCTTTGTCGGTGCCCGGGAAGGCTACGCACTCGTAGTCTTTGCCGGCGACTTTCTTGGCGGCAGTCCACTCGGACTTGGCCCAGTCACCCATGATCTGCATGCCGGCCTTGCCGTTGATGACTTTGCCGGCTTCCAGGTTCCAGTCCTGGCCTTTGCCGTCGACGTCCATATAGGTCGCGACCTTTTTAAGCTCAGTCAGGACCTTGACCATTTGCGGGCCGGTCAGCGCGTCGTTATCCAGGTCAACCAGGGCTTTCTTGTAGCCGTCGGCACCCATCACCGACAGTACGACCGCTTCAAATACGGTGCTGTCCTGCCAAGGCTGGCCACCGTGGGCGAGCGGGATGAAGCCTGCGGCCTTGAGCTTGTCGCCGGCTGCGTAGAATTCTTCGAGGGTGGTCGGGTTCTTGGTGATACCGGCTTTCTTGAAGACTTCCGGGTTGATCCACAGCCAGTTTACGCGGTGAATGTTGACCGGTACGGCAACGTAGTTACCTTCGTACTTCACGGTATCGGAGACTTTCTTGTCGAGCAGCGAGTCCCACTTTTCTTCTTTGGCGACGTCTTTAAGCACGTCGGTGTCGAGCAAGCCAGTGGACGCCCATTCCTGAATGTCCGGGCCTTTGATCTGGGCAACGCCTGGCGGGTTGCCAGCGACTGCGCGGCTTTTCAGCACAGTCATTGCAGTGGCGCCACCGCCACCGGCTACGGCGCCGTCTTTCCAGACGAAGCCATCTTTCTCAACTTGAGCCTTCAGTACGTCTACTGCTGCTTTTTCACCGCCTGAGGTCCACCAATGCACAACTTCAACCGTCCCTTTCGAGTCGGCGGCAAATGCACTGAGGGGAAACAACGAGGCAATGGAAATAGCAACGGCGAGGCGATTAATCGCGTTCATCTGAATACCTTTTCTTGTTGTTATGCATGCAAGTCTAGAGCTTGCGCTGCACGGAGTTTAAACATGGATTTTTAGCGCGCAGGTAACAAAGGGACGCACAAATGTCACCACTTGGTGACATAACATCCTTGGCCCAATGCGCTGGTCATACTCGGTGACAAGGGTAGTACAGGCAGTACGACCGCTTGCCAGGCATGGTACAGGTCCGGCTTGCCACCCCAGATCTTGCTGCTGGGCTGGTTGTGCGGGCTGAGTTCGTGGTGCCAGCTGCCGTTGATACGGTCGATAAAGTGGCTTTCGCAGAACTCCCAAAAGCGCCGATACCAGGTTTCGTAATGCAGCTCGCCGGTGCGTTTGAGCAAAGCCTGGGCCGCCGCGCTGGCTTCGGCGTGGGTCCAGTGCAGGCGCTCGCGCACCACTGGCTGGTGCTTCCAGTCCAGGGTGTAGACGATGCCGGGAGCGCCGTCCACGGCCCAAGCGTATTCGCAGGCGCTGGCGAACAGGCCGCGGGCGTCGCTCACCAGCCAGTCCGGCGTGGCCAGCCCGGCTTGCAGGCGTGCGGCTTCCAGGTGCAGCACCAAACGTGCCCATTCGAAACCGTGGCCGGGGGTGATGCCATACGGGCGGAAGCCATCGGCAGGGTTGTCTTCGTTGTAGCCGAGCAAGGGTTGCCAGTGCGTGTCGAAATGCTCGATCACCATGAACTGGTTGCCGGCAGCGTGAGTGTGGATAACGCGCTCGACAATGCGCAGCGCGCGGTCCAGCCAGCGTGTTTCACCAGTGACATCGGCCAGTGCCAGGAAGGCTTCGGTGGCGTGCATGTTGCTGTTGGCGCCGCGATAGGCTTCGACGCCGCTCCAGTCCTGGGCGAAGGACTCGAGCATCACGCCCTCCTCCTCGCTCCAGAAGAACTGGTCGATGATATGCACGGCGTCGTTGAGCAGGTTCTGCGCACCGGGTGCGCCGGCCACTACGGCAGAGCTGGCAGCCAGGGCAACGAACGCGTGCAGGTAAGCGGCTTTGCCACGGTTGCCATCCAAGGCGTTGGGCGCGGCGAACCAGCCGCCGTGTTCGCTATCGCGCAAGGGGCCACTGAGGGCGGCAACGCCATGGGCAACCAGGTCGGCATAACCCGGCACCCCCATGGCATGGGCCATGGCAAAGCTGTGGGTCATGCGCGCCGTGTTCATGGTTTCGGCGTGGGCGTCGGCCGGCAGTTGGCCTGTATCGCCAAGGTTGCCGAAGCCGTCTGGCAGACGTGAGGCTTTGGCGAACGCCAGCAGGCGTTGGCCTTCGCTGGCGAGCCAGGCGTGATGGGCAGGTGCGTTCAGCCAACTGCTGGCAGGCAGTGGTTGCATGGTCATGGGTAGCCCTTTTTATTTTTTATGGGATGACCGGAGTCTAAACAAGGGCGAGACGAGGGCAAGTAACGAAGGGGAGGGGAAATGTCACCACCTGGTGACATTTGATCGCTCCCACGCAGAGCCCGTCGATCGTTCCCACGCGTGGGAACGATCATTGGGTTATTGGCCCAGTGGGGTGACCCGCGCTGGCGCGTTGAGCTGTTGGTTAAGGTTCTGCACCTGGCTCTGCAACGTGGTGATGTTGCGCGTGGTCTGGATGCGGAACACGTCAAACTCTTTATTGGTTGGCGCATCAGTATTGGCGGGCTGGTTCTCCTGCGCGCTTTTGAGCACCACCAGGTCCTGTTCCAGGCGGGCGATGGCCGCGCTCGGGTTGCCTTGCTTTTTAAGGGCCGCCACGTCGGCAGACAGATCCTTGACGTCACCCTGCGCCGCCTTAAGTGTGGCCACGGCATCGGTCAGCGCCTGCACCTGGCCTTGCAGCTTGGCATTCGCGTTCGACAGTTCGGTGGTGCTGGCGCTCATCTGTGCCAGGCGCTGGTCGAGCTCGGTCGCCTGCCCGGCCACGCCGACTTGCTGCTTGCCTTGCTCCAGCAATTGGGTTTCCAACTGCTTGATCTGCAACTTGAGGGCTTCGCTGCCGTTGTTCACGTTGGCCTCGCTGGCCACCACCTTGCCGGAAATGTCTTGCAGGCGCCCCGCCGCTTCTTCGCTGATGCGTGCAAAGCTTTCCTGGGTGGCGACCAACTGCTGGCCCATCAGGGAAATCTGCTGGAAGCTCCACCAGGCAAGCCCGGCGAAGGCGATCAGCAGCGCGCCGACCAAGGCCCACAGGGGGCCGGTGCTGGCGCTCTTGACCTTGACCACCTTGGTTGTGCGCGAGCGCACGGAGGTGGCGGGAGTCGGCTCGAAATCATCATCGTCCCCGATGTCAGCCCGCAGGCTGGGAACGTTGTCGAAATCGTCTTTGGCATCGTTACGCATGAATCAACCCTGAATCGGTGAGATGGCGACCGGAAAAGCCGAGCGAGCGGAGTATAAACCCCGTTGGCGCCGCATTGATCGACCCGGAAGCCTGAATTCGGTTCCCGATGTGTTGCTGGTTGTGAGCTTATTTCAGCCCCGGCTCCTGAGCTTTCCACCAACTGCAGAACTCATCGAGCGCCGTCCACAGGCTGACCTTGGGCTCGTAGTCGAGATAATGCCTGGCACGGCTGATGTCCAGGGTGAAATCTTTGTTCATGACCTGCATGCCCAGGCGCGACAACGACGGCTCCGGGCGGCCCGGCCACATTGCGCAGAATGCCTCGTTCAACGCCGCCACGCTGTAGGACAAACCGTACGACCGATACCGGGTGACCTGGGGCATGTCCATCTGGCGCATTACATAATTGACCACATCCCACACTGGCACCGGCGCGCCATTACTGATGTTGTAGGCCTTGCCCAACGCCGAGCCGGTGGCGAGCAAGCTGCTGAGCAGTGCCTCATTGAGGTTGTGCACACTGGTGAAGTCGACCTTGTTCAAACCATCACCGACGATAGCCAGGCGGTTCTTGCGCTGCATTTTAAGCAGGCGCGGGAAGATGCTCATGTCGCCGGCCCCGGTGACAAAACGCGGGCGCAGCGCAAGTACTTCGAGGCCGAACTCCTGGGCGCCAAACACCTTCTGCTCCGCCAGGTATTTGGTGGCGGCGTAGGGATGCTTGAAGCGCTTGGGCACTTGCTCCTCGGTCAGCCCCAGGTGGTCGCGGCCATCAAAGTAGATCGACGGCGACGACAAGTGCACCAGGCGCCCGACACGCTCCTTGAGGCAGGCCTCGACGACGTTTTCGGTGACCAGCACATTGCCCTGGTGGAAGTCCTGGTACTTGCCCCACAACCCGACGGCGCCGGCGCAATGCACCACGGCTTCGACATCGCGGCACAGCTCGCGCACCAGGTCGGCATCATTGAGATCACCCTGGATAAACTCGGCGCCGCGCCTTACCAGGTGCTCCACACCTTCGGCGCGCCGCCCGTTGACCCGCACGTCCAGGCCCTGCTCCAGGGCGAAACGCGCAAAACGCCCGCCGATGAAGCCGCTTGCGCCGGTGACCAGAATTTTCATGGTGTCTCCTACGGATACAGCTGCAAGCGCCAAGCCACAAGCTGCAAGTTAAATACGGTCTGCAAGCGTTTATCTTGCAGCTTGCAGCTTGACGCTTGTTACTGCTGATAGGGCACTAACCATTGGCCACAGGCCTGGGCCAAGTGATCGGTCAGCAGCCCCAACAATTGCCCACCACTGCGCCAATGATGCCAGTACAACGGCACGTCGATGGGCTTATCTGGCAACAACTCGACTAAAGCGCCGCTTTGCAACTGGTCGCGCACCTGTAATTCCGGCACCAGGCCCCAACCCAGTCCGGCTTCGGTCAGGCGAATAAAACCTTCGGAGGACGGGCACAAATGGTGCTCGAAACCGCCGTCCACGCCCAGCGATGCCAAGTAGCGGTGCTGCAGGAAATCGTCCGGGCCGAACACCAGCGCCGGCGTGCGTGCCAACTGATCGGCACGCACGCCCTCGGGAAAATGCCGCGTTATAAATGCAGGGCTGGCCAACGCACGGTAGCGCATGGCACCGAGCAACAGACTGCGCGCCCCGGCCACCGGGCGTTCGCTGGCGCAGATACAGGCCGCCACTTCACCGGCGCGCATGCGCTTGAGGCCCACGGTCTGGTCTTCCACCACCAGGTCCAGCAACAAATGCTGCTCGGCGCAAAAGTCGCTGACGGCCTCGGCCCACCAGGTGGCGAGGCTGTCGGCGTTCAAGGCGATGCGCAGGCGCTCTGGCATGCCCTCCTCGTCCAGCGCTGGCACCTGGCTTTGCAGGTCGCGCTCGAGTAAGCGCACCTGTTGCACATGGTTGAGCAAACGTCGCCCGATGTCGGTGGGTGTAGGTGGCGTGGCCCGCACCAGCACCGGTTGGCCAATACGCGCCTCCAGTAACTTGATGCGCTGGGAAATCGCTGACTGAGAAAGCCCCAGTACCTGCGCGCCACGCTCGAAGCCGGCCTGCTCCACCACCGCCGCCAGGGCGGAAAGCAATTTATAGTCGAACATCAGTTTCTCTAATGAGCGATCAGCAATATTGGTTTTTCTTATACAGCGTGGGCCGGGAGAATGACCAGCATTGCTTCTCTTTATTAAAGGAATCCACACATGGCTGGCGAAACCGCCCTGGCAACCCTGCTGCGCAGCATGAGCCCTCATCTAAACGAAGGCGACTACGTGTTCTGCACCCTGCCCGACTCAAGTATCCCGGCAGGTTGCGAGATCATCGGCAGCTTTCGCGAGCAGGAAGGTTTGACCCTGATTGTGGAGCGTGAGCAGGCGGAACACGCCGGGCTGGCCTTCGACTATGTGGCCGCCTGGATCACCCTGAATGTGCATTCGGCCCTTGAAGCCGTGGGCCTGACGGCGGCGTTCGCCAGTGCGCTGGGCAGCGCCGGTATCAGTTGCAACGTGATTGCCGGGTTTTATCACGACCACTTGTTCGTGGGCCGCGCCGATGCCGAGCGGGCCATGGATGTATTGCGCCAACTGGCAGCAAACGCGGAGTAATGGCTATGTGGCAAAGCTACGTAAACGGGCTGCTGGTGGCTCTCGGCCTGATCATGGCGATCGGCACCCAGAACGCGTTTGTATTGGCGCAAAGCCTGCGCCGTGAACATCACTTGCCGGTGGCGGCGCTGTGCATCGTGTGTGATGCAATTCTGGTCGCACTCGGGGTATTTGGCCTGGCTACCGTGCTGGCGCAAAACCCGCTGCTGCTGGCCGTTGCCCGCTGGGGTGGTGCGGCATTCCTGTTGTGGTACGGCACCCTGGCGTTGCGTCGAGCGTGTTCCCGACAAAGCCTGGAACAGGGGGCACACCTCAAGGTGCGTTCATTGCGCGCCGTGTTGCTCAGTGCCTTGGCAGTAACGCTGCTCAATCCCCATGTGTACCTGGACACCGTGCTGCTGATCGGCTCATTGGGCGCGCAACAAACCGAGCCCGGCGCCTATGTGGCCGGCGCTGCCAGCGCCTCGTTCCTGTGGTTCGCCACCCTGGCACTCGGCGCGGCGTGGTTGGCACCTTGGCTGGCGCGCCCGGCGACCTGGCGCCTGCTCGACCTTCTGGTCGCGGTGATGATGTTCAGCGTGGCCTACCAATTGATCAGTGCCGGATGAATATTCCAAAACGCTCTGGAACCTCTATCCCACACAGTTGTTGCGTGGTTTTGCCGCCCCCCCGGTGCTATGATCCGGACCCTGCGCCGCAAAGAGTACAAACTCCCCGGCGCTTGTTTGGCCGCCCGTGATCGGCCTTGCGCTCACCGCAACTGACCTGATTAGGAGAATCATCATGGCTTTCGAATTGCCGCCGCTGCCCTACGCACACGATGCCCTGCAGCCGCACATCTCCAAGGAAACCTTGGAGTACCACCACGACAAGCACCACAACACCTATGTCGTGAACCTGAACAACCTGGTGCCTGGCACCGAGTTCGAAGGCAAGACCCTGGAAGAAATCGTCAAGTCTTCTTCGGGCGGCATCTTCAACAACGCCGCTCAGGTCTGGAACCACACTTTCTACTGGAACTGCCTGGCGCCAAACGCCGGTGGCCAACCGACCGGCGCACTGGCTGAAGCCATCAACGCAGCCTTCGGTTCGTTCGACAAGTTCAAGGAAGAGTTCACCAAGACGTCCGTCGGCACCTTCGGTTCCGGTTGGGGCTGGCTGGTGAAAAAAGCTGACGGTTCCCTGGCCCTGGCCAGCACCATCGGCGCCGGCAACCCGCTGACCAGCGGCGACACCCCGCTGCTGACCTGCGACGTGTGGGAACACGCCTACTACATCGACTACCGCAACGTGCGTCCAAAATATGTGGAAGCGTTCTGGAACCTGGTCAACTGGAAGTTCGTGGCTGAGCAGTTCGAAGGCAAAACCTTTACTGCCTAAGCAACGTTTGCAGTAGAAAGAGCCCGGCAATTGCCGGGCTTTTTTGTGGCCGACGAAAACTGAACGTAATGCAGAATGTGTGGAACTCACCGAGAGGAACAGGCCACCCAGCATGCGAGAGAAATAACTCTCTCATTTTATCCTGTAGGAGAGTCCGCAATGGATCCGTTATCGATGGGTATGTCAGCTGTGTCTTCAGTGTTGCCACTCGCAGGCAAAGGCATGGACCTGGTGGGCAAGGGCATGGACTTGCTGGGCAAGCTGGTCAATTCAGCCAGTCAGGCCGCCGGCAAGGCGCAAGGCAAAATCGGCGGTGATGCTCACCAGCAGAACGATCATCAGATCACGTTCAATAACGTAAACCAAAATTCAATCAAAATTTCTTAAGCCCGCAACACTCGATGCCGGGATACCGAAGGCGTTCCCTTCCTTTCCAGCGCAGTACCCGAGGGCGATGGATATCATCGCCCTCTTCTTCCCAGGCACTCCCTCCACAGCCTCCACACGCCTTAGCCGCAATGTCCCTTTGACTGCCATCACGAGATTGCCAATACTCATGGCATATTGAGGCTACCCGCACGGAACAAGGAATGACCCTTTGAAGCTGGAACTCAAAAACAGCTTGTCGGTGAAGTTGCTACGGGTTGTGCTGCTCTCGGCATTGATCGTGGGCGTGACGCTGAGCGTGGCGCAGATCGTGTTTGATGCCTACAAGACGCGTCAGGCCGTGGCCGGTGACGCGCAGCGGATCCTCGACATGTTTCGCGACCCCTCGACCCAGGCTGTCTACAGCCTGGACCGCGAGATGGGCATGCAGGTGATCGAGGGCCTGTTTCAGGACGACGCCGTGCGCATGGCCTCCATCGGCCACCCCAACGAAACCATGCTGGCGGAAAAAAGCCGCGCCTTGCAGCAATCACCCACCCGCTGGTTGACCGACCTGATTCTTGACCAGGAACGCACCTTTACGACTGCACTGGTCGGCAAAGGCCCCTATAGCGAGTACTACGGCGACCTGAGCATTACCCTCGACACTGCCACCTACGGCAAAGGTTTTATTGTCAGCTCGGTGATCATCTTTATTTCCGGCGTGCTGCGCGCCCTGGCCATGGGCCTGGTGCTGTACCTGGTGTATCACTGGCTGCTGACCAAGCCGTTGTCGCGGATTATCGAGCACTTGACCTCAATCAACCCCGACCGCCCCAGCGAACACAAGATCCCCCAGCTCAAGGGCCATGAACGCAACGAGCTGGGGCTGTGGATCAACACTGCCAACCAGTTGCTCGAGTCCATCGAGCGCAATACGCACTTGCGGCATGAGGCGGAATCGAGCCTGTTGCGCATGGCCCAGTACGACTTCCTGACCGGACTGCCGAACCGTCAGAAGCTGCAGGAGCAGTTGGACAAGATCCTCACCGACGCCGGCCGCCGACAGCGCCGGGTGGCGGTGCTGTGCGTGGGGCTGGATGACTTCAAAAGCGTCAACGAACAGTTCACCTACCAGGCCGGCGACAAATTACTGCTGGCCCTGGCCGACCGCCTGCGCGCCCACAGCGGCCGCCTCGGCGCCCTCGCCCGCTTGGGCGGCGACCAGTTTGCACTGGTGCAGGCCGATATCGACCAGCCTTACGAGGCCGCCGAGCTGGCGCAAAGTATCCTCGACGACCTGGAAGCCGAATTCGCCCTTGACCAGGACCAGATTCGCCTGCGCGCCACCATCGGCATCACCCTGTTCCCGGAGGACGGCGACAGCACCGAGAAGCTGCTGCAAAAAGCCGAACAGACCATGACCCTGGCCAAGAGCCGCTCGCGCAACCGCTATCAGTTCTATATCGCCAGTGTCGACAGCGAAATGCGCCGGCGCCGCGAACTGGAAAAAGACCTGCGCGATGCCCTGGGTCGCGAGCAGTTCCACTTGGTCTACCAACCGCAGATCAGCTACCTCGACCACCGCGTGGTGGGCGTAGAGGCATTGCTTCGCTGGCAGCACCCGGAACACGGCCTGGTGCCGCCGGACTTGTTCATCCCGCTGGCGGAGCAGAACGGCACCATTATTCCGATTGGCGAATGGGTGCTGGACCAGGCTTGCCGGCAGTTGCGCGAATGGCATGACCTGGGCTTCACCGAACTGCGCATGGCGGTCAACCTGTCCACCGTGCAGTTGCACCACACCGAGTTGCCACGGGTGGTCAACAACCTGATGCAGATCTATCGCCTGCCGCCACGCAGCCTGGAGCTGGAAGTGACCGAGACCGGCCTGATGGAAGACATCAGCACCGCCGCCCAGCACCTGCTGAGCCTGCGCCGCTCCGGTGCCTTGATCGCGATTGATGACTTCGGCACCGGCTATTCATCCTTGAGCTACCTCAAGAGCCTGCCACTGGACAAGATCAAGATCGACAAGAGCTTCGTCCAGGACCTGCTGGATGACGACGACGATGCAACCATCGTGCGCGCCATTATCCAACTGGGCAAAAGCCTGGGCATGCAGGTGATTGCCGAAGGCGTGGAAACCGCCGAGCAGGAGGCCTATATCATTTCCGAAGGTTGCCATGAGGGCCAGGGCTACCACTACAGCAAACCGCTGCAGGCCCGTGAGCTGGCGGCGTTTTTGAAACAGTCCGAGCGCAACAACGCGGCGATTCTCTGAACCGACAAATCGATACCAAATATTTCCCTCGCATAAACCTTTACACAAAATGCAAATCTTTCGCATTATGTCGCAGTTTTTGCGCTTCCCCGCGCGCCCTATCAACAACCGAAGCAGGATGTTCGCCATGATTCGTATGCCCCTGGCCACCGCCAGTCTGCTGGCCATTGCCATTTCTCTCGCCGGTTGCGGCGAAGGTAAAGACAAGGCCGCCGCGCCGACGCCGGCAGCCAGCACCACCGCTCCAGCGGCTGCCACGCCTGCCGGCCAGGTCGACGAAGCAGCCGCCAAGGCCGTTGTCGCGCATTACGCCGACATGGTGTTCGCGGTGTACAGCGACGCCGAATCCACCGCGAAGACCCTGCAAACCGCAATCGACACCTTCCTCGCCAACCCGAGCGACGACACCCTGAAAGCAGCCCGCACCGCCTGGGTCGCCGCCCGTGTGCCGTACTTGCAAAGTGAAGTGTTCCGCTTCGGCAACACCATCATCGACGACTGGGAAGGCCAAGTGAACGCCTGGCCCCTGGACGAAGGCCTGATCGACTACGTAGACAAATCCTACGAGCACGCGCTGGGTAACCCAGGCGCCAACGCCAACATCATCGCCAATACCGAGATCCAGGTGGGCGAAGACAAGGTCGACGTCAAGGAAATCACCCCGGAAAAACTCGCCAGCCTCAATGAACTGGGCGGTTCCGAAGCCAACGTCGCCACCGGCTACCACGCCATCGAGTTCCTGCTCTGGGGCCAGGACCTCAACGGCACCGGCCCAGGCGCAGGCAACCGCCCGGCATCCGACTACATGACCGGCGACGGTGCCACCGGCGGTAACAACGAGCGCCGTCGCACTTACCTGCGCGCTGTGACCCAACTGCTGGTCAGCGACCTGGAAGAAATGGTCGGCAACTGGAAACCCAAGGTCGACGACAACTACCGCGCCACCCTGGAAGCAGAACCTGCCACCGACGGCCTGCGCAAAATGCTGTTCGGCATGGGCAGCCTGTCCCTGGGCGAACTGGCCGGTGAGCGCATGAAGGTTTCCCTGGAAGCCAACTCGCCGGAAGACGAACAGGATTGCTTCAGCGACAACACCCACAACTCGCACTTCTACGACGCCAAGGGCATCCGCAACGTCTACCTGGGCGAGTACACCCGCACCGACGGCACCAAAATGACCGGCGCAAGCCTCTCGTCGCTGGTGGCCAAGGCCGATCCAGCCGCCGACTCGGCGCTCAAGGCCGACCTGGCGTCGACCGAAGCGAAGATCCAGGTCATGGTTGACCAGGCCAACGCCGGTGAGCACTACGACCAACTGATCGCGGCCGGTAACGACAAGGGCAACCAGATCGTGCGTGACGCGATTGCGGCACTGGTCAAGCAGACCGGCGCGATCGAAACCGCCGCGGGCAAGCTGGGCATCAGTGATTTGAACCCGGATAACGCTGATCACGAGTTCTGATTGATCCTGCGCTGAATAAGGCGACCTTCGGGTCGCCTTTTTTGTGCGCGTTCCCCCCTTCCCATACCCACTGTGGGAGCTGGCTTGCCTGCGATAGCGATGGGTCTGCTACAGATGGGTGGCTGACAGGTCGCCATCGCAGGCAAGCCAGCTCCCACAGTCGAACTGCTTCGCCTCGTACACCCCGGTTTACAAGACCCGCACCGCAGGTAGAATGGCGCCACTCTCTCAAACCCGAGCTTTCTTCATGGCGTTGCCGACCCTGCGTATCATCGGTTTCATCATCGGCATCTTCCTGATCACCCTCGCGATCGCCATGGTCATCCCGATGGCCACCCTGGTGATCTTCGAACGCACCAGCGACCTGCCCTCGTTCCTGTGGGCCAGCATGATCACCTTCCTTGCGGGTTTGGCCCTGGTTATCCCCGGCCGCCCCGAACACGTGCACCTGCGCCCCCGGGACATGTACCTGCTGACCGTCACCAGCTGGCTGGTGGTGTGCATCTTCGCCGCGCTGCCGTTTCTGCTGACCCAGCACATCAGCTACACCGATTCGTTCTTTGAAAGCATGTCGGGCATCACCGCCACCGGCTCCACCGTCCTGAGCGGTTTGGACAGCATGTCCCCTGGCATCCTGATGTGGCGTTCAATGTTGCACTGGCTGGGCGGCATTGGCTTTATCGGCATGGCGGTGGCGATCCTGCCGCTGCTGCGCATTGGTGGCATGCGCCTGTTCCAGACCGAATCCTCGGACCGCTCAGAAAAAGTCATGCCGCGCTCGCACATGGTGGCGCGCCTGATCGTGGCAGCGTATGTGGGCATCACCATCCTGGGCAGCCTGGCGTTCTGGTGGGCCGGCATGGGCTTGTTTGATGCGATCAACCACGCGATGTCAGCAATTTCCACCGGCGGGTTTTCCACCTCCGATGAATCCCTGGCCCACTGGAAACAACCGGCGGTGCACTGGGTAGCGGTGGTGGTGATGATCCTCGGCAGCTTGCCGTTCACCCTGTATGTGGCCACATTGCGCGGCAACCGCCGGGCGCTGATCAAGGATCAGCAGGTGCAAGGCTTGCTCGGTTTGCTGATCGTGACGTGGCTGGTACTCGGCACCTGGTACTGGTGGACGACCAACCTGCACTGGCTGGATGCCCTGCGCCATGTCGCCCTGAACGTTACGTCGGTGGTGACCACGACCGGCTTTGCGCTGGGGGACTACAGCCTGTGGGGCAATTTCTCGCTGATGCTGTTCTTCTACCTGGGTTTTATCGGCGGCTGTTCGGGCTCGACGGCGGGCGGGATCAAGATCTTCCGCTTCCAGGTCGCCTACATCCTGCTCAAGGCCAACCTGAACCAACTGATCCACCCACGCGCAGTGATCAAGCAGAAGTACAACGGCCACCGTCTCGACGAAGAGATCGTGCGCTCGATCCTGACCTTTTCGTTTTTCTTCGCTATCACCATCTGCGCCATCGCCCTGGCCCTGTCACTGCTGGGTCTGGACTGGATGACCGCACTGACCGGTGCCGCCAGCACCGTGTCCGGTGTTGGCCCGGGCCTGGGCGAAACCATCGGCCCGGCCGGTAACTTCGCCAGCCTGCCGGATGCGGCCAAGTGGATCTTGTCATTCGGCATGCTGCTGGGAAGGCTGGAGATTATTACCGTGTTTGTTCTGTGCATTCCGGCGTTTTGGCGCCACTGACCGTCGATGCCTGCAGCAGCCGCACCCGGTACTCGCCGGGCGTGACGTCGAACCAGCGGCGGAACGCGCGGAAGAAATTACTCGGGTCGGCAAAGCCCAACAGGTAGGCGATTTCCAGCAAGGTCATGCTCGGCTGCGCCAGGTACTGTTCGGCAAGCTCGCGACGCGTATCGTCGAGCAACGTCTGGAAACTGGTGCCCTCCTCCTGCAAACGCCGCTGTAACGTGCGCTGAGACAAGTGCAGGGTCTGTGCCACCACTTCGCGCTTGGGCTCACCCTGGGGCAGCAAGCGGCACAGCACCTGGCGCGCCTTGTGGGTCACGCGGCTCTCGGAAAACCGCGCCAGGTATTCACCGGCAAACCGATCATGCAGCAGCGCCATCGCCTCATTGGCGGTGGGCAACGGTGCATCCATATCGGCCTGTTCGAAAATCAGCGCATCGTAGGGCGCATTGAACTCCATAGGCGCATGGAATGCTTGCTTATAGGGCGCCAGATCGGCCGGTTGGTCACCTTGCAACATTACCTTGCGTGGCTGCAGGGTGCGGCCAGTCAGCCAGCCACATAATGCCAGGGCACTGGCCAACGAGGCTTCAGCGCTTTGCCGGGTCGGCGGCAGGTGATCGCCATGTACCGTCAGAATCAGCGCATAGCCTTCAGGTAACAGGCGAAAACTCAAGTCGGCGCTTTCGGCGATGATGCGTTGGTAACGCACCAGGCGCATAAAACCTTCGGCCAGGGTGTTGCTGGACATCAAGGCGTAACCCGCCACATGAAACGACGCCGGGCGCACCACCTTGCCCATGTTCAAGCCGATCGCGGGGTTGCCTGACAGCTCGACAGCGCGCTGCCACAGCCGGGTCATGGAGTCTTGCGCAAAACGTGCGTCAGGGTCACTGAGGGCGGCGTAGTCCAGGCCCAGTTGCTTGAACAGGACGCGGCAATCCAGGCCGTCCATTTCCAACGCTTTGACGATGCCCATTGCCCAGCTTGCAGAAGTTGTTCGTTCGCTCATGGCGTCTTCTTGAAAAAGGCAGGCTTAAACGGCAGCCAGGAAGCCAAGGATACTAAAGTGGCATCTATTGTCACTGGCTGTTACCACTGATCACTCTAGACTCAAATAAGCTCCCCGCCGAACATCTGTTGGGCGGCATCACCAGCCCAGGGCCGATCACTGTGGAAAACGTCAAGCAATTCAACAGCTTCGCTGAGTTCTACCCTTATTACCTGAGCGAGCACGCCAACAGCACCTGCCGGCGCCTGCACTTTATTGGCACCACCCTGGTGATTGGGATTCTGGCTTATGCCATTGGCCGTGGCTCGTTGGGGTTACTGCTCGCATTACCGGTCGCCGGCTACACCTTTGCCTGGATCGGGCACTTCTTCTTCGAAAAGAACCGGCCTGCAACGTTTCAACATCCCTTCTACAGTTTGCTGGGGGATTTTGTGATGTATCGCGACATGATTTTGGGGAAGGTGCCTTTTTGAGGTGTTTGTGGTTTTTTGTGAATTTCGGGGGGGGTGGCTGAGTACATATCCGTTGCTGCGGTAACGGCTACTTAGGGTTCCGCCCTTACGGCGGGTCACTTTTGCAAGGACGCAAAAGTAACCAAAAAGTCCTCGCCCCACCACTCGGCACCTCGCTGTGGCTCGGTGTGCCCGCACTCCGGCTTGAATCCGTGGGCCGCCGCGATGGGCCATCCTTGGCCCAGCGCGGCTAACCCGGCGTCCTGCCGGGTTACCCACGGATTCAAGCCTGCGTTCGGCCATCGTGGTTAACGGGGCGTCTCAGATCAAAATCAAGATCAAGATCTACAGCACGGCGGCCTGAAAGCCGACCTGAGTGGTTGAATCAAAAGCCAGATCAAGTGCAAAGCAAAAGCCTATCTACCTGATGCAACACGGTCTAAATGTGGGAGCTGGCTTGCCTGCGATGCAGACACCTCGGTGTATTAGGCACACTGAGTTGATGCCATCGCAGGCAAGCCAGCTCCCACATTAGACTGAGTATGGCTTTGCTGTTGCTGTTGCTCTGGCTCTGGCTCTGGCTCTTACATCCTTTTCGCTGACGAAGTCAGCGGTCTTTTGATCTGCGCTTTTGATCTTGATCTGAAATCGCCCCGTTAAACACGATGGCCGGAATTCGACAGTGATTTGGGGGGTAAACCGGCAGGGATGCCGGTTTAGCCGCGCTGGGCCAAGGATGGCCCATCGCGGCGGCCCCCCAAATCACTGGCGGATTGCGGGCATGCCGAGCCATAGCGAGGCACCGAGTGTTGGGGCGAAGACCTTTTGGTTACTTTTGGGTCTTTCCAAAAGTGACCCGCTGTAAGAGCGGAACCCTACTCAGCCATCACCCAAATAACGGATATACCCCCAAACCCAACACCCACCCAGCCACCCAGCCACCCAGCCTGCGACCCCATGCCACTTGCGCAAAAAAATAAAAATTCGCACATCCGCCGACATAAAATTCTTTTTGTCATTTTCAGTGCTGTATCCTGCCAAGGCTTTTTGAGAGCGCGGAATCACCTGCGATTGATAAAACAGATCTTGCGAGGAGCGACGACGATGCACGAGATACCTAATCTCCCCTTCCCAAGCCTGCACCCAACTGAGCAGCCAACACCGCAGCAGGCCAGTGACAAACAGCCTGAAGCCAAAGAAGCAAAACCAGTCGACAGCAAACGCCAGGACTGACGCCGTACCAGACCGTGTGGAAAGCGCACTTCAAGCGCTTTCCACACTGCCTGAATCATCGAGACCCCCGCCATGACCGAATCCCTCCCCGACACCCCCGACGCCGCAGTACTGGACGCTGCCTTGCAGATGATCGAAGTCTGGAACCGCCTCAGCGCCGACAAACAAGCCCTGCTGCTCAAGCGTTTTGGCACCCAGGAAAACGCCTTGGCCGCCCTGGTGACCACGCAAATGCTGGCCCCGCCTCAAGCCTGATGTCTTTTTGAGCTGACGTTTTGCTTTTTACCGCCCTGCACAAGCCAAAGCATCGGTATCATTAGCAGCCTATCTTTACCTGCTGCGACGGTGGACCTCTCCCATGCCAGATACCCAGCGCCCCATGGCGGTCACGCTGCAAGTCGTTTCCATCGTGTTGTTTACCTTTATCGGCTACCTCAACATCGGCATTCCCCTGGCCGTATTGCCGGGCTATGTGCACAGCCAACTGGGCTACGGCGCAGTTATCGCGGGCTTGGTAATCAGCGTGCAATACCTGGCCACCCTGCTGAGCCGTCCGTATGCCGGCAAAATCATCGATAACCTGGGCAGCAAGCGCGCGGTGCTGATCGGCTTGGTCGGTTGCGGCCTGAGCGGCGTGTTCATGTTGCTGGCGGCGTGGTTTTCCAGCCTGCCGGGCATCAGCCTGATCAGCCTGCTGATTGGCCGACTGGTGCTGGGCAGCGCGGAAAGCCTGGTGGGCTCTGGCGCCATCGGCTGGGGCATCGGCCGGGTCGGCGCCGCCAACACGGCCAAGGTCATCTCGTGGAATGGCATCGCCAGCTACGGCGCGCTGGCCATCGGTGCGCCGCTGGGTGTGCTGCTGGTCAGCCACTTGGGGCTGTGGAGCATGGGCGTCAGCATCATCCTGCTGGCGGTGCTCGGCGTGCTGTTGGCCTGGAACAAGGAAGCCGCGCCAATTGTGGCCGGCGTGCGCCTGCCCTTCATGAATGTGCTGGGCCGCGTGTTGCCACACGGCTGTGCCCTGGCGTTGGGTTCGATTGGTTTTGGCACCATCGCCACCTTTATCACCCTGTATTACACCACCCAGCATTGGGACAACGCGGTGTGGGCATTGAGCCTGTTCGGCGCCAGTTTTATCGGCGCGCGCCTGTTGTTCGGAAATTTGATCAACCGGATCGGCGGCTTTCGTGTGGCGATTGCCTGCCTGTCGGTAGAAGCCCTTGGCCTGTTGTTGCTATGGCTGGCACCCGACGCGCAATGGGCGCTGGCCGGTGCGGCGTTGAGCGGGTTTGGCTTTTCGCTGGTGTTTCCAGCACTGGGCGTAGAAGCCGTCAACCTGGTGCCGGCCTCCAGCCGTGGCGCGGCGGTGGGGGCTTATTCGCTGTTTATCGACTTGTCATTGGGTATCACCGGCCCACTGGCCGGGGCGGTGGCGGCAGGCTTCGGCTTTGCGTCGATATTCCTGTTTGCCGCCCTCGCGTCGGTCGGTGGTCTGCTGCTGAGTGTTTACCTGTACCGGCAAGCCCCCAAGGCCCGCGAGGCGAGAGGCGCCTAGAAGTCGACCTTGCCGCGCCCGGCCTTGATGCTGCCGCGCTTGGTCTTGGATTCCAGGCGACGCTTTTTCGAACCCAGGGTGGGTTTGGTCGGGCGGCGCTTTTTTTCGACCTTGGTGGCGCTGAGGATCAACTCCACCAGGCGCTCCAGCGCATCGGCACGGTTCTGTTCCTGAGTGCGGTATTGCTGAGCCTTGAGCACCAACACACCTTCACTGGTGATACGACTGTCACGCAGTGCCAGCAAACGCTCCTTGTAGAACTCCGGTAGCGATGAAGCCGGGATATCAAACCGCAGGTGCACCGCGCTCGACACCTTGTTGACGTTCTGCCCACCGGCGCCCTGGGCGCGAATGGCGGTCAACTCGATCTCGGCATCGGGCAAGTGCACGTTGTTGGAAATTACCAGCATCAATCAAAAACCTTAGGCAACGGGCCACAACAACATAAACAACAAGGACGCAGCAATATGAAAAGGTTATTCATCACTGTGCTCGGCACTTTATCACTCATTCAAACGCCACTGTCCGTCGCGGACACTGCCAACGGCAAAAACCTGTATTCACAGCGATGCGCCATGTGCCACGGCCCGGACCTCAAGGCCTCCGGGCCATTGGCCAGGAAAAGCAGCCCGCCCACGCCCGACCTCACAACGCCTGCTTTCAAAAAACGGCTGGCGGATTATCCGGGCGTTATTGTGTCTTCGGTGATCCTTCGCCCGAATGGCAACCTGATCCCAAAAACCCTGCAAGACAATGGTGTGAAGGTTGCGCCGCATGCCTGGAGCGTCAAGGATTTTCGCGACTTGAACGCCTACATGAGTGGCGTTATTGCAAACAGCCGATGAATCTCATCGCAAAAAAATACCCCTCAATAGAGGGGTATTAATCGCCGATGGAGCGTCGCTTACTTCAGCGCTGCATTTGCCGTGGTCAATGCGGCTTCAGCACTGCGCTTGTTCTTGATCCAGTAACACACCGCCATGAACGCTACCCACACCGGGATTGCGTATACCGACACCTGAATCCCCGGAATCATCAGCATGATCACCAGGATAAACACCACGAACGCCAGGCAGATGTAATTGCCATACGGATACCACAGCGCCTTGAACAGCGGCACCTGGCCGGTGCGGTTCATGTGTTGGCGGAACTTGAAGTGCGAAAAGCTGATCATCGCCCAGTTGATTACCAGGGTGGCAACCACCAGCGACATCAACAACTCCAGCGCGTGTTGCGGGATGAAGTAGTTCATCAACACCGCCACCAGAGTGACCGCTGCCGAGGCGAGGATCGAGCGCACCGGCACGCCGCGCTTGTCGATTTTGGCCAATGCCTTGGGCGCATCACCCTGCTCAGCCATGCCCAGCAGCATGCGGCTGTTGCAGTAGGTGCCACTGTTGTACACCGACAATGCCGCCGTCAGCACCACAAAGTTGAGGATGTGCGCGGCGGTGTTGCTGCCCAGCATCGAGAACACCTGCACGAATGGGCTGCCGCTGTAGGCATCGCCGGACGCGTTAAGGGTCGCCAGCAGGCTGTCCCACGGCGTCAGCGACAACAGCACCACCAGGGCGCCGATGTAGAAAATCAGGATGCGGTAGATCACCTGATTGATCGCCTTGGGGATCACCGTACGTGGCTGATCGGCCTCAGCAGCGGTAAAACCGAGCATTTCCAGACCACCGAACGAGAACATGATGATCGCCATGGCCATCACCAAACCGCCGACGCCATGGGGGAAGAACCCACCGTGGTCCCACAGGTTGCTCACCGACGCTTGCGGACCGCCGCTGCCGCTGACCAGCAAATAGCTGCCCAGGGCAATCATGCCGACGATAGCCACGACTTTGATGATGGCGAACCAGAATTCGGCCTCACCGAAGACTTTGACGTTGGCCAGGTTGATCAGGTTGATCAATACGAAGAACGCCGCCGCCGAAACCCAGGTCGGGATCTCCGGCCACCAGTAGTGCACATACTTGCCGACCGCAGTCAGCTCCGACATGCCTACCAGGATGTACAAAATCCAGCAGTTCCAGCCCGACAGGAAGCCGGCGAAACCGCCCCAGTACTTATGGGCAAAGTGGCTGAAGGAACCGGCGACCGGCTCTTCGACGATCATTTCGCCGAGCTGGCGCATGATCATGAAGGCGATGAAGCCGCAGATGGCATAACCCAGGATCATCGAAGGGCCGGCGGATTTGAGCACGCCGGCCGAGCCCAGGAACAGGCCGGTGCCGATGGCGCCACCGAGGGCGATCAACTGGATATGCCGATTTTTCAGGCCGCGTTTCAGCTCGCCTGAAGAAGATTGGGGTCCACTCATGAAAAGGGTCTCACGCAAGGTTTGAGAATGTCGAATGCAGGTTGCTGCCTTGAATTACCGACTCAAGCAGCGCCGCTCAAACCCCAGCGCAGGCACCAGGAGTACAGCGTCTTTCTAACGGTCATGCGTCACCTGTTTGTTTTTATCTGTGACGAAATCGAACCCGTCCGACTCGTGGCCGGACGGAGTGATCAGGGTAGGTAAACCCTGAGGTCTTGGCCTTATGCGTGGATACGCAAGGGGGGTCACAGTAAAACGCGGCGCATTGTACACCGCTCAACAGCTTCAGCACGCCCCAACAGGGTGCACGCGACAAACTGTCAGCTAATCCTTACAGCGGAACGGCACTGCGCAATGCCTGGGCAAACTCGTAAAACTATCGTTACACCCCGGAAAGTCAGCGTTACAGCCAGACTTTTTCGTCGGCTAACGGAAAACTGTCAGTGGGACGCGTCTGAAGAATCGGTTCAGCCAATTGGCTGTTTTTTCTCGATAAAGGATTACACCGAAAAAACAGAAGAAAAAATCCAAATGAAACCGTGTCAATAAATATTTTGCATTTCCAAACACTCTCTCCTAGGTTCTTTCACTTGCCAGCGAAGCCCGTTGGCAAGCCGTTCTCAAACAACGTCCTCTAGGAGAAATACCATGCAAGCACTGGAAAACGACCTGGAAACCGAACTGCAACTCGACGATTGGTTTGAAGCGCCGACCCATGAGGCCGCCGTTGAAATGATGCAAGCCGATGCCGTTGTGCCCTTTGGCACTGCGATGTGGCCTTTCTAACACCCGGCAGGCATCCGGCAGGTGCTGTGCACGGCACCTGCCCCCTTACCCAAGGCACAGAAGGACACCCGTCATGGACAAGGCCCGCGCCGTCGAACACTTCCTCTACTACCTCGCACACCACCCGGCACTCAACGGCCTGAGCCGCCCGACGGTGTTGCTGGGCCATACCGAGCGCTACGACGCCATCGCCGAAGCAATCACCCACAGCAGCGCCGCACGCTTCAACTTCCAATGCCAGCGCCTGGACCTCACGCCCAGCGACACCCTGGCCCACGCCATCGAAGCCTGCGACCTGTACCTGTTTCTGTATGACTCTTCGACCCTGCCCAACCCACGTGCCGAAGGCCCGGATTTTATTCGCGCCCTGCAAGGCGTGATGGCCGAACACTGGAAGAAATCCCTGCTGTTCAAGGATTATGGCGACTATTTCTACGACACCTTCAGCGTCGAGCCGCAGCGCATCGCCGACCTCAACGCTACGCTGATCCGGCGCATGTCCCAGGCCAACGTGCTGAGCTTTACCGACAAGCACGGCTCCCGCCTTGAAGCGCCACTGAGCAGCATCAAGAAGTGGACCAATATCAACGGGGTCGGCAACCACGACCTGGCACCAGGCGAAATCGCCACCCACAGCGAAGCCATCAATGGCCAGGTGCGGTTTGTTGGCACCTTCCTCAGCACCATCCCGTTTGCGCGTAAGTACGGCGTGCTGCAATCACCGCTGGAGCTGTGGATCGAGAACTCGACGGTTTGCAGCGTGGCCAGCGAGGTGCCAGGGCTGGCGGACGACTTCAATAAATACCTGAATGCCAACCCGTCCAACCGCCGAGTGGAGGAGTTGGGGATTGGCACCAACGAGGGCGTAAAAGACTTGTATGCACGCAATGCCGGCTTCGAGGAGCGCCATTGCGGCCTGCACCTGGGCTTGGGCGGCGGGCAGAAAGGCAGCCATCACCTGGATTTGATCTTTGCCAGCGGGGTGTTGGCGCTGGATGACAAGCCGGTGTTTGATGGCAGATTTGCGTTCTAAACACACCTCGTTGAAACAAAGCGGATCCCTGTGGGAGCTGGCTTGCCTGCGATGCAGACACCTCGGTCCTTCAGTTGAACCGAGCTGATGTCATCGCAGGCAAGCCAGCTCCCACACTTGAAAGCATTTCAAATCAAGGGCCAAAAAAAACGCCAACCCTAAGGTTGGCGTTTTTTTATACAGCGGTTAAATCACTGCGGCTTCTTGCGACCAAAACCCGGACGCTGACCGGAACCGGCCGGCGCGCCACGGCGCTTGCCCGACGGCTCGTCGGCGACCAGTTTCGGACCAGGGCGCTTGTTCGCCGCGGGCTTGGCTGGGCGCTTGGTGCTGGCGTTGTCCGCTGGGCGGTCCGCTTCACCACGGTTGCTACGGCCGCCGCTTGGCGCTTCGCCACGGGCAGGACGCGGCGTGCGCGGTGCACGCTCGCCTTCCTGACGCGATGGCGCGGTTGGGCGACGCTCGCCTTCGATGTGCGGCTCACGGGAGATACGCCCACCGGTCGCCGGGGCATTCAGCGCCGGGCGCAAGGTGCGGGCAACACGCTCGGTACGCGCCACAGGACGCGAGGATTTACGCTGCATACGCTCAAGCTTGTCTTTGCTCTTGGCGTTCATCTGCGGCATGGCCACCGGCGTCAGGCCGACTTCGGCACTGAGGATGTCGACTTCGTACTGGCTCATTTCGCGCCAGCGGCCCATCGGCAGGTCGGAGTTGAGGAACACCGGGCCGAAACGCACGCGCTTCAGGCGGCTGACCACCAGGCCCTGGGATTCCCACAGGCGACGGACTTCACGGTTACGGCCTTCCATCACCACGCAGTGGTACCAGTGGTTGAAACCTTCGCCACCGGGCGCCTGCTTGATGTCGGTGAACTTGGCCGGGCCGTCTTCCAGCACCACGCCAGCCTTCAGGCGTTCGATCATCTCGTCATCGACTTCGCCGCGTACACGCACAGCGTACTCACGGTCCATCTCGTAGGACGGGTGCATCAAGCGGTTGGCCAGCTCACCGTCGGTGGTGAACATCAGCAAGCCAGTGGTGTTGATGTCCAGGCGGCCGATGTTGATCCAGCGGCCTTCTTTGGGCTTGGGCATCTTGTCGAACACGGTCGGACGGCCTTCCGGGTCGTCACGGGTGCAGATCTCGCCGTCGGGCTTGTTGTACATGATCACGCGGCGCACCGATTCGGCGGCCTCTTCACGCTTGATGACTTTGCCATCAATGGTGATTGCATCGTGCAGGTCGACGCGCTGGCCGAGGGTAGCCTCGACGCCATTGACCTTGATGCGCTTCTGGGTGATCCAGGCTTCGACGTCGCGGCGTGAGCCCACGCCGATACGCGCCAGCACCTTTTGCAGTTTTTCGCCTGCTGGGCCGATTTCCTGGCTGTCGTTCTGGTCTTGGTCGTTCATCTTAAGCACCTCCCGGTGGGTCGATTCAGGCGTGGCCTGAAGAGTATTGAAAGCGGGGCTTTGGCCGAATAGATCGGCAAAGGGTCGCGAATCATACGCGCATGGCGCGGGTTTCGCATCACAGACTAGTCGATAAGGCCCAAGTCATTTGCTTTTCCGCCGACCGGTGGCGCCCAGGGCCAGCAGGCGCAGCTCGGCTTCGGCCAGAACGGTGCGTTTGTCGGCTTTGTCGAGCTTCTTCCAGGCGCGGATTTCGCGCTTGCTGCGGCCACAGCCGACGCAGATGTCGTCGGCGAATTTGCAGATGCTGATGCAAGGGTCTTTGGTGGAACTCATTTGAATCCTCCCAGTAAGCTGGCTTTTCTGTGGGAGCTGGCTTGCCTGCGATGGCATCACCTCGGTACAACCGACAGACCGGGGCGCCCGCATCGCAGGCAAGCCAGCTCCCACAGGGTTTCCAGTGTCTGGCAGAGCGGGTCAGTCCTCGAACTGGCGGCGTTCGGCCTCGATGGCCTCAGCCAGCGCTCGGGCTTCGTCTTCTTCGTCGCTCAAAGGCGGCTGTTCAAGGGCGGCAACGGCGGCCAGGAGTTTTTCACGGGCTTGGGCCACGCCGAGGATATCTTCTTCCGGTTCCGGTTCGACTTCGGCCTCAACCTCAACGTTCACTTGGGTTTCAGGCTCGGCCGCACCATCGCGCAGCAAATCGTCGAAGTCAGTCTTGATGCCCTGCTCCATATCATCCAGTTCAAGCAGCAAGGTATGGAAACTGGTTTCGTCCTTCGGCTCTTCCGGCTCGGCGGTGGCGTCGGCCAGCTCCTGCAGGCTGGCCGGCACCGGCGCGTCGTCGAAGTCGAGCACCGGCTCGGCTTCCATCTCGCGCAGTTCGGCAAGCGGCGGCAGGTCGTCGAGGTTTTTCAGGTTGAAGTGGTCGAGAAACACCTTGGTGGTGGCAAACATCGCCGGCTTGCCGGGCACGTCGCGGTAGCCGACGATGCGGATCCACTCGCGCTCCAGCAGTGTCTTGACGATATGGCTGTTGACCGCCACACCCCGCACATCCTCAATCTCGCCCCGCGTGATGGGCTGGCGGTAGGCAATCAGTGCCATGGTCTCCAGCATCGCGCGGGAATAACGCTGCGGGCGCTCTTCCCACAAGCGGCCGACCCACGGGGAAAATTTCTCACGGATCTGCAAGCGATAACCTGACGCCACTTCGCGCAGTTCAAAGGCGCGGCCGTCGCAGGACTTGCGCAGAATCTCCAGCGCCTTCTTGAACACCGGTGGTTCAGGGCGCTCGGCCTCTTCAAACAACTCGAACAAGCGTTCCAGGGATTGCGGTTTACCCGAGGCCAGGAGAAAGGCTTCCAGCAAGGGCGCCAGTTCGCGGGGTTCAGTCAGATTCATCGATTCAGCTCTTTATTCGGCTCGCGCCCGCACGTGGATAGCCGCAAAAGGCTCATTCTGGACCAGCTCGACCAAGGATTCCTTGACCAGTTCGAGGATGGCCATAAAGGTCACCACCACCCCCAGGCGCCCTTCCTCTTTGGTAAACAGCTCGACAAACGGCACAAAGCCGCCGCCCTTGAGGCGCTCCAGCACATCGCTCATGCGCTCGCGGGTCGACAGCGCTTCGCGGCTGACCTGGTGGCTTTCAAACATGTCACCCCGGCGCAGCACCTCAGCCATGGACATCAGCAATTCTTCCAGGCTCACATCCGGCAACAGCTTGCGCGCCCGGGCTTCCGGGGCATCGAGCTTGGGCACCACCACATCACGGCCCACGCGGCTCAAGCCGTCGATGCCTTCGGCGGCGGCCTTGAAGCGTTCATATTCTTGCAGACGGCGGATCAGCTCGGCCCGCGGGTCGTCTTCTTCGGCCTCAATGGTCTCGGAACGCGGCAACAGCATGCGCGACTTGATCTCGGCGAGCATGGCGGCCATCACCAGGTACTCGGCGGCCAATTCCAGGCGTACCGACTGCATCAACTCGACATATCCCATGTACTGCCGAGTGATTTCCGCTACCGGGATGTCGAGGATATTGATGTTCTGTTTGCGGATCAGGTACAGCAGCAGGTCCAGCGGGCCTTCGAA
This sequence comes from Pseudomonas edaphica, assembly GCF_965277385.1. Classification (NCBI taxonomy): domain Bacteria; kingdom Pseudomonadati; phylum Pseudomonadota; class Gammaproteobacteria; order Pseudomonadales; family Pseudomonadaceae; genus Pseudomonas; species Pseudomonas edaphica. Next base: position 4,595,949 of record NZ_OZ255725.1, on the reverse strand, counting down.
GGCTTCAAGGAAGACTTCCAGCGCATCCGGCGGAATATACAGGTCCAGCGGCATTTCCATGACCGCCTGGCCATACACCATGGCAAATGGCAGTTCCTGCTGGGCGCCCGCCTGGGGATCAGCGGTTTCCACGGCCGACATTCAGGCCTCGACCATAAACGGCGTCGGGTCGCCGCAGCCCACGCGCACCACTTCCGGCTCGCCGTCGGCCAGGTTGATCACAGTGGACGCCTTGTTGCCGCCGTAGCCGCCGTCAATGATCAGATCGACGTGTTTTTCCAGCAGGCGGCGCATCTCGTAAGGGTCGTACAGCGGCTCTTCTTCACCGGGCAAAATCAGCGACACGCTCATCAACGGCTCACCCAGTTCTGCCAGCAACGCCAGGGCAATTGGGTGCTCGGGCACACGCAGGCCGATGGTGCGCTTTTTGGGGTGCAGCAACAGGCGCGGCACTTCGCGGGTGGCATTCAGAATAAAGGTGTACGGCCCCGGCGTGTGCGCCTTGAGCAGGCGGAAGGTGCCGGTGTCGACTTTGGCGAACAGCCCCAGTTGCGACAAGTCGCTGCAGATCAGCGCAAAGTTGTGGTTTTTGTCCAGGTCACGCAGGCGTCTGACCCGTTCAACTGCGCTCTTGTCGCCGATCTGGCAACCAATGGCGTAGGACGAATCCGTTGGGTAGATCACCACGCCACCGGCGCGAATGATCTCCACGGCCTGTTTAATCAGGCGCGCTTGAGGGTTTTCCGGATGAATCTGGAAGAATTGACTCACGTGTTCTACCTGTTCAGACGGTGGCAATAATGGGGTCATGCTTGAATCGCCCCCACAACAGCGGCAAGTCTTCCGGGACCTGGCGGTACTCGCCAATCTCGGACCAGCCGCCTGGGCCATGAAAATCACTGCCGGCGCTGACCAGCAGACCAAATTCGCGAGCAAGAATCGCCAGGCTGCCCACCTGCTCAGCGGGTTGATGCCCGTTGACCACTTCGATTGCGTGGCCGCCCGCTCCAATATAGTCGGCAATCAGCTTGCGGCGCTTGCTGCGGGTGAAATCGTAATGCCAGGGATGCGCCAGGCTCACCCAGGCTCCGGAGGCACGCAATGTGCCGACTGTATCTTCCAGCGTCGGCCAGTGTTGCTTCACATCACCCAACTTGCCGGCGCCCAGCCATTTGCGAAACGCTTCGGCGCGGTCCTTGACGAAACCTTCACGCACCATCCAGTCGGCAAAGTGCGGGCGGGCCGGTGCGTTGCCGCTGTCGCCCAGCTCTTGCTGGATGGCGCGGGCGCCGTCGAGGGCATTGGGCATGCCTTTAAGGCTGAGCTTGCGGCTTATTTCTTCGGACCGCAGCCAACGGCCATCGTGCAATTGGGCGATGGCCGCCACCAAAGGCGCGGCGTTTTGATCGAAGCCGTAGCCGAGCACATGAATGGTGGCGCCGCCCCAGGTACAGGACAATTCCACGCCGTTGACCAGTTGCATGCCCAAGGCATGCGCCGCCGTGCGGGCCTCGTCGAGGCCTTCGAGGGTGTCGTGGTCGGTCAACGACAAGACTCGCACGCCTTTTTCAAACGCACGCGCAACCAGTACCGCGGGCGCCAGGGCGCCATCGGAGGCCGTGCTGTGGCAGTGCAAATCAACATTCACGGGAGTGTGTAACCTCAAGTCAGCTGGCGCTTTCGCTACCAAGGATGTTTGTTATTATGCCGCCACATCCAGCTTCTGGCTCTTACTGTGAAACAATTCATCGACTTCATCCCGCTGTTGCTGTTTTTCATCGTTACCAAACTCGACCCCAGGGTCATCGATATCGCCGGTCATCCGCTCTCGTTCGGGGGCATCTACAGCGCCACTGCCGTGCTGATCGTCAGTTCTATCGTAGTCTACGGCGCCATTTTCATTTCCCAGCGCAAACTGGAAAAAAGCCAATGGCTCACCCTGGTTGCCTGCCTGGTCTTCGGCGGCCTGACCCTGGCCTTTCACAGCGAAACCTTCCTTAAATGGAAAGCCCCGGTAGTGAACTGGCTGTTCGCGCTGGTGTTTATCGGCAGCCACTTCATCGGTGACCGCTTGTTGATCAAGCGCATCATGGGCCACGCGCTGACCCTGCCGGAGCCGGTATGGGTGCGGTTGAACGTGGCCTGGATCGTGTTTTTCCTGTTCTGCGGCGCCGCCAACCTGTTCGTGGCCTTTACCTTCCAGGATTACTGGGTGGACTTCAAAGTCTTCGGCAGCCTGGGCATGACCGTATTGTTCCTGATCGGCCAAGGTATCTACCTGTCGCGCCATCTGCATGACACCGCCCCTACCACGCCGAAAACCGAGGACTGACATGCTCTACGCCATCATTGCCACCGACGTTGCCGATTCGCTGGAAAAACGCCTGAGCGTGCGTCCGGCGCACGTTGAGCGCCTGAAAACCCTGCAAGCCGAAGGTCGCCTGGTGATCGCAGGCCCGCACCCGGCCGTCGACAGCAATGACCCAGGCGCCGCCGGCTTCACCGGCAGCCTGATCATTGCCGAGTTCGCCTCGCTGGCCGACGCCAAGGCCTGGGCCAAAGCCGATCCCTACATCAAAGCGGGCGTCTACGCTGATGTGGTGGTCAAGCCGTTCAAGCAAGTCCTGCCTTAAAGCCCGGCTGCGCTGAACCTGATAGGTTCGGCGCGCTCTTAATTGCTCATTATTCTCGGTAACCTGCCGACAACGTTCTGAATATTCGTGTGGAATCAGGAGTTCCGATGCGCTTACGTCCGTTGTGTCTGTTGGCAGTGTTAATGATCGGGGCGACCGCCCATGCGGAAGAAACCTCAAACACCGGCAGCTCCACGCCCTTGTCCCTGGGCGCCGGCAGCCAGATCACCGAGTTGCAGCAACGCTTGAAAGAAAGCGAACGGCTGCGTGAAGAACTGAGCAAACAACTGCAAAGTGCAGATACTGCTCGCGAAAGCGCCCAACTGAGTCGCTTGCGCCAGGAGAACCAACGCCTGGTCCAGCAACTCAAAGAGACACAAGGCGGCGCCTTGACCCGCTGGCTGACCGAGCAACAACAGTGGTTTGTCACGGGCGCGGCCGTCGCACTGATCGCCCTGCTGTGCGGGATCTTCGCCAGTGGTGGGCACCGTCGCCGTCGACAATGGCTAAATTGAGTGAGTCATGAGCGAGCTGTTACTGATAGATGATGACCAGGAGCTCTGTGAGCTGCTGACCAGTTGGCTGAGCCAGGAAGGTTTCCAGGTGCGCGCCTGCCACGACGGCGTGAGCGCGCGCAAAGCCCTGGCCGAAGCCGCACCCGCCGCCGTCGTGCTTGACGTGATGCTGCCGGATGGCAGCGGCCTGGAGTTGCTCAAGCAATTGCGCAATGACCACCCGGAATTGCCGGTGGTGATGCTCTCGGCCCGTGGCGAACCGCTGGACCGTATCCTCGGCCTGGAACTGGGTGCCGACGATTACCTGGCCAAGCCCTGTGACCCGCGCGAGCTGACTGCGCGCCTGCGCGCCGTGCTGCGCCGCAGCCACCCGGCCGCCGTGTCGACGCAGATGGAACTGGGCGATTTGTGCTTCAGCCCGGTGCGCGGTGTGGTCAGCATCGACGAGCAGGAATTCACCCTCACGGTGTCCGAAAGCCGCCTGCTCGAAGCCTTGCTGCGCCAGCCCGGCGAGCCGCTGGACAAGCAGGAACTGGCGCAGATCGCCCTGGGCCGCAAGCTCACTCTGTACGACCGCAGCCTGGACATGCACGTGAGCAACCTGCGCAAAAAGATCGGCCCACACCCGGATGGTCGGCCACGGATCGTGGCGCTGCGCAGCCGCGGCTACTACTACAGCCTTTAATGATCGTTCCCACGCGGAGCGGGGGAACGATGAATTACCCTGTGGGAGCTGGCTTGCCTGCGATAACGCAGGGTCAGCTTGCATCTATGTAGCTGACCCGCCGCATTCGCAGGCAAGCCAGCTCCCACACTTGATCGCATCAATCCGACAGTTTTGTCAGTTCACATCAAAACCCTCTTTACCCAAGCTTTACCCTCCCCTGACCGCCGCTGACCTTGCGCTGCGTAACCTACTCACATCCGGACTCACCGGAATAGAGACAGGAGAAACACCATGCGCAAGACCCTTATCGCTCTGATGTTCGCCGCTGCCCTGCCGACCGTTGCCATGGCCGCAATGCCAGAAGGCCCAGGCCCGATGGGCGGCCCAGAAGGCCACATGATGGGTGGCCCGGGCCACGGCGGTGAACACGGTCCGCGTGGCAAAGGCGGCCCCTTCAGCCAGCTGGACCTGACCAAGGAACAGCGCCAGCAAATCGGCAAATTGATGGGTGACCAATGGCACGCCCGCAAAGACCTGGTCAAAAAGTACCTGGACAAGCTGCCGGCTGCTGACCAGAAAGCCATGCAGGATGAAATCGCCGCCGGCAAACAGAAAACCCAGGCTGACATCCGTGCCGTGCTCAAACCCGATCAACAGAAGAAATTCGACGAGATCGTCAAGAAGCAAGCCGAGCGCCGCGCCGAGTGGAAGGAATTCCAGGCCTGGAAAGCGCAACAGCCGCAAAAAGCGCAATAATGCTCTAGCGTTACCTCCCCAGCCCAGTGGCTCACGCCGCTGGGCTTTTCCTGCTTGAGGGTTTCCTGTGCGTTCATTGTTCTGGCGCATCCTGGCCAGTTTCTGGCTGGCCATCGCCTTGGTTGCCGGGCTGTCGATCCTGCTTGGGCACATGCTCAACCAGGACGCCTGGATTCTCAGCCGCCATCCCGGCCTCAACAACCTGGCGCAAGAGTGGACGCAACTCTACGAAGCCCAGGGTGAGGACGCCGCCCAGGATTTGCTGCAACAACGCAAACGCCAGTACCACATCGACGTGCAGGTACTCAACGAAAGCGGCGACCCGGTGGTACGCGGCACGTTCCCACGTCGCGCCGCCGCCTTCGAAGCCCGCCAGAATGACAACCAGGACAGCCACTTGCCCTGGCGCCGCCTGACCGCCGAGTACACCAGTGAAAAAACCGGGGACACGTACCTGCTGATCTACCGCATCCCCAACCCGGAACTGGACGCCTGGCACCGCAGCAGCCTGCTGTGGCCGTTTAGCGCGCTGGCGATTGCCCTGGTGGTACTGACGTTGTTCAGCCTGCTGGTGACCTTGTCCATCACCCGCCCACTCAGCCGCCTGCGCGGTGCGGTGCATGACCTGGGCCAGACCACCTATCAGCAAAACAGCCTGGCGCAACTGGCCAACCGCCGCGATGAGTTCGGCGTGCTCGCCACCGACTTCAACCGCATGGGCGCGCGCCTGCAAAGCCTGATCGGCAGCCAGCGCCAGTTGCTGCGCGATGTGTCCCATGAACTGCGCTCACCGCTGGCCCGACTGCGTATTGCCCTGGCCCTGGCCGAACGCGCCAGCCCGGAAGAACGCGAACGGCTGTGGCCGCGCCTGACCCGCGAGTGCGACCGCCTGGAAGCGCTGATCAGTGAAATCCTCGTACTGGCCCGTGTGGATGCTGACAACGCCAGCGCAGAGGACGTCGACCTCACCCCACTGCTCAGGACCTTGCAAAAGGATGCCCAACTCAGTGCGCCGGAACAGGTGGTGCAACTGAGCGCCGAGCCCGAGTTGCACCTCAAGGGTTGGCCGACCATGATCGAGCGCGCCGTGGACAACCTGCTGCGTAACGCCCAGCGCTTTAACCCCGTGGGCCAGCCGATCGAGCTAAGCGCCCGGCACCAGGGCGAGCGCATCCTGATCAGCGTGCGCGACCACGGCCCCGGCGTTGAAGCCGAACACCTGAGCCAGTTGGGCGAGCCGTTTTATCGCGCGCCTGGCCAGGCCGCACAAGGCCACGGGCTGGGCCTGGCGATTGCCCGTCGCGCCGCCGAACGCCATGGCGGCAGCCTGATCCTGGGCAATCACCCGGACGGCGGTTTTATCGCCAGCATCGACTTGCCGTTGGAGCCGGGAGTGGTCACAGCCGTGTGAGGATCTTCTATAGTGGCCCTTCTCTAACGGAGGGCCTTTGATGACTGACCTGCTGACATCCATCCAAGCCGCACTCGATTTACCGCAAACCCCGCTGACGTTTACCGAGGCCGGCGCCCTGCCCTCGACCTTTGCCGTGACCGAACTGGCCAGCGCCAGCCTCGGCGCTGCCGGCCAGGCGGTTGCTCAGCTTATCCAGCAACAAACCGGGCGCTTGCCCAGCGTAAGCGTGGACCGGCGCCTCGCTTCCTTCTGGTTCTCCTCCTCGATTCGCCCGGTGGGCTGGCAAGTACCGCCGCTGTGGGACCCGGTAGCCGGCGACTACGCCAGCGCCGACGGCTGGATCCGTTTGCACACCAATGCGCCCCACCACCGTGCCGCCGCCGAGCGCGTGCTGGGCAAGGTCAAGGACCGCGCCGAGATGGCCAGTAAAGTCGCGACCTGGAACGCCGCCGAACTGGAACAGGCGATCGTCGATGCCGGCGGTTGCGCGGCGCAGATGCGTACATGGCAGGCCTGGCAAACCCATCCGCAAGGGTTGGCGGTGAACGCCGAGGCATTGGTGCAGCGCCAGGCCTTCGACACCCCCTGCGACAAACCTTGGCTCGGCTCGGTGGCACGCCCACTGGCAGGCATCAAGGTGCTGGATTTGACCCGCGTGTTGGCCGGCCCCGTGGCCAGCCGTTTTCTCGCAGGTTTGGGCGCAGATGTACTGCGCATCGACTCGCCGACCTGGAACGAGCCCGGCGTAGTACCGGAAATGACCCTGGGCAAACGCTGCGCACGCCTGGACCTTAAAAGTGCTGAAGACCGCCAGGTGTTCGAAAGCTTGCTCAAGGACGCCGACATCCTGTTCCACGGCTACCGCGCCGACGCACTGGAGCAGTTGGGCTACACCGCCACTGAACTGCAAAACCTCGCCCCCGGCCTGATCGACGTGAGCCTCAACGCCTACGGCTGGAGCGGCCCGTGGCGTAACCGTCGCGGCTTCGACAGTTTGGTGCAGATGAGCAGCGGGATTGCCGACGCTGGCATGGCGTGGAAACAGGCAGATAAACCGGTGCCGCTGCCGTTGCAGGCGCTGGATCATGCGACCGGGTATTTGATGGCGGCCAGTGCGATTCAAGCGTTGAGTGAGCGGCTGAAAACCGGGCGCGGTGGTTCGGCGCGGTTGTCATTGGCGCGCACGGCGAAGTTGCTGGTGGAGGCCGGGCACGTGCCGGAGCAGCCGGCGTTGCGGGCTGAAGAACCGGGCGATCAGGGCTTGGTGGTGGAGCAGACGGCGTGGGGCCAGGCGCATCGTTTGCTGGCGCCGGTGAGCATCAGTGGCACGCCGTTGCAGTGGGATTTGCCCGCCGGCGAATTGGGCTCACATCGGGCTCAGTGGTGACTTGAGATCGCTATCGCAGGCAAGCCAGCTCCCACATTGGATGTGTGAACACAGTCAAATGTGGGAGCTGGCTCTCACACATTGAAAGTGTGGCCACAGTCAAATGTGGGACCTGGCTCTCACACATTGAAAGTGTGGCCACAGTCAAATGTGGGAGCTGGCTTGCCTGCGATGAGGCCCTGACAGCCACCCTCAATCCCCCCGACTCAACGACGTCCACAAATGCTGCGCCGCATACGCTCTTAAAGGCCGCCACGCCTCGGCACGCGCCAACAACTGCCGCGCCGACACCGGCCCGCCTTCCAGTGCCGCCAGCGCATTGATCAAGCCAATATCCCCCGACGCAAACGCATCCGGCTCACGCAACTGACGCATGGCGATGTACTGCGCGGTCCAGTCGCCGATTCCCGGCAAGGCCACCAGCCGCGCCACGCCGTCCTTGAGGTTGGCCTTGGGTGCAAATAACTGCGGATCTTCCAGCAACGCCTGAGCCACACCTGACAAAGTACGGCCCCGCGCCTTGGGCATGCCCAAGGTCGCGAGGTCCGCCGCCGCCAAGACTTCGGCAACAGGAAACACATGGGTAATACCGGCATAGGGCGTTTGCAGCGGCTGGCCATACTGCACCACCAATTTACCCGCCAGGCGAATGGCCGCGACCACCGTGATCTGCTGGCCCAGCACCGCACGAATCGCCAGTTCCAAACCGTCCCACGTCCCCGGTACACGCAGGCCAGGGCGCGCAGCCACCAGTTGTGCCATCAACGGGTCGGCGGCCAGCTGCGCATTGATCAACCCAGGCCGGGCGTCCAGATCGAACATGGCCCGCAGGCGCCGCTCGATCTCGGGCAGCGCCGCCGCGTCGAGGAACTCAACACCCACTTCCAGCCAATCGCCCGCACCCGGTGCCACGCTGATGCAGCCGTGCTGCCCGTTCACGCTGATGCTGCGCCGATACACGCCGGCCTCAACGGTCTCCAGCCCTGTGATGGCCCGCGCCGATAAAAAACCCAGCATTGCCGCCCAGTCATAGGGCGGCTGATATGCCAATCTCACAACGACAACACCCCGCTATACAGCCCATAAGCCGCCAGCCCCGCGCCCGCGATCACGCAGCTGAAAATGCCCTTTTCCATGTGCGTAAACAAGGGCTGGCCCTGCTCGCGCTTGGCCAGGGCAAACAGGATCACGCCGGGCGCATACAACAGCGCCGAGAGCAGCAGGTACTTCAAGCCGCCGGCGTACAGCAGCCAGACGGCATAGCCGAGGGCGATCAGGCCGACCAGCAAATCCTTATAGCGCTGGCGCTGGGCACCGGCATAGGTTTCACCGCGCCCGCTCAACAGCACCGCGTAGGCCGCCGACCACAGGTACGGCACCAGGATCATCGACGAGGCCAGGTAAATCAGGGTGGTGTAGGTGCTGTGGGAAAACAGCGTGATCACCAGGAACACCTGGATCATCAGGTTGGTCAGCCACAGCGCGTTGACCGGCACCCGGTTGGGGTTTTCCTTTTTCAGGAACGCCGGCATGGTCTTGTCATGGGCAGTGGCGTAGAGGATTTCCGCACACAGCAGCGCCCATGAGAGCAAGGCGCCGAGCAGTGACACGGCCAACCCGATGCTGATCGACATCGCGCCCCACGGCCCGACGATATGTTCCAGCACACCTGCCAGTGAAGGGTTTTGCAATTGCGCCAGCTCCGGCTGGCTCATGATCCCCAGGGACAGCACATTCACCAGCACCAGCAGTGCCAGCACGCCGAGAAAGCCGATCACGGTGGCGCGGCCCACGTCCGAGCGCTTCTCCGCGCGCGCCGAATACACGCTGGCGCCCTCGATGCCGATAAACACGAACACGGTGACCAGCATCATGCTGCGCACCTGATCGACCACGCTGCCAAATTGCGGGTTGCCCAGGCCCCAGATATCACGGGTGAAAATATCCGCCTTGAACGCCACGGCGGCGATCACGATAAACATCAGCAACGGCACGATCTTCGCCACGGTGGTGATCTGGTTGATGAACGCCGCCTCCTTGATGCCGCGCAACACCAGAAAATGCACGGCCCACAGCAGCAGTGAGGCGCAGCCGATGGCGACGGGTGTATTGCCCTGGCCGAACACCGGGAAAAAGTAGCCGAGGGTGCTGAACAGCAACACGAAGTAACCGACGTTGCCCATCCACGCACTGATCCAGTAGCCCCAGGCCGACGAAAACCCCATGTAGTCACCGAACCCGGCCTTGGCGTAGGCGTACACGCCGGAATCCAGTTCGGGTTTGCGATTGGCCAGGGTCTGGAACACAAACGCCAGGGTGAGCATGCCGACGGCGGTGATGGCCCAGCCGATCAGCACGGCGCCCACTTCGGCGCGTGCGGCCATGTTCTGCGGCAAAGAGAAAATCCCGCCGCCGATCATCGACCCCACCACCAGGGCAATCAGCGCGCTGAGACGTAGTTTCTCGGCCGGTTGGGACATGCAAACTCCTGAAATAAAATAGTTTGAGAGAACAAGCGCGCACTCAACTAATTAAATCAGCGAGTGCAGCGTTTATTAAATACAGCGATAAAACCGTCACGCTCATAACGCAACGGCATGACAGTTTATAAAGTTTAAGCTTATTTAGATTTTAAATAGAGCAGGCACTTGGCCAGTTTTTGCAGACTTAACCCGTTAATTGAGAAAAGTTTGCACATTCGACAAAGCGGGCTAGGGTCAAACGTCCACACCTCGGACTAAATGCTTGATCAAAACGCAGGAGCCGCTCTGGAAAGCGCCTTTTCGGGGCAAACTATTGCCCCGGGATTTTACCCCTAAGTCATTAATTCACAATGGAATGTGCCAATGACGTGATCTAAGTCAGCTGTTTGATCAGCGCACAGAATTATTCTGTGCTCTCTCTTCTCCTGCATTGGAGTCATGCAATGTCTGACACTCCCGGAAAACTTCGACTCGGCGCCCTGGTTGCGCTGGTCGTGGGTTCAATGATTGGCGGCGGGATCTTCTCACTCCCGCAAAACATGGCCGCCAGCGCCGATGTCGGCGCGGTGTTGATCGGCTGGGTCATTACCGCCATCGGCATGCTCACCCTGGCTTTCGTGTTCCAGACCCTGGCCAACCGCAAACCTGACCTCGACGGCGGCGTATACGCCTACGCCAAAGCCGGCTTCGGCGACTACATGGGTTTCTCGTCGGCCTGGGGCTACTGGATCAGCGCCTGGCTGGGCAACGTCGGTTACTTCGTGCTGCTGTTCAGCACCCTCGGTTACTTCTTCCCGATCTTTGGCGAAGGCAACACACCCGCTGCGGTGATTGGCGCCTCGGTGCTGCTGTGGGCCGTGCATTTCCTGGTACTGCGCGGGATCAAGGAAGCGGCGTTCATCAACCTGGTGACCACCGTCGCCAAGGTGGTGCCGCTGGTGCTGTTCGTATTGATCGCGCTGTTCGCGTTCAAGCTGGACATCTTCACCGCTGACATCTGGGGCGTGAAAAACCCCGACCTGGGCAGCGTGATGAACCAGGTGCGCAACATGATGCTGGTCACCGTGTGGGTGTTTATCGGCATCGAAGGCGCGAGCATCTTCTCGTCCCGTGCAGAAAAACGCAGCGACGTCGGCAAGGCCACCGTAATCGGTTTTATCACCGTGCTGCTGTTTTTGATGCTGGTGAACGTGCTGTCCCTGGGCATCATGACCCAACCGGAACTGGCCAAACTGCAGAACCCTTCGATGGCTGCCGTGCTGGAGCATGTGGTGGGCCACTGGGGCGCGGTGTTGATCAGCGTCGGCTTGATCATCTCGCTGTTGGGTGCGCTGCTGTCGTGGGTGCTGCTGTGTGCGGAGATCATGTTCGCCGCCGCCAAGGACCACACCATGCCGGAGTTCCTGCGTAAGGAAAACGCCAACCATGTGCCGGTCAACGCCCTGTGGCTGACCAATGCGATGGTCCAGGTTTTCCTGGTCATCACGCTGTTCTCGGCCAGCACTTACCTGTCGCTGATCTACCTCGCCACCTCGATGATCCTGGTGCCTTACCTGTGGTCGGCGGCCTATGCACTGCTGCTGGCGGTGCGCGGCGAGACCTACGAAAACGCCCTGCGCGAGCGCAAGAAAGACCTGTTCATCGGCGCCATCGCGTTGATCTACGCGGTGTGGCTGCTCTACGCCGGTGGCACCAAGTACCTGCTGCTCTCCGCCCTGCTGTATGCCCCCGGCGTGATCCTGTTCGCCAAGGCCAAGCATGAACTGGGCAAACCGATTTTCACCAACGTCGAGAAGCTGATTTTCGCCGCGGTAGTCATTGGCGCCCTGGTGGCTGCTTATGGCCTCTACGCCGGCTTCCTGACTCTGTAACTTTTGTTCACTGGAGGATCTGTAATGACCACGGAAAAAGTGAAGTACGGCGTACATTCCGAAGCCGGCAAACTGCGTAAAGTCATGGTGTGCTCCCCAGGTTTGGCCCACCAGCGGCTGACCCCCAACAACTGCGATGAACTGCTGTTCGATGACGTGTTGTGGGTGGCCCAGGCCAAGCGCGACCACTTCGACTTCGTAACCAAGATGCGCGAGCGGGACATTGATGTGCTGGAAATGCACAACCTGCTGACCGATATCGTCGCCATCCCCGAAGCGCTGGACTGGATTCTGGAGCGCAAGATCACCGCCAACACCGTTGGCCTGGGCCTGGTCGATGAAGTCGGCTCATGGCTGCGCAGCCTGGAGCCGCGCAAAATCAGCGAGTTCCTGATTGGCGGCGTGTCGGCCGATGACCTGCCGAGCAGCTTCGGTGGCAAGACCATTGAGATGTTCCGCGACTTCCTCGGCCACTCAAGCTTTATCCTGCCGCCGCTGCCCAACACCCAGTTCACCCGCGACACCACCTGCTGGATCTACGGCGGTGTGACGCTCAACCCGATGTACTGGCCGGCGCGACGTCAGGAAACCCTGTTGGCCAGCGCCATCTATAAATTCCACCCCGAGTTCACCAACGCCGACTTCCAGATCTGGTACGGCGACCCCGACCAGGAACACGGGGCCGCCACACTGGAAGGCGGCGACGTGATGCCGATTGGCAATGGCGTGGTGTTGATCGGCATGGGCGAGCGTTCTTCGCACCAGGCGATTGGCCAACTGGCGCGCAACCTGTTCAAGAACAAAGCCGTGGAACGCGTGATCGTTGCCGGCCTGCCGAAGTCCCGCGCGGCGATGCACCTGGATACGGTGTTCAGCTTCTGCGACCGCGACCTGGTGACCATCTTCCCCGAAGTGGTCAACCAGATCGTGCCCTTCACCCTGCGCCCGGATGAAAGCAAACCACACGGCATCGACATCCAGCGGGAGAAAACCAACTTCCTCGAAACCGTGGCCGCAGCCCTTAACCTCAAGGCGCTGCGAGTGGTCGAGACCGGCGGCAACAGCTTCGCCGCCGAACGCGAGCAATGGGATGACGGCAACAACGTGGTGGCCGTGGAGCCTGGCGTGGTGATCGGCTATGACCGCAACACCTACACCAACACCTTGCTACGCAAGGCCGGTGTGGAAGTCATCACCATCAGCGCCGGTGAACTGGGCCGAGGCCGTGGCGGCGGCCACTGCATGACCTGCCCGATCATCCGCGACCCCATCGACTATTGATTTTTTGGCCCTGGCCGCTGCTTATCCAGCAGCGGCCAGGGGGATAACCGAAACCTAAGGAGATCCATCATGGCTTTTAATATGCGCAACCGCAGCCTGCTCTCGCTGATGCACCACACTACCCGCGAGCTGAACTACCTGCTGGACCTGTCCCGCGACCTCAAACGCGCCAAGTATACCGGCACCGAGCGTCCGCACCTGCAAGGCAAGAACATCGCGCTGATCTTCGAAAAAACCTCGACTCGCACCCGTTGCGCGTTCGAAGTGGCGGCCCATGACCAGGGCGCCCACGTCACCTATATCGACCCGGTGTCGTCGCAGATCGGCCACAAAGAAAGCATGAAAGACACCGCCCGCGTCCTGGGCCGCATGTTCGATGCCATCGAGTACCGTGGCTTTGAACAGGAAATCGTCGAAGAGCTGGCCAAGTTCGCTGGTGTGCCGGTATTCAACGGCCTCACCGCCGAATTCCACCCGACCCAAATGATCGCCGACACCCTGACCATGCGCGAGCACAGCGACAAGCCGCTGCATGACATCAGCTACGCGTACCTGGGCGACGCGCGCTACAACATGGGCAATTCGTTGCTGATGATCGGCGCCAAACTGGGCATGGACGTGCGCATCGGCGCGCCGAAAGCCCTGTGGCCACACGAAGATTTCATCAAGCAGTGCCAGGTGTTTGCCGAGGAAAGCGGCGCACGCATCACCATCACCGAAGACCCGAAAGAAGCCGTCAAAGGCGTCGACTTCATCCACACCGATATCTGGGTGTCGATGGGTGAGCCGGTGGAAGCGTGGGACGAGCGTATCGAGCAACTGCTGCCGTACCAGGTCAACGCCAAGATGATGAAAGCCTCGGGCAACCCGCGCGTGAAGTTCATGCACTGCCTGCCGGCGTTCCATAACAGTGAGACCAAGGTGGGCAAGGACATCGCCGCGCGCTATCCGAACCTGGCCAATGGTGTGGAAGTGACTGAGGAAGTGTTCGAGTCGCCAGCCAACATCGCGTTTGAGCAGGCGGAAAACCGCATGCATACCATCAAGGCAATTCTGGTGTCGGCGCTGGCGGATATCTAACCCATCAAGCTGGTAATGCGCTCCCATGTGGGAGCCGGGCTTGCCCGCGATGGCGGTCTACATGATCCACCGCTATCGCAGGCAAGCCAGCTCCCACATGAACAGCGTTCCTTCAGCCACGCTTTTAGAAGGACATTTTTATGCGCATCGTCGTAGCCCTGGGCGGTAACGCCCTGCTCCGCCGTGGTGAACCCATGACGGCGGACAACCAACGCGCCAATATCCGTATCGCTACCGAACAGATCGCCAAAATCCACCCCGGCAACGAATTGGTGATCGCCCACGGCAATGGCCCGCAAGTCGGCCTGCTGTCGTTGCAGGCAGCGGCTTACACCCAGGTTTCGCCGTACCCACTGGACGTGCTCGGCGCCGAGACCGAAGGCATGATCGGCTACATCATCGAACAGGAACTGGGCAACCTGCTGGACTTCGAGGTGCCGTTCGCCACCTTGCTCACCCAAGTGGAAGTCGACGCCAAAGACCCGGCCTTCCAGAACCCGACCAAGCCCATCGGCCCGGTGTACTCCAAAGCCGAAGCCGAAAAACTCGCGGCCGAAAAAGGCTGGGCCATCGCGCCCGATGGCGATAAATACCGCCGTGTGGTGGCCAGCCCACGCCCCAAACGCATCTTTGAAATCCGCCCGATCAAGTGGCTGCTGGAAAAAAGCGCCATTGTGATCTGCGCCGGTGGCGGCGGCATCCCGACCATGTATGGCGACGACGGCACGCTGCGCGGCATTGAAGCGGTGATCGACAAAGACCTGTGCTCATCCTTGCTGGCATCACAACTGGACGCGGATTTGCTGGTGATTGCCACCGACGTCAATGCGGCTTTTATCGACTTCGGCAAGCCGACCCAAAAGGCCATCGGCCAGGCCCATCCCGATGACATGGAGAAGCTCGGCTTCGCCGCCGGCTCCATGGGGCCGAAGGTACAAGCGGCCTGCGAGTTCGCCCGCCAGACTGGCAAAACTGCCGTCATCGGTTCACTCTCGGACATCGAAGCCATCGTCCAGGGCAGCGCCGGCACGCGCATCAGCACGGCAAAACCTGGCATCACCTACCTGTGAAGTAGAGGAGAAACGCCTATGGCCACCTTTGAACCCGGTCACCTGCACATCGAACGTCACGCGCTCAACAAGGATGACTACAGCTACAACCTGTGCATCGACTACGAGGTCAGCCAGGATCCAAAGGAAGGCAAGGGAATGCTCTTCAAGCTGCACGGCTCGATGCAGGGCAAGGACCTCAAGGAGGAATTCTTTTTACCCAAGGATCAGGCCTTCGACTTTGCCCGGCATGCGATGAACATCGCGCAGAAATATGGAATGCCGAAGGTTGCGACGCTTAACGGCTCGATGCACAAGCAGTACGACTTGATGTTTGAAGATGTAAGGCATCAGCTGGATGTGAAATCCGGCGATCCGGTCAAACCGGAACACCTGGAGTAACAACACCGTAAGTCCAATGTGGGAGCTGGCTTGTGTGGGAGCTGGCTTGCCTGCGATGCGGTCACCTCGGTGTATCAGGTAGACCAAGGTGATGCTATCGCAGGCAAGCCAGCTCCCACATTTTGATCTCCCTGCGCTCCAAGGCATACTTGCCGCCTCCAGTTCCCCAGAATTGCCAGCCCCATGCGTATCCACGTCAGCTTCATCGACCGCGTCGGCATTACCCAGGAAGTCCTGGCCCTGCTCGGTGGGCGCAATCTCAACCTGGATGCGGTGGAGATGGTGCCGCCCAACGTGTACATCGACGCGCCGACGCTGAGCGCCGAGGTGCTCGAAGAGTTGCGCGACGCGCTGTTCAGCGTGCACGGCGTACAGGCGGTCACCGTGGTGGATATCCTCCCCGGCCAACGTCGCCACCTGCAACTCGACGCGTTGCTCGCGGCCATGACCGACCCGGTGCTGGCCCTGGACAGCGCGGGCAAGATCCTGCTGGCCAACCCGGCGCTGATCGCGCTGTATGGCCGCGAACCGGCGGGTGAAAGTATCAGCGCGTTGTTCAATGACCCGGCGTTGCTGGAAACCTTGCTCGAACAGGGCTTTCGTTTGCCGTTGCGCGAAATCAGCGTCAACGGCCAGACCTTTTTGCTCGACGCCACGCCGATCACTGACGCCGGCGCCTTGCTCACTCTGTACCAACCCAACCGCATCGGCGAACAGCTGTCGGCGCTGCACCATGACCATGCCGAAGGTTTTGATGCGCTGCTGGGCGAGTCGCCGGTGATTCGCACGCTCAAGGCGCGGGCGCAACGGGTGGCGGCGCTGGATGCACCGCTGTTGATCCAGGGCGAAACCGGCACCGGCAAAGAGCTGGTCGCGCGTGCCTGCCATGCCATCAGCGCGCGGCACAGTGCACCGTTTTTGGCCTTGAACTGTGCGGCGTTGCCGGAGAACCTGGCCGAAAGTGAATTGTTCGGTTATGCGCCTGGCGCCTTTACCGGCGCGCAGCGTGGCGGCAAGCCGGGGCTGATGGAGTTGGCCAACCAGGGCACGGTGTTCCTTGATGAGATCGGTGAGATGTCGCCGTATTTGCAGGCCAAGCTGCTGCGGTTTCTCAACGACGGCAGCTTTCGCCGGGTGGGCGGCGACCGCGAAGTGAAGGTCAATGTGCGCATTCTCAGCGCTACTCACCGCGACCTGGAAAAGATGGTCAGCGAGGGCACCTTCCGCGAAGACCTGTTCTACCGCCTTAATGTGCTCAACGTCGAAGTGCCGCCGCTGCGCGAGCGCGGCCAGGACATTCTGCTGCTGGCGCGCTACTTCATGCAGCAGGCCTGTGCGCAGATCCAGCGCCCGGTGTGCCGCCTGGCGCCTGGCACTTACCCGGCGCTGCTGGGCAACCGCTGGCCGGGTAATGTGCGCCAGCTGCAGAACGTGATCTTCCGCGCCGCCGCCATCTGCGAAAGCAGCCTGGTGGACATCGGCGACCTCGACATCGCCGGCACCTCAGTGGCGCGCCAGAGCGACGGTGAAGTCGACAGCCTGGAGCAAGCGGTGGAAGACTTCGAGCGCAACCTGCTGGAAACGCTCTACACCAGTTATCCCTCGACCCGCCAACTGGCCAGCCGCTTGCAGACATCGCACACGGCGATCGCCCATCGCTTGCGCAAGTACGGCATTCCAAACAAAACCTGAAAATGTAGAGATCAAAATGTGGGGCTTGTGTGGGAGCCAGCTCCCACACAAGCCCCCTCCCCCATGGAGGGCATCCAAGTTTTGGTCTGAGAACGACATCCGCTGTACTGAAAGCGCTACAGCGTAACGATATCGCTACAACCCTGTTTTTTGCGCGCCATGCAAGGCTTTGATCCGCATAGGCTTTTTTTGGTGTGCCCGAGTGTAGCGAAATCGCTACAGCTGAAAATCATATCGTCATAACAAAAATTGTTAAGTATTTGTTTTATAACGATTTAATAACATTGGCCGCAATATTGCTAAGCAACTCCCCATTATTCCAATCCCGTCCACCAGACGAATCTGGCCCTGAGGAGTTTCCATGAGCGAGTTGCGTTTCACTGAAGATCACGAATGGCTGCGCGCCGAAGCCGATGGCAGCGTCACCGTGGGTATCACCGCTTTCGCGCAAAACGCACTGGGTGATGTGGTTTTCGTGCAACTGCCGGAGTTGCAGGTTTACGACAAGGGCGCCGAAGCCTCCACCGTGGAATCGGTCAAGGCAGCCAGCGGCGTGTACATGCCGCTGACCGGTGAAGTGCTCGAAGTGAACGAAGCACTCAGCGACAGCCCGGAACTGGTCAACGAAGACCCGATGGGCGAAGGTTGGTTCTTCCGCTTTAAACCCGCCGATGCCGATGCAGTGGCTAAGCTGTTGGATCAGGATGCGTACGACCGCCTGATCAAAGCCAACGCTGAAGCCTGAGGAGCGCGCCATGACCATCAATCTCAGCACCGCCAACGAATTCATCGCCCGCCACATCGGCCCGCGCCAGGAAGATGAGCAGCACATGCTCGCAAGCCTGGGCTTTGATTCCCTCGAAGCCCTCAGCGCCAGCGTGATCCCGGAAAGCATCAAGGGCACCAGCGTGCTCGGCCTGGAAGACGGCCTGAGCGAAGCCCAGGCCCTGGCCAAGATCAAGGCCATCGCCGGCAAGAACCAACTGTTCAAGACCTACATCGGCCAGGGCTATTACAACTGCCACACGCCGTCGCCGATCCTGCGCAACCTGCTGGAAAACCCGGCCTGGTACACCGCCTACACCCCGTATCAACCTGAAATTTCCCAAGGCCGCCTGGAAGCGCTGTTGAACTTCCAGACCCTGATCAGCGACCTCACCGGCCTGCCGATCGCCAACGCCTCCTTGCTCGACGAAGCCACCGCCGCCGCCGAAGCCATGACCTTCTGCAAGCGCCTGAGCAAGAACAAGGGCAGCAATGCCTTCTTCGCCTCGGTCCACAGCCACCCGCAAACCCTCGACGTGCTGCGCACCCGTGCCGAGCCGCTGGGCATCGACGTGGTAGTGGGCGATGAGCGTGAACTGACTGACGTCAGCGCGTTCTTCGGCGCTCTGCTGCAGTACCCGGCGAGCAACGGTGACGTGTTCGACTACCGCGAACTGACCGAGCGCTTCCACGCCGCCAATGCGCTGGTGGCCGTGGCCGCTGACCTGCTGGCCCTGACCCTGCTGACCCCGCCGGGTGAGTTCGGCGCCGACGTGGCCATCGGCAGCGCGCAACGCTTCGGCGTGCCGCTGGGCTTTGGTGGCCCGCACGCGGCGTACTTCTCCACCAAGGATGCGTTCAAGCGCGACATGCCCGGCCGTCTGGTCGGTGTGTCGGTCGACCGTTTCGGCAAGCCGGCCCTGCGCCTGGCCATGCAGACCCGCGAGCAACATATCCGTCGCGAGAAAGCCACCAGCAACATCTGCACCGCGCAGGTCCTGTTGGCCAACATTGCCAGCATGTACGCCGTGTACCACGGCCCTAAAGGCCTGACCCAGATCGCCCAGCGCATTCACCAACTGACCGCGATCCTGGCCAAAGGCTTGACCGCCCTGGGCCTTAAGGTTGAGCAGGCAAACTTCTTCGACACGATCACCCTCAACACGGGCGCCAACACCGCCGCCCTGCACGACAAGGCCCGCGCCCAGCGCATCAACCTGCGTGTGGTCGATGCTGAACGCGTTGGCCTGTCGGTCGACGAAACCACCACCCAGGCTGACATCGAAGCCCTGTGGTCGATCTTCGCCGACGGCAAGGCGCTGCCCGCCTTTGCTGCGACTGAAAGCACCTTGCCCGCCGCGCTGTTGCGCCAGTCGCCGATCCTCAGCCACCCGGTGTTCAACCGTTACCACTCCGAAACCGAGCTGATGCGCTACCTGCGCAAGCTGGCCGACAAGGACCTGGCGCTGGACCGCACCATGATCCCGCTGGGTTCGTGCACCATGAAACTCAACGCCGCCAGCGAAATGATCCCGGTAACCTGGGCCGAATTCGGTGCCCTGCACCCCTTCGCCCCGGCCGCACAAAGCGCCGGCTACCTGGAGCTGACTTCCGACCTGGAAGCCATGCTCTGCGCGGCCACCGGCTACGACGCGATCTCCCTGCAGCCGAACGCCGGTTCCCAAGGTGAATACGCAGGCCTGCTGGCCATTCGTGCTTACCACCAGAGCCGTGGCGAAGAACGCCGCGACATCTGCCTGATCCCGTCTTCGGCCCACGGCACCAACCCTGCGACCGCCAACATGGCCGGTATGCGCGTGGTGGTGACCGCATGCGACGCACGCGGCAACGTCGACATCGAAGACCTGCGCGCCAAAGCCATCGAGCACCGCGAGCACCTCGCTGCGCTGATGATTACCTACCCGTCCACCCACGGCGTGTTCGAAGAAGGCATCCGCGAAATCTGCGGGATCATTCATGACAACGGCGGCCAGGTGTACATCGACGGCGCCAACATGAACGCAATGGTCGGCCTGTGCGCACCGGGCAAGTTCGGTGGCGACGTGTCCCACCTGAACCTGCACAAAACCTTCTGCATTCCGCACGGCGGTGGCGGCCCGGGCGTTGGCCCGATTGGGGTTAAATCCCACCTCACGCCATTCCTGCCAGGCCACGCGGCCATGGAGCGCAAGGAAGGCGCGGTGTGCGCGGCGCCATTTGGCAGCGCGAGCATTTTGCCGATCACGTGGATGTACATCAGCATGATGGGCGGCGCGGGCCTCAAGCGCGCCTCGCAGCTGGCGATCCTGAACGCCAACTACATTTCCCGTCGCCTTGAAGAGCATTACCCCGTGCTCTACACCGGCAGCAACGGCCTGGTGGCACACGAGTGCATCCTGGACCTGCGCCCCTTGAAAGACAGCAGCGGCATCAGCGTGGATGACGTGGCCAAGCGTCTGATCGATTTTGGTTTCCATGCGCCGACCATGTCGTTCCCGGTGGCGGGCACCTTGATGATCGAGCCGACCGAAAGCGAATCCAAAGAAGAACTGGACCGCTTCTGTGACGCCATGATTGCCATCCGCGAGGAAATTCGCGCAGTGGAAAACGGCACCTTGGACAAGGACGACAACCCACTGAAAAACGCCCCGCACACGGCGGCTGAAATCGTCGGTGAATGGAGCCACCCGTACAGCCGTGAACAGGCGGTGTACCCGGTAGCGTCGTTGATCGAAGGCAAATACTGGCCGCCGGTTGGCCGGGTCGACAACGTGTTTGGCGACCGTAACCTGGTGTGTGCGTGCCCGTCGATCGAGAGCTACGCGTGATCTGACTGAACTCGGTCAATGTGGGAGCTGGTTTTTGTGGGAGCTGGCTTGCCTGCGATGCAGGCACCTCGGTCTATCAGGTAGACCAGGGTGATGCTATCGCAGGCAAGCCAGCTCCCACACAAGCCCGGTTTCTACACTGAGCGAGCAAGTCTTCCAAAATAATAAGAAACCGGAGAACAACCATGTCCCTTAGCGTGTTCGACCTGTTCAAGATTGGCATCGGCCCCTCCAGCTCCCATACCGTCGGCCCGATGCGCGCCGCCGCTCGATTCGTCGAAGGCCTCAAGCGTGACAACCTGCTGAGCGCCACCAGCGGCATCAAGGTGGAGCTCTATGGCTCGCTGGGCGCCACCGGCAAAGGTCACGGCAGCGACAAGGCCGTGTTGCTGGGCCTGGAAGGCGAACACCCAGACACCGTGAATACTGAAACCGTCGCCGCACGCCTTGCGCAAATGCGCGGTGACGGTCGCTTGAACCTGCTCGGTGAACACAGCATTGCGTTCAACGAGAAAGAACACCTGGCGATGATTCGCAAGCCTCTCGCCTACCACCCCAACGGTATGATTTTTCGTGCCTTCGACGCCGCCGGTATCCAGATCCGCAGCCGCGAGTATTACTCGGTCGGCGGTGGGTTTGTGGTGGATGAAGACGCTGCCGGCGCTGACCGGATTGTCGAAGACACCACGCCGCTGACCTTCCCTTTCAAGCACGCCAAGGACTTGCTTGGCCATTGCGCCACCTACGGACTGTCCATCAGCCAGGTGATGCTCACCAATGAAAGTGCCTGGCGCCCGGAGGCGGAGACTCGCGCCGGCTTGCTGAACATCTGGCAGGTGATGCAGGACTGCGTGGATGCCGGGTGTCGCAACGAAGGCATCTTGCCCGGTGGTTTGAAGGTCAAGCGCCGTGCGGCGGCGCTGCATCGGCAGCTGTGCAAGAACCCCGAATCGGCATTGCGCGACCCGTTGTCGGTGCTGGATTGGGTCAACCTGTATGCGCTGGCGGTCAACGAAGAAAACGCCAACGGCGGGCGCGTGGTCACCGCGCCCACCAACGGTGCGGCCGGGATTGTGCCGGCGGTGTTGCATTACTACATGCGCTTTATCCCCGGCGCGAACGAGGACGGCGTGGTGCGCTTTCTGCTCACCGCCGCCGCCATCGGTATTTTGTACAAGGAAAACGCCTCGATTTCCGGCGCCGAAGTCGGCTGCCAGGGCGAAGTCGGCGTGGCCTGTTCCATGGCCGCAGGCGCTTTGTGCGAAGTGTTGGGCGGCAGCGTGTCCCAAGTGGAAAACGCTGCCGAGATCGGCATGGAACACAACCTCGGCCTGACCTGCGACCCGATTGGCGGGCTGGTGCAGGTGCCGTGCATCGAGCGCAATGCCATGGGCTCGGTCAAGGCGATCAATGCGGTGCGCATGGCCTTGCGTGGTGACGGGCAGCACTTTGTCTCACTCGACAAGGTCATCCGCACCATGCGCCAGACTGGCGCCGACATGAAAAGCAAATACAAGGAAACCGCCCGTGGCGGTTTGGCCGTCAACATTATCGAGTGCTGACGCCCACCCGCGCGTCCGCACGTTTTTCAGGAGCTGAACATGTCCACCGAAACCCTGTTGAAAACCCCATTGCACGCCCTGCACATCGAGCTGGGCGCACGCATGGTGCCCTTCGCCGGCTACGACATGCCGGTGCAATACCCGCTGGGTGTGATGAAGGAACACCTGCACACCCGTGATCAAGCCGGGTTGTTCGACGTGTCCCACATGGGTCAGATCCGCCTGACCGGCGCCAACGCCGCCAAGGCCCTGGAAACCCTGGTGCCGGTCGACATCATCGACCTGCCAGTCGGCATGCAGCGCTACGCCATGTTCACCAACGACCAGGGCGGCATCCTTGATGACCTGATGGTGGCCAACCTGGGCAACGACGAGCTGTTCCTGGTGGTCAACGCAGCCTGCAAGGATCAGGACCTGGCCCACCTGCGCAAACATATTGGCGAGCAGTGCAGCATTGAGCCGCTGTTCGAAGAACGCGCCCTGCTGGCCTTGCAAGGCCCGGCAGCCGTGAAAGTGCTGGCGCGCCTGGCGCCGGAAGTCACCAAGATGACCTTCATGCAGTTCGCCACCCTGCGCCTGCTGGGCGTGGAGTGCTACGTGAGCCGCTCGGGTTACACCGGCGAAGACGGTTTTGAGATCTCCGTACCGGCGGCCAATGCCGAGAGCCTGGCGCGCAGCCTGCTCGCCGAAACCGAAGTTCAAGCCATCGGCCTGGGCGCCCGCGATTCCCTGCGCCTGGAAGCCGGCCTGTGCCTGTATGGCCATGACATGAATACCGAAACCACGCCGATCGAAGCCAGCCTGCTCTGGGCGATCTCCAAGGCCCGTCGTGCCGATGGCGCACGTGCCGGCGGCTTTCCGGGCGCTGACCGCATCTTCACCCAGCAACAAGCCGGCGTAAGCCGCAAGCGCGTGGGCCTGCTGCCACAGGAACGGACCCCGGTGCGTGAAGGCGCAGAAATCGTCGACGAACACGGCACGGTGATCGGCAGCGTGTGCAGCGGCGGCTTTGGCCCGACA
Organism: Pseudomonas edaphica; assembly: GCF_965277385.1. NCBI lineage: Bacteria > Pseudomonadati > Pseudomonadota > Gammaproteobacteria > Pseudomonadales > Pseudomonadaceae > Pseudomonas > Pseudomonas edaphica. The sequence continues at coordinate 4,572,544 of NZ_OZ255725.1, read as the reverse complement.
CTGGGCGGCCCACTGGCCATGGGTTACCTGGACAGCGCATTTGTCGCACTGGACACCGAAGTGTCTGCGTTGGTACGTGGGAAAAAGGTGCCACTACGTGTAAGTAAAATGCCATTTGTACCGCAACGTTACTACCGTGGCTGATTGACTGTTCCTATAAGTAACGCGGTTGCGTTAACGCGCACTAATTTGTAACGCAACCGCCATAAAAGAGTGCATTGACGATAGTCATTTTAATAGGCGCAAACCTATAACAAGTGAGCAACGCTATCGAATATGCGGGATCCACTTTTAGTCAACGAAGTGTCATATGGCCGAGCAAAACCTGGGGATTCTCCGGGGCTTGTTTTTTCCATATTAGTTGACGTAGAGTTTAGCCACTGTGTTTGCATGGGTCGCTTTGAACCTGGACCTGGGCAGTAGCCATAAGTTTGCTACAACCCGTTCGACGTCTCTTACTTTCCTGCAACCCAGCCCAGTACTCTTTCATGTGAAAGGGGCTGTCATTAATTTTTAGCGTCAAAGGAAATAAGAAATGTCGAATCGTCAGAGCGGTACCGTCAAGTGGTTTAACGACGAGAAAGGGTTTGGTTTTATCACTCCAGAAAGCGGTCCGGATCTGTTCGTGCATTTCCGCGCTATTCAGGGCAATGGCTTCAAGAGCCTGAAAGAAGGCCAGAAAGTGTCTTTCATCGCCGTGCAAGGCCAGAAAGGCATGCAGGCTGACGAAGTGCAAGCAGAAGGCTGATCCTTACTGCGACAAAAAGCCCCTGATGGTGACATGAGGGGCTTTTTTATGTGCGTTTGCTCGTAAAATGGCTTTTTTCTCAAGAGAGACGGCCATGCCCAAACCTTTGTTGAGCCCCCAAGGCGAATTCCCCGCCGTTGGCCTGGGCCGTCGTCTGGCAGCGATGTTCTATGACTTCCTGTTGTGCACCGCGTTGCTGATCGTCACCGCGTTTATCTACAAGCTGGTGTGGATGGCGTTTATCGGCGAAGCCAGGATGCGCACGCTCACCGAGTCCGGCGCGCTGGACGGCGACCCGCTGCTGTCGACGATCCTGTTTTTTGTGCTGTTTGGTTTCTTCGCCAAGTTCTGGACCCATTCGGGGCAGACCTTGGGCATGCAGGTGTGGGGCGTGCGCGTGCAGAACGCAGACGGCTCGCGCATCAGCCTGTGGCAGGCGCTGCTGCGCTTTGTGGTGGCGATTGCATCGTGGTTGTGCGTGGGGTTGGGGTTTGTCTGGTCGGTGTTTGATAAGCGCAAGCGCAGCTGGCATGACATCTACTCGGATACGCAGTTGGTGCGAGTCCCCAAGCAGAAAAAGTAACCCAAGAACACTAGAGATCAAGTGTGGGAGCTGGCTTGCCTGCGATGGCGATCGTTCAGTCACAGCAGCATTGACTGATAGACCGCTATCGCAGGCAAGCCAGCTCCCACATTTTGTTTATGTGTTCAACTTCAGGTCAGGCGTTGCCAGCCAGCTTGAGGCGCGCAGCCTGGGTAAAGTCCAACATGCGTTTGAGCGGGCGCACGGCGTGCGGGATCACCGACGGCTCGACGAAGATCTCATTACTGCCTTCACGCAAACACTGCAGCGTGCGTTCCAGTGTGTTCATCGCCATCCACGGGCAATGCGCGCAGCTGCGGCAGGCCGCGCCGTTGCCGGCGGTCGGCGCCTCAACGAATACTTTGTCCGGGCACAACTGCTGCATCTTGTAGAAGATGCCGCGGTCGGTGGCGACGATAAAGGTCTTGTTCGGCAAGCGCTGGGCTGCGGCAATCAGTTGGCTGGTGGAACCCACCGCGTCAGCCAATTCAATCACCGCCGTCGGCGACTCCGGGTGCACCAGGATCGCAGCGTCCGGGTACAGCGCCTTCATGTCTTCGAGTTGCTTGGACTTGAACTCTTCGTGGACGATGCACGCGCCGTCCCAGAGCAACATGTCTGCGCCGGTCTGGCGCTGAATGTAAGTGCCCAGGTGCTTGTCCGGCCCCCAGATAATCGTCTCGCCGTTGTCCATCAGGCTTTCGACGATTTCCAGCGCGCAGCTGGAGGTAACAACCCAGTCGGCACGGGCTTTGACCGCCGCCGAAGTGTTGGCGTAAACCACCACCGTGCGCTCGGGGTGCTGGTCGCAGAACGCCGAGAACTCCTCCACCGGGCAGCCCAGGTCCAGGGAGCAGGTGGCTTCCAGGGTGGGCATGAGGATGCGTTTTTCGGGGGTGAGGATTTTGGCGGTCTCGCCCATGAAACGTACACCGGCCACCAACACAGTCTTGGCCGGGTGGGCAGCGCCAAAGCGGGCCATTTCCAGGGAGTCGGAGACACAGCCTCCGGTTTCTTCGGCCAGGGCCTGAATCACCGGGTCGCAATAGAAGTGGGCAACCAGCACCGCGTCCTGAGCCTTGAGCTCGGCGGCGATGGCGCTGCGCAGGCTCGCCTCTTCATCGGCACTCAGCGCCTTGGGCTGCTTAGCATCGAGGTGGGCTTGAACCAGTAGGCGTTCGGAAATTTGCGTCATGTTCGCAAGACCTGCAAGCGCGGTAAGCGCGAAAGTCGAGTGTACCACCGGCTCTGGAGCCCTTCGGGCGCCGCCGGACGAAGTGATTGTGTTCATCAAGCACGGTTGAAGCTGCGCAAGGCTACAGAATATCGAATCGATTCAAAAGCCTAATATGGGATTGCGCGGTACGCTGAGCGGGCAAAAAAAAACGGGAAGGCTCAGTGATGAGCCTTCCCGTTTTGATCACGTCGAGCATCAGCGCATCAACACATCCGGGTCGTCCTGCAACATGACCGCGTCATGCATCGTCGCCAGGGCATTTTTCAACGTCGACTGCTCCAGCGCATCCTTGGACTTTTTGCTTTCCTTGGCCGCGTGTTCAAGCAGCGCCAGGTAATCACGCTTGGATGAACCTTCCTTGGGCACCACGGTGTCTTCCACCAGGTTAGCCATCACCTACTTCTGCGTGTGGGTGTTCTGGGAGGCCGACTGCGTGACCGAGGCATGGGTCAACTGGCCGTCCTTATAGGCAAAGCTGGCGGTGCTGCTGGCCTTGTCCAGGACTTGCACATACAGGTAATTCTGCGATTCGCGGCTGCCGTCAAAGATCGGCGGTTTGCCGTACTGCCCAGGTCAGAAGCGATAAGTGACCGAACCACCAAAACCATTGGCACTGTTTTCATACTTGGCGTCGTAGGTCAGCGCCAACTGAGGATTGTTGTCGCGCACCTTGATGGGCTCTTCCTTCAGGTAGGAATAGGCCACGTCAAAGGTCAGGTTATCCACAGGCGTCCAGCCGGCACCGAGGCTGAAGACGGTGCGGTCGCCCGTCGGAATACGCACCGAACGGTCGGTGTTGTTGGTTGGCGTCTGGTCCACCGAGAAGCCGGTACGCAGCACCAGCTGCTTGTTGAGCTGGTACGACAGGCCTATCGCGTGGGACCAGGTGTCGTGCCAATGCTGCTCTTCGGTGATGGAGCCCAGGCCGGCCAGCTCAGCGGTAATGTCCGACACGCCGGCGTTGTTGACCGTGATCTTCTTCAACTGGCTCCAGCGCGTGTAGGTGCTACCCACGTAGAGGGTCAAGGCGTCGGTCAGTTGGTGCGTGACCGAGAAGTCCACGGACGACGGCGTGGTGACATTCAGCTTGGCGTCATACTTCTGCGCCCCGCCGTCCAGCACATCGGAGAGCACGCCGGAGGCGTTGGTATGGCCGCTCAGGTGATAGACCACTTGCGAGTGGTAGGTGACGCCGACGCGGGTGCTGTCCAGAGCCTGCACCAGGATACCGGCGTTGAAGCCCATCGCGGTGTCGTCACCCTTGATCTTGGCCGTCTCGGTGCCCAAGCCAAACGCCGGGACTTTGGAGTCCAGCTCGCCGCTGATTTTGTTGAAGGTCGGGCCGAAACCTACCGAGACCTTGTCGTTGAACGCATAGCTGACCGTCGGCTGCACGGTGATGACCTGAATCTTGCTTTTGTTACCAAAGCCATTGCCCTGGAACCCGTGTTCATAGTCGGTCACCAGACCGAACGGCGCGTAGACCCCCAGGCCAAAGGCCCAGTGTTCATCGATCGGCGTCACCAGGTAACCCATCGGCACGGCAATGCCGGGGACCATATCGCCTTTGTTGGTGCCAGGATTGTCGACACCGCCTTGAGAGGAACTGGCGTCCTTGATGTTGGATTTGGCATCGAGGTAGGTGGCGCCGATGCTGACTTCATTGTGCTCGATGCGCGACATGCCGGCCGGGTTACCGAACACCGTGCTGGCGTCATCCGCCGAGGAAGAACGCCCGGCGTAGCCTGTACCCATTGAGCTGACACTTTGCTCATTGAGGGCAAAACCACCGGCGAACAGGTGTGTGGAGGCGAGCGAAATGGAGAGCGCCAAGGCGCTTTTAAGAGTTTTGTTATTCATTATTAGGACTCGAATTATTGGGCAGCGCTGGGGAAACTACCAACGTTCGAGCGGGGCGTTTATGAAGAGTTTTTCATGCTTTTGATTGTCGGACAATCTCAGGATTTTCAAAGACTTCGCCTGATTTTCCGTGTCTTTTTATGACTTTTTAACCGGATCGTGACTGCCTGGTTTCATCGTCGTAAAGCTGTCAATTTGAACGCAAATACCCCTGGATAGCCACGTTGACGACATGGGATGCGTGCATCTCTATAAACACGCCGATTAAGTCATCTTGCTGCAACAATCAAAACCCTCCCACATCGCCTGATCCACATACCCACCCCGTAAATTCAGGGACCTGATAGCCCCCATCAGTCAATCTGCACTGATTTTGTGCATTTATTTGCTGAATAACACGGCATTCCTCACGTTTTATGTAATAAATCCTACAGACGATGTAACAATCCGTTTAATCATGACTCAAGAGCGGCAAGCCCCCCGAGCTCACGGTTTGGCTCCGGGGCATGAATCGTGTGTATTTCTACGTTAAGGATGTCGAGTGCCGAACCTGCCCTCACTCAAACGCTTGTGCCATCTCCACCCATTGGGTATCGCCCTGCTCTGCGTGTGCGCGCTGCCCGCGTCCGCCGCCGACGGCCCGCAGCCAGGCCAGGAAGCCCTGCGTTTGCAGCAACAACAGCAGCGCGACCTGCAGCAATTACAGCTGGAGCAACGCCAGCGCCAGCTCCAGAAAGGCAGCTTCGGCACACCGACGGCCGCCCCCACTGTGCCAGCAGACAATGTCAAAGATGAACGCTGCTGGCCGCTGAGCGGCACACGCCTGGCCGGTGTCACGCTGTTCAGCAGGGCCGAGATGAATAAACACATCGAGCCCTATGTCGCCCCGTGCATGGGCGTCACCCAGATCAACCGCCTGCTGGCCGAGATCACTCGCCTGTACGTCGAGGCCGGTTATATCGCCAGCCGCCCGTACCTGATCAGCACCCCGGCTGCCGGGCAACCGCTGGATATCCATGTCGAAGAAGGCTACCTGGAAGCCATCGAACTGGCCGACCAAAGCTTGCCCGTGTCCCTGGCCGGCGCCTTCCCCGGGCTGCTCGGCAAACCACTGAACCTGCGCGACCTGGAGCAAGGCCTGGACCAGCTCAACCGCCTGCGCTCGGTGGACCTCACCGCGGATATCGCCCCTGGCCGTGAACCTGGTGCCTCGCGCATCATCCTGCGCTCGCGCAGTAGCGCCTCACGTTGGGGGCTGGGCCTGGGAGTGGATAACCTTGGCAGCGCCGGCACCGGGCGTGATCGCAACGCCATCAGCCTGAGCCTGGACAGCCCGCTGCAGCTCAACGATTCACTCAACCTGAGCTTCAGCGACACGCTCAACCACGGCCCGCGTTACAGCCGCAGCAACAGCCTGTTTTATTCGATCCCCTACGGCTACTGGACCTACAGCCTGTTCGCCAGCCATGCCGAATACCGCTCACCGCTCAAGGTCAGCAGCACCACGCTGTACAACAGCGGCCGTACCGATCAGGTCAGCCTGCGCACCGACCGCGTGTTGTGGCGCGACCAGGGCCATCAACTCAGCGCCAACCTGCAACTGGCCTACAAGGACGTCGACAGCTACTTGCAAAAGGTCCGCTTGGGCATCCAGAGCCCAACGCTGAGCGTGGCCGAGGCCGGTTTGAATCTGTTCTGGCTCAACAGCGCGGTGTGGAACCTGGACGTCAATTACGCCCAGGGCCTGCCCTGGTTCGGCGCTGATCGCGACGCTGACCAAGTGCAGAAAAACCTGCCCCAGGCGCAGTTTCACAAGTACCGCGCCAACCTCACTCAATGGCGCAACGGCCAATGGCGCACGCAACCCTGGCAGTGGCAAAGCCAGCTGTCTGCGCAATACAGCCCGGACCGTTTGCCCGCCATTGAGCAACTGCTGGGCACCGACGATTCGGCTGTGCGTGGCTACCGCGAAAACAGTGCCTCGGGCGCCATCGGTGCGGTGTGGCGCAACACCTTGCGCCTGCCGCTCAACAGCGACCTGCCGGTAAAAATCACCCCGCGCCTGGGCCTGGACAACGGTTGGGTCAAGCGCGAACACGGCGCCCCGGGCCAACGCCTGAGCGGCGCGAGTGCCGGTCTCAACCTGAGCTGGAAGAACGTGCAGCTCGACGTCGATTACCAACGCAATTTGAACACGCCAACAGGCTTTGGCCAGGAGCCGGAGGTCTGGCTGACGCGCCTTAGCTTGCAGATATGAGCGTGCAGATATGAGTGTGCAGATTTAAACCAACACCCGATTAGCCTGAAACAACCGCCGTACCTGACCACCCCAGTAGCGTTGCAACGAACAACGCACGAGGCGGCTCAGCCAACATAGAGCGAACTTACTTATGCCGACTGACACCCACACGTTTCACCTTTCACCCCAGGGCAAACTGCGCTGGGCCATCGCCAGCCTGTTCCTGCTGCCGCAGCTGGTACTGGCCGCCGGCATCACCGTGGTCGACGGGCCTGGCGGGATACCGCAACTGCAAAACCAGCAGGGCGTGCCCATCGTCAATATCGTCGCGCCGAATGCCGGCGGCCTGTCCCATAACCAGTTCCTGGACTACAACGTCGACCGCCAGGGCGTGGTGCTGAACAACGCCCTGCAGGCCGGCCAGTCGCAACTCGCCGGGCAACTGGCGGCGAACCCGCAGTTCCAGGGCCAGGCGGCGAGCGTGATCCTCAACGAAGTGATCAGCCGCAACGCCTCGACCTTAAACGGCGCCCAAGAGATTTTCGGTAAGGCGGCCGATTATGTGTTGGCCAACCCCAACGGTATTTCGGTGAATGGCGGCAGTTTCATTAACACCCCGAACGCCAACCTGGTGGTGGGCCGCCCCGAACTCAATGACGGCAAGCTACAAGCCTTGAACACCCGCGACGCAAGCGGCCAACTGACGGTGCACGGCCAGGGCCTGCAAAACCGCGCGGGCTCGATCAACCTGATCGCGCCGCGCATCGACAGCGACGGGCGCTTGAGTGCCCGCGATCAACTGAACCTCACCGCAGGCCGCAACCAGGTCGACTTCGCCAGTGGGCAAGTGCGCCAGGTCGACCCGGCCAGCAAGACCCAGGACCAGCGCATCGACGCCAGCCTGTTTGGGGCGATGCAGGCCGGACGCATCAACATCATCAGCACGGCCGAAGGTGCTGGCGTGCGCGTAGGCGCGGTGCAGGTGGAAGGTCGTGACGGGGTCAACGTCAGCTCGGCCGGCGACCTCGACATCAGCGGCCAGGTCCACGCCAACAGCCTGGACGCCACCCGCGCCGGCGTGCAAAGCCAGCATGGCGATGTGGACTTGCACAGCGCCAAGGATTTGAACCTGGCCGCCACCGACGTCAGTGGGCGCAACGTCAAGCTCGACGCCGGTCGCAACCTGACCCTCAGTAGCCTGGAAAGCCGCAAACTCCAGGAAAAACGTGAACAGTGGGACAACAGCAACTTCCTGTTCACCTACGAAACCTACGACCGCACCACTACTGATAAAGACTCGCGCCAGCACGGTAACAAGCTCGTAGCGCAGCAGGATGCAACGCTGTCTTCCGGCGCCAAGGCCGAGATCAAGGCCAGCCAAGTCGAAGCGGGCAATGCCTTACGTGTCAACAGCGGCGCCGACCTGCAGGTGAACGCCGCGACCGAAACCCATGAAACCCGCGATCAGGGCAACCATCGCAAACATCTGTGGAAAGCCAACTGGGACAAATCTTCCAGCGAGCAACGCAGCGTCACCAGCAGCCTCAAGGCCGGAAAAACGCTGGAGCTGACCAGCCAGCAGAAACTGCAATTGCAAGGCGCCGAACTGAAAACACCCGGCGATATTCAATTGGCCGGCCGCCAAGTGGAGATCAGCAGCGCCAGCCGCACCCAGGTAAGCCGCGACAACGCTTACTCCGGCGACCTGACCGGCGGCAGCTTCTTTGGCAAGAGCGGCGACGGCGACAAGGGCAAAACCTTGAACACCGGCAGCAAGGTCAACGCCGACGGCAAACTGCTCGTCAAGGCCGACGACGTGCGCATCAGCGGCAGCCAGGCGCGTGGCGGCAAGCAGGCCAGCGTGATCAGCGACAAAGGCTCGCTGGTGATCGACGGCGTAAAAGACACCTCCCACGACAATAGCTACAGCAACGACAGCAAGTTCTTCGGCATTTCCAAGGATGAAAGCCGCAAGCAACTCAAGGACAGCACTGTCGTGGCCAGCAACCTGCGCTCGGACAGCAACCTCAAGCTGCAAAGCGCCAAGGACATTCAAGTCAGTGGCTCTCAGGTGTCGGCCGCCGGTAAATTACAGGCGGACGCCAAGGGCGATATCAAGATCGCTTCGGCTGACAACACCACACACGACACCACCACCACTCACACCCGTGGTTTCGATGGCTACGCCAAGGAAAACGCCGAAGGCACCCGCCAGTACCGCGCTGGCGTGAGCTTTGAGGACCAGCAGCAAACCAGCAAGACCGACACCACAAAACAACAAGCTTCCAGCCTCAGCGGCGCCAGCGTGGCGGTCACCGCCGATGGCAATGTGAGCATCAAGGGTTCCGGCGTCCAAGCCACCCAGGGCGATGCAATTTTGAGCGGCAAAAACGTCGAGTTGCTGGCGACCGATAACAGCACGCGCAACACCACCGACAAAACCACCACCGGCGGTGGCGTGTACTACACCGGCGGTCTGGACAAGGCTGGCAACGGCGCACAGTTCAGCCATCAAAGCAGCCACGACAACAGCAGCAACACCACCGCGCAAACCAGCAACGTGGCAGCGGCTGGCAAACTGACCATCAACGCCGGCAATACCCTCACCAGCCAGGGCGCGCAGGTCAAGGCAGGCTCCGAATTGCAGGTCAAGGCTGGCAATGTCGATAACCAGGCGGCGCACAACAGCCAGACCAGTACCCACAAGGAAAACGGTTGGACCGCCGATGTCGGCGTCAATGTCGAATACAAAGGCATCACCCGACCCATCGAAAAAGCCGTCGAAGGTGTGGCCCAGGCCAAATTCCATCAGCCCGGTTTGCTCGATGCTTTCGAGCAGCCGAATGTCGGGCTGGACGTGGAAGTCGGTCACACCAACAAGACCCGCACCCAGCAGGACAGCACGGCGGTGGTCAGCCAGTTCAGTGGCGCCACGGTGCAGGTGGATGTCGCCGGTAAGTTGCAGGATGAAGGCACTCAGTACCGCGCCACCGATGGCGGGCTGAAGATCGATGCCGGCGAGCATATCGCCAGCGCCGCAGCCAACACCCACAGCAGCAGCGAACAAAGCGTGGACGCCAAGGCAGGCGTGCGGGTCTACACCTCCACCGGTGAAGACGTGAACGTGCGCGGCAGCGGCGCAGGCGGCAGCAGCGATGTGCGCGAAGCCAGCAGCACGGCGGTGGTCGGCAGCTACGCGGGCACTCAGGGCGTGAACATCACGGCCAAGGCCGATGCGCGTTACGCGGGCAGCCAGTTCAACGGTGGCCAGGCGGGCGTCAACCTCAAGGCCGGTGGCGAGTTGGCGCTTGATCAGGCCAGCGACACGCAAAGCACAACCAGCAACAGCCTGCGCGGTAATGGTTCATTGACCGTGGGCACCGCACCGGGCACCAACGGTACCAACGTCAACCTCGGTGCTGGTGTGCAACTGGATAACAAGCAGCTGGCCACCCAAGACAGCCAGGCACGGGTCGCGACGCTTCAAGGCAGCGGGCCGATCCAGCTCAGCAGCGGCGCCGACATGACCCTGCAAGGCACGCAGATCGCCAGCAACGGTGATATCAGCCTGAATGCCGGCGGCAAGCTGGACCTGCAAGCGGCCACCAATACGCATGTCAGCAATGGCAGCAACCTCGGCGGCGGTCTGAGCGTCGGTGCCGGAAAAACCAGTGGCGCCGACAGCAGCGCCAAGACTGGCAGCCTGAGTGCCAACTTCAATATCGGCAAGGTGGCGGAAAACGATCAGGGCGTGGTTGTCGGGCAGTTGCACAGCAAGGGCAACGTGAGCCTCTCCAGCGCCGATGATCTCCATCTGCAAGGTACGCAGATTGCCGCCAAAACGGTCACCCTCGATGCGCAAAACGGCGGCATCCTGCAAGAGTCGGCGCAATCCACCCAGGCTCACAACAGCTGGGGCGTGACCCTCGGCGCGGGTGGCAGCGGCGGTAAAACAACACGGGGCGACGCCGGTGAACACGACACACCCAAGACCCAGCTGGGCATCAATGCCCGCGCCAAGGTCGATGTGGACCACGTGCAAGGCACCACCCAGCACGACAGCCTGATCAAGGCCGATAGCGTAGCCATCAACAGTGCCGGTGATACCCATCTGGCGGGTGCGCGGATTGAGGCGGATCAGGTCAGCGGTAAAGTCGGCGGGGATCTTGTGGTCGAGAGCCGCAAAGACCAGGTCAGCAGCACCAAGGTCAATGTCGACGCCAAGCTTGATGTCGAAAAAAACCAACCCGGCGTGGTCAACAAGCTCGCCAAGACCACCGGCCCGCTCAAGGACAAGGTGCAAGCCAAGGCCGAGGGCGCGTTCGACAAGCATCGGGAGAAGTTGGAAAACGCCGTCGACAAAGGCACCGAGCACCTCGCTTCGGCCAAGGACAGCGTGATCAACGCCAAGGAGCGCCTGGGCGAAAAGCTCAGCCGCAGTGGCAGCTACGAGGTGAATCCTGAACCCCGTGGCGCCTTTGGCACCCGCGTGGACCAGGCCAAGACCTACCTCGCGGACAAGAAAGATGCACTGGGCACGCGCCTGTCCAGCTTCAAGGACAAAGTCTGGCCAAAAACCAGTGACAGCTACACCGTCAGCGGCAAGGACACCACCGGCAGCAAGGTGGCCGATACCGCGCAAAACGTACTGTTCGGTGACAAGAGCGGCAACACCAGCTACACGCCGACGCTGAACCTGGACGTCAGCCACGTGGTGAAAGACAGCGTTAATCAGGCCTCGGGCATTCGCGGTGCTCAGGGCGTAAACCTTGAAGTGGCTGGCGACACACGGCTGACTGGCGCGCGGATCAGCGCCGAAAGCGGCAAGGTTGAGTTGGGCGGCTCCAAAGTGACGGCGACGACGTTGGCAGGCAGCGACTATCGCGCCGATGTCGGGCTGAACCTGTCGAAATCGCCGGTCAACCTGGCGCTGGGCACCAAGGACGAACTGACCCAGAAACAGGACGACGCCACACGCAAGGATCAGGCTTTCAACCTTGGGCCGCTGCGGGTCGGCGGGCACAGTGACCAGCAGGAATTACAGGCGGGGATTGACCAGAAAGGCAGCTAAGTAGCATCGCCTGGGTGACAGCAGCCATGCTCGCTGCCACCCAGGCAAACATTTCTAAATGTTTCTTCACAAAGCCAAACCGTCATTAAACAGCAACATATCAGGAATTAAATCGTCACGTCTTAGACAGGTGGGCCTACCCACTTACCCCTTACCTTGAGGTGTTGTCGTGATGTTGCCGACTAAAAAAAGTCTGTCTGTATTGTTGAGCGCCCTGTGCCTGAGCGGCATGGCCCACGCCACCGACGTTACCGGTGCCGGCTCCAGCTTCGTCTACCCGGTGCTGTCCAAGTGGTCGCAGGACTACAGCAAGAACTCCAGCAACCGCATCAACTATCAGTCGATCGGCTCCGGCGGCGGCATCGCCCAGATCAAGGCAGCCACCGTTGACTTCGGCGCCTCTGACGCACCACTGTCGGCCGACGATCTCAAAGCCGGCGGCCTGGGTCAGTTTCCCAGCGTGATCGGCGGCATCGTGCCGGTGATGAATGTCGAAGGCGTGGCCGCAGGCCAGCTGAAACTCGACGGCGACACCCTGGCAAAGATCTTCCTCGGTGACATCAAGGCCTGGAACGACCCCGCCATCGCCGCGCTCAACCCTGGTGTGAAGTTGCCAAGCGCAAACATCACCGTGGTGCACCGTTCGGACGGCTCCGGCACCTCGTATAACTTCACCAACTACCTGGCCAAAGTCAGCGACAGCTGGAAAACCAAGATTGGTTTCGGCACTACCGTACCGTGGCCGGTCGGTGTGGGCGGCAAGGGCAACGAGGGCGTTTCGGCCTACGTGAAGCAGATCAAGAACTCGATCGGCTTTGTGGAATACGCCTACGCCCTGCAGAACAAAATGACCTTTGCCTCACTGAAGAACGCGTCCGGCAAGTTCGTCGAGCCTAACGCCAAGGCGTTCCAGGCCGCCGCCGACACCGCCGACTGGGCCAGTGCCAAAGACTTCAACCTGATCATGACCAACGCCCCAGGTGAAGGCGCATGGCCGATCACGGCCACCACCTGGATCATCATGTACAAGCAGCCCAAGAATGCCGAGCAAAGCCAGGCGGCGTTCAACTTCTTCAAGTGGTCGCTGGAAAAAGGCCAGGAACAGGCTGCAGCCCTGGACTACGTCGCATTGCCGGGCTCCCTGGTGTCGCGAATCGAAGATTACTGGAAGTCTGACTTCGCCCACTGATTCGCCCTACGACCGCCTTCCTCGATAACTGAGGAAGGCGCTGAGCACCTCTGATATGAACGACACGGTCCACACCCTGGTTATGACTACTCACGCGAGCGACACCGGGGGCGACCGCCGCGCCGCCCGCGATCAACGCCACGACCTGTGGTTCAAACGCTCGATGTTCGGTGCCGCCATGCTGGTACTGGCGCTGCTGGGCGCCATTGCCGCCTCGACCCTGTGGGGCGGCGGGCTGGCGTTCAAGACGTTTGGTTTCGGTTTCATCACCAGCACCGAGTGGGATGCCGTCAATAACCACTTTGGTGCCGTGGTGCCGATTTACGGCACCTTGGTCACCTCCTTTCTCGCCTTGCTGATTGCCGTTCCGGTGAGTTTCGGCATCGCGATTTTTCTGACTGAAGTTGCACCGCCCTGGCTGAAAATGCCGGTGGCCTCGGCGATTGAGCTGCTGGCCGGTATCCCGTCGATCATCTATGGCATGTGGGGTCTGTTCGTGTTCGGGCCTTTCATGGCCGAACACCTGTCGCCGTTGATCAATGACTACCTGGGCGCCCTGCCCTTTGTTGGCTCGCTGTTCCAGGGGCCGCCACTGGGAATCGGCATGCTCACCGCCGGCATTGTGCTGGCGGTGATGATCATGCCGTTTATCACCTCGGTGATGCATGAGGTGTTTCGCAGCGTGCCCACGCAGTTGAAAGAATCCGCCTACGCCTTGGGCAGCACGACGTGGGAAGTGGTGTGGGACATTGTTCTGCCTTACACCCGCTCGGCGGTGGTCGGCGGTATCTTCCTCGGCCTGGGCCGCGCCCTTGGCGAGACCATGGCGGTGACCTTCGTATTGGGTAACGCACAACAGTTTTCCGCCTCGTTGCTGATGCCCAGCAGTTCCATCGCCTCGGTCATCGCCAACGAATTCAGCGAGGCCTACACCGACCTGCATCGCTCTGCGCTGATCGCCTTGGGTTTCCTGCTGTTTATCGTGACCTTCGTCGTGCTCGCGCTCGCGCGACTGCTGCTGATGCGCCTGTCGCGCAAGGAAGGGTTATGAACGCCAACGAACGCCTGTATCGCAAACGCGCATTCAAAAATGGCGTGGCCATGTTCCTCAGTTGCGGCGCCACCGCCTTTGGCTTGCTGTGGCTGACGTGGATTCTGCTGACCACCATTATCAACGGGTTCCAGGCCCTGAACCTGCGCCTGTTTACCCAGATGACCCCACCGCCCGGCACCGAAGGCGGCCTGGCCAATGCGTTTTATGGCAGCGCGTTGATGTCGGCTATCGCGTTGGTGATCGGTACGCCCATCGGGCTGATGGCCGGCATCTGGCTGGCAGAGTTCGCACGCCACTCGCGCCTGGGGACTACGGTGCGTTTCATCAATGACATCCTGCTGTCAGCGCCCTCGATTGTGCTGGGTTTGTTCATCTACACCGGGGTCATCCTGCCGCTGAACCTGCTGACCAATCATCAGGTCGGCTTCTCTGCCATCGCCGGTGCGCTGGCGCTGGCGCTGCTGGTGATTCCGGTGGTGGTGCGCACCACCGATGAAATGCTCCAACTGCAACCCTCCACCATGCGCGAGGCGGCCCTGGCACTCGGTGTACCGCAGTGGAAGCTGACGCTGCAAATCGTGCTGCGGGCGGCCAAGGCCGGCGTAGTCACCGGCATTCTGCTTGCCCTGGCGCGCATCACCGGGGAAACCGCGCCGCTGCTGTTCACCGCCTTTGGCAATCAGTTCTGGAGCAGCAACCTGCTCAAGCCGATCGCCAGCGTGCCCGTGGTTATTTTTCAATACGCCATGAGCCCATTCGACGACTGGCATGCACTTGCCTGGGCCGGCGCATTGGTCCTGACGTTGTTCGTGCTGGTACTCAGCCTGGCATCCCGCCTGATTCTTTTACGCAATAGGTCTCACTGATGGACGCCACCGGCATTGCTCCCGACAAAACCAAAATCCAGGTGCGTGGGTTGGAGTTCTTCTACAACAACCAACGCTCGCTCAAATCCATCAACATGGATATTCCGGAAAAGCGCATTACCGCCATCATCGGGCCTTCGGGCTGCGGCAAGTCCACCATGCTGCGGGTGTTCAACCGCATCTACTCGATGTACCCCAAGCAGGAAGCGCGCGGCGAAGTGCTGCTCAACGGCGAAAACATCCTCGCCCCCGGCTACTCGATGAACCGCCTGCGCAGCCACGTAGGCATGGTGTTCCAGAAGCCGGTGCCGTTTCCGATGTCGATCTACGACAACATCGCCTACGCGGTGCGTCACCACGAAAAACTCTCGCGCCGCGAAATGAACGACCGCGTCGAACAGGCCCTGCGCGGCGGTGCGCTGTGGGATGAAGTCAAAGACAAACTCAACCAGAGCGCCCAGAGCCTCTCCGGCGGCCAGCAACAACGGCTGTGCATCGCCCGCACCATCGCGCTGCGCCCGCAGGTGCTGCTACTGGACGAACCAACCTCCGCCCTCGACCCGATTTCCACCGGACGTATCGAACAGTTGATTACGGAATTGAAGGCGCAGTACACGGTGATCATCGTGACCCACAACATGCAGCAGGCCGCGCGGGTGTCGGACAGCACCGCGTTTATGTTCATGGGGGAATTGATTGAGCATGGCAAGACCGATCAGATCTTTACCACGCCGAAGATGAAGCAGACGGAGGACTATATTACGGGGCGGTTTGGCTAAGGCCGGGCAAGGAGCCGTCTCTTGGAGGCGGTTTTTTACCAGCGCCAAATTGCAGGCAAAAAAAAAACCCGGAAATCCTCACTTGCGTGGGCCTTCCGGATTTTCTAAACCGCCAAAAATGGTGGGTCGTGTGGGATTCGAACCTACGACCAATTGGTTAAAAGCCAACTGCTCTACCAACTGAGCTAACGACCCGCTGTGTGGTGGCGCGTATAATACTGATTTCTAAGGATTATTCAACACCTTATTTTAAATAAATCAGAAATAACGCGTTGAGTCCGCAATTGCGGCGTTTTTGAAGCCTTCTGCTCTCAGTCTGCAAGCGTCACATTTCCCACAGGCACGACCGGAATCGTCTGCCTGGTAGCAGGAAACTGTCAGCGCGTAATCGACGCCCAGTCCTACGCCAGCCTTCACGATGTCTGCCTTGCTCATGTTCTGCAGCGGCGCCTGAATGCGGAATCCCTGCCCTTCCACACCAGCCTTGGTCGCCAGGTTGGCCATGCGTTCGAATGCCTCGACGTATTCCGGACGGCAGTCCGGGTAGCCGTTGTAGTCGAGGGCATTAACACCGATGAAGATGTCGCGGGCTTTCAATACTTCGGCCCAGCCAAGCGCGAGGGACAGGAATACGGTGTTGCGCGCCGGCACGTAGGTCAACGGAATGCCTTCGCTGGGCGCTTCAGGCACATTGATGCTGCTGTCCGTCAGGGCCGAGCCGCCGATGCCGTTGAGGTTGAGGCCGATCACCTTGTGCTCGACCACGCCCAGCTCACGGGCAACACGCTCGGCGGCGTGCAGCTCGGCGCGGTGGCGTTGGCCGTAGTCGAAACTCAGGGTGTAGCAGCTGTAGCCTTGGGCGCGGACCATGGCCACCAGCGTGGCGGAATCGAGACCGCCAGAGAGCAGAATGACCGCGCGCTTTTGCTCGGTCATGTCAGCGCCCCGGCTCGTCGTTCCACAGGTATTTGTGCAACTGCAATTGCAGGCGCACCGGCAGGTTGTCCGCCACGACCCAATCGGCCAGGTCGCGGGCGTTGAGGTCATGGTGGCTCGGCGAGAACAACACCTCACCGGCACGGCGGTCGAGGTTGTACTGGATCAGCTTGGAGGCCGCCCAGTCATAGTCATCCCGCGAACAAATCACGAACTTGACCTGATCGTTGGCCGTCAGCAAATCCATGTTGTCGTAGAGATTGCGGTGCGCTTCCTTGGAACCCGGGGTCTTGAGGTCGACCACCCGGCTCACGCGCGCGTCAACCGCGGAGATATCCAGGGCGCCGCTGGTTTCGAGTGAAACCTCATAGCCAGCGTCACACAGCCGCTTGAGCAACGGGATGGCATTCGGCTGGGCCAGGGGCTCACCACCGGTCACACAGACGTAGCGCGGCTTGAAGCCGGCAACCTGCTCGATGATGTCGTCGAGGGTGCGCACGGTGCCACCGCTGAAGGCGTAGGCGCTGTCACAGTATTGGCAACGCAACGGGCAGCCGGTCAACCGTACAAATACGGTAGGCAGGCCAGCGGTACGCGTTTCACCCTGTAACGAGTAAAAAACTTCGGTAATACGTAATGTGTCTTGCATAGTCGCCACGGGCGTAACAGCTAAACAGGCTGTCCGCCTCCGTCAGGCACTTCAAGGAACCCCGCCAACGCGTAGGCCCCAAAAAGCGTGTTTCATAAAAGGGCGTGGATTCTAACGAAAAAACCCGCGCCAGGCGCGGGTTTCTTCTAAACGGGTTGCATCGCTTACAAGCGCTGCAGATCCCGCTGGGCCAACTGGGCTGCGGAGGTACCCGGATATTGGGCAACCACCTGTTGCAAAATGCCTTTGACCTTGTCGGTGTGACCCAGGCGGCGTTCTACATCAGCCAGTTTATACAGCGAGTCAGGCACCTTGGCATGCTTTGGGTACAGCTGGCTGACCTTGGCAAATGCCTGGCCTGCCGCTTGCAAATCACCCTTTGCCAGGTTCACCTCACCCAGCCAGTACTGGGCATTGCCCGCGTATTGGCTGTTAGGGTATTTGCGCAGGAATGCGGTAAAGGCCTGGCTGGCCTTATCGAAATCCTTGGCTTTGATCAGGTCAAAAGCTGCGTCGTAATACAGCTTTTCCTTGGCCGGATCACCCGGTTCGCTGCTGGCAGCAGGCGCTTGGCTAGCCGCTGCGCCTGCTGCTGCACCACCGGCGGCAGCGCTTGGCGCGCCACCGGCAGAAGAATTATCAGGAGTTGCGGCAGGTGTAACACCGGCTCCAATGCGTCGATCAAGATCCTGGTAACGTTCCAGGCCTTCTTGCTTCAGCTGGTTCACTTGGTTCTGCAAGATCTCAATGGTGCCTTGTTGCTGCGACAATTGATCCTGCATACGTTGCAGCTGGTTGAACAGTTCGCCCTGTGCCGAGGGAGCGGCAGTTGCCGGTCCCCCAGCATAGGCGCCGTTCGTGCCATAACCCGCTGGCGGATAACTGCTCCCGCTATTGTTATAGCCAGAGTTGCTATCTTCCACAGGAACCGCAGCCCACACCGCAAGCGGTGCGAGGCTGAGAGCCAATACAGTTAGAGCACGACGGCACGTTCGCATGACGAATTACTTACGCAGTTCGACGCGACGGTTTTGAGCCCACGACTGTTCGTCGTTGCCAGTTGCAACTGGACGCTCTTTACCGTAGGAAACCAGTTCCAGTTGGCCTGGAGCAACACCTTGCAGTACCAGGTAGCGTTGAACGGCTTTCGCACGACGCTCGCCCAGTGCCATGTTGTACTCACGAGTACCACGGGCGTCAGTGTTACCTTCCAGAACAACGCGAGCGCCGTTAGCTTTCAGGTCCTTCGCGTGAACGTCCAGAGCGCGCATGGCTTCTGGCTTCAGGTCAGAACTGTCGTATTCGAAGTAGAAAGTGGTGATAGCGCGCAGAGCAGCTTCTTCGCTCAGGGAGCCGTCAACTGCACCAGTGTTAGCGCCGTAACCAGCGTTTGGATCAACAGCTGCGCCTTCACCGGCATTGTCGCCGCCTTTAGACGAGCAACCAACGGCTACGGACAGAGCCAGAGCCAGAGCAGCAAACTTACCAAACTTCAGCATTTCCATCGTGAAACTCCTAATGAACCCCAGTGTGTTAAGCAATTCTTTTTGTAGCGCCGCGTCAGTTCAGGTAAGGGGACCAGGATGGTTCTCTGACTTCGCCTTGTGCGGTAGGAAGCGGGAGCCTTACGCGTCCATTAATGGACACGAGCATCAAGACTCCCCGGCCCTGCTGGCGGGTGGCGTAGATTACCATGGTGCCGTTGGGCGCAACAGTGGCTGACTCATCAAGGTTGGTATCTGTGAGGATTTTTACCGTTCCACGCTGCAAATCCTGGGCCGCAACCCGGAAATTAGTGAAACCATCCTGACGGTGAATCATCACCAACGTCTTTTCATCGGCCGAAAGCTTAGGGTTGGCATTGTAGTTACCAATAAAGGTCACGCGTTCCGCGCCACCGCCACCTACGCTTGTTTTGTAGATTTGAGGCTTGCCGCCACGGTCGGAGGTGAAGTAGATGGTCGAGCCATCCTTACCCCAGAACGGTTCGGTATTGATGCCCGGGCCACTGGTTACACGGCTGATCTGCCGCGAAGCCATGTTCATCACGTAAATGTCCGGGTTGCCGTCCTTGGACAGTACGAACGCCAGGCGCGAACCATCCGGCGACCACGCAGGGGCACCGTTGAGGCCTTCAAAGTTGGTGATCTGCTCACGACGACCCGTATCGATGTGCTGCACGAAAATGCGCGGGCGGCGCTGTTCGAACGACACATAGGCAATACGCTTGCCGTCCGGCGCGAAGCGCGGCGACAGGATTGGCTCACGCGACTGCAGCAAGGTCACGGCGCGGGCACCGTCGTAGTCCGAACGCTGCAAGGTGTAACGCGTGTTGTCTACGGAGAAACGCTCAGCCGTTACATAAAGCAGACGTGTCGAGAACGCACCCTTGATACCGGTGAGTTTTTCAAACGACTGGTCCGAGATGTAGTGCGCCATGTCCCGCAGTTGTTCGGCGGTGCCCGATACGCTGCCGGTCAAGACCTGCTGCTCGGTGGCCACGTTGAACAACGTGTACTGGATTTGCAGGCGACCGCCGGCCGGCGTAATGCTGCCGACCATCAGGTACTGGGCGCCTACCGCTTTCCAGTCACGGAAAATGACTTCGCTGGCCTGGGTCGGCTGGCTGATCATGTTGCCTTTTGGAATAGGCGCGTAGTAGCCGGAGTTGCGCAGGTCGTCGCTGACGATCTGGGCCATGTCGTCCGGCAGCACGCTGCCGCCCTGCCAACCGAACGGCACTACCGCGATCGGGGTGGCCCGATCGCTACCGCTGGTGACCAGAATGTTCTTTTCATCCGCCGCCGCTATCCCTGCCATACAGCAAATAACGACAAGCATTCCTCGAAGAAGGTTTCTCACAAGGCTAGATCCTCAGGTGTGAATGTCATCTTGAATGAACGATAGGGAGCGAAGTCGCTTGGTTTCATTCCCTGCATCTCGGTCAACCGGCCAATGTTCTTGACCGCGGCAACCGCCGAACTGTCGAACGAACCGTCACCACTGGACTTGGACACGCTGACCGAAGTCACCGTACCGTCCGGCAACATGCCGATCTGCAGCACTACTGTCATGCCTTTACGTGCCGAAGGTGGACGTGTCCAACCTTCCGCTGCCCGTGCCCGAATCAGGTCGTCGAAACTGCCCGCGACTTCATCGCCACGTTCATCGGCCAAGGCTTGCTGACGCTGCGGCGTGTCGGAGAGCAAATCTGCCAAGGCCTGGGCCTTTTTCTCTTCGGCGGATTTACGCGCTGCTTCCTGGGCCTTTTTCTTGCTGGCGTCGGCGGCAGCTTTCTTCTTCGCGTCGTCGGCGACTTTCTTCTTCGCCTCGTCTGCTTCAGCTTTTTTCTTGGCGTCTTCGGCGGCTTTCTTCTTCGCGTCTTCGACTATCTTCTTCTTGGCGTCTTCAGCGGCCTTTTTCTTGGCCTCTTCTTCGGCAGCTTTTTTGGCTTCTTCTTCAGACTTCTTCTTGGCTATATCAGCCAATTGTTTCTCTTCAGCCTTTTTAGCTTCGGCAGCTTTATCGGCTTTTTTGGCTTCATCAGCCTTTTTGGCCTCGTCAGCTTTCTTGGCTTCGTCAGCCTTTTTCGATTCCTCGGCCTTTTGAGCCGCCTCTTCTTTCTTTTGTTCCGCAGCAGCCTTCACCGCTTCCTGCTCGACCTTCTTCTGTTCCATCTGCTCGACTTCGGTCTGGCGCGCAGCCGACTTCTGGGCCTCACCCGCAATCTTTTGATTGGTCTGGGTGGTGGCCTGACTTTTCGATTTCAGCTGATACAGGGTCGCCTGCACGATCGGCTTGGCTGGCGGCAGGTCCGGGGTCATGGCAAAGCTGACGAACAGCATGCCAAACACCAGGACGTGCAGGGCAATTGCCCAGACGCTAGGCCAGAAGTAGCTTTCCGAGGCGGACGGCTCTCGCTGTTGCTGCATCAGGGCGCCTCGGTAATCAAGCCAACGTTACCCACGCCGGCCTTCTGCAGCCCGCCCATGGCGCCCATGACGGAACCATAGTCGACCACTTTGTCGCCGCGAATGAACACTTGCGTGTGCTTGCCGCCTTCGTTGCCGGACCGGATGATCTTGGTCACGGCGTCCGTCATCTGCGGCAAGGTCATGGCCTTGTCCTGCTGTTTCTGGGTGTCGACTTCGCTGCCAAGGTTCCAGTAATAGGTCTTGTCAGCCTTGATCGAAATGGTCAGGACCTGGGTGTTGTTGTCTTGCGGCAAGGCTTCGCTGGAAACCTTGGGCAGATCAACCTTCACGCCCTGATTGAGCATCGGCGCGGTCACCATGAAGATAACCAGCAGCACCAGCATCACGTCGATGTAAGGCACTACGTTCATCTCGGCGACCGGCTTGCGCTTTTTGCGAGCTCGAGCGATTAAAGCCATTGGAAATTACCTGCTTATTCTTCGCTGGTGTGCACTTTACGGTGCAGGATCGCCTGGAATTCATCGGCGAAGGTGTAGTAACGGCTGATCAAGGTTTCGCCACGAGCGGCAAAACGGTTGTAAGCAATTACTGCGGGAATAGCGGCGAACAGGCCGATCGCGGTGGCGATCAAGGCCTCGGCGATACCCGGGGCCACGGTGGCCAGGGTCGCTTGTTGCGCCTGGGCCAGGCCACGAAAGGAGTTCATGATGCCCCACACGGTACCGAACAGGCCGATGTACGGGCTCACGGAACCGACGGTGGCGAGGAACGGCAAGCTTTGTTCAAGCTTTTCTTCTTCGCGGGAGATGGCAACGCGCATGGCACGGGCCACGCCTTCCATGACCGCTTCCGGGTCAACACCCGGTTGCTGGCGCAGGCGCGAGAATTCCTTGAAACCGGCGCGGAAGATCTGCTCTACGCCCGAATCCGGGTCCGGGTTGCTACCGGCCTGACGGTACAGCTTGGACAGGTCGATACCCGACCAGAAGCGCTCCTCGAAGCTCTCCAGGGCACGTCGACCGGCACGCAGCAGGTTGCTGCGCTGAAAAATCATGACCCAAGAGGTAACCGATGCGGCTACCAGGACCAGCATCACCAGTTGAACCACAACACTGGCATTGCTGACCAGGCTCCACATGGAGGAATGGTCGACGACGGTAGGTTCCACGCTAAATCTCCTGCTTTGATTGTTTACCCGCGCCGCTTACGTCGGCAAAGGCCGCACGTAGAGCTTCGGGAATGGCCCGGGGTTTCAAACTATTGGTGCGCACACAGGCCACCAGGAACTGCCCCTCACAGAGCAGCGTTGCATCCGTTGCCCGCCTGACCTGCTGTTTAAAGCGCAGGCTGACACGGTTCAATTCGATAACTTCAGCGCTGACCAGCAATTCGTCGTCCAGTCGCGCCGGTGCGTGGTAGCGCGCCTCGCTGGAATGCACGACGAATAACAGGTCCTCCCCTGCCAGCTGGGACTGGGCAAAGCCCAGCTCCCGTAGCCGCTCGGTTCGAGCCCGCTCCATGAACTTGAGGTAGTTAACGTAATAAACGATGCCGCCGGCATCGGTGTCCTCGTAATAAACGCGACAGCGATGTGCGAACGACTGATCCCCGTTTTGCGCGCGCATACTCTAGTGCTTACTCCTCAGGTTGCCAATCCGGCTGGGCAACTGTTTTTGCATTCTATTCAGCATTTCTAACGACTGAATGACGACACCAGCCACTAGGACAGCACAAACTTCAGATAAATCGTCTGGCGTGGTGTTATTAATCGTCCACTGCATCGAGGAATTCGTCTACTACAGGCATCTCGCCCAATCGTGACGGAATGTTTAACCCGAAGTGCAAATACGCGTGGCGCGTGACCACGCGGCCCCTTGGCGTACGCATGATGTAACCCTGTTGGATCAGGTACGGTTCCAGCACATCCTCAATGGTATGGCGCTCCTCACTGATCGCCGCGGCCAGGCTGTCCACACCGACCGGGCCACCGTCGAACTTCTCGATCATGGTCAAGAGTAGACGTCGATCCTGGTGGTCGAAGCCATGCTCATCCACATCCAGCAGGTTCAAGGCCAAATCCGCCACGGCCTTGGTGATATGCCCCTTCGCCCGCACCTCGGCAAAATCGCGCACACGACGCAGCAAGCGGTTGGCGATACGCGGCGTGCCACGGGCGCGGCGGGCGATTTCGAACGCGCCTTCCGGGTCCAGCGGCAACCCCAGAATGCCCGCCGAACGGCTGACAATCGTCGCAAGATCGGCAGTGCTATAGAACTCTAGACGTTGAACAATGCCGAAACGGTCTCGCAGCGGATTGGTCAGCATCCCGGCGCGTGTGGTGGCGCCGACCAACGTGAACGGCGGCAGGTCGAGCTTGATCGAGCGGGCCGCCGGGCCTTCACCGATCATGATGTCGAGCTGGAAGTCTTCCATGGCCGGGTACAGCACTTCCTCGACGATCGGCGACAGCCGGTGAATCTCGTCGATAAACAGCACGTCGTGCGGCTCAAGGTTGGTCAGCAGCGCGGCCAGGTCACCCGGACGCTCCAGCACCGGGCCGGAGGTGGACTTGATCGACACGCCCATCTCCTGGGCGATGATCATCGCCAGGGTGGTCTTGCCCAGGCCTGGCGGGCCGAAGATCAACGTGTGATCGAGGGACTCGTTGCGCCCACGCGCAGCCTGGATAAACAGCTCCATCTGCTCGCGCACAGTCGGCTGGCCGATATAGTCGGCAAGGCTGACGGGGCGGATGGCGCGGTCCTGGACTTCTTCACGGTCGCGCGGGCCGGTGGCCGCGATCAGACGATCAGCTTCAATCACTTAAATCATTCCCTTCAGGGCTCGGCGGATCATGTCTTCGCTGCTCAGGTTCTTGTCCTTGATGGCCGACACGGCTTTGCTCGCCTCCTGGGGCTTGTAGCCCAGGGAGATCAGCGCGCTCACGGCATCGCTTTCGGCACTGGCGACCTGGCCGGCCGGCATGTCCGGCTGATTCGGCACCAGCGCGAACATGTTCGGCACCACTTCCCAGGCCTTGAAACGGTCCTTGAGTTCGACCAGCAGGCGCTCGGCGGTTTTTTTGCCGACACCAGGCACCTTGGTTAACGCTGACGTGTCCTGGGCCGAAACCGCGCGTACCAACTCGTCCACTTCCAGGCTCGACATCAACGCCAGCGCCAGCTTTGGCCCCACGCCATTGAGGCGAATCAGCTCACGGAAGAAGTCGCGGTCGCGCTTGCCAATGAAACCATAGAGCAATTGCGCGTCTTCGCGCACCACCAAATGCGTGTGCAATGTTATCGGCTCACCGATCGACGGCAAACGGTACAAGGTGGTCATGGGCACTTCCAGCTCATACCCCAACCCATTTACATCCAGAATCAGGTGCGGCGGCTGTTTCTCAGCCAGGGTGCCGCGCAAGCGTCCAATCACGGTTCAGATCCTTAAAGCTTGGGGTCAGAGCACGGCCTGACCGGAAATAACGATTGCGCTGATGCTATCAGAGACGCAGCCGCCCGCCACGACTGCGTGCGGTGCCCAGGCCATGCGGCAAGAGGCTGGAACGCGTGTGTGCATGGCAAATGGCAATGGCCAGGGCGTCGGAGGCGTCGATTTGCGGCTTTGAGGTGAGCTTGAGCATGTGCATGACCATCATCTGCACCTGCTCTTTATTCGCCGCGCCGGTGCCGACCACGGCCTGTTTGACCTGGGTCGCGGTGTATTCGGCGATTTCCATGCCCTCCTCCGCACCGGCCACAATAGCAGCGCCACGGGCCTGGCCGAGCTTTAAGGCAGAATCGGCGTTTTTGGCCATGAAGACCTTTTCGATGCCCATGGTGACCGGCCCGTAGGTCTGGATCACTTCACGCACGCCGCGGTACACAATCTGCAGACGCTCAGCCAACTCGCCCGCGCCGGTACGGATGCAGCCCGAAGCGACATAGACGCAGCCACGCGGGGTGTGTTGCACCACGCCAAAACCGGTGATGCGCGAACCGGGGTCGATACCAAGGATTAAAGTCATAACGCCTGCAGGTTGGGAGAAACACGATTCTTGCGGCCAACAACAATCAAATGTGGGAGCTGGCTTGCCTGCGATGCAGACACTTCGGTATTTCCGTCAAACCGAGGTGATGCTATCGCAGGCAAGCCAGCTCCCACAGGCGATTTTCATGGTGCTCAGGTGAGTTGTTCGGCTACGGATTCCGGGATGTCGGCATTCGAGTAGACGTTCTGCACATCATCCAGGTCTTCGAGCATATCCAGCATCTTCAGCACTTTCTGCGCGCCGTCCAGGTCCAGCTCGGCGCTGGTGGTCGGCAACATCACGATTTCTGCGTCGGTGCCTTTGAAACCCGCCGCTTCCAGCGCGTTACGCACGGCGTAGAAGCCGGCAAACGAGGTGAATACGTCGATGGAGCCGTCTTCGTTGGTCACCACATCGTCGGCGTCTGCCTCCATGGCCGCTTCCATCAGGGCGTCTTCATCGGTGCCGGGGGCGAACGTGATCTGCCCCTTGCGCTCGAACAGGTAAGCCACCGAGCCATCAGTACCCAGGTTGCCGCCGCACTTGCTGAAGGCATGGCGCACAGCAGCCGCGGTGCGGTTGCGGTTGTCGGTCATGCACTCAACCATCACCGCCACGCCGCCTGGGCCGTAGCCTTCGTAGCTCAGCTCGACCATGTCGTCGGTATCGGCAGCGCCGGCACCACGGGCCACCGCGCGATCAATGATGTCGCGGCTCATGTTCGCGCCCAAGGCCTTGTCCAGCGCCAGGCGCAGACGCGGGTTGGAACCTGGGTCACCACCGCCTTGACGGGCGGCGACGGTCAGTTCGCGAATCCACTTGGTGAAGATCTTGCCTTTCTTGGCATCCTGACGCTCTTTGCGGTGCTTGATGTTCGCCCACTTGGAATGGCCAGCCATAACACAACTCCGAAATTCTCTAGAAACCTTATCAATCCCGCCCCAGGCAGGAATTCCCTCTTTTAAACGCAAAGGCGCATCCGAAGATGCGCCTTTTTGACTGCGTAAAACCTTATTGCGCTTTCACGCCGCAGCCTTACTCAGCCTTCGGCGCCTCGCGCAGACGGATGTGCAGTTCGCGCAGCGCCTTGGCATCCACCACGCCCGGAGCCTGGGTCATGAC
The DNA here is from genome assembly GCF_965277385.1 of Pseudomonas edaphica. Classification (NCBI taxonomy): domain Bacteria; kingdom Pseudomonadati; phylum Pseudomonadota; class Gammaproteobacteria; order Pseudomonadales; family Pseudomonadaceae; genus Pseudomonas; species Pseudomonas edaphica. The sequence goes on along the minus strand of NZ_OZ255725.1, from coordinate 4,546,246 downwards.
GTCCGCAGCACTCTGGGTTTTCGGGAAGGCGATCACTTCGCGGATCGACTGGGCGCCGGTCATCAGCATCACCAGACGGTCCAGGCCAAACGCCAAGCCACCGTGCGGCGGTGCGCCGTACTTCAGGGCGTCGAGCAGGAAGCCGAACTTCTCTTCCTGTTCCGCTTCGTTGATGCCCAACAGGCGGAACACCGCTTGTTGCATCTCTTTGCGGTGGATACGGATCGAACCGCCACCCAGCTCGGTGCCGTTGAGCACCATGTCGTAGGCGCGCGACAGTGCGCCGGCCGGGTTGGCTTCCAACTCTTCAGGCGAGCACTTCGGCGCGGTGAACGGGTGGTGCAAGGCGCTGAAGCTGCCGTCTTCGTTTTCTTCGAACATCGGGAAGTCGACGACCCACATCGGCGCCCACTTGCAGGTCAGCAGGTCCAGGTCGTGACCGAGCTTGATGCGCAGCGCGCCCAAGGCTTCGCTGACGATCTTGGCCTTGTCGGCACCGAAGAACACGATGTCGCCATCGACTGCACCGACGCGGTCGAGGATCGCGTTCAGGTTGTCCAGCGGGATGTTTTTCACGATCGGCGATTGCAGGCCGTCAACGCCATTGGCGCGCTCGTTAACCTTGATGTACGCCAGGCCTTTGGCACCGTAGATGCCGACGAACTTGGTGTAGTCGTCGATCTGCTTGCGCGGCATGCTCGCGCCGCCAGGCACGCGCAGGGCGGCGATACGGCATTTCGGGTCGTTGGCCGGGCCGCTGAACACCTTGAAGTCGACTTCCTTGAGCTGGTCGGCCACGTCCACCAGTTCCAGCGGGTTACGCAGGTCTGGCTTGTCGGAACCGTAGCGGCGCATGGCTTCTTCGAAGGTCATGTGCGGGAATTCGCCGAATTCCAGGTCCAGCACTTCCTTGAACAGGTTGCGGATCATTTGCTCGGTCAGGCCCATGATCTCTTTTTCATCGAGGAAGCTGGTCTCGATGTCGATCTGGGTGAATTCCGGCTGACGGTCAGCGCGCAGGTCTTCGTCGCGGAAGCACTTGGCGATCTGGTAGTAGCGGTCAAAGCCGGCGACCATCAGCAGTTGCTTGAACAGCTGCGGCGATTGCGGCAATGCGAAGAAGGAACCGGCGTGGGTACGGCTCGGCACCAGGTAGTCACGCGCACCTTCCGGGGTGGCCCGGGTCAGGATCGGCGTTTCGACGTCGAGGAAGCCGTTTTCGTCGAGGAAGCGGCGGATGCTGGTGGTCATGCGCGAACGCAGGCGCAGTTTCTCGGCCATTTCCGGACGACGCAGGTCCAGGAAACGGTAGCGCAGGCGGGTTTCTTCGCCCACGTCGGAGTATTCGTTGAGTGGGAACGGCGGGGTTTCCGACTCGTTCAGCACTTCCAGCTCATAGCCCAGCACTTCGATGGCGCCGGAGGCCATGTTGGCGTTTACAGCACCGGCCGGGCGCAGGCGCACCTTGCCGGTGATTTTAACGACGTATTCGCTGCGCACGCGGTCGGCGGCGGCGAAGCTCTCGGCGCGGTCCGGGTCGAACACCACTTGGGCCAGACCATCACGATCACGGATATCGAGGAAGATCACCCCGCCGTGGTCGCGGCGACGGTGAACCCATCCGCAAAGGGTGATTTCCTGACCATCCAGGGTCTCGTTCAGTTGGCCGCAATAGTGGCTGCGCATCATGGTAGTGGTTTCACTTCTCGTAATTCGAAATTCGGTGGAGGCTCGCCTTGTCACCGTACAGTTAAGCAGGGGACGGATAATGCAGGAGCCTGCGCGTAGAGTTCAACTCAGTCTGCTTTGTCGCCGCCCGCCAGATTCTTCTTGGCGCCGGTCTTGAAGTCGGTCTCATACCAGCCGCCGCCGCTCAGGCGGAAGCCCGGCATGGACAACATCTTCTTCAGCTCAGGTGCCTGGCAGGCAGGGCAATCGACCAGCGGCGCGGCGCTGATCTTCTGAATGGCTTCCAACTGATGACCACAGGAAGCACATTGATAATCGTACATGGGCATGGAGATGTCTCGGCGATCAGATCGTAACTGCGCCACGCCCACCCTGTGGATAAGCCAGGGGCGCGCAGCAAAGCGCGGGATTATATCTGGTAAATCGACACAGCGCAGCCGGCTTTCTGCCCGAAGCCTGGCCCGCCTTGACGGTGGGCCTGCTTCGCAACCGGCGGTTTAATCCAGGCCCGTGGCGCTGGCACGATCTTTTAATACGTGGACCACGCACACCACCCGCACCAACCCGCTGAAGTTCTTCACTCCCCCGTAACGCAAATGCACTTCCCGATCGACATACGACAGCAACGCGCTGACTGAACAGGCATTGATCCTGGCTATCTCCGTGAGGATATTCCAGTAGATCTGCTCAAGACGCAGGCAGGTGGAAAACCCATTGAGCCTGACCGACCGGGACAATGGCTTGGCCAGTCCCATGTCGAACCCTTTGGCAAAGGGGTCGACCTTTATCTTGTGAAAACCGGCGGTTTCCATCACTCCATTACCCACTCCGCGTGACATACACCTGACACTCCATTGCCAAACAGCAGCCCATGGGTTTCTCCCATTGGGCAGTGGGCCTATAAAACAGCAGGGCGAGAGGGGCAGCCAGAAGACGCGGATTGGAAAGTTGTAGGACAACGGCAGGAAATGCGGAGAAACAAGCGAGCGGCGCCGGGAAGGCGCCGCTCAGGGGGGGGCTTTACTGGTTTTCAAGCAACGAACGCAGCATCCACGCGGTTTTCTCGTGAACCTGCATGCGCTGGGTCAACAGGTCGGCGGTCGGCTCGTCGCTGACCTTGTCGAGCAGTGGGAAAATACCGCGCGCGGTGCGGGTGACGGCTTCCTGGCCGGCCACCAGTTGCTTGATCATCTCTTCGGCGCTGGGCACGCCCTCTTCTTCCTTGATCGAAGACAGCCGGGCATAGATCGAATAGGCACCCGGCGCCGGGAAGCCCAGGGCGCGGATACGCTCGGCAATGGAGTCCACCGCCAGCGCGAGTTCGTTGTACTGCTCCTCGAACATCAAGTGCAGCGTACGAAACATGGGACCCGTGACGTTCCAGTGGAAGTTGTGGGTTTTCAAATACAGTACATAGGTATCGGACAGCAGCCGTGAAAGCCCATCGACGATGGATTTACGATCTTCTTCACTGATACCAATATCGATTGCCATGTTTTTCCCCTTCAATTGACGAACATTCATTGATCAGGTGCAGGACCACTCTAGCAAGAGTGCCGGCGGTGTGCAGCCCGACACAGGCAGACAGCGTGCGACATATCGCCCCTCTCCACGGCTGCACCTATGAGCGACGGGCCAACCTTTGTGACGAGTCGGAAAACTTTAAAATTACCGCTCGCAAACCCCGCCACTGTCTAGGACAAGGGTTTGACGCAGAAATGCCTTTGCCCTTGCAACGCCCCGAAATGCTTGATTTGAGTAGGCACAGCCTTTGCTGTTAAATAGGCGGCGTGTGGTTACCGTTCATTTCTGCGGTACGCCACATAGGCTGATACCCGCGCACGTGCTCAACGCCTCCCATTGTTCAGAAGCGAACCGTGCCAGTCAGCTCTTCCTTGTGATCCGTCTTAACGTGAGTTAATCAAAATGTTGAAAATCGTCCACCTCCTGACGGGCGTTGCAGCGTTGCTGCTGTCCTTTATTCCGAGTCTGCAGCCTGAAAGCCTGCCGTACCTGGAACAACACGACGCCCTGTACCTGGCCTTGTTCGGCCTTCTTAACCTGACGCTCGCACCGGTAATCCCTTACTGGAACAAAGGCACGCGTCATCAACTGCAAAACCTGGTCAGCGCGCTGTTGGTACTGACCGTTGTCGTGCAAACCCTCACCCTCCTGGCACCTATGCCTGAAGTGGGCGGCCACCCGGCCATCCTGCTCAGCCTGGTGATTGCTGTGGTCGCCATCGTTCTTCACCTGGCCATCAGCTTCTACCGTTCGTCGCCTGCCGCGGCGTCGCAAAACTACGACATGACCAACCGGGATACCGGGACCGTCAAGTGGTTCAACACCTCCAAAGGCTTCGGCTTTATTTCCCGCGATTCGGGCGACGATATCTTCGTCCACTTCCGGGCCATCCGTGGCGAAGGCCATCGCGTCCTGGTCGAAGGCCAGCGCGTGGAGTTCTCCGTCATGAACCGCGACAAAGGCCTGCAAGCCGAAGACGTGATTGCGGCCTTGCCGCGTCGCTGATTCCTACCCGCAGCGCATAAAAAAACCGCGATCCGGCTGAGCTGGATCGCGGTTTTTTATGCGCGGCTGTTTAACGAAGGACCGATTAATAATGTGGCGGCGGTGCTTCTTCTTCGGAGGTCTCGAACTGCCCGCCCATTTCCTCCTGGCGCTTGAGCAGCGCCGTCATCTGCATTTGCAGGCGCTCAACCGCACGCTGCTGAGTGACCAGGATGTCATTGAGGGTTTCGATGGTGTCGTCCTGGAAGGCCAGGCGGCTTTCCAGATCGGTAACGCGGTCTTGCAGATCCATGATTCAGTCCTGGCTAAAGATGAAGTCGGCAGGCAATAGCCCGCGCAATTGGCTGCGAATCGCCGCCACTTGCTCTTCGGTATAAGGCCGGGCCGGGTGTTTGCCCCAGACCGGTGCCGGCCAGGCCGCATCGTCACGTTTGCGCACGATCACATGCACGTGCAACTGACTGACGACATTCCCCAGCGCGCCGATGTTCATTTTGTCGGCGGCAAAGCTCGTGTTGAGCTGTTGCGCCAAGACTGTCGTTTCTTGCCACAGTATCTGTTGATCTGCGACATCCAGTTGAAACACTTCGCTGATACCGTTGATGCGCGGCACCAGGATGAACCAGGGGTAATTGGCGTCGTTGGACAGCAGCAGGCGGCAGAGCGGGAAGTCCCCAATGGCCAGTGTGTCTTGTTGCAGGCGTTGGTCTAAGGCGAACACGCGGCACTCCGTTCGGCAGGTCAATTTCAGGTGCCCAGCATACCTTCGAATGCCCGAGGCTTCACGGCGAATGCGGGAGCGTTCAGGCAACCGGGCAAAAAAGCACGCACCCTTTCGAGGCAGGCAAATATTTGAGCTACGCTAAATCGGGCCTCAGCGGGATGCACCAAAATGACCCACCCGTGCCTCAAAGGGATCCGCCAATTACCCACTCAAGGGGTGAACCGGTAACGCTTTGCCCTGGCACAGGATTTTTGTACCTCCCAACAGGTGTTTCAGCGGGGCGTCAAGCCCAAACCAAACGACGTAAAAAGCCCGTGCTTATGCGGTTTTTACACGGCCGTAACGTTTTTCACGAAAAAATGACATTCGGTTACCGCTTTGTGCACGCTTGTTGCATTCACACCCGTATCGTCGGCAACGGCACCCGTATGGATACAGGTGTTACGCGATAAGAAACAGTAGCGTTCAGGTGCCTTTCAAGGATGAGTTCAAACTTCGCAAGGGGTATGAATACTGCACTTTAGTTGTCAGCCTGGTCACACTCGGGCTGTGAATTTGCGACAGGGAAATAGCAATTTACGACAGCCTCGTAAAGAAGCTGAAAGGATAGATGAGTAAGTATCGTCAATAGGGTCTGCGTGATATAACTTTGCGCCGACACAAAAAAGAAAGAGCCGCCCAGATAAAAATACAGGTGGGACGGCAGTACTCTTCCTAAAACCAAAGGAGCAAATCACGATGCGCGTGATGAAGTGGAGCATGATCGCCCTGGCTGTTTCAGCCGGCGTTTCGCAGTACGCAATGGCGTCCGCCCAGGACGATTCCAAAGGCTTTGTTGAAGACAGCACTTTCGGCATCAATACTCGTATGTTGTATTTCAGCCGTGATTTCCGTAATGAGCCGGCTGGCGGCTACAAAATCATCAATGGCAAGGCTCAAAGCCGTGTCGAAGAAACTGGCCTGGGCTTCAACGCACTGTACCAATCGGGTTTCACCCAGGGCACTATCGGTGTCGGCGTTGACGTGATCGGCCTGCTGGGCGTGAAACTGGACAGCGGCAAGGGTCGCTCGGGCACTGGCCTGTTCCCTACCGGTGCCGACGGTCGCTCGCAAGACGACTACTCCAAAGGCGGCGGCGCCGTTAAGTTCCGCATCTCCGACACCGTGCTTAAAGTCGGCGACCAGTACACCACCGCGCCTGTGTTCGCGTCCGACGACAGCCGCTTGCTGCCAGAGTTGCCGCAAGGTATCTCGATCACCAGCAACGAGATCAAGGGCCTGAAACTCGAAGGCGGTCACTTCACCTCGAGCGTGGCACAAGCACAGACATACCGTGACAGCCTGGGTCTGACCAAAACCGACTTTATCGGTGGTGTCTATGCCCTGACGCCGGAAGTCAGCGCCAGCCTCTACTACGCGAAGACCGAAGACTACTGGAAGAAGACCTACGCCAACCTGAACTGGACTCACGCGCTGAGCAATGAACAGTCCCTGGCCGTTGACTTCAACATCTACAGCACCAAAAGCGATGGCGCCGGCCTGCAGCGCGCAGAAAAAGACAACACCACCAAACTGGATAACCGTGCGTACAGCTTGCAAGGCGCGTACACCATCCAGGCTCACACGTTCACCCTGGCCTACCAGAAAGTCAGCGGTGACGGTGACTACGGCTACGGCGTAGACGGCGGCGGCACGATTTTCCTGGCCAACTCCATCGCCCGTTCCGACTTCAACGCTGAAGACGAAAAATCCTGGCAAGCTCGCTACGACCTGAACATGGCCACTTTCGGCGTGCCAGGCCTGAGCTTCATGACTCGTTATGTCAGCGGTAGCGGCGCCAACACTGGCACCACTTCGAACGGCAAAGAGTGGGAACGCGACATCGAAGCCAAGTACGTGGTTCAGAGCGGCCCGGCAAAAGACCTGAGCCTGCGCGTTCGTCAAGCGACCTATCGTTCGTCTGATGGCGTGTACTACGGTTCGGCGTCGATCGACGAACTGCGTCTGATCGCGCAATACCCGCTGAACATCTTGTAATTAGCTGTTTAATTACAATGATGACTTAAGGCGTAAGCCTTAACTAAAAAGCCGCTCCTCTGTTTTGCAAGGGAGCGGCTTTTTTATTTCAGTTTTATTACACAAGAAAAATAACTAGCAAGCTAAGTAACTACATTGGCCTTATGCATCAAACTTGACCTATCGGCCAAGTTCGACAACCCGCGCTTAGTTATTTGGCAAGCGGTTCTTGCATCACGCGAATAACTCGCTGTGGAAACGGAATATCAATACCCGCCCCTTTCAAACGATCACGCGCCAGTTCATTGAGCATAAACACCACATCCCAATAATCCGGGGTATTGGTCCAGCAACGCAGGGAGACAGTGATCGAACTGTCTCCCAAGGTCGACACCACTGCCACAGGCGCAGGGTCAGCCAGCACGCGTGGGTCTTTGGCCAGCTCCAACAGCACTTCACGGGCTTTCTGCAAATCGGCTTCGTAGTCGACCCCCACATCAAACACCACCTTGCGGGTCGGCTGACGGTTGGTGTTGGTGATGAGGCCGTTGGACAGGCTACCGTTAGGGATGATCACGGTTTTGTTGTCGCCGGTGCGCAACACGGTGTGGAAGATCTGGATGCTGTCGACGGTACCGGAAGTGCCTTGTGCTTCGATCCAGTCACCAATGCGAAACGGACGGAACAACAGGATCAGTACGCCACCGGCGAAGTTCGCCAGGCTGCCTTGCAATGCCAGGCCGATGGCCAGAGTAGCGGCACCAATCGCGGCCACGAACGAGGTCGTGGCCACGCCGATCATCGAGGCCACGTTGACCACCAGCATGACTTTGAGCGCGATGTTGGCAAGGTTAGTGATGAAATGTTGCAGCGCCAGGTCGGCATTACGCAGCGCCAGCAAACGCCCCACGCGGTGGGTCAACACGTTAATCAGCCACCAACCGATGGCCAGGGTGACCACGGCCAGCAAAAACCGGCTGCCGTATTCCATAATCATCGGGAGCCAAGACTCAGAGGTCTTGATCAGGTGATCCATTTCAACGTTTAAATCCATCTATCTTCTCCTGTTGCGCGGATGTGCGGCTTAATTGACTGCCTTAAAACGCAAATGAGCCCCGAAGGGCTCAAGTGTAGGCACTGTTTCTGGGGCGTGGGACGTCAAAAACGCCCACAGGTTCCCCAATGTGCCATCAGTCGCGGAAGTTATTGAACTGCAGCGGCATGTCAAAGGTCTTGGCGCGCAGGGCAGCAATGGCTTCCTGCAGGTCGTCACGCTTCTTGCCGGTGATACGTACCTGCTCGCCCTGGATGGCGGCCTGGACCTTTAGCTTGGCATCTTTGACGTGAGCGACGATCTTCTTCGCCAGCTCCTTGTCGATGCCTTCCTTCAGCACGGCTTCCTGCTTCATCAGTTTGCCGGAGGCGTAGGCGTCCTTGATTTCTAGGCATTGCGCGTCGATCTTGCGCTTGACCAACGACAGCTTGAGGATCTCGATCATCGCTTCCAGCTGGAAATCGGCTTCAGCGGTCAGGTTGACGGTCAGTTCCTTTTCCTTGAACTCGAAGCTGCCCTTGCCCTTCAAGTCATAGCGACGGTCCAGTTCCTTGACGGCGTTTTCGACGGCGTTGGTGACTTCGTGTTTGTCCAGTTCGGATACCACGTCGAACGAAGGCATGTCATTTCTCCAATATAAGGGGCGGGCTCAGTAGAGATGGAGCGCGCCCAAGCTAAAATGCCGAGGCATTATAGCGGTTCTTTCGCACCATTCATCGCAGGCGACCCTACGGAGCACAAACTGATGTCGACCACCTGGCATATTCTCGGCGCCGGCAGCCTGGGTACCCTCTGGGCCACGCGATTGTCGCGCGCGGGCCTGCCCGTGCGGCTGATAGTGCGCGATGCAGCACGCCTGGCCAGCTATGAGAAGGCGAGCGGCCTGACCCTGGTGGAACACGGCATAGAAAATACTTACCCGGTGATCGGCGAAACACCTGACAGCCCCGGGCCGATTCATCGCCTGCTGGTGGCGTGCAAAGCCTACGACGCCCAAAGCGCGATCGCACAGCTGCAACACCGATTGGTACCGGACGCTGAGCTGATCCTGCTGCAAAACGGCCTTGGCAGCCAGGACGCGGTGGCCGCGCAACTGCCCCAGGCCCGCTGTATCTTTGCCTCCAGCACCGAAGGCGCGTTTCGCGACGGCGATTGGCGCGTGGTCTTCGCCGGCCACGGCTACACCTGGCTGGGAGACGCGCGGCACCCCACTCCCCCGCTGTGGCTGGACGACCTGCACGCCGCCGGCATTCCCCATGAGTGGAGCACCGACATCCTGACGCGTTTATGGCGCAAGCTGGCGCTCAATTGCGCCATTAACCCATTGACCGTGCTTTACCAGTGCCGCAACGGCGGCCTGCAAGCCCACCAATGCGAAGTCGCGACCTTGTGCGCCGAACTCAGCGAGTTGCTCGAATACTGCGGCCAACCCGCCGCCGCCCAGGACCTGCACAGCGAAGTGCAACGGGTGATCCAGGCCACCGCGGCCAATTATTCGTCCATGTATCAGGATGTGGCCTCCAGCCGTCGCACCGAAATCAGCTACCTGCTCGGTTATGCGTGCCAGGCGGCAGAGCGCCATCAATTGGTGCTGCCGCATCTGCAACAGTTGCGGGCGCGCCTGGTCGACTACTTGCACACACGCGGATTGGCCAGCGACTGAGGCACGCGCTACCCTGCCTACCTGTCTATCACCTGGAAAAAACCTGATGCCACTGCGCCAGCGTCTAGAAAATCTACCGGTAGGGCAGAAACTGCTGGCCGCCCTGCTGGTGCTGTTGACCACGGTATTACTGGTGGCCAACCTGACGTTTATCAGTGCCGCCTATTGGATCTCCCAGGAAAGCATGGCGCCCCAGGCGTTGCAGGCCATCGGTCGATTGGTGTCCAACCCGTCGCTGGCCGCCGAAGCCCTTGAATCCCCGGCCAAGGCCGACGCCCTGCTCAATGAGCTGACCAGCTATTCGCCATTACGCGCCGCCGCGCTGTACGACGGCGACGGCACCTTGCTGGCGCAGATGCAGCACGGCAACCGTCTGCACCTGCCGGAAAACTACCGGCATATCGAAGCCTGGCGCCTCACTGAGTTTCGCAGCAACCAGGTCATCACCCTGCCCCGCGCCGGCCAGCCGTCCGGGCATTTGCTGTTGGTGGCCAGCAGTGAGCTGCCTATGGCGTTCTATACCGGCACATTGACCGCCAGCCTCGGCATCCTGATTTTCAGCGTATTGCTGTGGCTGATCATCGCCCGCCAGATCAAACGCCTGATCACCCGCCCGATCCATGAGCTGGAAGAGCTCTCACGCCAGGTGACGCGCGAAGAGAACTACGCCCTGCGCGCCGGGCGCGGCAACCATGATGAAATCGGCAGCCTGGCCGAAGCCTTCAACACCATGTTGTCGCGCATCGAAGCCCGCGAGCAGCAGCTCAAACGTGCGCGAGACGACTCTCAGGCCGCCTACGACCAAGCCCAGGGCCTGGCCGAAGAAACACGCCACACCAACCGCAAGCTCGAACTGGAAGTGCAGGTGCGCAGCAAGATCGAGAAAAAGCTCACCGGCTTCCAGAACTACCTCAACAGCATCATCGACTCGATGCCGTCGGCGCTGATCGCCCTGGATGAACAGCTTTACGTCACCCAATGGAACCAGGAAGCCACGGCGCTTTCCGGCACGCGCCTGGATGAAGCGCTGAACCAGCCGATCTTCCTCGCCTTCCAGCCGCTCAAACCCTACCTGCCGCAGATAAAAGCCACGGTGGAGCAGCACACGGTGGAGCGCATTGAGCGTGTCACCTGGATCAAGGATGACGAACCCAAGCATTACGCCCTGACCTTCTACCCGTTGATGGGCGGTGCCGGGCGCGGCGTGGTGATCCGTATCGACGACATCACCCAGCGTTTGTCCCTGGAAGAAATGATGGTGCAGTCGGAAAAAATGCTCTCCGTGGGCGGCCTGGCTGCGGGCATGGCCCATGAAATCAACAACCCGCTGGGGGCGATCCTGCATAACGTGCAGAACATCCGCCGGCGCCTGTCCCCCGACCTGCCGAAGAACCTGGAACACGCCGAACAGGCCGGTATCGAGCTGGAGACGGTCAACCACTACCTGCAAAGCCGCGAAGTCCCGCAATTGCTCGATGGCATCCAGCAAGCCGGCGCGCGGGCGGCGAAAATCGTCACCCATATGCTCAGCTTCAGCCGCCGCAGTAACCGCCAGATGGCGCCGTGCGACTTACCGGCACTGATCGACCAGGCCGTGGAAATTGCCGGTAACGACTTCGACCTGACCATCGGCTTCGACTTCAAGGGCCAGGCGATCATCCGCCAGTTCGACCCGCAACTGGGCCCGGTGCCCGGTACCGCCAACGAGCTGGAACAGGTGCTGCTCAATCTGCTGAAAAACGCTGCGCAAGCCATTCACCTGCGTGAAGACGACAGCGAGCCGGGGCGCATCATCTTGCGCACCCGCCTCAACCCGCCGTGGGCGGAGATCCAGGTGGAAGACAATGGCATCGGCATGAGCGAGAACGTGCGCAAACGCACGTTCGAGCCGTTCTTTACCACTAAGGAAATCGGCCAAGGCACCGGGCTTGGGCTGTCGGTGTCGTACTTCATCATCACCAACAACCATAAAGGCCAGATGGAAGTGCATTCCACCCTCGGCCAAGGCACCTGTTTTACCCTGCGCCTGCCGTTGGCCGGCAGCCAGATGCCACCCTATGAACTGACTCAACTGGAGCAATGACCATGGGCTTTCGCCTGTCGAAGATCTACACCCGCACCGGCGACAAGGGCGAGACGGGCCTGGGTGATGGCCGTCGCGTGCCCAAGGACCACCCTCGCGTGGAAGCCATTGGCGAGGTGGATACGCTGAACAGCCAGTTGGGTTTGCTGCTGGCCAACCTTGAAGAACAAAGCGGCCAGCACCCGCAACTCAAGGAGGTGATCGAGGTGCTTACACCGTGCCAGCACCGCTTGTTCGACTTGGGCGGTGAGTTGGCGATGCCCGTGTACAAAGCGTTGAATGCCGCAGAAGTCGACCGGCTGGAAGCGGCGATTGACCGTTGGAATGAGGAAGTCGGGCCGCTGGAAAACTTCATCTTGCCCGGCGGTTCAGCGCTGATTGCCCAGGCCCATGTGTGCCGCAGCCTGGCGCGCAGTGCGGAGCGGCGGTGTCAGCAGTTGAATGCGATTGAGCCGTTGGAAGGCGTGGGGCTTGCGTATATCAATCGGTTGTCGGATGTGCTGTTTGTGGCGGCGCGGGTGATTGCCAAGCGTCAGGGTGTGGTGGAAGTGTTGTGGCAGGCGGCGGCCAAGCCTCACTAAGATCGTTCCCACGCTCTGCGTGGGAATGCAGCCCTGGACGCTCCGCGCCCCAAAGCGTGACGCGGAGCATCACAAGAGGCATTCCCACGCAGAGCGTGGGAACGATCATCATGCCTCAGGCCAGAACGCGCGAATGCCTGCCACACCCTGAGCCCCGGCTTTCCAAGCCTGTTCCCGCTCAGCCGGCCCAAGCCCGCCCAGCAGAAACACCGGTTTACTGAACCCACGGATCAACTCTACCGCCTGCTCCCAACCCAAAGGCTGGGCATCGGGATGAGTCTGGGTCGGCTGCACCGGCGACAGCGTGACGAAATCCACGTCCATCATCTCTGCCAGTGCCAGCTCTTCGGCGTTGTGGCAAGAAGCCGCCAACCAGCGACCCTTCGGCAGCGGGCGGCCTTTACTCGCGTATTTACGCAACTGCGCCGAGGTCATGTGCCAGCCGGCGGCAGGGAAATCCCCCAGCCATTCGAACGGCCCTTTAAGCATCAGTTGCGCCTTGCCGGCACACAGGCCCACCGCGTCCACCGCCAGGTCACGGTATTTAGGGTCGTAACCGTTGGGCGCGCGCAGTTGAACCAGCTTGATGCCACCGGCAATGGCTTTCTGGACACCTCGCAACAAGGTGGGGGCTTCCAGTTCGCCTGGTGTGATCAAGTATTCAGCGGGCAAACGGGCAGCCGCAACAATCGGTGCATTCGCCGCCGGGAACTCATAGTTGAGCAAGTCCCGCGGCGTCACCCATTCCAACGGCTGCCCTTCGGCACCATGGGGCTCGCCGGTAAAGGCCGATACTTCCCAGACATCCAGCAACACCTGCTTGTCCGGGTAGTCATGCTGCACCTTGATCAGCGGGCGCGCCGTGGTGACCTGGATGCCCAGTTCTTCCTGCAACTCGCGGGACAAAGCGCTTGCGACCGACTCATCAGCCTCCACCTTGCCGCCGGGAAACTCCCAGAGGCCGCCTTGGTGCTGGGTATCGGCACGGCGTGCCAGCAGGATCCTGCCGTCGACGCCACGGATCACCGCTGCTGCTACATGCACTCGTTTCACCACGCTTTCCTCTTGGCTGTCAGGTGCGGTATTCCGCGTTGATCTTCACGTACTCGTGGGACAGGTCGGTGGTCCAGATGGTTTCGCTGCACTCGCCGCGACCCAACTCGATGCGGATAGTGATTTCTTCCTGCTGCATCACCGCCGAGCCCTGGGCTTCGGTGTAGGTTTCAGCGCGAGCGCCACGGCTGGCAATGCACACGTCGCCAAGGAATACGTCGATCTTGCTGACGTCCAGGTCCGGCACACCGGCACGGCCGACGGCAGCGAGGATGCGGCCCCAGTTCGGGTCGGAAGCAAACAGTGCAGTCTTGATCAGGGGCGAGTGGGCCACGGTGTAACCGACATCCAGGCATTCCTGGTGGTTAGCGCCGCCGTTCACTTCAACAGTGACGAACTTGGTTGCGCCCTCACCGTCACGCACGATGGCCTGGGCCACGTCCATGCACACTTCGAACACCGCCTGCTTCAATGCGGCGAACAGCGCGCCCTCGGTGGAGGTGATTTCCGGCAGGTTGGCCTGGCCGGTGGCGATCAGCATGCAGCAGTCGTTGGTCGAGGTGTCGCCATCGATGGTGATGCGGTTGAACGACTTGTTGGCGCCGTCGAGCATCAGGCGCTGCAGCACGTCGCGGGAGACTTTGGCGTCGGTGGCAATGTAGCCGAGCATGGTGGCCATGTTCGGGCGGATCATGCCCGCGCCCTTGCTGATGCCGGTCACGGTAACGGTCACGCCATCGTGTACAAACTGGCGGCTAGCGCCTTTGGGCAGGGTGTCGGTGGTCATGATGCCGGTGGCCGCAGCCGCCCAGTTATCCACAGACAGGTCATCCAGTGCGGCTTGCAGCGCGCCTTCGATTTTTTCCACCGGCAGCGGCTCACCGATCACGCCGGTGGAGTACGGCAGCACTTGGCTGGCATCCACGCCGGTCAACTGGGCCAGCTTGGCGCAGGTGCGCGCAGCGGCAACCAGGCCTGGCTCGCCGGTACCGGCGTTGGCATTGCCGGTGTTGGTCAGCAGGTAACGGATCGAACCTGCCACGCGTTGCTTGGCCAGGATGACCGGTGCGGCGCAAAACGCGTTGAGCGTGAATACGCCCGCAACCGTCGAGCCTTCGGCACAGCGCATCACCACTACATCTTTGCGCCCCGGGCGCTTGATGCCGGCCGAAGCGATACCGAGTTCAAAACCGGCGACCGGGTGCAAAGTGGGCAAAGGACCAAGACCAACAGCCATGAATGCGCTCCTTAAAGAATAGGTGATGTCTGTACCGTCGCGATCAACGGTGAAATTAATGGCAAAACGCCGCGACGGCAAAGGCCGGTCGCGGCGCAGGGTGTTGCAGCGTCAGGCAAAAATCTTAGTTGATTTCGCCGTGGCAGTGTTTGAACTTCTTGCCCGAACCGCACCAGCACAGCTCGTTGCGGCCCAGCTTCTGGTCATTGCGGACCGGAGCTTGAGCCAAGGCCACATCGACCTCTTCGCCCAAGGCTTCCGGCGCTTCCAGACCCGGTGCTTCGTCATGCTGGAACTGCATGCGCGCAGCCAGTGCCTCGGCTTCCTGACGCAGGCGAGCTTCTTCCTCGATCGGGTCTTCGCGACGCACCTGAACGTGGGAGAGCACACGGATCGAATCGCGCTTGATCGAATCCAGCAGCTCGGAGAACAGCGTGAACGACTCGCGCTTGTACTCCTGCTTCGGGTTCTTCTGGGCGTAGCCACGCAGGTGGATACCGTGACGCAGGTGGTCCATGGTCGACAGGTGGTCTTTCCACAGGTCGTCCAGCACGCGCAGTACGATTTGTTTCTCGAAGGTGCGCAGTGCTTCGGCACTCGCCTGCTCTTCTTTCTCGTTGTATGCGGCCAAAAGCTCGGTCATCAGCTTCTCGCGCAGGGTTTCTTCGTACAGGTGGTCGTCTTCGTCCAGCCACTGCTGAACCGGCAAGTCCACACCGAAGTCGCTCTTCAACGCAGCTTCCAGGCCGGCAACATCCCACTGCTCAGGCAGGGACTGTGGCGGGATGTGTGCGCTGACGGTAGCGTTGAGCACGTCCTGACGGAAATCGGCAATGGTCTCGCCAATGTTGTCGGCGGCCAGCAACGTGTTACGCATGTGATAAATCACTTTACGCTGTTCGTTGTTGACGTCATCGAACTCGAGCAGTTGCTTACGAATGTCGAAGTTACGGCCTTCGACTTTGCGCTGGGCCTTCTCGATGGCGTTGGTCACCATACGGTGCTCGATCGCTTCACCGGACTGCATGCCCAGGGCTTTCATGAAGTTCTTCACCCGGTCCGAGGCGAAGATACGCATCAGGCTGTCTTCCAGCGACAGGTAGAAGCGGCTGGAACCGGCGTCCCCCTGACGGCCGGCACGACCACGCAGCTGGTTGTCGATGCGACGCGACTCATGACGCTCGGAGGCGATTACCTGCAAACCACCGGATTCCAGCACAGCCTGGTGGCGTTTCTGCCAGTCGGCCTTGATCTGGGCGATTTGCTCAGGGCTTGGGTTTTCCAGTGCCGCAACTTCCACTTCCCAGTTGCCGCCCAACAGGATGTCGGTACCACGACCGGCCATGTTGGTAGCGATGGTCAGCGCGCCTGGGCGACCGGCCTGGGCAATGATCTCGGCTTCTTTTTCGTGGAACTTGGCGTTGAGAACCTTGTGCTCGATGCCTTCCTTGTTGAGCAGGTTGGACACGTGCTCGGAAGTCTCGATGGTGGCAGTACCCACCAGGATCGGGCGCCCCTGGGCCATGCCGTCCTTGATGTCGTTGATGATTGCCGCGTACTTCTCTTCGGCCGTCAGGAACACCAGGTCGTTGAAGTCTTTACGCGCCAGCGGCTTGTTCGGTGGAATCACCATCACAGCCAGGTTGTAGATCTGATGGAATTCGAACGCTTCGGTGTCAGCTGTACCGGTCATGCCGGACAGTTTGTTGTACAAACGGAAGTAGTTCTGGAAGGTAGTCGACGCCAACGTCTGGCTTTCGGCCTGGATGTTGAGCATTTCCTTGGCTTCGATGGCCTGGTGCAGGCCTTCGGACAGACGGCGACCCGGCATGGTACGGCCGGTGTGTTCGTCAACCAGTACGACCTGGCCGTCCTGGACGATGTATTCGACGTTGCGATGGAACAGCTTGTGGGCGCGCAGGCCGGCGTACACGTGGGTCAACAGGCCCAGGTTGTGCGCCGAGTAGAGGCTTTCGCCCTCGGCCAGCTCGCCGATCTGGGTCAGCATCTCTTCGACAAACTGGTGACCGGCTTCGTTGAGTTCAACCTGGCGGGTCTTCTCGTCGATGGTGAAGTGACCTTCTTTGGTCACCACGCCTTCCACTTCCTCAACGTGCTGCACCAGGCGCGGGATCAACTTGTTGATCTCGGTGTACAGGCGCGAGCTGTCTTCGGCCTGGCCGGAGATGATCAGCGGGGTACGCGCTTCGTCGATGAGGATGGAGTCGACTTCGTCGATCACGGCAAAGTTGAGTTCGCGCTGGAATTTTTCTTCCATGCTGAACGCCATGTTGTCGCGCAGGTAATCGAAACCGAATTCGTTGTTGGTGCCGTAGGTAATGTCACACGCATAGGCGGCGCGCTTTTCTTCCGGCGGCTGGAACGGCGTGACTACGCCGACGGTCAGGCCGAGGTATTCATACAACGGGCGCATCCAGTTGGCGTCCCGGCGGGCCAGGTAGTCGTTCACCGTCACAACGTGCACGCCCTTGCCGGACAGTGCGTTGAGGTAAACGCCCAGGGTTGCCACCAGGGTCTTGCCTTCACCGGTACGCATCTCGGCAATCATGCCTTCATGCAAGGTCATGCCGCCGATCAACTGCACGTCGAAGTGGCGCATGCCCATGACACGCTTACCGGCTTCACGGGCGACCGCAAAGGCTTCAGGCAACAGCTTGTCGAGGGTTTCACCTTTGGCTATGCGGGCCTTGAACTCTTGGGTCTTGGCGCGCAATTGCTCGTCCGACAGGGCAACCATCTGCTCTTCGAAGGCATTGACCAGCTGCACCGTCTTGAGCATGCGTTTGACTTCGCGCTCATTCTTGCTTCCAAAAAGTTTCTTTAACAAAGGCGCAAACATATCGGCAGGTTCTTCCACACATAGGGATGGAGGGCGCACCGTGAGTGGCCCGAGCAGCCCTCACGGCCGCATGCGAACGCGCATTCTACCCGGAATCGTGGGTGAGGAAAGTGGCGTTATTCCCCGATGCTGGCATGGCGCTGTGAGAGGGCCTGTTTAAAATAAGGGCTTTTGCTGGAACTTCAACCCATCAAGCGCAGAAGTTACCTATTGATTTCACTCGCATTGCCCTGCTATCGCTTTGCCGGGGGCCGCACAGGCGCTTTCTGCTAAGATGGCGGCTCTGTTACTTAAGGTGTCTAAACATGGCGTTTCGCCCACTTACAGCCCGCGCGCCCAGCGTGTTGCTCCGCGAAGCCAAACCGTTGAAAGCCATCTTCGGCCACGCGCAACGCTTGGGCCATTTGCAACGCCTTGTAGAAAGCCAACTGCAACCTGCCGCCCGCGAACATTGTCATGTGGCGTCGTGGCGCGAAGGCAATTTACTGTTAATTGTCACCGACGGGCATTGGGCCACCCGCCTGCGCTACCAGCAAAAACGCTTGCAGCGGCAATTAATGGCATTTGAAGAGTTTGCCAGCCTGACCCGCATCCAGTTCAAGGTGCAGCCGCCCACCGTGCAGCAAGGTGCAGTGGGCCACACCATGGACCTGTCGCAGAACGCGGCCGAAACCATTCAAGCCACGGCCGACGGCATCAGCGATCCGGGCCTGCGCGCAGCGTTGGAGCGGTTGGCCGCCCACGCCAGGCCCAAGCCCTGAACCGCTACTTGCGTTTACTGCCGCCCAGCAACGAGCCCAACAACCCGCGCACCAACTGCCGTCCCATTTGATTGGCCGCCTGTTGCATGGCGGATTTGAGCGCCTTACCTGCTGTAGTCCCCAGGAACGCTCCGGCCTTGTCGGTAAAGCTCGGCTCTTCGGCGGCCGGTTTGGCCTCCTCGGTCGGGCCAAGCTCCTTGCGCGCCATCAGCACCTCATAGGCCGACTCACGGTCAATTGGCTTGTCGTAGCGCCCCAATAAAGGCGAACTGGCGATGATCGCAGCACGCTCGGCTTCGCTGAGCGGCCCGATCCGCGATTGCGGCGGCGCCACCAGCACGCGCTGGACCACTTCCGGCGTGCCCTTTTCCTGCAACGCCCCCACCAATGCCTCACCGGTGCCCAACTCAGTCAGTACCGACAAGGTATCGAACGCCGGGTTGGGGCGAAAACCGTCCGCCACCGCACGCAGGGATTTCTGCTCTTTGGTGGTGAACGCCCGCAAGCCATGCTGGATACGCAAGCCCAGTTGCGCCAATACCGTGTCAGGCAAATCCCCTGGGGATTGAGTGACAAAGTACACACCCACGCCCTTGGAACGGATCAAACGCACCACTTGCTCCAGGCGATCCTGCAATGCCTTGGGCGTATCGGCGAACAGTAAATGCGCCTCATCGAAAAACAACGCCAGCAACGGTTTATCGGCATCGCCACGCTCCGGCAGTTGTTCGAACAACTCGGCCAACAGCCACAGCAGGAAGGTCGCGTAGACCTTGGGCGCCTCGTGCACCAAGCGGCTCGCGTCCAGCAGGTGAATGCGCCCACGACCATCGCCGGCAGGCTGCAAGATATCTTCAAGCTGCAGGGCAGGCTCGCCAAACAAGGCTTCGGCGCCCTGCTGCTCCAGCACCGCCAAACGCCGCAACAGCGCCTGGCTGGAACCGGTGGTCATCAGCGCCGCGTCGTCGCCCAGCAGTTCCGGGTGATAACGCAAGTGGTTGAGCAAGGCCTTGAGGTCTTTGAGGTCCAGCAGCAACAGGCCTTCGCGGTCGGCCACCTTAAAAGTCGCATAGAGCGCCGATTGCTGGCTGTCAGTGAGTTCCAGCAGGCTGCCAAGCAGCAACGGCCCCATTTCGCTGATGGTGGTGCGAAGCGGATGACCGGACTGCCCGTGGATATCCCACAGTGTTACCGGATACGCCTTCGCGCTGTAATTGAGGAAGGGCATGCCCGCAATGCGCTCGGCCACCTTGCCTTGAGGGTTGGCCGCAGCGCCAAGGCCGCACAAGTCACCCTTGATATCAGCGGCAAACACGGCCACACCCGCATCGCTGAAGGCTTCCGCCAAGCGCTGCAACGTGACGGTTTTACCTGTGCCGGTCGCGCCGGCAATCAACCCGTGACGGTTGGCCAAGCGCATGGCCTGGGCGATAGGCTGGCCGTCCAGGCCGGCGCCGATAAGGAGTTGCGAGGAATCAGGCATTTCGTCACCTTTGGTTAATCTTTAGTGCCGTCAGGTCGATACAGACAGAGGTAAGACCCACAAAGTCTAAAAATAGGTCAGATAGTTCTCACAGGGACCACCGGAATTATCACAAGCAGTATCACACCTTTTTTGACGCTGTCATTTTGCGCATCCTACAAGGACGCGCTTCGGATATTAAGACCTTAGCGGACCCTACAAGCCATGAATAAAAACCTGCGCTTCAGCCACAAAATCCTGCTTGCAGCCTCCCTTATCGTCATCGCCGCTTTTGCACTGTTTACCCTCTACAACGACTACCTGCAACGCAACGCGATTCGCGACGACCTCAATAATTACCTGCATGAAATGGGCGATGTCACCGCCAGCAACATTCAAACCTGGCTTACAGGGCGTATTGCCCTGGTCGAAAACGCTGCACAGAACATCGCGATCAACCCTGAACCCGCCGTAGTTGCTGGCCTGCTCGAGCAGAAAACCCTGACATCCTCGTTCATGGCCACCTACGTGGGCGACAGCAAAGGCGCCTTCACCATCCGCCCCGACACCAAGATGCCGGACGGTTTCGACCCACGGGTGCGCCCTTGGTACAAAGGCGCCCAAAGCAGTAACGGCTCAACCCTGACCGAACCTTACATCGACGCAGCGACCGGCCAGTTGATCATTTCCGTCGCTACCCCCAGCGCCAAGGCGGGGCAAAGCATCGGCGTGGTCGGCGGCGACCTGAGCCTGCAAACGCTGGTGGATAACATCGGCGCGCTGAACTTCGGCGGCATGGGCTACGCGTTCCTGGTCAGCGCTGACGGCAAAGTGCTGGTGCACCCGGACAAGAACCTGGTGATGAAGACGCTGGCCGACATGTACCCGAAAAACACCCCGAAGATCAGTGGTGATTTCAGCGAAGTCGAAGCCAATGGCAAAGACAACATCGTGACCTTCACCCCCATCAAAGGCCTGCCGTCGGTGAACTGGTACCTGGGTATTTCGGTGGATAAAGATAAATCCTTCGCCATGCTCAGCAAATTTCGCACCTCGGCCGTTATCGCCACGATCATTGCGGTTGTGATCATCATCGCGCTGCTCGGCATGCTGATCCGAGTACTGCTGCAACCCCTGCACGTGATGACCCGCGCCATGCAGGACATCGCCGATGGCGAAGGTGACCTGACCCGCCGCCTGAACATCCAGAATCACGACGAGTTCGGCACGCTGGGTAATGCTTTCAATCGCTTCGTGGAGCGCATTCACACCTCGATTCGCGAAGTGTCCTCGGCCACCGAGCAGGTCAACGAAGTGGCCCTGCGAGTGGTCAGCGCTTCCAACTCGTCGATGGTCAACTCTGACGAGCAGGCCAACCGCACCAACAGCGTGGCCGCCGCCATCAACGAACTGGGCGCTGCTGCGCAAGAAATTGCACGTAACGCCGCGCAGGCTTCCCATCAGGCCAGCGATGCCCGGCACTTGGCCGAGGACGGCCAGCAAGTGGTCGAGCGTAATATCAAGGCGATGAACCAACTGTCCGAGATGATCAGCGCCTCCAGCAGCAATATCGAAGCGCTCAACAGCAAGACCGTGAACATCGGGCAAATTCTGGAAGTGATCACCAGCATCTCCCAGCAAACCAACCTGCTGGCGCTGAACGCCGCCATCGAAGCGGCACGTGCAGGTGAAGCTGGTCGCGGGTTTGCGGTGGTGGCCGATGAGGTGCGCAACCTGGCACATCGCACTCAGGAATCGGCGCAACAAGTGCAAAAGATGATTGAAGAGTTGCAGGTCGGCGCCCGGGATTCGGTCAGCACCATGAGTGAAAGCCAACGCCATAGCCTGGAGAGCGTCGAGATCGCCAACTTGGCCGGCGAGCGTCTCAACAGCGTGACCCAGCGCATTGGCGAGATCGACGGGATGAACCAGTCCGTGGCCACCGCCACCGAGGAACAGACTTCGGTGGTGGAGTCGATCAACATGGACATCACCGAGATCAACACCCTCAACCAGGAAGGTGTGGAAAACCTGCAATCAACCCTGCGCGCCTGTACCGACCTGGAACAACAGGCCGCACGCTTGAAACAGTTGGTGGGCAGCTTCCGGATCTGATCCCTGCGCCCGCCGAGCGTTAAGGCGGCGGACCGCTAGGCTTGCTCGGGATCGGTTTTAGTGTGTTCCTGCCGCCACAGCTCGGCGGCACCGGGAAACTCGGTGCCGTCCTCCGCGTCCAGGTCATCCGGGTCAAAACGGCTCAAACACCCTTCGCCCAGCGTCGCTGGGGCCTTGGAGGTGGCTTTATCGAGTGGATCGCTCATCGTTTAATCCTTCATGGCGGACAAAAAAAGGGCCTGGGACGATTTAACGCCCAGGCCCTTTTTTCTTCAACTTAAACGCGGCTGTCAGAACACCACAGTCTTGTTGCCGTGTACCAGCACGCGATCTTCCAAGTGGTAACGCAGGCCACGGGCCAGCACCATCTTCTCGACGTCACGGCCGAAACGCACCATGTCTTCAATGCTGTCGCTGTGGCTGACGCGCACTACGTCCTGCTCGATGATCGGGCCGGCGTCGAGCTCCTCGGTGACATAGTGGCACGTTGCGCCAATCAACTTCACACCGCGCAGGGAGGCCTGGTGATAAGGCTTGGCACCCACAAACGATGGCAGGAAGCTGTGGTGAATGTTGATCACTCGACCGGCATATTCGCTGCACAGTTCCGGCGGCAGGATTTGCATGTAGCGCGCCAGCACGACTACATCGGCTTCGTGCTGCTTGACCAGGCGGGAGACTTCGGCGAATGCCGGTTCCTTGTCCTGTGGGTTGACCGGCACGTGGTAGTACGGGATGCCATGCCATTCGACCATGCTGCGCAGGTCATCATGGTTGGAAATTACACAGGCGATCTCACAGTCCAGCTCATCGCTGTGCCAACGGTGCAGCAAGTCGGCCAGGCAGTGGGATTCACGGCTGGCCATCAGCACGACACGTTTTTTCTGCTCGGTGTCGGTGATATGCCAGGTCATCGAAAACTCTTCAGCGATCGGCGCAAACGCCTCGCGAAACGCTTCGAGGCCGAAGGGCAGCGTGTCGGCACGTATCTCATGACGCATGAAAAACCAACCACTGAGATCGTCCGAGTGATGGCTCGCCTCGGTGATCCAGCCGTTGTGGGAGGCCAGAAAGTTACTGACTTTGGCAACGATACCAACCCGGTCCGGGCAAGCAATCACCAGCCGAAAAGTGCGCATTAGGGGGAAACTCCAGAACTTCGCAAAGGCCGCCATTCTAGCGATTACGCAGAAAAACTGCAGTACTCCTTGCACCTTATTCTGTCGCCCGGTCCTGGCGCCCCCCCTTAATAGCGTAAGGTTTTACCGCCGCTATATGAACGCCCACCCGAGGCTCAGACAGTTATGCAAAATAAACAGAATTATCTTTACACCTACCACCTATTAATTAACTCGATTGCATAGCATTGCCACAAACATTCAACGTAATTCACATAAATGCCTTCTTAAATGTTTACTTGGGGAAATTGCCTGACTATTATTAGGCCACTCACTGTCAATCAGCGCTCTACATAAGGTAGTCCACATGTCCCTGATCAACGAATACCGCGCCACCGAAGAAGCTATCAAAGAACTGCAAGCCCGTTTGAAGAACCTGTCACAAGACGACAAGCTGCAAACCGAGCTGGAATTCGAAGGCAAACTGCGCACCCTGATGGGTGAGTACTCCAAATCCCTGCGTGACATCATCGCGCTGCTGGATCCGGAATCCAAAGTTAAAGCACCACGTGGCGCTGTGAAAACTACCGGCACCAAGCGTGCTCGCAAGGTCAAGCAGTACAAAAACCCGCACAACGGCGAAGTGATTGAAACCAAAGGTGGCAACCACAAGACTCTGAAAGAGTGGAAAGCCAAGTGGGGCGGCGACGTGGTAGAAGGTTGGGCTACCCTGCTGGGCTAAGCCTGATCGGGCTTCTGCCTGATATGCAACACAATAAAAAACGCCAGCTTGCTGGCGTTTTTTATTGTCCGAATATTTTGCAAGTGCCTGACTACAGGCCCAGGCGAGCGGCTAAAGAGTCGGCATACTCTTGCCATTCATCGAGCACCTGGCACTGAAACGCTGTAGCACTAACAGCCAATTCCTCCCGCGCCTGCTTAAATGCCAACAGGGTATTGGGTGCACCCCACTCCGGGTTCGACAAACGTTGCTGACAGAAAAGTTTCCAGCGTTGTTGCTCATCGTTGTCCAAGGTGTCAGGAAAGTTACGCGCACGGTAACGGAATAATAATTCCGGCAATCGATGATCATCGAAAGGCCACTGCTGACGTGCCAACTGTGACGGTTCAGCCACACGGACTTGTTCGCATAACCGTCGGTCGCGGTCACCGATAAAACCGTCATAGAGCTGCTGCTCCGGGTCTGTGCTCGGTGCAAAGTCTTCCTCGGCATAAATGGCTGCCAACTTGTCGCGCCAAACTTCCTGTGCGTCAGTTAGTCGCAGCGCCCGCGCCTGGCACACGTCCATATCGAAGTTCAGGCGTTCGCGATCCTGTGCGCGCAGCACATTCAATGGCGCGACCACCGGGCAGCGGTTGATATGCAACAACTTGAGCGGCACTGGCAACTCACCTTGCGCCAACTCATCACGGCGCGTGTAAAGCCGCTGGCGTAAGGTTTCGGCGTCCAGGTCGAGCAAACCCTGCGGGTCGAGACCAAGGTCACAGACAATCAACGCATTGCGATTGCGCGGGTGCCAGGCCAGGGGCAGTACCACACCCAGGTAATGACGCTCGGCGGAGAAACGCCCGGAAATATGCACCATGGGCTGCAACAGGCGGATCTGATCCATCACCCGCTGCTTGCTGCGCAGTTGAAACAGCCAGTCATACAACTTTGGCTGCTTGTCGCGGATCAGCCGCGCCAGGGCTATGGTGGCTCGCACGTCCGACAGGGCATCGTGAGCATGGCCATGGTCGATGCCATTGGCTTGGGTCAAACGCTCCAGCTTGAGGGTGACACGCCCGTCCTGCTGCGGCCACTCAATGCCTTCGGGGCGCAGTGCGTAAGCCGTGCGAACCACATCGATCAAGTCCCAACGACTATTGCCCCCCTGCCACTCACGGGCATACGGATCAAAAAAGTTGCGGTACAGGCTGTAGCGCGTCATTTCATCGTCAAAGCGCAACGTGTTGTAACCGGCACCACAGGTTCCAGGCGCAGCCAGCTCGGCGTGCACGCGGGTCATGAAGTCGGCTTCGGCCAGGCCTTTTTCCGCCAGAATGCCAGGGGTGATACCGGTTATGGCGCAGGCAGCCGGGTGCGGCAGGATATCGTCGCTTGGCTGGCAATAAAGGTTGACCGGCGGGCCGACCTCGTTGAGCTCGAGGTCGGTACGAATACCGGCAACCTGCAACGGGCGATCGCTGCGGGGGTTGATGCCGGTAGTTTCATAGTCGTACCAGAAAATGGTAGTCACGGGCTGTTCCTGTGCTGAAGATCGACAAAGTCTAGGCGCTGCAAGGCACTCGGGGCCAGCGATAGATTACTGTACAAACATCCAGCAAAACCTTGAAAGGTTGCTTCCACCGTCGACACTGCTAGCATCCGTGTCTTCAAGCCGCCCGCACTGCCAAGGATCGCGATGCCATCAGTTCCATTGGATACCCACTACCCGATCGAGACCCCCGAGGGCATAGACTTGCCCTTGCGCCCGGCCGGCCTGATGCCACGCGCACTGGCTTTTGCTTTCGACCTGGGACTGCGCGGCCTGATCATGGGTATCCTGCTCGTGCCGCTGGCGTTGCTTGGCAATATCGGTATTGGCTTGGGCTCGCTGCTGCTGTTCCTGATCAGTTGGTGGTACATGGTGCTGTTCGAAGTCCTTAACCAGGGCTGCTCTCCGGGCAAGCAGGTCATGGGCTTGCGCGTCATTCAGGACGACGGCACACCCATTGGCTGGCCAGCTTCACTCATCCGCAACCTGCTGCGCTTTGTCGACATGCTGCCTTTGGGCTACTTCCTCGGCGCCATCAGTTGCCTGCAACACCCTCACTTCAAACGGCTCGGCGACCTCGCTGCGGGCACCCTGGTGGTCTACCGCGAACAGCCACTGGCGCGCCCCAAGGTGCCTCAAGCCGCCGCCCTGCGCCTGCCCTTCACGCTGGAGCTGAGCGAACAACGCGCCATACTGGGTTTCGCTGAACGCCAAAGTGAGTTGTCCGCCGATCGGGTGCACGAACTGGCGTCCATCCTGGCAACGCCGTTACACGTATCGCCGGCTCGCGCGGTAGAACAACTCAATGGCGTGGCGCGCGGCTTAGTGGGGCCAGCATGAAGCAGAGCCTGTTCGAGAGCCGCCATCAGCCGCAGTGGCAAGCCTTCACCGCACAACTCATACAGTTGGAGCAAGGCAAGGCCAAGGCCAGCGATATGTCTGACTTCCCCCACCATTATCGACGCCTGTGCCAGCACCTCGCCCTGGCCCAGGAGCGTGGCTACAGCAGCTATCTGATAGATCCCCTGCAACAACTGGCGCTGCGGGGCCACCAGCAGTTGTATCGCCACCGCAGCCAATTGGGCGCGAATGTACTGGGTTTCATCCTGGCGGGCTTCCCGCGCCTGGTGCGCGAACAATGGCGTTTCGTGTTAATCGCCGGCGTGCTGTTCTTCGGCAGCCTGGTGGGCGTTGCGTTGCTGGTCTACCTGTTTCCAGACCTTATCTACAGCATTGTGAGCCCCACGCAGGTCGCCGAAATGCACAGCATGTATGACCCGGATGCCGGTCACCTCGGGCGTGCTGCCGACCGCGCGTCCAGTGAGGACTGGATGATGTTTGGCTACTACGTGATGCACAACATCGGGATTGCCTTCCAGACCTTTGCCGCCGGTTTGCTGTTCGGCCTGGGCAGCGTGTTCTTTCTGATTTTCAATGGCCTGATCATCGGCGCCATTTCCGGCCATCTCACCGAGATCGGCTATGGCCAGACCTTCTGGTCGTTTGTCATCGGCCACGGTGCTTTCGAACTCACGGCCATCGCCCTGGCCGGGGCGGCAGGCTTGCAATTGGGCTGGGCGGTGATTGCTCCCGGGCACCTGACTCGCGGCGAATCCCTGCGGCTGGCGGCACGCACAAGCGTGCGGATGCTTTGCGGCGTCATGCTATTGCTGCTGATCGCGGCGTTTATTGAAGCCTATTGGTCTTCCTCCACCACGATCACGCCCTGGATCAAATACTCAACGGGCGCCGGGTTGTGGCTGCTGGTTGCCGCCTACCTCACGCTTGCCGGACGCACTCACCATGCGCCTGAGTGAGGCCAGCGTGGTAATTCGGCCCCGCACCTCCTGGGAAGCCATGGACCTGGGCGTACTGATGGCCCAGGAACACCGACTGCTGTTAATGAGCAGTTGGGCAATCGTGACGTTGCCGATATTCATTTTGCTGACCGTGCTGCTGTGGCGATACCCGTCCATGGCCATGTTTGTGTTCTGGTGGTTAAAACCGGCCTTTGACCGCTTGCCACTGTACATCCTCTCCAAGGCCTTGTTTGGCGAGACACCCAGCCTCAAGCAGGCTGTGCGCCAGTGGCCGCGCCTGCTCAAAGGCCAACTGCTGGCCAGCCTGACCTGGAGGCGACTGAGCCTGAGCCGCAGCTTTGTGATGCCGGTGAGCCAGCTCGAAGGCCTGGATGGCAATGCCCGTCAAATACGCCTGGGGGTGCTGCTGCAACGCAACGCCGGCGCCGCACGCTGGCTGACCACCATTGGCGTGCATATGGAAATCGGCCTGTGGTTCGGTTGCATGGCACTGTTTTACCTGTTCATCCCGCAGCAACTGGAACTCGATTGGGACTGGCAACGGCTGGCACTGGCAAGCGGCTCGGAAGGGTTGTGGCTGGAGCATTTGAGTAACGCCTTCTACGCACTGATTCTGGTGTTCTGGGAGCCCATTTATGTCGCTTGCGGCTTCAGCCTGTACCTCAACCGCCGCACCGTGCTGGAAGCCTGGGACCTTGAACTGGTGTTCCGCCGGTTACGCCAACGCCTGAGCAGCGTCGCAACGTTGCTGCTGGTGGCTGGGCTGATGCTCGTGCCATTCAGCCGCCCCGTCATGGCGGACGAGCCCGGACCGGCCAAACAAGTCACCACCCAGGCCGCCAGCCAATCGATCAAGGCGCTGCTGGACAGCCCCCCGTTCAAGCACCCGGAAACCGTCACTCGCTACCGTTTTGGCGACGAAAAAAACGCCGCGCAACACAAGGTAAAGGGTGACGGTAAACTTCCGGCCTGGCTTCAGGCGCTACTGGACAGATTCAACAGCAATACCTTCAAAAACGCCGCCCTCGGCCTGGAAGTACTGCTCTGGGGCCTGCTGGCGACTGGCCTCGCGCTAGTTGTCTGGCGCTATCGGGAGTGGCTGCACACCTTCGTCAGTCGACGCGGGCCAGCCAAAGCCAAAACCGCCAAAGCGGCCCCTGCACAATTGTTCGGCCTGGCGTTGGGAAGCGAGACCTTGCCTGACGACATTGCCAGCACCGCCGAACAGCTGTGGCCCAACCACCCCAGGGAAGCCCTCGGCCTGCTGTATCGCGGCCTGCTCAACCGACTGCTGCACGACTTCAACCTGCCCCTGAAAAGCGCCGATACCGAAGGCCAGGTCCTGGAGCGTATCCACCAACTGCAACAGCCACAACTGCTGGCCTTCAGTGATGCACTGACACACCACTGGCAAAACCTCGCCTATGGCCACCGCCTGCCGCCGGCTTTGGTACAACAGCAACTGTGCCGCGATTGGCGCGCCCTGTTCAGTACGGGAGCCGCCCAATGAACCGCCCCATGCTGTGGGTCGGCCTGCTGCTGGCCTGTGTGCTTGGAGCAGGTGGGCTTTATGTTTGGCACAAGGCGATCCCCTACGACGAAATAGTCGATCGCGGCCCATCGCCACAAGCCATCGCCAACCCCTACCTGGCGGCTGAATACTTCCTGCGCCAGCAGGGCCTGGCCGTGGAACACGCCAACAGCCTTGAGCACCTGGCCGACCAGCCAGCCAAGGGGCATAGCCTGGTATTGCTGGGCGAGCGCAGCAACATGACCCCGCGCCAGGCTGAGCAACTGCTGGACTGGGCAAAATCCGGTGGCCATTTGCTGCTGGTTGCCGAAGCGCTTTGGGATGAGGAAACCGGTAAAAGCGGCGACCTGCTGCTGGATCAGCTGGGCTTCCACCAGACACTCAGCGAGGGCCTTGACGAGCCTGCTTCCCCACGCAAAAAGAAAGTACCGGACCTGACCAAGCTCTACGTCGACAATGAGACCGCCCCGGCCTATTTCAGCTTCGATACCGACTTCAACCTCACCGACCCCAGACACCTGGCGCAGTTCTCCGCCAACAGCGGCAAGTCCAGCCATTTGATGCAACGCAACTTCGGTCAAGGCACCGTAACGGTTGTAACCGACAGCGACTTGTGGAAAACCCCAGGCATCGGCAAACACGATAACGCCTGGCTGTTGTGGTATCTCAACCGGGGTACGGATGTAACACTGCTGTTCAACAGCGACGTAGACGATCTGCTCACCCTGCTAATGCGCAACTTCCCCCAGGCGTTAGTGGCGCTCTGCGCACTGATTGCCCTGGCACTCTGGCACGCCGGCATGCGCCAGGGGCCGACCCAGGCGCCCGCGCCAAAGGCACGTCGCCAGTTACAGGAACATTTGAAGGCCAGTGCCGACTTCCTGCTGCGCCGCAGTGGCCAAGGCACGCTGCTGCACGCCTTGCAGCGTGATATCCAGCGGGCTGCACGACGACGCCACCCAGGCTTTGAACACCTCGACAGCGACGAACAATGGCAGGTCCTCGAACGCCTGACGCGCCAACCCTCCCACGTCATCCGCCAGGCCCTCGACCCACTCCCGGCAAAACGGCTCACCAGCGCCGATTTCAGCCGTCAGGTGGCGAGCCTGCAAACCCTCAGGAATGCCCTATGAGCGAATTTCCATCAGCCACCGCCCCGACTGCCGAAAGCCTTCAAAAGGCCAGCCAGCAGGCACAGGCTCTGCGTGTTGAACTGCGTAAGGCGGTGATTGGCCAGGACCAGGTGATCGACGACGTGCTGACCGCATTGATCGCAGGTGGCCACATACTGCTCGAAGGTGTACCGGGCCTAGGCAAAACCCTGTTGGTTCGCGCGTTGGCACGCTGTTTTGGTGGCGACTTTGCACGTATTCAGTTCACCCCGGACCTGATGCCCAGCGATGTCACCGGCCACGCGGTGTACGACCTGCACAGTGAGCAGTTCAAGCTGCGCAAGGGGCCGCTGTTCACCCACTTGTTGCTGGCCGATGAAATCAACCGCGCCCCCGCCAAGACCCAGGCCGCCCTGCTTGAGGCCATGCAGGAACGCCAAGTCACCCTCGAGGGCGAAGCGCTGCCCATTGGCCAACCGTTCATGGTGCTCGCGACCCAGAACCCCATCGAACAGGAAGGCACGTACCCCCTGCCCGAGGCCGAGCTGGACCGGTTCATGCTCAAAGTACGCATGGACTACCCCGATGCGCAGCAGGAGCTGGAGATGGTCCGCGAAGTCACCCGCTCCTCCAGGGCCGACATGCTGGATGTGCAGCCATTGCGCACGGTGCTGCAGGCAGAGGACGTGTTGCAGTTGCAGCAAATTGCCAGCGAACTGCCGCTGGATGAGCAAGTACTCGACTACGCCGTGCGCCTGGCCCGCGCCACTCGCAGTTGGCCGGGGCTGACCATCGGTGCAGGCCCGCGTGCCTCCATCGCCCTGGTTCGCGGCGCCCGCGCCCGGGCCTTGCTACGCGGCGGCGAGTTTGTTACCCCGGACGATATCAAGGGCTGCGCCTTGGCGGTGCTGCGCCATCGCGTGCGTATTGCCCCCGAATTGGACATTGACGGGCTGGAAGTGGATCAGGTGCTCAAGCAACTGCTGGACCAGATTTCGGCACCTCGGCAATGACCCGACCATGAAGCCAACTCGTCTGCTGCTGATCTGGCTCGGCGTCCTCTCGGGTTTGAACATCCTCTTGGGCGCGGCTACGGCGCTCCAGCTCAAAGTGCCCGACACGCTGCATTCAGTGGCGTGGGGCCTGCTGCTGGCGCTGTTTCTATTGGCACTGCTGGACGCCCTGCGCCTGCGGCGCCTTCCCTGCCCACGGGTGCAACGGCAGATGCCCGGCAGCCTGGCCCTGGGCCGCTGGGGTGAGGTACGCCTGACCCTTGAACATGACTACCCGCAGCCGCTGACCGTGCAGGTATTCGACCACGCACCTGACGGCCTGAGCGTGGAGAATATGCCGCAGTCCGTCGAGCTTCTCCCGGGCCAGCGAAGCGAACTGAGCTATCGAGTGCGGCCCTTGCGGCGCGGCCACTTCAGTTTCAGTCGCAGTGAGATTCACCTGCCCAGCCCTTTCGGGTTGTGGTCTGCGAGGCGTTTTGTTGCAGCCCGGGATACAACGCGGGTCTACCCTGACTTTGCCCGTTTGTACGGCGCACAACTGCTGGGCGTGGACAGTTGGTTGAGCCAATTAGGGGTTCGCCAGCACCCACGACGCGGGTTGGGGCTGGAGTTTCATCAGTTGCGCGAGTTTCGCGAAGGCGACAGCCTGCGACAGATCGACTGGAAGGCCACCGCGCGCCAGCGCACGCCCATCGCCCGGGAATATCAGGACGAACGCGACCAGCAGATAGTGTTCATGCTCGATTGCGGCCGGCGCATGCGCAGCCAGGACGCGGAGCTCGCTCACTTCGACCACGCCCTCAATGCCTGCCTGTTACTCAGTTACGTCGCCTTGCGCCAAGGCGATGCGGTGGGTCTGTGCACCTTTGCCTGTGACCAGCCACGCTACCTGGCACCCGTCAAAGGCAGCGGCCAACTGAACGTATTACTCAATGCCGTTTACGACCTCGACACCACCCGACGCACTGCCGATTATGCAGCCGCCGCCAGCCAATTACTGGCCCGACAGAAACGTCGGGCATTAGTGATCGTGGTGACCAATCTTCGCGATGAAGATGATGAGGAGTTACTCGCAGCCGTTAAGCGCATCAGCCGGCAACATCGGGTGCTGGTCGCCAGCCTGCGCGAAGACATACTCGACCAACTGCGCCAGGCCCCGGTACAAACCTTGCCTGAAGCGCTGGCCTACAGCGGGACTGTCGACTATCTCAACAAGAGAAACGATCTGCATGAGCGCTTGAGTGCCCACGGTTTGTCGGTGCTGGATACGCCACCTTCGGGGCTGGGGGCTGCACTGGTGACGCGCTATCTGGGCTGGAAAAAGGCCGGTGTTTTATGACTCAAGCACACGACCACAAGCTCGGCTAACCACGTCCGAGCCGGGTCGACAGCGCGCAACGCCTAGGCGGAAGCCTGCAGAGGATCAAAGGTGAAGTAATGATACAAGGCACTTATCAAGTGCCCGTATGCCTCAGGCGCTTCGACCACGCGAAACCCTGAGTCATAGTGCTGCGGGTTGACATCTTCGTGGCTCCACAAGCACATCGCAGTGAGGTCAATTGCCTGGAAATCACCGTCTGCCAGAGGGATTTTCAAACGCAGTTCAAACGCCACGTCAACCATCATGGGTAATTGGCTGATCAACATCAGCCCATCTTCGGACACGTTCCCCAAGTAGCCAATAGGCTTATCCGTCAGCCGGTTGAACACTTTCAAGAAACCAGACAGCTGATGCCGCTCAATCCTTCGGTCGGTAAACATGATGAAATCGCCATCCATTGGCCAGATCAGTGGCCGCGCCAGTTATTCGGAACGAACACTGAATGTTCGCTCTCCCTGGAAATTGGTGCGAATCCCGCGTGCGCTTGATCGCCTTACAACTGCCAATCCCAAGCAATCCATCCGATTGAACATAAACTTGTACAAACAGACATTCAAAGAATAGCTTAAGACTGGCGACGGGCCAGCTATGGAATGACAAATATCATCAAAGTGATGCGGGCCGTGGCTGCGCGACACTCGCGCCGGAGTAATGGCCCAGTTGCTGCAGGGTGTCGAGCCGAGCACGGGCACGATAGGCGTACTCGCTGGACGGGTACTGATTGATGATGAACTGGTAGGTTTGCACCGCATCGACGAACAGCTTCTGGCGCTCCAGGCATTGCCCGCGCAGCATCGAAACTTCCGGTTGCACATACCGACGGGTACGGCTCTCGCGGTCTACCTGGGACAACTCCAGGGTGACACGCTCGCAGTCACCCACCCCATAGGCGCGGTAAGCGTTGTTCAAATGATGGTCCATCGACCAGCGGGTACAGCCGACAACACTGACGGCCAGGGCAGCAATGAGCAAAATTCGCATGGGGGTTCTCCTGTCTTGAGCAGTGTATCGACCCCGCGTCGAAAATCTTCAAGGATGTTCATCTATTCAATTGGAGCGAAAACAAGCGAATCTTCGATAAGTAGTGCAAACGAACAATGACTACAACCAAAGAGCATAGTAGCCTTCCCCAGCGCTTGAACTCAGGAGTCTGTGCATGTCCGTCCGTCGTACCAAAATCGTCGCCACCCTTGGCCCGGCCAGTAACTCGCCGGAAGTCCTCGAACAGCTGATTCTGGCTGGTTTGGACGTTGCCCGTCTGAACTTCTCCCACGGCACCCCGGACGAGCACAAGGCTCGCGCCAAGCTGGTGCGTGACCTGGCCGCCAAGCACAGCCGCTTTGTGGCACTGCTGGGTGACCTGCAAGGCCCGAAAATTCGTATCGCCAAATTCGCCAACAAGCGCATTGAGCTGAAGATCGGTGACAAGTTCACCTTCTCCACCAGCCATTCGCTGACCGAAGGCAACCAGGAAGTCGTCGGTATCGACTACCCGGATCTGGTCAAGGACTGTGGCGTCGGCGACGAACTGCTGCTGGACGACGGCCGCGTGGTGATGCGCGTCGACACGGCCACCTCGACGGAGCTGAACTGCACCGTGATCATCGGTGGCCCGTTGTCCGATCACAAAGGCATCAACCGTCGCGGCGGTGGCCTGACGGCGCCGGCCCTGACTGAGAAAGACAAGGCCGACATCAAGCTCGCCGCCGAAATGGAAGTGGACTACCTCGCCGTGTCCTTCCCACGCGACGCTGCCGACATGGAATATGCCCGTAAGCTGCGCGACGAAGCCGGCGGTACTGCCTGGCTGGTGGCGAAGATCGAACGTGCCGAAGCCGTGGCCGATGACGAAACCCTCGATGCCCTGATCAATGCATCCGACGCTGTGATGGTTGCCCGTGGCGACCTGGGCGTGGAAATCGGTGACGCCGAGCTGATCGGTATCCAGAAGAAGATCATCCTGCACGCACGCCGTCACAACAAGGCCGTGATCGTAGCGACCCAGATGATGGAGTCGATGATCCAGAACCCGATGCCAACCCGTGCCGAAGTGTCCGACGTGGCCAACGCCGTGCTCGACTACACCGACGCCGTGATGCTCTCGGCTGAAAGTGCTGCCGGCCCTTACCCGCTGGAAGCCGTACAGGCCATGGCGCGTATCTGCGTCGGTGCCGAAAAGCACCCGACCAGCAAGACCTCCAGCCACCGCATCGGCAAAGTGTTCGAAAGCTGCGACCAGAGCATCGCCCTGGCGGCCATGTACACCGCCAACCACTTCCCGGGCGTCAAGGCGATCATTGCCCTGACCGAAAGTGGCTACACCCCGCTGATCATGTCGCGCATCCGTTCGTCGGTACCGATCTACGCGTTCACCCCACACCGCGAAGCCCAGGCCCGTGCGGCATTGTTCCGTGGCGTGTACACCATTCCGTTCGATCCAGCTTCGTTGGCCCCTAACGAAGTGAGCCAGAAGGCAATCGACGAACTGGTCAAGCGTGGCGTCGTAGAGAAAGGTGACTGGGTCATCCTGACCAAGGGCGACAGCTACCACACCACCGGTGGCACCAATGGCATGAAGATCCTGCACGTGGGCGACCCGCAGTTCTGAGTGACACGCTGAAAAACAAAAGCCCTGCCATGTGAATGGCGGGGCTTTTTGTATTTAAAGGCCTGGAGATCTGTTGAATTAAAGGGCCTCATCGCAGGCAAGCCAGCTCCCACAGTTGACCGCATTCCAATGTGGGAGCTGGCTTG
Organism: Pseudomonas edaphica; assembly: GCF_965277385.1. Classification (NCBI taxonomy): domain Bacteria; kingdom Pseudomonadati; phylum Pseudomonadota; class Gammaproteobacteria; order Pseudomonadales; family Pseudomonadaceae; genus Pseudomonas; species Pseudomonas edaphica. The sequence continues at coordinate 4,511,411 of NZ_OZ255725.1, read as the reverse complement.
CCTGCGATGGCGTCATCAACGCCGGGCAATAAACCCCGACAACGCCGCAATCGCCTCCGGTGACTTCAAACGCTGCACAAACAACGCCCCCTCGACCTCAATCACCTGCCGCAACTGTTCACGGTCGACACTTTTCATCAACTGTTTGCTGACCTGCACCGCTCCCGGCGCCAGGGTTTCAAAGCGCTGCGCAACTTCCCGCGCCTTGACCAGCGCCGCTTCACCGCTACCCATCGCCTCAGTAGCAATGCCCCACGCCGCCGCCTGCTCGCCGGTAAAGCCTTCGCCCAACAGCAACAGTTCAGCCGCTTTCGCATGCCCCAGCAGCCGAGGCAGGATCAGGCTGGAGCCAAACTCCGGGCACAGCCCCAGGTTGACGAAAGGCATGCGCAAGCGCGCATCGCGACTGATATAGACGAGATCGCAATGCAGCAACAGGGTCGTACCGATGCCGACCGCCGCACCCGCCACCGCCGCGATCACCGGCTTGCGGCAGTTGAGCAGGCTTTTCATGAAGTGAAACGGCGGGCTGTCCAGATCACTGGGCGGCTGTTCGAGGAAGTCGGCTATGTCGTTGCCGGCGGTAAAACACTCATTGCTGCCCTGGATCAGCACCGCACGGATACCTGAGTCCGCATCAGCCTGCTCCAACGCCTCGGCCAGTTGGGTGTACATGGCGCGGGTCAGGGCGTTTTTCTTGTCGGGGCGATTGAGCTGCAGGGTCAGCAGCCCGCCTTCGCGTTGCAGCAGGATGGCGTCGGTCATGGCGAATCTCGCGGCTGGAAAAGTCAGCGCTCAACCACGCGGCAGGAACATATCAGCCAGCAGTTGATTGCGCGGCAACCCCGCCAGGAACAGGCGTTTGGAAAACGCTTCGACATTGGCGGGGTGCCCGCAGAGTAAGGCCAGAGTTTGCCGCGAAACAAGCCGCAGTTGCGCCAATGCCTGGGCCGACTCAGCCGCCGTCCACAGCTCCACAGTCAGGTTCGCGTGCAGCGCGGCCAATTGCGCCAAGGGTTCGGCCAGATAATGCCCATCGGCATCATGGGCCAGGTGAATCAGGCGGATGGCGCCTTGGTGATCCTGGCGCAGTGCCTCGCGCAGCACGCCCCATAACGGCCCAAGCCCCGTGCCGGATGCCAGCAACCACAGCGGCCGCGATTGCCAGTCAGGATCATATTGCAGCGCCCCACCCCGCAACTCACCCAGCCGCAGGCCGTCGCCCACCTGTAGTTGCCGGGCAATATCGCTGAATTCACCGGGCAGACGGCAATCGAGATGAAACTCCAAAAACGGGTCTTCCTGCGGCAAGCTGGCCAACGAATACGGGCGCGCCACCTGCCCCGCCCACAGCACCAGATGTTGCCCGGCCCGATAACGCAAGCCACGTTCGGGTTGCAGGCGCAGGCGCAGTACCTCGGGATTCAGCCAGTCGACGCCCACCACTTGCGCGGGCAAACCATCGTGCAGTGGGTCAAATGCTTCAATCTGTAAATCTGCGACAACCTCACACTGGCAGGCCAGACGCCAACCGTCCTGGCGTTGCGCCGGGCTCAGGGCATCGGGCTGCTTATCCACAACGTCACCCCGGCAACGCACCAGGCACGCATGGCAACTGCCCGCCCGGCAACTGTAGGGCACAGCCACACCCGCCAGATTCAAGGCATCCAGCAGGTTGCTGCCGGTGGCTACCGACCAGTGGCGTTCGCCGACGTGCAGTTCAGGCATATAAAGGCTCAATCAGAAGGGACTGGCACAGGGAATCATGCCTGCGACAGTTTGACCATAGTCGGGTGTATCGGCCACCGCGTCGGGTTATACTGCCGCGCCTTTTTAGCGTCGCGCCTTGCACCACTGTGGCGTGCCTTGGAAAGGTGGTTTCAGCCGACCGATGCAACACTGAAGCCACCTTTATTGAATGTTCCCTTATAGAGGAGCGCGACTCATGACCGTGATCAAGCAAGACGACCTGATTCAGAGCGTTGCCGACGCCCTGCAATTCATTTCCTACTACCACCCCGTTGACTTCATCCAGGCCATGCACGAAGCCTACCTGCGTGAAGAATCGCCGGCAGCCCGTGACTCCATTGCCCAGATCCTGATCAACTCGCGCATGTGCGCCACCGGCCACCGCCCGATCTGCCAGGACACCGGTATTGTTACCGTGTTCGTGCGCGTGGGCATGGACGTGCGTTGGGACGGCGCCACCATGGGCCTGGACGACATGATCAACGAAGGCGTGCGTCGCGCCTACAACCTGCCGGAAAACGTCCTGCGTGCTTCCATCCTGGCCGACCCGGCCGGCGCGCGTAAAAACACCAAGGACAACACTCCGGCCGTAATCCACTACTCCATCGTCCCGGGTAACACCGTGGAAGTGGACGTGGCAGCCAAGGGCGGCGGTTCCGAGAACAAGTCGAAAATGGCCATGCTCAACCCGTCCGACTCGATCGTCGACTGGGTGCTCAAGACCGTTCCGACCATGGGCGCCGGCTGGTGCCCACCGGGCATGCTCGGCATCGGCATCGGCGGCACCGCCGAGAAAGCTGCGGTAATGGCCAAGGAAGTGTTGATGGAGTCCATCGACATTCACGAGCTGAAAAAGCGCGGCCCGCAGAACCGTATCGAAGAGATGCGTCTGGAGCTGTTCGAGAAGGTCAACCAACTGGGCATCGGCGCCCAGGGCCTGGGTGGCCTGACCACCGTGCTCGACGTGAAAATCATGGACTACCCGACCCACGCAGCCTCGCTGCCGGTGTGCATGATCCCCAACTGCGCCGCCACCCGTCATGCACACTTTGTGCTCGATGGTTCAGGCCCGGCTTCGCTGGAAGCACCACCGCTGGACGCCTACCCGGAAATCGTCTGGGAAGCCGGCCCGTCGGCCCGCCGCGTCAACCTCGACACCCTGACCCCGGAAGAAGTACAAAGCTGGAAGCCGGGCGAAACCGTGTTGCTCAACGGCAAGATGCTCACCGGCCGCGACGCAGCTCACAAGCGTATGGTCGAGATGCTCAACAAGGGCGAAACCCTGCCGGTGGACCTCAAGGGTCGCTTCATCTACTACGTCGGCCCGGTTGATCCGGTGCGCGAAGAAGTGGTTGGCCCGGCTGGCCCGACCACGGCCACGCGGATGGACAAGTTCACCCGTCAGATCCTCGAGCAAACCGGCCTGTTGGGCATGATCGGCAAATCCGAGCGCGGCCCGACTGCGATCGAAGCGATCAAGGACCACAAGGCCGTGTACTTGATGGCCGTGGGCGGCGCTGCTTACCTGGTGGCGCAAGCCATCAAGAAGTCGCGCGTTGTCGCATTTGCCGAACTGGGCATGGAAGCGATCTACGAGTTCGACGTCAAAGACATGCCGGTCACCGTTGCGGTGGACAGCAAGGGCGAATCCGTACACATCACCGGTCCTGCCATCTGGCAGAAGAAGATCAGTGAAAGCCTGGCGGTCGAAGTGCAGTAAGCACTTCCCCGCAAGGAAAAAGGCGACTGCGGCCCCACGGCCCAGTCGCCTTTTTTATGGCGAACTCGGTCATGTGGGAGCTGGCTTGCCTGCTCCCACAGAAATTCCACGTGCCACAAGTTTGCGGCGGCTCATGCTATGGTGCTTGCCCCTTACCGCGCCTGTTCATCACCGTATGATCGTGATCCCTCGCCCCCTGCGACTGACTTTCTACTCGCTGTTGATCATCGCCGGCGCCGTGCTGGCCGCCGCCTTGGCCACCCGCCATGCCGAACGCCAGGCCTTGGTGGATGACGCCGCTCGCGCCAATCAACAACTGGCGCTGTATGCCAACTCACTGCATACCCTGATTGAACGTTACCGTGCCCTGCCCGCCGTACTGGCGCTGGATTCGGAAATGATCAGCGCCCTTAAAGCCCCGCTGGACACCGCCACCCAGGACTTGCTCAACCGCAAGCTGGAACGCATCAACGGTGCCGCGCAGTCTTCCACTCTGGAATTGATGGACCGTAACGGTCTGGCCGTGGCCGCCAGCAACTGGAACCTGCCCAGCAGTTATGTCGGGCACAACTACGCGTTTCGCCCGTATTTCAGCCAGACCTTGAGCCAGGGCACCGGGCGTTTTTATGCGGTGGGGGTGACCACCGGCATTCCGGGTTATTTCCTCTCCAGCGCCGTGGTCGATGAGCACGAACAGTTCCTCGGCGCCATGGTGGTGAAGCTGGAGTTCCCCGAACTTGAGCGCGAATGGGCCCAAGGTAATGACCTGCTGCTGGTCAGCGATGCGCGTGGCATCGTGTTTATCGCCAATCAGCCGGGCTGGCGTTTCCGCAACCTGCGTCCGTTGTCGGCGAGCGACCTTGCCGAACTCAAGGCAACTCGCCAATACGACAAAAAACAGCTGCAGCCGCTGGACACCCAGACATTGCAGCGTTTTGACGAAAACAGCCATCTGATGCGTGTCAACGGCCCCGACGGCAACGCCAATTACATTTGGGAATCCCTGCCGCTGAAAGCCGAAGGCTGGACCTTGCACTTGCTGCGCAAACCGCAGTTCGCCTTTGAAGACCAACGCAACGCTGGCCTTGCCGCCGCCGGTTCATGGCTGGCGCTGGTGTTCCTGCTGCTGTTCCTGAACCAACGCTGGCGCCTGGCCCGTTTGCGCCAACGCAGCCGCGAGGAGCTTGAACAGCTTGTCGAAGAACGCACCCAGGCGTTGCGCACCGCGCAGGATGGCCTGGTGCAGTCGGCCAAGCTGGCGGCCTTGGGGCAAATGTCCGCTGCCCTCGCCCATGAGATCAATCAGCCGCTGACCACCCAGCGCATGCAATTGGCGACCTTGCGCCTGCTGCTCGATCACGGCCGCGTGGACGATGCCTATAAGGCGCTCACCCCGCTGGACGACATGCTCACGCGCATGGCGGCGCTCACCAGCCACCTTAAGACTTTCGCCCGCAAGAGCCCCAGCGGCCTGCGCGAACGGCTGGATTTGGCCACGGTGGTCGACCAATCCTTGCACCTGCTCGACGCCCGCCTGCGCGATGAAAGCATTGGTGTGGTGCTGGACCTGAGCCGCCCCGCCTGGGTGCGCGGTGACGCGATCCGCCTGGAGCAAGTGCTGATCAACCTGCTACGCAATGCGCTGGACGCCATGGCCGACAAACCGCGCAAACGCCTGGAAATCCGCCTGCACGCCGACCAACAGCTGTGGCAACTGAGCGTCAGCGACAGCGGCGGCGGGATTGCCGAAGCCCATTTGAACAGCGTGTTCGATCCATTTTTCACCACCAAACCCGTGGGCGACGGCCTTGGCTTGGGGTTGGCCGTGTCCTATGCCATCGTGCATGAGCTGGGTGGGCGCCTGCTCGCCGGTAACCGTGGCGACGGCGCGGTATTTACCCTGACCTTGCCCATCGCGCTGGAGACACCCGACCTATGTTGAACGCAGTGATTGTGGTGGATGACGAGGCGAGTATTCGCACCGCCGTCGAGCAGTGGTTGAGCCTGTCGGGATTCGAAGTGCAGTTGTTCAGTCGCGCCGAAGAATGCCTGGCACAGCTGCCCAAAGACTTTCCTGGCGTCATTTTGAGCGACGTGCGCATGCCCGGCCTCAGCGGCCTGGAGCTGCTGGCCGAAGTGCAGCGGCGTGACGCCGACTTACCGGTGATCTTGCTCACCGGCCATGGCGATGTACCGATGGCCGTGGAAGCCATGCGCGACGGTGCCTACGACTTTCTGGAAAAACCCTTCAGCCCGGACGCACTGCTCAACAGCCTGCGCCGCGCCTTGGATAAACGCGGGTTGATCCTGGAGAACCGTCGCCTGCATCAACAGGCCGACCATCGGGCGCAGCTGGAATCGAGCCTGCTCGGCGTGTCTCGCGGTTTGCAGACCCTGCGCCGGCAAGTGCTGGACCTGGCCAGCTTGCCGGTCAATGTGCTGATCCGTGGCGAAACCGGCAGCGGCAAGGAACTGGTCGCCCGTTGCCTGCATGATTTTGGCCCACGGGCAAAAAAGCCGTTTGTCGCGCTCAACTGCGCGGCCATCCCCGAGCAGCTGTTTGAAGCCGAGCTGTTCGGCCACGAAAGCGGCGCGTTCACCGGCGCCCAGGGCAAGCGCATCGGCAAGCTGGAATATGCCCACGGCGGCACGCTGTTCCTGGATGAAATCGAAAGCATGCCGCTGGCCCAGCAGGTCAAATTGTTGCGGGTGCTGCAAGAGCAAAAACTGGAGCGGCTGGGCTCCAACCAAAGTATCCATGTGGACTTGCGCATCATTGCCGCCACCAAGCCCGACTTGCTCGAAGAGGCCCGCGCCGGGCGGTTTCGCGAAGACCTGGCGTACCGTTTGAACGTCGCACAACTGCGCCTGCCGCCGTTGCGTGAGCGCCGCGAAGATATCCCGCTGTTGTTCGACCACTTCGCCCAAAGCGCCGCCGAGCGCCTGGGCCGCAACGTCGAGCCGTTGAGCGGCGCGCAACTGGGGCGCCTGCTCAGCCACGACTGGCCGGGCAATGTGCGCGAGCTGGCCAACGTCGCCGAACGCCAAGTGCTGGGCCTGGGTGAACCTGAGCCGGAAGGCGTCGAGGCCGGGCAATCCCTGGCGGCGCAACAGGAAGCGTTCGAAGCGCATTGCCTCAAGGCTGCGTTGACGCGGCACAAAGGCGATATCAAGGCGGTGTTGGCCGAGCTGCAACTGCCGCGCCGTACCTTGAATGAAAAGATGCAGCGGCATGGGTTGGTGCGGGAGATGTTTCTTTAGCTATTTTCGATGGCGTTTTCGAAGACGCTATCGCAGGCAAGCCAGCTCCCACAGTTGGAATGCGCATTCCTGTGGGAGCTGGCTTGCCTGCGATGAGGCCAGCAGCCATAAGCGGATTTCCGCTCACCACCCAATAATCATCAGCGACTTTCCGCTCAAAAAAATCTTGTAACCCTTCTATTCCGGGCCTTCATCTGTTTGGCACAGCTCCTGCTATAGCCCAAACCAGGCTGCGTTCGTGCGGCTCCATAAAAACAACTAGATGAAGGATCCTTCAATGGATAACTCCAACGCCCTGCCTCTGGGGTCGGCGGCCGCGCCGGCTAAAGAGCGCACCACTACCAGCCGTATCAAATCGATCTTCAGTGGCTCCGTCGGCAATATGGTCGAATGGTACGACTGGTACGTCTACGCCGCTTTCTCGCTGTACTTCGCCAAGACCTTCTTCCCCGCCGGTGACTCCACCGCTCAGTTGATGAACACCGCTGCCATCTTTGCCGTGGGCTTTATCATGCGCCCGATCGGTGGCTGGCTGATGGGCCTGTATGCCGACTACAAAGGGCGCAAGGCTGCGCTGATGTTCTCGGTATTGCTGATGTGCTTCGGCTCGCTGTTGATCGCGCTGACGCCGGGCTACGACACCATCGGTATCGGCGCGCCGATCCTGCTGGTGTTTGCACGTTTGCTTCAGGGCCTGTCGGTCGGTGGCGAGTACGGCACCTCGGCCACTTACCTGAGTGAGATGGCGACCAAGGAGCGTCGCGGTTTCTTCTCCAGCTTCCAGTACGTGACCCTGATCTCCGGCCAGCTCATCGCCCTTGCCGTATTGATCGTGTTGCAACAAACCCTGACCACCGAGCAGCTGTATGCCTGGGGCTGGCGCATCCCGTTCGCTATCGGCGCGCTGTGCGCAGTGGTCGCGTTGTTCCTGCGTCGCGGCATGGAAGAAACCGAGTCGTTCACCAAAAAGGAAAAAGCCAAGGAAAGCGCAATGCGCACCTTGATGCGTCACCCCAAGGAAGTGATGACCGTGGTCGGCCTGACCATGGGCGGCACCCTGGCCTTCTACACCTACACCACCTACATGCAGAAATACCTGGTGAACACGGTCGGCATGAGCATCTCCGACTCCACCACCATTTCGGCCGCCACACTGTTCCTGTTCATGTGCCTGCAACCGCTGGTTGGCGGGCTGTCAGACAAGGTTGGCCGCCGGCCGATCCTGATCGCCTTCGGCATCCTCGGCACACTGTTCACCGTGCCGATCCTCACAACCCTGCACACTATCCAAAGCTGGTGGGGTGCGTTCTTCCTGATCATGGCGGCGCTGATCATCGTCAGCGGCTATACCTCGATCAACGCGGTGGTGAAAGCTGAACTGTTCCCAACCGAGATCCGTGCGCTGGGCGTGGGCCTGCCGTATGCGCTGACCGTGTCGATCTTCGGCGGTACGGCTGAAGTTATTGCGCTGTGGTTCAAGAACATCGGCATGGAGACGGGTTACTACTGGTATGTGACCGCGTGTATCGCAGTGTCGCTGGTGGTTTACGTGACCATGAAAGACACCCGTAAACACTCGCGTATCACCACGGATTAAAGATTTAACGCGGTAAAAAAATGTGGGAGCTGGCTTGCCTGCGATGGCGGTTTATCAGTCCTTGATTCAGTGGCTGACATTTCCGCCATCGCGGGCCAGCCCGCTCCCACATTTGGTTTCAGGAAACGTCCGCTATTGCGCTACGCCCATACCGACGCTGCGCATATGCCGCCCCGGCAATCATCACCACCAGCACTGCCGCCAGCACCGCCGATGAGCCAACGGTGCCGAAATCCAGCCCGCCCTTTTCAGAGGGTTTGGTCAGAAAATCGCCCAGGGTCGCACCAAACGGGCGGGTCAGCACAAATGCCACCCAGAACAGCAGCACTGACGATATCTGTGTGAAGTATTTGAGTGCGACCACCACCGCAATCGCCGAGCCGATCAGCAAGGCGCCACCAGCAAAGCCCAACCCCGAATCGTCCGCCAGGAAGTCGCCCAACGCGGTGCCCAAGGTGTTGGAAAACAGAATCGCCATCCAGTAAAACAGCTCGCCGCGAAAGGTCTGGACCTTGTTCACGTTCAGCGAGTCGCCGCTCAAGCGCCACAGTGCAAAGATGATCATCAGGATCACGATCAGGATCATCGACCCTGCCGCATAGCCCAGGCCCAACGTGCGGTCCATAAAGTCCGACATGGTGGTGCCGGCCGTGCTGGTGGACAGGATCACGATCCAGTACAGCACCGGGTTGTAGGTTTTCGACCAGAGCTGTGTCAGCAGCGTGACGAGAAACACGCTGATCAGGATCATCGAGCTGATGGCGTAGCCGACGTTAAGGGTCATCGAGAGCAAATCCCCGGCGGTTTCGCCCAGGGTCGTTGCGCAGATTTTCATGACCCAGAACGCCAGGGTGATCTGAGGAAGTTTGTTCATGTGCGAGAAGGCTCCGAAGCTCAGTCTTTCAATCAGCCGACTTAAAGGGGTGCCGACCTGGCGCGCAGACTGAACGCGGGGCTGTGAAAAATAGGTGGGCAATCAATGAAAATTCCATACGCACGATGGAAATTCATCGCTCTGGATTGCACTATGACGGCCTCCTCCAACGCGCAGCAGGAACCCTGGCCCATGTCCGACGATATCCATTTCTACGAACCCGCCAACGGCCACGGCCTGCCCCATGATCCGTTCAACGCGATTGTCGGCCCACGGCCGATCGGCTGGATCTCGTCACACGACGCCGCTGGCCGCCTGAACCTGGCGCCCTACAGTTTTTTCAATGCGTTCAACTACATCCCGCCGATCATTGGGTTTTCCAGTGTCGGGCGCAAAGACAGCCTGAACAACATCGAACAGACCGGCGAGTTCGTGTGGAACCTGGCCACCCGCCCGCTGGCCGAGCAGATGAACCAGAGTTGCGCGGCCGTATCGCCGGACGTGAATGAATTCGAGTTATCCGGCCTGACGCCGGTGGCCTCGAAAATCGTCGCGGTGCCACGGGTGGGCGAAAGCCCGGTGTCGTTTGAATGCAAGGTGACGCAGATCATTCAACTGCAGCGTGCCGACAAGGCGTTGGTGCCGAGCTGGCTGGTGCTCGGTGAGGTGGTTGCCGTGCACATTGCCAAGTGGCTGCTCAAGGATGGGGTTTACGACACGGCGGCCGCTGAGCCGATTTTGCGCGGCGGTGGCCCGGCGGATTATTTTCAGTTGGGACCGGAGGCGTTGTTCAAGATGTATCGCCCGCGCTGATTCACTGCCCAACACACACAACAGAACCCTGTGGGAGCCGGGCTTGCCCGCGATAGCGGTTTGTCAGCCACCTGATGAGTTGGCTGGCAGACCGCTATCGCGGGCAAGCCCGGCTCCCACATTTGATTTTTGATGAGCGATATAAACTGTTCGGCTTCAGCTTGCGGCCGTTGCCCAAGTCAGCTGACCGTCCTCGTCCACATCAACCAGACATTCAAGTTGCAGCGTCGCTGCATCGTCGGCGTCGGAGGCGGTCTTGAAGGTCTGGCCTGCCAGGATCTTGTGAAACTGCGGGGCGCCCATGCCATCGAGTGCCTTGACGGCGACTGCGGCGCTGTAGCCACCCTCTTCTTCACGCACTAATGCAGAAACGGCTTCGTGATGGGCAAATTGTTTACGTGCCATGTTGCAGGTCCTGGCCAATGAAAAGTCGGCCATTCTAACCGCTAACCGGCCAGTTGCAGGTACTCACCGTAAGCATGGGCGGCGGATGCGTCGGTGAAGGTCTGGAAGTCCATACTGCGCACTACCATGTCGTTCAACAGCTCAGTAAAGATCATCAAGGCAGGGGAACTGAAGTAGGCACTCATCGCCTGCTCGCTGCTCCAGAAGCCCGAGACCAGCCATACATCGGGATCGACCTGGGAATGCTGCAACGAGAATTGCAGGCAACCCTGAGCCTGACGGCCCGGTTCGATCAAACTGCTCAAGCGTGCACCGAGTTCGGTGCTGCACCCGGTACGGGCACGGATAAAGGCCATATGGCTCGCGGGAATGGGGGTGGACATGTTCGACTCTCCCGTTGAGAAGTGATGCTCGGCAAGCACTGTGAGGGCGTGTTGCCACAGGATCAAAGATAGCGGCGCGAAGATGGGCGCAGTTAGTCGATTCCTGCAGGCTTATTGCACAATCCTGCGAGAAGCGTAGATAAGACGTCTGGCCCCCAGGATTTATTCCAGGCGCACACTCAGTGTTTCAGGCACATGACAGGCCCTGCACTTGCCTGATTCACGCCTTATCGCAGGATCAGGCAAGGATTGTGCAGAATCGAAGTAACACCTTTTGAAAAGCCGCCGCTAAGCTGGGCCCATCAAAGCAGTCAGTAGAGGACGCTCCATGTCGTCGCCCGAAACCAAGCCAATGCCCCTCGATGCCGAGATGGAAAAACAACGCGCCGAGCTGGCCAGCATTGTTCACCGTCATACCTGGGAAGATGGCTCCTACGGCACGGCAATTACCTCGCTGTATCTGAACCGCCACAACACCCCGCGCGATTTCATGCCGGTGTTGGTCGAACCCGCCCTGTGCATTCTGGCCAGCGGCAGCAAGGAAGTGCGCCTGGCCGACGAGATCTTTGCCTACGACCCGCTCAATTATCTGGTGTTTTCGGTGGCGATGCCGGTCGCCGGGCGGATCATCGACGCCACACCGCAAGACCCCAACCTGTCGGTGCGCATCAATATCGACCCGGCCCAGCTCACCGCATTGATCGCCGAGGCAGGCCCGATGGGCGTGCCCTCCAGGCCGACATCGCGTGGCATGTACGTTGACCGCATCGACAACCAACTGCTCGACGCCGTGTTGCGCCTGGCGCGCCTGCTGGACACACCGAAAGACATCGCCATGCTCGCGCCACTCATCAACCGCGAGATTCTCTATCGGTTGTTACGTGGCCCGCAGGGTTATCGACTGTATGAAATCGCCGTGGCCAACAGTCAGAGCCATCGCGTGAGCCAGGCCATCAAATGGTTGAACGGTAACTTCGAACAACCGCTGCGCATTGATGACCTGGCCAGGGAAGTGAACCTCAGTGTTTCGACCTTGCACCATCGCTTCAAGGCGATTACGGCGATGAGTCCGCTGCAATACCAGAAGCAGTTACGGTTGCAGGAAGCGCGGCGATTGATGATTGCCGAAGGGCTGGAGGCGTCGGCAGCGGGGTATCGGGTAGGGTATGAGAGCCCGTCGCAGTTCAGCCGGGAATACAGCCGGTTGTTCGGGGCACCGCCGCTGCGGGATTTGGCCCGGCTGCGCCAAAGTATCTGACTCAATCGGGATCAAAATGTGGGAGCCAGCTCCCACATTAGTCCAGGGTTCGCGGCAGTTGTAAGGTCACCCGCAACCCGCCTTCGCGCAAATTCTGCAAACTCACTTCCCCACCATGGCTGTGGGCAATGTTGCGCGCGATGCCCAGGCCCAAGCCATACCCCTGCTGCTGGCCAGCCAGGCGAAAGTGCGGTTCGAAGACCTGTTCCAAACGCTGCTCCGGCACGCCCGGGCCTTCGTCATCCACATGCAGGATGAACTCCACGCCATCGTCCTCGATATGCAAATGCGCGTTCTGCCCGTACTTCAAGGCATTGTCGATCAGGTTGCCGATGCAGCGCTTGAGCGCCAGCGGTTTGCCCGGATAAGGGGTCAGCGCCCGTCCGTGCTGGGTGATACGGCCGTTACCGTTCGGCGCCAGGTACGGTTCCACCAGGCAATCAAGCACGTGGTTAAGGTCGACCGGCTCGATGTTCTCGTGGATGTCGGTGTCTTTGACGCATTGCAGTGCCCCCTTGACCAGCAACTCCAACTCATCCAGGTCACGACCGAATTTGGCTTGCAGGTTTTCGTCTTCCAGCAACTCCACGCGCAAGCGCAGACGCGTGATCGGCGTGCGCAAATCGTGGGAAATCGCGCTGAACAGTTGGCTGCGCTCGGTGAGGTAACGGCTGATGCGCTCGCGCATGGCGTTAAACGCACGGCCCACTTCCACCACTTCGCTGCCACCGCCTTCGGCCACCGGTTCCACATCGGCGCCCAGGGACATGTCCCGCGCTGCGCGGGCCAGGCGCTTGAGCGGCCGGCTTTGCCAGTGCACCAGCAGGCCGATAAACAGCAACAGGAAACCGCTGGTCAGCACGATAAACCACACTTGCTGCGACGGCAGGCCTTGTTCTTCCAAACTGGTGTAGGGCTCGGGCAGCAGCGAGGCGATGTACAGCCATTCGCCGGGTGCCAACTGGATTTGCGTGACCAGCACCGGCGGGTTCACCGGCTCCAGGGTCAGGGCATAATGCGCCCAGGAACGCGGCAGTTCATCGAGTTTGAGGCCCGCGTTGAAAATACGCAGGTCCTCGGCGCTGACGAACTCCACCGAGATATGCACGTCGCTGCCCAGGGTCTGGCGCAGCACTTCGTCCACGGCTTGCAGCACCGCCTGCTTGCGCGGGGTCTGCGGCAGAATCTGCATGTCCAATGGGCGGTCGTTGAGGGTCACCACAAACCGCGTGCCGCCCATGCTGCGCAGTTGGTCGAGCACCAACGGGCGGTAGGCAACCGGCAGCGAGCGGAAGTAACTCACGCTGGCCGTCATCGAATGCGCCAGGCTGCGCGCGCTGGTCACCAGACCTTCGAGCTGGGTGGCGCGCAGTTGCGAAACCCAGATCACGCTGGACAGCGCCTGGGCAAACAGCACCACAAGCAAGGTCAGCAGCAACATGCGCCCAAGCAGCGAACGCGGCACCGGAAAACGCCGGCGGCGCTCGGTCAGCGGCTCAGTGGGCATTGCCGGCAACCACGCTGGCTGCCAGTTGATAACCGCTGCCACGCACGGTGCGGATCAGCCTTGGAGGTTTTTCGGTATCGCGCAGGCGTTGGCGCAGGCGGCTGACGGCCATGTCGACGATACGGTCCAACGGCATCAGGTCGCGGCCACGGGTGGCGTTGCCAATGGTGTCGCGGTCGAGAATCTGTTGGGGGTGATCAAGAAACAGCTTGAGCAAGGCAAAGTCGGCGCCGGAGAGGATTACCTCTTCGCCGTCCACGTGAAACAGGCGATGACTGATCATGTCCAGGCGCCACTCATCGAACACCAGAACGTCGCCGCCACCCGTGCGCTCCTGGCCAAACTGGGCGCGACGCAACAAGGCTTTGATCCGCGCTTGCAGCTCGCGAGGGCTGAAGGGTTTGCCGATGTAGTCGTCGGCCCCCAGCTCCAGGCCGATCACACGGTCGGCTTCGTCGGAACTGGCGGTCAGCATGATGATCGGCACCTGCGCCTGGCGCGGGTGCTGGCGAATCCAGCGGCAAAGGCTGAAACCGTCTTCGTCCGGCAACATCACATCGAGGATGACCAGGTCGCACGGCGCCTCGTTCATCGCCTGGCGGAACCCCGCGCCATCCGGCACGCCACGCACCTGGAAGCCGGCGCGACTGAGGTAGGTCTGCAGCAATTCGCGGATTTCCTGGTCGTCGTCGACGAGGAGAATCGATTTACTGATTACGCTCACGGGGTCCTCCTTGTTGTTATGGCCAAGCTTACGTCATTTGTTGCGCTTGAGACCCTATCGCAGGCAAGCCAGCTCCCACAGTTGACTGCATTCCAAGGTTGGAACCCGGTCAACTGTGGGAGCTGGCTTGCCTGCGATGAGGCCATCAGCCCCTACGCAAAAGCCTGTTCAAGCGCAACACCGGCCCCGGTCAACCCGGAATACGGCGCCGTCACCAACCACACAGGAATGCCTTTGAAGTAGTCGCTCATGCAGCCCTTGTCGCTGAAACTCTTGGCAAAACCGCTGTTGATAAAGAAGTCGGCAAACCTCGGAATCACCCCGCCCACGATGTACACACCACCACGCCCACCGGTGGTCAGCACGTTGTTACCGGCCACACGGCCCAGCCAGATACTGAACTGGTTCAACACTTCCATGGCCACCGGGTCGCCGGCCAGGCCCGCGGCCGTAATGGCTTCGGGCGTGTCCAGCACCGGCGTGTGCCCGTCGACCGCACAAATGGCGCGGTACACACGGGGCAGGCCGCCACCGCTCAAGGCGGTCTCGGCGCTGACGTGGCCAATCTCGCTGTAGATGTGCTGCCACAACTGGGTTTCACGCGGGCTGCTCAGCGGCAGGTCGACATGGCCACCCTCCCCTGGCAACGCCGCGTAACGGCCTTCGCCCAAATCCAGCAAGGTGCCCACACCCAGGCCAGTGCCCGGGCCGATCACCACGGCTGGGCGTAACGGCTCCGGCGTGCCTTGGCAGACCACACGGAATTCATCGGGTTTGAGCCGCGTCATGCCCAGGGCCATGGCCGTGAAGTCATTGACCAGCAGCAGCTCATCGACCTGCAGGGTTTTGCAAAACGCAGTTTTGCTCAGCCGCCAGTGATTGTTGGTGAATTTAAATTCATCGCCACTCACCGGCCCCGCGACTGACAGGCACACCGCGCCGATGTCCCCGATTTCCAGGCCTTCCTCCTTGAGGTAAACCTTGATGGCTTCCTCAGGGCTGTGGTGGTCCGCCGTGGCATGCACGCGGATCGAATGCAGTTCCTGATCCCGCCACAACGCAAAACGGGCGTTGGTACCACCAATGTCACCGACCAGCGCAAGCTTCACTTAAGCGTCTCCAAGGCAGAGGTAAAGGCGCTGGCGCCCTGCTCTGCGGAGCTTGCGGCCAAGCGCATAAATGCAAACAGCTCGCGACCGGCCCCCACGTTGTTGCCCAACAGGCCCGTGGCAGGCGTGCGCGCTGCAAATTCTTCGGCGTTCACCTTAAGCTCCAGGGTGCCCTTTACGCCATCGACGCGAATGATATCGCCATCCTTGACTCGCGCCAGCGGCCCGCCGCTCTGGGCTTCGGGGTTGACGTGAATCGCGGCGGGGATCTTACCCGACGCGCCAGACATACGCCCGTCTGTTACCAACGCAACTTTGAAGCCACGGTCCTGCAACACACCGAGGAACGGTGTCATCTTGTGCAGTTCCGGCATACCGTTGGAGCGCGGCCCCTGGAAGCGCATCACCGCGACAAAGTCTTTTTCCAGCTGGCCGGCCTTGAATGCATCGGCCAGATCCTGCTGATCCTGGAACACCACGGCCGGTGCTTCGACGATCTGATGCTCCGGCGCCACGGCCGAAACCTTCATCACACCACGCCCGAGGTTGCCTTCCATCACGCGCAAGCCGCCTTCCGGCGAGAACGCACGGGCTACGGGGCGCAGGATGGTTTCGTCGAGGCTTTCGATCGGGCCGTCGCGCCAGATCAGCTCGCCGTCGACCAGGAACGGTTCCTGGGTGTAACGGCTCAAGCCCTTGCCCGCCACGGTGTTCACATCCTCATGGAGCAAGCCGGCTTCGAGCAGTTCGCGGATAAGGAACGACATGCCGCCCGCTGCCTGGAAGTGGTTGATGTCGGCCTTGCCGTTTGGATAAACGTGGGACAGGGTCGGCACCACTTCGGAGAGGTCGGCCATGTCCTGCCAGGTGAGGATGATGCCCGCCGACATGGCGATAGCCGGCATGTGCAGGGTGTGGTTGGTAGAACCGCCCGTAGCGTTTAGGGCGACGATGGAGTTGACGATGGACTTCTCGTCGACGATCTCGCCAATCGGCGTGAAGTCGCCACTGGCTTTGGTAAGGCGCGTGACCTGGTGCGCGGCTTCGCGGGTCAGCGCGTCACGCAGCGGCGTGTACGGGTTGACGAACGAAGCGCCCGGCAGGTGCAGGCCCATTACTTCCATCAGCAACTGGTTGGTGTTGGCGGTGCCGTAGAAGGTGCAGGTGCCGGGACTGTGGTAGGACTTCATCTCCGATTCCAGCAGTTCCTCACGGGTAGCCTTGCCTTCGGCATAACGCTGGCGCACGTCGGCTTTCTGCTTGTTGGAGATGCCCGACGGCATAGGGCCGCCCGGCACGAAGATCATCGGCAGGTGGCCGTAGCGCAGCGCACCCATCATCAGGCCCGGCACAATCTTGTCGCAGATGCCCAGCATCAGCGCGGCATCGAACATGTTGTGGGACAGCGCTACCGCCGTCGACATGGCGATGACTTCGCGGCTGAGCAAGCTTAGCTCCATGCCAGGCTCGCCTTGGGTCACGCCGTCGCACATGGCGGGCGTGCCACCGGCGAACTGGCCGACCGAGCCGACTTCGCGCAGGGCTTTCTTGATCTGTTCCGGGAAATGTTCGTACGGCTGGTGCGCCGAGAGCATGTCGTTATATGACGAAACAATTGCCACGTTGGCGGCATTCATCATGCGCAGACTATTTTTATCTTCAGTGCCGCAACCCGCCACGCCGTGGGCAAAGTTGGCGCATTGCAGCTTGCCGCGCATCGGGCCGTCGCTGGCCGCGCCACGAATGAGCGCAAGGTAAGCCTCGCGGGTTGCACGACTGCGGGCGATAAGCCGTTCGGTGACCTCAAGAACGCGGGGATGCATGTATAGAACTCCAGTCTAACGGATGTGGCGACCTGAGAGTCTATGCTGATCAAACGCCCGCAGCTCATGGGATGGCAGGGTGTCGTTTGAATCATCGGACCAGTTGATTCAGGTCACTCGTTGTAGATTGAACAAAATATTGCCACTAAAAAGGCTTGTTTTCTATTTTTATGCGAATAATCTTGTAATTCTTACAACAAATCGACGACAGGCACTTTCCAATGACTCTTCGTATCGCAATCAATGGTTTTGGCCGTATCGGCCGTAATGTCCTGCGCGCACTGTATACCCAAGGCTACCGCCAGGATTTGCAGATCGTCGCCATCAATGATCTGGGCGACAGCTCGATCAATGCCCACCTGCTCAAATACGACACCGTGCACGGCACTTTCGACGCAGAGGTCGCCCACGATCAGGAAAGCCTGACCGTCAATGGTGACCGGATTGCCGTCAGTGCCATTCGCAACCCGGCCGACCTGCCGTGGGCTGCGCACAAGATCGACGTAGTGTTCGAATGCACCGGTCTGTTCACCGACCGCGACAAGGCTGCCGCTCATATTACCGCCGGCGCTCGCAAGGTGATCATCTCGGCCCCGGCCAAAGGCGCCGACGCCACCGTGGTTTACGGGGTAAACCATGACATTTTGCGTCAATCACACCAGATCATCTCCAACGCTTCGTGCACCACCAACTGCCTGGCGCCTGTGGCTCAGGTGCTGCACCGCGAGCTGGGCATCGAAAGCGGCCTGATGACCACCATTCACGCCTACACCAACGACCAGAACCTCACCGACGTGTACCACACCGACCCGTACCGCGCGCGTTCGGCCACCCAGAACATGATCCCGAGCAAGACCGGCGCCGCTGAAGCGGTCGGCCTGGTACTGCCGGAACTGGCAGGCAAGCTGACCGGCATGGCCGTGCGTGTGCCGGTGATCAACGTGTCGCTGGTGGACCTCACCGTGACACTGAAAAAAGAAGCCACCGCCGAGCAAGTCAACGCACTGCTGAAAGAAGCCAGCCAGCATTCGAAGATCCTCGGCTACAACACCCTGCCGCTGGTTTCCAGTGACTTCAACCATAACCCGCTGTCGTCGATTTTCGATGCCAATCACACCAAGGTCAGTGGCAAGTTGCTGAAGGTGCTGGCGTGGTACGACAACGAGTGGGGCTTCTCCAACCGTATGCTGGATAACTGCCTGGCACTGTGCAACGCCGAGTAAGCCGACCCGGTTGTTCCATTGTGTGGACTGGCTTGTGTGGGAGCTGGCTTGCCTGCGATAGCATCACCGCGGTCTGTCTGAAAGACCAGGGCGCCTGCATCGCAGGCAAGCCAGCTCCCACACAAGCCAGCTCCCACAGGAGTCGACGCAGCATCTCAAAGTGCCACTTGCCATTTGAGTTGATGATAAGCATTATCATTAACTGCAAACCGGTCTGGTATCACTGTGAGCCAATCTCGCTTCAACCAAGTCTTTCTCACCCAACGGGTGATTCTGCTACGCACTCTGCAGCGGATGGTGAATAACCACAGCACCGCCGAAGACCTGTTGCAGGAAACCTACCTGCGCGTCACGCGGGCGCTCAGCGAGCGGCCGATCGATCACCTTGAACCCTTCGTCTATCAAACCGCGCGCAACCTGGCGCTGGACCATCTGCGCTCGCGCCGCATCCAGGCCCGCACACTGCAAGAAGATGTGCCGCTGGACGTACTGCAGAGCGTCGCCGCGCCGATCAGCACGCCCGAGGACGCCACCCAGGCCGAGCAATTGCTCGAACACCTGAGCGTCAGCCTCGGCCAGTTGAGCGCCCGCCAACAGCAGATTTTCATCCTCAGCCGCCTGCACGGTTGCAGCTACCAGGAGATTGCCGATCAGTTGCAAGTGTCCTTGAGCACGGTGCAAAAGGAACTGAAATTGATCATGGCTATCTGTGTAGGAGTGGCCGAACGGCTGGATCAGCCTTAAGCTTCACCCGACAGAGGTGTCGACCCAGGCTGTAGGAACGATGAATAGAACGTGGCGAAGACCCGAGGAACACCGTGACGGACCCGAATAAGCTGCGCCCCCATGAGCTGGCTCATGAGGTGCTGCAAGACACGGCCATGGACCAAGCCCTCGATTGGCTGATTGCCTTGCAATGCCCGCAACCCGGGCAGCAAGCCGAGTTTGATGCCTGGCTTGCCAGCGACCCGGCGCACCTGCTCGCCTTCAGCAAGGCCCAGGCCGCCTGGGGCGGCGCGCCGGTTCACAGCGCCGCCGTGGCCCTGGCAGTGCCGCGCAAACCCAGTGCGTGGCGGCGTATCAAGCCACATTGGAAACCCCTGGCCACCGCCGCTGTGCTGCTGATCGGTCTGTTCAGCTTCAGCAACCTGCCCGTGCGCCTGCAGGCCGACCACCTCACTGTGGTCGGTGAACGCCAGCGCCTGCAATTGGATGACGGCTCCAAAGTGTTACTGAACACCAATTCGGCGTTTTCCAGCAGCATCAAGGACCACCAGCGCGTCGCCCGACTGTTCCAGGGCGAAGCTTTCTTTGAGGTGGCGCCCAGCCGTGGCCTGCCGCTGGAGATTGACGCCGGCCCCGTGCGCGCCAGCGTGCGCGACACCGACTTCGCCGTGCGCTACCTCAATGGCGAAGCCCAGGTGCAGGTGCAGCGCGGCGATGTGGATTTGAGCAACACCTTTGACGATGCTCGCGTGCGTCTGAGCGCCGGAGAGAGTATCCGCATCGGCCCCAAAGGCTTCGGCCAACCGGCCAAACTGGATGCCAGTAAAGACTTGGCGTGGGTCCAGGGCCGCCTGGTATTCGAAAACTGCCCGATGAGCGAAGTGCTCGCCGAGTTGCGCCGCTATTACCCCGGCTGGATCGTCAACACCAACGACAAGCTCGCAAGCGTGGCCGTCACCGGCAATTACCGCCTCGACCAACCGCTGGATGTGGTGCGCTCCCTGGCGCACATCACCTCGGCCAAGCTCTCGGAGTACCCGGCGCTGGTCATCTTGAACTAAATGAGAATTATTTTTACTCGATAGTAACCGGCGGTTCGTCTCGTTATAGCCAATGCAACTGATTCCTATTTGATCAGCTCGCAACTATAAGATTCGTATCCCCGGAGCGCTCTCGATGTCCTCTCGTTTCAACCGCCGGTCCTCTTCGCCCGTCCTGTCCTTGCTCACCGCCGCCATCCTGCTGGCCGGCGCGCCGGTGATGGCCGCCACTGCCGCCGAACCGGCCGCGCGCAGCCACGGCAATTACAGTTTCAGTATCGAACAGCAGCCCTTGGTGTCGGCGTTGAATGCCTTTACCAGCGTGACCGGCTGGCAAGTCGGCTTGCCGGCAGAGCTTGGCCAGGGTGTGTCGTCCCCCGGCGTGCGCGGCGCACTCTCGCCGGAAAAAGCCCTGGACCGGCTGTTGCTGGGCACCAACCTGAGCTACCGCAAACTGGGCAATAACAACATCGTGCTGGAAAAGCGCCCGGCCGGCAGCACGCTCAATCTGCAGCAGGTGACCATCAGCGCCACCCGCAGTGAGCAGGACGTCAACAGCGTGCCAAGCACCGTTACTGTGCATGCGCGTGAGGAGCTGGACCGCCAGAACGTGAACACCATCCGTGAACTGGTGCGTTACGAGCCCAACGTGTCGGTCGGCGGCGCAGGCACCCGCGCCAGCAACGCCGGCTACAACATTCGCGGCATCGACGGCGACCGCATCCTCACTCAAGTGGACGGCGTGGAAGTGCCGGACAACTTCTTCAACGGCCCGTACGCCAAGACCCGTCGTAACTACGTCGACCCGGAAATCGTCAAGCGCGTGGAGATCCTGCGCGGCCCAGCCTCGGCCCTGTACGGCAGCAGCGCCATCGGCGGCGCAGTGAGCTACTTCACCCTCGACCCGGACGATATCATCAAGCCCGGCCAGGACGTCGGCGCCCGCCTCAAAACCGGCTACAGCTCCGCCGACGACAGCTGGCTGACCTCCGGCACCGTCGCCGGCCGCGTGCAGGACTTCGACGGTTTGCTGCACCTGAGCCAGCGCAACGGCCATGAAATGGAGTCCTACGACGGCAACAACGCCACAGGCCTGGCCCGTACCGGCGCTAACCCGGAAGATTCGCGCACCACCAATATCCTGGCGAAAATGGGTTGGAATTATGGCGATGACAATCGGCTGGGATTGACCTACGAGAAGTTCAAGGATGATCGCGACGTCAATCTGAAGAACGCCGTGGGCGGCCCCTTCGTCGGCGGGCGTGGCTTTAATTTCTACCGTGGGCGTTCGGGTAACGACACCATCACCCGTGAACGCTTCGGCATCGAAAACCGCTTTGCCCTCGACTCGCCGATAGCCGATCAGATCAAGACCAGCCTCAACTACCAGATCGCCAAGACTGACCAGAGCACCGCTGAAATCTACCAGCCATCGCGCCGCGTCATGCGCACCCGCGACACCCTGTACGAAGAAAAACAGTGGGTCTTCGACGCACAGCTGGACAAGGCGTTCAGCCTCGGTGAAACCGATCACCAAGTGACTTACGGCACCACCCTCAAGCAGCAGAAAGTCAGCGGCTCGCGCGAAGGCTCGGCCTACTGCCTCGCCGTCGGCTCAGGTTGCACGGCGATCGGCGCGCCCAGCCCGTCTGCCGGCGACAGCGTGAAAAAGTCCAGCGACTTCCCGGACCCGACCATCAACACTTACTCGCTGTTCGCCCAGGACCAGATCACCTGGGACAAATGGACCTTCCTGCCCGCCGTACGTTACGACTACACCCGGCTCAAGCCCAAGCTGACCCAGGAATTCCTCAACACCGTCAACCCCACCGGCGCCTACCCGGTCAGCGACAAAGAAAAAACCTGGCACCGCGTCACGCCAAAATTCGGCCTGACCTACGCGCTAACCGATCAGTACACCTGGTTCGGCCAGTACGCCGAGGGCTTCCGCACCCCGTCGGCCAAAGCGCTGTATGGCCGTTTTGAAAACCTCAACCTGGGCTACACCGTCGAGCCAAACCCGAACCTCAAGCCGGAAACCAGCAAGGGCATCGAGACCGGAATTCGTGGCCAGTTCGATGAAGGCTCCTTCGACATCGCGGTGTTCTATAACAAGTACCGCGACTTTATCGACGAAGACGCCTCGGTCGCCGGCGGCGACATCCAAACCTTCGAAGCCAACAACATCAAGCACGCCACCATCAAGGGGATTGAGGCCAAAGGCCGCCTGAACCTCGACGCGTTCGGAGCGCCACAAGGTCTCTACACACAGGGCTCGGTGGGATACACCTACGGCCGCAACGACGACAACGGCGAGCCGCTCAACAGCGTCAACCCGCTTAAAGGCGTATTCGGCCTGGGCTACGAGCAGGAGCAATACGGCGCGCTGGTCAACTGGACGCTGGTGAAAAAACAGAACCGTGTCGACAGCACCACCTTCCACGCGCCGGATGGCAGCACCAGCGCTCCGTTCAAGACCCCAGGCTTTGGCATCGTCGACCTCACCGGTTTCTACAAAGTCACCAACGACGTGACCATCAACGGCGGCCTCTACAACCTCACCGACAAGAAGTACTGGAACTGGGATGACGTGCGCAGCTACGACGGCGTCGGCGAAGCCGGCGTGACCGCGCCGGCCAACCTCGACCGCCTGACTCAGCCGGGTCGCAACTTCGCGATCAACCTGATCTGGGACATCTGACAGCCGCCCTCACCTTGCCGCCCTTTATCAGCGGCGAGGTGAGGTTTTTTTACTGTGCCGCGTCTTCTTGTTCGTCTAGTTGATAACAGCTCTCTTTAGAGCACCCAGGCGCGCCCCTTCTCAAGGATTTTTTCGATGACCGCTTCTCCTACCGCAGAACGCCCAAACCTGCGCTCCCAGCGCCTGAACCAGATCACCCACGCGCCACACACCAAGCTCGACGCGCTGGTCAAAGCCCACGCGCCGTTTGAAACCCCAGCCAACTTCGCCCGTTTTGTGGTGGCGCAGTACCTGTTCCAGTCAGAACTGGTGGCGCTGTACAACGACCCCGAGCTGATCAAGATCGTCCCGGACCTGGCTGAGCGCTGCCGCGCCGACGCCGCCAAACTCGACCTGGCCGACCTGGAAACCGACGTGCCAGCACCGGTTGCCGGCGCCGTGAAAAACCCGAGCAAAGCCGAAGCCCTGGGCTGGTTGTTCGTGTCCGAAGGCTCCAAGCTGGGCGCTGCATTCTTGATCAAGCGCGCCGTGGGCCTGGGCCTGAGCGAAACCTTCGGTGCCCGTCACTTGGGCGAGCCGGCCGGTGGCCGCGCTGAAGGCTGGAAGCGCTTCACCCGCACCCTCGACGGCCTGGCGTTCAGCGCCGAAGAAGAAGCGGCGGCAGAAAAAGGTGCCATCGACGCGTTTGTGCGCTTCACCGTGCTGCTGGAACAGGCGTACGCTAGCGCCCCTGAACTGGCGTAACAGGCCACGATGGGCGCTGGCTTGTGTGGGAGCTGGCTTGTTGTGGGAGCTGGCTTGCCTGCGATGCGCTCACCTCGGCCTACCTGTCAGACCGAGTCGATGCTATCGCAGGCAAGCCAGCTCCCACACAAGCCAGCTCCCACATTTGAGCGGATTTCAGTTCGAATAATGTGTAACCCCTCAACAGATAAACTTCAGCATGACCGGCAAAACCCAATCCACCTCAAAAATCGCCCAGTTGCTCTTCGGCCTGCTGGCCTACGTCAGCCTGGGCATTGGGTTGGTGGCGATTGTCATACCGGGTTTGCCCACCACCGAATTCATCCTGCTGGCCGCCTGGGCGGCGACTAAAAGCTCGCCGCGCCTGAGCGCCTGGCTGGAAAACCACCGGCTGTTCGGACCGATTCTGTTCAACTGGCGCAATGGCAAGATCATCGCGCGCCGCGCCAAAGTCAGCGCCACCGTGAGCATGCTGCTGTGCGCCGTGTTGATGTTGGTGATGCTCGATCACGGCTGGCCGATCTACCTGGCGATTGCCGGCATGAGCCTGGGCAACCTGTGGATCTGGTCACGCCCGGAACGGCTTGCAGCCCCCGTATAACGCGGCGCGTAGTGCTTTTCCTACCGCTCATCGCCTTTCCCTCATGAAACATCCCGTTACGCCGATGTTCCGGACATAGCGCCGAATGGACTTGGCTCGCCCTGCTTGCCTTTCAACGAGTCCAATCGCGAGTAAACCTATGTTCGACACCCTCTCCATCCGCTTGAAAATCGTGCTGTTGTCGGGCCTTTGCCTCTTGGGGGTAATCGCGCTGATCGTCGGCATCAACCTCTACGAGGCCGATCAGAACAACCGCCTGGTAAGTGATTCAAGCTCGCGAATGCTCACTAACAGCGTGCAGAACCTGTTGCAGGCCAAGGCCGGCGAACAAGCCGTGCAACTGCAGAAAACCTTTGGCGAAAGCCTGGTAGTGATAACCGCGCTGGCCGATCACGTCAAAGACCTGCGTGCCCTCGCCAACAAACGAGCGCTGGAGCCCGGCGCATTGCGAGAAGAGCTCAACCAGAGTGTCAAAACCGCCTTTGAGCGCAACAGCAAGGTACTGGGCATCTGGCTGTCATTCGAACCCAATGGCCTGGATGGCAAAGACAGCGACTTCGTCAACGACAAAACCCGCGTCTCCAATGAAAAAGGCCGTTTCTCCAGCTACTGGAGCCGCGCTGGCGGCGAAGGCCTGAACACCGTGATGGTCGAGGATGACCTGACCAAAACCACCCTCAACCTCAGCGGCACGCCCTACAACATCTGGTACACCTGCCCACGAGACACGCGTACGGTGTGCCTGCTCGACCCGTATTCCGATGAAGTGGCCGGCAAGCAGGTGCTGATGACCACTATTTCGCTGCCGCTGATTGTTGATGGCAAAGTCATTGGTGTGGTCGGTATCGACCTGGCCTTGAATGCCTTGCAAGCCGCCACCGATGCGGCGCAAAAAGACCTGTTCAACGGCGCCGGCTACCTGGAAGTTCTTTCCAGCACCGGGCTGATTTCCGCCTTCAGTGGCCAGCCGGACAAGGTCGGTAAAAACCTGATTGACACCATCGGCGCCGAAGGCAAAGACATCGTGCAACTACTGGCCAGTGACACGCGCATGATCCGCGAACAGGACGACACGATTCGCGCCGTGTATCCAGTCAAACCGATTGCCGAGGCCAAATCCTGGGGCGTGGTGATCAAGCTGCCCAAGGACGTCATGCTCGCCGACGCTTTGAAACTGCAAGGCATACTCGATAAGGCTCAAAACGCCTCCACGCTCAAAGCCTTGCTGGTCGGCGCCGCTGCTGCCTTGCTGGGCCTGCTGCTGATCTGGCTGACCGCCACCGGCGTGACCCGCCCGATCAACACCGTTGCGGCGATGCTCAAGAACATCGCCAGCGGCGAAGGCGACCTCACGCAGCGCCTGGCCTACGCCAAGAAGGACGAACTGGGCGAGTTGGCAAACTGGTTCAACCGCTTCCTCGACAAGCTGCAACCGACCATTGCACAGATCAAGCAGAGCATCACTGAAGCGCGTGGCACGGCGGACCAGTCCTCAGCCATTGCCCGCCAGACCAGCGAGGGCATGCAGGTGCAGTTCCGCGAAATCGATCAGGTGGCCACTGCCTCCAATGAAATGAGCGCCACCGCCCATGATGTGGCCAACAGCGCCTCCAACGCTGCCAGCGCCGCCCGTGGCGCGGACCAATCGGCGCGCGACGGCATGTCGATCATTGAGCAGAGCACCCGCGACATCACCACTTTGGCCGAAGAGGTCAGCAAGGCCGTGACCGAAGTGGAAGCGCTAGCGGTCAACAGCGAACAGATCGGCTCGGTGCTCGAAGTGATCCGCAGCATTGCCGAGCAAACCAACCTGCTGGCGCTGAACGCCGCCATCGAAGCCGCACGCGCCGGGGAAAGCGGGCGTGGGTTTGCGGTAGTGGCCGACGAGGTGCGCAACCTGGCCAAACGTACCCAGGACTCAGTAGAGGAAATTCGCCTGGTGATCGAGCGCATCCAGAGCGGCACCCGTGGCGTAGTGGCGACCATGCATTCCAGCCAGCACCAGGCCCAGAGCAATGCCGGGCAGATCCATCAAGCGGTGCAGGCGCTGGGCAAGATCAGTGACGCGGTAACAGTGATCAGCGACATGAACCTGCAGATCGCCAGCGCCGCCGAACAACAGAGCGCCGTGGCCGAAGAGGTCAACCGCAACGTTTCGGCGATCCGCACCGTGACCGAAACCCTCACCGGCCAGGCCACCGAGTCAGCGGCCATCAGCAGCCAACTGAATGCGCTGACAACCCAGCAGATGAAGTTAATGGATCAGTTCAAGGTATAAACCCGATCTTCAAAACAATGAAGATCCCCTGTGGGAGCTGGCTTGCCTGCGATGGCGGTGGGTCAGTCAGTACATCCATGACTGACAGGCCGTTATCGCAGGCAAGCCAGCTCCCACAATTAGACGCCGGTCCAGGCCTGAACAAACGCCGCTAAATCTTCTTTAGCCGCTGTACGCGGCGGGTTCTGCGGCGTGCCCAAATAGAGGAAGCCAATCACTTCCTCATCCGCAGTCAGCCCCAAGCCTTTGGCCACATGGGCCGAGTACGACAACTCACCCGTGCGCCACACCGCCCCGATCCCCTGCGCATAAGCCGCCAGCAAAATACCGTGTGCCGCACACGCAGCCGCCAGCAGTTGCTCGGATTTAGGCACTTTAAAGTGCTCTTGCAGACGCGCAATCACCACCACCACCAACGGCGCACGCAGCGGGCCGTTCTGGGCCTTGTCGATAGCGGCTTGCGGCGCGTCGGCGTCCTGCAGGCGTGCGGCTTCGGCCAGCAGTGCGCCCATCTGCTCACGGGCGGCACCTTCTACGGTGAGAAAGCGCCATGGGCGCAGTTGACCATGGTCGGGCGCGCGCATGGCGGCGGCGAACAGCACATCGCGCTGCTCCTGGGTCGGCGCCGGTTCCAGCAAACGCGGCACGGAAACACGGTTGAGCAAAGCGTCGAGAGCCTGCATTGGCCACCTCCAGAAAAAATGTGCGGTCATTCTAGCGGGAATGAATCAAATACCACCAAACGATAATTGCTCTTATTCAATCCGCCCTGCCCTGTTAGACTTTGCGACCCTCTTTTTCGCCTTAGTCGCAGGAAACCCGATGGTCCGTTCGCCTCTTCGTCTGTGCGCAGCATTGATGGCCTTGAGCCTGACCGCCTGCGACGACGCCCCCAGGTTTACCAAGGCAGAGCCGGGTGAATCACGAGCGGGCGGCGCGACGACGGTGAACAAGCGCGACCAGAACGCGTTTTCCCTGCCTTCGGCCAACCTGGCGCCCACCCGTCGCCTGGATTTCAGCGTCGGCAACAGCTTCTTTCGCAGCCCCTGGGTGATTGCGCCGTCCACCACCACCGCGCGTGACGGTCTGGGCCCGTTGTTCAACACCAATGCTTGCCAGAACTGCCATATCAAGGACGGCCGTGGCCATCCGCCGCTGCCCGACGCACCGAATGCGGTGTCGATGCTGGTGCGCCTGTCGATCCCGCCTGCGCCCGCCGATGCCAGGCTTATCGAGCAGATCGGCGTGGTGCCCGAGCCGGTCTACGGTGGGCAACTGCAGGACATGGCCGTGCCAGGCGTGGCGCCTGAAGGCAAAGTGCGGGTCGACTACACGCCCGTCAACGTGACCTTCAAGGACGGCAGCGTGGTCGAGTTGCGCAAGCCAAATCTGCAAATCACCCAGCTGGGCTACGGCCCGATGCACGCCGAAACACTTTTCTCGGCGCGGATTGCGCCACCGATGATCGGACTGGGCCTGCTCGAAGCCATCAGCGATGCCGACATCTTGCGCAACACCGACGCAAAAACCGCCGACAAGGAAGCCCTCATTGGTCGCGCCAATTGGGTCTGGGATGACGCGCAGCACCAAACCGTACTCGGGCGCTTTGGCTGGAAAGCCGGGCAACCCAACCTCAATCAACAAAATGTTCACGCGTTTTCTGGTGATATGGGCCTCACCACGTCCCTGAGACCCTTTGATGACTGCACCGCCGCCCAAGTCGCCTGCAAACAGGCGCCCAATGGCAATGGCCCCGAGGGCGAGCCGGAAGTCAGCGATAACATCCTGCGCCTGGTGCTGTTCTACACCCGCAACCTCGCCGTGCCGGCGCGCCGTGGCGTCAACACGCCGCAGGTGCTCGCCGGCAAAAACCTGTTCTACCAGGCCGGTTGCCAGGGTTGCCATAAGCCGACGTTCACCACGGCGGCCACGGCCGCCGAGCCTGAGCTGGCCAACCAGGTGATTCGCCCTTACAGCGACCTGTTGTTACACGACATGGGCGAAGGCCTGGCCGACCACCGCAGCGAGTTCAAGGCCGGCGGCCGCGACTGGCGCACGCCGCCGTTGTGGGGCATTGGCCTGACGCAGGCCGTAAGTGGTCATACCCAGTTTTTGCATGACGGCCGCGCCCGCAATCTGCTCGAAGCCGTGCTTTGGCATGGCGGCGAAGCGCAAGCGGCGCAGCAACATGTGTTGTCCTTTAATGCCGAGCAGCGTGCTGCGTTGCTGGCGTTCCTGAACTCTTTATAAGCATTGCCACAATTACAGTAGGGAGCTCGACATGTTCCGTCCCAAGTTGCTATTCACCAGCCTTGCCGCCCTCGCCCTCGGCGCCTGCTCGCCCCAGGACCCGCAGGCGGTGACCTCGGCGGCCATCGCCAAGCAAGTGATCCTGCCCACCTACAGCCGCTGGGTTGAAGCCGACCGCCAACTGGCCGTCAGCGCCCTCGCCTACTGCCAGGGCAAGGAAAGCCTGGAGACCGCCCGCGCCGACTTCCTGCATGCGCAAAAAGCCTGGGCTGAGCTGCAGCCGCTGCTGATCGGCCCGCTGGCCGAGGGCAACCGTTCGTGGCAAGTGCAGTTCTGGCCGGACAAGAAAAACCTTGTGGGCCGACAAGTCGAACAACTGGTCAGCGCCCAGCCGCAGATCGACGGCGCCGCCCTGGCCAAGTCCAGCGTGGTGGTGCAAGGCCTGTCGGCCTACGAATACATCCTCTACGACGCCAAGACCGACGTCGCCGACGAAGCCCAGAAAGCCCGTTACTGCCCACTGCTGGTGGCCATTGGTGAGCGTCAGAAAACCCTGGCCGAAGAGATCCTGGCAAGCTGGAACAGCACCGATGGCATGCTCGCGCAGATGACCAAGTTCCCGAACCAGCGCTACGCCGATTCCCACGAAGCCATCGCAGACCTGCTGCGCGTGCAAGTCACCGCACTGGATACCTTGAAGAAAAAACTCGGCACGCCGATGGGCCGCCAGACCAAGGGCATCCCGCAACCCTTCCAGGCCGATGCCTGGCGCAGCCAGTCGTCCCTGCAAAGCCTGCAAGCCAGCCTGGCGGCGGCGCAGACCGTGTGGGTCGGCGTCGACAACAAGGGCCTGCGCGGCCTGTTGCCGTCCGAGCAGAAGCCATTGGCCGACAAGATCGACGCCGCTTACGCCGCCTCGCTCAAGCTGTTCGCCAGCAACCAGCGTACGCTCAACGAATTGCTGGCCGACGATGCCGGGCGCCAACAGCTCAATGACATCTATGACAGCCTCAACGTGGTCCACCGCCTGCACGAAGGTGATTTGGCCAAGGCGCTGGGCATTCAACTGGGCTTTAACGCCAACGACGGTGACTGATGATGCTCAGGCGACAGGCTTTGGCGGTTGGCAGTGTGCTGCTCAGTGCACTCACTTTGGGTGGCTGGACGCTGTTCAAACAAAAGAAGCAGGCACCGCTGCTGCTATCGGCCCGCGATGATGCGGACGGCAAGCACTATGCCGTGGGTTTTCGCCTGGACGGCACGCAAGTGTTTGCCACCCAGGTCGGCCAGCGCTGCCATGACATCATCAACCACCCGACACTGCCGATTGCGCTGTTCGTCGCCCGTCGCCCGGGCACCGAGAGTTACCTGATCGACCTGCGTACTGGCACGCTGCTGCAAACCATCACGTCCAACGCCAATCGCCATTTCTATGGCCACGCGGTGATCCACAACAGCGGCGACTGGCTGTACGCCACCGAGAACGACACCTCCGACCCCGGCCGTGGCCTGCTCGGTGTGTACAGGTTCGAGGGCGAGCGGCTGGTGCACAGTGGCGAAATCTCCACCCATGGCATCGGCCCGCATCAAGTGTCATGGATGCCCGACGGCGAAACCCTGGTGGTGGCCAACGGCGGCATTCGCACCGAAGCCGAAAGTCGTGTGGAGATGAACCTCAACGCCATGGAACCGAGCCTGGTGCTGATGCACCGCGACGGCAGCCTGATCAGCAAGGAAACCCTGGACCAACAGATGAACAGCGTGCGGCATATGGGGATTGCCAGCGATGGCACAATCCTCACCGGGCAGCAGTTCATGGGGCCGTCCCAGGAACGCTCCGAGTTGCTCGCGATCAAGCGCCCAGGGCAGCCGTTCGTGGCTTTCCCGGTGGCCGATGAGCAACTGCAAGCCATGGGGCATTACACCGCCAGCGTCGCCGTGCACAGCGAACTGCGTCTGGTCGCACTGACAGCGCCGCGGGGTAACAGGTTTTTTATCTGGGACATGGACAGCGGTGCGCTGCGCCTGGACGGGCCGTTGCCCGACTGCGCCGGTGTAGGCGCTGTGGCGGATGGCTTTGTCGTCACCTCAGGCCAGGGCCGTTGTCGCTTCTACGATTGCCGCCAGCCGCAGTTGGTGGCCAAGCCGCTGGAGCTGCCCTCGGGGCTTTGGGACAACCACTTGCACCTGATAATTTGAGACAAAAAAAGGGCCTCGCATCGCAAGGCCCTTTTGTCGGGGGTGTGGAATCTTTCAACTCTGCGGCCTCATCCCTTGGGACATCCCGAACATGAACAACAGCAAGTCATGATCCGGCTTGGCCGCCACACTCGTCTTGGCAACACGTGGCAGCAGGCATTGCCCACTACCCTGCGCCGCACTGAGCACCTGTGTGCGAGGTTGTTCCCACACAGCCAGCGCCAGGGCTGCAATGCCCAACGCGCCGACCAGGAACACACCTCGTGCTATTTCTAGCTTCATCTAGTTAAGCCCTTGATAGCGCTGCCAAACGCCGTCTCGTAAAAGTAGCTGAGTTTTTCCCAGTCGGTACTGTTCCACGACGAATGGCGACGCAGTTGCAGCATGTCATGGGAAGCGGCCCGATAAGCGGTCAAACGCTGGCGGCACTTTTCAAAATCCAGCAGCGCCACTTCCACGTTGGCCGAGTCGCCTTCGCCGGTCACTCGTACAAAAATGTGCTTGATGTACAGGCAACCATGTTGCCAGCGGCCCTTGTGCATGCGCGCCAGGGTGCCCGCCAATTCCTTGAGCATGCGCTCATGGAGCAACTCGCCGTACTGCTCACGGCCGCCGGCGGCGTACCAGTTTTCGATCTCGTCGAAACCGTCCAAGGACGCCGTGACCAACAAGGCTTTCCATTGGTGCTCGGGGTCACGGCGTGCGCCGCAGAACACCAGTTCCGGTACGCGTACATCCAGCGAACGCAGGCCTTTGAGGGCGTCACGTTCGCGCAACACGGTCGGTCGTCCGAACGGGTGAAGCCAACTGCGGTAGATATGACCGGTCTGACGCTTGCTGTAGAGCAAGCGGCCATTTGGGCTGACCACCCGCTGCACACCGCTTTCACCACCGCGTCGGCGGTTGGGTTCCTCGACCCACTCGCCCTGCTGACGCCAGAAAAAATCAAATCGTTCTTCGGGAGCTACGTGACTGCCTGATACGCACTCAACTGCCATCCTGTTACCTCTTACGCAATACATAGACTCGCCACATGGCGTAGAGCGGCATGAAGTCCAGGGATTCCTGGACCCGGAAACCGGCCTGCTCAAATTCTGCCTCGACAGTAGCAGCCGGTAACACAAACCGGTTTTGGTAACCTTCCTGCTCACCTTTCTTGCGACGCTTGGCTTCGGCGCGCTTGCGTTTCCACGCCTTGAAATTGCCATCCACCCACAACGAAATAATCACGCTGTCGCGGGTAACCCGCTGAAATTCTTTCAGTATTGCCAGCCTGTGCGCCGGATCACCAATGTGGTGCATCAAGCGCATGCAAAAAATACTGTCGACCGAGTTATCGGGCAAATCGATATCAAAGGCAGACGTTTGCAAAGGCCGTACCCGCTTCACCACCTCCGCCGGCTGGGCGACGGTGGCAACTTTCAACATCGACTCCGAATTGTCAGCGCCGATAATCACACGGTTGGGCTTCTCCGCCAACAATGGCCAGAACCGCCCGGCACCGCAAGGCAGGTCCAGCACCAGGCCCGGCTCACCCGCCAGGGCCAACGCACCGCGCGCCAATTGCTCGTCGCGTTTGTGGGACAGCCGGCGAGCCAGATTGTCCTGATGCTTGAGCAAATAATTCTGCGCGTGCTGATCGTCGTACTTTTCGGAAAAATCGAGCTTGATTGGGGTAGACATCAACGGATCTCCAGTAGCTGATGCTTACAACCTTAAGCAGCAAACTGTGATCAACAGGTCAACCCGTTGTGAAAAACTTGTCCTGTCCAACCCCATACATTTCAAGACTTTACAGATACAAGCAGTGGCATGGGGCCATCTTCGCCGAAAAGCGTGGTATCTGCCGCAGGATAGCGGCAGGGAAAGTACTCAGGGTTTGACCTGGCTCAACTCGACATGGAAACGGCAGCCATTGGGCTCCATAGTACTCAGGCTGACGCTCCAGCCCTGGCTCTCGCAGATGCGTTGCACCAGCGACAAGCCCAGGCCGAGGCCTTCTCCGCGCTTCTCGCTGCCGCGCACAAAGGGCTCGAACATCGCTTCACGCTTGTCCTCGGGAATGCCCACCCCAGAGTCTTCGACGATAAAGCCACTCGGTTCCAGCGTGAGGCGGATAAAGCCCTGCTCGGTGTAGTGCAACGCGTTGCGCAGCAAGTTGCCCATCACCGCGTGCAAGAAGGTGGTGTTGTAGCGGGTATCCAGGGGATTGCCCGGGTTATAGATCAACTCAAGGCCCTTTTGCTCGATAGGCCCTCGCCAGATGCCGAGTAAGTCCTCCGCCACCTGCGTGACGTTGACCTGCGGCGACATGGCGGCATCATCGTGTTTGGCACGCGCCAGCATGAGGAAGGTTTGCACCAGCTCGCGCATTTCTTCGCACGCACGGGCGATTCGCAGCACTTGGTTGCGGCCACGCGGGTCAATAGCCGGGTTTTCCAACAGCAACTCGCAGGAACTGGCCAGTACCATCAACGGCGTGCGCAGTTCGTGGCTGACATCGCTGGTGAACAGCTGCTCACGGGACAAGGCCGCGCGCAGGCGGCCCAGGGTGGCGTCGAAAGCCACGGCCAACTCGCCGACTTCATCGGCGGCGTAGTCCGGAGCCAGCGGCGGCGCCAAGCCAAGCAATTGGTCACGATGGCGCACCTGGCGGGCCAGACGCACCACCGGCGCCATCACCTTGCGGGCCAGCACCCAACCAAGGAAAACCGCCAGTGCGAGGCTGAGCACAAAGCCCACCAGCACCACGGCAAACAGCACGCGCTCGCGCTCTTCGAAATCGCTTTGGTCTTGCAGCAACACATACCGTCGGCCATCCACCACTTCAACCATGGCGTGGTACGACAGCGATTCGCGGAATACTTCGTGAAAGCCCGGCTCCAGGTGCCGAAGGTCTTTGGGCAGCTCGAAATCCCCAGGGCCGCCGCTGAAGTAAAACAGCTGGTCGGGCTCGGGCCGGTGGCTCCAGTCCTCGACACTGTCCATCAGCAACAGGCGCTGCAGGTCGCCGCCCAGGCCGGCCGAAATCAGTTTTTCTTCCACCAGGTGCACGGTCGCAATGATGCCCATGGCGAAGGCCCCCGCCACCAACGCACTCATCAAGGCAAAGGCGATGATGATCCGCTGGGCAAGGCTTTGCTTAAACTCCATCACGGCCCTCGGCCAGGCGATAACCCACACCGTGTACCGTTTGCAGCAACGGCTTGGCGAACGGCTTATCGATCACCTGACGCAATTGGTGAACGTGGCTGCGCAGACTGTCACTGTCCGGGCAATCATCGCCCCACAGGGCTTCTTCGAGGATTTCGCGGCGCAGTACGTGCGGGCTTTTTTGCATCAACACGGCGAGCAGTTTCAGGCCCACCGGGTTGAGCTTGAGCAGGCGCCCTTCGCGGGTGACTTCCAGGGTATCAAGGTCGTAGCTCAAGTCACCGACTTGCAGGGCACGGCGCCCGCCGCCCTGGGCACGGCGCAATACGGCTTCGATGCGCGCGGCCAGCTCGGACAAGGCAAAGGGTTTGAGCAGGTAGTCATCGGCGCCGGACTTGAAGCCCTGCAGCCGGTCATCCAATTGGTCGCGGGCGGTGAGCATTATCACCGGCGTATCGCGGCGGGCGTCTTCACGCAGACGTTTGCACAGCGTGTAGCCATCGATACCGGGCAGCATGATGTCGAGCACGATCAGGTCGTAATGCTCGGTGGCGGCCAGGTGCAGGCCCGACAAACCGTCCTGCGCGCAGTCCACGGTGTAGCCTTTTAGCCCCAGGTAATCGGCCAGGTTGGCCAGAATATCGCGGTTGTCTTCAACCAATAGAATTCGCATGGGCAGTGTCTCCGTACGCGGTAACGGCCTTGTTGGCTCGCGCAGCTTAAGGCCAAGTGTGGCTCAGGGATAGACCTTGAGGTCACGTCGATAAAGGTTTTCAACCAATTACATATTCCAACAAGTTTTTCACTATAGCTTCACAAACTGATTACAGTGTCAGGTCGAACATCGCGCCCATCGATATAAGGAATATGGACATGGGGTTTTTCAAAACAGCGCCTATGCGCTTTCTGCTGCTCGTCACCGCCACCTGGCTGGTGATTTTCCTGCTGACCCGCAGCGTGCTGCTGATCACCCATCTGGATGAAGTCGGTGGCAATTTGCTGCCGGTGTTTGGCGTGGGTTTGCTCTATGACCTGAGCTTCCTGGTGTATGCCGCCTTGCCGCTGGGCCTTTACCTGCTGCTGTGCCCGCCCGCGTTGTGGCGCCGCCGCGGCCATCGCTGGTTCCTGCAAGCGGTGCTCACCGCAAGCGTGTTCGCCATGCTGTTCACTGCGGTCGCTGAATGGTTGTTCTGGGATGAATTCGGTGTGCGCTTCAATTTTATTGCCGTCGACTACTTGGTGTATTCCAAGGAGGTATTGAACAACCTGCTGGAGTCCTACCCGATCGGCAAGCTGCTCAGTTTGTTGGCGATGCTGGCGATAGTCGTGAGCCTTGCCCTGCGCAAGCCGTTCAATGCGGCGATGAACGCCCCGCTCCCAGCCATGCGCGGCCGCTTGCTGAATGCCCTGTGCCTGTTGGTAGCTGCCGGTCTGAGTGTGCAATTGATCAGCCAGAACAGCCCGCGTGCCCAAGGCGGCAATGCCTACATGAACGAATTGGCGAGCAACGGCCCGTACCAATTTTTTGCCGCCTTTCGCAATAACGAACTCGATTACACGCAGTTCTACAAAAGCCTGCCAACCGATGTTGTCGCCAAAC
The DNA here is from genome assembly GCF_965277385.1 of Pseudomonas edaphica. NCBI lineage: Bacteria > Pseudomonadati > Pseudomonadota > Gammaproteobacteria > Pseudomonadales > Pseudomonadaceae > Pseudomonas > Pseudomonas edaphica. The sequence continues at coordinate 4,475,673 of NZ_OZ255725.1, read as the reverse complement.
AGTTGCGCGCAGAACTCAGTGAACCCAATGCGCACTTTATCGGCACAGACCCGCTGGATATCCGCCGCACTATCGACAACCCAGGCACATTGCGTAAACCCAACATCGTGCTGGTGACCATCGAAAGCTTCAGCGCCAAATACATGGGCAGCAATGGCGATGAGAACAACCTGACGCCCAACCTCGATGCGCTGCGTAAACAAAGCCTGTACTTCAATAACTTCTATGCCACCGGCACCCGCACTGACCGTGGGCTGGAAGCGATCACCTTGGCGATTCCACCCACGCCCGGCCGCTCGATCGTCAAGCGCATTGGCCGTGAAAGCGGTTTCGCAAGCCTTGGCCAACAACTCGGTGCCGTCGGTTACGACAGCGTGTTCGTCTACGGCGGGCGCGGTTACTTCGACAATATGAACGCGTTTTTCAGCGGCAACGGTTATCGGGTCGTCGACCAGAGCAGTGTGCCTGAAGCGGAAATTTCGTTTAAGAACGCGTGGGGCATGGCTGATGAAGATCTCTACCGGCAAACCCTGAAACTCGCGGATGCCGACTACGCCAAGCAGCAGCCCTTCCTGCTGCAACTGATGACCACGTCCAACCACCGTCCCTACACCTACCCGGACGGGCGCATTGATATCAAGTCCGGTAAAGGCCGTGACGGCGCCGTCAAATACACCGACCACGCTATTGGCGAGTTCCTCGACGCGGCACGCCAGAAACCCTGGTTCGATAACACGATTTTCGTGTTCGTCGCCGACCACACCGCCGGCAGCGCAGGCAAGGAAGACTTGCCGATCACCAACTACCAGATCCCGCTGTTCATCTATGCCCCCAAACTGATCGAAGCCCGGGAAAGCGCACAACTGGCCAGCCAGATCGACCTTGCGCCGACCTTGCTGGGCCTGATCAACCTGAGCTACGAGTCGACCTTCTTCGGCCGCAACCTGTTGCAGGACAACCCGTTGCCACCGCGCGTGGTGGTCGGCAACTATCAGTATCTGGGGCTGTTTGACGGCAAGGACCTGGCCATTCTAAGCCCACGCCAAGGCCTGCGTCGCCACGATCAAGCCCTGGGTGAAAGCCAGGAGCTGCGTGTAGGCAGTGATGATCCGTTGATCCAACGCGCAATCACCTACTACCAAGCGGCCAGCTATGGCTACACCCAACAATTGCTGAGCTGGAAGGGGCCGAAGGAAGTGCCCCCCACAATCAGCGTACGCTGACAGCTGCGCTCTGGCCCTTGCCTACCACAGGGCAAGGGCGTGACACTTGCGCCATCCTCCGGCGATGGCGCCTTTGCATGTCCGACTCCCTGTTGCTGATTGAAGATGACCGCCCATTGGCCGCGCTGACGGCCGAGTTCCTGCGCGCGGAGGGTTTTACCGTCGCCGTGGAGCACCGTGGTGATCGCGCCGCACAGCGCATTCTTGATGAAAAACCGGCACTGTTGATCCTCGATGTCATGTTGCCGGGCATCGACGGTTTTACCCTGTGCCGCCAGATTCGCGACAGCTACCCCGGGCTGATCCTGATGATGACCGCGCTGGATGAAAACGCCGAGCAATTAACCGGATTCGACGTGGGCGCCGACGACTACGTGGTCAAACCCGTCGACCCGCTGCTGTTGCTGGCCAGGGTGCGCTCGTTGCTGCGTCGTCACCGCCAGGCGCCCAATGCGTCTTATCAGTGGGGTGCGTTTCGGTTGGACCTTAATAGCCATTTCGCCTGGCTCGACGGTACGCCATTGCAATTCTCGGTGGCCGAGTTCGAACTGCTGGCGATTTTCGCCCGCCATAGCGGCGTGTTACTGACCCGCGAGAAACTCCTGCAAAGCTTACGCGGCCTGGAATACGACGGGCTTAACCGCTCCATTGATATGCGTGTGTCGCGCCTGCGCAAAAAGCTGATGACCCTGGCCTGCCCGGTGACCATCCAGACCATCACGGCCCAAGGCTACCTGTTTGTCGAAATCCCCCAGGCGGCCCAGCATGTTTAAACTGCGCCCCTGGATGGTGGCCGTGGCGGGCGCGGGTTGGACGAGCTTGACCCTTTATCTGTTGTGGCTGTGCACCAACGCCTCGGTGTTTGTCGGCGAGGACAGTTTTTTGCGTTTGATGGCCGGCCCAGGCTATTTGGTGGCCGAGCAGCTCAAAGGCTTGCCTGCCGAGAAACGTGAAGCGCGCATGGACATCCTGCGCGCGCACTTCCAGTACCCGGTAGAGCTGATCCCCTATGACGACGTCGAACTGCCGCCCGAAGCCATGGTCATGCTCGAACACCAGCAGCCAGCACTGAACAGCGACGAAGACATCAGCTACTTCCCGCTGGACGACGAAACCGTGATCCGATTCGGCCCTATGTGGGGCAGTGCCGAGGTCAAGGACCTGCTGAAATTTCCGATTTTCTGGATGACCGCCTGTGTCGCCGGCTTGCCGGTTTTGCTGTTGCTCGGCCTCGGTTTGCGTGCGTACCGACGGCATAACAAAGACCTGGCCACACTCAACACGTGCCTGGGCACGCTGGCACGCACGCCAAACGTGATGCTGCCCGCCCTGGGCAAGGAATGGACGCCGTTACTGCTGACCTTGCAACAGCATGCGCGGGACATCAGCGCCATGAGCGAACGCCATCGCGAAGTCTCTCAAGCCGTCTCCCACGAACTGCGCACACCGCTGGCGCGCATGCGTTTCGCCCTTACGTTGCTGAGCAAGAGCGAAGACCCGCCGACCCGCGCACGCCTTCAGGAGCGCTTGCAAACCGATGTCGAAGAACTCGAAGCTCTGGTTCGCGCCAGCTTGGCCTTTGCGCGAATGGCCGGCGCGCCGACCGATTTGCAGCACGAACCCATCAACCTGCGTGATTGGCTGCACCAGGAGTTCGCCTTACTGGATGGGCACCACCGTCAATTAAGCCTGGAAACCGAGCCTGCACAGCTTGAACTGATCGGCGACCGTGCCCTGCTGCACTTGATCGTGCGCAACCTCTTGAGCAACGCCATCACCTATGCGCGTGATCGAGTGTGCGTGAGCGCCACCTACCAGGGTGAGCAGCACTTGGTGCTGCATGTCGACGATGATGGCCCCGGTATATTGGCGGAGAACCGTGAAAAGATTTTCGAGCCTTTTGTGCGGCTTGCCATGGGCGGCGACGAACCCAGTGGCTTCGGCCTCGGCCTGGCGCTGGCCAAGCGCGCGACCCAGTGGCACCACGGTGAGTTGTCGGTAACCCGCAGCCCGCTGGGCGGCGCACGCATGAGCCTGATACTGCCGTTGCGCCCTCTTTAGAGCCATGCCTTTCAAGGTCTTTGGGCTGATGCGTTCAAGTAAGTCGAGTCAGAAATAGAACTGGAGAAAAGTAATCCGTGGCGAGCAGGCTTGCCCTGCGTTGGGCTGCGCAGCAGCCCCAGTCCGTTATAACTGGCTCACCGAGTCGCCTGATTTGGGGCGGCTTCGCCACCCAACGCAGGGCAAGCCTGCTCGCCACAGTGACAGTGTTCGTCCTTATTGAAGGGTATCGCCGGTTGTAGCGCTGTTACAGCCTGTGACAGCGCAGCCTGCGCATCGCCCGTAACCTCGCCAACTGAATCCCGGTTGGAGAGCCCTGTCATGCATCCCCGTAAGAAGCATTTGCCCACCTTGATGCTGTCGCTGTGCATCGTTGCCGGCGTGTTCGTGCCCGGTAATGCCTCGGCCTCGCGCCTGGCGGTTACGGACAAGCCATCACCACGGATGGAAGACAAACACGCTGGCGATCACACCGCCAATACGGCACGTCGGCCAACGGCGCAGGATGCGCTCCTCACCCCGCCACCTCGGAGGTGGCCCCGAGCCGCCAGCGTTGAGAAACTCACGCACCTGCCTGTCCCTGGCCCACTCAACCAAACTGCTGCACCGCAACCCGTGGCACTTATGCCGGCTGCCCAAGTAACCCTGGCAAGGGGCATGACCTTCAGGAAGCTGTTGCGACGTCGTACATTGGGTTGAGATCAACACAGGCAGCCATGTGGGAGCCGGGCTTGCCCGCGATGCAGGCGACTCGGTATGTCTGGTGCACCGAGGTGATGCCATCGCAGGCAAGCCAGCTCCCACATGGGTTCTCCTGCATTTTGAATACTGCACAAAAAAGCCCCGCCTGCATCACTGCAGGCGGGGCTTTTTAATAGCTGGGTAAGGCTGGCTTACATCATGCCGCCCATGCCACCCATGCCGCCCATGTCTGGCATACCGCCGCCAGCTGCGCCTTCAGCCTTTGGCTTGTCAGCGATTGCAGCTTCGGTAGTCAGGATCAGGCTACCGATCGAGGCTGCTGCTTGCAGCGCGGAACGAGTCACCTTGGTAGGGTCCAGGATGCCCATTTCGATCATGTCGCCGTATTCGCCAGTCGCAGCGTTGTAACCGTAGTTACCTTTGCCGTTCTTGACTTCGTTGACCACAACGCTTGGCTCGTCGCCGGAGTTGGCAGCGATCTGACGCAGCGGCGCTTCAACGGCGCGACGCAGAACAGCGATACCGACGTTCTGGTCAGCGTTGTCGCCGGTCAGATCAGCCAGTGCTTCCAGAGCGCGGATCAGCGCAACGCCACCGCCAGGTACCACGCCTTCTTCAACGGCTGCACGGGTTGCGTGCAGGGCGTCTTCAACGCGGGCTTTCTTCTCTTTCATTTCAACTTCGGAACCGGCGCCAACCTTGATCACTGCAACGCCGCCGGACAGCTTGGCCAGACGCTCTTGCAGTTTTTCACGGTCGTAGTCGGACGAAGTCTCGGCAACCTGGGCACGGATCTGAGTGATGCGAGCCTGGATGTCCTGCTCAACGCCAGCACCGTCAACGATGATGGTGTTTTCTTTGGAGATGGTCACGCGCTTGGCGCTACCCAGGTTTTCCAGGGTGGCGCTTTCCAGGCTCAGGCCGATCTCTTCGGAGATAACGGTACCGCCGGTCAGAACGGCGATGTCCTGCAGCATGGCCTTGCGACGGTCGCCGAAGCCTGGCGCCTTGACGGCGGCGACTTTAACGATGCCACGCATGTTGTTCACAACCAGAGTCGCCAGGGCTTCGCCTTCAACGTCTTCGGAAACGATCAGCAGTGGGCGGCCGGCTTTGGCAACGGCTTCCAGCACTGGCAGCATTTCGCGGATGTTCGAGATCTTTTTGTCGACCAGCAGGATCAGCGGGCTGTCCAGCTCGGCAACCATGGTCTCAGGCTTGTTGACGAAGTACGGGGACAGGTAGCCACGGTCGAACTGCATGCCTTCTACAACCGACAGTTCGTTTTCCAGGCCAGTGCCTTCTTCAACGGTGATCACGCCTTCTTTACCGACTTTTTCCATGGCTTCGGCAATGATGTCGCCGATGGAGTTGTCGGAGTTGGCGGAGATGGTGCCTACCTGAGCGATAGCCTTGGTGTCGGCGCATGGCTTGGACAGCTTTTTCAGCTCAGCAACGATGGCGATGGTCGCCTTGTCGATGCCGCGCTTGAGGTCCATCGGGTTCATGCCGGCAGCGACGGCCTTGTAGCCTTCGTTGACGATGGCCTGAGCCAGTACGGTAGCGGTGGTGGTGCCGTCGCCTGCGTCATCGTTGGCACGGGAGGCAACGTCTTTGACCAGCTGCGCGCCCATGTTTTCGAAACGGTCTTCCAGTTCGATTTCTTTGGCTACCGAAACGCCGTCCTTGGTGATGGTCGGAGCGCCGAAGCTCTTCTCGATAACCACGTTACGGCCTTTAGGACCCAGGGTCGCTTTTACCGCGTCAGCCAGGATGTTGATACCGGTGAGCATTTTCTTGCGGGCGGAATCGCCGAATTTAACTTCTTTAGCAGCCATGATCGATATTCCTTAAATACTTTGTAGTAACGGGAAAATGAGCGGGGAATCAGTCTTCCAGAACGGCGAGAATCTCGTTCTCAGCCATGACCAGCAGGTCTTCGCCGTCGACTTTCACAGTGTTGCTGCCGGAGTAAGGGCCGAAAACAACCTTGTCACCCACTTTTACGGCCAGCTCACGTACTTGACCGTTTTCCAGCGTCTTGCCCGGGCCTGCAGCGAGAATCACACCGTGGTTGGCTTTTTCAGCAGCCGAACCTGGCAGAACGATACCGCCAGCGGTTTTCTTTTCTTCTTCGCTGCGACGGATTACGACGCGGTCGTGCAGAGGACGAAGCTTGCTCATTGTCGATCTCTCCTAATTGTGTTTTTCATCGGCCGGTATCGATACCGGCAAGTTGTATTCCGGCGGTGCCGGTCGCGCCTCGCCAAGCAAGACGCGGAAGTCTGTCTGGTGTCGCCACCAGAAACCTTGCGGTGACCGTTACATAAGGGCGCATAAGCTTATTACAAGAGGCCGCGACGGAAATTTTTTACGAATGCCGGGCGGCAAAAGCAGCACGGCCCCAAAGGCGCCGTGCAGGTCATGCGGTTATTTGCTGTCGCGGTGTTCGAACTCGCCTTCGATCACATCCCCTTCACGCCCCAACGGCTGGCGTGGCGCCGGGCCGCCACGGGGTTGCAGGTCATCGGCGAAGGCGCGCTGGCGGATCGCCGCTTCTTCAGCTCGCTGGCGCATCTTGCCGGCCAGCAGCTTGCGGGTGAACGGCAGCAGCATGACCAGGCCGACCACGTCGCTGATAAAGCCTGGCAGGATCAACAGGCCACCGGCCAAGGCCATCATCAGGCCTTCAAGCATGGTCTGAGCAGGCAGTTCGCCGCGGTTCAGGCTTTCACGCGCACGCAGCGCCGTGGCCAGGCCGGCGACGCGCAGCACCAGGACGCCGAGCATCGAGCCGAGAATAATCAGCAACAGTGCCGGGAAAAACCCGATGGCACTGCTGACTTGAACAAATACGAACAGCTCCAACACCGGGAACAGCAGAAAGAGCAATAAAAAAGGGCGCATCAAATGGTTCCTCAACGCAAGAATGCCTTGCCAGTCCACCTTAAATGACGTCGCCGTTTCGTGAATTCAAGCGCTGACGGCTTCTTTTTTCGGCCAGACCTCAGCGTGAGCCAATGAAACCAGGGCTTCGCGCACTTGTGTCGGCGTGTTGCAAGGCTCGGCAAACGGCAGCCAATACAAGGACTGGCCGATGCGCAGGTGCATGCCCTCGCCGTCGATACCGGCCAATTGCGCAGGTTCGGTGGTCGGCAGGCCGGTCAGCTCCACATAGTGGGCGATGGCCTTGGTGTGATCGCTGTTCATGTGCTCGATCATGCTGCGCTCGGCTTTGCCCGCAAACGGGTTGGCCAGGGTGAGCTGGTCGACCCAGTGAATCGCGCCAAAGCCGCCGATGTAACGGTGACGCACCGGCTTGAGCACCCAGAAGTCAAAATCGTGGGCCTTGTGGTAGTTGGCCGAATCCGGGAAGTAGCGGTAATAGCGCTCGGCGGCGGCTTCAATCGCAGCCTCATCCTCAAGCTTTTCGGCTTCGGCCAGGTAGGTCAGGCGCCCTACCGCTTGCACGTCATCGGCTTCGCGCTCACCCACCAGCAGCGAGCACTTGGGGTCTTTCTGCAGGTTGTGGGTGTGCTGGGCGATGCGGCTGATCAGGATGATCGGCTGGCCCTGCGCGTCGAGGCAGTACGGCACCACTGAGCCGAAGGGAAAACCCGGCATGGCTTTGGACAATGTGGAGAGCGCTCCACGGTATTCCTTGAGCAACAGCTCTCGGGCGTTCTTGGCAACCTGCGTGCTCACGGTATGACTCCTCGGGTGTTCAGCCGCCCACAGCCTATGGCGTCTATGGGAATGAATCTCAACACAAGGTAATCACTATCGGCGCGGGTTGCCAGAGTGTCCGTTGCTGGTTTTACCGGGTTGCTTTACCAGGCGACGCCGAAGCCTGCGGTGTAACGGGTCTTGTCCAAGCTGCTTTGCGATTCGCCATTAATGATGTCGCGCTCGGCCTTGAGGTTGAGCGACGCCCACTCGGTGACTTTGTAGCGCAGGCCCATTTCCGCATCCAGGGAGTAATCGGACGGCCCGGCCAGCGGCTTGCCCACTTCACCGTTAGTGAAGAATTCCACAGTCTTGCCCACCAGGTAGCGGTTGTAGCTCCACTTCATGGCCAGGGAATAGAAGTTGCTCTTGCGATCGTCCGAATACTGGTAATCGGTGCGGTTGACCAGCGAGCCGAGGGAGAACGCGCCCAGCTCATCGTCCCAGAACTGGTAGCCAGGGCCAGTACCGACGGTGCGCTGGCGGGACAGGTCTTCAACCTTGTCACGCTTGTAGGTCAGGCGGCCCTGCCAGTACCAATGCTCGGTGATGAAGCGGTCCAGGTCATATTCCAGCGACCAGTTATCAGTGGTGGTCACGTCATCCTGGAACTCGCGGTTGTATTCGCCCTGGGCGGTATGCCGCCACTGGCCGTGACGCGCGGTGGTCTTGAAGTCGATGTCGTAGTCGTTGGTGTCCTTGTCGGCGCGTTTGTAGTCCAGCGCCAGGTCGACATTGCCCTTCCACACCAGGTCTTCGATCACAGGCTTTGGCTTGATGATCTGCTGGATGCTGGCCAAGTCCACGGTTTTCGGCGCTTCGCCATTGGTCAGGGTGACCTTGCCATCCTCCGCCGCTTTCAGGGATTTGGCCTTTTCACCGGTGTAAGCGTCCTGCTTGACCAGCAGTTCCTGGTCGCTTTCCAGGGTCTTGACCTGTTTCCAATCCACCGGGATGGCTCCTGCGTAGTTGGTCTGAATCAGCAATTTGCCACCGTCGAAGACTTTGATCTTGCCGGTCAGGCGGTCACCGTTCTTCAACCAGATGGTGTCGGCGAGCAGGGGCGTGGAGGCGCTGAGAACAGCAAGGCAGAGCAGGGTTCTGGACAACATAAGCGAATTCGAGGCTCGAAAATGGCGAAAAAGGGGCGTTATCGTGTTAGATAGCTTGGACTGACTCAAGGATTTATATTGAGTTCAATTCTCAACGGCATGATTACAGACGTTTCTTACAAAAACACCTCTTTATAAAGACGCGGCGATGCCCACACCTCACTCACCCGAAGACGCCCCCCAAAGCCCCGCAGACATGCGCCGAACGGCCCTGTACCTGACCCTGGCGCAAGTGCCCGAAGGTTGCGTGGTGAGTTACGGCGAGTTGGCGTACCTGGCCGGCCTGGGCCGTGCTGCCCGCTGGGTCGGGCGCACGCTCAGCCAACTGCCGGAGGACACCCGTCTGCCCTGGCATCGGGTATTGGGTGCCGGTGGTCGGATAAGTCTGCCGGTGGGCAGCGCTTCAGGCGACGAACAACGTGCGCGTTTGCGCAGTGAAGGCGTCAGTATCCTGAACAATCGCGTTGATATTCAGCGTCATGGCTGGCGCCCGGTAGAGCACAGCGGTTAGAGTGCGCGCTTTGTTTCCGCAAATCTGAGGCAGACTCCAGCCCATGCCCCGTAAAACCTGGCGCGCCGCGCTCGCCGCCTATGCCAGCCCTTCGACGTTAGTCCTGTTGTTGCTCGGCTTCGCCGCCGGCTTGCCTTACATGTTGGTGTTTTCGACGCTATCTGTGTGGTTGCGCGAGGCCGGTGTGGCCCGCGAGACCATCGGCTATGCGAGCCTGATCGGCCTGGCCTATGCGTTTAAATGGGTCTGGTCGCCGCTGCTCGACCAATGGCGCCTGCCGCTGCTCGGCAAACTGGGACGACGTCGCTCCTGGCTGGTACTTGCCCAGACGCTGGTGATCCTCGGGTTGATCGGCATGGGTTTCTGCGACCCGCAAAAGCACTTGTCCTGGCTGATCGCCATTGCCGTTATCGTAGCCTTTGCCTCGGCCACCCAAGACATTGCGGTAGACGCCTATCGCCTGGAAATAGCCGACGACAGCCGCCAGGCCGCGCTGGCTGCCAGCTACATGTCCGGCTATCGCATCGCCGCACTGCTGGCCACCGCCGGCGCGCTGTTCTTTGCCGAAGGTTTCGGCTCCACCGGCTTCAACTATAAACACTCGGCCTGGACCGGTACTTACGTGCTGTTCGGCGTGCTGATGATCCCGGCACTGCTGACCACCTTCTTCATGCGTGAACCCGATGTGCCACTGCGCACCCAATTGCAGGCCGGGCGCTACAGCTTTGCGCATCAGCTTGTCTCGGTCTTTGTGCTGATCGTGCTGCTGGTGTCGGTCCCGGCGATGTTCACCCAGCTGTACAACACCGATTTCGCCAGCGTGCTGTTCCACGGCGTGAGCCTGTGGGAGCTGCTGATGGAAGATCGCGCGTTCCTGCGCGCCATCCTGTACATCATCCTCACTACCCTTTGCCTCTCGGCCATGGGTCGACGAGGCCTGGCACCCGTCCTCACGCCGGTCAACGACTTTATCCTGCGGTATCGCTGGCAGGCGCTGCTGCTGCTCGGGCTGATTGCGACCTATCGCATGTCCGACACGGTAATGGGCGTGATGGCCAACGTGTTCTACATCGACCAGGGCTTTACCAAGGACCAGATCGCCGGGGTCAGCAAGATCTTCGGCCTGATCATGACCCTGCTCGGCGCCGGTATGGGCGGCCTGTTGATTGTGCGCTTCGGCATCTTGCCGATCCTGTTTATCGGCGGCATTGCCTCGGCGGCCACCAACCTGCTGTTCGTGATGCTTGCCGACATGGGCCCGGACCTGCAGATGCTGATCTTCACCATCTCCCTGGATAACTTCAGTTCGGGCCTGGCCACTTCGGCGTTTGTCGCCTACCTGTCGAGCCTGACCAACCTCAAGTTCTCCGCCACCCAATACGCGCTGCTCAGCTCGATCATGCTGTTGCTGCCGCGCCTGATTGGTGGCTACTCGGGCGTGATGGTAGAGAAGTTCGGTTATCACAACTTCTTCATCATCACTTGCCTGCTGGGTGTGCCGACGCTGTTCCTGATTGCGCTGCACTGGTTTCAGGAAAGCCGACGGGCGCGGTTGAATCCTCCCGCAGAAGACTGACCCACCTCAGCCAATGTGGGAGCTGGCTTGTTGTGGCGAGCAAGCTTGCTTGCGCTGGGGTGCGAAGCGCCCCCAAAATGCCGGTGACTGCTGCGCAGTCAAACGGGAGCAAGCTCCCTCGCCACAGCAAGCGCCCTCTCCATAGCAAGCCAGCTCCCACACACGCTCTACTCCACCAGAAACACCGCCACGACCTCACGCCTGTACTCCAGCGACAACCGCCCGTACAATCCCAAGTCATTTCAAGTCCAAGCAACCGACAACGGCCTACCATGCGTACCAGTCAATATTTGCTCGCCACACAGAAAGAAACGCCTTCCGACGCGGTTGTGATCAGCCATCAGCTGATGCTGCGCGCCGGCATGATCCGCAAACTGGCCTCCGGCCTGTACACCTGGCTGCCCATGGGCTTGAAGGTGATGCGCAAGGTCGAAGCCATCGTTCGCGAAGAAATGAACGCCGCCGGCTCTCTGGAAGTGTTGATGCCGAGCACCCAACCGGCTGAGCTGTGGCAGGAATCCGGGCGCTGGGAAGAGTACGGCCCTGAGTTGCTGCGCTTCAAGGATCGTCATGGCCGCGATTTCTGCGCCGGCCCGACCCATGAAGAAGTGATCACTGACCTGATGCGCAACGAGTTGAGCAGCTACAAGCAGCTGCCGTTGAACCTGTATCAGATCCAGACCAAGTTCCGTGACGAAATTCGCCCACGCTTCGGTTTGATGCGCGGCCGCGAATTCATCATGAAGGATGCCTATTCGTTCCACGCCGACCAGGCGTCCCTGCAGGCCACCTACGACCGCATGCACACCGCCTACTGCAACGTGTTCACGCGCCTGGGCCTGAAGTTCCGTCCGGTTGAAGCGGACAACGGCTCCATCGGCGGCGCCGGCTCCCACGAGTTCCACGTGCTGGCCGAGTCCGGCGAAGACGATATCGTGTTCAGCAACGGTTCCGACTACGCGGCGAACATCGAGAAAGCCGAAGCCGTGCCACGGGAAACGTCCCGCGCCGCACCGGCTGAAGAACTGCGCCTGGTGGACACGCCAGAGACCAAGACCATCGCGGCCCTGGTGGAAAAATTCAATCTGCCGATTGAAAAGACCATCAAGACCCTGATCGTGCGCGCCGAAGAAGAAGGCAAGCTGATCGCCCTGGTGATCCGTGGCGACCACGAACTCAACGAAATCAAGGCTGCCCAGCAACCTGGCGTGGCCAGCCCGCTGGTCATGGCCACCGATGCCGAACTGCGCGACGCCATTGGCGCCGGTGCCGGTTCGCTGGGCCCGCTGAACCTGCCGTTGCCGATCATCATCGACCGTTCGGTCGAGCTGATGAGCGACTTCGGTATCGGCGCCAACATTGATGACAAGCACTACTTCGGCGTGAACTGGGAGCGTGACCTGCCGGTTCCGACCGTGGCCGACCTGCGTAACGTCGTGGCCGGTGACCCAAGCCCGGATGGCAAGGGCACCCTGGAAATCAAGCGCGGCATCGAAGTCGGGCACATCTTCCAGCTGGGCAACAAGTACAGCAAGGCGATGAAGTGCGAAGTGCTGGGCGAGAACGGCAAGCCGATCACCCTGGACATGGGCTGCTACGGCATTGGCGTATCGCGCGTGGTTGCCGCTGCCATCGAGCAGAACAACGACGAGAAAGGCATCATCTGGAGCGACGCCCTGGCACCGTTCCAGATCGCCCTGGTACCGCTGCGCTACGACAACGAGCAAGTACGCGAAGCCACCGACAAACTGTATGCCGAACTGACGGCTGCCGGTTTTGAAGTGCTGCTCGATGACCGGGACAAGAAAACCAGCCCGGGCATCAAGTTCGCCGACATGGAACTGATTGGCATCCCGCACCGTATCGTGGTCAGTGACCGCGGCCTGGCGGATGGCAATCTGGAATACAAGAGCCGGACCGAAGCCGAAGCCCAACCGTTGCCGGTGGCTGACGTGCTGTCTTTCCTTCAGGCGCGTATTCGTCGCTGAAAACCAGATCAAGAGAAGTCATGTTCAAGCGAAACACCAGAGCCCTGGGGGGCGCCGCCTTGTGCGGCGCCCTGCTGGTCAGCGGCTGCGCCAATCAAATGTCGCAACGCAGCGAGCACGAGGAGCGGGTCGAGCGAAAGTTGCTCGATCACAGCCTGCAAATCGATGTAGGCGAACCCAAAGTGCTGGAACTACCGCAACGCCGGGTTCGCATTCACGAGCAGAAGACCTTTGAGGTCACCGAGTTCGAAGTCACCCGCCGTTACGATCGCTACACCCCCTACCAGCCCTGGCGCAAACTCTATGAGATGCCTTTGGGTGCCGTTGCACTGGTAGCGGGCGCGGGCGCCAACGTGGTGAATGTCTTCGCCCTCGGCAACCTGCCCACCAGCATGACGCGTGACTGGCTGAGCTACGGCGTGGACGGCATCAACCCGTTCATGAACGTGCAATCCCACGGCCGTGCGCAACAGAACCTGGCGGGTATCGATGAAGTGCAGCGCGACAAGCGCACGGAGTATTCGAGCCTGCCCTGGAGCGAGCGCCCGGTGCAAGTTACCGCCGGCAAGCAGACCCATGAGCTGACCACCGACCGCGATGGCGTACTGCGCCTGAACCTGTTGGACAGCCCATTTGCCGAGCAGGACCTGAACCGCGTCAGCACCTTGAAGATCAGCGTGGAAGATGGCCAGGACGATGTGCATTCCGACTCGACCCTGGCGATCAGCAACACCCTGCGCGGCAAGTTGCTCGAAGCCCATGGCCTGATCTACGACGACCTGGAAGATGACGAAGTGAACCAATGGGTGCACCGGGTCAAGCGCCTGTCGGAGCTGGGCCTGGAGGAAGAAGCCAGCGAGCTGGAACAAAGCCTGATCGAATTGACGCGCAATGATCCGGAGTTGCAGCAGGAGTTTCTGCAGGCGCTGACCAAGGATGCGGGAAGACTCGTCGCAGATCCTGGGGCACGCTGAGACTTCAGGCTGGATAAAAATCCAAATGTGGGAGCTGGCTTGCCTGCGATAGCGGTGTATTAGTCACAACATCAGTGACTGACACTGCGCTATCGCAGGCAAGCCAGCTCCCACATTTTTTTGATCCGGTTTCTACCAGGGAAATTGAAGCTGCTCGTTACCGCTGCTCAGGTCCAGCAACCGCACCCCAATCCCCAACAACCGCACCGGCTTCCCGCCCCGGTTAAACGCCTGGGTCAACAGCTGTTGATAACTCTCCAGATCCCGCCCTGCCCCGGCCTGCTCCAGCGTCGTCTGGGTAAAGTCATGAAACTTCACCTTAACGAACGGCTTGCCCGCGCGGTAGCTACTGTCTATACGCGCCATGCGCCCTGCCAGGGTTTCCATCAGCTCAGGCAGTTTCGCCAGGCAACTTGAGAGATCCGGCAGGTCCACGTCGTAGGTATTTTCCACACTGATCGATTGTCGGCGGCTGTCGTTCTGCACCACACGGTCATCAATCCCACGAGCCAGGCCCCAGAGCCGCTCGCCAAAACTGCCGAATTCACGCACCAGCGCCAGCTTGTTCCACTCGCGCAGTTGCAGGCAGTCTTCGATGCCCAGGCGCGCCAGCTTGTCGGCGGTGACCTTGCCGACACCGTGCAGCTTTTTCACTGGCAACTGCGACACAAAGTCTTCGACCTGATCCGGGGTGATCACAAACAGGCCGTTGGGTTTTTTCCAGTCGCTGGCGATCTTGGCCAGAAACTTGTTCGGCGCCACGCCGGCCGACACGGTGATGTGCAACTGGTTGGAGACGCGCCGGCGGATGTCCTGGGCGATGCGCGTGGCACTGCCGCCAAAATGCGGGCTGTCGGAGACATCCAGGTAAGCTTCGTCCAGCGACAACGGCTCGATCAGGTCGGTGTAGTCGCGAAAGATCGTCTGGATTTCCTTCGACGCTTCTTTATAAGCATCCATGCGCGGCTTGACGATGGTCAGGTCCGGGCACAGCTTCAAGGCGTGGCGCGATGACATGGCCGACCGCACGCCATAGGCCCGCGCCTCATAGTTGCAGGTTGCAATCACTCCTCGCCTGTCTGCCGAGCCGCCGACCGCCAGGGGCTTTTGCGCCAGGCTCGGGTCGTCGCGCATCTCGATGGCGGCGTAGAAGCAATCACAGTCGACGTGGATGATTTTGCGCTGCGTCATATAAACAGAGGGTGTAATCCAACGGGCGGCCAGTATCGCACTCACTCCTGTATATAGCACCAGTAGTTTGAATCTGCCGTTTGAGCGGTAGGAAATTTCCCAGATGAATTTATTTTCTCAATCGAAATCTACCCACCAATAGAACCCAAACCCTTGGCCAGACTGGCCCCGAGGCCTTCCAAAGCCCGTCTTGGAGAGCTAACCGCTTGAACCACAAGCGCTTTTCTTCAATTCACAGGTTGACACACCTGCGTTCCTCTGTAGAATGCCGACACACAGACGCGGGATGGAGCAGTCTGGTAGCTCGTCGGGCTCATAACCCGAAGGTCGTCGGTTCAAATCCGGCTCCCGCAACCAAACATCAAAAAAGGCTACTCGAAAGAGTGGCCTTTTTTGTGCGTGCCTGTTTTAGCCCTGCATGAAAATTGTAAGACAGAAAAAACGTTGCCCACCCTGCACTTACCGCACAAGGTGGCTGTGGAGTGACTAATTTCCACTTATTTGACCCATCAGACTATTAACGGTTGACACCTCGCCGCTGGGCTGTAGAAT
This sequence comes from Pseudomonas edaphica, assembly GCF_965277385.1. Lineage (NCBI taxonomy): Bacteria > Pseudomonadati > Pseudomonadota > Gammaproteobacteria > Pseudomonadales > Pseudomonadaceae > Pseudomonas > Pseudomonas edaphica. The sequence continues at coordinate 4,460,057 of NZ_OZ255725.1, read as the reverse complement.
GCCGCCCACAGACGCGGGATGGAGCAGTCTGGTAGCTCGTCGGGCTCATAACCCGAAGGTCGTCGGTTCAAATCCGGCTCCCGCAACCAAACATCAAAAAAGGCTACTCGAAAGAGTGGCCTTTTTTGTATCCGGTGAAAAAGTTCTTCTGAAACAATGGTATGGCATCTTTCATGAAACCGTATTCGGTTTGCAGAGTCCATGTCATTGCAAGCTATGCTCAGTGCTCAAGCTCGACCCTCTACGACCAATGGCCGCTGTCGCCGCCCCCGACGATAAGCGTTAATATTTGTAATTATTTTGTCCATAGGGATTGGTAACTTGGCTGGATACCTCCATCCTGTCGCGCACAATCCACGAGGTGATTGATGCGCGCCAACTCGTCTGAACCACAAGACACCGTCACAGCGGAACAACCGATCACTCCCACCCGTTTGCGATGGCTGGATCTGTTGAGCAAATACCGTCAACCCATTGGGCTGGCCGTCACCCTGTTGCTGTTCGCTATCGCCCTGATCGCCTGCCGACACTTGCTGCTGGAGCTGGACCTTTACGCGCTCCACGACTCGATCCTGGAAGTGCCCAAGCCTGCCTTGCTCGGCGCATTTGCCGCCGCGGTCGCAGGTTTCATCATTCTATTGGGCTACGAATTCTCCGGCGCACGTTATGCCGGCGTAAAGCTGCCGGCCAAGACCCTGGCCATGGGTGGCTTCACCGCCTTTGCCATCGGCAATGCCATTGGGTTGTCGATGCTTTCGGGCGGTTCAGTACGCTACCGTTTATATGCACGCCATGGCATCGGTGCCTCGGAAGTGGCGCACATGACCGTGTTTGCCAGCCTGGCCTTGGGTACCGCCCTGCCGCCGTTGGCCGCACTGGCCACCTTGAGCAACTTGCCCGCGGCCTCGACCTACCTGCATTTGTCCCAAGGTTTGCTCGGTGGCATCGCCGGCGCGGTATTGCTGCTGTCAGTCGCACTGTGCATCGGTATTTATCGCCGGCGCCTGCCGGAACAACCTTACCCGGACAACCTGCTGGTCAAGGCCGGGCGTCGAACGCTGCGCCTGCCGGGCCGCCGCCTGACCTTCCTGCAACTGATCATCACCGCGCTGGATGTGGCCGCTGCCGCCACCGTCCTTTATATGTTGCTGCCGGAAGCGCCGCCGTTCGGCCCGTTCCTGCTGGTGTATTTGCTGGCCCTGGCTGCCGGTGTACTCAGCCATGTGCCGGGTGGCGTGGGCGTGTTCGAGGCAATTCTGCTGGCCGCGTTTGCCGACAAACTCGGCGCCGCGCCATTGGCCGCCGCCCTGCTGTTGTACCGGATGATCTACGTGGTTCTGCCGCTGCTGATCGCCTGTATCTTCCTGTTGGTCAACGAAGCCCAGCGCCTGTTCCAGACCCAGCAAAGCCTGCGGGTTGCTTCGGGCCTGGCGGCGCCGGTGCTGGCCGTACTGGTTTTTTTGTCCGGCGTGGTCCTGCTGTTTTCCGGCGCCACGCCGGAAATCGACTCACGCCTGGAAAACATCGGCTTCCTGATTCCCCACCGCCTGATTGATGCCTCGCACTTCGGTGCCAGCCTGATCGGCGTGTTGTGCCTGCTGCTCGCCCAAGGCCTGCGTCGACGTTTGTCGGCGGCCTGGATGCTGACCATGGTGCTGCTGCTGACCGGCGCCCTGCTCTCGCTGCTCAAAGGCTTCGACTGGGAAGAAGCCAGCCTGATGATCATGACGGCGGTGCTGCTGGCGATCTTCCGTCGCTCGTTTTACCGCGCCAGCCGCCTGACTGAGCTGCCGTTCTCGCCGCTGTACCTGGTGGCCAGTGTCTGTGTGCTGGGCGCCTCGATCTGGCTGCTGCTGTTTGCCTATCAAGACGTGCCGTACAGCCATCAGCTGTGGTGGCAGTTCACCCTGGACGCCAACGCCCCACGGGGCCTGCGTTCATTGCTGGGTGCGGCGGTGTTGCTGGTGATCGTGTCGTTGACCTGGCTGTTGCGCACTGCGCGCCCGGTCATTCACTTGCCGACACCGGATGAGCTGGAGCGTGCCACCAAGATCCTGATGGCCTCCTCGCAACCCGACGGCGGCCTGGCGCTGACCGGCGACAAGGCGTTGCTGTTCCACCCCAACGATGAAGCCTTCCTGATGTACGCCCGTCGCGGGCGCAGCCTGGTGGCCCTGTACGACCCGATCGGCCCGACTCAGCCCCGCGCGGAGATGATCTGGCAGTTCCGCGACCTGTGCGATATCCATCACGCGCGCCCAGTGTTCTACCAAGTACGCGCCGAGAACCTGCCGTACTACATGGACATTGGCCTCACCGCGATCAAGCTGGGCGAAGAAGCCCGCGTCGACCTCAAACGCTTTGACCTGGAAGCCAAGGGCAAAGAGATGAAGGACCTGCGCTACACCTGGAACCGTGGCACCCGGGACGGCCTGTCCCTGGAGATCTGCGACCCGGGCCAGGCGCCGATGGATGAGCTCAAAGTCATCTCCGATGCTTGGCTGACCGGCAAGAACGTGCGGGAAAAGGGCTTCTCCCTCGGACGTTTCAGTGACGACTACCTCAAGCACTTTCGCATCGCGATCATTCGCTTCGAAGGGCGCCCGGTAGCCTTCGCCAACCTGCTCGAGACCTACAACCATGACCTGGCCAGTCTCGACCTGATGCGTGCGCACCCGGACGCGCCGAAGCTGACCATGGAATTCATGATGGTTGGCCTGATTCAACATTATAAGAACCATGACTACGCCCGCTTCAGCCTCGGCATGGTGCCGTTGTCGGGCCTGCAACCGCGCCGTGGTGCGCCGCTGACCCAACGCCTGGGCTCGATGGTGTTCCGCCGCGGCGAGCAACTGTATAACTTCCAAGGTTTGCGCCGCTTCAAAGACAAGTTCCAGCCTGACTGGGAACCCCGTTATATGGCCGTGCCCGCAGGACTTGATCCGCTGGTGGCACTGGCCGATACCGCCGCCCTGATTGCGGGCGGCTTGACTGGATTGGTGAAACGCTGATGATTCGACGCTCCTGGCGGTATGTATTGGCCTTAGTAGTGCTGCTCGCGCTGATCGCGGCGGGTGGCTTTTGGTACTGGAACCGCCCTGCCCCGCAACCGATCCTGGAACAACTGCCCCAGGCCGACGGTTCGGTGATGACCCGTGTGACGCCTAACGGCTCGGCCAAGGCCCGCGTGGCCGTGGCTGTAATGGCCGATGAGACCTTGAGCGACAGCCAACTGATTGCCCTGAGCCAGGGCGGCTCGGCGCAAATCGTTCAAGTGATCCTGCCAAAAGATGACTGCAAGTTGCAGGAACAAGCCCTGCAAAGCGCCCTGGCCCAGCTTAAAGGCCCGGCGACGCTGGTCAGCGGCATCGGCCCTGGCGCCGCGCTCGCCTGGCGCTGGCTGGCCACACAGAACGACGACAAGGCCAACGCCATCTCCGTCGGCTTCGCCCTGGTCCAGGAAGGTTGCAAGGACCCGCTGCCGAAGACCTCTGCCCATGGCAATTGGCTGGTGGCGTGGAACGATAACCCTGACGATGAAAGCGCCAGTTTCGTACGCGATACACCGCGCGCGACTACCAGCATCAGCGACTACGACATTCACTACCCACAAGTACTGAACAACGAACTGCGCAAGCAATTGGTCGGTTCGGACAACGGCGGCCTGGCGATTCCGGTGGTCGAAGTACCGGCTGGCCAAGCCAAGGACACCGTTACCCTGTTCCTCTCCGGTGATGGCGGCTGGCGTGACCTGGACCGCGATGTGGCCGGTGAAATGGCCAAGATCGGCTACCCGGTGGTCGGCATCGACACCCTGCGCTACTACTGGCAGCACAAGACCCCGGAACAAAGCGCCAAAGACCTCACCGAGCTGATGCAGCACTACCGCCAGAAGTGGGGCACCAAGCGCTTCGTACTGACCGGCTATTCGTTCGGCGCCGACGTACTGCCAGCGATCTACAACCGCATGCCGGAAAGCGAACAGCAGCGTGTCGACGCCATTATCCTGCTCGCATTCGCACGCACTGGCAGCTTTGAAATCGAAGTGGAAGGCTGGCTGGGCAATGCCGGCAAAGAGGCCGCCACTGGCCCGGAAATGGCCAAGCTGCCAGCCGATAAAGTGGTGTGCATCTACGGTGCTGAAGAAGTCAACGAGAGTGGTTGCACCGATACCACTGCTGTGGGCGAGGCGGTGAAGCTGCCGGGCGGGCATCACTTTGATGAGAACTACCCGGCGCTGGCTCAGCGCTTGGTGGATATCATTGTGAAGCACCAGGCTAAAGACAAAGCTGAGTAATCCAAGGCTGCCCACAAAGCTGAGCGTGGGCACCTCTGTGGGAGCTGGCTTGCCTGCGATAGCATCACCTCGGTCTGTCTGATAGACCGAGGCGTCCGCATCGCAGGCAAGCCAGCTCCCACACAAGCCCGCTCCCACAGTTGTTTTGTGGTGTGGCTCAGACTCAGCGCGGTTCGATATGCGCAATCATCAGTTGCACAGTTTCATTGCCACGAAACTCGTTCACATCCAGCTTGTAGGCCAATTCCACCCAACGCACCGTCGGGTTCGGCCACACCTCACGGTCCACACCAAACGCAATGCCGTCGAGCTTCACTGACCCGCATTCGCTCTTGAGCACCACTTTAAGGTGCCGCTCGCCAACCACACGCTGTTCAACCAACTGAAACACACCGTGAAACAACGGCTCGGGAAAGTGCTGGCCCCATGGCCCGGCATGGCGCAGTGCGCGCGCCAACTCGAGGTGAAACTCTTCCACCGCCAACGTGCCGTCCGTCAGCAGGCGACCGGTGAGGTCTTCTTCACGCAGCTGCCGGCGCACTTCGGCATCAAAGGCTTCGGCAAACAGCGGGAAGTTTTCCTCGGGCAAGGTCAGGCCGGCGGCCATGGCATGGCCGCCGTATTTGGCGATCAGGTTGGGATGCTGGCTGGCGACCACCGCGAGGGCATCACGGATGTGAAAACCCTGCACAGAGCGCCCCGAGCCCTTGAGCAGGCCGTCACCGGCATCGGCGAAGGCGATGGTCGGGCGGAAATACCGCTCTTTCATACGCGAGGCCAGAATACCGATCACACCTTGGTGCCATTCCGGGTCGAACAGGCACAAGCCGTAAGGCATCGACTCCACGGGCAAGTCCTTGAGCTGGGCCAGGGCCTCGCGCTGCATGCCTTGTTCGATGGATTTGCGGTCCTGGTTCATGCCGTCCAACTGCGCGGCCATTTCCCGCGCCGCCGCCACGTCGCTGGTGAGCAGGCATTCGATGCCCAGGCTCATATCATCCAGGCGCCCGGCCGCATTGAGGCGTGGCCCGAGGATAAAACCGAGGTCGGTGGAGGTGATACGCGCCGCATCGCGCTTGGCCACTTCGAGAATCGCCTTGATCCCCGGCCGCGCACGCCCGGCACGAATACGCTCCAGGCCCTGATGCACCAGAATGCGGTTGTTGGCATCCAGCGGCACCACGTCAGCGACGCTGCCCAAGGCGACCAGATCAAGCAGTTCGCCAATATTTGGCTGGGGTTTGTTGTCGTACCAGCCCAGGCTGCGCAACCGCGCGCGCAGGGCCATCAGCACGTAAAAGATCACACCCACGCCGGCCAACGCCTTGCTGGGGAACTCGCAGCCAGGCTGGTTCGGGTTGACAATGGCATCCGCCGCCGGCAATTCATCACCCGGCAAGTGGTGGTCAGTGACCAATACCTGCAACCCGGCGGCCTTCGCCGCCGCCACGCCTTCAACGCTGGAGATGCCGTTATCCACGGTGATCAGCAGCTGCGGCTCGCGCTGCAGCGCCACAGCGACGATTTCCGGGGTAAGCCCGTAGCCGTATTCGAAGCGGTTGGGCACCAGGTAATCGACATGCGCCGCGCCGAGCAAACGCAGGCCCAACGTGCCCACGGTACTGGCCGTGGCGCCATCGGCGTCGAAGTCACCGACGATGAGGATACGCTGGCGCTGCTCCAGGGCCGTCACCAGCAGGTCTACCGCCGCGTCGATGCCCTTGAGTTGCTGGTAGGGAATCAACCGCGCCAGGCTCTTGTCCAGCTCAGCCTCCGACTGCACCCCGCGTGCGGCATAGAGACGGGTCAACAGCGGTGGCAATTCACCGAGAAACGGCAGGACAGCGGGCAACGGGCGAGGATCGATACGCATGGGACGAAGGGGAATTCTCTGTAGTGGATATTAGTAATGGGCTTCAAGCTTCAAGCTTCAAGCTTCAAGCTTCAAGCTTCAAGCTTGCAGCTAAAAGCTTGCCGCTTGAAGCTCCACCTCTTCAGCCGCGTTCGCCGACCAGCCACTCCAGCTGCACTTCATGCTGGCCACGGTCGTCAGTCACGAAAATAGTGCCTTCGCTGATCATCACGTCCCACTTGATCACGCGCGGCATGTCCTTGGCCAGGGTCTCGAGGACTTCCTGCGGCACGGCGGCGATGTGGACGTTCTTGAGGTTCTTGGCCACCGGCACCACTTTGCCTTCCCATACGCGCAGGCTGCCATAGGCCAGCAGGCTGGTGCGCTCGGTACGGCGTGAGCACCAGGTCAAGCGGTCGGCGTCGGGCTGGCCGACTTCAATCCAGTGCAGAACCCGATCATCCAGGCTTTTTTCCCACAGGGCTGGCTCGTCTACATCTGACAGGCCACGCCCGAACGCCAACTGCTCGTTGTACCAAAGGGCGTAGGCCAGCAGCCGCACGGTCATACGTTCTTCGGTTTCCGAAGGGTGGCGGGCGATGGTCTGCTTGACGCTCTCGTACACCGAGCGATCGAGGTCGGTGAGGTTCAGTTCAAATTTGTAGGTCGTGGACGGCTGGGCCATGAACGGGCTTCTAAAGACAGGGAAAGGTCGCCAGTCTAACCGATGGGGCAGCCATTGAACGAATACTGCGCTGCATCATGCTTATCCCTGGGCCGCTCGCCTATGTTAAAAGGCATGACACCACCGCCCCTGCTTGCTAAGGATCCTCATGTCGTTTAATGCCAAACCGCTCGCCGGCCTGAAAGTCATCGAACTGGGCACCCTGATCGCCGGACCGTTTGCCTCACGTATCTGCGCCGAATTCGGTGCCGAGGTGATCAAGGTCGAATCCCCCGATGGCGGCGACCCGCTGCGCAAGTGGCGCAAGCTGTACGAAGGCACGTCGCTGTGGTGGTTTGTGCAGGCGCGCAATAAAAAGTCGCTGACCCTGAACCTCAAGCACCCGGATGGCCTGGCGATTCTTAAACAGCTGCTGGCGGACGCCGACATCCTGATCGAAAACTTCCGCCCCGGTGTGCTGGAAAAACTCGGTTTGAGCTGGGAAACCCTGCACGCGCTGAACCCCAAGCTGGTGATGGTGCGCCTCTCCGGTTTCGGCCAGACCGGCCCGATGAAAGACCAGCCGGGCTTTGGCGCGGTGGGCGAGTCCATGGGCGGTCTGCGCTACATCACAGGCTTTGAAGATCGCCCGCCGGTGCGCACCGGGATTTCCATCGGCGACTCCATCGCGGCTCTGTGGGCGGTGATCGGCGCGCTGATGGCGTTGCGTCACCGTGAGGTCAACGGCGGGCTCGGCCAAGTGGTGGATGTGGCGCTGTACGAAGCCATCTTCGCGATGATGGAAAGCATGATCCCGGAGTTCGACGTGTTCGGGTTTATCCGCGAGCGCACCGGCAACATCATGCCCGGCATCACGCCTTCCTCGATTCATACCAGTGCTGACGGCAAGCATGTGCAGATCGGCGCCAATGGCGATGCCATCTTCAAGCGCTTCATGAGCGCCATCGGCCGCGACGATTTGGCCAATGACCCGGCCCTGGCCAGCAATGACGGGCGTGACAGCCGCCGTGACGAGCTTTACGGGGTGATTGATCGGTGGGTCAACTCGCTGCCGCTGGAGCAAGTGGTCGAGCAACTGAACAAGGCAGAAGTACCCGCCAGCCGTATCTACAGCGCCGAAGACATGCTCGGCGACCCGCAGTTTCTGGCCCGGGAAATGTTCCTCAAGGCGCAGCTGCCAGGTGGCAAGGACTTCAAGATGCCAGGCATCGTGCCCAAGCTCTCCGAGACGCCGGGCAGTTGCGAATGGGTTGGGCCGCAGTTAGGGGAGCACAACAGCACGGTGCTCAATGAGCTGGGTTACGACGCCGCCGCCATCACCCGTTTGCGTGAGGATGGCGCGATCTGATGGTTCGCCCGTACGTCCGCCTGCTCCTTGTAAGCACGCTGCTCGGCGGCTGGTCGCTCTCGGCTCAGGCCGAGGACACACTGACCTGGCTGCTGCGCGACCTGCCGCCAATGACCATCTTCGAAGGCCCGCAAAAAAACCAGGGCGCACTCGACCAACTGTTGCCGATGCTCATGGAGCACCTGCCGGAGTATCGTCATCAAGTGATGCACGTCAACCGCGCGCGCGGCATTCAAATGTTGCGTGCTCAATCCCTGACCTGTGACCCATCGCTGCTGTGGACGCCGGAGCGCGCCCAGTACGTGGTGTTTTCCGCCCAGGCATTCGTGACGGTCAGCAATGGGGTGACGATCCAGCGCAGCCACCAGGCGGCCATGGCGCCCTATATCGTCGAGGGTCAGTTTGACCTGCAAGCCTTTCTCAAATCCCATACGGCGCGCATTGGCGCCACTGCCGAACGCAGTTACGGCCCCGCCGTCGATGAACAGCTAAAGCACGCCGACCCGCACACCCTGGCCCTGCATTACGGCAATGACGCCCTTGGCAGCCTGTTGCAGATGCAGCGCCTGGGGCGGCTGGAGGCGGTGCTGGGTTACCCGCCGGAAATCCGCTATCACGCCCAGCAACAGGGAATTGCGGCCCACGACCTGCTGTTCTTTCCCATCAAGGGCTCAGCGCCTTACCAACGCACGCATATCGCTTGCTCCAACACGCCGCAAGGTCGCCAGGCCATGCAGCGAATCGATCAGGCATTGGGCGAGATTCCACTGGAGCAGGTGCAACAGTCCTACGCCTCGTGGTTAGACCCAGTGATGCGCGAACAGTATTTGTCGCACAACCCGAGTTTCTTCCTCGACTCTCCCGAGCCCTGAGCACCGAGACCTGACCCTCAGCGAGGCAAATCCCAGGCAAAAAGAAACCCCGAAGAGTGGGGAGACACTTCGGGGTTAAACGTGGCCTACAAAGACCAGTACAACAAGCCACAAACACCGGAGCACAATGTTTGCTCTTGCCGTTAAAAAATCTGACCGGGCATGGCGTAGGAAGTTTCGCCAATTAAACAATTCTTCATGCGATCACGCTGCCGCGAGTCTGTGCGGCGTTGCGCAAGGCGGCAATAACCGAGGGTTCCAGGCGCCCTTCGGCGATTTTAAGGTCGCGCAGCAGGCAATCGACCACATCCACCAGCACGCGCTTATCGGTCAATTGCGCGCGATCGACTTCCCGCTCGACGACAATAGCGCCAGCCGGGTTCTTCACGGTCACCAGGCACTCGCCCTGCACACCCGAGGTGGTCAACGTAACCTGATAAGGGCTCAGTGCTTCTTCGAGCAATAGGCTGATACTTTCCATCTCGATCACCACTCAATCATTCGAATAAAGTTCGAAAAACAAAAATGTCACCAAGGTGCTGACATTCAAGTGACCCGTGCCCGCAGCAGAAAGTTCGACCTTTTGTATCGTCGTCTGCCCGAGTCAACCGAGCATGCACGGCAAAGATGACAGAGAGAAAACAACCTCCAACAGGCTAGAATCCCTGGATTATCCTGGGAGCCTGCCGTGAAAGCCGCGTCTGAAGCGCCACTGCGCATCGTCCTCGCCGACGACCACCCGATTTTTCTGATTGGTTTGCGCGCCGTGTTGGAGCGTGACGAACGGGTACGCATCGTCGCCGAGGCCAATTCGCCCCAAGCCCTGATTGAACAGCTGAACACCTGTGCCTGTGATGTGCTGGTGACCGATTTCATGATGCCCGCCGAGCCTCAGGCCGACGGGCTGCGCCTGATAGAACAGTTGCGTCGGTACCATCCCGAGCTGCCGATTGTGGTGGTGACCATGCTCAATAACGCCGGCTTGTTTCATTCCATTCTGAAACTGGGGGTCATGGGCTTGCTGAGCAAGGCCAGCTTGGCCGATGAGCTGCCGCAAGCAATTCACCACGTGCGGCAAGGGCGTCCTTATGTGGCCCACGCCATTCGCCAGGCACTGAGCCTTGCCGGGGAAGTCGGCGCCGACCGCCTGCAGTCGCAGCAACAGCTGTCACCTCGGGAACTGGAGGTGATCCGCCTGTTGGCTGCCGGGTTGGCGGTGGGCGAGATCGCCGCGCAACTGCATCGCAGCAAGCAGACGGTCAGCGCGCACAAGGTCAGCGCCATGCGCAAGCTGGGCCTTGGCAACGATGCCGCGCTGTTTATCTATGTGCAGGAACACGGGCTGGCATAGCCTGAAACGCGATCCATTGCTTGAGCGCCTCGACCTCCATTGGCCGCGCGATAAAACAGCCTTGCAGCCAGGCCGCGCCCAATTCTCCGACGCCATGGTAATCGGCGGCGCTTTCCACCCCGGTCACCACCACGCCAATGCCCAAGTGCGCAGCCATGCTCATGGCACCCGCCACCACGGCAGCCTTGCGATCATCCTCGGCCATGCCACTGGCAAACACCGGAGGGATCTTCAGCTCAGTGAAGGGCAACGCCAGCAGGCTCTGCAGGCTGGTGCCACCGACGCCGAAATCACCAATGGACAACTTGCACCCCATCATCCGCAAGCGCAGCAGCCCGGTGAGGTGGGCACTGTCGGTTTTTAACCGTGAGGTCTCCACCAACTCCAGGGTCAGCCCATGGGCCGGCACGCCGTGCAGTTGCAGCAGGCCTTGCAGTACTTGGGGAAAGTGCGGTCGCTCCAGCATGCGCCCGGGAATATTCACCGCTACAGGCAGCAGTTGCCCGGTTTGGCCCATGACCTGGCCAGCCAGGCCCAGTGCCTGCTCCAGTACGTGCCAAGTGAAGGCCTCTTCCATGCCGGCAAACTCCAGCACCGGCAAAAAGTCGTCAGGCAACAGCAGCTCATTTTCATTAGATTGCCAACGGGCCAGGGCCTCGACCCGTTGCAGCACGCCGTCCTGGCTGACGATAGGCTGATACCAAACCCGGCCACAGCGCGCGATGCTGGCCTGGCTGACGTCCGCCGAGGGTGGCAACGGCTCGCGCTCGCTCAGGTCGAGCAGATGACGCACCCGCGCCCATGAGGTCACCGGCGGCCCCGCACGCAAGCGCGCCTGGCAGTCCATCAACACTTGCCCGACCAGCTTGGCCGACGCGGGCTTGGGCAAGCACGCCAGCACATTCAGCCCCTGTTGCCGCGCCATATTGGCCACGCCTTCGAGCACGTCCGGTTCGGCATTGCTGAGCAGGATCAGCACCTGGGCCAGGCTGCGCTCGGCCAGTTCGCGGATCAACTCCAGGCCATCGCCCTGCTCCAGGTACAGATCGCAAATGGCGATGTCCACCGGGCCGGCACTGTCCAGGGACTGGCGCGCGGCTTCAACCGTCTCGGCGGTGAGTACGTTGAACACGCCGTTGGCATTGAGCATCTGGTGCAGCGCCATCAGTTGAAACGGGTTGTCTTCAAGGATCAGCACTTTGAGGGAACGCATGGGCAACTCTGTCGGCAGCGGGCAAAGACCGGCACAGTAACCAAAAGCTGCAGGGCGCCCCATAGGACGTGTCCTAAACGTTATGCCGTTCAAGGTCTTTGGGCTGACGCAGTCAAGTAAGGCAATTGAGAAATGGAACCGGCAAAAGGCAACCTGTGGCGAGCAGGCTTGCCACAGTGAAAGGGTTCGTCCTCGAATGAAGGGGATTAGCCAAACAGCTGAAAGCCATGACCCTAAATGCGAGCGTCCAGGTAGGGTTGCAGGTCGCGACGGAACACCATCAACGCTTGGGACAACCTTGACCACGGCGCCTCAAGTTCGCTGCCGCGCGCCTCACGTGCGCAGCTCTCCAGGGCCATGCACGCCTTGGCCAGCGGCAGCGCATCGACCAGAGAGCAAATGCCCTTGAGCCGATGCAACGCAGCATTCAAGCGCGCCATGTCTTGCTCGACCAAGGCCATCTCCATCACTTCATGCTCGCGGTCCAGGCTCCTGGCCAACTCTTGCAGCATGCTGTGCAGCACCGGCCCTTCAGCCTGGGTCATGGTGCGCAGGGTCTGGATATCAAAAGAGCGTGGCGCCGCCCGTTCTGCCAGCACCTGAGCCCAGCGCTGCAACGTGATCGGCTTGACCAACAGCTCATCCATGCCGACTTCGTTGCCACGCTGCTGTTCATCCTGCATGGCATTCGCGGTGCAACCGATCACTGCGCAACGCGGTAACTGCTCAGTGGCTTCAATCCGTCGGATCGCCTGGCTCAGCTCATAGCCGGACATGCCCGGCATCTGGCAATCGGTGACCAGCACGTCAAAGCGTTGCTGCGACCATGCCTGCAACGCGCCCTGCGCTGAATCGACGGCGACCACGTGATGGCCGAGGAACTCCAACTGCTGCACCAGTACCAGACGGTTGGCCGCCAGGTCATCGACCACCAGCACCGACAGGCTGCGACCGGCAGGCGGCAATGCAACACCCACGGGTGCCGGTACGTCGTCAGTGCTGATCCGCGCCAGGTGCAGGTCGATGCACACCACCGTACCTGCGCCCACGACACTGTTGAGGTGAATGCTACCGCCCATCAACTCCACCAACTGCTGGCAGATACTCAAACCCAGGCCGGTGCCGCCATGCTCGGCTGCGGTCGAAGCGCTCATTTGCACAAACGGCTTGAACATCCTCGCTTGCTGATCGGCCCCAATCCCCGGACCGCTGTCTTCCACGCACAGGTGCAGGTATTCGGCGCCGGCCTCATCGTGCCGGCAATCGACACTGATACGCACCCCGCCGTGCTGAGTAAACTTGAGCGCATTGCCCAAAAGGTTGTGCATCACTTGGCGCAAGCGCAGCGGGTCGAACCAGTAATAACCCTGGGCTGCCGGGTCAAACGCCAGGGTCAGGTGCAGGCCCTTTTTTTGCGCCGTGGCCTCGAACAAGCGCTGGATACCTTCGAAAAAGCCCTTCAGCTCAGTCGATTGCGGTGCCAGTTGCATATGGCCCGACTCAATCTTGGCAAGGTCCAGGCTGTCGCCCATCAACGCAATCAGCTCACGTGCCGAGCGATGGGCTACCTGCAAGGCGTCGGACACAGGCTGGCCGGCTGCCAGGCAGCGTTCCTGCTCCAGTTCGAGCAAGCCGATGATGGCGTTCATCGGTGTACGAATCTCGTGGCTCAGGGTTGAGAGAAACGCACTTTTGGCGTAGTTCGCTTCGTCGGCGGCCTGACGCGCGTCCATTAATTGATGCTCCAGGACTTTGCGCTCGTTGATGTCGATCCAGCCACCCAGCAACCCCTGCAAACGGTTCTCGGCGTCAAAGAACGGCACAGTCCATTGGTACACGTGAACGCTGCCGCCGTTGAGTTCCAGCTCCCGGTCGACAAACAGCGGTTGTTGCGTGGCCAGTTGCACCATATGGCCTGCATGCAGGCGCGCGGCGGTGAGTTCGGGCATCACCGCGCTTTCCATCAAGGTCAGGCCCTGGATCTTTTCAAGGCGAGTTGCCAATTGCTGTTCATAACTTTTGTTGCAGGTCACCAGGCGCCCGGCCAGGTCGCGCACGAATAGCGGGTTGGGCATGCCGTCGAGCAAGGCGCGCTTGAAGGCCAATTGGTCATTGAGCCGACGTTCAGCCTCCAGCCGCTGGTGGATCTGGCGCTTGAGCCGGCTGTTCCACACCAGCGACACCAGCACAAACAGGATCGCCATGGCCACCGTCCAGTAAGCCCAGGCAGGGACACGCTGCCAGGCCGGCACCGGAATCGCCACCGCGCCGATCCAGCGCAGGCGCAAGGCGCTCAGCTCGGCGACCGGCAAGGCTTCCAGCGCCTTGTTCAGAATGCTTAACAGTTCAGGCTGGTCCTTGCGCACCGACAGGCTGTTGGCCGACCACTTGCCATCGACGCTGCGGCCAATGCGCAGGCCATCCTGTGGGTAACTCTGCACTTCCACTTCTGTTTGCAGCGTGGCAGCCGCTTCGCCGCGTCTTACCCAGTCACGGGCCTGGGTGTAATCAGTGACCAAGCGCAGGTTGATCTGCGGGTACGCCTGGCGAATGTAGGGCTCAAGTACATGCCGTGCCGGCAGCACCAGCACCTTGCCGGCCAACTGATCCAGGCCGGTCAGCGGCGCCGCATCAGCAGGCTCGACAAACACCCAGCCAGAGCCACCGAAACTGTGGCTGAAGTTGAGCAGCGCCTGGCGCTCCTGATTCTCGGCCAAGGTGGTGTTCATGTCCGCCCTGCCCGTTTCCAGCCAGCTCAGGGTTTGCGCAGTGGAATGCGCCTCCTCGAAGACAAACTGTAAACCGGTCATGCGCGAAATCCGGTTAAGCAGGTCAACGTTCAAGCCCACCCAGCGGTCGTCCTTGTCTCTGAACACGTAAGGCGACATTTGCTGGGCCGCCACCACCACATGCGGGTGCTGCAACACCCACGCCCGCTCCGAGGCCGACAGCGCAATGCGCTCAACACCAAAACCGACACCCAGTCCGGTGGTCCAGCGCGCGAGAATTTCGCGCTGCACCGACTCATCGATGCTCGCCAGCGCGCTGTCCATCATGGCACCGAGCAACGGGTCGGCCTGGCGAGTGGCAAACGCGAAGCCGATCGGGGGCAAGCGACTTTCTTCTTTGATCTGCAACCTCAGGTAAGGCCGCAGCGACTTGTAGGCGCGCACGATGACTTCGTTGCCGATAAACGCATCGGCGTCGCCCTGATTGAGCGCCTCCAGCCCACTGTAGAGGTTGGGCGCAAGCATGATGTGGCTGCCGGGGTAGGCGGCATGCACGTTCTTGACGTTGGCATAGCCATCGAGCAACACCAGCTTCTTGCCCGTCAGATCGTCGCCCTGGCTATCGTCGCGACACAGTACTACTACCGACCGGTCGGGCATGTAGTCGCGGGTAAACTGCAAACCGGGTACATCACGCTCATAGCCATTGGCGCTGGTGAGAATGTCAATGGCACCGTTGCGCAACGCCTCGACCGCCTGGGCGCGTTCGGCAAAACCGAGCACCTGCATCGACACACCCAGGCGCGCACCGACCAGGCTCAGGTAATCGGCACTGATGCCCTGGTAGCGATTGCGGTCGCGGGTGATATCAATCGGCTGATAGTCATCAATGGAAATCCCCACCTTCAAGGTCCGATGGGCTGCCAGCCACTGCTGCTGCGCCGGCGCCAGCGGCAACGGCTCCAGCGGGATAAACGCCGGCACCAGTTTGAAAGGCAGGCTGACGGCGGCCAGGCCCATTGGCACTTGGCCAAGCAAGAGCACACACGCCAAACGCACCGTCCATTGGATTACTGCATGCACCGATTGGGTTTCCTTGAGTGTTCGGGTTAAGCGCCTGCGCAAGCATGGCCCGCCAGAATGAAAAAGCCCGTCACGAAGACGGGCTTGATCTGCCGCGCAGCCACTGATGAATCAGAGTGGCTTGCCGCGATTGCCATGCTGGCTGACAAACGCCTGCACAGCTTTCAGGTCATTGGCCAGCACGGTGCAGCGCTCTTCGCGCTCGAACAGGTCAGCCAGGTGCTGCGGTAACTCCAGCGCCTTGCCAACGCCGGCCTTCTCCACCGCTTCCGGGAATTTTACCGGGTGGGCGGTGCCCAAAATCACCATCGGGATGTCCAGGCTGCGACGGCATTCGCGTGCGGCCTTCACACCGATAGCGGTGTGCGGGTCGAGCAGCTCGCCGGTCTGCGCATAGACTTGGGCGATGGTTTCGCAGGTTTGCGCATCGTCCACAGCCAGGGAGTCGAACAGCTTGCGGGTTTCGGTCCAGCGCTCTTCATCAACGCTGAAACCACCGCCGCTCTTGAAGGTATCCATCAAACCGGCAATGGCTGCGCCGTTGCGACCGTGCATGTCGAACAGCAGGCGCTCGAAGTTCGACGAGACCATGATGTCCATCGATGGCGACAGCGTGGCGTGCAGGGTTTCCTTGACGTACTGGTTGCCGCTCATGAAGCGGTGCAGGATGTCGTTGCGGTTGGTGGCGACGATCAACTGGTTGATCGGCAGGCCCATGTTGCGCGCCAGGTAACCGGCGAAGATGTCGCCAAAGTTGCCGGTCGGCACCGAGAACGACACCGAACGCGCCGGGCCGCCCAACTGCAGGGAGGCGTGGAAGTAGTAGACGATCTGGGCCATGATCCGCGCCCAGTTGATCGAGTTCACCGCCACCAAACGCGTACCTTTGAGGAAGCTCTGGTCAGCGAAGCTGTTCTTGACCATTTCCTGGCAGTCATCGAAGTTGCCTTCGATGGCGATGTTGTGGATGTTCTCACCGAAGATGGTGGTCATCTGGCGACGCTGCACCTCCGACACGCGCTTGTGCGGGTGCAGGATGAAGATGTCGACGTTCTCGCAGTGCTTGCAACCTTCGATGGCCGCCGAGCCGGTATCACCGGAAGTGGCACCGATGATCACCACGCGCTCGCCGCGCTTTTGCAGCACGTAATCGAGCAGGCGACCGAGCAGTTGCAGGGCGAAGTCCTTGAACGCCAGGGTCGGGCCGTGGAACAGCTCCAGTACCCACTCATTGCCGTTCAGTTGACGCAGGGGTGCGATGGCGTTGTGGGAAAACACGCCATACGTTTCTTCCAGAATCTTTTTGAAATCCGCATCGGGGATGCTGCCGGTAACAAACGGGCGCATCACCCGGAACGCCAGTTCGTGATACGGCAGGCCGGCCCACGAGGCGATCTCTTCCTGAGTGAAACGTGGCAGGTTTTCCGGCACGTACAGGCCGCCGTCAGTGGCAAGGCCGGCGAGCAAAACGTCTTCGAAGTTCAGGGCCGGTGCCTGGCCGCGGGTGCTGATATAACGCATAGGAGCAAACCTTCGGTTTGAGCTGCGAGCTTTAAGCTACAAGCTTCAAGTTAGAGCGAATCGGCTTTTACTTGTCGCTTGTGGCTTGGCGCTTGCCGCTGAATTAATTTAGATGTTCAACACGGATGCGCACCACCGGCCCAACCACGCCCTGCAACGCTTCAAGCGCGGCAATGGCATCGTTGATGTGCTGCTCGAGCACGCGGTGGGTCAGCAGGATCATCGGCACCAGGCCGTCTTGTTCCTCGACTTCCTTCTGCATGATCGACTCGATGTTGATGCCGCGCTCCGAGAGGATGCTGGCCACTTGGGCCAACACGCCTGGGTGATCCTTGGCCTGGATGCGCAGGTAGTAAGCGCTTTCACAGGCTTCGATCGGCAGGATCGGGTGGGCCGACAGCGAATCCGGCTGGAAGGCCAGGTGCGGCACGCGGTTTTCCGGGTCGCTGGTCATGGCGCGAACCACGTCCACCAGGTCGGCGATCACCGACGAAGCGGTCGGCTCCATGCCGGCGCCCGCGCCGTAGAACAGGGTGGAGCCGGCGGCGTCACCGTTGACCATCACGGCGTTCATCACGCCATTGACGTTAGCGATCAGGCGGTCAGCCGGGATCAGCGTCGGGTGTACACGCAATTCGATACCGGCCGGGGTGCTGCGCGCCACACCGAGGTGCTTGATGCGGTAGCCCAGGGCTTCGGCGTAGTTCACGTCGGCGGTGGTGAGCTTGGTGATGCCTTCGGTGTAGGCCTTGTCGAACTGCAGCGGAATGCCAAAGGCGATGGACGCCAAAATGGTCAGCTTGTGCGCTGCGTCGATGCCTTCTACGTCGAAGGTCGGGTCGGCTTCGGCGTAACCCAAGGCTTGAGCTTCGGCCAGCACGTCTTCGAAGGTGCGGCCTTTCTCGCGCATTTCGGTGAGGATGAAGTTGCCGGTGCCGTTGATGATGCCGGCCACCCAGTTGATACGGTTGGCAGACAGGCCTTCACGGATCGCCTTGATCACCGGGATGCCACCGGCCACGGCGGCTTCGAACGCGACAATCACACCCTTTTCACGCGCCTTGGCGAAGATCTCGTTGCCGTGTACGGCGATCAGCGCCTTGTTGGCGGTGACCACGTGCTTGCCGTTTTCGATGGCCAGCAGCACCAGCTCGCGGGCCACGGTATAACCGCCAACCAGCTCGATGACGATATCGATTTCAGGGTTGGTGGCCACAGCGAAGACATCGTTGGTAATCGCAATACCGGTCGTTTGGAACTGAGGCTTTGGCGTACGCGTGGCAATTTGCGCCACTTCAATCCCACGCCCTGCACGGCGGGAAATTTCTTCAGCATTACGCTGAAGTACGTTCAAGGTGCCGCCACCGACGGTCCCTAACCCACAGATGCCTACTTTGACCGGTTTCACTGAAGAACTCCCCATGAAACGGCCGACTCAAGGTCGGCCGTGGTAAACAGCCGCACAACTGCGGCTCTCAATTAATGCCCCGTCGACTGTTCGACGGGGCATGATCGTCAAAGGCTCGACGATGACTGCTTACTTCGCACCCAGTGCCAGTTTGGCAACTTGTGGCGCCGGCTGGTAGCCCGGAATCACTTGGCCGTCAGCCAAAACGATGGCCGGTGTACCGTTCACGCCAATCGACTGGCCGAGGGCGAACTGCTTGGAAACCGGGTTGGCACATTTGGCCGCCTTGATTTCCTTGCCATCGACCATTTCGTCCATGGCCGATTTCTTGTCGGCCGAACACCATACGGCTTGCAGTTGCTCGTCACCCGGCGAACCCAGGCCCTGGCGCGGAAACGCGACGTAGCGCACTTCGATACCGGCCTTGTTCAGCGCAGGCACTTCGGCGTGCAGCTTGTGGCAGTACGGGCACGTGGTGTCGGTGAACACGGTAATGTGGGTCTTGGTCTCGCCAATGGCTGGGTAAACCACGGTTTCAGCCACCGGAATGCCGTTGATCAGCTTGGACACGCCCAGGCGCTCGGCCTTCTCGGTCAGGTTGACCGGCTTGCCGTCTTTAAGCTGGAACAGGTAGCCCTGGACGATGTACTGGCCATCGGCACTGGCGTACAGCACACGGCTGCCCTTGAGCTTGACTTCATACAGGCCGGCCATGGGGCTGGCGCTGATGCTTTCGATCGGGGTGTCGAGCTTCAGGTCCGCCAAACTCTTGCGAATGGTTTGTTCGGCGGCGTCATCGGCGACAACAAAGGTGGAAACCAACGCAATCGCTGCGGCGGCAATAATCTGGGTCAAGCGCATGGGAACTCCTGAAGGCAGATGCAGGGACGGCTGTGGAACACCGCTTGGAAACGCGGGCAGTGGCCGTCCCCTTTGCTAACCGGCAAAGCCTACCACAGTTGGGCGCCAGGGCAGCCGGTGGCGGGACAAATTGGCGGCTTTCAACCGCGTGGGTGGTGCTTGGCGTGCATCTCCTGCAAGCGTGCACGTGCCACATGGGTGTAGATCTGAGTTGTGGACAAGTCGCTGTGGCCCAGCAGCATTTGCACCACGCGCAAATCCGCGCCGTGGTTGAGCAAATGCGTGGCGAATGCATGGCGCAAGGTATGCGGCGACAGCGCCTTGCCGATCCCGGCGACCTTGGCCTGGTGCTTGATACGGTGCCAGAAGGTCTGGCGAGTCATCTGCTCGCCGCGCAGGCTGGGGAACAGCACATCGCTGGGTCGCCCACCAAGCAGCTCATTGCGGGCGTCACGCATATAGCGCTCCACCCACACAATCGCCTCCTCGCCCATCGGCACCAACCGCTCCTTGCTGCCTTTGCCCATCACGCGCAACACGCCCTGGCGCAGGTTGACTTGCTCCAGGGTCAGGCTGATCAGCTCGGTCACGCGCAAACCGCAGGCATACAAGACCTCAAGCATGGCGCGGTCGCGCTGGCCGATGGCTTCGCTCAGATCGGGGGCGGCGAGCAAGGCATCGACGTCAGCTTCCGACAAGGATTTAGGCAATGGCCTACCGAGCTGGGGCATGTCGATTTGTAGGGTCGGGTCGACGGCAATCAGCTTTTCCCGCAGCAAATAGCGATAAAACCCACGTACGCCCGAGAGAAATCGCGCCGTGGAACGCGGTTTGTAGCTCTGCTCCAGGCGCCAGGCCAGGTGATCGAGGATCAACTCACGACCGGCATTGATCAGTTCAAGGTTTTTGTCCTGCAACCAGCCATTGAACAAAGCCAAGTCGCTGCGATAAGCCTGGCGGGTGTTGTCCGACAGGCCTTTTTCCAGCCACAGGGCGTCGAGGAAGCGGTCGATCAGGGGATGGTCAATGGCGGGCATGGGCACTCAAGCAGCGCAGCACAGGGCTTTGCGCAAATTATTTAGTGAACTGTTACAACGGGCACTAGTCTTTCATAGCCCGCTATTTCAAGGAACAGGAAGCTTCAATGAGCGAACAACAGATTCTGCTGGCATTTGGTGGCATTGGCGTGGCCGCGTTGGCCTGCCAATGGCTGGCATGGCGCCTGAAACTTCCCGCCATTCTGTTTCTGTTGGTCAGCGGAATCCTGGCAGGGCCAGTGCTGGGCTGGCTGAATCCTCAGGAAATGTTCGGCCCGCTGCTGATGCCATTGGTATCCCTGGCCGTAGCACTGATCCTGTTTGAGGGCAGCCTCACGCTGCACCTTTCGGAATGGAAGGAGATCGGCAGCGTCGTGCATCGCCTCGTCACGGTCGGCGCCCTGTCGACATGGGCCGTCATTACCCTGGCTACCCACTGGCTGCTGGGTTTTGACTGGATGCTCGCCCTGCTTTTCGGCACCTTGACGCTGGTGACCGGGCCTACCGTGATTGTGCCCATGTTACGTGTCGTGCGGCCAAAAGCCTCGATCGCCAATATCTTACGCTGGGAAGGCATTGTCATTGACCCGATTGGTGCGCTGCTCGCCGTGGTGGTCTACAGCTTTATTATCGCTCGCGCGTCAGGCGACGGCTTGAGTCACAGCCTGCTGACCTTTGGCGGCGTGATCCTGTGCGGCAGCCTGTTCGGAGTCGCCGGTGGTTGGGTGTTGGGGCAGATCATGCGCCGGCAATGGCTGCCGGAATACCTGCATAACCTGGCTACGCTGGCTGGCGTTCTGGGAATTTTCATCGCCTCCAACGCGGTGATGCATGAGTCCGGCCTGCTGGCCGTGACGTTGATGGGCATGTGGATGGCCAATATGAAGGGCGTTGACGTACGCCACATCCTGCATTTCAAGGAAAACCTCAGCGTCCTGCTGATTTCCGGGTTATTCATTCTGCTGGCCGCGCGCCTGGACCTGAACGCCCTGATTGCCTTGGGGCCGTTCGTACTGATCCTGTTACTGATCATTCAATTTATTGCGCGACCTTTGAACGTCGCGCTTTCGACCTTTGGTTCCGGCCTGAACTGGCGTGAACGTGCCCTGCTGTCTTGGATTGCACCTCGCGGGATCGTGGCCGCAGCCGTGTCGGCGATTTTCGCCATTCGCCTGGATGAGGCCGGTCATGAAGGCGCACTGTTACTGGTGCCACTGACATTCGCGGTGATTATCGGCACCGTTGTCCTGCAAAGCGCCACGGCCCGCCCACTGGCACGCCTGCTGAAAGTCGCCGAGCCTGCGCCCAGCGGCTTCCTGATCGTCGGCGCGAACGGCCCGGCGCGCATCCTGGGCAAAGCCTTGCAACAACTGGGCAGCCGAGTGCTGCTGACCGACTCCAGCTGGGAAAACATCCGCGCCAGCCGAATGGAAGGGCTACCCACTTACTTCGGCAACCCGGCATCACAGCATGCCGAATCGCATCTGGATCTGGTCGGCCTCGGGCATTTGCTGGCGCTCTCACCTTCGGGCGAACAGAACACTTTGGCCGCCATGCGCTTTCGCCACGATTTTGGGCATCGTCTGTTCGCCCTGGCCAGCAGCCAGGAAAGCCGTCGCACCGATAAGCACCGGGCCAGCCACGAGCACCGTGGCCATTTGCTGGGCAGCCAACCCCTGAGCTACACCAAACTTGCGAGCCTGCTGGGCCAAGGTGCAGAGCTGTATAGCACCAACCTGACCGAAGGCTTCAGCTGGGAACAGTACCAGGCGCTGCATGGTGACCGCGCGACGCTGCTGTTTGCCCGCGATACCGCAGGCTGGGTACACGTGGTGACCCCGGACAGCAGCTTGAAACCCGTAGCTGGCTGGACCTTGCTGGCCGTGATTCAACCAGAAAACAACACAGCCGAATAAGTCAGTCGGCAAAACCCGGTAATACCGGCACAGGGCGTTTGTCAGCATCAATCGCGACAAAACTGAACACGCCCTGGATCGCCTTTTCACGGCCATCGGCACTCATGCTCTCGACGAATACTTCAACCTCGACCTTGAGGCTGGTGTTACCCACTTTGATTACGCGGCCGATCAACTCGACGATGGAGCCGGCCGGGATCGCGTGGTTGAAGTCGATACGGTCGGTGGACACGGTCACCAGTGGCAAGCGGCAAAAGCGCGTGGCGGTGATGAACGACACTTCATCCATCCACGCCAGCGCAGTGCCGCCGAACAGGGTGTTGTGGTGGTTGGTGGTCGGCGGGAACACGGCTTTGGTCACGTGAGTGACGGACAGGTCGGTGCGGCGCTGGATTTCTTCGAGGCGGGTGGTCATGGGCAAATACCGGTAAACAGACAAATTTCAGGCACAAAAAAGCAGCCCGTAGGCTGCTTTTTTCTGCATCGGGAAGCTGGACTTAAGCCAGTTTTTCCTTGATGCGAGCTGCTTTACCGGACAGGTCACGCAGGTAGTACAGCTTGGCTTTACGTACGTCACCGCGACGCTTAACGGCCATGCTGTCGATTTGCGGGCTGTAGGTCTGGAAAGTACGCTCTACGCCAACACCGTTGGAGATTTTACGAACAGTGAAAGCACTGTTCACACCACGGTTACGCTTGGCGATTACCACGCCTTCGAACGCTTGCAGACGCGAACGGTCGCCTTCCTTCACTTTCACCTGAACGACAATAGTGTCGCCCGGGGCAAAGGTAGGGATCTCTTTGGTCATCTGCTCTGCTTCGAGTGCAAGGATGATTTTGTTAGTCATGCTGTGCTCCTAAGGTAAGTCAATGGACCTACCATCGATACGTTGTTAACTATCGTCCCGCGCGAGGATGTATTCCTCGAGCAGCTTCTTCTCTTCTCCAGAAAGCGAGCGGCTTTCCAGAAGATCGGCGCGTCGTTCATAGGTCCGACCAAGGGACTGCTGTAAACGCCAACGCCGGATGTGTGCGTGATTGCCACTTAGCAATACGTCGGGAACACGCTGATCCGCATACACCTCCGGTCGGGTGTAGTGCGGGCAATCCAGCAAACCATCCGTGAAGGAATCTTCCTCCGCAGAGTCCGCATGCCCTAAAGCTCCAGGCAGCAGTCGTGTAACCGCATCTATCAGGACCATCGCCGGCAGCTCGCCGCCAGACAGGACATAGTCCCCAATCGACCACTCTTCATCGACATGCGCTTCAATAAAACGCTCGTCAATGCCTTCATAGCGACCGGCAATCAGGATTAAGGCCTCCTCATTCGCCAGTTCGCGCACGCCAGCCTGTTTCAGCTGACGGCCTTGAGGGGACAGGTAAATTACCTTCGCCTTCTCCCCGGCTGCTGCCTTGGCCTCGACCAACGCATCTTCCAGGGGCTTGATCTTCATCACCATGCCCGGGCCACCGCCAAATGGGCGATCGTCCACAGTGTGATGTCGATCTGTCGTGTAGTCTCGCGGGTTCCAACAGGTGAGCTGCAACAGCCCCTGTTTCACCGCCCGACTGGTGATGCCGTACTCGCTGATGGCGGAAAACATCTCGGGAAACAAACTGATCACTTCAATGCGCAAATTAGCCACGCTTAGAAGTCCGCGTCCCATTCCACCTTCATCTCGCCCGCGGCCAGGTCGACGGCCAACACGCATTGCTCGGTATAGGGCAACAGGCGTTCGCGATCATCCAGGCTGCCAGCGCAAGGCTTGACCACCATTACATCATTGGCGCCGGTTTCCAGAAGATGATCGATTTTCCCGAGCAATTGCCCCAGTTGATCAATAACCTTCAGACCTTCCAGCTGGTACCAGTAGTACTCGCCGTCGGTCAATTCAGGGAACAGGTTGCGCGGCACGCAGATCTCATAACCGGCCAGAAGACGAGCTTCTTCACGGTCATCAAGACCCTTGAGCTTTGCGACCAGGAACTTATCGCTCCCGCGTCCACTGACCAGCTCGACCTGTTTCACACTACCTTCGCGCTTGAGCGTCCAGGTTTTGTACTGCAACAGGTTTTCAGTCGGATCAGTAAAGGAATACACCTTCACTTCGCCGCGAACGCCATGAACAGAGTAAATCTTGCCGATAACGATCAAATCATCAGCAACAGCTGGCGTCGCGTTCATATTGCTCAGGCTGCGGCCTTAGCCGAGTCCTTCAACAGTTTTGCAACGCGCTCGGATGGCTGTGCGCCAACGCTCAGCCAGTAGGCTACGCGCTCTTGGTTCACGGACAGACGAACTTCTTGACCACGAGCAACAGGGTTGAAGAAACCAACCTGTTCCTTGTGCGAACCGTCGCGCGGGTTGCGGCTGTCGGTTACGGTCAAGTGGTAAAACGGGCGCTTTTTGGAGCCGCCAAGGGCAAGACGGATTGTTAGCATGTGAACATCGTTCCTGTAGTCGGTGCTGCAAATCTAAATGCACAGCGGGCATAGGTGCCCGAAAGGCCGCATATTCTAAGGAATATCCGGACTTTTGCAAATGTCTTTTTCTGGCGCCTATCAGCGTGCCACTCAGATCTGCTATAGAGCCGTCGGTTAAAACGGCGAGTCAGCTCCCGCTAACCGCGGGTTTGCTGGAGATCCCACGTCCCTGTGGGTCGGAGCGCAAGCAAGCTTGCGCTCGAATACTTTTTACATTTTCGGCATGCCGCCGCCGGGCAACATACCGCCCATGCCGCGCATCATCTTGGCCATCCCGCCTTTGGCGGAGAATTTCTTCATCATCTTCTGCATCTGCTTGTGCTGCTTGATCAAGCGACCGATGTCCTGCACCTGGGTGCCGGAGCCCATGGCGATCCGACGTTTGCGCGAACCACTGATCAGCTCAGGGTCGCGGCGCTCGGCCGGGGTCATGGAGTTGATGATGGCTTCCATCTGCTTGAACTGCTTCTCTGCCGCGCCCTGGGCATTGCCCATTTGCGCCAGGTTCACACCGCCGATGTTCGGCAGCTTGTCCATCAGGCCGCCAAGGCCGCCCATGTTCTTCATTTGTTGCAGCTGGTCACGGAAGTCTTCGAGGTCGAAGCCCTTGCCCTTCTTCAGCTTTTTAGCAAGCTTGTCGGCTTTGTCTTTGTCGAGCGTGGCTTCGGCCTGCTCGATCAGGCTGAGCACGTCGCCCATGCCAAGGATGCGCGAGGCGATACGCTCAGGGTGGAACGGCTCGAGCGCATCGCTCTTCTCGCCCATACCGATGAATTTGATCGGCTTGCCGGTGATGGCGCGTACCGACAGCGCGGCACCGCCACGGGCGTCACCGTCGACCTTGGTCAGGATCACGCCGGTGAGCGGCAGTGCATCGCCGAAAGCCTTGGCGGTGTTGGCCGCATCCTGGCCGGTCATGGCGTCGACCACGAACAGCGTCTCGACCGGGTTGATCGCGGCATGCAACGCCTTGATCTCGCCCATCATCTCTTCGTCGATGTGCAGGCGACCGGCGGTATCGACGATGACCACGTCGATGAATTTGAGCTTGGCTTCTTTAATAGCCGCGTTGGCAATGTCGACCGGCTTCTGGCTCAGGTCGGACGGGAAGAAGGTCACACCGACTTCGCCTGCGAGCATTTCCAGCTGCTTGATCGCGGCCGGACGGTAGACGTCAGCCGATACCACCATGACCGACTTCTTCTTGCGCTCTTTAAGGAAGCGCGCCAGCTTGCCGGCGGTGGTGGTTTTACCCGCGCCCTGCAGACCGGCCATCAGCACAACGGCCGGTGGCACGGCGCTGAGGTTCAAGTCTTCGTTGGCTGCGCCCATCAGGCTTTCGAGTTCGGCCTGGACGACCTTCACAAATGCCTGGCCCGGCGTCAGGCTGCGGGACACTTCGGTGCCCACTGCGCGCTCTTTGACCGAGTTGACGAAGTCCTTGACCACAGGCAAGGCCACGTCGGCTTCCAGCAACGCCATGCGCACTTCACGCAGGGTGTCTTTAATATTGTCCTCGGTCAGCTTGGCCTTGCCGGTGACATGGCGCAGCGTCTGCGAGAGACGGTCAGTCAAGTTTTCAAACATGCGCGATCCTTTCAGGCCCTATTCATCGAAATGCAGTGGTGACCGAGGTAATGGCGGCCCAGGCTGTGGTAAATCGCTATTAAAAACAGCGCTCAGCAAGCCTGCGGCGTGGGCAGGTCGCGGATTATAGCGAAGACTGCGCCGCTGCACACGCGCTGTCTGGCCCGGGAGTCTTTCGTGCAGCGCAGGTGTGTGCCAAACTCAGCGCCTTTCGGGCTTGTCTATCAGGATTTATGGTCCCCTTGTCACCCAGTTTGCTACCCAGCCTCGCCGCCGCCCTTTTATATGCCGCTGCGACTCTCTATCAGGGCACTCGTCTGGCCCAAGGCACTAAAGCGGACAAACGTCTGCTGGTGGGCCTGGGCGTCGTCGCCCTGCTGGCTCACGCCGCGAGCCTGTTCACCCACCTGATGACGCCGGTCGGCCTGGGCCTGGACTTTTTCAGCGCCGCCAGCCTGATCGCCGCTGCCGTTATCGCGCTGACCTTGCTGGCCTGCTACCGCATCCCGGTCGAAAACCTGTTGGTGCTGCTATTCCCGCTGGGAATGCTGACCGTGCTGCTGGCGCAATTCACGCCAACAGGCACCGTGCAGGTCATCGACGAAGAGCCGGGCATCCTGGCGCACATCCTGTTGTCGATCCTGGCCTACGGCATGTTCACCATCGCGGTGTTCCAGGCCTTGCTCCTGCTGCTGCAAGATCACCAACTTAAAAACAAGCACCCGTCCGGGTTGATCAAGAACTTCCCGCCGCTGCAAACCATGGAAAGCCTGCTGTTTGGTTTCCTCTGGGCCGGCTGGACGCTGCTGTCGCTGTCGCTGATCTCCGGTTGGCTGTTCGTCGAGAACCTGTTCGCCCAGCACCTGGTGCACAAAACCCTGCTGGCATGCCTGGCCTGGGTGGTGTTCAGCGTGCTGTTGTGGGGGCGTAACCGTCTCGGCTGGCGCGGGCACAAGGCGATCCGCTGGACCCTGGCCGGTTTCTGCCTGCTGATGCTGGCCTACTTCGGCAGCAAGCTGGTTCGCGAATACATCCTGCATATCTGACGGGCAGCAATAATGGACAACTTGCCCCTTGGGCCGATGCTCGCGGTAATCGCCCTGCTGATCTTATGGGCGGCGCTGTTTACCGCCATCGAAGCCGCACAACAACACCTGCTGGCCATACGCCCTGGCACACGCCAAGGCGACAAGGCCGCCGCCCGCCTGAACTTCCCACGTAACAGCCTGATCCTGTGCAACAGCCTGTGTCGGGCGGCCGTGGTGATCCTGTGCACGTTGCTGGCGATTTATGCCTGGGCGCAAAACGGCCCGTGGCTCGGCTGGCTGATCTCCTGCGCCATCCTGCTGATACTTGCCGACTATCTGCCCCGTGCGCTGGCCGTTCGTCACCCCCAAGCCGTGCTGGGCTTCGGTAACACGCTGCTGGGCGTCCCGCTGAAAATCCTTTATCCACTGGCCTGGCTGCTCAACGGCATCAGCCTGTTGCTGTTGCGCCCCTTCGCGCGCAAATCCGGCGTGGTAAAAAAGAGCGACGAGCCGCTGCCCGAGCATGACGATGAACCGGAGCCCGAGGCCAACGACAATCGCACGCCCGGCCTGCCAGGCATCCACGCCCTGGACAACATCACGGTCAACGACATCCTGGTGCCGCGCAGTGAAGTGGATGGCATCAACCTGGACGACTCGGTCGAAGCCATCATCGAGCAACTGCGCACGTCCCAGCGCACGCGCCTGCCGGTGTTTCACAGCGACATCAACCAGGTGCAAGCGGTGCTCAACACTCGCCAGATCCAGCATTTGCTGCCCGACGCCAGCCTGACCAAAGAAGCCTTGCTGGCCGCCTGCCACGAACCCTACTTCGTGCCGGAAAGCACGCCACTGCAATTGCAGCTGCTGAACTTCCATAAACAGCAACGGCGCCTGGGCATGGTGGTGGACGAATACGGCGAAGTGCTGGGCATCGTCACCCTGGAAGATATCCTCGAAGAAATCGTCGGCGAATTCGAAAGCGACCAGGCGGTGGATAACCCGCACATCGAAGCCCAAGCCGATGGCCGCTACATCATCGACGGCGCCGCCTCGATCCGCGAACTGAACAAAAGCCTGGGCTGGCACTTGCCCAGTGACGGCCCCAAGACCCTCAATGGCCTGGTTACCGAGGCGCTGGAGACTATTCCCGACTGCGCGGTGTGCCTGAAAATTGGCCGCTACCGCCTGGAGATCCTCGAGACCGAGGACAACCGCGTGAGCAAGGTGCTGATCTGGCATACCAGCCGCGTGCCGGTAGCTGCATAACTTCCCCTGACACCACTCGATCCAATGTGGGAGCTGGCTTGCCTGCGATGCAGGCACCTCGGTCATTCAGTTGAACCGAGGTGATGCCATCGCAGGCAAGCCAGCTCCCACACAAGCCAATCCCCACACAAGCCAGCTCCCACATTTAGATTATTTGCCTGCCAACGCCCCCCTTGTTGGATCTACAAACCCCTTCCTATAATCGGCTCGGCTTACCCAAGCCCCGCCCGACCGCGTGCTACCCGCACTCAGCGCGTCCAGGCACCGCCTTTTCCGTGTCTGACCGGTGTTTGCTCCCATCCCGAGCCGCTCCGCTTACAACCCTGATCCATGGGTGTTCGACCAATAATAATCCGCGTCCAAACGCGCAATGACCGTCAGGGATACTGCCATGAGCACCACCTACAACGAGGCCGCACCCGCCGCCCCGCTCAACTCGACCGCACGGGTTGCCACTGCCAGCATCGTCGGCACTGCCATCGAGTTCTACGATTTCTATATCTACGCCACCGCTGCGGCACTGGTGATTGGCCCGGTGTTCTTCCCACAGACCTCCGGCACCGCGCAGATGCTGGCGTCGTTCCTGACCTTCGGTATCGCCTTTATTGCCCGCCCGCTGGGCTCGGCGCTGTTCGGCCACTTCGGCGACCGTATCGGGCGCAAATCCACCCTCGTCGCCTCGCTGCTGCTGATGGGCGTGTGTACCACGCTGATTGGCTTGCTGCCGGGCTATGACAGCATTGGCGCCTGGGCACCGATCCTGCTGTGTGTGCTGCGCTTCGGCCAGGGCCTGGGCCTTGGCGGCGAATGGGGCGGCGCGGCGCTGCTGGCCACCGAGAACGCCCCCAAGGGCAAGCGCGCCTGGTTCGGCATGTTCCCGCAACTGGGTCCGTCAATTGGTTTTCTGGCAGCCAATGGCCTGTTCCTGATCCTGGCCATGAGCCTCAACGACGAGCAGTTCCGCAGCTGGGGCTGGCGCATCCCGTTCATCCTCAGCGCAGCGCTGGTGATGGTCGGCCTCTATGCACGGCTCAAGCTGCACGAAACGCCGGTATTCGCCAACGCCGTGGCCAAAGAGGCGCCGGTGAAAGTGCCATTGGTAGAACTGTTCAGCCAGCATTGGCTGCCGGTGCTGCTGGGCGCCGCGTCGATGGTGGTGTGCTATGCGCTGTTTTACATCACCACCGCGTTTTCCCTGAGCTACGGAGTTTCGACCTTGGGCTACAGCCGTGAGATGTTCCTCGGTTTACTGTGCTTTGCGGTGCTGTTCATGGGGTTGGCCACGCCGCTGGCAGCCTTGGCCAGCGACCGCTACGGGCGCAAGCCAGTGCTGATCGTCGGCGCGGTGCTGGCGATTTTGTCGGGTTTCACCATGGAGCCGCTGCTGACCCACGGTTCAACTTGGGCGGTGGCGTTGTTCCTGGCGCTGGAACTGTTCCTGATGGGCATCACGTTTGCCCCGATGGGCGCGATGCTGCCGGAACTGTTCCCGACCCGCGTGCGTTATACCGGCGCTTCGGCGGCGTATAACCTCGGTGGGATTGTCGGCGCTTCGGCCGCACCGTTTTTTGCAACCAAGCTGGTGGCGATGGGTGGGCTGAGTTATGTCGGCGGGTATGTGTCGGCGGCAGCGTTGCTCAGCTTGATTGCTGTGCTGTGCCTGAAAGAGACGCGGGATAATGATTTGAATCGAGTCGTTTGATAGACCGCTATCGCAGCGGTGCGACGATTCGACAAGCCAGCTCCCACATTTGAAGGTATTCACAAATCAAAATGTGGGAGCTGGCTTGCCTGCGATGGGCGCGACGCGGTTACAGCTCTACAACAACAGCCTTGGAAGCACGGGTCGCTTTAGCTCGGGCAGCCTCGATCGACTCATCCCGCGCCAACGCCACGCCCATGCGGCGCTGGCCATTCACTTGCGGCTTGCCAAACAGACGCAACGCCGTGTCCGGTTCGCTCAAGGCAGCGCCGAGGTTGGCGAACGCTGTCTGAGTCGACTGCCCTTCCACCAGGATCACCGCCGAAGCCGAAGGCCCGAACTGGCGGATCAACGGAATCGGCAAGCCCAGGATGGCGCGCGCGTGCAGCGCGAACTGCGACAGGTCCTGGGAAATCAGGGTCACCAAACCGGTGTCATGGGGGCGCGGCGAGACTTCGCTGAACCACACCTGATCGCCCTTGATGAACAACTCCACGCCAAACAGGCCGCGGCCACCCAGCGCCTCGGTCACGGCTTTGGCTACACGCTCGGATTCAGCCAGGGCAATCGGGCTCATGGCTTGCGGCTGCCAGGATTCCTGATAATCGCCCTTCTCCTGACGGTGCCCTACAGGCGCGCAGAAGGTGGTGCCACCGATGTGACGCACGGTCAGCAGGGTGATTTCGTAGTCGAAGTCGATAAAACCTTCGATGATCACGCGGCCTTTGCCGGCACGCCCGCCTTCCTGGGCGTAATCCCAGGCTTTTTGTACATCATCGGCGCCGCGCAGCAGGCTCTGGCCCTTGCCCGACGAACTCATCACCGGTTTGACCACACACGGGAAGCCCAGGTCTTGCACGGCCTTGCTGTAGTCTTCGAAGGTGTCGGCGAAGTGGTACGGCGAAGTCGGCAGGTCCAGCTCTTCAGCGGCCAGACGACGGATGCCTTCACGGTTCATGGTCAGCGACGTGGCACGCGCGGTCGGGATCACGGTAAAGCCTTCGGCTTCCAGTTCCACCAGCGTTGCAGTGGCGATGGCTTCGATTTCCGGCACGATGAAGTGCGGCTTTTCGGCCTCGATCACGGCACGCAGGGCGGCGCCGTCGAGCATGTTGATCACGTGGCTGCGGTGCGCCACCTGCATGGCCGGCGCGTTGGCGTAGCGATCCACGGCAATCACTTCAACGCCCAGGCGTTGCAGTTCGATTACCACTTCCTTGCCCAGCTCACCGCAGCCACACAGTAAAACGCGGGTCGCGGTTGGCGACAATGGAGTTCCGATTCGGGTCATCTCAGGTCCTCAGGGGAGCGGATCATGGGGAGAAAGGCCGGCATTTTACATGAACTGTAAAAATTGGCCTCAGTTGGCGACAGCCCGTTTGCGCATACGCCAGGCCATGATCAGCCACACCACCGTGACCCCGGCAAATTTGGACACCAGCGCGGTGCCGGCCACTGCCGGTGTGAGCGCGCCGATCAAGCCGAAGAAGATAAACGTATCGAGGGGAATGCTCAGCGCCGAACTTATCCACAGGCGGTCGTGCAGCGGGCGCTTGGTGATGCTGAACACCAGCCAGTCGATGCACTCGGACACCGCAAACGCCGTGGCGCTGGCCAGCGCGATGGACGGGTCAGAGGTGATATACGACAGCACCAGCGCTGCCAGCATGGCGATGATTGCGCCATGGCCGAAGCGGGTTTGCACCATGTCACGCAGGATAAACACCAGGCCACCCCAGGCGGACCAGATGACATCCAGGTGCGGGGCGGTGGAGAAAGCGAAGTTGATCAGCACGACGCTGCTGATGTAGGCGATCAGGAAGAGCATGGGGGAGGACCTGTGGGTAATGCCGCACAGGTTAATGCACAAACAATCACTGTGGCGAGGGAGCTTGCTCCCGCTGGGGCGCGAAGCGGCCCTAAAACAGGTGATTGCGGTATAACTGACGAAATGCAGTCGCCTGATGTGGGGCTGCTTCGCAGCCCAGCGGGAGCAAGCTCCCTCGCCACAAAAAGAAGCATTCCAACAGGTCAGGTGCCAGATTTACCAGGCATCATCCACACCAACCCACTTGCCTTCGCCCGCTCATGGCACAACCCCAGCACCACCCGGCGCTCGGCATTGTCCATGCGGCTCCAGCGCGTAATTTCATCCACGGTGCGCTGGCAGCCGGTACAAATATCGTCATTGTCCAGCGCGCAAATGCTCACGCACGGCGAGGCGACAGGGCGTTCAACCGGGTTCATTGTTCCTGCTCAACCAGGTCACGCGCATACCGCTGCGCGTTATGCACATAGTGCGCGGCGCTGGCTTCGAGCATGCGCTTTTGCGCCTCGGTCAGCTCACGTACCACCTTGCCCGGCGACCCCATCACCAGCGAGCCATCGGGGATTTCCTTGCCTTCGCCAATCAGCGAGTTGGCGCCGATGATGCAATGTTTGCCGATCCTGGCGCCATTGAGGATCACCGCGTTGATGCCGATCAGGCTGTAGTCGTCAACGGTGCAGCCGTGCAGCATGGCGTTATGGCCGATGGTCACGCCGGTGCCCAGGGTCAGCGGGTAGCCCATGTCGGTGTGCATCACGCTGCCGTCCTGCACATTGCTGTTCTTGCCGATCAGGATCAGCTCATTATCGCCACGCAACACCGCGTTGAACCAGACGTTGGCGCCCTCTTCCAGCTTGACCTTGCCGACCAGCGTGGCATTCGGCGCCACCCAGCTGTGCGGGTGCGTCTCGACGCGGGCGTCGCCCAGGCGGTATTTCATGGTGTGTCCTCACGGCTGGCCATTCAAGCGATGGCTTAGATATTGATAAAGCTTTTAGGCGGCTGGTGCAGGCTGATCTGAGCGTCGTCATAGAGCAGGTTGATCAGCTCGACGATCATGATTGCCGTCAACCCCCAGATCTTGTATTCGCCAAATCGGTAGCTGGGCACATACCAACTGCGGCCCTGGTAATCGATGCGGTGGGTGTGTTCGCGCGGGTCCTGGCGGAAAAACTCCAGCGGCACGCTGAACACGGCGGCGATCTCGGCATCGTTGGCCAGGTATTCGACGTAATCGGGGATCACACCGACGTAGGGCGTTACACGAATGCCATGCAGGGAAATCAACGGGCTTAACGGGCCGACCACTTCCACCAGACCGGGCGGCAGACCGATTTCCTCTTCGGCTTCGCGCAGTGCGGTAAAAATCAGGTCCGGGTCTTCGGGGTCGCGCCGCCCGCCAGGAAACGCCACTTCGCCACCGTGGGTCGACAGACCGCTGGCGCGCAGGGTCAGGATCAGCTCGGGTTCGTCGCTGCGGGTGATCGGCACCAACACGGCGGCCTCGGGGAAACGCCCGTCAGTTTCCAAGGTGTGGGGGGTGTGATTGGTTACCCGGCGAAGTAGCTCGTCCAGCATGAGTCATCTCGGTCTGTTGGCTACCTTGTATCATGCACCAAAGCAGGCAGGCGCCCAACCCCAAAACCACCGGCGTGTCGCTAAACGACAACTTGCAGCGCCCTGCCCGCCACGCCAAGATAGACGCACTTTCCAGGAACCCCAGCATGAATTTCTGCAGCCAGTGCGGTAAACCGGTTACCCAACGCATTCCCGAAGGCGACGGCCGCCTGCGCTACGTGTGTGATCACTGCTCGACCATTCATTACCAGAACCCCAATATCGTCGCCGGCACCGTGCCGGTGTGGGGCGACAAAGTGCTGCTGTGCCGCCGCGCCATCGAACCGCGCCTGGGTTACTGGACCCTGCCCGCAGGCTTTATGGAAAACGGCGAAACCGTAGAGCAGGCCGCCGCCCGCGAAACCCTGGAAGAAGCCTGCGCCCGCGTGCGCAACCTGAGCATCTATACCCTGATCGATGTACCGCACATCAGCCAGGTGCATATCTTCTACCGCGCCGAACTGGTCGACCTGGACTTCGCCGCAGGCCCCGAGAGCCTTGAAGTGAAGCTGTTTGATGAGGCCGACATCCCTTGGTCCGAGCTGGCTTTCCGCACGGTCGGGCGTACCTTAGAATGCTTCTTCGCTGACCGCAGGCAACAGCTGTTCCCGGTGCGCAGCGAGTCGGTGCCGCCGATGACGCGGCCGGCCAAATAACTCCAGGCAGCACCTTCTACAAGGGAAACCGTTTTAATGCGTTGGTTGCTCGCTCTGATCTGCCTGTCGTTCGCTAGCCTGTCTTCGGCCTCCACGGTGGAAACCCTCGGCGGCAAACCGGTCGAGAAAATCCTGGTGCTCAAGTCCGCCCATCAGTTGCAATTGATCAACGACGGCAAACCGCTCAAGACCTACCGCATCTCGCTCGGTAAAAACCCCAAGGGCACCAAACTGATGGAAGGCGACCGCCGCACGCCAGAGGGCTTCTACTGGATCGACTGGCGCAAGACCAGCGACCGCTTCAACCTGGCCATGCACATCTCCTACCCCAATATCAGTGACTCGGCCCGCGCGCGCCGCGAAGGCGTGAAACCGGGCAGCATGATCATGATCCACGGCACGCCCGACACCGAGGAATACCCGGAACAGTGGTTTCACACCCTGGACTGGACCGACGGTTGCATCGGCATGCGCAACGTGGACATGCGCGAAGTCTGGAACCTGGTCAAAGACGGCACCCTGATCGAGATTCGTCCGTAATCGCCTACCGTTTGTAAAATAACTCAAAAATAATTAAAAAAAATCCCTGCCCATGGCAGCGCCTGCCGGTGAATACCAGTTCACTGCTCGGGCTGCGCAATTCTGCGCGCACTCAAGACCTCTCTAATACCACTTGATACCAGGCACCCTTAATGTGCGCTGAAACAGGCTACCGCACTGTTTTCGCTGCATTGACATGGTATTTAAGTGGTATTAATTTCCGGCCAATACCGGGCGACAACATTCCAATAACGCATCGGAAACCTGACAGATGAATCCCATACTGGCGCTGCGCCCCGACGACAAACAGTCCACGCCGCTGTACCTGCAATTGGCCCGCAAGCTCGAAGCGGCGATCCATGCCGGCGAGTGGAAATCCGAACAGGCGTTGCCGTCGGAACGGGTCCTGAGTGAGCAACTGAGCATTTCCCGCGTCACCGCGCGCAAAGCCCTGGAAGTGCTGTTTGCCCAAGGCTTGATTCGCCGTAGCCAAGGCTCGGGGACCTTTATCACCCCGCGTCTGGAGCAGCCGCTGTCGCGCCTGTCGGGGTTCAGCGAGATGTTGCGCCTCAAGGGCTTTGTGCCCACGTCCCAGTGGCTGGAGCGCGACATCACCCCGCCGACCCACGAAGAACTGATCCGCCTGGGCCTGTCGCCGACCGACAAAGTGGCGCGGCTCAAACGCCTGCGTAAGGCTGACGACACCGTAATGGCAATTGAAATGACCGCCATGCCCGCCTCCGTGCTGCCAAACCCGCAAGCCATCGGCAACTCGCTGTACGAATACCTGGAAAGCATTGGCAAACCTGTAGTGCGCGCGCTGCAACATATTCAGGCGATCAATGCCTCCGATGAGTTCGCCAAACTGGTCGGCATCGCCCCCGGCACCGCCATGCTGCTGATGACCCGAGTCGGCTACACCGCCGACAACACGCCGATTGAAATCACCGACACCTACTGCCGCAACGACTACTACGACTTCGTCGCAGAGCTGCGCCGTAATGACTACTCCGCTGAACTGCGGGTTTAGAGAACTGCCCATGTCCGAAGACAACATCCTCACGCCCGGCGGCTGGATTCGCGGCCGCCTGGTGCACGAACACGGCAAGGTGGTCGCCATCGACGGCACGCCGTGCGACCCGAACGACAATGACCTGCCCTACTTGCTGCCAGGCTTTATTGACCTGCACGTTCACGGCGGTGGCGGCAAAGACATCATGGAAGGCACCGACGCCTTCGAGACCATCACCCGCACCCACGTGCGCTTTGGTACGACCTCGCTGCTGGCTACCACCATGACCGCACCGGTGGATGAAATCTCCCGCGTGCTCGGCGAACTCGGCACGTTCTGCGAGCAGCGCCCTACAGGCAGCGCACGGGTTCTCGGCGTACACCTGGAAGGCCCCTACATCAATCCGGGAAAACTCGGCGCGCAACCCAACTTCGCCCACACCGCGTTAATGGCCGAAGTGGAAGCCTACCTGCGCCTGGCGCCGATCCGGGTGATCACCATTGCTCCGGAAATTGCCGGCCACGATGCCTTGATCCGCGCCCTCAGCGAACGCGGCGTGCGCATGCAAATCGGCCACACCCTGGGCAGCTACGAAGAAGGCGTCGCTGCCCTCGCCGCCGGCGCCACCAGCTTCACGCATTTGTATAACGCCATGAGCCCGCTGCATCACCGCGAACCGGGCATCGTCGGCGCCGCGTTGGCCCACGCCAAGTACGCCGAATTGATCCCGGATTTGCTGCATGTACACCCCGGCGCCATACGCGTGGCGCTGCGCTCGATCCCGTGCCTGTACTGCGTCACCGATTCCACCGCCGCCGCCGGCATGCCCGACGGCGAATACAAGCTGGGCAGCCACACCGTCACCAAATGCCTGGGCGGCGTGCGCCTGGCCGACGGCACCCTGGCCGGCAGCACCCTGACCATGGACCAGGCGCTGCGCAACCTGGTGAAAATCGGCCTGCCCATCAGCGAAGCCTCACAACGCCTGTCGCAGTTTCCTGCGGACTATCTGGGCCTGGAAGAACGCGGGCGCCTGCAACCGGGCAGCTTTGCCGACTGCGTGCGCATGGACCGCTCCCTGACACTCACCGACGTAATGGTCGAAGGAGAAACCATTGACTTCAAAAATGCTTGAAGAGGCCCTGGCCTCCTGTGACGCCGTGGAGGCCCAACTGCAGCGCCTCAACCCGATACTGGAGGAAGTGGCCGGGCGCCTGCGCCGCCAGCCACCGCAAGTGGCGATGACCATCGCCCGTGGCAGTTCAGACCATGCCGCCAGCTACTTCGCCTACCTGGCCATGCAGCATGTGGGCATTCCGGTGGCGTCGTTGCCGATGTCGGTGGTGACCTTGCTGCAAGCGCCGTTGAAGGTCAGCGGCCAGGTGGCGTTCGGTTTCTCCCAGTCTGGGCAAAGCCCGGATTTGGTCAACAGCCTGCGCCTGCTGCGCAAACGCGGGGTTTTGAGCATTTCGATGGTCAACGCCGAAGACTCACCGCTGGAAGCCGCGTGTGAATTCCACGTACCACTGTGCGCCGGGCCGGAGCAGAGTGTCGCAGCGACCAAAAGCTTTATCGCCACTTTAAGCGCCAGCGCGCAGTTGATCGGCCACTGGAACCAGGACCTGTTGCTGCTGCAAGCCTGCCAGGCCTTGCCCGTCGGCTTGCGCGAAGCCGCCACCCAGGACTGGACGCCAGCCATCGAAGCCCTGCGCAGCAGCCAACGCCTGATTGTAATTGGCCGTGGCGCCGGTTTTGCCATCGCCCAGGAAGCCGCGCTCAAGCTCAAAGAAACCTCGGCAATCCAGGCCGAAGCCTTCAGCAGCGCCGAAGTGCGCCACGGGCCGATGGCCTTGATCGATGAAAACTACCCACTGCTGGTGTTCGCCCCACGCGGCGCCGAGCAAGCCGGGCTGTTGAGCCTGGCCGCCGATATGCGTCAACGCGGCGCCCGCGTCTTGCTGGCCGCGCCGGACGATATCGCTGAACGCGACCTGACCCTGAGCCGCGCCGAACACCCGAGCCTGGACCCGATCCTGGCGATCCAAAGCTTCTACGTGATGGCCGCAGGGCTGGCGGAGGCCCGCGGCATGGACCCGGACCAGCCGCGCCACCTGAGCAAAGTTACCCGCACTCACTGAGTCGCGTTTTCCTGATGAGTACCGTGCCCATGTCTTACAACAATAATGAATTGACCCTAAGCGCCCCACTCAGTGGCCCGGTGCTGACCCTGGGCAACGTTCCCGACGAAGTGTTCGCCAGCGGCGCCATGGGCGAGGGTATTGCCATCGACCCGCTGAATGACTGCCTGCACGCGCCCTGTGACGGGGTGATTATCCATGTCGCCCGCACCGGGCATGCGCTGACGATTCGTGCCGACAACGGCGCCGAAGTGTTGATGCATGTGGGCATCGACACCGTGGAATTGAACGGCGAAGGCTTTGCCCGGCTGGTGAAGGAAGGCGCACGGGTGAGCCAGGGCCAGGCGCTGGTGCAGTTTGATCTGGATCGCATTGCGCGCCAGTGCAAAAGCCTGGTCAGCCTGATTATCCTGACTAATGGCGAGGGTTTTGAGCTACGGCCGGTTGCAGGAAAAACCGTCAAGGTGGGTGAGCCGTTGCTGCACATTGCCGCGCGTTCAGTAGCGCCGTTGCAGGCGGCTGTGGATAACTCTGTCACCGAAGTGCGCGCCAGCGTGCGCATTACCCACCGTGGCGGTTTGCATGCACGCCCCGCCGCGCTGGTACGTAAGACCGCGCAAGGTTTCAGCAGCCATGCAGAGTTGCACTTCGCCGGTAAGTCGGCGCCGTGCGACAGCCTGATTGGCTTGATGGGGTTGGGCATTGGTGAAGGTGATGAAGTGCGTATCACCTGTCGCGGCAAGGATTGTGAGGCGGCGTTGCAGGCGTTGGTGGCCGCACTGTCGGTTGCCGTGAATGAAGAACACCACGCGCCGGTGACCGTGGCACCGCGTCGGGCGAACACCGAAGCCGGTGTGTTACAAGGCGTGTGCGCCGCGCCCGGCCTGGTCTGTGGGCCGCTGTTTCGCCTCACCGGTATCGAACTGCCGCAAGACACGGGCACGCATGTCGCCGACGAACAACTGCAGCGCCTGGACACCGCGCTGGAGCACGTGCGCGGAGAAATCCGCAGCACCCTGGCACAGGCACGCCAACGCAAGAACGTCGAAGAAGAAGACATCTTCGCCGCCCACCTTGCGCTGTTGGAAGACCCCACGCTGCTGGATGCCGCCACCCGTGCCATCGAGCAAGGCAGCGCCGCTACCCACGCCTGGCGCGACGCGATCCAGGCGCAATGCGCGGTGTTGCTGGCCTTGGGCAAACCGCTATTTGCCGAGCGCGCTAACGACCTGCGCGATCTGCAACAACGCGTACTGCGTGCGCTGTTGGGGGAAGCCTGGCACTTCGAATTGCCGGCCGGTTCGATTGTCAGCGCCCATGAACTGACCCCCTCCGACCTGCTGCAACTGAGCGCACAAAACGCCGTGGGTATTTGCATGGCCGAAGGCGGCGCTACGTCTCACGTCGCGATTTTGGCCCGAGGCAAAGGCTTGCCGTGCGTGGTCGCGCTGGGCGCCGAAGTGCTCGACGTGCCCCAAGGCCAACGCGTGGTGCTGGACGCAGCCAACGGTCGCCTGGAACTGGCCCCCAGCGAGGCGCGCCACGCCGAAGTGCACCAGATTCGTGATGCGCAAAAACTGCGCCGTCAGCAACAACAGGCCCAAGCCCAACAAGCGGCGCAAACCCGCGATGGCGTAAGCATTGAAGTGGCGGCGAATGTTGCCTCCAGTGCCGAGACTAAAGTGGCGTTTGAGAACGGCGCCGATGGTGTGGGCTTGCTGCGCACCGAATTCCTGTTTGTCGACCGCCGCACCGCGCCGGATGAGCAGGAGCAACGCCAGGCCTACCAAGCCGTGCTGGATGCCATGGGCGACAAGTCGGTGATCATCCGCACCATCGACGTGGGCGGCGACAAACAGCTCGACTACCTGCCGCTGCCCGTCGAAGCCAACCCTGTGCTGGGCCTGCGCGGTATTCGCCTGGCGCAAGTACGCCCGGACGTGCTCGACCAACAACTGCGCGCCCTGCTGCAAGTGTCTCCGCTGGCGCGTTGCCGCATCCTGCTGCCGATGGTCAGCGAGGTGGATGAACTGCTGCAGATCCGCCAGCGCCTGGATGAACTCTGCGCGGAGCTGGAGCTGACCCAGCGTCCGGAACTGGGCGTGATGATCGAAGTGCCCGCCGCCGCGCTGATGGCTGAGCAACTCGCCAAACACGCGGACTTTTTATCCATCGGCACCAATGACCTGTCCCAGTACACCCTGGCCATGGACCGCGACCACGCGGGCCTCGCCGCACGGGTGGATGCCTTGCACCCGGCGCTGCTGCGCTTGATCGCGCAAACCTGCGCCGGTGCCGCCAAGCATGGGCGTTGGGTGGGTGTGTGCGGCGCCCTGGCGTCCGACCCGCTGGCCACGCCGGTGCTGGTTGGCCTGGGTGTGAGTGAACTGTCGGTAAGCCCGCCGCAAATCGGAGAAATCAAGGACCGCGTTCGCCACCTGGACGCGGCGCAATGCCGGCAATTGAGCCAAGGCCTGCTCGACCTGAGCAGCGCCAAGGCCGTTCGCCAAGCCTGTCAACACCACTGGCCGCTGAGCTGAAAACAACAAGAATAGGGAGACACGCCATGTACCAACATTTCATCGAAGGCCTGCAACGCCTCGGCCGCGCACTGATGCTGCCGATCGCGATTCTGCCGATCGCCGGCCTCTTGCTGCGTCTGGGCGACACCGACCTTTTGAACATCGCGGTGATGCACGATGCCGGGCAAGCAATCTTCGCCAACCTGGCGCTGATCTTCGCCATCGGTATTGCCGTCGGTTTTGCCCGCGACAATAACGGCACGGCGGGTTTGGCCGGGGCGATTGGTTACCTGGTGATGATCTCCACGCTCAAGGTGATGGACACCACCATCAACATGGGCATGCTCGCCGGTATTGCCAGCGGCTTGATGGCCGGTGGGCTGTATAACCGCTTCAAGGACATCAAGCTGCCGGAGTATCTGGCCTTCTTTGGTGGGCGACGGTTTGTGCCGATTGTCACCGGGTTTTCGGCGGTCGCCCTGGGCGTGATCTTTGGCCTGATCTGGCCACCGATCCAGCACGGCATCAACAGTTTTGGCGTGCTGCTGATGGAAAGCGGCAGCTTTGGCGCATTTGTGTTTGGCGTGTTCAACCGCCTGCTGATCGTCACCGGCCTGCACCATATCCTCAACAACATGGCGTGGTTTGTGTTCGGCAGCTTTACCGACCCAACCACCGGCGCCATCGTCACCGGCGACCTGACCCGTTATTTTGCCGGCGACCCGAAAGGCGGCCAGTTCATGACCGGCATGTTCCCGGTCATGCTGTTCGGCCTGCCCGCCGCGTGTTTGGCGATGTACCGCAATGCACTGCCGGAACGCCGCAAGGTCATGGGCGGGATTTTCCTGTCGATGGCGCTGACCTCGTTTTTGACCGGCGTGACTGAGCCGATCGAATTCGCGTTTATGTTCCTCGCACCATTTTTGTACCTGATCCACGCGGTGCTCACCGGCCTGTCGATGGCCGTGACCAATATGCTGAATATCCACCTCGGTTTTACCTTCTCCGGTGGCTTTATCGACATGGTGCTCGGTTGGGGCAAGTCCACCAACGGCTGGCTGGTATTCCCGGTCGGGTTGGCTTACGCGGTGATCTACTACAGCGTGTTCAACTATTGCATTCGTCGGTTCAACCTGAAGACACCGGGGCGTGAAGACATCCAGGTGGTGCAGGCTGAGGTGATGACCGATAACCAGCGGGCCAGTGCCTACATCCGCGCACTCGGCGGTGCAGAGAATTTGCTGAGTGTCGGCGCGTGCACTACACGTCTGCGCCTGGACATGGTGGATCGCAACAAAGCGGTGGATGCGCAGTTGAAAGCACTCGGCGCCATGGCTGTGGTTCGGCCGGGTAACGGCGGGAGTTTGCAGGTGGTCGTAGGGCCGATGGCTGACAGCATTGCGGATGAGATCCGCCTGGCGATGCCATCGTTTGTTGCCAGTGTGCCGGTGGCCGCCCAGCCTGTGGATAAACCGGTTGCGGTGAATGTGCAGGAGGCCGAGAAGTGGCTGAATGCTTTAGGCGGCCGCACGAATGTGCGCCAGCTGGAAGCGGTGGCGATGACCCGATTGCGGGTGGAACTGGGGGATGATTCGGTGCTGTCTGAAGCGGACCTGACTGCGCTGGGTTGCCAGGGTGTGAGCCAGCTGGACAGCGGGGTTTGGCATTTGTTGATTGGTGACAAGGCCACTGGATTGGGCGAGGCACTGGAGCGGCTGGTTACACGACCAATCAACGCCTGACCCCCACTGTGACCGATCAACCTCTGTGGCGAGGGAGCTTGCTCCCGCTGGGCTGCGCAGCAGCCCCTTGCCCAGCCTACACATTCTTTCAGAAAGAACTCTGTGGCAGGTTTTGGGGGCGCTTCGCACCCCAGCGGGAGCAAGCTCCCTCGCCACAGAGTGGGTGTCTTCAGTTGCTGATGGGGATTTCTTGTAGATCCAACACCCTATCCACCATCAACTGAATACCTTCCAGCATCCGATGAATCCCCAGCACCGCATCACGCTGTGGGCCGTCGATATCAAAAGCCAGATTGCCTGCAAGTGCTTGTACTGATGCCAGGTCTTGGGAGGCATTGGCGAGCAGGGTTTCGCTGTTTAGATTGGGTAGTACGGTGAACATCTGATCGGCAGATTGAGAATCAGATGGGGGATTTGGACTGTCTTTGATCATGGTAAAACTCCTAACAAAAAATGGGAGCTACCGACATCACTTGCAGATGATGGGTGGCAGCTGTGTACGGGTCTGCAAGACCGAGTTGTTAGGAAACCCGGCAGACCCAGAGATCTCCCGCACACAGCCACCATAAATCAATGATCGCTTCATCAAAGCGGCACGATTATAGGTGCACTGTTGGCCACTAACAAACTATCGGCGGGCTTGCAGTCCCGGTCGCCACATTGGCAGCGACCCGAGAAGACTAGTGCCGCCAGTTCCTAGGGACAACCTGAAAGCCCTGTGGGAAGTCTCCGAGACTTGAAGATATCGCAGGCAATAAAAAACCCGGTCCAAGCCGGGTTCTTTGTTTGTAATCTACGCCTAAGCAGATGCCGCACGCTGTTCGGCTTCGTAATGGCGAGTCTGGAAAGGCATCAGTGCTTGAGCCTTCAACCCCAGCCCCTCACTCAGCCCCCAAGACACCGCCAATTCATCACGACGGCTGCGCAGCGCAACAGCGCCTTGTGGTTGCACGTTTTGCTTGGCAGCAGAAGCCGAAAACAATTCAAGCGCCTTCAACGCTTCCATTACCCGGGAATCCGTCGCACATGAAAAGCGCGTGAAGCGCTCAAGCAAGTAACCTGCGCGACGAAGCTCCACCTCACTGGAATGCGCCTTCAGAAAAGCCCTCACCTCACCCACAAGGTTCGCGTCCGAGTACCAAACCGCTTTTGCTGCACAGACAAGCGCCGCGTCATCAGCCTGATTCAAAGGGCTTTTGACCAGCGTATCCAAGGCGGATGAGAGGACGGGCGCGTTAAAAGGCTTCGTCAACTTCAGTCTCCAGGTAGTCGTGCAGAATAGTGTTCAGAATGGATCTAGGTGATTCTTTGTTGCCAACATACATATCAATCGCATGCAATGCCAATCGACGGAACTCAGTGCCAAGGATGAAGCCTGCCCTGAGCAACGCCATGATGTCGCTTACATCCTGATCCGTAGCTCTGCCCAATTTGGAGATCGCAATATCGATAGGCGCAGCTATGTGCAGATGCAGTGCAGACTCGTGAGGAAATTCCTCAAGTGGAATACTTCGTTCCCAGTAGTCTTCGTGAAGCGGGCCAAATGCAGTGTTGTATTGAAGATCGTAGTTCAGCTCCATGACGCGGCCGGATTGCTCATCGAAAAATGCTTCTGGAAACTCCGCCAGCAATGTCCGTAGACGCAATGTGTCTCGAGTATTCGCGCAGTAAATCTCTGCATCCACATCAGTGGAAACTCGATGGTGCGTATACAAATGGACAGCACAGCCACCAAAGACAATAACCTTCACCGTGCCAGGCTTGGCGCCCTCAACCATCAACTCCACCTCGATGGACTTGAACATTGAAATCAAAGCCTGGCCCAGTGGGGTACTCGTATTGAGGCGAGGAGCGACGGTATCTGGAAAATCCATTATTAATCTCAAGCCGGTGCAGCATTGCCGAACGGGTCTTGAGTTCAAATCCCGATCACTGATTGGTCAGTGACCGAGGAAGGCTATTGAGGCGAGTTCCTAGGGACAACCTGAAAAGCCTGTGG
The DNA here is from genome assembly GCF_965277385.1 of Pseudomonas edaphica. Classification (NCBI taxonomy): domain Bacteria; kingdom Pseudomonadati; phylum Pseudomonadota; class Gammaproteobacteria; order Pseudomonadales; family Pseudomonadaceae; genus Pseudomonas; species Pseudomonas edaphica. The sequence continues at coordinate 4,415,760 of NZ_OZ255725.1, read as the reverse complement.
GAAAGATCTGGGGCGCCTGTCCCGGCGCCATCGCAGGCAAGCCAGCTCCCACATTTTGAACGTATTCACAGATCAAACTGTGGGAGCTGGCTTGCCTGCGATTGGCCCTTACAACCAACAAAAAACCCGCTGACCAAACTGGCCCAGCGGGTTTCTTGTTTCTGCAACCTGCGAATCAAAAATCCGCCAACTTCCACACCTCATACGCCGGTGTCTCATAGGGATGGCTGAGTTTCAACGCGGCTACAACCGCCACGATCAACTCATCCGCCACCACCAGCTCAACCTTCCATTCTTCAACCACTTCAACCTGGCCCACCTGCCCAAGAAACGGCTGGCTGCCGTCCATCGCGCGGAATTGGCCCTGGCCCAGCACTTGCCAGGCGCAGCTGTCGTAGTTGCCGATGCGCCCGCCGCCGGCTGCGAAGACGGCGGTTTTCACCGTCTCCACATGGCTGGCGGGCACAAAGAAGGCAAGCTTGTACACCGCCTTAGTTCACCCACACGCGAGCGTTGCGGAACATGCGCATCCACGCGCCGTCTTCGTTCCACTCTTCAGGGCGCCACGAGTTTTGCACGGCGCGGAATACACGCTCCGGGTGCGGCATCATGATGGTCACGCGACCGTCGCGGCTGGTAAGGCCGGTGATCCCGCGCGGCGAGCCGTTCGGGTTGGCCGGGTAGCTCTCTGTGACCTTGCCGTGGTTGTCGACGAAACGCATCGCCACACAACCGGACAGGTCAGCTTCGAGCAGGGCTTCTTCGCTGGAGAATTCAGCGTGGCCTTCACCGTGGGCGATGGCGATTGGCATGCGCGAACCGGCCATGCCTTGCAGGAAGATCGAGTTGGATTCCTGCACCTGCACCATGGCGACACGGGCTTCGAACTGCTCGGAACGGTTACGCACAAAGTGCGGCCAGAACTCGCTGCCCGGGATCAACTCGCGCAGGTTGGACATCATCTGGCAACCGTTGCACACACCCAGGGTGAAGCTGTCGTTGCGTTCGAAGAAGCCTTGGAACGCATCGCGGGCACGGCTGTTGAACAGGGCCGATTTGGCCCAGCCTTCACCGGCACCCAACACGTCACCGTAGGAGAAACCACCGCAAGCGACCAGACCTTTGAACTCGTTGAGGTCAACGCGACCGGCGAGGATGTCGCTCATGTGCACGTCGATCGCATTAAAGCCGGCGCGGTCGAACGCGGCCGCCATTTCCACCTGGCCGTTGACGCCCTGCTCTCGCAGTACGGCAACTTGTGGGCGAATGCCTTTCTTGATGTAAGGCGCGGCGATGTCCTGGTTGACGTCGAAGCTGAGCTTGGTGCTCAGGCCCGGGTTGTCTTCTTCCAGGATCACGTCGAATTCCTGCTCGGCGCAGTCGGCGTTATCACGCAGGCGTTGGATCTGGTAGCTGGTCTCGGCCCACTGGCGTTGCAGCAAGCGGCGCTGGCCGGCAAACACGGTATCGCCATTGAAGGAGATATTGATTTCACCGTTATTGATCGGTTGACCGATCACCGCCACACAGTCGTCCAGGCCAGCGGCGCTGAATTGTGCGAGTACGTCCGGAGTGGCGTCCTGGCGAACCTGGATCACGGCGCCCAACTCTTCATTGAACAGGATGCCGTTGATTTCGGCAGCATCCTCGGCAACGCTGTCGAGCACAATGTTCAGGCCGCAGTGACCGGCAAATGCCATTTCGACAACGCTGGTCAGCAAACCGCCGTCGGAACGGTCGTGGTAAGCCAGCAGGTGGCCGTCGGCGTTCAGGCCCTGGATCACGGCGAAGAAGGCTTTGAGGTCTTCGGCGTCATCCACGTCCGGCGCGTGCTTGCCGAGTTTGCCGTGGGTTTGCGCGAGGATCGAGGCGCCCATGCGGTTCTGGCCACGGCCCAGGTCGATCAGGATCAGGTCGGTGGTGCCCTTGTCCATGCGCAGTTGCGGGGTCAGGGTCTGGCGGATGTCGGTGACCGGGGCAAAACCGGTCACGATCAGCGACAGCGGCGAGGTCACGCTCTTGTCGGTGCCGTCTTCGTTCCAACGGGTGGCCATGGACATGGAGTCCTTGCCCACCGGAATGGTGATACCCAGTTCCGGGCACAGCTCCATGCCGACAGCCTTGACGGTGTCGTACAGGCGCGCATCTTCACCCGGGTGACCGGCAGCGGACATCCAGTTGGCCGACAGTTTGATGTCGGACAGCTTGCCGATGCGCGATGCGGCGATGTTGGTGAGGGTTTCACCAATGGCCATACGGCCCGACGCCGGGGCGTCCAGCAGGGCCAGCGGCGTGCGCTCGCCCATGGCCATGGCTTCACCGGTGTACACGTCAAAGCTGGTGGCGGTGACGGCAACGTCGGCCACCGGCACTTGCCATGGGCCAACCATTTGGTCACGGGCAACCAGGCCGGTGATGGTGCGGTCGCCAATGGTGATCAGGAAGCTTTTGCTCGCCACGGCCGGGTGGTGCAGCACGCGTTCGATGCTGTCGGCCAGTTCCAGCGTGCTTGGGTCGAAGTCATCGCCCAGTTCGGTTTCACGCACGGCGGAGCGGTGCATGCGCGGGGCTTTGCCCAGCAGTACTTCCAGCGGCATGTCGACCGGGCTGTTGCCGAAGTGGCTGTCGGTGACCGTCAGCTGTGGTTCGGCAGTGGCTTCGCCGACCACGGCAAATGGGCAACGCTCACGTTCGCAAATGGCCTGGAAGCGGGCGAAGTCTTCAGGGCCAACGGCCAGTACGTAGCGTTCCTGGGATTCGTTACTCCAGATTTCGTGCGGGGCCATGCCCGGCTCGTCGTTTGGAATGTTGCGCAGTTCAAAACGGCCACCACGGTCGCCATCGTTGACCAGTTCCGGGAAGGCGTTGGACAAACCACCGGCGCCGACGTCGTGGATGAAGCTGATCGGGTTCTTGTCACCCAACTGCCAGCAACGGTCGATGACTTCCTGGCAGCGGCGTTCCATTTCCGGGTTTTCGCGCTGTACGGAAGCGAAGTCCAGGTCTGCCGAGCTGGTGCCGGTGGCCATGGAGGAAGCTGCGCCGCCGCCCAGGCCGATCAACATCGCCGGGCCGCCGAGGACGATCAGCTTGGAGCCGACCAGAATCTCGCCTTTCTTGACGTGTTCTTCGCGGATGTTGCCCATGCCGCCGGCCAACATGATTGGCTTGTGGTAGCCGCGCACTTCATCGCCACGCGGGGTGGTGATGGATTGTTCAAACGTACGGAAGTAGCCGGTGAGTGCCGGGCGCCCGAATTCGTTGTTGAACGCGGCGCCGCCGAGCGGGCCTTCGATCATGATGTCGAGTGCGGTAACGATGCGCTCAGGCTTGCCGTACGGCACTTCCCACGGCTGTTCGAAACCAGGGATCTGCAGGTTGGACACGGTGAAACCGGTGAGGCCAGCCTTTGGCTTGGCGCCACGGCCGGTGGCGCCTTCGTCACGGATTTCGCCGCCCGAACCTGTCGCTGCGCCCGGGAACGGGGCAATCGCGGTCGGGTGGTTGTGGGTCTCAACCTTCATCAGGATGTGCACCGGCTCCTGCACCGCGCCGTATTGGCGGGTTTCAGGGTCCGGGAAGAAACGGCCGGCGACGGAGCCGACGATCACCGAGGCGTTGTCCTTATAAGCCGACAGAACGCCTTCGCTGTGCATCACGTAGGTGTTCTTGATCATGCCGAACAGGCTTTTTTCCTGGCTTTCGCCGTCGATATCCCAACTGGCGTTGAAGATCTTGTGACGGCAGTGCTCGGAGTTGGCCTGGGCGAACATCATCAGTTCGATGTCGTGCGGGTTGCGCTTCAAGCCATTGAAGGCGTCGACCAGGTAGTCGATCTCATCTTCGGCGAGCGCCAGGCCCAGTTCGGTGTTGGCCTTCTCGAGGGCGGCGCGGCCACCGCCGAGCACGTCAATCGCAGTGAGCGGCTTGGGCTCGGCGTGGCTGAACAGGCCGGCAGCCTGTTCCAGCTGGCTGACGATGATCTGGGTCATGCGGTCGTGCAGGCTGCTGGCGATCAGCTCGGCCTCGGCATCGCTGAACTGGCCGGCGACGTAGAAAGCAATACCGCGCTCCAGGCGCTGGATTTTTTCCAGGCCGCAGTTACGCGCGATATCACTGGCCTTGCTCGACCAGGGCGAGATGGTGCCGAACCGCGGCAGAACCAGGAACAAGCGGCCGGTCGGCTCTTGAACGGGAACGCTGGGGCCGTACTTCAGAAGGCGTGCGAGCACTTGCTGTTCGTCGGCGGTCAAGACGCCGGTTACGTCGGCGAAGTGAGCAAATTCAGCATACAAGCCTGTAACAGCTGGAACCTTTTGGCTCAGTTGCTCAAGGAGTTTGCTGTGGCGAAAGGCAGAAAGGGCAGGAGCGCCGCGCAGGATCAACATCTTCGGGACAGCCTCGGGAAGGGGGTGTGCTTTGAGGCCGTGCATTCTAGCGTAAACCTGCGCCAACGGCACTCGAAACGGCACGGCTGGCCGCTGCCGAACGTCAGTTGGCAGCGATTGCATGCTTTCGGGGCGAAATCCTGGGGTTGGCGCGCAGTTATTTTAACCGTCACAAACCCTCGCCAACCCACGTTTCTGCGGGCTGCAGCCCGGTTTTGCGGGTGCTAGCAGACAAGTCCGCTGCTGTCGAGATATGGCGCCGAGGGCCGTTTGCGTATACTGCGCAGATGTTCTCCCCTACTGCTTTACGCCCGCGATGCGCCAAATGGCTGATCGCAACCGGACTCTTCCTGATGCTCAGCGCCTGTGTTGATAAGCCCAGCACGCTCGAGCGAATCAAGGAGGATGGCGTATTGCGGGTGATTACCCGGAACAGCCCGGCGACGTACTTCCAGGACCGCAACGGTGAAACCGGTTTCGAGTACGAACTGGTCAAGCGCTTTGCCGATGACCTGGGCGTGAAGCTGGAAATCGAGACCGCCGATAATCTCGATGACCTGTTCGGCCAGTTGGGCAAACCCAACGGTCCGGTTCTTGCGGCCGCCGGCCTGGTCAGCAGCGAGCAGCGCGCGCAACAGGTGCGTTTCTCCCATCCGTACCTGGAAGTCACGCCGCAGATCATCTACCGCAACGGCCAGTCGCGCCCCACCGGCCCGGCAGACCTGGTGGGCAAGAAGATCATGGTGCTCAAAGGCAGCACCCACGCCGAGCAATTGGCGGCACTTAAAAAGCAGAACCCAGCGATTGAATACGAAGAGTCCGACGCCGTGGAGGTGGTGGACCTGCTGCGCATGGTGGACGAGGGCCAGATCGACCTGACCCTGGTGGACTCCAACGAAGTGGCGATGAACCAGGTGTACTTCCCCAACGTGCGCGTGGCCTTCGACCTCGGCAATGCCAGCAACCAGAGCTGGGCCGTGGCGCCGGGGGAAGACAATAGCCTGCTCAACGAGATCAACAGCTACCTGGACAAGGTTGAGAAAAACGGCACCCTACAGCGACTGAAAGACCGTTACTACGGGCATGTCGATGTACTCGGCTATGTCGGCGCCTACACCTTCGCCCAGCATTTGCAGCAACGCCTGCCCAAGTACGAGAAACACTTTCGCGCCTACGCCAAGGAAGAAAAGGTCGACTGGCGCCTACTGGCGGCCATCGGCTATCAGGAATCGCTGTGGCAACCGGCCGTCACCTCCAAGACCGGCGTGCGCGGCCTGATGATGCTGACCCAGAACACCGCCCAGGCCATGGGCGTGTCCAACCGCCTGGACGCCAAGCAAAGCATCATGGGCGGTGCCAAGTACCTGGCCAAGATCAAGGATGAGTTGGACGACAGCATTGCCGAGCCGGACCGCACCTGGTTCGCCCTCGCCGCCTATAACGTTGGCACCGGCCACCTGGAAGACGCACGCACGCTGGCCAAGAAAGACGGCCTGAACCCGAACAAGTGGCTGGACGTGAAGAAGATGCTGCCGCGCCTGTCGCAGAAGCAGTGGTACAGCAAGACCCGCTACGGCTACGCCCGCGGTGGCGAGCCGGTGCATTTTGTCGCGAACATCCGCCGGTATTACGACATTCTCACCTGGGTGACCCAGCCGCAGTTGGAAGGCAACCAAGTGGTGGAAGGCAACTTGCACGTGCCGGGTATCGACAAGACCAAGCCGCCGGAAGATAACCCGCAGCTGTAAACCCAATCGCCCAAACAACCCATAACCCTGTGGGAGCCGGGCTTGCCCGCGATGGCGGCTAGCCAGTCAACATATTCGTTTCCTGACACACCGCTATCGCGGGCAAGCCCGGCTCCCACAGTTGATCCTCGTCGTTTTATAGGCCAGTGAGCAGATGCACGACCCCGCCCGTTAACACCATCACACCCGCAACACCCGCCGCCTTCAGCGCCTGCGCATCCAGCCGCCCTGCATCCTGCAACTGCACCCGCACCCGCGTCAGTGCCACGCGCTGTTGCGACTTGAGGTTATCCACACCGCCCAATGCGCTCAGTACCTCGGTCGACAACAGACCCTGCGCAGGCGCCACCACGGTTTCGGCAATCAAGTCCGGGGTGAGGGCCTTCCAGAATGCGCGCTGTAATTTCTCGAACATGCTCAGTGCTCCACGACAGGTGAGGTTTCAACAGTGGCCGCGTGGTACAGGCGCAGGGCCTCGCGTACTTGGGCGGCTTCTTCCAGGCCAAGCACCTGGCGGGCGATGATCTGGCAGTCGGCCATGTCCAGCTCGCGCACGGTGGCCTTGATGGTCGGGATCAGCGGTACGCTGACCGACAGCTCATCCACCCCCAGCCCGATCAACACCGGCACCGCCAGTGCTTCAGACGCCAACGCGCCGCACACGCCGACCCACTTGCCATGGGCGTGGGCGGCCTTGACCGTGGTGGCAATCAGGCGCAATACCGACGGATGGAAGCTGTCGGCCTGGCTGGCCAGGCGCGGGTGGTCGCGGTCCATGGCCAGGGTGTATTGGGTGAGGTCATTGGTGCCGATGGAGAAGAAATCCACATGCGGCGCGAAGACATCTGCCATCAAGGCCGCAGACGGCACCTCGATCATGATGCCCAGCTTTGGCAGCTCGGTCAGGCTCAGCGCCAGCGCTTCCTCTTCAAGGATCTTGCGCGCCAGATGCAGCTCCGACAGCAGGCTGACCATCGGTAGCATGATATGCAGCCGCGCAAATCCGGCACTCGCCAGGATCGCGCGGAACTGCTCGCGCAGCAATTCAGGGCGTTCCAGGCACAGGCGAATACCACGCAGGCCGAGGAACGGGTTGGTCTCGCGCTCCATCGGCACATAGGCCAAAGGTTTATCGCCGCCCACATCCAAAGTGCGCACCACCAGATTGCGTTCGCTGCCCAGAGCTCGGGCGATGGCGCTGTAGGTGCCGGCTTGCTCCTCGGGGCTGGGCGCGCGATTGCGGTCCAGGTAGAGAAACTCCGAACGCAACAGGCCAACGCCTTCACCGCCCAAGGCCAGGGATTGCTCGACCTCCTGCAACGAGGCGACATTGGCCGTGATCTCGACATGATGACCATCGCGCGTGATACCGGGCAAGGCGGCCTGCGCCACCTCACGCTCACGTCTCAGTATGTGTTGCTTGCGGGTAGCGGCCAGTTGCTCGACAGCGGCCAGGTCAGGCTCCAGGTGCAGCTCGCCTTTGTCGGCATCGAGCAGCACCTGCTTGCCGTTGGCCAGCGCCAGTGCCTGTGCCGGAACGCCGCACAACGACGGCAAACCAAGGGCACGCGCCAGGATCGCCACATGGCTGGTGGCGCCGCCGCCGACGGTGACGAACCCCAACACTTTGCGCGTATCAAGGCCAGCGGTTTGCGAGGGGGTCAGTTGCTCGGCAATCACGATCGCACGATCCGGCAATTCCCAGGCGCTGTCCTCAATACCGAGGATCAACTTCAGCACACGCTGGCCAACATCGGCCAAATCCGCTGCGCGCTCAGCCAGCAACGCACTGCCCAGGCCGAGAAATAGCTTGGCGGTTGCGGCCGTGGCGCTGTTCCAGGCAAAGGCAGCACTCTTGCCTTCGGTGAGCAGGCGATGGGCTTGCTCCAACAGGGTCGGGTCTTCAAGCAGTTCCTGATGGGCGCGGAAGATTTCCGCCTGGGCGCTGCCAACCGCTTTGTCTTGCAACACTTGCAGCGCTTCGGTGGCTACCAGTAAGGCGCGGCTCAGTGCAGCGTGTTCAACGGATTCACCCGCGCCCTGTTCCTCGATGTGCAACTCGGGTTCCGCCACTTGAAACACCTGGCCAAACGCGGAGCCGGGCGAAGCACACACGCCGCGCAACAAGGTCGCCGATGACTCGGGTGACTGCGTTTCAACAGGCGCAACAGACTCTTCGACTGCCTCCCCGCAACCTTGCGCCAGCAGGGTTACCAATGCCTTGATGGCCGCATCGGCATCCTCTCCCGCCGCACTCACTTGCAAGGTATCGCCCTGCACGGTTTGCAGCGCCATGATCGCCACCAATGACTTGGCGTTGGCGCTCTGGGTTTGCTTGTGCAGGTAAATGCTGGCGTTGAAACCTTTGGCCGTTTGCGCCAATACGGCGGCCGGGCGGGCGTGCAAACCGTTGGCATTGGGCAGCGTCAGCGGCTTGGAGAACAGTGCATCGCCCTCCTCCTCGCCCACGGTTTCAGCGGCCTGGCCGGGTGAGACGTGCAACAGCGGCTGGCCCACCTCCACCGCGCCACTGCCCGATGCCAGCCACACAAACGGCTCGCCGCTGACCACCAGCATCAAAGTCAGCAAACTGCGCGCATTGAGCGCCACGTAGTCGGCATCGAACTCGATCAACGGCTGCCCGACCTCGACCCGCTGGCCTTCCTCGACCAGACGGGTGAAACCCTTGCCGGCCAGGTGCACCGTGTCCAGGCCGATATGCATCAGCACCTGCACGCCGTTGTCGCCGGTGACGCTGACCGCATGCCCGGTGTCCTGGATATTGCTGATCACCCCGGCCAACGGCGCGCACAGGGTCTGCGAGGTGGGATCGATGCACAGGCCGTCGCCGATCATGCGGCTGGCGAACACCGGGTCAGGCACCTGGTCCAGCGCCAGCAGCACCCCGGACAAGGGCGCCAGCAGTTCCAGGGGTTGAGTTGTGGTCATGACTTCACCTGCTGTTTTGTTCTGTAAAAATCATAGGGCGAACGACGATCCACTGTGGGAGCTGGCTTGCCTGCGATGCCGGCGACTCGGTGTCTCAGTAAGACCGAGGGGTTGCTATCGCAGGCAAGCCAGCTCCCACCTAAAAAGCGTTCACTTAAAACCGAGCTATTTCCACCAGTATTCGACTTGCACACCCACATTCGAGCCATGCCGCGCCGTGCCGTAGGCGCCGGTGTCGGACAACGCCGAGCCCGCCGCCAGTTCGTTCGCCGCGCGCTTGGCCGCTTCGTTCCAGGTTGCATAGGTGTAGTACAACCGCACTTCCGGCCGTGCCCAGAAATCCGGGCCGTTGGGCGACCAGGTCGGGGCGAAGGTGAATTTGCTAAGCTTGCGCGTACCGCCGGCGGCCTCGACTTGATCATGCCCAAGCTCGGTGACCAGTTTGAACTGTTCACTGATGGCATATGCCGGGCGCACACCGATGGACATCCAGGTCTGGTCTTGGCTGCCGGGGCGAATATCCTTTTGATACACCGCCTCGACCTGCCCACCGAAACGCGGCGTCACCTGCCAGTCAAAAAACTCCACGGCGCGGTAGCTTTTGCTGCTCTTGTCCAAGGCGGTATCGCCGGTATATCCCAAGCCAGTGCCGGGGCCTTCGCCGTACTGCAAGGCGAATTTGTTCTTGCCGCCAAGAAACGGTTTTTGCACATGCTGCGCGGTGATCGCCCAACCGCTGTTGGCGTCACGCCCTCCGGCTTTTTCGATGTAGCTCAAGCCAAACTCCAGCTCACCGCCGGGGTTGGTTTTGAAGCCTGCCACGTTAAAGTCGTGACGGGTGGCGTATTCCTTCTGGTACAGGTTGTCCTTGCGCGACAGCGCGTAGCTGTATTTGAGGTCGCCGATTTTGACGTCCTCGACACCGCCGCCCGTGGCGCTCTGGTTCCAGTAGTAGAAGTCAGAGATATGGATGTCATTACGCTTGTAGTAACGGCGCCCCGCCCACACCGAGCCGCCATTGAGGCTGGGCAGGTTAGACCACTGCGCGTACATCTGCGGCATGCGCGCCGAGCCGTTGTCCTCACCCTGGAACTTCAGGGCTCGGTCGTATTTGTTGTACAGCGATGCCATGGCATCGACGCTCAGCACCGAGCCGTCGTCGAGGGTCAGCAGGTCCTGGCGCAACTCGAGTTCGGCGTACTGCTCGCATTCGTTGCCCAGGCGGTATTTGGATTGCGCCCCCGGCAGTTGGAAACATTGCTGTTTGCCGCTGCCCGTTGAAGTCCCCGCGCCGCTGCGCAAGTAGCCGGCAAACTCCAGGGCTTGAACGGCAAAAGGTGCGGTAAGACATGACGTAATGAGGCCCAGCTTTATTGTTGTTTTCATGAAGCACTCCGGTATTTTTATTATGTTTTTTTAGTGAAGCGCCCCCGCACTCCCAGTCGGGGGATGCAGCGGGTCTCAGTCCTTGAGGTGCAGCACAAACGATTCATACGGGCGCAACACCACCGTGCTCGAACGCAACGGGCAGTCGGGGTAATTGCTGATCAGCAGGCGTTGCTCGTTCGCCGCACTGATGACGCCTTCCGGCAGTTGGATTTCGCAGGGTGTGCCGTAGAAGTTGTTGAGTACCAACAAGCGCTCGCCATCGCCTTCGCGCAGATACGCCCAGACCTGGAGGTGGTCTTGCAGCAGTTGGCGATAAACGCCCTCCTGGATCAGCGGCTCGTGACGACGCAACGCGATCAGCGCGCGGTAGTGATGCAGCACCGAATCGGGGTCATCCAGCTGGCTTTCGACGTTGATCTGCGCCGCGTTGGCCGGGATGCCGATCCACGGTTCACCGCTGCTGAAACCGGCATTGGCCTGGGTGTTCCATTGCATTGGCGTGCGGCTGTTGTCGCGCGACTTCTGCATGATCGCCGCCATGCTCGACGCCTCGGACTCACCGGCATCACGCTTGAGGCGGAAGATGTTCAGGGTCTCGACATCGCGGTACTGCTCAATCTTGTCGAAACCCGGGTTGGTCATGCCCAGCTCTTCGCCCTGGTACACATACGGCGTGCCTTGGAGGAAGTGCAGCGCAGTGGCGAGCATCTTGGCCGAGACCACGCGGTACTCGCCGTCGTTACCAAAACGCGAGACCACTCGCGGCTGATCGTGGTTACACCAGAACAGCGCGTTCCAGCCGCCACCGGCCTGCATGCCCAGTTGCCAGTCGGAAAAAATCTGCTTGAGCTGCAGGAAGTCGAAGTCGGCCTTCACCCACTTTTGCAGGTTCGGGTAATCGACTTTCAAGTGATGAAAGTTGAAGGTCATCGACAGCTCTTTGGACGCCGGATTCGAATAACGAATGCAGTGCTCAAGGCTGGTGGACGACATCTCGCCGACGTTGATCAGGTCGTGCCCTTCGAAGACTTCACGGTGCATTTCCTGCAGGTACTCATGCACGTTCGGGCCGTCGGTGTAGAAGCGGCGGCCATCGGTGTTGTCTTCGGGGAAATCGGCAGGCTTGGAGATCAGGTTGATCACGTCCAGGCGGAAGCCACCCACGCCTTTGTCACGCCAGAAGCGCATCAACTGGTACACCTCGGCGCGCACGTTGGGGTTGTCCCAATTGAGGTCGGCCTGGGTATGGTCGAACAGGTGCAGGAAGTACTGGCCGGTTTGCGCCTCGTATTCCCAGGCCGAGCCGCCGAACTTGGATTGCCAGTTGTTCGGCTGGTCACGCCAGATGTAGAAGTCGCGGTACGGGTTGTCGAGGCTGCTGCGCGCCTGCTGGAACCACTCATGCTCGATGGAGGTGTGGTTGACCACGATATCGAGCATCAGCTTGATGCCGCGCTTGGCCGCTTCGCTGATCAGCAGGTCGCAGTCGGCCATGGTCCCGTAGCTGGGGTCGATGGCGTAGTAGTCGCTGATGTCGTAGCCGTTGTCGCGTTGCGGCGAGCGCAGGAACGGCGTGATCCACAGGCAATCCACGCCCAGCCACTTGAGGTAATCGAGTTTGTCCACGATGCCCAGCAGGTCACCGGTGGCGTTACCCGCGTGGCTGTGGAAGCTTTTGGGGTAGATCTGGTAGATCACCGAGTGTTGCCAGTCTTGCATGGTGGGTTCCTTCAATTGAGTTGTGTGCTGGCTTTGAGGGCCTCATCGCGGGCAAGCCCGGCTCCCACTTTGATGTGTGAACACATTCAAATGTGGGAGCTGGCTTGCCTGCGATAGCGATCGATCAAGCGACGCGATACCCCGGCCGCACAATCTTCATGCTCAACGCACAGGTCAGAACAAACGGCACGACCATGGCGATGACCATCCCGATCACAAAACTGGGGATGAACTGCGGAATGATCGAAATAAACCCAGGCAAGCCACCGACACCAATGGCCGAGGCCGTCACCTTGTTAAGTGACAGGAAAATGCTGCCCAGCGCCGAGCCCAGCAGCGCGGCATAGAACGGAAACTTGAAGCGCAGGTTCACGCCGAACATCGCCGGCTCAGTGATGCCGAAGTAGGCGGAAACCGCCGAGGTCGAGGCCATGCTTTTGTCCCGTGCATTGCGGGTGGTGTAGAACACCGCGAGCGCGGCGCTGCCCTGGGCCAGGTTGGACATCACGATCATCGGCCAGATAAAGGTGCCGCCCTGGGTGGAGATAAGTTGCAGGTCCACGGCGAGGAACATGTGGTGCATGCCGGTGATCACCAGCGGCGCGTACAACAGGCCGAAAATCGCCCCGCCGACCATCGGCGCCAGGTCAAACAGGGTGACCACGCCTTCGGTGATCAGGATACCGAGGTGACGCGTGACCGGGCCGATGATGGCCAGCGCCAGCACGCCGGTGACGACGATGGTGGTGATCGGCACCACGAGCAGTTGGATGGCGTTTGGCACGCGTGCCCGCAGCCACTTTTCAATCACGCTCATCACATAGGCCGCCATCAGGATCGGCAGGATCTGGCCCTGATAACCCACCTTCTCAATCTTGAACCAACCGAAAATATCGAAGTACGGCAAGCTCTGGCCATCGAGCCCGGCCACCGCCTTGCCGTAGTTCCAGGCGTTGAGCAAGTCCGGGTGCACCAGCATCAGGCCAAGCACGATACCGAGGATTTCGCTGCCGCCGAAGCGCTTGGCCGCCGACCAGCCCACCAGCGCCGGCAGGAACACAAACGAGGTGTTGGCCATAAGGTTGATCAGGCTCCACAGGCCATCCAGGTTCGGATACGCCTCCAGCAGCGTCTGGCCCTCGATGAACATGCCCTTGGCGCCCATCAGGTTGTTCACGCCCATCAGCAGGCCGGCGATGATCAGCGCGGGCAGGATCGGCATGAACACGTCGGAGAACACACGCACCAGACGCTGCATGGCGTTGGTCTTGTCGGCGCCCTTCTGCTTGACGTCAGCGATGGTCGAAGCCGCAAGACCCGTCTGCTCACGCAGGGCGGCATAGACCTTTTCCACTTCGCCGGGGCCGATCACCACTTGGAACAGGCCGCCGGTGAAGAACGAGCCCTTGACCAGATCGACCTGGTTCAACGCGCTGCTGTTGACCAGGCTCGGGTCCTTGAGCGCCAGGCGCAGGCGGGTCACGCAGTGGGCGGCTTGCTCAAGGTTGTCGCTGCCCCCGAGGTTCTCGAGAATCTCGCGGGCAATATTGGAATAGTCGTGGCTCATGCTTGGTTTCCACTTTGGTTTTTTTATTTGGGGGCAGTCATTGGCAGCACGCCGTGGGCAAAAGTACTCGTATGTACGAGTTAAATCAATAACTCGTCTGTACGAGTTACATAAAGTTTATTTTTCTGAATTTGAAGTCAGACATTTCCCTAATTCCACGCAGGTCCAATGGACAAAGCCCACCTCTGCCACTAAGGTTCCTGCCTTGAACCCGCCGTTCACTTTCATCAAGCCGGCACAGAGCCATCCCCATGAGCAAATACAACCAGATCTATACGGATCTGCTTGCCAGCATCACCACTGAACGCCTGCAACGCGGTACGCGCCTTCCCTCTGAAACCGAACTGATGGACGCCTACCAGGCCAGCCGTGGCACGGTGCGCCGCGCCATCGAGCAGTTGCAGGAGCGTGGTTTTGCGCAAAAAATCCACGGCAAGGGCACGTTTGTGTTGTCGCCCAACCCCATTGAGTTCCAACTGGGCGGCATCGTCAGCTTCCACGAAACCCACGCCGACCTGGGTGATGACGTACGCACCGAGGTGGTCGAATTCAGCCAGTTCCCGCTGGAAGGCTCGCTGCTGCAACACATCGAAGCCGCGCCCGGCGCTCTGATTACCCGCATCAAACGGGTACGGCGCATCGGCGGCAAACGCGTGATCCTGGACATCAACCACTTTGTGGCTGACCTGATCCCCGGCCTGGACCGCGACATCGCCGAGCAGTCGATCTATGCGTTTATCGAACAGACGCTGGAGCTGCAGATCAGTTATGCGCAGCGCACCATCGAAGCCCTGCCGCGCAGCAAGGACGACCAGGCGCATCTGGATCTGGATGGGCAAAGCCATGTGATTGTGGTGAGCAACCAGACGTTTTTGCAGGATGGCAGGCAGTTCGAGTACACCGAGTCGCGGCATACGCTGGATAAGTTTTACTTTTCGGATATTGCGCGGCGCTAAAGCCGAAAGAAGATCAAATGTGGGAGCGGGCTTGCCCGCGATGGCGTCCTGTCAGTTATCGATGTTTTGCCTGATAGGCCCTCATCGCGGGCAAGCCCGCTCCCACACTTCGATCAGTGTTGTTTGATCTGGCGTATTCCAGAAACACAAAACCCCGGCACATGGCCGGGGTTTTGTTATTCAGCATTCACCTGCTAGCGCAGGATCATTCCCACTCAATCGTCGCCGGCGGCTTGCTCGACACGTCATAAGTAACGCGCGAAATACCCTCGATTTCATTGATGATACGGCCGCTGACAGTCTCCAGCAGCTCGTACGGCAGGTGTGCCCAACGCGCGGTCATGAAGTCGATAGTCTCGACGGCACGCAGTGCAACAACCCACGCATAACGACGGCCATCGCCCACAACGCCCACCGATTTCACCGGCTGGAACACCACGAATGCCTGGCTGACCTTGTGGTACCAGTCGGCTTTGCGCAGTTCTTCGATGAAGATGTGGTCGGCGCGACGCAGCAGGTCGGCGTATTCCTTTTTCACTTCACCCAGGATACGCACGCCCAGGCCCGGGCCTGGGAATGGGTGGCGGTAGACCATGTCGTACGGCAGGCCGAGCTCCAGGCCCAGACGGCGAACTTCGTCTTTGAACAGTTCGCGCAGCGGCTCTACCAGCTTGAGGTTCATCTCCTCCGGCAGGCCACCCACGTTGTGGTGGGACTTGATCACGTGGGCCTTGCCGCTCTTGGCGCCAGCCGACTCGATCACGTCAGGGTAGATGGTGCCCTGGGCGAGGTACTTGATGTTGTCCAGTTTGTTGGACTGGGCATCAAACACGTCGATGAAGGTGCGGCCGATGATCTTGCGCTTCTTCTCTGGGTCGCTTTCGCCCGCCAGGTTGTTGAGGAACTGGTCCTCGGCGTTGGCGCGGATCACCTTGACGCCCATGTTCTCAGCGAACATGGCCATCACTTGCTCGCCTTCGTGCAGGCGCAGCAGGCCATTGTCGACGAACACGCAAGTCAGCTGGTCGCCGATGGCTTTGTGCAGCAGCGCGGCAACCACGGAGGAGTCAACGCCGCCGGACAGGCCGAGCAATACGTTGTCGGTACCGACCTGGGCACGCACGTTGGCGATGGCGTCTTCAGCGATTTTCGACGGAGTCCACAGGGCTTCGCACTGGCAGATGTCGAGGATGAAGCGCGACAGGATACGGCCGCCTTGCTTGGTGTGGGTCACTTCCGGGTGGAACTGCACGCCGTAATAGCCGCGCTCGTCGTTGAACATGCCGGCAATCGGGCAGCTCGGGGTGCTGGCCAGGATGTGGAAGTCTTCCGGCATCTTGGTGACCTTGTCACCGTGGCTCATCCACACGTCGAGGCCGAACAGGCCGTCGGCGTCGATGTGGTCTTCGATGCCGTCCAGCAGGCGGCTCTTGCCGACCACGTCGACACGGGCATAACCGAATTCACGCAGTTCGGAACCTTCAACCTTGCCGCCCAGTTGCTCGGCCATGGTCTGCATGCCGTAGCAGATACCGAAGACGGGCACGCCCAGGTCGAATACGGCTTGCGGGCAACGCGGGCTGTTGGCTTCGTGCACGGACTCGGGGCCACCGGCAAGGATGACGCCTTTCGGTGCGAATTCGCGGATCGCTTCGTCGTCCATGTCGAACGGGTGCAGTTCGCAGTACACGCCGATTTCACGCACGCGGCGGGCGATCAGTTGGGTGTACTGGGAACCGAAGTCGAGGATCAGGATGCGGTGGGCGTGAATGTCGAGGGCCATGAAGTCAGTCTCGTCTAATGAATCAGAAACAACTCGGGGCTGAAAGAACAGCCCCGGTTACTTAACGTTTTGCTGGAAGCCTCAACCTACGCGGTAGTTCGGCGCTTCCTTGGTGATCTGCACGTCGTGGACATGGGATTCAGCCATGCCGGCGCCGGTGATCCGTACGAACTCTGGCTTGGTGCGCATTTCTTCGATGTCGGCGCTGCCGGTGTAGCCCATCGAGGAACGCAGGCCGCCCATCAATTGATGGATGATCGCGCTCAGGGTGCCTTTGTACGGCACACGGCCTTCGATGCCTTCCGGTACGAGCTTCTCGGCGCCTGCCGAGGAGTCCTGGAAGTAACGGTCGGAAGAGCCCTGCGCCTGGGACATGGCGCCCAGCGAACCCATGCCGCGGTAAGCCTTGTACGAACGGCCCTGGAACAGTTCGATTTCGCCTGGTGCTTCTTCGGTACCGGCGAACATCGAGCCCATCATCACGCAGGAAGCACCGGCAACGATGGCCTTGGACAGGTCACCGGAGAAACGGATGCCGCCGTCGGCGATCAACGGAACGCCAGTGCCTTCAAGGGCAGCAGCAACGTTGGCGATGGCGCTGATTTGCGGCACGCCTACACCGGCAACGATACGCGTGGTGCAGATGGAACCAGGGCCGATACCGACCTTGACCGCATCGGCGCCGGCTTCGGCCAGGGCCTTGGCGGCAGCGCCAGTGGCGATGTTGCCGCCGATAACCTGTACGTCAGGGAAATTCTGTTTGACCCAGCGAACGCGGTCGATCACGCCTTTGGAGTGACCGTGGGCCGTGTCGACCACCACCACGTCAACACCGGCAGCCACGAGGGCCGAAACGCGATCACCGGTGTCTTTACCGGTGCCGACCGCAGCGCCGACGCGCAGACGACCTTGGTCATCCTTGCTGGCCAGTGGGTATGCCTTGGCTTTTTCGATGTCGTTGACGGTCATCATGCCTTTGAGGGCGAATTTGTCGTCGACGATCAGCACGCGCTCGATGCGGTGCTTGTGCAGCAGTTCGCGCACATCGTTCTTGTCGGCGCCTTCCTTGACAGTAACGAGGCGCTCTTTAGGCGTCATCACTTCACGGACGGTGACTTCAAGACGGTTCTCGAAACGCACGTCACGGGAAGTGACGATGCCGACCAGGTCGCCATCGTGCAGTACCGGAACGCCGGAGATGTTGTGCAGGCGGGTCAGGTCGAACAGATCACGCACGGTGGCGTCGGCTTCGATGGTGATTGGATCTTTCACCACACCGGCTTCGTAACGCTTGACCTTGCGCACTTCGGCAGCTTGCTGCTCGATGGTCATGTTCTTGTGGATGATGCCAATGCCGCCTTCCTGAGCCATGGCGATTGCCAAACGGGCTTCAGTGACGGTGTCCATGGCAGCGGAAACCAGAGGAATATTCAGCTCGATGCCACGGGTTAGGCGGGTCTTGAGACTGACTTCGTTAGGAAGCACCTCGGAATAACCGGGCACTAGGAGAATGTCGTCGAATGTCAGAGCTTCTTGGCTGATACGCAGCATCGCGGGGGCTCCCGAGCGGGAAAATGGAAGCGCGCCATTATATACATGCACCCTGTCGGGCTCAATGTAAAACTCTGACAAACTTGGTAATACTGATAGATGGATAAAACCTGCAGCGCTAGATCGTTCCCACGCTCCGCGTGGGAATGCCGCCAGGGACGCTCCGCGTCCGGGGTCTTGCGCTATGGTGACGCGGAGCGTCACGGGATACATTCCCACGCAGGAGCGTGGGAACGATCAGGTTAAAGCTCGACTTTGACCCAACTCATCTTCTGGTCCAACCAGTCGGCAAATTCGTCGATAAAGCTCTGCTTGAACCCCGCCTCCGCCCAGTTGTTGAAGATAAACCCCAGGTTGGAAAACCCGCATTCCTGCAGGAATAGAAACCCATTGATGTCATCTTCATGCCCACACAACGGGCAAGTGAAGTTATCGGTGTGGCCGGGCATCCAGTCTTCCAGGCTTTCGAACAGCGCCTCGCCGACTTCTTTAAGGCACTCCGGGCAGCCGGCCTCTTCGAGAAAGCCCTTGGCCGGCGTGTAGATGCAGCGCTTGTAGATGATCTCCAGGCCATTGATCGGCTCGTTGAACGGCAGCGCTTCGGGGTGCAGCACCACGGCGCGGGCGCCGTCGGCCAGGGCGTAGGCCATGCGGTTGCCGGTGCGCCCGCAGGTGGTCAGCTCTTCCTTGATGATGTTCTTGCGCACCAGCCAACGCACGATGGCCCGGGCGCGGGGTTCGTGGACGGGCAAGGTGGAGATTTTGGGGACAAGGATGCTTTGGGAGTTCATGGTGCTTGGGAGCCCTGCGGTGTGGCGACTGCCGACATCGCGGGCAAGCCAGGCTCCCACATTTGGAATGCGTTCACCTGTGGGAGCTGGCTTGCCTGCGATGAGGCCTTGAAGCCTGGCAGCTTAATCCCTGCCCCACACAGGTCAAGTGCTCAAATACCGCCCAATCAATGCAATCCCACTGGCCAACACCAACCACGTCACCAAGCGCACAAAGGCTTCGCGGGACATCCGCATCGTCAACCTGCGCCCACACCACAGCCCCAGGGCCATCGCCGGCAACAGGCACAGCGCCAACAACAGCAACGGCAAGTCCGCATACACCCCGGCAATCAGGAACAGACTCAAGCGCACCACCGTGCTGCAACTGATCAACGCACTTTGCGTGGCCCGCGCCGCATCCTTGGGCAAACGACTGTTGAGGTAGATCGCATATAAAAAGCCGCCGCTGCCGAACAGCGCACCAAACAGGCCGCCGACGGTGCCCATTGGAATCGACCAACCTTTGGAAAGCTGAGTGGGCCGCGCCTTCACCGACAAGCTGTAGATCGCATAGGCGCTGATAAACACCCCCATCAGCAGCAACAACAGATCCGAATGCAGGTTGAGCAGAAAGATCACGCCCAGCGTGCAACCGATGGCCATACACGGCAGCAACCGCAGCAGCTCGGGCTTGTTCACGTCTCGCCGCGATTGCAGCAGATTGCCAAAGGCCGCGACAAAATCCAGCAGCACCAGCAGCGGGATAATCTTCGACAACGGCATAAACACAATCAGGATCGGCCCCGCCACCAGCGCCGTGCCAAAGCCTGCAATACCGAAGACGATATAGGCCAGCACCACACCCAGGCCGATGACCAGCCAATCGACACCACTGAACGACCACTGGCTCATCAGCTCAACCGGGCTCATGTCGTATTCCTTGAAAGAGATAACCAACACTTTAGCCATCGCCGAGTGTTGCGACTAATATCTTCAAAGCCCTCCACTTATCTTGAAAAGGCATGACAAGTGATCTCGACCCGCCAACTGCGCTACTTCGTAGAGATCGCCGACAGCGGCAGCTTCAGCGCCGCCGCCGAGCGTTTGTTCGTGGCGCAATCGGCCCTGAGCCGCCAGATCAAGGCGCTGGAAACCCAGCTGCAAACTTCACTGTTCGAACGCACCGCGCGCCAGCCCCGCCTGACGGCGGCGGGCGAAGCCTTTTACCCGAGGGCGCGCAACCTGCTGAGCGAGCTGCTCAAGGCCAGCGAGATGGCCACCCAGGTTGGCAATGGTCAGCTTGGCACCCTGCGCCTGAGCCATTCGAGCACCGTGCCGATGAGCGGGCCATTGCTGCACGGCATCAGCACCTGGCTGCAGCGTTGCCCCGGCGTATCGATGGATATCGTCAAACTGTCTTCCGAGGCGCAACTTGAAGAAATTGCCGACGGGCGCCTGGACGTAGGCCTTTTACGTTTGCCAGTGCTGCGCCAGCGTGAAGGCGTGCGCGTGGTGCCTTTATATAGCGAACAACTGGTGTTGGCGGTGCCGCCCAATCATCCGCTGGCAGGCAGTGATACACCTGTCGAACTGGCACAGCTCAAGGACGAAGCGTTTATTTCAGTTCCGCACCCCCAACGTGGCGGCTTGAGTTATCTGTCAGCCGAACTGTGCATGCGCGCCGGATTTTTCCCCAAGGCGGCGCGGGTGATGTCGCGCAAAACCACGCAGTTGCAACTGATCCAAGCCGGATTCGGTATTGCCCTGTTACCAAAATCCATGCAGGACATAGCGCCGGCCAACCTGCACTTTTTGTCCCTGGCGGACCCGGACTGCTTGAGTACCGTGGCCCTTGCCTGCGCGCAGGCGCCGAGCGCACTGGTGGAGCAATTCTGCCAAACCTTGCACGAATGCCTATAAACTGCCGCCCATGATTAAAGATCGCTCCTCATGATTAAAGATCCGTTTGCCCGCTTGGGCCTGGACCGCGAAGTCCTGACTGTCAGCCAGCTCAACGGCCGCGCGCGGGTGTTGCTGGAAGACGTGTTCACCAATATCTGGGTCGAAGGCGAGATCTCCAACCTCGCCCGCCCGGCTTCCGGCCATGTGTATTTCACCCTCAAGGACAGCGGCGCCCAAGTGCGTTGCGCGCTGTTTCGCAACAACGCCGCACGGGTGCGCCAGGCGTTGAAGGACGGCCTGGCGGTGAAGGTGCGCGGCAAGGTCTCGCTGTTCGAAGGCCGGGGCGACTACCAACTGATCCTCGACACCGTGGAACCTGCCGGCGATGGCGCGCTGCGTTTGGCCTTTGACGCGTTGAAGGAAAAGCTCAGCGCCGAAGGCCTGTTCAGCGCCGAGCGCAAGGTGCCGCTGCCGGCGCACCCTCGGCGCATTGGGATTATCAGCTCGCCGACGGGCGCGGTGATTCGCGACATCATCAGCGTGTTCCGTCGTCGTGCGCCGAACGTTGAACTGACACTGATCCCCACCGCCGTACAGGGCCGCGAAGCCATCCCGCAGATTGTGCGCGCGCTGAAACTGGCGGATGCGCGCGGTTTCGACGCGTTGATCCTGGCCCGAGGCGGCGGTTCGCTCGAAGACCTGTGGTGCTTCAATGAAGAGGCAGTGGCCCGCGCGGTGGATGCTTGCGTGACGCCCATCGTCAGCGCCGTCGGCCATGAAACCGACGTGTCGATCTGCGACTTTGTGGCGGACGTGCGCGCCCCCACGCCCTCCGCCGCCGCCGAATTGCTCGCGCCAGATGCCAGCCACTTGGTGCGCCAAGTCGAAAACCTGCACCGCCGCCTGGTGATGCTGATGCGCAACCGTCTGAGCCATGATCGCCTGCGCCTGGAAGGCATGGCCCGCCGCCTGCGTCACCCTGGCGAACGTCTGCGCCAGCAAGCCCAGCGTTTGGACGACCTGGACATGCGCCTGCGCCGCGCCTTCGAGCGCAGCCTCAATACCCGTCGCGAACGCCTGATCCGCCTCGAAACCCGCCTCGCAGGCCAACACCCCGGCCGTCAACTGGCGTTGCTGCGCCAGCGCCTCGATAGCCTCGCAGAACGCCTGCCCCGCGCCATGCGCGAAGGCCTCAAGGCACGCCGCCTGCAGTTGCAAAGCCAGGTGCAGACGCTGCAGGTGGTCAGCCCCCTTGCGACCCTGGGCCGTGGCTACAGCATCCTGCTGGACGAGCGCGGCCAGGCGATCCGCAACGCCGCGCAAACCCACACCGGCCAACGCCTGACCGCGCGGCTCGGCGAAGGCCAATTGCAGGTGCGGGTGGAAGATAACCACCTGACGCCCGTCACCCTTTCGTTACTGGATTGATTGATGCCACGTTTATTTAGCCTGCTGATGCTCTTGTGCCTGACCTTCAACGCCCACGCCGACAGCTACATCACGCGGTTGCTGAACAAGCCGGTGCCGGGTGGCGTCGCGGTGATTGACCTGGGCACTTCAACGGCCGCGCCTAAAGCCACCTACCAGAACCGGCCGGTGCTGGTGGTCAAGGAGCAGAACAACTGGCTGGCGATTGTCGGCATTCCACTGACGGTCAAACCCGGCACCGAGCGCATCACCAGCGGCGGGCGGAACTTGCCGTTTGTGGTGGGCTTCAAGAAATACCCCGAACAGCACATCACCTTGAAGAACAAAAGCCAGGTGAACCCGGCCCCGGCGCAACTCAAGCGCATCGAGGGCGAACTGGCCGTGCAGCTCAAGGCTTACCGCAGCTTCAGTCCGAACACACCGAGCAACCTGCTGCTGGACAAACCGGTCAACGGGCCACTGTCGAGCAAGTTCGGCGTGCGCCGCTTCTTTAATGGCGAGGAACGCAACCCGCATTCGGGCCTGGACTTTGCCGTGGGCGCAGGCACGCCGATCAAGACGCCGGCGGCGGGCAAGGTGATCCTCACCGGCAATTACTTCTTCAACGGCAACACCGTGTTCGTCGACCATGGCCAGGGCTTTATCAGCATGTTCTGCCATATGTCGAAGATCGACGTCAAAGTCGGCGACCAACTGGCACGTGGCGCGGTGGTGGGCAAGGTCGGTTCCACTGGCCGTGCAACCGGGCCGCATATGCATTGGAACATCAGCCTTAACGATGCGCGGGTCGACCCGGCGATCTTTATTGGCGCGTTCCAGCCCTGATAAAAATATTCAACCTACCGGCCTCATCGCGGCATAGGTATCTACACAACTTTTAAAAGCAGCCTATTTCTCCTGTGGCGAGCAGGCTTGTCCTGCGTTGGGCTGCGAAGCAGCCCCAAAAACAGACGCTGAGTACTTTCAGCAAAATTGCCGTGCCTGTACTGGGGCCGCTTCGCAGCCCAACGCAGGACAAGCCTGCTCGCCACAACAGCCCACCTGCCACAGACTTCGTGTTAACCGGTTGTGTAGATACCTATGCTCATCGCGGGCAAGCCTGGCTCCCACAGGTGAACGCGATTCCCTGTGGGAGCCGGGCTTGCCCGCGATGACGCCAGGCCTGCCAGCCCAATTGCGCGCCCGATAAGTACCGCGCAATAAAAATAAACCCCACACTCAATAACCGACACAAAATATCGAATCCTAGCCAAATAGCAGAACTTATCTCAATTTTTCCCGACTGCTTGCCATCTTTCACCCCTGCGGTTAGGGTTGAGCTTATGAAAACCTCTCACACCCTCATTCAGCTCCGCCAGCACCGCAGCCTGTGCCTCGTCAGCGCACGACTGCCAGGCTGAATCGATCTGCCTCGTCCCAAGCTTCGCCCCCAATAACAGTTTTACGGCAGGCCGCCTTTTCTCGGCCCCTACTACAAAGGATTTCCCGATGAGCATGCTCAAAGACCCGTCTTCGAAGTACCGCGCGTTCCCGACCATCGATATCCCGGACCGCACGTGGCCGTCGAAGACCATCACCGAAGCGCCGATCTGGTGCAGCTCCGACCTGCGTGATGGCAACCAGTCGCTGATCGAGCCGATGGACGCCGCGAAAAAGCTGCGTTTCTGGAAGACCCTGGTGTCTGTAGGCGTGAAGGAAATCGAAGCCTCGTTCCCGGCCGCGTCGCAAACCGACTTCGACTTCGTGCGCACCTTGATCGAAGACAACCACATCCCCGAGGACACCACCATCCAGGTGCTGACCCAGGGCCGTGAAGACCTGATCGCACGTACTTTCGAATCCCTGCGCGGCGCTAAAAAGGCCATCGTGCACTTGTACAACGCCACATCGCCGTCGTTCCGCCGCATCGTGTTCAACCAGGACAAAGATGGCATCAAGGCCATCGCGGTCAACGCGGCCAAGCTGTTCGTCAAATACGCCGCCCAGCAGCCGGAAACCCAGTGGACCTTCGAGTACTCCCCGGAGACCTTCAGCGCCACGGAGCTGGAGTTCGCCAAGGAAGTGTGTGATGCGGTGATCGAGGTATGGAACCCGACGCCAGAGCACAAGATGATCCTCAACCTGCCGGCCACGGTTGAATGCGCGACACCCAACATCTATGCCGACCAGATCGAGTGGTTCGGCCGCCATATCAACCGTCGTGACAGCGTGATCATCAGCCTGCACACCCACAACGACCGTGGCACTGGCGTGGCCGCCACCGAGCTGGGCCTGATGGCCGGCGCTGACCGTGTCGAAGGCTGCCTGTTCGGCAACGGCGAGCGTACCGGTAACGTCGATCTCGTGACCGTAGCCTTGAACATGTACACCCAAGGCCTCGACCCGCAGCTGGACTTTTCCGATATCGACGGCGTGCGCAAAGTCGTCGAGGAGTGCAACCAGATTCAGGTGCACCCACGTCACCCGTACGTCGGCGACCTGGTGCACACCGCATTCTCCGGCTCCCACCAGGACGCAATCCGCAAGGGCTTTACCCAGCAGAAAGCCGACGCGCTGTGGGAAGTGCCGTACTTGCCGATCGACCCGGCGGATATCGGCCGCAGCTACGAGGCGGTGATCCGCGTAAACAGCCAGTCGGGCAAAGGCGGCATCGCCTACCTGCTGGAGCAGGAGTACGACATCAGCTTGCCACGCCGCATGCAGATCGAGTTCAGCCAAGTGGTACAGGCCGAGACCGACCGCGTGGGCCTGGAGATGACTGCACCACAGATCTACGCCTTGTTGCAGCGTGAATACCTGCAAGCCAACACCCCGTACGCGCTGGTCAGCCATCGCCTGCAGGAAGAAAACGGCAATAGCACCGTGGAAGTGGAAGTCTCGGGCAAGGGCCAGGGCGAAACCAACCTGCGCTGGAACGGCAAGGGCTACGGCACTTTGGAAGCGCTGGTTGCGGCGCTGCCGATCAAGGTTGAGATCATGGACTACAACGAACACGCGATCGGCGCCGGCACCCATGCCAAGGCGGCGGCCTACATCGAGTTGCGTGTGAACGGCGAACGCCCGGTGCATGGTGTGGGGATCGATGAAAACATCACCACGGCGAGCTTCAAGGCGGTGTTCAGTGCGCTGAACCGCTCGTTGAGCCAGTTGGAAGCGAAGGCGGCGTAAGCACTGTCGCGGTAATGCAAAAGGCCCCTGGGTGAGAATCCAGGTGCCTTTTTTATTTGTGGTGTCTGCTAGGGCCTCATCGCGGGCAAGCCCGGCTCCCACATTTGGAATGCATTCACCTGTGGGAGCGGGCTTGCCCGCGATAGCGGTCTGTCAGACAAACTGAAAGTCATCGGCATCCAGATTTGCCGGAAACCTGGTGCGATACGCTGCCAGCTCTGCCGCATTCAGGCACACCTGAAACACCCCGTCCGCCTCCCCCGCACTCAGCAAGGTCTCACCCTGAAAATCCAGCACCTGGCTGTCCCCGGTGTAGGCAAAGCCCTTGCCATCGGTACCCACCCGATTGACTGCCGCTACGTAACACAGGTTCTCGATAGCCCGCGCTGGCAGCAAGCGGTTCCAGTGCTGACGCCGCGCTCCCGGCCAGTTCGCGGTGTACAGCAGCAGGTCAGTGTCCTGGGAATCACGGCTCCACACCGGGAAGCGCAGGTCGTAGCAAATCAACGGGCGTATACGCCAACCCTTCAACTCGAACTGTACCTGGCGCTCGCCGGGCGTGTAATGGTCGTGCTCGCCAGCCATACGGAACAGGTGACGCTTGTCATAGTGCAACACTTCCCCGTCCGGGCGTGCCCATAGCAGACGGTTACGGTGGCTGCCGTCGGCTGCCTGGATGATCACGCTGCCGGTGATCACCGCGTTGTACTTCGCCGCCTGGGCTTGCAGCCAATGATGAGTCGGGCCATGTTCCGGCTCGGCAAGGGTTTGCGACTCCATGGAGAAACCGGTGGTGAACATCTCCGGCAGTACAATCAGGTCGGCGCCTTTGGCCTGCTCCAGCAACAGTTCGAAATGTTCGAGATTGGCCTGACGGTCATGCCATACCAGGCTGGTCTGGACCAAGGCGATATTCAGGTCGGGCAATGCAGTCAAATCACGCATAGTTTCTCCGCCGCGTGTTGCAGCGTCTCCTCGCGTTTGGCAAAGCACAGGCGCACCAGGCGCTGGCCTTGCGGCGGGCTCTGATAGAACACCGAG
Organism: Pseudomonas edaphica; assembly: GCF_965277385.1. Taxonomy (NCBI): domain Bacteria; kingdom Pseudomonadati; phylum Pseudomonadota; class Gammaproteobacteria; order Pseudomonadales; family Pseudomonadaceae; genus Pseudomonas; species Pseudomonas edaphica. The sequence continues at coordinate 4,389,398 of NZ_OZ255725.1, read as the reverse complement.
ACGGGGATGGTCGCCACGCCGTGTTCGCGGGTCATCCACAGTGACATGGCGACGTCATCCAGGTCGGGGCGAATCTGCGAGTAATCCACCAGTTGGAAGTAAGTGCCGGCCACCCGGGTAAAGCTGAAACGCGACGGCGCCAGCAGGTCGCAGAACAGGTCGCGCTTGGCCTGATAAAAGGCCGGCAATTGCTCGACGTGTTCCGGGTGTTCGGCCATGAAGTCAGCCAAAGCGTACTGCAAAGGGGTCACGCCGCAAAAGTTGACATATTGATGCACCTTGCGCAGCTCGGCGGTCAGGGCCGGGGGTGCGACCACGTAGCCGGTTTTCCAGCCAGTGACGTGGTAGGTCTTGCCGAAGGAGCTGACCACAAACGCCCGCTGATATAACTCTGCATGGGCCAGCACGCTGACATGGGGCACGCCATCGAACACCAGGTGTTCGTAGACCTCATCGCTGATCAGGTAGATATCGCGGTCGCGGATCAGCTCGGCCAACTGGTCCAGCTCGGCCCGGCTGATCAGGGCGCCGGTGGGGTTGTGTGGCGAGTTGAGGATGATCATGCGCGTGCGCGGTGAGAGCGCGGCCTTGACCCTGTCAAAGTCGAGCGCGAAGCCTTGCAGGCTCAATTGCACATGCACGCAACGGCCACCGGCCAGTTCGACCGACGGCTCGTAGCTGTCGTAGCTGGGGTCGAACACGATGACTTCATCGCCGTTGCGGATGACCGCCTGGATCGCGCAAAAGATCGCCTCGGTGGCGCCTGGGGTGATGGTCACTTCGCTGTCGACATCCACCGTGGCGCCATAACTGCGGGCGATCTTGGCCGCCACTTGTTGGCGCAACACGGGCAGGCCGGTCATCGGTGCGTATTGGTTATGGCCGAGGGCGATATGCTTGCCCACGGCATCGAGCAACCCTTGAGGGCCATTAAAATCGGGAAAGCCCTGGGACAGGTTAAGCGCGCCGGTTTCGGCAGCCAATTGCGACATTGTAGTAAAAATGGTGGTGCCGACATTCGGCAGCTTGCTGGTGATCATGGAAGCCCCCCTTCGGGTGAGCTGCAAGTTTTAAGCTGCAAGCTACAAGCAGGTCAAGCGACAAACTAACGCGCACAAAAAAGGGCTCCAAAGGAGCCCTCTCTTGCAGCTTGTAACTCACAACTTGAAGCTGCTGCTATTTCTTGTCGCGGCGCTTCTTGTCGGCCTTCTTGTGGTGAGTCATCAAACGACGCTTCTTGTTCACCTGACGGTCAGTCAGTGTGTTCTTGTTGCCTTCGTATGGGTTCTCGCCACCCTTGAACTCGATACGGATCGGCGTACCGACCAGTTTCAAGACACGGCGGTAGGTGTTTTCCAGGTAACGCACATAGGACTTGGGCACCTTCTCGATCTGGTTACCGTGGATCACGATAATCGGCGGGTTGGCACCACCCAAGTGGGCGTAACGCAGTTTGATCCGACGGTTGTTGACCATCGGTGGCGCGTGCTCACCGACCGCATCTTCCAGGATCTGGGTCAGGCGGTTGGTCGGCCAGCGAGTAACCGCAGACTTGAACGAGTTCTGCACGGACGCGTAGAGGTTGCCCACGCCGGTGCCGTGCAGTGCCGAGATAAAGTGGATATCGGCGAACTCGACGAAGAACAGCCGACGTTGCAGCTCGATCTTGACGAAATCGCGCTCGCTCGGCGTCATGCCGTCCCACTTGTTGATCGCGATTACGAGGGCACGACCGGCTTCCAGGGCAAAGCCCAGCAAGTTGAGGTCGTGGTCCACCACGCCTTCGCGGGCGTCCATCACGAAGATCACCACGTTGGCGTCTTTGATCGCCTGCAGGGTTTTGACCACCGAGAACTTTTCAACTTCCTCGTGGATCTTGCCGCGCTTGCGCACACCGGCGGTGTCGATCAGCGTGTACTTCTCGTCGTTACGTTCAAACGGGATGTAGATACTGTCGCGGGTAGTACCCGGCTGGTCATACACGATGACCCGGTCTTCACCGAGCATGCGGTTAACCAGGGTCGACTTGCCGACGTTCGGACGGCCGATGATGGCGATCTTGATACCGTCTTTTTCGCTCGGGCCAGGAATGCGCTTGGCTTCCTCACCTTCGGCAACGATCTCTTCCTCGCCCTCTTCTTCCTCAGCGTCATCCTTGGGGAAGTCGCGCAGGGCGATTTCCAGCATCTGGGTGATGCCGCGACCGTGGGCACCGGCGACCGGGATCGCATCGCCCAGGCCCATCGGGCTGAATTCGGCACGGGCCGCTTCAGGATCGATGTTATCGATCTTGTTGGCGACCAGATAGGAACGCTTGTTGCGCTTGCGCAGGTGCTCGCCAATCATCTGGTCGGCAGCGGTGTAGCCCGCACGGGCGTCCACCAGGAACAACACGACATCGGCTTCTTCGATAGCAAGCAGCGACTGCTCGGCCATCTTTTCGTCCATGCCATGCTCGTCACCGGAGATACCACCGGTGTCGACAATAATGTAGGAGCGCCCTTGCCACTTTGCCTCACCGTATTGGCGATCACGGGTCAGACCGGACAAGTCGCCAACGATGGCGTCACGAGTCCTGGTCAGGCGGTTGAACAAGGTGGACTTGCCGACGTTAGGTCGGCCCACCAGGGCGATTACGGGAACCATGCGGCTCTCCACTTCGTTATTTCAGAAAATACAAAAGCCGCTGCAAGGCAGCGGCTGGTGCTCGGGGCAGCATAGTCAAATGCCGCATGCCCCGCCGAAGCGGGGCCGCCTGGGTTTTACCCCAAGCATAGTTGCTTACTTGATGGTCAGGGCTTCCAGCTTGCCGCTGTTGCCAAACACGTAAAGCATGTTACCCACAACCAGCGGACGCGCACGCAGACCGTCGCTGTCGATACGCTCGCGGCCGACAAAACGACCGTCTACCTGGCTCAGCAGGTGCAGGTAACCTTCGAAGTCACCTACCGCTACGTAGCTGGAGAACACTTCCGGTGCCGACAGTTGACGGCGAGCCAGGGAGTCGTTGCTCCACAGCGCAGTGGTTGAACGCTCGTCGACACTTTCAACGGTGCCGGAAGCGAGGCTTACGTAGACGCTGCCGAACCCTTGGGCGACACCGGCGTAGCTGGAAGCATCACGCTGCCAGTTGATGCGGCCGCTTTGCAGGTCCAGCGCCGCAACACGGCCCTGGTAAGTGGCCACGTAAATGGTTTCACCCGACAGCAGCAGGCCGCCGTCGATGTCCACTACGCGGTCCAGCTCGGAGCGACCTTGCGGGATGGCCACACGGGTTTCCCAGGCCGGCACGCCGTTCTGAGTATCCAGGGCGACCACTTTACCGGTCGACAGGCCAGCAACGGCCAGGTTGTTCGTCACAATCGGACCACTGGTACCGCGCAGGGTCAACACCGCCGGAGTGCTGTCATACAACCAGCGCTGGTTACCGGTGGCGGCATCCAGGCCGATCACACGGTCATCCTGGGTTTGCACCACGACGATATCGCCGTTGGTGGCAGGCGCGGAGAGCACTTCACTGGTCACGCGAGCGCGCCATTTCTCTTCACCCGTTGCCGAGTCCAGAGCCACCACGTCGCCTTTAAGCGTACCGATCAGCACCATGCCGTAGCCGACGCCCACACCACCGGAAACCGGCAGCTCGAGGTCTTTCTTCCACTTCACGTCGCCATTCATACGATCCATGGCCATGACAACGCCAGTGGAGTCAGTGGCCACGATGTTTTCGCCGTCGATTGCCGGCTGCAACAAGTTGTACAGGTCGCCCTGGCCGTCACCGACGGAGCGGCTCCACTGCTTTTGCAGGACCACTTCTTCCTTGAAGCTGGTCAGCTCGGCAGGAGGCAGTTCTTTTTTACTGTTGCTGCTGCAACCCGCGGCCAGAACGGCCAGAGCCAGCAATGCTGCATGTTTCCAACGGATCACGTCACGCATCCCCTTTGGCCAAGTCGTCCAGCTTGATTTGTAAGCCACCGACCGCTGCTTCATCAGACAGCGCCGCCTTGGCTTTTTGGTACGCAGCATGGGCTTCGTCGGTACGACCCAATTGGACCAACAGGTCGCCCTTGAGCTCTTCACGAGTGGCCACAAATGCCTTGTCAGCATCGCCGTCGAGCAGTTTGAGTGCTTCGTCAGCCTTGTTCTGTGCCGCCAATACCTGCGCCAGGCGCTGACGTGCGATTTCACCCAGGGTCGGGTTGGTCGGTTTGTCGGCGATGGCCTTCAGCTCGGTGGCTGCGTCATCCAGCTTGCCGGTGTCGACCGCAACTTTCGCGACGAACAGGCTGCCGTACTGGGCGTAGGTGCTACCGCCAAATTCGTTTTTCAGCTTGCCGGCAAGGTCCGCCACTTGGGCTGGATCAGGCTTGCCGTCCGGCGTCAGCGTGGTTTCCAGCAATTGCTGATAGAGGATCGAGGCGCCTTGGGACTGGTTGGCCTGATACTTGTGCCAGGCTTGCCAGCCGAACACCACCACTAAAGCCAGCAGACCGCCAGTAACCAGGGGCTTGCCGTTACGCTGCCACCAGTCCTTGAACTCGGCCAGTTGCTCATCATCAGTACTCGACACCCCAATACTCCTTAATCGCTAAATTCGGCTGTTCGACAGCTTCAACCCTGCACGACGCAGGTGGCCAAGTGCGCGGCGAGCGCATCAAAGGCAATGTTCTGTTGCTCGCCCTGGCCACGCAGGGGTTTGAAACCTATCACTTGCTGGGCCAGTTCGTCATCGCCGAGGATCAGCGCATACAGCGCGCCGCTCTTGTCGGCCTTCTTGAACTGGCTCTTGAAGCTGCCGGCGCCGGCATTGATCTGCAGGCGCAGGTTCGGCAGTTGGTCACGCACTTTTTCGCTCAGGGCCAGGGCTGCCAGTTCGGCGGCCTCGCCAAAGGCGCATAGGTACACGTCCACCTGACGGGAGATTTCTTCCGGGACCTGCTCCAGGGTTTCCAGCAGCAGGATCAGCCGCTCGATGCCCATGGCGAAACCTACGCCGGTGGTCGGCTTGCCGCCCATTTGCTCAACCAGGCCGTCGTAGCGACCACCGGCACACACGGTGCCCTGGGCGCCGAGTTTGTCGGTGACCCACTCGAACACGGTCTTGCTGTAGTAATCGAGGCCACGCACCAGTTTAGGGTTGATCACGTAGGGAATACCGGCCGCATCCAGGCGAGCCTTGAGGCCCTCGAAGTGCACGCGGGATTCGTCGTCCAGGTAGTCGGCCATTTTCGGCGCGTCGACCAGTACGGCTTGGGTGTCGGCGTTCTTGGTATCGAGGACGCGCAACGGGTTGGTTTTCAGACGGCGCTGGCTGTCTTCATCCAATTTGTCCAAGTGAGCAGACAGATACTCGACCAGGGCAACGCGATAGCGACCCCGGGATTCGCTGGTGCCCAGGCTGTTGAGCTCAAGCTTGACCGCGTCGCGGATGCCGAGCAGGCCCCACAGGCGCCAGGTCAGCACGATCAGCTCGGCGTCGATGTCCGGACCATCGAGGTTGAACACCTCGAGGCCGATCTGGTGGAACTGGCGATAACGGCCTTTCTGCGGGCGCTCGTGGCGGAACATCGGGCCGATGTACCACAACTTCTGCGGCTGGCCACCACCGGTGAGGCCATGCTCGAGCACGGCACGCACGCAGGCGGCTGTACCTTCCGGACGCAGGGTCAGGGAGTCACCGTTGCGATCTTCAAAGGTGTACATCTCTTTTTCGACGATGTCGGTCACTTCACCGATGGAGCGCTTGAACAGCTCGGTGAACTCGACGATCGGCATGCGGATCTGTTTGTAACCGTAGTTATCCAACAGGCGCGCGACCGTGCTCTCGAAGTAGCGCCACAGTGGCGTCTGCTCCGGCAGGATGTCGTTCATGCCACGAATGGCTTGCAGAGACTTGCTCACATCTAATCCTTAAATTCGTTCTTAGCCGCGCGCGATCAGCGCTGCGTCAGCCGCAACCTTTTCAGCTGCTTTCTCGCGGATCAGCTTTTCCAGATGATCCACGAGATTCTCATTCGTCAGTTTCTGCGACGGCTTGCCGTCGATGTAAATCAGGTTCGGTGTACCGCCAGTCAGGCCCACATGGGCTTCCTTGGCTTCACCCGGCCCATTGACCACACACCCGATCACCGCCACATCCAGCGGCACCAGCAGGTCTTCGAGGCGCAGCTCCAGGTCGTTCATGGTTTTCACCACGTCGAAGTTCTGCCGCGAGCAGCTCGGGCAGGCAATGAAGTTGATGCCACGGGAACGCAAACGCAGGGATTTGAGAATGTCGTAGCCGACTTTCACTTCCTCTACGGGGTCTGCCGCCAGGGAGATGCGGATAGTATCGCCAATCCCTTCGGCGAGCAGCATACCGAGACCCACCGCAGATTTCACTGTGCCTGAGCGCAAACCGCCCGCTTCAGTGATACCCAGGTGCAGCGGCTGCACGATTTCCTTGGCCAACAGGCGGTAGGCTTCTACCGCCATGAACACGTCGGAGGCCTTTACGCTGACCTTGAAGTCCTGGAAATTCAGGCGTTCAAGGTGCTCGACGTGGCGCAATGCCGACTCAACCAGCGCGGCTGGGGTTGGTTCGCCGTACTTTTTCTGCAGGTCTTTTTCCAGCGAACCGGCGTTGACACCGATACGGATGGGAATGCCACGGTCACGTGCCGCGTCCACCACGGCGCGCACACGGTCTTCGCGACCGATGTTGCCCGGGTTGATGCGCAGGCAGTCCACACCCAGCTCGGCCACACGCAGAGCGATTTTGTAGTCGAAGTGAATGTCGGCGACCAGCGGAACCTTGACCAGTTGCTTGATGCGGCCAAAGGCCTCGGCAGCGTCCATGTCCGGTACGGATACGCGCACGATGTCCACACCGGCGGCTTCCAGACGGTTGATCTGGGCGACTGTGGCGGCAACATCATTGGTGTCGCTGTTGGTCATGCTCTGCACTGCGATAGGGGCATCGCCACCTACCGGTACGGAGCCGACCCAGATCTTGCGCGATACGCGACGTTTGATTGGAGATTCGCCGTGCATGACTATTGTCCCAACTTGAGGCGAGCGGTCTCGCCACTGGTGAACGGCGCCACGTCCACAGGCTGGCCGTTGTAGGCCACTTGCGCGCCACGGGCAAAGCCCAGACGCAGCGTCAAAGGAGGCTTGCCGCCTTGGTCAAGCGTATCTCCCTTACGCTTCAGACCGCTAAACAGCACTTTGCCATTGCCATCGGTGACTTGCGTCCAGCAGTCAGCGATGAAGGTAATCTGGATATGCCCGTCGCCGGCGATCAATGCCGGGGTGGTGGGAGGCGAAATCGCGGCCGGGGCCGGGGCCACTGGTGCGTTAGTCGCTGGGGCCTGCGCCGGAGCAGCCGGAGCAGCTGGCGTATGCGCCTGGGCAACCGGGGCAGCCGGTACGGTTGGAGCCGGCACAGCAGCGGTGGCTGCAGGTGCAGTGCCGGCTTCCGGAGTCGGTTGCTCGGTGGTAGCCGGCGCTTCCGAGGCGGCCTGCCCTTGGGCAACCGCCTGGTCTTCCGGCTCATCCAGCGGGTGAATCTGGGTGGTGCCGTCGGCGCTTTCGACTTCGACGTGCTCCATGGCGTTGCTGGTAAGGTCTTTGGTGCGTTGGGAGGCCTGGTCTTGCCACCAGACGAAACCGCCACCCACCACGGCAATCAGCAGCAACAGGCTGACAATCCGCAAAATAGTGTGGGAAACCCGCACCGGCTCCTCGATGCGGCCCAGGCCATGAACATTGCTGCCCTGGGAATCGGTGCCGGTGAACTGGTCAAATTCCTGGACCAGTACCGCCTGGTCGATGCCCAGCAATTTTGCATAGGCGCGGATATAGCCGCGGGCAAAAGTATGCCCAGGCAGCTTGTCGAACGCGCCGGCTTCCAGGTTGCCCAGGGATGTGGCGGTCAAATTGAGCTTGAGGGCCACTTCTGCCAGCGACCAACCATTGCTTTCGCGGGCCTGACGCAAGGTCTCGCCTGGGTTTACGCGATTAGCTGCTACAACTTCCGGGTGCGCCGCTTTCATCATTGCTCCGACAGGTATTGCTGATATTCCGGCGTACCGGGATAGAGTCGTTCGAGTTGCTGGCCAAACTGTGCGGCCGTGTCGCGTTCTTCATGAACCGTCGCCAGGCGCACACCGAGCAATAGACTACGTGCATTTTGCCCGCTGAGCAGGCTAAAACGCTCGTAAAAGTCACGTGCCGGCACATAATGCCTGTCTTCGTAAGACAACTCAGCCATTTCGAGTAAAGCCCGTGGCTGGCGATTGTTCAGGTGCAGGGCTTTTTCCAGTTGCTGACGACCGCTGTCGCGCAGGCCAAGGCGTATCGAGGTCACCCCAAGGTTTTCGAATACTCGCGAACGCTCAGGATAAAGGGTATCGGTACTGGCTTGCTGGAAATAGCGGGACGCCTGGTCGTAACGTTGCTGCGCAAACAGAAAACTGCCGTAGTTGTTCAGCAGCCGCGGGTCGGCAGGACGTGCGGCCAGGGCCTTGTGAAAATACGCCTCGGCCAGTTCAGGCTCGGCCTGGGCCTGGAACACCAGGGCCAGTGCGGCATTGGCCTCGGCATCATCGCCGTCCAGTTCCAGCGCCTTTTTCAACGGCACCTTGGCCTGCTCGCTCATGCCCTGGCGCAGATAACCCAAGCCCAATTGCACATAGGCAATTCGCGCCTCGTCACGGCCTTTGCCGGTTTGCATGGGGCTGTCATGGCCCGATGAAACACAACCGGCCATCAGACCGGTGAAAAGCAACAGCAGCGCGAGGCGCAAGGGCATAGAGGTCCTCTCTCAGATTCGATTCACAGCAATTTGCGGCAAATCTTCGGCGGCGTTAAGTTCGCGCACGGCGATATAACGCTCACTGCGGCGGGTGCGATCCATCACTTGCCCGACCAGTTGGCCACAGGCGGCGTCGATGTCTTCACCACGGGTGGTGCGCACAGTAACGTTGTATCCGGCCTGGTGCAGTTGATCCTGGAAACGACGGATGGCGTTGTTGCTCGGCCGCTCGTAGCCAGAATGGGGAAACGGGTTAAACGGAATCAGGTTGATCTTGCACGGGGTGTTCTTGAGCAGCTCGATCATCTCGACCGCATGCTCAACTTTGTCGTTGATGTCCTTGAGCATGGTGTACTCAATGGTCAACACACGCTTTTCGCCCAAGGTCGCCATGTAACGCTGGCAAGATTCGAGCAGCATCTTAAGCGGATACTTCTTGTTGATCGGCACCAATTGGTTACGCAATGCGTCATTCGGTGCGTGCAACGACAGCGCCAGGGAGACGTCGATGTGCTTGGCCAGCTCATCGATCATCGGCACCACGCCGGAAGTCGACAGGGTCACACGGCGCTTGGAGATGCCGTAGCCGAGGTCGTCCATCATCAAATGCATGGCGGCAACGACGTTGTCGAAGTTCAGCAGCGGCTCACCCATGCCCATCATCACCACGTTGGTGATGGCACGGTCGACGGTTGCCGGGACGCTGCCAAAGGATTTGTTGGCAATCCACACTTGGCCGATGACTTCGGCGGCGGTGAGGTTGCTATTGAAGCCTTGCTTGCCGGTGGAGCAGAAACTGCAGTCCAGGGCACAGCCTGCCTGGGACGAAACGCACAAAGTGCCGCGCTTGCCCTGGGGAATGTAGACGGTCTCGACGCAGCTGCCGGACGCCACGCGCACCACCCACTTACGGGTGCCGTCGGTGGAAATGTCCTCGCTGACAACCTCGGGACCACGGACTTCAGCAATGGCCTTGAGCTTGTCGCGCAGGGCCTTGCTGACGTTCGTCATGGCGTCGAAATCGTCGACACCAAAGTGGTGAATCCACTTCATTACCTGACCGGCACGGAAACGCTTCTCCCCGATTGAGTCGAAGAATTTTTCCATTTCCTGTTGAGTCAGACCCAGCAGGTTGGTTTTAACAGTCGATGTAGTCATGGATTCACCCTCACTCTTTAAGCCGATGCTTAGCGAGCGGTTACTTCAGTAGCAGCGAAAAAGTACGAGATTTCGCGAGCAGCAGCGGCTTCGGAGTCCGAACCGTGAACAGCGTTGGCGTCGATGGACTCAGCGAAATCAGCACGGATAGTGCCGGCAGCTGCTTCTTTAGGGTTGGTAGCGCCCATCAGCTCGCGGTTCAGAGCGATAGCGTTTTCGCCTTCCAGAACCTGAACAACAACAGGGCCGGAGATCATGAAGGCAACCAGGTCGCCGAAGAAGCCACGGGCGCTGTGCTCAGCGTAGAAGCCTTCAGCTTCAGCTTTGGACAGTTGCTTGAGTTTCGAAGCTACAACCTTCAGGCCGGCTTTTTCGAAACGAGTGGTGATCTCGCCGATGACGTTTTTTGCAACAGCGTCAGGCTTGATGATGGAGAAAGTACGTTGAACAGCCATGGTGTAACTCCAGAAACGGTAATTTACGAAAAATTAAACCCGCGAATTATACGCGGGTTATTGGGTATTGCCTAACTGCGTAAAAAGTCGGCTCAGTCGTCTGCTTCTTCGATCCACAGACCCTGAATCGCCTCCAGGACCTTTTCGCCACCCCGGTCAGGAATGTCGTCAAATTCCGGCAGTGCCATTACGAGGTCGCGCAACTTGACGAAGTTCACGGTAAGAGGATTGACCTCAGGATGAGCTTCCGCAAGTTGTATAGCGATTTCTTGTACATCAACCCATTTCAGGCTCATGACATTTCCTTGAATCAATGCGGCGCTTCGGCTGCATGGTTGAGGGAATATTTCGGAATTTCGACGGTAATGTCTTCCGTGCCGACCTTTGCCTGACAGCTTAGGCGAGAAGTCGCCTCCAGGCCCCAGGCGCGATCCAGAAAGTCCTCTTCCAGCTCATCCGCTTCTTCGAGAGAGTTGAAACCCTCACGAATCACGCAGTGGCAGGTCGTGCAGGCGCAGACACCGCCGCAGGCACTTTCGATCTCGATGTGGTTGTCATGGGCAACTTCGAGGATGGACTTGCCGGTCTCAGCCTCCACGACCATACCGTCCGGGCAATGCTCGGCGTGTGGCAGAAAAATGACCTGCGGCATTAATTATTCCTCGATTTCATTCAGGTTGCGCCCGGCCAGTGCGGCTTTCACCGTCTGATCCATGCGGCGGGCGGCAAAGGCATCAGTCACTTGCGACAGGCGCTTGGTCTGCTGCTCGATGGCGTAACCATCGTTGCCTTTCATCAATTCGGCCAGTTCCTGCATTTGCAGGTCGATAACCATGCGCTCTTCAGCATCCAGCAAACGCTCGCCATCGGCTTCCAGGGCGCCCTGCACGGCTTCGAGCAGGCGCTGGGCATCGACTTGCTGCTCGCGCAGCACGCGGGCGACCTTGTCGTCACCGGCATACTGGAAGGAATCCTTGAGCATCTTGGCGATTTCGCCATCGGTGAGGCCGTAGGACGGCTTGACCTGGATGCTGGCTTCAACGCCCGAGGCCAATTCACGTGCTGCCACGCTGAGCAGGCCATCGGCGTCGACCTGGAAGGTCACGCGAATTTTCGCCGCACCGGCCACCATCGCCGGGATGCCGCGCAATTCAAAGCGCGCCAGGGAGCGGCAGTCGCTGATCAGTTCGCGCTCGCCTTGCAGCACATGAATCATCATGGCCGTCTGGCCATCTTTGTAGGTGGTGAAATCCTGGGCGCGTGCGACGGGGATGGTGGTGTTGCGTGGAATCACCTTCTCCATCAGGCCGCCCATGGTTTCCAGGCCCAGGGACAGCGGGATCACGTCGAGCAGCAGCAGTTCGCCACCATCGCGCTTGTTACCGGCAAGCGTGTCGGCCTGGATAGCAGCGCCGATGGCGACTACTTGATCCGGGTCGATTTCCGTCAGTGGCTGGCGACCGAAAGCTTCGGCAACCGCTTCGCGAACGCGTGGGACGCGCGTCGAACCGCCGACCATGACCACTGCGGCCACGTCTTCCAGCTCGATACCGGAATCACGCACAGCCCGACGACACGCCTTGAGGCTGCGAGCGACCATCGGTTCGATCAGCGCATCAAAGGATTCGCGAGTCAGTTGAGCCGACCAGCTGCCGTAGGAAACTTCAACAGAATCAGCGTCAGTCAGTGCTTCCTTGACCGCACAGGCAGTTTGCAGCAGATTACGCTGCGCGCCCGGGTCCAGATCAGCCGACAAGCCAGCGCTGGCGATGATCCAGCCTGCAATGGCATGGTCAAAGTCATCGCCGCCCAAGGCGCTGTCGCCCCCGGTGGCCAGTACTTCAAACACACCGCCGGTCAGGCGCAGGATCGAAATATCAAAGGTGCCGCCGCCCAGGTCATAAATTGCCACCAGGCCTTCAGCGTGCTGATCCAGGCCATAGGCCACCGCCGCTGCGGTCGGCTCGTTGAGCAAGCGCAACACGTTCAGGCCCGCAAGCTTCGCGGCGTCCTTGGTGGCTTGACGCTGTGCGTCATCGAAATAGGCAGGAACGGTGATCACTGCGCCGACCAGTTCGCCGCCCAAGGTATTTTCTGCGCGCTGACGCAGCACCTTGAGGATATCGGCCGACACTTCAACCGGGCTTTTCGGGCCTTGGACGGTGTCGATGAACGGCATATGGGATTCGCCGCCAACAAAGCGGTACGGCAGCTGGTCGCCCAATTGCTTGACGTCGGAAAGACCGCGACCCATCAAGCGTTTAACCGACAGCACGGTATTCAACGGGTCACTGGACGCTGCCAGCTTGGCCGACTCACCGACTTCAGTGCGATCAGCGTGATAACGCACAGCGGAGGGCAGGATCACCTGGCCATTAGCGTCGGGCAATGGCTCGGACAGGCCGCTGCGCAAGGCAGCAACCAGGGAATTGGTGGTGCCCAGGTCAATCCCGACCGCCAGGCGACGCTGGTGTGGTTGAGGGCTTTGGCCGGGTTCGGCGATTTGCAGTAGGGCCATGGTAATCAGGTCTTATCTGTCTATCAGGCGTGCATCACGGGCAGCACTGGGTTAATCGTCGAGGCGCTCTTCTAGCTGGCGCACTTCGTAGGTGAGCTTGTCGAGGAACTGCATGCGCCGCATCAGGCGTTCGGCCTGTTCACGTTGCGCTGCATCATCCCAACAGGCTGCGAAGCTTTCATTGAGCTCATCCTGGGCCGTTTTCAGACGACGCTTGAAGACCGCGACACCGGCTATATCAGCCTCGTCCTGCAAGTCTTCGAGTTCTTCGCGCCACTGCATCTGCTGCATCAGGAAGTCCGGGTCGTGCACCGTCACTTCGATCGGCAACTCACCACCGTTCAACGCGAGCAGGTAGCGCGCGCGTTTGGGCGGGTTTTTCAGCGTCTGATAGGCTTCGTTGAGGCTGGCCGATTGCTCCAGCGCCAGGCGCTGCTCACGCTCGGAAGCGTCAGCAAAGCGGTCCGGATGCACCCCACGCGCCAACTCTCGGTAGCGCGTGGCAAGCTGCTCAAGGTCCAGCCGAAAGCTCGGCTGCAGCTCGAATAAAGCGAAATGACAAGGAGTACCCACGAATAGCCTCAGATGTTGAAGCTTTCGCCGCAGCCACATTCACCGCGCACGTTGGGGTTGTTGAACTTGAAGCCTTCGTTCAACCCTTCCTTGACGAAATCGAGTTCGGTGCCGTCCAGGTAGGTCAGGCTTTTAGGGTCGATGATCACTTTCTCGCCGTGACTTTCGAACACCTGGTCCTCTTCAACCACCTCGTCGACAAACTCCAGCACGTAGGCAAGGCCGGAACAGCCCGTGGTGCGAACACCCAGACGAATCCCCTCACCTTTACCGCGCCCATTCAGGGAGCGGCGAATGTGCTGCGCAGCCGCTTCTGTCATGCTGATAGCCATCGTTGACTCCTTACTCGTCGCCAAATGCTTAGATCAAGCCTTTCTTCTGCTTGTAGTCGCGAACGGCCGCCTTGATGGCGTCTTCGGCGAGTACGGAGCAGTGAATTTTCACTGGCGGCAGGGCCAGTTCTTCAGCCAGCTGGGTGTTGCTGATGGTGACAGCCTCATCCAGGGTCTTGCCTTTCATCCACTCGGTAGCGAGGGAGCTTGAGGCAATGGCGGAACCGCAGCCGTAAGTCTTGAACTTGGCGTCTTCGATAACGCCAGCGTCGTTGACCTTGATCTGCAGGCGCATCACATCGCCGCACGCCGGAGCGCCGACCATGCCGGTGCCGACATCAGGGTCTTCCGCGTTCATCTTGCCGACGTTGCGCGGGTTTTCGTAGTGGTCGATGACCTTTTCGCTGTAAGCCATGGTACTGAATCCTCACTCATCAGGGCCGCTCTGGAACCCTGTAAAAACGCCTGCGTTTTCCGCCACGTTCTTACAGAGCTTGGGTGGCGGCTTCTATAGTTAGTGTGCCGCCCACTCGATCTTGGAGATATCGACACCGTCTTTGTACATGTCCCACAGCGGCGACAGAACGCGCAGCTTGTTGACGGCTTCGCAGACTTTCTGCGCGGCGTAGTCGACTTGCTCTTCGGTGGTGAAACGGCCGAACGTAAAGCGGATCGAGCTGTGTGCCAGTTCGTCGTTGCGGCCCAGGGCGCGCAGAACGTACGAAGGCTCAAGGGAAGCCGAGGTGCAGGCCGAACCGGACGAAACCGCCAGGTCCTTGAGCGCCATGATCAGCGACTCGCCTTCGACGTAGTTGAAGCTCAAATTCAGGTTGTGCGGTACACGGGCGGTCATGCTGCCATTGATGTACAGCTCTTCAAGGTTCTCGACCTGCTTGTAGAAGCGATCGCTCAGCGCCTTGATGCGAATGTTTTCGGCTGCCATGTCTTCTTTGGCTACACGGAAGGCTTCGCCCATGCCGACGATCTGGTGAGTCGCCAGGGTGCCGGAACGCATGCCGCGCTCGTGACCGCCGCCGTGCATGGTGGCTTCGATGCGCACCCGAGGCTTGCGGCTCACGTACAGCGCGCCGATGCCTTTAGGGCCGTAAGTCTTGTGGGCAGAGAACGACATCAGGTCGACTTTCAGCTTGGACAGGTCGATGTCGACCTTGCCGGTGGACTGAGCAGCGTCGACGTGCAGCAGGATGCCTTTGGAGCGCGTCAGCTCGCCAATGGCTGCGATGTCGTTGATGGTGCCGATTTCGTTGTTCACGTGAATCACGGAAACCAGGATGGTGTCTTCACGCAGGGCCGCTTCGATCATGGCCGGGGTGACGATACCGTCGGTGGTTGGCTCAAGGTAGGTAACCTCGAAACCTTCACGCTCCAGTTGGCGCATGGTGTCGAGGACAGCCTTGTGCTCAATCTTGGTGGTGATCAGGTGCTTGCCCTTGGTCGCGTAGAAATGCGCCGCGCCCTTGATTGCCAGGTTGTCGGATTCGGTAGCACCGGAGGTCCAGACGATTTCGCGTGGATCGGCGCCCACCAGGTCGGCGACTTGGCGACGAGCGTTCTCGACCGCTTCCTCGGCTTTCCAGCCGAATACGTGGGAACGGGAGGCTGGGTTACCGAAGTTTCCGTCAACCAGCAGGCATTCGCTCATCTTTTGCGCGACACGCGGATCAACCGGGGTGGTCGCTGAGTAATCAAGGTAAATCGGCAATTTCATGGACTTTCTCCTAAATCAGGCTGGCTGGCGTGCCGTTAGCTCTTCGGCTGTCACTCGACGGCGGACGCTTCAATCTTGTCCAGACGCGGCGCCTTGGTGTTGCAACGGCGCTGGTCCTGACGCTGGGCTACTTCTTGCACCTCACGGCGAGTCACAAGATCAGCCAAGCTGATACCACTCAAAAACTCATGGATCTGCAGGCTCAAGTCACACCACAAGTGGTGGGTCAGGCAGGTGTCGCCGGCATGGCAGTCACCCAAACCCTGGCATTTGGTGGCATCGACGGATTCGTTCACCGCGTCGATCACCTGAGCTACCTGAATGCCCTGCATATCGCGGGACAATTGATAACCGCCGCCCGGCCCACGCACGCTGGAAACCAAGTTGCTACGGCGCAATTTGGCGAACAACTGCTCGAGATAGGACAGCGAAATGCCTTGGCGCTCGGAGATATCGGCCAGGGACACCGGCCCAGTTTGCGCGTGCAAGGCCAGGTCAAGCATGGCGGTCACCGCGTATCGGCCTTTTGTAGTCAGTCTCATGGACAAGTACCAAGGTGTTTCAGAATGGGAGCAAGTATGCGATTCCCGAGTATTTAAGTCAACTATAAGACCTAGTACTTTAGTCAGGATTACCCGTAAAAAGGGCGCGCGAATAATAGCAGGGTGGGGTGGGGACGAACAGCGGGAACCGGGCCACGACTCAATCTCAAGACCAATGGAAGCCAAATGTGGGAGCTGGCCTGCCTGCGATAGCGGTGGGTCAGCCCCCCCCCCTAAATGAGCTGGCAGACCGCTATCGCAGGCAAGCCAGCTCCCACAGGAGGTTTTATCGAGCTTAAGGTTTAGCCAGCCTTGGTGGTGGCAGCTTCAACCTTGATCTCGGCGAAATCTTCTTCGCGCAGCTCAGGCAGATCTTTTGCGCAGTAGCTACTGCCCAACTCCTTCAATGCGCCGCACATACCGTCCAGCTTGCCATCCACGGCCTGCAGGTGGTCGAGCAACTGGCCAATGGCACGCGCCACCGGGTCGGGCATGTCTTCGCTGACACCGTAGGCATCGAAACCGATCTTCTCGGCCATCGCTTTGCGCTTGGCTTCCTGCTCGTCGCCGAGCTCCGGCTTGACGATAATGCGGCCGGGAATGCCCACCACCGTCGCGCCAGGCGGCACAGCCTTGGTCACCACAGCATTGGAGCCCACCTTGGCACCCGCGCCGACAGTGAACGGGCCAAGCACCTTGGCACCCGCCCCCACCACTACGCCATCGCCCAATGTCGGGTGGCGCTTGCCTTTATTCCACGTTGTGCCACCCAGGGTCACGCCCTGATACAGCGTCACGTCATCACCGATTTCGGCGGTTTCGCCAATCACGATGCCCATGCCATGGTCGATAAAGAAGCGACGACCCACCTTGGCGCCTGGATGAATCTCGATTCCGGTCAACCAGCGCCCAAAGTTCGACACCAGCCGTGCCAGCCATTTCCAGCCCATGCCCCATAAGACTGCGGACAGGCGGTGAATCCAGATCGCGTGCATGCCTGGGTAGCAGGTCAGCACTTCAAAGGCGTTGCGCGCCGCCGGGTCACGGTGGAAAACACTCTGGATATCTTCTCGCAAACGCTCGAACATTTTTAATCCTTCCGCTTAAGAAGCTCACCACGGGCCGCTTTCTGGGTTTCCGTGAGGATGCCACGCAATATGTTCATTTCTGCCCGGCTTACCGAGCTACGGCCGTACAAGCGACGCAGGCGTGCCATCAAGTGCCGTGGTTTTTCCGGATCGAGAAACTCGATGGCCACCAGGGTTTGCTCCAGGTGCTCATAGAATCGCTCCAACTCGTCCATGGTGGCCAACTCGCCACTCTTGGTTGATGCGACCTCATCCTTCTCGACCTTGCTCGGCTGGCCTTCTGCAGCCAGCCAGGCCATGCGCACTTCGTAACTCAACACCTGCACCGCTGCCCCGAGGTTCAGCGAGCTGAACTCAGGGTCTGATGGGATGTGCACGTGGTAATGACATCGCTGCAGCTCTTCATTGGTCAGGCCGGAGTCTTCACGGCCAAACACCAAAGCGATTTCAGCGCCACCTGCAGCCTCTTCCACCACCTTGGTGCCGCATTCGCGCGGATCCAGCAGTGGCCAGGGGATTCGACGGTCGCGAGCACTGGTGCCAAGCACCAGGTTGCAGCCGACCAAAGCGTCTTCCAAAGTGGCGACGACCTGGGCTTTTTCAAGGATGTCATTGGCGCCGGATGCACGGGCATCGGCCTCGTGGTGCGGGAACACACGCGGCTCGACCAGCACCAGGCGCGTCAGCCCCATGTTTTTCATGGCTCGCGCCACCCCGCCGATGTTGCCGGGATGACTGGTATTGACGAGGACGACACGGATGTTTTGCAGCAAGGGAGGCGCTCTCGGACACAGGAAAGGGGAGCAAATCTTACAGAACAGCCTAAGGTTATGCCATGAAAGCTAACGTCGTCCTTCACCTGAAGAAAGTTTCTGCTAGAATGCCCGGCTTTCTTTAACAACCTTAGGTGACACATCCATGCAGCCCATGCTGAATATCGCGCTGCGCGCCGCCCGCAGCGCCAGTGAATTGATCTTCCGCTCCATCGAGCGCCTGGATACCATCAAGGTCGACGAAAAAGACGCCAAGGATTATGTATCCGAGGTGGATCGCGCCGCTGAGCAAAAAATCATCGACGCGCTGCGCAAGGCCTACCCTACCCACGGCATCCTCGGTGAAGAAACCGGCTTGCACAAAGGCAGCGGCGAAGGCGAAGACTACCTGTGGATCATCGACCCACTGGATGGCACCACCAACTTCCTGCGCGGCATCCCACACTTTGCAGTCAGCATTGCCTGCAAATACCGTGGCCGCCTGGAACACGCCGTCGTACTCGACCCGGTTCGCCAGGAAGAATTCACCGCCAGCCGTGGCCGTGGCGCCCAGTTGAACGGTCGTCGCCTGCGCGTCAGCGGCCGTACCAGCCTGGACGGCGCCCTGCTGGGCACTGGCTTCCCGTTCCGTGACGACCAGATGGACAACCTGGAAAACTACCTGGGCATGTTCCGCGCCCTGGTTGGCCAGACCGCCGGCATCCGCCGCGCCGGTGCTGCCAGCCTGGACCTGGCGTATGTTGCCGCCGGTCGTTTTGATGCGTTCTGGGAGTCGGGCCTGTCCGAATGGGACATGGCTGCAGGCGCCCTGCTGATCCAGGAAGCTGGTGGCCTGGTGAGCGACTTTACCGGTGGTCACGATTTCCTTGAGAAAGGCCATGTGGTCGCCGGCAACACCAAATGCTTCAAGGCAGTACTGACGGCGATCCAGCCGCACCTGCCGGCTTCGCTGAAGCGTTAAGCGAGCGAGCACAAAAAAGCACCCCGAGGGGTGCTTTTTTTATGCCTGGGATTTGGTATCTCAACAGCCAACACAATCCAATGTGGGAGCTGGCTTGCCTGCGATAGCGGTCTGCCAGCTAGCTAATAGGTTGCTGACCCACCGCTATCGCAGGCAAGCCAGCTCCCACACTTGGATTGATGTCAGACTTATTGCTGGTTCTGGCCCAGGATCAGACGACCTTCCTTATCCACTGGAATCTGGCCGCCCGGATCACGGTCCATACGCACCGAACCTTCCTTACCGTCCAGGTTGTAGCGCACGTCGTAACCCACAACCTTGTCACTGATATCGTTGACCGTGCTGCAACGCTGCTGCGTGGTGGTGTAGGTATCGCGGTTCTGCATACCTTCCTGCACCTTGTTACCGGCGTAACCACCGCCAACCGCACCGGCTACAGTAGCCAGCTTCTTGCCATTACCGCCACCGACCTGGTTGCCCAACAGACCACCGGCCAGCGCACCGACCACGGTGCCGACGATTTGATGTTGATCCTGCACCGGCTTCTGCCGGGTCACGGTGACGTCCTTGCAGACCTCACGAGGGGTTTTGATCTGGGTTTTCACCGGCTGCACTGCCAGCACTTGCGCATACTCAGGGCCGCTTTTTACCAGGCTGTAGGTGGCAACAGCACCCCCGGCAGTCACACCGACAGCACCCAATACCGCACCAACCAGTAACGACTTGTTCACGTGAACCTCCTGACCATCACAAGCGGACCGAAACGTCCGCGCTATACCCAGCCTTGGAGCAAAAAAAAAGGCACGAGTTCAATACTCGTGCCTTCTTTGTAACAGCGTATCAACGAACGCCCATCAAGGACGGTCGTCGACCTCCTTGCCGGTAGCGGCAGGCGGGATCAAGTCTTCGCTGTTGAGGTTCAGCCAGATCAGCACCACGTTAGCGATGTAGATCGACGAGTAGGTACCCGCCAGAACGCCGATGAACAGTGCCAGGGAGAAGCCCCACAGATTGTCGCCACCGAAGATCATCAGCGCAGCAATCGCCAGCAAGGTGGAGATCGACGTCGCCATGGTCCGCAGCAGGGTCTGGGTGGTGGAGATGTTGATGTTCTCGACCAGCGTAGCCTTGCGCAGTACGCGGAAGTTCTCACGAACCCGGTCGAATACCACGATGGTATCGTTGAGCGAGTAACCAATGATCGCCAACACCGCGGCCAGCACCGTCAGGTCGAAGGTGATCTGGAAGTACGCCAGGATACCCACGGTGACGATTACGTCGTGGATCAGCGACACAATGGCGCCGACGCCGAATTTCCACTGAAAGCGGAACGCCAGGTAGACCATGATGCCGGCCAGCGCCATCAGCATGCCGAGGCCGCCCTGGTCGCGCAGCTCTTCACCCACTTGCGGGCCTACGAACTCGACGCGCTTGACCGACGCCGGGTTGTCACCGCCGACCTTCTGCAAGGCTTCGGCTACCTGATGACCCAACTGCGGATCTTCGCCCGGCATACGCACCAGCAGGTCGGTGGTAGCACCAAAGCTCTGCACGATGGCTTCGTGATAGCCGGCCTTGACCAGCTCGCTGCGCACCAGGGTGACGTCGGCCGGCTTCTCGTAGGTCAGCTCGATGAGCGTACCGCCGGTAAAGTCCAGACCGTAGTTCAGGCCCTTATGGAACCAGCTGAACAACGCCAGAACGGTAAGGAGCACTGTGGCGCCGAACGCAATGTTGCGAACGCCCATGAAGTTGATTGTACGTAACATGGCAGCCCCTTAAATCCACAACTTCTTGAAGTCACGTCCGCCAAAGATCAGGTTGACCATTGCGCGGGTCACCATGATGGCCGTGAACATCGAGGTAAAGATACCGAGGGACATGGTCACCGCAAAACCTTTGACCGGGCCGGTGCCCATGGCAAAGAGAATCCCGCCGACCAGCAGAGTGGTCAGGTTGGAGTCGAGAATCGCGGTAAATGCCCGGCCGAAGCCTTCGTTGATTGCACGTTGTACGGTCATGCCCGCCGCGATCTCTTCACGAATACGCGAGAAGATCAGTACGTTGGCATCTACGGCCATACCCATGGTGAGTACGATACCGGCGATACCTGGCAGGGTCAGTGTTGCGCCCAGCAGCGACATCAGTGCCAGCAGCATCACCATGTTGCCCGCCAGGGCCACGGTGGCGATGACGCCGAAGAAGCGGTAGATGGCGATGATGAACAAGGACACAAACAGCATGCCCCACAAGGCCGCATCGATACCCTTGGTGATGTTGTCGGCACCCAGGCTCGGGCCAATGGTGCGCTCTTCAGCGAAGTACATCGGCGCCGCCAGGCCACCCGCACGCAGCAGCAGTGCCAGCTCGGAAGATTCGCCCTGGCCATTCAGGCCGGTAATGCGGAATTGAGCACCCAGCGGCGACTGGATGGTCGCCAGGCTGATGATTTTCTTCTCTTCCTTGAAGGTCTGCACCGGCACGTCTTTCTCGACACCGTCGACCATTTGTTTGGTGTAGGTGGTGACCGGACGTTGCTCGATGAAGATCACCGCCATGCTGCGACCGACGTTGCTGCGCGTGGCGCGGCTCATCAGGTCACCGCCATGGCCATCCAGACGGATGTTAACTTCCGGTGTACCGTGCTGCGAATCGAAACCCGCCTTGGCGTCAGTCACCTGATCACCGGTGATGATCAAGCCACGCTCGATCAGCGCTGGAGGACGGTTGCCTTCACGGAACTCGAATTCTTCGGCAGTCGCGCGAGTCGCACCCGGCTCAGCCGCCAGACGGAATTCCAGGTTGGCGGTTTTACCCAGGATACGCTTGGCTTCAGCGGTATCTTGTACGCCTGGCAGTTCAACCACGATGCGGTTGGCGCCTTGACGCTGCACGATCGGCTCAGCCACACCCAGCTCGTTGACGCGGTTACGTACCGTGGTCAAGTTCTGCTTGATGGAGTATTCGCGGATTTCCGCGATCTTGGCCGGGGTCATCGCCAGACGCAGCACAGCCTGACCATTCAGGTCAGCCGGTACGATGTCGAAATCATTGAAGTTCTTGCGCACCAGGGCACGGGCCTGTTCGCGGGTCGCTTCATCAGAGAAGCCCAGCTGGATGGCACCGTTGAGCTGCGGCAGGCTGCGATAACGCACCTTCTCTTTACGCAGCAGGCTCTTCACGTCGCCTTCGTAAACTTTCAGACGCGCGTCGAGGGCTTTGTCCATGTCGACTTCCAGCAGGAAGTGCACACCACCGGACAAGTCCAGACCCAGCTTCATCGGGTGCGCGCCAATGCTGCGCAGCCATTTTGGCGTGGTCTGTGCGAGGTTGAGCGCGACAACGTAGTCATCACCCATGGCCTTGCGCACGACGTCTTTGGCCGGCAACTGGTCTTCGGCCTTGGTCAGGCGCAACAAACCGCCTTTCGCATCAGACGCCAAGGTTGCCGCTTTTACCTGGATACCAGCGTCGGTGAGCGCTTTGCTCGCACGGTCCAAGTCAGCCTGATTGACCTGCAGCGTAGTGCTGGCGCCAGTGATCTGGATCGCAGGGTCATCAGGATAAAGATTGGGAGCGGAATAAATAAAACCGATCGCCAGCACCGCCAGGATCAGTACGTATTTCCACAGAGGGTATTTGTTCAGCATCACGCCGCCCGCTTATAACGCGGGGCGCCTTGCGCGCCCCGTCGATTGGTAAAGGTTGTTACTCAGATCGCTTTGAGCGTGCCTTTTGGCAGCGTGGCGGCGATGGCGCCCTTCTGGAACTTCATTTCTACGGTGTCGGAGACTTCCAGAACCACGAAAGCATCGGAAACCTTGGTGATCTTGCCGGCGATGCCGCCAGTAGTCACAACTTCGTCCCCTTTCTGCAGGCTGCCCAGCAGGTTTTTCTGCTCTTTGGCGCGCTTGGCCTGTGGGCGCCAGATCATCAGGTAGAAGATGACCAGGAAGCCGACCAGGAAAATCCACTCGAAACCACCACCCATAGGGCCGGCGGCGGCAGGCGCAGCGGCGTCAGCCATGGCATTAGAGATAAAAAAGCTCATTTAGCACTCCAGTTGCAAATAGTGAATCTTAGGGTCGGAAAACTCAGTCCAAGGGCGGCACAGGGAGCCCGCGCTTGGCATAGAAGGCATCGACGAAGGCGGCCAATGTACCCTGTTGAATAGCCTCACGCAAACCAGCCATCAGGACTTGGTAGTGACGCAAATTGTGGATGGTATTCAACATGCTACCCAGCATTTCCCCGCACTTGTCCAGATGGTGCAGATAAGCACGCGAGAAGTTCTGGCAGGTGTAGCAGTCACAGGTGGGATCCAGCGGCGAATCATCATGGCGATGGAACGCGTTACGGATCTTCAGCACGCCTGTATCGATGAACAGATGCCCATTGCGGGCATTACGGGTTGGCATCACGCAATCGAACATGTCCACACCGCGGCGCACACCCTCTACGAGATCTTCCGGTTTGCCAACGCCCATAAGGTAACGAGGTTTGTCAGCGGGCATCAGGCCCGGCAGGTAATCCAGCACCTTGATCATCTCGTGCTTGGGCTCACCTACCGACAAACCGCCGATAGCCAGGCCGTCAAAGCCGATTTTGTCGAGGCCTTCGAGCGAGCGCTTGCGCAGGCTTTCGTGCATGCCGCCCTGGACGATACCGAACAGCGCAGCGGTGTTATCGCCGTGGGCGTTTTTCGAGCGCTGAGCCCAACGCAACGACAGTTCCATGGAGATACGCGCGACATCTTCATCCGCGGGATAAGGCGTGCACTCGTCAAAAATCATCACGATGTCGGAGCCCAGGTCGCGCTGCACCTGCATCGACTCTTCAGGGCCCATGAACACTTTGGAACCGTCCACCGGCGAGGCGAAAGTCACGCCCTCTTCCTTGATCTTGCGCATGGCACCCAGGCTGAATACCTGGAAACCACCGGAGTCGGTGAGGATCGGGCCTTGCCACTTCATGAAGTCATGCAGGTCGCCATGCTTCTTGATCACTTCCGTGCCCGGGCGCAGCCACAGGTGGAAGGTGTTGCCCAGGATGATCTCGGCGCCGGTCGCGACGATGTCACGCGGCAGCATGCCTTTTACAGTGCCGTAAGTGCCCACTGGCATGAACGCCGGGGTTTCGACGGTGCCCCGCGGGAACGTGAGGCGACCACGACGAGCCTTGCCATCCGTGGCCAACAATTCAAACGACATACGACTCATAGTTGCTCCTCAAGGCCCGCTTCTTTAGGAGCAGTCGGCGCAGGGTTACGGGTGATAAACATCGCATCACCGTAGCTGAAAAAACGGTATCCATTATCGATGGCAGCTTTATACGCCGCCATTGTTTCGGGATAACCCGCGAAGGCCGACACCAGCATCAACAGCGTGGATTCCGGCAAATGGAAATTGGTCACCAGGCAATCGACCACATGGAACGGCCGGCCCGGGAAAATAAAGATATCGGTATCGCCACTGAAGGGCTTGAGCACGCCATCGCGCGCGGCACTCTCCAGCGAGCGCACGCTGGTGGTGCCCACCGCCACAACACGACCGCCGCGCGCCTTGCACGCCGCCACCGCATCCACGACTTCCTGGCTGACTTCCAGCCATTCGCTGTGCATATGGTGGTCTTCGATGTTATCCACACGCACCGGCTGAAACGTGCCGGCCCCCACGTGCAGGGTCACATAAGCGCTTTCGACGCCTTTGGCGGCAATCGCATCCAGCAGCGGCTGGTCAAAATGCAGCCCGGCTGTAGGTGCGGCGACAGCACCGAGGCGCTGCGAGTACACCGTCTGGTAGCGCTCGCGATCCGAGTCTTCGTCGGGGCGGTCGATATAGGGAGGCAGCGGCATATGGCCGACGCGTTCCAGCAGTGGCAACACTTCCTCGGCAAACTTGAGTTCGAACAACGCGTCATGGCGTGCAACCATCTCGGCTTCGCCACCGCCATCAATGAGGATGCTCGAGCCGGGTTTCGGCGACTTGCTGGAGCGCACATGGGCCAGCACGCGATGGCTGTCCAGCACCCGCTCCACCAGAATTTCCAGCTTGCCGCCGGACGCTTTCTGGCCAAACAGCCGTGCCGGAATCACCCGGGTATTGTTAAACACCATCAAATCGCCTGGGCGCAAATGCTCAAGCAAATCAGTGAATTGGCGGTGTGCGAGGGCACCACTCACCCCGTCCAGGGTCAGCAGTCGACTGGCGCGACGCTCGGCCAAAGGGTGGCGAGCGATCAGCGAATCAGGGAGCTCAAAAGTAAAGTCAGCAACGCGCATGATAGGGTTCGTCTAGCAGGGCCGGGGAGTCTAGCGGAAATAGTGAAAATAGACCATGAAACGTGATTGACCAACGGTAATCTCATCTCTATACTTCGCCGCCATTGAGCCCTGATGGCGGAATTGGTAGACGCGGCGGATTCAAAATCCGTTTTCGAAAGGAGTGGGAGTTCGAGTCTCCCTCGGGGCACCATCTTAAAGAAAGACCTTGAATTTCAAGGTCTTTTTTTTCGTCTGTAGAAAAGTGAGATTCCAGCGCTGGCCGCCGCAATGGCGCCCAGAAGGCAAAATCATGACAGAACAAGCCCTATTGACCATAAGCCCTTTCAAAACCTCGTGAGCGCCTTCAGAGGCCGTCGGAGCGTTGCGATTATCCTACCGCCCTCGCCCCATATAACGACCTTTCACGATCTGATGAGCCTGGGAGGCAGCAGAGTGTCAGCATTCATGTAGAGATAACCAGTGAGCCAGTCTTCTGGAATGGCAAGGAGGCGAGCGCCTGGAGGCGTTTTGACGCGTGCCGTGCACCCGTTAGTGCGCATTGACGGTGGCTTTTTCGCGGGATGGCTTGCGGGACTCTTTTCGACCGCCCAAAACAAAACCCCTGATTGCGTTAGCAATCAGGGGTTTCGGAATTTAATCTTGACGATGACCTACTCTCACATGGGGAAACCCCACACTACCATCGGCGATGCATCGTTTCACTACTGAGTTCGGGATGGGATCAGGTGGTTCCAATGCTCTATGGTCGTCAAGAAATTCGGGTACTGAGTCGTAGCCAGTTGGCTTCGCTTCAGCAAATTGGGTATGTGACAGCTTTCGGTGTTTTGTGAGCGTCGAACTTTCGGTTCATCTCGTCTTCACACACCGCAATATGATGCTCCTACTTGTTTCCAAGTCAGGAGTAGTCAAATTGCTTGGGTGTTATATGGTCAAGCCTCACGGGCAATTAGTATTGGTTAGCTCAACGCCTCACAGCGCTTACACACCCAACCTATCAACGTCGTAGTCTTCGACGGCCCTTCAGGGAACTCAAGGTTCCAGTGAGATCTCATCTTGAGGCTAGTTTCCCGCTTAGATGCTTTCAGCGGTTATCTATTCCGAACATAGCTACCCGGCAATGCCACTGGCGTGACAACCGGAACACCAGAGGTTCGTCCACTCCGGTCCTCTCGTACTAGGAGCAGCCCCTCTCAAATCTCAAACGTCCACGGCAGATAGGGACCGAACTGTCTCACGACGTTCTAAACCCAGCTCGCGTACCACTTTAAATGGCGAACAGCCATACCCTTGGGACCGGCTTCAGCCCCAGGATGTGATGAGCCGACATCGAGGTGCCAAACACCGCCGTCGATATGAACTCTTGGGCGGTATCAGCCTGTTATCCCCGGAGTACCTTTTATCCGTTGAGCGATGGCCCTTCCATACAGAACCACCGGATCACTAAGACCTACTTTCGTACCTGCTCGACGTGTCTGTCTCGCAGTCAAGCGCGCTTTTGCCTTTATACTCTACGACCGATTTCCGACCGGTCTGAGCGCACCTTCGTACTCCTCCGTTACTCTTTAGGAGGAGACCGCCCCAGTCAAACTACCCACCATACACTGTCCTCGATCCGGATAACGGACCTGAGTTAGAACCTCAAAGTTGCCAGGGTGGTATTTCAAGGTTGGCTCCACGCAGACTGGCGTCCACGCTTCAAAGCCTCCCACCTATCCTACACAAGCAAATTCAAAGTCCAGTGCAAAGCTATAGTAAAGGTTCACGGGGTCTTTCCGTCTAGCCGCGGATACACTGCATCTTCACAGCGATTTCAATTTCACTGAGTCTCGGGTGGAGACAGCGCCGCCATCGTTACGCCATTCGTGCAGGTCGGAACTTACCCGACAAGGAATTTCGCTACCTTAGGACCGTTATAGTTACGGCCGCCGTTTACCGGGGCTTCGATCAAGAGCTTCGCGTTAGCTAACCCCATCAATTAACCTTCCGGCACCGGGCAGGCGTCACACCCTATACGTCCACTTTCGTGTTTGCAGAGTGCTGTGTTTTTAATAAACAGTCGCAGCGGCCTGGTATCTTCGACCGGCATGAGCTTACGGAGCAAGTCCTTCACCCTCACCGGCGCACCTTCTCCCGAAGTTACGGTGCCATTTTGCCTAGTTCCTTCACCCGAGTTCTCTCAAGCGCCTTGGTATTCTCTACCCAACCACCTGTGTCGGTTTGGGGTACGGTTCCTGGTTACCTGAAGCTTAGAAGCTTTTCTTGGAAGCATGGCATCAACCACTTCGTTAACTAAAAGTTAACTCGTCATCAGCTCTCGGCCTTAAGATCCCGGATTTACCTAAGATCTCAGCCTACCACCTTAAACTTGGACAACCAACGCCAAGCTGGCCTAGCCTTCTCCGTCCCTCCATCGCAATAACCAGAAGTACAGGAATATTAACCTGTTTTCCATCGACTACGCTTTTCAGCCTCGCCTTAGGGACCGACTAACCCTGCGTCGATTAACGTTGCGCAGGAAACCTTGGTCTTTCGGCGTGGGTGTTTTTCACACCCATTGTCGTTACTCATGTCAGCATTCGCACTTCTGATACCTCCAGCAAGCTTCTCAACTCACCTTCACAGGCTTACAGAACGCTCCTCTACCGCATCACTTACGTGATACCCGTAGCTTCGGTGTATGGTTTGAGCCCCGTTACATCTTCCGCGCAGGCCGACTCGACTAGTGAGCTATTACGCTTTCTTTAAAGGGTGGCTGCTTCTAAGCCAACCTCCTAGCTGTCTAAGCCTTCCCACATCGTTTCCCACTTAACCATAACTTTGGGACCTTAGCTGACGGTCTGGGTTGTTTCCCTTTTCACGACGGACGTTAGCACCCGCCGTGTGTCTCCCATGCTCGGCACTTGTAGGTATTCGGAGTTTGCATCGGTTTGGTAAGTCGGGATGACCCCCTAGCCGAAACAGTGCTCTACCCCCTACAGTGATACATGAGGCGCTACCTAAATAGCTTTCGAGGAGAACCAGCTATCTCCGAGCTTGATTAGCCTTTCACTCCGATCCACAGGTCATCCGCTAACTTTTCAACGGTAGTCGGTTCGGTCCTCCAGTTAGTGTTACCCAACCTTCAACCTGCCCATGGATAGATCGCCCGGTTTCGGGTCTATTCCCAGCGACTAGACGCCCTATTAAGACTCGCTTTCGCTACGCCTCCCCTATTCGGTTAAGCTCGCCACTGAAAATAAGTCGCTGACCCATTATACAAAAGGTACGCAGTCACCCAACAAAGTGGGCTCCCACTGCTTGTACGCATACGGTTTCAGGATCTATTTCACTCCCCTCTCCGGGGTTCTTTTCGCCTTTCCCTCACGGTACTAGTTCACTATCGGTCAGTCAGTAGTATTTAGCCTTGGAGGATGGTCCCCCCATATTCAGACAAAGTTTCTCGTGCTCCGTCCTACTCGATTTCATGACTAAGAGATTTTCGCGTACAGGGCTATCACCCACTATGGCCGCACTTTCCAGAGCGTTCCGCTAATCTCAAAGCCACTTAAGGGCTAGTCCCCGTTCGCTCGCCACTACTAAGGGAATCTCGGTTGATTTCTTTTCCTCAGGGTACTTAGATGTTTCAGTTCCCCTGGTTCGCCTCTTACGCCTATGTATTCAGCGTAAGATAACCATCTTATGATGGCTGGGTTCCCCCATTCAGACATCTCCGGATCAAAGTCTGTTTGCCGACTCCCCGAAGCTTTTCGCAGGCTACCACGTCTTTCATCGCCTCTGACTGCCAAGGCATCCACCGTATGCGCTTCTTCACTTGACCATATAACCCCAAGCAATCTGGTTATACTGTGAAGACAACATTCGCCGAAAATTCGAATTTCTCAATTAAGAGAACTCACAAATTTTACCTTAGCCTGATCCGTTACCAGTGAAAGTAACGTTCAGTCTATCTTTCTATCACATACCCAAATTTTTAAAGAACGGTTCTGAAAAAGATCAGAGCTAATTATTCGATTCGAATAGTTAGCTCTGCACTTTTACAAACGCATGAATCAAGCAATTCGTGTGGGAACTTATGGAGCAGCTGATGTCGTCGATTAAGGAGGTGATCCAGCCGCAGGTTCCCCTACGGCTACCTTGTTACGACTTCACCCCAGTCATGAATCACACCGTGGTAACCGTCCTCCCGAAGGTTAGACTAGCTACTTCTGGTGCAACCCACTCCCATGGTGTGACGGGCGGTGTGTACAAGGCCCGGGAACGTATTCACCGCGACATTCTGATTCGCGATTACTAGCGATTCCGACTTCACGCAGTCGAGTTGCAGACTGCGATCCGGACTACGATCGGTTTTGTGGGATTAGCTCCACCTCGCGGCTTGGCAACCCTCTGTACCGACCATTGTAGCACGTGTGTAGCCCAGGCCGTAAGGGCCATGATGACTTGACGTCATCCCCACCTTCCTCCGGTTTGTCACCGGCAGTCTCCTTAGAGTGCCCACCATTACGTGCTGGTAACTAAGGACAAGGGTTGCGCTCGTTACGGGACTTAACCCAACATCTCACGACACGAGCTGACGACAGCCATGCAGCACCTGTCTCAATGTTCCCGAAGGCACCAATCTATCTCTAGAAAGTTCATTGGATGTCAAGGCCTGGTAAGGTTCTTCGCGTTGCTTCGAATTAAACCACATGCTCCACCGCTTGTGCGGGCCCCCGTCAATTCATTTGAGTTTTAACCTTGCGGCCGTACTCCCCAGGCGGTCAACTTAATGCGTTAGCTGCGCCACTAAAAGCTCAAGGCTTCCAACGGCTAGTTGACATCGTTTACGGCGTGGACTACCAGGGTATCTAATCCTGTTTGCTCCCCACGCTTTCGCACCTCAGTGTCAGTATTAGTCCAGGTGGTCGCCTTCGCCACTGGTGTTCCTTCCTATATCTACGCATTTCACCGCTACACAGGAAATTCCACCACCCTCTACCATACTCTAGTCAGTCAGTTTTGAATGCAGTTCCCAGGTTGAGCCCGGGGATTTCACATCCAACTTAACAAACCACCTACGCGCGCTTTACGCCCAGTAATTCCGATTAACGCTTGCACCCTCTGTATTACCGCGGCTGCTG
This sequence comes from Pseudomonas edaphica, assembly GCF_965277385.1. Classification (NCBI taxonomy): domain Bacteria; kingdom Pseudomonadati; phylum Pseudomonadota; class Gammaproteobacteria; order Pseudomonadales; family Pseudomonadaceae; genus Pseudomonas; species Pseudomonas edaphica. Next base: position 4,359,072 of record NZ_OZ255725.1, on the reverse strand, counting down.
GCACAGAGTTAGCCGGTGCTTATTCTGTCGGTAACGTCAAAACAGCAAAGTATTAATTTACTGCCCTTCCTCCCAACTTAAAGTGCTTTACAATCCGAAGACCTTCTTCACACACGCGGCATGGCTGGATCAGGCTTTCGCCCATTGTCCAATATTCCCCACTGCTGCCTCCCGTAGGAGTCTGGACCGTGTCTCAGTTCCAGTGTGACTGATCATCCTCTCAGACCAGTTACGGATCGTCGCCTTGGTGAGCCATTACCTCACCAACTAGCTAATCCGACCTAGGCTCATCTGATAGCGCAAGGCCCGAAGGTCCCCTGCTTTCTCCCGTAGGACGTATGCGGTATTAGCGTCCGTTTCCGAACGTTATCCCCCACTACCAGGCAGATTCCTAGGCATTACTCACCCGTCCGCCGCTCTCAAGAGAAGCAAGCTTCTCTCTACCGCTCGACTTGCATGTGTTAGGCCTGCCGCCAGCGTTCAATCTGAGCCATGATCAAACTCTTCAGTTCAAACATCTTTGGGTTTTTAAGAAACCCTAAACTTGGCTCAGCAATCGTTGGTTACATCTTTGATTTCTCGCGGAGTAACTTGTGATGCTGATAATCTTGTTGACTATCAGTCTGACTCCACAAGCACCCACACGAATTGCTTGATTCAGTTGTTAAAGAGCGGTTGGTTAAGATCTTTCGTCTCAACCGAGGCGCGCATTCTACAGCAGCCTCATTTGCTGTCAAGCGATTTCTTTATCAAAATCAACTACTTGAACCAGAACCGGCTTCAAGCTGCTCGTCAGCGGGAGGCGAATAGTACAGCATTCAAATATGTGGTCAACCCCCTTCCTGAAATTCTTTTCGATTAATCCACAGTGCCACGGTTGCAGCTATATAGAGTGCTCGATCGCCTGACAGCGCGGCTCATGGCAAACGCGCGACCTCGCCCAGGCGTTACGGTTTGCAATCGGCGGCGAGGAAAAGCCGGCGAATCAGCAGACCTGGCATTTGCGTAGGCGCGCAATGCCCCTTCAGCCCCTGACTATCAAACCGACTCTCACCCGCTTTTACACAGGCTCGAAAGAAAGCCATTGAAATTCAAGGGCTTTTTTTTCGCCCGCAGAAACGTGAGTATGTGCGGGCGAACGCAGACATGAGGAATCGGAACCATGGAATTGACGCTGGAAGCTGTTGCGCTTTTTGCTCTCAAGCTGGTGCATGAGACGGACGGCGCGAGCCCGTTGCTGCGCGATGACCTGGTGATGGATGGGTATGAGCGCGAAGTGTTTGGGTTGCTGGTACGCCAGGGGGATTTGGCGACGATTCAACGCAAGCTCAATGAGTGCATTGCCCAGGCCTTGAATGCACTAGGCGGCGCCGACACGGTGCTGGGCCGTGAACTGCTCAAACTGTTTACAGATGTGCAACAGGCCAGCAGCCTTGATGAGCTAAGTACCCCGCTGATTACCCTCAAAGACTATCTGAAAGATATCCAGTGAGTCGGTGATCAACATACCGGCCAGGTACACCATCAATACGGCTACGCCAGCGTCCAGGCATCGCCAGACCACGGGCGAGCGAAACAGCCACGCCAGCTGCTGACATCCCAGCGCCAACAGCACAAACCAGATTAATGACGCCGTCATGGCACCTGTCGCGAACAGTGCTTGTTGGCCTGCGGGCTTGGCTGCGCCGATAGAGCCGATCAGCACCACTGTGTCGAGCCAGGCGTAGGGGTTGGCAAAACCAAGGACTATCGCTGTGCGTAAAAGTCCGCGTTGCGAATTGCCACCTTGCGTGTCCGGCATAGATTGATTGCGGATGCACGCTCGTAAGCGCTGGGTACCGAACCACAGCAGATAAGCGGCGCCTGATAGCAGTAGAAACGCCATTATCACTGGGCGACGTCCCAACAACGAACCTAATCCTGAAATGCCAAAAGCAATGAGAAGGATGTCGGCGAACACGCAGATGGCAACCACTCCCCAGAGAGGGCCACGGCTGACACCTTGGCGTATGACCAAAGTGTCCTTGGGGCCAGGAGCGGCGAACAATCCGATGCCCAAAAGCAAGCCTTCGACGTAAAGGGCACTAACATTAGTAAACATGGAGTGTTCGTGTCCGCAAGGATACTAGCTGGGTTGAATAGGCTGATTACCGAAGCCGGTATGACGAGCATTCACAGCACCGGTAAGATCGATTGCTTGCCTGCGAAAAAAACTCGTCAACAACTGCTCCGGGCTCGGATTAGCAAAGTAAATCAAGGAGCTTCTAGCAACAGGTTTATGCGGCGCAATAACAGCATGGTAGGCCGCAGGAATTGCATGATCGGAAAGTTCTGTGAGCAAGGAACCCGCCAACACTGCAATCTCACCTTCCAGAAGGCGAACAGGCTCTAATGAACGCCCCCTCACCAAAACCAGCCCCTCGCGGGTAGGTTTGATAAACGACAACATATGACCATCTTCATGAGGGTCCTGAGCGAATCGACGCACGCAATTTGTTGCCTGCGCACCATAGACACAGAGTTGCAGGTAGGACGCAGAGCGAAAGGACGTCAATGGCGCGACTCCAAACTCTCGACAAATGCCATCCATTAACTCCTGAGCCACCTCACTGATCTGTCTCTCAAAACTATCCACTGCCATGAAGAAAGGGCTTCGAGTGAACTCGAAAGCCTTTCGTTTCGGCGCGTGCGCGAGCCAGTAGCAAAACCGCTCACATAGATCAGGGTGATCTTCGTTACACGAATACTCGGCGCCAAAAGGGAAAAAGCCGTCCGTTTCATAGGCAAAGGAAAATGACTCTTTGGTGGCTTGAGAAATTGCAGCGTACCCCTCAACGATTTTTCTGTAGTCCTGCAGCATCGCATCAGATATTTGTAGGGTGCCAAAGCCTGATCGAGCAATGGATTCACAGCACGCTTTTATTTGAGTCATAGCTATATCCAAAGATTGATGTAAAGGAATGCAACACACACAAGGTTCGCAAGCATGTGAGAAACCGCGACACTGGATACAGCCAACCCAAAAGGGACCTTTCCATGTCCGTCACAACGTCGCCAGCAGAAGTGTGAGTGTGCATTGCCGAATACACTTGACGACGAGCATGTTGTCCTTTTTGGCGAACAACGTGACGACACATCAAGGACAGGGATTAACAATTAAATTGAGCATCAAGACTCGCGACACCCTCCGCGCTCTAGTCGTAAGACGCAGCAGAGAACTGGGCAAACCCATGACCACATTGGCCAAGGAAGCCGGCATCTCCAGAACTTACCTCTACGGGTTGGCGGGCGGCGCTTCACAAGACCCCTCGGTACGGACGTTGATCAAGCTGGCCAAAGCGCTACAGGTTTCACCGCTGCTGTTGTTCCGCTACTTCGCTGACCTGGCGGGCGCGCCGACGGACGCCAACTCAATGGCCATCACCAACCGAGCAATCGGCCTGGGTGACACGAGTGACATTGCCGTCTTCAATGCAGACGTAACCACCCCCGACCAAACCGTTGTGCTGCCCGGTGAAATCTTTCAAAAAACCTGGGAGCTTCAAAACCTCGGCACCCGCCCCTGGCGCGGTCGAAAGTTGGTGCGCGTGGACGGCGAATACGTCATCGCCCGACGCACCGCCACGGGCGCGCCGTTGGAAGTGGTGATGGACACACACCTACGCAGCCTGAGCAGCGAAATCCCCATTGCAGAAACACTGCCCGGCCAGCCGGTGCGTATCACGGTGGAATTCGCCGCGCCCAAGGAGACGTGTACAGTCGCTTCCATATGGCGGATCGAGGACGAACACGGCCAGCCCTGTTACGGCCCCGCGTTCATCCTGCATGTAATCGTCAACGTCATGGCGCGCTGAATGACCTCACCGCCGCCCTTCAACCGCCATCCGCACAGCCAAGCCCATCAGCACCGAACCCATCACCCAACGCTGAACCGCCTGCCAGCCTGGACGGGTGACGAAGAACACGGCGATGGAGCCCGCCATCATTGCAATCACCGCATTGACGCTCACGCTGATGGCAATCTGCGTAAAACCCAGGATCAGTGATTGCATCAGCACACTGCCATGCCCATTCGGGTCAATAAACTGCGGCAACAACGACAAATACATCACCGCCACTTTGGGGTTCAGCAGGTTGGTCACCAAGCCCATCATGAACAACTTGCGTGGGCTGTCCTGGGGCAAGTCCCGCACTTGAAACGGCGACCGGCCACCCGGCTTCACCGCCTGCCAGGCCAGGTACACCAGGTACAACGCGCCACCGAGCCGCAGCGCGTCGTAGGCAAAAGGCACGGCCATCACCAATGCGGTAATCCCCAGCGCCGCGCAGAACATATAAACGAGGAAACCCAAGGCAACGCCACCGAGCGAAATCAACCCGGCCGTGCGCCCCTGGCAGATCGAGCGGGAAATGAGGTAAATCATATTCGGCCCGGGCGTCAGCACCATACCGAGGGAGATCAGGCCATAAGCAAGCCAGCTGGACAGTTCGGGCATGGTGTCGCTCCTGCATTAATGTGCTGGGTGCCATGGTAGGGCGTTGAAAAGCAGGGCGTTAGATACAGATCTGCGAGCAAAACGTCATACACCGCTCACGGTAAGGCACATGATCGACTTCGCCTCGCTGCCGTACACAAACATCGCGCACGTTTGATCTGGATTCTGCAGGCAAAAAAAGACCTTAGCGTCCCAAGGTCTTTTTTACTGCTAACGCTGCTTCAACAGATGTACACCGACCGATGTGGGAGCTGGCTTGCCTGCGATGACCATAGGTATCTACACAACCGGTTAACACAAAGTCTGTGGTAGGTGGGCTGTTGTGGCGAGCAGGCTTGTCCTGCGTTGGGCTGCGAAGCGGCCCCAGTAAAGGCACTGCAATTTTCCTGAAAGTACTCAGTGTCAGGGTTTGGGGCCGCTTCGCGGCCCAACGCAGGACAAGCCTGCTCGCCACAGGAGAAAGTGGCGGCCTTCAAAAGTTGTGTAGATACCTATGCTGCGATGACGCCAGCCGCCACACCCTCAAACCACCCACTTACACCGAAACAGCGTCCCCCTCCTCCATCACCCCATTGGGCAACATCCCATTCGCCAAATCATCCACCACCGCCTTCGCCATCTCCCCCAAATAATGCGCCGCCCAGGCATAACAGTCCGCGCCTTTGTCCATGGCCGCATCCAATGCGAGCATTTTGGAACAGTGCAGCAACTCGGAAGCATGCTCCAGGGCGTCACGAATGGGCACGCCGGCATTGACGCGGAATAGACGGTGCAGGTTGGGCTGTTTGCCGCAGGTGGAGAAGGTGATGATGCCGAGGGTTTTGTTGAGAGGTGGGTTGATCATTGGGCACCTCCGGGCTGGGCGGTGGTGTGGGTTGCAGTACTACGAGGATATGACCTGTCAGAAATACTCATGGATTTAGCTCCTAATGTCGAGAAGCTGCCACATTCGTTATCAGGCGAAAGGGTGGCAGCTGTGCGCAGGCTGATAAACCGGGACAATAGGAACCCGGCAGGCCCGAAGGCCTCCCGCGCACAGCCGCCATAACACGGATGTGCGGACGCAAAAAAAGCGCCGGCATGGTGCTGGAGACGCTTGAGCGCCTATTGTTCCACGGGTTATCAGGCCCGGTCACTGAATTTGCAGTGACAGTGCGGAAAGTAGCGCAGAAAGCGGCATGGCTAATAGGCGTTATCTGTGGCGAAAAATTTCGGTGGGAGCGTTCGAGCAAATTGGCCCGAGCATTCGAATCTACAACATCACCCCATATGGCCCAAGCACCTTACTCGTCTGCACCAACCCCTGGCGCATCAACATCTCAAGATAACTCCCAGCCTCCATCGGCGGCCGCTTCAACGTCCGCCTTTGCTTCTGCGCCGCCCCCAACACCGCCGCCTGATCCAAATCCCACAGATCCGAAATAAAGTCATCCGGATGCATAGGCTCAATGTCATAGGCAGCCAGGATATGCGCCGGGAAATCTTTCAAATTGAAGGTCACGATAACTTCAGCCTTGCTTCGAATAGCCGCCGCCAGCACATGACGGTCATCAGGATCAGGCAAATCCAAACTCGAACACAGATCCTCGTACCCCGTCACCAATGCATCGGGTATCGCCTTATCCATCAGCGCCGACGTGCAATTGACTTGCTCAGCCGTAAGATCCGGTCGGTTTTTGAGAACGTTGCGCTTCCACTCCTCATGAATCTGGCTCGTCCATCGAGCTCGATACAGTCCCGACAAACCAAGCCACATCAGCAAATCCCGGAGTGCCGCCGGGTAGAGAACACACGCATCGTATACCGCAGTAAACGGCGAACACCTCATCCGTCATACCCCATTCCCAACGCCTGAGCTTGTTGCGCCAGCGCTTCCATTGCTTCTTGGCTTTCTTCATCACGGCGCTGCTTGAACGCCATCAGATCCGAAAACCGGATTCGCCGATGCCGACCCGTTTTTGTAAAAGGAATGGCGCCCTCCTCCAGCATCTTGACCAGGTGCGGGCGCGAAACGTTGAGCAGGTCGGCGGCCTCCTGAGAGGTCAATTCGGCATGCACCGGCACGACCTTGACGGCGTTACCGATAGCCAATTCGCCCAGGATATCGACCAACAGGCGCAGGGCTGAGGTCGGGAGTACAAGTGTGTGGGGTTTGTCTTCTTTGTCGAAGATGTCGATGCGCTGGGTTTCAAATTTGGTCGAAAGCAAAGATGCCAGTTCTCGCTGGCCTTGCACGGCGGCTTCGACTTCCTTTTCCAGCGGCAGGATCGTTTTGGGGAGTTGATTGGTGATCATGATGCAGCTCCGGTGTTACGCAATTCGGTTGAATCAAAGCTAAACGAAACAAACGAAAATCGCAATAATCGAAACAGTCCTGGCTAACCATACGCCAGTCTCCTTTTCCCACACCAACCATCGAACGAAGCCGACATAAGCCTCCGCTCCCACCTCATAGGCTCACTCCCACACAAGGAAGTGAGCCAGTCATGTCAGAACGCGCGTACCCCATTACCGAAGAAGAACAACTCAAACGGCGGATCCTGACGCCGCAGCCGAAGCGCGCGCCTTACTCACCGCCGATTGATTTATTTGAGCCGCCTCCCACCCCAGCGCCAACACCCGCCAAACCGCCCGGCTGCGTCTTCACAAAACCCTGCCAACTGCCCAACGGCATCATTCGCTACAACGACCCCACCGGTTACGTACCGCTGGAGTTGATCAAGGGCTACGGCCATTTCAGCCTGTTGGGTGGCCACGAGGTAGACAGCCGTGGCGCGGTTGCCTTGCGCAAGATCAGCGGCAGTGCCCTGCCTGTCGGTTTGGGGCAATTGGCGTTGCGATCGGCGGCAGTGGAGTCGGCAGCGACTGCTGTTGGCACTATCGCCGGTGGGCTGTTGAGTGGGTTGGTCGCGTTGTTATGGCCATCGGCGCTGGGCGATAGCGCGCTCTACAGCGAGGAGCAATTACGCTCGCTGCAACGGGCACGGTCGCAGATGCGTTTGCATGTCGAGCAGCGTGATGACGGCACACTCAAGGGATATGGGTTTTACACGGGCAACAACCCCGATTGGCAGATGATTGATGTGGTGCAGTTCCAAAGCCGTGGCGATCAGTTTGTGGCGGATTTGGGTGAGGGCGTGGAGCTGATCTGGACGCCTGCGGTTGATCCGCGCGACACGCTGGGGATTCCCGCCTTGGAGGCTGCGCCGCAAGCGCCGGTGATCTGGATTTATCCGCCGACGGAGAAGGCGGCGCAGATTCTGGTGAACCCGATTTACCCACCGCAGTATCGGGATTTTATTCTGGTGTTCCCGGTGGAGTCGGGGGTTCGGCCGCTCTATGTGGTGGTTAATGAGCCACGCAAAGGCTTGAGAAATCCGGACCATGATTACTTTCCAGCACCAAAAACCGAAGATATAACTGGCTTCCCAGGGCTGATCCCCCAAAGGCCGGTGACACCAAGACTAGGCGGGGCTGGCTTACGTGAGCGGTGGATCGATGCAAAAAGGAAGAAGTTACTTGAATGGGACTCCAAGAAAGGTGAACTGGAAGTCTATCGAAAGAGTGATTTGGAACACCTCGGAGCATTTGATCCTTATACCGCTGAACGTCGCGGACCGGCGGACCCAAAACGTCGAATCTACAGATAAAGAGGCGTGCGAAAAATGGTTATGAAAATCAGATTGCGCTGGTACGAAAAACACAGCGATGACTTGAAAGCGGACGAGTACTCAGCGGATATCGTCGACGCAGACCGTTCTTTTGAAGCATTAGGTTTGAGCGAGGAAAGTGCAATATATGCAGACGTTTACAACGTTCTCCCAAGCTGGATAACAATTCTCCAACCCCTCTTCCAGCATGTGATAGAGCCCAACCGATTCGACTATCAAATTTCATTCCAATACCAAGGTGCTTGGCCGCCACCTCCAAAGCATCCCCAGAAGGAATTCTGAAGCAATGAAAAAGCCCCACCTCTACCGCTCAGTCAACACCCGGACCCACGGTGTGCACCACGGTAGCTGTTTCGCTTATCGCAATGAACGGCATACCAAAAGGGTAAAGCACTCACTGTCCACACGCGCTTCAATGCATAGCCATCAACGACACGGCTTCGATTACACGCCACTATTTCGGTTTCTCTTAGCCAAAGTCGGTCAGCCATGGGACAAAGTGTTCAGCGAAGCCAACGCCCGCCTGGATCGCCCGGAGCCCGTATTCTGGATGGTTGCGCTGCATGAAAATGACAAAGACGAATACGTGCGAATAGGTGAGTCCAGCTATTACAGCGGCTTGTGGGTCGACGAGGCAGGCCTGCTGCAAAAGGTTAACCCCAAATTGACGCCCGAACAGATGAAGCCCAGTTGTGACTGCTGCACCCACACGTTCAACGGTGTGGTATTTCCGCAGGTGCTTCCACGCAAGCCGTGAAGCTCAGTTGCGCGCACAAGCCGCCCTGCTCCAAATTTCGCAGGCTCAACGTACTGCCAATCTTCCCCACAATCATCTCCACAATCGCCAACCCCAACCCGGCGCCATTGGCGTTATCCCGGCTGTAAAACCGCTCAAACAAGCGCCCCATCTGCGCCTCATCAATCCCCGGCCCTTGGTCCTCCACGCGCAAACCATTAACGCCGATCACCACCCGTACCTCGCCACCCACCGGCGAAAAGTTAAGCGCATTGGTCACCAGGTTTTGCAACGCAATCGCCAACGCCACCGGCTCGGTCTGCACCCAACATTCTTCATCGCCTTCCAGCACCAGTTCCACGCCTTTCTCCATGGCCAGGGGCGTCAGCTCGGCGAGTTCTTCGCGCACCAGTTCCGTCAGTTGCACGGGCTTGTGCACGGGGTTGCTCAGTTGTGGCTCGATGCGGGCCATGGTCAGCAGTTGACTGCCAATGCGTGTGGCGCGGTCGACGCCGTTTACCAGAAAGTCCAAGGCTTCGCGCCTTTGTTCTTCGGTGGCAGCGCTTTGGGCGTTTTGCGCGTGGATGCGCAGGATCGCCAACGGTGTGCGCAACTCGTGGGCGGCGTCGGCGATGAAGCGGCGTTCGCGTTCCAGCAGGTCGTCCATCTGCACCAGCAGCCGGTTGAGTGCGGTTTGCATCGGCTCCAGTTCGCTCGGCAGTGGGTTCACGTGCAGCGGTTGCAAGGCGTTGGTGTTACGCCCGCGCAGCTTGCGGGCCATGGTGCGCAAGGGCGTCAGCCCCCAGCCAATGGCCAACCAGATCAGTACGGTCAGCAGCGGCACGCCTATCACGGTAGGCCAGAGGGTGTGGCGCACGATACGCTCGATCACACTCTGGCGAACGTCGTCACGCTCGCCCACCCAAATCAGCAGGCCTTGTTGCGGGTCGGCGAGGAGGAAGGCGCACCAATCGTTGCCGCTGTCCATCAGGTCATGGGCGCCGAGTGTAGTGGGCGGTTCTGTGAGGACAGGTGCTTCGGCAGAACGCATGAGCAGTTGCCCGTCGCTGCGCCAGACCTGGAAGGTCAGCCGGGTCTCATAAGGATGGGCCACGCCCTCCTCGCCCACGCGGCTCATGGCCTGGTCGAACGCCTCGTACAAGCGGCCCCAGTCTGCGTCGCCAGGTTCGCGCTGGCGCAGTACGCCTTGCAGCAGGCGGGCACTTTGGGCGAGTTGGGCGTCGTAGACTTCTTCGATTTCGTGGTGGCTGTCGCGCAGCACCAGCCAACTGATCAGGGCGTCGCCGAGCAGGATCAGGACCAGCACCGGAACAATGATGCGTGCGCGTACCGAACTCATGGTTTGAGCGCCAGCACATAGCCCACGCCGCGCACAGTGCGGATCAGCTCTGTGGATAACTTCTTGCGCAGGTTATGGATCAACACCTCCAACGTATTGCTTTCCACCCGGTCCTGCCAGCCATACAGGGCGCGAGACAGCCGCTCGCGGGTCACAACTTTACCGGGGCGCACCATCAGTTGGTGCAGCAGTTGGTATTCCATCGGGGTGACGATGATCTCATCGCCCTGGTAGCGCACTTGCTGGGTGGCCGGGTCGAGGCTGACGCCGGCGTGTTCGAGCATGGGTTGGGCGCGGCCCTGGCTGCGGCGCAACAGCGCGCGCACGCGGGCTTTGAGTTCCTCGACGTCGAAGGGTTTGATCAGGTAGTCGTCGGCGCCGGCATCCAGGCCGGCGATGCGTTCGGCGGTGCCATCGCGGGCGGTGAGGATCAGCACCGGCAGGTCATGCTGCCCGGCGCGCAGTTGCTGCAACAGGTCGAGACCATCGAGGCGCGGCAGGCCGAGGTCGAGCAGCAGCAGATCAAAACTTTCGGTGCGCAGGGCGTGCAAGGCGCTGAGGCCGTCTTGCAGCCAATCCAGGGTGTAGCCTTCGGCGCCCAATGCCACGCGAATGCCTTGGCCGAGGGCGCGATCATCTTCGACGAGGAGTAGGCGCATAGCGAAATCTCTGTAGGAAACGGCGAAATCATGCCGGTTCTACGCAGGGCTATTCGGGCAAAGATGTTACGGCTCGTTGCCAACTAAGGTTGCGCTAAGGTTGGTTTTGCACTGTGCCGGCAGGTACGGGACCACCTGTCGTTATGCACGCTCACCGGCCGCAGGAAGCGCCTGCCGGGTGAACGTGCGCCGTCATCCTTTCTTCTCACAGGTTCCCTATGCGCTGCGCCCTACTGATCTTCAGCCTGCTAGGCGTCTTTATCGCCGCCTGGCTGAGCCATCCGCCCCACGTGCTGGCACCGTTTGCCCAGGCGAACCCGAGCCCTGCGAAGGTGGCGGCAGCCCCGCAATACACCAGCCGTTTTGTGTCCTCACAGCTCACCGACTTTGTGCACTCCTCCTCCGTGACCGCCCTGCCCGGCGGCGACTTGATGGCCGTGTGGTTTGCCGGCTCCCGCGAAGGCGCCGCCGATGTGCAGGTGCGCACGGCGCGGTTTGATGCACGCAGTGGCGAATGGGGCGGCGAGCAGGTGTTGGCCACGCGGGAAAGCACACGCGACGGCACCCAGCGTTACATTCGCAAGCTGGGCAACCCAGTGATTGCCCTGGGGCCGGATAAACGCCTGTGGATGTTTTACGTGTCGGTGTCAGTCGGCGGCTGGGCCACCAGTGCAATCAACGTGATGGTCTCCGATGACCTCGGCGCGAACTGGTCGGCGCCTCGGCAATTGGTGACGTCGCCGTTTTTTAATATCAGCACCTTGGTGCGCGCCGCACCGGTGTTCCATGCCGATGGCTCCATCGGGTTGCCGGTGTATCACGAGTTCATGGGCAAGTTTGCCGAGTACCTGTACTTGAGTGCCGACGGCGCGGTGATCGACAAATTCCGCATCAGCCGCGGCAAACATTCGCTGCAGCCGACCATCGTGGCGCAGGACGGCCAGCGAGCCGTGGCGATGCTGCGCTACGCCGGTGAAACCCATCACCGCGTGCTCGCCAGCCGCACCGAGGATGCCGGGCAAACCTGGAGCGAGCCTTTCCCGCTGGCGCCGGCCAACCCCAATTCATCGCTGGCGGCTGTGGGTACTGAAGACGACGGTCTACTCGTCGCCCTTAACGACCTGCAAGACGGCCGCTTCAAGCTCAGCCTCTACGGCACCGACGCGCAGATGACGCAATGGCGCACGGTGGTGCAATTGGACCAGTCGCCGGACCCGCTCGGTCAACCGTTCTCCCCCCAGGCTTATAAAGAAATCATCGGCGAAGGCTTCCGTACCTCCAGCGGTGCCAAGCGTCTGCCGTTGGAGCAGCGCTTTCTGAGCAACCTGGATTACCGCGTGTGCAAACCCCGTGGCTGCGATTTCGAATACGAATACCCGTACTTCAGCCGCAGCCCGGACGGCATGTACCACTTGGTGTACTCGTGGAATAACACCTTTATCAAACATGTCAGCTTCAACGAAGCCTGGCTGGCGGAGCGCTTGTGATGATGGCGTTGTGGCAAGCCCATTTGAGTTTTGTATTGCTGGGGTTTGTGCTGCTCAGCACGTTCCGGTTCACCGCCCCGTGGCGGCCATGGCTGCTGCCGGTGTTGGTGGCGTTGAGCTTTATTCCGGTGAATGAACTGCCGTTGGCGGCGTATGTGCGCAGCTTTACCGATGACCTGGCGATCAGCACCTTGGTGTTGTTGGCGTGGGTGGCGGTGTGCCGGTTGGGGCTGGTGCAGCCGCTTGGCCGGGCACATCAAGTGCAACTGCTGGTGCTGTTTGGCGGGCTGTGCCTGCTGTTGTACCCGGCGGCGATGGGGCTGACGTATTTCGACCCGTACCGCTGGGGGTTTAACCCTCGGCCGATGATTGTATTGGTAGGTGCGCTGGCACTGTTGATGTTGGCGCTGCGCAACAGGTTGGCCGTGTGGATGCTGGCGGTGGGCACGTTGGCGTTTGCGCTGCGGCTCAAGGCATCGGAGAACTATTGGGATTACCTGGTCGACCCGCTGTTGATGGGCTACTGCCTGGTAGCTGGATTAATGCAACTCAAACTGTGGGAGCTGGCTTGCCTGCGAATGCGCCGCCTCAGGCAGCACATCGGGCACTGACACACCGCTATCGCAGGCAAGCCAGCTCCCACAGTGGGTCTGCGTCGTTTTTTGAAATGGGGAAGGTTAACGATGACTGCGTTGCAATCACGCCGCCTGCGCTACGGCGTGGGCGCGATCGGGTTGGTGTTTGTGCTGCTGGCGGCGTTGCGGCTGGTGTTTTTAATCAGCTTTTCCGGCCTGGATTTAAATACCGAGGGCTTGCTGGAAACCCTCGGCATCGGTCTGCGTTTCGACCTGCGCCTGGCGGTGTTGCTCCCGCTACCCGTGGCCGTGCTCGCCTGGCTACCGCGCTGGAACCTTATCACCCTGCCCACCCTGCGCTGGCTGGCACGCGGCTATCTGCTGATTGCACTGGCCGTGGTAGGCCTCATCTACATCATCGACTTCGGCCACTACGCCTACCTCGGCGTGCGCATCAACGCGACGGCGCTGCGCTATCTGCAAGACGCGCAGATTTCTCAACAGATGGTGTGGGAAACCTACCCAGTGCTGTGGATAACTGCCTGCTGGTTGGCGGCGGTGGCCGTGTGGGTGTGGGCGCTGGTGTGCCTGGAGCGATTGACGCTGGATCGTGCGCCCAAAACCATCGGCAAACTCACAGTGGCGTCGGTGTCCGTGATCGGTGTGGTCATTGTGCTGCTGGCCCTGCTGGGCCGGGTGGCCAATCTCAACCTGGAAAACCCGGTGCCGTTGCGCTGGAGCGATGCGTTCTTCTCCGGCAACAGCCAGGTCGCCGCCGTGGGCCTGAACCCGGTGCTGTTTTTGTACGACACGCTCAAGGTTGGCCAGTCGCAATTCGATGAAGTCCAGGTGCGCACGCATTACCCGCAAGTGGCCAAGTACCTGGGCGTTGAACGGCCTGACGCGCAACAGCTGAGCTTCATCCGCGAACAAGGCGTGCAGCCTTACAAACTGGCAGGCCAGCGCCCGCCCAACGTGGTCTTCGTCATGCTCGAATCCCTCGGCACCAGCGCCGTGGGCGCCTATGGCAACCCGCTGAACCCCACGCCAAACCTGGACAAGCTGGCGACGCAAAGCTGGTTCTTCAAACACTTCTATGTGCCCGTCACCGGCACCGCCAAAACCGTGTGGGCGAGCATCACCGGCGTGCCCGACGTGACCCGCCAGGAGACCGCCACGCGCAACCCGCTGATCACGCGGCAACACACGTTGATCAACGCCTTCCAGGGTTACCAGAAGTTCTACATGATCGGCGGCAACGCTGGCTGGGCGAATATCAACGCGCTGATCCGCCAGAGCATCGACGGCGTGCAGCTGTTTGACGAAAGCCACTGGCGCTCGCCCCGGGTGGACGTGTGGGGCATCTCTGACCTGGACCTGTTCAAGGAAGGCGACCAACTGCTGCGCGCCGTGCCCAACGGCCAGCCGTTCTTTGCCTACCTGCAAACTTCCGGCAACCATCGGCCGTTCACCATTCCCAAGCAAAATGATGGTTTCCAACTCAACAACGTAACTCTGGAACAAGTCCAGGCTGCCGGTTCGCGCAGCGTCGAGCAATACAACGCAGTGCGCCTGCTGGATTACAACATCGGCCGCCTGATGGACATCGCCAAGGCTGGCGGCTGGTACGACAACAGCATTTTTGTGTTCTTCGGCGACCACAACACACGCATCAGCCAGATCCCGCACATGGCGCCAGCTTTTGAGCAACTGGGCCTGGAAAGCAACAACGTGCCACTGCTGATCCACGCGCCGGGGCTTGAGCCACGCGTTATTGACGAGGCCGTGGGGTTGGCGGACTTACTGCCAACCGTGGCCGGCATGGCGGGCGTGCCGTTTCGCAACGGCGCGATGGGCCGCGATATCCAGCAGCCGGCGCCGGAAGGCGAACGAGTGGTGCCACTGGTGCTGCACGAGGGCACCTTCCCGATTATCGGCGGTGTAACCCAGCACTTCCTGTTGCAGATGCAGCACGACGGCGGCTCACCAACCCTGCACGACCTGGCTTCGCAAACACCGCGCGAAGATGTAGCCGAGCAGCATCCCGAAGAGTTTCAGCGCCTGCAGGGGCTGACCCGTGGGCTGCATGAAAGTGCGCGGTTGATGCTGTTCAGGAACGTACGCGAATGATTACTTGGGTTGGAAGGTTTCCAGGTAGGCCAAGATGTTTTCGATCTTTTCCGGGTCGCTGATACCCCAGAAGATCATGCGCGTACCGCTCACCACCTTCTTCGGCGCTTCGATATAGGCCGCGAGTTTGTCGCGGGTCCAGACCACGCCGGAGTTTTTCATTGCGTCGGAGTACTGATAGTCCGTGGTGGTGCCGGCAGGTCGACCGATGATGCCGTTAAGCTCAGGCCCGAAGCCACCGCGTGCGCCCTCACCGATGCTGTGGCAGCCGCCGCAGGTTTTACTGAACAGTTTGCCGCCCGCCTCGGCATCGCCGGCCGCCAAGGCCGGGGCGGTGTTGAGGATCAGGGCGAGGGTCAGTAAGGTGTACTTCATGCAAGTCTCCACAGCAGGCAACGGTGCGCCAATTATGCCTGTATCCACCTTGCCGTGCCGCTGCGGACAACCCCACGCGACCGCTCTAAAACGACCACCCATCGTTTAAAAAACATCCAATCGAACCTATTCAGCCAGCGCCTACTCCACCCTACTGAACCCTGATGGTGGAGTAAGGATCATGGCTCAGCCATCGATTTTGGTATTGGAAGACGACGAAATCATTCGTGCGTTAATGGTGGATGTATTGGAGGACTTCGGGGCTCATGTGACGTCGTTTCCTTCGGCGGATGAAGGCATGATTTACCTGGAACGCGGCGATGATCCGGTAGACCTGATCGTCAGTGATATCCAGATGCCGGGGTTACTCAATGGCTATGACTTGAGCAAAGTGGTCGCGCATCGCTGGCCGTCGGTGCCGGTGGTGCTGACCTCGGGCAATACCAAGCTGGCGGCGCAACTCGGCGGCTCTGTACGTTTTTTACCCAAGCCCTGGAGTGCAGAGCACTTGGTTGAGTGCGTGCAAACCGCACTGACCCAGCAAGGCGCCTCCATGCACTAATAGCGCCGCGACATCACTTAAACCGAACTTGCTGCAGTGCCCTGTGGTCATTTATTACGCAAGGAGCGACTTTTCTGATCCGCCGGTCAGGCTTTTCGCCTTGTGCGTACAGTTGACGGCAATGACTTGTGTAGAATCGTCGCCCATTTCACGCGTCATTCATGGCCTTAAGGCCCACAGTTCGAGCTTATTGAATGCATTCACAGGCCCATGACGTTAGTGCGCCCTCATTGCTGGAAGCGTTGCGCACAGGCACGGGTTTGCTGCATGTGGCGTTGGAAAAGCGCTTGCCGTTTTTCTCCGATCAGTTGGATGCTGGCGGGTATCGGCGCTTGCTCCAGGCGTACTACGGGTTTTATGGGCCGATGGAAGCAGCGCTGTACGCCAGTGGCTTGATCCCCGACGGATATGACGCTGTACTGCGTGTGAAAACCCCCACACTGCTGGGCGACTTGCGCGCCCTTGGCTTGAATGATTACGCCATCAACGCCTTGCCCCGCTGCACCGAACACCCGACCTTCGACACCCCCGCGGCCTGCCTCGGTGCCCTGTATGTACTGGAAGGCGCCACCCTGGGCGGCCAAGTGCTGCGCCGGGAAATGGCCCGGCGCCTGGACATACACGCCGATAACGGCGGAGCGTTCCTTGATGTATACGGCGCCGAAACCGGTCGACGCTGGAAAGACTTTCTCGATTACCTGGGCCGCCTGCCGCTGGATGCTGACGCAAAACAGCGCGCGGTCGATGCGGCCCGCTCCACATTCAGTGGCTTCGAGCATTGGCTCGCCCGCCAGGAGGTACTGCTATGAAACCCGACGATTTTGAAGAGCTGCTTGCCAACTGTGCCGACGAACCGATTCGCTTCCCGGGCGCGATCCAGCCCCACGGTGTGCTGTTGACGTTGTCGGAGCCTGAGCTGCGCATCACTCAGGTCAGCGCCAACGTGGCCAGCCTGTTCGGCCACGCACCCGAAGCGCTGTTGGGCCAGCCGCTGCACCAGTTAATTGGCGTTGAACCCGCCCAAGCCGTGCAATCGATCGCCGAAAACAACGCGTTTCTCGACGCACCGGCGCTGCATGTCATGCTCAATGGTGCGCCATTTGAAGGCTTGCTGCATCGCCATCAAAACGTGCTGGTGCTGGAATTTGAGCCGCGC
Organism: Pseudomonas edaphica; assembly: GCF_965277385.1. Lineage (NCBI taxonomy): Bacteria > Pseudomonadati > Pseudomonadota > Gammaproteobacteria > Pseudomonadales > Pseudomonadaceae > Pseudomonas > Pseudomonas edaphica. The sequence goes on along the minus strand of NZ_OZ255725.1, from coordinate 4,341,865 downwards.
CTTGAAGATTTCAAACCTCGCGCCCTGAATGGTCGCACCAGTGACCTGGGCAAGATGCTGCAACGCTTGCAGTCGGCGAAAACCCTGCAAGCGCTGTACGAGATCAGCGTGACTGAAATCCAGGCCATGACCGGTTACGACCGGGTGCTGATCTATCGCTTCGAAGAAGAAGGCCACGGCCAGGTGATTGCCGAAGCGTCGGCGCCGTCCATGGAGCTGTTCAACGGGCTGTTCTTCCCCGCGTCCGACATTCCCGAGCAGGCCCGCGAGCTGTACCGCACCAACTGGCTGCGCATCATCCCGAATGCTGCCTACGAGCCGGTGCCGCTGCTGCCCAAGCTGCGTCCGGGCACTGACCAGCCGCTGGACTTGAGCTTTGCCACCTTGCGCAGCGTGTCGCCGATTCACTGCCAATACATGCAGAACATGGGCGTGCTGTCGTCCATGAGCATCTCGTTGATGGCCGGCGACAAGCTATGGGGCTTGATCAGTTGCGGCAACCGCGAGCCCTTGCTGGTGCCCAACGATCTGCGTGTTGCTTGCCAGACCATCGGCCAGGTGCTGTCGCTGCAGATCAGCGCCATGGAAGCCCTGGACTTGAGCCGCCAGCGCGAAGAAAAAGTCGAAGCCCTGGCATTGCTGGACCGCGCGATGAAAGCCTCGGAGCAAAACGTCTTCGATGGCCTGGCCCAGCAGCCGCAGGTGCTGATGGACCTGACCCTGTCGGGCGGCGTGGCGATCATCGAAGACAAACAACTGCACCGTTACGGCAATTGCCCCGAGCCTGCGCAGATCCGTGCGCTGCACAAATGGCTGCAAGAAAGCGACGAGCCGGTGTTTTCCAGTCACAACCTGGCCTCGGTATACCCGCCTGCCGCCGAGTTCCAGCAAGTGGCCAGTGGCGTTCTGGCCATGAGCCTGCCCAAGCCTGTGGATAACGGCGTGTTGTGGTTTCGCCCGGAAGTCAAAGAGAACATCAACTGGAGCGGCGACCCGAACAAGCCGCTGAACCTGGAAACCTCCGACGCCGGTTTGCGCCTGCGCCCACGCACCTCGTTTGAAATCTGGAAAGTCGAGATGGCCGGTATCTCCACCAAGTGGAGCCACGGCGACCGGTTTGCCGCCAACGACCTGCGCCGTTCCGCCCTGGAAAATGACCTGGCCCGCCAAGTGTTGCGCGAGCAGCAAGCCGTGCGCGCCCGTGATGAACTGGTGGCGGTGGTGTCCCACGACCTGCGCAACCCGATGACGGTCATCTCGATGCTCTGCGGCATGATGCAGAAAGCCTTCAGCTCCGACGGCCCACATACCTCACGGCGAATTTCCTCGGCCATCGACACCATGCAACAGGCCGCCGGGCGTATGAATGTGCTGCTGGAAGACCTGCTCGACACCTCGAAAATCGAGGCCGGGCGTTATGTGGTCAAGCCGGTGTCGTTGGACGTCAGCCAGATGTTCGAAGAGGCCTATTCGCTGCTCGCACCGTTGGCGATGGAGAAAGGCATCGACTTGTCGTTCAACGCCGAGCCCGGCCTGCTGATCCATGCCGACCCGGAGCGCCTGTTCCAGGTGCTGTCGAACCTGATCGGCAATGCCATCAAGTTCACCCCGCGCCAGGGCAATATCGGCATCAGCGCCATGAGCAATGGTGAAGATATCGTGTTTTCGGTGCGCGACTCCGGCGAAGGCATTGCGCCTGAGCAGTTGCCCCATGTGTTTGATCGCTACTGGACCCAGACCGAAAACAACCCCACCGGCAGCGGCTTGGGGCTGTATATCACCCAAGGTATCGTGCAGGCCCACGGCGGGCGGATTGAGGCTGAGAGTGAGTTGGGGCGTGGCAGTGAGTTCAGGTTTACGGTACCCAAGTCTGTCTGAAACGCATTCAGTCCTACGGATATTAAACATGCAGAAACCCATGGCCGGGAACGTTAACCCGGCCAGTGCCACTGAGTGGGTGCGCAGTCAAAGGGAGTATTGATGCGAGAACATTCCTCCAATTGAGCAAGAGGTTTTACCCATGAACATCGGCAACGCATTCCATACCTACAACCTCAACCAGATCACCCAATACCAGCAGACTCCTGCCAAGCCCGAGGAAAAACCCTCGACGACCGGCGGCAACCCTCCGGAAAATAAAACGCAATCGAAGTCAAATAGCTCGTCCGTGGACTCGCTCGGGCAAGGTAATCTGTGGTGATGCCACTAAGGGTATCCTTGAATAAATAAGGTGGCGTGCAACGCCTCTGACCTCAGTCAAGGAGCGCAGCGCCCGGCGCTGCGCTCTGTTAACAAAACAGCGACATCCTGCGCGCTACCCTTCTTAGTTCAACCTTTGTGAGCTGTGCCCTTCATGCCCCAAGCGCAAACCCTGCCCGCCGTGATAGCCGGCCCCATGCTCAGGCGCCTGGAACCCCAGCGTCTGGTGATCTGGCTGGTGGGCAGTCGTGCTCTACGATTGTCCTTGAAGCTGCAAGTGCCTCAAGGCAAAACGCAGACCCTTGAACTCGACAAGGCGCAGTGCCAAGTCGTGCCAGTTGGGCACCACGCCTTTATCCACCTGATCGACGTTACCCTGAATGAAGCCCTGCCGCTGGACGTGAGCATCGACTACGACCTGCTGGTCGACGGCTGTGGCATTGCGCAATGGGCGCCGCACCTGCTGTATGCCGATGCTCCATCGGCGAATTTCGTAGTGCATAGCCGCATCCACCAGTTGGTGCATGGCTCGTGCCGCAAACCCCATCACCACGCCGATGACGGTTTGCTGTGCGTCGACCGCCTGCTGGCTGACGCGCGCACACCGGCCGAGCGCCCGGCGCTGCTGATGATGAGCGGTGACCAGGTCTACGCCGATGATGTGGCCGGCCCCATGCTGCGCGCGATTCATGCGCTGATCGCACGCCTGGCGTTGTTCGACGAATACCTGGAAGGCGCCGTGGTGGATGACAGCGCCAGCCTCTACGGGCATCGCGCCAGCTATTACCACCGCGCGGATCTGCTGCCCGCACTGGACAGCAACGAGACCCTGCGCGAACGGTTTTTCGGCGGTGTGAAAAAACCGATCTTTACCAGCAGCACCGCCGACAACCACCTGGTGACCTTTGCCGAAGTACTGGCGATGTACCTGTTGGTGTGGTCGCCCACGCCCTGGACGTTGATCACGCCACAGCCGCCATCATTAAGCACGCCGGAACACCTGCGCTACGACCACGAGCAAGTGCAGGTCGATCGGTTCCGTGACGGCCTGCCCGGCGTTGCGCGGGTCTTCGCGCACCTGTCGACGCTGATGATTTTTGACGATCACGACATCACCGACGACTGGAACCTCAGCGCGCAATGGGAGGCCACCGCCTACGGCCATCCATTCTCCAAACGCATCATCGGCAATGCCCTGCTCGCTTATATGCTGTGCCAGGGCTGGGGCAACCAGCCAGATGTGTTTGGCAAACTGTTGGAACACACCCAGGCGCTGACCGCCAACGTTCAAGACAACCACTTGCACGCCAGTGCCCACGATGAATTAGTGCAAACCCTGCTGAAATTCCAGCACTGGCATTACGTGCTGCCCACCACGCCCGCACTGGTGGTGCTCGACACTCGCACCCGGCGCTGGCGCAGTGAGTTTGCGCTCAAGCAACCTTCCGGCCTGCTGGACTGGGAAGCGTTGAGCGAACTGCAGCAGGCCCTGCTGGACCACCCGTCGGCCATCATCGTGTCGCCCGCGCCGATCTTCGGCGTCAAGCTGATCGAGACGGTGCAGAAGGTCTTCAGCTGGTGTGGCTACCCACTGCTGGTAGACGCCGAAAACTGGATGGCCCATCGCGGCGCCGCCCAGGTGATCCTGAATATCTTTCGCCACTCGCGCACGCCAGGTAACTACGTGATCCTGTCGGGCGATGTGCACTACTCGTTCGTCTATGAAGTGCTGATCCGCCACCGCAGCGCCGGCCCAAAAATCTGGCAGATCACCAGCAGCGGCATAAAGAACCAGTTCCCGGCGCGTTTGCTGGAATGGTTCGACCGCCTCAACCGCTGGCTCTACTCACCGCGCTCGCCCCTCAACGGTTTCACGCGCCGGCGCACCATGCAGGTAGTGCCGCATATCCCGGAACACGCCGAGGCGGGTGAACGGCTGTGGAATTCGGCGGGCATCGGCCAAGTGTTTTTCAATGCGCAGGGCCAGCCGGAGGGGATTTACCAGCACAACGCGGATGGCAAGCCGCGAACGCGCATGGTGGCGCCGAAGTGAGTTTTCTTACGCCTGGCAAACCAATCTCGCACATACCATTCAGAAAACTCACAACTCTTTATTTTTACTGATTTTTTTTGAAACGCTTCAACCTCAGCCACTCACAAAATAAGTGCCAGGCTCTGACCAATCTTCGCGAAAAGACCCTTCAATCGCTGATTGCCTTATGAACCTATTTTGGTGCACTCTCTGTGAACGACCTACCTCTCGTGTTGAACGTCGCATTTTACCGAACCGAGGCTGGCAACGAGCCCGTGCGTGAATGGCTGATGGAACTGCCCAGGGAATCAAAAAAGCTTATAGGCACTGACATAAAATCGGTCCAACTCGGATGGCCGCAAGGGATGCCGTTGGTTAGGAAGCTGGAGCATTGCCTTTGGGAGGTCCGAACCGATCTTGGTGAAAATGCTGCACGAGTCATTTTTACCTTGGTTGCCAGCCAAATGGTTTTGCTACATGGCTTTATCAAAAAAAGTCGAAAAACACCTTTAGTCGACCTGAACACCGCCAGACATCGCAAAAACAAGCTTCGAGGAACATCCCATGAATAAGCATATCGGCTCCAACTTTGATGATTTTCTCAGCGATGATGGGCTCATAGAAGAAGTCTCTGCCGGGGCGTTGAAGCGTGTTATTGCCTGGCAGCTGGCAGAGGCGATGAAGGTGCAGAAGGTCAGCAAGAAAGCGCTGGCAGAACGTATGCATACCAGCCGCACCGCCGTAGATCGAGCGCTGGACCAAAACGACGCGGGCATGACGCTGTCCACCCTGGCCAGTGCGGCAAGGGCTCTGGGTCAACATGTCGAAATACGCCTCGTATCGAACACGCAAGCAAGGCCCGCCAGGGCGTGAAAGCTCGTGCCAGGCGAGCACAACGTATGTCGCCCCACCTGCTGGTTAATGGCCTATCGCCACACCACTAAAGCAGCACACTCATCCTATTCAAAGCGCGCAAGCCGCGATGTAGAGTAACCTCAGCCACGGTGTACCGGCGTCAATGAAGACTGGCCTTGGAAGCCAGCACAGGCAGGGAAGTGCACAGATGAACGAGACATCCGGCAATAAACCGTTGCTCAATAACTTTACCGAACTCAACGCCGACATGTTGCATGCGGTGATGGAACTGGTCAGCGACGGCATCTGGGACTGGAATGCCAACACGGGGTTCGTGTACCGCAGCCCCGGCTGGTACATGATGCTTGGCTACCCCCGCCACTCCCTGGAGAACAGCGTGTTCACCTGGGAGAACGTGATCCACTCCGAAGATTATCCACGCGTCATGGCCGTATTTGATGACTACATCAGCCAACGCGCGCCCCATTACCAGGCCGAGTATCGTTGCCGCAAGGCTGACGGCACTTACTTGTGGATCGAAGACCGTGGCTACGTCATTGCACGTAACCCCGACAATTCAGTGGCGCGCATGGTCGGCGCGCACCGCGATATCCATACACGCAAAATCTCCATCGAACAGCTGCAACAGCGCAACCAGTCGCTGGAAGCGCTGGTGGCCGAACGCACCCGTGAATTATCGCGGGTCAATCAGCAACTGCAAATGCAGTTGGACGAGAACCGCTCCCTGGCCGAACAGGATGCCCTGACACGCATCGCCAACCGTTATCGCCTGGAAAAGGTGTTGCTGGAGGAGTGCGACCGTGCCGAGCGCTTCCGCGTACCGCTGGCCTTGGTGGCCATGGATATCGACGACTTCAAGCCGATCAACGACAAACATGGTCATGGCGTCGGCGACCAGACCCTGGTGAGCGTGGTAGACAGCCTGGAAACCTGTATGCGCCAAGGCGACTTGCTCGCACGCTGGGGTGGCGATGAGTTTATGGTGATCCTGCCCAAAAGCAGCTTGGACACCGCCAGGCAATTGGCCGAACGTATCCGTCAGGCCATCGCCGAGATGCCCGCCGTGGGCGACTTCAAAGTCACCCTGAGCCTGGGCGTGGTGGAGCGGCGAATGGGCGAAACGCCCGCCGCCTTGATGGCACGTGCCGATCAAGCACTGTACCGGTCCAAAGCCGCCGGCAAGGATGTGGCCTCGGAGTGATGTGAGAGCCGGCGTGCCTGCGCTAGCCGTGTGTCAGTAACCGATGCACTCACAGGTAGGCCGTCATCGCAGCATAGATATCTACACATACCACGTCTGTGACAAGTGGGCTGTTGTGGCGAGCAGGCTTGTCCTGCGTTGGGCTGCGCAGCAGCCCCAAAAAACAGACGCAGAGTTCTTTCAGGAGTATCACGGTACCCGCACTGGGGCTGCTGAGCAGCCCAACGCGGGCAAGCCCGCTCGCCACAGAGGAATGTGGCGGCCTTAGAAAGTTGTGGAGATACCTGTGGCCATCGCAGGCAAGCCAGCTCCCACCTGAGGCAGTGTTCAGTCAACGCACCGGCGGTGCGTACTGGATGCCGCCATTGCTCCACAACGCATTGAGCCCGCGCTTGATCTTCAGCACGCTGCCCTGGCCGATATTGCGTTCGAACACCTCATCGTAGTTGCCTACTTGCTTGACGATCTGCACCACCCAATCCTTGCGCAGCTTCAGGTCTTTGCCGTAATCGCCGTCGGCCCCGAGCAGCCGCGCAACGTCGGGGTTCTGAGTGGACTTGGCCTGCGCCTCGACATTCTGCGAGGTGATGCCCATTTCTTCGGCATTGAGCATGGCAAACAGGGTCCACTTGACGATGCTGAACCACTCATCGTCGCCCTTGCGCACCAGCGGCCCCAACGGCTCTTTGGAGATCACCTCGGGCAGCACCACGAACTCATCCGGGTGGGCCATCTTGATGCGCTGGGCATACAGGCCCGACTGGTCGGTGGTGAGCACGTCGCAACGCCCGGCTTCCAGGCCCTTGGCGCTCTCGTCGGCGGTGTCGAAGGTGATCGGCGTGTACTTCATGCCGTGGGTACGAAAATAATCGGAAACGTTGAGTTCGGTGGTGGTGCCGGCCTGGATGCAGACGGTCGCGCCATCGAGTTGCTTGGCGGCGGTCACGCCCAACTTGTTGTTGACCAGAAAGCCGATGCCGTCGTAATAGGTCACGCCGGTAAACACCAGGCCCATGCCGGAATCGCGGGAACTGGTCCAGGTGGTGTTGCGCGAAATCAGATCGATTTCGCCCGATTGCAGCGCGGTGAATCGCTCCTTGGCGGTCAACTGGGTGAACTTCACTTTTGACGCATCACCGAACACGGCGGCGGCGACGGCGTGGCACACATCAACATCGATGCCGGTCATCTTGCCCTGGCTGTCGGGCACACCGAAGCCCGGCAGGCCGTCACTGACGCCGCACTGGATAAAGCCTTTTTTCTGGATCGCGTCCAGGGTCACGCCCGCGTGGGCACTGCCGGCAAGCGCCACGGCCGTGGCAGCGATAAGGGTTTTGAGGTGGTTCATGCGAGGCACTCCCTGTGAGTCTTTTATTATTCGGCGCCGCACTGCCCGCGCCGGTTTCTGAGGTTGCCCGGCAGTATTGTCAGGTTTGCAGCGTGGCCACAAACGACCTTTAGGCAACAGCTCCTTCCGATTTGGAATGACCCGGCGACTTTATTTCGTTTGCGGCAAAGCCGGGCGCGCGGCTTAGATAAATACACGCCAGCCACTGCCGAGTCCCCGATTCATGAGCCGCGAAAGCATCAGCCAGTCGATTTCCATCGTTCACCCCATCAGCCTCAGTCACGGTAAAAATGCCGAAGTCTGGGACACCACGGGCAAGCGCTATATCGATTTTGTCGGTGGCATTGGCGTGCTCAACCTCGGGCACTGTCACCCAGGCGTGGTGGAAGCGATTCGCGAACAAGCCACCCGGCTCACCCACTATGCCTTCAACGCCGCGCCGCATGCGCCCTACATCGAGCTGATGGATCGCCTTTGTGCGTTTATCCCGGTGGATTACGCGGTAAGCGGCATGCTCACCAACAGCGGCGCGGAAGCGGCGGAAAACGCCTTGAAAATCGTGCGCGGCGCCACCGGCCGCACGGCGGTGATCGCCTTTGACGGCGCCTTCCACGGCCGCACCCTGGCCACGCTTAACCTCAATGGCAAGGTGGCGCCCTACAAGCAAAAGGTCGGCGTGCTACCCGGCCCGGTGTATCACCTGCCCTACCCCAGCGCCGATAACGGTGTGACCTGCGCCGAAGCCCTGAAGGCCATGGACCGTCTGTTCAGCGTGGAAATCGACGTCAACGATGTGGCCTGTTTCATCATCGAGCCGGTGCAGGGCGAAGGCGGCTTTCTGGCCCTGGACATCGAGTTCGCCCAGGCCCTGCGCCGCTTCTGTGATGATAAAAACATCCTGCTGATTGCCGATGAAATCCAGTCCGGCTTCGGGCGTACCGGCCAGCGTTTTGCGTTCTCGCGCCTGGGCATCGAGCCGGATCTGATCCTGCTCGGCAAAAGCATCGCCGGTGGCGTGCCATTGGGCGCGGTGGTCGGGCGCAAGGCGCTGCTCGACAACTTGCCCAAAGGCGGCCTCGGTGGCACCTATTCCGGAAACCCAATTGCCTGCGCGGCTGCTTTGGCAACATTGGATGCGATGACCGACGCGCAATTGAAAACCTGGGGGTCACAGCAGGAAGCCGCCATCGTTCGCCGTTATGCCGCCTGGCGCGAGCAACAGCTGTCGCCCTATCTGGGCCGCCTGACCGGCGTGGGTGCCATGCGCGGCATCGAGCTGGCCCATGCCGACGGCACGCCCGCTCCCCAGCAACTGACCCAACTGCTCAGCCTGGCACGCGATGCCGGCTTGCTGCTGATGCCCAGCGGCAAGTCGCGGCATATCATCCGCCTGCTGGCACCGCTGACCACCGAGCCTGCGGTGCTGGAGCAAGGCCTGGATATTCTCGAGGCCTGCCTTAAGCAGTTGAACTAGTAGCGCGCATCCACGGGCTTGCCGCCGTTGGGCCAGTCTCTGACCTTGTCCGGAAAATCCGGGCGCGGTTGACCAGAGAAATACGCCGCCACATCCACCGCTTCCTGGTCCGACAAACCGCCCTGCCCCAGCGGGAATTTTTCGTGGAAGCCGATCGGCATGTTGCGCTTCACAAACGCCGCCGCGGTGTAAGGCCGCGCCATACCAGCGCCGATATTGAACGACTGCTCGCCCCACAGTGGCGGATACACCAGCTCGCCGTCGGCACGCGCCAGGCCTTGGCCGTTATCGCCATGGCACACCGCGCATTGCTTGGCATACACCTGCTTGCCGTTGACCAGATCCGGCTTGATCGCCGGGTCGATCTTGCCCACGCCGCGCCCGGCGACTTTATCTTCAGGGCGGGTGTTGTTTTTCATCCAGTCAAAGTAGGCGACCATCGCCTGCATATCCGCCGACTGCGGCGCCAGCGGCTTGCCGTTCATGGAACGGCGGAAACAGCCATTGATGCGCTCCTCCAGCGTCACCACCTTGCCCGCACGCGGCGCGTAACTGGGGAAGAACGCCGACACACCCACAAACGGCGAACCATCCGCCACGGTGCCGGCGTTGAGATGGCAACTAGCGCAGTTGAGCGAATTGCCGACGTTATCCGGCAGCAGCGCCTTGGTTTGCAGGTGCAGGCGCATGCCGCGGACAACCTGGTCGGCGTTGGGTGCGGCGAGCAAATCCGCCAGCCTTGGGGTTTCGAAGGCCGACGAATCGGTGGTGGCAGGGTTGAGCTGGTCGCGCAGTGTCTTCACCTGCGCGGCGCTGATGGGCGTGCCTGCGTTACCCCAACGGGTACGTACAAAGGTCAGGATCTCGGCGATTTCCTGATCGGCCAGCCGGCTGAAACCGGGCATGGTGTAGACCCTTGGGTGGGCTGCGGTTTGCGCGGTTTCCCAGCCGGTCAGGGTGATATGCAACAGCGAAGTCGGGTTGTTCGAGGCAATGCTCGGGTTACCGGCCAAGGGTGGAAACAGGCCTTTTACGCCAGCGCCGTCACTGCGGTGGCAATCACTGCAAAACTGCATATAGCCCAGGCCGCCACGGCTGGTGAACAGGTCGGCTGGCGGTGCGGCCGGTGCTTGGGCGACCGCTGGCATTGGCAGATCATCTTTACCGGGCGGCAGGGATTTGAGGTAACTGGCGATGGCCGTGAGGTCGTCGTCACTGAAATGCTGGGTGCTGTGGTGGATCACATCGGCCATGTTGCCAGCGACCGTGGCAAAGCGGTTCTGCCCGGTCTTGAGCAGTTGCACGGTGTCTGGCACCGTCCACAGGTTGCGCAGGCTCAGGGCGCGCCAGTGCTCGACGGTTTCACCGGCCAGGTAATGCCGGCCACTGCGGCCCGCATCGCTCATGGCTTTTTCCTGGAAGGCGATGCCCCGTGGCGTGTGGCACGAGCCGCAATGCCCCAGGCCCTGGACCAGGTAGGCACCACGGTTGAGCACCGCGCTACGCTGCGGGTCAGGTTGGAACGGTTGCTTGTCGAGAAAGGCAAAATTCCACAGCGCCAGGCCCCAGCGCTGATTGAACGGGAAGCCCATGTCCGCCTCAAGGTTGGCCTGTCGCACCGGCTCCACGCCTTGCATCAGATAGGCGTACAGGGCGCGCATGTCCTCTGCGCTCATCTTCGCGTAGGACGGATACGGCATCGCCGGGTAAAGGTTGATGCCCGCCGGCGTCACGCCTTCACGCATCACCTTGTCGAACTGCTCGAAGCTGTAATTACCGATACCAGTGTCGCGGTCCGGCGTGATGTTGCTCGAATAAATCGTGCCCATCGGCGTGCTCAGCTCCAGCCCGCCGGCCATCACCTGACCTTGCCTGGCGGTATGGCAGGCGATGCAGTCGCCCAGTTGGGCCACGTATTTACCCAGTTCAATCTCGGTTGGGGCGGCGTGCAGAGGTAGCGCAAGACACAGCGTCGCCCCCAGCAAGGCCAGGCGGGACAATGAAAAGGCCATCGCATTAATCCTTTAATCACCTGGCGTGGAGTAGTCCCCTCGGCGCAGGCCAGCGGTTGTTTTTATGGGTTCATCAGGCCGCTGTGTTGTAACGGGTTTTGCGCTGGAGGGTGTTGATGTGGGTCAGCGCCAAATCGATGGACAAAACGATGATGGCTCAACGACTATCAGCGCCACCAAACCCCGCAAGGAAGCACCCATGCTCGATATCCTCCAAGGCACGCCCCTGTGGGTGTACGCCATCTACCTGTGGATTTGTTATTACGGCATCAAGGCCTGCCTGGGCGGGCGTGAGAATCGCCGCTCATTGATGATTTTGCCGGTGGTGCTGGTGGTGTGGTCGCTGATGTCGCTGGCGCCCTCGATCCTGTCGAGTGGTGCCTGGGTCGGTGGTGTGCTGGCAGGCTGCCTGATGGGGATGTTGCTGTTCAACGCCGATGGCGCCCGGCTCGATGCCAATGGCGAAACGCTGGTGCTGGCGGGTACCTGGAAAACCCTGTTGATCTCGCAGCTGTTCTTTGCGGTGAAATACTACTTCGGCTATCAGCAGGCCGTGCATCCGTTGCTGTTGAGCACGCCTGAGATGTTGCTGGCCGTAGGCGGTGTGTCAGGGTTTACCGTTGGTCTGTTCTGCGGGCGGGCCGATCGATTGCAGCGGGCGCTGAGCGCCTTGCGCCGCGATAAGGGCAGTGTGCTGCCTTGACCTGACCTGCGTGGCCGCCGAAAATGCGCGACGCTTTTTTGTCCCCCGTTTACTGAAGTAGTGAAATTTCAATGCCTGATTCTTACACCGAACACGCCGCCGAAGAATCCGTAGTCGCCCTGCACTCGAAGGCCGAATACGAAAACGCCATCAATCTTTCACAGCATGTGCCTGCGGCCAAGATCATCAGCGAGATGGTGCTGGACGCGTTCCACACCTCCAAGGAAAGCGACCAGATCCGTGAACTGCGCGTGGCCATTCGCCAGGCCCATGACGCTTTCGACGACGACAAGGCCTACGACCTGATGGGCCAGCTCAAGCAACTCAAGGATGCCGAAGCGGCCGACAACATCGCCCTGGAAGACTTGAGCAGTAAGTTCTCGATCAGCCGCATCCTCTCCAGTTTCAAGGACGACCCCGAGTTCCAGGAGCTGGTCTACGGCCTGGCCCTCAAGGTGCTGAACCAGTCTCACCAGGCCATCAGCAACCCAAGCGCCGGTAAGGGCAAGGCTGCACGGGCCAAGAAAGAAGCCGAAGTGTTTGTGATCAGCAAGGATGGCATCAGCGTCACCCTGCCGCTGCGCACACCGCGCTCCAAGCTCAACGTTGACCGCGAGGCATTCGAGTTTTTGGGCTTCAGCTTTGTGGGTGAAGGTGACGAGGCTGAGCTTGAAACCGAGAGCTTTGTGGATAACTCAGGCGCCGAGCAGCCGTTGAGCCGCAAGAGTGTGATTACTGCACTGCAGCAGCAGACGGCGTTTGATGGGTACAGCATCGCGCAGCAGCAGTAACGCATTGCTCAAAAGGTGGGAGCTGGCTTGCCTGCGATAGCATCACCTCGGTTTGCCTGATAGACCGAGGTGCTGCTATCGCAGGCAAGCCAGCTCCCACATGGGTTTTGTGTTGCTTTAAAGACTCGCGAACACCTCGCGAAACCGCGCCATCTCCTGTTTGTTGCCCACCGTCACCCGCACCCACTGCGGCCAATCCTTCCACACCCGCCCGACCAATACGCCCTGTGCCGCCAGCTTCTCGATGATCTGTTCTGCCGGTTGCTTCACGTTAATCATGAAGCAATTACTTTGCGACGCGGTGCAGGCAAAACCACGCCCCTTTAGCCAAGCCACGGTTTCGTCACGCAATTGGGCGTTGAGCGCCTTGCGTTGCGGCACCAGCTTGAGGTCTTCCAGGCTCGCCCGAGCACCGAGTAACGTGGACGCCGCCGGCACATTGTCGCCACCAAACACCGCCAGCCGTTCCAGCAACACCGGGTGGCCGATCGCCAGGCCCAGGCGCGCACCGGCCATGCCGTAGATTTTCGAGAAGGTGCGCAGCACCAGTAAGTCGTCGTGATCCTTGACCCAACTCACGCAGCTTTGTGCGTCGCAGAAGTCGATGTAGGCCTCGTCCACCACCAGCACGCAGCCTTTGGGTTTGTTCGCCAGCGCCTGGCGGATCGCTTCGGTGGGTGTCAGGGTGCCGGTCGGGTTGTTGGGGTTGCACAGGTACAGCATGCCCGCCTGAGGGTCGGCGGCAAGCATGGCCGGCACGTCATGGGCGTGGTCGGCATTGAGGCTCACTTCGTACACCGGCGCCTTCCATGACTCGGCGGCCTGACGCGGTACTTCATAGGACGGCGTGGCCATCACCAGACCACGGGCCTGACTGGTAAACGCCAGCACCGCGTAGCGCAGGGCGGCCATGGAGCCGGCGAATACAGCGACCTGTTCTTCGACAAGCCCCTGCGATTTGGCGAACTGTTCGGCCAAGCCGTACATGTAACCATAGGGGTACAGCCCGGAGAGGCCGATGCCACGCAGCATCGCCTCGCGGGCGGAGTCTGAGGGACCGTAGGGGCTTTCGTTGTAATTAAGCCGCACCGTGTCCGCCGGAGCCGCTGGCTGGCTGGCGACCGCCCAATCCAGGCGGCCCAGCACCGGCAGGGCCGCGCCAAAGGCGAGAAGAGACCGACGACTTACGCTGAACATGGCGCGACTCCTTGTAGACGGGTGATGGTTTCTCACGGTTCGTACAAAGAAGTATGACGAGAAGGCGCTCAGCTGATTTAGCCACCTGCGCCGTGATCAACCCTCCAGGTAGTCGGCGATCGGGTAATCCATGCACAGGGCCTCTACCGCTGTGCGCACCTGCTCGCGCACCTCAGGCTCAAGCCGATAGTCCTGTTCGCCCAGCGGGGTGACGTTTTCCAACACCCGGCACACCAGCGCAATCACCTGGCGGCAACCCTCGGCGTCGAGTTCGCGTTGCGCCATGCAGCCGGTGCCAATACACAAACCGCTGGTGACCAACTTCGAGCGTGTCTCGCCCGGTACGCGGTGCTTGCTCACCACAATGGCGCAAGACTCCAGGGCCGCCTCGGCGATGGCGCCGGTCATGGCGCCCGGCAACCGGATCAGTACCGTATGGTTGTCACTGCGCCCGCCCACCACGTCGTAACCCTGGGCCGCAAACGCACTGGTCACCTCATCGGCAAGCGCACGGCCACGCCCCATACAGGCATCAAACTCTGCTGACTTCGCGTACCCGAAGGCAGCCGCTTTTGCCGCGATCATATTCACCGCCGGCGCCCCTTGCATACGCGGGAACACGGCTTGATCCAGCACACGGCTGAACGTCGACCGCAGGCCAGGCACCTTGGTCTCGGCGTCGCGGCCGCACAGGATCAACCCACCCCGTGGGCCACCCAATTGCTTGTGCGTGCAGGTGATGGTGACGTGGGCGGCGTTGATCGGGCTCGGGTGGCGCCCCGTCACCACCAACCCGGCGATAGCGGAAATATCCGCCAAGAGGATGGCGCCCGCCTCGTCGGCAATCGCGCGAAACCGCTCAAAATCCACCACCCTTGAGTACGCACCCGCACCGCAAATAATGATGCGTGGGCGATGGGCCAGGGCCAGGCTGCGCACTTGCTCATAATCGATAAGGCCATCGTCGGTGGTGCCGTAGCGGATAGCCTTGTAATAGGCCCCGGTGAACACCGCCGGGCTGCCATGGGTGAGTTCGCCGCCATGGTCGTGGGCCATGCCCAGTAGCGTATCGCCCGGCTCAAGCAGCGCCGAAAGCACTTGGGATATGGCATTGGACGCCGAATGAGGCTGCACGCCGGCGTAATGTGCATCGAACAACTCCCGCGCCCTGCGGATGGCCAGGGATTCCACTAAATCGACATTTTCGCAGCCGGTGCGATAGCGTTTGCCGGGCGTGCCTTCGGCGCTCACGTTGACCAGGGCAGAGGCGCAGGCCACCAGAGTGCGGGGCTTGACCGCGCAGGAAGAAGCCACCAATGAGAGGGTGCGATGCTGGCGAGTGACTTCAGCATCCAGCAGGCTGGCGAGTTCGAAGTCTTCTGCGCGCAGATCCGCCAGGCCACGACGCAGCAGGTCGGCCTGGTCTTTCAGAGGTACGGTATTGAATGCCATCAGTGCGGGTCCCTTCCTGGGCGTTGCGTGCCGGTCCGTCCTGAACCGAGAGGATCAATTAAACAGGAAATTAAACATTTTCCAAATCAAATGTTCATTTTCCAGACTCCAGCCCCATCAAAAGCACGCCCGCAGCGCATCCGGACTTTATTGTTAGGGCCGACGCATGCAACACTCCCGCCGCCGCAAAACCACAAGCGCCCCCGGAACGGGCGCTCCCTGCTGTGGTTGCGCAAACAACGGACGTTAACGACTAAAAGGAAGTGGTGAGCACGTGATACACAGACGCGAAAAAACCGAGCACTTGAAGAGCAACATCAAGTACTTGATCAAAAGCCGCGGCGAGACGCAGCTGTCGCTATCGAATGCCGCCGGCCTGACCAGGACCACCATCTACAACATCCTGGAAGGCAAGGTCGTCAACGTGCAGCAGTCCACTGTCCGCAAGATCTCGGACTTCTTCGGTGTTTCCTACGATGAAATCGAGACCCTCGATTTTGAAGCCAAGGAAATCATCGAGAGCAGTGTTTCCCCACAGGGCAACATGAACCCGGCCGCCGTGCCAGTGCTCAAGGAAAGCCTGGTGATCCAGAACCTGGACAAGCGCATTGGCGAGTTGGCCACCCTGTATCCGCTGACCTACTACTTCGGCTCTTCCTACAACCTGATCGGTGTGCGCCTGGAACGTGGCATTCCCGGTATCAACGAGCCGGGCGATTTGCTCATCGTGCAAAAAGGCACGTCAACGCTGGGCAAAGAAAAGCTGGTGTACGACCGGGCCATCCAAAAGATGTTTATCACCCTTGAAGCCTGCGCTGGCTCAGAGCGCCTGTGTGTAATCGGCGACATCATTGAGGAGCGCTTCAATGACAACGTATGAAGCGGGCATCGAAAACAGCAAATACAAGCTGCTGGGCTTTGAGAATGACAAGCGCCTGGCGGTGATCATGGTGATCGCCACCGGCAAGGTCATCAAGATGAAGCTGAGTGAAGTCATCAACAGCGAAATAATGGACAACCTCAATAAAATGGAAGTTAAGAACATGTACAAGAAGTTTTATTCACAGGGAGGGACGCTGACGGCCTACGATATAAACGACCGCAACGAAAACTCCTGGATGATCTACATCATCCTGAACCTGTTGCTGTTCACCTTTTATATCTTCACCAGCATTGCCGCGACCAAGCCTATTTACCTGGAGTCGATGGGCATCATCGTCACGCCAGGCACGTTTCTGTACCCGCTGACGTTTTTGATCGTGGATTTGCTCAACGAGCAATTCGGCCTGCGGCTGGCCAGACGTGCCATTTTGTTTGCGTTCGCCAGTAACGCGATGATCATCATCCTGCTCTACGGCTCGACGTTTCTGCCAGGGCTGCCCGGCTGGAAACTCGATGGCCCTTACAACGATGTGATCATTCAGGTGTCCTCGGTACTGGTCGCGTCCTCGGTCTCGTTCCTGGTGTCGGAGAACATAAACTCCTACTTGCTGTGCAAGATCAAGGAACTGACCAACTCCAAATACCTGTACCTGCGGATTTTCCTCAGTACGTTCTTTGCGGTGATTATCGACAGTTTCCTGTTCTGCTTTATTGCGTTCTATGGCGCGATGCAGACCAGCGACATCTTGAGCATGATCTACGTGCAGATCGCGATCAAAGTCGGCTTTGCGTTTTTTAATATCCTGCCGGCCTATGGCGCGCGTGCGTTGTTCAAACGCTGGATTACCGGTAGCGCAGCCTGATGTAATGCGCTCTAAATGTGGGAGCTGGCTTGCCTGCGATGCAGACAACTCGGTATGTCAGTGACATTCAGTTGATGCTATCGCAGGCAAGCCAGCTCCCACAGTAGACCGAGTACGGTCCCTAATCCCTAACTCAGTTGCAACTTCTGCTTCAGGCTGCTCATCACACCCGCCTTGTCCTGCAAATACTCATTCAAGCCCCGAGCCCGCAGGTTGCATGCATCGCAATTACCGCAGCCGGTGCCGATGATGCCGTTGTAACAAGTCAGGGTCTGGTGCTGAACCAGGTCCAGTTGCTGGTGGTAATCTGCCAAAGCCCAGGTCTCAGCCTTGTTCAGCCACATCAACGGCGTGTCCAGGCGCAGCTTGTAATCCATGCCCAGTTCAAGCGCCGTGTTCAGCGCTTTGACAAAGTCATCGCGGCAATCGGGGTAACCCGAGAAGTCGGTCTCGCAGACACCGGTAATCACGCTTTCAGCTTTGACCTGATAGGCGTAGATCGCCGCCAGGGTCAGAAACAGAATATTGCGCCCCGGCACAAAAGTACTCGGCAGGCTTTCACCCGAGCTGTTCACGGTCGGCACCGGAATGTTGTCGCGGGTCAGGCTGCTGATCGCCAGCTCGTTGAGCAGCGACACGTCCATCACTTTGTGAACGGTGGCGCCCAACTGCTTGGCCAACTTCTGCGCGACTTCAACTTCGGCCACATGGCGCTGGCCATAATCGAAGGTAATGCAGTGCACTTCGTCATACTGCCCCAGCGCCTGGATCAGGCAGGTGGTCGAGTCCTGCCCGCCACTGAATACCATCACGGCTTTTTTAGTCATCACGTTGCTTCCTGCATTTGTAGAATGTGGGAATAGTTTAAAGGCCACTCAATAAAAAGCCCCGCGCTTCTTGCGAAGGCGGGGCTTTTTGTTGCTCGGTGACTCAGTGTGCGTAGGTCAGCAACAGCTCTTTCGGCACTTGGAAATCCAGGGACATCATCACGCTGAGCGCGGTGATGGTGAAGATCGAGAACACGAACAGCTTGCGCGCCCAGACGGTGTCATCCACCGCCTTGTAGCCGGTCCAGGCCATGTACAACCAGTACATGCCCATGGCGGCGGCGACGGCGAGGTAGCTCATGCCGGCATAGCCACTGAAGGTCAACATCAAGGTCGCCACGAGGAAGGCCAGGATGTAGAGCAGGATGTGTTTCTTGGCCACCTGAATGCCACGTTTAACCGGCAGAACCGGAATCGACGCAGCCAGGTAGTCATTGAAGCGGAAGATCGCGATGGCATAGGAGTGCGGCATCTGCCACAGGCTGAACATCACCAGCAGCACCAGCGCAGCCATGTCGAAGCTATTGGTTACAGCCACATAACCAATCACCGGCGGCATCGCCCCCGACAGACTGCCCACCAGCGTGCCGTGAACCGACTTGCGCTTGAGGTACAGGCTGTAAAGGCCGACGTAGATAACAAAACCGATCACGGCAAACAGCGCCGCCAACGGGTTGGCCACCTTGTACAACAGGGCTACACCGGCAACACCCAGGACGGTCGCGTAGATCAGTGCCAGTTTCAGGGAGATAAGGCCCTGCACCAGCACACGATTCTTGGTGCGTTCCATCTTCAAGTCGATGTCACGGTCGATGCAGTTGTTGAACACACAACCGGAAGCTACCACCAGGGACGTGCCGATCATCGCAGCCAAGAAAATGGCCAGATCGACATGCCCCTTGGAGGCCAGGAAGAAACCGCCTGCCACAGAAAGCACGTTACCGAAAATGATCCCCGGTTTGGTGATTTGGATAAAGTGCTTAAGCGACATCGGGTCTTACCTCACTTCGCCATCATGAACGTATGGATGCTGAACATGATCCATATCGACAGGCCAACCAGCAGCAGGATCACAAGACCTGCGAACACGAACGCAATCACGTTATCGCGCTGCTCTTTCGAGCGATCCAGGTGCAGGAAGTACACCAGGTGAACCAGAACCTGAATCACCGCGAACGCCAGGACGATCATCAAGGTGATCGACTTCGGCAAGGTTGGGTACATCACCAGGCCGAACGGGATCAGGGTCAGGATGACCGACAGGATGAAGCCGATAGCGTAAGACTTTACGCTGCCGTGGCTCGCATCATGGCTGTCATGGTCATGGGAGTGTGCATTAGCCATTACAGAGTCCCCATCAAGTAAACGACGGTGAATACGCAGATCCAGACCACGTCCAGGAAGTGCCAGAACAGGCTCAGGCAGCTCAGGCGAGTCTTGTTGGTGTTGGTCAGGCCGTGCTTATTGACCTGATACATCATCACCGCCATCCACAGCAGGCCGGCAGTTACGTGCAGACCGTGGGTGCCTACCAGCGTGAAGAACGCGGACAGGAAGCCGGAACGGTGCGGGCCGTAGCCTTCGGAGATCAGCAGGTGGAACTCGTTGATCTCCATGCCGATGAAGCCCAGGCCGAACAGGAAGGTCAGTGCCAACCAGCTCAGTACGCCTTTCTTGTTGCCCTTGTAGAAGGCCAACATGGCGAAACCGTAGGTGATCGAACTGAACAACAGCAAGGCGGTTTCGCCGAGCACGTAAGGCAGTTCGAAGATGTCGTGGCCCGACGGGCCACCCGCTACGTTGTTTACCAGTACCGCGTACACCGCGAAGATCGACGCAAACAAGATGCAGTCGGTCATCAGGTAGAGCCAGAAACCGAATACGGTCATTGGCCCCGAGTCGTGGTGATGGTCATCGTGCCCATGGTCATCGACATGGGCGTGTCCAGCATTGGTCACTAAGTTCGACATGGTTTAAGCCTGTTCCAACGAGGTTTCTACACGGTTGGCCGGGATTTTCTTCTCGGCTACCAGGCGAGCGTGCTGCTCGGCTTCGATGCGTTCGATCGTCTCGACCGGCACCATGTAGCCTTGATCATCACGGGCAGCGTGAATGATGAAGTAACCGATAGTGCCTACCAGGCCCACGATTGCCAGCCACCAGATGTGCCAGATCATCGCGAAACCGAACACGGTCAACAGTGCGCCCATCACCACGCCAGTGGCGGTGTTGTTCGGCATGTGGATCGGCTCGTAGTGCTTAGGACGCTGGTACGCAGTACCGTCTTCCTTGGCTTCGGTGAACGCATCAATGGTGTTCGCAGTAGGGATCACAGCGAAGTTGTAGAACGGCGGTGGCGACGAGGTCGACCATTCCAGGGTGTGGCCATTCCATGGGTCACCGGAGTCGCAAGCGTTCTGCTTACGGTCACGGATGCTCACGTACAACTGGATCAGCTGGCAGGCAATACCGGCAGCAATCATCAACGCACCGAACATGGCGACGTACAGGTACGGCACCCACTCAGGGTTGGTAGTGGCGTTCAGACGACGGGTCATGCCCATGAAGCCCAGCGCGTAGAGCGGCATGAACGCGACGAAGAAGCCCGAGATCCAGAACCAGAATGCAGCCTTGCCCCAACCTTCGTGCAGCTTGAAGCCAAACGCTTTCGGGAAGTAGAAGCTGAAACCTGCGATGTAGCCGAATACAGCACCACCGATGATCACGTTGTGGAAGTGCGCGATCACGAACAGGCTGTTGTGCAGTACGAAGTCAGCACCCGGAATGGCCAGCAGTACGCCGGTCATGCCGCCGATGGCGAAGGTCACCATGAAGCCCAGGGTCCACAGAACCTGGCTGGTGATACGCAGACGGCCGTGGTAGATGGTGAATAGCCAGTTGAATAGCTTCACCCCCGTCGGGATCGAAATCAACATCGTCGCCAGGCCGAAGAAGGCGTTGACGCTGGCCCCCGAACCCATGGTGAAGAAGTGGTGCAGCCACACCATGAAGCCCAGTACAGAGATTGCGCCCGATGCATAAACCATCGAGTGGTGACCGAACAGGCGCTTGCCGGTAAAGGTCGAGATCACTTCAGAGAAGATACCGAACGCTGGCAGGATCAGGATGTACACCTCAGGGTGACCCCATGCCCAGAACAGGTTCACGTACATCATTGGATTGCCACCAAGTTCATTGGTGAAAATGTGGAAATCCAGGTAACGGTCAAGCGACAGCAGCGCCATGGTAGCGGCCAGGATCGGGAACGAAGCCACGATCAGGACGTTGGCCCAGGTGCAGGTCCAGGTGAAGATCGGCATGTCCATCAGTTTCATGCCAGGGGCGCGCATTTTCAGGACGGTGGCCAGGAAGTTGACCCCCGTCAGTGTCGTCCCGAGTCCTGATAACTGTAGTGCCCAGATGTAGTAGTCCACACCCACGCCCGGACTGTACTGAATACCCGACAACGGCGGATACGCAACCCAGCCGGTCTTGGCGAATTCGCCGACGCCCAGGGACAGGTTGATCAGCACCACGCCGGAAACCAGCAGCCAGAAGCTCAGGGAGTTCAGGAACGGGTAGGCAACGTCACGCGCACCGATCTGCAGCGGCAAGGCAAGGTTCATCAAGCCGGTGAAGAATGGCATCGCCATGAAGATGATCATGATCACACCGTGAGCGGTGAAGATCTGGTCATAGTGTTCAGGCGGCAGGTAGCCAGGCGAACCCTCGGTGGCCATGGCCAACTGGGTACGCATCATGATGGCGTCGGCAAAACCACGCAGCAGCATGACCATGGCAACGATGACGTACATGACACCGATTTTCTTGTGGTCGACAGACGTCAGCCACTCGGTCCACAGGTAGGTCCACTTCTTGAAATACGTGATTGCAGCAAACAGTGCCAGACCACCCAGCGCGATCATGGCGATGGTCACCATCACGATCGGCTCGTGGAACGGGACCGCATCCCAACTTAATTTACCAAACATCGTTTACTCCTCTGCCCCAGCAGTTGAATGCGAGCCCGTGTCAGAACCTTCAACCACGGCCACTTCTTTCTTCTCGTGCTTGACCGGCTTGCCTGGCTTCATACCTTCGTACTTGTCGACGATTTTCTGAAACAGGTCCGGCTCAAACGCGGAGTACAGAGCGACTGGGTTGTTCTGGCTTGGTTTGGTCAGGGCGTCGTATTCAGCTTGATCAAGCTGTTTAGGTGCGGCCTTGACTGCGGCTACCCAGGCGTTGAAGTCTTCCTGGCTCGTCGAGATCGCTTTGAATTTCATGCCGGTGAAGCCAGCGCCGCTGTAGTTCGCGGAGATGCCTTCCATTTCAGCTTTTTCGTTGGCGATCAGGTGCAGGCGAGTCTGCATGCCCGCCATCGCGTAGATCTGGCCGCCCAGTGCAGGGATGAAGAACGAGTTCATCACGGCATCGGAGGTGATCCGGAAATTAAGCGGAGTGTTCTCCGGGAACTGGATCTCGTTGACCGTGGCGATACCCAGGTCCGGGTAGATGAACAGCCACTTCCAGTCCAGCGCGACCACTTCGATATTGATCGGCTTGACGTTGGATTCCAGCGGACGGTAAGGGTCCAGCTCGTGGGTCGACTTATAGGTGATGTAACCCAGGGCGATGATGATGAGGACCGGCACCAGCCACACGGCGATTTCGATCTTGGTGGAGTGCGACCACTTAGGCGCGTAGGTAGCGCTGGTGTTCGACGCGCGGTATTTCCAGGCGAAGGCGAAGGTCATGATGATCACAGGGACCACGACCAGCAGCATCAGCAGGGTAGCGGTGATGATCAGGTTTCGTTGATCCAGACCGATCTGTCCTTTTGGGTCCATCAAGGTCCACTTGCAGCCTCCCAGCATTAACAGCATGCCAATCAGCGGCAAAAAGCCTAGTAATCGGGGGTACCTGTTTTTACTCATCTCACGACCTCTAAAGCAGCTTGCGCAATGCAGTTGGGTTTTGATCGCCAACACTTCACCCTGCCAAGGGTTGGCATTTCTCTTCGATTGAATAAGAGCCTGCCCGTCACGCCATAACTGTACGTTTCACGGACCTGCGGTGAGTTCTTATTCGATTTCGTGGTTAAAGGCCTTGTTACAGACCAATTCCATTTGGTGCGGATAGTTGAAAGGCTGCCGGAACCTTGGGGTCGCACAGAGCCGTCCATCTGCCCCTCGACCGCTCCAGTGCTCAAATATTGAACAGCACCGGACATTCAGTGCGGGCGATTGTAGTTAGCTAGCGATGTATAAACCATGTCTTATAAAGAAATAATTTTTATCGATTACAGCAACAATCCTTCACTAATCCTGCAAAGGTTCGCGATCTTATCGTGTTCGATTCCCAACAAAAACCACAAAAATTGCCGTGTTATTGGGCACAACGCCACTTCCCTTACACCTTGTAAGGGCTTGCAAAACGGATCCAAGCCCCCATAAAACAAGGCATTCGGACATCACCCAATGGCTCGCACGGCGTGACATTCGCGGCATCGCCCAAACGATGAACTGACAGCACAATTTAGCCATCGGGTGCAAATTCAGGCGGCGGTTTGATGGGTCAGAAACGTCCTGCGGCAACGTCCGTGTGACAACATGTCGCACGCTGCGCGCACCTATTGTTGCCCCTCGTCACGGCCCTTTCACAAATCCCTACAACCAAAAACGCCCCGGACTTCCTTCAAGGAAGACCGGGGCGTTTTGGCGAGCAGACTCAGGCCTGGCGTTGGCGATTGCGATAGATGCCCAGCGGCACCAGAATCACCGTCAGCACGAACGCCACCAGCGCCCATTGCGCCAGGGACAAGCCAAGGATGGGCGGGTACGGCGTGCTGCAGAAGCCGTCGACCTGGAAGCCCAATGGAAACACCTTGGCCAGTGGCAGTTCATCGACAATCGGCTGCAGCACATCGACGCCGCAACTGACCTCCGGGAAGAACTGGGTGTAGACGTGGTGGCCTGCGACTGCGACGCCGCCCACGGCACTGAGGACTACCAGCCCTTCAAACACAGTGACCGCACCTTTGCGGCGCATGGCGGCGCCGATGAAGGCAAAGATCGCAATCAACAGCAAAGCGTAACGCTGCAGGATACACAGCGGGCACGGCGCCTCGCCCAACACCACTTGCATATACAGCGCACCGCCAATCAGCGCCAGGCAGATGATGCCCAGCAACACCAGAAAGCGCCGCTCCCTGCCTAAACGCAATTCGTCACTCATCCCCGTTTTCCCTTTGTCGTTGTGCCAATGCCGGCAAGTTTACACACAGAGCATGGTTAAAACAGAGAGGGGTTAACTGCGGATTAATCGGGATAAATGTTGTGGCTGAGCGGACGCCATCGCGGGCAAGCCCGGCTCCCACAGGGAATCGCATTCCAATGTGGGAGCCGGGCTTCTTGTGGCGAGGGTAGATGTACTTATTCCAGCGCCGCCGCCGGGCCGAAGAACTCGTAGCGCGCCTGCTGCTCCGGCACACCCAACGCCTTCAGATGGCGTTTGATCGCCGCCATAAAGCCTTTAGGCCCCAGGAAGTACGCATCCAGGTCACGTTCCTCGGGTAACCACGCCGCCAATTGCTCCTGGCTCAACAGCCCCACCTTGTCCGCCGCAGGGCTCACGCCGTCGTCCTCGGCATAGCAGTAAAAGCGTTTGAGCTGCGGGTGCCTGGCCGCCAGGGCATCGACCCAATCACGGAACGCATGCACGCCGCCGTTGCGGGCGCAGTGGATAAAGTGCACCGGGCGCTCGGTTGCCAGGGCCGCTTCAAGCATGGGCAATGTAGGGGTAATGCCTACCCCGCCGCTGATCAGCACCAGCGGTTTATCGCTGGCCGCCAGCGTGAACTCACCCGATGGCGGGAACAGGTCGATGGTTGCACCGACATGCATCTGGTCATGCAGGTAGTTGGACACCCGCCCACCGGCCTCGCGTTTGACGCTGATGCGGTACAGGCCCGCATCGCTCAGGGCCGACAGGGAATAGTTGCGGCGCACTTCTTCGCCGTCCAGCACCAGCTTCATGCCGATGTACTGGCCCGGCGCGGCTTGCAGGATCGGGCCGTTGTCCACAGGGGCAAAGTAGAAGGAGATGATCTCGTCGCTCTCCTCCACACGCTTGACCAACAGGAATGGCCGCGTACCGCGCCAGCCGCCCGGCGCCTGGGCTTTTTCATCGTAGATGGCCGCTTCGGCGCCAATCAGGATGTCGGCCAACTGGCCGTAGGCCGCGCCCCAGGCATTCATCACCTCAGGCGTGGCGATCTCGCTGCCGAGCACTTCAGAGATGGCGCGCAGCAGGCAGGCGCCCACAATCGGGTAGTGTTCCGGCAGGATCTGCAAGGCCACATGCTTGTTGATGATCTTGGCCACCAGGTCACCCAGTTGGTCCAGCTGATCGATGTGCCGCGCATACATCAGCACGCCATTGGCCAGCGCACGGGGCTGGTCACCGCTGGCCTGGTGGGCCTGGTTGAACAGCGGGCGAACTTCTGGGTATTCGCTGAGCATCATGCGGTAAAAATGCGTGATCAGCGCTTCGCCGCCGCTCTCCAGCAGGGGCACAGTGGATTTGACGATGGCACGGTCTTGGGCACTAAGCATGGCAGACTCCTGGGTCTCTTTACTGATTACCTTTACCTACTCAGCATTCGTGCCAACTAATTAATCGTTATAATTCAATAAGTTAAATATAATGTAGTCAGTATGACTCCCTACACCTTATAGTCACAAGGACTACAAGGAGTCATTATGACTGCACAATCGCTGCTCACCACCCTGCTGCCCCTGGTCGCCGACCTGTCCCGCGAACTGCCCGAGGGCGAGCGCTATCGACGCCTGTTGCAAGCCATGCGCGCACTGTTGCCGTGCGATGCCGCCGCGTTGTTACGCCTGGACGGTGAGTGGCTGGTGCCGCTGGCTGTGGATGGTTTGAGCGCCGATACCCTTGGCCGTCGCTTCAAGGTCAGCGAACACCCGCGCTTTGAAGTGTTGCTGAGCAGCGCTGACCCTACCCGGTTTGACAGCGACAGCGAACTGCCCGACCCCTACGACGGCTTGGTCGACGGCCTGCACGGGCACCTGGAAGTGCACGACTGCATGGGTTGCCCGCTGTTTATCGACGACCAGCCCTGGGGCCTGCTGACCCTCGACGCGCTGGACACCGAGCGTTTCGAACGCGTTGAGCTGGATGCTTTGCAAGCCTTTGCCAGCCTGGCGGCGGCCACGGTCAATGTCGCCGAGCGCATTGAGCGCCTGGCATTACGCGCCGAAGACGAACATCAGCGCGCCGAGATCTACCGCCAGGCCAGCGGCCAACAGCACAAGGAAATGATCGGCCAGAGCAAGGCGCACAAGCGTCTGGTCGAGGAGATCAAGCTGGTGGGCGGCAGCGACCTGACCGTGCTGATTACCGGCGAAACCGGGGTCGGCAAGGAGCTGGTCGCCCAAGCCATCCACGCCGCGTCCCCGCGTGCGGACAAGCCGATGATCAGCCTCAACTGCGCCGCGCTCCCGGAAACCCTGGTGGAAAGCGAACTGTTCGGCCACGTGCGCGGCGCCTTTACCGGCGCGTTGAATGAACGCCGTGGCAAGTTCGAGCTGGCCAATGGCGGCACCCTATTCCTGGATGAAGTGGGCGAGTTGTCGCTGATCGTACAGGCCAAATTACTGCGCGTGCTGCAAAGCGGCCAGTTGCAGCGCTTGGGTTCGGACAAGGAACACCAGGTGGATGTACGCCTGATTGCCGCCACCAACCGCGACCTCGCCGAAGAAGTGCGCAATGGCCGCTACCGCGCCGACTTCTACCACCGCCTGAGCGTGTACCCGCTGCAAGTGCCGGCGCTACGTGAGCGCGGGCGGGATGTGTTGCTGCTGGCGGGGTACTTCCTGGAGCAGAACCGTTCGCGCATGGGCCTGGGCAGCCTGCGCCTGACCAGCGACGCCCAGGCCGCGCTGCTGGCCTACAACTGGCCGGGCAATGTGCGGGAGCTGGAACATTTGATCGGGCGCAGCGCGCTCAAAGCCCTGGGTAACTGCCGCGAGCGGCCGAAGATTCTGAGCCTGAGCGCCCAGGACCTGGACCTGCCGGACGTCAGCGCGCCGGCTATCGAAGCACCGCTGCAAGCGCCGCTGGCCGCGACCGGCGACCTGCGCCAGGCCACCGAGCACTACCAGCGCCAAATCATCAGCGCTTGCCTGGAACGCCATCAGCACAACTGGGCCAGCGCCGCCCGCGAACTCGGCCTGGACCGCGCCAACCTCGGCCGCATGGCCAAGCGCCTGGGCCTCAAATAGCCCAGGCAACTCGGTCAACTGTGGGAGCTGGCTTGCCTGCGATGGCGGTGGGTCAGCTAACTCAACTTTGACTGATCCACCGCCATCGCAGGCAAGCCAGCTCCCACATTAGATTGCCTTCGCCTTTAAGATTGGGTGAACCGACCGAGGCTTTCTGAACACCAACACATTCCCCAACATCACCAACACCAGCCCCATCAGCGCCGGGGCCGTCCACTGATAACCCTCGGCAAACGCCGACACGTTCAGCGCCACCACCGGGAACAGCACCGTGCAATACGCCGCCCGCTCCGGCCCCATGCGCCCAACCAGGGTGAGGTAGGCGGTAAAGCCGATCACCGACCCCGGAATCACCAGGTACCACAAAGCGCCGATATACCGCGCACTCCAGTCCATGTCGAAGGGAATGCCGCGCACCGCACAGTAAGTCGCCAGCATCAAAGCGCCATAGGCCATGCCCCACGCGTTGGTGGTCAGCGGCTTGAGCCCGGCCTTCTGTTGCAGGCTCGAGAGCATATTGCCCGCCGAGAAACACATCGTCCCCAACAATGCCAACCCCAGGCCGAGCAAGGTCTGCGGGCTGGCGGTATGCCCTGCCAGTTCCGGCCAGAATAGAAAGCCTAGCCCCAGCAACCCCAGCGCGCCGCCCATCAACACGTTACGTGCTACGCGCTGGCCAAAAAACACCCGGGCATTGAGGGCGTTCCACAACGTGGCGGTAGAAAACACGACTGCCACCAGACCGCTCGGGATCCATTGGCTGGCGGTCAGGAAGCACATGAAGTTGACGCAGAACAGGCACAGCCCCTGCGCCAGGCAGATCAAATGCCCGCGCCGGTTCATCACCTGCAACTTGCGGCTGAGCAGCAACAGCGCAAACAGCACCAGCGCCGCCAGGCCGAAGCGGTAGACGATCGACACGGGAATCGCCACGACGCCCAATTGCCATTTGAGGGCGATCCAGGTGGTGCCCCAGATCAGCACGGTGAGTAAATACAGGAAAAGGTTCATAGCGGGCTCCGTCGATTGAGCCACAGTGTCCCTTGGCAGCCGGCCGGCGCTCTTGCACATTCTTGCGCTTTTGTCGGGCGCAGGGATCACAGCCATCGCCTGCGGGAGTAGGATGCAAGGCGTCGGAGAGCACAACCATGCCAGATCTGGAATCCCTGCAAGTCTTTCAAGCCCTTAACCGCTCGCCCAACGCACGCCTGGAAGCCTGCGCCGAGCTCGGTGACGGCTTGTCTGCGGCCTTGTGGAGCAACCATCACGACTCGCAGGACTACCAGGCGCCGACCCATCACACCTTGTCCTGCTACATCGGCGGCGGCACCGGCACGTTTCGGCGCGATCAGCCTGGCACCAAGGGCGGCCCGGATAAACTCTGCATACTGCCCGCCGAGCACCAGTCGGCCTGGGTGATCAACGGTGAGATCCGCCTGGCCCACGTGTATTTCAGTCCCGAGCAATTTGCCCTCGGCTGCGTCACGTTGCTCGATCGCGAACCGCGGGAACTGCAACTGCGCGAAAGCACCTTCCTCGAAGACGCCAGCCAGGCCCAACGCTTTCACCAACTGATCGCCCTCAACTGGCAGGAGCCCGCCGAGCGCCTGCTGACCAGCAGTCTGGCCCATGAAATGCTCAGCCACACCTTGCTCAGCCAAGTCGGCGCACGCGATGGCCTGCGTTTGAAGGGCGGGTTGGCGGCGCATCAGCGGCGGCTGTTGGTGGAGTTTATCGACCACCACCTGGAAGACCCGATCAGCCTCGGGCAACTGGCCGGCCTGTGCGCGCTGTCGGAATACCATTTTGCGCGAATGTTCCGCCAAAGCTTCGGCCTGCCGCCCCACCAGTACCTGTTGGCACGTCGCCTGGCGCGTGCGCAAGCCCTGTTGCGTGGCGGCGCCCTGCCCCTTGGCGAGATTGCGTGGCGGTGTGGCTTCTCCAGCGCCAGCCACTTTACCCGCCGTTTTCGCCAGGCCATGGGCGCCACGCCCGGGGAATACCGCCAGGCGTTCTGCGCCTAGACCATCAAGCCCAATGTCTTGGCCTTGGCCACCGCTTGGGTGCGTCGCTCCACGCCGAGCTTGCTGTGGATACGCCGCGCGTGAGTCTTGACGGTGTGCAGCGAGATAAACAGCCGGTCGGCGATTTCCAGATTGGAGTTGCCTTGGGCGATCAGCTGCAGCACTTCCAGTTCGCGTTGGCTCAGCGGGTTTTCCACCACGCCGCTGGGCGCCGCAGGAGTTTCCAGGCCCAGCTCACTCAATAGCCCCGGAGCACGCAAACGCAGCTCGCGAATCGCCTGCTGCACCTGGCAGCGCTGCGCCAGTTCCAACCCGGTTTGCAAGGCGCGCCGGGCCACGGCTGAGTCGCCCAACTGCCAGGCCACTTCGCCCAACACCAAATGCAGTTCGGTTTCCAGGCAAAGCATGCCGCGTTGCTGGGTGGTGTCGAGCAAGGCATACAGGCGCTCCATGGGCTGAACGGCCACACCCAGCTTCACTTCGGCCAGCACCAGCAGGTACTCCAGCCGTGGAATCAGTTCCAGCGTAGCCGGCGGTGCTTGCCGGGCCTGTGGCCCACGGAAGTGGCGCAGCACCCGGCGCACTGCTTCCACGGTCAGTTCGGCACGGCCCTGTTGCAACCAGAAGTGCCCACTGACCAACAGCAGCACCGCGCGGTATACCGAGTCCGGCACATGGCGTTGCTGCATCAAGCGCTCCGCTTCGCGCAGCTGGGCAAACGCCTGGGCGTAATCGCCATGGTTGGCCGCCAGCAACGCCAGGCCGAGAAACCCATAGAGCACGCGCTTGTCCTGACTGTGCAGGCACAGGCTCAAACCGCTCTCGAAACATTCACCGGCGAGCGCGTCCTGGCCTTGGCGCAACGCCAGATGCCCGCGCCGCAGGGCGATACGCCCTACCAGTGGCCCCGCCTTGAGGCGCTGGCGCGCCAGCATCGCCTGCACATTTTCCAGCAGGCTTTGCGCCCGATACGGTGCACCGCGTTGCTCCAGCAATTGCGCATGATCCAGTTCCAGCAGCGCTTCCAGCACCAATGAACCATGGGCACGCGCCAGGCACAGCGCTTCGCGGTTCAAGGCTTGGCCCACGTCCAGCTCGCCGCGCAGCAAGGCTTGCTGGGTCAGGCCCGAAAGGCACATCAGCCGGGAAGTCCAGGCGCTGTCGGGCAACGCTTGCAAAGCCTCCAGAAAATGCTCGCGGGAGCGCTCGGCATCCCCATTGAGGTGCAACAACCAGCCCCATTGCGCCTGCCAGCGCGCCAGTAAATGCCGCTGTTTCGCCGCCGTCGGCTGTGGGGCAAACCGGGCAAGCTGGTCGATGCACACACCGGCTTGCTCAAATCGCCCGGCGAACAACAATGCGGCCGTCACCAGCCCCACCAGTTGCGCGGAGCCAAGCATCAATTCATCGCCATGTTGCTCATGCAGACGCAGCAACAGCTGCGCATTCTGCTGACGGAACAAGTCTTCAAAACTGAAGTGTTGCAACAGGCTCACCGCCATCTCAAACGCTTCGGCCAGCAAGGCCTGTTCAAATGCGGCTTGCCAATCGCACTCGGCGGTAAACCATTGGCAGGCACGCCGATGCCAGGCGCGCTTGGCCGGCCAGGGCTCATCGCGCAGCAAGCGTGCGAGCGGCGCAAAGACCTGCAGCCAATCGGTGGTGTCTTCCCAGGGCTGGATAAAGGCGCCCAATGCCTGCAACTCCCGCAGGTAGTCGGCGCCGTCGCCAGCGCCGAACAGGTGCTCACACAGGCCCGGGTTGAAGCGCGGCAGGTGCGCCAATACCCGCCAGGCCTCAGCTAACTCGACCGGCAAGGTGCGCAGCAGTTCGTGTTGCAGGTAGTCGAGCAAGGTTTTGTCCGGGTGACCATCACCGAGCAAGGCAATGCGTACACCAGCGCACCAACCGCCGCTGAACTGCATCACGCTGTCGAAGCTTTGCCCGCCGCCGAGCAGTTGCTGGACTTGCGCCGGGCTGAAGTTCAGCTCGCTGCACACCAACAGTTCATCGTCGAGCAACAACCGCGGCCAGTTGCATGCCGGTCGCCGCCGCGCGCCCAGCCACCAGGTCAGCGCCGGGCTGGCGACACTGAGCAGGCGGTCGAGCAAAGCATCCAGCTCGGGCGCGGGCAGGCGGCAGTAATCATCCAGGAACAACCACGCCGTGGGCTGCCAGCGGCTGAGGTCAAGCAACAAGGTAGCTTCATCGACAAACGCCAGCCCCAGGTTGTGCGCCAAGCGTTGGCACAACTCATCGGGGCTCAAAGCCGCGCCATTGAGTGGCAGCCAATAGACCTGGCAACCCTTGGGCGCCTGCAAGGCACACTCGGCCAGTAACGCGCTTTTGCCACTGCCACCCGGCGCGCACAGCAACTTGACCCTCACGGTTGCTGCGAGCAACGGCTCGGTCAATTGCGGGCGTAACAGGTGATGGGCGGACAGCCGTGGCATGAATCCAGGACGGTCCAGGCAGCGGGTCATGGCGGTCATTGCTGCATCCTGCGTTTTTATTGTTATGCAACCTGACGCCACCCTAGTCCTGTGGTTGGCGGTTGTTGAAGAAGTATTCAGCGGGGTGATTGAAGGGCATTAATTAAAGGCAGAATGCAGACAACTGTGGGAGCTGGCTTGTGTGGGAGCTGGCTTGCCTGCGATGCAGACACCTCGGTCTAACAGGCATACCGAGGTGATGCTATCGCAGGTAAGCCAGCTCCCACACAAGCTCGCTCCCATATTTTATATCTGAGTCAGCGAACGCCCTCGGACCGCAGCGCTGCTGGCGTGTAATCCGCCGCCTTGGCCGCGAAGCCGAACACGAAACTGCGCTTTTCCTCATTCTTCATGCCGAGCGCGATGTAGCGCCCGGCAATGATGTCGTACAGGGTTTCCACGGTGTAGGCCGGCACTTGGTGGTCGTAATAGAACTGCGCATGGCCTTCAGCAACGCGCCACAGTTGGCCTCGCCCGTCGTAGTGGTCCACCAGCGCGACCTGCCAGCTGTCTTCGTCGATGTACATGTGGCGCTTGGCGTAGATGTGCCGCTCGCTTGGCTTGACGGTGCCGACCACTTCCCACACGCGGTGCAGCTCGTAGCGGGTGAGGTCCTGGTTGATGTGCCCGGCCTTGATGATGTCGTCGTACTTGAGGGTCGGCGAATCGAGCTTGTAGCTGTTGTAGGGGATGTACATCTCTTTTTTGCCGACCAGTTTCCAGTCGTAGCGGTCAGGCGCGCCGGAGAACATGTCGAAGTTGTCGGTGGTGCGCAGGCCATCGGAGGCGGTGCCCGGGCCGTCATACGAGACTTGCGGTGCACGGCGCACGCGGCGTTGGCCGGCATTGTAGATCCAGGCCAGACGCGGCTCCTTCACCTGGTCGAGGGTTTCATGCACCAGCAGCACGTTGCCCGCCAGGCGTGCGGGCGCCGTGACCGATTGCTTGAAGAAGCTCAGCACGTTGGCCGCCTTGGCCTGGTCGATGTCCGGGATGGCTTGCGGCACCGCCACTTCTTCTTCGAAGCGAATCGGCGTGTAGCTGCCATTCGTTTGCGGGGTGGCTTGGGTGATGATGCGCTTGAGGTTACCGCCGTGATAACGGGTGATGTGGTTCCACAACACTTCCACGCCATTTTTCGGGATCGGGAACGCGTAGTAACGGTTGCCGGTGAAGTTTTCCAGGCCATTACCGTCGTTAATCGCGTGCACGTTCAGCGCGCTGCGCTTGATCGACTCGTAGATATCCGGCGGCAGGTTGACCGTGCGATGGGTCGGGTACACCGGGATCTTGTAGGTCTCGGGGTAACGCTTGAACATCGCCACCTGGCCGTCGGAGAGCTTGTCTTTGTACTTGTCGACCGTGGCGGCAGTGATCACGAACAGCGGTTTTTCATTGGCGAACGGGTCGGCCAGAAAGCCTTTGCTGTCCACCGCGCCAGCGTTTTTCGGGATGCCGCCGGTCCAGGCCGGGATCGAACCGTCGGCGTTGCCGGCTTTTTCGGCGCCGACCGGCGTCAGGGTGGTGCCGAGCTTGGCGGCCTCTTCGGGCGAGACGGCGGCCATGACGTGGGCGGCCAGTACACTCAGGGCCATCACTGCAAATAGCTTACGCATAGGTTGTTGTCCTTCCTTAAACCAAGTCAGAAGTTCACGCCGAAGCTGAGGGCGATAAAGTCGCGGTCGGTGAGGGTGTTGTAGTCACCGCCGAAAAAGTCGGTGTAGCTCAGGCTCGCGGTGTAGGTGTTGCGGTAGTCCGCATCCACGCCGACGCTGATCGCCTTGGCGCCTTCGTTGAAAATGCCGTTGGGGCCGTAGCCGCTGACGTCATGGGACCAGGACAGGTTGGGCTTGAGGTTCACCCCGGCGAACACGTTGTTGTAGTCGAGGATCGCGCGGGCGCGGTAACCCCAGGAGTTCGCGGTGACGAAGCCGTCGGTGTCGCCGCCGAAACCATAGGCGCCATACACCGAATCGCGGCCATAACGCAGTTTGGTCTTGGCTTCCAGCCCGCCGACGTGCACATAGGCCGCCTCGCCCACCAGCGTCAGGCGTTCGGCACCCAGCACCTGGTCGAAGAATTGGGTCATGGTGCTCTGGATCTGAGTGATTTCCTTGCGGCGGTAACCTGAGTTGTCCGAGCCGAACGAACTGCGGATCGGCGAGGCGGTTTGGCCGGCAATCGGGTTGACCAGCGCCAGGGTCAAGTCGGTGGTGTTGAGTTGCACCGGCGCATTCGGCCGATAGCTGATTTCGCCGGTCCAGGCCGTGCCGGTGGGCAAGGTGGTGGAGAAACTCGCGCCGTAAAGGCGGATGTCTTCCGGGTAATCGAGGTAATACTGGCCACGCCCGAGCATGGTGCTCTGGGCCAGGCCCGAACCACTGCCGGGCGCGATGGCGTTGGCAGTGCTGACGATGCGGCCGATGGTGGCCAGGTTGGTGTTGGCGGTAATCGTGCCCACCGTTGGCGTGCGGCTGTGGTAGTTCATGAAGTAGAGGCCGTACTCGGTGTCATCGCCCAGCCAGCGCAAGGCCGCACCGAACTGGCCGCCATCGCGCGCTTCGCGGTCGTTGGCGCGCTGCACTACCACGCCTTCACGTGTCACCTGGAAGCCCTGGCCAAAGGCTGCGGCCACCGGTTGCAACGGCGCAATCGCCGGGCTGCCGACCGTGTAGTTGCCGTTGCAGCCGTGGGCCACCACGTCGTTACCGAAGAAGGTGCCGCAGTTATCCACCACGGTGTTTTCCCAGTTGAGTTGGTAAAAACCTTCCACCGACAGCTGGTTAGTCAGGCTTTGGGACGCGAACAGCATGTTGACCGGGATCAGGCCTTCCTTGATCTCGGCGCCTGGGCGGCGGAACGCCGAGACGTCGATGGGGTTGATGCTGTTGATCGAGTTACCGATAAAGGTGCTTTCGCCCCAGCTCACCACCTGTTTGCCGACCCGCACGGCGCCCGGCAAATCGCCGATGGAGTAGTTGTGATACACAAAAGCATCCAGCAGCTCGTAGCCGGACGAGCGCGCACCTTCGTCACGGTGGTTGTTGCTGATTTGCTTGAACTCGCGGTTTTCGTCCTGCAGTTCGAAGTCATACCAGTACTTGCCGCGCACAAAGATGCCGCTGTCGCCGTACTTAAGCTCCAGGTCGTGAATGCCCTTGAAGATCTTGGAGAAGGTCTCACCCTTCTTGAAGTTCAGCCGCCCGTCATCACCGGTGGACGCCTGCCCCGTGCCGCCGTTGGGAATGCCCACCAGCTTCTTGTCAGCATCGCGCATGCCCCAACTGGCGCCGACCGACAGCGAGGAATCGAATTGCCCTTCGATCTCGCCGATGTTGAATGAAACAGCCTGCGCCTGGGCGCAGAAACCCAGCGCAACCGCCGTGGCCAGCGCCTGTGGCGTGAAGATGGCGCGCATTGTTGTTTTTGTCATGCGTCTTCCCCGGTGAGTGACAGAAGGCCCCACCCTACTGCCGCCCCTCGGGAGCGATAAGCGCACCAAAGGGGTATTCGTGGTGTCGCTCGAAAGGATGAACAGGCGCTCTGGCCGCGGTTTGGGCGCCACCATGGATTAGGCAGATGGCGGATTATCAGGAGGATGGATAGCGCGCTGGCGATCATTACAGAAATTGCAACAGTCCTTGTCCTGAACTGCTATTACTCATTTTGTTACAACCGACTATTCTTAACGCACTTTCAGGGCAGATGGCCCGCTTGGGTAAATCCAGGAAAAGTCTGATTCCAATAGATTGGCCTAATGTTTCAATCTATTACCGCTGTTCACTGACGTTGATTTGTCGCTCCTTGATCCAACGTCTTACTTCGGCCGCTGCGTTTGCAGCGGCCTTTTTTATACCCAAAATAAAACGGGGCGCCTTTAGCGCCCCGTTTTATTCAACTGTGTTCAAGCAACGATCAGAGGCTGAACTTCTGCAAATTGGCCATCATCTCTTTCAACGCTTCGATGTTGTCCTTGGGGTGCGCAGCGCCTTCGAAGTCGCAGATCTGCGCCCAGTGCGCCGCCACATCGTCGGGTGAGAACCCGGCCTCAGGGTCAAACCCCACGCCCAGGCTGCGCTCCCAGCGGGTTTTGCCGATCCAGCCGCCGCCGACTTCAAACAAGCCCGAGGTGTCCTGGCACGCCTCGCTGCCCAGGTACACCACCAACGGGCTGACCAGTTCCGGCTTGAGGCGTTCGAACACCTGTGGCGGGATCAGGCCTTCGGTCATGCGCGTGCCGCCGGTGGGGGCGATGGCATTGACCAGGATGTTGTTCTTGCGCCCTTCCAGCGCCAGGGTGCGGGTCAAACCGTAGAGGCCCAGCTTGGCCATGCCGTAGTTGGACTGGCCGAAGTTGCCATAGATGCCCGAGGTGGACGCGGTAAAGATCACGCGGCCATAACCCTGCTCGCGCATGTGCGGCCAGGCGGCGCGGGTAACTTTGTAGGCACCTTCGACATGCACGCGGTACACCAGGTCCCAGTCACTGTCGTCCATTTTGTGGAAGGTCTTGTCGCGCAGGATGCCGGCGTTGTTGACCACCACGTCGACACGGCCGAACACGTCGAGAGCGTGCTGGACGATCTTGTCCCCCTCGGTTACGGAGTCATGGTTGGCCTCGGCAGTACCGCCCGCCTCGCGAATCTCCGCCACTACACGGTCGGCGGCCGAGGCATTCGCGCCTTCGCCCTGGGTCGAGCCGCCGAGGTCGTTGACCAGCACTTTGGCCCCGTGCCTGGCAAACAGCAGCGCATGGGCACGGCCCAGCCCGCCGCCGGCACCGGTGACGATCACGACCTTATCCTGGAACTGCACTGACTCACTCATACCGAACTCCGTTGGCGACATTGGCAATGGGTTGAGTGTCACGCACGCAGCCTTTGGTCACAATAAACACGGCCGAGGCTGAATGGTGCTCAATAAGACAGCGCGATGATCAACCGGCTGTTGTGGCGAGGGAGCTTGCTCCCGCTGGGCTGCGCAGCAGCCCGGGATTGGCCTCAGGAGTAGGCCACTCGCGGCGCCGGCTGACCGATACGTTCGCGAAACGCCAAATAATGCTTGAGCACCAGCACCGGCGCTTCGATCTGCGGGTAGTGGCCGATATTGGTCAGTAATACCGAGTCGGCATTGGGCACCAACTGGCGATAACGCTCCACCATATGCGCACCGGAAATGGGATCGACTTCTCCATCGATTACCCGCAGCGGCACTTCATTGCGTTGCATCGCCGCCACCCAGCGTTCACGCAGACGGCGGCGCTGGG
This sequence comes from Pseudomonas edaphica, assembly GCF_965277385.1. Lineage (NCBI taxonomy): Bacteria > Pseudomonadati > Pseudomonadota > Gammaproteobacteria > Pseudomonadales > Pseudomonadaceae > Pseudomonas > Pseudomonas edaphica. The sequence goes on along the minus strand of NZ_OZ255725.1, from coordinate 4,304,918 downwards.
GAATGTAGGCAATCAACTTATGCAGGATACGCGGGCCGTCATTGCAGTTGATCAAGCTCCAGAAGTCATCCAGTGCACTTTCACTGGGCCGCGTGTTCGGGCCGAAAATCTGGCTGAAACTGTTCGACAAAGCGTTGCGCCCAAAGGCACGGCCGATCATCCAGCCGAGTGGGCTGAGCAAGAGTTTCTGCACCAATGCCGGGCGATGGGTCTCGGGAAACAGCCCACCATTGAGGAACACGCAGCTGGCCATCAGGAAGCGGCCGTCGTAATGGCGCGCCAGTAATTCCTGGGCCACGCTGTCGCCATAGTCATGGGCCAACACATGCACCGGCCGCTCCACACGCAGGTGTTCGAGCAGCGCCTGTTGCAGGTCGGCCTGCTCCAGCAGGCAGTAATCGTGGTTCAGCGGCTTGGCCGAATCGCCAAACCCGAGCATGTCGCAGGCGATCACCAAGTTACGCTGGGCCAGGGGCTGCCACAGGTAGTGCCAGTCCCAACTGGCGGTGGGAAAGCCATGAATCAATAGCAACGGCTCGCCCTGCCCCGCCACCCAGTAACGGATCATGTGGCCACGGAAGAGAAATTCCTGGCCACGTTTGCGCCAGGCTCTGAGCGGTATCTCGGCGAGTGGCATCAGCTTTTATACCCGGGATCTTGCAGGTCCAATTTACGCAACAGCGCCGGCCACGCCAGTGCACCACCCATACCTTGCGCGCTCTTTGTGACAACCGCCACCATCGCCTTGGCACCCGCCAGAATCTGCGGCTCAATGGCAATTAATTCGGCGCCGCCGTTTTGCGCCAGCACCTGGATGTCGCAAGCGCGCTGGAAGGTGAACATCATTAAAAACGTGTCGGCGATCGAACCAGCGCAGGTCAACAGACCGTGGTTGTGCAGCATGAGGAAATTGTTGCCGCCCAGGTCCGCCTGTAAGCGGGCTTTTTCTTCAGGGTTGAGCGCCACGCCTTCATAGGCGTGATAGGCCAGGCTGGACAACACAAAGGTGGATTGCTGGCTGATCGGCAGCACGCCCTGCTTCTGCGCCGACACCGCAACGCCCGCGGCGGTGTGGGTGTGCAGCACACAGACCACGTCGTGGCGCACTTCATGGATGGCACTGTGGATGGTGTAGCCGGCGGGGTTGATCTCGTAAGGGCTGTCCATCAGCTTGTTGCCGGCCTGATCAACCTTGACCAGGCTCGACGCCGTTATCTCATGAAACATCAAGCCATAAGGGTTGATCAGGAAATCGTCGGTGCCCGGCACCTTGGCGGAAATATGCGTGAAGATCAGGTCATCCCAGCCATGTAGCGCCACCAGGCGATAGCAGGCCGCGAGGTCGACGCGGGTCTGCCATTCGGCAGCGCTGACCTGGTCTTTGACATTCTGTGGCGATAGAACAGGGGTTAGGCTCACGGCAACAACCTCCTTGGTTCGCGTTCTTATTATTTTTCTGGATTGAGGAGCCAGTCTAGTCAGGCGCGGTGACGCAAGGAGTTGCCTTGGCAGCCAGCTTGATGACTGAGCGAGTCAGTCATGAGAATAGTACAAACGGTGTCAGAGAAGTGCCGTCAATAAAGGCACGGCGAACAGGTTGAGCAAGCCCGTCAGCACGAGCCAGAACACCGGCATCAGCTTGCGCTGGGGCATTGCCTTTATCTGGCGTGGCGGGCCTTGCTGCGTGAATTCCCGGTCAAGCGCGCAGTGCAGTGACCAATTCGGCCAGCCAAGGCTCGGCGTCGGCTTCCGGGGTCACGCTTTCGCTGGCGTCCAGGCGCAGCATCGGCAGCACTTCGCGTACGCCCAGTTCGGCGAACAGTTCGCGCATTTGCTCGCCGCCACCGCAGAACGTGTCGCCATAACTGGCGTCGCCCAGGCCGATCACCGCACCGGGCAGGCCGCGCCAGGCGGCTGGCAGTTGGTCACGAATGGTCGAATACAGCGGTTGCAGGTTGTCGGGAAGTTCACCCATGCCGGTGGTCGATGTGACCGCCAGGAATGCCTCGGGGGCAAAGGCTTGCACGTCGGCCAAGGTGGCGCGTGGGTTGTGCCAGGCTTCAAAACCGGCGGCGTTGAGGATACCGGCGGCGTGGCGGGCGACTTCTTCAGCTGTGCCGTAGACCGAGCCGGAAAGGATGGCGACTTTCATCAATCTGATCCTGTAGTTGAGCGAAAGCGTGGGATATTAGCAGCTGACACAAATATTTCAGTGCACACCGTGCAACATTCAAAAGTTGCCATAGAATTCAGGCTTTAAAAACATGCGATGGATTGCTCAATGATCAACGCCAACCTGATGCAACTGGTGATCAACGCTTCTAACGACGGTATCGTCGTCGCCGAACGTGAAGGCCAGGACAAGCCGCTGATCTACGTGAACCCGGCGTTCGAGCGTTTGACCGGTTACACCCTCGACGACATCCTGTATCAGGATTGCCGCTTCCTGCAGGCGGGTGACCGCGACCAACCGGCGCTGATGGCCATTCGTGAAGCCCTCGACAGCGGTGGCGCCTGCCGGGAGATACTGCGCAATTACCGCAAGGACGGCACGCACTTCTGGAATGAGCTGTCGCTTTCCACGGTTTACAACAAGGCCGACAAGCAAACGTATTTTGTCGGTGTGCAAAAAGACGTTACGGTTCAGGTGAAAGCGCAGCAACGCATCGCTCAGCTGGAAGCCCAAGTGGCCGAGCTTAAAGATGAGCTGGCGGCACTCAAGGCGACGAGCGGAATTAACAAAGTGTAAAAAATGCGGTCTTTAGAGCGATAATGGCTTTTTAATGCCTCACCCTTGAGCTACATCAATGCAACGCGACGCGCTATTGACGCAGGACGAGCTGGATTTTATCCAGGACATGCAGCACAACCCGCAACTCAACCTGCGGGATGCCTGGTCGAGCCTGACCGTTAATGGCGGTGCGCAGATTCGCGATTTGCTCACGCGCCTGGCCGCTCACGACCACGTCACCATCCAGGCACAGTTCGACAACCAGCAACTGACCTTCCCGCTGCATTTGGTGGAAGACGAGTTTCATGCGGTGCATCTGCGCTTGGGCGTGCCGAGCATTTTTGAAGATGGGCCGATGATCCGTCCATGGCGCCTGGCACTTGAAGCCCCCGTGGCGATGGAAAACGTCAGGGGCAACCCTGCCGCGCTATGGGTGCATGAGGTGTCATTCAAGGGCGTACTGGTGGAAATTCGCGGACGGGTCAAACCGCCGAAAACCTTTTCCCTGTGGTTCAGCCCGTCCGGTTACGAGCGTATTGCCTTGCGCGGCACGCTGGAACGGGAAACCGCGCGGGGTCTGTTCGCTTATCGCCTGAGCCAGAGTGACGCGAATGAGATCGAACGGTTACGCCAGTTCATCCTGCATCAGCACCGGTTGGTCCATCCGCACGTACACGCCTGAAATCAACTATCCAACTGGCCTGCGAGAAACTGCTGCAAGCGGCTCTGCATCTGGCGCCCTTCGCTGCCCAGGCAGCCGATGGGCGAACCGGCCAGATCACCCTCGGCCAGGTCCGCAGCGGCACCGGCCAGGAACAGTGGGCAATCCAGGGTCAACGCCAGACGGTTCAGGCGCGCTGCCAGATCATGGTTATGCCAATGGTTGGAGAAAATCACCAGCGCCTTGGGCCGGATCTTTTCACACACCAATGTCAGTTCATCAAAGGGCTGGCCCATGCCCAGCACTTTTACCGGCGTGTCTTCGTGACTGAGCATCAGCGCCGCTACCAGCAGTTCCAATTTACGGCATTCGCCAGGCATGGCCGCCAGCAACACCCGCGGCGCGAGTGGGGCACTGGCAAGCTGCAAGCGCTCAAAGGTACGCATGCGCAGGAAGGTGTCGTAAAAAAGCCATTCACTGGCCTGGCCAAAATGCCCCTGGTGGCGCATCAGATCGCTCCAGAGGGGCATCAGGATGTCCTGGAACGCAACGTTCAGCGGGTAAGTCGAGAAAACCTGACCGTACAGGCTTTCCAATTGGCGATCGTCAAAGGCTTTGACTGCCTGCAGCAACCGCAGTCGCCACTGTGACCACTCACTCTCGTCGACCTTATCGCCCTCGGCACGAATGGTCTCAGCCTGCTGATCGTCACGGGCGAGGATCTTACCGACCTTGCTCACGGCCACGCCGCGTTCAATCCAGCCGAGAATACGATCGACGGTCACAATATCGGCGCTGGAGTAGAGCCGATGCCCGCTTTCGGTGCGCGTTGGCTGGATCAGGCCATACCGCCGCTCCCAGGCTCGCAGTGTGACCGGGTTCACACCTGTCAGTCTTGACACTTCACGGATCGGAAACAGCTCATCTGAGACGGTTGATTCCAGTTGCGAAATGCTATCAATGGGCACATTAATCACGGGCATTTTGAGCCAAAAAGCCAACGTTATTTGGGATCCCATTTAACGCCTTTCTACCTGTCCTTTTCAAGGCCGTTACTTTTCGGACCACTGCCGCTGGCGTATTTCTTCAAAACAGGAATAATCCTTGCCTGCTTTTTGGTGATGGTCTTACCCGGCCGCCACCTTAGTGCGCCACCTACCCGGCTTGGCGCACCTGATTACTTGGAGATACACAATGTCTACCTCTCCCGTCACCTTGATGGTTGCGCGCCGCGTGGCCAAAGGGCGCTATGAAGAATTGATGGCCTGGCTGCGCGAAGGCGAGCAATTGGCCACTGACTTCCCCGGCTACCTGGGTTCCGGCGTGCTTGCGCCGCCGCCCAATGATGATGAGTTTCAGATCATCTTCCGCTTCGCCGATGAAAAAACCCTGCATGCCTGGGAGTTCTCCGCCTCGCGCAGCGCCTGGCTAAGCCGTGGCAGCGAACTGTTTGCCGACCCGTCCGAGCATCGCGTCAGTGGCATCGATGGCTGGTTCGGTGCCGTGGGTGCACGACCACCGCGCTGGAAACAGGCGGTGGCGATCTGGCTGGCATTTTTCCCGGTGTCGCTGCTGTTCAACTTCGGCCTGGGGCCGCTGCTCAGCGAGTTGGACATGTTCCCGCGTGTGCTGGTCAGTACCCTGGCACTCACGCCGCTGATGGTTTACTTCTTTATTCCTCTATCGACCCATCTGCTCGCGAGCTGGTTGCATCCAACACCAACGCCCAAGGCTACCCAAGCCGCTGCTTGAGTACAGGCGTGGCCGGTCGCTGGTATAGTTTCAACCTGCCAGCGACTCGAGCCTCCCATGACGGTAACCAACGCCCCGATCCTGATCACCGGTGCCGGCCAGCGTGTCGGCCTTTATTGTGCCGAGCGCCTGCTCGACGAAGGCCACGCGGTGATTTTCAGCTACCGCAGCGAACGCCCAGGCGTTGAGGCCTTGCGCGCGCGTGGCGCGCTCGGCGTGTTTGCCGACTTCTCCACTGAGGCCGGGATTCTGGCCTTTATCGCCGAACTGAAAACCCATACCGACAGCCTGCGTGCGATCATTCACAACGCGTCGGCGTGGGTTGCCGAAACACCTGGCGACGAAAGCCGCGCCTTTACCGACATGTTCAGCGTGCACATGCTTGCGCCGTATCTGATCAACCTGCATTGTTCACCTTTGCTGCAACGCTCGACACCCGCCGATATCGTGCACATCAGCGATGACGTGGTGCGCAAGGGCAGCCGCCAGCACATCGCCTACTGCGCCACAAAAGCCGGTCTCGACAGCCTTACACTTTCGTTCGCTGCGCAGTTTGCGCCGCTGATCAAGGTCAACGGCATCGCGCCGGCGATGGTGATGTTCAACGCGGGCGATGATGCGGCGTACCGCGCCAAGGTGCTGGCCAAGTCAGCGCTGGGCATCGAGCCTGGGCCTGCGGTGATCTACCAGAGTGTGCGTTACCTGCTGGACAACCCGTATGTCACCGGAACCACCCTGACCGTCAACGGCGGGCGGCATATCAAGTAAGCCGTTTGTGAGGATGTTGTATGACCTTGTCCCTGCCCCAACACTACCGCGAGATCCTCAAAGGCCTGGGCGAAGACCCGGAGCGCGAAGGCTTGCTCGACACCCCCAAGCGCGCCGCCAAGGCCATGCAGTACCTGTGTCATGGCTATGAGCAGGACCTGGAAACCATCGTCAACGGCGCATTGTTCGCCTCCGATAACGACGAGATGGTGATCCTCAAGGACATCGAGTTGTATTCACTGTGCGAACACCATTTGCTGCCCTTTGTCGGCAAGGCCCATGTGGCCTATATACCGACCGGCAAGGTGCTGGGCCTGTCGAAGCTGGCGCGCATTGTCGACATGTACGCGCGGCGCCTGCAGATCCAGGAAAACCTCACGCGGCAAATCGCCGACGCTATCCAGCAGGTCACCCAAGCCGCAGGCGTGGCGGTGGTAATTGAAGCCAAGCACATGTGCATGATGATGCGCGGCGTGGAAAAACAGAATTCAACCATGAACACCTCAGTGATGCTCGGCGCGTTCCGCGAGTCGAACACCACGCGTATGGAGTTCCTGCAACTGATCGGACGGAGCAAGTAGCAATGCCACAACTTCAACCAGGCATGGCGCGCATCCGGGTCAAGGACCTGTGCCTGCGCACCTTTATTGGCATCAATGAAGATGAGATCAACAACAAGCAGGACGTGCTGATCAACCTGTCTATCCTGTATGCCGCCCAGGAAGCCGTGCGCGACAATGACATCGACCACGCGCTGAATTACCGCACCATTACCAAGGCGATTATTGCCCACGTCGAAGGTAATCGCTTTGCGCTGCTCGAACGCCTGACGCAAGAGTTGCTGGACCTGGTGATGAGCAATGAGTCCGTGCTGTACGCCGAAGTCGAAGTGGACAAGCCCCATGCGCTGCGCTTTGCCGAGTCGGTGTCGATAACCCTCGCAGCCAGCCGCTAAGCCTCAAGCGGCTAGGCTTCAAGCCACAAGTTAAAGCCAACCACACTCCAACTTGCAGCTTGAAGCTTGCCCGCTTGAAGCTGTCTCAAAGAGACCACCATGAACGATCAACAACGCCTCGAACTCGAAGCCGCCGCCTTCCGCCGGTTGGTGGCCCACCTGGACAGCCGCAAGGATGTGCAGAACATCGACCTGATGAACCTCTCGGGCTTTTGCCGCAACTGCTTATCCAAGTGGTACAAGGCCGAGGCCGACGAGCGCCACATCGAGCTGAGCCTCGATGATGCCCGCGAAGTGGTGTACGGCATGCCGTATGCCGAGTGGAAAGCCCAATACCAGCAAGAAGCCAGCGCCGACCAACAGGCGGCGTTCGCCAAAGGAAAACCCCATGACTGATCTGAACACCCTGCGCGCCAGCCTCAACAGCGGCGAACACGTTTTTGCCGACACCCTGGCTTTTGTAGCTGCCGGTTACGACTACCAGCCGCAGGCTTTTACCAATGGCGGCGTAGAAAATGCTGCTGGTCAGAACGAAGGTTCATGCAAGACCTTGGGCTTGGCGCTGCTGGAAGGCTTGAGCGACCAGGAAGCGCTGCTGGCGTTTGGTGAGCATTACCGTTCGGTGGTGGCAACGCCAGAGGGCAGTGATCACGGCAATATCCGCGCGTTGATTGCGCATGGTTTGGCCGGCGTGAAGTTCACCGCACAGCCCCTGACCCGCCGCTGATTTAATCTGCCACCCCGGTTTAAGGTGGGAGCTGGCTTGCCTGCGATAGCGGTGTGTCAGCCACCACCGCTATCGCAGGCAAGCCAGCTCCCACATTGAATCGGGTTGACACATCAGCACTGTGGTGCGGCTTGAATCGTGCGCATAAAAAAACCGGCCTCTCAGCCGGTTTTTTCATTTCAACGGGCTTAGAACGCAGCGTCCTTCAAACCGTCGAGGTAACGCTCAGCGTCCAAGGCCGCCATGCAACCGGCGCCGGCCGAGGTGATGGCCTGGCGGTACACGTGGTCAGCCACGTCACCGGCGGCAAAGATGCCTTCGATGTTGGTCGCAGTGGCGTTGCCTTCACGGCCGCCTTGCACAACCAGGTAGCCATCTTTGGCTTCGAGCACGCCTTCGAACAGCGAGGTGTTCGGGGTGTGGCCAATGGCGATGAACACGCCGTCGACTTTCAGCTCGTCGAAGCTGCCGTCGTTGTTTTTCAGGCGAGCACCGGTCACGCCCATGTTGTCGCCCAGGACTTCATCCAGGGTGGCGTTGAGCTTGAGGATGATCTTGCCTTCAGCCACACGGGCGTGCAGTTTGTCGATCAGGATCTTCTCGGCGCGGAAGGTCTCGCGGCGGTGAACCAGGGTCACGGTGCTGGCAATGTTGGCCAGGTACAGCGCTTCTTCCACGGCGGTGTTGCCGCCACCGACCACAGCGACCGGCTTGTTGCGGTAGAAGAAACCGTCGCAGGTCGCGCAGGCGGAGACGCCTTTGCCCATGAACGCTTCTTCCGATGGCAGGCCCAGGTAACGGGCGCTGGCGCCGGTAGCGATGATCAGCGCGTCACAGGTATAGACACCGCTGTCGCCGGTCAGGCTGTAAGGCTTTTTCGAGAAGTCGACTTGGTTGATGTGGTCGAACACGATCTCGGTTTCAAAGCGCTCGGCGTGCTCTTTCATACGCTCCATCAGCACCGGGCCGGTCAGGCCGTGGACGTCGCCCGGCCAGTTGTCGACTTCCGTGGTGGTGGTCAACTGACCGCCTGCCTGCATGCCGGTAATCAGCAGCGGCTTGAGGTTGGCCCGGGCAGCGTAGACGGCAGCGCTGTAACCGGCAGGGCCGGAACCGAGAATAATCACTCGCGAATGACGGGTATCAGACATGACTCACTCCTATCGACCGCCCGGACCACAAGGCAGCTGGAATAAAAAAGGACCGCGAAGCACTTGGGGAAGGCTTGAACTCGCAGGCCCTGAAAATAATGGGTGCAGCGTATAGAGGGGGGCAAGATTAAGGAAATACGGAATAACAATCCAGCTCATAGGTGGTCTCTATGCAGTCGCCGCGATTAATCGACACCCTGGTTGCCTAGATGTTACCGCTGATGTCGCCGCTTTCGCCGAAGAAGCAAAGCCGGTAAGGTCGGCGCGTTCGTCTTCTTGCTCGGAGTTCTCCATGCCTGCCCCTGCTCTTTCTGGCCCGCAATACCTGCGTGAAGGCCTCAAACTGGTGTTGAGCCCTGGCCTGCGCCTGTTTGTGCTGCTGCCGTTGGCGATCAACCTGGTGCTGTTCGTCGGTTTGATCTATTTCGCCGGCCATCAGTTCAGCCTGTGGGTCGACACCTTGATGCCGACGCTGCCTGGCTGGCTGAGTTTCCTCAGCTACATCCTGTGGCCCTTGTTTGTGGTGCTGGTGGTGTTGATGGTGTTTTTCACCTTCACCATGCTCGCCAATATCATCGCCGCGCCATTCAACGGTTTTCTCTCGGAGAAAGTCGAGGTAGTGGTGCGCGGCACAGACGACTTCCCCGCCTTCAGCTGGGGCGAGTTGATGGCCATGGTCCCGCGCACCCTGGCGCGGGAAATGCGCAAGCTGGGTTACTTCCTGCCACGGGCCATCGGCCTGTTTATCCTGTCGTTCATTCCGGTGGTCAACCTGATCGCCGCGCCGCTGTGGCTGCTGTTCGGCGTGTGGATGATGGCGATCCAGTACATCGACTACCCGGCAGACAACCACAAGCTGGGCTGGAACGAAATGCTCGCCTGGCTGCGTCAGAAGCGTTGGCAGAGCATGAGCTTTGGCGGCATTGTTTATCTGGTGCTGCTGGTGCCGGTGGTCAACCTGCTGATGATGCCGGCGGCCGTGGCCGGGGCTACGCTGTTCTGGGTGCGTGAGCAAGGGGCCGAGGCGATGGCTCGGCAGGCGATAGCCAAGTCATAAATCCATCATCCTAGAGTCACAATGACGACATGGCCCACGGTGACACTGTGGGTCATGACGACAGCCTCGCTCCACATCACCCTGATTACCGAAACCTTCCCGCCGGAGATCAATGGGGTGGCCAATACCCTTGGCCGCCTGTGCGAGGGTTTGCGCGCGCGCGGCCATCAGGTCGAGTTGGTGCGCCCCCGCCAGGGCACCGATCAAAGCCGGCCCAGCGACGATGGGTTGCTGCTGTGTCGCGGCTGGCCACTGCCGGGGTACCCGGGGCTGCAATGGGGCCAGTCGTCGATGCACAAGTTGCTGCGGCGCTGGACACGCCAGCGCCCGGACGTGCTGTACATCGCCACTGAGGGGCCGCTGGGGCTGTCGGCGCTACGTGCGGCGCGGCGCCTGGGGATCAGCGTGGTCAGCGGGTTTCACACCAACTTCCAGCAGTACTCCAATCAATATGGCTTGAGCCTGCTCAGCCGCATGGTGACCCATTACTTGCGCTGGTTTCACAACCGCTCGACCCTGACCCTGGTGCCCAGCGCGAGCCAGCGCCTGGAGTTGGAACGTCGCCACTTCGAGCGCCTGGGCATGTTGTCACGCGGCGTCGACAGCCAGTTGTTCCACCCCGCCAAACGCGATAACGCGTTGCGTGAAAGCTGGGCGCTGAATAACGATCAAATCGCCGTACTGCATGTAGGCCGACTGGCACAGGAAAAAAACCTGGGGCTGCTCAAGCGCTGCTTTGAAACCTTGCAGGACACCTACCCACTGCGCCAGATGAAACTGATCATCGTCGGCGACGGCCCGCAACGGGCGACGCTGGAAAAGGAACTGCCCGAGGCAGTGTTCTGCGGCACCTTGCGCGGCGAAGAACTGGCACGGCATTACGCGTCCGGCGATGTGTTCCTGTTCCCCAGCCTGACCGAAACTTTCGGCAATGTGGTGCTGGAAGCCATGGCCTCCGGCCTGGGTGTGGTGGCTTACGACCAGGCAGCCGCCACCCAGCATATTCGCCATGGCTACAACGGCGTGCTGGCGATGCCAGGGGATGAGGACGCGTTTTGTGACGCTGCCAATTGGCTGCTGGAAGATGCGGAGAGTTTGCGCCGCATGCGCTTGAATGCTCGTCAGCACGCGAGCCGCCAGGGTTGGCCGGCGATTATCGAACAGTTTGAGCGCCAATTGCGCGGGGTGTGCGGCGAGCGGACAGTGATTGCAGGAGAGTCGCGGTTGATCTGATGCCTGTGTTGGCCGTTAGATCGCTATCGCGGGCAAGCCCGGCTCCCACATTGGAACGCATTTTCCTGTGGGAGCCGGGCTTGCCCGCGATGGCGTCGGAGCAGACGCTACACCAGGCTGGTTAACGCCTCACGACTGAACGGCAGAATGTCGCCCTCACGACCTTCGCGCACCTTCACGGCCCAATCCGGGTCCACCAGCAGGGCACGGCCCACCGCGACCAGATCAAACTCATCGTTGTTCAGACGTTCCAGCAGCTTTTCCAGGCTGGCCGGTTGGGCGACCTTGTCGGTGTTGACCATGAACTGCAGGAACTCGCCGTCCAGACCCACACTACCGACAGTGATGGTCGGCTTGCCGGTGAGCTGGCGGGTCCAGCCGGCCAGGTTGAGGTCGGAGCCTTCGAATTCCGGTTCCCAGAACCGACGCGTGGAGCAGTGGAAAATATCCACACCGGCGTCGGATAACGGCTTAAGAAACTCACCCAGCGCCTCGGGGGTTTGCACCAGGCGTGCGGTGTAGTCCTGCTGCTTCCATTGAGAGAAGCGCAAGATGATCGGGAAGTCCGGGCCGACGGCGGCGCGGGTGGCCTGGATCAATTCGATGGCAAAACGCGAACGGTTGGCCAGGCTGCCGCCGTATTCGTCAGTGCGCTGGTTGCTGCCCTCCCAGAAGAACTGATCGACCAGATAGCCGTGGGCGCCGTGGATCTCCACGCCATCCATGCCGATGCGCTGGGCATCCTTGGCGGCCTGGGCGAAGGCGTTGATCACGTCCTTGATATCTTGCTCGGTCATGCCGTGGACGACGACGTTGCCGTCTTTGAGTTTCTCCATCGGGCCGTAGGCCGGCACGCTGGCGTCAGGCTCGGTGCCGATACGGCGCACGCTGCCCACGTGCCACAGCTGCGGGACGATCTTGCCGCCTTCGGCGTGTACCGCGTCCACCACCTTCTTCCAGCCGGCCAATGCGGCCTCACCGTAAAAGTGCGGGACGTTCGGGTAACCATTGGAGGCCTGATGGCCGACCACCGTGCCTTCGGTGATGATCAGGCCCACGCCCGCAGCGGCGCGGCGGCGGTAGTACTCGATGACTTTGGAATTGGGTACGCCACCCGGCGAGAACGAACGCGTCATCGGCGCCATGACAACACGGGTGGACAGTTGCAGTGCACCGAGCTGGAAAGGTTTGAACAAAGCCTGGACGGGCATGGGAGCACTCCACATAAGAGGGATTTATGATGTGGATAATATGGGCCGCGCAGCGTGCTGGGTAGCACTATTGATCTGGGTGATTAAGGGGTATGAAAGCTGTGGTTAGCGGCAAGCTTAAAGCTACAAGAGGGGCAGAACGCTTCCACTTGCAGCTTCAAGCTTGCCACTTGAAGCTGAACCGAAGGTGTTCAGCTCAGGGCTTTTTCGATGGCCTGTACGATCGTCGGATCATCCGGCGCCGTGCGCGGCGAGAATCGCGCCAGTACTCGCCCATCCTTGCCGAGCAGGAACTTCTCGAAATTCCAGGTGATATCCCCAGGAAACTCAGCGCCCTCGCCCGCCAACAAGCGATACAGCTGATGGCGATCGTGACCATTGACGTCAAGCTTGCTGCCCAACGGAAAGGTCACGCCGTAGTTCAGGCTGCAGAACGCCTGAATTTCTTCCTCGGAGCCCGGTTCCTGGCCTGCAAACTGGTTGCACGGCAGGCCGAGTACGGTAAACCCCTGGCTCTTATACTGCTGGTAGAGGTTTTCCAGGGCGGCGTATTGCGGGGTCAAGCCACATTTGGAGGCCACGTTGACCACCAGCACCACTTGCCCCTTGAAGGGCGCCAGCGGCAGCTCTTGTCCGTCCAAAGCTTTGAGTTTCAGGTCGTGGAAAGCACTCATGACGAACTCCAGATATCCCATGTTCTTCGCGTTGCGGCAGTTCGAGATTACAGACCACAAGCCTGCAATCATAGACGCCGATTGAAAAACTCGCCCGCCGGTTACTGCGCGGTCGGCCAGGGCAAAATCGGAATCGCGGTGACCGCATTCTGCGGGCTGCCTTCGATCAGACGGTCGCTGTAGACCAGGTACACCAAGGTATTGCGCTTCTTGTCGAGGAAGCGCACCACCTGCATGGTCTTGAACACCAGCGAGGTGCGCTCCTTGAACACTTCGTCGCCATCCTTGAGCTCGCCCTTGAAGTGAATCGGGCCAACCTGACGGCAGGCAATCGACGCTTCAGCGCGGTCTTCGGCCAGGCCCAGGCCGCCTTTGACGCCGCCGGTCTTGGCACGCGACAGGTAGCAGGTCACGCCGTCGACCTTGGGATCATCAAACGCCTCGACCACAATACGGTCGTTGGGGCCGACAAACTTGAACACCGTCGACACCTGGCCGATTTCTTCGGCCGAGGCCAGCAACGGCATGGCCAGCAGCAGGCCGAGTAATCCTTTCATGACACGCATCGTGTATTTCCTTTATTCAGACCAGGATCAGGTTATCGCGGTGAACCAGTTCCGGTTCGGCCATGTAACCCAAGAGTCCGACAATCGCGTCGGACGATTGTCCAATAATCTTCTGTGCTTCAAGGGCGCTGTAGTTGGCCAGGCCACGGGCGATCTCGCGACCATCGGGCGCCACACACACCACCATCTCGCCACGGCGGAAGCTGCCCTGCACCAACTTGACGCCGACCGGCAGCAGGCTCTTGTTGCCCTGGGACAAGGCTGACACAGCACCGTCGTCCAGAACCAGCGTGCCACGGGTTTGCAGATGACCGGCCAGCCATTGTTTGCGCGCCGCCAGCATGCCGCGTTCCGGCGACAGCAGCGTACCGATGCGCTCACCGGCCTTGAGGCGATCCAGCACACGCTCCAGGCGCCCACCGACGATGATGGTGTGCGCGCCGGAACGTGCGGCCAGACGCGCCGCACGCAGCTTGGTCTGCATGCCGCCACGGCCCAATGCACCGCCGACACTGCCGGCCACGGCGTCGAGCGCCGGGTCATCGGCGCGGGCTTCGTAGATAAGCTGGGCGTCGGGGTTGTTACGCGGGTCAGCGTCAAACATGCCGTCGCGGTCGGTGAGGATCACCAGCAGGTCGGCTTCCACCAGGTTGGCGACCAGCGCGGCCAGGGTATCGTTGTCGCCGAAGCGGATTTCGTCGGTGACCACCGTGTCGTTCTCGTTGATCACCGGGATGACCTTGAGCTCAACCAGTGCGCGCAGGGTGCTGCGAGCGTTGAGGTAACGTTTGCGGTCGGACAGGTCGTCGTGGGTCAGCAGGATCTGCGCTGTATGGCGGCCATGCTCGGCAAAGCTGGATTCCCAGGCTTGCACCAGGCCCATCTGGCCGATGGCGGCGGCGGCTTGCAGTTCGTGCATCGCGCTGGGTCGCGCGGTCCAGCCGAGGCGGCTCATCCCGGCGGCAACGGCCCCGGACGAGACCAACACCAACTCGACACCGGCCTCATGCAAGGCCACCATCTGCTCGACCCAGACGCTCATCGCTGCGCGATCCAGACCTTTGCCATCCGCCGTCAGCAGCGCACTTCCGATCTTTACGACCCAGCGCTGCGCACCTGTCACTTTGCTCCGCATCATCTTCAACCTTAGAGTGAGGGCCCCGCGACCCAGCGCGGCCCATAACGTTATACCCGGATACCAAAACGCCGCTCCTGGGAGCGGCGTTTGAGTTTATCGCAACCTATCAGTCGCGCACGTAAATGATTTCCGGACCGTCTTCATCATCCACGTCTTCTTCGTCCCAATCGTCGTCGCCGATGTCATGGACCGACTTCACGCCGCTGCGGCGCAGGGCACGCTGGTCGTCCAGAGCTTGCAACTGGGCGCGGGCTTCGTCTTCGATCTGCTGGTCGAGTTCTGCCAGTTCTGCCTTGAATACCGGGTCGGCCGCCAGGCGGTCGGCGCGGTCTTCGAGGTAGCGCATGATGTCGCGGGTCAGGCGCTCGGTGCCTTCTTTGGCGATGGCCGAGATCACGTAGACCGGGCCTTCCCACTCCAGGCGATCAACGATCTCCTTGACGCGTTCTTCGTGCTCTTCTTCGAGGATCTGGTCGCACTTGTTCAGTACCAGCCAGCGGTCACGCTCGGCCAGGGCCGGGCTGAACTTGGTCAGCTCGCTGACGATCACTTCGGCGGCGTCTGGTGCGCTGGTGTCATCCAGCGGCGCCATGTCGACGAGGTGCAACAGCAAACGGGTGCGCGACAAGTGCTTGAGGAAGCGAATCCCCAGGCCTGCACCGTCGGAAGCACCTTCGATCAAGCCAGGAATGTCGGCGATCACGAAGCTTTTCCAACGGTCTACGCTGACCACGCCCAGGTTCGGCACCAGGGTGGTGAACGGGTAGTCGGCGACTTTCGGCTTGGCGGCCGAGACCGAGCGGATGAAGGTACTTTTACCGGCGTTCGGCAAGCCCAACAGGCCCACGTCTGCCAGTACTTTCATCTCCAGCTTCAGGTCACGCTGCTCGCCCGGCTTGCCCGGCGTGGTCTGGCGTGGCGCGCGGTTGGTACTGGACTTGAATCGGGTGTTACCCAGACCGTGCCAGCCGCCCTGCACAACCATCAGCTTCTGGCCGGCCTTGGTCAGGTCGCCAATCACTTCCTGGGTCGCGGAGTCGATGATCGTGGTGCCGACCGGTACGCGCAGTACCAGGTCTTCGCCTTTTTTACCGGTGCAGTCGGTGCTGCCGCCGTTGGAGCCACGCTCGGCATCGAAGTGCCGGGTGTAACGGTAGTCGACCAGGGTGTTGAGGTTTTCGTCGGCCATCATGTAGATGGAACCGCCGTCACCGCCGTCACCGCCGTTTGGACCACCGTTTTCGATGAACTTTTCGCGACGGAAACTCATGCAACCGTTACCGCCGTCGCCTGCTTTTACTCGGATGGAAACTTCATCAACGAACTTCATAACAAAACGCCTCTCGTCGCACGGACGAGCTTAAGAAACCAAGACATAAGACTCTTGCAAAAATGAGCGCAGCGACCTCAGAAAACGACCGCACATCCAGCGCCTGAGCCCATCACAAACAGCTTTGCAAGAGACTCACTCCACAAACGAAAAAGCCCCGTCGCGAGACAGGGCTTTTCCAGCGATCGCGCAATTAAGCGGCGACAACGCTCACGTAACGGCGGTTGAACGCGCCTTTTACTTCAAACTTGATCACGCCTTCGATTTTAGCGAAGAGGGTGTGATCTTTACCCATGCCAACACCGTAACCGGCGTGGAATTGGGTGCCGCGCTGACGCACGATGATGTTGCCCGGAATGATTTTCTGGCCGCCATACATCTTAACGCCAAGGCGTTTGGCTTCTGAGTCGCGACCGTTACGGGTACTACCACCAGCTTTTTTGTGTGCCATGAGTCAATTCTCCTAGTGAGGAATTAGGCTGAAATTAAGCCTGAATACCGGTGATTTTGATCTCGGTGTACCACTGGCGGTGGCCCATACGCTTCATGTGGTGCTTACGACGACGGAACTTGATGATGCGGACTTTATCGTGACGACCTTGGGAGATCACTTCAGCCACAACGGTAGCGCCAGCAACAACTGGAGCGCCGATGTTCACGTCATCGCCATTGGCGACCAACAGAACGCGATCAAAGGTAACGGATTCGCCAGTAGCGACTTCCAGTTTTTCGATCTTCAGGTATTCACCTGGGGCGACCTTGTATTGCTTGCCACCAGTAACAATTACTGCGTACGACATGGTATTTCTCCGATAATCCTGCTCACCCAGCGCTTTATAAGAAAAGGTATTGGCTGGCATGGCTGCATGGGATGGACGTCCCGAATGCAATTGCGTAAGGCAGGTGCTGCCCAGGAAGTTCAGGGTGCGCGATTGTACGCAAGGTAAATGGGTGATGCAAGGGGCCGTCTATCGCGCCTTGACACTGCCGGGTCAGGGTCCTAGCATGCCGCGCAACCCTTCTGGAGCGACTGTCGCTGATGCAACCCCAAGCTTTCTACCGCGCGGTCGCGGACGATTTTAGCGCCGTCGACGGCATCATCAAGCAGCAGCTCACGTCTAAAGTGCCGCTGGTCTCCAAAATTGGCGACTACATTACGTCGGCGGGCGGTAAACGCCTGCGACCTTTATTAGTGTTGCTGTGTGGCAAGGCTCTGGGCCGCGAAGGCGATGACCTGCGCCTGCTGGCCGCGACCATCGAATTCCTGCACACCGCGACCCTGCTGCATGACGACGTGGTCGACATGTCCGGCATGCGCCGTGGCCGCGAGACGGCCAATGCGATGTGGGGCAATGCCCCCAGCGTATTGGTGGGCGACTTCCTGTATTCGCGCTCGTTTGAAATGATGGTCGAACTGGGCTCGATGCCGGTGATGAAGATTCTTTCACAAGCCACGCGCATCATCGCCGAAGGCGAAGTACTGCAGCTGTCCAAGGTCCGCGACGCCAGCACCACTGAAGAAACCTACATGGAAGTGATTCGCGGCAAAACCGCGATGCTCTTCGAAGCCTCGACCCACAGCGCCGCCGTCCTGTGTGGCGCAACGACCGAACAGGCCGAAGCCCTGCGCACCTTTGGTGATCACCTGGGCGTGGCGTTCCAACTGGTGGACGACCTGCTCGACTACCGTGGCGACGCCGAAACCCTGGGCAAGAACGTCGGTGACGACCTGGCCGAGGGCAAGCCGACCTTGCCGTTGATCTACACAATGCGCGAAGGCACGCCGGAACAGGCCGCTCTGGTGCGCAAGGCGATCCAGAAAGGCGGGATTGAAGACCTCGAAGCTATCCGTGCAGCGGTAGAAGCCTCGGGTTCCCTGGAGTACACCGCGCAGTTGGCGCGTGACTATGCGGCCCGTGCCATCCAGTGCCTGGAAGCCCTGCCACCCAGCGAGTACCGGGATGCCCTGGTTGAGCTGAGTGAGTTTGCGGTAGCCCGCACGCACTGAGCAATATCTGCGAGCGCAGGCTTGTGTGGGAGCTGGCTTGCGTGGGAGCTGGCTTGCCTGCGATAGCATCACCTCGGTATCACTGACACACCACGGTGCCTGCATCGCGGGCAAGCCCGGCTCCCACAAGGTTCCGAGGCGCCCACCCCAACCTGCAATAAACCCTATATAATGTGCGACTTTTAGCCATCCTGACTTTCAAGGAGCTTTAGTGAGCACGTTGCCACCCTGCCCGAAATGCAATTCCGAGTACACCTACGAAGACGGCGCCCAGCTGATCTGCCCGGAATGCGCCCATGAGTGGTCCGCCAATGGCGAGGCCGAAGTGGCGGGCGACGAAACCGTGAAGAAAGACTCTGTGGGCAATGTCCTGCAAGACGGCGACACCATCACCGTGATCAAGGACCTCAAGGTCAAGGGCACGTCCCTGGTGGTCAAGGTCGGCACCAAGGTCAAGAACATCCGCCTGTGCGACGGCGATCACGATATCGATTGCAAGATCGACGGTATCGGCCCGATGAAACTCAAGTCCGAGTTCGTGCGCAAAGTCTGAACCTGCTGCATCCATCCCGCGCCAGCCGCGGGATGGCGTTTTGCCCTCTGCGCTGACCTGCCTCAACATCCACACAGAAAAACCAGGAAACCGCCAATAGGCACTTGCTATTCCACGAATAAGAATTATTCTCATTGAAACCCATCAAGGAGAACGACCATGACTTATTTGATAGATGCCTGGCTGGACCGCCCACACCCATACCTGCGGATCCTGCATCGGGAAACCGGCGAAGTCTGTGCGGTGCTGGAAGAAGAAGCGCTGAATGAACTGCAGGATCAAGGCGACCTGGACGTCAACGGCCTGAGTTCCAGTGAGCCTGGGGTGCTGAAGGAGGTGGTGCGTAATCTGTTTCTGTTCTGCTATGCCCGAGCGTTGCGCCCGGCGACAGAGCTCAATGGCAAGTTCCATCCATGAACCACCGCGCAAAACCTGAATGCACCGGCTCTATGTGGGAGCTGGACTTGTTGTGGCGAGGGAGCTTGCTCCCGCTCGGCTGCGCAGCAGTCGCAGGCCTTTAGGGGCGCTTCGCACCCCAGCGCAAGCAAGCTTGCTCGCCACATCAATCCCGGCTCCCACATAGGACCCGGCGCAACCATCAACAGGTCTTACAGAACGTCGAGCAACTCAACGTCGAACACCAGAACGCTGTGCGGCGGAATGCTGCCAACGCCTTGAGCGCCGTAAGCCAGTTCGCTCGGCACGTACAGACGCCATTTGCTGCCGGCATTCATCAGTTGCAGGGCTTCGGTCCAGCCGGCGATCACGCCGCCAACCGGGAATTCTGCAGGCTGGCCGCGCTCGTAGGAGCTGTCGAACACAGTGCCGTCGATCAGGGTGCCGTGGTAGTGAGTACGCACTTGGTCTTCACGGGTCGGCTTGGCGCCGTCACCTGCAGTCAGCACTTCAAATTGCAGGCCGGAAGCCAGGGTGGTGATGCCATCACGCTTGGCGTTTTCAGCCAGGAACGCCAGGCCAGCGCCAGCAGCTGCTTCTGCCTTGGCAGCCGCTTCGGCTTGCATGATTTCACGGATCACTTTGAAGCTCGCCGCCATTTGCTCTTGGTCAACGCGGCTTGCTTTGCCGTCGAACGCGTCGGTCAGGCCGGCCAGGATGGCGTCGATGCTCACGCCCGGTGGTGGGTTGTCGCGCAGTTGGTCGCCCAACTGACGGCCGATACCGTAGCTGACGCGGGTTTCGTCGGTGGACAGATTAACTTCGGACATGAAGAGGCTCCGCTGTAGGACAGCACGGTTTCCCGTGTCATCCAAAACTAAAAGGGCCCGCAGACTAGCACACAAGACCCGCCTCTGATCAGCCCCCTGCCCCACTACCAAAGGGCCAGGTCGTAGGTCAGATAAAGCCGATAGTTATCGCGGTCGCTGGCGTAGGTGGAACGATAGGTCGCTTTGCGCAACTCCACGCCCAAGCCTTTGAAGGTACTGTCCTGGATGACATAGCGCAGGTTAGTGTCCGACTCCCACTCCCGCGCCTCACGCCCTCTGTAATCACCGTTGCGCCCTTTGTAATAGCGGGTCATGAAACTCAGGCCCGGCAGCACGGCTTCAAAATCATAGTCGTAGCGCAGCATCCAGGTTTGCTCACCGGCCTGGATGAACTTGCCCACACCGGCGTTAGTGAAGGAATACACCGTCGAGACACTGGCATAAGGCAGCGCAGTGTCGCCGTTGACCTTCTGATAACCGACGCCCAGCGCCTGTGCGCCCAGGCGATAGGTGAACAACCCGCTGAACATGTCGCTGTCCACTTTGCCGTTGCGCGCCTCACCCGCATCGCTGCTGATGAAATAACGCAAATCACTGGTCAGCGTGCCGTTACCCACCGGCTGTTTATGCACAAGGCCAAAAAACTGCTGACGATAGAACTCACGCATTTCGCCGTAATACCAAGTGCCACTGAGCTGCGGCGTGAAGGCATAAGAGGCGCCGGCAAAATCGAAATCACTGCCCTGTTTGCCGCTGTAGCCCTGGGGATAAATAGCCACGCTGTCGGTGGAGTTTCGCTGCTTGAATTTATCCAGGTGCCCGGCATGCAGGTACAGGTTGCGAATACCACTGTACTCCACCTGAGTGCCTTGAAAAGTCTGCGGCAGCAGGCGTCCATCGTTATGCACCAGCACTGGAATCTTCGGCAGCAAGGTACCGGTTTTCACCACGGCATCGCCCCAGCGCATCTTTGCGGTGACGCCCAGGCTGGAGAATTCACTGGCGGCATGGCCATCGTCATGCACCGGCAATAAACCCGTGCCGGCGTGAGTCGGGCTGGAGTCGAGCCGCAGCCCCGCCAACCCCAACGCGTCCAGACCAAACCCTAGCGTGCCCTCGGTATAGCCTGACTGCAGGTTGAGTAAAAAACCTTGCGCCCACTCTTTGCGATCCTCGCCGCCGTCGCGGTAATCGTCGTTGAAGTAGAAATTACGCAAGGTCAGGCGAGCCTTTGAATCCTCCCAGAACCCCTGGGCCAGGAGTACAGGCGACACACCTGCCAGCAGGCACGCCGAGGCCAATTTTCCCTGATTGAAAAGTTTATGCATCGCTGTTTCCTCTATGCCTTATTGTCGTTTTTTTATGGGCAGTTCCACCGCGCGACACACTGGACGGCACCTCGCGTTGGAGCGGACACTAACGGCTCGTCGAAAGCCCCACAACGTTATGCGAGATGCGCATTGGGCTATGTGAAAAGCGCCGTTTGCCCCTCGCAACCGACAGGAAAATCACGGTGAATCTCAAGCAGCTCGAAGCCTTCAAGGCGATCATGTCCACCGGTTCGACCATCGGCGCAGCAACCCGCATGGGCCTGTCGCAATCGGCCGTCAGCCGTCTGTTGAGTCAGTTGGAAGAAGCGTTGGGTTTCGTGTTGTTTCTGCGCAAAAAAGGTCGCCTGATGGCCACCGCAGAAGCGGAAGAGTTGCTGACCGAGGTCGCTGGCCTGGTAGACGGCATGCAGCGTATCCAGCGCCTGGCAGACGAAATGCGTGTGGGCCGCTCGCGCAAAAGTCTGCTCAAGGTCGGGGTGCCCACCAGCATGACCCAAGAGCTTTTGCCACGGATCGTCGCGGAGTTTCTCAAGAGCCATGACGACATCGTGGTCGAGTTGCTGACCGGCTCTTACGACATGATCGAGCGCGCCGTACTCGACCGGTCCGCCGACCTGGGTTTTGTGCGCCTGCCGACGGAAATTCCCGACTTCGACATCGAGCCCGTACTGCAAACCGAAGGCGTATGCGTGATGCCCGCCGACCACCCACTGACTCGCCACGCCTGTATCGAGGTGCAGCACTTGCGCAATGTGCCGTTGGTGATGCTGGGCCGACAACGGGCTTTACGGGCCGAGTTGAACCAGGTGTTCCGCGCTGCCAACCTCACGCCGCAAGTGCGGGTCGAAGTGCATTCGGTAGGCGCGGCGTGCAGCTTTGTCGCCGAAGGCCTCGGGGTGTCGATCGTCAACGGTTTGCTCGCCAGCCACTTCCTGCACCTGCCGATCGTGACCCGGCCTTTTCGCCCTGCACTGCCTTACGCTTTCGGCCTGGCCTATCGCACCAATGAGCCACGCCCACAAGTAGTCACAGCGTTTGCCGAGCACCTCAAGCAGCGCTTGAACGCACAAAACGCATAGCCTGACCCACCCTGCGCATAACGTTGTCGCCGCCAAAACTTTGCCCTAGTGTCCGCTCCACACGCGTCACTCCCCCATAACAACAACGGCAAACGCCGGGGCAGCCAGCATGAGCGAATCACAGCATTTCTCCACAGCGGCGGCGGTGGAAAAACCCACGCAACGCAAACAGATCAACCCGGCCATCATCCTGCTGAGCATCGTCTTGCTCGCCGTGGCCTTCACCTACGCGGTGAACTCGGGCAAGTTCGAGCGTCAGAACGGGCTGGTCGTACCCGGCTCTTATCAGGTGCTGGAGAAACACGACAGCCTTGGCCAACTGTTCGCGCTGGAGCCACGCAAGGCCGGCGATACCGTGGCCCGCCCGGTGTCGCTGGTCGAAGGTTTCATGGCCATCCCCCAAGGCATCGAGAAACGTGCAGCGCTGATCTTCATGGTGCTGTTCATCGGCGGCATGTTTGGCGTACTGAACAAGGCCGGGGTGATCGACGCCGGACTGGAGCGTTTACTGGGCCTGACCCGCGGCAACATCTACGTGCTGGTGCCGAGCCTGATGCTGGTGTTCTCGGCGGGCAGCACGTTCATGGGCCTGGCCAAGGAGTTTATTCTGATCGTGCCGCTGATGGTCGCCATGGCCAACCGGCTGGGGCTGTCGAACCTGATCGGGCTGGCTATCGTCACGATCTCGGTGAAGATCGGCTACCTCGCCTCAATCTCCAATCCCGTGGCGCTGTCCGTCGCTCAGCCGATGGTCGGGCTGCCGATATTCAGCGGTTTAAGCATGCGCGTACTGGCTTACTGCAGCTTTCTGCTGGTGGGGATTGCCTTCGTGCTGTGGAGTATCCGCAAGCACGGTTTGGATGCGACAGCGCAGATTACGTTCGAACATAAACCCTTGCCCACGCGCCACTTGATCAACCTGACTGTGCTGCTGAGCGGCATCGGTTTTCTGGTCTACGCCTCCAACCGCTGGGGCTGGAAGTACCATGAGCTGTCGGCGTTTTACCTGTTGCTGACGGTGGCGTTCAGTGTGATTGCCGGGCTAGGTGCGAGTGTCGCCGCCAGTGCCTTTGTCGATGGCATGAAGAAGGTGCTGATTGCTGGCGTGCTGATCGGCCTGGCCACCGCCGTGGAAATCATCCTCAGTACCGGCCAAGTGCTCGACACCATCGTCCACACCCTGGCCAACCTGGTAGGCGACCACGGCCCGATTGTGTCGGCCTACGGCATGTTCTTCGCACAACTGGGGCTGGACGTGTTAATCCCGTCCACCTCGGGCCAGGCGGCGGTGACCATGCCGATCTTCGGCCCGCTGGGCCAACTCTCCGGCGTCAGCCCGCAGACCACTGTATTCGCGTTTCTGATGGGCAATGGCCTGACCAACATGATCACCCCAACCTCCAGTGGCCTGCTGGTGTTGCTGGCCACCGCCAATGTCGGTTGGGGCCAATGGGCGCGCTACATCCTGCCGCTGTTTCTGATCTACGCCGTACTGGCGATGGTGTTGCTGGCTATCGCGGTCACGAGCGGGTACTGAGTCGATGAGTGTTTTCCCCATGCAAACCCTGCACAACCACATGATCCCGATGCGCGACGGCGTCCACCTGGCCACCGATATCTATTTGCCGACAGACAGCTGTGGCCCTTTCCCGGTGGTCATTGAACGCACGCCCTACGACAAGAGCAAACCCTCTCGCTCGGAAAAACAACTCGACGGCCAGCACATCTCTCGAGAACAGATGGCGGCACGCTTTACCGACCAAGGCTTTGTCGCAATCTTTCAGGACTGCCGGGGCCGCTATGCCTCTGAAGGCGTGTTTACCAAATACACCGCCGAGGGCGAGGACGGTTTCGACACGCTTGCCTGGATCGTCCGCCAGCCGTGGTGCAACGGCAAGATCGGCAGCATGGGCCTGTCTTACGCCGCGCATACCCAACTGGCGATGGCCTGTCTGCACCCACCGGGCTTGAGCAGCATGGTGCTCGACAGCGGCGGCTTCGCCAACGCCTATCAGTGCGGGATTCGCCAGGGTGGCGCGTTCGAACTCAAGCAGGCCACCTGGGCCTTTCGCCAGGCCAAGGAAAGCCCAGCAGCCTTGGCCGATCCACAGGTTCGCCAAGCACTGGAGCAGGAAGATATCCATCATTGGTTTACGCGGATGCCCTGGCAACCCGGCCAGTCACCTTTGCGCCATGTGCCGGAATACGAGGCCTACGTGCTGGAGCAGTGGGCCAAGGGCACATTCAGTGAGTATTGGCGCACGTCCGGCATCTATGCCGAGGGCTACTATCGGCAACTGCCCGACATTCCAGTGTTGTTCATGTCCAGTTGGTATGACGCCTATGTCAGCTCCACCCTGGCCAACTACAGCGCCTTCAGGCAAAACACCTCGGCCCACCAGCGGCTGGTGATGGGGCCATGGCTGCACGGTGACCGCAATATCAGCCACAGCGGCGACGTCGAGTTCGGGCCGCAGGCAGCATTCGATGGCCAGGTCGATCAAAACTGGCTGAGCTGTCGCCTGGCGTGGTTCGAACAATCGCTCAAACCCTCGCCTCACGCGCCCAAGGCCAGCGTGCAGGTATTTCTGATGGGGGGCGGCAGCGGCCAACGTGACCCTGACGGCCGACTGCAACACGGCGGACGCTGGTTGCAATCGGCGCAATGGCCGCTGCCAGGCAGCCGGGTGCAGACGCTCTACTTGACGGCTCAAGGGCAACTGAGCGGCACTGCACCAGACGCAACCGACGCGTGCTTGAGCTACCTAGCCGACCCGGCCTGTCCGGTCCCGACCCTCGGCGGTGCGCTGACCTCCGGCGCCCCCATCTTTGTGGGCGGCGCTTTCGACCAACGTGAGCGTGCCGACTTCTTCGGCACCCGTGGCGACAACCGCCCTCTGAGCGAGCGCAAAGATGTGCTGAGCTTCCTTACCGAGCCGCTCATTGAAGACTTGATTGTCGCAGGTGATGTACAGATCGAGTTATGGATAGACAGCGATGCACCCGACACCGACTTCACCGCCAAGCTGATCGACCTGTACCCGCCCAGTGCCGACTACCCCGATGGTTTTGCGATGAACATCACCGACGGCATCCGCCGTTGTCGCTATCGAGACTCCTGGGAGCAGCCGACGGCACTGACACCGGGCAAACGGGTAAAGGTCACGATCGAGCCCTTCGCCACCTGCAACCTGTTCAAGCGCGGCCATCGACTTCGCCTGGATATCGCCAGCAGCAACTTCCCCAGGTTTGACGTGAACCCCAACAGTGGTGAGCCTTCTGGCCAGGCCCACCATTCAAGGGTGGCACGCAACACTGTGCACCTGAGCGCGGGTGCCGCGTCTTGCCTCAGACTCACCGTGGTGCCCGCTACCGCACTATAAGCCAGCTGGGAGCCTGCTGGGCCGCCGTTGCTGCCAGGCAATGGCGACCCTTCGTCGCACCCGTAAGAAATGTATTTCAGAATCATCGCCTGCCGCCGATACCCCCGTACAAACTTTGGCTGGCTCAAACAACAACACCGTCCAGCAGACACACATCATTCTTGCGGAGCATTCGATGAATAGCTGGTTCGGCAACATCAGCGTCAACCTCAAACTCGGCCTGGGCTTTGGCCTGGTGCTGGTCCTCACCTCGATCCTGGCCCTGACCGGCTGGACCAGCCTGGGCGGCTTGATTGACCGTAGCAACTGGATGAGCGACATCACCCAGCTCAACGCGTCCCTGACCAAGCTGCGCATCGTGCGCCTGCAATACATGCTCGCCAATGGCGACGAAGCCGTGGCACAGAACGTCCAGACCAGCCTCGACGCCTTCGCCGCCCAGCAACAGAAACTGCTGGACAGCTTCAAGAGCCCGGAAAACCTCAAGCTGCTCACCGAGCAGAAAGCCGTCATCACGGCTTACCAGCAGTCGCTGAACAAAATGCGTGAGGCCTACCGTAACGGCAATGCCGCGCGCCAAGTGATGGGCGACAAGGCCGATATCGCCAACGGACAGATCGACGCACTGGAGACCGGCGTGCAGCAAGCGCCCGACAGCCCGGAACGCTTCACCCAGTACCAGGCCGTGACGCACGCCAAGGAAGAGTTCCACCTGGCGCGCTATGAAGTGCGCGGCTACACCAACTCCCCCAGCGCAGAAACCGAAGCCCGCGCCGCTGCACAAATCGATAAAGCCATCGCCGGTTTGAAAAGCCTCAGCGCCGCGTTTGGCACCAGCCAACAAAGCGCACTGACGTCGCTGGAAACCGCACTCGGTGCCTATCGCAGCGCCGTACAGAGCTACAAGGCCGCCAACGCCAATATCGTCACTGCGCGCGCCGAAATGACCACCCAGGGTGCCGATATCGTCACCATCAGCGACAAGCTTTACGACATCCAGCTCGATCGCCGCGACGCCGAAAGCACTCAGGCCCGCAGCCTGCAATTGATCAGCACCTTGCTGGCGTTGTTGGTCGGCATCATCGCGGCGCTGGTTATTACCCGCCAGATCACCCGACCGATCCAGGACACCCTGGCCGTGGTGGAACGCATCGCTTCCGGTGACCTGAGCCACAACATCCAGGTGACCCGCCGCGATGAACTCGGCGTATTGCAGCAAGGTATCCAGCGCATGGGCACCACCCTGCGCGAGCTGATCAGCGGCATTCGTGACGGCGTAACCCAGATCGCCAGCGCCGCCGAAGAACTCTCGGCCGTGACCGAGCAGACCAGTGCCGGCGTGAACAGCCAGAAGATCGAGACCGATCAAGTCGCCACCGCGATGCATGAAATGACTGCCACCGTGCAGGAAGTCGCGCGCAACGCCGAGCAAGCGTCGCTGGCCGCCGCCGATGCCGATGGCCAAGCCCGCGCCGGCGACAAAGTGGTGGCCGAGGCCATCGCCCAGATCGAACGCCTGGCCGCCGAAGTGGCGCGCTCTACTGACGCAATGACGCACCTGCAACAAGAGAGCAACAAGATCGGCAGCGTGATGGACGTGATCAAGGCCGTGGCCGAGCAGACCAACCTGTTGGCGCTCAACGCGGCGATTGAAGCGGCGCGTGCCGGTGAAGCCGGTCGTGGCTTTGCCGTGGTGGCTGACGAAGTGCGTGGCCTGGCCCAGCGCACACAAAAATCCACCGAAGAAATCGAAGGCCTGGTCGCCGGTTTGCAGAACGGCACCCAGCAAGTGGCCACGGTGATGAATAACAGCCGCAGCCTCACCGACAGCAGCGTCGAGCTGACGCGCAAGGCCGGTGTGTCGCTGGAGAACATCACGCGTACCGTGTCGAATATCCAGTCGATGAACCAGCAGATTGCAGCGGCCGCCGAGCAGCAGAGCGCCGTGGCTGAAGAGATCAGCCGCAGCATTGTGAACGTGCGCGATGTGTCGGAGCAAACGGCTACTGCGAGCGATGAGACGGCTAAATCGAGCGTGGAACTGGCGCGTTTGGGCAGCCAGTTGCAGCAGATGGTCAGTCATTTCCGGGTGTAAAAACCAACTCTGACTACGCACAATCTCTGTGGCGAGGGAGCTTGCTCCCGCTGGGTCGCGCAGCGGCCCCTACTGAAGTTGATCGAGATTTGACATCGGGAGCGCAGTGAATGCCTTGGGGCTGCTGCGCAGCCCAACGGGAGCAAGCTCCCTCGCCACAGGCAAACTTGGACATACTCGGCTTGCCTTGAGTCCCTTGGCCCTCAGCCCTCGCCTTCCTCAACAAACACCAGTCGATTCCCAAACGGGTCCTTGATGCTCATCTCCCGCGAGCCCCAAGGCGTTTCTTCAACCCCAGGCTTGGCATACCGGTAGTCCTTGGCCAGCAACTGCTGCTGGTAGCCGTCCACGCCTTGCGCCTGAATCCGCACCGCCGAGCCCGGCGAAGCATCGCCATGGTGCTCGGACAAATGCAGCACGCACTCGCCCAGCGACACTTGCAGATACAACGGGAAATTCGCCTCGAAACGGTGCTGCCAGTCAACCTTGAACCCCAGGAAGTCGACGTAGAACTCCAACGCCTTGGCCTCGTCGAAGATCCGCAAAATCGG
Organism: Pseudomonas edaphica; assembly: GCF_965277385.1. Taxonomy (NCBI): domain Bacteria; kingdom Pseudomonadati; phylum Pseudomonadota; class Gammaproteobacteria; order Pseudomonadales; family Pseudomonadaceae; genus Pseudomonas; species Pseudomonas edaphica. The sequence goes on along the minus strand of NZ_OZ255725.1, from coordinate 4,276,738 downwards.
GGTGACTTTTCCTAAGTGCATGGCAACCGCTCCGTGTATGAAGGCGCCCACTATAGGGACGAAAACCCGCCACGCAAATCCCCATTGCGCGCAAGGAACAGCCCCGGCCGTTGCCCATTGGCCTGCCCATCGCTATAACTCAGCACGCCATTGACCCACACGCCATCAATCCCCTCGGCAGCGCGTTGCGGTTCTTTGAAATCCGCCACATCACGCACGCGCAACGGGTCGAACAACACCAGGTCGGCCCAGTGCCCTTCACGAATTTCTCCACGCTCGGCCAGCCCAAAACGCGCCGCCGACAACCCGGTCATCTTGTGCACCGCCGTGTGCAGTGGAAACAACCCCACATCCCGGCTGAAGTGCCCCAGCACCCGTGGAAATGCGCCCCACAAACGTGGATGGGGAAACGGGTCTTCCGGCAAACCATCCGAACCCACCATCGACAACGGATGCGCAAGAATACGCCGTACATCCGCCTCATCCATCCCGTAGTACACCGCCCCTGCCGGTTGCAGGCGACGTGCCGCATCCATCAGCGAAACCTCCCACTGCGCCGCGATGTCCTGCAAGTCGCGCCCGCCGACCTCCGGGTGCGGTGTTGACCAGGTAATAGTGATACGAAACGCGTCGGTGACCTGCTTCAAATCCAGCGTCGACGAGCTGGCGGCATAGGGATAGCAATCACACCCGACCGGATGGGTTTGCGCTGCCAATTCCAACGATGCCAACAGTTGCGGACTGCGCCCCCAATTGCCCGCACCGGCGCACTTGAGGTGGGAAATGATCACCGGCGCCTGCGCATGTCGCCCAATCACAAACGCCTCGTCCATCGCCTCCAGTACCGGTTCGAATTCACTGCGCAAATGCGTGGTGTACACCGCACCAAACGCCGTGAGTTCTTCACTGAGCTGCAGCACTTCATCGGTCTCGGCATTAAACGCGCTGGCGTAGGCCAGGCCTGTGGATAAACCGAGGGCACCCGCCTGCAGACTCTCCTGCAACTGCACACGCATGGCGGCAATTTCACTGGGCGTGGCGGTGCGGTGCAGGTCGTCCATATGGTTGCTGCGCAAGGCGGTGTGGCCGATCAAAGCGGCAACGTTGACTGCCGGATGAGCACTTTCCACGGCGGCGCGGTAATCGGCAAAACGAGGGTAAGTGAACGCCTCACGCGTGCCCAAAAGGTTCATCGGGTCCGGCGGATCGCTACGTAAACTCACCGGCGATGCGCTGATGCCGCAGTTGCCGACAATCACTGTGGTCACGCCCTGGCTGAGCTTGGGCAGCATCTGCGGGTGGCGGATCACCACCGTGTCATCGTGGGTGTGCACGTCGATAAAACCCGGTGCCAACACGCGGCCACTGGCGTCGATTTCCTGCTCACCGATTGCGTTCGACAAATCGCCAATGCGCTCGATGCGCCCGGCGCGCAGCCCCACATCGGCGACATAGCCCGGCGTGTTGCTGCCATCAATGATCAGCGCCTGGCGGATCAACGTGTCGTACTTCATATCAGTCTCCAAGCGGCAGGCTGTCGGGGCCGCCGCGATAATCGTCGAGGGCCAGCTTGATCCGGCGCAGGCGTTCCTGGTTGTCGTCCGGCAGGGCCAGCGCCAGTTCGGTGGCGAGCAGGTCGATGGCCAACAGCATGCCGTAGCGCGCCGCGGTGGGCTTGTAGATAAAACTGGTTTCGGCCGGTTGCAGCGGCAGTAATACATCCGCCAATTCGGCCAGGGGAGAGTCGGCCAGGGTGATGGCGATGATGGGGGCATCGTAGCTACGCGCAAGCTTCACGACGTCCAACAGTTCTGGCGTCAGCCCGGTGAGCGAGCACACGATCAGCGCCTGCTCCGGGCCTAAAGTGGCCGCCGTGACCCGCATCATCACCGGGTCATGGCTGGCGGCAATCGGGTAGCCCAGGCGTACCAGGCGCACCTGCAATTCGTCACTGCACAGGCTCGATGGGCCGCCCATGCCAAACGCGTGAATCATCCGCGCCTTGCCCAACAGGCTGACCGCATCAACAAAACTGGCCTGGTTAAACCCCGACAGGTGCTGACGCAACGTCGCTTCGATATCGCCCAGAATCTGCCGGTGAAAGGCCGACTGCTCCGGCAACCCGGCCGGGTCGAGGAAGCGGCTGCCCACGCCACTGGCCTGGGCCAGTTGCAGGCGCAAATCACGTAAATCGCGGCAACCGACGCTGCGGGCAAAACGCGACAAGGTTGCCGTGCTGACCTCGGCCCGTTGCGACAACGCTTCCAGGCTGGCCGACGCGGCAAAGCCCACATCATCGAGCATCAGCTTGGCGATACGGCCTTCACCGGCGCTGAACGAATCCTGACGGGCGCGGATCTGGTAGAGGATGTCCATGGCGGCTCCGGCTTACACAATGAGGCTTATAAAACGAGCCTTATAAAACAAGGCTTATAAAATGAGAGACAGGCCGTAAGTCAGACCAAACGCGACCACCGAAATCAAAGTCTCCAACACGGTCCAGGTCTTGAAGGTCTGGATCACCGTCATATTGAAGTATTCCTTGATCAGCCAGAAGCCACCGTCGTTGACGTGGGAAAAGATCACCGAGCCCGCGCCGGTCGCCAGCACCAACAATTCCGGGTGTGGATAACCCAGGCCCATGGCGACGGGCGCGACCACACCGGAGGCGGTGGTCATGGCCACAGTGGCCGAGCCGGTGGCGATGCGCATCAACGCGGCAAACAGCCAGCCCATCACCAGCGGCGACAGGTGAAAGGCATGCGCCAGGCCGAGAATCTCATTGGTCACGCCCGCGTCCACCAGAATGCGGTTCAAGCCGCCGCCCGCGCCCACCAGCAAGGTGATGCTGGCGGTCGGCGCCAGGCATTCATTGGTGAACTTGAGAATCGCTTCGCGATTGAAGCCCTGGGCCAGACCCAGGGTCCAGAAGCTCACCAGCGTGGCGACCAGCAGCGCGATCACCGAGTTGCCGATAAACAGCAGGAACTGGTTGAAGCCAGTGCCCGGCGTTGAAATCACGTTGGCCCAACCGCCAATCATCATCAGCACCACCGGCAGCAGGATGGTGCCCATGGTCAGGGCGAAACTTGGCAAGCGGGTACGCGGCTCGCGCTCGATAAACTGGCGTTCCAGCGGGTTTTCCGCCGGCAGGTGGATACGCGGCACGATGAACTTGGCGTACACGGGACCGGCGATGATCGCCGTGGGAATGCCGATCAAAATCGCATACAGCACGGTCTGCCCCACCGAGGCGTTATACGCCAGCACCGCCATCATCGCCGCCGGGTGTGGCGGCACCAGCGCGTGTACCACCGACAGACCGGCGACCATCGGCAAGCCGACCATCAGGATCGACACGCCCACACGCCGCGCCACGGTAAAGGCGATCGGCACCAGCAATACAAAACCGACCTCGAAAAACAGCGGCAGCCCCACCAGGAACGCGATACACACCATCGCCCAATGCGCGTTGCGCTCGCCGAAACGGTTGATCAGCGTGCGCGCCACCTGCTCGGCACCGCCGGATTCGGCCATCATCTTGCCGAGCATGGTGCCCAGCGCCACCACCAGGGCGATATGCCCAAGGGTCTTGCCGACGCCCGCCTCATAAGAGCCCATGATGGTGTCCGCCGGCATGCCGGCCATCAAGGCCAGGCCGATAGACACCAACGTGATGACGATAAACGGGTTGAGTCGGTAACGTGCAATCAGCACGATCAATGCAATGATGGCGATGGCAGCGTATGCCAACAGCCCAAAGCCCAGTGGTGCGGCCATGCGGTACTCCTTGGAAAGGGTCACGTCGAATTGGTTGTGAAACTCATAAATCATTACCGGGTTTAATTTTCAATTTTTATGAAAGTAATTTTCGCCCACAGATAAGCGCTGTCGCTTTGGGACATGCCCAACGCCAGCCGATGAAAATCCGGGGGGTGTTCTTACATGAAGTTTTTTGCGTGCGGAAACTCAGTTGCCAGGGCCGAGTCTCAGATGACAGGCCTATCCACAACCAGGAAAACCAAGAATGAAGCGCAAGACCCTGCTTGTTCCTTTCGCCGCCAGCGCACTGCTGCTGGCCTTTTGCGGCAGCGCCTCGGCCAGCGACAACGCGGCCTTGAAGAAATGCATGGACGGCGCCAACACCACCGCCGACATGGTCAATTGCAACGCCAAGGAAGCCAAGGTGCAGGATGAGCGCCTGAACAAGGCCTATAAAACTGCCCTCGCCGCCCAGGAAGGAGCACGTAAACAGCAATTGCAGGACGTTCAGCGCCTGTGGATCAAATTCCGCGACGCCAATTGCGGCTTTGCGGGCTCAGCCACCGGCGGCACCATTGATCAGGTCAATGGCTCCGGCTGCCTGCTGGACATGACCCAGACCCGCGCCCAGGAGCTGGAAGACCTGGTCGGGCCGTGATCGTCAGTCGTGATGAACCTTCGCGCGCTTGAGCAGCTTCTTGCAGCGCTCCGACAAATGCAGCACCCGCAAGTGCTTGCCGGCCTTGGTATAGCGCTCGCGCAGGGTCATCAGCGCAGCAATGGCTGAGTAGTCGACAAAGCTCAGGTGACGGCAATCGAGCGTCACCTGGGCCGGGTCGTTGGCCGGGTCGAACTGGTTCAAAAACGGCGTGGTCGAGGCAAAGAACAGCGTGCCGTGCAGGCGATACAACTTGCTGCCATCGGCTTCCAGATGCTCATCGGCATACAGCTCGCGGGCCTGTTGCCAGGCGAAGTTCAGCGCCGCAATCACGATGCCGCACAACACGGCAGTGGCCAGGTCGGTGAATACGGTAATCACCGTGACCGCAATAATCACCAGCACGTCGTTGACCGGCACCTTGTTGATCACCCGCAGCGACGCCCAGGCGAAGGTCTGCTGGGACACCACGAACATCACGCCGACCAAAGCCGCCAGCGGAATGCGCTCGATCAGCGGCGACAGAAACAAAATGAACAACAGGATCATCACCCCGGCAAACACCCCGGAGAAACGCCCGCGCCCGCCGGAACTTAAATTGATCACGGTTTGCCCGATCATCGCGCAACCGCCCATGCCACCAAACAGGCCCGAGACCATATTCGCCGCGCCCAAGGCCACGCTTTCGCGATCGGGGTAACCACGGGTTTCGGTGATTTCGTCGGTGAGGTTCAGGGTCAGCAGGGTTTCCAAGAGGCCAACCATCGCCATCAGGAACGCATAAGGCGCGATGATGCCGAGGGTTTCCAGGCTCCACGGGATCTGTGGCAACGCAAAGGTCGGCAGGCCGCCGGCGATGTGGGCCATGTCGCCCAACGTACGGGTTGGCAAACCCAACAAGTACACCGCAAGGCCCACGCCCAAAATCGCCACCAGCGCGGGCGGCACGGCGCGGGTCAGGCGTGGCAGCAGGTAGACAATCGCCATGGTTGCCGCCACCAGCCCGGTCATCACGTACAACGGCGTGCCGCTCAGCCAGGTTTCACCGCTTTTGAAATGTTCCAACTGTGCCAGCGCAATGATGATCGCCAGGCCGTTGACGAACCCGAGCATCACCGAGTGCGGCACCATGCGCACCAGTTTGCCCAGGCGTAACAGGCCAAACGCAACCATGATCAGCCCGCCCAGCAGCACCGTTGCGAGCAGATACTCCACGCCGTGTTGCACCACCAGCGCCACGATCACCACTGCCATCGAACCCGCCGCGCCCGAGACCATGCCCGGCCGGCCGCCGAACAATGCCGTGAGCGTGCAGATGATAAAGGCGCCGTAGAGGCCCATCAGCGGGTTGAGGTGAGCCACAAGGGCAAAGGCGATGCATTCGGGCAGCAGCGCGAAAGACGTGGTGAGGCCGGCCAGGGCGTCGGCGCGCAGACGGGTGAGGTTCATGAGGTACCAGGGAGTAGCGAGGGATATGGCGGGGGATGGTACGGAATTGCGGCGGGTGGGGCCAGTAATGTGTAACAACACATGAACCGAGTCGCCTTCATCGCAGGCAAGCCAGCTCCCACATTTTGAATTGCGAATACATTCAAGTGTGGGAGCTGGCTTGCCTGCGATGGCAGCGCCGCGGTACTAAGCGAACATCACACCATCTCGTGACGAATCCACTCCACCACCGACGTGCGCTTCGGCGCCCAGCCCAGCAATTCACGCGCATGTTTGCCACGCACCCGGCTGTTGGAGCCCAGGCCATAGTTGGCCATTTCATAGCCCCACTCGGCCTCAGCTTCGGCCAATGGCCAGTCCTGCGGCTCGCCCAGGTTCAGCGCTTGGGCAATCGCGGTGGTCATGTCGACAAACGCCGCTTCGCTGCTTTCCACAAAGTAGAACGTGCCCGGGACGTTCTTGGTCAGCGCCAGCAGATACAGGGCCACCACATCTTCAATGTGCACGTTGGACCAGATGTTCTGGCCAGTGCCCACATGCCGCACCACACCACTTTTGCGTGCTTGCTTGAGCAAGCGCGGCAATTGCACGCTGTCACGTTTCACGCCCAGGCTGTGGCCGTAGATCAGGGTGTTGCAGATGACTGCCGAGTTCACGCCGTTTTTGGCGGCTGCCAGGATCAGGTTGTCGATGGCCACACGCGCGGCCTTGTCGACGGTCGGCTCCGGCAGGTTGTCTTCAACGTAGATGACATCGCTGGCTTTGCCGCCCGACGCATCACCGACAATGCTCGAACCGCTGGTGTGCAGGAACGGCTTGTTCGAGCCTTTCAAGGCGGCCAGCAAGGTTTCGACGGCAGCGCGATGGTCGCTGCTGGCGGCATTGATCACCGCATCAGCTTTAGAAGCCTGCGCGGTCAACACGTCAGCGTCATCCAATGTGCCGATCACGGGCGTAATACCCAGGGCCGTCATTTCAGCCGCTTGCTCGGCGCTGCGCACCAGGCCGGTGACCGTGTGGCCGGCCTTGACCAGGCCGGTGGCGATGGAGCCGCCGATAAACCCTGCTGCGCCGGTGACGAATACGTTCATGGAGGTTGCTCCTGACTGGGTAAGTGATGGGCCCAGTATCAAGGACTCATTTGCGCCGAATAAGCCCATGTTGCCCAATTCAATCTTGCGCACAGGTCACGAATCAGCAGGCATACCGCACAAGCTTGGTTTGAATGAAATCCAGGAAGCACTGGATGCGCAACGCCAACTGCGAGTTACGGTAGAACACCGCGTGGATCGGCTGGCGATAGCCGCTGTTGAAGGCTTCCAGTACCGGCACCAGGCGCCCGGCGTCGATGTCGGCGATGGTCATGAAGTTCGACAGGCAGCAAATGCCCTGGCCTTCCAGCGCCAGTTGGCGCACGGTTTCGCCGCTGGAGGCGGCAATGCTTGGCTGGATCAGCCAGCGGTCGCCTTCCACGTGGCGCAGCGGCCAGTGGTTGAGGGTTTCGGTCTGGGTGAAGCCCAGCAGCGTATGGTCGACCAACTCGGCCACCGTCTTCGGCGTGCCGAACCGCTTGAGGTAGTCGGGGCTGGCGAGGATATGCAGCGGCGTACAACCCAACGAGCGCGCATGCAGGGTCGAGTCGGCCAGGGCACCGATGCGGATGGCAATGTCGGTGCTCTGCTCCAGCAGGTCGATGATCAAGTCGTCACTGTTCAGCTCCAGCTGGATATCCGGGTAGAGGCTGCGAAACTCGGCAATGTACGGCACGATCCCATGCAGCATGAACGGCACGGCCGCATTGATGCGCAGACGCCCGGCGGGGTTCTTCTGGCGCGACGACAGGCGCTCTTCCAGCTCGTCCATCTGCGCCAGGATCAGCTTGGCCTGCTCGAAAAAATACTTGCCCTCTTCGGTCAGGTCCATGCGCCGCGTGGTGCGGTTGATCAGCGTGGTGTCGAGCTTGGCTTCCAGGCGCGACAAGGTGCGGCTGACCGCCGACGGCGTCTGCCCGACCTGCTCCGCAGCCGCCGAAATCGAGCCGCACTCAATCACGCTGACGAAGATCTGTAGCTCATCGGATCGGGCTTTCACAGGCTGTCCTCTTTATCGGTTGCAGGCAGCTTACACCGAGAAATTGAACACCTGCGCCAGATGCTGCTCGTAGCGCGCCACGTCGGCCTCGATGGCCGGGCGTTTCATCACGTCCACACACAGGAAGGTCGGCAGGCCGGTCATGCCGAGGAACTCGTTGGCCTTGTGGAACGGGAAGTACACAGCGTCCACGCCTTTGGCTTCGAAGAAGTCGGCAGGGTCGTCGAAGGCTTGCTGCGGTGCGTTCCAGGTCAGCGACAGCATGTATTGCTTGCCCTGGATCAGGCCGCCGCTGCCGTATTTCTGCGACGCATCCGAACGGGTGCGGCCATCGCTCGCGTACAGGCTGCCGTGGCCTTCGGTGAAGACTTCGTCGATGTACTTCTTGACGATCCACGGCGCACCCATCCACCAGCCGGGCATCTGGTAGATGATCACATCGGCCCAGAGGAACTTGGCGACTTCTTCGGCCACGTCATAGCCTTCGTCGATATGGGTGACTTTGACGTCGATACCGGCACGGTCGAGCACGGCCACGGCGGCGTCGTGCAAGGTGCTGTTATAGCGGCCGTCGGAGTGGGCGAATTTTTTGCCGCCGTTGAGCAGGAGGACTTTTTTCATGGGAGGGATTCCAAAAGGGTTAAAAATGGCTGCCGGCAGGCTATCGACATTCAACCCTTGGAATAAGCCGCAATGCGGCAAAATACATTTGACCAAAACGCACGAATAACAAGCCAACTATTGCTTTAACCGCCAACCAGCAGATGGCTGCCCAGCAGCGCCATGCCGATAAAGAACACCCGCTTGAACAGCACCGCACTGATGCGCTGGCGCACCACCTGGCCCAACCACATGCCCAACAGCGCGGGCACCAGTGCCAGCAACGAGGCGCTGACTTCGCCACCGCCCAAGGTGCCACGCCAAGTCAGCGCAGCGGCCAACGCCAGTGTGGAAGCGGTGAACGCCAGCCCCAGCGCCTGCACCAACTGATCGCGGTCCAAACCCAGGGCTTGCAGATAGGGCACGGCCGGAATCACGAACACACCCGTAGCCGAAGTGATAAGGCCGGTGACCAGACCGCATAACGGCCCAAGCCAACGCTCGGTTTTAGGTTTCACCTTGAAGGTCGGCAAGAACAAGCCACTTAGCGCGTACAGCAGCAAGGCGCCGCCTAATGCGCGCACCACCCAGTGCCCGCCGTCCATGCCCAGCCACAAAGTGCCGAGCCCGGTGCCGAGGACAATCAGCAGCAGCATTGGCCATAGGCGCTTGAGTAAGGCGCTCAAGTGGCCACCGAACGCCAGTTGCCAGAGGTTGGTGACCGTTGAAGGGATGATCAGTAAAGCAGCAGCCTGCGCCGGGAGCATAGCCAGGCCGAGCATGCCCATGGCCACGGTGGGCAGGCCCAGGCCGATCACGCCCTTGACGGTGCCGGCCAGCAGGAAGGTGCCGATCACCAGCAGGGTCAACGCCGGGCCGAGGTTTTGGTAGAACGCGAGGAAGGTAGTCATGAGGCGATTTTGCAGGATTTCGTTGAGGTCGAAAATTCGCCATATACTGAGGTAGCCTCTTGTTTTGCGTGAGGCTTAAATAGCTATCGCAGGCAAGCCAGCTCCCACATTGGACTGTGTTCACAAAGCAAAAGGTGGGAGCTGGCTTGCCTGCGATAAGGCCAGTGAAGTCACTCGAGAAACCTCAGCCATGCACTTTGACCTGATCGACCTGCGCCTCTACCTGCACACCCTCGACACCGGCAACATCACTGCCGGCGCGGCGCGCAGCCATTTATCCCTGGCGGCGGCCAGCGCGCGTATCCGTGCGATGGAAGCGTCATTGGGCATCGAGTTTCTTGAACGTGGCCGCCGTGGCGTCACCCCAACACCCGCCGGCAAAGCCCTGGCCCGCCACGCCCGCCTGCTGTTGCAACAGGCCGAGCACCTGCAACAGGACCTGGCCGAATACGCCCAGGGCATCAAAGGCCAGGTGCGCCTGCTGTGCAACACCACCGCCCTGAGCGAATACCTGCCGGAACTGCTGGCGGACTTTTTGCGCCAACACCCCAACCTCGATATCGACTTGCAGGAGTTGCCCAGCCTGCGCATTACCCAAGCCTTGCGCCAGGGCACAGCAGACCTGGGGATTATCTCCGATGCGGTAGACACCCACGGCTTGCAGACCCTGCCGTTTCGCGATGACCCACTGGTGCTGATCATGCCCCTCGATCATCCGTTGGCGACGGCGAATTTCATCGACAGCCTGCAATACGATTATGTAGGCCTGACCGCCAGCAGCGCGCTTTCGGTATACCTGGAAGAACAGGCATTGCACGCAGGCTTTCGCCTGCAAACACGCATTCGCGCCGAGGGTTTTGATGGGTTGATCCGCATGGTCGCCGGCGGCGCCGGCCTGGGCATCGTGCCCCAGGCCGCATTGGAACGTTGGCCGACAGAGAAGCGCATCAAGGCCCAGCCATTAAGCGAAGACTGGGCCTGTCGCAAACTACTGTTATGCGCCCGCTCCTTCGAGCAATTGCCCGGTTACGCCAAAGCCTTGTTCGACGCCCTGGCCCTGCCCTTGCGGAAAAACCCGTAATACACCGCCGACAGAATCATCAGGAATGGCACGCCAAACACCAGCGTCATCTTGAAGGCCTCGGTGAAGTACGTGGTGATCATCACCGCCCCCATCAGCACCAGGCCCAGCAGTGTGCTGTAGGGAAACAGGCGCAGCTGGAACGACAGCTTCGGCCCGCCATGACGCTTGCGATAACGGCGAAAAAACAGGTGCGTGAGGAAGATCATGAACCAGGTGAAGATCGCGCCAAACATCGAAATCGCCATCATCAAGGTGAACGAGCTTTCCGGGTACACCACGTTCAACAAGGTCGCCAGGGCAATGCCGGAGCTGGACAGCAGCAACGCGTTCAGAGGAATGCCGCTCTTGCTCAAGGCGCCCATGGACTTGGGCGCAAAACCTGCACGCGACAGGCTGAACATCATGCGTGTGGTGATGTAGAGCTGGCTGTTCATCGCCGACAACGCGGCGATCAGGATCACGAAATTCATCACCCCGGTGGCACCGGGAATACCAATGGTCTGCATTACCGTAACAAACGGGCTCTGGGTCTGGCCGGCCTGGTTCCACGGCACGATGGCGAGCATCAATGCCAGAGTCAGCAGGTAGAACACCACCAACCGCACGATGGTGGCGCGAAAGGCCTTCTTCACCGCTTGCTCCGGGTCTGCGGCTTCACCGGCGGCCACGGCGATCATTTCTACGCTCAGATAGCTGAAGATCGACACGATCACTGCGATCCACATGCCGCTCAGCCCATGGGGGAAAAACCCGTCGTGGGCCGTGTAGTTCTGCACGCCATAATCAGGATTACCGGAGCCGAACACCACGTACACCGCGAGGATGATGAAGCCAACGATTGCGGTGATCTTGATGGTCGAGAACCAGTATTCGAAGTTGCCGAAGGTCTTTACGCTGATGGCATTGAGCAGGATCAGCACACTGGAAAACGACACGATCCACACCCACTCCGGCACGTTGGCGAACCAGTACTTCATGTACATCGCCACCGCCGTGACCTCGGCGCCCACTGCCAGCACAATCGCCGCCCAGTAGGCATAACGCACCAGAAAGCCGGCCAGCGGGCTGATGTAGAACTCGGCGTAGGCACCGAACGAGCCCGAGGTGGAGTGCGCCACGGTCATCTCCGCCAGGCAGCCCATCAACAGCAAGGTGATCAACGCACCGATGGCGTAACTCACCAGCACACTCGGCCCGGCATAACCGATGGCGTAGGCGCTGCCCATGAACAGCCCGGTGCCGATGGCGCCACCGATGGCGATCATGCTCATCTGGCCGGAAGTGAGCTGGCGCCTCAGGCCCAGTTCGCGATGGGTGATCTCTGCAAAGCCGTTGTCTGGCGTGGTCACGTGGTGTGCCCCTTTATTATTGTGATTGTTATGGCTGGCGCTGAACCTTGTGGGAGCTGGCTTGCCTGCGATGGCGGTGGTGCATTCACTATTGCTATCGCAGGCAAGCCAGCTCCCACATTTTTAACCGTGTTGTGTCAGGTGACGCTGTTGCGCACTTTGAATTGCGGCTGGTCCCAGGTGTGGTTGTCGAGGATTTCGCCAAGGATCTCCACGGCGTCCCATACTTCGGTAAAGCTTGTGTACAACGGCGTAAACCCAAAGCGCATGATGCGCGGCTCGCGGTAATCGCCGATCACGCCACGGGCGATCAAGGCCTGGATCACCGCATAACCTTCAGGGTGTTCGAAACTCACGTGGCTTCCGCGCCGGGCATGCTCACGCGGCGTAATCAGCTCCAGCCCGTGGGCGGCGCAACGGGCTTCGACCAGCGCGATAAACAGGTCGGTCAAGGCCAGGGATTTGCTGCGCAGGCTGGCCATGTCGGTCTGGGCAAAAATCTCCAGGCCGCATTCGACCATTGCCAACGACGTGATCGGCTGCGTGCCGCACAGGTAGCGCGCGATGCCGGCGCTTGGCGCGTACTGAGCTTCCATGGCGAACTGGCGCGTGTGGCCAAACCAACCCGATAGCGGCTGGCGCACCACATCCACCAACGCCGGGTTGACCCACACAAACGCCTGCGAGCCCGGCCCGCCATTCAGGTATTTGTAGGTGCAGCCAATCGCATAATCGGCACCGGCCTTGTTCAGGTCGATGGGCACCGCGCCCGCCGAATGCGCCAGGTCCCAGATGCTCAGCGCGCCACATTCGTGGCTCAAGGCGGTGAGCGCCTGCATGTCGTACATGTAGCCGGTCTTGTAATTGACGTGGGTAAGCATCACCACCGCCACGTCCTGGTCGATGGCTTGGGGCAGCTCGTCCGGGCTGTTGACCAACCGCAGGGAATAGCCCTGTTGCAACAACTCGGTCAGGCCTTCGGCGATGTACAAATCGGTGGGAAAGTTACTCGCCTCGCTGACAATCACCTTGCGCGCAGGCTCGCGTTGGCGCTGCACGCTCAAGGCAGCGCTGAGCACCTTGAACAGGTTGATCGAGGTGGTATCGGTAATCACCACTTCACCGTCACGCGCGCCGATCAGCGGCGCCAGGCGGTTGCCCAGGCGTTGGGACAAATCCGCCCAACCGGCGCTGTTCCAGCTACGAATCAAGCCATTGCCCCACTCCTCGGCAATCACCTGCTGGGCGCGCGCCATCGCCGCCACCGGGCGGGCGCCCAGAGAGTTGCCATCGAGGTAGATCACGCCCGCAGGCAAGGCAAACTGCTGACGCAGTGGCGCCAGCGGGTCCTGGGCATCGAGGGCTTGGCAGTGGCTTCGGGTGGTCATGGGTTGTCCTGATTTTTTATAAGTGAAGATGGACCAAATAATGAACGAAGTTTTAGAGAATTTTCGTGCAAAGTGGTGGGTAACAGGCTAATTAAGCTGTAGGAAATTCGAATTTAACCCCCAAACACGCGGATTTATTCTAACCATGATTCTCGACGCCACCGACCTGCGCCTCCTGCATTTTTTGCAACAGGATGGGCGCATCAGCAACCAGGAATTGGCGGAAAAAGTCGCCCTGTCGCCCTCCGCCTGCCTGCGCCGTTTGCGCCTGCTGGAGAGCGAAGGAATCATCAGCGGCTACCGCGCCGTGTTGAATGCCGAGCAGCTGGGGATTGAGCTTGAGGCCATCGTGCACCTGTCGTTACGCCAGGATGTGGAGGACTGGCACGAGACGTTTATCAAGAAGGTGCAGGGGTGGCCGGAGGTGGCCAGTGCCTATGTGATCACCGGCGCCAGCAACTATGTGTTGCGCGTGCAGGCGCGCAACCTCAAGCACTTTTCCGACTTTATCGTGAACCACCTGAACCGCACGGCCGGGGTGATGGATATTCGTTCGGAGATTGTGTTGCAGAAGATCAAGGATCGGGATGAGGTGTTGGATCTGGTGGTGCGCAAATAACCGCAACACTACAAAACCTGTGGGAGCTGGCTTGCCTGCGATAGCGGTGGTGCATTCACCATTGCTATCGCAGGCAAGCCAGCTCCCACATTTTTTTGACCGCGTTTAATCAGTCTTCGAGGGCGCGAACGCGCTGCATGCGTTTTTGCTCTACCGGCGCGTCTGCCAGTTGCAACTCAAAGTCAAAATCAATCTGCGCAAACCGCCCTTGCACCCCAAACTCGCGCGCCAATTGCTGATCGTCACTAAAGCGAATCTCGGCGATCAACTCATCGCGCGTCGCGTAGGCAAAATCATCATGCAGGTACGGGTCGTCCGACAGGTTGATCTGCGTGGTGAGGTGCCGGTGCCCCGGCGCCGAAATGAAGAAGTGAATATGCGCGGGCCGCTGCCCGTGGCGACCCAACTGGTCGAGCAACTGCTGAGTCGGCCCGGTCGGCGGGCAACCGTAGCCCGACGGCACGATGCTGCGGAACCGGTAGTTGCCCTGGGCATCGGTCTCAATGCGCCGACGCAGGTTGAACTCCGATTGCGTTGGGTCAAACCACGAATAGGTGCCACCCGTGTTGGCCTGCCACACATCCACAATCGCACCCGCCAACGGCTTGCCGTCGGTGTCGCGCACTTGCCCGCGCATAAACAGCGGCACTGCGTCGTCCTTGCCATCGTCCAGCCGCGCTTCGTATTGGCTCAGCGGCGCGCCGGCCACGTACAGCGGGCCTTCGATGGTGCGTGGCGTACCGCCGGATTTGCCGGCCTCTTCGTCCGCAGCGTCCATCAGCAAGTCCAGGTAATGCTCCAGGCCCAAGCCGGCAGCCAGCAAACCCGCTTCCTGATTTTTACCCAATTCATTGAGGTAATTGACCGCCTTCCAGAACTCTTCCGGGGTCACTTCCAGGTCTTCGATGATGTTTACCGTATCGCGCAGGATCCGGTAGATCAGCGCCTTGGTGCGCGGGTTGCCGCCGTCGTTATGGTTGCCGCTGGCTTCTTCGAGAAACGCCTGGGCATGGGCAGTCTGGGACAGTCGGATGGACATGGTGCAATCCTCATCTTGTAATTATTGGGTGCAAAACAGGCTTAACGGTCGTCCTCATGGATCGACGAAGGGTGTCGGCACAGGGCGTTCACTTCGATGGCCATGTAGGGAAAAAGCGGCAGTTGCATCAGCAGGTCGTGCAGGTCTTGCACGCTGTCGACGTCGAACACGCTGTAGTTGGCGTAGTGCCCGGCGATTCGCCACAAGTGGCGCCATTTGCCCTCCTGTTGCAGGCGCTGCGCCAGGGCTTTCTCCTCGGCCTTGAGGGTGGCGGCGCGCTCGGGGTTCATGTCCAGCGGCAGGTTCACGGTCATTTTTACGTGGAACAACATGGCAGGCGCCTCTTAGTGTTTGTCACGACGCAAGAACGCCAAGCGTTCTTCATCAATGGCCAGGCCCAGGCCCGGTGCGGTGGAGACATGCAGCTCGAAATCGCGGTACACCGGCGGTTCGGTGAGAATGTCTTCGGTGAGCAGCAGCGGGCCGAACAGTTCGGTGCCCCACGCCAGCGTGTTCAGCGTGAGAAAGGCATGCGCCGACGCCAATGTGCCGATGCCGCCTTCGAGCATGGTGCCGCCGTACAAGCCGATGCCCGCCGCCTCGGCAATCGCGGCGGTGCGCAACACCGCCCGTGGGCCGCCGTTTTTGGCTATCTTGAGCGCGAACACCGAAGCCGCGCCTTCGCGGGCCAGGTTGAAGGCGTCTTCGACACATTCAATGGATTCATCGGCCATGATCGGCGCCGGGCTCGACAGGTTGAGCCGGGCCATGCCGCCACGGTTATTGCGCGAAATCGGCTGCTCGATCAGGTCAATGCCGTTATCGCCCAGCACCTTGCAGGCGCGCAGGGCCACGGCTTCGTCCCAGGCCTGGTTGACGTCGACACGCACACTGGCACGCTCGCCCAGGGCTTTTTTGATCGCGATCACATGGGCCAGGTCGCGATTGACCTCTCCAGCGCCGATCTTCAACTTGAACAGGCGATGGCGGCGCAGGTCGAGCATCTTTTCTGCCTCGGCGATGTCCTGTTCGGTGTTGCCGCTGGCCAAGGTCCAGGCCACCGGCAAGGCGTCACGTACACGCCCGCCGAGCAGCTCGCTCACCGGCAGGTTCAGGCGTTTGCCCAGTGCGTCGAGCAAGGCGCTTTCGATGCCGGATTTGGCAAAGGTATTGCCGCGAACGCTGCGCTCCAGGCGCAACATGGCCGCGTTGATATTGCTCGCGTCCTGGCCAATCAACAGCGGCGCGAAGTGACGGTCAATGTTGACCTTGATGCTGTCCGGGCTTTCGTTGCCGTAGCTCAAACCGCCGATGGTGGTGGACTCACCGATGCCTTCAATGCCGTCGGCGCAGCGCAGGCGGATGATCACCAACGTCTGGTTTTGCATGGTGTGCATCGCCAACTTGTGCGGGCGAATGGTGGGAAGGTCGACGATGATGGTCTCGATCGACTCGATGGCGCAAATCGGCATGGCTATACCCGTTGGGTTCTTTATAGATTTGAGCCGATTCTGTGCCGTATCTTTAAAGGCTTCCAATATAGAATGGGTCTCGCACGATACCCTCAAGGTATAAAAGGAACCGTCATGGAACTGCGTCATCTTCGCTATTTCCAGGTGCTGGGTGAAACCCTCAACTTCACCCGCGCAGCCGTTCGCCTGCACATCGCCCAGCCGCCATTGAGCCGGCAGATCCAGCAACTGGAGGATGAACTGGGCGTGATGTTGCTGGAACGCGGCCGCCCGTTGCGGCTGACCGAAGCCGGGCGATTTTTCTATGAGCACGCCAATGTGCTGCTGGAACAACTGGCCAAGGTTTGCGATACCACGCGGCGCATCGGCCAGGGCGAAAAGACCTGGCTGGGCATCGGCTTTGCGCCATCGACCCTGTATGGCGTGCTGCCGGAGTTGATACGGCGGCTGCGCAACCATGAGGCGCTGGAGCTGGAATTGGGCTTGTCGGAGATGACCACCCTGCAGCAAGTCGAGGCGCTTAAGGCCGGGCGCATTGATGTGGGTTTCGGGCGCATTCGCATCGACGACCCGGCCATCGTCCAGCGCGTGCTGGTGGAAGATCGACTGGTGGCCGTATTGCCCGCCGGCCACTCGCTGCTGGGCGCGCCCGCCACCCTCGCGCAATTGGCCGCAGAGCCGTTCGTGCTCTACCCCGGCAACCCGCGCCCCAGCTATGCCGACCATGTGATCGCGCTGTTCGACGCCCATGGTTTGAGCCTCAAGGTGGTGCAGTGGACCAACGAGTTGCAGACGGCCATCGGGCTGGTGGGCGCGGGAATGGGCGTGACGCTGGTGCCGGCCTCGGTGCAGGTGTTGCACCGGGCGGATATCGGCTACACGCCGATTGTGGAAGCCACTGCGACCTCGCCGATTATCCTGAGCAGGCGAGTGAATGATCAGTCGCCAGGGCTGAGTCATTGTTTGCAGTTGGTTGAGGAGTTGATCTGAAACCCTCCAAACACCGCAATTCCCCTGTGGGAGCTGGCTTGCCTGCGATAGCGGTGGGTCAGTTAACCAGGATGCCAACGGGTCCACCGCTATCGCAGGCAAGCCAGCTCCCACAGTTTGATCTTCATACAGTTCAGAGACTGCGCAGGCGTTTGCGCTGCAGGGTTTGGCTGGGGGATTCATCGAAGAGTTTGCGGTACTCCGCCGAAAACCGACCCAAGTGGGTAAAGCCCCAGCCCAGCGCGATCTCGGAGATAGTGCGAATTGAACCATGCTCGAGGATTTCCTGGCGCACAACACCCAGTCGGTACTTCTTCAAATACGCCATCGGCGACAGCGCAAAGTATTTACGAAACGCATCGAACAGCTTGAACCGCGACACACCCGCAGCCGCTTCCAGGTCTTCCAAATGGATCGCCTCGCGGGCGTTGTCGTGGATGTATTGCCGCGCCCGAATCAGGTAATGCGGCAGCTTCACGCCGAGCACGTCGCGCAATTCTTCTGAATAGTTGTTCGGCTGGGCCAGGATCAAACCCTTGATCAACGAGCTTTCCAGATCCCGCGTAAACGCCGCCTGCTCATACAACTCGCTGCTGCACTCAAGCTCCGCAATAAAGTAGCGCGCCATGCGCCACCACGATGCCGAAGCACCGTCCACCGCATCCATCACCGACTCAAACCGCAGTGGCGCTTCAATCGGCCGTTGCAGCAACCCTTCCAGCGACTCACTCATCGCCGCCCGCGTAATCACCACCTGCAACTTGCGACAATCACCGGAAATCGCCAGCACCTGATGCTCGTTAGGCGACAAAATCACGCCTTGGTCACGGTTGGAACTCAGGCGCTCGCCGTTCTTGCTCAATTCCTGCTCGCCCACCAAGGGCAGGCTCAGGCTGTAGCTGCTGAAGTGCTCGGCGTCTTCGATATCAATGGTCACATCGGTGCCGTACTCGATCACGCCCAAGGTGGTGGCGCGGGACTTGAACACATTGGCGCTGTGGTGAAAACGCAGGCGCTCGGGCGTGCTTGTCGCCAGGCGGTGCGGCCCGCAAATGCCGGACATCCAGCTGCAGGCGCCTTCCAGATCGAAGCGTTGAATATGGATCTCGCGTGTATGGCTACTCATCAGGGTGCACCCACGGCGGTTAGGCGGTTGCGCGCTCTGGCGGCGCGTCGTTGGCAATCGACAGCAAGTTCTACGCCACGCCCGCCTGAATGCAACCGGGTGGATAGCAACCGTCGACTATGTGGATAAGCCGCAGGCATTTGCGACCTTCCTTTGGTATGACAGTAGCGCATGGCGTCACCTGGGCGCACTGAACTGGGTATTTGCTGCCCAATTTTGCGGCCTGCCTTCACCCATTAAGCGGATAGCCCGCGCCCTGCCCCACTGCCTCTAATAACCCACCGATTAGCCCCTATCTAAAAAGGTGCCTCCCATGAGTGGTGCAAGAAGCGTCGAGCAGTGGAAAACGTTTATCGAAGGTTGCCTGGACTTTCGGCCGGTGGATGAAGTGTTTCGCATCGCCCGCGACATGTTCACCGAGCCCGAACTGTTCGACCTGGAGATGGAACTGATCTTCGAAAAAAACTGGATCTACGCCTGCCACGAAAGTGAACTGGCCAATAACCACGACTTCGTGACCATGCGCGCCGGGCGCCAGCCGATGATCATCACCCGCGACGGCGAAGGCCAACTCAATGCGCTGATCAACGCCTGCCAGCATCGCGGCACCACACTGACCCGCGTCGGCAAGGGCAACCAATCGACCTTTACCTGCCCGTTCCACGCCTGGTGCTACAAGAGCGACGGCCGGCTGGTGAAGGTGAAGGCGCCGGGCGAGTACCCGGAAGGTTTCGACAAAGCCACACGCGGCCTGAAAAAAGCCCGTATCGAAAGCTACAAGGGCTTTGTGTTCATCAGCCTCAACGTGCAAGGCACCGACAGCCTGGAAGACTTCCTCGGTGACGCCAAAGTGTTCTTCGACATGATGGTCGCGCAGTCGGCCACCGGTGAGCTGGAAGTGTTGCCGGGCAAATCCGCCTACACCTACGACGGCAACTGGAAACTGCAAAACGAAAACGGCCTGGACGGTTATCACGTCAGCACCGTGCACTACAACTACGTGGCCACGGTGCAGCATCGTCAGCAGGTGAATACCGAAAACGGCAGCGCGTCCGCCAGCACACTGGACTACAGCAAACTCGGCGCCGGCGACGCGAATACCGATGACGGCTGGTTCGCCTTCAACAACGGCCACAGCGTGCTGTTCAGCGACATGCCCAACCCCAGCGTGCGCTCGGGCTACGCCACCATCATGCCGCGCCTGGTGGAAGAACACGGCCAGCAGAAAGCCGAGTGGATGATGCACCGCCTGCGCAACCTGAACATCTACCCGAGCCTGTTCTTTCTCGACCAGATCAGCTCGCAGCTGCGCATCATCCGCCCGGTGGCGTGGAACAAGACCGAGATCATCAGCCAGTGCCTGGGCGTGAAAAACGAGTCGGATGCCGACCGCGAAAACCGCATTCGCCAGTTTGAGGATTTCTTCAACGTATCGGGCATGGGCACGCCGGATGATCTGGTGGAGTTTCGCGAAGCCCAGCGCGGTTTCCAGGGCCGCCTGGAGCGCTGGAGCGATATCTCACGGGGCAGCCATCGCTGGGAAACCGGGCCGACACCGAACAGCGAAGCCATCGGCATTCAACCGGCCATGACCGGCACCGAATTCACCCACGAAGGCCTGTATGTGAACCAGCATCGCAACTGGCAGCAATTTCTGCTCAAAGGCCTGGACCAGCAAGCGCTGACACTGCGGGAGGTGAAGTGATGGATGCCCAATTGCAGTACCGGATCGAGCAATTTTTCTATCGCAAATCCGAACTGTGCGACGCCCAGGACTGGGACGCCTACGTGCAGCTGTTCGACCCGCAGAGCGAGTTTCACTTGCCGCAATGGGACTCGGAGCACGTGTACACCCGCGACCCCAAACGCGAAATGTCGCTGATCTACTACGCCAACCGTTCGGGCCTGGAAGACCGCGTGTTCCGTTTGCGCACCGGCAAGGCGGCGTCGGCCACGCCGATGCCGCGCACCTTGCACTTGATCAATAACGTGCGGATCGCCGAGCAGGCAGACGGCACGCTGGAGGTGAAGCTGAACTGGCACACGCTGTTCTATCGCCTCGCCACCTCAGAGCAGTTTTACGGGCCTGCCACTTATCACCTCAAGCCGGATGGGGACAGCTGGCTGATCACCCGCAAGCACGCACTGTTGCTCAACGACACCATCAACTCGGTGCTGGATTTCTATCACCTTTGACTGCGCCCATGTGGCTGGCTGGCCTCTGTGGCAAGCGGGCTTGTTGTGGGGAGCTAGGTTGTTGTGGCGAGCGGGCTTGTTGTGGCGAGCGGGCTTGCCCCGCGTTGGGGCGCGAAGCGACCCCTGGTTCAGGCACTGCGGTTTAACTGGATAAATGCGGTGACTTTATTGGGGCCGCTTCGCAGCCCAACGCGGGGCAAGCCCGCTCGCCACAACAACCCAGCTCGCCACAACAAGCCCGTTTGCCACAACAAGCCCGGTCGCCACAAAAGCTCACGGGTCAGGCACAAAAATCAGATACGCGGAGTTATGCGGATGAATCACAAAGTGGCCTTCAGTTTTGCCGACGGCAAGACCCTGTTTTTCCCGGTAGGCGCGAATGAAATCCTGCTGGATGCGGCATTGCGCAACGGCATCAAGATCCCGCTCGATTGCCGCGAAGGCGTGTGCGGCACCTGCCAGGGTCGTTGCGAGTCCGGCGATTACACCCAGGATTATGTCGACGACGAAGCCCTCTCCAGCCTCGACCTCAAGCAACGCAAGATGCTCAGTTGCCAGACGCGGGTGCAGTCCGACGCTACGTTCTACTTCGATTTTGATTCGAGCCTGTGCAACGCGCCGGGGCCGGTGCACGTGCGCGGCGAGGTCAGCGAAGTGCAGCAGGTGTCGGCCAGCACGGCGATTTTGCAGGTGACCCTGGACAACCCGCTGGACTTCCTGCCCGGCCAATATGCCCGCCTGGCGGTGCCTGGCACCGACAGTTGGCGTTCGTACTCCTTCGCCAACCGGCCGGGTAGTCAACTGCAGTTTCTGCTGCGGCTGTTGCCCGATGGCGTCATGAGCAACTATCTGCGCGAGCGTTGCCAGGTCGGTGATGAAATGCTGATGGAAGCGCCATTGGGTGCCTTCTACCTCAGGCATGTCACCCGGCCGCTGATCCTGGTGGCCGGCGGCACTGGCCTGTCGGCCTTGCTGGGCATGCTCGATGAGCTGGCTGCCAACGGCTGCAACCAGCCGGTCCACCTGTATTACGGCGTGCGCGGGGCCGAGGACTTGTGCGAAGCACAACGCATCGAAGCCTACACCTCGACAATCCCCGGCTTTCGCTACACCGAAGTGCTCAGCGACCCGTCACCCGAGTGGCCTGGCAAACGCGGTTACCTCACCGAACATTTCGACCTGGCCGAATTGCGGGACAGTTCGGCGGATATGTACGTATGCGGCCCCCCTCCAATGGTCGAATCCATCCAACAATGGCTGGCGGATCAGGCACTTGATGGCGTTCAGCTGTATTACGAAAAGTTTACGCAGAGTAATATCTGACCCTCAGCAGTTCTGAGGGGCTGATGCGGCGTGCACTCACCCTCAAGAAAAACAAGTAGAAGGGAATGTTAATGGCGGATGACATGGTTAACCCGGTGGGCCTCAAGCGTGGCCTGAAGAACCGGCACATTCAGCTGATCGCCTTGGGAGGGGCGATTGGCACAGGGTTGTTCCTTGGCTCGGCCGGGGTGCTCAAGTCGGCGGGGCCGTCGATGATCCTGGGCTACGCGATTGCCGGTTTCATCGCGTTCCTGATCATGCGCCAGCTTGGCGAGATGATCGTCGAAGAGCCGGTGGCCGGTTCCTTCAGCCACTTCGCCCACAAATACTGGGGCGGCTACGCAGGCTTTCTGGCCGGCTGGAACTACTGGGTACTTTACGTGCTGGTGGGCATGGCCGAACTGACAGCCGTGGGAAAATACATCCAGTTCTGGTGGCCGGAGATTCCGACCTGGGTCAGTGCGCTGGTGTTCTTTGTCGCGGTCAACCTGATCAACACCCTCAACGTGAAGTTCTTCGGTGAGGCCGAGTTTTGGTTCGCGATCATCAAGGTGGTGGCGATTGTCGGCATGATCGTGCTCGGCTGTTACCTGCTGTTCAGCGGCACCGGTGGCCCGCAAGCCTCGGTGAGCAACCTGTGGAGCCACGGCGGGTTCTTCCCCAATGGCGGCATGGGGCTGTTGATGTCCATGGCGTTCATCATGTTCTCGTTCGGTGGCCTGGAGCTGGTGGGTATCACCGCAGCCGAGGCCAGCGAGCCGCGCAAAGTGATCCCCAAGGCGATCAACCAGGTGGTCTACCGGATTCTGATTTTCTACGTCGGCGCGCTGACCGTGCTGCTGTCGCTGTACCCGTGGGACCAACTGCTGCAAACCCTCGGCGCGTCGGGCGATGCCTACAGCGGCAGCCCGTTTGTACAGATCTTCTCGCTGATCGGTAACGACACCGCCGCGCACATTCTCAACTTCGTGGTGCTGACCGCGGCGCTGTCGGTGTACAACAGCGGCGTGTACTGCAACAGCCGCATGCTGTTCGGCCTGGCCGAGCAAGGCGATGCGCCCAAAGCGCTGATGAAACTCAACAAACAAGGCGTGCCGATTCGCGCCCTGGCCATTTCGGCGCTGGTGACGATGCTGTGCGTGGTGGTCAACTACGTCGCGCCGCACAGTGCGCTGGAACTGCTGTTTGCGCTGGTGGTTGCCTCGCTGATGATCAACTGGGCACTGATCAGCCTCACCCACATCAAGTTCCGCAAGGCCATGGGCGAGCAAGGCGTGACGCCGTCGTTCAAGACCTTCTGGTTCCCGTTCAGCAACTACCTGTGCCTGGCGTTCATGGTGATGATCATCAGCGTGATGCTGGCGATTCCGGGGATTAACAACTCGGTGTATGCGATGCCGGTTTGGGTGGGGATTATCTACATTGCCTACCGGTTGCGGATTAGAAAAAGCAACGCGGTAGTGAACGCACGGTGATCCCTGTGGGAGCCGGGCTTGCCCGCGATGGCGGTGGGTCAGTCAGTGGATGAGCTGGCTGACAGACCGCTATCGCAGGCAAGCCAGCTCCCACATGAAGCGGACGCAGAGCGTCCAAAGCGACATTCCCACGCAGAGCGTGGGAACGATCAGCCCCGGGATTCCGGGGCTTTTTGTTTAGAGCGTGGAACGCACTCGCCACAGTTCGGGGAACAGCACCGTGTCGAGCATCTTGCGCAAATAACCCACGCCTTCCGTGCCACCGGTGCCGGGCTGGAAGCCAATGATGCGCTCCACCGTGGTCACATGCCGAAAGCGCCACTGGCGGAATGAGTCTTCCAGGTCGATAAACTTCTCGGCCAACTGATACAAATCCCAATACCGACTCGGGTCGCGATACACCTCGCGCCACGCCGCCTCCACGGACTCATCGTGAACCGTGGCCGCCGTCGGGTCGCGTTCGGCGCGCTTGGGGTCAATCGCCAACCCGGCTTTAACCATCAGATTAATCGCCTCGTCGTACAGCGACGGCGTGGCAATCGCCACTTTCAACTCGTTCAACAATTCTGGCCGATGCGCGTGCGGCCGCAACAGCGCTGCGCTTTTATTGCCAAGGATAAATTCGATCTCACGGTACTGGAACGACTGGAACCCCGACGACTGCCCCAGAAACGGGCGAATCGCCTTGTACTCCGACGGCGTCATGGTCGCCAGCACGGCCCAGGCATGCACCAGTTGATCGAAGATCCGTGACACTCGCGCCAGCATCTTGAATGCCGGCGGCAACTCGCCCAGGCGCACGTGCTCGCGGGCGGCCTTGAGTTCGTGGAGCATCAGTTTCATCCACAGCTCTGAAGTCTGGTGCTGGATGATAAAGAGCATTTCGTTGTGATCGGGCGACAGCGGGTGCTGGGCGCTGAGGACTTTGCCCAGGTCCAGGTAGTCGCCGTAGCTCATGGAGTCGGAAAAATTCAGTTCGGCGTTATGCCATTCTTCCGGCGGCTGGTAATCAGGTGAAAAGGGACACTGGCTCATCGCGTGGGCTCCTTGAGCGGGCGGAGAATGGCACGGACGGGGCTGGCGTCCAGGTTGGCAAAACGCAACGGCAGCGCGATCAACTCATAGTCGCCCTCCGGTACATCATCGAGCACGATGCCTTCGAGAATCGCCATGCCATGGCGGGCCACGGCGTTGTGCGAATCCATGGTCTTGGACTGTTGCGGGTCCAGGGACGGTGTATCGATACCGATCAGACGCACGCCCAGGCTGGCGAGCAGCTCAATGGTTTGTGGTGCGATGGCGGTGAAGTTCGAGTCCCACTCGGTCAGCGGCGCTTGTGGATAAGTGCGCAGCAGCACGCGCTCAGGCAAGTTATCCACACGCCCTTGCAACTGATGCGGCTGCACCAGCGCGCCGCTGCCCAAGCAATGCAACACCCGGCACGGGCCCATGTACACATCCAGCGACACCTCACCGATCGGCGCACCGTCGGCGCTGTAATGCAGCGGCGCGTCCACATGGGCACCGGTGTGCGGCGAAAAGGTCACGCGCCCCACATTCACCGGGCACTCCGGGCCAAACTGCCACACGCGCTCTTCCTGGAACGGCGTATCGCCCGGCCAGGTCGGCGTCGCCGTGCTCAAGGGCGGGCTGATATCCCACCACGTTTTTATTGGGTTCATTGCAAGGCTCTCACTCGTTCTTGGGTGAATGATACGAGGGCCAGCCGTGCATTTTCTTGCTAATTCCTGCGCAGGCCGGGAAATCTTTCGCAGTTACTGCGAGGAAATCTCTGTTTACCGCACAAACCTATCACTCAAGAGTTCCTCCATTCCCTGTGGGAGCCGGGCTTGCCCGCGATGACGGCGGCACAGCTTGCATCTCCGGCACCTGACACTCCGCTATCGCGGGCAAGCCCGCTCCCACATGAACAGACACAGTGTCTGAGAGATCGCATTCGGCTGCGCTTCTGGGCATCCCGATGTCGAGTTCAGACCACTGACACAACGCCCAAGGCCTTAGGGTTCATCTTTCCCTTCCCTGCCTCGGAGCCATCATGTCCAAGCCCATCACCGTACTGCGTGACACCCACCCGCTACCTGTCCTGGATGCCTGCAAATGGGAAAAGCTCGAGGGCGACCCGCACACCGTCAACCTCAACGCCTACACCAGCGAAGACGGCAGCAAGATCATGGGCACCTGGATCTGCACACCAGGCAAGTGGTACGTGGAATACGTGAAGTGGGAATATTGCCACTTCCAGGAAGGCTACTGCGTGATCACACCAGAAGGCCTGGAGCCGATTCACCTGCGCGCTGGGGATATCTTTGTGGTGGAACCCGGTATGAAGGGCACGTGGGAAGTGGTCGAGACCGTGCGTAAGTATTTTGTGTTTGCCTGAGAAGCAAAAACCCGAGAGCCCGCCCGACGCGGGCTCTCGGAAACGCCCCTACTTGGGTTTGCGATAGCTGTTGATGATGGCCGAGAAGTCCTTGCCACCTTCCCCACGCTGACTCATTGATTGATACAACTGCTGGGCCACGGCGCCGAGGATTACCGGTTGCTTGGCCTGGCGTGCGGCTTCGGTGGCCAGCCCCAGGTCCTTGAGCATCAGGTCGGCGCCGAAACCACCGGTATAGCCACGGGACGACGGCGCAGTTTCAATCACGCCCGGCCATGGGTTGTAAGTGTCGGAACTCCAGCAGCGCCCGGTGGAGCTGTTGATAATCCCGGCCAGCACTTGCGTGTCGATGCCCAGCGCATCGCCCAGGGCCATGGCCTCGCTGACGCCGACCATGCTGATGCCGAGCAACAGGTTGTTGCAGATCTTGGCGATCTGGCCGGTGCCGACATCGCCACAATGCACGATATTGCGGCCCATCTGCGCCAGCACCGGTTGCAGGGTGGCGAACAGTTCCGAGGTGGCGCCGACCATGAAGGTCAGCGTCCCGGCTTGCGCGCCACCCGTGCCGCCGGAGACGGGTGCGTCGGCCACCACCACGCCTTGTTTTGCCGCCGCGGCAGACACATCGCGAATGGTTTGCGGGTCGATGGTGCTGCAATCCACCGCAGGCACGCCGTTGCCAATGCCAGCAAGCACGCCATCTTCATTCAGCCACACGCTGCGCACATGGGCAGCGGCCGGCAGCATGGTAATCACCAGCTCCGCGCCGCTGGCCGCATCACGCGGCGAGTCGCTGATGGTGCCGCCCAGTTCGGCCAACTCCTTGAGCACTGTCTGGTTCAAATCAAACAGGTTCAGCGCATGGCCAGCCTTGATCAGGTTGCGGGCCATGGGTGCGCCCATGTTGCCCAGGCCGATAAATGCAATCTTCATGGTCGTCTCCCCAAATCAGCGCAGGTTGATGGTGGTGTTGACGCCATCGTTGACCGTGTCGTCGTCGAACCAGCGGCTGGTGACGGTTTTGGTCTGGGTGTAGAACTGCACCACTTGCTTGCCGTACGGGCCGAGGTCGCCGAGCTTGGAACCGCGCGAACCGGTGAAGCTGAAGAACGGCACTGGCACTGGAATCGGGATGTTGATGCCGACCTGGCCTACATCTATTTCGCTCTGGAACTTACGCGCCGCCGCACCGCTTTGGGTGAACAGGCCGGTGCCGTTGCCGAACGGGTTGGCGTTGACCAGCGCGATGGCCTCATCCAGCGTGGCGACTTCCAGCACCACCAGCACCGGGCCGAAGATTTCCTGGGTGTAGATCTGCATGTCAGTGGTCACGCCCGAGAACAGGGTCGGGCCGACGAAGTTGCCGTGTTCGAAGCCCGGCACCTTGATGTCGCGGCCGTCCAGCTCCAGCTTGGCGCCTTCTTTCACGCCGCTTTCGATCAGTTCCAGAATGCGCGCCTTGGCGCGTTTGGAGATCACCGGGCCGACATCCGTGCCCGCTTCACTGCCAGCGTTAACCTTGAGTTTTTGCGCCAGCGCTTTCAAATCCGGCAGCCACTGCTTGGCCGCGCCCACCAGCACCACCACCGAGGTGGCCATGCAACGCTGGCCTGCCGCGCCGAAACCGGCACCGACCAGGGCATTCAAGGTGTGTTCGCGGTTGGCGTCCGGCAGCACCACGGCGTGGTTTTTGGCGCCCATCATCGACTGCACGCGCTTGCCGTGTTTGCCGGCCAGGTCGTACACGTGGGTGCCGACGGCGGTCGAACCGACGAAGGACACAGCCTTGATATCTTTATGGGTACACAGCGCATCCACCACATCCTTGCCGCCGTGCACCACGTTGAGCACGCCGGCCGGCACACCGGCTTCCAGCGCCAGCTCTACCAGCAGCATCGTCGACAGAGGGTCTTGTTCGGACGGTTTGAGCACGAAAGTGTTACCGCAGGCAATCGCCATCGGAAACATCCACAGCGGAATCATCGCCGGGAAGTTGAACGGAGTGATGCCTGCGCATACGCCGATGGGCTGGCGCAGGGTGTAGGTGTCGACGCCACCGGCGACGTTTTCAGCGAATTCGCCCATCTGCAAGGTGCCGATGGAGCACGCGTGTTCAACCACTTCCAGGCCACGGAAAATATCGCCTTCGGCGTCGGCAATGGTCTTACCCTGCTCGGCGCTCAGGACTACGGCGATGCGCTTGGAATGTTCGCGGATCAAGGCTTGCAGCTTGAGCATGATGCGCATGCGTGCGCCGATCGGCGTGAGCTTCCAGGTTTGAAAAGCTTGATGCGCGGCGTCGATGGCGGCGTTGACTTCATCGGCGGTGGCGAATGGGACTTTGGCCAGCACTTGTTGGGTGGCCGGGTTGACGATGTCTTGCCAGTGGGTGGTCTTGGACTCGACCCATTCACCGTTGATCAGCAACTTGACCTGTTGCACGGAAATATCGGCAGAAGCGTTCATGTGGTCTCCAAATCTTATATTTGTGCAGAGAACCAAGGCCAGGGGTGTGCTCTCAATAGCTGACGGTCGCGCCTGCGTCCCAGCGTAAATCCGGTTCATCCCTAACACTTTCATTTGGGACTTGGCCCTGCGGGTTGGAGCTGTGATCGCGCCAGTCTGCGTTGCGGGACTTGAAGAGGCAGAAGCATCCTCTTCGTCCCGCGCCTTGCCTGACACAATCACAGCTCCAACGCGATCCGCCATCTATTGAGAGCACACCCCTATCGCCTTGAAGAATGAGGCGTTCGGACTGTTTTTGGAGTATAGATGTGCAAATCTCTAATAAGAACGCACATAAAAGCCGGTCCAATATGCAAAAAAACATCACGTCGCTAGGCTCCCTGAACTGGGATGACCTGAAGTTTTTCCTCGAAGTGGCCCGCACCCGCAAGGCCAGCGTCGCCGCCAAGCGCCTGGCGGTGGACTACACCACCGTGTCGCGGCGCATCAGTTCGTTGGAAGTGTCGCTCGGCACATTGCTGTTCGAAAAATCCCGGACCAACGGCTTCGTGCTCACCACCGAAGGCCAGCGTTTGCTGGGGTATGCGGAGTCCATCGAAAGCACGCTGCACATGGCCTGCGAGCAGGTGTCCGGCTCTGGCGTGGCGCTGTCCGGGCATGTGCGCATGGGCTGCACCGAAGGTTTCGGCAGTTTTTTTGTCACGCCGCAGTTGAGCCATTTCGTCGATACGTATCCGGCCATTTCCGTGGACATCCTGCCCCTGCCCCACTTCATCAGCCTGTCCAAGCGCGAAGCCGACATAGTGATCGCCCTGGAACGCCCGGAACACGGGCCGTATGTGTGCTGCAAACTGTGCGACTACAAGCTGCAGCTGTACGCGACCCAAGACTACCTCGACCAACACCCGCCGATCCGCAAACCGGCGGATTTGGCCGAGCATCCGTTTATCAGCTATGTGGATGATCTGGCGTTCAGTTCGGAGCTGTTGTACCTGGCCAATGTGGTGCCCGGCGCCAGCGCGAGTTTGCGCAGTACCAGCGTGATCGCGCAGTACGTGGCGGCGCAGCAGGGCCGGTCGATGGCGATATTGCCGTGCTTTCTGGCGGCGCAGGATCCACGGTTGTTGCCGGTGCTGGGCGAGCAGATTGCGATAACGCGGCAGTTTTGGATGTATTGCCGGGAGGATTTGCGGAAGCTGAAGCGGATTACGCTGTT
Organism: Pseudomonas edaphica; assembly: GCF_965277385.1. Taxonomy (NCBI): domain Bacteria; kingdom Pseudomonadati; phylum Pseudomonadota; class Gammaproteobacteria; order Pseudomonadales; family Pseudomonadaceae; genus Pseudomonas; species Pseudomonas edaphica. Next base: position 4,247,120 of record NZ_OZ255725.1, on the reverse strand, counting down.
GTGGGATTACATCAGGGAAGTGACGGAGCAGAACGCGGGGTTGTTGATGGGGGAAACGCGGGAGATGCGGTTCGCGGATTAAAGGGCCATCAGCGACGATTCGCTTTAATTTGCAGGACGTTTCCTAGAGACTCTCTACCCTATTGCTCCTTACCGTTTGGGTCACTAGCCTCCTGACTTCGCTGCTCATCAGCGATCGGGTTTAGCGACTCGGATTAGTTGGGATGTGATGCCAAAGTATTGCCAGGCTTCTTGCCTGTCTTTACCGTTTTATGGCGGCTGTACGCGGGAGACCTTCGGGTCTGCCGGGTTCCCAAATTTACCGGTTCGCTAACCCGTGTACAGCTGCCACCTCTTCATGTTTAGCGACATGCCGTGGTGACCCCTACTGCAAATTTGGGAAACATCATGTCAAAAATCGTCCCCGATCCACCGCTGTCCTCCATCACCACCCTCGGCGTCGTCACCTTCGGCGATTACGGCGAAAACCAAAAACCGCTGTTCCGCGTCAATGCCGGCATGCCCATCGAGCAAGCCCTTGAACACGCCTCCACCCTGCTGTTCTACTCCAAGAAACTCGCCATGGAAGCCGCCATGGATGTACGCGGCGAACAATACGCCTGGGCCGCGCACTACCTGTGTGAGATGGGCAAAGCCGTGGTGGATGACCTGACGCAAGCAATGACGCCGAGCAGCTAAGCGAACACGCCAGCAAGCACACTGCAAAACAAAATGTGGGAGCGGGCTTGCTCGCGAAAGCGGAGGGTCAGTGAGTAAATCATTGTCTGAACCACCGCCATCGCGGGCAAGCCCGCTCCCACACTTGAACTACGGCGGGCACAGGATTCAGGTCTGGCACAAATAAGTGTGGGAGCTGGCTTGCCTGCGATGGCGGTGGGTCAGGCAGCTTAGCTGCTGCTGATACACCGCATTCGCGAGCAAGCCCGCTCCCACACTTGAACTGCGGTGGGCACAGGATTCAGGTCTGGCACAAACAAGTGTGGGAGCTGGCTTGCCTGCGATGGCGGTGGGTCAGGCAGGTTATCTGCTGCTGATACACCGCATTCGCGAGCAAGCCCGCTCCCACATCTGGACTGTGGTGGGCACAGGATTCAGGTCTGGCACAAATAAGTGTGGGAGCTGGCTTGCCTGCGATGGCGGTGGGTCAGGCAGCTTAGCTGCTGCTGATACACCGCATTCGCGAGCAAGCCCGCTCCCACACTTGAACTGCGGTGGGCACAGGATTCAGGTCTGGCACAAATAAGTGTGGGAGCTGGCTTGCCTGCGATGGCGGTGGGTCAGGCAGCTTATCTACTGCTGATACACCGCATTCGCGAGCAAGCCCGCTCCCACAGTTGAAGGGTGGTGGGCACAGGATTCAGGTCTGGCACAAATAAGTGTGGGAGCTGGCTTGCCTGCGATGGCGGTGGGTCAGGCAGCTTATCTACTGCTGATACACCGCCATCGCAGGCAAGCCAGCTCCCACAGTTGACCGCATTGCCACTTTGGAACTGAGTGTGGTGCTTAGTCGGCAATCACTACGATCGACACGCGCCGGTTCTCGGTGCGGCCTGCCACGGTGGTGTTTGACGCCACTGGTTCGCTGCTGCCCAGGCCGCGTAGTTGGACGTTTTCTTCTTTCATGCCCACGCTGGTCAGCACCTTGCCCACGCTTTTGGCGCGGCGCAGGGATAACTGCTGGTTGTAGGTTTCTTTGCCCGAGGCGTCGGTGTGGCCGTCGACGCGCACGCGGTCGATACCGGCGCCCGTCAGGGCTTTGCCGATGCGTTCGACGATGTCGGTGCTGGCTTTGTTGAGGCTTTCGACGTCGCTGCCGAACAGCACTTTGCCGGATAACCCGAAGGCCCAGCCTTCGTCGGTGAGTTCAAAGCCTTGTTGTTTGAGGACCGCGACTTGCGCCGGGGTCAGGCCTTTGGGCGGCGGCGTCTGGCAGCCGCCGAGGGCCAGGAAGGCCACCAGTAAAGTGATAAACAGAACACGCGTTTTCGAGAACAAGGGATCAACTCCTGTGTTGAACGTTGGCAGCGGTAGGCTCCGCCTCCGCCGTTTGCTGGCCGCCCTGGGACAGCCGCTTGGCTTGGTACATGGCCGCGTCGGCGGCATTAAGCAGGGTGCCGGGAGTGGCGCCATGATCGGGGTAGATGGCGATGCCGATACTGAGGGAGGTCAGCACCTGGGTATTGCCGGGCAACGGGATTGGTTTGTCCATGCTGGCAATGATCTTGTCGGCAATGCGCTGGGCATCCTCGGCCTTGTGCAGCGGCGCCAGCAGGATCGCGAATTCATCACCGCCCAGGCGCGCCACCAGGTCATCCTCACGCAGCTGCGCACGCACGCGTTCGGCGACGGCGACCAGCACGGCATCGCCGGCGGCGTGGCCAAAGTTGTCGTTGATGTCTTTGAAGCGGTCGCTGTCGAGGAACAACACCGCCACTTTCTCATTGATCTTGGCGGCGCTGCGCAGCGCGCGAATCAGGCGGCCTTCAAAGAAAGCGCGGTTGGGCAAGCCGGTGAGGCTGTCGTGGCTGGCCTGGTGCGCGAGGGTTTCATTTTCACTTTGCAGGTGGCTTTGCCAGGCTTCCATCTCACCGAGCAAGGCGTTGAAGTCGCTGCCGAGGCTGTCGAGTTCGGCGATCTGCGCCGGTGGCACGCGGCGGTCGAAATCGCGCTCGCTGCGGGCGGCGTGGGCCACGGCGGCAAGGCTTTGCAGCGGTTGGGTGATGCCCTGCAACAGACGCCGCGCCAGGTACAACGCGACCCAGGCGCTGAGCGCGGTACAAATCAGAATCCCGGCCAGGCCGCTGAGCAAAAAGCGCAACAGGCTGCCACCGTGGCCGACCAAGTGAATGCTGCCGACGGGTTGGCCCTGGTGCAGGACCGGCTGGCTGATGGGCTGTTCGAGCAGGGTGTGCGCCACCGCCAGCTCGACCTTGGAGAGCATGCCGGTATCCGGCCGTACCCATTGCGCCAGCAACTTGCCGTTGGCGTCGAAGACTTCGGCCTGGGCCACTTCTTCAGTCGATGCAATCAGGCTCAGCGCTTCGGTGGCGGCGGCACTGTCATCGAACACCACCGCAGCTTCCACGGTGTAGTTGATGGAGCGCGCGATCAGGTGCAGGTTGTGTTCGGCATACACCCGCAGCGCCAGCACGCCGAGCAGGGTCAGCGACACACTGGCCAGGGTCACGGCCACCAGTGCCAGGATCAAATGCCCACGGCCAATGACCGAACGCAAGGTCGGCCGCGCTTTAGCGGTTCTCATGGCGCTGGCGCTCGACGTCGGGACAGTTGCAACACACTGGGGTGGATGCGCACGCCGCTACGGGCGACGGAATCCAGGTTGACCTCGAACGACACTTGCTCATCGCCCACGCGCAGGCAGAACAGGCTGCCCACGGTGCATTGGTCGCCGCCTTCGCTGATGCTGAGCACCGGGTGGCCGATCAATGAGGTGAACAGGCGGCTGCGTTCATCGGCGGTGAGTTTGCCGATGTAAATGGCGTCGCAGGCACTGACGATATCGGGATTATCGGCCAGCAGGCGCTGCACCACCACCGGGCGGCCAGTGGCCTGGGTGGTGCCTTTGACAAGGTCGTCGGTGTATTGGGTGGGGCCGACGATGCACAAGCGCAGTTGTGCAGGCTCCACCGGCCAACGGGCATAACTGAGGATGCCGAGTACCACTTGGGTGACCGCCTGGGCGCGGTGATCCGCCAGGCTGGGCGTCTGCGCAAATACACGCGGGGCGAGCAGGCATAGCACCGCCACCAGTAACATGCGTCTCCAGCTCAAACTGCGCTCTGTGGGCGAGACAGCCACGTTCATGCAGCAATTCTCTCAAATATTTTACAGGGTGATGCCGCAACGATAGCACAGCGGCGGAAAACCCCACGAACTGGGGGTTTATCAAAGCCCGCTATATTTTCAGAAAAATCAGACAACTAAACCAGAAATATTTAATGACCCATCAGTCAGTTTTATCGAGGGCGGCATCCAACTCCAGCATCAACCCGCTCAGGCGTTTGACCTTGCGCCGCACCGCTTCTTCAAACACCCCGCCTCGCGGTTCGATCAAACTGAACCAGCGTTTGGCGCGGGTGATGCCGGTGTAGATCAGCTCTTTGGTCAGCACCGGGTTCAGCGCATCGGGCAGGATCAGCGCCGTGTGAGTGAATTCGGAGCCCTGGGATTTGTGCACGGTCATGGCGTACACGGTTTCCACATCATTCAGACGGCTGGGCAGTACAAAACGCACCCCACCCTGGCCATCGTTGCGTGGGAAAGCCACACGTAACACCTGTGGGCCACCGTCGCTTTCGGGCAGTTTGAGGGCGATGCCGATGTCGCCGTTCATCAGGCCCAGGCCGTAGTCGTTGCGCGTCATCAATACCGGGCGGCCTTCGTACCATTGGTCATCGCCTTCGATCAGCCGCACTTTGCGCAAGGCGGCGGTGATGCGCTGGTTTAAACCTTCCACGCCCCATGGGCCTTTGCGCACGGCGCAGAGCAGCTGGAAGGCGTCGAAGGCTTGCAATAGTTGTTGCGCCCAGTGGGTCCAGGCGGCGTCTTCGCGCGGTGTGTCGAGGGCCGGGCGCGCGCTGTGCAGCAGGTTGAGGTAATAGCGATAACCCTGGGCGTCGTCGCCCTGCCCGTCCAGCACCAGGCGCTCAAGGGCGTGATCGTGTTCGCCCTTGAGGCTGAGGCAGAACAGGTCGTTGTGGCTGCGCGCGCCAAGCAATTTGCGCGCCTCTTCGGCATTTTGCTGGTTAACCCAACGCGCCAGTTGGCCGATGCCACTGCCTTCGCCGAAGCGTCGCGAATAGCGCAGCATGACCACTTGCTGGGCGAGCGGATGACTGCCATCGAGGTCTTCCAGCAGGCCACTGGCGCTGAGGTCTTCGCCGCTGACCGCTTGCAGCCATTGGCGCGTGTCGGGGCTGTACCAGCCGGCTTCGGCATCACGGCATAAGTCGCCGAGCACCGCGCCGGCTTCGACCGAAGCGAGTTGGTCTTTGTCCCCGAGCAATACCAGGCGTGCGTGGGGCGGCAACGCGTCCAGCAGGTTGGCCATCATTTCCAGGTCGATCATCGAGGCTTCGTCCACCACCAGCACATCCAATGGCAACGGGTTGCCGAGGTGATGCCGAAAATGTCGCGTGCCGGGGCGGCTGCCAAGCAGGCGGTGAACCGTGGTGACCTGGGTGGGGATTTTTTCCCGCACGCTGTCCGGCACATTCAGCGAGAGTACTTGCTGGCTGATGGATTCGGTGAGGCGTGCAGCGGCTTTGCCGGTGGGCGCGGCGAGGCGGATGCGCAATGGGCTGTTGGCCTCTACCGCCGGGGCCTGCAGCAGCGCGAGCAAGCGCACTACAGTGGTGGTCTTGCCGGTGCCGGGGCCGCCGGTAACGATGCTGAAGGCACCGCGTGTGGCCAGGGCGCAGGCAAGTTTTTGCCAGTCGATCACGCCGTCCGGCGGCGCTTGATCGAACAAGGTGTTCAGGCGTTGCGGCAAATCAGTGGCGACGGTTTCCAGGGTGGCCAGGCGCAGGCGCAACGCCGTGTCGATGCGCCGTTCGTAGGTCCAGTAGCGGCGCAAATACAGGCGTTTGCCGGACAGCACCAGCGGGCGGCTCTGGGCCGATTCAGTGCCATCAACAGCCAGCGCGACCAAGTGACTGGCGGCCAGCGCCTGGCACCAGTGGGCGCCATCAAGGCCGTCGAGCAATTGCGAGGGCAGCAACATGGCGCCGGTTTGCAGGTCGCCTTCGGGTGGCAATGACAGGGCAAAGTCTGGCGCTTTAAGGGTTTCGAACAAGTCCAGGCAGACGTGGCCATGGCCCAATTGGTGGCTGGTCAATGCGGCGGCCAGCAATACCAGCGGGTCGGCCTGCGGGTCGAGTTCGTGGAGGAAACCGACGAAGGCTTTGTCCAATGCGCGCAGCCAGCCACGCTCAACCCAGCGTTCCAACAACTGCAACAGGTCGGCGGCGCGACTGAGTGGCATCAACTCCTCAAGCGGTAAGGGCGACAGGCTCATAGCAGCACTCCTTGTTCCCAGGCGGGCTCAACCTTGGGCGGTATGGGTTTGCCCTGGAACAGCAGGTCCAAGCCTTCGATCAGCTCCCGTGGCGGCCGGGTGAAATACGCGCCCTGGCTGGTGGCCTGGGTGCCCCGCAGGAACAGGTACAGCGCGCCGCCGACATGGCGGTCGTAGTCGTAGTCCGGCAGGCGTGCCTTCAGCTGGCGGTGCAGGGCCAGCAGGTAAAGTACGTATTGCAGGTCGTACCGATGCTCGAGGATCGACTGTTCCATGGCGTCCTGCGTGTAGGCCGAATCGTCAGGGCCGAGCCAGTTGGATTTGTAGTCGGCCACGTAATAACGGCCGTCGTGTTCGAACGTCAGGTCGATAAAACCCTTGAACATACCGTTGAGCAGCACCGGTTCGGCAGCAACTCGGGACACGCCGTTGTGGGTGTGCTGGCACACCAGCTTGTCGAGGGCCAGCACGTCGACTTTGTGGCTGGCGAACCAGAACTCCATTTCGATCTGGTAGTGCTGCAGGCTGCTGAGGGCGACTAGATCGTTATCTACCGGCAGCGGCGTTTGCAGCAAATGGCCGAGCCAGCCGCTGAGGGTGACGATCCAGCCTTCCCAGTTGCGCCGATTACAGCGGGCGCCCACGGCTTTTTCGATGGCCTCGGGCGTCACGTTGAAGCCTTCCTCGCCCGCCCATTCCAACAGACCATGGAGAAAGGTGCCGGGGTTAGGGCCACGTGGGAAACGGTGAATGTCGCCGCCAGACGCTGCCACTTCACGCGGTGCGTCGGGGTCGAGGCGTTCGTCGTCGAACAGCTTCTGGGCTTGTGGGCTTTCTGGTGCTTCTAGATTAGCGGCGCTCATGCTGTCGCCAATTCTTAGCGCACTGTAAGAAGCGATCCACCAGTTTTCAGCGGCTTTGCGCGTGGGCAGTAGCGGTGCCAGCAAGGTAGCCTCGTTACGCGGCGGGTGGAACAGGCTGTCTTGCGCGTCGGGCACGTGGGTGTAGTGGATGGCAGCGCAGCCCTCCTGCAAGTCCAGCAGCCAGCGCGCCAGACCAGCGGATTCGCCCAACGAGGCACCGCCACCAAGCAGATAACCCAGCGCGGACAGGTGCAAGACCGAGCTGCTGTTATTGCCACGTTTGAGGTCGGCAATGCCCAACCAGCACGCGTGTTTGGCACGCGTGAGGGCGACGTAGAACAACCGCAGGTCTTCGGCCAGGCGCTCGTCGTCGGCTTGGGCAATCAGCTCGGCGGTCGGCCGCAGGCTGACTTGGGATTTGCCCTGTTCGTCGTGGTAATGCAGCGGCAAGCGGCTGCCATCCACCGGTTTGGCCGAGCAGATAAAGGGCAGGAAAACCAGGTCGTATTCCAGGCCTTTGGATTTGTGGATGGTCACTACCTTGACCAGTTGCTCGTCGCTTTCCAGGCGCAGGATCTGTTCTTCACCGGCCTGCCCCGACAACGCCAGGTGTTCGGCCAGGTGGCGTATCAATGCCTGCTCGCCGTCCAGCTCTGATGCGGCCTGTTGCAGCAATTCGCTCAGGTGCAACAGGTTGGTCAATACGCGCTCGCCGTCACTACGGGCGATCAGGGTTTGCGGCAGTTTGAAATCATGCAGCAGGCGCCGCAGCATCGGCAACACGCCTTGGGTACGCCAGATCGCGCGATAACCACGGAACTGCATCACGCGGGTTTCCCACGCCAGTTCGTCCTGGTTCAGACGCTCCAGTTCCGCCAGTGACAGGTTCAACGTGACGCAGGCCAGGGCGGCGCGCAGTGGGCGCTCGACGTCCGGCTCGGCGCAGGCCTTGAGCCAGGCCAGCAGGTCGTGGGCTTCCTGGGCGGCGAACACCGAATCCTTGTCAGACAGATAAACGCTGCGCACGCCACGGGCGGCCAGTTCGGCGCGCACGGCTTGGGCTTCCTTGCCGTCGCGCACCAGGATGGCGATGTCTGACGGGAGTACGCCTTTTAAGCTGCCATCCGGTTGTAGGAAACCCGCGCGGCCCTGCTGCCCGCCATTGAGCAACTCAACAATTTGCGCAGCGCAGGCCGCCGCGAGTTGTTGGCGATAGACCGCGTTGGAAATCGGCTGATCGGTGGGCAGGTGCCAGAGGTTCATCGCCGGCAAGGTTTGGCCATCGACCTGCAACTGCTCTTTGCGGCCTTGGGACAACACCGAGTGGAACGGCACCGGGTTGTCGCCATTTGGCTCACGGAACAGGAACGCGCCACGGCCGGTCTCGGCACGCTGGAACACATGGTTGACCGCCTCGACCATCGCGTGGCTGGAACGGAAGTTGGTGCCCAGGGTGTGATGGCGGCCAGTGGTGGACTGGCGGGCGCGCAGGTAGGTGTAGATGTCGGCGCCACGGAAGGCGTAGATGGCCTGTTTGGGGTCGCCGATCAGGAACAGGCCACTGTCTAGGTGGTTTTCTTCGATGCGGTAGATGCTGTCGAAGATGCTGTATTGCACCGGGTCGGTGTCCTGGAATTCGTCGATAAGGGCGACCGGGAATTGCTCGCGGATCACATTGGCCAAGCGCTCGCCGCCGTCGGCTTGCAGGGCGGCGTTGAGGCGGATGAGCATGTCGTCGAAGCCCATTTCGGCGCGGCGGCGTTTTTCTTCTTCGAAGCGTTTACCGACCCAACCGGCGGCGTGTTGCAACACGGCGGCATCGGGGGTTGGCAGCGCGTCGAGGCTGGCCTTGAGGCTGGCCATGGCGTCGATGCCGGGGTGGCGCGGCGGCTCGCCCTTCCAGGCTTCGGCCATGCCATCGGGCGTAAGGCGAGTGAAGCCGGTGCCGATGTCGAGTTGTTCGAGGGTTTCGTCAGCGGCCCAGGCGCTGATCTTTTCGAACCAGGGTTCGAAGTAACGCGCCTGCATCTTGCGGCCGTCGACGGCTTTGGCGGCGACGGCTTGCAGGCAGATATCGCGCAGCTCGATGGCCCATTGTTGCCAGGGCGCCTTGAGCGCGACCAGCGCTTGGCGGCGCTCTTGCAAGCAAGCGTTGATCAATTCGGCCGGCTCACGGGTTTCATCGGTGGGCCGCTCGCTGCCGAACAGCGCACGCACGCGTGGCATCAGCGCGGCGGGGCCGCTCCAGTTTTTGCGCACCCAGTTGAGCGCATCGTCGTGCATTGGGTAGCAGAACAGCCGCCAGTAATCGCGCAGCACTTCGCCGAGCAGGTCGCTGTGGTCGGTTTCCAGGGTTTGGGTGAACAGGCTGCCGCTGTCGAACGCGTGTTCGCGCAGCATGCGCTGGCACCAACTGTGGATGGTCGAAACCGCAGCTTCGTCCATCCATTGGGCGGCGATGTCCAGGCGGTTGGCACAGGCAGGCCATTGCTCGGGCAGGTATTGGTCACGCAGGTCGGCGATCAGGGCGTCCGGTTGCTCAATTTCGTCGCGGAAGAACCGCGCGGCTTCGGCGAGGCGGATGCGGATGCGTTCGCGCAGCTCTTTGGTGGCGGCGTCGGTGAAGGTCACCACCAGGATTTGCGGTGGCAGCAGTTCACGACCAAAGCCGGATTCGTCGCCACCGTGACCAAGCACCAGGCGCAGGTACAGGGCGGAAATGGTGAAGGTCTTGCCAGTGCCGGCGCTGGCTTCAATCAGCTGGCTGCCTTTGAGTGGGAAGGCCAGGGCCAAAGGTTTACTGATCATGCGCTGGCCTCCTCGCTGCTGAGTGATCGCCATGGGGCGTTGATCAAGGGCCGATACAGGGTTTCGGCCCAACCTTCGAATTCTTCGCTGGCGATGAGCGTGGCGTAATCCGGGAATTGGCGGGTGAGCGCCGGGGTTTCGCGGCGTTCGCCGTCGGTGGTCAGGCCGTCACCTTCGTAGGCTTTGCTGGCTGCCGCCTGGGCCTTGTCGGGGTCGGTTTGGCCGAGCCAGGCGAAGGCGGTTTTCACGGCGACGGGCAGTGGTTTGCGCATGCCGGTGTGCCAGGCCAGTAAAAGGTTGCCGAGTAGTTCCTGGGCGACGGTTTTTTCCAGCGGGGCCAGCAGCAGGGTGTCGTCACTGGCGACCAGCCCGGTACTGAGTGGCAAGCCGCAGGCGCAGGCCACCACATGATTGACCCACGGGCGGATCAGTCGATGCCACTTGCGGGTCTTGATCGAGCCAATGCTGTTGGGGATGGTGGTGACGCTTAACAATCCGCCATCACTGCGCCGATGCAGACCACTGATCCAGCCTTCGAGTTCGATGCCTTGATGCTCAAAACTGATCGGTTCGGCGGCGGTTTGTGGCGTGGGCCAGAGCGCCAGTAGGTGTTGATAACGCTGCAATAGATCAGGCAATGGCTCGACCAATTCATTGCGCAGGCATTCGCCGAAACCGACCATGGGCAGCAGGCCACTGCCTTGCAGGCGCAGGGCTTGGGCATTCAGGGCCTGGTCTATGTGATCGGGCTGGGCCAAGGCGGCATTGAGCAGGCTGTCGCTGAGGCTGTAGCGTTGCAAGGCATCGAGAACGAAAGGTTCTTCATCGGCCAGCGGGACTTCGGCGGCCTCGAAGAACACTTTCAGACGCTGGCTGAAGAAGTGTTTGACGGGGTTGCGCACAAAGTCCTGCAACTGGCCGAGGCTCAAGGGCTCTTCCTGATGGTGCTCTGCCAAGTGTTCTTCTGTAACCGTGGCCACGGGTGCTTGATGGAGCAATTGCCATTCGCGGGCGTAGCTGAACAGCGCATCACCTTCGTGGAAATAGCGGGCGCTGAAGGGTTGGAGTGGATGCTCCTGGGTCATGGCTTCCAGCAACGGTTCTTGTGTGTCTGCGTTATGCCAGCCGCTGGCGAGGTGGTCACGCAGCTGGCCGATCAATACCGAGGCCGGGCGATCACTGTTGTCGCGGATGCTGCGGCCTACCCAGCTGATATAGAGCTGATCGCGGGCGGACAGCAGCGCTTCGAGCAGCAGGTAACGATCGTCTTCGCGGCGTGAACGGTCGCCGGGGCGGTAGTCGCTGCCCATCAGGTCGAAGTCCAACGGCGGCTGGGCTCGCGGGTAGTCGCCGTCGTTCATGCCGAGCAGGCAGACCAGTTTGAACGGGATGGCGCGCATGGGCATCAGGGTGCAAAAATTGACAGCCCCAGCAAGGAAGCGCTGGGACAGGCGGCCTTGGTCGAGGCCGGCGAGCCAGGCTTCGCGGACGACGGTAAGGGGTAACTCGTCCTGCAGGCCGACGGACTCGCAGGTTTCCAGCCAGTCTTCTCGCAGCTGTTCGAGTTGGCCGAGTAGATAGTCGTCGTGCTCGCTGCTGGGCAGGAAGAACAGCTGCATCAGGCGTTGCAGGCGCTCGCCCCATTCTGGGGGGCTTGCCGGTTGTGACAAGGCTTGATGAGCGTGGTTTAGCGCATCGAGCAAGGCGACCAGTGGGCCGATCAGCGCGGCGTCGAGGCCGCCGATTTCATCGTAGGGCTCAATGCCATCACAGGCGATTCCGGTGCCTACGGCATAACCCAGCAGCATGCGACGCAGGCCGAATCGCCAGCTGTTTTGCTCAAGCTCCTGGGGCAGGCCGAGGCCGGCGCGCTGTTCGGCGTTAAGGCCCCAGCGGATGCCGGCGCCTTCGATCCAGCGGTGCAGCGTGGGCAGGTCGCGCTCCTTGATGGAAAAACGTTCGCGCAGAGCGGGGACGTCGAGCAGGTCGAGGATTTCGCTGACGGGGAAGCGGCTGTCCGGGAGTTTTAGCAGGTGCTCGACGGCGATCAGCAGTGGATCGCGGCCGCGTTGGCCTTGGTCAGTGAGTGTGAACGGGATGAAGCGTGGGTCGTTTCGCTCAAGCTGGCCGAAGACGGCGCGGATGTGCGGCGCATAGCTGTCGACGTCGGGGACCATGACGATGATGTCACGCGGGCGCAGTGTGGGGTCGGCGCTGAAGCGTTGGAGCAATTGGTCATGGAGGATTTCCACTTCGCGTTGGGCGCTGTGGGCGACGTGGAAGCGGATGGAGCTGTCGTGATTTAGATCGACGCCCGGCCACAGTTCGCGGGTTTCATTGAGTGGGCGCAGTTCGAGGATGTCGTCCTGCAATTGGTTGAGCAACGTGGTGGGGTCGTTGTCGCTGAACAGGTCGATGCGGCCATCACGGAAAGCAGCGCGGTAGCTGTTGGGGTCGTCGTAGCTGTCCAGCAGGCTAATGTAGTCGCGGCCCTGTTTGCCCCAAGCGGCCAACAATGGGTGCGCATGCTGGTGCAAGGTTTGCGGGTCGATGGTGACTGGCATGCCGGCTTTGCGCGCCTGGCGTTTGTACTCGTTACGCAGCAGGTCTTTGTCGGCGACGATGTCGGACCAGTGGTGGCGGCAAGGGTTGTGTACGCACAGCAGGACTTGGCTGAAGCGTGCCAGGCCGGCGAGTGCTTCCAGCGCTTGGGCGGGCAAGGATGAAATGCCGAAAACGATGACTCGGGACGGCAGCCCCTGAGGGGCTTTTTCGAGGGTGTTGATCCGCTCGATAAAACGCTGGTGAACACCGGCACGGCTTTCGGCCATGCCCTCTTCGCCAACGTCCAATAGCAGTGCACGCCATAGTTCGGCCTGCCAACAATTTGCCGGGTTCAGGGGCTTTGCTTCGCCTCGGCCATTGCGCAGTTGATGGCGACCGGCGGCCCAATCTTCCAGCCAGTCGGCGCGGTAGACCTGGTATTGGTCGAACAAGTCGGCCAGGCGTTCGGCCAGTTGATAGCGTTTGCGCAGGTCGGTGTCGTCGGTGAGAAAGCGCTGCAGGGGCTCGAAGTGCGGTTGATCGATGAGCTCCGGGAGCAAGCGCATCAGGCGCCAGGTCAGCGGGGCCTTATCGAGCAGGGATTTGGGCGGGATTTCATCCTTCCCCAAGACCATGCGATAGAGCTGCCACATGAAGCTACCGGGGAGTTGCACATCGATAGCCGCGGCGATGCCACAGCCGCCCATATCATCTTCTTCCGGATCTTCTGCCAAGGCCAACTTGAGCCATTGGGCAATGCCGTTGCTTTGGACCAGAGCAATTTCGTTTTCCAGAGGAGCCAGGGGATAACGGCGCATCCAGCTGACTACCAGACTGCGCAGTTCGTCCAGGCGGTTGCCGTGAACCACCATGAATCCAGCGCTGAGGGACGTCGCATCCGGCATAACGGCTTCCTTGGGAAAAGCAAAATCGAGGCATGGACTTTAGCATTGAAGGCGGTGGCAGGCTGCAACAGGGAAACGCTTGATACATTGCGTGCCCACACTTTTCGACCGCCCAAAACAAAACCCCTGATCGCGTTAGCAATCAGGGGTTTCGGAATTTAATCTTGACGATGACCTACTCTCACATGGGGAAACCCCACACTACCATCGGCGATGCATCGTTTCACTACTGAGTTCGGGATGGGATCAGGTGGTTCCAATGCTCTATGGTCGTCAAGAAATTCGGGTACTGAGTCGTAGCCAGATGGCTTCGCTTCAGCAAATTGGGTATGTGACAGCTTTCGGTGTTTTGTGAGCGTCGAACTTTCGGTTCATCTCGTCTTCACACACCGCAATCTGATGCTCTTTCGAGTAGTCAAATTGCTTGGGTGTTATATGGTCAAGCCTCACGGGCAATTAGTATTGGTTAGCTCAACGCCTCACAGCGCTTACACACCCAACCTATCAACGTCGTAGTCTTCGACGGCCCTTCAGGGGACTCAAGGTCCCAGTGAGATCTCATCTTGAGGCTAGTTTCCCGCTTAGATGCTTTCAGCGGTTATCTATTCCGAACATAGCTACCCGGCAATGCCACTGGCGTGACAACCGGAACACCAGAGGTTCGTCCACTCCGGTCCTCTCGTACTAGGAGCAGCCCCTCTCAAATCTCAAACGTCCACGGCAGATAGGGACCGAACTGTCTCACGACGTTCTAAACCCAGCTCGCGTACCACTTTAAATGGCGAACAGCCATACCCTTGGGACCGGCTTCAGCCCCAGGATGTGATGAGCCGACATCGAGGTGCCAAACACCGCCGTCGATATGAACTCTTGGGCGGTATCAGCCTGTTATCCCCGGAGTACCTTTTATCCGTTGAGCGATGGCCCTTCCATACAGAACCACCGGATCACTAAGACCTACTTTCGTACCTGCTCGACGTGTCTGTCTCGCAGTCAAGCGCGCTTTTGCCTTTATACTCTACGACCGATTTCCGACCGGTCTGAGCGCACCTTCGTACTCCTCCGTTACTCTTTAGGAGGAGACCGCCCCAGTCAAACTACCCACCATACACTGTCCTCGATCCGGATAACGGACCTGAGTTAGAACCTCAAAGTTGCCAGGGTGGTATTTCAAGGTTGGCTCCACGCAGACTGGCGTCCACGCTTCAAAGCCTCCCACCTATCCTACACAAGCAAATTCAAAGTCCAGTGCAAAGCTATAGTAAAGGTTCACGGGGTCTTTCCGTCTAGCCGCGGATACACTGCATCTTCACAGCGATTTCAATTTCACTGAGTCTCGGGTGGAGACAGCGCCGCCATCGTTACGCCATTCGTGCAGGTCGGAACTTACCCGACAAGGAATTTCGCTACCTTAGGACCGTTATAGTTACGGCCGCCGTTTACCGGGGCTTCGATCAAGAGCTTCGCGTTAGCTAACCCCATCAATTAACCTTCCGGCACCGGGCAGGCGTCACACCCTATACGTCCACTTTCGTGTTTGCAGAGTGCTGTGTTTTTAATAAACAGTCGCAGCGGCCTGGTATCTTCGACCGGCATGAGCTTACGGAGCAAGTCCTTCACCCTCACCGGCGCACCTTCTCCCGAAGTTACGGTGCCATTTTGCCTAGTTCCTTCACCCGAGTTCTCTCAAGCGCCTTGGTATTCTCTACCCAACCACCTGTGTCGGTTTGGGGTACGGTTCCTGGTTACCTGAAGCTTAGAAGCTTTTCTTGGAAGCATGGCATCAACCACTTCGTTAACTAAAAGTTAACTCGTCATCAGCTCTCGGCCTTAGAATCCCGGATTTACCTAAGATTCCAGCCTACCACCTTAAACTTGGACAACCAACGCCAAGCTGGCCTAGCCTTCTCCGTCCCTCCATCGCAATAACCAGAAGTACAGGAATATTAACCTGTTTTCCATCGACTACGCTTTTCAGCCTCGCCTTAGGGACCGACTAACCCTGCGTCGATTAACGTTGCGCAGGAAACCTTGGTCTTTCGGCGTGGGTGTTTTTCACACCCATTGTCGTTACTCATGTCAGCATTCGCACTTCTGATACCTCCAGCAAGCTTCTCAACTCACCTTCACAGGCTTACAGAACGCTCCTCTACCGCATCACTTACGTGATACCCGTAGCTTCGGTGTATGGTTTGAGCCCCGTTACATCTTCCGCGCAGGCCGACTCGACTAGTGAGCTATTACGCTTTCTTTAAAGGGTGGCTGCTTCTAAGCCAACCTCCTAGCTGTCTAAGCCTTCCCACATCGTTTCCCACTTAACCATAACTTTGGGACCTTAGCTGACGGTCTGGGTTGTTTCCCTTTTCACGACGGACGTTAGCACCCGCCGTGTGTCTCCCATGCTCGGCACTTGTAGGTATTCGGAGTTTGCATCGGTTTGGTAAGTCGGGATGACCCCCTAGCCGAAACAGTGCTCTACCCCCTACAGTGATACATGAGGCGCTACCTAAATAGCTTTCGAGGAGAACCAGCTATCTCCGAGCTTGATTAGCCTTTCACTCCGATCCACAGGTCATCCGCTAACTTTTCAACGGTAGTCGGTTCGGTCCTCCAGTTAGTGTTACCCAACCTTCAACCTGCCCATGGATAGATCGCCCGGTTTCGGGTCTATTCCCAGCGACTAGACGCCCTATTAAGACTCGCTTTCGCTACGCCTCCCCTATTCGGTTAAGCTCGCCACTGAAAATAAGTCGCTGACCCATTATACAAAAGGTACGCAGTCACCCAACAAAGTGGGCTCCCACTGCTTGTACGCATACGGTTTCAGGATCTATTTCACTCCCCTCTCCGGGGTTCTTTTCGCCTTTCCCTCACGGTACTAGTTCACTATCGGTCAGTCAGTAGTATTTAGCCTTGGAGGATGGTCCCCCCATATTCAGACAAAGTTTCTCGTGCTCCGTCCTACTCGATTTCATGACTAAGAGATTTTCGCGTACAGGGCTATCACCCACTATGGCCGCACTTTCCAGAGCGTTCCGCTAATCTCAAAGCCACTTAAGGGCTAGTCCCCGTTCGCTCGCCACTACTAAGGGAATCTCGGTTGATTTCTTTTCCTCAGGGTACTTAGATGTTTCAGTTCCCCTGGTTCGCCTCTTACGCCTATGTATTCAGCGTAAGATAACCATCTTATGATGGCTGGGTTCCCCCATTCAGACATCTCCGGATCAAAGTCTGTTTGCCGACTCCCCGAAGCTTTTCGCAGGCTACCACGTCTTTCATCGCCTCTGACTGCCAAGGCATCCACCGTATGCGCTTCTTCACTTGACCATATAACCCCAAGCAATCTGGTTATACTGTGAAGACAACATTCGCCGAAAATTCGAATTTCTCAACTAAGAGAACTCACAAATTTTACCTTAGCCTGATCCGTTACCAGTGAAAGTAACGTTCAGTCTATCTTTCTATCACATACCCAAATTTTTAAAGAACGATCTAATCAAAGACTAGAAATCAATATTCACTTCAGAATATTCATTTCTAAACTCTAACAGCAGAAGCAGTTAATGGTGGAGCCAAACGGGATCGAACCGTTGACCTCCTGCGTGCAAGGCAGGCGCTCTCCCAGCTGAGCTATGGCCCCATAACAAAATTGGTGGGTCTGGGCAGATTCGAACTGCCGACCTCACCCTTATCAGGGGTGCGCTCTAACCAACTGAGCTACAGACCCAATTTCGAGCGTCACTGATTAGCTAAGAGCTATCAGCTTGGAGCTTAAAGCTGCTTCTATCGTCTTCTTCAATGAATCAAGCAATTCGTGTGGGAACTTATGGAGCAGCTGATGTCGTCGATTAAGGAGGTGATCCAGCCGCAGGTTCCCCTACGGCTACCTTGTTACGACTTCACCCCAGTCATGAATCACACCGTGGTAACCGTCCTCCCGAAGGTTAGACTAGCTACTTCTGGTGCAACCCACTCCCATGGTGTGACGGGCGGTGTGTACAAGGCCCGGGAACGTATTCACCGCGACATTCTGATTCGCGATTACTAGCGATTCCGACTTCACGCAGTCGAGTTGCAGACTGCGATCCGGACTACGATCGGTTTTGTGGGATTAGCTCCACCTCGCGGCTTGGCAACCCTCTGTACCGACCATTGTAGCACGTGTGTAGCCCAGGCCGTAAGGGCCATGATGACTTGACGTCATCCCCACCTTCCTCCGGTTTGTCACCGGCAGTCTCCTTAGAGTGCCCACCATTACGTGCTGGTAACTAAGGACAAGGGTTGCGCTCGTTACGGGACTTAACCCAACATCTCACGACACGAGCTGACGACAGCCATGCAGCACCTGTCTCAATGTTCCCGAAGGCACCAATCTATCTCTAGAAAGTTCATTGGATGTCAAGGCCTGGTAAGGTTCTTCGCGTTGCTTCGAATTAAACCACATGCTCCACCGCTTGTGCGGGCCCCCGTCAATTCATTTGAGTTTTAACCTTGCGGCCGTACTCCCCAGGCGGTCAACTTAATGCGTTAGCTGCGCCACTAAAAGCTCAAGGCTTCCAACGGCTAGTTGACATCGTTTACGGCGTGGACTACCAGGGTATCTAATCCTGTTTGCTCCCCACGCTTTCGCACCTCAGTGTCAGTATTAGTCCAGGTGGTCGCCTTCGCCACTGGTGTTCCTTCCTATATCTACGCATTTCACCGCTACACAGGAAATTCCACCACCCTCTACCATACTCTAGTCAGTCAGTTTTGAATGCAGTTCCCAGGTTGAGCCCGGGGATTTCACATCCAACTTAACAAACCACCTACGCGCGCTTTACGCCCAGTAATTCCGATTAACGCTTGCACCCTCTGTATTACCGCGGCTGCTGGCACAGAGTTAGCCGGTGCTTATTCTGTCGGTAACGTCAAAACAGCAAAGTATTAATTTACTGCCCTTCCTCCCAACTTAAAGTGCTTTACAATCCGAAGACCTTCTTCACACACGCGGCATGGCTGGATCAGGCTTTCGCCCATTGTCCAATATTCCCCACTGCTGCCTCCCGTAGGAGTCTGGACCGTGCCTCAGTTCCAGTGTGACTGATCATCCTCTCAGACCAGTTACGGATCGTCGCCTTGGTGAGCCATTACCTCACCAACTAGCTAATCCGACCTAGGCTCATCTGATAGCGCAAGGCCCGAAGGTCCCCTGCTTTCTCCCGTAGGACGTATGCGGTATTAGCGTCCGTTTCCGAACGTTATCCCCCACTACCAGGCAGATTCCTAGGCATTACTCACCCGTCCGCCGCTCTCAAGAGAAGCAAGCTTCTCTCTACCGCTCGACTTGCATGTGTTAGGCCTGCCGCCAGCGTTCAATCTGAGCCATGATCAAACTCTTCAGTTCAAACATCTTTGGGTTTTTAAGAAACCCTAAACTTGGCTCAGCAATCGTTGGTTACATCTTTGATTTCTCGCGGAGTAACTTGTGATGCTGATAATCTTGTTGACTATCAGTCTGACTCCACAAGCACCCACACGAATTGCTTGATTCAGTTGTTAAAGAGCGGTTGGTTAAGATCTTTCGTCTCAACCGAGGCGCGCATTCTACAGCAGCCTCATTTGCTGTCAAGTGATTATTTTCAGAAGCTTTCGAAGAATTCTTCAACAACTTCAACCACTTGCGCTTACGATCTCTCGTTAGCGGGAGGCGAATTCTACAGCGTTACACGCTGCTGTCAACACCTCTTTTTCAACTTCCTTTTGGCTTCGATGAACTGAAGCAACTCGCTGCCGAAAACTTCGTAACTCGTTGTTTACCAAGGAGTTTTCCGTTTCGACTGCGCCGGAAGTGGGGCGAATTATAGACAGATATAAAACGCCGTCAATCCTTAATTACGCTTTTGTCGCAGAAAGTGGTTTTTTCGCAATAAGACGGGGAATCCGGCGCATCACTGGCGGGATCCGCAGCGCTAGCAGCAGCGCGCCTATAGATGCATAGATCGCCCATTCCTTCAGGTCAGCCCGCACAATCCACAACATGTGCAACAAACCAAGCCCAAGAATCACGTACACCAGGCGATGCAGCTTCTTCCAACGGCTACCCAACCGGCGCTGGCTATAGCGATTGGACGTTACTGCCAGCACCAATAAGCCAAGGAACCCCAACGCACCGACAATAATGTAGGGCCGCTTACGCAGCTCGACGCCGAACTGCGACCAATCCAGCCCGAGGATGAATACGCAGTACGCAGCCAGGTGCAGTGCCACATACGCAAAACACCACAACCCCAGCTGCCGACGCACGGCAATCCACCCTGCCCACCCGCTGAGTTTCTGCAACGGCGTCATACCTAGCGTTACCAGCAACAGGATCAGGGTCCCAAGCCCCAACCGATCCATCAACACTTTGCCTGGATCAGGCCCGAGCACAGAGCTCCACGCCTCATACAGCCAGAAAAATGGCCAGATCGCCGCGGCTATAAAGACGCCAATGCGCCAGATCGGATAACGCATCAGTAGTTCTTCCGCAGGTCGAGGCCCGTATAGAGAGAAGCGACCTCATCCGAATAGCCGTTGAACATCTGCGTCTCTCGCACATTCGGGCTGAACAGACCGCTCGGCAAACGACGCTCACGCGCCTGGGTCCAGCGAGGATGGTCGACGGTCGGGTTCACATTCGCGTAGAACCCATACTCATTGGCCGCAATGCTTTGCCAAGTCGTCTTTGGCTGCTCGCTGACCAGGCTGATCCGCACAATCGACTTCACGCTCTTGAAGCCGTACTTCCACGGCACTACCAGACGCAGTGGTGCACCGTTCTGGTTCGGCAACTCCCGCCCATACATACCCACAGCCAGGATCGCCAACGGATTCATTGCTTCATCCAGACGCAGCCCTTCTACATAGGGCCAGTCGATCAAGCCGAAGCTGGAGCGCTGTCCCGGCATGCTTTTGGGGTCCTGCAGCGTTTCAAAGCGGATGTACTTGGCTTTAGCGGTTGGTTCAACCTGCTTGAGCAAGGCTGAAATAGGAAAGCCCATCCACGGAATCACCATCGACCACGCCTCGACACAACGCAGTCGGTAGATACGCTCTTCCAATTGATAAGGCTTCATGAAGTCTTCCAGGGCATAGCGCCCAGGTTTACCGACTTCCCCATCGATCACCACACTCCAGGGTTCGGTCTTGAGTGAACCGGCGTTCTTCGCCGGGTCGCCCTTGTCCGTACCGAACTCATAGAAGTTGTTGTAGTGGGTGGCGTCCTTGAACGGGGTGATGGCTTCGTCTTTTACCGTAACCGCCTGCCATTGGGTGCTGGGCAGCTTATCTGCAAACCAGCCCGGGGCATTGCCCGGCTCGACATCGGCATAACGCGCGGCATCTTCGGCACTCGCCCAACGCGGCAACGCAGTGGCCGCAACACCGGCCAGCGCACCACCGAGCAAGCTGCGACGCGAAAGATAGAAAGATTCAGGCGTGACATCCGATTCATGACAATCGGACGCTTTGGGGATCTTGATTAACATGGCAACTCCGCAGCATTGGAGAACTGATGCACCAATAGACTGCGGAGTATGGGGGAAATTACATTAAGGCAATGTTTTGTCGCGGCGCAGATGCAGCAGGTACTGAATCGGCCCCGACGCGGCATACACCAGGAACGCCAGCAGCAGAATACGTGGCGGATCACTGAACACGACCGCAAACACCAGCACCACCACCAGGATAGCCACGAAAGGCACGCGCCCCTTGAGGTCAAACTCCTTGAAGCTGTTGTACTTGATGTTGCTGACCATCAGCATGCCAGCGGCTGCAACCATCAAGGCTACCAGGAACGACATCTTCGAACCCTGGATGCCGTAGTCACTGAACGCCCAGACGATACCTGCCACCACACCTGCCGCCGCCGGGCTGGCCAGGCCGATGAAGTAACGCTTGTCAGCAGTACCCACTTGGGTGTTAAAGCGCGCCAAACGCAACGCCGCGCCGGCGACATAGATGAAGGCAACCATCCAGCCGACCTTGCCCATATCACCCAGCGCCCAGGCAAATGCCAGCAATGCCGGCGCAACGCCGAAAGCCACCATGTCCGACAGCGAGTCGTACTCGGCACCGAAAGCGCTTTGGGTATTGGTCATGCGCGCCACCCGGCCATCCAGGCCGTCGAGCACCATGGCCACGAAGATGGCGATAGCCGCAAAGCCGAAATACTTGCTGGCACTCGCCGCATCACCCGCCGCCAATGCGCTTTGCGCACTCATGGAGTTGATGATGGAGTAGAACCCGGCAAACAGGTTCGCCGTGGTGAACAGATTGGGCAGAAGATAGATACCACGATGCCGGACCTTGCGACCTTCCGCATCATGCCCTTCTTCGACATGCTCATCGATCGGTAGCAGGCTTTCGGCGTCAGAGGCCTGGTTTGGCTCTTCGGGACGTTCGGTCATGGACTTTACCTTGCAACGGTGTGAAAAGAATTCGACAAATACTTGCAGCGCGTGTTCGCCCGCAAACGATGCAGCTTTATACCAGAACCCGCCCCCAAACGAAAAAACGCGGCCTAAGCCGCGTTTTTTCTGGATACGTACGACTTAGTTTTTGGCTTTGTCGACGATCTTGTTGGCACCGATCCACGGCATCATGGAGCGCAGTTGCTCGCCGATCACTTCGATACCGTGAGCGGCGTTGTTACGACGCTTGGCGGTCATCGAAGGGTAGCCGGTAGCGCCTTCGCTGATGAACATTTTGGCGTATTCGCCGTCCTGAATACGTTTCAGGGCGTTGCGCATAGCCTGACGGGACTCGGCGTTGATGACTTCCGGGCCGGTCACATACTCACCGTATTCGGCGTTGTTGGAGATCGAGTAGTTCATGTTGGCGATACCGCCTTCGTACATGAGGTCAACGATCAGCTTCAGTTCGTGCAGGCATTCGAAGTAGGCCATTTCTGGCGCGTAGCCAGCTTCAACCAGGGTTTCAAAACCGGCTTTGACCAGCTCAACGGTACCGCCGCACAGTACGGCTTGCTCGCCGAACAGGTCGGTTTCGGTCTCGTCCTTGAAGGTGGTTTCGATGATGCCGGTACGACCGCCACCAACACCAGCAGCGTAGGACAATGCCACGTTCTTGGCGTTGCCGGATGCGTCCTGGTAGATCGCGATCAGGTCAGGGATGCCGCCGCCTTTGACGAACTCGGAGCGCACGGTGTGGCCCGGCGCTTTCGGCGCGATCATGATCACGTCGAGGTCAGCGCGTGGCACAACCTGGTTGTAGTGAATCGCGAAGCCGTGGGAGAAGGCCAGGGTGGCGCCTTTCTTGATGTTTGGCTCGATTTCGTTCTTGTAGAGCGCGGACTGGAATTCGTCCGGGGTCAGGATCATGACCAGGTCGGCAGCGGCAACGGCGGAAGCAACGTCAGTCACTTTCAGGCCGTGGGCTTCAGCCTTGGCAACAGTGGCCGAGCCTTTGCGCAGGCCAACAGTCACGTCAACGCCGGAATCTTTCAGGTTGCACGCTTGGGCGTGGCCCTGGGAACCGTAGCCGATGATGGCGACTTTCTTGCCCTGGATGATCGACAGGTCACAATCTTTATCGTAATAAACTTTCATGAGGTTCCTCTATATATCCAGGCCGTAAGGCCATTCGCTAATTTGGGTTAGATGCTGAGTACTTTGTCGCCACGGGCAATCCCGGTGACACCACTGCGTACGGTTTCCAGAATCGAGGCCGTCCCGATCGACTGGATGAAGCTGTCCAGCTTGTCGCTTGTACCGGTCAGTTGAACGGTATAAACGCTGGCGCTCACATCGACGATCTGCCCGCGATAAATGTCGGTGGTGCGTTTGATCTCGGCACGTTGGGCACCCGTGGCCTTGACCTTGACCAGCATCAGCTCGCGCTCGATGTGGGCACTTTCCGACAGGTCGACCAGCTTGACCACTTCGATCAGCTTGTTGAGGTTCTTGGTGATCTGCTCGATCACCTCATCGTGACCAACAGTAGTCAACGTCAGGCGCGACAGGGTCGGGTCTTCGGTCGGCGCCACGGTCAGGCTTTCGATGTTGTAGTTGCGTTGCGAAAACAGGCCGACAACACGAGACAGAGCGCCGGGTTCGTTCTCCAGAAGCAGGGAGATAATGTGCCGCATGATTAGGTACGCTCCGTCTTGTTCAGCCACATGTCGCGCATAGAGCCGTCTTTGATCTGCATCGGGTAGACGTGCTCGCTGGTGTCCACTTGAATATCGAGGAACACCAGGCGGTCCTTCATGGCGAACGCCTCTTCCATCTTCGGCTTCAGATCTTTCAAATCGGTGATGCGCATGCCGACGTGGCCGTAGGCTTCAACCAACTTGATGAAATCCGGCAGCGATTCCATGTAGGAATGGGAGTGACGGCTGTTGTAGCTCATGTCCTGCCACTGACGAACCATGCCCAGCACGCCGTTGTTCAAGCACACGATCTTCACCGGAAGACCGTACTGCAGGCACGTCGACAGTTCCTGGATGTTCATCTGGATGCTGCCCTCACCCGTCACGCAGGCGACGTCGGTGTCCGGGAAGCTCAGTTTCACACCCATGGCCGCCGGGAAACCAAAGCCCATCGTGCCCAGGCCACCGGAGTTGATCCAGCGGTTAGGCTTGTCGAACTTGTAGTACTGCGCAGCGAACATCTGGTGCTGGCCCACGTCGGAGGTCACAAAGGCGTCGCCCTTGGTTACTTCGCACAGGGTTTCGATCACGGTTTGTGGCTTGATGATGCTGCCGTCGCCCTTGTCATAAGGGAACAGGCCGCGGTCGCCGCGCCATTCGTCGATCTGCTTCCACCAGCTGGCAACCGATTCCTTGTTCGGCGTTTCGCCGATGTCCTTGAGCGCCGCAACCATTTCGGTCAGCACGCTTTCTACCGGACCTACGATCGGCACGTCGGCCTTGATGGTCTTGGAGATGGACGCCGGGTCGATGTCGATGTGGATGATCTTGGCATTCGGGCAAAACTTGCTCGGTCCGTTGATCACACGGTCATCAAACCGCGCGCCCACCGCCAGGATGACGTCGGCGTGGTGCATGGCCAGGTTGGCGGTGTAGCTGCCGTGCATGCCGAGCATGCCGACGAACTGACGGTCCGTACCCGGGAATGCGCCGAGGCCCATCAAGGTGTTGGTCACTGGCAGGTTAAGCAGCTTGGCCAGCTCGGTCAAAGGTGCAGAACCGCCGCCCAGAATCACGCCGCCGCCGGAGTACAGCACTGGGCGCTTGGCCGCCAAGAGCATTTCTGCCGCCTTGCGGATTTGCCCCGAGTGCCCACGAACGGCCGGGCTGTAGGAACGCAGCTTGGCTTTTTTCGGGAAGACGTATTCGAACTTTTCCGCCGGGTTGGTCATGTCTTTCGGGATATCGACCACCACAGGGCCCGGGCGACCGGACTGTGCGAGGTAGAAGGCCTTTTTCATGACTTCCGGGATTTCCGACGCATGCTTGATCATGAAACTGTGTTTCACGATCGGCCGGGAAATACCGATCATGTCGGTTTCCTGGAATGCATCGGTGCCGACCATGGTGCTGGGCACCTGGCCAGAAATGATCACCATCGGGATGGAGTCCATATAGGCAGTCGCGATGCCGGTAATGGCATTGGTTGCGCCTGGGCCGGACGTTACCAGTACCACACCGGCTTTACCGGTGGCACGGGCGTAGCCGTCAGCCATATGGGTCGCGGCCTGTTCGTGGCGAACCAGGATGTGGGTAACAGCCGGTTCCTTGAACAGTGCGTCGTAAACATGCAGCAGAGCACCACCTGGGTACCCGTAGATATAGTCGACGCCTTCGTCACGCAAAAAGCGGACGAGCATCTCACCGCCAGATAAAAGCTCCACGTTGTTCACCTCTAAAACGCCAGAATACCGTCCGTTAAAAACCGACGGGTCTTAATAGGTTTACTTCTCAACAGAGCATGAGCGACGGTGGTCGCCGACTACGTCAGCACTGACTGAGCAAGTATTGGGATCGTCCCAAGTGTTGCGGGCTTTTCCCACCCAGCGCGAGGTAACGCGTTGCGGGTGTTACAGGTCGGCGCGGATATGCGCCTCATGATCTGCTGAGCGGGCCTGCTTCTGGCAGTCCCGATACAGCGGACTTTGGATTCTTCTGTTTCAGCCCCTTCAAGTCAAGCAATAATTGCGCTTTTTTCCAACTAAGCGCATGAGAACGAAGATTAAAGGGGTTTGAGGAGGGATAAAACTCGCCTGAATGTCGTCAAGCGGTAGAAATGTGCGCAAGACTGCCGAAAAACCCGGCAGTCAGGCAATTAACGAGCGTCGACGATCAATTGGTCGAACTTTTTCAGCGCATTGCGTAAGCCAATGCTTTCAAGCGGGCGATCGGCGTAAACCATCTCCGCCATCTCGAGGATCCCCGATGCATTGGGCAATGGCAGGTCCTGCTCGAGGATCTGCTTCATGCGCACCAGGAAGATCCATTGCAGCCACTGGTGAAAGTCCAGTGTGTCCACCGAAAACGGCTCGACGCTGCCAAGCGCTTCAGCGCTGGGGGGCACTTCGTCCCACCAACCCTGCACACGTAACTCACGCTCAATCAGCAACAGCTGTTCGGCAATTGCCGGAAACCGTGCATCCATCAGAGGCTGACCTTGGCTTTTTGCCGCGCCTGGGCAGCACCGGCGGCGTCGCCTTGTGCGGCACGCGCGTCACCAATCAAAGCCCACAGGTTGGCTTGCAGGTCGGGGCGACCGTTGGCCAGGGTCAGGCCGCGACGGGCGAACTGCTCGGCTTGCGGCGCGTCGCCCTGGGCCATACGCACTTGTGCCAGGCGATACAGCACTTGCGGCTCACGCGGCGCCACACGCTGGGCACGCTCAAGGCTCGACGATGCCCCGTTCAGGTCACCACCGGCCTGTTGCTGCTGGGCGGTGGTCAGCAAAGCCAGCACCGGCCCGTCCAGTTGCTCGTCAGCCGACAGGCCACCCGCGTTAGACGCCGACGGAATACCGCTCGGCGTGGACGGCGGCATGTTGTAAGTGCCCTGGTTGATCGGCGCCGTCTGGATCGGCGCGGAGTTGGCCGGCCCCGAAGTGCTTGGCCCTGGCGTCCAAGGCTCGGCACTGATCGGCGCCGACGTCGCAGCACCGCCGCCCGGCACCATCACCACCACGCCCGAATCCTGCGGTATGGCCTGAGGCGTGGCTTGGGCAGGACGCTTGACCACGGTCTGACGGAAACCGCCAGTGGCCGAGATACGGTCGTTATTGGAAACGTTCGTGCTTGAGTCCACCACGGGAATCGAACCGCGCTGCACGCTGGAGCAACCGCCGAGCATAACCAAGGCGGTAATAGCTGGAATCCACAACTTGTTCACTTGAAACCCTCTTTGCTTAATGCATCCAGCCCTTGACCCAATCCATCACCGAATCCGCGTCAGCGGGGGCACTGCCACCGCACGCAGCACCGGCGGGTGGCTCGCTGCCGCGAATATACGGCATCTGTACCGCGCCCGGACAGTTGGCATCGGAACCCTGCCCGGTATGCGGATCAATCCAGGCCTGCACGATGTTGTCCGGCTGCGGCATGTTAAGCGGCAACGGATCGGCCTTGCGCATGAAACTGGTCCACACCTGCAGCGCACCGGTCGCACCAGTGAACGGGGTTTTGCCGTTATCGTCGCGGCCCAGCCAGACCACGGCCAGCACATCCTGGCCGAAGCCTGCGAACCAGCTGTCGCGCGAATCGTTACTGGTGCCGGTCTTGCCCGCCAGCGTCAGGTTCGACGGCAGCACGCTGTAGACCGAACGCCCGGTGCCTTCACGCATCACGCGCTGCATGGCGTTCTGGATCAGATAGATGGAACCTGCGTCAAAGCGCTGCTGGATCTGGAACGGGTAACGCTTGAGCGGTTCGCCATCGGCGGTCAGCACACTGCGAATGCCGCGCATCGGGGTATTGAAGCCACCGTTGGCGAGGGTCTGGTACATCGTCGCCACTTCCATCGGGGTCATGGCGCCAGCGCCCAGCAGCATCGAGGGGAACGCCGGGAACTCACGGGTGATGCCCAGTCGCCCCAGGGTTTTCAGCACATTCGGCACGCCCACTTCAAGCCCAAGGCGCGAGGTGGAGATGTTGTAGGAATGTGCCAGGCCCTGGTACAGGAACACGGTGCCGTGGGAGCGACGATCAAAGTTCTGCGGCGTCCACACCTGGCCATCCGCCCCTTTGACCGACAGCGGGTCATCCGACAGCCAACTGGTCAGCGTGTATTTGCTTGGTTTTTCCAGGGCCGCGAGGTAGACCGCTGGCTTGACCAGCGAACCGATTGGCCGCACCGCATCCAGCGCACGGTTGAAACCGGCAAAACTGGCCTGGCGGCTGCCGATCATGGCCTGCACTTCACCGGTTTCCGGGTTGGTCACGACCATGGCTGCTTCGACTTCATCCGAACCTTTACGGCCGGTCAGGCGTTTGAAGGTGTCGTTGACCGACGCTTCGGCTTTCATCTGCAGGATCGGGTCGAAACTGGTAAAGATCCGCAGGCCTTCTTCGGTCAAGTCTTCGTCGCGGTAATCTTCACGCAACTGGCGTTTGACCAAGTCGATAAAGCCCGGGAATGAACTGTCGGCCAGCTTGCCGCGCGTGGTCACACCCAGTGGCATTTTTTTCGCCGCCGCGACTTGTTCAGCGGTGGCTACGCCTTGCTGTTCAAGTACATCCAACACCAGGTTACGGCGCTCAAGCGCACGTTCCGGGTTGCGGCGCGGGTTGTAATAGGACGGCCCCTTGACCATCCCCACCAGCAACGCGACTTGATGCAATTTCAATTCGGACAAGGGCTGGCCAAAGAAGAACTGGCTGGCCAAGCCGAAACCGTGCACCGCGCGCTGGCCGTCCTGGCCGACGAACACTTCGTTGAGGTACGCCTCTAGAATCTCCTGCTTGCTGTAATGCAGTTCCAGCAGCATGGCCATCATGGCTTCGGTGAGTTTACGGGTGAGGCTGCGCTCGTTGGTCAGGTAGAAGTTCTTGACCAATTGTTGCGTGAGCGTACTGCCGCCCTGGGTCATCTTGCCGCCGGACGTGTTGACCCAGATGGCGCGGGCAATCGACTTGGGCGACACACCCCAGTGGCTGTAGAAATCGCGGTCTTCCACGGCGATCAGCGTATCGAGCAGGTACGGCGGCACCTGATCAAGCTTGATCAGGATGCGATCTTCAAGGTTCTTGGGGTAAATACCGCCGATCAACAGCGGTTCCAGGCGCACCACGGGCAACTTGGAGCCATTGAGCGACGACAGTTCGGCAACGTAATCGCCGGAGAAGCGCACGCGCACCGGCTGGGCTTTCTCCAGGCCTTCATAGAACTGGAAGCCACGGGTATTCAAATCGACGGTATTGCCGCTGACAGCAGCGGCGCCGGGGCCATTGCTCACGGGTTCGCGGCGATAGCCCAAGGCGTCGAGTTCGGTAAGGAAGTCTTCCTTGCTCAGCTTTTGGCCGGTGAACAATTCCAGCGGGCGTGCGTATACCTTGGCCGGGATGGTCCAGCGCTTGCCGGAGAATTTCTCCTGCACCACGGCGTCGAGGTACACCGCGAAGCCTGCGAGCACCACAAGGCCTACCAGGCTCAGCTTGATGGCCCAGCCCAGCCACGGGCGCAGGCCGCGTGAAGGAGGTTTTTTACGGGAACGGGGAGATCGGGTTCGAGTCATGGCGGCGGATTATACGCACTTTATTGAGGATCAACATGAGCCGGACAGCGGTTTGCACGACCGACTGTAACCGCCATAATGCCGGCCATGATTTCCCCCAGACTTTGAAGGATCGCCCGTGAGCCAGTCCCTGATCGCTGCCCTGCAAAACCCGGCTTTGTATCCCCATCCGGTTGAAGCGTTTCAAGTCATTGAGACCCATATTTCATGGGTCATACTGACCGGCCGCTATGCTTATAAGCTGAAGAAGCCGATGAACTTCGGCTTCCTGGATTTCACCCAACTGGATGACCGCGGCCACTTCTGCCGCGAAGAGCTGCGCCTCAATCAGCGCCTGACCGAAGATTTGTATCTTGACGTGTTGCCAATCACCGGCAGCGCCGAAGCCCCGCAATTGGGCGGTGATGGCCCAATCATCGAATACGCGCTGAAAATGCGCCAATTCCCGCAGAGCCAGCTGCTCAGTACACTGCAAGCCAATGGCGAGGTCACCAGCGCGCACATTGATGATATGGCCAAGCAGATTGCGCACTTCCACCTCACTGCGCCGAAAGTGCCGCAAGACCACCCCGCCGGCACGCCGGATGAGGTGATGGCACCGGTTCGCCAGAACTTCGACCAGATCCGCCCGTTCCTCAGCGACAAAGCCGACCTGGCTCAACTCGAAGCCCTGCAAGCCTGGGCCGAAGCCAGCTTCGAACGCCTCAAGCCACTGCTGGCCCAACGCAAACTCGAAGGTTTCACCCGTGAGTGTCACGGTGATATCCACTTGGGCAACGCCACCCTGATCGATGGCCAGGTGGTGATCTTCGACTGCATCGAGTTCAACGAGCCGTTCCGCTTCACCGATGTGTATGCCGACACGGCCTTTCTGGCGATGGACCTGGAAGACCGCGGCCTCAAATCCCTGGCGCGCCGTTTTATCAGCCAGTACCTGGAGCTGACCGGCGACTATCAGGGCCTGGAAGTGCTGAACTTCTATAAAGCCTACCGTGCACTGGTGCGCGCCAAGGTGGCGCTGTTCAGCATGCCGAGCGAGGCCAGCCCGGTGCAACGCGCCACCACCCTGCGCCAATACCGCAACTATGCGAACCTGGCGGAAAGCTACAGCACTATTCCATCGCGCTTCCTGGCGATAACCCACGGTGTTTCGGCCGTCGGTAAAAGCCACGTGGCCATGCGTCTGGTGGAAGCCTTGGGTGCCGTGCGCCTGCGTTCGGATGTGGAACGCAAGCGCCTGTTTGGCGAACAAAAGGTCGAGAACACCCCGCAAGCCGGTATCTACGCCGCCGAAGCCAGCGCTGCCACCTACGCTCGGCTCAACGAAATCGCCGATACCGTCTTGCGTGCCGGCTACCCGGTAGTGCTGGACGCGACCTTCCTGAAAAGCGCACAACGCGACGCCGCCGCCAAGATTGCCGAGGCAACCGGTGCGCCCTTCCTGATCCTTGATTGCAACGCACCGCAAGCCGTTATCGCCAGCTGGCTGGCGCAACGTCAGGCGGATAAAAACGATCCTTCCGACGCGACGCTCACCATTATCGAAGAACAGCAGGCCAACCGTGACCCGCTGACCGCCGAAGAGCTGCTGCTGAGCAAACGCGTGGAAACCAACGAAAGCGGCACACTCGACGCTCTGGTAGCGCACATTCGCCAGCGCCTGCCCGGCCTGTAAGAAATATTTCTTGGTCGTGTCACCGATCTTCGGTGCACGACCGAGCAATAGTGGCACTATAATGGCGTCATAATTCCAACAGGAGTCGCCGTCATGAGTCAGCCCAAGCTTCTTGATACTCCGCTCTACGCACTCCTGCATAAAGACGACATCCGCGGCTTCAACCAGGAACGCCCCAAAGACGGCCCCATCGACATGCGTGGTGGCGACTTCCGGGGGTTGGACCTGCGTGACCTGAACGCCACGGGCGTGGATTTCACCGACGCCTACTTCCGCTCTGCCGACCTGCGCGGCCTGGACCTGCGCGAGTGCTCGCTGGAAGGCGCCAGCCTGGCCCATGCGCAGATTTCCGGCACCTACTTCTCCCCCGAACTGACGGCTGACGAAATCCTCATGTCGGTCAATTTCGGCACTCGTTTGCGCTACCGCACCAAGTAACTTCATCTTTCGGGCCCCAGCTACGCCTCACGCGTAGCGGCGCCTCCTGCCTGCTTGTCGGCAACACCCTCAAAAATTCTTATAAGCTTTTCAGCCGTTCCTGACCAAAGAACCACGCTTTTCCTACTGAGCGCTACACTCCTTTTCAGGCTTGCCTGGTCACGATACCCACCGCACCATTCGGCCGTCGCAAGGAGGCTTGATGAACGATGAGCTGCAACACCTGAAAAACCTGGGCAAGACGTCGGCGCAGTGGCTGCATGCGGTGGGCATCCACAGCGCGTCCGACTTACGTCGCCTGGGAGCTGTCGATGCCTACCGAGCCGTGCGCACTCGCGGGTTTCGTGCCTCGAAAGTGCTGCTGTATGCAATCGAGGGAGCCTTGATGGACGTGCATTGGAACGACATCCCGACGGAACGCAAGGAGGCATTGAACCGTCAGTTGGAAGCGATTTCAGCGCGTCAGAAAATTTAGGTCTGCAAGAATCCCCAATGTTTATGGGCAGTTCGAACACGTGTTTGAGAAAAACGGCAGATCGTTGAAAAACAGATGTTGACTCTCAAATGAGAATCGTTATGATTATCACAACTGGTCGCGAGATCAGCCGATAACTGAAAGACCATTGGTTCGGACTCTCAGATTATCTCCTCATCAGGCTAATCACGGTTATTTGACCCGGCTCTTGCCGGGTCTTTTTTTACCTGTAAAAAAGCCGATTCAGCGCGCAATGATCAACGGATGCCCACGCTCCGGGTGCGGCTGTACCAGCACCTCCAAACCAAACACCGCCTTAAGTGGCTCGGGCCGCATCACCTGCGCCGGCGTATCCAACGCGTGTGGGCGCCCCTGCTCCAGCAACAGAATTCGGTCGCAATAACGCGCCGCCAGGTTCAGGTCATGGAGAATCACCAGCACCGCAGCGCCGCGATCCGCGAATGTACGTATAGCTTGCAGGGTCGTGTGTTGGTGCAAGGGGTCAAGCATCGAGGTCGGCTCATCCAACAGCAGCGTCTGCCCGGCTTCCCCCGGCCATAACTGCGCCAACACTCGCGCCAGATGCACACGCTGGCGTTCGCCGCCCGACAGCGCCAGGTAGCTGCGCCCGCTTAAATGGCCCACGTCTGCCGCGTGCAGCGCCGCCTCGATGATTTCGTCATCACGCACGCGTCCGGTCTGATGGGGCAAGCGGCCCATGCCTACAACCTCCTCGACACGAAATGCGAAATCCAGCGTGGAAGTCTGCGGCAACACTGCCAAACGTTGGGCACGTTGCGGCCCGCTCCAGTCCGTCAAGGCTTGCTGATCCAGCCACACCTTGCCCTGATCCGGCTTCAGCTCGCCGCACAACGCACCGAGCAGCGTGCTCTTGCCTGCTCCGTTAGGGCCGAGCACAGCGAGCACTTCACCCGGCAGCAAGTCCAGGGTGACATCCGCCAGCACGGTTTTATCGCCACGCCGGACCTGCAACGCTTCTACTCGCAGCATCAGGCGCGCCCTCGCAACAATAAATAAAGAAAAAACGGCGCGCCGATAAAGGCCGTCACGATGCCGATCGGCAGTTCAGCCGGCGCCAGCGCCAGGCGCGCCACCAGGTCAGCAAACAGCAACAGGCTCGCACCCGCGAGTACAGACGCCGGCAACAACACCCGATGATCCGGCCCGGCCAACAAGCGCACCAGATGCGGCACCACCAGCCCGACAAACCCGATCATGCCCGCCGCCGCTACCGCTGCGCCCACACCCAGGGCTGTGCAGAACACCAGTTCACGCTTGAGCCCTTCAACATCGATCCCAAGGTGATTGGCCTCGGACTCACCCAGCAGCAGTGCATTCAAGGCTTTTGCCCGACGCGGCAACCACAACGCCACACCGGCGCTCACCAACAGCAATGGCCACAACCGCGAATAGCTGGCGCCATTGAGGCTGCCAAGATTCCAGAACGTCAGTGTGCGCAAGGTGGCGTCATCGGCCAGATAGGTAAACAACCCCACCGCCGAACTGGCCAGGGCGGTAAGCGCGATACCGGCAAGCAGCATCGTTGCAACGTTGGTCTGGCCGTTGCGGCGCCCCAGGCGATAGACCAGGGCAGTGACGCCCAAACCGCCAAGAAACGCGCACAACGACAGCAGATAAGGCCCGAACGCATCCGGCAGGCCACCAAAAAAAGAACCGCCGACGATCGCAATCGCCGCCCCGAGCGCCGCGCCGCTGGACACACCGACCAACCCCGGATCGGCCAGCGGGTTGCGAAACAAGCCCTGCATCGCCACACCCGACAATGCCAGCACACCACCTACCGCCAAACCCAGCAAGGTTCGCGGCAAACGAATCTGCCCCAGGATCAATTCGGCCTGCTCCAGGCCCTGGGCTTCAATCGGTACGCCCATCAGGCGCAAGGCGGCCTTGAGCGTATCCAGCAACGGCAGGCTGACCGGCCCCAGGGCCAGTGAAAGCCAGATTGCCAGAAGGCATAACAGCGCCAGCCCGATAAACAGCGTTTTCGGTTTAACCAGAGTCGTCATGGGGCAGGTTTAGCCTGGGACGGATAAAACCCGGCAGACAATTGCACCAGGCTTTGCGGCAGACGCGGCCCGAGCCCGCCGACCAGCAGGGTCGGGTCCAGCTCAAACACGCGGCCATTCTTGGCGGCCGGGGTCGACGCCAGAATCGGGTTTTCCTTGAACAAGGCCGCCCGCGCCGCATCACCGGTGAGGGCGCGATCAGCAAACACCAGCACATCAGGGCTCAGCCCGGCCAGCGACTCCACCGAAAACGGCTTATAGCCCGTGTGGGTCGCCAGGTTATGCCCGCCCGCCTGCTGCAACATCCAATCGGCGGCCGTGTCCTTGCCTGCAATCAGCGGTTTGCCACCTGCATGCCCTAGCAACAAAAGCACACCCGGCGCCTTTTGCGTGGCCTGGGCCTTGGTGACCCAGGCTTGCTGCTGATCCAGCTTTTGTTCATATCCGGTAAACAATTCGTTGGCCTTGGCTTCATCACCCAACAGCTTGCCCAAGTGCTGAAGGTTGCCTTTCAAGGTCGGCAAATCCGGCTCTGCCGAGAACATCTCCACCTGCACGCCCGCGCCGCGAATTTGCGCCAGCACCGTCGGTGGGCCCATCTCTTCAGTCCCGACCAGAACCTGCGGACGCAGGCTTAAAATCCCTTCCGCCGACAGTTGCCGCTGATAACCGATGCTCGGCAACGCCTTGAGCGATTCTGGATGCTGGCTGGTGGTATCCACCCCCACCAGCTTTGACTCCCCGCCCAGCGCCGTGACCCATTCCGATAGCGCCCCACCGGCGCTGACCCAGCGTTGCGGCAGTTCAGAGGCTTGCGCCCCGTGGTTGACCAGCAGTGAGGCAACAAGCGCAATAGCGCTGGTACTCAGGCGCATAACAGGGTTTCCTTCCAAGGGCGGGGCCACTCAAGCACTCATGGATGTGACAGATAAACCCTGTCTGGCATCGTACAGAGCACCCAATCAGCTAACGGGCGAATCCGGCATTTGATAATTGTTTGCATTTGAACGTCAAGGCACTTAAGGATTGTTATGAAGCTTCTCTGCCCCTCAGATGCCCTGGCGCCCAACAGCAGCCGTGGTTTTGAAATAGACGGTTGCAAAGTGTTGGCCGTGCGCCGTGACGGCGTGGCGTACTTCTACCTCAACCGCTGCCCCCATCGCGGCATCCCGCTGGAATGGCAGCCCGACCAGTTCCTGGACAGCAGCGCCAGCCTGATCCAGTGCGCCACCCACGGCGCCTTGTTCCTGATCGAAAGCGGCGAGTGCATCGCCGGGCCGTGCGCGGGCCAAAGCCTTAAAGCCCTGCCCGGCCGTGAAGACGCGCAAGGCCTGTGGGTGCAACTCTAGTCGCCGATCATCACGTCCAGGCGCCGGTCGATGATAATTTCCTGCGGCGTGACCCGCGCACCATAGGCCAACACCTCCACACCGGCCGCCTTGGCCTCGCGCAGCGCAGCGGCGTAGCCCGCATCGATTTCCACCGCCGGGCGTACAGCGTCGATCCCCGACAAGTTCACGCAATACAACTGCACCGCACGCACGCCCTCACGCGCCAGGTGTGCCAACTCGCGCAAATGCTTGGCGCCACGTTGGGTCACCGCGTCGGGAAACGCTGCCACAGCCGACCCGTCGAAGCCCAAGGTGACGCTTTTGACTTCCACATATGCCGCCCCTTGTGGGTACTCCAGGCGAAAATCGATACGACTTTTTTCCTGGCCGTAAGGCACTTCGCGCTTCAAGGCAGTAAAACCGTTGAGCTCAGTGATCACCCCGGCGCGTAACGCTTCTTCCACCAATTGGTTGGCGCGCGCAGTGTTGACGCATGCCAGCCGGCCTTGGGGGGTTTCGGCAATTTCCCAGGTACCCGGCAATTTACGCTTGGGGTCTGTGGAGCGACTGAACCAGACCTGGCCGCCCTCCACCATGCAATTGAGCATCGAGCCGGTGTTGGGGCAGTGAATGGTCAGCAACTCGCCGGTCAGCGTTTCGATATCGGTGAGAAAGCGCTTGTAGCGGCGGATCAGCCGCCCTTCTTCGAGGGGAGGATGAAAGCGCATCAGCCTTGCCAGCTCCGCAAGCCACGGGCGATGCGTTCCACCGCCTCCTGTAGCCGATCGAGGTTTTGCGTGTAGGCAAAACGCACATGATGGCCGGCCTGATAACGACCAAAATCCAGGCCCGGCGTAAACGCCACATGCTCGATTTCAAGGAAATGACGGCAAAACGCGAAGGCATCACCGCCGAACGCGCTGATATCGGCGTACAAGTAGAACGCGCCTTCGGGCTCTACGGCGATGCCGAAACCCAACTCGCGCAAGGCTGGCAGCAGGAAATCCCGGCGGCGCCCGAACTCGGCGCGGCGCTCTTCCAGAATGCTCAGGGTTTGCTCGGTGAAACACGCCAGCGCCGCGTACTGGGCCATGCTCGGCGCGCTGATGTAGAGGTTCTGCGCCAGCTTCTCCAATTCGCCCACTGCCGCCGGGGGCGCCACCAGCCAACCGAGGCGCCAGCCGGTCATGCCGAAATACTTCGAAAAACTATTTAAGACGAAGGCATCGTCGTCGACTTCCAGCACGCTGGCGGCATCGGTGCCGTAGGTGAGGCCGTGATAGATCTCGTCCACCACCAAATGGCCGTTACGCGCCTTGATTGCACTCGACAACCCCGCCAGTTCGTCGCGGGTCAGAATGGTGCCGGTCGGGTTGGCTGGTGAGGCCACCAGCGCGCCAACGCTGTCTGCATTCCAGTGTTTGGCCACCAGCTCAGCGGTCAATTGGTAGCGCACGTCCGGGCCAACCGGCACCAACTGCGCCGCGCCTTCCACCAGCCGCAGGAAATGTCGGTTACACGGGTAGCCTGGGTCCGCCAACAGCCAATGCTTGCCCGGATCGACCAGCAGGCTGCTGGCCAGCAGCAACGCGCCAGAGCCACCGGGCGTGATCAGGATGCGCTCAGGGTCGACGCTCAGGCCGTAGCGCTGCTGGTAAAAACCACTGATGGCCTGGCGCAGTTCGGGCAGCCCACGGGCCGCGGTATAGCGCGTCTTGCCGTTGGCCAGCGCGGCCTGGCCAGCCTGGATAATCGGCTCGGCCGTGGTGAAATCCGGCTCGCCGATCTCCAGGTGGATAACATCATGGCCAGCCGCCTGCAGCTCATTGGCTCGCGCCAGTAACGCCATAACGTGAAAAGGTTCGATGGCGCGACTGCGCGCACTGTAGGGCTGGGCCATTAGCCTTCCTTAACGGTGAGGACAAAATTCGGATTCTACCGAACCCGCGCGGTAAAACATGCTCTATTGCCTGCTCGGTCCTCCGTGATGAACCGGGCAAGCGCCTGCAAAACGACTAAAATCAACATTCGAGGCACGCTATACCCAGCCATGGCGGGCCATGACAGTTTGCAAGCCTGCCACGTTGGGCCTCGACAACCGGGAGTGGCGCACCCCGAATCTATCTGGTAAGTTCGCCCGCTTGCAGCCGCAGGGCCGGCAGGTGTCGGTGACGTTGCAATCCTGCGCAATGGATTAGAAGAGTGAGAGGCGGTCTATTCATGTCCACCCAAGCAAAGCAACAGCAGACTCAAGGCCTCGGCGGCTTCGAACCCTATGTGGAAAAAAAGGGCGAGGAGTACATGGGCGAGCCCATGCGCGAGCACTTCACCAAGATCCTGAACAAGTGGAAACAGGACTTGATGCAGGAGGTTGATCGTACCGTTGACCACATGAAGGACGAAGCAGCCAACTTTCCTGATCCGGCCGACCGTGCGAGCCAGGAAGAAGAGTTCGCCCTTGAACTGCGAGCGCGTGATCGAGAGCGCAAGCTGATCAAGAAGATCGACAAGACCCTGCAACTGATCAAGGACGAGGAATACGGCTGGTGCGAATCCTGCGGCGTCGAGATTGGTATTCGTCGCCTGGAAGCCCGCCCAACCGCGGACCTGTGCGTAGACTGCAAGACCTTGGCTGAAATCAAGGAAAAACAGGTCGGCAAGTAACCCTGCCGGGCTGAACGCGACAAACAAAAAATGGGGCGTGCAAACGCTCCATTTTTGTTTCTGGCGTTCAGCGGTTTTCCAGTAGTATCCGGCCCATGACAGCCTCTACTTATATCGGGCGTTTCGCCCCCACGCCCAGCGGCCACCTGCACTTCGGTTCGCTGGTTGCCGCCCTCGCCTCCTACCTCGATGCCCGCGCCAATCACGGCCGCTGGCTGATGCGCATGGAAGACCTCGACCCACCCCGTGAAGAACCCGGCGCCCAGGCGGCGATCCTGCACGCCCTGGAAAGCTATGGCTTTGAGTGGGATGGGGAACTGGTCCGGCAAAGCGAGCGGCATGAGGCCTACGCCAAAGTCTTGAACGACATGTTCAACCACGGCCTGGCTTACGCCTGTACCTGCTCGCGTAAACAATTGGAGCCCTACCACGGGATCTATCCAGGCCTGTGCCGAAACCTCGGGCACGAACAGCAAGACGCGGCGATCCGCCTGCGCGTTCCGGAGCTGGAGTATCACTTTACCGACCGCGTGCAAGGCGAATTCCGACAGCACCTGGGCCGTGATGTGGGCGATTTCATCATCCGCCGTCGCGATGGCCTGTATGCCTACCAACTGGCAGTGGTACTCGACGATGCCTGGCAAGGTGTCACCGACATCGTGCGCGGCGCCGACCTGCTCGATTCCACGCCGCGCCAGCTTTACCTGCAGGAACTGCTGGGTCTGCGCCAACCGCGCTACCTGCACGTGCCGCTGATCACCCAGCCGGACGGCAACAAGCTGGGCAAATCCTACCGCTCGCCGCCGTTGACACCCGACCAGGCCACACCTTTGCTATTGAGAGCGTTGCGCGCCCTCGGCCAGCAACCCGGCAGCGAACTGCTGCACGCCAGCCCACGGGAACTGCTGGATTGGGGCATTGCACACTGGGACGCCAGCCAGATTCCGCGCACACTCACGCTGGCCGAAGCGCAATTGAGCTGAAGGCGCTTGCAGCTTGCCAAGCATCCGTTACCATCGCGGCAGTTTTTTAATCAGAGGCCAACATGTACATCTATCGATTGGTCCTGCTGCTGGTCGTCGGGATCTACCTGTTTTCCCCGGCCATCATGGATTGGTGGATCGACGCCACGGGCGCCTGGTATCGCCCTTATCTGCTGTGGTTGATCCTGATCGTCGTGACTTTCATCCTGCAGAGCCAAAAAGATGCCGATGAGCTTTAGCCTCACCCAGATGCTGCTGATCAGCGCCGCCTACCTGGCCGCGTTGTTCGGGGTTGCCTGGATCAGTGAGCGCGGAATGATTCCGCGGGCGATCATTCGCCATCCGTTGACCTACACCTTGTCCCTGGGCGTCTACGCCAGCGCCTGGGCATTTTATGGCACGGTGGGGCTGGCCTATCAGTATGGCTACGGCTTTCTGTCCAGCTACCTGGGCGTGTCCGGCGCGTTCCTGCTGGCGCCGGTGTTGCTGTACCCGATCCTGAAAATCACCCGCACCTATCAGCTGTCGTCCCTGGCGGACTTGTTTGCCTTCCGCTTTCGCAGCACCTGGGCCGGCGCGCTGACCACGATTTTCATGCTGATCGGCGTGCTGCCGTTGCTGGCCCTGCAGATCCAGGCGGTGGCGGACTCCATCAGCATCCTCACCCGCGAACCGGTGCAGCACCGCGTTGCCCTGGCTTTTTGCGCACTGATCACGCTGTTCACGATTTTCTTCGGCTCACGCCATATCGCCACCCGCGAGAAACACGAAGGCCTGGTGTTTGCGATTGCCTTCGAGTCGGTGATCAAGCTGATCGCCATCGGCGGTGTCGGCCTGTATGCGCTGTATGGCGTATTCGACGGGCCGCAACAGTTGGAGTTGTGGTTGCTGCAAAACCAGACCGCCCTCGCCGCTTTGCACACGCCGTTGCA
This sequence comes from Pseudomonas edaphica, assembly GCF_965277385.1. Taxonomy (NCBI): domain Bacteria; kingdom Pseudomonadati; phylum Pseudomonadota; class Gammaproteobacteria; order Pseudomonadales; family Pseudomonadaceae; genus Pseudomonas; species Pseudomonas edaphica. Next base: position 4,207,701 of record NZ_OZ255725.1, on the reverse strand, counting down.
GGAAGGCCCATGGCGCACGCTGCTGCTGGTGTTCTTTGCCTCGGCCATCGTGATGCCGCACATGTACCACATGACCTTCACCGAGAACCTCAACCCGCGCTCATTGGTCAGCGCCAGCTGGGGTTTGCCGTTATTCCTGCTGCTGATGAGCCTGGCGGTGCCGCTGATCCTGTGGGCCGGCCTCAAGCTCGGCGCCACCACCAACCCCGAATACTTCACCCTTGGCGTCGGTATTGCCGCCAACAGCAAATCCCTCGCATTGCTGGCTTACGTGGGCGGTTTGTCGGCGGCCAGTGGCTTGATCATCGTCACCACGCTGGCACTCTCCGGCATGGCGCTCAATCACCTGGTGCTGCCGCTGTATCAGCCGCCAGCCGAAGGTAATATCTACCGCTGGCTGAAATGGACGCGCCGCGCGCTGATCGTCGCCATCATCATGGCCGGCTATGGCTTCTACCTGCTGCTGGGCGCTGGGCAAGATCTGGCCAACCTCGGCATCGTCGCGTTTGTGGCGACCTTGCAGTTCTTGCCGGGTGTGTTGTCGGTGCTGTACTGGCCAACCGCCAACCGTCGCGGCTTTATCGCCGGGCTGCTGGCAGGCATTCTGGTGTGGATGGTGACCATGCTGCTGCCGCTGGTCGGCAACCTGCAGGGTTTCTACATTCCGCTGCTGAACATGATCTACGTGCTGGATGACACCAGCTGGCACATGGCAGCGATCGCCTCGTTGGCCGCCAACGTGCTGATGTTTACCCTGATCTCGCTGTTCACCAACGCCAGCCCCGAAGAAACCAGCGCCGCCGAAGCCTGCGCGGTGGACAACGTGCGCCGCCCGCAACGCCGCGAGCTGCACGCCGCCTCACCGCAAGAGTTCGCCACCCAACTGGCCAAGCCGCTGGGCGCCAAGGCTGCGCAAAAGGAAGTCGAGCAGGCGCTGCGCGACCTTTACCTGCCGTTTGACGAGCGCCGGCCCTACGCCCTGCGCCGTTTGCGCGACCGCATTGAGGCCAACCTGTCCGGCCTGATGGGGCCGAGCGTGTCCCAGGACATGGTGGAAACCTTCTTGCCCTACAAGGCCGGCGGCGAAAATTACGTCACCGAAGACATCCATTTCATCGAGAGCCGGCTGGAGGATTACCACTCACGCCTCACCGGTCTCGCCGCCGAACTCGATGCCCTGCGCCGCTATCACCGTCAAACCCTTCAGGAGCTGCCGATGGGCGTGTGTTCCCTGGCCAAGGATCAAGAGATCCTGATGTGGAACAAGGCGATGGAAGAACTCACCGGCATCGCCGCACAACGTGTTGTGGGTTCGCGCCTGAATACCTTGGGCGACCCTTGGAAAGAACTGTTGCAAGGCTTTATCAACCTGCCCGACGAGCACTTGCACAAACAGCACCTGGCGCTGGACGGCCAGACCCGCTGGCTCAATCTGCACAAAGCGGCGATCGACGAGCCGCTGGCGCCGGGCAACAGTGGCCTGGTGCTGCTGGTGGAGGACCTGACCGAAACCCAGATGCTCGAAGACAAGCTGGTGCACTCCGAACGCCTGGCCAGCATCGGTCGCCTGGCCGCGGGTGTGGCCCATGAAATCGGCAACCCGATCACCGGTATCGCGTGCCTGGCGCAAAACCTGCGCGAAGAGCGCGAAGAAGACGCTGAAATCACCGAAATCAGCGGGCAGATCCTCGAGCAGACCAAGCGCGTGTCACGCATCGTGCAGTCGCTGATGAGCTTCGCCCACGCCGGCGCCCATCAGAACCATGACGAAGCGGTGTGCCTGGCGGAAGTGGCGCAGGATGCCATTGGGCTGCTGGCCTTGAACCGGCGCAATTTCGAAGTACAGTTTTTTAACCTGTGCGACCCGGACCACTGGGTTGACGGCGACTCCCAACGCTTGGCGCAGGTGCTGATCAACCTGCTTTCAAACGCCCGTGACGCAACGCCCGCCGGCAGTGCGGTACGCGTCAAGAGCGAGGCTTTCGAGCACACGGTCGACCTGATCGTGGAGGACGAAGGCAGCGGTATTCCACAGAACATCATGGATCGATTGTTCGAACCTTTCTTCACCACCAAGGACCCGGGTGAAGGTACCGGTCTGGGCCTTGCACTGGTCTATTCCATCGTTGAAGAGCATTATGGACAAATCACCATCGACAGCCCGGCTGACACCGAAAGCCAACGCGGCACCCGTATTCGGGTGACCTTGCCGCGTCATGTCGAAGCGACGTCCGCTGTGAACTGAGACCGTCGAGAGAATTGAATCAATGCCGCACATTTTGATCGTCGAAGACGAAACCATTATCCGCTCTGCCTTGCGTCGCCTGCTTGAACGTAATCAGTACCAGGTCAGCGAAGCCGGCTCGGTGCAGGAAGCCCAAGAGCGTTTCAGCATTCCCACGTTCGACCTGATTGTCAGCGACCTGCGCCTGCCGGGCGCGCCGGGGACCGAGCTGATCAAGCTTGGCCAGGGCACGCCCGTGCTGATCATGACCAGCTATGCCAGCCTGCGCTCGGCGGTGGACTCGATGAAGATGGGCGCGGTGGACTACATCGCCAAGCCTTTCGATCACGACGAAATGCTCCAGGCCGTGGCGCGCATTCTGCGTGACCGTCAGTCGGCTGGCAGTACGCCGGCCGAACAGCGTCCTGCCGGCAAGGCTGCCGAGAAGCCGGGGGCCGACAACAGCAACGGCGAGATCGGCATCATCGGCTCTTGCCCACCGATGCAGGATCTGTACAGCAAGATCCGCAAAGTGGCGCCGACCGACTCCAATGTATTGATCCAGGGCGAGTCGGGCACCGGTAAAGAGCTGGTGGCCCGCGCCCTGCACAATCTGTCCAAACGTGCCAAAGCGCCGATGATTTCGGTGAACTGCGCGGCGATTCCCGAATCCCTGATCGAGTCCGAACTGTTCGGGCACGAGAAAGGCGCATTTACCGGCGCCAGCGCCGGGCGTGCTGGGTTGGTCGAAGCGGCGGACGGCGGCACCTTGTTCCTCGACGAAATTGGCGAACTGCCCCTGGAAGCCCAGGCGCGCTTGCTGCGCGTGTTGCAGGAAGGCGAGATTCGCCGTGTCGGTTCGGTGCAATCACAGAAGGTTGATGTGCGCCTGATCGCCGCGACCCACCGTGACCTCAAGAGCCTGGCCAAGATCGGCCAGTTCCGGGAAGACTTGTATTACCGCCTGCACGTAATCGCCCTCAAGCTGCCGGCCTTGCGCGAGCGTGGCGCCGACGTGAATGAGATCGCAAGCGCGTTTCTGCTGCGCCAGAGCGCGCGCATCAACCGTACCGACCTCAAGTTTGCCGCCGACGCCGAGCAGGCGATTCGGCATTACTCGTGGCCGGGTAACGTCCGCGAACTGGAGAACGCGGTCGAGCGTGCGGTGATTCTGTCGGAGAGCCCGGAAATTTCTGCCGAGCTGCTGGGTATCGATATCGAGCTGAGCGACCTGGAAGACGACGACTTCATCGGCCTGGCCCCGCAACAGGGCGGTGGCAGCAATACCAGCCATGAGCCGACCGAAGACCTGTCACTGGAAGACTACTTCCAGCACTTCGTGCTTGAGCATCAGGACCATATGACCGAGACCGAGCTGGCTCGCAAGCTGGGCGTAAGTCGCAAATGCCTGTGGGAACGGCGCCAACGCCTGGGCATTCCACGGCGCAAGACCGGGGTGGCCAGCGAAAGCTGAGGGCGCGCCCCCACAGGTAACACCCTCAGATGTGAAAAAACTGTTACCGCAGCTTTTTCACGTAACAGAAGCCGGGGCTTACGGTAACGAAGCCCCGGCTTTTTTTCGCCCTTCCAAAAGCCAAACCAGCTCAAACCCCCGGTTTTGCTGGGCGGCACAAAAGTTGGCACGCACCCTGCTATATGCTTAGTACAAAAACAATAACAAGCTTTGTACAAGACAATAAAAATAAGACGAATCGACTCACGCATAACAAAAACAACACGGCGGAGGCGCAGCTAACTGATTCTTTTGGAGAGGCGTTGCATTTGGGGCTTGCCCCGCAACCAGGCCGAGAACAACAAAAACTGCCCTAAGGCAGAGCCTGAACTGGTTGGATCGTAGATCAGCAACACAGCGACCAAAGCAATCCGTTTGCTCTTGGCTCCCGATTGGGAGTGTCATGAAGGTGAAACTTCATGGCGAGGGCGATCAACAAAAACAAAAAGCCCGCAACCATAATAAAAATAGAGCACGCAACTACTTCTGGGGGAGCTTCGGCTCCCCTTGTAGTTTCCGGCATTTGACCCGCTCACACCCTTCTTTAAGCTTCTGGCTCAAGCCTTGCAGCTTGTTCCTACACCATCCCTCGACTAAATGCTAGAATCCCGGCCCATCATGCGGTCATTCTTCGTTATGGCCGAACATTCCTTCAAACAGTGCATCCCATGCTGAAGAAGTTGTTCCAGTCATTCCGTTCCCCCTTGCGTCGTACGCAACACATTCGCAGCACGCCTGAAGTGCTTAACAGCAATCAGCATTCATTGCAGCGCGCTCAATTCAGCCGCTATGCAGTGAACATCGTCGAACGTTTGCAGAACGCCGGCTACCAGGCTTATCTGGTGGGCGGCTGCGTACGTGACATGCTGCTCAATATCACGCCCAAGGATTTCGACGTCGCCACCAGCGCCACGCCGGAGCAGGTGCGTGCCGAGTTTCGCAATGCGCGAATCATCGGTCGCCGCTTCAAGTTGGTGCATATCCACTTTGGTCGCGAAATCATCGAGGTCGCGACGTTCCGCGCAGGCCATCCGCAAAACGATGATGAGGAAGACACCAATCAGTCTTCCCGCAACGAGAGCGGCCGCATCCTGCGTGACAACGTGTACGGCACCTTGGAAGAAGACGCGCAGCGCCGCGACTTCACCATCAACGCCCTGTATTACGACCCGGTCAGCGAGCGCATTCTCGATTACGCCAACGGCGTACACGACATTCGCAACAACCTGATCCGCCTGATCGGCGACCCGACGCAGCGTTACCAGGAAGACCCGGTACGCATGCTGCGCGCCGTGCGCTTTGCCGCGAAGCTGAACTTCGGCATCGAGAAACACACCGCCGCGCCGATTCGCGAGCTGGCGCCGATGCTGCGGGAAATTCCTTCGGCACGCCTGTTCGAAGAAGTGCTGAAGTTGTTCCTCTCGGGTTATGCCGCCGATACGTTCGAAATGCTGGTCGACCTGCAACTGTTCGACCCGCTTTTCCCGGCCAGCGCCGAGGCACTGGAATACAACCCCACGTACACCCACACGCTGATCAGCGAGGCGTTGGTCAACACCGACCTGCGCATCAAGCAGAACAAACCGGTAACGCCGGCGTTCCTGTTTGCCGCCCTGCTGTGGCCTGCCCTGCACAAGCGCGTATTGCGCCTGCAAGACCGTGGCATGCCGCCGATCCCGGCCATGCAGGAAGCCGCCCACGAGCTGATCGCCGAACAGTGCCAGCGCATCGCCATTCCCAAACGCTTCACCATGCCGATCCGCGAGATCTGGGACATGCAGGAGCGCCTGCCGCGCCGCAGTGGCAAGCGCGCCGACCTGTTGCTGGACAACCCGCGCTTCCGTGCCGGCTACGACTTCCTGCTGCTGCGCGAAAGCGCCGGCGAGCAGACCGACGGCCTGGGCGAATGGTGGACCGACTACCAGGATGCCAATGACAGCCAGCGCCGCGACATGATTCGCGACCTCGGCAGCAAAGGCGATGGCGAAGGCACTGGCCCGAAAAAACGTCGTCGCAGCGGCACCAAGCGCAAACGCAGCGCGGCCGACGCCTCGGGCGCTGCGGGCGAATAAACGTGGAACGTGTCTACATTGGCATGGGCAGCAACCTGGCTGCCCCGGACCAGCAATTGCGCAGCGCTGTCGAAGCCCTGGCGAAATTGCCCGGCACGGCCCTCGTTGGCGTGTCGGCGTTCTATCAAAGTGACTCCCTGCTCCCGGGCCAACCGCGCTACACCAATGCGGTCGCCGCCCTGGACAGCGATCTTGCGCCACTGGATTTACTCGATGCCCTGCAAACCATCGAGAACGACCAGGGCCGCGAGCGCCTTGAACGCTGGGGCCCGCGCACCCTGGACCTGGATATCCTGTTGTTTGGCGATCGCCTGATCGACACGCCGCGGCTGAAGGTGCCGCACTATCAGATGCATTTGCGCGCGTTTGTGCTGTACCCGCTGGCAGAGCTGGCACCCGCCGACCTGCAACTGCCCAATGGCCAAACACTTAGCGACTTGCTGGCCGCCTGCCCGTTTGTTGGCCTGGAGCGCGTGCCCCGAGACTGACTCGGTCAATGTGGGACCCGGCTTGCCTGCGATGCGGGCAACTCGGTACACCCGCTATTGCGCGATGCTGCCATCGCAGGCACGCCAGCTCCCACCCGTAACAGGGGTAACACCCCACTCGTAACAATGCGGTAACACATCCAATTGACTTCCCGTGTCCTCATCACGACTATAGGCGTCCCGCTGCCGCCAACCCGGCGCTGAAGGGCGCAATCCAGGCCTTATAAGCACTGCTCTCAAGACAGTGCGCCTGTATAAACGAAGACTCACGCGCGTTACTCGCTGTTTCCAAGCGCCTGAACGAGGACCCTTTCCATGCCAGACATTACCCTGACCACCTTGCAGAGCCTGAAGCTCAAAGGTGAAAAAATCACCATGCTGACCTGCTATGACGCCACCTTCGCCCACGCCAGTTGCGAGGCCGGGGTTGAAGTGCTGTTGATTGGCGATTCACTGGGCATGGTTCTTCAAGGGAATGACAGCACCCTGCCGGTCACCACTGACGAACTTGCGTACCACACGGCCAGCGTCAAACGCGGTAACAACGGCGCCTTCATCATCGCTGACCTGCCGTTCATGGGTTACGCCACCCTTGAACAAACCTTCCAGAACGCCGGCAAGCTGATGCAAGCCGGTGCACACATGATCAAAGTCGAAGGCGCGGTATGGCTGGCGGAGTCGATCCGGTTACTGGCTGAGCGCGGCGTTCCAGTGTGCGTGCACATGGGCCTGACACCGCAATCTGTGAACATCTTCGGCGGCTACAAGGTGCAAGGCCGCAATGAAGCCCAGGCGCGCCAGATGCGTGCGGATGCCATTGCCCTGGAGCAAGCCGGCGCCGCGATGATCCTGCTCGAATGCGTGCCCAGCGAACTGGCGGCAGAAATTACCCAGGCAGTCAAAGTGCCGGTGATCGGCATTGGCGCAGGCTCGGCCACCGACGGCCAAGTGCTGGTGGTACACGACATGCTCGGCCTGTCGCTGACCGGCCGTGCGCCCAAATTCGTGAAAAACTTCATGGCAGGCCAGGACAGCATCCAGGCAGCCCTGGCCGCCTACGTGAGTGAAGTCAAAGCCGTGACGTTCCCTGGCGAAGAACATGGGTTCTCTGCATGAACACCGTTAAAACCGTAAGAGAACTACGCGCCGCCGTCGCCCACGCGCGCAGTGCCGGCAAACGCATTGGCTTTGTGCCCACCATGGGCAACCTGCACAGCGGCCACGCCACCTTGGTGACCAAGGCCGCACAGCAATCGGACTTTGTGGTGGCGAGCATTTTCGTCAACCCGTTGCAGTTCGGCGCTGGCGAAGACCTGGACAAGTACCCGCGCACGCTGGCGGCGGACCAGGAAAAGCTGCTGCAAGCCGGTTGCAACCTGTTGTTTGCGCCCACCGTTGACGAAATGTACCCCGGCGGCATGACCGGCCAAACCCGCGTCAGCGTTCCGCAACTGTCCGAGGGCCTGTGCGGTGCCAGCCGACCCGGGCACTTCGAAGGTGTGGCGACGGTGGTGAGCAAGCTGTTCAACATGGTCCAGCCGGACATGGCCGTGTTTGGCCAGAAGGACTACCAGCAACTGGCGGTCATCCGCGCCATGGTGCATGACTTGAACATGCCCATCCAGATCATCGGCGAGCCCACCGTGCGGGCCGCCGACGGCCTGGCGCTGTCGTCACGCAACGGTTACCTCAACGAAGAACAGCGCGCGATTGCGCCGGTGCTCTACCGCAGCCTCAGCCAGATTGCGGCGGCTATAAAAGGCGGCGAGCAGGATTTCGCCAAGCTGCGTGCCGAGCAGATCGCGCAGATTGAAGCTGCCGGGCTGCGCATGGATTACCTGGAAGTGCGCCAAGGCGTGCACCTGCGTGCGGCCACGCCTGAGGATCGGGATATCGTCATCCTCGTGGCGGCCTATCTGGGTGCGACACGCCTGATCGACAACCTGCATTTGACCCTCAACTGACCCCGCCAGGCACTTCGCCTGTTGCCCTGATCGCTGTGCCGGTATAAAAAAGTACCGGCAACAGCGCAGACAAAGCCAAGACATATCGACACGCTAGGTTTAATGTAATCGCCCTGCGCCATTGTTGGCGCTGACCGGACTCAAACGCCTGATGAAAGACTCAACGTTCCGGATTTAGAAGTGTCCTAAAGGCAAGTCCCCGTAATAAAAGGAAACCCGCAGCGATGGCGTACTACCGCACTCCTCATGACGTTACCGCTCTGCCCGCTTGGCAAGCGCTCAATCAACATCGCCAAGCCATGCAGGATTTCAGCATGCGCGACGCGTTCAATGCCGATCCCCAGCGCTTTTCCCAGTTCACCTTGAGCAGCTGCGGGCTTTTCCTCGATTACTCGAAAAACCTGATCACCAGCGAAACCCGTGACCTGCTGGTGGGCCTGGCCAAAGAAGTCAACCTTAAAGCCGCGATTGACGCGCTGTACGCAGGCGAGCCGGTCAACTCTTCCGAAGGTCGCCCCGCCCTGCACACCGCGCTGCGCCGCCCAGTGGGCGACAAGCTGTCGGTCAACGGCGTAAACATCATGCCGGACGTGCACAAGGTGCTGAACCAGATCACTGACCTGGTCGGCCGCATCCACGACGGCCTGTGGCGTGGTTACACCGAGAAGCCGATCACTGACGTAGTGAATATCGGCATCGGTGGTTCGTTCCTCGGCCCGGAGCTGGTCTCCGAAGCATTGCTGTCCTACGCCCACAAAGGCGTGCGCTGCCACTACCTGGCAAACATCGACGGCAGCGAGTTCCACGAACTGACCCAGAAGCTGCGCGCCGAGACCACGCTGTTTATCGTTTCGTCCAAATCCTTCAACACCCTCGAAACCCTGAAAAACGCCCAGGCCGCCCGCGCCTGGTACCTGGCCCAGGGTGGCTCGGAAGCCGAACTGTACCGTCACTTTATCGCCGTATCGAGCAACAACGCGGCGGCCGTGGCGTTCGGTATCCGTGAAGAAAACATCTTCCCGATGTGGGACTGGGTCGGCGGCCGTTACTCGCTGTGGTCGGCCATTGGCTTGCCAATCGCTCTGGCCATCGGCATGTCCAACTTCAAAGAGCTGTTGTCCGGTGCCTACACCATGGACCAGCACTTCCAGAACGCGCCGTTCGAGCAAAACATGCCGGTGCTGCTGGGCCTGCTGGGCGTGTGGTACGGCAACTTCTGGGGTGCGCAGAGCCATGCGATCCTGCCGTATGACCACTACCTGCGTAACATCACCAAACACTTGCAACAGCTGGACATGGAGTCCAACGGCAAAAGCGTGCGCCAGGACGGCACACCGGTGTCCACCGATACGGGCCCGGTGATCTGGGGTGGCGTAGGTTGCAACGGTCAGCATGCTTACCACCAGTTACTGCACCAGGGGACTCAACTGATCCCGGCCGACTTCATTGTGCCGATCGTCAGCTTCAACCCGGTGTCCGACCATCACCAGTGGCTGTACGCCAACTGCCTGTCCCAGAGCCAGGCACTGATGCTCGGCAAGACCCGCAGTGAAGCCGAGGCTGAGTTGCGCGAAAAAGGCCTGCCGGAAGCCGAAGTGCAGAAGCTGGCGCCTCACAAGGTGATCCCGGGCAACCGTCCGAGCAACACCATCGTGGTCGAGCGCATCAGCCCACGTCGCTTGGGCGCACTGGTCGCCATGTATGAACACAAAGTGTTTGTACAAAGCGTGGTCTGGGGCATCAACGCCTTCGACCAATGGGGCGTGGAGCTGGGCAAAGAGCTGGGCAAAGGTGTCTACAACCGCCTGACCGGCGCCGAAGAAACCCTGGCTGACGATGCGTCGACCCAGGGCCTGATCAACTACTTCCGCGGTCGTCACCGCGGCTGAGGCCGGTACACCAAGGCCAACGTCCGTTTGGACGTTGGCCTTGAACCCTCTCCCCACAGCGTGCATCTTTATGCCTTGTCGCTAAAACAAGAATAAGGACCGCTCATGTTCGATATCCGCACATTCCCCAACGCCGATGCCGTCCGCCAGGCCGCGCAGCTCAGTCAAGACGAGTACCAGCGCCTCTATCGCCAATCCATTGAGCAACCCGATACGTTCTGGGCCGAACAGGCCAAGGGCTTTCTCGACTGGATCAAACCCTGGCACACCGTGCAGCACTCGGACATCACTACCGGCGCAGCCCAGTGGTTTGCCGGCGGCCAACTGAACGTCAGCTACAACTGCATCGACCGTCACCTGGCACAACGCGCCGACCAGCCGGCCTTTATCTGGGAAGGCGATGATCCTGCAAAGTCCTCCAAAATTTCCTACCGCCAACTTCATCAAAACGTCAGCCGCCTGGCCAATGTGCTGAAAACCCGTGGGGTGAAAAAAGGCGACCGGGTGTGCATCTACATGCCGATGATCCCGGAAGCCGCCTACGCCATGCTGGCCTGCACCCGGATTGGCGCGGTGCACTCGGTGGTGTTCGGCGGCTTCTCTCCGGATGCCCTGCGCGACCGCATCCTCGATGCCGACTGTCGCACCGTGATCACCGCCGATGAAGGCGTGCGCGGCGGCAAGCCGGTGGCCTTGAAAAAGAATGTCGACAAAGCCCTGGCCAGTTGCCCGAACGTCAGCACGGTACTGGTGGTGGAGCGCACGGGGGCGAAACTTGACTGGGTAGAAGGCCGCGACCTCAAGTATCAAGCCGCCCTGGACGCCGCCAGCGCTGATTGCCCGCCCGAGCCGATGGACGCCGAAGACCCGTTGTTTATCCTCTACACCTCCGGCAGCACCGGCAAACCCAAAGGCGTGCTGCACACCACCGGCGGCTACCTGCTGCAAGCGGCGATGACCTTCAAGTACGTGCTCGACTACCGTGACGGCGAAGTGTTCTGGTGCACCGCCGACGTGGGCTGGGTCACCGGCCACAGCTATATCGTGTACGGCCCGCTGGCCAACGGTGCGACGTCACTGATGTTCGAAGGCGTACCGAGCTACCCGGACAGCTCGCGTTTCTGGCAGGTCATCGATAAACACCAGGTGAATATCTTCTACACCGCGCCCACCGCATTGCGCGCGCTCATGCGTGAGGGCCACGGGCCACTTGAGAACACCTCGCGCGCCAGCCTGCGCCTGCTGGGCAGCGTCGGCGAGCCGATCAACCCGGAGGCCTGGGATTGGTACTTTAACGCCGTGGGCGAGCAGCGCTGCCCGATTGTCGATACCTGGTGGCAGACCGAAACCGGCGGCATCATGCTCAGCCCGCTGGTCAGCGCGCAACGGATCAAACCTGGCTGCGCGACCCAACCGATGTTTGGCGTACAACCTGTGCTGCTGGATGAACATGGCAAGGAACTCAGCGGTGCCGGCAGTGGCGTGCTCGCTATCAAGGCCAGTTGGCCGGGGCAAATCCGCAGCGTCTACGGTGACCCGCAGCGCATGCTCGACACCTATTTCAAACCCTACCCCGGCTACTACTTCACCGGCGACGGTGCGCGCCGCGATGAGGATGGCGACTACTGGATCACCGGCCGCATCGATGACGTGATCAACGTGTCCGGCCACCGCATCGGCACCGCCGAAGTGGAAAGCGCGCTGGTGCTGCATGATCAAGTGGCCGAAGCCGCTGTGGTCGGTTACCCCCACGACGTCAAAGGCCAGGGCATCTATGCGTTTGTCACCCCAATGAATGGCGTCGAGCCCAGCGATGAGCTGAAAAAACACTTGCTGGCGCTGGTCAGCAAGGAAATCGGCAGCTTTGCCAAGCCGGAACTGATCCAATGGGCGCCGGCCTTGCCGAAAACCCGCTCGGGCAAGATCATGCGGCGTATTTTGCGCAAGATCGCCTGCAACGAACTCGACAGCCTCGGCGACACCTCGACCCTGGCCGACCCGAGCGTGGTGGACGGCCTGATCGATAAACGCCTGAACCGATAGGAGCCACCCAGAGTCGCCATGGAATTTATCCGCAGCCGTATCGAAACCCAGTTGATGAGCCTCACCGGCTTGTCACTCGGCCAACTGGACCTGGAAAACCCCAAGGGCGACCCCGGCCTGTTCGGGCCGGACTCTGTGAGCTGGCAGGTGCATGGCGACTTCAGCAGCATGCTGATCGGCGGCATCAGCGCGTTGATGCTGCAAGCCTTGCACCCGCTGGCCCTGGCCGGCGTGTGGGACCATTCCAACTTTCGCCAGGACATGCTCGGGCGCCTGCGCCGCACTTCGCAGTTTATTTCCGGCACCACGTTCGGCTCGCGCCAGGACGCCGAATGGCTGATTGAGAAGGTGCGCACCATCCACCTGCAAGTGGTCGGGCATGCGCCGGATGGGCGAGCCTATGCGGCCAGTGACCCGGAGCTGCTGACGTGGGTACACGTGGCGGAGGTCAGCAACTTTCTGGCGGCACACCTGCGTTATCGCAACCCGCATCTGTCTGGGCGCGACCAGGACCGCTACTACAGTGAAATTGCCTTGGTTGCCGAGCGACTGGGCGCACGCCACGTGCCGCGTTCACGCCAGGAAATTTCCGATTATCTGGCGCGCATTCGTCCACAACTGCTGTGCGACGATCGCAGCCGCGAAGTGCTGCGCCTGCTGGTCAATGCACCTGCGCCCAGCACCTTGGCCAAACCCTTTGGCAGTTTGATGATGCAAGCCGGCATCGACCTGCTGCCGGACTGGGCCAGCGCTATGCTCGGGCAACACCAAAGCTCGATGCAACGCTTGGTGATCCGCGCGGGTGTGAAGCGCAGCGCGCCCTTGCTGCGCTGGGCGATGCGCAACGGTTCGGTGCAACGCGCCCAGCGGCGGATGGGGTTGATGTAGACGGCGGCCCATAGCTGTTAAACTTCGCGCCCTCTTTTACCCGCAAGGCGCGCTCCATGACTCCCTTGAATCAGGCGCTGCGCGCCGCTCTCAACCATCGCCAAGACCTGATCAACGAGTTGCACGCCCAAGGCACCGACTGCTACCGGCTGTTCCATGGCAGCCAGGAAGGCGCCGGCGGCTTGACCATCGACCGTTACGGCCCGCAATTGCTGGTACAAAGCTTCCACCAGTCGCTGCAAACCGAAGAGCTGCTGGACCTGCATCAACAGGTCAACCAGTTCATGGGGCTGGAATTGCAGCTGGTGTACAACGACCGCTCCCGTGGCAACTCGCGCATCGACCGTGAAGACACGGTGTACCGCGCCGAGCCTGCGGCATTGGCAGATCAGGTCGGCCACGAATGGGGCCTCAACTACCGTGTACGCGGCCGCCATGCCGGGCAAGACCCGCTGCTGTTCCTGGACCTGCGCAACACCCGTGGCTGGGTCAAGGACCACAGCGCCGGCAAAAGCGTGCTGAACCTGTTCGCCTACACCTGTGGCGTAGGCTTGAGCGCCGCAGCCGGGGGCGCAAGCGAGGTGTGCAACCTGGACTTCGCCGAAGGCAACCTGGCGGTCGGGCGCGAAAACGGCCTGCTCAACCCGCACTTGCCGACCATGGAATTCGTGCAGTCCGACTACTTCCCGGCGATTCGCCAACTGGCCGGTTTGCCGATCACCCAGCGTCGTGGCCAGAAGCTGCCGAGTTATCCACGTCTTGAGCAGCGCCAGTTCGACCTGGTGCTGCTCGACCCACCGGCCTGGGCCAAGAGTGCTTTCGGCACCGTCGACCTGTTGCGCGATTATCAGAGCCTGCTCAAGCCCGCACTGCTGACCACCGCCGACAATGGCGTGTTGATCTGCTGCAACAACCTGGCAAAAGTCAGCATGGATGACTGGCGTGAGCAGGTGCTGCGTTGCGCCGAAAAAGCCGGCCGCCCGGTACGCGAGTGGCAAATCATGACGCCTGGGGCTGACTTCCCGTCCCTGGATCAGCAGCCACCGTTAAAAACACTGATCCTACATTTGTAGTACTTTTCCCAAGGAGTCCAGTACTTCGGAACCGAAAACCCGTGCCATACTCCAAGGCACTCTCGTTCTACATAGATGGCGTCACTCATGCCCAAAGGATTGATCCGCGCCGCTGGCGCCTTGTTGACCGCCCTGGCTCTGTACAGCTTGCTGGGCTTTCTGATTCTGCCGGGCATTGCCCTTCGCATTGCCAACCAACAACTGGCCAATTACGCCACGGTGCCGGCCCGTATCGAGCGTATCGAGCTCAACCCGTTCAGCCTGGAACTGACGGTGTGGGGCCTGAAGCTCGGCGAGCCGGGTAAGGAGCAAGTCGGTTTCGAGCGCCTGTACGCCAACCTGCAGATCGACAGCCTGTGGACGCGCGCGCTGCACCTGGCAGACGTACAACTGGACCAGCCGAAGACCGAAGTGCTGTTCGACAAAACCGGCCAGTTGAACCTGGCGCAGCTGTTCAAGCTGCCGCCGAGTGAGCCGACCCCGGTCGACCCGAATGCCAAGCCGTTCCCGCTGCGCATCGACAGCATCAAGCTGGCCGGCGGCTATGTGTACTTTCGCGACCTGCGCCCCAGCGAGCCAATCGAATTTCTCTACGACAAACTCGACTTCGAGCTGAAAAACCTCAGCACGTTGCCCGAAGACAATGCCGACATGACCCTGGTGGCGGCCGGCCCCGAGGGCGGTCAGATCGATTGGAAAGGCAATTTCAGCCTGGTGCCGATCACTTCCGAAGGCACCTTGAAAGTCACCGATGGCAAGATGAAAGCCTGGTGGCCCTATGTGCGGGATGCCCTGCCGCTGGTACTTGAAGACGGCGTGCTGAACTTCAGCACCGACTATAAATTCAGCCTGGCCAAAGAAACCGAACTGAACCTGACCAACACCGCCGCCAGCATCGCGCCCTTTGCGATCAAGGCGCCGGATGGCCGGCCACTGGTGCGCCTGGAGCGCCTGGACGTCAGCGACACCACGGTGGACCTGGCCAAGCAGCAAGTGGTGGTCGGCAAGATCCGCAGCAACAAACTGGAAACCTGGGCCGCCCGCGAAGCCGATGGGCAACTGGACTGGCAGAAACTGTTTGCCAGCCAACCGAGCAAACCGGCCAAGGAACTCAAGCCTGCCAGCGCGCCTGCAACCGCCGATACGCCAAACGCCCCACCTGCCGCACCGAGCAAACCCTGGCAAGTGCTGCTCAAGGACGTGCAACTGCGCAACTATCAAGTACACCTGGCGGACCGAGCTGCCAAACCGGCAGTTGCATTGGAGCTAGGCCCGCTGAATGTCGATATGCAGAACTTCGACAGCCTCAACCGCAGCCCCTTTACCCTGAAGGTCGACTCCGGCCTGGGCAAGCAAGGCAAGATCAGCGCAACCGGCGAGGTCAACCTCAACCCGGTCAGCGCCAAGTTGAAAGTGAACACCCAGGACATCGACCTGCGCGTCGCGCAATCCTATATCAGTCCGTTTATTCGCCTGGAGCTGCGCAGCGGCATGCTGGGCAGCAACCTCGATGTGAACCTCAAAAGCACCGAGCCTTTGGCCCTGCAGGTTACCGGCCGCGCTCAGGTCGACCAGCTGCACACCCTGGACACCCTCAAGACCCGCGACTTCCTCAAGTGGCAGCGCCTGGTGCTTGAAGGTGTGAACTACCAGCACGGCGACAGCCTGTCGATCGACAAGGTCAACCTGCTGCAGCCGTATGCGCGCTTTATGATCAACGATGACCGCACCACCAACATCGATGACTTGCTGATCCCGCAACCGGCCGACAATGGCGCCAAGTCGGCAGCCAAACCGGCGGCGAGCAAAGACAAACCGTTGGGTATTCATATCGGGCAGATTGCGATCAATGACGGCTCGGCCAACTTCGCCGACTTCAGCCTCACGCCCAACTTCGCCACGGCTATCCAGCAACTCAACGGGCAGATTGGCACTATCGACAGTCGCCAGGCCAAACCGGCCAGCGTCGACATCAAGGGCAAGGTGGATCGCTACGCGCCGGTCACTATCAAGGGCAGCGTCAACCCGTTTGACCCGATGGCGGCGCTGGATATCGCCACCAGCTTCAAGCGTGTCGAACTGACCACGTTGACGCCATATTCCGGCAAGTTCGCAGGTTTCCGCATTCGCAAAGGCCGTCTCAACCTCGATTTGCACTACATGATCACCAAAGGTCAGTTGAAGGCTGAAAACAAGGTGGTGGTTGAGCAATTGCAACTGGGTGAGAAGGTCGACAGTGCCGATGCCGTCGATTTGCCGATTCGCCTGGCCATTGCGCTGCTCAAGGACACTGACGGCAAGATCTCCATCGAACTCCCCGTGACCGGCGACTTGAATAACCCGCAGTTCAGCGTCATGCCGATTGTGTGGCAGACCCTGCGCAACCTGGTGGTGCGCGCAGCCACGGCGCCGTTCAAGTTTATCGGCGGGCTGGTCAGCGGTGGCGGCTCGGAAGACCTGGGTAACGTGTCGTTTGCCGCAGGCTCCAGCGAACTGAACAAAGAGGCCGAGGGTGCTCTGAACACCTTGGCCAAGGCACTGAAAGAGCGCCCTACCCTGCGCCTTGAGATTGAAGGCACGGCAGCGGCCAGCAGCGATGGTCCGTTCATCGCCGCAGATCGCCTGGAGCGTGAATACCAATACAACTACTACAAAATCCTCCAGCGTCGCGGCGACAAGGTGCCAGCCCAGGCGTCATTGCTGGTGGTGCCGGAGAAGGAAAAAGCGCCATTGCTCGAAGGCATCTACCGCACCCGTCTTAAGCAACAACCACCGGCCGAATGGAAAGACCTGAGCAGCGATGATCGCACTGCGAAGCTGCGTGATGGCTTGATCAAGTTCTGGGGCGCCAGTGATGTACTGCTGCGCCAACTGGGGCAGGACCGTGCCAGCACTATCAAGGACTACCTGGTGGACAAAGGCCAGCTGGAAGATGATCGGGTGTACTTCATTGATGCCAGCGTGGGGCAGGCGGAGAAAGACGGTCGGGTCGTTACACCTATGCATCTGGATGCCGAGTAACCCCCAAGCGACATCTACTCAACTGTGGGAACTGGCTTGTGTGGGAGATAGATTGTGTGGGAGCTGGCTTGCCTGCGATAGCATCACCCGGGTTTAACTGAATAACCGAGGTGTTTGCATCTCAGGCAAGCCAGCTCCCACACAAGCCAGCTCCCACAGTTGATTGTCAGCTGCCCTGCGCAATCCTATTCCCCACACAATAGAACAGGCCCCGACACAAGTGCCGGGGCCTGTAATGACCACATCCGTGTGGTCGGTCGCATGAACTTTAGAGGTGCATCGGGTGGATAACTAACTCACCCTAAGCCGCCGCCGTCTAGCTCAGACGATTCTTTTAGCGTTACTGAACGGTCAGACCATCAGCCGATACAGATTTAACGCCTTTGATTTTCTTGGTGATCGCAACTGCGGTGTCTTTCTGAGCCTGGGTCACAGCAGCAGTCGACGACAGCGACACTACACCGTGGTTGGTTTCGACTTTGATGTCGGTGCCAGGAATGCCTTTCTCAGTAACCAGATCGGATTTCACTTTAGTGGTGATCCAGGTGTCCGAAGTGCTGGTCTTGGCTTTGTCGACGTTGTCGGCTTTAGCTACGCCGCCAGCCATCAGGCCGTCAGCAGAAACAGCGATAACACCTTTGATTTTCTTGGTGATCGCTACAGCCGTTGCTTTCTGGGAATCAGAGATAGCGACGGTGGAGGACAGGGAAACCACGCCTTTGTTGGTTTCAACCTTGATGTCCGAACCAGGAATGCCTTTCTCGGTCAGCAGATCAGCTTTTACTTTGGTGGTGATCCAAGTGTCCGAAGTGGACTCTTTAGCCTTGGTCATTTCACCGGCCGCCAGGGTCATTGGGGCTTGGGAAGTCTGAGCAAAGGCTACGTTAGCACCCATGGCCAGAGTCAGAGCGGTAGCAGTAGCGAGAGCGAACTTCTTCATACGAGTAACTCCTGTTTTATTAAAAGTCTGCAGCGTGTAAACCTTGATGCTGCAGCGTTAACAGGGTTATTGCAGGCAGTGTGCCAAGTCGCGAAATCGGAATAAACCCTTTATAAACAACAACTTATAAAAACAGGCAATTTTCGAAATCGTGCAACTTGCATGAAGTCGATCGTGCCTGCATGCAAGTTGCGGCTTTTAGAATTTACTAAGCGACTGATTTCCCGCTACTTTCCTGTGGGCATAAAAAAAGGACTCCGAAGAGTCCTCTTTTTCAGCGTAAAGCCTGCGGGTGATTAAACGCCCGAAGCCTTGGCTGCTGCTACGTCCTTGATGGACAGCTTGATACGGCCGCGGTTGTCCACGTCCAGTACCAACACTTCCACTTCCTGGCCTTCTTTGAGAATGTCGGTCACTTTCTCAACGCGAGCGTCGCTCAGCATGGAGATGTGCACCAGACCGTCTTTGCCCGGCAGGATGTTGACGAATGCGCCGAAGTCGACGATGCGCTCAACCTTACCCACGTAGATCTTGCCGATCTCGGCTTCAGCGGTGATGCCCAGAACGCGCTGACGTGCAGCTTCAGCAGCTTCCTTGGTTTCGCCGAAGATCTTGATCGAGCCGTCGTCTTCGATATCGATCGAAGCCTTGGTTTCTTCACAGATCGCACGGATGGTCGCGCCGCCTTTACCGATAACATCACGGATTTTGTCGGTGTCGATTTTCATCGCGATCATGGTCGGAGCATTTTCCGACAGTTCGGTGCGCGACTGACCAATGATCTGGTTCATCTGACCGAGGATGTTCAGGCGCGCTTCCAGGGCTTGGCCCAGGGCGATTTCCATGATTTCTTCGGTGATGCCCTTGATCTTGATGTCCATCTGCAGCGCGGTAACACCTTTGGCGGTACCGGCTACTTTGAAGTCCATGTCGCCCAGGTGGTCTTCGTCGCCCAGGATGTCGGTCAGGATGGCGAACTTCTCGCCCTCTTTAACCAGGCCCATGGCGATACCGGCAACCGGTGCCTTCATCGGTACACCAGCGTCCATCAGTGCCAGGGAAGCACCGCAAACGGAAGCCATGGAGCTGGAACCGTTGGACTCGGTGATTTCCGACACAACACGGATGGTGTACGGGAACACGTCAGCAGCAGGCAGCATCGCGGAGATCGAACGACGAGCCAGGCGGCCGTGACCGATTTCGCGACGACCAGCGCCACCCATGCGACCACACTCGCCCACCGAGAACGGAGGGAAGTTGTAGTGCAGCATGAACGGGTCTTTTTTCTCGCCTTCCAGGGTGTCCAGCAGCTGTGCATCACGGGCAGTACCCAGTGTTGCAACGACCAGAGCCTGGGTTTCGCCACGGGTGAACAGCGCCGAACCGTGAGTCTTCGGCAGAACGCCGACTTCGATGTTCAGTGGGCGCACGGTGCGAGTGTCGCGACCGTCGATACGTGGCTTGCCGTTAACGATGTTTTCGCGAACGGTGCGGTATTCGATTTCACCGAAGGCCGCTTTGACTTCGCTGGAAGAAGGCTGGCCTTCTTCACCGGACAGCTTGGCTACAACCTGATCCTTCAGCTCGCCCAGGCGCGCGTAACGGTCGGCCTTAACGGTGATGGTGTAGGCGTCGGAGATGGCAGCACCGAACTCGGAGCGGATAGCGCCCAGCAGTTCAGTCGCTTCAGCCTGTGGAGCCCAGGCCCACGTTGGCTTGGCAGCTTCGGCAGCCAGTTCTTTAACGGCCTTGATCACGGACTGGAATTCGTCGTGAGCAAACAGTACAGCGCCCAGCATCTGGTCTTCGGTCAGCTCTTTGGCTTCCGATTCAACCATCAATACGGCTTCAGAGGTACCGGCAACGACCATGTCCAGGCTCGACGCTTTCTGTTGCTCGTAAGTCGGGTTCAGCAGGTAGCCGGTGCTTTCATGGAAAGCAACGCGCGCAGCGCCAATCGGGCCATCGAAAGGAATGCCGGAGATGGCCAGGGCAGCCGAGGTACCGATCATCGCAGCGATGTCCGGATCGGTCTTCTTGCTGGTGGAAACGACGGTGCAGACAACCTGCACTTCGTTCATGAAGCCTTCTGGGAACAGCGGACGGATCGGACGGTCGATCAGTCGGGAAGTCAGGGTTTCTTTCTCGGAAGGACGGCCTTCACGCTTGAAGAAACCGCCAGGGATCTTACCGGCAGCGTAAGTCTTTTCCTGGTAGTGAACGGACAGAGGGAAAAAGCCTTTGCTCGGGTCTGCGGTCTTTGCGCCAACAACGGTCACCAATACGGTAACGTCGTCGTCAACGGTAACCAGCACTGCGCCGGAGGCTTGACGGGCGATACGGCCTGTCTCGAGGGTAACGGTCGACTGACCGAACTGGAATTTTTTGATAACCGGGTTCACGGTGTCCTACCTTCTTTGTGGCTCTTGGGGGAACTTGTCTTCTTGCGAAATTCTTGGGCAATGCCGGGAATCGGCCCGACGCTCGTCCAGGGTAAAACGTGTATCCAGATAAAACTTGAGGCTGGGAGCCTGCCATGGGCCAGCGGAAATTCCACTGACACACGGCAGACAACCAACCTCTAGCGCAATCGCTTATTAGCGACGCAGACCCAGGCGACCGATCAGAGCCTGATAACGACCCAGATCCTTGCCTTTCAGGTAGTCCAGCAGCTTACGGCGCTGGTTTACCATGCGGATCAGACCACGACGGGAGTGGTGATCTTTACCGTTGGCCTTGAAGTGACCTTGCAGCTTGTTGATGTTGTGGGTCAGCAGTGCAACTTGCACTTCTGGCGAACCAGTGTCACCAACAGCTTGCTGATAGTCAGCAACGATTTGTGCTTTTTCTTGAACGTCGAGAGCCATGAGGCAATCCTTTTTTCAGGAAACCACCCAAAGGGCAGTTTCAACAGGCCAGGGACAAATCCCTGTATCTAAAAATGAGTGTTGACCGTGCCTGTTAACAGCCACACTCGTTCGGTCATTCTGACCGAATCAGTCGACGCGGCGCTATACGCCCGTCTTCGCTCACTTCACCGATACCGATAAAGCGACCGTTATGATCCTGTACCCGCACCATACCGAACTTCGGAGCGTCCGGGGCACGTACCGGCTGACCGTTTAGCCAGTAGAACGCGCTGTGCTCCGAGAAGTGCAGCAATGGCCAATCCAGCAAACCGCTGTCCGATGGCATCAGGAAGCGATCAACCGCTTCATTGCCGCCTTCGGCATGTACCGCTTCCAACTCTTCCAGCGTGACCGTCTGGGCCAGGGTGAAAGGTCCGGCTTGAGTACGTCGCAGCTCTGCAACGTATGCACCACAGCCCAGTTGCTCACCGATATCTTCCACCAGGGTACGAATATAGGTGCCTTTGCTGCAGTCCACCGACAATCGTGCGGTGTCGCCTTCACTGGCGAGCAATTCAAGCCGCGCAATAGTAACAGAACGCGGTTCACGCTCCACTACTTCGCCCGCACGTGCCAGCTTGTAAAGAGGCTGGCCATCACGCTTGAGCGCCGAGTACATCGGCGGTATCTGACTGATTTGCCCACGAAAAGCGGGTAAAACGGCCTCGATATCAGCACGACCAACGGTCACGTCGCGAACCTGCAGAACATCACCTTCGGCATCGGCCGTGGTGGTGGTCTTGCCCAGTTGCATGAGGGTTTCGTAACCCTTGTCGGAATCGAGCAGGTATTGCGAGAACTTGGTGGCCTCGCCAAAGCACAACGGCAGTACACCGGTGGCCAATGGGTCGAGGCTGCCGGTGTGCCCGGCCTTCTCGGCATTGAGCAGCCAGCGAACCTTCTGCAGCGCGGCATTGGAGGTAAAGCCAATGGGCTTGTCGAGCAGAATGATGCCGCTGACGTTGCGACGTATACGTTTGACCTGAGCCACCGCTTACTCCTTGGCGTCTTCAGGTGTGGACGGGTGCTGGCTGTCTTCAGCCACGGCGCGCTCGATCAATGCCGACAGGTGCGCACCACGCACGACGCTTTCGTCGTAGTGGAAGTGCAACTGGGGAACACTGCGCAGCTTCATTTCACGGGCCAACTGCATACGCAGGAAGCCTGCAGCCGAGTTGAGCACCTTGATGCTTTGCGCGATTTCTTCGCTGTTGTCCTGCCCCATCACGGTGATGAAGATCTTGGCGTGACCCACGTCACGGCTCACTTCAACGGCGGTGATGGTGACCAGGCCAACGCGCGGGTCTTTGACTTCGCGACGGATCAGTTGGGCCAGCTCACGCTGCATCTGATCGCCGATACGTTGGGTACGGCTGTATTCTTTTGCCATGTCTTGTTACCTGTTACTGCCACACGGTGAAACCCGTGGGGTCTGAAAGCGGCAAACGCCCGGCCTGACAAAAGCCAGACCGGGCGTTGCGTTTAGAGTCCGTACGCTGCGCGGGGCATTTGCATGCCCACACGCGGCGTGGCTCCGGAAGTGCGCGAGTTAGAGGCTGCGAGCAACCTGAACCTTCTCGTAGACTTCGATCTTGTCGCCAGCCTTGACGTCGTTGTAGCTCTTGACGCCGATACCACATTCCATGCCGGCACGTACTTCGGAAGCGTCATCCTTGAAGCGGCGCAGGGATTCCAGCTCGCCTTCGAAGATAACGATGTCTTCACGCAGTACACGGATTGGACGGTTACGGTGCACAACACCTTCGATAACCATGCAACCTGCGATCGCACCAAATTTCGGCGAACGGAACACATCACGCACCTCGGCCACACCCAGGATATTCTCCCGAACGTCGCTGCCAAGCATGCCGGTAAGGGCTTTCTTGACGTCTTCGATGATGTCGTAGATGACGTTGTAGTAACGCATGTCCAGGCCTTCCTGCTCGACGATCTTACGAGCGCCAGCATCAGCACGCACGTTGAAGCCGAACAGTACAGCGTTGGAAGCCAGTGCCAGGTTGGCGTCGGACTCGGTGATACCACCGACACCGCCACCGACAACGCGCACTTGCACTTCGTCGTTACCCAGGCCGTTCAAGGCGCCGTTCAACGCTTCGAGGGAACCACGAACGTCAGATTTGAGGACGATGTTAAGCGTCTTCTTCTCTGCCTGGCCCATGTTCTCGAAGATATTTTCCAGCTTGCCAGCGTGAGCACGAGCCAGTTTGACTTCGCGGAACTTGCCTTGACGGAACAGAGCCACTTCACGGGCTTTCTTCTCGTCCGACAGCACGCTCATCTCGTCGCCAGCGTCCGGTGTACCGTCCAGGCCGAGAATTTCGACTGGGATGGAAGGACCGGCTTCCTTGATTGGCTTGCCGTTCTCGTCGAGCATGGCACGTACACGGCCATAGTTCGAACCGACCAGGACCATGTCGCCTTGGCGCAGGGTACCGTCTTGAACCAGAACGGTTGCAACCGGGCCACGACCCTTGTCGAGACGCGATTCAACCACAACACCGCGACCTGGGGCCGATGGTGTTGCTTTCAGTTCGAGTACTTCAGCCTGCAACAGGACTGCTTCGAGCAGCTCGTCTACGCCAGTACCGACTTTCGCCGACACCGAGACGAATGGCGTATCACCGCCCCACTCTTCGGAAGTCACGCCGTGCACCGACAGTTCGCTACGGATGCGATCGAGATCGGCGCCCGGCTTGTCGATTTTGTTCACTGCAACTACCAGTGGAACACCAGCGGCCTTAGCGTGCTGAACAGCTTCAATGGTCTGCGGCATCACGCCGTCGTCCGCTGCAACTACCAGGATCACGATGTCAGTCGCCTTGGCACCACGAGCACGCATTGCGGTAAACGCAGCGTGGCCAGGGGTGTCCAGGAAGGTGACCATGCCGCGCTCGGTTTCAACGTGGTATGCACCGATGTGCTGAGTGATACCGCCGGCTTCGCCAGCAGCTACCTTGGCACGACGGATGTAGTCGAGCAGCGACGTCTTACCATGGTCAACGTGACCCATTACGGTCACAACTGGCGCACGGGAGAACGTCTCACCTTCAAACTTCAGGGACTCGGCCAGGGAATCTTCCAGGGCGGTGTCGCTGACCAGGGTCACTTTGTGGCCCAGTTCTTCGGCTACCAGCTGAGCAGTTTCCTGATCAAGCACCTGGTTGATGGTCGCTGGAGTACCCAGTTTGAACATGAACTTGATGATTTCAGCTGCCTTGACCGACATCTGATTGGCGAGATCGCCAACAGAAATGGTCTCGCCGATCTGCACATCACGCACGACAGGGCCGGTTGGGCTCTGGAAACCGTGGGCGTTGCGCTTTTTCAGCTTGGCCTTGCCGCGACCACCACGACGGAAGCTATCGCTTTCTTCGTCGGTAGTACGTGGGGCAACGCGTGGAGCAGGCGCCTTCTCTTTGACCGAAGCGCGATGCGGAGCGTTTTTACGCTCGCCATCACCACCGCCGCTGCGACGATTGTTGTCGTCGGCACGTGGTTTGTCCGGACGACGAGGCTCGTCGCGCTTGCGGTCAGCTGCTGGAGCCGGTGCGGCGGCAACCGGAGCGGCCTCACGCACAGCTTCTACAGGAGCGCTAGGCGTGGCGACCGCTTCAGTACCAGCAGGTTGCGCAGCAGCAGGCTGGCGACGCGCTTCTTCTTCGGCGCGACGCTTGGCTTCTTCTTCAGCCTTCTGACGAGCAGCATTTTCTACTGCGCGACGTTCTTCCAGATCGCGTTTGCGCTCGGCTTCGATTTCTTCCGGGCTGCGCTGTACGAAGACTTTCTTCTTGCGCACTTCAACGCTGATGCTTTTGCTACCAGCAACACGCAGGGTGCTGGTGGTTTTGCGCTGCAATGTAATCTTGCGCGGTTCTTCCACTTTCGCCTTGTGGCTGCTCTTCAAGTGAGTCAGCAAAGACTGCTTCTCACTATCGCTCACACCTTCATCGGCGGCGGTGTGCGGCAGACCTGCCTCACGCATCTGCTGCAACAGGCGCTCTACCGGTGTTTTGACCTCATCGGCCAGTTGTTTCACCGTGACTTGCGTCATGCACTTCTCTCCTCAGGCCGCGCCTAGTTACTCGAACCAATGGGCTCGGGCGGCCATGATCAACTTGCCGGCACGATCTTCGTCAATGCCGTCGATGTCGAGCAGATCGTCAATAGACTGCTCGGCCAGGTCTTCGCGGGTAATTACGCCGCGCACCGCCAGTTCCATCGCCAAATCCTTGTCCATACCCTCAAGCGAGAGCAGGTCTTCGGCCGGATGGGCGTCTGCCAGCTTTTCCTCAGTAGCGATGGCTTTAGTCAACAAGCGATCCTTGGCTCGAGCGCGAAGCTCGTTGACGGTGTCTTCGTCAAAGCCGTCGATGTTGAGCATTTCTTCCAACGGTACGTAGGCAATCTCTTCCAGGCTGGTGAAGCCTTCATCTACCAGCACCTGCGCCAGGTCTTCGTCGACTTCCAGCTCGTCGATGAAGTTGCGCAGGATGTCACCGGTTTCAGCTTGCTGCTTAGCCTGGATGTCCGATTCGGTCATCACGTTCAGGGTCCAGCCGGTCAGTTGGCTGGCCAGACGCACGTTCTGACCACCACGACCAATGGCCTGAGCCAGATTGTCTGCGCCAACGGCGATGTCCATTGCATGGGCATCTTCGTCAACGATAATTGCCGCCACTTCAGCTGGCGACATGGCGTTGATCACGAACTGCGCCGGGTTATCGTCCCACAGCACGATATCCACACGCTCACCGCCCAATTCGCCCGACACTGCCTGGACGCGCGAACCGCGCATACCAATGCAAGCGCCCTGCGGGTCGATGCGTTTGTCCTTGGAGCGGACCGCGATCTTGGCGCGCGAACCCGGGTCGCGGGACGCAGCCATGACTTCGATCAGGCCTTCGGCGATTTCCGGCACTTCGATGCGGAACAGTTCGATCAGCATTTCCGGCGCGGTACGCGACAGGATCAACTGAGGGCCGCGGTTCTCGGTGCGGATTTCCTTGAGCAGCGCACGCAGACGCACGCCGACACGGAAGGTTTCGCGAGAGATGATGTCTTCGCGGGCCAGCAACGCTTCAGCGTTGTTGCCCAGGTCAACGATCACATTGTCACGAGTAACTTTTTTCACGGTGCCGGAGATGATTTCACCCAGGCGCTCGCGATAAGCGTCAACGACTTGAGCGCGCTCAGCTTCGCGAACCTTCTGCACGATGACTTGCTTGGCAGTCTGTGCAGCAATACGGCCGAATTCGATCGACTCGATCTTTTCTTCGACGACATCACCGACCTGGGCGCCCGGATGCGTTTGCGCAACCTTGCTCGGCCAGGTTTCGATGGCCGGATCATCAAGATCGGCTTCTTCGACGACCGTCCAGCGACGGAAAGTCTCATAGGCACCGGTGTGGCGGTTGATTTCCACACGCAGATCAACTTCGTCTTCAAAACGCTTTTTGGTAGCAGTGGCCAGGGCCAGCTCCAGCGCTTCAAAAATCACGTTTGCCGGTACGCCCTTTTCATTGGATACCGACTCAACAACCAGCAGTACTTCTTTGCTCATCGTACGCCTCGCCTTTCGCAAGCCATTGGATCCGCGGGATCCGCGTCTCAGTCAAAACTGGGAATAATGTTGGCCTTGTCGATCATATCGATCGGCAACAGGAACTCATGGTCTTCTACCTGCACCACGACATCCTGTTCTTCTACACCGCGCAGAAGGCCCTGAAAGTTGCGTCGCCCTTCAAAGGGTGAGCGCAGCTTGATCTTCACTTGTTCACCGGCAAATTTTGCAAACTGATCAATAGTGAACAGTGGGCGTTCCATGCCTGGCGAGGAAACTTCGAGGGTGTATTCAACGGCGATTGGATCTTCAACATCCAGCACACCGCTGATCTGACGGCTGACAATGGCACAATCGTCCACCAGCACGCCGCCCTCTTTATCGATATAAACGCGCAACATTGAGTGGCGACCTTGAGCCGAAAACTCAATACCCCAGCATTCATAGCCTAGGGCCACGACCACCGGGGCCAGCAAGGCCTGCAACTCTTCTAGCTTGCTCGACACCTGAACCCCCTCGTGCATGTATGTGCATGCTGTGCAAAATAAAAAAATGGGCGAAACGCCCATCCTTGAAACGCCGTCGAACAGCGGCGTTGAAAGTGTCCAGCTAACAAAAAGCCCCTTAAAAGGGGCTCCGCTAAAACTGGTTGCGGGGGCCGGATTTGAACCGACGACCTTCGGGTTATGAGCCCGACGAGCTACCAGACTGCTCCACCCCGCGACAAAGCTGGGGCGGAAGTATACGACCGATCCCTTACAGGGTCAATGTAACCTTCCACCTACAAGAAAGCCCGCAACAGCGGGCTCTCCTGATAATTGGTACCGAGAAGGGGACTCGAACCCCTACACCCTATGGGCACAACCACCTCAAGGTTGCGTGTCTACCAATTCCACCACCTCGGCAATACAGCGTTTACAACCCTTCTTACTTCTGCTCTTGAGCTGGAGGTACGTCAGTCGCTGGAGTAGCCGACTTTTGCTCTTGAAGCACCGGGACATCATCAGAAGCCGGTTTTGCTTTTGGTACTTCCAACACTGCTGGGTTTGGGAGACCTACCTGAGTCAGCACATGAGCTTTCTCTTTAGCAAAGTAACCTAACCCCAAGCTGGTTATGAAGAAACCGGCGGCAAGTATAGCAGTAAACTTACTAAGAAAGGTAGAGGAACCTTGGCTTCCGAACACAGTATTTGAAGCACCTGCACCGAAAGACGCACCAGCATCCGCACCTTTACCCTGTTGCAACAAAACCAGGGCAACTACGCCCAGGGCAGCCAACAGATGAAAAACGACTACGACTGTTTCCAGCATTTTTTCAGTTTCCCGCGGCGCGACAGATCGCACCGAACTCATCTGCATTCAGGGAAGCTCCACCAATGAGCCCCCCATCGATATCCGGCATGCCGAACAGTTCGACCGCATTGGCCGCCTTCACGCTGCCGCCGTATAGAAGCCGCACACCTTGCGCGACTTCAGAATTCTCTGCCGCTAACTGCGCGCGGATGGCTGCATGCACATCCTGCGCTTGTTGCGGTGTAGCAGTCAGCCCGGTGCCAATGGCCCAGACCGGCTCGTAAGCAATTACTGCCTTTGCAAATGCACCAACACCCAGCTCCTCGATGATGCTGCCCAGCTGACGCGAGACAACTTCAAGAGTCTTGCCCGATTCACGCTGCTCCAGGGTCTCCCCTATGCACAACACTGGAATCAAGCCACAAGCCTGTGCCGCTGCGAACTTACGATTGAGTGTCCCATCACGCTCGCCCATCATCTGACGGCGCTCGGAGTGCCCGACAAGCACATAGGAACAACCCGCATCAACCAGCTGACTCGGTGAAATCTCACCGGTCAACGCACCTTGCATGGGTTCCACCGCAGAGTTCTGCGCGCCGACCTGAATCGACTTGCCTTTCAAACCATCAACCACCTGGTTGATATGCAAGCAAGGCGGGAAAACCGCAACATCAACACCGCTAGGCAAGGCCAAGTGACGAAGGCCATTGATCAGCTCAGCGACACTGGCGCGGGTACCGTGCATCTTCCAGTTACCAGCTACCATAGTGCGACGCATGCTGTACCTCGTCGGTCAAAGTGGGCGCAGATGTTACCCAACCACACCATCACTGGCAAGCCGAATTCAGGCGCAAATTTCAGTTACCAGTTTTGCCAGGTCTTCGGCGTGGCCGCGAACCTGTGTTTCGTCCTCGCCTTCGACCATGACACGCACCAGCGGCTCTGTGCCGGACTTGCGCAACAACACGCGGCCACGCCCAGCCATTGCAAGGGTCACACGCTCGCAGGCGTCTTTGACAGCAGGGTGCTCGATAGGGTTTTCGCCACCGGCAAAGCGCACATTCAGTAGAACCTGCGGGCACTTGCGCAGCGCTTGGCGCGCTTGAGCAAGACTCTCTTTGCGACGACGCAAGGACAGCAATACCTGCAGCGCAGCGATAATGGCATCGCCCGTGGTGGTGTGCTGGAAGCAAACCACATGCCCCGAGTTCTCTCCGCCCACCAGCCAGTTACGTTCCAGCAGCTCGGCGATGACATAGCGGTCACCGACATTGGCGCGTACAAACGGAATCCCCAGCTCGGCCAAGGCCAGCTCAAGCCCGAGATTGCTCATCAGCGTGCCAACCACACCGCCTTGCAGCTTGTCACGCTCATGCAGGTCACGGGCAATGATGAACAACAGCTCATCGCCATCAACCACCGCACCGGTGTGATCCACCATCAATACGCGGTCACCGTCGCCATCGAAGGCAATACCGAGGTCAGCGTGCTCGGCCAGGACAGCAGCCTGCAGCTGCTCCATATGCGTCGAGCCGCAGTTATCGTTGATGTTCAAACCATTTGGCTGGGCCGACAGCACCGTCACATCGGCACCCAGCTCCTTGAATACGCTGGGCGCCACTTTGTAGGTTGCACCGTGAGCACAGTCGACAACAATTTTGAGGCCGGCAAAGTTGGTGCTGGTCGGCACACTGCTCTTGCAGAACTCGATGTAACGGCCTGAGGCGTCATTGATACGCGAGACCTTGCCCAGCTTGCTGGACTCAACCACGGTCATCGGCGCGTCCAGCAACTCTTCGATCATCAGCTCGATCTCGTCCGGCAGCTTGGTGCCCTGGCCCGAGAAGAACTTGATGCCGTTGTCATCATGGGGATTGTGCGAGGCACTGATCACGATACCGGCTTCAGCGTGGAAGGTACGCGTCAGGTAAGCGATTGCCGGCGTCGGCATGGGCCCCAGCAGCATGACATCGGCGCCTGCGGCAGACAGCCCCGCCTCCAGCGCAGATTCGAACATGTAACCCGAGATGCGAGTGTCTTTGCCCACCAGGATGCGGCAAGCGCCCATGCTGCGGAACGCCATACCGGCCGCCCAACCCAGCTTGAGCATGAAATCAGGAGTAATCGGGAATTCGCCGACCCGACCACGAATACCGTCGGTGCCAAAATATTTTTTAGTCATAAGTGCTCCATCATTCTTATTCGGCTGATTCTACCGCGGCCAGCATGCGCACCACATCAACCGTCTCGGCGACATCATGCACCCGCAAAATACGCGCGCCCTTGGTCACGGCAAGTGCCGCCAACGCCAGGCCACCGTACAACCGCTCACCCACAGGGCGATTCAGGGCCAGCCCTATCATGCTCTTGCGCGACACGCCGACCAACAAGGGTCGACCAAGGGCGTGCAAAGCTTCCATATGCTTGAACAGGCTCAAGTTGTGTTGCAGGGTCTTGGCGAAGCCAAACCCGGGATCCAGGATAATTTTTTCGGCTGCGATGCCCACCTTGGCGCATTGAGTCATTCTTTGCGCAAGAAACCCGCTCACCTCACCAACCAGATCATCGTAATGCGGGCTGTCCTGCATATTGCCGGGCTCTCCCAACATATGCATAAGGCACACCGGCAGTCCGGTTGCCGCCGCCGCATCCAGCGCGCCATCACGCTGAAGGGAGCGCACATCGTTGATCAGCCCCGCACCGAGGCGCGCTGTCTCGCGCATTACTGCGGGAGTCGAGGTGTCCACCGAGATGATCACATCCAGCTCACGGGCAATCCGCTCGACGATTGGCGCGACCCGCTCCAGCTCCTCCAAGGGAGAAACCACGCGAGCGCCCGGTCGAGTTGACTCACCACCGACATCAATCAAGGTCGCGCCGGCCGCCACCATCGCCTCGGCATGACGCAACGCGGCATCCTGCTGATTGAAGCGGCCGCCGTCAGAAAAAGAATCGGGGGTTACATTAAGAATGCCCATGACATGCGTATGGGCCAAATCAAGAACCCGGTTGCCGCAAGGCAACCGGGTGGAGGACAGCGCAGAAGTCATTTCAAACCTTAGTGATCAGCTGCGGGGCCGCCGATTGGGGCTTCAGGACGTTCGTTCTGTACCACAGGCGGGGTGCCCGAAGTACCCGAACCACCTTCCCAATCACGAGGCTCACGCGGTGCGCGACCCGCCATGATGTCGTCAATCTGATCGGCATCAATGGTTTCGTACTTCATCAGCGCATCAGCCATTGCATCGAGCTTGTCGCGGTTATCCGTCAGGATCTGCTTGGCCGTGCCGTAGCACTGGTCAATGATGCTGCGCACTTCCGAGTCGATGAGCTTGGCCGTCTCACCCGAGAAGCTGGCAGCTTGACCGCCGCCACCACGACCCAGGAACACTTCGCCTTCTTCCTCGGCATACATCAAAGGACCGAGTTTTTCCGACAACCCCCACTTGGTCACCATGTTCCGCGCAATCTGGCTGGCACGCATGATGTCGTTGGAAGCACCGGTGGTCACACCGTCGAAGCCAAGCGTCATCTCTTCAGCAATCCGGCCGCCATACAGAGAACAGATCTGGCTGATCAGCGCACGCTTGGAGAGACTGTAACGATCCTCTTCCGGCAGGAACATGGTCACACCCAGCGCACGGCCACGAGGAATGATCGACACTTTGTAGACCGGGTCATGCTCAGGCACAACGCGACCAACAATGGCGTGACCGGCTTCGTGATAAGCGGTGTTCTGCTTCTCTTTCTCGGACATGACCATGGATTTGCGCTCGGCGCCCATCATGATCTTGTCCTTGGCCAGTTCGAACTCTTTCATTTCAACAATGCGCTTGCCGGTACGGGCAGCGAACAACGAAGCCTCGTTGACCAGGTTGGCCAGGTCGGCACCGGAGAAGCCTGGCGTACCACGGGCAATCACGGCCGGAGCCACGTCGTCGCCCATTGGCACTTTGCGCATGTGTACTTTCAGGATCTGTTCGCGACCACGAATATCCGGCAGCCCCACCACAACCTGACGGTCGAAACGGCCTGGACGCAGCAACGCTGGGTCGAGCACGTCGGGACGGTTAGTCGCAGCGATGACGATGATGCCGTCATTCATTTCAAAGCCGTCCATCTCAACCAGCAATTGGTTGAGGGTCTGCTCACGCTCATCGTGACCGCCACCCATGCCGGCGCCACGATGGCGACCCACGGCGTCGATTTCGTCGATGAAGATGATGCACGGTGCGTGCTTTTTGGCCTGTTCGAACATATCGCGAACACGGCTGGCACCAACACCGACGAACATCTCGACGAAGTCAGAACCGGAAATGGTGAAGAACGGCACCTTGGCTTCACCGGCAATCGCCTTGGCCAGCAAGGTTTTACCGGTACCCGGAGGACCGACCATCAGCACGCCGCGAGGAATGCGGCCGCCCAGGCGCTGGAACTTGCCCGGATCACGCAGGAACTCAACCAGCTCACCGACTTCTTCCTTGGCTTCATCACAACCTGCGACGTCAGCCAGGGTGGTTTTCACCTGATCTTCAGAGAGCAGGCGCGCCTTGCTCTTGCCGAAGCTCATCGGCCCGCCCTTGCCTCCCGCACCACCTTGCATCTGGCGCATGAAGAACATGAACACGGCGATAATCACCAGGATCGGGAAGCTCGCTACCAATAGCTGAGTCCAGATGCTCTGCTGTTCAGGCTGCTTGCCTTCAACCACTACGTGGTTATCCACCAAGTCGCCGATCAGACCGTTGTCCTGGATTGCCGGACGAATGGTCTTGAAGCTGTCGCCATCGTTGCGCTTGCCGGTGATCACGTAGCCATCAACCGCTACGCGCTCGACCTTGCCATCCTTAACTTGCTGGATGAAGTCGGAATAGTTGAGGGTCTGCGGCTCGTTAGGGCTGGAGAAGTTGTTCATCACCGTCACCAGGACAGCCGCGATGATCAACCACAGGATCAGATTCTTTGCCATATCGTTCAATTAACTACCCTCTGAAGCAAGCTCCGCTACTGGCGCGCGCTTCGCATGATATTCACCGGCCTAACTTACTACATTACCTACAACTCTGGCAGGCGCCGTCTGTAACCCTTTGTGAAACTTTGACTACACAATATTCGTAAAGCTTCGTGACGAAAGCGATATAAAAAAACCTATCGCCCTCCTCGAATTCCTCAAAAACGCTCTTCGCTCTCCGCCCCTTCGACACCACGGAAGCCGCGGCACAGCAGGTATTGCTCGCGTGACCGGTCTCGCGAAGAGTCTGGTTTGCGCGTCTGTACCTTGTCGAACAATTTGCGAATGTTCTTGTGGTACTCGTCAAAACCTTCGCCCTGGAAGACTTTCACCAGGAAATCACCACCGGGACGCAAAACCCGACCCGCCAGATCCAGTGCCAACTCGCACAGGAACATGGCTCGCGGCATATCAACGGCCGGTAATCCACTCATATTGGGGGCCATGTCGGAAATCACAAGGTCTACCTGCGAATTTCCCACAGCCTCAAGGATCTCGGCCAACACCGTGTCCTGGGTGAAGTCGCCGTGTACAAAGGTCACATCCGGGATGCTGTCCATCTCAAGGATGTCGGACGCGATCAACCGACCTTGCCCACCAATCAGACGACTGGTCACTTGGGACCAGCCACCAGGGGCTGCGCCAAGGTCGATAACGCTCATGCCTGGACGAATCAATTTATCCTTGTCCTGGATCTCCAGCAGTTTGTAGCTGGCCCGGGAACGGTAGCCGTCCTTTTGCGCCTTTTTGACGTAAGGATCGTTGAAATGTTCTTGTAGCCACTTAAGGCTGGTTTTGGAACGGGCCACGGGCCACCTCGAAAATAAAACGGGTCGTGATTAACTGGGCGGTCCCGGACTCGCTCGGGTAAACTGGCCGCCGCTTTTTACAAGATCAGACGCAGGGGTCAGATTATGCCGCTCACTCAAGAGCAGAAGAAACAGTACAAATCCATTGGCCACCATCTGAAACCAGTTCTGATTGTGGCAGACAACGGTTTGACTGAAGGTGTGTTAGCCGAACTGGAACGCGCATTGGGCGATCACGAACTGATCAAGATCAAGGTCAACATCCTTGACCGCGAAGCGCGTTTGGCCGCCATTGCAGAACTGTGCAAGGTCGGCAAAGCGGACCTGGTACAGGTCATCGGTAAGATGGCACTGCTGTATCGCAAGAACTTCAGCGTCAACAAGCAGCTGTCGAACGTACACCGCTTCAAGTAATACAAGGGTCACGGGCGTGCTTCGCGCGCCCCGCCGCTCCATCCCGGTGCCGGCTGTATAACCAGCACCAGGCCGGAGAACCCTAGCACAAGATAGCTGAATAGCTGCCAGCGCAACGCTTGCGGCAGCCACACATGCACCACGCAAAACATTGCGCACGCATACAGCGCCATCAACAGCAGTTGGCCGCGAATATCCCGCCACAAACTCTCCAACCCCTCGGTCTTGACCAGCACCAATGCCTGGAGCGTCACGCACGCCGCTGCAAAACCCACCAGCAGCGCACTCAGCATTCCGTTGAGTTCATCGATCAGCAGCGGTGCCAGGCCAATCAGGCCCAACACCGGCAGCACACCGATGTGCAACAACCACAGGCCACCCACCCAAAGCATCTGGGCGAGCTGCCAAAGCATGGCGCCCGCACGAAGCGGGCGCCGCCTTTCAGACGTGACGAACTTCGACAATCTCGTACTCGATTACGCCACCGGGCGTTTTCACAGCCACCACGTCACCCTCTTCCTTGGCAATCAAGGCGCGGGCCAGTGGCGAGCCAACAGAGATTTTACCGAGTTTGAAGTCAGCCTCGTCTTCACCGACGATGTGGTAAACCACGCGCTCGTCAGTTTCGACGTTGGCGATTTCTACGGTCGTGCCGAAAATCACTTTGCCGGTCTTCGGGATGGTCGTGACATCGATGATGACCGCATTCTGCATGCGACCCTCGATATCACGGATCCGCGCCTCGACCATACCTTGCTGCTCACGAGCAGCGTGGTATTCGGCGTTTTCCTTCAAGTCACCCAGCTCGCGGGCCGTACCGATGTCCTGGCTCAGCTTCGGGCGGACGACCTTGGTCAGATGGGCGTGTTCTTCTTCCAGGGCTTTGGCGCCCTGGACGGTCATTGGGTATTTGGTCATGCCTTCAATCCTGCGTGTAGATCCTGCAAGCGACGCACGGTCTTTTCCGGACCGAACTTGAGCGCTTCGCAGATGGCTTCGCCAGCAGCAATGGTGGTGGTGCAGTAGATCTTGTGCTGCAAGGCATTACGACGAATGGAGTAGGAGTCCGCGATCGACTGGCGACCTTCGGTGGTGTTGATGATCAGCGTGACTTCGTCATTCTTGATCATGTCGACCACGTGCGGACGGCCTTCCGTCACCTTGTTCACGCGACGTACTTTCAGGCCGGCAGCTTCGATCAGCTTGGCGGTCCCGGCAGTTGCCACGACTTCAAAGCCCAAGTTGATCAGATCACGGGCCACGCCTGCAACCAGTGGTTTGTCATCATCACGCACGCTGATAAACGCAGTACCGCCGGTCGGCAGCACTTCGCTGGCGCCCATCTGGGCCTTGGCGAATGCTTCACCGAAAGTGTCACCCACACCCATCACTTCACCGGTGGACTTCATCTCTGGGCCCAGGATCGGGTCCACACCAGGGAATTTGGCGAATGGGAACACCGCCTCTTTCACGCTGTAGAAGTTAGGAATGATTTCCTTGGTGAAGCCGATTTCCTTCAGGGTCTTACCCGCCATCACGCGGGCAGCGATCATGGCCAGGGACACACCGATGCACTTGGAAACAAATGGCACGGTACGCGAAGCACGCGGGTTCACTTCGATGACGTAGATGTCTTCGCCTTGCAGCGCCAACTGAACGTTCATCAGGCCGACCACGCCCAGTTCCAGGGCCATTTTCTTGACCTGTTCGCGCATCTCGTCCTGGATGTGCGCTGGCAGCGAGTACGGCGGCAGCGAGCAAGCGGAGTCACCGGAGTGAACGCCAGCCTGTTCGATGTGCTGCATGATCGCGCCGATGACTACGTCGGTACCGTCGCAGACCGCATCCACGTCCATTTCGATGGCGCAGTTGAGGAAGTGGTCCAGCAGCACCGGGCTGTCGTTCGACACTTTCACCGCATCACGCAGGTAGCGCTTGAGCTCTTCTTCTTCGTAGACGATTTCCATCGCCCGGCCGCCCAATACGTAGGACGGACGCACCACCAGCGGGTAGCCAATCTTGCTGGCGGCGCGGATGGCTTCGTCTTCGCTGCGCACGGTGGCGTTTGGCGGCTGACGCAGGTTCAGGCGCTCGACCATTTGCTGGAAGCGCTCACGGTCTTCGGCACGGTCGATGGCGTCAGGGCTGGTGCCGATGATCGGCACGCCGGCCGCTTCCAGGGCACGCGCCAGTTTCAGCGGGGTTTGGCCGCCGTACTGCACGATCACGCCTTTCGGCTTCTCGACGCGGCAGATTTCCAGCACGTCTTCCAGGGTTACCGGCTCAAAGTACAGACGGTCGGAAGTGTCGTAGTCAGTCGAAACAGTTTCCGGGTTGCAGTTGACCATGATGGTCTCGTACCCGTCTTCGCGCAGCGCGAGGGCGGCGTGTACGCAGCAGTAGTCGAACTCGATACCCTGGCCAATACGGTTCGGACCGCCGCCCAGGATAATGATCTTGTCGCGGCCCGACGGCGCGGCCTCGCACTCTTCCTCGTAAGTGGAGTACAGGTACGCGGTGTCGGTGGCGAACTCGGCCGCGCAGGTATCAACGCGCTTGTAGACCGGGAAGATTTCCAGCTTGTGGCGGTGGGTGCGCAGGTTCTTCTCGGTCACACCCAGCAGCTTGGCCAGACGCTGATCGGAGAAACCTTTGCGCTTGAGGCGGAACATCAGGTCGCGGTCGATAGAAGACAGACCGAGGGTCTTGACCTTCTCTTCTTCCTTGATCAGATCTTCGATCTGCACCAGGAACCACGGATCGATCATGTTCATGCCGAAGATCTGTTCGACGGTCATACCCGCGCGGAAAGCATCGGCCACGTACCAGATACGCTCGGCGCCCGGCACGGTCAGCTCGCGCTTGAGCACGCTCATGCTTTCCGGGTTGCTCAGGTCGAGCTTTTCATCCAGGCCGCAAACACCCACTTCCAGGCCGCGCAGGGCTTTCTGCAGGGATTCCTGGAAGGTCCGGCCGATGGCCATTACTTCGCCAACCGACTTCATCTGAGTGGTCAGGCGTGCGTCGGCCTTGGCGAACTTCTCGAAGGCAAAGCGCGGCAGCTTGGTCACGACGTAGTCGATGGACGGCTCGAAAGACGCCGGCGTAGCGCCGCCCGTGATTTCGTTTTGCAGCTCGTCCAGGGTGTAACCGATCGCCAACTTGGCGGCGATGCGCGCAATCGGGAAGCCGGTCGCTTTCGAAGCCAGTGCCGAAGAACGCGACACACGCGGGTTCATCTCGATCACGACCATGCGGCCAGTGTCCGGGCAGATGCCGAACTGAACGTTGGAACCGCCGGTTTCTACGCCGATCTCACGCAGTACCGCCAACGAGGCGTTACGCATGATCTGGTATTCCTTGTCCGTCAGGGTCTGCGCCGGAGCAACGGTGATCGAGTCGCCGGTGTGCACGCCCATCGGGTCGAAGTTTTCGATGGAGCAGACGATGATGCAGTTGTCCTTTTTGTCGCGGACAACCTCCATCTCGTACTCTTTCCAGCCGATCAGGGATTCGTCGATCAGCAGCTCTTTGGTCGGCGACAGGTCCAGGCCACGGGCGCAGATTTCTTCGAACTCTTCACGGTTGTAAGCAATACCGCCACCGGTGCCGCCCATGGTGAAGGACGGACGAATGATGCACGGGAAGCCCAGCTTTTCGAGAACCGCGTTGGCCTCTTCCATGCTGTGGGCAATACCGGAGCGCGGGCAGTCAAGGCCGATGGACTTCATGGCCTTGTCGAAACGCGAACGGTCTTCAGCCTTGTCGATGGTGTCGGCATTCGCACCGATCATCTCTACGCCGAACTTCTCCAGAACGCCTTCGCGCTCCAGGTCCAGGGCGCAGTTGAGTGCGGTCTGGCCACCCATGGTCGGCAGCAGCGCGTCGGGACGCTCTTTTTCGATGATCTTGGCAACGGTCTGCCACTTGATCGGTTCGATGTAAGTGGCGTCGGCCATGTCCGGGTCGGTCATGATGGTGGCCGGGTTGGAGTTCACCAGGATGACGCGGTAACCCTCTTCGCGCAGGGCTTTACAGGCCTGGGCGCCGGAGTAGTCGAATTCGCAAGCCTGGCCGATCACGATCGGGCCAGCGCCGAGAATCAGGATGCTTTTTATGTCTGTACGTTTTGGCATGGGTTTGTCACTCAAATCCGCAGGTCAGTCGGCAAGCCGTCTTGAACAATCGTTGAAGAGCCTGCGGGGGCCACCGAGGTTCGGGGCCGCCCGCAGGCCTCTCAGTCAGCGTCGCTTGGCCATCTCATTGATGAAACGGTCGAACAGCGGCGCTACGTCGTTCGGGCCAGGGCTGGCTTCAGGGTGGCCCTGGAAGCTGAACGCGCTCTTGTCGGTGCGCTCGATGCCTTGCAAGGAGCCGTCGAACAGCGACTTGTGAATGGCGCGAACGTTGCTCGGCAAGGTTGCTTCATCCACCGCAAAACCGTGGTTCTGGCTGGTGATCATCACAACGCCGGTGTCCAGGTCTTGTACCGGGTGGTTGGCACCGTGGTGGCCGTGGCCCATTTTCAGGGTCTTGGCGCCGGACGCCAGGGCCAGCAGTTGGTGACCGAGGCAGATACCGAATACCGGAATCTCGGTTTCCAGCACGTCCTTGATTGCCTGGATGGCGTAGTCGCATGGCTCAGGGTCACCCGGGCCGTTGGACAGGAACACGCCGTCCGGTTGCAGGGCCAGCACATCGCTCGCAGGCGTTTGCGCCGGCACCACGGTCACGCGGCAGCCGCGCTCAACCAGCATGCGCAGGATGTTGTACTTCACGCCGTAGTCGTAGGCCACAACATGGTATGGCAGCTCGCTGGCGTCGATGGTCGCGTGACTGTCGGTCTTCAAGTCCCAGACAGTGGAGCGCCACTCGTACTTCTCTTTGACGCTGACAACTTTCGCCAGGTCCATGCCCTTCAGGCCAGGGAAGCCTTGGGCAGCGGCAATCGCCGCCTCTTCGGAGATATTGTCACCGACCATGATGCAGCCGTTCTGCGAGCCTTTTTCACGCAGGATGCGTGTAAGGCGACGCGTATCGATACCGGCGATCGCCACAACATTGTTGGCTTTCAGGTAATCGGACAGCGACATCGTGTTACGCCAGTTGCTCGCAACCAGTGGCAGATCACGAATGACCAGACCGGCCGACCAGACACGATCAGACTCGACGTCTTCCGGTGTAGTACCGGTGTTGCCGATGTGCGGATAGGTCAGGGTAACGATTTGCTGGGCGTAGGAAGGATCGGTAAGGATTTCCTGATAGCCGGTCATGGCAGTGTTAAACACTACCTCTCCAACGGTTTGACCGTCGGCTCCAATGGCTTCGCCGCGAAAAATGCTGCCATCAGCAAGGGCGAGTATGGCTGGCTTAGTCAAGAAGACCTCCCGTAAATAAAGCCTGAAAGGGCGATCGCAGGTTGTAAAAAAGCGGAGTGACGTATGGACACGTCACCCCGCTTCTTCACTGAATTATTCTGCGCGCTTTTAGTGGACACACTAAAGCTGTAGCTTACAGAAAAAGGCTTTTTTGGTCCACCGCTAATGAGCCTTAAAGGCAGGGGAATGCGACAGGACGTCGCCTAGCGGGTAAAAACGGGGCCTAAGCATAAGCTTGAGGCCCGGTTTTGGCTACTCTTAGTGCAGATCCAGCACGTCGCGCATGTCATACAGACCAGGCTCACGACCTTCCAGCCAGAGCGCCGCACGCACCGCACCCTTGGCAAATGTCATGCGGCTGGAGGCTTTGTGCGTGATCTCCAGGCGCTCGCCTTCACTGGCAAACAGCACGGTGTGATCACCCACCACATCACCACCGCGCACAGTGGCAAAGCCGATGGTGTCATGGGCACGCGCACCGGTATGGCCTTCACGCCCGTAGACCGCGACTTTAGACAGGTCGCGCCCCAGGGCATCGGCAATCGCCTCACCCATGCGCAGTGCAGTACCCGACGGCGCATCGATCTTGTGGCGATGGTGGGTCTCGATAATCTCGATATCCGCCTCATCACCCAACACGCGCGCGGCCAGGTCCAGCAACTTGAGCGACAAGTTCACGCCGACGCTGAAGTTGGCGGCGAAGACGATCGGAATATCCTTGCCCGCCTCCACCAGCAACTGCTTCTGCTCGGCATTCAAGCCTGTGGTGCCGATGACCATGGCCTTGCCAGCCTTGCGGCAGAACGCCAGGTTTTTCAGCATCACTTCCGGCAAGGTGAAGTCGATCAGCACATCAAACTCGTCAGCCACCTGCTCCAGGTTGCCCGACAACGAAACGCCGATGCGACCCAGCGAAGCCAGCTCACCGGCGTCCGCACCGATCAGCGTGCTGCCGGGGCGAACAATCGCCGCCGTCAGCCCGGAGGCCGGCGAGCGCTGCTGCACCGCCTCGACCAGCGTCTTGCCCATGCGCCCGGCAGCGCCCATTACGGCTATACGTCGCATATTCACGTCCTTACAAGTCGCCGAAGAAGCGCTTAACGCCATCGAAGAAGCCAGTGGTTTTCGGCGAATGGGAGTCATCGCCTTCCAACGAGCTGCGGAACTCTTCAAGCAGTTCGCGTTGACGGCGACCCAGATTGACCGGCGTTTCCACCGCCACACGGCACATCAAGTCGCCAGCACCGCCACCGCGCACCGGCGCAACGCCTTTGCCACGGATACGGAACTGCTTGCCGGTCTGGGTGCCTTCCGGGATCTTGAGCTTGACCCGACCATCAAGGGTCGGAATTTCCAGCTCACCACCCAATGCCGCGTCGACAAAGCTGATCGGCACCTCGCAGAACAGGTGTTTGCCATCACGCTGGAAGATCGAGTGCTCACGCACATTGATCACCACGTACAGGTCACCCGTCGGGCCACCTTGAGTGCCCGCCTCGCCTTCGCCAGACAGGCGAATACGGTCACCGGTATCAACGCCCGCCGGCACTTTCACCGAAAGGGTCTTGTACTCTTCGACACGGCCTTCGCCGTGGCAGGAGTCGCACGGATCGGAAATGATCTTGCCCTGGCCATGGCAGCGCGGGCAGGTCTGCTGCACCGAGAAGAAGCCCTGCTGCATGCGCACCTGGCCAATACCGCCACAGGTTGGGCAGGTAATCGGCGAGGAACCCTTCTTGGCCCCCGAACCGTCGCACGGCTTGCAATTGACCAGCGTCGGCACACGGATATTGACCGTGGTGCCGCGCACAGCTTCTTCCAGGTTCAGCTCCAGCGTGTAACGCAAGTCGCTGCCGCGCTGGGCACCGCCGCGCTGACCGCCACGGCCGCCACCAAAAAAGTCACTGAACACATCGCCGAAAATATCGGAGAAGTTCTGACCACCAAAACCGGCACCGCCGCCACCCATGCTCGGGTCGACACCGGCATGGCCATACTGATCGTAGGCCGCGCGCTTATTGGGATCAGACAAGCATTCGTAGGCCTCATTGGCCTCTTTGAACATCTCTTCGGATTCTTTGCTATCCGGATTACGGTCCGGGTGGTGCTTCATCGCCAGGCGACGGTAAGCCTTTTTCAGGTCCGCCTCGCTGGAGCTGCGCTCCACACCCAACACTTCGTAATAGTCACGCTTTGCCATAAGTCTTTGCACTCTTAAGGACGTTCAGCCCGACCCTCCTGAGCCTTGCCGAACTCGTTGAGCCCCAATACAGGCCCGGACCCAACTCACGTCAATTCAACGATCCTGGTCATAACTACTTTTTAGCCAGGGACCCGGCCAAAAATGCGGTATTTACTGCTCGGAAAGCAGGAGCATTCCCGATCACACCGCCAGCACCCGAACCTTGTCGCATGCTGTAAAAATTCACATACCCCAGACACGCCAACGCGGGAGCAAGCTCCCGCGCGGCGACATCCTACCAGTCACCGCTTGATAGCGGTCAACCGGGCAACCAACTTACTTCTGCTCTTTGACTTCTTCGAACTCGGCATCGACAACATCGTCGTGCTTGGCTTCAGGCTCTGCGTGCTGTGCAGCGCCTTCTGCCGGCTGGCCTTGCTCGGCGTACATTTTCTGGGCAACCGGAGCGGAGACTTTCGACAGCTCCTCAACCTTGGCTTCGATGGCAGCCTTGTCGTCGCCTTTAATGGCGGTTTCCAGGGCAACCACAGCTGCTTCGATCGCGGTCTTCTCTTCGGCGGTCACTTTGTCGCCTGCTTCGGAGACCATTTTACGCGTCGAGTGAACCAGGGCATCGCCTTGGTTACGTGCACCGGCCAGCTCAGCAAACTTGGCATCCGCATCAGCGTTGGCTTCAGCATCACGAATCATCTGTTGAATTTCTTCATCAGACAGACCGGAGTTGGCCTTGATGGTGATCTTCTGCTCTTTGCCGGTCGCCTTGTCTTTGGCACCTACGTGCAGGATACCGTTGGCATCGATGTCGAAGGTCACTTCAATTTGCGGCACGCCACGTGGTGCTGGTGGAATCTCGGCCAGGTCGAACTTGCCCAGGGACTTGTTCTGAGCGGCTTGCTTACGCTCACCTTGCAGCACGTGAATGGTCACAGCACCCTGGTTGTCGTCGGCCGTCGAGAACACTTGCGATTTCTTGGTAGGAATCGTGGTGTTTTTCTCGATCAGCGCGGTCATCACGCCACCCATGGTTTCGATACCCAGGGTCAGCGGGCTGACGTCCAACAGCAGCACGTCTTTCACGTCGCCGGCCAGTACCGCACCCTGGATCGCAGCACCCATGGCAACCGCTTCGTCCGGGTTCACGTCTTTACGTGCTTCTTTACCGAAGAACTCGGTGACCAGCTTCTGAACCAGTGGCATACGGGTCTGACCGCCAACCAGGATCACGTCGTTGATCGAGCCAACATCGATACCCGAGTCTTTCAGCGCAATGCGGCAAGGCTCGATAGTGCGTTGTACCAGGTCTTCAACCAGCGCTTCGAGCTTGGAACGCGAGATTTTCACGTTCAAGTGCTTAGGACCAGTGGCGTCTGCAGTGATGTACGGCAGGTTCACGTCGGTCGACTGAGCCGAAGACAGCTCGATCTTGGCTTTTTCAGCGGCTTCTTTCAGGCGCTGCATCGCCAGCGGGTCACCCTTAAGGTTCATGCCGCTTTCTTT
The DNA here is from genome assembly GCF_965277385.1 of Pseudomonas edaphica. NCBI lineage: Bacteria > Pseudomonadati > Pseudomonadota > Gammaproteobacteria > Pseudomonadales > Pseudomonadaceae > Pseudomonas > Pseudomonas edaphica. The sequence goes on along the minus strand of NZ_OZ255725.1, from coordinate 4,164,491 downwards.
CTTGAATTCGTCAACGAGGTAGTCGATCAGACGAATATCAAAGTCTTCACCACCCAGGAAGGTGTCGCCGTTGGTGGCCAACACTTCGAACTGGTGCTCGCCATCAACTTCAGCAATCTCGATGACGGAGACGTCGAAAGTACCACCACCCAGGTCATAAACGATCACGGTGTGGTCGCCCTTGGCCTTGTCCATACCGTAGGCCAGAGCGGCTGCGGTGGGTTCGTTGATGATACGTTTTACGTCCAGGCCAGCGATGCGGCCGGCGTCTTTGGTCGCCTGACGCTGGCTGTCGTTGAAGTAGGCCGGAACGGTGATCACCGCTTCAGTCACGGCTTCACCGAGGTAGTCTTCGGCGGTTTTCTTCATCTTTTTCAAGATTTCAGCCGAGATTTGCGGCGGCGACATTTTCTGGCCGTTTACTTCAACCCAGGCGTCACCGTTGTCAGCCTTGGCGATTTTGTAAGGGACCATCTTGATGTCTTTCTGTACGACTTCTTCGTCGAACTTACGACCGATCAGACGCTTAACCGCGTACAGGGTGTTGTGCGGGTTGGTCACAGCCTGACGCTTGGCCGACTGACCTACGAGGATTTCACCGTCGTTGGCGTAAGCAATGATCGACGGCGTGGTACGCGCGCCTTCGGCGTTTTCGATAACTTTAGCAACGCCGTTTTCCAGCACGGAGACGCAGGAGTTGGTAGTCCCCAGGTCGATACCGATAATTTTGCCCATGATTTACTCTCCCGAAACTTTAATTAGGTTGCCGCAGCAGTGGTGGCTAACTGCGGTAGCACTTAAACGCTTGACTTATAGATGGGGCCGTTACGACTGATTTCAAGCCTGCTCATCAATAGAAGGTGCAACGGGTGCAGGAGCCTTGCTCACCACTACCATCGCCGGGCGCAGCAAGCGACCGTTGAGCTGATAACCCTTCTGGAACACTTTCAGTACACTGTTGGGCTCCAGGTCATGGCTTTCCTGCATGGCCATGGCTTGGTGATGCTCAGCATTGAACGGCTCACCGCCTTGCGGATCGATGGCTTCCAACTGATAACGCTTCAGGGTGTCCTGGAACATTTTCAGGGTCAGCTCGATCCCTTCGCGCATCGGACGGATGTTTTCGTCATCCGGGTTGGACAACTCAAGGCCACGCTCCAGGCTGTCGATAATCGGCAGCAGGTCGTTGGCGAATTTTTCCAGCGCGAATTTGTGAGCTTTCTCGACATCCTGCTCGGCACGGCGGCGGACGTTCTGCAGATCGGCGGCAACACGCAAAGATTGATCCTGCGCAGCGGCCAATTGCTCTTCGAGCACTTGCACACGAGTTGCCAGTTCATCACCGGCAGCCGAATTGGCGTCTGGAGTTTGCGTATCCTGCGTCTGTTCGTCAGCCATAGATTTCTCCTTTCAAAATCATGCGCGAACTCAACTCGCGCTTCTGTTCCGGTATATGGGGCCACAATTTTCAGGTTCAAGGGCGCAGGCGTTACCAAAAGTCTTTCGCTTGCTCTGGATCAATTCCGGCAGCGTCATTGCGCTTTGCGCTAAAAAATCCGCGCACTCAAGCAAATTGAGCTAAGCACCAGGATTGCCAGCCCTGAATAAAACACTGTATAAATAACCAGACCTAAAGCCTGGGAGCGGCCGTCATGCTGGTGCACCTGTCCGTACATAACTACGCCATCGTCGAACACCTGGATCTCGAACTGGATCGCGGGATGAGCGTAATCACAGGCGAAACCGGCGCCGGCAAATCGATCATGCTCGACGCCCTGGGCCTGACCCTGGGCGACCGCGCCGACAGTGGCGTGGTACGCCCCGGCGCAGACAAGGCCGACATTCTGGCCACGTTCGACCTGGCCGATATTCCCGAAGCCGAGGCCTGGCTGGCCGAGCGCGACCTTAATAATGAAGGCCCGTGCATCCTGCGCCGCGTCATTACGGCGGAAGGTCGTTCACGCGGCTACATCAATGGCACGCCCTGCCCGCTTGGCGATTTAAAGGCACTGGGCGAATTGCTGATCGATATCCACAGCCAGCACGAACACCAATCCTTGCTGAAAACCGACACTCATCGCCGACTGCTCGACGAATACGCCGGCGCCACCGACCTGGCGCGCCAGGTGCAGCTTGCCGCCCAGCGCTGGAGGCAAACCCGCCAGGAGCTGGAGCGACTTTCCAATTCCGGCGACGAACAACGCGCTCGCCATCAACTGCTCAGCTATCAGCTTGAAGAGCTGGAGAGCCTGGGCCTTGGCGAAACCGAGCTGGAGCAACTGGAGCAGGAACACAAGAACCTGACCAACGCCGAAACCCTGCTGGGTATCTGCCGCCAAGTGGTGGAGCAATGCAGCGAAAGTGATTCGGGCAATGTACTGAACGCACTGACCGCCAGCCTCAATCGCCTATCGAGCGTGAACAGCGGGTCGGGCTCCTTGAGCGAGGCCACCACCCTGCTGACCAGTGCGCAGATCCAGGTAGAAGAAGCCGTTGGGGAACTGAATCGCTTCCTGGACCACTTCGACGCCGACCCCGCGCGCCTGCAAGAAATCGAAGAGCGCCTGGACACTATCTATACCCTGGCGCGCAAACACCGCATCCAGCCGACCGAAGTGGCGACGATGCAGCAAAAGCTGCTGGATGAGATCGAAACCCTCAACGCCAATGATGAATCCATTGAACGGCTGGGCGATGAACTCGCCTCCTTCGCCCGCCATTACCAGGAAAAGGCCCGCGAGCTCAGCGACCTGCGCCAGCAAGCCGCTACCAGCCTGGCCAGTGCCGTGGAGCAGGAAATTCAACGCCTGGGCATGCCTGGCGGGCGCTTCACCATTGAGCTGCACGCCAACACCAGCAACGAGCTGCAACCCCATGGCCTGGAACAGGTGGAGCTGCTGGTCAGCGCCAACCCTGGCCAGCCGCTCAAGGCACTGGCGAAAGTGGCGTCCGGCGGTGAGCTGTCGCGGATCAGCCTGGCGATTCAGGTCATTACCGCCCAGACCTCGCGGGTACCCACGCTGGTATTCGACGAAGTGGACGTGGGGATTGGCGGGCCGACGGCGGAGATTGTCGGCCAACTGCTGCGCCGCCTTGGGGAGCGTGGCCAGGTGCTCACCGTGACTCACTTGCCGCAAGTGGCCGCCCAAGGGCATCAGCATTTATTTGTACACAAAGTGCGCGGCAGCGATGCGACGCATACGGCCGTGTCCAAGCTGAACAAATCGGAGCGGGTAGAAGAAGTGGCGCGGATGTTGGGCGGCATCGACCTGACGAAAGAGTCCCTGGCCCACGCGAAGAAGATGGTAGTGGCAGCCAAGGCTTGAACCGAGCTTTTTTCGCTCTATTTTCTCTCTTATAGAAAGCACGAAGGCGACCCTAGGGTCGCCTTCTATCGTTTCACAGAGCAAATCTGTGTCGATTTTTACTTTTTCTTACGGATGTACAGGACCAGATTATGGTCCACCAAATCGAATCCATGCTGCTCAGCGATCTGGTGCTGGAGCTTCTCGATTTCCGGGCTGGTGAACTCGATAACCTCATTGGTATCCAGGTCAACCATGTGATCGTGATGACCACCGTCAGCCAATTCGAACACTGCATGACCGCCGTCGAAATTATGACGAACCACCAGCCCTGCGGCTTCAAACTGGGTCAGCACACGGTAAACCGTGGCCAGGCCAACGTCCTCGTTAGACTCCATCAGCGCCTTGTAAACATCCTCGGCACTCATGTGGCGCTGCTCAGCAGAATCGAGCATTTGTAGAATCTTGACTCGTGGCAGAGTCACTTTAAGACCGGCTTTGCGTAGTTCGCTATTTTCAACCATGGTTAGCTTTCTCGCGGATGCTGCTTCGCAGCTTCTCTTAATACGGGTATGATCGGCGTTTACGTTGTCCCAGCCAAGATAGTGGAAGTCGCCCACCGATGCAAAACACCAAGCTCTTGCTAACCAGTTTCACCCTTGTGGGACTGCTCGCACTCGCCGGTTGTTCATTCCCCGGGGTTTACAAAATCGACATCCAGCAGGGCAATGTCGTCACGCAGGACATGATAGACCAGTTACGCCCGGGAATGACCCGACGGCAAGTACGGTTTATTATGGGCAACCCCCTGCTGACCGACACTTTTCATGCCGATCGCTGGGATTATCTCTACAGCATCCAGCCAGGTGGCGGTGAGCGCCAGCAGGAGCGCGTCAGTGTCATCTTCAATGGCAATGACCAGCTTGTGAGCCTGTCCGGTGACTTCATGCCCGGCGTAAGCCGTGATGAAGCCTTGCTCGGCAAGGACAACGGCACCAATGTGACTGCGCCAGCGCAGGAAGCAGAGAAGCCTAAGTCCGAAGTACCGGCCAAACCTGGCTCCTTGCTGGATCAGATCCAGAAGGACGTCGACGGCGTGCAGACCGTTCCTGTCCCGACGCCACAGCCTCTGGACACCAGCCCGCAGTAATTTTGCGGCGCTCGATAAAAAGCCCGGCATGCCGGGCTTTTTGTTGCCTGCCGATTGGCAGCCTTATGGGTTCTGCTGCCGCGCCAAGGCCGCCTTGGCCGCACGCAGCCTGCGCACTTCCTTGGGGTCTGCCAGCAAGGGCCGATAAATCTCAATTCGATCACCTGGCTGCGCAACACGCACGTGCGCATCGGCGACCACTTTGCCGAATATGCCCAGTTGGCAATCCGCCAATACCAAGCCTGGAAATTGCTCAGCAATCCCCGACGCCAGCACCGCGGCCCTCAGGCTGGTGCCCGCAGGCACCGTCACCGCCAGCAAGACCTGGCGGTCCTCAGCGGCGTACACCACTTCAATCTCAACCATGCAGTTGTTTGGCCCGCTGACAGAATGCATCCACCAGGGTGTTGGCCGCCTGGTTGAACAAAGGCCCCAAGGTCGCCCGCACAATCGGGCCGGCGTAATCAAAGGACAGGTCCAGGCTGATCTTGCAGGCCTTGTCGGTCAGCGCCTTGAATACCCATACCCCATGCAACTGGGTGAACGGCCCTTCCTGCAGGTTCATCTCAATGGATTTGCCCGGCACCAGCACATTGCGCGTAACAAAATGCTGGCTAAGCCCACCCTTGGCTACCCCGACACTGGCGACCATATGCTCATCACTGCTTTCCAGCACTTCGGCGGTTGAGCACCAAGGCAGGAATTCCGGGTAACGCGCTACGTCATTGACCAGGTCATAGAGCGCCTGAGCCGGATAAGGCAATAAAGCCGAACGTTGAATATGCGTCGTCATGTGAGCGTTACTTCCACTGCTTGAGGCAAACATCGCGAAAGAACAGCCCGATCCGCGAGAGAAAAAAACCAGAGAACTGCCGGTATTGTCCGGGATTCGTCCAACACGCTCAAGCACGCAGGTTGACCGTAGCCGATACGCTCGCAACTCCCTATAATGCCGCCCCTATGGCTAAACAAAAGAAACACCCCACAGGGACCATCGCGCAAAATAAAAAGGCGCGACACGATTACTTCATCGAACATCGGTTCGAGGCTGGTCTGGTCCTGGCCGGCTGGGAAGTAAAAAGTCTGCGCGCCAGCAAGCTGCAACTGGTCGACAGCTACGTATTGCTCAAAGATGGCGAGGCATGGCTGCTGGGCAGTCATATCACCCCGCTGACCACCGCGAGCACCCACGTGATTGCCGACCCGGTGCGCACGCGCAAGCTGTTGCTCAACGCCCGCGAACTGGAAAAGCTCGCTGCCGCCGTACAGCAGAAAGGCTATGCCTGTATCTGCCTGTCCTGGTACTGGAGCAAGCACCTGGTCAAGTGCGAGATCGCGCTGGGCAAGGGCAAGAAGGAATACGACAAGCGCGATACCGAGCGTGAGCGCGACTCCAACCGTGAGTTGCATCGCGCCGTGCGCAACAAGGGCAAGGAAGAGTAATCCTTGTGACGGTGTAGCCCACGCGGGCTACATCCCTTTACGTCGCTCCGCCCTAGCCACGCGCTGAACTTCCTGCCGCACCTCCTCCAACACTTCCTGCACATACAGCAGGTGACGTGTTGAGACTTCCCGCGCCTGTTCGGCCCGCCCTTCGATAATTGCCAAATACAAATCCCGATGCTGACTGATGAGCATGTCGCGGGTTTCTGTACGCTGCTGGTACATGCCGCCGATATTGGTCACCACGTTACGCTTGAGCAAATCGAACAGCCCACGAATGGTGTGCAGCAACACGGCGTTATGGCTGGCCTCAGCGATGGCCAGGTGAAAGCGCGCATCCGCTGCGCCCTCTTCCAGCCGGCTAACTTCATCGGCGCGGGTGTAGCAATCCTGCAGCGCCTCAAACGCTGCGGTCAGCCGCTCGCGGTCGACCTCAGTAGCACGCAGTGCAGCGTAGTAAGCACAGGACGCTTCCAGGGTCTGACGAAACTCCAGCAAATCCCGCTGAGCCTCCGGGTTATTTTCCAGCAGGTGCAGCAACGGATCACTGAAGGTCGAACCCAGAGAATCCGCCACATAGTTACCGCCGCCCTGGCGGCTGACCAACAACCCCTTGGCCGCGAGTTTCTGAATCGCCTCCCGCAGCGAAGGGCGCGACACGCCAAACTGTTCAGCCAAAGCGCGTTCGGCTGGCAAGCGTTCGCCCGACTTGAGCGTGCCCTCAAGGATCATGCCCTCAAGCTGCTCGACAATATCGTCAGACAAACGGCGCTGACGCACCTGATCAAACCCCATAACTCACTCTCCACAAACCCGACCACTCGCCAGGCCCTCTATTCTCGCCTATCGCCGCGCTTGCGGCACCTATCAGAACGCCTTCGATTGACCCAACCAGAACACCTCACCCACACCGCCACGACCAAAGTTTCGTGGGCGGCAAATTGACACACCCCTGCCAAGGCTTTTACTCTAGCCGACAGCGACTGTAAATTGGTATTACCAATTATCCAAGCTGACCAAACAACAACAATCAGGGGCCACCCCATTATGCAAACCTGGCAACAGCTCTACAGCCCACTCGGCAGCCTCGGCCTGTCCGCATTGGCCGCCGTTATCCCGATCGTATTTTTCTTCCTGGCACTGGCCGTGTTCCGCCTCAAAGGCCACGTGGCAGGCAGCATCACCCTGGCGCTGTCGATCCTGGTGGCGATTTTCGCGTTCCAGATGCCGGTAGACATGGCGCTGGCCGCCGCCGGTTACGGGTTTGCCTATGGCCTGTGGCCCATCGCCTGGATCATCGTCGCTGCCGTATTCCTCTACAAACTGACGGTCAAGAGCGGGCAGTTTGAAATCATCCGCAGCTCGGTCCTGTCGATTACCGATGACCAGCGCTTGCAGGTGCTGTTGATTGGCTTCTGCTTTGGCGCCTTCCTTGAAGGTGCAGCCGGTTTTGGTGCCCCTGTGGCAATTACTGCCGCACTGCTGGTGGGCCTGGGTTTCAACCCGCTGTACGCCGCCGGCCTGTGCCTGATCGCCAACACCGCGCCTGTAGCGTTCGGCGCGCTGGGCATCCCGATCATCGTCGCCGGGCAAGTGACCGGTATCGATTCGTTCAAGATCGGCGCCATGGCCGGCCGCCAGTTACCGCTGCTGTCGCTGTTCGTGCCGTTCTGGCTGGTGTTCATGATGGACGGCCTGCGCGGCGTTCGCGAAACCTGGCCAGCCGCACTGGTAGCGGGCCTGAGCTTTGCCGTCACCCAATACTTCACCTCCAACTTCATCGGCCCGGAACTGCCGGACATCACCTCAGCCCTGGCCAGCCTGGTAGCGCTGACCCTGTTCCTGAAAATCTGGCAGCCCAAACGCAGCGCCGGCGCACAGATTGCCGGCGCCACCTCCGGCGCAGCGGTCACCGCCAGCGCAGGTGGCTTCGGTCAGCCACGCCAAACCGTCGCCTCGCCTTACAGCCTGGGGAAGATTTTCAAAGCCTGGTCGCCGTTCCTGATCCTCACAGTGCTGGTCACTATCTGGACGCTCAAGCCGTTCAAAGCGATGTTCGCCGCCGGCGGTTCGATGTACAGCTGGGTGTTCAACTTCGCGATCCCGCACCTGGATCAACTGGTGATCAAGGTCGCCCCGATCGTCACCAACCCCACGGCGATTCCGGCCGTGTTCAAGCTGGACCCGATTTCAGCCACCGGCACCGCGATTTTCTTCTCTGCACTGATTTCGATGCTGGTGTTGAAAATCAACCTCAAGACTGGTCTTACCACTTTAAAAGAGACCTTCTACGAACTGCGCTGGCCGATCCTGTCCATTGGCATGGTGTTGGCGTTTGCCTTCGTCACCAACTACTCCGGCATGTCCTCGACCATGGCCCTGGTATTGGCCGGCACCGGCGCTGCCTTCCCGTTCTTCTCGCCGTTCCTCGGCTGGCTGGGGGTTTTCCTGACAGGCTCCGACACTTCGTCCAACGCCCTGTTCAGCTCGCTGCAAGCCACCACGGCGCATCAGATCGGCGTCAACGACACCTTGCTGGTAGCAGCGAACACCAGCGGCGGTGTGACCGGCAAGATGATCTCGCCACAATCAATCGCGGTGGCCTGCGCCGCCACCGGCCTGGTGGGCAAAGAGTCCGACCTGTTCCGCTTTACCCTCAAGCACAGCCTGTTTTTTGCCACCATCGTCGGGCTGATCACGCTGGCGCAGGCCTACTGGTTCACCGGTATGCTGGTGCACTAAAACCTGCGCGTAACAGGGTAAGAATCGACGCCGGACAACGATGCCGGCGTCAGCTATTTCTGGAGGACCGATGAGCCTGCCTGCTGCTTTCCTGAGCGACGTCGCACAACTGATCCCGAAAGATCGTCGCTTCGACGACCCTCTTTCCACCCTCGCCTTCGGCACTGACGCCAGCTTTTACCGACTGATCCCACAGCTGGTGGTTCGCGTGGAGTCAGAAGACGAAGTCGTGGCGCTGCTGCACCTGGCCCAGCGCGACCGCGTACCCGTGACCTTCCGCGCAGCCGGCACCAGCTTGTCCGGTCAGGCCATCAGCGACTCGGTGCTGATCGTGCTGGGCGACAATTGGAATGGCCGCGAAATTCGTGGCCAAGGCACGCAGATCCGCCTGCAACCCGGCGTGATCGGCGCCCAGGCCAATGCGTGGCTGGCGCCGTTCGGGCGCAAGATCGGCCCCGACCCGGCCTCGATCAACGCCTGCAAGATCGGCGGCATCGTCGCCAACAATGCCAGCGGCATGTGCTGTGGCACCGCGCAAAACACGTATCACACCCTGGCCGGCATCCGCCTGGTACTGGCTGATGGCAGCCGCCTGGATACCGAGGACGCGGCCAGTGTCAGCGCCTTTCGCCAACAGCATGGCGAGCTGCTGGAGCGCCTGGCCACGCTGGGCCGGGAGACGCGGGCAAATGCCGAACTGGCTGCAAAAATCCGCCACAAATACCGTCTGAAAAACACCACCGGCCTGTCACTCAACGCCTTGGTGGATTTTGATGAACCCCTGGATATCCTCAGCCACCTGCTGGTGGGCTCCGAAGGCACCCTCGGTTTTATCAGCGCAGTGACCTACGACACGGTGATCGACCACCCGAACAAGGCCTCGGCGCTGATTGTGTTCCCGGATGTGGAAACCTGCTGCAATGCCGTGACGGTGCTCAAAACCCAACCCGTCTCCGCCGTTGAGTTGCTGGACCGGCGCAGCATGCGCTCGGTGCAGGACAAACCCGGCATGCCGGCTTTCGTACAGCAGCTATCGGAAAACGCCTGCGCGCTGCTGATCGAATCCCGTGCCGCATCACCTTCATTACTCCAGGAACAACTGGCGCTGATCATGGCGTCCCTGGCCGCCTTCCCGGTAGAAAAACAGGTCGACTTCACCCAGGACCCGCTGGAAAACGCCCGCCTGTGGGCCATCCGCAAAGACACGTTCCCGGCCGTCGGCGCCGTGCGTAAAACCGGCACCACGGTGATCATCGAAGACGTGACCTTCCCGGTCGAGCAACTGGCCATCGGCGTAAATCGCTTGATCGAACTGTTCGACAAACATCACTACGACGAAGCGATCCTTTTCGGACACGCCCTGGAAGGCAATCTGCATTTCGTGTTCACCCAAGGCTTCAACAGCAGTGAAGAAGTCGCACGCTACCAGGCGTTCATGGACGATGTGGCGCAGTTGGTAGCCGTGGAGTTCGGCGGTTCGCTGAAAGCCGAACACGGCACCGGCCGTAATATGGCGCCCTTCGTCGAGTTGGAATGGGGCAGCGATGCCTACCAGTTGATGTGGCAGCTTAAACGTCTGCTCGACCCCAACGGCATCCTTAACCCCGACGTGGTGCTGAGCGAAGACCCGCAAATCCACCTTAAGCACCTTAAGCCGCTGCCTGCGGCCGACGAGCTTGTGGATAAGTGCATCGAGTGTGGTTTTTGTGAGCCAGTGTGCCCTTCCAAAGGCCTGACGCTCAGCCCGCGCCAGCGCATCGTGATCTGGCGCGATATCCAGGCAAAGAGACGCGCAGGCGTCGACACCACCGAACTGGAAGCGGCCTACCATTACCAAGGCATCGACACCTGCGCCGCCACCGGGTTGTGTGCGCAACGCTGCCCGGTCGGCATCAATACCGGCGACCTGGTGAAAAAGCTGCGTGCTCGCGACGCCGACCGTACGAAAACCGCCGACTGGCTGGCCGGCCATTTCGCCACGGCCATGCAAGGTGCGCGCTTTACCCTGCATGTCGCCAATGGCGCGCGCATGCTGCTGGGCGCGCCTCGCCTGGCGAAGCTCTCGGCAAAAATCACACAGCTGTCCAAGGGGCAGATCCCGCAGTGGAGCAATGCCATGCCACAGCCGGAAAAAGCCATACGCTTCAGCCCGGCAGTTGAAGACGAGCGCCCGCGCGTGGTTTACCTGGCCGCCTGCGTCTCACGCGCCATGGGCCCATCAGCCGACGATAAAGAGCAGATGTCGCTGTACGACAAAACCCGCGGTCTGCTGGAAAAAGCCGGTTACCAAGTCGTGTTTCCCGACAACCAGGACAGCCTGTGCTGCGGCCAGCCATTCGCCTCCAAAGGCTACGCCGAACAAGCCGAGCACAAGCGCCAGGAGCTGATCGGCGCCCTGCTCCACGCCAGCCGTGGCGGCCTCGACCCGATCTACTGCGACACCAGCCCCTGCACCCTGCGGCTAGTGCAAGACCTCGGCGAAACCCGCCTGGACCTCTACGACCCGGTGCGTTTTATCCGCACCCACCTGATGGACCGCCTCGACTTCACGCCACAGCAAGCCCCCATCGCCGTGCATGTCACCTGTAGCACCCAGCACTTGGGCGAAAGCCAGGCCTTGATCGACCTTGTGCGGCGCTGCGCCACCACCGTGGTGATCCCGGAAGGCATTCACTGCTGTGGCTTCGCTGGCGACAAAGGCTTCACCACCCCGGAACTCAACGCCCACTCACTGCGCTCGCTCAAGGACGCGGTGCAACATTGCAGCGAGGGCATTTCTACCAGCCGCACCTGCGAGATCGGCCTGAGCCAGCATGGCGGTATCGATTACCACGGCCTGGTCTACCTCGTAGACCGCGTCACCCAGGCCCGCGCCCATGAAACCTGCAAATAAAACAGAACCCCTGCGTGCCGGCGCAGTCACTTGAATAGGCCTCGGCGAACGAGGCTCACCCGTGACCTCGCTGGCTGCCCCGCCTTGGCGCAGCATCGAGCCTTACTTGCTCAAGGAGATACCCCATGAAGCGTACTGCTCTTGCTGGCGTGTTCATCACCGCCGCAATGTTGGCCTCGCCTGTTTTTGCTGCCGGCGAGCCGGACCTGTGCAAAATCAACCTGGATAAAATCAACAACGGCCAAGCCCTGCTCGCCACCGACACCAGTGGCAAAAAGGGCGAAATAGACACCGCCGTATCCCAGGCCAAAGCCGCGCACGCCGCTGGCGATGACAAAAAATGCATCGAGATCACTTCCAAGGCCATCCAAGACCTGCAGAACAGCGAGAAAGGTGGCCAATAAGCGCTGCTGATACGCAGGGCCAACCTTCGGGTTGGCCTTCCGTGACGGTTTGGCGTACACTGCACAGGCTTGTCACTCACTAAGAAACAACGAGTTACAAGCACGGGGCCGTTTAGGATTCGACGCCGGTCGCGAAACTTTAGGTGCATGCCGAGTTGGTAACAGAACTCGTAAATCCACTGTTGCAACTTCTTATAGTTGCCAATGACGAAAACTACGGCCAGGAATTCGCTCTCGCTGCGTAAGCAGCCTTAGCCCTGAGCTTCTGGTACCTTCGGGTCCAGCAATCACCAGGGGATGTCTGTAAACCCAAAGTGATTGTCATATAGAACAGAATCGCCGTGCAGTACGTTGTGGACGAAGCGGCTAAAACTTACACAACTCGCCCAAAGCACCCTGCCCTTCGGGTCGCTGAGGGTTAACTTAATAGAAACGGCTACGCATGTAGTACCGACAGCGGAGTACTGGCGGACGGGGGTTCAAATCCCCCCGGCTCCACCACTTCAACATCTAAAGACGTCCACGGACGTCTTTTTTTGTGCCTGAAATCCAGTAAATACGGGGGTTTCAGGGCTATTGAGCTCCACGGCCCTTTTCCAGGCCGCACGCGACTGAGAGATACAGCAGTGGGTCGCTTTTGGCGAACAGCAAGGCTCACCACGCAGCAATTGGCATCAGCGCGAATCACAGACATGAAAAGTCAGTACAGCTAGCGCTAGACGCCCAACCTGAACCCGTGCAACCGAGACAACTCAGTGCCGAGCTTGGATTGGGATACAATCCCCGGCATTTAATACCATCAGGATCGGCTTCCGCTCCCTGGGTGCCCAAAAGAGACTCCGCAATGCCCCTCACGCTGCAACAACTGGAACGCCATCTGTTCAAGGCTGCCGATATTCTGCGCGGCAAGATGGATGCCTCGGAGTTCAAGGAATACATTTTTGGCATGCTGTTCCTCAAGCGCTGCTCCGACGTATTCGAGGAGCGCTATGAGCAGGTCGTAACCGATGAGATAAACGCTGGCAAGAGCAAGGCCGAGGCCTTTGTCACGGCGGAAAACCCGCGCTGGTACAAGCGTGATGGCAGTTTTTGGGTGCCCAGCCATTCGCGCTTCAAGTATTTGCTCAACGAAGCTCACATCAACGTCGGCAACCTGCTTAACAAAGCGCTGGGTGGCATCGAGGAAAATAACGTCTCCCTGGAAGGGGTGCTGGAGCATATCGACTTCACCCGCAAGATCGGCCAGAGCAAGATCCCGGATCAGAAGCTGCGCCAGCTCATCACCCACTTCGGTGAAGTGCGCCTGCGCAACAGCGACTTTGAATTCCCCGACCTGCTGGGTGCTGCCTACGAGTACCTGATAGCAGAGTTCGCCGATTCTGCCGGCAAGAAAGGTGGCGAATTCTATACGCCGCGCTCGGTGGTGCGGCTGATGGTGTACCTGCTCAAGCCGACTCTGGCACACGATGTCTACGACCCCTGCTGCGGCTCTGGCGGCATGTTGATTGCTGCCAAGGAATATATCGACGAGCACGGCGAGGACGGCCGCAAGGCCAACCTGTTCGGCCAGGAATTCAACGGCACCGTCTGGTCCATCGCGCAGATGAATATGCTGCTGCACGGCATCAGCAACGCCTGGCTGGAGAACGAAGACACCCTAGCCGACCCTCGGCATATCGAGGGCGGCGAACTGCGCCGCTTCGACCGAATCCTCACCAACCCGCCTTTCTCCATCAACTGGGGCCATACCGAGAAAAGCGCGGATGGCAGCCTGGCCTGGAACCCGACATTTCGCGAGCAACGCTTCTGCTTCGGCGAGGTGCCGCTGGGCTCGAAAAAGGCCGACCTGATGTTCCTGCAGCACATGCTCGCTGTGATCCGCGACGAGGGCATGATCGCCACCGTACTACCCCACGGCGTGCTGTTCCGGGGCGGTGAGGAACGCGGAATCCGCGCTGGCATTATCGAAAACGATCTGCTCGAAGCTGTGATCGGCCTGCCGGCCAACCTGTTCTATGGCACCGGTATTCCCGCCTGCATCCTGATCCTGCGCCAACAAAAGCAGGAAGGCGCCAACCGTGTCAGCGCCAAGCCTGCCGAGCGCCAGGGCAAGGTGCTGTTTATCAACGCCGACCGCGAGTACTTCGAGGGCCGTGCGCAGAACTACCTGCTACCCGAGCACATTGAGAAAATCACCACTGCCTTCGACGAATTTCGCCGGATCGACGGCCTTAGCGACGTGGTGGATATCGCCACATTGCGCGACAACGACTACAACCTGAATATCCGCCGTTACGTGGATAACGCACCACCACCCGAGCCACATGATGTGCGTGCTCACCTGCTGGGTGGTGTGCCCAAGACCGAAGTCGAAGCGAAAACGCCGCTGTTCACCGCCCACGGCCTCGACCCTCATGACCTATTCATCACACGCGATGCGCAGTATTTCGACTTTCGCGGCGAGCTGACCTGCCGCGCCGACCTCAAGCCAGCCATCGAAAGCAACCCCGGCCTACAGGCGAAGGAAGCCGCTCTGCGTGATGCCTTCGAAACCTGGTGGCACGTACACAGCCCGCGGATCATCACCCTGGCTGGGAAGCTGGATAACAGCGCTGCCCTGGTCGAATTGCGCGGCGAGCTACTGGCCAGTTTTAGCCAGACGCTGGAAGGCATTGGCCTGCTCGACCCTTTCCAAGTCAGGGGCATCGTCGCGGGCTTTTGGTACCAGAGCAAATATGACTTCCTTGGCTTGATGGCCCGCGGTTGCCGGGGCGTAATCGACGCTTGGCGCATCAGCATCATCACCGCTCTGGAAGACAAGGCCAGCAAGCAAAGCCCGTTGGAGCACAAGCTGGTGAAATTCCTGCTCGGTGATTTTGTTGCCGAGTTGGCCGAGCTGGAAGCAAAAAAGACCGAACTGGATAGTCAGCTCAAGGCCGCATCCCCACCCAAGGGGGAAGAGGCTGACGAGGCCGACAGCTCGACGGATACCGATGACGAAGAAAACACCTTCGACGAAGCCCAGCTCAAGGCCTGGAAAGCCGAGTTCACCAAGGTGAAGAAACAGCTCAAAAACCGACAGGAGAACTTCGCCAGCCACCTGAATCAGGCCGTCGACAGGCTGGACGAGCAGCAAGCCGCCGAACTGCTGTTGACCATCCTGTACAACGATATGCAGGCCATCGTCGAGCGCTATATAGCCGCCCAGCGCAAGCAGATAGTCGCCGCCTTCGAGAACTGGTGGGACAAGTACCGAATAACGCTGAACGAAATCGAGCAGAAGCGCAATGCGGCGGCAGAGGCGTTAGATGGTTTCCTGAAGGGATTGGGATATGTCTAAACTCGACGCGCTCCTCTCTCTTGAATATGGTGAGCCGCTACCTGCCGAACGCCGTACTGGACACGGCTTTCCCGTATTTGGCTCAAATGGTGAGGTGGGTCGCCATCAATCCGCACTGATCGCTGGGCCGGGGATTGTTGTCGGTCGTAAGGGCAGCGTCGGCAAGGTCACTTGGTCTGATGATGATTTATGGGCCATTGATACGACGTATTGGGTGAACTGTCCGCCAGAAGAGCGTCGTTGGCTGTATTGGGTACTGTCTTGGTTGCCGCTTCATCTACTGGATACATCTACGGGTATCCCAGGACTGAACCGGAGGGATGTCTATGAGCTGGAGGTTTACCGACCAGAATTCGGGGAGCGCCGTAAGATTGCCCAAATCCTGGACATCCTCGACACCGCCATACGCGAAACCGAGGCACTGATCGACAAGCTCAAGGCCGTCAAGCAGGGCCTGCTGCACGATCTATTGACCCGTGGCATCGACTCCAAAGGCCAACTGCGCCCGCCACAGAGCGAAGCACCGCAACTCTACAAGGAGTCGCCGTTGGGGTGGATTCCGAGGAAGTGGCAATGCATAGATTTAGCAAAGCGTTTGGCAAGGATTACCTATGGTTTTACAAGCCCAATGCCGACAACCAATGAAGGCCCGTGGATGCTGACAGCCACTGACGTATCGGAAAGCAGAATTTTGTACGAGCAAGCACGTCATACCACTGAGCGCGCATTTGGATTGCTCTCAGCAAAGAGCCGGCCGAACATTGGCGATGTGCTTGTTACCAAGGATGGAACTCTCGGCCGTGTTGCCGTTCTCGACCGTGATGACGTCTGCGTGAATCAATCTGTCGCTGTTCTTTCGCCCAAAACCGGCGCTGATTCGTCCTACCTTGCAACCTACCTCCAGTCTCCTATCGGTCAAGAGAGAATGCTGGCTGATTCTGGTGGCTCTACGATCAAGCATTTATACATCTCAAAGCTGGCCGAGATGAGTACTCCTTGGCCAGAAGAGCATGAGATGGATGTCATAGTGTCGCGCATATCGGGTATGACAGCGCGACTAGAAAATGAAGAGTCCTTACTTTCAAAATTAAATCGACAAAAATCCGGCCTGATGGATGATCTGCTGACCGGCCGCGTGCGCGTCACCCCGCTGTTGGAATCTTTTCAGCATGCAACTGCACCGACGGAAGCCTGATATGACACCGAGCTTACCGCCCCGCGAATCCCTCACCGTCGAGTTCAAAAGCGACCGCAGCAAGCTCCCCGACCGCGAGCTAATCGAGGCTCTGGTCTGCCTAGCCAATGCCGAAGGCGGCGAGCTATGGCTGGGCGTCGAGGACGATGGCACACCCACCGGCCTTCATGCCGAGCATCACCTGCTGGAGGGCCTGGCCGGCATGGTCGCAGCGCGCACCTCGCCGTCGCTGAACATACAGGCCGAGGCGCTCGACCTGGATGGCGTGACCGTGGCGCGTATCCATGTACCCAAGACCCAGGGCGAGGTGGCCACAACCAGCGGCGTCTACCTGCACCGCCGCTTGAAACACGACGGCACGCCCGAATGCATAGCCATGCTGCCCCATGAGCGCAGCAGCCGCGCAAGCAGCTTCGGCCTGCTCGATGTTTCCGCCCAGCCGGTGGCCGGTGCCACCCTTGCCGACCTCGACCCGCTGGAACGCGAACGTCTGCGCCAGGCAGTGCAGCAATACGGCGGCGACCGCGTGCTGTTGGAACTGGACGATGAAGCTCTGGACGGCGCACTACTGCTCACTGCGCGCCAGCCAGACGGTACGCGCGTGCCAACCCTCACCGGCCTGCTACTGATCGGTCGGGAAACCTCCCTGCGCCAACTGGTGCCCACCCATGAGTTCGCTTTCCAGGTGCTGGCCCAGCAGGCAGTGCGCTTCAACGAGTTTCGCCGCTTCCCATTGCTCAAGGCCCTGGACTGGCTGGAAACCAACTTCCGTCCCTACAACCCAGAGGAAGAACTGCAGGTCGGCCTGTTCCGCGTGCCAGTGCCCAAGGTCGACCTCGGCGCCTTCCGTGAAGCCGTAGCCAATGCCTTGGTGCATCGCGACTACCACGGCAGAGGCGCGGTGCATGTACGCCTGGAGGACGATGCCCTGGTGGTCAGCAACCCCGGTGGCCTGGTCGATGGCGTCACCCTGGCCAACCTGCTGGTGACCGAACCCCGTCCGCGCAACCCGGCCCTGGCCGACGCCATGAAGCGCGTCGGCGTGGTCGAACGCTCCGGCCGAGGGGTGGACAAGATTTTTCGCGGCATGCTCAAGTTCGGCCGACCGGCCCCGGACTACAGTTACACTACCGCCCAAAGCGTAGTGCTGCGCCTGCCCACAGCCGAGGCCGACCTTGATTTTCGCCGCCTGGTAGTCGAGCACGAGCGCGCCACCAATGCCGAGCTGCCCATCGACAGCCTGATCGCCCTGGCCGTTCTGCGTGAAACCAAACGCGTCACGGCCGACGAACTGGCCGTACAGATCCAGCGCGACACCGCCAGTGCCAAACGCACGCTGGAAGCCCTGACCGAAGCCGGCTTGGTCGAGGCCCACGGTTCTACCCGAGGGCGCAGCTACACGCTGTCAGCCAGTCTTTACCAGGCCGTGGGCGACAAGGCCGGTTATACCCGCCAGGCAGGCTTCACACCCATTCAACATGAGCAGATGGTGTTGAACTACGTGCAGCAGCATGGGCAGATTCAGCGCGCTGAAGTAATGGATCTTTGTCGGCTCTCGCCTGATCAAGCGGCAAAACTGCTCAAGCGCATGAAAGACAAGGGCACACTGATACAGCAGGGTGAACGACGCTGGTCGGTCTATAAGCTCGGCTAAAAAATTCTATGAGCTGCTATGAGCCGCTTATGAGCCTGTATGAGCCTGTATGAGCCCATACACGCCTGAACTGGATTAAAGGAGTAACCGTGGGCTGGGAATTGGATGACGTCGAAAAACCCTTTGTGGCTCAGTTACAGGGGCTGAACTGGAAGCATATCGAGGGCAGCCTCGACGACCCGGCCATCACTGGTCGCAGCAGTTTCAGTGAAGTAATTCAGCGAGCTGCACTGGCCGAGCGCTTGCTTGCCATCAACCTGCGCGACGGTCAGCCCTGGCTGGATGAGCAGCGCATTGCCGAAGCACTGGCGGCCATTACCCGCGTGGGCGCCGGCAAGCTGATGGAAGCCAACCATACAGTCACTGAGCTGCTGCTCAAAGGCATCACGGTCGATGGCCTTCAGGGCTGGGAAGGCGGACGTGGTCAGACCATCCAGTACATCGACTGGGCCAACCCGGCCAATAACCACTTCCGCGTGATCAACCAGTTCCGAGTGGATTGCCCACCGGGGTACAGCAGCGGCAAGAAATTTATCGTCCCGGATCTGGTGTTGCTGGTGAACGGCATCCCGCTGGTGGTGGTGGAATGCAAGAGCCCATCCATCCCAGAACCGCTGGCCGAAGCTGTCGATCAATTGCGCCGCTACAGCAACCAGCGCAAGGCGGCCTTCGAAGTCGAGGACAACGAGGGCAACGAAACACTGTTCGCTAGCGTGCAGCTGTTGGTCGCCAGTAGCTACGACGAAGCACAGGTGGGCTGCATTGGGGCCGGCTTCGGGCATTTCTCCCAATGGAAAACCGTGGTTGGCCCGGAGGGTAGCGGCAGCGAGCAGTCAGTAGCCGAGCAGTTGGGCAAAGCCAAACTGTCCGAGCAGGAGCGCCTGGTGGCAGGCATGCTGACGCCGGCCCACCTGCTCGATCTGATCCGGCATTTCATGCTGTTCATGCCGGTTGGCGGGCAAACCATCAAGACGGTCTGCCGCTACCAGCAGTACCGCGCGGTGAACCGCACGGTGATCCGCATGAAACGCGGGCAGACACGCCTTGAGCACGGCGAGAGCGACCAGCGCGGCGGCATCGTTTGGCACACTCAAGGCTCAGGCAAGAGCCTGACCATGGTATTTCTGGTGCGCAAGATGCGCACGGATACACAACTGCGCCGCTTCAAAATCATCGTGGTCACTGACCGTAAAGACCTGCAAAACCAGCTCTCCGCCACCGCCACGCTGAGCGGTGAACTGCCGGAGGTGGCCTCTAATATCGAGGGTGTTAAAGCCTTGGCACGTCGCCAGGGCCCCGGTTTGGTATTCGCCACCATCCAGAAGTATCGCAATCCCGAACAGGAAGAAGATAGGGAGGCGTCGATCCCTACGCAAGCTACTGCACACCTCAAGGCCGCAGAAAAGCGCGCGCCCTACCTGGTAAGCAAACCATTCGAGGTGCTCAACCACGACGAGAGCATTCTGGTATTGATCGATGAAGCGCACCGCACCCAGGCCGGCGATCTACAGGCAAACCTGCTGGCGGGCCTGCCCAACTGCGTGCGCATCGGCTTTACCGGTACACCGATCATCATGGGCGATAAGAAACGCACCCACGAAATTTTCGGCGCGTTCATCGACAAATACACCATCAAGGAAGCCGAGGCAGATGGCGCTACAGTGCCGGTGCTTTACGAAGGACGCACTGCCCAGGGCGCATTAAAAGATGGAGCGAGCCTGGATGAACTGTTCGAGGATTTGTTCCGCGAGCACAGTCAGGACGAGCTGGAGCTGATCAAGAAAAAATACGCCACCAAAGGCCATATCTTTGATGCCCCCGCGCTGATTGCAGATAAGGCGCGCGACATCCTCAGACATTACGTCACCAATATCCTGCCCAATGGCTACAAGGCGCAGGTGGTAGCCTATAGCCGGATTGCGGCAATCCGCTATTTCCACGCACTACAGGCCGCCCGCGATCAGTTGTTGGCCGAGGCCGAAGCGTTGCCAGCAGCCGACAAGGACCTCGACGATGAAGCACTGTGCCAGCGTCCACCCAAGCTGCAGGCGCGCGTGCAGGCGTGGCGCTATCGCGACAGGCTACGCAGCCTGGAATTCGCACCGATTATTTCCGGCTCAAATAACGATCCGGCCGAGTGGAAAACCTGGACGGATGGCAGCAAGCACGAGCTGCTGATCCAGCGTTTCAAGAAGCCCCTGAATCATGAGCAGCCAGGCAAGACCGACCCGTTGGCTTTCCTGATCGTTAAGTCTATGTTGCTCACCGGCTTTGACGCCCCCATCGAAGGGGTCATGTACCTTGACCGGCCAATCAAGGAAGCCGAGCTGCTGCAAGCCATTGCGCGGGTCAACCGTACTGGTTTCGGCAAGCGCTGCGGTATCGTGGTCGATTACTACGGGGTCGCCAACCACCTGCGCGAAGCGCTGGCAGCCTATGCCGACGAGGATATCGAAGGTGCGCTGAGCAGCATCAAGGACGAGGTGCCGGTGCTGCGCGATCGTCATCTTCGTGTAGTGGATGTGCTGCGTCGCCAGGGCATCGAGTCGCTGGAAGATGCCGAAACCTGCATTGCCGCACTGGAGTCGGAAAAGGTGCGCGCCGAATTTGCGGTAAAACTCAAAGCGTTCCTCAACTCATTGGACACCGTGCTGCCACGCCCCGAGGGCCTGCCCTTCGTCAAGGATGCCAAGCGCCTGGCCTATATCCACGCGCGGGCACGTGGGCGCTACAAGGACCTGCCGCAATTGGGCAAGGATGTCGGTGCCAAGGTGCGCAAACTGATCGACGATCATGTTATCTCACTGGGCATCGACCCGAAGATTCCGCCGATCCAGCTCACCGATGCAGACTTCGAGAAACAGTTGTCGCGAAGCGTCAACGACCGCGCCAAGGCATCAGAGATGGAGCACGCCATTCGCTCGCATGTGCGCA
Organism: Pseudomonas edaphica; assembly: GCF_965277385.1. Lineage (NCBI taxonomy): Bacteria > Pseudomonadati > Pseudomonadota > Gammaproteobacteria > Pseudomonadales > Pseudomonadaceae > Pseudomonas > Pseudomonas edaphica. The sequence continues at coordinate 4,143,431 of NZ_OZ255725.1, read as the reverse complement.
AGCATACTGATGAAGATCCGGTGCTCTATCGCAAGCTGTCCGAACGCCTGAACGAGCTGCTCAAGTCGCTGGGCGAGCAGTGGGATCAATTGGTTGAGCAGATGCAAAAGATCATAAACGAGCTGCGCAGCGGTCAAATGAGCGATGACTACAGCCCTCTGGATTTGCCCGAACACTATGCCCCCTTCCTTCGCACCCTCCTGGATGTGCTGTGTGCCGACGCCACTCCACAGCCCGCCGATCTGCTGCGTTTGAAGGATGTCACAGTGGAACTGGTCGATCTGTTCGTGGGCGAACTCCAGAGCCACCGCGATATCTGGAGCCCGCGCAAGCGAGCGGCACAGGAGGAGCTGGCCGGACAGCTATTTGATTACTTGATGAGACTGCGTCCACCCTTGGTGGATAGCGATACGGCGGGGGTGCTGTCTGACCGTTTGATGGATCAGGCCAGAGCCAGCCATGAACGGTTGATGCAGCTGTGAGCAACGAAACGCTAACCATCAATGACCTACAATTCACACTGCGCCGCAGCGCGCGGCGTAAGACGCTAGAGATCACTGTCGAGCGTGACGGCGCCCTTATCCTGTCCGCTCCGCCAGAGGTGAAGGAGCAAGCGCTGCGTCAATTCGTAGCGGAAAAAAGCTTCTGGATTTATTCGCGTCTTGCCGAAAAGGAGCGCCTGCAGCGCTCAATCCCTATTAAGCAATACGTCGACGGAGAGGGATTTCTGTACTTGGGGCGAAGTTATCGCCTCAAACTGGTCGATGAGCAGGATGGGCCGCTAAAACTTTCTGCTGGTCGCTTCCGCCTGCTGTGTAGCGAACTGCCACGAGCCCGCGAACATTTCATCCGTTGGTATAGCGAACATGCCCGCAGCTGGCTGGCCTTACGAGTCGAGAACCACCAAGCGCGAATGGACCTGACCCCCAGCGGTGTGCGTGTGCAGGATCTGGGCTATCGCTGGGGCTCCTGTGGCAAGGGCGCACAGCTCTATTTTCATTGGAAAACAATCCTGCTGCCCAAGCCCATTGCGGAGTATGTGGTTGTGCATGAGATGGTGCACCTGCAAGAGCCACATCACACCCCAGAATTTTGGCTCCGCCTTGAACGCGTCATGCCTGACTACGCACAGCGCAAGACATGGCTGGCAGAACATGGAATTGATGTAGAAGGCCTCTGAGTACCATGGCTGACTATTTCATCAGCACCCGCAGCATAGGTACTGGTCAGAACCAACCAACTTGACTCTGAGGATGGCTTACAAGCACCAGGATTCCAGCGATCGGATAAATTTCTGCATTTAACCTTCGAGCCAGACATTAGGATCACCACGCGCCTAGAACTCCTTGAACAACCATACCCTGCAGAAAATCAATAAAATAATTCACGGCTGCCCTGGCGTCGCCCCACCAGAGTTGTCTCTACTAATCATAGGCTTTATGTAACCTTTAAATACCTCAGCTGCGGCACCCAGTACACTTTCTATCTTCTTATAATGACCCGGACGCAATTTACTTTCCTTGTCCAAATAGTTCAAAACGAGCAGAACCTGTTCACGATCTAGCATTGCAAGCGTTTGCTCAGCTACGCCGTACAGAAGGACCAACGCACCATTCTTTAGCGTTTCCGGACGCTCAAGCGCACCGAGCACTCGGCCAAAGCCCGCAGTCATGTCGCCGCCCTGATCATCACGAAGCCAATCCAGCAGCGATGAATGATTTAACTTATCTGGCTTTTTGTTTGGTAGCTTACTCGGCACTGCCCGTTTCGTCCTACCCAAAATTAACTCAGGCCACCGCTCAACATCCGAGCGATCATCATAATCAGGAAGAGATATAGCATTATATGAATATGCAATGGGAACGCCAAGTTCCTCATAAGCAAGGCAGCTTTTGAATTGCTCGCCATCAAACTGGTCAAAAACCCCGCTTTTACAATTAAGCTCTTTAATTTCCAAAAGCAGTATTTTAGCGTCTTCCAACATAGCGACTAGATCACCACAATACAGCCGCATTCCGTCGCCTTGCTGGACAGCATATGGGGGGAAGGTTTTGAGCGAAGTCCGACTATCTCTGCAGTAGGCTTCCAATGCACCAGTAATTGCAGCTTGAATTACGTTTTCCTGCCTAGTTTTCTTCATACAACCCACGCCATAGATTAGTAGCATAAATTTATCACCACTAAAGGATCATTAGAAGCAATATCTGACTATCTACTTGACGCTGCCCCAGCAGGCAATGCAGGCTCTACGCAGTAAGCAGCACACGATCTAAGGACGCAGCCTAATCAGATAGGAGTTAGGTAAATCACAATGCCCACACATACCCTACATTTCATAAAGCCTTGCCGCAAAACCGACAGTTCCCCGCGGCTCACCCCAAGCATGGTGGCCGAAAACAAGCGGAACGGCATAGAAACGACCTTGATTCTCGACCTTAACATTCTGGTGAGAATGGAAGATGTAATTCTTCGCCGCCACAGCCCGAACGATTTCGACTTAACTAGACTTATAAATTTCATAAATTCTTGCCCACCACAAAGTCTGTGCATAACGCCTGGGCTTGCCCTTAATGAGGTCCACCCGAAATTCAAGAAGCTTAGCTTTGAAATGTATGAATTGTTTCTTTCAATATTCTGCCCGCAGATGATCGATCATCCAACCGCGACACGAAACACTCCAAATGAAACGGAAAGAACCCGACCGTATGAGTTTTCAGAACTCAGCATAGAAGAGCAGCACCTCTACAGCGTGCCGTTTTTTTCGCTCATGCAGATACATATTATCAACGCCACGAAGCCGAGCTTGCCAAGCATTGAAAAATTCAAAACATATATGAGCCGTGTTTGTGATGACATTGATATGCTCAGCGCCGTTGAAGCCGAAATTGCCAAGTACTGCTTCTGTGAGAAAAAGCCCAACTATTCCGACGAGCTTAACGCCAAAATCGAAGATATCAAGAACAACTTCATGAGTGGGAGCAACAAGCCAGCGCAGCGCTTCAAAAACATCTTCAATGGCGTTCAAGACCTTAAATACATAAAAGGCGCCCTGGAGTTTTCCAAAGAGCTCTTTTATGGCAAGCTTCAGGACACATGGATAGCCACATTGGACTCCAAGTTATACTGGCTGAGTGAGTCCATTCATCATTACCCAGTCGCAGGTGAGCGAGACGGAAAATACTTCAGCATCAATCGATCACATGACCAGCAGACATGCAACTATTGGCTATCAGTGGATAAACTGCAAGAGCAACTCCAGCACGAGAGAAGCCGAAATGGCAAAGGAACCGCCCCTTTAGATGAAACAGGATTGCCACGCATACATAACACATTAACCACAAAGGGCTTCAAGGAATTTTTCGCCGTTTTCACGCCCACATAGTCCGCGAGCAAGGTACAAGTACAAGATACTGCTCAACCACGCACCTGTACTCTTAGCAACCGGATGCTAACGATGAGTAATCAAAGCCAATTAGGTCCCTTCATTTAAAGCTGACACCTGTACCTATCCTCATCCAACACAGGAAAGAAAAACGGGATGACAACCACGAGATTGGCCACAGCGAAATGACTCTTGGTAATTGACTCAGGAGGATCACGCTTCAGCATTCCGCCTCAATCCTGTGCAGCGCATTCCAAATGGTATTCCACAAAGACGGCGCAACTAAACAACTTCATATTTTTCATAGGCTTAGCACATCATTTCAGCTCACCCCGGCCCACCAATTCGAAGCATCGCCAAAACCCGCCTAATGAGGATTTTGTTGTTTCTGAAGGCTGGAAAGCCCAGCCGGTGGCCCTTCGGACTTTTCCTTCAAGATATCGCGCCATTGGTGAACTGTTCCCACCTCACCTACACAGCTAACCTCCTCCCGTCGCTGCAAAATCAGCGACCGGGTTTAGCAGCTCGGTTAATATCAAGGCCTGCAACGCCACCATCCGTTCAGCATCAGCTGGACTGCGTTATGGCGGCTGTGCGTGGGGCACTTTCGGGTGCGCTGGGTTCCTTGATTCCTGGTCTGCTAACCCGCGTACAGTCGCCACCCTCTTCGTTTAGCAGCGATGCCTGGCGACTCCACCAATCAAGGAGTTTGCGCCATGAAAAAAATCACCCCAAATCCCCCAGCGAACCTTTTCACGGTCGCTCAAGACATCGACCCAGAAACCCTCTTGATTCAAGCCAGCGAAACCCTGGCCTCGCTGAACGCTATCACCACTGACCTAGCCTTCGAACTCGAAGGCGAAAACCGTCAAAAGCTTTTGGGCAGCCAACAATTAATCGTGCTGGGTGAGTTATTGATCGAGCGGGTGCTGTCCGTACTGCACCCCACAACCGCCACATCACCTTCCCCGCAGTAGTAAAAATCAAAAGGCCGATTTGCTACGCAGCAACTCGGCCTTAAGAACCTTCAATCCTCGGCGCACCTTCGTTCAAAACAAGCAGGCTATCGGCGGCCGTTGACCCGCGGGGCAGAGCTCGAGGTATGGACTGCACATGGCTGACGGCCAGTCATTCTCCTGCCACCACATAAACATCGCACCCGACTAAGGATCTGGCGGCACTGGCCTGGCACTCATCTTGGCATGCAGGAGTGTCCCCCCCTTGTAACCAGCTTCTATCTGTCGACGAGTACCAGTTTCCTTCTCTCGATTGGCACCGATAGAACGATGCTGGTGCGCGTTTCGCCATAGTTATTAATCTTCGCGATAACGCTCTCGATGTCTGCCATCGACTTGGCATAGATTCTAATAAGGTAAGAGTCATTACCCGTAACGTGCAGGCATTCAACGACCTCTGGGATGTCGTTGAGCGTCGCGATCAACTTGGATTTTGATGGTTTGAAGGTCGTCATGCCGACAACGGCTGATATGCCAAACCCCAGCTTCGCTGGATCAACCTGAGCACAATAGCCAGAAATGATTCCCCCATCCTCGAGCTTTCGCAGACGGTCAGTTGTGGCAGGAATGGAAAGGCCCGCGTGCTTTGACAATTCGGTAATGGAAATGCGCCCCGAATCTTGCACCACGCTCAAGATTTTGATGTCTATACGATCCATGAAGGTCTTCCGTGAAAAAAGGTGAAAAGTTTAATGAAACTCATACGATTTCCATTAAAAAATAATCCATCAAAAAAGTAGTAAGTGCTAGCCTATTTTCAGCCCATGAAAACTCTACAAAAAAACAAACGACGAACTGCTTCACTTTTGAAACGCTGCCCAACAGAGTGAAGATTACCGAGCTTCTGCCGCATAAGTGGAATCCTGTCGAAGCGACTATTTTCCAAGCGTCTAATTTTTAGGAGAAAACCATAAAGGCTTTATCAATTGTACGGCCCAGTGGCGGCCGAATCGCTTCTGGCGAGAAAATCCTCGAAGTCCGTCGTTGGCTTCCAGACTTAGATCCTTGCGAGGATCTCCTGATTGTGGAAAACGAGCGATTTCTCCATAACGATGGGGACGAAGACGATAACGGTATTGCCGTGGCAATTGTGCGCGTGAAAGCCGTGCGTCCCTTCATCCTCGCTGATATGCAAGCGGCCTGTGCAAGCTATTTTGAGGATGGCTGGCTCGCATGGGAGTTGAGTGACATAAGGCCAGTCACACCCCCTGTGACCATCCGTGCGGCACGGGGTATCTACGAGGTAGATTTCCTTCTCCCAGACAAACGCTGAACATTGAGCAAGATGTGTTGGGCAGACGCTTACTTTTAGCAGTGCAACCGTATCAGACATCTATCTCGCGATAGGACGTTTGAAAGCCTATATCGAGTTAAAAATGCAGCCCCTAGCGCTTTAATAGGGGCCGCTGCACGCTCCCTGTGGCCCTTATGCAGCAGCGGCAAGCATGACACCGGTGACCACTTGATACGCACCAAGGACGGTGATGGTCGATCCGGAAAAGTAGTTAATCAATTTGAGTTTTGACTTGGATATTCTGGTTTTGAATGCGGAGGAAAAACCGCTTAATCCAAGCCACCAAACCGCGGAACCTAGAAATATACCGGTCACCATTGGCCACACTGAAGGCTGGCCTTGGTCGCCGACCATGCCATCGCTCATTGACGCGAATATGGCGATGAACGACAAGATGGTCATCGGGTTCGATAAGGTCAAAAGCAATGTCGTCGAATAGGCTTTCATCATGCCGGCCCGTTCGCCCGACAAGGCGGTTGCAGGCTCCTTTGACTTTATCGTCTGGTAGCCGATGTACGCCAGAAAAAGCCCGCCGAAAATGCACAGCCAGGGTTTGAACATAATCAGTGTTGTGATAATCGCGGTGATCCCTAACGCGCCTATAAAGCCATACATTGCGTCGGCGGTTGCTGCCCCTAACCCTGTTGCAAAACCTGACCTCCAGCCTCGCATAAGGCTGCGCTGTATACATAAAAGGCCTATTGGGCCGACGGGGGCTGCTATGCACAGTCCGATAATCATCGACTTCATAAAGATCAACATAAATCCCCCTCCGTAATTGAGTTTATAGATTAGATGCTGAACGCGCGCAGATGAATTAAATATTCAACTATTTTTGACAAGTTTATATATATTTTTAAGGCATAAATAAAAAACAACCTTACTTATTAAGGAAAGCAAAAAAAACCCTTCACATAGCGAAATCATTCACTCATCGGGTCAATTGACGCCCCTCTGCTTCAGCAATAGACCTGCTGAACTCCACTCGACGAGAGCGTCAAAAAAGAGGTTCCGAGTCGATCCGTCTATTCTTGGAGCGCCCCCAGCAGAATGAACACTGCTTGATTTCACCCCTTCTTTGTGGCGAGAATTTTCGCCAAATGAAACATCCAATTTTAGTAAACCACCATACCTACAGCTCAACGGCATTTACGCCGAAGGCCCTTCAACAAAAAAGACGTCCACGGACGTCTTTTTTTGTACCTGAAATTCGCCGCCAATCACCCTCGCGCCGGCTCTCTGCGCACCACCAACACTCCCACAAAAACCACCCCCACCACCCCCACCGATATCATCAACCCATACCCACTCACATAAGAAACCATCGCCCCCGTAGCAATCGGCCCCAACACACTCCCCAACGTATAAAACATCGCAATCGCCGTCATCGCCGTAGACACCTGATGCTCCCCCACCCTATCTCCCGCTTCGATCACGGCCAGGGTGTTCATGCCGCCAATCGCGCCGCCCCAGAGGAATACGATGAGCGTCGCCAACCAGGGAAGCGGCTGGCTGAATGGGATGGCGAGGGTGCCTAGCAGCAGGATCAATCCGCAGACCAGTTGGCCGATTTTGTAGGAGCTGCGGTCGGCCATCCAGCCGATGGGCAGTTGCAGCAGGGTGCCGCCGATGCCGAAGACGGAGATCAGCAGGGTCGCGGCGGTGAGCAGGTAGCCGGCCGAGAGGCTGTAGCTGGCCAGGAATGATACGGATGAGGTTTCGGCGAAGCCGGCGATAAATGCGCCGCAGAGTGCGGTGGGGATGAGGCTGAATAATTTGCCGTGGCGTTTTTCTGCCGGGGTTTGTGGTTGGGTGTCGTAGGGTTTGAGGGTGAGTGCCAGTAGGCCGGAGAGCAGGACGATGACGGCGCAGGCGTAGTACGGCGTGGCGCTGCCGACGCCGAAGACCACCAGCAGCAGCGGGCCGACGGCGATGCCCAGGCCCATGAGGGTTTCGTGTACGCCAATCGCGCGGCCGCGTTCGTCTTTGGAGGCGACGGCGACGATCCAGGTATCGCAGGCGATCCAGCGCAGGATCAGGCCGATACCGAGGACAAAATTCAGCGCAAAAATCAGCACCAGGTGGTGAGTCAAGGTCATGCCGATCAATGCGCCAACGGTGAGCACCGCACTGAGGATGTTGGTCTTGACCAACCCCAGGTGGGCGAGCAAACGCGGCACCCATTTGTACAGCAGCAGGATCGCCAGCCACGAGGCGCTGACGATCACGCCGATCTTGGCCGGCTCCACGCCTTGCTGTTCCAGCGACAGCGAAAGCAGTGGCGTAACGGTGCCGATCTGCACGATCTGCGAGAGTGCCGAGAGGGTATTGATCTTGGTTAAGGCAAACCAGCGCTGTTTGTCGGTGTATTCGATGCTCGGACTTTCCATGGGTGACAGGCCTTGGTTAGGCAGCAGTAGAACGCCCGAACTGCCAAGGGGCAAAGTAGCGATTAGTACCCTGCCAACCTGCCAGGCACCAATATTCTTAATGACTAAGGATATAAAAACCGAGAGTTACCTTATCTAAAAAAAAGGTGTTTGAATCGCCCTAGGTTTCGTAGACACCTCTTTCCCATTACCCTGACGACCTTTATCAGACAACCGGAAGTCAGATACCCGTGCTCAAGCCCCTCGCCGTCATCGCCCTCGCCTTCACGCCCTTCCTCGCCAACGCCGCCGACGTCGCGGGCGTGTGGCAGGGCACGCTGGGTAAATCCGCCATCACCGCCTGTTTCAACGGCGCCGACGGCGAACAGGGCAGTTACTACTACCAGCGCATTCTCACACCGATCCAACTGACCCAGGCCAGCGACAACGCACCGTGGGTGGAAGCCGGCAATACCGGGCTGTGGAAGCTGGACAAACCTCAGGGCGATACGCTCGCGGGCGCCTGGAGCAAAACCAAAGACGCCAAATCGCTGCCACTGGCCTTGAAACGCATCAGCACCGACGGCTGCGGCAGCGACGCCTACAACGCGCCCATGGAAGCCGCGCCGCTGCCGGTGAAGACCGAGAAAAAAAGCTTCGAAAACCACGCGTATCTGCTCAAGGCCCAAGGCGCACAGGTCACGATCAAGCTCGAGGGCGACAGCCCGGCGATTCAGAAGATCAACCAGCAACTCGCGGCTCTGGCCGTCAACGATGAGGCGCAGGCGGATTACTTCCAGGAACGCCGTGAGTACCTCGCACGAAACGGCTCGGGCTACACCAGCGAAATCGACGTCGAGCCTACGTATTGGTCATCGCAATTCATCACCGTAAAGTTCTATCGCTGGGCGGCGGGTACCGGCGCGCGGGGCATCAGTTGGGGGCTGCACTCCTGGAACCTGCAAACCGGCGAACGTGTTGACCCGTGGACCTGGCTCGGTGGCCAACAACAATGGTATGACGTCTACTCCGGGCACGTGAAGTTGCCTGCCACCTTCAGCGCCTGGCTGGCCAAACAAACCACCACCGACGAGGGCTGCCCGGCAATCACCAGTTACGACAGCTTCGACCTGAGCTTCAACACCCAAGGCTTGCAACTCTCCACACGCGCCACGGGCGACGGCTGCGACAATGAGTTGAGCTTCACCTGGGCGCAATTGGAGCCGGTACTCACCGAGCCAGGCAAAGCGGCGCTGCCCAGCTTGAAACTGCCTTGAATACGGGGCTGAGCGAGCCTTACAAAAACCCCACACTCGTTCACGAAATGTTAAGAAACGGATACATATACTGACCGATTAACATGGCCGCTCCCCCGAGCGGTCCCCTGCTTCGGTAGCCAGAACCATGACGCGTCCCGTTCCTCTGCTGCTCCTTCTCGTTGCTGTGTTGTTCTTCTTCGCCCTTGGCAGCCATGAGCTGCAAGGCTCCACCGAAGCCCGCGTCGCCGGGATCGCCATGGCCATGCACCTGGACAATGACTGGGTGATCCCGCGCCTGTTCCGTGAACCCTTCCTGGAAAAACCACCCCTGAGCCTGTGGCTGGATGCTGGCGCCATTCGCCTGTTTGGCGGCACCAGTTGGGCGGTGCGCCTGGCGTCGGCGTTCGCCGGGTTGTTCAGTGTGATGCTGTTTTACGCGATGCTGCGCAAGTTCGGGCGGCCGCAAACCCTGGCGTTCTGCGCCGCGCTGATCCTGGCGACCATGGCCAGTTACTGGGGCAATGTGCGCGGCGTGGGTGAGGACTCATTGCTCAGCCTCGGCGTGACCACAGCGCTGCTGGGGTTCTACCAGGCCGTGCGGACTGATCGCGAAGGCTCAAGTGGTTGGGCCTGGGCGATGTTTACCGTCGGCATGGTCATCGCCACGTTGAGCAAAGGCGTGCTGGGCCTGGCAATGCCGGGCATTGTGATTTTTGTGTATTTGCTCAGCACCAGCCTGATGGATAAACGCCTGCGCATCGGCGACTGGCTCAAGCCGGCGTTGTTCACGCTGCTGGCGCTGGTGCCGCTGTTGATCTGGCTGGGCTTCCTGTTCCAGCGCGGCGGTATGCAGGCGGTGGCTGAAGTGCTGTGGACCAACAGCGTAGGACGCTTCAGCGGCTCCTTCGTCGAGGCCGGGCATTACGAACCGATCTACTACTACATCGCCAAGCTGCCCGAAGCCTTTTTGCCGTGGAATATCCTGGTGTACCTGGGCCTGTGGCACTTTCGCAAAAGCCTGGTGCGCAACCGCTACCGCCTGTTTTTCAGCGTGTGGCTGGTGGCGCAGTTCACCCTGCTGACCCTGGCGTCGAGTAAACGCACGGTTTATTTGATGGCCCTCACGCCAGCCGCCGCCGTGCTGGCCGCGGAATATGCCGGGGTGTTGCTGGAATGGCTTAAAGCCCACAAACCGGCGATTTACCGCTACCACCGGCGTGTGATCGTCGGTGCTTTTACCCTGGCCATCCTCAGCTATATGAGCGCCGCGTTCTGGTTCGCGCCAAAGGCCGACAAACGCGAGTCGTTCGTGCCGGTGATCAGCCAGGCCAAAGCCTTTCAAACCGAAGGCAAGGACGTGGTGCTGTTCCAGCCTAACGAGCGTATCGCCGGGGCCAGCGTGTTCTATCTGCAGGCGTACTTGCCGATCCTGCAGACCGAAGCCGAGTTGCGCAGCTTCCTCACCGCCAAGCCCGGCAACATTGCGTTGCTGGACCGCACCGAACAGTTGAGCGAGAAGGTCAACGTGATCAAGGAAATGAAGATCGGCCGCCAGCCTTACTACTTTGTGACGCAGTAAGGCTAACGCGGGGCATCAGTGCTTGGTGAGCTTGTCCAGATAACCCATGGCGAACGCGGAGATCACGAACGTCATGTGGATGATCACGTACCACATCAAATGCTGCGGATCGATGTTCTTGGCGTCCATGAAGATGCGCAGCAGGTGGATGGACGAAATCGCCACGATGGACGCCGCCACTTTCATCTTCAGCGACGAAGAGTCCATGGTGCCCAGCCAGTTGAGCTTTTCTTTGTTCTCATCGATATCCAGCTGCGAGACAAAGTTCTCGTAGCCGGAAATCATCACCATCACCAGCAAACCGCCGACCAGCGCCATGTCGATCAACGACAGCAGCAACAGGATCACTTCCGATTCCAACATGGTGAAGATGTTGGGCAGGACGTGGATGATTTCCTGGAAAAACTTCAGCGCCAGGATCAGCAGACCCAGGGAAAGCCCCAGGTAAATCGGCGCCAGCAGCCAGCGCGAGGCGTACATCGTATTTTCGATAAAGCGTTCCATCAGATCTCACACAGCCAGGCTAAAAATGGCCGCGAGTATACCAGCCGCCTCCAAACAGCTGGAACCACGAGAAAACTGATCTGTACGGCATCTGTAAGAGAATTTTTCTGCTAGTGTCGAGTCCTCTCACTCGGCTCGATGATGTCGGACAGGAAGATTCAGATGACGGATGTGCGATCCCCTTTGGCCACCCTTGGCCTGTGTGCGGTGTTGCTGATGGCTGGTGGCTGCTCCCCGAAAGAAGAGCAGAAGCAGGCCACCCTCGAAGAGAAAACCGCAAAGTTCGAACAATCGCTGGACAGCATTCAAGACCCCAAACTCAGAGACGCCATCGCCGACCTCGGCGGCTCCCTGCTGTTGCTGGAACGGGCGCGCGTCAAGCTCGCCAACAAGCCCATCGAAGCCGAATACGGCGAAGACACCCTGGCCCTGCTCACGCACTACCCCACGCCCCAAGCCTTGGTCGACACCTACATCAACGGCCTGTTCGTGCTGCGCAAAGCCTCGCACTCCGACTACCTGACCGATTTGCAGCCGGTATTCCCGTTCAGTTTCAACAGCCCCGACCAGTTCCCCTTCCCCCACGGCCTGGAATGGCAGTCGGTGACCTTGAGCAACAATAAAGTCATCCCCTTCCAGCCGGAATGGTCGGAAACCGACCCGGGTATCCAGTTGAGCCCCAGCAGCTCCAACCTGACCAACCCCGATGACTTGACCGTGACCTACCCGTTTATCGAAGGCGTCGAGACCGACAACAAGAGCCAGCCGCAGCCCGTCAGCCTCAAAGGCTCGGTTGAAGTGGTCGCGCCGGGCAAGGTGCTGACCTTCGACCTGTCGAAAAAAGACGTAGGCCACAAGCGCACCGAAGGCAATATCACCCTCAACCTGCTGTTGCTTGAAAAAAACTACGCCGAGATTGAACTGACCAACAGCGAACCGCTGGCGCCGGAAGTCGGCGATGAATCGCCCAACCCATTGCTGGTGCAGGCCCGCGACAGCACCGGGCAGTACCTGACCCGCTCGGGTTCAATCAACGAAAATGCCGCGCAAGTGGCGTTCTACGAGAAACAACTGGCCGAGATGCAAAAGCAGAAGGCCTGGTCGGATGCCTTTGAAAAACAACTCACCGACGAACAAAAAGCCTTCGAGCACAAACAGAGCAGCCACTACGCCAAGGTGTATTTCAATGGCCTGATCGACACCCTGCAGGTCGATGTACTGGACTTCTCCAAAGCCACCCTCACCCGCAAAGACCTGGACCTGCCGGTGCAGCGCTTCGACAAGAACAGCCTGCAAAGCAGCGTGCAAGCGCTGCCGATGCCGGTCACCGTGTACGACGACAGCGCCGCCAGTTGGCTTAAAGACGCCGCCATGACCGAGGACCAGCTGAAAAAAAGTGTGACCATCACCCAGTCGACCGAAGACGCCAGCGCGGCGAAGATCGTGTTTGACCACCCGTTCACGTTCAATGACGACCTGGTCGGTGCTGATCGCAACAACAGCGACGCGCCCATCACCTTCTTCACGGCGGACGACAAAGGCGAGCGCGGCGAGCCGATTGAACTGCCCACCGAGGCCTTCGAGCTGAACGCCGGCAGCGGCACACTCACCTATGACCTCAACCTGTTCCCGGAAAACCCGGCCTTTGTGGTGGGCTCGGTGCCGCTGTTTTTGGCCACCATCGAAAAAAACACGATAGACGTGGCCAAGCTGCCTAAAGGCCTGTCGCTCAAAGACAACGCGCTGATCGTCGACCAAAAGGAATTCCCCGCCGACAGCTGGCGCTTCTACGCCAAGGACGCCACGGGCAAGTACCTCAAGGAAATCCTCGGCGTGAGCCACCGCGCAGAGGAATACGGCACGGCGCTGTTTGATGTGCATTACTTCTACGGCCAGCCCACCAGCCTGGAAAGCTACCAGCGCACCGACCTGGACACCGTGCAATACGGTTTTGAGGTCAAGCTGGATAAGCCCGAGAGCAAATAACCCCGCCGATCGTCCCCACGCTCCGCGTGGGAATGCATCCCGTGACGCTCCGCGTCACCTGCCCACGGCTTGAACCTGCGCTGGCTGCGGGACGCGGAGCGTCCGGGGCGGCATTCCCACGCGGAGCGTGGGAACGATCAGTGGTGGGTATCGCTGACCGGGTGCGAGCGCCCGCCGTTAAGTTGTCGCAGATGGGCCTGCAGGTGCAGGCACCAGATCTGCGGGTCATCGGCCAGCGCATAGCCATGCAAGGTCAGGCTTTGCACAATCGACTCCAGAATAGTTTCTGCCACGAATGGCCCATGGAAAGGGCCTTGGGACTTGATGGTGGACGGCTGCTCGCCGGTCATGCCGGCAGCAAACAATAAGGTCCACATGCCGTTATCCCCCGCGAGCGGGCGAATGGAGCATTCGATACGGGTGACCAGGCCCAGGCATTGGCGGGTAAGGCAAAGGTTGCGCGACATGGCGGCGCCCCTCGGTAGATCGGTGTTCAGCCTCAATCACGCGGGGAGGCTGTCTCTGTCCTGCGACTCCTGTGGATATCCCTAAAAGTCAGAATAGAAGAAAACCAGTACAAACCAAGGTTGTAGGGACCAACGGGCGTTGGTCCCTGAAATGGGAGTCAATTTTGTGACGAAACACCACCGATCCAATGTGGGAGCTGGCTTGCCTGCGATGACTGACTCATAGCCGACACTTCTGCTGGCTGACCCACCGCTATCGCAGGCAAGCCAGCTCCCACATTTACCGCGTTCCGAACTGCAGATCAGGTTGGCTGGGTTTGCGCCAACGCCTGCTGCGCCAGCTCCTTCTCCGCCTCCTTCAAATCATCCTCACTGATCATCTCGGCGATCGCACGCAACCGCTCAACCACGCGCGCATTCACTGTGCCTTCGGGGAATTGCCCTTCTTCGTCCGGCTCACCGGCAGGCTCGCCCACCAACAGGCTCAGCGCCTCGTCGGCCTGACGCACGGCATAGATATGGAACTGCCCGTCGCGCACGGCTTGCAGCACCTTCTCGTCGAGCATCAGCGTGGCCACGTTGGCCTGCGGGATGATTGCGCCCTGCTCGCCGGTCAAGCCGCGTGCTTCACAGAGGCGGAAGAAGCCTTCGATCTTCTCGTTGACCCCACCCACCGCCTGCACTTCACCGAACTGGTTGATTGAGCCGGTGATGGCAAAACACTGCTTGAGCGGCGTTTTCGACAAGGCCGAAATCAAGGTACACGCCTCGCCCAACGACGCACTGTCACCGTCCACGTAACCGTAGGACTGCTCCAACGCGATACTGGCCGAAATCGCCAGCGGGAATTCCTGGGCATAACGGCTGCCCAGGTAACCGGTGAGGATCATCACGCCCTTGGAGTGGATCGGCTGACCAAGGTTAACTTCGCGCTCGATGTCGACAATGCCGCTGCCGCCCGGGTACACCGTGGCGGAAATCCGCGCCGGCACGCCGAACGCCGAATCACCGACTTCCAGCACGGTCAGCCCGTTGCACTTGCCGACCGCCGCACCGGCGGTGTCGATCAGGATGACCCCGGCGAGCATGTCGTCGAGAATCCGCGCCGATACACGCCCGGTGCGCGTGGCCTTGGCCTTGAGCGCCCGTTCGATATGGCCGGCATCAGTCATCTCGTCGCCCGCCAGGTGGCGGATAAAGTCCGCCTCGCTGACCAGTTGGAACAAGTCGCCAATGCGCGCCGACAGACGCCCTTGGTGTTCCGCCAACCGAGCGCTGTAAGTGGCCAACCGCGCCACCGCGTCCGAGGTCAACGGCGCCATGCCTTCTTCCGAGGTGCGGGTTTTGAGCAACTGGGCGAACTGTTCCAGGCTTTCGTCGACCATCGGGATGTCTTCGTCGAAGTCCACCAGCACGCGGAACATCTCCTGGAAGTCCGGGTCGGCGTCCTGCAACGCGTAGTACAGCTGGCGCGAGCCGATGATGATGACCTTGACCTGCAACGGGATCATCTGCGGGTTGAGGGTCACGGTGGCCAAGCGGCCCAGCTCGCCCAGCGGCGATTCCATCTTCAGCTTGCGCGACTGCAAGGAGCGCTTGAGCGCGTCCCACACAAACGGCTCGCTGAGCATTTTCTCGGCTTCCAGGATCAGGAAACCGCCATTGGCACGGTGCAACGCGCCCGGACGCAACTGGCGATAGGTGGTGTAGAGCGCGCCTTGGTCGGTGCTGTATTCGATACGGCCGAACAGGTTGTCGTAGGTCGGGTGCGGCTCAAACACCACCGGCGCGCCGCCATTGACCGAATGGCCCACCACCAGGCTTGGGCAATATTGCTCTTCGAGCAGCTTGCGCGCCTGGGCGTCGGTCTTGGCGTCGTCGACCAATTGCTCAACCACGGTTTTCAGCAGGTAGACCTGCATGGCTTGCAGGTAACCGCAAACGCCTGCGTTTTCTGCGTATTTTTCCGACAAGGGCGCCAGCAAAGGTTGCAGGGCCAGGGTGATGGTTTCTTCGTTAAATTGGCGCAGTTGGTTATTGGACTCACGCTTCCACTGCGGCAGGCTGGCCAGTTCTTCGTTGAGGCGCTCTTCCAGCTCGGAAATATCCGTGTGGAAGCGCTCGCGATCGACTTCCGGCAGTTGCGAGAACTCGGCTTCGTCCAGCGCCTTGCCGTCGAGCATCGGCGTGAAGGCGATGTTGGAGCTGTCGCGGTACAGCGCCACGTCTTTTTCCAGCGCCAGGCGCTCGATCACGTCCAACGCCTTGTCGTAACGCTGGTTGAAGGCGCGGTCGATGGCGCTTTTGCGCTGTTGATAGGTCGGGTGTTCGAACACGGCCGGGAACGTGGCGACAAGGTTGTCGACCAAGCCGTTGATATCGGCGATGAACGCCGCCGCAGCGCCGCCCGGCAATTCCAGGGCACGCGGTTCGCGCGGCTCGTCAAAATTGTTGACGTAGACCCAGTCCGCCGGGGTCTGCAGGCGTTTGCCTTCGGCTTTCAGGTAGCGTTTGACGAACGAAAAGCGGCCGGTACCGGGCTCGCCCATGACAAACACGTTGTAACCGGGGCGTGGCATCGCCACACCGAACTGCAACGCTTCTACTGCGCGTTCCTGGCCAAGCACACCGCGAAAGGGCTCCAAATCATTGGTGGTCGAGAAGCTGAACTGTTCAGCGGAGAAAGGGCGAGTCAGCGCTTCGGGCGCTAGACGCAAGCTGGCAGCAACAGGATCAGGCATCGGGCTTCCTTACATCAGGCGGGGCAGATGACGGCATTCTGGCTCTCGCCTACGCGCTCTGGCAAGGCGAGCCTGTGGG
Source organism: Pseudomonas edaphica (assembly GCF_965277385.1). Lineage (NCBI taxonomy): Bacteria > Pseudomonadati > Pseudomonadota > Gammaproteobacteria > Pseudomonadales > Pseudomonadaceae > Pseudomonas > Pseudomonas edaphica. Next base: position 4,126,755 of record NZ_OZ255725.1, on the reverse strand, counting down.
AAAGCATAGACAGGGGATGCGTCTTACAAAAAAATCGCTGCCACGCTCGACAACCACACGGATTGTTTTATAAAAAATAACGGAACCCTAGGAACGTGCCTAAACTCCAAACTGCGCGGGTTGGACTAATAACTGGCCCCTAGGGCGCTGCGACGCGCCTGAACCCTTGTCCATTGGTTTGCACACAAAGAGAACAAAGCTATGAAACGGATCCTTCTTGGTACTCTCTTCACCGTTGTCTCCCTCAATGCAATGGCTGAATCGCCAGGTGGCCCGAACTGCGGTTGGGGCAACATGCTGTTCGAAGGCCAGCGCGGTACTCCCGCTCACTTCCTTGCTTCCACCACCAACGGCACCTCGGGTAACGCCACCTTCGGCATGACCTCGGGCACCAACGGTTGCAGCACCAACAGCGCCCTGACCTACGGCGGCAAGTCCTGGATTGCCATGAATGGCATGATGAACGAGCTGTCCGAAGACATGGCCAAAGGCAACGGCGAAGCGCTGACCACCTACGCGGTGGTACTGGGCGTTGCACCGGAAGATCGCGAGCACTTCGCGGCCGTGACCCACGAGCACTTCCAGCAGATCTTCAGCAAAGCTGACGTGACCGCCGACGACGTGCACAACAACACCCTGGCTGTACTGAAAAGCGATACCCGCCTGGCCAAATACGCCACCCAGGCTTAAGCTCGACTGGCCCGCGCCTTTCGAGGCGCGGGTTTTATTTCTGGTTTTATTTTTGGTTCTATTTTTGGGCCCGCCTCCCCTTTGGGTCTCACTACTTCCGACTTAAGTTGCCCTTATGCTCAAACGCTTTGCCTGGCTGGCACTCTTCGCCTGCGCCCCGCTGTACGCGGCGCCGCATATTGATGATCAACGTTTGCAGCAACTGGCCAACGATCCGTTCTGGCTGTCTTTGGGCCATTACGAAGCCGGCAAGCTCAAAGGCTGGCGCAGCTATGTCAGCGACAAAAAGTTCTTCCTCGCCCCCGATGGCGCCCACCACCCGGACCAGGAACTGCAGGCCACCGTGGAGGCGCTGTACGCCCCGGCCAGCCTCGGCGAAAAGCACGCCCAATGCGTTTACCCCGCACGTACCCGCTGGCTCAAGAGTCAGTTGAACCTCACCGACTTGCCCGCGCTGGAGTGCAAAGAATTCACCCAATGGTTCAAGGACGTCGCGCCCCACAGCGCGGTGATGATCTTCCCGGCGGCCTACCTCAACAGCCCGTCGTCGATGTTCGGCCACACCCTGCTGCGTATCGACCAGGCTGACGTGCAGAGCAACAACACCGCGCTGCTGAGCTACGCGATCAACTTCGGCGCCTATATCGAAGGCTCCGACAACAGCATTCTCTATGCCTGGAAAGGCCTGATGGGCGGCTATCCCGGCCTGTTTGCGCTGGTGCCGTACCAGGAAAAACTCTCGGAGTACCGTAGCCTCGAGAACCGCGACCTGTGGGAATACCGCCTCAACCTGACCCAGCTTGAGACCGAGCGCATGGTCCGGCACGTGTGGGAGCTCAAGCAGATCCAGTTCGACTACTTCTTCTTTGATGAAAACTGCTCCTATCGCCTGCTGGAGCTGCTGCAAGTGGCGCGCCCGAGCCTGCGCCTGACCGAGCAATTCCCGCTCACGGCGATCCCCACCGACACCGTTAAAGCGGTAAAAGAAGCGGGTTTGGTGGAGAAAATCGACTACCGCCCGTCCCGCGAACGTGAACTGCTCGAACGCGCCAAACCGTTGGATGGCGACGAGCAGCAATGGGTGCTGAAAATCAGCGACGACCAGAAGCAGTTGCAGGAACCGGCCTTCAAGGCCCTGCCCCGCGAGCGTCAGGCGTTGATTATCGACGCCGCCTATCGCCTCGGCCGCTACCGCGCCAATGGCCTGGAGCGCGACACCGAACGCTCGCAACGCAGCTTCGAACTGCTGCGCGCGATCAACCAGAACCCGGCGCCCGACCTTAAAATCGAACGCCCCGGCCAGCCCGAAGACGGCCACGAGTCGCGGACCTGGCAAGCCGGCATCGGCACCCGCGGCAGCAAAACCTTCGGCGAATACGGCCTGCGCATGGCCTACCACGACCTCAACGACAACGCCGAAGGCTTCCCGCTGGGCGCGCAGATTGAAATTTTGCAGATGAAACTGCGCCAATACGAAGGCAACCACTGGCAACTGCAACAGCTGGACCTGGCCACCATCCGCTCCCTGACCCCGCGTAATGCGCTGTTGCAGCCGTGGTCATGGCAAGTGACCGGCGGCCTGGAGCGCGTGCCGGGCAAGCACGACGACGAAACCCTCGTCGCCCACGTCAACGGCGGCGCCGGCGGTACCTGGCAACTCACCGACGACATGCTGGGTTTTGCCCTCGGCACCGTGCGTGTGGAACATAACAACGACTTCAGCGAAGCCATCTCACCGGCTGCCGGGTTCAACACCGGCGTGCTGTGGAAAAACCCGCTGGGGAATCTGAGCCTTGAGGCCAAGGGTGATTTCTTCACCAATGGCGAAGTACGGCGCAGCATCAGCCTGAACCAGCAGTGGGAATTGTCGCGCAACCTGGGCCTGCGGTTGAGTGCCCAGCGTGAGTACAGCCATTTATCGACGCCAGTGAATGAAGTGATGCTTGAAGTGAAGTGGTATCACTACTAACCACCCCGGATCGCTCCCACGCAGAGCGTGGGAACGATCAATGGCGGAGTGTCAGTTGTTGATTTTTAGCTGACATACCGCCATCGCAGGCAAGCCAGCTCCCACACTTTTTTGCGCCTGACTTGAGCTCTGCGCCGTTCACAGTTCAAAGGTGGGAGCCGGGCTTGCCCGCGATGGCGGTCGTCCAGGTAATGATGCATTGACTGACCCACCGCTTTCGCGAGCAAGCCCGCTCCCACATTTGGTCCGTGCATATCCCGACACATCGCAATCAGGAGTTCCATCAACATGGCTGTTAACTGCACCTCCCTTGAACAAGTCCGCGAAAACATCGACCGCCTCGACCAACAAATCGTCACCCTGCTGGCCGAGCGCGGCCACTACGTTTCCCAGGCTGCGCGCTTTAAGAAAGACGCCGATGGCGTCAAGGCGCCACAACGGGTTGAACAGGTGATCGCCAAAGTGCGGGGTTTATCCGAGGCGGTGGGCGCCAACCCTGAGGTTACTGAGCAGGTGTATCGCGCAATGATTGCGGCGTTTATTCAGCAAGAGCTGGCTGAACATGCCGCACTGACGACCGACCAGACGACATAACCCCCTTTGTGGCGAGCAGGCTTGCCCTGCGTTGGGCTGCGCAGCAGCCCCGATCTTTTGGGGCCGCTCCGCGCCCCAGCGGGAGCAAGCTCCCTCGCCACAGGACAGCGCCTGTCTTTAGATCGTTCCCGCGCAGAGCGTGGCCTGGCCCTTTAACTCAACACTTTTCTCACCGCCCTTTCACGCCTCCCCGACAAATCCCTGACTAGACTTCCCCTATCAGCCGTAAAGCGGCCAGGGAGTACGCCATGTGGCGGTCTGCGGTAATGCTGTGTGCGCTAGTGTGGTTGTCGGGTTGCCAGTCCACCCATCAGGATTTGATCGCCAAGGGTTATCCTCCGGCCTTTGCCGATGGCTTTGACGACGGTTGCAGCAGTGGTCGCCAGGCCGCTGGGGTCATCAGTGGGGAGTTTCGCAAGAATGTGCCGCGCTATATCAAAGACCGTGAATACGCCGAAGGCTGGGAAGATGGCTTTCGCCAGTGCAAGGCCATGCGCGAGAACGAGGAGTTGCGCGACTACAAGGACAACCACTGGGATGACCGTGAACGCGCCTGGCAACAGGAGAAGGATCGCGACGCTGCCCGCGCCTATCGCCAGTAGTAGGTGGTTTTTCTGAAAAGCGGACGCAGAGCGTCCAGGGCTGCATGCCCACGCAGAGCGTGGGAACGATCACGCGGCGACCATGGCCCAACCTTCATAGAAGGAGAACGTCATGAGCCGAGCTTTTGTAAATGAGGACAACGCCGCTGCCCAGGCCGACCAGCCGGTGGAGCGCCTGGTGAGTGAACAGCCCAATCGTCTCACCGCGCAAGGGTTAGCGCAGTTGCAGGCCAAGGTTGCGCAGTTGCAGCAGGAATACAGCCTCGAATCCGCCCGGGACAATAAGCAGCGGCTGGCGGACCTTGAGCGCGATTTGCGCTACTTCAACCAGCGTGTGCAAAGCGCCCAGGTGATGCCACCAGCGACGTCTACCGACAAGGTGCAAATCGGCAGCTGGGTCACCTTCGCCAACGAGCAGGACGAGCAGCAGCGCATTCAACTGGTCGGCGAAGACCAGGCCGACGCCCACGCCCATCTGATCAACTGGGGCTCACCGCTGGGCCGCGCATTGCTGGGCGCCCAGGTCGGCGACGAAGTACTGTGGAAGCGCCCCGTCGGCGATCAGTTGATCGAAGTGCTGCGGGTCGAACCCGAGGCCTAGACGATGCCTTGGGCCAGCATCGCATCAGCGACTTTCACAAAGCCCGCGATGTTCGCGCCCTTCACGTAATTGACCCGGCCGTTTTCTTCGCCGTAATGCACGCAGGCATGGTGGATCGACTGCATGATGTTGTGCAATTTGCTGTCGACTTCGCCCGCGGTCCACAGCAGGCGCATGGCGTTCTGCGACATTTCCAGGCCACTCACGGCCACGCCACCAGCGTTGGAGGCTTTGCCCGGTGCGAACAGAATGCCCGCCTCGATAAAGATATCCACAGCCTCCAAGGTGGTCGGCATGTTGGCGCCTTCGGCCACGCAGAGACAGCCGTTGCGCAGCAGCGTGCGGGCGGCGTCGGCGTCGAGTTCGTTCTGGGTCGCGCAGGGCAGCGCGATGTCGCAGGCCAACTCCCAAGGCGTTTTGCCTTGGCGGAACTCCAGGCCGAAACGCCCGGCCAGTTCGCTGATGCGGCCGCGCTGCACGTTTTTCAGCTCCAGCAGCGCCGACCATTGCTCCTCGGTCAAACCGCTTTCGGCGTACAAGGTGCCTTCGGAATCAGACAGGGAAACCACCTTGCCGCCCAGGTCCATGACTTTGCGCGCTGCGTATTGCGCGACGTTGCCGGAACCGGAGACGGCCACGCGCTTGCCCTCAACCCGCAGGCCGTTGCGCTTGAGCATTTCTTCAGCGAAGTACACGCAACCAAAGCCGGTGGCTTCAGGGCGGATCAGGCTGCCACCGTAGGCCATGCCTTTGCCGGTCAGCACTGAGGTGAACTGGTTGCTCAGGCGTTTGTACTGGCCAAACAGGAAGCCGATTTCACGCGCGCCCACGCCAATATCGCCGGCCGGCACGTCCACGTCGGCGCCGATGTGGCGGTACAGTTCACTCATGAATGCCTGGCAGAAGCGCATCACTTCGGCGTCGCTCTTGCCCTTGGGATCGAAGTCCGAGCCGCCTTTGCCGCCGCCCATGGGCAGCGAGGTCAGGGAGTTTTTGAAGGTCTGTTCGAAGGCGAGGAATTTCAGCACGCCCAGGTTCACCGACGGGTGAAAGCGCAGGCCGCCTTTGTAGGGGCCGATGGCGCTGTTCATCTGGATGCGAAACCCGCGATTGACCTGCACCTTGCCGTGATCATCCACCCACGATACCCGGAAGGTAATCGCGCGTTCCGGCTCGCAGATGCGCTCCAGAATGCCCGAGGTCAGGTAGTGGGGGTTGGCTTCAAGAAACGGCCACAGGCTGCGCAGGACTTCTTCTACGGCCTGGTGAAATTCCGGCTGGTCGGGGTCGCGTTTCTTGAGGCGGGAAAGGAAGGATTCGACAGATTCGATCATGGAGAAGTCTCGGCAAATTGATTGTTTTTAAATGAGATTGAGCCGGACCTTAGCAATTCATGTTGCACCTGAAAAGCGCAAAATGTCGCCTTTGTGAATTTAAATGGTGCTTTATATATAAATTACTGTGATTTTTTGCACCATTACGGGGATTTAAAATCAGCAAATGCACCAACAGGTAAACCGCTATCGCAGGCAAGCCAGCTCCCACATTTGATCGGGTTGCCAATGTGAAATGCGGCCGAAGGTGGGAGCTGGCTTGCCTGCGATAAATCCACCGCGGTCCTCCTGAATCACACGCAAAAAAAAGCGGAGCCCGAAGGCTCCGCTTTTTCAAACCAACCCAACTCAGGCCAGTTTTTTGTGCCGTACACGGTGCGGCTGGGCAGCTGCATCGCCCAAACGCTTCTTACGGTCCGCTTCGTACTCGGTGTAGTTACCTTCGAAGAACACCGCTTGGGAGTCATCTTCGTACGCCAGGATGTGCGTCGCGACGCGGTCCAGGAACCACCGATCGTGAGAGATCACAATGGCGGCGCCCGGGAAGTCCAGCAGGGCCTCTTCCAGGGAACGCAGGGTTTCAACGTCGAGGTCGTTGGACGGTTCGTCGAGCAGCAACACATTGCCGCCTTCTTTCAGGGTCAGTGCCAGGTGCAAGCGACCGCGCTCACCACCGGACAGGTCCTTGACGAACTTCTGTTGATCGCCGCCCTTGAAGTTGAAACGGCCGACGTAAGTGCGCGACGGAATCTCATAGTTGCCGATGCGGATCTGGTCGGAACCTTCGGAGACTTGCTGGAATACCGTTTTGCTGCCGTCCAGGTCTTCGCGGCTTTGATCCACGCAGGCCAGTTGCACGGTTTCACCGATTTCGATGCTGCCCGAATCCGGGGTTTCCTTGCCCATCAGCATGCGGAACAGTGTGGATTTACCCGCACCGTTACCACCGATAACGCCGACGATCGCGCCTTTTGGCATGGAGAACGACAGGTTGTCGATCAACACGCGGTCGCCATAGCCTTTGCAGACGTTCTTGAATTCGATGACCTTGTCACCCAGGCGCGGGCCGGCCGGGATGTAGATCTCGTTGGTTTCGCTGCGTTTCTGGAATTCCTGCGACTGCATTTCTTCAAAGCGTTGCAGACGTGCCTTGGATTTGGACTGGCGGGCCTTGGCGCCTTTGCGCACCCACTCCAGTTCTTCCTTCATGGCTTTTTCGTGGGCCGATTGCTGCTTGGATTCGGCGGCCAGACGGTCGGACTTGGCTTCCAGCCAACCGGAGTAGTTGCCCTCGTAAGGGATACCGGCGCCACGGTCGAGCTCGAGGATCCAGCCGGCGACGTTGTCCAGGAAGTAGCGGTCGTGCGTGATCGCTACCACGGTGCCCGGGAAGTCGTGCAGGAAGTGCTCCAGCCAGGCGACGGAATCGGCGTCCAAGTGGTTGGTCGGTTCGTCGAGCAGCAGCATGTCGGGAGCCGACAGCAGCAGGCGGCACAGGGCCACACGGCGTTTTTCACCGCCGGAGAGGAATTCGACCTTGGCATCCCACGCTGGCAAACGCAGCGCGTCGGCGGCGACTTCCAGCTGGCGCTCCAGGTTGTGGCCGTCGCCAGCCTGCAGGATGGCTTCGAGCTTGGCCTGTTCAGCGGCCAGCTTGTCGAAGTCGGCATCTTCTTCGGCGTAGGCGGCGTAGACCTCGTCCAGGCGGGCCTGGGCGTTCTTGATCACGGCAACCGCTTCCTCGACCACTTCACGCACGGTCTTGGTCGGGTCCAGGATCGGCTCTTGCGGCAGGTAGCCGATGTTCAGTTCGGGCATCGGGCGCGCTTCGCCTTCGAACTCGGTGTCGACGCCGGCCATGATTTTCAGCAGCGTGGACTTACCCGAACCGTTGAGGCCGAGCACGCCGATCTTGGCGCCGGGGAAGAAGGACAGCGAAATGTTTTTCAGGATTTCCCGCTTCGGCGGAACAACTTTTCCCAGCCGATGCATGGTGAAGACGTATTGAGCCATGGTGAACCTAGCGTCAGTGACTGATGAATTAAGCGGGCGAAGCCCGTGCAGGCCATGCGCCGCGCGGGCCGTTGACTATCATCAATGCCTGCGAGCGGAAAAAGCCTGAATGTCTGGGGCTGGAACGCCCCCGCGTAACCGGCAAAGCTACCTGAATGCGCTTGGGCAGTCCAGCCAAGCGGGGCTGGCACTTTGCCACAAGGCAAGGCATGCTAGCCGCCCTCCGGGCGTCCGGCTTATAGTGCACGTCGCGCGCCAGTCCAGCCAAACCGCAGGATCACAGCTTGTCCAAAGTCACGCCGCCCACGCCCTTGCGCGCCGCTCATATAGCGCCGGGCGCGCCCCTGCACGGCACTTTAAAAGGCGCACTGGCGATGCTGGTGCTGGTGCTGCTGGCGTTATTGTTCTGGCAGCTGTTGGACCAACTGCAGCAAAACCAGAAAAACCAACAGCAATACACCATCGATTACAGCGCCGACCTGGCTGAACAGATCAGCCTGAACATGGCCCTGAGCGCGAAAATCGCCTTGAACCTGCTGCCGATGGTCGAGCCGCCGCGCAACGACGAGCAACAACAGGCGCTGATGCGCACCTTGCAACGCTCGTTGCCGGAGCTGCGCAGTTTCGCCCTGCTCGCCCCCAGCGGCGCGCTGATCAGCGACAGCGCCAAAGGCAGCCAGGACCGCGCCTGGCTTGAAGAGCTGGTGCAGCGCAGCCACTCACAACCTTATTACTTGAGCAACAGCCCCGACGGCACCCTGATCTATCTGTTGCTTCAGCAGCCCAGCGGCGGCTCGAAAATGTACTGGGCCTTGCGCCTGGCGCCCAGCTACCTGAGCAACCTCACCCGCCAGGACGGCCAGGGCCAGCGCCCGATGTGGGCCATCGAGAACCGCCTGAACCACCGCGTGGTCAGCCGCGACAGTGGCATGCCTGCGCAATGGGCCGCGGCGCTGACGCCGGATGAATTGAACAAAAGCGTGCTGGTTACGCCCCTGAGTAAAAGCGATTGGCAATTGCGCGGCCTGTTTGACCGCAGCGCGGTGCTGGAGCAACTGCTGCCGGCGTTTATCGGCAAATGCCTGCTGGGCCTGGCGTTCTCGCTGATCCCGCTGATCGTGCTGCTGAACATGCGCCGCCGCCAGCGCCAGGTGCATGAAGGCCGCCGGCGTTATCAGGATATTTTCGAAGGCACCGGCGTGGCCCTGTGCGTGTTGGATCTGTCGGGGCTCAAGGCGTTTTTTGACAAGACCCACGTGCAGACCCGTGAGCAATTGCAGGTCTGGTTGCTCAACAACACCGCCGGGCGCCAGCAACTGCTCAAGGAACTGCGCATTACCGAGGTCAACCAGGTGGCCGTGCGCCTGCTGAATGTCGGCTCATGCGAGCAAGCCTGGGAACGCCTGATCGATGATTGCCCAAGCAATGCCACCGCCATCGGCTATCAAGTGCTCGAAGCCGTTCTGACCCAGCAAAAACAGCTGGAGCTGGAAATCCAGCTCAATGACGAGGCCGGCAATGACCAATATCTGTGGCTGGTGATGCGCCTGCCGGAGCAGCAGGACGACTTCAAGGCCGTGATTCTCAGCATCAGCGATATCACCAGCCGCAAGCTGATCGAACTGTCGCTGGTGGAGCGTGAGAGTTTCTGGTCGGACGTGGTGCGCACCGTGCCTGATCACCTGTATGTGCAGGACGTGATCAGCCAGCGCATGATTTTCAGCAACCACCATTTGGGCCATACCCTCGGCTACAACAAGGCCGAACTGCAGCAAATGGGCGAGTACTTCTGGGAAATCCTGCTGCACCCCGAGGATGCCGAGTATTACCACGACTTGCGCCTGCAACAGCGCGAGGTCGGCTACACCACCCAACTGCAATGCCAACTGCGCTTTCGCCATCGCAATAACCAGTGGCGGCGCTTTGATATCCGTGAGCAAGCGCTGGCGCGGGATAAAACCGCGGTGGTCACGCGGATCATCGGCGTGGCCAAGGACATCACCGACCAGATCGAAGCCAGTGAATCCCTGCGTGACAGCGAGCAGCGCTACCGCATGCTGGCCGAAAGCATCAGCGACGTGATCTGCTCCACCGACAGCCAGCTTGCCCTCAATTACATCAGCCCATCAGTCAACGCCGTGCTGGGTTATGACGTGGACTGGGTGTTCAAGAACGGCTGGCAGTCGATCATCGCCAACCCGCAGCAACTGACCGGCATCTACAGTTTGGTGGAACAGGTCAGCCGTGCGCTCGGCGACCCCGAGGCGCTGAACAGACTGCGTGATGATATCCACACCCAACTGTTCCTGTTCGACTGCCTGCGCGCCGACGGCCGCAAGGTGCCGATCGAGTTGCGCCTGGTGCTGGTTTGGGACGAACACGGCGCGTTTGAAGGCATCCTGGGTGTGGGCCGCGATATCAGCCAGCAACGCCGCGCCGAAAAAGACCTGCGCATGGCGGCCACGGTATTCGAGCACTCAACCTCGGCGATCCTGATCACCGACCCGGCCGGTTATATCGTGCAGGCCAACGAGGCGTTCAGCCGGGTCAGCGGCTATGCAGTAGCAGATGTGCTGGATCAATTGCCGAACATGCTCACGGTGGATGAACAGCAGGAGGCGCACCTGCGTTACGTGCTCAAGCAGCTGCATCAGCACAGCACCTGGGAAGGTGAAGTGTGGCTCAAGCGGCGCAATGGCGAGCATTACCCGGCCTGGGTCGGCATTACTGCCGTGTTCGACGATGAAGGCGACCTGGCCAGCTACGTGTGTTTCTTCAGTGATATCAGCGAGCGCAAGGCCAGCGAACAGCGCATCCACCGCCTGGCGTATTACGACGCCTTGACTCACCTGCCCAACCGCACGCTGTTCCAGGACCGCCTGCACACCGCGTTGCAGTCGGCCGAACGGCAAAAGTCGTGGGTGGTACTGATGTTCCTCGACCTCGACCGTTTCAAACCGATCAACGACTCCCTGGGCCACGCCGCCGGCGACCGCATGCTCAAGGAAATGGCCACCCGCCTGCTGGGCTGCGTGGCCGAAGACGACACCGTGGCACGTATGGGCGGCGACGAGTTCACCTTGCTGCTGCAACCGCGGGTCAGCCGCGAGATGGCGCTGAACCGCGCAATTACCGTGGCCGAGCAGATCCTGGCGAGCCTGGTGAAGCCATTTGTACTGGAGGGCCGCGAGTTCTTTGTGACCGCCAGTATCGGCATCGCCTTAAGCCCGCAGGACGGCAACGAACTGAGCCAACTGATGAAAAACGCCGACACGGCGATGTACCACGCCAAAGAGCGCGGCAAGAACAACTTCCAGTTCTACCAGGCGGACATGAATGCCAGCGCCCTGGAGCGCCTGGAGCTGGAGAGCGACCTGCGCCACGCCTTGGACCAGAACGAATTCGTGCTGTATTACCAACCGCAGTTCAGCGGCGACGGCAAGCGCCTGACCGGCGCCGAAGCCCTGCTGCGCTGGCGTCACCCACGCCGAGGGCTGGTGCCGCCGGGGGATTTCATCCCGGTACTGGAGGAATTGGGGCTGGTGGTAGACGTGGGCGACTGGGTGATCGCGGAAGCCTGCCGCCAGCTCAAGACCTGGCACCAGAACAAGGTGCGCGTGCCGAAAGTCTCGGTGAACATCTCGGCGCGTCAATTCTCCGATGGGCAGTTGGGCGAACGCATCGCCACTATTCTCAAGGACACCGGCCTGCCGCCGGCGTGCCTGGAGCTGGAGCTGACCGAAAGTATCCTGATGCGCGAAGTCAACGAGGCCATGCAGATCCTCGCCAGCCTGAAAAACCTGGGCCTGAGCATTGCGGTGGACGACTTCGGCACCGGTTATTCGTCGCTCAACTACCTCAAGCAATTCCCCATCGATGTGTTGAAGATCGACCGAACTTTCGTCGACGGCCTGCCGTCCGGCGAGCAGGACGCGCAAATTGCCCGCGCGATTATCGCCATGGCCCACAGCCTCAACCTGGCGGTGATCGCCGAGGGCGTGGAAACCCATGAGCAGCTGGATTTCCTGCGTGAACATGGCTGTGATGAGGTGCAGGGTTATCTGTTTGGGCGGCCAATGCCGGCAAATCGGTTTGAGGCGCAGTTCAGCAATGATGCGCTGTTCATGTTCGACTGAAGCCTTGTGGTGGGGCTGATGGCCCTATCGCAGGCAAGCCAGCTCCCACATTTTGAATTGTGAATACCTTCAGGTGTGGGAGCTGGCTTGCCTGCGATAGGGCCAGTACAGGCACCGCCCATCCCTGGATGAGCCCCACTTGTCCGCGACATGATGTCCTTTCATATGCCATCTAAAACCCATTGGGTTAGAATGCCTTCCTTTTCTGCCCCCGATCCTTGAGGACCGCCATGTTCAGCCGTGATTTGACTATTGCCAAGTACGACGCCGATCTCTTCGCCGCCATGGAGCAAGAAGCCGTGCGCCAGGAAGAGCACATTGAGCTGATCGCTTCGGAAAACTACACCAGCCCTGCGGTGATGGAGGCTCAAGGTTCGGTTCTGACCAACAAATACGCCGAAGGCTACCCAGGCAAGCGCTACTACGGTGGTTGCGAGTACGTCGACGTGGTTGAGCAACTGGCAATCGACCGTGCCAAGGAACTGTTCGGCGCCGATTACGCCAACGTTCAGCCACACGCCGGTTCCCAAGCCAACAGCGCCGTGTACCTGGCCCTGCTGCAAGGCGGCGACACCATCCTGGGCATGAGCCTGGCCCACGGCGGTCACCTGACCCACGGCGCCAGCGTTTCCTCCTCCGGCAAGCTGTACAACGCCGTTCAATACGGTATCGATGCCAACGGCCTGATCGACTACGACGAAGTCGAGCGCCTGGCCGTTGAGCACAAGCCAAAAATGATCGTGGCCGGTTTCTCTGCCTACTCGCAGATCCTGGATTTCCCACGTTTCCGCGCTATCGCTGACAAAGTCGGCGCATATCTCTTCGTTGATATGGCTCACGTAGCCGGTCTGGTCGCCGCTGGCGTCTACCCGAACCCGGTGCCTTTCGCTGACGTCGTGACCACCACCACGCACAAGACCCTGCGCGGTCCACGTGGCGGCCTGATCCTGGCTCGCGCCAACGCCGAGATCGAGAAGAAGCTGAACTCTGCCGTATTCCCAGGCGCCCAAGGTGGCCCGCTGGAGCACGTGATCGCCGCTAAAGCGATCTGCTTCAAAGAAGCCCTGCAGCCTGAGTTCAAGACTTACCAGCAGCAAGTGGTGAAGAACGCCCAGACCATGGCCAGCGTGTTTATCGAGCGCGGCTTTGACGTGGTGTCCGGCGGTACTGAAAACCACCTGTTCCTGCTGTCGCTGATCAAGCAGGACATCTCCGGTAAAGATGCTGACGCCGCACTGGGCAAAGCCTTCATCACCGTGAACAAAAACTCCGTGCCGAACGACCCACGTTCGCCATTCGTCACCTCCGGCCTGCGCTTCGGCACCCCGGCTGTGACCACTCGTGGCTTTAAAGAAGCAGAGTGCAAGGAACTGGCCGGCTGGATCTGCGACATCCTGGCTGACCTGAACAACGAAGCCGTGATTGACGCGGTCCGTGAGAAGGTCAAGGCCATCTGCAAAAAACTGCCGGTGTACGGCGCTTGATTGCAGTTGCTTGAATAAAAAGCCCGGCTCTTGAGCCGGGCTTTTTTATGGCCGTTCTCAAATTGAAATACGGTTCAATGTGGGAGCTGGCTTGCCTGCGATAGCGGCCTGTCAGTTGGCACATCATTAGCTGACCCACCGCCATCGCAGGCAAGCCAGCTCCCACATTTTGAATGCATTTCGAGTCAGGGTTGGTAGACCCGGGCAAAGCCCTCGCGAATCTTGGCTTCCGGCAACTCATCAGCAATAAACACAATCACACTTTCGCGCGCCTCACCCTCGGCCCATTCGGTGTCCCAATCGAAACCGTAAAGCTTGAGCACGCCCTGGAACACCATGCGCCGGTCTTCCCCGGCAATATTCAGTACGCCTTTGTAGCGCAGCAGTTGTTTGCCATGGTCCTCCAGCAGTTCGTTCATAAACTCGCTGAGCCGGTCGATATCCAGCGGCTGGTCGGTGCGCAGCACCAGGCTGGAAATACGGTCGATGGACGGCGCGGCACTGACCGGGCGCAGGGTCATGCCCGCGTTGAGATTAAAGCCGCGCACGTCGAGCAGTTCGGCCAGGTCGATTTTGCCGTGGTCGACCACCCGAATCGGCGCACGGCGGTTGATGCGGGTCAAGCGCTGGCTGAGGGCGTCGAAGGATGCCTCATCCACCAGGTCGCGCTTGCTCACCAGCAGGCGGTCGGCAAAACCGATCTGAGCCTGGGCGATGGTCTGGGTCAGGTGGTGCTCAGCATGGGCCGCGTCCACCAAGGTGATGATGCCGTCGAGGATGTAGCGCTCGCGCAGCTCCTCGTCGATGAAAAAGGTCTGGGCCACAGGCGCAGGGTCGGCCAGGCCGGTGCACTCGATCACCAGGCGGTCGAAGGCGATCTCGCCGCTGTCCAGGCGCTCGAGCAGCAGGTACAGGGCTTTGGTCAGGTCGGTGTGGATAGTGCAGCACACGCAACCGTTGGACAGGGTCATGACTTGCACCGGTTCGGCGCCCAACAGTTGGGTGTCGATACCGGCATCACTGAATTCGTTTTCGATCACGGCGATTTTGAGGCCGTGCTCAGCCTTGAGCAGGTGGCGCAGCAAGGTGGTTTTGCCGGCGCCGAGGAAGCCGCTGAGGATGGTGACGGGGATGGGAGAGGACAAAAAATTCTCCTTGAAGGAACACAGAAACAAATGTGGGAGCAGACCCATGTGGGAGCTGGCTTGCCTGCGATGCAAGCAACTCGGTCTATCAGGCAGACCGAGGTGATGCTATCGCAGGCAAGCCAGCTCCCACATAAAGCCTTGCTCCCACAGGGAGAAGCGCTAACCCGAATACCGGGTCAGCAGCACTTAGGCCCACCCTTGCCACCGTAACGGGCTTCCTGGCGTTCGCGGAAGAACGCCTTGTAGTCCATCACCGGTTTGTCCGGGTGCTTGGTTTGCATATGCTCGACGTAGGTGTCGTAGTCCGGCATGCCGACCATCAGGCGCGCGGCCTGACCGAGGTATTTACCGAGGCGACTGATGTCATTGAACATGGTTGCAATCCTCGTTTACGCGTCCGGTACAGCCTGGAACGGGGCTTCTTTATCCGTGCGCTCTTTGTTGCCCCAGGCGGCGACGCCGACCTTGAGCGCATAGAACAGGATGCTGAAGACCACGAACAGGAACAGCGCCGTCAGCGTTGCGTTGGTGTAAGCGTTCCAGATCACGTGCTGCATCTGGTCGATGTTCTTGGCCGGTGCGAGGATCTGGCCGTTGGCCAGGGCATCGCTGTACTTCTTGGCCAGCGACAGGAAGCCAATCGCCGGGTTAGCGTCGAACAGCTTGATGAAGCCTGCGGTGGTGGTGCAGATCAGCAGCCAGACTGCCGGCAGCATGGTCACCCAAATGTAGCGCTGGCGCTTCATTTTGATCAGCACAACGGTGGCGAGCATCAGCGCGATACCGGCGAGCATCTGGTTGGAGATACCGAACAGCGGCCACAAGGTATTGATGCCGCCCAGCGGGTCGATCACGCCTTGGTACAGCAGGTAACCCCACATCGCCACGCAACCTGCCGTAGCAATCAAGTTAGCGGTCCAGGACTCGGTACGCTTGAGCGACGGTACGAAGGAGCCGAGCAAATCCTGGAGCATGAAGCGCCCCGCACGGGTGCCGGCGTCGACTGCGGTCAGGATGAACAATGCTTCGAACAGGATCGCAAAGTGGTACCAGAACGCCATGGTGTTTTCACCCGGCAGCACACTGTGCAGGATCTGCGCGATACCGACCGCCAGGGTCGGCGCACCGCCGGCACGCGCCAGGATGGTGGTTTCGCCGATGTCATGGGCCACGGCCGTCAAGGCTTCCGGGGTAATTGCAAAGCCCCAGCTGCTGACGGTTTGCGCCACAGTCACCACATCACCACCGACCACGGCGGCCGGGCTGTTCATGGCGAAATACACGCCGGGCTCGATCACCGAGGCGGCAACCATGGCCATGATGGCCACGAACGACTCCATCAGCATCGCGCCGTAACCGATGTAGCGCGAGTTGACTTCGTTATCCAGCAGCTTGGGCGTGGTGCCCGAGGAAATCAGTGCGTGGAAACCCGAGACCGCGCCACAGGCAATGGTAATAAACAGGAACGGGAACAGGCCGCCCTTCCAAACCGGACCGGTGCCATCGATGAATTGGGTGAGGGCCGGCATTTTCAGCTCTGGCATGGTGACCAGAATGCCGATCGCCAGGGCGATGATGGTGCCGATTTTGAGGAAGGTGGAGAGGTAGTCACGCGGTGCCAAAATCAGCCACACCGGCAATACCGCCGCCACGAAACCGTAGCCGATCAGCATCCAGGTGATCTGGATACCGGTGAACGAGAAAGCCTTGGCCCACACCGGGTCAGCGGCAATCTGCCCGCCCAGCCAGATCGAACCCAGCAGCAACAGCACGCCGATGACCGAAATTTCGCCAATGCGGCCCGGACGGATGTAGCGCATGTACACGCCCATGAACATCGCGATCGGGATGGTCGCCATCACCGTGAAGATGCCCCACGGGCTCTCGGCCAGGGCCTTGACCACGATCAGCGCCAGCACCGCGAGGATGATGATCATGATCAGGAAGCAGCCGAACAACGCGATGGTCCCCGGAATGCGGCCCATCTCTTCGCGAACCATGTCCCCCAGGGAACGGCCGTTGCGACGAGTGGACAGGAACAGCACCATGAAGTCCTGCACCGCACCGGCCAGCACCACACCGGCAATCAGCCAAAGCGTGCCGGGCAGGTAGCCCATTTGCGCCGCCAATACTGGGCCGACCAGCGGACCTGCGCCGGCAATCGCCGCAAAGTGGTGCCCAAAGAGGATGTGTTTGTTGGTCGGCACATAGTCCAGGCCGTCATTGTTGAGCACTGCGGGGGTGGCCCGCCGTGGATCGAGCTGCATCACATTGTTAGCGATGAACAGACTGTAGTAACGGTACGCAACCAGGTAGATGGCGACAGCAGCAACCACAATCCACAAGGCGTTGATCGCCTCGCCGCGGCGCAAGGCCACTACGCCCAGGGCGCACGCTCCTACGATTGCCAGCACCAGCCAGGGTAGGTGGCGTAGCAGGCTATTATTATTTTTCATTTTTATATTCCAGCCAGGGTGGACAGAAAGACAGCCAGCCCGAGTTTAGCGCTGTTGGCCTTAAAGGCCACCCCCCTACGTTGGTCTAGAGCCTTGCAACCGTAAAAAAAGCAGAAATAAAGGCCCGATGATGGCGCAGGGCTACAATCCCCTTATCTCCAGAGGGTTTGACCATGAGCGAGCAACCGTCAGATCGGCGCCGTTTTCGGCGTATTGCCTTTGATGCCCGAACGACCATTGCGCAAGACCGCTGGAATTGGCCGGTGCGATTGGTGGATTTGTCGCTCAAAGGTTTGTTGGTGCTGCGCCCTGATGATTGGCAGGGCAATCGCGCACAGCCGTTTGATGTGGATATCCGTCTGGATCCGCAAGCGCATATAAAGATGCAGGTAAGGCTGGCCCACGATGATCATGGGCAGTTGGGGTTTGTGTGTGAGCACATAGACCTGGAGTCGATCAGCCATTTGCGGCGGTTGATTGAGCTGAACCTCGGGGATGAGGAAGAGCTGCACCGTGAGTTAGCGGCGCTGCTGGAAATCTAACAGCCAACACTGACGAAATGTGGGAGCTGGCTTGCCTGCGATAGATTCACCTCGGTCTTCCTGAAAGACCGCGGTGCCTGCATCGCAGGCAAGCCAGCTCCCACATTGGTTTTGCAGTGGTACTGATTACTCGAACAAGGCATCCAGCGCCTGTTCAAGGCGCGTGACGCCAATGACCTTCAACCCTGCCGGCATTTCCTTCGGCGCATTGCCCTTGGGCACGATCGCGCGTTTGAAACCGTGCTTGGCCGCTTCTTTCAGGCGCTCCTGGCCACTCGGCACCGGGCGTACCTCGCCCGACAGGCCGACTTCGCCGAATACCAGCAAGTCATGGGGCAGCGGGCGATTGCGCAGGCTCGACATCACCGCCGCCATCAACGCCAGGTCGGAGGCGGTTTCCAGCACCTTGACCCCGCCGACCACGTTGAGGAATACGTCCTGGTCATGGGTGGGAATACCGCCGTGACGGTGCAGCACAGCGAGCAACATCGCCAGGCGGTTCTGATCCAGGCCGAGGGTGACCCGGCGCGGGTTGGCCAAGTGGCTGTCATCCACCAGCGCCTGCACTTCCACCAACATTGGCCGGGTACCTTCCCACGTCGCCATCACCACACTGCCAGGCACTTCTTCCTGGGCACGGGTAAGAAAAATTGCCGAGGGGTTGGAGACTTCTTTCAAGCCTCGGTCAGTCATGGCGAACACGCCCAATTCGTTGACCGCGCCGAAACGGTTCTTCACCGCCCGCAGCAAACGCAGGCGGCCATCGGATTCGCCTTCGAAATACAGCACGGTGTCGACCATATGCTCAAGCACTCGCGGCCCGGCCAAGGCGCCCTCTTTGGTCACGTGGCCCACCAGAAAAATCGCCGTACCGCTCTGCTTGGCATACCGCACCAGCAGCGCCGCACTTTCGCGCACCTGGGACACGCCGCCGGGTGCCGATTGCAGCTGCTCGGTGAAAATCGTCTGGATCGAGTCGATCACCATGACCTTGGGTTTTTCGATACGGGCCGTGGCGATGATGCTTTCGATGCAGGTTTCGGTCATGACCCGCAGTTGATCCTGGGGCAAGCCCAGGCGACGGGCGCGCATGGCCACTTGCTGCTGGGACTCCTCACCCGTGACGTACAGCGCCGGCATGCGGCTGGCAATGCTGCACAGGGTTTGCAGCAGGATGGTCGATTTGCCGATGCCGGGGTCGCCGCCGATCAGCACCACCGAACCGTCCACCAGCCCGCCGCCGAGCACGCGGTCCAGCTCGCCGGACGCCGTGGAGAAACGTGGGATTTCCTCGACGCTGACTTCAGCCAACGTCTTGATCTGCGCCTGTTGCCCGGTCCAGCCGGCACGGCCGGTGGGGGCTGCGGCGCCGCCGCTTTCGATCATGGTTTCCGTCAGGGTGTTCCATGCACCGCACTCGGTGCACTGGCCGGCCCACTTGGGAAAGGTCGCGCCGCACTCGGTGCAGCCGTACATGCGCTTGGCCTTTGCCATTTGAGAACCTCCAACCGAAAAACCGCGATGATAGCTCAGCGCGGCGCCGGGGTCCGGATTTCACCACTGGCCAAACGTGAAGCGCTGTTGCCGATCGGGTCTTCGGCGTTAAGGTCGGCGCCTTTGGCCTTTAACTCATCCAGTAACTCAACACGCTTGAACAGCCCGGCGTACATGGCGGCGGTCTGCCCGGCGCCGTTGCGCTGGTCGGGGTTGCAGTCGGTGGCGAGCAGTCGCTGGGCGATTTTCAGCTCGCCTTTGAAGATCGCACCCATTAATGCGGTGTTACCGCGCTTGTCCTGCACACAGGCGTCGGCGCCGGCGTTGAGCAGGCGTTCCACGAATGGAGCCTGGCCGTGGTAGGCGGCAAGGATCAGCGCGGTGTAACCCTTGTCGTCCTGGGTGTTGAGGCTGTAGCCGGACTCTATGAACGTGTTGAGCATCTCGATATCACCACGACGGGCAGCATCGAAATAGTAGTCCTGCAACTGAGCCTTGAGCGCGACCGGGTCGGGTGACTCGGCATGGGCGACAAAGGCCAGCATGGCCATCAGTAAACCGATAGAAATTCGCATGGGTTTTCTCCAGCTTGGGGTCGACGCCCATCAGCGGGCGCCGACCGTAACCAACGTCAGTCAGTCAGTTTTTCTGCCAGCGCCTTGACGCGCGCCAGGTCGCCTTTGGCAACCCTGGTCACGCCAGTGCCGTACTCAGGGTCAGCCTTATAGAGGAACGACAGGATGATGTGCTTGCTCTCGTCATCGGTGGTGGCCAGGGAGCCGCCGAAGTTTTCGATCAAGTCCTGACGCTCTTTCTGGCTATAGGAGCGGTACAAGTCACCGGCCTGCTTGAAGTTCTGCTCGCGCTGGATCTTCGCCTGCTGGGTGCTGCCCGACAGCGCCGACTGGCTGTAACGCGCGGCTTGCGGTTCTTCTCGTGGCAGCAGGCGGCTTGGCTGGTAGTTCACGCCCGTGGTGGTCTTGCCGGCGTTCATTGCGCCATCCTGGTTACCGTTGTTGACGGTGACACGCGGTGCGTTGATTGGCAGTTGCAGGGCGTTCGGCCCCAGGCGGTACATCTGCGTGTCGGCGTAGGAGAACACCCGGCCTTGCAGCAGGCGGTCTTCCGACGGCTCGATGCCCGGCACCAGGTTGGCCGGGGCCATGGCCACTTGCTCGGTTTCCTGGAAGACGTTGGCTGGGTTGCGGTTCAGCACCATTTGCCCGACTTTGCGTTCCGGTACATTCGGCCAGATCTTGGTGGCGTCCAGCGGGTCGAAATCAAACTTGGCCAAATCCTCAGGTTTCAGCACTTGCACGTAAAGGTCCCACTTGGGGAAATCGCCCTTGTTGATGTGAGTGACCAAGTCGTTAGTCATATGACTGTAGTCACGCCCCTGCACGTCGGTAACTTGCTTGGGGTCAAGGTTCTTGATGCCCTGCAGGCTCTTCCAGTGGAACTTGACGTAATGCACTTCGCCCTTGGCGTTGATCAACTTGTAGGCATGTACGCCGTTACCGTCCATTTCGCGATAACTGGCTGGCGTGCCGGAGTCGGAATACAACTCGGTGAGCGTGCGGGTGGACTCTGGAACATGGGAGAAGAAGTCAAAACGACGCGAGTCGTCGTCAAGGTTAGTACGCGGGTCAGGTTTGAACGCATGGACCATGTCCGGAAACTTGATGGCGTCGCGGATAAAGAACGTCGGGAAGTTATTGCCCACCAGGTCCCAGTTACCTTCGCTGGTGTAGAACTTGGTGGCGAAACCGCGTGGGTCACGCAGGGTTTCCGGGGAATGGTTGCCGTGCACCACGGCAGAGAAACGCACGAATACAGGGGTGGCTTCACCGGCTGCGAAGACTTTGGCTTTGGTCAGGTCGCTGAGGTTATCGGTGACGGTAAAGGTGCCATGAGCGCCGGTGCCACGGGCGTGAACCACGCGCTCCGGGATGCGTTCACGGTCAAAGCGCTGCAGTTTTTGAATGAGCTGCACGTCTTGCAGCAGCACCGGGCCATTGGCCCCGGCGGTTTGTGAATTCTGATTGTCCCCCACGGCGGCGCCGTTATCGCGGGTCAGGTTGGCGGCTTGTACGGAAAGGGACAGCAGACTGGCAGTGACCAATCCCAGCGCATATCGCGCGGAAACAGGCCTGCGGCTCATTGACGTGTTCATCGGGGTTTCCTCTGGCTTTTTTAGTGCACATTCAGTTGTGCTTGCCAGAGGCTAGTGACCTGCGAGTCAGAAGATAAATAGAAAAACACCACCGGGCTGATTAAGAAAAAAGTGTGGCAAGCCCCTGAAGTAGCGCGTATTTCGCGCGCGATTGGTGGCACTTTGCAAACTATTTGCGATTTAATGGGTCGATAAAAATTGACAGTGTTAACGGTTGTGTCGAGCAAGCGGGCTACGACTGACTTACACTGACCTCCACCCTCCTCAACTGTAACAAGGAATAACCTATGGGCGTGATCAGTGAGTTCAAGGCCTTCGCGGTCAAAGGTAATGTGGTCGATATGGCCGTCGGTATCATCATCGGCGCCGCCTTCGGTAAAATCGTTTCCTCGTTTGTAGGCGACGTGGTGATGCCACCTATTGGTCTGTTGATCGGTGGTGTGGACTTCGCTGACCTGGCGATAACCCTCAAGGCCGCGCAGGGTGATGTGCCCGCTGTGGTCCTGGCCTATGGCAAGTTCATCCAGAGCATCATCGACTTCGTGATCGTCGCCTTCGCCATCTTTATGGGCGTGAAAGCCATCAACCGCCTGAAGCGCGAAGAAGCTGTGGCCCCAAGCCTGCCGCCGACGCCGACCAAGGAAGAGCTGCTGCTGGGTGAGATCCGTGATCTGCTCAAAGCACAAAACGACAAACCGCTTTAACCCGAGTTTGCCTGGAAAAGGCGCCTGTTTCAGGCGCCTTTTTTATTACCAGTAATTTTCCACCGCCACTTGCCCTGGGCGCCGGCTCAGGCTCAGTTGCAGGTCGCGCTGCTTGAGCAATTGGCGCGTGTCATCGACCATCTGCGGGTTGCCGCAAATCAGCACGCGGGAGTGCTCCGGGGTCAGTTCTACACCAGCAGCGCGCTCCAACTCGCCATTCTCGATCAGCGTGGTGATGCGCCCGTTCAGTGCCCCAGGGTGCTGCTCACGGGTGACGATGGGAATGTAGGTGAGTTTATGCGCGTACTCGGCCAGGTACTCACGCTCGCCGAGCGTGTTAATCAGCGACTGATACGCCAGCTCCTTGGCCTCTCGGGCGCTGTACACCAGTACGATGCGCTCGAATTTTTCCCAGACCTCGAAGTCCTGCAGGATCGACAGAAACGGTGCCACCCCCGTGCCGGTGCCCAGCAGCCACAGATCACGCCCGTCCACAAAACGATTCAAGGTCAGATAGCCTGTGGCCTGACGCTCAACCATCAAGGTATCGCCCACCTGCAGACGGCTTAATTCACTGGTGAACTCGCCCCCCGGAACGACGATAGAGAAGAAGTCCAAGTGTTCATCAAATGGCGAGGACACAATGGAATAGGCGCGCCACACCGTGCTGCCGTCCGCCTTGGTCACGCCCAAGCGCACAAACTGGCCGGCGGTAAACCGAAAGCCCGAGTCACGGCTGGTGCGCAGGGTAAACAGGCTGGGCGTCAGCGATTGCACTTCGAGCAGGGTCTGGCGGGTAAATTTCTCAGCGCTGGCCGTCATGGGGGGCTCCGTTGAACAGGTGCCCTAGTGTCTCTCAAAGTCGCGCAGGGAAACACCAGTGGTTTGTACTGGCATTGCCAGTGCGAGCAACAGCTATGCTGTTACAGCGCAAGCGCTCGGATCGGAGCTATCCAGTCCCAACTAATTATTTAGCTATTTCTCCCCTTCTAACAGGCCATTAGATGTCGCAGTGCAACTAAACAAATGCCAATTTAATATCACCACCAACCCATTGAACTTATAGGAATAACCCGAACATAAAGCACTATATGTACAAACGACCACTCATTGTATAAGTAATAAACAAACAAAATACGGGCATTCAGTAAAATTTTTTCACATTACGATGTGTAGGCTTTGTCCTACACTGATTTCCGTACCTCGCTGGGATCCGGGACGTGCCCAGGCAACAACACCCATGGAGAGTTACAAATGGTCAACTGGCGCAATACACGACTCCCCAAACTGGAAGGTGAGAACAAGATCACCACTATTTATGAGATGGTCGTCAATCACACCTATGAGCTAGGATTCGAATACTGCTCATTTACGATGAGTTCGCAACAACAAGCTACCCAAACCAAACCGATTCACTTTAATAACTACCCCAATGAATGGAATGCCGTTTACAAACAAGCGCATTTTTTTGACATCGATCCGGTAGTCGCCCACTGCAAACGTAGCGTGCTGCCTATCGTGTGGGATGAAAAAACCTTCAGCGCCGCACCCCACCTCTGGTCGTTGGCCCAATCGTTTGGTGTGCATTTTGGATGGACCCAAGCCGTGCACGATTTCCAGGGCGTGTTCAGCATGCTGACCCTGGGCAGAAGCAACGGCGAAGTCAGCCCACAGGAGCTTTACGAGAAAGCCGGCCAGGTGCTCTGGCTTTGTCATGTGATGCATGCTGCGGTGGCACAAAATTATGCCGAAAAGCCGAGCGTCACAGCGCCTTGCAAATTGACCCCACGAGAAACGGAAATCCTCAGGTGGTCGGCCCTGGGCAAGACGGCTTCGGACATTGCCACGATCCTGTGCCTGTCGGAGCGCACCGTGGGCTTTCATATCAGCAGTTGCTTGAGAAAACTGGGGGTCAATAACAAGATTGCCGCCGTACTGTGTGCTTCCAAAGCAGGGTTGTTTTAACCGCTGAAGAAACACCGCATGTAATCCCATCGAAAAAAAAGTAACATTTACGGCCAATTCTGAGTGTTGATACGGCGCATTGATGCCGCTTCGTTGTTCACTCAGATGGTTGCGCCGGTTGCCCATGCCCGCTGCCGCCCCATCGATGACCCAGAGCTTCCCCGCCATGCCCCTGCTTGACAGCCCCTTCGCCCAGCTCGACCTGATTCGCCAGCCTGAGCAACACAATGACCCGTTGCAGGCCTTTGATGCTGCCGATGAGTACCTGCTCAGCTATCTGGCCGAGCAGCAGCCCGGCGCTGCTACCCGCGTGCTGGTGCTCAACGACAGCTTCGGCGCTTTGGCGGCCAGCCTCGAAGGCCGAGTGCACGTGACGTCCAGCGGTGACTCGTTTCTGGCAGCCCAGGGTCTGGAGAAAAACCTGGTGCGCAATGGCAAAGCTTTTGATGCCGTAGCATTCGTCCCCGCCAGCCAGGTCCCGACCGGGCCGTTCGACCGCGTGCTGATCCGCGTGCCAAAGACCCTGGCCCTTTTGGAGGAGCAGTTGATCCGCCTGCAAGGGCAACTGGCGCCAGGCGCCCAGGTGATTGCCGGCGCGATGGTCAAGCACCTGCCACGGGCGGCGGGCGAGTTGCTGGAGCGCTATATCGGCCCGATGCACGCGTCCCTTGCCCTGAAAAAAGCCCGTTTGCTGATCGCCACGGTGGACGCCCGCCCGGCCGCTGTCTCGCCCTACCCTACCCGCTACACCCTGGACGCACCGGCCATCGAGCTGTTGAACCACGCCAACGTGTTCTGCCGCGAAGGCCTGGACATCGGCACCCGTGCCTTCCTCCCGCACCTGCCAAACAATCTCGGCAGCGCCCGCGTGGCGGACCTGGGCTGCGGAAACGGCGTGTTGGCAATCGCCAGTGCCCTGCAAAACCCCGACGCGCAGTACACCCTGGTGGATGAGTCCTACATGGCCGTGCAGTCGGCGGCCGAAAACTGGCAGGCTGCCTTCGGTACGCGCGATGTAAGCGTACGCGCCGCCGATGGCCTCGCCGGCCAGGAAGCCCAGTCACTGGACGTGGTGCTGTGCAACCCGCCGTTCCACCAGCAACAGGTGGTCGGCGACTTCCTGGCCTGGCGCATGTTCCAGCAGGCGCGCGAAGCCCTGGTAGTGGGCGGTGCCCTTTATATCGTCGGCAACCGCCACCTGGGTTATCACAGCAAATTGGCGCGTTTGTTCCGTGGCGTTGAACAAGTAGCCGCCACGCCGAAGTTCGTCATTCTCAAAGCCCGCAAATAAAAAAGCCCTCGTAGCGAGGGCTGTAAAACCGGGCCGCAAAGCCCGGATCGGGATATCAGTGAGTGGTCAGGCCGGCCGCATTCATGAACATGCGCATCAGGCTGGCCACGACGAACAGGGCCAGCACGCTGCCGGTCCAGATCATCGCCAGCCACCCCAGGCGCCGCCATAACGGCTGTTTCTCGGCCTGTTCAATCTCGTGTAACGAAGGTTTGCCGGACATACAACGACCCTCCTAGTGGTAGCCGTCTTCGTGGGTGACCTTGCCGCGGAACACGTAGTAGCTCCAGAAGGTGTAGCCCAGGATAAACGGGATGATGAACAACGTGCCCACCAGCATGAAGCCCTGGCTCTGCGGTGGAGCAGCGGCGTCCCAGATCGACACGGAAGGCGGAATGATGTTCGGCCACAGGCTGATGCCCAAGCCGCTGTAGCCGAGGAAGATCAGCACCAGCGTCAGCAGGAACGGCGTGTAGTGCGCATTACGTGCCACCGCGCGGATCAAGCCGTACATGGTCACCAGCACCAGAATCGGCACCGGCAGGAACCAGAACAGGTTCGGCAGGGTGAACCAGCGTGAAGCGATTTCCGGATGCGCCAGCGGCGTCCACACACTGACGATACCGATCACTGCCAGCACCACAAACGCCAATGGCCGCGCCAGGTTGTGCATCTGCTCCTGCAACTTGCCTTCGGTTTTCATGATCAGCCAGGTGCAGCCGAGCAAGGCATAGGCGACCACCAGTGCAACGCCACAGAACAGGGTGAATGGCGTAAGCCAATCCAGCGAGCCGCCGGCAAACTGGCGATTCACCACCGGAATGCCATCGATAAACGCCCCCAGTGCCACCCCCTGGAAGAACGTCGCGGCGATGGAGCCACCGATAAACGCCTTGTCCCAGAGGTGACGCTTGTCGTCCTTGGCCTTGAAGCGGAACTCGAAGGCCACGCCCCGGAAGATCAGCCCGATCAGCATCAGGATCAGCGGCAGGTACAACGCCGACAACACCACCGAATAGGCCAGCGGGAACGCGCCGAACAGCGCCGCGCCGCCGAGTACCAGCCAGGTTTCGTTGCCGTCCCATACCGGCGCGACGGTGTTCATCATCACATCGCGGTCGACTTTGCCGGGGATAAACGGAAAGAGGATGCCGATGCCCAGGTCGAAACCGTCCATCACCACGTACATCATGATGCCGAAGATGATGATCACGGCCCAGATCAGCGGAAGATCAATACCCATCTCAATTCCCCTTGTGCTGGATGTGGGTGTGGTCGTCGTCGCTGCCATCATCGGCGGCGGACAACGGACGGGCCGGTGTACGTTTCTGGCCAGGGCCACCATGGGTTGGCTCGCTGCCCTCGTGGGTCTGCGGGCCTTTGCGCACCAGGCGCATCATGTAGCCCAACCCGGCGCCGAACAGCGCGAAGTACACCACCACAAACAGCACCAGCGTAATGGTCATCTGCGCCAGGCTATGCCCGGAGGAAGCATCCGCCGTGCGCATCAACCCGTAGACCACCCACGGCTGGCGGCCGATTTCGGTGGTGAACCAACCGGCAAGAATCGCGATCAGGCCGGACGGGCCCATCCACAACGCCAGGTACAGGAACGGCTTGGACGTGTACATCTTGTCCCCCCGGCGCAGCCACAGGCTGAACAGACCGGTGAAGATCATCAGGAAGCCCAGGCCGACCATGACCCGGAACGACCAGAACACAATGGTCGAATTGGGGCGATCCTCAGGCGGGAACTCCTTGAGCGCCGGCACCTGCTTGTCCAGGGAGTGGGTCAGGATCAGGCTGCCGAGGTACGGAATTTCGACCGCGTATTTGGTTTTCTCGGCCTTCATGTCGGGCCAGCCGAACAGGATCAGCGGCGTCGGCTCATTGCCGATATTTTCCCAGTGGCCTTCAATCGCGGCAATTTTCGCCGGTTGGTGCTTCAAGGTGTTGAGGCCATGGAAGTCACCGATCACCGCCTGGATAGGCGCCACGATCAGGGCCATCCACATCGCCATCGACAGCATGGTGCGGATCGCCGGGTTGTCCTTGCCGCGCAACAAGTGCCAGGCCGCCGAAGAGCCGACGAAGAACGCCGTGGCCACAAAGGCTGCCGTGGCCATGTGCATCAGGCGATAGGGGAACGACGGGTTGAAGATCACCGCCAGCCAGTCGGTAGGAATCACCCGGCCATCGATAATTTCAAAGCCTTGCGGCGTCTGCATCCAGCTGTTGGAAGCCAGAATCCAGAAGGTCGAAATCAGCGTACCGACGGCCACCATCACCGTGGCAAAGAAGTGCAGCTTGCGCCCCACCTTGTTCCAGCCGAACAGCATCACCCCGAGGAAACCCGCCTCCAGGAAGAAGGCCGTGAGCACTTCGTAGGTAAGTAGCGGTCCGGTAACGGCGCCGGCAAAGTCCGAGAAACGGCTCCAGTTGGTACCGAACTGGTAAGCCATGACCAAGCCCGAAACCACCCCCATGCCGAAGTTGACGGCAAAGATCTTCGACCAGAAATGGTAGAGGTCACGGTAGGTGTCGTTGTGAGTCTTGAGCCACAAGCCTTCCAGCACCGCAAGATAACTGGCCAGGCCGATGGTGATCGCCGGGAACAGGATGTGAAACGAGATGGTGAACGCGAATTGAATTCGGGCGAGATCTAGCGCCTCCAAACCGAACATAAGTCTTCCTCTGTCAGGTAATACCGGCTGCTGGCGGGAGCCTGCACCCACTGCCCCCACGGATATGGAGTGTGGCGAATTTCAATTCGTTTCTTTTTTTACCCATCACGTAGGGATCCTGGCCTTGCGGCCGCCAGATCAATCCCGGGGCCGGTTTTGATCTGGATCAAGCATTGCTCAAAGAGTAGTCCCATTTTCGGACGAAAGCCGTGTGGTTCATTGACGCGTGACAGGTTGTCTCAGCTCAGTTCTTGCAACTATTTGTTACAGCTTGATGCTAATCTGCCTGCACCCTCTGCTCCAGACCTGACTTCCCGATGCCCAGTGAACCCGCATTGCTGTTGCGCCACCACCGCCCTTTCATCGCGTTCTGGCTGGCCCGGATCTTTACCGCCAGCGGTTTCCAGATGCTTACCGTGGCCATCGGCTGGAACCTCTATCAACTGACTGGCAATGTGCTGGACCTGGGCCTGGTAGGCCTGGTGGAGTTCATTCCGCGCGTTCTGTTCATGTTGCACACAGGCCACGTGGCCGATCGCTATGAGCGGCGCAAAGTCGCCGCCATCTGCCAGACCGTGCAGGCATTGATTGCCTTGTCCCTGGCCATCGGCGGCCTGACCGGCAACGTGACCCGCGAGATGATCTTTATCCTCGCGTTCCTGCTCGGCGCCGCACGCTCGTTTGAGATGCCCACCACCCAGGCGCTGCTGCCGAGCATCGTGCCGAGCGCGCTGTTCCCGCGTGCCGTGGCCTCGTCGCAATCGGCGCAGCAACTGGCCACCATCGTCGCGCCAGCGTTGGGCGGCTTGCTCTATGCGTTTGGCAGCGTGTGGGTGTATGGCCCAACCGTGGTGCTGTACCTGATCGCCTGCGGGCTGACCCTCAACCTGCCCGCGCGCCAGACACCGCTCAATAAAGCCAAGGCCACGATGGATTCGCTGCTGGCCGGGATCCGCTTTATTCGCAGCCGCCCGGACATTCTCGGCGCCATTTCGCTGGACCTGTTTGCCGTATTGCTGGGCGGCGCCACAGCGTTGCTGCCGGTGTTCGCCAAGGACATCCTGCTGACCGGCGCCTGGGGCCTGGGTCTGTTGCGTTCGGCGCCAGCGGTGGGCGCGTTGTTGATGTCGCTGTGGCTGGCGAGGTTCTCGGTAGACCGGCATGTCGGGCGCGTGATGTTTACCGCCGTCGGTGTGTTTGGCGTGGCAACCATTGCGTTCGGCCTGTCGACGTCGTTCTGGTTCTCCTTGGCGGTGCTGGTGGTGCTGGGCGCGGCGGACATGATCAGCATGGTGATCCGCGCGTCGTTCGTGCAGTTGGAGACCCCGGATGAAATGCGCGGGCGGGTCAGTGCGGTCAACGGTCTGTTTATTGGCGCATCCAATCAACTGGGCGAATTTGAATCGGGGATTACCGCCCATTGGTTCGGCACCGTGCCCGCCGTGGTCATGGGCGGGATTGGTACGCTGTTGGTGACGGGGGTGTGGATAAAGCTGTTTCCGACCCTGGCCAACCGCGATCGGATGCATGTGCCGGTGGAGGAAGCCAAGCTATAAGCCGGTTGAAAAACAGGCAATGTGGGAGCTGGCTTGCCTGCGATGGCGGAGTGTCAGTCACTGATTTTTAGCTGACATACCGCAATCGCAGGCAAGCCAGCTCCCACAATTGGATCTGCGGAGGTTTGAAGACCTGCGCTACAGCACCTTATCCAGCGTGACAGGAAACTCCCGCACCCGCTTGCCGGTGGCATGGTAGATCGCATTCGCCACCGCCGCCGCCACCCCGACAATACCGATTTCGCCCACACCCTTGGAGCCCAGGGCGTTGACGATTTCGTCGTGTTCTTCGACAAATACCACGTCAATCTCGCCGATGTCGGCATTCACCGGGATGTGGTACTCGGCCAGGCTGTGGTTCATGTAGCGCCCCAGTTGATGGTCGACCTGGGTTTCTTCATGCAGGGCCATACCGATGCCCCAGACCACGCCGCCGAGGATCTGGCTGCGGGCCATCTTCGGGTTGACCACGCGCCCGGCGGCAATGGCGCTGACCACTCGACGCACCTTGATCGTGCCCAGGTCTTCATCGACCTGAACTTCGACAAACACCGCCGAATGGGTCGCCGTCGAATAGCCTTCGCGCTTTTTGTCCGGTTGGCTGTCAACCTGAACGGCCAACACCTCTTCGCCACTGTCCTTGACCAGTTGTGCCAAGGACACACTCACGTCCCCCGTGTGCAATTGGCCTTCTTCAAAGCGCACCGCTTCTGCCGCTTTGAACACCGGGTAAGTCTGCCGGGCAACCGCCAACAGCTTGGCGTTCAGCGCTTCGCAGGCCTGCTGCACGGCAGTGCCGACAGACGACACGGTAAACGAGCCGCCCTGCAACGGCGCCGTGGGTAACGACGAATCGCCGAGCAGAAAACGCACATCGGCCATCGCCACACCGCTGGTTTGCGCGGCAATCTGCGTCATTACCGTATACGTGCCCGTGCCGATATCGGTGGTGGCGCTGCTGACGGTCAATTGGCCTAGGGCATCCAACTGCGCCTTGGCGCTGGCCTTCATCTGCAGGGCCTCCCATACACCACCGGCCATACCCCAGCCGATCAACTGGTTGCCATCACGCATGCTGCGCGGCTCGGGGTTGCGCTGGCTCCAGCCGAAGCGCTCGGCACCTTCGCGGTAACACTCGCGCAGGGCTTTGCTCGACCAGGGTTTGTCTTCGTTCTGGTTGCGCTCGGCGTAGTTGATCAGGCGCAGTTGCACAGGGTCCATCCCCAGGGCGCAGGCCAGTTCATCCATCGCACATTCCAGGCCTATCACGCCCAACGCGGCGCCCGGCGCGCGCATGTCCATCGGCGTGGACACGTCCAGGGGCACCAGTTTGTAGGTCAGTTGCACGTTGTCGCAGTGGTAGAGCATCCCGCTCCACTCCACCACATGTTCGCTGAAGTCTTCGAAGCGCGAAGTCTGGCCAATCGCAGTATGGCCCAACGCCAACAGGCGACCATTGGCAGCAGCGCCCAGTTGCAAACGCTGCAGGGTGCGCGGGCGGTAGCCGAACGTGAACATCTGTTGCCGGGTCAGGGTGACGCGCACCGAACGCTTGAGCGCCAGCGCTGCCATCACCGACAGAGGCAGTTGATACTGCGGGCGCAGGCCCGAGCCAAAGGCACCGCCGACGAACGCAGCGAAGATCCTTACCTGGCTTTTATCCAGGCCGAAGACTTTTTGCACATACGCCTGGCAGTTCTGCGGGCCTTGGGTCTTGTCGTGGATATGCAGGGTGCCGTCCGGCTGATACAGCACGGTGCTGGCGTGGGGTTCCATCGGGTTGTGGTGCTCGATGGGCGTGCTGTAGTGCATATCCAGGCTGACAGCGGCAGCAGCCCACTCGGCCTGGAAGTTACCGCGTGGCTTGGGCGGCGTTTGCGGCGATGGGTGCGCCTGTTCCTGCTGGGCCGCGAGGTCGGTGGCAAAAGCCTCGCTCGCGTATTCGATCTCGACCAGCGAAGCAGCGTGTCGCGACAGCTCAAGGTTGTCGGCGATCACCAGGGCCAGGGGTTGGCCGTTATAAAGCACGCGGTCGTTATACAGCGGGCGAAACGGCGAGCCGTCGGCTGCATCGGCATCGGCGAAAGCCTCATCGTAGCTGGCGAGTTTGGGCCGGTTCAGATGATCAAGCACCCTGACCACGCCCGGCAGCGCCAGGGCTTTGGACGCGTCGATCCTGATTACCCGGCCCTTGGCAATCGTGCTTGAGACGACACTGCCATGCAGCAGGTCGTTGCCTGGAAACTCACCGGCATAACGCGCCTGCCCGGTGACCTTGAGCAGACCGTCAACGCGGTCCAGGGGTTTGCCGACGGCGGTCATGGGCGTTCTCCTGCGACAGCGGCGTCGCTCAGGGCACGGATGATTGCGCGGCGTGCCAGCTTGATTTTGAAGCTGTTGTGTTCCAAGGGTTCAGCGTCTTGCAGCAAGGCGTCAGCGGCCTGGCTGAAGGTTTCGCGGCTGACCGCTTGCCCGATCAGCGCGGCTTCCACGGCGCGATCGCGCCAGGGTTTGTGGGCCACACCGCCAAGGGCCAGGCGCGCATCGACGATGGTGTCGCCCGCAAGCTCCAGCGCGGCGGCAACGGAGACCAGCGCGAAGGCGTAGGACGCACGGTCACGAATCTTCAGGTAGTGGCTATGGCTGGCGAGATGATCAGGCGGCAGTTCGATGGCGGTGATCAGCTCATCGTCGGCCAGCAGGTTGTCGCGCTCAGGCGTATCGCCGGGCAAGCGATGAAAGTCGGCAAACTCGATCACCCGCGCGCCGCCACGCCCTTCTACATGCACCCGCGCCTGCAGCGCTGCGAGGGCGACGCACATATCCGAGGGATGGGTAGCCACACAATGTTCGCTGGCACCGAGGATCGCATGAATGCGGTTCAACCCGGTGCGCGCCGGGCAGCCGCTGCCAGGTTCACGCTTGTTGCATGGCACGCTGGCATCGTAGAAATAGTAGCAACGGGTACGTTGCAACAAGTTACCGCCGGTACTGGCCATATTGCGCAGTTGCGGCGAGGCGCCCGCCAGAATGGCCTGGGACAGCAATGGGTAGCGTGTCTCGATCAGCGGGTGCCAGGCCAGGTCGGCATTGCTGACCAACGCGCCGATCATCACCCCGCCGTCGGCAGTCGCTTCCACGCCATGCAGCGCCAAGCCGGTGATGTCGATCAGGTGTTCGGGGCGGCTGATGTTTTCTTTCATCAGGTCCAACAGGTTGGTGCCGCCGGCGATAAACCGCGACGTCGCGCTGATCAGGTGCACGGCTTCCTGCACATCGGCCGGCTTGCTGTACTGGAAGGGGTTCATTGGTCACCTCCCAGCACAACGTCTTCAATGGCATCGCGAATATTGCTGTAGGCCCCGCAGCGGCACAGGTTGCCGCTCATCAGTTCCTGAATTTGCGCGGTGTTGTGGGCGCGGCCTTCATTGGCCAGGCCGACGGCGGAGCAAATCTGCCCCGGCGTGCAGTAGCCGCACTGGAACGCGTCACGCTGGATAAAAGCCTGCTGCATCGGGTGCAACTGGTCGCCGTCGGCCAGGCCTTCGATGGTGGTCACCTCGGCACCGTCGCACATCACCGCCAGGGTCAGGCAGGCGTTGATGCGTTTGCCATCGCGCAACACCGTGCAGGCGCCGCACTGGCCGTGGTCGCAGCCTTTTTTGCTACCCACCAGATCCAGCTGTTCGCGCAGCAGGTCCAGCAAGGTGGTCCAGGGCAACACCTGCAGCTGGCGGTCTTGGCCATTCAGGGTCAGGCGTATCGGGTGGCTGACGAACGGTTTGGTCGTCGCGCCATTAGGGGTCGCGCTCATAAACACCTCACGGGTTGGTGCACATCCGCGGCGTTCAGGAAAGTCGCCGTCTAAGGGCTACGACTTCCCGAGGTAGTGAGCGTTCAAGGGGATTGATCAGAGGATGTTGAACAAGAGCTTCAACGTGTTTTGCGGGCCATTGATCGAGATATTGCTGAATTCAAACCAGCCTTGGGCCTGGACATTCAAGTCAAATACATAGATGTAGCCCATCACAGTGCCTGCGCCGTTACAGACTTCGCTGATGTTGCCCACCTGACAGACCGGCGTGCGTTGCCCATTCAATTCGGCACCATTGAAGCGCCCCATCGGGCTTTTGCCCAGGCCGACCTCCATCACCGAGACCTTGGTCGGCCCACGATGAGTACACATCTGGGTGGTCGTCACATCTGTGGGGATGGTTTCCGTGCAACGCGCCGACTCGACCTTGAACACCCGCACCTCGCTCAACGGCGGTGCAGCCGCGCCCCACACCGGTGCCACAAGCCCCAGGCCGATTGCGGCGAACAGAGCTAGACTGCTGGCGTTGGCTTTTTTCATGCTGAGAACGACCCTGTATTTAACGTCGGCGCAGTATGCCTCAAGGCCAGATTCGAGAATACGCAGCCTATCCGCCACATCGCGTCGGCTGCTGGTATCATGCGCCGCTTTTTCCGATCCTCTCTGAAACCACAGGCGCTTGGCGCAGTTTGTGCTTTGACTTAGAGGTCAACAAATAACGACGCAAAATAGCGTCACAGGGAGCCGGCATGCTGGAAAAGCTGTTTCAACTCAAAGCACACAACACCAACGTGCGCACCGAAATTCTCGCGGGTATCACGACCTTTCTGGCCATGGCCTACATTCTGTTCGTGAACCCGAGCATCCTCGGCGAGACCGGCATGGACAAGGGCGCGGTGTTTGTCGCCACCTGCCTGGCCGCCGCCATCGGTTCGACCGTGATGGGCCTGATCGCCAACTACCCGATCGCGCTGGCACCGGGCATGGGCCTCAACGCCTTCTTCACCTACACCGTGGTCCTGCACATGGGCCACACCTGGCAAGTCGCGTTGGGCGCGGTATTCATTTCGGCGGTGTTGTTCTTCCTGCTGTCGATCTTCCGCATCCGTGAGTGGATCATCAACAGCATCCCGCTGCCGCTGCGCTCGGCGATTGCCGCCGGTATCGGCCTGTTCCTGGCACTGATCGCCCTGCACAACGCCGGCATCGTGGTCAGCAACCCGGCCACCATGGTCGGCCTGGGCGACCTGAAACAACCGGCGCCGATCCTCGCTACCTTGGGTTTCGCGCTGATCGTGGCGCTGGAAGCCCTGGCGGTGCGCGGTGCGGTGCTGATCGGCATCCTGGCGGTGACCATCGTGTCTATCGCGATGGGGTTCACCCCGTTCGGCGGCGTAACCTCGATGCCACCGTCCCTGGCCCCGACCTTCCTGCAACTGGATATCAAAGGTGCGCTGGATATCGGCCTGGTCAGCGTGATCTTCGCCTTCCTGTTCGTTGACCTGTTCGACAACTCCGGCACCCTGATCGGCGTGGCCAAGCGCGCCGGCCTGATGGGCAAGGACGGCCACATGCCGAAAATGGGCCGTGCACTGATCGCCGACAGTACCGCCGCCATGGCCGGTTCGCTGCTGGGTACGTCAACCACCACCAGCTACATCGAGTCGGCTGCGGGTGTGAGTGCCGGGGGCCGTACCGGTTTGACCGCCATCGTGGTCGCCATCCTGTTCCTGCTGGCGCTGTTCTTCTCGCCACTGGCCGCCAGTGTTCCAGCGTTTGCCACCGCGCCGGCGCTGCTGTTCGTGGCCGTGCTGATGACCCAGGGCCTGGCCGAAATCGACTGGGATGACATTACCGTTGCAGCGCCCGTGGTGGTCACCGCCCTGGCGATGCCTTTCACTTACTCCATTGCCAACGGCATCGCCTTCGGTTTCATCGCCTGGACCGCCATCAAGCTGCTTTCGGGCCGCTACCGTGAGCTGAACCCGGCACTGGTGATCCTGTCGATTCTGTTTGTGATCAAGCTGGGCTGGTTCAACGCATGACTTTTGACGCCGCAAGCTACACCGTTCAACTGCAAGACAAGGTCACGCGCCTGCGTGACCTGTTGGCACCGTTCGACGCCCCCGAACCGCAGGTCTTCGATTCGCCGCTGCAGAACTTCCGCCTGCGCGCGGAGTTCCGCCTGTGGCGCGAGGGCGGGGAGCGCCACTACGCAATGTTCTCCCAGGACGACAAGCGCACGCCGATCCTGATCGAAGAGTTCCCCATCGCAAGCCAGCGCATCAACCAGCTGATGCCGCAACTCAAAGCCGCCTGGCAAGCCAGCGCGGCCCTCAGCCACAAGCTGTTCCAGGTGGAGTTCCTGACCACACTGGCCGGCGACGCGATGATTACCCTGTGCTATCACCGCCCGCTGGACGAACATTGGCACACGGCTGCGAACAAGCTGGCGGCGGACTTGAATGTCAGCATCATCGGCCGCTCCAAGGGCAAGCGCGATGTGATCGGCCGCGACTACGTGGTGGAAAAACTCGACGTCGGCGGGCGCACCTTCAGCTACCGTCAACCCGAGGGCGCGTTCACCCAGCCCAACGGCACCGTGAACCAGAAGATGCTCAACTGGGCCTATGAAGCCCTGGGCGATCGCCCGGATGATTTACTGGAGTTGTACTGCGGCAACGGCAACTTCACCCTGCCACTGGCGACCCGCGTGCGTAAGGTACTGGCCACCGAAATCAGCAAGACCTCGGTGAATGCTGCCTTAAGCAACCTCGATGAAAATACAGTGGATAACGTCACGCTGGTGCGCCTGTCTGCCGAAGAGCTCACCGAGGCGCTCAACGAGGTTCGACCGTTTCGCCGTCTGCACGGCATCGACCTGAAGAGCTACGAATTCGGTAGCGTCTTCGTCGACCCACCGCGCGCCGGCATGGACCCGGACACCTGCGAACTGACCCGTCGCTTCGACAACATCCTGTACATCTCCTGCAACCCGGAGACGTTGGCGGCGAACATTGCGCAACTGCATGACACGCACCGGATTACCCAGTGTGCAATGTTTGACCAGTTCCCATGGACGCACCATATGGAATCCGGGGTGTTATTGACCCGGCGGTAAACTGTGGGAGCTGGCTTGCCTGCGATGGCGGTAGGCCTGCCCTGCATCGGTCAACTGATACACCGCTATCGCAGGCAAGCCAGCTCCCACACTGGGTTTTCATGCATCTGTTGAATCACCGTTATCCAACGGCTCCTTGCGTGGCCGACCGCCCTTCTTGCCATTGGCTCGGGCGGCGGCGGTTTTGGCGGCGCTGCTCTTGCGACCGTTGCGCGACGCTACCAGGCTTGTCGCCAGGTCCATCAAGGGCTGGCTGGTGGCGATGAGCCCGGTGATCGAAACGTCCAGATCCTGCGCCTCACAGCACAGCGCCTTGCCGCCAAAGCCGACCTCCAGTTGCTGAAAGTCCTCCAGGGAAAACCCTTCGAACTCCGGCAACCCGGCTACAGGCAACATGACGCGGCTGCCGTCGCTGAAACCGATGGAAATGCACTCTTGTTCATAGCGCACATTGCTGGCATTGGCGTACAGACGTTTGAGCTTGCGCCCACGGGCGATGGCCTTGTCGACATCGGCGTCAGTGAGCGGCTTATAGGGTACGACTTTGGCTTTTACGATTTTCATAAATTAATCCCCACGCAATCTGGCGCTCTGACCAGATTCAAAATTGTTCTTTGCTCTACGACATCGTGCCGGGCGCTTGCGATGACATAGACACCACGTCGAATAACCAACCCTTGAACCAATTCACCAGCGTCCCAATCCCAGGAATGGTTCTCCAGGCAAACCGTTTGCAGTTTCTCCCACCAGATCCGGCGTGCACGCGCCAGGTAGTGCCGCTGCATGATCGCCTCGCGTAATTCCTTCAGGAGCGCAGTAGGCGGCCGCCTGCGATCCGGCTCTACATCCCACAACTCCACATCCCCATCCAGGAAGCTGAAACGAAAACGCGCATCCCATGCCTTGCCCCTGACATGAACGTGGGGCGGGCAGTGTTCATCCCGCAGAAGCACTGAAATCACATATCCCTTGTAAGCACCTACTTTCATCGTAACCCATCCGTTAGGTTATTTTCCGTCAGGTAACAATTTTTCCGTGGCACCCGACAACCGGCTCCATCCTTGCGAAGCTGTTTCACAGATTAGTAACGACGAACAACCCCGCGAATGCGGGGTTGTAACCACTCATGCCGAGGGTTGGGAATACCCTGCCAACGCCCGCAAGTCCTGCTCGCTCAGCAACCCCGCGTAATACTTCAACTGAATCCGCGCCAGCAAATACGCATGCCGTGCGCTCGCCCAGTCCGGCGTCGAGGTTGATTTTCAATTGATATCTAATCTGATGCTGTGCCGGTATGCCTCAGAATAAGCGTTCGATAATCGAACACATCAGCCGCCTTCAATTGACCAAATTAACCATCCAGTACATTTTATCCGCACAACCAATAATAAGTGTGGAGAGACCTTTATGCCGCCCATCGTGCTGGTGCTCAACGGCCCCAACCTCAACCTGCTCGGCACCCGCGAGCCTGCTACCTACGGGCATGAAACCCTGGCCGACATCGCCGCACTGTGCGGTCGCAGCGCGGAAAAACTCGGGCTGAGAATCGAATTCCGCCAGACCAACCACGAAGGCGAATTGCTCGACTGGATCCACGGCGCCCGCGCGCGTTGCGCCGGTATCGTGATCAACCCGGCGGCCTGGACCCACACCTCCGTAGCGATTCGCGACGCACTGGTGGCCAGTGAAGTGCCGGTGATCGAAGTGCATTTATCCAACGTGCATGCGCGCGAGGCGTTCAGGCATCACTCGTTTGTGTCGCCCATTGCCAAGGCGGTGCTCGCAGGCTTCGGCAGCCATGGGTATCACCTGGCGCTGGAACACTTCAGCCACAGCCTCAAAGGATCCGCCCGATGAAACCGCGCATCCTCGCCGGCCTGATCGGCGCCGGCATCCAAGCCTCCCGCACGCCCGCCCTGCATGAACAGGAAGGCGACGCCCAAGGCTTGCGCTACCTGTATCAGTTGATCGATCTGGACGCGCTGCAACTGAACATCAACGCCTTGCCCGACCTGCTGGACGCCGCTGAATTGATGCGTTTTACCGGCTTGAACATTACCTACCCATGCAAGCAGGCAGTGCTGGCGTTGCTCGATGAATTGTCTGACGAGGCGCGAGGCATTGGCGCCGTCAACACCGTGGTGTTCAAGGATGGCAAGCGCATTGGCCACAACACGGATTGCCTGGGGTTTGCCGAAGGTTTCCGGCGCAACTTGCATGACGTCGCGCGAGAACGGGTGGTACAGATGGGCGCCGGCGGTGCGGGCGCAGCTGTGGCCCATGCCTTGTTGGCCGAAGGCGTGCAGCACTTGAGTATTTTTGACGTGGACATGGCCCGCGCCCGCGACCTGGTGGATAACCTTGCGCAGCGTTTTGGTGCCGGTCGTGCCCAGGTCGGCACCCACCTGGAAAACGCTATGGCCGAAGCGAATGGCTTGGTGAACACCACGCCCATGGGCATGGCCAAGCTGCCCGGCACGCCGGTACCGCCTGCGCTGTTGCGAGCCGAATTGTGGGTCGCGGAAATCGTGTATTTCCCGCTGGAAACCGAACTGCTGCGCAACGCCCGCGCCCTGGGTTGCCGCACGCTGGACGGCGGCAATATGGCGGTGTTTCAGGCGGTGAAGGCGTTTGAGTTGTTCAGCGGCCAAACGCCGGATGCGCAGCGAATGCTGGCGCACTTTCAGAATATGAATAGCTGACTGCCGAAACTGAATCAAAAAATGTGGGAGCTGGCTTGTTGTGGCGAGCAAGCTTGCTTGCGCTGGGGTGCGAAGCGCCCCAAAAAAGCCGGAGACTGCTGCGCAGTCAGCGGGAGCAAGCTCCCTCGCCACAACAAGCCAGCTCCCACACTGGTTGCATTCCAGATTGGGAATCGGGTGAATTCAAGCCTGCAAGTACCGCATCACCGACTCACAAATCATCTCCCGATGCCGCTGTTTAATCGCTTCATCGGACAGCTCGATCTGAAAAATCTCACTGAACGTATGGCGGTTGGACACCCGGTAAAAGCTGAATGAGTTGATCAGCAGGTGCACATCCAGAGGCTCCAGCCCTTCGCGAAACACCCCCATCTCGGCACCCCGCCGCAATGTGGCGCCCAGTGCTTCGAGGATGTTGCTGTTCATCGCCTTGATTGAATCCGAGCGCTTCACGTATTCCGCGTTGTGGATATTTTCGATGCTGACGATGCGCACGAAATCCACATTCTGGTCGTGGTGATCAAAGGTGAATTCCACCAGCCGACGGATCGCCTCACGCGGTTCCAGAGCGGTGAGGTTCATGCGCGTTTCGGTGTTGCGGATATCGCCGTAGAGTTTTTCCAGCACCTCGACGTACAACTGCTCCTTGCTGCCGAAGTAGTAATAGATCATGCGTTTGGAGGTGTGGATACGCTCGGCGATCGCATCCACGCGCGCGCCGGACAGGCCCTGCTGAACAAACTCGACGATGGCTTCCTGCAGGATGTTTTCGCGGGTCTTTTCCGGGTTGTTCTTGCGACTCTTGCGCGGTGTGTCTGGCACGGCGGAGAGGTCGGGGGTCAGGGTCATGGTGTGCTCACGGCCATTTTTGTTGTGCAGGCGGCGATTATGGGCCGAGGCGCTTCCCGAAGGAAGCACCTGGCCCGGCCGTTATAAACGCGCCTGACGTGCCGCACCGCTGCGCGATTTGGCCATCGCCGCCAGGCGCACCGCCACGTTGGCCGCGCCATAACCGGCATAGCCGTTTTTGCGCTGGATGATCTCGAAGAAAAACCGCCCTTCAAACGCCTCGGTGTACACATGAAACAACTCACCGCCCTGGGCGTCACGGTCGTACAAGACGTTGTAGTACGCCAGTTCGCTGAGGAACTCATCGTCGAAATCAAACCGTGCGGCCAGGTCGTCGTAGTAGTTGAGCGGGATATCCAGTAACGGCACGCCGGCCGCTTTGGCGCGGCTGACCTCGGCGAAAATATCCGCGCAGTCAAAAGCAATGTGGTGCACGCCCGAACCACGATAGCTCGACAGCGCGTGGGAAATTGCCGTGTTGCGGTTCTCGGAAATATTCAGCGGCAAGCGGATCGAGCTGCAACGGCTGCGCAACGCTCGGCTTTTCACCAAGCCATAAGGGTCGGGCAGCACCACTTCGTCATCGGCTTCGAAATCCAGCAGGCTCTTGTAGAACAGCACCCAACTGTCGAGGCTGTCGGCCGGCAAGGCCATGGCCATATGGTCGATGCGCAGCAGGCCGCCGCTGGACGCCGTTGCCGGTTGCAAGTTGAAGTCGGTGTCGTACAGCGCGCCCTCGGCAGGGTCGACCAGATAAATCAGGCTGCCATCTGGCGCACGCACCGCCGCCAGCTCCAGCTCGTTAGGCCCGACCAGCCCGCGATACGGCTGGCCTTTGTAGGCCACTGCCCGCTCCAGCGCCTTGGCGCTGTCCTTGACCCGAATCGCCGTGGCGCACAACGACGGGCCGTGGGCTTCGAAAAAGTTGTGGGCAAACGAATAGGGTTCACAGTTGAGGATCAGGTTGATATCACCCTGACGCAGCAGGCTCACGCTCTTGGAACGGTGCTGGCCAGCCTTGACGAACCCCAGGCGCTCCAGCCAGTGGGTCAGCTTGGCGCCGAGGCTTTCATCCACGGCAAACTCGAGGAACTCGATGCCGTTGTATTCGCTGGCCGCCGGGGTATCAAACAGAATCTCGACGGGCTGGGCCGGCGCCTCTTGCTTAAGGCGTTCACGGGTTTTCTCTTCCAGGTACAGCAGCGAACGCAAGCCATCCGCCGCATTCGCGCGGGTCGGCGCGGCGCGGAAACCGTCGTTGAAAATCTCCAGGGACAACGGCCCGGTGTAGCCACTTTTGATGATCGGCGCGAGAAAGCCTGCCAGATCAAATTCGCCCTGCCCCGGGAAACAGCGGAAATGCCGGCTCCACTCCAGCACATCCATGGCCAGAACCGGCGCGTCGGCCATTTGCACAAAGAAGATTTTGTCGCCGGGAATGTCGGCAATGCCGCTCGGGTCGCCCTTGAGCGACAAGGTATGGAAGCTGTCGAGCAACACGCCCAGGCTTGGATGATCGACCTGGCGCACCAGGTTCCACACCTGCTGCCAGGTTTTCACATGTTTGCCCCAGGCCAGCGCTTCATAGCCGATACGCAAGCCACGGCGACCGGCGTGCTCGGCCAGCAAGCTGAGGTCATCGAGCAAAATGCGCTCATCGCCCACGCAATCCGCCGAAGCATTGCTGCACACCAGCACCAGGTCGGTGCCCAGCTCCTGCATCAAATCGAACTTGCGTTCGGCACGTTCCAGGTTGCGCGCCAGGCGGTCGCGGCGGCATCCTTCAAAGTCGCGGAACGGCTGGAACAAGGTGATGGCAATGCCCAGGTCGGCGCACATCTGCCTAACTTCCCGCGGGCTGCCGTCGTAATACAACAGGTCGTTCTCGAAGATCTCCACCCCGTCGAACCCGGCAGCGGCGATGGCTTCGAGCTTTTCCGGCAGGGTGCCGCTCAAGGAAACAGTGGCAATGGAACGTTGCATGGGCGACTCCCGGCAGTTTTTATTTGCAGCAAATTATTGGCCCCTAGCCTACACCCAGCAATTAAAATGTACGAACCGGTTAGTTTTTCGTGCGATTACCGAACACTATGCCCTGTTGGCGAATTGACGACTTTTTAACCACTGCGCACCATCGAACCTGCACCAAGACCCAGAACACACCATAAAAATTTCAAAAACGGGTACGACCTCATGCCTTCGCAAAACTCCGCTCTGGCCGCGCGCCCGGGCAACCCGCACGCCGGCATCGGCGACAAGATCCGTGGCGCCATGGCCGTGGGTAAAACGCGCTGGGGCATGCTGGCCCTGGTGTTCTTCGCCACCACCCTGAACTACATCGACCGCGCCGCCCTGGGCGTGATGCAACCGATCCTGGCCAAAGAGATGAGCTGGACGGCGATGGACTACGCCAACATCAACTTCTGGTTCCAGGTCGGTTATGCCATCGGTTTTGTGCTGCAAGGCCGGCTGATTGACCGTGTGGGCGTGAAGCGCGTGTTCTTCTGCGCCGTGCTGCTGTGGAGCCTGGCCACCGGCGCCCACGGCCTGGCCACCTCGGCGGTGGGCTTTATGGTCTGCCGCTTTATCCTCGGCCTGACCGAAGCCGCCAACTACCCGGCGTGCGTCAAGACCACGCGTTTGTGGTTCCCGGCCGGTGAGCGCGCAGTGGCCACCGGCATCTTCAACGCCGGCACCAACGTCGGCGCGATGATGACCCCAATGCTGCTGCCGCTGATCCTGCACGTGTGGGGCTGGCAGGCGGCGTTCCTGTGCATGTCGGCACTCGGCGCGATCTGGCTGGTGTTCTGGGGGTTGAAGTACTACAACCCGGAAGACCACCCGACCGCCAAACAATCCGAATTGGACTACGTGCAACAGGAAGCCGAACCGGAGCAGCCAAGCGTTCCGTTCAGCCGCATCCTGCGCATGCGTGGCACCTGGGCCTTCGCCCTCGCCTACGCAATGACCGCGCCGGTGTTCTGGTTTTACCTGTATTGGCTGCCGCCGTTCCTGAACCAGCAATACAACCTGGGCATCAACGTGACCCAGATGGGCATCCCGCTGATCATCATTTACCTCACCGCCGACTTCGGCAGTGTGGGTGGCGGGATCCTGTCGTCATTCCTGATCGGCCGCGGGATGAATGCGATCAAGGCGCGGCTGTTGTCGATGCTGCTGTTTGCCTGCTGCATCGTTGGCGTGATCATGGCTGCCGGTTCCAGCCAGCTGTGGGTTGCAGTGTTCGCCATTTCCCTGGCGATCGGCGCGCATCAGGCCTGGACTGCCAATATCTGGAGCCTGGTGATGGACTACACGCCCAAGCACATGATGAGCACGGTGTTCGGTTTCGGCGGCATGTGCGCGGCCATCGGCGGCATGTTCATGACCCAGATCGTCGGGCACATCCTTACCGTGACCAACAACAACTACACCGTGTTGTTCACCCTGATCCCGGCGATGTATTTCATTGCGCTGACCTGGATGTACTTCATGGCGCCGCGCAAGATTCCCACAGTCGACGTGTAACTCACCGCCGCCGCTGCTGCCAGGCAGCGGCCAGCCCGCTCATGCAGATCACCCCGATGCCGACCACCGTGGTCACGTCGGGGGTATGGCTGAACACCAACCAACCCAACAATCCCGCAAACACGATCTGGCAATAGCCAAACGGTGCCAGCAAGGCTGGCGCCGCGAAGCGGAACGCCTGGGTCAGCATCAAGTGCGCGGTCATGCCGCAAGTGCCCAGCGCCAGCATCAAACAGGCATGCCACAGCGTCGGGACCTGCCAGAAGAACGGCACCAGCGCGCTCATCACCAAGGTATTGCACAGCCCGGCGAAGAAGTTGCTGGTGGTCGGTGTGTCGTATTGGCTGAGGATGCGCGTGAGCAATTGGTAGAAACAGAAGAACATCGCCGAACACAGCGGCAGCAACACCGCAGGCGTGAACAACTCGCCACCGGGGTGGATGATGATCAGCACACCGACAAACCCGCAGATCACCGCCAGCCATTGGCCACGCGTGACGTGCTCGCCGAGCAAGGGCACCGACAGCGCCGTCACCAGGATCGGCGCCAGGAAGTTCACCGCCGTGGCTTCCGCCAACGGGATGTAATGCAGCGCCGCGGTAAAAAACAGACTCGTGCCCAGCAGGCACAACGCCCTCACCACCTGCATGCCCGGCCGCTTGCTGCGCAGCACCCGCAAGCCGGATTGCGGCAGGAATATCCCGGCCATCAGCAAGGTGTGCACCAGGTAACGCGCCCACACCACCATCACAATCGGGTAGAACCCGGCCAGGTATTTGGACAAGGCGTCGTGGCTGGAGAACAGAAACGTCGCCAGCACAATCAGCAGGATGCCTTTGAAAGGATGGTTGACGCCGGAAAGCGGTGTGCTGACAGTCATTGAATTCTCTTGCATGGCGGGCTGA
This sequence comes from Pseudomonas edaphica, assembly GCF_965277385.1. Classification (NCBI taxonomy): domain Bacteria; kingdom Pseudomonadati; phylum Pseudomonadota; class Gammaproteobacteria; order Pseudomonadales; family Pseudomonadaceae; genus Pseudomonas; species Pseudomonas edaphica. The sequence continues at coordinate 4,082,400 of NZ_OZ255725.1, read as the reverse complement.
ACGCATTTGCACTTAACCCGGTAATCTAGCAGCCGGGCTTGCGTCTGCCCCAAGAGCATAACCAAACACCGTGCGAACAGCGCACTAAATCACGGGTTTCGAGTCCAACGCTGCACGTTCACCGTCGTGTTGCACATTTTTCAACCAAGGCCATGTCGCTATGAAAAAAACACTCTTTGTTCTTTCTGCCCTTGCCCTGCTCACCGCGTGCAACAAGGAACCCAAGGAAGCCCCAAAACCCGCCCCCGCTTCCGTGCAAGCCACGCTGGTGCCGGCAACCCCACCGACCGATAAATGGGTCGGCAAATGGATCGGCGTCGAAGGCCTGAACCTGACCATCGCCAAGGACGACAGCATCGGCCGTGGCCACTACCTGCTCACCATGAAATACGGCCTTGATGCCGACGACTCCGGCACCTTCAAAGGCGAAGCCAATGAAGACGGCATCAGTTTCACCCGCCCGGACGGCCCGCAACAGTTGAGCGCCGGCGACGGTGAAGCCACGGGCCTTAAATGGCTGGCAGATAAAAAAGACTGCCTGATCGTCGACACCGGCGAAGGCTACTGCCGCGACTGAGGCGGCAAACCTGACATAACTTTCATCTGGCGCCCCTGCCGACACGGCCTGACAGCAGCGATACTAGGCAGCTCTCGTTGCTTGTCAGACAGCCGGGCTGGCGCCATGCCCCTGCACCAACAACACTGCTCTTAAAATAAAGAGCGCAGGTTTAACGAGAGGACTGCACCCATGCTATGGAAAAAAGGCCGACGCAGCGACAACGTGGTGGACGCCCGCGATGACAGCGGCGGCGGCGGTGGCGGCATGCGCTTTGGCGGCGGCAAAGGCCTGAGCCTCACGGCGATTGTGCTGATCGTCGGCATCGGCTGGCTGACCGGCCAGGACCCGATGCAGATCCTCGGCCAGCTAAGCGGCCAAATGGAGCAAGCGCCCCCGGCGAGTACGCAGGCGCGCCAGGCGCCGCCGGCCAATGATCAACAGGCCGATTTCGTGCGCGCCGTGCTGGGCGACACGGAAGACACCTGGGGCCAGGTGTTCAAGGAAAACGGGTTGGCCTACAAGAACCCGAAACTGATTCTGTTCCGTGGCCGGGTCAACTCCGCCTGCGGTGGCGCCACCTCGGCCAGCGGCCCGTTCTACTGCCCGGCCGACCAGCAAGTGTATCTGGACCTGGATTTCTTCCGGGAGATGTCGCAACGCTTCAAGGCTTCGGGCGAGTTCGCCCAGGCGTATGTGATCGCCCACGAAGTCGGGCACCACGTGCAAACGCTGCTGGGCATCTCGGCCAAGATCCAGGCCGCACGCCAGCAAGGCCGGCAGATGGAAGGTGACGGCGGTTTACTGGTACGCCAGGAACTGCAAGCCGACTGTTTCGCCGGCGTGTGGGCCAACCGCGCGCAAAAACGCCTGAACTGGCTGGAGCCCGGCGATATTGAAGCCGCACTGAATGCGGCCAACGCCATCGGCGATGACCGTTTGCAGCAACAGGGTCAAGGGCGCGTAGTGCCGGACTCGTTTACCCACGGCACCTCGGCACAGCGGGTTCGCTGGTTCAAGACCGGCTTCGCAGAGGGCCAGATCTCTCAATGCGACACCTTTACAGCCAAGAGTCTTTAAATGAATAAACGATTGGGATTGCTGCTTAGCGCATTAGCGATGTGTTCCACCACCACCTGGGCCGCCGAGAAAGAACATGGCGTCAAGGTGGTCAGCCCCGATCGTTTCCAACTGGAAGCCGGCGCCTTGAGCCTGGGCTTGAGCCAGGACTGGCGCCAGCCGCTGCCCAACGTCACTCGCGCATTGATCATCGTGCACGGTCGCCTGCGCAATGCGCAGACCTACCTGCAAAGCGGCGAAGATGCCGCCCAACACGCAGGCCTTGCCGCCAATACCCTGGTGATCGCGCCGCAGTTTTTGAATGAGTTGGATACCCAGCGCAACCACCTCGACAATCAGGTGCTGCGCTGGAACCACAACGACTGGATGGCCGGCGACCCGTCGACCGGCCCAGGCCAGGTCAGCTCCTACGGCGCCCTCGACCAGATCATCAAACACCTGGGCAACCGCAAGCTGTTCCCGGCCTTGAAAGAAATCGTGGTCGCCGGCCATTCCGGCGGCGGCCAGGTGGTGCAGCGCTTCGCCCTCACCGGCCACGACCACCCGATGCTGCAAACCGAAGGCATCAGCCTGCGTTACGTGGTGGCTAACCCGTCGTCCTACGCCTACTTCAGCCCGCAACGCCCGGTGAAGTTTGATGTGGCCAGTTGCCCAGGCTTCAACGACTGGAAGTACGGCATGCAGAACCTGCCGGATTACGCCAAAGGCCAGAGCGCGCAGCAGTTGGAGCAGGTTTACGTGTCACGCAACATCACCTACCTGCTGGGCCAGCAAGACACCGACCCCAACCACCCGGCGCTGGATAAAAGCTGCGAAGCCGAAACCCAGGGCGCGTATCGCCTGATTCGCGGGCACAACTATTTCGACTACCTCAAGCAGCGCCATCCGCAACTGACGCAGAAGCTGGTGGAAGTGCCAGGGGTTGGGCACGACGGCGATAAGATGTTTACGTCGCCTGAGGGTGAGCAGGTGCTGTTCGGGAAATAGGATCAAAAATGTGGGAGCTGGCTTGTGTGGGAGCTGGCTTGCCTGCGATGCAGACACCTCGGTCTAACAGGCATAGCGAGGTGATGCTATCGCAGGCAAGCCAGCTCCCACAAAAGCTCAACTGCCACACAAGCCCGACCAAGGTGCCTGGGTTAGAGCATTCGGCGCAACGCCGCGCAATCCTCAGCATGCCAATCCGCCAGTTCCGGCCACGGGTTCTCGGGCAGATTAACCAATACCGTCCTGGTCCCCGCCGCCCGGCCACAAACCAGGTCAAAGCGGTAATCCCCAACCATCACCATCGCGCTCGGCGCTACCTTCCAGGCAGTCGCCAGTTTCAGCAACCCACCCGGATCCGGCTTGGGCGGCGCATCATCACGCCCCAGCACATCCTCGACGGCAAAGCAGTCCGCCAGGCCAATCGCTTCAAGGGTGATATGCGCCAACTCGCGCGCATTGCGCGTCAGGATGCCCAGGCGATAACCCCGCCCGGCCAGCTCGCGCACCAGCTGCACCGCGCCAACAGCAGCAACCGACCCCACAGCCAGCTCGCGCTCGTGCTCAAGCAACCAGGCATGCTTGGCCGCCGCCACATCCGCAGGCAATGCTGCCAGGTGCGTGAGAATGTCGTCTTCAGGTGGGATATCGAGCGCTACGCGAATCGCCACAAAATCATGCACGGCCACCGTGAGGGTGCCGTCCATGTCAAACACCCAATGCTTAACGTCCGATAGGCTCATGCCCAATCCTTGCGATGGCGAATCAAGCCTTCCTGGGTCACCGAAGCCACCAGTTGCCCGGCGCGGTTGTACACGCTGCCACGGGAGAAACCCCGTGAGTTACCGGCCCACGGGCTGTCCATCGCATACAAAAGCCAGTCATCGGCGCGCAGGTCGGCGTGGAACCACAGCGCATGGTCAAGGCTGGCGACCTGCATGTCTTTCTGCCAAACCGTCTTGCCGTGGGGCAGCAGCGAGGTCGTCAGCAAGCCGAAATCCGAGGCATAGGCCAGCAGGTATTTATGCAGCGCCGGCGAATCGGCCAATGCGCCGTCAGCACGAAACCACACGTACTTGACCGGGTCGGACGGCTGCGGGTTGAACGGGTCTTTTTCGGTCACCGGGCGCACTTCGATCGGTTTGGGGCACAGCAGCTTGTCGCGCATGTGTTCGGGGATCAGGTGCGCGCGTTGCTTGGTCAGTTCCAGCTCCGACGGCAGGTTTTCCGGGCCGACGACCACGGGCATGGTGGTCTGGTGCTCGAAGCCTTCTTCGTCATACTGGAACGAGGTGGTGCAGGTGAAAATCGGGTTGCCCTTCTGGATCGCCGTGACGCGGCGCGTGCTGAAACTGCCGCCATCGCGCACGCGGTCCACCGAATACACCACTGGCAGTGCAGCATCGCCAGGGCGCAGGAAATAGCCATGCAGGGAATGCACGTGCCGCGCTTCTTCTACGGTCTGGCTGGCGGCCGACAGCGACTGGCCCAGCACTTGGCCGCCGAACAGTTGGCGAAAGCCCAGGTCCTGGCTGCGGCCGCGAAAGAGGTTTTCCTCGATCGGTTCCAGCGTCAGCAAGTCCACCAGATCTTCCAATACTTGGCTCATAGAGCAACTCCTACAATCAATAGGGCATTCCGGGCTGCTTATCCGTGCAGCGTGTCCAACCATTGGGCGCGGGTGATGCGGTACAACACATGATGGCGCAGCGGGTCATCGGCTGCGACCTTGGGGTGTTCAAAATCTGCCTGCGGATCGTAATGCATACCGATGGCCTGCATGACTTTTTGTGATGGCAGATTGGATTGGGTGGTGAAGGCGAGGATTTCGTCCAGCTGCAGCCGGTCGAAACCACAGCGCAGCGCGGTCCACGCCGCTTCACTGGCATAACCCAGGCCCCAATGCTCGTGGGCCAGGCGCCAGCCAATTTCTACCGCTGGGGTAAAGTTGGCCTCGAAGTTGACGTTTAGCAGCCCGGTCAGGCCGATAAATTCGCCGGTATCCTTACGCTGCAAGGCCCAAAGGCCAAAGCCATATTCGGCAAAATGCCCGCGAATACGGCCGATCAGCGCGGCGCTTTCCAGGTGGCTCAGCTTGGCCGGGAAATAGCGCATTACCTGCGGGTCGGCGCACATGCGTGCAAATTCCGTCAGGTCGCTGTCACGCCATTGGCGCAGCACCAGCCGTGCGCTTTCCAATTCCAGTATCGGCTCCATGGGTCCCCCTCCCTTGCCATGTGCGTGAGTGTACAGCGCTGGTAAGATCCGTCGCAGGTTCCCGTCAGAAAATCCCATGCCTTTGCCATTGATCTACCACGATGACTACAGCCCTGAGTTCCCGGCGGACCACCGGTTCCCCATGGACAAGTTCCGCCTGTTGCGTGACCACCTGGTGAGCAGCGGCCTGACCCAGGACAGCCACTTGCTGCGACCCGAGGTCTGCCCCGCCGAGATTCTGGCCCTGGCCCATGAACCTGGGTATATCGAGCGCTACATGAGCGGCGAGTTATCGCGCGAAGACCAGCGACGCCTCGGCCTGCCCTGGAACGAAGCGCTGGCGCGGCGCACCGTGCGTGCAGTTGGCGGCTCAATTCTCGCAGCAGAAAAAGCCCTGGAACACGGCCTGGCCTGCCACCTGGCGGGCGGCACGCACCACGCCCATTACGACTATCCGGCGGGCTTTTGCATCTTCAATGACCTGGCGGTGATCAGCCATTACCTGCTGGCCAGCGGGCGGGTCAACCGCGTGCTGATCTTCGACTGCGACGTGCATCAGGGCGACGGCACTGCGCGCATCCTCCATGACACACCGGACGCCATCACCGTGTCGCTGCACTGCGAAAAGAACTTCCCGGCGCGCAAGGCCCAGAGCGACTGGGACATCCCGCTGCCCATGGGCATGGGCGATGCCGACTACCTCAAGGTGGTCGACGACGCGCTCAACTACCTGTTGCCGCTGTACCAGCCCGACCTGGTGCTGTACGACGCCGGGGTGGATGTGCACAAGGACGACGCCCTCGGTTACCTCAAACTGACAGACGCAGGCGTGGCCGCCCGCGATGAAAGCGTGATGCGCCACTGCCTGCGCCGCGACATTCCAGTGATGGGCGTGATCGGCGGCGGCTACAGCAAAGACCGCCCTGCCCTGGCCCGCCGCCACGGCATCCTGCACCACAGCGCACAACGGGTGTGGGCGTCATCAGGTTGTCATTGAGTTGTGGGCGTTACCCACAATGCCTGTGGAACGGCCTGTGGATAACTTGAGCGTAAGGGTCTGAAAGCCAGCAGCCGTATGGCGTGTAGGAAAGTGTACGTTTTTTGATCAGGCAGCTACGCCGTCGTCGGGTAGAATGCTCGGCCTATTCAAGCGACCGTAGCCCTGCCCATGCCCCAGACCCCTTCCCAACACGTCACTATTATCGGCGGCGGCCCTGCCGGGTTGATGGCCGCGGAAGTCTTGAGCCAGGCGGGCGTGCGGGTAGACGTGTACGACGGCATGCCTTCAGTGGGGCGCAAGTTCCTGCTGGCCGGCGTGGGCGGCATGAACATCACCCACTCCGAGGCGTACCCGGCGTTCCTGTCGCGTTACGCCGAACGCGCGCCGCAGATGGCGCCGTTGTTGCGCGCGTTTGGCGCAGAGGCTTTGTGCGAGTGGATTCATGGCCTGGGCATCGAGACCTTTGTCGGCACCTCCGGCCGTGTATTCCCCACCGACATGAAAGCCGCCCCACTGCTGCGCGCCTGGCTCAAGCGCCTGCGCGACCAGGGCGTGGTTATCCACACCCGGCATCGCTGGCTGGGCTGGACCGACGACGGCGGTTTACTTATCCACAGCCCGGACGGCGATAAAACTGTCCACAGCGATGCGGTGTTGCTGGCCTTGGGCGGCGGCAGCTGGTCGCGTTTGGGCTCCGACGGTGCCTGGCTCAAGTTGCTGGAAGATAAAGGCGTGCCCTACGCCGCGCTGCAACCGAGCAATTGCGGCTTCGAAGTGTCGGGCTGGAGCGAGTTGATGGTCAGCAAATTCGCGGGCGCGCCGCTGAAGAACGTCGCCATCGGCCTTGGGGAGGACAAGCCTCGATTGGGCGAATGCGTCGTCACCGCCATGGGCATCGAGGGCAGTTTGATCTACGCGCTGTCGGCGCCGATTCGCGAAGCGATCAACCGTGACGGCTCAGCCACTGTGCATATTGACCTGTTGCCGAGCAAGCCGCTGGACAAGGTGCAAGCCGCCTTGGCCAAGCCGCGTGGCTCGCGGTCGATGAGCAAGCATTTGCACAGTCAGTTGGGGCTTGATGGCGTGAAGGCGGCGCTGTTGCGTGAACTGGCGCCAGCTGAGCACTTCCATGATCCGGCGCAATTGGCGGTGGATATCAAGGCGTTGCCACTGACACTGGTAAAGACACGGCCGATGGATGAGGCGATCAGCACGGCGGGCGGCGTGCCGTTTGAAGCGCTGGATGAGCGGCTGATGCTCAAGCAATTGCCAGGCGTGTTCTGTGCGGGGGAGATGCTGGATTGGGAAGCGCCGACCGGCGGGTATTTGCTGACGGGGTGTTTTGCCAGTGGGCGAGCGGCTGGGCGTGGTGTGCTGGAGTGGCTTAAGCGCTGAGTTCAAGTCCGCTATCGCAGGCAAGCCAGCTCCCACATTTTGAGCGGTGAACACCGTCAAATGTGGGAGCTGGCTTGCCTGCGATGAGGCCCTGGCAGGCTTACTTCTTCTTACGCGGCCCCGTATTAAACACCGGCACCTTACGCACCGGCTTGATCGAAGGCTCAGCCGGCGCCACATCACCACTGTCCACCCACTTACCCAAATTGCGCTTGCCGCCACCGCCGCCCGAAGTCTTAGGCTTCTTCGGCTTTTTCGGCTTCTTCACCACCTGCCCGCTGGCATCGGTGTCCGGCACACGGTGCTCCGGTTCGAAATCCGGCTCCATCTTGCGGGTCAGGGTCTGACGCGTGAGCATCTCGATGGCCGACAGCATGTTCACTTCATCGGCACACACCAGCGAAATCGCCTCACCGGTGTTGCCCGCCCGGCCGGTACGGCCGATACGATGGATGTAGTCTTCAGCCACGATCGGCAGGTCAAAGTTGACCACCAGCGGCAGGTCTTCAATGTCCAGGCCACGGGCTGCCACGTCGGTGGCTACCAGAATTTGCACATCGCTGGACTTGAACCGGTCCAGCGCGCGTTGGCGGGTGGCTTGGGGTTTGTCGCCATGGATGCCGTCGGCATTGATGCCCAGGCCCTGCAACTTGTCCACCAGCGCATCCACGCCGTTACGAGTCTTGGCAAACACCAGCACCTGCTTCCAGCGGCCTTTGCGCATCAGGTGCACAAACAGCTCCGGCTTGCGCTTCTTGTCCACCGGCACCACCCACTGCTTCACGGTGCTGGCGGCGACGTTGCGCGGGCTCACTTCAATGCTCAGCGGGTCATTGAGCATCTGCCCGGCCAGCAGGCGGATCTCATCGGAGAAGGTCGCGGAGAACAGCAACGTCTGGCGCTTTTTCGGCAGCATGCGATAAATGTTCGCCAGTTCTTCGGAGAAGCCCAGGTCGAGCATGCGATCGGCTTCGTCCAGCACCAGGGTTTGCAGCTGGTTGAGCTTCAGCGCGTTCTGGCGGAACAGGTCGATCAGGCGACCAGGCGTGGCCACCAGGATGTCGACGCCCTTGCGCAGTTTCATCATCTGCGGGTTGATGCTCACGCCGCCGTACACCGCGTAAGTGGTCAGCGGCAGGTGCTGCGCGTACTCGGCGACGCTGGCGTGAACCTGCTCGGCCAGCTCGCGGGTCGGGCACAGGATCAGCGCACGCGCCGAGTTGGCGGCGACTTTCGGCCCTTCCATGGTCAGCAATTGCAGGAGCGGCAGGGCGAAACCCGCGGTTTTGCCGGTGCCGGTCTGGGCCGCGGCCATCAGGTCGCGACCGGCCAACACCGCCGGAATGGCTTGCGCCTGCACCGGCGTCGGGGTCTGGTAGCCAAGCGTCTCAAGGGCGCGCAGCAAGGGTTCGATCAGGCCAAGTGTGGCGAAAGTCATGTGTTTACCGTAGGGAAAGTTCAGCGCCATAAGCGGGTAAAAAAAGCCGTAATGCGCCGCAGTTTACCTTATTTCCGGCTTGGGCTTGCGCCACTGGGGCAGGCTGATCAATAGCACCGCGCTGATGATCACCAGCATCGCCAGGGCTTCTTCCATGCCGATGGTCTCACCGACGAACACAATGCCCAACAACACCGCGACTGCCGGGTTCACATAGGCATAGCTGGTCGCCGCCGCCGGGCGCACGTGCTTGAGCAGGTACATATAGGCATTGAAGGCGATGATCGAGCCGAACACGGCCAAGTACGCCAACGCCAGCCAGCCTTCAATCGGCGGCACAGCCTGCAGCCGTTCGCCGCAGAGCGCACTGCCCACCAACAGCAAGGCACCGGCGACGATCATTTCCGCCGCACTGGCCATCGCGCCGGCAGGTAACGGCAAGTGCCTGCTCCACACCGAGCCAAAAGCCCAGGAGGCAGCGGCGAACAGCAACAACATCGCCCCGGTCGGGCTCGACTGCAGGTTGGAACCCATATTGAGCATGGCAATGCCGATAATCCCCAGCACCACCCCGGCCCATTCCAGGCGGGTATTACGCGCACCCCAGAAATAGCCGCACAGCAACGTGAACAATGGCACCGTCGCCACCGCCAATGCAGCCACACCTGAAGTAACTCCCGTGTGCTCAGCCACCGACACCGCGCCATTGCCGAACGTCAGCAGCAAAATGCCGATCTTGGCCGCAGCCTTCCACTGCACCCACGTCGGCGCAGGTGCCCCGCGCCAGCGCAAAAAGCCATACATCACCAAACCCGCCACCAAAAAGCGAATCCCGCCGAGCATCAGCGGCGGCCAGTATTCAACGCCGATTCGAATCACCAGGTAGGTAGAACCCCAAATCACATACAGCGCAAAAAAAGCGGCGATCAGCGGTAACGGAAAGCGACGTGGGCCAGGCATTGGGCGGCTCTATGGCAGGAGAGGGGAGGCTTATTCTAAAAAGGCAGCACGCTAAACATAAGTTACAAAACCTGTTTAAAGCGCCCATACACTTTTCAAAGCATGGTTGTGAAGGCTATAAACCGTGCTTTCGAAAGCCACGCGTTACTGGAGCCTTATCATGGACAAATACGACCGCATGCTCCTCAGCGCCCTGCTCGAAGACGGCCGCGCGTCCTACGCGCAATTGGCCCGCACAGTTAACCTCTCCGCGCCCGCCGTGGCCGAGCGCGTGGCCAAACTTGAGGCCAGCGGCGTGATCACCGGGTATCAGGCCAAGGTAGACCTATCCAAAATCGGCCTGCCGATCCAATGCACGATCGAACTGCGCTTGACCAACAACGGCAGCCAAAAGGTATACGACGCCCTCGCTGAAATCCCCGAGCTGACAGAGTGCCACCGCGTCACGGGCGACCCATGCGTGATCATGCAGGCGGCGGTGGGTTCGATGCCGGAGTTGGAGAATTTGATTAACCGAGTGGCGAAGTTCGGGTTCAGCAAGACCTCGATTATTTTGTCGAGTGCGATAGAACGGCGGGTGCCGTTGGGGCAGCTGGAGGGGAATGGGAAAAGTGGTGGCTGATACACCGCCATCGCAGGCAAGCCAGCTCCCACATTTGACCGAGTCGCCAGGGCTGGATGCGATCTACTGCGGGAGCTGGCTTGCCTGCGATGGCGTCAGTTGCTTCACCGAAGGCTTGAGCGCTGAACAATCAAATCGACAATCTGCTTAATGGTCGTGATGTGATCCCAGTCTTCCTGAGTCGCTTGCAGGTTGAACTGCCACTTAATCTGCATAACGAAGCAGGTCAGGTCGTCATCAATGATCTTGAAGTCATGGATGAAATCCGTTTGCTCGGTCACCTGGCTTCGGTCGATAAAGCCGATGATATCGACGAACAGCTGAATCACTTTTTCGCTGATCTCGGCGCTCATGAGTTCAAATTTCTCATTGCCAATAATGAGGCGGATCTTAATCGCTGGGTGGAAGTCGCCATTCAATGAAAGGGAAACCAGAAGGGTCTGACAGACCGAAAAGACACAACCTACTTACAGTTCCGAAAAATCGCAAAAGCCCCCTCCAATACCTAGTGTTTTGGTGGCCAGCAGGACCGATCCCTTTCATTTGCGGGACGTTTCCTAGAGAATTCCACGGCCTTGTTTCCGTCGGATCAGGTAGCTAGTCTCGCTCTGTCATCGAATGTTCGGTGGCCGGACGTGCAAGTCCGACGGCAAGTGAGATCCATCAATCAACCTACAGCTAAATGCCAGCTTCCAAGTTGGCGTTCGCCCTTATGGCGGCTGTGCGTGGGAGACCTTAGGGTCTGCTGGGTTTTGCTTTCTTGCCCCGGTCTTGCACACCTACGTACAGTTGCCACCCTCTTCGCGTGCAAGCGGACGGTGCCAACTTCTTCCAGCAAGGAGTCCCACCATGGCCAAAGTCACCCCCGATCCACCTAACTTCCTCAGCGAAGACGCCCTCCTCAACCGCCGAGCCATCGATTACTACCTCAAAGCATCCGCCCCGGACGCGCCCAATTTTGTGCTCAATGACAACCTGAGCTTCGAAGACGCCCTCGCCCATGCGGCCGACTTGCTGCATTGCGCGGTGGAGACGGTGAATGTGTCGGGTGAAACGCTCAGCACCCAGCAGCGGGCGGTGATGCATTTGGTGGGGATGGCCAAAGGTGTTGTGGATCGGGCGTTGGAGTGTGTGCAGCCTCGATGAGCACCGCATAACCCCTGTGGGAGCAGGCTTGCCTGCGATAGCGGTGGGTCAGTCACTGAATACCTGGCTGATATACCGCTATCGCAGGCAAGCCAGCTCCCACATTTTGATCTGCGCTTGAGTTAGAACCCGCGGTGTTTTTTCAGGTGTTCGTTGATCTTCGCCGCCGGCACTTTCTGCAAGGTACACAGCAAATCGTGGGACAGTTCGCGCAAGCCGTGGGTGCCGCGCAGTTCCTGGGCCAGGTGCGCGGTGAGGTTGGCCGCCATCTCCGCATCCGCCATCGCTCGGTGAGCCTTGCCGGTGTGGGGCAGTTGGGCGAGCGCGTTCAGCGTGCCGAGCTTGTGGTTGGGTGCCGACGGCATCAGACGGCGGGCCAATAGCAGCGAGCAGGCGAATTTTTGCAGGCGGGTGCGGCGGATCAGGCCCAGTTCAAAGTCCCAGAACCTCTGGTCGAACGCGGCGTTGTGCGCCAGCAGTGGCGTGGTGCCGACAAATTCATTCACTTCATTCATCACCCGCTCAGCCGGTGGCGCGCTGCGCAGCATGGCGTTGCTGATGCCGGTGAGTTGCTCGATAAAGCCCGGCACGCGTACGCCGGCATTCATCAGGCTCTGGTAGCGGTCCACGATTTGGCCGCGCTCGAGGATAACCACCGCGATTTCCGTGGCCCGGCAGTGGCTGCTCGGGGTGATGCCGGTGGTTTCAAAGTCGATGACCGCTATACGTTCCAAACCTGTTCCAACTCCGTCTAACTATTGATTAAGCCTGAGCGCTTACTTAAGCAGCAGCGCGCCTTCGATGGGCACGTAGCGGCTGGCGGCGCGAATCAGCGAGTTGGCCGTCAGCCCCGGCACGCCGTAGGCCACGGCTTCAACGCCGTGCTTTTGGATGATGCGTTCGAGCAGCATGTCGAAATCACCGTCGCCGGATGCCAGTACCACTTCGTCGACATGGTCGGCGGCGTCCATGATGTCCAGGGTGATACCCACGTCCCAGTCGCCCTTGGCCGAGCCGTCGGCGCGCTGGATGTAGGGTTTGAGTTTTACCGTAAAGCCCAGGTTGCGCAGGATCTGCTGGAATTGCTGCTGCTTGCTGTCGCCACGGTCGATGGCATAGGCATACGCCTCGACGATCTGCCCGCGCGAGCTGATGTCCGCCCACAGCGCCGCATAGTTGAAGTGGCAGCCATACGCCTGGCGCACGGTGTAGTAGAGGTTTTGTACATCGGCGAACACTGCAATTTTTTTCACCGCACTTCCTCATGACAGCCAGGCGCCAAGGCCCGGAAAGGCTGCCAGTATGCCAGCCATGGGAAAGTTTCAGCGAAAAATCAGCCCGGGGCGACGAAGCGCCCCGGTTGAAGGTGGGTCAGACGAAGGAGTCGTCGTCACCGAAGGAGGAGGAATCGTCGGAATAGTCGCTGTCTGCGAAGCTGTCGGATGAGTTGTCATTGCCCCAGCTGTCGTTACCGGCAAACTTCTGGTCGTCATTGCCCCAGTTGCCGTTGTCGCTGGCCGGTGCCGGTTCTTCGCGGATGATTTCTTCCACCACCTGCGGCTGCTGCGAGTTGTGGCTGAACAGGCTGCTGATGCCTTCGGCCAACATCACACCACCGGCCACACCGGCGGCGGTTTTCAACGCGCCACCGAGGAAACCACTGCCGATAGGCGCGGCCGGTGCTTGCTGTGGCTGTTGATAGTTTTGCTGCGGGGCACCGTAGTTCTGTTGCGGTGCAGGCTGGCCGAACGATGGCCGCGCCGGTTCACGCCAGCCGCCGCCGGAAGAAGGCGGTGCGCTCTGTGCAGGCTGCGTGTCACGGGAGGCGCCACCGCCGAAGATACTCGACAGGAAGCCACCACTGCTCGGTGCCGGTTGCGCGGCCTGGGCACGCGCCTGTTGCAGCTCATCCTGCAATTGCTGGATCTGCTGCGCCTGTTGCTTGTTCTGCGCGTCGAGACTCTTGATCGCGTGCTCTTGCACCAGGATCGACTGGGTCATGTAGTACCCGGCGGCCGGTTGGCGAGTCATGTGCTCCTTGATCCGCGCTTCGGCCAGGGCGTCGCGGGGGGCTGAGTCCGTTTCGGCTTGTTGCAACCGTGAAAACAGTCCATCGATCAGGGTTTGCTCTTCGCTGTTCATGGCGACCTCGTTAGATTGCCGGTAGAAATCATGGGCCCGCCTGTGATCAGGTGAGCTACAGCGTAGTTATGGGGGTGTTACCAGACGTTTCAATGGTCTTTACGCAAGGTTTACGTTTGCTTACCTCTCGTCATGATCGGTTAAAGTGTTGGCCTTGCTTTTAGGGCTGTGATGAACCTGATGAATCCGTTAGACGTATTGCGCGACTCCCTCCGTTTCACCCAACGCAACCTGGGCGCCATCGTCCAGCTGTGCCTGCCGTTGGTGATCCTCGAAGCCCTGCTGCAACAGGTGCTCGACCACACACTGGGCCCGGATGCGTTTCCCGGTTACAGCGTGGTCGTCGGGTTGTTGGTGTACCCGCTGTACACCGGCGCCTTGATCCTGTTTCTGGATGCGCGCACCCGTGGTGAGTCGCCCAGCACTAAAGATGTATGGGCCATGGCCCTGGCCATGTGGCCGCGTTTCGCCCTGCTGACGGCGGTCAGCACCTTGCTGATTTTGCTGGGGCTGTCGCTGTACTTCCTGCCGGGCCTGTGGCTGATGGTGGTGCTGGCGTTTGCCGAGTACCTGCTGGTGTTGCGCGGCATGTCGGCGCTGGAAGCAATGAAGGAAAGTTTCCGCCTGACCCGTGGGCATTTCTGGCGAATCCTGGTGTGCCTGCTGTGCGTAATGACGCCGTTGTGGCTGCTCAAAGGCGCGAGCGTGGCGGTGTACCCCAACCCCGCGCCGCTGCTGGGCTTGCTGATCGACAGTGCCCACAGCTTCCTGCAACTGTTTACCAGCGTGGTACTTTTCCGTTTGTTTATGCTGATCGGTGGCGATGCCGACGCGCGGTGATATGCTCCGTGCCACCTCTGATAACGCTATAAGCCGAGCCAATGACCCGTTTATTGCGCATCACCCTGCTGAGCCTGTTGATCATCGCGGGCCTGCTCGCGGCCCTGATCTATAGCCTGACCTGGCGCCCCGTCGACAAGCAGACCCTGCCCGTCAGCTGCGTGGCGCCACGTGCGCCGACCCTGCTGCCGGGGCAGGCGCTCAAGGTCATGACCTGGAACGTGCAATACCTGGCCGGCAAGAACTATGTGTTCTGGTACGACAGCCCCGACGGCAAAGGCCCGGACGATCGCCCTACCGTGGAAGACATGGCCTTCAGCCTGGACGAAGTGGCTCGCGTGATTCGCGACGAACAGCCCGACATCCTGTTGCTGCAGGAACTCGATGAAGGCGCCAAGTCCTCTCACTATCAGGACCAGGTGGCGTTGCTCCAGGAGCGCCTGGTCGACCTTTACCCATGCAGCGCCCAGGCGTTCGACTGGAAAGCCGACTTTGTGCCCAACCTGCACATCTTCGGCAGCGTCGGCCGCAAGCTCGTCACGCTGAGCCGCTACCAGATCGAACACGCCGAACGCCTGCAATTGCCGGTGTCCCCGGCCAACTTCATCAGCCGCCAGTTCCAGCCTAAACCGGCGTTGTTGCTGACCTACCTGCCGTTGAGCGATGGCGGCCAACTGGCTGTGCTCAACACCCGCCTGGACGGCGATAAGCCTGGGCGTTCGGCGGTGCAGGAGCAGGCCAAAGCCACGGTAAAACTGTTGGATAAGTTCGAAGGCCGTGGCACGCCGTGGTTGATTGGTGGCGATTTCAACCTGCTGCCGCTGGGGCAGTTCCTGCGCCTGGATGCGGGCAAGCGCGGGCAGTATTCGCCGGACAGCGAGCTGCATTTGCTGTGGGATAAATACCCGATGATCCCGAGTAACAGTGAATCCAGTGGGATTGACCGGGCGAAGTGGCTGACGAACTTCCCCAATGACCCGAGTGTGGATGGGCCGGATCGGACCTTGGATTATTTGTTCTACAGCCCAAGGATCAAGCGGGTGGAGGCCAAGGTGCGCCAAGACGACACACTGCGCATCTCCAACCACCTGCCAGTGATCGCCCGGTTCCTGCTGCCGGCCGCGCAATAACCCACAATTCCCCTGCGGGAGCTGGTTTTTGTGGGAGCTGGCTTGCCTGCGATAGCATCGCCTCGGTGAAAGGGACAGACCGAGTCGTCTGTATCGCAGGCAAGCCAGCTCCCACATTGGATCTTCACATCACCTACTTTCGGGGTTTGATCCGGGCGGTGGGTTCGGCCACCAAGGGGTCATCCGGCCAGTAATGCTTGGGGTATCTTCCTTTCAAATCCTTCTTCACTTCGGCATAGGTACTGCGCCAGAAGTTCGCCAGGTCCTGCGTCACCTGCACCGGCCGGCGTGCCGGGGACAGCAGGTGCAGCTTGACCACCTGGCGCCCACCGGCAATGCGCGGCGTGTCCGCCAGCCCGAACAATTCCTGCAGGCGCACCGCCAGAATCGGCGGCTGTTCGCTGTAGTCCAAGCGCACCGACGAACCCGATGGCACTTTCACATGCTGTGGCGCCAGCTCGTCCAGGCGTTGGGGCAGCGGCCAGGGCAGCAGGTTGTGCAGGAAACTGGAAATATCCAAATTAGAAAAGTGGCTGAGGCGCGAGACTTTGCCCAGGTAGGGCATCAGCCAATGCTCCAAATCGGCCAGCAAGGCGTTGTCGCTGATATCCGGCCATTCGCTGGTTTTACCCGCATCCAGCTGGCGCAGCAGCATGACGCGCGCCTGCCACTGGCGCAGTTCGGGCGTCCACGGCAGCAGCTCCAGGCCTTTGCGGCGCACCAGGTTGACCAGTGCCTGGCTGCGCGCGGACTCATCCAGGCCGGTCAGCGGTTCACGGCTTAGTACCAGCTCACCGACTTTGCGCTGGCGTTCGGCCCGCAATACGCCTTCGCGTTCATCCCAGTCCAGTTGGTCGACGTTGCGCACTTGCTCGGCCAGCACGCTGTCGAACAGCGCCGGGTCAAAATCCGCCGCGAGGTAGATGCGCTCTTCGCGCTGGCCCTGGCGGCTGCCAAGGTCGGCGATCACCAGCCAAGGTTGTTTCATCAGGCTGTCGGCCTCGGCGAACAGCGCGGCGCGGCCATTGGCCAGGCGATATTCGGCGCCACCGGGGCGGCGTTGCTGAGCGACGCGGTCCGGATAAGCCAACGCCAACAAGGCGCCGAGCCAACGCGGGTGGTCAGGGTCGGCCACAGCTTGAGTCGGCTGGCCGCGCAAATAGCCCCGGTACTGACGGGCCAGTTGCTTGGCCCGCTGCACGCCGCCCTGGGTGCCACGCGCGCGTTCTTCGCCCGACATCAATGCCAGGCGACTGTGCAAATCCGCGCCGCCGCCGCGCAAGATATCGCGCTCACCCAATAAGGCCGCCACCTCACAGGCGGTCGCGGCCAGCCCCAGGTCCTGTCCGCGCAGCAACAAGTGGGCGATGCGCGGGTGCGCGGGCAACTCCGCCATTTTCTGGCCATGGGCGGTGAGCGTGTCGTCGTTCAACGCGCCGAGGCGCACCAGCAAATCCTGGGCCTGAGCATATGCGGCGGTCGGCGGCACATCCAGCCACACCAGTTGCGTGGGCGTCACGCCCCAGCGCGCCAGTTGCAAGGCGAGGCCCGCCAGGTCGGCGGCAAGAATTTCCGCGCTGCCATAGGCGGCCAAACCTTCGTGCTGGTCTTCGGACCACAGGCGATAACACACGCCCGGCTCCAGGCGCCCTGCCCGGCCGGCACGCTGGGTGGCACTGGCGCGGGAGATGCGTTGGGTGTCGAGGCGGGTCATGCCGCTGCCGGGGTCGAAACGCGGCACCCGCGCCAGCCCGGCGTCGATCACCACGCGCACGCCATTGATGGTCAGGCTGGTCTCGGCAATGTTGGTGGCCAGCACCACTTTGCGCTTGCCGACCGGCGCCGGGTCGATGGCGGCGCGCTGGGCGTTGAGGTCGAGTTCGCCATGCAGCGGGCACAGCAGCACATCAGGGCGATCACCCAAGGCGTCGGCCAGCTGTTGATTGACCCGTCGAATCTCGGCCTGCCCCGGCAGAAACACCAGAATGCTGCCCGTTTGGTCCTGCACCGCGTCGAGGACGGTCTGCACCACGCGCGGCTCGATAAATTCACCGGCCTGGTACGGCCGCCCCCAGCGCATCTGCACCGGGAACATGCGCCCTTCGCTGCGCAGGATCGGCGCATCGTTCAGCAAGCCGGCCAAGCGCTCGCCTTCGAGGGTCGCGGACATCAGCAGGATTTTCAGCGGCTGTTCGTCGCGAAACAACTCGCGGCCGTTGAGGCTCAGGGCCAGTGCCAGGTCGGCGTCGAGGCTGCGTTCGTGGAACTCGTCGAAAATCAGCAAACCCACGCCGTCCAGTGCCGGGTCGTCCTGCAGGCGGCGCGTGAGAATGCCTTCGGTGACCACTTCGATGCGGGTGTTGGGGCCGACTTTGCTGTCCAGGCGGATGCGGTAGCCGACGGTTTCACCGACTTTTTCACCCAGCTCACTGGCCAGGCGTTCGGCTGCCGCGCGCGCGGCAAGCCGCCGAGGCTCGAGCATCAGGATG
Source organism: Pseudomonas edaphica (assembly GCF_965277385.1). Lineage (NCBI taxonomy): Bacteria > Pseudomonadati > Pseudomonadota > Gammaproteobacteria > Pseudomonadales > Pseudomonadaceae > Pseudomonas > Pseudomonas edaphica. Next base: position 4,064,401 of record NZ_OZ255725.1, on the reverse strand, counting down.
GTTTGCCCGGCCAGCCAAGGCTCATTCAATAAAGCCAACGGCACGCGGGTGGTTTTACCGGCACCGGCCGGCGCTTCCAGCACGGCCTCATGGCGATTCGCCAAGGCGTCACGCAGGGCGGGTAAAACATCATCAATCGGCAACGAATTCATACTGGCTCCAAAGCAGAGCGGCGAGTATAACGGCGAACGTTTGTCCTTAATTGGAATGCAGGCAAATGTGAGAGCTGGCTTGCCTGCGATAGCGGTGGGTCAGCCCGCCCATGTGGCACTGATACACCGCTATCGCAGGCAAGCCAGCTCCCACATTAGAGCGGCGTGGCCCAATAGAATTGTCATATAGTTTCGTATCAACCGTGTTCAGGAGCATTTTATGCGTATCGCTTCCCGTGTTATCGGCGGTGTCCTCGCCGTCACCCTGCTGAGCCAACTGACGGCCTGCGGCTCGATTTTCTACCCGGACCGGCGTGGCCAGATCGACGGCAAGATCGACCCGGCCATTGCCGTGCTCGACGCCGTGGGCCTGCTGTTTTATGTAATCCCGGGCCTGATCGCCTTTGGCGTGGACTTCGCCACCGGCGCCATCTACTTCGAGCCGGGCAAGACCGCCCAAGTCGCACCCGAGAAGCTGCATGAAGCCATCGGCGCCGACGGCAAAGTCGACAACGCCAAGCTGCAATCCATCATTGAGAAAGAAACCGGCCGCAAGCTGCCGCTGGACGATCCGCGCATGATCCAGTTCAAGGGCAGCGTGCAACAGCTCGCGTCCCTGGGCCTGCAACCCGCCGCTTAAGGATACGTATGACCAGCAGCCCCGAACACGCCAGGCTCCTGCGCCTGGCCACCCGCGCCTCGGTGGGCGTGGCCTGTGCGCTGATTATCACCAAGGCCATCGCCTGGTGGTTCAGCGGCTCGGTGAGCATGCTCGCCGGGTTGACCGACTCGCTGCTCGATGGCGTGACTTCGCTGCTGAACTTGCTGGCGGTGCATTACGCACTGCGCCCAGCCGATGACGATCACCGTTATGGGCATGGCAAGGCCGAGTCGCTGTCGGGCATGGCCCAGGCGCTGTTTATCGCTGGCAGTGCGGTGTTGATTGCGTTCCAGGCGTATCAGCGTTTGCAGCACCCGGAACCGGTCGGTGCGCCGTGGCTGAGCATTGGCGTCATCGTGTTTTCGCTGCTGATGACCGTGGCGCTGCTGATGCTGCAACACCGGGTGATCCGCGAAACCGGCTCCAACGCCGTGCGCGCCGACTCGCTGCACTACCGCTCCGACTTGATGCTCAATGGCAGCATTCTGGTGGCATTGGTGTTGGCAGGTTTTGGCTTTCATCAGGTGGATGCGTGGTTCGGCCTCGGCATTGCCGCTTATATCCTGTGGAGTGCGATCCAGATCGCCCGCGAGAGCTTTGCCGTGCTGATGGATGAGGAACTGCCGCCGGACGTCAGCCAGCACATGCTGGAATTGGCGCGCAGTGTGCCGGGCGTGCTGGGTGCGCATGATTTGCGCACGCGCATTTCCGGCAGCCACTGGTTTGTGCAGTTGCACCTGGAGTTGCCGGGGGAATTGACCCTGTCAGTGGCCCACGGCATCAGCGACCAGGCCGCCGATGCCATTCACAAGGCTTACCCGCGTGCCGAAGTGCTGGTGCATGCGGATCCTGTGGATCAGCTGCAAGCTGCAAGCTTCAAGCCTCAAGTTTGAAGCTCACCGCTTGAAGCTTGAAGCTTGCCGCTGCATCTACTGCACCTGATAGCCGCGACTGGTCAGGCAGTTGCCCTGGGCCTGGCGGTAGGTTTGCACCACCGCCGGGTCCGGGGCATAAGTGACGGTGCGTGGGTCGAAACCGCTTTGCTGCACTGCCCAGCGATAACAGTCGTAGCCGTCCTGCTGTACCTGGGCCGGTGACTGGCCGTTGGCCGGGTAGGCCACCACGTCATAACCGTTGCCCTGCGGCGCGGGTTGCGGCGCCGGTACTTCGGTAGGCGGCTGCACCACGACGTATTGCTGGGTAGCGTTTTCATAGGTGTAGTAGGAACCCGCCGCGAGGAAGAACAGCGCGCTGCCCACCCACACTTCACGGGCGTAGTCCGGCAGGTATTGCACACGGATCCCGTAGGGCGGCGTCACCACCACATAGCGCGGGCCTTGCGGGCGATACCAGTAGCCGCCGGAGAAGAAGTAATCCTGGCCACGGTAAGGCACACGGTAATTGCGGTCCGGGAAGCGGTCGACGGTGTAACCGGGACGATATTGCGGGCCTGGCCCCCAGCCGTTGCCATGCCCATTGGGGCGACCCGGCCAGCGGTTGTCGTTCGGGTGACCATTATTGAAGCCGCCGCCCGGACGCGGGCCTGGGCCATTGCCGGTCTGCCAGTGCTGGTTGCCATCGTTACGGCGCGGGATGTCCTGATAGTAGCCCTGGCGGGGTTCCTGGGTTTGGCGCACGGTGTCCGGCCGGCCCTGGATCGGCAGGTTGTTCGCAGGCTGCGGTGCCGGCCGCGGTTGCTCGGCATTTTGCGGGCGGCCTTGCCACTGCCCACCGCCGTGCTGCTGTTGCTCGGCGCGATCAACATGCGGGTTCTGTGGGCGCGGCTGGTTGTTTTCCGGACGAGGTTGAGTGTTCTGTGAGCGCGGTTGATTATTTTGCGGTCGCGCCTGTTCATTGCCGCGCCCGCCTTCCGGGCCTCTTTCATGCTGACCACCGCCTTCATAGCGCGGGTCATCGGCCATTACTTGTGTGCCGACGCTCACCATCAGCAAACCTACACCTGCCATACGCCAGATGCGCTTCATGCTATTCCTCACTGCGGATTAGGGCCTGGAATGTCCGGCCTTACTGCATGAGACTGGAAAAGCCTCACCCGGTTCTGAGACAGGTTATCAGTCACGAGAAGTATTTTTTGAGCTAAAAGCGCAGACAAAGAAAAAGGGGCGACCCGTCGGCCGCCCCTTGAGAATTTCGTCCTGGCTCAACGCTTTTGACGTTGGCTCACCTCACGCCGTCTTGTGGACAGTGTGCAGCCTGGAGGCCGGCTCAACCCTGCTGGGGCGGCGGCCGCAGCAGGCCTGATTGGGCCAACTGCAGTGGACTGTTGTCCAGGCGGTGATTCTGTTGATAAAGATACAGGCCAACGTCCGACAGATGATTGCGAAGATTGCGTCAATAAACAGTGCTTGCGCAATTTTTAACCCTTCATAGATAATTCACCGCAATAGTTACGACAAAGGCCAACCCAATGAGCAAGCTTGACCGATACGACCTGAGTATTTTGGCTGAATTGCAGCGCGACGCGAGGATCTCCAACCAGGAGTTGGCCGAACGCATCGGCCTGTCGCCGTCGCCGTGCTCACGCCGGGTCAAGCAGTTGGAAGACGACGGCTACATCTCACGCCAGGTTGCACTGCTCGACCGCAAGATGCTGGGCCTGAGCCTTACAGCCTATGTGCTGATCGGCATGGACCGTCACACGCCGGAGCGTTTCGAGAATTTCGAAGCAGCGATCCGCACCCTGCCGCAAGTGCTGGAATGCAGTTTAGTCACCGGGATGGACGCGGACTATCAGTTGAAAGTGGTGGTGCCGGACATGGACCACTACCAGAAATTGCTGCTGGGGCATTTGACCCGGATTGAAGGCGTAACCAGCGTAAGGTCGAGCTTTGTGCTCAACCAGGTGCTCAACAGCACCGAGCTGCCGTTGACGCACCTGCGTACCTGATCCCAAGCACACTGGTGATCCCTTGTGGGAGCTGGCTTGCCTGCGATAGCGGTGGATCAGTGGCATATCCTTAGCTGACACACCGCTATCGCAGGCAAGCCAGCTCCCACATTGACCGTGTTACGACGTAGGTCAATAGTGTGCCTTTGACACTGCCTTATACTTCCCGCCTGCCTTGTCGGAAAAAATCCCCATGAACAACATCGACCCCGCCCTCTTTGAAGAATGGATGATGACCGGCCTGGTCACCATCCTGATCATCTTCATGGGCTTTATCGTCTGGGACCTGGCGAAAAAATCCAAGGCCGGACGCTTTGGGTCGTTCATCCTGTTTTTTGTGCTGGGCCTGGGCGTGGCCGCGTTCATCATCAAGAGCGTGGTGATCGGCCTGATCGAGTCCGGCGCTTTATAAACGCGCCGGCACTGCCTTCCATTGGCCCTGGTCCAGGCCATCAATCGACCAGTCACCAATACGCACGCGCACCAGGCGCAAGGTGGGCAAGCCCACCGCAGCGGTCATGCGCCGCACCTGGCGGTTACGCCCCTCACGAATGACCAGCTCCAGCCAGTGCGTCGGCACGCTTTTGCGAAAGCGCACCGGCGGGTTGCGCGGCCACAGTTCGGGCTCGTCCAACTGCCGCGCTTCGGCGGGCAAGGTCATGCCGTCATTAAGCTCTACACCGTCACGCAGGCGCTGCAGCTGCTCTTCGGTGGGCTCACCCTCAACTTGCACCCAGTAGGTTTTCGCCAGCTTGTGCTTGGGGTCGGCAATGCGCGCCTGTAACTGGCCATCGTTGGTCAGCAGCAACAGCCCCTCACTGTCACGGTCCAGGCGACCGGCCGGGTAGATGCCGGGGATATCGATAAAATCCTTGAGGGTCGCGCGCCCACCTTCGTCGCTGAACTGGGTCAGCACATCGAAGGGCTTGTTGAACAGGATCAACTTCGGCTCGGCCGGTGGCGCCTTGGCGACACGCCGCGTTGCGGAGTACGGGGGGTTCACGCCAGGGCGGCGCGAATCGGGGCGGGCAGGACGGGACATGGCAAAGGAACATCTAACGGTCAGGACCGACAATGCTAGTGGCCTGACCGCTAAATGACCATCCCAACCGCTTAGCGGAACGGCGGCTCGTCGAAACTGCGCAGTTTGCGCGAGTGCAGCGAGTTGAGTTCGGTGCGCAACAAATCCACCGCCTCGATACCGATTTTCAAGTGCTGGCTGACCGCACGCTCATAAAACGCGTTGGCCGAACCCGGCAGCTTGATCTCGCTGTGCAGCGGCTTGTCCGACACGCACAGCAAAGTGCCGTACGGAACCCGCAAACGGTAGCCTTGGGCCGCGATGGTGCCGCTTTCCATGTCCACCGCCACAGCGCGGGACAGGTTGATCAGTGGCCGCTCTTGCGCCCAGCGCAGTTCCCAGTTGCGGTCGTCGTAGGTCAGCACGGTGCCGGTGCGCAGGCGTTTTTTCAGCTCTTCGCCTTTTTCGCCGGTGACGTTGGCAGCGGCTTGCTGCAAGGCCATCTGCACTTCGGCCAGGGCCGGGATCGGGATGTTTGGCGGGACTACGCGGTCGAGAATCCCGTCGCGGCGCATATAGGCGTGAGCCAATACGTAGTCGCCGATGGTCTGGGATTGGCGCAGGCCGCCGCAGTGGCCGATCATCAGCCAGCAATGCGGGCGCAGCACGGCCAGGTGGTCGGTGATGTTTTTGGCGTTGGACGGGCCGACGCCGATGTTCACCAGCGTCACACCGTGGCCGTCGGCGGCCTGCAAGTGATAGGCCGGCATCTGGTAGCGATGCCAGACCACGCCTGCGGCAATGGCCGAGGCTTCGCCGTGGTCCATGCTCTTGTCGATGATCACGTTGCCCGGCAGCACCATGCGAATAAACCGCGGGTCGCTGCGCAGTTGCTCCAGGCCATGCAGGATGAACTGGTCAACATAGCGGTGGTAGTTAGTCAGCAGGATCCATGGCTGCACATGGCGCCAGTCGCTGCCGGTGTAGTGCACCAGCCGGCGCAGGGAAAAGTCCACGCGCGCCGCATCGAACAACGCCAGCGGCAGCGGGTCGGTGTTTTCCCAGTCGTAGAGGCCATCGGCAATGCCGTCGGTGGCGGCAGACAAGTCGGTGCTGGGGAACACACGGGCGAGGGTCGCGGCGGTGACACCGGAGCCAGCCAGTTCATCACCCTGCTCCACCACATACGGGTAGGGAATATTCTGCTGGCTGACGCCGACTTCCACCGTCACGGTGAAGTCGTGCATCAACGGCACCAGTTGCTCCAGCAGGTACTTACGGAACGCCGCCGGATGGGTGACGGTGACACTGTAGGTTCCCGGCAATTGCACCTTGGCGTATGCGCGGGTGGTCTGTGGGACTTCGCCGTGGCAGTGGTAGGTCAGGCGCAGTTCCGGGTAGCGGAACTGCGCACGTTGTTCGGCGTCAGGCTCGACGCGGTCTTTGAGGTATTGCTTGAGGGCTTGGTTAAGCGCGCCAGTGGCACGCTCATGCAGAGCCGCCAGCCGGTCCACGGCTTCTTCAGCGGTTTGAACGACAACAAAAGCTTCGGTCACGGTAAGCATCCTGTGTTCTGACTTGCAGGCCTTTATCTTGCCTGTATCCCGGCCTCACTGAAACACCGGGTTTGGAATGCTTTAAAAGGTGGGAGCTGGCTTGCCTGCGATGGCGGTGTGTCAGTCACTGAATACTTGGCTGGGACACCGCCATCGCAGGCAAGCCAGCTCCCACATTTTGACCGTGTTCAATCAGAGGGATTGTGGAGTTGAACGGGTAACGATCGCCGCCACGTCCACCCCGCGCGGCAAGGTGCCGTACACACGGCCGGACGACGCCCCCAGGCGGCTGGCGATAAACCCGTCACTGACCAGCGCATTCCCGGCCTCCAGCAACAGCTTGGCCTGCAACGCCACGGCAATGTCCTCGGTCAACTGCCGCGCGCGGTACTGGATGTCCTGAGTGTCCATAAACGCCGACTTCAATTGCTCGATATGCCGCGCCAGCTGCTTGTCACCATGCCCATCGCCCAGTTCGACAAACAATGCCTCCAGCACGCCCGGTTCTTTGGACAATGCCCGCAGCACGTCCAAGCACTGCACATTGCCGGAACCTTCCCACGTCGAATTCACCGGCGCCTCACGGTAAAGACGCGGCAGGATACTGTCCTCGACATAACCGGCGCCGCCCATGCATTCGGCGGCTTCATTGATCATGGCTGGCGCGCGCTTGCAGATCCAATACTTGCCCACCGCCGTCACCAGCCGGGCGAATTTGGCTTCCTGTTCGTTATCCAGATGGTCCAGCGCCCGGCCCATGCGCATGCTCAAGGCCAGGGAGGCTTCGCTCTCCAGCGCCAGGTCGGCCAGCACGTTTTGCATCAACGGTTGTTCACTGAGCACGCGGCCGCCGACTGAGCGATGGGCGCAATGGTGGCTGGCCTGGGTCAACGCCTGGCGCATCAAGGCGCTGGAGCCGACCATGCAGTCGAAACGGGTCATGGCGACCATTTCGATTATGGTCGGCACGCCCCGGCCTTCTTCGCCAACCATCCAGGCCAGGGCGCCACGAAACTCCACTTCGCTGGAGGCGTTGGAGCAATTGCCGAGTTTGTTTTTCAGGCGCTGGATGTAGAACTGGTTGCGTGTGTCATCCGGGCGATGCCTTGGCAGCAGGAAACACGTCAGGCCTTTGTCAGTCTGCGCCAAGGTGAGGAACGCATCGCACATCGGTGCCGAGCAGAACCACTTGTGCCCTACCAGCTCATAGGCTTGGCCGGGGCCGCCGGCGCCCACGGGATAGGCACGGGTGGTGTTGGCGCGCACGTCGGTGCCGCCTTGCTTTTCGGTCATGGCCATGCCGATGGTGGCGCCGGCTTTGTGGGCGATGCCGACGTTGCGTGGGTCGTATTCGGTGTTGAGGATTTTCGGCAACCAGGTCTTCGCCAGGTCCGGTTGCAGGCGCAGGGCCGGGACGCAGGCGAAGGTCATGGTCAACGGGCAACCGCTGCCGGCTTCGGCCTGGCTGTGCAGGTAGGTCATGGCGGCGCGGGCCACATGGGCACCGGGCTGCGGATGCGCCCACGGCAGCGATGGCAGGCCATGCTCGACGGCGGTGCGCATCAGTTCATGATAGGCCGGATGAAATTCCACCAGGTCGATGCGATGGCCGTAGCGGTCATGGCTGTTGAACACCGGCTTGTTCTGATTCGCCAGGAACCCGGCCGCCATCAACGGCCCACCGGCCAGCGCGCCGTACGCATCAATACGCGCCTGCGCCCAGCCGGCGCCAAAGCGTCGCGACCATTCTTGCAGGGGCAGGTCGATACGATAAAGGTTGGTGCCGTCCAGGGACGGCGGCTGGTTGGTGACGTCGTGGGTTTCGGCAAATTGATGCAGGTTCATGACGGGCCTCCTGGAAAATAGGCCACGTGCGGTTGAGGCCTGAATTTCAGTTAAGCACCGTCATCGGGCTTAAAAAAGTGGCATACCCGCCTATTGTTCGGCGCTTTCGCCCTCTAACGGGCACAACAGGTGCCGCTCCAGCACCGTTTGCAACGCCTCGAAACGTACGGGTTTGCTGAGGCGTTCGGTGATGCCGACCCCATGGCAACGTTCGCGATCCGGGGCGTGCAGCGAGGTGCTCAGGGCAATCACCGGCAGCTCGCCGCAGCCGGGTAGCGCACGAATCTGACAGCACAACGAGAAGCCGCCCTCGGGTATATCCAGCAGCACCGCATCAAAGGTTTGGTCCTGAAAAAGCGCCAAGGCGGCCGGGCCGTTATCCACGGTTTTCACCCGATAACCCAGCTTGAGCAACATGCCGCGTACCGCCAATTGGCCGACACTGTTGTCGTCCACCAACAGCACCGTACATTCCTGGGGCGCTCGTTGCGCGTGGGGTTTGTGCGTTGCCGGCTTTGGCTCGGGCGGTACCGGGTTGACGCTCATGTCCAACTGGAAGCGGCTGCCCTTGCGGGGCTCGGAATGATGGGTCAGGCGCCCGCCGAGCAGTTCGATCAACTGCCGACAAATCGCCAGGCCGATGCCCAGGCCGCCGTATTCGCGCGTCATCGAACCGTCGACCTGGAAGAAGCGCTGATACAGCGTGGCCTCATCGAGGAAAGCGAAGCCGATGCCGCTGTCGGTCACAATGAAGCTCAGGCGCAGTTCGCCGTCACTGTGCGGCACACCCACCACGCGCAAGCGTACCGCACCTTCGTGGGTGAACTTGAAGGCATTGTCGAGCAGGCAATCCAGGCATTGGGTGAGTTTGCCGGCATCGCCAATCACCCGGTCCGGCAGTTCATCGGCCACGTCGATAGAAAACTCCAGGCCTTTGCTTTGCGCGCTGGCGGTGAATTGCTGGCGCAAGGTGTCGAGCGTGCCCCGCAGGCTGAAGACCTGGGGATGGGCGGTGAGGCGCCCGGCCTGCAATTCGGTAAGGGTGAGAATGCCGTTGACCATGCGCATCATGTCCCGCGCAGAACCGGCGGCGGTTTGCTGGTACTGGGCAAGGTCGTCATCCAGCGGCACGGTCTGCATCAGCTCCAACGAGCCGATCACGCCATTCATTGGGGTACGAAGTTCGTGGGTCAGCGTGGCGAGGAATTCATCTTTGAGGCGGTTACTGCGCGCCAATTGCTGGTTGAGCACTTCAAGCTTCTGGCTGGCGTCGAACAGGATCTGCGCCTGCTGCTCACGCATGCCGTTGATGCGGTCCGCCAGGGCCAGGGACAACAGCGCCACTTCGATGGCCGAGCCGAGCTGGCTGGCGTACATGGTGAGGAACATATTGGGCAGGTAGCCCAGCACCATCAGGGTGTTGACCACCCCGCCCAGCAGGAACGCCGACCAGGCGATGATGAAGTAACGCGCCATGCGCTGGCCGCAATACCAGGCCTTGATGGCGGCCACAAAGATGGTCACGGTAAACACCAGCGCCAAACCTGTGGCCAAACGCAGGGCCACGGCGTAGCTGGTCAGCAGCGCCAGCACCATGACCAACGCGCCAGCCGCTGCCAATGCCAGCAAAACCCGGTCAAGCCAGCGGCTGTGCTGCGCGGTGTGCAGGAAACTGCGCGCGAACAAGCTACCGAACAACGCCGCCGAACCGATCAGGAAAGGTACCGCCGCATTCGCCCACCACGGATTGTTCGGCCAGAAATATTCCACCGCCACGCCGTTGACCGAGAGCTGGTAGAGGCCGAACGAAGCAATATAGAGGATGTAAAAGAGGTAGCTGGTGTCGCGCACGCTCAAGTAGATGAACAGGTTGTAGACCAGCATCCCCAGTAACACGCCATAGATAGCCCCCAATACATACAGGCGCAGTGGCTGCTGCTCCAGGTAGGCGGTGGCAGACCATAGCGTCAGCGGTGCCTGGATCGAGCCTTGGCTTTGCAGGCGCAGGTACACGGTTTGCTGCTGGTCAGGCACGAAATTGAGCTTGAACAGGTAGTTGGCCTGGCGCACTTCACGGCTGGAAAACGCCAGGGTGCTGCCCGTGCGGGTAGTCAGGCGGTAATTGCCGGTGCTGTCGCGCTGGTACAGGTCCAGTTGGTTAAGCGGCGGGTACGCCAACTCCAGAAACCAGGTGCGCGGGGCGCGAGGATCAGTGGCGGTGTAATGCAGGTCGACCTTGAGCCAGAACACCGAGCGTGAATAGCCGGCGTTGAGGGTGGCTTTGTCATGGGGTTTGAACTGGGCGGCGAAGGCGGGAGTGCTGACATCGGCGATGGTGAGGGCGTCGGTTGGGTCTTCGAACACTTGCATGACGCGGCCCAGCGGCAGGCTTCGAGTATCCGGGTTGAACTCGATGGCGCTGGCGAGCATCGGCAGCCCGCACAATAAAAAGATCAGCAAATAGCGCATAGAGCCCCAGCGTGGCCTGTCCGGTTATGTCAAAAGTCCCCCATTCCTTTTGAGTAGACGTATACCGGCGATACATTAAGTTGTTTGGATCCACTCTAGCATAGCCGCTAGAGGCCATTGGACACCATTGAAATAATTTTTTGAAAGGCTCTAGAACGGGCATCTCAAGCGCTTTCTGAATAAAAAACCAGCCAAGCCAAACCATAAACATAAGCGGGAAATTCGCCTCTCGCCCAACAGCCACGCCAAAAGCGTTTGGTGGTAAGCTCGCGCACCATGAATATCTACAGCTCTCGCCCCGTTGTCCTCTGTCTCTCCGGCCACGACCCCAGTGGTGGCGCCGGCTTGCAGGCAGATATCGAAGCCCTGCTTGCACAAGGCTGTCATGCGGCCCCGGCCGTCACTGCCTTGACCGTGCAGAACACTGTCAATGTCAGCGATTTTCGCGTGCTCGACCGCGAGTGGGTACTGGCCCAGGCCAATGCCGTGCTGAGCGACTCCGAAGTGGCGGCGGTGAAGCTCGGCATGCTCGGTTCCACCGCGATGGTCGACACCGTGGTCGAACTGCTGCAGGCGCACCCGCACCTGCCGGTGGTCTGCGACCCGGTGCTGCGCGCCGGTGGCGGCGGCAGCCTGGGCAAGGACGAAGTCGGTTATGCCATGCGTGAGCGGCTGTTGCCACTGTCGCTGATCGCTACGCCGAACTTGCCGGAAGCGCGCATCCTCACCGAATTGCCCGAGGGCACGGCGGACGAATGCGCCGAGAAGCTACTGCCGTTTGTAAAGCATCTGCTGATCACCGGCGGCCACGGCGACGAGCATGAAGTGCACAACCGCCTGTACAGCCGCGACGGCACGCGCCAGACCTTTACCTGCCAGCGCCTGCCCGGCAGCTATCACGGCTCGGGTTGCACGCTGGCCAGCGCCTTGGCCGGCCGGATCGCCCAGGGCGAAGGCTTGGCCAGCGCGGTGCAATCGGCGCTCAACTACACTTGGCGCACCCTGCGTGACGCCGAACAACTCGGCCAGGGCCAGTTCGTGCCGCGCCGTCTGCCGCTGGATTTCTGCTCTTAACCGCACAAGAGGCCTGCTCGATGAAACTACGTGGCCTTTACGCCATTACCGACAGCCAACTGTTGGCCGGCAAATTCCTCGCCTACGTCGAAGCAGCACTGGACGGTGGCGTAACCCTGTTGCAGTACCGCGACAAAAGCAGCGACGAAGCCCGGCGCCTGCGTGAGGCCGAGAAACTGCGCGAGCTGTGCTCACGCTACAAGACCCAGTTGATCATCAACGATGACGCCGAATTGGCCGCGCGCCTGGGCGTCGGCGTACACCTGGGCCAAACCGACGGCCCACTGACCCCGGCCCGTGCACTGCTCGGCTCCAAAGCCATCATCGGCGCCACCTGCCACAGCCAGATCGAACTGGCCGAGCAGGCCGCCAAGGAAGGCGCGAGCTACGTCGCCTTCGGCCGCTTTTTCAATTCCAACACCAAGCCCGGCGCGCCGGCCGCCACGCTCGACATGCTGGCCCAGGCCCGCACGCGTCTGCAGTTGCCGATCTGCGTGATCGGTGGCGTCACCCTGGAGAACGCCGCCCCCCTGGTGGCCCACGGTGCCGACCTGCTCGCCGTGGTACACGGCCTGTTCGGTGCCGACAGCACCCAGGAAGTCACGCGCCGCGCCCGCGCCTTCAACGACCTTCTTAAAGTTTAAGTGTAGAGAGCCCGATCATGTCCCGTTCCGAAACCCTGTTTGCCAATGCCCAGAAACACATCCCCGGCGGTGTGAACTCCCCCGTGCGTGCGTTCAAGAGCGTCGGCGGTACACCGTTGTTCTTCAAGCACGCCGAAGGCGCCTACGTCACCGACGAAGATGACAAGCGCTACGTTGACTACGTAGGCTCCTGGGGGCCGATGATCCTCGGCCACAGCCACCCGGACGTGCTCGACGCGGTGCGTCAGCAGCTGCAACACGGCCTGTCCTATGGCGCGCCGACCGCCATGGAAACCGAGATGGCGGACCTGGTGTGCTCAATCGTGCCATCGATGGAAATGGTGCGCATGGTCAGCTCCGGCACCGAAGCCACCATGAGCGCAATCCGCCTGGCCCGTGGTTTCACCGGCCGCGACAGCATCATCAAGTTCGAAGGCTGCTACCACGGCCACTCCGACAGCCTGCTGGTAAAAGCCGGCTCCGGCCTGCTGACCCAAGGCGTGCCAAGCTCGGCGGGTGTGCCGGCCGCGTTTGCCAAACACACCCTGACCCTGCCGTTCAACGACATCGCTGCCGTTGAGCAGATGCTCAGCGAAGTCGGCCAGGACGTGGCGTGCATCATCGTCGAGCCGGTAGCCGGCAACATGAACTGCGTGCCACCGGCACCGGGTTTTCTGGAAGGTTTGCGCGAGCAGTGCGACAAGCACGGCGTGGTGCTGATTTTCGACGAAGTGATGACCGGCTTCCGCGTAGCCCTCGGCGGCGCCCAGGCTTACTACGGCGTCACGCCGGACCTGAGCACCTTCGGCAAGATCATCGGTGGCGGCATGCCCGTGGGCTGCTTCGGCGGCAAGCGCGAAATCATGCAGCACATCGCGCCGCTTGGCCCGGTGTATCAGGCGGGCACCTTGTCAGGTAACCCATTGGCCATGGCGGCCGGCCTGACCACCCTGCGCCTGATCAGCCGCCCGGGTTTCCACGCCGAGCTGACCGACTACACCACACGCCTGCTCGATGGCCTGCAACAGCGCGCCGATGCGGCGGGTATCCCGTTCGTGACCACACAAGCAGGTGGCATGTTCGGCCTGTACTTCAGCGGCGCCGACGACATTGTTACCTTTGATGACGTGATGGGCAGCGATGCCGACCTGTTCAAGCGCTTCTTCCACTTGATGCTCGAAGGCGGCGTTTACCTGGCACCGAGCGCTTTCGAAGCCGGGTTCACCTCAATCGCCCATGGCGAAGAGGAGTTGAAACTGACCCTGGATGCTGCCGAGCGCGCTTTCGCAGCGCTGAAGTAAGCCCTGATATAAGGGACACACACATCTGACGTTGCCCCTCGCAGCGTCAGATTTGCTACTTTGCCTACAGAGATTTCCTGCATTTTTCGAGAAATCACCTGCAATCCGGCAGATAACTTGCCTACGCAGCAGAAAAACGAGTAAAGACTTTGTAAGCAGGGGCCTGCTTATTTCATAATGCGCGCTTATTGGACCCCCGAGGGTCCGCGTGCCCCGTCAGAGGTAAGTCGATTCCCATGAAACGCACCGGCCGCACCCTGGTTCTGGGCTGCCTGTTGCTCCTTCAGCCGCTGCTGGCACATGCCCAGGCAGGCGGCAACTCGTTGTTAATCCCAGCGATGGGTCGTTGCACCCTCAATACCCAGCCAGACAGCCAGGCCGAAGCTCTGAGCGCGTGCCAGAAACAGGCCGACGGTGGGGATGCGCAGGCGCAATACGAGTTGGGCGAGTACTTCCACGACGACAAAAACCCGGCCCGCGACCTCAACAAAGCCCTGAGCTACTTCGAAAAGGCTTCGTTGCAGGGCCACGCCCAGGCGCAATTCCAACTGGGTAACATGTTCTTCAAAGGCGAAGGTGTGCCGGCCAATAACGTCCAGGCCTACATCGTGCTGAAAATGGCAGCGGTCAACGGTGCCGAAGACGCGCTGGACACGGCCGACGAAGTCGCCGAGCACATGCAGCGTGATGAACTGGAAGTGGCCACCCAGGTGCTGGGCCAGATTTTCCGCAATTACCTGCAGGAATTGCAGAGTGCCGACGGGCGTTCGCCCTTTTCGCCCCTGCCCTGATTTCAGCTAAGCCCCCCTACCGCTATCGCAGGCAAGCCAGCTCCCACAAGGAAATGCATTCCAAATGTGGGAGCTGGCTTGCCTGCGATAGCTTGACTCGGTCTAACGCCTTACTTCTCAGGCATCGGCATCGGAAACGGCATCACATTGCTGGTGCCACGCGCTTCGCTGATCTTCGGCGTGCCCAGGCGCTCGACTTCATCAATGCGCACAATCGAATGCATCGGCACAAAGCTGCGCACCACGCCTTCAAACTGCGCCTTGAGTTTTTCTTCGCCCGGGTCGACGACCAATTGGGTGCGCTCGCCAAAGACGAACTCTTCCACTTCCAGGAAGCCCCACAGATCACTTTGATAGATCTGCTTGGCGTACATTTCGAACACCTGGCCCTGGTTGAGGAAAATCACCTTGTAGATTGGAGCTTCACGTTTGGTCATGGTGGGCGAACAACACATCGGGGATATAAAAGAGGGCGCGAACTATAGCATGGCACCCGATGCACAGCGCTAGGAACCAATGGGCATGCCCCCTATAATGCGCGGTTCTTTACCACCAGTTGACGATTCCCATGGCCAAGAAGCTTTACATCGAAACCCACGGTTGCCAGATGAACGAGTACGACAGCTCGCGCATGGTCGATCTGCTGGGCGAACACCAGGCCCTGGAAGTCACCGCCCGCGCCGAAGATGCCGACGTAATCCTGCTCAATACCTGCTCGATCCGCGAGCGTGCCCAGGACCGTGTGTACTCCCAGCTGGGCCGCTGGCGTGAATTGAAACTGGCCAACCCGGAGATGGTGATCGCCGTCGGGGGCTGCGTGGCCAGCCAGGAAGGCGCCGCGATCCGCGACCGCGCCCCCTATGTCGACGTGGTTTTCGGCCCGCAAACCCTGCACCGCCTGCCGGAAATGATCGACGCCGCACGCATCACCAAGCTGCCGCAGGTGGACGTGTCGTTCCCCGAAATCGAAAAATTCGACCATTTGCCCGAACCGCGCATCGACGGGCCGAGTGCCTATGTGTCGGTCATGGAAGGCTGCAGCAAGTACTGCACCTTCTGCGTGGTGCCCTACACCCGTGGCGAAGAAGTCAGCCGGCCGTTTGACGACGTGCTGTCGGAAATCATCCACTTGGCCGAAAACGGCGTGCGCGAAGTGACCTTGCTGGGCCAGAACGTCAACGGCTATCGCGGCCAGACCCACGACGGGCGCCTGGCCGACCTCGCGGAGTTGATCCGCGTGGTGGCAGCGGTGGACGGCATCGAGCGTATTCGCTACACCACCTCGCACCCGCTGGAGTTCTCCGACAGCCTGATCCAGGCACACGCCGAGGTGCCGGAGCTGGTCAAGCACCTGCATTTGCCGGTGCAGTCGGGTTCGGACCGCATTCTGGCGGCCATGAAGCGCAACCACACCGCCCTGGAGTACAAATCCAAGCTGCGTAAATTGCGCGCCGCCGTGCCGGGCATCTGCATCAGTTCGGACTTCATCGTCGGCTTCCCTGGCGAGACCGAGAAAGATTTCGAGCAGACCATGAAGCTAATCGAAGACGTCGGCTTCGACTTCTCGTATTCGTTCGTCTACAGCCAGCGTCCAGGCACGCCGGCAGCGGACTTGGCGGATGACACGCCGGAATCGCTGAAAAAAGAGCGCTTGAACGCGCTGCAACATCGCCTGAACCAGCAAGGTTTCGAGATCAGCCGACAAATGGTCGGTTCGATCCAGCGCATCCTGGTCACCGACTACTCGAAAAAAGACCCGGGCGAATTGCAAGGGCGTACCGAGAACAACCGGATCGTCAACTTCCGCTGCGACAACCCGACTCTGATCGGCCAGTTTGCCGATGTGCACATCGATGCGGCGCAACCGCACTCGCTGCGTGGGTCGCTGATCAACTGATTGCTCTGACCTGATGAAGATCAAAATGTGGGAGCTGGCTTGCCTGCGATAGCGGTGGGCCAGTTAACACAATTGGCACTGATACACCGCAATCGCAGGCAAGCCAGCTCCCACAGTGGATCTTCATGGTTCTTGAGATTGAGCCAGCCTATATAAGTGCTTTCGCACGCCGAGCGCTGGCGTTATCCTCTCTTTCACCTAAACAGCCAAAGGGCGGCTAAAAGCAACCTTGAACGCACCCATAGCAGAACCCCATCGTTTTCTCCTCGAGCCGTTTGAGGCTCGCCGTTTCGCCAACCTGTGCGGACAGTTCGACGAGCACCTGCGCCTGATCGAACAACGCCTGAGCATCGAGATCCGCAACCGCGGCAATCAGTTCGAGCTTATTGGTGAACCCCAGCACACCACGTCTGCAGAAAACCTGCTGCGCCGCCTCTACCGCGAAACCAAGGGTAGTGAGCTGTCGCCGGAGACCGTGCACCTGTATCTGCAGGAATCCGCCGTGGAAGACTTGGCCAACAACCCGGTGGCCGAAGCCAGCGTGGCCCTGCGCACCAAAAAAGGCATGATTCGCCCACGCGGCTTGAATCAGCAGCGCTACGTCAAGGAAATCCTCGGTAACGATATCAACTTCGGCATCGGCCCCGCCGGTACCGGCAAGACCTACCTGGCCGTGGCCTGTGCGGTCGACGCCCTGGAGCGCGAGCAAGTGCGGCGCATCCTGCTGGTGCGTCCGGCGGTCGAGGCTGGCGAGAAGCTTGGCTTCCTGCCCGGCGACCTGGCCCAGAAGATCGACCCGTACCTGCGCCCGCTCTACGACGCGCTGTACGAGATGCTCGGCTTTGAATACGTGGCCAAGTTGATTGAGCGCCAGGTGATCGAGATCGCCCCGCTGGCCTACATGCGTGGTCGCACCTTGAACAACAGCTTCATCATCCTCGACGAAAGCCAGAACACCACGGTCGAACAGATGAAAATGTTCCTCACCCGTATCGGTTTCGGCTCCACCGCCGTGATCACCGGCGACGTCACCCAGGTCGACCTGCCCAAGGGCACCAAGTCCGGCCTGGCCCAGGTGATCGACGTGCTCAAGGACGTGCCAGGTATCAGCTTCACGCATTTCATGCCCAAAGACGTGGTTCGCCACCCGCTGGTGCAGCGCATTGTCGAGGCCTACGAGCGCTTTGAGCACCGCGATGACGCACCCGCCAAGGACGTGCGCCGCGATGCTTGAGCTAGACCTGCAGCTGGCCACCGACGCGCCCGCCCCCAGCGAAGCGCAGTTCCGTCAATGGTGCGCTTTGGCCCTGCGCCAGCGCACCGCCGACTCGGAACTGACCATCCGCCTGGTGGACGAGCCCGAAGGCCGTGAACTGAATCACACCTGGCGCCAAAAGGATTACGCGACCAACGTGCTGTCCTTTCCCGCCGACGTGCCGGATGAGTTACTGGATATCCCGTTACTGGGCGACCTGGTGATCTGCGTCGAAGTGGTGGAGCGCGAGGCGAAGGAACAAGGCAAGGAACTTGAGGCCCACTGGGCCCATCTAGTCATCCACGGCTGCTTGCATCTCTTGGGTTACGACCATATAGACGATGACGAAGCCTGCGAAATGGAAACACTGGAACAAACGTTGCTTGCTGAACTGGGTCACCCTGATCCGTATGCAGACGACGAAAACTGAAACTACACATAACTGACACAACAAAGGATTTAGAGTAATCGCTATGAGCGAAGACCGATCGAGCAACGGGCAGAAGTCATGGCTGGGTAAACTGACCCAGGCTTTTGCCCACGAGCCGAAAAACCGCCAGGAGCTGCTGGAGCTGCTGCGCGAGGCCCATCAGAACAAGTTGCTGGACAGCGAAGCGCTGGCCATCGTCGAAGGCGCCATCCAGGTGGCTGACCTGCAGGTTCGGGACATCATGGTCCCGCGTTCGCAGATGATCAGCATCAAGGCGACCCAGACCCCACGGGAATTCCTCCCGGCCGTGATCGACTCGGCGCACTCGCGCTACCCGGTGATCGGTGAAAGCCATGACGACGTCATGGGCGTCCTGCTGGCCAAGGACCTGCTGCCGCTGATCCTCAAGGAGAACGGCGACAGCTTCAACATCAAGGACCTGCTGCGCCCGGCCACCTTCGTGCCTGAATCCAAGCGCCTGAATGTGCTGCTGCGCGAGTTCCGCGCCAACCACAATCACATGGCCATTGTGATCGACGAATACGGCGGCGTGGCTGGTCTTGTGACCATCGAAGACGTGCTCGAGCAAATCGTCGGCGACATCGAAGACGAGCACGACGTCGAAGAAGACAGCTACATCAAGCCGCTGCCCAGCGGTGATTTCCTGATCAAGGCGCTCACGCCGATCGAGAACTTCAACGAGTTCTTCGACAGCGAATTCTCCGACGATGAATTCGACACCGTGGGCGGCTTGGTGATGAGTGCGTTCGGGCACCTGCCAAAACGTAACGAAACCACCGAGATTGGCGCTTATCGCTTTCGCATTCTGAATGCGGATAGCCGTCGTATCCACTTGATCCGCCTGACTCCGATTGCCCGCTAAGGAAGGGGTGGGGCATCAGCTATTTCCTGTGTCGCGTTGCCCCTGAGAGCGGGCCAGGCAAGGCGCAGGCCGCAGGGAATGGCGTTCCCTTTTCAAGGCCTGCAACGCAGCATGGCCCGCTCTCAGGGGCAACCCGAAGGGCCGGGCCTGCTGCGGCACAGGGCTGCGTTACTCGTCGTTCATTCGGAAAAACCAAACCACACTCCTCGCGCCTTGCCCTGTGCCGCAGCAGGCCCGGCGCGACACAGGAAATAGCTGATGACCCACCCCTACATGCGCCGTCTGATTGCACCCGGCTGGCCCGGTAACCTGCTGGCCGTGGTGGCCGGCGCCATCACTACTCTGGCGCTGGCGCCCTTCGATCTGTGGCCATTTGCGCTACTGGCCGTCGGGCTGTTCTATGTGGGGCTGCGCGAGCTGACGCCACGTCAGGCCCTGGGCCGTGGCTGGTGTTTCGGTTTTGGCCTGTTTGGCGCCGGCACCAGTTGGATCTACTACAGCATCCACCACTTCGGCGGCGCTTCGGTGTTGCTGGCTGGCTTTTTGATGCTGTTGTTTACCGCCGCGATTGCCTGGTTCTTCGCCCTGCCCGCTTGGCTGTGGGCACGCTGGCTGCGTCGCAATGAGGCGCCGCTGGCCGATGCGCTGACCTTTGCGGCGCTGTGGGTTGGCCAGGAAGCGTTTCGTGGTTGGTTCCTGACCGGTTTCCCTTGGTTGTACTCCGGTTACAGCCAACTCGATGGCCCGCTCACCGGCCTTGCGCCACTGGGCGGCATGTGGCTGATCTCCTTTGCCCTGGCGCTGACGGCTGCCGTGCTGTGCAACCTGCCGCGCCTGCTGGCAAGCAAGCGCAACGGCTTCATCGGCGCAGGCTTGGTGTTGTTGGTTGCACCCTGGGCCATCGGCCTGGCGCTCAAGCATCACGCCTGGACCTCGCCCTCGGGCGCCCCACTGACGGTGGCGGCGATCCAGGGCAATGTCGAACAGAGCATGAAATGGGACCCCGCGCAGATCGACGCGCAGTTGGCGCTGTACCGCGACATGAGTTTCAGCTCCAAGCCGGTAGACCTGCTGGTATGGCCGGAAACCGCGGTGCCGGTGCTCAAAGAGTCAGTCGAAGGCTACCTGGGCATGATGGGCAAGTTTGCCGCCGACCGGCACTCCGCGCTGATCACCGGCGTACCGATTCGCCAGGAAGTGCACCACCAGAAGCGCTACTTCAACGGCATCACGGTGGTGGGTGAAGGTGGTGGCACTTACCTCAAGCAAAAACTGGTGCCTTTTGGTGAATACGTGCCGTTGCAAGACATGCTGCGCGGGCTGATCGCCTTCTTCGATTTGCCAATGTCGGACTTCGCCCGCGGCCCGTCCGATCAGGCGATGCTGCAGGCCAAGGGCTATCAGATTGCGCCGTTCATTTGCTATGAAGTGGTGTACCCGGAATTCGCCGCAGGCCTGTCGGCCCAGAGCGATTTGCTGCTGACCATCAGCAACGACACCTGGTTCGGCCGCTCCATCGGCCCGCTGCAACACCTGCAAATGGCGCAGATGCGTGCATTGGAGGCTGGCCGTTGGATGATCCGCGCCACTAACAATGGGGTGACTGGTTTGATCAACCCATTTGGGCAGATTACCGCGCAGATCCCGCAGTTCGAGCGCGGGATTCTTTACGGCGAAGTGGTGCCGATGCATAACCTGACGCCGTACCTGCAATGGCGCTCGTGGCCGTTGATCATTGTGTGCCTGGGCTTGTTCGGCTGGGCGCTGCTGGCGGGCCGGATGTCTAAAACCGTCTAACGAACGGCATAAAACCAATGTGGGAGCTGGCTTGCCTGCGATAGCGGTCAGCCAGCTAAACACGGGCCAACTGACACAACGCCATCGCAGGCAAGCCAGCTCCCACATTGGATCGGCTGCGCTTGGACTTATCGGTAAAACACCCGATACCCCACCTGCCCCACCGCCTCATTGATCAACTGCCCGCTGCGCCACACTGACACAAACTCGGGCATCCAGCCGCCCAGCGGTCGCGCATTGTCTACGCCCAAAAAGCCCACCGGCCCTGGCACTACCGTAAAACCGGCCTTCTCGAAGCTCCATACCGCACGCGGCATATGCCAGGCCTGGGTCACCACCACCACGCGCCTGATGCCTTGCGGCAACAGGATTTCGGCGCTCATCTGCGCGTTTTCCCAGGTGGTGCGGCTGCGCTCTTCTTTCCAACGCACGGTGACGCCAAAGTCATCCTGCATCGACACCGCCATCAGCTCAGCCTCACTGGGTGGCGTGCCGTAGTGCAAGCCGCCGCTGGTCAGCACCGGCAAGCCGGAGGCCTTGGCCAGACGCGCAGCATAACGCTGGCGCTCAAGCCCAGTACCGGTGGGTTGATCGGAACCCCACGCGGGGTCACCGCGCTCACGCCCCGACCCCAGCACCACAATCGCGTCAGCGCGCTGGGCCAGCGTCGCCCATTCTTCACGGGCCAACGGCGGCTCGGTCTCCAGGGCATGCGCGCCCCATTGCACCATCACCGGCAGGCTGATCAACCACAGCCCCCCGAACCCCACGGCAAAGCAGCATCCGGCCAGGCGCGGGCGACTTTTACGCAACCACCAGGCAAGCGCCAGCAGCAGCAAAAAGAGGCCGGGCGGCAAGAGCAATTGTTTAATGAAATAACGAAAAGGCATCGGGCATCTCCAAAGATGCCCGAAGCCTAGATGCAACGGGGTTTAGCGACAATCTTTACCAACCTGTTTCGAGAACGACTCAAAGGATAACGCGGTGCTCCACGTTTACCGTGCGACCCGACGCTTATCGGGACCGCGACCAGCAGACACATCTTTCAGCCAGATCACCTTGGCCGAACGCAAAGGCTCTTGGGCGGGCGGGGCAGCCCGTTCCTGAGAGGCACGGTGGTGATTCAATTCCAGGTAGCACTTGATCAATTCAAGTTCAGCCTGGCTCAAGCCTCGCAACTCCAGCTCCAGAGGCCGCTCATCACGCAATCGGCCTGCGGTTCTTGCGGCATCCAATGCCCGACCCAAACGGTCGATCAGTCCTTCATACAATTGCGGTTTCATTAAAGTTCGCTGCGATTCAACCATCCCCTCACCTCATTGAAGATAAGACTCACTCCCCAATAAACAGCGTAGTCCCCATGGCTGCGCCTGCCTCGCGCCGCGACAGACGGCCCTCGCCGCGCAATCAGGGTTTCCCTCGATAGAGTGGGGTCATGTATGCTACGGCGCTTCCTGTAACTCCACTTCCCGCAGGGTTTGGGCACGGACGCGCCGCTTTTTGGTGTCGATCAACCTGAATGTTGTACCGAAGAGGATTAGGCCACCCCTATTCAGTTCAAAAGTAGCCATGCACGAACAATATCAGCCCCGTGAAATAGAAAATGCCGCCCAAACCTTCTGGGACGAGCAAAAGTCCTTTGAAGTCAGTGAACAGCCAGGCAAGGAGACTTACTACTGCCTATCGATGTTCCCTTACCCCAGCGGCAAGCTACACATGGGGCACGTGCGTAACTACACCATCGGCGACGTAATTTCCCGCTACCAGCGCATGCTCGGCAAAAACGTCCTGCAACCTATGGGTTGGGACGCCTTCGGCATGCCGGCGGAAAACGCCGCGATGAAAAACAACGTGGCGCCCGCCAAGTGGACCTACGAAAACATCGCCTACATGAAAACCCAGCTGCGCAGCCTGGGCCTGGCGGTGGACTGGTCCCGCGAAGTGACCACCTGCAAGCCCGATTACTACCGCTGGGAACAGTGGCTGTTCACGCGCCTGTTCGAAAAAGGCGTGATCTACCGTAAAAACGGCACCGTGAACTGGGACCCGATCGACCAGACCGTACTGGCCAACGAGCAGGTCATCGACGGTCGCGGCTGGCGTTCCGGCGCGGTGATCGAAAAGCGCCAGATCCCGATGTACTACTTCAAGATCACGGCCTACGCCGATGAACTCTTGTCGAGCCTCGATGACATGCCGGGCTGGCCTGAGCAGGTCAAAACCATGCAGCGTAACTGGATCGGCAAATCCAAAGGCATGGAAGTGCAGTTCCCGTACAACGTCGACTCGATCGGCGAAACGGGCGCACTCAAAGTCTTCACCACCCGCCCCGATACCCTGATGGGCGCGACTTACGTCGCCGTGGCCGCCGAGCACCCGCTGGCCACCCAGGCTGCACAGAACAACCCAGAGCTTTCGGCGTTCATCGCTGAATGCAAAGGCGGCAGCGTGGCCGAAGCCGACGTTGCCACCCAAGAGAAAAAAGGCCTGCCAACCGGCCTGTTCGTCGAGCACCCACTGACGGGCGAAAAACTGCCGGTGTGGGTCGCCAACTACGTGCTGATGCACTACGGCGATGGCGCAGTCATGGCTGTGCCGGCCCACGACGAGCGCGATTTCGAGTTCGCCACCAAGTACAGCCTGCCGATCAAGTCGGTCGTGCGTACCAGCTCGGGTGATACCAACCCGGCCCCGTGGCAAGACGCCTACGGCGAACACGGTACGCTGATCAACTCCGGTGAGTTCGATGGCCTGGACTTCCAGGGTGCCTTCGACGCCATCGAAGTTGCCTTGATCAAAAAGAACCTCGGTGCCTCGCGCACCCAGTTCCGCCTGCGCGACTGGGGCATCAGCCGCCAGCGCTACTGGGGCTGCCCGATCCCGATCATCCACTGCGAAACCTGCGGTGACGTGCCGGTGCCGGAAGACCAGTTGCCGGTGGTACTGCCCGAAGACGTGGTGCCGGATGGCGCCGGTTCGCCATTGGCGCGCATGCCTGAGTTCTACGCGTGCACGTGCCCTAAATGCGGCGCACCTGCCAAGCGTGAAACCGACACCATGGACACCTTCGTCGAGTCCTCGTGGTACTACGCCCGCTACGCCTCGCCACACTATGAAGGCGGCCTGGTAGAAAAATCCGCAGCCGACCACTGGTTGCCGGTGGATCAATACATCGGCGGCATCGAACACGCGATTCTTCACCTGCTCTACGCGCGCTTCTTCCACAAGCTGATGCGCGACGAAGGCCTGGTGAGCTCCGATGAGCCGTTCAAGAACCTGCTGACCCAAGGCATGGTGATCGCCGAGACTTACTATCGCCGCGAAGCCAACGGCGCCTACACCTGGTTCAACCCGGCGGACGTCGAGCTTGAGCGTGACAGCAAAGCCAAGGTCATCAGCGCCACGCTGAAATCCGACGGCCTGCCGGTGGAAATCGGTGGCACCGAGAAGATGGCCAAGTCCAAGAACAACGGCGTCGACCCACAGTCGATGATCGATCAGTTCGGCGCCGATACCTGCCGCCTGTTCATGATGTTCGCCTCGCCGCCCGACATGAGCGCCGAATGGTCCGACTCCGGCGTTGAAGGCTCGCACCGTTTCCTCAAGCGCGTCTGGCGCCTGGCGCACGCCCATGTCAGCCAGGGTTTACCGGGCAAACTGGACGTGGCGTCGTTGAGCGATGAGCAAAAAGCCATTCGCCGCAGCACCCACCTGGCCATCCGCCAGGCCAGCCAGGACGTGGGCCAGAACCACAAGTTCAACACCGCCATCGCTCAGGTGATGACACTGATGAACGTGCTGGAAAAAGCCCCGCAAGCCACCGAACAGGACCGCGCGCTGGTACAGGAAGGCCTGGAAGCTGTGGTGTTGCTGCTGGCGCCAATCACGCCGCACATCAGCCATGAACTGTGGAGCCGCCTGGGCCACAGCGACGCGGTCATCGATGCGCGCTGGCCGGTGCAGGATGACAGCGCGCTGGTACAGGACACATTGCAACTGGTTATCCAGGTTAACGGTAAACTGCGCGGCCAGATCGACATGCCTGCCAGCGCCAGCCGTGAAGACGTGGAAGCCGCAGCGCGCATCAACGAAAATGTGCTGCGCTTTACCGAAGGCCTGACGATCCGCAAAGTGATCGTAGTGCCGGGCAAACTGGTCAACATCGTCGCCAGCTAATCGGATCGGGCGCAGGGCTTGAGCCCTGCGCCGAACTAAACCTTTAAGGCCTCGATAAGGCCCACATGGTTTCAAGGGGAGCAACAAAATGATCAAACGCAATTTGCTGGTGATGGGCCTCGCTGTGCTGCTGAGCGCTTGCGGCTTCCAGCTGCGTGGCACCGCCACCAATGAACTGAGCATCAAGGAACTGGACGTCAGCGCACGCAACGCCTACGGCGAGACCGTGACCCAGCTGCGCCAGGCCCTGGAAAGCAGCGGTGTACGCGTCGGTTCCGGCGCGACTTACAAACTGAATCTGGTGGACGAGAAAGAAACCCAGCGCAACCTCAGCTACGCCAGTGCCGGCCGTGCGTCGGACATTGAGCTGAGCACCCTGGTCGTCTATGAACTGCAAGGCCGCGACCACCTGCCATTGATGGGTGACAAGGTTGAAGTGCAGAAAGTCGTGAGCCACGACGGTAACAACCTGGTGGGCTCGGACTCGGAGATCATCCAGGTTCGCAAGGAAATGCGTCGTGAGGTGATCCAGCGTCTGATGATTCGTCTGCAACAGCTGACGCCAGAGAAACTGGCCGCCTTGCAACTGACCGCCGACAACAAGGCCAAGGCTGACGCCGATGCCCTGAAAGCTGCGCAAGAATACGAAGACAACACGCCGAAACAATCGCCTGCCGAAGTCCCTGTCGAGTAAGCCAGACGGGGCGCCCCTGGCGCCCCGTTCGCCCCGCCTATGAAACTTGCCCCCGCCCAACTCGCCAAGCACCTGCAAGGTGGCCTTGCGCCTGTCTATATCGTCAGCGGTGATGACCCGCTGCTGTGCCAGGAAGCGGCCGACGCGATTCGCACCGCCGCACGCCAGCAAGGCTTCGATGAACGCCAGGTGTTCAGCGCCGACGCCAGTTTCGACTGGGGCACGCTGCTGCAAGCCGGTGCGAGCATGTCGTTGTTCGCCGAGAAACGCCTGCTGGAACTGCGCCTGCCTTCAGGCAAGCCAGGTGACAAGGGCGCGGCGGCGTTGATGGAATACTGCTCACGCCCCGCTGAGGACACGGTACTGCTGATCAGCTTGCCCAAGCTTGATGGCAGCGCGCAGAAAACCAAGTGGGGCAAGGCGCTGGTAGAAGGCCCGCAAACCCAGTTCATCCAGATCTGGCCAGTAGACAGCAACCAGTTGCCGCAATGGATACGTCAGCGCCTGTCGCAATCAGGGCTGTCGGCAACGCAAGATGCCGTCGAGCTCATCGCCGCCAGGGTCGAGGGCAACCTGCTTGCCGCCGCCCAGGAAATCGAAAAGCTCAAGCTGATGGCCGAAGACGGGCAGATCACCGTCGAAACCGTCCAGGGCGCGGTGGCTGATAGCGCGCGCTTTGATGTGTTCGGGTTGGTGGACGCGATTCTCAATGGCGAACCCGCCCACGCCCTGCGCATGCTCGAAGGCTTGCGCGGTGAAGGTGTGGAACCGCCGGTGATTCTGTGGGCGCTGGCTCGAGAGTTGCGAGTGCTGGCCAATATTGCCCTGCAATACAGCCAAGGCACGCCGCTGGACAAATGCTTCAGCCAGGCCAGGCCGCCGGTGTGGGACAAGCGCAAACCCCTGATGAGCAAAGCCCTGCAACGCCACTCGGCGCAACGCTGGGCGCAGCTGTTGTTGGAAGCGCAACGCATCGACGCGCAGATCAAAGGCCAGGCGGCAGGTTCGCCGTGGATGAGCCTGAGCCGTTTGTCACTGTTGATGTCTGGCCAACGCCTGACACTCCCCGCTGAATAACCCCACTGTTCCCTGTGGGAGCTGGCTTGCCTGCGATAGCGGTGTGTCAGCCACTATATTTTTGCTGATGGACCGCCATCGCAGGCAAGCCAGCTCCCACATTGGCCGTGCCCACTTGAATAGGTGAAACCACCTACACATCGCAGGGCTTTACAGCCGCGCCACTTCGGCAGATGATTTGCACCGCTTCACCCCACCTCAAGCCCCCCACCTCGAGAGAGTACCGACCATGAGCAAAAAGCCATCCAAGCATGGCCCCAACAAAGCCAAATCCATCATCGCCCAGCCACTGTTCCGCAGCCGTCAGGAACGCGCCGGCAAGGGCAAAGGCAGCTACCGCCGCGAAGCCTTCCAGTCTAATAGCTGGGAGGCTTCTTACTTTCTGGCTGCCTGAAGGCAAGCGCCCCTCCGGCATGATAAGGTCTGTACTTGATTTGTAATCCCTGGACCTGTGCATGCCCTCTAGCCTTTCCCGTCGTTGGCACCTTCGCCAATTGATTGCTGCCTCCAGCCTCATTCTGCTTGTCGCCTGCGCCGAGAAACCCACCGCCGCGGACGCGCAACCCCTGCCAAAGCTCCAGACCGTGCCTGCCGTCGCGCCTGCCGTGGTCCCCCCTTTGGCCGTGGACAATCTTGATATCCAGCCGACCCAGACCTTTGCCGAATGGCAGGCTGGCTTTCGTGCGCAAGCCCTGAGCGCGGGGATCACACCCGCCGTCTTCGATAACGCCTTTGCTGGCGTGACGCCCGACATGGCGGTGATTCGCGCCGATCGCAGCCAACCGGAATTTTCCCGCCCGGTGTGGGAATACCTCGACGGTGCCCTGTCGCCAGTACGCGTGCGTAATGGCCAAGCGTTGCTGATCAAATACGCCGATATCCTGCAGCGCATCGAAGAGCGTTATGGCGTTGATCGCCAGGCGCTGGTTTCGGTGTGGGGCATGGAAAGCAACTTTGGCCAGTTCCAGGGCAATAACTCGGTGATCCGTTCGCTCGCGACCCTGGCCTATGAAGGCCGCCGCCCGGCATTCGCCCAGGCGCAACTGCTGGCGGCGTTGCAGATCATCCAGCATGGCGATATCTCTGCCGACCAGATGAAAGGTTCGTGGGCCGGGGCCATGGGCCAGACCCAGTTCATCCCGACCACCTACAACACCCATGCCGTGGATTTCGATGGCGACGGTCGCCGCGATATCTGGAACAGCCCGGGCGACGCCCTGGCCTCCACTGCGCACTACCTGCAAAGCTCCGGCTGGCAACGCGGCCAGCCGTGGGGCTTTGAGGTGAAACAACTGCCGACGAACTTCGATTACGCCCTGGCCGACGGCGGCATACGCAAGACCGTTGGCGAGTGGATGAGACTCGGTATCCAGCTGCCACCTGGCGCGAGCATGCCACCGAACGTCGAGCACCTGTCAGCTGCCCTGCTGCTGCCGGCCGGCTACCGTGGCCCAGCGTTCCTGGTGCTGGATAACTTCCGCGCGATCCTCAAGTACAACAACTCGTCGTCCTACGCGCTGGCCGTAGGCCTGTTGTCGGAGCGGTTTGCTGGCGGCGGAGTGATTCGTGGCGATTGGCCCAAGGATGAACTGCCGCTGAGTCGCTCCCAGCGTATCGACCTGCAGACGGTGCTGAGTGCCAAGGGCTATGACGCGGGCAACCCGGACGGGATTATCGGCGCCAACACGCGCAAGGCGATCCGGGCGGCGCAGCAGTCGTTGGGTTGGCCGGCGGATGGGTTTCCGACAGTGAAGCTGCTGGAGTCGTTGCAGAGCCGTTAAATCGGCCTATGGCGACTGCCGCCATCGCAGGCAAGCCAGCTCCCACCTTTGGAATGCATTTTCCTGTGGGAGCTGGCTTGCCTGCGATAGCACTCTCAGGGCTTGAACACCACATCCTGCTCCAACACCAACTGCTGCTCCCCCGCATCCAACCGCACCAAGGCGCCCATCGGCAGCGTCAGGTTTGGATCGCAGTGCCCGCTGCGCCAGCCGGACAACACAGGAATGCACAGCGGCTCGAAGGTCTGCTTGAGCAGCCGCTCCAACGCCGCCTTATCCACCCCCGATACATCCCCGACCAACACGCCGGCCACCTGAGCCAGTTTGCCCGCCAGGCGCAAGTGCGTCAGCAGCCGGTCAATTCGGTAGAGTGGCTCGTTGACGTCTTCGATAAACAGAATGATGCCTTCGGCGTCGATCTCAAACGCCGTGCCCATTACCGCGGCAATCATCGACAGGTTGCCGCCGAGCAAACGCCCGCAGGCGACACCCGGCTCAATCGTGGTCAGTGGGTAAGCAACCGGGTGTGCCAGCGCGCTGCACTCGCTCAGTTGCCCACGCAACATGCTGAACAACGACGACTCTGTGGGCTGCTGCTTGTCACCGAGCAGATCGGCATTAAGCATCGGCCCGTGAAAGGTCACAAAACCCGCGTAGCGGTTGATGGCCAGGTGCAACGCGGTGATGTCGCTGTACCCCACAAATGGCTTGGGGTTGGCCCTAATCAGGTCAAAATCGAGCCGATCCAATAATCGCGGGCTGCCATAGCCGCCACGCAGGCAGAAGATGGCATCGATTTCGGGATCGGCAAACGCCGCATGCAAATCGCGCAGACGCACCTCGTCGCTGCCGGCCAGGTAGCCATCGCGCTCATACACACCGGGGAATATGCGCAGCTCATGGCCACGGGCGCGCATCCACTGGCCGGCTTTTTCAACATCCAGTGCGGCAGGGCCGGCGGGGGCAATCAGGCCAATTACGCCTTCGGTGCGCAGGGCAGGCACGGCAGCCGCGAGTTGAGTCGTCATCCATGGTTCTCCGTGGTTGGATACCCAGGCACTCTAGCCAGTGATGGTTGCAAACAGAAGGGAGAAAAGGAGGGAAACTCTGTAGGAGCAGTTCGGCTGCTCCTACAGAGGGGAAACGCTTACGAAACCAGGCTCGCCTTGACCAGCTTGGCTTGCTCATCGGCGTGGTACGAGGAACGTACCAGCGGGCCCGAAGCCACGTTCTTGAAGCCCATCTTGTAACCTTCCTCGGCGAACCAGGCGAAGGTGTCCGGGTGCACAAAACGCTGCACCGGCAAGTGGCTGCGCGACGGCTGCAGGTACTGGCCCAGGGTCAGCATGTCGATGTCGTGTTCGCGCATGCGCTTCATGACTTCGATGACTTCTTCGTCGGT
The DNA here is from genome assembly GCF_965277385.1 of Pseudomonas edaphica. Classification (NCBI taxonomy): domain Bacteria; kingdom Pseudomonadati; phylum Pseudomonadota; class Gammaproteobacteria; order Pseudomonadales; family Pseudomonadaceae; genus Pseudomonas; species Pseudomonas edaphica. The sequence goes on along the minus strand of NZ_OZ255725.1, from coordinate 4,034,587 downwards.
CTCGCCCAGGCCCAGCATCAGCCCGGATTTGGTCGGGATGTGCGGCATCATCTGCTTGAATTTTTGCAGCAGGGTCAGCGACCACTGGTAGTCCGAACCTGGGCGCGCAGCTTTGTACAGACGTGGCACGGTTTCCAGGTTGTGGTTGAACACATCCGGTGGCTCGGCCGCGGTGATTTCCAGCGCGACGTCCATGCGGCCACGGTAGTCCGGCACCAGGGTTTCGAGCATCACGTTCGGCGACAGCTTGCGGATCTCGCGGATGCAGTCGGCAAAGTGCTGGGCACCGCCGTCACGCAGGTCGTCGCGGTCTACGGAAGTGATGACCACGTATTTGAGTTTCAGGTCGGCAATGGCAATGGCCAGGCTTTCCGGCTCGTTGACGTCCAATGGCTTCGGCCGGCCGTGGCCAACGTCGCAGAACGGGCAACGACGGGTGCAGATGTCACCCATGATCATGAAGGTGGCGGTGCCGCCGGAGAAGCATTCGCCCAGGTTCGGGCAGGAAGCTTCTTCGCACACGCTGTGCAGTTTGTGTTTGCGCAGCAGGGCCTTGATACGGTCGACTTCCGGCGAAACCGGGATGCGCACGCGGATCCAGTCAGGCTTCTTCGGCAGTTCGGTGGTCGGGATGATTTTCACCGGGATGCGTGCAACCTTCTCGGCGCCGCGCAGCTTGACGCCGGCTTCGACCTTGGCACGCGGGGCCGGGGCCGGACGCTCGGTGATGTCCAGCGTCGGGATCATGGTTTGCACTGCATCAGTAGTCATAATCAGTCGATTCCGCCCGTAAGGGTCGTCTGCTCAGCATAGTCGAGGTGTTTGACGAGCTGCGCACGCAGCCGGGCACTTACCTCGGCAAATTTAATCGGTGTGGCGTGGTCGCTCAGTTGAGTCATCGCCAGCCCGGCGTAACCGCACGGGTTGATGCGCCGAAACGGCGCCAGGTCCATGTCCACATTCAGGGCCAGGCCATGAAAGGAACAACCGTGGCGAATGCGCAAACCGAGGGAGGCGATTTTCGCGCCGTCCACGTATACACCGGGTGCATCCGGCTTGGCCGCGGCAGTCACGCCGTAACTGGCCAACAGCTCGATCAGGCAAGCCTCCATGCGGCTTACCAGGTCACGCACGCCAAAACCCAGCTTGCGCACGTCCAGCAGCAAATAGGCCACCAGCTGACCAGGGCCATGGTAAGTCACTTGGCCACCTCGGTCGACCTGCACCACCGGAATATCACCCGGCAGCAGCAGATGCTCAGCCTTGCCGGCCTGGCCCTGGGTAAAGACCGGCGGGTGTTCCACCAGCCAGATTTCATCCGGAGCCGAGGTGCCGCGCTCATTGGTGAAGCGCTGCATGGCATGCCAGACCGGCTCGTAGGCCATCTGGCCGAGCTCGCGAAAGCCCAAAACCTGTGACATCACAACACCATGTGCACGAAGCCGGTGGCCCGCAGTTCACTGTTGATGTCGTAGAGCTGGTCTTGACCGGTTGCCACGATGTGCAACTGGATCGTGGTGTACTTACCGTTGGAGCTCAAACGCTCGTCAACCCGGTTGTCGTTGATCGTCGCGTGTTTACGCACGATCTCGAGAATCTTGTCTTTGTTGCCTACACCGGTATCGCTGATCACCTTGACGGGATAGTCCACGTTGGGGAATTCGATCTTTGGCGCCTTTACTTCTACTTCTTTATCGGTCATGGCAGAACAGCCTCGTAAGCGCTAAGCCGTGGCGACGGGCAAAGCCCCGCGCTGGATCAACGCGGGGCTATGCAGGTGCGCACAATCAGTTGAACAAGCCGTAGAAGAATAGACGGATGCTATCCCACACGCGGCGGAAGATACCACCTTCGTCAACGGCGTCCAGTGCGATCAGGTCGGCGCTATGCACCACCTTGTCATCGAGCTTCACTTCGACTTTACCGATCACGTCACCCTTGGCGATTGGAGCGACCAATTGCGGGTTCATGGTCATGCTGGCCGCGAGCTTTTTCAGCTGGCCTTTAGGCATGGTCAGGGTCAGGTCATCGGCCAGGCCGGCCTTGACTTGGTGGGTCGCGCCTTTCCATACCGGGGCTTGGGCCAGCTCGGCACCCTTCTGGTAGAAGGTCTGGGTTTCGAAGAAGCGGAAGCCGTAAGTCAGCAGTTTTTGCGTCTCGGCCGCACGGGCCTGCTCGCTGTTGGTGCCGAATACCACGGCGATCAGGCGCTGGCCGTCACGTACGGCGGACGACACCATGCAGTAGCCGGCTTCGTCGGTGTGGCCGGTTTTCAGACCGTCGACGGTCTTGTCACGCCACAGCAGCAGGTTACGGTTAGGCTGCTTGATGTTGTTCCAGAAGAATTCCTTCTGGGAGTAGATCGCGTAGTGCACCGGGTCGACACGGATGATCGCGCGAGCCAGCACGGCCATGTCGTGAGCCGACGAGTAGTGCTCCGGGTTCGGCAGGCCGGTCGGGTTCATGAAGTGGCTGTTGGTCATGCCCAGGTCGCCGGCGGTCTTGTTCATCAAGTCGGCGAACGCGTCTTCGCTGCCGGCGATGTGCTCGGACAGGGCCACGCTGGCGTCGTTACCGGACTGGATGATGATGCCGTGCAGCAGGTCGCTGACGGTAACCTGCGAACCGACCTTGATGAACATCCGCGAACCGCCGGTGCGCCATGCGTTTTCGCTGACGGTAACCGGGTCATTCTCGCCGATCTGGCCGCGACGGATTTCCAGGGTCGCGATGTAGGCTGTCATCAGCTTGGTCAGGCTGGCCGGGGGCAGGCGCTGGTCACCGTTGTTCTCGACCAGCACGTTGCCGCTGGCGGCATCCATGAGGACCCAGGCCTTGGCGGCCAATTGCGGGGAAGCTGGCACCATTTCAACCGCCCAGGCGGCCGGGGTGATGATCAGCGAAAGAAGCAGGCACGTGCGTTTGGCTAAGGTGGTGATGTTCATCCGTCTCTCGAAATTGCTTATGGAAACTTGCCCTCGCGGGCAAAACTATTCAGACAGCCCGCTGCCAGACTGTCGCGTGTTCGGTTGCCCGCTCACCCCTTGCCCCTGGGTTTTTATTGTTCAACGAGCCAACAACCTGGGTTCAGGCGAACCTGAACCATCAATCCTTTTACTTATTCAGCCGTGACGACGCTGGGTTGCCCCAGGTTGGCCAGGCGCACACTGTTCTGCACGTGCGCCACTTCACTTGGCGAACCAATCGGGCCCATGCGCACACGGTGCAGAGTTTGCTGGTTACGCACGATGGAGCTGATAAACACGGGCGCGCTGACCATACCGCTGAGCTTGGACCTTAACAGTTCTGCCGCATCCGGGTTGGCGAAAGCGCCGACCTGCAGGTACTGGCCGCCGACTGTAGATGCGCCTGGCGCTGCATGCGGCACCACGACCGTATCGGGTGCGTGCTGCGCCGGTGGCGGTGTCCACTGCTCGATCTTGCCCGCCGAGGCGGTCACTTGCGGTTGCGGGGTTTGCGGCTCGTTGAGCATCAATGGCGCCGGTTTGCCACGCTGAGCCCAATACTGCGCCGGGTCGATACCTTCGACTTTCACACGCGCGGTGCCAGTTTCGGCATAACCGAGTTTCTTCGCGGCGGCGTAGGACAAGTCGATGATCCGGTCCGAATAGAACGGCCCACGGTCGTTGACCCGCAGGATCACCGTACGGTTGTTGTCCAGGTTGGTCACGCGTACGTAGCTGGGCAGCGGCAAGGTCTTGTGGGCCGCGCTCATGCCGTACAGGTCATACACTTCGCCGTTGGCGGTGTTCTGGCCATGGAATTTGGTGCCGTACCAGGACGCCGTGCCCGTTTGCGAGTAGGTCCTGGATTCCTGCAGCGGGAAGTAATTCTTGCCCAGCACGGTATACGGGTTGGCTTTATAAGGCCCGGTGTGCAGGGTCGGCGTGGCATCCGGGATCTTTGATACGTCGACATCCCACCACGGCGCGCCGTCTTTGTGCGCGCGGTTGATGTCCAGGCCCGGCTGGGCGCGAACGACAGCGCCGCCCTTCGGCGCCGGAGCACGGCTGGTGGTGGAGGAGCAACTGACAACCAGCAAGGACAACGCGGCGAACGCCACCAGCTTGAGCGGTTTTTGGAACGGCGATACCCGCATTACTTGTTGCCCCGTGCTTGGACCAGCATGTCTGACAGCTGATGCACGGCCATGGCGTACATCACACTGCGGTTATAACGCGTGATTGCGTAAAAATTCTTCAGGCCCATCCAGTATTCCGGGCCGTTTGCGCCTTCGAGACGGAACGCCGTCACCGGCATATCATCGCGTGGCGCATTCTGACTCGACCAGCCCAGCGCTCGCAACTCCCCGACGGTCTTGACCGGCTCAATACCTTGGGTCAAACCTTCGTCGACGCGCTCGCCGGTGACATCGGCGCGGATCACCACCGGTTCGCCGGCCACCCAGCCATGGCGCTTGAAGTAGCTGGCCACGCTGCCGATGGCATCGTCCGGGTTGCTCCAGATATTGATGTGGCCGTCGCCGTCGAAATCCACCGCATACGCCCGGAAACTGCTCGGCATGAACTGCGGCAGGCCCATCGCACCAGCGTAGGAGCCCTTGAGGGTCAACGGGTCGACCTGTTCTTCACGGGCCAGCAGCAGGAACTCACGCAGCTCCTTGCGGAAAAACTCGGCACGTGGCGGGTAATCGAAGCCCAGGGTCGACAAGGCGTCGATCACCCGGTAACTGCCGGTGTTGCGCCCGTAGAAGGTTTCGATGCCGATGATGGCGACGATCACCTGGGCCGGCACGCCGTATTCCTGCTCGGCGCGGGCCAGCACCGCTTCGTGCTGGCGCCAGAAGTCCACGCCCCGCGCCACACGGGCGTCGGTGAGGAACATCGGGCGGTAGTCTTTCCACTGTTTGACGCGCTCGGCGGGACGCGAGATCGCGTCGAGGATCGCCTGCTTGCGCTGGGCTTCACGGAACACGCCCATCAGTTGTTCACCGGCAAAACCGTAGTCGCGGGTCATTTCACCGACAAATTCGGCGACCTGGGGTGAACCATCGTAGTCACCGGCCTGCACCTCTTGCGTCGCGCCCAGCAGCCCAATCAGGCCCATCCAGGACGCGTGCCGAGTCGCCCAGCCGCGCATTACTTGCATTGACATCTTCACCTTATTCAAACCTGCGCGATCCACTTGCGATGCGTGTGAATCGACATCAAAACCCCAAACGCTGACATCAATGTCACCAGCGAAGTTCCGCCGTAGCTAATGAACGGCAACGGCACCCCAACCACCGGCAACAGGCCACTGACCATACCGATGTTGACGAAAACGTAAACAAAAAAAGTCATGGTCAGGCTGCCGGCGAGCAATTTGCCAAACAGCGTCTGCGCCTGGGCGGTAATCACCAGGCCGCGACCAATCAGCAGCAAATAGATCAGCAACAGCGCGCAAATGCCCACCAGGCCGAATTCTTCGCCCATTACCGCAATAATGAAGTCGGTGTGGCTTTCGGGCAAAAAGTCCAGGTGTGACTGGGTGCCCAACAACCAACCTTTGCCAAATACGCCGCCGGAACCAATCGCCGCCTTGGACTGGATAATGTTCCAGCCAGTGCCCAGCGGGTCACTTTCCGGATCCAGGAAGGTCAGGATCCGCTGCTTCTGGTAGTCATGCATAAAGAAGAACCACATGGCCACCGCCACCGGGATCGCCGCCGCCAGCACGCTGAGGATCCAGCGCCAGCGCAGGCCGCCCATGAACAACACGAACGCCCCGCCCGCCAGGATCAGCAGCGAGGTGCCGAGGTCGGGCTGGCGCACAATCAAAATGAACGGCACGCCGATCAATATCAGGCTGATGCCCACGTGCTTGAGCTGCGGCGGCAAGGTGCGCTTGGACAAATACCAGGCAATGGTCGCCGGCATCAGGATCTTCATGAATTCCGACGGTTGGAAGCGAATTACCCCGGGAATGTTGATCCAGCGGGTCGCGCCCATGGCGTTGTGGCCCATTACGTCCACCACCACCAGCAGCAAAACACCGGCGACATACCCCAGCGGCACCCAGCGCGCCATGAAACGTGGCTCCAGCTGGGCGATAACCACCATCGACAACAGACCCAGGCCGAACGACGACGCCTGTTTGATCAGTAAGTCCCAGTTCTTGCCGCTGGCCGAATACAGCACGAACAGGCTGCCGGCCGCCAAGGTCAACAGCAGGATCAGCAACGGGCCATCAATGTGCAGGCGCTGCAGCAACGTCGCACGCCGACGCATCACATCCTCACTGGAGAGGATGCGGTCAAAATTACTCTTCACGGGCCGTAACCTCGGTGCTTGAAGGGGGGCCACCATATTCGGATTTGAGTCTGCCGTCGTCGGCCAACAGCCAAGCGTCCATGATCTGACGCACCACAGGCGCCGCGACGCCAGAGCCGGACTCGCCGTTCTCGACCATCACCGCCACCACGATTTTCGGGTCGTCGGCCGGCGCAAAGCCGACAAACAAGGCGTGGTCGCGGTGACGCTCCTGAACCTTGGAGCGGTCGTATTTCTCACCCTGCTTGATCGCGACCACCTGGGCCGTACCGCTTTTGCCGGCAATGCGGTATTGCGCGCCCGCCGCGGCCTTGCGCGCCGTGCCACGGGCACCGTGCATCACTTGCTGCATGCCGTGGTTGACCTTGGCCCAGTCGGACGGGTCGCGCAGCACGATGTCCGGAATCGGGTTTTCATCCACAGGCTTCTGGCCTTCGATGGTCTTGGCCAAGTGCGGGCGGTTCCACACGCCTTTGTTGGCCACCAGCGCGGTGGCCTGGGCCAGTTGCAGCGGTGTGGCCTGCATGTAGCCCTGACCGATGCCGAGGATCAGGGTTTCGCCCGGGAACCATGCCTGACGACGGGTCGCGCGTTTCCACTCCCGCGACGGCATCAAGCCAGGGGATTCTTCGAACATATCCAGGGAGACTTTCTGACCGAGGCCGAACTTGCCCATATAGGCAGACAGCCGATCAATCCCCAGCTTGTGGGCCAGGTCATAAAAATAGGTGTCGTTGGAGCGCATGATTGCGGTGTCCAGGTCGACATAGCCGTCACCGGTGCGGTTCCAGTTACGGTATTTGTGATCGTAGTTGGGCAGCATGTAGTAGCCAGGGTCGTACACGCGGCTCGATGCCGTGACCACACCCGAATCCAGACCGGCAATCGCCACCGCCGGCTTGATGGTCGAACCCGGCGGGTACAGCCCGCGCAGTACACGGTTGAACAACGGCCGGTCGATGGAATCACGCAACTCGGCATAGGCCTTGAAGCTGATACCGGTCACAAACAGGTTCGGGTCGAAACTCGGCTGGCTGACCATCGCCAGCACTTCGCCGGTGGCCGGGTTGAGCGCGACGACGGCGCCACGACGACCGCCCAGGGCCATCTCCGCCGCTTCCTGCAATTTGATGTCCAGGCTCAGCACAATGTCTTTGCCAGGGATCGGGTCGGTGCGCTTGAGCACACGCAGCACGCGGCCACGGGCGTTGGTCTCAACTTCTTCGTAACCCACCTGGCCGTGCAGCTCCGGCTCGTAGAAGCGCTCGATGCCGGTTTTGCCAATATGGTGGGTGCCGCTGTAATTCACCGGATCGAGGCTTTTCAGCTCTTTCTCGTTGATGCGCCCCATGTAGCCGACGGAGTGCGCAAAGTGTGCCCCTTGCGGGTAATGCCGCACCAACTGCGCCACCACTTCCACACCCGGCAAACGGAACTGGTTCACCGCAATGCGCGCGATCTGCTCTTCGTTGAGCTCGAACAGGATCGGCACCGGCTCGAACGGCCGACGCCCCTGCTTCATGCGTTTTTCGAAGATCGCGCGGTCTTCCGGCGTCAGTTGCAGTACCTCGACGATTACGTCGAGGACCTGCTGCCAGTCGCCGGAACGCTCGCGGGTCATGCTCAGGCTGAAGCTGGGCCGGTTGTCCGCCACCACCACGCCATTGCGGTCGAAAATCAGCCCGCGGGTTGGCGGGATCGGCTGCACATGCACCCGGTTGTTTTCCGACAACGTGGAGTGATAGTCGTACTGGATCACCTGCAGGTAATACAGGCGCGCAATCAGCACCGCAATCAAGCCCACCACCAAAAAAGCGCCAAACACCACGCGCGAACGTACCAGACGTGCGTCTTTCTCGTGGTCCTTGATGCGGATCGGCTGGGTCATCGGCAATGGCGCAGATTATTTGTGGTAAGGGTGCCCGGACAGAACTGTCCAGGCGCGATACAGCTGTTCACCGATCAGAATCCTTACCAACGGGTGCGGCAACGTGAGTGCCGACAGCGACCAGCGCTGGTCCGCCCGCGCGCAGACTTCCGGCGCCAGCCCTTCCGGGCCGCCGACCATGAAGTTGACGGTACGCGAGTCCAGGCGCCAGCGATCCAGCTCCACCGCCAACTGCTCGGTGCTCCAGGGCTTGCCGTGCACCTCGAGGGTGACGATGCGCTCGTTGGGGCCGACCTTGGCCAACATGGCTTCGCCTTCCTGACGGATAAAGCGCGCCACATCGGCATTCTTGCCCCGGGTGTTGAGCGGTATTTCCACCAGTTCCAGCGACAGCTCAGCGGGCAGACGCTTGGCATACTCGTGCCAGCCTTCTTCCACCCACTTGGGCATGCGTGAACCGACAGCGATCAGACGCAGGCGCACAGCCGTTCCTTATTCCTGGTCTTTGTTGAGCTTGTCGAAGTGCGCATGGCCCACTTCCGGGCTGTGGTGCTTGCCATCAGCCGCACGGCTCTGCTCGGCGCCTTTCCACAGACGCTCCAGGTCGTAGAACTGGCGGGCGTTGCTGGTCATCATGTGAACGATCACGTCGTCCATGTCCAGCAGTACCCAGTCGCTGTCGCCCTTGCCTTCTTCACCCAGTGGCTTGACGCCTTGGGCTTTGACGGCTTCGCGAACCTTGTCGAGCATCGCGCCGATCTGGCGGTTGGAAGTACCGGTAGCAATGATCATGAAGTCGGTGATGCTTTGCTTGTCGCGCACGTCCAGCACCTGAATGTCCTGGGCTTTAACGTCTTCCAGGGCAGCCACGGCGACTTTTACCAGCTCTTCGCCAGCCAGCTCAGGGCCGGTGTGCGCTTCTACTGGCAGCGGGGCGCTTTTGAAAGTGCCTTTGCGCTTAACTTTGCTTACGTCTTTGTTCGTCATATAAAACTCGTTTTGCTCGTATGTTCGGGCGCCCGCTGCACGAATGTTCGTGCGATCAAGCGCGCCTTTTAGTTCGACGCACGGTAAAGCCCGTGCGCATCGATGTAGGCCAGGACCGCGTCAGGCACCAGGAAACGTACCGACTTCCCGCTGGCCAGCAGTTGACGGATCTGGGTGGCGGACACCGCAAGCGGGGTCTGCCAGACGAATGCAATATTCCCGTTCGGCCCGGTCAGGGCCAAGGGGTCACTTACCGACCGCGCGGCCAGCAGGTTGCGCAAGGCATCCGGCGGTTCGCTGTCGGCATCCGGGCGTTGCAAAACCAGGATGTGGCAATGCTGGAGGAGTTCCTCCCAGCGATGCCAAGAGGGCAGGCCGCAAAATGCGTCCCAGCCCAAAAGCAGAAACAACTGGTCATCTGCGGCCAACTCGGCGCGCATCAGTTCCAGGGTGTCGACAGTGTAGGACGGTTTATCGCGTTTGAGTTCGCGGTCGTCCACCACCAGCGGCGGTATACCTTCTACAGCCAGGCGCACCATCTCCAGGCGTTGCTGCGCAGACACCTGCGGCATATCGCGATGGGGTGGCCGCGCGTTAGGCATCACGCGTAACTCATCCAGCGCGAGGGCATCCGCGACTTCCAGGGCACTGCGCAAATGGCCGATGTGCACGGGGTCGAAGGTGCCGCCGAGCAGCCCGATGCGTTTACCCATCAAGTGCGCACATGACCGTCGCCGAACACCACGTACTTCTCGCTGGTCAGACCTTCCAGGCCAACCGGGCCGCGTGCGTGGAGCTTGTCGGTGGAAATGCCGATCTCCGCCCCCAGGCCATACTCGAAGCCGTCGGCAAAACGCGTCGAGGCGTTGATCATCACCGAGGCGGAATCCACTTCGGTGAGGAAACGCCGGGCATCGCTGAAATGCTCGGAAACAATAGCGTCGGTGTGCTTGGAGCCGTATTTATTGATGTGTTCGATGGCCTGGTCCAGGTCATCAACGATGCGGATCGACAGGATCGGCGCCGTGTACTCGGTGTACCAGTCGTCTTCAGTCGCTTCGATCACGTCCGCGCCCAGCAGTGCACGGGTACGTTCGCAGCCACGCAGTTCCACGCCCTTGTCACGGTAGATGGCAGCCAGCGGCGGCAGCACGCGCTCGGCAATGCCAGCGTGTACCAGCAGGGTTTCCATGGTGTTGCATGGCGCGTAGCGGTGGGTCTTGGCGTTGTCGGCGATGCGGATCGCCTTGTCGAGGTCGGCCGCGATGTCGATGTACACATGGCACACGCCGTCCAGGTGCTTGATTACCGGCACCTTGGCATCACGGCTGACGCGTTCGATCAGGCTCTTGCCACCACGCGGCACGATCACGTCGACGAATTCCGGCATGGTGATCAACGCGCCTACGGCGGCGCGGTCGGTGGTTTCCACCACCTGCACCACTTCAGCCGGCAGCTCGGCCACGGCCAGGCCTTGCTGGATGCACACAGCAATGGCGCGGTTGGAATGAATGGCCTCGGAACCGCCACGCAGGATGGTGGCGTTGCCCGACTTGAGGCACAGGCTCGCGGCGTCGATGGTCACGTTCGGGCGCGACTCATAGATGATGCCGATCACGCCCAGCGGCACGCGCATCTTGCCGACCTGAATGCCGGAGGGCAGGTAGCGCATATCGCGGATTTCACCGATGGGGTCAGGCAGCTTGGCCACCTGACGCAGGCCTTCGATCATGTCGTCGATACGTGCCGGGGTCAGCGCCAGACGGTCCAGCAGGGCCGGCTCCAGGCCATTGGCGCGGCCGTTGGCCAGGTCCAGTTCGTTGGCGGCGGCCAGCTCGGAGCGCGAAGCATCCAGAGCATCGGCGGCAGCCAGCAAGGCACGGTTCTTCTGCGCAGTGCTCGCACGGGCGATCAACCGCGAGGCCTGCCGGGCAGCGCGACCCAGGCGGGTCATGTAGTCAAGAACGGACTCAGTCATGGTCAGGGAGTCTTGGCAAAGAGGAAAGCGGCAGATTATAGCTGTGACGCCGCCCGACTGACAGCGGTGAGGGGCGGATGGTCGAAATGAACTGTAAAAACTTGGGGTTCAGCGGTAATTAAGGTGGGAGTTGTTATTATTCGGTCACATTTAGCCGTATTAACCTTTGCCGCCATGTCCATTTGTGCCCCCCAGCTCCCCGCCAGCGCCCTGCCCGACAGCTTCTTCGACCGTGACGCGCAAATACTTGCGCGCGAATTGCTCGGCAAAGTCATCCGCCACCGCGTCGGTGAAACCTGGCTTTCGGCGCGAATTATCGAAACCGAAGCCTATTACGTGGCCGAAAAAGGCAGCCATGCCTCACTCGGTTACACAGAAAAGCGTAAGGCTTTGTTTCTGGATGGTGGCCACATCTACATGTACTACGCCCGTGGCGGCGATTCACTGAACTTCAGCGCTCACGGCCCCGGCAATGCGGTGCTGATCAAATCGGCTTATCCGTGGGTCGATGAGCTGTCCGGCCCGGCGAGCCTGGCGCAGATGCTGCTCAACAACCCGGACGCCAATGGCCACCCACGCCCATCGCAAAAACTTTGCGCCGGCCAAACGCTGCTGTGCAAAGCCCTGGGCCTGAAAGTGCCGATGTGGGACGCCAAGCGCTTCGACCAGGAACTGCTGTTTGTTGAAGACGTGGGCCAAACCCCGACGCAAATCATCCAGACCACCCGCCTGGGCATCCCCAGCGGGCGCGATGAACACCTGATGTACCGCTTCGTGGATGCGGGTTATGCACCGTATTGCACCCGGAACCCGCTGCGCCGGGGCCAGGTCGAAGGCCGTGATTATTTTTTGATTTGAACAGACAGAAGCAGCCCAGCAGATCGAATGTGGGAGCTGACTTGCCTGCGATAGCGGTTGAACATTCACTCTCGAGGTGACTGACACACCGCCATCGCAGGCAAGCCTGCTCCCACAGTTGATCGCCACTGCCGACATAAATGGAGTGAAGTTTTATGGGCCAATGGCTCGATAGCATTACCGGCTGGCTCACACTGAACCCCGAATGGCTGGCGGTGGCGGTATTTATCGTCGCGTGCGTTGAATGCCTGGCCATCGCCGGTCTGATCGTGCCAGGCACCGTCTTGCTGTTTGCCATTGCGGCCCTGGCCGGCAGCGGTGCGCTGTCGTTGAGTGAAACCTTGCTGCTGGGCTTTCTCGGCGGCTTGCTGGGCGACGGCGTTTCCTACTACCTGGGCCGACACTTCCATCAGAACATCCGCCGCCTGCCCGGTTTACGCCACCATCCGGAATGGATGAACGGCGCCGAAACCTACTTCCACAAGTACGGCATCGCCAGCCTGCTGGTCGGGCGTTTCATCGGCCCGCTGCGCCCCATGCTGCCGATGGTGGCGGGCATGTGCGACATGCCGTTCCCACGCTTTGCCGCCGTAAGCATTGTGGCCGCCGCCGGCTGGTCGGTGGCCTACCTGCTGCCGGGCTGGGCCACTGGCGCCGCCTTCCGCCTGCCGCTGCCGGAAGGTTTCTGGCTGGAAGCCGGGATTGTCGCCGGGTGTATCGCGGTATTGCTGGGGCTGAGCTTGAACAGCAGCCTGCGCGGCCATCGTCGCGCCACTGTGTGGGTCGGTTGCGCCAGCCTGACTTTGTTGATCGCCCTGTTTATCGGCTATCCCCACCTCAATCACTTCGATCAGGGCCTCAGTGCTTTGGTCCAGGAGCATCGCAGCCCGTGGCTGGACGAGGTGATGGTGCGGATTACCCAACTGGGTGAATTCAGGAAGATGTTTATCGCCAGCGCGATTTTCACTGGCCTGCTGCTGGTGGCGCGGCAATGGCGGCATGCCCTGTTCGTCGGTGCTACGTTGGCGGGGGCGGCAGTGATCAACACGGGCACCAAGCTGTTTTTCGCCCGCGGCCGCCCGGAAATCCTCACAGAACCACTGACCAGTTTCAGCATGCCCAGCGGCCACGCCTCCGGCGCCTTTGCGTTCTTTCTCGCACTGGCGGTGCTGGCCGGGCGCGGGCAACCCACACGCCTGCGCCTGACCTGGATGTTGCTGGGCTGTATTCCCGCCGCTTTTATTGCGCTGTCACGGGTTTACCTGGGCGCGCATTGGCCCACGGACATACTGGCCGGCACGCTGCTGGCGATGACGGTGTGCGCCTTCAGCCTGGCCGTCATCCAGTATCGAAGCCCGCTGCCGGCCATGCCGCAGAAAACCTGGTGGCTGCTGCTCCCGGTGCTGGTGGCGGTGCTGAGCTTTATCGCCCTCACCGGCACACCCCACGCCCTGTTGCGCTACGCCTACTGAGTGAACAGTTCGCCCTGCAACTCGTCGAGCAGCATCTGGATCGCATCCAGGCGTTGCTGCGGGTCATCGAGTTGCAGCAGGTCGATCTTGTCGGCCTCGGTGAACGGCAGCAGATACGCCAGCTGATTGCCCAAGGCTTGCTGCCCCTCGGCATGCGCGTCCATGTCCAGCGAAGCCACCATCGGGTGCTCGGCCAGGGCCTGGAGCAACGCCAGCAGGTCGGCGTCCTCTTCTTCCAAAGGCTGGTCGGGCAGCTCCTCGAGCCATTGCACCTCGGCCACCAGCAACTGATCCTTCTGCACGCCGGCGTCGCGCACGCGGAAGCGGCGGCCACCTTCGACGCGAATCCCCAGCAGGCCGTTATCCTGCTGCTTGAAATCGCGGATCAGCGCTTCACAACCGATCAGCGCGTAGCCGTCCGGGGCCATGCCGACTTCCTTGCCGTCGAGGATGCACACCACACCAAAGCTTTCGCCCTTTTTCATGCAGCGGCTGATCATGTCCAGGTAGCGCGCCTCGAACAGTTGCAAGTCGAGGGTGCAGCCAGGGAACAGCACGGTATTGAGCGGGAACAGCGCCAGACTCATAAAGGTTTCCTTAAACCTGGTTTAAACGATCACCGACACGGCCAACGGCAGGAAAACCGCCGTGCCCACGCCCATCAGACTCATGGCCAACGCCGCGAAGGCGCCGCACTCTTCACTTTCCTGCAAGGCCACCGAGGTGCCGACGGCGTGGGCGGTCATGCCCAGCGCCATGCCACGCGCCTCGGGGCTGTGCACACCGAGGCGCGACAGGTACGCCGGGCCGATCATCGCGCCGATCACCCCGGTGATCAGCACAAACACCGCCGCCAGCGCGGCCACCCCGCCGATCTGCTCAGCCACCAGCATGGCAATCGGCGAGGTCACCGACTTGGGCGCCATGGTCATCAGCATCATGTGTTCGGCGCCGAACCACCAGCCCAGCAGCACACACAAGCCGGTGGCCACCACCCCGCCTATCACCAGCGTAGTAAAAATCGGCCAGAACAATTGACGAATCCGTCGCAGGTTCAAGAACAGCGGCACCGCCAAAGCCACCGTCGCCGGGCCGAGCAGGATGCCCATGATCTCGGTGCTCTTGCGGTACTCGACGTAGGTCAGGCCGCAACTGAGCAGCACGCCGATCACCAGCAGCATCGACACCAGCACCGGCTGCAGGAAGACCCAGCGGGTTTTCTCGAATGCCGCCAGCACCAGTTGATAGGCGCCGAGGGTGATGCCGATGCCGAACAACGGATGATGAATAACCGCAGCCCACGCGCCCTGCCAGTCGCCGATCATTGATCGCGCTCCTTGCGCTTGACCATGCGCTGCATCAGCACGCCGACAAAACCCATGGCGATCACCAGCGACAAAACGAGCGCGCCGATGATGGCCCAGAAATCGGCGGCAATGTCCTTGGCGTAGACCATCACGCCCACCGCCGGCGGCACCAGCAGCAACGGCAAGTAACGTAACAGGCTGCTGGCAGCCAGGCTCAGGGGCTCGCCGACTTCACCGCGCCAGATCAAAAAACCCAGCATCAGCAGCAAGCCAATAATCGGCCCCGGCAGCACCGGCAACAGCAAATGGTTGATCGCGGTGCCGATCAATTGAAACAGCAGCAGCCAGGTCAGGCCCCGTAACAGCATCGCTCTCTCCCCCCTCTAAAGCTGGGACGCATTATAAGCACGCCCGCCATATGCTTCGGCATTCGCCAAAAGCATGGTGGGTTGACCGGGTGGGTTGCCCATGATGATCTACATTGGTTCTCTGTAACTCATAAAAAACAGAATCGATGAACCAAGGAGAGTCGCAATGCCCTATGTACCTGTAGCGCAGCTCAAAGATTATGTCGGCAAGGAACTGGGACGTTCCGAATGGCTCACCATCGACCAGGCGCGTATCAACCTGTTCGCAGAAGCCACCGGCGATCATCAGTTCATCCACGTCGACCCGATCAAGGCCGCCAAGACCCCGTTCGGCAGCACCATCGCCCACGGTTTCCTGTCGCTGTCGTTGATGCCCAAGCTGATGGAAGACATCCTGATCATGCCCGAAGGCTTGAAGATGGCCGTCAACTATGGCCTGGACAGCGTGCGTTTTATCCAGCCCGTGAAGGTTGACTCCAAGGTCCGCCTGAACGTCACCCTCACCGACGTGACCGAGAAAAAACCTGGCCAATGGCTATTTAAGGCCACCGCCACCCTGGAAATCGAAGGCCAGGAAAAACCTGCTTACATCGCCGAGTCGCTGTCACTCTGCTTCGTGTAAGGCCGGGCCTGTGGCGAGGCAATAAACCTTGCCACAGTGTATGTAAATTTATGTATGAATCTCGCAGCTGCGGCATACTCGGCGCTCAATTATCCGGATCCCGCTATGCGCCCACTCGCTCCCCTTGCCCTTGCCCTGTTGCTCACCGCTTGCGGAGACGGCGAATCGCTGTTGCCGCCCGATGCGCGCCTGCCCGACGGCGGCCGTTACCGGGGTGATGTGGTCAACGGTTTGCTGCAAGGCCAGGGCCGCGTGGACTACCCCAATGGCAGTTGGTACGCCGGCCAGTTCGACAAAGGCCAGTGGCACGGCCAGGGCGAATGGCATGGCAGCAACGGCGAGGTCTATAAAGGCCAGTTCCAGCAAGGCCTGTTCGATGGCCAAGGCAGCCTGACCACGGCGGGCAGCAGCTACGTCGGCGGTTTCAAGAATGGGCGACGCAACGGCGAAGGCACCCTCAAAGAGGGGCAGATGACCTATCGCGGCGAATTCAAAAACGATCAATATTCCGGCCTTGGCCGCCTGGAATTGGCCGACGGCAGCCAGTACCAGGGCCAGTTCGTGCACGGCAAACCCAATGGCGAAGGCCAGCGCAACGACGACAGTGGCAACCAGTTCAGTGGTCGTTTTGTCGATGGCCAGCTTGAAGGCAATGGCACCTTCAACAGTGCCGACGGCGATATCTATGTCGGCCAGTTCAAACAGAACCAGCTCAACGGCAAGGGCCGTTATGAAAACGCCGACGGCGACGTGTGGATCGGCCAGTTCAAGGAAGGCGCGCTCAGCGGCAAAGGCGAGTTGATCGGTGTGGACGGCAGCCACTACGTGGGCCAGTTCAGCGAATGGCGCTTCAGCGGCGAAGGCCGTCTGAACCTCACCGACGGCAGTTTCTATGTCGGCGGTTTCGACAGCGACAGCTACCAGGGCAAAGGCACCCTGGTACTCACCGACGGCACCGTGCAGGCCGGCACTTGGGTCAACGGCATGCGCGTGCGCGATGCCGACGGCAAGTTGCTGCCCGACCCACTGGAGGTCGGCATACTGGCCCAAGGCCGCTTGCTCGATGCCGCCCTTGCCGCCGTGCCACCCTCCACGCCTGCCGTCGAGCTGTACACCCTGGTATTGGCCGGCGATGGCAAACAAAGCGTGTTCCTGCGCGAAGCCGATTACGTCAGCAACATGCTCGCCACGCGCTTCGGTGCGCGCGGGCAGATTCGTCTGGTCAACCACCGCGACCACATCGCCGACCGCCCGCTGGCCACCCGCGAAAGCCTGCGCCGCGCTGTGCAAACCCTGGCCGAACGCACCGGGCCGCAAGACCTGGTGTTTATCTACATGACCAGCCACGGCACCCACGAACATGAACTGGTGCTCGACCAGCCGCGCATGGAGCTGGCCGACCTGCCCGCCGATGAACTGGCCGCCGTGCTTGCGCCGTTAAAGGACCGCGACAAGATCATCGTGATTTCCGCCTGCTACTCCGGTGGGTTTATCCCGGCCCTGAAGGACGAGCACACGCTGATCATGACCGCCTCGCGCGCGGATCGCGTGTCCTTCGGTTGCTCCGAGGAAGCGGACTTCACCTACTTCGGCGACGCCTTGTTCGCCCAGGCCTTCAACCAGACCGACGATTTGCAACAAGCCTTCAAACTGGCGCAGCTGCACGTGGCCGAGCGTGAACAGGCGGACAACTTCGAAGCCTCTGAACCGCAGATCTGGGCGCCCAAAGGCGTGATCGCCCACTGGCAATTGTTACGTAAACAGCAGGCACGAAAGGCGCTCGAAAGCGTCTCAATGAATAGCAAGGAAGCCAAAGGCAACTAAGCTGTAACGTGTAACAAGGGGGAAACACCATGTACCTGACACCTCAGCATATCCTGCTCGCCGGCGCCTCCGGCCTGACCGGCGAACACCTGCTCGACCGCCTGCTCAACGAACCCACGGTGACCCGCGTACTGGCACCTAGCCGCAAGCCGTTGGCCGAACACCCACACCTGGAAAACCCGGTGGGCGACCCTGCAGTGTTCCTGCCGCAACTGAGCGGCCAGGTTGATATCGCCTTCTGCTGCCTGGGCACCACGATTAAAAAAGCCGGTTCAGAAGAAGCCTTCCGTGCGGTCGACCTGGACATGGTGGTGGCCTTCGCCAAGCGCGCACGGGAGATGGGCGCTCGGCACCTGATCGTGATCAGCGCGATTGGCGCCGACCCGAAATCCTCGATTTTCTACAACCGCGTCAAAGGCGAAATGGAGCAAGCGCTCAAGGCTCAGGACTGGCCGCAACTGACCATCGTACGGCCTTCGTTGCTGCTGGGGGAACGCTTGGAATCGCGCCTGGCCGAGAAAATCGCCGGGCCGTTGTCGCGGTTGATTCCGGGCAAATACCACGGTATCGAAGTCTGCGAACTGGCCCGCGCCATGTGGCGCCTGGCGCTGGAAGAGCAGGATGGCGTGCGGGTGGTGGAGTCGGATGAGTTGCGCAAGCTCGGCAAATGATCTAGCAGCGCCTGTGCGGGCCCCATCGCAGGCAAGCCAGCTCCCACCTTTGGAAGGCATTCCCCTGTGGGAGCCGGGCTTGCCCGCGATGGGGCCCGCACACTCAACGCAACACTAAAGCCCGCCCGTTGCGTTAAACCCCACACCCAACACCGTCAATAACGACAGCGGCAACAGCAAGGTGTCGAGCAACGCGCTGGCCGGCAGATCCACATGCGGATAGCTCGGCGCCTCAGCGCCAAATCGATCCTTGGCGCAACAGCCGCCATTGATCGCATACACATCCAGCCGCGTGCCGGCATACACCACCGGCGCCCCAGGTTGCGCGGCATCCAGCGTGCGCGCCGTGGCGCAGCCTGTCAGTTGCAGCGCCAACATTACCAGCAGCGCCTTATTCATCGCTGCTCAAATGGTGCTCGCCCCAACGTGGCAGCATGTCCTGGGGAATGTTCAGCAGGTTGAGAATGCGCGCCACTACAAAGTCCACCAGGTCATCGATGGTTTGCGGCTGGTGATAAAACCCTGGCGAGGCCGGCAAGATGGTCACGCCCATGTTCGACAGCTTGAGCATGTGCTCCAGGTGAATGCTCGAATACGGCGCCTCGCGCGGCACCAGGATCAACTGGCGGCGCTCCTTCAAGGTCACGTCAGCCGCCCGCTCGATCAGGTTGTTGCAGGCGCCCGTGGCAATCGCCGACAAGGTGCCGGTGGAGCACGGCACTACCACCATCGCCGCCGGCGCACCGGAGCCGGACGCTACCGGCGACATCCAGTCTTCTTTACCGTACACCTTGATCTGCCCGGCAGCCGCGCCGGTGTACTCGGTGAGGAAGGCTTGCATCATCTGCACCTTGGCCGGCAGTTGCACATCCGTCTCGGTGGCCAGCACCAATTGCGCGGCCTTGGAAATCAGGAAGTGCACCTCGCGGTCTTCGCGCACCAGGCAGTCCAGCAAGCGCAGGCCGTAAGGCGCACCGGACGCGCCGGTCATCGCCAGGGTAATGCGTTCCGGGCCACTCATTTGAGCGCCTCGGCCAGCTTGCCGTGCAGGCCACCGAAACCGCCGTTGCTCATGACCACCACATGGGTGCCGGGCTTGGCTTGATGTTTGACGTGTTCGATGATCGCTTCAATGGAGTCGCACACGATGGAAGGCACCGTGCACAGCGCCGCAATCGCCGGCAGGTCCCAGCCGAGGTTAGTCGGGGCGTACCAAACCACCTGGTCGGCGTCGTTGACGCTTTCCGGCAAACCATCGCGGTGCGCGCCGAGTTTCATGGAATTGGAGCGCGGCTCAATAATGGCAATGATATTGGCATCACCGACGCGCTTGCGCAGGCCATCCAGCGTGGTCGCAATGGCTGTTGGGTGGTGGGCAAAGTCGTCGTAGATGGTAATCCCGTTCACATCAGCGACTTTTTCCATACGGCGTTTCACGCTCTTGAACGCGCTCAAGGCGGCGATGCCCATGGAAGGCACCACGCCCACATGCCGTGCGGCCGCCAGGGTGACCAAGGCATTGGCGACGTTATGTTGACCGGTCATGTCCCATTCGACGACGCCTTGGGCCTCCCCCTCGAACAGCACTTCAAAGCGCGAGCCGTCATCGCTGAGCAACTTGACCTGCCACTGCCCGCCCGCGCCGGTGGTTTGCACCGGCGTCCAGCAGCCCATGTCGATCACGCGCTGCAGGGCCGGCTCGGTGGTCGGGTGGATCACCAGGCCTTCGCTGGGGATGGTGCGCACCAAATGGTGGAACTGGCGCTCAATGGCGGCCAGATCAGGGAAAATGTCCGCGTGGTCGAACTCAAGATTGTTGAGGATCGCGGTGCGCGGGCGGTAATGGACGAACTTGGAGCGCTTGTCGAAGAAAGCGCTGTCGTATTCATCGGCCTCAATCACAAAAAACGGCGTATCGCCCAAACGCGCCGACACCGAGAAGTTCTGCGGCACACCGCCGATCAGGAAACCCGGACTCATGCCCGCATGCTCAAGCACCCAGGCCAGCATGCTGCTGGTGGTGGTCTTGCCATGGGTGCCCGCCACAGCAAGAACCCAGCGACCTTGCAGCACATGGTCGGCCAGCCATTGCGGGCCGGAGACATAGGGCAAGCCCTTGTTGAGTACATATTCGACCGCCGGGTTACCACGTGACATGGCGTTACCGATCACCACCAGATCCGGGACCGGGTCGAACTGTGAGGGGTCGTAACCTTGGGTCAGCTCAATACCCTGGGCCTGAAGCTGCGTGCTCATGGGCGGATAAACGTTGGCGTCGGAGCCAGTAACGTGATGGCCCAACTCTTTGGCCAGGACCGCCATCGAACCCATGAATGTGCCGCAGATACCCAGAATATGAATGTGCATAGTTGACCTCGTAAACATCGAGGCAGGTTAGCGCAGGGAGTAGGAAATCGCACCTTTTAAACGGTCAGCGGGCGAGCGAAATGCGTCTGGCATTTCGCTCGATAGTGCCATCCTCAAGCGATGGCGGGTGCTTGAGTGTTGCGCTGACTGGCTTTCAAAGCAGCGAGCAAACGCAGGTTTTCATAGGCCTCGTCCATGCGCTTGAACTTCTTGTCGATCAGGTCTAGACGCCCTTCTGCATCGGCAGGTATGGGTTCGCCGGGTTTATATGGTTTAAAAATAATACCGTTCTGCCGAGTGATCTTCTTCAATTGTTGCTCAGAGAACCTGAGTATCTTTTCCAGGTTGCTTAAGCGTGCGTCGTTATCGGTTGGCCAACGTTCACTCTTGGTAAATACACGGTTGTTCTCGCCCAACAGAATCATGACGGTGGAGCCCATGCCCAACAGCTTTATCTCGAAATCATCCAGGCGCTGGTCAATCGTGCCTGACGAATCGGCTGTCGAATCGGGCGTCGAATCAACGTGCTCGTCAGCGTCACCTTTTTTGGGCGGGCTGCTGGCGCCGGGCAAAAACGGTGGCGGCAATACACCAGGGGCGTAAGAAGACTTGATCCGCTCTCCGGCGGCCACGGAGCCTGCATAGGCTGCTACGTTGATCGGCGCGCTGACCATCCC
Source organism: Pseudomonas edaphica (assembly GCF_965277385.1). Classification (NCBI taxonomy): domain Bacteria; kingdom Pseudomonadati; phylum Pseudomonadota; class Gammaproteobacteria; order Pseudomonadales; family Pseudomonadaceae; genus Pseudomonas; species Pseudomonas edaphica. The sequence continues at coordinate 4,013,275 of NZ_OZ255725.1, read as the reverse complement.
GGTGATACCGGCACTGATAGCCGCATCACGAGCAACGCGCAGGGCGCTTGGCCCGGTATCAATCACACCGGCCTTGACCAGTCTGTCGGCATCAAAAACTCGCTTGGCAGCCTCCGCCACACTGATAGGCGCCTGCTTGCGCAAATTGGCCATCATCAACTCGTCATTGGCCTTGATTTTATTGATCTGCATGACAGTGCTCCCCGCGTCCTTGAACCCACCGCCCTGGGGCTTGGGTGCAGGCCCGGGCTTGCCCGGCGGCGCGGGTTTAGGATCTGGTTTCGGCTTGGGCGGCACTGGCGGACGTGGGCGCGGTGGTAACGGCGGCGGCACAGGAGCAGGAGCAGGTGGTGGAGATGGAGGTCTCGGCCCAGTACTTCTCTATGCCAATCAATCAGCGGCGATAGCGCTATGCGCAAAATCAGCAGAAACCGGAAGCACTCACATAAGCACGTCATAAAAAATTACTTCACCCGCAAGAAAAGCCCGCACTCTTCAATCAGAGTGCAGGTCAATCTGAGTGCAGGCGTTCAGCGCAGCGTCGACCTCGTTCCCGCCAATCGCCTAACCCGTGACACGCGCCGGCCTACTAGTTGGCACTGCCCGATACTTTCCCCTTTAAGACACCGAACAGTGCCGTCAGGGCCGCCAGCCTGGAATCGATGACAGCTGTGCGGGTCTTTATATCGTCGCTATCACCGCCCGAGGTAGCAGGTTGAAACTTAACGCCGTAATTTTGTGCATCCTTAACCAGTTCGGGCTCGCAATAGTCAAGTATTGCATCGAGAGAATCCAAACGTTCCTCATCGGTTTGCGCTGCCCATTTGTCCGATGGCCCAACATGCCCTTCGCCCCGCAGATTGGCTAAGGTATTGGCCACTTGAAATACACTTGTCTGTTTACGATCGACGAGCTTTCCTTCATCAACGGGGGCGCCCTCAGCAACGGTGACACCCTCAGCAACGGTGACACCCTCAGCAACGGGGGCACCCTCAGCAACGGGGGTTGCACTGAGGTGAGGCTTAATAGTTTCATTGATAGCTCCGATGGTCACAAAAGCAACTATCGTAACTGGCAAAGTAATCGATGAAGTCACCAGTGCATTTTTATACGCCTTACCCAGCTCAAACTTGGACTCAGCCCCTGAGGCTTTGCTTAAATCCGCCGCATTTTCCTCAAGCGCTCGAGAAGAGAACGGTGGAACCTCTTGCCCATCGACTCGACCCGGTGTGGGCTGACCGAACAACTTGTCACGGGCTTCAGCATCTTTTTGCGTTTGCCACTTTTTCCTGTTCGCTTCTCTATAGTCAACCACTTGCGAAGCAGTGGCATTTGTATCAGGGGCCTCCCCCGGCTGTCGTTGGCCACTGGCGTGCCCCGGACCTTCGAGGGATATCACTTGCTTATCGATGAACCCCTGATCAAAACCGTTATTGCTACCGTCTGCGGGTTTGGCCGCTGCCGCGCCCTCTATCTTGGGAGCATCAGGTGTTCTTACAGGGCCAGGCGTCTCGCTTCTGGTCCATCCGCCACTGAAAAAACTCGAAATCTTTGAGCATACCAATGGCCGTTCAACTGCATTTGCAAATATCATAACGTTCTGCCTAATAATTAGTTTTAATTAGAAAGCCATCCATTTCCTTCAGCCATTAGGTGACACAAATACCTCATACAGTTCCAGGTTATAAAAAATACACACCCGCCACTGACCTACAACAACGTCGGCAAAAACGATCCAGGCACACAGGCACAGTGCGTCAGCCGCACGGATACTAAAAATCGCAGCCCGACGACTCAACCAAACGCGAACTTATTAACAACTCAGACGGGCGCGGCGACTTTTTTCGCTAAGCCGCGCCCGTTAAAACCATTATGGTTTATCCGAAGGCGTCAGTGCATTCAGCACTCCAAACTGTGCTAACTGAGGGCCAAAGGGTGTATTGGTAACAGTACTGTATGCATACCAAGCGCCCTTTTTAAATAGCGCAACTACTGGCCTGCTTACACCGTCCGACTCCACCTGATAGAAGCCCTTGACAATATCACCCTCCTTGTAATTTCCTGTCACCTCATAAAATCTGTAATTCCCTTTCAGTCGAGCAAGCACCTCATCTGAATGTTTGCGTACCGTCTTTAAATCCTTACCTAAGGCGACTATCCCCCGTTTAAAATTTTTCGGCAGATCAACGATATCGGTAACACCCACAGAAGCACCGATCCCTGCAAAAAAAGACCGTTTGAGCACCTTGCCTGCTGACTTACCAAGCTTCAAGGCCCTATTCGCGGCACTCGCCCCAGGGAGAAAAAACCCTAAAAAATCGAACCCGATATTAAAAGCTGCGCCCGCAACATTGCCGTCGATCGCATCTTTAATACCATCATAGAAGGGAATAAGCGAAAGGAGAAAATTGTTGACAGCTTGATTAGCCCTGGTGTTCTTTTCAATCCTCGTTTCACCGAAAAGCTTTGTTTTTAAATAATCATAATCCTTGGTAAAAAAATCACCCACCACGGCACCCAGCGAACCGTTCCGTTGAGAAAAATACGGCGTTCTTGCTTCACCGATTACATCAGGCGAATCACGCTCATTATTGGTGGCAAATTCTGTAAACACATTGTACGTGCCAGGGACTCGTGCCTCGTAACCCGAAGAAAAATACCTGCGATCGTCAAAGTTTGGCTGCTCTGCCGGCACTCCCTTTTCCTTAACGATTTTTCCCAGGGCTGGAAAATAACTAAAGTACTCAACCGCCCCCTCCCCGCCCTCAACTTTCATAAGCAAGCCTTGCCCCCCTTCCAACTCTTTGAGTTCGTGTGGAGTGGGCTTTCGGGGTTGGCGTCCGGGGTAAAGCTGTCGGCTGTTCGTTTCCTCTGTGCCCAAAAAAGGACGGGACACTCGCATGAACGTTACAGTTGATTGACTTATACGATCCTGTTCAGCCATAGACAGCAAAGACGCCTGATATTTGAACTGAATTGCCCACCCCGCGGCCTGAGTCTTTTTATAGCCCTCAAACTTCTCAGCAAACGTTTGGCCGATATTGTTATCAAGCTCAGAAAAGCGAGACTTCATCTGCGTCCAAGGCAACTCTTTTTCATCACGTGACTTCCACCTGTCTGGCTCAAAAGGTTTCGTCATATAGACATCAAGTGGCGATACGATATAACGGCTATCCATGACACTGCATAAGGTTGTCTTGGTCGGATCAACATCCGGGTACACCCGTTTGAACTCAGACAGCGCCTCCGACTCCCGCGTCGGTGGCGGCTTCAACAACTCAGTGCGTGCCCATTCCAGTTCCCTTTTCTGCTTCTTTAACACGCGCTGTGATTGCTCAACTTCCTCGGGCGTATATTGACCGTCGGGGCTGTATTTTATCACCTTGTTAGCGACCCCCCACGCCCTAAGCGGATTGATCGACATGCTTGCTAACGCGTCCTCATCCTCAAGGATATTAAGTTGCACATCGGCATAGTCCACTATTTGACGAAACGTCATGTTTCCCGATGCGCCGCCGCGATCTTCCTGCTCTACCAGTGCAACCGCTATTGAAAATTCCGCCCACGTATAAGACCCAAAAACAAGTTCGGGAGGAATATTTTTTACTTTGAGTTCAGGGGCGACGGCGGACAGTAATAGCTGCGCAGCAAGAGGGGCCACATCCGCGCCCAGTTTAGTCTCAAGATAAGTCGTAAAACGTTTAACGATCTCAGAAGCGCTAGCCCCCATATTGTCACGCTGATAGAGGTTATAACCCGCCACGTTGAAGCATGACTTATCTGGGTTAGGATCAAGGTCCTGCAAGAGTGCCGCAGTCAATGCCTCAATCGCACCGGTCGGCGACTCTGCTGAGCTGATTCTTTTTTGTATGTCCAGGCCCAACGTCTGTGCATCGGGCGTCCGAATGAGCTGGTCCAATGCCAATGAGGGATTGTCCAGAATCATCTTCTGGGCAGGCGCCCCAGGCCTGTTCATCAGGCTACGTATAAAACTGCCTGCTCCTGCGTGAGAATCAGGAGCCGGGCTTGCATGTTTCAACTTCCACGGATCCACTACCGCCTTCATCTTGCGCAACGCAGTTTTATTCAGCAGTCCAGCAATATGCCTGACGCCCCCACCGTCGGCCCCAGGCATCCGATGGGCAAGGTCAAAGGAGAGTGCGTTCGCCAAGCCAAGCGCCTGCGCACGGTTGCCAGGTAGCTTATGCCCCTTATTTTCGAGCATCTGAGCAACACTTATCTCCCGGCGCTGCTCCTCGATAAACAAACTTGAACGTCGGTCAATCGGGACCATAACGTTATTCAGATCTATTTTCCCTTCAGCATCGTCTACCTGGGCGTTCAGCGCAGCGATTAGTGCATGACGATTAGCGTCATCACCCAGCGCCTTGCCCTGCTCCACTAACGCCTCGACAGATCGCTGGGACGCATGACCCACAGGTGCGAACTCAAACGCTGACCCGGCCTTCAATTTCTCTCGATGCGCGGCGGCTTGCGAAGGCGAGAGATCGATAGGTTCTGCGTAAAATCGACCCACCGTGTACAGCGGCACCTTACCGTCCGGCCAAGGATAACTGAACGCCTGCCCAGGCTTTGGAGCGATCACCCTGGCAATCGACAACAGCACCCTGGAGATGTCCGACCAACCCGAATTGTCTTCTAAGGAAAAAGTGTGGATCTTGCCATTTACAATTCCAGTCAATTCCCCGGCGAACGGATCCACTTTGAGGCTTTTGCTATCAAGGCCCTGTTCTTTCGCCCACGATAAAAACCCCCGGCTTTTAAAGGCGTCGTCCAATTGGGTCCGCCAACGACCGAGTGTGGACTGCGCAGGCACTTGAACATCCATTGGCCCCATTGAGGTGTGAAAGGAGCGCGTCGCTAATGCTAACGCGTAGGGCCTCGCCAACTGAGCGTCAGCCACCGCCCGGGTCTCGGGGGTGTCAGGCACCTGAGCATCCGTGTTGCGTTCATCATGTGCTTTATCGGCGCTAACCCTGGCGCCAGCCGCAGGAGGCTCATCGGCCCCTGTACTGGATAAGATGGGTGATACTTTCACTGCTTCAATATTTGTCATTTCCACACCCGAACCCGAATAAAAACAAGTAACTATTCCGAGACTGAGTGGTTCACAACTGTACAAATCACACAAAAAACATCAGGCAAGGTTTATCCAAACGTTTCAACCCACTTCTCTCATCGGTGACTAAAAGCGGGCACTATGAGGGCTGCAGTAACAACGCGCAGATCACGCGTGTGAACAACGTTCAATTCCGTGCCGGCGTAACTTCCTGTAAAGCGTATTCCGGCTCACGCCTAAACTTTCTGCCGTGCGGGACATGTGCCAATGTTGCTGTTTGAGTGCATTGAGTAACGCTACACGCTCTGCATCGTCCAGAACGCCCCCCTGCTGGGGCTCTAAAGCCCTCACGGGGCGCGGTTGGCGAATGATGGGCGGCAGGTCTTCAACGCTGATTTTCCCGTCCTCGCACAACGCCGCCAAAGTACGCAACACGTTGCGCAATTGCCGAATGTTTCCCGGCCAGGCGTAGTCCAGCAAAGCGCGGCGCGCTGGCTCATCAAGCACCACCGCTTGCCCTGCGGCTTCCTCCGCCAGCAAAAACGCCAGTAATTGCGCTTTGTCGCTACGGTCGCGCAAGGGCGGCACGGCAATCTCAAGGCCGTTGAGGCGATAGTAAAGGTCTTCGCGGAAGCTACCGTCGGCAACACGCGCTAACAGGTCGCGGTGGGTCGCGCTGATGATTCTGACGTCCACCGCCTGCGGCGCGCCCCCGATGGGCACCACCACGCGGTCTTCCAGCACCCTTAAAAGACGGGTTTGCAACGCGAAAGGCATGTCGCCTATCTCATCGAGAAACAGGGTGCCGCCATCGGCCTGCTGTAATTTACCGCGCATGCCTTCTTTCAGCGCGCCGGTAAAGCTGCCGCCGCGATAACCGAACAACTCGCTTTCAATCAGGTTTTCCGGGATGGCGGCGCAATTAAGCGCAACGAAAGCCTTGTCGGCGCGCTGGCTGGCTTGATGCACCGCCTTGGCGAAGGCTTCTTTACCACAGCCGGTTTCGCCGTTGATCAACAGGGGCACGTCGCGCTCGAATACCCTGAGGGCCTTGCGAAAATCACTCTGTAACACCGGGTCGCCGAGGCAGATGCCCGGCAGGCGCGGTGCCTCGGGCTTGGCCATCGGCGCCGGCGGTGTACTCCGTGCCTGACCACGCAACGCAGCGAACAAATGCCGGCCATCGCGCGTACGCAACGGCCAACTGGCGGTGGCATTGGCACTGGCGCGGCCGAGCAACTGGTCCAGCGAGCATTCGAAAAACGCTTCCACCGGCTGCCCCAGCAAACCGCCCCGCGCCTGGCCCAGCAGGTTCAGGGCGCTCTGGTTGACCGCACAGATACGTCCGTCACCATCGAAGGCCAGCAGCCCTTCGCTGAACAACCCCACAGATTCCGCCTGCAAGTGAAAGCGCAGCAGCCAGTGCTTTTCAAAATGGCGCAGGAAGTAACAACTTTCGATCATCTTGGCCGACAAGTTCACCAGCGCCATGGTGTGGAACTGGCTTTGGCGCGACACCGCCTCACGTGCAGAAGACACATCCAGCACGGCCAGCAGTTCTCCATGGGGATCGAACACCGGGCTCGCTGAGCAGGTCAGACCGGTGTGGCGGCCGCGAAAATGCTCATCGCGGTGAATGGTCAGCGACTGGCGCTCCACCAGGCAGGTGCCGATGCCATTGGTGCCCTCGCACGCCTCGCTCCAGTCGGCCCCCAGCCATAGCCCCGCACGCTCGAACACCTTGCGCTCGGCCGGCGCGGTAACGCAGTTGAGGATCACCCCACGCGCATCGGTGAGCAGCACCGCATGGCCGGCGCCGGAAAGTTGTTGATGCAGGCTGTTCATCTCACTGCCGGCAATGCGCAGCACTTGCTGCAAGCGCTCGCGACTTTCCAGCAGGCGCCCGTGTTCCAGCACGGTGGGCGCCATGGTCAGCGCGGGGTCGAGGTGATAGTCCTCCAGGCACCGCAACCAGGACCGGGCGATGGACGGGTCGCTGCCGGGGCCGTGGGCGAGGTCTTGCCCACGGGTGACGGTGAGGACCTGTTGAGCATGGCGACTGAAATGATCGTTGTGCATGTTCTTATTATTCTCCCTGCGTGAGAGCAGCCAGCATCCCCCAGCCATCCGGCCATTGCAATCCCGCGCCGACCCACCGGTCACAGGGTGTATCGCTTATGGCACAAACTGTCACACCGACTGTGCCAGCCTTGTCACCGTAACGCCTCGCAACAAAGCTCAAACCCTTGATTTAACAGGTGTGTAAAGCGATGGCCCAACCTTTGCTCTACGCTTTATCACGCGCAACACCGCTGTACTCCAATAAACATAAAAGCAGGAGATACCCACCATGCGTTACGCACATCCCGGCACCGAAGGCTCGATCGTTTCCTTCAAGGCCAAGTACGGCAACTTCATCGGCGGCGAGTTCGTTGCGCCGGTGGACGGCAACTATTTCACTAACACCTCGCCGGTCAACGGCAAGCCCATCGCCGAATTCCCGCGCTCCACTGCCAAAGACATCGACAAGGCACTGGATGCCGCCCACGCTGCCGCTGACGCCTGGGGCAAGACCTCAGCCCAGGACCGCTCGCTGGTGCTGCTGAAAATCGCCGACCGCATCGAACAGAACCTCGAACTGCTGGCCATCACCGAGACCTGGGACAACGGCAAGGCCGTGCGTGAAACCCTCAACGCCGACATCCCGTTGGCCGCCGACCACTTCCGCTATTTCGCCGGTTGCATCCGCGCCCAGGAAGGCACCAGCGCCGAGATCAACGAACTTACCGCGTCCTACCACTTCCACGAGCCGCTGGGTGTGGTCGGCCAGATCATCCCGTGGAACTTCCCGCTGCTGATGGCCGCCTGGAAACTCGCACCGGCCCTGGCCGCCGGTAACTGCGTGGTACTTAAACCCGCCGAGCAAACCCCGCTGGGCATCAACGTGCTGATGGAGTTGATTGGCGACCTGCTGCCGCCTGGCGTGCTGAACGTGGTGCACGGCTTCGGTAAAGAAGCGGGCGAAGCCCTGGCCACCAGCAAGCGTATCGCCAAGATCGCCTTCACCGGCTCCACGCCAGTGGGCTCGCACATCATGCACGCGGCGGCGGAGAACATTATTCCGTCGACCGTCGAGCTGGGCGGCAAGTCGCCGAACATCTTCTTTGCCGACATCATGAAAGCCGAACCTTCGTTTATCGAAAAAGCCGCTGAAGGCCTGGTGCTGGCGTTCTTTAACCAAGGCGAAGTGTGCACCTGCCCATCCCGTGCGCTGGTTGAAGAGTCGATCTACGACGACTTCATGAAAGTGGTGATGAAGAAGGTCGAGCAGATCAAACGCGGCGACCCGCTGGACACCGACACCATGGTCGGCGCCCAGGCGTCCGAGCAGCAGTTCGACAAGATCCTGTCCTACCTGGAAATCGCCAAGGGCGAAGGCGCGCAACTGCTCACCGGCGGCAAGGTTGAGCAACTGACCGGCGACATGGCCGGTGGTTATTACATCCAGCCGACCCTGCTCAAGGGCACCAATGAGATGCGCGTGTTCCAGGAAGAAATCTTCGGCCCGGTGGTGAGCATCACCACCTTCAAGGACGAAGCCGAAGCCCTGGCGATTGCCAACGACACCGAGTTCGGCCTCGGTGCCGGCGTATGGACCCGCGACATCAACCGCGCCTACCGCATGGGCCGTGCGATCAAGGCGGGCCGTGTGTGGACCAACTGCTACCACCTGTACCCGGCGCATGCCGCGTTTGGTGGCTACAAGAAGTCCGGTGTGGGCCGTGAGACCCACAAGATGATGTTGGATCACTACCAGCAGACCAAGAACCTGCTGGTGAGCTACGACATTAATCCGTTGGGCTTTTTCTAACTAACACCCGCTCCCCCACTTGAAATGCAATCAAGTGTGGGAGCTGGCTTGCCTGCGATAGCGGTGGTTCAACCAGCAAAAGTGGTGACTGCCTTCCCGTCATCGCAGGCAAGCCAGCTCCCACATTTGAATCTTCGCAAGTACTCGCAACTCACGTTCGACACAAAGAGGTCGAGCTAAAACAATAACAATGGACGGTACTTCCCCATGCCTAGCGAACCCACTGGCTCTTCCGTCGACTTCGAAAAAGTCGGCACCGACTATTTCCAACAACGCGAACTGAAAAAAGGCGCCGCCGGCTGGGTGCTGCTGGTCGGCCTTGGCGTTGCCTATGTGATCTCCGGCGACTACGCCGGTTGGAACTTCGGCCTGGCCCAGGGCGGCTGGGGCGGCATGTTCCTCGCCACCTTGCTCATGGCCACCATGTACCTGTGCATGTGTTTCTCCCTGGCCGAACTGTCTTCCATGATTCCTACCGCTGGTGGTGGCTACGGCTTTGCCCGCAGCGCGTTTGGCCCTTGGGGCGGGTTCCTCACGGGCACCGCCATCCTTATCGAGTACGCGATTGCTCCTGCCGCCATCGCGGTGTTTATCGGCGCCTATTGCGAGTCGTTGTTCGGCATCGGCGGCTGGATGATTTACCTGGCGTTCTACATCATCTTTATCGGCATCCACATCTTTGGCGTGGGTGAAGCCTTGAAGCTGATGTTTGTGATCACCGCCATCGCAGCGATTGCCTTGGGCGTGTTCCTGGTGTCGATGGTGCCGCACTTCAACGTCGCCAACTTGCTCGATATTCCGGTGACCGAGGCCAAGGGCGCCAGTACCTTCCTGCCGTTTGGCTATGTTGGCGTGTGGGCGGCGATTCCCTACGCGATCTGGTTTTTCCTCGCCGTTGAAGGCGTGCCCCTGGCCGCCGAAGAAACCAAGAACCCCAAGCGCGACCTGCCCCGCGGATTGATCGGCGCCATTGTGGTGCTGACCAGTTTTGCCCTGTTGATTCTGGTGATTGCGCCCGGCGGCGCCGGCACCTACGCGCTGATTAAATCGGGTAACCCGCTGGTTGAAGCGCTGGCCTTGTCGTACGGCGGCTCGACCTGGATGGGCAGCTTCGTCAATCTGGTTGGCCTGGCCGGGCTGATCGCGAGCTTTTTCTCGATTATCTACGCCTATTCGCGGCAGATCTTTGCCTTGTCTCGCGCCGGCTACCTGCCGCGCAAGCTGTCGCAGACCAACAAAAGCAAGGCGCCGGTGCTGGCGTTGGTAATCCCCGGCATCATCGGTTTCGGCCTGTCGCTGACCGGCCAGGGTGATTTGTTGATTCTGGTGGCGGTGTTCGGCGCGACCATTTCCTACGTGCTGATGATGGCCGCGCACATCACGTTGCGCATCCGCCGCCCCAAAATGGAGCGCCCGTACCGCACGCCGGGTGGCATTTTCACTTCCGGCATCGCCCTGGTACTGGCCTGCGTGGCCGTGGTAGCGGGCTTTCTGGTGGACCCACGGGTGGTGATTGGCGCTGCGATCATCTATGGAGTATTAATTGCTTACTTTGCTTTCTACAGCCGGCATCACTTGGTAGCAGGCACGCCCGAAGAGGAATTCGCGGCGATCCAGGCCGCAGAGGCCGCCTTGCACTAACTGCCGTAAACCTCGATGCGGGCGCCTTACTCACGGGCAGCCCGCGTCGCCAAGGAGACACTGTATGGCAAGCTTTTCCCACGCGGTAGGTACACAGACCTACCGCTTCGACAGCCTCAAAGACGTGATGGCCAAGGCCAGCCCGGCGCGTTCCGGCGACTTCCTGGCCGGTGTGGCGGCGCAAAACGACGGCGAGCGCGTCGCGGCGCAAATGGCGCTGGCGAATATTCCGTTGAAACACTTCCTCGAAGAAGTGCTGATCCCTTACGAAAGCGACGAAGTCACCCGGCTGATCATCGACACCCACGATAAACAGGCGTTCAGCGCCGTCAGCCACCTGACCGTCGGTGGCCTGCGCGACTGGTTGCTCAGCGATGCGGCCGACGAACATTCCCTGCGTGCCTTGGCACCCGGGCTGACCCCGGAGATGGCCGCCGCCGTCTCCAAAATCATGCGTGTGCAGGACCTGGTGCTGGTGGCGCAGAAGATTCGCGTGGTCACCCAGTTTCGCGGCACCATGGGCCTGCGCGGGCGCCTGTCGACCCGCCTGCAACCCAACCACCCGACGGATGAACCGGCAGGCATCGCCGCCAGCATTCTCGACGGCCTGCTCTACGGCAACGGCGACGCGATGATCGGCATCAACCCGGCCACCGACAGCATCGCCTCGATCTGCGCCATGCTGGAGATGCTTGACGCGATCATCCAGCGCTACGAAATCCCCACCCAAGCCTGCGTGCTCACCCACGTGACCACCTCCATCGAAGCCATCAACCGTGGCGTGCCGCTGGACCTGGTGTTCCAGTCAATTGCCGGCACCGAAGCGGCCAACGCCAGTTTCGGCATCAGCCTGAGCGTGCTGCAAGAAGGCTACGAAGCAGGTTTGAGCCTGAATCGCGGCACGTTGGGCCAGAACCTGATGTATTTCGAAACCGGCCAGGGCAGTGCCTTGTCGGCCAACGCGCACTTTGGCGTCGACCAGCAAACCTGTGAAACCCGCGCCTACGCCGTGGCGCGGCATTTCAAGCCGTTTTTGGTCAACACGGTTGTAGGCTTTATCGGCCCGGAGTACCTGTACAACGGCAAACAGATCATCCGCGCCGGCCTCGAAGACCACTTCTGCGGCAAGCTGCTCGGCGTGCCGATGGGCTGTGATATCTGCTACACCAACCACGCCGAGGCCGACCAGGATGACATGGACACGCTGCTGACCCTGCTGGGCGTGGCCGGGATCAACTTCATCATGGGCATTCCCGGCTCCGACGACATCATGCTCAACTACCAGACCACCTCGTTCCATGACGCCCTGTACGCTCGGCAAACATTGGGTTTAAAGCCGGCGCCGGAGTTTGAGCAGTGGCTGGCGAAAATGGGCATCTTCACCCAAGCCGACGGCAAGGTGCACTTTGGCAACAGCCTGCCACCGGCGTTTCGCCACGCCTTGAAGCAATTAGGATGAAGGAGCCGCCTGTGCAACTCGACCTGCCTGACAACCCGTGGCTGGAACTGCGCCGCCTCACGCCTGCGCGCATTGCCCTGGGCCGCACCGGCACCAGCATCCCCACCAACGCGCAGCTGGATTTTCAATTCGCCCACGCCCAGGCGCGCGATGCGGTACACCTGCCCTTCGACCATGCGGGCCTGAGCAGTCAAATGGCCGAGCGCGGGCGTGACAGCCTGTTGCTGCACAGCGCTGCGCTGGACCGGCACATGTACCTGCAACGCCCGGATTTGGGCCGACGCCTGAGTGATGAGTCAGCCCAGAGCCTGCGCGACTATGCCGCCGCCAACCCAGGTGGCGTGGATTTGGCCGTGGTGGTGGCCGATGGCCTGTCGGCGCTGGCGGTGCATAAACATACGCTGCCGTTTCTTACACGCATGGAGGAACAGACCCAGGCTGAAGGCTGGTCTTTATCGCCAGTGATTCTGGTGGAACAGGGCCGCGTGGCAGTGGCCGATGAAGTCGGCCAATTGCTCGGGGCCAAGATGGTGGTGATTCTGATCGGCGAACGACCGGGCCTCAGCTCGCCCGACAGCCTGGGGCTGTATTTCACCTACAACCCCAAGGTCGGACTCACCGATGCCTACCGCAACTGCATCTCCAACGTACGACTGGAGGGCCTGAGTTACGGCATGGCCGCCCATCGCCTGCTTTATTTGATGAAAGAGGCGTGTCGTCGGCAGCTGTCGGGGGTCAACCTCAAGGACGAGGCGCAGGTTCAGACCATTGAATCGGATGATCCTGACCTGATGAAAGGCAATTTCCTGCTCAGCCCACCCAATGACTGATAGCTGCACGATTGCGCTTTTTTGCGTCATTAGGCAGCATCGAGTCACGGCCGCTTGTGTGGTCATACACCCATTTGGAAGTTGAGGCCTGGCATGCGGATTACTCAAGCGACCCTGGAACACCTGGACCTGCTGACCCCGTTGTTCGTCAAGTACCGTGAGTTTTATGGCGCGCTGCCCTTCCCGGATTCGTCGCGGGCCTTTCTGGAAAAGCGCCTGCGCCGCAAAGAGTCGGTGATCTACCTGGCCCTGGCGGATGATGACGACAAAAGGTTGCTGGGATTCTGCCAGCTGTACCCGAGCTTTTCGTCGCTGTCGCTTAAACGCGTGTGGATCCTCAACGACATCTACGTGGCCGAAGATGCCCGCCGGCAGCTGGTGGCCGACAACCTGATACGCACCGCGAAGAAGATGGCCAAGGAGACCCAGGCCGTGCGGCTGCGGGTGTCGACCAGCAGTGACAATGAAGTGGCGCAGAAGACCTATGAGTCGATCGGCTTTCGGGAAGATACGGAGTTCAAGAACTACGTGCTGCCGATCAGTGAGGACTGAGAAAACACCAGCGCTCCACTGTGGGAGCTGGCTTGCCTGCGATAGCGAAGTATCAGCGGATGCATCATTTGCTGGCCCACCGCTATCGCAGGCAAGCCAGCTCCCACATTTACATCTGAGCAACATTTAGGTCGGTGTGGGGCCTTGCTACCAGCGACACTCCCCGCTACAAAACCAACACGCTTTTCACCTCTTAATCCGTATAATGCGGACCTCTCAGAGTTGTAAGAATCGCGACATAACCTTGTAGCCTAACTTACCCGTAGCTTCCGCACAGGCCCGCTGAGTCGGGCCATTCACACAGGTACCATCCATGGATTTCAACCCGCTCGACCTTATTCTGCATCTCGACGTTTACCTCGACATGCTGGTAAGAAACTACGGAGTGTGGATCTACGCCATTCTGTTCCTGGTTATCTTTTGCGAAACCGGTTTGGTGGTCATGCCCTTCCTGCCCGGTGACTCCCTGCTGTTTATCGCCGGCGCCGTCGCCGCAGGCGGCGGCATGGACCCGGTCCTGCTGGGCGGCCTGTTAATGCTGGCAGCCATCCTCGGCGACAGTACCAACTACGTGATCGGACGAACGGCCGGGGAACGCTTGTTCAGCAACCCGAATTCAAAAATCTTCCGCCGCGACTACCTGCAAAAAACCCACGACTTCTACGACAAGCACGGCGGTAAAACCGTGACCCTGGCGCGCTTCCTGCCGATCCTGCGCACCTTTGCGCCATTCGTGGCCGGTATCGCCAAAATGCCTTACCCGCGCTTCTTTGGGTTCAGCGTGTTCGGCACCGTCCTGTGGGTTGGCGGCCTGGTCACCCTGGGTTACTTCTTCGGCAACGTGCCGTTTATCAAAAAGAACCTCTCGCTGCTGGTAGTGTTCATCATCCTGCTGTCGCTGGTGCCAATGATCATCGGCGTGGTCCGCAGCCGTTTCGGCCGCAGTTCCGAAGCCAAGCCGCAGTAACCCGCGATGTGGTCCCTCAGCGCCTGGCGTCGCCGGCGCCTGCTGGCCAAGCACCCGATTGCCGATGACACCTGGCAGCGGGTGCGCCACCACCTGACCTTCCTCGACGGCATCAGCGCCGAGCAGGACCAGTGGCTGCGCGAAGCCTGCGTGGTGTTCCTGAATGAAAAGCACCTCACCGCCCTGCCCGGCGTCGAGCTGCATCAGGAACAGCGCCTGCTGCTCGCCGCCCAGGCACAATTGCCGTTGATGAACCTGGGCGACCTCGACTGGTATCAGGGTTTTCACGAAATCGTGCTGTACCCCGACGACTTCCTCAGCCCCCAGCGCCATCGCGATGCCAGCGGCGTCGAGCACGAGTGGGACGGTGAACACAGCGGCGAAGCCTGGCAGCAAGGCCCGGTGATCCTCGCCTGGCCCGGCGTTCTGGCCAGCGGCCAGTGGGAAGGCTACAACCTGGTGATCCACGAGCTGGCGCACAAGCTGGACATGCTCAACGGCGACGCCAACGGCCTGCCGCCGCTGCACCACGACATGCGCGTGCAGGAATGGGCCAGTGTGATGCAAAGCGCCTTTGACGACCTCAACCGCCAGCTGGATGCCAACCCGGACGCCGAGACCGACATCGACCCCTACGCCGCCGAAAACCCGGCGGAGTTCTTTGCCGTCACCAGCGAATATTTTTTCAGTGCCCCGGATTTACTGGTCGGTACTTACCCCCAGGTGTACGCGCAACTGAGCCGCTTCTATCGCCAGGACCCGCTGGCCCGCCTGCACCAACTGCAAACCGGCGATGCCCGCTACCAGACTGAACCGCTGGCGCCACACGACGTCTGACGCATGGCATCGGCGTCAGAATATGCCTATAATCGCCGCCACTTTTAGGCCAATCCGGCCATGTTTAATGGCCAACTACGGGGGCACCGCCCAATGAGCTACAGCAAGATTCCGGCTGGCAAAGACCTGCCGAACGACATCTACGTCGCCATCGAAATTCCGGCCAACCACGCGCCGATCAAATACGAAATCGACAAAGACAGCGACTGCCTGTTCGTTGACCGTTTCATGGCCACCCCGATGTTCTACCCGGCCAACTACGGTTTTATCCCTAACACCCTGGCTGACGACGGTGATCCCCTCGACGTGCTGGTAGTAACCCCTTACCCGGTTACCCCAGGCTCGGTGATTCGTGCGCGCCCAGTCGGTATCCTGAACATGACCGACGACGGCGGCGGCGATGCCAAAGTTATCGCGGTGCCACACGACAAGCTGTCCCAGCTGTACGTGGACGTGAAGGAATACACCGACCTGCCGCCATTGCTGCTGGAACAGATCAAGCACTTCTTCGAGAACTACAAAGACCTCGAAAAAGGCAAATGGGTGAAGATCGACGGTTGGGGCAACGCAGACGCCGCCCGCGCCGAGATCATGAAGTCGGTCGCTGCCTACAAAGGCTGATACCCGCTCCTCATTGCCCCGGCAATCAAAAAAGCCCCGACGATTCGGGGCTTTTTTTGTGGGAAAAATTAAACGCCAAGTTCAATGTTTAATTCGGAGCGTTTAACAAGATTATATAACTGACATATCAGACTACAACTAAGCAAATCCCTACACGCGAAACTCAACGCATAGTTTATTTGATGTATTTTTCCGGCCAGTAAACTCTGCGTTTATGAATACATCAGGTGATCGACTAAAAGCGTTACTGCGGGAAGTTCATCTTTCCGCCTCCGACTTCGCCAAGAACCGTGGTGTCACGCCTCAACACGTGAACAACTGGTTCAAGCGCGGCGTGCCCATGGGCCGACTCAACGAGATCGCAGAACTGCTCTGCGTCTCGAGCCGTTGGCTGCGCACCGGCGAAGGCCTCAAACACCCGCCGGCCAACTTCCTGCTGGAAGGCCCGGACCCAAGAAAAGGCATCGCCACCCGCGAAGAAAGCGGCAAGTACCTCACGGGCCCCGTCCGTCTCCCAGAAAAAATCGACGTGGAGATCGCCCTCCACCCCACCTTCACCTCAACCGAGCGCATCCGCGTCTCCCTGCACACCCTCGAAACCCTCAACGTACACCCCGACCGCGCGGTAGGCGCCTACATGGTCGACAACAGCATGACCGACATCATCCAACAAGGCGCCACCCTCGCCATCGACCGCGGCCGCAGCCAAATCACCGACGGCGAAATCTACGCCGTCGAACACGACGGCATGCTCCGCATCAAATACCTCTACAACCGCCCCGGCGGCGGCCTGCGCATGCGCAGCCACAACGCCAGCGAACACCCGGACGAATACCTCACCCACGAACAACGCTTTGAACAGAACTTCGGGATCGTCGGCTGGGTGTTCTGGTGGTCCACTCTGAACAACCGCAGACCCGTCCCACTGGACGAACACCTGCTGGGCTGGGAAGGCTCTAAATCGGACCCGGAGGTAGGCATATGAGGTGAATGTGGGTATCATGCCGCCCACATTTGGCAGGGGGTGGCTTTGCGCTACCTATTCTGCCTGGCGATGCGGAGGAGTTCCCGCAGATGCCCCTACTATTCAGCCCGACGCGATGTGGGCTGAGCGATTTGAAGGCTGGTGAGGTTTGTCAAAAACAAGCTGAGGCAGTCCCCGAGAAGCCGGCCACAAGCCGGCTTTTTAATGTCTGTAAGAATTCACAATCCAGTAGTCCAACAATTGTTGGACTACTGGGGCCGCTTATTGCCTCACCCGCCTCTCTGGTGCGTTATCCAGGCTGCAAACACTCCACAGCCCGATCCGCCACCATCTTCGCCATCTCCACCAAATGCATTACCGCCCGATGCGGCGCACCCAGCGGTTCACCAAGCGCCTGCGATGTAGCCACCGCACACTGCAGCAGCTCGGCCACGCGCACCCAGGCATCTTCAAAGCTCAGTTCTTCATTAACAGTAAATGGCTTAGTCGCAGCCGACGCTGGCGAATCCGAGACAACGTTATCCATAGCAAAACTCCAATCGATAATTTGGAGCTGCCAAGATCCGCGACTAAACGAAAGGCGGCAGCTGTACGCAGGTTAGTCGACCGGTCGATTGGGAACCCGGCGCACCCGGAGGTGCCCTGCGCACAGCCACCATAAGATGCAGGCGAAGGGGTGCCTGACTCATGAATTGCTTATGCGCCAATCGAATCCGGGCGACTAAACCCGATCACTGAAAAAGCAGTGACGGAACGCAGCCTAGTCGCGAGATTTTGCTGACGCAAGCGGCTGGGATTCTCTAGGAAACGTCCCGCAAATGAAAGGGATTCGCCCTGCTGGCCTTTGAAAATCACCCCTAATTTTCGACCGTTTCCCCCCCACCCATCTGTTTCCCCGGGTGACACGCTTTCACCCTCCCCCCAGTCAACATCGCCCCAACGAAGCTTCCTACAAACACATCTAAACAGCCCGCTTAAAAACCGCTTGCCGCCGCGTTTAATATTTGGCCCAAAACCTGCTTATTGCACACCGTACAATAAAATCCGGTCTGAGCCGGGTCACCTCACTACTGCTGTGCAATACAGCTTGGGGAATGCAGATGTCTACACCACCGCTTCACTCTTCCAACCATGGCTTGGCGCGGTCGCTCAAGGAGCGTCATGTGATGTTGATTGCTATCGGCGGCATTATTGGGGCCGGTTTGTTTCTGGGTTCGGGCAAGGCAATTGCCACGGCGGGGCCAGCGTTGTTGCTGGCGTATGCGCTGTGTGGGGGGATGGTTTATTTGATTGCGCGGGCGCTGGGGGAGTTGTCGTTGTATCGGCCCGGTAGCGGGTCGTTTGCGACGTATGCGGAGGAGTTTTTGGGGCCGCGGGTGGCGTTTATTACGGGCTGGTCGTATTGGTTGATCTGGATTCTGGTGGGGGTGCTGGAGGTTACGGGGATCGGCTTGTTGATGAAATATTGGTTCCCGGAGTTGGCGCAGTGGATTCCAGCGTTGGTCACCACGGTGGTGTTGATGGTGATCAACTTGTTTGCGGTGAAGACGTTTGGCGAGGTGGAGTTCTGGCTGGCGTTGATCAAGGTGGTGACGATTGTCGGGCTGATTGCTGCAGGCTTGGCGATTCTGATATTCGGGCTGGATACATCGTCGCAAACCACCCCTTCAATCACCAACCTGTGGCGGCACGGCGGGTTTTTCCCGAATGGCTGGAGTGGCTTTTGGTACGCGATACCGTTGGCGGCGTTTACCTTTGCCGGGGTCGAGGTGATTGGCTTGGTGGCGGCGGAAACGGCCAACCCGGAGCGCACATTGCCGCGGGCGATCAATAGCATCATCTGGCGGATGGCAATTTTTTATATCGGGTCGATCGCGGTGATCATGGCCCTTTATCCCTGGAACCAGATCGATACCTCACAAAGCCCGTTTGTGAGGGTGTTCGACAGCATTGGCCTGGGGATTGCGGCCGGGTTGATCAATTTTGTGGTGATCAGTGCGCTGGCGTCGTCGTGCAATACCGGGTTATTTGCCACCAGCCGGATGTTGTTTGCGCTGTCGCATATTCAGCAGGCACCCCGTCAATTGCAGGTGTTAAGCCCGCGCCAGGTGCCGGCGCGTTGCTTGATGGTGTCGACCGCGATTTTGCTGGTGGGGGTATTGCTGAACTATTTGATGCCGGAACGTATTTTCAACCTATTGATCACCGGCATTCTGGGCCTGTTGATTTGGGTATGGGCGGTGATCATCACCACGCATATGGCGTATCGGTACAAGGTGCAGCGCGGTGAGTTGCCGCTGATGGCGTATCGCTTGCCATGGGCTCGGGGCAGCAGCGTGTTGGTACTGTTGTTTTTGGCTGGGTTGACGGTGCTGGTGATTCGCGACCCGGAGACGCGCACGGCGTTTTATGTGGCGGCGGCCTGGTTTGCGCTGTTGCTGCTGGTGTATCCGAAGCGCAACGCATCCAAGGAGGTGAGCGATGTTCACAGCGCCTGATAGGTCCGTGTTGCAGCGCTGCATCAACCGCTATACCCACGCCAACCCCAACAGCGCCCGGCAACTGGACGTGGCCGCGCGGGTAATGCCGGGTGGCAATACGCGCTCAGTGCTGTTTTATGAGCCGTTTCCGTTGGTGATGTCGGGCGGGGCGGGCTGTTTTCTAGATGACCTGGACGGGCATCGTTATGTCGACTTTCTCGCCGAATATACCGCAGCGCTGTATGGGCACTCCCACCCGGTGATCACCCAGGCGCTGACGACGGCGATGGCAAACGGGCTGAACCTCAGCGCCCCTACGCAACTGGAAGCGCGGTTGGCAACGCTGATCGTGGAGCGCTTTGGTTGTATCGAACAGGTGCGCTTTACCAATTCCGGTACCGAGGCGAATCTGCTCGCGCTGGCGGCGGCACGGGCCTACACCGGGCGCGACGGCGTCATCGCGTTTAACGGCGGTTATCACGGCGGCGTGCTGAGTTTTGCCGGGCCAGGCACGCCGATGAATGTGCCCCACCGCGTGTACCTGGCGGATTACAACGATCTACGCAGTGTCGAGCGTTTGCTGTTTGAGTACCCAGGCGCGTGTGCGGCGATCCTCGTGGAGCCGATGTTGGGCGCTGGTGGCTGTATCTGCGCCGCGCCGGGCTTTCTCGAGGGTTTGCGCGCGTTGAGCCGTGCGCATGGGGTACTGCTGGTGTTCGATGAGGTGATGACTTCACGCCTTGGCCCAGGCGGTTTACAGGAAAAACTCGGCATAACGCCTGACCTGATGACCCTGGGCAAATACCTCGGCGGTGGGATGCCCTGTGGAATGCTGGGCGGCCGACGAGACATCATGGCGCAGTTCGATCCGCGCCATGGCAGCCTCTCTCACGCAGGCACCTTTAACAACAACGTACTGACCATGGCGGCGGGTATCGCTGGATTGGAGCAGGTGTATACCCGTGAGCAAGCCCTTGCGTTGAATGCAAGGGGCGACCGGTTGCGCGAGCAACTGAACGAGGTGCTCGCCTGCATGCCGATGCAGTTTACCGGGCAGGGTTCAGTGATGAACCTGCATCCCACAGGCTTGCCGATTCTTCGGCCCACGGATATCCCAACGGACCGAAACCGCCTACGGGACCTGTTCTTTTTTCACCTGCTTGAGTGTGGGATCTACAGTGCACGGCGCGGGCTGTTTGCGTTGAGCCTGCCGCTGACCGAGCACGAAATGAATCGGCTGGTTAACGCTACACAGGCTTTTGTAGAATGCTATGGAGGCATGTTGACCAGAGACTGACGCCGCGCCTGGAAGAGCGACAGCGAATCGACGACCGGCTATCCTTTCGCCGTCGCTCAACCGGAACAACGTCCATGACCAGCAAAACCGCAAACCCACGAGGCAGGCGTAAAAAAACTGTTGGCGAAGACCCGCAAAACCAACTGAATAAAGACACGATTATCGCCGCCGCATTGGCGTTGATCGACCGCGAAGGCCTGGAAAAATGCAGCCTGCGCAACTTGGCAAATAGCCTGGGCGTGTACCCCACGGCCATTTACTGGTACGTCTCGTCACGTGAATTGCTGTTGAGCGAAGTGTTGGCCAAAGTCCTCGAACAGGTGGCACCGCAGCCTCAGGAGCGCTGGCAGGACTACCTTCGCGCCACTCTGGTTAATTGCCATAACGCTGTGCACCAGCACCCGAATGTGGCGCCGTTACTCGGTGCGCAACTGGTCTCCAACACCCGCACCGACTTCAAGTTGGTGGAAGGCGTATTGGCAGCGTTGCAGCAAGCGGGTTTCAGCGGGCCTTCATTGGCTGGCGCCTACAACACGTTTATCGCCGCCCTTGCCGGTTTCACCACCTTGGAGTTCGCCCCGCTGCCGGAGAACACCGAGGCGTGGCAGCACCAAGTACAGGAAAGCCTGCAGGCCGTTGACGCCGAGCAGCACCCGACCCTTGCGCAGAACATGGACCAGCTCAGCAACCGAGGTTTCAGCCTGCGCTGGCAAAATGGTGTGCACGCGCCGCTGCATGAGAGCTTTGCGTTTTATGTCGACACCTTCCTCTGCGGCCTGGAAACCCTGGCATCGCGTCGCTGAAAAATCGCACAACATAATCAGAAAGCCCATCAATTGTACGTCGTACAATTTATCGCTACAGTCCGTCACGCATGAATACCCCATGACCCTAAAAACAAAAACGTCAGAGGTCTTTAATCGTGGCGACTGCATTCAACGAAGTGGTCCAGGGCCAACGGCTTTGGCAGCCCTCCCCTGAACATATCCAAACTACCCGCCTCACGCATTACCTGGCTTGGCTCAAACGCGAGCGCGGGCTGAGTTTTGTCGACTACCACGGGCTATGGCAGTGGTCGGTCGATGATCTGGACGCTTTCTGGCAATCGATCTGGGACCACTTCAAGGTGCAGACCAGTAGCCCCTACCACGCGGTGCTGGGTGATCGTAGGATGCCGGGTACTGAGTGGTTTCCCGGCGCGCAGCTGAATTTTGCCGAACACATTTTGCGCAACGAACGGCAAGGCGATGCGCTGCTCTACCTGAGCGAATCCGCCGCCTTGCAGGGCTTGCCATGGGTCGAGTTCTGCGACCAGGTACGCACGTTCGCCAGCTATCTGCGAGAGCTCGGCGTAGTGCCCGGTGATCGCGTGGTGGCTTACCTGCCAAACATTCCCGAGGCGATGATTGCGCTATGTGCCTGCGCAGCCATCGGTGCGATCTGGGCCAGTTGCTCGCCGGATTTCGGCAGCGAGGGTGTGCTGGATCGGGTGCGGCAATTAGCGCCGAAAGTGCTGTTGGCGGTGGACGGTTACCGGTATGGCGGCAAGGTGTTTGACCGGCGCGACCAGGTCCGGCAGATCGTCGGCGAGTTGGGCAGTATCCAACAGGTGATTGTGCTGCCGGCGCTGTTTGCTGATGAGCCATTGACGCTGCCTAACGCCATCGACTGGCACAGCTTGCGCCTGCGCCCCAGCGTGCCCGCCGCCGATTTCCAGTGCGAGCAAGTCCCCTTCGATCATCCGTTATGGGTACTGTTCTCGTCCGGCACCACGGGGGTGCCCAAAGCCATCGTTCACAGCCATGGCGGGGTTCTGCTGGAGCAGCTCAAAGCACTGCATCTGCACCTGGATTTCCGTGCGGGTGACACCGCCTTCATTTTCACCACCACCGGCTGGATGATGTGGAACACCTTGTTCAGTGCCTTGCTCTGCGGTGTACGCCCGGTGCTTTACGACGGCCATCCCACCTGGCCAGGCACCGATGCGCTGTGGCAAATCCTGCAAGACAGCCGCGCGAGTTTTTTCGGCACCAGCCCCACCTACATTGAACTGATGCAACGCGAGGGCGTGGTGCCCGGCGAGCGTTTTGACCTGCACGCACTGCGCACGGTGATGCCGGTGGGGTCGCCGGTTTCACCGCAGTGTAATGCATGGTTTTACAGCAACCTGAACACGGCGGTGTGGGTCAACACGGGCAGCGGCGGTACGGATATCTGCACCGGTTTGGTCAGTGGCGTACCGACCTTGCCGGTGTATGCCGGCGAGATCCAGGCGCGCGCCCTGGGGGTGGATGCCCATGCGTTTGATGCGCACGGCCAACCGGTGATCGATCAAGTCGGCGAGCTGGTGGTGAGGTCGCCCATGCCGTCGATGCCGGTGTATTTCTGGAATGACCCGACGGGCGAGCGCTATCGCGACAGCTACTTTCAGCCGTGGCCGGGCGTGTGGCGCCATGGGGATTTCTTTTTGCTCAATGCTCGCGGCGGCTGCCAGGTGCTGGGGCGTTCCGATGCGACGCTGAACCGCTTTGGCGTGCGGATCGGCACGGCAGAGATTTACCGGGCGCTGGAGCACATCGCAGAAATCGAGGATGCACTGATCGTTAACCTTGATTTGCCCGAGGGCGGTTTCTTTATGCCGCTGTTTGTACAGCTGCGTGCCGACGCGGTGTTGGATGAGCCTTTGCAGCAACGCGTGAACGACTGCCTGCGCCTGGCGTGCACACCTCGGCATGTGCCGGACTGCATCCTGGCTGTACCGCTGATTCCCACCACCCTCACCGGGAAAAAAATGGAAGTGCCGGTACGCCGGATCCTGATGGGACACGACCCGCAGAAAGTCGCCAACCCCAGCGCCATGCGTGCCCCGCAGGCGCTTGAGTTCTTTATCGAATACGCCGCCCGGAGCCGTCAGCCATGAGGGGTAAAGCTTATATCGTGGGTGCCTATGAACACCCTACCCGCCACGCCACGGACCGCTCCCTGGCGCAGTTGCATGCCGATGTGGCACGCGGCGCCCTGGAGGATGCGGGGTTGAGCCTCAGTGATGTCGACGGCTATTTCTGCGCCAGTGATGTGCCGGGCTGGGGAGCGCCAGGCGTAGGGCCGTTCTCCATGGTCGAGTACCTGGGCATCCAGCCACGGCACCTGGATACGACGGAAAGTTGGGGCTCGTCCTACATGCATCAAGTCGCCCAGGCTACACGCGCCATCGCCGATGGGCGCTGCCGTGTCGCCTTGATCACCCAGGCCGGGCGCCCGCGTGCCGAGCGCCAACGTCCGCAAAGCAGCGCATTAGACCCAGCGTACAGCGCCTGTGAAGCACCGTTTGAAACGCCCTATGGCGCTGCCGTGGTCAACCGCTACGCGATGTGCGCCATGCGCCATCAGTACGAACACGGCACCACGGCCGAGCAATTGGCCTGGATAAAAGTCGCGGCATCGCACCATGCCCAGCACAACCCGCAGGCCATGTTGCGCAATGTGGTAACGGTGGAAGACGTTCTGAGTTCACCCTGGGTCGCCGCCCCTTTGCGGCGCTTGGACTGCTGCGTGATCAGCGACGGCGGCGGTGCCCTGGTGCTGGTGCATCCAGCCATTGCGCGCTCGCTCAAACGGCCGCTGATTACGCCTATCGGTTCGGGCTATGCGATTAACCATCTGAACGGCGGTTACTTCGACCTGCTGACCTCAGGTGGCGCGCAATCCGGCGCCGATGCATTCGGCGAGGCGCGCCTCACACCTGGCGATATTGACTACGCCTCGCTGTACGACAGCTTCACCATCACCGTATTGATCCAGCTGGAAAACCTCGGTTTTTGCGCCCCAGGCCAGGGCGGCGCCTTTGTCAGCGACGGCAAGTTGATCAGCGGTGTCGGCCCCTTGGCGGTAAACACTGACGGCGGCGGCCTGTGCAATAACCACCCCGGCCATCGCGGCGGCATGGCCAGGCTGATCGAGGCTGTGCGCCAGTTGCGCGGCGAAGCACACCCGGCCGTTCAACGGCCTCATTGCGCACTGGCTCTGGCCCACGGCACCGGCGGCCTGCTGGGTTCACGCCACGGCAGCGCCACACTCATACTGGAGCGCCTTTGATATGCCACTGACCTCACCGCACATCACCGCGGAAAGTGCGCCCTTCTGGGCTGCCGCCAATCAAGACCAACTGTTGCTACGCCGTTGCCTGGACACCGGCAAGGCCTACTACTACCCCCGCGATCACAGCCCGTTCACCGGCAGCACCGCAACCGATTGGATCGTCGCCAGCGGTGGCGCCACCTTGTACAGCTTCAGCTATAGCGGGCGCGCAGACGACGTGCATTGCATTGCCTACGTGACGCTCGACGAAGGGCCAACGATGTTGTCGGTCATCCAGTGTGAGGCTGCGCACCGCTTGCGCATCGGGCAACGGCTCAAGGTGGCGTTTGCGCCCACGCCGAGCGGCCAAAAAGTCCCCGTGTTTGTTCCGTCAGTTTGATTGTCCTTTTTAAGTTGACGGTAAGACACATGCCAGCCGATTTATCACGTCCAACCCACCCATTAATCTGTGCCCATGTTGAACGCAACGCCAAACCAACCCAACCAAAAAAGGACTTCAACCATGAGCACGCCAACCCTCAGCCGCTTGAACAAAGACGACGCCATTGTTCTGCTGATCGACCACCAAACCGGCCTGATTTCGCTGGTGCAGGACTTCTCCCCCAACGAGTTCAAGAACAACGTGCTGGCCCTGGCGGACGTCGCCAAGTTCTTCAACTTGCCGACCATCCTCACCACCAGTTTCGAGCAAGGCCCTAACGGCCCGTTGGTGCCGGAGTTGAAGGAGATGTTTCCGGATGCGCCTTATATCGCTCGCCCTGGTCAGATCAATGCGTGGGACAACGAGGATTTCGTCAAGGCGGTCAAGGCGACTGGGCGTAAGCAGATTGTCATTGCGGGTGTGGTGACGGATGTGTGTGTGACGTTCCCGACGTTGTCGGCGCTGGCGGAGGGGTTTGAGGTGTTTGTGGTGACGGATGCGTCGGGCACGTTTAATACGACGGTGCAGCAGGCCGCGTGGAGCCGGATGGTGCAAGCGGGGGCGCAGATGATGAATTGGTTTTCGGTGGCGTGTGAGTTGCAGGGTGACTGGCGCAACGATATTGAGGGGCTGGGGAATTTGTTGTCGCAGCGGATTCCTAATTATCGGAACTTGATGAACAGCTATTCGGTGCTGGCGGCGCGTCAGGGGTGAGATTGAGCGGCTTTAACCTGTGGGAGCGGGCTTGCCCGCGATGGCGGTGAATCAGTCACTACATTCGGTGGCTGACATACCGTCATCGCGGGCAAGCCCGCTCCCACATTTGGGCTTTGCTGCGTTGCAATTGGGGTGGCTCAGTCAAGAATCAGGTGCGGTAGAAACCGGCTTGAGTCCTTGGTGATCAGGCTGTTGTCTTCGCGCACGCCGATGCCTGCGGCTTGGTCAGCGATGACCCAGGAGCCGATCAGTGTGTAGCTGTCGCCAAACCTCGGCAGCGGCGCAAATTCTTGAAGGATAAACGGCGCGTCCGTGTAGGGACCGTCTTCTTTTACGATCAGGCCGTCGGCGGTTTGCAGTTCGATGTTGGCGCCTTCGCGGGAGAAGAACGGTTTGCGCACCCAGCCCTTTGGCACGGCTTTGCCGGGGTCGGGGTCCAGGTGGGAGGCAAGCAGGTTCGGGTGGCCTTTATTGAACTCCCACAGCAGCGGCAGGATGCCTTTGTTGGAGAGGATGGCTTTCCACGCGGGCTCGAAGAACTGGGTGTCGCTCTGGGCAATCGCGGCGCCGAAGGGTTCGTGGAAGATGAACTCCCAGGCGTGCAGTTTGAACAGGTGGGGAATCCAGCGATCCTCAAGGTCGACGAAGCGGCCTTCGCTGGTGAGGCCGATGTCTTCGATGTCGATGTGGCGCGATTCGATGCCGACTTTTTCGGCGACCAGGCGCAGGTAGTCGGTGGTGCCTTTGTCTTCGATCGAGTCTTTCATCGAGGCAAAGTAGAACGGCTGGTTGAGCTGCAATTGGGCGAAGGCTTGATGCAGCTTGGTGTCGATGCTGTTGAACTGGTCGGCGTGCTTGGGCAGCAGGCCGCGTTCGATGCATTGTTCCAGCCAGCCCCACTGAAACGCCGCCGCTTCGTAGAGGCTGGTGGGTGTGTCGTAGTTGAGTTCGAGCAGTTTGGCTGGGCCGCTGCCGTTGTAGGAGAAGTCCATGCGCCCGTACAGGTGCGGGTGGCCTTCGAGCCAAGAAGTGCGGATCATGTCGAAGAACGGCGCGGGAATGCTCAGGCGTTCCAGCAGCTCCTCGTTTTGCACCACGCGGGCCACGAGGTCCATGCACATGTCATGGATCTCGGTGGTCGGGTCTTCGAGGTCGCGTTCGATTTGCTGGAGCGTGAACTGGTAGTACGCGCTTTCATCCCAGTAGGGTTCGCCGTCGATGGTGTGGAACAGGAAGCCGAGGCTGTCGGCGGTCTGTTTCCAGTCATGACGTTCTGCGCAGTGGATCTTCTTCATGAACTGGCTTCCTTAACTGCTCGACCCGCCGCCGCCCCAGCCGCTACGGGCGCTGGCTTTGCTGCCGAAGCCGCCACGGGAGGTGGACGACGCAACGTTCACCGGCTTGCTGGAGGAGCGCAGCGTGTTGGAGTAGTTGCTGCTGCCGTATCGGGCCTGGTTGGAACGGCCAAAGGTCGCCCCGTTGGAGACACGCTGGTTGAGCGTCGAGTTGCCGTAATTGCCACGATCATCGCGGTAGCGGTACACCGGCTCGGAGCGGTAGCTGTTGCGATTGTTGCTGAGCATGTTGCCGATCAACAGGCCGGTCAGCAGGCTGCTGGTGGAGAAACCTGAGCCACCGCTGTTGGCTTGCGAACCGGCGACTTGGGCATTGGCCGCATCGACCTGGGATTGGGTCACCTGGCCTTCGGCGGTCAGTTCGAAACCGCCCAGCCTTGGGATGAACTTGCCGGAGGAGTCTTGCTGGCACCAGTCGGCGACAAAGTCAGCATCGCAATCGGTCTGGCTGTCGTACACCGGCGCGATGCGGCGGTGCTCGGCCATGGCGGTCATGTAGGCGTCGGAGCAGACGTCGACCGGCAGCTTTTCATCGGCGCACTGCTGTACCGACTGGAAGTTGTACTTCTTCTGCAAATCGTAGGTTTTTTCGGTCGGCCCGCAGCCGGATATCGCCATGGCGACCGACGCTGCCAGCGACAGCTGGACGTATTTGCTTCGTTTCATCGAGAGCTCCGTGCGCAATCAGTACTGGGTGGGCGTCATGCACGCGGCGTTCAGCATGCCGACGCTGATAGCCACGGCGGCCACGTAGATGCCGGCCGCAACTTCGCCATTCTTGATGCGCTCGGACGTGCCTTTGAGCACCAGGCTGGTCAGCAGAAACGCCAGCAACTGGACGACGGCGGCGATCACCGACCAGACGACAAAATCCAGCAGGCTGATGGAGTAGGCAATCACATTGCTGGCCGGAATGGCGAAGCCAATGATCGCGCCGCCCAGGGCGACCGACGCCGACACGTTGCCGGCGCGGATCAGTTCGAACTCCTTGTGCGGAGTGATGCGGGTGTAGATGAACTGGAACAGCGCGAACAGCACCGCTGCCCCCAGGATGTAGATGACAAAGCCGAGCACAGCCGCTTTGTTCAGGGAAATGGAGAGAGCTTCTAGCATGGATGGCTTCCTTTTTTAGAGCGCAGTCAGGTCAGTTGTGTACAGCGAAATGCCCAGCGACGTGCTCAGGCTGATGCCACCCTCGGCATCTTCTTCGACGGAAAACAGCAGGAACTCGCGGCGATCGGTCAGGCCGGTGTCACGGGCGTACAGCATCGAACGGTGCTCAACGTTGTAGGCGTCTTCCGGGTTTACCACGCGCTCGCTCATCGCCACCAATTCGGTCTGGCCGGCTTCGCTGCCCCAAACACGGGTGTATTCGACGCCGTTGCGGGTGTAAGTCGGTAGCCCGATCAGGCTTTGTGGGCCTGCCAGCCGACGCAGTTCCGCTTCGCTGCTGAGGGTGACGTAGCTCAAGTAGTTGAACAGGATCACCGACTCGACCTGCCCGGCGACTTCGCCGGTGGTGTGTACTTGCAGCCAGTAATCTTCGTCGTTCATGTAGTAGCGCGACAGCCAGGTCGATTGCCCGAGGTCAACGGTGCCGTTGGCCCAGACTTCCTGGGAGCCGGGGATCACCACCGAGGTTTTCCCATCGAGCAACAATTTCAGGGTGGTGTCGAACATCACGCCTTTGCCGGGCGCCAGGCCTAGCGGGCCGGTGGTCGGCAGCGGCGATATTGACTCGGCATTCGTTTGTGGGGCCTCAAGCCCCATCAACTGTTTAAACCATCCCATTGGAGAGTTCCTTGAGGTGGGTGGAAGCGATAGAGAAGGGAATAGATGAGAAACAATAAAAGCGGAAGATGGCGCCCGAGCGCCACACAAGAAAATTCGACATGTCGCCCCTGACTCCCTGGGTATTTGATTCCTGACGCCATCGCCTCAGCGTCGGTAGGCGCACGTTCACCCGGCATTAAACCTGCTGCGCGGTGTTGAGAGAAGTACCTTGGCAGCAATAAAGCCGGCGAGCGCACCAAACAGATGCCCTTCGAAGGAAATCCCCTGGCGCGGCACAAACCCCATGATCAACCCGCCATAAAACACCGCCACCACACCGGCGATTAACAGGTTGCTCCAGCTCCTGTGGAACCAGGCGCGCGACAAGAGGTAGGCCCATAGCCCAAAGACCCAGCCGCTGGCACCGACGTGTACGCCGGTAAACCCGAACAGCCAGACCAGCGAACCGCCCAGCAGGATAATAATCGCGCTGACGGTTATGAAACGGTTGAGCCCTTCGGCCATGACCAGGGTGCCCAGCACCACAAACGCAATCAGGTTTGCGCTCAGGTGGGCAAAGGAGGCGTGCAGAAACGGTGAGGTGAGGATGCCGAACAGGCCCTGCACGGTCCTCGGGATCAGCCCGAATGCCATGAGGCTGTAACCGGTGGCGACATTGAGCAGTTGCAGCGCGACCATGAACACGGCCAGGCCTGCGATTGTCTTGAAACCCTTCAGGGCGTCCATCCTGACCTCGACGTAAAAAGGGCACAGTCAATGCCCGCCCGCTAAGAAAGAACACGGTCACTGTGGCGAGGGAGCTTGCTCCCGCTGGGCTGCGCAGCGGCCCTAAAAATGGGACTGCTACGCAGTCCAGCGGGAGCAAGCTCCCTCGCCACGGGTCGGGCAGTGGAAGCGCTACTCGGCCGACTTTTGCTTCAGACGCTCCAGAATCGCATTAGCGCTGCCGGTGTCCGGGGTGATGCCGGCTTCACGCAGTTTGCGTTCCAGGTCGGTACCGGTCGATGCCTCGGCCAGTTCGTCCTGGGCTTGCAGTTCAGCGGCGCGTTGCTGCTGTTTGGCTTGCAGGCGGTTGAGTGTACCGACGGCGGTTTCCAGCTTGCCGTTGGCGCCGCCGCTGGCGACGGACGCGCTGACCTGGGCCTTTTGCACGCTTTCGCGGGCCTTGGCCATGTCCACTTGCTGGCGCAGGCTTTTGATCCGGCTTTCGGCCTTGGTGATGTCCTTGCGCATGCTGTCGGCGTAGCCACCGAACTCGGCGGTCTGCTTTTGCTCGGCGTCGCGCTCGTTGGTCAGGGTCGAAATGGCTTCGGCCACTTCCAGGGCCAGGTCTTCACGGTTGGCCTGGATAGCGGCCATCGCCTTGGATTCAAGGTCTTT
The DNA here is from genome assembly GCF_965277385.1 of Pseudomonas edaphica. Classification (NCBI taxonomy): domain Bacteria; kingdom Pseudomonadati; phylum Pseudomonadota; class Gammaproteobacteria; order Pseudomonadales; family Pseudomonadaceae; genus Pseudomonas; species Pseudomonas edaphica. The sequence continues at coordinate 3,982,890 of NZ_OZ255725.1, read as the reverse complement.
GATCTTGGCGTCGTACTCGCCTACGCGATCCGCTGCCAGCTTGTGCTTGGCCATGATGCTCACCAGCTCACGCTTGGCGTTGGCCAATGCTGTGTCGGCGTCGCGAATTTCTTGATCAAGGATGCGCAGGGCCTGTTGGTCGACGATCGATTCGCCGACTTCGCTGGCACCGCCACGCAGCGCGGTGAACAATTTGCTCCAGATGGACTGAGTCATTGGATACTCCCGAATACTTAATTGAAGAAACGTTCGAAGGCTTCGCTGGCGCGCTGCACGTTATCGACCAGGGTTTTCACCTCGGTCACGATGTTGGTCAGGCTGGAGTCGGAACTCAGCGCACCAAACATGTTGTAAACAACCTGCCCGTTCGGCATGGACTCGATACCGATCGACGACAACGGGAACATCTCCCGGCTGCGCAGCACGGCGTCATTGAAGGCGGTTACGTCGTTGATGGACTCGACGTCGACCAGCACGGTATCGACGATGATCTGCTCGCCCACCACCGCGATGTAAATCGGCAAGCCCCCGAAGTCGTTCATTTCCAGTTTGATGCTGGACTCGGAACCTTGAACCAGAGAAAGCGTAATGTCTTTGGCGACCACTTCGTCCAGGGCTTGCAGCGCGCTGAAGAGGCGGTCGATGTTCCAGTTGGTACCTGCGCTCATGAAATTCTCCGACATGAATGAGCCAGCCAGAATCGGTTGGCGAAGCTGTTTCTCCATTTGCTTGAGCAGGCTTCGGTTTTCGGGAAGCACCCAAGTCTCGTGTTTCACATAACCGGCGGCCGCCAGCCCCGCGCGCATCTGCTTCATGTAAAAGCTCGACGGCTTTTTAACCGGCGGTTTCAAGCGCTCTCCCTTGCGGCTTGCTGAATCGGTATCGGGCTCTGCGGGCGGGCTCGATGGAGAGCTGCTTTTCATGGTACTGGCCTCGTTGTGAAAATCTCACGCGTGAGAAAATCTACAGGCAATTTTTGCAATGCTCAATAGCTCACGCGTGAGATTTTTTGTCTCACTTTTCCCGAACCGCTCAGCGCGCCCATCGAAGGCTGAGGTTCCACTTCCCAACCTGATGAACTGAAGCGCCGTTGTTGGCGCGGACATGGATACGGGAAAGAAGGAAAGCGCCTGCTTTATCCATCCAACCATTGCAGCCTGCCCTGAACGGCAAGCTGTCACGGTTGAATGCACCCCGCCAGCTCCCGCTCAATCTGCTCAATGCTTGGCAAACTGGTTTGTAGCTCTGCCGGTAAAGACTCCACCAACTGATACTCCGCCACGCCGATCGGCCGGTTGTTGTCGCGCAATGCGTATTCAGCCACCACTTCATTTTTGCTCTTGCACAACAACAGGCCGATGGTGGGCCCGTCCTGTGGGTGTTTAAGCTGGGCATCCACTGCCGACAGGTAAAAACTCAGCTTGCCGAGGTGTTCGGGCTTGAATTTGCCTGTCTTGAGTTCGATCACCACGTAGCAGCGCAGCTTCAGGTGATAGAACAACAGGTCGACGAAAAACTCATCACCACCTACATCCAGTAATACCTGCTGGCCGACAAAGGCGAAACCGGCGCCCAGTTCAAGCAGGAAGTCGGTGACGTGCTTGATTAACGCGTTTTCTATATCGCGCTCCTGCGCATCCAAAGCCAGGCTGAGAAAGTCGAAACGATAAGGATCCTTGAGCGATTCGCGCGCCAGGTCGGATTGGGGCTTGGGCAAATGGTCTTCAAAATTGCTGACGGCCTTGCCACTGCGCTCCAGCAGGCGATGCTCGATTTGCATCACGAGCGTGCTACGTGACCAGTTGTGTTCAATTGCCTGGGCGATGTACCACCGGCGCGTTTCGGGGCCGGGGAGTTTGTCTAGAAGCACCACATTGTGGCCCCACGGCAATTGTGCAGCAGCCTGTTGCACAAATTCGGCATTCGGCCACGCCTCGGCAAAAGCGCGCATATATTTGAGGTTGCGCGGCGAAAAGCCCTTCATCTTGGGGAAGGCCGCGCGCAAGTCTTGGGCAAGGCGATCAACCACCTTGCTGCCCCAACCCTGCGCGGCCTGGCGGGTCAGAATATCGTGGCCGATCTGCCAGTAAAGCAGCACCAGTTCGCGGTTCACCGCCAGCGTTGCTCGCTGCTGGGCCGTATGGATGCGCAGTTTAAGGTCGCTCAACCAGTCGCTGTAGCCCACAGGAGGCGTGATCAAGCCGATGGAGGTTTCGCTCATGCCCGTTTCACTCTTGACTGGAGAGGCACAGGCTAGTCAGTGGTTTTTACCGTCACAAGGGGCCGCGAGCGCTTCAGGAAGGGCCTTGCACAGATCACAGAAACGTCCTGCTGGCCTTTGCAAATCGACGCATTGCTGGGCCGTGCCTTGACTCTCCCCTATACAGCACACCCTACCCTGAAAGGTCCACTTTCAGGCTTCGGCACCATGACTCAGCGCATCCTGCTCATTCTCGGCCACCCCTCCAGCACCAGTTTCTGCTCAGCCGTCGCTGATACCTACATCCACGCGGCGACAATCGCCGGCCACGAGGTACGCGTCCTGCGGCTAGGCGAACTGGCTTTCGACCCGGTCCTGCATAACGGCTATGCCCTGCCCCAAGCCTTGGAACCCGATTTGCTCAGCGCCCAAGCCGATATCCTCTGGGCGACTCATCTGGCGTGGGTTTTCCCGATCTGGTGGGGCGGCATCCCGGCATTGATGAAAGGCTTCATCGACCGTATTTTCCTACCCGGCTTTGCCTTCAAATACCGTAAGGGCAAGGCTTTCCCGGATAAGCTGCTGCAGGGCCGCACCGCCCATTTGTTGGTGACCCTGGACACGCCGCCGTGGTATTACCGCTGGGTCTATCGCATGCCGGGGATTCATCAGATGCGCAGCACGACCCTGGCCTTTTGCGGCATCAAGCCGACCAAGACGCTGATGTTCGGACCTGTACTGGGATCAACCGCAACGCAGCGCGACACGTGGCTCAAACAGGTCGGCGCACTATTTGAAAAAAGGAGTTTTCATGTACATCGGCAAAGCCGCGCAGTTGTCGGGCACGACCATCAAGGCGATTCGCCATTATGAAGCGATTGGCCTGCTGCCAGCGCCACAGCGTGCGGGGCGTTATCGGGTTTACTCGGCGCAGAGTGTCGAGTTGCTGACGCTGATCAAATGCGCCCAGCAGTTGGGGTTCAAGCTCAAGGAGTTGCAGGGGATTTTGCACGGGCACGAGGGCGATGCGTTGCCTTGGGAAAGGGCAGACCAGGCCATCGCCAGCAAGAAGTGCGAACTGGCCGGGCAGATTGCCGGGCTGCAGAAAATGCAGGCCGGGTTGATGGCATTTGAAGCGCAGCTCAAGGACGCACAGGGGCAATACTGCGGTATGCGCTGAGCCGAATAAAATGCCTAATCGGCTCACGAAATGAGCCGAATAAGCATTTTATTCGGCTCAACGGCAGACCAGTGACAGCCCCGCTCATTTGCCCAGAATCCCCATGTCTGCTAGTGTCGCGCCGGTTTACCGTCTACCGGATTAGCCGCCATGGCCCGCAAAAAAGTTGCACTCGATTTCGAACAATCCCTCGCCGACCTGCAAACCCTGGTTGAGCGTCTGGAGAACGGCGAGTTGTCGCTGGAAGACTCGTTGACGGCGTTTGAGCAAGGCATCGGCCTGACGCGCGACTGCCAGAGCGCGTTGGCGCAGGCAGAGCAGAAGGTGCAGGTGTTGCTGGAGCGCGACGGGGAGTTGGCCGAAGAACCTTTCGATGCGGAACAGCCCGAATGATCGATGCGTATCAGGCCAGCAGCCAGGCCCGGGTTAATGCGGCGCTCGAACCTTTGTTCGTAGCGCCAGGCCCGGAGATGAAGCGCTTGTATGAAGCCATGCGCTACAGCGTGATGAACGGCGGCAAACGTGTGCGCCCGCTGCTGGCGTATGCGGCCTGTGAAGCCCTGGGTGCGCCGGCCGAGCACGCCAATGGCGCGGCGTGTGCGGTTGAGCTGATTCATGCCTATTCCCTGGTGCATGACGATTTACCGGCCATGGACGATGACGATCTGCGTCGCGGCCAGCCCACCACCCATAAAGCCTTTGACGAAGCCTACGCGATCCTCGCCGGTGACGGCTTGCAGAGCCTGGCGTTCAGCGCCTTGCTGGACCCGCGCCTGAACAGCGTGAATGCCGAGATCAGCCTGCGCATGGTCACGGCCCTGGCCTTGGCCGCAGGCCCGGCCGGTATGGTCGGCGGGCAGGCCATCGACATGGGTTCGGTCAGCCTCAAGCTCGACCAAAAAGCCCTCGAACATATGCACCGTCACAAGACCGGCGCGCTGATCGAAGCCGCCGTGCACTTGGGCGCCCTGGCCAGTGGCCGCGCCGAAGCTGCGCAATTGGCGGCCCTGCAGACCTATTCCCGGGCCATCGGCCTGGCGTTTCAGGTGCAGGACGACATTCTCGACGTGGAAAGTGACACCGCCACCCTGGGCAAACGCCAAGGCGCGGATATCGCACGAGACAAACCGACTTATCCGGCGTTGCTGGGTCTTGATGCCGCCAAGGCTTACGCCCTGGAACTGCGCGACCTGGCCCTGGACGCCCTGCGACCTTTCGACGCGGCGGCCGAGCCACTGCGCGACCTGGCGCGGTATATCGTCGAACGCCGCCACTGATAACCGCGGCCTTTCGCGCCGCATATCGGCCAAGTTCGGCGCCCTGCGTGGGCAGTTTGCACCGCTTGAGGTAAACTGCCGCCTCTTCTATACCTATAACGATTCGCCTGATGCCCACGACGTTTCAAGAGATTCCCCGCAAGCGCCCGTCCACGCCCCTGCTCGACCGTGCTGTCACGCCGGTTGGCCTGCGTCGACTGGGTGAAGCCGAGCTGGAAACCCTGGCCGATGAGTTGCGCCTGGAATTGCTCTACACGGTCGGCCAGACCGGTGGGCATTTCGGTGCCGGGCTGGGCGTCATCGAGCTGACCATCGCCCTGCACTACGTGTTCGACACCCCGGACGACCGGCTGGTGTGGGACGTGGGCCATCAGGCGTATCCGCATAAAATCCTAACAGGCCGCCGCGAGCGCATGGGCAGCCTGCGCCAGAAGGACGGCCTGGCCGCCTTCCCGCGCCGGTCCGAGAGCGAGTACGACACCTTTGGCGTCGGCCACTCCAGCACCTCCATCAGCGCCGCGCTGGGCATGGCAATTGCCGCCCGCCTGCAAGGCAGCGATCGCAAGGCGATTGCGGTGATTGGTGATGGCGCGCTGACCGCCGGCATGGCCTTTGAAGCACTGAACCACGCGCCGGAAGTGGACGCCAATATGTTGGTGATCCTCAACGACAACGACATGTCGATTTCGCGCAATGTGGGTGGCCTGTCCAATTACCTGGCAAAAATCCTTTCGAGCCGCACCTACGCCAGCATGCGCGAAGGCAGCAAGAAGGTGCTCTCGCGCCTGCCCGGCGCGTGGGAAATTGCCCGGCGTACCGAAGAATATGCCAAGGGCATGCTGGTACCCGGCACCCTGTTTGAAGAGCTGGGCTGGAATTACATCGGCCCGATCGACGGCCATGACCTGCCGACCCTGATCGCCACGCTGCGCAATATGCGTGACCTCAAGGGCCCGCAGTTCCTGCATATCGTCACCAAAAAAGGCAAAGGCTTCGCTCCGGCAGAAGTCGACCCGATTGGTTACCACGCCATCACCAAGCTCGAACCCGTGGATGCGCCCGCCGCTGCGCCGAAAAAAGCCAGCGGGCCGAAGTATTCCGGCGTGTTTGGCGAATGGCTGTGCGACATGGCCGCCGCCGACCCGCGCCTGGTGGGTATCACCCCGGCGATGAAGGAAGGCTCCGACCTGGTGGCATTCAGCGAGCGTTTCCCGCTGCGCTACTTCGATGTGGCAATTGCCGAGCAACACGCGGTGACCTTCGCCGCCGGCATGGCCTGTGAAGGCGCCAAGCCGGTGGTCGCGATCTACTCCACCTTCCTGCAACGCGGCTATGACCAGCTTGTTCACGATGTGGCGGTGCAGAACCTCGACGTGCTGTTCGCCATCGACCGCGCAGGTTTGGTCGGCGAAGACGGCCCGACTCACGCCGGCAGCTTCGACTTGTCCTACCTGCGCTGCATCCCCGGCATGCTGGTGATGACCCCGAGCGACGAAAACGAGCTGCGCAAGATGCTCAGCACCGGCCACCTGTACAACGGCCCGGCTGCCGTGCGCTACCCGCGCGGCAACGGCCCGAATGCAGTAATCGAGAAAAACCTCGAGCCGATCGAGATTGGCAAAGGCATCGTGCGCCGCCAGGGCAGCAAGGTCGCGTTTCTGGTGTTCGGCGTGCAAGTGGCCGAAGCCCTGAAGGTCGCCGAGAAAATCGACGCCACCGTGGTCGACATGCGCTTCGTCAAACCGCTGGATGAGACCTTAGTGCGTGAAATCGCCGCCAGCCATGAACTGCTGGTGACCGTCGAAGAAAACGCCATCATGGGCGGTGCTGGCGCGGCAGTCAGTGAGTTCCTGGCGCGGGAGAACATCCTCAAGTCGGTGCTGCACCTGGGCTTGCCGGATGTGTATGTGGAACACGCCAAACCGGCGCAGATGCTGGCCGAATGTGGCCTGGATGAGGCGGGGATCGAGGCTTCGGTGCGCGCGCGCATGGCGCTGCTGGGCCTGTAAAACACTCATAACATGTGGGAGCTGGCTTGCCTGCGATAGCATCACCTCGGTCTTACTGAAAAACCGAGGTGACCGCATCGCAGGCAAGCCAGCTCCCACATTGTTTTTGTATTGCTGCTCAATGCTATGGACAGCCCATGAATCGCCTTCGTTTTGCCCTGCCCCTGCTGTTGCTCCCCGCCACTGACGTGCTGGCCGACAGCTTCGAGCGCGACGACGCCCTCAAACTCCCCAACGTGGTGATCAGCGCCAACCGCCAGGTGCAGGCGCGTAACGACAGCAGCGCCGCCAACAGCGTGTTTACCCGCGATGACATCGACCGCTTGCAGCCCACCAGCGTGAGCGACTTGCTCAGCCGTGTGCCCGGTGTGCAGGTGGCGCAAAGTGGTGGCCGTGGCAGCGTGACCAACGTGTATGTGCGCGGCACGTCCACCGCCCAGAGCCTGGTGTTGGTGGATGGCCAGCGCATCAGCAGCTCCACCACCGGCACCAGCAACCTGCAATACCTCAACATCGACCAGATCGAACGCGTAGAAGTGCTGCGCGGCTCGCGCTCGGCGATCTACGGCAGCGATGCGGTTGGCGGGGTGATTCAGATCTTCACCCGGCGCAACACCGAGTCGGGCCTGTAACCGCGCCTGCACGTGGGCTTTGGCAGCAATCAGACGTGGGAGCGCAGCCTGGGACTGTCCGGCGGCGACCAGCAAACCCGCTTCAGCCTTGGCGCCAGCCTGGATGACACGGCGGGGATCAACCGCACACGCACGTCGTACCCGAGCGATGGCGACCACGATGCTTATCGCAATAAAGCCATCAGTTTCAGCCTGAGCCATGCCTTCACTGATGACATCGACGCTGGCGTGAATGTGCTGGATAACCGTGGCAAAAGCGAATTCGACAACCCTTTTGGTCGCTATGACTCGCTCACCTACCAGAGCTTCCAGCAAAAACCCTATACAGACTTCACCGTCAGCAGCGTCAGCAGCTATGTCGACGCGCGCATCAACGATGCGTGGAAGTCTCGCCTAGAGCTGGGTCACAGCGAAAACCGCGAAAAAACCCTGGATAAACTCAGCGACGACCGCAGCGTGTTCAACACCTACCGCGACTCGCTGACCTGGCAGAACGACTTGACCCTCAATGATCAGAACAGCCTGATCCTGGGCGGCGACTGGTACGAAGACCGGGTCAACAGCAGTACGGTGCTCGCCGAAGACAGCCGCTGGAACCGCGCCGCGTTTATCCAGCACCGCTTTGAAGCACAGTATTTTTCCACCGAGCTGGGCCTGCGCCGCGACCAGAACCAGCAATTCGGCGGTCACAACAGCTGGAGCGGCACCCTGACCCTGCCGGTGAACCCGTATAACGACCTGTTGTTCAGTTACAGCGAAGGTTTCCGCGCACCGACCTTCAACGACCTTTATTACCCGGACGAATACGGCTTCAAAAACGCCAACCCAAACCTGAAACCCGAAACCTCCAAAAGCTATGAACTGCAATGGCGCAGCCAGCTCAGCGACACCAGCCGCCTGGAGGCGTCGCTGTACCGCACCGATATTCAGGACGCCATCGTGTTCGGCAGCGACGGCCCACAAAACGTCAGCTCGGCCCGCATCAATGGCTTTGAAGCAGCGCTCAAGCAAGAACTGTTCGGCTGGCAAGGCAGCCTCGGGCTGGCGATGATTGACCCACGCGACCGCGACACCGGCCGCACATTGGCCCGCCGCGCCAGACGCACGGTGAGCCTGGATCTGGATCGCCAATTCGATCAGTTTGGCGTCGGCGCCAGCTGGCAAGCGGTAAGCAGCAGCTACGATGACCCGAAAAACCAGCAACGGTTGGGTGGTTACGGGTTGCTGGGGCTTCGCGCCAGTTGGGCGGTGAACCGTGAAGTAACATTGAACATGAAGGTCGATAACCTGCTGAACAAAGACTACAGCCGGGCGCTGTATCAGTATCAAGGCCAACAATACGGCTACCGGGAAGAAGGCCGGGCGCTGTTGTTTGGAGTGACCTGGACGCCGGAACTGTAACGCCAGCGCGCACTATCAATGGTCAGTACTGCCTCTTGATCCGCTCGTTAGACGTCAGGCCGCCTGCTGCCACCTGCTTGCTGCACGTTGAGTAGCCCCAGGCATTTGCCCAACCGTGGGAGGTGAACGAGACGAAATAATCGGCTCTTTTACCATCGCGCTCCAACGCGTAATCAAAGCACTGGGAGGTGCCGCCACGGATCGAGGTGATTTTCGCAGGCTTCTGGATAGTGAGGAGGTCTTGCTGGGTGCTGTCCACCGTTGCGGTCCTGTCCACCACCGGATGATTACCAAAGGTCCTCAGTTCGGAAAGTCTTTGGGAAATATCGCACCCGCTTATAAGCGCCAATGCGAAAGCGGCGCCGGCCATCGCCAATAGATAACGCATGATGTGTCCTTGATCAGCTCGAATGGGAGAGCCGCGAAACTAGCACTCCTAGGCGGGTAGATCGCCAGGCAAAATCCGATGGTTTTGACAGACTAATCGCACCGCAGCAGACGAAAACACAGCGACTCTCAGCGCTGGGCAGCCATTGCCTGACAGAGCTTCGCGATGGCCTCAACCATCTGCCCGCTGGGCCGCTCCAGCCCCTTGTCGGGCACGACCTGCAAACGACCTTCAGCCACCGCCGCGATCTGAGGCCAGGCCTTCCACTCGTCGAGTTGCGCCTGATCACCCGCCAGGATCAGCTGGGGATTGCGCTGCAACACTGACTCGACGCTGACCTGCGGCGCGGGCAGCTTGAGGTCGGCAAACACGTTGCGTGCGCCACATACCTCCAAGGCATCACTGATGATCTGCCCGCCGCCCACGGTGTACAGCGGCTGGTTCCATACCTGATAAAACACACGTAACGGTTCGGCGCGCTGATAGCGTTGGCGCAGTTCGGCCAAGCGTTGGCGTAACTGCGCGGCCAGCGTGCGCCCCGCCGCTTCGCGGCCCAATTGTTGAGCGATGGCTTGTACCTGGGCCGTCAGCTGTTCAAGGCTATGGGGTTCAGCCACATAAACCGGGATATTCAGGCGCTGCAATTGCTCGCGCTGGGCCGGGCCGACACTGCCGGGCCAGAGCAGAATGAGGTCGGGCTTGAGGCTGAGCAAGCGCTCCATATTCAGTTGGCCGTATTGCCCAACCGACGGCACTTGGGCCAATGCCGCCGGGCGCTCGCCGCCATCGAGCACGCCCACCAGCAGGTCGGCGGCGCCCAGTTCGACCACGATTTCGGAGAGAGACGGCGCCAGGCTGACGACACGTTCAACCGCAATCGCCTGGGCACTGAATGCCAGCACCAGAAGCGACAGCCAAACACGCATCATCCCAGCTGACGCGGGATGCGATAGAGATAGAACAGCACCAGTGTCGACAGCGCCAGCAGGCACAGCGGCACCGCTTCCAGGCCGACGAACACGGCCAACGCGCCGATCCAGGCCGGCAGTGCGGCTACCAACAAAGCCGCACGCCGACGGGCCGCGAGGGTAATCCACGCAGCCGGTTCTTCGGGCGTATCGAGAACTTTGGAAGTGGCGATCAGTGCGTGTTTATAGCCATGAAAATAACGCAGGCTCAGAAACATCGAGGCCACGCCGGCAATAAAGAGCGGCATGGCCAACACAGGAAGCAGGGATTGGGCTTGCCCGAACACCAGGTTAAGCACGAACAGCGGGAGCAATGCCAGGGCCAGGTACTGCCACCAGTTGAAGGACAGTCGCCGTTTTACCTGGCCACGGGTCACGCGCGGTCGACCTCGCCCAGATGCTCGTTACCCATCATGTGGTCGAGCTTGCTGGCTTTGGTGGCCAGGTAGAGCTTGTTGTGCGGGTTTTGCCCGGTGTGCAGCGGCACGCGCTCGGCCACGGTGATGCCCATCTCGGTCAAGGCTTTGACCTTGCGCGGGTTATTGGTCATCAAACGCAGGGATTTGACGCCCAAATGCTCCAGCATCGGCAGGCAGATCGCGTAGTCGCGCTGGTCGGCGGCAAAGCCCAGGCGTTCGTTGGCTTCGACGGTATCGGCGCCACCATCTTGCAGCTCGTAGGCGCGAATCTTGTTCATCAGGCCAATGCCGCGGCCTTCCTGACGCAAGTACAGCAGCACACCACGGCCTTCACGGGCGATGGCGCGCATCGCTGCTTCCAGTTGCGAACCGCAGTCGCAGCGCTGGCTGAACAAGGCGTCGCCGGTCAGGCATTCGGAATGCACGCGGCCGAGCACCGGCGCGCCGTCGGCGATATCACCCAGGCTGAGCACGACGTGCTCGCGGCCAGTGGCCTCTTCGAGAAAGCCGTTCATGGTGAACGTGGCAAAAGGGGTAGGCAGCTTGGAAGCGGCGACGAAAACGACGGGCACCGTGTGCTCCTGATTTCAGATTTCACAGAGGGCGTCATTGTAACAGCAGGTTCCTACAGACGCTTAAGCTGAATTATCGCTGATAAAGATCAATAGGTTCGATTGGCCTTCGTCCTGGTTCTATGCAGGTCAGAACGGGTACGGTTGTTTCCAGTGCTCGAAAATCGCTTTCAACTCGCCGCTCTTCACCAACGTGGCCATGCGTTGCTCATAAACCCCCATCAATGCCCGCCCACGCTCGGTGTCGGCAAAGCCTATGTAGAGCGGCAGTTCGGCTATATGAGTGAGCTTGAATTGCGCCGGGTCATCCGACTGGCTGAGCACGTATTTGGCTTCAGTGAGGGCATCAATATAGAAGTCGGCGCGGCCGTGTTGCAGCATCGGCAGGATGCCACTCCGACGTTCTATCGGGTTGAAGCGGCGCACATTCGGCAGGTATTCCTCGTACTTGTAGCCGCGCACCCAGGCCAAACGATAATTGCCCAGCGTGGCGATGCTCGGTGCAGGTGTGGCTGCCAGCCCTAGGGCGTAGATGTGGTCGGAGTCGAAATTCCAGTGCGGGTACAACACGCCACTGGCTTCGTCGCGATAGGAACCGACCCAGCCATCCACCTCGCCACGCTGGGCCAGGCCGACCGAACGGGTATAGGGCACGCTGCGGGTTTGCACGGTAATGCCCACCGGTTCGAAGATCTTTCGCAACACATCCCAGGCCAGGCCGCTGCCATCTTTGTTGGTGTAGTCGTTCCACTGCTCACTGGCCAGCATGATCTTGCCAGGGACAGGTGCTTCATCGGCGAGAATCTGGGTTGCGAGAGCGCACAACACTATCAGCAGCCAACGGCGCACACCCATGGTGACTACCTCCTGTACAGGGATAACCGTATAGAGGGTAGCGCAGGTCTGTCGCTTACGGCGTGTCGCGAAAATGCTGATAGCCGCGCACGGCTGGCGTGATGTCTTGCCCGGCGGCGTCAATCAGCGTCACGCCCTGCCCCGCCGTGACCCGGCCGATCACGTGAATCGGCCAGCCGTCCGCCAACAGCGGCGCCAGCTCGGCCGGTGGCAGGGTGAACGCCAACACATAGTCGTCGCCCCCGCTCAACGCGGCCACACGGGCATCGTCATCGCCAACAAACGCCAGCAACGCCTGGGATAACGGCAGTTTCTCACGCTCAATGACCAGCCTGACAGCCGATGCCTTGGCGATATGCCCACAATCGGCCAGCAGGCCGTCGGAGATGTCCATCGCAGACGTGGCCTTACCCCGAAGCGCGAGGCCCAGCGCCAACTGCGGTTGCGGCGACCAGTAATGGGCGAGCAGCGGATCAGCGATAGCTGCGTCCGCCGTGCGTTGCCCCAATACCAGCGGCAAAGCGCCGGCAGCGTTACCCAGCTCACCACCCACACACAGCAAATCACCCGGCTGCGCACCGCTGCGAACCAGCGCCTGCCCGGCCGGCACACGGCCAAACACGGTCAGGGTCAGGCTAAGCGGCCCGCGCGTGGTATCGCCGCCCACCAGCCCCACGCCGCAGCTTTGCGCCATGGCGTTCAAACCCTGGGCGTAGCGTTGCAGCCAATCGGCATCGACGGTGGGTGTGGTGAGTGCGAGGGTGAAGGCCAGAGGATGGGCGCCCATGGCGGCCAGGTCGCTCACTGCCACGGCCAACGAGCGCTGGCCGAGCAGGAACGGGTCACAGGGGTCGGCGAAGTGCACGCCAGCCACCAGCGTATCGGTGGAGATTGCCAACTGCTCCCCGGCAGGGAGCGCCAGCAGGGCGCAGTCGTCGCCGATCCCCAAGGCAATGCCTTCACCGCCCTGCGCACAGGGCGCAGCGGCGAAGTAATTGCGGATCAGCTCGAACTCACCCATTCAGGACTCAAGCGACTTAGCGCTTGTGTTCCTTCACTTCAGCTTCGCGCAGGCGCGGGGCCAGCTTGTCGAGCACGCCGTTGACGAACTTGTGGCCGTCGGTCGAACCGTAGACTTTCGCCAGCTCGATACCTTCGTTGATCACCACGCGGTAAGGCACGTCGACGCGCTTGAGCAACTCCCAGGTGGACAGGCGCATCACGCACAGTTCAACCGGGTCGAGTTCTTCAATGGTCAGGTCCAGGCATGGTGCCAGAGCCGTGTCGATCTCGGTCAGGTTGGCATGCACACCGTGCAGGATATCGTGGAAGTAGCTCTGGTCGGCAAACGTGAAGTCGTTGTCGACGCGAAACTGCGCTTCGATTTCGTTCAGCGAGGCACCGGCCATCAGGCGCTGGTACAGCGCCTGGGTCGCGAGTTGACGCGCCTTACGGCGCTTCTCGCTTTTGGATGGCTTGCCGGCATCGGCTGGACGCGGATCCTGTGGGTTGAACTGATCGCTCTCGTCGGAAATCACTTGGCCTCCAACTGCGACAGCAGGCTAACCATTTCCAGTGCGGACAAGGCAGCTTCTGCGCCCTTGTTACCGGCCTTGGTGCCGGAGCGCTCGATGGCTTGCTCGATGGAATCTACGGTCAGTACGCCGAAAGCGACTGGCACGCCGAACTCCATGGACACCTGGGCCAGGCCCTTGGTGCATTCGCCAGCCACGTATTCGAAGTGCGGAGTACCGCCCCGAATGACCGCGCCCAGGGCGATGATCGCCGCGTATTCACCCTGCTGTGCAACTTTTTGCGCAACCAGTGGAATTTCGAAGGCGCCAGGGGCGCGGATGATAGTGATGTCGCTCTCGCTCACACCGTGGCGAACCAGGGCATCCACGGCACCGCTTACCAGGCTTTCAACCACGAAGCTGTTGAAGCGGCCAACCACCAGGGCATAGCGGCCTTTGGGGGCGATGAAGGTACCTTCGATGGTCTTCAGGGTCATTCGACAAATCTCTTAAAGAGCCGGGACGCGAAAAGTGCGTCCCTCAGTGATGATTTAACCGCGAACAAGGGGCAGAAAACGCCAGCCTTTATTCGGAGGGCACGTATTCTACAACTTCCAGGTCGAATCCGGATATCGCATTAAATTTCATCGGTGCGCTCATCAGGCGCATTTTGCGCACACCGAGGTCACGCAGAATCTGCGAACCGGCACCGACGATGCTGTAGGTGGTCGGTGTTTTGACCTGGGTGTGCTCGGCGGTTTCACGAATATGCGCGAGCAATACGTCGCCATCCACCGGGTTGCCCAGCAGCAACACCACACCGCTGCCTGCCTCGGAAACCGCGGCCATGGCGGCGCGCAGGCTCCAGCGGCCCGGCTGCTTGACCATCAGCAGGTCGCGCAGCGGGTCCATGTTATGTACGCGCACCAGGGTCGGTTCTTCAGCGCAAATGCTCCCCAAGGTGAGGGCCATGTGCACATCGCCTTCGACTGAATCACGGTAGGTCACCAGGTTGAACTGGCCCAGTTCGCTGTCCAGCGGCTGCTCGGCAATCCGCTGAACGGTACGTTCGTGGATCATGCGGTAGTGAATCAGGTCGGCAATGGTGCCGATCTTGATGCCGTGTTCGGCAGCAAACGCCTCGAGTTCGGCGCGACGGGCCATGGTGCCGTCGTCGTTCATCACTTCGCAGATCACGCCGCTTGGCTCGAAACCGGCCATGCGCGCCAGGTCACAGGCCGCCTCGGTGTGGCCGGCGCGAGCGAGGGTGCCGCCCGGTTGGGCCATCAGCGGGAAAATGTGGCCGGGGCTGACGATGTCTTCGGCCTTGGCGTCTTTGGCCGCAGCGGCTTGCACCGTGCGGGCGCGGTCGGCGGCGGAAATGCCGGTGGTGACGCCGGTGGTCGCTTCAATCGATACGGTGAACTTGGTACCAAAACCCGAGCCATTGCGCGGCGCCATCAACGGCAGCTTGAGCAGCTCGCAGCGCTCGCGACTCATGGGCATGCAGATCAGCCCACGGGCGTGCTTGGCCATAAAGTTGATGTGCTCGGGCTTGCACGCCTCGGCGGCCATGATGATATCGCCTTCGTTCTCGCGATCTTCGTCATCCATCAGGATGACCATCTTGCCTTGGCGGATGTCTTCAACCAGTTCTTCGATGCTATTGAGCGCCACGCGGCACCCCCTTGGTCAGGATTTCAGGTAGCCGTTAGCGGCCAGAAAACTTTCAGTGATGTTCCCGGATGCTGGCTCTGCGGCCTTATCGCCCATCAGCAGGCGCTCCAGGTAACGGGCAAGCAAGTCGACTTCCAGGTTCACCCGGCGACCTGGCTGGTACGACGCCATGATGGTTTCGCTCAGGGTGTGCGGGATGATGGTCAGTTCGAATTCGGCGCCATTCACGGCGTTCACAGTCAGGCTGGTGCCGTCGACGGTGATCGAGCCTTTGTGGGCGATGTACTTGGCCAGCTCTTTCGGCGCACGAATGCGAAATTCCACGGCGCGCGCGTTTTCGCTGCGTGCAACCACCTCGCCGACGCCGTCAACGTGGCCGCTGACCAGGTGTCCACCGAGTCGGGTGGTCGGGGTCAGCGCCTTTTCCAGGTTGACCGGGCTGCCGGCTTTGAGGTCGTTCATCGCGGTGCAGTCCAGGGTTTCCCGGCTGACGTCGGCGGCAAAGCCGTTACCCGGCAACTCGATGACGGTCAGGCACACGCCGCTGACAGCGATGCTATCGCCCAGCTTGACGTCGCCGAGGTCGAGCTTGCCGGTTTCAACCAGCAGGCGTACGTCGCCGCCCTTTGGGGTCATGGCGCGGATGCTGCCGATGGATTCGATAATGCCGGTGAACATGGCCTTCTCCTGGAAAACGGGACGGGCGCTGGAGCGCCCGGTCGGAATTATACGCTCGCTGGTGGTAGCGGGATGGCAGTGACTCGCCAGTCGTCGCCTACAGCGCGCATTTCAGTGATCTTGAGTTGGGGGGCGTCGGCCAGTTTCTCAAGCGGCCAGTCGAGCAAAGGCCGGGCGGCGGAGCCCAGGAACTTGCCGGCGACGAAAATCACGTATTCGTCGACCAGGCCTTGCTGGGCAAACGCGCCCGCCAGGCTTGGGCCGGCTTCCACCAGCACTTCGTTGACGCCACGGGCTGCCAGCGCCAGCAGCGCCGAACGCAGGTCGACCTGACCTTCAACGCCCGGCACCACCAGGCATTCCGGGCCACGCGGGAACTGGTTTTCCGGGGTGACGCAGGTGATGACCAGCGCCGGGCCGGCCTTGAAGAACGGCGCGTTGAGCGGCACCCGCAGGCGACCGTCGATCAACACGCGCAATGGTGGGCGCGACATGGCCAGAGCGGTGGTTTCTTCGTCCAGACCAAGCTCAGCGGCGCGCACAGTAAGGCGCGCACCGTCGGCCAGCACCGTGTCGGCGCCGGTCAGCACTACACTGGCCTCGGCGCGCAGGCGCTGCACGGCGGCGCGGGCAGCCGGCCCGGTAATCCATTGGCTTTCGCCGCTGGCCATCGCAGTACGGCCGTCCAGGCTCATCGCCAGCTTGACCCGCACAAACGGCAGGCCGTGTTCCATACGCTTGAGGAAGCCGGGGTTCAGCGCGCGCGCTTGTTGTTCGAGTACGCCGCTGTGGGTTTCGATGCCGGCTTGAGCCAAGCGCTGCAGGCCGCGCCCGGCCACTTCCGGATTCGGGTCCTGCATCCCGGCCACTACGCGTGCCACACCGGCGGTCACCAGCGCATCGGCGCAAGGCGGCGTGCGCCCATGGTGGCTGCACGGCTCGAGGGTCACGTACACCGTGGCGCCACGGGCCTTGTCGCCGGCGGCGCGCAGGGCGTTCGGCTCGGCATGGGGCTCGCCGGTGCGCTCATGCCAGCCTTCGCCGACAATCTGCCCATCCCGCACAATCACGCAGCCCACTCGTGGGTTGGGGTGGGTGGTGTACAGGCCTTTGCGCGCCAATTCGAGGGCGCGGGCCATGTAATGGGCGTCGAGGACGGCTTGTTCGGCAGACGGTGGGTTCATTCTTTGGCAGGCTCACGGGCCAGGCGGTCGATCTCTTCGCGGAACTCATTGAGGTCCTGGAAGCGTCGATACACGGAGGCGAAACGGATATAGGCGACTTCGTCGAGCTTTTGCAGCTCGCCCATCACCAGTTCTCCAACCACCAGGCTCTTGACCTCGCGCTCGCCGGTGGCGCGCAGCTTGTGCTTGATATGCACCAGCGCCGCCTCCAGTCGCTCGACACTCACCGGGCGTTTTTCCAGGGCGCGCTGCATACCGGCGCGCAGTTTTTCTTCGTCGAAAGGCTGGCGGCTGCCGTCGGACTTGATCAGACGTGGCAACACCAGTTCGGCGGTTTCGAAGGTGGTGAAACGTTCACCGCAGCCAGAGGCCAGGCATTCGCGCCGGCGGCGTACTTGATCGCCCTCGGCGACCAGACGCGAGTCAATGACCTTGGTGTCGTTGGCACCGCAGAAGGGACAGTGCATGGTTGGCAGGCAACAAAAAATGGGAGGGCCATGGTAGCGCATCCCCGTGGCAAGACAAGCCATAGCCTTTACGGTATATAGGCTGACTATTATGTTTCATATTTTTTAAGCCACGGATTTTGTCCTTTCTGGAGCCGTACATGCAGTTACGACCACTTGTTTTACTCGCCCTGTTCAGTTTTCTGGTCGCCTGTAGCAGCGAAGCCCCAAAACCGTCGATACCACAACCCGCGCCTGCCCAAGAGAAAAAAGTCCCCGGCATTGAAGACCTCGGCCCCTTGCCGGCTTACCAGCGGGAAATCAACGGCACTCTGAGTGGCGTGCCAGCCAATGCCGAAGTCGAACTGGCCCTGCTGGTAATCGATGAGCGCAACCGCCCGCAACAACTGCTCGCCAGCAGCGTACTCACCGGCAACGGCAAGCCCCTGGCCTTCCGCTTGCGTTTTAACCCAGAGGCTTTCCCAGCCGGTGCACGGGTTGAACTGCGCGGTCGCGCCAGCCAGTCCGGCCAGTTGATCCTGCACCTGCCTGCGGTGCGTATCACCCAGGCGATCACCCAGACCACCGGCCCTCTGCAACTCGTCCGGGCACCATGACGCCACCGCTGGGCCTGCAACGTGCCCTGAGCGAACTGATCGGCGACGCACAACTGGTGCCCTGCCCGCTGCCGGGTACCGAGCTGTCGTTGTGGCTGCTGGACGCAGGCAACATGGACCGTGCCTTCAGCCAGGAAGAGACCCGGCGCATCCTGCATGAACCGCCGTACTGGAGTTTTTGCTGGGCCAGCGGTTTGGCACTGGCGCGCTACCTGGCAGCGAATCCCGAGTGGGTGGCGGGCAAACGCGTGCTGGATTTTGGCGCAGGTTCCGGTGTGGCTGCGATTGCTGCGGTTAAAGCGGGCGCGCTGGAAGTGGTGGCCTGCGACCTCGACCCGCTGGCTTTGGCCGCTTGCCGGGCAAACGCCGAACTCAATGGTGTAGCGCTGAGTTATTCAGCCGACTTTTTTGCCGAGGCCGACCGCTTCGACCTGATCCTGGTGGCCGACGTGCTCTACGACCGCGCCAACCTGCCGCTGCTCGACCACTTCCTGACGCGTGGCCATGAAGCGCTGGTGGCCGACTCCCGGGTGCGCGACTTCCAGCACCCGGCGTATCAGCGCCTGGACATCCTCGATGCGCTGACGCTGCCGGACCTGGCCGAGCCTTGGGAGTTTCGCAAAGTGAGCCTGTACCATTCGCGGCGCGCTTGAGGCCATCGCGGCATAGGTATCTACACAACCGGTTAACACGAAGTCTGTTGTAAGTGGGCTGTTGTGGCGAGCAGGCTTGTCGAATCGTCGCACCGCCTGCGTTGGGCTGCGAAGCGGCCCCAGTAAAGGCACTGCATTTTTCCTGAAAGAACTCAGCGACTGGGTTTGGGGCTGCTTCGCAGCCCAACGCAGGGCAAGCCCGCTCGCCACAGTTGAGCGCATTCTCCAGTAGGGGCTGGCTTGAACTCATCATGCTTTCAGCCAACCTCGCCAGCCCTTATAGTTGCCCCATTCCCGCTTTATTCGAGACGCCCCATGAGTGAGCCCACGCCGTACATCTTCGACGCCACCACTGCTACGTTCGACCAGGCAGTGATTCAGAACTCATTCGAAAAACCCGTGCTGGTGGATTTCTGGGCCGAGTGGTGCGCGCCGTGCAAGGCATTGATGCCGATGCTGGCGAAAATCGCCGAGAGTTATCAGGGCGAGTTGCTGCTGGCCAAGGTCGATTGCGAGGCCGAGCAGGACATCGTCGCGCGTTTTGGCATTCAAAGCCTGCCCACGGTGGTGCTGTTCAAGGACGGCCAGCCGGTGGATGGATTTGCCGGGGCGCAGCCGGAGTCGGCCGTGCGAGCGATGCTCGAGCCCCACGTGAAGATGCCGCCACCGAAGGCGGCTGACCCGCTGGAACAGGCCCAGGCGTTGTTTGCCGAAGGCCGTATCAGCGATGCAGAGGCCGTGCTGGTGGTGCTGCTGGGTGAAGACAACACTAACGCCGCCGCGCTGATTTTGTACGCACGCTGCCTGGCTGAGCGTGGCGAACTGGGCGAAGCCCAAAGCGTGCTCGACGCGGTGAAAAGCGACGACCACAAAGCCGCCCTCGCCGGCGCCAAGGCGCAAATCACCTTCCTGCGCCAGGCCGCCGACCTGCCGGATGCCGCCGACTTGAAAAGCCGCCTGGCGCAAGACCCGCAGGACGATGAAGCAGCCTATCAGTTGGCGATTCAACAACTGGCGCGCCAGCAATACGACGCCGCGCTGGAAGGCCTGCTCAAGCTGTTTATTCGCAACCGCAGCTACAGCGAAGGCCTGCCGCACAAGACCTTGCTGCAAGTGTTCGAACTGCTCGGCAATGACCACCCGCTGGTCACGGTGTACCGTCGCAAGCTGTTCGCCGCGCTGTATTAATCGCCGATCCAGCTGTACAGCGGCGTATCCCCGCCGCTGGCCACTTTCACACTGGCACTGTGGCGCAGCCTTACCAGCAGGCGTTTGCCTGAGGCTGCATCACCGGCCAAGCCTTCAAGCTGATCAAGCAACTCAAGCCCATTGAGTTGCCCGGCCTTGCGCAACAGGTCCTGGGCGTGCTGCCACAAATCATCGTTGTGTTTGACCGGCGCAACAGCCGGCGCGCTCGGCGCCGGTGTTGCCTGCAAGTGCTCGCCCAGGCGCGCCCAATCGCCGTCATCGAGTTCCAGGGTCAAATCCACCGGCAAGTCACCGACGGTTCCACGAATTCGCAACATCGCTCTTACTCCCGCAGTTTTCCGACCCGCATGCTCCCACGCGACTTGCGCAACGCCAAGCGGGCGTTCAAACTGGCGTTAATATTGTTATAAGATCACATAACAAAACTTTCATCTTATGGAGCCTTCTCATGCGCCGTCTGCTGCTCGCCTTGCCGTTTGCCCTGCTGCCCCTGGCCATCGCCCACGCCGCCGATGAACACGATCATGAGCATGAACACGCCAGCCTCGGTGCCCACGAGCATGGTGTCGGCCGCCTCAATGCGGTACTCGACGGCCAGGCGCTTGAGCTGGAATTCGACAGCCCGGCCATGAACCTTGTGGGCTTTGAACACAAGGCCACCACGCCTGCCGACAAAGCCAAGGTCGCCGCCGCGCGCAAGCAGCTGGAAAACCCACTGGCGCTGTTCAACCTGCCCAAATCTGCCGGTTGTGTGATCAGCACCCAGGAACTCAACAGCCCGTTGTTTGGCGATAAGCCTGAAGCCGACCATGATGAAGACGATGACGACCACGCCACCGACGGCAAAGGCGCTGCCGCCCACGAACATCATCACGACCACAGCGAAATCCACGCGCACTACCAGTTCACCTGCGCCACGCCGACCGCGCTGAGCAACCTCGACCTGACCCAAGTGTTCAAGACCTTCCCTGCCACCCAGAAGATTCAGGTACAACTGATCGGCCCAAGCGGCCAGCAAGGTGTTGAAGCGACGGCCGCCGCAGCCACCCTGAAATTCTGATTTGAAACACGGTCAATGTGGGAGCTGGCTTGCCTGCGATAGCGGTATAACAGACACATCGATATTGAATGTGCCGCCGTCATCGCAGGCAAGCCAGCTCCCACATTGGATCGGCGCCACGCTCTACAACCAGGCGATATTGATTTCACATGACCCAAGCACTGATCGAACTGTCTGACCTGGGCTTCAACTGGCCCGGCCACCCGCAGTTGCTGGACATCCCCGCGTTCCGCCTGGAAGCGGGGGAAACCTTGTTTCTCAAAGGCCCGAGCGGCAGTGGCAAAACCACCTTGCTCGGGCTGTTGGGCGGCGTACAGAAACCCAGCCGTGGCAGCATTCGCCTGCTCGGCCAGGAGCTGACCGAACTCTCGGCCGGTGCCCGCGACCGCTTCCGCGTCGATCACACCGGCTATATTTTTCAGCAATTCAACCTGCTGCCGTTTCTCTCAGTGCGCGAGAACGTCGAGCTGCCGTGTCACTTTTCCAAACTGCGTGCGCAGCGGGCAACTCAGCGTCACGGCAGCGTCGACCAGGCCGCCGCGACCTTGCTGGCGCATTTGGGCTTGAAGGACAAAGACCTGCTGGAACGCCGTGCCGACTCGCTGTCCATCGGCCAGCAACAACGCGTGGCCGCCGCCCGCGCCTTGATCGGCCAACCGGAACTGGTGATCGCCGACGAACCCACCTCGGCCCTGGATTACGACGCCCGCGAAGCGTTCATTCAGCTGCTGTTCGCCGAATGCCGCGAAGCAGGCGCCAGTCTGTTATTCGTCAGCCATGACCAGAGCCTCGCGCCGCTGTTCGACCGCCATCTGTCGCTGGCCGAACTCAATCGCGCCGCCACGCCCGCAGAGGTTTGAGATGTATCTGTTCCGTCTAGCCATGGCCAGCCTGGCTAACCGCCGCTTTACCGCGATTCTCACTGCCTTCGCCATCGCCCTTTCGGTGTGCCTGTTACTCGCCGTAGAGCGCGTGCGTGTTGAGGCGCGCAACAGTTTCGCCAGCACCATCAGCGGCACTGACCTGATCGTTGGCGCCCGCTCCGGCTCGGTCAACTTGCTGCTGTATTCGGTGTTCCGCATCGGCAACGCCACCAATAACATCCGTTGGGACAGCTTCGAGCACTTCGCCGCCAGCCCGCAGGTGAAATGGGCGATCCCGATTTCCCTCGGCGACTCGCACCGTGGCTATCGCGTGATGGGTACCAACGCGTCCTACTTCGAGCATTACCAATATGGCCGCAAGCAGAACCTCGAACTGGCCAGCGGCCGTGCTTTCGCCACTGACCCATTTGAGGTGGTGCTCGGCGCCGAAGTGGCGGATGCGCTGCACTACAAGCTCGGCGACAAGCTGGTGCTGGCCCACGGTGTAGCAGTGGTTAGCCTGGTCAAGCACGACGACAAACCGTTTACCGTGGTCGGCATTCTCAAGCGCACCGGCACGCCGGTGGACCGTACGCTGCACATCAGCCTCGGTGGCATGGAGGCGGTTCATATCGACTGGCACAACGGCGTGCCGGCCCAGGGCAAAGGCCGTATCAGTGCTGATCAGGCACGCAACATGGACCTCACGCCGCAAGCGATCACTGCGTTTATGCTCGGCCTGAACAACAAGATTTCCACCTTCGCGCTGCAACGCGAGATCAATGAGTTCCGTGGCGAGCCGATGCTGGCGATCCTGCCGGGCGTGGCGCTGCAAGAGCTGTGGAGCATGATGGGCACGGCCGAAAAAGCGCTGTTCGTGATCTCGCTGTTCGTGGTGCTGACGGGCTTGATCGGTATGCTTACGGCGATCCTCACCAGCCTCAATGAACGCCGCCGCGAGATGGCGATTTTGCGTTCGGTGGGCGCACGGCCGTGGCACATTGCGACACTGCTGATCTTCGAAGCCTTCGCGCTGGCTTTGTCGGGCGTCGTGGCGGGCGTGGGTCTGCTGTACGTGTGCATCGCCGCGTCGCGCGGGTATTTGCAGGCCAACTACGGCCTGGACCTGCCGATGTCGTGGCCGAGTGAATATGAATGGACCTTGCTCGCCGGTATCCTCGCCGCAGCGCTGTTGATGGGCAGCGTGCCCGCGTGGCGCGCCTATCGGCAATCGTTGGCCGATGGCCTGTCGGTCAGGCTGTAAACAGCCGCTGCAGGCTTCAAGCTTTAAGCCGCAAGCGAAGCGGCTTCTACTTGATGCTTGCCGCTTTCAGCTAGCAACTAAGGAGTCTTTATGCATCGTGCCCTGTTTGCGCTGTTGCTGCTGGTGGTGGTGCCCGCCTGGGCCGACGAGCAGCCCAAGGACCTGTCGTGGCAGGAAATGATCCCGCCGGACGCGCCGCCGGAAGTCCCCAATATGAAACCGCTGCACGACCTGTCGAACATGGCCGATGCGCTCTCGGTGGAAGCGGCGCCTGCGGCCAAACAGGAACTG
Organism: Pseudomonas edaphica; assembly: GCF_965277385.1. Taxonomy (NCBI): domain Bacteria; kingdom Pseudomonadati; phylum Pseudomonadota; class Gammaproteobacteria; order Pseudomonadales; family Pseudomonadaceae; genus Pseudomonas; species Pseudomonas edaphica. The sequence goes on along the minus strand of NZ_OZ255725.1, from coordinate 3,959,533 downwards.
CCCAACGCGCCGGTGGTGCAGAGCCTTAACGGCAAGCACATCCGTTTGCCGGGCTATATCGTGCCGCTGGAAGTCAACGAAGAAGGCCGCACCACCGAGTTTTTGCTGGTGCCGTATTTCGGCGCGTGCATCCACGTACCGCCGCCGCCGTCGAACCAGATCGTGCATGTAAAAAGCGAAGTCGGCGTGAAGCTTGATGAGCTGTATCAGCCGTATTGGATCGAAGGTGCGATGCAGGTCAAGCCGTCTTCCAGTGAGCTGGCCGACGCCGGTTACCAGATGGATGCCGAGAAGATTTACGTCTACGAACTGCAGGAGTAACGCTGATCGAGCTTTCATTGAGCTGAGTCAAAAGATCGGACGGAACGATCTTTACCATTGGACGTACAACTTTTAAACGTCCTTTTGGAGCTCCCATGAACAAGTCTCTGCTCGGCGCGTCCCTCTTCGCGCTCGCCCTCGCCGCCCCTGTCGCACACGCTCACGAAGCCGGCGATATTCTGATTCGCGCCGGTGCAATCACCGTGAACCCGAAAGCAGACAGCGGCCATGTGAAGGTTGACCAGGGGCCATTGGCCGGCACCAACCTGGGCGGCAAGGCGACCATGAGCAGCGACACCCAACTGGGCCTCAACTTCGCCTACATGATCACCAACCACATCGGTATCGAACTGCTGGCCGCCACGCCGTTCGAGCATGACGTGAAGATCAAGAACACCGCCCTGGGCGCCGCCAACGGCAAGCTCGGTACGCTCAAGCACCTGCCGCCGACCTTGAGCGTCGTGTACTACCCGCTGGACAACAAGTCCGCGTTCCAGCCGTATGTAGGCGCCGGTATCAACTACACCTGGATCTACGACGAGCACGTTGGCAGCCGCGCCGAACAAGCTGGCTTCAGCAACTTCAAGGCTGAAAACTCCTGGGGCTGGGCCGCGCAGATCGGCGCCGACTACATGATCAACGACAAGTGGATGATCAACGCCCAGGCGCGTTACATCGACATCAGCACCAAGGCGACTGTGGATAACAATGCGCTGGGCCAAGGCACACGCGCCAAGGTCAATGTGGATGTTGACCCGATGGTTTACATGGTGGGTATTGGTTACAAGTTCTAAACAACACGGCATAACCCAATGTGGGAGCTGGGCTTGTGTGGGAGTCGGGCTTGCCCGCGATACAGGCACCTCGGTGTATCAGTGATACCGGGGTGATGCTATCGCAGGCAAGCCAGCTCCCACACAAGCCCAGCTCCCACATTTTTTGTGTTGCCTTCAGCTATGTCGGTAGAACCGATCCAGCAACGCCGGCAACCCCGCCCGCCACGCCCGTGGCTTGATGCCGAAGGTGTGGAGGATTTTCTTGCAGGCCAGCACCGCGTGCTGCGGCTCGTCCGCCGCATCCGGCCGGGCCGCGTGGGCCTGGGCGGTGGGAGATTCGATCGCCAGCGGATGGAAATTGCGCGCTTCAGTAAGGATCGCCTGCCCCAGCGCCAACGGCGTGGTCGCTTCGTGGCCGGCGTAATGATAGGTGCCCCACAGCGGCGCCGCGCAATCAAGTTGCTTGAGCACTGAAATGATCACCCGCGCCGCGTCGTCCACCGGCGTCGGGTTGCCGCGCCGGTCATCGGCCATCAGCAATTCATCCGGCTTCTCGGCACGGGCCAGGAAGCGCCCGAGGGTGCCATCGACACTGTCATCCAGCAGCCAGCCAAAGCGCAGCAGCACATGTTGCGGGCAGGTGGCGCGCACGCTCTGCTCGATCCGCCATAACGCCTGGCCGCGCAGGCCCAGGGGCACCGGCTCGTCTTTTTCGCTGTAGGCGGTGGCGCGGGAGCCATCGAACACGCGGTAGCTGGACGGTTGCAGCAAGGTGATGTTGTGGTGCTGGCACAGTTCGGCCAGGCGTTCGATGGCGAACTCCTGCGCGGCCAAACGTGTTTCGCTGACCGCTTCGGCCTGGAACCAGTCGAAATAGTAGGCGAGGTTGATCAGCGCATCGGGACGGGTGTCGTCGAGCAATTGGGTGAGGCTCGCGGCATCCCAGCCGTCTTGGGGCGGTTTAGGTGCGAGGAAACCGATGTCTTCCTCTGCACCGAGGCGAATCAGCGCCTGCCCGAGGGCATTCCCGCCGCCCAGTAACATAAGGCGCATTCGCATAGATTGAGCAGGCCCGGTCTGTTTGGAACGATGGTTATTATCGGCAGGCGTGTGCGCCTTGCCGTAGGTTGTTGCCAGAATCGTTGCATTTTGCGGGTTTGTAGCGCAACCGTCACGGACAAAGTACCTGATTGCAACTTGTTGGCATGGGCAGTATCAATCAATAGATGAACCTTCCTGAATCAACCGACACGGTATTGGACGGCTTCCACCCCGCCGTCAGTGCCTGGTTTGGCAACACCTTTCCCTCGGTGACCGGCGCCCAGGCCCAGGCGTGGCCGCTGATCCGCCAACGCCGCTCAACCTTGATCGCCGCGCCCACAGGCTCCGGCAAGACCCTGACCGCGTTCCTGGCGGTGCTCGATGACCTGGTCCACCAAGGCCTGGCCAACGGCGGTCAACTGCCGGACGAGACGTTGGTGGTGTACGTGTCGCCGCTCAAGGCGCTGTCCAACGATATCCAGATCAACCTGCAAAACCCGCTGGCCGGCATCACCGCGCAATTACAGGCGCAGGGCTTGCCGCCGTTGACTATTCGCACCGCCGTGCGCACCGGCGACACCCCGCAAAAAGACCGCGCACAAATGCGCAAACGGCCGCCGCATATCCTCGTCACCACGCCGGAATCGCTCTACGTGCTGCTGGGCTCGGACTCCGGTCGGCAAATGCTTTCCAGCACGCGCACGGTGATCGTCGACGAAATCCACGCCATCGCCGCCGGTAAACGTGGCAGCCACCTGGCCCTGAGCCTGGAGCGCCTGCAAGGTTTATGCAGCGAGCCGTTGACCCGCGTCGGCCTGTCGGCCACGCAAAAGCCTATCGAGGCGGTGTCGCACTTTTTGGTCGGCAGCGGGCGTGAATGCGCCATCGTCGATATCGGCCACGCGCGCCCCCGCGACCTGGATATCGAAGTACCACCAGTGCCGCTCTCGGCGGTGATGGCCAACGATGTGTGGGAATTGGTCTACGACCGCCTCGCCACGCTGGCCCGCGAACACCGCACGACGCTGGTGTTCGTCAACACCCGGCGCCTGGCCGAACGCTTGGCCCGGCACTTGAGCGAGCGTTTGGGCAAGACCGCTGTGGCCGCGCACCACGGCAGCCTGGCCAAAGAGCTGCGCCTGGACGCCGAGCAACGGCTCAAGGCCGGTGAACTGCAAGTGCTGATCGCCACCGCGTCGCTGGAGTTGGGGATTGATATCGGTGAGGTCGACCTGGTGTGCCAGATCGGCTCGCCCGGCTCCATCAACGGTTTTCTGCAAAGGGTCGGGCGTTCCGGTCACCAGGTCGGCGGCACGCCCAAGGGGCGATTGTTCGCCACCACCCGTGATGATTTGATCGAATGCGCCGCCCTGCTCGACTGCGTGCGGCGCGGCGAACTGGACACCTTGCACATCCCCATCGCCCCGCTGGACGTGCTGGCCCAACAAATCATCGCCGAAGTCAGCGCCCGCGAATGGCCGGAACAGGCATTGCTGGACCTCATCCGTCGCGCCTCGCCCTACGCCGCACTCGATGAACGCCACTACCAGGCACTGCTGCACATGCTCGCCGACGGCTATAACGGCCGCCAGGGCATCCGCAGTGCCTACCTGCACCGTGACGCCGTGACCCACACCCTGCGCGCCCGCCGTGGCGCCAAACTGACCGCCGTGACCAGCGGCGGCACCATCCCCGACAACGCCGACTACAGCGTATTGCTGGAGCCTCAGAGCCTGAACATCGGCAGCGTCAACGAAGACTTCGCGGTGGAGAGCATCGCCGGGGATATCTTTCAGCTCGGTAATACGTCCTACAGAATCCTGCGGGTAGAAAGCGGCAAGGTGCGCGTCGAAGATGCCCACGGCCAGCCGCCGACCATCCCCTTCTGGCTGGGTGAAGCGCCGGGGCGCAGCAACGAGTTGTCGTCGGCAGTCGCACGTTTTCAGGGGCAGTTGGACGCTCTGCTCAGCACCACGCCCGGTGACCTGCAACCCGCGCAAGACTGGCTCACCGCCAGCCTTGGCCTAAACCGCGCCAGCGCCGAGCAGATCCTTGATTACCTGGCCCGTGCGCGCCTGGCGCTGAGCGCATTACCGTCCCAGGACACATTGATCATGGAACGGTTTTTCGATGAGTCCGGCGGCACTCAGTTGATCATCCACACGCCGTTCGGCAGCCGCATCAACCGTGCGTGGGGCCTGGCGCTGCGCAAGCGTTTTTGCCGCACGTTCAACTTTGAATTGCAGGCAGCCGCCAGTGAGAATGCAATCGTGCTGTCGCTGTCCACCAGCCACAGTTTTGAGCTGGATGAAGTGTGGCGCTATGTGAACAGCAACAGCGCCGAACACCTGCTGATTCAGGCCGTATTGGATGCACCGCTGTTTGGCGTGCGCTGGCGCTGGAATGCCGGTGTGGCCCTGGCGTTGCCGCGCTACACCGGCGGGCGCAAGGTGGCGCCGCAGATCCAGCGCATGAAAAGCGAAGACCTGATCGCCAGCGTGTTTCCCGACCAGATTGCCTGCCTGGAAAACCTCGCCGGTGAACGCGAAGTACCCGAACACCCGCTGGTTGAGCAAACCCTCGACGACTGCCTGCACGAAGCCATGGACAGCGAGGGTTGGCTGACACTGTTGCGGCGCATGGAGCGCGGCGAAGTGCGCCTGATCAGCCGCGACCTGCCTGCGCCCTCGCCCATGGCCGCCGAAATTCTCAGCGCGCGGCCCTACACTTTTCTCGACGACGCACCGCTGGAGGAACGCCGCACCCAGGCCGTGCTCAACCGTCGCTGGAGCGACCCTCACAGTACCGACGACCTCGGCGCGCTGGACGCCGAGGCCATTGCCGGCGTGCGTGAAGAAGCCTGGCCCGCGCCCAATGGCCTGGATGAAATGCATGAAGCGCTGATGAGCCTGGCCTGTATCGCCGACAACGAAGTCACGCCGCAATGGGCCGAGTGGTTGCATGCCTTGGCCAAGGGCGGGCGCGCCCATCAACTGGACAATGGCCTGTGGGTGGCGGTGGAACGCCTGAGTTGCCTGCAAGCAATCTATCCAAATGACTTGCCGTTGTTGCCAGGCTTCGATGAACCGTGGGCCTTTGACGATGCGCTGGCTGAAGTGTTGCGCGCGCGCCTCGGCGGTTTCGGCCCGTTGAGCCTGGCCGAGATCGCCACGCCGTTGGCCCTGCCAGCCGCGGATATCAGCCAGTCACTCGCGCGCCTGGAGCGGGAAGGCTACGTACTGCGCGGCCGTTTCAGCCCCGGCGCCACCCAGGAACAATGGTGCGAGCGGCATTTGCTCGCGCGTATCCATCGCTACACAGTCAAGCGCCTGCGCCGGGAAATCGAGCCGGTGGCGCTGCAGGACTTCATGCGCTTTCTGTTCGATTGGCAGCACCTGTCCGACGGCACCCGTGGCCAGGGCAGCGCAATGTTGCCGCAGATTGTCGGGCAGTTCGAAGGTTACGCCGCCGCCACCTCGGCCTGGGACAGCGACTTGCTCAGTGCGCGGCTCAAGGACTATTCCTCCACCTGGCTCGACGAGCTGTGCCGCAGCGGCAAACTGGTATGGACGCGCCTGAGCCACAAGGCCGGCGCCCTGGCATTGCGCAGTACGCCGGTGGTGCTGCTGCCGCGCAGCCAGGTGCCGTTGTGGAGCGGGCTGACCGAACCGACCGACAGCACCACGTTGTCGCCCAAAGCGCAAAAGGTCCACCTGGCGCTGCGTGAACACGGCGCGCTGTTCTTCGACGAACTGGTGCACGAAGCCCATCTGCTGCGCAGCGAACTGGAAACCGCCTTGCAGGAACTGGTGGGCGCAGGGCTGGTGAATGCCGACAGCTTTGCCGGGCTGCGGGCCTTGACCACGCCCGCCAGCAAACGCCAGGCACGCAGCAGCCGGCGTGGGCGCGGGGCGTTTATCGGTGGCATGGACGACGCCGGGCGCTGGGCGCTGTTGCGCCGCTCGCCCAGCGCCGCCGGCCCGCATTCGGCCGAGACCCTGGAGCATGTGGCCATGACCCTGCTGCGCCGTTATGGCGTGGTGTTCTGGCGGTTGCTGGAGCGGGAGGCCGACTGGCTGCCGAGCTGGCGCGAATTGCTGCGCACCTTCCATCGCCTGGAAGCGCGGGGTGAGATTCGCGGCGGGCGGTTTGTGAGTGGTTTGGCGGGGGAACAGTTTGCGTTGCCGGAGGCGATTCCCCTGTTACGCGAGGTACGCCGTCGCCCACATGACGGCAGTTTGATTGCGGTGTGCGGGGCGGACCCGTTGAACCTGGTGGGCACCTTGCTACCGGGCAGCAAAGTGCCTGCGGTGAGTGGTAACCGGATTGTGTATCGGGATGGTTTGCCGGCGGCGGTGATGGTCGCGGGTAAGCAGCAGGTGTTGCTGGAGGAGGACTTGCAGGCGGTGCAGGAGAAGTTAATCAGGCGCTGATACCTGTATGGACCTTGCCGGCCTCATCGCGGGCAAGCCCGGCTCCCACAGGGGGATGCATTCCAACTGTGGGAGCTGGCTTGCCTGCGATGAGGCCGGAACATTCATTACATCATTGAGGCCTGTGCTGCTCGGTCACCACCACCGCACCCGGCACCTCCTCACCCGCCTCATCCACATGCGCCGAACGCTTGGGCAACCAAACCTGCTGTGGATAAGTCTGCGCGAAGTGCACCTCATCACAGTTATCCACAAGCTTTTTCAGGCGCTGGTTAAACGCGCGGCTCACAGCATATTGCCCACCCGACACGGTACGGAACTGCGCCGTCAGCACCACGCCGTTGAGGTCCATCTTGTCGACCCCAAACACTTCCAGCGGACCTTGCAGGTTGTACTTGAGGAACACGTCATCGCGGATCGACTGCCCCGCCTCACGGATCAGCTCCACCGCCTTGTCCACGTCGGTGTCGTAGGTGAACTGCACCGAGAAGAACGCATAGGCAAACTGCCGCGACTGGTTGGTGACCGCCTTGATCTGCCCGAACGGCACCGAGTGCACAAACCCCTTGCCGTCTCGCAGGCGCAGGGTGCGGATGGTCAGGCCTTCCACGGTGCCGGCATGGCCGGAGTCGAGCACTACCCAATCGCCGATCGACAGCGTGTCTTCAATGATGATGAACAGGCCGGTGATCACGTCCTGCACCAACTGCTGGGAGCCAAAACCGATGGCCAGGCCGACCACACCGGCACCGGCCAGCAGAGGTGCGACATTGATGCCCAGGTTGGCCATGGTGGTGATCGCGCAGATCACCACCAGCACGATCTTCACCGCATTGCGCAACAACGGCAGGATGGTTTTGACTCGCGTGCTGGGCTGGCGACTGGAGCGCTTGTTGACCGGCGGCTTCAAGGCTTCCTGGATCGCCGTGTCGAGCACCACCCAGAACAGCCAGGTCACCAGCAGGATCAGGCCAATGCTGCTGAGGGAATCGCTGATCGCCCGGCCTACCGAGTTACGCTGGGCAAATTCGAACAGCGATACACCCCAGATACGCCCGAGAATTTCGATAAACGCGATGGCCATGGCGATGCGCAGTATTGCGTGCAGCAGGCTGAGGAAGCGCTCTTTGTAGGCACTGCTGCGCTGGATCGCCACCTGGCTGCGGGACTTGAACAGGTGTTGCAACACCGTGCTGAGAAACACTGTGCCGATCAACAGAATCGTGGTGAACAGCGCGCAACGCAAAGCCTTCTGGTTATCGTCGCCGGCGCCGATCAGGTTGATCGCCGAGACCAGCACCATCAACAGAATCGGCCAATACCACAGCCCGGAAAACACTCGCAGCGATTGCTGCAGCGCCGGGTGTTTGAGGCGCTGGGCCAGCGGCCGATTGCGGATCAGGTGCGCGACTGGGCGGCGCAGGCGCACCACCAGCACGCCGAAAATCACCGCCGCGAACAGGCCGGTAAACACTGCGATGCTGCTGGTGATATTGCCGCCCAACTGGCGCGCGATCTGCGGACTGGTCAGGGCATCGCTGAGAGCGGCGAGAAAGCCGATCAGGAACAGCGGCTTGGGGCAATAGTTGCGAATAATCTGCACAGCCGGGCGTTTGTGGCCGACGTTGAACATGACGATGACGCACAACAGCATCGACGTGGAGAAGATGCCGCTGCTGGTGGCATAGGCAAAACACAGCGCCAGCGCACGGCCTATGGAGCTGGGTAAAAAGTGGCTGACGTAAAGCGTCAGCGGCAGGCAGATCAGGGCTGGAATCGTGTAGGGCACCACGTAGCCCAGTACGCCCTGCAGACGCTCGCGCTGTGCAACGAAACGCCGCCGACCGAGGCGCTGCACGCTAAAGCGCCCGAGCAGTGTGAGTGCCGCAAAGGCACCGACCCACACCCCGGACAGCAGCAGGAAGTCACCGGCCACGCTCCAAGGCGAGCGTTGGGCGGTTTGATCGACCAGCCGCCCGACCTCATCCGCCGCACGGTCGGCGCGCAGGCGCCAGGCGTCGATGAGGTTCTGGTTGAGGTCGAGTTTGTCTTGCACATCGTCAATGCTGGAGCTGATGGCGCCGAGCAAGCCACCTTCGACCAACAACTCCGGCTTGGCGGGAGCCTCAGCTGCCGCAGGCGCCGCGGCCGCGGCTTGCAGCGCGCCATTGCCACACACCAACAGCACAACGAGCAGTAATGCAGTCTTTAGATTCAGCAAAACACCGGGCTCCTTCAGCAGGGTCTGTAAGGAACTGACGGGTTTGAGCGCTGATCGTTCCCGCGCTCTGCGTTCAAGGGACGCGGAGCGTCCCGGGCTGCGTTACCACGCGGAGCGTGGGAACGATCGGTTAACAGCACCGCCTGTAGGTCATTCGAAACTTTCTCCCAACACTCGCAGTCAGCCAATAAGACAGGCTTCGCCCTTCACTTATCCACAGGAGCGATCATGGCTGCGATTGCCGACTGGGTGCCCGTTACGCCCAGCACCGCCATCACCCGCTTCACCGTGCTGACGGTCAATATCCATAAGGGTTTCACCGCGTTGAACCGACGCTTCATCCTGCCCGAGTTGCGTGAGGCGGTGCGCAGCGTGGGCGCCGACATGGTGTTCCTGCAGGAAATCCACGGCACCCATGAGCGGCACCCGCAGCGTTACAGCGACTGGCCGAAGATGCCGCAGTATGAGTTCCTCGCCGACAGCATCTGGCCCCAGTTCGCCTACGGCCGCAACGCGGTCTACCCGCATGGCGACCACGGCAACGCGCTGCTGTCCAAATTCCAGATCATCCGCTACGACAACCTCGACATCTCCCAGAGCGGCCATGAAAGCCGTGGCCTGCTGCATTGCGTGCTGCGCTTGCCGGGCAGCGGCCAAGAGGTGCATGCGATCTGCATGCACCTGGGCCTGCGTGAGGTGCATCGCCAGCAGCAATTGCGTTTGCTGGAGCAGCGCATTGCCGAGATTCCGGCTGACGCGGCGCTGATCGTCGCCGGTGATTTCAATGACTGGCGCCACAAGGCCGACCTGAGCCAAAGCGGGCTCAGGGAAGTGTTTATCGAAGCCCATGGCAAACCGGCGCGCACCTTTCCGGCGCGCCTGCCATTGCTGCCTTTGGATCGCATCTATGTGCGTAACCTGAAGGTGCATAACCCCAGGGCGCTGACGACGCGGCCCTGGTCTCACCTGTCAGACCACGTGCCGCTGTCGGTGGAGATCGAACTATGAATGTCGCCGTGGAACACATTGCCACCGACCAGCCACCGGATGATGCCAAGGCCCGCGACCTGGATTACGGCTGGCAACCGGGCAACCGCATTGAGCTGCTGGAGAACGGCGAGGCGTACTTTCCCGCCGTCTTCGAGGCCATGCGCCAGGCGCAGCGGGAGATCCTGCTGGAAACCTTTATTCTGTTCGAAGACAAGGTTGGCCATGAACTGCAAGGCATCCTGATCGAAGCGGCGCAGCGCGGCGTAAAGGTGATCGTCAGCCTCGATGGCTTTGGCTGCGGCGAACTGAGCCCTGCCTTTCTCAGTGAGCTGGCCGAGGCCGGGGTGACGGTGCAAATGTTTGACCCGGCAGCGAAGATAGTGGGCATTCGCACCAACTGGTTCCGTCGCCTGCACCGCAAGATTGTGGTGGTGGACGCCGCCGTGGCGTTTATCGGCGGGATCAATTTTTCTGCCGACCACTTGGGTGATTTCGGCCCCGAAGCCAAGCAGGATTATGCCGTGCAGGTAAGCGGCCCGGCCGTGGCGGACCTGCATCATTTCGCCCTCGCCCAAAGTGGCCGCCAGGTGCGCACGCGACGCGGCTGGCGACGGCGCCAGCAACGGCCATCGCTGTGGCCGACGCACACCGACGACGGCCTGGTGCGCCTGATTTATCGCGATAACCTGCAACACCGCGATGATATCGAAGAGGCCTATATACACGCCTTGAGCAAGGCGCAAAAACGCGTGGTGATTGCCAACGCCTACTTCTTCCCAGGCTATCGCCTGCTGCGTGAAATCCGCAATGCCGCGCGACGTGGCGTACAGGTGCAACTGATCATGCAAGGCCAACCCGATGTGCTGCTGGCCAAGCTCGCCGCGCGCATGCTGTATGACTATTTGCTCAAGGATGGCGTAGTGATTCACGAGTATTGCCAACGCCCGTTGCATGGCAAAGTGGCCTTGGTGGATGACGACTGGAGCACTGTGGGTTCGAGCAACCTGGACCCGTTGAGCCTGTCGCTGAACCTGGAAGCCAACGTGCTGATTCGTGATCGCGCGTTCAATCAACAGCTGTACGAAAGCCTGGAAACACTGGCGCGCAATCATTGCCGGACCATGCCGGAAAACCGCAAGCCACGCCTGTGGTTATGGCGATTGACCGTGGGCTTTTTGGTGTTCCATGTCATGCGGCACTTCCCCGCGCTGACGGGCTGGCTGCCAGCACACAAACCGCGCCTCAAGCCATTCGAGAGCCACACCCATGAGCACTGAAAGCGGCGGCTCGCGGTTCAAGCGCTGGAAGAGACCGCTGACGTTCGCGTTTTTTCTGCTGCTGATTGTGCTGTTCACCCTGCTCGCACGGCGCATCGACTGGAGCGAAGTGCTGCAAACGCTGGCGGCCTTCAAGCTGCGCACGCTGTTGATCGCCGGTGGGCTGACGCTCTGCAGCTTTCTTGTCTACGCCAGCTTCGACCTGATCGGCCGTACCTACATTCGCCAGGATTTGCGTTGGAAGCAGATCCTGCCGGTCGGGATCATCAGCTATGCCTTTAACCTCAACCTGAGCGCGTGGGTTGGCGGCATTGCCATGCGCTATCGGCTGTATTCGCGGCTCGGGGTGAGCACCAGCAATATCGCCAAGATTCTTGGGCTGAGCCTGGCCACCAACTGGTTTGGCTATATGGCCGTGGCCGGAGGGGTATTCAGCAGTGGGCTGGTGAGCATGCCGCCGGGCTGGAAGGTCAGCAGCGGCGCGTTGCAAGGCATTGGCGTGCTGCTGGTGCTGGCCAGCCTGGGTTACTTGGCGGCGTGCCAGTTTGCCAAGAAACGCGCGTGGTCGGTCAAGGGTATCGAGATCAACTTGCCGTCGTTGCGCATGGCCTGTTTGCAGCTGGCGCTGGGTGCGTTGAACTGGTCGTTGATGGCGGCGGTGATCTTTACGTTGCTGCCCGCCAAGCTGGACTACCCGCTGGTATTGGGCGTGCTGCTGATCAGCGCGATTGCCGGGGTGATCACCCATATCCCAGCCGGGCTCGGTGTGCTGGAGGCAGTGTTTATCGCGCTGATGCAGCATGAGGCGTCGCGGGGCAGTTTGCTTGCAGGGCTGATTGCCTACCGGGCGATCTACTTTATTTTGCCGCTGTTGGTGGCGGTGGTGATGTACCTGGCGGTGGAGGCCAAGGCCAAGGCGTTGCGGGTCAAGAAAACACCGGCGTGAACGGTGTCGGCAGTTCGATCGCCATCGCGGGCAAGCCCGCTCCCACACTTGGTATGCATTCCAACCTGTGGGAGCGGGCTTGCCCGCGATGAGGCCCTAAAGGGCACCCCACTATCGTGACTGAATAATGCTCAACCGCTCCCCCACCACCATCTCGGTAATCCAGTCCACCAGAATGGAGGTATAGGCCTGCTGTGACACCGGGTCGCTCAACGAGTGGTCGGCGCCATCGATGATCCGATGGGTCAGCGAATGGGTGTTCTGGCACGCCGCGCGGTAACTCATGATGGTGGCATGGGGCACGTGGTCGTCGGTTTCCGACTCGACGATCAGCACATCACCGCTGAACTTGGCGCAGGCATGCAGGGCGCGATTGGTCTCGGCGTGTACCAGGGTGCTGCGGTAATCCATCAGGTCGGCCTTATCCAGGTCGCGCTTGGGCTTGAGCCACTCCTGGTCGCGATACAACGCCGGCACCCGCAGCGCCAACCAGCGTACCGGGCGCAATGAGGTGAGAATCGCCGCCAGATAGCCGCCATAACTGGTGCCCACCACGGCCACGGCCGAGGTGTCGATGGCGGGGTGTGAGAGCAGCCGATCATAGGCCGCCAGCAAATCGCGCAGGTTGTCTTCACGGGTGACGCGGGACAAGGGAATGCCGGTGCCGGCGTGGCCGCGCAGGTCGAAAGTCAGGCATACGCAGCCTAAACCGGCGATGCCCTTGGCGCGCTCCAGGTCGCGTTCCTGGCTGCCGCCCCAGCCGTGCACAAACAAAACGCCGGGGACTTTGGATTTTGGACTCAGGAAGGTGCCGCTCATCTGTTCGTCGTCGATATCGATCGCAATGCTTTCGCTTCTAGCCGTCATAAGATTTAACCGTCACATACTTGAGAAGAAAGTCGCTGTTTTCGGCCGGGCCGCGATACACCTCAATAGCGTGCGCCGGCAGCGGTTGGTCCACATAGGTCTCTACCGAGGACACATGAATCGCCCGCAGGCCGGGGTTATTGATAAAGCTTTGCAGCGCCGCGACTTCCGCGCTGCTGGCCCCACCCATGCGCCAGGATTGTTCGAGCACGCCACTACGGCGTTGGCCGTCACTGTCCAGGCCTTGGGCAATGTCGTAATTGCGCCGCGAGGCATAGAAACCAGGGTAGGCCTCATCGGCGGCACTGTCGAAGACCTGGGCTTGTTGGATGGCTTCGCGCACATCGTCGGGCAAATCGAGCTCAAGCAGGTCGTCATAACCACCAGGCACCACCAGCAAGGTCGAGCCGCCGTAAACCTCTTCGCCGTGCCCGTCCTGGGTGAGAAATTGCTCGCCGCAGTAGCTGATCACGTGATCGCCGATAAAGCTCTGGCCTACGCTATGGGTGGTGACGTCGTGCAGATCCTGCTCCAGCACTACGCCGTCGTTGAACAGCTGCGCCGCTTCGGGTCGCGCCAGCAAAGCCTCGAATGCATCGAGGCTGTGGATAACTTCCTGGCCGCGTCCGGCACAGGCATGCACCGGTTTCATGCGAATCGGCCCGCTGTAGAGCAAGCGCGTGGCGGCAGGCAATGCGTCTTCAAGGGCAAACACGCTGAGCCCGTCGAGAACAACCGTGCGCACACGCTCACAGAACGCTGGCGACCAGCCGTCAGGCGCCGTGGCGTCAGGACTTGGCAGGCCGTGGGTGATCGCTTTGGTACAGATGAATGCGTGATCGACATAACCGCCCCACAGATCTTCCGGCCCTTTGATATTAAGCGGCCGCGCTTGAGCGGGGCCGACCAGGGTTTGGGTGGGCAAGACATATAAGTCGAGGCCATCATGTAGCTGCGGGTCATAGCTGCCGCCGAATTTTAGCCCAAGGATCTGCGCCAGCCAGCGCGCGAGGGCGCGATTGGTTTCGACTTCATGCTGCGGCGCCCCTTCTCTTGTGGAGTGGGCGACTACGCGTTTTTTGCGTTGAATCGGGGTCATGCGTCCCCCTTGGCGATCCTGCCATGTGTGTGCAAGGACGGTTGCATGGATCACGCCAAGGCATAGTTGGGGAGGATGGCCGTTAAATCAAACAGTTACTGACACAGCGATGGCACTAGGCCTGTTTTATTCTGCACGACAGGGGTTTAAACGGACGGTGTTCTGCACGACGCCTCCATCAAAGCAGCTGCGTGGATGGCGACGGGCCAGCTAAGATGCAAGGCACTGCCAACCATCATAAGGACACCCATGGCCAAGCAAGCGCTCATCCTCATCGATATCCAGAACGATTACTTCCCCGAGGGCAAGTGGCCGCTCGATGGCGTGGAAGCCGCGGCGGACAAGGCCGCGCAGGTGCTGCAGGCGTTTCGCCAGGCGGGCAACGCCGTTGTCCATGTGCGCCATGAGTTCACCAGCGAAGACGCGCCCTTCTTCACGCCAGGCTCCGAGGGCGCGCACCTGCATGCCAAGGTACTCAACGAGGGTAATGAGCCGGTGGTACTTAAACACTTTGTGAACGCGTTTCGCGGGACAAACCTGCGCACCGTGCTGGAACAACGCGCCATCACTGACGTGGTGGTGGTCGGCAACATGAGCCATATGTGCATCGACGCCGTGGTGCGGGCTGCGGCAGACCTGGGCTACCAGGTCACGCTGATTCATGACGCCTGCGCGACCCGCGACCAGGTATTCAATGGCCAGGTGATTGCGGCGGCGCAGGTGCATGGCGCTTATATGGCATCGCTGGCCTTTGGGTACGCCAGCGTGGTGTCGACGGATGAATACTTGAAGGCGCAAGCGGCGGCGCAATGACCACCGCTTGTTTGCGGCCCTCAGCGGGTTGCGATGATGAACAGACGCGGAAAAGGCAGTAATACAGTGCCGTCAGCCAGGGCCGGGTAAGCCTGGGTAATACGCGCCTGGTATTGCTGTAGGAATGCGGTTTTTTCGCTATCGGTCAACGGTGCAAGAAACGGCCGCAATGCAGAAGCCTTGAACCACTCCACCACCGCCCCGTGATCGGCGAGCGGGTGTTGATAGGTGGTGCGCCACACGTCGACGGTGCTGCAATGTTTGCTCAGCAGCTCGTAGTAGTAACTCGCGGTGTGCCGCTCATTGTGTTTGACCGCTCCGATCTTGGCCGCCCACGGGCCATCTGCCGCCACTTCGCGGGCCAGCCGGTGGGCAGGTTCGTCGAGGTTGTCCGGGGTTTGTACGGCGAGGGTGCCGCCGGGTGTCAGTTGGTCGACCAGATGCGGATAAAGCGTGGCGTGGTCAGGTAACCATTGCAGGGACGCGTTGGCGAGGATCACATCGAACTTCTGGCCTGGGTTCCAGGCGGCGATGTCTGCCAGCTCGAAACTCAGTTTCGGCAAACGCTTGCGGGCGTCGACCAGCATGTCGTCGGAGCTGTCCATGCCCGTAACGTGCGCCTGCGGGAAACGGTCGGCCAACACTTCAGTGGAATTGCCAGGGCCGCACCCCAGGTCGACGGCGCTACGCACATCGGTATTAGGAATGGCCGCGACCAAGTCACGGACCGGGCGGGTGCGTTGCTGTTCAAACATCGTGTATTGCTTGGCAGACCAGGTCATCGCGGCTTTCCTTCTTTGTTAGCGGTGACCACAGCCTAAGTCTTGTGAGCCATGAGAACAAATGCCAGGATTGGCAAACTCCCATACCTTGAAAGTATCCTTATGTTGGAGCTTCGCCAGCTTAAAGCCTTCGTGGCTATTGCCGAGGAAGGCTACATCACTCGCGCTGCGGAACGCCTGGGCATGCAACAACCACCCTTGACGCGCTTGCTGCAGAGTCTTGAAACGCAATTGGGTGTGGTGTTGATGGAGCGCCTGCCCCGCGGCGTGCGCCCAACCACTGCCGGCCTCGCGTTGTTGGACGAGGCGCGTGACATCCTGGCGCGGGCCGAGGGTGTGGCCGACGTGGTGCGCCGTGCCGCCCGTGGTGAACGGGGCCGACTCGCTATCGGCTTTACCAGCTCGGCGGCGTTGCACCCGTTTGTGCCCAGCGTGCTGCGGCGGTTTCGCGAGGCCTTTGTGGGGGTCTCGGTGGTACTGGAGGAAGCGGGAACCGGCGAACTGCTGGACGCGCTGGTGCAGGAAAAACTGGATGCCGCGTTTATCCGCTCACCGCTCAGTGGCACGCAACAGTTGCAGGACGAACCGATCCTGGTGGAGCCGATGCTGCTGGCGCTGCCGACCGATCATCCCTTGGCACTCGATGCGGGGCAGCCGTTACCCTTGGCAGCATTGGCTGATGAGGCTTTTGTGCTCTATCGCCGGCGCGTGGGGTTGGGTTTGTATGACGCCATTCTGGTGGCCTGCCGTGAAGCGGGGTTCAGCCCGCAAGTGGTGCAGGAGGCACCACGCATGACAGCGACCTTGAGCCTTGTGGCTGCAGGGCTTGGGGTCTCCATCGTGCCCGCCTCCATGCAGCGGCTGCGCGGCGATGGCATTATTTATCGCGAGCTGATCGAGTGCCAGAGCCTGGTGGCGCCGCTGCATTTGGCCACGCGTATTGGCGACAGCTCAGCGGTTTTGCGCAGGTTTAAGGAGATGGTGGTCACAGAGGCGGCGACAGATGCTTGATCACAGGCATTAAAAAACCCCCGAGGCTTTCGCCTGCGGGGGTTTTGCTCGTTCCGGGCCTGGGACCTTAGAACGGGATATCGTCATCAAAGCTGTCGAAATCCGGAGCCGGCTGTGGCGCGGCCTGCTGTGGAGGCGGTGCCTGGCGCGACTGTTGCGGAGCCGACTGCTGCGGGCGCGGAGCCTGCTGGCGTGGGGTCGGAGCGGACTGCTGGTAGTTATTGCCCCCGCCTTGTTGGTCGCCCTGCTGTGGACGGCCGCCCAGCAGCTGCATGGTGCCTTGCATGTCGACTACGATTTCAGTGGTGTAACGCTTGATGCCGTCTTTTTCCCACTCGCGGGTTTGCAGCTTGCCTTCGATGTAGACCTGCGAACCTTTGCGCAGGTACTCACCGGCGATCTCTGCAACCTTGCCGAACATCGACACGCGGTGCCATTCGGTTTTCTCGACCTTCTGGCCGGTCTGCTTGTCGGTCCACTGTTCGCTGGTTGCCAGACTCAGGTTGGTCACGGCGTTACCGTTAGGCAAGTAGCGAACTTCGGGATCCTGGCCGCAAGTACCGACCAATATGACTTTGTTAACCCCACGGGCCATAACGTTCTCCTAGGCTGGGCGCGCTGTCGGCACTGGGTTGACCAGTTGCTCGAGCGTCGCGCGATCCAATAATTCGGTGTCTAATTTGATGTAGATGGCGGCTTCTTCTGCAATAACCACGGCATCTGTAACCCCGGTAACGGCCTTGAGGCGCTCAACCAGACCGGCTTCGCGGATCGCTTCTGGCGATAACGGCAAACGCAGGCTCGTCACATAGGGAGGTTCGCGCATGGTAACAGCAAAGGCCAACCAAAGTGCAGCCAGCCCGGCGCATCCGAGGAACACAACCGACAAACCGCCATGCTGGAACATCCAGCCGCCCATGATGCCGCCAAGCGCGGAGCCGAGGAACTGGCTGGTGGAATACACCCCCATCGCCGTGCCCTTGCCACCGGCCGGTGAAACTTTGCTGATCAGCGAAGGCAGCGAAGCCTCCAGCAGGTTGAACGCGGTGAAGAACACCACCGTGCCGATTACCAGTGCCCGCAGGCTGTCGCCGAACTTCCAGAAGAATAGCTCAGTGAGCATCAGCGTCGCGACGGCGCCGAGCAAAACTCGTTTCATTTTGCGTTTCTTCTCGCCGTAGATGATGAACGGGATCATGGCGAAAAACGAAATCAGCAGTGCGGTGAGGTACACCCACCAGTGCTGTTCCTTGGGCAAACCGGCTTTTTCGACCAGTGCCAGGGGCAACGCAACGAAGCTGCACATCAGCATTGCGTGCAACACGAAGATACCTAAATCCAGACGCAGCAGGTCCGGGTGCTTGAGCGTCGGCAACAATGCCTTGCGTGCGACGCCGGACTCACGGTGCTGCAAGGTGCCGGTGGAGCGCGGCACCATGAAGGCCACGATCACGATGCCGAACAACGCCATGCCGCCGGTGGCGAGGAACAGCCCGTGCAAACCGAAGGCACGGGTCAGCAAGGGGCCGACGACCATCGCAACGGCGAATGAAAGGCCGATGGTCATGCCGATCATGGCCATGGCCTTGGTGCGGTGTTGTTCGCGGGTCAGGTCCGAGAGCAGCGCCATCACCGCTGCGGAAATCGCCCCGGCGCCCTGTAGGACGCGCCCGGCAATCACACCCCAAATAGAATCGGACTGGGCCGCGACCACACTGCCGAGGGCGAACACGATCAGCCCCAGGTAGATGATGGGACGACGGCCGATACGGTCGGAAATGATCCCGAACGGGATCTGAAAAAGCGCCTGGGTCAGGCCATAGGCGCCAATCGCCAGGCCGATCAGTGCGGGGGTCGCTCCTGCGAGATCCATTCCATAGGTCGCCAGCACCGGCAACACCATAAACATGCCTAGCATACGGAACGCGAACACCAGGGCCAGACCGCTTGCTGCTCGGGTCTCGCCGCTACTCATGCGTTCGCTGTGGGGATCGTGCATGGAAAAACCTCGTGTGAACCGGCGGCGATTCTACCAGTCCCATCGATTGAGAGGGTATATGCGGCGCTTTGCCGCGCAGCTTTCATGTAAGGCTGCACCCGGCACTTTGGCAGTGTATATTCATCCAGTCTTTAGCCGTATACTCCTGCATTATTTACGCCCGCCGTGCGAGGCCATCTTGGACAAGATCCTGATTCGTGGGGCTAGAACCCACAACCTGAAGAACATCGACCTGACCCTGCCCCGGGACAAACTGATCGTCATCACCGGCTTGTCCGGCTCGGGCAAATCGTCCCTGGCGTTCGACACGCTGTATGCCGAGGGCCAGCGCCGCTATGTGGAATCGCTGTCGGCCTATGCGCGACAGTTCCTGTCAATGATGGAAAAACCCGACGTCGACACCATTGAAGGCCTGTCGCCGGCGATTTCCATCGAACAGAAGTCGACCTCCCATAACCCGCGTTCCACCGTGGGCACCATCACTGAAATCTACGACTACCTGCGCCTGCTGTATGCGCGCGTAGGTATTCCACGTTGCCCGGACCACGACATTCCGCTGGAAGCCCAGACCGTCAGCCAGATGGTCGACCTGGTGCTGGCCCAGCCGGAAGGCGCCAAGCTGATGCTGCTGGCGCCGGTGATTCGCGAGCGCAAGGGTGAGCACCTGTCGGTGTTCGAAGAGCTGCGTGCCCAGGGCTTTGTGCGGGCGCGCATCAACGGCAAGCTGTATGAGCTGGACGAAGCGCCGAAGCTCGACAAGCAGAAGAAGCATTCGATTGATGTGGTGGTCGACCGCTTCAAGGTACGCGCCGACTTGCAGCAGCGTTTGGCGGAATCGTTCGAGACCGCGCTGAAGCTGGCCGATGGTATTGCCCTGGTCGCACCGATGGATGACGAACCGGGCGAAGAGATCATCTTCTCCGCACGTTTTGCCTGCCCGATCTGCGGCCATGCGATCAGCGAGCTGGAACCCAAGCTGTTTTCCTTCAACAACCCGGCCGGGGCCTGCCCGACGTGCGATGGCCTGGGGGTGAAGCAGTTCTTCGACATCAAGCGCCTGGTCAACGGTGACCTGACCTTGGCGGAAGGTGCCATACGCGGCTGGGACAGGCGCAACGTCTATTACTTCCAGATGCTGGGGTCGCTGGCGTCGCACTATAAATTCAGCCTGGAAGTGCCGTTCAACCAACTGCCAGCCGAGCAGCAGAAAGTCATCCTGCACGGTAGCGGCTCGCAGAATGTCGATTTCAAATACCTGAACGACCGCGGCGATATCGTCAAACGCTCGCACCCGTTCGAGGGCATCGTGCCCAACCTGGAGCGGCGCTACCGCGAGACCGAATCGGCGAGCGTACGCGAAGAGCTGGCGAAATTCCTCAGCACCCAACCGTGCCCCGACTGCCGCGGCACGCGCCTGCGTCGTGAGGCGCGGCACGTATGGGTAGGCGAGAAGACGTTGCCGGCAGTAACCAACCTGCCGATCGGCGATGCCTGTGAATACTTCGGTGTACTCAAGCTGACCGGCCGCCGTGGGGAAATTGCCGACAAGATTCTCAAGGAAATTCGCGAGCGCTTGCAGTTCCTGGTCAACGTCGGCCTGGACTACCTGTCGCTGGATCGCAGCGCGGATACCTTGTCCGGTGGTGAGGCCCAGCGGATTCGCCTGGCCAGCCAGATTGGTGCCGGCTTGGTGGGCGTTCTGTACATCCTTGACGAGCCGTCGATCGGCCTGCACCAACGTGACAATGATCGCCTGCTGGGTACGCTGAAACACCTGCGCGATATCGGCAACACGGTGATCGTGGTTGAGCACGACGAAGACGCGATTCGCCTGGCCGATTATGTGGTCGACATTGGTCCTGGTGCGGGCGTGCATGGCGGGCATATTGTCGCCGAGGGCACGCCTGCCGAAGTGATGGCTCACCCGGACTCGTTGACCGGCAAGTACCTGTCCGGTCGCGTGAAAATCGAAGTGCCAGCCAAGCGCACGCCGCGTAACAAAAAAATGGCGCTGCACCTCAAGGGCGCGCGCGGAAATAACCTGCGCAATGTCGACCTGGAGATTCCGCTGGGCTTGCTGACCTGCGTGACCGGTGTTTCCGGCTCGGGCAAATCGACGCTGATCAACAACACGCTGTTCCCACTGAGCGCCACCGCCCTGAACGGCGCGACCACCCTGGAAGCAGCTGCACACGACAGCATCAAGGGCCTGGAGCACTTGGACAAGGTGGTCGATATCGACCAAAGCCCGATTGGCCGCACACCGCGCTCGAACCCTGCGACCTATACCGGGTTGTTCACGCCGATACGCGAACTGTTTGCCGGCGTGCCAGAGTCGCGCTCACGGGGCTATGGGCCTGGCCGGTTCTCGTTCAACGTCAAGGGTGGCCGCTGCGAAGCTTGCCAGGGCGATGGCCTGATCAAAGTGGAAATGCACTTCCTGCCGGACATCTACGTGCCGTGCGATGTGTGCAAGAGCAAGCGCTACAACCGCGAAACCCTGGAGATCAAGTACAAGGGCAAGAGCATCCACGAAACCCTCGAGATGACCATCGAGGAAGCGCGGGTGTTCTTCGACGCAGTTCCAGCATTGGCGCGCAAGCTGCAGACGTTGATGGATGTGGGCCTGTCGTACATCAAGCTGGGGCAGTCAGCGACCACGCTGTCGGGTGGCGAGGCGCAACGGGTGAAGTTGTCTCGTGAGCTGTCCAAACGCGACACGGGCAAGACCCTGTATATCCTCGATGAGCCAACCACGGGCCTGCACTTCGCGGACATTCAGCAATTGCTCGACGTTTTGCACCGCTTGCGCGACCACGGCAACACGGTGGTAGTCATCGAACACAACCTGGATGTGATCAAAACGGCCGACTGGCTGGTGGACCTCGGACCGGAAGGCGGTTCCAAGGGTGGCCAGATCATTGCGGTGGGCACGCCGGAGCAGGTATCCGAGATGCCACAGTCGCATACTGGTTACTACTTGAAGCCACTGCTGGCACGCGACAGAGCCTGATTTATCGGGCTCATGAAAAAGCCCCTGTCACTTTGCGGTGACAGGGGCTTTTTTGCAGCCGCAAATCAGAACTGCGATTGCAGGTAATTCTCCAGACCGACCAACTTGATCAACCCCAACTGCTTTTCAAGCCAGTAGGTGTGATCTTCTTCGGTGTCATTCAACTGCACGCGCAGAATTTCGCGAGTGACATAGTCGTTGTGCTGTTCACAGAGCTCGATGCCCTTGCAGAGCGCGGCACGCACCTTGTACTCGAGACGAAGGTCGGCAGCGAGCATGTCAGGTACCGTGGTGCCCACGTCCAGGTCGTCGGGACGCATGCGCGGCGTGCCTTCGAGCATCAGGATACGGCGCATCAGCGCGTCGGCGTGCTGTGCCTCTTCTTCCATTTCGTGGTTGATACGCTCGTAGAGCTCGGTAAAGCCCCAGTCTTCGTACATACGCGAATGGATGAAATATTGGTCACGAGCTGCCAGTTCGCCCGTCAGCAACGTGTTGAGGTAATCGATTACGTCGGGGTGACCTTGCATCGCCCTACATCTCCCTGCTTGAAAGTCTGTAGTTTGAACCATGCTGACTCGAAGGTCACGGGACAAACGGCAGAAAAGCGAAGATATTCAGAGAAAAGTAGCGAAAATAACGCAAAAACCGCCCGAATGAGGGCGGTTCTGCTTCTCGTTTAGAGTCAGCTAAGCGTTACGCCCAATGCAGTTGCAATGCCCTGGCCGTAAGCTGGGTCAGCCTTGAAAAAGTGCTGAAGCTGGCGCTGAACCACATCACTGCTGACGCCGGCCATCGCGCCGGCGATGTTGTTAATCAGCAGCGCTTTCTGAGCGTCGTCCTGCAGGCGGAACAACGCACCGGCATGGCTGTAGTAGTCCGTGTCTTCACGTTGATCATAACGGTCAGCAGCACCGTTCAGCGCCAGAGGCGGCTCAGCGTACTGTGGCGCCTGCTTTGGTGTATCCGCCACGCTGTTGGGCTCATAGTTAGGAGCCGCACCACCGTAACCAAAGGACATGGAACCATCGCGCTGGTTGTTATTGACCGGACTCAATGGGGAGTTGATCGGCAACTGCTGATGGTTGGTGCCAACGCGATAGCGGTGGGCGTCCGCATAAGCGAAAACACGGCCTTGAAGCATACGGTCTGGCGACAGACCAACACCCGGAACCATATTGCTTGGGCCGAAGCATGCCTGCTCGACTTCAGCAAAGTAATTCACTGGATTACGGTTCAGCTCCAGCTCACCCACCTCGATCAACGGAAACTCCTGCTGCGACCAGGTCTTAGTCACGTCGAACGGGTTTTCATAGTGAGCAGCGGCCTGAGCCTCGGTCATGATCTGGATATTGACGCTCCACTTCGGAAAGTCACCGCGCTCAATCGCATCAAACAGGTCACGCTGCGCGTAATCAGGGTCGGTACCGGCGATACGTGTCGCCTCCTCGGGTGTCAGGTTTTTGATCCCTTGCTTGGTTTTATAGTGCCACTTGACCCAATGGCGCTCGCCTTTAGCGTTGATAAGGCTGTAGGTATGGCTCCCGAAGCCGTGCATGTGACGATAGCCGTCTGGAGTGCCACGATCCGAGAACAGAATGGTGATCTGGTGCAGCGCCTCTGGGGACAATGACCAGAAGTCCCAGACCATCTGTGCACTTTTGAGGTTGGTTTGCGGCAACCGTTTCTGGGTGTGGATAAAATCTGGAAACTTGAGCGGGTCGCGAATGAAGAACACCGGGGTGTTGTTACCAACGATGTCCCAGTTACCTTCCTCGGTGTAAAACTTCAAGGCAAAGCCGCGCGGGTCACGCGCAGTATCTGCCGAGCCACGCTCACCACCCACCGTGGAAAAACGCAGAAACGTTGGAGTCTGCTTGCCTACGGACTCAAACAGCTTGGCGCGGGTGTATTGGGTAATATCCCGAGTCACTGTAAACGTACCGTGTGCACCTGAGCCTTTGGCGTGCACACGACGCTCAGGAATGTTCTCACGGTTGAAGTGCGCAAGCTTCTCGATGAGATGAAAATCATCGAGGAGCAGTGGCCCATGCGAGCCGGCAGTGCGGGAGTTCTGGTTATCTGCGACGGGAGCGCCGCTGGCGGTGGTCAGAATTGTACTCATGCTCAATCTTCCTCAGGTCAGGCTTAGAACTGCCGGCTAATCGGCTGGAGGGAGTATTGACCATCAAGATGACACCATCAAATGCATTAAATTATGGACTTTGATAGAAAATAACTAATAACCCGTCAGGGCGAATAGAGTTTGGATTAATAAGGGAACCGGCAGCGACTTGAGGAATATAGACGAGTTTCCTATCGCCCACAAAAAACCGGGCACTAGGCCCGGTTCTTCGTTGCAGCGTGTCGTCTTACTCGGCGCTTACAGCTTCGCCGGCAGTAGCACGATCAACCAACTCGACATACGCCATAGGCGCGTTGTCGCCAGTGCGGAAGCCGCACTTGAGGATGCGCAGGTAGCCACCCTCACGGGTAGCGTAACGCTTGCCCAGGTCGTTGAAGAGCTTACCAACGATAGCTTTCGAACGAGTACGGTCGAAAACCAAACGGCGGTTAGCCAGGCTGTCTGTCTTGGCCAAAGTGATCAGCGGCTCAGCAACGCGACGCAGTTCTTTAGCTTTCGGCAGGGTAGTTTTGATCAGCTCGTGCTCGAACAGCGACACCGCCATGTTTTGAAACATGGCCTTGCGGTGCGAGCTGGTACGGCTCAGGTGACGACCACTTTTACGATGACGCATGGTTCATTCCTTACCAAACTCACGTTCGGTGATTACGACGATCAGGCAGTCGCCTTGTCGTCCTTCTTAAGACTTGCAGGCGGCCAGTTGTCGAGGCGCATGCCGAGGGACAGACCGCGGGAGGCCAGAACGTCCTTGATTTCAGTCAAGGATTTCTTGCCCAGGTTCGGAGTCTTCAACAGTTCTACTTCGGTACGCTGAATCAGGTCGCCGATGTAGTAAATGTTTTCCGCCTTAAGGCAGTTAGCCGAACGTACAGTCAGTTCCAGATCGTCAACCGGGCGAAGCAGGATCGGATCGATCTCGTCTTCCTGCTCGATTACCACTGGTTCGCTGTCACCTTTGAGGTCGACGAACGCAGCCAACTGCTGTTGCAGAATGGTTGCAGCGCGGCGGATAGCCTCTTCAGGATCCAGAGTACCGTTGGTTTCCAGATCAATAACCAGCTTGTCCAGGTTAGTACGCTGCTCGACACGGGCGTTTTCCACCACGTATGCGATACGGCGAACCGGGCTGAACGAAGAGTCAAGCTGCAAGCGACCAATGCTGCGGCTTTCGTCTTCATCGCTCTGACGCGAGTCGGCCGGTTCATAACCACGACCACGAGCTACAGTGAGCTTCATGTTCAGGGCGCCGTTAGACGCCAGGTTAGCGATTACGTGATCGGGATTAACGATCTCGACATCATGATCCAGCTGAATATCGGCAGCGGTAACCACCCCCGAACCCTTCTTCGACAAGGTCAGCGTAACTTCGTCACGGCCGTGCAGCTTGATAGCCAGACCTTTAAGGTTCAACAGGATTTCAATTACGTCTTCCTGTACACCTTCGATGGCGCTGTACTCGTGGAGCACACCGTCAATCTCGGCCTCGACTACTGCACAGCCGGGCATTGAGGACAACAGGATGCGGCGCAGCGCGTTGCCCAGGGTGTGGCCAAAACCACGCTCGAGAGGCTCGAGAGTGATCTTGGCGCGGGTTGGACTGACAACCTGCACATCAATGTGGCGGGGTGTCAGGAACTCATTTACCGAAATCTGCATGGATGCACCTATTTTCTAGCCCTTACTTGGAGTAGAGCTCGACAATCAGGCTTTCGTTGATGTCGGCGGACAGATCACTGCGAGCAGGAACGTTCTTGAAAACGCCCGACTTCTTCTCAGTGTCTACTTCTACCCATTCTACGCGGCCACGTTGGGCACACAGATCGAGAGCTTGGACAATGCGA
Organism: Pseudomonas edaphica; assembly: GCF_965277385.1. Taxonomy (NCBI): domain Bacteria; kingdom Pseudomonadati; phylum Pseudomonadota; class Gammaproteobacteria; order Pseudomonadales; family Pseudomonadaceae; genus Pseudomonas; species Pseudomonas edaphica. The sequence continues at coordinate 3,933,957 of NZ_OZ255725.1, read as the reverse complement.
AGTTGGTTTTTTGCTTTCTCGCGAATCGCGACCACGTCACCAGCACGAACCTGGTAGGACGGAACGTTAACGGTTTGGCCGTTTACGCTGACGGATTTGTGCGATACCAGCTGACGGGATTCGGCACGAGTCGAACCAAAGCCCATACGGTATACAACGTTGTCCAGACGGCATTCGAGCAGTTGCAGCAGGTTTTCACCGGTTGCACCTTTCTTGCCAGCAGCTTCTTTGTAGTAGCCGCTGAACTGACGCTCGAGAACGCCGTAAATACGACGGACCTTCTGCTTTTCACGCAGTTGGGTGCCGTAATCGGACTGGCGACCGCGGCGTTGGCCGTGGATACCAGGTGCTGCTTCAATGTTGCACTTCGATTCGATCGCGCGCACGCCGCTCTTCAAGAAGAGATCGGTGCCTTCGCGACGAGCGAGTTTGCATTTTGGACCAATGTAACGAGCCATTCTTTACAATCTCCTGGATTACACGCGGCGCTTCTTCGGCGGACGGCACCCGTTGTGCGGGATTGGCGTCACGTCGGTGATGCTGGCGATCTTATAGCCACAGCCGTTCAAAGCACGGACAGCAGACTCACGACCTGGACCTGGACCTTTGACGTTAACGTCGAGGTTTTTCAGGCCGTATTCCAGCGCAGCTTGACCAGCACGTTCAGCAGCTACTTGAGCAGCAAACGGGGTGGACTTGCGGGAACCGCGGAAACCCGAACCACCAGAGGTAGCCCAAGACAGCGCGTTACCTTGACGGTCGGTGATGGTCACGATGGTGTTGTTAAAAGATGCATGGATGTGGGCGATGCCATCAACCACTGTCTTTTTAACTTTTTTACGAGGACGAGCAGCAGGTTTTGCCATGATAATTTTCCTGTCGATTCGCGTGGGCGATTACTTGCGGATCGGCTTACGCGGACCTTTACGGGTACGCGCGTTAGTCTTGGTACGCTGACCGCGTACTGGAAGACCACGACGATGACGCAGACCACGGTAGCAACCGAGGTCCATCAAACGCTTGATTTTCATGTTGATTTCGCGACGCAGGTCACCTTCAGTGGTGAACTTCGCCACTTCGCCACGCAACAGCTCAATCTGCTCGTCGCTCAGATCTTTGATCTTTGCGGCTGGGTTTACCCCAGTGTCTGCGCAAATTTTCTGCGCAGTAGTGCGACCAACACCATAGATGTAGGTCAGCGAGATAACAGTGTGCTTGTTATCTGGAATGTTAACGCCTGCAATACGGGCCATTCAGTGGGACTCCAATTGACAGCTACCTACGCCCCGGAAGCCAAGAAATAGGGCGCGAGATAATATCGCTGTAATAACAAATAATCAACCCGGCAGCGCACTAGCTGCCGGGCTTCAAGCGGATCACACTCAGCCTTGGCGCTGTTTGTGACGCGGTTCCGCGCTGCAAATTACTCGAACAACACCTTCGCGGCGAATAATCTTGCAGTTACGGCACAGCTTTTTCACCGATGCACGAACTTTCATCACCAACTCCTCGAACCTTATGGGGTACTCAGCGCAACATGCCGCTGCCGTAGCCCTTCAGGTTGGCTTTCTTCATCAGGGATTCGTACTGGTGCGAAACGAGGTGCGATTGTACTTGGGACATGAAGTCCATCACAACCACGACCACGATCAGCAACGAGGTCCCGCCAAGGTAGAACGGAACGTTTGCTGCAACCACCAGGAACTGGGGAAGCAAGCACACGGCCGTCATATATAGAGCACCGAACAGGGTCAAACGAGTCAGAACGCCATCAATGTAGCGTGCCGACTGCTCACCTGGACGGATACCCGGAATAAAGGCACCGGACTTCTTCAGGTTTTCCGCTACGTCTTTCGGATTGAACATCAACGCCGTATAGAAGAAGCAGAAGAAAATAATCCCTGCACTAAACAGCAGAATATTCAACGGCTGACCAGGAGCGATCGACTGAGAGAGGTCCTGCAGCCAGCCCATATTTTCAGACTGACCAAACCAGGTACCCAACGAAGCCGGAAACAGCAAAATGCTGCTCGCGAAAATTGCCGGAATAACACCGGCCATATTCACTTTCAGCGGCAAGTGGCTGGTCTGCGCAGCAAACACCTTACGGCCCTGCTGACGCTTGGCGTAGTGAACAGCAATACGACGCTGGCCACGCTCAATGAACACCACAAAACCGATAATCGCTACTGCCAGCACACCGATGGCAACCAGGGCGAAGATATTGATATCACCCTGACGTGCAGACTCGAAAGACTGCCCGATTGCTCTCGGAAGACCGGCGACGATACCTGCGAAAATCAACATCGAGATACCGTTGCCAACACCACGCTCAGTAATCTGCTCACCCAGCCACATCATGAACATCGCGCCAGCCACAAACGTGGATACCGCGACGAAATAGAAGCCAAAGTCACCAGTGAACGCAACGCCCTGCCCCGCCAGGCCAACGGACATGCCGATAGCTTGAACCAGGGCGAGAACGACAGTGCCGTAGCGGGTGTACTGGCTAATCTTGCGACGGCCAGCTTCACCTTCCTTCTTCAACTGCTCCAGCTGCGGGCTCACGGCGGTCATCAACTGCATGATGATCGATGCCGAAATGTACGGCATGATCCCCAATGCAAAGATGCTCATCCGTTCCAGCGCGCCGCCGGAAAACATGTTGAACAAGCTAAGAATGGTCCCCTCATTCTGTCGAAACAGGTCTGCGAGTCGGTCCGGGTTGATACCTGGAACCGGGATGTGTGCGCCTATTCGGTAGACGATAATCGCCAGGAACAGAAAACGCAGACGAGCCCAAAGTTCAGACATACCGCCTTTGCCGAGCGCTGAGAGAGCACCTTGCTTAGCCATTTATTCCTCGAACTTGCCGCCAGCTGCTTCGATAGCCGAACGCGCACCTTTGGTGGCGCCGATTCCCTTGCCGATAGTGACAGCGCGAGTCACTTCACCGGACAACATGATTTTCACACGTTGTACGTTGACGTTGATCACGTTGGCATCTTTCAGGGTCTGCACAGTAACGATGTCGCCTTCCACTTTAGCCAGCTCGGACAGACGCACTTCTGCGCGATCCATGGCTTTCAGGGATACGAAACCGAACTTAGGCAGGCGACGATGCAGCGGCTGTTGACCGCCTTCAAAGCCAGGAGCAATGGTGCCACCGGAGCGGGAGGTTTGACCTTTGTGGCCACGGCCACCAGTCTTACCCAAACCGCTACCGATACCACGGCCCGGACGATGCTTTTCGCGACGGGAACCCGGCGCTGGACTCAGATCATTGAGTTTCATCGATTAACCCTCTACACGCAGCATGTAGTAAGCCTTGTTGATCATCCCGCGATTCTCGGGAGTATCCTGGACTTCTACAGTGTGACCGATGCGACGCAGACCCAAACCTTTAACACACAGTTTGTGGTTAGGGATGCGGCCGGTCATGCTTTTGATCAGCGTTACTTTAACGGTAGCCATGATCAGAAGATCTCCTTGACAGTCAGACCACGCTTGGCAGCGATGGACTCAGGAGATTGCATAGCTTTCAAACCCTTGAAAGTGGCGTGAACCACGTTTACCGGGTTAGTCGAGCCGTAGCACTTGGCCAGAACGTTCTGAACGCCAGCAACCTCGAGGACAGCACGCATAGCGCCGCCAGCGATGATACCGGTACCTTCAGAAGCGGGCTGCATGTACACCTTCGAAGCGCCGTGAGCGGACTTCATTGCGTACTGCAGCGTGGTGCCGTTCAGATCAACTTGGATCATGTTGCGACGAGCAGCTTCCATTGCCTTCTGGATCGCGGCAGGCACTTCACGTGACTTGCCACGGCCGAAGCCAACACGCCCTTTACCATCACCTACCACGGTCAACGCGGTGAAAGTGAAGATACGGCCGCCTTTAACGGTTTTGGCTACGCGGTTAACTTGAACCAGCTTCTCAATGTAGCCTTCGTCGCGCTTTTGGTCGTTATTTGACATAACTTAGAACTCCAGCCCAGCTTCACGAGCAGCATCAGCCAGCGCTTTCACGCGACCGTGGTACTTGAAGCCAGAGCGGTCGAAAGCCACTTGCGAGACGCCCACGGCCTTAGCACGTGTAGCGACCAGCTGGCCAACCTTTGTGGCCGCGTCGATGTTGCCGGTGGCACCATCACGCAGTTCTTTATCCAAAGTCGAGGCGCTGGCCAGGACTTTGTTGCCGTCGGCCGAGATGACCTGGGCGTAGATGTGCTGCGACGAGCGGTACACGCAGAGACGCACGACTTCGAGTTCGTGCATTTTCAGGCGTGCTTTGCGAGCGCGACGCAGTCGAGTAACTTTTTTGTCGGTCATTTGCTATGCCCTACTTCTTCTTGGCTTCTTTACGACGGACGACTTCGTCCGCGTAGCGCACACCTTTGCCTTTGTACGGCTCTGGTGGACGGAAGTCGCGGATCTCAGCGGCCACCTGACCTACCAGCTGCTTATCAATACCCTTGATCAGGATATCGGTTTGGCTAGGGGTCTCAGCGGTGATGCCTTCCGGCAGTTCGTAATCCACTGGGTGCGAGAAGCCAAGGGCCAGGTTCAAAACCGTGCCTTTTGCTTGCGCTTTGTAACCAACACCGACCAGCTGGAGCTTACGCTCGAAGCCTTGGCTTACGCCTTGGACCATGTTGTTTACCAACGCACGCGTGGTACCGGCCATTGCGCGAGTTTGTTGATCGCCATTGCGAGCAGCGAAACGCAGCTCACCAGCTTCTTCAACGATCTCAACGGACGAATGGATGTTCAGTTCAAGAGTGCCCTTGGCACCCTTCACCGAAAGCTGTTGGCCTGCGAATTTTACTTCGACACCGGCTGGCAGCTTAACGGGGTTCTTAGCGACGCGAGACATGCTTATCCCCCCTTAGAACACAGTGCAAAGAACTTCGCCGCCGACACCGGCAGCGCGCGCAGCACGATCCGTCATCACACCTTTGTTGGTGGAGACGATAGACACGCCCAGACCGCCACGAACTTTCGGCAGATCTTCAGCGGACTTGTACTGACGCAGGCCTGGACGGCTAACGCGCTTCACTTCTTCAATGACCGAACGGCCTTCGAAGTACTTCAGCTCGATGGACAGCAGTGGCTTGGTTTCGCTGCTGATCTGATAACCCGCAATGTAGCCTTCGTCTTTCAGGACTTTGGCAACAGCTACCTTCAACTTGGAAGATGGCATGCTTACGACGGACTTTTCAGCCATCTGGGCATTACGGATACGAGTTAGCATGTCCGCTAACGGGTCCTGCATACTCATGGGCTAGACGCTCCTAATACAAAAAAATTAGCCTTGCGGCTACATATGTCGCCGAGAATCTCCGGCCATAAAAAACACGGGCTCAGGCGAGCCGCGTATTTTAGACATACTCCGGAAATGAAACAAGCCCCAAAAGGGGCTTGATCCAGATTCAAGGTCACCGGCGGTCAGTATCTTGCGATTCTGCCCACCTGGACGTTGAAAGTACTTACCAGCTGGCTTTAACCAGACCTGGTACGTCACCACGCATTGCCGCTTCACGCAGTTTGTTACGGCCGAGGCCGAACTTGCGGTAAACGCCGTGTGGACGACCGGTCAGGCGGCAGCGGTTACGCATGCGCGAAGCGCTTGCGTCACGTGGCTGCTTCTGCAGAGCAACTGTAGCTTCCCAGCGCGCTTCTGGACTTGCGTTCAGATCAACGATGATTGCTTTCAGTGCTGCACGCTTCTTGGCGTACTTGGCAACCGTGAGCTGACGCTTCAGCTCGCGGTTTTTCATGCTCATCTTGGCCATGGTCCTACTCCAATCAGTTGCGGAACGGGAATTTGAAAGCACGCAACAGGGCGCGACCTTCATCATCGTTCTTGGCAGTGGTGGTCAGGGTGATGTCCAGACCGCGGAGAGCATCGATCTTGTCGTAGTCGATTTCCGGGAAGATGATCTGCTCTTTCACGCCCATGCTGTAGTTACCACGACCATCGAAGGACTTGGCATTCAGGCCGCGGAAGTCGCGAACCCGAGGCAGGGAGATCGACAGCAGACGATCCAGGAATTCATACATACGCTCACGGCGCAGAGTCACTTTGACGCCGATCGGCCAACCTTCACGGACTTTAAAGCCAGCGATGGATTTCCGAGCGTAAGTCACAACGACTTTTTGACCGGTGATCTTTTCCAGGTCAGCAACAGCGTGCTCGATGACTTTTTTGTCACCGACCGCTTCGCCCAGACCCATGTTCAGGGTGATTTTGGTAACGCGTGGAACTTCCATCACGTTCGAAAGCTTAAGTTCTTCCTTAAGTTTCGGTGCGATTTCTTTCCAGTAAATCTCTTTTAGTCGTGCCATGGTCTTCTACCTAGCAGTGTTCAAGCATCAACCGCTTTTTGGGTCGACTTGAAGACACGAATTTTCTTGCCGTCTTCTACTTTGAAACCAACGCGGTCAGCCTTGTTGGTTTCGCCGTTGAAAATGGCGACGTTAGAAGCGTCCAGTGGAGCTTCTTTTTCGACGATACCGCCTTGTACGCCCGACATCGGGTTAGGCTTGGTATGACGCTTAACCAGGTTCAGACCGCCGATAACCAGACGGTTATTAGCGAGAACCTTAAGCACCTTACCGCGCTTACCTTTGTCTTTGCCGGCGATCACGATGATCTCGTCGTCACGACGAATCTTTTGCATGTCGGATCTCCTTACAGCACTTCTGGGGCGAGCGAGACGATCTTCATGAACTTCTCAGTACGAAGTTCACGGGTCACTGGCCCAAAGATACGGGTGCCGATCGGCTCTTGCTTGTTGTTCAGAAGAACAGCAGCGTTGCCATCAAAGCGGATAATGGAGCCATCAGCACGGCGTACGCCGTGACGAGTGCGGACTACAACAGCAGTCATCACTTGGCCTTTTTTCACTTTACCGCGAGGAATTGCTTCCTTCACGGTAACTTTGATGATGTCACCGATACCAGCGTAACGACGATGGGAGCCACCCAGCACCTTGATGCACATAACACGGCGAGCGCCGCTGTTATCGGCCACATCGAGCATGGATTGAGTCTGAATCATATAATTTCTCCGACCCCTAGTCCTTAGACTTCCACAGCGCGTTCGAGAACATCAACCAGTGCCCAAGACTTGGTCTTGGCCAGCGGACGAGTTTCACGAATAGTGACTTTGTCGCCGATGTGGCACTGGTTGGTTTCGTCGTGCGCGTGCAGCTTAGTCGAACGCTTAACATATTTACCGTAGATCGGGTGCTTAACGCGACGCTCGATCAGTACGGTGATGGTTTTGTCCATCTTGTCGCTGACAACACGGCCAGTCAGCGTACGGACAGTCTTTTCGGCTTCAGCCATGATCACTTACCTGCCTGCTGGTTGAGCACAGTCTTCACGCGAGCGATGTCACGCTTAACTTGCGAGAGCAGATGAGACTGCCCCAACTGGCCAGTTGCTTTCTGCATACGCAGATTGAACTGGTCGCGCAGCAGGCCGAGCAGTTGCTCGTTCAGCTGCTGTGCGGATTTTTCACGAAGTTCATTCGCTTTCATCACATCACCGTCCGTTTAACAAAGGCGGTGGCGAGCGGCAGCTTTGCAGCAGCCAGGGCAAAAGCCTCACGCGCCAGCTCTTCAGTTACACCCTCGATTTCATACAGGACTTTGCCTGGCTGAATCTGGGCTACCCAGTATTCCACGTTACCCTTACCTTTACCCATCCGAACCTCGAGAGGCTTTTTGGAGATCGGCTTGTCCGGGAATACACGGATCCAGATCTTGCCGCCACGTTTAACGTGACGGGTCAGTGCACGACGCGCTGACTCGATCTGACGAGCGGTGAGACGACCACGAGCTACAGACTTCAGCGCGAACTCGCCGAAGCTGACTTTGCTACCGCGCTGAGCCAGACCACGGTTGTGGCCTGTCATCTGCTTGCGGAACTTCGTACGCTTAGGTTGCAACATTTGGCGTACCCCTTACTTAGCAGCTTTTTTACGAGGCGCTGGTGCTTGTGGTTTCAGTTCTTCTTGGCGACCACCAATTACTTCGCCCTTGAAGATCCAAACCTTTACACCGATCACACCGTAAGTGGTGTGAGCTTCGTAGTTGGCATAGTCGATGTCGGCACGCAGGGTGTGCAGTGGCACACGACCTTCGCGATACCATTCAGTACGTGCGATTTCAGCACCGCCGAGACGACCGCTCACTTGGATTTTGATGCCTTTGGCACCAATGCGCATGGCGTTCTGTACAGCGCGCTTCATAGCGCGACGGAACATTACACGACGCTCCAGCTGCTGAGCTACGCTCTGCGCAACCAGCATACCGTCGAGCTCCGGCTTACGGATCTCTTCGATATTGATGTGCACAGGCACACCCATTTGCTTGGTCAGGTCCTGACGCAGTTTCTCAACATCTTCACCTTTCTTCCCGATAACGATACCTGGACGAGCGGTGTGGATGGTGATACGTGCAGTTTGTGCCGGACGATGGATATCGATACGGCTTACGGACGCGCTTTTTAGTTTGTCTTGGAGATACTCACGCACCTTCAGATCAGCGAACAAATAGTCCGCATAAGTCCGACCGTCTGCGTACCAGACGGAGGTGTGCTCCTTGACGATTCCCAGGCGAATGCCAATGGGATGTACTTTCTGACCCATCTCTTCGACTCCGTTACTTGTCAGCAACCTTGACAGTGATATGGCAAGACCGCTTGACGATGCGATCAGCACGGCCTTTGGCACGTGGCATGATGCGCTTCAGCGAACGCCCTTCGTTGACGAAAACGGTACTGACCTTAAGGTCATCAACGTCTGCGCCTTCGTTATGCTCGGCGTTGGCTACGGCCGACTCCAGCACTTTCTTCATGATCTCGGCGGCTTTCTTACTGCTGAAAGCCAACAGGTTGAGCGCTTCGCCCACCTTCTTCCCGCGGATCTGGTCGGCGACCAAGCGGGCTTTCTGGGCGGAGATTCGAGCGCCCGACAACTTAGCGGCTACTTCCATTTCCTAACCCCTTAACGCTTGGCTTTCTTGTCTGCCACGTGCCCACGATAAGTGCGGGTACCGGCAAACTCGCCCAGTTTGTGGCCGACCATGTCTTCGTTAACGAGAACTGGGACGTGTTGGCGACCGTTGTGTACTGCGATGGTCAGACCGACCATTTGTGGCAGGATCATCGAACGACGCGACCAGGTCTTAACTGGTTTGCGATCGTTCTTTTCCGCCGCCACTTCGATCTTCTTCAGTAGGTGAAGATCAATAAAAGGACCTTTTTTCAGAGAACGTGGCACTGTCGTATCCCTCTATTTACTTGCGACGACGGACGATCATTTTGTCGGTACGCTTATTACCACGAGTCTTCGCGCCCTTAGTCGGGAAGCCCCATGGCGATACCGGATGACGACCACCAGAGGTACGACCTTCACCACCACCGTGTGGGTGGTCAACCGGGTTCATGGCAACACCACGAACGGTTGGGCGAACGCCACGCCAGCGTTTGGCACCAGCTTTACCCAGCGAACGCAGGCTGTGCTCGGAGTTCGAGACTTCGCCCAAGGTCGCGCGGCATTCAGCCAGCACTTTACGCATCTCACCAGAACGCAGACGCAGGGTCACGTAGACACCTTCACGAGCGATCAGCTGAGCCGAAGCACCAGCGGAACGAGCGATTTGCGCGCCTTTACCTGGCTTCAATTCGATGCCGTGTACGGTGCTACCAACTGGAATGTTACGCAGTTGCAGAGCGTTGCCCGGCTTGATCGGTGCCAAAGCACCTGCGATCAGCTGGTCACCAGCACTCACGCCTTTAGGGGCGATGATGTAGCGACGCTCGCCATCTGCGTACAGCAGCAGAGCGATGTGAGCAGTACGGTTTGGATCGTATTCGATACGCTCGACAGTGGCAGAGATGCCATCTTTGTCGTTGCGGCGGAAATCGACCAGACGATAATGCTGCTTATGGCCACCACCGATGTGACGAGTGGTAATACGACCATTGTTGTTACGACCACCAGTCTTCGATTTTTTCTCGAGCAGCGGTGCGTGAGGAGCGCCTTTATGCAGCTCCTGGTTGACCACCTTGACCACAAAACGGCGGCCAGGGGAAGTCGGTTTGCATTTAACGATTGCCATGATGCACCCCTTCCTTACTCAGCACTGCTGCTGAAATCGAGATCTTGGCCTGGCTGAAGGGAGATAACTGCCTTCTTCCAGTCATTACGCTTGCCCAGACCGCGAGCAGTGCGCTTGCTCTTACCCAGAACATTCAGGGTAGTAACACGCTCTACTTTCACGCTGAACAGGCTTTCGACGGCCTTCTTGATTTCCAGCTTGGTTGCGTCAGTTGCAACCTTGAAAACGAACTGGCCTTTCTTGTCAGCCAGAACCGTAGCCTTTTCGGAAACGTGCGGGCCAAGCAGAACTTTAAATACGCGTTCCTGGTTCATCCCAGCAGCTCCTCGAATTTCTTCACGGCCGACACGGTGATCAACACCTTGTCGTATGCGATCAGACTAACTGGATCGGAACCTTGCACGTCACGTACATCAACGTGTGGCAGGTTGCGAGCAGCCAGGTACAGGTTCTGATCAACAGCTTCCGACACGATCAAAACGTCGGTCAGGCTCATGTTGTTCAGTTTGCCCAGCAGATCTTTGGTTTTTGGACTTTCAACAGCGAAGTCTTGAACCACGACCAGACGATCAGTACGCACGAGTTCAGCAAGGATGGAGCGCAGTGCTGCGCGATACATCTTCTTGTTGAGCTTCTGAGTGTGATCCTGTGGACGAGCTGCGAAAGTGGTACCGCCGCCACGCCAGATTGGGCTACGGATAGTACCGGCACGAGCACGGCCAGTACCTTTCTGACGCCAAGGGCGCTTACCGCCACCACGTACGTCGGAACGGGTCTTTTGCTGCTTGCTACCTTGACGGCCGCCGGCCATGTAGGCCACGACTGCTTGGTGAACCAGCGTCTCGTTGAATTCGCCGCCAAATGTCAGTTCGGAAACTTCGATCGCTTGAGCGTCATTTACATTTAATTGCATGTCAGCTTCCCCTTAACCGCGAGCCTTGGCCGCTGGACGTACAACCAGGTTGCCGCCAGTAGCGCCAGGAACAGCACCCTTGACCAACAACAGATTGCGTTCAGCGTCGACGCGCACTACTTCGAGGGACTGCACGGTCACGCGCTCAGCGCCCATATGACCGGACATTTTTTTGCCCTTGAATACACGACCAGGAGTCTGGCACTGGCCAATAGAGCCCGGGACGCGGTGGGAAACGGAGTTACCGTGAGTGTTGTCTTGGCCACGGAAATTCCAACGCTTGATCGTACCCTGGAAGCCTTTACCCTTGGACTGACCGGTTACATCAACCAGTTGACCAGCGGCGAAGATTTCAGCGTTGATCAGATCGCCAGCCTGGTAGTCGCCGTCTTCGAGACGGAACTCCATAACAGTGCGACCAGCTGCAACGTTTGCTTTAGCGAAGTGACCTGCTTGAGCAGCAGTCACGCGCGAAGCACGACGCTCGCCGACAGTGACTTGCACTGCACGATAGCCATCGGTTTCTTCAGTTTTGAACTGGGTGACGCGATTCGGCTCGATCTCAATGACCGTGACCGGAATGGAGACACCTTCTTCGGTGAAAATACGGGTCATACCGCATTTACGACCGACTACACCAATAGTCATGTTGTAAACCTCATGAGTGTACGGGGCTTTCACCCGCTATGGCCGCCCATTTCAGAGCGTTACACGACTAAGACCCAAGTCTTAGCCGAGGCTGATCTGTACTTCCACACCGGCCGCCAGATCAAGCTTCATAAGTGCATCAACGGTTTTATCCGTTGGCTGGACGATGTCCAGTACGCGCTTATGAGTACGGATCTCGTACTGGTCACGCGCGTCTTTGTTGACGTGCGGGGAGACCAGAACGGTGAACCGCTCTTTACGGGTAGGCAGTGGAATTGGACCACGCACTTGAGCACCAGTACGTTTCGCGGTTTCCACGATTTCCTGGGTGGATTGGTCGATCAGGCGATGGTCAAAAGCCTTCAACCTGATACGGATTTGCTGATTTTGCATTGGATTTCAGACTCCGGCTGCTATTCCCAGCGAGCGCAATACGCCCGTTAAAAGGAGGCGCAATTCTATAGACGGCCCTGATAGGTGTCAACCCAATAAAAAAGGCCCCCGCTGAGCGGGGGCCTTTTCAAAACATCAGAGCTATCTCAGAAGAGATAATTACTCGATGATTTTAGCTACAACGCCAGCACCAACGGTACGGCCGCCTTCACGGATTGCGAAACGCAGACCGTCTTCCATAGCGATGGTTTTGATCAGGGTGACAACCATTTTGATGTTGTCGCCTGGCATTACCATTTCTACGCCTTCCGGCAGTTCGCAGTTACCGGTTACGTCGGTAGTACGGAAGTAGAACTGTGGACGGTAGCCTTTGAAGAACGGAGTGTGACGGCCGCCTTCTTCTTTGCTCAGCACGTACACTTCAGCTTCGAACTTGGTGTGCGGCTTAACCGAACCTGGCTTAACCAGAACCTGGCCACGCTCAACGTCGTCACGCTTGGTACCACGCAGCAGAACGCCGCAGTTCTCGCCAGCACGACCTTCGTCGAGCAGTTTACGGAACATTTCAACACCGGTGCAGGTGGTGACGGTAGTGTCACGCAGACCAACGATTTCCAGTGGATCTTGAACCTTGACGATACCGCGCTCGATACGACCAGTTACAACAGTACCGCGACCAGAGATCGAGAATACGTCTTCGATTGGCATCAGGAACGGCTTGTCGATAACACGAACTGGATCTGGGATGTAGCTGTCCAGAGTCTCAACCAGTTTACGAACGGACGTGGTGCCCATTTCGTTGTCGTCTTTGCCTTCCAGAGCCATACGAGCAGAACCGATGATGATCGGAGTGTCGTCGCCTGGGAAGTCGTAAGTGCTCAGCAGATCGCGCACTTCCATCTCAACCAGTTCCAGCAGCTCAGCGTCGTCTACCAGGTCGGCCTTGTTCAGGTAAACCACGATGTACGGAACGCCTACCTGACGGGACAGCAGGATGTGCTCACGGGTTTGTGGCATCGGACCATCAGCGGCCGAGCAAACCAGGATCGCGCCGTCCATCTGGGCAGCACCGGTGATCATGTTCTTCACATAGTCAGCGTGACCTGGGCAGTCAACGTGAGCGTAGTGACGGATCAGCGAGTTGTATTCAACGTGCGCGGTGTTGATGGTGATACCACGAGCTTTTTCTTCTGGCGCGCTGTCGATTTTATCGAAATCAACGATTGCGGAACCGAATACTTCGGAGCAAACGCGAGTCAGAGCAGCAGTCAGAGTGGTTTTACCGTGGTCAACGTGACCGATGGTGCCAACGTTGACGTGCGGTAGGGAACGATCAAATTTTTCTTTAGCCACGACAATTAACTCCTTGCCTAAAGGACTGAATCAGCCTTGTTTTTTGGATACAGTTTCAGCGATGTGCGCCGGAGCTGTGTTGTATTTTTTGAATTCCATAGAGTAGCTTGCGCGACCCTGGGACATGGAGCGAACGTCGGTCGCATAACCGAACATCTCACCCAACGGAACCTCGGCGCGAATCACTTTGCCGGAAACCGTGTCTTCCATACCCAAGATCATGCCGCGACGACGGTTAAGGTCGCCCATGACATCACCCATATAGTCTTCAGGTGTAACAACTTCTACCGCCATGATTGGCTCAAGCAACTCACCACCGCCCTTCTGGGCCAGTTGCTTGGTTGCCATGGAAGCAGCCACCTTAAACGCCATCTCGTTGGAGTCGACGTCGTGGTAAGAACCGTCAAAAACGGTTGCTTTCAGGCCGATCAGCGGATAGCCGGCAACAACACCGTTCTTCATCTGCTCTTCGATACCCTTCTGGATAGCAGGGATGTATTCCTTAGGAACAACACCACCCACTACTTCGTTCACGAATTGCAGACCTTCCTGACCTTCGTCAGCAGGAGCAAAACGGATCCAGCAGTGACCGAACTGACCACGACCGCCGGACTGACGAACGAACTTGCCTTCGATTTCACAGTTCTTCGTGATGCGCTCACGATAGGAAACCTGAGGCTTACCGATGTTGGCTTCGACGTTGAACTCACGGCGCATCCGGTCAACCAGGATGTCCAGGTGCAGCTCGCCCATGCCGGAGATGATCGTTTGACCAGTCTCTTCATCAGTCTTGACGCGGAAAGATGGATCTTCCTGAGCAAGTTTGCCCAAAGCGATACCCATTTTTTCCTGGTCATCCTTGGTCTTAGGCTCTACGGCAACCGAAATAACCGGCTCCGGGAAGTCCATGCGAACCAGGATGATTGGCTTGGCAGCGTCGCACAAAGTCTCACCAGTGGTGACGTCCTTCATGCCGATCAGGGCCGCGATGTCACCAGCGCGTACTTCCTTGATCTCTTCACGGGCGTTTGCGTGCATTTGCACCATACGACCCACGCGCTCTTTCTTGCCTTTAACCGAGTTGATCACGCCGTCGCCGGATGCCAACACGCCCGAGTAAACACGGACGAAGGTCAAAGTACCCACGAATGGGTCGGTAGCGATCTTGAACGCCAGGGCCGAGAACGGCTCGCTGTCGTCTGCATGACGCTCCATTTCTTCTTCCTCGTTATCAGGGTTGGTACCCTTGATAGCAGGAATATCGGTTGGAGCAGGCAGGTAGTCGATCACAGCATCGAGAACCAGGGGAACGCCCTTGTTCTTGAACGAGGAACCGCAAACAGCCAAGACGATCTCACCAGCGATAGTACGCTGACGCAGAGCGGCCTTGATTTCCACGTTGGTGAGTTCTTCACCCTCGAGGTACTTGTTCATCAGCTCTTCGCTGGCTTCGGCCGCAGCCTCAACCATGTTGTTGCGCCACTCGTCAGCCAGTTCCTGCAGTTCTGCAGGGATAGGCTTACGAACAGGAACCATACCTTTGTCGGAGTCATTCCAGTAAACAGCTTCCATGTTGATCAGATCGATCTGACCCTGGAAGTTGTCTTCGGAACCGATTGCCAATTGAATTGGCACCGGAGTGTGACCCAGGCGCTGTTTGATCTGACCGATCACGCGCAGGAAGTTGGCACCAGCACGGTCCATCTTGTTTACGTAAACAAGACGTGGAACGCCGTACTTGTTGGCTTGACGCCATACGGTTTCCGACTGAGGCTCAACACCCGAGGTACCGCAGAACACAACGACAGCGCCGTCGAGTACGCGCAGGGAACGCTCAACTTCAATGGTGAAGTCTACGTGGCCTGGTGTATCGATTACGTTGAAGCGATGCTCGTCTTTGTACTGCTTCTCGGAACCCTTCCAGAAGGCGGTAATAGCAGCAGAAGTAATGGTAATACCACGCTCCTGCTCCTGAACCATCCAGTCTGTGGTCGCGGCGCCGTCATGCACCTCGCCCATTTTGTGACTTTTGCCGGTGTAAAACAGTACGCGCTCGGTGGTGGTGGTTTTACCAGCATCCACGTGAGCAACGATACCGATGTTACGGTAGCGGCTAATCGGAGTAGTACGAGCCATAAAGCCCTCGCAAAATTAGTGAAGCTAAGATTAGAAGCGGTAGTGCGAGAAAGCTTTGTTAGCTTCAGCCATACGGTGCACGTCTTCACGCTTCTTAACAGCAGCACCTTTACCTTCAGCGGCGTCCAACAGCTCGCCGGCCAAACGCAGAGCCATAGACTTCTCGCCGCGCTTACGGGCGAAGTCTACCAACCAGCGCATTGCCAGAGCGTTACGACGGGACGGACGAACTTCGACCGGAACCTGGTAAGTAGCACCGCCTACACGGCGCGACTTCACTTCGACCAGCGGAGCGATGGCGTCGAGAGCTTTCTCGAAGATTTCCAGGGGGTCGCTGTTCTTGCGTTCTTTAACCTTTTCCAGCGCGCCATAAACGATACGCTCGGCAACGGCTTTCTTGCCGCTTTCCATCACGTGGTTCATGAACTTGGCCAGAATTTGGCTTCCGTATTTTGGATCGTCAAGCACTTCGCGCTTGGCTGCTACGCGTCTTCTTGGCATGGATAAGCCCTCAAACGGTCTTCAGGTTCGCTCGGAATCGGTGCCCTTTCGGGACGCCTCCGACCTTACTCTTATCGACTCAGAAAATAAGATGATTCAGTTTTACAAAAAGCCGCTACTACTTAGGCTTCTTGGTACCGTACTTCGAACGACCCTGGTTACGACCTTTAACGCCGGAAGTATCCAAGGAGCCGCGTACGGTGTGGTAACGAACACCTGGCAAGTCTTTTACACGACCGCCGCGGATCAGTACCACGCTGTGCTCTTGCAGGTTGTGGCCTTCACCGCCGATGTACGAGGAAACCTCGAAACCGTTGGTCAGACGCACACGGCATACTTTACGCAGTGCCGAGTTAGGTTTTTTCGGCGTGGTGGTATACACACGAGTGCATACGCCACGACGTTGCGGGCAGTTCTGCAGCGCAGGTACGTCGGATTTCTCGACGATACGCTTACGCGGCTGACGTACCAGCTGGTTGATAGTTGCCATCTACTAGCTCCACTGTTGTCTTGCGACGCTATTGTCTTGCAAGAAAAGCAAAATGGCAGGAACGAATTCCCGCCAAATTTAGGGGTACAAGAGTCTAAAGAGGATCTTGCCCCCAGTCAAGGCAAGGCCCCGACCTCCCCTCTCATCGAACCGGGACAAAAATGCCTCGATCCGACGAATGGGGGCTGCCAGGGCCCAGACTTATTTATCGCAGAACTCAGTTACCGCTTGAGTTCAGCGCTTCGGTCAGTGCAGCTTCCACTTCACTGGCGCTTACGCGCAGCGGCTTGTCAGCATCACGGCGGCGCTTGCGCTCGCTGTGGTAAGCCAAACCGGTACCTGCCGGGATCAAACGACCCACGACTACGTTTTCTTTCAGGCCGCGCAGGTAATCGCGCTTGCCGGTTACCGCTGCTTCGGTCAGTACGCGAGTGGTCTCCTGGAAGGAGGCCGCCGAGATGAACGACTCAGTGGACAACGACGCCTTGGTGATACCCAGCAACACACGAGTGAACTTGGAGACAAATTTGTCTTCCGCGCCCAGACGTTCGTTTTCTACCAGTACGTGAGTCAGTTCCATCTGGTCGCCCTTGATGAAACTGGAATCGCCGGATTCAGCGATTTCAACTTTACGCAGCATCTGACGCAGGATGGTCTCGATGTGCTTATCGTTGATCTTCACGCCTTGCAGACGGTAAACGTCCTGGATCTCGTTAACGATGTACTTGGCCAGCGCACTCACACCCAGCAGACGCAGGATGTCGTGTGGATCGCTCGGGCCGTCGGAGATAACTTCGCCGCGGTTTACCTGTTCGCCTTCGAAGACGTTCAGGTGACGCCACTTCGGAATCAGCTCTTCGTACGGATCAGTACCATCGTTCGGAGTAATGACCAGACGGCGCTTGCCTTTGGTCTCTTTACCGAACGCGATGGTGCCGCTGACTTCAGCCAGAATCGACGCTTCTTTCGGACGACGAGCTTCAAACAAGTCGGCAACACGCGGCAGACCACCGGTGATGTCGCGAGTCTTCGAAGTTTCTTGCGGGATACGCGCGATAACATCACCGATCGCGATCTTCGCACCATCCGCTACACCGACCAGGGCGTTGGCTGGCAGGAAGTACTGAGCAATTACGTCAGTGCCTGGCAGCAACAAGTCCTTGCCGTTGTCGTCGACCATCTTAACGGCAGGACGGATGTCCTTACCGGCAGCTGGACGATCTTTCGCGTCGAGTACTTCAATGTTGGTCATACCGGTCAATTCGTCAGTCTGACGCTTGATCGTGATGCCTTCTTCCATGCCCACGTAGGTCACGGTACCTTTCATTTCGGTAACGATTGGGTGAGTGTGCGGATCCCACTTGGCCACGATTGCGCCAGCGTCGACCTTGTCACCTTCTTTAACCGAAATCACAGCACCATACGGCAGCTTGTAACGCTCACGCTCACGACCGTAGTCATCAGCGATTGCCAGCTCACCGGAACGGGACACAGCAACCAGGCAACCATCCACTCGCTCAACGTGTTTCAGGTTGTGCAGACGGACAGTACCGCCGTTCTTCACCTGAACGCTGTCAGCTGCGGAGGTCCGGCTTGCCGCACCACCGATGTGGAACGTACGCATGGTCAGCTGGGTACCCGGCTCACCGATGGACTGGGCAGCAATTACGCCAACCGCTTCACCGATGTTCACCTGGTGACCACGAGCCAAGTCACGGCCGTAGCACTTGGCGCAAATGCCGTAGCGGGTTTCGCAGCTGATCGGCGAGCGAACAATCACTTCGTCGATGCTGTTGAGTTCGATGAACTCGACCCACTTTTCATCCACCAGGGTGCCAGCAGGAACGATAACTTCCTCGGTACCTGGCTTGAATACGTCACGGGCAATTACTCGACCCAGTACGCGCTCACCCAACGGTTCTACAACGTCGCCGCCTTCGATGTGCGGAGTCATCAGCAGACCGTGTTCGGTGCCGCAGTCAACTTCAGTCACAACCAAGTCTTGCGCAACGTCTACCAGACGACGAGTCAGGTAACCGGAGTTAGCCGTTTTCAACGCGGTATCCGCAAGACCCTTACGAGCACCGTGAGTGGAGATGAAGTACTGAAGTACGCTCAAACCTTCACGGAAGTTCGCAGTAATCGGCGTTTCGATGATGGAGCCGTCCGGCTTGGCCATCAGGCCACGCATACCGGCGAGCTGACGGATCTGCGCAGCAGAACCCCGTGCGCCCGAGTCGGCCATCATGTACATCGAGTTGAACGACTCTTGATCGACTTCTACGCCATGACGGTCGATAACCTTCTCTTTCGAGAGGTTAGCCATCATCGCCTTCGACACTTCGTCGTTGGCCTTGGACCAAAGGTCGATCACTTTGTTGTACTTCTCGCCCTGGGTTACCAGGCCGGAGGCGTACTGGCTTTCGATTTCTTTCACTTCATCAGTTGCAGCATTGATGATCTGGGCTTTTTCATCCGGGATAACGAAGTCGTTAACACCGATGGAAACGCCGGAAATGGTCGAATAAGCAAAGCCGGTGTACATCAGCTGGTCAGCGAAGATCACGGTCTCTTTCAAACCAACCACGCGGTAGCACTGGTTGATCAGCTTGGAGATCGCCTTTTTCTTCATCGGCAAGTTGACGACGTCGTACGACAGGCCTTTTGGCACAACTTGATACAGCAAGGCACGGCCGACAGTGGTGTCGACAATACGGGTGCCGCTCACGCTGCCGCCATCACGGTCGTTGACGGTTTCGTTGATCCGCACTTTGACCTTGGCGTGCAGTGCGGCTTCGCCGGCACGGAACACACGGTCAACTTCTTGCAGGTCAGCGAACACACGACCTTCACCTTTGGCGTTGATCGCTTCACGAGTCATGTAGTACAGACCCAATACAACGTCCTGCGACGGAACGATGATTGGCTCACCGTTGGCTGGCGACAGAATGTTGTTGGTCGACATCATCAACGCGCGCGCTTCCAACTGGGCTTCCAGTGTCAGCGGTACGTGCACGGCCATTTGGTCGCCGTCGAAGTCGGCGTTGTACGCAGCACAGACCAGAGGGTGCAGCTGGATAGCCTTACCTTCGATCAGTACTGGTTCAAACGCCTGGATACCCAGACGGTGAAGGGTCGGTGCACGGTTGAGGAGAACCGGGTGTTCGCGAATCACTTCAGCGAGAACGTCCCAAACCTCTGGCAGTTCGCGCTCGACCATTTTCTTGGCCGCTTTGATGGTGGTCGCGAGACCGCGCATTTCCAGCTTGCCGAAGATGAATGGCTTGAACAGCTCAAGTGCCATCTTCTTGGGCAGACCGCACTGGTGCAGACGCAGGGTCGGGCCTACGGTAATTACCGAACGACCGGAGTAGTCAACACGCTTGCCGAGCAAGTTCTGACGGAAACGACCTTGCTTACCCTTGATCATGTCAGCCAAGGATTTCAGAGGACGCTTGTTGGAACCGGTGATAGCGCGGCCACGACGGCCGTTGTCGAGCAAGGCATCGACAGCTTCTTGCAACATACGCTTTTCGTTTCGCACGATGATGTCCGGAGCGGACAGATCGAGCAGGCGCTTCAAGCGGTTGTTACGGTTGATCACGCGGCGGTACAGGTCGTTGAGGTCGGACGTCGCGAAACGACCACCGTCCAACGGTACCAGCGGACGCAGGTCTGGCGGCAGAACCGGCAGAACGGTCAGCACCATCCACTCTGGCAAGTTGCCGGAACCCTGGAAGGCTTCCATCAACTTCAGACGCTTGGACAGCTTCTTGATCTTGGTTTCGGAGTTGGTTTGCGGAATTTCTTCGCGCAGACGGCCAATCTCGTGCTCCAGGTCGATAGCGTGCAGCAGCTCGCGGACAGCCTCGGCACCCATACGGGCATCAAAGTCGTCGCCGAATTCTTCCAGCGCTTCGAAGTACTGCTCGTCGTTCAGCAGCTGACCTTTTTCAAGGGTGGTCATGCCTGGATCGATAACGACATAGCTCTCGAAGTAGAGAACGCGTTCGATATCACGCAGGGTCATGTCCATCAGCAAGCCGATACGGGACGGCAGCGATTTCAGGAACCAGATGTGGGCAACCGGCGAAGCCAGTTCGATGTGCGCCATGCGCTCACGACGAACCTTGGCCAGTGCAACTTCAACGCCGCACTTCTCGCAGATCACACCACGGTGCTTCAAGCGCTTGTACTTACCGCACAGGCACTCGTAATCCTTTACCGGGCCAAAGATCTTGGCGCAGAACAGGCCGTCACGCTCAGGTTTGAACGTACGGTAGTTGATGGTTTCCGGCTTTTTAACTTCACCGAACGACCACGAACGGATCATCTCAGGCGATGCCAACCCAATACGGATGGCGTCGAACTCTTCGACTTGACCCTGGTTTTTCAGCAAATTCAGTAGGTCTTTCAAGGCCTTTCCTCCTGGCGGAGCAGAGAGCGGGCTAAACAACCCCGCTCTCGATTCGCGTCACGTGTTATTCGGTTTCCAGATCGATATCGATGCCGAGGGAACGAATTTCTTTGATCAACACGTTGAAGGACTCGGGCATGCCCGGCTCCATACGGTGATCGCCGTCCACGATGTTTTTGTACATCTTGGTCCGACCGTTCACATCGTCCGACTTCACTGTGAGCATTTCTTGCAGAGTGTATGCAGCACCGTATGCTTCCAGTGCCCAGACCTCCATCTCCCCGAAACGCTGACCACCGAACTGAGCCTTACCACCCAGCGGCTGCTGGGTAACCAGGCTGTACGAACCGGTAGAACGAGCGTGCATCTTGTCGTCTACCAAGTGGTTCAGCTTCAGCATGTACATGTAGCCAACAGTAACCGGGCGCTCAAACTTGTTGCCGGTACGGCCGTCGAACAGCTGCATCTGGCCGCTTTCCGGCAGGTCTGCCAGTTTCAGCATGGCCTTGATTTCGCTTTCCTTGGCACCGTCGAACACCGGGGTAGCCATTGGAACGCCGCCGCGCAGGTTCTTCGCCAGGTCCAGGATTTCCTGGTCGGAGAAGGTGTCCAGCTCTTCGTTGCGACCGCCGATCTCGTTGTAGATCTCGTGCAGGAACTTACGCAGGTCAGCAACCTTGCGCTGCTCTTCGATCATACGGTGGATCTTCTCGCCCAGACCTTTGGCCGCGAGGCCCAAGTGGGTTTCGAGGATCTGACCAACGTTCATACGCGAAGGTACGCCCAACGGGTTGAGGACGACGTCGACCGGGGTGCCATTGGCATCGTGCGGCATGTCTTCAACCGGCATGATCACGGAGACCACACCTTTGTTACCGTGACGACCGGCCATCTTGTCGCCCGGCTGGATGCGGCGACGGATTGCCAGGTAAACCTTGACGATTTTCAGCACGCCTGGAGCCAGGTCATCGCCCTGCTGCAGTTTGCGCTTCTTGTCTTCGAACTTGTCGTCCAGCAGACGGCGGCGATCAACGATGTAGGCCTGGGCCTTCTCGAGCTGCTCGTTCAGAGCATCTTCAGCCATGCGCAGTTTGAACCACTGGCCGTGCTCAAGACCGTCGAGTACTTCGTCGGTGATGTCCTGACCTTTCTTCAGACCTGCGCCGCCTTCAGCCTTGTGGCCTACCAGAGCGGAACGCAGACGTTCGAAGGTCGCGCCTTCAACGATACGGAACTCTTCGTTCAGGTCCTTGCGGATCTCGTCGAGTTGAGTCTTCTCGATGGACAGTGCACGAGCATCACGCTCAACGCCGTCACGGGTGAAGACCTGTACGTCGATAACAGTACCCTTGGTACCGGTAGGTACACGCAGGGAGGTGTCTTTAACGTCGCTGGCTTTTTCACCGAAGATGGCACGCAGCAGCTTCTCTTCCGGAGTCAGTTGGGTCTCGCCTTTCGGAGTGACCTTACCTACCAGGATGTCGCCTGCGCCAACTTCAGCACCTACGTAAACGATACCGGCTTCGTCCAGCTTGTTCAGTGCAGCTTCACCCACGTTCGGGATGTCTGCAGTGATTTCCTCTGGCCCAAGCTTGGTATCACGTGCCACACAGGTCAGTTCCTGAATGTGGATCGTGGTGAAACGGTCTTCTTGAACAACACGCTCGGACAGGCAGATGGAGTCTTCGAAGTTGAAGCCGTTCCATGCCATGAACGCGATGCGCATGTTCTGACCCAGAGCCAGTTCACCCATGTCGGTGGACGGGCCGTCGGCCATGATGTCGCTACGCTGAACGCGGTCACCCTTGCTCACCAGCGGACGCTGGTTGATGCAGGTGTTCTGGTTCGAGCGGGTGTATTTGGTCAGGTTGTAGATGTCGACACCGGCTTCGCCAGTTTCAACTTCATCATCGGCAACACGAACCACGATACGGCTGGCATCAACGGAGTCGATCACGCCGCCACGACGGGCTACGACGCAAACGCCGGAGTCACGGGCTACGTTACGCTCCATGCCGGTACCTACCAGCGGCTTGTCAGCGCGCAGGGTTGGTACAGCTTGACGCTGCATGTTGGAACCCATCAACGCACGGTTGGCGTCATCGTGTTCCAGGAACGGGATCAGCGACGCTGCAACCGAAACTACCTGCTTCGGCGAAACGTCCATCAAGGTGACGTCTTCCGGCGCCTTGACGGTGAACTCGTTCAAGTGACGAACAGCTACCAGCTCGTCGATCAGGACTTTCTTGTCGTTCATCGTGGCCGAAGCCTGAGCGATCACGTGATCAGCTTCTTCGATGGCGGACAGGAATACGATCTCGTCGGTGACCAGCGCGTCTTTCACCACGCGGTACGGGCTCTCGAGGAAGCCGTACTGGTTGGTGCGCGCATAAGCTGCCAGGGAGTTGATCAGGCCGATGTTCGGACCTTCCGGCGTTTCGATCGGGCAAACACGACCGTAGTGCGTCGGGTGTACGTCACGAACTTCAAAGCCAGCACGCTCACGGGTCAGACCGCCCGGGCCCAGTGCAGAAACACGGCGCTTGTGGGTGATCTCGGAGAGCGGGTTGTTCTGGTCCATGAACTGGGAAAGCTGGCTGGAACCGAAGAACTCTTTCACTGCCGCAGCCACTGGCTTGGCGTTGATCAGGTCTTGCGGCATCAGGCCTTCGCTTTCAGCCATCGACAGACGCTCTTTGACCGCACGTTCAACACGCACAAGGCCAACGCGGAACTGGTTTTCGGCCATTTCGCCTACGCAGCGAACACGACGGTTACCCAGGTGGTCGATGTCATCGACGATGCCTTTACCGTTACGGATGTCGACCAGAGTCTTCAGTACCGCGACGATATCTTCCTTGCACAGCACGCCCGAACCTTCGATCTCGGTACGACCGATACGACGGTTGAACTTCATCCGGCCGACCGCAGACAGGTCATAACGCTCAGGGCTGAAGAACAGGTTGTTGAACAGGGTCTCGGCAGCGTCTTTGGTCGGTGGCTCACCAGGACGCATCATGCGATAGATCTCGACCAGCGCTTCCAATTGGTTGCTGGTGGAGTCGATCTTCAGTGTGTCGGAGATGAACGGACCGCAGTCGATGTCGTTGGTGTACAGGGTCTCGATGCGAACAACCTGGGCCTTGGCGATTTTTGCCAGGATTTCGGTGTTCAGCTCGGTGTTGCACTCAGCCAGGATTTCGCCTGTAGCCGGGTGAACGATAACCTTGGCGGTGGTGCGACCCAGGACGTAGTCCAGAGGCACTTCCAGCGACTTGATGCCGGCTTTTTCGATCTGGTTGATGTGGCGCGCAGTAATACGACGACCCGCTTCAACGATCACTTTGCCGTTTTCGTCCTGAATGTCCAGAACGGCAATTTCACCACGCAGGCGCGAAGCAATCAGCTCCAGGCTGAGGGTTTCATCCTTCAGGCTGAATACGTTGGTGGTGTAGAAAGCGTCCAGCACCTGCTCAGTGGTGTAACCGAGCGCGCGCAGCAGTACCGAGGCCGGCAGCTTGCGACGACGGTCGATACGCACGAACACGCAGTCTTTCGGGTCGAACTCGAAGTCCAACCACGAACCGCGGTACGGAATGATCCGCGCGGAGTACAGGAGTTTACCGGAGCTGTGCGTCTTGCCGCGGTCGTGGTCGAAGAACACGCCCGGGGAACGGTGCAGCTGGGAAACAATAACACGCTCGGTACCGTTGATTACGAAGGTACCGTTTTCAGTCATCAGTGGGATTTCGCCCATGTAGACTTCTTGCTCTTTGATGTCCTTGATCGCTTTGTTCGACGATTCTTTGTCGAAAATGATCAGGCGGACTTTTACCCGCAAAGGTACGGCGTACGTAACACCGCGCAACACGCATTCTTTGACATCAAATGCCGGTTCGCCCAGGCGATAACCCACGTACTCCAGCGCAGCATTGCCGGAGTAGCTGATGATCGGGAAAACGGATTTGAAGGCCGCATGCAGGCCCACGTCGCGGAACTGATCTTTGGTCGCTCCCGCCTGCAAGAATTCACGATACGAATCCAGCTGGATAGCCAGAAGGTACGGGACATCCATGACGTCCGGCAACTTGCTAAAGTCCTTGCGGATACGTTTTTTCTCAGTATATGAGTAAGCCATCAGCGTTCCCCAGCTTGGTCACCTGCTTGTTTGGCCCCTCCGACGGGAGCAGCCAGAAAATCTTGCAAACCCCATGGTTTGCACCACCGCATCGGGTGGTTACAGCGCGTAATTGGCGGCGACCGAGTCGACAGCCAAGAACGGAAAAAGGCCGGTGGCAAGAGCCACCAGCCATCAGCCTTCAGCTTAACGCTTGGGCTGGAGACGCAAGGTCGATGCTTACTTCAGCTCGACTTTAGCGCCTGCTTCTTCCAGCACTGCTTTAGCTTTGTCAGCGGCGTCTTTCGACACTGCTTCCAGAACCTGGGCAGGAGCGCCGTCAACTACAGCCTTGGCTTCTTTCAGGCCCAGACCGGTCAGTTCACGAACTGCCTTGATCACGTTTACTTTCTTCTCGCCAGCTTCCAGCAGCATGACGTTGAATTCGGTTTGCTCTTCAGCAGCAACAGCAGCAACAGCTGGGCCAGCGGAAGCAGCGGCAGCGGAAACGCCGAATTTTTCTTCGAAAGCTTTGATCAGCTCAACAACCTGCAGAACCGACATTTCAGCTACGGCGTTGAGGATATCTTCTTGGGAGATAGACATTACTGTATTTCCTGAATTGGGGGACGGCCTACGCGGCCATCGAAATAAACAAAAATACGCGAAAGGAGGTGCTCAGCCTTAGGCTGCGGCAGCTTCTTTTTGCTCGCGAACTGCGGCCAGAGTACGAGCCAACTTGCTGGTAGCGCCTTGAATCACGCTCATCAGCTGAGAAATAGCTTCGTTACGGGTCGGCAGTGTTGCCAGTACGTCGATTTGGTTAGCTGCGAGGAACTTGCCCTCGAACGCAGCTGCCTTGATCTCGAACTTATCCTGACTCTTGGCGAATTCCTTGAACAAACGGGCAGCAGCACCCGGGTGATCTTTGGAGAACGCGATCAGAGTCGGGCCGGTGAACACGTCGTTGAGAACACTGTATTCAGTGTCAGCAACAGCGCGCTTGAGCAGGGTGTTACGTACAACACGTACGTATACGCCAGCTTCACGAGCCTCTTTACGGAGTCCGGTCATAGCGCCTACTGTCACACCACGGGCATCAGCCACGACAGCGGACAGAGCAGCTTTGGCAGCCTCGTTGACTTCAGCGACGATGGCCTTCTTGTCTTCGAGATTAATTGCCACGGGTTTAACTCCTGCTTGTTACCGTTTCATCTGGCCGAAGCCGGATGTCGTTTTGGTGTCTGATTCGGTAAGGAACCGGGAGCACCATCTGCGTAGGCTTGAGGTTTAAGGCTTGCGCCGCCTACGGTCTTGGATAGCCCCCGCCAGGCAGGGACCCCAATTTTTTCAATTGGCGCGATCTCTCGCACCAACGTATTTCTTATACGTCCAGCGAGCCTTGGTCGATGACCAGACCTGGGCCCATAGTGGTGCTCAGGGTAACGCGCTTGACGTAGATACCTTTCGAGGAAGCTGGCTTGATACGCTTCAGATCAGCGATCAGGGCTTCAACGTTTTCCTTCAGCTTGACGGCATCGAAGCCGACTTTGCCAACGGAGGTGTGAATGATGCCGTTTTTGTCGGTGCGATAACGAACCTGACCAGCCTTGGCGTTTTTAACCGCGGTAGCTACGTCTGGCGTTACGGTGCCGACTTTAGGGTTAGGCATCAGACCACGTGGACCGAGGATCTGACCCAACTGACCTACAACGCGCATTGCATCCGGGGAAGCAATAACTACGTCGTAGTTCAGGTCGCCGCCTTTCATTTCGGCAGCCAGGTCGTCCATGCCAACGCGATCAGCGCCGGCGGCCAGAGCAGCTTCAGCTGCCGGGCCTTGGGTGAAGACAGCAACACGTACAGTCTTGCCAGTACCGTGTGGCAGCACAGTAGCGCTACGAACGACCTGGTCGGATTTACGTGGGTCAACACCCAGGTTTACAGCAACGTCAACGGACTCGCTGAACTTGACAGTCGACAGCTCGGTCAGCAGGGCAGCGGCGTCTACAAAGTTGTAGGCCTTGCCTGCTTCGATTTTGCCGGCGATAGCCTTTTGGCGCTTGGTCAGCTTAGCCATTACACACCCTCCACGTTAAGGCCCATGCTACGAGCAGAACCGGCGATGGTACGCACGGCTGCATCCATATCAGCTGCAGTCAGATCCGCGTTTTTGGTTTTCGCGATTTCTTCCAGCTGAGCACGAGTTACGGTGCCAACCTTAACGGTGTTAGGACGAGCGGAACCGCTAGTCAGACCAGCAGCTTTCTTCAGCAAAACCGAAGCCGGGGTCGACTTGGTTTCGAAAGTGAAGCTACGGTCGCTGTATACAGTGATGATCACTGGAGTCGGCAGACCTGGCTCAAGACCCTGAGTACGGGCGTTGAAGGCCTTGCAGAATTCCATGATGTTCACGCCGTGCTGACCCAGAGCCGGGCCGACAGGTGGACTTGGGTTGGCCTGAGCGGCCTTCACTTGCAGCTTGATGTAAGCGGTAATCTTCTTGGCCATGAGGCACTCCAATTACGGGTTCAAACGCCTCGAAAGGCTCCCCGGTTACTTGCGCGTTTATCCCAGTGACGACAAAACCCCACAGCCTAAGGCTGCGGGGTTGGGATGCTTGCTCAGCTAGACCTTCTCGACCTGGCTGAACTCCAACTCTACCGGAGTAGAGCGACCGAAAATGAGCACTGCCACTTGGATCCGGCTCTTTTCGTAGTTAACTTCTTCGACGGTGCCGTTGAAATCAGCAAACGGACCATCTGTGACACGAACAACCTCACCCGGCTCGAACAACGTCTTCGGCTTGGGCTTGTCGCTACCGTCAGCAACGCGACGCAGAATTGCTTCCGCCTCTTTGTCGGTGATCGGAGCAGGCTTATCAGCAGTACCGCCGATGAAACCCATGACACGAGGAGTGTCCTTGACCAAGTGCCAAGTACCTTCATTCATGTCCATCTGAACCAGCACGTAGCCAGGGAAGAACTTGCGTTCGCTTTTGCGCTTCTGACCATTCCGCATTTCAACCACTTCTTCAGTGGGAACCAGAATTTCGCCGAAGCCATCCTCCATGCCTGCAAGCTTTACGCGCTCTAGCAAAGAGCGCATAACATGCTTCTCGTAACCCGAGTAAGCATGCACAACGTACCAACGCTTAGCCACGGGACACCCTTAGCCAACAATCAAGGAAACAAGCCAGCCGAGCAGGGAATCAAGCCCCCACAACAGCAACGCCATAACCAGAACAACAGCCACAACAATCAACGTGGTCTGCGTGGTTTCTTGGCGAGTCGGCCAAACGACTTTACGAATTTCGGTGCGAGCTTCCTTTACCAGGACCGCGAAAGACTTGCCTTTGGCAGTCTGCAGCCCTACAAAGGCAGCTACAGCAGCAAGAGCGAGCAAAGCGAGTACGCGGTACAGGATCGGCGAAGCAGAGTAGTACTGATTGCCAACAACGCCTACGACCACCAACGCGACCACAGCGAGCCACTTGACGAGATCGAAACGAGAGCTTTGAGCTTCAGCCTTAGGAGTCATCTATGAAGATCCTGTGAAAAGAAAGCCAGACACACCACGTGAATCTGGCAGGTCAGGAGGGAATCGAACCCCCAACCTACGGTTTTGGAGACCGTCGCTCTGCCAATTGAGCTACTGACCTAAAACAAAATCAGGCCGACCATTATGCAGGCCTGAAAAAGACTTTACAACAACCAACCCCACTAGACCTGAAATCACCTGACAACAAAGCCAAATGCAACACCAACAAGCCGAGGCAGCTGTTAAAACAAAGGCAGATATTTTCATATCTGCCTTGTTATATGGAGCTCTTGAGCGGATTTGAACCGCTGACCTCACCCTTACCAAGGGTGTGCTCTACCAACTGAGCTACAAGAGCAAAACACATTGCACAACCTGCAAACTTGGAGCGGGTAGCGGGAATCGAACCCGCATCATCAGCTTGGAAGGCTGAGGTTCTACCACTAAACTATACCCGCGGAGCTTGCAGCTCACGCTAAAAATGGTGGAGGGGGAAGGATTCGAACCTTCGAAGTCGTAGACGTCAGATTTACAGTCTGATCCCTTTGGCCGCTCGGGAACCCCTCCTAAGCGAGCCGGCATTCTACATCACGCCGGCCTTCTGTCAAGCATTTTCTCATTAAAAATATGAGGTTAGCTGCGTTGACCTTCGCTTCACGCTGTAGACCGTAAAGGTCTTCACTGCGAAGCGGGCGCCATTCTATGCAAACTATTCGACAGTTGCAACGCCTTCGCACAACATTATTTTATGTTTTAACTCATTGAATTCCTTAGCAAGGTTTTCAAACGGCAGATCCTCAGCCAACCTCCTGCTTTCAGGGGCGACACGAAGCCAATAGCCGGAGGCATCAGGCGTATTGAGGAGAAGCACTTTGACCTTTATATCCAGGCTTATGAGGCGCTGCTCTACCGACTGGGCCTGGCGCTGATCAGCGAAACCACCGATGTATAGACACGTACTTTGTGCGTCAGGCGCTTTTGCCCGGTCGCGCCGAACCATGGGGTCAGAGGATTCACTCAATAGGCGAATATCCTGCTGAGAGCCCTTATAGAGACTCAGTGGCGTTACATCTTTAGCACGCAATGGGGCTTCCTGTTGATGCCAGATGTAATAGAAGGCATTGAGAACGAGCAAAAGCAAAAACAGCCAACGCATAAATACCTCAGGACAAAGGGCACGCCATCGCCAGACCAACAAAAACCAGATCAGGAACAAAACGAGCGTGAGGCACGGCATCGGAGACCAGGTCAGCATCCCCGCCAGTCAGAAAAACCGTGAAGTCATTCCCCCAATAGCTCCGAGCCAACTCAAGCTGTGTCAAAACAAACCCTCTGAGCATCAGCGTACAACCCCGCTCAACGGCTTCCACAGTCGTCCGCCCCGGCGAGAGGCGTGCCAGGGCCTGCTCTGCCGCAATATCGTCGTAGCGGATTTTGCGCGTGTGCGTTCGCAACTGGCTGCGCATGAGGGGCATTCCCGGGCAAATGAAGCCGCCAAGGTGCTCACCATCGGCAGCAATAAAGTCTGCAGTGGCTGCGGTACCGAAATCGAGTACCAGGCAGGCACCTGATGCCAGCTTGAAACCACCGAGCATTGCCAACCAACGATCCAGCCCAAGACGCTCAAACTCTTCGTAGCCGTTACGTACACCCGCCGCCTCCCTCGCTGAGACAGCACAAGACACAACAACCCCAAATGCCCCCTGCAATGCCTCAACCAACTGCCCGGTCTCTTCGGAGGCCCGAACACTTACCAGGCGGCAGCGCGTCAATGACAACCCCGGGATTGCCTTCAGGCCCTCGATCAACTCAAGGTCCGAGCCGACAACACCCTCAGCGGACGCCCTGGCCATAGGCGAATCGAGCACACGCCACTTGATAAAGCTATTCCCACAGTCGAGCTCAAGAATCATCACGCAACCTCAGGCTTAACTCACCGCCGCTGTATATTTTCTCGACACCCTCGACACTCAGCCGCAGCGCGCCCTGGTGATCAACACCCAGCACCACACCATCAATCTGGTTAACACCCGCGATAAGAGATACGGCCTTACCCTGCCACAAATGATTTCGCTCCCACTCTTCCTGAAGCGCAGCAAAACCGAAAGCCTTATGTCGCTCCAGGTGACTTTGCAACTGCTGTCCAAGGCGTGCGACCAAGTGATTTCGGTCGACAGGGGAGCCCGTCTCCAACTGCGCCGACGTCCACTGCTGATCGACCTCTGCCGCCTTCTGCATATTTACGTTGATCCCTATACCGAGCACAACATGGCAAACATCAGCGGGATCTCCAACCAATTCCAGCAAGATACCGGCAATTTTTTTCTGCCCAACCAGGACGTCATTCGGCCATTTCAAGGCGGCGCCCTGGACACCCAACTCACGCAGGGCCTGCATGACTGCCAATCCGACGACAAGGCTAAGCCCTTCCAACTGCCTCAGCCCGCCGTCAATGCGCAATACGAGGCTGTAATACAGGTTTTGAGCAAACGGACTGACCCACTTGCGGCCCCGCCTCCCTCTTCCCGCCGTTTGCTGCTCCGCAAGCACCAGAAATGGCGCCGCGCAACCTGTGCCGACGAGGCGCAAAGCCTCGGCATTGGTGGAGTCTATGGAGTCAGAGATGTAAACAGGCCACGCCAAAGCAGGAGCGCGCTCTTGAATTTCTTCCGCACTCAAGAACACCAATGGAGATGCTAGCTGGTACCCCCTGCCGCGAATTTTATGAATGGGCAGGTTCAATTCAGACTCCAGATGCTGGAGCTGCTTCCAAACAGCACTGCGGCTGACACCCAGGGCAGCACCGAGCGCCTCTCCGGAGTGGAATCGACCATCTTTGAGAAGTGTTAACAACGTCAGCATGCAAGCATCGCCTCACAATGAGGCACGCATGATAGCCATGCGCAAGGTCATTGCATAGAAAGGACAGGATTTAGCACTGGAGGCGGCTGCAAAGCAGGCTTACGTGGCATCTCAGCCTGGACGCGTTGTGATTAACGCCACTCGTGAGCGAGATTTACGCCTAAACGAGCGCCCAAAACAAAACCCCTGATTGCGTTAGCAATCAGGGGTTTCGGAATTTAATCTTGACGATGACCTACTCTCACATGGGGAAACCCCACACTACCATCGGCGATGCATCGTTTCACTACTGAGTTCGGGATGGGATCAGGTGGTTCCAATGCTCTATGGTCGTCAAGAAATTCGGGTACTGAGTCGTAGCCAGATGGCTTCGCTTCAGCAAATTGGGTATGTGACAGCTTTCGGTGTTTTGTGAGCGTCGAACTTTCGGTTCATCTCGTCTTCACACACCGCAATCTGATGCTCTTTCGAGTAGTCAAATTGCTTGGGTGTTATATGGTCAAGCCTCACGGGCAATTAGTATTGGTTAGCTCAACGCCTCACAGCGCTTACACACCCAACCTATCAACGTCGTAGTCTTCGACGGCCCTTCAGGGAACTCAAGGTTCCAGTGAGATCTCATCTTGAGGCTAGTTTCCCGCTTAGATGCTTTCAGCGGTTATCTATTCCGAACATAGCTACCCGGCAATGCCACTGGCGTGACAACCGGAACACCAGAGGTTCGTCCACTCCGGTCCTCTCGTACTAGGAGCAGCCCCTCTCAAATCTCAAACGTCCACGGCAGATAGGGACCGAACTGTCTCACGACGTTCTAAACCCAGCTCGCGTACCACTTTAAATGGCGAACAGCCATACCCTTGGGACCGGCTTCAGCCCCAGGATGTGATGAGCCGACATCGAGGTGCCAAACACCGCCGTCGATATGAACTCTTGGGCGGTATCAGCCTGTTATCCCCGGAGTACCTTTTATCCGTTGAGCGATGGCCCTTCCATACAGAACCACCGGATCACTAAGACCTACTTTCGTACCTGCTCGACGTGTCTGTCTCGCAGTCAAGCGCGCTTTTGCCTTTATACTCTACGACCGATTTCCGACCGGTCTGAGCGCACCTTCGTACTCCTCCGTTACTCTTTAGGAGGAGACCGCCCCAGTCAAACTACCCACCATACACTGTCCTCGATCCGGATAACGGACCTGAGTTAGAACCTCAAAGTTGCCAGGGTGGTATTTCAAGGTTGGCTCCACGCAGACTGGCGTCCACGCTTCAAAGCCTCCCACCTATCCTACACAAGCAAATTCAAAGTCCAGTGCAAAGCTATAGTAAAGGTTCACGGGGTCTTTCCGTCTAGCCGCGGATACACTGCATCTTCACAGCGATTTCAATTTCACTGAGTCTCGGGTGGAGACAGCGCCGCCATCGTTACGCCATTCGTGCAGGTCGGAACTTACCCGACAAGGAATTTCGCTACCTTAGGACCGTTATAGTTACGGCCGCCGTTTACCGGGGCTTCGATCAAGAGCTTCGCGTTAGCTAACCCCATCAATTAACCTTCCGGCACCGGGCAGGCGTCACACCCTATACGTCCACTTTCGTGTTTGCAGAGTGCTGTGTTTTTAATAAACAGTCGCAGCGGCCTGGTATCTTCGACCGGCATGAGCTTACGGAGCAAGTCCTTCACTCTCACCGGCGCACCTTCTCCCGAAGTTACGGTGCCATTTTGCCTAGTTCCTTCACCCGAGTTCTCTCAAGCGCCTTGGTATTCTCTACCCAACCACCTGTGTCGGTTTGGGGTACGGTTCCTGGTTACCTGAAGCTTAGAAGCTTTTCTTGGAAGCATGGCATCAACCACTTCGCTAACTAAAAGTTAGCTCGTCATCAGCTCTCGGCCTTAAGATCCCGGATTTACCTAAGATCTCAGCCTACCACCTTAAACTTGGACAACCAACGCCAAGCTGGCCTAGCCTTCTCCGTCCCTCCATCGCAATAACCAAAAGTACAGGAATATTAACCTGTTTTCCATCGACTACGCTTTTCAGCCTCGCCTTAGGGACCGACTAACCCTGCGTCGATTAACGTTGCGCAGGAAACCTTGGTCTTTCGGCGTGGGTGTTTTTCACACCCATTGTCGTTACTCATGTCAGCATTCGCACTTCTGATACCTCCAGCAAGCTTCTCAACTCACCTTCACAGGCTTACAGAACGCTCCTCTACCGCATCACTTACGTGATACCCGTAGCTTCGGTGTATGGTTTGAGCCCCGTTACATCTTCCGCGCAGGCCGACTCGACTAGTGAGCTATTACGCTTTCTTTAAAGGGTGGCTGCTTCTAAGCCAACCTCCTAGCTGTCTAAGCCTTCCCACATCGTTTCCCACTTAACCATAACTTTGGGACCTTAGCTGACGGTCTGGGTTGTTTCCCTTTTCACGACGGACGTTAGCACCCGCCGTGTGTC
>NZ_OZ255725.1:2462500-3895000 GCF_965277385.1 Pseudomonas edaphica | reverse complement strand
GTAGAAGCCAAACGAACATCCCTGAGCCTTGACCTGGAAAGTCCAGTTGAACAACTGACACAAGATCAAGACGCTTCCGACGCACAACAAGCCACAAACGCACCGACAGAATCTCCATTTGCACAGATAGAAACCACCCCGGAAGACACCCGGCAGGCGACTCAAGAGCCGCCTGCGCCAGTCACTCCAAAAAATCCGCTGCACCGCGAAGTGACCGTCGCCAAAGGCGACACCCTTTCAACGCTGTTTGAAAAGGTTGGTCTGCCCGCTGCTACGGTTAATGAGGTGTTGGCCAGCGATAAACAAGCCAAACAATTCACCCAGCTCAAACATGGCCAGAAGCTTGAATTCGAATTGGCTGCCGACGGTCAGCTGAAAAGCCTGCATAGCACTCTCAGCGACCTAGAAAGCATTGCCCTGACTAAAGGCACCAAAGGCTTCGCGTTCAACCGCATCACCACCAAGCCGGTGACGCGCTCCGCCTACGTGCATGGCGTCATCAACAGTTCGCTGTCACAGTCGGCTGCGCGTGCCGGCTTGTCCCACAGCATGACCATGGACATGGCCAGCGTGTTTGGCTACGACATCGACTTCGCTCAGGACATCCGTCAGGGTGACGAATTTGACGTGATTTACGAGCAGAAAGTCGCCAACGGCAAAGTCGTCGGGACCGGTGCGATTCTATCTGCGCGGTTTACCAACCGTGGCAAGACCTACACCGCAGTGCGCTACACCAACAAACAAGGCAACACCAGCTACTACACCGCCGATGGCAACAGCATGCGCAAAGCCTTCATCCGCACGCCGGTGGACTTTGCCCGCATCAGTTCGCGCTTCTCCATGGGCCGCAAGCACCCGATCCTCAACAAGATCCGCGCCCACAAAGGCGTCGACTATGCCGCCCCTCGCGGTACGCCCATCAAGGCCGCCGGTGATGGCAAAGTGTTGCTCGCCGGCCGCCGCGGTGGCTACGGCAATACCGTGATCATCCAGCACGGCAATACCTACCGTACCCTCTATGGCCACATGCAGGGGTTCGCCAAAGGCGTTTCGACCGGCAGCAACGTGAAGCAGGGCCAGGTTATCGGCTATATCGGCACCACCGGCCTGTCCACCGGCCCGCATTTGCACTATGAGTTCCAGGTGAACGGCGTCCACGTCGACCCACTGGGCCAAAAGCTGCCAATGGCCGACCCGATAGCCAAAGCCGAGCGCGCGCGCTTCCTGCAACAAAGCCAGCCATTGATGGCACGCATGGACCAGGAGCGCTCCACCCTGCTGGCCTCGGCGAAGCGCTAAGGTATGCCGCTCTATATAGGTGTGATGTCCGGGACCAGTCTTGATGGCCTGGATATCGCCCTGATCGAACAGAACCCGGCGATCAACTTGATCGGCACGCACTACATCCCCATGCCGGACGATCTGCGCACTGAGCTGTTAAGCCTGTGCGCCAGCGGCCCGGATGAGATCGCCCGTTCGGCGCTCGCCCAGCAACACTGGGTGACACTGGCGGCCAAAGGCATCCATGCCTTACTGGAGCAACACGCCCTCAAGCCTCAGGACATACGCGCGATCGGCAGCCACGGCCAGACGATCCGCCATGAACCCGCTCGAGGCTTTACCGTTCAAATCGGCAACCCTGCCCTGCTCACAGAGCTGACGAGCATTACCGTCGTCAGTGATTTCCGCAGCCGCGATGTGGCCGCCGGCGGTCAAGGCGCACCCTTGGTGCCCGCCTTTCATGAAGCCTTGTTCGGCGAACGTGCCGGCAACCGCGCCGTGCTGAATGTCGGCGGCTTCAGCAATCTCAGCCTGATCGAGACCGACAAGCCCGTAGCTGGCTTCGATTGCGGCCCGGGCAACGTGCTGCTGGATGCGTGGATCCACAATCAGCGTGGCGAGCACTTTGATCGCGATGGCCAATGGGCGGCCGGTGGCCAGGTCGAGCCTGCACTACTCAACGCTCTGCTCAGCGACCCGTTCTTCCTGACCAAAGGCCCGAAAAGCACTGGCCGCGAAGTATTCAACCTGGGATGGCTGCAACACCACCTGGCCAGATTGCCAGCGTTTCAGGCAGAGAATGTGCAAGCGACCCTGCTTGAACTGACCGCGCTGACCATCGTCGAGTCCCTGCAATCCGCACAAACCGACACCGAAACCCTGCTGGTCTGTGGCGGCGGCGCGCATAACGCCACGCTGATGAAGCGCTTGGCAGCGTTGTTGCCGTCCACTCAGGTCAGCAGCACCGCCACTTACGGCGTGGACCCCGATTGGGTTGAAGCCATGGCCTTCGCCTGGCTGGCCCATTGCTGCCTTGAGGGCATCGCCGCCAACCGCCCAAGTGTCACTGGCGCGCGTGGGCTTCGGGTATTAGGCGCGATCTACCCAGCGTAATCCTGCAGGCAGCAAAACGCCGCTTGGCCTATCAAAGCCAAGCGGCGTTTTTTTATTTGCTGAAGATCAGGCTGCTGATCAGATCGAGAAAGAAGACCCGCAACCACAGGTCGTGGTGGCATTAGGGTTCTTGATCACGAAACGCGACCCTTCCAGACCTTCCTGATAATCCACCTCGGCACCCGCCAGGTATTGGAAGCTCATCGGGTCCACGACCAGGCTGACGCCCTCGCGCTCGACGATGGTGTCATCGTCGGCCACATCTTCATCGAAGGTAAAACCGTACTGAAACCCTGAACAACCGCCGCCCGTAACGAATACGCGCAGCTTCAAGCGATCATTACCCTCTTCATCGACCAGGTTCTTCACCTTGTGCGCAGCACCGTGGGTGAATTGCAAAGCCGTGGGGGTGAAGGATTCAACGCTCATGCTGATAATCTCCCGGCGTAGCGCCGCCATATGCGTAATGGCGGGCATTATCCGCTTCTCCTAGAAAAGCGGTCAACTATTGTTACGGTATATCAATCTGCGCTGCCGCCATTAAAAACACAAAAGGCCCGATCAACGGGCCTTTTGCTTAACCGCTAAACCGCCTTAAGGCAGCATGCCCGCGTGGGACAGGCCCAGCTTCTCGTCCAGGCCGAAAAGGATGTTCAGGTTCTGCACCGCCTGGCCCGACGCGCCCTTGACCAGGTTATCGATTACCGACAACACCACCACCAAATCGCCATCCTGTGGACGGTGCACGGCAATGCGACATACGTTCGCACCGCGCACGCTACGGGTTTCCGGGTGGCTGCCGGCCGGCATCACATCGACGAACGGTTCATTGGCATAACGCTTTTCGAACAGCGCCTGCAGGTCTACCGAACGGTCGACAACAGTGGCGTAGAGCGTGGAGTGAATGCCACGAATCATCGGCGTCAGGTGCGGCACGAAGGTCAGGCCCACGTCTTTACCGGCCGCGCGGCGCAGCCCCTGGCGAATTTCCGGCAAGTGACGATGCCCTTTAACCGCGTAGGCCTTCATGCTTTCCGACGTCTCGGAGTACAGCGAACCTACAGCTGCACCACGGCCGGCGCCACTCACACCCGACTTGCAGTCGGCGATCAAGCGCGAAGTGTCGGCCAGACCCGCTTCCAGCAACGGCAGGAACCCCAGCTGCGTTGCGGTCGGATAGCAACCTGGCACAGCAATCAGGCGTGCTTGCTTGATTTGCTCACGATTGACTTCCGGCAGACCGTACACCGCCTCTTCCAGCAACTCAGGCGCGCCGTGTGGCTGGCCGTACCACTTGGCCCACTCATCGGCGTCCTGCAAGCGGAAGTCGGCTGACAGGTCGATGACCTTGGTACCCGCCGCCAGCAATTCGCCGGCCAGTGCATGCGCAACCCCGTGAGGCGTGGCGAAGAACACCACATCGCACGCGCCCAGGGTCTTGATGTCCGGCACGCTGAACGCCAGGCCGTCATAGTGGCCTCGCAGGTTCGGGTACATATCGGCCACGGCCAACCCGGCCTCGGATCGGGAAGTGATGACCACCACCTCAGCTTGCGGATGCTGAGCCAACAGACGCAGCAATTCGACACCGGTGTAACCCGTGCCGCCGACGATACCGACCTTGACCATAAACCTGCCCTCAACGAACCCACTGGAAAGCCGTCGATAATAGGGGCCGTATCGTCCTGCGACAACCGTCAACGTGACGTACAGGCGCATGAGCCACTACTATCTTCAGTTACCGTGAACCTGGGAATAACTAGAAATGCTCTATCTATGGATCAAAGCCTTCCATATCGTCAGTATCGTCTGCTGGTTTGCCGGGCTGTTTTACCTGCCACGCCTGTTCGTCTACCACGCGCAAAGTGAGGATACCGTCAGCAAAGAACGCTTCAGCGTCATGGAGCGCAAGCTGTACCGCGGCATCATGGGGCCGGCAATGATCGCTACCCTGATATTCGGCGGCTGGCTGATCTACCTGAACCCGGCCATTTTTCAATCCGGTGCCTGGATCCACGCCAAACTTACCCTGGTGGTGCTGCTTATCGGCTACCACCATATGTGCGGCGCCCAAGTAAAACGTTTCGCCCGTGGCGAAAATACCCGCAGCCATGTCTTTTATCGCTGGTTCAATGAAGTGCCGGTTCTGATATTGCTGGCTATCGTAATTTTGGTCGTGGTCAAACCGTTCTAATTTCAATTACTCGGGGAACCTCCAATGTCACTGCCCGCTTCGCTCGAACAACGTCTGCGCCTACCCGTGGTGGCTGCGCCGATGTTTCTGATTTCCAACCCGCAACTCGTGCTGGCGTGCTGTCGCAATGGCGTGGTTGGGAGTTTCCCGGCACTTAACCAGCGCGAAAGCAGCGGTTTCAAGGCCTGGCTGGAGGAAATCGAAGCGGGCCTGGCACAGCTGGACAACCCCGCGCCCTATGCCGTCAACCTGATCGTGCATAACAGCAACCCAAGGCTTGAGGCCGACCTGGCGATCTGCGTCGAGCACAAGGTGCCGATCGTCATCACCAGCCTGGGCGCGGTCAAGGAGCTGGTGGATGCGGTCCACAGCTACGGTGGCCTGGTGTTTCACGACGTCACCACCCGCCGGCATGCCGAGAAAGCCGCAGAAGCCGGTGTTGACGGCCTGATCGCCGTGGCAGCGGGCGCCGGTGGCCATGCCGGTACCTGGAGCCCGTTCGCGCTGATCGCCGAGATTCGCCAGTTCTTTGATAAAACCCTGCTGTTGGCCGGCTGCCTCAACCATGGTCATGAGATACTCGCAGCCCAACTGCTGGGCGCAGACCTGGCGTATTTCGGCACGCGCTTTATCGGCACCACCGAAAGCCACGCCCCGGACGCTTATAAAGAGATGCTGCTCACATCGCGCGCCGCCGACATCGTGCACACTCCTGCGGTGTCCGGCGTACCCGCAAGCTTCATGCGCCAGAGTTTGGAAAACGCCGGTTTCGACCTCGCCGCCCTGCAGGGCAAAGGCGAAGTCAACTTCGGCTCCAAGCTCAAGCCGTTAAGCGATGAGGCCAAGGCCTGGAAAACCGTATGGTCAGCCGGCCAAGGTGTAGGCCAGATTGATGATTTGCCCAGCGTCGATGAACTGATTGCCCGCCTGGATGCCGAATACCGCAAGGCACGCGAGAAGGCAGCGCAGTTGCGCTGGCCCCGTTAAACTCAATAGCAGGCCTGCCCATGTGTGCAGGCCTGCAAACCCCCTCCCTGAACAAGTGACAAGGATGCCCGCATGAGCGACAGCCGTTTCAAGATTGTGTTTGACGGAGCCCTGCTCCCGGGTGTCGAAAGCACCACCGCCAAGCTGAACCTCGCCGAGCTGTTCAAAAGTGATGTGGCAGCCATCGAGAAGCTTTTCACCGGCCGCCCGGTCGCACTCAAGCGCGACCTTTCCCGTGCTGATGCCGAAACCTACCTTACAGCGCTGAAAAACGCCGGCGTCGATGCCCGTATCGAAGCCGAGCAGCCGGTAACCTTCAACCTGGCCGAAACCCACGAAACCGACGCCAGCACTGCAGACTTCTCGCGCCCTGCGGCTTCGCCCTATGCACCACCGCGTGCTGCCGTGGGTGAGTACACCGAGGAATACTCAACCCTTAAAGTGTTCACCATCCACGGTCGCATCGGCCGCTTGCGTTATCTGGCCTGGACACTGGTATTGACCCTGGCGCTGTTGGTGGCCGGTGGCATCATCAGTACCGCGAGCTTCGCCGTCGCAACCGCCTCGCCGACTGCCGGCACCATCCTCGGGGTGCTGCTGGGCTTGGCCTTGTTTGTTGCACTGGTGTGGGTGAGCGTGCAAATCGGTGTGCAACGCCTGCACGACCTGGGCTGGTCCGGCTGGCTGTACTTCCTCAACCTTGTGCCAGTGGTCAACAGCATCTTCCCAATCTTGCTGCTGGTATTGCCGGGCAATGCAGGCGCCAACCAATATGGCCCACCGCCGCCGCGCAACTCCACGGCAGTCAAAGTGTTGGCGACCCTGTGGCTGGCGTTTATTCCGGTGATGCTCGCCATTGTGGTGACGCTGGGCATGAACGGCTACCTGAACCAACTCGAAGCCAATATGGACAGCAGCTACGAAAGCAGCTCCATCACCGCCGATGACGCCACCGATCAAAGCGTCACCGTAGATGAAGAAGAAAGCGTGCAAAGTGCTGAGGACGCAGCCGAACCTGTAGACTCTCCAGAACAGTGAAGAAACGCCCCGCCGCCTGTGATGCCTCTGTCACAGGCTCGGCGGCGTTGCGATGGAGAAAGGCATGACCCGTTACGCTCTGATCACCGGCGCCTCCAGTGGCATCGGCCTGGCTTTGGCCGAAGCACTGGCCCGTCGCGGCCGCAGCTTGATTCTGGTGGCCCGCCAGCGTGATCAGTTGGAAAGCATTGCAATTGAATTGACTCAGCGCTTCGGCGTCGAGGTGCTGTTTCGTGCCTGCGACCTGGGCGAACCCCTGCGTTTGTCCGGGTTCCTGCTGGAACTTGAAGAAGGCGAGCGGCAGATCGACCTGCTGGTCAACTGCGCCGGCATGGGCACCAGCGGGCCGTTCCTTGCCCAGGACTGGATGACCGAGCAGGACCTGATCGAAGTCAACATCCTGGCCCTCACCCGCATGTGCCACGCCCTTGGCAACGCCATGGCGCTGCATGGCGGCGGGCAGATTCTCAACGTGGCCTCGGTCGCAGCCTTCCAGCCCGGCCCCTGGATGAGCAGCTATTACGCCAGCAAGGCGTATGTGCTGCACTTCTCCGAAGGCTTGCGCGAAGAGTTGAAGACCTGCGGTATCAAGGTCTCGGTGCTGTGCCCCGGCCCCACGCGCACGCCATTCTTCGGTACCGCACACATGGACACCGCCAAGCTCGACCGCAGCGGTCAACTGATGAGCCCGGAAGAAGTGGCGCTCTACACCGTGCGCGCGCTGGAAAAGAACAAAGCCATCATTATTCCCGGGCGACGCAACCGCTGGCTGGCCTTCAGCCCGCGCTTGAGCCCACGCTGGCTGACCCGCAAGATTGCCGGCGCCATCAACAAGGCCTATTGCCCGCGCTGACGGCCTCGGTACACTCGTTCTGCACTTTCATAATGGAGAAACAGCTGTGGATACTCTGTTCACCAAGATCATCAACAGAGAAATACCTGCGAAGATCATCTATGAAGATGACCAAGTCCTCGCCTTCCACGATATTGCCCCAATGGCACCCGTGCATTTTCTGGTCATTCCGAAAAAGCCGATCCGTACCCTCAACGACCTCACCGAAGAAGACAAAGCCCTCGCTGGCCATATTCTGTTCACCGCTCAACGGCTGGCCGTAGAGCAAGGCTGCGAGAAGGGCTTTCGCGTGGTGATGAACTGCAACGAGGATGGCGGGCAGACTGTTTATCACATCCATATGCACGTGCTGGGTCAGCGCCAGATGAACTGGCCGCCGGGCTGATTGTTGCGGGGAGTTTGCGACGGCTACGCCGTCGGGCGGGAGCAAGCTCCCTCGCCACAGGGGCAAATTGACACAGCGCAAACGCATCGCCTTCTCTTGCGGTAAACTGGCCGCCGAGATTCTTCCCGGAGGTCAGCATGACTACCCAACGTCACTACTCGCCGATTGACCGTCTGTTGCTGCAAGCCGACATGGCCATGCGCACACTGCTGCCCTTCAGCGGCCAACCGTACCGGCCTTCGCCCGCCATCGTGCAGCCCGACGCGCAGATGAGCGAGACCGACACCCGCCACGTCGCCGGCCTGATGCGCATCAACCACACCGGTGAAGTCTGTGCCCAGGCGCTGTATCAAGGCCAGGCGCTGACCGCCAAGCTGCCGCAAGTACGCGCAGCGATGGAACATGCGGCCGAAGAAGAAATCGACCACCTGGCCTGGTGCGAGCAGCGCATTCGCCAGCTCGGTAGCCATCCCAGCGTGCTCAACCCACTGTTTTATGGTTTGTCGTTCGGTATCGGCGCCGCTGCCGGCCTGATCAGCGACAAGGTCAGCCTTGGTTTTGTGGCTGCGACCGAGCATCAGGTGTGCAAACACCTCGATGAACACCTGGAACAACTGCC
Organism: Pseudomonas edaphica; assembly: GCF_965277385.1. Taxonomy (NCBI): domain Bacteria; kingdom Pseudomonadati; phylum Pseudomonadota; class Gammaproteobacteria; order Pseudomonadales; family Pseudomonadaceae; genus Pseudomonas; species Pseudomonas edaphica. The sequence continues at coordinate 3,886,530 of NZ_OZ255725.1, read as the reverse complement.
GGCCGAAGACGAAAAGTCGCGGGCGATTCTTGAACAGATGCGCATTGATGAAGAACACCACGCAGAAAGCGCACTGGATGCAGGCGGCTTCCGCTTCCCGGCGCCCGTGAGGTTTGGCATGAGCGTACTGGCCAAGGTCATGACCAAAAGCACCTATCGAATTTAAACAATGCCGCACAAAAAAGGGCGCCCTCAACAGGCGCCCTTTTCTATTGTCGACTGGCAATCAACCCAGCTCGATAATCTCGTAATCATGGGTGATGGCCACACCGGCCGCGCCAAGCATGATCGATGCAGAGCAATACTTCTCGGCCGACAGCTCGATGGCACGCTTGACCTGAGCTTCCTTCAACGCCCGGCCCTTGACCACAAAATGCATGTGGATCTTGGTAAACACCTTGGGGTCTTCAGTGGCCCGCTCCGCTTCCAGGAAGGCTTCGCAGCTTTCGACGGCCTGGCGGGACTTCTTCAAGATGCTGACCACGTCGAAATTGCTGCAACCGCCAACACCGAGCAGGAGCATTTCCATCGGGCGTACACCCAGGTTACGGCCACCGGCGTCCGGCGGGCCGTCCATAACTACCACATGGCCACTGCCCGACTCACCGAGGAACATGGCCTCGCCCGCCCATTGGATGCGTGCCTTCATCGCCCAGACTCCACTGCTAAAAAAGGGTCGCCAGCTTAGCACAGGGTCTTGAACCCGCAGCGCCCGGTATGAAAACGATCAATGACAACGTTTGCCCGCTAAATTCCTTAATCGAGGCAGAATGTGTCTGTTAAGCTGGCGCCAATTCAATGGCGCATTGCCATCCTTTGTACAGCGTGTATCAATGCCATTACCGCTGGATAAAAATAATTCCAACCACACCGTGCAGTCTTTTCGGGATACAACCATGGTTGCTCTTGCTCCCACACCCAAGATCAAGAACCTCGACAAATTGTTGATGCATTGCCAGCGCCGGCGTTACCCGGCCAAGCACAACATCATTTGCGCAGGCGAACGCTCCGAGACGCTGTTCTTCATTATCAAGGGCTCGGTCACCATCCTGATTGAAGATGAAGACGGCCGCGAGATGATCATCGCGTACCTCAATACCGGGGATTTCTTCGATGAGCTGGGGCTGTTTGAACAAGCGGGCAAAGAGCAGGAGCGCAGTGCCTGGGTGCGGGCCAAGGTTGAGTGTGAAGTCGCCGAGATCAGCTATGCCAAGTTTCGCGAACTGACCCAACATGATCCCGACATTCTCTACGCCTTAAGCGGTCAGATTGCCCAGCGCTTGCGCGACACCACGCGCAAAGTGGGTGACCTGGCGTTCTTTGATGTCACCGGCCGCGTAGCCCGTTGCCTGCTGGAACTGTGCAAACAGCCCGACGCCATGACCCACCCTGACGGCATGCAGATCAAAGTCACGCGCCAGGAGATCGGACGCATTGTCGGGTGTTCACGGGAAATGGTCGGTCGTGTGCTCAAGGACTTGGAAGAGCGCAACCTGGTACACGTCAAAGGCAAGACGATGGTGGTGTTCGGTACGCGTTAAGCCGGCAGGAATCCGGCCAGCATCTGACGGTACAACGCGTCCAGTCGGGTGATGGCATCCGGTGCGGGAAAGGCTTCGTGCAACGCGATATGGCTGTCGGCACGCACCCGCTGGTCGAGGCCGCAGGCCTCATTGAAACGATTGACCGCCGCAATCAGCTCATCGCGGTCGTTATCCAGCAACAATGCACCGTGCACCAAACCTACCGGGCGGCCGCCACTTTGTCGCCAGCGCTGGGCAGTGCCGACCATCTTGCGGCCGTTGAGGTTGACGTTATAGCGACCGTCGCAGAAGGCGCCGTCGATTTCGCCAACAGAAGCGTCACCGCCCAACTCAATCAGCAAATCACAGATCGGCTGGCACAAACGCTGATAACCGGTTTCGATGCGGCCTTGATCACCTTCGCTGCGTGGCGGCGCGTAAACCAGCGCGATATTGACCGTGGCGGCCGACTGCGGCACCGGCTCTCCGCCGGTCTCGCGCAGTAGCACAGGCCAACCGGCTTCTGCCGAGACTGTGCTGGCCGCGTCAAAAGCCGGCAAGCGGCTCAAACGGCGCGGCATCACCAAAGCCTGGTCATTTGGCTGCCAGAACAGTAGCCCGAATTCCTGTTCACCGGCGCAAACGGCCGCGAGCAAGTCTTGCTCGGCGGCAAGCCCTGCTTCAACTGTCATCGACACCGGCTCGATCATCGGACACCTACTTCTCTAAATAGACACAAATCAAATGTGGGAGCTGGCTTGCCTGCGATACAGACACCTCGGTACATCAGGTACACCGAGGTGTCTGTATCGCAGGCAAGCCAGCTCCCACACAAGCCAGCTCCCACATTTTTGACCGTATTTCAAATCAGTCGAGGGTCGAACCGCTCACCGCCACGCCACGCTCCGGGAAGAACAGACGCTGCAATTCCGCACCTGGGTTCTCGGCGCGCATAAATGTCTCACCCACCAGGAACGAAAACACACCGCTGATTTCCATCAGCTCTACGTCGGCGCGGTTGACGATGCCGCTCTCGGTAATCACCAACCGATCACGCGGAATACGCGGCAACAGGTCGAGGGTATTTTCCAGGCTGACTTCAAAGGTGTGCAGGTTACGGTTATTAACCCCCACCAACGGCGTGTCGAGGGTTTTCAGCGCGCGCTCCAGCTCATCGCCATCGTGCACTTCTACCAGTACGTCCAGGCCTACGCTTTTGGCCACGGCCGCCAGCTCGGCCATCTTCACGTCGTCCAGCGCGGAGACGATCAGCAGCACGCAATCGGCGCCCAAGGCACGGGCCTCGACGATCTGGTACGGGTCAACCATGAAGTCCTTGCGGATCACCGGCAACTTGCACGCGGCGCGGGCCTGTTGCAGGAACAGGTCGGAACCCTGGAAGAAATCGATATCGGTCAATACGGACAGGCAGGTTGCGCCGCCCTTCTCATAGCTCTTGGCAATGTCTTCAGGAATGAAAACTTCGCGAATCACGCCTTTGCTGGGCGAAGCTTTTTTGATCTCGGCAATCACGGCAGGCTGTTTTTCCTTCGCCTGCTTGATCAACGCAGCGGCAAAACCACGCGGCGCGTCGGCGCTTTTTGCCAAGCCCTCCAGCTCAGCCAGGCTCACACGGGCACGGCGCTCGGCCACCTCTTCAGCCTTGCGCGCGAGGATTTTTTCCAGAACGGTCGGGACACTCATCCTTCATTCTCCATTTTGAACACAGCGGTAAAGGCTCCCAGTTCTTCGAGCTTTTCGCGAGCCAGACCGGTGTGCAACGCATCGTGGGCCAAGGCGACACCTTCCTTAAGACTATAGGCGTGGTCCGCCGCGTAAAGTGCCGCGCCAGCATTCAGAACAATCATTTCTGCGGCTTTCTGGCCGTTTTCTGTCTTACGGCGCCCCAAGGCATCACGGATCAACTCCAGCGAGGCCGCCGGGCTTTCCACCGACAGGCCATGCAAGCTTTGGCTTCTCATGCCGAGGTCTTCGGGCTCGACCCAATATTCGCTGACCTGGTCATTCTTCAGCTCCGCCACGAAGGTCGGTGCCGCCAGGCTGAATTCGTCCAGGCCATCCTTGGAATGCACCACCAGCACGTGCTTGCTGCCCAGACGCTGCAACACTTCGGCCAACGGCCGGCACAGCGCCTGGCTGAACACACCGACCACCTGATGTTTCACGCCAGCCGGATTCGTAAGCGGGCCGAGCATGTTGAACAGGGTGCGCAGGCCAAGGTCCTTGCGCGGGCCGGCGGCGTGTTTCATGGCGCCGTGGTGGGACTGGGCAAACATGAAGCCAATGCCCACGCTGTCGATGCAGCGCGCCACTTGCACCGGCGTCAGGTTCAGATAAATACCAGCCGCCTCCAGCAAGTCGGCGCTGCCGCTTTTGCCCGACACCGCACGGTTACCGTGTTTGGCCACGGTGCAACCGGCTGCCGCCACCACAAAGGAGGAAGCCGTCGACACGTTGAAAATATTCGCACCGTCGCCGCCGGTGCCGACCACATCGACCACGCCGTCGAGGGTCTTGAGCTCAACCTTGTCGGCCAGCTCACGCATCACTGACACGGCGCCGACGATTTCGTCGATGCTCTCGCTCTTCATGCGCATCGCCATCATGAACGCGCCGATCTGCGCGTCAGTGCATTGGCCAGTCATGATCTCGCGCATCACATCGCTCATTTCAGCGGTGCTCAGGTCCAGATGGCCGACGATACGGCTCAGGGCAGTCTTGATATCCATGGAAAGTCCTTAGCGCGTGCCGCCGCTCTGCTTGAGAAAGTTGGCGAACAGCTCGTAGCCCTGCTCGGTCAGGATTGATTCGGGGTGAAATTGCACCCCTTCGATATTCAGTGTCTTGTGACGCAGGCCCATGATCTCGTCGACCGAGCCGTCTTCCAACTGAGTCCAGGCGGTCAGCTCCAGGCACTCGGGCAGGGTTTCACGCTTGACCACCAGCGAGTGGTAGCGAGTGACTGTCACCGGCAGGTTGAGGCCGTGGAATACGCCGAGGTCTTTATGGAACACCGGGCTGGTTTTGCCATGCATCACTTGGCGCGCACGCACCACGTCACCACCAAACGCCTGGCCGATGGACTGGTGACCCAGGCACACGCCCAGGATCGGCAATTTACCGGCGAAATACTGGATGGCTTCGAGGGAGATGCCCGCTTCGGTCGGCGTGCACGGGCCAGGCGAAACCACGATGCGCTCCGGGTTCAGGGCGGCGATTTCGGCGACCGTCAGTTCGTCGTTGCGCACCACCTTGACCTCGGCACCCAGCTCGCCCAGGTACTGCACAACGTTGTAGGTAAAGGAATCGTAGTTATCAATCATCAGCAACATGTGGGTTCAAACCTCTTGAATTCACTGATTTCGAATGACCGCCTTCCAAGAGAGTGTCCCGCTGCCAGACGCACGTTCCGGTTGCCGGGGTGAGCCGGCAAGGGGCGTCAAACAGAGGGTGAAGAAGGCAAATCGGTACAGGTCCGGCCGAGCCGGCAGAGAAAAATGTCAGGCGCGCCAACGCCAACGGGCGTGTGCCTTGACTACTCGCATCAAGAGTTTGCTGATGATCAACACGGGGAGGGTCTCATTCATACGTTCAGGCACAGTAACGTAGCCTCGCCAGCGGTGCAATATGGAGCAGCGATTCCGGGGGTCACCACCGAGTATTTGTAAGAAAAAACTGTTTTCTTCGAATAAAACCCTCACTACATTGCTAGTGTTTCGCTTCCGACACAAAAACAACTAAATGGAATTTCGCATGCTCAGACCACCGTTTTTTGCGCCCCTTGCCGGCTGCCTCCTGTCACTGGCCTGCGCGCAGGCGTTTGCAGCACCTTCACCTTACTCAACCATGGTCGTGTTCGGCGACAGCCTGGCCGACGCCGGCCAGTTCCCCGATGGCTCGGCCGGCGCCACCTTGCGCTTTACCAACCGCACCGGGCCGACATTCCAGGGCGATTATGGCCTGGTGTCATCTACGCTTTTGGGGGGCAAGCTGGGCGTGGCACCCAACGACCTGAATGCCTCCACCTCGCCGGTACGTGCCGCCCAAGGTTTGCCGGATGGTAATAACTGGGCGGTCGGCGGCTACCGTACCGACAATATCCTCGATTCCATCACCTCGGTCTCCAATGCGGCGATCCCGCCCGGCAACGCCGGTGGTGGCACCGTACTGCGCAGCCGTCAGGGTTATCTGCCGGCCAACGGCGGGCGGGCTGACCCGAACGCGTTGTATTTCCTATCCGGTGGCGGTAATGACTTTCTGCAAGGACGCGTCCTCAGCCCAGGCCAGGCCGTGGCCGCCGGCGGGCGCCTGGCCGACAGCGCCCAAGCCCTGCAACAGGCCGGCGCGCGCTACATCATGGTGTGGATGCTGCCCGACCTGGGCTTGACACCCGCCATCAACGGTACGCCCGCGCAAGGCGCCAGCTCGGCCCTGAGCAGCATTTTCAACCAGGCGCTGGTGCAGCGCCTGTCGCAGATCGACGCCCAGGTCATCCCGCTGAACATCCCGTTACTGCTCAATGAAACCTTCGCCAACCCTGCGCGCTTTGGCCTGGCCACCGGGCAAAACCTCACCGGCACCTGCTTCAGCGGCAACGGCTGCACCGCCAACCCGGTGTATGGCATTGGCGGCGCCACCCCGGACCCGACCAAGCTGATCTACAACGACTCGGTACACCCCACCATCGCCGGGCAACAGTTGATCGCCGACTACGCCTACTCGCTGCTCGCCGCGCCGTGGGAAGTGACCTTGCTGCCAGAGATGGCCCAAGGCACCTTGCGCGCCCATCAGGATGAGCTGCGCAACCAGTGGCAAGCCGACAGTGGCAACTGGCAGGCCGTCGGCCAATGGCGCGCGATTGTCGCCGGTGGTGGCCAGCATTTGGACTTTGATGATCAACGCAGTTCGGCCAGCGGCGACGGCAGTGGCTACAACGTGAACGTCGGCGGCAGCTATCGCCTCGACGAATACTGGCGCGTCGGCGTGGCCGCCGGCTTGTATCGCCAGACACTCGAAGCCGGCGCCCGCGATTCGGACTACAAGCTCAACAGCTACATGGGCACCGCCTTCGCGCAATATCAGCAAAACCACTGGTGGGCCGATGCGGCGCTGACCGGCGGCAAGCTGGACTTCGACAGCCTCAAGCGCAAGTTCGCCCTGGGCGTCAGCGAAGGCGCCGAAAAAGGCGACACCGACGGCTGGCTCTGGGCCTTGAGCGGCCGCTTGGGCTATGACATTGCCGGCGCCGGCAGCGATTGGCATTTGTCACCGTTCATCAGCGCGGACTATTCGCGGGTCGAAGTCGATGGTTATTCGGAAAAGGACAACCGCTCCACCGCGCTGACCTTCGATGACCAGCAACGCGACTCCAAACGCCTGGGCGTCGGCCTGCAGGGCAGCTACCGGATTACGCCGCAAACCCAAGTGTTTGGCGAAGTGGCCCACGAGCATGAGTTCGAAAACGACACCCAGAAGGTAAAGATGTCGCTCAACAGCGTGCCCGGGATCGACTTCAAGCTGGACGGCTACACGCCGCGCAGCAATTCGGACCGATTGAGTCTGGGCGTCAGCCACAAGCTGACTCAGGAGCTGGCGCTACGGGCGGCGTATAACGTGAGGAAGGATGACAGCTTTACCCAGCAAGGCGTCAGTGTGGGGGTGAGTCTGGATTTCTAAGCGGATCTTAAACGCCCCACAAAACAACTGTGGGAGCTGGCTTGCCTGCTCCCACAGGTTGTCCAATGTCTGACTTTAGCTTTGCGGCGTTTGCTCGGCCAACGCCACAGCCCGGAACATCGCGCGGCGTTTGTTCAGGGTTTCTTCCCATTCCAGGGCCGGCACCGAGTCAGCCACAATCCCGCCACCCGCCTGCACATGCAGCTCGCCGTCCTTGATCACGGCGGTGCGGATCGCAATCGCAGTGTCCATATTGCCGTTCCAGGCGAAATATCCCACGGCGCCGCCATACACACCACGCTTGACCGGCTCCAGTTCGTCGATGATCTCCATCGCGCGAATCTTCGGCGCGCCCGACAAAGTGCCCGCCGGCAGAATCGCCCGCAGTGCGTCCATCGCGGTCAACCCGGCTTTCAGCTCGCCGGTGACGTTGGACACAATGTGCATCACGTTGGAATACCGCTCGATGACCATCTTCTCGGTGAGCTTCACCGAACCGATTTCCGAAACCCGCCCGGTGTCGTTGCGGCCCAGGTCGATCAGCATCAAGTGTTCGGCAATTTCCTTGTCGTCACTCAGCAGGTCTTCTTCCAGCGCCAGGTCGGCTTCTTCGGTCGCGCCACGCGGGCGTGTGCCGGCTATCGGGCGCACGGTGATCAGGTTGTCTTCGACCCGCACCAGCACTTCCGGCGAACTGCCCACCACGTGGAAGTCGCCGAAGTTGAAGAAGTACATATACGGCGTCGGGTTGAAGCACCGCAGCGCGCGGTACAGATCAATTGGCGCCGCCTTGAAGTCGATGGACATGCGTTGCGACGGCACCACCTGCATGCAGTCACCGGCAAGGATGTATTCCTTGATGGTGTCGACCGCGCGCTCGTAGTCATCCTGGGTAAAGCTTGAACGAAAGATCGGGTCGGCGGCCGGCGGACGGCTGAGGTCCAGGCCACGGCGTGGAGTGATCGGCTGACGCAGTTTTTCCAGCAGCGCCTCAAGGCTGGCCTGGCCTTGCTCGAAGGCATCGGCCTGGGACGGGTCGGCGAGGACAATCGCGTGCATCTTGCCGGCGAGGTTGTCGAACACCACCACCGCGTCGGAGACCATCAGCAGAATGTCCGGCACGCCCAGCGGGTCCGGGTTCGGGCATTTGCCCAGGCGTTTTTCTACGTAGCGCACGCAGTCGTAGCCGAAATACCCCACCAGGCCACCGTTGAAACGCGGCAGGCCGGGAATGGTCGGCACGTTGTAGCGCGCCTTGAAGGTTTCGACGAACGCCAGCGGGTCTTCCACGTCATGGCTTTCGATCTCGACGCCATCATGGGTGATGCTCACATGGTGGTCATGCACACGCAGCACGGTGCGGCACGGCAGGCCGATGATCGAGTAACGGCCCCACTTCTCGCCGCCCTGCACCGATTCGAGCAGGTAGGAATTGGGCTTGTCGGCCAGTTTGAGGTAGATCGACAGCGGCGTATCGAAGTCAGCCAGGGTTTCGCAGGCCATGGGGATACGGTTATAGCCGGCAGCGGCCAAACGCAGGAATTCTTCGCGGATCATGAGGTGCCTCGTGGCTTGAGGGTCAATCGGTCAGGTGTGCAAACGTGCCGCAACGCGGCCAGGATCAGTCAGGCGCGCCAACGCCAGCGGGCCAGGGCCTTGATGACTTTCATCCAGAGTTTGCGAGTGACCACCACGATGGAATTTCCAGAAGGGGTTGATTCGATGTCGGGCAACGTTATCTCAGCGCCCGCTCCCAAGCAACCGGGGATTAGCAGTCGCAGATCATCAATGACCAGCGCCGGCGATTCTTCGGCGATCGGCCGGCCATGGTTGTAGCCGTAGCTCAGCGCCACACACTGCACGCCAGCGGCTTTGGCGGCCAGCACATCACTGCGCGAATCGCCGACAAACAACGATTGCGAGGCCGGGATATTGGCCATTTTCATTACGAAGAACAGCGCCGCCGGGTCAGGCTTTTTCTGCGGCAAGGTGTCGCCACCGATGATCCAGCGGAAATACCGGCCGATTTTCATCTGGTCCAACAGCGGCGCGACAAAGCGCTCCGGCTTGTTGGTGATCAGCGCCATCTCCACGCCTTGCTTGTGCAGCCACTTGAGCGTGTCGCGCACGCCGGGGTAAACCACGGTGAGCTCATGGCTGCTTTCATAGGCAACATTGAAGAGTTCCAGGGCGTGCTCGGCCTCAACCTCATCCACACCTTCGGCATCAATATGGTTGGCCAAGGCCCGACGCACCAGCATCTGCGCGCCGTTGCCGACCCACTCACGCACCGCCTCGATGCCCGCCGGCTTACGCCCCAGCTTGAGCAGCATCTCGTCCACCGCCGCCGCCAGGTCTGGCACCGAATCGATCAACGTACCGTCCAGATCGAACATCACCAGCCGTGGCAGTTTGCCGGGGAACAACTGCTCAAAACCGCTCATGGACGCGCCAGCGCCAGTTCGGCCCGCATCTTGTCGATGACTTCCTGGTAGTTGGGGGCGTTGAAGATCGCCGAGCCAGCCACAAAGGTGTCAGCGCCAGCGGCGGCGATTTCGCGAATATTGTTGACGTTGACCCCACCGTCGATTTCCAGGCGGATATCACGGCCCGACGCATCGATCAGCGCGCGCGCTTCGCGCAGCTTGTTCAGCGTGCCGGGGATGAACTTCTGCCCGCCGAAGCCCGGGTTGACGCTCATCAGCAAGACCATGTCGACCTTGTCCATCACGTACTCCAGCACGCTCAACGGCGTGGCCGGGTTGAACACCAGGCCGGCCTTGCAACCGCCTTCGCGGATCAGTTGCAGGGTGCGGTCGACGTGCAGCGTGGCTTCCGGATGGAAGGTAATGTAGGTGGCGCCGGCCTCGATGAAGTCACCGACGATGCGATCCACCGGGCTGACCATCAGGTGCGCATCGATCGGCGCAGTAATGCCGTACTTGCGCAGTGCCGCGCAAACCATCGGGCCGATGGTCAGGTTGGGCACATAGTGGTTGTCCATGACATCGAAGTGCACGAAGTCGGCACCGGCGGCCAATACCTTGTCCACTTCCTCACCCAGGCGGGCGAAGTCGGCGGAGAGAATCGATGGAGCGATAACGAAGGGCTGCATGACGCACCTTTTTGAGCTAAATCACGATGGCGCGCATTGTATACCTCATGCTTTACCCAGCACACCGTGACCTAACTCAATGGTCAGTAAGCCGCCCGGTAGATTTTCTCGATATCCGCTGCGCTGAGCTTGCGCGGGTTGTTGCGCATCAGGCGTTCAATGCCCGCGGCTTCCGTCGCCATGGCGGGGATCGCGTCTTCCGGCACACCAAAGCTGCGCAGCCCTGCCGGGATTTCCACGGCGGCACATAGCCGCGTCATCGCCTCGACCGCCTGATCGGCGGCGTCGTTGACGCTGAGCCCGGCGGTATTCACGCCCATGGCTTGGGCAATGTCCTGCATGCGCTCCACGCAGGCCAGTTTGTTCCAGTGCATCACGTAGGGCAGCAACAACGCATTGCTCACGCCGTGAGCAATATTGAATCGCCCGCCCAGCGGGTACGCCAAGGCATGCACTGCACCGACGCCAGCATTGCCGAACGCCATGCCGGCCATCAGGCTGGCGGTGGCCATATCATCGCGGGCCTGCAGGTTGGCCGGATTGGCGTAGGCCTTGGGCAGCGCATTGGCAATCAGTTTGATCGCGCCGATGGCCAGCGCGTCAGTGATCGGCGAGGCATTCAGCGACAGGTAGGACTCGATGGCATGCACCAGCGCATCCACGCCACTGGCGGCGGTGACACTGCGCGGACACGTGAGGGTCATTTGCGGGCTGATCAGCGCAACATCCGGCAATAAGTAATCGCTGACAATGCCTTTTTTCAGCTGCGCGGCCTTGTCGGAGAGAATCGCCACATTGGTCACCTCCGAACCGGTGCCGGCCGTGGTCGGGATGGCGATCAGCGGCGGGCCTTTGCGCGGCACCTGGTCGACGCCGAACAAGTCCGCCAGCGCGCCGTGGTAACCGGCATAGGCCGCGACACTCTTGGCGATGTCGATGGCACTGCCACCGCCCACGCCGATCAGGCCGTCATGCCCGCCCTCGCGGTACACGCGCATGCAGTCCTCGACGATGGCGATTTCCGGGTCGGGCAGCACACGGTCGAAAATCTCATAAGTGCGCTCGCCCAGGTGCTCGAGCGCCAGCGCCACGGTGCCGGATTTGACCAGCGCGGCATCGGTAACGATCAACGGGTTATCCACATCAAGACGCGTGAGCTCGGCGGCCAGTTGTTCGATGGCGCCAGCGCCGGTCAGCAGTTTGTGGGCGATCTTGAATGAGGAAGTGCTCATGTGCGCGGCCTCTTATTAATGATGGGCTGGCACAAGAATAGCCGGGTATTTCAGGTTGCCCAGCATTCACGCACTGAATGGCTCGGTCGGTGTGGGAGCTGGCTTGCCTGCGATGCGACCGCCTCGGTTTTCCTGACATACCGAGTTGACGCTATCGCAGGCAAGCCAGCTCCCACATTTGATCCGGTTTCGACCTTTAGACTTGCGCGGTGCGCAGTTTCTCGCTGCGGCCTCGCAGCCATTCAAGGGTCAGCAACAGCAGCACCGAGAACGCAATCAGCAAGGTTGCCGCTGCGGCAATCGTCGGGCTTAAATTTTCGCGGATGCCGCTGAACATCTGGCGCGGCAAAGTCGCTTGCTCGGGGCCGGCGAGAAACAGCGTCACTACCACTTCATCAAAGGACGTCGAGAAGGCAAACAATGCCCCGGAAATCACCCCCGGCGCGATCAACGGCAAGGTCACACGGCGAAACGCGGTCAGCGGCGAGGCGCCCAGGCTGGCCGCTGCCCGCACCAGGTTGTGGTTGAAGCCCTGCAACGTCGCCGACACGGTGATGATCACAAACGGCACACCCAGCACGGCATGTACCACAATCAGCGAGAGGAAGCTGTTGCCCAGCCCCAGTGGCGCAAAGAACAGATAGCTGGCCACGCCAATGATCACCACAGGCACCACCATCGGCGAAATCACCAAGGCCATGACCAACGCCTTGCCGGGAAAGTTGCCGCGCGTCAGGCCAATCGCCGCCAGCGTACCGAACACCATCGCCAGCACCGTGGCCGCCGGGGCCACAATGATGCTGTTCTTCAATGCACGCATCCACTCGGCCGAGGCGAAGAAATCCTGATACCAGTGCAGCGAGAAGCCTTGCAGCGGGTACACCAGGAAACTGCCGCTGTTGAACGACAGCGGGATAATCACCAGCACCGGCAAGATCAGGAACAGCAGGATCAAGCCACACAGGATCCGCAAGCTGTAGAACCACACCCGCTCCACGGGTGACATATAAGGGCTCAGCATCGCCAACTCTCCTCAGCTCAGGCGCAGGCGACTGGCGCCGACCAGACGGTTGTAGATCAGGTACAGCACGACGGTCGCCAGCAGCAGCAAGCCGCCCAGCGCCGTGGCCATACCCCAATTGATGCTGGTGTTGGTGTAGAACGCGACGAAGTAGCTGACCATCTGGTCGTTCGGGCTGCCGAGCAGCGCCGGGGTGATGTAGTAACCAATCGCCAGGATAAACACCAGCAGGCAACCGGCGCCGACACCGGCATAAGTCTGCGGGAAGTACACACGCCAGAAACTGGCAAACGGGTGGCAACCCAGGGAAATCGCTGCACGCATATACGTGGGCGAGATGCCTTTCATCACGCTGTAAATCGGCAAAATCATGAAGGGCAACAGGATGTGCACCATCGAGATGTAAACCCCGGTGCGGTTAAACACCAGCTCCATGGGTTTATCGATCAGCCCCATGCCCATCAATGCGCTGTTGATCAGCCCACCGGACTGCAGCAATACAATCCACGCCGCCACCCTTACCAGGATTGAGGTCCAGAACGGCAGCAATACCAGAATCATCAGCAGGTTACTTTTGCGTGCCGGCAGGTTGGCCAGCAAATAGGCCAACGGGTAGGCCAGCAGCAGGCAGATGAAGGTTATTACCAAGCCCATCCAGAACGTGCGGGCGAAGATGTCCAGGTAGATGGCCTGGTCAGGCGTGGCCGGGGCCACTTCGCCAAGGTCATTGATACGGTGATCGACAGCCGCCAGCAGGTAGTACGGCGTGAGGCTGCTGGTATTACGCCGGATCGCCTGCCAGTACGCCGGGTCGCCCCAGCGTTCGTCGAGGTTTTCCAACGCTTCCTTATAAGAGGCGGGCGCTTCGGTAAACGGCAGCGCCCGCGCGGTTTTGGTCAACAGGCTGCGGTAGCCGGCCAGTTCCATGTTCAAGCGTTTGGACAAGTCGCCCAGCGTCTGGTTTTTACGCGCTTCACCCAGGTCTTCGCTGAGCGCCTGATACACCGGCTCACCCGGCAGGCCGCGACCGTCCCAGGTCTTGACCGCCACCACGGTACGCGGCAAACCGCCCACCACTTCCGGGTTGCCGACGCTTTTGTAAAGCAGCGCAACAATCGGCACCAGGAACACCAGCAGCAAAAACAGCACCAGCGGCGCAATCAAGGCCTGGGCCTTCCAGCGGTTGAGCCGCTCGGCACGCGCCAGGCGCTGCTTGAGGGTGGGGCTGGGAATGGCGATAACCATGGCAAACTCCGGAAATCTTCTAAGAGTTCCCTGTAAGCGGTGCTTTTTTGTGGGAGCTGGCTTGCCTGCGATGGCATCGCCTCGGTGTCACTCAAAGACCGAGTCGATCCCATCGCAGGCAAGCCAGCTCCCACACCAGCCTGCTTTCACAGAGGAATATGCGGTGTTACTTGGCCGCCCAGGAATTGAAGCGCTGCTCGAGCTGCTCGCCGTTATCCGCCCAGAAGCTCACATCGATCTGCACCTGGTTGGCGATGTTTTCCGGGGTGGTCGGCATGTCTTTCAACACATCCTTGGCCAGCAACGGCACAGCCTGGGTATTGGCCGGGCCGTAGGCGATGTTTTCCGAGTAGGTCTTCTGCTGTTGCGGCTGCACCGAGAAGGCGATGAATTTCTTCGCCGCTTCGGCACGGTCCTTGGCCAGGCCTTTAGGGATGGCCCAGGCGTCAAAGTCGTAGATGCCGCCGTTCCACACCACTTTCAGGTTGCTTTCTTTTTGCACGGCAGCGATGCGGCCGTTGTAGGCCGAGCTCATGACCACATCACCCGAGGCCAGGTACTGCGGCGGTTGTGCGCCGGCTTCCCACCACTGGATCGACGGTTTGAGTTCGTCGAGTTTCTTGAACGCGCGATCCTGGCCGTCTTTGCCAGCCAGCACTTTGTACACGTCTTTGGGGGCCACGCCGTCCGCCATCAAGGCGAATTCCAGGGTGTACTTGGCGCCTTTGCGCAGGCCGCGCTTGCCTGGGAATTTCTTGGTATCCCAAAAATCCGCCCAACTGGTCGGTGCAGTGGCAAGCTTGTCGGCGTTGTACGCCAGCACGGTGGACCACACAAAGAAGCCCACGCCGCAGGGCTGAATCGCGCCTTTCACGTAATCGGCGCTATTGCCGAACAGTTTCGGGTCGAGCGGTTCGAACATGTCTTCGTCACAGCCACGGGACAGTTCCGGCGACTCCACTTCCACCAAGTCCCATGACACGCTCTTGGTATCGACCATGGCTTTGACCTTGGCCATTTCACCGTTGTACTCACCGGCGACGATCTTGCCATTGCCCGCGCTTTCCCACGGAGTGTAAAAGGCTTTGACCTGAGCCGCCTTGTTCGCGCCACCGAAGGATACGACCGTCAGGTCCGGGCCTGCCATGGCCTGTGTCGCGCCCATCAAGCCGATGGCCAAGGCGGAATATTTAAGGGATCTCAACATTGTTGTTCTCTCCACGTGCAGGGTTGGTGAAGCCATGGGGCGATTAATTCGCCTCTAGAAGTGGGTCGAGTGCGCGAACGTGCTCGACTTGCCAGCCAATCGGTACCACGTCGCCGACCGCAAGCGCTGGGTCCAGCTCAGCGATCGGTTGTTTCACAAAAAAATCGGCCTTGCCGCAGACTTCCAGGCGCACACGCACGTGGTCGCCCAGGTAGATAAATTCCGCCACCCGCCCAGAGAAGCGGTTGACGCAGGATTCACTGGAGCCATTGAGGCTGACGCGCTCCGGGCGTACTGACAGGGTCACCGGGCCGCCGAGCTGGCCGACATTCACTGCCAGCGCCTCGACCTTTTCACCGCGCGCCAACTCCACCACACAGCGTTCGCCGGTGTGGCTGTGCAAGCGGCCATTGAGTCGGTTGTTCTCGCCGATGAAGTTGGCGACGAACGTGTTTTTTGGCTCTTCGTACAGCGTGCGCGGCGCGGCGATCTGCTGGATCTCGCCCTGGTGGAACACCGCCACGCGGTCGGACATGGTCAAGGCTTCGCCCTGGTCGTGGGTCACGTACACCACGGTCACGCCGAGGCGCTGGTGCAGGTGCTTGATCTCCATCTGCATGTGTTCGCGCAGTTGTTTATCGAGGGCGCCGAGGGGTTCGTCCATCAACACCAGCTGCGGTTCGAACACCAGCGCGCGGGCCAAGGCCACTCGCTGTTGCTGACCGCCGGAAAGTTGCGCCGGGTAACGCTGGGCGAAGGCATCCAGCTGGACCATGCTCAGCACGCGTTTGACCCGCTCGCTGATATCGGTCTTGCTCAAGCCGCGCACCGACAACGGGAAGGCCAGGTTCTCTGCCACCGTCATGTGCGGGAACAGCGCGTAGTTCTGGAACACCATGCCGATGTCGCGCTTGTGCGGCGGCACGTTGTTGATAGCGCGCCCGGCGAGCAGGATTTCCCCGGCGGTCGGCGTCTCGAAACCGGCGAGCATCATCAGGCTGGTGGTCTTGCCCGAACCCGATGGCCCGAGCAGGGTGAGGAACTCGCCCTTGCGAATCTCCAGGTTGAGGTCTTTGACGATCAGGTTCTCGCCGTCGTAGCTCTTCTGCACGCCACGAAAGCTGACCAGCACATCATTTGAATCCACCTCGCTCATACCCGCACCTTTTGTTTTGGACTGCTGTGGCACAAAGCGTAGTCCAGGCGCGAGCCCCCGGAAATCGGGGGCGAGGAGAGAATCACATCAGCAGGATGGAAGGTTGGGGGTAGGGATTGCCCTACACGGATGGCGGGCAGAGAACAGTGCGGCGGCAATCGTCAGCGTCTGCCGGCAAAGCCTATGTCGTAAACAGATACGCGCACCTGGAGGAGCCCGGCTTGATCGTTCCCTCGCAGCCCAGGACGCTCTGCGTCCTAAAGCGTGACGCAGAGCGTCACAAGAGGCGTTACCACGCGGAGCGTGGGAACGATCGAGGGGGTTACAAGAGTTTGTGTTCCATGGCGTACTTCACCAGTTCGGCCAGGGAGGTGATATGGAGCTTTTGCATCAACCGCGCCTTGTGGGTGCTGATGGTCTTGCTGCTCAGCGCCAGTTGCTGGGCGATGTCATTGACGTTGGCGCCCTGGGCCAGGCGCTCGAACACTGAAAACTCGCGCTCCGACAGTAACGAGTGCAACGGCCGCGTATCGGTGAGGCCGACCTCAAAGACCATGCGGTCCGCCAGGTCCGGGTCGATGTAACGCCCGCCCGCCGCCACCTTGCGAATCGCCGTCAGCAACAGCGCCGGGTCACTGTCCTTGGTGGCATACCCAGCCGCCCCGACTTTCAGGGCGCGGGCAGCCATTTGCGCTTCATCGTGCATCGACAGCACCAGAATCGCGGGCGGGTTACTCAATGCACGGATGCGCGCAATCGCTTCCAGGCCATTTACGCCCGGCATCGAGATATCCAGCAACACCACCTCACAGGCGATATGGCGCAAGGTCTCCAGCAACTGCTCGCCATTGCTGGCCTCGCCGACCACCAGCAGGTCTTTGGCCAGGCCAATCAATTGCTTGATGCCTTCACGAACAATGGTGTGGTCTTCGGCTACCAATACGCGAATCACAGGGGCTTGCTCCTATCGTTATGCATCCAACGGCACCGTGACACTCAAGGTGGTGCCCTCCCCCAGTTCGCTGTGCAGGCTCAATTGCCCGCCCATCATCAGCACCCGCTCACGCATACCGACTACGCCAAAGGATACCGGGCGGCCGGGGTTCTCGACGAAACCGACGCCGTCATCGCTGATGGTCAGCCGCAAGTCGGCGCTTTCCACCGTCAGGGTCAGTTCGACAGTATGCGCCTGGGCATGACGCATCACATTGGTCAGCGCCTCCTGCAGGATGCGGAACAGGCCAATTGCCTTGGCATCGCTGAGGGCCGGCAGGTTATCCGGGACTTGTACCAGGCAGGGAATGTGCGTGCGCGCTTCGAAGCGGCGGGCTTGCCATTCAATCGCCGAGGCGATGCCGGCGTCGAGAATCGGCGGGCGTAACGCGGTCGCCACATCCCGGACAAGCTGGAACAGCTGGGCGATCAGGCGTTTCATGCTGTTCAGGCGCTCGGTCAAGCCCGGGTCCAATTGCGCATAGGCCAGTTCGCACATCGAGGTCTCCAGCTTGAGCACCGTGAGCATCTGACCCAACTCGTCATGCACTTCACGGGCGATACGCGCCTTTTCCTCTTCGCGCACGGTCTCAAGGTGGGCAGAGAGCTCGCGCAGCTGTATTTCGCTTTGCTGCAAGGCGGCCACGTAACGACGGCGCTCGGTGACGTCGTTGAGATAAACCACCAGGTATTCGCCCTCGGCAAAGCGCAGGAAGCTCAACGACACATCCGCCGGCAGGATGCTGCCGTCAGCACGCACGCAATCGGCGGCGAAGGTCTGCGGGCCTTCTTCGCTGGCACGCGCACGCTTCCACACGTCAAGCCAGCGGTCCATGTTCAAGGTCGGGTCAAAATCGATCAGCGGTCGCTCGATCAGCGCGCCCGCGGCGTAGCCCAGCATGGTCTCGGCGGCGCGGTTGGCGTAACGCACGTGGCTGTCCCAATTGACCCAAAGAATGCCGACCGTACTTTGATCGATGGAGAACTGCGTCAGCCGCAACGCTTCGGCACCGGCCGCACGCGCGGCGCTTTCTTCTCGGGCGGCCAGTAAGCTGTGTTCCAGCACTCGCTGGTGACGGCGCTGCCAAACCACCACGGCGAGGCTGGCGAGCAGGAACATCGCCAAGAGCAGGCTGAGGTTTTGCCACAGGCCCGGCGATTCCGTCAGCCGTGGGTATTTGGGTTGCAGCCAGCGGCTGTGCAATTGGTCGAGGTCGCGGGCGGGTATCGCGCGCAAGGCACTTTGCATGATGCTCGCCAGCTCCGGCCACTCACGGCGCGTGGCCACACGCAGCAATTGCGGCAGGCCGATATCGCCGACCACCGCCAGCCCGGCAAACTCCGCCTCGCCGGACAATCGGCTCAATTGCGCCTCATCCACCACGGCATAACGCGCCTGCTGGCTCACCAACAACTGCAAGGCCTGACGCTCCAAAGGGACGCCTTGCAGGTTGAGGTTGGGATAATTGCTGCGCAGGTAATCGGCGACAGCGCTGGGCATGCGCACGGCGACGCGGGACAGCTCGTCAAGCTTTTCCAGCTCCACCGCGCCGCCGCCCTCGCGAATACCGACGATATGCTGAGGCACGCGCATATAAGGGTCGCTGAATAACCATAGACGCAAGCCCGCCGGGGTTTGCTGCAGGCCCGGGGCGATATCCACCTCGCCATCGCGCACGGCGGCTTCCAATTGCTCCTGGCTGGGGAAATTGCGCCAGGTCAGGTCGATATTCAGCGCTTTGGCCAGCCATTGCATCAACTCGACATTCGCCCCGGACAAGCGCTGCAGGCGCCGATCGTATTGGGCGTACGGTGCCTGCAATACCAGGCCCACGCGCAACTGCGGGTGCTGCGCCAGCCATTCACGCTGCTGAGCATTGAGCTGCGCCTGCGGCGCGATAGGCGCAGGCGCGGCATTCGCCATCAAGGCAAAGCACACACAGCCGATAACCAGCAGACAGCGAAAACCCATGATCCACGTCTCACATCACTGACAAACACTGACCAACCCATTAGGCTGCTGGAATCACTTCTGGCCGGGAATTAACGATGCCCTTTACCCACCGTTCGGCACTGCCAGCATTGTGCCTATCGCTGCTATTTACCAGCGCCTTTTCTGTTCAAGCCGCCGACGCGCCTGCGCCCACCGCCGAAAAACCGGCTGAACGCCAAGCCCTGCCCGAGCGCAGCCAGGAAGAGGCCAACGCCCTTGAGCGACAACTTCCACGCCAGGAACAACAACAGTTGCAGGCCGGCACCGACTCATTTCTGGCTCTGTGGAAACCTGCCAACAGCGCCGAGCCCGAAGGGGTGGTGATTATCGTACCGGGCGCAGGGGAAAGTGCTGACTGGCCGCAAGCAATCGCGCCCTTACGGCGCAAGCTGCCCGATGCCAATTGGGGCACCCTCAGTCTGTCGCTGCCAGATGTGAACCTCGACACCTTGCCGCCACGGGTCATGGAGCCACCTAAAGCCGCCGTCGACACCAGCAGCAAAGACGGCAGCACGGCCGCCAAACCGATCGAACAAGCCGCCAGCGCCGAAGCCGAAGGCACTGACCCGGCGGTGGTGCCTGGTGCTGATGAACAAGACAAGACCGACGCCAAGCGCATCTTTGATCGCATTGACGCCGCCGTTGCCTTTGCCCAAACCCAGAGCGCCCGCAGTGTGGTACTGCTCGGCCACGGCACCGGCGCCTGGTGGGCTGCGCGCTACCTGAGCGAGAAACAGCCGTCCCAAGTGCAGAAGTTGGTGATGGTGGATGGCAAGACGCCAGCGGCCAGGCAGCCGGACCTGCAAAAACTGGCACCGGCGCTGAAGGTGCCGACGGCGGATGTGTATTACCAGGACGGCGCTCAAGAGCGCAAAAACGCCCTGGAACGTATGCAGGCCGCCAAGCGGGCGAAGAATGACAGCTATAAACAGGTGTCACTCAAGACCTTGCCGGGCAACAGTGCGGCTGAGCAAGAGCAGCTGTATCGGCGGGTTCGCGGGTGGTTGAGCCCGGAGCCGACCTCCAACTAATCCAGCCTGGCAAGCCGATCAACTGTGGGAGCTGGCTTGCCTGCGATAGCGGACTGTCAGTGACATCTGTATTACTGACACATCGCTATCGCAGGCAAGCCAGCTCCCACACTGATTGGGTTGTCACTTCCAAATGGTGGTGGCTACCTGAAATCCCGCCGTTCGCGAATCAACGCATAAGCATTGTGCAGCTCGCGGGTGCGCTCGGTGGCCTCACGCACTTGCGCCAGGCTCGCGCCACTGCCAGCGATCTTGTCCGGGTGATGGCGGCTGAGCAGTCGGCGATAGGCACGTTTGATCGCCGCCGGTTCGCTGGTGGACGTCACCCCCAGAATCCGCAACGCCTCCTGATACGCCCCGCCACGACTGGCCAATGGCTTGCGTTCGGGGGCGTAATCAGACGCCAGCGCCTGCAGCTGTTGCGGCGTCCACCCCAGCCACTTGCCCCATAGGTCAATCAGGTCGCGCTCGGCGTCATCGGCCCTGCCGTCCGCCCAGACCATGCGCCAGCATGCACGCAATACACCTTCTGCCGCATGGGGTTGGGCTTTGAGTACGCGCAGGTAATTGCGCACTCGGTCGGATCCCGACTTGCCACGATTGAACGCGGTAATCGCCCGACGCTGGGCCGGCTCGCTCATGTCCAGCGAGCGCATCTCCTGGCGCGCCTGCTGAATATGCCCCTCCACCACCCGGCCATTACTCTTGGCCAGGCGCCCCAACAAAACAAACAGCAATTCGTCGTTGCGCAACGCCGGGCGCCCGCCCAGGCGCTCGCGCAATTGCGCCCAGCTGTGCAACTGCAGGCGGCGATCCAGTGCCTGCCCCAGCAATGCGCCCAACAAGGCCCCCGGAATACTGGCAATGGCAAAGCCAGCCCCGGCACCGATCAGTGTCCCTGGCCACAACATCTTATTGCCCCGCAGTCAGCAGGGTTTCAACCTGCGCCAGACGCTCCAGCGTGCCGACATCAATCCAGCGTCCTGTCATGTGCTCTCCCGTTACCAGACCTTTGGCCATGGCCTGCCGCAACAGCGGCGCCAGTTTGAAGGCACCGGCGCTGCAACCCGCGAACAACTTCGGGTCGAGAACTGAAATGCCACTGAAGGTCAGGTTATCGGCACCGGGCGCGGCATCATGAAGCAGACCTTCGTCCAGGTAGAAATCGCCGCCAGAAGGGTGATGCGCCGGGTTATCGACCATCACCAGGTGAGCCAGGCCCTTGAGCGGTTGCTTGAGGAGATTGAAGTCGTAGTCGGTCCAGATATCACCATTGACCACCAGAAAAGGCTCCTCGCCCAACAACGGCAGCGCCTGGAAAATTCCGCCACCGGTTTCCAGCGGCTCGCCCTCGGGCGAGTACTGAATGCGCAAGCCAAACTGCGCACCATCACCCAGGTAGCTTTCAATCTGCTGGCCGAGCCAGGCATGGTTGATCACGATATCGGTGAAGCCGGCCTTGGCCAGCGCTTCAAGGTGATACTCGATCAAACGCTTGCCACCCGCCTGCACCAGTGGTTTGGGCGTGTGCAACGTGAGCGGGCGCATCCGCTCACCTTTGCCTGCTGCCAGGATCATCGCCTTCATACGCGCGCCTCGGTTGGTTCACGCAGGCTGGCGAGCAGCTCGCCCAACTCGTCCAGCTCCGGCCGGTCGGCCAGTACCGCTTCTATATAAGCAAAGAAACGCGGCACATCGGCCAGGTAGCGTGGCTTGCCATCGCGATGGCAGATGCGTGCAAAAATGCCGATGACCTTGAGGTGACGCTGCACGCCCATCAGGTCACTGGCCCGCAGGAACTCGTTGAAATCCGCCTGCACCGGGATGCCCAAAGCGCCAGCACGTTCCCAGTAGCCGCGTTGCCACGCCTGCACACGCGCCTTGGGCCAGCTGAGAAACGCATCCTTGAACAGGCAGGTGATGTCATAGGTGACCGGGCCGTAGACCGCGTCCTGGAAGTCCAGCACGCCGGGGTTCGGCGCGCTGATCATCAGGTTGCGCGGCATATAGTCGCGATGCACCAGCACTTTGGGCTGGGCCAGGGCACTGTCGATCAGGTTATCGCTGACGCGTTGCCATAAGGCCTGCTGCCGGGTGTCGAATTCGATACCCAAATGCCGGCGCACGTACCACTCCGGAAACAATTCCAGCTCACGGCGCAACAAGGCCACGTCATAGCTGGGCAGCGGCGCGTCCATCGGCAATTGCTGAAAAGCCAGCAACGCGTCGATGGCATCGGCAAACAATTGATCGGCGTTTTGCGCGTCAATCACGTCCAGATAGGTTTTTCTGCCCAGGTCATTGAGCAAAAGAAAGCCGCGCGGCAAATCTTCTGCATAAATTTTTGGCACATTTATTCCCGATTTCGCGAGTAAATCAGCGATATCGACGAAAGGTTTGCAGTTTTCCTGGGGCGGTGGAGCGTCCATGACGACGAACGTGCGACCGCCGCCCTCCCACCGGAAATAACGCCTGAAACTCGCGTCGCTGCTGGCCGCGGTCAATGTGGCCGGAGGTACGACACCCCAGTCCTGAGCGTTGAAAAGGATCGGCAACTGCTCATCCAGCCAAACTTTCAGCTGTTGTAAACGTAGATCTTGCTCGGGCATTACAAGGGTCTCCGACGGCGCTAGCCGTCAAGCGGGTCATGCTTTATTATCACGCATCTTTTTCAGACCATCGAGAGGCGTGCGGCCCAAACCGCGGGCAGATGGCACGCAGGAAGCCCGGACTAATAAGATGGCATTGAAATCCCCCGCGTTTCGTAGAAAATTTCCGTTGCTGGTAACCGGCAGTCTGCTGGCCATGCAACCTTTCGCCACCTCATTCGTGGTCGCCGCGGAACAGTATGACTGCTCAGTCTCTGCTTCGGGTGCCTGGGATTGCGCGCCAAAAACCGCCGCTGCCCCGTTACCACCGCGCCCGGTGCACGACGGTGCAGCCGTCAGCGCCGCTGGCAGCACGGCGCAAGCCGATGCTGGCGGCACCGCTGCGGCCGAGCCGAAGACCACCCTGGTCACCGAGTCCAAGGGCCGTGGCCTGCGTTCGCGCAGTGCCGACTACAGCCACCTGGACTGGGTGCCTCGCGACAAGCTGACCGCAGCCCAACTGGCTGAGACCGGCCCGTATTGCTCCGGCGCGTACATCGAGCCGACCCGTCCTGGCATGAACGACAAGACGGACAAAAGCGATTCGCCGACCTTCATCGGTGCCAAGGTGTCTCGTTACGAGCAGGAACAGCAGGTTGCGACCCTGGCCGGTGACGTCGTCATGCGCCAGGGCAGCATGCAGATGGAGGCTCAGGAAGCCAGCCTGTACCAGGCCGAGAACCGTGGCGAGCTGAACGGCGATGTGCGTCTGCGCGACAACGGCGCCCTGATCGTCGGCGACCACGCCGAGGTCCAGCTCGATACCGGCGCGGCCCAGATCGACAATGCCGAATACGTGCTGCACAAGTCGCGCATTCGCGGTAACGCCCTGTACGCCAAGCGTGCCGAAAACGCGATCATCCGTCTCAAGGACGGTACGTACACCACCTGCGAGCCGGACAGCAACGCCTGGCAGCTCAAGGGCAACAACATCACGTTGAACCCGGCCACCGGTTTCGGTACGGCCACCAACGCGACGTTGCGGATCAAGAACATCCCGATCCTCTACACCCCTTACATCTACTTCCCGATCGACGACCGTCGTCAATCCGGCTTCCTGCCGCCAAGCTTTAGCACCGGCAGCGAAACCGGCTTCACACTGGTTACGCCGTACTACTTCAACCTGGCGCCAAACTATGACGCCACGTTGTACCCGCAATACATGACCAAGCGCGGCATGATGGTTGAGGGCGAATTCCGCTACCTCACCAAGTCCAGCGAAGGGCAGTTCGGCGGCGCGTACCTGAACGACGACAGCGACGAGCGCAAGAATCAGACTGATTACGAAAAAACCCGTTACATGCTCAATTGGCAGCATAAGGGCGGGTTGGATTCGCGTGTTTCAACTCAGGTTGACTACACCAACATCAGCGACCCTTACTTCTTCCAGGACCTCAAGACCTACGAAGAAGGTATTCAGCCTCGCGACTTTGTGAACCAGCAGGGTTCCGTGACTTATCGCGGTGACTCCTATCAGGCGCGCCTGAACCTGCAGGCTTACCAGCTTGCGACGATTTCCCAGATCACCCCGTATAACCGGTTACCGCAGATCACCTTTAATGGGGCGCTGCCGTATCATCCAGGCGGTGTGAACTTCACCTATGAAACTGAAGCGGTTCGGTTTGATCGTGACCTGGAAAATGGCAACTTTACCGATGAAAACAACCTGGTTTCGCCTCGCCTCGACACGTTTGTTACGGGTCTGACCCGTGCGAACGGTACTCGCCTGAACGTCGCGCCAGCTGTTGATTACCCAATGAACTGGACCTACGGTTTTATTACGCCGAAGCTCAAGTACGTGTACACCAAGTACGATCTTGACCTGGACAGCACTGGCAAGAACCAGATCATCGCGCAACAGGCGGCAGCGACGGCAGCTAATCCCTATGCCGGTGGCAACTTCAAGAGTTCCCAGGACCGCGCTATTCCAATCGCCAGTATCGACAGCGGCTTGTATTTCGACCGCAATACCAACTGGTTCGGCAAAGACTATCGCCAGACCCTGGAACCGCGCGCGTTTTACCTCTATGTGCCTAACAAGGACCAGAGCGATATTCCGGTATTCGACACCAGTGAATACTCGTTCAGCTACTCCTCGCTGTTCCGCGATAACCGCTTCAGCGGCAACGACCGGATCGGCGACGAGAACAAGCTGTCCCTGGGCGTGACCAGCCGCTGGATCGAAGACAATGGCTTCGAACGTCAGCGCGTGTCCGTGGGTCAGGCGGTGTACTTCAAGGATCGCCAGGTTCAATTGCCGGGTGTCCTTGCTTCCGACCGCTCCGACGCACAGTCCGACGTGTCGCCTGTTGCCCTGGAATACGAATACCGCTACAACCGCGATTGGCGCGCCACAGCCGACTTCAACTGGGACACCGAAGAACACAGCACCCGCTCCGGCAGTGCAATGCTTCACTACCAGCCGGAAGACAACCCGAACAAGATCATCAACGTCGGTTATCGCTATCGTAACGACCAGGTTGTCTACAACCAGCTGACCGGCAAATGGCAGTTCGGTGGTGACTACGGGCAACCAGGCGACCCGAACTTCGTGAAGGATTACTACAAAATCCAGCAACACGACTTCTCGATGATGTGGCCGATCATTCCGCAGTGGAACCTGATCACCCGCTGGCAGTATGACTATGCCCGCAACCGTACCCTGGAAGCCTTCGGTGGTTTCGAGTACGACAACTGCTGCTGGAAACTGCGCGTCATCAACCGTTACTGGGTTTCCAACGACGAATACAGCCAGATCGCCCCGCTTAACGAAAAGGGTGACCACGGGCTCTTCTTCCAGATCGTCCTCAAAGGACTCGGCGGCCTGACCGGCGCCAAGGTAGAGAGCTTCCTCGACAAAGGCATTGAAGGTTATCGTGAACGTGAAGACCAAGCTTTCTGATTGCTTGCGCCCGCTAGTGCTGGGCGCGCTGTTCCTGGGGGCCGCATCGGCACACGCTGCGGTTCAACAGCTGGACAAGGTAGTGGCCATCGTCGATAACGACGTGATCATGCAGAGCCAACTCGACCAACGGGTCAAGGAAGTTCAGCAAACCATCGCCAAGCGTGGCGGCGGCGTACCGCCTACCAGCGTGCTGGACCCACAGGTACTGGAGCGCCTGATCGTCGAAAACCTGCAACTGCAGATCGGCGAGCGCTCCGGCATCCGTATTTCGGACGAAGAACTGAACCAGGCCGTCGGCACCATCGCTCAGCGCAATAACATGAGCATTGACCAGTTCAAGGCTGCCCTGGCCCACGATGGTTTGTCTTATGAAGACGCCCGTGACCAGATCAAGCGTGAAATGATCATCAGCCGTGTGCGTCAGCGCCGTGTAGCGGAGCGCGTTCAGGTGTCTGAGCAGGAAGTGAAGAACTTCCTGGCCTCGGACCTCGGCAAGATGCAGCTCTCCGAAGAACTGCACCTGGCCAATATCCTGGTTCCAACCCCAGACAGCGCCAGCTCCGAGCAGCTCAATGCCGCTGCGGCGAAAACCCAGGCTATCTATGATCGCCTGAAAGCCGGTGCTGACTTTGCCCAGACGGCCATCGCCATGTCCGGCAGCGACAACGCCCTGGACGGCGGTGACATGGGCTGGCGTAAAGCCGCGCAATTGCCACCTCCGTTCGACCGTGAGCTGAGCGCCATGAATGTGGGTGAAATCACCCAGCCAGCGCGTACGCCAGGCGGCTTCATCATCCTCAAGTTGCTCGGCAAACGCGGCGGCGAGACCTCGCTGAAAGACGAAGTGCATGTTCGTCACATCCTGGTCAAACCAAGCGAAATCCGTACCGAGGCGCAAACCAAGGAGCTGGCCCAGAAGATCTATGACCGCATCGAAGGCGGTGAAGACTTCGCCACCCTGGCCAAGAGCTTCTCGGAAGACCCGGGTTCCGCCCTCAACGGCGGCGACCTGAACTGGATCGACCCGAAAGCGCTGGTGCCGGAGTTCCAGGACGTCATGGCCAAGACCCCGCAAGGCGTTCTGTCCAAGCCGTTCAAGACCCAATATGGCTGGCATGTCCTGGAAGTCCTTGGCCGCCGCGCCACCGACAACACCACCCAGGCCCGCGAGCAACAAGCCCTGACCGTGCTGCGTAACCGCAAGTACGACGAAGAGCTGCAAACCTGGTTGCGTCAGATCCGTGACGAAGCCTACGTAGAGAACAAGCTGCCAGGCGCCGAGCAAACAGGCACCGACCAGGCAGCACAGTGAAACCCCAGCGTTTCGCGGTAACACCCGGCGAGCCGGCCGGCATTGGTCCAGACCTGTGCCTGCTGCTCGCCTCGCACCCTCAGCCACACCCCCTGATTGCCATTACCAGTCGCGACCTGCTCCTTGAGCGGGCCGCGCAGCTGGGTGTGGCTGTCACCTTGCTGGACGTGGCGCCGGGCAACTGGCCCGACCTACCCGCCCCGGCCGGTAGCCTGTATGTGTGGGACACCCCGCTGGCAGCCAAGGTGGTTGCCGGGCGACTGAACAAGGCCAATGCCGCGTTTGTGCTGGAAACCCTGACACGCGCAGGCCAAGGCTGCATCGACGGCGACTTCGCCGGTATGATCACCGCCCCGGTGCACAAAGGCGTGATCAACGAGTCCGGCATTGCCTTTTCCGGCCATACCGAATTCCTCGCTGAGCTGACCCACACCGAACAAGTGGTGATGATGCTGGCCACTCGCGGCCTGCGGGTTGCGCTGGTGACCACGCACCTGCCGTTGCGTGATATCGCCGACGCCATCACTGCCGAGCGTGTAGAGCGCGTCACACGCATCCTGCACACCGACCTGCAACACAAATTCGGCATTGCCCAACCGCGCATTCTGGTCTGTGGGCTCAACCCGCACGCCGGTGAAGGCGGCCATTTGGGCCATGAAGAAATCGACATCATTGAACCGACATTAGAGCGCCTGCGCCAAGAAGGCATGGACCTGCGTGGCCCATTGCCTGCAGACACTCTGTTTACCCCCAAATATCTGGAGCACTGCGACGCAGTGCTGGCGATGTACCACGACCAAGGGCTGCCCGTGCTGAAGTACAAAGGCTTCGGCGCCGCAGTCAACGTGACACTGGGCCTGCCGATCATCCGCACCTCCGTCGACCATGGCACTGCCCTGGACCTGGCGGGCAGCGGCAAGATCGATACCGGCAGCCTGCACGTGGCCCTGGAAACCGCCTATCAGATGGCCGAGACCCGTATATGACTGAGCATTACCAACACCGGGCGCGCAAGCGCTTCGGGCAAAACTTCCTGCACGACGCTGGCGTGATCGACCGTATTCTGCGTTCCATCCATGCCAAGCCAGAAGACCGCTTGCTGGAAATCGGCCCGGGCCAGGGCGCATTGACCCAAGGCCTGCTCAACAGTGGCGGCCAGTTGGACGTGGTGGAGTTGGACAAGGACCTGATCCCGATCCTCAACCAGCAGTTCGCCGGTATGCCCAACTTCAACCTGCACCAGGGCGATGCGCTGAAGTTTGACTTCAACAGCCTCAACGCCGCGCCCAACAGCCTGCGGGTGGTCGGCAACCTGCCGTACAACATCTCTACGCCGCTGATTTTTCACCTGCTGAACAATGCCGGGATCATCCGCGACATGCACTTCATGCTGCAAAAAGAAGTGGTTGAGCGTTTGGCCGCAGGCCCAGGCGGTGGTGATTGGGGCCGTCTGTCGATCATGGTTCAGTACCATTGCCGCGTAGAGCACCTGTTCAACGTCGGCCCTGGCGCCTTCAACCCGCCGCCGAAGGTCGACTCGGCCATCGTGCGCCTGGTGCCGCACGCGGTGCTGCCGCATCCGGCCAAGGACCACAAGTTGCTGGAGCGCGTGGTACGTGAAGCGTTCAACCAACGCCGCAAGACCCTGCGCAACACGCTCAAGGCGCTGCTGAGCAACGCCGAGATCGAAGCCGCCGGTGTCGACGGTGGCCTGCGCCCCGAGCAACTGGACCTGGCCGCGTTTGTGCGTCTGGCTGATCAGCTTGCGATCCAGCCTGCGCCGACCGTGGAATAAGCTGTAACTCGATACAACTGTGGGAGCGGGCTTGCCCGCGATGGCGGTGCATCAGTGACACATTCAGTGACTGACACACTGCATTCGCGAGTAAGCCCGCCCCCACAGTTGCTCCGCGTTATACCGATAGCGCTTGCCGCCTGCCCGACACATGTCTGGCCTAGTGCCCCGCTCATGGCCTAGACTGATCCGCATCTGCTGTCCTCCGCTTTTGCTCTTAAGGCCTCTTGCATGTCCGATCCTCGCTACCAGATCGACGTCAGCGTCGTCACCCGCTTCCTCGCGGACCAATCGCAACCTGAACACGACCGTTATGCCTTCGCCTACACCATCACGGTGAAGAACAACGGGCAGGTGCCGGCCAAACTGCTGTCGCGCCACTGGGTAATTACCGATGGCGACGGCCAGGTCGAGGAAGTGCGTGGTGCCGGCGTGGTTGGTCAGCAGCCGTTGATCGACATCGGCGCCAGCCATACTTACAGCAGCGGCACGGTGATGACCTCCAAAGTCGGCACCATGCAGGGCTCGTATCAGATGAAAGCCACCGACGGAAAACTGTTCGACGCCATCATCGCGCCGTTTCGCCTCGCAGTGCCCGGAGCCCTGCACTGATGACGACGTACGCAGTCGGTGACCTGCAAGGCTGCCTGGAACCCCTCAAATGCCTGCTGGAGCGCGTAGCCTTCAACCCGGCGAGCGACCGCTTGTGGCTGGTCGGCGACCTGGTCAATCGCGGCCCCGAGTCCCTGGAGACCCTGCGCTTTCTTTATAAGATGCGCGATTCATTGGTGTGCGTGCTGGGCAACCATGACCTGCACCTGCTGGCGGCCGGCAATAACATCGAACGCCTGAAAAAAGGCGACACCCTGCGCGAGATCCTTGAAGCGCCGGACCGTACCGAGCTGCTGGACTGGCTGCGCCGCCAAAAGCTCATGCATTACGACGAAGGCCGCAACATGGCCTTGGTGCATGCCGGCATCCCGCCCCAATGGACGCTGAAGAAAGCCCTCAAGGGCGCCGCCGAAGTCGAAAGCGCCCTGGCCGATGACAACCTGTACACCGCCTACCTCGACGGCATGTACGGCAACGAGCCGGTCAAGTGGGACAATGACCTCACCGGCGTGGCCCGCCTGCGCGTGATCACCAACTACTTCACACGCATGCGCTTCTGCACCGCCGAAGGCAAGCTGGACCTCAAGAGCAAGGAAGGCGCCGACACTGCGCTGCCCGGTTATAAGCCATGGTTTGCCCACAAGGAACGCAAGACCCGTGACATGAAGATCATCTTCGGTCACTGGGCGGCCCTGGAAGGCAAATGCGAAGAACCTGGCGTGTTCGCCCTCGACACCGGTTGCGTGTGGGGCGGCGCCATGACCCTGATGAACATCGACACCGGCGTGCGCCTGAGCTGCCAGTGTGAACCTCCCCCTTCTGTAACACTGCCGGGCGCCAAGCCCTAGGAGCCCGCCATGAGCGAATTCAAACGTATCCCTCCCGAACAAGCCCAGGCCCTGCGCGAGCAAGGCGCCGTGGTGGTCGACATCCGCGACCAGCCGACCTATGCAGCAGGCCACATCAGCGGCGCGCAGCATCTGGACAACCACAACATCCAAGACTTCATCCGTGCCGCCGACCTCGATGCACCGGTGATCGTGGCCTGCT
This sequence comes from Pseudomonas edaphica, assembly GCF_965277385.1. Lineage (NCBI taxonomy): Bacteria > Pseudomonadati > Pseudomonadota > Gammaproteobacteria > Pseudomonadales > Pseudomonadaceae > Pseudomonas > Pseudomonas edaphica. Next base: position 3,855,995 of record NZ_OZ255725.1, on the reverse strand, counting down.
ACCACGGCAATTCCAGCCAGAGCGCAGCGGCCTATCTGATCAGCCAAGGCTTCTCCGACGTCTATAGCCTGGACGGTGGCTTCGAGCTGTGGCGTACGACCTATCCTGCAGAAATTGCCTCCGACAATTCGCAATAATTTTTTTCACACCCCGCCACCCCGCGTGACGCTTGGGCTTGCGCCGTTTCTGACGAACGGCGCAGCCAAACTAATTGCGCATCGCGCCTTGACCTCCCGGATTCCGAACTATCCTTAAGCGCAGGCCATCCGAATCAGGGGAGAGCCGGTACACCGGCGTGCGGGTCATCGGTAGCGTTTCAGGGTGTTCTGGGGGGAAAACAGCCAGTGGCGATCGCCAATGGCTGCCAGCATCGACTGATTGATCCGGCGTCGGCTCCACGTATCGAGCGAGGTGACGACGTCATGAGTATCTTTAGCCACTTCCAACAACGCTTCGAGTCCACCCAGCAGGAAGAACTCACCCTGCAGGAGTATCTCGAGCTGTGCAAAAAGGACCGCAGCACCTACGCATCTGCCGCCGAACGCCTGCTGCTGGCGATTGGTGAGCCGGAGCTGGTAGACACCTCGAACAATTCGCGCCTGTCGCGAATATTCTCCAACAAGGTGATTCGCCGCTACCCGGCCTTTGAAGACTTCCACGGCATGGAAGAATGCATCGACCAGATCGTCTCCTACTTCCGCCACGCCGCCCAAGGCCTGGAAGAGAAGAAACAGATCCTCTACCTGCTCGGCCCGGTCGGCGGCGGTAAGTCGTCCCTGGCGGAAAAGCTCAAACAACTGATCGAAAAGGTGCCCTTCTACGCCATCAAGGGCTCGCCGGTGTTCGAGTCGCCTTTGGGGTTGTTCAACGCCACGGAAGATGGCGCGATCCTCGAAGAAGACTTCGGCATCCCACGCCGCTACCTCAATACCATCATGTCGCCGTGGGCCACCAAACGGCTGTCGGAGTTTGGCGGCGACATCAGCCAGTTCCGCGTGGTGAAACTCTACCCGTCGATCCTCAACCAGATCGGCGTGGCCAAGACCGAGCCAGGTGACGAGAACAACCAGGACATCTCGGCGCTGGTGGGCAAGGTCGATATCCGCAAACTCGAGGAATTCCCACAGAACGACGCCGACGCCTACAGCTACTCGGGCGCACTGTGCCGGGCCAACCAGGGCCTGATGGAGTTCGTGGAAATGTTCAAGGCGCCGATCAAGGTGCTGCACCCACTGCTTACCGCCACCCAGGAAGGCAACTACAACAGTACCGAAGGTCTGGGCGCGATTCCGTTCACCGGGATCCTGCTGGCTCACTCCAACGAATCGGAATGGCATACCTTCCGCAACAACAAGAACAACGAAGCCTTCATCGACCGGATCTACATCGTCAAGGTGCCGTACTGCCTGCGGGTCAGTGATGAAATCAAGATTTACGACAAGCTGCTGTTCAACAGCTCCCTGGCCAAGGCCCATTGCGCGCCTGACACCCTGAAGATGCTTGCCCAGTTCACCGTGCTCTCGCGCCTCAAGGAGCCGGAAAACTCGAACATCTACTCGAAAATGCGCGTGTACGACGGCGAAAACCTCAAGGACACCGACCCCAAGGCCAAGTCGATCCAGGAATATCGCGACACGGCGGGCGTGGATGAGGGCATGAACGGCCTTTCCACCCGTTTCGCGTTCAAGATCCTCTCCAAGGTCTTTAACTTCGACCCGCACGAGATCGCCGCCAACCCGGTGCATCTGCTCTATGTGCTGGAACAGCAGATCGAACAGGAGCAATTCCAGGCCGAAACCCGCGAACGCTACCTGCGCTTCCTCAAGGAATACCTGGCGCCGCGCTACATCGAGTTCATCGGCAAGGAAATCCAGACTGCATACCTGGAGTCCTACAGCGAGTACGGCCAGAACATCTTTGATCGCTACGTGCTGTACGCCGACTTCTGGATTCAGGACCAGGAATACCGCGACCCGGAAACCGGCGAGATCCTCAACCGCGTGGCCCTCAATGAGGAACTGGAGAAGATCGAAAAACCGGCCGGCATCAGCAATCCGAAGGATTTCCGCAACGAAATCGTCAACTTCGTGCTGCGCGCCCGTGCCAACAACAACGGCAAGAACCCTACCTGGCTCAGCTACGAGAAGCTGCGGGTGGTCATCGAGAAAAAAATGTTCTCCAACACCGAGGACCTGCTGCCGGTTATCAGCTTCAACGCCAAGGCCAGCAAGGAGGACCAGCAAAAACACAACGACTTTGTTACGCGCATGGTCGAACGCGGCTACACCGACAAACAGGTACGCCTGCTTTCCGAGTGGTACCTGCGGGTGCGTAAATCACAGTAAGGCAGCGACAGGCGCGTGCTGCCGGGCTTCTGGCCCGGCAGCCGACCGCTTGTCTCTAAGCTTCCAGCTCGCGGCTTGAAGCTTGTAACGTGAAGCTGCCCGGAGGGCTCCCCATGAGCTATGTGATCGACCGACGCCTCAATGGCAAGAACAAGAGCACGGTAAACCGTCAGCGTTTCCTGCGGCGTTACCGTGACCACATCAAAAAGGCCGTTGAAGAGGCCGTCAGCCGCCGCTCCATTACTGACATGGAGCATGGCGAGCAAATCAGCATTCCCGGACGCGACATCGACGAACCGGTGCTGCACCACGGCCGGGGCGGCAAACAGACCGTCGTGCACCCCGGCAACAAGGAGTTCACCACCGGCGAGCATATCCAGCGCCCCCAAGGCGGTGGTGGCGGTAAAGGCCCCGGTAAAGCCGGCAATTCCGGCGAGGGCATGGACGAGTTCGTGTTCCAGATCACCCAGGAAGAATTCCTGGAATTCATGTTTGAAGACCTGGAATTGCCCAACCTGGTCAAACGCAACCTGACCGGCACCGACACCTTCAAGACCGTACGCGCAGGGATCAGTAACGAGGGCAACCCGTCCCGCATCAATATCATTCGCACGCTGCGCTCGGCCCATGCACGCCGTATCGCACTGTCCGGTAGCAGCCGCGCCAAACTGAAGGAGGCCAAGGAAGAACTGGCGCGCTTAAAGCGCGAAGAACCGGATAACTTCGGTGATATCCAGCAAATAGAGGCCGAAATCGAGAAACTCAGTGCGCGCATTCACCGCGTGCCGTTCCTCGACACCTTCGACCTCAAATACAACTTGCTGGTGAAGCAACCCAACCCCAGCTCCAAGGCGGTGATGTTCTGCCTGATGGACGTGTCCGGCTCCATGACCCAGGCCACCAAGGACATTGCCAAGCGCTTTTTCATCCTGCTGTACCTGTTCCTGAAGCGTAACTACGACAAGATCGACGTGGTGTTCATCCGCCATCACACCAGCGCCCGGGAAGTGGACGAAGAAGAGTTCTTCTACTCGCGGGAAACCGGCGGCACCATTGTGTCCAGCGCCTTGAAGCTGATGCAGGAGATCATGGCCGAGCGCTACCCTGCCAATGAGTGGAACATCTACGCCGCGCAAGCCTCCGACGGCGATAACTGGAACGATGACTCGCCGATCTGCCGCGATATCCTGATCAACCAGATCATGCCGTTCGTGCAGTACTACACCTACGTTGAAATTACCCCTCGTGAGCACCAGGCACTGTGGTTCGAATACGAGCGCATCGGCGAAGCATTTGCCGATACGTTCGCCCAGCAGCAACTGGTCTCGGCCGGCGATATCTACCCGGTCTTCCGTGAACTCTTCCAGCGCAGGTTAGTGACATGACCGCCAAAAAAGAGCATAAGCGCCAACCCATTTCCACCGGCTCCGAGTGGACCTTTGAACTGATCCAGGCCTATGACCGGGAAATCAGCCGCATCGCGGCGGGTTATGCCCTGGACACTTACCCCAACCAGATCGAAGTGATCACCGCCGAGCAGATGATGGACGCCTACGCCTCGGTCGGCATGCCCTTGGGCTACCATCATTGGTCCTATGGCAAACACTTCCTCAGCACCGAGAAGTCCTACACCCGTGGGCAGATGGGCCTGGCCTACGAGATCGTGATCAACTCCGACCCGTGCATCGCCTACCTGATGGAAGAAAACACCATCTGCATGCAGGCGCTGGTGGTGGCCCACGCGTGCTACGGGCATAACAGTTTTTTCAAGGGCAACTACCTGTTCCGCACCTGGACCGATGCCAGCTCGATCATCGATTACCTGGTGTTCGCCAAGCAGTACATCATGCAATGCGAGGAACGCCATGGCATCGATGCGGTAGAGGACTTGCTCGACTCTTGCCACGCGCTGATGAACTACGGCGTCGACCGTTACAAACGCCCGTATCCGATTTCCGCCGAGGAAGAACGCCTGCGCCAGAAGGAGCGTGAGGAGCACCTGCAAAAGCAGATCAACGACCTGTGGCGCACGATTCCTAAAAAGGCCGGCAAAAACAGCGACAAGGACAATGCACGCTTCCCCGCCGAACCTCAGGAAAACATCTTGTACTTCCTGGAAAAACACGCGCCGTTGCTGGAGCCGTGGCAGCGAGAAATCGTGCGCATTGTGCGCAAGATCGCACAGTATTTTTATCCACAGCGCCAAACCCAGGTGATGAACGAAGGCTGGGCAACGTTCTGGCACTACACCTTGATGAATGACCTGTACGACGAAGGCCTGGTCACCGACGGTTTCATGATGGAGTTCCTCACCTCCCATACCAGCGTGGTGTTCCAGCCCGGTTTTGACAGCCCGTATTACAGCGGCATCAACCCCTACGCGCTGGGCTTTGCCATGTACCGCGACATCCGGCGCATGTGTGAACACCCCACCGAAGAAGACCGCCGCTGGTTCCCGGAAATCGCCGGCAGCGACTGGTTGTCGACCATCAAGTTCGCCATGAGCAGCTTCAAGGATGAGAGTTTCATCCTGCAGTACCTGTCACCCCAGGTGATTCGCGACCTCAAGCTGTTCAGCATTCTCGATGACGACCTCAAGGATGATCTGGTGGTGCCTGCCATCCACGATGAGCCCGGCTACCGCACCATCCGTGAAACCCTGGCAGCGCAGTACAACCTGGGCAACCGTGAGCCAAACGTGCAGATCTACAGCATTGATGTGCGCGGCGACCGTTCGCTGACCTTGCGTCACCAGCAGCACGACCGCAAACCTTTGGGCGAGTCCACCGAGGAAGTGCTCAAACACCTGCACCGGCTGTGGGGCTTCGACATTCACCTGGAAACCCTGCAGGGCGATCAGGTGATGAAAACCCACCACGTGCCGCCACGCACCGACCACAACGATAACGACTACGGCCGCCTGGACCTGGCCGTCGTACATCTCTGAAACAGCAAAGCCTCCATTGGTCCGGCTCAGGCGGTATCCTGTGCTGCTAATGGAGGCTTTTTCATGAAAATCTACACAGTCGGCGGTGCGGTGCGTGATCGCCTGCTCGGCCTCAAGGTCACCGATATCGACCGCGTCGTGGTCGGTGCGACCACTGAAGAAATGCTCGCTAAAGGCTACAAGCCAGTCGGTGCTGACTTCCCGGTATTCCTGGACCCAAAGAACGGCGACGAATACGCCCTCGCCCGCACCGAACGCAAGAGTGGCCGGGGTTATGGCGGCTTTGTGTTTCACGCAAGCCCCGAGGTCACGCTGGAAGAAGACCTGATTCGCCGTGACCTGACCATCAACGCCATGGCCGAGGATGATGACGGCAACCTGACCGATCCCTATGGCGGCCAGAGCGACCTTGAAGCACGGATTCTGCGTCACGTTTCTCCCGCGTTCGCCGAAGATCCCCTGCGAGTGCTGCGTGTTGCACGCTTTGCTGCGCGTTACGCTCACTTGGGCTTTACCGTCGCCCCGCAAACCCTGGAACTGATGCGCCAACTCAGCGAGTCCGGCGAACTGCAAGCCTTGACCCCGGAGCGCAGTTGGAAAGAAATTTCCAGGGCGCTGATGGAGGATCAGCCGCAGGTGTTTATTCAGGTACTGCGCGACTGCAACGCGCTGAAAACCCTGATGCCCGAAGTGAATGCACTGTTTGGCGTGCCACAACCCGAGGCTCATCACCCGGAAATCGACACCGGCATCCATACCCTTAGCGTGCTCGAGCAAGCCGCCTTGCATCAGCAGCCGCTGACCGTGCGCTGGGCCTGCCTGCTGCACGACCTGGGCAAAGGCCTGACGCCTGTGGATAAGTTGCCGCAGCATATTGCCCACGAACACACGGGCTTGAAGCTGATCAAGGCGGTCAATGAACGCTTCAAGGTGCCGAAGGATTGCCAGGAACTGGCCCTGCTGGTCGGCCAATACCACACCCACGGCCACCGTGCGCTGGAGCTGAAAGCCTCGACGCTGCTGGAGTTGCTGCAAAGTTTTGACGTGTATCGCCGGCCGCAGCGCTTTGAAGAGTTTGTGGTGAGTTGCGAAATGGACGCCCGGGGCCGCAAGGGCCTGGAGCAGAGAAGTTATCCACAGGCGGATTATTTACGCGGCGCAGCCAAGGCCGCTCGCGAAGTACCGGTGGCGCCCTTGCTGGAGAAAGGTTTCAAAGGCCCGGAGCTGGGCGAGGCGCTCAAGCGTGAGCGACTCAAGGTGCTCAAAGCCTACAAAGAGCAATACAACCTGTAGTCGTTACTCTTTGTGGCAGACGGGTTTGCATCAATGCCGTTCAGTTAAACGCAAAACGTGTGGGAGCGGGCTCGCCCGCGAAGACATCGGCACAGTAAACATTGATGCTGACTGACCCACCGCTTTCGCGGGCAAGCCCGCTCCCATAGTTGAATCCGGTCAAGCCAGGCGCATCGGCGGCTACAGTAGATCCGCCGGGGTCAACTGCTCTCCCCTCCATTCAAACGCAACTGGCGCCAGCACCTGGTCGATCTGCGCATCGCGCCATAACTCGGCCATTGTCTTGTCGACTTCAGGGTGCACGCGATCTGGCGCCATCAACGACAACGGCCACAGCACAAAAGCATTCTTCAGGATCTCTGCGCGGGGCAGGATCAAACCATCGAAATTCCCCACCAGGTCACCGTACAGCAGCACGTCGATATCCAACGGCAGCCCTTTGCGGTCCGGGGCATAACGACCATTGTCAGCCTCGATGAATTTCAACCGACGATCCAGCTCCATCAACGGCAGGTCGGTATACGCCGACACAACAAGGTTGAAGAATGGCCCGCTCTTGATGCCCACCGGCTGGCTTTCAAACACCGCGGAGCAGCGTACATCGGTCAAGAAGCTCGCCAACGCGTCCAAGCCGGCACACAGGTGCGGCTCGCGCTCGATATTGCTACCAAGGCCAAGGTAAACCTGAGTTAGCGACATCCGCGCTCGATCTCCACGCCCACGCCTTTGGCAGCCGGTACGGCGCCGGGCTTGGTCAATTTGAGGTGCAGCCAGGGAATCTGGAATTCGTTCATCAGCACTTCGGCCAACCGCTCGGCAAAGGTTTCCACCAACTGGTATTGGGATTGCTCGGCAAAGGCCTGGATACGCGTGGACACACTGGCGTAATCCAGCGCCAGGGTCAGGTCGTCACCGGCAGCCGCCGGGCGATTGTCCCAGGCGAAGCTAAGGTCCAGGCGCAGGCATTGCTTGATGCCGCGCTCCCAGTCGTAGGCCCCGATTACGGTGTCGACTTCCAGGCCTTCGATAAACACTCTGTCCAAGCTCTTCTCCGCAGCACGACAAGGGCGCATTGCCCCGGTTAGAATCAGGGCGTCCTCGCCCGGAATAGTTAGCATGTTTTGGTTACTGGCGATTCTCGCCTACCTGCTCGGCTCGCTGTCCTTCGCCATTTTGCTCAGCCGCCTGACGGGAAATCCCGACCCGCGAATGAGTGGCTCAGGCAATGCCGGCGCCACCAATATGTTGCGCCTGGCCGGCAAGAAACTCGCCGTACTGACGCTGCTGGGTGACCTCTGCAAGGGCTTGTTGCCCGTACTGATCGCCAGCTTCGCCGGTCTTACCTTGCAACAGCAGGCCTGGGTGGGCGTGTGCGCCGTCCTGGGCCATCTGTTTCCGCTGTACTTCCGTTTTCGCGGCGGCAAAGGCGTCGCGACCGCGGCCGGCATGCTGCTGGGGGTTTACCCTCCGGCAGCGCTGCTGGCCGTGCTGGCCTGGCTGCTGACGTTCTACCTGACCCGCACCAGCTCGCTGGCTGCACTGATCGCCACGCCACTCACCCTGCCGCTGCTCGCCTGGCAGGCACCGGCGGCGTTGCTGCCGATGAGCGTACTGACACTGCTGATCGTGTGGCGCCACCGCGGCAATTTACGCGACCTGTTTGCCGGGCGCGAACGGCATTTTTAAATACCGTTGATGAGCCCCGCGCAAGCCAAGCCACTTAAAGCGGTGAAAGCTGCTCCATCGGCCAGCGTGCCTGCACGCTGATCGCCAGGCTTTCGTGCTGCCCGGCCTGCAAGCGCTGGCAACCGGCGTAGGCAATCATTGCGCCGTTGTCGGTGCAAAACTCAGGGCGCGCGTAGAACACGTCACCCTTCATGTCGCCGAGCATTTTTTCCAGCGAGGTACGCAGCGCCTTGTTGGCGCTGACGCCGCCTGCGATCACCAGACGCTGCATGCCTGCCTGTTTCAGGGCGCGCTTGCACTTGATGGTCAAAGTCTCCACCACGGCCTGCTGGAACGCCAGCGCGATGTCGCAACGGGCTTGTTCACTGTCGTCCCCGGCGCTGACGCTTTGCTGCCAGGTGTTCAGTGCGGAGGTTTTCAAGCCGCTGAAACTGAACATCAGGCCTGGGCGGTCGCACATCGGGCGCGGGAAGGTGTAGCGGCCCGGCACACCTTTTTCGGCCAGCCGCGCGATTTCCGGGCCACCGGGATAATTGAGGCCCATCATCTTCGCGGTTTTGTCGAAAGCTTCGCCGGCGGCGTCGTCCAGCGACTCACCCAAAAGCGTGTATTGGCCGATTCCATCCACCTGAACCAACTGCGTGTGGCCACCGGAAACCAACAAAGCGACGAACGGGAACTGCGGCGGTGTTTTTTCCAGCATCGGTGCCAGTAAATGGCCTTCCATATGGTGCACGCCGAGGGCTGGAATACCCCAGGCAAAGGCCAGCGCCTGGGCGCAAGAGGCCCCAACCAGAAGGGCTCCAACCAATCCGGGGCCTGCGGTATAGGCGATCGCGTCGATCTCGGTCGGCACGCAGCCGGCCTCGTCCAACACCTGGCGAATCAAGGGCAGCATGCGCTTGACGTGATCTCGGCTGGCCAGCTCCGGCACCACCCCGCCATAGGCGCGGTGCAGGTCGATCTGACTGAACAGTGCATCGGCCAAAAGCCCGCGTTCACTGTCGTAAAGTGCGACACCGGTTTCGTCGCAGGAGGTTTCAAGTCCCAGTACTAGCATGGGTTTGCGCCTTGTAGAGGCTGAATTCGAAGGCGCGCATAATAGTCGCCACTCCCCCTCCCGACTAGCGGTTTTCGATCAGAGGCTTTGCATTCCGGTCAATGAGGGGTTAACATCCGCAACCCTTAAAAACCGACGACCTCAGCCGCGAATTTTTTGCGACGAGAACGTTGATTCCCGGTAATGAAAGAAGGTAGCTCTGGATGCCAGCCGTCAAAGTAAAAGAGAACGAACCCTTCGACGTAGCTCTGCGTCGTTTCAAGCGCTCCTGCGAAAAAGCCGGTGTTCTGGCTGAAGTTCGTAGCCGCGAATTTTATGAGAAGCCAACTTCTGAGCGTAAGCGTAAAGCAGCAGCCGCTGTTAAGCGTCACGCCAAGAAAGTTCAGCGCGAACAGCGCCGCGCCGTTCGTCTGTACTAATACACAGACTTACGTAGCAAGCTTCTGCCAAGCCCGGCCCTCAGCCGGGCTGTTGGCATTTGCGGATATCGCTTGATGCTTCACCGTCGACGCCGCACACGCGACCGAGACACTGCTTCACACGTCAGGACTGGCTCTTCTGCCAGCGGTGCGCGTCTCTTCTGACGAGCCTAACAAGGCTACTGACGAGCACACCCCTTTTTCTTGCAACACAGATTCTACAAACAGACGATCAACTGTGTCGGCTGTGCCCATCAAGGCTTTTCCGAGGCTGCTATTGGCCAACACCGGACGCCAGGGCAACATTTCCAAGCCGAAGACTGATACAAACTAACGTCAGTGAATGCTCGGCAGATACACTCCCCATGCAAACGATAGATGTTCGAGCACTCGATACGTGCGCTTGATCACTTCACGGGCCCTCATTTACACGCAGTGATGACGAGAACGCCATGGCCGGGCTGATTCCCCAGAGTTTTATTGACGACCTTCTTAACCGCACCGACATCGTCGATGTTGTCAGCTCGCGCGTGCAAATGAAGAAGGCCGGCAAGAACTACACCGCCTGCTGCCCGTTCCACAAAGAAAAAACCCCGTCATTCAGCGTCAGCCCCGACAAGCAGTTCTACTACTGCTTCGGTTGCGGCGCGGGCGGCAATGCCCTCGGCTTTATCATGGACCACGACAACCTGGACTTCCCCCAGGCTGTCGAGGAACTGGCCAAAGCCGCTGGGATGGAAATCCCCCGCGAAGAAAGTGGCCGCTCGCACAAACCGCGTCAACCCACTGATTCGCCGCTGTACCCGCTGCTGACGGCCGCTGCCGACTTCTACCGTCAGGCGCTTAAAAGCCATCCGCAGCGCAAGGCCGCCGTCGAGTACCTCAAGGGTCGCGGCCTCACCGGTGAGATCGCCCGGGATTTTGGCCTGGGCTTCGCCCCGCCGGGCTGGGACAACCTGTACAAGCATCTGAGCAGCGATACGTTGCAGCAGAAGGCCATGATCGATGCCGGTCTACTCGTGGAAAACGCCGAGACCGGCAAGCGCTATGACCGCTTCCGCGACCGCGTGATGTTTCCGATCCGCGACAGCCGTGGCCGCATCATCGCTTTTGGTGGCCGGGTGCTCGGGGACGACAAGCCTAAATACCTGAACTCCCCGGAAACCCCGGTATTTCACAAGGGCCAGGAACTCTACGGCCTGTTTGAAGCGCGCAAAAACAATCGCAACCTCGATGAAATCATCGTGGTGGAAGGCTACATGGACGTCATTGCCCTGGCGCAGCAAGGCCTGCGCAATGCCGTCGCTACCCTGGGCACCGCCACCAGCGAAGAGCACATGAAGCGCCTCTTTCGCGTGGTGCCCAGCGTGCTGTTCTGTTTTGACGGCGACCAGGCCGGCCGTAACGCCGCCTGGCGTGCGCTCGAAGCCACGCTGTCGAGCCTGCAGGACGGGCGCCGCGCGCGCTTTCTGTTCCTGCCCGAAGGCGAAGACCCGGACACCCTGGTGCGCTCCGAAGGCACCGACGCCTTCCGCGCCCGCATCAATCAACACGCACAGCCGCTGGCGGACTATTTCTTCCAGCAGTTAACCGAAGAAGCCGACCCGCGCTCCCTCGAAGGCAAGGCCCACATGGCCACCCTCGCAGCGCCGCTGATCGACAAAGTGCCAGGCGCCAACCTGAAGTCACTGATGCGCATGCGCCTGCTGGAAATCACCGGCCTGAGTGGCGAGGCCGTCAGCCAGCTGGTGCATAGCGCACCGCAGGAAGCGCCACCGGCCTACGACCCAGGCATGGATTACGACGCCATGCCGGACTATTCCGACTTCCACCAACCGCAGGAGGCCTACGCGCCCCAGCAGGAGTGGACACCGAAGAAACCCGGCGCCGGCGGTAAAAAATGGGACAAGAAACCCTGGAACAAGAACGGCAAACGCGGTGACCGCGACGAGGCATACGCGCCGCGAACTCCTGTCGCCGTCGAAGCTCCAACGCTCATTGCGCTGCGAACACTTATTCACCACCCGCAATTGGCAAAAAAAGTTGAGAGCGCCGATCACTTTGCCAACGAGAGCAACACGTATGCTCAGGTACTGATCGCCTTGATTGAGGCGGTACAGAAAAATCCTAAGCTAAACTCAATTCAATTGATGGCTCGTTGGCACGGCACCGAACAAGGACGCTTGCTTAAAGCACTGGCGGAAAAGGAGTGGCTAATTGACGGCGACAACCTTGAACAACAGTTTTTAGACACCATTACTAGGTTATCCGCAGGTCAGCACACGCAGACCCTGGATGAGCTGATCAAGCGTGCAAGGCAGCCGGGATTGTCGGCTGAAGAGCAAATTCAGATAGCAAAACAGATGCGCGACCTCTTAAAACAGAATGTTTGTACATCTAACCCGACCTCAGCTGGCGTGTGAGGTCATAGCTCGGGTATAATCCTCGGCTTGTTTTTTGCCCGCCAAGACCTTCAGTGGATAGGGTGTTATGTCCGGAAAAGCGCAACAACAGTCTCGTATTAAAGAGTTGATCACCCTTGGTCGTGAGCAGAAATATCTGACTTACGCAGAGGTCAACGATCACCTGCCTGAGGATATTTCAGATCCTGAGCAGGTGGAAGACATCATCCGCATGATTAATGACATGGGGATCCCCGTACACGAGAGTGCTCCGGATGCGGACGCCCTTATGTTGGCCGACTCCGATACCGACGAGGCAGCTGCTGAAGAAGCGGCTGCTGCGCTGGCAGCGGTGGAGACCGACATCGGTCGTACGACTGACCCTGTGCGCATGTATATGCGTGAAATGGGTACCGTCGAGCTGCTGACACGTGAAGGCGAAATCGAAATCGCCAAACGTATTGAAGAGGGTATCCGTGAAGTGATGGGCGCAATCGCGCACTTCCCTGGCACGGTTGACCACATTCTCTCCGAGTACACTCGCGTCACCACCGAAGGTGGCCGCCTGTCTGACGTTCTGAGCGGCTACATCGACCCGGACGACGGCATTGCGCCGCCTGCCGCCGAAGTACCGCCGCCCGTCGATGCGAAAGCCGCGAAGGCTGACGACGACACCGAAGACGACGATGCTGAAGCCAGCAGCGACGACGAAGATGAAGTTGAAAGCGGCCCGGACCCGATCATCGCAGCCCAGCGTTTCGGTGCGGTTTCCGATCAAATGGAAATCACCCGCAAGGCCCTGAAAAAGCACGGTCGCTCCAACAAGCTGGCGATTGCCGAGCTGGTGGCCCTGGCTGAGCTGTTCATGCCGATCAAGCTGGTACCGAAGCAATTCGAAGGCTTGGTTGAGCGTGTTCGCAGTGCCCTTGAACGTCTGCGTGCGCAAGAACGCGCAATCATGCAGCTGTGTGTACGTGATGCACGTATGCCGCGGGCTGACTTCCTGCGCCAGTTCCCGGGCAACGAAGTAGACGAAAGCTGGACCGACGCACTGGCCAAAGGCAAGGCGAAATACGCCGAAGCCATTGGTCGCCTGCAGCCGGACATCATCCGTTGCCAGCAGAAGCTGACCGCGCTTGAGACCGAAACAGGTCTGACGATTGCTGAAATCAAAGACATCAACCGTCGCATGTCGATCGGTGAGGCCAAGGCCCGCCGCGCGAAGAAAGAGATGGTTGAAGCGAACTTGCGTCTGGTGATCTCGATCGCCAAGAAGTACACCAACCGTGGTCTGCAATTCCTCGATCTGATCCAGGAAGGCAACATCGGCTTGATGAAGGCGGTGGACAAGTTCGAATACCGTCGCGGCTACAAGTTCTCGACTTATGCCACCTGGTGGATCCGTCAGGCGATCACTCGCTCGATCGCCGACCAGGCTCGCACCATCCGTATTCCGGTGCACATGATCGAGACGATCAACAAGCTCAACCGTATTTCCCGGCAGATGTTGCAGGAAATGGGTCGCGAACCGACCCCGGAAGAGCTGGGCGAACGCATGGAAATGCCTGAGGATAAAATCCGCAAGGTATTGAAGATCGCTAAAGAGCCGATCTCCATGGAAACGCCGATTGGTGATGACGAAGACTCCCACCTGGGTGACTTCATCGAAGACTCGACCATGCAGTCGCCAATCGATGTCGCCACTGTTGAGAGCCTTAAAGAAGCGACTCGCGACGTACTGTCCGGCCTCACTGCCCGTGAAGCCAAGGTACTGCGCATGCGTTTCGGCATCGACATGAATACCGACCACACCCTTGAGGAAGTCGGTAAGCAGTTTGACGTGACCCGCGAGCGGATCCGTCAGATCGAAGCCAAGGCACTGCGCAAGTTGCGCCACCCGACGCGAAGCGAGCATCTGCGCTCCTTCCTCGACGAGTGATACCAGAACCCCCGGCCCAGGCCGGGGGTTTTGTTTTCCATAGATTACTTTCTATGGATTAACTTCCCCCGCAACACCCCCTCCCCCGCAATGCCCGTCTACACTCGAAACATTCCCCGTGCCATAACGAGACCGTTATGCCCAGACTGCCGACCGTGATACTGCTGTCGCTGCTCGCCTGGACCGCAACGGCTGGCGCGTTGACTCTTACTGATGATGAGCGTGGCTGGCTGGCGGACCATCAGGAGCTGCGCCTGGGGGTGGACGCTTCTTGGCCGCCCTTCGAATACCGTGATGAAAATGGCCGTTATCAAGGCCTCGCAGCCGACTATGTACGCCTGATCCAGGACCGCCTGGGCGTGCGGATCAAGCTGATCGAGCCGGAAAACTGGACCGCCGTGCTCGAACAGGCGAAAAACAACCAACTCGACCTGTTGCCCGGCATCATGTCGACGCCCGAACGCCAGAATTACCTGGCCTTTACACGTCCGTACCTGGATTTCCCGATCGTCATCCTCGCCCATGAAGGCGGCGCGAAACCGCGCAACCTTAAAGACCTGTACGGCCTGAAGATCGCCGTGGTGGAAAACTACGCGCCGCACGAATTACTGCGGACCCACCATCCCGACCTCAATCTGGTGGCCATGCCGAACGTCAGCTCGACGCTGCAAGCCCTGGCCACCGATGAAGTGGATGCGGTTGTAGGCGACCTCGCCTCCAGCGTCTGGAGCCTGCGCCAGCTCAAGCTGGATGGTTTATACGTCAGCGGCGAAACGCCCTATCGGTACCAGTTGGCGATGGGCGTGCCGCGCGACCAGAAAATACTGGTGGGCATCCTGGACAAAGTCCTCGCTGACCTCAGCTCCGACGAAACCGACGCGATCCAGCAACACTGGGTCGGCAGCTTCACCGATCACCGCACCTTCTGGGCCGACTTGCTGATGTACGGCCTGCCGGCGGTGCTGCTGCTGAGCACCGTGTTGGCCATCGTGATTCGCATCAACCGCCGGCTCAGCTCGGAAATTGCCCGGCGAGTCGCCCTTGAGCAAGAGTTGCGCAGCAGCGAATACCACTATCGCGGCCTGGTCGAGAGCCTGTCCGCGATTGCCTGGGAAGCCAGCATCACCGACTTCACCTACAGCTACGTTTCGCCCCACGCCGAAGACCTGCTGGGCTATCCCCGCGCCCATTGGCTGATTCCAGGCTTCTGGCGCAACATCATCCACCCTGCCGACCTGACCCGAGCGGAGGCATTCTGCTTCCAGGAAACCCGCGCCAACCGCGATCACAGCCTCGATTATCGAGTGATTACCGCCGACGGCCGTTGCTTGTGGGTGCGCGATATCGTCAGCCTGATCGAGCACGGCCATGAGCCGGTGTTGCGCGGTTTGATGATCGATATCAGCGAAGCCAAGCGCACAGAGGAGGCTTTGCAGCTTTCCGAAGAGAAGTTTGCCTCGGTGTTTCAGCAATGCCCGGACATCCTGGTCATCGCCCGCCTCTCTGATGGCTGCCTGCTGGAGGTGAATAAGGCATTCGAGGACCAGATTGGGCTAAGCGCCGAACAAGTCGTGGGCAAAACCGCCACCGAGCTGAACATCTGGGGCATTCAAGGCGTCGGCCCCGACCTGCTGCAACGTGTGCAGACCACCAGCATCCGCAACCTGGAAATGCCATTTCTGCGCAGCAATGGCCAGGCGTTTACCGGGCTGATCTCCGCCGAACCGTTCCAACTCGACACCACAGAAGCCTTGGTGGTGGTGGTGCGTGACATCACCCAACTCAAGGAAACCCAGCAACTGCTGCAAACCTCCGAAGAGAAATTCGCCAAGGCCTTCCACGCCTCACCCGACGGTTTGCTGCTCAGCCGCCAACGCGATGGGCTTTTGATTGAAGTGAACGAAGGCTTCACCCGCCTGACGGGATTTAGCAGTGCGAACTCGCTCGACCAGTCGACCCTGGACCTGGGCATCTGGGTCGACCTCAACGAACGCAAGCACATGCTGGAACTGATGCAACGCGACGGTTTTGTGCGTGACTTCGTCTGCCATATCCGCCGCGCCGACGGTTTGATTCGCCTGTGCGAAGTCTCCAGCCGGCCGCTGCCCATCGGCGAGGATGACTGCATGCTGACCATCGCCCGTGACATCACCGAACGCCAAGTGATGCAGGAAAAACTGCAACAGGCCGCCACGGTGTTCGAGAGCACGGCCGAAGGGGTATTGATCACCGACACCCGGCAGAACATCAGCGCCGTCAACCGTGCTTTCAGCGAGATCACCGGCTACAGCGAAGCCGAAGCCCTTGGCAGCACGCCGCGCCTGCTCGCCTCCGGCCTGCATGACAGCGCGTTCTATGCGGCGATGTGGCATCAATTGACGGCCCACGGCCACTGGCAGGGCGAGATTTCCAACCGCCGCAAAAACGGCGAGCTATACCCCAGCTGGCTGACCATCAGCGCCGTGCGTAACCGCGACCAGTTGATCACACACTTTGTTGCCGTGTTTGCCGACATCTCCAGTCTCAAGCACGCCCAGGCTCGCCTCGATTATCAGGCACACCACGACCCACTGACCGGCCTGCCCAACCGCACCCTGTTTGAAAGCCGACTGCAAGCCGCCCTCACCAGCCAGGAAGAAACCGGTCACCAAGGCGCCGTGCTGTTCCTCGACCTGGACCGGTTCAAGCATATCAACGACAGCCTCGGCCACCCCGTCGGCGACCTGCTGCTCAAGGACATCGCCGTGCGCCTCAAGGAGCAACTGCGCGACATCGACACCGTGGCACGCCTGGGCGGCGACGAATTCATCATCCTGCTGCCCGGCCTGCAACAAGCCAGCGATGCCGAACACCTGGCCAATAAACTGCTCGCCTGCTTCACCCCGCCGTTCCAGGCCGGCGAGCATGAGTTCTTTATCAGCGCCAGCATCGGCACCAGCCTCTATCCACAGGACGGTACCGACGTCGCTACCCTGGTCAAAAACGCCGATGCCGCGATGTACCGCTCCAAGGCCAAAGGCCGCAACCGTGTCGAGAGCTACACTCGCGACCTCACCGCCCAGGCCAACGAACGCGTGGCCCTCGAGCACGAACTGCGCCGTGCCATCGAGCGTGAAGAGCTGTTTCTGTACTACCAACCGAAGCTCAGCCTGGTCACCCAAGAACTGATCGGCGCCGAAGCATTGATTCGCTGGCACCACCCGACCTTTGGCGACGTGCCGCCGGAACACTTCATCGCCCTGGCCGAGGAGAACGGCACGATCCTGCAGATTGGCGACTGGGTACTGGAACAGGCCTGCCGTCAGATGCACACCTGGAAACGCGCCTTCAACGATTTCGGCCCGCTGTCAGTCAACCTCGCCGGCGCACAACTGCGTCACCCCAACCTGCTCGCGCGCATCGAACAACTGCTGCACGACTACCACTTGGAGCCCGGTTGCCTGCAACTGGAGATCACCGAAAACTTCATCATGAGCCAGGCCGAAGAAGCCCTCGAAGTGCTGCACCAACTCAAGCACCTGGGCGTGCAACTGGCCATCGATGACTTTGGCACTGGCTATTCTTCACTCAGTTACCTCAAGCGCCTGCCACTGGATTTCCTCAAAATCGACCAGTCCTTCGTGCGCGGCCTGCCCGACGACCCCCACGACGCCGCCATCGTGCGCGCCATCATCGCCCTGGGCCACAGCATGCAATTCACCATCATTGCCGAAGGCGTGGAAAACCCCGCACAACAAGCCTTCCTGGCCGCCGAAGGCTGCGAACAGATGCAAGGCTACATCGTCAGCCTGCCGCTGCCGCCGGAGCTTTTTGCCGAGACTTTTCTTCATATGCGGGTTTCAGACTTTTCGGATGGCACAGCACGGAAACCGTCGCTATAATCCGCGTCCTACTGAGGGCCTATAGCTCAGTTGGTTAGAGCAGAGGACTCATAATCCTTTGGTCGTAGGTTCGAGTCCTACTGGGCCCACCAAACAAGAAAGCCGCGCAATGCGCGGCTTTTTCGTGTCTGGCATTCGACTCAAACGGCCAGTTCACGCAGCGCTGCCGTCGCCAAAAACCCTGACCGCGATGCATAGCGATGATCCTTCTGCACTCGCTCATCAATGCGGTGCAACAACTGCTCCGGCAAAGAAGCGTTGAACCGCACCGACTTACCCAAGTACGGAGTCAGGTCAAAGTCGACAATCGCCCATACGCCACCGGCGTAATCCGGATTGTCCAGATGAACATCCACCTCTTGGGCCTGAGGAAGTTTTTCTTCGTCGGCGACCAACCCTTCGAGATGCAGCGCCAGCGCTTCCCGGACGTTATCCAACGCCTCGGAAAACGAAGCGCCTGCCGAGAAGCAGCCTGGTACGTCCGGAACGGTCACGCTGTAGTCCGAGTCGGCGTCTTTGTGTACTACCACTGGGAATTTCATTGGTCATCCTCTTAACGAACTCCACCGAGCCCATTCAATTCCTCTGTCAAGCTCTACAGTTGAGGCCTGCTGATTTGAAAATACTGTGCAAGGTGCCCTTGGCAATCTCTGACTTGGGATGAGGCACGGTTACACGTCCTCGCTTTTCAGGGTGTTTGTATACACACAAGACACACCTATAAAAAAGTCTTCTCACCCTTCAAGCAGACCTGTGTGACGAGATGATGGCGACGTATTAGCCCTTTTAACCAGCGAACTTCTGTCAGTTTTTGTGCCCACTCCCAATCACACTCATCGCAGCACCGTTCACCTCCTTGCCAACACAAGCCTGTAATATATCCGCGCACTGCCCCTACACACCGGAGCCCCGCCCTTGCCCGCCCTCGATGAAATCGATCGCCAACTGATCGCCGCCTTGCAGATCAACGCCCGCGAAAGCGTGGCCATGCTTGCCCGGCAGTTAGGCATTGCGCGCACCACGGTGACGTCGCGCCTGGCGCGCCTGGAGAAAACCCAGGTGATCACCGGCTATGGCGTGCGCCTCGGGCAGCGTGTGGTCGATGGGGGTTTGCAGGCGTATGTCGGCATCACCGTTCAAGCGCGTTCGGGCAAGGAAGTGCTGCGCCGGTTGAGCGCCATGGCGCAGGTGCAGCAGTTGTGTGCGGTGAGTGGCGAGTTTGATTACGTGGCCTGGCTGCGCACTGATTCGCCGGAACAGTTGGACCAATTGCTGGACCAGATCGGCAGTGTCGATGGCGTAGAGAAAACCACCACGTCGATCATCCTCAGTAACAAATTGGACCGTGGTCAGCCAGTTTGACCAGCCACTTCGTCATTCTGACTAAAAACAATTCAATCCGACGACACATTGCGTCTTAATAACGAACGCTACGCTCCCTAAACTGGCTGCCATCTTTTCCTATACTCAACGGGCCGAATCCCGCGAGTCGTCAGTAAGGTCAGCCATGAGCATTCCGTCCAGCACCATCAGCAAGACCAATCGCCATCCCGCCGACGGTAAAAAACCTATCACCATCTTTGGCCCGGATTTTCCGTTTGCCTTTGATGACTGGATCGAACACCCGGCTGGCCTGGGCAGTATTCCCGCCGCCAACCATGGCGCGGAAGTGGCGATTGTGGGTGCCGGGATCGCAGGGCTGGTGGCTGCTTACGAGCTGATGAAGCTGGGCCTCAAGCCGGTGGTATACGAGGCCTCGAAGATGGGCGGGCGTTTGCGCTCCCAGGCCTTTGAAGGCGCCGAAGGCATCATCGCCGAGCTGGGCGGCATGCGTTTTCCGGTATCGTCCACTGCGTTCTACCACTATGTGGACAAGCTGGGCCTGGAGACCAAACCTTTTCCTAACCCACTGACACCGGCTTCCGGCAGCACAGTGGTCGACCTCGAAGGCCAGACCCACTACGCACAAAAACTCTCGGACCTGCCGGTGCTATTCCAGGAAGTTGCCGATGCCTGGGCGGATGCGCTGGAGGCCGGCTCGCAGTTCGGTGATATCCAGCAAGCCATTCGCGATCGCGACGTGCCACGCCTCAAGGCGCTGTGGAACAAGCTGGTACCGCTGTGGGACGACCGCACCTTCTATGACTTCGTCGCCACGTCCAAGGCGTTCGCCAAACTGTCGTTCGCGCACCGCGAAGTGTTTGGCCAAGTGGGTTTCGGCACTGGCGGCTGGGACTCGGATTTCCCCAACTCGATGCTGGAAATCTTCCGCGTGGTGATGACCAACTGCGACGATCACCAACACCTGGTGGTTGGCGGCGTAGCGCAAGTGCCCATGGGCATCTGGCGCCATGTGCCGGAGCGTTGCGCCCATTGGCCCGCCGGCACCAGTCTCAGCTCCTTGCATCGCGGCGCGCCACGGGCGGGGGTAAAACGCATTGCCCACGCTGCCGATGGCCGCTTTGCGGTCACCGACAACTACGGTGACACCCGCGAATACGCCGCCGTGTTGACCACCTGTCAAAGCTGGCTGCTGACCACCCAGATCGAATGCGACGAAACCCTGTTCTCGCAAAAAATGTGGATGGCCCTGGACCGCACGCGCTACATGCAGTCGTCGAAAACCTTCGTGATGGTCGACCGCCCGTTCTGGAAAGACAAAGACCCGGAGACCGGCCGCGACCTGATGAGCATGACCCTCACCGATCGCCTTACCCGTGGCACCTATCTGTTCGACAACGGTGACGACAAGCCAGGCGTGATTTGCCTGTCGTATTCGTGGATGAGCGACGCGCTGAAAATGCTCCCGCAGCCCATCGACAAGCGGGTGAAACTGGCCCTCGACGCGCTGAAAAAGATCTACCCGAAAGTCGATATCAAGGCACGCATCATCGGCGACCCGATCACCGTGTCCTGGGAAGCCGACCCGCATTTCCTCGGAGCCTTCAAAGGTGCATTGCCCGGCCACTATCGCTACAACCAGCGCATGTATGCGCACTTTATGCAGAAGGACATGCCCGCCGAACAGCGTGGGATTTTTATCGCCGGTGACGACGTATCCTGGACGCCTGCGTGGGTCGAGGGCGCGGTGCAAACCTCGCTGAATGCGGTGTGGGGCATCATGACCCACTTCGGCGGCAGCACTCACCCCGAAAACCCGGGCCCAGGTGATGTCTTTGACGAAATCGGCCCGATCGCCCTGGCCGATTAAGGAGTTGAGCATGCGTGTCGCCCTGTACCAATGCCCACCGCTGCCGCTGGATGTGGCCGGCAACCTCAAGCGCCTGCATCAATTGGCGCATGAGGCGACCGGTGCCGACGTGCTGGTGCTGCCGGAGATGTTCCTCAGCGGCTACAACATCGGTGCCGAAGCGGTGGGCGCGCTGGCCGAAGCCCAGGATGGGCCGTCGGCTCAGGCGATTGCCGAGTTGGCCAAAAGCGCCGGCCTGGCCATTCTCTACGGTTACCCGGAGCGGGCTGAGGACGGGCAGATCTACAACGCCGTGCAATTGATCGATGCCCACGGCCAGCGCCTGTGCAACTATCGCAAGACTCACCTGTTTGGCGACCTGGACCACTCGATGTTCAGTGCCGGAGGAGATGACTTCCCGCTGGTGGAACTTAACGGCTGGAAGCTCGGGTTTCTGATCTGCTACGACCTGGAGTTCCCGGAAAACACCCGACGCCTGGCCCTGGCCGGCGCCGAGGTAATCCTGGTGCCGACGGCCAATATGGTGCCGTTCGACTTTGTTGCCGACGTGACCGTGCGGGCGCGGGCCTTTGAAAACCAGTGCTATGTGGCCTACGCCAACTACTGCGGGCACGAAGGCGAGATTCAGTACTGCGGGCAAAGCAGTATTGCTGCGCCCAATGGCCAGCGAATCGCCCAGGCGGGGCTGGATGAATCGTTGATCGTCGGTACGCTGGATCGCCAGTCGATCCTGGATGCCCGCGCGGCCAATCACTACCTGCAAGACCGTCGCCCAGAGCTGTACGGCGCGCTGCACAAGCCCTGAGCCAGACGGTTTGTTAGCATAGGCACATCCTACGTTTCGGAAGTGCCCATGCCTGCGCCGGCCCACCCTCATCACCTTGACTTGACCCTGGCCAACGGCCTGCGGGTTTCCTTGCGCCATGCGCCACGCTTGAAGCGTTGCGCCGCGATGTTGCGCGTGGCCGCCGGCAGCCATGACGTGCCACTCGCGTGGCCGGGCTTGGCGCATTTTCTTGAGCATTTGCTGTTTCTCGGCACTGCGCGTTTTCCCACAAGCGAAGGCTTGATGGCCTACGTGCAGCGCCAGGGTGGGCAGGTCAACGCCAGCACCCGCGAGCGCACCACAGACTTTTTCTTTGAATTGTCGGTGCCAACCTTTGCCGATGGGCTGGAGCGGCTGGCGGATATGCTCACCCATCCGCGCCTGACGATTGAAGACCAACTGCGTGAGCGCGAAGTGCTGCAAGCGGAGTTTGTGGCCTGGTCCCAGGATGCCAAGGCGCAGCAGCAGGTTGCGCTGCTGGAAGGCTTGGCGGCGGACCATCCGCTGCGCGGTTTTCATGCCGGGAATCGGGATAGCCTGCCGGTTGAGCGTGAGGCGTTTCAGCAGGCATTGAAGGAATTCCATACCAGGTTCTATCAGAGCGGGCAGATGACGTTACACCTTGCCGGCCCGCAGCCATTGGAAGAACTGCAAGCGTTGGCCCAGCGTTTCAGCGACGAATTGGCCACTGGCCCTCAGCACCCACAGGCTGCGCCGCCTGCGCTGATGCTCGGCCACGCCCAGGGCTTTCAACACATCGCCGATAACCACCTGCACCACGTCATCACCTGTGACGCGCCTCGCCAAGCGCTGGCGTTTCTCTGCACCTGGCTCAATGCTGCGGCGCCGGGTGGTTTACTGGCTGAGCTGAAAGCGCGAAAACTGGCCAACGCCATGCAGGCGACCGTGCTTTATGCGTTTGCCGGGCAAGCCGTATTGGATATCGACTTTACCCTCGATACTCAAGACGATTCGGCTACGCAAATCGAAGCGTTGCTGCACGACTGGCTGAGCTTTTTCGCACACAGCGATTGGACACCTTTACGCGAAGAGTTCGCCTTGCTGAACGCTCGTCAGCAACAGACCCAAAGTGCCTTGGCATGGGTGCGAAACGAAAGTGAAGACCTGTCGGAACAGGGCGTCGTCGCACTCAAAAAACTGCTGGATTCACTGCACCTCAAACCGGCCAGACAGGCTTGGCAGTTGCCGCCGAACAATCCATTCCTGCTTCCGCCGGCCAAAGAACAACGCGCCGGGCTGATCCGGGGCCAGACCAGCGCCCATCGTGGTTTGCGCACCTTCGCCCAAGACCGCTCCCGGGGCCGTCGGGAGGTGTCGGCGCTGACATTCAGCCAGGCATTGGCGGATGACACCGATGAAGGCGCGCTGTATCTGCAATGGCAGTTTGATAACGCCGCGCCCGTGGGGTTGGAAAATACATTACAGCCATTGCGCGAGAATGCCCGGCAGGCCGGAGTTGAGTTGTCTTTCGAAACGATCGGCAATGATTTCCTGGTGAAAATGGTCGGTCTTCATCAGCCCATGCCGGCTGTTCTGGACGTATTGGCACAAAGCTTAAGCCTGCCACAAGACGCCGCACACGCCGCGACACCGATGATCGCCATCCGAGCGTTGCTCAAGGCGCTGCCCGTTTGCTGCACCGACACTCACTCCGGGCCAGCTTCATGGGCGACGGCTCGATGGCATGGGCTCGGCTTTGGATTGCCGGCCGCTTGTGAAGCCGCGATCAAAATCGCCGCAGCGCGGCTGCCTGGGCAGGCGGCAAGCATTGAACACACGCCGCCAACCCTCGACGGCCGGAAGCTCTGGCACACGATAAAAACAGACTCCAATGAAGCCGCTTTACTGCTGTTTTGCCCAGCACCGACGCCAGCCTTGGCCGACGAAGCCGTCTGGCGACTGCTTGGGCATCTGCTGCACGGGCCGTTTTACCAGCGCCTGCGGGTTGATCTGCAAATCGGCTACGCGGTCTTCAGCGGCATCCGACAGGTCAACGGGCAAACCGGGCTGCTGTTTGGTGTGCAGTCCCCCAGCGTTTCACTGAGCGGGATCATTGATCACCTGCAGATCTTTCTGAAGCAATTACCGTCGTTAATCGACAGCAGCCCAGACCTGGGCAACCAGACCCTGGCGCAGCAATTCAGTGCCCAGCAACTGCCGCTCAACCAAGCCGCCGAACTGCTGTGGCAGGCTTACTTGGCGGGCCATCCGTCGGGTTACCTGGACCTGCTACAACAGTTGATACAAAACCGCACACGCGAGGATCTGCAGCGCGCCGCCCAGCAACTCAACGATGCCTCAGGCGGCTGGCGCTGTGTGGCCAACGGCCCGCGCATCAACGACGCCTGGCAACCGGCAGGCTGATCATTGCCAACCCTGCAACAGGCTTTTTCCGTCAAGACAGCGCTAACTTGAAAAGAATTGCGTAATATTCATACGCAATATCTGAACATCTCCAATAGGAGGTGGACTATATGTATTACTTGGTAGTGAACGTCCCATCCCTTGGTAGGAGTATGAATATGACCTGGTCCAAACCCGCTTACACTGATCTGCGTATCGGTTTCGAAGTCACCATGTACTTCGCCAGCCGTTGATTGGCTGAGTAATACAACGCCTCGGTTCGCCCGGGGCGTTTTTGTTTTGAGCTTTGCGTGATGGAGCAATCATGTTTGTCCAGATTCTAGGTTCCGCCGCCGGCGGTGGCTTCCCGCAGTGGAACTGCAACTGCGTGAACTGCGCAGGCTTTCGCGACGGCAGCCTGCGCGCCCAAGCGCGTACCCAATCGTCCATCGCGATTTCCGACGATGGCGTGAACTGGGTGCTGTGCAATGCTTCGCCGGATATCCGTGCGCAACTGCAAGGCTTTGCGCCGATGCAACCCGGCCGTGCCCTGCGCGATACCGGCATCAGCGCGATCATCCTGATGGACAGCCAGATCGACCACACCACCGGCCTGTTGAGCTTGCGCGAAGGTTGCCCGCATCAGGTGTGGTGCACTGACATGGTCCATGAAGACCTCAGCACCGGTTTCCCGCTGTTCACCATGTTGACCCACTGGAACGGCGGCCTGGCTTGGAACCGTATCGAGCTGGACGCCAGCTTCACCATCCCGGCCTGCCCGAATCTGCGCTTCACCCCGCTGCCCTTGCGCAGCGCCGCGCCGCCCTACTCGCCGCACCGCTTTGACCCGCACCCAGGCGATAACATCGGCCTGATCGTCGAGGACCTGCGCACTGGCGGTAAATTGTTCTACGCCCCAGGCCTGGGCAAAGTCGACGCGCCGCTGCTGGAAATCATGGCGGGCAGCGACTGCCTGTTGGTGGACGGCACGATGTGGGACGACGATGAAATGCAGCGCCGCGGCGTCGGCACCCGCACCGGCCGCGAGATGGGCCACCTGGCGCAGAACGGCCCTGGCGGCATGCTCGAAGTACTGGAGCAGCTACCCAAGCAGCGCAAGGTGCTTATCCACATCAACAACACCAACCCGATCCTCGACGAAGACTCCCCCGAGCGCGCCGAGCTGGTGCGGCGCAATGTCGAAGTGGCTTACGACGGCATGAGCATTGAATTGTAGGAGCAGACGAAGTGACTGACACACCGTTGACCACCACCGAATTCGAAGCCGCCCTGCGGGCCAAGGGCGCCTTCTACCATATCCATCACCCGTACCACGTGGCGATGTATGAAGGCCGCGCCACCCGCGAGCAGATTCAGGGCTGGGTCGCCAACCGTTTCTACTATCAGGTGAACATCCCGCTCAAAGACGCTGCGATCCTGGCCAACTGCCCGGACCGCGAGATCCGCCGTGAGTGGATCCAGCGTCTGCTCGACCACGACGGCGCGCCCGGTGAAGACGGCGGTATTGAAGCCTGGCTGCGCCTGGGCCAGGCCGTCGGCCTCGACCCCGACCAGTTGCGCTCCCAGGAGCTGGTACTGCCCGGCGTACGGTTTGCGGTGGATGCCTACGTCAACTTTGCCCGCCGCGCCAGCTGGCAGGAAGCTGCCAGCAGCTCGCTGACCGAACTGTTTGCGCCGCAGATCCACCAGTCGCGCCTCGACAGCTGGCCGCAGCACTATCCGTGGATCGACCCGGCCGGTTATGAGTATTTCCGCACCCGCCTCGGCCAGGCCCGTCGCGACGTAGAGCATGGTTTGGCGATCACGCTGCAGCACTACACCACTCGCGAAGGCCAGGAACGCATGCTGGAAATCCTGCAGTTCAAACTCGACATTCTGTGGAGCATGCTGGATGCCATGAGCATGGCCTACGAACTCAAACGCCCGCCGTATCACAGCGTGACCGAGCAGCGGGTCTGGCATAAAGGGATCACCCTATGAGCTTTGATCGCAGCAGAACACCGACCTGGCGCCAGGGCTATCGCTACCAGTACGAGCCAGCGCAAAAAGGCCACGTGTTGCTCTACCCCGAAGGCATGATCAAGCTCAACGACAGCGCCGCCTTGATCGGCGGGCTGATCGACGGCGAGCGCGACGTGGCCGCCATCATCGCCGAGCTGGATAAACAATTCCCGGGCGTGCCTGAACTCGGTCAAGACATCGAGGATTTCATGGAGGTCGCCCGTGCTGAGCACTGGATCGAACTTGCCTGAAAAGCCACCGATTGGCCTGCCACTGTGGTTGCTTGCCGAGCTGACTTACCGCTGCCCGTTGCAGTGCCCGTATTGCTCCAATCCGCTGGATTTTGCCGAGCAGGGTAAAGAGCTGAGCACCGAGCAGTGGATCAAGGTGTTTCGCGAAGCGCGGGAAATGGGCGCTGCGCAACTGGGGTTTTCCGGCGGTGAACCGCTGGTGCGCCAGGACCTTGCCGAACTGATCGCCGAGGCGCGCAAGCTGGGTTTCTACACTAACCTGATCACCTCGGGCATCGGTCTCACCGAGCAGAAGATCAGCGACTTCAAGAAGGCGGGCCTGGACCACATCCAGATCAGCTTCCAGGCCAGCGATGAACAGGTGAACAACCTGCTGGCCGGCTCGAAAAAAGCCTTCGCGCAAAAGCTGGAAATGGCCCGCGCGGTGAAGGCCCACGGCTATCCGATGGTGCTGAATTTCGTTACCCATCGGCACAATATCGACAAGATCGACCGCATTATCGAGCTGTGCATCGCACTGGAGGCAGATTTCGTCGAGCTTGCCACTTGCCAGTTCTACGGCTGGGCGCAACTCAACCGTGTGGGCTTGCTGCCGACCCAGGAACAACTGGTACGCGCCGAACGCATCACCAACGAATACCGCGCCAAGCTCGAAGCCGAAGGCCACCCGTGCAAGCTGATATTCGTGACACCGGATTACTACGAGGAACGCCCGAAAGCCTGCATGAACGGCTGGGGCAGCATCTTTCTGACAGTGACGCCGGACGGCACCGCCCTGCCTTGCCACGGCGCCCGACAGATGCCGGTGCAATTTCCCAATGTGCGCGACCACAGCATGCAGCACATCTGGTACGACTCGTTTGGCTTCAACCGCTTTCGCGGCTACGACTGGATGCCCGAGCCGTGCCGTTCATGCGATGAAAAGGAAAAGGACTTCGGCGGCTGCCGTTGCCAGGCGTTCATGCTCACGGGCGATGCGAGCAATGCCGACCCGGTGTGCAGCAAGTCCGAGCAGCACGGCATCATCCTCAAGGCGCGGGAAGAAGCCGAGCATGCCACCCAGACCATCGAGCAGTTGGCCTTTCGCAACGAG
The DNA here is from genome assembly GCF_965277385.1 of Pseudomonas edaphica. Classification (NCBI taxonomy): domain Bacteria; kingdom Pseudomonadati; phylum Pseudomonadota; class Gammaproteobacteria; order Pseudomonadales; family Pseudomonadaceae; genus Pseudomonas; species Pseudomonas edaphica. Next base: position 3,828,256 of record NZ_OZ255725.1, on the reverse strand, counting down.
CGCAATTCACGGCTCATTGCGAAAGGCTGACGGCCTCAGCGCTTGGCGATGATGTACACCGCGTGGATGATACCGGGGAAGTAACCGCACAGGGTCAGCAGGATGTTCAGCCAGAACGCGCCGCCGAAACCCACTTGCAGGAACACACCCAATGGCGGCAGCAGGATAGCGATGATGATACGAATGATGTCCATGGGTAAGCTCCAAAAAATCGGCTCGTGTGAGCCGTGTAGCTAATCGACCTTGGGCGTTCGTGAGGGTTCAGTGGGGTCCGGCATTGGGCCATCTTCAGGCCAGAATCTCCAGGCCGTGTTTCTGTACGATGCTCAGTAACTTGAGCGCCATGCCGCTGGGTTGTTTTTCGCCGGACTCCCACTTTTTCACGGTGGAGGCGCTGGTGTTGAGGTAGCGAGCGAAAACGGGCTGACTGACATGACTGCTTTCACGCAGCTGCTTGATCTGCTCGGCCGGAATTTGTTCAGGGACGGTCGATAAGCACGCTTCGTCATATTCTCGGAGGGTGGTTTTGCTGATTGCTCCAATTGAATGAAGTGCTACGGCAGATTTATGAATCGACTCCAGCGCTTCACTTTCATATTTTTTGATCATGATGAATCTCCACAAACTCCCTTAAATCCAGTAATTGCTGGACTTGTGTGTCGTTTAAGCTTTCATAAGTTTTTGCCATCGCCCGAAACCAAATCAAATCTTTTTGACTGATATTGCTTTGATTCTGCTTGGCAAATAGCAGCTGATAAATCCAGTAGTGCCTGCCCTTGGCCAGGACAATTGAACGATGACGGTTTTGATTGAGGCGCTTCTTCCAGACACCGCCTCCCAGGTTATCGGCTTGGCCCTTCAACATCTCGCTGAATGCTTCCCTTAACTCCGAATCACAGATCCAAGCCTTGGCGGCTGCATCAGCAAAGTCCCGTGTCTTGAACAACCTAAGCTTCATGGATATCCCTTCCCACAAACATACCACCCAGTGGTACAGATTAGTAACGGAGCAAGTAAAATTCTTTGTGCACCAGCGGCAGTCCTTGCTGATGCCCGCTAAAAAGCCATTGTTTTCACGGATGCTCAATCAACGTTTTCAATCCAAAAATTTCACGAACAAAAAAACGCCCCCAGCCAAAAGAATCAGGCTGGAGGCGCCGCGTATGCCGCGAGACGGTTCAGGAATAAGAGGTTAAACGGCGATGCCCTTGCGACATTGCAGTTGGGCGGTACGCACGCGGGAGAACGCGCGCGCCAGGCGCAGGAGCATTTCGTCGATGTGGCTTTTGCTGACGTTCAAGGCTGGAGTAAAACGCAAACAGTCGGGTTGCGGGGCGATAAGGATCAGGTCTTCGTGCAATGCGGCCTTTACCACGGCATCCGCAGAATCATCTGACAGCGTCAGGCCCCACAGGAGTCCGTTGCCGCGTAGTTGCCCATGGCCGTATCGATAGGCCAGCCGGGCAAGGCCTTCTCCCAGGTACGGGCCGGATTCGCGTACCTGTTCGAGAAAACCGCTTTCCAACACGACGTCGAGTACGGCTGTACCGGCAGACGCCATCAAAGCATTGCCGTGATGCGTACCCTCCAGTTCCCCCGCTTCGAAACAACAAGCCTTGCCGCGCGCCAGCAACGCCGCCAACGGCACACCGCCGCCCAAGCCTTTGCCGAGGGTGATGATGTCGGCACGCACGCCGTACTGTTGTTCAGCCAGCAGGCTGCCGCAACGGCCAATGCCGGTTTGCACTTCATCGAGGATCAGCAGGATCCCCAGTTCGCGGCACAGGCGCTCGACCCCCTTCAAATAGTGCTCGGTAGCAGGAATGACGCCAGCTTCACTCTGGATCGGCTCCAACATGATGGCAACCGTTTGGGCATCGACGGCGGCGTGCAGCGCCGGCAAGTCGTTGAAGGGCACATGGCTGAAACCCGGCAGTTGCGGATCAAAACGGTTGCCGCCGGCACTCGCCGAGGCTGCCAGTGCCGCAAAGCTTCGACCATGACAACCGCTGCTGGCGCTGATGATGTGATAGGCACCACCGCGATACAGCTGGCCCCATTTACGCGCCAGTTTGATCGCGGCTTCACAGGCTTCCGAGCCGCTGTTGAGCAGGTAACCCTGGTCGCTGCCGGTGTGGTCACACAGCCGGTCGACGAGGTTCAGTTGGGCGCGGTTGTGCAGGCCGTTGCCAGGGTTGATCAGCATATGAGTCTGATCGGCCAGGGCTTTGATCAATACCTGCGGGCTATGACCGAGGCTGTTGGCGGCGCTGCCCTGGCTGAAATCCAGATAGGCGCGCTCGTCGCTGTCCCAAAGCCAGGAGCCCTGGCCACGCACAAACACCTGCGCGGGCCTTGCCACAGTCGGCATCAGGGATTTACTGAAGCCGTCATGGCGCGCGTTCACGATCAAATCGTCCAGGCTCGGCGCAGGGCGACGAAACAGATTCACAGCTCACCCCCAATAGCAACCGGGCCTTGGTCGACGCCCCGTACAAACACACCCTTGAGGTTTTTTGCCTTGCCTATGTAAATGCTATCAACATAAACGCTGTTCATTGCCCGATCCGGCCCTGTAAGCCCTGCGAATAGGCGCTAGACTAGGCGTCCAAGGGGCCATCGGCCATTTCGATTTTCCAGCTTTTTCGATAAGTAAGCCTTATGGATTTCAAGCAACTGCGTTATTTCGTCGCGGTGTATGAGGAAGGCCACGTGGGCCGTGCCGCCGAGCGTTTGTCGATCTCGCAACCGGCCTTGTCGCAACAGATTCGCCAGCTGGAGCAGAACCTGGATGTCAGCCTGTTCGAGCGCAGCAGCAAGCGCCTGTTGCCGACACTGGCGGCACACACCTTGTACAACCACGCCTTGCCGCTGATCGACGGCATGCAGCAAGCCGTCGAGGCCTTGCGCAACTTCAAGGGCCAGGCGATGCGCACCTTGGCCATTGGCGTACTGCAAACCGTGCACACCAGCCTGGTCCCGCAGATGCTCGAGCGCGTGCGCAAAGCCCAACCGCATCTGGTGGTGCAGATCTATGAGTTGACCGGGATTGAAATTGAGCGGCGTTTGCTCAACGGTTCGCTGGATATAGGCATCAGCTACTTGCCCCCCCGTCAGCCGGGGTTAACCGGCGTGTTGCTGTACGAAGATGAACTGAAGGTCGTCATCCCCGAAGACCATCCATTGCGGGAATTCAAGAAAGTCTCGCTGAAACAGGCGGCGGAGTTGCCGATGCTGCTGTTGGGGGAAGAGTTTCAGGTGCGCCAGATCTGGCAAGGCCAGTTATCCAATTTAGGACGACGGCCACAAGTGCAGGCGGAGTTGAATACGATGGCAGGGATTCTCGACAGCCTGCCTCATACCCAGCTCGCCACCGTATTGCCGGGGCGCTCCCAGGATGAACACAACAGCAAGGCACTGCTGTGGAAGCCCTTGAGTGAACCCAGGGTGCCGCTGAAAGTGGGGTTGGTGTGCCGCGATGTGCAGCGCCAACAAGCGACGGTGGCGTTGTTGCGCACCCTGCTCGAAGACGTAATGAATGCCCCACAGGCAGGCGCCTGACTTTTTCGCGGGCAAAAGAAAACCCCGCCGAAGCGGGGCTTTGCAGACTGTTTCCCTGACATCCATTTCACTCCGCCATCCTGGCAGAATCCTACGTGTCCGTGTTGTTGCTTTGCGCTTCCTGCGCGACGTCCATGTGAAGTAGATTATCCGTGGATCCAATTTGGCGATAGAGGACGAATAGCAGCACGTCATGTAAGAGAATGCTTACACGCCCTCCAAGCCCTTAGAACAGTGCTTCATCCAGCAAAAACAATGATTCGCTACCGGCTTTTACCGACGCACTCAGTGAATGAATGCGCGGCAGCAGGCGGGCAAAGTAGAAGCGCGCGGTACCCAGCTTGCTGGCGTAGAAGTCTTCTTCAGCCTCTTTGCCCAGCGCGGCCTTGGCCATGCGCGCCCACATATAGGCATAGGCCATGTAGCCAAAGGCGTGCAGGTACTCAACCGAAGCCGCGCCGATTTCATTCAGGTTGGTCTTGGCGCGGTCCAGCACCCAGGCGGTCAACTCATCCAGGTTATCCACGGCAGCGCTGAGCGGTTGGGTGAACTCGCTCAACTCGGCGCCTGAAGCCGCGATGAACTGGCGGATCTCGTCAGCGAACAAGGTGTAGAACGCCCCGCCGCTGCCAACGATCTTGCGCCCCATCAAGTCCAGCGCTTGAATGCCGTTGGTGCCTTCGTAGATCTGCGTGATGCGCACATCCCGCACCAACTGCTCCTGGCCCCACTCGCGGATGTAGCCGTGGCCGCCAAAGATCTGCTGGCCGAGCACGGTGGTTTCCAGGCCAAGGTCGCTGAGGAAGGCCTTGGCAACAGGTGTCAGCAGCGCCACCAGGTTGTCTGCACGTTCGCGAGCGGCGGCATCTTCACTGAACTTGGCGATGTCCAATTGCGTGGCCACATAGGTGGAGAACGCACGACCGCCTTCGTTCGAGGCTTTCATGGTCAGCAACATGCGGCGCACATCCGGGTGCACGATGATCGGGTCGGCCACTTTGTCCTTGGCCTGGGCGCCGGTCGGCGAGCGGCTTTGCAGACGGTCGCGCGCGTATTCAATCGCGTTTTGATAAGAGCGCTCACCCGACGCCAGGCCCTGGATACCCACACCCAAACGCTCGTAGTTCATCATGGTGAACATCGCCGCCAACCCACGGTTCGGCTCGCCCACCAGGTAACCCACGGCTGCATCGAAGTTCATCACGCAGGTCGCGGATGCCTGGATGCCCATCTTGTGTTCGATGGAGCCGCAGCTCACCGGGTTGCGCGCGCCCAGGCTGCCGTCGGCATTGACCATGAACTTCGGCACCAGAAACAGCGAAATGCCCTTTGGCCCGGCCGGTGCATCCGGCAGTTTGGCCAGCACCAGGTGGATGATGTTGTCGGTGAGGTCATGCTCGCCGCCGGTGATAAAGATCTTGGTGCCACTGATGGTGTAGGACCCGTCCGCCTGAGGCTCAGCCTTGGTGCGGATAATGCCCAGGTCAGTCCCGGCGTGCGCTTCCGTCAGGCACATGGAACCTGCCCACTCACCCGAATACATTTTCGGCAGGTAGGTAGCCTTGAGCGCTTCGCTGGCGTGGGTGTTGATGGAGACGCAGGCGCCGGAGGTCAGCATCGGGTAAAGGCCAAACGCCAGGCTCGACGAGTTGATCATCTCTTCAACCTGGGCCGAGACTGCCTTGGGCATGCCCATGCCGCCGAAGATCGGGTCGCCGCCTACGCCCACCCAGCCACCTTCGGCGTAGGTCTTATAAGCCTGTGGGAAACCAACCGGCGTGCTGACGGCAGTGTCCGCCCAACGGCAACCTTGCTCGTCGCCATTACGGCTGAGCGGCGCGATGGATTTGGCCGTGACCTTGCCGGCTTCTTCAAGGATCGCTTCAACGGTTTCGGCATCTACGGTGTCTGCCAATGCCGGCAATTGGGCCCAGGTGTTGGCGACCTCAAAAACTTCGTTGAGGACGAAGCGCATATCACGCAGCGGCGCTTTGTAATCAGCCATGGCAAACCTCGTGAGAACAGGAAAAGTGATTCGATAGGATCGGTTTTACAGGCTTCGAGTGTAACCGAACAACATTTGAGACACATAGGGTCTGTTAGTGACCAGTAAGTATTTTCGGGTCACACGAAGAGCTAATGTGGGAGCTGGCTTGCCTGCGATGCGGACACCTCGGTACATCAGGTACACCGAGTTGATGCCATCGCAGGCAAGCCAGCTCCCACATTTTGACCGCGGTGATTCAGTCGCCTTTACAAGGCAAACAACTGCGCAGGCAAGCTCATCAGGCACTCACTGCCCGCCTCCACGGCGGCGCGGTGCGTTGCAGTACGCGGCAACAAGCGCTTGAAGTAGAAATCGCAGGTGGCCAATTTGGCCTGGGCGAACGCTGCGTCGTCATGCGACTGGGCCGCAATGGCCATGCGCAACCACAGGTACGCCAGAATGATGTAACCGCTGTACATCAAGTAATCCACCGCCGCCGCGCCCACTTCATCCGGGTTTTTCATGGCAGCCACGCCGACCTTCATCGTCAGCTCGCCCCATTGCTGGTTCAGTTGGTTGAGCTGCTCAACCTGGGCCTTGAGCTGCGGGTGCTCGGCATTCGCCGCGCAGAACTTATGCACAAGCTTGGTAAACCCGCGCAGCAACTTGCCCTGGCTGCCCAGGACCTTACGGCCCAGCAAGTCGAGCGCCTGGATGCCATTAGTGCCTTCATAGATCGGCGCAATCCGCGCATCACGCGCCAGTTGCTCCATGCCCCATTCGCGAATGTAGCCATGGCCGCCGAACACCTGCATACCGTGGTTGGTCACCTCCAGCCCGGTTTCGGTCATAAAGGCTTTGCAGATAGGTGTGAGGAACGCCAACAGATCTTCGGCCTCCTGGCGTTGGGCGGCGTCACTGCTCAAGTGCGCGGTGTCGAGCAGTTGCGCGGTGAAGTAGGTCAGCGCCCGATTGCCTTCATTGAAGGCCTTCATGGTCAGCAACATGCGCCGCACGTCGGCGTGCACGATGATCGGGTCGGCGGCTTTATCCGGGGCCTTGGCGCCGGTCAGCGAGCGCATTTGCAGGCGGTCGTTGGCGTATTTGATCGCGCCCTGGAAACTCGCCTCACCATTGCACAAACCCTGCATGCCAGTGCCCAGGCGCGCGTGGTTCATCATGGTGAACATGCAATTGAGGCCTTTGTTCGCCTCGCCAATCAAAAAGCCCTTGGCGCCGTCAAAGTTCAGCACGCAGGTGGCCGAGGCCTTGATGCCCATCTTGTGCTCGATGGAACCACAGTGCACCGCATTGCGCTCGCCTGAATCGGCATGGAACTTGGGCACGATAAACAACGAGATACCTTTGGTGCCCGCCGGTGCGTCCGGCAGTTTGGCCAGCACCAAGTGAATGATATTGGCGCTCATGTCGTGCTCGCCGGCCGAGATAAAGATCTTGCTGCCGGTGACCGCGTAACTGCCGTCCGCCTGGGGCACGGCGCGGGTCTTGATCAAACCCAGGTCAGTGCCACAGTGGGCTTCGGTGAGGCACATGGTGCCGGTCCATTCGCCGGCGGTGAGTTTGGTCAGGTAGGTGGCTTTCTGTTCTTCAGTGCCGTGGGCGTGAATCGCCGACATTGCACCGTGGGTGAGACCCGGGTACATGCCCCAGGAGGTGTTGCTGGAGCCGATCATTTCGCTGAGCACCAGGCCCAGGGACAGCGGCAAGCCCTGGCCACCGTAGACCGGGTCCGCCGCCACGCCATGCCAGCCGCCTTCCACGTAGTGGGCGAAAGCTTCCTTGAAGCCCTTGGGCGTGGTGACCACGCCATTGTCGAAGTGGCAGCCTTCTTCATCGCCACTGCGATTGAGCGGCGACAGCACGTTTTCGCAGAATTTGGCGCCTTCTTCGAGAATCGCGCTGACCATATCCGGGCTCGCGTCGGTGGCGCCCAAGGCGGCGTAGTGGCCGTGAAAATCAAACACGTTGTCGATCAGAAAGCGCATGTCGCGCAGGGGAGCTTTGTACTCAGGCATGGCAATGTCTCCGGCAGCAGATACTTTCAACCTACTGCCGGTCATCGCCTCGAACAATCACTGTAGAACCGCTGAATACACCGCCATCACTCAACCGGCAGCGCTCTCCATGCGCACCGCGCCGCGCCGGGTTTGCCCGGCAGCGACCACGCAGTTACGCCCCGCGCCCTTGGCCGCGTAGAGCGCCTGATCGGCGGACTTGAGCACTTCTTCAGGCGTGCGCTGCTCGACCTGGCGCTCGGCCACGCCGATGCTGACCGTCACCGACACACTCGAGGCGCCACTGCCCACCCGGCGTTGGCGGCCCTGCTGGTCGTCGTGGGGACGGTCCGGGTTGCGCAGCTTGATGGCGTAGTTGGCGATGATCTCGCGGATTTCTTCCAGGTGCGGCATGCACTCGTCCAACGTCTTGCCAGCGAACACCACGGCAAACTCTTCCCCGCCATAGCGATAGGCACGCCCGCCGCCATTGACCTTCGACAGCTTGCTGGCCACCAGCCGCAGCACTTGGTCACCGACATCGTGGCCGTGGGTGTCGTTAAAGCGCTTGAAGTGATCGACGTCGCTCATCGCCAACACATAATTGCGCCCCAGCCGTTGCATGCGCTCATTGAGCGCGCGCCGCCCCGGCAAGCCGGTGAGTTCATCGCGAAAGGCCATCTGATAAGCCTCGTGCGCCACGCCGGCGGCAATCATCAGCATTACCTGGCTGCACATGATGTTCAGCGTGAACGGCAGGATAAAGGTTTGCGGCAACATCCAGAACAGCCCTAGCAAACCCACCAGTTGCGCCGCGTGCAAGGGCCGCGGCTGATACCAGTACTGCGCCGCCAGGGTGACAAAACCTATCAGGAACATCGGGTACGACAGCTGGATCAGGCTCATCCAGCTGCCATGCAGCGCCGGCCAGCGAATCTCCGCCAGCCAGTTCAGCAAGGCTTGGGGGAAACTCTGCTCAAGCGCCAGGGCTACGCTGCCAAACGCAAAAAGCACGGCGCAGCGCGCCACAAAGTCGCGGAACAGGTGGGTTTTCTCCTGCCACAGCGCGTAAATGCTGAACAGCAACGGCAACAGCAAGCAACACAGATGGAACACCACTGCGGCGTCTTCACGGACGCGGCCGTTATCGCGGTAATAATCGGTCTGGGTGTCGAGCAGGAAGTAAACGACGTACACCGTGATCATCAGAAACAGCTCACGCTGGCGCCGATACACCGCGCAGTACGCGCCGCCGAGCAACAGCACCAAGGTCGGCAGCACATTGAACAGCGAGGTAAAGAACACGCTGAGGTCTTTGACATACGCAGCCGAGAGCCCGGCCAGCAACAGCAGCAACGAAGGGAGAAAATGACTGAACCGTACAGCGGACACGCGTGACAAGGGTAAAGCTCCGACCCGCCCAGAAAGATGGCACAGTGCCTTCACTGAGCACAGTTAAGCACATTCAATGTGACCTGTATCACATTGCCATCACTGTAACGGCAGCCACGCGCAATCCCTGAGTGCTGTGCTGTGTTTTTTATCGCCGCACATAAAAAAACCGCCGCTTCCAAAAGAAGCGGCGGTTTTCAGGAGACCGGCAGGGCTTAGTAAGCCAGGCCGAAGTCTTCTTCTTTCATGTCCATCAGGTTGTTGGCGCCCGACAGCATGGTGACCTTATGGGTCTGGGTACGCGGCAGGATGCGCTGGAAGTAGAAGCGCGCCGTCTGCAGCTTGGCGGTGTAGAACGCCTCTTCGGTGGTGCCGGCAGCCAGTTTTTCAGCAGCCAGGCGTGCCATGTCGGCCCAGAAGTAAGCCAGGCACGCGTAGCCGGAGTACATCAGGTAGTCCACCGAGGCGGCACCGACTTCTTCACGGTCTTTCATCGCGGCCATACCGACCTTCATGGTCAACTCGCCCCACTCTTTGTTCAGTGCCGCCAGCGGTGCAACGAATTCTTTGACGGCTTCGTTGCCTTCGTTGGCCTGGCAGAACTTGTGCACGATCTTGGTGAAGCCCTTGAGCGCTTCGCCTTGAGTCATCAGCACTTTACGGCCCAGCAAGTCGAGTGCCTGGATGCCGGTGGTGCCTTCGTACAGCATCGAAATGCGGCTGTCGCGAACGTTCTGCTCCATGCCCCACTCGGCGATAAAGCCGTGGCCGCCGTAGATCTGCACACCGTGGTTGGCCGATTCAAAACCGACCTCGGTCATGAACGCCTTGGCGATTGGGGTCATGAACGCCAGCAGGCCGTCGGCTTGCTTCTTGGCTTCGTCGTCGGTGCCGTACTTGACGATGTCCACTTGCTTGGCGGTGAAGTACACCATCGCACGGTTGCCTTCAGCGAAGGCTTTCATGGTCAGCAGCATACGGCGCACATCAGGGTGCACGATGATCGGGTCAGCGGCTTTGTCCGGCGCTTTCGGGCCAGTCAGCGAGCGCATTTGCAGGCGGTCGCGAGCGTATTTCAGGCCGCCCTGGAAGCCGATTTCAGCGTGGGACAAGCCTTGCAGCGCGGTGCCCAGGCGAGCGGTGTTCATAAAGGTGAACATGCAGTTCAGGCCTTTGTTCGCCGGGCCGATCAGGAAACCGGTGGCCGCGTCGAAGTTCATCACGCAGGTGGCGTTACCGTGGATGCCCATCTTGTGTTCCAGGGAACCACAGGTCACCGCGTTGCGCTCGCCGATCGAGCCGTCTGCGTTCGGCAGGAATTTAGGCACGATGAACAGCGAAATACCCTTGGTGCCGGCCGGTGCGTCCGGCAGGCGGGCCAGTACGATATGGACGATGTTGTCGGCCATGTCGTGTTCACCGGCCGAGATGAAGATCTTGGTGCCGGAGACTTTGTAGGAACCATCAGCCTGAGGTTCGGCCTTGGTGCGCAGCATGCCCAGGTCGGTGCCGCAGTGCGGCTCGGTCAGGCACATGGTGCCGGTCCACTCACCCGAAACCAGCTTGGTCAGGTAAGCGTCTTGCTGTTGCGGGGTGCCGTGCTCGGAGATGGTGTTCATCGCACCGTGGGACAGGCCAGGGTACATGCCCCACGACCAGTTGGCGGCGCCAACCATCTCGCTCACGGCCAGGCCCAGGGATTCCGGCAGGCCTTGGCCACCGTGCTCCACGTCGTGGGCCAGGCTTGGCCAGCCGCCTTCGACGAACTGCTTGTAGGCTTCTTTGAAACCAGTAGGGGTTTTTACGCCTGACTCGCTCCAGGTACACCCTTCGATGTCACCCACGCGGTTCAACGGTGCCAGCACTTGCTCACAGAACTTGGCGCCTTCCTCAAGAATGGCGTCAACCATGTCCGGGGTAGCGTCCTGGCAAGCCGGCAGGCTCTGATAGTGCGCTTCATAACCGAGCAGTTCGTCACGAACGAAGCGAATATCACGCAAGGGGGCCTTGTAGTCAGGCATAGCGATAAACCTCTGCTGATGTATCTGGGATGAACAACCGCGTGGATTTGTTATGGCGGTCAAACAGGTGTTTGAAACATACGTTTACGACCTGGGGTTGTCAAGCATCGCGCCGAAGCCGTTTGTCATGACGCGCATCAATGCCACGCACGGCAAGGCCTGCGGCGGGATGCCACGTGATTTGAAAGTGTAGAAGTTCGCGAGGGCGAATCAGGACAATGTGGGAGCTGGCTTGCCTGCGATACAGGCGCCGCGGTGTATCAGGAGAATTGAGTCGATGCTATCGCAGGCAAGCCAGCTCCCACACAAGCCAGCTCCCACAGAAGAGCCGGCGTGTGCCGATAGAAAGTTAAGCGTAGGTGTCGATCAACGTGCCAAGCATTTCATCCGAAGCCTTGGCAACTTTCGCGCCCAGCTCCACTTGAAACTTGCCTTGGGCCATTTCGACCATGTTGCTCGCCGAGTTGGACGGCTGGGCGCGATCGTTGGCTTGCAGACGATCACTTTGTGCATCCGAGGGCTGGGTGGTCGCGGCGCCGGCAATTTTGCCGGCGGCCTGGTCGACGCGGTTCTGCCCGGCCTGAATAGTGCTCAGCCCCGAATAAAACGCGCTGCTTCCAGAGATTTCCATGGCGTAAGCCTGCCTTTAGAGAATCGTGAACTTGAATTGAAGCAGACATCCTGGCAAAACGCCCGTCAAAAACACTAATGGCATAATGCCTTAGCGATAGCCAAAATCAGTCAAGCAGGTCCAATTCCAGGTACTCGGCCACCACTTTCGCGCTGGCCTGCTTGAGCTTTGGCACCCGCCCCAGGCACGGCGCAGGCAACCGCTCAGCCAGGGTGGCGAGGTTCTCTTCCAGACGAGAGGTCTTGGGGTCGATGATATTTGCCACCCAACCCGCCAACGGCAAACCGTCCCGCGCGATGGCTTCGGCGGTGAGCAGCGCATGGCTGATACAACCCAGACGCACGCCCACCACCAGGATCACCGGCAGCTTGAGCGCGATGGCCAGGTCTGACAGGTTGTCCTGATCGGCCAACGGCACCCGCCAGCCGCCTGCGCCTTCGATCAAGGTGAAATCGGCGTGTTGCGCGAGTATGTGCTGCATCGGTTTCAACAGTGATTGCACCGTGAGCGCCACACCCGCCTCCCGCGCGGCCAGGTGCGGCGCAATCGCGGGTTCAAAGGCCACCGGGTTGACCTCGGCATAGGTCAACGGCAGCGAACATTCGGCCAGCAGTGCTAAAGCGTCGGCGTTGCGCAAACCTTTTGGGGTGAGCTGGCAGCCTGAGGCCACCGGTTTTCCGGCGGCGGTGCTTTTACCCGCCAGCCGCGCGGCATGCAGCAGCCCGGCGGCGATGGTGGTTTTGCCCACATCGGTGTCGGTGCCGGTGATGAAATAAGCGGCGCTCATAACGGTTTCTCCAGTACGGCATACACCACTTGGTACGTGGCGGGCAGGCCCTGGGCCTGGCGGAACTGCTCGTAAGCGTGCACCAGTGCAACAATCCGCGCGCGCCCCGTCAACCCTCCCGGGCGACCGGGGTTGAGGTTATGCGCGCCCAACGCCTTGAGTTCGTGGGTCAGGCTGCGCACATCCGGGTAATGCAACACGTGAGGCTGGCGCTCCAGGCTCAGCACCCGCAAACCGCTGGCAGCACACAGCTGTTGGTAAGCCTCGAAGGTGCGGAAGCGGTTGACGTGAACCAGGCCATCCGCCGCACGCCAGCTTTGGCGCAACTCGTCCAGGGTGCCCACGCACAGGCTCGCAAATGCGAAGACGCCCCCGGGTTGCAGCACACGACAGGCCTCACTGAGCACCGCGTCGAAATTCGCGCACCACTGCACCGCCAGGCTGGAGAACAGCAGCTGGAAGCTCTCAGTTGCAAGCGGCAAGCGTTCTGCATCCCCCGCAATAAAGTGCTGCGCGCCCCCTAAAGGCCGCGCATGGTTGAGCATGCCCTCGGCAATATCCAGCGCTACGCCTTGGCTTGCTGGCAACAGTTCGCCCAGTGCACGGCTGAAATAACCCGTGCCGCAGCCCACATCCAGCCAGCGTCTGGCCGCGATGGCAGCTGGCAGGCGAGACAACAGCTCATGCCCGACTGCGCGCTGCAACTCGGCGACGCTGTCGTAGCTGGCTGCTGCGCGGGAAAACGAGGCCGCCACCTGGCGCTTGTCCGGCAAACCGCCCGGCAGTGGCGGCTGGGATAAATCAGTCATCAACACACTCATGCAAAAAAGCCTGGATGGCCCCCGCTACACCGTGAGGGTCTTCCAGAAGAAAAGCGTGACCGGCCTGTTCAATCAGGCCGATTTCTACATCGGGCAGCAGGGCCAATAGATCACCCGCGGCTTCAGCGGGCACTAAACCGTCCAACCCCGCAAACAGGTGCAGTTGCGGGCCACGAAACGCTTGCAAAGCGGCGCGGGTATCCAGTTGAGCAAGCAGTTCCAGGCCCGGCATCAACACACTCGACAACGTATTCGGCGCCCCGCTGACCAACAGGCGCGACAGCCCGCGCGGGTCGGCAGCGCCCTTGGCACACAGCAGGCCAAAGCGTTTGAGCGTGACCTGAGAATCGGCATGGCAACCCGCGAGGAACGCATCGAACGTCTCGGCAGGCATCGCACTGGGCCAGCCTTGATGGGCGACAAAACACGGGTTGCTCGCCAATGTCAGCAGCCCGCAGCAGCGCTCGCCGCGCCGCGCCGCCAACTCGGAAGCGAGCATGCCGCCCAGGGACCAGCCGCCCAACCAGGCGTTGTCCGGCAGTGTGGCGTCGAGTTCGTCGAGCCATTCATCCAGATCGCTGGAAGCCAGCACCGGCAACGGTTCGATATGCACTTGCAGGTGTTCGTCCAAACCCTGCAAGGCGCCAGCCAAAGGCTCCAGCGGTGAAACGCCGAGCCCCCAACCGGGCAGTAATACCAGTCGATCACGCATGGTCGGGCTCCGTAATACTTAACAACCGGAAACACGCTTCCAATGCGCTTAACAATAGCTGCACCTGGGCCGCGCTGTGGGCCGCTGTCAGTGTCACGCGCAAACGCGCACTGCCGGCCGGCACAGTCGGTGGGCGGATGGCTGTCACCATCAGGCCGCGCTCGCGCAGCATCTGCGACAGGCGCATGGCGGTGGCGCTGTCGCCAATCAGGATCGGCTGGATCGGCGTGAAGCTGTCCATCAACCGCAGGCCAAGCTGCTCGGCGCCCTGGCGGAACTGGCGGATCAGACCATTGAGGTGCTCACGCCGCCAGTGCTCGGTGCGCAGCAGCTCCAGGCTTTTCAAAGTGGCGCAGGCCAATGCCGGTGGCTGGCTGGTGGTGTAGATGTAGGGCCGGGCGAACTGGATCAGGCTTTCGATCAGCTCTTCACTGCCCGCCACAAACGCCCCGGCGGTGCCGAACGCTTTACCGAGGGTGCCGACCAATACCGGCACGTCTTCCTGGCTCAAGCCGAAATGCTCGACAATTCCACCGCCCGTAGCACCTAACGGCCCGAAGCCATGGGCGTCATCGACCATCAACCAGGCGCCTTTGGCGCGTGCCTCACGGGCCAGCGCAGGCAGGTCGGCCAGATTACCGTCCATGCTGAACACACCATCGGTGACCACCAGCGTATTGCCGGTCGCCTTCTCCAGGCGTTTGGCCAGGCTGCTGGCGTCGTTATGCAGATAGCGGTTGAAACGCGCCCCGGACAACAGGCCGGCGTCCAGCAGCGAGGCGTGGTTGAGCCGGTCCTCCAGCACCGTATCGCCCTGCCCCACCAACGCGGTGACCGCGCCCAGGTTGGCCATATAGCCGGTGGTAAACAGCAGTGCACGCGGGCGCCCTGTGAGGTCGGCCAGTGCTTCCTCGAGTTCATGGTGCGGCGTGGCATGGCCGATCACCAGGTGCGAAGCGCCACCGCCCACGCCCCATCGGGAGGCCCCGGCGCGCCAGGCTTCGATCACTTGTGGATGATTGGCCAGGCCCAGGTAGTCGTTATTGCAGAATGCCAGCAGCGGCTGGCCATCCACCACCACTTGCGGGCCTTGCGGGCTCTCAAGCAAAGGGCGTTGGCGATAAAGGTGTTCGGCCCGGCGGGCAGCGAGGCGCGCGGCGAGATCAAAAGACATGCAGGCCTCGGCAGTTCAGGTTGAACACGATCCAATGTGGGAGCTGGCTTGCCTGCGATGACGGCAGAACATTCAGTATCAATGTGCCTGGAAGACCGCTATCGCAGGCAAGCCAACTCCCACAGTTGGATTGCGTTTCAAATGTGGAGAGAGGCGTTAAACCACCGCGTTATAGAACTGCTCGCTGCTCTTTTGCTCCACCAACGCCTGCTCAATCGCTGCCTGATGCACTTCATCGGCGTGCTCTTCACGCGCCTCCGGCAAGATCCCCAGGCGCGAGAACAGTTGCATGTCCTTGTCGGCCTGCGGGTTGGCGGTGGTCAGCAACTTGTCGCCGTAGAAGATCGAGTTGGCACCGGCGAAAAACGCCAGGGCCTGCATCTGCTCGTTCATCGCCTCACGGCCGGCCGACAAGCGCACATGGGATTGCGGCATCAGGATGCGCGCCACGGCGAGCATGCGGATAAAGTCAAACGGGTCGATGTCTTCGGCGTTTTCCAGCGGCGTACCGGCGACCTTCACCAGCATGTTGATCGGCACCGACTCCGGATGCTCCGGCAGGTTGGCCAGTTGGATCAGCAGGTTGGCGCGGTCGTCGAGGGACTCGCCCATGCCGAGGATGCCGCCCGAGCAGATCTTCATCCCCGAATCACGCACGTAGGCCAGGGTTTGCAGGCGCTCTCCGTAGGTGCGGGTGGTGATAATGCTGCCGTAAAACTCAG
Source organism: Pseudomonas edaphica (assembly GCF_965277385.1). Lineage (NCBI taxonomy): Bacteria > Pseudomonadati > Pseudomonadota > Gammaproteobacteria > Pseudomonadales > Pseudomonadaceae > Pseudomonas > Pseudomonas edaphica. The sequence goes on along the minus strand of NZ_OZ255725.1, from coordinate 3,812,433 downwards.
GCGAGGTGTCGAGGTTGTGGTTGTAGTAGTCCAGGCCGGCCTGGGCCAGGGCTTCGGTCTGGTCCTGGTCGAGACGGCCGAGGGTCATGCAGGTTTCCAGGCCCATGGCCTTCACGCCTTTGACCATCTGCAGCACGTAGGGCATGTCTTTGGCCGATGGGTGCTTCCAGGCGGCGCCCATGCAGAAGCGCGTCGAACCGATGGCTTTGGCGCGAGCGGCCTCTTCGAGGACCTTCTGCACCTCCATCAGCTTTTCTTTTTCCAGACCGGTGTTGTAGTGGCCCGACTGCGGACAATATTTGCAATCTTCCGGGCAGGCGCCGGTTTTGATCGACAGCAAGGTCGAGACCTGCACGCGGTTGGCGTCGAAATGCGCGCGGTGCACGGTCTGCGCCTGGAACAACAGGTCGTTGAAGGGTTGCACAAACAGCGCTTTGACTTCGGCTAAAGACCAATCGTGACGCAGGGTGGCAGAGGTGCTGGCGCTCATGGGCGATTCCTTGATTATGCTTGGGCTTACGCTGTGGGAAGGGCAATACCGGCAATACCCGCAATACCCACAGTCAGTCACGACACGGATGCTCGGCATATTTAAGGAAGATTCATGCACTGTCAACTCAGATACAAACATCAGGTTTACATCTGGTTAGAAAACAACCAGACCTGTTTAATTTGCGATGAAGCAACAAACTCCAACCACACTGTGTGCAACGTCTGCGAAACCGAGCTGCCCTGGCTGCTGGAGCATTGCGAGGTGTGCGCCCTGCCCCTGCCGATGGAGGGTTTGATTTGCGGCCCCTGTCAAAAAAAGCCGCCTGCCTATAAACAGGTGATCGCACCCTGGACCTACGGTTTCCCCGTCGACACCCTTATCAGCCGCTTCAAACACCAGTCGCGCTGGCCGCTGGGTCATCTGCTCGCACACTTGCTGGGCCAGTATCTGCAACACCGTTTCGACAACACCGCACTTACCCGCCCCGACTGCCTACTGCCGGTGCCCATGGCGCGCAAGCGTCTGCGTGAGCGCGGCTTCAACCAATCGTTGATGTTGGCCCGCTGGCTCAGCGAAGACCTCGACCTCCCACACGATGAACACCTGTTGTTACGCCCCCATGAAACCGTCGCGCAACAAGCCCTCGACGCCAAAACCCGCCAACGCAACCTGCTCACCGCGTTTGCGCTGGCACCCGGCGCCCAGGTGCAGGGCCGCCACTTTGCGCTGGTAGACGACGTACTCACTACCGGCGCCACCGCCCACAGCCTGGCCCGCCTATTGATGGACGCCGGCGCTCGTCAGGTCGATGTGTACTGTCTGGCCCGCACGCCAAAACCAGGCTCATGACTTGACTCGCGTGCGCCGCGCCTGCAACGTCCGCTGACCTTATCGAAGCGTATCCACATGTCTCTGCCGACCTCACTCAGCCAACACATCATCCGCCGCCCCCAGCGCATCGCCCTGTTGGCGCATATTGCCGAGCAGGGCTCGATTACCCGCGCGGCCAAGAGCGCTGGCCTGAGTTACAAGGCCGCGTGGGATGCGATCGACGAGTTGAACAACCTGGCGCAAAAGCCGCTGGTGGAGCGCAGCGTCGGCGGCAAAGGTGGCGGCGGCGCCAAGCTGACGGCCGAAGGTGAGCGCGTGCTGCGCCTGTACCAACGCCTGCAAGTGTTGCAGGCCGAGGTGCTGGGTTCGGATGAGGACGCGAGCGACTTCAACCTGCTCGGCCGCCTGATGTTGCGCACCAGCGCGCGCAACCAATTGCACGGCCAGGTCAGCGCCATCGAACACCAGGGCCGCAATGACTTGATTCGCCTGCAACTCTCGGGCGGCTTGAGCCTGAGTGCGCAGATCACTCACGACAGCACGCAGCGGCTGGAGCTGGAAACCGGCGTTGAAGTGGTCGCCTTGATCAAGGCCGGATGGCTGGAATTGCTCGCCATCGGGCAGGCTGCAACACCTGGACACAATTGTGTGAGCGGTGTGATAGAGACGATTCTCGACGCCGATGACGGCCCCAGCGAAGTGCGCATCACCCTGCCCAACGGCCAAGTTTTATGCGCCCTGGCGCAGCCCGCCGCGCTCCAGGTACTGGGTGTCGTCGAAGGCGGCCAAGTCCAGGTGCAATTCTCACCCAACAATGTGCTGCTCGGCACACCGGTTTAGGCGCCCGCCATCTTTAAGCTGCAACAAATTCGTCACGAGCGCTCCTTAAGGTGTCTGCAAAAACCGCAGGGAGCCTGAAATGAGCCTATTAGAAGAAAACCAAGCCACCGACCTTGAACAGATGGTCGGCCTCACCCGCCGCCGTTTTATCGGCGCCGGCGCCCTGTGCGGTGCCGCGATGTTCCTGGGTGGCAACCTGCTCACGCGCAGCGCAATGGCCGTGAACGCTGCCACCGCCAGCCCCTTGCTGGGCTTTGCCAGCATCGCTGCGGCCACCAGCGACGCCATCACCTTGCCGCCGGGTTACTCCGCCTCGGTACTGATCAGTTGGGGCCAGCCGCTGCACAAGAACGCGCCAGCCTTCGACCCGTCCGGCAATGGCACTGCCAAGGCCCAGGAACAGCAGTTCGGTGACAACAACGACGGCATGAGCCTGTTCGCCTTCCCCGGTGACAACAACCGTGCGCTGATGGCCATCAACAACGAATATACCAACTACCGCTACCTCTACGCCCATGGCGGCGCGCCGCAATCGGCTGAAGACGTGCGCAAGGCCCAGGCCAGCGAAGGTGTGTCGGTGATAGAGGTGCGGCGCAAGGGCGACACCTGGCAGTTCGTGCAGGACTCGCGCTACAACCGCCGCATCCACGGTAACTCGCCGATCCGCCTGGGTGGCCCCGCTGCCGGCCATGCCTGGCTGAAAACCAGCGCCGACAAAACCGGCAAAAAAGCCCTTGGCACCTTCCAGAACTGCGCCAACGGCAAGACGCCATGGGGCACTTACCTGACCTGCGAAGAGAACTTCACCGACTGCTTTGGCAGCAGCAACCCGCAACAAAGCTTCGACGCCGGGCAAAAACGCTACGGCGTGGTGGCCGCCAGCCGCGAGATCAATTGGCACCTGCACGACCCGCGCTTCGACATGGCCAAGAACCCCAACGAACTCAATCGCCACGGCTGGGTGGTGGAAATCGACCCGTTCGACCCGCAATCCACACCGGTCAAGCGCACTGCCCTGGGCCGCTTCAAACACGAAAACGCCGCACTGGCAGAAACCCGTGATGGCCGCGCCGTGGTGTACATGGGCGACGACGAGCGTGGCGAGTTCATCTACAAGTTCGTCAGCCGCGATCCGATCAACCACCACAACCCTAAAGCCAACAAGAACCTGCTCGACCACGGCACCCTATACGTGGCGATTTTCGATGCCGGCGACGGCAATGCCGACCACCCCAAGGGCAAAGGCGAATGGGTCGAACTCACCCACGGCAAAAACGGCATCGACGCCAGCTCGGGGTTTGCCAGCCAGGCCGAAGTGCTGATCCACGCGCGCCTGGCCGCCAGTGTGGTGAAAGCCACACGCATGGACCGCCCGGAATGGATCGTGGTCAGCCCCACCGACGGCCAGGTGTATTGCACGCTCACCAACAACGCCAAGCGCGGTGAAGACGGCCAGCCGGTGGGCGGGCCGAATCCGCGTGAGAAAAACGTGTATGGCCAGATCCTGCGCTGGAAAGCCGACGCGGATAACCACGGCGCCAACACCTTCACCTGGGATTTGTTTGTGGTGGCCGGCAACCCAGGTGTGCATGCCGGCACGCCAAAAGGCGGCTCGTCCAACATCAACCCGCAAAACATGTTCAACAGCCCCGACGGCCTGGGGTTCGACAAGGCCGGGCGCCTGTGGATCCTCACCGACGGCGACTACAGCAACAAGGGCGACTTCGCCGGCATGGGCAATAACCAGATGCTCTGCGCCGACCCCAACACCGGGGAAATCCGCCGCTTCATGGTCGGGCCGGTGGCGTGCGAGGTCACGGGTATCAGCTTTTCGCCGGACCAGAAGACCCTGTTTGTGGGGATTCAGCATCCGGGGGAAACCGGGGGTTCGACCTGGCCGGAGCATCTGCCCAACGGCAAGCCGCGCTCGTCGGTGATGGCGATTCGGCGTGATGATGGTGGGATAGTCGGCGCCTGACAGGGCCTCATCGCAGGCAAGCCAGCTCCCACCTTTGAGCGCATTCCACGCTCAAGTGTGGGAGCTGGCTTGCCTGCGATGGCAATGGCACAGTCGCCACCTATCTCAGCGTTGGTGCGTTACCATACCCGGCCGGACGCGGCGCCCTGCTGCGCGCAGGAGTTCGCATGGCCCATCCGTTTGAAACACTCACCCCCGATTTAGTACTCGACGCCGTCGAAAGCATCGGCTTTCTCAGCGACGCGCGCGTGTTGGCGCTTAACAGCTACGAAAACCGCGTGTATCAGGTGGGCATCGAAGACTCCGAGCCGCTGATCGCCAAGTTCTACCGCCCCCAGCGCTGGACCAACGAAGCGATCCTGGAAGAACACCGCTTCACCTTCGAACTGGCCGAGTGCGAAGTGCCGGTGGTTGCACCGCTGGTGCATAACGGCGAAAGCCTGTTCGAACACGCGGGCTTTCGCTTCACCCTGTTCCCACGCCGTGGCGGTCGGGCGCCGGAGCCGGGCAACCTGGATCAGCTGTATCGCCTCGGGCAATTGCTTGGCCGTTTGCACGCGGTGGGTTCCACCCGCCCGTTTGAACACCGCGAAGCCTTGGGTGTGAAAAACTTCGGTCACGATTCCCTCAACACCTTGCTTGAAGGCAATTTCATTCCCAAAAGCCTGCTGCCCGCTTACGAGTCTGTCGCGCGCGACCTGCTCAAGCGCGTGGAAGAGGTGTACAAGGCCACACCACACAAGAACATCCGCATGCACGGTGACTGCCACCCCGGCAACATGATGTGCCGCGACGAGATGTTCCACATCGTCGACCTGGACGACTGCCGCATGGGCCCGGCCGTGCAGGACCTGTGGATGATGCTCGCGGGCGACCGTCAGGAATGCCTGGGCCAGCTGTCGGAATTGATGGACGGCTACCAGGAGTTCCACGACTTCGACCCACGCGAACTGGCGCTGATCGAACCCCTGCGCGCCTTGCGCCTGATGCACTACAGCGCCTGGCTGGCCCGGCGCTGGGATGACCCGGCGTTCCCCCACAGCTTTCCGTGGTTTGGCAGCGAGCGGTATTGGGGCGACCAGGTGTTGGCGTTGCGTGAGCAACTGTCGGCGCTCAATGAAGAACCCCTCAAACTCTTCTAAAGAGCAGTACACCACCGGTGTGGGAGCTGGCTTGCCTGCGATTCAGACAACTCGGTGTATCAGTGGTACTAAGGTGATTTCATCGCAGGCAAGCCAGCTCCCACCGAAAAGCCCCTGCCTTGCCTGACAAAAATCCTTACAATCGCGCTTTGTAAGCTGCCTGAGCAAGGATTCTGCAATGCACGCCGCCAACCCCCGCAAAGGGTACATCCTGGGCCTGAGTGCCTATGTCATCTGGGGTCTTTTCCCACTTTATTTCAAAGCCATCGCCAGTGTTCCCGCCGCCGAAATCATCGTGCACCGCGTGTTGTGGTCGGCGCTGTTCGGCGGTTTGCTGTTGATGGTGTGGAAGCACCCCGGCTGGTTCCGTGAACTGCGCGACAACCCCAAGCGCCTGGCGATTCTGGCACTCAGCGGTTCGTTGATTGCGGCCAACTGGCTGACCTATGTGTGGTCGGTGAACAGCGGGCGCATGCTGGAAGCGAGCCTGGGTTACTACATCAACCCGTTGGTGAATGTGCTGCTGGGCATGCTGATTCTGGGCGAGCGCTTGCGCCGTCTGCAATGGATCGCCGTCGGGCTGGCGGCGGTGGGTGTCGCGCAGCAAGTGTGGCAAGTCGGCAGTTTGCCGTGGGTGTCGCTGGTGCTGGCGCTGACCTTCGGCTTTTACGGTTTGATCCGCAAACAGGCGCCGGTCAAGGCGCTGCCGGGGCTGGTGGTGGAAACCTGGATGCTGGTGCCGATCGCCGTCGCCTGGTTGTTGTTCAACCCATCGGCCCATAGTGCGCAGCTTGAATTTTGGAGCACCTCCGAAGCCTGGTGGCTGGTGGCCGCAGGCCCGGTTACGCTGATTCCGCTGGTGTGTTTTAACGCGGCCGCACGGCATTTGCCCTACACCGCACTGGGCTTTTTGCAATACGTGGCGCCGACGCTGGTGCTGTTGGAAGCGGTGCTGCTGTTCGGTGAACACCTGGCGACCAGCACGCTGATTGCTTTCGCATTTATCTGGGCGGGCCTGGTGGTTTACAGCCTGGATGCCTGGCTGACGGTGCGCAAACGCTGATCAAATAACGTACAAACCTCTGCAAGCCACAGTGCACGTGGCTTGCAGGCATTCACCCCAAGGTTATCCACACCCTGATCCCCGCCATTTGTGCACAAGCCATTGAAACTGCTCGTTTTTTGCTCAATCGACGAAGAAGCCCGGCCGGCATGGCCTGGCGCCGGGTCTCTACAGGTTATCCACAGGCCCATGCAAGATTTCCATGCATAACCTTGTGGACCGATTATTCCTCGTGGTGCAGTTCCACCATCAAATCATCGGCCAAGGTTTCCAGGGACAGCTGCAAGGTATCCAGGGACAACGCGGCCGGCACCTGCAACAACGCTTCGGCGCTAAACAAGGGATCACCGCTCATGGGCGCCGGACGCACATCCGTGCTCAGGCTCGCCAGGTTCACGCCTTGTTTGCTCAATAGCGCGGTGATTTCGCGCACGATGCCTGCGCGGTCATTGCCCACCAACGTCATCATGATCGATTTGGACGCCGAGGCCTGCCCGCTGCTGCCCTCGCCCACCAGCACACGAATGCCATGTGTGGATAAGTCCTCCAGCGCGCCGACCAGGGCTTGACGCTGTTCCGTCGGCACGCTGACCCGCAAAATCCCGGCAAACTGCCCGGCCATGTGCGCCATGCGGCTTTCCAGCCAGTTACCGCCGTGGGCGGCAATGTTCTGCGCAATGCGTTCAACCAGGCCGGGTTTGTCGGCGGCGATAATAGTGAGTACAAGATGGTCCATGGCGAAGCCCTCGGTGGGTTGATCATCGATTATAGGCACACACCCTGTGGGAGCGGGCTTGCCCGCGATGGGGGGCGTGTCAGTTACACATCCGTGGGCGATGTATTGCTTTCGCGGGCAAGCCCGCTCCCACACAAAGCCAATTCCTACAGAAGCGGTCAAAAACAAATCGTGTACCATTTTTATATTTATCTGGAACAATCCAATAGTTTTTTGAGAACATCCGATTCTCCGCTGTGACCGTACGACCAAAATGAGTCGCCAAACGACGTATTTAGTCTAATTTTCACAACCGCAAGTCATCATGTAGTATGCCCAACCGTGCACTACATAATGAAAATCTGAAACAGCGCATAAGCTCCGCAGAGTGAGGCAAGCAATGACTGAACACGTTCAAGTCGGTGGCCTGCAGGTCGCCAAAGTCCTGTTCGACTTCGTGAACAACGAAGCCATTCCCGGCACCGGCATCACTGCCGACCAGTTCTGGGCCGGCGCCGACAAGGTCATCCACGACCTGGCACCGAAGAACAAAGCCCTACTCGCCAAACGCGATGATTTCCAGGCGCGGATCGACACCTGGCACCAGACCCACGCAGGCAAAGCCCACGACCCGGTGGCGTACAAAGCCTTCCTGCAAGATATCGGATACCTGCTGCCAGAAGCTGCAGATTTCCAGGCCTCGACCCAAAATGTCGATGACGAAATTGCCCGCATGGCCGGCCCGCAGCTGGTGGTGCCGGTCATGAATGCCCGCTTCGCCCTCAACGCCTCCAATGCACGCTGGGGCTCGCTGTACGACGCGCTGTATGGCACCGATGCCATCAGCGAAGCCGACGGCGCCGAGAAGGGCAAGGGTTACAACAAAGTGCGTGGCGACAAGGTAATTGCCTTCGCCCGTGCTTTCCTCGACGAAGCCGCGCCGCTCACCGCCGGCAGCCACGTCGACTCCACCGGTTACAAGATGGTGGATGGCAAGCTCATCGTCAGCCTCAAGGGCGGCAGCAACAGTGGCCTGCGCGACGACGCACAACTGATCGGTTTCCAGGGCCCTGCGGCCGAGCCGATTGCGATCCTGCTCAAACACAACGGCCTGCACTTCGAAATCCAGATCGACGCCAGCACCCCGGTCGGCCAGACCGACGCCGCCGGCGTCAAAGACGTGCTGATGGAAGCCGCGCTGACCACCATCATGGACTGCGAAGACTCCGTCGCCGCCGTCGATGCCGATGACAAAGTGGTGATCTACCGCAACTGGCTCGGCCTGATGAAAGGCGACCTGGCCGAAGAAGTGGCCAAGGGCGGCAAGACCTTCACCCGCACCATGAACGCCGACCGCGTCTACACCGGCGTGGATGGCCAGGACGTGACCCTGCACGGCCGTTCGCTGCTGTTTGTGCGTAACGTTGGCCACTTGATGACCATCGACGCGATCCTGGATAAAGACGGCAACGAAGTACCGGAAGGCATCCTCGATGGCCTGCTCACCAGCCTGGCAGCGATCCACAGCCTCAATGGCAACAGCAGCCGCAAGAACAGCCGCACCGGTTCCGTGTACATCGTTAAACCGAAGATGCACGGCCCCGAAGAAGCCGCGTTCACCAATGAGCTGTTTGGCCGCATCGAAGACGTGCTGAACTTGCCACGCAACACCCTCAAAGTCGGGATCATGGACGAGGAGCGCCGCACCACGGTCAACCTCAAGGCCTGCATCAAGGCGGCCAGCGAGCGCGTGGTGTTTATCAACACCGGCTTCCTCGACCGCACCGGCGATGAAATCCACACCTCCATGGAAGCGGGCGCGATGGTGCGCAAAGCCGCCATGAAGGCCGAAAAATGGATCGGTGCCTACGAAAACTGGAACGTCGATATCGGCTTGAGCACCGGCCTGCAAGGTCGTGCACAGATCGGTAAAGGCATGTGGGCCATGCCCGACCTGATGGCGGCGATGCTCGAACAGAAAATCGCTCACCCACTGGCCGGCGCCAACACCGCCTGGGTGCCATCGCCAACGGCGGCTGCGCTGCATGCGCTGCACTACCACAAGGTTGATGTGTTCGCCCGCCAGGCCGAACTGGCCAAGCGCGAGCGCGCTTCGGTAGACGATATCCTGACCATTCCTCTGGCCAGCAACACCGATTGGTCTGACGAAGAAATCCGCAACGAACTGGATAACAACGCCCAGGGCATCCTCGGCTATGTGGTCCGTTGGATCGACCAGGGCGTCGGCTGCTCGAAAGTGCCGGACATCAACGATGTGGGCCTGATGGAAGACCGCGCCACCCTGCGCATTTCCAGCCAGCACATCGCCAACTGGCTGCGCCACGGTATCGTCAACGAAGCCCAAGTGATGGAAAGCCTCAAGCGCATGGCGCCGGTGGTGGACCGTCAGAATGCCGGTGACGCGTTGTATCGCCCGCTGGCACCGGATTTCGACAGCAACATCGCGTTCCAGGCGGCGGTGGAGTTGGTGATTGAAGGGACTAAGCAGCCGAATGGGTATACGGAGCCGGTGTTGCATCGCAGACGTCGGGAGTTTAAGTCGAAAAACAATATTTAACTAAGTAGCCCGCCTGACCTCAAGGTCAGGCGGGCTAAATCACACACGCAATTAACCAATTATAATTTAAATTCGTTATAGCCTGTGCCTTTGATACTGAACGTCCGAGAATCAATTTCAAATGTCCCATCGACTTCTACATCCTGCCTGTCCCCGTCTTTCGAGGTGACAACCTTGACAGTGCCAAAAACGTCGTAGGGTGTGCCGTCACGCAGATAAGTCAAGTACCCAGCATTCGATTTATCATACTTAAAGTTATAGGTACCGTCCTTCTGTACTGACTCCGGATAAACAATGGAGAAACTTGTTTTTCTTCCTTGTTCAGGGCCATTAGCGATAAAACTTTGGTAATCGACCAGCACGCCTTCCGCAGTGAACTCCCACTGCGCCGCACCATTTCGCGTAATTTTGAACGTTGCCGCGCCAGTAGAGTTTTGGTTAGCCATAGAGAACTCCTTATTTAGCATTGATTGAAGTTAAAACTCATCAATCCAAGTAAACAGAACCTCTCTGGGCATGACTACTGTTAAAGTTGACAGGTATGACAACAGACCGACCAGCGGTAATTACTGCGCCATCCCCAATTCCCGCTTGACCATCTTCGCCAACTTCACGCTATCAATCGGTTTGAGCAAAAAATCCACCACGCTCAAATGCATCGCATCAATCACATCCGGCGCTTCCGCGTCCCCGGACATGATGATGATCGGCAACGCCGCACGGGTTGAATCGCGCACCTTGCGAATCAATTGCAGGCCGTTGCTGGGCGCCATGCGCAAATCGGTGATCAACAAACCGATGGAGCTGCTGGACTTCAACAAATCCCACGCTGTCTCGCCACTGTCAGCGGTCATGCAGCGAATGCCGTCCAGACCCAGGATTTCTGCCAGCAGTTCACGTGCGTCCTTGTCGTCGTCGACAATTAACACCCGTTGTGGCGGCAGATCGGGCTCCAGCATTACGGCGCTCAGCGCCTCGCGCTCGGCATCACTCAAAATATCGTGGTCGGACATACGTTTCTCAGCAGTTCTATTCAATCTCCCAGCACACTCGTCAGACATCTGCGGAAGGGCGAACAATGTGCACTTCGTCGGAAAGTTTGCCTAGTGGGCGTTCTACGGGGTTTGGACGATAGTCATGTAAGGTTTTTCCCTAGTCGTGAATGGTTTTGCCCAGACCTAGACTTACGTCCAATGGGCACCCGCCGCGCGGGAGTCGACCATGCAGGACGATAACGACAAAAAAACTGCGGTCACTGTTATGAGTAAAGCTGATGCTTTCACGCACGCGGGAAAAACCGCCGTGTTGCAGAACATCCACGGCACCCTGCAATTCCTGCAACGCTTCCCACCGTTCAACCAGATGGAAAACGCCCACCTGGCGTTCTTGGTCGAACAGTGCCAGCTGCGTTTCTACGGCCCCGGCGACAGCATTCTCAAACCGTCCGGCGGGCCGGTGGAGCACTTCTATATCGTCAAGCAGGGCCGCGTAGTCGGCGAGCGGCCGGACTCGACGCAAGCCACCTTCGAGATCACTACCGGCGAGTGCTTCCCTCTTGCCGCGTTGCTGGGTGAGCGTGCGACACGCACCGAGCACAAAGCCGCCGAAGACACCTTCTGCCTGCAACTGAACAAGCCGGCGTTTATCAAGCTGTTCGCCCTTTCCAGCCCGTTTCGCGATTTTGCCCTGCGCGGAGTCAGCAGCCTGTTGGATCAGGTCAACCAGCAGGTGCAGCAAAAGGCCGTGGAAACCCTGGGCACCCAGTATTCGCTGAACACCCGCCTGGGTGAATTGGCCATGCGCCACCCGGTCACCTGCAGCCCGACCACGCCGCTGCGCGAGGCAGTGACACTGATGCATGAGCAACAAGTGGGCAGCATCGTGATCGTCGACGAGCACAAGGCGCCGCTGGGGATTTTCACCTTGCGCGACCTGCGCCAGGTGGTCGCCGATGGCACCGGCGATTTCAATCAAGCCATCGCCGGCCATATGACCCAGGCACCGTTCTTTTTAAGCCCGGACCACAGCGCGTTCGACGCGGCCATCGCCATGACCGAGCGGCATATCGCCCACGTGTGCCTGGTGAAAGACCAGCGCCTGTGTGGCGTGGTGTCCGAGCGCGACCTGTTTTCCCTGCAACGGGTCGACCTGGTGCACCTGGCCCGCACCATCCGCAACGCGCCCCGGGTGGAAAACCTGGTGGTGATTCGCGGCGAGATCGGCCAACTGGTGGAACGCATGCTGGCCCATGGTGCGTCGTCCACCCAGATCACCCACATCATTACCCTGCTCAACGACCACACCGTGTGCCGGGTGATCGAACTGACCCTGGCCGACAAAGGCGACCCTGGCGTGCCCTTCAGCTGGCTGTGTTTCGGCAGCGAAGGGCGCCGCGAACAAACGCTGTTTACCGACCAGGACAACGGCATCCTGTTCGAGGCCACGGACGCCGCCGAAGCCGCCGAGATCCGCGGCCGCCTGCTGCCCCTGGCGCAGCAGATCAACCAAAGCCTGGCGTTGTGCGGCTTCAGCCTGTGCAAGGGCAATATCATGGCCGGCAACCCCGAGCTGTGCCTGTCACGGGCCGAATGGGCGCGGCGCTTTGGTGCCTTTATCCGCGAAGCCACGCCGGAAAACCTGCTCGGGTCGAGCATCTATTTCGATATGCGCGTGGTGTGGGGTGACGAGCGCGGTTGCGAGCAACTGCGCCAGGGCATTCTGGATCAGGTGGCCGATAACCGCTTATTCCAACGCATGCTGGCCGAGAACGCCTTGCGCCAACGCCCGCCGGTCGGGCGTTTCCGCGACTTTGTGCTGACGCGCAAAGGCGCCGAAAAGGCCACGCTCGACCTCAAGGTGCAGGGCCTTACGCCCTTTGTCGATGGCGCGCGCCTGTTGGCCCTGGCCAACGGTATCCACGCCAACAATACCTTGGAGCGCCTGCGCCAACTGGTGGTCAAGGAGGTCATCGAACCGCTGGATGGCGCCGCCTACGAGGAGGCGTATCACTTTATCCAGCAAACCCGCATGCAGCAGCATCAGCTGCAAACCCGCGAGAACCTGCCGTATTCCAACCGTGTCGACCCCGACAGCCTCAACCACCTGGACCGGCGCATCCTGCGTGAATCCCTGCGCCAGGCCCAACGCCTGCAAAGCAGCCTGACGCTGCGGTATCAGCTGTGAGCCTGTTCAGTTGGCTGCGCAAGAACAAGCCCGGGCTCGACGCGGCTCAGCAGCAGCGACTGGCACAATTGCCCAAGCCCGCATTGCTGGGCGATGGGTCGTTACGCAGCCAACGCTGGGTGGTGGTCGACCTGGAAACCAGCGGCCTGAACCTCAACCGCGACCAAGTGCTGTCCATCGGCGCGGTGGTGATCGAGGATGGCGCGGTGGATTTTTCGCAGATGTTCGAACGCACCCTGCAACAGCCCAACACCAAGCTCAGCCCCAGCGTGCTGATCCATGGCCTCGGCCCCAGTGCAATTGCCGCCGGCAGCGACCCAGCGCAAGCCTTGCTGGATTTTATGGCCTTTGTCGGCGACAGCCCGTTGCTGGCGTTCCATGCGCCGTTCGACCAACACATGCTGTGCCGGGCGCTTAAGAGCAGCCTGGGCTATCGGCTGGCCCATCCGTTCCTCGATGTAGCCGACATCGCCCCGCTGTTGTGCCCCGACGCGAATATTCGCGAGGCCGGGCTCGACGACTGGATCAACCACTTCAAGTTGCACGTGGGCGAACGCCACCACGCCAGCGCCGATGCGCTGGCCACGGCAGAGCTGATGCTCATCCTGTTCAGCCGTGCGCGCCAACAGGGAATCGACAGCCCACAGGTGCTGCAAGAGCGCTTGAGCCAATGGACACGTCGCAAACAAGCGCCCTCTTTCTAGGGGACGCTGAGCGTCCCAGGAGGCATTACCACGCAGAGCGTGGGAACGATCGCCCGACAGACGCCAATTGCGCCCACTCCCTGCCTCTGACACAATCGCGAATAATTCTCGTTAGTTTAAACCCCTTGTTTATTCGGTGATGCCTTGTCGTCGGTCCAAACCCCACACAGTGAGCTTGTTGGCGCGTTGTATCGCGACCATCGTGGCTGGCTGTTGGCGTGGCTGCGACGCAATGTGGCCTGCCCGAGCCGCGCCGAAGACTTGAGCCAGGACACCTTCATACGCCTGCTGGGCCGGGACGAGCTGCGCGAACCGCGCGAGCCACGTGCGTTCCTGGTGGCCATCGCCAAAGGCTTGCTGTTCGACTACTTCCGCCGCGCGGCGCTGGAGCAGGCGTACCTCAGCGAGCTGATGCTGATCCCGGAAAGCGAACACCCCTCGCCCGAAGCACAGCAACTGATCCTCGAAGACCTCAAGGCCATCGACCGCCTGCTCGGCAAGCTGTCGAGCAAGGCCCGCGCTGCCTTCCTCTATAACCGCCTCGACGGCCTGGGCCACGCCGAAATCGCCCAGCGCCTGGGTGTGTCGGTGCCACGTGTGCGCCAGTACCTGGCCCAGGGCATTCGCCAGTGCTACATCGCACTGTATGGCGAGCCGCTGTGACAGGCTCCAAACCGGTCACCGCCCGTGTGCTGGATGCGGCGATTGCCTGGCAACTGTCGCTGGGCTCAGGCGACGGCAGCCTGGTTGCACAGGAAGAGTTCGCCAAATGGCTGGCCAGTGATGAAGAACACGCACGCGCCTGGCGTCAGCTGGGCATGCTCGACCAGCGTTTCAGCGTAGCTTCTGGCCCGGCGCGGGCGGCGCTGTTGCAGTCACGCCAAGGCATTCGCCAGCGCGTGCGCAAGTTGGGCGGCGGTTTGGCCAGCATCGCGCTGGTGATCGGCCTGGCGCTGTTTACCGGTGAGCGTTACGTGCCGATCCACTATTGGCTGGCCGACCAGCGCACAGCTACCGGCGAGCAACGCACGCTTAAGCTGGCCGACGGCACGCTGATCAACCTCAACACCCACAGCGCCATTGACGTGCGCTTCGATGAAAAACGCCGGCTGATCGTGTTGCAGGAAGGCGAAATCCTGGTCGAAACCGGCCACAACGATGCCCGACCGTTCTACGTGCAAACCCGCGACGGCAGCCTGCGCGCCCTGGGCACGCGGTTTATCGTCAGGCGCGAAGACGACGCCACGCGCCTGAGCGTGCTGCAGTCTGCCGTGGCCGCCCAGCCTGAGGCGCTGCATCAGGAGCAGATTTTCAAGCAAGGCCAACAAGTGCTGATGCGCAGCGACGGCCTCGGCCCTGCGCGGGTGGTCGAACCCGCCGCAGACGCCTGGACACGCGGCATGCTGGTGGTCGACAACGCGCGCCTGGGCGATGTGGTTGCCGAACTGAGTCGTTACCGCACCGGCTACCTGGGCGTGGATAAAGCCGTGGCCGACCTGCGCATCACCGGCAGCTTCCCGCTGCACGACACCACCCTGGCGCTGAATGCCCTGCTGCCGACCTTGCCGGTGCAGATCGAGCAGCACACGCCGTGGTGGGTGACCGTGAAGGCTAAGCCTTAGGTTTTTCAGTGCCTGGCCGATCGCCTTCGCAGGCAAGCCAGCTCCCACCTTTGGAATTGTGAACACCGTTAAAGGTGGGAGCTGGCTTGCCTGCGATGAGGCCCTCAAAGCCACCTCAGAAAAATATTTTCACCCAGCCCTATCACTTTCTGATTCTCATCCGGCACCTAGGCAATTGAGAAATATTTTCATTCAGGAGCCGCCCCATGTCCCGCACGCTAGACACCTTGTTGCGCCCCAGCCTGTTAGCCATGGCCATTGCCCTCAGCGCCCCGCTGACGAGCACCGCGCTGATCGCCGCCGAACAGGCTAGCAACGTGCGCGCCTACAACCTGCCGGCTGCGCCATTGGCGAGCACCCTGAACCAGATCGCCAGCCAGTCGGGCCTGGCCCTGACGCTGAACCCTTCGCTGGCAGCGGGCAAGACCTCAGCACCGGTCAAAGGCCAATTCGATGCCCAGGCCGCGTTGCGCGAGGCGTTGCGTGGCACCGGGTTGCAATTGGAGCAAAGCAGTGCCGGGACGTTTACGCTGGTGCCTGTCCCGGAAGGTGTCGTGGCGTTGCCAGAGACCAGCATCATTGCCCAGGGCAGCGATGAAAGCGCCTGGGGGCCAGTCGACGGCTACCTGGCCAAGCGCACCGCCGCTGGCACCAAGACCGACACCGCGCTGGTCGAAGCGCCGCGCTCGATCTCCGTCGCCACCCGCGAGCAGATGCAGGACCGCAACGTCCAGAACCTGGATGACGCGGTTAAATACATGCCCGGCATCGTGTCCGCCAGCTACGGCAGCGACACCCGCTATGACTGGATGCGCGTGCGCGGCTTCGAACCCACGCAATTCCTCGACGGACTGCCACTGCCACGCGGCGTGTACGCCAACCCCAAAGCCGAAACCTGGAACCTCGACCGCCTCGCCCTGCTGCGTGGCCCGGCCTCGTCGGTCTACGGCCAAACGCCGCCGGGCGGCCTGCTGGACATGGTCAGCCGCCGTCCCAGCGCAGAACAAAGCAGCGCCATCCAGGTGCAATACGGCAGTGACAACTACCGCCAGATCAACTTCGCCAGCACCGGCAAGATCGATGATGAAGGGCAGTTTCTGTATGGCATCAGCGGCGTGGTGCGCGATGCCGGCACTCAAGTCGATCATATCGACAACAAGCGCTACAACATCGCGCCGAGCCTGACCTGGAATATCGACCCGGATACCAAGCTGACTTTCCTGTCGCAGTTCACCCGCGACGATACCGGTGCCACCAGCCAGTTTTTGCCGATTGTTGGCACCAAAATCGACTCTCCACTGGGCAAAGTCTCCCACCACAAAAACCTGGGCGAC
This sequence comes from Pseudomonas edaphica, assembly GCF_965277385.1. NCBI lineage: Bacteria > Pseudomonadati > Pseudomonadota > Gammaproteobacteria > Pseudomonadales > Pseudomonadaceae > Pseudomonas > Pseudomonas edaphica. Next base: position 3,795,950 of record NZ_OZ255725.1, on the reverse strand, counting down.
CCGGATTACGAGTACTACGACCGCACCTACTACGCGTTGGGCTATGCCTTCGAGCATCGTTTCAACGATACCTGGCAGTTCAAGCAGAATCTGCGCTACACCAAGTCGGAGTTGTCATTCCAGCAATTGACAGTCGGCGCCTATGCCTACTATCCGGTTGACGCTGCCGGCAATATCGACCGCACCTCCACCAACGTTGACGAGAACATTGGCCAATTCGCGGTCGACAACAACTTCCAGGCCGACTTCGCTACCGGTGACGTCACCCACACCTTGCTGCTGGGCCTGGACCACCAGCGCACCGATACCTCATACCTGTCGATCTACGATAGCGCGGGGCGCGTGAACATCTTCAACCCTGTCAACACCACGCCGGTCGTGCGTCCGGCCCGCTCCACCGCGTACTACGACTACAACCAGAAAACCGTGCAGACCGGCCTCTATGCACAAGACCAGATGGCTTTGGACAAATGGCGCCTGACCGTGGGCGGGCGTGAGGACTGGGTGCATCAAGGCACAACCTACTTCAATAAGAACGATGCGACCAATACCGACCGTAGCAAGAACTTCAGTGGCAATGCAGCACTGAGCTATGTGTTCGACTCAGGCTTTGTGCCCTACCTGTCCTACGCCGAGTCATTCCAACCAGCCAGCAACGCCAGCGTCGACCCACTCCAGTCGTACAAGCCCACCGAAGGCAAGCAATGGGAACTGGGTATCAAATACCAACCGCCCGGCTCCAACACCTTGCTGAGTGCGGCAGTGTATGACCTGACCCAGAAAAACGTGCTCGTCACCAGCACCGGCGCAGGCGGCCAGTCGGTCACCGACCAGACCGGCGAAGTCAAAGTCAAAGGCCTGGAGCTGGAAGCGGTGTCTGACGTGACCGAAAACCTTAAGGTGATCGCCGCGTACACCCTGGCCAAATCCGAAGTGCAAAAAGGCAACTTCGAAGGCAACCGCCTGCAGTTGATGCCCAACCAGCAAGCCTCGCTGTGGACTGACTACACCTGGCACAACGGCGTGCTCGATGGTTTTGGCATTGGCTTTGGCGCCCGCTACACCGGCAACACCTACGGTGACCAAGGCAACACGTGGCTGGGCAAGGCCAACGCCTACACCGTGTTCGACGGCGCCGTGCATTACGACCTTGGCCGGCTTGATAACAGCCTCAAAGGCGCCTCGGTGAAACTCAACGCTACCAACCTGTTCAACAAGGACTACATCTCCACGTGTGACGGGTCCTACTGCTACTTCGGCGACCAACGTAGCGTCGTCGCCAGCGCCACCTATCAGTGGTAATCGGCTGACTTAACAACCGGGCCGCCCCTGTGGGCGGCTTCGGTGTGTCTGAAGGCTAGAAAATGAAAAGCAAAACCATCCGCCGCTGGTCCTTCATCCACACCTGGACCTGCCTGATCTGCACGGTATTCCTGCTGCTGCTCGCCCTCACCGGCCTGCCGTTGGTGTTTCACCACGAGATCGACCACCTGCTGGGCAACGAGCCGGAACTGGCACAGATGCCCGCCGACACGCCGCAGCTGAACCTTGAGCAGTTGGTGGCCAAAGCCCAGGCTCATCGCCCCGGCGAGGCCATGCAGTACCTGGCGTGGGACGAAGACGACAAAAACGGTGTGATCGCGATCATGGCTGCCACGGCCGGCACCGAGCCCAACTCGTCCCACACCTTCATGCTGGATGCGCGCACCGGTGAGGCCGTGGAAACCCCGGCGGCCAATGGCGGGTTGACCCTGTTCCTGCTGCGCTTGCACGTGGATATGTTCGCCGGGCTGCCAGGCAAGTTGCTGCTGGCGTTCATGGGCATTCTGTTTGTGGTGGCAATTGTCTCGGGTACGGTGCTGTACCTGCCGTTTATGCGCCGGTTGAAGTTCGCCACCGTGCGTAAAGACAAATCCACCCGTCTGCGCTGGCTCGACCTGCACAACCTGATCGGCGTGGTCACGCTGACCTGGGCGCTGGTGGTGGGTGTCACCGGCGTGATCAGCGCCTGCGCCGATTTGATCATCGCCGCCTGGCGCCAGGACAGCCTCAGCGCCATGATCGAGCCGTACAAAAACGCGCCGCCGCTGACCCAACGCGCACCGGCCACCGAACTGCTGAGCATCGCCGCCAAGTCCGCGCCCGGCATGGAGCCGGACTTTATCGCCTTCCCCGGTACGCGCTTTTCCAGCGAACACCACTACGCGGTGTTCATGAAGGGCAGCACGCATCTGACCTCACACCTGCTCACGCCGGTGCTGATCGACGCCAGCACCCTGGCCGTCACCGCCATCGCCGAACGGCCGTGGTACATGGACGCCATGGGCATGTCCCAGCCGCTGCACTTTGGCGACTATGGCGGCATGCCGATGAAGATCCTCTGGGCGGTGCTGGATGTGCTGACCATCATCGTGTTGGGCAGCGGTGTTTACCTGTGGATTGTGCGGCGTAAGGCGGCCAAGTCATGAAGCCGCGCCAATCGAGTTTCTGGAAGGTATTCGGCATTCCGCTGGGGATTGGCCTGCTCAGCGCTGCCGGGTTGTTTGCGGCGCTGTTGGGTGACGGGCTGTGGGATTCGTTGAGTTGGGTGGGGTTGGGTATTCCGGCGGCAATTGGGGCTTGGGCCTTGCTTAAGCGGCGTGGCTGAAGGCCTCATCGCAGGCAAGCCAGCTCCCACAGGTTGATGTGTGTAAGCAGTCAAGTGTGGGAGCTGGCTTGTCGAGTCGTCGCACCGCTGCGATAGGGCCTTCAAAAACAACCACAATCCTACTAGGCTAGCCCTGCCATTTCCGAGGAATGCCCATGTCCGCGCCCAGCATGACCTTGTTTCACAACCCCGCTTCACCCTTTGTTCGCAAAGTCCGCGTGCTGCTGCTAGAGACCGGCCAGCAAGGTCGTGTGACCCTGCATGGCTGCATGCCGACGCCGGTCAACCCCGATGCACAGGTGGTGCAGGACAACCCCGTGGGCAAGATCCCGGCCCTGCGCCTGGCCGATGGCTCGGTGCTGCACGACAGCCGGGTGATCCTCGATTACTTCGACCACCAGCACGTCGGCAACCCGCTGATCCCGCGTGACGGCTCGGCCCGCTGGCGCCGCCTCACCCTCGCCTCGATGGCCGACGGCATCATGGATGCTGCCGTGCTGGTGCGTTACGAGACCGCCATGCGCCCGGTAGAAAAACACTGGGACCAATGGCTGGAGGGCCAGCGCAACAAGATCCACCGCGCCCTCGCCGAGCTGGAAGCCGATGCAATTGCCGAACTGGCCAGCCACTTCGACATCGCCGCCATCAGCGTGGCCTGTGCCCTGGGTTACCTGGATTTTCGCCACCCCGACCTGCAATGGCGCGCCAGCAACCCCAAGCTCGCCGACTGGTATGCCGAGGTCAGCCAACGGCCTTCGATGCTGGAGACTCAGCCACCGCTCTAACGGGGTGAAATACGCTCCCTTGTGGCGAGCGGGCTTGCCCCGCGTTGGGCCGCGAAGCGGCCCCAGTCAAGCAAAACGCGGTGTACCAGAAACGCCCCTGTGGCAGGTTATGGGGCTGCTGCGCAGCCCAGCGCGGGGCAAGCCCGCTCGCCACACAAAGCCCATTTGCCGCATAAAATAACGCATTGATTTTTCCGACCAATTGCGCGCACACCTGCTGATCTTCACGCAACCCAATCATTGCGCCACCTCCCGACCTTTGCGCTTGCCCACGCCATACCAATCCAGTTTGCGCGTCAGCACCATCACCGTACCCAGCAGCCCGAACAGCAGCAGCGAGCCCATCAGCAGCGCGTAATCTTCAGCGCTCAGCAGCCCGTACAACAAGCCATACAACGCCGCCAACCCCGCCGAAAAGCCCAGGCCATGCACAACACTGCGCAGCACATGGCACACATAAAAGCCGATCAACAATACACAGGCACTCGCCGAGATCAGGTAGGCCAACGCAAAGCCCAGGTGTTCGGACAACGACAACAGCAGCAGGTAAAAGAACGCCAACGCGAAGCCCACCAACGCGTACTGAATCGGGTGTACCGCGAGGTTCTTCAGTACTTCGAAGAGGAAGAAACCGGCAAACGTCAGGGCGATAAACAGCAGCGCGTATTTGATCGCGCGGTCGCTCTTGAGGTACTGGTCCACCGGGTCGATGAAGTTCACGCCAAAGCTGCGGTTGGTGAAGTCTTCGCAGCCCTGGCGGTCCAGGCAGGTTTGCAGGGCTTGTTCGAGGTTGGTGGAGAAAAACGAAGTCTGCCAATTGGCGCTGAAGCCCTTGTCAGTGACCTCTCGCTGCGCCGGCAGGAAGTTGCCGATAAAACTGGGGTGCGGCCAGTTGGACGCGAGTGACACCTGGCTGGTCTTGCCCACCGGCACCACTTGCAACTGTTCGGTGCCCTGCAGGCGCAGGTCAAAAGCGAAGTCCACCACGCTCGGTTGTTTGCTGTCCTGCGCGGGCAGCGTCACATGCACGCCCTCGCCCAACCAGTCCACTTGCGAGCCTGGCGAGAACGCCAGGCGCTGGCTGCCCAGCTCAAGCTTCAGGGCGTTTTCGATGCCACGAATATCGCTGATACCCACCGCCAGAAACGCAGGCTCGAAACGGTAATCGGCAAAGTTTTCTGTAATGCCCAACTGCGCTGGCAACTCGAAACGCCCACTGATGCGGTTGTCTGCATGGAACAGTCGCGCCTGGTAGATGCCACGCGAGCGCAGTTCGGTTTGCACCTTGCCGTCGAGTTCAAAGCGGTCCGGCAAAAAATACAGACGGCCGCGCTCTTCACGGGTTTCCTCGTAGCGTTTGTTGAGCTTTTCATTGAGTTTCCACTCGCGCACGGTCTTGCGATACGGCACCACCATGACCGGGCCGGTAATGCGTTGGCTGTAGCTGGAGCTGCGGGCGATGTCCATCAATACGCCGTCGCGCAGTTGCTGGCGGTCGCTGATGATGCCGTTGATCATCAGCAGTGGAATCAGCAACAGCAGCATCAGCAGCGCAATGGCGCCAAGTTTGAACAGCAGGCTTCGGTTCATGGGGCTCTCCCTGTTTTGATGGGCAGAGCGTGAACCGCGCCTGTGGGAGATTTATGTGGGCACTGTGGAGACTGTGTGGAGATGCAGCACCACCTGCACGCCGCCTGGCACATTGCCGATCTGCAATGCGCCGCCGTGCAGCTTCATCACTTCTTCGACAAAATTGAGGCCCAGGCCGGTGCTTTTGCGCCCGCTGATCGGGCGCGGCAACGAGTAGAAACGCTCGCTCAAGCGCGGCAAAGCGTAGTCGGGAATCGGCGCAGCCTGATTGAACAGGCTGACCTGCACGTCGTTATGCTGCGCCTGTGCGCTGAATCGCAAGGTGCCGCCGGGCGGTGTGAAGTCCAAGGCGTTATCGAGCAGGTTGCCCAGCGCCTGGCGCAACAGGAAAGGCTCACCGAACACCTTCACATCCGCCGCTATCGTCTGTTCGACCTGCAGGCCGGCGCCTTCGATTCGTGCACATTGCGCCTTGAGTACCTCGTCGACCAAGGCCGCCAACGGCATGCGGGTCTGCTCTTCCAAACCCTGGCGCTGCTCCACCTGGGCCAGGTTGAGCAGCCGCTCGATCAACTGCTGCAAGCGCGCGCTTTCGCTGTCGATATTGCCGATAAAACGCTGCTGCTGCTCGCGGCTCATATCGCCCTGCAACAATTCCGCCGCGCCGCGAATGGCGGCCAGCGGGCTTTTCAATTCGTGGGTCAGGGTGTGCACGTAATGCTCGACGTAGGCCTTGCCTTCCAGCTGCGTGCGCATGTGCTCCACAGCGGTGGACAGCTGTTTGAGTTCGCCGCCACGGTAATGCGGCAACTCGGCCCGGCGCCCTTCGCTCACCGCCTGCGCATACGCCGTGAGCCGATGCAGCGCCACACTCAGCCACCACGACAGCAATGCGCCCAACAGCAGGCCCAAAACCACCAACCCGGCGCCGTACCAGAGCAAGCGGTTCTCGGTGCGATCCACATAAGGCTGCAACGAGCTGTTGGGCTTGGCCACCGTTACCACGCCGATGATTTGCCCGTTGTCGCGGATCGGCGCGCCCACGTGCATCACCGACGAAGTGGGATCGTCCAGCTCGCTGCGGGTGGAACGGGCGCCGTACTCACCCCGCAAGGTGAGGTACACGTCGTTCCACCGTGAATAGTCCTGCCCCACCGCTTCGCCCGTGGAATCGAGCAGCACGATGCCGTTGGCGTCGGTCACGTAGATGCGGTGGTTAACCTGGTTTTTCGGCAGGCCCCAGATGGTCGCGCCGGGCTGGCGATTGCCGTAGGCCTTGAGCAACTCAGGCCAGTGGCTTTGGCCGAGGGTGCCATTTTTTACGTCAAGACGCAGGATTTCAGCCAGCAGGTTGGCCGTGTCCACCAAGGTTTCTTCGGTGGACTGGCGCACGCCGGGGCGGATTTCCTTCATCACGGTGTTGAGCACAAAGTAACCGGTGAGGCCGATAAACAGCGCATACACCAGGAAGATCCGCAGCCCCAGGCGCATCAGCTGTGGCTCGGGCTGTAGCTGTAGCCGAGGCCGCGATGGGTCTGGATCGGCTCGGCATCCGCCGCAATGCTCCGCAGTTTGCTGCGCAGGCTTTTGATATGGCTGTCGATATTGCGCTCGTAGCCGGCATCGGCCGGCACGCCCACCGCGTCGAGCAATTGCTCGCGGCTGAACACCCGCTCGGGCTGCTCCAGCAAGCTTTGCAGCAGGCGAAATTCATGCCGCGTAAGGCCCAAAGCCTGGCCGCGATAACTGATCTGCATGCGCTCCAGGTCGACCTGAAACACGGCCGGCGCGGCACCTGGGCTGACGCGTTTGAGAATCGCCCGAACCCGCGCCGCCACTTCCCGTGGGCTGAACGGCTTGACCACATAATCGTCGGCGCCGATCTCCAGGCCCACCACCCGGTCAATCTCGCCGTCGCGCGCACTGAGGAACATCACCGGCACTTCACTGAAGCGGCGCAGCTGTTTGCACGTCTCAAAGCCGCTGATATCCGGCAAACCGATGTCGAGGATGATCAGATCGGCAGGCGTCTGGCGTTGATGGGCCAACGCCTCCTGGCCAAGGCTCAGCCAGGTGGTGGTAAAACCCTCGCCTTGCAGGGCAAAGATCAGCGTGTCGGCTATCGCCGCTTCGTCTTCGACAATCAGGATGTGCGGCATGGGTTCAATCAGCAGTCCGGTTTGTCGGCAGTGTAGCGACGGGCCGGGTTTACCGCCGCGCCGAAGTCACGCAGGGCCTTGGCGCCGATCAGCAACGGGTAGTTGAAGCTGCTGCGGTCGGTGAGGTTGACCTCCACGGTGCGCTTGACGTTGCCCAGGCACATTTCCAGGTCAATGACCGGGCGCTTGGCCACAGTGGCTTCGTCCTTGTCATCGTCCTCGTCGGCGCGGCTTTTGATTTTGCTGATGCGCGAGACTTTGTGCTCATAGACCTTGTCGCTGGCGTCCTTGCCGCCGAGGCGGAAGCGCACCCAGTCGTCGCCATCGCGCTGGAAGGTTTCGATGTTGCGGGCCGACAGCGAGGCCGTCAGCGCGCCGGTGTCCATCTTGGCCTTGAAGGTTTGGCCGATCTCCGGCAGTTGGATGTATTCGTAGCGACCGTAGAGGGTCGGTTCGGCCGCCATGACGGGCACGGCAGCCAGGGCGAGCAAGGCAAGGAGCAGTTTCACGAAGTGATTTCCTTGGAAAGAAGTAGGCTGATTCTAGACCGCAAAAGCGTTGTTTAGTTAGATCGTTCCCACGCTCTGCGTGGGAATGCAGCTCTGGATGCTCCGCGTCAGCTCACATTCGTGCAGCAATTTGCGATTTGGCCTCTAGACTCAGCTTGCTTATCATGGCCCGCCCACCCGATTCCAAGAGTTACTTATGCGCCGCCTGCTCACCGGCTGTTTTGTCACACTGCTGTTATTGCTCAACACCCTGGTGCTGTTCGGCCCGTTGATGGTGTTTGCCCTGCTCAAGCTGGTAGCGCCCGGCCGCTTTCGCGACTACGCGTCGTGGGCGGTGATGTGGATCGCCGAGACCTGGGCCGAGATCGACAAACTGATTTTCGCCCTGTGCATCCCCACCCAATGGGACATTCGTGGCGGCGACGAACTGCGCGGCGATACGTCTTACCTGGTGATCAGCAATCACCAATCCTGGGTCGATATTCCCGCACTGATCCAGGCGCTCAACCGGCGTACGCCGTTCTTCAAATTCTTCCTGAAAAAAGAGCTGATCTGGGTGCCCTTCCTCGGCCTGGCCTGGTGGGCGCTGGATTACCCGTTCATGAAGCGCTACACCAAGGCCTTTCTGGCCAAACACCCGGAACTGGCGGGCCAGGATTTGAAGATCACCAAGCAGGCGTGCGAGCTGTTCAAGCGCCAACCGGTGACGGTGGTCAATTATCTGGAGGGCACACGGTTCAGCGAGGCCAAGCGCAAGCAGCAGGATTCGCCATTTGCCCGCTTACTCAAGCCCAAGGCGGGTGGCGTGGCGTTTGTGCTGGCGGCCATGGGTGAGCAATTGGACGCGGTCCTCGACGTGACGGTGGTCTACCCGCAGCAGAAGATCCCGGGGTTCTGGGACTTGATCTGCGGCACAGTGCCCAAGGTGATCATTGATATCCGCACCCGTGAGCTGGACCCGGCATTGTGGCAAGGGGATTACGAGAATGACCCGGCGTTTCGCCAGACCGTCCAGAACTGGGTGAACCAGCTCTGGATGGAGAAGGATGCGCGCATCGCACAACTGCGCGCAGAGTCGCTTTAGCTGCCAGTACCCCAGGCCGAGGCCAGCTTGCCCAGCACCGATTCGCTGGCGCCCTGGCCGCCCAGGTACTTGAGGATCACCGGGGCAAATTGGCTGACCATGCCGCTGTCCATGCCCAACGCGCTGAAGGCGGTGTTCAGGTCGTTGGTGCTCTTCACGTTACCCAACAACCCGTCAAGGCCGCTGGTCTTGCTGCCGCCGCTCTGGCCGAGCATCCCGCTCAACGCGCCGAGGCTGCCCAGGGAGTTGCTGCCCGAGAGTTGATCCAGGCCCGGCACACTCTTGCCCAGTTGCGAGTAGTCGGTACCGCTCAGTTTGTTCTTGGCCAGGCCCAGCATGGCGCCGGTACCGCCCACGGCTTGTTCGGGGGTGATGTTCAGTTGCGAGGTCAAGGCGCTCAGCAGGCCGGCGGTCTCAGAGCTAGGCGCCGCAGCCGCCGCCTTGTTGTTGCTGCCCTGGGCACCGGAGACGGCATTGGCCACGTCACCGAGGCTGAAACCTGCGGCAAACACCGGGCTGGCGGCCACGGTCAACAGGCAGGACAGGGCAAAACCGCGTGAAATCTTCATCAAGACAACCTCTGAATGTAGGAGCTAAAAGCAGGCGTTTGACTGACAGTCCCGAAGGAATGTTCCCACCTGCAGATTAGTTCAGAAAAATCTGCATCCAAATGTTCCCCGCGCGCGTATATCCCACAAGCGCCGCCCGGAGTCGGATGGAATGAATGCTCAAGCTGGACTACCCTCTGCCTACCGTGCGCAGTCCCGTCGCCCTCGAACGAGAGCCTGGAGAAGCCCTATTTCCATTCATGATGCTGACCCGTTGCAGCCCTTGCTGGCCCAATGTGCCCTGGGCAACCGACAGGCGTTCGAGACCCTTTACCGCAGTGTTTCGCCACGGCTGCACGGTGTCGCGTTTCGTTTCATGGGGCGCGCAGACCTGGCCGAAGAAGTGCTGCAGGAGGCCTTTGTGCGTATCTGGTACAACGCTTCGCGCTACGAGGCCCATTTGGCCGCGCCGATGACCTGGATGGTCAACATCACCCGCAACTTGGCCATCGACCAATTGCGCAAACACCGCGAACAGCCATTAGCTGAGGGCCAGCAAGACGCCATGCTCGACGACAGCCCCAGCGCCTACGAACAGCTCGACAGTGAGCGCGAAGCCCGCGCCCTCAACCGCTGCCTCGACACCCTCGACGGCATGCAACGCCAATCGATTACCGTGGCTTACTTCCAGGGCCTGTCGTGCTCGGAACTGGCCGACCACTTGGCGGCGCCCCTGGGCTCGGTCAAATCCTGGATTCGCCGCGGCATGGAGCGCCTGCGCAGGTGCCTTGAATCATGAACTACCAAACCACCACCCTGCGCCGCGCCCTCGCTGCCGATTACGCCATCGGGCTGATGCCCGCCACTGCCCGTCGGCGCTTTGAAAACCTGCTGCTGGACGATGCCGCGCTGCGCGTCGAACTCGGCCATTGGCAGGATGCCCTCGCCAGCCTGACTGGCGCCGTGCCCGAGCGGCCGGTGCCGGATCATGTGTGGGCAGGCATCAAGGCACGCATTGAGCCGCAAGTGCTGCACGTGCCGGCGAAGAAACCGTTCTGGATGAGTTTTCGCCTGCTGGCCGCTGCCTGTGCGATCGTCGTGGCGGTGTTGGTGGGCGTGCTGTATCAGCGGGACATCGGCGCCGAATACAACGCCACGTTGGTCGCGGCCAACCAGCAGCCGGCGTTGCAGGTCCAGGCGTTTGGCGATCACCTGCAAGTGGAGCCGCTGACGTTGGCGGCTGTAGAGCCGACGCGTGCCCTGGAACTGTGGGTCATTGCGGCCGGTGGCAAACCCGTCTCCCTGGGCCTGGTGCCGAGCTCGGGTAAAGGCCGAATCCAGCTGAGCAAGGAACAGCAGGCGCTGTTGACTGCACCCGCGACCCTCGCCGTCAGCCTGGAGCCACAAGGCGGCTCACCCACCGGACAACCCACCGGCCCCGTGCTGTACCAAGGCGCCCTGGCCACTCGCTGACACAACTCAATCAATGTGGGAGCTCGCTTGCCTGCGATGGCGGTGGCTCAGCCAAGGATAAGTTGACTGGCCCGCCGCCATCGCAGGCAAGCCAGCTCCCACATTTGAGCTTCATTGGCCGAGCGACTTGCTCCCGGCGGAGGATGGCGCTTATAGTTCGGCGGTCGTCCATATGGCGACACGGGTTTGGCGACTCGGGTGAATGGTGCAAAAGCTTCTGCTTTTTTGCAGGTTCTTTTGCGTCCGCAATAGCTGCTTTCATGGTGGCTGTGCGCGGGAGACCTTCGGGTCTGCCGGTTCCATTCCCGGTTCGCCAACCTGCGTACAGCTGCCACCCATTCGTTTGGCGACGAATAAGTGTGTAGCCCACTTCTACTTGAATGGGTTTTAAAACATGAACCGATACATGCCGCTCACCGGCCACGACGCCACCACGCCCTCCCTGCTCATCGACACCCAAGTGCCGCTCGACGTGCTCCACGACGCCGCCGTCTACCGCATCCGCGCCGTCACCCAAGTCATGGAAAACCTGGCGTTTCGCGAAGGCCTGAACACCGACAACCTCGTGCTCCAAGACTTTGCCCTGCTCTGCGCCATTCCGTTGCGTGATGGCTGTGATTTGCTGGATGTGATCAGCCGGCGCTTGCAGGCTTAAACACCCGATGCAAAGAAGGGCAGCGCCCTGTTGCCCTTTCCTACACGTGAAGCAACCTTTAACTCGGAACCCAACCATCGCTACAGCTCACCCAAGGCTACCCCTATCGGGTATCCCTACTCAGGAGCTGTAACCACCATGATCGGATTGGTCCCCATCTTCACTGTTTTCAACACGCCGCAATCACCGGCGCCGGCCGCCGACATTGGCCAGTGTCCCGCCACTGCCGATATCAACTCCACACCCTACACAGACCCCGACCTCCCTGCGCCGTATGGCGAAGGTTATCAATACACCGCGCCTGCCAACGGCAAGACATGGACCGGGCAAACCGCCGGTACCAACGATGACTATCTGGCCCCGGAGTACGAACTCAAACCGCAGGAAATCAATGAGCGCAACGGTAAAACTCACTGCGACTACGGCGGCAAGCGGGTGATAAAAAACGGCGAAGTGGCCGACCCGTACCTGCGACTTACAAAGCTCAAATGAATCAAACATGTCAGCGTCTGCCGGGACTTGCGTAGTCCCTTTCTGAAACGTCAAAAACGCCCCTGCACGCGTCTTACCTCGCCTGTAGCGCCTTCTTATAGTCGTGCGCCTCAGTCACTTGGAGGTGCACGCTATGCAGGGACCCTACGCATTTATTAATGAACGACCGCAGCCTTATCCGCTGCTTAAACTCGACCTTTCACTCAACCCTCACATTCAAACCAAGTTCGACATCCTCAACCAACACATTCGCAACGTCGTGGTATTGCCAGGGCAGTTGGTGATCATTCCCGATGCGCGTACCGCGGCTTGCACGACGGAAGAAGCCCAACTGATGCGCTCGGCGCAGAACATCAAACAGGCGTTGTTCGCACACTCCGCGACGGATCAATTCCTGATCAAAAACTACGATCAATTGCAGGCCATCATGGCCCATGCGTCCCTGGGCATTGGCAGTGCCAGTAGCGCCTGGAGCAAACATCTGGCGCAAGTCGAGGCCACCCTCAAGGAAGTCGATGAGCTGCATAGGCAGTACCTGAGGAAGGGCACCGCGAGTGCGAGGAATGACTTTCTGGTTAAACGCAGGGCGTTGTTTGCGAGGCTCGATACCCAACTCTCGGGGATGGCGCGCTTTGGTACGGGGTTGAAGAGTGAAGGTTCAATCAAGAAAATGCTGGGAATTTCCACTAAGAGCTATTGGCATCATGGAGAGATTCGCAAGTACGAGGAGACCGTCAAGCGTGTAGCCAAGGCCTCCCAGCTATTGAAGAAAGGTACTTACATTGGCATCGCGCTGGATGTAGGGGCGGCAGCGCTGGAAATAACGGAGACATGCTCCACTGGGCGTGAACAGGAGTGCACGAAAGCGAAATATGTTGACGGCGCCAAACTGGTGGGTGCCATGGGTGGCTCATATTGGGGGGGTAAAGCAGGGGCAGCTATCGGGATTGGCTCCTGCATGATTGTTTTTGGTATACCGACGGCAGGCGCCGGAGCCTTGGCATGTGCCATCATCGGTGGTGCCGCAGGCGGGCTTGCCGGGGGCGCGCTGGGGAGCGGGCTAGCCGAAGACGCAGGCAACTTTATCTATAAGACTGTGAGTAATTAAATGTTCTGGGGCTACCTTGGTATGGGCTCACTCCTCTTGATGTTTCTCAGTTTTCCACTCACCTTTTGCGCCATGTACACAAGGCTCGACGCAGCAGAAAGTTACCTGCAGTACAGCAGCTTTATCGTCGGATGCAGGCACACGTTTCGGAATACTCATTTTGAAGGAAGGCCTCAACGCGTATTTTCCATGGGCCTTGTCATCCTTATCCCAAAAGTGGTTCAGTGGCGAGGGATGGTGCTTGTTGAGGACGTTGAAAAAATCCCCCTGCACCTCAAGTGCTGGATGGTCGTACCGACACTCGTTACCTACCTATCCTTTGCCGGTATGTTTATCAGCTGGTTATTTATCACAGACTGATTCGCGATAAAAAAAGGGCGACCCCAGGGTCGCCCTTATCTATCGCCTTACGCCGCGCTAAACATCTTATGCGGATCAATCACAAACTTCTTCGGCACACCCGCATCAAACTCGCCATACCCACGTGGCGCGTCATCCAGGCTGATCACCTGCACGCCGACGATTTCCGCAATGTTGATGCGATCCCACATGATCGCCTGCATCAGTGCGCGGTTGTACTTCATCACCGGCGTTTGCCCGGTGTGGAAGCTGTGGGATTTGGCCCAGCCCAGCCCAAAGCGAATGCTCAGGCTGCCCATTTTCGCGGCAGCGTCCACAGCACCTGGGTCTTCGGTGACGTACAGGCCAGGGATACCGATTTTGCCCGCCACACGCACCACGCCCATCAGCGAGTTGAGCACGGTGGCCGGCGCTTCGGCCTTGGCGCCTTCATGGCCGTGGCCACGGGCTTCGAAGCCTACGGCGTCTACCGCGCAATCCACTTCCGGCTCGCCCAGCAAGGCGGCGATTTGTTCGTGCAGTGGGGTGTCTTTGGACAGGTCGGCAATTTCAAAACCCTGGGCCTTGGCGTGCGCCAGGCGGATCGGGTTGACGTCGCCGATGATCACTACCGCTGCGCCGAGCAGGCGGGCGGAGGCGGCAGCGGCCAGGCCAACAGGGCCGGCGCCTGCGATGTAGACGGTGCTGCCTGGGCCAACGCCGGCCGTGACGGCGCCGTGGTAGCCGGTCGGCAGGATGTCGGAGAGGCAGGTCAGGTCACGGATTTTCTCCATGGCCTTGTCGCGGTCCGGCAGTTTCAGCAGGTTGAAGTCGGCATACGGCACCAGCACGTATTCGGCCTGGCCGCCGGTCCAGTCGCCCATGTCGACGTAGCCGTAGGCGCCACCGGCACGGGCCGGGTTGACGGTGAGGCACACGCCGGTGTGCTGCTCTTTGCACGAGCGGCAGCGGCCGCACGCCACGTTGAATGGCACCGACACCAGGTCACCGATCTTCAGGTTCTCGACGTCGCTGCCCTTCTCGATCACTTCGCCGGTGATTTCATGCCCCAGTACCAGGCCGGTCTGGGCAGTGGTGCGGCCGCGCACCATGTGTTGGTCGGAGCCGCAGATGTTGGTGGAGACCACGCGCAGGATGACGCCGTGCTCAATCTTCCTGCCACGGGGGTCCTGCATTTTGGGATAGTCGATTTTCTGTACTTCGACCTTGCCGTTGCCGAGATACACGACACCACGATTACCAGACATGCTTTCACCTCGCTGTTGTTTTTATGGAACCGCGTCGCCCAGGCAGGCGGCGCGTTTAAGTGCTCGGGTACAGATGCTGTTTCCTTGTGTTGTTGCTGATGGCCTCATCGCAGGCAAGCCAGCTCCCACATTCAAAGGTATTCACACATCAAATGTGGGAGCGGGCTTGCCCGCGATAGCAATCTAAAGAACGACAGTTCGATTGGCGTTCAAAAACACCCGCCGCTCAATGTGATACCCCACTGCACGCGCCAACGTCAGCCCTTCAATATCACGCCCCTTGGCAATCAAGTCCTCGGGATAGTGGCTGTGATCCACCACCTCCACGCCCTGGGCGATGATCGGGCCTTCATCCAAATCGTTGTTGATGTAATGCGCCGTGGCGCCCACCAGTTTCACGCCCTTGTTGTAGGCCTGGTGATACGGCTTGGCGCCTTTGAAACCGGGCAGCAACGAGTGGTGAATGTTGATGGCCTTGCCATCGAGCTTGCGGCACAGCTCCGGCGACAGCACTTGCATATAGCGCGCAAGAATCACCAGTTCGGCGCCGGTCTCTTCAATCACTTGCCACACCTGACGCTCCTGGGACGGTTTGTCGTTGGGGTCGAGGGGGAAATGGTAGTAGGGAATCTGGTGCCAGTCGGCCAAAGGTTTTAAATCAGGGTGGTTGGACACCACCGCGACCACGTCCATCGACAGTTGGCCGATGCGTTGGCGGTAGAGCAAATCGTTCAGGCAGTGATCGGCCTTGGACACCATGATCACCACTTTTGGCCGGTAGTTCGGCGCCGTCAGCTCGAAGATCATGCCAAAGGCTTCACCGCGCGTAGCCAAGCCATCGCGGAAGGCTTGCTCGTCAAAACCCTCGGGTTGACGAAATTCCACGCGGATAAAAAACCGGCCCGAGAGACGGTCATCGAACGAATGGTGCTCGGTGACGTAGCAGCCCTGCTCAAACAGGTAGCGGGTGACCGCGTCCACCGTGCCGAGCACGCTTGGGCAGTCGGCGGTCAAAATCCATGTGTCGGGTGCGCGGCTCATGGGTCACTCCTCAGGCTTGGACACTCAGGCCGAATTCGGCAGATGCATCCTGCAGCCACAACCACCAGTAATCCGAGAAGCTGCGACGAATCAGCAGCTCCCAGGTGTCTTCAGCCGTGTGGCGGATCACCAGCTGCGACTTGGCGAACACCGTGCCCACCGCCTTGCCCACCGGGAAGTTGTTGGGGTGCACGTCGTAGCTGGTGGACTTCATCAGCACGTCGCGCACGTTCGGGCCGCTGAGTTCGAGGATCTGCTGGCCGCCGCTGACGTTGACGATCTGGATATGCAGCTCACCCAGGGCAGCGCGCAGGTTTTGTTCGGCGGCAAACTCTTCACCGCTTGGCACGATCAACAGCCACTCATCCGGGCCGAGCCATTGCAGGCTGGTTTCGCCTTTGACGATCACTTGCAAGGCGCCAGGCAGTTCGATGCCGAGGGCTTTGTGCACACCGGCGGCGAACGCGGCGTCATGGCCATCGCCACGGATGGTCAGGTGGCCGAGGAGTTTCTTTTCACGCACGGTCACGCCGGCGTTCTTGCGGCCCTTGCCGACCAGGCTGGCGAGGTCGGCATGGTGCAGCGACGACTCGGCCTTGGCGCCGGTGGTGGGGCGTTGTTGGTAAACATTGGCTGCTGTCATAAAGCACCTGTTCTGAATTCTGTGGTGACTGCTCTGGCCTCATCGCGGGCAAGCCCGGCTCCCACAGGGGAACGCATTCCAAATGTGGGAGCTGGCTTGCCTGCGATGCAGGCGACTCGGTCTATCAGATGTTCTGCCGCTCGCCTTTCGGGTCGAAGAACACCGAGGACACAATCTCTGCCTCGATCACGCTGCCATCCGCCTGCGGTGAGAACACTCGCTCACCCATGCGCTTCAAGCCGCCCTTGACCACCGCCATCGCAAATGAATAACCCAGCGAGTTATGCGCGTAGCTTGAGGTCACGTGGCCGACCATCTTCATCGGGATCGACTGTTTAGGGTCGAACACCAACTGCGCGCCTTCCGGCAGCCATACATTCGGGTCAATCGGCTTCAAGCCCACCAACTGCTTACGTTCTTCACGCACGCAGTCTTCACGATTCATCCCACGCCAGCCGATCCACGAGAACGGTTTGGTACGGCCTACGCACCAGCCCATGTTCAGGTCGTCCGGGGTCATCGAGCCATCAGTGTCCTGGCCGACGATGATGAAACCCTTCTCGGCGCGCAGTACGTGCATGGTCTCGGTGCCATACGGGGTCAGGTTGTACTTCTTGCCGGCCGCAACGATCTGTTCGAGTACGCCCATGGCGTAGTCGGCCTGCACGTTGACTTCGTACGACAGCTCGCCGGTAAACGAGATACGGAACACCCGCGCCGGTACGCCGCCAACCAGGCCTTCTTTCCAGGTCATGAACGGGAAACCGTCCTTATCCAGGTCGATGTCGGTGACTTCGGCCAGCAGTTTGCGGCTGTTGGGGCCGGACAAGGTCATGGTCGCCCAGTGGTCGGTGACCGAGGTGAAGTACACCTTGAGGTCTGGCCACTCGGTCTGCTGGTAGATTTCCAGCCACTGCAGCACGCGGGCGGCGCCGCCGGTGGTGGTGGTCATCAGGAAGTGGTTGTCGGCGAGACAGGCGGTGACGCCGTCGTCGAAGACCATGCCGTCTTCCTTGCACATCAGGCCGTAGCGGGCCTTGCCCACGTCGAGCTTGGTCCAGGCGTTGCTGTAGATGCGGTTGAGGAACTCGCGGGCATCCGGGCCTTGAATGTCGATCTTGCCCAAGGTGGACGCATCCAGCAGGCCGACGCTGTCGCGTACCGCCAGGCATTCGCGCTTCACGGCGGCGTGCAGGTCTTCACCGTTACGCGGGAAGTACCAAGGGCGTTTCCATTGGCCGACATCTTCAAACTCGGCGCCGTTTTTAACGTGCCAGGCTTGCAGCGCGGTGTAGCGCACCGGCTCGAAAATGTGCCCACAGTGACGGCCCGCCACGGCGCCGAAGGTCACCGGCGTGTAGTTGGGGCGGAACATCGTGGTGCCCATCTGCGGGATGGTCACGTTCAGCGAGCGGGCCGCAATGGCCAGGCCGTTGACGTTGCCGAGCTTGCCCTGATCGGTGCCGAAGCCCAGCGCGGTGTAGCGCTTGACGTGCTCGACCGACTCGAACCCTTCGCGGGTCGCCAGCTCAATGGCGGCAGCGGTGACGTCGTTTTGCAGGTCGACAAATTGCTTCGGCGCCCGTGCGGTCGGCTTGTCATGGGGCACCTGGTAAATGCCCAGGGTTGGCTCTTCCAGACGGCTCAAAGCTTTTGGCAGCGTGCCTTCCACCGGTGCAAACCCGGCTTCGCTGGCTGCGCGCACGCCGCCTTCAAAACCATCGGCCAGGGAATCGCCGAGGCCGTAGACGCCATTGATACCGCCGACGCACACACGTTTTTGCGGGGCTTCGCCTGGCACAAAACCGAGGATGTCTTCACGCCAGGTCGGCTTGCCGCCCAGGTGCGAAGCCAGGTGAACCACTGGGCTGTAGCCGCCGGAGCTGGCCACCAGGTCGCAGTCCAGCCACTCGCCGGGGCTGGTGACTTTGTGTGCTTTGACGTCAATCGCCGCCACGCGTGCAGCGGTCACGTGCTTGCTGCCACGGGCTTCGATCACGGCGCTGCCGGTGAGGATGCGAATACCTTTGGCGCGGGCTTCTTCCACCAGGGCGCCGCGTGGGTTGTGACGCACATCAGCCACGGCGACCACTTGCAGGCCCGCATCAAGCCAGTCCAGCGCGACGCGGTAGGCGTGGTCGTTGTTGGTCGACAGCACCAGTTTTTTGCCGGGTGCCACGCCGTAGCGGCGCACGTAGGTAGAGACTGCACCGGCGAGCATATTGCCCGGCACGTCGTTGTTGCCGTACACCAACGGACGCTCGCACGCACCGGTCGCCAGCACCACGCGCTTGGCACGCACACGGTGGATGCGCTGGCGCACCTGGCCAATCGGCGCACGGTCACCGAGGTGGTCGGTGAGGCGTTCGTGAATGGTCAGGAAGTTGTGGTCGTGGTAGCCATTGACGGTGGCACGCGGCAGCAACACCACGTCCGGCAGGGCTTTGAGTTCCGCGATCACGCTGGCAACCCATTCGGTCGCCGGCTTGCCGTCGAGGCTTTCGCGCGAATCCAGCAAGGAGCCGCCGAATTCTTCCTGCTCATCGGCGATGATCACGCGGGCACCGCTGCGCGCAGCGGCCAATGCCGCGGCCAGGCCAGCAGGGCCGGCACCGACAATCAGCACGTCGCAATGACGGTTGAAGTTGTCGTAGGTGTCCGGGTCATTCTCGGTCGGCGAGCGGCCAAGGCCCGCAGCCTTACGAATGTACTTCTCGTAAGTCATCCAGAACGATTGCGGGTACATGAAGGTTTTGTAGTAGAAACCCGGCGGCATCAGCTTGCCGCCGACTTTGCCAAGAATGCCCATCACGTCATTGTTAACGTTCGGCCAGCCGTTAGTGCTGGTGGCGACCAAACCCTGGTACAGCGCCTGTTGCGTGGCGCGCACGTTGGGAATCTGGGTGGCTTCGGTGGCGCCGATCTGCAGCACCGCGTTCGGTTCTTCGGCGCCCGCTGCAAAGATGCCGCGCGGGCGCGAGTACTTGAAGCTGCGGCCGATGATGTCGACGCCGTTGGCCAGCAGGGCTGCGGCCAGGGTGTCGCCCTCAAAGCCCTTGTAGCTCTGGCCGTTGAAGGTAAACGTCAGGGCTTTGTTGCGGTCGATGCGGCCACCGTTGGACAGGCGATTGATCTGGCTCATACCTTCTCTCCAGCAGCCTTGGCGGTGAATTGCGGCTTGGTGCCGATCTTGTAGGTTTCAAGAATTTCGTAGGTCAGGGTGTCGCGGGTGGCGTTGAAGTACTGACGGCAACCGGCGGCATGGATCCACAGCTCGTGATGCAGCCCGCGTGGGTTGTCACGGAAGAACATGTAGTCGCCCCACTCTTCATCGGTGCAGGCGTTCGGGTCCAGCGGGCGCGGGATGTGCGCTTGGCCGGACGCGTGGAATTCCTCTTCGGAGCGCAGTTCGCCACAGTGAGGACAGAAGATATGCAACATAGGGAATTTCTCCTGTTAGTGGGCGACGGCCGCAGCGCCGTGTTCGTCGATCAAGGCACCGTTGTGGAAACGGTCGATGGAGAATGGCGCTGCCAATGGGTGCATTTCACCCTTGGCGAGGCTGGCGGCAAACACGTTGCCTGAGCCTGGAGTGGCTTTAAAACCGCCGGTGCCCCAGCCGCAGTTGAAGAACATGTTCGGCACCGGGGTTTTGGAGATGATCGGGCAGGCGTCCGGCGTGGTGTCGACGATGCCGCCCCACTGGCGGTTCATGCGCACCCGCGACAGCACCGGGAACATCTCGACGATGGCCTGGATGGTGTGTTCGATTACCGGGTACGAGCCGCGCTGGCCGTAGCCGTTGTAGCCGTCGATACCGGCGCCGATCACCAGGTCGCCCTTGTCGGACTGGCTGATGTAACCGTGCACGGCGTTGGACATGATCACGCTGTCGATAATCGGCTTGATCGGCTCGGACACCAGCGCTTGCAGCGGGTGGGATTCGATCGGCAGGCGGAAGCCGGCGAGCGAGGCCATGTGCCCGGAGTTACCGGCAGTGACCACACCCACGCGCTTGGCGCCAATAAAACCCTTGTTGGTTTCGACGCCGATGCACACGCCGTTTTCCTTGCGAAAGCCGATCACTTCGGTCTGCTGGATCAGGTCCACGCCGAGTGCGTCAGCGGCGCGCGCGAAGCCCCAGGCCACGGCATCGTGGCGGGCTACGCCGCCGCGCCGTTGCACGGTGGCGCCGAGTACCGGGTAGCGGGTGTTTTTTGAGCAGTCGAGGTACGGGATCTCGTCGGCCACTTGTTTGGCGTTGAGCAACTCGCCGTCCACGCCGTTGAGGCGGTTGGCGCTCACGCGACGCTCGGAGTCCCGGATGTCTTGCAGGGTGTGGCACAGGTTGTAGACGCCACGCTGGGAGAACATCACGTTGTAGTTCAGGTCCTGGGACAGGCCTTCCCACAGTTTCATCGCGTGTTCGTACAGGTGCGCCGACTCGTCCCACAGGTAGTTGGAACGCACGATGGTGGTGTTGCGCGCGGTGTTACCGCCGCCCAGCCAGCCTTTCTCGACCACGGCCACGTTGGTGATGCCGTGCTCTTTGGCCAAATAGTAAGCCGTCGCCAGACCATGCCCGCCGCCGCCGACGATAACCACGTCGTAGACCTTTTTCGGTGTGGGCGTGCGCCACATCTTCTGCCAGTTTTCGTGGTGGCTGAGTGAGTGCTTGAAGAGGCCGAAGCCCGAGTAGCGTTGCATAGTCATTACTCCAAAACCGCGCTCAGCGATAAACCGGGAAATCAGCGCACAGGGCAGACACGTGCTTGGCCACGTTGGCCTCGACATCGGCGTCGCCGAGGTTGTCGAGGATGTCGCAGATCCAGCCGGCCAGCTCGATGCATTGCAGCACCTTGAAACCCCGCGTGGTCACCGCCGGGGTGCCGATGCGCAGGCCCGAGGTCACGAACGGCGACTGCGGGTCATTCGGCACGGCGTTCTTGTTGACGGTGATGTGGGCGCGGCCGAGGGCAGCGTCCGCGTCTTTGCCGGTAAGGCCCTGGCGGATCAGGCTGACCAGGAACAGGTGGTTATCGGTGCCGCCGGACACCACGTCGTAGCCGCGCTTGATAAACACGTCTGCCATGGCCTGGGCGTTGTCGATCACCTGTTGTTGGTAAGCCTTGAAACCGGGCTCCAGCGCTTCCTTGAAGCACACGGCCTTGCCGGCGATAACGTGCATCAGCGGGCCGCCCTGGGCGCCGGGGAACACGGCAGCGTTGAGTTTCTTCTCGATGGCTTCGTTGGCCTTGGCCAGGATCAAACCGCCACGTGGGCCGCGCAGGGTTTTGTGGGTGGTGGTGGTGACCACATCGGCGTAAGGCAGCGGGTTCGGGTACAGGCCCGCGGCAACCAGGCCGGCGACGTGGGCCATGTCGACGAACAGCAGTGCGCCAACCTTGTCGGCGATCTGACGGAAGCGCGGAAAATCGAGGGTCTTGGAGTAAGCGGAGAAACCGGCCACGATCATTTTCGGCTGGCATTCGACGGCCAGGCGCTCAACTTCGTCGTAGTCGATCAAACCGGTATCGGTGTTGATGCCGTACTGCACGGCGTTGTACAGCTTGCCCGAGGACGACACTTTGGCGCCGTGGGTCAAGTGGCCGCCGTGGGCCAGGCTCATGCCCAGGATGGTGTCACCGGCATTGATCAGCGCCAGGTACACCGCGCTGTTGGCGGACGAACCAGAGTGTGGCTGCACGTTGGCGTAATCAGCGCCGAACAGTTGTTTGGCGCGCTCGATGGCCAGGGCTTCAACCTTGTCCACATGCTCGCAGCCGCCGTAGTAGCGCTTGCCTGGGTAGCCTTCGGCGTATTTGTTGGTGAGGCCGCTGCCCTGGGCTTCCATGACGCGTTTGCTGGTGTAGTTCTCTGACGCGATCAGCTCGATATGGTCTTCCTGACGCTGCTCCTCGGCATTCATCGCCGCCAGCAATGCGTCGTCATACCCTTGGATCTGGTCTTTTTTGCTGAACATCGCGTCTCTCCCAGCCTTTCGTATTGTTGAGGCCCTCGCAGGGCCCTTTGATGCGATGGTAGGGCTGGCGCAGCGAGGTCAAATGCCTACGCACGCCACGCAAAGGTGCGTTTACGACATGGCTTCGCGGGTGGGCGATAAAACACGCAGATGGCTTGGGCCGCCTGAAGATTTAGAAACAGAAACCTGACACTTTAAGCCTCACACGCCTGAAAACTTGGCTACGCTTGCCACTCAAACAGCGCCAGCTCATGTATTCGACGCTTTCACTGTTCAGTCCAACAGATTGGACGCCCTACACCGTTGAGGAACGCGGGCATGGCGCTCGACTCTTCGCCCAACCTGGCTACGCCGCTGACGCAAAGCGTTACACCTGCACGGTGCGCGTGGTGCCTTCCCGATGCGAGCGCAGGGATATTCGCGCCAGGCTGGGATGTTGGCCTTGTGACGACTGACCCCGAATTGGGCAGCGTGGCGCACCTGGCAGCCTACAGGCTGGGCAGCCCACTCCCCGAGGATGCCAAGCTCTGCGCAGCGTTGAGTTCATTCTGGCCTGCAGTTGCATCAGACTCAGCACAAGCCTATCCACCAAACGTCGGGGCGGGTCCGACCGTAAAACCAATGCTGGATCAGGAGATCGGCAAAAGTGCCGGTTTCCCGTGGGATGGCGTACCCGCTCCGAAAAAATACGTCGCCAATTACGCGCCCCATAGAGCGTACGAAACTTACTTCTATACCGACTACACAGAGAACGCGCTGAACGGGAAGTTCTCATTGGCACTCACAGGCAAAGTCGACTCGCAGGAATATCAACGGCGAATCGATGCTTTCCGGCGCGTCAAACTGTCATTGAGCACCACTCCTGGAAATTGGTTTATCGACACATTCAGCATGGCAACGCCCGACAGCGCAGGCCGCTATGACGTGATCATATTAGGTGCCGGCCCGGCGGGTTGCTCGGCGGCCATTTGCTGCGCTCAACAGGGCTTGAAAGTGGCACTGATTGAGCGCCTGTCTTTTCCGCGCCACCGCCCGGGTGAAACCCTGCACCCCGGCTTAGAGCCTCTGCTTCAGCAACTGGGTGTGGCTGAAAAAATCCGCGGCGACGCCTTCGTCCGGCCTGCGGGTACTTGGGTGAGGTGGGACACTGAACGACACTTTGTGCCTTTCGGGCAAGACCAAAACGGACCTTGGCGGGGGTTTCAGATTCCCCGAGCAACGCTGGACGGGTTGCTGCTGGATCGAGCAGCCGCGTCAGGTGTCCACGTCCTGCAACCCTGCCAGGCAAAGACCGTGTTGCAGATAAGAGATCGAGTGGTGGGCCTCCAGACCCAGGCCGGGCAACTGTTTTGCAGGCACCTTATTGATGCCAGTGGCGCTCACGGCTGGCTTGCACGCCAATTAAGGCTGACATCGCGTCGCTGCTCGCCCCCGCTGACTGCCGTGTATGGCTATAAGCGAGGAACAGTCCAGGAAAATGCGCTCGGCATCTTCGCAGACCCATCGGGCTGGTATTGGACGGCTCACATCGGCCAGCAGCTTTATCACTGGACGCGACTGCACTTTGTGCAAGATAAATCACCGAAGATGGCGGCTGTTCCAGCCTGTTTTGAACACTTACCGTGTGAAGGAAAGATCCGGGGGGCAGATGTCACTTGGTCAATCTGTGATCAGGCAGCGGGTAACGGCTATTTCATCATCGGAGACGCAGCCAGCAGGTTGGACCCGGGCGCCTCTCATGGCGTACTCAAGGCGCTGATGTCAGGAATGATGGCTGCGCAATGTATTGCCGACGAAAGCCTCAACCCAATGTACAGGCAGGCTATTTCACTTCAATATTGCCAGTGGCTGCGAGATTGGTTCGAGCGCGACGTACAAAAAATGCGCGATTTCTACGCGGCTCATCCGTTCCCACCTTGTTGGCTCGAGTCGATGTCAGCCAATGGCCTTTCGAACCCCCAACAAAAGTAAAAAATGTAACGGATACAGCGCGTAAGCCCAGCGGCGCATCGCCGGTGGCGAGACGTTTTTGGCGTGTCGCAACAAGACCAAACCCGCCAATGGCGCAATCAGGCAAGCGGCCAACCCCATCAGCGCCACAGGCGTGCCGCTATTGAGCAGAATCTGCCATTGATTGGCGGCCACGCAGACCAAACCCGGCAACACGCTGAAATACCATGGCCGGTTAAACACCAGCAGCATCGCCAGCGGCAGTAACACACCGAAAAACCCGAACATCAGCTGGGCAGAAAACAGCGCCGCGATGACTAGGGCAATCAGCGCCAATCCTCGATCAAAAAGCACCTTCTGCTGCCATCCTCGGGCAACCAGCAACCCCAGCGCCAACGTCGGCAAGACGTTCAATGTATCGGCATCCTCGATAAACATCCGGTAGGGCACTTCACTGATCACACTGAACAGCAACAGCCAGCCCAGGTAGCGCCACTGGCCGGTGACGGGAGCATTGGCGACCCGGTGCAAATTGGCTGCAATCGCCAGGCAAAACCACGGAAACGCCAGGCGCCCCGGCACGTACAGGCCGTCCAGGCTCAAACCGACATAACGCAAGTGGTCGAGCACCATGCTCAGCAGCGCCAGCCACTTGAGCAGATCCAGTGCGCCATCGCGGACGCGTCCGACAGCCAACGTGTGTGTACCGTGCATAATTCCCCAGTGACTTTGCATTTACAGTGCGTGCGCACCCGCGACAATCTTGGTTACAGTGCGCACCAACATCGACCACAGGAATGGGCCATGACCGACAATAGCCAACAATTCGCCAGCGACAACTATTCCGGCATCTGCCCGGAAGCCTGGGCCGCCATGGAACAAGCCAACCAGGGCCATCAACGCGCCTACGGCGACGATGAGTGGACCCACCGTGCCGCCGACGGTTTCCGCAATTTGTTCGAAACCGACTGTGAAGTGTTCTTCGCCTTCAACGGCACCGCCGCCAACTCCCTGGCGCTGTCTTCGCTGTGCCAGAGCTACCATAGCGTGATTTGCTCGGAAACCGCCCACGTCGAAACCGACGAATGCGGTGCGCCGGAGTTCTTCTCCAACGGCTCCAAGCTGCTCACCGCCCGCACCGAAAACGGCAAGCTGACGCCCGAATCGATCCGCGAGATCGCCCTCAAGCGCCAGGACATCCACTACCCCAAACCGCGCGTGGTCACCCTCACCCAAGCCACGGAAGTGGGCAGCGTGTATACCCCGGAAGAAATCCGCGCCATCAGCGTCACCTGCAAAGAGCTGGGCCTGAACCTGCACATGGACGGCGCGCGCTTCTCCAACGCCTGCGCGTTCCTGGGCTGCTCGCCGGCCGACCTGACCTGGAAAGCCGGTGTGGATGTACTGTGTTTCGGCGGCACCAAAAACGGCATGGCAGTAGGCGAAGCCATCCTGTTCTTCAACCACAAACTGGCTGAAGACTTCGATTACCGCTGCAAACAGGCCGGCCAGCTGGCCTCGAAAATGCGCTTCCTCTCCGCCCCATGGGTGGGCCTGCTGGAAAACGATGCCTGGCTCAAACACGCCCGCCACGCCAACCAATGCGCCCAATTGCTCAGCAGCCTGGTGGCGGACATTCCCGGCGTGGAACTGATGTTCCCGGTACAGGCCAACGGCGTGTTCCTGCAACTCTCGGAACCGGCCATCGCAGCGCTGACGGCCAAGGGCTGGCGCTTCTACACCTTCATTGGCAAAGGTGGCGCACGGTTCATGTGTGCGTGGGACACCGAAGAAGAACGCGTAAGAGAATTAGCCGCAGACATTAGGGAAGTGATGAACGCTTAAGCCTCACGAATACTGGCGCATTGCCGAGACTGTTATTTGGTATTTCCGACAGCATCACAGTCCACTTTCATCGTCTAGCCTCTTGGAACCCGAAAGGAAAACGCCGCTGCAGCGGCCACCTTTCGGGCACAACTGCCTGCCGAATAATCGGTCGGAAACGGAAATCCAGCAGAGGGTTAGACCATGGAAGTTCAATGCTACAACACTAAAGCGTTGCAGGAAGGCAGTCTCAGCACCACGTTTGTGAGCTGGGATGAGTTCAGGAAACTGGCGAAAGTCGGTGACACAATCAGGGAGCCTTCAAGAACCCTGGTCATCACCGAAAAAACCTTTGAACTGACAGCATCAGGTGAGCAGTTCGCCATACAGATATACGCACGCTAACCAAGCTGACCCGATCGCCCCCACGCTCGCGCGGGCGCGATTAACTGAATGTACATGATCGTTCCCACGCTCTGCGTGGGAATGCCTCCTGGGGCGCTCCGCGTCCCGCCCTATTAGAACTCGATGCGCACGTCGCCCTTCGGCACGCTGCAGCACGACAGGATGTAGCCTTCGGCTTCGTCTTCCTCGGTGATCCCGCCGTTGTGGTCCATCTCGACCTCCCCGCCCAGCTTCATCACCTTGCATGTTCCACAAATGCCCATGCCGCACGCTTTAGGGATCAGCAGGCCAAGCTTGGCCGCGGCTGCGTGCACGGTTTCGCCTGGCGCCACACGAATGCTTTTGCCGGAGGCGATGAATTCCACTTGATGCAGGTCTGCCAGGTCGATCTCTGGCGCGTCCGCTGCTTGCTCGGCTTGTTCCACCGCATCGGCGCGGGCTTCCGGCGGTGTGGCGCCGAAGGACTCCTCGTGATAGCGCGTCATGTCGAAGCCGGCGGCCTCCAGCAGGCGTTTCACTGCGCTCATGTACGGCGTAGGGCCGCAGCAGAACACTTCGCGCTCAAGGAAGTCCGGCACCATCAATTCCAGCATCTTGTGGTTCAAGTAACCGCGATAACCCGCCCAAGGCTCGCCCAGCCCGTGTTTTTCGCAGATCAGGTGCAGGCTGAAGTTGTCGATCCGCGACGCCATGTGCTCCAGCTCGCGATGGTAAATGATGTCTTTGGGCGAGCGGGCGCTATGGACAAACGTCATGTCGACATTCGCGTTGGTGTCGTAGAACCAGCGCGCCATGGACATCACCGGCGTGATGCCGACACCGCCACTGAGGTACAGCACTTTGGGGCTTGGGAAGTCGATGGCATTAAACAGCCCGACCGGCCCGTGCACCGCTAGCTCTTGCCCTTCATGCAGGGTGTCGTGCAGCCAGTTGGAAACCCGCCCACCCGGCACGCGCTTGATGGTCACCGAGAAGCTGTACGGCACCGACGGCGAACTGGAAATGGTGTACGAGCGCATGATCGGCTGGCCTTCGATCTCAAGCTCCAGGGTCACAAACTGCCCCGGCTTGAAAAAGAACAGGATCGGCTGGTCGGCCATGAAGCAAAAGGTGCGCACGTCCCAGGTTTCCTGGATGACTTTGACGCAACGGACGATGTGCCGACCATTGGCCCAGGTCTGGGTGGTTACCGGGTTCAGGAAATTGTTGGACATGCTTGCTCTCCACTGCCGATGCTCGGCTTTATGGTGGCGATTCTGCGTAACGCCGCAACCGCCCATTTACCTATCTGCGACATTCACATACTTATCGCGACCAGCCCCCATACCACGGGGCTTGCGCGTCGGGATCAGAGTGGGCCATGTCGTTAATGGACAAGGTTCGGCGCATCGGCGGCCCCACACTCGCTGCCAACAACTACGCTTTCTTTACGCCTTGCTGCAAAACCTGATTAGCCACTTTCGCCGGCCACACAGAATGGCCATGAGGACACACACGATGGACGTCACCGCAACCTTAAGCTTGGGCGATCCGCTGGAACCCGCACGCAAGGCCACCGCGCAAATGCTGCAAGAGCGCGAGCGCACTTTTTCGCTGCCGCAGCCGTTCTACTCTGATGAGCGGTTGTTTGATATCGACATGCAGGAGATCTTCCAGAAAGAGTGGTTGATCGCCGGCATGACCTGCGAGATCCCCACCAAGGGCAACTACATCACCCTGCAAATCGGCAAGAACCCGATCATCGTGATCCGGGGTGCCGACGGCGTGGTGCATGCCTTCCACAACGTGTGCCGCCACCGGGGCTCGCGCCTGTGCACCAGCGACAAGGGCAAGGTCGCCAAGCTCGTTTGCCACTACCACCAGTGGACCTACGAACTGGACGGCCGCCTGTTGTTCGCCGGCACCGAGATGGGCGCCGACTTCGACATGAAGCAGTACGGCCTGAAGCCTGTGAACGTAAAAACGGCTGGCGGCTACATCTTCATCAGCCTGGCCGAAAACCCGCCGGCCATCGATGACTTCCTGTCGACGCTGAACCACTACATGGAACCCTACGACATGGAGAACACCAAGGTGGCGATTCAAACCACCTTGTTCGAAAAGGCCAACTGGAAGCTGGTGCTGGAAAACAACCGCGAGTGCTACCACTGCAACGCGTCGCACCCGGAACTGCTGAAAACCCTGCTGGAATGGGACGACGTCACCGACCCGCGTGCCGACCAGGCCTTCAAGGACCACGTTGCCGCCTCCGCCGCTGCGTGGGACGCCGAAAAGATCCCTTACGCTCACGCCAGCTTCGGCCTGCGCAACCGCATCGTACGCATGCCGTTGCTCAAAGGCACCGTGTCGATGACCCTGGACGGCAAGCAAGGCTGCGCCAAGCTCATGGGCCGCATCAAGAACCCGGACCTGGGCTCGATGCGCATCCTGCACCTGCCGCATTCGTGGAACCACTGCATGGGCGACCACATCATTGTGTTCACCGTGTGGCCGATCAGCGCCCAGGAAACCATGGTCACCACCAAGTGGATCGTGCACAAGGACGCCGTCGAAGGTGTGGACTACGACGTGGAGCGTATGCGCCAGGTCTGGGACGCCACCAATGACCAGGACCGCCGCCTCGCCGAAGAAAACCAGCGCGGGATCAACTCCACCGCGTACCAGCCAGGGCCGTACTCCAAGACCTATGAGTTTGGTGTGGTGAACTTTGTCGATTGGTACAGCGAGCGTTTGTTGAACAACCTGGGCGCGGCGCCAGCGCCGTATCTCAAGGGCGTAGCCGCTCACGAGTAACTGACACACCAAAGATCAAACTGTGGGAGCTGGCTTGCCTGCGATAGCGGAGTAACAGTCGAGGAATGTATCGGCTGATGTACCGCAATCGCAGGCAAGCCAGCTCCCACATGTAAATTGGTCACTGTTCAAAAATTGATCAGCCCCCTTACAGCCCTTTGCCCATCTACCCTCCAGCCTTCGCCCAACAACTTATCCACAAAGCCACCCACAGCAATTGTGGGCAAGTGTGCTCAACCTTCGAAATTAACTGAAGAAAATCCGTGACTTATTCAAGTCGTAGGGTTTTAGCCACACCTGATCACTTATTGATCAAACCCTTGAAAGCCCCTGAATACGTGGCCTACAGCAGTACGCGAACACCTTATCCACAGAAGCACCAACAGACTTTGGGGGCAACTTCGCCAGCCTTGTGGAAAACCACCTCAAACCTTCATAAATCGGGGCATTCAGGAGTTTCAGCGAACCATTAAGGCAAATTGATCATATTTTGATCAAACCACTGCAAGCCTTTATCTATAAGGCTCCCAGCCGAGAGCGAACATCTTATCCACAGAAGCGCCAACAGACTTTGGGGGCAAGTTTGTGCCTGGCTTCAAACTTATCCAGCAAAAAACCAAGCAAAAACCGTAAGTTAGCCTGGTTGTTTTTCGTACAGAGGGCTGCAGGGCTTGATTAGCCGGGGGCGTGGACAACCGCGAACAGGTTATCCACAGGCGGATCAACAGGGATTGTGGGTAATCCAACGATGCATCGTAAAGACAGTGTGGCGGGCGAGCTTTCTGTGGGAGCTGGCTTGCCTGCGATACAGGCACCTCGGTCCATCAGTCAGACCGAGGTGATGCTATCGCAGGCAAGCCAGCTCCCACACAAGCCAGCTCCCACAGGTAATCAGCGCACCACGCCTTCTTCAATGAGTAGCTTCAGAATCGCTTCCGCGCCCGCCTCGGGGCTAAGACCTTTGAGCACTTGCCCACCGCCGCCGCTGGCCTTGGCGGTCGCCGCCTTCATCCGGTCCGCGCCGCTCTTGGCCTTAATCACCTTGAGGCGCTTGGGCCGGGGCTTGGCCGGTTGCAACACTGCGTCTGCGAGTAACTCGTCCGTCTCGATTTCGACCTCATGGGCCGCCAGTTCACCGCGTTGCGCCGGGCCATAGGCGCTTTGCCGTGGTTTGGGCGCGGCGTTATCCACAGTCGCCAGAAACGGCAGGCGCACCTTCAGGCGCCGCCGCTGCCCGCGCGGCAAGGCTTGCAGCACATGGGCAATGCCGCCATCGATAGATTCCACTTGCGCCAGCCCGACTATCAACGGCCAACCCAATTGCTCGGCCAAAAGAAACGGCAACATGCCTGAGCCTTCGCCGGTTTCCGCCTGGCTGCCGGTGAGCACTACGTGGGCGCCAG
Source organism: Pseudomonas edaphica (assembly GCF_965277385.1). Lineage (NCBI taxonomy): Bacteria > Pseudomonadati > Pseudomonadota > Gammaproteobacteria > Pseudomonadales > Pseudomonadaceae > Pseudomonas > Pseudomonas edaphica. The sequence continues at coordinate 3,765,251 of NZ_OZ255725.1, read as the reverse complement.
TCTCGCGCAGATAATCACTGAGCACCGGCAAGGCGTCGCTGCCCGCCGGTTGTTCCAGCACATGCAATTGCGGCAGGCCCATGCCCAGGTAGCTGCGCAACGTCGGCTCGTGAACGTCACCGGCATGCAACACTTGCAACTTATCCCCAGCCAACTGCAGGCCCAGCTCGACGGCGCGTGCATCCTGCTCCGCACGGCGTGGGCGGCCGGAGGTCGGGTGGGCGCCGATGGACACCAGGCTGATTACATTCGTGGTCATGGTCATGTCCTTAAGCCGCATCGCGCTTGGCGCCGTGGCGGTAGGCCTCGACCGCAGCGATCAAGGCTTGCAGAATCGCGGCGCTTTCGCCGATCACCGACAGGTCGGCACGCTTGATCATGTCGCAGCCAGGGTCGAGGTTGATCGCTACCACCTTGTCGCAGGCACCGATGCCTTGCAGGTGCTGGATCGCCCCGGAAATGCCCACGGCCACGTACACCCGTGCCGTGACCCAGGTGCCGCTGGCGCCGACCTGGCGATCACGCGCCATAAAGCCATCGTCCACTGCCACCCGTGACGCGCCTTCGGTGGCGCCCAAGGCTGCGGCGGTCTGGTGGAACAATGCCCAATCCTTGACGCCATTGCCGCCGGAGAAAATAAACTCCGCCTCGGCCATCGGAATCGCCCCTGGGTCCACCGCCACTGCGCCGAGATCTTCGATGCGCGGCAGGCTGCGCGCCAGAGTTGTGGATAACTCCACGGGCAAGGCTTCGTGACGGGTTTCGCTGACCGGCTCGGCGCATTCCACCGCTGCCAGAATCAGGCGCGGCAGTGGCCGGGCCAAATCCTCCTGGCCCGCACCGGCACGACCGATGCACTCGTCGCCCTTGATCTGCCAGACGCGTGTGGCCGGGCGCTCCTTGAGGCTCGCGGCAAAACGCCGGCCCAATTCACCGCCGCCACTGCGGCTGTCGGGCAGCAACCAATGGCGTGGGTTGAACTGGTTATCCACAGCCCGCAGGCCCTGGACGCGTTGCTCCGGTGAATAACCCTCGAATTCGTGGCCTTCCAGCACCAGCAGGCGATCGACGCCCGCCGTGGCAAAAGCACTTTCTTTATGTTCGCCAAACACCACCGCCAGCACCGCGCCGTCACTGCCGGCGAGTTGCCGGGCAAGGCCGAGCACGTCGCGGTCGTGGCTGCTCAGGCGCCCACCAACCATGTCCGGCACCACGTTGATGTAGAACGCCGGCGCTGGCACCTGGTGCAGCGGCAACTGCACTTGCACCGCCGCCGTGCGCTTGGCCGCGCCGCCCTGCTGGGCGCCGCTGCGGTCGATACGCTTGATGCCGTTGGGGCCGATAAAACCCACGCCATGTACATTTTTGCGGATGACGCCATTCGGCCCCATCCAACTGTGTTGCAGCGGCTGCATGGCGGCGTGCAACGGGTGCAGGCGGTTGCGGGCGATCCATTCGGCCCGTGGGTCGCGGCGGATAATGTCGCTCATCAGTGCACCTCCGCAGGTTGACGCTTGATGGGTGCCTTGCCAGGTGTGGCGTCTTCAAGCAACGCGTCGGCGACCAGTTCAGCGATGTCCTTGATCAGGGGGCGTGGCTCGACCACGCCCTCAAGCATCGCCGTGCATTGTGGACAACCCACGGCCACCAGCTCGGCGCCGGTTTCGCGGATGTCATCCATGCGCATATCCGGGATCCGCTGCTTGCCGGGAATATCGGTGATCGGCGCGCCGCCACCGCCGCCGCAGCAGCGCGAACGGAAGCCCGAGCGTTGCATCTCCTTGACCTCAATGCCCAACGCCCGCAGCACTTGGCGCGGCGCCTCGTATTCGCCGTTGTAACGGCCCAGGTAACAAGGGTCGTGGTAGGTCACGCTGTTGCCCTTGTGCTGGCCCAGGTTCAGCGCGCCTTCACCGATCAGCTCGGCCATGAAGGTGCTGTGGTGCTGCACGACATAATTACCGTTGAAGGCGCCGTATTCGTTTTTCAGCACGTGAAAGCTGTGCGGGTCGCAGGTGACGATACGCTTGAAGCTGTACTTGGCCAGGGTCTGGATGTTGCGTGTGGCGAGCAATTGGAACGTGGCCTCATCACCCAGGCGGCGAGCGACGTCACCGCTGTCGCGCTCCTCCAGGCCCAGTACTGCAAAATCGACCTTGGCCGCTTTCAGCACTTTGACGAAGGCGCGCAAGGTGCGTTGGTTGCGCATGTCGAAAGCGCCGTCGCCGACCCAGAACAGCACGTCGCTGCTGCCTTTTTCGCTGAGCAACGGCAAGTTCAGGTCCGCTGCCCAGTTGAGGCGACCGCCCGGTGCGAAGCCGCCGGGGTTGTCGGTGGCGATCAGGTTTTCCAGGACTTCGGCGCCCTTGTTCGGCGTGGCACCTTTTTCCAGGGTGAGGTGGCGGCGCATGTCGACGATAGCGTCGACGTGCTCGATCATCATCGGGCACTCTTCCACGCAGGCGCGGCAGGTGGTGCACGACCACAGGGTTTCGGCATCAACCAGGCCGTTGACGATCGGCTGGTGCGGGTTGCCGCCGTGCTCGCCAATCGGTTTACCTGGATAAGGGCTGCCGGCGAACTTGGCATCGGTGCCACCGGCCAGGCCGACCACCATGTCCTGAATGAGTTTTTTCGGGTTCAGCGGCTGGCCGGCGGCGAACGCCGGGCACGCCGCTTCGCACTTGCCGCACTGCACGCAGGCGTCGAAGCCGAGCAGTTGGTTCCAGGTGAAATCCTTGGGTTTTTCCACGCCCAATGGCGCGGTTTTATCGCTGAGGTCGAGCGGCTTCAAACCTGTGGAGCGGCCGCCACCAAAACGCTCGGCGCGGCGGTGCCAGGCCAAGTGCAGGGCACCGGCGAAGGCGTGCTTCATCGGCCCGCCCCAGGTCATGCCGAAGAACATTTCGCTTACGCCCCACAGCACGCCCAGGCTCAAGAGCGCGGCGAGCAGCCAGCCGCCGAAGTCGGCGGGCAGAATCCCGGCCACCGGCAAGGTCACCAGGAAGAAGCTGACCGAGAACGCCATCAGGCTTTTCGGCAGGCGCATCCACGGGCCTTTCGACAGGCGTGATGGCGGGTTGCGCCGACGTAAATAGACGAAGGTGGCGCCGACAAACATCAGCACCGAGGCCAGCAGCAACGCATAGCCGAGGATACGGTTATGCAGGCCAAAACCGTGCACCAAAATGGCCAGCAACGCCGACAGCACAAAGCCCAGGGCTGTGGCGACGTGGGTGTTGGCGATGTATTTGTCGCGGGCGACCACGTGGTGCAGGTCGACCATGTAGCGCTTGGGCATGGCCAGCAGGCCGCCCAGCAGGTCGACCTTGGACGCGCGGCCACGGCGCCACATGTTGACCCGGCGCAGGGCGCCTAGGGCAGCGAGGCCGATGGCTGCAAACAAGAGAATAGGAAGCAAGGTGTTCAACATGGTGAAGCTCCCAAAGACCACACAGGTCTTGCATGGGAACCGGATAAAGGTGGGAGCTGGCTTGCCTGCGATGGCATCGCCTCGGTGTCACTCAAGACCGAGTCGCCTGCATCGCGGGCAAGCCCGGCTCCCACATTGACCGGTTCCCACAGTGGTTCGGTGGTTGCCTAGAAATCCTTGCACAAGCGCAGGGCGTCATAGATAGCGGCGTGGGTATTACGCTGCGCCACACAGTCACCAATGCGGAACAGCAAGTAGCCGTCACCCGCTTCGCTCAAGCACGGCTGCGGCTTGATCGCGAACAAGGCTTCGACGTCAATCTGGCCCTTGTTGCGCGAACCTTCCTTGAGCCCGTAGTAGATAGCTTCGTCCGGGCGCACGCCGTTCTCGACCACCACCTGGTCAACCACGCGTTCTTCCTTGGCGCCGGTGTATTCGTTCTCCAGCACCGCCACCAGCTTGTCGCCCTCGCGGTAAACCTTTTCCAGCATCATGTCGCCGGTCATGATCACTTCTTTGGGGTACATGCTGCGGTAGTAAGTCGGGAACGACGTACCGCCAATCGCCACGCCAGGCTTGATGTCGTCGGTGACGATTTCCACCTGGCTGCCTTTGTCGGCCAGGAAGTCCGCCACCGACATGCCGGTGAACTCGCAGATGGTGTCGTACACCAGCACGTTCTTGCCCGGCGCGACTTTGCCGTCGAGCACGTCCCAACTGCTGACTACCAGGCCTTCAGCGGCGCCCCAATGTTCGTTCTGCTCGATAAACGGATGCCCGCCGACGGCCAGCACCACGATGTCAGGGCGCAGGTCCAGGATGGTCTCGGCATCCGCCGCCACGCCCAGGCGCAGGTCGACTTTCAAGCGCGCCAACTCCAGCTGGAACCAGCGGGTGATACCGGCGATCTGGTCACGCTGTGGGGCTTTGGAGGCGGTGGTGATTTGCCCGCCGATAAACTCTTTCTTCTCGAACAAGGTCACGTCGTGGCCACGTTCGGCCGCGACCCGCGCCGCTTCCATCCCGGCCGGACCGGCACCGACCACCACGACTTTGCGTTTGGCCCCGGTGGATTTCTCGATGATGTGCGGCACGCCCATGTATTCACGGGAGGTCGCGGCGTTCTGGATGCACAACACATCCAGGCCCTGGTATTGGCGGTCGATGCAGTAGTTGGCGCCGACGCATTGTTTGATCTGGTCGATCTGGCCCATCTTGATCTTGGCGATCAGGTGCGGGTCGGCGATGTGCGCACGGGTCATGCCGACCATGTCCACATAGCCGCCTTCCAGAATGCGCGTGGCCTGGTTCGGGTCCTTGATGTTCTGCGCGTGCAGCACTGGAACCTTGACCACTTCCTTGATACCGGCTGCCAGGTGCAGGAACGGCTCCGGCGGGTAGCTCATGTTGGGGATCACGTTGGCCAGGGTGTTGTGGGTGTCGCAACCCGAGCCCACCACGCCAATAAAGTCGAGCATGCCGGTGTCGTCGTAATACTTGGCGATTTGCTTCATGTCCTCGTGGGACAAGCCGTCCGGGTGGAACTCGTCACCACACAGGCGCATGCCTACGCAGAAGTCGTCACCGACCTCGGCGCGCACGGCCTTGAGCACTTCCAGGCCGAACTTCATGCGGCCCTCGAAGGTGCCGCCCCATTCGTCGGTACGCTTGTTGACCCGCGGGCTCCAGAACTGGTCGATCATGTGCTGGTGCACCGCGGACAGTTCGACACCGTCCAGGCCACCGGCCTTGGCGCGCTTGGCGGCGCTGGCGTAGTTGCCGATCACGCGCCAGATTTCTTCCGGCTCGATGGTCTTGCAGGTAGCACGGTGCACCGGCTCACGCACGCCGGACGGCGACATCAGGGTTGGCCAGTTAAAGCCGTCCCAGCGCGAGCGACGGCCCATGTGGGTAATCTGGATCATGATCTTGGCGCCATGCTTGTGCATGGCGTCGGCCAGGTTCTGGAAGTGCGGGATGATGCGGTCGGTGGACAGGTTCACCGAACTCCACCATTCCTGCGGGCTGTCGATGGCCACCACCGAGGAGCCGCCACAGATCGCCAGGCCGATACCGCCCTTGGCTTTCTCTTCGTAGTACTTCACATAGCGGTCGGTGGTCATGCCGCCGTCGGTGGCATACACCTCGGCGTGGGCGGTACTGAGCACGCGGTTGCGGATGGTCAGTTTGCCGATCTGGATCGGCGCAAACATTGCTTCGAAAGCCATGGCACGGTTCCTCGACTTACAACGGCTTGACGGTGAACAGGCCGTCGTCATGGCCCTCTTCGGAGCCCCCGTAAACTTGCTCGGCTACGGTGCGAATCTTGCTGCCGCGCGCCTGCAGAATCTGGTCCATGGCACCGGCAAACCAACCGGTGAACATGTAGTCCACTTTGCGCCCGACCTTGCCGTACACGTAGACAAACGCCGAGTGTTCCAACTTGACGCTGGCGGTGCCTTTGTCGAGGTCGATGTCCTGGATCTTGAACAGGCCCCAGCCGCGTTGCGACAGGCGCTTCATGTAGTGCTCGAACACCGCAACGCCTTCCAGGCCGTGGCACTCAGCTTCTTTTTCACACCAGTGCCAGGCGGATTTGTAGCCGGCCTTGTAAAGGATTTCGGCGTAGGCCTCGGCGCCCAGGACTTCTTCGATGCCCATGTGGTTGTTGACGAAGAAATGCCGTGGCACATACAGCATTGGCAGAGCGTCGGAGGTCCAGACACCGGTTTCGCTGTCGACTTCGATAGGCAATTGCGGGGCGATTTTGGCCATGGAAACTTAACTCCAGAAAATTCTTAGGTGTGCCCCCGATGCGAACGGCCGGGGGAGAAATGCGGTGGCTTATTCGCCCCAGACGTCCTTGAGGACATTGACCCAGTTCTCGCCCATGATCTTGCGCACCACGCGCTCGCTGTGGCCGCGTTTGAGCAAGGTCTCGGTGAGGTTGGGGAACTCGCCCACGGTGCGGATGCCCAGCGGGTTGATGATCTTGCCGAAGCTGGTCAGGCGGCGGGCGTAGCCTTTGTCATGGGTCAGCATTTCAAAGAAATCCTGGCCATGGCCCTGGGTGAAGTCAGTGCCAATGCCAATGGCGTCTTCGCCGACGATGTTCATGGTGTATTCGATGGCTTCGGCGTAGTCGTCGATAGTCGAATCGATGCCCTTGGCCAGGAACGGCGCAAACATGGTCACGCCGACAAAACCGCCATGGTCGGCGATGAACTTGAGTTCTTCATCGGACTTGTTGCGCGGGTGTTCTTTAAGGCCCGACGGCAGGCAGTGGGAGTAGCACACCGGCTTTTTCGATTCGAGGATGACTTCTTCGCTGGTCTTGGAACCGACGTGGGACAGGTCGCACATGATGCCGACACGGTTCATCTCGCCGACGATCTCACGACCAAAGCCCGACAGTCCGCCGTCACGCTCGTAGCAACCGGTGCCGACCAGGTTCTGGGTGTTGTAGCACATCTGCACCACACCCACGCCGAGCTGCTTGAAGATCTCGACGTAGCCGAGTTGGTCCTCAAACGCATGGGCGTTCTGGAAGCCGAAGATGATGCCGGTCTTGCCCTGCTCTTTTGCACGGCGAATGTCGGCGGTAGTTTTCACCGGGATCACCAGGTCGCTGTTTTCACGGATCAGGGTCTGGCTGGCAACGATGTTGTTGATCGTGGCCTGGAAGCCTTCCCACACCGACACCGTGCAGTTGGCGGCGGTGAGGCCACCTTTGCGCATGTCTTCGAACAGGTCGCGGTTCCACTTGGCAATAATCAGACCGTCGATAACGATGCTGTCGGCGTGCAACTCGGCTGGGCTCATCAGGCGTCCCCTTATTGGCGATTCATGCGCCGAATCGTCTGCCGGCGCTTTGGGGCCAGCATATGCTCAGGGGCCGACGGAGCCGGGTGCAAAAACGACAGGGGAATTGCCGAAAGCGTCAATCAGCGACAAAGGCCTACATGACACAGCTGACAGGTGGCTGTTCTTTGTCCCACGCTTGAGCCAGAATTTGCTCATCACCTGATATGAGACGGCGCAATGAAATCGATTTTCCTGGCTTTGGCACTCATCGCAACCGGCGTACACGCCGCTGAAGACACCGACAGCACGCCCTGCGATGGCATCGAAAACGACAAACAAACCCTGGAATGCGCCACCTATAACAAAACCACCGCCGAGCAATTGCTCAAGGATAACTACCAGGGCTTGCTCGAACGCATGGGTTCGACCTATGGCAGCAACAAGTCGCAACTGGCCGACATTACCGCTCGTCTGAAGGATGCCCAGCAGAAATGGGAAAAATTGCGCGATGCCGATTGCGCGGTGGACACCTTCCCGGCGGTGAATGGCAGCAAGGACTACGCGATTCAACAGAATGACTGCCTGGCGCGAATGAGTGATGAGCGGTCGGAGTTTTTGGAGTCGATCGGGCAGGAATAAGCGACAATCCCGTCACTTTTTCTCTGAAACCAGGCTATCCATGACTATCTGCGGCATCGAAATCAAAGGCAGCGAAGCCATCATCGCCGTCGCCTCTCAAGACAACCAGGCGCTGACCCACGTGGCGCTGGCCATCAAGAAAATCGCCCTTGAAGACGACGATGAAGCGGCCAACGTCAAAGCCTTCGCCGCCCAGGTGAAGGCGTTTGTGCAAGAAAACGCCATAACCCGCATCGCGATCAAAAAACGCAGCAAGAAAGGCGAATTCGCTGGCGGCCCGACCACGTTCAAGATTGAAGGGGTGTTTCAGTTGCTGGACGGGGTTGAGGTGACATTGCTGTCGCCGCAGACCATCAATGCGCAGAACAAAAAGCACGATTTTGAGCTGCCGGCGACGCTGAACAAGTATCAGCACGAAGCCTACAAGGCAGCGTGCTCGGCCCTGGTTAAGAAATAAGCCACACCACCAATCCCCTGTGGGAGCTGGCTTGCCTGCGATGGCGGTTTGTCAGATAACGCTGTACTGCCTGATCTACCGCTATCGCAGGCAAGCCAGCTCCCACATTTGATTTATGGTGTCTTTGAATTCGCTGTACGGCTTCTGTGCAGCAGCCAATCGCCAAAGGATTTGTCCTCAAGGGCATACCCGCCGCGACTCGACTTCCACACCAACTCTTTGTCACGCAAGGCATCGATACAGGCCTGAATGGTCTGGGTGCCCGGCACCACGTCGCTGCCCATGTCCTCCAGTGCCTTGCTGACCGCCGTGAGTGTACTGTCGGTAAACGGCGCAAAGGGTTCGTTGTTCTGCGAACGCACCACCATCACCTCCAACACAGCACGCTGGGGAATGGTGAGGTTGTTCCACGCGCTTTCAAATTCGGTCCACACGCCGGCACGCAACAGTTCGGCGCGGCTGTGCAGCAGCTGGCCCAGGTTGCTCGCCTCGCCCAACTCCAGCGCCACTTCGCCGATGATGGTACGCAGCATCTCCGGGCGCCGGCCGACCAGTTCAAAGGCTTCGTCGATGTCCGCCGCGTTGAACTGATTGGTTTTGGCCAAATGCGCGTTGAGGTGCAGGGTGTAGGCCTGGGTAAACTCTTTGCCGAGCAAAGGGAACGGGGTAATGCTGGAGCCGAAGAATGGCTGGCTTTTACCGAGGACCAAATGTGCAAGCTTGTCGCGATTGGAGCCAGTGAATACCAGGCGCAAGCCACTGCCCTCCTCGTCACGGCCCTGGTTGAGCTGATCCCGGGCAGCTTTCAACGCGAACATCGCGTTGATACCAGGCTCGGTGGTTAATGCATGCTGCGCTTCGTCAATCACCAGCACGACGGGCTTTTCGGCTGCGCTGTGGAGCAACTCCAAGGCTTGAGTCAGCGTCGCGCCAACCGGCAATTGTGGCTTGCTGAAGTCCCAGGAAAGGGTACGCAGGAAGCTTAGCTTCTCGATTCCAATGTTCTTGGCCAGCTTGCGAATGCCCTTTTCATAGGGCACCAGCGCCGCAGCAATCGCGCTGGCAATCAACTCCGCGGGGTCTTTTTCTTTGTCAGCCCAGAGATCGACATACACCGTCAGCCAACCCCGCAACTGGCACTCCGGGATCAAGTCTTCGCGCAAAAAGGTGCTTTTGCCGGTGCGTCGAGGTGCTGCGAGGAACAGGCCTGAAGTGAAATCCTGAATCCCGGCGCCCACCAAGCCATCAGCAATGCTGCGAGCCAGCGTCGGGCGGCGAAACACAAAGCCGTTGTGCTTGGACATGGTTTTATACTCAATTATTGGAAGCACTATAAATTATAGTCGTGAGTATAATTAACTATAATTGCCGATCAAACCACCTCCCGTCGCCGATCCTCTCTCGGGCACTTGGCAAACCGCGCCCTGTAGCTGCGGGTGAAGTACGACGGCGACTCAAACCCACACGCAATGCTCACTTCCAGCACGCTCATGTCGCTCTGGCGCAACAACTGCCGGGCTTTTTCCAGGCGCAGGCCGAGGTAGAAGTTACTTGGCGTGTCGTTCAGGTGCAGGCGGAATAGCCGTTCCAGCTGACGCCGGGTGACTTTAATTGCATCGGCCAACGCCAAGGTGCTCAGCGGCGGCTCGGTGTGTTGCTCCATTTCACCGATCACCTGCACCAACTTCTTGTTGTTGATGCCGTAGCGCGTGGCGATCTGCATGCGCTGGTGGTCTTTGCGCGGGCGGATGCGCCCGAGTACGAATTGCTCGGACACCTGGATCGCCAAGTCCGGGCCGTGGGCCTGGGCGATCAGGTCGAGCATCAGGTCGATGGAAGCCGTGCCGCCGGCGCAGGTGATGCGTCGGCGGTCAATCTCGAACAGCTCCTGGGTCACGGTGAGCTGTGGATAAGATTCCTTGAACGCGTCGATGGCTTCCCAGTGCAAGGTCAAGCGGTGGCCGTCGAGCAAGCCTGCTTCGGCGAGCACGCAGGCGCCGGTGTCGATGGCGCCGAGGGTGACGCCGTCGAGGTCGAGGCGGCGCAGCCAGTGTTCAAGTGCGGGCGTGGTGAACTTCAAGGGTTCGAAGCCGGCGACCACCATCAGCGTCGCGCCTTTTTTCAGCGGCTCCAATGCGGCGTCGGCGTTCACCGACATGCCATTGCTCGCCAACACCGCGCCGCCATCGGCACTCAACACGTGCCAACGGTACAACTCGCCGCGAAAGCGGTTGGCCACGCGCAGCGGTTCCAGCGCGGAGATAAAGCCGATGGCCGAGAAACCCGGCATCAGCAGAAAGTAGAAATCCTGGGACATGGTGGCGCTCTCGTAGGACGGGCAGCGTGCTCACTGTGATACGCCAGTTCAACGGGCCATTCAAGAGCACAGGTCGCTGCAGTGCAAGAGCTGGTCGCCGCCGTGCGCTTTGCCTCCCCTCAAGCTGCGTAACTTGATCCCACGGCGCACAAAGACGCCGGCACCCACAATAACGACCTGCCGAGGGATCCACCATGAACCGACTGATCAGCCGCTGCGTGCTTGCACTCAGCGCCAGCGCCATCTTAAGCACCAGCGTATTCGCGGCCGACGCAGAGTCATGCCGGAACGTGCGCATGGGCGTGGTGAACTGGACCGACGTAATCGCCACCAGCGCCATGACCCAAGTGTTGCTCGACGGCCTCGGCTACAAGACCAAACAAACCAGCGCTTCCCAGCAAATCATCTTCGCCGGTATCCGCGACCAGCGCCTGGATATGTTCCTGGGCTACTGGAACCCGCTGATGACCCAGACCATCACGCCGTTTGTCGACGCCAAGCAAGTCAAAGTCCTCGACAAACCCAGCCTGGAAGATGCGCGCGCCACCCTCGCGGTGCCGACTTACCTGGCGGATAAAGGCCTGAAAACCTTCACCGATATCGCCAAGTTTGAAAAAGAACTGGGCGGCAAGATCTACGGCATCGAGCCAGGCTCGGGCGCCAATACCCAGATCAAGGCGATGATCGCCAAGAACCAGTTCGGCCTCGGCAAGTTCCAGTTGGTGGAGTCCAGCGAAGCGGGGATGCTCGCCGCCGTCGACCGCGCCGTGCGCCGCAAGGAGGCCGTGGTGTTCTTCGGCTGGGCGCCGCACCCGATGAACGTCAACGTCGCCATGACTTACCTCACCGGCAGCGACGACGCCCTTGGCCCGAACGAAGGCATGGCCACAGTGTGGAGCGTGACTTCGCCGACTTACGCCGAGCAGTGCCCCAACGTGCACAAACTGCTGACCAACCTGACGTTCACCGCCGCCGACGAGAGCCGAATGATGCAGCCGTTGCTGGATCACAAAGATGCCCTCGAGTCGGCCAAGCAGTGGCTCAAGGACCACCCGCAAGACCAGCAGCGCTGGCTCGAAGGCGTGACCACCTTCGACGGCAAACCGGCTGCGGCCAACCTGCAACTGACCAGCAAATAACCTGATTCGCATCACCGTATCGCAGTCGCTGTTGGCTGCGAACGGCATCACTACGCCCGCCTGTAAGGAACCGCCTCATGAACCACGACGTCATCATCACCTGCGCACTCACCGGTGCTGGCGACACGACCAGCCGCAGCCCGCACGTGCCGGTCACTCCCAAACAAATCGCCGCAGCCGCGGTGGAAGCCGCCAAGGCCGGCGCCACCGTGGTGCACTGCCATGTGCGTGACCCGCAAACCGGCAAGTTCAGCCGCGACGTGGCGCTGTATCGCGAAGTGATGGAGCGCATCCGCGAGGCCGACATCGACATCATCGTCAACCTCACCGCCGGTATGGGCGGCGACCTGGAAATCGGCGGCGGCGAGAACCCGATGGAGTTCGGCCCCAACACCGACCTGGTCGGCCCGCTGACGCGCCTGGCCCATGTTGAGGAGTTGCTGCCGGAGATCTGCACACTGGACTGCGGCACGCTCAACTTCGGCGATGGCGACACCATTTACGTCTCTACCCCGGCGCAACTGCGGGCGGGCGCCAAGCGTATTCAAGAGCTGGGCGTTAAGGCCGAGTTGGAAATTTTCGACACCGGCCACCTGTGGTTTGCCAAGCAGATGATCAAGGAAGGCCTGCTCGATAACCCGCTGTTCCAGCTGTGCCTGGGCATCCCGTGGGGCGCACCGGCCGACACCACCACCATGAAAGCCATGGTCGACAACCTGCCTGCCGACGCCGTGTGGGCCGGCTTCGGTATCGGCCGCATGCAAATGCCCATGGCGGCGCAAGCGGTGCTGCTGGGCGGCAACGTGCGGGTCGGCCTGGAAGACAACCTGTGGCTGGACAAAGGCGTGCTCGCCACCAATGGCCAGCTTGTGGAACGTGCGAGTGAAATCCTCAGCCGCCTGGGCGCGCGGGTCATGACCCCGGCGGAGGGCCGAATCAAGATGGGCCTGACCAAGCGCGGCTAACTCAGACACCACAAAACCCTGTGGGAGCCGGGCTTGCCCGCGATAGCGGTACACCTGCACCGAATGCACCAACTGATACACCGATATCGCAGCGGTGCGACGATTCGAAAAGCCAGCTCCCACCTTGATCACCGAATTACTCAGGGATTGTCGACATGAGCTTTATCACTGAAATCAAAACCTTCGCCGCCCTCGGCAGCGGCGTTATCGGCAGCGGCTGGGTGTCCCGCGCCCTGGCCCACGGCCTGGATGTGGTCGCCTGGGACCCGGCGCCTGGCGCCGAAGCGGCCCTGCGCAAGCGCGTTGCCAACGCCTGGGGCGCCTTGGAGAAACAAGGCCTGGCGCCGGGCGCCTCTCAGGATCGCCTGCGCTTTGTAACCACCATTGAGGAATGCGTAAAAGACGCCGACTTCATCCAGGAAAGCGCCCCGGAACGCCTGGAGCTGAAACTCGAACTGCACAGCAAGATCAGCGCAGCGGCCAAGCCGAATGCGCTGATTGGCTCGAGCACTTCAGGTCTGTTGCCGAGCGAGTTCTACGAAGGTTCCACCCACCCGGAACGCTGTGTGGTCGGCCACCCGTTCAACCCGGTTTACCTGTTGCCGCTGGTGGAAGTGGTGGGCGGCAAGCACACCGCGCCGGAGGCAATTCAGGCGGCGATCAAGGTGTATGAATCCCTCGGCATGCGCCCGTTGCATGTGCGTAAGGAAGTGCCGGGGTTTATCGCTGACCGCTTGCTCGAAGCGCTGTGGCGTGAGGCGCTGCACCTGGTGAATGACGGCGTGGCGACCACCGGTGAAATCGACGATGCGATCCGATTTGGCGCCGGTTTGCGCTGGTCGTTCATGGGCACATTCCTGACTTACACCCTCGCGGGTGGCGATGCCGGCATGCGGCATTTCATGGCGCAGTTCGGCCCGGCGTTGCAGTTGCCGTGGACGTATTTGCCGGCGCCGGAGCTGACCGACAAGTTGATTGACGATGTGGTCGACGGCACCAGCGATCAGTTGGGTAAACACAGCATTTCGGCGCTGGAGCGCTATCGTGATGATTGTTTGCTGGCGGTATTGGAAGCGGTGAAAACCACCAAAGCCAAACACGGCATGAGCTTCGCTGAATAACCGCTGTTGATCTGTGTGGGAGCTGGCTTGCCTGCGATAGCGATGCAAAATTCACCATCGCCATCGCAGGCAAGCCAGCTCCCACATTTTGACTGCATACATTCTGGAATATATGTGATGCCTGCACTGACCACCTACACCACCAACATCCAGCCCGACTGGGTGGATTACAACGGCCACCTGCGTGACGCGTTTTACCTGCTGATCTTCAGCTACGCCACGGACGCGCTGATGGACACCCTCGGGCTGGACAGCGAAAACCGCGAAGCCAGCGGCCACTCGCTGTTCACCCTGGAACTGCACCTGAACTACCTGCACGAAGTAAAACTCGGCGCCGAGGTGGAGGTGCACACCCAACTGATCGCCCACGACGCCAAGCGCCTGCACCTCTATCACAGCCTGCACCTTGTGGGCGACACGAAGGAGTTGGCCGGCAACGAGCAGATGCTGCTGCACGTCGATCTGGCGGGGCCGCATTCAGCGCCGTTCACTGAGGCTACGCTGGAGAAACTGGCGACCATCAGTGCCGAACAGGCCGACCTGCCGCGCCCTGCCTTGCTGGGCCGAGTGATCGGATTACCACCCAAAAAACAATAAGGAATCACCATGCAAACCGCCGCCGCTGTTGCCGATTTCCGTACTTACCCGAAGATCTGCGACCTTGCCGAGGCGCAGGTACTGGACAACCAGATTCGCGTGCAGTGGGCCGATGGGCGGGTCAGCCCGTTCCATCATCAGTGGCTGCGGGACAACTGCCCCTGTGCCCAATGCGTGTACAGCGTGACCCGCGAGCAGGTGCTGGAAATTGTCGATGTGGACGAGCATCTGCGCGCCCTAAGCGCGCACATCGATCAAGGTTTTCTGTGCGTGGAATGGTACGGCGGCCATCGCAGCCAGTACGATCCAGGCTGGTTGCGCGCCCATGCCTATGACGATCAATCACGCGCCGAACGCCGCGCTGCCAAACCCCAGTCGCAACTGTGGGGCAGCACCTTCGAACTGCCCATATTTGAATACTCAGCGGTGATGGAAGACCCCAAAGCCCTGCTGCAATGGCTGCTGGCCTTGCGTGACGGCGGCCTTACGCAAATCCGTGGCGTACCCACCGAGCCGGGCTCGCTGGCACTGATCGCCAAGCGTATTTCGTTTATCCGCGAGAGCAACTTCGGCGTGCTGTTCAACGTGCAGTCCAGGGCCGATGCCGACAGCAATGCTTACACCGCGTTCAACCTGCCGCTGCACAGTGATTTGCCGACACGGGAGCTGCAACCGGGGCTGCAATTTTTGCATTGCCTGGTGAACGACGCTGACGGTGGCGAGAGCATTTTTGTCGATGGGTTTGCCATCGCCCAGGCGCTGCGCACGGAAGACCCGGAGGCGTTTCGCGCACTGTGTGAAATCCCGGTGGAGTTTCGCAATAAAGACCGGCACAGCGACTACCGCCGCCTGGCCCCGATCATTGCGCTGGATGCCTTGGGCGATGTGGCGGAGATCCGCATGGCCAACTTTTTGCGCGGGCCGTTTGAGGCACCGGTGGAGCAGATGCCGTTGTTGTATCGGGCGTATCGGCGCTTTATTGCGATGACGCGGGAAGACCGTTTTCGACTGGTCAAACGCCTGAATCCGGGTGAGTTGTGGTGCTTTGATAACCGCCGCACCTTGCATGCGCGCAATGCGTTTGACCCGGCTTCGGGGGCGCGGCATTTTCAGGGTTGTTACATTGATCGGGATGAGTTGTTGTCCCGGATATTGGTGTTGCAGAGGTAGACCGGGGTGCGGCCATCGCAGGCAAGCCAGCTCCCACAAACCCCAGCCAAAAAAAGCCCCGGGCCAGCCGTGACTGGATCGGGGCAGAGTGCTTGGTGTGAGCGTGACATCCCGAGGGTGACCAAACCTTCAAGGTGCGTGCCTGGCCCTCAGTGTGCCTATTGTTGCTATCGGTAAATGACCCGAAAACGACCTGTTCATAGCCATCTGAGCCATTCGCCGATTCTGCCCTTGCCGACCGGCCGAGGGCCTACCAGAATCCCATTCAATCCCGTTCCCTACACCAGGATAAACGTCATGATGCACGCGGACTTGATTGACCAGGATGACCTGCTGAGCCAGCTGCGCTCGCTGGGATTTGAGGTATCCAGCGGCGCCAGCGCCGAACAGGCTTGCGAGTGTGCGGTGCGCGGTTTGAGTGCCGCGCGGGCCAAGGCACTCAAGGGCATGGTGGAGCAGATGTACACCGGCAGCGCGACGATTTTGCCGGCGGTGCGCCAGGCGATCGACAAGCAGTTGTTGCCGGCTTTGGTGCAGTTCAAACAAAGCTCGGGCGCCTGATAGACCGCTATCGCAGGCAAGTCAGCTCCCACATTTGACTGGGTTCACAATTCAAATGTGGGAGCTGGCTTGTCGGGTCGCCGCATCGCTGCGATAAAGCCACCTCGGTCTAAAGCCTTACACTGGCAAACGTCGACTCATTACGCGCCTGGCTCAACGCCGACATCGGCCCCGACAACGGTGACAGCACCAACGCCTGCGGAATCGGCATCATCGCCACTTGCTGGGTCGTGTTGGAACCTACGCGCTCATCGCGTGGCGGAATGCCGAAGTATTCGCGGTAGCACTTGGAGAAGTGCGGCGTGGACACAAACCCGCACACCGACGCTACTTCGATGATCGACATCGGCGTTTGCTTGAGCAATTGCCGCGCGCGAATCAGGCGCAGCTTGAGGTAGTAGCGCGATGGCGAGCAGTGCAGGTATTTCTGGAACAGCCGCTCCAGTTGGCGGCGCGACACGGCGACGTACACCGCCAGTTCGTCCAGGTCGATCGGCTCTTCAAGGTTGGCTTCCATCAGCGCGACAATTTCCTGCAGTTTCGGCTGGTTGGTGCCGAGCATGTGCTTGAGCGGCACGCGCTGGTGATCCTGTTCATTGCGGATGCGCTCGTACACAAACATCTCGGAGATGGCCGCCGACAATTCACGGCCGTGGTCGCGGCTGATCAGGTGCAGCATCATGTCCAGCGGCGCGGTTCCGCCCGAGCTGGTAAAGCGGTTACGGTCGAGGGTGAACAGGCGCGTGCTCATGGCCACGCGCGGGAAGGCTTCCTGCATCGACGCCAGGCATTCCCAGTGCACGCTGCAATCGAAACCGTCGAGCAAACCGGCGCAGGCCAGGGCCCAACTGCCAGTGCACACGGCGCCGAGGCGACGCGACTGGCGCGCCTGGCTTTGCAGCCACGACACGTGCTCACGGGTAACGGTACGCTGGATTCCCACGCCACCGCACACAATCACAGTGTCCAGGGCCGGGGCTTTGTGCATGGAGGCATCGGGGGTGATTTGCAGACCGTCGCTGGCCCACACTTGGTTGCCGTCGACACTCAGGGTTGTCCAGCGATACAGCTCGCGGCCGGACAGCTGGTTGGCCATGCGCAGCGGTTCCACTGCCGAAGCCAGGGAAATCAGCGTGAAATTGTCCAGCAGCAAAAAGCCGATGGATTGAGGCGCACGGTTCTGGGGTTGGGCCCCGGAGTTGAACGACGTCATCGCGGTATCTCCTCACACAAAGCGGGTGATGGCCTCAGGCGAGGCTCTTGTTATTGCGTTCGTCTCCAGCAAGGAGCGAGGCTTTGAATGGGTAGAGCAAATGCCATGCCTAAAATTGAATGGCCATCCAATAACTCCTAAAAACGACCTGATGACGCGTCTATATAAGCCCGCGCGGGGAGCGCGGAATATGGCCAGAAATGGACGTCAGACCGGCCCTGCTCTGGGGTGTGAGCAGATCGGTAGCACTTGTGGGAAGGCGCTTTGCGGGCGTGGGAAAAGTCTGTCACCGCACGCACGGGTGACGAGTGGTGAGGCACGGAATCGTTCGCAAGCTACTTATCTATTTGCGACGCGCTAAAAGGTGGCGCTTTTGGGTTCCGGTGTTCACTTTATGAGCAGTGGTGCTGCAACTGCCGCTATCGCAGGCAAGCCTGCTCCCACAGGGGAATGCATTCCAAATGTGGGAGCTGGCTTGCCTGCGATGGCGGCATTACTGAATCAACACTCTACTGCGCTGACGGCCAAACCACCCCGCGAAGTCTCTTTGTACTTGTCATGCATATCCGCGCCGGTATCGCGCATGGTGCGGATCACCCGGTCAAGGGAAATAAAGTGCTGACCATCACCGCGCAGCGCCATCTGCGCGGCGTTGATCGCCTTCACCGCCGCAATCGCGTTGCGCTCGATGCACGGCACTTGCACCAGCCCGCCGACCGGGTCGCAGGTCAGGCCGAGGTTATGTTCCAGGCCAATTTCGGCGGCGTTGCACAGTTGCTCCGGCGTGGCGCCGAGGATCTCGGCAAGTCCCGCAGCGGCCATGGCACAGGCTGAACCGACTTCACCCTGGCAGCCGACTTCGGCGCCGGAAATCGAGGCGTTTTTCTTGCACAGAATCCCGACGGCCGCAGCGCTCAGCAAATAGTCGACCACGTTGGCTTCGGTGACTTCTTCGCTGAACTTCATAAAGTAGTGCAGCACCGCAGGAATAATCCCCGCCGCGCCATTGGTGGGGGCGGTGACCATGCGCCCACCGGCGGCGTTTTCTTCATTGACCGCCAGGGCGAAGAGGTTGACCCACTCCATGGCGCTCAAGGTCGAGCCAATCACGTTCGGTTTGCCCAGCTCCTGCAAACTGCGGTGCAACTTGGCGGCGCGGCGACGCACATTCAGGCCACCGGGCAGGATGCCTTCGTGCTTGAGGCCCTGCTCCACGCAGTCTTGCATGGCGCGCCAGAGCTTCATCAGGCCACTGCGGATTTCGTCTTCGCTGCGCCAGGTTTTTTCGTTGGCCAACATTAGTTCGGCGACGCGCAGGTTGTGGGTCTTGCACAACTGCAACAGCTCCACAGCACTGGAAAAATCATACGGCAGTTCGGTACGGTCCATATCGGCCACGCCGCTCTGCGCCTGGGCCTCGTCCACCACAAAACCACCACCGACTGAATAGTAGGTGCCGCGGTGCAGCTCGCCGTCATCATCGAACACCACCAGGGTCATGGCGTTGGGGTGGAACGGCAGGTTTTCGTCGAGCAGGCGCATGTCGCGTGCCCAGACGAAGGGCACCGGCAGGCGGCCGTCGAGCAAGAGCGTGTCGGTCTCGCGCAGGGTGTGAATACGCAGGCCGATTTGCGCCGGGTCGATTGCGTCCGGCCACTCGCCCATCAGGCCCATGATGGTCGCCGTGTCGCTGCCATGGCCGATGCCGGTGGCCGACAACGAGCCATATAGCTGAACTTCAACGCGACGTACTTGTTCCAACACTCCACGTTCACGCAAGTGCTGAACGAACAACGCTGCGGCGCGCATGGGGCCGACGGTGTGAGAACTAGAAGGCCCGATGCCGATCTTGAACAGGTCGAAAACACTGATAGCCATTGCGGTAGAACTCCTCGATAAGCACGGCCAGGCTTGAACGAGGTGCTACGCTCAGATCGCCCAGATGGCGGCATCATCAAGCTTTTGCTTGCCTTCACGGCGTCTCACACCGACGTAACCATGCTCAACAACGCCGCTCTCGTGCGATCGGGCATTTTGGCCGTTTTTAGCGGTTCAGATCGGTAAAAACTGCGGTTTTGCCATTGGAAAAATCTGTAAGCGACGTCACCGACACTGGATACGACCATCCCTGTACTGGATACGACGCCCCCTGTAGGCGTCAGATTTTCACTGGTACATGATCAGTCTCGACTCGTTTGCAAGGCACCGTGCCGTCGCCTCGATGCACGCCCCAACCGCAACACTTATAAAGCGCGGCGAATGCCGCCAGAAAAGACACAGGAGTCTACCCCGATGAAAGGTTCACCCTCGTTGTTGTTGGCCGCCATGCTGAGTCTGCCAGTCCTGGCACACGCTGCAGAACCGGAACAGTGCAAGACCGTTAACTTCTCCGATGTCGGCTGGACCGACATCACTGTCACCACCGCGACCACCAGCGAAGTCCTCAAGGGCCTTGGCTATAAACCGCGCACCACGATGATTTCGGTACCGGTGACCTACAAGTCCCTGGCCGACGGCAAGAACATGGACATCTTCCTCGGCAACTGGATGCCGACCATGGAAAACGACATCAAGCAATACCGTGATGCCGGCACCGTGGAAACCGTGCGCGCCAACCTGGAAAACGCCAAGTACACCCTGGCGGTCCCGGAGGCGCTGTACAACAAAGGCCTCAAAGACTTCGCCGACATCGCCAAATTCAAGGATGAGCTGGGCGGCAAGATCTACGGCATCGAGCCGGGTAACGACGGCAACCGCACTATCCAGACCCTCATCGACAAAGACGCCTTCGGCCTGAAAACCGCGGGTTTCAAAGTGGTTGAGTCCAGCGAAGCCGGGATGCTCTCGCAGGTGGAACGCGCCTCCAAGCGTGACCAGGCCATCGTGTTCCTGGGCTGGGAACCGCACCCGATGAACACCCGCTTCAAGATGAAGTACCTGACCGGCGGAGACGACTCGTTCGGCCCCAACTACGGCCAGGCCACCATCTACACCAACGTTCGCAAGGGCTACACCCAGGAATGCAGCAACGTCGGCCAGTTGCTGAAAAACCTGTCGTTCACCTTGAACATGGAAAGCACCCTGATGGGTAACGTCCTCGACGACAAGATGAAGCCCGACGCCGCAGCCAAAGCCTGGCTGAAGAAGAACCCGCAAGTGCTCGACACCTGGCTCGCCGGTGTGACCACGGTTGATGGCAAACCCGGCCTGGAGGCCGTCAAGGAATACCTCGCCAAGTAAGTGCTGACCCCGGGGCGGTGCGCTGCCCCGGGATGTTTTCCCCTTCGCATGTGGACATTCACTACCATGCTGACTGAACAGAAAATCCCACTAGGCCAGTACATCGCTGCCTTCGTCGAATGGTTGACCAAACATGGTGCCAACTACTTCGACGCCATCGCATCGACCCTGGAAACGATGATCCACGGCGTGACGTTCGCGCTGACCTGGTTCAATCCGCTGGCATTGATCGGTCTGATTGCGCTGCTGGCTCACTTTATTCAACGTAAATGGGGCCTGACCGTTTTTGTCATCGCCTCCTTCCTGCTGATCCTCAACCTGGGGTACTGGCAGGAAACCATGGAAACCCTCGCGCAGGTGTTGTTCGCCACCCTGGTCTGCGTGGTCATCGGTGTGCCGCTGGGCATTGTTGCCGCACACAAACCGCTGTTCTACACCATGATGCGGCCGGTGCTCGATCTGATGCAGACCGTACCGACCTTCGTCTACCTCATCCCTACCCTGACCCTCTTCGGGCTGGGTGTGGTGCCTGGCTTGATCTCCACGGTGGTGTTCGCGATTGCCGCGCCTATCCGCCTGACCTACCTGGGTATCCGCGATGTACCGCAAGAGTTGATGGACGCCGGCAAGGCCTTTGGCTGCTCGCGCCGTCAGTTGCTCTCACGCATTGAACTGCCCCACGCCATGCCGAGCATTGCCGCCGGCATTACCCAATGCATCATGCTGTCGTTGTCGATGGTGGTGATCGCGGCCCTGGTGGGCGCCGACGGCCTCGGCAAGCCGGTGGTCAACGCACTCAACACCGCCGACATTGCCCTGGGCTTTGAAGCCGGCCTGGCAATCGTTTTGCTGGCCATCATGCTCGACCGCATCTGCAAACAACCCGACGCCAAAGTAGGGGGTGATGCATGAGCATTATCCGATTCGACAATGTCGACGTGATCTTCTCCAAAGACCCACGCGAAGCGCTCAAGCTGCTGGACCAGGGCATGAGCCGTAACGAGATCCTGAAAAAGACCGGGCAGATCGTCGGCGTTGAAAAAGCCAGCCTGGACATTGAGAAGGGCGAGATCTGCGTGCTGATGGGCCTGTCCGGTTCCGGCAAGTCGAGCCTGCTGCGCTGCATCAACGGCCTCAACACCGTAAGCCGCGGCCAGCTGTTTGTGGAGCACGAAGGCCGCCAGATCGACATTGCGTCCTGCACGCCCGCCGAGCTGAAAATGATGCGCACCAAGCGCATCGCCATGGTGTTCCAGAAGTTCGCGCTGATGCCGTGGCTGACGGTGCGCGAGAACATCAGCTTTGGCCTCGAGATGCAGGGCCGCCCGGAGAAAGAACGGCGCGCGCTGGTGGATGAAAAGCTCGAACTGGTGGGCCTGGCCCAGTGGCGTAACAAGAAGCCCGACGAGCTGTCCGGTGGCATGCAGCAGCGCGTCGGCCTGGCCCGCGCCTTGGCGATGGATGCCGATATCCTGCTGATGGACGAACCCTTCTCGGCCCTCGACCCGCTGATCCGCCAAGGCCTGCAAGATGAACTGCTGGAACTGCAACGCAAGCTGAGCAAGACCATCGTGTTCGTGAGCCACGACCTGGATGAGGCGCTGAAACTCGGCAGCCGCATCGCGATCATGAAAGACGGCAAGATCATCCAGTACAGCGTGCCGGAAGAGATTGTGCTGAACCCGGCGGACGACTATGTGCGCACCTTCGTCGCCCATACCAACCCGCTGAACGTGCTGTGCGGGCGCAGCCTGATGCGTACCGTAGAGAACTGCACCCACGTCAACGGCTCCATCAGCCTGGACCCGGGCGGCGATTCGTGGCTGGACCTGGCCGAAGGCAATGTGATCAAGGGCGCACGCCAGAACGGCACGCCGTTGAACCTGCAGAACTGGGCGCCGGGGCAACCGGTGGAAGGTTTGGGCCGGGTACCGACGCTGGTGGATTCCAATATCGGCATGCGCGATGCGTTGCAGATCCGGTATCACACGGGGAACAAGCTGGTGTTGCATAACAACAACCAGGTGGTGGGGATTCTGGGGGATAGCGAGCTGTACCATGCCCTGCTGGGCAAGAACCTGGGCTAGTCGGTACCGCAAAACCAACTGAAGAAACTGGGTCAATGTGGGAGCTGGCTTGCCTGCGATAGCTTTAGTGAATTCACCACCGCTATCGCAGGCAAGCCAGCTCCCACATTTGACCTCATTCCAAGCCTGGAACAGCGGCGCCAGTGACGGCGCCGCTCGGCTCAACCATCAGCTATAGACACGGCCAAGGAGCTGCCGATGGCTTTCAAACTGATCGAGCACGTCCCGGGTGATCTGCTCCTGGGCGAAGCCCATCAGGTCATATTCCTGAGGTCCGTTGTGCAGGTAGACCTCGGCCCGGTAGTAACGGGTGCGCTCTTCTTCGGGCAGGTCGCTCGGTGCCGAGGAGTAAGCATCCAGGCTCACTTCATAGACAAACGGGTTGCCCTCTTCCATCTCGATACGCACACCGATGCAGCGCTTGGATTTACCCAGCAGCGTCTGCACTTCCAGCCCTTGGTCACGCAGCACACTCGCCGCTTCTTCCAACGCAGGCGTAACGTGTTTGTCCATAAAGCGCTGTACCGTGCCCTGGCTCGGTTGCAGGTCCAAGGCGGTCAAACGCTCGCTGAAACCACGACGACCACGTTCGGCCAATTGCGCCTGCTCCTGTTCGATGGCCACATCCTGGCGCATCGCCTTGTGCAAACCGAACATAAACAGAATCAGCACCACCGAGAACGGCAGCCCCGCCAGCACCACCATGGTTTGCATGGCTTCGAAGTTACCCGCGAACAGCAGGCCGATGGTCACCAGAGTGATCACCACCGACCAGAAGATCCGCAGCCAGTGCGGCGCATCTTCATCCACATTGCCGCCCTTGCACGAAAGGTTGGCCATCATCACCGCGCCGGAATCCGCCGGGGTCAGGAACAGCACAAAGCCCACGAAGATCGACACGCCGATCACGATTTTCGACGCCGGGTAATGCTCAAGCAGTTGGTAGATGGCCATCGACGGTTGCTCCAGCGCCGTCTTGCCCAACTCCACTGCGCCGTGGTTCAGCACCAGGTCCAGCGCCGAGTTACCGAAGATCGACAACCACGCCAGGGTGAAGCCCAGCGGGATCAGCAGCACGCCGGCCACCAGTTCACGCACCGTGCGACCACGGGAGATACGCGCGATGAACATGCCTACAAATGGCGCCCAGGAAATCCACCAGGCCCAGTAGAACAGGGTCCACAGGCCCATCCAGCGCTCGGTCTTGTCGGCGTCGCCTTCGTACACATACAGGTCGAAGGTTTTCAGCACGATACCGTTGAGGTAGTCACCGGTGTTCTGCACCAGGCCATTGAGCAGGTGCAGGGTCGGGCCAAACAACAGCACGAAGATCAGCAAGCCACTGAACAGCACGATGTTGAGGTTGGACAGGCGGCGAATGCCGTTTTCCACACCCGACACGGCAGCGATGGTCGCCACGGTGCTCATCACAATGATCACGATCAGCAGGTTGGTGTTGCTGTGCTGCATGCCGAACAGGTTTTCAAGCCCCGACGACACTTGCATCGAACCAATCCCCAGGTTCGTCACCAGACCCAGCAGGGTCACGAACATGCCGAAGCCGTCCACCGCGTGGCCGGCCGCGCCTTTGACCCAACGCTCGCCCACCAGCGGGTACAGCGCCGAACGCAAGGCCAACGGCTGGTTATGACGGTACGCGAAGTACGCCACGGCCAGGCCGACCAGCGCATAAATCGCCCAGCCGTGCAGGCCCCAGTGCAGGAACGTCAACTGCAACGCCTGGCGGGCTGCGCCATTGCTGGCGGCGGCGCCTTCGGGCGGGTTGAAGTAGTGGTCCAAAGGCTCGGAAGCCCCGAAGTACAGCAGCGAGATGCCGATGCCCGACGAGAACAACATGCCGGCCCAGGCGCCGTAGCTGAAGTCCGGGGTGTCGTCCTTGCTGCCCAGTTTCAATTTACCGTAGGACGAAAACGCCAGGCCGACCACAAACACCAGGTAGGCAGCGATGACCACCATGTAGTACCAGCCGAAGCTTTTCGACAACCACGCCTGGGCTATGCCGAGCATGCGCCCGGCCTCCTGCGGGGCGATGATCAGAATGGCGGTCAACAACAGAATGAGCGCGGTGGAGGTGTAAAACACCCAACCGTTGACCCTGACCTTTTCCGGCGGGGTCTTTATAAGAGAGGCAGAACTCATGGCGCAGATGCTCCGGGCAGTGCGAGAGAGAAACACAAGGCAACGGTTATCCCGGGACATCGATTTTTCGGCAGTCGACGGACGGGTGTTATAAAGACACCCCGAAAATTCTTGAGCCGCGCCTAGGCAGTGGCCAGGCCCTGATACGGCCTGTTTCAAGGGTTTTTGCAGGTGTCAGAGGACGTTGCTCACAGGTAGGAAAAATCTGTAGGCAGCGACCATTTGTCGCAGATCTTATTCTTTGTTGATTGAACGTTCAATCAAAACAAAATAGACTGGCCATCAAGCCGACGGACGTTTAACGCCCAACGGCAGGCCTAAGGAGAGGTGCTACATGCCCAAGGTCGGTATGCAACCCATACGCCGCCAGCAGTTGATCGAAGCCACCTTGACGGCCATCGATCAGGTTGGAATGGGAGATGCCAGCATTGCGCTGATCGCCCGTTTGGCCGGCGTCTCGAACGGCATCATCAGTCACTACTTTCAGGACAAGAACGGCCTGATCGCCGCAACGATGCGGTACTTGATGAATGTGCTGATCGAGAACGTCCACGAACGCAGGCTTGCGCTGAAGGACGACAGCCCACGGGCGCACCTTCGGGTGATCATCGAGGGCAACTTCGACGCCAGCCAGGTCAACGGACCGGCAATGAAAACCTGGCTGGCCTTCTGGGCCACCAGCATGCACCACCCGTCATTGCACAGGTTGCAGCGGATCAACGATCAACGTCTGTATTCCAACCTGTGCTGCCAGTTCCGCCGAGTGCTACCGCTGCCGCACGCACGCAAAGCAGCCAGAGGCCTGGCGGCCCTGATCGACGGTTTGTGGTTGCGCGGCGCCCTGTCGGGAGACGCTTTCGACACGGAGCAGGCGCAACGGATCGCTTACGAATACATGGATTTCCAATTGGCCAAGCAGGTGAGTTAGAGCACACATAAACGCTCAACCCCTGAACGTCTGCCGCTCAGTGTTGCCACAACCCCATGGCCCACTTTCGGCGGGTAACGCCAACCACTTATGCACTTGCGAGGACTTTATGGCCCGTTTCGAACTGCAAAAACTCTACATTGACGGCGGCTACAGCGACGCTGGCAGCGATGCCACCTTCGAAGCCATCAACCCGGCTAACGGTGAAGTTCTCGCCCAAGTGCAACGCGCCACCAAGGAAGACGTGGAACGTGCCGTGGTCAGCGCTGAAAAAGGCCAGAAAATCTGGGCCGCCATGACCGCCATGGAGCGTTCGCGCATCCTGCGCCGTGCCGTCGACATCCTGCGCGAGCGCAACGATGAGCTGGCCGCCCTGGAAACCCTGGACACCGGTAAAGCCTTCTCCGAAACCCAATACGTCGACATCGTCACCGGTGCAGACGTGCTGGAATACTACGCAGGCCTGGTGCCAGCCATCGAAGGCGAGCAGATCCCGTTGCGCGACACTTCGTTCGTCTACACCCGCCGCGAGCCGCTGGGCGTAGTAGCCGGTATCGGCGCGTGGAACTACCCGATCCAGATCGCCCTGTGGAAATCCGCACCGGCCCTGGCGGCGGGTAACGCGATGATCTTCAAGCCAAGCGAAGTCACTTCGCTGACCACCCTGAAACTGGCCGAGATCTACACCGAAGCTGGCGTTCCAGCCGGTGTGTTCAACGTGCTGACCGGCAGCGGACGTGAAGTCGGCACCTGGCTGACCGAACACCCGCGTATCGAGAAAGTCTCGTTCACCGGCGGCACCGACACCGGCAAGAAAGTTATGGCCAGCGCTTCGAGCTCCTCGCTCAAAGAAGTGACCATGGAACTGGGCGGCAAGTCGCCGCTGATCGTGTTCGAAGATGCCGACCTGGATCGCGCCGCCGACATCGCCATGATGGCCAACTTCTACAGCTCCGGCCAGGTCTGCACCAACGGCACTCGCGTGTTCGTGCCGAAACACCTGCAAGCGGCGTTCGAAGCCAAGATCGTTGAGCGTGTTGCGCGCATTCGTGTTGGCAACCCACAAGACGAAAACACCAACTTCGGCCCGCTGGTCAGCTTCGCCCACATGGAAAGCGTGCTCGGCTACATCGCCAAAGGCAAGGAAGAAGGCGCCCGCGTACTGTGCGGCGGCGACCGCCTGACCGACGGCGAATTCGCCAAAGGCGCCTATGTGGCCCCGACTGTGTTCACCGACTGCACCGACGAAATGACCATCGTCCGTGAAGAAATCTTCGGCCCAGTGATGAGCATCCTCACTTACGAGACCGAAGAAGAAGTGATCCGCCGCGCCAACGACACCGACTTCGGCCTGGCCGCAGGTTTGGTGACCAAGGACCTGAACCGCGCCCACCGCGTGATTCATCAGCTGGAAGCGGGTATCTGCTGGATCAACGCCTGGGGCGAATCCGACGCCAAGATGCCGGTTGGCGGCTACAAGCAGTCGGGCGTTGGCCGTGAGAACGGTATCAGCTCGCTGAACAACTTCACCCGCATCAAATCGGTACAGGTTGAGCTGGGCGACTACGCCTCGGTGTTCTAAATCCGAGCGCTGTACTGCCCGCGAGGCCGCCATCGCGGGCAAGCCCGGCTCCCACATTTTGTGCTGTGTTAACCCAATAAAATGTGGGAGCTGGCTTGCCTGCGATGAGGCCCGACCTGACCATCTCAAAAGAGGGTGCATCCAATGTCCCAAGAATACGATTACATCATTGTGGGTGCCGGCTCCGCCGGTAACACCCTGGCGACCCGTCTGACCGAAGACGAAGGCGTCACCGTCCTGCTGCTGGAAGCCGGCGGCCCGGACTACCGTTTTGACTTCCGTACCCAAATGCCTGCCGCGCTGGCGTTCCCGCTGCAAGGCCGTCGCTACAACTGGGCCTACGAAACCGACCCTGAGCCACACATGGACGGCCGTCGGATGGAATGCGGTCGCGGCAAAGGCCTGGGTGGTTCTTCGCTGATCAACGGCATGTGCTACATCCGTGGCAACGCCATGGACTACGACAACTGGGCAAAACTGCCAGGTCTGGAAAACTGGACCTACCTCGACTGCCTGCCGTACTTCCGTAAAGCCGAAACCCGCGACATCGGCCCCAACGACTACCACGGTGGCGACGGCCCGGTCAGCGTGACCACGCCTAAAGCCGGCAACAACCCGCTGTTCCACGCGATGGTTGAAGCCGGCGTACAGGCCGGTTACCCGCGTACCGACGACCTGAACGGCTACCAGCAAGAAGGCTTCGGCCCGATGGACCGTACCGTCACGCCTAAAGGCCGTCGCGCCAGCACCGCACGCGGTTACCTGGACACGGCTAAAAAGCGTTCGACCCTGACCATCGTCACCCACGCCCTCACCGACAAAGTGTTGTTTGAAGGCAAGCGTGCCGTGGGCGTGCGTTACCTGATCGGCGCGGCTGAAGAACGTGTTGAAGCCCGTGCGCGCAAAGAAGTACTGGTGTGCAGCGGTGCAATCGCTTCGCCGCAACTGCTGCAACGCTCCGGTGTGGGCCCGGCCAAACTGCTGGAAAGCCTCGACATCCCGGTGGTCCACGACCTGCCCGGCGTCGGCGAAAACCTGCAGGACCACCTTGAGCTGTACCTGCAATACGCCTGCACTCAGCCAGTGTCGCTGTACCCATCGCTGCTCTGGTACAACCAGCCGGCCATTGGTGCCGAATGGCTGTTCAATGGCACCGGCATCGGCGCCAGCAACCAGTTCGAAGCGGGCGGTTTTATCCGTACCCGCGAAGACTTCGATTGGCCGAACATCCAGTACCACTTCCTGCCGGTCGCGATTAACTACAACGGCAGCAACGGTGTGAAAGAGCACGGTTTCCAGGCGCACATGGGCTCCATGCGTTCGCCGAGCCGTGGCCGCGTGCAATTGAAGTCGAAGAACCCACGGGACTACCCGAGCATCCTCTTCAACTACATGGCCACCGAGCAGGACTGGCAGGAATTCCGTGACGGCATCCGCCTGACCCGCGAAATCATGCAGCAGCCGGCGCTGGATCAATACCGTGGCCGTGAAATCAGCCCGGGCATTGACGTGCAAACCGATGAGCAGTTGGACAAGTTCATCCGCGAGCACGCCGAAACTGCGTTCCACCCGTCCTGCTCGTGCAAAATGGGCACCGACGAGATGGCTGTAGTGGATGCCGAAGGCCGCGTGCATGGCATGCAGGGGCTGCGTGTTGTGGATGCGTCGATCATGCCGATCATCACCACCGGCAACCTCAACGCGCCGACGATCATGATCGCCGAGAAAATCGCCGACAAGATCCGTGGCCGCAAGCCACTGCCGCGCAGCACTGCCGACTACTACGTGGCAGGCGATGCGCCGGTGCGTGGCAAGCCGATGCGTGAAGTCGGCCCTACTGCGCAGTAACTGATACACCGCGGTGATCCCATCGCAGGCAAGCCAGCTCCCACATTTGACTGTGTTCACAAATCAAAATGTGGGAGCCGGGCTTGCCCGCGATGAGGCCCGACCTGACACCGCAAAAGCTCCCCCCGACACTTTCCTTGATCAGCTCCCCGCCCCAGGCCTACTCTGTTGCCTGCCCGCGATGAGCCGCCCACAAGGAAGGCCCCATGTTCGACAAACACCCCACCCTCAAGCAGCACTTCAGTGCCCTGCGCACCCGCGCCGAATTCTTCTCGTTGCGTTATGTGCGCGAATCCGGCCAGTACCTGTCGGTACGCAAGAACGTCGCCGAGCCGCCACACCTTAGCCACGACGAGGGCGCCATGCTCACCGTGCGCCTCAACGGCGTGGAAGCTTATGCAGCAACCAACGACATTTCCCTCGCCGGCCTGCAAGCAGCCCTTGAGCGCGCCGAACAGCAAGCCCGGCAGATTTCGCCCCATGCCCTGCTCGACTTGCACACACAACAGGTCTCCAGTGACGTGGCCGACTACCTGTCGCCCGACCTCGACCAGCCCTTCCCATCCCTGAGCGACTGCTACCAACTGCTCGGCGATGAATCCGCCAGCGTGCCCAAGGATGAGCGCCTGGTCAGTTGGGAAGTCAGCCTGGGCACCACGCGGGTTGAACAGATCTACCTCAACAGCGCCGGTGCCGAGCTGCGCCAGGCTCAGCGTTTCGTCTTTCCGGGCCTGAGCGTCACCGCCTTCGACGGCAACGACAGCCAGACCCGCACCCTGGGCGGCACCAACTTCGGCCAGCAAGGCAGTGCGAACGTGATTCGCCGCTTCGGCCTGGCCGGCGCCGCCCGCACAGTCGCCGATGAAGCCCTGCAACTGCTGCTCGCGCCGAACACGCCCCACGGCCCGCGTGACCTGCTGCTGATGCCCGACCAGATGATCCTGCAGATTCACGAGTCCATCGGCCATCCGCTGGAACTGGACCGCATCCTGGGCGATGAGCGTAACTACGCCGGCACCAGTTTTGTGAAGGCCAGTGACTTCGGCCATCTGCAATACGGCTCGCCCTTGCTCAACGTGACCTTCGACCCGGACATCCCCGAACAGCTCGCCAGCTATGGGCATGACGACGACGGCACGGCCGCCAGCAAGCAATTCCTGATTCGCGATGGCCTGCTGCTCAAGCCCTTGGGTGGCGCGCTGTCGCAATTTCGCGCGAACTTGCCAGGCGTGGCCAACAGCCGCGCGTGCGGCTGGAATCGGCCGCCCATCGACCGCATGGCCAACCTCAATATCGAGGCCGGCGACAAGACCCAGGCTGAGCTGGTCAGCGGCATCGAGCACGGCATTCTGATGAGCACCAACCGCTCCTGGTCCATCGATGACGCACGCAATAAATTCCAGTTCGGTTGCGAGTGGGGCCAGCTGATCGAAAACGGCGAACTCAAGGGCGTGGTCAAAAACCCCAACTACCGCGCCATCTCCGCGCAGTTCTGGCGCAACCTCAGCGCCGTCGGCGACGCCAGCACCTTCCAGGTGTTGGGCACGCCCAACTGCGGCAAAGGCGAACCCAACCAGGTGATCCGCGTGGGCCACGCTTCACCGGCGTGTGTGTTCAGTGATATCGACGTGTTCGGGGGAGATGCCTGATGAATAACTTCAAGGCACTGGTGGGTTGGCTCAAGCAAGCCGTCACCGACAAGGAACAGTTTCACCTGGGCTACGCTGACGAGTCGTCCGAGTTCGTGCGCTTCAACCACGCCAAGGTGCGTCAAGCGGGCCAGGTGCAACAGGCCAGCCTCAACCTCAAGCTGATCAACGATGGCCGTCACGCCGACCTCGGTATCACCCTTGCCGGTGAGCCGGCGCTGGATCGCCAGCGCCTGGCCGACGGCCTGCAACAACTGCGCGAAACCTTGCCATTGTTGCCGCAGGATCCGTACCTGCTGCTGAACCACAACGCCTGGCAAAACCACAACGAACAACTGCGACCACTGCCCGAGTTGGCTCAGGTGCTGGCAGATATCAGCCAGGCCGCCGAAGGTGTGGACCTGGTGGGCTTCTACGCTGCCGGCCCCATCAGCCGTGGCTTTGCCAGTTCCGACGGCGCGTTCGGCTGGCATCAGGCCAATAGCTTCAACTTCGATTTCAGCCTGTTCCACGCCAACGGCGAAGCGGTGAAAGCCAGCTACGCCGGGCACACCTGGGACAGCGCCGAGTTCACTGAGCGTTTCCAGCGGGCGCGTGAGCAGCTGGAGTTCCTCGGCCGCCCGTTGCACAAGCTGCCTCCCGGCCAGTACCGCGCCTACCTGGCCCCGGCGGCGTTGGAAGAAATCTTCAGCATTGTCACGTGGGGCGGGTTTTCCGCCCAGGCCATCGCCAGCAAAGGCAGTTGCTTGCAAAAGCTCTACACGGGTGAGCAGTCGCTGAGCCCACTGGTGAAGGTCGATGAGCAGATCAGCGGCTCCCTGAGCCAGGCGTTTTCCACCGAAGGCTACCCGCGCAGTGATGTCACGCTGATCAACGCCGGTAAAGCCGAGGGCCAGTTGATCAACTCGCGCAGTGCTGCCGAATATGGCCTGAGCACCAACGGCGCCAGCAGCGACGAGTCGCCCAGCGCCTTGCAGATGGCCGCAGGCAACCTGCCCCAGGCCGATATCCTCAAGCAATTGGGCACTGGCTTGTACATCAGCAACCTGTGGTATCTGAACTACTCGGACTTGCCAGCGGCACGCCTGACCGGCATGACGCGCTTTGCCACGTTCTGGGTCGAAGACGGTGAGATCAAGGCGCCGGTGAGCACCATGCGGTTTGATGACAGTGTCTACAGCCTGCTCGGTTCGCAGCTTGAAGCGCTGACCTCGGAACGGGAACTGCTGCTGTCGGCGAGTACGTACAGCCAGCGCAATACCTCCTCCAACCTGCTGCCGGGGGCGCTGGTCAAGCGCCTGACGCTAACGCTGTAAATACAACGCCCCCTGTGGGAGCGGGCTTGTGTGGGGGACGGCTTGTGTGGGAGCTGGCTTGCCTGCGATGCAGTCACCTCGGTGTGTCAGCCACACCGCAGTGATGCCATCGCAGGCAAGCCAGCTCCCACATAAGCCTGATCCCACATAGGCCAGTTCCCAAACAGACCTGCTCCCAATACAAGCCAGTTCCCACATAGGCTTGTATTGATTTCAGACACCTCATTTCATCCCTTCCTACCGCAAAATCCCATCTAACACTTCTCCCCGGGCGGCCTGTTGTCGCCCGCAAAAAACCTCGTTATAACGGTTAGTGGCATCCCGCCACCCACCCCACGAGAGCATGACCTTGCCCGGGAAGGGCAAGCTGGAGCGTTGACATGAACCATGGAAGTTTTGTCATAGAGAAGCTGTTCAAGCACTACAACGTTCATGTTGAGCAGCTAGGAAACGATTCGGAAAAAAAGACTGTCTTGATGGTCAACGGCGCGCTGTCCACCACACGCTCTTTCGCGCGAACCAGTAAATGCCTGGCGGAGCATTTCAATGTGCTGCTGTTCGACCTGCCGTTCTCCGGCTATTCGCGCGAGCACAACACCGACCTCGAGCTTGTGACCAAGGACGACGAGGTGCAAATCCTGCGCGCCCTGGTGGAGCGCTTCGAGGTCAACCATCTGGTGTCGGCCTCCTGGGGCGGTATCTCCACCTTGCTGACCCTGGCCCACAACCCACCCTCCATCCAAAGCTCGGTGGTGATGGCCCTGGCGCCCAACCTCAACCAGGCGATGCTCGACTACGTGGAGCGCGTGCGCGTGTTGATCGAGGCCGATGACAAATCCGCCGTCGGCCACTTGCTCAATGAGACCGTCGGCAAATACCTGTCGCCGCGCCTCAAGCGCAACAACCATCGGCACCTGTCGAGCATGGCCACCACCGAGTACCGCCAGGCGCGTTTCCATATCCATCAGGTGCTGGCCTTGGGCGATGGTAATTACCTGCCGGAGCTGACCCGGATCGAAACCCCGGTGCACTTCCTCAACGGCGCACTGGATGAATACACGCCGGCGGCCGAGGCCCAGTTGTTCAAGCGCTATGTCGGCCGCAGCAGCTTTGCGGTCGCCGAACACACCGGCCATCTGCTCGACCTGGAGTCGCGCGAAGCGGCCATGTCAGTGCACCGTGCGCTGTTGGATTTCCTGGTGGGAGAGCACGCAACACTGTCGGAATTAGACGAACCGCCAGTGGGAAAAGGGGCGACGGATGGCGCATAATCGCCAACACATAGCCTGCTAATAAAAGGGTTCACATGCCGAATCGCGCCCCTCTCGATGCCAAGACCGCCCGCTGGCTACCCTGGGTGGTAGCGATTGCCTTCTTCATGCAGTCGCTGGACGGGACGATTCTCAACACCGCCCTGCCGGCCATGGCGCGGGACTTGGCGGAAAACCCGCTGCGCATGCAAGGGGTGGTGATCGCCTACATGCTCACCGTCGCCTTGCTGATCCCGGCTTCGGGCTGGGTGGCCGACCGCTTCGGTACCAAAAAAATCTTCTTCGGCGCGATCATGCTGTTCAGCATTGGCTCCTTGCTGTGCGCCTTGTCGAGCACCTTGACCATGCTGGTGGGCGCGCGGGTCATCCAGGGTTTAGGCGGCGCGCTGATGCTGCCGGTCGGGCGGCTGGTGGTCTTGCGTGCTTATCCGCGTTCCGAACTCGTACGCATCATGGGCTTCATCACCATTCCCGGCCTGCTCGGCCCCTTGCTCGGCCCGACCATGGGCGGCTGGATGGTGCAATACCTGACCTGGCACTGGATCTTCCTGATCAACCTGCCTGTGGGCATGGTCGGTTGCTACGCCGTGTGGAAACTCATCCCCGACTTGCGCGGCAGCGAACGCACGCGCTTTGACAGTGTAGGGTTTGTGCTGTTTGGCGCGGCGATGGTGCTGATTACCATCGCCATGGAAGGCCTGGGCGAACTGCACCTGCCGCACCTGCGGGTGATGTTGCTGCTGTTCGGCGGGCTCGCCTGCCTGGCCGCGTACTGGCTGCGTGCCGGGCATATCGACAACCCACTGTTCTCGCCGGTACTGTTCAAGACCCGCACCTTTGCCGTGGGCATCCTCGGCAACCTGTTCGCCCGGCTGGGCAGCGGCGCACTGCCGTTTCTGGTGCCGTTGCTGCTGCAGGTGGCACTGGGTTATTCGCCCTCCGAAGCCGGGATGAGCATGCTGCCCCTGGCGGCGGCGGCGATGTTTGCCAAGTCCATCGCCCGGCCACTGATCGAGCGGCTGGGCTATCGCATTGTGCTCACCGGCAACACCCTGGCGCTGGGCATCATGCTGGCCAGTATGGGCCTGGTCAGCGAACACACGCCCTACCCGCTGCTGCTGTGCATGCTGGCGGTGCTGGGCGCGATCAACTCGCTGCAATTTACCGCGATGAACACCGTCACCCTGATCGACCTCGACGACGCCCAGGCCAGCAGCGGCAACAGTTTGCTCTCGGTGGTGGCGCAATTGTCCTTGAGCCTGGGCGTAGCCTGTGCCGGTGCCCTGCTCGGCGGCTTTACTGCCGAAGCGGGCAATGACGGCGTGGAAAGCGTGCTGGGCGCGTTCCAATTGACCTTCCTCACCGTGGGCATCATGGCCATGCTGGCGGCGGCGATCTTCCTGCAACTGTCGCCAAAAGACGGCAAACGGGTCGTCAGCCGCGAGCACGACCTGGAGCATTAAAGCAGCGGCAAGCGGCAAGCGGCAAGCTTCAAGCTTCAAGCTTGTAGCTTGTAGCTTGTAGCTTGTAGCTTGTAGCTGCCCCCCGTACTTCTCGTCGAGAACATACAAAGAAACCCAAGGGGGCCTGTTACACTGCGCGACATTTTGTTTTGCAGAGCCAGTCCCGTGACTACCATCGCCACCGCTTTTAATACTTTGCCCCTGTCCGCCGCCATGCTGGCTAACCTCGACTCGCTGGGTTACGTCGAGATGACGCAGATCCAGGCGCAAAGCTTGCCGGTGATCCTCAAGGGGCTGGACCTGATCGCCCAAGCCAAGACCGGCAGCGGCAAGACCGCCGCCTTCGGCATCGGCCTGTTGAACCCGATCAACCCGCGTTACTTCGGCTGCCAGGCGCTGGTGATGTGCCCGACGCGTGAGCTGGCCGACCAGGTCGCCAAGGAAATCCGTCGCCTGGCGCGTGCCGAAGACAACATCAAGGTACTGACCCTGTGCGGCGGCGTGTCCCTCGGCCCGCAGATCGCCTCGCTGGAACACGGCGCCCACGTCATCGTCGGCACGCCAGGGCGTATCCAGCAACACTTGCGCAAAGGTTCGCTGGTGCTGGACGGCCTGAACACGCTGATCCTCGATGAAGCCGACCGCATGCTCGACATGGGCTTCTACGACGCCATCGAAGACATCATCAGCAAGACCCCGCCACGCCGCCAAACCCTGCTGTTCTCGGCCACCTACCCGGTGAGCATCAAGCAGCTGGCCTCCAAGTTCATGCGTGCGCCGCAGCAAGTGAAAGCCGAAGCCTTCCACTCCGACGACCAGATCGAGCAGCGTTTCTACGAGATCTCGCCGGAAGAGCGCATGGACGCGGTGACCAAGGTGCTGGCGCACTTCCGCCCGGCGTCGTGCGTGGCGTTCTGCTTTACCAAGCAGCAAGTGCAGGAAACTGTGGATCACCTGACCGCCAAGGGCATCTCCGCCGTCGGCCTGCATGGCGACCTGGAGCAGCGCGACCGTGACCAGGTACTGGCGATGTTCGCCAACCGCAGCACTTCGGTGCTGGTGGCGACCGACGTCGCCGCCCGTGGCCTGGACATTGACTCCCTGGACATGGTGATCAACGTCGAACTGGCCCGCGACTCGGAAATCCACATCCACCGCGTAGGCCGTACCGGCCGCGCCGGTGAGACCGGTATTGCGATCAGCCTGGTGGCGCCGTCCGAAGCCCACCGTGCCCAAGCCATTGAGCAACTGCAAAAGTCGCCGCTGAACTGGGACCAACTGGACAACCTCAAGCCGCAAAGCGGTGGCCCGTTGCTGCCACAGATGAGCACGCTGTGCATCGCCGCCGGCCGTAAAGACAAGGTGCGCCCAGGCGACATCCTCGGCGCACTGACTGGTGACGCCGGGATTCCGGGTGCCCAGGTCGGCAAGATCGCGATCTTTGATTTCCAGGCGTTCGTGGCTGTTGAGCGCGGGATCGCCAAGCAGGCGTTGCAGCGTTTGAATGACGGCAAGATCAAAGGCCGCTCGTTGCGCGTGCGGATCTTGTAACAACACGCATATTTACTGTGGAAACCGAATCAATGTGGGAGCTGGCTTGTCGAATCGTCGCACCGCTGCGATAGCGGTGGTGAATTCACTACAGCCATCGCAGGCAAGCCAGCTCCCACATTTGATTGCATTCCAAGGCAATCTTTTGTGAGGACACCGTTTTGCGCTCGACCGAAGTTGTGATCATTGGCGCCGGCGCCGCAGGCTTGATGTGCGCGCTGACCGCCGCCGGGCGTGGGCGCAAGGTGATGCTGATCGACCACGCCAACAAGGCCGGCAAAAAGATCCTGATGTCCGGCGGTGGCCGCTGCAATTTCACCAACATGTACACCGAGCCGGCCAACTTCCTCTCGCACAACGCGCATTTCTGCAAGTCGGCCCTGGCCCGCTACACCCAGTGGGATTTCATCGGGCTGGTGGCCAAGCACGGCGTGCCGTACCACGAGAAAAAACTCGGCCAGCTGTTCTGCGATAACAAGTCCAGCGACATCCTCGGCATGCTGCTCGATGAGTGCATCCAGACCGGCGTGAGCCTGCACCTGGACACCTCCATCGAGGAAATTGCCAAAGTCGACGGCGGCTATCAACTGCAAACCACCTTGGGTGAACTGCGCTGCGAATCCCTGGTGATCGCCACCGGCGGCCTGTCGATTCCGACCCTGGGCGCCACCGGTTTTGGTTACCAGGTGGCCAAGCAGTTTGGCCACGAACTGCTGCCGACCCGCGCAGGCTTGGTGCCGTTCACCATCACCGACCAGCTCAAGGAGTTGTGCGGCGAGTTGTCCGGTACGTCCGTGGATTGCCTGGTGAGCTGCAACGACCAGAGCTTTCGCGAGAACATCCTGTTTACTCACCGCGGCCTCAGTGGCCCGGCGATTTTGCAGATTTCGTCGTATTGGGAATCCGGCGACACGGTGGAAATCAACCTGCTGCCCGACCACGACGCGCACACCTGGCTGCAACAGCAACAGGTCGAGCACCCCAACAGCGAGCTGAAAACC
Source organism: Pseudomonas edaphica (assembly GCF_965277385.1). Classification (NCBI taxonomy): domain Bacteria; kingdom Pseudomonadati; phylum Pseudomonadota; class Gammaproteobacteria; order Pseudomonadales; family Pseudomonadaceae; genus Pseudomonas; species Pseudomonas edaphica. The sequence goes on along the minus strand of NZ_OZ255725.1, from coordinate 3,727,739 downwards.
CTGCTGGGTGAGATCTTCACCAAGAAGATGGCCAACCTGTTGGCGCAGAGCTGGTTTGTGTCCAAGCCGATGAAGCAATACACCCACGCCGAAGTGGCCGACATCGCGCAAAAGCTGTCGAGCTGGCAGTTGGTACCGGCGGGCACCGAAGGCTATCGCACGGCCGAGGTGACGCTGGGTGGCGTGGACACGCGGGAAGTGTCGTCCAAGACCATGGAGTCGCTGAAAAGCCCGGGCTTGTACTTTATCGGTGAAGTGCTGGATGTGACCGGTCACCTGGGTGGGTTCAACTTCCAGTGGGCATGGGCTTCCGGCTATGCCGCCGCGCAATACGCCTGAAGGTTGTACGCGGTCAACAGGTGGGAGCTGGCTTGTCGAATCGTCGCACCGCTGCGATAGCGGTGTTGGATTCACCGCCGCTATCGCAGGCAAGCCAGCTCCCACAGTAGTTTCGTGGTGTTCTTAGGATGTTGGCTGGAATAAATTTTGCTGTTACATGTGATCGCCACGCTTGCCGTGGCGTCATTACTGGCTCAATTTAGCGGCATCGTCCCGGAAGACTCCAGACTTCATGTCATCGACCTCGTTCAAGCAGTCCATGCGGCGCCTGTGGGCGCTGGATAAATTCAGTTACAGCGTTCGGGTATTCATCGCCCTCACCGGCAGCATGGCGCTGTGCTGGTATCAAAACGAAATGACCCTGCTGATCCCGCTATTCCTGGGGATTATCGCCAGCGCCCTGGCCGAGACCGATGACAGTTGGCAGGGCCGCCTGAATGCGTTGGCGGTAACGCTGGTGTGTTTCAGTGTTGCCGCGCTGTCGGTTGAACTGCTGTTCCCTTATCCGTGGATCTTCGCCATCGCCCTGGCCCTGGCCAGCTTCTGCCTGACCATGCTCGGCGCGTTGGGCGAACGGTATGGCGCGATTGCTTCAGCGACGTTGATTCTGTCGGTGTACACCATGATCGGTGTGGACCAGCGCGGTGGCGCCGTCACCGACTTCTGGCACGAGCCGTTGCTGCTGGTGGCCGGCGCCGCGTGGTATGGCGCGCTGTCGGTGCTGTGGCAGGCGCTGTTTTCCAACCAGCCGGTGCAGCAAAGCCTGGCGCGGTTGTTTCGCGAGCTGGGGCGCTACCTCAAGCTTAAATCGTCGCTGTTCGAGCCGATCCGCCAACTGGATGTGGAAGCGCGCCGCCTGGAACTGGCCCAGCAAAACGGCCGGGTGGTGGCGGCGCTGAATGCCGCGAAAGAAATCATCCTGCACCGCGTAGGCAATGGCCGCCCCGGCTCAAAAGTCAGCCGTTACCTGAAGCTGTACTTTCTGGCCCAGGATATCCACGAACGCGCCAGCTCGTCCCACTACCCTTACAACGCCCTGGCTGAAGCCTTCTTCCACAGCGACGTGCTGTTCCGCTGCCAGCGCCTGTTGCGCCAGCAAGGCAAGGCCTGCCAGGCCCTGGCCGAATCGATCCAGCTGCGCCAGCCGTTCATTTATGACGACAGCTTCGCTGAAGCCCTGGGCGACCTGAACGCCTCCCTGGAACACCTGCGCATCCAGAGCAACCCGGCCTGGCGTGGCCTGTTGCGCTCGTTGCGTGCGTTGGCCGCCAACCTGTCCACCCTCGACCGCCTGCTCGGCGATGCCAGCAACCCCGACTCCCTGGCCGACGCCACCGACAGCAGCCTGCTGGACCGTGCCCCGCGCAACCTCAAGGAAATGTGGACGCGCCTGCGCACGCAACTGACGCCGACGTCACTGCTGTTCCGTCACGCCCTGCGCCTGCCGCTGGCACTGAGTATCGGCTATTGGATGGTGCACTTGATCCACCCGTCCCAAGGCTACTGGATCATCCTCACCACCCTGTTCGTGTGCCAACCCAACTACGGCGCCACGCGGCGCAAGCTGGGCCAGCGGATCATCGGCACCGCCATCGGCCTGACCGTGGCCTGGGCGCTGTTTGATCTGTTCCCAAACCCGTTGGTGCAGTCGATGTTCGCCATCGCCGCAGGCCTGGTGTTCTTTATCAACCGCACCACCCGCTACACATTGGCCACCGCGGCGATCACCCTGATGGTGCTGTTCTGCTTCAACCAGGTGGGCGACGGTTACGGGCTGTTCCTGCCACGCCTGTTCGATACCTTGCTGGGCAGCTTGATTGCAGGCCTGGCGGTGTTCCTGTTCCTGCCGGACTGGCAAGGCCGGCGCCTGAACAAAGTGCTGGCCAACACCCTGACCTGCAACAGCATTTACCTGCGCCAGATCATGCAGCAATACGCCGCCGGCAAGCGCGACGACCTGGCCTACCGGCTGGCGCGGCGCAATGCGCACAACGCCGACGCGGCGCTGTCGACCACGCTGGCGAATATGCTCATGGAACCTGGGCATTTCCGTAAGGAAGCCGATGTGGGCTTCCGCTTTCTGGTGCTGTCGCACACCTTGCTCAGTTACCTTTCCGGGCTGGGTGCGCATCGGGAGACTCAATTACCGGCCGACGTGCGTGAACATCTGATCGACGGCGCCGGTAACAGCCTGGCGGCGAGTATCGACGAAATCGCCACGGGGCTGGCCAACAAGCAGCCCATCGCGATTCAGAGTGATGCCGAGGAAGCGTTGGCGGCGGACCTGGAGCAGATGCCCGATGAGATTGATGAAGGGCAGCGGCTGGTGCAAACGCAACTGGCGTTGATTTGCCGGCAGTTGGGGCCGTTGCGCACGTTGGCGGCGCATTTGATCAAAGATACCAGCGAAGCGTAGACCGCCATCGCAGGCAAGCCAACTCCCACCTTTGAAGGTGTTCGCCATTCAAAATGTGGGAGCTGGCTTGCCTGCGATAGGGCCAGCAGAAACACTACATCCCATGCTCCTTCATCAACCGCGCATAGCTGCCATCTGCCTTCATCCGAGCAATCTCCCGATCAAAGCTGGCCACGATCTGTTCATGCTCCGGGTTCTTCAGGCTCACCAGAATATGCAGGCTGTTCTCGCTCAACGGCTTGGGTAAAAACTCCACCGCGTTGCGCACCCGTGGCGACTCCCGCGCCAGGTAATAGCGGGCCACAAACTCATCTTCCAGCGTCAGCTTGACGCGTTTGGCCGCGAGCATACGCACCGCCATGGCGAAGTTATGCACCGGCACTTTCTGCAACTGCGCATCCTGGTCGAACGCCGCCGAATAGGCGTAGCCGCGCACCACGGCGATGGGATCGTCGTGCAGTTGCTCCAGGTTCTGATAATCGATGGGGTCGTCGCGGCGCTTGATAAACCGCACGCGATTCATCAGGTATTCGCCGGAAAACTGGCCCAGCTTGGTGCGGGCATCGTCGTACCAGGCGTTGATCAACACGTCATAACGGCCATCGCCCACGCCCATCAGCGCCCGCGCCCATGGCACTTGTTCGAAATCACTGGCATAGCCTGCTCGGGCCAGCGCCGTACTGACAATATCAGTGGCCAGGCCGCCGTTGATCAAGGTCGAATCGGTAAACGGTGGCCATACATCCGCTACCAGTCGCAGGCGCTGCGCCACCGCCGGCTGAGCCAGCAGCAACACTCCTATTAAAGCAACGGCACGAGAAAATCGCGGCATGCTCAAAGTCCTTGGCGGGCAGGCATTGGCCTGATAACAGTAGCTCATCAATGAGCCTGTATTGCAGATTACACAAAGAAGCCTGTGGCGATCGGACTGAATGATGGCAAATTGACGCCATTCACAAAAATGCTCAATTTAGACAGGACGGGCGGCGGCGCTTACTATCGGCCACAGACATTAATAAGGGAAAACGCCATGACGGTTGAATGGGTCTGCAAACATCACGAAGACCTCGGCAAAGAGCAGCTGTACACCATTATGCGTCTGCGCAATGAGGTGTTTGTCGTCGAGCAAAAATGCGTTTATCAAGACCTCGACGGGCAGGATCTTTCGGGCGATACCCACCACTTGATGGCCTGGCAAGATGACGTGCTGGTGGCCTACCTGCGCCTGCTGGACCCGGAATCCCAGGGCGGTGATGTGGTGATTGGCCGGGTGATCGTCGCGCCGGTGGCACGCGGTACCGGCCTGGGGCACCAGATGATGGAAGAAGCCCTCAAGCGCATTGAAGACATCTGGCCGCAGACGCCGATCTATCTGTCAGCCCAGGCGCATTTGCAAGGGTATTACGGCAAGTATGGGTTTGAAGTGGCGGGTGAGGAATACCTGGAGGATGACATTCCCCATATTGGTATGCGGCGCCAGTAAGGACGCCATCGCAGGCAAGCCAGCTCCCACACGTTGAATTGCGAATACTTCAAGTGTGGGAGCTGGCTTGCCTGCGATGAGGCCAGAGCTGCAAGCACCCGGTTCAGGGATAACCCAACACCTGCTTGACCGCCGCAAGGTTCGCCTCGATCCAGCGCCGATCAATCGCGCCCCAGCTACGAATCCGATAACGCCCGGCATGATTGCGCGCGCCGTCCTCCTGCTCAAACTCACACACAATATCCAGATCAGCCAACGCCGCAATCGTGTCCTGCGCCGTGCGCCGTGGCATCCCGGTGGCGTCGGTGAGTGCCGGCACGCTGCTGGCCTGGCCGCTGTCGATCAGGTAGGCCACATACAGGCGGCGGTAGAAACTGCTTTTGGTCTTGCTCACATCCATGCTCGACGCCTTTTGAAGTTAGGGCTTGCCCTGCAAGTCGCGATACGTGAGGTACACCCGCAGGTCGAACTCCACCTGATGGTAGCCCGGCATCATGTACTCACAGAGTTTATAAAACGCCTTGTTGTGGTCCGATTCCTTGAAGTGCGCCAGCTCGTGCACCACGATCATGCGCAGAAACTCCGGCGCGGCTTCCTTGAACAGCGCGGCAATGCGGATCTCTTTCTTGGCTTTGAGGTTGCCGCCCTGCACCCGTGAAATCGTGGTGTGCAGGCCCAGGGCGCGGTGGGTGAGGTCCAGGCGGTTGTCGAACAGCACTTTGTCGATGGCCGGCGCGTTGCGCAGGTGTTCCTGCTTCAACGCCAGGGCATAGCTGTATAACGCCTTGTCGCTCTGCACGCCGTGGCGCTCGGGGTAGCGTTGCTCCAGGTAGGCGCCCAATTGGTCCTTGGCGATCAATTGGCGCACTTGCTCCTGGAGCGCTGCGGGGTAGGCCTGGAGGTATTTCAGCGCGGTCATGGGGTTCTGCAACAGGGTTTGAAGGCCGCCAGTGTAGCGAATTCACAGCAGACGAGGGTGGGACCAGGCAGCCACTTCCTCCGCCACCAACGGTTGGGCAGCCAACGGCCCCTGAATAAATGCGCAGCCATTGGCCTTGAGCCACGTTGACTGCTCGAGGGTTTCCACACCCTCGGCGATCACCAACACCTCAAAATGTGCGCATAACTGGATGATACTGCGCGCCATTGCCGCGTCCCGTACCGAGCCTGGCAGGCGCGCCACCAGTTGCGGGTCGAGCTTGAGCGTATCGAACTCCAGGTCCCGCAGGTGGGCCAGGGAGCATTGGCCCAGGCCGAAGTCATCCAAGGCAATGCGCACGCCGATCTGGCGCAATAACTTAAGCTGCTTATGGGTCTCTTCCAGGTTACTCATCAGGCTGTCTTCGCTGATTTCCACCTCCAACTGGCGCCCCTGCAACCCATGTCGTTCAAGGACCTGCTGCAGTTGGCTGGCGAGGTTGGGCATATTGAACTGGCTGGCACTCAAGCTCACGCTCAGCACCAACTCTTGATCGAAGGTGGCTTGCCAGGCTTGGCGCTGGGCAGCGACTTGCTGGTAGATCCAGGCGCTCAACTGGCTGATCAGCCGCGCCTCTTCAAGCAGCGGCAAGAATAAGCCCGGCGGCACATCGCCGACGCTGGGGTGCTGCCAGCGCAGCAGCGCCTCGACACCGCGCAAGCGCCCGTCTTCCAACGAGACCTGGGGCTGGTAGACCAGGGTGAAGTCCTTGTTTTGAATCGCGGTGCGCACGCTGTCTTCCAGCATCAACCGCGAACGGGCGCGGCCGTTCATTTCCTGATCGTAATAGCGATATTGCTGACGGCCCGCGCGCTTGGCTTCGTACATGGCGATATCCGCCGCACGCAACAGGCCGCTCAGGTCGGAGCCGCAGTCCGGGAACGTCGCGATGCCGATGCTGACGCCAAGCATCACCTCCAAACCGTCCACTTGCTGACACACAGACACTCTTTCGATCAGTTTTTCCGAAATCTTGGCGGCCTGCTCCGGGCACTCCAACTCCAGCAATGCGGTGAACTCATCCCCGCCCATACGCCCGAGAATGTCGCAGGAACGCAAGCAGGCCTGCATCTGCTCCGAGACCCAGCGCAGCACGCGGTCACCCGCGTCGTGGCCCAACGAGTCATTGACCCGTTTGAAACCGTCCAGGTCCAGATACAGCAACACCAGCGACTGCTCGTTACGCTCGCTGCGCAGCAAGATGTTCTCCACCGCCTGGTGAAAGCCGCGCCGGTTCAACAGCCCCGTCAACGGATCGGTCACGGCCTGGAACTCCAACTGCTGGTGCAGATGGCGTACCTCGGACATGTCCAGCACGGTCACCACCATGGCCTTCTGCTCGGCGGGCAGCGGTGCACAGGACAACGCCACGGGCACCTGCTGACCACGGCCGGTGCGCAAAATCGCGTCGTGCTGACGCCACGTTTCACCCCGGCGGTATGCCTCGTACATCGGGAAACTCAACCACGCAGGCACATGGGGTTTTTGCAGGAAGCTCAAGAAACTCTCGCCCTGCAACTCGGCCATGGTGGCGTTCAGCAAGCGTGAAATCGCCGGGTTGGCGTACTCGATCACACTGCCCTCGCCCACCACCAACAGGCCTTCGGCGGCGTTGTCGAGCACCGAGGCGTTGAAGGCACGCGCCAACTCCAGGTCGTGGCTCAGGCGCTGCAAGGCGCGGCGGTTGCGCTGCTGCTCCAGCAGGGCCTGGACCTTGGGCTTGAGGACATGCGGGTCAAAGGGTTTGAACAGATAGTCGATCGCGCCGCTGGCATAGCCCTCCTGCACGGCGGCGGGCGATTGTGCGTGGGCCGTCAGAAAGATAATCGGCGTCATGCGTGTGCGCTGGCTGCCACGCATCAGGCGTGCGACTTCAAAGCCGTCCATGCCGGGCATGCGCACATCCAGCAAGACCAGGTCGACTTCGTGGGCAAGCAGCAACTCCAAGGCTTCCAGCCCGGAAGCGGCCGTGATCACGTGCCAGTCTTCACGCTGCAAAAGCGCACGCATGCTGATGAGGTTTTCCGGGTAGTCATCGACGACCAAAAGAACCGAACTGCCATCGCCGGGGTGTGGAGCGCAATCCATGCTACGTCTCTTCCTTGAGGGGCTGCACCGGTCACTTCTGCTACAAAAACCGGACAAACACTGAGGGCTCACTCTAGCCCCGCTTTAAAAAAAGCAGAAGTGACGTGGATGCCATCATTGCGCCAAAGCTCAGGAAGCCGACTAACGGTCAAGCCCTACAGCCCACGGCCTGTGGGAAACATGGCTTTTTGGCATTTAGCTGACGCCAATAATTTGCCACAAACTGTTTAACAACCGGACAACCACCGCCTATAAAGAACCTGTACAGCCCTCGGGCTAAAGCCTTCACCCTCTGTAAAAGGCCAACACCATGATCGACCTTTCCACCTGGAACCTCAGCATCCCGGTCGGCTCCCCGCCCACGACCATCGACACCCCCAAGCTGCTGAGCGGCTTCAAGGACCAGTACTTCCAGGCCGAAGGCAGCAACGTGCAATTCTGGACACCCGTGACCGGCACCCGCACCGAAAACGCCATCTACCCACGCAGTGAACTGCGTGAAACCTACGCCGATGGGCGCCTGCGCAACTGGACTTACAACGAAGCCAACAACTTCCTGCGCGCCACCGTGGCCGTCAACCAGGTGCCCTCCAGCGGCAAAGTGGTCATCGGCCAGATCCACGCGTATGACAGCCAGAAACCGCTGATCAAACTGGAGTATCAATTCAAGGAAAAAACCCAGACCGGCAACATCGTCGCCAAGGTGCGCATGCGCCCGGATGATGGTGAGGGGCGCGTGATTACCGTCGCCAGTAACGTGCCATTGGAGAAGAGCTTCACCTATGTGATCAACCTCAATAAGGCCGGCTTGCTCAGCGTATCTGCCGCAGACGGCCAATGGAACGAGCGCATAGGCGCCGCGTGGGGTGCCAAGCCGCTGTACTTCAAAGCGGGCGTGTATGTGCAGGACAACAGCGGCGACAGTAAGGAAGGCGCGCGGGTGACGTTTGCCAAGTTGGATATTGATCACGAGTAGAGCGTGAAAGAAGCCCCGTTAGTAGCGGGGCCTCTTAGTGGGTTTAATCAACGCACATCAGCATAAAGCCCATTGAAGAATCGCCGGCGGGTTTGTTATCGCCTACTTTGAGTGTTAATACGTTAACGTAGTTGATGGCCGGGACACTGCCCAACTTGGCATGGCCATAAAAGATATGTTCATTGGAGCTCACATCGGTGACCGAGACCGTGCAGAAACGGGGAGGTTCTTTAAATACGCCCGGTATAAACCTGACCTTATAAATTGAAAAATAATCAGGCTGCGCGATCAACTTAACCTCTTTCAGCCACTTAGGCGACTGTGCAGTGACCTGCCCCTTTTCATTAACAGACGCGGTGAGTATTCGGCCCTCGGCGTAGGCAAAAGATCCTGCTGCGAGCAACGCGATGATAGCGCCAGCGACTTTAATCAAGTTCATTATCAATTCTCCATCATTGAATACATTTAAAGATCAACCTTAAATGATCAGAGACTGATAAAAGCGCACTTTTAATGGCGTACAAATAAAACAGAAAAACTATAAAGACACCGGGAATTCTACTGACTGGTTTCAGGAGACTTCCGATTGCAAAGCACTTTTGAGCCGCAACTATTCGTAGGCAAACTCCGACAATCACCAAGACTATTCCCTGATTACTCCGACCTCTTAAACACACCACCGAATCCTGTGGGAGCCGGGCTTGCCCGCGATGGCGGTGTATCAGCCACCATCAGCAGTGCCTGACACACCGCCATCGCGGGCAAGCCCGGCTCCCACATTGGATCTCCATCGGTTTGGGGATCGAGGTTGGTCCTACACGACCGTTGCGGGCGGACAGATCGCCGCTTATAGTTCGCCCCGTCGCTGAGAACAGCGATAGGGTTTCGCAGCCCTACCGAGTTAATACTGCACCCGTCACAAACGGCCCCGGCGCTCCGCCGACGGCCGTCCTTGTTATGGCGGCTGTGCGTGGGAGACCTTCGGGTCTGCCGGGTCTTAACTCCTCGGTCTGCGAACCCGCGTACAGCTGCCACCTAATTTGTTTCGCAGCAAACGGTGGTCATTCTTCTTTTGAGTTAAGGATTCACCATGACCGACCCATTACCGCCCCGCCGCTTCTACCCCTGCACCGAATCCGCCACCGATTCACCCGTGCTCTTGATCGACAGCGCCGCCCCACTGCCCGACCTCCACGCCTGCCTGCGCGAACGCCTCAACGCCGCCCTCGAACACCTCAACCTGATGGCCTGCTCCAGCCTCCCGGACTTCGCCGAGCGCGACCTGAATAACGTGGCCAATACCGCACGTATTCTGGTGCAGGACGTGAGCGACGTGTTCCGCGTCATTGAGCACCGAGGTTTCGATACCGCTGCCTGATCAAATCCCGGCCACAAAAAAGCCCGCATCGCTGCGGGCTTCTTTTTAAACGCTTAAGGCTTAGTTCACCTTGGCGTTCAACTCACCTTTCAGGTAACGCTGGTACATCGCTTCCAACGAGATCGGCTTGATCTTCGAAGCATTACCGGCAGTACCAAACGCTTCGTAGCGAGCGATACATACATCACGCATGGCCGTTACGGTAGCGCCGAAGAATTTACGTGGGTCAAATTCGCTCGGGTTGGTAGCCATCAGGCGACGCATTGCGCCGGTGGACGCCAGGCGCAGGTCGGTGTCGATGTTGACCTTGCGCACTCCGTACTTGATGCCTTCGACGATTTCTTCAACCGGCACGCCGTAGGTTTCTTTGATGTCGCCGCCGTACTGGTTGATGATCGCCAACCATTCTTGCGGGACCGAGGAAGAGCCGTGCATCACCAGGTGGGTGTTAGGGATGCGTTTGTGGATTTCCTTGATGCGGTCGATAGCCAGCACGTCACCTGTAGGCGGCTTGGTGAACTTGTAGGCGCCGTGGCTGGTGCCGATGGCGATGGCCAGGGCGTCCACTTGGGTCTTTTTCACGAAGTCAGCGGCTTCTTCCGGGTCGGTCAGCATCTGGCTGTGATCCAGCACGCCTTCGGCGCCGATGCCGTCTTCTTCGCCGGCCATACCGGTTTCCAGGGAACCCAGGCAGCCCAGCTCGCCCTCAACCGACACCCCACAGGCGTGAGCCATGGCCACGGTTTGCTGGGTTACGCGCACGTTGTACTCGTAGTCGGTTGGGGTCTTGCCGTCTTCGCCCAGGGAGCCGTCCATCATTACCGAGCTGAAACCCAGTTGGATGGAGCGCTGGCACACGTCAGGGCTGGTGCCGTGGTCCTGGTGCATGCACACCGGGATGTGCGGGAATTCTTCGATAGCGGCGAGGATCAGGTGACGCAGGAACGGGGCGCCGGCGTATTTGCGCGCACCGGCCGAAGCCTGGACGATCACGGGGGAGTCGGTCTTGTCAGCGGCTTCCATGATGGCGCGCATCTGCTCAAGGTTGTTGACGTTAAAGGCTGGGACGCCGTAGCCGAACTCGGCTGCGTGGTCCAGCATTTGACGCATGCTGATAAGTGCCATTGTGTTGTCTCTCCCGGTCGAGGGTCGTTAATCGTGCAAGCCTGCCGTAGCGGCGGCTGCTATTCAAGTTATTGCAGATCAAGGGGTTAAGCTTGAGCTGCTGAATCGTTATTGCAGTGTCCGGTTCGCACATAAGTGACTTTGGAACCGGATCAATGTGGGAGCTGGCTTGCCTGCGATGGGGGCAAATCAGACAACATTTGTTTTGCTGACCCACCGCAATCGCAGGCAAGCCAGCTCCCACATTTTGATCTCATCTATTTTGAGACCGTGTTCTTACTGGGCCTTACAGCCACGCCCAATCAAATCATCGGTGGCGACCCAGTAAACCAGGCCTTCCTCACCTTTTGTGTGAAACGCCAATTGGCCGTCGCTGTACAGCACGCCCGAGGCGGCAACCTCTTGTTTAAGGCGATAAACCTGGTCCGAACCACCGAGGCGTACATCCACTTCGGAACGTGCCGCATTGGTAAAGCGCCAGTTGACCTCGGCCTTGCTGTCGCAGGTCCAGGTGGTCCATTTGTCTGCCGGTTCTGCGGCCTTGTTGAACATGTTCATGCTGCTGCAACCGGCCAACAAGGCCAGGGCTGCGAGGGCGAAAACGCCTTTCATTGCCACTCCTCGAACGACGGCCCCAGGGGCCGCCACTGCTGTCGGTTAGTTGATCAGACCCGTCATGGGCAACCCTGTTCCTGACCGTTGGGCGCGGCGTCGTATTGTTCCAGCCGTTCATTGCCGATGCGCTTGTTGATCACCGGCATGGTTTCGGCCTGCCAGTCGGCCTGGTAGCAGCTTTTTTTCGGCGCAGCCCCAGGCGCTTGCGCCTCGGGCACAGCGCTTGGCGTGCTGCCGCAGCCGGCCAACAGGCCCGCTGCGATCACCAGTGCCAACGACTTGATCATGGGAATGCTCCTTTTCCGGATCACGAGCCTTAACCTTTGGCTCGGGTTTCCAGCACTTCAACGGCCGGCAACACTTTGCCTTCGACGAACTCGAGGAATGCGCCGCCACCGGTAGAAATGTAGGAGATCTGGTCAGCAACGCCATATTTATCGATGGCTGCCAGGGTGTCACCACCACCGGCGATGGAGAATGCCGAGCTTTCGGCAATCGCCTTGGCCAGCACTTTGGTGCCGTTGCCGAACTGGTCGAACTCAAACACACCGACCGGGCCGTTCCACAGAATGGTCTGGGAGGCTTTCAGCAGTTGCGCGAAGTTAGCCGCCGTTTGTGGGCCGATATCCAGGATCATGTCGTCAGCCGCCACGTCAGCAATCAGCTTGACGGTGGCTTCGGCGCTTTCCGCGAATTCCTTGGCAACCACCACGTCCACCGGCAGCGGCACGCTGACTTTGGCGGCGATGGCGCGGGCAGTGTCGAGCAGGTCTGGCTCGTACAGCGACTTGCCCACCGGGTGCCCGGCTGCGGCCAGGAAGGTGTTGGCGATGCCGCCGCCGACGATCAGCTGGTTGCAGATCTGGCTGAGGCTGTTGAGCACGTCCAGCTTGGTCGACACTTTGGAGCCGGCCACGATGGCAGCCATCGGTTGTGCCGGAGCACCCAGCGCCTTGCCCAATGCATCCAGCTCAGCAGCCAGCAATGGGCCAGCCGCTGCAACTTTAGCGAACTTGGCCACGCCGTGGGTCGAGCCTTCGGCGCGGTGCGCGGTGCCGAAAGCGTCCATCACAAACACGTCGCACAGGGCCGCGTATTGCTGGGCCAGTTCGTCGCTGTTCTTTTTCTCGCCTTTATTAAAGCGCACGTTTTCGAACAGCACGATGTCGCCAGGCTTAACGTCGACGCCGCCCAGGTAGTCGGCTACCAGCGGCACGTCGCGACCCAGGGCCTTGCTCAGGTAGTCGGCTACAGGCTTGAGGCTGTTTTCGGCGCTGAACTCACCTTCGGTCGGGCGACCCAGGTGGGAGCAGACCATCACGGCCGCACCTTTTTCCAGGGCCAGCTTGATGGTCGGCAGCGAGGCCAGGATTCGCGCATCGCTGGTGACAACACCGTCCTTGACTGGGACGTTGAGGTCTTCGCGAATCAGTACGCGCTTACCTTGCAGATCGAGGTCGGTCATCTTCAACACGGTCATGGGTCGCAGTTCCTGAATTACTGTTGAGGTTGTTTAGAAGCGATGTGCAGATAGTGCTCTGCCACATCCAGCATGCGGTTGGCAAAACCCCATTCGTTGTCGAACCAGGCCAGGATGTTCACCAGCCTGGGGCCGGAAACACGGGTCTGGCTGGCATCGACAATCGCCGAATGCGGGTCATGGTTGAAATCACAACTGGCGTGCGGCAACTCGGTGTAGGCCAGCAGGCCTTTGAGCGGGCCGCTGGTGGCGGCGTCGCGCAAGATCCGGTTGACCTCCGTCGCGTCAGTGTCGCTGACGGTTTGCATGGTGATGTCCAGACAGGACACGTTCACCGTCGGCACCCGTACGGCTTTGGCCTGGATTCGCCCGGCAAGTTCCGGCAACAGTCGCTCGATGCCACGGGCCAGGCCGGTAGACACCGGAATCACTGACTGGAACGCCGAGCGCGTGCGGCGCAGGTCTTCATGATGATAGGCGTCGATCACCGGCTGGTCGTTCATCGCGGAGTGAATCGTGGTGATCGACACATAATCGATGCCGATCGCCTGATCCAGCAGGCGCAACAGCGGCACGCTGCAGTTGGTGGTGCAGGAGGCGTTGGACACCAGCAGTTCATCGCCGGTCAGGCAATCCTGGTTGATACCGTAGACGATGGTGGCGTCCACATCCGCCTCGCTGGCCATCGGCTGGGAAAACAGCACACGCGGTGCGCCGGCGTCGAGAAAACGCTGGCCATCGGCACGGGTGTGGTAGACACCGGAACATTCCAGCACCAGGTCAACGCCCAGTGCTTTCCAGTCGATGCCTTCTGGGGTGGCACTGCGCAAGACCTTCACGCAGGTGCCATTAATATGCAGACAATCGCCCTCGACCCGCACTTCGCCGGGGAAGCGGCCGTGGGTGGAGTCAAAGCGTGTCAGGTATTCGATGCTGGCCATGTCAGCCAAATCGTTGATCGCCACAATTTCAAACCCGGCCGCCGCCCCTCGCTCGAACAGAGCACGCAAGACGCAACGACCAATGCGGCCGTAGCCGTTGAGTGCAACTTTGTAGGGACGCGGTTGAGGCATGGGGTTCTCGATCAAGGTTAGTTCGGTGTCGAATGTTCTGACGCCATCGCGGGCAAGCCCGCTCCCACATTAGACCGTAATCCAAATGTGGGAGCGGGCTTGCCCGCGATGGCGCCAGTACAGACAACGCAGACTGACTTAGTCTTCCAGCAGCTCTTCAGCCTGACCCAGGATGTTTTCCAGGGTGAAACCGAATTCTTCGAACAACGCTGGCGCCGGCGCCGACTCACCGTAGGTGGTCATGCCGATCACGCGGCCTTCCAGGCCCACGTACTTGTACCAGTAGTCGGCGTGCGCCGCTTCGATGGCGATACGTGCGCTGACCTGCAACGGCAGAACCGATTGCTTGTAGTCCGCGTCCTGGGCTTCGAACAGGCTGGTGCACGGCATGGACACCACGCGAACGTTGCGGCCCTGGGCGGTCAGCTTGTCGTAGGCCTGAACAGTCAGGCCGACTTCGGAACCGGTGGAGATCAGGATCAACTCCGGCTCGCCGATGCAGTCTTTGAGCACATAACCGCCACGGCTGATGTTGGCGATCTGCGCGTCGGTACGCACTTGGTGTTGCAGGTTCTGACGCGAGAAGATCAGCGCCGAAGGGCCGTCCTTACGCTCGATAGCGTGCTTCCAGGCCACGGCCGATTCCACGGCGTCGGCTGGGCGCCAGCAATCCAGGTTCGGCGTGGTACGCAGGCTGGTCAGTTGCTCGACCGGCTGGTGCGTCGGGCCGTCTTCGCCCAGGCCGATGGAGTCGTGGGTGTACACATGGATCACCCGCTTCTTCATCAGCGCGGCCATACGTACCGCATTACGCGCGTATTCCATGAACATCAGGAAGGTCGCGCCGTAAGGCACCAGGCCGCCGTGCAGGGACACGCCGTTCATGATGGCGCTCATGCCGAACTCGCGCACGCCGTAGTACATGTAGTTGCCGCTGGCGTCTTCGGCCGAGACACCTTTGCAACCTTTCCACAGGGTCAGGTTGGAACCGGCCAGGTCAGCCGAACCGCCGAGGATCTCAGGCAGCAATGGGCCAAAGGCGTTCAGGGTGTTCTGGCTGGCTTTACGGCTGGCGATGGTCTCGCCCTTGGCCGCGACTTCGGCGATGTAGGCCGAGGCTTTTTCCGAGAAGTCGGCAGGCAGGTCACCGGCCAGGCGGCGCACCAGCTCGTTGGCCAATTCCGGGAATTCGGCGGAGTAGGCAGCAAAACGCTGGTCCCACTCGGCTTCGGCGGCCAGGCCTTTTTCCTTGGCGCTCCACTCGGCGTAGATGTCAGCCGGGATTTCGAACGGGCCATGGTTCCACTTCAGCGCTTCACGAGCCAAGGCGATTTCCGCGTCACCCAGTGGGGCGCCGTGGCAGTCTTCTTTACCTTGCTTGTTCGGCGAGCCGAAACCGATGATGGTCTTGCAGCAGATCAGGGTCGGCTGCTCGCTCTTGCGCGCGGTGTCGATGGCGGTCTTGATCTCTTCCGGATCGTGACCGTCAACGTTGCGGATCACCTGCCAGTTGTAGGCTTCGAAACGCTTTGGCGTGTCGTCGGTGAACCAGCCTTCGACTTCGCCGTCGATGGAGATGCCGTTGTCATCGTAGAAGGCAATCAGCTTGCCCAGGCCCAGGGTGCCGGCCAGGGAAGCGACTTCGTGGGAAATACCTTCCATCATGCAGCCATCACCCAGGAACACGTAGGTGTGGTGGTCGACAATGTTGTGGCCAGGGCGGTTGAACTGCGCGCCCAATACTTTTTCCGCCAGCGCAAAACCCACGGCGTTGGCCAGGCCCTGACCCAGCGGGCCAGTGGTGGTCTCGACGCCTGGGGTGTAGCCGAATTCCGGGTGGCCCGGGGTGCGGCTGTGCAGCTGGCGGAAGCTCTTGAGGTCATCGATGGTGACGTCGTAGCCGGTCAGGTGCAGCAGCGAGTAGATCAGCATCGAGCCGTGGCCGTTGGACAGCACGAAGCGGTCACGGTCAGCGAACGACGGGTTACTCGGGTTGTGCTTCAGGTAGTCACGCCAAAGTACCTCGGCGATATCCGCCATGCCCATCGGGGCACCGGGATGGCCGCTGTTGGCTTTTTGCACGGCATCCATGCTGAGGGCACGAATGGCGTTGGCACGCTCACGACGGCTGGGCATCGCTGATCTCCTGGAGTTTGAGTAGAAGAAACGGAAAAAAGGACCGGCATTTTCCCTCAGCCACCGCCTGCGGGCAATGACAGATAGTCACTTGTAGGTGTTTTTCCTGCGGTTTACCCGGCATTGGCTTGCAGAAACAGCCCACCGGTTCGTCTAAAGGTTATAGCGGCTGCTTATAACTACCGATTATCGACCAATATCAAAACTTTTTGATATTGGCCTTGCGGGGATTTCCACCCGTCACTAGACTGCTGGCCTTATGAACCTACCCGTGCCCTCCCTGCGTCCCGACGACGGCGATGAGCTGGCTGCCTTATGCAAGGCCGCTGGTGATCCGTTGCGCCTGAACGTGTTGCGCGCACTGGCCAACGACTCTTTTGGGGTGCTGGAACTGGCGCAGATCTTCGCCATCGGCCAATCCGGCATGAGCCACCACCTCAAGGTGCTGGCCCAGGCCGAGCTGGTGGCTACGCGCCGCGAAGGCAATGCGATTTTCTATCGCCGCGCCCTGCCCCACACCGAGCTGCTCGGCGGCAAGCTGCACGCTGCCCTGCTCGAAGAGGTAGACAGTTTGGGCCTGCCCAGCGACGTGCAGTCGCGCATCAGCCAGGTCCACGGGCAACGCGCCGCCGCCAGCCAGGACTTTTTCTCACGGGTAGCCGAGAAGTTTCGCGCCCAACAGGACTTGATCGCCGGTTTGCCCCAATACCGCGAAAGCGTACTGGCGCTGTTGGACAAGCTGAGCTTCAGTGATGAGGCGACGGCGTTGGAAGTTGGCCCCGGCGACGGTGGCTTCTTGCCGGAACTGGCACGTCGCTTCAAGCAGGTGACCGCGCTGGACAACAGCCCGGCGATGCTTGAACTGGCGCGCCAGCTGTGCGAGCGCGAAGCGCTGGGCAACGTCAGCCTGCAGTTGGCCGACGCGTTGAATGACACCAGCCTGCTGGCCGATTGCGTGGTGCTGAACATGGTCTTGCACCATTTTGCGGCCCCCGCCGAAGCCCTCAAGCAGATGGCGAATTTGCTGCAACCGGGCGGCAGCCTGCTGGTCACAGATTTATGCAGCCACAACCAGAATTGGGCCAAGGAGGCCTGCGGTGATCTCTGGTTGGGTTTTGAACAGGACGATCTGGCCCGTTGGGCCACCGCTGCGGGACTCGTTCCCGGGGAAAGCCTCTATGTAGGTTTACGTAATGGTTTCCAGATCCAGGTCCGCCACTTTCAGCGACCGACTGGCGACACTCACCATCGGTAAATATCAGGAAAACATCGAGATGAGCGAATACTCCCTTTTCACCTCCGAGTCCGTGTCTGAAGGGCATCCGGACAAAATCGCCGACCAGATTTCTGACGCGGTGCTGGACGCCATCATTGCTGAAGACAAGTTCGCCCGCGTGGCGTGCGAGACTCTGGTGAAAACGGGCGTGGCGATCATCGCCGGTGAAGTCACCACCACCGCCTGGGTCGACCTGGAGCAGATCGTTCGTGACGTGATCACCGACATTGGCTACAACAGCTCCGACGTCGGCTTCGACGGCGCGACCTGCGGCGTGATGAACATCATCGGCAAGCAGTCCCCCGACATCAACCAGGGTGTGGACCGCGCCAAGCCTGAAGATCAGGGCGCCGGCGACCAGGGCCTGATGTTCGGCTACGCCAGCAACGAAACCGACGTGCTGATGCCGGCACCGATCACCTTCTCGCACCAGCTGGTACAGCGCCAGGCGCAAGCACGTAAATCCGGCGTGCTGCCGTGGCTGCGCCCGGATGCCAAGTCCCAGGTCACCTGCCGTTACGAAGGCGGCAAAGTGGTGGGCATCGACGCCGTTGTACTGTCGACCCAACACAACCCGGACGTGTCCTACGCCGACCTGCGTGAAGGCGTGATGGAGCTGATCGTCAAGCACGTGCTGCCTGCCGAACTGCTGACCAAAGACACTCAGTTCCACATCAACCCGACCGGCCAGTTCATCATCGGCGGCCCGGTGGGTGACTGCGGCCTGACCGGTCGCAAGATCATCGTCGATAGCTACGGCGGCATGGCCCGTCATGGCGGTGGTGCGTTCTCGGGTAAAGACCCCTCCAAGGTTGACCGCTCGGCGGCCTACGCCGGTCGTTACGTGGCCAAGAACATCGTCGCGGCCGGCCTGGCCGAGCGTTGCGAAATCCAGGTTTCCTACGCGATCGGTGTAGCCCAGCCTACGTCGATCTCGCTGAATACCTTCGGCACCGGCAAGATCAGCGATGACAAGATCGTCAAGCTGGTGCGTGAGATCTTCGACCTGCGCCCTTACGCAATCACCACCATGCTCGACCTGCTGCACCCGATGTACCAGGAAACCGCAGCCTATGGCCACTTCGGTCGTACCCCTGCGCAGAAGACTGTCGGCGACGACACCTTCACCACCTTCACCTGGGAAAAAACCGACCGCGCCAACGACCTGCGCACTGCCGCCGGCCTGTAAGCACGCGTTGCACCAAAAGCCCCGCCGGGTTCGCCCGGCGGGGCTTTTTATTGTCTGCGCGATGACTTTCGTATTTTTTGGATCCAATGCTTGCAGGCCAAATAATGGCCCTCTAGAATCCGCGCCCTCTCGGGCCTCTCACCTTATTTGGATATTGCCTTGCGCCAGCCCGGGATAGACCAGCGCGCAAGCAATCGAACATTGAGGTTTTTCATGCGCATTTCCACGCTCGCTCCTGCCGCCCTGCTGTTCTGCCTGTTCGCCCTGCCGGCCCATGCCGCCGACCTGAGTGCATTGGGTGGCGCCTTGAGCACTCAGCTAGGCGGCAAAACCGGCGACTGTCAGCAGCAAGCCAAAGACCTGCAAGCCAAGATCGATGCGGCGCAAGCCAAGAACGACCTGCTGAGCGTCCAGGCGTTTAAAGCGGCTCAGGAGCAGCTCAACAAAGGTTGTAACAAACTGGCAGAATCCCAGGCCAAGGTCGATGCCAAGCAACAAACACAGGAAGCCAAGATGGAAAAGAACGATGCCGTGAAGGCGTTGGGCGGCCTGTTCAAGTAACTGGTAACACCCGGTAAAAAGCCCCGCACTGCCGGGGCTTTTTTGTGGCCGCCTGGATCACTTAGGCTGAGCGTCCCTTCCGAGCAAGGATGCTCATGATGCATTTACTGATTGCCCTTCTACTCAGCGCCCTGGCGTTTCCAGCCTGGGCCGAAGACTGCCCCGAAGAGGCACGCTCACAGGTCGGCACCCTGGCTGAACAGCTCAAGCTCTGGGATGACAGTTACCACCGGCTTGGTCAGTCCCCGGTCAGCGACGAGCTGTACGACCAGGCCCGACAGCGCCTGGCGCGGTGGCAGGCCTGTTTTGCGCAAACGCAGTCGACGGCTGATAACCCGCTGGCAGGTGCACGCGGTACGCAGCCTCATCCAGTCGCTCATACCGGCCTGGAAAAGCTGGTGGATGAAGGGGCCGTGGGTGAGTGGCTCAAGACACGCCAGGACGTCTGGATCCAGCCCAAGGTCGACGGCGTTGCGGTGACGCTGGTGTATCGCAAAGGCCGTCTGAGCCAGCTCATCAGCCGTGGCGACGGCCTGCTCGGTCAGGACTGGACAGCCGCCGCGCGCAAGATCCAGGGCATTGTCCAGCAACTGCCAGAGCCCATCGACCTGGTGCTGCAAGGCGAACTCTATTGGCGTCTTGACGATCATGTGCAGTCCGAACACGGCGGGCTCAGTGCCCGCAGCAAAGTGGCCGGGCTGATGAATCGCCGACAGTTAAGCGATGCCGAGGCCTCCAGGATCGGGCTATTCGTCTGGGCCTGGCCCGACGGCCCGACAGACTTCAGCACGCGCCTGGCCACCCTGGCGCGCTGGGGGTTCACCGATAGCCGCCGCTACAGCCATCCCGTGCAAAACCTCACTGAAGCCGCGCATTGGCGCAGGTACTGGTACAACCATCCGCTGCCCTTTGCCAGCGATGGCGTGGTGTTGCACCAGGCCCGGCACGCACCTGCCAAGCGCTGGCTGGTCAGCGCGCCGTATTGGGCGGTCGCCTGGAAATACCCGATAACCAGGGCTTTGGCGCTGGTGCGCAAGGTGCAGTTCAAGATCGGCCGCACGGGGCGTATCACGCCCATTCTGGAACTGGAGTCGGTGCGACTGGACGACCGGCAAATCCGCCGCGTCAGCGTCGGCTCCTTGAAACACTGGCATGCACTGGATATCCGCCCCGGCGATCAGGTCTCCATCAGCCTTGCCGGCCAAGTGATTCCTCGGTTGGAGCAAGTAATCCTGCGCAACGAGACCAGGGTGGCGGTGCAAGTACCGGATGCGCGCAACTTCCACGCCTTGAGTTGTTGGCAACTGGACCCTGGCTGCGAAGAGCAATTGCTCGCGCGCCTGACCTGGCTGAGCAGCAACCAGGGACTGGCCCTGCCTTATATGGGCCGCGAGACCTGGAACGCATTGATCCAGGCCGGTCTAATCGCAGGCATTCTCGATTGGTTAACCCTGGATGCGGCAGAGCTTGCTAACATTGACGGCTTCGGTGATCGCCGCCGTGCCCGGGTGCTCGACAGCCTGCAAAGCGCGCGGCAACGGCCCTTTGCACAATGGCTAAAAGCCCTGGGCGTACCGCCTTCGGCGCGCAACGATCTGGAGGGTGGCTGGCAGACCCTGGCCGCCAAAGACACGCAAGCCTGGCTGGCCACCGACGGCATTGGCCCGGGTCGCGCGGCGCAATTGAGCGCTTTTTTTCGCGACCCGCAAGTACAAGCGTTAGCTGAAACATTACGCGTGGCTGGAATTGACGGGTTTTAAGCCCAACCCGGCCACTTTTACTCCCGGCAGAATTCACCCTGCCATCCGATTGCGACCTTGGAGCCTCACATGAAATTTCTAGCCCCACTTGCCTTGTTGGCCACCGTAAGCCTGGCGAGCATGCCGCTGCTGGCCGCCGAAGAAGTGCCAGAACTCACCGGCTGCGCCGCCAAGCGCCAGGCCATCAGCGCACAAATCGAACAAGCCAAGACCCATGGCAACAGCGAACAACAAGCCGGCCTGGAAAAAGCCCTGAGCGAAGTCACCGCCCACTGCACCGATGCGTCCTTGCGCAAAGAACGCGAGAACAAAGTGCTCGACGCCAAGCACGAAGTCACCCGCCGTCAGGCCGACCTCGACAAGGCGATGAAAAAAGGCGATGCCGACAAGATCAATAAACGCAAAGACAAGCTGGCTCAGTCGCGCAAAGAACTGCAGGAGGCTGTCGACGAACTCGACAAATAAAACCGGTCAGTGGTCGCGAAACTGTTTATGGCAGGCCGTGCAGGCATCTTCGACTTTCTGCACCGCAGGCCCCAGGTTGCTGGCCTTGTAGGGCTGCACCTGGCTTGCGATTACCAATTCACCGGTAGCCGTTTCAAGGTTTCGGGCCAGCTCCTGGAAGCGTGCCTGCTGTTGCCACACAGTATCCTTGGCGCTGGTGTGATCTTCCTCACGCACACTCGGGAAATGCTTCCACGGTTCGTGGGACAACGCATCGAGCTTGACCGCGCCTTCGGCGAACTTCGCGCCGTCGAACGGGATACGCCCACGCAGCATGCCGCCCAGGTCTTCGCCGGTCTTGAGCATCTGCTTGAAGATGGCCTTGCGTTGGCCCAGCGGCGAATTAGGATCGACACCGCCGCAGGCGGACAAGGTCAGGCAGGCCAGCAATGCCACGGTCAGTTTTTTAAAAGTCATGATGGCTTCAGGGTCACGGGAAACGGCGGCCAGTATCCTCGCCCCGCCCGCAAAGGCCAATAGCCCTATTAATAATAAGGGTTGCCCGAATGCGCTGCGGCGCAGGCAACCGCTTCAGGAATTACGTGTATGAATGTCACCTTGAAACGCTGGAGCCGCCGAATGGTGTGGGCTCTGCCGATGGTTGCGCTGCTGGCCGGTTGCGATGGCGGCAAAGACACCGGCAAAAAAGATGAAGCGGCCAAGCCCCATGCCGTCGCCACCTATGTCAGTGCACCGTGGGAAGCGCTGCCGGCGGTTTCCGACAGCGACCTGCTGGCCGGGTTTGAATCCTGGCGCAGTGCCTGCCAGCGCCTCAAGGCTGATCCGGTGTGGGGCGCAACCTGTGCCGCCGCCGCCACCGTACCGGGCGATGCCGTAGCCGTGCGCGGTTTTCTCAAGGAGCGCCTGGATGTGTTCGGCCTGCGCTCGGCCGACAACACACCCAATGGCCTGATCACCGGCTACTACGAGCCGGTCTACCCCGGCAGCCTGACCGAAACCGCCACCGCCCATGTGCCGGTGTACGGCGTGCCGGACGACCTGATCATCGTCAACCTGGAAAGCATCTACCCGGAACTCAAGGGCAAGCGCCTGCGCGGCCGCCTCGAGGGCCGTGTACTCAAGCCGTATGACGACGCCAGCACCATCAACGGCCAAGGCTCCACTGCCAAGCCGATTGCCTGGCTGACCAACCCGATGGACCTGCAATTCCTGCAGATTCAAGGCTCGGGGCGTATTCAACTGGCCGGTGGGCGCCAATTGCGCGTGGGCTATGGCGACCAGAATGGTTACCCGTACCGCCCGATCGGCCGCTGGCTGGTGGAGCAAGGCGAACTGAAAAAAGAAGACGTGACCATGGGCGCCATCAGCGCCTGGGCCAAGGCCAACCCGCAGCGCATTCCGCAATTGTTGGCGAGCAACCCCAGCTACGTGTTTTTCAGCGCCCGCCCGGACAGCAACGAAGGCCCGCGCGGCTCACTGAATGTGCCGCTGACGGCGGGTTACAGCGTGGCGGTGGACCGCAAGGTGATTCCGCTGGGCAGTCTGCTATGGCTGTCGACCACCAAACCCGATGGCTCGCCCATCGCACGGCCCGTCGCCGCGCAGGACACCGGCGGCGCGATCACCGGTGAAGTGCGCGCAGACTTGTTCTGGGGCACCGGTGACGCGGCGGGTGAGCTGGCGGGGAATATGAAGCAGCAGGGGCAGATCTGGATGCTGTGGCCCAAGGGCGCGGCGTTGCCCCACGTGCCGGATGCGCCAGCTGGCACCTGAATAACGCTGAAGAACCCATGTGTGCGGGCCTGTGTGGGAGCTGGCTTGCCTGCGATAGCATCACCGCGGTGTAACTGACACACCGAGGTGCCCGAATCGCAGGCAAGCCAGCTCCCACACAAGCCAGCTCCCACAGGGGATTACGTCAAACCTCTAGATCGACACAAAAAAGAAACTCGCAATCAACGCCATCCCCACCGCCCACACCAGCGAACGCAGCATCGCCCAGTCGGCCAGGTAGCAAATGATGTACAGCAGCCGACTGGTGATAAACAGCACGGCCAGTACATTGATGGTCACCAGCGACGCCGTACCGGCCAGGTGCGCGATGATTACCGCCGCTGCAAACGCAGGCGTCACTTCAAAGCTGTTGAGCTGGGCATTGTGGGCGCGCTTGGCGACGCCTTCGACGGTATCCAGGAAGGCACGCGGGTCGTGGTTCTGCCGTGGGCCGAACTTGCCACCGCTGAACTTGGCCACCCCCGTGCACAGGTAAGGCAGGAATATTGCGATCAACACACACCAGAAAGCGGCCGTCATGATGGATTCCTTTTTTTGTTTTAAATAGAAATTAGAGTTTTAGCACTATAACTGCAATATCGCACTCACCGGCTATGAACCGAGGCGCGCCGAAAGGTTCTATCAGGCTTTTAGCCGGCGCCTTGAAACATCCCGCCGCTGTTGCGGTCCATCCCAGCAATAACGACCTTCCCTCACTTCCAAGGACCTCGGATGCTTGAACTTGTCGCCGCCTTTATTTGCCTCACCACCCTGCTCACCTATGTGAACTACCGATTTATTGGGCTGCCGCCCACGATCGGTGTGATGGTCACGGCCCTGGTGTTCTCCCTGATTTTGCAAGGCCTGAGCCTTATCGGCTACCCAGGCCTCGAAGAACGTATCCAGCAGTTAATCGGCCAGATCGACTTCGGCGACTTGCTGATGAACTGGATGCTGTCGTTCCTGCTGTTCGCCGGCGCCTTGCACGTCAACCTCAACGACCTGCGCAGCTATCGCTGGCCCATCGGCCTGCTGGCGACCTTCGGCGTATTGATCGCCACCGTGGTCATCGGCAGCCTGGCGTACTACATCTTTGCCCTGTTCGGCTGGCACGTCAGCTTCCTCTACTGCCTGCTGTTCGGTGCACTGATTTCGCCCACCGACCCGATTGCGGTGTTGGGCGTGCTGCGAACCGCCAACGCCTCCAAACCACTGAAAACCACCATCGTCGGCGAATCGCTGTTCAACGACGGCACCGCAGTGGTGGTGTTTACCGTGCTGCTGGGCATCGCACAGCTGGGCGAGACACCGACCGTCGGCGCCACGGCCATGCTGTTCGCCCATGAAGCGATTGGCGGCGTGGTGTTCGGCGGGCTGATCGGCTACCTGGTGTACCTGATGATCAAGAGCATCGAGCAGCATCAGATCGAAGTGATGCTGACTCTGGCGCTGGTGATCGGCGGTTCGGCAATGGCGACCGAACTGCACGTTTCGGCGCCGATTGCGATGGTGGTGGCCGGGCTGATCATCGGCAACCTGGGGCGCAAGCTGGCCATGAACGACATGACCCGCCGCTACCTCGACGGCTTCTGGGAGTTGCTCGATGACATGCTCAACGCCCTGCTGTTTGCACTGATCGGCATGGAGCTGCTGCTGTTGCCGTTCAACTGGCTGCACGTACTGGCCGCCAGCTTGCTGGCCGTGGCGATCCTGGCCTCACGCCTACTGACCGTGGCCCCGGCGATCCTGTTGCTGCGCCGCTGGCGCACGGTGCCACGCGGCACTATCCGCATTCTCACCTGGGGTGGTTTGCGCGGTGGCGTCTCGGTAGCACTGGCGCTGGCCCTGCCGCTTGGCCCGGAACGCGACTTGCTGCTGAGCATCACCTACATCGTGGTGCTGTCGTCGATCCTGTTGCAGGGTTTGAGCATCGGCAAGCTGGTCAAGCATGTGACCAAAGATGAGCCTGCACCGCCAACCGAGGCTCACTGATTGAGGACGGCGGCGGATTCATTTCGCCGCCGGCGCCTGCGATCAATGGGCCTGCACGATGATCTGGCTTTTGAGGTCATTGAACATCGCCTCGATCATCGGCTGCATGCTCTTGAACCACTCAGGGCTGCACACCGCTTCGGGGTGGTTAAAGGCAAGCGTGCGGGAAACCAGCACGGTATTGCCGCTGCGCTCATAACTGGCGTCGTAGGTTACATCCGCGCCCTTGAGCGAAACGGTCTTGGGCAGCGCCAGAATAGTCAACGACGCGGGGAACTCGAAGCGGGCCTTTTCAACGCTCTCGCCGGCAAAGCAGGTGAAGTTCTGCACCCGCTTCTTTTCTACCGACAGGACCTGCACGTCCTGGGCAATATAGCTTCCCAGGCGACTGAGTGCCGGTACACCGATCGGCCCAGGCACGTTGACAAGGTTTTCCGTGCGCCCGGCCAACGTGGTGTTGAAGCCGGACGCAGTACCTTCCAGCGCATCTGTTTGCAGGGTGCCGTTGCCCGCCTGGCCTGAGCTGCGCAGCATTTTCTGGATCATCTGATCACGCTCCGCCGGCTGCTGAGACCTGATCCAAAAACGCGTCGCTTCGGTACGCCAACCCTCGGCGAGGGACGTTTGCGTAAAGTCTGCCGCGCCCTTGTCATCGACCTTGAACACCAATTCACTCGATAGCTTGCTCGGTTGAGTGGCCGGGGTACGTGCCATCTCGCCAGTACGCGTCAACAACACCGGCTTGTCCAAGTCCTGCAGTGGCAAGTAACCGGCAGCGATGAAACTGGCGGTGGAGTCCAGGTAGAGGTCCAGGCTTGGCACATAGGTGATCGCATGGTTGAGCACGCGTAACGCCGCCACCTTGGGCAAAACATAGGCATTGCCGGCGTTGATCAACACCGGTGAGCTGTCGATGCCAACGGCCTTGAGCATGGCTTCCAGCAGGGCCACATGGTCCTTGCAGTCGCCGTAACGGTTGTCCAGCACCGATTGCGCCGGGTGCGGCACCACGCCGCCGGCGTCGATATACACCGCCACATAACGGATGTTCTTGCGCACCCAATCGCTGAGCACCAGGGCCTTGGCCCGAGGCGTTGGCTGGTCGGCGGTGAGCCTGTGCGCCAATTCGGTGATTTGCGGTGTGACCTCAACCTTGGCACGTGCCTCGTAAGCCCTGGCCAGGTCTTTGTAGGTTGCAAAGGTCGAAACAGCGAGGAGTTGGCCATAGTCGGTGTAGGCCACCGCGCCTTGTTCGGGCCGGGTTTTGTCGGCCGGCACGTAGTCCCATCGGTACACCTTACGCCCAACCGCTGCGGCCGAAGTGGAGGCTTTGAAACCCCGGGCCTCGGCGTACAAAGGCTTGTCGGCCGGCAAGTCGTAGATCAGGGAGTAATCCAGCGTGGGGCTCAAGCTCGCCGTGGAGAAGTCGGTAAACTCGCCAGGAAACAGTGCCGTGTGGCGTATTCGCTTGTAACGCAAGCTCAGACGATCCCCCACTGCCACCTCAGGAAAAATCACCACCTTGACCCGCGAATCCTGAAACATCGGAGCATTGGCCGAGGCCTGCTCCTGTTGCTCCCTGATCTGCGGCGCGGTGACCATTACCCTGCGCCCATCGGGCTTGAGCGTGAACGCCTCGATAATCTCCAGGCTATCCAATGAGCGGTTGTAACTGACCGCTTGCTGGGCACTGGACCTGATGGCCCGCTCTTCGTTGATCAGCACGACCTTATCGGCATCCACCACATAGCTGCCGTCGGTATTGATCACGTAGCGCTGAGTTTGCTTTTCGATGGTCACGGAGCGATCCGCAGCATCATCCTTGGCCTGTGCCACGCCGAAAACGCCCACCGCCAATACCAGCGTGCACCAACTGCGCCCCCGCAAAAAAGGGAAAGTCCGCATAAAGATCCTTCTTTCATGAATGGAAAACCGCGCAGCGACTTTGCCATTCATTTATGACGAATCAGCTTACTCGTCCTTGTTCACCCGCTTTGGATGGCGCGGGTCTGCGGGCTTGCCCGGCAAGCTGCTCTCACTGCGAATCTGCGCATGGCTGATCAACGCAAAGATAAAACTGCCGCCGATGATATTGCCCGCCAGTGTCGGCCCGGCGAACACCAGCCAGAAGTCCTTCCACGGCAGTTCGCCGGCAAACACCAGGTACGACACTTCCGCCGAACCGACGACGATGTGGGTGAAGTCCCCCAGCGCCATCAGGTAAGTGATCAGGATGATGATGAACATCTTCGCGCTTTCCATGGACGGGATCATCCACACCATGGTGGCGATCATCCAGCCGGAAATAATGCCCTTGGCGAACATTTGGCCGGGGTCGTTTTCCATGACCTTGCGGCCGATTTCGAGAAAGGCCATGTCGGTCTTGGTGTCGAAGATCGGCAGGTGCAGCATCACGTAGGCCACCAGCAAGGTGCCGCACAGGTTGCCCACCAGCACCACCGTCCACAACCGCAACAGGCGGCCGGCATTGGCCAGCGTCGGCTTGCTCATCACCGGCAGCACGGCGGTCAGGGTGTTTTCGGTGAACAGTTGCTGGCGCGCGAGGATGACCGCGAGAAAGCCCGCGCAATAGCCAAAGCTGGCGATCACCTTGAAAGCTTCGCCATCCGGCAGGCGCGAGTTGAGCAACCCCATGCCCATCAGCGACAGGCCCATGGTCAGGCCGGCCGCCAACGCCGACCACCACAACGCAGCCACATTGCGTTCCAGTTCCTGATCGCCCTGGGTGCGGATGATTTCGTGCAGCACCGCCGCGCGGGGCGGCTGGTTGTTGTCGACGTCCTGTTGCTCTTCCTGCGACAGGTTGGGGGTTTTGCCGTCTGCTTGAGTCGCCATGGGTGTACCTGAACAGGTGGGTGTTGTTCAGGTACGACCTGTCGCCAGCCGCCAGCGTTCAATGCCCGCCGCCGCTGGGTTCGCAGTTACTCGGTTTCGTCTTTGAACTGGTCTTTGACGTACCTGATTTCTGTACGCCCGTGCGGTGCCGGCAAACCATCTTCGCCCAGGTTGACGAACACCATTTTCTCTACGGTGAGGATACTTTTGCGGGTGATCTTGTTGCGCACTTCACAGGTCAGGGTGATCGAGGTGCGGCCGAACTCGGTGGCGGTGATGCCCAGTTCGATGATGTCACCCTGGCGCGAGGCACTGACGAAGTTGATTTCGGAGATGTACTTGGTCACCACGCGTTGGTTGCCCAGTTGAACAATCGCGTAGATCGCCGCTTCTTCGTCGATCCAGCGCAGCAGGCTGCCGCCGAACAGGGTGCCGTTGGGGTTGAGGTCTTCGGGTTTTACCCATTTGCGGGTGTGGAAGTTCATGGTCACTCCAAAGCGTCTTGCCGAATGATGGGCAACATCATGGCAGAGCCCGCGCCCAAGCTCTATGCACCATTGCCTATCATGCCCATGCACGATCTGCATGTGGCCGACAGAAAGGCTTGGGAAGTGCCGCGCACACGGCTATAATCGCCACCGCTTCAAAACGGTCATCTTCGATTGATACCGTTCTCCCGCCACCTGTCCGAGGGGCGCTGCAGCAGGTTCAACCTGTCAGGCTCGGATGGGGCGTTGTTCGGCCTGGTTAGCCAGCTGGATACTAAACGCACAACGGCGCCCATTCGCACACTACGAATGGAGGCTCTTCATGAGCGCTGTAATCACGCCTGCAGGTTTTACCGACTACAAAGTCGCCGACATGTCCCTCGCTGCCTGGGGCCGTCGCGAAACCTTTATCGCCGAATCCGAAATGCCAGCCCTGATGGGCCTGCGCCGCAAGTACGCCGCTGAGCAGCCGCTCAAAGGCGCGAAGATCCTCGGCTGCATCCACATGACCATTCAGACTGCCGTGCTGATCGAAACCCTGGTTGCACTGGGCGCCGAAGTACGTTGGTCGTCCTGCAACATTTTCTCGACTCAGGACCAGGCCGCTGCTGCTATCGCCGCTGCCGGTATCGCGGTTTACGCCTGGAAAGGCGAGACCGAAGAAGAGTACGAGTGGTGCCTGGAGCAAACCATCCTCAAAGATGGCGCGCCATGGGATGCCAACATGATCCTCGACGACGGCGGTGACCTGACCGAGCTGCTGCACAAGAAATACCCGCAGATTCTGGACCGCGTTCACGGTGTGACCGAAGAAACCACCACTGGCGTACACCGCCTGCTGGACATGCTGGCCAAGGGCGAGCTGAAAATCCCGGCCATCAACGTCAACGACTCGGTGACCAAGAGCAAGAACGACAACAAGTACGGCTGCCGTCACAGCCTCAACGATGCCATCAAGCGCGGCACCGACCACCTGCTGTCGGGCAAGCAAGCCCTGGTAATCGGCTACGGCGACGTGGGCAAGGGTTCGTCCCAGTCTCTGCGTCAGGAAGGCATGATCGTTAAAGTCTCCGAAGTTGACCCGATCTGCGCCATGCAAGCGTGCATGGACGGTTTCGAAGTGGTTTCGCCGTTCATCAACGGCCAGAACGACGGCACCGAAGCGAGCATCGACAAAGCCCTGCTGGGCAAGATCGACCTGATCGTGACCACCACCGGTAACGTGAATGTTTGCGACGCAAACATGCTCAAAGCCCTGAAGAAGCGCGCTGTAGTCTGCAACATCGGCCACTTCGACAACGAAATCGACACCGCTTTCATGCGCAAGAACTGGGCATGGGAAGAAGTGAAGCCGCAGGTACACAAGGTTCACCGTACCGGCGCTGGCGATTTCGACCCGCAGAATGACGACTACCTGATCCTGCTGGCTGAAGGCCGCCTGGTTAACCTGGGCAACGCCACCGGCCACCCAAGCCGCATCATGGATGGCTCGTTCGCCAACCAGGTACTGGCGCAGATCTTCCTGTTCGGCCAGAAGTACGCCGACCTGTCGCCGGCCCAGAAAGCCGAGCGTCTGACCGTGGAAGTGTTGCCGAAGAAACTCGACGAAGAAGTGGCCCTGGAAATGGTGCGTGGCTTCGGCGGCGTAGTGACTCAACTGACCAAGACCCAGGCCGACTACATCGGCGTGACCGTCGAAGGTCCGTTCAAGCCGCACGCTTACCGTTACTAACAGCAGCGGCAAGCTTTCAGCTACGAGCGGCAAGTAAAGGCGTTTGTGCTGAGGGCTTGCTACTTCCTTGCTCTTTAAGCAGCTATGGGCTGCAAGCTTCAAGCTAAAAGAACTGGCGAACCGCCCTCTTGCAGCTTGAAGCTTGCAACTTGCAGCTGGAGACTTCCAATGTCCCAAGTCCGTCGCTACAGCTTCGAGTTTTTCCCGACCAAGACCGATGCTGGGCATGAAAAACTGATGGCGACTGCCAAGCAGTTGGCCAGCTACAACCCCGACTTCTTCTCCTGCACCTACGGCGCCGGCGGCTCGACCCGTGACCGCACGATCAACACCGTGCTGCAGCTCGAAAGCGAAATCAAAGTTCCCGCCGCTCCGCACTTATCGTGCGTGGGCGACAGCAAGGCCGACCTGCGCAGCCTGCTGACCCAATACAAACAAGCCGGCATCAAGCGCATCGTCGCCCTGCGTGGCGACCTGCCGTCCGGCATGGGCATGGCCAGCGGCGAGCTGCGCTACGCCAATGACCTGGTGAGCTTCATCCGTGAAGAAAGCGGCGATCACTTCCATATCGAAGTGGCGGCTTACCCGGAGATGCACCCACAGGCGCGTAATTTCGAAGACGATTTGCAGAACTTCGTACGCAAGGCCAATGCCGGTGCCGACAGTGCGATCACCCAGTACTTCTTCAACGCCGACAGCTACTTCTACTTTGTCGAGCGTATACGGGCCATGGGTGTGAATATCCCTATCGTGCCGGGCATCATGCCGATCACCAACTACAGCAAGCTGGCGCGTTTCTCCGACGCCTGCGGTGCTGAAATCCCACGCTGGGTGCGCAAGCAACTGGAAGCTTATGGCGATGACGTCAAGAGCATCCAGGCGTTCGGCGAGCAGGTGATCACGCAGATGTGTGAACAATTGCTGCAAGGTGGCGCACCAGGGTTGCACTTCTACACCCTGAACCAGACTGAACCCAGCCTGGCTATCTGGAACAACCTCAAGCTGCCACGCTAAGGCTTGTTTGGTAATGCCAAGGCCCTCGTTTATACGAGGGCCTTTTGCTTTTAATGCGCCACATCAACTTGCCCGCGAATGCGTGTGCCAGAGCTTCTCTTTAGCGCAGGAGCATCGTAACCTCAGGGGATGCCCGTCATTCTCAAGCTGTTGACCGCTGTGCTTTTTGCTTGCCTGAGCTTCACCGCTTACGGCGAGAAATTGCGCGTTGTCACCGAGCCTTGGGCACCTTATGTGTACGACGACAACGGCAGCATGCGCGGCCTGGATTACGAAACCACGATGATCGTGTTCCAACGCCTGGGGGTGGAGGTGGAGTGGCAATTCCTGCCCTGGAAACGTTGCCTGGCCATGCTGGACCAGGGCCACGCCGATGGCGCACTGGATATTTTCCACAGCCATGAGCGCGATGCTTTGCTGCTTTACCCCAGCGAACCGTTGTCGGCTGTCGAGTTCGTGCTGTTCTATGCCAACGACCGCCCTCATCCGGCCCAGACCCTGGATGACCTGCGCGGGCTGACGGTCGGCACGTCGCCGGGCTATCTGTATGGCGAGGCCTTCAGCGAATCCAGCCTGTTCGACCGCGAGCCGGCGCCCAGCCATGAGGCCAACTTCGGCAAACTGTCGCTGGGCCGCATTGACCTGGTGATTACGGACCGTCGAGTCGGCCAGCATGTGATCAAGGCCATGGGCCTGGAAGGCAAGGTCAGCCAGGCGCCGCTGGTGGTCAGCCGCCAGCCGCAATTTTTAGCCGTGCGCCGTGGCGCCGGCATGGACCTGCTGGTGCAACGCTTCGCCGCCGAGCTCAAGCGCTTCAAGCAAGAGCCTGCCTACGCAGCCTTAAGCGCCAAATATGGCCGAATCCAAGCCAATACCGCCCCTGAACACACCGTTGAGCAGCAGGAAAGCGGCGCGCCGTGATTGCTCTGTTATACTCCGGCCTTTCCGCCAGGCTCACGCCCGGCCGCTGAGGTCTTGAAAAAGGCACCTAACCCAGCTACTGCGCAGCTTTCAGCCCGCGCGAGCCGGTGGAGTGCCCGCCAGACGCAGCAGGACCGGACGGGGTTGCGCTCCCCTAAGCGCCATTCACGCCCGGCAAGATTATCCCTTTGGGCCAAGCCCTAACTAAAACAGGATTACTCATGTCCTTTGCTTCCCTCGGTCTCTCCGAGGCTTTAGTCCGCGCCATCGAGGCAGCGGGCTATACCGAGCCTACTCCGGTGCAACAGCGGGCCATTCCCGCCGTGTTGCAAGGTCGCGACCTGATGGTTGCGGCGCAGACAGGTACTGGTAAAACCGGTGGTTTCGCCCTCCCGATTCTGGAGCGGTTGTTCCCCAACGGTCACCCGGACAAATCCCAGCGTCACGGCCCGCGCCAACCGCGCGTACTGGTCCTGACCCCAACCCGCGAACTCGCCGCCCAAGTGCACGACAGCTTCAAGCTGTACGCCCGCGACTTGAAGTTCGTCAGCGCCTGCATCTTCGGCGGCGTCGGCATGAACCCACAGGTTCAGGCCATGTCTCGTGGTGTTGACGTGCTGGTAGCCTGCCCGGGTCGTTTGCTCGACCTGTGCGGCCAAGGCAGCGTCGATTTGTCCCACGTGGAAATCCTCGTGCTGGACGAAGCCGACCGCATGCTCGACATGGGCTTTGTCCATGACGTGAAAAAGGTCCTCGCCCGCCTGCCGGCCAAACGTCAGAACCTGCTGTTCTCGGCAACGTTCTCCCAAGACATCACCGCCCTGGCCGGCAAGCTGCTGCACAACCCGGAACGCATCGAAGTCACGCCGCCGAACACCACGGTCGAGCGTATCGAGCAACGCGTATTCCGCCTGGCAGCCAGCCACAAGCGTTCGCTGCTGGCGCACCTGATCACCCACGGCGCGTGGGAGCAGGTGCTGGTGTTTACCCGCACCAAGCACGGCGCCAACCGCCTGGCCGAGTACCTGGACAAGCACGGCCTCACCGCCGTCGCCATCCACGGTAACAAGAGCCAGAACGCGCGCACCAAAGCCCTGGCCGATTTCAAGGCCGGCACTGTGCGCATCCTGGTCGCCACCGATATCGCCGCGCGCGGCCTGGATATCGACCAATTGCCACACGTGGTCAACTTCGAGCTGCCGAACGTCGATGAAGATTACGTGCACCGTATCGGCCGTACCGGCCGTGCCGGTCGTTCGGGCGAGGCCATTTCCCTGGTCGCTCCGGACGAAGAAAAACTGCTGAAAAGCATCGAGCGCATGACCAAGCAGAAAATCGCCGACGGCGACCTGATGGGCTTCGACTCCAGCGCCGTGGAGGCCGAAAAGCCTGAAGCGCGCGAGCGTCCGGACGTGCGTAACCCACGCAACCCACGCGGTCCGAAGGGCGATGGCCCGAACGGCGGCGGTGGTGGCGGTGGCCGTCGCGACAAGGGCAAAGATAAAGGCGGCAAGGAAAAAGCGCCTACCAACGGCCGTGGCGAACGCCCAGCCCGTGAGCAGAAGCCCCGTGAAGGCACCCCGGCCCGCGAACAGCGCCAGCCGAGCCAGCCGCCACGTGCCGCTGCCGACCGCGCCCCGGACGAGTTCCTCGACGACGATGTGGATAACTTCGGTAACCGCGTTGACTACGTGCCTCAGGCCAAGCCGGCCCAGGGCCGTGGCCGCCGTCCTGGTGCCCCGGCACAAGGTGCGGGCGCAGGCACGGGTGCTCCACGTGGCGGCCAGCCACAGGGCGGTCGTCAAAATGGCCCGCGCAACAGCAGCGGCGGTACCACCGGTACGCCACCTGCCAAGCGCAACGGCCCGCGTAATGGCGCCCCCCGTGACGGCCAGGCCCGTCGTGAAGACTCGCGCAGCAACAACCGCCGTCCGGCTCGTGACGACCAGCCACGCTTGTCGGAACCCGCCGTGCAGAACCCGCGCGGTGGTCCGGCGCCGAAGATTATCCACAAGGAGTCGAAAGCGGATCGCTTCCCGACACCTGAGCAGCTGGATCAACTGCCAGGCCGCCCTCGTGGTGAAAAACCAGCGCTGCTGACCCGCAACCGCTGAGTTTTCGACGCTAACAAAAACGCCCCGATTAATCGGGGCGTTTTTGCATCCAGGCGTTAGCTTATTGATCAGCCACTTCACCGGCCTTATGAAAAAGCTTGGCAAAGATCATCCAGCGACCGTCAACTTTCATCAGGTTCAAATAATCAACCATCACGTTATTGAACAAGCGCAAGCGCACTTTGACGATGGCCATTTCCGGCGACATCACGTCAATCATCAATACCTCATCAAGCTGCGGAAAACCGCCTTCCTGCGGCGACTTTCGGCCTTGAACCATGGTCCGGTATTCCTCGAACGGCCGCACGACCACGGTCGAGTTCTGTGCGCTGTATAACACGCAGCCACGATGAAAGACTTGATCGAACGTATTCAAATCCTGAGTTTGCAACACACTAAAGTAATCGTTCAGAAACGCTTGAATCTCATCAATCATGGCGCACAACTCCCGACAGTTTCAACACGGTGTTATTTGAATAAATAACTTGCCGCCATTATTGATAGCCCACTCATTTCACGTATAGCGGCTATTATTAGGCTTTTCTGTGAAAGGAATTCACACTTTGAAACTGCCTCCCCTTGCCGCGCTGCGTGCTTTCGAGGCCTTGGCCCGACTGGGCAAAGTGAACCTGGCCGCCCTCGAACTGCACGTGACCCACAGTGCCGTCAGCCATCAGATTCGCGCCCTTGAAGAGTACCTGGGCCTCGCTTTGGTCATGCGCAACAAGCGCACGCTGATGCTGACGGATGAAGGCCGCGTGTATGCCTACCAGATCAGGCAGGGGCTGGGCGAAATCGCCGGGATCACCGAAAAACTGATGGCAAAAACCAGGCACCCACAGCTGACCGCTTCGGTGCTGCCTTCCTACGCCATGCATTGGTTGTTGCCGCGCCTGCATGATTTCAGGGCGGCTCACCCCGAGCTGCACTTGCGGCTGGAGTCGAGCATGGAGTTCGCCAGCTTCGAGCAAGGCCCGCTTGATTGCGCGATTCGCTTCGGTCATGGCCAGTGGCCGGATGTGCATTGCGAAACGCTGATGGGTGACTCATTGCTGGTGGTCGCCGCGCGCGACTTCAACCACGGCGTGCTGCCGGACACGGCGCAAGCCGTCCTTGAGCAGCCATTGCTGCACGCCAGTGAGAGCTGGCCGATCTGGCTGGGCGCCGCAGGTATCGAGGGGCAACGTCCGCAAGCGCCGCTGGAGTTCACCGATTCCACGTTGATGCTCGAAGCCGTGCGGCTCGGGCACGGCGTCGCATTGACCCGCCGCTCCATTGCCCATGCGCTGATTCAACGCGGTGAACTGGTCCGGCTCACCGACATTGAGCCGGCGCACACTTCACGCTACTACATAGTCTGGCCCGCCGGCAGCAAGCCTTCGGCGCAACTGACCTTGTTGCATAACTGGCTCAAGGGCCAAGTGAAGACGTATCAAGAAAGCCTTTAAACACTGCACAGCAAAACGCCGACCCTGAGGTCGGCGCTTGGCGTTTGAAGCAGCGAAATAATTACTTCGCTTTCACACCTTCAAAAGTCACGTACAGCTCAACAGTGTTGGACGCTGGGCCCAGGTCCATCTGCTTGCCGAAGTCCTGACGGTTGAAGCTGGTAGTGCCTTCAAAGCCGGCACGGTAGCCGCCCCATGGATCCTTGCCTTCGCCCAGGAAAGTGGCTTTGACCACGATCGGCTTGGTCACGCCATGAAAGGTCAGGTCGCCAGTCACGTCGGCAGTAACTTGGCCTGCAGCATTTTTACCGGTGGTTTTGACACTGGTGGAGACGAACTTGGCATCGGCAAACTTGCCAACGTCCAGGAAGTCTTTGCTGGCAATGTGCTTGTCACGTTCGGCGTGGTTAGTGAACACGCTGGCGGTACGGACGTTGAACTCGATTTTGCTGTCTTCAGGCTTGGCGGCGTCAAAGCTGAACTTACCGTCCAGATCCTTGAATGTACCGGTGATGAAGCTATAGCCCAAGTGGCTGATCTTGAAGTCAACGAAGGCGTGCTGGCCTTCCTTGTCGACAACATAATCAGCGGCCATCGCCGAACCTGCGGACAGCAGTGCGGAACCGATTGCCAGAGCGGCGAGAGTCTTTTTCAACATGCTTTCTATTCCTTGTGAGTCGAGGTTGAACATCAGGCTTTGCGTCCCAGCATTCGTGTCAGGGTCGCATCACGATCGATAAAGTGGTGTTTAAACGCGGCCACGCCATGCAAACCGGCGAAGACCACCAACACCCAGGCCAGGTACAAATGCACCAAGCCGGCGTTGTCTGCCTGGTCCGGTAGCCCGGAAACCACGGCAGGAATCTCAAACAGGCCAAACACCGGGATACCGACACCGTCTGCGGTGGAAATCAGGTAACCGGCGATCATCACGGCAAACAGCCCGAGATACAGGAACGCGTGGCCAAACGCAGCGCCAATACGCGTCAAGCGGCTGTAGCTGGCCAAAGGTGGCGGTGGCGGGCTGACAATGCGCCAGACGATACGCACCAGCATGATGGCGAACAGCGTGATGCCAATGCTCTTGTGCAGGTCGGGCGCGTCTTTGCGCCAGGCGCTGTAGTAGTCGAGGCCGACCATCCACAGGCCCAGCGCGAACAAACCGAACACCACCAGGGCTACGCCCCAGTGCAAAACAATGCTGACCCAGCCATAACGGGCTGATGAATTACGTAGCTGCATGTCCCAAATCCCGTAAGAACTGTGCCCAAGACTAGCGATTTACCTATCGAATTAAAGCGGAAAATTTCGCTTTGAAATATCGAGAAATACGATCAAGAGAGTATGCACAGTACGTTAACAATGGATTAAGGACTATTCCTGATAAACGTGACAGATCGTCCTGCCTTTACTGCCAATTCATCCGTAATGGGTTGTGACGCCGCCTGGCATTGCATAGGCTTGCGCGATTGTTTCGCCTGCGCCGGGCGCAGGGCCGCTTCGAGGAGATAACCGATGGGCTTGAATAACCAGTGGATGCAACGCGACCTCGCGGTGCTGTGGCATCCCTGCACCCAGATGAAAGACCACCAGCAACTGCCGCTGATCCCGATCAAACGTGGCGAAGGCGTATGGCTGGAAGACTTCGAAGGCAAGCGCTACCTCGATGCCGTCAGTTCCTGGTGGGTCAATGTGTTCGGCCACGCCAACCCGCGCATCAACCAGCGCATCAAGGACCAGGTGGATCAGCTGGAACACGTGATCCTCGCCGGTTTCAGCCACCAGCCGGTGAT
Organism: Pseudomonas edaphica; assembly: GCF_965277385.1. Lineage (NCBI taxonomy): Bacteria > Pseudomonadati > Pseudomonadota > Gammaproteobacteria > Pseudomonadales > Pseudomonadaceae > Pseudomonas > Pseudomonas edaphica. The sequence goes on along the minus strand of NZ_OZ255725.1, from coordinate 3,690,269 downwards.
CGAGTTGTCCGAACGCCTGGTGGCGATGACGCCCGAAGGTTTGACCCGCTGCTTCTATGCCGACAACGGCTCGTCGTGCATCGAAGTCGCGCTGAAGATGAGCTTTCACTACTGGCTCAACCGTGGCCTGCCGAACAAGAAGCGCTTCGTCACCCTGACCAACAGCTACCACGGCGAAACCATCGCCGCGATGTCAGTGGGCGATGTGCCGTTGTTTACCGAGACCTATAAAGCCTTGCTGCTCGACACCATCAAGGTGCCGAGCCCGGATTGCTACCTGCGCCCCGAGGGCATGAGCTGGGAAGAGCACTCACGCAACATGTTCCTGGCCATGGAACAGACCCTGGCCGAAAACCACGACAGCGTCGCCGCCGTGATCGTCGAGCCGCTGATCCAGGGCGCCGGCGGCATGCGCATGTACCACCCGGTGTACCTCAAGCTGCTGCGTGAAGCCTGCGACAAATATGGCGTGCACCTGATTCACGACGAAATCGCCGTCGGCTTCGGCCGCACCGGCAGCATGTTCGCTTGCGAGCAAGCCGGCATCCGCCCGGACTTTTTGTGCTTGTCCAAAGCCCTCACCGGCGGTTACCTGCCATTGGCGGCGGTCGTCACCACCGACGATGTGTACGACGCCTTCTACGACGACTACCCGACGTTGCGCGCCTTCCTGCATTCCCACAGCTACACCGGCAACCCGCTGGCGTGCGCGGCGGCCTTGGCGACTTTGGATATTTTCGAAGAAGACAACGTCATCGAAAACAACAAGGCCCTGGCCCAGCGCATGGCCACCGCCACCGCGCACCTGGTGGACCACCCGCACGTGTCGGAAGTGCGCCAGACCGGCATGGTGCTGGCCATCGAGATGGTTCAGGACAAAGCCACCAAAACCGCCTACCCGTGGCAGGAACGCCGTGGTTTGAAGGTGTTCGAGCACGCCCTGGAACGCGGTGCGCTGCTGCGGCCGCTGGGCAGCGTGGTGTATTTCCTGCCGCCGTATGTGATAACGCCGGAACAGATCGACTTCCTGGCTGAAGTCGCCAGCGAAGGGATTGATATCGCCACCAACAGCACTGTCAGTGTTGCGGTGCCACAAGATTTTCACCCAGGCTTTCGGGATCCGGGTTAATTGAGTTCACTCAACTGATCGGGTGTCGGGTCTACCGCTATCGCGGGCAAGCCCGGCTCCCACAGGTTTTGTATGATCGTTCCCACGCTCCGCGTCCGCTCTGCACACCACTTCCAGAGAACAGAAATGAGACTGTCCCGCTTTTTCACCGACACCCCGCTCAGCATCGGCGACCATGAATTGCCCGAAGCCCAGGCGCATTACATCAGCCGCGTATTGCGCATGGGTGAAGGCGACGCCGTACAACTGTTCGACGGCTCCGGCCAGGAATTCCTCGGCACCTTGCTGGAAGTCGGGAAAAAACGCGTTACCGTGCAACTCACGGAACGCTTTGCGGGCCAGACCGAATCACCGCTGCACATCCACCTCGGCCAAGGCCTGTCCCGGGGCGAGCGCATGGATTGGGCGATCCAGAAAGCCACCGAACTGGGTGTGAATGAAATCACGCCGATCTTCAGCGACCGCTGCGAAGTACGCCTGAAGGACGAACGCGCCGACAAACGCCTGCTGCACTGGCGCCAAGTGGCGATCAGCGCCTGCGAGCAATGCGGGCGTTCGACAGTGCCGGTGATTCACCCGCCGCTGTTACTGGCCGACTGGTTGAAGCAAGCCGAGGCGGATTTGAAGCTGGTGCTGCACCCGGTGGCCGAGCCGATGGTCAGCCACGCCAAGCCATCGAGCCTGGCGTTCCTGATAGGGCCCGAAGGTGGGTTGACCGACGCAGAAGTCGCAACCGCCCAAGCTGCCGGCTTCCACGCCGCCCGCCTCGGCCCGCGGGTGCTGCGCACCGAAACCGCGCCGGTCGTGGCGCTGGCTGTGGCCCAACAACTCTGGGGCGACTTCTAACCCTCGCTGCAAATCCAATCAAAACTGTGGGAGCTGGCTTGTCGGGACGCCGCACCGCTGCGATAGCGTCGGCACATTCAACACCGCTATCGCAGGCAAGCCAGCTCCCACAGTAATCGGGTTAACACTTCGCTATTCCACCGGGTCACTCACCGGCTTGGCAATAATCGCTTTCAACTCGCTGGTCATCGGAAACTCCAGGTTCAGGCCCTTGGGCGGAATCGGCTGTTCAAACCAACGCTGGTAAATCCCGTTGATCTCCCCGGAGCGGTACAGGTCGGCGAGCGTTTCGTTGACCACCGCTAGAAACTGCGGGTCGTCCTTGCGCAGCATGCAGCTGTAAATCTCCCGCGACTGTTCCTTGCCCACCACCACCCAGTGGTGCGGGTCTCGGGCCTTGGCGCGCTCACCGTAGAGCAACGCATCGTCCATGTAGAACGCCACTGCGCGGCCGGTCTCGAGCATTTTGAACGCTTCGCCATGGTCCTTGGCGCTGATCACAAACATATTGGCTTTGTGGTCGGCGTTGTAGCGCTTGAGAAAGCGTTCATTGGTGGTGCCGGCCGTGGTCACCACGTTCTTGCCCGCGAGGTCTTTAAAGCCCTGGATGCCACTGTCCTTGGCGGTCAGCAGTTGGCCCTTCACATAGATAAACCCGTAGGAAAACGCCACCTGCTTCTGCCGCTCGGCGGTGACACCGGTGGAACCGCATTCCAGGTCGACGGTGCCGTTTTGCACCAGCGGAATACGGGTCTGAGAGGTCACCAGGTTGTACTTAACATTCAGCTTGGCCACCCCGATTTTCTGCTGGATGCGCTCAACGATCTTGTTCGCCAACTCCACCGAATAGCCCATGGGCTTACCACTGTTGTCGCTCACGTAGGAAAACGGCACCGAGGCATCGCGATACCCCAAGGTGATGGACTTGGCATTCGCGATTTTGCTCAAGGTGCCGTCCAGCGGGGCTTCATTGGCCTGAACCTGTGCGCCAAACAACAGCCCCAGGGTGCAGCCGGTCAACAGGATTTTTTTCATTGTTATTCTCCGTTGCTGGTGATGAATCCAATTATGCAGCGCGGGGCGTGAGGCCCTGCATATCGATGGAAGGCGCGTGTTCGCTGATCAGTTCGGCCAGCAATTGCCCGCTGCCGCAGGCCAGGGTAAAACCCAGGGCACCGTGGCCCAGGTTCAACCACAGGTTTCGATAGGCGCTGGCGCCGATCAGCGGCACGCCGCTGGGCGTTGCCGGGCGCATGCCGGCCCATTCGACTGCGTGGGTGTAATCGCCGGCCGTTGGGAATGTCTCCATGGCCTGGCGTTTCATCAGCGCCAGACGCTTGGGCTCAAGGCCTGCATCAAAGCCGACGATATCCACCATGGCCGCGACCCGCAGTTGCTCGCCGATGCGCGCATACACGATCTTGCGGTCATAGTCGGTGACACTCACGTTCGGCGCCTGGTGATGTGCGCCAATCGGCACGTTCAGGCTGTAGCCCTTGAGCGGATACAGTGGCAATGACAACCCTGGCAAACCCAATTGCGCGCTGCGATGCCCGGCCGCCAGCACCAGTTGATCCACCGCCATCACCTCGTCACCCAACTCGATGGCCTGCACCGCGCCGTCGGCGTGGCGTATGCGAGTGACCTTGCGGCCCAGCAAAAACCTGCAGCGCCCCGAGGCTTCGAGCCGGGCCGCCAGCCGTTGGCAGAAGGCGTGACAGTCAGCCACCTCCTCGTTCGGCGTGTAGATGCCACCGAGAAAGTCGGCGCCCATTAACGCTGGCTCCAAGTGCGCACAATCGGCCACGGACAACACTTGCTGCTGCACGTTATTGCTGACCTTGCTGCGCGCATGCTCAAAGGAGGCGGCGTTACGAAACGTCACCAGTTTGCCGTTGCGGCGCCAATCGAAGCCCTCCAGGCGATCGCCTTCGCGCCATTGCTCCAGCGTGGCCTGGCTCAAGGACGCCAGGCGCAGCAGGTGCGCGGCATTGCGCGTGTTCACCGAGCCACGGCAGGCGCCGATAAAGGCCGCCATCCAGCGCCATTGCTGCGGGTCGAGACGCGGGCGCAGCTTCAGCGGCGAATCACCGCGCAGCAACCAGCCGATGGCTTGCAGCGGCACACCTTTGTCGGCCAACGGCGCGACATAGCGGTAGGACAGTTGCCCGCCATTGGCGAAACTGGTCTCGCTGCCGAGGCTGTCCCGCGTGTCGATCACTGTCACCTCATGGCCTGCACGCACCAGGGCATAGGCGCTTGCCAAGCCGATAACGCCACCACCGATGATGCAAACCCGCTTGGCCATTGCTGCCACCCGCTATTGAATTGACTGGCACCAAGCCTAGGGCCAGGTGACAGGTCGCCGACAATGAATAAAGATGGGTCATCTATAAACAAAGGTTATGGACTTGCCATGCGCCTGCGTCATATCGAAATCTTCCAGGCCATCCGCCAGACCGGCTCCGTCAGCGCCGCCGCGCAGCTGTTGCACGTCTCGCAACCGGCGGTGACCAAGGTGCTGCAGCACGCCGAGTTGCAGTTGGGCTTTGCGCTGTTTTTACGGGTGCGCGGCAAACTGCAGCCCACACCGGAAGCGCTGGCGCTGGAAAGCGAAGTCGAGAAAGTCACCGAAAGCCTGCAAGGCGTGCGGCGCCTGGCCAAGAGCCTGCGCCGTGAGCCGGGCCAAAGTGTGCGTATTGGTGCGATTCCGGCACTGGCCCTGTCGCTGCTGCCGCCGGCGATTCTGGAATGGAAGCGCGACTACCCGGACATTGCCTGTGAGCTGTCCAGCGACCACAGCCGCGAGCTGGTGCAGAAGCTGCTGATGCGTGAGATTGACCTGGCGCTGACGCTGAACTTCTCCGGCCATCCGGGGCTGACCACGCAAGTGCTGGCCAATGGCGTGTTGGTGGCGCTGGCGTCAAAGGGTTATTGGTCGGATGCCGAGCTGAGCAAGCCCCTGCCATTGGCGGACCTGGCGGGTGCGCCGTTGATTGGCCTGTCGAGTGCCGACCCGTTGGCCGCCAAGCTCGACAGCTACCTGGAAAACGTCGACCCACCGCCACGGGTGAGCATTGCCGTACAGACCTATTCCCTGGCCCGGGCGATGGTGGAGTCAGGTGCCGGGTTGACGGTGATCGACCCGTTTACCGCCCTCGGCGCGTCAACGGCGACCACCTGCATTCGCCCGCTCACGCCGCCGTTGCCGATCACCCTGTACGCCCTGACCCGCGCTGATGAGCCACCGCCACATATGTTGGCGAACCTGTTGGACATTTTCGGCAACCGAGCGCGAGAGCTGCTGGAACGCTTGTAATGTGGGAGCTGGCTTGCCTGCGATAGCGGTATTGAATGTGCCGACGCTATCGCAGGCAAGCCAGCTCCCACACAAGCCAGCTCCCAAAAAAAGCCAGCGTCCACAGGTCACAGCACGTAATGCATGATCGCCACAAAGTGCAGCAAACTGCCGCCGATCACAAACAAATGCCAGATCCCATGGGAATGCCGCAGGCGATCCTCCAGGGCAAAAAAGATGATGCCGACGGTGTACAACACCCCGCCCGACGCCAGCCAGATAAACCCCGCCGTGCCCAGCGCGGCAATCAGTGGCTTGACCGCCACCAGCACAATCCAGCCCATCACCGCATAGATCACAATCGAAAGAATCCGCGCCTCGGAACGCGGCTTGATCTCCTGCAAAATGCCGATCACCGCCAGCCCCCACACGATTCCAAACAGCGTCCAACCCCACGGCCCGCGCAGCGTCACCAGGCAAAAGGGTGTGTAGCTGCCGGCAATCAGCAGGTAGATCGAAAAGTGATCAACCTTCTGCATGATCTCTTTTCGCCGCCCCTGCACGCTGTGGTACACGGTGGACGCGCTGTACAGCACCAGCAGGGTAAAACCATAAATCGCCACACTGACGATCTTCCAGGGGCTGCCGTCCAGGCTCGCCACCACCAACATCCACACTGCGCCGACAAAAGCGGCAACCGCCCCGGCCAAGTGGCTCCAGGCGTTGAATCGTTCCCCGTGATACATGTGTCACTCACCTCGAATAACCGTTACCACATGGTTGTGCCAGGACCATTCTGACGCTACCGGCACTGTTGCAGGTAACACGCATTTCTGCCTTTGCCCAACGACCCCGTGCCGATGGATCACTCACTGAGTCCTGTGGGAGCTGGCTTGCCTGCGATAGCGGTGTGTCAGCCCATCATTCAATAATTGACAGACCTCATCGCAGGCAAGCCAGCTCCCACATACGGCAATCTCCATGGCCCGGCCCCAATATCGCCACCTGCATGGCTTGCCGGGTGCGATTGTGACCGTGCGCGGGCTGTACCTGTTCCCTTCGGTACACCCGCCTGGTGCTGGGCCTGTGCAGCGCATCGCTGGGAGTGAACGGGTTTTAGGGGCACAATCGATGGCATTCGAACCCGAGCCACGGCCATGCTGATCGACGAAGAATTCACCCTCAAGAAACTGGAAATCTTCCTGGCGTTCATGCGCACCGGCAACCTGGCCCGCGCCGCTGCCGAGCTGCAAACCAGCAACGTCAGCGTGCACCGCGCCATCCACTCCCTGGAAAACGCGCTGCGCTGCCCGCTGTTCAAGCATGAAGGGCGCAACCTCACGCCGCTGGAAAGTGCCTACGTGCTCGAAGAACGCGCGCAGAAACTGGTCGCCGATGTGGTCGACAGCGTGCGCCTGACCCGCGAAGCCGCCGGGTTTTCCGCCGAGCGCTTCAAGCTGGGCTCGCTGTATTCGCTGACGGTCAAAACCGTGCCGCAATTGATCATGGGCCTTAAAATCAGGCGCAGCGAACTCAATATCGACCTGATCCTGGGTTCCAACTTTGACTTGCTCTACAAGCTCAAGAACATGGAAGTCGACGCGATCCTCATCTCCCTCGACGACCACGCCAACGACCCCGACTGCGAACAGATCGCGCTGTTTTCCGACGACATCTTCCTCGCCACTCCAGCCGATTCACCCTTCGACCGTGAGCAGCAAATCGACCTGGCGGATGTGCGCGACGCTACTTTCATTACCCTCACCCAAGGCTTCGCCACCCATCAGGACGGCAATCGGGTGTTCAAGCAGGCGGGGTTTGAGCCGAAGGTGGCGATGCAGGTGAACGACATTTTCACGCTGCTGAGCATGGTCAGTTCAGGCGTGGGTTATGCGTTGCTGCCGGGAAGGATTGCGGCGGTGTATGAGAACCGCGTGAAGCTCATACCGCTGCAACCGCGGTATCGGTTGCAGCAGCATATTGGCGTGGTGTTTTTGAAGGCCAAGGAGCGTGATCCGAACTTGCTGGCGTTGCTGGCGGAGTGTCGGATGTATGCCAACCGGCAGGCTTGAGACCGCCATCGCAGCGATGCGGCGTCCCGACAAGCCAGCTCCCACACTGGATGTATTCACACATCAAAATGTGGGAGCTGGCTTGCCTGCGATGAGGCCCTTACAGCCGGCAATAATTAACCGACGATCCCACGCACAATGAAGTACAACAGCGAAGGCCCCAGCAAACACCCAAGCCCGGTATGAAACGTGGCCGTCAACGCGCCATACGGCACCAACCGCCGATCCGTCGCCGCCAGCCCCGCCGTCACCCCACTCACGGTGCCGGCCAACCCACCAAACACCATCGCCGAACGCGGGTTATCCAGGCCCATCCAGCGCGCCGCCACGGGCGTGCCGACCATCACCAGAATTGCCTTGATCAGCCCGGTGGCAATCGACAACGCCATCACATCCGAGGTCGCGCCGATCGCCGCACCCGTTACCGGGCCGACGATGTAAGTCACGGCGCCCGCACCAATGGTGGTCATGCTGATTGCATCGCGATAACCAAACGCCCACGCCATGCTCGCGCCGACAATAAATGGCAATACGGTGCCGAGCAGCAGCGCAATCACGCCGATCAATCCGGCCTTACGGGCTTCCGTGGCTTGCACTTCAAACGCGGTGGCGACAATGGCGAAGTCACGCAGCATCGCGCCGCCCATCAAGCCGATACCGGAGAACAGCGCCATATCGGCCAAGCCTTTTTGCCCGCCGGTCAGGGTGCCGCCGACCCAAGCCAGCACCAAGCCGATAACGATGGCGATTGCCGAGCCATGAATGCGCCCGAACGTCAGGCGCTTGGACAGCACCACAGAAATCCACATCACCACGCCCACGAAGGCAAAGGCGGTGACCAGGCTGTTATTTTCCAAACCTTTCTGAATAAGAGGCCACATATCAGCGACCTCCCGCAGGCACAATCAGCGGCTCTTCGGCGGGCAATGGTTCACCCTTGTGCGTGCGACTGATCAGCGCGATGGTGCACCCGCACACCACCACGGAGCCAATCGCGGCCAGTACTGCGACCGGGCCGCCGTGCAGGGCGGTGACCACGTTTTGTTGCGCCGCCATCGCCACCACCACCGGAATGTACATCGCGCCCCAGAAGCCTACGCCCATCTCGCAATCCTTGGTCATGCCGCCGCGTTTTTGCATCCATAAGCGTGCGCAGATCAGCAGGATCATCGCGATGCCTACCCCGCCCACATTGGATTTAACCCCGAGCAACACGCCAAGCATGTCGCCCAGGATCACGCCCGCCAGCATGCAGATCGCCAGCAATGCCACACCGTAAATAATCATCGTTGTAGTCCTCGAAGTGCTTCATCGAAATTGTTGTTTTTGTGCTTCGAAAGCCTTGGGTGGTGCTTTATCGGTGGCGGCGCTCCTCCTCTTGCAGCAGGGCCTGCAAGGTGTCCAGGCGTGCGCCTTCATAGGCGATTACGCTGCCTTGCTCGAAGACACGGCGAGACAGGCCAGTGAGTACCGCGCCAGGCGGCAATTCGATTTGCAGGCGCACACCACGCTCGTAGGCGCTTTGCACGGTGCCGCGCCAGTCGACGATGCGGCACATGTTGAAAGCCAGGTCGTCGCGCAGTTGCTCGGGGTTGTGGATCGGCCGCGCGCGGGTGCTGCTCAGGTAGGTAATGCGCGGCGCCTTGAGCGTTACAAACGCCTGCGCCAATGCCTCGGCGGGTTCGTTCAGCAGCACGCAATGGGATGGCACGCTCACGGCCAGGCGCTTGGCCACGCCGTTGCCTTTGATGCGTTGCGCGACACGCTGCATGGCTTCGTCACTGCCGGCGATGACGGTCTGGTTGTCGGCGTTGATGTTGGCCAGGTACACCGGGGTTTGTGGGCTGTGGATTTCAGCCAGCAGCGTTTCGACTGTGGATAACTGCGGTCCGATGATCGCGGTCATGCCAAAGCCTTGTGGATAAGCGTTTTGCATCAGTTCGCCGCGCAGGCTCACCAGCTTAACCGCGTCAGCAAACTCCAGCGCACCAGCGATGACGGCGGCCGGGTAGGCGCCGATGGACAGGCCCGCCACGTAATCAGGCGTGCGTTGCAATTGGCGGGCGTGGGCCACACCGGTGATCAACAGGCAGAGTTGCACGGCACGCGTGCTGGCCAGGGCTTGGGCCGAATCGAGCAGGCTTGCGTCTTCGCCCAGTGCATCACTGGCTTCTTCCAGGACGTGGGCAGGCAACCCTTGCAGCATGCCCGTGCGCTGGGCGCCCTGCCCTGGAAATACCAGAAGGCTGCTCATGCCACGGCCTGCCAGGGGTCGAGTACAAGGTGCGCGCCGTGGGTGGTTTTAAGCAGCACCCGGCGTGATTCGCCAGCCCATTCACGCAAGGCGACAGCGCCAAACGGGGTTTGCAGTTGCAGGTCGACAGCGCATTCGGCCGAGTCCAACAACGCCAACAGATTGCGTGCGGCGTTGCGCTCAAATGGCTCGGGTGTGCACAGCATCAAATCCAGATCGCTTTGGGCATGCAGTGCTTCAATGCCGCTGGCCAGCTCGAACCCTGCACTGCCGGTGACGCCCCAGTCCTGCTGCGCCAGCACTGGGCGCAGTTGATCAAGCGCACGCAATGCCGGTAGATCCCGCGACGAGACCACACTGCGCAAATCTTGCGGCGTCACGCGTCGTTGCACTGCCACAAGGGGCATCAGCGCCGCAAAGCGCTGCTCACGCAAGCGCCCGCGCACACCCACAGCCACGTCACCCGGCTCGACCGTGGCGCGACGCACCACCACCGGGTGACCGGCGCTGATCACGTCCAGCACCCAGGCCGGCGCATCAGCGGGCAGATGCGCCGGGGTCATGCCCCAGAGCAAGTCGTGGGCGTTCACCATTGCTCCCGCAGCAGTTGGCGTACGTGGCTTGAGGCGGCGCGATTGCTCGCACCGAGGCGCGCTTTCAGATCCGGGCTGTGGATATCTTCAATGGCGTGCAGCAGGCAATCGCTGACCCGCGTCACGTCGTCCGCGGTGGGCTGTTCAATCTGGCTGACTGACAGGGTTTCCCAGAGCAAACCCAGGCTGGCATAGCTGTCAATGTCATAGGCCATGGGCGGCACGCTGGCGGCCAGGGCCTCGAGTTCTTCAACACTGCGCAAGGTCACCCGCGCCGCCGAGGCCTTGCCCATGGCGTGCACCATCACGCCAGGGTCACGCAGGGCGATCATGCGGTTAGCCTGATAACCGTGAGCAAGGAATGCACCGGACATGGCTTTGCCCACCAGCAGCGCAATCACCGGGTGCCCGGCCAAGCGAGCACGGGCATAGCTGTCGGCGGCAGCGGCCAGGGCCTGATGGATGCCGAGGGCTTCTTCGCGACGGCCGTAGGCTTGGCTGGGTACATCGACGATAGCGATGATGGGGCGTTTGTCGCCCTTCTCGATGGCTTCGTCGACAGCCTTGGCAAGGCCCCAGCCCTCCAGTAAACCGACTTCGCCGTTGCGCGCACGCGGGAAACGATTTTGCGCATCGGTGACCACGGCAATAAAGCGCACGGCCTGTTCACCCACTACGCCGTCTGCAACCTTCAATGAGTCGGGCAACCCTTCGACAGGCGTTGCGCCGACGCTCAATGCGTTGAACCACTGCAAGCCTCTCATGGACGTTCTCCTTGATACAGGTCGCGCACCGTCGCGGGGTCTATTTGCGGCGTTGCGTCCAGCTCGGTAAGGCGCGCCAGGTAGAAATTGATCTGACGGCTACGCTGTTGCTCGGGCAAACCCTGTTGCAGCAAGCCGCTGACGGTCTGTTGGATCTGCGCCACATCGTCCGCCACATAACGGTCGGCCAGGCCGCTGTTGAAGCGTTGCTCGCCGCCGGTAAGGCTCCAGATAAACGGCCGGTCGCGGGAGTCGTACTCTTCCAGCCCCGCTTCCTGCTCGATCACTTGTGGGCCATTCAAGCCCAGGCGTGCTTCGCGGGTGACCACCAGATAACTGCACAACCCGGCGGCGATGGACATGCCACCAAAACAACCAACACTACCCGCCACCACGCCGACTACCGGCTGGTACTGGCGCAGGTCGACAATCGCCGCATGGATATCGGCAATCGCAGCCAAACCGAGGTTGGCTTCCTGCAAGCGCACGCCGCCGGTTTCCAGCAGCAGCACGGCACGGGTCGGAACACCGTTGCGGTTGTCTTCAGCCGCCAGTTCGAGGGCACCGGCGATTTTTGCGCCGCCCACTTCACCGAGGCTGCCGCCCTGGAAATTGCCCTCAATGGCAGCAATCACCACCGGCAACCCGGCGATGCTGCCTTTAGCGATCACCACGCCGTCATCCGCTTGCGGCACCACGCCTTGGCGGCTGAGCCACGGCGACATCACGCGTTGGAACGGGTCGATCAGTTCGCGGTAAGTGCCGCTGTCCAGCAACGCCTTGGCTCGCTGCCGCGCACCGAGTTCGACGAAGCTGTGCTTGTTGAGTAAATCAGTCATGGCCGATCTCCTCGAAACCCTGTTCCAGGCGCAAACGCACCACGCCGGGCGTGGCGCCGAAGTCGTGGATGTCAATCTTCAAAGCCGGTGGCGTCTGCTCCTGGAAGATCCGTTCGAACAGATGCTGCCAGCGTTGCTCGGCGCCATTCACGGAGGTCTGCACTTGAATGGTCAGCGTGCCGGGCGTGCCTGGTTCCAGCAGCACTTCCAGGTCGCCGGAGCCGACGCAACCCACCAGCGCACGGCCTTTGGGCGGCTGCCCGGCGGGGAATTCAAAGGATAAGGTTTCCATCACAACGCTCCGTCGAGGCGGTCGATAAACAGGCAGGCGGCCAACAGGTCGGCGGCGCCGCCGGGGGAGGCATTCAGGGCCAGGAGTTGCTGGTCGAGGTCGTGCAGTTGGCGGCGCCCGGCGAGGCTCGCGCTGCCGCCAGCGTCCAGCACCGCCTGGGCGCCGCGTTGCATGGCGCGCAGGCCTTCGGTGCCGGCTCGGTAGAGCACGCAGGTGTCGGCCAGGTCCGTCATGATCGCGAGCAAGGCGTCCAGGCGCGCATTTTGTTCACCGGCGTTTTGCCGGCGGCTTTTGTGCAACTGCGGCAGGCCGCGTTGCACCACGGCAGGGAAGCCCAGTTGCGCTTCTTCACGGGCACCGCGTGCGCCGTAGCGTTGCGCGACTTGCGCACCATGGCTTAGCGGTTGCGGGGCGAAACGGTCGTTGAGCAAGGCCAGTTTGGCGGCGGTGAGCGTGACGGCGCGTGGCTCCAGAGCCGCTGCGGCAGTAAGCAAACCGAGGGCCCAGATCGCGCCGCGATGGGTATTCACGCCTTGGGTGGTGGCGAGCATGGCTTGCTCACCTTCGCGCCCGATACGCCCGAGGGCTTCGCGCAAGGGCAAACCCACTTCACCGAACTCAAGCGCCGCTTCGGCCATTTCCTTGAACATCGGCCACAACGACAGCGCCGAGGCGTGCATCAGGCCCAGGTGCAAATCGTGATGGGCGCCATTGCCGCGACGGTCTACCAATGCGGGTTTGGGCGACAGGTCAGCCTCATCAATCAAGGCATCCACAGCCATATCCGCCAGGCGATCGGCGAGGCTCAGTTCATGCAGTTTGAGGGCGCGCATTTACCAGCTCCTGAACTTGGCGGGCGGGTTGTACAGGCCACCGGACCAATCCACCAGGTCGGCCACGCTCTTGGCGGCGAGCAGCTCGCGGGTGGCATCGGTGCGGCGAATGCCAAGGTCTTCGGGCAAGGCGATCAAGCCTTCGCGGCGCATGCGCGCAGTGTCCTTGGGGTTGTGGCGCATGCCGATGGCGGTGACGCCTGCAACGGCGGCGATCATCGCCTGACGCTCTTCCAGCGAGCGCGCCTTATACAGATAGGCGATGCCTTCTTCGGTGAGCAGGTGAGTCACGTCGTCGCCGTAGATCATGATCGGCGCCAGCGGCATGCCGCTTTTGCGTGCGACTTCCACGGCGTCGAGGGTTTCGACGAAGGTGGGTTTGCCGCCTTCCTGGAAGGTCTCGACCATTTGCACCACAAGCTTTTTGCCGCGTTCCAGTAAAGCCTCCGGCGCGTCGTCGTGGCGCATATCGAGCCAGGCCGGCGTACCGTGACGGCGGCCGCGTGGGTCGTGGCCCATGTTAGGCGCGCCGCCAAAACCGGCGAGACGGCCACGGGTCACGGTGCTGGAATGCCCGTCTCCGTCCACTTGTAGGGTGGCGCCGATAAACAGGTCCACCGCGTATTGGCCGGCCAGTTGGCAGAACATCCGGTTGGAACGCATCGAGCCGTCGCGGCCGGTGAAGAATACATCCGGGCGGGCGGCGATGTAGTTTTCCATGCCCAGTTCGGTGCCGAAGCAATGCACGCTTTCCACCCAGCCGCTTTCGATCGCGGGGATCAACGTTGGGTGCGGGTTGAGGGTCCAGTTGCGGCAGATCTTGCCCTTGAGGCCCAGGGACTCGCCGTAGGTCGGCAGGATCAACTCAATGGCGGCGGTGTTGAAACCAATGCCGTGGTTGAGCGACTGCACATTGTGTTTTTCGTAGATGCCACGGATCGCCATCATCGCCATCAGCACATGCACCGGCTTGATATGACGCGGGTCGCGGGTAAACAGCGGTTCGATGTAGAACGGCTTGTCGGCCACCACCACAAAATCCACCCAACTGGCCGGGATGTCGACGCGGGGCAAGTCAGTGACGTCGTCGACCAACTGGTTGACCTGCACGATCACGATGCCATCACTGAACGCGGCGGGTTCGATCAGCGCCGGAGTGTCTTCGGTACTGGCGCCGGTGTAGATATTGCCGGCGCGGTCGGCCATGAAACCGGCCGAAAGCACCACGTTGGGGATCAGGTCAACCACCAGCCGTGCGTAGAGTTCGATGTAGGTGTGGATCGCGCCGATTTCCAGCAGGCCATCTTCGAGCAACTGGCTGATGCGCAGGGACTGGGTGCCGGCGAAGGAGAAATCCAGCTTGCGCGCGATGCCTTTTTCAAACAGGTCCAGGTGCTCGGAACGGCCGACACTGGGCATGATCATGTGCAAATCGTGGAGCTTGGTCGGGTCGGCCTTGGCCAGTGAGCGCGAGAGAAAATCGGCTTGCTTCTGGTTATTGCCCTCCAGCACCACCCGGTCGCCGGGCAGGATCAGCGCTTCCAGCGCCTCGACGATTTTGTCACTGGGCAACACTGCCCCGTCTGCGTACTGCTTGACCAGCCCGAGCCGCCGCTGCTTCTCGTCGCGCCGCCGCGTCCAGCGCGAATCGGGGGTGATGGTTGTTGTCATGGTCGCTCCACGGGGTTTGCTGTCGTGGGCTGTACCTTAGGAGTGAATGTAGGGGGCATCAATCAAGCCCGGCGGTGGATCGTTACGGCTGGAGTAACGGAACATCAGTGAATGCTGGATTCAAGCCAAATGAAAATCAAAGGTGGGAGCTGGCTTGCCTGCGATGGCGGTGGGTCAGCTATGAAGGTGTCGGCTGACAGTCCGCTATCGCAGGCAAGCCAGCTCCCACATGTGTTCGGTGGTGTGTGTTAGATAGCGGTTCCAATCAGGGACCGCTTAAGCAGGGCTGACTTGTTCCAGTACTCTATCGACCAACAGCTGACTCAGCTCTGCCATTTGCTGAATCGCCAACATACTCGCGCGCTGGGCGGGGTCCAGGTCGAAGGCCAAGTGGCAGGTCAGTGCGTTGAGGGAGCACAGGGTTTCGCTGGCATTGGCCAGTAGAGCTTCGGTGTTTTGGTGGGGGTTTACGGTGAAGAGGGGCGGATTAGGGGTAGGTTTAACCATGATGAAGCTCCTAAACAGTTAGTAAGGAGCGCCACCGTTCGCTTGCACGCGAATGAGGGTGGCGACCGTGCGCAGGTGTGCAAGACCGGGCCTGTTTAGGACACCCAGCAGGTCCGAAGACCTCCTGCGCGCAGCCGCCATAAAGCAGCGAGCACAAAAAACGCCCGTGGTTGGCTGGGCGTTTGTACGCCTAAACAGTTTCGTCGGACTTGCACGTCCGTGTCATCGTTTTTCGATGACGAGACGAAGACTAGCCGCCATGACTATCCACAACAAGTTCATGCACAGCCCGAAATCTTGCAGGAAAATTCCGAAGGCTGGCCCATCAAAGCGCCATCACCACCTTGACCGACCCCAAGCCTTCCAGTGCAAAGCTGTGGTACTCGTAGACCTCTCCTTGAATATGAAGAAGTAGAGCGCTTCCCTCATCACTCACCTGAACTTCAGGTTTTTTTGTTTTCAGAAAAGGATGAGCAGACACCAATGCGGCGAGTATTTCCTGATCACTCCCCAAATCCTCATGGACGTAGTACCTATAGGAAAAACCCACCGTCGCTCCACCCTGACCGTCTCGAGCACCGTAGATGGAGGTGCCGTTGCCCAAGGAATGCTTCAACACCACTTCATCCAGATCCGGTGCTCCGGCAGACATGATCCAACTGGCGCCGATATAGAGAAGGCAGACGATGAGCAGGCAATTGCGCAGTAACGGTCCGAGGCGTTTAGTGGCCTTGGGAAATTGCATATTCAATCCCTCTTCTTATCCAATATTGGTCCCGTGGATCATCACCAAAAGGCTCACCGCCCCACCATGTACCGAAATCCGGGAGTGTCGTTTTTGCAACAGTTTGCGCCACGCCGGCAGCTCGCAGTAATACGTGCTCGGGAATGCCCAACACTGTCCCCGTAGCGCCGTAATTGAAGTTACCAAACGCTTCGTACTCGCTCCCTCTCTTCTTGTAGTTCCAAGGTCCGGCTGCCCGAACCTGGGAGTAAAACCAGGAATAGGCGAATGCCGAGCCGGGTTTGAGGTGGGTGCGTTTACATCGAGAAATCGCCATGTTTTCAAAAATTGAAACACCCGGCGGCATTAGCGGAACAGCCATTTGCGGATCCTTGCAGGCAGTGAGGAGCGCAGAAACTAGCCACTCCACTCAGACCTGAAAACCCGCTTAATCCAAATGCAGAACCGACCTACAACAACTACAGCCCATTCCGACATGTGAGCGGTCAATCCGCATCATTAGCAGATCCGAAACGGCGAAAAGATACGGTCATCAAAAACAATTTTTAGTCAAGCCAGCTCCCACATTGGATTGACGGTGCTGCGAGGACTCGCGTCATTCCCACCGATGAATAGCCAACACTTCTTCCACTTTGCCCAGCAGCATCGTCGCGCCGTCCATCAACTGCCCAAGCAACGCCTCATCCTCATCCATATATCCTTCATATTCCGCCAGGTTGCGGCGCTCATGACACAGCGCCAATAACCTCACCTGCACCTTGTTCGCGTCGACGGTGTGGATCAGGCATTGAAAGACCAAATAGCGTTTGTCGGAGCGATAACCGCGCAGGCGCAGAGCTGTGAGCGAGATAGCGTGGGCGGCGTTGTATGCCAAGTCGAAACGACTGGCGAATGCTAACTGCGGGTTACCTGCATCCCTCAACCGATCCCGCGCCGAGCGCATCAGCCCATCACACTCTTTGCGATCCGGCGGCTCAGCCTTCAAGCCACCGCTACGTTGCAGGTTCTCCAGGTTTGCCTTGCTGTCCATCCATGGACTCCTGAGGGTTGCCCCCCATCAGATTGATCTTGTCCTGCTGCACGACCCGCTGCACAAAACTGTTCCCGGCATTCCATTTGCTGGTCCAGTCGTCAGGGGTGTAAAGCGTCGGGTTGATGGTGCGGCCCAGTTGCTCTTCCAGCGGCATGAGTTGCTCCATGACTTCACTGTAGTTGAGGCTTTGGCCGATCAGCATCAGATCTATGTCACTGGATGAGTGCGCCTCGCCCTTGGCGATGGAGCCGTAGATAAAGGCCCAGGTTATCTGCTCCGCGAACGGTGCCAATGCATTGCGCAAGGGTTCGTCCAGACTGAGGGTCTTGCGCACGATGGCCAACAACTCCGAGTAAATCGGGCATTGGGGATTAGCCTGGTAGTGGGTCTGATTGCCTTGGCGCGTCATGCTCAAGATGCCCGCCAACTGCAAACGCTCCAGCTCGCGGGTGAGGCTGCCTTTGCCCACTTGAGCCGAGCGTGCGATTTCATTGGTGTAGAAACTTTGACCTGGCTTGCCGAACAGCAGGCCCAGCACTTTTTGCTGGGTGTTGGTGAAGAGTGCGGTGCTAAGCGGCAAGGTTTGCATGGCAGCGGCCAAAGAGTCCCAAAAAGGGAACGATAGGTCCCTTTTTGGGAACGATCAAGTCATCCGCGACCTGCGGCTACTTTCAGGCTGCCGCACAGAGCTCCTGTGGGAGCTGGCTTGCCTGCGATGGCGGTGGGTCAGCTACGAAGGTGTCGGCTGACAGTCCGCTATCGCAGGCAAGCCAGCTCCCACATGTGTTCGGTGATGCTAGTTAGATAGCGGTCCCCTTTTGGGACTACTCAGGCAGGGCTGACGTGTTCCAGTGCTCTGTCGACCAACAGCTGACTCAGCTCTGCCATTTGGATCGTTCCCACGCTCCGCGTGGGAATGCCGCCTGGGACGCTCCGCGTCCCGCCAGGCAGCACAAGACTCAAGACCAGCGCAAGGGTGACGCGGAGCGTGGGAACGATCATCTCAAGTAATCCGCGACCTGCGGCTACTTTCAGGCTGCCGCACAGAGCCCCCTGTGGGAGCTGGCTTGCCTGCGATGGCGGTGGGTCAGCTACGAAGGTGTCGGCTGACAGTCTGCTATCGCAGGCAAGCCAGCTCCCACATGTGTTCGGTGATGCTAGTTAGATAGCGGTCCCCTTTTGGGACTACTCAGGCAGGGCTGACGTGTTCCAGTGCTCTGTCGACCAACAGCTGACTCAGCTCTGCCATTTGGATCGTTCCCACGCTCTGCGTGGGAATGCCGCCTGGGACGCTCCGCGTCCCGCCAGGCAGCACAAGACTCAAGACCAGCGCAAGGGTGACGCGGAGCGTGGGAACGATCATCGCCGTCAGGCCAGGCCGGACTCGACCAACAGCGCTTCCAACCCCATCAAATCCGGCACCTTCGCCACGTGCTCGCCCACCTGCACCGCCGCGAGTTCCAGCGGGCAGAGTGGCACGTCCACGTAGCTCAATTCGCTGTCTAGCTTGTACGAGCGGGGAATGCCCTGGATCACCAGCGCAATAAACTTCAACGTCGGCCGCCCGCCCAGCGCATTCAGCACCACGATGCGCGAGCGCTCGGCGGTCAAGATCGCCTCGCCGCACACCGCTTCAAAGCTGATCAGGGGTATTTGCCGGTCACGCCAGGTCACTTGCCGCAGGTACCACGGCGGCGCATCGCTGGCCGGTTCGCCGCGCTGGAAGTCGATCAGCTCGGCCACGGCCACATTGGGCAGCAGCAGATGGCGGTCAGCCAAGGGCAACAACAGGCCAGTGAGTTGGCTGGTGCGGTGGTCAAGCATGGGACTTGCTCCAGTAGGCGATGCTTTCCAGCAGCACCGACTCCTGGTACGGCTTGCCGAGGTAGTCGTTGACGCCGATGGCCATGGCGCGGTCGCGGTGTTTCTGGCCGGTGCGCGAGGTGATCATGATGATCGGCAGGCGCATCAGGCGCGGGTCGTTGCGCACCTGAATCGCCACCTCGAAGCCGTCCATGCGCGGCATTTCGATGTCGAGCAGCATCAGGTCCGGGGTGTGCTCTTCGAGTACGGCGATGGCGTCGATGCCGTCTTTGGCGGTGAGCACGTTCATGCCGTTGCGCTCCAACAGGCGGCTGGTAACTTTGCGCACGGTGACCGAATCGTCCACCACCAGCACCAGCAGCGGGCGCTTTTTCAGCGGGTCGTTGAGGATCAGCGGCGCGTCAACCGCCTGGGCCGGCGACACGGGTTGACGTGCCCGGATGTGCGCAAGCAGATCGATGATCAGCACCACGCGGCCATCACCCAGGATGGTCGCGCCGGACAGCCCCTGCACCCCCGCGAACTGCGGCCCCAGGCCCTTCACTACAATCTCCCGAGTACCGGCCATGGCATCCACATGCACCGCCACGCGCCGCTCGTTGCATTGCACCAGCAGCACCGGCACGGGCTGGTATTGGCCGAGCAATTTCGGGCGGCTGACGGTATGCAGCAGGTCGCCAAGGTAGAACAACTCATAACGCTGGCCGCCATATTCATAGCGCGGCGGATCCTGCTGATAGTGCCCAGCCAGCTCGTGGGGCAGCACACGCACCACGCCTTCAATGGTGTTGAGCGGGATCGCATATTGATCGTCCGCGCACTGCACCATCAGCGCCCGGTTAACCGACACGGTAAACGGCAGGCGAATGCGAAAGTGCACGCCCGCACCGGGCGTGGAGTCAATCACCATCGAGCCGCCAAGCTGGCGCACTTCTTCGTGCACCACGTCCATGCCCACGCCGCGTCCGGATATCTGGGTGATCTTTTCCGCTGTCGAAAAGCCCGGCTGCAGGATGAACTGCAACACGTCACGGTCGCTGATCTCTTGATGGGGGTCGAGCAGGCCGCGCTTGATCGCCTTGCGCCGCACTGCGTCCAGCGGCACGCCGGCGCCGTCATCGCGCATATCGAACACGATATCGCCGCCTTCGTGGGTCAGGTCCAAGGTGATACGACCCTTTTCCGGTTTGCCCGCCAGCACACGTGCTTCGCGCGACTCCAGGCCATGGTCGACGGCGTTGCGCAGCATGTGTTCCAGCGGCGCGACCATGCGTTCGAGCACGTTGCGGTCCATCTCGCCTTCGGCATTGCCGACCACGAACTCCACGTCCTTGCCCAATTCCTCTGCCACCTGCCGCACGATGCGCTTGAGGCGCGGCAGCATGCGCTCAAACGGCACCATGCGCGTGCGCATCAGGCCTTCTTGCAACTCGGTGTTGATGCGCGCCTGTTGCTGCAACAGGTTGTGCGCATCCTGGTTGCGGCGGTCGAGGGTTTCCTTGAGGTCCAACAGGTCGGAAGCGGACTCGGACAGCGCACGGGACAGTTGCTGCAACTGCGAATGGCGATCCATTTCCAGCGGGTCAAACTCTTCATAACCCAGGCGCTCGGCCTCGGCTTGCTGGCGGCTGAGGATACGACCCTGGGTTTCGCTGTCGAGGCGGCGTAATTGGTCGCGCATGCGCTCGATAGTGGTTTCGACCTCGCTGAGGGCCGTGCGCGCATCGTTGACCTGCTGCTCGATGCGCCCCCGGAAAATCGAGGTTTCACCGGCCAGGTTGACCAGGTCATCGAGCAAGTCGGCGGAGATTTTCACCATGTCCGCAGCCGGGTCCATAGCCGCTTCGGCCTTACCGGCGGGCAGTGCAACCGGCGCCAGCGGCTCATCGCTCGGGTGTACCAGGCTCTTGATCCGCTCGATCAGCTTGTCCACCGAGCCCACCGGTAAACCGTCTGCCACCGCGTCGATCATCTGCGCCAAGCGGTCGTGGCAACCTTGCAGCAGCGAAAACAGTTCCGGCGACGGCGCGAGCAAACCAGCGGACAGCCCTTCGTAGAGAAACTCCAGCTCATGGGCCAGATCGCCAATCGGCCCGATCTCGACCATGCGCGCACCGCCCTTGAGGGTGTGCAGGTCGCGCAGCAGGGTTTCCACTTCCTGGCGATTGTTCGGCTCGGCCTGCCAACGCACCAGCGCGCTGCCGGAGCTGTCGAGAATGTCGGCGGCTTCTTCGAGGAAAATTTCCAGCAACTCGGGGTCGGCGGTCGCCACTTCGGGTGCTGTGGCCGCGGCTGCGGGCGTGCTGCTGTGACGCAACTCGCGCAGTTGCGCGATCAAGTCGCTGGAGTCACTCAGCGGTTGCTGGTCTTGCAGTTGATCCAGTTGCAAGGCCAGCCGCTCGTGACTGGCCATCAACACTTGGGACAACTCGGTGGAGTAGCTGTAACGGCGGTCTACCAGGCCTTCGTAGAGGCCTTCCAGCTCATGGGCCAGGTCGCCAATCGGGCCGATTTCGGCCATGCGCGCGCCACCCTTGAGGGTGTGCAAGTCGCGCTGCAACGAAGACAACGGCGCTGCGCTGCCGGGCTCCAGCAGCCAACGTTTGAGCGACTGGCCGGCGCTGTCGAGGATGTCCACGGCTTCTTCGAGGAAAATCTCGACGATCTCATCGTCCATTGCCGTGTCCTGGTTCAACTGCGCCGTGGCCGCGCCCAATTCAGCGATGCTGAGGGCACGACTGCCGTCGCTTTTGATCAGGCCGGTGGCCGACGGGTCGAGGGCTTCATCGAGCAATTCGCGCAGGGCCTGCACCCGCGCCGGCGCCGGGCTGATTTCCTGCCCCGCAGCCAACTGGTCGAGCATGTTGATCAGCGCGTCATGGGCCTGTTCGGCTTCTTGGAAAAACCGCTCGCTGACCGCCAGGCTGCTCTCCTCCACCGCCCCGTACAGGTCAAGCAAAGCTTCACAGAGTTCGTCGATGCTGTGCAGGTCAGCGATATGCGCGCCCTCGCCCAAGGTGGTCAACTCGTCCAGCAGTGCGGTGAGTTCCTGACGCTCACCGGGGTGCTGCTGCCAGCGGCGCAACAGGCTTTCGGCGTCGAGCAGAATGTCCATGCCTTGGGCCAGGAAGTTGGCGATCAACTGCGGGTCGCGTTTGATACGCAGGCCCGTGTTCGGCGCGTCGAGCAAGGCTTGCAGTTGTTGGTCGAGCAGGCTTTGGGTGCGGCTGATCAGGTCCGGCGCGCCCTTGATCGGCACCAGCGGGTCACTGTCCAGTTGGTGCAGGCCGCGCTGGAACAAGCCTTCGGCTTCCAGCAACAGCTCCACTTCGTCCAGGTCCAGCGGCAGGCGGTGAGCCTTGTATTCGCGGGTCAGGTGATCCAGCGGCCGCGCCAGTTCGGCAATCGGCAGCACACCGGCCATGTAGGCACTGCCTTTGAGGGTGTGCAGGGCACGTTGCAGCTCATCGCTGACTTGCAGCGGCACATGCTCGGCGGCCTGTTGCAGGAAGTGGTTGATGCTCTCCAGGTGGCTCTGGGCTTCGTTGCGGAAGATCTCCAGCAGCATTGGGTCGTGCGCCTCGGCGGTGGCTGTTGCAGTGCCACTGGCTAGGGCATGGGCACGGGCGGCCAGGGCGTCGACTTCATCGCGCTGGTGTTGGTCGTCGGTGGCGAAGTCGGCGATCAATTCGGGCAGCAGGGCCACCACTTCATCCAGTACGTGTTGCACATCGGAGCTGAGGGCCACGCTGCGTTCGAGCACGCGATTGAGCAGGTTTTCCACCGCCCAGGCCAGTTCGGCCAGCACCAGCGCGCGGACCATGCGGCCGCTGCCTTTGAGCGTGTGAAAAGCCCGGCGCATTTCGCCTTGAGCAGTTTTGTCGGCGCTGTTGGGCAGGTTCCGGTGCAGCACGTCGAGGACTTCGTCGGTTTCTTCGAGGAAGACTTCGCGCAGCTCATCGTCGATAGGTTCTTCATCGGCCGGCGGCGGCAGCAAACTGCCGGGGCGATGCAGCGCCGGCGGGTTCAGGCGCGTGATCGGGCTGGCCAAGGCATCGAACTGGGACTGGCTCGGCGTGCTGTCGGCCGACAATGCGCCATCCGGCGCAACCAGCGCCTGACGCCAGGGCTTTTCGGCGGGCAGGTAACCGAGCGCGGCCAAGCCTTGGGTGGCCAGTTCCAGCACGCGTTCGCCAGCGGCGTCAGGGTCCTGGAGCATGCGTTCCAGGTAATACTCAAGGCTGCTGATCACGTCGGCGAAATGCGCCGACTGCGCCTGGGTCGGCGGCGCGTCGTTGACCATCAACTGTTCGTCGACGTAATCGGTGCAACCCCGCATCAGGCTCGCTGCGCGTGGCAGTGGAATCATCGCCAAGGCGCCGCGCACCTGGCTGAGCAGCTCCGGCAGGGATTCCAGGCGTTGGCGGTCCCAGTCGGCTTCAATGCAGTCGATCACCAGCTCTTTGGCTTGGCGCAGGCATTGGCAGGACTCGCGGATCACCAGTTGATGAATCTGCGTCAGGTCGGTGGTGGGCAGGCGGCTTTCTTCGCGGCTTTCCGGTTCGACGGTGCCGACCATGCCGGCCAGCGTGGCCTCGACATAGAGCAAGGCGCCGGCGACGTCCATCAGTACGGCGTCGTTGGGTTCGCGGTGACCTTGCACCAGGCTCAACACCACGGCGAGCTGGTCGATGATCACCTTGCGCGGCTGGCCGAAACCCAGCACGGCCAAGGTATCGGCGATCTGCCGCAATGGCGCCAGCAGCGCATCCAGGTCGTCGGTGTGTTGGCGGTCGCTGCGCACGAACAAGTCGAGGCGCTCCTTGACCCGCACCAGTTCCTCACACAATGCGCCAAGCACCGACCCCATGGCATTGCGATCCGGCCCCGCCAGCCGCGCCCGTTCGGCATCGACCACGGCACTGTCGGGCAAGGCCTCATCCAGGCCGTAGCGTTCCTTGAGACTTTGCATGCGCGGCGTCGGACGAGTGACCTTGGCCACATAAAACAGCAGGCTCTTGAGCAGTTCGTCGGGCGCCGGCTGGTTGATACCGCCGATGCCCTGGGCCAGCAAACGCTTGAGTTGCTTGTCGCTGGCCTTGAGCAGGCTGCGCAGCGCCGGGCTGTTGGCGATCACGCCGGTGAGCATGCCTTCGACCAGCGCCGAGGTGACTTGCCACAACGGCAACAGCGGCGCGCCCTGGCACAGCGCTTCGAGGCGCGCAAACACCCGCGCCATGTCTTCCAGGTTGCTCGGGCCATGGTCTTCACGCAGCAGGCCGGCCAAGGCTTGTTGGAGCAATTTGTGCCACTGGTGCAATTGTTCGTGCAGTTCTGGCACTGCGCGCTGGGCCAGGGCTTCGTCGGGCAACGCTGCAATCGACAGCAGTTGCGGGCTGAACAGACTGGTTTCCGACAACAGGCTTTCGCCGCGGGCGCTGCGCAGGTCGTTGAGCAGCGGCAACACCACCAGCGGCAGGTCGCGGCGGGCGCTGTGTACGCGGTCCAGATACAACGGCAATTGGCTGAGGGCTTGTTGCAGCAGGCGGATGCTTTCATCGCGCTGGCCGACGCGCTCGGCTTGCAGGGCCAGGGTCAATTCTTCGATTTCTTCGGCGAGCAACGCCGCACCGTAGAACTCGACCATTTGCAGCGCGCCATGCACTTGGTGGATGGCGGCCAGGCACTCGGCGATGGCGTCGCTGTCGTGGGTTTCGACAAACGCATCCAGCGCCGAACGGGCCTGTTTCAGGGTTTCGGCAATGTCGCCCTTGACCCATTCAAGGGCCACGTAGTCGTGCCGATCAACCATAACTGCTCCGCTTAAAATTTATGAGTTGCTGGTGTTGCCAAGAACAATCGAGATCACCTGTGGGAGCTGGCTTGCCTGCGATGGCGGACTGTCAGGTGATACCTGTGCAACTGACCCACCGCTATCGCAGGCAAGCCAGCTCCCACATCAGATAGCATTTCAATCATCGGCCTGTTTAGGCGGCGGCAGGGTGAAACCCGACACCGACCGGCGCAACTGACTGGCCATCTTTGCCAAATTGCCGATGCTCTCCGCCGTGGCCGTAGAACCCGACGACGTCTGCGTGGTGATCTGCTGAATCACATTCATCGTCAGCGAGATCTGCCCCGCCGATGAGGTCTGTTGCTGCGCCGCATTGGAGATGCTCTGAATCAACGCCGCCAGGGTTTTCGACACGCCTTCGATCTCTTCCAACGCCACCCCGGCGTCCTGGGCCAGCCGTGCGCCACGCACCACTTCGGTGGTGGTTTGTTCCATGGAGATAACCGCTTCATTGGTGTCGGCCTGAATCGCCCGCACCAGGGTTTCGATTTGCCGGGTGGCGGCGGATGAGCGCTCGGCCAGCCGCTGTACTTCATCGGCAACCACCGCAAAACCGCGCCCGGCGTCACCGGCCATGCTCGCCTGGATGGCGGCGTTGAGGGCGAGGATGTTGGTCTGGTCGGCAATGTCGTCGATCAGGCTGACGATATCGCCAATCTCCTGGGAAGATTCGCCCAGGCGTTTGATGCGCTTGGCGGTGTCCTGGATCTGTTCGCGGATGTTGTCCATGCCATGGATGGTGTTGTGCACCACCTCGTTGCCCTTGTTGGCGATTTCCACCGAGCGCTCCGCCACGGCCGAAGATTCGGCGGCGTTGGCCGACACTTGATCGATGGACTGGGCCATCTGGTTGATCGCCGTGGAGGCTTCGGCGATCTGCTGGGCTTGATGCTCCGAAGCCTGGGCCAGATGCATGGCGGTGGCCTGGGTGTCCTGCACCGCACCGGCCACTTGCCCGGCGGTGAGGTTGATGGTCGCGACCAGATCGCGCAGTTGGTCGACGGAGTAGTTGATGGAGTCGGCGATGGTGCCGGTGAAGTCCTCGGTGACCGAGGCGGTCACGGTGAGGTCGCCATCGGCCAGGTCTTCGATTTCATCGAGCAGGCGCATGATCGCGTTCTGATTGCGCTCGTTCTTCTCGGCGGTTTCATGCAGTTGGCGGTTGGTTTCGCGCACCATCACCAGGCCGATCAGAATGATCGAGGCCAGTGCCAGCAAACCCAGCACGTAGCCACCAATGGTGTCGAAACTTCGCCCGCTGGCGAGGTTTTCAAAACCGGTGGCCAGGTGCGAGGCCTCATCGAGCAGGGTTTGCGACAGGTTGAAGATATTGCTCGCCGAGGCCCGCACCTGGAACAGCTGCGGCGAGGTTTCGAGGATTTCATCCACGGAGCCGGAGACAAACTCGAACAGCTCCGAAATTTCCGCCAGCCGCGCGCGCGCGTCATGGTCTTCGACCTGGGTAATGCGCAAGCCCGGGTTGCCATTGAGCATGCCGTTGAGCACCACACCGAAGCGGCTGGCATCGCGGCCAAAGGCATCGGCGGCTTGCACGGCGGTTTCGTCGCCCGCCAGCACGGTGTTGACCGCGCCGAGAATACGTTCGGCCAACAGCGATTGGCGTTGAGCCAACGCTACCTGGCTGGCCGGTGCGCCACGTTGCAGCAGGATATCGACGACCTTTTCCGATTCCATCTGCAATTGCGGCACGGTTTCGGCGAGGGTCGCGGCCACTTGATGCAGGGACAACACGGTTTGTTCGCTGGCGAGAATCGCGTCGGTGTTTTTCAGCAGCGCTTCCCAGTCGGTCTGCACCGCGCGCATTTCCGCACGAACCGCACTGGGCGCGGCGGGCAGGCCGGTTTCGGTATCACCTTTTTTCAGGTAGCCCCAGCGCTGGGCAAAGTCGTTGCGCGCATCGCCCAGCAATTTGAACGCGGCGGCCTTGCCGGCAGCGGCCTCGGTGGCGTTTTTGGCGATGCGTTGGGACAGCACACGCAGCTCACCGGCGTGGCCGATGTACTGCTTGTCATAGGTGGACTGAGTGTTGAGGTACGCGAAGTTGGCGAACAACAGCATGATGAACACGATCAGCGCAATAAACAGCACGATGATCTGTGAGCGGCTGCGCGACGCGGCCTGGGGTTTGGGCGTGGTGACGGTGGTCATGCGGCAACATCCATGAAGCCTGGGGCCTGGGCCAGAGCGAAGGGGCTGAAGACCTGCCACAGCGGGTTGCCGTCGAACTGGCCGAGGATAAACGGCGCGCCGGGTGCGGCGCTGGTCAACAAAGCGTCTTGTGCGAAATGCTGCATGCCCACCACCTCGTCTACCAGCAGCCCGACAAACAGGTCGTTGTACTCGACCACCAACACCCGTCGTTGCTTGCGTGCCTTGGACAATTCAAGGCCAAGAAAGCCGCCCAAGTCCATCACCGGCAGCAAACGCCCACGCAGGTTGGCCACGCCCTTGACCCACGGCTTGACGCCGGGCATCAAGGTGCAACGCGGCTCATGCAGCACTTCGGCGACTTCGCCCATCGGCGCCACGTACCAGTGTGGCCCCAGGCGAAAGCCGATCCCGCTCCAGCGTTGCAGGCGAGCTTCCTGGGACGGCAGGTCGGCGGCCAGCAGGCGGCAGCGGCGGTCGATGTCCAGCAGCAGCTCGAAGGCGGTTTGCGACTCGGTCATGATCGCGAGCCTTTAGCCGGCCAGTACCTTGTTCAAGGTGGCGATCAGGGTGTCTTCGTCCACAGGCTTGGTCAGGTAATCCTTGGCACCCTGGCGCGCGCCCCAGATTTTGTCGGTTTCCTGATCCTTGGTGGTGATGATGATGATCGGAATGCCGTTGGTTTCCGGCTCCTTGGACAGTTGGCGGGTAGCCTGGAAGCCGTTGAGGCCCGGCATCACGATGTCCATCAGCACGGCGTCGGGTTTTTCCTGACGGGCCAAGGCCACGCCGTCCGCGCCGTTTTCGGCCTTGAGCACCACGTGGCCGTGCTTTTCCAGCATGCCGGTGAGTTTGTACATTTCAGTCGGCGAATCGTCGACGATCAGAACGCGTGCCATGGTTTTCCCCACTACATTGGTCGGCGCCGGCCCTTGTGAGGCGGCGTCAGTGTGCTTGTTCTACTGCGGCAAACCCAGGCACGTAAGCCTTGATTGCGCCCAGCAGTTCTTCCTTGCTGAAAGGCTTGGTCAAAAACTGATCGACACCAACGATGCGCCCCTTGGCCTTGTCGAACAGGCCGTCTTTAGAAGACAGCATGATCACCGGGATCGACTTGAACGCCGGGTTGTTCTTCACCAGGGCGCAGGTCTGATAGCCATCCAGGCGCGGCATCATGATGTCGACAAAGATAATGTGCGGGTGATGATCAACAATCCGGGCCAGGGCATCGAAACCGTCGATAGCCGTGATCACATCGCAGCCCACGTTCTTCAACAGCGTCTCGGCGGTGCGGCGGATCGTTTTTGAATCATCGATCACCATCACTCTCAAGGCGTTGGAATGCTGTTCCATATCTGCTCTACCATCGCCACAGCGAATCGGTTTTCGGTGTGTACTGCCTGATGTTGCACAGGATGAGCGCCGCAAGCCTTGGAATTCAAGGGCTGCTGCGCCGTGGCAGTCTTTTTAGCACAGTCTCCGGGCGCAATCTATCGAGCAACCGGCCAGGTGGTTTTTCCTTGACCCACAACAGCCGCAGCGCCACTCTGACGCCACTTTTATGCGCCCTAATTTGCTAGAGGAAATCCCCCATGAGCGTTCGCGTCGGCATTGTCATGGACCCTATCGCCAGCATTTCCTATAAAAAGGACAGCTCGCTGGCCATGCTCCTGGCCGCCCAGGCCCGCGGCTGGACCCTGTTCTATATGGAGCAGCGCGATCTTTACCAGGGCGACGGCGAGGCCCGCGCGCGCATGCGCCCGCTGCAGGTGTTTGCCAACCCTGAGAAGTGGTTTGAGCTGGCAGACGAAATCGACAGCCCGCTGAGCGATCTGGACGTGATCCTGATGCGCAAAGACCCGCCGTTCGACATGGAATTCGTCTACTCCACCTATCTGCTGGAGCAGGCCGAGCGCGCCGGTGTACTGATCGTCAACAAGCCGCAGAGCCTGCGCGACTGCAATGAAAAGCTGTTCGCCACGCTGTTTCCGCAGTGCACGCCGCCGACCGTGGTCAGCCGCCGCGCCGACGTGCTGCGTGAATTCGCAGCCAAACACGGTGATGTGATCCTCAAACCGCTGGACGGCATGGGCGGCACGTCGATCTTCCGTCACCGCGCCGGTGACCCGAACCTGTCGGTGATCCTGGAAACCCTGACCGCGCTGGGCACCCAGCAGATCATGGGCCAGGCTTATATTCCGGCGATCAAGGATGGCGACAAGCGCATCCTGATGATCGACGGCGAACCGGTGGATTACTGCCTGGCGCGTATTCCGGCAGCCGGCGAGACCCGTGGCAACCTGGCGGCCGGTGGTCGCGGTGAAGCACGCCCGTTGTCGGACAAAGACCGTTGGATCGCCTCTCAGGTTGGCCCAACCCTGCGGGAAAAAGGCCTGCTATTTGTAGGACTAGACGTAATTGGTGAGAACCTCACCGAAATCAACGTCACCAGCCCGACCTGTATTCGCGAGATCGACAATGCATTTGGCACGAACATCGGCGAAATGCTGATGGCAGCCATTGCTGAAAAGCTGCAAGCAGCAAGCTCCAAGCCACAAGTTTAAAGCGCACCGCTTTTAGGCTTGCAGCTTGTAACTTGTCGCTTGAAGCTAGAAACCAACATTGCGTTATCATGCCGAACCCTGAAACACGCGATGTTGGTTTTTATGCCCTTCCCGTCCGATCTGCCCCCCGAACTCTCCCACAGCGGCGTGCGCCCGGCTGATCGGCTCGGATTTACCCTGTTCCTGGCCGCCTTGATCCACCTTGCCCTACTGCTCGGCCTGGGCTTCACCTACGTCGAGCCCAAGCAGATCAGCAAAACCCTGGAAATCACCCTCGCCACGTTCAAGAGCGAAAAGAAGCCCGAAAAGG
Source organism: Pseudomonas edaphica (assembly GCF_965277385.1). Lineage (NCBI taxonomy): Bacteria > Pseudomonadati > Pseudomonadota > Gammaproteobacteria > Pseudomonadales > Pseudomonadaceae > Pseudomonas > Pseudomonas edaphica. The sequence continues at coordinate 3,660,672 of NZ_OZ255725.1, read as the reverse complement.
CCGATTTTCTTGCCCAGGACAACCAGCAAGGCAGCGGCACCCTCGACAAGAAAGCCGTGCCCAAGACCACCGAAGTGGCGCCTTTCCAGGACAACAAGGTCAATAAAGTCACGCCCCCACCCGCCCCCAAGCCCGAGGTCAAGCAGGCCGCACCCAAGGCCGCCGTGACCACCGTTGCGCCCAAACCGCAAAAAGCTGCGACCCAGCGCGAGAAAGCCAAGACCGAACCTACGCCTGAGCCGGTGAAGCCTGCGCCGACGTTCGACAGTTCGCAGCTCTCTGACCAGATCTCCAGCCTCGAAGCGGAACTGGCCAATGAGCAACAGCTGTATGCCAAGCGCCCGCGCATCTACCGCCTGAATGCCGCGTCAACCATGCGCGACAAAGGCGCCTGGTATAAGGACGAGTGGCGCAAGAAGGTCGAGCGCATCGGTAACCTCAACTACCCGGATGAGGCGCGGCGTCAGCAGATTTACGGCAATTTGCGTCTTCTGGTGTCGATCAACCGCGACGGCTCGCTTTATGAAGTGCAGGTGCTGGAGTCCTCCGGCCAGCCACTGCTGGACCAGGCCGCCCAGCGCATCGTGCGCCTGGCTGCGCCTTTCGCGCCGTTTACCGGTGACTTGAACGACATCGACCGCCTGGAAATCATCCGCACCTGGAAGTTTGCCAGGGGCGATCGGCTGTCGAGCAACTGAGGATCGTTCCCCCTGTAGCGAGGGAGCTTGCTCCCGCTGGGCCGCGCAGCGGCCACAAAAATGGGACTGCTGCGCAGTCCAACGGGAGCAAGCTCCCTCGCCACAGGTACGAAGTACACCCTTTAATGCAGGATAAGGATCGTTCCCACGCTCTGCGTGGGAATGCATCTCAGGACGCTCCGCGTCCACTTTTAAGAGCGCGACGCGGAGTGATCACTAACTCCAGCTTGTCAGTTCGCCCCTCCAACGCCACACTAGTGGGCATGAAAAATGTCAGCCCGACCTACCTCAAGCACCAATTCCTGATCGCCATGCCCCATATGGCCGACCCGAACTTTGCGCAGACCTTGACCTACATCGTCGAGCACACGGCCAATGGTGCAATGGGGTTGGTGGTCAACCGCCCGCAAGAGCTGAACCTGGCCGATATCCTTGAGCAACTGCGCCCCGAGATCGACCCACCGGCGCGTTGCCAGGGCGTGCCGATCTACATCGGCGGGCCGGTGCAGACCGATCGTGGCTTTGTGCTGCACCCCACCGGGCCGAAGTTTCAGGCCACGGTAGACCTTGAAGGCGTGTCGCTGTCGACCTCCCAGGACGTGTTGTTTGCCATCGCCGACGGCGTCGGCCCCGAGCAAAGCGTGATCACCCTCGGCTATGCCGGTTGGGAAGCCGGGCAACTGGAAGCCGAACTGGCCAGCAATGCCTGGCTGACCTGCCCGTTTGACGCCGACATCCTGTTCAACACCGCCAGTGAGCTGCGCCTGGAAGCAGCTGCCGCCAAGCTTCGGGTCAACCTCAGCCTGCTGACCAGCCAGGCGGGGCACGCCTGATGGCTTTGCGCTTGATCCTCGGTTTTGACTACGGCACCAAACAGATCGGCGTAGCGGTCGGCCAGGTGATTACCGGCCAGGCCCGCGAGCTGTGTACCTTGAAAGCCCAGAACGGCGTGCCGGACTGGAACCAGGTCGAAGCCCTCATTAAAGAGTGGAAGCCCGATGCTGTGGTGGTCGGCCTGCCGTTGAACATGGACGGCACCCCCAGCGACATGTGCCTGCGCGCGGAAAAATTCGCCCGCCGCCTCAATGGCCGCTACAACCTGCCCTTCTATACCCACGATGAACGCCTGACCACCTTTGAAGCCAAGGGTGAGCGCCGCGACCGTGGCGGGCAAAAAGGCAGCTACCGCGACAACCCCGTGGACGCCATCGCCGCCGCCCTGTTGTTGCAGGGTTGGCTGGATGAAAACACTGCTTTATTTGAATCCTGACTGACGCGGCTTGCCGCGTCTTTTTACGTTTGAGCCCGGACCTTGTGCGCACCTCGCTGCGCAAGGCCTAGAAGGAGCCACCATGAGCCTGCCCAATCCCACCGAACTGATCAGCCAGATGGCGACGAACCTCACCGCCCATCTGCAACACCGCGCCATCAGCGAGCCGCGTTTTATCGGCATCCGCACTGGTGGTGTGTGGGTGGCCCAGGCGCTACTGGAAGAGCTGGGCAGCGATTCGCCGCTGGGCACCCTGGACGTGTCCTTTTACCGCGACGACTTCAGCCAGAATGGCCTGCACCCGCAAGTGCAGCCCTCGGCGCTGCCGTTTGAGGTCGAAGGCCAGCATCTGGTGCTGATCGACGACGTGCTGATGAGCGGCCGCACCATCCGCGCCGCCCTTAACGAGCTGTTCGACTACGGCCGCCCGGCCAGCGTGACCCTCGTATGCCTGCTGGACCTGGACGCCGGCGAATTGCCGATCAGCCCGGACGTGGTTGGCGCAACGCTGTCGCTGCAAGCCCATCAACGGGTAAAATTGTCCGGTCCCACGCCGCTCGAACTCGAACTGCAAGACCTTGCCCTTTAAACCGCCTTGTACAGAGTCCCCGCGATGACGCCTCTAGATGCCAAGCGCCCGCTGCAGCTCAATGCTCAGGGCCAGTTGCAACACTTCTTGTCCCTCGACGGTTTGCCCCGCGAACTGCTCACCGAAATCCTCGACACCGCCGACTCGTTCCTCGAAGTCGGTGGCCGGGCGGTGAAGAAAGTCCCGCTGCTGCGTGGCAAAACCATCTGCAATGTGTTCTTCGAGAACTCCACGCGCACCCGCACCACCTTTGAACTGGCGGCCCAGCGACTGTCGGCCGACGTGATCACACTGAACGTGTCCACCTCGTCGGCGAGCAAGGGCGAAACCCTGCTCGACACCCTGCGCAACCTGGAAGCCATGGCCGCCGACATGTTCGTGGTACGCCACGGCGACTCGGGCGCCGCGCATTTCATCGCCGAGCATGTGTGCCCGCAGGTGGCAATCATCAACGGCGGCGACGGCCGCCACGCCCACCCGACCCAGGGCATGCTGGACATGCTCACTATTCGTCGGCACAAGGGCAGCTTTGAAAACCTCTCGGTGGCCATCGTCGGCGACATCCTGCACTCGCGGGTGGCGCGCTCGAACATGCTGGCCCTGAAAACCCTCGGCTGCCCGGACATTCGCGTGATCGCGCCGAAAACCCTGCTGCCGATCGGCATCGAACAATACGGCGTGAAGGTCTACACCGACATGACCGAAGGCCTCAAGGATGTGGACGTGGTGATCATGCTGCGCCTGCAACGTGAGCGCATGTCCGGTGGCCTGCTGCCGAGCGAAGGCGAGTTCTACCGCCTGTTCGGCCTGACTACCGCGCGTTTGGCCGGCGCCAAGCCGGATGCCATCGTGATGCACCCAGGCCCGATCAACCGTGGCGTGGAGATTGAATCGGCAGTGGCCGATGGCCCGCAGTCGGTGATCCTCAACCAGGTAACTTATGGCATCGCCATCCGCATGGCCGTGTTGTCCATGGCCATGAGCGGGCAAACCGCGCAACGTCAATTCGAGCAGGAGAACGCCCAGTGAAGCTCAGCATTCTTGGCGCTCGCGTTATCGATCCGGCCAGCGGGCTGGATCAAGTCACCGACCTTCACCTGGAAGCCGGCAAGCTCATCGCCATTGGCGCCGCGCCCGCAGGCTTCAGCGCCAGCCAGAGTATCGATGCCAACGGCCTGGTGGCCGCGCCTGGCCTGGTGGACCTGAACGTCGCCCTGCGCGAGCCGGGTTACAGCCGCAAAGGCAGCATCGCCAGCGAAACCCGTGCGGCCGCAGCCGGTGGCGTCACCAGCCTGTGCTGCCCGCCACACACCAAGCCGATCCTGGACACTTCGGCGGTGACCGAGTTGATCCTCGACCGCGCCCGTGAAGCCGGTAATTGCAAAGTGTTCCCCATCGGCGCGCTGAGCAAAGGCCTGGAAGGCGAACAACTTGCCGAGCTGATCGCTCTGCGTGACGCCGGTTGCGTGGCGTTCGGCAACGGCCTGGAGAGTTTTCGCAGCACCCGCACGCTGTGTCGTGCGTTGGAATATGCGGCCACGTTCGATCTGACCGTGATCTTCCACTCCCAGGACCGCGACCTGGCCGAAGGCGGCCTGGCCCATGAAGGCGCCGTGGCCAGCTTCCTCGGCCTGCCGGGCATTCCGGAAACTGCCGAGACCGTGGCACTGGCCCGTGATCTGTTGTTGGTTGAGCAAAGCGGCGTACGCGCGCACTTCAGCCAACTCACCAGCGCACGTGGTGTGGCGTTGATCGCCCAGGCCCAGGCGCGCGGCCTGCCGGTGACGGCGGATGTCGCGCTGTATCAGCTGATTTTGACCGATGAGGCGTTGATCGACTTCTCCAGCCTGTATCACGTGCAGCCGCCGCTGCGCACGCTGGCCGACCGTGAGGGTTTGCGGGCGGCGGTGAAGTCGGGTGTGGTTTCGGCGATTTCCAGCCATCACCAGCCCCACGAACGGGATGCCAAGCTGGCACCGTTTGGCGCAACAGAGCCTGGAATCAGCAGCGTAGAGCTGTTGCTGCCATTGGCGATGACGTTGGTGGAAGACGGTTTGCTGGACTTGCCGACGCTGCTGGCGCGCCTGAGCGCTGGCCCTGCCGAGGCATTGCGCCTGCCAGCGGGCAAGTTGGCGGTGGGTTCGGCGGCGGATCTGGTGCTGTTTGACCCGGCCAGTTCCACGGTTGCCGGGGAACACTGGCTGTCCAAGGGCGAGAACTGCCCGTTCATCGGCCATAGCCTGCCGGCAACGGTGCGCTACACCTTGGTGGATGGGCGGATTACTTACCAGGCCTGATAGATCACACAGCTAGTGTAGGCACGGTCAATGTGGGAGCTGGCTTGCCTGCGATGCGGACACCTCGGTCTTTCATCCCTACCGAGGTGATGCTATCGCAGGCAAGCCAGCCCCCACATTTGCATCTCTACATGACTTAAGTGCTTTATCGTCCAGCACTGCGCTCGGCATTGCGGATCGAAATCTGCGTATTCAACGTCCAGAAGTCATACAGCACCCCGATCAGGAACAAACCGCCGGTCAGCAGGTAGATCAGGCCGGTGATCCATTTGCCCTGGTACATGCGGTGCAAGCCGAATACACCCAGGAACGCCAACAGAATCCAGGCCACGTTGTATTCGATCGGGCCGGCGGTAAAACGCAGGTCTGCTTCACGGTCCATGGCCGGGATCAGGAACAAGTCGATCAGCCAACCGATACCGAACAGGCCGAAGGTGAAAAACCAGATCGTCCCGGTCACGGGTTTGCCGTAATAGAAGCGATGCGCCCCGGTAAAACCAAAAATCCAAAGCAGGTAACCGATCACCTTGCTGTGGGTGTCTTGCTGCGTAACATCCTGTCGATAGGTGTTCATGGAGTACCTCTTTTGCCTCGATAGATAAATTTTTTCATTTTCTTTGTGACTTTTTTACGGGCGCCCGACGCACGGCAAATGGTATCTTCCCTCCCGCAAAGCCTTATGCCACCTGACTTCTGTAGGACAATAGCGGCAATTCGTCGCGTTTTTCCTGAGTTTGACCCCAGAGTTCAGTCGACAAACGGCCTGAGAACGACACAAAAAGCTGTTATAAAGTTGCGCGCAAACCTAAAAGAGCCACGCCTAATGCGACCATTTTTCAAGACATGGCTAACCATTTGCCTATTAATGCCACTGGCCGCCCACGCCACCAATCGTGAGCAACGTCTTCCTAACGTTAACGGTTTCACCCCTAAAGTTCACAGCACACCCAGCACTGCCAAGTCGGTAAAGCTGACCGTCAACCGCCCGACTCAAGTGAGCAAGGCCCACGGTAAAGCGATCCATACCCAACTGGCCGTCAACACCAAACAAAGCAGCAATGTCCTCAGCCGCGCCGTTAACGTGCTCGGTACTCCTTATCGTTGGGGCGGCAGCAGCCCAAGTAAAGGGTTCGACTGCAGCGGTTTGGTGAAATATGCGTTTAATGATGTAAAAGCGGTGGATTTGCCCCGCACCTCCAACGCCATGGCTGCCGGCCACGGCTTGAAGGTTGATCGCAAGGATTTAAAACCGGGCGACCTGTTGTTCTTCAAACTCAAGAGCCGCCAGGTCAACCACGTTGCCATCTACCTGGGCAACGACCGCTTTATCCACGCACCGCGCCGTGGCAAGTCGGTGAGCATCGACACACTGAAAAAGCCGTTCTGGGACAAGAACTACGTGATTGCCAAGCGTGTTCTGCCTAAAGAGCAGAATAACCTGCGGGTTGTTCAGCGCTGATCCCAGGCTGAATGCACTACAAAATGTGGGAGCTGGCTTGCCTGCGATAGCGAACTGCCAGGCGACATCTCTGTCGACTGGCACACCGTCATCGCAGGCAAGCCAGCTCCCACACTGATTTCATCGGCGTTCAGATATCTGTCGGCACCCGCGCCAGCCCCCGCGCATCCTCCCGGCTGATCAGCCCTGCGCTGACCAACGCCTTCAAGCTCATATCCAGCGTTTTCATCCCCAACGCCCCGCCGGTTTGAATCGCCGAGACCATCTGCGCCACCTTGTCCTCGCGGATCAGGTTACGGATGGCAGGCGTGCCCAGCATGATCTCGTGCGCCGCCACCCGGCCGCCGCCGAGCTTCTTGACCAGCACCTGGGACACCACCGCCTGCAACGACTCCGACAGCATGGCGCGCACCATGGCTTTTTCCCCCGCCGGGAACACGTCCACCAGCCGATCCACGCTCTTTGCCGCTGAGGTGGTGTGCAGCGTGCCCAATACCAAGTGCCCGGTCTCTGCGGCCGTCAACGCCAGGCGGATGGTTTCCAGGTCACGCAGCTCGCCCACCAGAATCACATCCGGGTCTTCACGCAGGGCCGAGCGCAGCGCCGCCGAAAAACTATGAGTGTCGCGGTGTACCTGGCGCTGGTTGATCAGGGCCATTTTCGGCCTGTGGATAAATTCGATCGGGTCTTCCAGCGTGAGGATGTGCTGGCGCCGGTGCTGGTTGAGGTGGTCGATCATCGCCGCCAGGGTCGTCGACTTGCCGGAGCCGGTCGCCCCGGTCACCAGTACCAGGCCACGCGGCAGCTGTGCGATACGGCGGAATACCTCACCTAACCCGAGGCTCTCCAGGCTTTGCACTTCGGTCGGGATGGTGCGAAACACCGCGCCCATTCCGCGATCCTGGCGGAACACATTCGCGCGGAACCGCGCCAGGCCCGGCAGCGCGAACGCAAAATCCGTTTCAAGAGATGTTTCGAAATCCTTTTGTTGGTGCTGGTTGAGCAAAGGGCTTAATAAGTCCGCAACTTGCGTAGGCGAAAGCACCGGCCCCTCCAATGGCCAGATTTCGCCATCGACACGCAGCATTGGCGCCAGGCCAGCCGATAAATGCAGGTCGGAGGCGCCACGGCGCACGCTGGCCGTCAGCAGTTCAGTGATATCCATAGGGCTTTCCATTTCCAGTAGAATGCCGCGGACTCCATATCCACGGGTGCATCTTGAATGTCGACGATAGCAGACAACATTGGCCAGGTTAGCCAGCGCATCCGCGCCGCGGCCCACGCCGTGCAACGTGACGAAAGCAGCATCCACCTGCTGGCCGTGAGCAAGACCAAACCTGCCCAGGCCGTGCGCGAAGCCTATGCCGCCGGCATGCGCGACTTTGGCGAGAACTACCTGCAGGAAGCCTTGGGCAAACAGGCTGAATTAACCGACCTGCCCTTGAGTTGGCACTTCATCGGCCCCATTCAATCGAACAAGACTCGTGCGATCGCCGAGCACTTCGCCTGGGTGCATTCCGTGGACCGCCTGAAAATCGCGCAACGCCTGTCTGAACAACGCCCGGCTGACCAGCCGCCGCTGAATATCTGCATTCAGGTGAATGTGAGTGGCGAAGCCAGCAAGTCCGGCTGTACACCCGCCGACCTGCCGGCCCTGGCCGCTGCAATCAGCGCCCTGCCGCGTTTGAAGCTGCGTGGCTTGATGGCGATCCCCGAGCCGACTGAAGATCGCGCTGCACAAGATGCAGCCTTCGCTGCGGTAAAAGACCTGCAAGCCAGCCTGAACCTGCCGCTGGACACACTTTCCATGGGCATGAGCCACGACCTTGAGTCGGCCATCGCCCAAGGGGCCACCTGGGTGCGGATCGGTACCGCCCTGTTTGGCGCCCGCGACTACGGCCAGCCGTAAAATGGCTGACATCCCTCTAAGTAAGGACCTGTCATGAGCAACACGCGTATAGCCTTTATCGGCGCCGGCAACATGGCGGCCAGCCTGATCGGCGGCCTGCGGGCCAAGGGCCTGGAAACCACGCAGATCCGCGCCAGCGACCCCGGCGCCGAGACCCGCACCCGCGTCAGCGCCGAGCACGGTATCGAAACCTTTGCCGATAACGCCGAGGCCATCCAGGGCGTCGACGTGATCGTGCTGGCGGTAAAACCGCAAGCCATGAAGGCCGTGTGCGAAAGCCTGCGCCCGAGCCTGCAACCGCACCAACTGGTGGTGTCGATCGCCGCCGGCATCACCTGCGCCAGCATGAACACCTGGCTCGGTGCCCAGCCGATCGTGCGTTGCATGCCCAACACTCCGGCACTGCTGCGCAAGGGCGTCAGCGGCTTGTACGCCACCTCCGAGGTGACTGCCGAGCAGCGCGACCAGGCTCAGGAACTGCTGTCTGCCGTGGGCCTGGCCGTGTGGCTGGAACAGGAGCAGCAGTTGGACGCGGTCACCGCCGTGTCCGGCAGCGGCCCGGCTTACTTCTTCCTGCTGATCGAAGCCATGACCGCCGCCGGCGTCAAACTCGGCCTGCCCCATGAAGTCGCCGAGCAACTGGCCGAGCAAACTGCTTTGGGCGCCGCGAACATGGCGGTCGACAGTGATGTAGACGCTGCCGAGTTGCGCCGTCGCGTGACCTCGCCAGGCGGTACCACGCAGGCCGCCATCGAATCCTTCCAGGCCGGGGGCTTTGAAGCCCTGGTGGAAAAAGCACTGGGTGCCGCAGCACACCGTTCAGCCGAGATGGCTGAGCAACTGGGCAAATAGTCATCCCTTACCAAGGTAATCAAACATGCTCGGAATCAATGACGCTGCCATTTTCATCATTCAGACCTTGGGCAGCCTGTACCTGCTGATCGTGCTGATGCGTTTTATCCTGCAACTGGTGCGGGCGAACTTCTACAACCCGCTGTGCCAATTCGTGGTCAAGGCCACCCAACCGCTGCTCAAGCCACTGCGCCGGGTAGTGCCGAGCATGTTCGGCCTGGACATGTCTTCGCTGGTACTGGCGCTGCTGCTGCAAATCCTGTTGTTTGTGGTGATCCTGATGCTCAACGGCTACCAGGCGTTCACCGTGCTGCTGTTGCCATGGGGCTTGATCGGGATCTTCTCGCTGTTTTTGAAGATCATTTTCTGGTCGATGATCATCAGCGTGATTCTGTCGTGGGTCGCACCCGGCAGCCGCAGCCCGGGTGCTGAGTTGGTAGCCCAGATCACCGAACCGGTGCTGGCACCGTTCCGTCGCCTGATCCCGAACCTGGGCGGCCTGGATATCTCGCCAATCTTCGCGTTTATCGCGATCCAGCTGCTGCAAAGCTGGGTGATTCCGCGCTTGGCCTACTATGCGTTCATGCCTAAAGAGCTGTTCGGCCTGATCTGATAGGTGGGAGCTGGCTTGCCTGCGATGCAGGCTCCTCGGTGTGTCAGTCTCACCTTGGTGATGCAATCGCAGGCAAGCCAGCTCCCACACAAGCCAGTGCTGATATCTGTATCTGCGTACTGGTGCGGGCCTTTGCTTGCCGCTGGGGTCACCGCTCTTTAGACTTACGCCTCATTTAAACGAGAGCAGGGTCGATGCCAGCTGCCTTCCCCCCCGATTCTGTTGGACTGGTCGTGCCCCAAGTGGCGCACTTCAGCGAACCGCTGGCCCTGGCCTGCGGCCGTTCGCTGCCTGCCTACGACCTGATCTATGAAACCTACGGCCAGTTGAACGCCACGGCGAGCAACGCCGTGCTGATCTGCCACGCCCTGTCCGGCCATCATCACGCCGCTGGCTTTCACAGTGCCGACGAGCGCAAGCCCGGCTGGTGGGACAGCTGCATCGGCCCCGGCAAGCCCATCGACACCAGCAAATTCTTTGTGGTCAGCCTGAACAACCTCGGCGGCTGCAATGGTTCCACCGGCCCGAGCAGCCTCAACCCGGAAACCGGCAAGCCGTTCGGCGCCGACTTCCCGGTGCTGACCGTGGAAGACTGGGTGCACAGCCAGGCGCGCCTTGCCGACTTGCTGGGCATCAACCAATGGGCCGCCGTGATCGGCGGCAGCCTGGGCGGCATGCAGGCGCTGCAATGGACCATCTCCTATCCGGATCGCGTGCGCCATTGCCTGGCCATCGCCTCGGCCCCAAAACTGTCGGCGCAGAACATCGCGTTCAACGAAGTGGCACGCCAGGCCATCCTCACCGACCCCGAGTTCCACGGCGGTTCGTTCCAGGAAGCCGGTGTGATCCCCAAACGCGGCTTGATGCTGGCGCGGATGGTCGGGCATATCACCTACCTGTCCGATGACTCCATGGGCGAAAAATTCGGCCGTGGGCTCAAGAGCGAAAAGCTCAACTACGACTTCCACAGTGTCGAGTTCCAGGTCGAAAGCTACCTGCGTTACCAGGGCGAGGAGTTCTCGGGGCGCTTCGACGCCAACACTTACTTGCTGATGACCAAGGCGCTGGATTACTTCGACCCGGCCGCCAACCACGACGACGACCTGGCGAAAACCTTCGAGCACGCCACGGCCAAGTTCTGCGTGATGTCATTCACCACCGATTGGCGCTTCTCGCCAGCGCGTTCGCGTGAACTGGTGGACGCCTTGATGGCCGCACGCAAAGACGTCTGCTACCTCGAGATCGATGCTCCGCAAGGCCATGACGCCTTCCTGATTCCGATCCCACGCTACCTGCAGGCTTTCAGCAACTACATGAACCGCATTACTTTGTGAGAACGCCATGAGAGCCGACCTGGAAATCATCCAAGACTGGATCCCCGCCGGCAGCCGCGTGCTCGACCTGGGCTGCGGTGATGGCGAACTGCTCAGCTGGCTGCGCGACAACAAGCAAGTCACCGGGTATGGCCTGGAAAACGACCCGGACAACATCGCCCAGTGCGTGGCCAAGGGCATCAACGTGATCGAGCAGGACCTGGACAAGGGCCTGGGCAACTTTGCCAGCAACAGTTTCGATATCGTGGTGATGACCCAGGCCCTGCAAGCGGTGCATTACCCGGACCGCATCCTCGACGAGATGCTGCGCGTGGGCCGCCAGTGCATCATTACCTTCCCCAACTTCGGCCACTGGCGCTGCCGCTGGTACCTGGCGACCAAGGGCCGGATGCCGGTCTCGGACTTCCTGCCATACACCTGGTACAACACGCCGAACATCCACTTCTGTACGTTTGAAGACTTCGAAGCCCTGTGCGGCGAGCGTGAAGCCAAGGTGATCAACCGCCTTGCCGTCGATCAACAGCACCGCCATGGGTGGGCGAGTAAGCTATGGCCTAATTTGTTGGGCGAAATTGGTATCTACCGGGTCAGCAGCCCTGGCCTGACCGACCACAAGATTGCCGTCTAATCATTATCAAGAGGCACGATCATGAGTCGTTTGGCTGTTTTTTTATTGACTGCATTGCTGGGCGCCAACGCCATGGCCGCCGATGTTATCGACCCTAATCGCACCAAAGAATTTGGTGATATCACCGTGCGTTACAACACCTTTACCTCCAGTTTCCTGCAACCCGAAACCGCTCAAGCGGTGGGCGTTGTACGCAGCAAGAACAAAGGGTTGATCAATGTGTCGGTGTTTAAAGGTGTGACGCCTGTGGTGGCGCAAGTCACCGGCACCATCAAGGACTTGAGCGGCAAGAGCGAAGTGCTGACGTTCAAGCAAATCACCGAGAAAAATGGGATCAGCTATCTCGCGCCTTACTCCGTAACTCAGCGCGAATACAAGACATTCACCATCAACGTTGAAACCGGCGGCAAAGCTCATAGTTTCCAATTCAACCAAGAACTGTTTCCGGCCAAAAAATGAATCTCACCCAACTCGTACTCGCCAGCCATAACGCCGGCAAACTCAAAGAACTCCAGGCCATGCTCGGCGACTCCGTGCAGCTGCGCTCGATCGGCGAGTTCAGCCAGGTCGAACCCGAAGAGACCGGCCTGTCGTTTGTCGAAAACGCCATCCTCAAGGCCCGCAATGCCGCACGCATCTCCGGCCTGCCGGCGCTGGCGGATGACTCGGGCCTGGCCGTGGATTTCCTTGGCGGCGCGCCTGGGATCTACTCGGCGCGGTATGCCGATGGCAAAGGCGATGCGGCCAACAACGCCAAACTGCTGGACGCCCTTAAGGACGTGCCGGACGCCGAGCGCGGTGCACAGTTCGTCTGCGTACTGGCGCTGGTACGCCACGCTGATGACCCGTTGCCGATTCTGTGCGAAGGCCTGTGGCACGGGCGCATCCTGCATGCCGCCAGTGGCGAGCATGGCTTTGGCTATGACCCGCTGTTCTGGGTGCCGGAGCGCAATGTCTCCAGCGCCGAACTGAGCCCGGCCGACAAGAACCAGATCAGCCACCGCGCCCGCGCAATGGATTTGCTGCGCCAACGCCTGAGCCTGAAATGACCCAAAACACCTCTGCGCAACCGCTGATCCACGGCGGCGCGCAAACGCCTCGGGCGGCATTGCCGGTGCTGCCGCCCCTGGCGCTGTACATCCACATCCCGTGGTGCGTGCGCAAATGCCCGTATTGCGACTTCAACTCCCACACCGCCAGCAAAGTGCTGCCGGAAGAAGAGTACGTAGACGCATTGCTGGCCGACCTTGATCAAGACCTGCATGCGGTTTACGGCCGTGAACTAAGCTCGATTTTCTTCGGTGGCGGCACGCCCAGCCTGTTCAGCGCCGCCGCGCTGGGTCGCCTGCTCAAGGGCGTGCAAGCCCGTATTCCGTTTGCCGGCGACATCGAAATCACCCTGGAAGCCAACCCCGGCACCTTCGAACAAGAGAAGTTCGTGGCGTACCGCAAGCTGGGGATCAATCGCCTGTCCATCGGCATCCAGAGCTTCCAGCAGCAAAAACTTGAGGCGCTGGGCCGCATCCATAACGGCGATGAAGCTGTGCGCGCCGCCGGCATGGCGCGCCAGGCCGGGTTCGATAACTTCAACCTGGACTTGATGCACGGCTTGCCCGATCAGTCATTGGACGATGCCCTGAGCGACTTGCGCCAGGCCATCGCGCTGAAGCCCACGCACTTGTCGTGGTATCAGCTGACGCTGGAACCCAACACCGTGTTCTGGAACCAGCCGCCCGCGCTGCCGGAAGACGACACGCTGTGGGACATTCAGGAAGCTGGCCAGGCACTGCTGGCCGAACACGGTTACGCGCAATATGAAGTGTCGGCCTATGCCCAACCGGGCCGCCCGGCACGGCATAACCTGAATTACTGGAGCTTCGGCGACTTTATCGGCATCGGCGCGGGCGCCCACGGCAAGCTCAGCCATCCGGACGGGCGCATCGTGCGCACCTGGAAAACCCGGGCGCCAAAGGACTACCTCAACCCGGCAAAAAGTTTCCAGGCCGGGGCGAAAGAACTGACCAATGAGGAGCTGCCGTTCGAGTTCCTGATGAACGCTTTGCGCCTCACCGAAGGCGTTGAATCCAAGCTGTACGCCGAACGCACCGGCCTCGACCTGGCCAGCCTCGACGAAGGCCGCCAGGAGGCAGAACAAAGTGGCTTAATGCAGGTCGAACCGTCACGCCTGGCGGCCACCGACCGTGGGCAACTCTTTCTCAATGACCTGTTGCAGAAGTTTTTGAGCTGACGCTCTAAGGAAATCACATGGATTTGGTACTCGACCTGCTCGCCACCGTGTCCCGCTGGAGCCGTAGCAACCTGTCGGAAATCTCCCTGGCCCTTGTCGGTTGTTTGCTGGTGTTGTTTGGCGCGGATATCAAAGGCTGGATCGAAGGCCGCTTGGGCAGCATCGCCGGAGCATTGCGCGTACCGTTGATGGCGCTGGTATGCATGATCGGCAGCGGCGCAGCCTTGCTGTATGCCACGCCTTGGATTGTGCGGGGGCTGAGCCAGTTTAATAACTACAGTTTGGCGCCAGTGTTGGTGGTGGTGCTGGTGTTGATTGGCGTAGTCGCCGACCGCCGCTGATTCCAAAGCCCAACACAAAACAACTGTGGGAGCTGGCTTGCCTGCGATGCAGGCACCTCGGTGAATCTGTGATACTGAGGTGATGCTATCGCAGGCAAGCCAGCTCCCACAGTTGATTGCATTCCAAGCCGGCTATTGGCTTGTCAGTCAACCTTCTCGAACTTCAAATCCCAAACTCCATGCCCCAGTCGCTCGCCGCGGCGTTCAAACTTGGTGATCGGGCGCTCGGCCGGGCGTGGCACGCATTTACCGTCTTCGGCCAGGTTGCGGTAGCCGGGCGCTACGTCCATCACTTCCAGCATGTACTCGGCGTACGGCTCCCAGTCGGTGGCCATGTGCAGAATGCCACCGACTTTCAGCTTGCTGCGCACCAGCTCCGCGAAGGAAGCCTGAACGATGCGGCGCTTGTGGTGACGGCTCTTGTGCCAAGGGTCCGGGAAGAACAGCATCAGGCGGTCGAGGCTGTTGTCGGCGATGCAGCGGTTGAGTACTTCAATCGCGTCGCAGTCGTAGACTCGCAGGTTGGTCAGGCCTTGGGTCAACACGCCGTTAAGCAGCGCGCCGACACCTGGGCGGTGCACTTCCACACCGATGAAGTCCTGGTCCGGCGCGGCGGCGGCCATTTCCAGCAGGGAGTGACCCATGCCGAAACCGATTTCCAGGGAACGTGGGGCCGAGCGGCCGAACACCTGATCGTAGTCCACCGGCGCGTCGGCCAATGGCAACACGAACAGCGGCGTACCTTGCTCCAGGCCCTTTTGCTGGCCTTCGGTCATGCGGCCGGCGCGCATCACAAAACTCTTGATGCGGCGGTGCTTGGACTCGTCGCCTTCTTCCACGGGGTTCGGCGTTTCGTTTGATTCAGTCATCAATGGCTCTTACTTGATCAGACCATCCAGCGGCGAGGAGGCGCTGGCGTACAGTTTTTTCGGCATGCGACCGGCGAGGTACGCCAGGCGGCCCGCGACGATTGCGTGTTGCATGGCTTGGGCCATCATGACCGGCTGCTGGGCATGGGCGATGGCCGAGTTCATCAGCACCGCGTCACACCCCAGCTCCATGGCGATGGTGGCGTCGGAGGCAGTGCCCACGCCCGCATCCACCAGTACCGGGATTTTGGCTTCTTCAAGAATGATCTGCAGGTTGTACGGATTGCAGATGCCCAACCCGGAGCCGATCAGGCCAGCCAGCGGCATTACCGCGATGCAGCCAATTTCCGCCAGCTGGCGCGCGATGATCGGGTCATCACTGGTGTAGACCATCACGTCAAAGCCTTCCTTGACCAGGGTTTCGGCGGCCTTGAGGGTTTCGATCACGTTGGGGAACAGGGTTTTCTGGTCGGCCAGCACTTCCAGCTTCACCAGGTTGTGGCCGTCGAGCAGCTCACGGGCCAGGCGGCACGTGCGCACGGCTTCGATGGCGTCATAGCAACCGGCAGTGTTCGGCAGGAAGGTGTAGCGATCCGGCGACAACACTTCGAGCAGGTTCGGCTCGCCCTCGATCTGGCCGAGGTTGGTGCGACGCACGGCAAACGTCACGATCTCGGCACCCGAGGCTTCGATGGCCAGGCGCGTTTCTTCCATGTCGCGGTACTTGCCGGTGCCGACCAGCAGGCGGGACTGGTAGGTACGACCGGCCAGGACGAAAGGCTTGTCGCTACGAACGATGCTCATGGGAAATCCTCGAATTGGGGTGAGGTTCTGCAGAATGCGGGTTGGCGCCCTTGAGCGCCGGGCGGCTAGCCGCCGCCGATGGCGTGGACCACTTCGACCTGATCACCTTCGGTGAGCGCGGTTTCGGCGTGCTGGCTACGCGGGACGATATCCAGGTTGAGCTCTACTGCGACACGGCGTCCGGTCAGGTCCAGACGGGTCAGCAGGGCCGCAACGGTTTCACCGTCGGGCAGTTCAAAGGATTCGCCGTTCAACTGAATGCGCATGCCACGGGCCGCCATCGTTTTTAGGGGCCAGCATTCTAGCCCGATCAGCGTGGCTGACCCAAGTCCCTTGGTCAGGCGACCTGTAGACGCCACGCAGTCAAACCAAGGAAGAACCAGCCGAGCAGGAAGGCCAGCCCCCCAAACGGCGTGATGATGCCCAGCTTGCTGATGCCCGTGAGAGTCAGCGCATACAGACTGCCCGAGAACAGCAGGATGCCGACGGTAAAGGAGATGCCCGCCCAACTGACCAGTCGGCCAGGAATATGCGCGGCCAGCAACGCCACGCCGAACAGCGCCAGGGCGTGCACCAACTGATAGGTGACGCCCGTATGGAAGATCGCCAGGTACTCGGCGCTCAGGCGGTTTTTCAGGCCGTGGGCGGCAAAGGCGCCCAGGGCGACGCCGGTAAAGCCGAAAAAGGCAGCCAGCATCAGAAAGCTACGCAGCATGAGGAACTCCAGTCAGACTCGAGGGGCAGGGTCTGTATAATGGCCCGCTCAACGGGTTCGGCCAAGCCATCTCTATGCTGCGTCTCCTCTTCAAGCGCTTTCTCAAAGTCATTAAATGGTTTGCCATCAGCAGTGTGCTGCTGGTGCTGCTGTTTCGTGTGGTGCCGCCGCCGTTCACCGCGTTGATGGTGGAGCGCAAGATCGAATCCTGGATCGACGGCGAGCCGATCGATGTGCAGCGCACCTGGGTGCCGTGGGATGAGATATCCGACGAACTGAAAGTGGCGGTAATGGCGGGTGAAGACCAGCGTTTCCCGCAGCATTGGGGTTTTGACTTCGGCGCGATCCAGGCGGCGCTGCTGCACAACGAGCGCGGCGGTTCGATTCGCGGCGCCAGCACTCTGAGCCAGCAAGTGTCAAAGAACCTGTTTTTGTGGACCGGTCGCAGTTATCTGCGCAAAGGCCTGGAAGCCTGGTTTACCGCACTGATCGAAGTGTTGTGGCCCAAGCAGCGGATTCTTGAGGTGTACCTCAATAGCGTGGAGTGGGATGAAGGCGTGTTTGGCGCAGAGGCCGCCGCGCGGCATCACTTTGGCGTGAGTGCCAAAGCGCTTTCCCGTCAGCAGGCCAGCTATCTGGCGGCGGTTTTGCCCAACCCTCGAGTGTGGAGTGCCAGCCATCCAACAGCCTATGTGGCAAGGCGAGCGGCATGGATTCGGCAGCAGATGAGCCAGCTGGGCGGGGATGGTTACTTGGTGGAGTTGAATAACTCCCGCAAAGCCCCGTGGTCCGATTGACACACTGCACTACCCATGTGGGAGCTGGCTTGCCTGCGATAGCGGTGGGTCAAACTACCCATGTGTTAGCTGATACTGCCTCATCGCAGGCAAGCCAGCTCCCACAGTGGACCGAGTTGAGCTTGAGATTTTCGACTGCAAACAAAAATGCCCCGGCCTTTCGATTAGTGCATTGGTGGAGTTGAACAACTCCCGAAAAGCCCCGTGGGCTGACTGACACAATGCAATACCTGTGGGAGCTGGCTTGCCTGCGATTGCGGTGGGTCAATCAACACATGTGCTGGCTGAGACTGCCTCATCGCAGGCAAGCCAGCTCCCACAGTGGAGCGAGTTGAGCTTGAGATTTTCGACTGCAAACAAAAATGCCCCAATCTTTCGATCGGGGCATTTTTTTGTCTTATCGCGTCTTAAGCGGCGATCGACAACTTCAGCTTGTTCATCGCGCTTTTCTCAAGCTGACGAATCCGCTCGGCCGACACGTTGTACTTCTGTGCCAGGTCGTGCAGCGTGGCTTTTTCTTCAGCCAGCCAGCGCTGATAGAGGATGTCACGGCTACGGTCGTCCAGCACTTCCAGCGCTTCGTGCAGGTTCTGGTTGGAGTTGTCGCTCCAGTCGGCGTCTTCCAGTTGACGCGCCGGGTCGTACCGGTGGTCTTCCAGGTAGTTGGCCGGCGATTGGAAGGCGCTGTCGTCGTCCGCTTCTGCGGCCGGGTCGAAGGCCATGTCATGGCCGGTCAGGCGACTTTCCATCTCGCGCACTTCACGCGGTTCCACGCCGAGGCTTTCGGCCACGCGGTGGACTTCCTCGTTGTTCAGCCACGCCAGGCGTTTTTTCTGGCTGCGCAGGTTAAAGAACAGTTTGCGCTGGGCCTTGGTGGTCGCGACTTTCACGATGCGCCAGTTGCGCAGGATGAACTCGTGGATTTCCGCCTTGATCCAGTGCACGGCAAACGATACCAGGCGCACGCCCATCTCAGGGTTGAAGCGCTTTACAGCCTTCATCAGGCCGACGTTGCCTTCCTGAATCAGGTCAGCCTGGGCCAGGCCGTAGCCGCTATAGCTACGGGCGATATGTACGACAAAACGCAGGTGGGCGAGCACCATCTGCCGAGCCGCCCCCAAATCCTGCTCATAGTAGAGACTCTCGGCCAGTTCACGCTCCTGCTCAGGCGTCAGCAATGGAATGCTGTTGACCGTGTGCACATAGGCCTCCAGGTTCGCACCCGGGACCAGAGCATAAGCAGGTTGCAAAGAAGTGGTCATACGAAAAAACCTCCGACTCACATAACTCGTGCAGTTCAGCACTGCGAAAATTGACCGGGAACCGTAGGACAAGTTCCCTAAACCACCAATACGGTCAATACAAACGAAACCACATTAATCTGACATTAACTACTTCGGTGCCAGCTCACGTAAATGACGAGCGACCGCAATCCAAGCACCGATATACCCCAACAAGACGGCACCAAGCAAGAGACTCAGACCGTCGGCGACCGGCACGCCGGCCAAGGCAAAATCGCTGCCGTACAAGCCGGCCAGCCCGACAACCGCGTCGTTCAGCCAGTTCAAGCCAAAAGCCAGCACGCCCCAGGACAAAATCCCGGCACCAAAGCCATAAAGCGCGCCCATGTACAGAAAGGGCCTACGCACATAGCTGTCTGTGCCGCCGACCAGTTTAATCACTTCTATCTCGGTGCGGCGGTTTTCAATATGAAGACGAATGGTATTACCTATCACCAAAAGTAATGCAGACACCAACAACACCGTCAGACCGAACACAAAGCGGTCGCCCAGCTTGAGAATCGCCGCCAGGCGCTCTACCCAGACTAGATCAAGTTGTGCCTGTTGCACCTTGGGCATCTCTGCGAGTTTTTGTCGCAGGGCCTCAAGCGCCGGCTTGTCGACTTCGTTCGGCGTCACCAGCACCACGCCCGGCAGCGGGTTCTGCGGCAACTCTTTAAGCGCCTCACCCAGGCCGGATTGCTGCTGGAACTCTTCAAGGGCCTGATCGCGGCTGATGTATTCGGCATCCGCCACGCCCGGCAGGTTCTTGATGTCGTCGCGCAGGCTCTCGCCATCTTTGGCGCTGGTGTCGAGTTCCAGGTACAGCGAAATCTGCGCCGCGCGCTGCCAGGAACCGCCCAGGCGCTCCACATTATTAAGCAGCAGCGACAAACCCATCGGCAGGCTCAGTGCCACGGCCATTACCAGGCAGGTGAAAAAGCTGCCGATCGGCTGTTTGCCCAGGCGGCGCAGGCTGTCGAGCAAGCTGGCGCGATGGCTTTCGATCCAGGCGCGCAGCAGCGTGGCGAAATCCGGGCCATCATCTTCGTCGCGTTTTTTCTTCGGCGGTTGCGGGTCGGCGGCTTTTGGCGCCACACGCTCGGAAACCTTGGGGCTGCGAGTCGCACTCATACGCCAGCCTCCCCGTCGCCAATCAGGCGGCCGCGTTGCAAGGTCAGCATGCGGTGGCGCATGCGGGCGATCAGTGCCAGGTCGTGACTGGCGATCAATACGCTGGTGCCCAGGCGGTTGATGTCTTCGAACACGCCCATGATCTCAGCCGCCAGACGCGGGTCGAGGTTGCCGGTAGGTTCGTCCGCCAGCAGCAAGGCCGGGCGGTGGACAATGGCGCGGGCGATGCCGACACGCTGTTGCTGGCCGGTGGACAGGTCGCCCGGGTACAGGTCGGTCTTGTCCGACAGCGCCACACGCTCCAGGGCCGAATCCACGCGCTTGACGATTTCAGCCTTGGACAGGCCGAGAATCTGCAAGGGCAGAGCGATGTTGTTGAACACCGTGCGATCGAACAGCAACTGGTGGTTCTGGAACACCACGCCGATCTGGCGGCGCAGGAACGGGATCTGCGCATTGCTGATGGTCGCCAGATCCTGGCCGGCCAGCAGCAACTTGCCGGTGGTCGGGCGTTCCATCGCCAGCAATAGCCGCAGCAGCGTACTTTTACCGGCGCCCGAGTGGCCGGTTACAAACAGAAACTCGCCACGCCTTACTCGAAAGCTCAGCTCATGCAAGCCCACATGCCCGTTGGCGTAGCGTTTACCGACCTGTTCGAATCGAATCATGAACGCTCCCGCTCGGCGAAAAGTGCCTGTACAAAGGGTTCGGCTTCAAAGGTGCGCAGGTCGTCGATACCTTCACCGACACCGATATAACGAATCGGCAACCCGAACTGTTTGGCCAGGGCGAAGATCACACCACCCTTGGCCGTGCCGTCGAGCTTAGTCAATGCCAGGCCGGTCAGTTGCACCGTCTGGTTGAATTGTTTGGCCTGGCTGATGGCGTTCTGGCCAGTGCCGGCGTCGAGCACCAGCAGCACTTCGTGCGGGGCGTCGGCGTCGAGCTTGCCAATTACGCGGCGCACTTTCTTCAGCTCTTCCATCAGGTTGTCTTTGGTGTGCAGGCGACCGGCGGTATCAGCGATCAACACATCGATGTTACGGGCCTTGGCAGCCTGCACGGCATCGAAAATCACCGAGGCGGAATCGGCGCCGGTGTGCTGGGCGATGACCGGGATCTTGTTGCGCTCACCCCAGACCTGCAACTGCTCCACGGCAGCGGCGCGGAAGGTGTCACCGGCGGCGAGCATGACTTTCTTGCCTTCCGACTGCAGCTTCTTGGCCAACTTGCCGATGGTGGTGGTTTTGCCAGCGCCGTTGACGCCGACGACCAGGATCACGAACGGCTTGTTCGGCGTGATCACCAGCGGCGCTTCCACCGGCTTGAGCATCGCAGCCAGTTCGGCCTGAAGGGATTTGTAGAGCGCATCGGCGTCGGTCAACTGCTTGCGCGCAACCTTCTGGGTCAGGCTCTGGATGATCACGGCAGTGGCTTCGACGCCCACGTCGGCGGTCAACAGACGGGTTTCGATGTCTTCCAGCAGCTCGTCATCAATAACCTTCTTGCCCAGGAACAGGCTGGCCATGCCTTCGCCGATACTGGCGCTGGTTTTGCTCAGGCCTTGCTTGAGGCGGGCGAAGAAGCCGGTTTTGCTGGTTTCAGCGGGAGCAACAACGGGCTCCGGGGCGACCGGCGGCTCGATAATGGCGGGGGCGGCAACGACAACAGGCTCTGGCTCTGGCTCTGGCTCTGGCTCTGGCTCAACAGTGCCGGGCGCAGGCGCTTCGACTACCACTGCAACCGGCTCAATGACCACAGGAATCGGCGGCGTGACGTGCTCGGCTTGTACATCTTCAACCAGTGCCACAGGCTCTTCAGCCACCGGCAGTTCCAACCACGGTTTGTGCTCTGGCTCGGGCGCAGGCGCAGGCTCAACCAACGGTTGCAACACCGGCTCGGCCATCGGCAACACCACTGGCGCGGGCGGCTCAGCGTCTATAATGGGTTCTGGAATCGGCTCAGGCTGAACCTGTGGCTGTTCGACGACGGTATCCTGCGGCTTTTTGCGCAGCCATCCGAACAGGCCTTTTTTCTCGCCAGCCGCAGCTGGACTCTTCTTGTCGTCGTTGGAACCAAACATGGAGGACGGCTATCTCAAAGTAGCGATGCGCCAGGGCGCCTCGGTAAATAAATTCGATGCAGAACAGACTGCTTTAACGCTCGCTTGTTCATGCGCAACATTTTGTAAGGCGTAAATAAAGGCCTCAACAAATCGTTTCAATAAAGGACTGAAGCGACAAAATCGGCGAAAAGTAGAAGATCGTCGGGGAAACCCAGCGCCAATTCCTACATTCCTACGACTGAAACCGGGACAAGATGACTGCCACAGTGGCCCTGTCCAAACCGGATCAGTATCCTAGCACCTCCTCGCCCGCCTAGGCTAAGACCTAGCGGGTAGCCCAACAGGTTAAAACACGAATGATTGCTCTAGCCCGCCGCGCCGCAGGCCTGCTGCTCAGCACAGTTTGTCTGCCTCTTTCAGCCTTGGCTGCCGACCCACAACCCACCCATGAATTCACCCTCGATAACGGCCTTAAAGTGGTCGTGCGCGAAGACCATCGCGCGCCGGTGGTGGTTTCCCAGGTCTGGTACAAGGTCGGTTCGAGCTACGAAACCCCGGGCCAGACCGGTTTGTCCCATGCCCTGGAACACATGATGTTCAAGGGCAGCGCCAAAGTCGGTCCCGGCGAAGCCTCGCTGATCCTGCGTGACCTGGGCGCTGAAGAAAACGCCTTCACCAGCGACGACTACACCGCGTATTACCAGGTACTGGCGCGTGACCGCCTGGGCGTCGCTTTCGAGCTGGAAGCCGACCGCATGGCAAGCCTGCGCCTGCCGGCCGATGAGTTCAGCCGCGAAATCGAGGTGATCAAGGAAGAACGCCGCCTGCGCACCGATGACAACCCGATGTCCAAGGCCTACGAGCGCTTCAAGGCGATGGCCTACCCGGCCAGCGGCTATCACACGCCGACCATCGGCTGGATGGCCGACCTTGAGCGCATGAAGGTTGAAGAACTGCGCCACTGGTACCAGTCCTGGTATGTGCCGAACAACGCCACACTGGTGGTGGTCGGCGACGTGACGCCGGACGAGGTCAAGAAACTCGCCGAACGTTACTTCGGCCCAATCCCCAAGCGTGATGTGCCACCCGCCAAGATCCCGCTGGAACTGGCCGAACCTGGCGAGCGCTTGCTGACCCTGCACGTGCAGACCCAACTGCCGAGCGTGATCCTCGGTTTCAACGTGCCGGGCCTGGCGACTGCCGAAGACAAGCGCTCGGTGCAAGCCCTGCGCCTGCTCTCGGCCCTGCTCGATGGCGGTTACAGCGCGCGTATCTCGGAACAGCTGGAGCGCGGTGAAGAACTGGTCTCCGGCGCGTCCACCAGCTACGACGCCTATACCCGTGGTGACAGCCTGTTCACATTGAGCGCCACGCCGAATCAGCAGAAGAAAAAAACCATTGCCCAAGCCGAAGCCGGCCTGTGGCGCCTGCTGGACGAGTTGAAAGCCAAGCCGCCGACCACCGAAGAACTGGAGCGTATCCGCGCCCAAGTGATTGCCGGCGTGGTTTACCAACGTGATTCCATCACCAGCCAGGCCACGGCCATCGGCTCGCTGGAAACCGTCGGCCTGTCCTGGAAACTCATGGACACCGAGCTTGCCGACCTGCAAAGCGTGACCCCGGAAGACATCCAGAAAGCCGCACGTACTTATTTCACCCGCGAACGTTTGAGCGTCGCCCATGTTTTGCCCGAGGAGACCGCTCATGAGTAATCGCAAAAGCAGCCGCCTGATCTTCCCCGGCCTGGTCGTCGTCACCCTGATCGCCGCCAGCGCCGTGTACTTCCTGCGCCCGAGTGAATCGGTGGCCAGCCAGGCGCTGGACAAGGCGCAATCGGCCAACAAACTGCAATCTTTGGCAGAACTGGACGGCAAGGCGCCGACCAACCGCAAGCTCGACGTGCAAACCTGGACCACCGCCGAGGGCGCCAAGGTGCTGTTCGTCGAAGCCCACGAACTGCCAATGTTCGACATGCGCATCCTGTTCGCCGCCGGCAGCAGCCAGGACGGCAATACCCCAGGCGTTGCGTTGCTGACCAACGCCATGCTCAACGAAGGCATACCGGGCAAGGATGTCAGCCAGATCGCCAGCGGCTTTGAAGGCCTGGGTGCCGACTTCGGCAACGGCGCTTATCGCGACATGGCGTTGGTGTCCCTGCGCAGCCTGAGCGACAGCGACAAGCGCGACGCGGCCCTGACGCTGTTTGACCAAGTGATCGGCAAGCCGACTTTCCCGGCCGACTCCCTGGCGCGCATCAAAAACCAGATTCTTGCCGGTTTTGAGTACCAGAAACAGAACCCAGGCAAGCTGGCCAGCCTTGAGTTGTTCAAGCGGTTGTACGGCGACCACCCTTACGCGCACCCGAGCGAAGGCACGCCTGAGAGCATTCCGGCGATTACCCTGGCGCAGTTGCAGGCCTTCCACGCCAAAGCATACGCAGCAGGCAATGCGGTGATTGCCGTGGTGGGCGATCTGACTCGCGCCGACGCTGAGGCCATGACGGCCAAGGTCTCCGCATCGCTGCCCAAAGGCCCGGCCCTGGCCAAGATCGCCCAGCCGACCGAGCCGAAAGCTGGCCTGAGCCATATCGAGTTCCCGTCCAAGCAAACCCATTTACTGTTCGCGCAACTGGGCATCGACCGCGCCGACCCGGACTACGCCGCCTTGTCCCTGGGCAACCAGATCCTCGGCGGTGGTGGTTTCGGCACCCGCTTGATGAGCGAAGTGCGTGAGAAGCGCGGCCTGACCTACGGCGTTTACTCCGGTTTCTCGCCGATGCAGGTACGTGGTCCGTTCATGATCAACCTGCAGACCCGCGCCGAAATGAGCGGCGGCACCCTGCGCCTGGTTGAAGACGTGCTGGCCGACTACCTCAAGACCGGCCCGACGCAAAAGGAACTGGACGACGCCAAGCGTGAGCTGGCCGGTAGCTTCCCACTGTCTACCGCAAGCAACGCCGATATCGTCGGGCAGCTGGGCGCCATGGGTTTCTATAACCTGCCGCTGAGCTATCTTGAGGATTTCATGAAACAATCCCAGGCCCTGACCGTAGAGCAGGTCAAGGCTGCAATGAATAAACACTTGAGCGCCGACAAGATGGTCATCGTGACCGCCGGCCCGACGATTGCGCAAAAGCCACTACCGCCCCCCACTGATAAACCCGCCGAGCAGCCGCTCGGGGTTCCGGAGCATTAATGGCCAGTTCATCTCGCCCGAAAAAACCTGTCCACAACGTGCATAACGGTGTGGGCCAACTGCGCATCATTGGCGGTGAATGGGGCAGCCGCAAGCTGAGTTTCCCTGACGTCGTGGGCCTGCGCCCAACGCCGGACCGCGTGCGTGAAACCCTGTTCAACTGGCTCGCGCCGTATATCGGCGGCGCCAGGGTACTGGACCCGTTCGCCGGCAGCGGCGCGCTGTTCCTCGAAGCGCTGTCCCGTGGCGCCGCCCAGGGCCAGGCGCTGGATGCCAGCAATGTGGCGGTGTCCAGCCTCAAGGAACACCTGGGCACACTGCGCTGCACCACCGGCCAGGTGCAGACAGCCGATGCGCTGCGCTACCTGGAAACCCAGGCGGCCAGCGAATACGACGTGGTGTTCCTCGACCCGCCGTTCAACCAGAACCTGTTGCCGACGGTGTGTGCGCTGCTGGAAGAGCGCCAGTGGCTGGCACCCGATGCGTGGATCTACACTGAAAGCGAGACCGCGCCGTCTACCCTCGGCCTGCCGGGTAGCTGGCGCCTGCACCGGGAGCAGAAATCCGGTCGGGTGTATTACGCGTTGTGGCACCGGTTGGTTGAAAGCGCCGCTTAACCTTAGGTAAATGTTGTAGTGAGCGGGCTTGTTGTGGCGGCCAGGATGGTTGTGGCGAGCAGGCTTGGTGTGGCGAGCAGGCTTGCCCTGCGTTGGGCTGCGAAGCAGCCCCTTTTACAGGCACCGCGATCCTACAAATAGAATGCGGCGACTTTACTGGGGCCGCTTCGCAGCCCAACGCAGGGCAAGCCTGCTCGCCACAACAAGCTCGCATGCCACAGTAAGCTCGCTTGCTACCGAGAGTTTCATGATCCCGTCCTCTGAGCTGTTCAAACCCGCCTTCGGCCTCGGCAACCCCCACTTGCAAACCCTGTGGGGGCCGCTGTGGCGCCCCACCACCCATATCGAACGCCAACGCGAACGCCTGTGGCTGGACGACGGCGACTTTCTCGACCTCGACTGGCATGGCCCCCATGACGCGCAGGCGCCGCTGGTGCTGGTGCTGCACGGGCTGACCGGCTCGTCCAACTCGCCTTATGTGGCCGGGCTGCAAAAAGCCCTCGCAGCTCAAGGCTGGGCCAGCGCCGCCTTGAATTGGCGTGGGTGCTCAGGCGAGCCAAACCTGTTGGCACGCAGCTATCACTCCGGTGCCAGTGAAGACCTGGCGGCGGCGATTGCCCATCTGCGTGCCAAGCGACCCTTGGCGCCGCTGTATGCGGTGGGTTATTCGTTGGGCGCAAATGTGCTGCTCAAGCACTTGGGCGAAACCGGCGAGACGTCCGGGCTGCAAGGCGCAGCGGCGGTGTCGGTGCCGTTTCGACTGGACCAGTGCGCTGACCGTATCGGGCTGGGCTTTTCGCGGGTGTACCAGAAGCACTTCATGCGCGAGATGTTGGCGTATATCCGCGTCAAGCAAAGCCGCTTTGTGAAGGATGGCCGGGCCGAAGGGCTGAAAACCCTGGAAGCCCTGGGCTCATTGGAAAAAATGCGCACGTTCTGGGACTTCGACGGCCGGGTGACCGCACCGTTGCACGGGTTCCTCAGTGCCGAGGACTATTATCGTCGCGCCTCGAGCCGTTACTACTTGGGCGAAATCCGCACGCCAACCCTGATTATCCAGGCCGCCGATGACCCGTTCGTGTTTGCTCACAGCCTGCCCGAGGCCAGTGAACTGTCGGATTGCACCGAGTTTGAGTTGTTGGCCAAGGGTGGGCATGTGGGGTTTGTGGATGGGACGTTGAAACGCCCCAGTTACTACCTGGAGCGCCGTATTCCGCAGTGGCTACTGACACAACACAGTTAAAAAATGTGGGAGCTGGTTTGTGTGGGAGCTGGCTTGCCTGCTCCCACACAAACCAGTTCCCACAGTTTTATTGGGTTTACATGGCTATTCAATCAGTCGCCGGTTGCAATCTGCCGTGTGGGGTCGGTAATCCACTCACTCCACGACCCCGCATACAGTTTGCCCAACGGGTAGCCCGCCAGACTCAAGGCAAACAGGTTGTGGCACGCCGTCACGCCCGAACCGCAGTACGCCACCAGTTCATCCGGTGACCGGCCCTGCAACTGTGCGGCGAAGCGCTGCTTGAGCTGATCGGCCGGTAGAAAGCGGCCATCACTGCCCAGGTTTTCGGTGAACGCTGCACATTGCGCACCGGGAATGTGCCCGGCAATCGGATCAATCGGCTCTACCTCGCCGCGAAAACGCGCCGCTGCACGGGCGTCGATCAAGGTGAGGCCCGGCTCACCCAGGCGTTTTTGCAAATGCTCGGCGTCCAGCAGCAGGCGGTTGTCCGGCTTACCGGCGAACGCTCCCGGCTCCACCACCGGTGCATCGAGGCTCAACGGGAAACCGGCGGCGTGCCAGGCCTTGAGACCACCGTCCAGGATAAACACACCGTCGCGCTTACCCAGCCAGGCCAGCAACCACCACGCGCGGGCGGCATAGGCGCCGGGGCCGTCGTCGTACAGGACGATGTCGGTGTTGGCATGGATGCCCCAGGCCCGCAGTTGCGCAACCAAAGTGTCCGCCGCCGGTAACGGGTGGCGGCCGGTCACGCCTTTGGTCACCGGCCCACTGAGGTGGCGCTCCAGGTCGGCATATTGCGCGCCTTCGATATGCCCTTCGGCATAGCTGCACAGCCCGTAGTCCGGGTCTTCGAGGGCAAAACGACAATCCAGGATCACCAGCCCCGCGGCCTTTTGGCGTTCGGCCAATTGCTGGGGGCTGATCAGTTGGGCAAGCGACATGACGGGCTCCTGTGAACAGATTCGGGAAAGGTCCTACTTCACTTCTTCCAGTGCCTGGTTCAACGGCACGTAAAACTCTTTGAACAAGGCATCCACCGCCTCTTTCGCCTGGGGCGTGACAAACCCCGCCTCCAGCACCAGCACCTGATACACACCGCGCTTGATCGCTTCGGCGCTCAAGTGCGCGGAGTTCTCATTGGTGGTGCACAGGAACCGCACCCAAGAGGTGAGGATGATCCAGGCATTAAGGGTCAGTGCCTCGGTTTGCACCGGGTCCATATTGAGGATGCCGGCGTCGACAAACCCTTGGTAAATGGCCCCGCCCTGGATCAGGCAGCGCTGGGAAAACCGCCGGTAGCCGGTGGCCAGTTCCGGGTCGCTTTCCAGCAGGTGTTCGAGGTCTCGGTGCAGGAAGCGGTAGCGCCACATGCCGGCCAGCACGGCCTGCAGGTAAAAGCGCTTGTCTTCGACAGTCACCGCGCGGCCCTGTGGCGGGCGCAGGAAACTGTCCACCAACGCTTCGTACTCACGAAACAGCACGGCGATGATCGCCTGCTTGTTGGGGAAGTGGTAGTACAGGTTGCCCGGGGAAATTTCCATATGGGCGGCGATATGGTTGGTACTGACGCTGCGCTCACCCTGCTGGTTAAAAAGCTCCAGGCTGGTTTGCACAATGCGCTCGCTGGTCTTTACTCGTGGTGCCATAGGGGATCAGCTTCTGAACACGGGATGGGGCATCTTACGGCCTATCCTTGTCAGGATAAATCCGCATGTTGCTGCAATGACATTTGACAATTTAGAGCAATGACTCTAAAAATCCAGGCAGACCTATAACAATCGGGAACTGCGCCATGTCTGCCAACGTTGCCTACCTGCAAGATTCCCAGGCGCTGGATCAACTCCAGGACCTGCTCGACGCCCAACGTCGCGCCTATGCGGCCAACCCGATGCCGCCAGCTGCACAGCGCCAGCAGTGGCTAAAGGCTTTACGCGACGTGCTCAGCGACGAACGCCAGGCGCTGATCACCGCGATCAGCCAGGACTTCAGCCACCGCAGCGCAGACGAAACCCTGTTCGCCGAGTTGATGCCCAGCCTGCATGGCATTCACTACGCCAGCAAACACCTCAAAGGCTGGATGAAACCTTCCCGGCGTGCGGTAGGCATTGCCTTCCAACCAGCGTCAGCCAAAGTCATCTACCAGCCGCTGGGTGTGGTCGGGGTGATTGTCCCCTGGAACTACCCGTTGTACCTGGCCATTGGGCCGCTGGTCGGGGCTTTGGCGGCGGGAAACCGGGTGATGCTCAAACTCAGCGAGTCCACGCCCGCCACGGGCGAACTGCTGAAGGCGCTGCTGGCCAAAATCTTCCCCGAAGACCTGGTGTGCGTGGTGCTGGGCGAGGCCGAAGTGGGCATGGCATTTTCCAAATTGCGCTTCGATCACCTGCTGTTCACCGGCGCCACCAGCATCGGCAAGCACGTGATGCGCGCAGCGGCCGAGCACCTGACACCGGTTACCCTGGAACTCGGTGGCAAGTCGCCAGCCATTGTTTCCGCGGACGTGCCACTCAAAGACGCCGCCGAGCGCATTGCCTTCGGTAAATGCCTGAATGCCGGGCAAACCTGCGTGGCACCGGATTACGTGTTGGTGCCGGAAGACCGCGTTGAAGGTTTCGTCGAGGCCTACAGCAACGCCGTTCGCGGGTTTTATCCGACCCTGGCCGACAACCCGGACTACACCGCCATCATCAATGAGCGGCAACAGGCCCGGCTCAATGCCTACGTCAAAGACGCCACCGACAAGGGCGCCACCCTGATACCGCTGTATGACCAGGGCCAGGCACGGCGTATGGCCCATAGCCTGTTGCTGAATGTCAGCGACGAGATGACGGTGATGCAGGACGAAATCTTCGGCCCGGTGCTGCCGATCGTGCCTTATCGCGGCCTCGACCAAGCGTTTGCCTACATCAACCAGCGCCCTCGCCCACTGGCCCTGTATTACTTCGGCTACAACAAGGGCGAACAGAACCGCGTGCTCCACGAAACCCATTCCGGCGGTGTTTGCCTCAACGACACGCTGCTGCATGTGGCCCAGGACGATATGCCCTTTGGCGGCATCGGCCCGTCGGGCATGGGCCATTACCACGGCCATGAAGGCTTCCTCACGTTCAGCAAGGCCAAAGGGGTGCTGGTCAAACAGCGCCTGAACGCGGCGAAACTGATCTACCCGCCTTACGGCAAAGCCATCCAGAAGTTGATCCAGAAGCTGTTTATCCGCTGATTCCGCCACCCTCGGGATAACAATAACAATGAACCCTAGCCTGACTGAAACACCCGCGCTGTCACGGCGCGGCGTTCTGAAAATCGGCCTGTGCGCCAGCGCATTCCTGGCCACCGCCGGCTTGGGGGCCAGCCTCAGCGGCTGCTCCAGCAGCACCCCGGCCAGTGGCTTTGCCATGCTGCGCAGCAGCGACTTGCCGTTTTTGCGCGCAATCATCCCGGTGTTGCTCGAAGGCGCGGCCAGCGCCCAGGACGTGGTCGCCGGCATCGAAGACACCCTGAAAAAACTCGACTACAGCCTGCAAAACCTGTCGCCGGAGATGTTCAAGCTCACCCAGCAACTGTTCGACGTGCTGAGCATGGGCATCACCCGTGGCCCGTTGACCGGCATTTGGGGCAGTTGGGAAAACGCCAGCAGCGATCAGATCCGCAACTTCCTGCACCGCTGGGAGAACAGCTACCTGAACCTGCTGCGCATGGGCCAGGGCTCGCTGCTCAAGCTGGTGATCATGGCCTGGTACTTCCGGCCACAATCCTGGGCGCATTGCGGCTACCCCGGCCCACCCAAGATCTAAACCTGACAACCTGACCCAATGTGGGAGCTGGCTTGCCTGCGATAGCGGTGTATCAGCCAGGAATGATTAGCAGGCAGACCGCTATCGCAGGCAAGCCAGCTCCCACACTGAATGCAACTTCGTATAAAAATAAGAGTGCACTTCTATGCCCGTACCCGATCTGTTCCGCGATGGCCTGGCCCGTGGCTGGAAAACCCACAATGGCGCCGCCCTCAGCAATGACCTGACCCTGGAAGCCGACGTGGCCATCATCGGCAGCGGCGCGGGTGGCGGCACCACCGCCGAGATCCTTAGTGCTGCGGGCTACAAAGTGCTGCTGATCGAAGAAGGCCCGCTCAAGACCAGCAGCGACTTCAAGCTGCTCGAAGACGAAGCCTACGCCAGCCTCTACCAGGAAGGCATCGGCCGCATGAGCAAGGACGGCGCGATTACTATCCTGCAGGGCCGTGCTGTCGGCGGCACCACGCTGATCAACTGGACCTCGAGCTTTCGCACACCCGATGCCACCCTCGCCCACTGGGCCAGTGAATATGCAGTCAAGGGCCACAGCAGCGCAGAAATGGCGCCGTGGTTCGAAAAGATGGAACAGCGCCTGGGCATCGCCCCTTGGGCCATTCCACCGAATGCCAACAATGATGTGATCCGCAAAGGCTGCGAAAAGCTCGGCTATAGCTGGCACGTGATCCCGCGCAACGTGCGCGGCTGCTTCAACCTGGGTTACTGCGGCATGGGGTGCCCGGTCAACGCCAAGCAATCGATGTTGGTGACCACCATTCCTTCCACCCTGGAAAAGGGCGGCGAACTGCTCTACCTGGCCCGCGCCGAACACCTGAAATACAGCGGCGACACCATCAGCAGCCTTGAATGCGTGGCCATGGATGAGCGTTGCGTGGCGCCTACCGGGCGCAAGATCACGGTCAAGGCCAAGCATTACGTGCTCGCGGGCGGTGGCATCAACAGCCCGGCGCTGTTGATGCGTTCGGACGCGCCCGACCCGCATTCGCGGCTGGGCAAGCGTACCTTCCTGCATCTGGTGAATTTCTCCGCGGGGCAGTTCGACGAGGTGATCAATCCGTTCTATGGCGCTCCGCAGTCGATCTATTCCGACCACTTCCAGTGGCAGGACGGCACCATCGGCAAAATGTCTTACAAATTGGAGGCGCCGCCGCTGCATCCAGGCCTGGCCAGCACGCTGTTCGGCGGCTACGGCACCGGGAACGCGCTGGACATGAGTCAGTTGCCCCACACCCACGCCATGCTCGCCCTGCTGCGCGACGGCTTTCACCCCGACAGCCCCGGCGGCACGGTGGAATTACGTGGCGACGGCACACCGGTGCTCGACTACCAGGTCTCGGACTACGCCTGGGACGGCCTGCGCCGCGCGTTTCATACCATGGCCGAGATTCAGTTCGCAGCGGGCGCCAAGTCGGTCAAGCCGCTGCATCACGATGCACGCTACGTGAATACCCTGGCCGAGGCACGCAGCCTGATCGATGGCCTGAGCCTGGAACTGCACCGCACCACGCTGGGCAGCGCCCATGTGATGGGCGGTTGCGCCATGGGCGAGGACCCGAAAAACGCGGTGGCCGACAGCCTCGGCCGTCATCATCAATTGCGTAACCTGTCGATCCACGACGGCTCGCTGTTCCCCACCAGCATTGGCGCCAACCCACAATTATCGGTGTACGGGTTGACCGCGCAACTGGCGACAGCATTGGCCGAACGTCTGAAAACAGCATGAAAAAACCGGGTATTCACGGTATCTATCTACATAAGTCGACTTGGCCCACCGGGCATGCTGCGATACCATCCGGTTCCCCAACGGACTCCGCCAGGACGACGCGATGAACCGAGTGTTGTACCCAGGTACCTTCGACCCGATTACCAAAGGCCATGGCGATCTGGTCGAACGTGCGTCTCGCTTGTTCGACCATGTGATCATCGCGGTCGCCGCCAGCCCCAAGAAAAACCCACTGTTCCCCTTGGAACAGCGCGTAGAGCTGGCGCGTGAGGTCACCAAGCACCTGCCCAACGTGGAAGTGGTGGGCTTTTCGACGTTGCTGGCGCACTTTGCCAAAGAGCAGAACGCCAATGTGTTCCTGCGTGGCCTGCGCGCGGTGTCGGACTTCGAATACGAATTCCAGCTGGCCAACATGAACCGCCAACTGGCGCCGGACGTGGAAAGCCTGTTTCTCACGCCATCGGAACGTTACTCGTTCATTTCCTCGACGTTGGTGCGTGAAATTGCCGCTTTGGGCGGAGATATCACCAAGTTCGTGCATCCGGCCGTAGCCGATGCGCTGACCCTGCGCTTCAAGAAGTAAGGCTCTTTGTGGCGAGGGAGCTTGCTCCCGCTGGACTGCGCAGCAGTCCCAATGGTTTCGAGCAAAGCGGGGCCGCTGCGCGCCCCAACGGGAGCAAGCTCCCTCGCCACAGAGGCAACGACCCACATTCGGGCTTGCCACACGCTCGCACTGCGGGCGCCAATGCGGCACAATTGCACGCATTAGTTTTCAGATGCCCTGGCTGACAGCCCTGGCAGGAGTTTCCATGTCCCTGATCATCACCGACGATTGCATCAACTGCGACGTCTGCGAACCCGAGTGCCCGAACGCTGCGATTTCCCAGGGCGAAGAGATCTACGTGATCGACCCCAACCTGTGCACCCAGTGCGTCGGCCACTACGACGAACCTCAGTGCCAGCAAGTGTGCCCGGTGGATTGCATTCCGCTGGATGAAGCCCATCCGGAAACGGAAGAGCAGTTGATGGCCAAGTACCGGTTGATTACCGGCAAGGCCTGAAGTTATTTATTGCCTGTAAAGGCCTCATCGCAGGCAAGCCAGCTCCCACATTTAGAGTGGTGAATACCTCCAAATGTGGGAGCTGGCTTGCTTGCGATGGCGACATCAGCCATTACCCGACACTCAGCTCTGGCACTTTGGGCAAAACACACTCGCCCGCTGCCCCAGCACCACATTGCGCAACTCGCTCCCGCAGACCTTGCACGCCTCGCCGCCCCGGCCGTAGACGTACAGCTCCTGCTGGAAATACCCCGGTTGCCCATCACCGCCGATAAAGTCCCGCAACGTGGTGCCACCACGCTCGATAGCTGCCGCCAGCACGCGCTTGATCTCGATCGCCAGCTTCAAATAACGCCCGCGTGAGATACCACCCGCAGCCCGGCGCGGATCTATCCCTGCCGCAAACAACGCTTCGGTCGCGTAGATATTGCCCACGCCCACCACCACCGCGTTGTCCATGATGAACGGCTTCACCGCCATCGATTTGCCACGCGACAGCTGGAACAGACGCTCGCCATCAAACAGGTCGGTCAACGGCTCCGGCCCCAGGCGCAGCAACAGTTCGTGGTTGTGCGGGTCCTGGCTCCAGAGCATCGCGCCAAAACGCCGAGGGTCGGTATAGCGCAGCGCCAGGCCCGACTCCAGCTCAATGTCCACATGCTCATGCTTGAGCGCTGGCAAGCCGACTTCCACCAGGCGCAAATTGCCCGACATACCCAAATGGCTGATCAACGTGCCCACTTCGGCATTGATCAACAGGTACTTGGCCCGCCGCTCCACCAGCACGATGCGCTGCCCGGACAGGCGCACATCCAGGTCTTCCGGGATCGGCCAGCGCAGGCGCCGTTCACGCACTACCACACGGCTGACGCGTTGGCCTTCCAAATGCGGCGCAATCCCGCGCCGGGTGGTTTCGACTTCGGGTAACTCGGGCATGTGTACCTCTTGATTAAAGGGTCAGTGCGCGCCCAGTTCGCGGATCGATAGCTTCAGGCTTTCAAAGTCGTAGTCCGACAGGCCCACGTAATCCAGCACCAGATGCCCGATGGCATCCCACTCATGGTCCGCCGATTGGTTGCCCAGCACGCGGTGGGACGAGCAGATGTGCTCGGCCATCTTGAGGATCGCCAACAGGTTTTTAAGTTGCGGGTTGCGCGACGACTCATCGCTGAAAATCGCCAGGGCGTTGTGGTGGTTGGCGATGGCGTCGGTCACATGCTCCGGCAGGCGCCAGGATTTGGCGGTGTAGTAACCCACCACGGCATGGTTGGTGTTGAACGCGTTGTTCTCGGTGTCGACCACCCGGCAATCCGGGCCGGCATTGGCGTAAGCCTGCTCCAGCACCGCCATGTAATTGGGGAAGCGCTTGAGCATCAGCGGCACGCCGCAGTCGTGGAACAGGCCCAAGGCATAGGCCTCGTCGACCGTTTGCGAGCCGGTGCGCTTGGCCAGGGTCAGGCAGGTCATGGCCACGTCCTGGGCGGTGTCCCAGAAGCGGTTGAGGGTGACGATGGTGTCGTCGCTCATCTCGCCCTTGATCGACTGCGCGTTGATCAGGTT
Organism: Pseudomonas edaphica; assembly: GCF_965277385.1. Lineage (NCBI taxonomy): Bacteria > Pseudomonadati > Pseudomonadota > Gammaproteobacteria > Pseudomonadales > Pseudomonadaceae > Pseudomonas > Pseudomonas edaphica. Next base: position 3,625,553 of record NZ_OZ255725.1, on the reverse strand, counting down.
GATGATCGAGCGGCTGCCCAGCAGGTTTACCGCGCGCTGAATCGAGGCGATCTTGTTGCTCAGGCCGTAATACGGCGAGTTGACGATCTTCAGCAGCGCACCAGACAGGCCTGGATCCTGGGAGATCAGCCGCGCGATCACTTCCAGGTCCGGGTCGGGCATGTACTGCTCCATCTGCAAATCCACCATGATTTGCGGTTGAGGCGGCACGCTGATGCCTTGCAGGGCCTGCTGGATCTGCTCGGCGGAAAGCTCTGGGGACATAAATACACACTCTGGACTAGGCGTGAATTCTAACCTCTATGGGAACCTGACCGACACCTCAAAAACCGGATTGAATGTGGGCTCTGGGCTTGTGTGGGAGCTGGCTTGCCTGCGATTGCATCACCACCGTACGTCAGATACACCGAATCGCCTGCATCGCAGGCAAGCCAGCTCCCACATGAATAACGGCGCAACAGGGTATACTCCCGCTCTTTTTTCCGGAGCGACGTCATGTCCCTGCCTAGCCTGCGTCTCAAAGCCAACGCCGATCGTCGTTTGCGCAACGGCCACCTGTGGGTCTACAGCAACGAAATCGATGTGGCCGCCACACCTCTTCACGGCTTCCAGGCAGGCGACCAGGCTATCCTGGAAGCGGCTGGCGGCAAGACCCTGGGCATCGTGGCCATGAGCCCGAACAACCTGATCTGCGCCCGCCTGCTGTCACGCGACATCAAGTTGCCGCTGGACAAATCGCTGCTGGTGCACCGCATCAACGTCGCCCTGTCCCTGCGTGATCGCCTGTTCGACAAGCCGTTCTACCGCCTGGTCTACGGTGATTCCGACCTGTTGCCGGGCCTGGTCGTCGACCGTTTCGGCGACATCCTTGTAGTACAGATCGCCTCGGCGACCATGGAAGCGCACAAAGAAGACGTGATCGCTGCCCTGACCCAAGTGCTCAAGCCAAGCGGCATCCTGTTCAAGAACGACTCCGCCGCGCGTGACGCCGAAGGCCTCAACCGCTACGTCGAAACCGTGTTCGGCCTGGTGCCGGAGTGGGTGGCGCTGGAAGAAAACGGCGTGAAATTCGAAGCCCCGGTGATCCAGGGCCAGAAAACCGGCTGGTTCTACGACCACCGCATGAACCGCGCCCGCCTGGCCCCGTACGCCAAAGGCAAACGCGTACTCGACCTGTACAGCTACATTGGCGGCTGGGGCGTGCAAGCTGCAGCGTTCGGCGCCAGTGAAGTGTTCTGCGTCGACGCCTCCGCCTTCGCCCTCGACGGCGTAGAGCGCAACGCCGCACTGAACGGTGTTGCCGAGAAAATGACCTGCATCGAAGGCGACGTATTCGAAGCCCTCAAAGAGCTGAAAGCCAGCGAAGAACGTTTCGACGTGATCGTCGCCGACCCACCGGCCTTCATCAAACGCAAAAAAGACATGAAAAACGGCGAAGGCGCCTACCGCCGCCTGAACGAGCAAGCCATGCGCCTGCTCAGCAAGGACGGCATTCTGGTCAGCGCATCGTGCTCCATGCACCTGCCGGAAGACGACCTGCAGAACATCCTGCTGACCAGCGCCCGTCACCTGGACCGCAACATCCAGATGCTCGAACGCGGCGGCCAGGGCCCGGATCACCCGGTGCACCCGGCGATTGCCGAGACGCGCTACATCAAGAGCATTACCTGCCGGTTGTTGCCTAATAGCTAAGTAACACGCAGATCAAATGTGGGAGCTGGCTTGCCTGCGATAGCGGTGGGCCTGTTGATGAGTTTGTTGACTGACACTCAGCCATCGCGGGCAAGCCCCACATTTTTCCGACACAAACCGTCCTTCAACGGTTTTGATTGAATTCCACATTTCGCAGACTAGTATCGGTTTCTGGAATTACTCCGGAAAACAAAAACAATGTCTGGGCCCTACCTCTCCCGCTTCATCCTCATCACCTGCATTTCCCTGATCAGTTTCTTCCCGATTAACATTCTGCTGCCCTCTTTTCCCGCGCTGGCTGCCAGGTTCGACACACCTACCGCAGAAATCGCACTGTCGATCAGTCTGTTCACGCTGGTGTTTTCAATTTCCCAATTGATTGCAGGCCCGCTGTCGGATAAATGGGGCCGCAAGGAAGTGCTGATCGGCTGCATTACGCTGTCGATCCTCGGCGCGATGGGTTGCGCGTTCGCGTCCGACTACCTGACCTTCCTGCTGTTTCGCTGCGTGCAGGCCATGGGCTGCGGTTTTTTCGTACTGGGCCATGCGCTGGTCGAAGACCTGTTCGAAGAACAGGACCGCGCCCGCGTACGCCTGTATTACATGACCCTTAGCGGTTCGTTTGTGGCGCTCTCGCCGCTGATCGGCTCCTGGCTGCAAACCACCTTCGACTGGCAAGGCAGCTTCTACGGCTTTGCGCTAATGGCACTGGGCATGTTGATCCATGCGCTCTGCATCCTGCCGTCCAAGGCCGCCAGCCCGCACCGCGCGCCGGTATCAATCATCGGTACGCTCAGAGCCGTCGCTGGCAACCGCGACTTCCTGCGCTACTGGTGGATCGCCGCGCTGGTGTTCGCCTGCTATTTCGCCTTGATCAGCGTGACGCCGCTGATTTTCATGGATGCGTTGAAACTGTCCGAATACCAATACGCACTGGTGTTGATGGTGTACGGCGTGGCCTACCTGCTCGGTGGCGTCGCGGCATCGTACTTGCAGAAGCGCATCTCGCTGTCCCGGCAAATCAATATCGGGCTGGGATTGCTGCTGGTGGCCGGCATTTTGTTAACGCTGATTATCAGCGTTGAGGCCATCACCCCCCTGACTCTGCTGATCCCGATGCTGATCAGTGCCCTGGCCGTCACCCTTGTGCGGCCTGCTGCGATTTCGGCGGCGATGCTGCTGTTTTCCAGCAGCGCAGGCACGGCAGCGTCGGCGGGCAACAGCATCATGTTCCTGACCGCGGCCATCAGCAGCGCCGCCCTCGCGCAGACCGGCAACCATTTGCTGATGACCATCGCCGTAAGCTTCATCGTTTTCAGCCTGTGGGGTTGGGTGGCGAATGCACGTGTGGGTCGCTAGCAAGCGCCCTCGCCACAGACGGTCATTCCCTCCAGCCGCCAGCGGTGTAGAATCGGCCTTATTCATCGCCAGTCATCCCCCGGCGGGTTTATGAGCTCGAGGCCCAGGCACGCGGCGATCCCGCGACGCGAGTGGCAACGTTTGGACACACGGCCATTTTCTGAGTGCTCCATACGTCAATAGAAGCTCACTTCCCTTTAGTACTTGATTAGCCGCCCGGAGTGCTCCATGCCAGATTACCGCTCGAAAACATCCACCCACGGCCGCAACATGGCCGGCGCGCGCGCACTGTGGCGTGCCACGGGGATGAAAGATGACGACTTCAAGAAGCCGATCATCGCGATTGCCAACTCCTTTACCCAGTTCGTACCGGGCCACGTCCACCTCAAGGACCTGGGCCAGCTGGTCGCCCGCGAGATCGAACGCGCCGGTGGCGTCGCCAAGGAATTCAACACCATCGCCGTGGATGACGGCATCGCCATGGGCCACGACGGCATGCTGTATTCGCTGCCGAGCCGCGAGATCATTGCCGACTCCGTGGAATACATGGTCAACGCCCACTGCGCCGATGCCATCGTCTGCATCTCGAACTGCGACAAGATCACCCCTGGCATGTTGATGGCCGCCCTGCGACTGAACATCCCGGTGATCTTCGTCTCCGGCGGCCCGATGGAAGCCGGCAAGACCAAGCTCGCCTCCCACGGCCTCGACCTGGTCGACGCCATGGTCATCGCCGCCGATTCCAGCGCTTCTGACGAGAAGGTCGCGGAATACGAACGCAGCGCCTGCCCGACCTGCGGTTCGTGCTCCGGCATGTTCACCGCCAACTCGATGAACTGCCTGGTCGAAGCCCTGGGCCTGGCCTTGCCGGGCAACGGTTCCACCCTGGCCACCCACAGCGACCGCGAACAGCTGTTCCTGCAGGCTGGCCGCACCATCGTCGAGCTGTGCAAGCGTTACTACACCGAGAACGATGAGTCGGTGTTGCCGCGCAATATCGCCAACTTCAAGGCGTTCGAGAACGCCATGACCCTGGACATCGCCATGGGCGGTTCCACCAACACCATCCTGCACTTGCTGGCCGCAGCGCAAGAAGCCGAGATCGACTTCGACCTGCGCGACATCGACCGCCTGTCCCGTCATGTGCCGCAACTGTGCAAAGTCGCGCCGAATATCCAGAAGTACCACATGGAAGACGTGCACCGCGCCGGCGGGATCTTCTCGATTCTTGGCTCGCTGGCCCGTGGCGGCCTGTTGCACACCGACCTGCCGACTGTGCACAGCAAATCCCTGGCCGAAGGCATCGCCAAGTGGGACATCACTCAGACTGACGACGAAGCGGTGCATCACTTCTTCAAGGCTGGCCCGGCGGGTATCCCGACCCAGACCGCGTTCAGCCAGTCGACACGTTGGGAAACCCTGGATGACGACCGTGAAAACGGCTGCATCCGCAGTGTCGAGCACGCCTACTCGCAAGAAGGCGGCCTGGCCGTGCTGTACGGCAACATTGCCCTGGACGGCTGCGTGGTGAAAACCGCCGGTGTGGATGAATCCATCCACGTGTTCGAAGGCCGCGCCAAGATCTACGAAAGCCAGGACAGCTCGGTACGCGGCATCCTCGCCGACGAAGTGAAAGAAGGCGACATCGTGATCATCCGCTACGAAGGCCCGAAAGGCGGCCCGGGTATGCAGGAGATGCTCTACCCGACGTCTTACCTGAAATCCAAAGGCCTGGGCAAAGCTTGCGCCTTGCTGACCGACGGCCGCTTTTCTGGCGGCACCTCGGGCCTCTCGATCGGCCACGCTTCGCCAGAAGCCGCTGCCGGTGGCGCGATTGGTCTGGTGCAGGACGGCGACAAGGTGCTGATCGACATTCCGAACCGCTCGATCAACCTGTTGATCAGCGACGAAGAACTGGCGGCACGCCGGGTTGAGCAGGACAAGAAAGGCTGGAAACCGGTGGAGAAGCGTCCGCGCAAAGTCACCACCGCGTTGAAGGCTTACGCCCTGTTGGCCACCAGTGCCGACAAAGGTGCTGTGCGTAACAAGGCGATGCTCGACGGCCTGTAAGCCCCGCGCATAAAAAAGCCCCGCCACGTGCGGGGCATTTTTTTGTCTGAATAAAACTCCCCAGACAACAGAGATCAACTGTGGGAGCTGGCTTGCCTGCGATGGCGGCGTCTCAGCTTGCCTCTCTGAGCCTGACCGATCGCTATCGCAGGCAAGCCAGCTCCCACACTGACCGCGTTACTGGATTTCGTCCGGCTTGACGATCACCCAGTTCTTGTCCGCCGTCACCGGCAAGCCTTCCTTGGCCTGAGCAGCCGCGTGCTTGGCCATCATGCCGTTGAGCTGGGTCATGTATTTGTCCTTGCGGTTGATCCACAAGTGAATGCCACCCTTGGCCACGTCCACATCGTGGAACAGCATGTAACCGTCGCTGGTCGGTGTGTCACCGCCGACGATCACTGGTTTCTTCCACTCGTCGATGTACGTCAGGATCGCAGCGTGCTTGCCGGCCATCCAGGTCGCCGGAGTCCATAAGTACGGCGTCAGTTCCAGGCCAAGGTTGGCCTTCTCGTCATACTTGCCCGCAGTGATCTGCTTACGCGCAGTGGTCAGTTCGCCGGTCTTGCGATCCTTGAGCAAGGTGCTCACGCCGATGACGTTCTCGGGTTTGACGTTGTAGCCGTACTTCGGATCGGCGGCGACCATACGCACCAACTCCTCGGAGGCGGCGGTCATCACATACACCTCGATGCCGTTTTCCATCAGCTTGTTGTACAGCTCGGCCTGGCCGGTGAAGACTTTCGGCGGCTGCACCTCAGACTTCTTCACCACATCGCCTTCAAAGTAGGTGACCGGCACCGGCTTGCCGGAAGCCATCAGCTCGTCCACCTGGACCTTGAGTTCCTTGAGGGTGAAGCCCGAGAAAATCTGCGCAACCCATGGGTAGCAGACCATGTCGTCGACTTCGCAAAGGCGGTAGTAGTAGCTGAACAGGCTTTCCTTGTGGTCGGCGGTGTCCTTGAACGGCATCAGCTTCAGCGATGGGTCCATGCTCTCGCGGGTGATCAGGCCCTTGTTTTCCATGTAGGGCAGCAAGGACTCTTCGAGGTCGTAGCGGTAACTGGTGTTGTCCATGTCGAACACCGCGAAGTTACCCTTGTTGGCGTTGGCGGCGATCATCTTGTTCAGTTGCTCGGCGGCCGGCGCCGGCCAGTGTTTCAACTCTGTGGCGGCAAATGCCTGGCTGACGAGGCCGAGGCAGAAGGCGGCGGCAAGTAGTTTTGGCGCGAGCTTCATAAGCGTTTTCTCCCTGAGTGAAAGACACCGACGCTAACAAATCTGTATGACAGTTATCGCCCGAGCACGACCGCTTGCGTCGTGATAACGCCAAGGGCATGTGCCTGAGCGCCAAATGCTTATTCCAAAAACGACAGTCGCCATTCCATATTGGTATTAAATCAATATATTTCAAACTGTTAGGCTTCCCGGTTCGCAATCGCAGGCTCACGCGATTGGCTGCCTTCTCAACGGAGCTTCAATGAATCTGCCCCTGATTCTCAACTTACTGGTGTTCGTGGCCCTGTTGCTGGGCCTGGCACAAACCCGTCGCACGAACTGGAGCCTCGCCAAGAAGGTGCTGTTTGCCCTCGTATTGGGCGTGGTGTTCGGCACGGTGTTGCACACCATTTATGGCGACGGCAACCCGGTGCTGAAGGCCTCGATCAGCTGGTTTGATCTGGTCGGCAATGGTTACGTGCAACTGCTGCAAATGATCGTGATCCCGCTGGTGTTCGCCTCGATCCTCAGTGCTGTGGCGCGCCTGCATAACGCCTCGTCCCTGGGCAAGATCAGCTTTTTGACCATCGGCACGCTGCTGTTCACCACCGCGATTGCGGCGCTGATCGGTATCGGCCTGACCAATCTGTTCGGCTTGACCGCCGAAGGTCTGGTGGCGGGCACCCAGGAGATGGCACGCCTGCAAGTGATCCAGAGTGATTACGCAGGCAAGGTTGCCGACCTGAATATCCCGCAGCTGCTGCTGTCGTTCGTACCGGCCAACCCGTTTGCCGACCTGGCCCGCGCCAAGCCGACGTCGATCATCAGCGTGGTGATTTTCGCTGCATTCCTGGGGGTTGCCGCACTGCAACTGCTCAAGGATGACGTGGAAAAAGGCCAGAAAGTGCTCAACGCCATCGACACCCTGCAAGCCTGGGTCATGCGCCTGGTGCGCCTGGTGATGAAGCTGACGCCCTACGGCGTGCTGGCGCTGATGACCAAGGTAGTCGCCGGCTCCAACCTGCAAGACATCATCAAGCTCGGCAGTTTTGTAGTGGTGTCTTATCTGGCTCTGGGGCTGATGTTTGTGGTTCACGGCCTATTGCTGTCGCTGGCCGGGATCAACCCGCTGCGGTTCTTCCGCAAGGTGTGGCCGGTGCTGACGTTTGCCTTCACCAGTCGCTCCAGTGCGGCAGCCATTCCGCTGAGCATTGAAGCGCAGACCCGCCGTCTGGGGATCCCGCAGTCCATCGCCGGGTTTGCCGCCTCGTTTGGCGCGACGATCGGCCAGAACGGTTGCGCCGGTCTCTACCCAGCCATGCTGGCGGTGATGGTTGCACCGACCGTGGGCATCAACCCGCTGGACCCGCTGTGGATCGCGACGCTGGTGGCGATTGTGACCTTGAGTTCGGCCGGTGTGGCAGGCGTGGGCGGTGGTGCGACCTTTGCCGCGCTGATCGTGCTGCCGGCGATGGGCTTGCCGGTGTCACTGGTAGCACTGCTGATTTCCGTGGAGCCGCTGATCGACATGGGCCGCACGGCGTTGAACGTGAATGGTTCGATGACGGCCGGGGCGATTACCAGCCAGGTCATGGGGCAGACGGATAAAGCGCTGCTGGATGCTGATGAGCATGCGGAGTTGGCGCAGGTCTGATAGACCGCTATCGCAGGCAAGCCAGCTCCCACACTTGAATCGGTTTCCTCAGGAGAAATCGGTCAACTGTGGGAGCTGGCTTGCCTGCGATGCTTTTAGGCTTTTTCCCAGACTTCGAAGTTGTAGGCAGGCTTATCGCCTTCAGCCAGGTTCTCGACGTTTGACACCAACTTCCACTGGTTCAAATCAAACTCCGGAAACCATGCATCGCCTTCCGGGCTCAACGCCACCCGCGTCAAATACAGGCGATCCGCCTGCGCCAGCCCCTGCGCATACAGCTGCGCACCGCCGATCAGCATCAGCTCATCCACGCCCTGTTCCAGCGCCCAGGCTTCAGCCCGCTCAACCGCCGCGTCCAGTGACGGAAAAACTTCCGCACCTTCCAGCGCCAAGCCGGTCTGACGGCTGACCACAATGTTCAAGCGCCCCGGCAACGGTCGGCCCAGGGAATCCCAGGTCTTGCGCCCCATGATGATCGGCTTGCCGAGCGTGGTGGCTTTGAAATATTTGAAATCCCCCGGCAAATGCCAGGGCATGCTGTTGTCGACGCCGATCACCCGGTTTTCACCAAGGGCTGCGATCAGGCTTAAAGGGAGAGTTTTTTTCATGCCGACGAGAATACCAGAGCCACGAGTCTGCGGTTATGCTCCAAGCTCACTTGCTCAACAGGACGGCGCGTGACTGCTCTGAACCCGCTGCATACACTTTGGCTGACCGAAACCGTGCGCCTGCGCGAAGAACACGCAGGCCCCTTGGAAGACCTGGAAGCCAACCGGCTGGCCCGCGCGGCCGGTGGCGACCTGGCGACGCGCATCCAGCAGCGTGCCCTGCAACTGGCCGAGCGCGATGGGCTGACCGCCGCCCTCACCCGCTGGCTACAAGGCGCTCGTTTGGCGTTGGTGCTGCTGGCGGTGGTCGCCGTTATCAGTGGCGCTGGGCTGGCCTTTGCCGCCTTGGGCAACGGCCTGACGCCGGTGAACGTGTTCTGGGCCTTGGGCAGCCTGCTCGGCTTGAACCTGATCCTGTTAATCAGCTGGGCCTTGGGCTTGCTGTTTGCCGGTGAACACAGCGCCAGCCTCGGGCGGCTGTGGTTGTGGCTCAGCGAAAAGCTTGCCCGGGATGCCAAAGCCGCGCAATTGGCGCCAGCCTTGCTGCTGTTGTTGCAGCGCCAGAAACTCAACCGTTGGGCCGTGGGTGTGCTGGTCAACAGCCTGTGGTTGCTGGCATTGCTCAGCGCCCTGGTCATTCTGCTGACACTGCTGGCTACGCGGCGCTACGGTTTTGTGTGGGAAACCACCATCCTCGGCGCCGATACCTTTGTTGCCGTCACCCAAGCCCTCGGCAGCCTGCCCGCCTTGCTGGGCTTTAATGTGCCGACGGTGGAGATGATCCGCGCCAGCGGCGACTCGGCCCTGAATATCGAAAGCGCCCGCCAGGCCTGGGCCGCGTGGCTGGTAGGCGTACTGCTGGTGTACGGCCTGCTGCCCAGATTGCTCCTCGCCCTGCTGTGCCTGTGGCGCTGGAAACGCGGGCGCGCTGCGTTGCGCCTGGACCTTAACCTGCCTGGCTACAGCCAACTGCGCGAACGCCTGATGCCGAGCAGTGAACGGCTGGGCGTCAACGACGCCGCGCCCGAACAACTGCACCACGTCACCGGCGGCATCAGCGAGCTGGAAAGCAACGGCGCCCTGCTGGTGGCCATCGAACTCGACGGTCAACACCCGTGGCCGCCGAAGCTACCGAGCAACATCAAAAACGCCGGTATCCTCGACAGCCGCGAATCGCGCAACAAACTGCTGGAACAACTCACGCGCTTCCCGCCCGCACGCCTGGCCATCGCCTGTGACCCGCGCCGCTCACCGGATCGTGGCAGCCTGGCGTTGATCGCCGAGCTGGCCCGCAGCGCCACCGCCACCCGCGTATGGCTGTTGCAGGCGCCACCCGGCCAGGCGCTGGACGCCGAGCGCCTGGGCGACTGGCACGCCGCGCTGCAACAGCTGGAGCTGCCGTTCGCCGACAGTGCGCCGCTGAACTGGCTGGAGACCGGTCATGACTAAACCACTGAAGCTCGCCGTGGTCGGCCACACCAACGTCGGCAAAACTTCGCTGCTGCGCACGTTGACCCGTGATGTGGGCTTTGGCGAAGTCTCCCATCGCCCCAGCACCACCCGCCATGTGGAAGGCGCGCGCCTGTCAGTCGATGGCGAAGCCTTGCTGGAGCTGTACGACACACCCGGCCTGGAAGATGCCATCGCGTTGCTTGATTACCTGGAACGCCTGGACCGACCCGGCGAACGCCTCGATGGCCCGGCTCGCCTGGCGCGGTTCCTGGAAGGCAGCGAAGCCCGCCAGCGTTTTGAACAGGAAGCCAAAGTGCTGCGCCAACTGCTGGCCTCGGACGCCGGTTTGTACGTGATCGACGCCCGCGAACCAGTGCTGGCCAAGTACCGCGACGAGCTGCAAGTGCTGGCCAGTTGCGGCAAGCCATTGCTGCCGGTGCTCAACTTCGTCAGCAGCAACGACCACCGCGAGCCGGACTGGCGCGAAGCCCTGGCCCGCCTCGGCCTGCATGCGTTGGTGCGCTTCGACAGCGTGGCGCCGCCGGAAGACGGCGAACGCCGCTTGTATGAAAGCCTGGCACTGCTGCTGGAAAACTCACGGCCGCAATTGGAACGCCTGATCCTCGATCAGCAAGCCCAACGCCTGGCCCGCCAGCAAAGCGCTGCGCGCTTGATCGCCGAGCTGCTGATCGACTGCGCCGCATGCCGGCGCAGTGTGGTCACCGAAGATGAGCAGCAAGCCATCGCTGATTTGCGCAAAGCCGTGCGCCAGCGCGAACAGAAATGCGTAGAGGCGTTGCTCAAGCTATTCGGTTTTCGCCCACAGGACGCCGCGGCCAGCGACCTGCCCTTGCTGGATGGCCGCTGGGGCGATGACCTGTTCAACCCCGAAACCCTCAAACAACTCGGCGTTCGGGTCGGCGGCGGGATCGCCGCAGGCGCGGCAGCCGGTGCGGGTGTGGACCTGCTGGTCGGCGGTCTCACCCTCGGCGCCGCCGCCATTGCCGGTGCCATTGCCGGTGGCGCACTGCAAACCGCACGCAGCTACGGCAGCCGCCTGCTGGGCAAGATCAAGGGCCAGCGCGAGCTGACCGTCGACGACAGCGTTTTACGCCTGCTCGCCCTGCGCCAACGTCAATTGCTCAAGGCCCTGAACCTGCGCGGCCATGCGGCGATGCACAGCATCAAGGTTGACACGCCGCAGGACAAAACCTGGCGCGAAGGCAAGCTGCCGGATCCGCTGCATAAGGCGCGCGCCCATCCGCAATGGTCGTCGCTCAACCCTCACGCCAAGCTGAGCCAGGCCGAGCGCCAAGAACAGGTCGAGATCTTGGCTGCACGCCTTGGTGATAGGTAACGCAGTTACACCTCATACCATGCCAAAGCCAGGAAGGCCGTGCAGAGCGAGCGGGTCAATTCTTTATCGGCCTTGTTGGCCACCCCGCTGCGGTCGATATCGCTGTTGGTAAATGACTCCAACACGCCATCGCTGTCACCGTCATAGGCAGCGGCCGTGTAGATCAACGACGTTTTGCCTCCCGACGCACTGATTTCAAAGAAGTCGAGCTTGACCGCATTTGGCCGTTTGGTTTTGCCGAAATGGTCGACATACAGGACCAGCGATCGCTGCGATTGGCCCTCTGCGTTAAACCAGTTGAGCTTCAAGCAGCTATTGGCAAAGGCCCCAAGCTTGCGCATATCCAGGTCCAATGCTTCCAGGTGGGCGTGAGGATTCAGATCGCCCAACTGCAAAAAATCCACCTCACCATCAGCTGTCGTATCCACACCGATGAACTCGTAAATCATTTCATCCGGGCAGTCGGCGTGATGTTGATAAAACTGCAGGACGACGGTATCAGCGGGGCCATGGCAGCTCTTGCTCTGAGCGATAGTTTTTAAATAGCGCATCGGCGTTGCTCCTTAAGTTGAAGAAGCAAGCACCTTATTGACGTAGCAAGCAGTGTTCCAGATGGCGCATCTGCGTTTTGCGTAAGGCCTGTCTACGCAACCAGTAGCCTTGAAGCCTTGGCTTTGAGTATTTGCAAATCCAGCAGCGGCACGTGCATTTCCTTAGCCTGTTCATCCCAATGGCGCATGCGCAAACTGACGGCGCAAAGCGGGTCTTGTTCAAAGGCGCGCGCCTCTTCGGCTGTCATCACACCACCTTGGTAACCCAGCGTACGGCGGCTGGCTTCGCTCAAGCGCGCGTAGTAGTCCGGCTGACTGAAGGTCAGGTAGCGCTTGGCCTGCACGTGATACTCCACCAGCTTGGCCATGCGCTCGCTGAAACCTGCGCGGCGTAGATAATCCGCGCCCAGGCGCTCGTGGCTGACCACGCCATAACCGCCCATGTTCTCGCCGCCCTGGCCGCAGAGATGCCCTATGTCGTGGAAAAACGCCGCCAGCACCACCTCATCGTCGAAGCCTTCGGCCATGGCCAACTGCGCAGCCTGGGACATGTGCTCGATCTGCGACACTGGCTCGCCGATGTAATCGGCCGCGCCGTGCTGTTCGTATAAGCCGAAGACTTCGGCGATTGCCTGTTCCGGATTCATGATGCGTCTCCCCACAATGCTGTGATATTTCGCTCGGCCATCGCCGGGCCAACGCTCATGCCTACGCCGGAGTGCATCAACGCCGCGCTCACGCCCGGCGCCGCACGCAGGAATGAAAACGGCGCCGGGCCGCGAGAGCCATACACACCTTGCCAGCGTTCCACCACCTGGATTTTGCAGCCCAGCGTCTGCTCCGCCAGCTCGATCAGCCAATCATCGACTTGCTCGGCATTGAACGGCGATGCGTCGCTGCCGTAGTCATGGGAGTCGCCGATGATCAGCTCGCCCTGCGGTGTCGGACTGATCAGTAAGTGAATCCCATGCTCTTGCAAATGCGGCGCTTCGCGCAAGATCTGCGCCTGCACTGGCGCAGCTTCCGACAGGTCGGCAAACGCGCCGTAGTGCACGCAACTAAGGCCCGTGAGCAATGCGTGTTGCAGGTTCAGGTTGAGCGCAGGCCGGGCGCGCAGCATTTGCAGGCGACAGATGCTCGGGTTGAGCTCGGCCATCGAATCGGCCAACAACGTCTGGTAATCGTGACCGGAGCATACGATGACCTGCTCACCGCGAAAGCTGCCCGCGGTAGTGTGTACCTGGCTAGGCTCAACGTCGCGCACCAGGGTGGAAAAATAGAACTGCACCTTCAATTCCTGGGCCAGGTAATTGATCAGCGCCGGGATCGCTTCGCGCGAATACAGTTGCTGATCATCCTTGCCATGCAGCGCGGCACGGTGATGGCGAAACTGGCCGCCGTACAGGTCTTTCAGCGCCGCGCCTTGCAACAGCTCGACGTTGTAGTCGTGTTCTTGCGCCCGGCCAGCGCAGAAGGCTTCCAGCAGATGTTCTTCGGCTTCGGTGCGGGCGAACAGGTAGGAGCCGTTGCGCTTGAGCTGGATACCAGCCACTTTTGCCCAGTGCGCCCAGATATCACGGCTTTCCTGCGCCAGATCAAGCATCGGCCCTGGGGGTTGGCCGGTGACCAGTGCCTGGCCGAAGTTGCGCACGGAGGCGCCCAGCGGTGTGGCGCTGCGCTCGAAGACCTTGACCTTGAGGCCACGTTTGGCGGCGGCGTAGGCGTGGGACAGGCCGAGGATGCCGGCGCCGATGACCAGCAGGTCGCTGTGTTGTGTCATGAAGATATGTCCTGAATGTGAAGCCACTATCGCAGGCAAGCCAGCTCCCACATTTTGATTTGCGAACCCGATCAAATAATGTGGGAGCTGGCTTGCCTGCGAAGAGGCCATCAGCCCTAACGAAAACCTTACTGACCCGCTACCTTCTCCGACTTGCCGTCATAGCGCTTGCGCCATTCGGTCAGGATGCTGTCGCGGTTTTTCGAGGCCCAGGCGAAGTCGTTCTTGATCAGGCGTTGTTCGTAGTCAGCCGGCAATTCGGTCTGCGGCTTGGCGATACCCGGCTGGGCGAGGACGGCGAAGTTGTCCTTGTACAGCTCCATCGCAGCGGGGCTGGCGGAGAAGTCGGCAAGTTTTTTGGCCGCATCGGCGTGAGCAGTGCCCTTGATCACGGCAGTCGCTTCGATGTCCCAGCCCAAGCCTTCTTTGGGCAAGATAATGTCCAGCGGCGCGCCTTGGCGTTTGAGCTGCACGGCCGGGTACTCAAACGAAATACCAATCGGGAATTCCCCGGAAGCCGCCAGCTTGCACGGCTTGGAGCCGGAGTGAACGTACTGGCCGATGTTCTGGTGCAGGTCGTCCATGTACTGCCAGCCCTGCTTCTCGCCGAAGGTCTGCAGCCAGGCGCTCACATCCAGGAAACCGGTGCCGGACGACGCCGGGTTCGGCATCACGATCTTGCCCTTGTACTCAGGCTTGGTCAGGTCTTGCCAGCTCACCGGCTTGGTCAGGCCTTGTTTCTCGGCTTCGACAGTGTTGAAGCAGATGGTCGCAGCCCACACGTCCATGCCGACCCAGGCGGGTGGGTTAGCGGCGTCGCGGTAGTTTTTGCCGATCTTGTCCAAGTCCTTGGGCGCGTAGCTATCCAGCATGCCTTGCTGATCGAGAATCGCCAGGCTGGAGGCAGCCAGCCCCCACACCACATCCGCCTGCGGGCGGGCTTTTTCGGCCAGCAGTTTGGCAGTGATGATGCCGGTGGAGTCTCGCACCCACTTGATATCGATATCCGGGTTGGCTTTTTCGAAGGCCTGTTTGTAGGTCTTCAACTGCTCGGCTTCGAGGGCCGTGTACACCGTCAACTCGGTTTTGGCGGCAAAGGCATTCAGGCTGAATGCGCTGAGTAGAGCAGCGGCCAGGGCCAAGGGCTTGAACATGGAGCACCTCCTTCAGGGATTTTTATTGGCCGGGCGCGGTTTGGCGCCAGGCTTGGGAGCGGCGCAAGGCGCCACGTGAGGCCCACGCCAGCAGCAGCGAGACGCCGGCCGACGTGAACAGGATCAGGGTCGACATGGCCGCAGCGCCGCCCACATTGCCGGCGTCGTCCATGTTCAACACGGCGACGGCGGCGAGGATGGTGTCGGGGCTGTAGAGGAAGATCGCGGCGGACACGGTGGTCATCGCCGACACAAACAGGTAGCGCACGATATCCAGCAGCGCGGGCAGGCAGATCGGCACGGTGACACGCAGATAGTGGCGGTACAGCGGCGCCTTGAGGGACAGCGCAGCGGCTTCGAACTCGGCGTCCAATTGGCGCAGCGCAGTGGTTGCGGTCATTTGCGCGGTGGTCAGGTAGTGCGCAATGGTGCACACCACCAGCAACGTCATGGTGCCGTAGAACACGTGCAGCGGGTTGCCGTTGAGGTTGAAGAAGAACACATAACCCAGGCCCAGCACCAAGCCCGGCACAGCCATCGGCACAAAGCTGAGCATGCGCAGCGCCAGGTTCAGGCCTTTCTGGCCCTTGGTCTTTTCCATCAGGTAGGCGCCGGTGAAGATCAGCACACTGCCGATCAGCGCGGTGCACAGCGCCATGGTCAGGCTGTTGCGATAGGCCAGCCA
The DNA here is from genome assembly GCF_965277385.1 of Pseudomonas edaphica. Lineage (NCBI taxonomy): Bacteria > Pseudomonadati > Pseudomonadota > Gammaproteobacteria > Pseudomonadales > Pseudomonadaceae > Pseudomonas > Pseudomonas edaphica. Next base: position 3,609,976 of record NZ_OZ255725.1, on the reverse strand, counting down.
GCCGCCGCCGGCCGTGTCTTCAAACTGGTAGTGATTGAGCGATAGAGAGAGGTTGTACGGCCAGAACTTCACCAGCGAGGAATACACCGCCATGCCGAACACCAGCAGCAACACGGCGCAGATCAACAACACAATCGCCAGGTAGCAGCCATCTCTTAAGCGCGACGGCGCCGGCTGGAACACTTGGGCGCGGCCGCTCATGGCGTCGCCATGACGGCGGCGCAGCCAGGCATCCACAGCAAAGCTGAACAGCGCCGGCAGCAACAACACCATGCCGATCAAGGCGCCGCGACCGAACTGTTGCTGGCCGACCACCGCCTTGTAGGCTTCCAGCGCCAACACCTGATAATCGCCACCCACCACCACGGGCACGCCGAAGTCGGTGATGGTCAGGGTGAACACCAGGCAAAACGCCGCGAATACCGCCTGACGCGTGGCCGGCCAGGTAATGCTGCGAAACGCCCGGGCCGGGCTGGCGCCCATGCTGGAGGCGGCATCGAACAGGCGCGCATCCGCCAGGGACAGCGCCGACAGCAGAATCATCAGGGCATGTGGGAAGGTGTAGATCACTTCACCCAGCACAATGCCCCAGAAGCCGTAGATATTGTCCGAGAGCAAACCACGCAACATGCCCTGGTTGCCGAACAGATAGACCAGCGCAATACCCGGCAACATCGAAGGGGCCATCAATGGCAGCAGTGACAGGCCGCGCCAGATCGGCTTGCCGGGAATCAGCGTGCGTTGCAGTGCGTAGGCAAACAGGTAGGCCAGCGGTACGACGATGGCCGCCACACTGAGGGACACTTTCAGGCTATTGCCCAACAACCAATGGAAGTTGGCGCTGGTCACCAGCTCTCGCGCCGCGACCAGGCCGCCGCCCTGCCCGGCTTCGCTGCTGAAGCCGCGCCAGAAGATCGCCAGCAACGGCAACAACACCGCAATGCCCAGCAGGAGTAACCAAAGCAGCTTGCCGCCGACCACAAAGAGGCGGTCGCCAAGCTCAGCGCGGGAAACCTGACGAGCCACGTGGTCGGGTATCGGCAGACTCATATCAGCAGCCATCTCAGGCAAACACCTGCAGGCTGCGCGGCGGCAGGGCCACCCAGATATCCTGCGCACCCAGGCGCGGCATGGCTTCGGGGGCCAGTTCGGCCAACAGCGGGTGGCCAGGCAATTGCTCCAGCTCAAAGCTCATGCGGCAGCGGTTGCCGAGGAAAGTGATCTCGCGGACCTTGGCCGGGAACAGGTTTTCTTCATGCACCAGCGGGTTGACGCTGATGGCTTCCGGGCGGCAGAACAAGCGGCCGGACTTGGCCTTGCTGGCGCTGTCATCCAGGCGCATGTGCAGGCCGCCGACTTGGGCATGACTGTCACTGCTGCGGCTGAACGGCAGCCAGTTGCCCTGGCCGACAAACTCCGCCACGAACGGCGTGGCCGGGCGGTCGTAGATTTCCTGGGGCGTGGCGTACTGCTCGACCTTGCCGTTGTTCATCACCGCGATGCGGTCGGCCATCAGCATGGCCTCGTCCTGGTTGTGGGTGACCATCAACGTGGTAATGCCCAGGCGCCGTTGCAATTGGCGCAGCTCGGTACATAGATGCTCGCGCACACGGGCGTCGAGGGCCGACATGGGTTCGTCCAGCAGCAGCAGCGATGGCGCCGGTGCCAGGGCGCGGGCCAGGGCGACGCGCTGTTGTTGGCCGCCGGAGAGTTGGCCGGGGTACTTTTTTTCGCTGCCGACCAGGCCGACCAGTTCAAGCATCTGCCCGACACGCTTGCGCACTTCGTCGCGACCACTGCCGGTAAGGCCGTAGCCGATGTTTGCTTCGACAGTCAGATTGGGAAACAGCGCGTAGGACTGGAACAGAATGCCGTAGTCCCGCGCCTGCGGCGGTAGCAAGGAAACATCGCGGTTGCCCAGGTAAAGCTCACCGCTGTCCTGGCGCTCCAGGCCGGCGATACAGCGCAGCAAGGTGGTTTTGCCGCAGCCGGACGGGCCTAGCAGGCACACCAGCTCGCCGGCCGCGACCTCCAGGGACACGTTGTCCAGCGCGGTGAATGCGCCGAAGCGTTTCTGGATACCGCGCACCTTCATTGGCGCACCGGGTTGGGTCAGGGCTGTGTTCATGCAAGGCACCTCATCAAACTGATGAAGGCCATGCTAGGCGGGCAATGCGTCCCTCTTGTGGCAGAAAGGCAAAAGGCAGTGATAGTGGTATTGGTGGATTTGTGTAGGACTTCAGCGGTGTGGTGTCGGGGCGGGCCTCATCGCAGGCAAGCCAGCTCCCACCTTTGAATGTATTCACATATCTAAATGTGGGAGCTGGCTTGCCTGCGATGGCGATTCAAAAGCCAGCACAGCACTTCAGAGTGGCGACATTTCCTGCGCCAGCCCCAGAAACGCCGCCGGCAACCGCGCGCCTTTGCGCTCTTTGAGGCAGTACAAATACTCGGGAATCTGCGGCGCATTCTCGATGGTCAGCACCCGCAGTTGCGGGTCATGGGGCACTTCCTGGCGGGCGATGATGCTGATGCCGATATTGCGCAACACGGCTTCACGAATCGACTCACGGCTGCCGATTTCCAGCAACGGCCCGTAACTGACGCCTGCGCCCTGCAACATCTCTTCAGTCAGCCGCCGCGTGGTGGAGCCGGCTTCGCGCATCAGCAAGGTATGCCCGGCCAGCGCACTCAACGGCACATGCTCAAGCTTCGCCAGGGGATGATTGCGATGCACCGCCAGCACCAGCGGGTCGGTGCCCAGCACGCGACGGATCAGGCGTGGGTCTTCGAGCAGTTGCGAGGAGGCAGCGACGTCGACGCGGTAATCGTCCAGCGCTTCGAGCACCTGTTGGGAATTGCCGATTTCCACCGAGACGTCCACATGGGGCAGGCGTTCGCGAAAGGCTTTGACCAGATCGAGGATGTAGTACGGCGCCGTGGCGGCAATCCTCAAGGCGCCCTGGACCTGGCCAGTATTGCGCAGGAAAAACTCGATATCGGCTTCATGCTGCAACAGCGTCTTGACCATCGGCAGCAAGCGCGCGCCGTCGTCGCTGACGGTGAGGCGGCGCCCGCCGCGGTAGAACAGTTCAACGCCGTATTGGCTTTCCAGGTTGCGAATCTGGGTGGTGACGGTGGGCTGGCTCAAGCCGAGTTTTTTCGCCGCCTGGGTAATGCTGCCCAGGCGGGCGACCATAAAAAACGCCTTTAACTCAGCACTCAGCACACCGCCCTCTCATCCTCTATTTGCGCAACAGGCGCAGACCATTGAACACCACCAGCAGGCTCACGCCCATGTCCGCGAACACCGCCATCCACATGGTCGCCATGCCCAGGAACGTGACCGCCAGGAAGATCGCCTTGATCACCAACGCCAGGGCGATGTTCTGCTTGAGGATACTCGACGTTTGCCGCGACAGACGAATGAATGCCGGAATCTTGCGCAGATCATCGTCCATCAACGCCACGTCGGCGGTCTCGATCGCCGTGTCGGTGCCGGCTGCGGCCATGGCAAAGCCGATTTCGGCGCGGGCCAGGGCCGGAGCGTCGTTGATGCCGTCGCCGACCATGCCCACCCGGTGGCCTTGGCCGTAGAGGGTTTCGATGGCTTGCAGCTTGTCAGTGGGCAACAGGTCGCCCTGGGCCTGATCAATGCCAACCTGCGCTGCAATCGCCTGGGCGGTGTGGGTGTTGTCGCCGGTGAGCATCAGGGTCTTGATGCCCAGCTCGTGCAGTTGCTGGATGGCTTCGCGGCTGCTGTCTTTTACTGTGTCGGCCACGGCGAACAATGCCAGCGGGCCGGACTTGTCGAGCAGCAGCACCACGGACTTGCCTTGTTTTTCCAGGGCGAACAGCTTTTCTTCGAGCGCCGGCGAGCACAGGCCCAGGTCTTCCACCAGACGGTGGTTGCCCAAGTGGTAGGTTTCGCCGTTGATGTCGCCACGCACACCGCGACCAGCCAGCGCCTCGAAGTTATCCACAACGTGGCTTGGCAGATTTTTATCCACAGCTGCCTTGGCGATAGCCAGCGACACCGGGTGGTCGGAGCGCCCGGCCAAGCTGGCGGCCAGGGCGGGTGCGCTGTCTTCGACGTTGGGGAACAGCGCCAGATAATCGGTTTGCACCGGTTTGCCGTGGGTGATGGTGCCGGTCTTGTCGAGGGCCAGGTAGTCGAGTTTGTAACCGCCCTCCAGGTACACGCCGCCCTTGATCAGGATGCCTTTGCGCGCCGCAGCCGCGAGGCCGCTGACGATGGTCACTGGGGTGGAAATCACCAAGGCGCATGGGCACGCGACCACCAGCAATACGAGGGCGCGGTAGATCCAGTCGAACCACACGCCCGCCATGAACAGCGGCGGGATAATCGCCACGCCCAAGGCAAACAGGAAGACTGCCGGGGTGTAGATCTTCGAGAAGCTGTCGACAAAGCGCTGGGTCGGCGCCCGTGCGCCCTGAGCCTGTTCCACCGCGTGAATGATGCGCGCCAGGGTGGAATTGTTGGCCGCTGCGGTGACCTTGTACTCAAGGGACCCGGCCTGATTGATGGTGCCGGCGAAGACTTTGTCGCCCACGGTTTTTTCAATCGGCAGGCTTTCGCCGGTGATCGGTGCCTGATCAATGGTGGATTGGCCGGCGATGACTTCACCGTCCAGGCCAATGCGCTCGCCGGGTTTTACCCGCACGATCGCGCCCAATTCAATGCTTTTTACTTCCTGTTCAAGCCACGAACCGTCGACTTGCTGCACCGTGGCCTGTTCCGGCGTCATCTGCATCAAGCCACTGATGGCGTTACGCGCACGGTCCAGAGACTTGGCTTCGATCAGCTCGGCCACTGTGAACAGGAACATCACCATGGCCGCTTCCGGCCACTGGCCGATCAGGATCGCGCCAGTCACCGCGATGCTCATCAGCGCGTTGATGTTCAGGTTGAGGTTTTTCAGGGCGATCCAGCCCTTTTTATAGGTGGTGAGGCCGCCGCTGAGGATCGACACCAGCGCCACCAGCGCGATCACCCAGGTCGGTGCTACGCCGGTGAAATGCAGCACTTCGGCGCCCAACGCGCCTACGCCGGACACCGCCAACGGCCACCAATGCTTCTTGGCAGGCGGCGCGGCAGCAGGCGTACCCTCTTCGATAGGGTCGGCCTGCATACCGATGGATTTGATCGCCGCGATAATCGGCGCAGTGCTCGGCAGGTCATGGGTGACGCCAAGGATGCGGTTGATCAAGTTGAATTCCAGCTGCTGCACACCGGCGAGCTTGCCCAGTTTGTTCTGGATCAGCGTCTGCTCGGTGGGGCAGTCCATGGCTTCGATGCGGAAGGCGCTCAGGCGCGAGCCGGCCGTGGGCGCTTCGTTTAGCGTGACCACAGCAGGCGCTACCTTGCTGGAACAGCAGGAATCGCCATGGCTGCCATGCTCATGCTTTGTGACCGGCGTCAGCTTGGCGCCGTGGTCGTGGCCATGTTCGTGGCTATGGTCATGGTCATGATCGTGCGAGTGATCATGTTTTTTCGGGGTGTGGATGGAATCGCTCATTCTGTCGCGTCCGTAAAGGTGCCTGTTGCCAAGTAAAGACCCTGTAGCCACTATAGGGTCAAGCACCCATTTGGAGATTGCTGCGATGAAGATCGGCGAATTGGCCAAACTGACCGATTGTCAGGTGGAAACCATCCGTTATTACGAGAAAGAAGGTCTGCTGCCGCCTCCGGCACGCACCGATGCCAATTATCGCGTGTACACCCAGGCGCACACCGAACGGCTGATCTTTATCCGCAACTGCCGCAGCCTGGACATGACGCTTGAAGAAATCCGCAGCCTGCTGGGGCTGCGCGACAGCCCGCAGGACCAGTGCGAGAGTGTGAATGCGTTGATCGACGAGCATATCCACCATGTGAAAGCGCGGATCGATGGGCTGTTGGCGTTGCAGGCGCAATTGCTCGACCTGCGCCAACGCTGCGGCGGTGGGCCGGATCTGGACCAGTGCGGGATTTTGCAGCGGCTGGAGGTCAGCGGCAGTGTGGCGGCCAGCGAGGCGGAGCCTTCGCATGTGGGCAGAAGCCACGGGCATTAAGGTGCACACAGAACAACTGTGGGAGCTGGCTTGCCTGCGATAGCGGTGGATCAGAGGCATTTGTATCGCCTGACACTTCGCTATCGCAGGCAAGCCAGCTCCCACATAAGCCAGTTGCCACATTTTTGACCGAGGCGGTCTTTAGATGGCGACGTCAGCCTTGATGCTCGGATCGGCGTCGTAGCCCACAATCTCGAAATCTTCGAACTTGTAGTCGTAAATCGACGCCGGCTTACGCTTGATTACCAGTTCCGGCAGCTTCTTCGGCGTGCGCGCCAGCTGCGTACGGATCTGTTCCATATGGTTGCTATAGGCATGGGTGTCACCGGTGGTGACGATGATCTCGTGCGGGATCAGGTCGCATTGCTGGGCCAGCATATGGGTCAGCAACGCCAGCGCGGCGGTGTTGTACGGCAGGCCGAGGAATACGTCGGAGCTGCGGATGTACAACTGCATCGACAGATGGCCGTCATGCACAAACGCCTGGTACAGCAGGTGGCACGGCGGCAGGGCTTGCTTGCCGTTGCGCGCGTTTTCCTGCGGGCTCTTGGTTTCGTCCGGCAGGTATTCGACGTTCCAGCCGTGGAACAGGATGCGACGGCTGTTGGGGTTGTTTTTCAACGTGTCGACCATGTAGTCGATCTGGTTGATGGTGCCGCCGTCCTTGGTTGGCCAGGCGGTCCACTGCTCGCCGTACACCGGGCCGAGGTCGCCGTCTTCGGTGGCCCATTCGTCCCAGATTTTCACGCCGTTTTCGTTCAGCCACTTGATGTTGGTATTGCCGCTCAACATCCAGATCAATTCGTTGGCGATGCTTTTGAAATGAAGCTTCTTGGTGGTCAGCAGCGGGAAGCCGTCGGCCAAGTTATGCCGATACTGACGGGCAAACACGGCTTTGGTGCCGGTGCCGGTGCGATCGCCCTTGGTCAATCCATTGGTCACGACGTCGTTCAGTAGTTCGAGATATTGCTTCATGTTTTTACCCGTATCAAAGAAGCCGAGGCTCGCAAAAGCCTCGGCATTCGAATTTAAAGCGCGGCGTTCTTGATGCCTTGCGGGCGATTGTACGCCCACCACAGCAGGCCCAGGCCCGCCAGGATCATCGGCATGCTGAGAATCTGCCCCATGGTCAACCAGCCCCACGCCAGGTAGCCCAGCTGTGCATCCGGCACGCGGACGAACTCGACGATGAAGCGGAAGATCCCGTAGAACAACGCAAACATGCCGGAAACCGCCATGGTTGGGCGTGGCTTGCGCGAGAAGATATAAAGAATCAGGAACAGTGCCACACCTTCCAGCGCGAACTGGTAGAGCTGCGACGGGTGGCGTGGCAGTTGCGCCGGGTCGCTGAAGGGTGGGAACACCATGGCCCACGGCACGTCGCTCGGCTTGCCCCACAACTCGGCGTTGATGAAGTTACCGATACGCCCGGCACCCAGGCCAATCGGCACGAACGGTGCGACGAAGTCCATCAGTTGGAAGAACGACTTGCCGTTGCGGCGGCCGAACCACCACGCGGCGATCATCACACCGACAAAGCCACCGTGGAACGCCATGCCGCCCTTCCACACTTCGAAAATCAGCGTCGGGTTGGCGATATAGGCCGGAAGATCGTAGAACAGCACATACCCCAGGCGTCCGCCGACGATCACGCCCATCGACATCCAGAACACCATGTCGGAGAGCTTCTCCTTGGTCCAGGTCGGGTCAAAACGGTTCAGGCGCCGGGAAGCCAGCAGCCAGGCACCGCCGATGCCGATCAGGTACATCAACCCGTACCAATGGATTTGCAGCGGACCGATGGCCACGGCCACCGGGTTGATCTGCGGGTAAGGCAGCATTGCGACTCCTCGTTAAATCAATAGTCATGGCGCACCGGACCATGCCGGTGTGGGATTAAGCCTGCGTTACAGCCGCAATTTCAAATTAAGAAGGTTAGACACGCCCAATAGCCCGGCATGTTAACGGATGGAAGGCGCTCGGCCCAACTTCGATACGATGGATAGCCATCCGCTGTATGGGTAGAGTGAACAAAACACAAAGGGAACGCCTTATGTGCCTGATTGTTTTCGCCTGGCGGCCGGGCCATGCCCAGCCGCTGATCGTCGCGGCCAACCGTGATGAGTTCTACGCCCGCCCCAGCCTGCCGCTGGCTCAGTGGCCGGATGCGCCACATGTCTACGCTGGTCGCGACCAGGAAGCCGGTGGCACCTGGCTTGGGGTGAACGCCGAGGGGCGGTTTGCTGCCCTGACCAATATTCGCGACCCGCACCAGCCGCCTGCACGTAAGTCCCGAGGGGAGTTGGTGGCGCGATTTCTCAGTGGATCGCTGCCAATTGACGAATATTTGGCCGATGTTAACGGCCGTTCGATTGAATACTCCGGTTTTAACCTGCTGGTAGGCACGCGGGATGAGCTGTGGCATTACAACGCCAATGAGACCGAGCCGACGCGGTTGGAGGCTGGGGTTTATGGCCTGTCGAATGCCGGCCTGAATACGCCCTGGCCCAAATTGCTCAAGGCCAGGGCGGCGTTGAGTGAATTGCTGGAGCACCCACAGCCGCAGGCCTTGCTGGAAATCTTGAGCGACCCGCAGACTGCGCCATTTGCCGACTTGCCGGACACCGGCGTGGGCTTGGCGACCGAAAGCCTGCTCTCCAGCGTGTTTATTGCCAGCCCCAGTTATGGAACGCGGGCGAGTACGGCGTTGATTGTGAATGCCGATGGGTCGCGGCAGATGGTGGAGCGTAGTTTTGGGCCGTTGGGTGGTCGGCTGGGAGAGGTCGAACTGAACATTTGATGGCGCTTGGGCTGCCGTCATCGCAGGCAAGCCAGCTCCCACATGTTGAACTGTGAACACAGTCAAATGTGGGAGCTGGCTTGCCTGCGATAGCGGTCTAGAGGGTTTTTGCAGAAGCCGGGTTGATCATTCGCGTCAGCCCCAGGTTCTTCAGCGCCAGTTGCAGCGAGCTGTGGATAACTTGCGGGTTGTCGATGGTCATCAACTCGGCAAGCAGGTCCTTGGCCATGCTCAGCTCAACCTGACGCAACATCCACTTCACCTTCGGCAAGTTGGTGGCGTTCATCGACAGGCTATCAAAGCCCATTGCCATCAACAGCACCGCTGCCGCCGGGTCGCCGGCCATTTCACCGCAGATGCTCACCGGCTTGCCTTCGGCATGGGCGTCGCGCACCACATGCTGCAGGGCTTGCAGCACTGCCGGGTGCAGGTAATCGTAGAGGTCGGCCACCCGTGGGTTGTTGCGGTCCACGGCCAGCAGGTACTGGGTCAGGTCGTTGGAGCCGACCGAGAGGAAGTCCACTTGCCGCGCCAGTTCTTTGGCCTGGTACACCGCCGCCGGAATTTCGATCATCACGCCAATCGGTGGCATCGGCACGTCGGCGCCTTCGTCGCGTACTTCGCCCCAGGCGCGGTGGATCAGGTGCAGCGCTTCTTCCAGCTCGTGCGTGCCGGAGATCATCGGCAGCAGGATACGCAGGTTGTTCAGGCCTTCGCTGGCCTTGAGCATGGCGCGGGTCTGGACGAGGAAAATTTCAGGGTGGTCGAGGGTTACACGAATACCGCGCCAGCCAAGGAAGGGGTTGTCTTCCTTGATCGGGAAATACGACAGTGACTTGTCGCCGCCGATGTCCAGGCTGCGCATCGTCACCGGCAACGGGTGGAAGGCGGACAGTTGCTCGCGATAAATCGCCAGCTGCTCCTTCTCACTCGGGAAACGTTGGTTGATCATGAACGGCACTTCGGTGCGGTACAGCCCCACACCTTCAGCGCCGCGCTGTTGCGCTCGGGCCACATCGGCCAGCAAGCCGGTGTTGACCAGCAGCGGCACACGGTGGCCATCGAGGGTGACGCATGGCAGCTCGCGCAGCGAATCGAGGCCCAGCGCCAGTTGCTTCTCTTCTTCCACCACCTCGGCGTATTGCTTGCGCAGCAGCTCGCTGGGGTTGGTAAAGACTTCGCCACGATGGCCGTCGACGATCATGTCGATGCCGTCGACCTTGGAATACGGCAGGTCCACCAGGCCCATTACCGTCGGAATACCCATGGCCCGAGCCAGGATCGCGACGTGGGAGTTACCCGAACCCAGTACCGACACCAAACCCACCAACTTGCCCTCTGGCACTTCGCCGAGCATGGTGGCGGTCAGTTCTTCACTGATCAGGATGGTGTTGTCGGGGTAGACCAGGTTGGTGGTGCGGTCTTCCTGCAAGTAGGCCAGCAGACGGCGGCCGAGGTCGCGCACATCCGAGGCGCGCTCACGCAGGTAGGCGTCGTCCATCAGTTCGAAACGGTTGACGTGATCGGTGACCACCTGGCGCAACGCGCCCTGGGCCCACTGGCCGGTCTTGATCACGGTTTTGACTTCGTTACCCAGGGACGCGTCGTCGAGCATCATCTGGTACACGTCGAACAGCGCGCGCTCTTCGGGGCGCAGTTGCGTGGCCAGCTTGGTCGACAGGTTGCGCATGTCGGCGCGCACGCCTTCCAGGGCAGTCTTGAACAGTTTGATTTCAGCGTCGATGTCATCGACGGTTTTGTCCGGCACCACATCCAGGTCGGCTGGCGGCAGCATGACCACGGCCGTACCGACCGCAGCGCCCGGCGAACCTGGCACGCCGACGAACTTGGCTTCCTGGATGCCCTTGCCCTGACGGCCCAAACCACGAATCGAACCCGTCGCCTCAGCGTGGGCAATAACCCCGGCGAGCTGCGCGCTCATGGTCACGAGGAAGGCTTCTTCGCCTTCATCGAACTGGCGGCGTTCTTTTTGCTGGATGACCAACACGCCGACAACGCGGCGGTGGTGAATGATCGGTGCGCCGAGGAACGAGGCGTAGCGCTCTTCGCCGGTTTCGGCAAAGTAGCGATAACGCGGGTGATCGGCCGCGTTTTCAAGGTTCAGGGGTTCTTCACGCGTCCCCACCAGGCCCACCAGACCTTCATTGGGCGCCATGCTGACCTTGCCGATCGAGCGCTTGTTCAAGCCCTCGGTGGCCATCAGCACAAAACGGTTGGTCTCTGGGTCCAGCAGGTAAACCGAGCAGACCTGGCTGCCCATGGCTTCCTTGACGCGCAACACAATAATCCCCAACGCCGCCTTGAGATCCTTGGCGGAGTTAACTTCCTGGACGATCTTGCGCAGCGTATTGAGCATGGCTCGGGGTCGAACTCCGTCGTCAGTCGCGCGCTAAAAGGCGCGGGGCAAGCTCTTTGAGAGCGCGACGATAAACCTCGCGCTTGAATGTCACCACCTGGCCCAACGGGTACCAATAGCTGACCCAGCGCCAGCCATCGAACTCCGGTTTACCGGTCAAATCCATTCGCACCCGCTGCTCGTTGGAGATCAGGCGCAAAAGAAACCATTTCTGCTTCTGGCCGATGCACAGCGGTTGGCTGTGGGTACGCACCAGGCGTTGCGGCAAACGATAGCGCAACCAGCCACGGGTACAGGCCAGAATTTGCACATCTTCGCGCTCAAGGCCGACTTCTTCATTCAACTCACGGTACAAGGCGTCTTCAGGGGTCTCGTCGGGGTTGATTCCGCCTTGAGGAAACTGCCAGGCATCTTGGTTGATTCGGCGAGCCCATAGCACCTGTCCGGCATCATTCGTAAGAATAATCCCGACATTAGGACGGAAACCATCGGGGTCGATCACGGCAACAACCTCGCAAACGCATGTCGCCGCATTGTTCCACAAAGGTTGTTCCAGCGGCAACGAGGCTTCTTACCTTATGTGCACTCTTGTGAAAAGACCGTATTCTGGACGCCTTTTTACAGACTTTTCAGCGAGTAACTGCAATGCGCCTGGCTTTATTCGACTTGGACAACACGCTTCTCGGCGGTGACAGCGATCACGCGTGGGGCGATTACCTCTGTGAGCGTGGGATTCTTGACCCGGTGGCCTACAAAGCCCGCAACGACGAGTTTTACCAGGATTACCTGGCCGGCAAGCTGGATAACGCCGCCTACCTGAACTTCAGCCTGGAAATCCTTGGCCGCACCGAGATGGCCCAGTTGGACGAATGGCACCGCGACTTCATGCGCGACTGCATCGCCCCACTGATGCTGCCGCTCGCCGACGAGCTGCTGGCCAAACACCGCGCCGCTGGCGACAAGCTGGTGATCATCACCGCCACCAACCGCTTCGTGACCGCACCGATCGCCGAGCTGCTGGGGGTTGAAACCCTGATCGCCACTGAATGCGAGATGGAAAACGGCCGGTATACCGGGCGCAGCACGGATATCCCGTGCTTCCGTGAAGGCAAAGTGACGCGCTTGAATCGTTGGCTGGAAGAAACCGGGTACAGCCTGGAAGACAGCTACTTCTATAGCGATTCGATGAATGATTTGCCGTTGCTGGAGCAGGTAGCGCATGCGGTGGCGGTGGACCCGGACCCGAATTTGCGTGCCGAAGCCGAGAAGCGTGGCTGGCCGGTGATTACCCTGCGCGGCTGATGACGCCATCGCAGGCAAGCCAGCTCCCACACTTTAGATGTATTCACAGATCAAAATGTGGGAGCTGGCTTGCCTGCGATGAAGCCGCCTCGGTCCCAAGCCCTAAACCGGCTTGGCCACCATCAAATAGAAAATCACCAGAAACGCCAGAAACGCCGGCCAGCCCAGGCCAAACCACCAGCGCATATAGGTCGCGGCCTTGATCGGCATCGCCGTGCCATCGCGCAGCGCCTGCTCCGCCATCTTGTGCACACGAATCTGCAGCCACACCACCGGCAGCCAGCAGACACCCGCCAGCACATACAACGCGAACGTCCACTGCAACCAGCTCTGCTGCATCGACCAGCCCGCCAAGTACATCAAGCCGATGCCACTCAACGGCTGAAAAACCGCCGTGGTCGTGGTAAATGCCCAATCCGCGAACACCAAGTGTTTGAAGGTGACCGCGATCACTTCCACCTTGCCGCTGCGCCAGGCGCGCAAGGCGTAATACGCCGAGCCCGCACCCAGGCCAAACAGGATGGTCGAGGACAGGATATGCAGGGTTTTCAACAGCAGGTAAGCGTTCATCGGCGGGGCTCGGTCGAAAAAGGTTCAGTCCAGAGAAGGTTCAGTCCAGAGGAGCCAAAGGGTCGCCACCATGAGTACCAGATTTTTGGCGACCGCCGCGTAAGGATCAAACCAGTAATGGGGCAGGACTATGCTGATAATCACGGTATAGCCGCCCATCAACAGTAATTGCAGGATCAGCGCCGACCTGCGCCAGCGCGCAACCAGCAACCCCAGGCCCAACAGGCCATCACACACCGCCCCGGCGATCACGGCCACTGTCGCCCAAGTGCCCTGCACACCGGCCTCGGCCATGATGCGCAGGCCCCAGGCGTAACCCGGCCCAACGCAAACCGCCGCCGTACCCAGCCAGATCAGCACCAATACCGCCAGCATCAGCGGGCGAATGGTGCGCTGGCTGCTTTGGGCCGCCGTGGGCCAGCCTTGCAGGCGTGAGGCTAACGGCGCGGCGGTGTAGCCGCAGACCGACGCCAGCACCTTGGGGTCGGCGACGTTATCCCGCTGAGCCAGGGCAATGCTTTGTGAGTTCAAGGCGCGCCAGCCCAGGCGATCACCCAGCCAGCCGCCCAACCCCAGCAATGGCGCTTGCAGGTATCGGCCTGCGCGCCAGCCTTGAGCGACGCGCAGGTGATCAATGACTTGAGCGAGCCGCATCGGCGCTGGCCCCACCAACGGCAGTACCAATGATTCGGCAGGCCACTGGCGCAACACGGCCAGCACCGCGCCGACCAAGTCGTCGATATGCACCGGCTGCAGTTGAGCGTTGAGGTCCAGCAATGGAATCAGCGGCCAGGGCGACAGCCCCGCCAACCAGGCACTGCTGGCGCCCCCCTCGCCCACCACCAACGAAGGCCGCAGCACCACGGCGGGTACGCCAAGGCTCAGCAGATAGTCGTCAGCAGCGCCTTTGCTGGCCAGAAATGGCACATCCGATTGCGCTGAGGCGCCGAGGGCAGAGATCTGCAACACTCGCACACCGTGATGGGCGGCCAGATCAAACAGCGCGCGGGCGCCCTGATCCTGGACGCGGCTCAGCTCGGCCGCATCCACGCTCAGCAACCCCGCCGCATTGATGACTAAATCGACCGACTCAGGAAACACCCAGCAACCTGGGTCGGCAGCCAACCGGCCCAAATCCAGCGCCTGCCATTGCACCCCTGTCCAGCCCTGATTTACAGGTTTGCGACACGTCGCGATCACACTGTGCCCAGCCTGCTGCAGGGCGCGCAGCAAGTGGCCACCGACAAAGCCGGTGGCGCCGACAAGCAGAATATTCATACGGTTAAACCGGCTTGGCACCCATCAACCCGGCAATCGCCACAAACCCCACCAGGCTGACCACCGCCAGCACCAGGGTAAAATTCAGGCTACCGCCCTCGCCCTTACGCAGGCGATTAAGCCGCGCCACCAGCCAGAACCACGCCAGTGCCGCCACGGTGTAGAGAATGCTGGAACCCAAAATCCAGGTTTGCCCCAGCGGCCAGCCGAGCAGATGCACCAGCCACCAGCCGGTGAACGGCATGCTGACCACGCAAACGCCCATCAGCAACCACACGAACGCCCACGGGCGTTGCACGGTAACCGCCGGGCCGGCGCTGCGTTTGCGCCAGGCCAGTACCGCCAGCCCGAGGCCGCTGAGCAACAGCAACACGGTGGCGGTGATGTGAATAACCTTGAGGGTGGTCAGCGTTTCCATGGTCTTGATTCCTTAAAGGCCGCTCAGTCAGCGTAGTCGCTCAACCGAGGAACAGCTGGTAAGCCGGGTTTTCGCTTTCATCCCAATACGGGTAGCCGATTTCTGCCAATGCGGCCGGCACCAGGTGGCGCTCGTCTGTCGGCACTTGCAGGCCTGCGACCACACGGCCGTCGGCTGCGCCGTGGTTGCGATAGTGGAACATCGAGATGTTCCAGCGCCCGCCTAATTTGTTAAGAAAGTTGAACAGCGCGCCCGGACGCTCGGGGAATTCGAAGCGAAACACCAGCTCGTCGCTGACTTTGGCTGCATGGCCACCCACCATATGGCGAATGTGCAACTTGGCCAGCTCGTTTTCGGTCAGGTCCAGCACCGGGAAACCCTGGCTTGTGAGGCTGGCGATCAACGCGCTGCGCGGGTCGTTTTCCGGGTGAGTCTGCACACCCACGAAGATGTGCGCCTCGCGGCCGGAGTGGTAGCGGTAGTTGAATTCGGTGATCTGGCGCTTGCCCACGGCCTCGCAGAACGCCTTGAAGCTGCCCGGTTGCTCGGGGATGGTAACGGCGATGATGGCTTCGCGGCCTTCACCCAGCTCGGCGCGCTCGGCCACATGGCGCAGGCGGTCGAAGTTAACGTTGGCGCCGGAGTCGATGGCCACCAGGGTCTGACCGGTCACGCCACGGGTCTCCACGTATTTCTTGATACCCGCCACGCCCAGCGCGCCCGCAGGCTCGGTGATGGAGCGGGTGTCGTCGTAGATGTCCTTGATGGCCGCGCAGATTTCGTCGGTGCTGACGGTGATCACTTCGTCTACATAGTCTTTGCAGATATCAAAGGTGTGCTGGCCGATCTGCGCCACCGCCACGCCATCAGCAAAGATGCCGACCGTTGGCAGCACCACGCGCTCGCCTGCGGCCATGGCGGCTTGCAGGCAGTTGGAGTCGTCCGGCTCGACGCCGATGATCTTGATTTCCGGGCGCAGGTATTTCACATACGCCGCAATCCCGGCGATCAGCCCGCCGCCGCCCACGGGTACAAAAATCGCGTCCAAAGGCCCAGGGTGCTGGCGCAGAATCTCCATCGCCACGGTGCCCTGCCCGGCAATGGTGTGTGGATCATCGTAAGGGTGAATGTAAACGTAGCCTTTTTCGTCGACCAGTTTCAGCGAGTAGGCCAGGGCTTCCGGGAAGGAATCACCGTGCAGCACCACTTTGCCGCCCCGCGAGCGCACGCCTTCGACCTTGATCTCCGGCGTGGTCTTGGGCATCACGATGGTGGCTTTCACCCCCAACACCTTGGCCGCCAGGGCCAGGCCCTGGGCGTGGTTGCCCGCCGAAGCGGTGACCACGCCGCGCGCGCGTTCTTCGGCGCTCAGTTGGGTCAGCTTGTTGTAGGCACCGCGAATCTTGAACGAGAACACCGGCTGCAAGTCTTCACGCTTGAGCCAGACCTTGTTGCCCAGCCGCTCGGAGAGCTGGCGCGCGGTCTGCAAGGGGGTTTCTACGGCAACGTCGTAAACGCGCGAGGTGAGGATCTTTTTGACGTACTGTTCAAGCATCGGAAAGCATCACTGGGCGGGTTGGGCAGGGCCAAGGAGTCTAACCCAGCGTTTAGCCGGGCGACCACACGAATCCCGAGGTTTTGTTGGGTTATACTCGCCGCCCTCGATAATTCCCCGCCCGTTCCGGAGCCCGCATGACCCAGGATCAACTCAAACAGGCAGTGGCCCAGGCCGCCGTCGATTTAATCCTTCCTAAACTCGACGACAAAAGCATCGTCGGTGTCGGCACCGGCTCCACCGCCAACTGCTTTATCGATGCACTGGCCCAGCACAAGGGTGCCTTCGACGGCGCCGTAGCCAGCTCCGAAGCCACCGCCGCGCGCCTCAAGGGCCATGGCATTCCAGTGTATGAGCTCAACACCGTGAGCGACCTGGAGTTCTACGTCGACGGCGCCGATGAAAGCGACGAGCACCTGAACCTGATCAAAGGCGGCGGCGCAGCCCTGACCCGCGAGAAGATCGTTGCGGCCGTGGCCAAGACCTTTATCTGCATCGCCGACGCCAGCAAGCTGGTGCCGGTGCTCGGCGCCTTCCCGCTGCCGGTGGAAGTCATCCCCATGGCCCGCAGCCACGTGGCCCGCGAGCTGGTGAAACTGGGCGGCGACCCGGTGTACCGCGAAGGCGTGTTGACCGACAACGGCAATATCATCATTGATGTGTTCAACATGCAGATCACCAACCCGGTGGAGCTGGAGACGCAGATCAATGCGATCGTTGGCGTGGTGACCAATGGCCTGTTCGCGGCGCGCCCGGCGGATGTGTTGCTGCTGGGTACTTCCGAAGGCGTGAAAACCCTCAAGGCCTAAAACTCACGGCCTGGCTTTATGTGGGAGCTGGCTTGCCTGCGATAGCATCACCGCGGTCTAACTTAAAGACCGAGGCGTCTGCATCGCGGGCAAGCCCGGCTCCCACACAAGCCAGCTCCCACAGGAGGCCTCATCGTTTAGAAGATCCATGTAACAAAACCGCTACTTTTCGCAGCACCCCCGCCCAAAACCGTGCGCCATGTCACGGCATCCCACGCCTTTATTGGTATCAAATCCGTTACAAATGACAGCCAGGCGACCCAAGCGTTTAACAATGCGCCACTTCGCGCTCGCCCAGGGAATGAGGCGCGCATTGTGCAAAGGGTCTGAGCTGAAAAACTTCAATCACCTCAAGGAAGACCTTGTGATAAAGCCCCTCGCCCTCGCGATCAGCGTGGTCGGCAGCCTGCTGTCGGCGCAAACCCAGGCCTACGATTACGGCCAGCACGCCAATACCACCCTGGAAAAGCTGATCAACGATTACCCCGGCCGGTATCGCGGCACGGCCAATTTCGCCGGCGCGGCAGATTGGATGCAAAGCCAGATGGGTTCGGCCTACAGCCTCAGTCGACAGAACTTCACCTGGAACAACGGCACTCGCGCTGCGCAAAACGTGGTGGCCTATGCTGCGGGCACTAAACCGCAATACGTGGTGATTGGCGCGCACTTCGACACCTACTTCGGCCGCCCGACCTTGCAAGGCCTGGACGATAACGGCTCCGGCGCCAGCGTGCTGACCGAAGTGGCGAAGAACCTCGGCGGCTTGCAGCTGGAAAACGGCCTGCAAGTGGTCGCCTTCGGCGCCGAAGAGGAAGGCCTGCGCGGCTCCAAAGCCTTTGTCGATTCACTCAGCGCCAGCCAACGCGCGAATATGCTGGCGATGATCAACCTCGACAGCCTGATCACTGGCGACATGATGTACGCCCACGCAGGCCAGAACAGCACCGCCAACCCCGCGCTGGCATCGCTGCGCGAACACACCTTCCAGATCGCCAGGGAATTGAACATCCCGTTGTTCACCAACCCCGGCCTGGACCCGCAATACCCCAAGGGCACCGGCTGCTGCAGTGATGGCGAGCCGTTCGAACCGCTGAAGATCCCGATTCTGTATATCGAAGCCACCAACTGGGAGCTGGGCGATCTGGACGGCTACACCCAGACCAACAACCCGAAAATCCCCGGCGGCTCCACCTGGCACGACCCGGCAGAAGACAACAAAACCGTGCTGGCCAATGCCTTCGGCCAGGAACGCATCGACCAGCGCCTGCGCGATTACTCGCGCCTGCTCAGCCGCCTGGTGTTGGAACTGACCAACGCCGACCTGCTGGCCTCGACCGCCTCGGGTGGCGCCGTTGCGCGCAACATGCAGGACAACCTGCAACGCCAGCATCAGGCCATGGTGCGCCTGCATGATCGCCGTTGGTTGACCTTGCAAGCGGCCAGCCGCGAGGTCGGAAGCTTCGATGGCGAAATCGGCATGGACGGCGAATACACCCCGGACAGCGGCTTCGACAGCCCGCTCAACCGCGATGCCCGACGCCTGGGCGTACATGCCTTGGGCGACTATCAGCTCACCTCCAGCCTGAATATCGGCGCCAGCCTCAGCTACCTCAACGGTCGTGACAAGCTGCAGCAGCGCGGCAAACTCGACAGCGACACCTGGCAGGCCGCGGTCTATGCCTTGCTCAACGATGGCGGCCCAAGCTGGCTGGCGGGCGATTTGAGCATTGGCCATACGCGCTTTGAGGCCAAGCGCAACCTGTTGATCCAAGCCAATGGCGGCCCGGTGCTGCTCAATCAGCAACTGAGCGGCAATACCGACGCACTGTCCCTGGGCGCACGCGTACTCGGCGGTTATGACTTCGACTTCGGCGCAATCAAAAGCGGGCCGTTTGCCGGCCTGGACTACAGCCATTCGCGTATCGACAAGTTCCACGAGAAACAGAACCTGCGCACCGCGCTGGAGTACGAAGAACAGTCTTTCGACTCCCTGGAAGCCAGCCTCGGCTGGCGCGTGCGCGGTGCCGTCGCCCTGCCCTATGGCCTGAGCCTGCTGCCTTACGGCGACATCGCCTGGGTCAAGGAGCTGGCCGATGGCCGTCTCGATGACCTGCAATTGACCGCCCGCGCCGATGGCCAGGCGCGCACCGCCAAGCTGGGTTCCGTGGACAAAAGCTTTGGCCGCGCGCAAATCGGCAGCCAGTTGGCGATCACCCCGCAGTTGGGCGTTTACGCCGAGGTCAACAGCCGCCTTGGGCACGCCGAGGGCAGCCAGACCGGTTACTCCCTGGGTGTGCAGTGGATGTTCTGATCAGGGCTTTTTGAACACGTAAAACAGGTTCGGCTCGCTGACCAGGTACAGCGAGCCCTCGTCATCCATGGCGATCCCTTCGGCCTGAGGCACGCGTTTTTTCAGGCCATGGCGCCCATTGAGCAGGGAAAGACTGCTCAACGGGCGACCGTCGATGTCCAGTTCCAACACCAGGAACGACTCATCCGACAGCGCCAGCAAATGCCCGCTGCGCTCGTCGTATTGCAGGCTCGACAGGTCGCGCACAAACAGCCCGGCATCGCGCTTGGGGTTGTTGATCACATGCACCGAGTAGGTTTTTTCCGGTTTGAAATGGGGAAACCCGTGCACCTCGTAAATCAGCATCGGGTCGCGCTCCTTGGCCACGAACAGGCGCTTGCCCACCGAGTCGTAAGCCAGCCCTTCGAAACCTTTATTGCCGCCAAGGTGTACGCCCAGGGTCATCTGCTCCGCGTCGGCGGCGTCGAGAAATTGGGTGTCGTCATTCACATGCACCTTGATCAGCCGCTGCTGGGCTTCATCGCTGATCACATAAATGTTGTCACTGATGAACTCCACCGCCTCGGCATCGCCAAAGCCCACCAACGGGATACGCCGCAGGATCCTGCCGTCCAGGGACAACTCGATCAGCTCGGCGTTTTTATTGGTGACCGTAAACAGGCTTTTGCGTATCGGGTCGTACGTGAGGGCCGAGACATCATCGTCGAGCCCTTCGATGACCTTGGCTTCCAGGCTGACCCGGTAATCATTCAGGCCAATGGAGCGTTCATCGGCAGGATGGCGCCAGTGTTGAAGGTTGAACCAGGCCCGCTCGAACAAGCGAAAGTTCTGCGCGACCGCCCCGGCAATCACCAGGGCGAGCAGCAACAGGATAAAAAACGCGGGTTTGGGGCGGGCGAGTCGACGCATCAGGCAAGCTCAAAGTCAAAAAGTGGCGAATAAGTATCACGCCCGTCTGAATTTAAACTTAAACGCAGTCGACTGTCTGGCGAATGCCGCTGATAGCGAAGTATCCGACGTAATCGTCGGCTATTTCTGCTTCTCGAAACGATAGAACAGGTTGGGTTCGCTGACCATGTACAAGGTGCCGGCTTCGTCCATGGTGACGCCTTCGGCACGCGGGATGGTGTGTTTGAGGCCATTGAAGCCGCCGAGCAGGGTCATGAAGCTGACTTGCTCGCCCTGCGCGTCCAGCTCCAGCAGCAGGTGGGAATCGGCCGACAGCACCAGCAAATGCCCGGTGCGCGGGTCGACGGCCAGGGCTGAGAGGTTACGCATGTCCAGCTCGGTGCTGGCGATCTTCTGCTTATCGCCGGTCAGCGTGGCGCCATCGCTTTTCCAGGTGAACAACGCCGGTGGGCGCTCTTCCCCGAGCACGATCTGCTGGTTGCGCTTGTCCCAGGTCACACCTTCAAATGCCTTGTTCTGGTCCTTGGACGGGCCAAGGTCATAGTGCTTGAAGTCGGCATAGTTCAGTTGCTGGGTGCTGGCGTCGACGTTCACCACGCTCAAGGTGTGCATGCGCTCGTCGACAATGGCCATCAGGCCGTTTTCCATCACTGTCACGCCTTCCGGGTTGTTCCAGCCGTTGAGCGGCATCTTGCGCAACACATCGCCTTGCAGGTTCAGCTCAACCAGGAAAGGGTTTTTGCCCATCACGGAAAACAGGGTTTTGGTCTGCGGGTTGTAGGACAGGTCCGAAGCCTCGTCCTTTTCCATGCCGGGCAGCAATTTGCCATCGATCACCGCGTGGTAATCCGGCAGCCAGACGCTGGCCTGGCGTTCGGCCGGGGTTTCGAACCGCTCAGCGATCCACAGCACCCCACGGTCGTCCCAATGCATCGCCCAGGCAACGCCATACACAATGGTCCCGACCAGCAACAGCCAGGAATACCAGCGCAGGGCGAAACGTGAACGGGGCTTGGAGGTGAGGGTAGGCAGGGACACGGCCATTGAGCGCTTTTCCGCAGAGTCAGCTTTAGGTGATAGCACAGGATCAACAGGCCCGCGCGCAGGAGGCTGGGGATTATCCGGATGGCGTGTGAAAAAAATGCAAAACCAAGCGCGCGTAAACCAGTGTGGGAACTGATTTGTGTGGGAGCTGGCTTGCCTGCGATGCAGACGACTCGGTCTTTCAGTTAGACCGAGGCGAGGCTATCGCAGGCAAGCCAGCTCCCACACGAGCCCGCCCCCACATTTTTGACCGTTTTGCCTGGTTCTTAGCGAACGACGCTTTCGAAACGGCTGCCGCCACCCAATTCCAGCACCAGCTCATCGCCCACATTCAACGGGCCTACACCGGCTGGAGTGCCGGTGAGGATCACATCACCCGCCTGCAGCGAGAAGCAGCCGGCCATGTGCTGGATCATCGGGACGATCGGGTTGAGCATCTGCGAGCTGTTGCCGTCCTGGCGCACTTCGCCGTTGATGGTCAGGCGAATGCCGATGTCGGTCACGTCGGCAAAGGTGCTGCTGACCACAAAGGGGGCAATCACGGCGGCGCCGTCAAAAGACTTGGCGATTTCCCACGGCAAGCCCTTGGCTTTCAGCTCCGCTTGCTTATCGCGCAGGGTCAAATCCAGGGCCGGAGCGAAGCCGGAGATGGCATCCAGCACTTCTTCACGGCTGGGCTTGGTCGACAACGGTTTGCCGATCAACACCGCGATTTCCGCTTCGTAGTGCACCGAACCGCGCTCGGTCGGAATGGCGAAACCGCCTTCCAGCGCGACCACGCAACTGCCCGGCTTGATGAACAGCAACGGCTCGGTCGGCACCGGGTTGTCCAGTTCCTTGGCGTGTTCGGCGTAGTTACGCCCGATGCACACCACTTTGCCCAGGGGAAAGTGGATGTTGGTGCCGTCGACATACTTGTGCTGGTAGCTCATGAAACGACTCCTTCAGGGCGGTTAAACAGCGAAGATCTTGCCAGGGTTCATGATCCCGTTCGGGTCGAACACCGCTTTCACTGCTTTCATGTATTCGATTTCAACCGGGGAACGGCTGTAGGTCAGGTAATCGCGCTTGGTCATGCCCACGCCGTGTTCGGCAGAGATTGAGCCGTTGTACTTCTGGACGGTCTCGAACACCCACTTGTTCACGGTGGCGCACTTGGCGAAGAACTCATCCTTGCTCAGGTTTTCTGGCTTGAGGATGTTCAGGTGCAGGTTGCCGTCGCCGATGTGGCCGAACCAGACGATTTCGAAGTCTGGGTAGTGTTCCCCGACGATCGCATCAATTTCCTTCAAGAACGCTGGCACTTTCGAGACAGTTACCGAAATGTCGTTCTTGTACGGCGTCCAGTGGGAAATGGTCTCGGAGATGTACTCGCGCAGTTTCCACAGGTTGTGCAGCTGGGTTTCGCTCTGGCTCATCACGCCGTCCAGCACCCAGCCCTGCTCTACGCAGTGCTCGAAGGTTTCCAGGGCGTGGTTGGCAACTTCTTCGGTGGTGGCTTCGAATTCCAGCAGCGCGTAGAACGGGCACTCGGTTTCAAAGGGAGCCGGCACGTCGCCACGGCCCATGACCTTGGCCAGGGCTTTGTCGGAGAAAAATTCGAAGGCAGTCAGGTCCAGCTTGCTCTGGAACGCGTGCAATACCGGCATGATCGAATCGAAATCGGTGGTACCGAGCACCATCGCGGTGAGATTTTTCGGCGCACGGTCCAGGCGCATGGTGGCTTCGACCACAAAGCCCAACGTCCCTTCGGCACCGATAAACAGCTGGCGCATGTCGTAGCCGGTGGCGTTCTTGATCAGGTCGCGGTTCAGTTCCAGCACGTCACCCTTGCCGGTGACGACTTTCATGCCGGCCACCCAGTTGCGGGTCATGCCGTAGCGAATCACCTTGATCCCGCCGGCATTGGTGCCGATGTTGCCGCCAATCTGGCTCGAACCCGACGAAGCGAAGTCCACCGGGTAGTACAGGCCTTTTTCTTCGGCGACGTTCTGCAATTGCTTGGTGACCACACCCGGCTGGCACACGGCGGTGCGGTCGGTGAGGTTCACGTCGAGAATCTGGTTCATGTAGTCAAACGAGACGACCACTTCGCCATTAGCCGCCACCGCAGCGGCCGACAAACCGGTACGACCACCCGATGGTACCAGCGCCACCTTGTGTTCATTGGCCCAACGGACGATGGCTTGGACCTGCTCGATGGTCTTGGGAAAGACGATAGCGGTCGGCGCGGGGGCGAAGTGCTTGGTCCAATCCTTGCCGTAAGCCTCCAGGGAGTCTGCATCGGTCAGCACTTTGCCAGGCTCAACCAGGGTCTTCAGCTCATCAATCAGGGCAGGATGGGTCATCGACGGAACTCTCGAACAATTCATGGTCATCCTGAGAACGCTTCACGTCGCAGGAATGGGTGTTTAGCGGGGCACGTATGCTAGCATACCGCCCCCGCAGGACAGAGCCCAAGGGCGTTCTGCGGTGACGGCTTTCCTGCCGTCCGGGTCAGCTCTGTGCCCTGATTTGCCAATACGTTTCTGTTTGACGAGCGGCTGTTGTTGTCAGGCAAGGCGCCGCGACGAGTCATAGCTTGCTATGGGGAGGAGCGGCAACGCAGCATGGCGGCAACAGACGCCGTCAAACAGGAACAGTATTGGTGAATCAGGGCACATCCTGCTGCTCGATTCCCTGCCATTTTTCTCCGGGATACAGGTTTACGCAGATGAGCAAGACTTCTCTCGATAAGAGCAAGATCAAGTTCCTTCTTCTGGAAGGCGTCCACCCATCGGCTGTCGACGTACTGAAAGCCGCTGGGTACTCCAGCATTGAGTACATCACCAGTTCTCTGCCGGAAGCCCAGTTAAAGGAAAAGATCGCCGACGCGCACTTTATCGGCATTCGCTCCCGCACTCAGCTGACCGAAGAGATCTTCGACCACGCCAAGAAACTCGTGGCCGTCGGCTGTTTCTGCATCGGCACCAACCAGGTCGACCTTAACGCTGCGCGCGAGCGCGGTATCGCGGTGTTCAACGCACCGTACTCCAACACCCGTTCCGTTGCTGAGCTGGTGCTGGCCGAGGCGATCCTGTTGCTGCGCGGCATTCCTGAGAAAAACGCTTCCTGCCACCGTGGCGGCTGGATCAAAAGCGCGGCCAACTCCTTCGAAATCCGCGGCAAAAAGCTGGGTATCGTCGGTTACGGCTCGATCGGCACGCAGCTGTCGGTGCTGGCCGAAGGCTTAGGCATGCAGGTGTTCTTCTACGACACCCTGACCAAGCTGCCATTGGGCAACGCCACCCAAGTGGCGAGCCTGACCGAGCTGCTGGGCATGTCCGACATCGTCACCCTGCACGTACCGGAAACCGCTGAAACCCAGTGGATGATCGGCGAGAAGGAAATCCGCGCCATCAAGAAGGGCGGCATCCTGATCAACGCGGCACGCGGCACCGTGGTTAAGCTGGACGCCCTGGCCGACGCGATCAAGGACAAACACCTGATCGGCGCCGCTATCGACGTGTTCCCGGTAGAGCCACGCTCTAACGACGACATCTTCGAAAGCCCGCTGCGTGGCCTGGACAACGTGATCCTGACTCCGCACATCGGCGGCTCCACCGCTGAAGCTCAGGCCAACATCGGCCTGGAAGTGTCGGAAAAGCTGGTCAAGTACAGCGACAACGGTACCTCGGTGTCTTCGGTCAACTTCCCCGAAGTGGCGCTGCCGGCTCACCCTGGCAAGCACCGTCTGCTGCACATCCACCAGAACATCCCTGGCGTGATGATGGAGATCAACAAGGTCTTCGCAGAAAACGGCATCAACATCTCCGGTCAGTTCCTGCAGACCAACGAGAAGGTTGGCTACGTGGTGATCGACGTCGACGCCGAGTACTCGGACCTGGCGCAAGAGAAGCTGCAGCACATCAACGGCACCATTCGTAGCCGCGTGTTGTTTTAACAGCAGCGGCAAGCGGCAAGCTATAAGCGGCAAGAAAAAGCCTTAGCTTGAAGCTTAAGGCTTGCCGCTTGAAGCTATAAAAAACGGGAGCCCCGCAAGGGGCTCCCGTTTTTTATTTCACGTTAACCGTGATGACTTTCGAGGCTACAGTCGGGTTGAACTGCATGTGCAGTTTGTCGCCAGCTACCAGTTGCAAGCGGTGCTTGCCTGGGGTGAGGGTCAACTCGGTCTCGGTCTGGGCCTTGCCGTAGTGGATCACGGTGTCGGTGGCCGGGATCGGCACGCTGGCGTCCGGCAGTTCTTTCTGGTCGATCAGCAGGTGGTGGTGGCCGGTGCCTGGGTCCTGGCTGGTCGCTGGCGCCAGTTTCAGGCCTTCCATACCGAACTTCACAGTGAAGGTTTTATCGACGGTGGCGCCGTCTTTTGGCGACACGATAAAGACTTTGGCGCCTTCCGGTGGTGCGCTGCGCGGGATACCGTCAGCGGCTGTGGCCAACATCGAAGCACCCAGCAAGAGGCTGGCCAGGGTTGCACGGGACAAAAGGGCTTTCATTCGCTTCTCCAGTTTTACGGTGAAATTTGTAGGGTTATGACAACTTCGCGACAAATTGCTGTCCAAGGCACTCAACACCATAGCAAGCGATGCTCAATGGCGCCTCGCACGCACAAATTCTTTAGGAGCGACCATGCGCTTTGTGCCTGGCCTTGTACTTTTACTGCCCCTGTTGAGCCCACTGGCTCACGCCGAACTGATCGATGACGTGTTTGATCGCGGCGAACTGCGCATCGCCCTAGAGGCCAACACCCCGCCGTACAACTTCAAGGACGGTGACAAGCTAACCGGTTTTGAAGTGGAGCTGGGTGAACAATTAGCCAAGGAAATGGAGGTTCGCCCCTCGTTCATCACTGTCGATGACGCCGACCTGTTGCCGGGTGTGGAAAGCGGCAAGTTCGACGTGGCCATCAACCATGTCGCTATGACTGCCGCGCTGCAGGATCGGTTCGATTTCAGTGAGGCCTATAAGCAAACACCTGAGCTGGCCATTCCATTCCAAAAGGGCAACCCGGCCTTCAAAAGCAGCCTGGACAATGCATTACAGCGGGTGAAGGCCGATGGTCGCTTGAAGGCGCTGACGCAGAAGTGGTTTGCACCTGAGTGAAACACAGTCGATGTGGGAGCTGGCTTGTGTGGGAGCTGGCTTGAACCTCAAAGTTGTGCCAGGGCAATTGCCGCCTCAGGCAACTCCAGCTCACTGAACACCCGCACGCCATGGCGCTTGAGCAGCGCCGCCGTCACGCCCTCGCCGCTGACCTTCACGCCGCTGAAGGTGCCGTCATAGGTCAGCAGATTGCCGCAGGACGGGCTATTGGCCTTGAGAATCGCGATGCGGATGTTATGCCGCTGCGCCAACGCCAGTGCCTGGCGGGCGCCGTCGAGGAAGGCGGCGCTGAAGTCTTCGCCCTCGGCCGTCAGCACTTGCGCACGCCCTTCCCACACATCAATGCCCTGCCCGCCCGGGATCTCGGCGGAGGGACGCGGTGTCGGCAAACCGCCTGATACTTCCGGGCAAATCGCAACCACCCGGCCTTCGGCCTGCCAGGCCGCCAATTGATCGAAGGGGCCGCTGGCGCCACCGTCGTAGCGCACCTTGTGCCCGAGCAGGCAGCGGCTGATCAGAATCTTTTGCATGGTTAAAACGGCTCGTTACCGCGTCGGCGAAACCAGCCGGTCAGGGACAGGCGTTCGCGCGTGGCGGGCAGGACTTCGTGGGGCACCTCCCCGGACAGGAACACCACCAGGCTACCACCGGTGGGCACCACATCGTATTCCACGCCGCCCTTGAGGTACATGCGCAACTGGCCGCCATGCTCAGGTAACCAGGCGTCATTCAAATAGACCACTGCCGAGACCATGCGCCGGTCATCGTCGCGAAAACGGTCCAGGTGCTTGAGGTAAAACGCCCCTGGCGGGTACATCGCGAAGTGGCTTTCGAAATCTTCCAGGCCCAGGAACAGGCTGCGGTTCATGGCCAGGCGCAGGCTGTCCATCACGCTCATGTAGCTCTCGCAGACAGCGGCGTCGCCCTCCTCCAGCCACTGGATATGGTCACCGCGAATGCCCTCGCGTATCTCCTGCGCGGGTCCGCGTCCTACAGCCGCCGGAGCCAATTCACCCTCAGCCGCACGTTTACGGCACTCAGCCGCCAACTCCAGGGTCAGAGCCTGGGGCAGGAAGCCGTTCTGCTGCGACCAGCCTTTTTCGGCCAGGTCGTCGACGATGCGTTGCAGCAGCGGGTGTTCGAGGGATATTTGCATGGCGCGCATAGTATCCATACGCCTATGAATCCGACAGAGCCGCCGAGCGTCTGAACACACTTTAGTCAGGTGACTGATAGGATTTCTCGACAAATCCTACGCCCGACACGGACAATAGTGGCCGACTGACAGGAGTCCCTATGCGTCGTTTGTTTTTTTCCTTGCTGATGTTCTGCGTTTTGCCCGCCTGGGCAGACGGCCATGACCAGTTGTACAAGGTCGCCGGCTGGGCCGAACAACGTGCGCATTTTAATGACGCCCTGAGTGCCGCACAGCAACGCTATCGCAATAGCCTGCCGCCGGCGGTGTACCAGGCGCTGGTGGATAACAGCAATAAACGCTTCGCCGCCCAGGCCGTGGACCAGCGGGCCGAGGCGCAATTGCGCAAAAACCTGGCGGACCCGAAACCTGCCCTGGCGTTTTTCCAGTCGCCGTTGGGTCGCAAAATCGTTGCAGCTGAATTGCTGGCCACGCGCCGCGACCAGTTGGCAAAAAATGCCAAGGGCCTGCCGCACATCGAAGCCGACGCCACCCGCAGCCTGATCATCGGCCACCTGGCCCAGGCGCTGCCGGCCCGTGAAGCCGGCGCAGAAGTCAGCCTGGCGATTGCCGGCGTAGCAGCCGACAGTTTGAGCCAGATGATTCCCGGCCTGTTGGGCGGCGGTCAGGCGCAAGGCATGTTGAACGGCCAACGTGAGCGGCTGATGCAGCAGATCGGCAATGACTTGAACAACACGCTGTTGTACGTCTATCGAGATTTGTCCGACCCGGAGCTGGAAGAATTCGCCACGTTTGCGGAGTCGCCGGACGGTCGGGCGTATTACAAGGCGGCGCTGGCCGCGATTCGCGCCGGACTTGCAGTAGGTCAAAGCACTTCCAGCCTGACGCAATAAGTAATGTGGAAACAGGCTTGTGTGGGAGCTGGCTTGTGTGGGAGCTGGCTTGCCTGCGATGGCATCAACCCGGTGTGCCTGATACAGCTAGGTGTCTGCATCGCAGCGATGCGGCGACCCGACAAGCCAGCTCCCACATTTGAACGGTGTTACTTCAGATGATCCGTCAGGAATTTGAAGTACTCTTCGCGAATCTCGGGAATCTCATTGGCCAAGTGATGCCGACCACGCGGCAGCATCAACACCAGCGGCTGATCGAACTTGCCCCGCAGCACCTGCAAGTTGTGCTGCCAGTCCACCGTCATATCTTCCTCTCCCTGCACAATTACCGGCCGCCGTGGGCTTTGCGGCGCAGCTTCGATGCGTTTGATCCAACGCGCCAGCGCCCCCACCCACGCGGTCGGCAGTTGGCGCGGCTGTAGCGGGTCGGCTTCCAGGAAGGGTTTGAACTTGGGATCGTGGGTGTTCTCGCTGAACCGCCGCGCAATGCCTTTGACGAACGGGCGCAGCAGGTAATAGCTGACCTGCGACCAACCCCATGCACGCGGCCGTACCAGGGGCGAGAGCAGGAAGGTCTTGCCCTGGGCCGGGCTGTCGGCGCCGTGGTTGAGCAAATGGTCCACCACCACCGCACCGCCAGTGCTTTGCCCGAACAGGTGCCACGGTTGCAGCAGTTGCAAGCTGTGGGCCTGCGCAAACAGCGCCTGCACCACGTCCTGGTACACCGCAAAATCGTCAATGCTGGCGCGCTCGCCACTGGAAAGACCGTGGCCCGGCAAGTCGCAGGCGATCACCACAAAACCTTGATCCAGCGCCCAGTCCACCACATGCCGGTACAGGCCCATATGGTCGTAGAAGCCGTGGTACATGAACATTGTCGCCACCGGCGCAGACGGCCACCACACCTGCGCTACCACCTGGAAGCCATCCACTTCAAAACGGCCCAAACGGCTCACGACGGGTACTTTGCGCGCCGCCAGGTCCAGCCCATAGAAACGCTGGTAGACCCGCGCCTCGGCGCTGAGCGGTTGCGCATCCACCAGTGGCCGCAAGCTCTCGCGCAGATGATCGGGGTCAAAACTCACAGGCATAAAGGCTTCCAGACTGACGGTGAAGATGAATATCGAGCTGCGATATTCATCTGTCAGGGCAAGCATGGCAAGCTACGCGACCTTCGAGGATAGTTCCGAATGCGACAACCCTACCGCTCCGCCTTGTTTGCCGGCCTGCTGTTGGTCATCTGCGCCGGCGTGCTGTGGGCGGCTTATGACTGGTTCCAGGGCCGCTATTTGCGCGCATTCAGCGAACACACCGCGGTGTTTTCCGGTGATGCCCTGCGCCTGCCCGCCGAACTGGCAGGCCCAGGCCCGATTCGCCTGGTGCACTTCTGGGACCCGGCCTGCCCCTGCAACGTCGGCAACCAGCAGCACCTGGGCGAACTGATCGAGCAATACGCGCCCCAGGGCGTCGAGTTCTATGCCCTGCAAAAGGCCGGCAGCCACGGCCAACTGCCCGACAATTTGCGCAAAATGAAACCGCTCAATGCCCTGCTCGGCGCCGACCAAGTGCCGGCGACTCCGGCCGTAGGCATTTGGGATCGCAGCGGCAAACTCGCGTACTTCGGGCCGTACAGCGAAGGGCTGACGTGCAATTCGAGCAACAGCTTTATCGAGCCTATCCTCAAAGCCCTGGAGGCCGGGCGCGAAGTCGATGCCACCCACACCCTGGCGGTGGGCTGCTATTGCCAGTGGAGCAAGGCGTCAAACTGAACGCCGGCTGTTCGACCGGCAAACTCCAGTCACCCCGCCGGCAGGCTCCTGTATTGTAAGCGTCCAGCGACATTGCAAGCAGACGCGAGACTCCATGAGCCAGTTAACCATCATCCTCTGGATGCTCAACGTTATCGTCGATACGTCCGGCCAACTGGCGTTCAAAGCCGCCGCCTCGGCCAGCGCCGAGCATGACGGCCTCGCCCACTGGAAACACATGCTCAAGCGCCCGTGGATCTGGCTGGGGGTGATCTGCTATGTCTTCGAATTCGTGTTGTGGCTGGCGTTCCTGACGCTGGTGCCGTTGTCGGTCGGCGTGATGCTGGGTTCGATCAACATTGTGGTGATCATGATTGCCGGGCGTTTCCTGTTCAAGGAAAGCCTGAGCAAATGGCGGTTGATCGGCATCATGCTGATCGCCTGTGGCGTGACCGTCGTAGGGTTTGAATGATGAAACGTTTTTATATCCTGGGTTTTCTCGCGCTGATCATTTTCGACACCTTGGCGCAGGTCAGTTTCAAATTTGCCTCGGTGCATGCCGAACCGTTGACCATGGACGTCGCGTGGCTGGCCCGGGTGTTTGGCGCACCGTGGATCTACGGCGCCTTTGTCGGCTATATCGGCGCGTTTTTTACCTGGATGACCTTGCTCAAATACGCCCCGGTAGGCCCGGCGTTTGCGGCCTCGCACCTGGAGTTGATCAGCGTGACGCTGATCTCGGTCTGGCTGTTCGATGACACCCTGACCTGGCCGAAAATCATCGGCGGCGCACTGATCATCGCGGGCATCCTGTGCCTGGCGCGCAGTGAAGACAAAGAGAGCAAAACCGTCGAGGCCGAACCTTCGCAGCCTCTGGTGTCATGAACAAAGAAATCCCGCCCACCGCCGGCCTGCCCTTGCGCGGGCGGGATTTGCTCAGTTTATCGGGCGACCTCGCCCAGTCGCTGGCCCGCCAGTTTTCGATTCCACTGCCTGCACTGCCCTGCTCCGGCACCGCCGCGCTGATCATCGCCCTGCGCGTGTTGCAGCAACGCATGCCCGGCCGCACCCGGCTGATTGTGCCGGCGTACACCTGCCCGCTGGTGGCATTGGCCGCGCATTACTGCCCGCCGTTGCGTGTGGTGCCCTGTGATTTGCAGCCCGGCAGCATTGACCTCGACGAGCAACACCTCAAGCAGCTGTGCGACGACAGTACCCTGGCCGTGGTGGTCACCCACCTGGCCGGGCGCGTGGCCGATGTGGACGCCGCCAAGCGTATTGCCGAGTCAGTCGGCGCTGTGGTGATCGAAGACGCCGCCCAAGCCCTGGGCGCCCTCGACGATGGCCGCAGCGTCGGGCTCAAAGGCGATGTGGGGTTTTTCAGCCTGGCGCTGGGCAAAGGCCTGACCACAGCCGAAGGCGGCGTGCTGTTCAGCCGCGACCCGGTGCTGCACCAGGCATTGCACCGCCAGTGCGCGCAGGACCTGCCCTTCAGCCTGCGCTGGGAGCTGCAACGTAGCGCCGAACTCTGGGGTTACGCGCTGCTTTACCAACCGCGCGGCTTGCACTACGTGTATGGCAACGCCTTGCGCACGGCGCTGGCACAGGGTGATGAAGTGGCCGCCGTGGGTGATGATTTTTCGGTCAACGATATCCCGCTGCACCGCCTCGGCGGTTATCGGCAGAAGGTCGGTGCTGCCGCACTGGCGCGCTTGCCTGACTACTTGCAACAAGGCCGTACCCGCGCCTTACGCCGGGCGGCGCGCTTGAATGACTTACCCGGCGTCGCGGTGATCATGGACCGACTGGGGCAGCAAGGCACCTGGCCGTTTTTGATGGTGCTGATGCCGTCTGCACAGGCGCGTGATGCCGCCATGGCGCAACTGTGGACATCCGGGCTCGGCGTGACCCGCCTGTTTATCCACACCTTGCCGGACTACCCCGCCGTCGTCCCGCTGTTGCAACCGGGCGGCGACATTAGCCAGGCCCAGGCATTTGCCAGCCGCACACTGTCGATCAGCAACAGCCATTGGCTGACGGACGAACACTTCGAACGCGTATTCGCCCAGCTAAAAGTTATTGTCGCCACCCCTGATTGATACGGGCCACCAACCGGCCATTCAGCTCGTTCTGCTGTGCTTGCCAGATCTGCACCTGCGCCGGCGGCAGTTCTTCCTGGCCATCGGAGGCACTCAACCAGCGTTTGAACTTGCTCTCATAGTGGTAAGCCGACACATCGCCGGTGATGTCCGCTCCGATGATCCGGCCCTGACAAGCGTCGATCAGGTCGTTCAAATGCTGCTCCAGGAACTCGCCCTGGTCCCAATTGGTGTTGACCACTTCGGGGCTCAGCACGTCTTTGTCGATGGACAGGTAAACCGGCAGTGAACGGTCGAACTGCGCGAGGAACGCACGCATCAGCTCATCGGCGTTGCCGAACGCACGGTTGCTGCGCCCGGCGCCGATCCAATTCATCCAGCGCGTGTCGACGTTGACGTTCCAGTAAGTCAGCTTGCGCTTGAGCAGCGGCGACCAGTGATTCTCCCAGGCATGGCCCAGGCCGATATCCTGGGAACCGATGCCCAACACATGCACATGCTCGACCTGTGGCAAACGGCTGGCCCAGTAAACCCATGAGCCACAATGGATGCCGAACGGGTAGCGCATGTTGTCAGGGTGGTTGTCGCAAATGATCAATTGGAATTTCTGCTGCGTCGGCAGGCGGTTCAACAGCAGCTGGCTGAGGTGGTGATAATCGCCGCTGCCGGTGAACACACAGCCGTAATCGCTGGGCATCTGCGCGTGCAGGGCGGTTTCCAGCTCCTTGAACTGCGCCCAGCGGCAACCGAAGCGGATTTTTTCCTGCCAGGCCTGCATGGGCAAGGTAATCGCGCCGGGAATATCACTCACGGCACTGTCGAAATCGAGGATCAGCGGCGCGCGGTCCTGGCTCATTCGGATTTCTCCTGCTGCCACTGCGCATCGCTTTCAAAGTGATGACGGAAACGGTTGCCGAGCTTGCGCAGCAGCGGGTTGCGGATCCAGACCAGATGACGGGTGAAGGTAAAGTCGGCGCCGAGGCTGGCCTTGACCTGCGGGTCGGTCCAACCCGCCACATAAAATTTCAGCCCATTGGCCACGGCGTATTCCAGGTTCACAAACCAGCTGACGAAGTACAGGTTGAACTCCAACGCCTGCGGATAGTTGAGCCCGATGTACTTGTCGAGCAGCTTGTCGCCCTCTACGTAGCACAGGTTGTAGCCGATCAGTTCGTCGCAGTGCCAGTAGCAGAACACCCGCCCGCTGCTGCCCGCATCGCGTAGCAGGCTGCTGAAAAATTCCGCGGTGAGCAGGTCAAAGTGGATCTCGCTCTGGTCGTACACCGCCTTGTACAGGCCGTACAACTGCGCAAGCCAGGCCTCATCGTTGAAGCGCGCATCGCCAGTGTCCAGGACTTCCACCCGCAACGCCTCGCGGCTGCGCAGTTTGCGTCGGATATTGCGCCGACGGCTGTGGGACAAACGCGCCAGGTACTCGTCGATGCTGCTGAAGTTGATCGGCACATAGGCCAGCGCCTGGCCTTCCAGGCTGATAAAGCCGCGCCGGGTGCAGTCCTCGATCAAGGCTTGGGCGTAGCGGTTGTCTGCATCGCTGAGCAGCGGCGAGTCACAGGGCAGATCTTTGACGACTGTGAGTTTGCGCTGCGGCGCGCACTCTTCTTGCAGCCACTGCGCGAGGTCCTGGGGTGGCACGTTGCGGGGCAATGGCGAATATTCGCTGACCGTGGTGCCGACAAAGCAGCTGTCGATGCGCAGCCACGCATTCCAAAGACCAAACCCGGGCCAGCCGCGCACACGGTTCACGAACTCGTCTTCAGCCGTCGTCAGCAGGTCAAATGGCGTGAAGAAGTACGGCAGGCCCTGGGCGGACAGCCGGGCGTCAAAGCCCTGTGGCGGGTGCTGCAAAAACCGGCCGATCAACGAGGGCGCTTCCAGGCAGCACGCGTAGGCAACCTCGGCGCGGCTGGAGTCTGGGGTAGGTTGCGTGGCGCAAGTCATGGAAAAAAGCTCAAAGATGACCGGCGCAATAGTAGCGTACTCGACACATTCGGCACTTGAACCTCGGCTGTCGCTGCGGCATATCAGCATTTCCCGCAGTTCTCGCCAAACCGATTAGACTCCGTTGACCTTCAAGGTGACTGACTCAAGGACCGTCCATGAAACGCAGCCTGACCGTGCTCGCTATCCTGATTGCCGCCCTCTTGGCCGGCGCCGGCTGGTATGTGTACAGCAAGCAACCGACCCGCCAGGGCACCGAGACACTGGCCAACCTGCAAGGCGCGGTCACGGTGCGTTATGACGACCGTGGCGTGCCGCACATTCGCGCCGAGAACGAGACCGACCTGTACCGCGCCCTGGGCTACGTGCATGCCCAGGACCGGCTGTTCCAGATGGAGATCATGCGGCGCCTGGCCCGTGGCGAGCTGGCCGAGGTGCTGGGGCCGAAGGTGCTGGAGACCGACAAGCTGTTTCGCAGCCTGCGCATTCGCGAGCGCGCCTTGAGTTACGTCGAGCACATGGACCACGACTCGGCAGCCTGGAAGGCCTTGCAAGCCTACCTGGATGGCATCAACCAATATCAGGACAGCCACGCCAGCCCCGTGGAGTTTGACGTGCTGGGCATTCCTAAACGACGGTTTACCGCCGAGGACACCATCAGTGTTGCCGGGTATATGGCCTACAGCTTTGCTGCCGCGTTTCGTACCGAGCCGCTGCTGACTTACGTGCGCGACCAGCTCGGCAGCGACTACCTGAAAGTCTTCGACCTCGACTGGCAACCCAAGGGCGCCCTCAACCTGGCCGCCAGTGACTGGAAATCCCTCGGCGCCCTTGCCACCTTGAGCGACAAGGCCCTGGCCGACAACGGTTTGCCGCAGTTCGAAGGCAGCAACGCCTGGGCCATCAGCGGCAGCCGCACCAAAAGCGGCAAACCGTTGCTGGCCGGTGACCCGCATATCCGTTTCTCGGTGCCGTCGGTGTGGTACGAGGCGCAATTGTCGGCGCCGGGTTTTGAGCTGTACGGCTATCACAACGCACTGGTGCCGGTGGCGTTCCTGGGGCACAACCTGGATTTCGGCTGGAGCCTGACCATGTTCCAGAACGATGACCTCGACCTGATCGCCGAAAAGGTCAACCCGGACAACCCCAACCAGGTCTGGTACCACGGCCAATGGGTCAACATGACCAGCAGCGAACAGCAGATTGCGGTCAAGGGCCAGGCGCCGGTGACGCTCACCCTGCGTCAGTCGCCCCACGGCCCGATCATCAATGATGTGCTCGGCGAGAATGCCGGCAGCACGCCGATTGCCATGTGGTGGGCGTTCCTCGACACCGAAAACCCGATCCTCGAAGGTTTCTACGAACTCAACCGCGCCGACACCCTGGCCAAAGTGCGCGCCGCCGCTGCCAAGGTTTCAGCGCCGGGCCTGAATATCGTGTGGGCGAATGCCAAGGGCGATATCGGTTGGTGGGCGGCGGCGCAGTTGCCGATCCGCCCGGCCGGCGTCAACCCAGCGTTTATTCTCGACGGCAGTACCGCCCAGGCCGACAAGCTGGGCTTCTACCCGTTCAGCGCCAACCCCCAGGAAGAAAACCCGGCACGTGGTTATGTGGTGTCGGCCAACGCCCAGCCGGCCTCGCCCACTGGCATGGAAATCCCTGGTTACTACAACCTCGCCGATCGCGGCCAGCAGTTGAACACGCAGTTGAGCGACAAAAGCGTGAAGTGGGACGTGAACAACAGCCAGGCCTTGCAATTGGGCACCACCACCGCCTACGGCCCACGCCTGCTGGCGCCGCTGTTGCCGGTGCTGCGTGAAGTGGTCAAGGGCCCGGCACAGTTGAAACTGGTGGAGCAGCTTGCAAGCTGGAAAGGCGACTACCCGCTGGACTCCACCAGCGCCACGCTGTTCAACCAGTTTCTGTTCAACCTCACCGACGCGGCCTTCCACCCGAAACTGGGCGACGCGATGTTCAAAACCCTGATCACCACGCGGGTGATCGACGCCGCACTGCCACGCCTGGCCGCCTCGGCGGACTCGCCATGGTGGAACGGCAAGCGCGCGGACACGGTAAAACTCGCCTGGGACAACAGCCTCGCGCACCTCAAGGCCACCTTTGGCGATGACCCGTCGCAATGGCAGTGGGGCAAGGCCCATACCCTGACCCATGGGCATCCGTTGGGCATGCAGAAGCCACTGGACAAGATTTTCAACGTCGGCCCATTCCCGGCGCCCGGCACCCACGAAGTGCCGAATAACCAATCGGCCATGATCGGCCCTGCGCCGTGGCCCGTGACCTATGGCCCGTCGACCCGGCGCCTGATCGACTTTGCCGACCCGGCCCATGCATTGACCATCAACCCCGTGGGGCAAAGCGGGGTGCCGTTTGACTCGCACTATGGCGACCAGGCAGAAACCTATATCGAGGGTGGGTACGAGCAGGCGCATTTCAGTGAGGAAGAGGTGACGGCGAATACCCGTGGCACGCTGAAGCTGTTGCCTGCCCGGTAACAGCCTGTAAACCCGATCAATGTGGGAGCTGGCTTGTGTGGGAGCTGGCTTGCCTGCGATAGCATCAACTCGGTCCATCAGGCAGACCGAGTTGATGCTATCGCAGTTAGTCTGTGTTCGCCCGCATCCGCCCCGGCGCCTCGCCATAGGTTTCCTTGAACTTCTTGCTGAACGCCGCCTGGGACTGGTAACCCACCTGCGCCGCGATATCCAGCAGGCTCAGGCGCGACTGGCGCAGCAGGTTGAATGCCAGCTCCATGCGCAGCTGCGTCAGCAGCACCCACGGCGACACGCCCGCGACTTTCACAAACGCCCGCATGAAGGTTGCCCGCGACATGGTGGCGGCTGCCGCCAGGCTGTCGATGGTCCACTCATGGCCGGGCTCGGCCAGCATCGCCTGCCAGGCTTTGCTCAGGCGCTTGTCGGCGAGCAAAGCGAAGGTGCCCGCCACCGGCGCCTGGCGGGTCAGCCAGGTGCGCAGGATCAGAGTGAACAAGGCCGACGACAGCGCGTCGATAAACGAGCGTGCGCCCAGTTGCTGGCCGTCCGCTTCGCTGCGCAACAAGGCAATCAACGCTGCCAATTGCCCATCGCCCTGCCACTCACGGCTGGACACCACCAAGTAGTCCGGCAACGCACTGAACAACAACGACTGGCGGTTGTAGTGAAAGTTGCCGCAGAGCATATCCACGTCCGGCGGCTCTCCTCCCAGGCGGTGGATCGGCAACAGGCCGCCCTCGATGACGGTCTGCGCCACCGGCTTTACCCGCGCGCCCTGGCTGCGTACCAGGTGCGTCGCGCCACCGGGCATCAACAGGATGTCGCCCTCCTCCAGCGTCACCTGCTGGCCGCCCGACAACTCGGCTTGGCAGGTGCCCGCCAGCACAATGTGATACGGCGCCACGCCCAGCGGCTCAGGCTCGTGGTCCATGGCCCACGCGCCCTGGAACTGGCAACGCAGGTCCAGGCTGCCGCGCAGGTTGGCCAACGCAATCAGGGTGTCGATAGAGTTCATTTGCGAGCATCGGTCAAAAAGGTGAGTGGATAGAACAAAAGCGCCAAACCTGAACCGCGCAGACTGGCTTCACACCCAACCCGTTCAGGAGTTACCGCAATGTTCAATAACTGGTCCAACTTGCTTGCTAACGTAAACAAAACCTTTGGCGCGCTGGGCAAGAGCAACCCGAAGATGGTCAAAGCCTACATGGCGCTGGGCGAGGCTGCCGAGGAAAACCAAGTACTCGACGCCAAGACCCGTGAGCTGATTTCCATCGCCGTGGCCATCACCACGCGCTGCGACGGCTGTATCGCCGCGCATGCCGACGCGGCGATCAAGGCCGGCGCGACCCGCGAAGAAGTTGCCGCCACCCTGGCCACCGCCATCTCGCTGAATGCCGGTGCTGCGTACATCTATTCGCTGCGCGCGCTGGAAGCCTACGACACGCTCACACCGGCGCCGCAAAGTTAAGCCGGAACTGTTGCGGCGACACGCCCAGCCGGCGGTTGAACACACTGCGCATGTGCTGGGCGTCACGGAAACCGCATTGATAGGCCACAGTCTTGAGCGGTGCGGGGCTGCTTTCGAGCATCACCCGCGCCGCGTCCACTCGCGCCCGCTCGACAAACTCGGCAGGCGTTATGCGCGCCTCACGAGCAAACACCCGAGAGAAATTACGCGCACTCATGTTGGCCGCCTTGGCCAGATCGGCAATGGTCAAATCCCCGGTCAAGTTCGCCAGTACGTAAAGCTGCACCAACGCCACCGCCGAAGTGCTTTCGGCGTGAGGCGTGAGGAACGGGCTGAACTGCGACTGCCCGCCCGAACGCTGGGTGAACACCACCAGGCGCTTGGCCACGCTCAGCGCAACTTCCGGGCCGTGATCCTGGGCCAGCAGGTACAGCGACAGGTCGATGCCGGCCGTGACGCCCGCCGAGGTGTAGAGATTACCGTCCTGCACGTAGAGACGGTCAGCATCCACCTGGGCCGAGGGGCACAGGCGCGCCAGGTCGGCGGCATCGTTCCAGTGCGTGGTGACGGTTTTGCCATCGAGCAACCCGGCGCGCGCCAGCATGAAGGCGCCATTGCAGATCGAGCCAAAGCGCTGTGCGCGGGCGGCAGCGCCACGTAGCCAATCATCAAACTGGGCGCCGAAATCCTCGAAGGGCAGCTGTGGGCCACCAGCGACCAGCAGCAAGTCGTAGGCTTGCAGGGCTTCGGGGTAATGCCGATGGGCCTGCAATGACAGGCCGTTGGAGGCTGGAATAGTGCCGTGGCTCAGGCCGATCACTTCAAGCTGATAATGGTCTTCGGGCGGCAGGAAACGGTTGGCCTCGCAGAACACATCCATGGGGCCGGTCACGTCCAGTGACTGGACGCCGGGGAAGATCAGGATGGCGACGGTTTTGCCCATGAACACACACCTTCTACTGGAGGAACGTAAACCCCTGTGGGAGCTGGCTTGCCTGCGATGGCCTCCCCTCAGTCTAACTGACAGACCGAGTCGTCAGCATCGCAGGCAAGCCGGCTCCCACATTTGACCGCATGTGGCTTGATATCGAGCCACATTGGCCGACATCGCACCCTCGCCGCGCTAGCCCCATCGCGGGCACGCGACCAAACTTCACTCATCGGCGCCACCCCCGGCGCTTTGTTGAGGAGAACGACCATGAGCAACGCCATCGCCGGCATCCAGATCCCGGACAGCGCCCTGGCCAAGGCCACCACCGAATACATCCGCGACGTCGAGTCCGACCTGCTGTACCACCACTCGCGCCGGGTGTTTCTGTTCGGTGCGTTGAGCGGTGAGCGCGAGCAACTGGCCTACAACCCGGAGCTGCTTTACGTGGGCGCGATGTTCCATGACCTGGGCCTGGTCGAAGGCCATCGCAGTGACGACGAGCGCTTCGAAGTGGACGGCGCCAATGCAGCTGCCGCGTTCCTCAAGCCTTACGGGCTGAGCGATGACGATATCGAACAAGTCTGGTTGTCGATCGCCCTGCACACCACGCCGGGTGTACCGCAGCACTTGCGCCCGACCGTAGCACTGGTGACTGCAGGCGTTGAGATGGACGTGCTGGGCATGGACTACGCCGCCTTTTCCAGCGTGCAGCGCGAAGCCGTGGTGCATGCGCATCCACGCGGCGAAGGGTTCAAGGAATGCATCATCTGCGCGTTTGCCGACGGCTTGCGCCATCGCCCGCAGACCACGTTTGGCAACGTGAAGACCGATGTGCTGGTGGATCAGGAGCCGGGGTTCAAGCCGATGAATTTTGTCGAGGTGATTCGCAAGTCGCCTTGGGCTGCATAGCTGACTTGAAATGCAATCAAATGTGGGAGCTGGCTTGCCTGCGATAAGGCCATGTCAGTCGACTCATCCTTCGACTGACACACCGCTATCGCAGGCAAGCCAGCTCCCACATTGTTTACGTGTTGCGCCAGTTAGACCGGCGCAGGCGCCCGGCGCTTGTCCGGTTGCTGCCAACCGTCCGCCGCCGCTTCTTCGATGGCTTGTTGGATCGCCTTCTTGCGCATCTCTTCGGCCCGACGGCTGAAGAACCACACCAGGAAGGTCACCAGCGACACCGCCAGCAGAATCAAACTGGCCACGGCGTTGATCTCGGGTTTAACCCCCAGACGTACTGCCGAGAACACTTCCATCGGCAACGTAGTCGA
This sequence comes from Pseudomonas edaphica, assembly GCF_965277385.1. Classification (NCBI taxonomy): domain Bacteria; kingdom Pseudomonadati; phylum Pseudomonadota; class Gammaproteobacteria; order Pseudomonadales; family Pseudomonadaceae; genus Pseudomonas; species Pseudomonas edaphica. Next base: position 3,569,384 of record NZ_OZ255725.1, on the reverse strand, counting down.
ACCCGGCCCCGACACGAAGCTGGCCAGTACCAGGTCGTCCAGCGACAGCGCGAACGACATCATGCCGCCCGCTGCCAGGGACGGCGCGATCATCGGGATGGTGATCAGGAAGAACACCTTCCATGGCCGTGCGCCCAAGTCCATCGCCGCTTCTTCGATCGACAGGTCCAGCTCACGCAAGCGCGCCGACACCACGACCGCCACATACGCGGCACAGAACGTGGTGTGAGCGATCCAGATGGTGACGATGCCACGCTCCTGGGGCCAACCGATCATCTGCGCCATCGCCACAAACAGCAGCAACAGCGACAGACCGGTGATCACTTCGGGCATCACCAATGGCGCAGTCACCAGGCCGCCGAACAGCGTGCGGCCCTTGAAGTGACTGATACGGGTCAGCACGAACGCCGCCAGCGTACCCAATGCCACCGCCGCAACGGCGGTGTAGCAGGCGATTTCCAGCGAGCGCGCCACCGAGCCCATCAACTGGGTGTTGTCCAGCAAGCCCACGTACCACTTGATCGACCAACCGCCCCACACCGTCACCAGTTTGGATTCGTTGAACGAGTAGATCACCAGGATCAGCATCGGCAGGTAGATAAACAGCAACCCCGCCACCAGCATGAAACTCGAGAAACTGAAGCGCTTCATATCTTGCCCTCCATCTCTTTGGCTTGGCTGCGGTTAAACAGGATGATCGGCACGATCAGGATCGCCAGCATCACCACCGCCAGGGCAGACGCCACCGGCCAGTCACGGTTGTTGAAGAATTCTTGCCACAGCACTTTACCGATCATCAGGGTTTCCGGGCCGCCGAGCAGTTCAGGAATCACGAACTCGCCCACCACCGGGATAAACACCAGCATGCAGCCGGCGATGATGCCGTTCTTGGACAGCGGCACGGTGATTTTCCAGAAGCTGTTGAAGGTACTCGAACCCAGGTCCGATGCGGCTTCCAGCAGGCTCTGGTCGTGTTTGACCAGGTTGGCGTACAGCGGCAGGATCATGAACGGCAGGTACGAGTAGACCACGCCGATATACACCGCAATGTTGGTGTTGAGGATCTGCAGCGGCTCGTTGATCAGCCCGATGGACATCAGGAAGCCGTTGAGCAAGCCGTTGTTGCTGAGGATGCCCATCCACGCATACACGCGGATCAGGATCGCAGTCCAGGTAGGCATCATGATCAGCAGCACCAGCACGGTCTGCATCTCTTTGCGCGCGCTGGCAATGGCGTAAGCCATCGGGTAGCCGATCAACAGGCACAAAATCGTGCTGAAAAATGCCATCTTCAGAGAGCCGAGGTAGGCGGCGATGTACAGCTCATCGTCGCCGAGCATCGCGTAGTTGCCCAGGTTGAGCACCAATTGCAGCTTTTGCTCAACGAAGGTGTAGATCTCGGTGTAAGGCGGGATCGCCACGTCGGCTTCGGCAAAGCTGATCTTCAGGACGATGAAGAACGGCAGCGCAAAAAACAGGAACAGCCAGAGGAAAGGGATCCCGATGACCACATGCCGGCCACCGGGTGTTATTCGTTGCAGCTGGCGTTTGAACTTCTTCATGTTCATGAGCGAAGTACCACGCCGCTGTCGTCTTCCCACCACACGTACACTTGGTCACCCCAGGTTGGGCGCTGGCCACGGCGTTCGGCGTTGGCCACGAAAGACTGCACCAGCTTGCCGCTTGGCAGTTCCACGTAGAACACCGAATGGCCGCCCAGGTAGGCGATGTCGTGCACCTTGCCGCTGGACCAGTTGTGCTCGCAGGTCGGCATTTCGGTGGTGACCAGCAGCTTTTCCGGGCGGATCGCGTAGGTCACCGACTTGTCTTCCACCGAGGTGGCGATGCCGTAGCCCACGTAGATGTCGCGGTCCAGGTCCGGGCACTTGAGCACCGCGTGGCCTTCGGCGTCGTCCACCACTTGGGTGTCGAAAATGTTCACGTTGCCGATGAACTCACACACCAGGCGGCTGGTTGGGGTTTCGTAGATGTCGATCGGGCTGCCGATCTGCGCGATCCAGCCCAGGTGCATGATCGCGATGCGCTCGGCCATGGTCATGGCCTCTTCCTGGTCGTGGGTCACCATCACGCAGGTCACGCCCACGCGCTCGATGATTTCCACCAGTTCCAGCTGCATCTGCGAACGCAGCTTTTTGTCCAATGCGCCCATCGGCTCATCGAGCAGCAGCAGTTTCGGGCGCTTGGCCAGGGAACGTGCCAACGCCACACGCTGGCGCTGGCCACCGGACAGCTGGTGCGGCTTGCGCTTGGCGTACTGGCTCATCTGCACCAGCTTGAGCATCTCGGCCACGCGGGCGTCGACTTCAGCCTTGGGGATCTTGTCCTGTTGCAGGCCGAAGGCGATGTTCTGCGCCACGGTCATGTGTGGGAACAAGGCGTAGGACTGGAACATCATGTTGATCGGCCGCTCGTACGGCGGCATGTCGGTGATGTCCACACCGTCGAGGTAGATGCGACCTTCCGTTGGGCGCTCGAAGCCTGCGAGCATGCGCAGCAGGGTGGATTTGCCCGAACCCGAGCCGCCGAGCAAGGCGAAGATCTCGCCTTTTTTGATTTCCAGGGACACATCGTCCACGGCAATCGTCTCGTCGAACTTCTTCGTGACCCGGTCGATTTTGACCAACACCTTTTTCGGTGTCTGGTCGCCCTCGAGGGCTTTCTTATAGGCGCCGGAGGCAACTGCCATTTACGAAACTCCCAACAAAATTTGAGGTTCGCCCAAGACGGGCAAAACCTTGGATAGTTTGAGCTTTACTTGCCCGTCTTGACCTTGGTCCAGCTACGGGTCATTAAACGTTGCACTTTCGGGGGTAGCTCGAAGTTGACGAACGTCCGGTCGAGAACCGCCTGCGGTGGGTAAACCGCTGCGTCAGTGCGTATCGATTGCTCCATCAGTTTGTCCGCGCCTGGGTTAGGGTTGGCGTAACCGACTTGATCACTGACCTGAGCGATCACCTCAGGTTGCAGTAAATAGTTGATGAAGGCGTGGGCCTCTTTGACGTTGGTGGCGTCCTTGGGAATCGCCAGCACGTCAAACCACAAATTGCCGCCTTCTTGGGGAATCGTGTAGGCGATGTTCACGCCTTTGCCAGCCTCGGCTGCACGGGCCTTGGCCTGGAACACATCACCGGAGAAACCGGCTGCCACGCAAATGTTGCCGTTGGCCAGGTCCGAGATGTATTTGGAAGAATGGAAATAGGTCACGTAGGGCCGCACTTTGAGCAGCTTCTCTTCGGCCTTCTTGTAGTCTTCAGGGTTGGTGCTGTTGGGGTTCAGGCCCATGTAGTTGAGCACCGCCGGCAGCATTTCATCGGCCGAGTCCATGAACGAAACGCCACAGGAGGCGAGCTTCTTCATGTTCTCCGGCTCGAACAGCACGGCCCAGGAGTCGATATGGTCGACGCCCAGCACTTCTTTGACTTTATCGACGTTGTAGCCAATGCCGTTGGTACCCCACAGGTACGGCACGGAATACTGGTTACCTGGATCGTTCTTTTCCAGGCGCTTTAGCAGCGCCGGGTCGAGGTTGGCATAGTTTGTCAGCAATGACTTATCGAGCTTCTGGAACGCGCCAGCCTTGATCTGCTTGCCGAGAAAATGGTTGGACGGCACCACCACGTCGTAACCGGTACGACCGGCGAGCAACTTGCCTTCCAGGGTTTCGTTGGAATCAAACACGTCATACACGGGCTTGATGCCTGTCGCCTTTTCAAAGTTGGCCAGGGTGTCCGGGCCAATGTAGTCCGACCAGTTATAAATATGCACCGTCGGTGCGGCCTGCACGCTCACAGCCAGCGTGATACCTGCACCCACCAGCATGGCTTTGCGAAATAAAGAAATTGGCAAGTGGAGGTCCTCTTAAATAGTTGGGCCTTAAAGTTGTTGCCCGGCAACAAAACCGGCGCGCAACTTACCCTCGATAAACCGATCCGGCAAAACTTTCTGTCATTTAATTTTTGTGAACTGGTTTGTGCAGGAGCGGGCAAGCCCGCTCCCACAGGTTTCAACGTTTATTTACCCGATTTGATCTTGGTCCAGCTGCGTGTCATTTCACGCTGGGTTGCAGCCGGCAAGTCAGCAATGGCGTAGAGCTTGGCCTGCACATCGGCTGGCGGGTAGATGCCCGGGTCGCTGGTGATGTCTTTGTCGACCAGTGCGGTAGCCTTCTCGTTACCGTTCGGGAAACGCACGCTGTTGGTGATCGAGGCCATGACTTCCGGCTTGAGCAGGTAGTTCATGAACTTGTAGGCGGCGTCGACGTTTTCGGCATCTTTAGGGATGGCGACCATGTCGAAGAAGCTGCCGGCGCCTTCTTTCGGAATGTCGTAGGCCACTTTGACCTTGCCACCGGCTTCAGCCGCGCGGGACTTGGCCTGCTGGATGTCACCCGAGTAACCCACGGCTACGCAGATGTTGCCATTGGCCAGGTCCGAGATGTACTTGGACGAGTGAAAGTAGCCGATCGATGGGCGCAGCTTGAGGAACAGGTCTTCAGCTTGCTTGAGGTCAGCTTTCTTCTGGGTGTCGGTCGGCAGGCCCAGGTAGTGCAGTGCCACCGGCAGCATTTCGGTTGGCGAATCAAGGAAGCTCACACCACAGCTTTTGAGCTTGGCGATGTTTTCAGGCTTGAGCAGCACGTCCCATGAGTCGATCTTGTCGATACCCAGTGCAGCCTTGACCTTCTCCGGGTTGTAGCCGATGCCGATCGAGCCCCACATGTACGGGAAGGCGTGCTTGTTGTCCGGGTCGCTGATCGACACGGCTTTAAGCAGGGATTTGTTCAGGTTGTCGTAGTTAGGCAGCTTGGACTTGTCCAGCTCCTGATAGACACCGGCCTTGATCTGCTTGGCGAGGAAGTTGTTCGACGGCACGACGATGTCGTAACCGGACTTGCCTGCCAGCAACTTGGCTTCGAGGGTCTCGTTGCTGTCAAAAACGTCGTACACCACCTTGATGCCCGACTCTTTTTCAAAGTTGGCGATGGTGTCCGGTGCAATGTAGTCGGACCAGTTGTACACATGCAGGACTTTATCGTCTGCCTGGGCCGCGCCCGCCATTGCGCCCAACAGGGACAAGGCGAGGAGGGTCTTGCCAGCGTTCTTCAAACCTAATGCCTTCATTTGGTGATGCTCCAGTTTTTCTTTTTTGGGCCACGTTCTTACAGTGTTAAGCGGCCCGTCTAAAGGGCAACAAAACAGGGCGACAGTCTGGCAAGTTCCGAGGCCGGCTTTCAACCAAAGCCTCATTTATAGCTGCTCAGAATGCAGCGCCCGAAAGCCGCTGCGTTCTGAGCCTAGCACTTAGCCCTGCAATGCCGCCAAAGTCAGGTCCAGGCAGTGGCGAGCCTTGGTCACCAGCTCGTCGATTTCCGCGTTGCTGATCACCAGCGGCGGCGAAATGATCATGGTGTCGCCCACGGCGCGCATGATCAGGCCATTCTCGAAGCAGAACGTGCGGCAGATCATGCCCACACCACGGCCTTCGTAACGTTTGCGCGTGGCCTTGTCCTGCACCAGCTCAATCGCCCCGAGCATGCCCACACCGCGCACTTCACCCACCAGCGGGTGATCAGCCAGTTCCCTCAGACGTTTCTGCAAATACGGTGCCGCTTCTTCGTGCACACGCTTAATGATTTTTTCATCGCGCATGATGCGGATGTTTTCCAGGGCCACGGCGGCGGCCACCGGGTGACCGGAATAGGTGAACCCGTGGTTGAAATCGCCGCCTTCGTTGAGCACGGCAACCACGTCGTCGTGCACGATCAGGCCGCCCATGGGGATGTAACCCGAGGTCAGGCCTTTGGCGATGGTCATCATGTGCGGCTTGAGGTCGTAGAAATCGCTGCCGAACCATTCGCCGGTACGGCCGAAACCGCAGATCACTTCGTCGGCGACGAACAGGATGTCGTACTTGGCGAGGATTTCCTTGATGCGCGGCCAGTAGGTCTCAGGCGGCACGATCACGCCACCGGCACCCTGGATCGGCTCGGCAATAAAGGCACCGACGTTGTCCACGCCCAGTTCCAGAATCTTTTCTTCCAACTGATTGGCAGCCCAGATCCCGAACTCTTCCGGGCTCATGTCGCCGCCTTCGCCATACCAGTACGGCTGGGCGATGTGGGTGATGCCCGGAATCGGCAGGTCGCCCTGTTCATGCATATAGGTCATGCCGCCCAGGCTCGCGCCGGCCACGGTGGAACCGTGGTAGCCATTCTTGCGGCTGATGATGGTTTTCTTGTTCGGCTGGCCCTTGACCGCCCAGTAGTGGCGGACCATGCGCAGCATGGTGTCGTTGCCTTCGGAGCCGGAACCGGTAAAGAACACGTGGTTCATGCCGGCAGGCGCGACATCGGCAATGACTTTGGCCAACTCCAGCACCGGCGGGTGCGCGGTCTGGAAGAACAGGTTGTAGTACGGCAATTCTTTCATCTGCTTGGCGGCGGCGTCAGCCAGTTCATCGCGACCGTAACCGATCGCCACGCACCACAGGCCGGCCATGCCGTCGAGGATCTTGTTGCCTTCGCTGTCCCACAGGTAAACGCCGTGGGCTTTGGTGATGATCCGTGGGCCTTTCTCTTTCAATTGCTTGAAGTCGCTGAACGGCGCCAGGTGGTGATCATTGCTCAAGGCTTGCCATTCACGGGTTTGCGGGTTGTTGCTGGACATACCGGTCTCCTAGACTTTTCGGTGAAGGGCGCGCGGGTTACCCCGCGCGCCCGGCGCATCAGACGGCGAAGAGCAGGAATTCCCGCTCCCACGAACTGATCACGCGCTTGAAGTTTTCATGCTCGGCCCGCTTGACCGCGACGTAGCCTGTGATGAATTTCTGCCCCAGGTACTTCTCGATGGTCTTGCTGTTTTCCATGCGCTCCAGGGCGTCTTCGATGGTCAACGGCAGGCGCAGGTTGCGGCGCTCGTAACCACGACCCACTACAGGTGCGCTGGGGTTATGGCCTTCGACCATGCCGATGTAGCCACACAGCAAGCTGGCGGCAATCGCCAGGTACGGGTTGGCATCGGCGCCTGGCAGGCGGTTTTCGACGCGGCGGTTCTGCGGGCCGGCATCCGGTACGCGCAGGCCGACGGTGCGGTTTTCTTCGCCCCATTCCACGTTAACCGGCGCCGACGTGTCGGGCAGGAAGCGGCGGAACGAGTTCACATTGGGAGCAAACAGCGGCAGCAATTCAGGGATGAACTTCTGCAGGCCGCCAATGTGGTTGAGGAACAGCTGGCTCATGGTCCCGTCTTCATTGGAGAAGACGTTCTTGCCGGTGGCGATGTCGATGATGCTCTGGTGCAAGTGCATCGCGCTGCCCGGCTCGCCGGTCATCGGCTTGGCCATAAAGGTGGCGGCCACGTTGTGCTTGAGCGCGGCTTCACGCATGGTGCGCTTGAACACCAGAATCTGGTCGGCCAGGGACAAAGCATCGCCGTGACGGAAGTTGATTTCCATCTGCGCCGTGCCGTCCTCGTGAATCAGCGTGTCGAGGTCCAGCTCCTGCAGTTCGCACCAGTCGTAGACGTCTTCGAACAACGGGTCGAATTCGTTGGCGGCTTCTATAGAGAAGGATTGACGGCCCGTCTCCGGGCGACCGGAACGGCCAATCGGCGGTTGCAACGGGAAGTCCGGGTCTTCGCAGCGCTTGGTCAGGTAGAACTCCATCTCCGGCGCCACGATCGGCTGCCAACCCCGGTCGGAATAGAGCTTGAGTACCTTCTTGAGCACGTTGCGCGGCGACAGCTCGATGGGGTTGCCTTGTTTGTCGTAGGTGTCGTGGATCACCTGGGCGGTGGGCTCGATGGCCCAAGGCACCAGGAATACCGCGTTCTGGTCGGGGCGGCAGATCATGTCGATGTCGGCCGGGTCGAGCAATTCGTAATAGATGTCGTCTTCGACATAGTCGCCGGTCACGGTCTGCAACAGAACGCTCTCGGGCAGGCGCATGCCTTTTTCGGCAATGAACTTGTTGGTCGGCGAGATCTTGCCCCGGGTGATGCCCGTGAGGTCGCCAATCATGCATTCGACTTCTGTGATCTTGTGGTCTTTCAACCAATCGGTGAGCTGGTCGAGGTTGTTACTCATAAATGCCTCTGGGCTGTGTTTCCTGACATCCATTAAAGGTCAGGCGTTGGTTGACGCAGCATCCGCGTCGCGTTGCATCGCCCGCTTTCGACAAGCCGAGCCAAAGGCCTGGAAGATCGCGAGGTAGTGCGGGTTAGAGCTTACCTGCCATTCGGGGTGCCATTGCACTCCTAAAGCAAAAGCCTTGCCCGACGTGTAAGAAAAAGCTTCGATCAACCCATCGGGTGCGGTCGCTTCGACCTGCATACCCGGCGCCAGGCGATCAACGCCCTGGCTATGAATCGAGTTGACCTGGATCGTCGGCGGCAAACCCAGGCCTGCCAATACCCCATTGGGGGTAATCGCCACGGCGTGCGCCGGGCCGTACTGGACTTCCAGCGGCTGGGTCTCGTCTTCGCGGTGATCCATCATGCCCGGTACTTCATGAACCTTCTGGTGCAGGCTGCCGCCGAACGCCACGTTCATTTCCTGAAAGCCACGGCAGATGCCCAGCACCGGCACGCCGGCCGCAATCGCGGCGCGCAGCAACGGCAGGGTGGTCTGGTCGCGTGCAGAATCATGAGCAGTCCCGGGCGCGCTGGCCGGACCATCGTAGTAAAAGGGTTCGATATTGGACGGGGAGCCGGTAAAGAGAATGCCATCCAGGCCGTCAAGAATATTGGCCGGGTCGAGCAGATCACCCAAGGATGGAATGATCAATGGCAAGCCCTTGGCAGCGACTGCGACTGCACGGACGTATTTGTCGCCACTGATGTGATAAGCATGCAAACCGACCTGTTTGGAGCAGGCGGTGACGCCGATTAACGGCAGGCGAGACATGAAGCACCCCGGTATTATTGCTGTTATGGGTTTGAATCGAGCTTAGCCTTGTTCATTTTTTTACACAACACCCCCGTAAAAAATACAACACGGCCCGCTTTAGCCTGCTAGTCCCAAGCCCTTCAAACCCAAAAAACCGCCCCAAAAAGCCCCAAAAAAGGCCTCAAGGCGCTTTTTTAGGGCAAAAAAGGCCTCGCTTGACTTCGGCATGCCGTTCGGGTTGACTGAAACCAGAAAAGATCAATGATTGATATTTTTAACAACAAAGGTGTTGCATCATGTCGGTACCCCCGCGTGCCGTTCAGCTTAACGAAGCGAACGCGTTCCTTAAGGATCATCCTGAGGTTCTGTACGTAGACCTTCTAATTGCGGATATGAATGGTGTGGTGCGCGGTAAGCGCATCGAACGCACCAGCCTCCACAAGGTTTACGAGAAGGGCATTAACCTGCCTGCCTCTTTATTTGCCCTGGATATCAACGGCTCGACGGTGGAAAGCACCGGCCTGGGTCTGGACATCGGTGATGCTGACCGAATCTGTTATCCAATCCCCGACACCCTGTGCAATGAACCATGGCAAAAGCGCCCAACCGCGCAACTGCTGATGACCATGCACGAACTTGAAGGTGAACCTTTCTTCGCCGATCCTCGCGAAGTGCTCCGCCAAGTTGTAAGCAAATTTGACGACCTCGGTCTGACCATCTGCGCCGCCTTCGAGCTTGAGTTCTACCTGATCGACCAGGAGAACGTGAACGGCCGCCCACAACCGCCCCGCTCGCCGATCTCCGGCAAACGCCCGCACTCGACACAGGTGTACCTGATCGACGACCTCGACGAATACGTCGACTGCCTCCAGGACATTCTGGAAGGTGCCAAAGAGCAAGGCATCCCGGCAGACGCCATCGTCAAGGAAAGTGCCCCGGCGCAGTTCGAAGTGAACCTGCACCACGTCGCCGACCCGATCAAGGCCTGCGACTACGCGGTACTGCTCAAGCGCCTGATCAAGAACATCGCCTACGACCATGAGATGGACACCACCTTCATGGCCAAGCCTTACCCAGGCCAGGCAGGCAACGGTTTGCACGTACACATCTCCATTTTGGACAAGGACGGCAAGAATATTTTTGCCAGCGAGGATCCCGAGCAGAACGCCGCATTGCGTCACGCGATCGGCGGTGTGCTCGAGACCCTGCCCGCCCAAATGGCGTTCCTGTGCCCCAACGTCAACTCCTACCGTCGTTTCGGCGCACAGTTCTACGTGCCGAACTCGCCGTGCTGGGGCCTGGATAACCGCACTGTGGCCATTCGCGTACCCACCGGCTCGTCCGATGCCGTGCGTATCGAACACCGCGTGGCCGGTGCCGACGCCAACCCGTACCTGCTGATGGCTTCGGTCTTGGCGGGCGTGCACCACGGTCTTACCAACAAGATCGAGCCTGGCGCTCCGGTGGAAGGCAACAGCTACGAGCAGAACGAACAGAGCCTGCCGAACAACCTGCGCGATGCATTGCGTGAGTTGGACGACAGCGAGGTGATGGCCAAGTACATCGATCCTAAATACATCGATATCTTCGTCGCCTGTAAGGAAAGTGAGCTGGAAGAGTTTGAACACTCCATCTCCGACCTTGAGTACAACTGGTATCTGCATACTGTGTAAGCCGTTGCTGCTTTAAAAAATGCCGCAGGCTTTATGGCTTGCGGCATTTTTTTTGAGTTTATTCCGGTAGACCGCGTTGTATTCATCGCAGGCAAGCCAGCTCCCACACTTGAATGCGTTCACAGATCAAAGTGTGGGAGCTGGCTTGCCTGCGATGAGGCCCTGGCAGACAACACACCCTCCTGCTCATACAATGCGCTCTGCCTTGTAGGAGACTTCCATGCCCACCCGCCCCGCCGCCCCTCGCAAACCCCGCGCCCGCAGCCAGGCCCGGATCGATGCGATCCTCGACGCCGCCCGCACCTTGCTGGCGAGCGAAGGCGTGGCGAGCTTGTCGATCTACAGCGTGGCCGAACGGGCGCAGATCCCACCGTCGTCGGTGTATCACTTTTTCGCCAGCGTGCCGGCGCTGCTGGAGGCATTGACCGCCGATGTCCATGCCGCTTTCCGCGCGGCGATCCAGGCCCCCATCGAGCATGATTCACTCAAGGTGTGGCGCGACCTGTCCTCTATCGTCGAGCAACGCATGCTCAGCATCTACAGCAACGACGCGGCCGCACGCCAATTGATCCTGGCGCAACACGGGCTTGCCGAAGTGACCCAGGCGGACCGTCAGCATGATTTGGAGCTGGGGGATTTAATGCTTGAAGTGTTCAACCGCCACTTCGAAGTGCCGACCTTGCCCACCGACGTGGACGTGTTCGCGCTGGCGCTGGAATTGAGCGACCGCGTGTACGCGCGTTCGGTGCATCAGCATGGGCAGATTACGCCGCGCATGGCCGAAGAAGGGATGCGGGTGTTTGATGCGTATGTGGGGCTTTATTTGCCGGCGTATTTGCCTAAGCGCTGAGCCTTGTGGTGGCTTGCCCGGCCCTATCGCGGGCAAGCCCGGCTCCCACATCTTGAGCGGTGAATACATTCAAATGTGGGAGCTGGCTTGCCTGCGATAGCGATTGCAAGGCCGCCGATCACAACTTGGCGATCGACACCTCGGTGGACTTCACAAAGGCAATCACTTCGCTGCCAATCACCAGTTCCAGCTCTTTGACCGAGCGAGTCGTGATCACCGAAGTCACGATGCCGGACGCGGTCTGCACGTCGATTTCCGACAGCACGTCGCCTTCGACGATTTCCTTGATGGTGCCTTTGAACTGGTTACGTACGTTGATGGCTTTGATAGTCATACGATTTCTCCTCGGGTCGAAATAGCTGCAAGTTGTTAGCGACAAGCCGCAAGTAAAAGCGCAGTGCTTTCTCTTGAAGCTTCTAGCTTGAAGCTTGCAGCTGCTTTTATTGAGCCCAACGCAATTGCGTAGGCAGCGGTGAAACAGGTTCAGGTTCCGGCGGTGAGCCTGGCAGCGACAGCACCCGGTTAAGCACTTCAGCTTCCAGCGCGGCCAGGCGATGTGAGCCACGGGCACGCGGGCGCGGCAGGTCGACGATCAGGTCGAGGCCGATTTCGCCGTCTTCAATCAGAATCACGCGGTCAGCAATCGCCACGGCTTCGCTGACATCATGGGTGACCAGCAACACGGTGAAGCCGTGCTTCTGCCAAAGATTTTCGATCAGTTGCTGCATCTCGATGCGGGTCAGGGCGTCCAGCGCCCCCAACGGCTCATCGAGCAGCAACAGGCGCGGCTGGTGAATCAACGCGCGAGCCAAAGCCACGCGTTGCTTCTGGCCACCGGACAAGGCCGCCGGCCACTCATTGGCGCGCTCGGCCAAACCCACTGCCTCCAACGCTTCCAATGCCTTGGGACGCCAGTTGCCTTTAAGGCCCAGGCCCACGTTGTCGATGATTTTTTTCCACGGCAGCAAACGCGCTTCCTGGAACATCAACCGCGTGTCTTCAATCGCCTCGCTCAACGGCGCGGAGCCGGCCAACAGCTCGCCGCCACTGGCTTTATCCAGGCCTGCGAGCAGACGCAGCAAGGTACTTTTGCCGCAGCCGCTGCGGCCGACCACGGCCACGAACTGGCCCGCCGGAATGTGCAGATCAATCTCTTTGAGTACTTCCCGCGCACCAAAGGCCTTGCGCAATTTGCGCACCGCCAGCGGGATGCCCTTGAGCAGGCGCGGAGGTTGTTGAGCGGTCATGCCGCACCTCCTTTATTTACTTGGTAAGCCGGATGCCAGCGCAGCCACACACGTTCCAGGCCACGCGCCGCGAGGTCGGCGAGTTTGCCGAGGATGGCGTAGAGCACAATCGCCAGTACCACCACGTCGGTTTGCAGGAATTCGCGGGCGTTCATCGCCAGGTAACCGATGCCGGAACTGGCCGAGATGGTTTCCGCCACGATCAGCGTCAGCCACATAAAGCCCAGGGCGAAGCGCACGCCCACCAGAATCGAAGGCAACGCGCCCGGCAGGATCACTTGCCAGAACAGGCTGAAACCGGACAAACCGTAGCTGCGCGACATTTCCACCAGCGCCGGGTCGACGTTGCGGATGCCGTGGTAGGTATTCAGGTAAATCGGGAACAGCGTGCCGAGGGCGACCAGGAAAATCTTCGCGGTCTCGTCAATGCCGAACCACAAAATCACCAGCGGAATCAACGCCAGGTGCGGCACGTTGCGGATCATCTGCACCGAGCTGTCCAGCAGGCGCTCGCCCCACTTCGACAGGCCGGTGATAAAGCCCAGGGCCAGGCCGATGCTGCCACCGATCACAAAGCCCAGCCCGGCACGCCAGCCGCTGATGGCCAGGTGCGTCCAGATTTCGCCGCTGCGTACCAGGTTGACGCCCGCTTCGATTACCGCGCTGGGTGCCGGCAAAATCCGTGTGGACAACCAGCCAGCGGATACCGACAACTGCCACACCGCCAGCAGTAAAATTGGCAGCACCCAGGGCGCAACACGATGACTTAATTTTTCAAAATCCATAATGGCGCCTCAGCTCTGCGACGCAGCTTTGGGAAGGATGTCGTTGGCGACCATTTCGCCGAACGGGCTGACGTAACCGGCGCTTTTCGGCTGCTCGGGACGCTCGATATCCAGGTGCGGGAACAACAGCTCGGCAACCCGATACGACTCTTCCAGGTGTGGGTAACCGGAGAAGATAAAGGTGTCGATGCCCAGCGCGGCGTATTCCTTGACCCGCGCCGCAACCGTTGGGCCATCACCCACCAGTGCAGTGCCCGCACCGCCACGCACCAGGCCGACACCGGCCCACAGGTTGGGGCTGACTTCGAGGTTGTCGCGGTTACCGCCGTGCAAGGCGGCCATGCGCTGCTGACCAACGGAATCGAAACGCGCCAGGGACGCCTGGGCGCGGGCGATGGTTTCGTCATCCAGGTGGGAAATCAGTTTGTCGGCAGCTTTCCACGCTTCATCGTTGGTTTCGCGCACGATGACATGCAGTCGAATACCGAAGCGCACGGTGCGCCCAAGTTTTGCTGCCTTGGCCCGCACCTGTTCGATTTTTTCCGCGACGGCGGCCGGTGGCTCGCCCCAGGTCAACACCATTTCCACCTGTTCGGCTGCCAGGTCCTGGGCGGCTTCAGAGGAGCCGCCGAAGTACAGCGGCGGACGTGGCTGCTGGATCGGCGGGTAAAGCAATTTGGCGCCTTTGACACTGATGTGTTCGCCGTCGTAATCCACGGTTTCGCCTTCCAGCACGCGGCGCCAGATGCGGGTGAACTCCACCGAGGCCTGGTAGCGTTCTTCATGGCTGAGGAACAAGCCATCGCCAGCCAGCTCTTCCGGATCACCGCCGGTGACCAGGTTGAACAAAGCGCGCCCGCCGGACAACCGGTCCAGGGTCGCGGCCTGACGCGCCGCCACCGTCGGGGAGATGATGCCGGGGCGCAGCGCGACAAGGAATTTCAGTCGCTGGGTTACCGGGATCAGCGAGGCGGCGACCAGCCACGAGTCTTCACAGGAGCGGCCGGTAGGAATCAGCACCCCGCCGAACCCCAGGCGGTCAGCCGCCTGGGCCACTTGCTGCAGATAACCGTGATCGACGGCGCGGGCGCCTTCGGCGGTGCCAAGGTAATGGCCGTCGCCGTGGGTAGGCAGGAACCAGAAAATATTGAGGCTCATGGAGTTGTCTCCTGAAGAAGTCGGATTACGGCGCTGTGGCGACGGCGGCGGATGGAGTCCAGATCACGTCTTTGATGCTCAAGGGTTTGGGGATCAATTTGAGCTGGTAGAAGGTGTCGGCGATTTTTTGCTGGGCGGCGACCACTTCCGGGGTCAGGAACAGCGCACCGTAGCCTTGGCGCTTAACCGAGGTCAGGGTGATGTCCGCCGGCAAGCCGAGCAGCGGTGCGACTTGTTCGGTTACTTCTTGAGGGTTGGCCTTGGACCACTCGCCCACGGCGCGCACTTCTTCCACCAGCGCCTTGATCACGTCCGGGTGCTGCGTGGCGTAGGGCTTGGTGGCCAGGTAGAACTGATGGTTGTCGGCAATGCCGGTGCCGTCACGCAGGGTGCGGGCTTGCAGCTGTTTCTCGGCGGCGGCCTGGTACGGGTCCCAGATCACCCAGGCGTCGACGCTGCCACGTTCGAACGCGGCGCGGGCATCGGCGGGCGGCAGGAAGATGGTTTGCACGTCGGTGTATTTGAGGCCGGCATCTTCCAGGGCACGTACCAACAGGTAGTGCACGTTGGAGCCTTTGTTGAGCACGATTTTCTTGCCCTTGAGCTCGGCCACCGATTTGATCGTCGAATCCTTGGGCACCAGGATCGCTTCACTGGTCGGCGCGGGTGGCTCATAGGCGACGTAGAGCAAATCTGCACCGGCCGCCTGGGCGAACACGGGCGGCGTTTCGCCGGTGACACCAAAGTCGATCGCGCCGACGTTCAGGCCTTCGAGCAACTGCGGGCCACCGGGGAACTCGTTCCATTGCACTTGCACGCCCTGGGCGGCCAGGCGCTTTTCCAGCGAGCCCTTGGCTTTGAGCAGCACCAGCGTGCCGTATTTCTGATAGCCGATCCGCAGGGTCTCGGCGGCCTGGGCTTGAACAATGGCGCCGAAGGACACAGCCGCAGCAAACAGTGCGACCAGACCACGACGCAAGATGACAGTGCGCATGGCGCTCTCTCCAAATAATGCGATGAGGGGGTTGGCTGCACCTGCTTGGCCGTTGGCGGCTGAGTAAGGTGAGTACTACAAATTTCGGTACGGCTTAAATGCTCCAGCGAGCACTCAACAAACGTTCATTCAACACATTGGGATCCAGCGGTTTGGGGCGACGGGCCATGGCGCCATACAACGTCTCGAGGGCCTCGTGCAGTCGCTGCTCAAGCACCGGCACCAGTTGCGCCTGGGCGCTGCCTTCGGCGTAAGCGATTTGGCTGTCTTCGGCAAAGATGCCGTGGAGCAGTTCCTGGGCCTTGAGGGCCGAGAGCACCGGCTTCAAGGCGTAGTCCACCGCCAGCATGTGGGCGATGCTGCCGCCGGTGGCCATTGGCAACACGATCTTGTGGGCCAGGGCGCGCTCGGGCAGCAGGTCGAGTACGGTTTTCAGCGCGCCGGAAAACGAGGCCTTGTACACCGGCGTGGCGATGACCAGGCCGTCGGCATTGGCGATTTGCTGCAACAGGTCGATGACTTTGGGGCTGTCGAAGCGGGCGTGCAGCAAGTCTTCGGCGGGGAAGTCCCGTATCTGATAACTCACCACTTCCACGCCTTTGTCTTGCAGCCACTGACGGGTTTTTTCCAGCAAGACCCCGGAGCGCGAACGCTGGCTGGGGCTGCCTCCAAGTGTTACGACCAGCATGCAGGTATTCCTTGGGCAAGTGTCGGCGGTTCGCTGGGTGGCGATGTCGCCAAGATGGAACAGACCCTATCAGCATATTTATATATCTTAAAATCTTATTTTTTCATTTGTTTATTCTATAAATGCATATACCTTCAATTAATCTCAAGCCGAAAAAAAAGGCCGTCGAAACGGCCTGAAAACCCCTGCTATGTGATTCGGTTTCAACTCAGGTTTTGTGGCGCATGCATCGACGCCATCGCGGGCAAGCCCGGCTCCCACAGGGGAATGCGGTCAACTGTGGGAGCCGGGCTTGCCCGCGATGGCGATTTCAGCTTCAGCGATTAGGCTGCGGGGTGAGCCGCAAGTACGGCTTCACCGCACGGTAGCCCTTTGGAAAGCGCTGCTTGATCTCTTCCTCGTCCTTGAGCGACGGCACGATCACCACTTCATCGCCGTCCTGCCAGTTGGCGGGCGTGGCGACCTTGTGGTTGTCGGTCAGCTGCAACGAGTCGATGACCCGCAGGATTTCGTGGAAGTTACGGCCGGTGCTGGCCGGGTAAGTGATGGTCAGGCGAATCTTCTTGTTCGGGTCGATCACGAACAAGGAACGCACGGTGAGCGTGTCACTGGCATTCGGGTGGATCAGGTCGTAGAGGTCCGACACCTTGCGATCGGCATCGGCCAGGATCGGGAAGTTGACGACGGTGTTCTGGGTTTCGTTGATGTCTTCTATCCACTTGTGGTGCGAGTCCACCGGGTCGACCGACAGGGCAATGGCCTTGACGCCACGCTTGGCAAATTCGTCTTTGAGCTTGGCGGTAAAGCCCAGCTCCGTGGTGCACACCGGAGTGAAGTCGGCCGGATGGGAAAACAACACGCCCCAGCTATCGCCCAACCATTCGTGGAAACGAATCTTGCCGGCGCTGGAATCCTGTTCAAAGTCGGGGGCGATGTCGCCCAATCGTAGGCTCATGGTGTGGCTCCTGATGAGTGCTTATGGAGCCCACTGTGCATGGGTTAGGAATTATTTAAAAAGAATAAATATCGATTTATTTAGACGATAAATGAATATTAAAAATCTGTTCATTGGACTTGGGAACGGGCGAGGATCAACATCGGTTTCAAGGTTCGAGAAGGCCTTGAGACGCTGTACAAAGAGGGGATTCAGGAAGGGCTTGCGGGGGTTGAGCCCGACTTGAACAGTAAGTCACCTTGCCCGGCGTTGCGCCGGGCAAGGTTTTACGCTCTTACAACAGCGGGATCGAGTAGCTGACGATCAGGCGGTTTTCGTCTTGCGCGCGAGTCGCGGGCAGGTCGGTACGCCACATAGCGTTTTTCCAGGCTACGCCGAGGTTTTTCAGCGGGCCTTGTGGCACAACGTAGGCCAGAGTCAGGTCACGTTCCCACTCGTTTTTGCTACCGACCGACGTGTCGATGTTGCTGCCTTTGAGGTACACAACACCCGCGGTCAGGCCTGGCAGGCCAACCTTGGCGAAGTCATACGCGTAGCGAGCTTGCCAGGTACGTTCGCCAGCACGGGCAAACTTCTGGATCTGCATGTCGGTGGTGGTGCTGTTCGAAGAGCCGTCACCTTGGTTCAGCCAAGGGAAGTCACTGTCGCCTTTGGTGTACTGGTAGCCGGCGCCGAAGGTGTGACCTTCAACCGAGTACAATGCCAAGTAGCTGTACAGGTCGTTGTCGACCTTGCCCTTGGTGACCTTGTTGCCGTAGTAACCGGTGGTGTAGTAGCCAGCGGTGTCACCGTTAGCGCCATTGTCGCGGCTACGGTAGTAGCGCAGGTCGCTTTTCAGCACGCCCGGGCCGATAGCCCAGTTGTGTACCAGGCCCAGGAAGTTCTGCGAGTAGAAGTCTTTCAGCTCACCGAAGTAGTACGACGCAGTCAGGTCTTTGGTGATCTTGTAGTCAGCACCGGCGTAGTAGAACTTGTTGACGAAGTTACCTGCGTCATAGTTCGAGCTGCCGTTGGCACCGGCCAGGGACAGACCTTCGTTGTTGCTGGAGTTACGGCCCTTGGCGTGCTCGATCTGACCAGCAGTCAGGGTCAGGTCCTTGATCTCGTTCGACGTGATCTGGCCGCCCTGGAAGGTTTGTGGCAACAGACGACCGTCGTTGGTCTTGATGACCGGGTTGTTCGGTTGCAGGGTGCCGATTTTCAGTTCGGTCTGGGAGATCTTGACCTTGCCGGTCAAGCCCAGGCTGGCGTAGTCACGCACAGCTTTGTTGCCGTCGCTTGGGAACACGGTACCGCCGGAAGCGCTGCCGGTGTAGTTACCGTGATCGGCGCGGCTGGAATCGAGGCGCATGCCGTACAGGCCAATGGCATCAACACCAAATTGAACGGTGCCTTGGGTGTAACCCGAGATGAAACGCAGGTCGAAACCTTGGCCCCATTCAGCGTTTTTGCTCTGGCTGTTGGACTTAGGGCTGCTGGCACCATCACGGTTATCCGTGTTGATGTAGAAGTTACGCAGACCCAGGGTAGCCTTGCTGTCTTCGATGAAACCGGCGGAGTGTGCCTGTTGTGCAATTGCAGCCACAGCCACGGCCAACGCCAATGTTGACTTCTTCATGTACCGCTCCTCTCATTTCTAATTTTTGTATTTCTAAGGTCCCGGGTCTGACGCCCTGGATCCACAGATGCGCGATTAGCGCCGGATAGTGACCGACAAGTCAATCGTAACTTTGTATGTCTACTACCTTCGTCTAACCGCAGTTAATTTGGTCCCTGCAGGGTAATGAGTTTTTCATACACCCAAAAAGAATTGTTTCATTCTTTTTCATACGATTCAGGAATAAGCCTCAGCAGGCAGCGAACCGATCAGCATAGATCAACCGCTCCATAAGCTAATTCCTAAAGGGTATTTACCAGCTTTTTTTAGATCGATTAGTGTGACCGTACTGTTGCATACGTCACCCACGATCAAAAAGGCGACGCCATCATGGCCAAACGCACATCCTCCCGTCAATTTGTTACAGTTTTTGTGTCACTAATTCTTTCTTTTGGTGTCAAAGCCGCCGATTTGACCATCGGCTACCAAACCGGCATCGACCCAAGCAAAGTCCCCCAGGCTGACGGCCTCTATGAAAAGGCCATCGGCGAGAAAATCGCCTGGCGCCGTTTCAACAGCGGCCCCGAAGTGGTCACCGCGATCGCCTCCGGCGATGTGCAGATCGGCAATCTTGGTTCCAGCCCCCTTGCAGCAGCGGCTTCACGCAATCTACCGATCGTGGCGTTTATCGTATCGGCGCAGATCAATACTTCTGAAGCTCTGGTGGTACGCAATGGCAGCGGTATCGACAAACCCGCAGACCTGGTGGGTAAAACCATCGCCACCCCTTTCGTCTCGACCTCCCATTACAGCCTGCTCGGGGCGCTGAAGCACTGGGGCCTGGACACGCAAAAAGTCAAAGTGGTGAACCTGCAACCGGCAGAAATTGCTGCCGCGTGGAAACGTGGCGATATCGACGGCGCATTCGTGTGGTCACCAGCGCTGGGGGAAATCCGCAAGACCGGCAAAACCCTGACAGACGCAGCCCAGGTAGGTCAGTGGGGCGCGCCAACGTTCGAAGTGTGGGTGGCGCGCAAAGATTTCGCGCAAAAACATCCTGACGTAGTGGCCAAGTTTGCCAAGGTCACGCTGGATTCGTTTGCTGACTATGCCGCCCATAAAGACAGTTGGACGGTGGATTCGGAGCCCGTGCAGAAAATCGCTAAACTGACAGGTTCCAATGCTGCGGACATTCCCGAGCTGCTAGCTGGCACCACGTTCCCGGATGCCCAGGCACAGCAGACCGAGGCACTGCTTAAAGGCGGCACCGCGAAGGCGATTGGGGAGACGGCGAAGTTTTTGAAGGAACAGGGGAAGGTCGAAACGGTGCTGCCGGATTACTCGGCCTTTGTGACCGATAAATTCATCAAAGAATAAATGCAGTCCCCTGTGGGAGCTGGCTTGCCTGCGATTGCATCACCTCGGTTTACCTGACAGACCGAGGTGCCCGCATCGCAGGCAAGCCAGCTCCCACATAAGCCAGCCCTTGCTCTTAGCTAGAGCGCCTTCTCAAAAATCTTCGAATTACGCTGATAGTTGTACAGCGAGGCCCGCGCCGACGGTAGGCGGTCCACGCTGCTCGGCACAAACCCGCGCTCGCGGAACCAGTGGGCGGTGCGCGTGGTGAGGACAAACAAAGTCTTCAAACCCTGGGCCCGCGCGCGGGTCTCGATGCGCTCCAGCAATACATCACCGCGTGCGCCGTGACGGTACTCCGGGTTCACTGCCAGGCACGCCAGCTCACCGGCATCCGAATCGGCGATCTGATACAACGCCGCACAAGCGATGATCATGCCTTCGCGCTCGACCACGCTGAACTGCTCGATCTCACGCTCCAACACCTCACGCGAACGCCGCACCAGAATGCCCTGCTCTTCCAGCGGGCTGATCAGGTCGAGCAAGCCACCGACGTCTTCAATCGCCGCTTCACGCACCAGTTCGAATTGCTCCTGGGCCACCAACGTGCCGCCACCGTCGCGGGTGAACAGCTCGGTGAGCAACGCGCCGTCTTCGGCATAACTGACGATATGGCTGCGCCCTACTCCGCCACGGCAAGCCTCGGCGGCGGCATCCAGCAACTCAGCCTGATAGTTGTTACCCAGCCGCTGCAGGTGCGCCGGCACTTGTTGCGGGCGCAACTCACGCACCAGGCGACCATGCTCATCGAGCAAACCAAGGTCGGCGCCAAACAGCAGCAGCTTGTCGGCGCCCAGGTCGATGGCGGCGCGGGTGGCGACGTCTTCGCAGGCCAGGTTGAAGATCTCGCCGGTGGGCGAATAACCCAATGGCGACAGCAGCACGATGGAGCGCTCGTCCAGCAGGCGATTGATGCCTTTGCGGTCGACCCGGCGCACTTCGCCGGTGTGGTGGTAGTCCACGCCTTCGAGCACACCGATCGGCCGTGCAGTAACGAGATTGCCGCTGGCCACGCGCAAGCGCGAGCCCTGCATCGGCGACGAGGCCATGTCCATGGACAGCCGCGCCTCGATAGCAATGCGCAGATGCCCGACCGCGTCGATCACACATTCCAGGGTCGCCGCATCAGTGATGCGCAAACCTTCGTGGTAAGCCGGGGTGAGGCCGCGTGCTTCAAGGCGGGTTTCAATCTGCGGGCGCGAACCGTGCACCAGCACCAGCCGCACACCCAGGCTGTGGAGCAGCACCAGGTCGTGGACGATATTGCCGAAGTTAGGGTGATCCACGCCATCGCCGGGCAGCATGACCACAAAGGTGCAGTCGCGGTGGGCGTTGATGTAAGGCGAAGCGTGACGAAGCCAATTGACGTATTCGGGCATAAAACCTGGGCCTGTAATAAAAAGCAGCCAAAAAAGGATGAATCGTGAAAGCGCACAGCGGGCTGATGGTTATCGTCGGAACAGGCTTGGCGACACGCTCGCTCTCCTTCTATGTACGAATAGGCAGGGGTTAATTTATGCAGGTTTCAGGCAGTAATGCTCGATCAGTTCCCGCAATAGACGCACTGTAGGCGTCAAGCGTGACATTTCGAGGTACTCGCCCGGTTGGTGAGCACAGGCGATATCGCCAGGGCCGAGCACCAGGGTTTCACAACCAAGGCGCTGAAGATAAGGCGCTTCGGTGCCGAACGCTACTGCTTGCGCACGATGACCGGTCAATCGTTCCGCCACCCGCACCAGCTCGGCATCTTCGGCCTGCTCGAACGGCGGCACTTCGGGGAACAACGGTGCGTAGTCGATCTTGACTTTATGACGCTCCGCCAAGGGTTCGAGCTTCTGACGAATGGCGGCGCGCAGTACCTGCGGGTCCATCCCCGGCAACGGCCGCAGGTCGAATTCCAGCGAGCATTGGCCGCAGATGCGATTGGGGTTGTCGCCGCCGTGGATGCAACCAAAGTTCATGGTCGGTTGCGGCACGCTGAATTGCGGGTTGCGGTACTCACGCTGCCAGGCCAGGCGCAGGCCACGCAGTTCGCCAATAGCGTCGTGCATGGCTTCAAGGGCGCTATGACCCAGGCTTGGGTCCGACGAATGGCCGCTTTGGCCCAGAATATCGATGCGCTCCATCATCACGCCTTTGTGCAGGCGGATCGGCTTGAGCCCCGTCGGCTCACCAATCACCGCCGCACGGCCCAACGGGCGCCCGGCCTCGGCCAGTGCACGAGCACCGGACATTGAGCTTTCTTCATCGCAGGTGGCGAGGATCAGCAAAGGTTGCTTGAACGGCTGATCCAGCAAGGGCAGCACGGCTTCGATGGCCAGGGCAAAAAAACCCTTCATGTCGCAGCTGCCCAAGCCTACCCAGCGGCCGTCGACTTCCGTCAGTTTAAGCGGATCGGTCTTCCACAGCGCGGCGTCATACGGCACGGTATCGCTATGCCCGGCCAGCACCAGCCCGCCGGGGCCACTGCCGAAACTGGCGAGCAAGTTGAACTTGCCGGGGCTGACTTGCTGGATATCGATGGCAAAACCCAGGTCGCCCAGCCAACTGGCGAGCAGGTCGATGACCGGGCGGTTGGTCTGGTCGAGAGACGCTTGGGTGCAACTGACCGACGGCGCGGCAATCAGCGCGGCGAATTGCTCTTTCATGGACGGTAACGGCATGCGCGGCCTCTCAACTTCCCGGATGAGCCTCACTATAGAACCATCTGCACGACACAATAAACCGTTGCGGCACGTTGCCGGGCTCAGTCCTGTACACTGCACGACCTTGGCAGCCACACATTTCCCCGGCTGCGCTCCCGATCCTGGATTTTCCGGCCATGCAGAAAGAAACCGAAATCAAGCTCCGCGTCAGCCGCGAAACCCTCGCCGCGCTACGTGAGCACCCGCTACTGAAAAAACGCAACAAAAGTGGCTGGGAACGCCGTGAGTTGATGAACCAGTACTTCGACACCCCTGAACGCGACCTGGCCCAGGCCAAAGTCGCCCTGCGCCTGCGCAAGGACGGTGACGACATCATCCAGACCCTCAAGACCCGCGGCCAAAGCGTCGCCGGCTTGTCGGAACGCAATGAATACAACTGGGACCTGCCCAAAGCCAAGCTCGATGTGAAGAAACTCGACGGCGAGTGCTGGCCCGAGCAATTGGCCGAGCTGGACAAAAAGACCCTCAAGCCAATCTTCACTACCGATTTTGTGCGTGAACGCGCCGAAATCGCCTGGGGCCGTGGCAAGGCCAAGGTGGTGATCGAAGCCGCCCTGGACCTGGGCCATGTGGTGGTCGGCAAGCAGAAAGAAGAAATCTGCGAGCTGGAACTGGAACTGCGCGAAGGCGAACCGGCTGCCCTGCTGGAACTGGCCGCCGAACTGGCCGCGACCCTGGCGCTGATGCCGTGCGATATCAGCAAGGCCGAGCGCGGCTACCGCCTGTACGACGCCAGCAGCTACTCGCTGAGCCTGCCGGCCCCGCAGATCCACGCCGAGATGCCGTTGGACGATGCCTTCGCCGCAATCATGTGGCACCTGTTGGGCAGCAGCCAGCGTCTGGCTGAGCAATACCGTTTCAACGGTCATTGGCGTCTGCTGCAGGACTGGGTCGAAAACCTCGGTGAGCTGCGCGCCCTGATCGGCAGCCTCGGCCAGGCCGCGCCGCGTCAATCCACCAGCGAACTGCGCAGTGCGCTGGACGCGTTGCTGGAAGACTGGCGCCCACTGGTGCAGGCCGGTGACGACGATGAAGACATCCGCAAGGCCGCGCCGGAACAGTTTGCCGAAGAACTTGAAGACGTGCGTTGGGGCCTGTTCTCGCTGAACACCTCGCGCTGGCTGCTGGCCCGCGCCTGGACCACCGACCGCAATGTGCGTGGCAACCGCCAGGGCGCCGCGCAAATCACCAACTGGCTGCCACGCCTGCTGGCTGACGACGCCGTCGCCCTGCAACTGCCGCGCTACCAGCAGCAACCGGAAGACCTGGCCGAGCAACTGCCGCGCATCGAGCGCATCCAGGCCTGGCTGCACCACGCACGTAACGTGGTGGACATCCCGGAACTGGACCGCTTGTACGGCGAACTGAACAAGTTGGCGCTGCTGGCCAACCAGCCGATCACCGATGAATCGCTGGATGCGCGTATGCATCAGGCGATTGCGGTGTATCAGAACCGGGCCTGGAAGACCCTGCTGCGCCTGTAAGATCGCTATCGCGGGCAAGCCCGCTCCCACAGGGGAATGCATTCCAATGTGGGAGCCGGGCTTGCCCGCGATGAGCATAGGTATCTACACAACTTCTGAAGGCAGCCGATTTCTCCTGTGGCGAGCAGGCTTGTCCTGCGGTGGGCCGCGAAGCGGCCCCAGTAAAGGCACTGCAATTTTCCTGAAAGAACTCAGTGTCTGGGTTTGGGGCTGCTTCGCGGCCCAACGCAGGACAAGCCTGCTCGCCACAACAGCCCACTGGCCACTAACCGGTTGTGTAGATACCTATGCCGCGATGAGGCAGGCCTTATCAGCGCAAGACTGGCAGGCTGGTGGTGGATTTGATCTCCGATAAAGCCACGATCGAGTTCACTTCCTGAATCCCCGGCACCATCGACAGCTTCTCGAAGAAAAACCGCTCATACGCCTCGATGTCCGAGGTGACGATGCGCAGCAGAAAATCCACCGCACCCATCAGCACATAACACTCCAGCACTTCCGGAAACCCGCGAATCGCTTCGGTGAACTCGGTGAAGTTGGAACGGCCGTGGGCGTTGAGTTTGACCTCGGCAAAAATCTGCGTGTTAAGGCCGATCTTCTTGCGGTCCAGCAATGTGACCTGGCCGCGAATCACCCCTTCCTCCTTGAGCCGCTGGATACGCCGCCAGCACGGCGACTGGGACAGGCCCACCTGTTCGGCGATCTGAGCACTGGACAGCGAAGCATCCTCTTGCAGCAGCGCCAGGATACGGCGGTCGTAGGCGTCCAACTCACTGTGCATAAAAATACCTTTGAATGTGCTTATCCTGAATTGTTCTATTCAATAAATCGCAGATAGAGCCCATCTTAGATAAGAAATCTCCGCCCGCGAATGTAAAAATTTCTCCAGTCGAATTTGGAGAGTCAGCATGCACGCCGTCGAAACCACCCACACTCCCGCACGCGTCGACGCCTGGGCTGTCAACAGCGCCCATTGCCAGGCGCATTATCAGATCGTCGCCGAGGCCGAGCCGGACGTGCTGTGCCGGGTGCTCAACTATTTCGCTTTGCAGTTCCTGACCCCGCAACAAGTCAATGTGAGCCGTGAAGACGACCTGTTGAACATTGATATCGTCATGGACGGTTTGAGCTGGCACCGCGCCCAGGTGATCGGTGAAAAGATTAGAAACCTGATCAGCGTCTGCTCGCTGGAAGTGTGGCGAGCTGACTCTCTGCGGCCTGCAGCGATGACGGCGGCCAGCCTGTAAAAGCCGGCAATACTCATGGGGAGGTGGATGTTCGGAGGCAGGCTAGCCTGGGTTTACACCCGACGCCTGCCAGGAAATGCCCATGCCTACCGCCTTGCACACTCACCGCCTGGAACTGCATCAGTTGCTGCCGACGCTGCTCGAGCAAGGGCTGATAACCGCAGAGGTGGCACATTCACTGGCGACGGCGCCCGCTACCCAGCAACACCCTCTGGCATGCATCGCAGCCCACGGGCTGTGCCTGGAAACCTTGACGCAATGGCTGGCCACGCAGGTCGGGCAGCCTTATCTGCGTATCGACCCGCTCAAGATAGACGTGGCAACGGTAGTGCCATTGATGTCCCACGCCTTTGCGCAGCGCCACGGGATCCTGGCGGTGGCCGTGGATGCGCAGACCGTCACCGTCGCCAGCGCCCAGCCCCATGTCCGCGACTGGGAAGCCGGGTTGGCACAGGTGCTCAAGCGCTCGATCAAGCGCGTGGTCGCCAACCCCAAGGCTATTGAGCGCTGCATCGGCGAGTTCTACCGCTTGGCCAAATCCGTCAGCGGCGCCGATCAAAAGGCGACGGTGGCCGGCAATGTCGAACTGCTCAGCCTCGGCGCCAGCGATCAGGAGCCGGATGCCAATGACGCGCATATCGTCACTATCGTCGACTGGCTGTTGCAGTACGCCTTTGGGCAGCGGGCCAGTGATATCCATGTCGAACCCTGTCGCGACCAAGGCCGCGTGCGTTTTCGCATCGACGGGCTGCTGCACGATGTGTATCAGTTTCCGCCTCAGGTCACGATGGCGGTGGTCAGCCGCCTCAAGAGCCTGGGTCGGATGAACGTCGCGGAAAAACGCAAACCCCAGGACGGCCGGGTCAAGACCAAAAGCCCGGCGGGCATAGAGGTGGAACTGCGCCTTTCGACTTTGCCAACAGCGTTTGGTGAAAAACTGGTGATGCGGATTTTCGACCCACAGGTGCTGCTGAAAGATTTTGACCAGCTTGGTTTGTCAGATGACGACCAACAACGCTGGCACGCCATGACCGGCCAGGCCAACGGCATCATCCTCGTCACCGGGCCAACCGGCTCCGGCAAGACCAGCACCCTCTACGCCACGCTCAAGCAACTGGCAACCCGCGAGGTCAACCTGTGCACGGTAGAGGACCCGATCGAAATGATTGAACCGGCCTTCAACCAGATGCAGGTGCAACACAACATCGACCTGACCTTCGCCAGCGGCGTCCGCGCCCTGCTGCGCCAGGACCCGGACATCATCATGATCGGTGAGATCCGTGACCGGGAAACCGCAGAAATGGCGATTCAGGCCGCATTGACCGGGCATTTGGTGCTGTCGACGCTGCACACCAATGATGCGCCCAGCGCCATCAGCCGGTTGCAGGAGCTTGGCATTGCTCATTATTTGATCAAGGCTACCCTTATAGGGGTGATGGCGCAGCGTTTGGTGCGGCTTTTATGCCCTCACTGCAAACGCGCGGTGGGCGCGCCGGGCACCGCGCATGAAGCTGTCGGCTGTGCAGAATGCCGCGAAAGTGGTTATCGAGGCCGCGCCGGGCTCTACGAAATCATGCCGATGAGCGAGGCGCTCAAGGCGCTGATCACCCCAGGTGCCGACGTGCAGGCTCTACGCCGGGCCTCAGTGGAGCAAGGCATGCGCAGCCTGCGCATGGCTGGTATCGACAAAGTGAACGCCGGGCTGACCACCCTGGCAGAGGTATTACGGGTAACGCCTGGGGATTCAGAAACAAATGATTTGATTGTTCGCCCGTGAAACCGTCCTTATCCGTGACTGGGCCGTTACAATCGGCCACACGTCGCATCACTGACACCATCAGATAGGGAATCGCTATGCAGATCGGAACCGTACTGCTTCTTTTCGTGGGTTTGGCCGTTGCCATCCTGTTCATGGGCTTTAAAGTGGTGCCCCAGGGCTACCAGTGGACTGTCGAGCGTTTCGGCCGCTACACCAACACACTCAAGCCCGGCCTCAACATCATTATTCCGATCATGGACCGCATCGGTCGCAAAATAAACGTGATGGAAAGCGTGCTGGATATTCCACCGCAGGAAGTGATCACCGCCGACAACGCCACCGTGCAGATCGACGCCGTGTGCTTCTTCCAGGTGGTCAACACCGCCCAGGCCGCCTACGAGGTCAATAACCTCGAGCACGCCATCCGCAACCTGCTGCAAACCAACATCCGCACCGTGCTTGGCTCCATGGAGCTGGATGCCATGCTGAGCCAGCGTGACGGCATCAACGAAAAACTGCTGCGTACCGTGGATGAAGCCACAGCGCCGTGGGGCATCAAGATCACCCGCATCGAGATCAAGGACATCAGCCCGCCTGCCGACCTGATGGCCGCCATGTCCGGCCAGATGAAAGCCGAGCGGATCAAGCGTGCGCAGATCCTGGAAGCCGAAGGCCTGCGGGCATCGGCGATTCTGACTGCAGAAGGCAAGAAGCAGGCGCAGATCCTGGAAGCAGAAGGTGGGCGCCAAGCTGCGTTCCTGGAGTCTGAAGCCCGTGAGCGTCAGGCAGAGGCGGAAGCCCGCGCGACTCAAGTTGTCTCTGAAGCAATTGCCACCGGTAACGTGCAAGCCATCAACTACTTCGTCGCGCAAAAATACATCGATGCCCTGGGCAAACTGGCGTCGGCCAACAACAGCAAAGTCATCCTGATGCCGCTGGAAGCCAGCCAGGTAATTGGCGCCGTCGGTGGCATCGGCGAAATCGTCAAGGCAACCTTCGACAACAAGAAAGGCTGAGGCAACTGCCATGTGGGAATTCCTGCAGCATCTGTCGTTCTGGGATTGGCTGGCACTGGGCACGGTGCTGTTGATTCTTGAAGTGTTCGGCGCCGGCGGTTACCTGCTGTGGATGGGCATCGCCGCTGCCGCTGTAGGCGTGATCAAGTTCGTGGTGCCGCCGCTGGGGTTGGAATGGCAACTGCTGCTGTTCGCCGTGCTGTCGATTTTGACCGCCGTCTATTGGTGGAAACGCCAACGCAGCAGCGCCAAGGTCAGCGACCAGCCGGGGCTGAACATGCGTGGCTCGGAGCTGGTTGGCCGCACGTTTGTGGTGCACCAGGCCATCGTCGATGGCCGGGGCAAGATAAAAGTCGGTGATGGCGTGTGGATGGCCACTGGTCCGGATACCCCGATAGGCGCTCAAGTACGTGTCATTGGTCAGGACGGCGTGGTTTTACAGGTCGAAACTGTTTAGTCAGTGATGGAACTCGACTGAGCTAACTACAATCAAACTGTTCAGATAACCCAGTCGGAGTCACCCATCATGCGTTTCAAATATGCTGTCGCAACCCTCGCTGTGCTTTCCCTTCCTGTCGGTTCAGCCATGGCCGACAGCTTTTGGCGTAATGTCATTTCATCGGGCGCTACTACCGGCTCGACGTACCTGACCTTCAAGGACCACAAGCTGGTGGTCGCCGCCCAAGACGACGCAGGCAGCTTTGTTGCCAGCGACGGCGGCATCCGCGGTCCATACCTGGAAGCCGCCATGCAGAAAGTCCGCGCTGACAACCCAGGCCTCAAGGCCACCGATATGGAATTGGCCAACGCTATCCTCGCGAAAAACGCTGTGACCGAGTAAAGCGCCCATAAAAAATGCCGCTCTTTGGGAGCGGCATTTTTTTGCTCGTAACATGACGATTCATTCACGTGTGACAGGCTATATTCAGTCGAACCGTGCAACCATGCGGTACTGATACGTTTATTACTCATCGCCTATCTGAAACGGATGCCTTCGTCGTTATGAGCCAACAGCCCTTTCTGCCGTTTTCCAAACCTACCATTGATGAAGCCACCATCTCGGCGGTCGGCGATGTACTGCGCTCGGGCTGGATCACCAGCGGGCCAAAAGTGCAGGCGTTCGAAGCACAGCTGTCGGAATACTTTGGCGGCCGGCCGGTGCGGACGTTCAACTCCGGCACCTGCACCATGGAAATTGCTCTGCGCATCGCCGGGATTGGCCCAGGGGACGAAGTCATCACCACGCCGATCTCCTGGGTCGCCACTGCCAACGTGATCCTGGAAGTCGGTGCCACGCCGGTATTTGCCGATATCGACCCGGTAACCCGCAATATCGACCTGGCCCAAGTAGAAGCTGCAATCACCCCACGTACCAAGGCGATCATTCCGGTGTACCTGGCGGGCCTGCCCCTGGACATGCCGATGCTGTATGCACTGGCCAACAAGTACAACCTGCGTATCGTCGAAGACGCCGCCCAGGCACTGGGTTCCAGCTGGGATGGCGAACGCATTGGCGCAACCGGCGACTTTGTATCCTTCAGCTTCCAGGCCAACAAGAACATCACCTCTTCCGAGGGCGGTTGCCTGGTATTGAACAATGCCGAAGAAGCCCGCCTGGCCGAGAAATATCGCTTGCAGGGCGTTACCCGCACGGGTTTCGATGGCCTGGACGTAGATGTGTTGGGCGGCAAGTTCAACATGACCGACATTGCCGCAGCCATCGGCCTGGGCCAGTTCGCTCATATCGAGAAGATCACTGCCCATCGCCAGAACCTGGCGCGCCACTACTTCAAATGCTTCGGCAGTGATTTCGAAGCGCAATACGGCGCACAACTGCCACCGGCAGACTTCGAAAACAGCAACTGGCACCTGTTCCAACTGGTATTGCCGGAGCGTCAGGATGGCAAGCCGGCACGCGCCACCTTCATGGAACAGATGCAGGCGCATGGCGTCGGCATTGGCTATCACTACCCGCCGATCCACCTGCTGAGCCTGTATCGGGCACAGGGTTTCAAGGAAGGCATGTTCCCGGTGTCGGAACGTGTTGGGCGTTTGATCGTGTCGTTGCCGATGTTCACGGCGATGACAGAGGCGGACGTGGAGCGGTCGGTTGCGGCGGTTAAAGCGGTATTGAAAGCGGGTTAAACAAAAAAGCGTTGGCTTGCAACAATCAACTGTGGGAGCTGGCTTGCCTGCTCCCACATTGATTTGTGCCGTGTTTACTCGCCGATGGCAGCTTTGTAACCCGCAGCATCCAGCAGTTTTTCCAGATCGGCCGGGTTGCTTGGCTTGAGCTTGAAGATCCAGGCGCCGTAAGGGTCGGTGTTCAACAGCTCAGGGCTGCCACTCAGTTCCTCGTTGACGGCAATCACTTCGCCAGCAATCGGGGCGTAGATATCCGAAGCAGCCTTCACCGACTCAACCACGCCAGCCTGGCCTTCAGCTTCAAACTGGGCGCCAACTTCCGCCAGCTCAACAAACACCACATCACCCAACGCTTCCTGTGCATGGTCGGAAATCCCGACGGTCACAGTGCCGTCGGCTTCCAGACGGGCCCATTCGTGACTTTCGGCAAAACGCAGGTCAGCTGGGATATCGCTCATAATCTGTGTCCTCAAGAAGAAATGTCAGCGGCCTTCGGCCTGCCGGAAATAGTTAGATCAAGGTTTTGCCATGGCGTACGAAGGTCGGCTTGACCACTCGAACCGGGTACCACTTGCCGCGGATTTCCACTTCGGCCCGATCGGCGGTGGCCGTCGGTACGCGCGCCAGGGCAATGGATTTGCTCAGCGTAGGAGAGAAACTACCACTGGTGATCTCTCCTTCGCCAACATTGGCGATACGAACCACTTGGTGAGCGCGCAAAACCCCACGCTCCTCCAGTACCAGCCCGACCAATTTGTACTGCACACCCGCCGCTAACTCTGCTTGCAGCGCGCTGCGACCAATGAAGTTGCGACCGGCGGGTTCCCAGGCAATGCTCCAGGCCATGTTAGCCGCCAAGGGCGAAACATCCTGGTGGATATCCTGACCATACAGGTTCATGCCGGCTTCCAGGCGCAGGGTATCGCGGGCGCCAAGACCAATGGGTGAAATACCCGCGCCGACCAGGTCGTTGAAAAAGCCTGGCGCCTGATCGGCAGGCAGGACTATTTCCAGGCCGTCTTCACCGGTATAGCCGGTACGGGCGATAAACCAGTCACCGTCGGCCTGGCCTTCAAAGGGCTTGAGTTGATGAATCAGGTTGCTGCGCGACTGGGTGACCAGTTCGGCGATTTTCTGCCGGGCATGGGGACCCTGAATGGCGAGCATGGCCAACTCGGGCCGCTCCTGCAGTTGCACCGAATAGTTGCCCAGTTGCGCCTGCATCCAGGCCATGTCCTGGTCGCGGGTGGCTGCGTTGACCACCAACCGGTAACCGGCTTCGGTGCGGTAGACGATCATGTCGTCCACCACGCCGCCCTGCTCATTGAGCATGGCGCTGTAGAGCGCACGGCCGCAGCCATGCAAACGATCGACATCATTGGCCAGCAGGTGCTGGAGCCATTCCTTGGCCTGAGGGCCGGTGACATCGATCACGGTCATATGAGATACATCGAACACCCCGCAGTCGCGTCGCACCTGATGGTGTTCTTCAACTTGCGAGCCGTAGTGCAGAGGCATATCCCAACCGCCAAAATCGACCATTTTCGCGCCGAGGGCGAGATGCAGGTCATACAGAGGCGTACGCTGTCCCATGGGTTTCTCCTTCCGGGCTTGGCGAAGGTGCGCGGAGCTGCTGTTTGCGCTGAACACCTTGAATTACAAGGCCTGCAGCCACGCCCAGCGACTCGCTCCGAAAGACGAAGCGCACCGAATGCCGCGCATTGTAGCCGCAAGCCGTAGGACTGGCACCTAACCGATTTGCCTCGCAGAGCGTCGGATCAAGCCGATGACCGGCAGTAACCCCACCAGTACGAGGGTCAGCGCCGGCAACGAGGCTCGCGCCCATTCGCCTTCACTGGTCATTTCAAAGATGCGAACCGCCAGGGTGTCCCAGCCAAATGGGCGCATCAGCAAAGTTGCGGGCATTTCCTTGAGCACATCGACGAACACCAGCAACGCTGCGCTCAACGTGCCCGGCAGCAATAACGGCAGATACACTTTGCAAAACAGTCGTGGCCCGCTTACCCCGAGACTGCGTGCCGCTTCCGGCAACGACGGGCGGATTCGCGCCAGGCTGTTTTCCAACGGCCCGTAGGCCACCGCCAGAAAGCGCACCAGATAGGCCAGCACCAGTGCCGACAGGCTGCCAAGCAGCAAGGGTTTGCCCGCGCCGCCGAGCCACCCCGAGAGCGGTACCACCAGCTCTCGGTCCAGGTAGCTGAATGCCAACATGATCGACACCGCCAGCACCGAACCCGGCAAGGCGTAGCCGACGTTAGCCAGGCTGATACCAGAGCGAATCGCCCGTGTCGGCGCCAGCCGGTTGGCGAAGGCGAGTATCAACGCTACGCTGACCGTGATCAGCGCCGCGATACCGCCTAAGTAAAGGGTGTGAACGATCAGGCCGGTGTAGCGCTCATCCAGGTCGAAGCGGCCGCGCTGCCAGAACCAGGCGACCAGTTGCAGCATGGGGATGACAAAGGCGCAGGCGAACACCAACCCGCACCACGTGCTGGCCGCTGCCGCCTTGAACCCTCGCAAGTGATACAACGCCTGGCCCCGTGGCCGCTCGTTGCTTGGGCGGCTGGCACCGCGGGCTCGCCGTTCGCCGTACAGCACCAGCATCACCACCAGCAGCAACAGGCTGGCCAGTTGGGCAGCGCTGGAAAGGCTGAAAAAGCCGTACCAGGTCTTGTAGATGGCGGTGGTGAAGGTGTCGAAATTGAACACCGAGACCGCGCCGAAATCCGCCAGGGTTTCCATCAAGGCCAGGGCCACGCCGGCACCAATCGCCGGCCGTGCCATGGGCAGCGCGACGCGCCAGAACGCTTGCCAGGGCGATTGCCCGAGCACACGTGCCGCCTCCATCAGCCCTTTGCCCTGGGCAAGAAACGCCGTGCGCGCCAGCAGGTAGACGTAGGGGTAGAACACCAGCACCAACACGATAATCACGCCACTGGTGGAGCGCACGCGCGGCAGCCGCAGGCCGGTGCCGAACCATTCACGCAGCAGGCTTTGCACCGGGCCAGCGAAATCCAGCAGGCCGACAAACACAAAGGCCAGTACGTAGGCGGGAATGGCAAAAGGCAGCATCAAGGCCCAATCGAGCCAGCGCCGCCCAGGAAACTCGCAGAGGCTGGTCAACCAGGCCAGGCTCACGCCCAGCAGGGTCACACCCACACCGACGCCCAGCACCAAGGTAAGGGTATTGCCCATCAGGCGCGGCATCTGGGTGTCCCACAGGTGCGACCAGATTTGCGCATCAATGCTTTGCCAGGACAGCAACAGCACACTCAGCGGCAACAGCACCAGGGCGGCGACGCTGAAGACCGGCAGGTACCAGCGGCGTTGGGCGGGGTGGGCCAAGGGCTAGCTCTCAGGTTGGTAAAAAATTCAAGGTGAACACAAAGCAATGTGGGAGCTGGCTTGCCTGCGATAGCAGCACCTCGGTGTGTCAGTTACACCTGGGTGATGCTATCGCAGGCAAGCCAGCTCCCACACAAGCCCGCTCCCACATTTAGTTCGGCGCTTGCCTGCAAATTGTAGTTAGTTCCAGCCGGCGCGATCCATCAGGCGGATAGCCTCAGCCTGGCGCTTGCCGGCCACTTCCACCGGCAAGGTGTCAGCCACGAACTTGCCCCAGGTCGCCACTTCTGCTGATGGCGGCACCGCCGGGTTGGCCGGGAACTCCTGGTTCACATCGGCAAAGATCTGCTGCGCCTCAGGCGTGGTCATCCACTCAACCAATGCCTTGGCCGCTTCCGGATGCGGCGCGTGCTTAGTCAGGCCAATGCCCGACAGGTTCACGTGCACGCCACGGTCGCCCTGGTTCGGCCAGAACAGTTTTACCGCCAGGTCTGGCTTCTGCTTGTGCAGGCGGCCGTAGTAGTAGGTGTTGACGATGCCCACGTCGCATTGCCCGGCGTTGATCGCCTCCAGCACCGCGATGTCGTCGGAGAACACGTCGGTGGACAGGTTGTTGACCCAGCCTTTGACGATTTCCTCGGTTTTGGCCGCGCCATGGGTTTCGATCAGGGTGGCGGTCAGCGACTGGTTGTAGACCTTCTTCGCCGTGCGCAGGCACAAGCGGCCTTCCCATTGCTTGTCGGCCAGGGCTTCGTAAGTGGTCAGGTCACCGGGTTTTACCCGGTCGGTGGAATAGGCGATGGTCCGCGCACGCAGGCTCAAGCCGGTCCAGGCGTGGTTAGAGGAGCGATATTGCAACGGAATATTCTTGTCGATCACCGCCGAGGTGAACGGCTGCAGGATGCCCATTTGCTCAGCCTGCCAAAGGTTGCCGGCGTCCACGGTGAGCAACAGGTCGGCCGTGGCGTTCTCGCCTTCGGCCTTGATGCGCTGCATCAGCGGGGCTTCCTTGTCGGTGATGAACTTCACCTGCACGCCAGTCTTTTTGGTGTAGGCATCGAACACCGGCTTGATCAGTTCGTCGATGCGCGAGGAGTAGACCACGACTTCGTCGGCTGCCTGCACGGTGGTGCTGCCGATAAGGGTGAGTGCCAGGGCAGTCAGGAGGCGCTTGGGTGCCAACATGGGTGCGGTCTCTCATTTGCAAAAAGAGGGCAAATGATAAGGACTCACATTTGGTAGCGCTTGCTGGAGGCGTTACGAGATGTTGCATGGCTCGGATTTGTGCTGGGGCCAATGGCCCCATCGCGGGCAAGCCCGGCTCCCAAAGGGTACTCAGGCGCCCTCAGGGTTTGGCCAGCTCCGGGAGGTCGCCGGTCAGGCCCAAGGCCTGGCGGACGAAGATGGCCTTGGCTTCGGGCATCTGGTCGACCATTTTCAGCCCGGCGTTGCGCAGCCAGCGTAATGGCAACTGGTCGGCCTGGAACAAGCGCTCAAACCCTTCCATAGCCGCCATCAGCGCCAGGTTATGCGGCATGCGCCGACGTTCGTAGCGGCTCAAAACTTTCACATCAGCCAGACGCTCACCGCGTTCAGTGGCTGCCAGCAGCACCTCGGCCAGCACCGCCGCATCGAGGAAACCCAGGTTTACGCCCTGCCCCGCCAACGGGTGGATCACGTGGGCCGCGTCGCCGATCAACGCCAGGCCTTCTGCCACGTAGCGTTTGGCGTGTCGTTGGCGCAATGGCACGCACACACGTGGATCGGCGCTGAGCACCGTGCCGAGCCGCCCTTCAAAGGCGCGCTCCAGCTCACGGCAGAAGTTTTCATCATCCAGCGCCATCAGGCGCTCGGATTCGGCCGGTGTGGTGGACCAGACGATCGAGCACCAGTCTTCCTGCCCCTCGCGCACCAATGGCAGAAACGCCAGCGGGCCAGTGTCGGTAAAGCGCTGCCACGCCGTGCGCTGGTGGGGCTGGCTGCTGCGAACGCTGGTGACAATGGCGTTATGCAAGTAATCCCACTCGCGGGTCGCAGTGCCGGTCAGGCGGCGTACGGCGGAGTTGGCGCCATCGGCGGCGACCACCAGCGGTGCACGCAATGTGCGGCCGTCGGCAAGGGTCAGCAGCCAGTCATCGCCGGAGCGGCGCATCTGTTCCAGGCGAGCATTGGCCAGCAGGCCCAGGTCGCAGTCATGCAGGCGGTCGAGCAGCGCGTCCTGAACCACGCGGTTCTCGACGATATGCCCAAGCACTTCGGCGTGCACACTGGCCGCCGAGAAGTGGATCTGCCCGGTGCCGCTGCCGTCCCACACTTGCATCTCGCCATAAGGGCTGGCGCGCCGCGACACAGTGCCGTCCCACACGCCGAGGCGCTCAAGGATGCGCTGGCTGGCCGCCGACAAGGCGCTCACCCGTGGCTCGAAGGCAGCCTCACGGTCAAATGGCTTGACGCTCAGCGGGCTGCCGTCGAGCAGCAGCACCTGCAGGCCACTGCCCTGCAACGCGAGCGCCAGGGCGCTTCCGACCATTCCGGCCCCGACAATCAGCACATCTGCGCGCATGTCCATGCTTTAAGCCTGCTTTGCTGGCGGCTTGCGCCGCACGTAAAGGGTTTTGTCGACCCGCGCCACCAGGGTGCCGGAGCCGTCATGAATCTCGACCTTGAGGTGGGGCAGGTACTTCTCGCCACCTTGGGTTTGCCGGCGAATCTCGTCCAGCAAGGCGTCGTCGATGGAAAATTCGGCGTACACCGGGCCTTTGCCTGGCGACACGAAGTCGATGCTCGCGGCCTTGTCCCACACGATGTAATCGCGGCCCAGGTTTTCCATCAACAGCAACATGTAGAACGGGTCGACCATCGAATACAGGCTGCCGCCAAATTGCGTGCCGACATAGTTGCGGTTGTACCAGCCCAGGCCCATGCGCACTTTGACATGACGAAAGTCAGCGCTCATGTGCTGCACGCTTATCCCCGCCCCGAGATAGGGCGGATAAAGGGTCATGACCCAACGCAACAGCCGCGCTTTACCCAAACGTTGGATCAACCACTTACGCATCGGGGCGAGTACCCAGGCCCATGGCCTGACGGGCGAACCAGCGTTTGGCCGGCGGTAGCAGGTCCAGGCCAAGCAGGCCCATGTTGCGGCCCAAAGCCACTAACGGCTGGGCACTGCCAAACAGGCGTGTGACTTGATCGGAGAAGCCCACTGTGAGCTTTTGGTCCAGGTGCTGGCTTTCGCGGTAGCGCTGCAAGGTCGCCAAGTCTCCCGGCACCTGCGGCCCGGCCAACAAGGCTTCGGCCAAGGCATTGGCATCGCGCAGGGACAGGTTGAACCCCTGCCCGGCAATCGGGTGCAGGCTGTGGGCGGCATTGCCGAGGATCGCCAGGTGCGAGCGCACTTGTTCTTCGGCCTCCACCAGCGTCAGCGGGTACAGGTGCCGTGCGCCGACTTGCTTGAGGGTGCCCAGGCGATAGCCGAACACGCCCTGCAGTTCGCTCAAGAAACTACGCTCGTCGAGGTTGGCCAAACGCTGGGCGTCCATGCCGATGCGTGTCCACACCAGCGCGCAGCGGTTGTCCGGTAACGGCAACAGGGCCATCGGGCCTTCATCGGTAAAGCGCTCGAAGGCCTCGCCGTTGTGGGCTTCGCTGGGGGTGATGTTGGCGATCAGCGCGCTCTGGTTGTACGGGCGGGTTTTCACGCCAATACCTAACTGCTCGCGCAAACCGGAGCGACCACCGTCGGCCAATACCGCAAGGTCGCATTCCAGTACGGTTTCATCGTTGAGGGTCAGGCGATAGCCGTCGGGCAGCGGCTCCATACGCGTGACTTCCGCCGGGCAGCGCCAGCTCACCACCTCTTTGTCCAGGCCTTGCCACAGGCACTGTCCGAGCCAGGCGTTTTCCACCACATAGCCGAGGGCCGGCACGCCCTCCTCCATGGCGGACAAGCGCGCAGTGGAGAAACGCCCACGGTCAGACACGTGGATCTGCTTGATCGGCTCGGCGCGGCGGGAGATGTCCTGCCACACACCCAGGCGCTGATAGATCTGACGGGCACCGTAAGACAACGCCGAAGAACGTGCATCGTAGCTCGGTTGGTAAGTGTCGCCTGGGGCAAATGGCTCGATCAGCACGATCTTCCAACCCCGTGCCTTGGCACCGGCCTGCAAGGCCAACGCCAGGCTGGCGCCCACCAGGCCACCACCGATAATCGCCAGGTTGACCCGGCTCATCGGGCAGCCGCCATCAGCGCTTCGATCTCAGCGACAGTTTTAGGCACACCACCGGTCAGAATTTCACAGCCTTGCTTGGTCACTACCACGTCATCCTCGATGCGTACGCCAATGCCACGCCATTTCTTTGCCACGTTCTGGTTGTCCGGCGAAATATAAATCCCCGGCTCCACGGTCAAGGCCATGCCCACTTCCAGCACACGCCATTCACCGCCCACTTTGTATTCGCCCACATCGTGCACATCCATGCCCAGCCAGTGGCCGGCGCGGTGCATATAAAAGGCACGGTAGGCTTCGCTGGCGATCAACTCGTCGACGTTACCTTGCAACAGCCCCAACTTCACCAGCCCGGCGGTGATGACCTGCACGGTCGCCTCGTGGGCCTGGTTCCAATGTTTGTTCGGTGCAATCTGGGCGAAGGCGGCTTCCTGGGAGGCCAGCACAATTTCATAGATCGCCTTTTGTTCGGGCGAAAACTTGCCGCTGACCGGCCACGTGCGCGTGATATCGCTGGCGTAGCAGTCGATCTCGCAACCGGCGTCGATCAACACCAGATCGCCGTCCTTGAGCAGCGCGTCATTCTGCTGGTAGTGCAGGATGCAGCTGTTGCGCCCGGCGGCGACGATGGAGCCATAGGCCGGCATCTTCGCGCCGCCCTTGCGGAACTCGTAATCCAGCTCGGCTTCGAGGCTGAACTCATACAGCCCCGCGCGGCTGGCCTGCATCGCCTTGACGTGGGCCGCACAGGAAATTCGCGCGGCCTCGCGCATCACCTTCACTTCTGCCGCCGATTTATACAGGCGCATGTCGTGGAGCAGATGATCCAGGGCAACAAATTCGTTCGGCGGCTGGGCGCCCAGGTGCGCCTTGGAACGGATCACGTTGATCCACTCCATCAGATGCCGGTCGAATTCGGCGTTGCTGCCCATGGCCGAATACACCCGGTCGCGGCCTTCGATCAGGCCGGGCAGGATGTCGTCAATATCGGTGATGGGGAATGCATCGTCAGCGCCAAAGTCGCGAATGGCGCCTTCGGTGCCGGCGCGCAGGCCGTCCCACAATTCGCGTTCGGCGTTGCGCTCGCGGCAGAACAGCACGTACTCGCCATGCTGGCGACCGGGCATCAGCACGATCACAGCTTCAGGTTCAGGGAAGCCGCTCAGGTACTGGAAGTCGCTGTCCTGGCGGTAGACGTGCTCGACATCACGGTTGCGGATGGCCACGGCGGCGGCCGGCAGGATCGCGATGCTGTTGGGTTCCATCTGCGCCATGAGCGCCTTGCGGCGACGGGTGTATTCCGCTTTCGGGATATGGATCATGGGCAGATGGGCTTCCTTACTTAGTGCAGCGACGGCTTGGGTGCGGCGGGCTCAGCGGATTTTTTGGTCTCGGTGAACAACAGCAGCGGCGCGACACGCAGGTATTCCATCACCTCCATATAGTCGCCTTCGCCGTCTTCGGATTCTTCCAGGGCATCTTGCACCTGGGAGATGGCCGCCAGGTCTTGCAACACTTCTTTGGCATCAGTGCTCAGTTCCAGGCCGCCGGCATTCACACCGAAGCCGTGCAGGAAACCCTGGCACCATTGGCCCAATGCTGCAGCGCGTTCGGTGAGCGGTGCATCGTCGGTCGGCAGCAGCAGAACGACGGTGACGTCATCACCGGTCAACTCGCCTTTAACCATCTCTTGCAGGCCGATCAGCGCGTTACGCACGTTCTCGGTAGGTTCGGTTTCCAGCAGCTCGGCCACATCGGCCAGCCAGTTGTCGGCATCGAAGCCAACGCCCGTGCAGCTGCGGCCCAACAGCACGCCGTGCAGTTCGGCAGGCGAGCAAGGATGACCGCTGGAGCTCAGCAGTTTGGAAAAAGCGTCGTACGGGGAGTTCTGAATAGGCATGGTGAGCTAGGCGCCAGACGGCGCAATGTCTAGAATGAAGCGCTGTATCCTAGCACCGGCAGACGTACCAAGACTATCGAGGGCGTCAGATCGTTTATCCTGAAGTTGCCATTCATCAGACAAATCCAGTGGAACCCAATGGAAGACACCGACCTGCAAGCGCTGATGGCCAGACTCGAACTGCTAATTGATCGGGTTGAGCAACTTAAGAGTCAAAACGGACTCCTATTAGCTCAGGAAAAGACCTGGCGCGAGGAACGCGCTCACCTCATTGAAAAAAACGAAATCGCCCGGCGTAAGGTCGAATCGATGATTTCGCGCCTGAAGGCCCTGGAGCAAGACTCATGAGTTCAAGCAATAGCGTTACCGTGCAGATCCTCGACAAAGAATATTCGATCATCTGCCCCCAGGAAGAACGCAGCAATCTGGTGAGTGCTGCCCGCTATCTGGACGGCAAGATGCGTGAAATCCGCAGCAGCGGCAAAGTCATCGGCGCCGACCGTATCGCCGTGATGGCCGCACTGAACATTACCCACGATCTGCTGCATAAGCAGGAACGGCCTGACGTGCAGGCCAGCGGCTCGACGCGTGAGCAAGTGCGTGACCTGCTCGAACGCGTGGATCTGGCACTTTCTACCGAGCCAGAGCCACCCAAGGGCTGATTGACGCGTCTGTTTAAGGTATACTCGCCCCACTCCCTGGCGTGTTTGCCAGTCGGCGATGTCCCTGAGCCGATTCGCACTACCCTGGAAGTTGCACGTTGGGCTGGTGTGCATGTCCGCTAGACGGAAAGCCTTAAAGCCTACTGCATCTTCCACCTTGAACTTTCGGGTTCAAGGGCTAAGTCGACAGCGGCTCTGTCGGGGAGCCTGAATTCCCAAACTCAATGCCAGTCCCAGGACTGGCATTGTTTTATGAGCCGAACAACCATGACCGAACCTGCGCCGCTTTCCCGTCCGCAACTTCGACGCATGTTGCGCAAAGCCCGCCGCGCGCTTACGCCGAGCGAGCAGCGCAAGGCCGCCCACGGCCTGTATCGGCAACTGGCACAGCACCCGCTGTTTCGCCGGGCCAAACATATCTCTTTATATCTGCCCACGGACGGTGAAATCGATCCGCGCCTGCTGCTGCGCGCTGCCCAGCGCCGGGGCAAGGCCACTTATCTGCCGGTACTCAGTGCCTGGCCGCGCACCAAGATGGTGTTCCAGCGTGTGCGGCCTGGAGATAAGTTGTTGCCCAACCGCTTTCGCATCCTTGAGCCGCACGTAAATGCCAACCGCCAGCGCCAAGTTTGGGCGCTGGACCTGGTGCTGTTGCCGCTGGTGGGCTTCGATGATGTGGGTGGGCGACTGGGCATGGGCGGTGGGTTTTATGACCGCAGCCTGGCCTACCTGGCTCGGCGCAAAAACTGGCGCAAGCCCACGCTGCTGGGCCTGGCCCATGAATGTCAGAAGGTCGAGCGCCTGGCACAGGCAAGCTGGGATGTGCCATTGGCTGGCACGGTCACCGATAAAAAATGGTATGTCGCAGAAACGTCGCTGGAACCAGCGACGCCTTAAAAA
This sequence comes from Pseudomonas edaphica, assembly GCF_965277385.1. Lineage (NCBI taxonomy): Bacteria > Pseudomonadati > Pseudomonadota > Gammaproteobacteria > Pseudomonadales > Pseudomonadaceae > Pseudomonas > Pseudomonas edaphica. Next base: position 3,527,698 of record NZ_OZ255725.1, on the reverse strand, counting down.
GCAGTGTTAACGCTTGAACGGTTGTGGCTGCTGCTGAGCCAGTTCAACCGGTGCATCGGTCTTGTTCGACCACAAGCTCTGGGCATATCCGGTGGTCACGACGCCCAGGCCAAACAAAATAACCAAAATCCATAGTAAATCCGGTTTACGTTGCATCGATTGCCCCCCTTCAGGCACCTCGTACACGATGACAACAACGTTCCAAAGTAGTCCGTTGCAGCTGCGTCAAGCTTAAAAGCGGGCATTCTGCGGTAACGTGACCCAACACGCAAACCTTGACGCCAACCGACTGTCGGTTTGTCATGGAATTGCCTGACAACTTATCCAATGCCTTTTTCAGGAGCCCAAAAATGGCCTACTGGCTGATGAAATCCGAGCCCGATGAACTCTCCATCAAAGGCCTGGAAAAGCTCGGTGAAACGCGCTGGGACGGGGTGCGCAACTATCAGGCACGCAATTTTTTGCGAGCCATGGCCGTTGGTGATGAGTTTTTCTTCTACCACTCCAGTTGCCCTGAGCCGGGCATTGCCGGTATCGGCAAAATTGTCGAGGCGGCCTATCCGGACCCGACCGCGCTGGAACCCGAAAGCCACTACTTCGATGCCAAAGCCACGCCGGAGAAAAACCCGTGGACTGCACTCAACGTGGCCCACGTCGAGACCTTTGCAAAGGTGCTGGGCCTTGGCTACCTGAAACAACAAACCGCCCTCGCCGAATTGCCGCTGGTGCAAAAAGGCAGCCGATTGTCGGTGATGCCGGTGACGGCCGAACAATGGGCAGCGGTACTCGCCCTGCGCTGAAAAGGCAGAACCCTGCGGTCACACCTGTGATGCATGCATCTGCACGCCAAGCGGGTTAGGCTTGCGCTTCATTTGACCGGTATCAAGACCCTTCGGGCGGTATCGGTCAAACTAGGATGCTAATGCCGCAGGATGCCGTCATGTCTACGAATCACACTATGTCGCGCCTTTTCGCCGTTGCGCTCATCACTTTGTTGCTGGGTGCCGGCGGCTTCGGTTATTGGCGATCGACTCAGGACCGCCTGCCCGAAGGCCTGAGCATGGGCAATGGCCGCCTGGAATCCACCGAAGTGCAGATCGCCGCCAAGATCCCCGGGCGCCTGGCCGAAGTGCGCGTAGATGAAGGCGACAAGGTGCTCAAAGGTCAATTACTCGCACGCATGGACACCCGCACCCTTGAAGCTCAGCGCACCCAGGCCGAAGCCGAAGTGCTGCGCGCCAAGGAAAACTTCGCCGCCGCCGAGGCCAACGTACAACTGCGCCAAAGCGAACAATTGCTGGCCCATCAGGAACTCAAGCGCACCCAGGAGCTGTACAAGCGCGGCTTTGCCAGCAGCCAGTTGATCGACCAGCAGCAAGCACGCCAGAACACCGGCAATGCGGCCGTGATCGCAGCGCAGGCTCAGGTCAACGCGGTGAAAGCGGCCATCGGCGCGGCGCAGGCCCAAGTGGCCCAGCTCACCAGCGAAATCGACGACAGCAGCCTGCGCGCGCCCATCGACGGCATCATTCAATTGCGCCTGGCCGAACCGGGTGAAGTGCTCGGCGCAGGCGGCAGAGTGTTACTGCTGATTGACCCGAATGATCAATACATGAACCTGTACCTGCCCGCCTCCGTCACCGGCCGCCTGACCGTTGGCAGCGACGCACGCATCCTGCTCGACGCCCTGCCCCAGCAGCCGCTGCCGGCAAAAATCAGCTTTGTTGCAGCCAAATCGCAATTCACCCCAAAAGAGGTTGAGACCCGCGACGAACGCCAAAAACTGGTGTTCCGCGTCAAGCTGCGCCTGACCCAACCCAGCGCCGTACCACAGGCCAAACCGGGCATGCCTGGCGCGGGTTATGTGCGCACGGGGGATATCGACTGGCCGGCCAACCTGCAATGACCGACCTGGCGCTGCACGCCACCGGCATCCAACACCGTTACGGCAAGCAACAGGCGCTGATCGACATTGCCTTCAGCCTGCCGGCGGGCACCCGTTGCGGGTTGATCGGCCCGGATGGCGCGGGCAAGTCAAGTTTGCTGGGGCTGATCGCCGGGGTCAAAAAACTTCAGGCTGGCCAGCTTGAGGTGCTCGGCGGCTCCATCGAAGATCGCCGCCATCGCAATAGCCTGTACCCGCGCATCGCCTTTATGCCCCAAGGCCTGGGCGGCAACCTTTACCCTGAGTTGTCCATCAGCGAGAACATCCGTTTCTTCGCCACGCTGTTCGGTTTGTCCAAAGCCGATTGCGAGCAACGCATGCACAACCTGCTGCTGGCCACCGACCTCGCACGCTTCGCCGAGCGCCCGGCCGGGAAGTTGTCCGGCGGCATGAAGCAGAAGCTCGGCCTGTGCTGCGCGCTGATCCACGACCCTGATTTGTTGATCCTCGACGAACCCACCACGGGCGTCGACCCACTGTCGCGCCGGCGTTTCTGGGAGCTGGTCGACACCGTGCGCAGCGAGCGCCCACAGCTGACGCTGCTGGTAGCCACCGCCTACATGGAAGAGGCCGAGCAGTTCGAACATTGCCTGATGCTCGATCGCGGCAAGCTGATCGCCGACGGCCTGAGCCGCGAACTGGCAGCCGTTACACCCAGCGGCAAACTGGATGAGGCTTTTACTCATTTCCAGGGTGACAGCGCCCACAACAACCAGCCGCTGGTGATCCCGCCGCGCGAAAGTGGCAACACTGATATCGCCATCGAAGCCCACGACCTGACGCTGCGCTTTGGGGATTTTACGGCGGTGAACAAGGTCAGCTTTGCGATTGGTCGCGGCGAGATCTTCGGCTTTCTCGGTTCCAACGGCTGCGGCAAGACGACCACCATGAAAGTTCTCACCGGGCTGATGCCGGCCACCGAAGGCAGCGCCACGCTGCTGGGTAACCCGGTGAATGCCAAGGATTTGGCCACTCGCAAGCGCGTGGGCTTTATGTCGCAAAGCTTTTCGCTGTACGGCGAACTCAGCGTGCGCCAGAACCTGGTGCTGCATGCGCAACTGTTCGACTTGCCCAAGGCCGACAGCGGCCCGCGTATCGACGAGCTGATCCAGCGCTTCGACCTCGGTGAAGTGGCCGAGCAACCCTCCGGCGAGTTGCCCCTGGGCCTGCGCCAGCGCTTGTCACTGGCGGTGGCGGTGCTGCATCGCCCGGAAGTGCTGATTCTCGATGAGCCGACCTCGGGCGTAGACCCCGCGGCGCGGGATGATTTCTGGCGGCTATTGGTTGAGTTGTCCCGCGAGCAAGGCGTGACGATCTTTCTGTCCACCCACTTTATGAACGAGGCCCAGCGCTGCGACCGCATCTCGCTGATGCACGCGGGCAAAGTGCTGGCCTGCGACACCCCCGACGCGTTGCAGCAGCAATTCCACGGCGACACATTGGAGGCTGCGTTCGTCACCTGCCTGGAACAGGCCCAAGGCGAAGCCGAACCTGCCGCACCGAACAAAACTGTCAGCGAAAGCAGCACGCCGCCCGTCAGCAAACGCGGCTTCAGCATCGCCCGCCTGCTGGCCGTGGCCAGTCGCGAAGGCAAAGAGCTGTTGCGCGACAAAGTGCGCATGGCCTTCGCCCTGCTCGGTGCGATGTTCATGATGGTGATCTTCGGTTACGGCATTTCCCTGGACGTGGAAAACCTTGCCTTCGCCGTCTACGACCAGGACCAGACTCCGCAAAGTCGCGCCTACCTGGAAGCCTTCCGCAGCTCGCGCTACTTCGCCGAACAAGCCCCCATCCGCGATGCCAACGAACTGCACCGGCGCCTGCAACGTTCAGAAATCAAACTGGCGCTGGAAATTCCACCCGGTTTTGGCCGCGACCTGTACGCCGGCCGCCAACCCACCGTGGCTGCGTGGATCGATGGCGGCATGCCGTTTCGCGCCGAAACCAGCCGTAACTACGTCGAAGCGGTGCACCAAGGCAATCTCCAGCAACTGGCCGAACTGAGCAGCCTGCCCGGCAGCACACAAGCCGCCGCCAAGCTGGAAACACGCTTTCGCTACAACCAGGATGTAGTCAGTGTGAACGCCATCGGCCCTGGCGTGATGGCGCTGATCCTGGCGTTTATCCCGGCAATGCTCACCGCGTTGGGCATCGTGCGTGAAAAGGAGCTGGGGTCGATCACCAACTTCTACGCCACGCCGCTGACGCGCCTGGAGTTCCTGTTGGGCAAACAGGCGCCGTATCTGGCCGTTAGCCTGGTGAACCTGGCACTGCTGGTGGCGATGAACCGCTGGCTGTTCGGCGTGCCATTCAAGGGCAGCGGCGTGGCGCTGGCGGTAGGCGGCCTGTTGTATGTACTCGCAACGACGAGCATGGGTCTGCTGATTTCCGCGTTCACCCGCACCCAGATCGCGGCGATCCTCGGCACCATGATCATCACCAGCCTGCCGACCATCCAGTTCTCCGGGCTGATCGTACCGCGCTCGTCCCTGGAAGGCGCGGCCGCGCTGATGGGCACGTTATTCCCCGCCGGGCACTTTCTGGATATCGCAGTGGGCACCTTCACCAAGGCCCTGGACCTGCGCCAGTTGTGGCCGCAATGCCTGGCGCTGTTCGGGTTTTTCGTCGGGTTCACTGGGCTGAGCCTGATCATGCTCAAAAAGCAGGAGGCCTGATGCACAAGCTCGCTCATATCCTGCGCCTGGGCTTCAAGGAATTGACCAGCCTGCGTCACGACAGCGTGTTGCTGCTGTTTTTGTTCTACGCCTTCACTGTCGCGATCTACATGCCCGCCGCTGGCTCGGTCATTGGTGTGCACAACGCCAGCGTGGCGTTTGTTGATGAGGACCACAGCGCGCTGTCGCGGCAAATGGCCGAGGCGCTGCAGCCGCCCGAGTTTCAACCGCCTGCACCACTGGACTACGACCAATTGGACAAGGTCATGGACAGCGGCGAGTACACCTTCGTGATCAATGTGCCAGCCAACTTCCAGGCCGACCTGTTGGCCGGGCGCCAGCCGGGTGTGCAGGTGAACGTCGATGCCACAGCGATGAGCCAGGCATTTATGGGCGCAGGCTATATCGGCCGGATTTTCCAGCGTGAGTTGCAAAGCTACGGCGGGCAAACCGACGCGGCTGGCAAGACGCCTGCGCGGCTGACCACACGGGCGTTGTTCAACACCAACCTGGAAGGCGGCTGGTTTTTGGCGGTGATCCAGATCGTCAATAACATCACCATCCTGGCCATTGTGCTCACCGGCACAGCGCTGCTGCGCGAGCGTGAGCACGGCACGCTCGACCATTTGCTGGTGCTGCCGCTGACCGCGCTGGAAATCATGCTGGCAAAAATCTGGAGCAACATGCTGGTGGTGGTGCTGTGTACGTGGCTGTCGCTGGAGCTGGTAGTCAAAGGCTTGCTCGGTGTGCCGCTGGCCGGGTCCCTGAGCCTGTTTTTGCTGGTGACGGCGCTGTACCTGTTTGCGAGTACGGCACTGGGGATCTTCCTCGCCACCCTTGCGCGTTCGACGCCTCAGTTTGGCTTGCTGGCGATTCCGGTGATTATTCCGATGCTGCTTCTGTCTGGCGGCAGTACGCCATTGGACAGCATGCCCGAGTGGTTGCAATGGGTGATGCAGGGCTCACCGTCGACGCACTTTGTGAGTTTGAGCGCGGCCATACTGTTTCGTGATGCGGGCGTGGGTGTGGTGTGGCCGGATTTGCTGGCGTTGGTGGGGATTGGGTTGGTGTTTTTTGCGGTGGCGTTGGCCAGGTTTCGTAAAAGCCTGGCTTCCTGAAGCGTCTGTACTGGCGCCATCGCGGGCAAGCCCGCTCCCACCCCTGGAATGCATTCACCTGTGGGAGCGGGCTTGCCCGCGATAGTCGCGCAGCGACTTACTGGATGATCAAGTTGTTGAACAACAGGTCTTCCACCACCGGCTTGCCGGTCTCGTCATTCATGACTTGCTGGGTTTGCTTCAGGGCTTCCTGGCGCAGCTTTTCTTTGCCTTCGACCGTGCTCATGGCTTCGTTGGTCTGCTGGGTAAACAGCGCCACCAGTTGGTTACGAATCAACGGGTCGTTGGCTTTGACGGCCGCAGCCGCTTCAGGCCCGGTCACGCGCAGGGCGATATCGGCCTTGTAGACCCGCAGTTTTGCCGTGCCATCCAGGCCGTAATTGCCCACAAAGGGTGGGGTCAGGCTGATATAGCTGACCTTCGGCGCCTCGCCTTCTTTCGCTTCTTCGGCCTGGGCTGCCAACGGCAAGGTCAGGGCGAGCATCAACAGGATCCACGTTTTCACAGTTCATTCCTCGAATTCGGTTGCCGGGTAGCATAACGCTAGCAAGGCTGAGTACAAGCTTATGGCGACTTATCAGGGCCAGGCATGCTCGTTGACCCACGGGCGTACCCTCCTACACTTATCGGCCACGACGCCAAAAGGAATAGTCCGATGAAAGCTGTGCTGTGCAAAGCCTTCGGCCCCGCCGAAACCCTGGTGCTGGAAGAGATCGCCAGCCCCGCGATCAAGAAGAACGAAATCCTGCTGGACGTGCACGCGGCCGGGGTGAATTTCCCGGACACCTTGATCATCGAGGGCAAGTACCAGTTCAAGCCGCCCTTCCCGTTCTCGCCGGGTGGCGAAGCGGCCGGCGTGGTCAGCGAAGTGGGTGAAAAGGTCAGCCACCTCAACGTCGGCGACCGGGTCATGGCCCTGACCGGTTGGGGCAGCTTTGCCGAGCAGGTCGCGGTGCCGGGCTATAACGTGCTGCCGATCCCGCCGAGCATGGATTTCACCACTGCCGCCGCCTTCAGCATGACCTACGGCACCTCGATGCATGCACTGAAACAACGCGCCAACCTGCAACCTGGCGAAACCCTGCTGGTGCTCGGCGCTTCCGGCGGCGTGGGCCTGGCGGCGGTGGAAATCGGCAAAGCCATGGGCGCCCGGGTGATTGCCGCCGCCAGCAGCGCCGACAAACTCGCCGTGGCCAAGGCGGCCGGTGCGGATGAGCTGATCAACTACAGCGAAGCCAGCCTCAAAGACGAGATCAAGCGCCTGACCGACGGCAATGGTGTCGATGTGATCTACGACCCCGTCGGCGGCGACCTGTTTGACCAGGCCGTGCGTGGCATTGCCTGGAACGGACGCCTGCTGGTGGTGGGCTTTGCCAGCGGGCGCATTCCCGAACTGCCGGTAAACCTGGCGCTGCTCAAGGGTGCATCGGTGGTTGGGGTGTTCTGGGGCTCGTTCGCCCAGCGCCAGCCGCAGGACAATGCGGCGAACTTCCAGCAGTTGTTCACCTGGTATGGCGAGGGCAAGTTGAAGCCGTTGGTGTCGCAGACTTACCCGCTTGAGCAGGCTGCGCAGGCGATCAATGACCTGGGGCAACGCAGGGCTGTGGGAAAGGTTGTCGTCCAGACCCGCTGAATGCGGTCCATGTGGGAGCTGGCTTGCCTGCGATAGCGGTGGGTCAGCTCACACAGCTGCAATTGATAGACCGCAATCGCAGGCAAGCCAGCTCCCACAGTTGATCTCTTTAGGTCTTAAGACCTGATACCGACCCACTCTTATCTATTAGCGACATGTTCGTAAGAGAACATGCAATCGCTCCAATTTCCTGTGTTTGCAGATAAGAGGCGATGCTATTTTCGGTAACGAAACTGTAACATTCGCATCCGCAGTCAAAACAAGAAATTTGGAGCTCTTGAATGTTTGCTTTCTTTCGTCCTGCCGCACACCAGGCGCCCCTGCCTGAAGAAAAAATAGACAGTACCTATCGACGGCTGCGCTGGCAGATCTTCGCCGGTATTTTCTTCGGTTACGCGGGCTACTACCTGCTGCGCAAAAACTTCTCGCTGGCCATGCCGTACCTGATCGACGAGGGTTACACCCGTGGCGAGCTGGGCCTGGCAATGTCAGCCATCGCGATTGCCTACGGCTTGTCCAAGTTCCTGATGGGCCTGGTGTCCGACCGCTCCAACCCACGCTACTTCCTGCCCTTTGGCCTGTTGATATCGGCCGGTGTGATGTTCATTTTCGGTTTCGCACCTTGGGCGACGTCCAGCGTAACCATGATGTTCATTTTGCTGTTCATCAACGGCTGGGCACAGGGCATGGGCTGGCCGCCGAGTGGGCGCACCATGGTGCACTGGTGGTCGCAGAAAGAACGCGGCGGCGTGGTGTCGGTGTGGAACGTGGCGCATAACGTCGGCGGTGGCCTGATCGGCCCGCTGTTCCTGCTGGGTATGGCGTGGTTCAACGACTGGCACGCAGCGTTCTATGTGCCGGCGACCGTGGCATTGGCCGTGGCGGCATTTGCCTTCATCACCATGCGCGACACCCCGCAATCGGTCGGCCTGCCGCCCATCGAGCAGTACAAGAACGACTACCCGGAAGGCTACAACGCCAGCCACGAAGACGAGTTCAGCGCCAAGGAAATCTTCGTCAAGTACGTGCTGCGCAACAAAATGCTGTGGTACATCGCCTTCGCCAACGTGTTCGTCTACCTGCTGCGCTACGGCGTACTGGACTGGGCACCGACCTACCTCAAAGAAGCCAAGCACTTCGACGTGGATAAAACCTCGTGGGCGTACTTCTTCTACGAGTGGGCGGGCATTCCAGGCACGCTGCTGTGCGGCTGGATGTCGGACAAGATCTTCCGTGGCAACCGTGGACTGACCGGCATCGTGTTCATGGCGTTGGTCACCGTGGCGACCCTGGTTTACTGGCTCAACCCGCCAGGCAACCCAATGGTCGACATGATTGCGCTGTTCTCCATCGGCTTCCTGATCTACGGCCCGGTGATGCTGATCGGCCTGCAGGCGCTGGAACTGGCGCCGAAGAAAGCCGCGGGCACCGCTGCTGGTTTCACGGGCTTGTTCGGCTACCTGGGTGGTTCGGTGGCAGCGAGTGCAGCCATGGGCTACACCGTGGACCATTTCGGCTGGGACGGTGGGTTTGTGTTGCTGGTGGGCGCATGCCTGTTGGCGATCGCGTTCCTGATCCCGACGCTGTGGCACACCAACAGCGTCAGCGCGGCGCGTTAATTCCCGCCGCAGTCTTTGGCACAACGCTTGAGCCGCGCCTCCAGGTTTTTATCTGGCATGGCGTGGCTACGCAGGGCGTTCACGGTCTGCTCGACATAATCGCGAGTGGTGCCGTAACGCCCGCAAGCGCTTTCCAACACGTGGTTAAGCACGATATCCGGCAGGTTGCCAGCATAGCTGGGCAAGTGCCGCTCCAACACAAACCCCAGCGCCTGCACTTGGCTGCCATCTTCCAGGCGGCAGCTGAGCCAGTGCGGTCGGTACGACGGGTAAGGCATCTCGCGCTGCCACAAGGCATAAAGCGAGGCCTCAAGCTGGTCTTCCGGCAAGCGGTAGGCAAACCCGCTGCAAGAACCGCCGCGATCCAGGCCGAACACCAACCCCGGCGACTCCGGCGTGCCTCGATGCTCATGTGACCACAGGTACAAACCCCGGTGATAACCGTGAACCCGTGCGCGCATGCGCTGGGTCGACGAGCATTCGGGACGCCAGATCAGCGAACCATAAGCGAATAGCCAGACCGGCCCGCCCTTATGCCTGGCCATGGTGGCCTGCATCGAACTCATTAATTGCTCGTGAGTCAGTTGCGGCCCCAGATCGAGCCGCGGAGGGTAAGCCAATTGCAACAGATCGGTTTCAATAACGGTCATGGCGGATCGCTTAGGTCCCCTGCGTGTTACCAGTTGTAAGCAACTTTACCGTAATAAAACGCGCCGCTGTAACCGTACGGCGAAAAAGTGCTGTAGGCGAGGTTGCCGCCGCTGCTGGCGTAGGCATTGACCTTCTCCGGGTATTTATCGGTGATGTTGTCGCCGCCCAACGTGAAGGTCCAGTTCTTCAACTTATAGTCTGCCGACAGGTCCAGCACCCAGGCGGCCTTGAAGGTCTGGTCGTTGACCTTGTCGGCCTGGTAGCTGGTGAATTCCCCATAGCGCACCAGGTTGCTGTGCAGCGCCCAACGACCGTAGGTGAAGTCGTTGCCCAGGCTGAGCTTGTGCTGCGGCGTGGTATCGCCCAGCAAACCAATGCGCTCACGGCGGTCTACCCGCACCAGGTTGGCGCCCAGGCTGTCCAGAATCGCCGGGTTGGGCTTCACGTCGGTGACTTTGGTGTGGTTGTAGTTGTAGCCCACGGTGCTGTTCCAGCGGATGCCGTTATCGAACGGGTAGCGATAGTTGGCGACCAGGTCGACACCGTCGGTGCTGGTGTCGGTGGCGTTGGTGAAGTAGCGGGCGCTGGTGTAGTTGATGTTGCCGACGCCATTGGCTTGCAGGTAGGCGATAGTCGCCGGGTTGAGATTGAGGTTGGATGACAAGCTGATGCGGTCGCGGATGTCGATGCGGTACACATCGAGCGTCACGGTCAGGTCATCGGCCGGCTCCAGCACCAGGCCAAGACTGTAATTGCGCGACTTCTCGGCCTTCAGGTCTTCGGCGCCCAACAGGCGGGCGACCTGGCTGTTGGCCGGGAAGGTGCCAGCTTCCTGAATGGTGTTGCCGATCAGCTGTGACGAGGTGTAGGCAAAGTTCTGCTGGGCCAGGGATGGCGCACGGAAACCATTGGAAATGCTGCCACGCAAGGCGACGTGCGGGGTGAAGTCATAACGCGCCGACAGCGAGCCGCTGACGTTGGAGCCGAAGTCGCTGTAGTCCTCATGACGTACGGCGGCTGAGGCGCTGAGTTTTTCGGTGAAGTTGGTTTCCAGGTCCAGATACTGAGCCCAGTTGTGCCGCGAGGTGCTACCGGCGTCGGCATCACGGAACCCACCCAGGCCCGAACTGCCGGTCTGGTAGTAGGACGCCGGCTCGCCCGCTTCAATTTGATAACCCTGGCGCAGGTATTCGCCGCCAAAAGCCAACGACACCGGGTACGGCAAAAAGCCCACGTCGAACTCACGGGACAGGTCCAGGCTGACCTGGCGCTGATCGTTGCTCAAGGTACCGTTGTTAAATTTGCGCGGAGTGACCAGGCCGAGTGAGGTGTTGATGGTTTCGGTGCCCAGTTCGTACTGGTTCTTGCCATAGTTGGCCGACAGGTCGTAATGCCAATCGTAGGCCAGCAAGCCGCGCAGGCCGACCACCAAGGACGTGTCTTCAAGATTGCCCTTGATCAGCGGCAGGTAGCCATTGGGGTTGAGCGCCGGGATGTTGTTGGACGCGTTGCTCGCCCGATAGAACGCCGCCGTTTCGCCACGACGCTTGCTGTAACCGCCGAAGGTGTAGAACTCGGCTGCATCGTTGAAGGAATATTCGGAGTTGAACTGGAATTTGCCTTCATTGGTGGCCGGCTCTCCCTGACGGAACACGCGCTGGCCATAGGTGGTGGAACCCACGCTGCCAGGGCGGAAATCGTCGCCGGCGCGGTTGGTGTAGTCGTTGTCGGCGCCTTCGCCCGAAACGTTGATAAAGCCGTTTTGGCCCAAGGCAAACCCGGTGTTGCCGCTGACGTTGCGCTGGATGCCGTCACCCTTCTTGTACTCGCCAAATTTGGTCGAGACAGAGCCGCCGTGGTCGTCGTGCTTGAGGATCACGTTGATCACCCCGGCAATCGCGTCCGAGCCATAGCGCGCCGACGCGCCGTCGCGCAGCACTTCGATATGGTCGACCGCCGACAGCGGGATCGCATTCAAATCCGCTGGCGCCGAACCGCGCCCCACGGCCCCGCCCAGGTTGACGAAAGCACTGGTGTGGCGGCGTTTACCGTTGACCAGCACCAACACCTGATCCGGCGACAAACCGCGCAACTGCGCCGGGCGTACCAGTTCGGCACCGTCCACCAGACTGGGGCGCGGGAAGTTGATGGAAGGAATCAGACGCGCCAACACCGCGCCCAGCTCATCGGAGCCGGTGCTGCGCAATGTGTCACCGGAAATGACATCGATGGGCGACAACGAAGCACTGGCGGTGCGCTCTTGGGCACGGGTGCCGGTGACGATCACGGTGTCGAGTTTTGGTGCATCGGCGGCTGTTGCGTCCGCCCAGACCGGATTGAATCCCACAGCAGTCAGCAAATTGGCCGACAAAATAGCTGTGTACGCATGTTTCTTGTAACTCCCCATACCGCTCCCCTGCCATTCAAGCCCGGCAATCAAAAAATCAAAGCTTCAATGCTCTGAGTTCACACGATCGGTCCGGCTGGCGGGCGGTAGCGGTCAGTTACTGGTTATTGACGATAAGGCGGTAGTCCGTTGTCTTATAGCTTAATGAGATTATTCCTACATCTAAAATACCTTAATTGCATAAGCATAGGCGGCCGTGTTTTCAGCGCTGGTTCAGGTCATGCCCAACATAAGCCGCCAAACTGCAGATGTTTAGCGACCCACATTAGCCGCTTCTTCAAACGACTATCGAGGTCGAACCATGAAATACCTTTTTTCCGGTCTGCTGCTTTTGCTGCAAACCACCACTGCTCTGGCTTCCGAGGCCGCCGCCAATGACGACAAAGGTTTCTGGTACGCCCAGACCAGTGTCTACACCAAGCATTTTTCGCCGGACCCAAAGCACAACAACAATCAGGACTTGATCAACCTGGAACGTAACGAGGCGTCGGGGTTGGTGTATGGCGGGGCGACGTTTCGCAACTCGTTCAGCCAGCGCTCGTATTACGTCTACGCCGGCAAGCGTTACGATATTGGCGACTCACCGTTTTATATGAAGGTGACCGCGGGCGCGCTACAGGGCTATCGCGGTAAGTACCGCGACAAAATCCCGCTCAACCGTTATGGCGTTGCACCGGCGATCATTCCGTCTGTGGGGGTTCACTTCGGCCCGGTGGCCAGTGAGTTGGTGTTACTGGGGTTCAATGCGGCGATGCTGACGGCAGGCGTGCGTTTCTAGGAACGCCGCCTACCGATGTGGGAGCTGGCTTGCCTGCGATAGCGGCGGGTCAGCTAACACACCTGCAACTGATACACCGCTATCGCAGGCAAGCCAGCTCCCACACTGGTTCAGCTCAAGGCTTCAAGGGCGTGGCGCGTAGGCAAACACATCGGCGCGCATCTGGTGTGCATCCATGCCGGCGTCGACCAATGCGTCCAGCGTGCCGTAGATCATCGCCGGTGAACCACTGGCGTAAACGTGCACCGCCTTGAGGTCGCTGATGTCTTCACACACGGCCTCATGCAGCAGCCCGCAGCGCCCTTCCCAACCGCACAGGTCGCTGACCACTTTGTGCAGGAACAGGTTGGGCAGTTGCTGCCATTGCTCCCAGTGTTCGATTTCGTAGAAGTCTTCCGGGCGGCGCACGCCCCAATACAGGTGCACAGGGTGCTTGAAGCCCGAGGCGCGGCAATGTTCGATCAGGCTGTGCATCTGCGCCATGCCGGTGCCGGCAGCGATCAACACCAGCGGTCCGTCCGGCAGTTCGGCCAAGTGAGTATCACCAAACGGCAGTTCAACACGGGCCATCTGGTTACGCTGCAACTGCTCGATCAAATTGCGCGCACTGTCCTCGCGAACCAACACATGCAGTTCCAGCTCGCGCCCGGCATGGGGCGCCGAGGCCAGGGAAAACGCCGATTTATCGCCGTTGTCACGCTCGATCATCAGGTATTGCCCGGCGTGGTAACGCACCGCCTTCCCGGCCGGCGCACGCAAGCGCACGCGCCATACATCGCCACCGACGTCCACGCACTCACTCAATTGGCACGACAACTTGCGCAACGGCAACTCTCCCGGCGCCAGCACGCCATCCCACAACACAATGCAATCTTCCAACGGCTCGGCGATGCAGGTGTAGAACTCACCATGGTCGCGCACCTCACCGGCTTGCTGCACCCGGCCTTCCACCAGCAGCGCGGCGCACACATGGCACACGCCATTGCGACACGCCTGTGGGCATTCGTAGCCCAGGCGACGCGCGCCTTCAAGGATTCGCTCACCAGGGACCAGCTCCAGTACGGCGCCGGAAGGTTGCAGGGTTACACGCATCAATCTATTCCCAATTCTTTCCAGATCGCATCAACACGTGCGGTCACAGCGTCATCCTTGACGATCACCCGACCCCACTCGCGGGTGGTCTCACCCGGCCATTTGTGGGTGGCATCCAGGCCCATCTTCGAGCCCAGGCCCGATACCGGCGAAGCAAAGTCGAGGTAGTCGATCGGCGTGTTATCGATCATCACCGTGTCGCGCTTGGGGTCCATGCGCGTGGTGATGGCCCAGATCACGTCGTTCCAGTCCCGGGCATTGATGTCGTCGTCAGTGACGATAACGAACTTGGTGTACATGAACTGTCGCAAAAACGACCACACACCGAGCATTACCCGCTTGGCATGGCCTGGGTACGACTTCTTCATGGTCACGATGGCCATGCGGTACGAGCAGCCCTCGGGCGGCAGGTAGAAGTCGGTAATTTCCGGGAACTGCTTTTGCAGGATCGGCACGAACACTTCGTTGAGCGCCACACCAAGGATGGCCGGCTCATCCGGCGGACGGCCGGTGTAGGTGCTGTGGTAGATCGGTTTGATGCGGTGGGTGATGCGCTCGACGGTGAACACCGGGAAGCTGTCGACTTCGTTGTAGTAGCCGGTGTGGTCACCGTAAGGGCCTTCATCGGCCATTTCGCCCGGATGAATCACGCCTTCGAGGATGATTTCGGCGGTGGCCGGCACTTGCAGGTCATTGCCACGGCACTTCACCAGCTCGGTGCGGTTGCCGCGCAGCAGGCCGGCGAAGGCATATTCGGACAGGCTGTCAGGCACCGGCGTCACGGCGCCGAGGATGGTCGCCGGGTCGGCGCCCAGGGCCACGGACACGGGGAACGGCTTGCCTGGGTGCTTTTCGCACCACTCACGGAAGTCCAGCGCGCCGCCACGGTGGCTCAGCCAGCGCATGATCACCTTATTGCGGCCGATCACTTGCTGACGGTAGATCCCCAGGTTCTGGCGATCCTTGTTCGGGCCTTTGGTGACGGTCAGGCCCCAGGTGATCAGCGGGCCGACATCGCCCGGCCAGCAGGTCTGCACCGGCAACATGGCCAGGTCGACGTCATCGCCTTCGATGACCACTTCCTGGCACACCGCGTCCTTGACCACTTTGGGCGCCATGGCAATGATCTTGCGAAAGATCGGCAGCTTCGACCAGGCGTCCTTGAGGCCCTTAGGTGGCTCGGGCTCCTTGAGGAAGGCCAGCAACTTGCCGATCTCGCGCAGCTCGCTGACCGACTCGGCGCCCATGCCAAACGCAACACGGTCGGGCGTGCCGAACAGGTTGCCGAGCACCGGAATATCAAAGCCGGTCGGGTTTTCGAACAGCAGCGCCGGGCCCTTGTTGCGCAAGGTACGGTCGCAAATCTCAGTCATTTCCAGCACCGGGGAAATCGGCACCTGGATACGTTTCAACTCTCCGCGCTGCTCAAGTTGCTGCACGAAATCCCGAAGATCCTTGAATTTCATTAACCATGCCACCCGTAAAATAGGCGTACATCCTACCTGCTCTTAAGAGCGCTGGCAGCTTATTGCACGTCATTGCGACTCACACCCGACTCAACGGACTCATTACGCATGGTGTGGAAGAAGGGCTCAAGGAACCCTTCCACATAACGCGTGCCTACGGCCGAGAGGTGGTTGTCATCGGTATACAGCGACTGGCCATCGCGCTCGACCCGGCACCAGCCATTCGTCTCGCACAGCTTGGGCGCGGGGTCCATGAGTTGCACACCGGGGTCTGCCGCGGCGATGCGCTCAAAAACGCTGCTGATATAGGCCTGGCGCTCGACGTGCTCGGCCAGGGGCAAGCCTTCGCGGTCGGTCGGGCGTCCCAGCATCGCCAGGCGGCTGAGCCGGTAAGGCACGTTGAAAGCCTGCAGCGGTACCTCCTTGACCAGCCACACCCTGTGCCCGCTGGCACGCAGTTGCTGCACCAGCGCACTCACACCCTCGGCAAACAGTCGTTCAGCGACGGCGCGGTCGTACTTGCCCGTTTGCGGGTCATGAAGGGAAGCGCCGGTGTCGCCGGAGCGCTGGCCATAAACGTAAAGGCTCCAGCGGGCTACCAGCACCACATCACTGAACTGTTCCTTGCTCAACAACTGGGTGACACGCTCGTTGAACGCTCGGCAGCCTGGGGTGTTTTCTTTGCGGTCGAACGGCAGGCACCCGGCGTAACCGGCCTGAGTGATGCCGAAGTCGTACTTGCGCGAGCCGTCGTTCAACGCCGGGATGAGTGCCGAGGCATGGCTGTCGCCCCAGACCAATGCGCGGGCAGCACTCGCCTGCGGGCCAAAATGGCAAAGTTTGCGGTTCGGGTCTTTCTTGTCATCCGACAGGCACTTAATCAGCGTGGGGCTCCAGGTATACGCTTGGGCAAACTGTAGTGCCTGGGGCGACAGCCGCGATGCAAATCCATCCGACCACACCAGGCCTTTGCCGATCAGACCCAGCCCGGCGAGCCCGACCACGCCCGCGATCAGAATCGACCGACGACCCGCCAGCAGGCGCCGCTCACGAAACGGCCCCTCGACGAACCGCCAGGACACATAACCCAGCACCAGGCTCAAGACGAACAGACCCGCCAGCGCCCAGGAGGGCAGGCCAAAAATACTCGCGTACTTGCCAAACACCAGTACCGGCCAGTGCCACAGGTACCACGAATAGGAAATCAGCCCGATGCCCACCAGCACGCGACTGCCCAGCAAGCGCCCTACCCAGGTTGGGTGTTGGCCGTTAGCCCAAATCAACCCCACCACACCCAATACAGGCAACAAAGCCGCCGCCCCAGGGAACGCGGTGTTGGCGTCGTAGCCCAATACCGCCACCAGAATCAGGCCCAGGCTGAACAGACTCACAGCTTGCGCCAACAGGGGACTTGCGCGCCCTGCCCGCACTGGCATCACAGCCAGCATGGACCCGGCCAACAATTCCCAGGCACGCATGGGCAGCAGGAAGAAGGCTTTGTCCGGCTCATTGGCCACCGCCCACACGCTCGCCGCAAACGACACCAGCAGCAACACAAACAAGGCGCTGCGCCACTGCTTCAGCCAGCTCGACAACAGCGCCAGCAAGAGTGGGAAGGCAATGTAGAACTGCTCTTCAACCGACAGCGACCAGGTGTGCAACATCGGCTTCATGTCGGAGGCCGTGTCGAAATAGCCGTCCTGGCGCATGAAGAACAGATTGGAGATGAACACCACTTGGTTGTGTATCGAGCGTCCCAATTCCGAATAGTCTTTGGGCGCCATTAAGAACCAGCCAGCCACCAATGACGTAAACATCATGACCAGCAAAGCCGGCAGGATACGCCGTGCCCGTCGCGCCCAGAAATCGACGAAACTGAAACGCCCCGCTTCACGCTCGCGCCAGATGATCGAGGTAATCAGGAAACCTGAAATCACGAAGAACACATCAACGCCGACAAAACCGCCAGTAACGCCGGGAACCCCAAAATGGAACAAAACCACAGCCAGGACAGCAATGGCGCGCAGGCCATCAATGTCTCTTCGGTAAGCAAGAGCGGTCATAAATCGTAATCAGCCTGATACAAATTGAAGAGAGCGTAGGCGTACTCGCCATTTTTGTTTCTTTACTGACACTCTCGGCACACAAACCTCCCTGTTTGGCGCAAAAAAAATGGCACCCTTCAAGGGCACCATTTTCTCAGACCTGAACCGTAGTATTACTTACGCTTCATAGACAGGAAGAACTCGTCGTTGGTCTTGGTGGTTTTCAGCTTGTCGATGAGGAACTCGATGGCGGCTACTTCGTCCATCGGGTGCAGCAGCTTGCGCAGGATCCACATGCGCTGCAGTTCGTCGTCGGCGGTCAGCAACTCTTCACGGCGGGTGCCGGAGCGGTTGATGTTGATCGCAGGGAACACACGCTTTTCAGCGATACGACGGTCCAAAGGCAGTTCCATGTTACCGGTACCTTTAAACTCTTCGTAGATCACTTCATCCATCTTCGAGCCGGTTTCAACCAGCGCGGTGGCGATAATGGTCAGCGAGCCGCCTTCTTCGATGTTGCGCGCAGCACCGAAGAAACGCTTTGGTTTCTCCAGGGCGTGGGCATCGACACCACCGGTGAGTACCTTGCCGGAGCTTGGGATCACGGTGTTGTAGGCACGCGCCAGACGGGTGATGGAGTCGAGCAGGATCACCACGTCCTTCTTGTGTTCGACCAGGCGCTTGGCCTTCTCGATCACCATTTCGGCAACCTGCACGTGGCGGGTTGGCGGCTCATCGAACGTCGAGGCAACCACTTCGCCGCGCACGGTGCGCTGCATTTCGGTTACTTCTTCCGGGCGCTCATCGATCAGCAATACGATCAGGTGAACTTCCGGGTTGTTACGCGCGATGTTCGCTGCAATGTTCTGCAGCATGATGGTCTTACCGGCTTTCGGCGGTGCGACGATCAGGCCGCGCTGGCCTTTGCCGATCGGGGCGCACAGGTCGATGACACGACCGGTCAAGTCTTCGGTGGAGCCGTTACCGGCTTCCATCTTCATGCGCACGGTCGGGAACAGCGGCGTCAAGTTCTCGAAGAGAATCTTGTTCTTCGCGTTCTCAGGACGATCGAAGTTGATCGTGTCGACCTTGAGCAGGGCGAAATAACGCTCGCCTTCCTTCGGAGGACGGATCTTGCCGACGATGGTGTCACCGGTGCGCAAGTTAAAGCGACGGATCTGGCTCGGCGAGACGTAGATATCGTCTGGGCCGGCGAGATAGGAAGCGTCTGCAGAGCGGAGGAAGCCGAAGCCGTCCTGGAGAATCTCCAGCACGCCATCACCGGAGATTTCCTCGCCGCTTTTCGCGTGCTTTTTGAGCAGGGAGAAAATCACGTCCTGCTTGCGCGAACGGGCCATATTTTCTATGCCCATTTCTTCGGCCAATTGGAGCAGGTCGGTAATCGGCTTTTGCTTGAGTTCAGTCAGATTCATATAGGAATGACGTAATCATTTATGGAGGGGGGAAATTAAGCTTTTGGCTTAATGAGGCCGCGCCGCAGAGAAGGCGACAGGATCGCGTACTAATCGAAAAGGAATGCGTCGGCGACGGCTTGCAGGGGGCAGTGGAGAAACCAGTGCGGGGCCGAATGTACCACCTGAATTTCGGAGCGTCTAGCCCTGTTTCACGAAAAAGCCCCGCTATTTTGCGGGGCTTTTTTGACGACGCTTAGATGTTCGCGTCGAGGAAAGCTTGCAGCTGGGACTTCGACAGCGCGCCCACTTTAGTGGCTTCGACGTTGCCGTTCTTGAACAGCATCAGGGTCGGGATACCACGCACGCCGTGTTTGGCCGGGGTTTCCTGATTGTCGTCGATGTTCAGCTTGGCAATGGTCAGCTTGCCTTCGTAAGTGGTCGCAATGTCGTCCAGAACAGGGGCGATCATTTTGCAAGGGCCACACCATTCAGCCCAGTAGTCAACCAGTACCGGGCCTTGAGCCTTGAGTACTTCGGCCTCAAAGGTCGCGTCGGTGACGTGCTTGATAAGATCGTTGCTCATGGATGTCTCCGGATTGTAAGCAAAAAAAACGTGGCCCATCATAGCCGCCCTTCCCCCGTTCAGGAAGCCGCCTCTGATTGAGTCTTGCTATGGCGTTGCATGAGTTTGGGTATAGCCCACTCACGGCGTCACGGGAGTCACGAAGGCGATGCCCGTGCGCAATGCCGCATTGCGTACGTGTTCCTGCATGGTTTTCTGCGCCGCAGCACTGGCGCGCCTGGCCAGGGCACGCAGGATCTTGCGGTGCTCTTGCCAAGTCTCCATGGCCCGTTCCGGTCGGATGAACGGTAGCTTCTGGCTCTCCAGGAACACCTCGGCACTGGCACTCAGGATGCTCACCATCGCCTGGTTACCGCTGGCCAGCAGGATCCGCTGATGGAACTCGAAGTCCAGCCGGGCAGCGGCTTCGAAGTCGCCGGCCTTGAGCACTTTACGCATCGCCTCGACATTGTCTTGCAGGCTGTCCAGCTCATCGAGAGTCAACGTCACCGCCGCCAACCCCGCGGCGAACCCTTCCAGGGCGTAGCGCAACTGGAAGATATCCAGGGGCGTGGCCTGGGCAGCGAAGGGCCAGGCGAACCCCGGCGCTTCTTGCACCTCTTGCACAAACACGCCTTTACCCGGCTGCACACTCACCACGCCCAATGCACTTAAAGACGACAACGCCTCGCGCAACGATGCCCGACTCACGCCCAACTGTACCGCCAGGTCGCGCTGGGACGGCAACGCGTCACCCGCTGCAAAGCCCTGTTCCTTGATCAGTTTGCGGATGGCCTGCAGGGCCGCTTCCGGTACGGCTTGGGCGATGGAATTCATAGAAAACTCAAGGTTGCAGTCAACGGAGCGGCTAGTTGTAAAGCTATTCGAAGCCGGCGGCAAGCCGCGCCCCAAAGGGGCTCGCGGGGTTTTATCGGCGCTCGAAAAAGGTGCGAAAAACTCGCTCACTGTTCAGACCAGTAAGACCACCAGAACTCAACAAATACCAGCGTTCCAGGCCATTGGCGCCGTGATGGCATGGGCCGTGCAATGGCTCGAAACAGAATATTCCCGCGCCCTTCCCCGGAGAGTTGCCATGACCAAGCGCTACAGCGCCCTGCTCACTGCCCTGTTTGCCAGCCTGATGCTGAGCCAGGCGCCCGCCCATGCCAACGGTCTGGACGATATCGTCGCCCGTGGCACCCTCAAGGTTGCCGTGCCCCAAGACTTCCCGCCGTTCGGCTCGGTTGGCCCGGACATGAAACCCCGTGGCCTGGACGTCGACACCGCCAAGCTGCTGGCCGACCAGCTCAAGGTCAAGCTGGAACTGACCCCGGTGAACAGCACCAACCGTATCCCGTTTCTCACTACCGGCAAGGTCGACCTGGTGATTTCCAGCCTGGGCAAGAACGCCGAGCGCGAAAAGGTCATCGACTTCTCCAAGGCCTACGCGCCGTTCTACCTGGCCGTGTTCGGGCCGCCTGATGCGGCCATCCACACCACCGATGACCTCAAGGGCAAGACCATCAGCGTGACGCGCGGCGCCATCGAAGACATCGAGCTGACCGCCGTCGCGCCCAAGGAAGCCACGATCAAGCGTTTCGAAGACAACAACTCAACCATCGCCGCCTACCTGGCCGGCCAGGTCGACCTGATCGCCAGCGGCAACGTGGTGATGGTGGCGATCAGCGAGCGCAGTAATAAACGTGGGCTGGAGCTGAAAGTGAAACTCAAGGATTCGCCGGTGTACGTGGGCGTTAACAAGAACGAGCCGGCGCTGCTGGAGAAGGTCAACCAGATCCTGGTCGCGGCCAAAGCCGATGGCAGCCTGGAAAAGAACGCGATGCAGTGGCTTAAAGAGCCACTGCCTGCCGATCTTTGATGCGGAGCTGATTCATGGCGTATCAATTTGACTTTGTGCCGGTGCTGGCCAATACCGACCTGCTGCTACGCGGCGCGCTGTTCACCCTTGAGCTGACGGCTATCGGCGTGATCCTCGGCGTGGCCCTGGGCACCGTCGGCGCTGTGGTGCGGGCATGGAAGATCCAGCCGTTTTCCTGGGTCTTCGGGGTGTATGTCGAGTTGATCCGCAACACGCCGTTTCTGGTGCAGTTGTTTTTCATCTTCTTCGGCCTGCCATCCCTGGGGCTGAAAATCACCGAGTGGCAAGCCGCCGTACTGGCGATGGTGATCAACCTGGGGGCGTACTCCACCGAGATCATTCGCGCCGGCATCCAGGCGGTCCCAAGCGGGCAGCTGGAAGCCGCAGCGGCATTGGCGATGACGCGTTTCGAGGCGTTTCGCCATGTGGTGCTGTTGCCGGCACTGGGCAAGGTGTGGCCGGCCCTGAGCAGCCAGATCATCATCGTGATGCTCGGCTCGGCGGTGTGCTCGCAGATCGCCACCGAAGAGCTGAGCTTTGCCGCCAACTTTATCCAGTCACGCAACTTCCGCGCGTTTGAAACCTACGCACTGACCACCCTGGTGTACCTGTGCATGGCGCTGATGATTCGCCAGTTGCTCAACTGGATCGGCCGTCGCTACGTGATGAGGAACAGCCGATGAGTGATTTCTCCTTCTGGGACATCGTGCGCAACCTCGCCACCGGCTTGCAATGGACCTTGCTGCTGTCGCTGGTGGCGTTTGTCGGTGGCGGCGTTATCGGTTTACTGGTGATGACGATGCGCATCAGCCGCAAAGCCTTCCCGCGCAATCTCGCGCGCACCTATATCGAACTGTTCCAGGGCACGCCGCTGTTGATGCAGCTGTTCCTGGTGTTTTTTGGCATCGCGCTGCTGGGTGTGGATATCTCGCCCTGGCTGGCGGCGGCGATTGCCTTGACCCTGTTTACCAGTGCTTACCTGGCCGAGATCTGGCGCGGCTGCGTCGAGTCGATTGCCCACGGGCAATGGGAAGCCTCGGCCAGCCTGGCGCTTAACCCGCTTGAACAACTGCGCTACGTGATCCTGCCGCAAGCCCTGCGCATTGCCGTGGCGCCCACCGTGGGCTTCTCGGTGCAGGTGGTCAAAGGCACCGCCGTGACCTCGATCATCGGTTTTACCGAACTGACCAAAACCGGCGGCATGCTCGCCAACGCTACCTTCGAGCCCTTTATGGTCTACGGCCTGGTGGCGCTCGGCTACTTCCTGCTCTGCTACCCCTTGTCCCTCAGTGCGCGCTACCTGGAAAGGAGACTGCATGCCTCTGCTTAGAATTTCCGCCCTGCATAAGTATTACGGCGATCACCACGTACTCAAAGGCATCGACCTGACCGTTGAAGAAGGCCAGGTGGTGGCGATCATCGGCCGCAGTGGCTCGGGCAAGTCGACCTTGCTGCGTACCCTCAATGGCCTTGAATCGATCAACGACGGCGTAATTGAGGTCGACGGCGAATACCTCGACGCAGCGCGCGCCGACCTGCGCAGCCTGCGGCAGAAAGTCGGGATGGTGTTCCAGCAGTTCAACCTGTTCCCACACCTGACCGTGGGCGAGAACGTCATGCTCGCGCCACAAGTGGTGCAGAAAGTGCCCAAGGCCAAAGCCGCCCAGCTTGCCCGGCAGATGCTGGAGCGGGTGGGGCTGGGGGAAAAGTTTGATGCCTTCCCTGATCGTCTGTCCGGCGGCCAGCAGCAACGGGTCGCCATAGCCCGTGCGCTGGCCATGTCGCCCAAGGTGCTGCTGTGCGATGAAATTACCTCGGCACTGGACCCGGAGTTGGTCAATGAAGTGCTCAGTGTGGTGCGCCAATTGGCCAAGGACGGCATGACCCTGATCATGGTGACCCACGAAATGCGCTTTGCCCGGGAAGTCGGGGACAAGCTGGTGTTCATGCACCAGGGCAAGGTGCATGAAGTGGGCGACCCTAAGACGCTGTTCGCCAACCCCAGAACAGCAGAACTCGCCAACTTCATTGGCTCGGTGGAACAGCCGAGCTGAGCAGTTCGAAACTGCCCTGCCCCTCCAGGCGCATTTCGTCGCGCACGTGCATGTCACCTGCGGGCAGGTCGGTGTCGATATCGACTTGAGCGGTCAATCGCCGACCTATCATTGGCATTCCTGCGACTCGTGCCATCAACGTCTGGCCGGGCAGCAACTGCCCGCTGGCAGGCTCGCCGGGCAAATGCACAGCCACCCAACCGACAGCATGCCCATCCACCTGGGCATGTTTGAGGCTCAGGCGAAAAAGCCCTTGGCGGCCAAACCGAAAGCCCTGACCATCCGCTGCGACGCCGATAAAGCGCAACGTCATTTGCGCAGGTTCCGCGCACAGGACATTCAACTGCAAAGAACGGGTGCCAAGTGTCACGGCGGCTCTTTCAACAAGCGCCTCTGTGCGAATAGCGCCGTAGTCAATGCGCGGCTGGCTCACCGACAACCGGCAGTTCTCAGACCAGGCGTAAGGCGCTGTCAGCAGTGTGCACAGCAGCACCAAAGACAGGCTTTTAAGCGTCGCGGCCATGGCACACCGCCGAGGTAGTTTCATAGAACTTGTCATTGTTTGGCTTGGCCTCGAGGTTAAAGCGCAACAGGCAGGTGGAAGAGTCCGGCAACGAAACCCGCAGGTTTTGCACCTCGTCGACGTCGTTCAGGAAAATCATGCCCTCACCCGCAACACTGGTCAGGAAGCGATTGGCTTTGCCGAACACGGCGGCTCCCTGAGGCAAGGGCCGGCCCTGCTCATCATTCGCGGTGAGCAACACACGACGTACTTTCACCACATCGAAATTCACGGTGTTGAACGACCCACGGCCCGCAGCGAGCACCTGGGTGCCGTTTTTCAGGTCGACACGCTTGGGCAGCGACTGGGTCTGCACTTCGACTCGGCTGTTGGTGTAGGCCGGCAAACCTGCGATCACCGCTTGCCCGCTGTAGTCGGTCCACACCGGGCCTTGGGGTGTCTCGACTTTTGCAGCGCCTATGTCGCCTACCGAGACAATGCCGAACGTGTCCTGCACGGTATAAGGCGAGAAGGTCAACCCACCCTCGTGAGCCACTACGCCGCCCTGCAACTGTCCGGTGTAGCTGGTGCCGCGAGGGTCACGACTGACACCCAGCCCCACCTGGGTATAACGCGGCAACACGTCCACCTGCCCGCGAATCGATTGCTCCCGCACCCTGAGGTCGCGGTCGAATCCCACCTCATAGTTCACATACTCATTGACCCGATCCCTGAGTGCTGTACCCGTGGTAAAGCGGTCGCCGCGACGACTGGTGTAGCTCGTCACACGACGATCACCGCCCAGGGGAACGCTGACCTGCAACCGCAGCGACAGGTCGTTCTCCTGGGCACTGTCCCGTCGCCTGTCGGCAGACGGGGTGTCGCGGCCCGACCGGGTGCCGCCTACCTGCGAGTCCGCGATCAACGCAACCTCGGCGTGACTGAATGACTTATTCCACGAGGCCGACACATGTTCGCTCGTTCGCCCGTCAAATTGAGCACTGCGGGTAAAACCCGTTGAGAAAACGCCCAACGTGGGATCGGCCCAGTTGATGCTTGCCGTGTACTGGTTTTTGGAACGCGAACCCAGCTCATCGGCCCTGTATGACCGGCCGGCTTCAACAACCTCGCGATAACCGCGGGTTTGGGTAGTTGCGCTGAGGCTCACATCGATGCCGCCGGCTACCGGGCTGCTCACGGACACGCTGCTACGCACCCCGGACACTTGGTTTTTGCTGTCTCGAGACAGGTTTTGCCGCGTGCCCACGGAAACCCGCTGGAAAAATATGCTGCTCAGGGTGCCACCGGCCGCCCAGTAGTCATCGGTGCTCAACAAACCAAAGTCCGCAGACGAATCGCCCCCCAACCCCCAAGTGCCGCCGCCCATGGCGACCAACGGTGTCGGGCCTTCCTCAGTCGCGTTCTTGCGCAGCTTGCCGGCAGAAAAATAGTAACCAGGCACCGCTGGCACAGCCCCCGCGAACGAAGCGGCCGGCACTACGAAACTGCGCCTTGCGCCACGCACATCGATCACGCTGACTTGCAGGTCACTGGTGCCATTGAGCAATGGCAGGCCCGTCAGCCGAAAAGGCCCCTCGGGCACCAACGTGCTGTGGATCAATACGCCGGACTGACGCACTTCAATGCGTGACTGGCTCTGCGCAAGCCCTTCGACTACCGCATGGTTGCTGCTCGCAGGCGTGCGTGATTGGCCATCGGGGAAAAACTGCAGCCCGGATAACTGGACGCCATCAAACAGCGGATTATTACTGGAGATCTGGCCCACCTGGAAAGTCGATTGCAAAGCGGCCAGATCCCGCTGGGCATAGGCGTTCAGATGCTCGGTACGGACCTTGCCGTTGTCGGCCACATAAAACTGACGACTGCGCAAAATCCAGTCATCCAGGTTAAACCCTGCCTCGGTATAGGCTGAAACGAACCGACTGGACCCACTGCGCGAACGGCTGTCGAAACCCAGTACGTTGTAGTTGAATATCGCCGCCGAACCGCCTTTGGAGAAATGCCCGGCTTCCCACTGTGGGTCACGCAATGACTGGGTCGGAACCACCAGCGCCACCTCGTCAATGCCGGGACGCAACCTCACCATGGTGGTCGGGAACTCCCCGAAAAAGTCATGACAGGCCTGATCCGGGGTGAGGCCTTGCGCAATGAGCGTGCGCGGCTTTACCAAGCCGGCTTTATCCAGCAGTCCGGGCGTGAAACATAATCGGCCTTCATGATCGAACCGTGCGTCCACCAGCCCAAGCGGGTTTCCATTGACGCGCAACCCGACCACTTGGACGCCTTCGCGAAAACGCGCCGCGCCACGGAAGTAATCCGACACCTTTGGGTCGATACCGTGGGCCGTCAGCGCCGCAACGTCGAAACCTTCGCCAAGCTCCAGCGCAGAAACAAGACCGGGTGCCCCCCACAGCGTCGCAAACCCCATGAGCAGCGTCGGCGGGCAAAACAAAAAAGACGCGGGCGGGACGTGATTCGAAGGGCGTGCCATGAGCCGGTCAACTCTCATCAGCATTGATTGCGACCCGATATCTGTCTACCGCAAACCCATAGACAGTCGCCGGCTGAAACTCGACCTCGGCCACACCGCCCAAGGGGCTTGCGGCTGACACTGCGAGCGCTTCGCCCGGCAAAATATAAGCCCGCGGTAACGCTGCCTTGATGCCTTGTGGAAGCAACTGCACATCCGCCGCCATGCGCACCACATAGGCACTGTCGTTATGCACGGTGAGACGCTCACCCACCCGCTTCCACTTCAGTAACTCCCAGGGTTTTTGATGCCGGGGCAGGCCTTTTGGGTGCAGGATCAGCGGCAAGTTCTGGCGGATGGTGATACCGATCGTGGCCCCCTGTTCGGCACGCGCCTGGGGAATACCCTCGAAGGACACACGCTTGAGCCGCTGAGTCTTGAGCGGCGCCTTCAAGGTACTGATGAAGCGCACCAATTGCGTTTCGCCCGCCTCCACGCGCGTAATGGGCGGTGTGACAATCAACAGCGGCTCCAGGTCCTCGGGCACATTCTCTACCACTGAATGAAGCAACGCCGGGCCTGCATCCGTATTCTTGATGTTTATTGTGGCTTCGCCCTCTTCTTCATAGAGCAGTACCACCGTTGTTTCAGGCTGCATACCGTCCGCCGCAGCAACTGCAATAAACAACAGGCTAAAAAACAACGCTCGACTTAGTATCGAACAACACCGCATTGAATGTTCCCCACAACGTATAAAGTTGATTTCCGGCAGACAAACGCCCACAAAAAAACAACCGACCAGAACGCGTTACTTCCGGGTCGGTTGTTTTACGTTGCTTAGGTGTAGTTCAGTACAATCGTCGCACGCCCATTAAGGGAGACGTCGTTCTTTAAGTCCAAGTCCGCCGTCTTGTTGATAACAGCTTTGACTGCAATAGTGCCGGTCAACTGACTGATTGTGGCGGGCGTCAGGGCCGAGGCACTGCGCCACGAGTACTGGGTCTGGTGTGCAACTTTGCCATCACTGTGCTGCCACGAGGCGCCCGAACGCATGATGGGGTATAGCGTTGTACTGGATGCCCGCAGGTTGGTGAGAGCAACCGAGTAGCCGCCGGTTCGCCGGGTACCTACAGCGCCCAAACCGAAGTTCTGCGCTTCTGTATAGCCCGCACCCAGGATGCCCGGCACCCTAGTGCCCGATTGCAAATCGGTAAAGGTGACCCCGAATGTGGTCGCCGCATTGCAAAGGATGCTCAAACCAACGGTCTTTTCTGTGAGCGGAGTGAACGCCGCCGGCTGCAATTCGCCCGAGCGAATCGTGCCGTAGTTGATTTCGCCGTTGCCGGTAAGATTAAGGCTGCACGCTGCAGGCTTGATCGTGCCGATGACGGTCAATGTCGCACCGTTCGTAGTTGCCTGGGCACTTAAAGCCGCAGCCAGGCAGGTAATACCGAGAGTCAAACCAACAATTTTTTTCATGCTCATCCTGTCACTAAAATAAGTTATCAGGTGTTCTTTATTTGTGTTTGGCGACTCCATCGCCCAATCATTTATCTTCCGGGACATGCATAACAATAAATAAATACCACCAGGCAAAATTGCCGGGTGACAGTCTGTCGCCTTGGCACTTGATTAAAGAATCAGACAACACAACAGTCGCTGTAGGAGGCATATAAAGAAATTGCCCCTCTAACTCGCTGATCGGGTGGTACAAAAGCAAATAACGCCGAGTCCATTTACTCATTTACTGTAGGAAAATTCAGAACAGGTCTTACAATGGAGCGTGGTTATCTACTCCTACAGTCTCGAAGGCCCTATTCAACTATTGCTTACAAACCCGACCTACATTTCCCACAAGAATTCCCTACAGCCAGCCTCACGGAAATTACTGAAGCACAACGCGTTGGCGCCAGCGGTCGATCGTGGCACGATGGTCGGGTTATCGACCGAGACCCCCAAACCATGCCGCAATCCCAAGCCAAGAATTTGTCCCTGATCGCCGCCATCGACCTGGGCTCCAACAGCTTTCACATGGTCGTGGCCAAGGCCCAGAACGGCGAAATCCGCATCCTTGAGCGGCTCGGCGAGAAAGTTCAACTGGCTGCCGGCATCGACGACCAGCGCCAGCTCAATGAAGAATCCATGCAGCGCGGCCTCGACTGCCTCAAGCGTTTTGCCCAACTGATCAACGGCATGCCATTGGGCGCCGTGCGAATTGTCGGCACCAACGCCCTGCGTGAGGCGCGCAACCGTGTCGAATTCATCCGCCGCGCCGAAGAAATCCTCGGGCACCCGGTAGAAGTCATCTCCGGCCGGGAAGAGGCGCGCCTTATCTACCTGGGCGTGTCCCACACCCTGGCCGACACGCCCGGCAAGCGCCTGGTGGCGGATATCGGCGGCGGCAGTACCGAGTTCATCATCGGGCAAAGATTCGAGCCATTGCTGCGCGAGAGCCTGCAAATGGGCTGCGTGAGCTTTACCCAGCGCTATTTCAAGGACGGCAAGATCACTCCGGCCCGCTATGCCCAGGCCTACACGGCCGCGCGACTGGAGATCATGAGCATCGAGCATGCGCTGCACCGCTTGACCTGGGATGAAGCCATCGGCTCGTCCGGCACCATCCGCGCCATCGGCCTGGCCCTCAAAGCCGGCGGCCATGGCACCGGTGAGGTCAACGCCGAAGGCCTGGCATGGCTCAAGCGCAAACTGTTCAAGCTGGGCGATGCCGAGAAAATCGACTTCGACGGCATCAAGCCCGACCGTCGTACCATCTTCCCGGCGGGCCTTGCGATTCTCGAAGCGATTTTCGACGCCCTCGAACTGCAACGTATGGACCATTGCGACGGCGCCCTGCGCGAAGGCGTGCTGTATGACCTGCTGGGCCGCCATCACCACGAAGACGTGCGTGAGCGCACCCTCACCTCGTTGATGGAGCGTTATCACGTCGACCTGGAACAAGCGGCCCGAGTGGAACGCAAAGCCCTGCACGCCTTTGACCAGGTAGCCGAGGACTGGGACCTGGAAGACGGCGTCTGGCGCGAACTACTGGGCTGGGCCGCCAAGGTGCATGAAGTAGGCCTGGACATCGCCCACTACCATTACCACAAGCACGGCGCCTACCTGATCGAGCACTCGGACCTCGCCGGTTTCTCCCGCGAAGACCAACAGATGCTCGCCCTGCTGGTGCGTGGCCATCGCCGCAACATTCCCAAGGACAAATTTGCCGAGTTCGGCGACGAAGGCATCAAGCTGATCCGCCTGTGCGTGCTGCTGCGCTTTGCGATCCTGTTCCACCACATCCGTGGCACCCAGGAAATGCCCCAAGTCACCCTGCGCGCCCATGGCGACAGCCTCGACGTGGTGTTCCCCAAAGGCTGGCTGGATGAAAACCAGCTGACCCAGGCGGACTTTGCCCAGGAAGCGGAGTGGTTGACGCGGGTGGGGTTCAGCCTGAACTTGCGCTAAAGCGCGCTGCAAAACACAGGTGTGAGGGGGCTTGCTGTGGCGAGCAAGCTTGCTTGCGCTGGGGTGCGTAGCGCCCCCAAAAAGCCGGAGACTGCTGCGCAGTCAACGGGAGCAAGCTCCCTCGCCACAGCAAGCCCGCTCCCACATTAGGTTTGTGCAGGCTTTTAGTTCACCGCAAGAATCGGGCTACCCAGCTTCTCCAGCAACGTCGCCTGCGCACTGCGCGGGTTCTGGTTGCCGGTCGGGGTGTTGCGCACGTAGCGCCCGTCCGATTGCAGGCTCCAGCTGTGGGTGTTGTCGGTGAGGTAGCTTTCCAGCTCTTTCTTGACCCGCATGATCAGCTTCTTGCCTTCGACCGGGAAGCAGGTCTCCACACGCTTGTCGAGGTTGCGCTCCATCCAGTCGGCACTGGAGAGGAACATCTGCTCCTCGCCGCCGTTGAGGAAGTAGAACACCCGTGTGTGCTCCAGGAAGCGGCCGATGATCGAGCGCACATGGATGTTATGTGACACACCCACAATGCCCGGGCGCAGGCAGCACATGCCACGCACCACCAGGTCGATGCGCACCCCGGACTGGCTGGCCTTGTACAGCGCGCGGATGATCTTCGGATCGGTCAGCGAGTTGAACTTGGCGATGATGTGCGCCGGCTTGCCGTCGAGGGCGAACTGGGTTTCGCGGGCAATCATGTCGAGCATGCCCTTCTTGAGCGTGAACGGCGCGTGCAGCAGCTTCTTCATGCGCAAGGTCTTGCCCATGCCGATCAACTGGCTGAACAACTTGCCGACGTCCTCACACAAAGCGTCGTCGGAGGTGAGCAGGCTGTAGTCGGTGTAGAGCTTGGCGTTGCCGGCGTGATAGTTACCGGTGCCCAAGTGGGCATAACGCACGATCTCACCAGCTTCGCGACGCAGGATCAGCATCATCTTGGCGTGGGTCTTGAAGCCGACCACGCCGTAGATCACCACCGCACCGGCCGCTTGCAGGCGGCTGGCCAGTTGCAGGTTGGACTCTTCGTCAAACCGCGCACGCAGCTCGATCACCGCCGTGACTTCCTTGCCGTTACGCGCAGCGTCTACCAGCGCATCGACGATTTCCGAGTTGGCGCCAGAGCGGTACAGGGTTTGGCGCACAGCCAACACATGCGGGTCCTTGGCGGCCTGGCGCAGCAGGTCGACCACTGGCGTGAACGACTCGAACGGGTGCAACAGCAGAATGTCCTGCTTGCTCACCACGCTGAAAATGTTCTCGCTGTTTTGCAGCAGTTTCGGGATCTGCGGCGTGAACGGCGTGTATTGCAGCTCCGGGTGGCTGTCCAGGCCGGTGATACTGAACAGACGCGTCAGGTTCACCGGACCATTGACCTGGTACAACTCGGACTCGGCCAGGTTGAACTGCTTGAGCAGGTAGTCCGACAGGTGTTTGGGGCAGGTATCCGCCACTTCCAGACGTACCGCATCGCCATAGCGCCGCGAGAACAGCTCGCCGCGCAGGGCGCGGGCCAAGTCTTCGACGTCTTCGGAGTCCAGCGCCAGGTCGGCGTTACGGGTCAGGCGAAACTGATAGCAGCCCTTGACCTTCATACCCTGGAACAGGTCATCGGCATGCGCGTGGATCATCGACGAGAGGAATACATAGTTATCGCCAGCGCCCCCTACTTCTTCCGGTACCTTGATGATCCGTGGCAACAGACGCGGCGCCGGGATGATCGCCAGGCCAGAATCGCGACCGAAGGCATCGATGCCTTCCAGCTCAACAATAAAGTTGAGGCTCTTGTTCACCAGCAACGGGAACGGGTGCGTCGGGTCGAGGCCGATCGGGGTGATGATCGGTGAAATCTCGTCACGGAAGTAGCGACGCACCCAGGTCTTGATCTTGGTGGTCCAGTGACGACGACGGATGAAGCGGACCTGATGTTTTTCCAGTTCCGGCAGCAGGATGTCGTTGAGGATCGCGTATTGGCGGTCCACATGGCCGTGCACCAGCTCGCTGATGCGCGCCAGGGCCTGATGCGGCTGCAGGCCGTCGGCACCGGCTTGTTCGCGGGCAAAGGTGATTTGCTTTTTGAGGCCGGCAACGCGGATTTCGAAGAACTCGTCCAGGTTGCTGGAGAAGATCAGCAGGAATTTAAGCCGCTCCAGCAGTGGATAGGACTCATCCAGCGCCTGCTCCAGCACGCGGATGTTGAATTGCAGTTGTGACAGCTCACGATGGATGTACAGGCTGCTGTCATCCAGGTTGGTCACCGCTGCCACCGGGGCCGGCGCGGGCGCTTCAGCCACCACAGCAGGCGCAGCCGGCTCCAGCTCCGGTGGGGTTTCGGCGATCTGTTCAACCACCGGGTGAGCGTCTTTTACAGCAACTTCGGAGAGTCCTTCGGTATTCATCGAGTGTTCCTGTGAGGGCTATTGTTGCTCTCTAAGCAATTGGGCAGCGCGGGCGGCGAAGTAGGTCAGAATGCCATCAGCGCCCGCACGTTTAAAGGCAGTCAGGGATTCGAGGATCACCCCTTCACTCAACCAACCATTCTGGATCGCGGCCATGTGCATGGCGTATTCACCGCTGACCTGATAGACAAAGGTCGGCACCTTGAATTCCTCTTTGACCCGATAAAGGATGTCCAAGTAAGGCATCCCGGGCTTGACCATCACCATGTCGGCGCCTTCGGCCAGGTCGGCCGCCACTTCGTGAAGCGCTTCATGGCTGTTGGCCGGGTCCATCTGGTACGAGGCCTTGTTGGCCTTGCCCAGGTTCAACGCCGAACCCACCGCATCGCGGAACGGGCCGTAATAGGCGCTGGCGTACTTGGCCGAGTAGGCCATGATGCGCACATTGACGTGGCCGGCCAGTTCCAGGGCTTCGCGGATCGCCTGGATGCGGCCGTCCATCATGTCCGACGGTGCCACCACCTGGGCGCCTGCTGCTGCATGGGACAAGGCCTGCTTGACCAGCGCATCAACGGTGATGTCGTTCTGAACATAGCCGTCTTCGTCGAGAATGCCATCCTGGCCGTGGGTGGTGAACGGGTCCAGCGCCACGTCGGTGATTACACCCAGTTCCGGGAAACACTCACGCAAGGCCCGGGTGGCGCGCTGGGCGATGCCTTCCGGGTTCCAGGCTTCGGCGGCGTCGAGGGACTTGAGCTCGGCCGGTGTCACCGGGAACAGCGCCAATGCCGGAATCCCCAGTTCAACCCAACCGGCTGCCTCTTCAAGCAGCAAATCAATGGTCAAGCGCTCCACGCCCGGCATCGACGCCACAGCCTCCCGACGATTTTCGCCGTCCAGCACAAACACCGGCAGGATCAGATCATTCGGCGTCAGTACATTTTCACGTACAAGGCGGCGAGAAAAATCATCACGGCGATTGCGTCGCAGACGGGTGGCGGGGAACAGGCGATTGGCAGGGGTAAAGCTCACGACAGACTCCTGAGCCCGCGTTTACGGGCGAGCGTTGCAGTTATAAGCGGCCATTATGACGAAGGAATGACAGTTGTGCTTATCGATGCGACCTGTAGTCGCATTCGTCGTTTATGTAGGAATTGTTCACTTCGTGACACATCTCGATACTTTCATGAATGTTCACGAAGGCGTAGGCTGCGCGTTCATTTCGCCAGCTCCCCAGACCATGCTTCAACAATTTCTGCATGACTTCGGCTACTTTGCGCTCTTCCTGGGCACCTTCTTTGAAGGCGAAACCATTTTGGTTCTCGCAGGCTTCCTGGCGTTCCGTGGCTACATGGATATCAACCTGGTGGTGGTCGTTGCCTTTTTTGGCAGCTATGCCGGCGACCAGCTGTGGTATTTCCTGGGGCGCAAACACGGGCGCAAGCTGCTGGCGCGCAAGCCGCGTTGGCAATTGATGGGTGACAAGGCCCTGGAACATATCCGCAAGCACCCGGATATCTGGGTGCTGAGCTTCCGCTTCGTTTATGGATTGCGCACCGTGATGCCGGTGGCTATTGGCCTGTCGGGCTACCCGCCGGCCCGCTACTTGATTCTCAACGGCATCGGCGCCGCCATCTGGGCCGCGGCCTTGGGCGCGGCGGCCTACCACTTCGGCGCGGTGCTGGAAGGCATGCTCGGCAGCGTCAAGAAATACGAGCTGTGGGTGCTGGGCGCGTTGCTATTGCTGGGCTTTGGCCTGTGGCTGCGCCGGCGCTTCAAGAACGCGCGTATCGCCCGCGAAGCCTGTGCGGAGGCCAAGGCCCGGCTGGCTGCCGAGCCGGCCCCGGAGCAACCGCCTAAGACGCCAGTCGAGTAAGCCGGCTTCTGCAACAGTAGAGGCCGATCGCACTGAGCAAGCTGTAACTCACCAGGCCCAGCCAGCCCAGGCTGCTGGCCGGCCACAAGCCGACCAGCGGCGCCAGCCACACCAACGGCACATTCAGTCCCAGGCGCACCAGCTCGGCTTTCAGCGCCCACGGCCGATTCTCCAGGGCCACGCCCAAGGTGAACAGCCCCAGCGCCATCGCACTCCAGCCCAGCACCAGCGCCGCCGTGGGCAGCCCCTCGCCGAAATTCATCAGGTAACTGCCAAACCCTACATACGCTGCAAATTGCAGGGCGATATATACCTGCTGGCGCGCGTCCAGCGGCACCTCGAATTTGCGGAACTGGCTCAAGTCGGGCTTGGCCATCGGGTACTTGGCTTTCACGTCCGCCGGGCGCCAGCCGGTGCGCATGAACCAGATACGCAGCTTGTCCCACCAGCTCTCAGTGCGCCGCGCATCACTCCACAACTGTGCATAAAACTGCAGGTTGGCCCATAGCGGGTTCCAACTGGCCAACGGCGTGGTTACGCCGAAGATCACCGGCTCGTTATCGTCTTCTTCCTGGAAGCTGCCGAACAGGCGGTCCCAAATAATGAACACCCCGCCGTAGTTGCGATCCATGTAGAGAGCGTTTTGTGCATGGTGGGCACGATGATTGGACGGCGTGACGAAAAACCACTCGAACCAGCCGAGCTTGGGCACGTGACGGGTGTGTACCCAGAATTGATACAGGAGATTGAGCGAGGCCACGCTGATAAACACCACCAACGGCACGCCCACGACGGCCAGGGGCAAGTAGAAGATCCAGCTCAGCAGGAAGCCGGTACTGGTCTGGCGCAACGCGGTGGTGAGGTTGTAGTCCTCGCTCTGGTGATGCACCGAGTGCGCAGCCCAGAGGATGTTGCGCTCATGGCCGCAGCGGTGCAGCCAGTAGTAACAGAAGTCGTAAAACACAAAGGCGAACACCCAGGTCCACACGCTTTGGGCAGGCAGCTCAATAAGCGCCAGGTGCTTGAGGGCAAACGCGTAGGTCAGCAGGCCCACGCCTTTGGTCAACAACCCGGTGGTGGTGGACAGCACACCGGTGCTGAGGCTGTTGATAGCGTCCGCCACCCGATAATTGCGTTCACCGCGCCAGCGATCGGCCAGCAGCTCGACCACGATCAAGGCAATAAAAAACGGTACCGCGTAAGGCACGAAGTCCATGGGCTAGTCCGATGTATTTTTGTTACATCAAGATTAGGTGTAGCCGCAGGAGATCCCATTGGCAACAGGTGACAAATTAGTAGACATTTAACGCCACAAAAACAGGAGAGATGCCCATGAGCAAAAAGATTGCAGTGATCCTTTCCGGCTGCGGCGTGTACGACGGCGCAGAGATTCATGAAAGTGTGATCACGCTGCTGCGCCTGGATCAGCGCGGCGCTCAGGTCCAATGTTTTGCGCCAGACATTGCGCAGCTGCACGTGATCAACCACCTTACCGGTGAAGAGATGCCCGAGTCGCGCAATGTGCTGGTGGAGTCGGCGCGCATCGCTCGAGGTGAGGTGAAAGACATTCGTGAAGCCAACGCCGACGAGTTCGACGCACTGATCGTGCCTGGCGGGTTTGGCGCAGCGAAGAATCTCTCGAACTTTGCCGTGGAGGGCGCCGGTTGCAGCGTCAACCCGCAAGTGCTGGAGCTGGCCGAAGCCTTTGCCGAAGCCGGCAAGCCTGTGGGACTGATCTGCATCTCGCCAGCCCTGGCCGCAAAAATCTACGGCCCCGGCGTGACCTGCACCATCGGCAACTGCCCCGACACGGCGGCGGCCCTGGACAAGATGGGCGCCACTCATCAGGAGTGCGCTGTCGAGGATATCGTCGAGGACAAGGCCCGCAAGCTGGTGACTACGCCGGCCTACATGCTCGGCAAGCGCATCAGCGAGGTGGCGTCAGGCATCAACAAGTTGGTGGATCGCGTGCTGGAACTGACCCACGAGAATGATTAACCCGCGATGAGTGAGTGGCTGTGGCGAGCTGGCCTGTTGTGGCGAGCAGGCTTGCCCTGCGCTGGGTGGCGAGGCCGCCCCAATTCAGGCAGCGCGGTGTGTCAGGTTGTGCGAGGTTGTGAGGTTTAGGGCTGCTGCGCAGCCCAACGCAGGGCAAGCCTGCTCGCCACAACAGGCCTGCCTGCCACAACAAGCCTGCCCGGCACACCAAGACCAGCTGCTACAACAAACCCACTCACTGCAAGGTCAGGCCTGGCGCATTAATCGGGTGAGGATACGGTCCAGCGCATTGGCAAACGCCTGCTTGTCCTTTTCACCATGGGGCGGTGGGCCGCCGCCCATCTGGCCCTGCTCACGCAGGTCGGTGAACAGGTTGCGCACCGCCAGTCGCTCACTCATATTCGCCGGGCTGAACTCCTTGCCGCGGGGGTCGAGGGCTGTGACGCCCTTCTTCACCAGGCGGTCGGCCAACGGCACGTCGCTGCAGATCACCAACTCACCGGGCACGGCGTGCTCCACCAGATAGTCATCCGCCGCGTCCGGGCCGCTGGGCACCACGATCAGCTTCACACAGGCAAAGCTCGGCTTGATCTGGCTCTGACCCGCCACCAGCACCACTTCGAACTGGCGCTTGAGCGCGAACTTCACCACTTGGTCCTTGGCTGCTCGCGGGCAGGCGTCTGCATCGATCCACACCCGCATGCTTATGCCACCACTCGACGCTTCTCGGCCAGGCGACTGCGGCCGTACAGCACCACAATCGCCAGGATCGCCACAGCCTGCGCACTCAACGAGTACGCATCGGCATGAATGCCCAGCCAGTCGAAATCAAAGAACGCCACCGGCCGTGTGCCGAAGATGCCCGCTTCCTGCAAGGCCTTGACGCCGTGCCCGGCGAACACCACCGACAGCGCGCACAGCAGCGCCGCGTTGATACCGAAGAACAACGCCAGCGGCAGTTTCGCCGAGCCGCGCAGGATCACCCACGCCAACCCTACCAGCAGCACCAGCGCCGTGGCGCCGCCCGCCAGTACCGCGTTGTGTCCGGCAGGACCCGCCTGCAGCCACAGGGTTTCGTAGAACAGGATCACCTCGAACAGCTCGCGGTATACCGAGAAAAACGCCAGCATCGCGAAACCGAAACGGCCACCGCCACCGACCAGGCTGCTCTTGATGTAATCCTGCCAGGCCGCCGCGTGGCGTCGGTCATGCATCCACACGCCCAGCCACAACACCATCACACTGGCGAACAACGCCGTGCAGCCTTCGAGCAATTCGCGCTGGGCGCCGCTCACGTCAATCACATACGCCGCCAACGCCCAGGTCGCCAAGCCGGCCAGCAACGCCAAGCCCCAACCGACGTTGACACTGCGCACCGCCGATTGCTGGCCGGTGTTACGCAGGAACGCCAGGATCGCCGCCAGTACCAGGATCGCCTCAAGGCCTTCGCGCAGCAGAATCAGCAAACCAGAGATGTAGCTCAGCGACCAGCTCAGGCCATCACTGCCCAACAATCCGGCGGATTCGGTGAGTTTGCCCTTGGCCACGTCCAGGCGCTGTTGTACCTGCTCGACCGGCAGGCCGTCCTGCAACGACTGCCGGTAGGCCATCAAGGCTTTCTCGGTGTCTTTACGCACGTTGGCGTCGACGTTATCCAGGGAGCTTTCTACCAGCTCAAAGCCTTCCAGGTACGCTGCGACCGAAAGGTCATAGGCCTGTTCGTGATCGCCGTTGCGGAACGCGGCGAGGCTCTTGTCCAACGTGGTCGCGGTGTAGTCGAGCAACTGCGCCGGGCCACGCTTGACCTGCGGCGGCTGCGCACGCTGGGCGCGGAACGTCGCGGCAGCGGCCGGGCCATTTGCGGCCAATACCTCATTGGGCGTCTGGCGCGCCAGGTCGGCGAGGTTGAACGGCTGTTCGGTTTTTGCCGCAGCGGGGTCAGCGGTGAAACTGGCGATATAGGTGGCCAGGTCCCAGCGCTGACGATCATCCAACTGGTCGGCAAAGGACGGCATGTCGGTGCCTTCAACACCCAGGCCCAACGTGTTGTAAATCGCGTAGAGACTGAGGCGGTCCAGACGTACCGCATCGCGCAGGTTCGCTGGCGGCGGCGTCATGCCCGTGGACGCCGGGCCATCACCCGCACCGGCAGTACCGTGGCACACCGAGCAGTGCTGGGCGTACAGCGGCGCACCCCGCGCAGGGTCTGGCGTGATAGCCGGCGCCTGGCTGACTTCATAGGCCACCGCCAACTTGGCGCCCAACTGACGGGCTTGGCGGGCGACGGTCGCGCCGTCCTGGTGAGCGGATACAGCCGCTGACAATTCGTCGACACCCTTGACCAACTCGGCGCGCTCCGGCCTTTGCGGCAGCTCGGCCACCAGGCCCTGCAACACCCCGAGAAACTCTACTTGTTCGCGATATTCGGATTCATCGATAACCTTGCCCGCCTCCACCGTCGGAGGGTAGTCAGCGCCAATGTAGTCCAACAAATGCAGGGCTTGTGGGGCGCCCTCGGCAGTCGCGGCCAGCAGGTTGAAGCTGCACGACATCAAGGCTGGCAGCAGCAACCAGGCGAGAAAACGGATGGGGGCAATCATGAATGAATCTCAAAGGGAAATACGAAGTAACACATTGTTGAATTTTAAAGCGTTTGACTCAAGGCGTTCGTGATTTGGCGCCTGTGAGCCCCGTGCAATCAAGAGACAAGCAATGGCATCTCAGCGCGACTTGCAGCGGCAAAAAGCCATTGTTTTGCCAGCAATGACGCCTATAATGCCGCGCCCTGTTATTGCAAAAGGGAATTTATTTCCTCGTTTTTATGAGGAATTTGCACATCAGCCGATCACTCTCAGGGAAGAAGTTTGCATGGCATTTCGCGCCTTAACCCCGCTCACACTGGCGGCGGTTACCTTGCTCTCCGGTTGTTCAATGTTTCGCAGCTACGACACCGAGCTGCAAGCCACCAACCAGCAGTTGGCCACCGGTAACGTCGACGGCGCCCTGACCCTGCTGGAAAAAAACAACACCGGCGAAGACAAGGACCTGCTCTACTTCTTTGAAAAGGGCGAGTTGTTGCGCGCCAAAGGCGACCTCACCGGCAGCCAGACCGCCTGGCGCAGCGCCGACCTGCAAGTGTTCAAGTGGGAAGAATCGGTCAAGTTCGACAGCGAAAAGTACCTCGCCCAGTTCGGCAGCTTCCTGGTCAACGACAAGGTGCGTCGCTACGAAGGTTATGACTACGAAAAAGTCATGCTGACCACCCAGATGGCCCTGAACCTGCTGGCCCTGAATGATTTCGACGGCGCCCGCACCGAGATCAAGAAGACCCACGAGCGCGAAGCCGTAATCGCCGACCTGCGGGACAAGGAATACTTAAAGCGCGAAAACGAAGCCGAGCGCCAGGGCGTCACTACCCAGATCAAAGACCTGCGCGGCTACCCGGTGGAAGCGCTGGACGCGCCGGAAGTGGTCGGCCTGAAGAACAGTTACCAGAGTGCGTTCAGCCATTACCTGGCAGGCTTTGTCTACGAAGCCCTGGGTGAAAAAGACCTGGCTGCACCGGGCTATCGCAAGGCTGCCGAGTTGCGCCCCAACACACCGCTGCTGGAACAGGCGTTGTTGGACCTGGACAAGTCCAAGGTCGGCGCCGACGAGACCGATGTACTCATCGTGGTGCAGAGTGGCCTGGCACCGGCGCGTGACTCGATCCGCCTGCCGCTGCCGATTCCGATTGACGGCCACTTGGTGATCACCCCGCTGTCGTTCCCGGTGATCAAGGCCGACACTTCCACCCAGGCCTTCGGCCAGATCGGCGTCGACGGAAAACAGCAGAACCTCACCGCGCTCAACAGCACCACCGCCATGTCCCGCCGCGCCCTGCGTGACGACATGCCGGGGATCATCCTGCGCACCACTGTGCGTGCGGTCAGCCGTGGCGTGACACAAAACAACCTGAACAAGACCAACCCCATGGCGGGGCTGGTGCTGGGCATCGCCTCGGCCGTGACCGAAGGCGCCGACACCCGCACCTGGCGCACCCTGCCGGACATGACCCAAGTGACACGCCTGCGCCTCAAGCACGGCGAGCACCAAGTCAGCTTGCCCAACGCACTGGGCGGCACGCGGGTGACGGTCAAGGCCGACCAGCGCTATCAGGTCATCACCCTGCGCGTGGTCGGCAACCAGGTGTTCGCCGGTGGCCTTGCAGCCCATGTGGTGCCGAGCAGTTCCGCCCAGGCTATCGCCCTCAAACAACCTTAAGGAGCACGTTATGCGTCATTTCATCCTCGGCGCCCTGGCGCTGGTCCTGCTCGTCGGCTGCGCCACTGCGCCGCCACCGGAACCCGGCAGCGCCGCCAGCAAAATCGTGGTGATGGGCAAGTTCAAGGGCATCGCCGTCGGCGCCATTCGCGTGGCCCGCGAAAATGGCTTCCTGACCGCCAAGGTGCAGTTGAGCAACATCACCAGCAGCAACCAGATGATGTATTACCGCTTCGCCTGGCTGGGTGCCGATGGTTTCCCGGTGGGTGATGAAGAAACCTGGAAAGTGCTGAACCTGTACGCCAACCAGGCAACGTTCCTGCCGGCAATCGCCAACCTGCCCCAGGCCGCTGACTTCCGTCTCGAAGTGAAAACCCCTTGAGCCGCTGCGCTAACCGTATTCAGAGAGATTTCCCCATGTTTGCACGCTTCTCGATTCTCGCCCTCGTTGCCCTTCTGGCCAGCGGTTGCTCCAACACCTCGCCGGTACTCGGCGGCAAGAACATCAGCTACGGCGACTCCAAGGCCGTGGAGCTGGTGACCAACGAGTTCGGCTCCACCGACCTGCAGATGATTGCCGAGAGCATGACCCGCTCCCTGGCCCAGTCCGGCATCCTGCAAGGCCGCCCGGTGGTACAGGTCTATGACGTGAAGAACAAGACCAGCGAGTACATCGATACCCGCGAGATCACCACGTCGATCAAGACCCAGCTGATGAAAACCGGCACCGCGCGTTTCGCCAGCGATAACACCGACATGCAAAGCCAGGTCGACCAGCTCAAGCTGCAAAACCAGAGCGGCCTGTACAAGAAATCCACGGTGAGCAAGACCGGCAACATGGTCGCCGCCAAGTACCGCCTGGAAGGTTCCATCAGCTCCATCGTCAAGCGCAGCTCGGACTACAAGGACGTGTTCTACAAGTTCAGCCTGCAACTGATCGACGTTGAAAGCGGCCTGGCCGAATGGATGGACGAGAAAGAAATCCGCAAGACCACGGAGCGCTAAGCAATGCGTGCATGGATCGGCATGATCAGCCTGCTGTGCGCCTTTGGCGCCTCGGCCGCCCCGAAGATCGCGGTCACCGACCTGGCCTATGAGGCGCGCGTCGAGGAGTACATCCACGCGGTGTCGGCCAGCAACAACTTCCAGGCCAGCGCGTACAACGCCAGCGGTGCCTCGGCCTACAGCGAGTACGAGAGCCGCACCAGCTACATCGAACAGACTGAATTGCGTAAATTCAGCGGCGATATCAAGGGCGAGATCCTCAAGTCGCACCAGTTTCAGCTGGTGCAGGGCACGCCTTACACCGCCAACGCCAAGGGTGACGTCTATGATGTGATCAAACGCATCAAGGCCGGTAACTTCAAGGGCGCGGACTATGTGCTGTTCGGTACGCTGTCAGACATCGACTTCACCCAGGACATCAACGCACTGGACCACACCAACAGCTACTCAGCAGTGCTGGGCCTGACGTTGGTGGCCGATTTCAGCCTGATCAATACCCGCACCTTCGAGATCACCTCGGCATTTACCGCCATGGGTGAAGGCCAGGACACCAAGCTGGTGAACAACCGTGACGTACGTGTGAGCCTGAACCGGCCGCGTGTGGTGCGGGAAGTGTCGAAAGCCTTGGGTGAGGATGTGGCGCGCCAACTGGCGGAACAGCTGGGAGGTGGCTACGCAGACCCGGGCAAGCCTGCATTGCGCAATAACCTGCCAAGGGACGAAGCGCCGAAGATTCTTCGTTGAGCCGTCATCTCAAAGCCAACACATAACAAATGTGGGAGCTGGCTTGCCTGCGATGCAGACACTGCGGTACGTCAGTTACACCTCGGTGATGCTATCGCAGCGGTGCGACGACTCGACAAGCCAGCTCCCACATTTTTAGCCGGTTTTCGTCAATCAAGCCGTTGCGCGATGCAAACTGGCGAGAAACCCCGCAGCTCCCACAAACAAGCCTGCAAACGTGCGGTTCATGCGTTTTTGCTGCTTGGGCGTGCGCAGCAGCCGCAAGACTTTCGACGCAAGCCCCGTGTAACCCGCCATTACGATCATATCGACGCTGATCATGGTTGCGCCCAGGATCAGGTACTGGACCAACAGCGGCGCCTGCGGGTTCACGAACTGCGGCAGAACCGCCAGCATGAACACCAGGGCCTTGGGGTTGCTGGCGTTGACCAGGAAGCCACGGAACATCATCGCCATTGGCTTGCCGATCGGGCGTATCGTCGCATCCTCGCTCATGTCCATCGGCAAGGCGCGCCACTGTTTGATGGCCAGGTACACCAGATACGCCACACCAAACCACTTGATCGCATAAAACGCGGTCGAAGAGGCCGCAAGAATGGCACCAAGGCCGCCCGCCACCACGGCGATCTGCATCGCCAGGCCCAGTTGCAGGCCAATGGCGTTCCAGTAGCCGCGCAGGAAACCGTATTGCAGGCCGCTGGACATCGAAGCGATGGCACCAGCGCCGGGGGAAAGAGAGATGATCCAACTGGCCAGGAAAAAGGCCAGCCATGTGTCGAGTGCCATTACACACCTCAGAGAAGAATTAGCGGTTATGCCTAAAGCTAACTCCGCCGAGTGAAGGCTGGCTACAGATTTTTACCCGCATTGAGTGTCAACGGTCACCCGGAAACATATGGGTACCTGGCCAACGTCGCACCGAGCGCTGGAAGAACAGACTGTTTGGCACCTGTACCATCGCACTGTCAGTGCCAGCCTCCTCCACTTCGATCAATGTGGTGTAGAGCAAGTTAATCGCCACCACCCGGCCTTTTACGCCCGGCTTGTCGACGGTATCCACCAGTTCGACGATATCACCGAGGCGAAACGGCCCAACAGTGAAGATCAAAATCGCACACAGCAGGTTGGACAGTACCGACCACATGGCAAAAAACGCCACGGCCGCGACTGCGACAAACCCCGACAACGCCGTCCACAACACGGTGGCGGAAACGCCCAGGCGCTCCAGCACAAAAATCAGCGCACTGCCCATGATCAGCCAGCGCAGGCCGCCACGCAGTGGCATCAGCAACTGCGGTGGCAACGGGTAGCGTTCACCCAGTCGATTCAAGCCCTTGGCCACGAAGCGCTGGGCGAAATAACCCGCCAGCAGGATCAGCAGTATCTGCACGCCGACCCAGATCGGCGCGATCCATTGTGCCGGCAGCGGCAACTGCAACGCTTCCATCAGGACAGCGCCTCCAGCTCCGCTTGCAAGGTTTCGAGCACTTCGAGGGCTTCCATCCAGGTCTCCTCCAACTGCCCTTCGCGCACCTTGAGCTTGGCCTGTTCGGCCAGCAGGTCGCGCAGCTCGTCCTTGCGCGCCGCCTCGTAGACGGCGCTGTCGCCCAGGCTGGTTTCGATTTTGGCCAGGCGCTCATGCACCTTGCCCAGTTCGGCTTCCAGCTTGTCAGCTTCGCGCTTGTGCGGCGCCAACTGCTGGCGCAGGGCAGCGGCGGCCTGGCGCTGGGCCTTCTTGTCGGTCTTGTCGGGGTTCACCGGCGTATTACTCACCGGCGCGTTGCGCAGGCGGTAATCGGTCAGCCAGCGCGCATAGTCGTCCAGGTCGCCGTCGAACTCTTCGACCTTGCCATCAGCCACCAGCAAGAAGTTGTCGGTGGTGCTCTTGAGCAAGTGGCGATCGTGAGACACCACCAGCACCGCACCGCTGAACTCCTGCAAGGCCATGGTCAACGCCAGGCGCATCTCCAGGTCCAGGTGGTTGGTCGGTTCGTCGAGCAGCAGCAGGTTCGGCCTGTCCCAGGCAATCAACGCCAGGGCCAGACGGGCTTTTTCGCCGCCCGAGAAAT
The DNA here is from genome assembly GCF_965277385.1 of Pseudomonas edaphica. Taxonomy (NCBI): domain Bacteria; kingdom Pseudomonadati; phylum Pseudomonadota; class Gammaproteobacteria; order Pseudomonadales; family Pseudomonadaceae; genus Pseudomonas; species Pseudomonas edaphica. Next base: position 3,483,559 of record NZ_OZ255725.1, on the reverse strand, counting down.
TCAGCACCGGCTCATCGATGCGTGCGCCACGGAAGTCGAAACCGCCGAGGAAGTCGCGCAACGTTTGCTCGCGTTCGGTCGGCGCCAGACGCTGCAAGTGCAGTAACGGGCTCGCCTTGGAATCCAGGGAATCCAGCTGATGCTGGGCGAAGTAGCCCACCACCGTGTTCTCGCCACGGGTCAGGCGGCCGGCCAAAGGCTCAAGCTCGCCGGACAGGTTCTTGATCAGCGTCGATTTGCCCGCACCGTTAGGGCCAAGCAAACCGATGCGCGCACCCGGCGTGAGCTGCAGCTTGACCTTCTCCAGGATGGTTTTATCGCCATAACCCAGGCGTGCATCCGAAAGATCCAGCAAGGGGCTGGAGATTTTCACCGACTCACGGAATACAAAGTCGAACGGCGAATCGACATGGGCCGCCGACAGCTCTTCCATGCGCTCCAGCGCCTTGATCCGGCTCTGGGCCTGGCGGGCCTTGGTGGCCTGGGCCTTGAACCGGGCGATGTAGCTTTCCATGTGCGCACGTTGCGCCTGCTGCTTTTCGAAGGCCTGTTGCTGCTGGGCCAGACGCTCGGCGCGCGCGCGTTCGAACGCGGTGTAGCCGCCTCGGTACAGCGTGATTTTCTTCTGTTCGACGTGGGCAATGTTATCGACCACGGCGTCGAGGAAGTCCCGGTCGTGGGAAATCAGCAACAACGTGCCCTGATAGTTCTTGAGGAAGTCTTCCAGCCACAGGATCGCATCGAGGTCCAAGTGGTTGGTCGGTTCGTCGAGCAGCAACAAGTCCGAGGGGCACATCAGCGCCTGGGCCAGGTTCAGGCGCATGCGCCAGCCACCGGAGAAGTCGGCGACCGGGCGATCCATCTGTTCGTTGGTAAACCCAAGACCGGCCAGCATCTTGCGGGCGCGGGCGTCGGCGGTGTAACCGTCGGCACTGTCCAGCTCCGAGTGCAGGCGGGCCTGAGCGGCGCCGTCCTGGGCTTTCTCGGCCTCGGCCAGGTCGTGTTGCACCTGGCGCAGGCGCAGGTCGCCATCGAGCACGTAGTCGATCGCAATGCGGTCGAGGGTGTCGATCTCCTGGCGCATATGGGCGATGCGCCAGTCGGCCGGCAGCAAGCAGTCCCCGGAATCCGGGGTCAGCTCACCCAGCAACAGGGCGAACAACGTGGATTTGCCGGCGCCGTTGGCACCGATCAAGCCGGCTTTGTGACCGGCGTGCAGGGTCAGCTCGGCGTCTTCAAGAAGACGTTGCGGGCCACGCTGTAATGTTAGGCTTTGAAGTCGGATCATAATGGCGGCGGAGTCTACCAGCTTCGTTGGCCGCTGGCTTGGGTGTGAATATGTGCGCTGACCTGTGGAGCTTTGCCCTATCGATTTACGCCCGCCCAGGGTGCGAAGCCGCGTGCCTGCGCTTGCAGGAACAAGGCGCGGATGTGTGCCTGTTGCTGTGTGGCGCCTGGCTGGAGCAGCGTGGCGTTGCACTTGAGCCCGCGCGTATTCAGGCACTGCAGCAGCTAGCACGCCCTTGGCAAAAAACGGTGGTCAAACCGTTACGACAGATGCGCATGCAATGGCGATCCCTGGCGCAACAGGATTTGCCGCTTGCGGCGTTACGCGAGCGAGTCAAAGCTCTGGAGCTGGAGGCCGAACGGGAATTGTTAGCGCGCCTGGAAGCGTTGGCGCAGGCATGGCCGACTGGGGAAGTGAGTCAACCGAAATGGCTGGAAGGCTTGGCGACCGAAGCCGCCAACCTTGACCACGACGCGCTGCAGCAGCTGCGCGTCGTGGCCACCCGCACTTAGGAAGCGCTGGTTGGGGTGGTGCTTGGCGCTACCGGTGCAGGGGTGCTGCTGGCCGATGCGGTTGGAGCGCTGGACGCTGCCGGGGTAGCAGGCGCGGCTGCCGGAGTTGCTGGCTTGGCCGGAGCAGGCTTGGCAACGGCTGGCTTTGCAGCTGGCTTAGCGGCAGCAGGTTTGGCAGCTGGCTTAACGGCCGGTTTCGCGGCAGCAGGTTTGGCAGCTGGCTTAGCGGCTGGTTTTGCAGCAGCGGGTTTAGCCACTGGCTTGGCGGCTGGTTTCGCAGCAGCAGTTTTAGCAGCTGGCTTGGCGGCTGGTTTCGCAGCAGCAGTTTTAGCAGCTGGCTTGGCCGCTGGTTTTGCAGCAGCGGTTTTAGCTGCTGGCTTGGCCGCTGGCTTTGCAGCAGCGGTTTTAGCTGCTGGCTTGGCCGCTGGCTTTGCAGCAGCGGTTTTAGCTGCTGGCTTGGCCGCTGGCTTTGCAGCAGCGGTTTTAGCTGCTGGCTTGGCCGCTGGCTTTGCAGCAGCGGTTTTAGCTGCTGGCTTGGCCGCTGGTTTTGCAGCAGCGGTTTTAGCAGCTGGCTTGGCCGCTGGTTTTGCAGCAGCGGTTTTAGCAGCTGGCTTGGCCGCTGGTTTTGCAGCAGCGGTTTTAGCAGCTGGCTTGGCCGCTGGTTTTGCAGCAGCGGTTTTAGCAGCTGGCTTGGCCGCTGGTTTTGCAGCAGCGGTTTTAGCAACTGGCTTGGCCGCTGGTTTTGCAGCAGCAGTTTTTGCAGCTGGCTTGGCCGCAGCCTTGGCTGGAGCTTTCGACGCGGCAGCTTTTGCCGGTGTGCGGGCGCCCAATACTTTAGCCACAGCTTCTTTCACTCGACCAACGCCCTGAGCCAGTTTCAGGCTTTCCTGAGCATCTTTTTTGAGTTGGGAAATGTAAGTGCGGGTTTCAGCTTGGCGATCCTTGAGAGCGTCCAGCAGGTCCTCAAGTTCTTTGACCGCGTCTTTGGCTTTGGCTTGTGCCTTGGCTTTGCCGGCAGTCGCGGCGTCTTGCAGTTTGGTGCGGGATTTGTGCAGCTTTTCTTGCGCTTTACCGCGTTGTTTTTCCAGTTTGGCGAGCAGTTTTTCTGCATCGGCCAACGCTTGGGAACATGCGCTTTCCAGATGTTCGAGCAAGCTGCCCGAAAGTTGTTGGAGTAAATGCAACGGGGTATTAACAGGCTTCTGTTTGGCCGACATGGTTTACCTCCTGGCTGACGTGGGTGCGGCTCATACTAGCCCTCTGCTCTTACCGCCGCTAGGGCATGTTGACAGTATCGATTGCCTTGCGTTGCACCGTGAGTAAATTCTTATCGATATAACAAAAAACTGCGGCACTTTTTGCCCACTCACACTGGCATAATCCGTCGCACTTTCGGCGGGAGAAACAGCATGTCGCGTTATCTTTTTTTAGTGCTTGGCTTGGCGATTGGCGTGGCCAATGCAGGCGAGCAATCGCCGTCCAAAACCACCGCCCCAGACCCACACGACCTTGCCTACAGTTTGGGCGCAAGCCTCGGCGAGCGCTTGCGCCAGCAGGTTCCCGACCTGCAGATCCAAGCCCTGCTCGATGGCCTCAAGCAAGCCTATCAGGGCAAGCCATTGGCGCTGGACGATGCACGCATCGAACAGATCCTTGCGCAACACGAAGCACAAAACGCTGCCGACGCCGAGGTTCCACAAAGCGAAAGAGCCCTCGCTGCCGAACAGCAGTTTTTAGCCAAGGAAAAATCCGTCAGCGGCGTGCGTGAACTGGCAGATGGCATCCTGCTAACGGAGCTGGCACCCGGCAACGGCAGCAAACCGCTGGCCAGTGATGAGGTGCACGTAAATTACGTAGGACGGCTGCCCGATGGGACAGTCTTCGACAAGAGCACTCAGCCCCAATGGTTTCGCCTGGACAGTGTGATCAGTGGTTGGAGCAGCGCGCTGCAGCAGATGCCGGTAGGCGCGAAATGGCGCTTGGTAATCCCCTCCGCCCAGGCCTATGGCGCCGACGGTGCGGGTGAGTTGATCCCGCCGTATACACCACTGGTGTTCGAGATCGAATTGCTCGGCACTCGCCACTGACCCAATAAAAAACGGTGCGCCATGCGCACCGTTTTTTTATCTCACTCTGAGGGTCAAGCCTGGGCGGCCGACTCTTCTTTGTGAGCGTTGTGCAGCACTTCGATCAGGCAGTCTTCCAACTCGAAGCGCTCATGCAGCAACCCACCCAGCTCTTTGAATTTCTCAATGACACACTTGCCGGCATCACACAGGTCGTTAAAGGCAACGAGCTTCTCAGTGATAGCCTCCAAGCGCGGATAGATAGTATCAGCCAGCTCCAACCCTCGATCATCGCCAAAGGCTTTAGCCTCCTTGGTCAGTTGATCGTAGACACCAAAGTGGCCCGTAGATACGTAATCCATCAGCACGCCGCAGAACTCTTGCAACGGTTTGCGATTCTCAGCCAGTGCCTCGGGCTTGGCGCCAAGAGCATCAAAGGCTCGAACCAGTTCGTGACGTGCCTTCAACCAGCTGTCGATCAGCTTGTGCACTCCACCCCAGCGTTCCTGAGCATTCTGACAACTTTCCAGCATGGTGATCTCTCTTCCCTATAGGGGCGCTGCCGCCTGTGCCCGCGCAACACCTCAAACATTGAGGCGGCAGCCGGACAAGGCCGCATGTCACAAACGGTTTCTATAACGCGTGCGGGCCAGATTATGCCCGCATGACTATGGCTTCAAGGTACGCAGGAGAGAAAGTTCATACAAGTGTTTAATCCCGTCCTACACATTACGGCGAATTTTCAATACCTCGCAGGGTGCAAGCGACGTCCCGGCAACAATCGTGAAAACTGCATGATGCCGAGCACCAGCATCGCCAAAAAGAACAACAGGCTCCATTCGGGCAGGCTCAGGTCAAACAGTGTCCAGTTGAGCTCTACGCAGTCCACGGTGCCTTTTACAGTCAGTTGCAGTGCTTGCCATAACGACAGGTTTTCAATCATGTAGTGAAGGCTGGGCCAGCAATCATTGGCCTGCTCCGGCGCGGCATTTTGTAGCAACACCTGGCGTACCGCAGTGATGGCCCCGAGCATTGCGCAGCCCATGCTGGCCAACCCGTATAGGTAGACCCCTGAACGTTTTGGGTTATGAATCGCCGCAGCCAGGTTAATCAGAGTGAAGGCGGCCAAAAAGATGCGCTGCACCTGACACAGGAAGCAAGGACGCAAGAGCGCGCCGAACTCAAGATAAAAAGACGCACCCAACGTCAGCGCACCAGCCAAGAACGCCAGGAGAAACAGAGAGCGTGAAGGGGCCAAAGACATTGTCATCCGTACCGCAGGAGATAGACCCTTACGGTAGAGTAAAGGCCTGACTCCTTTCAATACGCGCCAGAGCAGACAATTCCGCAACAGCCTGGGGATATGCCGTCAGAACCTGGATGACTTCAAGCAGTTGGCGGTAGGAATTTGCTACGTAGGGCTTTAGCGCCCGGGTTTTACGCGATAAAGAAAGGTTGGCCCTCAGAAAGGTCCGGCCAACCTTGACCTTCATTCCTACACTCGCGCAGGCACCGGCAGCGGTGATGCCAGCAAGCGGCTGTCCAGAAGCCCCAGACCTTCCTGGAACAACTGGTTGCTGCGCTCGGTGTCGCCCAGTTGGGCCAGCAAGCGCGCCAGCTCGGCACAGGCTTCGGGATTACGCTGCACTTGCAGGCTGCTTTCCAGATAGTCGCGTGCTTTGCCCCACAGACTGTTTTGCAGACACAGGCGACCCAGTGTCAACAACAGGCTGGCATCCCCCGGATGGTCTTTGAGCCAGCCTTCGGCAAATTTCAGCTGACGGCCCGGGTCACTGCCACGCAACAAACCGTAAAGCCGGATCAGATGGCTGTCATAGCCGCGCTTGATTGCGCCACGCAGCACTTCTTCGGCCTTGGCGTCAGCACCCAGCCGACGCAGTTGCTCAGCGTAAGCCAACACCAGTTGCGGTTCCTGGCGCTGGGCGGAGGTCAGTTGCTCCCACGCTCTCTCCAAAGACTGCAACCCGGCTTCGCCCTGCTGTTCACGCTCGACCGCCAGCCCAAGGTTTTCACCCCAGGCACGGCGCTCAAGCTCAGCCAGCTCGGGAGCGGGAAGTACCTTGTCCTTTCGCAGTTCGGGTAACAAGCGAATCACCGACGGCCAATCGCCCCGCTGCTGATGCAGACGCTGCAATTGGCGCAAGACCTGCGCGTTATGTGGGTGACGCTCGTACATCGCTTGCAACGTCACCAGCGCACCTTCAGTGTCGCCACGGTCCATCTGCAGTTGCGCATGGCTCAGGGCCACAGCCAGTTCCGCCTGTGGCTGGCGTTCCAAGGCACGCTCCAGCAAACCGTCGGACTCCGCATACCGGCCCAGTTCGTTGGCAGCACGTGCGGCGCCGAGGTAGTACAACAACGGCTGACGCTCGGCTTCAGCAGCGCGGTGCAGGTGACGTTCGGCGCTGGCCCAGCGGCCCTCGGCGAGGTCCATCTGGCCTTGCTCGATGGCTATCTGCACACGACGGCTGCGGTTACGCCGCGACCACGGGTTGACTACGCCACCGGAGGTGGTGAGCAAGCTGAGCAGCACACGCAGCAGGTAGATCACCAGAAAGACGGCAAACACCGCCACCAGCGTGGCCCACAGGCTCGATTCGTAATGCAGCAGATGGGGATAGGTAATCAGCACGTAGCCGGTGTGTTTCGAAATACCCACGCCCAGTGCCAGAGCGATCGCAACCGCCAACACCAGGATCACATAAAAACGCTTCATCGGCTCTACTCCTGGGTCGCCGGCGTGCCCGCCGACGCCTTGGCTTCATCGGCAGACAGATGACGGCGCTCAAGATAGGCCTGCACTGCGGCCAGGCTGCTGGCCAGGTCCGGCGTCACCACCGAAACCGCCTTGGGCTCGAGCTCGGCAATGCGCGCCAGCATCGCCTTGCTCTGCGGGTTGTCCTGATTGAAGTTGTCCTGCAGCACGCTGCGCGCTTCACCCAGCGAGCGGCTGTACACCGCCGTTTCGCCGTTAAGTGCGGCCCACTGGGCTTGCTCCAGCGCCAGGCTCAGCGCCAGGCGCACCTGATTCAGGCCTTGGCCGGCGAGCAACGGGCGAATGTTGTCATCGGGGTTGAAGTCGATTCGGAAGTAACGAGAGATCTGCTCCCACCACTGGCTCAGGCGATTTTCCGTATCGGTGGTCGAGCGCCCTTCGGACGCAGGTTCAGTGAGCTGATACTCCGGTGCGATAGCCGCAAGCGCTACGACCTGATCGCGCAGTGCCGCCAGTTGCAGGTACAAACCGGTGCGGTCGGGTTGCTCGGTACTGCGTAGCGCGGCAAGGCTCTTGGCCAACTGCTCGCGGGCGGCGTAGGCGCCTGGGTCACTCTGTTCGCGCAGAATTTCGTCAGCACCCTGGACCAGTGACTGGGCGCTGTTGATGTCCTGCAAGGCAGAGAGGCGCAAGCTGGCCAGGCGGATCAGGTGTTCGGCTTCAGCCAGGCGCCAGTCCTGGCGACTGGCGCCCAGCACGGTTTCAAGGCGTTGGCTCAGACGCTGCTGGTCACCCTGCAATTGGGCGACCAGGCGGCGGCGCTCCTCAAGCTCGTCCGCCCCAGGCAACTGCGCCAGGCGCGCCGCCAGCTGTTGCTGGCTTTGCTTGAGGGATTGGGATTGATCATCAAGGGTCTGTACCTGGCCCAGCTGCTGCTGGCTGCTGGCTTGCAGGGCACGGACCTGCCAGATCCCCCAGCCACCGGCGGCGACGCCTGCGGCACCGAGCAACAGGGCCACAACCGCCAGGCCATTGCCACGGCGTGGCGCGGCGACCTGCGACTCAACCGGCGCATCAAGTGCGGGTTGGGTGTCATCTTTAGGCAAGGTTGTTTCGCTCACGTATCCGTCCTTTGCGTATCAGAGAGTGGGCGCCGCATGCCTTATGAGGCAGCGCTGCGCAACGCCACTAACAAAGCCGCGGCACTCGCGCCGCGACAATCCACAACTTTTTCTGCACCAGCGGCCCGCGCCATTTCAGACACGCGAGGGCTGGGCACGAACAACGGTAGCTGAGCCACCTTCGGCCAATCGGGGCCGGCCAGGGCTTGCAGGTGTAAAAAACCCTGCCCACTGCTGACCACCAGGCCGTTCAAGCGTTCCAACTGGATGCGTTGCATCAGCGCCCCGGCGGGGTAAGCCGGGAGGAAACGACGATACAACTCCAGATAATCGACACTAGCACCTTGCTCACGCAAACGCTCAGCCAGCAACTCCCGGCCGCCCTCGCCACGCAGGATCAACACCCGGGCACCGGGCTGCGCGGCAGCTTCGCGCAAGGCCGGCAATTGAAGCAAGGCCTCGCTGTCGTCGCCGGTTTGCGGATAGTGAACGTTGAGACCGTGATCGGCCAGTACCTGCGCAGTGGCAGCGCCCACACTGAACCACGGCAACAATGGCCAGGGCTGCTGCAATTGCTGCACAGCCAGGCGTGCAGCCGGTTTGCTCACCACAATCACCGCGCTATAGCGGCCCAGGTCAGCAAAAACAGCCCGTTGCTCGGGCGTGGCGGGCAAAGCTTCGGTATCCAGCAACGGCAGGCTGCTGCTGAAAATACCAGCTTGGGCCAACAACGCAGCCACGGCCGCCGACTCTTCAGCGGGCCGCGTCAGCAGCACGCGCCAATCGGTCACTGCGGGCCGGCCTCGCCGTAGACTTTTTGCAGAATGGCGCCGGCGCCCTTGCCCAGCAACTCTTCTGCGACCTGGATACCCAAGGCGGTCGCGTCACGTTGTGGCCCACGCACCTCGGCGGTGAGCAACGTGCCGCCGTCCGGATCACCGACCAAGCCACGCAGCCAGAGGTTTTCACCTTCAAGCACCGCGTAGCAGGCAATCGGCACTTGGCAGCCACCGTTGAGGTGCTTGTTGAGGGCACGTTCAGCAGTGACACGCACTTCGGTGTCGTGGTGGTCGAGGGGTTTGAGCAAGGCATGGATTTCGCTGTCGGCGGTGCGGCATTCAATGCCGACTGCGCCCTGCCCGCCGGCTGGCAAGCTGTCTTCGACGCTGATGGCCGAGGTGATGCGGTCTTCGAAGCCCAGGCGGATCAAGCCGGCAGCCGCAAGGATGATCGCGTCATATTCGCCGGCGTCCAACTTGGCCAATCGGGTGTTGACGTTGCCGCGCAAAAAACGAATCTGCAGGTCCGGGCGACGGGTCAGCAATTGCGCCTGACGACGCAGGCTGGAGGTGCCGACGACGCTGCCCAACGGCAGGTCATCCAGGGACACGTAGGTATTGGAGACGAAGGCATCACGCGGGTCTTCACGCTCGCAGATGCAAAAAAGGCCCAAGCCTTCGGGGAAGTCCATGGGCACGTCTTTCATCGAATGCACGGCGATGTCGGCTTGGTTTTCGAGCAGCGCGGTTTCCAGTTCCTTGACGAACAAGCCCTTGCCGCCGATCTTCGACAGGGGTGAGTCAAGCAGCTTGTCGCCGCGACTCACCATGGGCACCAGGGATACTTTGAGGCCGGGATGAGCCTGTTCAAGGCGTGCTTTGACGTATTCGGCCTGCCACAAGGCCAGGGCGCTTTTACGAGTGGCGATGCGGATTTCGCGAGAGGACATGGATCAATCCGTACTGAATAGATACGGCAGATAATAACAGCTCAGGCAAACACGCTTTGATTTGAATCAGCAAGTGCGGGGCCTCCCTGGCCACGTCGCACCGGGATATCGGAATGCAGGCCTCGCTACAGCCCTTGGGCTAAAGCTGCTGCATCATCTTGCGCACGCCGGCGACATGACGTCGGCTGACGATCAAGGCATCACCGTTAAGCCCTTTAAGGAACAACTGAAAGTGCCCCAAAGGCGTGCGCTGCAAGCGTTCTATTCGCTCGCGCGCCACCAGTGCGTTGCGGTGGATGCGCACGAAGCGGTCGCCAAACTCATCTTCAAGGGCCTTGAGCGGCTCGTCGAGCAACACTTCGCCGGTCTCGTGACGCAGGGTCACGTACTTGTGATCGGCAATAAAGTAGACCACCTGGTCCAACGGGATCAGCTCGATGCCCTTGCGGGTCCGCGCGCTGATATGGCTGCGCGGCCCATTGCCACTTTGGGCGGCCGGCTGGGTCAGCGCAGCGAGTTGCACGCGGTTTGGTCGCTCGGCCTTCTTAAGGGCCTTGAGCAATGCTTCGCTCGCCACCGGCTTGACGATGAAGCTGACACCGCTGGCTTCCAGGGTCTCGGTGGAAAACTCTTCTTGAGCGGCACACAGCACCACGGCAGGTGGCGATTCTCGCTCACTCAAACGGGCGGCGACTTGCAGGCCATCAAGGCCCGGCAAGCGGATATCGAGCAACACCACGTCCGGCTTGAGGCTGTCGATCAGCGTCAACGCCTCTTCGCCGTTGGTGGCGCTCGGTTCAAGGACTGTATAACCCTCGAGTTCACTGACCAAACGGCTCAGTCGCTCGCGGGCTTGGGGTTCGTCATCAACGATCAGGACATTCATATTGCGCTGGATTCCTGCGTGAGTCTCGCACAAGGATAGCGTAGACAGGTGCGGTGACTTGCGTCACAGCGATCCACGCTAAGACTAGCGCGAGCGGCAAAAAGTGCCCCGGCAGCGGCACCCAAATTTACCCGGACCTGTTCAATTGCGCCCAAGACCTGCTGCCTTTGGGCATCGTCGTAGGGTTTGCTGATACACAATCCGAATACCCCCCTTTTTTAATGGATAGTCTGGGCTATGACCGCATCACCCGACTTTGGTGCATTCACGCTCTATCAGTGCAACTGTAGACGCTCGCTGAGACGATATTGCTCAATCGTCAAATATCGTTTCAATTAACGCCTGCCCCCAGTCTCGTCCCGGATGCGTTCGGCGGCAAGGCACTTAGCCATCCTTGGCGCAAATAAAAATGCCGATCACCCGTAGCATCGCCTCAACGGGCAACCCTGTTATTATCGGCGGCACACCTCCACGCCTCTTTTTAAGCAGATCACGAGCGAATCCATGAGCACCGACAAGACCAACCAGTCCTGGGGCGGCCGCTTCAGTGAACCCGTCGACGCCTTCGTCGCGCGCTTCACCGCCTCCGTCACCTTCGACCAGCGCCTGTACCGCCACGACATCATGGGCTCGATCGCCCACGCCACGATGCTGGCCAAGGTCGGCGTGCTGACCGACGCCGAGCGCGACAGCATCATCGACGGCCTGACCACCATCCGCGGTGAGATCGAAGCCGGCACGTTCGACTGGCGCGTCGACCTGGAAGACGTGCACATGAATATCGAGGCGCGCCTCACCGACCGCATCGGTGTGACCGGCAAGAAACTGCACACCGGTCGCAGCCGTAACGACCAGGTGGCCACCGATATCCGCCTGTGGCTGCGTGACGAGATCGACCTGATCCTGGCCGAAATCACCCGCCTGCAAAAAGGTCTGCTGGAGCAGGCCGAGCGTGAGTCCGGCACCATCATGCCCGGTTTCACCCACTTGCAAACCGCGCAGCCTGTGACCTTCGGCCACCACTTGCTGGCCTGGTTCGAAATGCTCAGCCGCGACTACGAGCGCCTGGTGGACTGCCGCAAGCGCGCCAACCGCATGCCGTTGGGCAGCGCGGCATTGGCCGGCACCACTTACCCGATCGACCGCGAATACACCGCGCAGCTGTTGGGTTTCGACGCCGTGGGCGGCAACTCCCTGGACGGCGTGTCGGACCGCGACTTCGCCATCGAATTCTGCGCCGCCGCCAGCATTGCGATGATGCACCTGTCGCGCTTCTCCGAAGAGCTGGTGCTGTGGACCAGTGCGCAATTCCAGTTCATCGACCTGCCGGACCGCTTCTGCACCGGCAGCTCGATCATGCCGCAAAAGAAAAACCCCGATGTACCGGAGTTGGTGCGCGGCAAGAGCGGCCGTGTGTTCGGCGCGCTGATGGGCCTGCTGACCTTGATGAAAGGCCAACCTCTGGCCTACAACAAGGACAATCAGGAAGACAAAGAGCCGCTGTTCGACGCTGCCGACACCCTGCGCGATTCGTTGCGTGCGTTTGCAGACATGATCCCGGCGATCAAGCCCAAGCACGCGATCATGCGTGAAGCGGCATTGCGCGGTTTCTCCACTGCCACCGACCTGGCGGACTACCTGGTGCGCCGTGGCCTGCCATTCCGTGACTGCCACGAAATCGTCGGTCATGCTGTGAAGTACGGCGTGGACACCGGCAAGGACCTGGCGGAAATGAGCCTGGAAGAACTGCGCCAGTTCAGCGACCAGATCGAGCAGGACGTGTTCGCCGTGCTGACCCTTGAAGGCTCGGTGAATGCCCGTAACCACGTGGGCGGCACTGCGCCGGCGCAGGTCAAGGCAGCCGTTGTGCGCGGCCAGGCACTGCTCGCCAGCCGCTAAAAGCATCGCAGGCAAGCCAGCTCCCACACTTGAATGGGTTCACAATTCAAAATGTGGGAGCTGGCTTGCCTGCGATAGCGTCATCCCTGCCGCCAAATATCTACTTCTTGGCCGCAATCATCGCCATAAACGCCGGCATCGCTGCCTCCCTGTCCGCCGCCACCCTCTTGGCGTTGGGCATCTCATGCAAGCGCTCCAGCAAGGCCTTGGCCTTCGGCAACTGCGCCAGCAAATCCAGGCCAAACAGCTTCTCGCCCACCGCGCAGGCGAGGTTCACGCTGTACATGAAATACAGATCGGCAATCGTGAAGCTCTCACCCGCCACATACGGCGCGAACTTGCCGTGCCGGCCCAAAGAACCAACCCCCAGCAACAACTCAGCCTTGGTTTTGTCCTTGATCGCATCCGGCACCGGCATACCAAAGAACGCCTCGGCAAAACACGCGCGGGCGGGCAACTCGATATACAGCTCGATCTCCCGGCACAACGCCAGCACCTGGGCGCGCTGATACGGGTCGGCGGGCAGCAATGACGGGCCTTCCTGGGTTTGCTCGATGTACTCGAGGATCACGCTGGTTTCGTTGATAAAGCCTTGTTTGACGCCCAGCACCGGCACCTTGCCACGCGGGCTGACGGCCAGGGCTTCAGGGGTTTGGCCTGCGTAAAACGGCACTTCTTCGAACGGCAGGCCTTTCTCCAGCAGCGCCAGTTTGACCATGTTGTAGTAGTTGCTGACCGAAAATCCGTAAAGCTTGAGCATTGCGAATGCCTCCAGGCCGGGTGTGGGGTTGGCTGCAAGAGTTATAGATCCATGCAGGCCGCCTGACCAGCAGCATCAGTTGCCTGAATGGCGGTAGACTGGCGCCCTTTCCTTGAGGAGCCTGCCATGAGCGAGCCGACCGATATCGACAGCGACGAAGAAGAGTTCACCGAAAATACACTGATCGAAGCGATCGAAAATCAAATCGAAAGCGACAACCCGCCTGCCGCCAAGGCTACGTTCAACAAACTGACCCTGGTGGGTTATGAGCGTGAAGAGATCCTGAATCTCATGGCTCACGTGCTGGCTTTCGAGATCGACGCGATGCTGGACGAGGATCGCGCATTCAATACCGAATGGTACGAAACAGCCCTGCGGGCGCTGCCTGAGTTGCCGCCGGAAAAGGAATAATCCGGGCACGCAGCAACACGCTGGACAGTTCGGCAAAGTGCGTTCACCTTATGGCCTGCTAGCCTCTAATAAATTTTAGAAAGTCTGGAGTCCTTATGTCGTATACCCCTGAGTTGGTTGCCGAACTGGAAATCCTTGTACTCTTCCCCTTGGACAGCACCAAGGAAGGTCTGAAAGTCCACCAGACCGCCGCGCCTACTGCCATCGCCGCTGCCAAACGCCTTCATGCCAAAGGCCTGATCGACCAGCCGGATGGGGGCTACCTGACCAGCCTCGGCCGCGACGCTGCCGAGCAAGCGCAAACCCTGCTGACTATCCTGACTACCGCCACTACCAAAGAAGCTGCCTGACACCTTACTGTCGCCCATGGGGTCCGCCTGCTGCGGATTCCGAGGGCGTTGCTGTGGGCCGCACAAAATTCTGACGCCAAAAAGCCACATATCATCTAAACCTCCTACGCTTCTGGCTGTAAACTCCTACACGGCCGCCCACGTCGGGCTCTGCGAGCCAACGACCCAGAAATGACCCGCACCCATGAAATCCGCCCCGACCTGGACGAAGGCATCGACCGCAAGGTGCTGGCCCAGTTGCGTGCGCGCTTCATGGCCCTCAATGCAGGCCGCATGGCCCGCGCCGTCGAAGGGCTGACGCCGCGCCAACAAAGCGTGCTGACCCTGCTGCCGTTGTTTTTCCACGTCAACCACCCGCTGTTGCCCGGCTACGTCTCGAGCAGCACGCCGGCAGGCTTGTCGAATTTCGAACCCGACGCCCAGGCCCTCACCGAAGCCCAGCGCCTGACCCGCTCGTTCTCCTATAAGCCGCGCCATGGCAACCCGCCGCGGCCGATCCATGGCCTGTTCCTGATGGGCAGCCTTGGCACCCTGGCCCAGGCGGACCAGAGCGACATGGACGTGTGGGTCTGCCACGCTGCGGACCTTGGCGAGAACGAACTGGCCGAGCTGCGCAAAAAGTGCCAGTTGCTGGAAGCCTGGGCACTGACCATGGGCGCCGAGGCGCATTTCTTTCTGATCGAGCCGACGCGCTTTGTTTCAGGCGAGCGCGATACGCAACTGAGCTCTGACGATTGCGGCACCACCCAGCATTACCTGTTGTTGGATGAGTTCTACCGCACCGCCATCTGGCTCGCCGGGCGCACGCCCATCTGGTGGCTGGTGCCGGTCTATGAAGAAACCCGCTACGCCGAGTTTACCCACGCGCTGATCTCCAAACGTTTTATCCGCGCCGATGAAACCCTCGACCTCGGCCACCTGGCGCACATCCCGCCGGGCGAATTCATCGGCGCGGGGTTGTGGCAACTGTTCAAGGGCATCGAGTCGCCTTACAAATCGGTGCTCAAGCTGCTGCTGACCGAGGTGTACGCCAGCGAACACCCGAACGTGCACTGCCTGAGCCTGCGCTTCAAACGTGCGGTGTTTGCCAACCAGATGGACCTGGATGAGCTGGACCCGTACATCGTGGTCTACCGCCGCATCGAGGAATACCTCAGGGCGCGCAATGAACCCGAACGTCTGGAACTGGTGCGCCGTGCGCTGTACCTGAAGGTCAATCGCAAGCTCAGCGCCGGCCAACGCAGCACCAGTTGGCAGCGGCTGTTGCTGGAACGCCTGGCCCATGAATGGGGTTGGGACCAGCGCCAACTGGCCTTGCTGGACAGCCGCAGCCAGTGGAAAGTGCGCCAGGTGGCTTCCGAGCGCCGCGCATTGGTCAGCGAACTCAATTACAGCTACCGCTTTCTCACCCAGTTCGCTCGCACCGAGCAGACCGTCAGCCTGATCAACAAGCGCGACCTCAATGTGCTGGGTCGGCGCCTGTATGCCGCGTTTGAGCGTAAAGCCGGCAAGGTCGAGTTCATCAACCCCGGCATCGCCCCGGACCTGGCCGAAGACACCCTGACCCTGGTGCAATCGCCCAACCGCAAAGAGCCCGGCCAGCACCACTGGGGCTTGTACAACGGCAACCTCACGGCGCTGGAATGGGAGCACTTCGCGCCGATCAAGCGCAGCCGCGACCTGTTGGAAATGCTCACCTGGTGCCATCGCAACGGCGTGATCGACAGCAGCACGCGCCTGGCCTTGCACCCAGGCGTCAGCGACATGACGGAATTCGAGCTGTTCAACCTGCTGGGCTGCCTGCAACAGACCATCGCCCTGCCCCTGGCCAGCGTTGATGAAGACCGCCTGTTGCGCTCGGCGGTGCCGGAAGAGGTGCTGTTGCTGATCAACGTCGGCGTCGACCCGCTCAAGCATCACCGCGACTTGAATATCCTGATGACCACCGAGCGCACTGACTCCCTGAGTTACGCCGGTGTGCGCGACAACCTGGTGCTGACCCTGGATCAGGTCACGCTCAACAGTTGGAACGAGGTATTGGTCAGCCGCTACGACGGCCCCCATGCACTGCTCGACTGCCTGCGCGACTACCTCAACCAACTGCCGCCGAACCACCTGCCACGCCTGCGGGTGCGCTGCTTCTGCCACAACCGTGCGCAATTCATTGCCCAGCGCGTGGAAGAAATCTTCGATACCGTACAGAACCTGCTGCTTAGCCAGTCCAATCACCGCTACCTCCTGCAGGTGCAGCAGCACTATCACGTGATGGAACTGACGCCGGGCCAGGCCACTCACGTGCCACTGCTGACCCAGGATGCGCTGATCGCCTACCTCAGCGAAGAACTGGCCAGCTACAGCCCGCTGCACCTGGATGCCATGGCGCTGGAAGACCACGACCTGGCCCTGCTGCTGCCCATGGGCGTGGCTGATTGTGTGCAGGTGTTCTACCGGGCCAATGAAGGCTTCGCCGAGCTGTATGTGCTGGATGAGTTCAACGCGCTGTGGCAGCAACGCTTGCCGTTTCATGATGAGCAAAGCCTGCTGGCGCCACTGCAGCGATTCCTGCAGTCGATCATCTATCGCCGCGAAGCGCTGGCACCGCTGGACACGCAACAGCCGCTGGGTGAAGTGCAGATTTTGTATTACCAACTGTTGCCGTCAGGCAGCCACCGCGCCCGCGGCATCGAGCCTCGGCCGGTGCCGCAAAACCCGGCCAACAAGCCGTTTTATGACGTGCAGGCGATTATCGGCAAGGCCGCACCCGGCCAGGTCGGCATCACGCTGTATTGCAATCAACGGGAGTTTTCGGAGTTGGAGTTCGGCGACCAACTGTTTGCCGTGGTCGCCCAGGAAATCGTCGGGCAACGCCGGGAGACCGAGCTTTACCGCTGCTACATCACCGACCTGGACCTGTCCGGCCTGCTCGGTGATGTGCAAAGCCCGAGCAACTTGTATCTGCGTTACAAGGCCGAGCTGGAGTTGTCGCTGAATGCGGCGCTGAGCCAGATTTAGAGAGGGAAGGCGCCGCCATCTTTGGGCTGGCCTTCGACGCTGAGCAATTCAAGCTTCAGCGTCTTGCCGCCCGGTGCAGGCCAGTCGATGTGCTGGCCCACTTGCAGGCCAAGCAAGGCGCTGCCTACCGGAGCCATGATCGAAATTTTGCCTTCATCGGCGTTCGCGTGCTTCGGGTACACCAGGGTCAGGTGGTAGTCCTTGCCGCTGCCTTGCTCACGGCAATGCACGCTGGAGTTCATGGTCACGACACCCGCAGGCACTTCATCGTGGCCAACCACGTCTTCGGCGCGGTCGAGTTCGGCTTGCAACGCTTCGGCGCCGGGAGAGTCGTCGCCCAAGCGGTCGATCAATTGCTCCAGACGCTGCACGTCAAGACGGGTAAGAATGATGGAAGGTGCGGTCATGATTCAGGCAGACTCCTTTTTTCTGCACAAAAAAGCAAAACCCCGCCAGAAAAAGGCGGGGTTCTCACGGGCCTCGATGAGTTGAGGCGTACCCGGACACTACCACAGCGTCACAAATAAACAAGACGGCCTCAGGCGCGCGCCCTGCGCTGTTCGGCCTCGGCGCAAATCACTCGGCGCCGGGCATCGTCGGCGGAGCGCCATTCGCGGATGTCTTCCACGTGCCGGTAGCAGCCGAGACAGACTTTTTGCTCGTCCAGGCGACACAAACTGATACAAGGTGACGGCACTGCCGGGCTGACATTGCTGAACAGCGGCTTGGGTGGGCGTACAGGTGCAGGCTGGGTCACGATCAGATCTCGTCGAAGTCCAGCTCAGCGCCGGCTTGTTCCTGGACCAGGCGTGCGAGCATTTCGCTTAACAGCTCATCGCTGGTATCGCACTGCCAGTTTTTGTCTTCTTCGTTGTAGTCGAAGTGAAAACCACCCGAACGCGCCGCCAGCCATAGCTGACGCAGCGGCTCCTGACGGCTGAAGATCAGTTGGGTGCCGTTTTCAAACTCAACGGTCAGCACGCCAGCCGAGTTCTCCAGGTCCACATCCAGGCCGCTGTCGTCGAAAATATCTTCCAGCGCCTGCTGGGTCGAATCCACCAGGTCGTGAAAACGGGCTTCGGTCAAACTCATTGTGGGAACCTCGAAAAGTGTCTGGTCACGCTCAAGCGGCGCACGATACGGACGCGCCATGATGATTGCAAAGGATACCGATTTCATTACCCACAGCCGCGTGAAATATCCTCATTTAGCGTAGGCCGAATCGCAACATGCTCGGCAAACCCCCGCCGGACGGGTATTACGGCGCATAGGCAAGCTGCCGGGTGGTCGGTATACTCGGGCGCAATTAATGCATATTCAAGGATTTCGCCATGAAGCGCCTGATCTCTTCCCTTGCTGCGCTCGTCGCGGTCGCTTGCCTCGTTAGTGCCTGTGGTCAAAAAGGCCCGCTGTACCTGCCCGATGACAGCAAAGACCCGAACGACCAGGCACAGTCGTCGCAAAAAGCTGCGAAAGCGCATAAGCACGACACTTACTAAGGGAACATCATGGACGCTTTTAACTACCGGGACGGCGAGCTGTTCGCGGAAGGCGTGGCGCTGTCCGCGATTGCCGAGCAGTTTGGCACCCCGACCTATGTGTACTCGCGTGCGCACATCGAAGCCCAATACCGCTCGTTCACCGACCCACTGGAAGGCGTTCCACACAGGGTGTGCTACGCGGTCAAGGCCAACTCCAACCTGGGTGTACTGAATGTCCTGGCGCGTCTTGGCGCTGGTTTTGACATCGTTTCCCGTGGCGAGCTGGAACGTGTTCTGGCTGCCGGCGGCAAGGCTGACAAGATCGTCTTCTCGGGCGTCGGCAAAAGCCGTGAAGACATGCGCCGCGCCCTCGAAGTAGGCGTGCATTGCTTCAACGTCGAATCCACCGACGAGCTGGAGCGCCTGCAAGTGGTCGCCGCCGAGATGGGCGTTCGCGCGCCGATCTCCCTGCGCGTCAACCCGGACGTCGATGCCGGCACGCACCCGTATATCTCCACCGGTCTCAAAGAGAACAAGTTCGGCATCGCCATTGCCGACGCCGAGGACGTGTACATCCGTGCCGCACAGCTGCCGAACCTGGAAGTGCTGGGTGTCGACTGCCATATCGGCTCGCAACTGACCACCCTGCCTCCGTTCCTGGACGCCCTTGATCGCCTGCTGGCGCTGACCGATCGCCTTGGCGAGTGCGGCATATACCTGCAACACATCGACCTCGGTGGTGGTGTGGGTGTGCGTTATCGCGATGAAGAGCCGCCGCTGATCGCCGATTACATCAAGGCTGTGCGTGAGCGCACCGAAGGCCTCGGCCTGACCCTGATGTTCGAGCCGGGCCGTTATATCGTTGCCAACGCCAGCGTGCTGCTGACCCAGGTCGAGTACCTCAAGCACACAGAGCACAAGGATTTCGCCATTGTCGATGCAGCAATGAACGACCTGATTCGCCCGGCGCTGTACCAGGCGTGGATGGACGTCACTGCCGTAACCCCGCGCGAGGGCGAAGGCCGCGCCTACGATATCGTCGGCCCGATCTGCGAAACCGGCGACTTCCTGGCCAAGGATCGTCAGCTTGCGCTGGAGGAAGGCGACCTGCTGGCCGTGCATTCGGCCGGTGCCTACGGGTTTGTCATGAGTTCCAACTACAACACCCGCGGCCGTGCCGCCGAGGTGCTGGTGGACGGTGATCAAGCGTTTGAAGTGCGTCGCCGCGAGACGGTAGCCGAGTTGTTTGCTGGCGAAAGCCTGCTGCCGGAGTAAGCCATGCTGCTGCGTTTTACCAAGATGCACGGGCTGGGTAATGATTTCATGGTCCTTGACCTGGTCAGCCAGCACGCGCACATCCTGCCCAAGCACGCCAAACAGTGGGGCGACCGTCACACCGGCATCGGTTTCGACCAGTTGCTGATCGTTGAGGCGCCGAGCAACCCGGAGGTGGATTTCCGTTACCGGATCTTCAACTCCGACGGCTCCGAAGTGGAACAATGCGGCAACGGTGCGCGCTGCTTTGCGCGCTTTGTGCTGGACAAGCGCCTGACCGCCAAGCGCCAGATTCGCGTCGAAACCAAGAGCGGCGTGATCGAACTGGATATTCGCAGCGACGGCCAGATCAGCGTCAACATGGGCGCGCCACGCCTGGTGCCAGCGGATATTCCGTTTCAGGCCACCGAGCAGGCCGCCAGTTACGCGCTGGATGTAGAAGGCAAAATCGTCGACATCGCTGCCGTCTCCATGGGCAACCCCCATGCCGTACTGCGGGTCAACGACATCAACAACGCCCCGGTGCATGAGCTGGGGCCGAAGATCGAGCATCACCCGCGCTTTCCGGCACGGGTCAATGTGGGCTTTTTGCAGGTGATCGACCGTACCCGTGCGCAACTGCGTGTATGGGAACGCGGCGCCGGCGAAACCCAGGCGTGCGGCACCGGTGCTTGCGCCGCAGCCGTCGCCGCGATCAGCCAGGGGTGGATGGATTCGCCCCTATTGATCGACCTGCCGGGTGGGCGTTTGTCCATCGAGTGGGCAGGGCCTGGCCACCCGGTGATGATGACCGGGCCGGCCTCGCGTGTATACGAAGGACAGGTCCGTCTATGAGTGAGCCAAGCTAATGACCGATAAGCCTCAAGTACCCGCCCAAGCAACCCCAAGCGAAAGTCTGGAGGCCGCTGCTGTCGCGGCGTACCTTGAGGCTAATCCGGACTTCTTCGTCGAACACGAAGAACTGCTGCCCGCCCTGCGCATCCCCCACCAGCGTGGCGATACCGTGTCGCTGGTGGAGCGGCAGATGAAGATCCTGCGCGAGCGCAATATCGAAATGCGCCATCGGCTTTCACACCTGATGGATGTGGCCCGCGACAACGACCGCTTGTTCGACAAGACCCGCCGCCTGATCCTGACCCTGATGGACGCCAACAGCCTGGAAGAAACGGTGATCGCCGTGGAAGACAGCCTGCGCCAAGACTTTCAGGTGCCGTTTGTCAGCCTGATTTTGTTCAGCGACAACCCGATGCCGGTGGGCCGCTGGGTCAGCGGCAGCGACGCGCAAACCGCAATCGGCGGCCTGCTCTCGGAAGGCAAGACCATCAGCGGCACCTTGCGTGAACACGAGCTGGATTTCCTGTTTGGCGCCGAACAGCGCAAGCAGATCGGCTCCACCGCCGTAGTCGCCCTCAGCCATCAAGGCTTGCACGGCGTGCTGGCGATTGCCAGCCGTGACCCTGCGCATTACAAAAGCTCGGTGGGCACGCTGTTCTTGACCTACATCGCCGAAGTGCTGGGCCGCGTCTTGCCCCGCCACACCACCACCCTGCGCGCGGTGCGCTAGCCATGGAACGGCAACTGGACGCTTATTGCGCTCACCTGCGCAACGAGCGCCAGGTGTCGCCTCACACCCTGGAAGCCTATCGACGGGACCTGAACAAGGTCCTGGCGTACTGCGAAAAACAACAGATCACCAGCTGGAAGGCGCTGGATATCCAGAGCCTGCGCAGCCTGGTCGCGCGCCTGCACCAGGCGGGCCAGTCTTCGCGCAGCCTGTCGCGCCTGCTCTCGGCGGTACGCGGCCTCTATCACTACCTCAACCGTGAAGGCCTGTGCGACCACGACCCGGCCAACGGCCTGTCGCCGCCCAAGGGCGAACGGCGCCTGCCCAAGACCCTCGACACCGACCGCGCCCTGCAACTGCTGGACGGCGCCGTTGAGGATGACTTCCTGGCCCATCGTGACCAGGCGATTCTTGAGCTGTTTTATTCCTCGGGCCTGCGTTTGTCGGAGCTGACCGGCCTGAACCTGGATCAGTTGGACCTGGCGGACGGCCTGGTACAAGTGCTCGGCAAGGGCAGCAAGACCCGTGTGCTGCCGGTGGGCAGGAAGGCCCGCGAAGCCTTGCAGCTGTGGTTGCCGCTGCGCCTGTTGACCAACCCGGCCGACGATGCGGTGTTTGTCAGCCAGCAAGGCCGACGCCTGGGGCCACGGGCGATTCAGGTGCGGGTCAAGGCGGCCGGCGAACGCGAGCTGGGGCAAAACCTGCACCCTCACATGCTGCGACATTCTTTTGCCAGCCATATGCTGGAGTCGTCCCAGGACCTGCGCGCCGTGCAGGAGCTGCTCGGCCACTCCGATATCAAGACCACGCAGATCTATACCCACCTCGACTTCCAGCACCTGGCGACGGTATACGACAGCGCCCATCCACGGGCCAAACGCATCAAGGGCGGCGACTCATGAGTATCAAGCTGATCACCTTCGACCTGGACGACACGCTCTGGGACAACGTACCCGTCATCATCAACGCCGAGGCGTCGATGCGCGAATGGCTGGCACTTAACGCCTCCAAGGTTGGCGACTTGCCCCTGGAACATTTCGCCAGCCTTCGCCAGCAGGTGTTGGAGCGCCATCCAGAGCTTAAATATCGCATCAGCATCCTGCGTCATAAGGTCCTGATGCACGCGTTTGAAGAGGCGGGTTACCCACAGCCTGAGGCCACGCAGATGGCGGATGTGTGCTACGAGGCGTTTATTCACGCCCGTCACCAGCTCACGCCGTTCCCGGAAGCGGAGCCCATGCTAAAGGCGCTGCGCCAGCACTTCCTGCTGGGCGTGATCACCAACGGCAATGCCGATGTGCAACGCGTGGGGCTGGCGGATTACTTCCACTTTGCCCTGCGCGCCGAGGATATCGGCATCGCCAAGCCGGATGCGCGGCTGTTTCAGGAAGCCTTGCAGCGCGGTGGCGTGGATGCAAATCAGGCCGTGCATATTGGCGATCATCCTGGCGATGACATCGCCGGTGCGCAGCAGGCCGGGCTTCGCGCGGTGTGGTTCAACCCGACGGGCAAACCGTGGGAAGCGGATAAACAGCCGGATGCAGAGATTCGTAGCCTGACAGAGTTGCCGGAGCTGCTGCGCAGCTGGCAGTCACGCTGAAGATTCAAAGTGGGAGCTGGCTTGCCTGCGATAGCGGTCTGTCTGACCCACCGCTATCGCAGGCAAGCCAGCTCCCACAGGGCTATGCAATGAATTTTAAGAATTTATTTCAGGCATGAAAAAGCCCGCAGCGACGGCGGGCTTTTTCTTACAAGCAGTCTGCTGACCTCAGATAGGTCGGCTGCCGTACTTGTTATCCGGCTTCTTCGGTGGGTCTGCCACCACGTTGGCCTCGACTTCCTGCACTTTGCCGCCTTTAGCGAGGAATTCTTCCATCGCACGGGCCAGCGCATCGCGCTCTTTGTTCTTGGCTTCAACGCTCGGCAGTTCGTCTACCGAGACAGCGGCCTTGGCTTTGCCTTTGGCTGCTTTGGCAGGTGCGTCATCGCCGCCGTCATCGCCCTCGTCAGCAACGTCTTCGACTGCCGCTTCAAGACCTTCTTCAGCCTCGTCGTCGTCGCCTACTTCAAGGTCGTCGTTTTCCAGATCATCGTCGCTCATGTTCTACCTCATGACTTGCGAAAAGCAGATTAGTTATAGCCCAGCTTCACCCTCTGTCGAGGTCGCCGGAAAAAAATCACATCCACTGGATAACCAGTGGCTTATGCCCCATCACCGTGCAAGGTGGCGAGGACTTTACGAGCACCGCCATGATCACGGTGCTCGCCCAGATAAACACCTTGCCAAGTCCCTATCGCCAAGCGGCCGGCCTTGACCGGCAAACTCAACTGGCAGCCCAGCAGACTGGCCTTGAAGTGCGCCGGCAGATCATCCGGACCTTCGTCGTTATGTTCGAACCCTGCACGCCCTTGCGGCACCAGCGAGTTGAAAAAACGCTCGAAGTCACGGCGAACCGCCGGGTCGGCATTCTCGTTGATGGTCAACGAGGCCGAGGTGTGCTGCAGCCACAAATGCAACAGGCCTACTCGGCAAGCCTTTAACTCAGGCATGCCGGCAAGCAACTCATCCGTTACCAGGTGAAAGCCCCGGGGCTTGGCCCGCAGGGTAATCAGGGTCTGTTGCCACATACAGTTCTCCGCCCATCGGCGCGCATTCTAGCGCGGTCTGGGAAAAAACAAAGTGTCGAATACGCCTACATGCATGTAAGACTTTCGCATCCTCAAAAGTACCGTGTGGATCCCATCACAAACTCGGCAAAAAACCCATCCGCCTTTAGCCACAGACAAACACCAGACAAAAAAATGCCCGGCAAGCCGGGCATCTTTTTTTCGCGTACTTACAAGTTGTAGCCGCGCTCGTTGTGTTGCGCCAGATCGAGGCCCACCGCCTCTTCTTCGTCGGTCACCCGCAGGCCCATCACCATGTCCAGCACCTTGAGGATGATGAAAGTCACGATGGCCGTGTAGATCACGGTGAAGCCCACGCCTTTGCACTGGATCCAGACTTGCGCCGCGATATCAGTGGTGGCCGCGTTGAAGCCGCCCAGCGAAGGCGCTGCGAACACGCCGGTGAGGATCGCGCCGAGGATACCGCCGATACCGTGCACGCCGAAGGCGTCCAGGGAGTCGTCGTAGCCCAGTTTGCGTTTCAGGGTGGTGGCGCAGAAGAAGCACACCACGCCCGCTGCCAGGCCGATGACCAGAGCGCCCATCGGGCCAACAGTGCCGGCAGCCGGAGTGATTGCAACCAGACCGGCTACTACGCCCGAGGCAATGCCCAGTGCGCTTGGCTTACCGTGGGTGACCCACTCGGCGAACATCCAGCCCAGTGCGGCAGCAGCGGTAGCGATCTGAGTGACCAGCATCGCCATACCGGCAGTACCGTTGGCCGCCGCAGCAGAACCTGCGTTGAAGCCGAACCAGCCAACCCACAGCATGGCTGCACCGACCAGGGTGTAACCCAGGTTATGCGGTGCCATCGGCGTGGTCGGGAAGCCTTTACGCTTGCCGAGTACCAGACACGCCACCAGGCCGGCCACACCGGCGTTGATGTGCACCACGGTGCCGCCGGCGAAATCCAGCACGCCCCAGTCGCCCAGCAACGAGCCCGGACCGCCCCACACCATGTGGGCAATCGGCGCATAGACCAGGGTGAACCAGACGCCCATGAAGATCAGCATCGCGGAGAACTTCATACGCTCGGCGAATGCACCGACGATCAGCGCAGGGGTAATGATGGCAAAGGTCATCTGGAAGGTGACAAACACCGCCTCAGGGAACAGCGCCGCAGGGCCGGTGATGCTCGCCGGGGTTACACCCGACAGGAACAGTTTGGACAGGCCGCCCACGAACGAGTTGAGGTTGACGACGCCTGCTTCCATACCGGTGGTATCAAACGCCATGCTGTAGCCGTAAACGAACCACAAGATGGTGATCAGGCCGGTGATGGCGAAGCACTGCATCATCACGGAAAGAATGTTTTTGGAGCGCACCATGCCGCCGTAGAACAGCGCCAGGCCCGGAATGGTCATGAACAGTACCAGCGCGGTGGATGTGAGCATCCACGCCGTGTCGCCGGAATTGAGGACTGGAGCAGGGGCTGGGTCCGCCGCCAATGCCAGGGCCGGCATTACGAGGGACAACAGGGCTCCTAGCCCTGCGAATTTACGCAGAGTCATATTGTTTTCTCCTGGGGCGTTGGGGGTTTGGCGGCTTAGATTGCGTCGGTATCGGTTTCGCCGGTACGGATGCGAATAGCCTGTTCCAGATTGACCACGAAGATCTTGCCGTCACCGATCTTGCCGGTGTTGGCCGCCTTGGTTATCGCCTCGATAACCCGGTCAAGATCCTTGTCGTCAATGGCGACATCAATCTTCACCTTTGGCAGGAAATCGACCACGTATTCCGCGCCGCGATACAGCTCGGTGTGACCCTTCTGCCGACCGAAGCCTTTGACCTCAGTAACGGTAATGCCCTGCACGCCGATCTCGGACAGTGACTCGCGTACATCGTCCAACTTGAACGGCTTGATGATGGCAGTGACTAGCTTCATGAAAACTCTCTCCCGAATTGGTGGACTTGCCCCAGGAAAACAAACCCGTCTCAAGTCTAAGCGCAGTGCCTGGCTTTGTAACGCGTCGTCGCCTCGGCATTTGCCGTTGCGACGCCAGCGAACCACTGGTGACGAAACCTGTACCCCTGATCCGTCGGCGCACTGCATTCGTCACAGCGACTGCATCAGTGCATGGGTCATGATCGTCTAAGCAGAAACCTTGCCAGCTCCGTAAAAACCACTGAAATCAGTCCTTTGCCCACTTATGCCCACCTGCGGGGCGTATTGGCGGCTGCAATGCGCACAAAAACAGTGCGTAGCCGCCCAGCCCTCTGCGCGAAAAGCGTGCGCTCGCGGCCGTGAAAGGACTATAGACGCTGCGTGATACACTGCCGGCCAACAGTTTTCCGGAATATTTCCCATGCTCGCGCCCAAAGACCTCCTCGACGCCCTGAGCGGCCACGCCTCTCGCCTGTTCAGCGGCGAAACCCCGCTGCCCCGCAACGAAATCGAAAGCCAGTTCAAGGCGCTGCTGCAAAGCGGCTTCAGCAAGCTTGACCTGGTCAGCCGGGAAGAATTTGACAGCCAGATGGTCGTACTGGCCCGCACGCGTGCGCGGTTGGAGAGTCTGGAAGCGAAGGTAGCGGAGCTGGAAGCGCGGTTGACACCACCCGCTGCTGAATAAACCCGGCCCCTGTGGGAGCTGGCTTGCCTGCGATAGCGGTGTTGAATTCACTGGCGCTATCGCAGGCAAGCCAGCTCCCACGGTGTTCTGCGTCGCTCTTTGGATACGTTCAGTAAAACCTCCCGCCCTCGAAAGCATCTCACCTCGTCTACCCTTGAAAAACCCGCAGGAAGCGGCCTCCCACTCAAGGAACGAGCATGTCCCTCGCCATCGTCCACAGCCGTGCCCAAATTGGCGTAGAAGCCCCCGCCGTTACCGTCGAAGTGCATATGGCCAATGGTCTTCCATCGCTTACCTTGGTGGGCCTGCCGGAAACCGCCGTCAAGGAAAGCAAGGACCGCGTGCGCAGCGCCATCCTCAACTCCGCCCTGCAATACCCGGCCCGTCGTAT
Organism: Pseudomonas edaphica; assembly: GCF_965277385.1. Taxonomy (NCBI): domain Bacteria; kingdom Pseudomonadati; phylum Pseudomonadota; class Gammaproteobacteria; order Pseudomonadales; family Pseudomonadaceae; genus Pseudomonas; species Pseudomonas edaphica. The sequence continues at coordinate 3,456,840 of NZ_OZ255725.1, read as the reverse complement.
CACCCTCAACCTCGCGCCCGCCGACCTGCCCAAGGATGGTGGGCGTTTTGATCTGGCGATTGCCTTGGGCATCCTGGCCGCCAGCGTGCAGGTGCCGGCATTGATGCTCGATGACGTGGAATGCCTGGGGGAATTGGCCCTGTCCGGTGAGGTGCGGGCGGTCAAAGGTGTGCTGCCGGCCGCGCTGGCCGCACGCAAGGCCGGGCGCACCGTGATAGTGCCGCGGGCAAATGCCGAGGAGGCGTGCCTGGCGTCGGGGTTGAAGGTGATTGCAGTGGACCACCTGCTGCAAGTGGTGGCGCACCTGAATGGGGTTGTGCCGATTGAGCCGTATAAGTCCGACGGTTTGCTGTACCTGAACAAGCCCTACCCGGACCTGAGTGAGGTGCAAGGCCAGCTTGCCGCCAAGCGCGCACTGCTGATTGCGGCGGCGGGCGCGCACAACCTGCTGTTCAGCGGACCACCCGGCACCGGCAAGACCTTGCTCGCCAGCCGCCTGCCTGGTTTGCTGCCGCCCTTGAGTGAGCAGGAAGCCCTGGAAGTGGCGGCCATTCAGTCAGTGGTCAGCCTGGCGCCGTTGAGCCATTGGCCGCACCGTCCGTTTCGTCAACCGCACCATTCAGCGTCGGGGCCGGCGCTGGTGGGCGGCGGGTCAAAACCGCAGCCGGGGGAAATTACCCTGGCCCATCATGGCGTGCTGTTTCTGGATGAGCTGCCGGAGTTTGATCGCAAGGTGCTGGAAGTGCTGCGCGAGCCGCTCGAATCCGGGCATATCGTGATCTCCCGCGCCCGTGACCGAGTGAGTTTTCCGGCACGTTTTCAATTGGTGGCCGCCATGAACCCCTGCCCTTGCGGCTATTTGGGCGAACCCAGCGGGCGCTGTCGGTGTACGCCGGAGCAGATTCAGCGTTATCGCAACAAGCTCTCAGGGCCGTTGCTGGACCGGATCGACTTGCACCTGACCGTGGCACGGGAGACCACTGCGCTGAACCCGACCCAACACACTGGCGATAATACGGCGACGGCTTCGGCGCAGGTGGCAGAGGCTCGAGAACGCCAGCAAAAGCGCCAGGGCTGCGCCAATGCCTTTCTGAATCTGCCGGGGTTACGCGAGCACTGCACACTGGCAAAAGCCGATGAAGGCTGGCTGGAAAGCGCCTGCGAGCGACTGACCTTGTCCCTGCGCGCAGCCCACCGGCTGCTCAAGGTAGCGCGCACCCTGGCGGACCTTGAGCGGGTTGAAAACATTGCCCGGCATCATTTGCAGGAGGCCTTGCAGTACCGGCCTGCGGCAGTCGGCTAGCGCTTAATGAACGCAAATTCTGTGGCATGTGGGCTTTTGTGGCGAGCGGGCTTGCCCCGCGTTGGAGTGCGAAGCGCTCCTGATCCGGCCAATACGATTCAACCGGTAGAGCCGGGGCCGCTGCGCAGCCCAACGCGGGGCAAGCCCGCTCGCCACAGTAAAATGGTGTAAATACCGAGCCCTTATGCGGAGAAACCCAACAGCAGCTGCGCCACTTCCATGACCTCATCCAGTACCGCCTCGGCCGATTCCACAGACGGCTTGAGCATCAGGTCATCGGCATACCCCATCGCCAACGCGAAGATTTGCCGGGCCGCGCGTTGCGGCGAGTCGCAGCGAAAAATCCCCTCAGCCACGCCTCGCTCAATCACCTCAGCCAGCATGCCTTGCCACTGCGCGTTGATTACCAGATACGCCTGGGCCATTTGCGGGTCGTGCATGGCTTCGTCCCAGGCATCCAGCCACAACGCCCAGCCGGCATCAGCGGTGCTCGGCAGGCAATCACCTAAAAAACCCACCAGCGCCTCAAGTGGCTGAGCATCTGCCAAGGGCTCGCGCACTTCATCCAATTGCTCATTGGCAAAGCGCACAAAGGCTTCGCGACGCAGTTCGTTCCAGTCGCTGAAGTAGTGATAAACGTGGCTGCGCGACAGGCCGGCATGCTCGGCCAGGTCGCGGGTGGACACATCGGCAAAGCCCTTGCTGCGAAACAGCTCCAGGGCAGCGGCGATGATCTGGTCTTTACGGTCGATACGCGACATGGGCAATTCCTTAGGCGCCGGTAGATAAGCGGCGCTTGCTTTTTGAGCGATCGCTCAAGGATACTTGAGCAGTCGCTCAATAATAGCGTCTATCACTCCTCTGGTGCACCCATGTCATCCGTGACCCCGCAAATCCTGATTGAAGAAAGCAAGAAAATCGGCCAGCAGTCCGCCGGCCAAACGCTCAAGGCAATTGCCAAGGCCTACCCCGGCAAGCTGTTCTGCACGCTGTCACTAGTGGCGCTGGAGAACGCGCTGCTGCTGGCCTACCCACTGTTTGCCGGGTTTGCGGTGGACTCGATTATTCGCGGCGATGCCACCAGTGCGCTGTTCTATGCACTGGTGGTGATGGCGTTCTGGGTGGTCGGCGCAGCGCGGCGGGCGCTGGACACGCGCACCTTTACGCGGATCTACGCCGACCTTGCGGTGCCGGTGATTCTCAACCAGCGCCTGCAGAACCACAGCACCTCAAAATCCGCCGCACGGGTGGTGCTTGCGCGCGAATTCGTCGACTTCTTTGAAAAGCACGTGCCGATTATCGCCACGGCGCTGGTCTCGATTATTGGCGCGGCGGTGATGCTGATCGTGATTGAGCCTTGGGTCGGCCTGGCGTGCCTGGCCGCCCTGCTGCTGTGCGTGACGCTGCTGCCACGCTTTGCCCAGCGCAACCAGGAACTGCATGAGCGCCTGAATGATCGCCTGGAGAAAGAAATCGGGTTAGTCGAAAAAGTCGGCGCACCGACCTTGCGTCGCCACTACCACGTGCTGTCACGCCTGTGCATCTGGCTGTCTGACCGCGAGGCCGCCGCGTACCTGTTTCTCGGCACGCTGGCAGCCCTGCTGTTTGTGGTCGCGATCAGCCAGTTGGCTTTGTCGCCGGCGGTCAAGGCCGGCCACATCTACGCGGTCATGACCTACCTGTGGACCTTCGTCACCAGCATGGACGAGGCACCGGGGATGGTCGACCAATTGGCGCGCCTCAAGGACATCGGCAAGCGCGTGGACCCAGGCCTGGGCGAGCATTAAGCCTTAACGAAAACGGTCGACCTCCTGCCGCAAGCCTGCCGCCAGGGTTTCCAGTTCCTTGGCGGTAATGGCCAGGTTCGACACCACTTCGCGCTGTTCGCTGTTAGCCAATGCGATGCTTTGCAAGTTGCTGCTCAGCACGTTGGCCGTGCTGCTCTGCTCCTGGGTCGCGGTGGTAATGGCAGCAAATTGCTGGCCTGCCGAACGGCTTTGCTCGTCGATGCGCGCCAGGGCCGAAGCGACGTCGGCGTTGCGCGACAGGCCTTCCTGCATCAACACGTTGCCATGCTCCATGGTGCTGATGGCGTTGCCGGTTTCCTGCTGGATGCTTTGGATCATCACCGAGATTTCGTCGGTGGCCTGGCGCGTGCGCGAGGCCAGGTTGCGCACTTCGTCGGCAACCACCGCAAAGCCCCGGCCTTGTTCACCGGCCCGCGCCGCCTCGATGGCGGCGTTGAGCGCCAGCAAGTTGGTTTGCTCGGCAATCGAGGTGATCACGCCGACGATTCCGCCAATTTCCTGGGAGCGCTGGCCCAAGGTGTTGATCACCGTGGCCGTGCTGTTGAGGGCGGTGGCGATATGCTCCAGCGACGACGACGCCTCTTGCATTGAGGTGCGGCCAATACGCGTTTGCTGGGCGTTTTCCTGGGCCAGTCGCTCGGTATTGCCCATGTTGTCGGCGATGTTCAGCGAGGTGGCGCTGAACTCTTCCACTGCGCCGGCCATGCTGGTGATTTCGCCGGACTGCTGCTCCATGCCCTCATAGGCCCCACCCGACAGGCCGGACAACGCCTGAGCCCGGCTGTTGACCTCTTCTGCCGCTTTGCGAATATGCGAGACCATGGTCGAAAGCGCCTCACCCATCTGGTTGAAGCTGCTCGCCAACTGGCCGATTTCATCATGGCTGGACACATTCAAGCGTGCGCTCAAATCGCCGGCGCCCAAGGCTTCGGCCTGGCGCACCAAGTCGCTCAAAGGCTGCAATTTGCTGCGCAGCAACCACACCGCTGCGCCTACTGCCAGCAACATCGCCAGCACGCTGCCGATCACCAGGCGAATGCCGACCGCCCACGTGACTGCACGTATTTCGGACTTCGGCATGCTCGCCACCACCGACCACGGCCCGCCTTCAAACGGCACCGCAACGCTGTAGAAGTCTTCGTCCTTGTCGCTCCAGAAGCGGCCTTTGCCTGGGTTCTTGGCCAGATCAAGCATCACCGGAACCGCCTGATCCAGCGCCTGCACACCCGCCGGTGGCACCAGCCAGTGCTTCTGTTCGTCCAGCAAGGCAAGTGAGCCAGTCTGGCCGATACGGAAGCGCTTGAGGTTGTCGAACTGGGCCTTCTGCTCATCGGTGTAATCAAAGCCGATAAACAACACGGCGATCACCTTGCCGGCGGCATCGCGCACAGGGCTGTATTGGGTCATGTAGGCGCGATCGAACAACACCGCCCGCCCGATGTAATTCTGCCCGGCCAACAGGCGCTGGTAGGCCGGATGCTGGTGATCCAGCACAGTCCCGATGGCGCGATTGCCATCTTGTTTGGTCAGGGAGGTACTGATGCGAATGAAGTCTTCGCCACTGCGCACAAACACAGTGGCCACGCCGCCGGACATCTGCTTGAACTCGTCCACCTCCGCGAAGTTGTTGTTCAACACCTCATCGCCCAACAGCAGACTCGGGGTCTGCACACCGGCCACGGCGACCTGCTGGTCCGGGCGCACACTCAACCCGGCGCCAAAGCGCTTTTCAAACAGCCCGCTCAATCGCTGAGTACTCTCGCGCAAGGTGCTGTGGAAGGTGTTGAGTTGATCGGCCAGCAAGCGTGCCTCGCTGGCCAGGTGTTCCTCGCGGGTGTCGAGGTTGGCCGAGTCGAGGGAACGCAGGGCAAAAACCGTACTGCCGCTGATGACGACGGCCAAAATAACGGCCAAAGCGAGGCCTAACTGAGAGGCGATCCGAGCGCGAGGTTGAGACATGACAGCTCCTGGCCGAGGCCAGGATCATCCTGATCTCTTAGCGCAGCTCGGCAAATTATCTGGTGGGAAACGCTGGAAACGGGGGTTCCAACACACCTTCTTCGGCAAGCGCGGGCAATACTTGAGCGATTCACAGGGGTATCGCGCAAACGATTGCACTGAAGATCTAGGCCAGGCGTTCAACCTGGGGCAATTCCATAGCGTTGACTTCGCCTTGAAGAAACTCCGCCAATCGCCGCAAGCGCTCGCCACCGGGACGGGTTTTCGGCCACACCAGGTAGTAATTTTCCCCACTGGCCACCGCCGTCGGCCACGGCAGGCTCAAACGGCCCTGGGCCACATCTTCGGCCACCATCAGCAAATCGCCCATGGACACGCCGTAACCCCGCGCGGCGGCGATCATGCCCAACTCCAAGGTATCGAACACCTGCCCACCCTTGAGCGACACCTGGGACGACAACCCCATGCGCTCCAGCCAATTGCGCCAGTCACGGCGGTCGGGTGTGGGGTGCAGCAGCTCGGCGCTTGCCAATCGTGGGACGTCCCACGGCCCGTCATTGAGCAGGTTGGGCGCACCCACCGGAATCAGCAACTCGGGGAACAGGTAACAGGCCTCCCAGTCCGCCGGAAAGTGCCCGTAGCTCAGTAATACAGCGCAGTCGAAGGGTTCCTGGTTGAAGTCCACTTCATCCACGCTCATCCATGCACTGGTCAGTTGCACTTCATTGCCAGGCTGCAAGGCGCGAAAGCGACTGAGCCGCGCCAGCAACCAGCGCATGGTCAGGGTCGATGGCGCCTTCATGCGCAGGATGTCGTCTTCGGCGTTCAGGGTGTGGCAGGCGCGTTCCAGCGCCGCGAAGCCTTCGCGCACGCCGGGCAAGAGTAGGCGCGCCGCTTCGGTGAGCTGCAGGTTGCGGCCACTGCGCTGGAACAGGCGGCAGGCGAAGTGCTCTTCGAGCGTACGAATATGCCGGCTGACAGCACTTTGCGTGATGGAAAGCTCATCCGCCGCACGGGTAAATGAGTTGTGCCGGGAGGCGGCTTCAAAGGCGCGCAAGGCATACAGCGGCGGTAGACGGCGTGCCATAGAAGAACCCCCTCAGATCAATACCCAACCCTACCATGAGTTTTAATCATGCGAATGATCGCTTTTATCCTTTTGTGTAATGCCTCGGGAGCGCCGAGAATCAGCCCTTTCCCAACCCTCTGACTTTTTGAGTGTGATGATCATGCAACATCCGGTGCGTACTGAACTCTGGGCCATTCTGCGGCTGTCGGGGCCGTTGATTGCCTCACAGTTGGCGCACATGCTGATGGTGCTGACCGACACGCTGATGATGGCCCGCCTGAGCCCCGAAGCCCTGGCCGGTGGCGGCTTGGGCGCGGCGAGCTATTCGTTCGTGGCGATCTTCTGCATCGGTGTGATTGCCGCCGTCGGCACGCTGGTCGCCATCCGTCATGGCGCCGGTGACATCGAAGGCGCCACTCGCCTGACCCAAGCAGGTCTTTGGTTGGCGTGGTTGATGGCGTTGGTGGCCGGCTTGCTGTTGTGGAATCTCAAGCCCGTGCTGCTGATGTTCGGCCAGACCGAAACCAACGTGCAGGCGGCTGGGCAATTCTTGACCATCCTGCCGTTCGCCCTGCCCGGCTACCTGAGCTTCATGGCCTTGCGCGGTTTCACCAGCGCCATCGGCAAGGCAACGCCGGTGATGGTGATCAGCCTGGGCGGCACGGTACTCAACTACTTGCTCAACCATGCCTTGATCGAAGGCATGTTCGGTCTGCCGAAGCTCGGCCTGATGGGCATCGGCCTGGTAACAGCGATCGTCGCCAACAGCATGGCCCTGGCGCTGATGTGGTACATCCGCAGCAACCGGGCTTACGCAGCCTACCCGCTCGGCGCGGGCCTGCTGCGCCTTAACACTCAGTATCTGCGTGAGCTATGGCGCCTGGGCCTGCCGATTGGCGGCACCTATGCGGTGGAGGTCGGTTTGTTTGCCTTCGCGGCGTTGTGCATGGGCACCATGGGCAGTACGCAATTGGCAGCGCATCAGATTGCCCTGCAAATCGTTTCGGTAGCGTTCATGGTGCCGGCGGGGATGTCCTACGCGATCACCATGCGCATCGGTCAGCATTACGGCGCCGGGCAATTGTTGCAGGCGCGCATGGCCGGGCGGGTCGGCATCGGTTTTGGCGCGTTGGTGATGTTGGGATTTGCCGTTGTGCTGTGGCTGTTTTCCGATGCGCTTATCGGGCTGTTTCTGGACCATAACGACCCAGCCTTCCACGACGTCATCGTGCTGGCGGTCAGCCTGTTGGCCGTGGCGGCGTGGTTTGAGTTGTTCGACGGCGTGCAAACCATTGCCATGGGCTGTATTCGCGGGCTGAAGGACGCCAAGACCACCTTCCTGGTGGGTTTGGGTTGCTATTGGCTGATCGGCGCGCCGTCTGCTTGGTTGATGGCGTTCACCCTGGGCTGGGGCCCAACTGGCGTGTGGTGGGGTTTGGCGCTTGGGCTGGCGTGTGCGGCCGTCAGCCTGACGTGGGCGTTTGAGGCGAAGATGAAGCGGATGATTCGGCAGGAGCCTGAAGTGCGCGCGCAATTCCCGGCCATGCAACCAGACTAGAGAATGTACTCGGTCAATGTGGGAGCTGGCTTGCCTGCGATGGCGGTGTGTCAGATGCCAAATTGGCTGGCTGGCCCACCGCTATCGCAGGCAAGCCAGCTCCCACATTTTTGATTGGGTTTACAACCTTCAGCCCAGCAGCGCCTGCTGGCTCTTGCCGAACGTCAAATACTCCACCAGCTCCGGCAACGGCAACGGCTTGCTGATCAGGTAACCCTGGGCCTGATCACACCCAAACAGCCGCAACAACGCCAGCTGTTCAGGGGTTTCCACCCCTTCGGCCACCACTTCCAGGTTGAGGTTGTGGGCCAGGTTGATCATGGCATGCACCAGCTTGCGGTTTTCTTCGCGCTCTTCCATGCCGCCGACGAAGCTCTTGTCGATCTTCAGCAAGGCAATTGGCAGGCTGTTGAGGTGCACGAATGAGGAAAAACCGGTGCCGAAATCATCCAGGGAAAACCGCACACCCAAGCGGCCAAGGGCGTCCATGGTCTGCTTGACCAAGTCACTGCGGCGCATCACGGCGGTCTCGGTCAGCTCGAACTCCAGCCACTGCGCTTCAACGCCACGCTCGGCGATCAGCCGGCTCAACGTCGAAAGCAACTGGCTGTCCTGGAATTGGCGAAACGACAGGTTGACCGCCATATGCAGCGGCGGCAGGCCGCGTTCGCGCAGGTCTTGCATATCGCGCAAGGCCCGCGAGATCACCCAGTAACCCAATGGCACAATCAGGCCACTCTGTTCGGCCAAGGGCACGAATTCGCTGGGTGGCAACAGGCCACGCTCGCCGTGGCGCCAGCGCACCAGCGCTTCCAGGCCGACGATATGCCCGTCGTCCAAATCCAGGCGCGGCTGGTAATGCAGCTCCAGTTCGTCGCGGCGCAGAGCACGGCGCAGCTCACTTTCCAGGTCGGCCAGGCTGCGGGCGTTGCGGTTGATGCGTTCGTTGAAGATGTGAAAGGTACAGCCCTGGGTACTCTTGGCCTGCTGCATGGCGATGTGCGCGTGCCACATCAGCGGGTCGGCCCCGGCGCGGGCACGGGCATGTGCCACGCCCAGGCTGCAGCCGATCAGCAGGCTTTCGCCATCCACCCAATACGGCTCGGCCATGGCTTCGGTAATGCGCTCGGCCATCCACTCGGCGCGCTGGGGCGCACGGCGGGTGTCGATCAGCAGGGCGAATTCGTCGCTGCCCAGGCGCGCCAGTTGGTCACCGGCTTCGAGCTGGCTCTTGAGCCGCGAGACCACTTGCAGGATCAAACGATCGCCGGCCTGATGGCCCAAGGCGTCGTTGGCGTGACGAAAATTGTCGAGGTCCAGATGGCCGAGGGCCAGGCCACGGCCTTCGTTTTCAGCCAGGCGCGCCGCCAGCAAGGTCTGGAAACCCTGGCGGTTGGCGATACCGGTCAGCGGGTCCTGTTCGGCCAGGCGCTGCAGGGTGTTTTCCAGCACGCCGCGCTCACGCACGTGGCGCAGGCAGCGGCGCAAGGTATCGGTATCCAATGCACCAAAGACCAGCCAATCGCTCACACCCAGCGGTGAAACCAGCGGCTCCTGCTCCAGCAGCAATATGCACGGCAGGCTGCAACGGCCTGGGCCGGGTTGCAGGCTGGGCGTGGTCAATAACACGGCACTGTGGTCGTCATCGAACAGACGACTCACCGAGTCCCAGTTGGGCGCGCTGACCAGCACAGCCCCATCGCCCATCGGCGCCAGGCACTCGCGCAACAACGCTGCCCACGCTGGCTCATCGGCCAGTAGCAGCAAACGCAAGGGTTCGACAGGCGTAGACAAGCTAGCTCCCTAGACTCTGCAAAATTTTTTGGCGGCGGGCATTATGACGCGCGGCCTGATAATCACCAATGATAAGGGTTATCAAATACGCTAACGGTATACATTCGCTGCAGTTACCCGTCACATCCTGCGGCAAAGTATCAAAACCGGCAAATTTAGATCGAGTGGTACGTCACACCGTCGTTCTAAAGCAGCAGAATCTTGCCAGCCTGTTAAAATGCCCGCCCTTTTGAACAACGACTCCCTGATTTCTGTATGTCCCGACTCAATCCCCGGCAGCAAGAAGCCGTGAACTACGTCGGCGGCCCTCTATTGGTGCTCGCCGGTGCTGGCTCCGGCAAGACCAGCGTGATCACCCGCAAGATCGCGCACCTGATCCAAAACTGCGGCATCCGTGCCCAGTACATCGTCGCCATGACCTTTACCAACAAGGCCGCGCGCGAAATGAAGGAGCGTGTCGGCACGCTGCTCAAGGGCGGCGAAGGCCGTGGCCTTACGGTGTGCACGTTCCACAACCTGGGCTTGAACATCATCCGCAAGGAGCACGTGCGGCTGGGCTACAAGCCGGGCTTCTCGATCTTCGACGAGACCGATGTGAAGTCGCTGATGACTGACATCATGCAGAAGGAATACGCAGGCGACGACGGCGTGGATGAGATCAAGAACATGATCGGCGCCTGGAAAAACGACCTGATCCTGCCGCCCCAGGCCCTGGAAAACGCGCGCAACCCCAAGGAACAGACCGCCGCCATCGTCTACACCCACTACCAGCGCACGCTCAAGGCGTTCAACGCGGTGGACTTCGACGACCTGATCCTGCTGCCGGTAAAGCTGTTCGAGGAACACGCCGACATCCTCGAAAAATGGCAGAACAAGGTGCGCTACCTGCTGGTGGACGAATACCAGGACACCAACGCCAGCCAATACCTGCTGGTGAAAATGCTCATCGGCACGCGCAACCAGTTCACCGTGGTAGGCGACGACGACCAGTCGATCTACGCCTGGCGTGGCGCGCGCCCGGAAAACCTGATGTTGCTCAAGGACGACTACCCGTCCCTGAAAGTGGTGATGCTGGAGCAGAACTACCGCTCCACCAGCCGCATCCTGCGCTGCGCCAACGTGCTGATCTCCAACAACCCCCACGAGTTTGAAAAACAACTGTGGAGTGAGATGGGCCATGGCGACGAGATCCGCGTGATCCGCTGCCGCAATGAAGACGCCGAAGCCGAGCGCGTGGCCGTGGAAATCCTCAGCCTGCACTTGCGTACCGACCGGCCCTACAGCGATTTCGCGATCCTGTATCGCGGCAACTACCAGGCCAAGCTGATCGAGCTGAAGTTGCAGCACCACCAGGTGCCGTATCGCCTGTCGGGCGGCAACAGCTTTTTCGGACGCCAGGAAGTAAAAGACCTGATGGCCTACTTCCGGCTGATCGTGAACCCGGATGACGACAACGCCTTCCTGCGCGTGATCAACGTGCCGCGTCGGGAAATCGGTTCGACGACCCTGGAAAAGCTCGGCAACTACGCCACCGAACGCAAAATCTCGATGTACGCCGCCACCGACGAAATCGGCCTGGGCGAGCACCTGGACACGCGCTTCACCGATCGCCTGTCGCGCTTCAAACGCTTCATGGACAAGGTACGCGAGCAGTGCGCCGGCGAAGACCCGATCAGCGCCCTGCGCAGCATGGTCATGGACATCGACTATGAAAACTGGCTGCGCACCAACAGCTCCAGCGACAAGGCTGCGGATTACCGCATGGGCAACGTCTGGTTCCTGATCGAAGCGTTGAAAAACACGCTGGAGAAGGACGAAGAAGGCGAGATGACCGTCGAAGACGCCATCGGCAAGCTGGTGTTGCGCGACATGCTTGAGCGCCAACAGGAAGAAGAAGACGGCGCCGAAGGCGTGCAGATGATGACCCTGCACGCATCCAAAGGCCTGGAATTCCCTTACGTGTTCATCATGGGCATGGAAGAGGAAATCCTTCCGCACCGCTCCAGCATTGAAGCTGACACCATCGAAGAAGAACGGCGCCTGGCCTACGTGGGCATTACCCGCGCACGTCAGACACTGGCCTTCACCTTCGCCGCCAAGCGCAAGCAATACGGCGAAATCATCGATTGTGCCCCCAGCCGGTTCCTGGATGAACTGCCGCCGGACGATCTGGCCTGGGAAGGCAATGACGACACCCCGACCGAGGTGAAGGCCGTTCGCGGCAACACCGCCTTGGCGGACATACGCGCGATGTTAAAGCGCTAGAATCGACTACTTTTTAATCTACTTTCGGCGCACACCGCGCCATTAGAGGAAGCTTTCCGTGGAAGCACTGCACAAGAAAATTCGCGAAGAAGGCATCGTGCTTTCCGATCAGGTCCTCAAGGTTGATGCCTTTCTGAACCACCAGATCGACCCGGCACTGATGAAGTTGATCGGCGACGAATTCGCCGCGCTGTTCAAGGACTCGGGCATCACCAAGATCGTCACCATCGAAGCCTCGGGCATCGCCCCGGCGATCATGACCGGCCTGAACCTCGGCGTACCGGTGATCTTCGCCCGCAAGCAACAGTCTCTGACCCTGACTGAAAACCTGCTGTCGGCCACTGTGTATTCCTTCACCAAGAAGGTCGAAAGCACCGTGGCGATTTCCCCACGTCACCTGACCAGCAGCGACCGCGTGCTGGTGATCGACGACTTTTTGGCCAACGGCAAGGCGTCCCAGGCGCTGATCTCGATCATCAAGCAAGCCGGCGCGACCGTTGCAGGCTTGGGGATTGTGATTGAGAAGTCGTTCCAGGGTGGCCGTGCGGAGCTGGACGCGCAGGGTTATCGGGTTGAGTCGCTGGCGCGGGTGAAGTCGCTGGCCGGTGGCGTCGTCACCTTCATCGAGTAATCACTGCCTGAACTCGATTAAAAATGTGGGAGCTGGCTTGCCTGCGATGAGGGCCTGACAGTCGACAACTCTGTCGACTGACACTCCGCTATCGCAGGCAAGCCAGCTCCCACATTTGATTTTTGGTGCCTGTCAGTGCGCGGTGGCTTGGAGGCCAGCAAGCAGCAAGCGCTGATACAGATCCTCTTTCAACCCCTCCGGCTGATCCAGCCGCATGCGCTTCAAATGCTCGGGAAACGCCTCCGGCTCCGGTGCATCCAGTGCCGCCCGGCCCAATTCCAGAATCTCCGTCAGCTTGAATTTGCTCTTGAGCCAGTTAAGGGCGCGCAACAGGTCCCGCTCCTCATCGGTAAAGTCAGTGCCCAACGGATATTCCGGGAACAACCGGCGATGCCGCGCCTGAATGCCCTTGAGCCGCTCCGGCGTGTTATCGGCAAAACGTGGGTCCAGCTGGAAATCCTTGGGCAACTTGCCGGCCTTTTGCGCTTGTTCGATCAAGTCACTCTGGAAGCGCGAGTCAGTGATATTAAGCAGCGCCTCGATAACCTTCGCATCCGTCTGCCCACGCAAATCGGCAATCCCATACTCGGTAATGACGATATCCCGCAGGTGCCGTGGGATGGTGCAGTGCCCGTACTCCCAGACGATATTGGAACTGACTTCCCCCGCCGACTCGCGCCAGCTGCGCAGTATCAGGATTGAACGCGCGCCCTCCAGCGCATGGCCTTGCGCAACAAAGTTGTACTGCCCGCCCACGCCGCTGAGTACGCGACCGTCTTCGAGCTGGTCGGCCACGCCCGCACCGAGCAGCGTCACCATGATCGCGCTGTTGATAAAGCGCGCATCCAGGCGTTGCAGACGCTTGAGTGCTTCCTGCCCGTACAGCTCGTTGATGTAGCTGATGGCGGTCATGTTGAATTCGAGGCGTTTGGCGTGAGTCATTTCCTGCAAACGCTGGTAAAAGCTGCGCGGCCCGAGGAAGAAACCGCCGTGAATGGAAACACCGTCGGGCTGCGCGGCGTCATCCAGGGTGCCGGCGTTGGCCTGCTGCTGGGTCGTCACATCCGGGTAGACCTTGCGCCGAATAATCCCGGCATCGGCCAGCACCAGCAGGCCGTTGACGAACATTTCGCTGCATCCATAAAGGCCACGCGCAAAGGGCTCGACACCGCCTTCGCGGCTGATCAAAGGCGCCCACTGGTAAACATCCAGATCCGTCAGCAACAACCGGTAGGCTTCGTTATCGGCCTGGCGCGCCAGCAAGGCGGCGGTCAGCGCATCGCCCATCGAGCCAATGCCAATCTGCAACGTGCCGCCATCGCGCACCAGGGTGCTGGCATGCAAGCCGATAAAGTGGTCTTGAAAGCCGACCGGCATATTCGGTGTGGAGAACAGCGTGGTGCTGTCCTTCTCGTCGATCAGGTAATCGAAGGCGTCCATACCCAGTTCGGCATCGCCGGGCATATAGGGCAAATCGCTGTGAACCTGGCCGACGACGAGGATGGTTTCGCCTGTTTCGCGGCGCTTGGCGATCATCGGCAGCAGGTCGAGGGTGATATCGGGGTTGCAGCTCAGGCTCAGCCGGTCGGGGTGTACGGCGCTGCTGGCGACCAATTGCGCCACCAGGTTCAAGCCGGCGGCGTTGATATCGCGGGCAGCGTGGCTGTAGTTGCTGCTGACGTAGTCCTGCTGCGCCGACGCACTGTGGAGCAGGCTACCGGGCTGCATGAAGAACTGCTGCACGCGGATGTTCTTTGGCAGGCTGTCCTTGTGCAAATCCGCCAGGAAATCCAGCTCGGGATAGTCGCCGAATACCCGCTCGATAAAGGGTTCGAGAAAGCGCTTCTGCAGGCCGTCACCCATGGTCGGGCGGCCCAGGGCCAGTGCGGTATAGATCGTCAGCTCGCGCTCCGGCAGCTTGGCGATACGCCGGTACAGCGCATTGACGAACAGGTTGGGCTTGCCCAGACCGAGCGGCATGCCCATGTGGATATGCGCCGGCAAGCGTGCCAGTACGTCGTCAACTGCTTGCTCGATTGAACACAACTGCACCATCCGACCCTCCTGAACATTCCGTGATTAGGGGTTGGACCGAGCTTGCCGGGTCTTTGCTGCAATGAACAGCAATCAATTTGATAAGGCCATCCCTGTGCGCATGAAGAAACTGCCAAATAAAAGCCTAATTAAAACAGAAACATATCATAAAGGTTTAACCCGAGATTACGACCAAAGAAAAGCCTTACGACTCATTGAATAAAAGCCCTACGTTCATTTAGGACAAGATCAAAACACAAATTATATCCACGCACTAATATCGATTTCAGTATGAAACCATCTTCAAAAGGCTATACACCTAACGAATACAAATACCCAAGGAAACGCAATGAAAAACATTAATCATATAATAATTATCGGTTTCGGAAGCGTCGCACAAGGCCTGCTCCCACTATTATCAAGGCATTACAATGGAGTGAACGTGACAATTTTTGAGAAACACCTAAACGAGAGCCTTATCGAAATCACCACCGAATTTCCAGCCACCCTGGAAGAAAAGGCCATAACCGCTGAAAACTTCAAACCCATACTCTCGCCGTACTTAAACGGAAATACTTTTTTAGTGAACCTCGCAGTATCTGTCTCAAGCCTGGAGCTTTTAGAACTGGCTCAAAAGTATGACTCACTTTATCTAGACACCTGTATAGAGCCGTGGGCCTACAAAGACGAAAAATACCAGGCGCTTATCACAAACTATCAGCTTCGCGAGGTAATGAAAACGTATCAACAGAAAACTACTGGCCCAACCGCTGTTGTCGCCCATGGCGCAAATCCTGGTTTCATCTCAATTTTATTAAAGAAAGCTTTAGTAGAAATGGCCGCAGCAAACAACATAGTAGCAGAACCGAAAAACCAGATTGAATGGGCAGCGCTTGCCAACATCCTTGAAATACAAGTTATACAAATCTCCGAGCATGACTCCCAAGTCAGTGCATCAGCCCGCGCCCCCCTAAACTTCGTCTCCACATGGTCTGTGGACGGTCTCGTTACCGAATGCCTGCAAGCAGCAGAATTGGGCTGGGGCACACACGAAACAGAAATTCCTTACGGCGCAAGAAAAAATGGATATGCACTAGAAATGCTAGAGCAAGGGTGTAACGTTAGAGTTAAAAGCTGGTCACCTAACTATTTGGAATTTTCTGCCTATTTACTAACCCATAACGAAGCACTGTCAATTGCTGAATATTTGACTTTAGGCGACCCCGAGAATCCTACCTACCGCCCAACTGTTTACTATGCGTATGAACCTTGTGATCAGACACTCGATTCAATGCAACTTTTGGGTCAGAGTGAGCAATCAGAAAAAATCAAAAAAACGATTTTGAAAGACGAAATTATTTCGGGAATAGATGAGCTTGGCGTTTTCCTAATCAGCAAAAAATTCCGCGCCTTCTGGTTAGGGTCAAATCTATCAATTGGTAAAGCCAGGAAAATGGCCAACTACAACAGTGCGACAAGCTTACAGGTTGCCTCCAGCATAATTGGCGGCATGAAATGGGCAGAATACTTTCCAAACGCTGGCGTCATAGAGTCGGAAAATTTGGATTGGCGTTACGTATACGACATCACTGTTAACTATTGGGAACCCATCGTCAGTCAACAGACAGACTGGAAACCATCGGATGTCGACCACACGCTGTCTTTCAGTAACTTTTTAGTATGAAGCCGTCTACCTGAAAAATAACTTTACCAAAAGGCCGCTATCATGAATAACATGCAGAGCACCTCTAATACGCCGAAAAAATCAAGCAATGCGTCTTCAATTCTCAAGGATTTTTGCTTTCCTCCGTTAACGCTTAGCAAGGCAGAGAAGGCTACTTGGAAAGAAATTTTCTTCGACTCAATAATTACCGAATACGATGCAAGGAGGCTTTATTGGCATATCGCTGATCAGAATCCAGCTTGCATCTCTGAATTGGCAAATATTTTAAAGCCTTGGCTTAGAGATGAAATCGATCACGCGTATGGCTTCTCTCTGATTTATTCAGCCTACACAGGAATTCCGCTTGACGTTGTAGCAATGGAAGTTGAAACAAGACAATCCGACTTCAACAGCCTAGCCCCCTTTATGCAGGACCCACTTAGACTTCTCATCTTGCTTGCGTATGACGAGATAATCACGACGCACGTCTATCAGCGCAGCATAAAAAATTACGACAACTTTAGTTCCTCGCAATTGTCAGTCTGGATCAGAAAAACCAAAAGAGATGAAGCTAAGCATTTTTTCTTTTTCATAGAACAAGCTAAACATCTATTCCCGAATAGGCTTCAAGAAGCCCCGTCCATACTTAAAGAGCTTTTCACATTAGATTTTGAAAAAACAGAATATACAGGAACCTTTGTGTTAGACCACAACACGCTTGATTATCCAATCACTAAAAAAGAAATACAAGAATCAATAATCCCAACCATCATCAAAAAATTGAGCCATGACACTCACACATCAAACGGAGCGAAAAAATGAAACCTCCCTTCCTAAATAAGCGTCATTGGAGCTCTAGAGCGCTATTCAAAGAAATCGCCAATAGCGACTGGGTCAATCCGGGTATTGACCCAAAATACGAGGATTTCTTTTTGGCTGACTTAGTCTCTGAGTACGACGCGATAAACCTGTATCACTACCTTTATCCGAGACGCTCTGAGTTTTCCCCATACTTCGTGCAATATTTAGACTTATGGTTTTTAGATGAAAAAAATCATGCCGACGGCTTTATAGAACTGAATCGTTTGATATTTAATACAGACGAAGAAACTCTCTTGGACAATTTAAAATCAAGAAACAGCGACTTTAAACCCTTTGAAGAAATTTTATCAAACGAACTAAGCTTACTTACTGTGTTTGCGTACGATGAATACATTTCAGTCAAAACATACAAGAAAGATACGTTCTATAATCAGTTTGGGCACTCGGGCTTCGACACATGGATTTGTAACTTAATCGCCGACGAAGCAACCCATTTCGCAAACGCTATAAAATTATTAAGAAACAACCACTCATCTTGTCTAGAGCTGATTGAAAAAACCTTAAACCGTATTATCCAGCTTGAAAGTACCCCTTACAGAAATACTTTCTTGCTCGATCATGACGGGCCACACTTTCTTCTAGGCAATAGTGATTATGCGGAAGCTGCCGCGAGTGAAATACTAGACATCCTAACTAGAGATAAATAATGAAAAACAGTCACTATTTAATAGCCTCCATGGTGCTCATGGTGTTTGGCGAAATCCTAACTATCTATAGTGAAGTTTATGCCTCAAAACTTTCTGGACGAGTTATAGAAAATCCTGAACTTTTTATAAAACCTATTTTACTCATATGCATTGCCGGCATAAGCCTGATATTCGCTTATTGGTTAGGTTACCAAGGCACAGGGAATATATGGATCGTGACAGTGGCGTCACTCACACTGCTGCTTATATTAGAGCCCATCGTCATTTATGCGATGCTAAAGGAACTACCGGGGCGCGGGGCACTCATCGGATTCATTCTTGGAGCCGTAGGGCTACTGGCGACCTTGGTACTTTAAAATATGCGAAAGCGCTCTTGTTACCCAAAGGTTAGCCCACTTTGCGGGCTAACCTTTTGTAAAGGCTTAACTTTTTACTTCAATCCAGACATCTTCTCGATTGCACCTTTAAGCTCGTCATCCGAGCAATCGGCGCATGTGCCTTTTGGCGGCATGGCGTTCAAGCCGGTGATCGCCTTGGCCAGCAGGCCATCGAGGCCGCCTTGATGATCGGCGCGGTCTTTCCAGGCCGCGCTGTCACCGATCTTCGGTGCGCCCAGCAAACCCGTGCCGTGGCACGCATTGCAGTGCTTGGCAATCACTTCATCCGGCGTCTTCGCGCCGCCGCCGCCGCCCGCAGCCACGGCAACTTCCATCCCTTTGCATTCCTGGCCCTGGACACACACCTGGCCGACAGGCTCCAGGCGCTTGGCAATTTCATCATTGGTCGCAGCTTGAGCGCTGACAGCCCATAGGGCCAGTACGGTTGCTGGTGCAGCCAGCATTTTCATAATTAGGTTCACGCGTTCACCCTCAATGGTGGCTATTCACGCCTGCGGCCACGGTTTCGCAGGCGGCGAAAGTATAACGGTTAGCCCGTCATGCCGAAACAACCCTATTAAATAAAGGGAGATTCGGCCTCACGGTTACAGCGACGGGTGTGTCTGCAACGCTGGCAGCACGCCTCTTCTGTCAAAAGTTCGCAGGTGTGGCTGCGCTGATTAGCCGCGCCGGCACGTCGAACGGGTTGCGAAAACGATGCGGCTTGGTGCTTTCAAAGTAGTAGCTATCGCCGGCTTCGAGCACAAAAGTTTCAAGACCGACCACCAACTCCAGGCGACCTTCCACCAGAATCCCGGTTTCTTCGCCTTCGTGGGTGAGCATTTCTTCGCCCGTGTCGGCGCCCGGCGGGTAGATCTCGTTAAGAAACGCAATCGCCCGGCTGGGGTGCGCGCGCCCGACGAGTTTCATGGTGACGGCACCGTCCGAGATGTCGATCAGCTCATTGGCTTTATAGACGATCTGCGTCGGTTTTTCCTGGAGGATCTCCTCGGAAAAGAACTCGACCATGGACATGGGGATGCCGCCCAGCACCTTGCGCAAGGAACTGATCGAGGGGCTGACACTGTTTTTTTCGATCATCGAAATGGTGCTGTTGGTGACACCCGCGCGCTTGGCGAGCTCACGCTGGGAAAGACCTTTGAGTTTACGGATGGATTGCAGTCGTTCGCCGACGTCCAATGCAGGAGCCTCCTAGGATTCAGGCTTTGTTGTAGTTGAGCGTTATCATGGCGACAGCGTTCAGTATTTACAACACTTGGGCCTAAATCCCGGTGGGCTCTGCTCGTAGGCGCTGCTTAAGCCCCGCAATAGAGCCTTGGTACGCGGCGCAGGTTGCAGAAAATCTGGTAGGGGATGGTCTCGGCAGCCGCCGCCACGTCACTGGCAAGGATATTTTTGCCCCACAGCTCCACGGTGGAACCGAGCCCGGCCTGGGGCACGTCGGTGAGGTCAACGCAGAGCATGTCCATGGACACTCGGCCCAGCAACTGGCTGCGCTGGCCTGCCACCAGCACTGGCGTGCCGGTCGGTGCATGGCGCGGGTAGCCGTCGGCATAGCCCATGGCAACCACGCCGATGCGCATCGGTTTTGGCGTGATGAACTTGGCGCCGTAACCGATCGGCTCACCGGCCGGCAATTCACGCACGCAGATGACTTTCGATTCCAGGGTCATCACCGGCTGCAAACGCGCAGCGATGGCCTGGTCCTCACCAAACGGCGTGGCACCGTAGAGCATGATGCCTGGGCGCACCCAGTCGCTGGACATATTCGGCCAGCCCATCACCGACGGCGAATTACGCAGGCTGACCTCGGCCGACAACCCTTGGCGCGCCGCTTCAAACACCGCCACTTGCTCGTCACTGCGCACGCAATCGAGTTCATCGGCGCGGGCGAAGTGGCTCATCAGTACGATCCTGGCCACTTTGCCGCTGGCCAGCAGGCGCTGGTACGCCTCGTGGTAATCCTTGGGGTGCAGGCCCACGCGGTGCATGCCCGAGTCGAGCTTGAGCCAAATGGTCAGCGGTTTGCTCAGCCGGGCTTGTTCGATGGCTTCCAACTGCCACAACGAATGCACCACGCACCAAAAATCATGTTCGATGATCAGCGGCAGTTCGTCAGCTTCGAAAAAACCTTCCAGCAGCAATACCGGCGCACGAATCCCGGCAGCCCGCAGCTCCAATGCCTCCTCGATGCACGCCACCGCAAACCCATCCGCCTCGGCTTCCAGCGCCTGGGCCACACGTACGGCACCATGGCCATAGGCATCCGCCTTGACCACGGCGAGGGCTTTGGCCCCCGTGACTTCACGGGCCAGTTGGTAGTTATGGCGCAGGGCTTGGAGGTCGATCAGGGCACGGGCAGGACGCATGGCGGCAGGCTTCTAGGCGGTAATGTGAAGAAAAACCGGCGCCGACTATCAGCCACGGCGCCGGGGGAAAAAGCTACGTTTAAGGCAGCGCAGCCACCACGGACAGCTCTACCAGAATTTCCGGTTCGCACAGTTTGGCCTCAACCGTGGCACGGGCCGGGGCCACGCCTTTAGGCAGCCACTTGTCCCACACCGCGTTCATGCCGGCGAAATCGGCGTCGATGTCTTTGAGGTAGATCGTCACCGACAGCAACTTGGTTTTGTCGGTGCCGGCCAGGTCCAGCAAACGTTCGATATTGGCCAGGGTTTCGCGGGTCTGCTGTTCAATCCCGGCATTCATGTCGTCGCCGACCTGCCCTGCCAGATACACGGTACCGCTGTGAACAACGATCTGGCTCATGCGCTCATTGGTGAGCTGGCGCTGGATTGACATGTTTTGCGGACTCCTGGTGGTTGCTGCCGTAACGGGAAATATCGAGACCTTCGGCGCTGATCTGCGGCGTTTTTTTCGCCATCAGGTCAGCCAGCAAACGGCCAGAGCCGCACGCCATGGTCCAGCCAAGGGTGCCGTGGCCGGTGTTCAGGAACAGGTTCTTGAACGGGGTGGCACCGACAATCGGCGTGCCGTCGGGTGTGGTCGGGCGCAGGCCGGTCCAGAAAGTGGCTTCGGTCAAATCGCCGCCCTGAGGATAAAGGTCGTTGACGATCATCTCCAGGGTTTCACGTCGACGAGGGTTCAGCGACAGGTCAAAACCGGCTATTTCAGCCATGCCGCCGACGCGGATGCGGTTGTCGAAACGGGTGATCGCGACCTTGTAGGTTTCATCAAGAATGGTCGAAGTCGGCGCCATCGCCGGGTTGGTGATCGGCACGGTCAGCGAGTAACCCTTGAGCGGGTACACCGGCGCCTTGATCCCCAGCGGCTTAAGCAACTTGGGCGAGTAACTGCCCAGGGCCAGTACGTAACGGTCGGCGGTTTCCAGCTTGCCATCGATCCACACGCCATTAACGCGATCACCGGCGTAATCAAGGCGCTGGATGTCCTGTTCGAAACGGAATTCCACGCCCAATTGCTTGCACATGTCCACCAGACGCGTGGTGAACATCTGGCAGTCGCCGGTCTGGTCGTTGGGCAGGCGCAGGGCGCCGGCGAGAATATCGGTGACGCTGGCCAGGGCTGGCTCAACGCGGGCAATGCCGGCGCGGTCGAGCAGCTCGAACGGCACGCCGGATTCTTTCAATACAGCGATGTCTTTGGCTGCGCCATCCAACTGAGCCTGGGTGCGGAACAACTGGGTAGTGCCGAGGCTGCGGCCTTCGTAGGCAATGCCGGTTTCGGCGCGAAGTTCGTCAAGGCAGTCACGGCTGTATTCGGACAGGCGCACCATGCGCTCTTTGTTCACCGCATAACGGCTCTGGGTGCAGTTGCGCAGCATCTGCGCCATCCACAGGTACTGATCGATATCGGCGGTGGCTTTGATCGCCAGTGGCGCGTGGCGTTGCAGTAACCACTTGATGGCCTTGAGCGGCACGCCTGGCGCGGCCCAGGGCGAGGCATAACCCGGCGACACCTGGCCTGCGTTGGCGAAACTGGTTTCCATGGCAGCGGCGGGCTGACGGTCGACCACTACCACTTCAAAGCCGGCCCGCGCCAAATAGTAGGCACTGGTCACCCCAATGACGCCGCTACCCAAGACCAGAACGCGCATTTTTATATCCTCATCACGGGCTTAGCCGCTGACGTGTGTTATTCGAGCAATGATGGGCGCAGTGTAAAAAACAATGACCAGTGCATTTCACTATATAAATGCCTATATTTGGCGACAATTCTCGGCAAAAACCCTTTTCACAGAGGCGTATCCCCTATGCGTACCAACACCCAGACCAAGCGGGAGCTGGACAAGATCGACCGCAATATCCTGCGCATCCTGCAAACCGATGGGCGTATTTCGTTTACGGAGCTGGGGGAAAAGGTCGGGCTGTCGACCACGCCGTGCACCGAGCGGGTCCGCCGCCTGGAGCGTGAAGGGATCATCATGGGCTACAACGCGCGGCTCAACCCGCAGCATTTGAAGGGGAGTTTGCTGGTATTTGTCGAGATCAGCCTGGATTACAAGTCGGGCGACACCTTTGAAGAATTCCGCCGCGCCGTGCTGAAGCTGCCCCATGTGCTGGAGTGCCACTTGGTGTCAGGCGACTTCGACTACCTGGTGAAAGCGCGGATCTCCGAGATGGCCTCGTACCGCAAATTGCTCGGCGATATCTTGCTCAAGCTGCCGCATGTGCGCGAGTCCAAGAGCTATATCGTGATGGAAGAGGTGAAAGAGAGCCTCAATCTGCCGATCCCCGACTGACCAAATGACACAATTCGGTCAAATGTGGGAGCAGGCAAGCCAGCTCCCACATTTTTTTGATCCAGTACATCCGTCAGACCAGTACTTGCCGAGTGCTCGCCATGTACTCGTGAATTTGCTTCTCAACCCTAGGGTGAATCAACTCCACCGGCCGCCGCCCATTCGGGCACGGCAAGGTCTTGGTAGTGCCAAACAGCCGGCAGATCAGCGGCCGCTCGTCATACACGGTGCAGCCATTCGGCCCCAGGTGCACGCAGTTCAGCTCGTCCATGGCCGCCTCCTGCTCGGCGGCAGTCTTGCGTGGCAGGCGCGACATTTCCTCGGGCGAAGTGGTCACCGGCCCACAGCAGTCGTGGCAGCCGGGGACGCACTCGAACGAAGGGATCTGCCTGCGCAGCGCGCTGATTTTCTGGCTGTTGCAACTCATCGAAACACTTACCGAACGGCGAATAGGCATGGATTCTGACGCAAAACGCCCTGCGCAGACAGCTTCGTCCGACCGCTGTATCCTGCGTCAAATTTTCCAAACAGGGATGCTCCCCATGACCGCCAGCGCCCGGCACACCGCTTCCTACTACGCTGCCAGCAGCGTTTCACAGCCCGATTACCCGGCGTTGATGGGCGAAGTGCGCGCCGACGTGTGCGTGATTGGCGGCGGCTATTCCGGCCTAAACACAGCGCTTGAGCTGGCCGAACGCGGCTTTAGCGTGGTGCTGCTGGAAGCGCGCAAGCTCGGCTGGGGCGCCAGCGGCCGCAACGGCGGGCAGTTGATTCGCGGCGTCGGCCACGGCCTCGACCAGTTCAGCAACGTGATCGGCAGCGACGGCGTGCGCCAGATGAAGTTGATGGGCCTGGAAGCTGTCGAGATCGTGCGCGAGCGGGTCGAGCGCTATCAGATCCCCTGCGACCTGACCTGGGGTTACTGCGACCTCGCCAACAAACCCCGCGACCTGATCGGCCTGGCCGAAGACGCCGAAGAACTGCGCAACCTCGGTTATCGCCATGAAGTACGTCTGCTGCAAGCCAACGAGATGAGCAGCGTGATCGGCTCCGAGCGCTATGTAGGCGGCATGATCGACATGGGTTCCGGCCATTTGCACCCGCTGAACCTGGCCCTCGGCGAAGCCGCCGCCGCGCAGCAGCTGGGCGTGAAGCTGTTTGAGCAGTCCGAAGTGACGCGCATCGACTACGGCCCCGAGGTCAACGTGCACACTGCCAATGGCAACGTGCGCGCCAACACCCTGGTGCTGGCCTGCAACGCCTACCTCAACGGCCTGAACCCGCAATTGAGCGGTAAGGTGCTGCCCGCCGGCAGCTACATCATCGCCACCGAACCCTTGAACGAAGCCCAGGCCGCCAGCCTGCTGCCGCAGAACATGGCGGTGTGCGATCAACGCGTGACCGTGGATTACTTCCGCCTGTCCGCCGACCGCCGCCTGCTGTTCGGCGGAGCCTGCCACTATTCCGGCCGCGACCCGCAGGACATCGGCGCCTATATGCGCCCCAAAATGCTCAAGGTGTTCCCGCAACTGGCGGACGTGAAGATCGACTACCAATGGGGCGGCATGATCGGCATCGGCGCCAACCGCCTGCCGCAGATTGGCCGGCTGGCCGACCAGCCAAACGTGTATTACGCCCAGGCCTACGCCGGCCATGGCCTCAACGCCACGCACCTGGCCGGCAAGCTGCTCGCCGAGGCAATCAGCGGCCAGCAGCAGGGCCGTTTCGATTTGTTCGCCCAGGTGCCGCACATCACCTTCCCCGGCGGCAAACACCTGCGCTCGCCGCTGTTGGCGTTGGGGATGCTCTGGCACCGCTTCAAAGAGCTGCTCTGATCAGTCGCGCCAGAACGGCTTCATGCCTTCCTGGCGCGCCTGTTCGGCAGTCAACCCGACGTCACGCAGTTGCTCACCGGTCAGGTGCAGCAAGGCTTTGCGCGTGTAGCGGCGGTGCCAGAACAGACTCCAGCGGCTGATATCGCGCGGCGCCTTCGCCCGCTCCTGCCCTGCCTGCAATTGCTGACTGTGTAACATCAGCCGCACATCGCTCATGCCGTTCATCGTGTTGCCCCTCATTTGCCTGTTGCCATGAGTGACTAGGATGGGCGCGCGGGCAAAACCATTACAGATTCAACCAATCTTTATTAAATCCATACAGATACTGCCCATGAAGGGCTGAATCCTGTATTTTGCGCCTATCTGTACTGGTCCCCTCGGAGCGATCACCATGACCCTCTACGTCAACCTCGCCGAATTACTGGGCACGCGCATCGAGCAGGGCTTCTATCGCCCCGGTGATCGCTTGCCTTCCGTGCGGGCCTTGAGTGTGGAACACGGAGTGAGCCTGAGCACCGTGCAACAAGCCTATCGCTTGCTCGAAGACAACGGCCTGGCGATGCCCAAGCCCAAGTCGGGCTACTTTGTGCCGGTCGGACGCGAGTTGCCGGCGCTGCCGGAAATCGGCCGCCCGGCACAGCGCCCGGTGGAAATCTCGCAGTGGGACCAGGTGCTGGAACTGATTCGCGCCGTGCCGCGCAAAGACGTCATACAGATGGGCCGTGGCATGCCGGACGTATTGTCGCCGACCATGAAGCCCCTGCTGCGCAGCCTGGCCCGCGTGAGCCGTCGCCAGGACCTGCCGGGGCTGTATTACGACAATATCCTTGGCTGTATGGAGTTGCGTGAGCAGATCGCTCGACTGTCTCTGGATTCCGGCTGCCAGTTAACCGCCGAAGATATCGTGATCACCACCGGCTGCCATGAAGCGCTGTCCGCCAGCATCCACGCGATTTGCGAGCCTGGGGATATTGTCGCGGTTGATTCACCCAGCTTCCACGGTGCCATGCAAACCCTCAAAGGTTTGGGCATGAAGGCGCTGGAAATCCCCACCGACCCCATCACCGGCATCAGCCTCGAAGCACTGGAGCTGGCACTGGAACAGTGGCCGATCAAGGTCATCCAGCTGACCCCCAACTGCAATAACCCGCTGGGTTACATCATGCCCGAGGCACGCAAACGCGCACTGCTAACCCTGGCCCAGCGCTTTGACGTGGCGATTATTGAAGACGATGTGTACGGCGAATTGGCCTACAGCTACCCGCGTCCGCGCACGATCAAATCTTTCGACGAAGATGGCCGTGTGCTGCTGTGCAGCTCGTTCTCGAAAACCCTGGCGCCCGGCCTGCGCATCGGCTGGGTAGCGCCAGGGCGCTATCTTGAGCGGGTGTTGCACATGAAATACATCAGCACCGGTTCCACAGCGACGCAACCGCAGATCGCCATCGCCGAGTTCCTCAAAAACGGCCACTTCGAACCGCATTTGCGGCGGATGCGCACCCAATACCAGCGCAATCGCGACTTGATGCTCGATTGGGTCAGCCGCTATTTTCCGGCCGGCACCCGTGCCAGCCGGCCCCAAGGTAGCTTCATGCTATGGATCGAGCTGCCGGAAGGCTTTGATACCTTGAAGCTTAACCGTGTACTGGTGGAACAAGGCGTACAGGTGGCGGTGGGCAGCATCTTTTCCGCCTCCGGCAAATACCGTAATTGCCTGCGCATGAACTACGCTGCCAAGCCAACGCCGCAGATCGAAGAGGCAGTGCGCAAGGTCGGGGCCGCCGCGATGAAGATGCTTGCCGAGGTGACCGACTGACCTTTCCCCGCAATCTGCCGTCATATCCCACAACCGCCCTGACCTGGAAGCAGTGCCTTTGATGATTCGACGGCTTTTACCGTTTTTGCTGCTGGGCGCCCTGACGCTGAGTGGCTGCGCCACGGTCGATGCACCGCGCATCCCCAGCGACGCCCTGCCTGCGGCGCAATCCTCGTTCGGGCGCTCGATCCAGGCCCAGGCGGCGCCGTACCAAGGTCGTTCGGGCTTTCGCCTGTTGCCCAACAGCAGCGAAGCCTTCATGGCCCGTGCCGAACTGATCCGCAATGCTCAGAGCAGCCTCGACCTGCAGTACTACATCGTGCACGACGGCATCAGCACGCGCATGCTCGTGGATGAACTGCTCAAGGCCGCTGACCGTGGTGTGCGCATCCGTATCTTGCTGGACGACACCACCAGCGACGGCCTCGATCAGGTTATCGCCACCCTCGCCGCCCACCCGCAGATCCAGATTCGCCTGTTCAACCCGCTGCACCTGGGCCGCAGCACCGGCGTGACACGGGCGATGGGCCGGCTGTTCAACCTGTCGCTGCAACACCGGCGCATGCACAACAAGCTGTGGCTGGCGGATAACAGCGTGGCCATTGTCGGCGGGCGCAACCTGGGCGATGAGTATTTTGATGCCGAGCCGAACCTCAACTTCACCGATATCGACATGCTCAGCGTCGGCCCGGTGGCCGAGCAGCTCGGGCACAGCTTTGATCAGTACTGGAACAGCGCGCTGAGCAAGCCCATTGACGACTTCGTCTCAAGCACCCCGTCCAAGGGTGACCTGAACGCCGCACGCGCACGCCTGCAAGACTCGTTGGCTGAGTCGCGTCAGCAGAACCACGCCCTCTATAACCGCTTGCGTACTTACCAGACACAACCGCGCATGGACATCTGGCGCCGCGAGCTGATCTGGGCCTGGAACCAGGCGTTGTGGGATGCGCCGAGCAAAGTGCTGGCCAAGGCTGACCCCGATCCACGCTTACTGCTAACCACTCAGCTGGCGCCGGAGCTGGAAGGCGTCAGCCATGAGCTGATGATGATTTCGGCGTATTTCGTGCCGGGGCAACCCGGGCTGGTGTACCTGACCGGGCGCGCCGATGCGGGCGTGTCAGTCAGCCTGCTGACCAACTCCCTCGAAGCCACCGACGTGCCTGCCGTACACGGCGGCTACGCGCCCTATCGCAAGGCGTTGCTGGAACACGGCGTGAAACTCTACGAGCTGCGCCGCCAACCGGGCGATGCGGGCGGTGGCAGTGGCCCGCACCTGTTTCGCCGAGGCGCCTTCCACGGTTCGGACTCCAGCCTGCACAGCAAGGCGATGATCTTTGATCGGCAAAAGTCGTTTATCGGCTCGTTCAACTTCGACCCACGCTCGGTGCTGTGGAACACCGAAGTCGGGGTGCTGGTAGACAGCCCCGAACTGGCGGAACACGTGCGCAACCTGGCGCTGCAAGGCATGGCGCCAGCGTTGAGCTATGAGGCGAAATTGCAGAATGGCCAGGTGGTGTGGGTGACCGAGGATAACGGCCAATTGCACACACTGACACGGGAGCCGGGCAGTTGGTGGCGCAGGTTTAATGCCTGGTTCGCCACCAGTGTTGGCCTGGAGCGCATGCTGTAAGAACAACAGGGTCAACTGTGGGAGCCGGGCTTGCCCGCGATAGCGGAGTATCAGGCGCCATTTGGGCAAGCTGACACACCGCTATCGCAGGCAAGCCAGCTCCCACAGTTGATTGCATTTCAAATGCTTAGGCAGGCTGTGCGGCGCCGAATGCGCCCTGGCGCAGTAGCAACACCACCAGCCCCAGCGCCCCGGCCGCCATCAGCAACGGCAGCGCATGCCCGCTGACCCATTGGCTGCCCGCGCCCGCCACCAGAGGCCCGATCAGGCAACCGATGCCCCACAGCTGCGCTACGTGAGCATTGGCACGCACCAGCGCATCGTCGCGATAACGCTCGCCGATCAGGATCAGCGACAAGGTGAACAACCCACCGGCACTCGCGCCAAAGATCACCCACACCGGCCAGATCAACTGCGTATGCAATAGCAAAGGAATCGCCAGGCTTGAGGCCAGCAACAACACCGCGCAGCTCAAGAACAAGGTGCGCCGTGGCAAGTAATCGGCCAAAGCGCCAATGGGCAATTGCAACAGCGCATCACCGACCACCACGGTGCTGACCATGGCCAAGGCAATCTCGGCGGTGAAACCCTGCTGCAGGCAATACACCGGCAGCAGCGTCAGAATCATCGCCTCGAACGCGGCGAACAAGGCGACCGCCCAGGCAATTGCCGGCAGCGTCAGGCAGAAACGCCACAGGTCACTGAACGTCACGCTGAAGGACTCGGCGGTTGGGGCACCGGAACGCCCTAGCAGCAACAGCGGCGCGACCACCAACAAGCCAACGCCCACCCAGAAGCCATAGTCATGGTCAGTGCCGAGTACGCCCAGCAGCAACGGGCCCGACAATTGGCTCAAGGCATAGCTGCAACCGTACAGCGCCACCAGGCGGCCACGCCATTGCTCGACCACCAACTGGTTGATCCAGCTTTCACCCAGGATAAACACAATGGTCAGGATCACCCCGATCATCAGCCGCAGCACCAGCCACACCGGGTAGCTGGGCAGGATCGCCAATAAGCCTATGGAGATGGCACCGGCCCATAAGCACAGCCGCATCAGGTTGGCGGTGCCCAGCCACGAGGCCAGCCGACTGGAGACCTTCGCGCCGAGCAGTACGCCAAAAGCCGGCATGGCGGCCATCACGCCAATGGCGAAGCTGCCATAACCCCAGCCTTCGAGACGCAGGGACACCAGCGGCATGCTGACGCCTAGGGCCAGGCCGACGCTGAGGACAGAGGCCAGCACGGCGAAATAAGTCGCCCAACGCATTTCCACGCTCCTGTGGATAATTATCAAGATCACACAAAACAGTGTGGGAGCGGGCTTATGTGGGAGCCGGGCTTGCCCGCGATGCAGACACCTCGGTTTATCTGTTACACCGAGTTGATGCTATCGCAGGCAAGCCAGCTCCCACACAAACCGGCTCCCACATTTGACCTGCGGTGTTGCTTACAGCTTGATCCAGGTCGATTTCAGCTCGGTGTACTTGTCGAACGCGTGCAGCGACTTGTCGCGACCGTTACCCGACTGTTTGAAACCACCAAACGGCGCGGTCATGTCGCCGCCATCGTATTGGTTGACCCACACGCTACCGGCGCGCAAGGCCTTGGCAGTCAGGTGTGCCTTGGAGATATCAGCGGTCCACACGGCTGCGGCCAGGCCATAAATGGTGTCGTTGGCAATAGCGACCGCCTCTTCGGCGCTGTCGAATGTGATAACCGATAGCACTGGGCCGAAGATTTCTTCCTGGGCGATCTTCATGGCGTTGGTCACGCCGTCGAAAATCGTCGGCTCCACATAGGTGCCACCAGTTTCTTGCAGGGTGCGCTTGCCGCCCGCCACAAGCTTGGCGCCGTCGGCATGGCCAGCTTCGATGTACGACAGCACGTTATTCATCTGCTGGGTGTCCACCAGGGCACCGACGTTGGTCGCCGGGTCCAGCGGGTTACCTGGCTTCCAGCCCTTGAGAGCCTCGATCACCAGCGGCAGGAATTTGTCTTTGATGGAGCGCTCGACCAGCAGGCGCGAGCCGGCGGTGCAGACCTCGCCCTGGTTGAAGGCGATAGCGCCCGCGGCAGATTCGGCGGCGGCTTGCAGGTCCGGCGCATCAGCAAACACGATATTCGGGCTCTTGCCGCCCGCTTCCAGCCATACACGCTTCATGTTCGACTCGCCGGAGCGGATCAACAGTTGCTTGGCGATTTTCGTGGAACCGGTAAACACCAGGGTGTCGACGTCCATGTGCAGCGCCAGCGCGTTGCCGACGGTGTGGCCGTAGCCCGGCAGCACGTTCAACACGCCTTTAGGGATGCCGGCCTCAACGGCCAGGGCCGCGATGCGGATGGCAGTCAGTGGGGATTTTTCGGACGGCTTGAGGATCACCGAGTTACCGGTGGACAGCGCAGGGCCGAGTTTCCAGCAGGCCATCATCAGTGGGAAGTTCCACGGCACGATGGCGCCCACTACGCCGACCGGCTCGCGGGTCACCAGACCCAACTGGTTGTGCGGGGTGGCGGCGACTTCGTCGTAGATCTTGTCGATCGCCTCGCCGCTCCAGCTAAGGGCGTTGGCGGCGCCAGGCACATCAATTCCCAGGGAGTCGGAAATCGGCTTGCCCATGTCCAGGGTTTCGAGCAGCGCCAGTTCTTCGGCATTGGCGTTGAGCAGCGCGGCGAAACGGATCATGACGGCTTTGCGTTTGGCCGGCGCCAGGCGCGACCAGACACCGGAATTGAACGTAGCGCGGGCGTTCTCGACAGCGCGCTGGGCGTCGGCGGCGTCGCAGCTGGCAACGGTAGCCAGCAGACGGCCATCGACCGGGCTGATGCATTCGAACGTGTCACCGGAAACAGCAGCGGTGTACTCACCATTGATGTAGGCGCGGCCTTCGATCTTCAGATCCTTGGCGCGTTGTTCCCAATCGGCACGGGTCAGGGTGGTCATGCGAGTGTCCTCCTCTTATTGAATACAAGGGCCAGGTGATGTCCCCCGGCAGCCTCAAAGAATTCTTGCCCGGCCAGCCTGCTGTTCGGCTCAAGGCAGCTGCCACCCTAAACCAGCGGCTGGGGGTGTTTCAATATATTTGACATAACGGCGGTAAACGCCCTTGCGATGTTCATTTTAATAAACATAGACTTTGGGCTCTCCAACCGCAGGCCAGACGGGACACGCACATGAGCATCCAGGATATCGTCGACTTCAGCCAAGCCAACACCACCCCGGACCGCTACCGCCCGGCCGCCGAAAAAATCCTCAAGGGCGACCCCGAGCAGACCATTTATAACCACTACAACAGCCCGTGCGGCCAGATGAACGCCGGCGTGTGGGAAGGTGAAGTCGGGCAGTGGAAGGTCAATTACACCGAGCATGAGTATTGCGAGATTGTGCAGGGGGTTTCGGTACTGCGTGATGCCGATGGCAATGCCAAGACCTTGCGTGCCGGCGACCGTTTCGTGATTCCTGCCGGGTTCAGCGGCACCTGGGAAGTGCTGGAGCCGTGCCGCAAGATCTACGTGGTGTTCGAGCAGAAAGCCTGATCAGCACATTTCAGGCAAAAAAAAGCCCGTCTCGTAAGAGACGGGCTTTTTTTCACAAGGAAGAAAATCAATTACTTGATTTTGCCTTCTTTGTAGATCACGTGCTTGCGAACGCGCGGGTCGAACATTTTCTTTTCGAGCTTGTCCGGGGTAGTACGCTTGTTCTTGTCGGTAGTGTAGAAGTGACCAGTACCGGCGCTAGAGATCATTCGAATCAATTCACGCATGATAAAGCTCCTTAAATCTTGCCAGCGGCGCGGATTTCGGCCAGCACGACAGTGATGCCACGCTTGTCGATGATACGCATGCCTTTGGCAGATACACGCAGGCGAACAAAACGTTTCTCTTCTTCAACCCAGAAGCGGTGATGCTGCAGGTTCGGCAGGAAACGACGACGGGTTTTGTTATTTGCGTGGGAAATGTTATTCCCAGTCACCGGACCCTTACCGGTAACTTGACAGACTCTCGACATGCCTCAGCCCTCTAAAACCACATGCCCAACCCGGCATGGGTTGGCCGCTTAATCTCTCAGTCATTTGGCGCCAGGCGCCGCGTTTCTTTAAGGGTCTTACCGGCTACACCTACAGTGAAGGAACCGGGCCCCTAGAAAAGAGCGCTGCTTTATACCAGAAAGACCCCAATGCAACAACAGCCCGTGTGTTTTTAC
Organism: Pseudomonas edaphica; assembly: GCF_965277385.1. Taxonomy (NCBI): domain Bacteria; kingdom Pseudomonadati; phylum Pseudomonadota; class Gammaproteobacteria; order Pseudomonadales; family Pseudomonadaceae; genus Pseudomonas; species Pseudomonas edaphica. Next base: position 3,424,621 of record NZ_OZ255725.1, on the reverse strand, counting down.
CGGCGTAAATCTTGGCAATAGACGCCCGAACCGTTGCCAGGAGGGGCCGCTGTAACAGCCGACCACTCGTCGCACAGAATGATTTACCGCGCTCGCCGGCACACAAAAGTACAAGGCGAAACGCGCTGAGGCGCCATCAAAACAGCATTTGCGCCAAAAGCACAGGCAAAAATGGGCTAGTCATTTATCAATCAGACCACTACGGTAGGCTTTTTCCAGACTGCACTCGCAGATGGGCCTTCGATCTGCAAAGGAAACCGAATATGCGCCTCGCTGCCCTACCGCTATTGCTCGCCCCTCTACTTATCGCGCCGCTGGCCTCTGCCGCCACCAATCTGAGCGTTTGCACCGAGGCCAGCCCCGAAGGGTTCGATGTGGTGCAGTACAACTCGCTGACCACCACCAACGCCTCGGCCGACGTGCTGATGAACCGCCTGGTGGACTACGACGCCACGGCCGGCAAGCTGGTGCCGAGCCTGGCGGACAGCTGGCAAGTGTCGCCCGATGGTCTGACCTACACCTTCAAACTGCACCCGAACGTGAAGTTCCACCGCACCGAGTATTTCAATCCAAGCCGCACCCTGACCGCCGAAGACGTGCGCTTCAGCTTTGAACGCATGCTCGACCCGGCCAACCCATGGCACAAGATCGCCCAGAGCGGCTTCCCCCATGCGCAGTCGCTGCAACTGCCCGCATTGGTCAAGAAGATCGACGCTCTCGACCCATTAACCGTACGCTTCACCCTGGATCACGCCGACTCCACCTTCCTCGCCGCCTTGAGCATGGGTTTTGCCTCGATCTACCCGGCCGAATACGCCGACAAACTGCTCAAGGCCGGCGCGCCTGAAAAACTCAACAGCCAGCCAATCGGCACCGGCCCGTTCGTGTTTGTACGGTTCCAGAAGGATGCCGTGGTCCGCTATAAAGCCAACCCGGATTACTTTGCCGGCAAACCGGCTGTGGATAACTTGATCTTCGCCATCACCCCGGATGCCAACGTGCGCCTGCAAAAGCTGCATCGCGATGAATGCCAGATCGCCCTGTCGCCCAAGCCACTGGATGTGAGTGAAGCCGAGAAAGATCCTGCACTCAAAGTAGAAAAAACCCCGGCCTTCATGACCGCATTCGTCGCGATCAACAGCCAGCACCCGCCGCTGGACAAGCCCGAAGTGCGCCAGGCAATCAACCTGGCCTTCGACAAAGACAGCTACCTCAAGGCCGTATTTGAAGGCACCGCCGAAGCAGCCAATGGCATTTACCCACCCAATACCTGGAGTTACGCCAAGGACTTGCCAGGTTATCCACAGAACATCGCCAAGGCCAAGACGCTGCTGGAGCGCGCCGGACTCAAGAACGGCTTCAAGACCACAATCTGGACTCGCCCCACTGGCAGCCTGCTGAACCCCAACCCCAACCTCGGTGCCCAGTTGCTGCAAGCGGACCTGGCCAAAGTCGGCATCCAGGCCGAGATTCGCGTGATCGAGTGGGGCGAACTGATCCGCCGCGCCAAAGCCGGCGAACATGACCTGCTGTTCATGGGCTGGGCCGGCGACAACGGCGACCCGGATAACTTCCTAACCCCGCAGTTCTCATGCGCTGCGGTAAAATCCGGCACCAACTTTGCCCGCTACTGCGACCCGGCCCTGGACAAGCTGATCAGCGCCGGCAAGACCACCAGTGAACAAGGCGTGCGCAGCAAGTTGTACCAACAGGCCCAGGCTCAGATTCAGCAGCAGGCATTGTGGCTGCCATTGGCACACCCCACCGCATTCGCCCTGACGCGCAAGAATGTTGACGGCTACCAGGTGAGCCCGTTTGGGCGCCAGGATTTCTCCAAGGTCAGCGTCAAGCCCTAAGCTGCAAGCTGCAAGCCGCTTGTGGCTTGCAGCTTGTGGCTTGCAGCTTCAACCTTGCAGTTGCACCCATCCTACAACCAGCCGTATTCCGCCATCGACAACGGGTCGCCATCTCCCACGATGATGTGGTCGAGCACCCGCACATCTACCGACTCCAAGGCCTTTTGCAATATTTTGGTTAATTTTCGATCAGCCGCACTTGGCTCGACGCTCCCGGAGGGATGGTTATGACACAGGATCAGCGCCGCCGCGTTGTAAGCGAGCGCGCGCTTGACCACTTGTCGCGGATAAACGATGGCCGCGTCGATGGTGCCCTCAAATAGCGCCTCAAAGCCCAGCACCCGGTGCTTTGAGTCAAGAAACAGGCAGCCGAATATTTCGTGGGGCTCGTGGCGCAGCAAGGCCTTGAGGTACTCACGTACGGCCAGCGGGCTTTCCAGCACCGAGTCGGCACGCAAGCGTTCGGCCATATGCCGCCGAGACATTTCCAGCACCGCCTGCAACTGGGCAAATTTCGCCGGCCCCAGCCCCAAGTGCTGGCTGAACAGCGTCTGGCTGGCCTCCAACAACGGGCGCAGGCCACCGAATTGCGCCAATAGATGGCGCGCCAGGTCGACTGCGCTTCTGCCGGAAACCCCGGTACGCAGGAAAATCGCCAACAACTCGGCATCCGACAGACTCGCCGCGCCCCATTCCAAAAGCTTCTCCCGTGGGCGTTCCGCCACAGGCCAATCGCGAATACTCATCCCGCCTCCCTCTGCACGTGCGCCGCTGTTGCCTGACGGTCGCTGTGTTATCTTAAGCCCTCTTTTTTGCATGTGATTTCCCCTGGGGAGGGGGCATCGCAGGCGTCACTGAACTGGCATCACTGAACTGGAAAGGCAAACCAATGCAGCGTCTGTATCGGAAACGCATCGTTCTCGGCGTCGGCGGCGGCATTGCCGCCTACAAGAGCGCAGAACTGGTTCGCAGGCTCCTGGACCAGGGCGCCGAAGTGCGCGTGGTCATGACCCGTGGTGGCAGTGAGTTCATCACCCCGCTGACCATGCAGGCCTTGTCTGGGCACCCGGTTCACCTGGACCTTTTGGACCCGGCGGCCGAAGCCGCCATGGGCCACATCGAGCTGGCAAAATGGGCCGACCTGGTGTTGATCGCCCCGGCCACCGCCGACCTGATTGCCCGCCTGGCCCAAGGCATTGCCGATGACCTGCTGACCACTCTGGTACTGGCCACCGACGCCACCGTCGCCATCGCACCGGCCATGAACCAGGCCATGTGGCGCGACCCGGCCACCCAGGCCAACACCCAGCTCCTGCAAAGCCGCGGCCTTAAAGTGTTTGGCCCGGCTTCCGGCAGCCAAGCCTGTGGCGACGTGGGCATGGGCCGCATGCTTGAGGCTACTGACCTCGCGCTGTGCGCCGCCGAGTGCTTTCAGCACCTGGCTCTCACGGGCAAACATGTGCTGATTACCGCCGGCCCGACCCAGGAAAACATCGACCCGGTGCGTTACATCACCAACCATAGCTCAGGAAAAATGGGCTTTGCCTTGGCGGAAGCCGCGGTCGAGGCAGGCGCACGCGTCACCCTGATCACCGGCCCGGTGCACTTGCCAACCCCTGATCGCGTCACGCGAATCGACGTAGTCAGCGCCCGGGACATGCTGGCGGCCTGTGAAGCGGCCATTCCCTGCGACCTGTTTATCGCCTCGGCAGCGGTTGCAGACTACCGCCCGGAAGTTGTCGCCCCGCAAAAGCTTAAGAAAGACCCTACAAGCGGCGACGGCCTGCTCCTGCAAATGGTGCGCAACCCGGACATCCTGGCCACCATCGCCACGCGCCCGGACCGCCCGTTCAGTGTCGGTTTCGCCGCCGAAACCGAGCACTTGCTGGACTACGCCGCACGCAAATTGAAAGACAAAAACCTCGACCTGATCGTTGCCAATGATGTCGCCAACCCGAGCATCGGCTTCAACAGCGAGGAAAACGCCTGCAGCGTGATCGACCGCGAGCTGCACGCCACCCTTTTCGCCCAGACCAGCAAGGGCAAGATTGCCCGCCAACTGATCTCATTTATCGCCCAACGGCTGAACCAGGTTTAATTTACATGCACGCTTTGCAAGCCAAGATCCTCGACCCCCGCATCGGCAACGAATTTCCTCTGCCGGCCTATGCCACTCCGGGCTCCGCCGGCCTGGACCTGCGCGCCATGCTCAAGGAAGACACCGTCCTTGAGCCGGGCCAGACAATCCTGATTCCTACCGGCCTGTCGATCTACGTCGGCGACCCAGGCCTGGCGGCATTGATCCTGCCGCGCTCCGGCCTGGGCCACAAACATGGCATCGTGCTGGGCAATCTCGTAGGCCTGATCGACTCGGACTATCAGGGCGAATTGATGGTGTCGTGCTGGAACCGTGGCAACACCGCGTTCAACATCGCCGTCGGCGAGCGCATCGCCCAGTTGGTGCTGGTACCGGTGGTACAGGCACACTTCGAACTGGTGCAGGAGTTCGACGAAACTCAGCGCGGCGCAGGTGGTTTTGGGCATTCCGGCAGCCACTGACTAAGCTGAACCTTGCCGGACGCAGTTGTCCGGCAAGACGCCACCGCATGGCTATTCAGGATGAAGAATGTGCGGATTTATTCAGCGATATTTACATAATGAAATCAATGCATTATACGATTCATCAAAAAGTGTCAGCACGGCGATGGCATTTTTGCACCACGAACTCTCTGCCGAAAATACCGTCATACCCTTCAGTTTTAGCCTGCCGGTCAATCACTTTAAGACCAGCCTTGCCCCCTTCAGATGGAGTTCACCCCCGCGATGAGTACCGCAGCCCGAGTAGCCCCGACATTCCCCGACAGCATCTTCCGCGCCTACGACATTCGTGGCGTGGTGCCCAAGACCCTGACCGCCGAAACCGCCTACTGGATCGGCCGCGCCATCGGAGCCCAGAGCCTGGCCCAGGGCGAACCTAATGTCTCGGTAGGCCGTGATGGCCGCTTGTCCGGCCCGGAGCTGGTGGAACAACTGATCCAGGGCCTCGCTGACAGCGGTTGCCACGTCAGCGACGTCGGCCTGGTGCCGACACCAGCGCTGTACTACGCGGCCAACGTACTGGCCGGTAAGTCCGGGGTGATGCTCACCGGCAGCCATAATCCCTCGGACTACAACGGCTTCAAGATCGTGATTGCCGGTGACACCCTGGCCAACGAACAGATCCAGGCCCTGCACGACCGCCTCAAGACCAACGACCTGACCAGCGGCAAAGGCAGTGTCACCAAAGTCGACATTCTGCAGCGCTACTCTGACCAGATCACCGGCGACGTCAAACTCGCGCGCCGCCTGAAAGTGGTGGTGGACTGCGGCAACGGCGCGGCTGGCGTGATCGCTCCGCAACTGCTCGAAGCCCTCAACTGTGAAGTGATCCCGCTGTTCTGCGACGTCGACGGCAACTTCCCCAACCATCACCCGGACCCAGGCAAGCCTGAAAACCTGGTGGACTTGATCGCCAAGGTCAAGGAAACCGGCGCCGACGTGGGCCTGGCGTTCGACGGTGACGGCGACCGTGTTGGCGTGGTGACCAACACCGGCGAAAACGTGTTCGCCGACCGCCTGCTGATGCTGTTTGCCCGTGACGTGGTGGCGCGCAATGCCAACGCCGAAATCATCTTCGACGTGAAGTGCACCCGCCGCCTCACGCCGTTGATCAAGGAATATGGCGGTCGCCCGCTAATGTGGAAGACCGGTCATTCGTTGATCAAAAAGAAAATGAAGGAAACCGGCGCACTGTTGGCCGGTGAAATGAGCGGCCACGTGTTCTTCAAAGAGCGCTGGTTCGGTTTCGACGACGGCATTTACAGCGCCGCCCGTCTGCTGGAGATCCTCAGCAAGGAAAAATCCACGGCGCAAGAGCTGTTTCAGACCTTCCCGAACGATATTTCTACGCCAGAGATCAATATACATGTGACCGAGGAGAGCAAATTCAGCATCATTGACGCACTGCACGATGCGCAATGGGGCGAAGGCGCCAACCTGACCACCATTGATGGTGTGCGAGTCGATTACGCCAAAGGCTGGGGCCTGGTTCGCGCGTCCAACACCACACCGGTGCTGGTCCTGCGTTTCGAGGCGGATACCGAGGCTGAGTTGCAGCGCATCAAGGACGTGTTCCACGCCCAGTTGAAACGTGTTGCCCCTGATCTCCAATTACCGTTCTGATTTTTTACCGGAGCCCTGAATGACCCTCGAACGCGAAGCCGCTGCCAACACTGCCAAGGTCCTGTCCGAAGCGTTGCCTTACATTCGACGCTACGTCGGCAAGACGCTGGTGATCAAGTACGGCGGCAATGCCATGGAAAGCGACGAGCTGAAAACCGGTTTTGCCCGCGACATCGTGTTGATGAAAGCCGTGGGGATCAACCCGGTGGTCGTCCATGGTGGCGGACCGCAAATCGGCGACCTGCTCAAGCGCTTGTCGATCGAGAGTCACTTCATCGATGGCATGCGCGTCACCGACGCGCAGACCATGGACGTGGTGGAGATGGTCCTTGGCGGCCAGGTCAACAAGGACATCGTTAACCTGATCAACCGCCATGGCGGCAGTGCCATCGGCCTGACCGGCAAGGACGCGGAACTGATCCGTGCGAAAAAACTGACGGTGACCCGTCAGACGCCGGAAATGACCCAGCCGGAAATCATCGACATCGGCCAGGTAGGCGAAGTAATCGGCATCAATACCGACTTGCTGAACCTGCTGGTCAAGGGCGATTTCATTCCGGTGATCGCGCCCATCGGCGTGGGCGCCAACGGTGAGTCCTACAACATCAACGCCGATCTGGTCGCCGGTAAAGTGGCTGAAGCACTGAAAGCCGAGAAGCTGATGCTGCTGACCAACATCGCCGGGCTGATGGACAAGGAAGGCAAGGTATTGACCGGTTTGACCACTCAACAAGTGGACGAGCTGATTGCCGATGGCACCATCTACGGCGGCATGCTGCCGAAGATCCGTTGCGCGCTGGAAGCCGTGCAAGGCGGCGTGGGCAGTTCGCTGATCCTGGATGGCCGCGTGCCGAATGCGATCCTGCTGGAAATCTTCACCGATACGGGTGTGGGTACGCTGATCAGTAACCGCAAGCGGCCTTAAACGCCAAAAACCAAAAGGCCCCGCTCAATCCAATTGAGCGGGGCCTTTTTTGTTTTCACAGTTCCAATGTGGGAGCTGGCTTGCCTGCGATGACGGCGGCACATTCAAGAACTGCACCGCCTGACACACCGCTATCGCGGGCAAGCCCGCTCCCACATGGACTAGCGTGTCAGACGCCGAACTGCTCACGGTACGCACGCACTGCAGGCAAATGCTGCTTGAGCTGCGCGTCATCTTCCAGGTATTGCAGCACTTGGTTCAACGAAACAATGCTCACCACCGGAATACCGAAATCACGCTCCACTTCCTGGATTGCCGACAACTCACCGTTGCCGCGCTCCTGGCGGTTCAGCGCGATCAGCACGCCGGCGGCCTTGGCACCTTCCTGGGACGCGATGATCTGCATCACTTCACGGATGGCGGTGCCGGCGGTGATCACATCGTCGATGATCAGCACGTCGCCCTTGAGTGGCGCACCGACCAGGCTGCCGCCTTCGCCATGAGCCTTGGCCTCTTTGCGGTTGAAGCACCATGGCAAATCCAGCCCATGATGTTCAGCCAGGGCCACGGCCGTAGCGGCCGCCAGAGGGATGCCCTTGTAAGCTGGCCCGAACAACACGTCGAAGGAAATACCGCTATCGACGATGGCTGCCGCATAGAAACGACCCAGCTGAGCCAGGGCCGAACCCGAGTTGAACAGGCCTGCATTGAAGAAGTAAGGGCTGGTGCGCCCGGACTTCAAAGTGAACTCACCGAAGCGTAAAACGCCGCGATCGATGGCAAAACGAATGAAATCGCGTTGATACGCCTGCATGAAAAAAGCCTCAGATACCACGGATTTAGCTAATTAGGTAGACGGCGTGTATCATACACGCACGCGATTTTTGGGGCCATTTATGCGGATCATCAGTGTGAACGTCAATGGTATTCAGGCTGCAGTCGAGCGTGGTTTGCTCAGTTGGCTGCAAGCACAGAATGCCGACGTCATCTGCCTGCAGGACACCCGCGCCTCCGCCTTTGAACTGGACGACCCAGCCTTCCAACTGGATGGCTACTTCCTTTATGCCTGTGATGCCGAAGTCCCTGCCCAAGGTGGCGTGGCTCTGTACTCACGGTTGCAACCCAAGGCGGTCATCAGCGGCCTCGGCTTCGAGACAGCCGACCGCTACGGGCGCTACCTGCAAGCCGATTTCGACAAGGTCAGCATCGCGACCTTGCTGCTCCCTTCGGGGCAGAACGGCGATGAAGACTTGAACCAGAAGTTCAAGCTAATGGACGATTTCGCCCGTTATCTGGATAAACAGCGACGCAAACGTCGCGAGTACATTTACTGTGGCTCGCTGTACGTGGCGCAACAGAAGCTGGATATCAAGAACTGGCGCGACAGCCAGCAATCACCGGGTTTCCTGGCGCCGGAACGGGCCTGGATGGACGAGATTGTCGGCAACATGGGCTATGTGGATGCCCTGCGCGAAGTCAGCCGTGAAGGCGACCAGTACAGCTGGTGGCCGGATAACGAACAGGCTGAGATGCTCAACCTGGGCTGGCGTTTTGACTACCAGTTGCTGACCCCAGGTCTGCGCCGGTTCGTTCGCAGCGCACGTCTGCCGCGTCAGCCGCGTTTTTCGCAGCACGCGCCGCTGATCGTGGACTACGACTGGACGCTGACCATCTAAGGTCTTTTTCCGGGCACAAAAAAACCGACATCGCTGTCGGTTTTTTTGTGCCTGCTCATTATTTGACCACTCGCCAGGTCAAGGGGTAGCGATAGGCAATCCCCTTGTTGGCCTTGATGCTACCGATGATCGTCAGCACCACCGTGGCGATTGCCAGGGCAAACATCAGGAAAAACCCGATCACCGCGAAGGCCAGCACAATGCACGCCATCCAGGCGATGGCTACGGTGATCTGGAAGTTCAGGGCTTCCTTGCCCTGATCGTCAATGAACGGGTCCACTTCCTTCTTCATCTGCCACAGGATCAGCGGCCCCACGACACTGCCGAAGGGGAACACAAACCCCAGAAACGCCGCGAGATGACACAACATGGCTCCCTGGCGCACTTCGTAGGAAGGCGTAGGTACGGGCATTTGGCTGTCATTCATGGCGCTTCTCCTTGAGGCAGGCTCAGTCGGCCAGTGCGGCGTTCTGCAGTTCGAAGATTTCGGTCATGCCTTTCTGGGCCAGGGCAAGCATGGCGTTCAGGTCGGCTGGCTGGAATGGCGCGCCTTCGGCGGTGCCCTGCACTTCGATGAAACCACCGGTGCTGGTCATCACTACGTTCAGGTCGGTCTCGGCGGCCGAATCTTCCAGGTAGTCCAGGTCCAGCACAGGCTCGCCCTGATACATGCCAACCGACACAGCGGCGATCATCTGCTTGAGCGGGTCGCCGCCTTTGAGGCCGCCGCGCTTCTTGATCACTTTAAGCGCATCTACCAGGGCCACCATGGCGCCAGTGATGGAGGCGGTGCGGGTGCCGCCGTCAGCCTGGATCACGTCGCAGTCGACGTACAGGGTCACGTCGCCCAGCTTGGACATGTCCAGGGCTGCGCGCAGCGAGCGGCCGATAAGGCGCTGGATTTCCAGGGTGCGGCCGCCTTGCTTGCCACGGCTGGCTTCACGCTGGTTACGCTCGCCGGTAGCGCGCGGCAGCATGCCGTACTCGGCAGTCAACCAACCCTGACCTTGGCCTTTAAGGAAGCGCGGCACGCCGTTTTCGACGCTGACGGTGCAGATCACTTTGGTATCGCCAAACTCGACCAGTACAGATCCCTCGGCGTGTTTGGTGTAGTTGCGGGTAATGCGGATCGAGCGGAGCTGATCGGCAGCGCGACCACTTGGACGTTTCATAGGGGATACCTGTACGAAGGACGAAAAACTGCCGAGCATTATAGAGCCGCGAACCGTTTCGGGGCACTTCTAAAAAATTCGGTTACGAATGGCCTGGTCGGCGCCCATTGTTTGGGCGCGCTCGTCCCACTGCGCTACAATCCTGCGCCTTCGCAGCCTGTCGGCTTCAAAATTTACCCATCAGCCCGCATTTGCGGGTCTGCATCGCGAGGTACTTCCATGGTGCACAGCATGACCGCCTTCGCCCGCGTCGAAAAAGCCGGCGCCCAGGGCACCCTGAGCTGGGAACTGCGCTCGGTCAACAGCCGCTACCTGGAGCCGCACCTGCGCCTGCCGGAATCCTTCCGCGACCTCGAAGGCGCCGTGCGTGAAGCGTTGCGCCAGGGTATCTCGCGGGGCAAGCTGGAATGCACCCTGCGTTTTACCGAAGAAACCACCGGCAAGCCGCTGCAGGTCGACCGCGATCGCGCCGCGCAACTGGTAGCCGCCGCCGAAACCATCGCCGGCCTGATCAAGCAACCGGCCGCGCTGAACCCGTTGGAAGTGCTGGCCTGGCCCGGCGTACTGGTGGCCGACGCCACCGACCCGCAAGCCCTCAATGCCGAAGCCCTCGCCCTGTTCACCCAGGGCTTGAAGGAACTCAAGGCCGGCCGCGAGCGCGAAGGCGCCGAACTGGCCCGCCTGATCAATGAGCGCCTGACTTCGATCGAAGAAGACGTGGTCACCCTGCGCGAGCTGGTGCCGCAGATGCTCGCCACCCAGCGCCAGAAGGTTCTGGACCGCTTCACCGACATGAAGGCCGACCTCGACCCGGTGCGCCTGGAGCAGGAAATGGTGCTGCTGGCGCAAAAAAGCGACGTGGCCGAAGAACTCGACCGCCTGAGCACCCACATCCTCGAAGTGCGCCGCGTACTCAAATCAGCGGGTGCCGCCGGTCGGCGCCTGGACTTCCTGATGCAGGAACTCAACCGCGAAGCCAATACACTGGGTTCCAAGGCGTTTGATCCGCGCAGCACCACGGCTGCGGTCAACCTCAAAGTGTTGATCGAGCAGATGCGCGAACAAGTACAGAATATTGAGTAAGGCAACTTCCATGACCCACAGCACCGGCACCCTTTACATCATTTCCGCCCCTTCGGGCGCGGGCAAGAGCAGCCTGGTCAAAGCCTTGACCGACGCCGACGCGCACATCCGCATCTCGGTCTCGCACACCACCCGCGCCATGCGCCCCGGTGAAGTGAACGGCGTGCACTATCACTTCGTCGAGCGCACCGAGTTCGTCAAGATGATCGAACACGGCGACTTCCTGGAACGCGCCGAAGTGTTCGGCAACCTCTATGGCACCTCGCAAAGCCACCTGCAGCAGACGCTGGACGAAGGCCACGACCTGATCCTGGAAATCGACTGGCAGGGCGCCGAACAAGTGCGCCAGTTGATGCCCAAGGCGCGTTCGATCTTCATCCTGCCGCCGTCGTTGGAAGCGCTGCACCAGCGCCTGACCAACCGTGGCCAGGACAGCGATGAGATCATCGAAGGTCGCATGCGTGAAGCCGTCAGCGAAATGAGCCACTACGTCGACTATGACTACCTGATCATCAATGACGATTTTGCCCACGCACTGGATGATTTGAAGGCGATTTTCCGCACCAATCAGCTCCAGCAAAAGCGCCAACAGCAGCGTTTTGGCAAATTACTCGCTGAACTGCTTGGTTGATTGGCGCTTCCCAAAACCGCTGCAAGGGCTTTACATTGGCACTTGCAGCGGTTTTGCGAGGGCGCGGGGAAAATCAGCGCTTCCCTAAACGCTGGTGATTTTTTAAACTGTTTAGTCCGCTCGCCCAACCGGGCAGCGCGCATCTTGCATTCGCTCCGAGGAATACCATGGCCCGCGTAACCGTTGAAGACTGCCTAGAACACGTGGATAACCGCTTTGAGCTGGTCATGCTCTCTACCAAGCGTGCCCGTCAACTGGCCACCGGCGGCAAAGAGCCCCTGGTCCAGTGGGAAAACGACAAGCCTACCGTTGTAGCCCTGCGTGAAATCGCTGAAGGCCTGATGAGCTACGAGTTCATCGCCAACGCTGAAATCGTTGAAGACGAACCGCTGTTTGCAGCGTTCGAGGACGAGTCCAACGAGGCCGTCTAAGCTTATGCCTGGTCGACGTAGCACGGCGCGGGGTCACAGCCAACGGCAGGAGTTCATACTTTGCCGAGCATAGACGCCCTCGCCGATCGCTTATCGGCCTACCTCGGCCCAGACCAGGTCAACCTGGTCCGCCGAGCGTATTTCTACGCCGAACAAGCCCACGACGGCCAGCGCCGCCGAAGCGGCGAGGCGTATGTCACCCATCCTCTTGCGGTGGCAAATATTCTTGCCGACATGCACATGGACCATCAGAGCCTGATGGCCGCGATGCTGCATGACGTGATCGAAGACACCGGCATCGCCAAGGAAGCGCTTAGCGCGCAATTTGGTGAAACCGTGGCCGAACTGGTCGACGGGGTCAGCAAACTGACCCAGATGAACTTCGAGACCAAGGCTGAAGCCCAGGCAGAAAACTTCCAGAAAATGGCCATGGCCATGGCGCGGGATATCCGTGTGATTCTGGTCAAGCTGGCCGACCGGCTGCACAACATGCGCACGCTGGAAGTGCTGTCCGGCGAAAAACGCCGGCGCATCGCCAAGGAAACCCTGGAAATCTACGCGCCCATCGCCAATCGGCTGGGCATGCATGCCATTCGTATCGAATTCGAAGACCTCGGCTTCAAGGCCATGCACCCGATGCGCTCGGCGCGCATCTACCAGGCGGTCAAGCGCGCACGGGGCAACCGTAAGGAAATCGTCAACAAAATCGAAGAGTCGCTGAGCCACTGCCTGGCGATCGACGAGATTGAAGGCGAAGTCAGCGGCCGGCAGAAGCACATCTACGGCATCTACAAGAAGATGCGCGGCAAGCGCCGAGCCTTCAACGAGATCATGGACGTGTACGCGTTCCGGATCATCGTCGACAAGGTAGACACCTGCTACCGCGTGCTGGGTGCTGTACATAATTTGTACAAACCCCTGCCGGGGCGCTTCAAGGACTACATCGCCATTCCCAAGGCCAACGGCTATCAGTCGTTGCATACCACGCTGTTCGGTATGCACGGGGTGCCGATCGAGATCCAGATCCGTACGCGGGAAATGGAAGAGATGGCCAACAATGGCATCGCCGCCCACTGGCTATACAAATCCAGCGGTGACGAACAGCCAAAAGGCACCCACGCCCGTGCTCGCCAGTGGGTCAAAGGCGTGCTGGAAATGCAGCAACGTGCCGGCAACTCCCTGGAATTCATCGAAAGCGTGAAGATCGACCTGTTCCCGGACGAGGTCTACGTGTTCACGCCCAAAGGCCGAATCATGGAGCTGCCCAAAGGCTCCACGGCGGTCGACTTTGCCTACGCGGTGCACACCGACGTCGGTAACAGCTGCATTGCCTGCCGGATCAACCGTCGCCTCGCGCCGCTGTCCGAACCGCTGCAAAGCGGCTCCACGGTCGAGATCGTCAGTGCTCCCGGCGCGCGCCCGAACCCGGCCTGGCTCAACTTCGTGGTCACCGGTAAAGCGCGGACACACATCCGCCACGCCCTGAAGTTGCAACGCCGCTCCGAATCCATCAGCCTCGGCGAACGCCTGTTGAACAAGGTCCTCAACGGTTTCGACAGTGCCCTGGACAAAATTCCGACAGAGCGCGTACAAGCGATGCTCCACGAGTATCGCCAGGAAACCATCGAAGACCTGCTGGAAGATATCGGCCTGGGTAACCGCATGGCCTATGTAGTCGCTCGCCGCCTGCTCGGCGAAGGCGAACAATTGCCAAGCCCGGAAGGTCCGCTGGCGATTCGCGGCACCGAAGGCTTGGTGCTCAGCTACGCAAAATGCTGTACGCCGATCCCGGGCGACCCGATTGTCGGCCACTTGTCGGCGGGCAAAGGCATGGTGGTGCACCTGGACAACTGCCGCAATATCACCGAAATCCGCCACAACCCGGAGAAATGCATCCAGCTCTCTTGGGCCAAGGATGTCACCGGCGAATTCAACGTCGAGCTGCGTGTGGAGCTGGAACATCAGCGCGGCCTGATCGCACTGCTTGCCAGCAGCGTCAACGCGGCCGACGGCAATATCGAAAAAATCAGCATGGATGAACGCGATGGGCGCATCAGCGTGGTCCAGCTGGTGGTCAGCGTGCACGACCGCGTGCACCTGGCCCGCGTGATCAAGAAACTGCGCGCCCTGACCGGAGTGATCCGTATCACCCGTATGCGTGCATAGCCCCTCTCTTACAAGGAGCAACTCATGACCAAGACTGTTATCACCAGCGACAAAGCCCCGGCCGCCATCGGCACTTACTCCCAGGCGATCAAGGCGGGCAACACCGTCTACATGTCCGGCCAGATTCCGCTGGACCCAAAGACCATGGAACTGGTTGAAGGCTTCGAAGCACAAACCGTACAAGTCTTCGAAAACCTGAAATCCGTAGCCGAAGCCGCCGGCGGTTCGTTCAAGGACATCGTCAAGCTGAACATCTTCCTCACCGACCTGAGCCACTTCGCCAAGGTCAACGAGATCATGGGCAAGTACTTCGAACAGCCGTACCCAGCCCGCGCTGCCATCGGCGTTGCTGCGCTGCCAAAGGGCGCACAGGTTGAGATGGACGCGATTCTGGTCATCGAGTAAAACACCCGGCGCAGCCTCAACAGGCTGCGCCGACTTCGTTTCAGAAGGATTTCATGATGCGCAAAGCGCTTGTAGCCACTTCGTTGCTCGCCCTGTTGCTCGGCGGCTGCGCCAGCAACCCCGCCGACCTGGATGTGAGTGGCACCTGGATCAACCAGGCCGCCATCAACGCGGCAGCCAAGGGCGGCCCTTTGCGCGAAGCGCTGCAGAGTTTTGGCCCGAACCTCGAATGGGAGGTCAATACCAAGGCTTTGCAGGCGCGCTACTACAACGGCTTTGAAGTCGCCGAAGGCAAGTTGCTCGGGGATAAATCCGGCGCCTGGAACGTCGAGTTCTACGGCAGCTCCGCCACCGAACTCAAGCGCAAAGGCAAACAACTGCTGCAAGTGGCCAACGATAACGAGCCCGAGCAACTGTTCGCCCGTGCCAAGGATCCCGCCCCGGAAGGTGCGCCACTGGGAGCCAACTTCGAACGAGCACTGTATGCAGCCTATATGGGCGGCGACTGGAAGATTACCGACGGCAACGGCGACGGTTCCACAGTGCAGTTCCAGGCCGACGGAAAGGTCGCCGGCCTGCCAGGCGTCGACCGCTACTCGCTGTGTCTGGCGGGCGACTGCGCCTCTATGAGCGGCGGCTACGACAGCATCTGGCTGCAATTGAACGGCCAGGGCAACCCCTGGATCTTCACGCGCAAAGGCAAGCAGTTGGCGATATTCCAAGCGATCAACACCGCGCTGGCCGACGAGGTGCCGCAGTTCACGCCCGGCCCGCGCCAATGGCTGCTTGAGAAGAAATAACCAGCATCACCCTGAAGCAAATGTGGGAGCTGGCTTGCCTGCGATGACGGTGGCTCAGTCGAGATAGAGGTCGACTGATACTTCGCTATCGCAGGCAAGCCAGCTCCCACATTTTTTGACTGCGTTTCAGCCCTTGAGAATCGCCGCATACCCTTCGCGATAAGTCGGGTAGGTCGGCACCCAGCCCAACGCCTTAGCCCGGGCGTTGCTGCATTGTTTGCTGCCGGCACGCCTTACACTGGCGTCATCCGCCCACTCCGTCACGCCCAGGTACTCGCGCAACCAGCCCACCACCTCCGCCAATGGCGCTGGGGCATCGTCGACCCCGATGTAGATTTTTTCCAGCGAGCCGCCCTGCTCTACATGACGCAGCAAAAAGGCCAGCAAACCTGCCGCATCATCCGCGTGAATCCGGTTGCCATACAACGGCGGATCGATTGCCACGCGATAGCCCTGGCGTACCTGGGTCAGCAGCCATTCGCGGCCCGGGCCGTAAATCCCGGTCAAGCGCACGATACTTGCTGGGATCCCACTGTTGAGCGCGACCTGCTCGGCCTCCAGCATGACCTGGCCGGAATAGCCCGTCGCCTTGGTATCAGATGTTTCGTCGACCCACTCACCATTCTGCTGGCCATACACGCTGCTGCTGGAAACAAACAGCAGGTGCCTGGGCTCCTGGCCGTAGTCACTCAGCCACTCCAACACATGCTGCAACCCTTGCACGTATGCCGCGCGATACCCGGCCTCATCGTGGTCGGTGGCGGCCGCGCAATACACCAGGTAATCCACTGCGCCGATCGGCCAGGTCTCAGGGCAATCCTTTTTGAACAGGTCGCCGGCAATGCCGATCACGCCATCGGGGAGCTTTGAAACATCACGGCGCAGGCCATGAACCTCCCAATTCGCGCCGAGCAATTGGCTAGCCAGCCGGCTCCCCACATCGCCGCAACCGGCAATCACAACAGAAGGCGCAGACATCATAAAACTCCGTTCTTAAAGGTCTAGATTAGCCCTCGCAGATGACGAGCGGCCAGAAAAAGCACAAATAAAGTTACTGTATTACTTCTGTTAACAAGAATTACTTGCAATAATAACGGCCCATTTGTCCTCGACCCTCAAGGGTCTGGCAGGACGATCACTCAATTTTTCCTCTCAGGTCCGGCCAGCATGACACGTAATACAAACCCCGCTTCGCCAACCAAGCTTCACAGCCCATCCCGCGCCTGGCGTGCGATTGCTGCGCTGCTGTTCAGCGTACTGCTGGCACCGACCGCTGCCTTCGCTGATGCCACCGCCCCAGCCGCACCGGCTGCTGCCGAGCACACCGGCGCTACGCCAGCTGCTCCTGTTGCCGCCCCGGTTGCCACCGACCCGGCCCAGGCTGCAGGCGACGTCGCACCTGCCGACGAAACCGGTGTAGTGTTGGAAGAAGACAACAGCCTGGGCATGGCCCATGACCTGTCGCCGTGGGGCATGTACCAGAACGCTGACGTCGTGGTAAAAGCCGTGATGATCGGCCTGGCCATCGCCTCGATCATCACTTGGACCATCTGGATCGCCAAGGGCTTCGAGCTGCTGGGCGCCAAGCGCCGTCTGCGCGCTGAGATCGTCCACCTGAAAAAAGCCACCACCCTCAAGGAAGCCAGCGAGAGCGCGACCAAGAAGGGCACCCTGGCCAACCTGCTGGTACACGACGCTCTGGAAGAAATGCGTCTGTCGGTCAATACCCGCGAAAAAGAAGGCATCAAGGAACGCGTCAGCTTCCGTCTCGAACGCCTGGTTGCAGCATGCGGCCGTAACATGAGCAGCGGCACCGGCGTGCTGGCCACCATCGGTTCCACCGCACCGTTTGTCGGCCTGTTCGGCACCGTGTGGGGCATCATGAACAGCTTCATCGGCATCGCAAAAACCCAGACCACCAACCTCGCCGTCGTCGCCCCCGGCATCGCCGAAGCCCTGCTGGCAACCGCGCTGGGCCTGGTTGCAGCAATCCCTGCGGTGGTGATCTACAACGTCTTCGCCCGTTCGATTGCCGGCTACAAGGCCCAGGTATCGGACGCGTCGGCAGAAGTCCTGCTGCTGGTCAGCCGCGACCTCGATCACCTGCCTACCGAGCGCAGCTCGCAACCGCACATGGTGAAAGTGGGGTAATCGGCCATGGGCCTGCATTTGAATCAAGGCGACGACGAACTCGTCGAGAACCACGAGATCAACGTCACGCCGTTTATCGACGTAATGCTCGTGCTGCTGATTATCTTCATGGTGGCCGCGCCGCTGGCGACCGTGGATATCAAGGTCGACCTGCCCGCGTCCAGCGCCAAGCCTGCGCCGCGGCCGGAGAAGCCGATTTTCCTCAGCGTCAAGGCGGACCAGCGTCTGTTCCTGGGCGAAGAAGAAGTCAAAGCTGAAACCCTGGGCCCGGTGCTCGACGCCAAGACCCAGGGCAAGAAAGACACGACGATCTTCTTCCAGGCCGACAAAGGCGTGGACTACGGCGACCTGATGAGTGTGATGGATGCCCTGCGGGCAGCCGGCTACCTCAAGGTAGGCCTGGTCGGACTTGAGACGGCAGCCAAGAAATGATCACGACGCGCCACAAACTGACGCGTTATGGCACCAGCCTCGCCGTCGTGCTGGGCGTGCATGCCGTCGCGATTATCATCGCGCTCCAGTGGTCCGCGCCGCATCCGGTAACACTGCCACCGGCGGCGATGGTCATCGACCTCGCGCCGATGCCTGCACCGCCGCCGCCGGCTCCACCCAAGGTTGTCACACCGCCGCAGCCGCCTGCCCCCGTGGAAGAGCTGCCCCTGCCAAAACTGGCCGAGGCACCTAAACCAACGATCCAGGTGCCCAAGCCGGTCAAGCCAAAACCGAAGCCGCAGCCGCCCAAGCCGATGGAGAAGAAGCCCGAGCCGCCCAAGGAAAAACCTTCCGAAGAGCCGCCGAGCGAATCGCCACAGAACAATGCGCCAGCTGAAAAGTCTGCCCAGCCGGTTCCGGGCCCGTCGCCACAACAGGTCGCAGCCAAAGCGTCCTGGGAAGGCGCCCTGCTGGCGCACTTGCAGAAGTACAAGAAGTATCCGCCAGGTGCCCAACAGCGAGGCAAGGAAGGCTTGAACCGCCTGCGCTTTGTGGTCGATGCCGAAGGCAACGTGCTGTCCTACGAGTTGGTGGGCCGCTCCGGCAACGCCGATCTGGACCGTGCGACCCTGGACATGATCCGTCGAGCCCAGCCACTGCCCAAACCACCGGCCGATATGTTGAAAGGCGGCAGCGTCGAAATCGTCGCGCCATTTGTTTACAACATTGAGAAGCGCCGCCGGTAAGCGGCAAACGGGAGCCGGCTGGTGTGGGAGCTCCCATACAAGCCAGCTCCCACATTTGGTTTCACCACTTCAGCAAAATCCTCAACATTCCCCGCTCAATCCCCATCAAAGTTCTGATAACGTGCGTCTATCGATTGCAGCCGGTATGCTTGGCCCGCAACCTCATGGACGCCCGCTATGACTCTTACAGAATTACGCTACATCGTGACCCTCGCCCAAGAGCAGCACTTCGGCCACGCGGCCGAGCGTTGCCATGTCAGCCAACCGACGCTGTCGGTGGGTGTGAAGAAGCTTGAAGACGAACTCGGTGTGCTGATTTTTGAGCGCAGCAAGAGCGCCGTGCGCCTCACGCCGGTGGGCGAAGGCATCGTCGCCCAGGCCCAAAAGGTACTGGAGCAAGCCCAAAGCATCCGCGAGCTGGCCCAGGCCGGCAAGAACCAGCTGACTGCACCACTCAAAGTCGGCGCCATCTACACCGTCGGCCCGTACCTGTTCCCGCACCTGATTCCGCAACTGCACCGCGTTGCGCCGCAGATGCCGCTGTATATCGAAGAAAACTTCACCCATGTACTGCGCGACAAACTGCGCAATGGCGAGTTGGACGCGATCATCATCGCCCTGCCGTTCAACGAAGCAGACGTGCTGACCCTGCCGCTCTACGACGAACCGTTCTACGTGTTGATGCCGGCCTCCCACCCGTGGACGCAAAAGGACACCATCGACGCCGGCCTGCTCAACGACAAGAGCTTGCTGCTGCTGGGCGAAGGTCACTGCTTCCGCGATCAGGTACTGGAAGCCTGCCCGACCCTGACCAAGGGCAACGACGGCGCCAAACATACCACCGTGGAATCCAGCTCCCTGGAAACCATTCGCCATATGGTCGCTTCCGGCCTGGGTATTTCGATCCTGCCGCTGTCGGCAGTGGACAGCCATCACTACGCCCCCGGCGTGATCGAAGTGCGCCCACTCACGCCGCCGGTGCCGTTCCGTACTGTGGCGATCGCCTGGCGCGCGAGCTTCCCGCGCCCGAAAGCCATTGAGATCCTGGCCGACTCGGTCCGTCTGTGCTCGGTGGCCAAGCCGAATGCTGCGAGCTGATTAACGGTATGACAGAGCTGTCGCAGGTGTCGGTCACCGCACTCAAAGGTGTCGGTGACGCCATGGCCGAAAAGCTGGCCAAGGTCGGCCTGGAGAACCTCCAGGACGTGCTGTTCCACCTGCCCCTGCGTTACCAGGACCGCACGCGTGTGGTGCCCATCGGCCACTTGCGCCCTGGGCAGGATGCTGTGGTCGAAGGCACCGTCAGCGGCGCCGATGTGGTGATGGGCAAGCGCCGCAGTTTGGTCGTGCGCCTGCAGGACGGCACCGGCGGCCTGAGCCTGCGTTTCTACCATTTCAGCAACGCGCAAAAGGAAGGCCTCAAGCGTGGCACTCGCGTGCGTTGCTACGGCGAAGCCCGCCCCGGCGCATCCGGCCTGGAAATCTACCACCCGGAGTACCGCGCAATCACCGGCGACGAGCCGCCTCCGGTCGATACCACACTCACGCCGATCTACCCGCTGACCGAAGGCCTGACCCAACAACGCCTGCGCCAGCTGTGCATGCAAACGCTGACGATGCTCGGCCCCAAAAGCCTGCCCGACTGGTTGCCTCTGGAGCTGGCGCGCGACTACCAACTGGCGCCGTTGGACGATGCGATTCGCTACCTGCATAACCCACCCGCCGACGCCGACGTCGACGAACTCGCACTGGGCCATCACTGGGCCCAGCATCGCCTGGCCTTTGAAGAGCTGCTGACGCACCAACTGTCCCAGCAGCGCCTGCGCGAAAGTATGCGCTCCCTGCGCGCGCCGGCGATGCCCAAGGCCACGCGACTACCTGCGCAATACCTGGCCAACCTCGGCTTTGCGCCAACGGGGGCCCAGCAACGCGTGGGCAATGAAATCGCCTACGACCTCAGCCAGCACGAACCCATGCTGCGGCTGATCCAGGGCGACGTGGGCGCAGGTAAAACCGTGGTGGCCGCCCTCGCCGCCTTGCAGGCGTTGGAAGCCGGTTACCAAGTGGCGCTGATGGCGCCCACCGAAATTCTCGCCGAACAGCACTTCATCACCTTCAAGCGCTGGCTCGAACCGCTGGGCCTGGAAGTGGCGTGGCTGGCCGGCAAGCTCAAGGGCAAGACCCGCGCAGCGGCGCTGGAGCAGATTGCCGGTGGCGCACCGATGGTGGTGGGCACTCACGCATTGTTCCAGGACGAAGTGCAGTTCAAGAACCTCGCCTTGGTGATCATCGACGAACAGCACCGCTTCGGTGTGCAACAGCGCCTGGCCTTGCGCCAGAAAGGCGTGGGCGGGCGCATGAACCCGCACCAGTTGATCATGACCGCCACACCAATCCCGCGCACCTTGGCGATGAGCGCCTACGCCGACCTCGACACGTCGATCCTCGATGAGCTGCCGCCCGGCCGCACACCGGTCAATACCGTGCTGGTCACCGACACGCGCCGCGTCGAGGTCATCGAACGCGTGCGCGGCGCCTGCGCCGAAGGCCGTCAGGCATATTGGGTGTGCACGCTGATCGAAGAATCCGAAGAGCTGACCTGCCAGGCCGCCGAGACCACGTTTGAGGACCTCACCAGTGCCCTGGGCGAGCTGAAGGTCGGGCTGATCCACGGGCGCATGAAGCCTGTGGAAAAAGCCGCGGTGATGGCCGAGTTCAAAGCTGGCAACCTGCAACTGCTGGTGGCCACCACGGTGATTGAAGTCGGCGTGGACGTGCCCAACGCCAGTTTGATGATCATCGAAAACCCCGAGCGCCTGGGCCTGGCCCAACTGCACCAACTGCGCGGCCGTGTCGGCCGGGGCAGCGCAGCCAGCCACTGCGTGCTGCTGTACCACCCGCCGCTGTCCCAGATCGGCCGTCAGCGCTTGGGCATCATGCGCGAGACCAACGACGGTTTTGTCATCGCCGAAAAAGACCTCGAACTGCGCGGGCCCGGCGAAATGCTTGGTACTCGCCAGACCGGCCTGCTGCAATTCAAGGTCGCCGACCTGATGCGCGACGCCGACTTGTTACCGGCCGTGCGTGATGCGGCGCAAGCGCTCTTGGAGCGCTGGCCCGAGCATGTCAGCCCTTTGCTGGATCGCTGGCTCAGGCATGGGCAGCAATACGGCCAAGTGTGACGCCTGACTCACTTATCCAACCAACAGTTGTATCAAGCTGGTTATACTTCGGTGACTGTACGAAATTGGATCAGGCCATGTCAGAAGTTGCCCTCGCCACAGCCCCACTGACCGCCCCGCCGGTCATTCGGGCTCTGCTCGCAAAACTCGCCATCCCCTACACGGAAGTGACCGAACACGCCGGCCTGAATCCCGCACAAAAAGTCCAGGCAGTACTGCTGGAAGATGCCGTGGGCGCACTCATGGTGCTGTTCCCGCAAAGCCAGTTACTCGACCTCAACCGCCTGGCTGAACTCACCGGCCGCCGCCTCACGGCCGTGTCGCCGGACCGCATCGAGCGCATGCTGGCCAAGCACGACTTGAGCCTGTTGCCCGGCCTGCCGGTACTGACCAGTTCGCCGTGCCTGTATGAAGGCAGCCTGCTCAGCGAACCCAGCCTGTTGGTGCATTCCGGCGAAGCCGGGCTGCTGCTGGAAATCGCCAGCATCGATTTCAAGACCATGCTCACCAAGGCCAGCGCCGGGCACTTCGGCGAACCGCTGAGCAACATCCGCCCCAACCTCGATCGCCCGAACGATGACCGCGAGGAAATCACCCAGGCGATGCAGGCGTTCACCGCCCGCCGAATCCAGCAGCGTCTGGAAGCGACCATCGAGATTCCGCCGCTGGCCGACACCGCGCAGAAAATCATCAAGCTGCGCGTCGACCCCAACGCCACCATCGATGACATCACCAGCGTCGTCGAAACCGACCCAGCCCTCGCCGCCCAAGTGGTGAGCTGGGCAGCGTCGCCGTACTACGCCTCGCCAGGCAAGATTCGTTCAGTGGAAGACGCCATCGTACGCGTGCTGGGCTTTGACCTGGTGATCAACCTGGCGCTGGGCCTGGCCCTGGGCAAAACCCTGAGCCTGCCCAAGGACCACCCGCACCAGTCCACGCCGTACTGGCACCAGTCGATCTATACCGCTGCTGTGATCGAAGGCCTGACCCGCGCCATGCCCCGCGCCCAGCGCCCGGAAGCTGGCCTGACCTACCTGGCCGGCCTGCTGCATAACTTCGGTTACTTGCTGCTGGCCCATGTATTCCCGCCGCACTTCTCGCTGATCTGTCGCCACCTGGAGGTCAACCCGCACCTGTGTCACAGCTATGTCGAGCAGCACCTGCTGGGCATCAGCCGCGAGCAGATCGGCGCCTGGCTGATGCGCTACTGGGACATGCCGGACGAACTGTCCACCGCCCTGCGCTTTCAGCACGACCCGACCTATGACGGGCAATATGCTGAATATCCCAACCTGGTGTGCTTGGCGGTACGTTTGCTGCGCAGTCGTGGAATTGGTTCCGGGCCGGATGAGGCGATACCCGACGCCCTGATCGAGCGTTTGGGCTT
Source organism: Pseudomonas edaphica (assembly GCF_965277385.1). Classification (NCBI taxonomy): domain Bacteria; kingdom Pseudomonadati; phylum Pseudomonadota; class Gammaproteobacteria; order Pseudomonadales; family Pseudomonadaceae; genus Pseudomonas; species Pseudomonas edaphica. Next base: position 3,401,357 of record NZ_OZ255725.1, on the reverse strand, counting down.
GAGCCGGGAAAAGGCTGAGGAAGTGGTCGGCAAGGTACTGGATGCCGAGGTGCTGCTACGCGAACTCGCGTCCCAGTTCAGCCAGGCATAAGTCTGTCGCCTGCTACATAGCTTTCGCAGGCAAACCAGCTCTCACACTTAACTGCGTTCCAACTGTAGAACGCGGTCGAATGTGGGAGCTGGCTGGCCTGCGATGAATCCAACTGGGTCTACCTGAAAGACCTACTTCTTTTTCCTCGGTTTCAACTACTTGGTCAGCCCCTGAAACCCGATCAACAGCAGCGGGCTGCCCTGATCTGGATGGTCTGATCCTGAATCGCATCATAATGCCAGTTAATTATTCCTCGCCTTTTGAGCCGCGAAGGCGAATGTGACATACCTACCCCAACGAAATTCATGGCACTCTAACAACTTACAAACATAAAGTAACATCTGATACGGAACTGTCACGCGCAACTAATCCACATAGAGCATACCGGTAAGTTTTCTCATCATTAAAACTCTGGATTCTGCCTATGTCTATTTCATCCACTGCTAGCAACTTTATAACTAACAACCCAATAAGCGCCTACCCTTCACCTACAGTTACCGAACCCTCTGTAAACGTCAACGGCAGTCTTACACCTCGCAGAGACCAATATGGGACCGTACTGGTTGTAACGACGCCTGACCCAGGCGCACCACAAAACGTCAATGGCCGCGCTTATCACCCCGCCTCCGAAGTAAGAATTTATACGGGACATGCGGATGATAAAATCGATATAAAAGTTATTAATGATCGCTTCGTCGCCATTATCAATGGGCAAGCCATCAAGCTGGACATCGACGCCTCTAACCCCGAGGGCAATCAAGGCAAACTGTTCATAGACAGCGGCGGTGGCGATGACCGTGTAAAAATAGCCCCTGACGTCAAGACCAGTGTAACCATTCACACTGGCCCAGGCAAAGACACCGTGAGCACGGGAGGCGGCTACGCTCAAGTATATCTGGGCGACGACGATGATACCGGTGAACTAGCCTATGGCGGCGGAGAATTATACGGTGAAAACGGCGATGATACCTTGGCAGGAGGTACAGGCAGTAACTTCATTAATGGTGGCGCGGGAAAAAACACTATAAGGGGTGGTACACCCAGCGATTCATCTCGAACGGCGATCTCCGCCGAAGGTACAAGCGACACTATTATTGGCCGCTCTGACAACACGTATATCCAGACCAAGGCCCAATTCACCTCTATAAAACTTTACCGGCAATTTGATACCGAAGTCGACATTCATGAAAGTGCCGGAAATACCGAAACCAACGAATATAAGAGCCGGCAACATGTGACCGATGGAGACATACGGTTTTCAGGCAGATTCGACCCAGCCAAAGACCGTCGTATACGTGTAAACCAACAGGACTGACGGTCAACTTATACTGGCTCTCCTCGGGGTTTCTGTGCCCCGAGGGCTCCAAAAAGCTAACCAGCTGTTTTTTTACGCGGCTTCAAATACTTGGTCAGCCCCTGGAACCAGATCACCAACGCCGGGTTGCCCTTGATCTGGATCGACTTGTCCTGAATCCCCGTCATGAACGCCAGTTGCTTGTTCTTCGCCTGCATCGTGGCGAAGCCGTAGGCGGCATCTTTAAAGGCGATAGCAAAGGCCGGCGCCGGGTGAACACCTGAGCGGCTGGTGATGCGCTGGTCTTTGACGATGAAGTGACGGGCAACCTTGCCGTCGAGGGTCTGCAACTGGAACGCCAGGTCTTTATCACCCAACTGTTGCTGAAAGGCAGGATTGGTGCGGCTGGCTTTGCCCATCATCAGGCCCAGCACCCACAGCAGAAGACGAAATTTCATGCACACAGCCTCAGTGTATTTATTAAGTGGCCGCAGCAGTGTAACGATTTACCGGCAGAACGCCACCGATCTCGCGCTTTAGCAGGAGATCGGCAGGCGTTTAACGCTTATAGCAACATGTTGCTTAAACGTTAGGGCACGGCACTGGCGCCCAGTCGGCCAGGTTCGGATCGCGGCAGGTGCCTTCGATCTGCGCCTTGCCAGCGCTGGCGACCTGCTTGCTTTCAGCCTGCTTGGTTTGCACGGTCTGAATACTCTTCTCGGTGGTCACCGCTTCTTTCGGCACGGTTGGCAGCACCGGTTTTTTGGCGACTTTGGCAGGCGTCTTGCCTTTCTTCGCCGGCACCACCTGCGGCGTCGTGTCGGCCTGGGCCACGGTCACTACGTCAGCACGCTGCACACCCACTTGTTTCAGGTCTTGCTCGTAAGCCTGGGTGTAGTTGTTCAAGTCTTCGCTGGCCTTGCCGTTCACTGCAACGATCAGGTCATTGGACTCTTTCAAGCCAGCCACGATTTCCGCCAGGCGCTTGCGGCCTTCGGTGTCGTTGACGGTCTTGGCCTTGCGGTCGGCCACCAGCTTGGTGAATGCGCTCTGATAGCACTGCTGGGACGCCTTGGCGTAGGCCGTGCTGCGGTCGATGTCGGACGCGCTTTTATTGAAGTCGGTGGAGTAGGACGCGATGCGCTGGTTGTCATCGGTGATCTGCTTCTGACGCTCGGTGTAGTAACCCGCTGCGCCACCCGCCAGGGCGCCGCCCGCTGCACCGATGGCGGCATTACGGCCACGCTTGTCGGAGTCGCCGGTCAGCGCGCCCAGCAATGCACCGCCGGCTGCGCCAAGCGCCGCACCGGTGACGACCGACTTGGTCATGTTCGAATCGGTTGCACGCAAGTGCTGCACCGGCTCGTAGCAGTTGGGGTAGTACTCGACCTTGGTGCTCGACGCGACCTTGGAAGCCGGCGACGTGGCGCAACCTGTCAACACGGTGCTGAAACCAGCTGCGATCAGCAGCAGGTGACGCTTGGAAACCGCCTTACGGGAAAAAAGCATAGGTGTGTTCTCTTTTAAGTTTGACTTGCCCAGCACGGCCCACCGCCGCCTGAGTCCTTTCCAAGCTCGCCATACAACCAGCGGTCAAGACCGCTGACCGCTCGCTGCGAGCAATTCCTTCAAGATCGTTGCCGGGTCGGCCCGCTGTTGCTTGCGGTAGTTGCCGACATGGCGAACGAACAGTGTCGCGCGCGTCACCAGGCTCTTGCCGAGCACTGGCTTGCGATCCAACTCTTCCTTGATCCTTTGAAACTGGGCCTGGATCACCGCATCGGTGTAGCGCGTGCCGGTGGCCAGGTTGTCGATGTAAATCGCCACTGCGCCGTCGAGGGCGCTGCGGCCATTGGTGATGGCCATGTCGAACAGCTGCGCGCTGGCCTCATCCTTATTGTCTTTGGCCTGTTGGCGGCTCTTCTGCAAGTTGGCCAGGCGGATGTTGTAATTGCTGATGGTCTCGGCCACCAACGCGGCCGACTGGATCAGGTTGCCCGCGGCTTCTTCGCGTTGCTGGGCAATCAGCGAGACGTTGCGTTTCAGCTCTTCGTTGACCAGGCCGAGTTCGGCTTGCAGCTTGGGGTCGACACTGGCGGCAATGATGCTGTCCAGGCGCTTGGTCGGGTCCTGGGCGTCATCGATGGCGTCAGTCAGCGACGCCAGGCGGCCTTCTTTCTGCCACTGGTCGAACAGCTCCTTGTAGCGCGAGCGCGGCGCCGACAACGCGCCGATCGCTACGCGAAAACCGGTGGTTTCGTTGCTTTGTTCGGTGCCGTCAGCGGCGAATAACGGGTACTCACGGCGCATGCCGGTAAACAGCGTGCCCTCGCCTTCCAGGTAGTTGCCGCCCTTGACCACAAAGCCCCCGTAGGTGCCCTGGCGGCGCCCGGCATGCACCAGCTGGAAGGATTCCTGAACCATTTCCGCTGCGTTGCCGATCACGTCAAACAGGCCGATGGGGTTGGGCAATTTGGTGCCGATGGGCATCAAGCGCGCAGCCTGACCGGTGCCGCCGGCGACCTGGTTGAACACCGCGTAATCACCCAGCGGGCCGTCGCTCTCGCTGCCGTCGACGCGGCGCGGGAACAGCCGCCCTTCCAGTTCCTGACGGCTCACCGCCTGGCCACCGCGTGCAGCGTATTCCCATTCCACTTCGGTGGGCAGGCGCACAAAACCCAGGCCGCCGTCGTCGGCCGAAGAACCGCGGCCGCTCACCGGCAGCAGCTCACGGTGGTATTTCATCAGCCAGGCGCTGTACACCGCCGAGAAACGTTCAGCTTCGAAACGCGATAGTTTTACCTTGGGCAAACGTGCGGCCATGCCGGTCGGCGCATCACAGGCTGGAGCCGGTTCACCGCTGGCCAGCGACTGCGCCTGGGACATCACCTGCGCATACTGGCGGGCAGTCACTTCGTACTTGCCGATGAAATACAGCATCGGCTTGAGCGGAGTTTTGGCGTCGGTTTTCGGCATCAACGGCGCGATGACTTTGTTCCAGTCCTTGGGCAGATCCTTGAGCGTGAACTGGCCGTTGATAAAGTCGCGGCGGTAGCCGGAAATAAACGATTGCTGATAACCCGCCTCGCCTTCGGCAAAGGGGTAACCGAGGCTGATCTCGCGGTCATCCAGCGTGCCTTGGGCCAGCACGTAGGCGTAGCGGAACACCATATTGCCTTCGCAGGGCAGCGGCAGGCTCACGTCATCCGGCAACGGCTTGGGGTTATCCAGTTTGTCACTCGCTTCATCGGCCCAGGACAACGAGGCCAGGCTCAGCGCCACACAGGCGCCCAGTAACTTATACATCTCTGATTCCTTCAGAAGCCTGGATCCGCGCCACTCGCCAACCGCCACAGGCCGCCGCCACGGCGCTGACGCCGAGGATTGCAACCAGGGCCAGGACGTAGTGACGCGCCAGCAGGTGACTGGCATATTCGCCCGCCCCTTGCACAAATAGTTTATTCAAAGCAGCCTCGGCCAGGCCATACAGCCCGGCGCTCAGCACGGCGGCAAACCCCGCGCTGTAGAGCGCCTGCAACACCACAAACAACAACAGTGCGCCGGTGGAAAACCCCAACAGGCGCAACACCGACAATTCCCGCCGCTTGCGCGCGACAGCCGCCAGCGCCCCGGCGAAGATCGCTGCAAACGCCCCGACCAAGGCCAGCCCGGCAATAATCCAGAACACCAACGACAGGTTACGGCTCAACGACTGCACCTGGGCGATGGTCTGTGCCTGGGTCGACACCAACAGATTCTGCCCGGCGAAATACACCCGCAGCGGCTCCACATCAGTAAGGTTGCGTGCGTAAAGACGAAACGCCGGGTACACACGCTGCTCGTTCAACCCGACCTCATCCCCGTCCCAGCCCAACACCGGCACGGCACGGCCATCGCGGTAATCTTCCGCCGCTTCCAGCAAGCCCAAATCAGCAAACAAGCCGTCACGGGCGAAGGCTTCCAACGGCAACACCGCCAGCACCTGCAGGCGCGCGTTGCGGGCTTCGACGCGCCCCGCCACTTGCCGCGCAAAGCGGGTTTCCAGCCAATCCCCAGGCCGCGCCGCAAGCTTTTCGGCTGCGGTGTGGCTCAGCACGATCTGGTCCAGGCCCTTGGGCATTGGCAAACCACTGAGCAACGGGTCACCCGCCGCCGTCGGCAGCATTTCCAACGCCAGCGTGCCCACCTGCGCGGTCGCCGCAATTTGCCGGGTACGCGGCACGGCAAAGGCCACATCGCTGCGCCGACCTAGCTGCTGGATAAATTCGCTGCTGAATCGACCACCGCCCAATGGGATAATTTCACGGGTGGCCGGATCGGTCTCCAAGCGTTCGGTCAAACTGCCAACCAGTCCAAATTTCAGGCCGAATAACACCAGCAGCGGCGCGATCACCGCCACCAGCGCCAGCACCGAACAGGCCGACAGCCAGGCGTCATTGCGGTAATCCTGCCAGGCCAGCGAGGCCACCAAGCCGATGCGCATCAGCACACCTCCCCGAGCGTGGCCGTGACGCCGCCATCAGGGTCGCGGCGGCAACCGATGCGCCGTACCTGCAAGCCGCTGGCGCGGGCCAGGGGTTCGTCATGGGTGGCGATCACGCAGGCGGCACGGTGTTCGCGGGCCTGGGCCAGCAACGCCTGCATCACGCGCTCGGCATTCAGTGGGTCCAGCGACGCGGTCGGCTCATCCGCGAGCACCAATTGCGGCGCATGGGCCAAGGCACGGGCGCAACTCACGCGCTGGCGTTGGCCCACCGACAGGTCCGCCGGTTTCTTCGTCAACTGGTCACTGATCTCCAGCTGCTCAGCCAGGCGCGCCACGCTGCCGTCATCCTTCAAACCCAGCAATTGCCGCGACAAGGCGATATTGCCGCGCACATCGAGAAAACCCAGCAGGCCGCCGGTTTGCAGCACGTAACCCAAGTGCTGGCTGCGCAGCGCAGCCAGGGTAGATTGCTGATCGGCACGCCATAGCCCGCCGATATCGGTGTTGTCGAATTCAAACCGGCCCACCTGATCCGGCGCCAACACCAGCGCGAGCAAATCCAGCAAAGTGCTTTTGCCGCAGCCACTGGCCCCGATAATCGCCAACTGCTCACCGGCACGCAGCTGCAAGGCCGGAATCACCAGGCTGTAACGCTGGCTCCCCGTGCCCCGGCTTTTGTGCACCGCGCTCAAGTTCAGCATTACGGCAGCGTCGACAACGGTACGCGGTACAACGCATCGCCCGGCTCGGCATCGCCGAAACGGACCCAGTTGGCCACATCATTGTGAAAGGTTTCGTAGAGGCGGATTTTCGAATCCAGCTCGTCGATAAAGTCTTCCTGCTCGGCCACACTCAGCGACAACCACAAGTCCTGGGTCATGTTCAGCGACTTGCTGCGGTACGGCAGGCCTTCCAGGTATTCACCGAGCAGGCCACCGTCAGCCAGGTTGCCGCCCTTGCGCAGGGCCTGCGGGTCACGGCTCATATAGGCTGAAGCGCTGGCAATTTCCTGGAAGAAATCCTTGGGCGAGGTCTGGGTTTTACGCGCGGCATCCACGATCAGTTTCAGCGATTGCTGCAGGTCGTTTAGCTGCAATTTTGTGAGCATCACGCACACCTGGAACGCCGGCAGCGCCGGGTTGGTCAGGTCACGATCGGCGGTCCAGGCGCTGACCAGTTGCGGCGCCTGGCTGGCGGTTTTACGGCCGAGGAAGTCCATGTGCATGGCGTAGCCGACTGCTGCGGATTTGTCCGCCAGGCTCGGCGCGGCGCTCAGCAATGGCACCGGTTGCGGGGTGTCGCTGCGTACCTGGTGCACCAGGTTGGCGAACACTGTGCCAATCTCATCAACCCGCTCGCCCAGCTTGTGTACATCACCCCCGGGCACCGGCGTGTAAAGGTCGCCGATCTGCGGGTTGGCGTCTGCGGTCAGCACGCGGTACTGGGTTTCGGCACCGGCGTGGGTTTTCTTGCCGGCATCGGTACGCAGGTGCAGGGCGTAAATCTTGATCTGCTTGCCGAGTGCCGCCTGGCGTACTTCGGCTTCGTTCATCTGGGTGGCGGCGAACGGGTCGTTCTTGCGCAGCGCGCCGGCATCGGTGACCAGCAAAATGATGCGCCCGCCGTAGCCAGACCAATCCATGCCATCGACCGCCTGCATCACCCCGGCAAACGCGTCCTCATTGAACGAGTGACTGGACACCGTGGACGCTTTGACCTGACGCGCCATATCGAGGAAGCGCTGCGGGTCGCGGCCCTGATCAAGGCTGATGAGCGTCTTGGCGACGTATTCCAAACCAGGGGTTTTCTTGATGCTGTTACGAAAGCCCACCAGCCCGAAGCTCACGCTATCAAGCTCACCGCGCTCGGCAATGCGAGTTTGCAACTCATGCACCACATCGCGAACCTGGTCGATGTAAGGCTGCATCGAAACCGTCGTGTCGACCACCAACACCACGGCCGTGCGGAAAGCGTCTGCGGCGATTGCTTTGGTGGCCGGCTTGGCCGCCGCGCTGCCCGGGTCGATGGACGCCACATTGAGCAACTGCACCGGCTGGCCGTTTTCGTCGAAGCTCTCTTTGGAATCAAAAATCGGCAGCAGGTAAAACTGGTTCTGCGGCACAGCACTGGCTGTCGGTTCAAGCGCCAGCACCTGTTGATTGTCTTCGCGGTTCTTCTGCGCCTTGGCCAACACGTTTTTGGCGGCGGCGGGATCAGCCAACAGCTTTTCCACCTGCGCCGATTGGCGCAGGAACATCACCGGCGCCCGGCCCGAGCGCTCGGTAAACTTAAGCACCAGGCTTTGCTTCCAGTCGCTGACTTGAGCGGCGGGCAACCAACCATCGCTGCGCCCATCGGTTGCGGCGCCGACACGCACCCACGGGCTGCCGTCGATGTCTTTGCGCTGGTAAACATAGAGCACCGAAAACGCCGGCAGGGCTTCGTCTGCTGCACCACCGGCATCATGGGACAGCTTGGCGCCCGGCTTGCTGAGCACGCGCTGGAACAAGGTCTTTTTACCGGCCATCAGCAACGGCCGCTGGCCGCCATCCGCCTCGGCCACCACCGGCTTTACCGCCGGCGGTGGCGTGGTTTTGGGCACCACGGCGACAGGCGGTTTGGCAGGTTCATCGCTGCCGCTCAGCCACCAGTAACTGACGCCACCAATAGCCAGTGCAACCGCCACAGCGACAGCGGCCAGGGCCAGCACCGGACCACGGCGCTGCTCGGACACGGCGCGGTGTTGCGTGGGAGTTACCACCGGTTGACGCACCGGTTGCGGCTGGGGTTTGTCGGTCGGAATCTCGATGGACACTGGCGTCATTCCGGCCAAGTCAAAACTCAGCGGAATCGGTAACGGCCGCACCAGCGTGGCTTCCGGCGAATCTGCGGGCAGTTGGTCGAGCGCGCGCAGCAACGCCGCCGCATCCGGAAAACGCTCGGCCGGGTCTTTGGCCAACAGCTTGCGCAGCACCTCCTGATAACGCCCGTGGTGCACCGGCAGTTCCGGCAGCGGCTCGGTCAGATGCGCCAGCGCAGTGGACAGCGCATCGGTGCCGTTGTACGGCAACTTGCCGACGAGAATTTCGTAGAGCACCACGCCCAACGCATACAGGTCGGCGCGGCCATCAATTTCCTGGCCACGCGCCTGCTCCGGGCTCATATAGCTCGGCGTGCCCACGGCAAAACCGGCTTGAGTGAACTGGGTGCGATCGTCCAGGGACTTGGCGATGCCGAAGTCCGACAGCACGGCGGTACCGTCAGCGCGAAACAGAATGTTCGCTGGTTTGACGTCGCGGTGTACCAAACCCTGTGCATGCGCATAGCCCAACGCCGAAGCGATCTGGCGAATCAGCGTCACGCCCTGCTCCGGCGTCAGGCCGGCGGCGATACGCTCCTTTAGCGTGCCGTTGGGCAGGTATTCCATGGCCATGTAGTACAGCTCACCGACATTGCCGATGTCATGGATGGTCACCGTGTGCGGATGCGACAGGCGCGCCAGGGTCTTGCCCTCGCGCAGGAAGCGCTCGCAGAAGCTCGGGTCGGCCGCCAGCGCCGCCGCCATCACCTTCAAGGCCACCTTGCGCTCCAGCGAGCGCTGGGTCGCCAGGTACACGCTGGCCATGGCGCCTTCGCCGATCTCGCCTTCGATGTCGTAGCCGGGGATCACAATGTTCATGGCGAGACCTTCACGACAATGGCAGTGATATTGTCCGGCGCGCCACGGTTGAGCCCCAGGTGCACCAGGCTGCGCACGATTTCGTCCGGCGCGTCGTGGCTCAGCACTTCACGTATTTCATGGTCTTCGACGGTCTTGTTCAGGCCATCGCTGCACAGCAGGTAGCTGTCGCCGGGGGAAATCAGCAGGTCAGTCACCGCCACTTCCAACTGCGCCTCCACGCCCACGGCGCGGGTGACGATATTGGCGCGAGGATGCACGCGCGCGTCGGCTTCGCTGAGCAGGCCGCTGTCTTGCAGGTCCTGCACGTAGCTGTGATCGCGGGAAATGCTGTCCAACTGCCCTTCGCGCAGGCGGTACAGGCGACTGTCGCCGGCCCATAAACACACGCCACGCAGGCCACGTGCGGCGAGCACCACCACGGTGCTGCCCATCATGCTCACGCCACGGTTGGCGGTTTCTTCACGCACCGTGGCGTTGATGCGGATCAGGTCATTGCGCAAGGCCGCCGAGTATTCATCGAGAGAACGCCCCACCGGCACGTTGCGCAGGCTGTCGACGATCAAGCTGCTGACGTAATCGCCGGCCGCATGCCCGCCCATGCCATCGGCTACCACCCACAGGCGGTTTTCCGGCAGGTCCAGGCACGCGTCTTCATTGACCTGGCGCACCATGCCCACATGGCTTTTGCTCGCGGATTTAAACGTCGCCCCCATCTACACCACACCTTCTTGTCCGAGCAAAAACTGCGCAAAATCGCCGGCAGCCGGCAAACCCTGGCACCGCAATAAACCTGGGGAAATACGTTGTGAGCCACGGCCCCACCACAGGCTGGCACCCTCACAAGCCTGCTCGGCCAGTGCGGTCATGCGGCTGTGGGGCACGGTGGCGGCGACCCGCTGCAGGCCCGCGAAGCGACTGTCTACCGCGCGCGGTTCACTGGCCGGGATGCCCAGGCTGTCAACGCCATCGTTAAAGCCTTCAAACGTGGCGCCAGTATCCAGGGTGCTGAGCAACAGCTCTTCAGCCTGCTCAAACCAGGTGTCCGGGCCACCCACCAATGACGCCGGGTTAGTGTCGTGATCAAGCAACGCCACCACGGCCAACGGGAAATAGCGCCCGACCCGATCAATGCTCGGCATCACCACGCCTGCCGCCGCGTCCGGCCCGCACACGCCCGGCGCCAGCACAAAACGCCACAACGGGCTGACCAGATAGACGTTTAGCCAATCGCCACCCAGGCTGCTCTGGCTGGCGAGCAAACCTGCGGCCAGCCAGCTGTCCCACGGGCCGATAAAACTCTGGGGCAAGGCGCGGCTGACAAAGTCACCGCGGCTGGCCAACTTGCCGTAGAAGCCCAGCGTGTTCATAGCCGCTCCGGCAGGCTGAAGCCACTGAGTACGCGGCTCTTGAACGGGTTGAAGGCGCTGTTGGCGCGCAACTCGTAGGCGATGCTCGCGCCATCAACCCGCAAACGCAGGTTGAAGCGGTCCGGCGAATTGCCGGCGCTCAGGTCCGATTGCTCCAGCAGACGGAACCATGCCCATGGGCCGTCCAGGGTCACGCCGGAACGGCCACTGGCCGACGGCGGCGTGATCGAAATACGCACCACGCCGATACTGCCGGGGTTCGGCCATTGCATCGCTACCGGCCGGCTTGGGCCGTGGTCGTAGCTCAGTTGCTGGCCGTCGAGGTCGAGCAGGAACTGGGTGATGGTCGGGTCCATCGACACCGGCTTGAGCTCGAAACGCACGATCGGCTGGGTGCCCCCCGATCTAAAGAACGCGTCACGAATAGCCGCCGCACGCTGGAAGGTTTGCAGCACGCCCGGCGAGATCCCAAGCTTCTGCGCCGCGCCCGGCTGCCAGCGCCAGGTCTGTGCGGACGTATCCACGTAAGGCTGCAGGTATTTGCGGAAATAGTTATCCATCACCCCGCCCACGCCGAAGAACTGGCCGAAGTCATCGAGCGTGGCGTCCCGCGCGCTGCCCGGCGACATCGGATAACGCCCCGCCAGAGACTGGCGATACACGTTGACCACTTCACTCACCCACGCCGCATTCAGCTGGTTACGCACCCCGCCCATCATGCTGTTGGTGGTGGAGTTGACCACCGACTTGACCATGCCCTGCACCAGCGGCGGCTGGCGCTCGGCATTCAAGCTGACCCGCGTGGCCGCAGCGGCCGCCTGGTTCTTGGCCTCGCCAAGCAAGGCGTCGCCACTGGCGCCGACCATGGCGCTGACTTGCACATACAGCGCGTTCATGTCCGCCAACAGGCCGTCGATGGCCGCCGGTTCGCCTTCGTTTTTGCTGACGATGCTATTGAGTTCGGCAAAGTGCGCGGTCACCGGATCGTCCGCCGCTTGCGGTGCATTAGCGCTTGGTTGCTCCTGGCCGAGCAGGCTGCCGAGGCGTTCCTTGAGCTTGTCGACACCGCCTTCCACCGGCACGCCTTTGGCGGCCAATTGGCGTTCTTCAGCTTGCAGGTCGGTCTCTTTGGCCACGGCTACCAGCAGCTTTTTAAGCGGCGAAGTGGGGCCGGAAATCACCCGCAGCACATCGGCCGCCTGGGCCACGCTGGTGATCGGCACAAAGTCGATGTCCGCGAGCAAGGCGTCCCATTGGCGCTGGTAGTCCTGGAAGTACAGGCGGCGCACGTCGGCGGCCAGGCTCACCACGTTCTGCTGATCGGCTTGCTCACGGCCCAACACCCATTGTTCTTCCGCGAGCGTGCCAGTCTGGTTCAGGCTGCTGAGCAGGAACGCCTGACGATAGCCTTTGGCAGTGAAGAACCCACTCAACGGTTCGCCCAATGGCTTGCCGCTTTTACGGCTGAACACCAACGCAGCATCACGGCCGGCGGCTTCGTTGAGGCGAAAGTCGGGGATGCCCTCGGGCAGCTTCTGGCGCTTGACCCGGTCGTACACGCGTTGCGCCACCGGCAGCTGTTGCAGTTGGCGACGCAGGTCATCGATCAGGCGTGGGTCCAGCCGCGCATTCGGCGGGTGACGGTCGAACAGCGCCTGCAAGTGCCCGGTCAACGCCTGGCGCTGATCGGCCGGCAGGTCACGAGGCAGGTTGCGGTCCCAATCCAGGGCGACCCAGGCCTTGATGAAGTCCGGGTCGTAGTGCTCGTTATCGGCGAGCATCAGGTAGGCCTTGAGGCCTTCATAGAGGAAGTCGGAATTGCCGCCGCCATGCAGCTGTTCTTCGATGCGCGTGACCAGGCGTGGCGCGAATACCGCGATCAACAGCTTGCGGTAGACACTGGCAGATTCGGCTTCGAGCATATCGCCCTGATACAGGCCCAGGCCTTCGGACCAGCTCGGCGAATCGCCCGCGAGGTTCTTCACCACGTTGAGCAGCGGCAACACTGCCAGCACTTCACGCTGCGCCGGGCTGAGGTTTTGTACGGTCTGGCCCAGCGGCGCAACCTTCTGGTCAACCTGGGCGATATACGCCTGGTTGGCACGATAACTCACCCACCAGAGGCCACTGACCACCACCACAAGGGCGATGGTAGCGGCCAGCACACCGCGTGCAATCCACTTGCGGCGGCGCTCGACTTTCGGGTTCACACCCACCAACCCACGCTCGGCAAACGCCACGGCGGTGAACAACTTTTCGATGAAATAACTGCGCCCGGTGCCGCTCTGTCGTGCCAGGTGCTGGCGGTCCAGGTTCATGCTCTGGGCCATGGCGCCGATCAAGCGATCAATCGGGCTGCCTTCCTGGGTGCCGCTGGTGAAATAGACTCCGCGCAGCAACACGCGCTCTTCGAAGGCGTTGGGTTTGAACACGCCTTCGAGGAAACTTTGCAGGCAATCTTTCAACGCGCCGAACTGCTGCGGGAAGCCGTAGATCAGGTCACGCCGCGCCGGGTCACGCTCCTGTTGCAGGCGCTCCACCAGCCGCTCATTCAGGCGCTGCTCAAGACCCGCAAACTCGCTTTGCAGATGGGCCAGCGGGCTGTCGCTGTTTTTGCCGTCGTCCAGGGCGAAGGTCATGCCCCACACCTGGGCGCGGTCTTCCTTGCTCAGGTTGTCGAAGAACTCCATGAAGCCTGGCACCAGGTCGAGCTTGGTCAGCATCAGGTAGATCGGGAAACGCACGCCCAATTGGGTGTACAGCTCCTGGATCCGCAGGCGAATCGCCGCCGCATGGGCGGCGCGTTCGGCCTCCGTACCGAGCAGCAGATCCGAGAGGCTGATGGCGATAAACGCGCCATCAATGGGCCGACGCGAACGCTGCTTTTTCAGCAGATCGAGAAAGCCCAGCCACGCGGCTTTATCCACTGTGGAGTTGCTGTCCTGGGTGGTGTAGCGGCCGGCGGTATCGAGCAAAACGGCCTGGTCGGTAAACCACCAATCACAATTGCGCGTACCGCCAACGCCGCGCACAGCACCGGCGCCCAACTGCGCAGCGAGTGGAAAGTGCAGGCCGGAATTGACCAGCGCGGTGGTCTTGCCCGAACCCGGTGGGCCAATGATCACGTACCACGGCAGCTCATAGAGATTGCGGCGCTCATCACCGCCGAGCTTGGCCTTTTTCAGCAATGCCAGGGCTTCGTCCATGCGCTGGCGCAAGGTCGACAACTCTTCGGCCGTGGCGACGCTGTTGGGGTCGGCCGGGGTTTCTGCGGCGAGGCTGCGCATCACTTCGGCGGCCTGGCGGCGCGCCTGGATAATGCGCACTACGCGGTAGGCGACCCACAGCGCAAACACCAAGATAATCAACATCCAGCGCCGCCCTTCCGGCACCAGCACGTCGAGCAACGGCCCCACAAACCAGATGATCAGGCTCAGGGCAATCAGGCCCAGCACGGGGATCACCCAGCGAATCATGAAACTGAAAAACGCCTTCACTCGACGCCCTCCGCCAATACGGTGATTTCAACCCGACGATTGCGGGCACGGCCTTCGGCGGTGGCGTTGGTCGCCACCGGCTCGGTGTCGCTGCGGCCTTCAGCGCTGAAGCGATCCGCCTGGCCGGTCTTGGCCGCCAGGATGTCCAGCACCGACTTGGCCCGCGCTTCGGACAATGCCCAGTTGGACGGGAAGCGCAGCGTGGCAATCGGGCGGTTATCGCTGTGCCCGGTCACGCGGACCTGGCCCTTTACCTTACGGATGGCGTCAGCGATGCGCAGCATCAGTGGCTCGAAGTCATCGCGGATGCTGGAGCTGGCAGACGCGAACAGTTCATCGCCGCGAATCGTCACCACGGAGCGGTCGACCTTGTCTTCCACGGCCACGCGGCCCGCCTTGATGTCTTCCACGAGGAAGCCGGCCAGACGCGGCCGCTCGATGACCTTGGGCTGCGCCACCGGGCGGTCGATGGCCTGCACCGGAATCTCGCCCAGGGCATGGATATTCTTGAATACCGGCTCCGCATCCGACGCCAGTTTCATGCGCAAGCCAAACAGCAACGCCAGCAGCAGCGCCAGGCCGATGGCCACAGCGATCCACGGCGGCATGAATTGCGCGAGGCGATCACGTGCCACCGTCACGCCGCGCCAATGCGGCGAGAGTTCGCGTTCGTGCTCGCCACGCGCACTGCGAATCGCAGCAGCGGTGCGCTCCCGCAAGGCTTCCAACTGGCTGCGACCGTCATTCATCACGCGGTAGCGGCCTTCAAAACCCAGGCACATGCACAGGTACAACAGCTCCAGCAGGTACAGGCGCTCACGCGGGCTTTGCAGGCAATGGTCGAGCAACTGGAAGACTTTTTCGCCGCCCCAGGCTTCGTTGTGCACGGTGATCAACAAGCTCTGCTTGCCCCAGTCGCTGGCACTGCCCCATGGCGTGCTGAGTACGGCTTCATCGAGCGCCGTACACAGCGCGTAACGCGCCAGCAGCACTTCGTTGCGCGCCACACCGGCGGCTTCAGCGCGCTCTTCGAACTGGCGCAGGTAGGCCAGCAACTGCGCACGCAAACTGGCCGGCGCCGGATGGGCGATGGTGTTGCGCAGGCGCGTCAACAGCGCCAACAGCGGCCCGGCGGCGCTTTCCAACGGGTTCAGGCCCTGGCTTTTGCCGGTGAGGATCGGCGCGGCCGGCATCGACAAAGGCGCCGGTTCGGCACGTGCAGGTTCCGGTGCACGACCACCTGGGCGAGGCATGAACTGGGTGCGGTCATCATCATTGGGATGCATCGCCAATTATCCTCGGATCGCCCAGAAGGCCAGGTTCAAGCCCGGGAACTGCCCGGCGATATGGAAGGCAAACCCGCCGGAGTTGTTCAGTTGCTGCCAGTGCTCGCTGCCACGGTCCAGCTCGTAATAGGTGCTGCCTGCGTGGTACGGGATCTGGCGGGGCGCAACCGGCAACGGCAGCAGGCCGATGCCTGGCAATTGCAGGTTGACCATGTCGCGGATGTGCTCCACGGAGCCAACTTTGCTCTGCTGGCCGAAGCGCGCGCGCAGGGTTTCGCCGGGCACGTCGGCGCGTACCACGAGGATGAAACTGGCGCTGTCGAGCAGGGTTTTGTCGGCGAGCATGGCCACGTGGATGCCATAGGCTTTTTCCACAATCGGGATCGGCGTGGCTTTGCTGTCGATCAGCATCGACAAGGCTTCACGCAACGCTGCCATCACCGGGGCGAAGCTCAGGGCCAGGTCATCATGTTGGTATTGCGGGTATTCCTGCGGGCGCCGGCCCGTGGTGGAAAACGTGGCGAACTCACCCGCCAGGCTCACCAGCTCGCTGAAAAACCGCTCAGGGTGCAGCGGGCTTAACTGGCTCAAATGCTGGATCAGCGGCTGCGCCCGGTTGACCAACTGCAGCAGCATGAAGTCGGCAATTTCCGAAGCACCACCCGCGCCCGAGGCGACCACGCGGCCCGCCAGGGCTTCGCCGCGCTGGTGCAGCAGGCCGAGCAGTTCGCTGCGAAAGGCCGTCAGTGGTTTGCTCGCGGTCACGTCCAGCACCGGTGGGATGTAAGTATCGTCCAGCACCAGTGCACGGTCGGCGCGCTTTTCCTTGATGCGCACCAGGCCGATGGCGGCGTAGTCACTGATGCCATCCTGCGCGGTCAACAGGCGCAGCGCTCGGGAACCCACAGCCACTGGCGCGCGGTTTTCAAACGGCGCGTTATCGTCGCGCACTTCGCGCACCTGGCTGACGTACCGTGCCGCTTCCAGCGCTTCGCCTTCATCCACCGTGTCTCGCGCACCGGCGCGCTTGAGCGGCAAGGCCAGGTACACCAGGCCGTCGCGCAGGTTGTCGTCGATATTCAGCGGGCTCGGCGCCAGATCATCCTGGGGGATATTGAACGGCGTGCCGTCGGGCAACAGGCCACGCGCCGACACGATCGCCAGCTTGCCCTGGGCCAGCAGGCCCTGATCAATAAGCAACTCGGAAAAGCCCCAGGCACCGGCGGACAACGGTCGGCTGCGCGCGTCGATGAGGTTTTCCAGGTAACGGTCATGCTGCTGGAAGTGCTGCGTTCCGATGAACATGCCTTCCGACCAGACCACGCGATTGTTCCAGGACATGGGGGCTCCGAGGGTTTCTTATTGGGCAGGGCTGGATGGGGGAACCACGACGTCGGCGCGTACGGCGCGCACATCGAGGCTGATCTGATATTCGGTGTATTGGCGCGCCGGAACCGTGAGCACCGTGCGCCATTGCGCGCGGTCCAGCTCGCGATAGCCCACCAACAAGCCGATCTGGCGTGTGGAAGGGTCAAGGTCGCGCTGGATGCTCAGTTGCTGGCCGGGTTGGATCATCACTTCATCCTGGTCCAGCAGGTCCAGGCCAAGGGTGGATTGCGCGCGATCGGCCAAGGCGAAGTAGTCGGAGCGACTGAAGGTGGCGGCGTTCTTCAGTTCGAAAATGCGCACCCGCACCGGAGCAGCCTGGCCGTTGGCGCCGGGGTTTAGCCCGGCAATGGCGTGAAAGTGCAGCTCGACGGCGGCAGTGCCCGCTTCGGCTTCAGCGGCAACCTCGGGTTTGACCGCGTCCTTGGCACACGCCGTCAGCAACAGCGCGGTGGCGGCTGCGAGTAAAAACCTGGGAATCATCCTGCGTCCTCAATGACGTACTTAGCTATCCGTTTTATCCATTATTGCGGCGCGTTTTAGCGTCGCTGTCGTGCGCTGTGTTCTTCGTATGCTCGGCTGAATTCGCGACCGAACAGGTCCTGGAAATCTTCCTGGGCCTCACGGGAAATATTGCTGTAGAGCTCAGTGAACTGCTGCCAGTACTGCGCCTGGCGCGAGCCGTTGAACAGGCTCGACAGCCCGGCGGGCTTGCCCATGCGCTCTTCCAGCTGTGCCGGTTCAAAACGCGTGAGCAGGTGTTTGATCGCCGCTTCCACACCGGCCATTACCGCCAGTTGGTGAGCGCGCAGGTCGTCGAAACTCTCGCGCACGGCGACGTCCGGCGCCATAAACGCTTGGTTGCCATGACGAAGCAGCAGCAGCAAGGCTTCGTCAGCATTCGGCGCAAATTTCAACGGATTGTTTTCAGCCGGCTGGATCATCGTCTGCTGCATGCGGAACTCGCCCTTGAGGCTCGCGCGGGCACGCAACACGTCGATCAGGCCTTCGACCATCAGGCGGTAACTGCGGCCGATGCTTTCCATTTGTGCTTCGGCTTGAGCCTTGTCGAGGCGCAATTGGTCCAGCCCGGCGCCGCGCAGGAAGGCTTGCAGCAAGTCGGGCTGTTGGGTGATAGCCGGAGCGGTTGGCTGGACGACCGGCGCTGCTGGCGGTTCAGGTGGTGCAACCGGCTGTGGCGCCGCAACAACGGGCGCGGGCGTGTCGCCGAACAAATCCCAGTCTTCAGGAATAACCGAGCCCGACACCACGGGTTGCTCGACCACAGGCACCGCGACCGGCGTTGGCGGACGAAAATCGTGCTGCTCGCTGGGTACGTGGTCCGCCACGGTTGGCGGCGGCACGGTGGTCGGAGTGAGGAAGTCGAACAGGTCCGGCAGCGTGTCCATCGACGAGGCGCCCTGGAACTGCGGCGCGATCACAGGTGCAGGTGCAGGCTTGTTCGCCACCGCACCCATCAGCGCTTCAAAACTGTTCGGCGAATCGCCGCTGAACGGCTGGCTATCAAGCGCCTGCACGTTGAAGTCGATACGTGCCTGGATCTCGTAATCGCCGATGCGGATCAACTCGCCATCTTGCAACGGCTCGCTGTTCCCTCTACGCATTCGGATGCCGGCCTTAACCAGCTCCACGCCGTTCGTACTGTTATCGGTTAGGTAGTAACGGCCATCTTTGTATTGAATAACGCAATGTTGCGAGGAGACTAACCGCTCTGGGTCAGGCAGTACCCAGTCATTGTCGGAATTGCGGCCAATAGCCATCACGCCCTGATCCATGGACTTTTCAGGGCATTGCCCAGGGGTAATCTTGTGATAACTAGTGATAGTCAAACACAGCGACATCTTGCCTCCTTGCTGATACATCGCGCGCGGTCTATTCCAAGGGAGGGCGCCTCCCGCAAGCGCCCTGCCAAGTCGTGCAAACGACCGTAAAATCTGCTTTTGTCAGCATGATTGCTGATCTTAACCGGCTTCTGTGACAAAAACCCTGTCCTGGGCCGCCGTCAGACCCGTCAGTCGCGCAGTGTGTTAAACACCGCACATCTGTCACAGAGGGCGAGTAGCTTACCTTGACAACGCGTAACTACTACACCAAAAATGCACAACTTCTTGAACATAAGTGATGGCGCAATAGTGGCGCACTGAATATATGACCAAGAAAACATGCAAAGTTCATTGCGTAACTTATGCATGCATTGCCCGCCGTCTAACGGGCTGATAAGGAGATCGAATCAAGTGGATGTGCCGTTGCTGCTCGCCGCCGTTTCCGCGACTTCGCCCTGTGGTGAAGACATGGAATATGACGCGCAATTCCTTCAATTGGAACGTGACGCCAAGGGCCAACCCGAGCGCAGCATGGGCGACTCGATCCTGCCCGCCGAACCACCGCAATGGCGCAGCATCCAGCAGCAAAGCCTCGACTTGTTGCAACGCAGCAAAGACCTGCGCATCACCCATTTCCTGTTGCAAAGCTCCCTCGCCCTCCAGGGTGTGGCCGGGCTTGCCGAAGTCCTTACGTTGATCAACGCGCTGCTGCGCGAATACTGGGCCGACCTGTACCCGCGCCTGGATGCCGACGACGATAACGACCCCACCGTGCGCATCAACGCCCTGTCCGGCTTGACCAGCGACGCAACCATACGCTTGCTGCGCGAGAGCATCCTCACGCGCTCGCGCACGTTTGGGCCAGTGAGCCTGCGCGCGGCGCTCAACGCCAGCGGCCTGTCGAACTTCCCGGATGAACAACTCGGCGCCCAGCAACTCAACGCCGCGTTCCTCGACAGCGACCCCGAGCAGCTGCAAGCCACGCGCGACGCCCTGAGCGCCGCGCGTGCCGCCTGCGAGGCCATCGAACAACAGGTCAGCGACCAGGTCGGCTCGGCCCAGGGCGTGGACCTGAGCCTGCTGAAGCAACCGCTCAAGCAGGCGCTGCAGATCCTCAATCAAGCCGTACCCGACCCTGCAGGCAGCAGCGAACCCGAGGCTGTCAGTGAAGACAATGCCCCCTCGGTCGATTTCGCCGCCGCCCCCGCAGCACCGCGCCCAACGGGCGACATCGCCACCCGCGATGACGTGCTGCGCAGCCTCGACAAGATCCTTGCGTACTACACCCGGCACGAGCCTTCGAGCCCGCTGCCGGTGCTGCTGAACCGGGCGAAGCATCTGGTGCACGCCGACTTTGCGGCCATCGTGCGCAATCTGATCCCCGACGGCATGTCCCAATTTGAAAACCTGCGCGGCCCGGAAAGCGAATAAGCCGCCGGACTGTGCAGTAACAACACCGTCGCTCAAGCGACCAGGAGCAGCAACGTGGCGAAGCAAAGTTCTCAGAAATTCATCGCGCGCAACCGTGCGCCTCGAGTGCAGATCGAGTACGACGTCGAGCTTTACGGCGCCGAGAAAAAGGTCCAGTTGCCCTTCGTGATGGGCGTGATGGCCGACCTCGCCGGCAAGCCTGCCGAGCCGCTGGCGCCTGTGGCTGATCGCAAGTTCCTTGAGGTAGACGTCGACAACTTCGACTCGCGCCTCAAGGCCATGCAGCCACGCGTAGCGTTCCACGTACCGAATGAGTTGACCGGCGAAGGCAACCTGAGCCTGGACATCACCTTCGAAAGCATGGACGACTTCAGCCCGGCCGCCGTGGCCCGCAAAGTCGATTCGCTCAAGCAACTGCTCGAAGCCCGCACCCAGTTGGCCAACCTGCTGACCTACATGGACGGCAAGACCGGCGCTGAAGAAATCATCATGAAGGCGATCAAGGACCCGGCACTGCTTCAGGCACTTGCCAGCGCGCCTAAGCCAGCAGGGGACCAGTAATCATGACCGACAATACCGCCCGCGAAGGCAGCCAGATCCTGGGTGCTACCGAAGAAGCCAGCGAGTTCGCCAACCTGCTGCTGCAAGAATTCAAACCCAAGACCGAGCGTGCCCGCGAAGCCGTGGAAACCGCTGTGCGCACCCTGGCCGAACAAGCCCTGGCGCAGACGGACCTGGTCTCCAATGACGCGATCAAGTCGATCGAATCGATCATCGCCGCCATCGACGCCAAGCTCACCGCCCAGGTCAACCAGATCATCCACCACCCGGATTTCCAGCAGCTGGAAAGCGCCTGGCGTGGCCTGCACTACCTGGTCAACAACACCGAGAGCGACGAGCAACTGAAGATTCGCGTGCTCAATATCGCCAAACCTGAACTGCACAAGACCCTGAAGAAATTCAAGGGCACGGCGTGGGACCAGAGCCCGATCTTCAAGAAGATGTACGAAGAAGAATACGGCCAGTTCGGCGGCGAACCGTACGGTTGCCTGGTGGGCGATTACTACTTCGACCAGTCTCCACCGGACGTCGAGCTGCTGGGTGAGTTGTCGAAGGTCTGCGCCGCCATGCACGCGCCATTCATTGCCGCTGCTTCGCCCACCGTGATGGGCATGGGTTCGTGGCAGGAACTGTCGAACCCGCGCGACCTGACCAAGATCTTCACCACCCCGGAATACGCTGGCTGGCGCTCGCTGCGTGAATCGGAAGACTCGCGCTACATCGGCCTAACCATGCCGCGCTTCCTGGCGCGCCTGCCGTATGGCGCCAAGACCGACCCGGTGGAAGCCTTCGCCTTCGAAGAAAACACCGACGGCGCCGACAGCTCCAAGTACACCTGGGCCAACGCCGCCTACGCGATGGCGGTGAACATCAACCGCTCGTTCAAACACTACGGCTGGTGCTCGCGCATCCGTGGCGTGGAATCCGGCGGTGAAGTGGAAAACCTCCCGGCCCATACGTTCCCTACCGATGACGGTGGCGTGGACATGAAGTGCCCGACCGAAATCGCCATCAGCGACCGCCGTGAAGCGGAGTTGGCGAAGAACGGTTTCATGCCGCTGCTGCACAAGAAAAACACCGACTTCGCCGCGTTCATCGGCGCCCAGTCGTTGCAGAAACCGGCCGAATACGACGACCCGGACGCCACCGCCAACGCCAACCTGGCCGCGCGCCTGCCGTACCTGTTCGCCACCTGCCGCTTCGCCCACTACTTGAAGTGCATCGTGCGCGACAAGATCGGTTCCTTCAAAGAGAAGGACGAGATGCAGCGTTGGTTGCAGGACTGGATCCTCAACTACGTCGACGGCGACCCTGCGCACTCCACCGAAACCACCAAGGCCCAGCACCCGTTGGCCGCCGCCGAGGTGATCGTGGAAGACGTCGAAGGCAACCCGGGTTACTACAACTCCAAGTTCTACCTGCGCCCGCACTACCAGCTCGAAGGGCTGACCGTGTCGTTGCGCCTGGTATCGAAACTGCCTTCGGCAAAAAGCGCATAACTAACGGTTGAACCGGCTCTTCTGTGGGAGCCGGGCTTGCCCGCGATGCAGGCACCTCGGTTTGTCAGTCAGACCGCGGTGATGCAATCGCAGGCAAGCCAGCTCCCACAGAACAGCATTGCCCCTTTGGGCATCACCAAATTCAGTGGCCCGTGCCACACAGGGAGAAAACATGGCTGTTGATATTTTCATCAAGATCGGCGACATCAAGGGCGAGTCCATGGACAAGGCCCACAAGGACGAAATCGACGTGCTGAACTGGAGCTGGGGCATGGCCCAGTCCGGCAACATGCATGTGGGCGGCGGTGGCGGCGCGGGCAAGGTGAATATCCAGGACCTGTCGCTGACCAAGTACGTCGACAAGGCTTCGCCCAACCTGATGATGCACTGCGCCAGCGGCAAGCACATCGACAAGGTCAAGCTGACCGTGCGCAAGGCCGGCGGCGAAAGCCAGGTCGAGTACATGGTGATCAACCTGGAAGAAGTGCTGGTCACGTCCCTGAGCACCGGCGGCTCGGGCACCGATGATCGCCTGACCGAAAACGTCACCCTGAACTTTGCCCAGGTGATGGTCGACTACCAGCCGCAGAAAGCCGACGGCACCAAAGACGGCGGCGCGATCAAGTTTGGCTGGAACATCCGTTCCAACACCAAGCGCTGATAGCCCTGGCGGCCGCAGCACCTCGCTGCGGCCCCTGGCACCTTGTCCCTCTCTTAGCCCGTCCGTGGAGCTGCTTTGGTGGTAACTGAAATCGCTTCCCGCGACCGTCTGCAACCGTCCCTGCTGGACCGGCTGACCGACGATGACCCGACCAACCTCAAGGAAAGCGCCGACAAACGCGTGCTGTCCCTGACCCAATTAAAAGCCTCGGTGCTGCGTGACCTGGCGTGGTTGCTTAACACCACGTCGCTCCTCGACGCCGATGCCACGTTGCACACCCCGGCTGGCACATCGGTGGTCAATTACGGCCTGCCTGCGCTGGCGGGCAACAGCGTTTCCAGTGTGGATATCAAAGCCCTGGAAGCCCTGATCTACCAGGCGATTGCCACTTTTGAACCACGTATTTTGCGCCACACGCTGCGCGTAAAAGCCCGCGTGGGCCATGGCGAGATGAACCACAACGCGCTGAGTTTCGAGATTGAAGGCGACCTGTGGGCGCAGCCGGTGCCGTTGCGCCTGCTGCTGCAAACCGACCTCGACCTGGAATCCGGGCATGTGCGTGTGGTCAATGCCGATCAGCGGAGGCGCCCATGAACCCGCGCCTGCTGGAGCTGTACAACCAGGAACTGCACCACGTGCGCGAAAGCGCCGCCGAGTTCGCCAAGGAATACCCGAAGATCGCCAGTCGGCTGACGTTGTCCGGCATGGACTGCGCCGACCCGTACGTCGAACGCTTGCTCGAAGGCTTTGCCTACCTGACTGCCCGGGTGCAGCTCAAGCTCGACGCCGAGTACCCGACCTTCACCCATAACCTGCTGGAAATCGCTTACCCGCACTACCTGGCACCCACGCCGTCGATGACCGTGGTGCAAATGCAGACCGACCCCGACGAAGGCTCGCTGGCCAGTGGTTTCCTATTGCCGCGCGACACAGTGTTGCGCGCCGCCTTGGGCCGCGAAACCCAGACCTGCTGCGAGTACCGCACCGCGCACCCGGTGACGCTGTGGCCGTTGCAAGTCAGTAATGCTGAGTACTTCGGCAACCCCGCCGCTGTGTTGGGACGCCTGGCCGCCAGCGAGCCCAAAGCCAAAGCCGGCCTGCGCCTGACTCTGCGCACCGGCGCCGAATTACCCTTCAACAGCCTCGACCTCGATAACCTGCCGCTGTACCTCAGCGGTGCCGATGAGCAGCCGTTTCGGCTCTACGAACAGTTACTCGGCAACGCCTGCGCCGTGTTTGCTCGCAAACCCGGTGGTGATTGGGTCGAGCGCCTGCCGCAAGACGCGCTGCGCTCCCGTGGTTTTGACGATGCCGATGCGGCCATGCCGGTGGTGGCGCGCGCGTTTCAGGGTTATCGGCTACTGCAGGAATACTTCGCCCTGCCCCACCGCTTCCTGTTCGTTGAATTCGCGCAGCTGAGCCGTGCGGTGAAACGCTGCGACGGCCAGGAGTTGGAGCTGATCGTGCTGTTCGACCGTCACGAGCCGAGCCTGGAAGGCAGCGTCGGCGCGGCCCAGTTCATGCCGTTCTGCACGCCGGCGATCAACTTGTTTCCCAAACGCGTGGACCGCATTCACCTGTCGGACCGTGTCAACGAACACCATGTCATCGCCGACCGCACGCGGCCGATGGATTTCGAAATTCACTCGTTGAGCGGCATCACCGGCCATGGCACTGGGCCGGAGCAGCCGTTCCTGCCGTTCTATGCGGTGCGTGATCCATCGCGTTATGGCCGCGACCAGGCGTACTACACCCTGCGCCGTGAACCTCGCGTGTTGTCCAGCGACCAACGCCGTAACGGCCCGCGCTCTACCTATGTGGGCAGCGAAACCTTTGTCAGCCTGGTCGACAGCCAGCAAGCGCCGTACCGCCATGATTTGCGCCAGCTCGGCGTGACCGCGCTGTGTACCAACCGCGATTTGCCGCTGTTCATGAGCGTGGGCAACGGCAAGACCGACTTCACCTTGGCCGACAGCGCGCCGGTGTTGTCGGTGCGCTGCGTGGCCGGGCCGAGTCGTCCGCGTGCCAGCCATGCCCATGACGCCAAGGCCTGGCGCCTGATCAGCCAGCTGTCGCTCAACTACCTGTCGCTGAGCGAACAAGGCCAGGGCGCCGGCGCCTTGCGCGAACTGTTGCGCTTGTATGGCGACAGCAACGACGCGGCGCTGCAATTACAGATCGAAGGTTTGCGTGAGGTCAGCAGCAAAGCGGTGACCCGGCGCCTGCCGATGCCCGGCCCGATCGTGTTTGGGCGCGGTCTGGAAATCACCCTGGAATTCGATGAAAACGCGTTTCGCGGCACCGGCGTGTTCCTGCTCGGTGCGGTGCTGGAACGCTTCCTGGCACGTTATGTGTCGATCAACAGCTTTACCGAGACGGTGATCCGTACCACCGAACGCGGCGAGATCATGCGATGGAAAGCCAAGCCCGGTCGACGTCCGACCCTGTGAACACACTGGATGCAATGCATCAGGAGCCCTGGGAATACGATTTCTTCCAGGCGCTGCGACGTATCGAGTGCGAATCGCCAGCGCTGCCGCGCCTGGGCCATTCCCTGCGCCTGGCCGATGACCCGCTGCGCCTGGGGCAGCAGGCGGACTGCACCTTCGCACCGGCCACATTGGCCTCGGTCGACCCTGGCGGCGATGGCAAACCAGCGCGGCTGGAGCAATTCTTTTTCGGCCTCGGCGGCCCCAACGGCCCGTTGCCGCTGCATATCACCGAGTACGTGCGCGAACGCCAGCGCAACAACGCCGACAGCACCAGCAAACAGTTTTTGGATGTGTTCCACCATCGCCTGCTCAGCCTGTTTTACCGGGCTTGGGCCGAGGCACGACCGACCGTCAGCCACGACCGCCCGGATGATGACTACTGGTCCGCGCGCCTCGCAGCGCTGTGTGGTCGAGGCATGCCGAGCCTGCTCAACCAGGGGTTGATTCCGGATACCGCGAAGCTGCACTACAGCGGCCACCTGTCGGCGCAAACCCGCTACCCGGACGGCTTGAAGGCCATTCTCAGCGAGTACTTCGGCCTGCCGGTAGAGATTGAAGAATACGTCGGCCAGTGGCTGGAACTGCCAGAGCGCAGCCGCGTGAGTGTCAGCGCCAACCAGTTGGGCGTGGACTTTTGCCTGGGCAGCCATGTGTGGGATCGCCAGCATAAATTCCGCATCCGCCTCGGCCCGCTCAAGCTGGACGATTACATGGGCATGCTGCCCGGCAGCCAGCCGTTCAACGAGCTGGTGGCGTGGGTGGCCGAGTACCTGGGCCATGAACTGGACTGGGACTTGAACCTGGTTTTGCAACAACCCGAAGTCCCAAAGCTACAACTTAATGGCCAATTCCGCCTGGGCTTCAACACCTGGCTCGGCCAACCCGAGCATGACGCCAACGACCTAATCCTGGCCCGGCATTACGCCGATCACGCCACTACCTCAAGGAATCCAGAGCATGGGTGAAATCAGTCGCGCCGCACTGTTCGGCAAACTCAACAGCGTGGCCTACAAGGCCATCGAAGCCGCCACCGTGTTCTGCAAACTGCGGGGCAACCCGTATGTGGAACTGGCCCACTGGTTTCACCAGTTGCTGCAACTGCAGGACTCGGACCTGCACCGCATCATCCGCCAGTTCAACGTGGAGCCGGCGCGCCTGGCCCGTGACCTGACCGAAGCGCTGGACCGCTTGCCGCGTGGTTCGACGTCGATCACCGACTTGTCGTCGCATGTGGAAGAAGCCGTAGAGCGCGGCTGGGTCTATGGCAGCCTGATGTTCGGCGAAAGCCAGGTGCGTACCGGCTACCTGGTGCTGGGTATCCTGAAGACGCCGAGCCTGCGCCATGCGCTGCTGGGCTTGTCCGCCGAGTTCGACAAGATCAAACCCGAAGCCTTGAGCGAGCGTTTTGACGAATACGTCGGCGACTCACCGGAGAATGCGTTGAGCGCCAGCGATGGCTTCAACGCCGGCGTACCTGGCGAAGCCAGCGGTGCCATGGCGCCGAGTGCGATGGGCAAACAGGAAGCGCTCAAGCGCTTCACCGTCGACCTGACCGAACAAGCGCGCAGTGGCAAACTCGACCCGATCGTGGGGCGTGATGAAGAGATCCGCCAACTGGTGGACATCCTGATGCGTCGACGTCAGAACAATCCGATCCTCACTGGCGAAGCCGGCGTGGGCAAGACCGCTGTAGTCGAAGGGTTCGCCCTGCGCATCGTCGCCGGTGACGTGCCGCCTGCGCTCAAGGATGTGGAACTGCGCAGCCTCGATGTGGGCCTGCTGCAAGCCGGTGCCAGCATGAAGGGCGAGTTCGAACAGCGCCTGCGCCAGGTCATCGAAGACGTGCAGGCTTCGCCCAAGCCGATCATTCTGTTTATCGACGAAGCCCACACCCTGGTAGGTGCCGGTGGCGCCGCCGGGACTGGCGATGCCGCCAACCTGCTCAAGCCTGCACTGGCCCGTGGCACCTTGCGTACCGTAGCCGCCACGACCTGGGCCGAGTACAAAAAACACATCGAGAAAGACCCCGCGCTGACCCGCCGCTTCCAGGTGGTACAGGTGGCCGAGCCGTCGGAAGACAAAGCGCTGCTGATGATGCGCGGCGTGGCCTCGACCATGGAGAAACACCATCAGGTGCAGATCCTCGATGAAGCGCTGGAAGCCTCGGTGAAACTGTCGCATCGCTATATTCCGGCGCGCCAGTTGCCGGATAAATCCGTGAGCTTGTTGGACACCGCCTGCGCCCGCGTCGCCATCAGCTTGCATGCGGTCCCGGCCGAGGTGGACGACAGCCGCCGTCGCATTGAAGCGCTGGAAACCGAGCTGCAAATCATCGCCCGCGAGCATGCCATCGGTATCGCCATTGGTGCGCGTCAAACCAATAGCGAAACCTTGCTGAGCGCCGAACGTGAGCGCCTGGCGACTCTGGAAAGCCGCTGGGCCGAAGAAAAAACCCTGGTTGATGAGCTATTGGCAACTCGCGCGACCTTGCGCGAAAAAGCTGGCGTGGTAGACAGCGGCAACGATGAGTTGCGCGCCCAACTGCTCGACCTGCAACA
Source organism: Pseudomonas edaphica (assembly GCF_965277385.1). Lineage (NCBI taxonomy): Bacteria > Pseudomonadati > Pseudomonadota > Gammaproteobacteria > Pseudomonadales > Pseudomonadaceae > Pseudomonas > Pseudomonas edaphica. Next base: position 3,373,222 of record NZ_OZ255725.1, on the reverse strand, counting down.
ACGCCTCACTGCGCTGCAAGGCGAAACCCCGCTGATCTTGCCGACCGTGGATTACCAGGCCGTGGCCTCGGTGGTCGCCGACTGGACCGGCATCCCGGTGGGCCGCATGGCGCGCAACGAGTTGGAGACAGTGCTCAACCTCGACCAGCACCTGAAGAAACGCATCATCGGCCAGGACCATGCCTTGCAGATGATCGCCAAGCGCATCCAGACCTCCCGCGCCGGGCTCGATAACCCAAGCAAGCCGATTGGCGTGTTCATGCTCGCCGGCACCTCGGGTGTGGGCAAGACCGAAACCGCCCTGGCCCTGGCCGAAGCCATGTACGGCGGTGAGCAGAACGTCATCACCATCAACATGAGCGAGTTCCAGGAAGCCCACACCGTGTCCACACTCAAGGGCGCGCCACCGGGTTATATCGGCTACGGCGAAGGCGGCGTGCTGACCGAAGCGGTGCGGCGCAAACCCTACAGCGTGGTGCTGCTGGACGAGGTGGAAAAAGCCCACCCGGACGTGCACGAGATCTTCTTCCAGGTGTTCGACAAGGGCGTGATGGAGGACGGCGAAGGCCGGGTGATCGACTTCAAGAACACCCTGATCCTGCTGACCACCAACGCCGGTACCGAGCTGATTTCCCACGTGTGCAAAGACCCGGCGAACATCCCGGAGCCGGAAGAAATCGCCAAGGCGCTGCGCCAACCGCTGCTGGAGATTTTTCCGCCGGCACTGCTGGGCCGTTTGGTGACGATTCCGTATTACCCGCTGAGCGACGAAATGCTCAAGGCGATTACCCGCCTGCAACTGGGCCGCATCAAAAAGCGCGTGGAGAACACCCACAAAGTCGCCTTCGATTACGACGACGCGGTGGTCGATTTGATCGTCTCGCGCTGTACCGAAACCGAAAGTGGCGGGCGCATGATCGACACCATTCTCACCAACAGCCTGCTGCCGGACATGAGCCGTGAGTTTCTTACGCGCATGCTCGAAGGCAAGGCACTGGCGGGTGTGCGTATCAGCAGCCGGGATAATGAATTGCACTACGACTTCAGCGATTGACCTGACGGAACGCAATTCAACTGTGGGAGTGCGCTTGTGTGGGAGCTGGCTTGCCTGCGATAGCATCACCTCAGTGCGCCTGCCACACCGAGGTGACTGCATCGCAGGCAAGCCCGGCTCCCACACAAGCCCGCTCCCACAGTTGGATTCGGTTTCTTCAGTTATTTAGGTATTTACGGGACTACCGATGCTATTCAACCAAGCCTCACGCCTGGCCAAGATCACCAGCCCGCTCGGGCCGGATGTGCTGCTGCTCAATGAAATGGGCGGCGGCGAAGAGCTGGGCAGGTTGTTCAACTATGAGCTGCGACTGACCTCTCTGGACGCCAACATCGACCTTAACCAGTTGCTGGGCAAGCCGATGAGCGTTGGCGTGCAGCTGGCGGACGGTGGCGAGCGGCACTTCCACGGCATCGTTGCGCGTTGCAGCCAGAATATCGACCAAGGCCAGTTCGCCAGTTATCAGGTGACCCTGCGCCCGTGGTTCTGGCTGCTCAGCCGCACCTCGGACTGCCGGATTTTCCAGAACCTGAGCATCCCGCAGATCATCAAGCAAGTGTTCCGCGACCTGGGCTTCTCCGACTTCGAAGACGCGCTGAGCCGCCCTTATCGCGAGTGGGAATACTGCGTGCAGTACCGCGAGACCAGCTTCGATTTCGTCAGCCGCTTGATGGAACAGGAAGGTATCTACTACTTCTTCCGCCATGAACAGGACCGTCATGTGCTGGTGTTGGCCGATGCTTATGGCGCCCACACCACGGTGCCGGGCTATGCGTCGATCCCGTACTACCCCAAGGACGAGCAGCAGCGCGAACGCGACCATATGCACAACTGGCACCTGGCTCAGGAAGTGCAGCCTGGGTCGCTGGAGCTTAACGACTACGACTTCCAGCGCCCCAGCGCCAGTATCGACGTGCGCTCGGCCATGCCGCGCCCGCACACCGCCGGCGACTACCCGCTGTACGACTACCCCGGCACCTACGTGCAAAGCGCCGACGGTGAGCACTATGCGCGCACCCGCATCGAAGCCCTGCAAACCCTGCATGAGCAGATCGAGTTCAACGGTAATGCGCGGGGCCTGGGCTCGGGCCATTTGTTCAGCCTCACCGGCTTCAGCCGCCAGGACCAGAACCGCGAATACCTGATCGTCGGCTGCCGCTATGCCATCGTCCAGGAAAGCCTGGAAACCGGCGGCGGCTCAGGGTCGGCGCAGTTCGAAAGCAGCCTCACCTGTATTGACGCCCAGCAAAGCTTCCGACCGCTGGCCAGCACCCACCGGCCCATCGTCAAAGGCCCGCAGACTGCGCTGGTGGTCGGTCCCAAGGGCGAGGAAATCTGGACCGACCAGTACGGCCGCGTGAAGGTGCACTTCTACTGGGACCGTCACGACCAATCCAACGAAAACAGCTCGTGCTGGATTCGTGTGTCGCAGTCCTGGGCCGGCAAGAACTGGGGTTCGATGCAAATCCCACGGATCGGCCAGGAAGTGATCGTGAGCTTTCTGGAAGGCGACCCGGACCGCCCGATCATCACCGGGCGCGTCTACAACGCCGAGCAGACCGTGCCTTACGACCTGCCGGAAAACGCCACCCAGAGCGGCATGAAAAGCCGCTCCAGCAAAGGCGGCACGCCGGCCAACTTCAATGAAATCCGTATGGAGGACAAGAAGGGGCTGGAGCAGCTGTATATCCACGCCGAGCGCAATCAGGACATCGTGGTGGAGGTGGATGAAAGCCACTCGGTGGGGCATGACCGCAACAAGAGCATTGGGCATAACGAGACGGTGACCATTGGTAATAACCGCACGCGCATGGTCAAGCAGGAGGATGTGCTGGTGGTGGGCCAGCGCAAGACCGACAGCATCAGCCAGAGCTACGTGATTGAAGTGGGGGAAAACCTGCGCCTTGTGTGCGGCGAAAGCATCCTGGAGTTGAATGCCAGCGGGCAGATCAACCTCACTGGGGTGAATATCAGCTTTTATGCCAGCGGCGACGCAGAGTTCAACACCAAGGGCGTACTGCACCTGAACAACGGCCACGGCCCCGGCGCCACCCCCGAGGGCCAGGGCAACAAAAAAAGCATCGACGCCAATATAAAAGCGGTCTTCCCCGCGCCTAAAAGCTCCTGACGAGACCTGTTTGCCATGACGTACCGAATCAACGAATTCCAGTTTCAACTGCCGACCACCGAGCTGCTGGACGCGACGATCAATATCCTCAAGTTCCCCGAGCTAGGCACCTCCTTGATCATCAGCCGCAGCATGCTCACCGAAGGCGAAACCCTGCACAGCAACTTCGACGACCAGCTCAAGCGTCTGGAAAAACAGGTGCAGGACTTGCGCTGCCAGCCCGGCATCGATGTGCGCCTGGGTGCGGCACAGGAAGTCGACGCTATCGAGCTGCGCAGCCAGTTCAACAAGGGCAATGACAAGGTTTTCCAGTATCAGCTGGCGTTGGTAATACCTGGCACCCGCAAGATGCTCGCCTTGAGTTACGTAAAGGCGCAGGCGCTCGGCGATGCCGAGGCGGCGCACTGGGCATTGATAAAAAGCTCGTTGTCGTTCGACGCCATTTCTTGATGAGCCACCTGTATGTCTGACCCGTTATGGGCAGCCCGGATGGGCGATGCGCTGTCCCACACTTCGATGATGGCGGACATCCTCGGCGGTGTGCTGGAGGTGGCGGCCAATATCGCGATCACGGCTGCGGCGACGGTTGCCGTGGTGGCGGTCACCGGTATCACCGTCGCCACAGGCGGGCTTGGGTGCATCCTGCTCGGCGCGGTGGTGGGCACGATTGTCGGCCTGCTGATGAGCAAGAGCGGAGCAGACAAAGGGCTGACCCATTTATGCGACGCTTTTAGCAACGCCCTGTTTCCGCCCACGGTGCAGGCGAACATTCTCACCGGCTCCACCAACACCCTGACCAACAAGATGCCAGCCGCCCGCGCTGCGGGAGCAATCAGCTCCCATGTCGAACCGGCCGGTACCGAGCTGGAAGCCCCCCCGCCCGCACCGGAACCCAGCTTCCTGGACATGGCCGAGGGGTTCTTCTCGCAGATGTGGCGTCCTACCGTTGCCACCCCTGCGCCAGGCGCTGTGCCCAAGCCGTTGGACCTGGTGGTGTGTATGAAGCACCCGCCCATGCCGCCGCAGTTTCTGGCCGAGGGGTCGGAAAAAGTCACGGTCAACGGCCAACCCGCCGTGCGCAGTGGTGATCGCAGTACCTGCGATGCGACGGTGGTGTCGTCCGGGCTGATTTCCTCCAACGTGACCATTGGTGGCGGTTCGGTGGTGGTGCGTGAGATTCGCAGCGGCAAGACGCCTGGCGTCGGGTTGGCGGTTACGGCGTTGTTGATGCTAAAGGGTGGCAAGGGCAAGTTCTTCAGCAAGTTGCCGTGCATGTTGGTCAGCGGCGCCACTTCGATGGCCATCAGCAGCGCGATGGGCGCTGCGGCCAACGCCGCGATGGGCTCGTCGAATCCGGTGCATGCCGCGACGGGCGCGAAGGTACTGGGTGATGTCGACGACCTGGATTTTGTGCTGCCGGGTATCCTGCCGATTGACTGGCAGCGCTTCTACAACAGCCGTGATGAACGCCCGGGCAGCCTGTTTGGCGCCGGTTGGAGCGTGCCCTACGAGGTGTGCGTCGACATTCAGCCGCATCCCGAAGGCGGCGAAACGCTGGTGTATACCGATGAGCAGGGTCGGCCCATCGACATGGGCGCCATTCCCTTGGGCGGCGCGGTGTTCAGCGCCGGTGAAGGGCTTGCGGTGCGACGACACCTCAATGGTCAGTTGCTGATCGAAAGCGACGACGGCATGTATCGTTTGTTCGAGCCGGCCCCCGCAAACTCGGCACGACTGCGCCTGAGCCAACTGGGTGATCGTAACGACAACCGTATCTATATCGACTATGACGAAGCCGGACGTTTGGTGCGTCTGCGCGACACGTTCGATCTGGTTCAGGTTGAGCTGATCCGCGATCAGGGCTATCTGAGCCGCATCGAACGCCTGTACCCGGACCAACGTCGCGAAGTGCTGGTGAGCTACGGCTACGACGCGGCGGGCAATCTCGCTCAAGTGCGTGATGCAACCGGCCAGGTGCAGCGGCGCTTCGCCTACGATGCCGGGTGCCGAATGGTGGAGCATCAGTTGCCCACCGGATTGCGCTGTTTCTATGAGTGGGCACTGGTTGAAGGCCTGGAATGGCGCGTGGTTCGGCATTGGACCGATGAGGGCGACGCTTACCAGTTCGACTATGACCTGCAGGCTGGCCTCACGCGCATCACCGACGGCCTGCAGCGCGTGAGTACGCGGTACTGGAATACTCAGCATCAGATCATTCAGTACAGCGACAACCTCGGCCAGACTTGGCTATTTGAGTGGAATGACGAACGTCAGTTGCTCAGCGCGACTGACCCGCTGGGTGGGCGCTATGAATACAGCTACGATGAGAGCGGTAACGTAATTGGCGAAACCGACCCGCTGGGCCGCAGTGATTCGACCTTGTGGCTGGAGCATTGGGCTTTACCGCTGGTGGAAACCGACGCCGCCGACAACAGTTGGCAGTATCGCTACGACCCACGCGGTAACTGCATCGCCGAGACCGATCCGCTGGGCTATATCACCCGTTACCGCTATGACGCCCACGGCCAGCCAGTAGAAATCATTGATGCCACTGGCAAAAGCAAACAACTGCGCTGGAATCCGTTTGGGCAGTTGGTCGAGCATATCGACTGCTCGGGCTACCCGACGCGTTTCAGCTACGACGACCGTGGCTATTTGCAGGTCATCACTGATGCCTTGGGTGAACGCACGCAGTTCAGCTACGACGCCCAGGGGCGTTTGCTCAGCAGCCAATTACCGGATGGGCGCACCGAGCAGTATCAGCGCGACGCCAGCGGGCAGTTGGTGGGCTACACCGACCCCGCCGGGCACACCACGCTCTACCAACACAACCGGCGAGGCCAGGTACGCCAACGCACCGATGCCCATGGGCGGCAGGTGCAGTTTGGGTATGACAGCTACGGGCGGTTGCAAGCGCTGGTCAATGAGAACGGTGAAAGCTATCGGTTTGCGTGGGACGCCGGGGATCGGCTGACCGAGCAGCAAGACCTCGACGGCAGCGCCAAACGCTACGACTACGACTTGCTCGACAACATCACGACGGTGACTGCTCATCCTGCACCTTATGGCAATGGACTGGCGGTGGTGCCCGAGACGCCACCCGCGCCCATCGTTCATCGGCTGGAGCGTGATGCGGTCGGCAGACTGGTCGCCAAAACCACCGACGATGGCCGCACCAACTACCGCTACGATGCGGTAGATCAGCTCACGGCTGTGACCTTCACTGATCTGCAAGGCAACGCCCAGGCGCTGGGTTTCGCCTACGACGCCCTCGGCCAGTTACTTGCCGAACAGAGTGCCGGTGGCAACCTGCAACATCACTACGACGAACTCGGCAACCTGATCCAGACCCAACTGCCGGACGGCCGCTGGCTCAACCGCCTGTACTACGGCAGCAGCCACCTGCACCAGATCAACCTCGACGGCCAGGTCATCAGCGATTTCGAGCGAGACCGCCTGCACCGCGAAGTGCTGCGCACCCAGGGCCAGCTCAGCACCCGCAGCGAATACGACCGCAGCGGCCGCCTGCGCTCACGCCAGCGCCGCCTGAACAGCCAGCCAACGCTGATGCCCGCAGCGGCACAAAAGCAATTCGAATACGACCCCGCCGACAACCTGATCGGCAAACTCGACCAGCAACCCGCCGCGCAACATCGCCAACTGCTGCACTACGACACCACCGGCCGCATCATCGCCAGCCAGGACAGCCTGCACGGGCAGCGCGAAACCTTTGCCTATGACGCCGCCGCCAACCTGCTGGATGGCCCGCAAGCGGGTGCCGGGTTGGTGGTGCATAACAAGCTGCTGACGTATCAGGACAAGCGTTATCGCTACGATGCGTTTGGGCGGATGATTGAAAAGCGCAGCGCCAAACGTGGGCTGCAGCGGTTTGCGTATGACGCTGAGAGCCGGTTGGTGGAGGTGCGTAATGACGATGGTAGCGTGGTCAGGATGGTGTATGACCCGCTGGGGCGTCGGATAGAAAAAACCGAGCATGGCGGTGATGGATATCCACTGGGGGAAACGCGGTTTACCTGGGACGGCTTGCGGTTATTGCAGGAGCATAAGCACAGTCAGACGAGTCTTTACGTCTATGAAGATGAAGGCTACCAACCCTTGGCTCGCGTTGACGGTGCCGGGCCGTTGCAGAAGATTCGTTACTACCATAACGACCTGAATGGGTTGCCGGAGCAGTTGACCGAGGCTGATGGGCACATGCTCTGGCAGGCGACTTATCGGGTGTGGGGCAACACGCTGGAAGAGGTGCGTGAGCCTTATTACATTGAGGAGCAGAACCTGCGTTTCCAGGGGCAGTACCTGGACCGGGAGACGGGGCTGCATTTCAATACGTTCAGGTTTTATGATCCGGATGTGGGGCGGTTTACGACGCCGGATCCGATTGGGTTGGCGGGAGGAATCAACCTCTACAAATACGCACCAAACCCCATCTCATGGATTGATCCATGGGGACTTTTAAATCTCAACACCAACGGCGCACAAGGCAATTTCGGCGTGTACGAAATCCGAATAGACGGCGAGCTGCATAAGTACGGTAAAGCCGATATGAACCGCGTAACTAAATCCAGCGGTAACCCAACCAGGCTTCACCAACAAGTAGAAAAATTAGAACGGCTGAATCCTGGAAAAACGATTAAGGGTACAATTCTGCAAAGCGGCATAAGTACGACAGAAGCGGCCAAAACTATCGAAACTGCAAAATTGGATGCGCATTACAAAAAAACTGGCGGACTTATACCGGAAGGAAACAAAAAAAGCTATAAAGGCCCTAAATCGCTGTGTGGCAAATAAGAGAGGATGAATAATGCGCAACCCGTACCCTATATCCATAGGCGGTCTCTTTCCAAATCCTGCTGCCGTTTTTTATGTGTCGCATCATGTCAGCCGGATTATCCGAGAACAGCTGGAACGACAAATAATAGAAACCGAACTGTTCGATAAAAAGTATGGCGACAACTATTGGCTGAGCCTTAAAGACTCGAGCGTACCTGGACTAGTGGACTTAAATGTAACCGGGCCCGAGGTATCTAAAAGAAATAAAGCCGTGAGTTACTCTTTGAAAATGCCCAGCCAGCCTATCAATCAAGACCCTTCGGGCTATGAAAAATACCTTGAGTATCACGAAAGAGCGGTAAAAGAAGTTTTTGACGCACTACAGATCAAGGTATCGAAGCCTATCGAAAGCATTTACAACTCTATACGCGACGAAGTGCAAAAGTTACCACCGGAGCAACTGAAGAACCCTGACTAAAATTGGATAAAGAAAGTCATGGATAACTGGAGCAACCTTATAATTATAAGCAGACTAAATATGTACCCTTAATCGTCGACCTAGCCCCGCCCACCTAACCTTAATAAAATTGGGGACAGATTTATTACCCATCTCACTCTAGCTCTTAAATAAATGCGGCCCCTTTTCCGCTAACACCCACCCTGAAACAACAACGGAAAAGGAGACAACTTTATTAAACTCAGCAAAATTAAATAAATCTGTCCCCTCTTCCCTTTCTTAAAAAATCTTATTCCGCATCATCCTCTTTATCGATTTCCTTGGCAGCTTTCAATTTTTTAACCATTGTATTCATATACTTGTAGCGCTGTTCAATAGTCTCTATACGAGACTTATCTGTCGGTGCTTGCGAAGATTCAGGTTCGGAATAGGGGCAGTAGACAAGTCCGTATCGTTTAGCGATGCCTTCCATCTGCCCCTCTATTGTGTCCATCCTCTTCTCAAGGCCGGTCAATCGCGCATTGATGTCGGTTGACGCCGCGGGGTCTTTACCTACCGCATTAGCGTCTGCCCCTTCGTTGATGGACAGAATGGTGTTGGCCAATAACTCTGTTTTTATTTCAGCACCTTCCAGGCGTGCTTCTATTTTTTGTTGATCTGTCGCGGACGGATCTACAGTACTCTTTGTTCCGTCTACGTTCTTTTTCTCTGCGCCGGGCATTTTCGATTGCGCGTCAATTCTATCCGTCATGGCTTTCGACGTTACATGCTGGGCAACGCTGAATGGAAGGTTGATCAGGGTACTTACACCCGCCTCAACGAACGAGTTTCGCGCCTGAGTGGCCAGTGAGGAGGCAATGGGAGGGAACTGCAATGCGCCAACAGCCCTGGCGGTATTGGCAGCACTCGCGACACTGCTTGGCCTACTCGCCGAGGGTGCGGGCCTAGGTGGTTTAGGTGGCGTTAGCGGTTTTGGCGGTTTGAGTGGCCTTGTTGCAGGTATTCTGGGGCGAAACCTAAAACCCCTGATCGTTCTATTACTATGCTCCTCAGCGGTACCTTCAGGGTAAGCATTTGGATCTAATGTATGCGCGCCCGGTTTAGTCGGTTGGGAGGACTGATCGAGTAGTCCTGGTGGCACCGGTAGTTTTGGTTGTGCCACATCGACGTTAGTCAGGGGCGGAAGGAGGGGAACATAGGCTTGATTGGATAGTTTCATTTTTTTCTCCAAGTAAGTTATCGACTTAAGGAGGGCTCCCTGCAACCTCAGCCTATACGTGGTTGCATAAAGCAAAACCGTTCCAATTCAAATAGCAGCCTAACTCCGTACGCGTGACTACTGCGCTGAATCTGAATATTTAAATAGTTATAAAAAACATCGAGACGACCCGTTGCTTTGCCCCCCACCTTTAGAGCCATTGAAGTGCCGGTGCCATCACCCGCTTTAACGACGCCCAACAAAAATGGGCACCCAACCCAGTCGGCGTGCCCATTTTCTTACCAACCCGCCTCCCTTCAGACGGTCCTGCTATTACGGGTTGACGCTGTCTTTGAGCGACTTGCCCGGCTTGAACGCAACGGTGTTGCTGGCCTTGATTTTCACTGGCTCACCGGTTTGCGGGTTTTTGCCGGTGCGGGCGCCGCGGTGGCGTTGCAGGAAGGTGCCGAAGCCCACCAGGGTGACGCTGTCCTTGCGGTGCAGGGCGCCGGTGATTTCTTCGAGAACGGCGTTGAGGACGCGGTTGGCCTGCTCTTTGGTCAGGTCTGCTTTTTCTGCAATAGCGGCTGCGAGTTCTGGTTTACGCATAAGTGAAGCCTCTTTGACGGTTTTTTGTTGTTATGTCCGTGCTGCTCTCTGGTGGAGCAGCGCCCAAGGCGCCGCAGGCTCTACTCTGCGGCAGACGGGAGTGAGGATGGCATGCCCTCGCACGCTCCGCCAGTCTCGCGGCGACCTTTCTGGGGGTAAGAAGGTGCTGATTCCGACAGAACGACCGGCATTTACGCCAGCAATGGCGGAAGTTCTTTGTTAAGGGCAAGTTTTTCCATGACGGCGCTGCCGGTCAGCGCATAACCCAGCAGGCGGCCGCTGGCGTCGCGGCACAAGGCCTTGATGTCGGCGCCCTGCCCTTCGACGCTCCACACTCCTTCGGTGCCGCGTGGCGGCGGCGATACCACCAGAGGGCAGATCGGGGTTTTGACGGTGATCGGCATCGGCCCATAGCTGACGGCCGTGGCGTTGCCGGCAAGGGTTTGGGCCAGGGCGCGGGCACAGCTCATCAATGGCATCACGTACAGCAGGTTGAGGCCATCGACCTCGGCGCAGTCGCCCAGGGCGTAGATGTTGGCGTGGGAGGTCTTGAGGTGGCGGTCCACCATGATTCCACGGTTGATCTGCAGGCCGGCGGCAGCAGCCAGGTCCACGCGCGGACGCAGGCCGATGGCCGAGACCACCAGGTCGCAGTGGATCACTTCACCATCCGACAGGTGCGCTTCCAGGCCATCCGCCGTGCGCTGCAAGCGGTTGAGCACCGGGCCCAAGTGGAACCGCGCGCCGAGGCCTTCCAGCCCGGCTTGCACAGCGCCAGCCGCTGCTGGGTGCAGCAGAGTCGGCATGACTTGCTCGCAGGGTGCGACCAGATCAATTTCATAGCCGCCAAGTATCAGGTCGTTGGCGAATTCACAGCCGATCAGGCCCGCGCCCAGCAGCAGCACACGGCGCTTACCGGCAGCAGCGGCACGGAAGCGTGCGTAATCTTCAAGGTCATTGATCGGGAAAATCAGTTCCGCCGCATCGCCTTCGACCGGCACGCGCACGGCTTCTGCGCCCCAAGCCAGGATCAGGTCGCGGTAGGCTACCGCTTCCTCGCCGATCCACAGGCGTTTGTGGCCCGGGTCGATGCCGCTGATGCGCGTGTGGGTGCGCACTTCGGCCTTGAGTTGCTCGGCCATGGCGCCCGGCTCAGCCATGCTCAGGCCATCGGCTTCCTTGTTCTTGCCAAAGCCGGTGGAGAGCATGGGCTTGGAGTAGGAGCGCCCGTCATCCGCGGTGATCAGCAGCAACGGGGTCTCGCTGTCGAGCTTGCGAAATTCCCGGGCCACGTTGTAACCGGCCAGCCCTGTGCCGATGATCACGACAGGTGCGTTCATTCCTTTCTCCTTGTAGTACGTTTCTTAAACCGATGTTTAGCCGATTTCGATCATTTCGAAATCCATTTTGCCCACGCCGCAGTCCGGGCACAGCCAGTCTTCCGGAACGTCCTGCCACAGGGTGCCCGGTGCGATACCGTCATCCGGCCAGCCGTCTTTTTCGTCATAGATCAGGCCGCAGACTACACATTGCCACTTCTTCATTACTTGCTTCCTCAGGGTCCAGGCATCTTGGCCGACGGTCGATAGACCAACGTTGCCGTGCGGCTCAGGGCGTTTTGTACTGATCGGGGCCGGCAGATGCAAGCATGTTCGGCGCAAACGGCCGGTTCAGCCCGGCAAAAGTTCAGGACGCCATGGTAAGCTCGCCGCCTCTTTTACTGCCAAAACTGACTCACCGTGCCGCACTCAATCGCCTGTCCCGATGCTTGCCAATGGCTGACCCAGAGCCTTCTGAGCCCAATGCCCGCGCCATTGACCCTCAACTGGCTGTTCGACGAAGGCTCGCTGACGCGCCGGCTTACGTGGCTGTCCAACGACGGCTTCAGCGTGACGCCACTGTTCGAAGGCTGGCAGCCACTGCGCGAGGATGAATGTGCAGCGCTGGGTATGGCCCCGGCCACGGTCGGCTGGGTACGCGAGGTGTATTTGCGCGGGCATGGCCAACCGTGGGTGTTTGCCCGCAGCGTGGCGGCGCGCAGTGCCTTGCAGGGCGATGGCTTGCACATGGACGAATTGGGCAGCCGTTCGCTGGGCGAGTTGCTGTTCTGCGACCACGCGTTCACTCGCCAGGCGATCGAGGTGTGCCATTACCCACGGCAATGGCTGCCGAGCGCCGACCAGGCCGATGGCCTGTGGGCGCGCCGCTCGCGCTTTGATCGCGGGCCGTTGAGCGTGCTGGTCGCGGAAACTTTCCTGCCCAGCTTCTGGCATGCGCTGCATGACCACCCGGAGAACTGCTGATGTATCAACGTCTGCTCAAGTCCTTGAACCGCCTGAACCCCAGGGCGTGGGATTTCATTCAGTTGACCCGCATGGACAAACCCATCGGCATCTACCTGCTGCTGTGGCCGACGCTGTGGGCGCTGTGGATTGCGGGCAAGGGCTCGCCGTCGTTGATTAATATCGTGATTTTCGTGCTCGGCGTAGTGCTGACCCGTGCCGGTGGCTGCGTGATCAATGACTGGGCCGACCGCAAGGTCGACGGCCATGTGAAACGCACCGAACAGCGGCCGCTGGTGAGCGGCAAGATCAGCTCCAAAGAGGCCTTGGTGTTTTTTGCGGTGCTGATGGGCATCAGTTTTCTGCTGGTGCTGCTGACCAACGCGACCACCATCCTGCTGTCCCTGGGCGGCCTGGCGCTGGCGGCGAGCTACCCGTTCATGAAGCGCTACACCTATTACCCACAAGTGGTGCTGGGCGCGGCGTTTTCATGGGGCATGCCGATGGCATTCACTGCCGAGACCGGGCATTTGCCGGCCACGGCGTGGCTGCTTTACATCGCCAACTTGCTGTGGACGGTGGGCTACGACACGTATTACGCGATGACCGACCGCGATGACGACTTGAAGATCGGGGTGAAATCCACCGCCATTCTGTTCGGCGATGCGGACCGCGTGATCATTCTGACCCTGCAAGGTTTATCGCTGGTGTGCCTGCTATTGGCGGGGCAGCGGTTTGAGCTGGGTGGCTGGTTCCATCTGGGGTTGCTGGCGGCGGCGGGCTGTTTTGCCTGGGAGTTCTGGTACACCCGGGACAAGGATCGGATGAAATGCTTCAAGGCGTTTTTGCATAACCACTGGGCGGGGTTGGCGATTTTTGTCGGGATTGTGGCGGATTACGGGTTTCGGTAATTCAGTGCTGACGCCATCGCGGGCAAGCACGCTCCCACATTTGGAACGCATTCCAAGTGTGGGAGCGGGCTTGCTCGCGAAGGTTTCAATGGCGCCGCAGAGTCAAGGCTTGGCCACCTTCCAGGCACCGTCCATTTTGCCTTCACCGGTCATGTCGCCGGCCTTCTTGTCCATGACGAAGGTGTAAAGCGGCTTGCCGCTGTAGGCCCACTGGCTCTTCTGATCGTCACGCGTGATGACGGTCCATTTGCCCATCGGTTTGTCAGTGGACTCAGCCATCAACGGCGGCCAGTTCGTGGCGCACTTGTCGTTGCACATGGACTTGTCACCAGAGTCCTTGGCAAAGGTGTAGAGCGTCATGCCCTTGTGATCCACCAACACGCCGTCCTTAGTCATCGCCGGCTCAGCCGCAAATGCCAGTGTCGGCAGGGTCAACGCCGCCGTTACCAACAGGGCTTTCCAGGAAAAAGTACTTTGAGTCATCGGAACCTTCCTTTTGTGGTTGTCAGGATTCGGACCCAAAGGGTAGTCCAGAGTGCCGTGAATTGCCCGATCGTCTAAATTACTGTCACACGACTGCAATAATTCCGTTATCTAATGCGGCGCAAGACAGTTAAATGACAAGAGGATTTTGAGCATGGTTGGCAGGAGCATTCTGATCGTTGACGACGAAGCGCCCATTCGCGAGATGATCGCCGTTGCGTTGGAAATGGCCGGCTATGACTGCCTGGAGGCGGAGAACTCCCAGCAGGCCCATGCCATTATCGTCGACCGCAAGCCGGACCTGATCCTGCTGGACTGGATGTTGCCCGGCACCTCCGGCATCGAACTGGCCCGTCGCCTCAAGCGTGACGAGCTGACCGGGGATATCCCGATCATCATGCTCACCGCCAAGGGTGAAGAGGACAACAAAATCCAGGGCCTGGAAGTCGGCGCTGATGACTACATCACCAAGCCGTTTTCCCCACGTGAGCTGGTAGCGCGCCTGAAGGCCGTACTGCGCCGTGCCGGCCCTACCGATGGCGAAGCGCCGATCGAAGTCGACGGGCTGATCCTGGACCCGATCAGCCACCGCGTGACCATCGACGGCAAGCCGGCCGAGATGGGGCCGACCGAATACCGCCTGCTGCAATTTTTCATGACCCACCAGGAGCGCGCCTATACCCGTGGGCAATTGTTGGACCAGGTGTGGGGCGGCAATGTGTATGTGGAGGAGCGCACGGTTGACGTGCATATCCGCCGCCTGCGCAAAGCCTTGGGCGATGCCTACGAGAATCTGGTACAAACCGTGCGCGGCACCGGCTATCGCTTTTCCACCAAAGGTTGAGTTGTAAGCAATCAGCCACAAGCCGCAAGTTAAAAGCGGGACTGCTTTAGCTTGGAGCTTGCAGCTTGAAACTTGAAACTGCTCCGAAGGACGCAACTTGAACCAGAACTGGCATGGCACCCTGATTCGCCACATGCTTCTGTTGATCACCGGTTGCTTGGTGGTGGGCTTGATCAGCGGCTATTACGGCTGGAGCCTCGCGGTCGGTATCGGCCTATACCTGGGCTGGACCCTCAAACAATTGCTGCGCCTGCATGAATGGCTGCGCCAGCACAAACCCGACGAAGCACCACCCGACGGCTACGGCCTGTGGGGCGAAGTGTTCGACAGCATCTACCACCTGCAACGCCGCGACCAACGGGTTCGCGGGCGCCTGCAGGCGGTGATCGACCGGGTGCAGGAGTCTACCGCTGCGCTCAAAGACGCGGTGATCATGCTCGACAGCGACGGCAACCTGGAGTGGTGGAACCGCGCTGCCGAGACCTTGCTGGGCCTCAAGACGCCCCAGGACAGCGGTCAGCCGGTGACCAACCTGGTGCGCCACCCGCGCTTCAAGGAATATTTCGAGCAGGAAAACTACGAAGAAGCGCTGGAAATCCCCTCGCCTACCAATGACCGCGTGCGCATCCAGCTGTACCTGACGCGTTATGGCAACAACGAGCACCTGATGCTGGTGCGCGACGTGACCCGCATTCACCAGTTGGAACAGATGCGCAAAGACTTCGTCGCCAACGTCTCCCACGAACTGCGTACGCCGTTGACGGTGATCTGCGGCTACCTGGAGACGCTGCTGGACAACGTCGACGAGATCAACCCGCGTTGGAGCCGTGCCCTGCAGCAGATGCAACAGCAGGGCTCACGCATGCAAACCCTGCTCAATGACCTGCTGTTGCTGGCCAAGCTGGAAGCCACCGATTACCCGTCGGACAACCATCCGGTGGCGGTGCAAAGCCTGCTGCAGACCATCAAGAATGACGCCCAGGCGCTTTCCGGCGAGCGCGGGCAACAGATCACACTGGAAGCCGACCCGCAGGTATTGCTCAAAGGCAGCGAAGGTGAGTTGCGCAGCGCGTTTTCCAACCTGGTGTTCAACGCCGTGAAGTACACCCAGGACAAGGGCAATATCCGCATCCGCTGGTGGAGCGATGAGCACGGCGCACACTTGAGCGTGCAGGACTCCGGCATCGGTATCGACGCCAAGCACCTGCCGCGCCTGACCGAACGCTTCTACCGCGTCGACTCAAGCCGCAACTCCAACACCGGCGGCACCGGGCTGGGCCTGGCGATCGTCAAACACGTGCTGTTGCGCCACCGCGCACGGTTGGAGATCAGCAGCGTGCTGGGGCATGGCAGCACCTTTACCTGCCATTTCCCACCGGCGCAGATGACCCGCTCGCGGGTGATCGGCACAGATGAATAGCCCGAAAACGACGTAAATCTAAGTGTGGGAGCTGGCTTGCCTGCGATGGCGGTGGGTCAGCTGAAATCACCTCAACTGGCAGGCCGCTATCGCAGGCAAGCCAGCTCCCACATTGGATTTGCATGGTTTGGCAGAAGGCTTTCCAGGCTCCGCCCGGCAGCGGGCACTAGGCAAGCGCCCCGTCAGCCGCTACATTGGCCGACTTGCGCCTGCCTTTCAGGCCTGTCTGTCACCCCTTATTGAACACACGGAACCTGCAAAACCCCATCATGGACCCTTCCCCTGGTATCACCCTCGCTACACTCTTCGCCGATTTCGGCATGATTCTTTTTGCACTGATCCTGGTACTGCTCAACGGTTTCTTCGTTGCGGCGGAATTTGCCATGGTCAAACTGCGCGCCACCCGGGTCGAGGCCATCGCCCACAAGAACGGCTGGCGCGGGCAGATCCTGCGCACCGTCCACAGTCAGCTCGACGCCTATCTGTCGGCCTGCCAATTGGGTATTACCCTCGCCTCCCTGGGCCTGGGCTGGGTCGGTGAGCCGGCCTTTGCGCACATCCTCGAGCCATTGCTGGGCGCCATCGGCGTGCAATCGCCTGAAGTGATCAAAGGCGTGTCGTTTTTTGCCGCCTTCTTCGTGATTTCCTACCTGCACATCGTGGTCGGTGAATTGGCCCCCAAGTCCTGGGCAATTCGCAAACCCGAGCTGCTGTCGCTGTGGACGGCGGTGCCGCTGTACCTGTTCTACTGGGCCATGTACCCGGCGATCTACCTGCTCAACGCCAGCGCCAACGCCATCTTGCGTATCGCCGGCCAAGGCGAGCCCGGCCCGCACCATGAGCACCATTACAGCCGCGAAGAACTCAAGCTGATCCTGCACTCCAGCCGTGGCCAGGATCCAAGCGACCAAGGCATGCGCGTACTGGCTTCGGCCGTGGAAATGGGCGAGCTGGAAGTGGTGGACTGGGCCAACTCCCGCGAAGACCTGGTGACCCTGGACTTCAACGCCCCGCTCAAGGAAATCCTCGCGTTGTTCCGCCGCCACAAATTCAGCCGTTACCCGGTGTATGACGCCGATCGCAACGAGTTTGTCGGCTTGCTGCACATCAAGGACCTGCTGCTGGAACTGGCTGCCCTGGACCACATCCCCGAGTCGTTCAACCTGGCCGAGCTGACCCGCCCGCTGGAGCGTGTCTCGCGGCACATGCCGCTGTCGCAGTTGCTGGAGCAGTTCCGCAAAGGCGGCGCGCACTTTGCCCTGGTGGAAGAAGCCGACGGCAAAGTCATCGGCTACCTGACCATGGAAGACGTGCTGGAAGTGCTGGTCGGCGATATCCAGGACGAACACCGCAAGGCCGAGCGCGGCATCCTCGCCTACCAGCCAGGCAAACTGCTGGTGCGTGGCGACACGCCGCTGTTCAAGGTGGAGCGCCTGCTGGGCGTGGACCTGGACCACATCGAAGCCGAAACCCTGGCCGGCTTGATCTACGACACGTTGAAACGCGTGCCGGAAGAGGAAGAAGTGCTGGAAGTTGAAGGCTTGCGCATCATCATCAAGAAGATGAAAGGGCCGAAGATCGTCCTGGCCAAGGTGTTGCTGCTGGATTGACGCCTCAATTGCCCAACGCAAAGTTGGGCAATTTGCCAAGCGGCTGGTTGAACTCATACGGAATCGAAACCAGCCCGGCCTCGGAAGCCTTCTGCACCACAAAATGCAGATGCGGCCCGCTGCTGTTGCCGGTATTGCCCGACAACGCCAGTGGGCTTCCCACCACCACACGCTGCCCTGCCCTTACGCTGACCGAACCTTGCTTGAGGTGCAAATACACGCCCTCGGTGCCGTCATCGTGGCGTATGCGCACGAAATTCCCGGACGCGTCATTACCGCGCCCGGCCTGGTTATTTTCGGTCTTCACCACCATCCCGCTACGCGCCGCAATGATTGGTGTGCCTTCGGGCATGGCGATGTCCATGGCGTAGCGGCTCTTGGCGTCGGTGTGGCTGAAGCTGCCGTTAGGGCCTTGGGTCAAGCGAAACGGCCCACCACGCCAAGGCAAAGGATAGCGATAGGCTTGCTGTGGATAACTTGATGTGGGCATATCCGGCACCGGCCGTTTGGTCCGTTCCACCCGGCGCTCCTGCATCACAAATGCCTGGGCGCCCGGCGTTTGCCGGTCGCTGAAAGACACCACGCCATTGGCATCGGTGGTTTTGTAGAGGGTCATGGCCAGGGTCGAAGTGCAAACCGTGGCCAGCCCACAGAACAGGAATAGGCGAATGAACATGGCGTACCTGCCGGGATGACTGTTCGGCAGGCTAACAAGGGTTGATGACAACACTGCGTGAAGCACAGAAGATCAACTGTGGAGCGGGCAAGCCCCACACTGGTTAAGTGTTGCTCTGTAGCTCACGCACCCGGCACAAAATGCTTCTGCGCCGTACCGCGCGCGATCAGGCGGGAGATGTAGTCGAGCTTCTGCGCATCCTGGTCAATAAACCGGAAGGTCAGTTGCAGCCAGTCGCTGTCAGGCCGTGGCTCATAGGCGACGATGGCGTGCAGGTAGCCGTTGAGGCGCGCGACTTCGGCGTTTTCGCCTTGCTCAAGGTCGAGCACGGCGCTTTCCAGTACCTGCGGCAGCACTTCACCGCGACGGACCACCAGCAGCGCTTCCTTGATGCTCAGCGCCTTGATCACACATTGCTGGTTGCCGCTGGACAGCCGCAGTTGGCCCTGGCCACGACCGCCGGCAGGCGAGGCAGCAGGCGCTGGCACCGGTTGGCTGTTGAGCAGGCCTTTGCTCGGCGCAGCTATCGGCGCCGGTTTGGCCGCCTCGGGCTTGCCGCCGGTCAAGGCATTGAGAGAGTCGTTGCCGAAGGCCGAGTTCATCTTGGTCGGCGCGCTGGCGATAAGGGCGTCGAGACGGCCGATCTTGTGCAAAGCCTGCTTGACCTTGTTCAGCAGTTGCTCGTTGGTGAACGGCTTACTGACGTAACCGGAAACCCCGGCCTGGATCGCCTGCACTACGTTTTCCTTGTCGCCACGGCTGGTCACCATCACGAACGGCATGGCTTTGAGATGGGCTTGTTCACGGCACCAGGTCAACAGCTCAAGGCCAGACATCTCAGGCATTTCCCAGTCGCACAGCACCAGGTCGAAGGTCTCGCGCATCAGGATGGATTGCGCCTTTTTGCCGTTTACCGCGTCTTCAATCTTGATGCCTGGGAAGTAGTTGCGCAGGCACTTCTTCACCAAATCGCGGATAAACGAGGCGTCGTCCACCACCAATACACTGACTTTACTCATCGACCCTTCATCCTATTAAAACTTCGGCATGCAAAACGCCTGACTGATGGCATTTTGCCAAAACTCGCTGGTCACAGAAGGACTTATTGCTCCTGCTGCGCAAATAAATTCAGATGCCACAAACGAAAACGCCCGACCAAAGGCCGGGCGTTAATGTCTCGGGCAACCTTACTTATCGTCAGTTTCGCCCGGAACATTAGGGATTTGATCGGCCGTGCCTTCAACTTCGGCTTTCATGCGCTTGAGACCCATGTGCCGCACGTCGGTGCCGCGCACCAGGTAAATCACCAATTCCGAGATATTGCGCGCGTGGTCGCCGATCCGTTCCAGGGAACGCAATACCCAGATGATGTTCAAGACCCGCGAGATAGAGCGCGGGTCTTCCATCATGTAGGTGGCCAGCTCGCGCAGTGCGGTCTTGTATTCGCGGTCGATGGTCTTGTCGTATTGCGCCACCGACAACGCCAATTCGGCGTCGAAGCGGGCGAAAGCGTCCAGCGCATCGCGCACCATATTGCGCACTTGGTCACCGATGTGGCGCACTTCCACGTAACCGCGTGGCGCCTCGCCTTCTTCGCACAGCTGGATAGCGCGGCGGGCGATTTTGGTGGCTTCGTCGCCGATGCGCTCCAAATCGATTACCGACTTGGAGATGCTGATGATCAAACGCAGGTCGGAGGCCGCCGGCTGGCGACGGGCCAGAATGCGCAGGCATTCTTCATCGATATTGCGCTCCATCTGATTGATCTGGTCATCAATCTCGCGCACTTGCTGGGCCAGGCCAGAGTCGGCCTCGATCAGCGCAGTGACCGCATCGTTGACTTGCTTCTCCACCAGCCCGCCCATCGCCAGGAGGTGGCTGCGCACCTCCTCAAGCTCGGCGTTGAACTGCGCGGAGATGTGGTGGGTAAGGCCTTCTTTGCTAATCATGGGTTTGCTCCGCAAAAGCTGTAAGCCGCAAGCTACAAGCTGCAAGCTGATGTGTGTCGTTGATCAAACTGCTTCCACTTGCCGCTTGAAACTTGCGGCTTGCAGCTGGGGCTAGCCGTAACGACCGGTGATGTAGTCTTCGGTCTGCTTCTTCGCCGGGTTGGTGAACAAGGTGTCGGTGTCGCCGAACTCCACCAGCTTGCCCATGTACATGAACGCGGTGTAGTCGGAAACCCGCGCCGCCTGTTGCATGTTGTGGGTCACGATGACGATGGTGAACTTGGACTTGAGTTCGTAGATCAGCTCTTCGACTTTCAGCGTCGAGATCGGGTCGAGTGCCGAGCAGGGTTCGTCGAGCAGCAACACTTCCGGCTCCACGGCGATGGTGCGGGCGATCACCAGACGCTGCTGCTGGCCGCCGGACAGGCCGAGTGCCGAGTCGTGCAGGCGGTCTTTAACCTCGTCCCACAGCGCCGCGCCTTTCAAGGCCCACTCAACGGCTTCGTCGAGGATGCGTTTTTTGTTGATGCCCTGGATGCGCAGGCCGTAAACCACGTTTTCGTAGATGGTCTTGGGGAACGGGTTCGGCTTCTGGAACACCATGCCCACGCGACGACGCAGCTCGGCCACATCTTCGCCTTTGCGATAAATGTTGCTGCCGTACAGGTTGATCGCGCCTTCTACGCGGCAACCGTCAACCAGGTCGTTCATGCGGTTGAAGGTGCGCAGCAGCGTGGACTTGCCGCAGCCGGACGGGCCGATAAAGGCGGTCACGCGCTGCTTGGGGATGTTCATGCTGACGTCGAACAGCGCCTGCTTTTCACCGTAGTACAGGCTCAGGCCCGGCACTTCGATGGCCACGGTTTCCTGGGCCAGGCTCAGGCTCTGCTTGTCGCGACCCAGGGCCGACATGTTGATGCCGTGGGTATGGGTTTCATGTTGCATGGTCTCACTCCGTTCGTAGCTGCCAGCTTCTAGCTGCAAGCTGCAAGATTTGAGCAAAAGCGGCTTGTAGCTTGCCGCTTGTGGCTAATAGCTTTAGCTGTCCAGCGCCTTGTATTTTTCGCGCAGGTGGTTACGAATCCACACCGCCGACAGGTTGAGCGTGGCGATCACCAGCACCAGCAGCAAGGCGGTGGCGTACACCAGCGGGCGTGCCGCTTCGACGTTGGGGCTCTGGAAACCGACGTCATAAATATGGAAGCCCAGGTGCATGATTTTCTGGTCAAGGTGCAGGTACGGGTAGTTGCCATCCAGCGGCAGCGACGGTGCCAGCTTGACCACACCCACCAGCATCAGCGGCGCCACTTCACCGGCGGCACGGGCCACGGCGAGGATCATGCCGGTCATCATCGCCGGGCTGGCCATCGGCAGCACAATCTTCCACAGCGTTTCCGCCTTGGTTGCGCCGAGTGCCAGGGAACCCTCACGCACGGTACGAGGAATCCGCGCCAGGCCTTCTTCGGTGGCCACGATCACCACCGGCACCGCCAGCAGCGCCAGGGTCAGCGAAGCCCACAGCAGGCCAGGCGTACCGAAGGTCGGCGCCGGCAGAGCTTCAGCGAAGAACAAACGGTCGACCGAGCCACCCAGTACATACACAAAGAAGCCCAGGCCGAACACGCCGTAAACGATGGCCGGTACGCCGGCCAGGTTGTTCACCGCGATACGGATAATGCGGGTCAGGGTGTTCTGTTTGGCGTATTCACGCAGGTACACCGCCGCCAGCACGCCGAACGGGGTCACGATCATCGCCATGATCAGCGTCATCATCACGGTGCCGAAGATGGCCGGGAAGATCCCGCCTTCGGTGTTGGCTTCCCGTGGGTCGTCGCTCAAGAATTCCCAGACCTTGCTGAAGTAGAAACCCACCTTGGTCAGGGTGCCCATGGCGTTCGGCTGGTAGGCGTGCACCACTTTGCCGATGCCGATTTCGATTTCTTTGCCGTTGCCGTCGCGGGCCGTCAGGCTGTCGCGGTTGAACTGGGTGTGCAGGTCGGCCAGGCGCGCTTCGATGTCCTGGTAACGGGCATTCAGCTCGGCGCGGCCGGAGTCCATGTCGGCCTGGGCGGCAGCGTCGAGCTTGCCTTCCAGCTCCAGCTTGCGCCCGTGCAGGCGGATGCGTTCCAGGCCAGCGTTGATCGCGCCGATGTCGGTTTTCTCAAGGCTCTTGAGCTGGGCCGCCAACTTGTTCACACGATCGACGCGGGCTTGCAGCTCCGGCCATGCGGCTTCGCCTTCGGCGATCACCTTGCCGTCTTGCTTGACGTTGACCAGGGTGCCGTAGAAGTTGCCCCACTCACGACGCTCGATGGCCATCAGGTTCTTCGGTGTGGCCTGGTCTTTCAACCACTCGCCGACGATCCAGGTGAAGTCGTTGCCATTCAAGTCGCGGTTACCGACCTTGATCAGCTCGCGGGTCATGAATTCCGGGCCTTGGTCCGGCACCGGCAGGCCCGCGCTTTTCAGGCGTTCGCGCGGCACTTCTTCCTTCTGCACCACTTCGCCGATGACGATATGGTTTTCCTGGCCAGGCACGCTGTAGTTGGCCTGGATCAGGTCGGCCGGCCAGAAGTGGCCAAGACCACGCACGGCAATCACGGCCAGCAAACCAATGGTCATGATGACCGCGATGGACACCGCGCCACCGCTGATCCAGACGCCGGGGGCGCCGCTCTTGAACCATCCATTCAGGGAGTTCTGTTTCACAGACTTCTACCTTTCTTAAAGCGACGAGTATTTCTTGCGCAGACGCTGACGGATCAGCTCGGCGAGGGTGTTCATGATGAAGGTGAACAGCAGCAGCACCAGCGCCGAGAGGAACAGCACGCGGTAGTGACTGCCACCGACTTCCGACTCAGGCATCTCCACCGCAACGTTGGCCGCCAATGTGCGCAGGCCTTCGAACAGGTTCATCTCCATCACCGGCGTGTTACCGGTGGCCATCAGCACGATCATGGTTTCACCCACTGCGCGGCCCATGCCGATCATCAGTGCGGAGAAGATGCCTGGGCTGGCGGTCAGGATCACCACGCGGGTCATGGTCTGCCATGGCGTGGCGCCCAGGGCCAATGAGCCCAGGGTGAGGCCGCGCGGCACGCTGAACACGGCGTCTTCGGCGATGGAGTAGATGTTCGGGATCACCGCAAAACCCATGGCCAGACCGACGACCAGGGCGTTGCGCTGGTCGTAGGTGATGCCCAGGTCGTGGGAGATCCACATGCGCATGTCGCCGCCAAAGAACCAGGTCTCCAGGTACGGGCTCATGTACAGCGAGAGCCAGCCCACAAACAGGATCACCGGAATCAGGATCGCACTTTCCCAACCATCCGGAACGCGCAGGCGCAGCGATTCAGGCAGGCGGCTGAAGACAAACCCGGCGACCAGGATGCCAATCGGCAGCAACATCAGCAGGCTGAAAATCCCCGGCAAGTGCCCTTCTACATAAGGCGCCAGGAACAGGCCGGCGAAGAAGCCGAGGATCACCGTCGGCATCGCTTCCATCAGTTCGATCACCGGCTTGACCTTGCGGCGCAGGCTCGGGGCCATGAAGTAAGCGGTGTAGATTGCCGCGGCAACTGCCAGTGGCGCCGCCAGCAACATGGCGTAGAACGCAGCCTTCAGGGTACCGAAGGTCAGCGGGGCCAAACTCATTTTGGGTTCGAAGTCGGTGTTGGCGGCGGTCGATTGCCAGACGTATTTAGGCTCGTCGTAGTTTTCGTACCAGACCTTGCTCCACAGCGCGCTCCAGGACACTTCCGGGTGCGGGTTGTCGAGCAGCAGCGGTTGCAGCTTGCCGCCGGCTTCGACGATCACGCGGTTGGCGCGTGGCGACATGCCGAACAGGCCTTGGCCATCCACCACCGGATCGACCAGCAGCGTGCGGTGCGCGGTACTGTGGAACACGCCGAACTTGCCGGATGCGTCCAGGGCGGTGAAGCCTTTGCGACGCTCCTCGGCGGTGATTTCAACGATTGGCGCGGTGCCCATCTGGAAGGTGCGGATCTGCTTCAGGCGTTGCTCGCCGTCCGGGTCACGGGCCATGAACCATTGGGCCAGGCCGCCCTTGGAGTTACCGACGATCAGCGAGATACCGCCCACCAGCTGGGTGCTGGCAGTGATTTCGGCGTTGCCGTCTTCCAGCAGTTTGTAACGACCGTTGAGGCTCTTGTCGCGCAGGCTGAACACATCGGCGAGCGCACGACCGTTGATCACATACAACCACTGCTGGCGTGGGTCGATGAAGATTGCCTTCACCGGTTCGGTCATTTGCGGCAGCTCGATACGCTTCTGCTCGCTGGTGACTTCACCGGTCATCATGTTTTCTTCGCGGCTCAGGCTCAGTACGTTCAAGTACGAACCTGCGGAACCTGCAACCACCAGCGACGAGTCAGTGGCGTTGAGGGCGACGTGCTCCAGCGGGCGGCCCTGCTCGTCGAGGACGATGGGCGTTTCGCCGTAGGGGTATTCAATGGCCGGCGTAATGGTCTTTTTGCCGTCCGGGTACGACACTTTATAAGTGTGGCGGAACACCAGGGACTGGCCATTGGACAAACCGAGGATCACCAACGGGCTGCCTGGCTGGTCCTTGCCGATCGAGACCACAGTGGCGCCAGCAGGCAAAGGCAGGTCGACACGTTTGAGCTCGGCACCGGTGCTCACATCAAAGAACAGCGCCTGGCCCTTGTCGGAAACCCGCATGGCAACTTGGTTCTGTTCTTCGAGGGAGATCATCAACGGCTTGCCGGCGTCCTGCATCCAGGCGGGTGTCAGCGCGTCTTCCTTGGTCAGCGAAGCACCTTGGAACAAAGGTGCAACGACATAAGCCAGGAAGAAGAAGATCAGGGTAATTGCGCCAAGCACGGCGAGGCCGCCGATCAACACATACCAACGGGTCAGGCGATCTTTGAGCGCGCGAATGCGGCGCTTGCGTTGCAGCTCAGGCGTATTGAAGTCAATACGCTTGGGGGGAGAAGTCGTCGTCATGGTGGAATTGGCCAGATCATTCATGCGCACACCCTAGCGATCCTGTATGACAGAAAGATGACAATGCAGTGACGCAAGAAATCCGCCGCGTAGCAGGGCTGGCAGCGGATTAAAGAATTAGAGGTGTAGACGGGTTTGAAGAGTAAGGGGTTACTGTGGCGAGCAAGCTTGCTTGCGCTGGGGGGCGAAGCGCCCCCAAGGCTTGCGACTGCTACGCAGTCGAACGGGAGCAAGCTCCCTCGCCACAGCAAGCCCGCTTCCACAGGGCCCGCTGCTACACCGGTATTGCAGGCTTAGTTGCCTTCTTTCAGGCCCAGGTCTGCCAGTGCCTTGGCGGCAACTTTGGCTGGCAGTGGGATGTAACCGTCTTTCACTACTACTTCCTGGCCCTGTTTGGACAGAACCAGTTTCACGAACTCAGCTTCCAGCGGGGCCAGAGGCTTGTTCGGGGCTTTGTTGACGTACACGTAGAGGAAACGCGACAGCGGGTATTTACCGTTCAGGGCGTTTTCTTCGCTGTCTTCGATGAAGTCAGTGCTGCCTTTCTTGGCCAGGGCCACGGTCTTCACGCTAGCAGTTTTGTAGCCGATGCCCGAGTAACCGATGCCGTTCAGCGAGGAGCTGATCGACTGCACGACCGAAGCCGAGCCTGGTTGTTCGTTGACGTTTGGCTTGTAGTCGCCTTTGCACAGGGCTTCTTCTTTGAAGTAGCCGTAGGTGCCGGATACCGAGTTACGACCAAACAACTGAACCGGCTTGTTGGCCAGGTCGCCGGTCACACCCAGGTCGCCCCAGGTTTTAACATCGGCTTTAGCGCCGCACAGACGAGTCGAGGAGAAGATCGCGTCGACTTGTTCCATGGTCAGGTGCTGGATCGGGTTGTCCTTGTGCACAAACACAGCCAGGGCATCCACGGCAACCGGGATAGCCGTTGGTTTGTAGCCGTACTTCTGCTCGAAGGCCGCCAGTTCGGTGTCCTTCATCTTGCGGCTCATCGGGCCCAGGTTGGAGGTGCCTTCAGTCAGCGCAGGAGGTGCAGTGGCGGAGCCGGCAGCCTGAATCTGGATGTTGACGTTCGGGTATTCCTTTTTGTAACCCTCGGCCCACAGGGTCATCAGGTTAGCCAAGGTATCGGAACCGACGCTGGACAAGTTGCCCGACACACCAGTGGTCTTAACGTAAGCCGGGATTGCCGGATCAACACCAGCGGCCACCGCGTTGGCGGTCGCAACGCCAGCAGCGACAAAAGTCATTGCCGCCATCAAACGTTTCAGTTTCATGCCTTGCTCCTAGCAGATAGGGATAGTTGGATCGGGGCCAAGTATCGGTAGGCCGTGTGAACACTCTATGTCTGGAATATGACAATTAGATGAAAGGCCAGTATTTATGAAAAACCTGACAGGAAGGGGGAAGTGCAATAAATCCGGGGCTTGCGAGGAGGTTTAGGCGGCTGGAGCGATGTTTCGGAAACACTCTGTAATCGTTGCTGGCATTGATCGTTCCCACGCTCTGCGTGGGAACGCATCCAGTGACGCTCTGCGTCACGACCTTCAAAAGCGGACGCAGAGCGTCCAGGCCGGCATTCCCACGCAGAGCGTGGGAACGATCATTCAGCGCCCGCGCTTCCACAGGTAGCCGCCCACCGCCATCCCCATTACACACAGGACAGCCACGTAGTAAGCAGGCCCCATCGGGCTTTCCTTCATCAGCAGCGATACCGCCAGTGGCGTCAAACCACCAAATACGGCGTAGGCCACGTTATAGGAGAACGACAAACCGCTGAAACGCACCACTGGCGGGAATGCTTTCACCATCACGTAAGGCACTACACCGATGGTGCCCACAAACAGGCCGGTCAACGCGTACAGCGGGAACAACCAGTCCGGGTGGGCCATCAGGCTGTGATACAGCGTCCAGGAAGTGGCCAGTAGCAACGCGCAACCGGTGACCAAAACGCGACCGGCACCAAAACGGTCAGCCAGCGCGCCGGACGCAATGCAGCCCAGGCTCAGCGTAACGATCGCCAGGCTGTTAGCTTGCAGCGCAACCGTCGGGCTGAAGTGGTAGACGGTTTGCAGCACGGTCGGGGTCATCAGGATGACCACAACCACACCCGCCGACAGCAACCACGTCAACAGCATCGACAGCACGATGGCGCCACGGTGGTCACGCAATACCGCGCGCAATGGCAACTCGGCAGCCAGGGTTTTGCGCTGCTGCATCTCAGCGAAGATCGGTGTTTCATGCAGCCAACGGCGCAAGTACACCGACAGCAGGCCGAACACACCCCCCAGCAGGAACGGGATACGCCACGCGTAATCCGAGACCTGCTCCGGGGTATAGAGGGTGTTGATGGCGGTAGCCACCAGCGAACCCAGCAGGATACCGGCGGTGAGGCCGCTGGTCAGGGTACCGCAGGCATAGCCGATGTGGCGCGGCGGCACGTGTTCGGAGACAAACACCCAGGCGCCAGGTACTTCGCCGCCAATGGCGGCGCCCTGGATGACGCGCATCAGCAGCAACAGCAGCGGCGCCCACAGGCCGATCTGTGCGTAGGTCGGCAGCAGGCCCATGATCAGGGTCGGCACGGCCATCATGAAGATGCTCAGGGTGAACATTTTCTTGCGGCCCAGCAGGTCACCGAAGTGCGCCATGATGATGCCGCCCAGCGGGCGTGCCAGGTAACCGGCGGCGAAGATGCCGAAGGTCTGCATCATGCGCAGCCATTCGGGCATGTCGACGGGGAAAAACAGCTTCCCGACCACGGTAGCGAAAAACACGAAGATGATGAAGTCGTAGAATTCCAGCGCCCCGCCCAAGGCAGACAGCGAAAGGGTTTTGTAGTCGTTGCGGGTCAGCGGGCGCGAAGGTTGCGCGCTGCTTGCGGGCACGGAGGACATGGCAAGGCTTCTCTTATAGTAATCAGAACAGCAAGCCCGGGACTTGCGGCAGGTTTGGCAAGATAGCAAATCGTTTGAAAAAGCACAGCGTCTACCGAATCACAGTTCAGATGGGCGAAATATTCCCCATTCGTGCGCTTTCCCTGCAATCAGAAACACAGTTGCGCGAAAAAGCCGCATAACAGCCGCGATTTGCCGACCAAATGAGCGCCGGGAGGTCGTCGCGGCGCCAGCGTCTCGATATACTCGGCCCTTGCAAGCGCCAAACCCGCTGTCTTGAGGGGCTGCTGTGCCAAAACGTTGTTGGGTGCCACCCAGCCGTTTTGGCAGAGTTTCCCTTTAGTGCGCCTTACGAGAAACGTATCGAGCGGTGTATGTTGGTGCTGAAACGTTTTTCCCGAAGACGGCTATCCACTTGAAACACCCATGAAGCGTTACGGGTCAGAGGCACCCTTGGCATGATCGAACTCGAACAAGAAGATCCTATCCCGCAAGGCGATCTCGCCCTGCAAATCACCGCATTGCCACGTGAAACCAATGGTTTTGGCGATATCTTCGGCGGCTGGCTGGTCGCGCAGATGGACCTGGCAGGCACGGCAATGGCCAGCAAGGTCGCCGGCGGCCGCGTGGCTACCGTGGCCATTGATCGCATGGCCTTTCTGGTGCCGGTCGCGGTCGGTGCGCAATTGTCCTTCTATACCCAAGCCCTGGAAATTGGCCGTAGCTCGATCCAGATGATGGTCGAAGTGTGGAGCGACGACCCGCTGTCCAGTGAATGGCGCAAAGTCACCGAGGCGGTGTTCGTGTTCGTCGCCATCGATGGCAGCGGCCGCACGCGTTCGGTGCCGTCTCGCGCGCGTTAAACCTCGTCGGGTTTTGACGGTCAATTGCCCCATTGCCTGCCATTAAAGAGTGCTTCGTATGCCTGTGCCCCACGTTGAAAGCGTAAAAATCGACGAACTGGACTGCTGGCGCATTCGCCACAACGGCGCTGAATTGATGGTGGCCCAACAGGGCGCGCACATCTTCAGTTACCAGCGCCAGGGCGAGCAGCCGCTGATATGGCCAAACCCTGCGGCGGTGTTCAAGCAAGGCAAAGGCATCCGTACCGGCGTGCCGGTATGCTGGCCATGGTTTGGCGTGTTTGACCGCAACCCGCAGAGCGTCAAGGCGATGCGCCAGAGCGAGCAACCGGCCGGTGCCCATGGTTTTGTGCGCACGGCACAGTGGGAGTTGGCTGCAAGCGAACTCGAAGGCCAGGCGCTGCGGGTGGATTTGATTCTGCCGGTTCCCGAGGGCGGCTTCCCCGGCTGGCCGCATCAGGTCAACCTGACGTTGAGCCTGCTGCTTGACGATCAACTGCACATCCGCCTGACCAGCCACAACCGTGGCACCGACACTGTGACCCTCAGCCAGGCGCTGCACACTTACTTCGCCGTGAGTGACGTACGCAAGGTGCAGGTCGAAGGGCTGGATGGGCTGGCGTATATCGACACCGCCGATGGCTGGGCCGAGAAGAAGCAGTCCGGCCTGCTGCACTTCAGTGCCGAGACTGACCGTATCTACCTGGATACTCCGGCGCAGTTGGATATCGTCGATACAGATTGGCAGCGTCGCATCCAACTGACCGCCGAGGGTTCGAACTCCACCGTGATCTGGAACCCATGGACCGAACGCGCCAAGGCGTTTGACGACATGGCCGATGATGGCTGGCAGGGCATGCTGTGCATCGAAACGGCGAATGTGCTGGATGATGTGGTGAGCTTGGCGCCGGGTCAAAGCCATACCTTGGGCGTGAGCATCAACAGTATCGCCCTGTAAAAACCAATCAACATGTGTGAGCACGCTTGTGTGGGAGCTGGATTGCCTGCGATAGCATCACCTCGGTTTCACTGATACACCGAGGTGCCTGAATCGCAGGCAAGCCAGCTCCCACACAAGCCCGCTCCCACATTGGGTTCTGCGTCATGATCTAGAGATCGGACTCTTTCACTACCCTGACCTTCCCCGCATCCAGCGCATACGCCGCGTCCGCCAGATCGTTGTTGACCTTCTCCACCTTCAACGTGCCCGTCACCCACAGCGGCGTGTAGATATCATCCAGCTTCAGCCCCTTGGGATAACGCACCAGCACCAGTTGGTTAGGTGGCGGTGGCGGCACGTGGATGCAGGCGCCCGGGTATGGCACCAGGAAAAACAGCGTGCTGCGGCCCTTGGCGTCGGTTTCCAACGGCACCGGGTAGCCACCAATGCGGATGTTCTTGCCGTTCATGGCGGCCACGGTCTTGGTCGAATACATCACCGCCGGCAAGCCTTTGCTCTGCTTCAAGCCACCTTTATCGGTGAAGGTGCCTTGGGCTTCGGGGGAGTTGTGGTCGATCTCGGGCATGGCTTCGAGGGCTTTCTGGTCTGAAAGCGGCATCAGGTCGAGCCAATCGGTTTCCGGCAGTTCACCGGCGTGCGCCAGGCCAGAGCCCAACAGGAGAAGTGTGAATAGAAGACGGCGCATGAAAAAGCTCGGCAAGTTCAGATGCCGAGCATTCTAGCCCTCTGCGCCTGCGCAGCGCAGAGGGCTTTGTCGCTTAGATCATTTCTTTTTCAGCAGGCCGTAGATCACCAACAGCACGATGGCGCCGATCAGCGCGCCGAGGAAGCCCGCGCCTTGACCCGCCTGGTAGATGCCCAGGGCCTGACCACCGTAGGTGGCGACCAGGGAACCTGCGATACCCAGCAGGATGGTCATGATCCAGCCCATGCTGTCGTCGCCAGGCTTGAGGAAACGCGCCAGCAGGCCGACGATCAAGCCGATAAAGATGGTTCCGATGATACCCATGGCATTTCCCTCTGAATGATGTGAACTACACAAAAGCCTAGTCAGACTTTAGCGTCCTGCAATCAGAGAGGCGACGATAACCAATGGTTCCCGCCGCCCTCAAGGTTATTGCTCGGCGATCAATGCTTCGACCTTGAGGATCTGCGCCTCAAGGGTCGCACGGTCCTTACAACGCAGGTTGGCGTGGCCAACTTTACGCCCGGCCTTGAAAGCCTTGCCGTAGTGATGCAGGTGGCAGTCATCAATGGCGATGACTTTTTCTACCGGCGGGACTGCGCCGATAAAGTTGAGCATGGCGCTCTCGCCGACCTTCGCTGTGGAACCCAGCGGCAAGCCCGCCACCGCCCGCAGGTGGTTTTCGAACTGGCTGCACTCGGCACCTTCGGTGGTCCAGTGCCCGGAGTTGTGCACGCGCGGGGCGATTTCGTTGGCCTTGAGGCCGCCGTCGACTTCAAAGAACTCGAACGCCATCACGCCGACGTAATCCAGCTGCTTGAGCACGCGGCTGGAATAGTCTTCGGCCAGGGCCTGCAGCGGGTGGTCGGTGCTGGCCACGGACAGCTTGAGAATGCCGCTGTCGTGAGTGTTGTGCACCAACGGGTAGAAGCGGGTCTCGCCGTCACGGGCGCGTACAGCGATCAGAGAAACTTCACCGGTGAACGGCACAAAGCCTTCCAGCAGGCAGGCAACACTGCCCAGTTCGGCAAAAGTGCCGACCACATCGGCAGCAGTGCGCAGGACTTTCTGGCCCTTGCCGTCATAACCCAGGGTGCGGGTCTTGAGCACGGCTGGCAGGCCGATGCTGGCGACGGCGGCGTCCAGGTCCGCCTGGGACTGGATATCGGCGAAGGCGGGGGTCGGGATACCCAGGTCCTTGAACATGCTCTTCTCGAACCAGCGGTCACGCGCGATGCGCAAGGCTTCGGCGCTCGGGTACACCGGCACGAACTGCGACAGGAAGGCCACGGTTTCGGCCGGGACGCTTTCGAATTCGAAGGTCACCAGGTCGACTTCATCGGCCAGTTGGCGCAGATGGTCCGGGTCGCTGTAGTCAGCGCGCAGGTGTTCACCCAGGGCAGCGGCGCAGGCGTCCGGCGCCGGGTCCAGGAAAGCGAAGTTCATCCCCAGCGGGGTGCCCGCCAAGGCCAGCATGCGACCCAGTTGGCCGCCACCGATTACACCGATTTTCATCAATCAATACCTTCAGGCGATACGTGGGTCTGGATTGTCCAGCACGCTGTCTGTCTGCTCAGCACGGAATTTTTTCAGCACCGCATGGAACTGCGGGTGCTTGGCGCCCAGGATGCTGGCGGACAGCAACGCAGCGTTGATCGCGCCGGCCTTGCCGATTGCCAATGTAGCCACCGGAATACCGGCCGGCATCTGCACGATGGACAACAGCGAATCCACGCCCGAGAGCATCGACGACTGCACCGGCACACCGAGCACCGGCAGGTGGGTCTTGGCCGCACACATGCCTGGCAGGTGCGCCGCACCGCCGGCACCGGCGATGATCACCTCGATGCCACGGGATTCTGCTTCATCGGCATACTGGAACAGCAAATCCGGGGTGCGGTGGGCAGAGACCACTTTCACTTCATACGGAATGCCGAGTTTTTCCAGCATATCGGCGGTGTGGCTAAGGGTGGACCAATCGGACTTGGAGCCCATGATCACGCCAACCAATGCACTCATCGTCGTGCCTCTTCTCTCTGGGCGCCCGCAGGCGCGTCAAAAAACAACAAGCCACGCGGGAAATCCGGCGTGGCTTGGTGTACGAATTAAGGCCGGTTGGACCGGCCGAAGGCCGCGCAGTATACCGTAATAATCCAGATAAACAGCCCCTGGAATGACCATCTGTCTTACGGCGCAAAGTGGCGGTTTTATTGACTTTCAAGTCAGCGAAACCAACGCAAATTTCCCATGGAAACGGGGTCAATGTGGGAGCTGGCTTGCCTGCGATAGCATCACCTCACTAAGGCTGATGCACCGAGGTGCCTGCATCGCAGGCAAGCCAGCTCCCACAGTTGATCTGCATTGCGCTCAGGTGCTTTGTGCAGCCCCGCCTTCCAACTTGCGCCATAGCAGCCGCACGTTCGCCTTGCGCACCAACGCGCAGCGATACAGACGAATCTCCAGCGGCACATGCCATTGCGGGCCGCCGCACACCACCAGTTCGCCACGTGCCAGTTCGGCACGCACGCTCAACTGCGGCACCCAGGCGATACCCAAGCCTTCAAGGGCCATGCTCTTGAGACTGTCTGCCATGGCAGTTTCGTAAATGGTGGTGAAACGCAGGGCGCGCTGGCGCAGCAGCAAATTTACCGAGCGCCCGAGAAAGGCGCCGGCACTGTAGGCCAGCAACGGCACGCTGCCCTCACCCTCCAGGTCGAACAGCGGTTTGCCGTCGGCGTCGGCGGCGCACACCGGGAGCATCTCGGTGTTGCCCAGGTGCAGCGACGGGAAGATTTCCGCGTCCATCTGCATGGCCGCATCCGGGTCGTAGAACGCCAGCATCAAGTCGCAGCCGCCTTCGCGCAGGGCGTGCACTGCATCGCCAACGTTGGTGGCGACCAGTCGGGTCGCGATGTTAAGGCCCTCGTTACGCAGTTGCGCGATCCAGCGCGGGAAGAAGCCCAATGCCAGGGAGTGCGCGGCCGCCACTTGCATGACTTCGCCCTGCCCACCTTCCAGGTGATGCAAATGGCGCAGCACTTCACCGAGCTGTTCGACCACCGTGCGCGCGGTGACCAGGAACAGCTGCCCCGCCGCCGTCAGCTCGACGGGCGTGCGCGAACGGTTGACCAACGTCAGGCCCAACGCGGCTTCAAGGCTCCGGATACGCCGGCTGAACGCTGGCTGGGTGACAAAGCGCCGCTCCGCTGCCTGGGAAAAGCTGCGGGTTGCCGCCAGGGCGCTGAAGTCTTCCAGCCATTTGCTCTCAAGGTTCATCGCTTCCTCCCACGGACACGCACCATTTTGGCACACACGCCCGCCATGATAACCGGGTCACATCAACATTATGCCGTTTGTGCATAGGCCAGTGTTTAACAGCATTGGCCCAAAAACTTCTACAAGCCTAGCATTCGCAGCGTTCCGGCCTGTTCCGGGTCCATATCGAGATGATTTCCGTCATGTCCTCCGCTGCATCATTCCGCACAGAAAAAGACCTGCTTGGCGTACTCGAAGTACCGGCTCAAGCGTATTACGGCATCCAGACCCTGCGAGCGGTGAACAACTTCCGCCTCTCGGGCGTTCCGATTTCGCATTACCCGAAATTGGTGGTCGGCCTGGCAATGGTCAAGCAAGCAGCCGCTGACGCCAACCGCGAGTTGGGCCAGCTCAGCGAAGCCAAGCACGCTGCCATCAGCGAAGCCTGTGCCCGTCTGATCCGCGGCGATTTCCACGAAGAGTTCGTGGTGGACATGATTCAAGGCGGCGCTGGCACTTCGACCAACATGAATGCCAACGAAGTCATCGCCAACATCGCGTTGGAGGCCATGGGCCACAACAAGGGCGAGTACCAGTACCTGCACCCCAACAACGACGTGAACATGGCGCAGTCGACCAACGACGCCTACCCAACCGCGATCCGCCTGGGTCTGCTGCTGGGCCATGACGCGCTGCTGGCCAGCCTCGACAGCCTGATCCAGGCGTTCGCCGCCAAAGGCGTCGAGTTCGGCCACGTGCTGAAAATGGGCCGCACCCAATTGCAAGATGCAGTGCCAATGACCCTCGGCCAGGAATTCCGCGCCTTCGCCACCACCCTGGGTGAAGACCTGGCTCGCCTGAAAACACTGGCGCCAGAGTTGCTGACCGAAGTGAACCTGGGCGGCACCGCCATCGGCACCGGCATCAACGCCGACCCGCGTTACCAGGCCCTGGCCGTACAACGCCTGGCGCTGATCAGCGGCCAGCCGCTGGTTCCGGCTGCCGACCTGATCGAAGCCACCTCCGACATGGGCGCTTTCGTGCTGTTCTCCGGCATGCTCAAGCGTACTGCGGTGAAGCTGTCGAAGATCTGCAATGACCTGCGTCTGCTGTCCAGCGGCCCACGCACCGGCATCAACGAGATCAACCTGCCGGCACGCCAGCCAGGCAGCTCGATCATGCCCGGCAAGGTTAACCCGGTGATCCCGGAAGCCGTGAACCAGGTCGCGTTCCAGGTTATCGGTAACGACCTGGCCCTGACCATGGCAGCCGAAGGCGGCCAACTGCAGTTGAACGTGATGGAGCCGCTGATCGCTTTCAAGATCTTCGACTCGATCCGCCTGCTGCAACGCGCCATGGACATGCTGCGCGAACACTGCATCGTCGGCATCACCGCCAACGAAGCCCGTTGCCGCGAACTGGTGGAACACTCCATCGGCCTGGTCACCGCGCTGAACCCGTACATCGGCTATGAAAACGCCACCCGCATTGCGCGTATCGCCCTCGAAAGCGGCCGCGGCGTGCTGGA
The DNA here is from genome assembly GCF_965277385.1 of Pseudomonas edaphica. Taxonomy (NCBI): domain Bacteria; kingdom Pseudomonadati; phylum Pseudomonadota; class Gammaproteobacteria; order Pseudomonadales; family Pseudomonadaceae; genus Pseudomonas; species Pseudomonas edaphica. The sequence goes on along the minus strand of NZ_OZ255725.1, from coordinate 3,337,632 downwards.
ACTGGTGCGCGAAGAAGGCTTGCTCGACGACGCCATGCTCGACGACATCCTGCGCCCCGAAAACATGATTGCTCCACGTTTGGTCCCGCTGAAGGCCTAAGCGTTTGATGCACCGCTCACCAGGTTGAGGGACTAGACACCTCTCACCTTTTGAGGGCCTGAAGGCTCGTTCTTCAGGCCCTTTTTTTTGCCCCAAGGTTGTGAAATGACGCCCATAAAAAATCCAATATCGCCCTGCAAACCCTCCTTGCCTGCAACCGCCTGGCTGAAACCTTTAATCGCCCCGTGCAGACGGATCACGCTCGCCTAGGTATAGTGCCGCCCCTCTTCGCGTCTGCGGCCGTCGGTAACGAGGCCCGCAGACATCGCGAAAGCGCATGAATAACAACACCCGCAAAAGGATTGGGGCGAAGCGTCGTGCACTGCCTGGTGCTGAGCGACGCGTCGGACCGTCCTGCGTTTGCCATTAGAAAAATCAGCGAGGAACACTCCATGCTCGAAGTCATCAACGACTTCCTCTCAGGGAAAGTACTGATCGTGCTCATTGTCGGGCTCGGCGGTTATTTCACGATCCGCTCGCGTTTCGTACAGTTGCGTCACTTTTTCCACATGTTCTCGGTGTTCAAAGACAGCCTGAAGAGCAGCGCCGGCCAGCTCAGTTCCTTCCAGGCGCTGATGCTCAGCCTGGCCGGCCGCGTGGGTGCCGGTAACATCGCCGGTGTCGGCATTGCCGTGACCCTGGGTGGCCCGGGCGCCGTGTTCTGGATGTGGGTCACCGCACTGGTGGGCATGTCCTCGAGCTTTATCGAGTGCTCCCTCGGCCAGTTGTACAAGCGCACCGATGCCGAGGGCACCTACCGTGGCGGCCCGGCGTATTACATCCAGCACGGCTTGCAGAAGCGCTGGCTGGGTATGGTCATGGCGTTCCTGTTGCTGGTGACTTTCGGTTTCGCCTTCAACGGCCTGCAAGCCCACGCCGTGACTCACTCGCTGAACAACGCCTTTGGCCTGGACACCACCTACACCGGCCTGGCGCTGGCGGTATTGCTGGGCCTGGTGTTTATCGGCGGGATCAAGCGCATCGCTTCGATTGCCGACCTGCTGGTGCCGGTCAAGACCCTGGTCTACATCGCTGTGACCCTGTACGTGATCGTGCTGCAATTCGACCACGTGCCGGCCATGCTCGCGACCATCGTCAAAAGCGCTTTCGGCCTCGACCAAGCCTTCGGTGGCCTGGTGGGCAGCGCGATCATCATGGGTGTGAAGCGCGGCGTGTTCGCCAACGAAGCCGGTCTGGGCAGTGCGCCTAACGTGGCGGCAGTGGCCTCGGTAGAACACCCGATCGCCCAAGGCGTGGTGCAGGCGTTCAGCGTGTTCCTCGACACCTTCGTGATCTGTACCTGCACCGCGTTGCTGATCCTGCTCTCCGGTTTCTACACCCCAGGTTTTGAAGGCGACGGCATTGCCCTGACCCAGAACTCCCTGGCGGCGGTGGTCGGTGACTGGGGCCGGATGTTCATCTCGGTGGCCCTGGCGTTGTTCGTGTTCACCTCGATCATGTACAACTACTACCTCGGCGAGAGCAACCTGCGCTTCCTGGTGGGTAACAACCGCAAGGTGCTGATGGGCTACCGTGCGCTGGTGCTGGTGCTGATTTTCTGGGGTTCGATCGAGAACCTGAGCACCGTGTTCGCCTTCGCCGACATCACCATGACCCTGCTGGCGTTCGTCAACCTGTTCGCCCTGGCGTTCCTGTTCAAGATTGCCATGCGCATCCTCAATGACTACGACAACCAGCGTGCCGCAGGCATCAAGACGCCGGTGTTCGACTCCAGCCAGTTCCCTGACCTGGACCTGGACCGCAAGGCCTGGCCGGCCAACCCGGCAAAGCCGGCAGAAGTCACCTCGGCTGAACTGAGCGCTCAAGCGCAACGTTAATCACCGCTAGATGACACGCCGCCCGGCCTTGGGCATGCTCTGGGCCCGGCGGCGTTTTTCGTTCAGGAGATTTTTCATGCAACCAGCTAACAACGTGATGGTGCTCTACACCGGCGGCACCATTGGCATGCAGGCCAGCGCCAACGGCCTGGCGCCGGCGTCGGGTTTTGAGGCGCGCATGCGCGAACAGCTCGCCGATGCAGCAGTGCCCACCTGGCGCTTTCAAGAGATGTCGCCACTGATCGACAGCGCCAACATGACGCCCACCTACTGGCAACATCTGCGCAGCGCCGTGGTTGAGGCCGTGGACGCAGGCTGCGATGCGGTGCTGATCCTGCACGGCACCGACACCCTGGCCTACAGCGCGGCAGCCATGAGCTTTCAACTGCTGGGCCTGCCGGCGCCGGTAGTCTTCACCGGCTCCATGTTGCCGGCCGGCGTGCCCGACAGCGATGCCTGGGAAAACGTCAGCGGCGCCTTGACAGCCTTGGGCGAAGGCCTGGCGCCGGGCGTGCAGCTGTACTTCCACGGCGCGCTGATGGCACCGACCCGTTGCGCGAAAATCCGCAGCTTCGGTCGCCACCCGTTTGCGGCCCTGCAGCGCAATGGCGGCGTCGCCCAGGCCGACATGATCCCGGCCGCCCTGCATTACCGCCAGCCCAAAGCCTTGGCCAATGTCGGCGTGTTGTCGCTGGTGCCGGGCATCGCCGCCGCGCAACTGAACGCGTTGATCGACAGCGGCATACAGGCGCTGGTGCTGGAATGCTTCGGCAGCGGCACCGGGCCGAGCGATAACCCTGATTTTCTCGCCAGCCTCAAGCGTGCGCAGGAGCTGGGTGTAACCGTCGTGGCAATCACTCAATGCCATGAAGGCGGCGTGGAACTGGACGTGTACGAAGCCGGCAGCCGCCTGCGCGGCGTGGGCGTGCTGTCCGGTGGCGGCATGACCCGCGAAGCGGCGTTCGGCAAGCTCAATGCCTTGCTCGGCGCCGGGCTTGAGGCCAGCGAAGTGCGCCGTCTGGTGGAACTGGACCTGTGCGGCGAACTGAGCTGACCGGCATGTAACTTGCTCCACTTCCAGCCATCCCCTGGCTGGAAGTTCCCATGCTGCACTCCCACCTCACCACCCTCAATGCTGTTTCGCTGGTGCTTAACACCTTCAAAGGTTTGCCCCATGAGGCACTGCTGGCCGGCAGCGGCATCTGTGCGGCGGACTTGAGCCGGGCCGACACGCGCATCACCACCAATCAGGAAATGCGCGTGTGCGCCAATGCCGTGGCCCTGCGCCGCGATGTCGGCCTGGAGCTGGGCGCACAAATGCATGTGTCGGCCTACGGCATGCTCGGTTACGCCCTGCTCACCAGTGCCACCTTTGGTGACGCATTGCGCTTGGCCCTGCGCTATCCGGCGCTGCTGGGAACCCTGTTCGAGCTGAGCCTTGAAGAAGACGGTGAGCGCATCTGGTTCACCGCCGGCGACTACCGGGAAACCCCTAGCCTGGAAATGTTCAACGTCGAGCTGTGCCTGGCGTCATTGAAAGTGATCTGCGACGACCTGCTCGGCCAGCCTCTGCCTTTACTGGCTGCGCGCTTTGAACATGATGCCCCCGACTATCGCATGCGCTACGCCGAGCGCTTCCCCTGCACGCTGCAATTTCAGGCCACCGCCAATGCCTTTGCCTTCGACAAGCACTGGCTGGACCAGCCGCTGCCCCTGGCCGACGCCATTACTCACCAGGCGATGGCCGAGCGTTGCCGCAAACAAAACCTGGAGTTCACCGGGCGCCAGGCCTGGCTCGGCAGAATTCGCCAGCTGCTCGCCGCACAGCTCAACGCCGCGCCGGGCCTGGAGGGCTTGGCCGAGCAGATGAACTGTTCGGCACGCACCCTGCGCCGGCATCTGCATGACCTGGGCTGCAGCTACCAGGAGCTGCTGGACGAGCTGCGTTTCGAGCGCGCCAAGCAACTGCTGGCCGAGGACCAGTGGCCGATTTACCGGATTGCCGAGGCACTGGGCTTCAGCGAAACGGCAAGTTTCAGGCATGCCTTTGTGCGTTGGAGTGGCGTGGCGCCGAGCCAATTTCGCGCATGATGCTTCATTGAGGGGCGAATTCAGGACAGATAATTTGGCCATAATTATCCCCTTTTGGCCGCTCCTGCCGTTCTCTTAAAGCACGCCCGCCGCAAGACTGGACCCACCGATACAGCCTGCGGAGAACAACAAATGCTGACGATCTACTCGGACGATCACCACCTGCACCATGGCCGCTGTGAATTGATGGACGGGCAACTGATGCCCTGCTTTGAAATGCCCTCGCGCGCCGACCACGTGTTGCAACGGGTCAAAGACCGCGAACTGGGCCCGGTACACGCGCCGCAGGATTTCGGCCTGGCACCGCTGCAGCGTATCCACAGCCACGACTACCTCGACTTCTTCCAAGGCGCCTGGCAGCGCTGGACCGAGTACGGCCAGGAGGGCGACTTGCTGCCCTACACCTGGCCCGCGCGCACGCTGCGCCGGGTGATCCCCACAAGCCTGCATGGCCAGTTGGGCTATTACAGTTTCGACGGCGGCGCGCCGATTACCGCCGGCACCTGGCAAGCCGCCTACAGCGCGGCGCAAGTCGCCCTCACGGCGCAGCAGGCCATCCAGAACGGCGCCCACAGTGCATTCGCCCTGTGCCGCCCACCTGGGCATCATGCTGCGGGCGACTTGATGGGCGGTTATTGCTACCTCAACAACGCCGCCATTGCCGCCCAGGCCTTCCTCGACCAGGGCCACAAACGCGTCGCGATCCTGGATGTGGATTACCACCACGGCAACGGCACCCAGTCGATTTTTTACGCACGCAACGACGTGTTGTTCACCTCGATTCATGGCCACCCGGAGGCGGAGTTTCCGTTTTTCCTCGGCTATGCCGACGAGCTGGGCGAAGGTGACGGCGAAGGCTTCAACTTCAACTACCCACTGCCGGCCGGTTCCGGTTGGGCAGCCTGGAGTGCCGCACTGGAAGAAGCCTGCGCCCAGATCGAGCGCTACGGCGCCGACATCATCGTCGTGTCCCTGGGCGTGGACACGTTCAAGGACGACCCTATCTCGCAGTTCAAGCTCGACAGCCCGGACTACCTGGCCATGGGCGCGCGCATTGCCCGGTTGGGCAAGCCCACGCTGTTTGTGATGGAAGGCGGTTACGCGGTGGAAGAAATCGGCATCAACGCCGTCAACGTCCTCGAAGGTTTTGAAGGAGCTGCCCAATGAACAGGCTCAAGTCGCTCGTCCTCTGCGCCGCCGTCATCGGTGGCGCGGCCCACGCCGAAGAGAAAACCCTCAAGGTCTACAACTGGTTCGACTACATCACGCCCAAAGCCCTGGAAGACTTCAAGGCGCAGAACCCCAAGATCAAATTGGTCTACGACATCTTCGACACCAACGAAGCGCTGGAAGCCAAATTGCTCACCGGCAATTCCGGCTATGACGTGGTGGTACCGTCCAACGTGTTCCTGGCCAAGCAGATCGAAGCCGGCGTGTTCCAGCCGCTGGACCGCAGCAAGCTGCCGAACTGGAACCACCTCGACCCCAAGCTGATGAAGCTGATCGAAGCCAACGACCCCGGCAATAAATTCGCCGTGCCTTACATGTACGGCACCATCCTCATTGGCTTTAACCCGGCCAAGGTCAAGGCGGCGTTGGGCGACAATGCGCCGGTAGACAGTTGGGATCTGATCTTCAAGGAAGAGAACATCAGCAAGCTCAAGCAATGTGGTGTGGCGCTGTTGGACTCGCCCTCCGAGATCCTGCCACTGGCCTTGCAGCACCTGGGCCTGGACCCCAACAGCAGCAATCCCAAGGACTACGACAAGGCCGAAGCGCTGCTGATGAAGATCCGCCCGTACATCACCTACTTTCACTCCTCCAAGTACATGGCCGATATCGCCAACGGTGATATTTGTGTGGCGGTGGGTTATTCAGGCAGTTTCTCCCAGGCCGCCAACCGTGCCAAAGAAGCCAAAAATGGCGTGACCGTGGACATGCGTCTACCCAAGGAGGGCGCGCCGATCTGGTTCGACATGCTCGCCATCCCCAAAGGCGCTAAAAATCCGGACGACGCCTACACCTTCCTCAACTACCTGCTGCAACCCACAGTGATCGCGCCCATCAGTGACTTTGTCGGCTATCCCAATCCGAACAAGGACGCTACCGAGAGCGTCGACCCTGCCATTCGCCACAATCCCAACTTGTATCCGACCGACACCGCCATGGCCACGCTCTACACCCTTAAACCTCTGGACAGCAAAGCCGAACGCGCCAGAACAAGGGCCTGGACCAAGATCAAATCCGGCACCTGAAGCACCTTGGTTTGACGGGCGCCTTCAAATGCGCTCGTGAAGGTGGGCCTATCTAAGCACCGCCTCTCTGTGTGGCCGCGCCCTGGCATGGAACGCCTGGCCTTTACCTCAGGCTAGTTCCACCAAACGGCCAGACAGGGAAGCCTCCTCATGAACGCCTCCGCTTCAAGCACCACGCCCACCAACACACCGCGTCCGGATGCACGGATAGCGCTGCTCACCCAGCTCTCTACCGGCCCTTCACGGGCGAGTGCGTCTGATCTGATTTAGCGGCGCCACCGCTATTTATCTACCGTCCTCCCGGCAACGGCCATCGCTACCTTGCACATCCTCAACGCCCGTCCAGGCTAGCGATTGCAGCGGAGCAACACATGCCCAACGATCTACTTAACAACAATCATCGCCCACCCAGCACCTATGAACTGCTCACCCAGTTAACCACCGGGCCCACCACCCACGAGGTCGCCGCCACCACGTTGCGCGCGGCACTCAAAGAACTCTACCCCACCCTCAATATCGACCCCGACCTGGCCATGGTGGTCAGCCCTCGCTGGAATGTCGTGGGCAGCACTGTCGAACCGGCGCCAGCCGTTCTTCAATCCCTGACCTCAGTGCTGGCTCATCAAGCGCTGTCCCGCGAGCGGGTAACTTACATCGATGGCGAGCACTTCCTCACTTTGCAGCCGTACGCGGCGGCGCCTGTGCACCTTGAGGTGAAGATCGATGCCATCGCGCGCTTGATCAATGAGTTATCCGACTTTCTGTTCATCGCTTTTCAGGAACAGCAACTTAACTTCTGGAACGCCTCCAACGGTAGCAGCGGACCACGCTGGCAGACGTTTTCCAACTCGCTGAGGAAAGTGTGGAACGTCACCGAAGAGCAAGGCCTGGATGAGCACCAAGCGGCCATGGCCCGTGGAGTGTTCCAGAAACCCGACCGGGACAGGCGCTCGTTGAATGATCGCTACAAGAGTCACGCCTACCTGGTTGATGTCGATCTACTCCGGGACGGCGAGTCCACCCACGTCAGTTTCATGGACATCGCCGTGTTGGTTGGCGAGCATGACAAACGCCCATTGATCCTGACGCACTCGCTGGTAAGCGGTTACGAAACCTTTGAGTCACTTGAAACATTCGGCGCCTCGCTGCCCGCCCGGTTGAGTGCGCCAAAGCGCGATACCACGTTGCAATGGCGCCTGTATGAACCCGATGGCAACTTTTTCGACACACTGGCCTGTACTCTGATCGAACTACAAATCCGCGCCATCGGCAGTTACGGCCAGGCCTTTGTCGAGGAGCCGGCAGAGGAGCAGGCAAGCCCGGCCACCGTCGCCCGCATTGTGCCCAGCATCGAAGAGATGAGCGATCACCAACTCTCGAGTATCCGAGACGTTCATCATCAACTGCCCGACTGGCTGGCTTCGGCGTCGGACTCGGACACCGCCGCCTATAGCCGCTACATGATCGACCTGGCCCAACTGCATACCCATTATCACGGCGAAACATTCCGGGACGGCATTGCCCCCATTCGCGACTATGCCCGCACACAACTGCAAAGCCGCATCCACTCGCATAAAGACGGTGCGAGCCTGAACCTGGACAAAATCGAGGTGGTGATCGAAAGCCCGGTGGTGTGGGGCACGCTCGTCGTGCCGGGCAGCGTGGACATCACCCGTCGCAGCCTGATCGATCTGGCGTTGGACAACCTCACCGGCCTGCCCACCGGCAACACCACGGTGCACTACAACGGCAATGACGATGGCGTCCCCAGCTGGCTGACCTTCAGCTATTTGAAAGACCTGATCGAAGACGTTGATATCGGCAAGCACTATCCCGTGCTGATCAAACAGAAACTGCTCGATGACCCGGCGCAATCCAGTCACCGCCAGCAGCTCTACATCAACCACCTGCGCCTGCAACTGCCGCTGTTGGCCCTGCAAATGAAAATCCGCCAACAGGGAGCAATTGATGAACTCGGCTACCGCTACGTTGCCGCCGTGATGCACGCCGATGAATACGACCGGCATGTAGACGGGCAGCCCATTGTTATCCGCGCCCTGGCCTTCGTGCCCACCCTGCGCCCCGGCCATGAGCGCGACGTGGTCGCCAATATGTTCGTGATCGGTCCAAGGAACGCCAGCGCCGGTCCGTGCCTGCTCTATCGCCCGTTGCTGGAACCGATGCTGATGCAATTCCCGTCACGGCAAAACCTGCTGTACGCCATCAAACATGACCGCCCCTTGCGCGAATCGGTGCTGGCCTGGCTGCCGCAAGCGCAAAGCTTCAACTACGCCCAATATGTGTTCCCGGACACCTTCCCCTCGCCCTGGACGGTGGTGCGAGCCCTGGTCGAACCCCTTACCGTGCTGTACATGAGCGGCCCCGTGACCCTGACCGATGAAGAAGTGGGCAATGACGCCCTGGCAATGCTGTTCAAGGCCAACGCCACCGCCATGGTCGAATTGGCGGACCGTCAGTCGGTGTCCAATGTGCAGAAACGCTGGGCGACGTTTCGACACACTGGCTGGCAAATCTTCAACGCTGCCCTGCCGTTCATGGGCCGTACCGTCGGAATTGCCGCCTGGGTCTGGCAAATCATGGACGACCTGCAAGCCACCGAGGAGGCTGTGAACAAGGGGGATCAACAGGCTTCGTGGACAGCGTTAGTCGATGTATTCCTCAACCTGGGCATGGCTCTGACCCTGCACATCGCCCTGCGCCATCCGCGCCCGCTGGAACAGTTCGAGGCGTCGAAGATCGAAACTGAATCCGAGTCAACAACGATCGAAACTGCCGATAAACCACCCGTCACCGAGAAAAAATATACTGCTGTGCAACAAGCAAATATTCCCGACAGCCAACTGCCCGCCAAGCATCAAGACGCCGTACACATCCTGGGGGCCCTGAGCCATAGCCGCTTGGGCCTGGCCAAGACACTTGACGGCTTCAACGTCGCCAGACCCGATAAACTTGGCGAACAAAACAAAACGCCCGGGCGCCACTTGAACCTGTATCCACTTGCAGACAAGTGGTATGCACCGGTTGGTGAGCGTTGGTTCGAGGTAAGGGTGGATGACAACGACAGTGTCATCATCATTGACCCGAAGGCACCGTTGCGTACGGGCCCGCCGTTGATCGGCAACCTGGCGGGCCAGTGGTTTGTTGATGTCCGTTTGCGACTGCGCGGTGGAGGTCTTCGACACCGTCGGCGAGCGGTCAAGGTCGATCAGCCTGAGCGCGTTGCAACACTCATGACCCAGCTCAACGCCTTCGACGCGGTCGCCGCCCGCAAACAACTGGACGTGCTTGAGTCAAGGCCCGCGCTGGACGCGGCCCCCGGACCTTCCACCGACCTGCGGCGTACAGCGTTCATAGGTGAGGTCGACAGCCGGCTGGTGGCATACGATGAAGCGATCAGTCAGCTGAAGTCCTTGAGCATCATCGACGCCATGCCCGCCTATCAGAGCAACATGAGTGGTTACCTGAAGCAGCAAATACAACTGACTCAGATAGCCGTGGAACAACAATTGGTGAGCTATAGCGAGGCCTTAAAATCGTCGTTCTCAATCCTCGATGCCGAGGTAGACATTGACTATAAAAGCCAGGCGCGAAGCGCGCAAAATCTGTCCACCTTGAACCTGGCAATCATCAAGCGCCTGGAGTTCATCAACGACCGTTTCAGCGATCTCAAAGTGCTGGGAGATGACGGCGCAGCGGTCATTCACAAAACCATGGGCGAGTTGCCACCGCTCACCCTCGCTGAGCTCAAATCTCTGGAGATCGGCTTGGCTCGCTACTTGTGTATCGATGAAGCGCAAAGCCAGATCCCTGCCACGCTGCGAGAGCAGATGAACCAAAGCGTCGATACAGCCGAACTGAACGTCGAGAGTTTCAATGAAATCATGAAACGGGACAGCGGCACGCTGGATGAACGCATTGATGTGCTCAACAGCCTGGTTGAGCAATTTTCCAGCGCAGACCAACGCCTGCTGGACATGCATGCCGAGCACCCGCAGTTTCTGCTGAAACCCCGCCTGGAAAGCTTTCGACAGCAGATTGGCGAATTCAGCCAGCGGGCTATTCACGACCTGGCGCAACTGCTGCGCGAGAAAAAAGCCCTGGAACCCAAGCCCGGCAGCTCAAAAGCCCCGCCCGCGCCACGGCGCAAAGTCATCAAGACACGCTACGACGGCACTTTAATAGCCCAGCCCCAAGAGGCCGACAGCACGCTGGTCGATGTCAGGGCGTCCGTGACGGGCAAGGTACTCGCTACGTTTCATGAAAAAACCCCAGGCGTCTGGGTCAAGCGGCAAAAGGTCAGCCCGCCAGCGCCAGCGCCTGCCGCTGTAGACCTGGATACCAGCATCAACACCGGGCAAACGCTATTGGACAGCGAGCGAGCTGAAACCCACAAGTACCGGGATTTTTCGCGTAAACCCTGGCATTCGCCCCAGGACATCCAAGATATGTTCGACGCCTACGGCAAACAACTGGAGGACGCGTCAAACGATATCGAGCAAGCGCTGACTCGGCGCAATCTCACCGAGAGCGGTCATACTTCCGCCGCTTCGACCAAGCGCAACCTCAACGAGGCAGCACAGCGGCTTTATCGCCTGGGTAGAAAAACCTACATAGACATGATCAAACAGCAACCGCCAACTGCGGCGCGGGTGGAGTGGCTGCATAGCCAAGGGCTGATAAAGATCGGCAAAACCTTCAGCCGCCGCGCCGTCAAAGGGCCGCCTAAGGGCTATCTGGACGAGTACGAAGTACGCGATAAAGAGACCAACACTGTGCTGTGGTACGCGCACTTTCACTATGCAACGAAAGGCGCCGCCCTTGAGAAATTCGAGAAGGGCCACCTGAAAACCCGTGAACAACAGCGCCTTGGAGGCTCTCGCCAACGCACCGGCCCCAGTGACTGGGAAATGATAGAAATCCACCGCAGCAGCATCGGTGATCAATTGGCCAAGTCGCTGTTCTTCAACAGCTGATGGTCTTTATGCCTGCCACGCCTGGCGCAAACGTGCCAGCGCCTGCGCGATAGCCGCCTCGGGCACAGCGGCGAACCCCATCACCAGGCCTGCGCGCTGGTCCGGTGGTGGGCTTGTGCACGCCAGCCAATAGCTACTCAAACCATTGATCTCAACATTGGCCGCATGGGCCTGAGCGAGCAACGTCTGCTCGCGGGCAAGGCTGTCCACTCGCACTGTCAGATGCAGCCCGGCCGCAACGCTGGGCAAGGCCCCGACGCCAGGCAACCCGTCCGGCCAACCGGCCAACAAAGCATTGCGCCGGCTCAGCGCAGCGCGGCGCATCCGGCGAATGTGGCGCTGGAAATGCCCTGCCGCCATAAACTCAGCCATCACCGCCTGAGTACTGACTTCGGAGTGGCGCATGTCCACAGCGCGGCGCCGGGTAAACGCTTGCACAAGGGCCGGTGGTAAAACCAGGTAGCCCAGGCGCAATGCCGGGAACGCCACCTTGCCGAAGGTGCCGACGTATAACACGCGGCCACTGCGATCCAGCGCCGCCAAGGGCGACAGCGGCGCACCGCTGTAGCGGTACTCTCCGTCATAATCATCCTCGACGATCCAGCCGCCCGTACGCTCGGCCCAGGCCAGCAACTCCAGACGCCGGGCCAGGCTCATCACCACGCCCAACGGATACTGATGGGAAGGTGTGACATAGGCCACACGGCAATCATGCAGAGCGTTGAGCACCTGGCAATCCAGGCCCTCGCTGTCTACTGGTACGCCATGCAATCGAGCGCCCGCCAAGGCGAACGCATGGCCGGCGGCGCGATAACCGGGGTTTTCCACCGCCACGCCGTCCCCAGGCTCCACCAGCAACTGTGCACAAAGGCTAATCGCTTGCTGTGCGCCACTGGTGATCACAATTTGCTCAGCCGTGCATTGCATGCCACGTGAACTGCGCAAATAGGCAGCGATCAGACCGCGCAAACGATCGTCACCGGCCGGGTCGCCATAGCACAGCAGTTCCAGGTTCGGCTTGCGCCAGAACGCCCCATTCAGCTTGGCCCATATATCAAACGGGAACAGGTCGAAGGCCGGCACACCCACTCGAAATGCCCGAGGCGGTCCAGCCGGAGGGTGAGCCAGGTGGTTGTTTTTTACCCGTGCCAGGCCCGCCCTGTGGATAACTTCATTGTCCAGATCTTCCGGCAAATCCGCCCATTTTGTGGATAAGGCTGGGGATAACCCTGTTGAAAACCCTGTGGATACTTTTGTGGATAGTTTTTTTGCCGTGGGCAGTTGGGCCACATAGGTGCCGTCACCCACCCGGCTTTCGATAAACCCTTCTGCGTACAGCTGATCGTAGGCGCGCACCACGCTGTTTCGGGAAATCGACAATGCCGCCGCCAAATCACGGCTGGCGGGTAATCGCGTGCCGCTGACCAGTCGCCCGTCCAGCACGCGCTGGCGCAGGGCCTCATAGAGTTGGCGCGTCAGCCCCTGACGGCGATCCAACTCGATACCTGCGGGGTTGAACGACAGCGGCGGCGCGATGGGCGACATATTGGACCTATGAAATTGGTGCCAGATGGCTCTTACAACGAACCATTAGCCTGCCTAGGATGCAGGCATTCGCCAAGGAAAATTTCCATGTACACACCGCGCGCCTTTGCCCTCAATGATTTGCCTGAACTGCAGCAACTGATCCAGCACACCCGCCTGGCGCAGTTGGTGACCTTTGGTGAGCAAGGCCTGCAGGCCAGCCATTTGCCGCTGCTGCTCAACCCCGATGAAGGCCCGAATGGCACGCTCTACGGGCACTTGGCCAAGGCCAACCCGCAATGGCGTGACCTGCAAAATGGCAGCGAAGCCCTGGTGATTTTTGCCGGTGCCGACGCTTATGTCAGCCCGGCGTTTTACCCGGCCAAGGCCGAGCACGGCAAAGTGGTGCCCACCTGGAATTACATCGCCGTGCATGCCTACGGCAAGGCTGAGGTATTTGCCGACGCCGAGCGTCTGCTCGCGGTGGTCACCGCCCTCACCGATCGCCACGAAGGCAGCCGCGCCCAGCCATGGAAAGTCAGCGACGCCCCGGCCGACTACATTGACGGCATGCTCAAGGCCATCGTCGGCTTCGCCCTGCCCGTCGAGCGCCTGCTCGGCAAGCGCAAACTCAGCCAGAACCGCAGCACAGCCGATATTGCCGGCGTGCGCGAAGGCCTGGCTGCCAGCCTTGATGTGCGCGACCAGACCCTCGCGCGCTTTATTCCCCAAGGAGTTTCAGAATGAGTCAGATCGACATCCGCCAAGTAACAGCCGCCGACCACGTCGCGTGGCTACCGCTGTGGCAGGCGTATTTGAAGTTCTACGAAACCGAACTGCCGGACGCCGTCAGCCAAAGCACCTGGCAACGCCTGATCGATGCCAACGAGCCGACCCATTCGGCGCTCGCCTGGCAGGACGGCAAGGCGGTGGGCATGGTCAACTTTATCTACCATCGCTCCAACTGGAGCATCGAGAATTCCTGCTACCTGCAGGATCTGCTGGTGGACCCAGCCCAGCGCGGCACTGGCGTGGGCCGTAAGTTGATCGAGTTTGTCTACGCCACCGCCAAGGCCGATAACTGTGCCAAGGTGCACTGGTTGACCCACGAGACCAACGCCACCGCGATTGCGCTATACGAACGCATCGCCGAACGCCCGGGTTTCATTCAATTTCGCAAAGGTCTTTAAGGAGCGCAGCATGCCTATCTCACCCGCCGACTGGAAAGGCGTCCCGGCGCCCACGGTTCAACTGCTTGAAGGGCGTTTTATCCGTCTGGAAAAACTCGACCCGGCGCGGCATGCCGACGGTCTGTTCCGCGCCCTTGAAGGCCCCGGTGCCGACCCGAAACTCTGGGACTATTTGCCTTACGGCCCCTTCCCGGAGCGCGCCGCGTTCGATGCATGGCTCAACAACCATGCAACCAACAGCGACCCGTACTTTTTCAGCGTGATCGACCGCGTCAGCGGCGATGTGCAAGGCATCCTCAGCCTGATGTCCATCGTCCCGGCCCACGGCCGTATCGAAATCGGCCACGTCACCTTCGGCGCGCCGATGCAACGCTCGCCCAAAAGCACCGAGGCGGTGTACTTGTTGGCCAAATACGCGTTCGAGCAGGGCTACCGTCGACTGGAGTGGAAGTGCAACAACGGCAACGCCCGCTCAAAATACGCGGCCGAACGACTGGGCTTCAGCTTTGAAGGGGTGTTCCGCCAGCATATGGTGGTGAAGGGGCAGAATCGCGATACCGCGTGGTATTCGATTCTGGATTCGGAATGGCCCACCGTGGGCGCAGGCTTTGAAGAGTGGTTGTCCGAAGCGAACCAGGCCGGTTCTGGTCAGCTGAAAGGCCTGGCGGAGTGTCGCCGCCAGGCGATTTAAGCCTCAGGCCAGCTTCTGGGCGAGCACCGCAATGTGCTCCGGCCCAATCCCGCAGCAACCGCCTAAATGGCTGGCACCGCGTGCCTGCCAATCGGCGGCCCAGTGCAAGTAGCCGGATGGGTCGAGATCGTCACGCAGGGGGTCGAGGCCATCGTTCGCGGTGGCCTCCTTGGGCTGCGGCGGGAAGGCGTTAGCGTAGGCGCCGATCTGAATGCTCACCCCCAGGCGCTCAAACGTTTGGCGCGCGGTATCAATGGCTGCGCCAATCACCTCCGGCTGGCTGCAATTGAACAGCAGCACCGCCACACCGAGTTGCGCAGCCGCTTCAGCCGCGTCTGCCACCGGTTCGCCAGAACGCAGGCGTGGCACCTCATCGGTGTCTTCATCCTTCAAGGTAAACGACAGCCAGAACGGTTTTCCGTCCTGCGGCAGGCCGGCGTGGATTGCCCGTGCCTCAACGATTGAACTCTGGGTTTCCGCCAACCATAAGTCGACATGGGGCGCCAGGCCATTCACCAGTGGCGTCAGCAGTTCGCTGACTCGGTCGGCCTCGAACAAATCGGGCCGGTAGGAGCCGAACAGCGGCGGCAATGAGCCTGCCACACGCACCGTCTGGCTTGAAGCCTGTACCGCACGTCGCGCCAATTCACCGGCCAACGCCGCAAGCGCCTGGCCTTCGGCAGCAAACCGCGCTTCACCAATATGAAACGGCACAACCGCGTAGCTGTTGGTGGTGATGACGTTGGCACCGCTCTGGATATAAGCCGTGTGCACCGCCTCTACCGCCTGCGGCGCTTCGCTCAACGCCAATGCCGACCACTCCGGCTGCCGAAACGGCGCGCCCCGGCGTTGCAGTTCACGGCCCATGCCACCATCGAGAATTACTGCGCTTACTGTGCCCATATGCTTTTTACTCATAAGCTTATGAAAATAACTCACTATGAGAGTCGTTCTTATAACTATTTAATGCGTACCGTCTGGTTAATAACAACCCTTTTTTATTCAGGTGTCGATTGTGAAACTTAAACCGCTGCTGGCCCTGGGCCTGACGATGCTGGCTGCCTCTACCCAAGCCTTTGGCGGTGCAACCCTGGACCGGGTTGAGCAAAAGAAAGAACTGGTGGGCGTGCTGATGGAAAGCTACCCGCCATTCTCGTTTCTCAACGAGCAGAACCAACTCGATGGGTTTGACGTCGACGTGGCCAAGGCAGTCGCGCAGAAGTTAGGCGTGAAGCTGCGTCTGGAAACGCCGTCCTGGGATGTGATTGCCGCAGGTCGCTGGAGCGGCCGCTACGATATTTGCATCTGCTCCATGACCCCGAGCAAAGCCCGCGCCGAAGTGTTTGATTTCCCGGTGGAGTACTACGCCTCGCCTGCGGTGATCGTTGTGAATGCCAAGGATGAGCGCATCCATGGCGCCAAAGACCTCAGCGGCAAGAAAGTCGGCCTCACCAGCGCGTCCAGCTATGAAAGCTACCTGAACAAGAACCTGGTAATCGAAGGCGCCGAAGATACGCAACTTCAGTACCCGTTCGAGGATGTGCAGATCGCCCCGTACGACACCGATAACGTCGCCTTCCAGGACCTGGGCCTGGGCGCCGGTGTGCGCCTGGATGCGATCCTCACCAACCTGGTCACTGCCCAACCGCGCCTGAACCAGGACAAGCGCTTCAAGCTCGCCGGTGAGTCGCTGTATGCCGAGCCCAATTCGGTGGCCATCGAGAAAGGTGACCCGCAGTGGAATGCCAAGGTGCGTGAAGTGTTCGCGCAGTTGAAACAGGACGGCACCTTGAGCAAGCTGTCGCAAAAATGGATCGGCGCCGATATCAGCAAATGACCGCCTTCCCGACACCTCCCAAGCCGCCGGTGAACGCATCGCGGCTACAGCGACTCTTTGGCTTTCGTACGCGGTTGTACCTGACGTGGGCGGCGCTGTTTTGCCTGTTCGCCAGCTTCTTCCTGAGCTTTGACCTGAAGTTCTCGATCATCCTCGACAAGCTGCCCAACCTGGTCGGTGTGCACCTGGCGCCGAACGGTTTTTTGCAAGGCGCAGCGCTGACGCTGTTTCTGTGCCTTTGCTCGATAGTCGCGTCGTCGGTGCTGGGTTTTATCACCGCGCTGGGGCGCCTGTCGAAAAGCGCCGTGGCCTTTGGCATTGCGAGTTTTTACGCCTCGTTCTTTCGCGGCACGCCGTTGTTGATCCAGATCCTGCTGATTTATCTGGGCCTGCCCCAACTGGGCCTGGTACCAGGCGCCATTGTCGCCGGGATCATCGCGCTCTCACTGAATTACGGCGCCTACCTGAGCGAAATCTTCCGCGCCGGCATCCTCGGTGTTCCCCACGGCCAACGAGAAGCCGCCCTGGCTCTGGGCATGCGTGACAGCGCGATCTTCTGGCACGTCACCCTGCCCCAGGCCATGCGCACCATCGTGCCGCCCGCCACTAATCAGTTCATCTCCATGCTCAAAGACTCGTCCCTGATCTCGGTAATGGGCGTGTGGGAAGTGATGTTCCTGGCGCAGTCGTACGGGCGATCAAGTTATCGATACATCGAAATGCTCACGACCGCCGCGATCATTTACTGGGTGATGTCCCTCGGGCTGGAACTGATCCAGGCGCGCCTGGAGCGTCACTACGGCAAAGGCTATGTGCAGCGGGGGTGATGCCTAAGGCAACAGCCTCAACCACGCGCTGACGAGCCTAAGGCAAATGCGGCTTTAATCGCACCGCAGTAGAGACAACTCCCGCAAATCAGGGGTCGATAGCCTGACAGTTATCGCCCCGCCATCTCGCTAAATTCCCGGCCTCATTCACCAGAGGCTATGACTTCATGCCCTTCTCCGTCCTAAAACTTGCACGCGCTATCAGCCTGGCTGTTGGCGTAGCCAGTACTTCGTTTGCCTTCGCAGCTGCACCTTTTCAATTCGAGCTGGATCTTTCCAATGACCGTTGGCAATACCAGCCACCGGCGCCAATCGTGCCCATCGACAGCTACTTCGACCAGGCGACGACTCACAACGGCCAGCAACTGGCTGCGGTGCTTAAACCGGCTTTGCAACGTGCACTGCAAGCCGGCGACCTGACCTCGGAAGAAATCAAAGGCCTGCAAAAAGCCGCTGACGCACTGTCCCAACAACCAGGCGGCCTGGGTGCCGCATTCGAGCAACTGGCAGGCAGCCAAAATGCCAACTTGGCTGGCGCGACCCAAAACGCCACCGCGCACATCAGCAACTCATTGCTCGCAACCCTGCGCACGCTGCCCAGTGATGGCGATGGCCATTTGTGGGTGCAAGGCCTGGGCAACGGCGGCAAGCTCGACAAACAAGGCGGCAGCGACGGGCTCAAACAGGGCACCAAAGGCCTGATGCTGGGCGCCGATTGGGCCGTGGGTGACGCGTGGCGAGTCGGTGTTATGGGCGCCAAGTCCACCAGCGAGCTTCAGGCTCAACGTTTCAAAGGCGAACTCGACAGCTTGCACCTTGGCGGCTATGCCGTGCGCCAGGACGGCCCATTGGCCCTGCGCATGGGGGCGTTCTACAGCGATCACGCGGGCAAGAACAAACGTGACGTCAACTTGCTCGGTTTCAAGGAGCAACTCCAGGGCAACTACAACGCTCAAAGCCAAACAGTGTTTTCCGAGCTGGGCTACCAATTGGGCAGTGCCGACGTACACGTAGAGCCCTTCGCAGGCCTGGGCTATCAGCGCTACCACCGTGACAGCTTTAAAGAAAAGGGCGGCGTGACCGCGCTGAACGTCGGCTCACAAACCCAGCAAAACCTGAACAGCACCTTTGGCCTGCGGCTGGCCACGGTGTACCGGTTCGACAATCGGATGAGCCTCACACCCCACGTGAGTACCAGCTGGAAGCATCTTTACGGCGAAGTCGACAGCCAAGTACGCCAATCCACTCGCGCCGCACCAGGAATCATCGACAGTTTCACCATCACCGGTACCTCGTTGGACCGCAATAGCCTCGATATGCAAGCAGGCCTGGACCTCGCCTTGTCCACCGAACACAGCGTGGGCCTGACCTACAGTGCCCATGCCGGTACCCACAGCCGCAGCCAGGGCCTGACGGGGGAGTGGAAGATGAGTTTTTAACCGCGCCGATCGGTAAATTTCAGGCAAAAAAAAGGGGAGCACCTGCCCCCCCCGAGGATTAAGCGGTAGTGTCGAAGGCTGGGTCAGCCTTCGATTTCAATCAGGATTTCGCCAGGGTTGACCCGGTCGCCCTTGGCCACGTGAACGGCAGTTACCTTGCCGGCAATCGCTGCCTGCACTTCGGTTTCCATCTTCATGGCTTCGGTAATCAGCACGGCCTGGCCCGCTTTGACCACGTCGCCTTCCTTGACCAATACGTCGACGATGTTGCCCGGCATCGCCGTGCTGACATGGCCCGGCTCGGTCGCGTGCTTGCGCTTGCTGCCGCCACTGCTGACAAACTCATTGAGCGGTTCGAACACCACTTCTTCGGGCATGCCGTCGATGGACAGGTAGAAGTGCCGTTTGCCCTCGGCTTTCACGCCAACACCGGTGATATCCACGCGGTAGCTTTCGCCGTGCACGTCGATGACGAACTCGGTCGGCACGCCTTCACCACCGGCACGCGCCACGCCGCCGGCTTCAGGGATCGGCAACAGCACTTCAGGCGCCAGGGTGCCGGCGTCGCGCTCTTCGAGGAACTTGCGGCCGATATCCGGGAACATGGCGTAGGTCAGCACGTCTTCTTCGGACTTGGCCAATGCGCCGATTTCGCCGCGCAACTTGGTCATCTCCGGCTTGAGCAGGTCGGCTGGGCGATGATCGATCACCTCTTCGCTGCCAATGGCCTGGCGACGCAGCTTCTCGTTCACGGTGCCCGGCGCCTTGCCGTAGCCGCCTTGCAGGTAGAGCTTCACTTCGTTGGTAATGGTCTTGTAGCGCTCGCCGGCCAGCACGTTGAAGAACGCCTGGGTGCCGACGATCTGCGAGGTCGGCGTGACCAGCGGCGGGAAGCCAAGGTCTTCACGCACACGCGGGATTTCGGCCAGCACTTCGCTCATGCGGTTGAGTGCGCCCTGCTCTTTCAACTGGTTGGCCAGGTTGGAAATCATCCCGCCCGGCACCTGGTTGACTTGCACGCGGGTGTCGACGGCGGTGAATTCGCTTTCGAACTGGTGGTACTTCTTGCGCACGGCGTAGAAGTACAGGCCAATTTCCTGCAGCAGTTCCAGGCTCAGGCCAGTGTCGAATTCGCTGCCTTTAAGGGCGGCGACCATCGACTCGGTGCCCGGGTGGCTGGTGCCCCAAGCGAAGCTGGAAATGGCGGTGTCGATATGGTCGGCACCGTTTTCGATCGCCTTGAGTTGGCACATCGCAGCCAGGCCGGCGGTGTCATGCGAGTGGATAAAGATCGGCAGGCTTTGCTCGGCTTTCAATGCCTTGACCAGCTCGCCGGTGGCGTACGGAGTCAGCAGCCCGGCCATGTCCTTGATCGCTACCGAGTCGCAACCCATGGCTTCCATTTGCTTGGCTTGGGCCACAAAAGCGTCAATGGTGTGCACCGGGCTGGTGGTGTAGGCGATGGTGCCCTGGGCATGTTTGCCGGCAGCTTTGACCGCTTCGATGGCCACGCGCAGGTTACGCACGTCGTTCATGGCGTCGAAGATGCGGAACACGTCGATGCCATTCACAGCAGCCTTGGCGACGAAGGCTTTGACCACGTCGTCGCTGTAGTGGCGGTAGCCCAGCAGGTTCTGGCCACGCAGCAGCATTTGCAGGCGTGTGTTAGGCAACGCGGCGCGCAGTTTGCGCAGGCGCTCCCACGGGTCTTCTTTCAAAAAGCGCACGCAGGCGTCGAAGGTCGCGCCACCCCAGACTTCCAGGGACCAGTAGCCCACTTTGTCGAGCTTGTCGCAGATCGGCAGCATGTCGTCGGTGCGCATGCGAGTCGCCAGCAGCGATTGGTGGGCGTCGCGCAGGATGGTGTCTGTAACGAAGATCTTCTTAGTCATTGGTATCTCCTCATAGCGGCAAGTCTCAAGCTATAAGCTGCAAGAAAAAGCCAATCTGCTTTTACTTGCCGCTTGTAGCTAAAAGCTCGCAGCTGTTTCATTCATAGGCCTGCGTGGGCGGCGATGGCGGCGGCGATGGCCAGGGCCAGCTCTTCGGGTTTGCGCTTGATCGAGTAGTTGGTCAGCTCAGGGTGGCTTTCCACGAAACTGGTGTTGAACTGGCCGCTGCGGAATTCCGGGTTGCGCAGGATTTCCTGGTAGTAGGCGGCGGTGGTCTTCACGCCTTGCAGGCGCATGTCGTCCAGGGCACGCAGGCCGCGGTCCATGGCTTCTTCCCAGGTCAACGCCCACACCACCAGTTTCAGGCACATGGAGTCGTAGAACGGCGGGATGGTGTAGCCGGTGTAGATCGCCGTGTCGGTCCGCACGCCGGGACCGCCGGGCGCGTAGTAACGGGTGATCTTGCCGAAACTTGGCAGGAAGTTGTTCTTGGGGTCTTCGGCGTTGATGCGGAACTGCAACGCGAAACCACGGTGCTGAATGTCTTCCTGTTTCACCGACAGCGGCAGGCCCGAGGCGATGCGGATCTGTTCACGCACAATATCGATGCCGGTGATTTCTTCGGTGATGGTGTGTTCCACCTGCACGCGGGTGTTCATTTCCATGAAGTACACCTCGCCCTCGGCGAGCAGGAACTCCACGGTGCCGGCGTTCTCGTAACCCACGGCCTTGGCCGCGCGTACCGACAGGTCGCCGATATAAGCGCGCTGTTCAGGCGTCAGTTGCGGGCTTGGGGCGATTTCAATGAGCTTCTGGTTGCGACGCTGGATCGAGCAATCGCGCTCGAACAGATGCACCACGTTGCCAAAGCTGTCACCGAGAATCTGCGCCTCGATATGCTTGGGATTGACGATGCATTTTTCCAGGAACACTTCCGCCGAACCGAAGGCCTTGGTGGCTTCGGAGATCACGCGTGGGAAGGCTTGTTCAAGTTCTTCACGACTGTTGCAGCGACGGATGCCGCGACCGCCACCACCGGAGGTGGCCTTGAGCATCACCGGGTAACCAATGCGGTCGCCTTCGGTGAGGGCTTCGGCGATATCAGCCACGTTGCCTTCGGTACCTGGCGTGACCGGCACACCGGCCTTGATCATGCTGCGGCGCGCTTCGGT
Organism: Pseudomonas edaphica; assembly: GCF_965277385.1. Classification (NCBI taxonomy): domain Bacteria; kingdom Pseudomonadati; phylum Pseudomonadota; class Gammaproteobacteria; order Pseudomonadales; family Pseudomonadaceae; genus Pseudomonas; species Pseudomonas edaphica. The sequence continues at coordinate 3,315,782 of NZ_OZ255725.1, read as the reverse complement.
CTTGTCGCCCATGCGGCGGATCACTTCGGCCGACGGGCCGATGAACTTGATCCCGCGTTCGGCGCAAATGTCTGCCAGCTCGGCGTTTTCCGACAGGAACCCGTAGCCTGGGTGCAAGGCGTCACAACCGGTTTCCACGGCCAGGTTCACCAGCTTACGCGGGTTCAGGTAACCGGCCAGCGGCTCGGCACCAATGCTGTGAGCTTCGTCGGCACGTTTAACGTGCAACGCGTGGCGGTCGGCGTCCGAGTAAACCGCGACCGAGCGAATGCCCATCTCGGCGCAGGCACGCACGATTCGTACGGCAATTTCACCACGGTTGGCGATCAGGATCTTTTTTATCACTTGGAAATTCCCTTGAGCCGATTGCTGCGTTCTACGACCCGTTGGATCCGGGTCGGCGCGTGACCAAATGTTTCATGACAGTCGCGAGACACACACTAGGCGCAACGGAGGATTAACAAAAATCAATAATTATTGGGCTGTGTATAAGTAAAGACTTATAGTTGGCCGGACGGCCTTGGGCGAGAGGATTTAAATAATGCGTAAGTCATTGATGCGTATGACATTGCGTCAATTGCAGATCTTCAATGAAGTGTGTGATTTGCGCTCCTACAGCCGCGCGGCCGAGGAAATGTCTCTCACGCAACCCGCCGTCAGCCTGCAAATTCGCCAGCTTGAAGAGCTGATCGGCCAGCCGCTGTTCGATTACGTCGGCAAAAAGCTCTACATGACTGAAGCCGCCGAGGCCTTGCAGCGCGCCAGCCGGGATATTTTCGGGCGCCTGGAAAACCTCGATATGCAGCTGTCGGACATGCAGGGCTCGCTGCAAGGCCAACTGAAACTGGCGGTGGAATCCAGCGCCAAGTACTTCGTGCCGCACCTGTTCGCGGCCTTTAAACGCCAGCACCCGGAGGTGCAGTTGCACCTCACGGTGGTCAACCGCGCCCAGGTGATTCGCAGGCTGTCGGACAACCGCGACGACCTGGTGATCATGTCCATGGTGCCCCAGGACATGGGCCTGGAATTCCTGCCGTTTCTTAACAACCCGATTGTCGCCGTGGCGCCGCTCGATCACCCGTTAAGCCTGCAAGGACCGCTGCGCCTTCAAGACCTGGAACCCTACACGCTGCTCATCCGCGAACCAGGTTCCGGCACGCGACTGGCCTGCGAGGAGTACTTCAAGGAAAAACGCGTGCACTTCACCCAAACAGTGGAAGTGGCCTCGGCCGAGGCGCAGCGCGAGTGCGTGAATGCAGGGTTGGGCGTGGCGTTGCTGACGCGCCACGCAGTCAACCTGGAGCTGGCCACCGGCGGGCTCAAGGAGCTGCCGGTAGAAGAACTGCCGCTGTACCGCAGTTGGTGCCTGGTGCAAGCCAAGGCCAAGCGCCTGTCACCGGTGGCCCATGCGTTCCTGGGCTTTATCCGCAGCGAACGCGTACAGATCAGCGCGCTGGCTGAGCGTTTCGCTGGGCAGCCGCGGGTGCCTGCCAGTGGAGTTCCGGGTAGTCACTGATGCTCTGGAGCAACTGGCGCTCCTCGCAGCGGTCTTCGATTGCGCGACGGAACGCCATGCGGCGCTGGTCTTCTTGCTGACGACGGGTTTTGACGGTGCTGCTGTCTTCGTAGTGCCGGGCCATTTCGAGTCTCCCAATGCGAGTACGGGGAGTACAGGATGGCCTTGGGCGATGACGGTTTGGCGGCGCGAGGGTTACAGGACGATGAATCTTCTGAAATAAGCGCAAAACGTAAGGTGGGAGCTGGCTTGCCTGCGATAGCGGTGGGTCAGCCGACATATCCGGCGACTGATACACAGCCATCGCAGGCAAGCCAGCTCCCACATTTGACCGAGGGCGACCTCGAATCAGTCGTCGAGGGCTTTGACGGACTTGGGTGACAACCGCAGGCTGCGCAAGCTGCGCTTCACGCTCTTGAGGTGGTTGACCAGGCTCGGCCCGCGCGCCATGGCCACGCCCATCGCCAACACGTCGATCACCACCAGATGCGCAATACGCGAGGTCAGCGGCGTGTAGATTTCAGTGTCTTCGTGCACGTCGATCGCCAGGTTGACCGTGGACAGCTCTGCCAACGGCGTCTGGCTCGGGCACAGGGTGATCAACGAAGCGCCGCTTTCACGCACCAGGTTGGCGGTGATCAGCAGGTCTTTGGAGCGCCCGGACTGGGAAATGCAGATGGCCACGTCGGTCGGTTTCAAGGTCACCGCCGACATCGCCTGCATGTGCGGGTCGCTGTAGGCCGCGGCGGTGAGCAGCAGGCGGAAGAATTTGTGCTGGGCATCAGCGGCGACGGCACCCGAAGCACCAAAACCATAAAACTCTACGCGCTGGGCCTGGGACATGGCGGTCACGGCCTTTTGCAACTCCACCGGATCGAGCTTCTCGCGCACTTCCATCAGCGTGTGCAAGGTGGTGTCGAAGATTTTCAGGCTGTAGTCGGCGACGGAGTCGTCTTCATGGATAGCAAACTGCCCGAAGCTCGCACCGGCCGCCAGGCTTTGCGCCAGCTTGAGTTTCAAATCCTGGAACCCGGAACAACCGATGGCACGGCAAAAGCGCACGATGGTCGGCTCACTGATGCCCACGCTGTGGGCCAGGTCGGCCATGGAACTGTGCATCACAGCCGCAGGGTCAAGCAGCACGTGATCGGCAACCTTGAGTTCCGATTTGCGTAACAGGTGGCGCGACTGGGCGATATGTTGCAACAGGTTCAAAGGGCAGGACTCTTGTTATTGGCAGACGCCAGGGATGTAGCAAGCTTGTAGTTATACTACAAGAATTACCGTTTTGCCCGCCCGATGCATCACTAAATCGCCCTGATGCCCTTTGAATCAGCGGGTAGGCGCCTTGTAGCCACACGGGTGGTGTGACGGTCTTTAAGGAAAGTCTGCATTTTTTCGCAATAAATCTGCCAGCCCTTCAGCGGCCATCGGCCGACTGATCAGGTAACCCTGTACTTCATCGCAGCGTTCGCCGCGCAGGAAATCCAGCTGCTGCTGGTCTTCCACACCTTCGGCCACCACCTTGAGCGCCAGCCCGTGGGCCATGGCGATGATTGCGCGAGTGATGGCCGCATCTTCCCGGCCCTGGCCAAGCCCACGGATAAACGTCTGGTCGATCTTCACGTAATCCACCGGGATGCGCTTGAGGTAACTGAGGGACGAATACCCGGTGCCGAAGTCATCGATGGCCAACTTCACGCCCAGATCGCGCAGTTGCTGGAAGGTCGCAATGATGTGCTCAACGCTGTCGAGTAGCTGGCTTTCGGTCAGCTCCAGCTCCAGGTATTGCGGGTCCAGGCCGGTTTCTTCCAGCACCTGGCGCACCAGGCTGACCAACTTGCCCTGGCGCAGCTGATGCACGGAAAGGTTCACCGACACGCGGATCGGCGCCAGCCCCTGGCGCTGCCATTCGCACGCCTGCCAGCACGCCTGACGCAGCACGAATTCGCCCAGCGGCACGATCAGACCGGTTTCCTCGGCCAAGCCGATAAAGTCCCCCGGCGGCACCATGCCCCACTGCGGGTGCTCCCAGCGCACCAGCGCCTCAGCGGCGTTCAATTTGCCAGTGGCCAGGCACAGTTTCGGTTGGTAGAACACCGTGAGCTGGCGCTCGTCGATGGCCTTGCGCAGGTGGTTTTCCAGCTGCAAACGCTCCAGCGTGCTGGCTTGCAGGCTGTCGGTGTAGAACTGGAAATTATTGCCGCCCAAATGCTTGGCGTGCTGCATGGCCATGTTGGATTGGCTGACCAGCGCAGAAATTTCCCGCGCATTATCCGGCAGCAAGCTGACGCCCATGGAGGCACTGACCACCAGCTCATGCCCCTCCACCGTCACCGGCACCCGCAATTTGGCGAGCAGCCGCGTGGCCACCCGTGCCAGGCTCGACAGGCTGCCGTAGGCATCGAACAGCACGGCAAACTCATCACCGGACAGGCGTGCGATGGTGTCAGCTTCAGGCAAGGCATTGATCAGACGGCGGGCCATTTTCTGCAACAGCTGGTCGGCGACTTCATGGCCGAGGCTGTCGTTGAGCAGCTTGAAGCGGTCCAGGTTGATATGCAGCAGCGCCAGGCTGCGCCCGCCCTGACGCACCCGCGCATGGGCCTCACGCAGGCGTTCGCGAAACAGCGAACGGTTGGCCAGGCCCGTCAGCTCGTCGTAGTGAGTGAGGTAGCGCATGCGCTCCTCGGATTCACGCCGCGCGGACAAATCGGCGAAGAAGCCCACAATATGGCTGACTTTTCCCCGAGCATCGCGCACCACATTCAATTGCAGCCACTGCGGGTACAGCTCGCCGTTCTTGCGCGTTTCCACCAACTCGCCCTGCCAGGTGCCATGGCTGAGCAGTGCCTGGCGGATCACCGGGAAGTGACGGCGGGCGTCACGGCTGCTGGGCAGTTCGACGACATTGCGGCCGATCATGTCGTCGATTTCAAAGCCGGTGACGCGACTGAAGGCCTGGTTGACGGCGATCAGCACGTACTCAGGGTCAAGAATCACGATGCCTTCGCTGGCCGCTTCGAACACCGTCGAGGCCAGGCGTTGCTGCTCCTCCAGTGCCTTGTCGGCGCTGATGTCGCGGCGCGTGCCGAGCATGCGCGTGACGCGGCCGCCGGGCGTGCGCTCCACGGCGCGGCCACGGTCTTCGATCCACACCCAATGGCCGTCGCCATGGCGCACGCGGTATTCCACCTGGTAATCGTCGCTGCGCCCTTTGAGGTGCTCCACCAACGCACGCTTGAGCAGCGGCAGGTCTTCGGGGTGCAGGCGCGGCTTGAGGTGGCTGAGCATCGCCGTGACGTACTCCGGCTCCAGGCCAAACAACTCTTTGAGCTGGGTGTGATGCACCTCGTCGGTTTGCAGGTTCCAGTCCCACAGGCCCAACTCACTGGCTTGCAGGGCCATGGCCAGGCGCGCTTCGCTTTTATTCAGGGCCAGGCTGGCGGCGTCCAGCTCCTGGCTGCGTTGCGTCACGCGGTCTTGCAGGCCGATCTGCGCGTCGCGTAATTCCTGTTCGGCCTGGCGACGTTGGCCGACTTCGCGCACCAGTTCCTGATTCAACTGCTCGCTGCGTTGCTGCGCTTGCTGAAGATGCTCGATCAGCGCCTGGTTCTGGAAGCGCCGCAACAAACCGCGCTGGATCAGGCGGTTGACCTGCCACGCCACCAGGCTCAGGGACGCCAGCAGGATCAGGCCGAGCACGCCCCAGCCTTGCTGCTGCGAGGCGCCGTTCCAAAACAGATAGACGATGGGCGGCACGAGGCACGGCACCGCAAAGGACAGGAACGCCGGCAAGCTCACGGCATAGGCCACGCTGGCTGACAACGTCGCGGCGCCAATCAGGCCGAATACCCAGGCCTGCTGCATAAAGCTATTGGCCGGCACCAGGGCAATGGCGGCGGTGGCCAGGGTCAGCCCGCTGACCGCCGAGCCGAGCATGAACATGCGCCGCCAGATCGGCTGGGCCTGGCGACTGGGCATCGCCGAATCAAAGGCCGCCACCTGGATGACGCGCAGGGCTACCAGGGCGAGCAGCCAGACCAGCCAGATGCTGTCCAACAGGTATTGCTTGGGGTTCCACAGCAACCAGGCGCAGACCAGGCCGTTGACCAGCATCAGTAACGTCGGCAGCAATGAGCCTTGATACAACAGGCGAGTGCGTTCGACCGCTATCTCGGTTGCGTAATGTTTACGAATGACCTGCGCGGGCGCCACCGAGGGGCCAAACAGGTCGGGACTGAGGGTCATAGGCAGTGTTCTTATAATGGTGAGCCCGAAACGTGGACGGAGCATACACAAGCAAACGCTTGGGCCAAACTGCTCCAAGTCATAAAAACCCCACGGTTTTTACCCGCAAACTTCGCGGTCAAAGCGCTTGAGCTAGACCCTGCGCGGGCTGTGGGCCATGACCAACCGGTCATCACCGCCAGCAGAATGTTTGCGCGGCCAGGATCGCCCGGAATGTTTTGTATCGACCACCCAGCATTGGGATTTGCCCGACTCCCCGCAGCACCCTAGAATGCGCCGATGCGCGATGATCTCTCCCTTTTGCTGAACTCCCTCAACGATGCCCAACGCCAGGCTGTTGCAGCCCCCGTTGGCCGTCAGTTGGTCCTGGCCGGTGCTGGCTCCGGTAAAACCCGAGTGCTGGTGCACCGTATCGCCTGGTTGATCCAGGTCGAAAACGCGTCCCCGCATTCCATCCTGTCGGTGACCTTCACCAACAAGGCCGCTGCCGAGATGCGCCACCGCATCGAGCAGTTGATGGGCATCAGCCCGGCCGGCATGTGGGTGGGCACGTTCCACGGCTTGGCGCACCGCCTGTTGCGGGCGCACTGGCAGGAAGCCGGGTTGAGCCAGACCTTTCAGATTCTCGACAGCGACGACCAGCAACGCCTGGTCAAGCGGGTGATCCGCGAGCTGGGCCTGGACGAGCAACGCTGGCCGGCGCGCCAGGCGCAATGGTTTATCAACGGTCAGAAAGACGAAGGCCTGCGCCCGCAACATATCCAGGCCAGCGGCGATTTGTTCCTGGCCACCATGCGCAGCATTTATGAAGCCTACGAGGCCGCCTGCGTGCGCGCCGGTGTGATCGACTTCTCCGAGCTGCTGCTGCGCGCCCTCGACCTGTGGCGCGACAACCCAGGCTTGCTGGCCCATTACCAGAAACGCTTCCGACACATTCTGGTGGACGAGTTCCAGGACACCAACGCCGTGCAGTACGCCTGGTTGCGCCTGCTGGCCAAGGGCGGCGACAGCCTGATGGTGGTGGGCGACGACGACCAGTCGATCTACGGCTGGCGCGGCGCAAAAATCGAGAACATCTACCAGTATTCCGACGACTTCCCGGACGCGATCACCATCCGCCTGGAACAGAATTACCGCTCCACCGCTGGCATCCTCAAGGCCGCCAACGCCTTGATCGCCAACAACACCGGGCGCATGGGCAAAGAGTTGTGGACCGACGGCGGCGAAGGCGAAGCGATCAACCTGTACGCCGCGTTCAATGAACACGACGAAGCGCGCTACGTGGTGGAAACCATCGAAAGCGCGCTGAAAACCGGCCTGGCGCGCAGCGATATCGCGATTTTGTACCGCTCCAACGCCCAATCGCGGGTACTTGAAGAAGCCTTGCTGCGCGAGCGCATTCCGTACCGCATCTATGGTGGCCAGCGTTTCTTTGAACGGGCCGAAATCAAGAACGCCATGGCCTACCTGCGCTTGCTGGAAGGCCGTGGCAACGATGCGGCGCTGGAGCGGGTGATCAACATCCCGGCGCGTGGCATCGGTGAGAAAACCGTTGAAGCGATTCGCGACCACGCCCGCCACGCCGATGTGTCGATGTGGGAATCCATGCGCTTGCTGATCGCCAACAAGGGCCTGACCGGCCGCGCCGCCGGGGCATTGGGCGTGTTTGTCGAGCTGATCGAGAACCTGGCGGCCAAATGCGCGGAAATGCCGCTGCACTTGATGACCCAGACCGTGATCGAGCAGTCCGGCCTGATCGCCTATCACGAAGCGGAAAAAGGCGAAAAAGGCCAGGCCCGGGTAGAAAACCTTGAGGAGCTGGTCAGCGCGGCCCGCGCATTCGAAAACACCGAGGAAGACGAAGAGCTGACGCCGCTCGCCGCCTTCCTCGGCCATGCGTCGCTGGAAGCCGGTGATACCCAGGCCGATGAGCATGAAGACAGCATCCAGCTGATGACCTTGCACAGCGCCAAGGGCCTGGAATTTCCGTATGTGTTCCTGGTAGGCATGGAAGAAGGCCTGTTCCCACACAAGATGAGCCTGGAAGAGCCCGGCCGCCTTGAGGAAGAACGCCGCCTGGCCTACGTGGGCATCACCCGCGCCATGCAGAACCTGGTGATGACCTACGCCGAGACCCGACGCCTGTACGGCAGCGAGACCTACAACAAGGTGTCGCGCTTCGTACGTGAAGTGCCGAAGGGGCTGATCCAGGAAGTGCGCTTGTCCAACAGCGTCAGCCGACCGTTCGGCGGCGGCCAGCAGCAGAACTCCAGCAGCATGTTCGCCGGTTCCGAGATTCCGGAAACACCCTTCAGCCTTGGCCAGCAGGTCAAACATGCGATCTTCGGTGAGGGTGTGATCCTTAACTTCGAGGGTGCCGGCGCCCAGGCGCGGGTACAGGTGAACTTCGCCGAAGGCAGCAAGTGGCTGATGATGGGCTATGCAAAGCTCGAAGCCATCTGACAATCGCTTGTGGCGAGGGAGCTTGCTCCCGCTGGAACACGAAGCGCTCCGATTTTGCGCCGTGCCAATCTATCAGGCTGCGTTTGCCAGTCAGGGGCTGCTTCGCAGCCCAGCGGGAGCAAGCTCCCTCACCACATAAGCCAATATGATGAAACTTCGCGTTACATGAAGGTTGATGGCCCGCCCTTGTTTTTACCAAGCGCGGGCCAATATCTGAGATAAGTCCTACGGGCCATTCTGAATCGGTCTTACGCAAAAGCCCGAAACATTATGTCGCTAGCCACTGTCACGACACCTGTGCAACATGGCGCGCGTGCAATCCACAAATGGGAATTCCCTTTATGAAACGTTTTCTTAGCATCGCCATGGCGTTGTGCATCGGCCTGACGATGAGCCTCGACGCCAACGCCAAGCGCTTCGGTGGCGGCAAAAGCATGGGCTCGGCTCCGACTCACCAGACCAGCCAAATGGCTCCTTCCGCCGGTGGCATGGGCGGCGCAGCTGCGACCGCTGGTGCAGCCGGTGCCGCTGGCGCTGCTGCCAAGGCCGGCGGTGCTTCGCGCTGGTTAGGCCCTCTGGCCGGTATCGCCGCCGGTGGCCTGCTCGCTTCCATGTTCATGGGCGGCGGCTTCCAGGGCATGCAGATCTTCGACATCCTGATCCTGGCGGTCATCGCGTTTGTGATCTTCCGCTTTATCGCCGCCCGTCGACGCAAGCAGCAGGAGCACCTGGCGCCAGCCGGCGCGCCGATGCAGCGTGAAGTGTTCGAGCAAAAACCAGCCATGGGTTCGATCTTCGGTGGTTCGGCAGCACCTGCCGCCGCCCGCCCGGTGATCAATGCACCGGCCTGGTTCAACGAAGAACGTTTCGTCGAAGCGGCCCGCAGCCACTTCCAGTCCCTGCAGCAGCACTGGGACGCCAACGAAATGGACAAGATCGCCGAGTTCGTGACCCCGCAACTGCTGGAGTTCCTCAAGCGCGAACGCGCCGAAATCGGTGATGCGTTCCAGTCGACTTACATCGACGACCTGCGCGTACAGCTGGACGGTGTGGATGATCGCGCCGACAAGACCATCGCCACCCTGACCTTCAGCGGTGTGTCGAAGACCTCGCGTTTCGACCAGGGCGAAGTGTTCAGCGAAAGCTGGAACATGGAACGCCCGCAAGGCGAGAACCAGCCTTGGCTGGTCGCAGGTATCCGCCAGAACGGCTGATAACCCTACGCTTGAGCACTTGGTAATAAAAACCCCGGACATGTTCCGGGGTTTTCTATTTCGCGGTTGCACTTATAGCGAGCTACTGTATAAAACGCCCTATTAACCGCGCCAACTAGCAAGAGGATCCCGGCCGTGGAAGAAATCATCGAACAATTGCGTGAAGCCAACGAACCGGTCCCGGTTCCTCTGGAGCTGCCTGACGAAGACCAGATTGTGGAAATCGAAGAACAACTGTTCATCGACATCCCGTTTGTATTCCGTGAATTCCTGCTGACCGTCAGCGACGTGGTGTACGGCAGCCTGGAACCGGTGACCGTCACCGACCCGCAGTCCCACACCTACCTGCCGGACGTTGCCGCCAACGCCTGGGACGCCGGTGTTGACCGCAGCATGATCCCGATCTGCCAGGACGGCGATGACTACTACTGCGTCGAAGAGGACGGCACCGTGGTGCTGTGGTCCGGCGAAGAAGAACTGGTCACCGAAGAAACCTGGGAATCGGTGTGGCACTGGGCGCGGGACGTCTGGCTGGAAAGCTGACGCTTTTTGTGGCGAGGGAGCTTGCTCCCGCTGGGCTGCGAAGCAGCCCCAACCAGGGCAACGCGTTTTTCCAGGTGTGGCGAGGTGACTGTTTTAGGGCTGCTGCGCACCCCAGCGGGAGCAAGCTCCCTCGCCACAATGACATCAGTGCTCTGGCGTATCTTTGTGGTTATCCAGGGTCTCCAGCAAGGCGACCTGCATCCGCGTATGCACGCGGATGAACCACCGCCAGAGCACCGCCGCCACCGCCGCCGTGACCACGGCAATCAGCACCAGCAACTTGTTGGTCGGCAAAATACTCGCCGACAAGGCTGCCAATAGCAGGAAGATCACCAACAGCGACAGGATCGGGATCACCTCCGCGATCACCCGTCGCACACGCTGGGTATGCCGCCCGGCCATCTCCGGTTTCACACTCATCTCCGCCAGCAACATCGACAGCGCCTTGAGCTTGCGGTACGCCGCAATCAGAAACGGCAGCGACAGCAGCAACGCCCCACCCCAGATCAATGCCTTCTGCCAGCTCGGATCACTGATCCAGCCTTCCAGGTACCCGCCAATGCGCGCCGCGAAGAAGCTGCCGGCAAAGAAGATCGCGATCACCAATGCCAGGTTCACGCCCACTTGCAGGATGATCTTGCGAATCATCGACGCCAGCATCGCGCCCTCACCTTGAGGCTGAATACTGCGCAACCATTCGCCATACAGGCCGAACACCCGGCTCATGCGCTTGGGCATTACCGCGGCAATCTTTAACGACAATGGGTCAGCGCCGCGAATCAGGTACGGCGTGAGCAGCGTGGTGATCGCCGAAACCGCCACCGCCACCGGATAGAGGAAGTCACTGGTCACCTGCAAGGTCATCCCCAGCGCGGCGATGATGAAGGAAAACTCGCCAATCTGTGACAGCCCCATACCCACACGCAGTGAGGTACGGCCATCATTGCCGGCAATAAACGCCCCCAGGCCGCATGACAGCATCTTGCCCAGCACTACTGCCACGGTAATCACCGCGATTGGCCAGGCGTACTGCAGCAGGATCTGCGGGTCGATCATCAAGCCGATGGCGACAAAGAAGATCGCGCTGAACATGTCGCGAACCGGCTCTATCAGGCGTTCAATTTTAATCAACTGGCGAGATTCTGCCATGATCGCGCCGATCAGGAACGCGCCCAGCACCATGCTGTATTCGAGCTTGACCACCAGCAGGCAAAAGCCGAAACACAGGCCCAACACGGTGATCAGCAGCATCTCGTTACTTTCAAACTTGGCCACATAGGCCAACAGGCGCGGCACCAGCAAAATGCCGATGACCAACGCCACGATCATGAACAGCGACAGCTTGCCGACCGTGGAGAACACCTCACCGGAACTCACCGTGCCGCTGACGGCAATGCTCGACAGCAAGGCGATGATGCCGATGCCCAGGATGTCCTCGACGATCAGCACGCCAAAAATCAGCTGGGCAAAGCGCTGGTTCTTCATCTTCAGGTCATTCAGCGCCTTAACGATGATGGTGGTCGAGGAAATCGCCAGGATCGCGCCCAAGAACAGCGAATCCATGGTGTTCCAGTCAAACCAGCGGCCGATCTCGTAGCCGATCCAGATCATCAGGATGATTTCCAGGAAGGCCGCGATAAACGCCGTGGCGCCGACCTTGAACAACTTGCGCAGGCTGAACTCCAGGCCCAGGCAGAACATCAGGAAGATCACCCCCAGCTCAGCCAGGGTCTTGATGGTGTCTTCGTCGTGGATCAGGCCGAACGGTGGCGTGTGAGGGCCAATGATGAACCCCGCGACGATGTACCCCAGCACCACCGGCTGCTTGAGGCGGTGGAACAGGATGGTGACAACCCCTGCCACCAGCATGATCACGGCCAAGTCCTGGATAAAGCTGATGGCGTGCATGGCGAGGGGCTCCTTGAGGGCTACTGGCGCTTTTCCCACTTCCACACGCGCCCTTGAACAGTCGCTAAGCGCGGAAGGAAAAGTCTGCCTTGATCGTAAGAAATGCCCTGGGATGGGCTTTTGAAGGTTAACACCACGACTTCCGGCAGAAAGCCGGTGCAATATATGGAAACAGATCGGCGTTCGCGTGACGGCAAGCCGCCCACTGGCGTCCCGTTAGGGAGAGCGCTGTAAAGATTCCAGCACCCGTAGAGGTGTCCCCCAACCAATGCCTACAACCCGTGAGTGTGCTATGGAACCCGGAAACGCCCAGCTGTCGATGACGGTATTGATGACCCCTGACATGGCCAACTTCTCAGGCAATGTGCACGGCGGCACCCTGCTCAAATACCTCGACGAAGTGGCCTACGCCTGCGCGAGCCGTTACGCGGGCCGTTATGTGGTCACGCTGTCGGTCGACCAGGTGATTTTTCGCGAGCCGATCCATGTCGGCGAGCTGGTGACCTTCCTGGCCTCGGTCAACTACACCGGCAACACATCGATGGAAGTGGGCATCAAGGTGGTGACCGAAAACATCCGCGAGCGCTCGGTGCGCCATACCAACAGCTGCTTCTTCACCATGGTGGCCGTGGACGACCAGCGCAAACCCGCCGCCGTACCGCCCCTGCAGCCACAGAACAGCGAAGACAAGCGCCGCTTTGTGCAGGCGCAACAGCGTCGGCAGATTCGTCAGGAGCTGGAGAAGCGTTATCGGGAAATCAAGGCAGACGGGCCGTAAATTTCGAGCTGTAAACCCAATCGAATGTGGGAGCTGGCTTGCCTGCGATGAGGGCCTGACAGTCGACATCTTTGTCGCCTGACACACCGCTATCGCAGGCAAGCCAGCTCCCACATTGGGTTTTGTGTGCTTACAGGCCGATGGGTGTTGCCTCAAAGCGTACGCGAGGATGCGCGATACGATCCTGAGCCCGTACCAGCTCCAGCTCGTAACTGGCGCAGGCCTGGGTTTCCAGCAGCACTTCATGCACCGCTGCGGCGGTGAATTCGAAGGCCGCCAACAGGCTGTCACCCAACAGCACACGCGCCAGGAATAACCCCGACGTCAGGTCGCCCACGCCCACCGGCTGACGCGGGAACGCCAGCAACGGCCGGCGCAAGTGCCAGCTGCCTTCAGCGGTAACCAGCAGCATCTCGAAACCCTCCGGTAGCTTGCCCGGGTAATCCAGGTGCTTGACCAACACCGCCTTCGGCCCACGGGCCAGCAGTGCCTTGGCCATGGCCAGGCAATCGAACAGCGATTGCGGCTTGCGCCCGGCAAAGCTGTCCAGCTCCAGTTGGTTGGGGCACAGGAAATCCGCCATGGCCGCCGCCTCATCCAGCAGGAAATCGCTGACTTCCTGGGGCACGATGCAGCCTTTTTCCGGATGGCCCATGACTGGGTCGCACAGGTACAGGGCCTTGGGGTTGATGGCCTTGATACGGGCCACGCCGGTAAGAATCGCTCGGCCCTGGTCGGCACTGCCCAAGTAGCCGGACAGTACCGCATCGCAGTTGCCCAACTCGCCAATCGCGGCAATGCCTTCTACCAACGCCGGAATTTGCTGCGGCGCCAGCACTTCGCCCGCCCACTGGCCATACTGAGTGTGATTGGAGAACTGCACCGTGTTCAGCGGCCAGACGTTCACCCCGACCCGCTGCATGGGGAACACGGCGGCGCTGTTTCCGGCGTGGCCAAAGACCACATGAGACTGGATCGCAAGCAGATGAGGTGTGCGTTTCATGCGGGAGATTTCCGTAAAGCCGTTTGAATTCTGGCCGCGCAGTATGCGACTAAACCCAGCCTGTACGACAGACCAGAGACACAGTTAAGCTGCTCTCACTTTGTTGGAGTTCATCGCATGCTGACCCTGGGAAATATCTTCGTGTTGATGCTGTTGGCGACCGGTGCCGCCTGGGTGTGGCACAACCACGGCCTGCGCGAACGGGCGCTGGAGCGGGTCAAGCAGCATTGCGCCAAACTGGATATCGAACTGCTCGACGGCGCAGTGGCGTTAAAACGCATCGGTTTTGTGAAAGATGCCAATGGTCGACGGCGTCTGGCACGCATTTACAACTTTGAGTTCACTGTGACCGGGGAAGCCCGTCATCCCGGGACTATCACTCAGTTTGGCGCCCACAGCGCGCAGATCGAATTGGCGCCCTACCCGTTCGAGATCAAGACACCGCAGCCCAGCGCCGAAGTCATCGAGCTGAGCCAATGGCGCCAGGACCACGCCAGCAAGACCCGTCACTGACGGCACGCGGCCAGCGCGCTCTGTAGCCCAGCCACGTCCTGTGGCTGGCTGAAAATCAATTCGATACGTGAATCGCGGCGCCATTCGCTGGGTTGCCAGGTGAGCGGACCATTATCCACAGCGTTAGCCGACACCCAGGTAACGCCGCTGTGGATAACCAGCTTGGCACGGCGCCATTCAAGGCCTGACAGCCAGCTGTGCAGGTGCGCAATGTCGAACGACTGGCTCGGATGCCAGCGCCAACCGATACTCCAGCCACCTTCCTGGGCCTGGCTCAAGCAAATGGGCAACGCAGGATCCGTCCAGATCGCCGGCATCTGTGCCAGGCCTTTGGGCACCTCGAAGTTATCCACAGCTGCGCCAGCCTGTGCATTCAGGCCGGGCAATTGCGTCAGCGGCAATTGCGCCTGGCGGGTCCAGTAAATCGGGCCAGCAGGGAGTTGCTGTTCTATGGCCTGGCGCTGTGAGGCATCCACCGCTTCATCTTTGTTCAGTACCAGCAAACCGGCACTGGCCAGCGCTTCCTGCTGTGCTTGCGGCAATGCTTTGCCCGCCGCCAACGCTTGGGCATCCAATACCAACACACAGGGCTGAACCGCGAGCACGCCCTGCCATGGCGCCTCGCGCAACTGCTTGAGCAACTGCGCCGGATGACCCAAGCCCGAAGGCTCGATAAACAGCCGATCCGGCTTCGCCTTACGCAGCAGGCGGCCAAGCCCTATCTGGAACGGTGCACCATTCACACAGCACAAACAGCCACCGGCGACTTCGCCCAGCGCAATGCCGTCGTCGTCCTGTGTAAGCAAGGCAGCGTCCAGGCCGATTTGCCCGAACTCATTGATCAACACGGCCCAACGCTCGTTGGCCGGGCGTTGGGCCAGCAGGTGTTTGATCAGGCTGGTCTTGCCGGCGCCCAAAGGCCCGGCAATCACGTGGGTGGGAATGTTCTGCAGCATGGGGCTTCATTCAGGCCGGGTAGAGCGCTTGATCCTACGCGGTTATGCGAGCCAATCCAGCGTCAGGATCAACCGGCGCTCGTCGGCCTTGAGCGCGGGTGAGCGATGGATCAAGCCATGGTTCTCGTTGCCGTGCCATTTTGTGCCCTTGAGCAAGGCCACTTCGCCGCAGTGGACCTGCTCGATGCGCTCGGTGGGTTCCGCGTCGGGCTGGCTGAGCTTACGCCGGTCCATCACGCCTTCGCGCAGCCACTGACTGCCGATGCCGGCGTAGGTGGTGATCAGTCGAACTGGCACATGGTCGACGTGAAAACGCGGGCACATGGCCTTGTCCAACAGCCGCAAACGCACGCCAATCCTCTTGGCACCGAGCAGGCAAGCAAACGCGCTGACCAGCCAGGACACATCGGCGATAAAGCCTTCGTAACCCTCAAGATCACGGCAACTGGAGGCCAGACCCTGCAAATTCGGCACAGCCTCCTCATTGTCGAGATCAATCACCAAGGAATCCGCCAACGGCTCATTGAGCGCCACCAGCAAGGCACCAAATTCGGCGATATGCAGGGGCAACTGGCGCTGCCACAGCGCCAGGTTGACGTCGTTTTCGAGGATGTCCGACAGCGCCAGCGGCGTTTCACCCCGGGTCTGCCGGATCACCGGGCGTAAGGGAATTACCGGGGCCAGCATCAGGCTACCTGCTCATACCAAGGGCCAAAGGGGTCGGCCAACTGGCGCCAGCCTTCGACGCCCTGGGCCATTTCTTCATCGTTAAGCAAGCACGCGTCCAGCTCGGCGCGCATCTGCGCGAAGTCGATGTTTTGCCCGATAAACACCAGTTCCTGACGGCAGTCGCCGGTGCTCAATTGCCAGTTGCCCATGATCGCCGCTACGCTTTCTTCGTCTTGCGGCCACTGGCTTTTCGGCACAAAACGCCACCAGCGCCCGGCAAAACCATGGCGCATCAAGCCACCGGCCTGGGACCAACTGCCGGCATCCTGATGCTTGCTCGCCAGCCAGAAAAAGCCCTTGGAGCGCAGCAGTTTGCCGTTCACCCACGGGCGATCGATAAAGTCGAAGAAACGCTGCGGATGAAACGGGCGACGCGCGCGGTAAGCGGTGGAGGCGATGCCATATTCTTCGGTTTCCGGCACATGTTCACCGCGTAGCTCCTGCAACCAGCCCGGCGCTTGCGCTGCGCGTTCGAAGTCGAACCGGCCGGTGTTGAGGATCTTGTTCAGCGGCACTTCACCCATCACCATCGGGATGATTTCCGCCTGGGCATTGAGGCGCTCAAGGATGGCCATCAACTCTTCGCGTTCGCGGCTGCTGATCAGGTCGATCTTGCTGATCAGGATCACGTCAGCGAATTCGATCTGCTCGATCAGCAAGTCAGTGATGGAGCGCTCGTCGTCTTCGCCCAGGGTTTCACCCCGGGAGGCAAGGCTTTCGGCAGCTTGGTAATCGAGCAGGAAATTCATGCCGTCGACCACGGTGACCATGGTGTCCAGGCGCGCGATGTCGGCCAGGCTTTGCTCGTTTTCATCACGAAACGTGAAGGTTTCGGCCACGGGCAGCGGCTCGGAAATGCCGGTGGACTCGATCAACAGGTAATCGAAGCGCCCTTCCTTGGCGAGCTTTGTGACTTCTTCCAGCAAGTCTTCACGCAAGGTGCAGCAGATGCAGCCGTTGCTCATCTCCACCAGTTTTTCTTCGGAGCGATTCAGCGTGACGTCGCGCTGAACCTCACTGCCGTCGATATTGATTTCACTCATGTCGTTGACGATCACCGCCACCCGCAGGTTTTCGCGGTTGCGCAGAACGTAGTTGAGCAGCGTGCTTTTACCAGCGCCGAGAAAGCCGGACAGCACGGTAACGGGAAGGCGATTAGTCATCAGGTAATCCTCATCAGGGTTGGCCGGTCAAATCGCCCGTTTATGGCGTTCGCGCAGCTCTTCACGTTCTTTGGCTTCGATAGACAGGGTGGCAGTGGGGCGCAGCAGCAGGCGTTGCAGGCCGATGGGCTCGCCGGTTTCGCGACACCAGCCGTATTCGCCGCGGGCCAGCAGTTCGAGGGCATCGTCGATCTTGTCCAAGAGCTTTTTTTCACGCTCCAGCAGGCGCAGCTGCCACTGGCGCTGCTCTTCGGCGCTGCCGATATCGGCCAGGTCGCTGTTGGTTTCCTGCTCGCGCAGCACCAGAAATTCAGCCTCGATACGCGCCTGCAGTTCGTAGCGCTGCGTCAGCAGCAGCGCTCGGAAGAAGCCTTGCTGAGCGTCATTCATGTAATCGGCGGGCAGTTGGGCCAGGAGCTCTTGTTCAGTCATGGGAAGCGGTTCACGGGTCAGGCTGTTTTTTAATGTTATAGTATAACAACACAAATAAGCCAATCCCCGCTTGCTCGCCACGACGAAGGGCGCAATGCTGGAACACTTTCTTGCCCGAGAGGCACTATGAAATACCTGGTGTATGCCCTGTTATTGGGCGTGGCAGGATCTGCCTGCGCGCAAACGCCGAGCCCGTTGGCGAGCTGCACGCGCAGCGCTAATTTGCTGGCCTGCGTAGACCCGCTGGGCAATGCCTACAGCGTGGCGACGGTTGGCAGCACTACGTATTTGCGCGGTTTTGAGGTGATCGGCAAACGCTATTGGGCACAAACCAGTAGACGCTATGGGCAGCTGACGTTCTTTACCGGGTTGGCGTCCGATGGTGAGGCGTGGGTCGGCTACACGCGCCGCGTGGGCTGGACCACCATCAACCGGTTTTCCAGTTCGGGTGGCGCCAGCGCCAAGTTCACGTGCAGCCGTATAGCCGGCTGTTAGACCTGGCCGCTCTTCTGTTCCTGAACCCAAGCCATGTAGCTGTTCATCGGCGGGTTCTTCTCGAAGTATTTTTTCAGGCCGTCGAACAGGCCATCCGCCACGGCTTGTTGATGACGCGCCGTCACCAGCCGCTGGGCGTCCCGAGTGTTGGAGATAAACCCGGTTTCCACCAGGATCGACGGCACGTCAGGTGATTTGAGCACCGCAAACCCGGCTTGCTCCACGCGCTTCTGGTGCAACGTGGTGATGCTTTGCAGGCTGCCCAACACCGAGCTGCCCAGTTGCAGGCTGGAGGCGATGGTGGCGTTCATCGACATATCGAGAATTACCCCGGCGAGCATCGGATCCTTGTCCTTGAGGTTGAGCAATGTCGTGGCGCCCAACAGGTCGGCGCCGTTTTCGCGCTGCGCCATGAAGCGCGCGGTGGCGGAGGTGGCACCGCCTTCGGACAACGCATACACCGAAGCCCCGGAGGCGGTGAGGCGCGGCGCGGCGTCGGCATGCACCGAGATAAACATATCGGCCTTGTGCTGACGGGCGATGTCCACGCGCTTGCGCAGCGGCACGAAGAAGTCGTCGTTGCGCACCAGCTTCACGTCAAAGCCCTTCTCGCGCTTCAAGCGTTTGGCCAGCAGTTGGGCGATGGACAGCACCACATCCTTTTCGCGCTGGCCCTTGGAGCCGATGGCGCCAGGGTCTTTGCCGCCGTGGCCAGGGTCGACCACCACGATGATGTCGCGCTTGGGGTGCGCTTTATCTACTGGAGCCACCAGCGGCGCCGGCTGCGCAGCAATCTGGCGCGGCGCGTGGGTGGCGTTGGTCAGGTCGAGTACCAGGCGATGGCCTTGACCATCCTGTGGCGGCAATAAAAAGCTGTTGAGCTGCATCGGCGAGGCCAGGTCCAGCACGATGCGCGTATCGCTCTTGCCGAAATGCCCCGAACGAATCGAAGTAATCCCACTGTCCTTCAGCGCCAACTGCGAAAAATCACCACTGAGCCCGGCGCCGCTCAGGTCGATGATCACGCGCTCCGGCGACGTCAGTGAGAAGGTCTTGTATTGCACCGGGCCGCTGAGGTCGAACACCAGCCGCAGTTTGTCGTCGGAGCGCCACAAGCGCGCATTACGAATCTGTGTGGCGAACGCCCCCAATGGAAAGGTGAACAGAGGGCTGACCAGCAGCAGATTGAGAAGCTGACGTCTGTGCATGAAAAACACCGCAAATAAAGGAGCGTCCCTGCTCGACATGACTGAAGAAAGACTGGAGCAGAAAAATCATCGTCGACTTAATCGTTATAATATAACATGTCTTTTTATTGCCAACGATGGACCTGCTCATGAATGCGCTGACTCTGCCGGATATCGCCGCGCAGGCTTCACGGCAAGCCTTGCCACTCGACTGGGTGGGCATGTGCGGCATCGCCCTGCCAATCCTCATCGACGGCCAACGCCTGGCTGCCACCGCCGATGCTGGCGTAAGCCTGGACGATGGCGAGGCCCGTGGCATTCATATGTCGCGCCTGTACCTGGCTTTGGAAATGCTCGACCAGCAGCTTCTTACACCTGCACTTCTGCGTAATGTACTGCAGCGCTTTCTAGAGAGTCATGAAGGATTATCTAAGAACGCCTACTTGCGCATTCACACGGATTTGTTGCTCAAACGCCCGGCGCTGGTCAGCCCGCTGGCCGGCTGGAAAGGCTACCCGGTGTGCATCGAAGCACGTCTGGAAAACCAGATGTTCCACGTGGAACTAAAAATTGACGTTACTTATTCCTCCACCTGCCCTTGCTCAGCTGCGCTCGCCAGGCAGTTGATTCAGCAGCAATTTCTCCAGGACTTCAGCAATACGCCGCTGCAGCACGAGGACGTATTGACCTGGCTCGGCAGCGCCAACGGCATCGTGGCCACGCCTCACAGCCAGCGCAGCAGCGCCCAACTGTCGATCCAACTGGACGCCAGCCAGAACACGCTGCCGCTCACAGACCTGATCTACACCGTCGAAGCCGCCCTCGGCACCGCCGTGCAAACCGCTGTAAAACGGGCGGACGAACAAGCCTTCGCCTTGGCCAATGGGCAGAACCTGATGTTCTGCGAAGACGCCGCCCGCCGCCTGAACCTCGCCTTGAAACGCTCGGATGCTGTCAAAGCCTTCCACCTGAAAGTGATCCACGCCGAAAGCCTGCACGCGCACGATGCCGTGGCTGAAAGCCGCTGGACGAGAGACTCTGCATGATCACCTGCAACGCTTTGCGCTGGGGCGCCCCCGGGCAACCACTCACTCCTGCGCTGGATCTGCGCCTGGAAAAAGGCAGCCTCACCGGCATCGTTGGCGCCAACGGCACGGGCAAGAGCAGCCTGCTCAAAGTCATCGCTGGGCTGCAAAAGCCGTTGGCGGGCAACGTCAGCGTGGATGTTCCACGTCGTGGCGGCTTATCGTTCCTGCCACAGCAGCAACACCTGGACCGGCAGTTTCCGATCAGCCTGCAAGAGTTGGTCGCGGCCGGTTTCTGGGGTACCAAACTCAGCCCGGAACAACGCAGCCAGCGTCTGCAAGCCGTGCTGGAAGACTGGTGCCTCAGCGGCCTGGAGCATCGACCGTTGATGGCGTTGTCTGGCGGCGAACTGCAGCGCGCGCTGCTGGCACGCATGAGCCTGGCTGAAGCGCCAGTATTGCTGCTCGACGAGCCCCACGCCGCCCTCGACGAAGAAGGCCAGGCGCTGTGCTGGAACCATGTGCACGCCTGGCACGATGAAGGCCGCACGGTGGTGATCGTTTGTCATGACCTTGCCTCCGTGCGCCACCACACTCAGCAAGTAGTGCAAATCAAAAGCTCTGGCTGCGTGTTCGGCCCCAGTAAAGAACTGATCCGCCCGCAACCTCACATGCAGGTGGCCTGATGCACTTCGCCGCCCACTTGTGGATGCCGTTTCAAGATTTCGTGTTCATGCGCCGCGCCCTCATCGGCGGGCTGGTGCTTGCGTGCAGCACCGCGCCGCTGGGCGTGTTTTTGATTCTGCGGCGCATGAGCCTGATCGGTGACGCCGTTGCCCACGGCATCCTGCCCGGCGCCGCACTCGGCTTCTGGTTCGCCGGCATCAGCCTGCCTGCACTGACCATCGGCGGCCTCGGCGCCGGGCTGAGCATGGCCGGATTGTCGGCGTGGATCACCCGCCGCACCGGCCTGCGCGAAGACGCCAGCCTCGCGGCCATCTACCCCATCTCGCTCGCCGCGGGTGTGCTGATCCTGGGCATCGCCGGCAAGCGCCTGGACCTCTTGCACCTGCTATTCGGCTCCGCCCTGGCGGTGGATGAAACCACCCTCACCGGCATGCTCTGGGTCTCTGGTTTCAGCCTGATCGCCATGGGGCTGATCTACAAACCGCTGCTGCTGGACACCCTTGACCCGCTGTTCCTGCAAACCGTCAGCCGCCTCGGCCCACTCGCCCACGGGTTATTCCTGACCCTGGTGGTGCTGAACCTGGTGATCGGCTTCCAGGCCATCGGCGCGTTGATGGTGGTGGGGTTGATGATGTTGCCGGCGATTGCTTCACGCTTCTGGAGCCGGCGCTTGCCGGTGTTGATTGCGGTATCGGCGGTGCTGGGATGCCTGTCGGTGTGGTTTGGTTTGCTGCTGTCGTTCTACTACTCACTGCCCAGCGGCCCGGCCATCGTGCTGGTGGCTGGCGGCGGGTATCTGCTGTCCGTGGTTTTCGGCCCGGTGCACGGCTTGCTGCGCCGCCCGCCCTCTCTTACATCCCAATGAGGTGTTTCCCGATGCGCGCTTTACTCGTGCTGTTCAGTCTTCTGCTGCCCTTGTCGATGGCCCAGGCCGCCGACAAACTCCAAGTGGTCACCAGCTTCAGTATTCTCGATGACATCACCCACCAGATCGGTGGCGACCACATCCAGATCAGCAACATGGTCGGCCCGGACTCCGACGCCCACACCTATGAGCCGACGCCGGACGATGCCAAGGCGCTGCTCAAGGCCAAGGTCATCATCAAAAACGGCCTGGGCTTCGAGCCCTGGTTGGACCGCCTGGTCACCAGCACCGAAACCAAAGCCACGGTGGTCACCGCCAGCAAGGGCGTGATCTCCCACACCATGGAAGAAGACGGCGAAACCATCCCGGACCCGCACGCCTGGCACAACCTGGCCAACGCCGAAATCTATGTGAACAACATCACCAAGGCACTGGTGGCGGCCGACCCGGCCAACAAGGCTGACTATCTGCGTAACAGCCAGACCTACCTGAAAGAAATCTACCGTTTGCTGGCCGAAGCCAAGACTAAGTTCGGCGCGCTGCCAGCCGGTAACCGTCGCATCGTCACCTCCCATGATGCCTTTGGTTACCTGGGCCAGGCCTACGGTATCCAGTTCCTGGCACCGCAAGGGCTGTCGACCGAACGCGAACCTTCGGCTGCCGAAGTCGCTGCGCTGATCACCCAGATCCGCAAGGACAAGGTCAAAGCCGTGTTCATGGAAAACATCAAGGACTCGCGCCTGCTCAAGCAGATCGCTGACGAAAGCGGCGCGCAGATCGGTGGCACGCTGTACTCCGACGCCCTCGCCGCCGAAGGCCCGGCCAGCACTTTTACCGGGCTGTTCGAGTACAACCTCAACACCTTGTGCGCCGCCCTGAGCAAGCCATGACACTGAGCATGCTCGACCTGGAAGAGGCTGCCCTTGGCAGCCGCTTTCCACTCGAACCCGTGCTCGATGCCCTGCCGTGGAACAGCGATGGCCTGATTGCAGCCATCGCCCAGCAACACGGCAGCGGCGAGGTGCTGATGCTGGCCTGGATGAATCGCCAGGCCCTCAGCGAAACCCTGGCCAGCGGGCACGTCTGCTACTGGTCACGCTCGCGCCAGCAACTGTGGCGCAAAGGCGAAAGCTCTGGCCATTGGCAACAGTTGATTGAGGCACGCCTGGATTGTGATGGCGATGCCGTGCTGTTGATCGTCGACCAACAAGGCCCGGCCTGCCACACCGGGCGGCCGACTTGCTTCTACAACGCCATCGATGGCAACCACGTCCACATCATCACGGAGCCTGTTGCATGATCCGCAAGAACCCTTCCGGCGATCTGCCGGTGATTGCCGAGTCGGCCTACGTCGACAAGACCGCGATCATCTGCGGCAAGGTCATCATTGGCGAGAACGTGTTCGTCGGCCCCTACGCCGTGATCCGCGCCGACGAAGTCGACGCCACCGGCAAAATGGACCCGATCACCATCGGCGCCAACTCCAACATTCAGGACGGTGTGGTGATCCACTCCAAGTCCGGCGCGGCGGTGACGATTGGCGAGTTTACGTCTATTGCGCATCGCTCCATCGTCCACGGCCCCTGCACCGTCGGCGACCGCGTTTTCATCGGTTTTAACAGCGTGCTGTTCAACTGCGCCGTCGGCGACGGCTGCGTGGTGCGCCACAACTCGGTGGTCGACGGCCGCGACTTGCCCGCCGCCTTCTACGTGCCCTCCACCACCCGCATCGGCCCCAATACCGACCTGTCGCAATTCCCGCCGGTGAGTGTCAGCGCCTCGGAGTTTTCCGAAGACGTCGCGCGTACCAACGTCGACCTTGTGCGTGGTTACAAAGCCCTGCAAAACGAGTTCTGAGCCATGAGCCGCCTGCTGATCCGCAACGCCCGCCTCGTCAATGAAGGCCAGGAATTCGACGCCGATGTGCTGGTCGCCAACGGCCGCATCGAAAAGATCGCCGGCAGCCTTGAAGGCTACAACGAGCCAGTGGAAATCGACGCCCAAGGCCAATGGCTGCTGCCGGGCATGATCGATGACCAAGTGCACTTTCGCGAACCTGGCGCGCCGGACAAAGGCAGTTTCTACAGCGAATCCCGCGCGGCAGTGGCCGGTGGCATCACCAGCTTCATGGATATGCCCAACACCAACCCGGCCACGCTGAATCTGGAAGCACTGGCCGATAAAAAGCGTCGCGCTGCGCTGCATTCAGTCGCCAACTACGGCTTTCACTTTGGCGTGAGCAACGACAACCTCGACGTCGTCGCCGCCCTCGACCCACGTGAAGTGGCCGGGGTCAAAGTGTTCATGGGCGCCTCCACCGGCAATATGCTGGTGGACGACCCACGGATTCTGGAGCGGCTGTTTGCGCAAGTGCCGACCATCCTGCTCGCCCACTGCGAACACACACCGAGCATCCTGGCCAATGAGCAACGCCTGCGCGAGCGTTTCGGCGAGCAGATTCCAGCGGTCGCCCACCCGCTGATCCGCGATGCCGAAGCCTGTTATCGCTCGTCGTCCCTTGCCGTGGAATTGGCCAAGCGCCATAGCACGCGCCTGCATGTGCTGCACCTGACCAGTGCCCGCGAACTGGCATTGTTCGAAGACAAACCCTTGGCCGAAAAGCGCATCACTGCCGAAGTCTGCCTGCACCACCTGCTGTTCGATGACCGCGACTACCATCGCCTCGGCCACCAGATCAAATGCAACCCGGCGATCAAGACCCGCGCCGACCGCGACGCGTTGCGCCTGGCCTTGTTGAGTGATCGTCTGGATGTGATTGGCACTGACCATGCGCCGCATACCTGGGCGCAAAAACAGTTGGGCTATCGTGAAGCGCCGTCCGGGTTGCCGCTGGTGCAGCACGCGTTGCCGGCGTTATTGGAATTGGTCATCGACGGGCATTTGCCTCTGGCCACGCTGGTGGCAAAAACCAGTCACCGGGTGGCCGATTTATTCGCCATCCCGGACCGTGGTTACTTGCGTGAAGGCTATTGGGCCGACCTGGTGCTGATCAAACCCGAGCCCGAAGGCAAACCGGTGAGCAGCCAGCCGATCCTCGCCCGCTGTGGCTGGACACCCTTCGCCGAACGCAGCTTTCGCCACAGCGTGAGCACCACGCTGGTGTCTGGCCACCTGGCGTGGCACAACGGCCAGGTGGTCGACAGCTGCCAGGGCTTGCCCCTGCATTTTCTGCGCTGACCGACGCCAGCGGGCCTGCCCTAATACCATTCAGTCAAGAAGGCTGAAGGGTAAAAAGTAACCTGTGGCGAGGGAGCTTGCTCCCGTTGGACTGCGCAGCAGTCCCATGCTTTTAAAGCAAAGAGCAGGGGCCTCTTCGCGGCCCAGCGGGAGCGAGCTCCCTCGCCACAGAGAAGGTGGCAACCTTCAATAGTTGTGCACCTGTGCTGCGATCAAGCCAACTCCCACAGCTTAAGCGCGGGGTTTTACCGTACCGCAATCGTTGCCCAGCCACTGGGCGTGGGTGTCCAGACTGCCCTTCTGCTGGACGCCGGTGGCATTGAAAGTACCGTTTACCTTGGTAGTGAATTCCTGTTGGCTTTGGAAGGTTGCAACGCCAGTGCCCTGGGCTTTCGGGCAACTGAAACGGAATTTCCATTGGTTGCCGGTCTTGTCGGTCACTTCCTGTTTGCAGCCCGATTGCGGGTCGGTCAGCGGGATCGAATCCGAGGCGACCTGGGCAGGCGTCAGGCATACCTGCACGCCTTTACCGGCCATGGTGATGCCCTGTTTTTCCAGCATCGCACGCTGCTCCGGGGTCATCTGTTGCTTGAGCTGACCGAGGATCAGCGACAGGTCCGGCAAATCCTGGTTATCGACTTTCATATTGCTGGTGGTCAATTCCCACAAGCCCGGCGCCAGCATCTGCGCCTGAGCCGCCACGGGCAGCGTCAATCCAACAACCATGGCCAAACCAAGCAGACGAGCATTCATCGGGTAACTCCTGGGTAATTGTGGGCGTTAGACGCCGCAAAGCCGCCAGTGTTGCACGGCAAATAAAATAGCGACATTCGCCGTGGAACATGGTCTGTTAGGCACTCGATTGCCTGGAGTGATGTCGTTCATGGATTTTTTTGGCCCGCACCTGCTCGCCTACTTCATTGCCACGCTGCACTTTCTCGGGACGCTGGCCGCGATCCACGCGGTACTGACGGTCAGGACCGCCCAAGGCTCGATCGCCTGGGCCTTGTCGCTGATGTTCATGCCTTACCTGACGCTGATCCCATACCTGATCTTCGGCCGCAGCACCTTCGACGCGTACATCCAGGCACGTCGGCAGGCCAACCAGGAAATGCACACCGCCATCACCGAGCTGAACTGGCGCCCCTGGGTCGATGAAGCCCTGGCCGCGCGCAACTCCAGCGCCTACGGTTCCTTGCGCGCCATGCCCAAACTGGGACGCATGCCGTGCCTGGCCAATAATGAAGTGCGTTTGCTGATCAATGGTGAAGCCACTTTCAGCGCGATTTTCGAGGCCATTCGCAATGCCAAAACTGCGGTGCTGTTCCAGTTTTTCATCATTCATGACGACGAGCTTGGCAGGCAGTTGCATGCGCTGCTGAAGGAAAAAGCTGCCGAAGGTGTAGACATTCACGTGCTCTACGACCGCATCGGCAGCCACGCCCTGCCCCACCGTTATGTGCAATCGCTGCGCGACGCCGGGGTAAAGGTCAAGGCGTTCGCCACCCGCAGCGGCTGGCTTAACCGTTTCCAGGTCAACTTTCGCAACCATCGCAAAATCGTGGTGGTGGACGGCATTACCGGCTTTGTCGGCGGGCACAACGTCGGCGATGAATACCTGGGCAAAAAGCCGCCGCTGGCACCGTGGCGCGACACCCATGTGCAGGTCACCGGCCCAGTGGTGGCGTGCCTGCAGGAGTCGTTTGCCGAAGACTGGTTCTGGGCGGCGCGCGAATTGCCACCGCTGATTTTGCCGGACACTTACCCCGAAGACGGCGTGCTCTGCCAATTACTCGCCAGCGGCCCGGCTGATCCGTATGAAACGTGTTCGCTGTTTTTTGTCGAAGCCATTCATGCGGCCACCGAGCGCGTGTGGATCACCAGCCCGTATTTCATCCCCGATGAAGCCGTGTTCTCGGCCTTGCGCCTGGCCGTGCTGCGCGGAGTCGACGTGCGCCTGTTACTGCCATCGCGCCCCGACCATCGCATCGTCTACGCCGCGTCCAGCCTTTATGCGATCGAAGCGGTACGCGCAGGCGTGCGGGTGTTCCGCTACAAGCCAGGCTTTTTGCATCAGAAGGTCGTGTTGGTGGACAGCGAAATCAGCGCCATCGGCAGTGCGAACATGGACAACCGTTCGTTCCGGCTGAATTTTGAAGTGATGTTGCTGACGGTGGACGAGGCGTTTGCCAGCGAAGTGGAGCAGATGCTGCTGGACGACTTCGCCCTTGCCCATGAAGTCAGCCAGGAAGAAAGCCGCGAGACTCGGCGCCTGCAACAGCTGGGCATGCGGGTGGCGCGGCTTATTTCACCCATCCTCTAAGCAACAACACCATACAACTGTGGGAGCTGGCTTGCCTGCGATGGCGGTGTGTCAGGCAACTAGCCAGTCCTGATACACCGCCATCGCAGGCAAGCCAGCTCCCACAGTTTTAGATCTTCAGTGCGTCTGAATCAGCGGTAAATATCTTCCCGCGTCCACGGCAATTCATGGCTGCCATCGGCGTGAGGCTTCACTGCCAATATCTGGTGCAAATTAATCCAGCCCCGCGCAAACGCATACGCGCAACCGGCCAGGTACAGCCGCCAGATCCGCAGTGCCTGCTCCGGCACCATCTTCGCCGCCGCTTCGAGGTTGTCTTCCAGGCGCTCGCTCCAGTGGTCCAGGGTGCGCGCGTAGTGCAGGCGCAGGCTTTCGACGTCGACCACCTCCAGCCCGACTTCGCTGATTTCGGCGGTCATCATCGCCAGGTGCGGCAGCTCGCCGTTGGGGAATACGTAACGCTCGATAAACTCCCCGGCGCCACGCCCCACAGGTCGACCGTCGGTGTGCTTGGCGGTGATGCCGTGGTTCATCACGAGGCCACCTTCACGTACCGCGCCAAACAGCGTCTTGCAATACTCCGCCAGGTTGGCGTGGCCGACGTGCTCGAACATGCCCACGCTCACTACTTTGTCGAAGCGACCGTCTTGCGGCAGGTCGCGATAGTCGAGCAGTTGCAGGTCGACCTGATCTTCCAGCCCTTCAGCCTTAACCCGTTCCCGAGCCAGCGCCAGCTGCTCCTTGCTCAAGGTAATGCCAAACACTTTGACTCCGAACTCGCGCGCCGCAAACCGCGCCAGGCCGCCCCAGCCACAGCCTACATCGAGCAAATACTCACCCGGCTGCAGCCGCAACTTGCGGCACAGATGGCGAAATTTATCTTGTTGGGCCTGGTCGATGGATTCGCTGCCGGTTTCGAAATACCCGCAGGAATACGCCATGTCCTGGTCCAGCCATAGCTGGTAGAACTCGTTGGACAGGTCGTAATGGTAGGAAATAGCCGCTGCGTCTGTAGCCTTGTCGTGGATCGAGCGCACCGGATGACTCCCCTCGTCGTCGTCGATCAGGGCGTGACTCAACTCGTCACATACCCGGATAACCTCGGAGATGGAGCCTTCCAGTTCCAACTTGCCCTCGACGAAGGCTTCGCCCAAAGCATCGAGCGTTGGATGAGTCAGCTTGGACACGACCGTGGGGTCCTTCACCACGATGGTCACACTGGGCTCGGGGCCCAAGTTGAATTCATGGCCGTCCCAGAGTCGAAGACGCAGCGGTAGCTGAAGATTCTGTAAGGCCGGTGGAAGTTGCGCGAGCATGAGTAGTCCCCCCTTGTTTCAGACGTCTGGAGTGAGGGTAGACCATCAGAAGACAAAGTAGGAGGCTATCGATTTAATAGCCTTCTTCTATGGGGCTCGGCGCTCGAGCAAACCGTCCTGAATCCACTGTTTCAGCCAGGTCACCGCCTGCAGTGGCGCACCCTCTGCATAAGTGACTACCAGCGCTTCGCACAGTTCTGAAAAATTCCAGCCGGTGGTCACCATTCCCGCCAAGGCACAGGCTTCAGCTGGCTCCAGGCTGCGGTAATGGCATACGTTCTGGTGGCGCCATACCAGGCAAATCTGCGCCAGCTCCAACGCGTGGCTGTCGGGAAAGTCCGACTCATCCTTGCTCGCCCGCCAAATGGCTACGGTATTGAAGTGACACAGCATCTGCTGCACCGAAGGTGCCAGGTTCACCTGCAACCCAGGCCAGTCTTCAGGCGCCAATTGCGCCATATCAGCAAGGGCCAGCGGCTCACCCTGCGGGGCATCAAACGCCAGGGTAAACGCCCATTCCAACCGCGCCAGCTCAGCCAGCGGCGCGCTCTGCTCTGCCACCAGGTGCTCGACGATAAACGCCGGGAACCGCTCACCCAACCAACGCAGGCTGTAATGGGCGGAGGGATATCGGCGCAAATAGGCTTCTGTCAGTAATGCGAACTCATCATCGCCGAGCCAATACCAAATGGCACCGAAGTCATGGCGCAGTACTTCCTGCAAGCGCGACAGGTAGGCGTTGTGATAAATCGCCAGGCCCGTGTCCACATCCAGGGTCGGCCCGCCCAGCAAGGTAGCGGCGAAACCACTGTTGGCGACTGAGTTTTCAGATAACAGGTGTTGCTCAAAGGCCAGCTGCCAATCGGTCAGGCGCATAACGATCTCCGGGCCAAGGCGGTCGCGCCCAATTCACGGGCCTTGCTCAACTCAGTGAGCAGTTCTTCGAACGGCGGGAAATGGTCATCGCGCTCCAGCAAGGTCGAGACCGGCCCCAAGCGCTCAAGTGTCTGCTGATAAAGCGCCCAAACCGGGTCGCACACCGGATGGTCATGGGTATCGACCACATAGTCGCCGTAGTCCATATGCCCGGCCAAATGCAGCTGGCGGATACTCTCGGGCGGCAAACTACGGATAAAGGTCCAGGCATCAAACCCGTGGTTGCGCGAGCTGACATACACGTTGTTCACGTCCAGCAGCAGCTGGCACCCGGTCAGATGGGCCAAAGCATTGAGGAATTCCCACTCGGTAAACTCATCGGCCTTGGAGCGCACATAGCTGGAGACGTTTTCCAGTACCAATGGGCGCTGCAACACATCCTGCACTTGGCGCACGCGGGCAGCCACGTGGTAAAGGCTTTCTTCGGTGTAAGGCAGCGGCAGCAAATCGTGCAACTGATGGGCACTGCCGCGGCTCCAGCACAGGTGATCGGAGATCCACGCGGGCTGAATGCGCTCGGCAAGTTGTTTGATTTGTTTCAGGTAATCGCCATCGAGGGCATGCGGCCCACCGATGGACAGGGACACACCGTGCATCACCAGGGGATAACGCTCGGCTATCGCGTCCAGGTAGTACAAGGCTTTACCACCCTGGACCAGATAATTCTCAGAGATCACTTCGAACCAATCCACGGCCGGCGACTGTTCAAGGATCTGCTGGTAGTACTCACTGCGTAAACCCAGGCCGTAACCCAGACTTGTAAGGGAAGCGGACATCACACACTCCTGGGCAAAGTGCCCGCAGCGGCGGGGGGCGTCCGCTGCGGTTGCACCCGTTGCCGGTTATTCGCCGACTTTGCCACCAGCCTTGGTGCAAGCGTCTGCACTGGCCATAGCCTTGAAGCCCTGACCTTTGCACGAACCTTGACCTTTGCAAGCGTGGTCCTTGGTTTTGCAATCGTTCTGGCCTTTGCAAGCGTTGATGCCGTAGCAGTGCACAGCGGTGTCAGCGGCTTGAGCCTGAGTGACAACACCAGCAAACATGGTAGCGGCGGCCATTGCGAGGGCGGCACCAGCAGCAGCGGATTTAAAGTTCATTTTTGTATTCCTCATGATCGGTAGTGGAATCGGTCTGAACGGATTGTTCAGTCTCGACATACCACTAGAGTGAGGTCCATCACTGGCGTTACAGCTGTGTGCAAATATTTCTGAAAATTATTCATCCAGCTTCAAAAGCGGCTCCTGGAAGCGTAGCAAACGCCCGGCATTACCCAATACCAGCAGGGTGCTGAGGTTATGCAACACCGCCGCGATCATTGCGCCTGCTGCGCCCAGCCAGCCAAAAGCAGCAAACACCACGATGGCCAGCGTCCAGCCCAGGCCGATGATCACGTTGACCTGCAACGTATGTCGGCACTGGCGGCTCAAGCGCACACAGGTGCCGAGGCGACGCAGATCGCTGCCGATCAACACCACGTCCGCCGATGCCAGGGCGATGTCCGCCCCGCCGGCGCCCATGGCGACACCGACCACACCCGCCTTGAGCGCCAGGGAATCGTTAATGCCATCACCGACGACCATCGGCCGGAAACCGCTGCCAATTTCCCCCAGCACGCGGTTGAGCTTATCTTCCGGCAAGGCCTGCGCTTCGACGTCGCTGATGCCTACGTCGAGCGCCAGGCTGTCGGCGACACTTTGACGGTCGCCGGTCAGCAATAGTTGACGGCCCAAACCGAGGTCGCGCAGCTCTTGCAGCGCCTGGCGTGCTTCCGGCTTGACGCTGTCCGCCAGCAACAGCCAGGCCAGGAACTGCCCGTTCAAGGCCAGCCCGGCAATCGGGCCGTCATGGTTCGGGACTGTCGTCGTGACAATACCCAACTGCTCGAACAACTCCGGTCGCCCCAGCGCCGCCTCGCCCTGCCCGGTTTGCGCCACGACGCCAAGCCCCTGGCGTTCGTGAATATCCGTCAGCACCAGCATTTGCTCTTGCGTGGCCAAACCGGCCAGCGCACGGCTGACCGGGTGACTGCTGGCCGAACCCAGGCTGGCGGCAAGATTCAACAACACTTGCCGATCCGGCGCTGTGGTTTCAATGGACTGCAAACGCAGCGTGCCGAAGGTCAGCGTGCCGGTCTTGTCGACCACCAACGAGGTCAGGTCCGCCAACTCCTCCAGAAACGCCGAGCTGCGAATCAAAATCCCATGGCGCGCCGCCACCGCAATCCCGGCAATCGCTGTGGCCGGCGCCGACAACACCAGGGCACACGGGCATGCCGCCACCAACACCGCCAACATTGCCTGAGCGTCATTGGTGACAAACCAGGTCACCGCCGCCAGCAGCAATACCAGCACCATATAGCTGCCGGCGTAACGCTCCAGCAGCCGCGTGATCGGTGGCTTGGAGCGTTCAGCGTTTTGCATCAGGGCGATGACCTTGCCCAAGGTCGATTCATCGCCGGTGCGGGTCACTTGCAAGCGCAGCAACCCATCCAGATTGATCGCCCCGCCAAACACCTGCACACCGACGCTCGCTTCCAGCGGCACCGACTCACCGGTGATAGGCGCCGTGTCCAGGCTCGCCTGGCCCGACAGCACCACGCCGTCGGCGGGCACGCGATCACCGGCGCGCACTTCGACAATGTCGCCGGTGTTCAGCGTGCCGTTATCCACTTCAATAATGCTGCCATCGGCCTGCACCAACCGCGCATGGCTGCGGGTCAGTTTGCCCAGGGCGTGAATCGCTTCCTGAGAGCCGATCACGCTGCGCTCTTCCAGCACATGGCCGAAGATCATGATGATCGGCAACAACGCGGCGGTCAGCAGATCACCGGTGGCCCAGGCACCGAGCATCGCCAGGGCGATCAATTGGTCAGTGATGCCATGCAGGCTTGGGTAACGCAGGCTGTACCAGGCCGAGCGCATCACCGGCACGGCCACCAGCAAGGACGCGACGCCGAGCAGTAATTGGCTGACGCCCGTCTGGTCCGGCGCGAGCCAGCGCCAGACCAGGCCGAGCACAAGTAAACCCAGAGCCAGCATGGCCAGGGTCAATTGCCGGGCAGCGCTGCGCTGCTCGGCGGAGGTCAACATGGGTGCGCTCATTGCTCGGCTCCCTGAATGATCAAGCGGGAGTCGTCTTTAGGGTCGACGGTGGTCACAGAACCTGCCTGGCCCAGAATCTTCGGCAAGCGCTCGCGATAAAGACGCAGCAACAAGCCAGGGTCTTTGACTTGAGCCAGGCTGGCGACGGTCGCGGTTTGCGCCTGGGCGTTGGCCAAGCGTTCGCTGGCCTGGGCGTGGGCAACCTGCACCAGCCGATCGGCTTCCTGGTTGGCGGTCTGGGTGAGTTTTTCCGCTTCGGTGCGCGCATTGGCCACGGCTTTGTCGGCCTGCTGGCTGGCCGTCAGCACGGCGTTAAAAGCATTGACGGCCGGGCCTGGCAGACTTGATTGCACGTCGACGCGGGTGACTTCGATGCCCAAGCCCAACCCCGTCGAAGCCAGCTCCGCCAGGCGTTTATTGATGCCTTGCACCAGATCACCGCGCAGGCGCTCACGGCGCTCGGCGGCGCCGTTGTCGGTACCGATCAGTTCAGGGCGCGCCACCAGAATCGTGTCCAGGTCGCGCGCGGCGGTCAGGGCCACCGCGCTGCGCGTCACCAGCCGATCCAGGGCCGGCAGCACATGCTCGCCCTGCAACACAAACGCGTAAGGCTCGGTGACCTTATAAAACACCCGCACATCCAACTGCACCACGCCGGCATCGCCCGTCAGCAAATAACCGGAGCCAGCCAGCGCGTCACTCAAGGGCGTGGCAAAACTGGCCACGCGGTCGGCCTGGATCGCCGCCTCGGAGCGCAACAAGTTCTCCACTCGCCGCTCGATCACACGGTCCGCCGCCGGCAACAGCACCACTTGCTCGAAGGGCTGCGGCCACGCAAGCAAAAGCCCGGCGTTCTGGATGCGGTCAAGCGCGCCGAAGTGCAACACCACGGCGCGGTTCTGCGGGTCGATCTGGCGCACATTCGAAAACGCCCAGGCCAACGCCGCCAATACCGTCACCGCGTACAACGCCAGGAAGGTCAGACGCCCGGCCTGGATCCACGGGCTGTCCGGGCCGTCACGCTCGGTCATGGCTGAACGTCCTTAGGCCCGTCTACCAGTGCACGGAACGGTGCAGCATCGGTGCGCAGGATGATCTTGGTGCCCGGCGTGACCACGGTACCCAAGGTATCGAGCGAGCGCAGCAGGTTGTACAGCTGCGGGTTGCCGGCGTAGGCACGCCCGTAAATCTGCGCCGCCTCAACCCGCGACTGGGCTTCGATATCGGCGGCTTTCACCGTGGCATCGGCTTGCACGATGCGCGCATCCCGCTCGGCAGCGGAGCGAATCTGCGCCGCTTCCCGCTTGCCCACGGCGGTGCGTTCAGTGGCGATGGTTTCGCGCTCGGCGCGCATGCGGTCGACGGTGGCGGTCAGGGTGACGGAAGGCAACGTCAGGCGCTCGACGCCCACTTGCGCCACGCGTACGCCATAGGTGGTGAGCAATTGTTGATCAATCTGTTGGCGCAGCTGTGCTTCAAAATCAGCAATGCGCACCTGGCTGGCGTCGGTGTTGATCAGGCTGGACAGGTCGAAGCTGGCAGCGGTGGTTTCCAGCGCCGAGCCGACGAAGGTGCGAATCTGCCGCGCCGCTTCATCCGGCTGGTTCTGCACCGCACGCATAAAGCGCTGCACATTGTCGGCATCGCCCTGCACCTGCCACGCCACGTAGGCCTGCACGATGATGCGCAGGCCATCGCGGGTGCCCACATCCTGCAAACCGCTGGAGGTGGTGCGCAGGCGCAAGTCCACCGGGATCGCCGCTTCGAACGGCGCCGGCCAGCGCCAGCCCAGGCCCGGCTCCAGCAGTACCCGCGACGGGTTGCCGAAGCGGGTAATCACCGTGGCTTCACCGGAACGCACCTGCACCAGGCTCGCCGCCGCAACGGCAAACAACACCAGCAATACCGCCCAGGCCATGCGCCGCCATGGAAATGGGCCAGCAGCCTGTTCGTCGCCATGATGGTGATGGTGGTGGCCATGATGATGGTGATGACCGTGATCGTGAGAATGAGCGCTCAACAGACAGACTCCTTATTGAACGGCTTTACGCGGCGCCATCGGGTCGGCCGGCAAAGTAAAAGAACGCAGATCGATCGTCGGCGCGCCATCGGCGCCCAGGCGGTGATCCAGAATAAGCAGCTTGGCGTGGGCCAGGCCTTGGCTGAGTTGGCCCAGGTACTGTTCCAGCACAAAGGCACGACCCGCAGTGGCGTAGGCTTTTTGTTCGGCGGTAAAACGCAGGTCGGCCGCCTGGGCGCCCGCGTTTACTTCACGGGCAGTGGCCACCGCCTGATCGCGAGCAGTGCTGGCTTGCAACAACGCCTGGTTGGTTTGCTCGCTGGCAGCCCCGCGTTCGCGGGAGATCAGCGCCTGGGCGCCAATTTGTGCCGCCTGCACACCGTGATAAGCGTTGGCGGCACCGGCCGGTGGGTGAATCGCTTCTACGACCGTGGCCAAAATCTCCACGCCGCTGTCGAGCTTTTGCAGGTCTGCCTGCACGGCGCGACCCACTTCATCGGCGAGGCTGGTGCGTTGCTCACCGAGCAATTCGTCGAGGGTACGCGAAGCAAAGTCATGCACAAGGATGCGGCTGGCGGTGCTGCGAATCAGCGTCGGTATATCCGCGCTGTTATAGGTGGCGGCCAGCGCGGCCTTGTCCGTCAGGCCGATGCGGTAGACGAAACGCACATCCATATTGACGATCTGGAAGCTCTGCTTGTCGCCGCTGCTGCTGGCGATCACTTGGGACTTGTCATTCACATGGCTGGCGTCCCACAAACGATTGGCGATGAGCGGCGCCGGGCCTTCCGCCGAGGCCAACTCCGGTGCGGCGGCCTCGCTGACGCTGGTCGCCAGTTCATGCACCACGCCGTTTTCCACGCTCAGCACGCGCCCCAATGGCCAAGGCAACCCGGCATGCAAGCCAGGCCCGAAAACCTGCACGGGTTTGCCGAAGCGCTCATAAATTCCACGGCCTTGCAGGGGCACTTCGTGCACGCCGGTCAGCGCCCAGCCTACCGCCAGCACCACCAGCAGCACCGGCAAAAACGCCCGACGCATGTAGGTAAACGCCCAGATCTGACGCAGATCGATGCCAAAGCGGTTGTGCAATTCGTGCTGCAACGCCAGCAAAGGTTGGGGTGGCCAACGCAGCAGGCCCGCGATAAAGCTTTGCGCCATCAAGCGCGGTTCGAGGCGCGGCTGGCGCGGGCTGAACAGTGACAGCACGCCCCTTAGCAGAAACTCCAGCGCCACCAGCGCGGGCAACAGCCCCGTCAACACAGCCAGACGCAGCGGCCACACGGATTCGGCACCGGCAAACAGCAGGCAGATCGCACTGACCACCAGGCTGATAATCGCCACGCGGCTCAACTGCGCCAGCTGTGACGCTTCCGGCCATTGCGCGGCGGTTTCCTGGGCCAAGCGGCGCTCGAACACCAGCAAGCCAAAGGCCAACGCCAGGGCCACCGCCGCGCCGATGCTCGCCGATTGCCCCACCGCGGCAGCGGGCAAGGCCAGGTTCCAGAACTCAATGATGCTGATCAGCGCCAGCAACGACCAGCCGCACAGCCACACCACTGGCGCGCCAATCTGTGCCAGCACACCGCTGCCAAACCGATTGATCGCCCGTGCAAGCGCGCCAACCTCTTCGTCGGGAGCTTCGATCAGTTCAGCCGTGGGCGTTTCCAGCGCCTGGGCGCGCCAATCCGCCACCCACCACGCCGACTGCAACCCGGCCACCAGCACCAGCAAGGCCGACGCGCAATTGATCAGCACCACCGGCCAGATCGACAGCGGCGCAAACAGTGCCACGAACAGCGCCAGCACCCAACCGGCCAAGGCCAGGGCCGTCAGGCTGATGCCCGCCTGGCGCAATCGGCGGGCATGGAACAACCCTTGTTGAAAACGCGGAAGGCCTTCAACCGAAGCGCCGTCAGCTTCCAGATCCACTTGCATCCACTTAACGTCCGCTACACACAATTGGTTACGATATAACACGCAGCGTGAAATTTTTGTCCGAAAACAGCGCAAATCCCCTATGGGAGCGGGCTTGCCCGAGATAGCGGTCTGCCAGTTTTTGATGGTTGGCCTGATACACCGCCATCGCAGCATAGATATCTACACAACTTTTGAAGGCCGCCACTTTCTCCTGTGGCGAGCAGGCTTGTCCTGCGTTGGGCTGCGAAGCAGCCCCAGTGAAGGCACTGCAATTTTCCTGAAAGTACTCAGTGTCTGGGTTTGGGGCCGCTTCGCAGCCCAACGCAGGACAAGCCTGCTCGCCACAACGGCTCACCTGCCACAGATTTCGTGTCAACCGGCTGTGTAGATACCTATGCCCATCGCAGGCAAGCCAGCTCCCACATTTATTCTGTGGTGCTCTCTGGAAAGTGATTAAACCCCCAGAAACACAAGCCATCACTGGTGCAGGCACAGATTAATCGGCACACTCCAAAACAGTTTTTCGCGGGCCCATGGACAAGGAAGCGTCATGATTTCGGTCTACCAGCTAAAACCGCGTTTTCAGAACCTGCTGCGCCCTCTTGTGCAGCGTCTCTACGACAATGGCACCACCGCCAACCAGATTACCGTGCTGGCCGGCGTTGTTTCCTTGCTGGTCGGCCTGCTGATCGCCAGCTTTGCCCAACACCTCTGGCTGTTTGCGCTGATCCCGCTGTGGATGATCCTGCGCATGGCCCTCAATGCCATCGACGGCATGCTCGCGCGCGAATTCGGCCAGCAATCACGCCTGGGCGCCTACCTCAATGAACTGTGTGACGTGATCGCCGACAGCGCCTTGATCCTGCCCTTTGCGCTGATTCCGGGCGTGAGCCTGGCGCCGGTGCTGCTGGTGGCGTTGCTCGCCGTGTTCAGCGAATACGCCGGTGTACTGGGGCCGATGGTGGGTGCCTCACGGCGCTATGACGGGCCGATGGGCAAAAGTGATCGTGCGTTCGTGCTCGGTGTACTCGCCACTGGCGTGGCGTTGGGCTGGCTCGGCGTGGGCTGGGTGGGTGCGGTGATGTGGCTGGTCGCTGCCCTGCTCGCCTACACCTTGGTCAACCGCGTGCGTCAGGGCCTCAAAGAACAACAAGAAACCTCTCCGATTGCATAAGGATTTTTGCGATGCGCGAACAGCAAGAGCACACCTTCAGTACCCATGATGGCGTCGAGCTTTTTTATCGGCACTGGCCGGCCACTGCGCCTGCGGGCGATGAGCCGCGCAAGGCGATCCTGCTGTTCCATCGCGGCCATGAGCATTCGGGCCGTATTGCCCACCTGGTCGATGAACTCGACCTGCCGCAATTCGATTTCTTTGCCTGGGACGCCCGTGGCCACGGCCAATCGCCGGGCGCCCGCGGTGACAGCCCAAGCTTCGCCACCAGCGCCCGCGACGTGCAGACCTTCTGCGAACACATCGGCGCCACTTACGGCATAGAAGAACAAAACTTCGCCGTTATCGCCCAAAGCGTCGGCGCGGTGATCGCGGCCACTTGGGTACACGACTACGCGCCAAAAATCCGCGCGCTGGTGCTCGCCTCCCCGGCGTTCAAGGTCAAGCTGTACGTGCCCTTTGCCCGGCCTGGGCTGGCGTTGATGCGCAAGTTTCGCGGCAACTTTTTCGTCAACAGCTACGTCAAGGCCAAGTTCCTCAGCCATGACCCTGAGCGCGTCGCGTCCTACGACAGCGACCCGCTGATCACCAAAGCGATTTCGGTGAATGTGCTGCTCGGTTTGTACGAAGCCGCCGACCGGGTAGTCGCCGATGCCCAGGCGATCCAGGTGCCGACGCAATTGCTCATCTCCGGCTCCGACTTCGTGGTGCACCGCAAACCCCAACAGCAATTTTTCGACCGGCTTGGCAGCCTGAAAAAAGAGCTGCACATCCTGCCCGGGTTTTTCCACGACACCCTCGGCGAGCGCGACCGCGCCACGGCCGTAAGCAGCGCTCGGCGTTTTATCCTGCAGAACTTTGCCCATCCGCTGGACCGCGCGGCCCTGCTCGACGCCGACAAACTCGGCGCCACGTGCGCCGAATCCGAAGCCCTCGCCGCGCCGCTGCCGCGTAATTCCCTGCGCGACCTGTACTGGCGCATCACCCGCGCCAGCATGGGCCTGGGCAAGAACCTGTCGGACGGGGTGAAACTGGGTTTCGACACCGGCTTCGACTCCGGCAGCACCCTGGACTACGTGTACCGCAACACGCCCACCGGCAAGGGCGGCTTGGGGCGGATGATCGACACCAACTACCTCAACTCCATCGGCTGGCGCGGCATTCGCCAGCGCAAGCTGAACGTCGAGGAACTGCTACGGCTGGCCATGGCCAGGTTGCGCGATGAACATCGCGAGGTGCGCATCGTCGATATCGCCGCCGGCCACGGGCGCTACATTCTTGAAGCCTTGCAAGGCGTTTCGCCGCTGCCGGAATCAATCCTGTTGCGCGACTACAGCGACATCAACGTGCGTGACGGCGGCGCGCTGATTCGTGAAAAAGGTCTGGGGGATATCGCGCAGTTCGTCAAAGGCGATGCATTTGATAGAGCTGACTTGGCGTCACTGGCGCCCAAGCCGACCCTGGCAGTGGTGTCCGGCCTGTATGAGCTGTTTGCCGATAACGGCATGGTCGGCGGTTCGCTGGCAGGTCTGGCCGAAGCAGTGGAGCCCGGCGGGTACCTGGTCTACACCGGCCAGCCGTGGCACCCGCAACTGGAACTGATCGCCCGCGCGTTGACCAGCCATCGCCAGGGCCAGGCCTGGGTAATGCGCCGTCGCAGCCAGGCAGAGATGGATCAATTGGTCGAGGCGGCGGGCTTTCGCAAAATCACCCAGCGTGTGGATGAGTGGGGCATTTTCACCGTGTCCCTGGCACAGAAGATCTGAGCATGCGCGAACCCGGTTTATTGAAACCCGCAGTCCTGTGGCTACTGCTGTTGGCGCCGCTGTTTTTCAGCACCTACGGCTTTGCCACCTGGGTCACCAGCCAGCGCAGCGATGTGGGCACGCTGGTCTTCGGCTGGGAAACCCATATGCCGTTCTGGGCCTGGACCATCGTGCCCTACTGGTCCATTGACCTGCTGTACGGGTTTTCACTGCTACTGCCCAATACTCGCCATGAGCTGAAACAACACGCGTTGCGCCTGCTCAGTGCGCAAGTCATTGCCGTGAGCTGCTTTTTGATCTGGCCGCTGCGTTTCACCTTTGAACGGCCGGAGCTGGATGGCGTATTCGGCTGGCTGTTTGCAGTGCTGGCCGGGTTCGACAAACCCTTTAACCAGGCGCCGTCGCTGCATATCGCGCTGCTGGTGATTTTGTGGGTCATGTATCAGCGCCACACCCAAGGGTTTTGGCGTTGGCTGGTGCATGGCTGGTTTGCGTTGATCGGTATTTCGGTGCTGACCACTTATCAACATCACTTTATCGACTTACCCACAGGCGCCCTGGCCGGTTGGTTGTGTGTGTGGCTGTGGCCGGTGGAACATCCAAGCCCGCTGTTGAATGCACGGCTGACGCGGGACACAAAACGATGGCGACTGGGCATGCGCTACGGCCTTGGCGCTTTAGTGCTGGTAATCCTGGCCTTGGTGCTGCGCGGTGGGTGGTTGTGGCTGCTTTGGCCAGCGGTTTCCTTGGCTTTGATCAAGGCGAACTACTTTGTACTCGGCGCGTCGGGCTTCCAGAAGCGCAAAGACGGCCAGCTCACTCCTGCCGCGCGCTGGCTGTATGCACCGTATTTGGCGGCCGCGTGGATAAATTCCAGGCTGTGGACACGTAAACATCCACAGCCTGACCAGATTGTGGATAACGTCTGGCTTGGTCGAATTCCTGCCAACGGCGAGCAAGGTTCCTTCAAGGCTATCGTCGATCTGTGCGCCGAATTGCCGATTAATCCACAAGGCCGCGCCTATGAATGCGTGCCCGTGCTGGACCTGATTGCCCCGTCCCCCGCCGAGTGCCAGCAGGCCGCCGAAGCCATTGAACGCCTGCGTTCAAACGGCCCGTTGCTGGTGTGCTGCGCCCTCGGCTACTCGCGCAGCGCCACCGCCGTCGCCGCGTGGCTGCTGCACAGCGGGCGCGCTGCCACGGTCGACGAGGCACTGGCTATTATTCGTACAGCACGGGCCGAAGTGGTCCTGCATCCTGCTCACCGTAAAGCGTTGGAGGGTTTGCCCCATGCCCGCTGATATGGAACTTCAGGTTGTTGCCAGCCTGCTGCGCCGTGGCCGTTCGCTGGATCAGTTATCCACAGGCCTGACCGTGGCTGGCGTGTTCTTTGGCCTCGCTCAGTTGCTGTTGGCGAGCGTTTCGACCCTGTGCCTGCTGCTCAGCCTGTGGATGATTATTCTCGGCTTGCTGCAAAAGTACTGGGCCTTACGCGTGGCCTTCGACGCCGACCTGTTCGCTCTGCTGGCCCGCGACACCGAGCGCACGGCCGATCTCGACCAAGCCTTGCAGACCCTCGGCCTGCAATCGCCCAAACGCGCGGGCCGGCCCTGGATCGAACGCCGTCGCGGCGCGCTCAAACTGCTGCGCAAACAAGCTTGGTTGCTGGGCGCGCAAGCGCTGCTGACCCTGGCCGTCATCCTCGCCAGCCCTTGGCTACCTTTCGCCGGATAAGGAATCCCCATGTTCGAACCCGTGGTCGCCACCCTGATTACCTCGATGGCCCGCACCGTCACCGGCGCCCGCAGCCTGTGGCTGGGCTGCGCACCGGTGCCGGTGCAGCGCATCTACTTCGCCAACCACAGCAGCCACGGTGATTTCGTCTTGTTATGGGCGTCGTTGCCGCAGAACCTGCGCAAATTCACGCGCCCGGTGGCCGGCAGTGATTACTGGAACCAAAGCGCACTGCGCCGCTACATCATCAACCGCGTGTTCAACGGCGTGTTGATCGACCGTGAGCGTAAAGACCCTGTGGATAACCCCTTGCAGCCGATGCTCGCCGCGCTGGAAGGCGGCGATTCCTTGATCATCTTTCCCGAAGGCACGCGCAACCTGGAAGACGGTTTGCTGCCGTTCAAAAGCGGCCTGTATCACCTGGCAAAAAGTTACCCACAGGCCGAATTGATTCCGGTGTGGATCGCCAACCTCAACCGGGTCATGCCCAAGGGCCGCGTACTGCCGCTGCCGTTGCTGTGCACCACCAGTTTTGGCGCGCCGCTGCAATTGGAAGACGGTGAAGACAAAACCGCCTTCCTCGCCCGCACCCGCGACGCCCTGCTTGCCCTCGCCCCGGAGCATGTCTGACATGGATAGCCAAACCCTGATGCTGTTCGGCGGAATCGGCGCGATCCTGGTGCTCGCCTCGCTGATCGGCCTGATCCTCAAACTGCGCACCCGTGGCACACCGAATGCGGTGGTCGACAACCTTAACGCCCGCATCAATGCCTGGTGGGTGATGGTGGTGGTGATCGGTATCGCCTTCTGGCTCGGCACTGGCGCGGTGATCCTGCTGTTCTACGCGGTGTCGTTCTACGCCCTGCGCGAATTTCTCACCCTCACGCCGACACGGCGCAGCGACTACCCGGCCCTTGTAGCAGCGTTCTACCTGGCGCTGCCGCTGCAATACCTGCTGATTTATGCGGACTGGTACGGGCTGTTCTCGATCTTTATCCCCGTGTACGTGTTCCTGCTGCTGCCGATCCTTGCTTCGCTGGGTGGCGACAGCACGCACTTTCTGGAGCGTGCGTCGAAGGTGCAATGGGGCCTGATGATCGCGGTGTTCTGCGTGTCGTTTGTGCCCGCCCTGCTGACGCTCGACATTCCCGGCTACGAAGGCCGCAACCTGTTGCTGATCGCTTACCTGGTGATCGTGGTGCAGCTGTCGGACGTGCTGCAGTACGTGTGCGGCAAGCTGTTCGGCAAACACAAGATCGCGCCCAACCTGTCGCCGTCCAAAACCGTGGAAGGCTTTGTCGGCGGGATTCTGCTGTCGTCCCTGATCGGCGCGGCGCTGTGGTGGACCACGCCGTTCAACCCGTGGCAGTCATTCCTGATCGCGCTGCTGATCAACCTGCTGGGCTTCGCCGGCGGCATCGTGATGTCGGCGAT
The DNA here is from genome assembly GCF_965277385.1 of Pseudomonas edaphica. Classification (NCBI taxonomy): domain Bacteria; kingdom Pseudomonadati; phylum Pseudomonadota; class Gammaproteobacteria; order Pseudomonadales; family Pseudomonadaceae; genus Pseudomonas; species Pseudomonas edaphica. Next base: position 3,273,132 of record NZ_OZ255725.1, on the reverse strand, counting down.
CAAGCGCGACCGGGGCGTGAAGGATTGGGGGCACATGATCGAAGGCCACGGCGGGATGCTGGACCGCCTGGATTCGGTGTGCTTTGCCGCGCCGATTTTCTTCCACCTTGTGCGCTACTGGTGGACTTGAGACACACACTCTCTCTCAAGCCCAACACACATCAATTGTGGGAGCTGGCTTGCCTGCGATGGCCATAGGTATCTACACAACCGGTTAGGCTGTTGTGGCGAGCAGGCTTGCCCTGCGTTGGGCTGCGAAGCAGCCCCAGTAAAGGCACTGCAATTTGCCTGAAAGAACTCAGCGTCTGGTTTTGGGGCTGCTTCGCAGCCCAACGCAGGGCAAGCCTGCTCGCCACAGGAGAAATTGGCTGCCTTGAAAAGTTGTGTAGATAACTATGGCCATCGCAGGCAAGCCAGCTCCCACAGGGTTTTGTGGTGTATTGGGAGGGCCCCGCTCAATCCGAAGCCTTGCTTCACGGCCAACCTTTCGATCGGTTTTGCGGTACGCCTCACCTTTGTGCAACACACCTGAGCACGCTGACCACTTCACGTCATCTTTTGTATCAAAGACGCGTGTAAGATAGGCCGCACTTTGCCAGGGATGCTCACCATGTTCGATTCGTTGAAAGCGATCAGCCGCCGAATTCTCGGTGCTTTACTGACTGTGGTGAGTGCCATCTTTGGCCAATGGCAGCCGCCCGCCTGGCTGCGAGCCACGGGCCGTGGCGTGGGGAACCTGGGCAATAAGGCCCGCGCCTATCCGCGCCAGGCGGGTGCCGGGGTCTTGGGCCTGGTGCTGCTGGCCGCTGCTGGTTTCTACAGCTGGCACTGGTATTCGAATTTGCCGCAGCCCCACACCGTGGGTTATTCGCTGCATAAGCCGAACCTGACCGATTACTCCCAGCAGCCTCCGGTTGTGGATAACTTGCAGGTGCGCTTTGCCGAGTCCGTGGCTCCGTTGGCAGCCATTGGCAAGCCGGTCACTGAAGGCATTACCCTTAAACCCGCTGTAGCCGGTGCTTGGCGTTGGTCCGACGACCGCACGTTATTGTTCGTGCCGGAAAAAGACTGGCCTGTGGATGCCCATTACACGCTCGACCTGGCCAAGAAACAGCTGCTGGCTGACGGCGTGCTGCTCAGCCAATACAGCAGCCAGTTCTCCACCCAACCGTTCCGCGCCACCCTGGCGCAAAACGAGCTTTACCAAGACCCATCCAACCCCACACTGAAACAGCTGGTGGCGACCTTCCACTTTTCCCACCCGGTGGATGAAGACAACCTGCGCAAGCGCGTCTCGGTAACCCTCGGCAAAGGCCTGGCCTACCGCGACGCCCAGCTGCCCAACCGCCCGGAAATCACCTTCGACGACCTCAAGCTCAATGCTTACGTGCGCTCCGCCGCCCTGGCCACGCCACTGGAAAGCACGCCGGTCAGCGCCAAGCTCGATGAAGGCATCAAAGCCCGTGACGGCGGCAATGCCAGCAACGCGCCACTGGTGGCGGAAGTCACCGTGCCCGGCCGATATCGCCTGACGTTTACCGGTGCCGAAGTCAGCTTTGTCGACAACGAGCGCGGCGAACCGGAACCGGTGTTGATGTTCAGCAGCTCCAGCGCCGTGGCCGATGACACCATCGCCGGTAAGGTCCAGGCTTGGCTGCTGCCGGCCAAGGCTGAAGACGACACGCGCCCTTACACCAGCAACGACATCGACGACGCGATGCTGGCGCGCAGCACCAAGGTCAGCCTGACCCACGTGCCCAGCGTCGAGCCGCTGAACACCCTGCATGCGTTCAAGTTCAAGGCTCCGGCCGGCCGCGCGCTGTATGTACGCGTGCCCGCCAACCTGGAAGCCATTGGCGGTTATCTGGCGAAAAACCCTACCGCTTCGCTGATCAGCATGCCGGCGTACCCACGCACCTTGCAGTTCCTGTCGGACGGCGCGCTGCTGAGCCTCAACGGCGAAAAACGCCTGGGTTTCATGGCCCGTGGCGTGCCCGGTGCCCATGTGGAAATCGCCCGCCTGCTGCCCAACCAGTTGCAGCATTTGGTCGACCAAAGCAGCGGCAGCTTCGCCCGGCCGAATTTCGGCAATGAATACTTCGACCGCATGGTTGAGCGTCAGTCGCTGGATATTGCGTTGTCGTCCAATGACCCGGCGAAAACCGTCTACGACAACGTCGACCTCAGCCACTACCTCACTGCCAATGGCGGCCGTCGCGGTATTTTCGTGCTCAAGCTGAGCCCGCAGGATGACCCGGCCGAGCGCACGTTCGAGTACGAACGCAACAGCACCAGCGACCTGCGTTTTATCGTGGTTACCGACCTTGGCATCATCGCCAAGCGCTCCAGCGACGGCAGCCACGATGTGTTTGTGCAGTCCATCGGCAACGGCTCGCCGGTCGCCGATGCACAAGTCGATATCATGGGTCGCAACGGTCTGCCGGTCGCCAGCGGCCGCACCGATGCCGAAGGCCACGCGCATTTCGCCAAGCTGGATGAACTGCGCCGTGAGAAAACGCCGCTGATGTATGTAGTCACGCGCGGCAATGACCAGTCGTTCCTGCCGATTGCCCGTCAGTCCCAGCAGTTGGACTTTTCACGCTTCGATGTAGGCGGTTTGGAAGAAGACGGCGCGATTAATCGCCTCAGCGCGTATATGTTCACCGACCGTGGCCTGTACCGCCCGGGCGAGACCGCGCACCTGGGCATGATCGTGCGCAGCGGCGACTGGAAAGGTGCGCTGCAAGGCCTGCCGGTTGAACTGCAAATCACCGACCCGCGCGGCCTGGAAGTGATTCGCCAGCCGCTCAAACTGTCCACCAGCGGCTTTGAAACCTTTGATTTCCCCAGCAGTGAAGTCGCCCCCGCCGGTGAGTACACCGCGACTTTGCAGCTGATCGGCCAGAAAAACACCCGCACCGACCTCGGCAGTGTCAGCTTCAAGGTCCGCGACTTCGAGCCGGACCGCATGAAGGTCAGCCTGAGCCTGCACGACACGCCGGTGTTGGGCTGGATTCCACCGGACCAGGTGGTGGCCAAAGTCACCGCGATGCACTTGTTCGGCGCGCCGGCAGCCGGCCGACGTGTCACAGCGAAGATGTCCCTGAGCCCGACGCTCGCGGCCTTTGACCGTTACCCCGATTACCGCTTCCGCCTCAACGACGCCCTGGAAGAAGCCAGCACCGAAGACCTGGCTGAAACCACCGTCGACGACAACGGCCAGGCCGTACTCGACCTCAACCTGCAACGCTTTGCCAGCAGCACCTATCGCCTGCAGGTGATGACCCAGGTGTTCGAGGCCGAAGGCGGCCGCAACGTGGCGGCGCAAAGTGCGCTGCTGGTGTCGTCCGCGCCTTATCTGGTCGGTGTGAAAAGTCAGGATTCGCTGTCGTACGTCGCCAAGGACGCCCCGCGTCAGGTGCAATGGCTGGCCGTCGCGCCGGACCTCACACCGATGGCAGTGGATGGCCTGACCAGTGAAGTGGTCGAACACCGTTACGTGTCGGTACTGGTGAAACAGTCCAACGGCACCTACAAATACGAGTCGCGCATCAAGAACATCAGCCAGCCGGCCTCACCGCTGACGATGACCAAGGACGGCGCCAAGCAGACCCTGAACACCGGCACGCCGGGTGATTTCACCCTGCAGGTCAAAGACGCCAATGGCCGCCTGCTCAACCAGATCGACTACAGCGTGGCCGGGCGCGGCAACACCTCGCGCTCGCTGGAGCGCAACGCCGAGCTGCAACTGCGCCTGGATAAACGCAGCTATGCCACCGGTGATGAGATAGCGATCAGCATCCGCGCGCCTTACACCGGTGCCGGCTTGATCACCATCGAGCGTGACAAGGTTTACACCCAACAGTGGTTCAAGGCCGACAGCACCAACAGCGTGCAACATATCCGCGTGCCTGCCGGGCTTGAGGGCAATGCCTACGTCAACGTGCAGTTTGTGCGCGACATGGGTTCACCTGAGGTTTATATGAGCCCGCTGTCCTACGGCGTGGTGCCGTTCAGCATCAACCTGGATGCACGGCGCATGGCGCTCAAGGTTGAAGGCCCGGAGAAGATCGAGCCGGGGCAGACCCTGGATATCAAGGTCACCGCCGACCGCCCAGGCCGCGCGGTGGTTTACGCGGTGGACGAAGGCATCCTGCAAGTGGCGCGTTACCAAACGCCCGACCCGTTGGGCTTCTTCTTCCAGAAACGCGCATTGGAGGTTGGCACCAGTCAGATCCTTGACCTGATCCTGCCGGAATTCAGCCGCCTGCTCAGTGGCGCAGCGCCCGGTGGTGACACCGAAGGCGCGCTGGCCAACCACCTCAACCCGTTCAAGCGTAAACACCAGCCGCCCGTGGCCTGGTGGTCCGGGTTGGTTGACCTGCCGGCCGGTGAAACCGTGCTGCATTACCAGGTGCCGGACAGCTTCAACGGCAAGCTGCACCTGTTTGCGGTGGCAGTGGACAGTGACAGCGTGGGCGTCAGCGAGGCCAATACCGAAGTGCGCGGGCCGATTGTGATCACACCGAACGTGCCGGCCTTTGTGGCGCCAGGGGACGTGTTCAATGTGAGCGCCGGGGTGTTCAGTAACCTCGACGCGGCAGCGGACGTGAAGTTTGAAGTGCAGACCAGCGACGGGCTAAACGTGCAGGGCGACAAAGGCAGTACCCTGTCGCTGCAACCGCGCAAGGAAGGCACTGCCGAGTTCAAGATCAAGGTCGGTGAAACCCTCGGCTCCGCGGACCTGCGTTTTGTCGCGGTACTGCCGAACGGCAAACGTATCCAGGTCGCAGAAACCACGTCGATCCGCCCACTGAGCGAGCATCGCGTGGCCTTGAGCCTGGGCCGGTTCGACAGCGCCAGCAAAGAGCTGAAACCGACGCGTGAGCTGTTCAGCCAATTGCGCGATGTGCAACTGGGTGTGGCTGCCTCGCCGCTGGTATGGGCCAACGGCCTCAAGCATTACCTGGATGACTATGGCTACGCCTGCACCGAGCAATTGGTGTCCAAGGCCATGCCGGCGTTGATCTGGGGCGGTACCGCACCAGAAGCCGAACAAGCCTTCAGCGGCGCGGTGCGCATGCTGCGCCAGCGCCAGAACTCGGCCGGTGGCTTTGGTTTGTGGGCCGCCAACCCGGACGTGGCGCCGTATGCCAGCCTGTACGCCACCGACTTCCTGATCGAAGCCAAGGAACGCGGGCTGCCGGTGCCGGAAGACCTGCTGGCGCGCTCCAACGCCTACCTGACCGACTTGGCCAATGGCCCAAGCGAAGGTCTGTCGGAATTGCGCAACCGTGCCTACGCCAGTTACCTCTTGAGCCGTCAGGGAATTCTGGTGAGCGGCGCCTTGAGCGATATCCGCGAGCGCTACGAGAGCTACTTCAAAGACTCCTGGCAAAACGACCTTGGCGCCGCTTACCTGGCGGCCAGTTACAAGCTGCTCAAGCAGGATCGTCAGGCCGACACCTTGTTCCGCAAAATCCCGTGGCGTTCGCTGGTGGATAAGTGGGACAGCGACGGCCTGTATTACGACCCGCTGGTACACGACGCCGAGCACTTGCACCTGCTGGCGCGCCACTTCCCCGAGTTGCTTGACGATGTACCGACGGCGCTGCTGGATAAACTCGGCAAGCGCCTGAACGAACAGCGTTACAACTCGCTGTCGGCCGCCCTGCTGCTGCGCGCCCTGGACAATTATGGCCAGCGCGCCCAGAGCGACATGACCCTCAAGGCGACCGCCTGGCTGGGCGACAAGCAACAGCAATTGCTGGAGATGGCCGGCCAGCCACCGCGCGCCGCCGTGCCGGGTAAAACGCAGAAGCTGGTGATGGAAAAAACCGACGGACCGGCCGCCTTCTACATGCTCAGCGAAGCCGGTTTCGACAAGGGCGCCAAGCTCAAGCCCATTAACAATGGCCTGGAGATCATCCACGAATACCTCGACCTCAAAGGCGAGCCGGTGAGCAAAGTCGCGGTGGGCGACGAGTTCCTGGTGCGCCTGCGCCTGCGCGCCACCGACCGCGACCAAGTGCAGCAAGTGGCCGTGGTCGATCTGCTGCCCGGTGGCGTCGAGCCTGTGTATAACTTGCCGCCGGAGCCGGAAGCGGCCGCCAGCAGCGATGAAAGTGAAGGCGACGACTCCGAGTACGTGGAAACCGCCGACGGTGATGAAGCCGACACCTGGCAAGCGCCGATCGGCGAAACCGAGCTGAGCAACTGGCAGCCGGACTACGTGGATGTGCGCGATGATCGGGTGGTGTTGTACGGCACCGCGCTGCGTGATGTAGGCACTTTCGTGTACCGCGTGCGCGCCACCAATGCAGGGACGTTCAATACGCCACCGGCCTACGCCGAAGGCATGTACGAAACCACCCTGCAAGGGCGCGGCAAAGTAGGCCAGCTTGAAATTACCAAGCCTTAAACGCCTGACGCCGCTGCTCGCAGCGGCGGTACTCTTTACAGGCACGCTGGCGGGGCTGCGATGGTGGCCCCATGCCCCACTCGAACAGGCCGTCACTTCGTCCCGCGTGGTGTTGGCCGACGACGGCTCGCTGCTGCGCATGACCTTGGCGCAGGACGGGCAATATCGCCTGTGGCTGCCGCTGGAGCGCATGTCGCCGTCACTGGTCGAGGCTTTGCTGCTAAAGGAAGACCGCAATTTCTATTGGCACCCGGGCATCAACCCCCCGGCGTTGCTGCGCGCGGCCATGGCCACCTACAGCGGCGGCCAGCGCCAGGGCGGCTCGACCTTGAGCATGCAGCTGGCGCGGCGGCTGTGGGACCTCAACACCCGCCAAGTGCCGGGCAAATTGCAGCAGATGGCCCTGGCGCTGTGGCTGGAAGCGCGCTACAGCAAGCACGATATCCTTGAGGCTTACCTGAACCTGGCGCCCATGGGCGGCAATATCGAAGGTGCCGAGGCGGCCAGCCGGATTTACTTTGGCAAGTCGGCGGCGCAGTTGTCGTTGTCCGAAGCGCTGGCCCTGGCGGTGATCCCGCAGCAACCGGGGCGACGCGCGCGCTTCGGGCCGTCGCTGCAACATGCGCGGCTGCGCTTGATGGCCGACTGGCGCGAAACTTATCCACAGGACCCGCGTAACGACAGTTTGCTCGACTTGCCTCTGGAGGCGCGCAACCGCCAGCAGATACCGTTTCTGGCACCGCACTTGAGCGAACAGCTGCTGGCGTCGCAACCCGGCAACGAACTCAACTCAACCCTCAACCTGCCTTTGCAGCAACTGCTCGAACGCTTGATCACAGGCTTTATTGCCGAGCGGCGCAGTACCGGTGTGGAAAACGCCACGGCCATCCTTGTGGACAGCCGCGACCAGAGCGTCAAGGCGCTGGTAGGTTCGGCGGATTACTTATCCACAGGCATCCACGGGCAGGTCAACGGCGTGTTGTCACGGCGCTCGCCGGGGTCGACGCTCAAGCCGTTTCTGTATGGGTTGGCGCTGGATCAGGGGGTTATCCACCCCATGAGCATCCTCAAGGATTTACCCAGTAACTTCGGCTACTTCCAGCCGGAAAATTTCGACGGCAGTTTTGTCGGGCCACTGACAGCGCGGGATGCGTTGATCCGTAGTCGCAATATTCCGGCGGTGTGGCTCGCCAGCCAAGTGCAGTCGCCCTCGCTGTATGGCTTGCTGCAACGCGCCGGTATCAAAGGCTTGCGTGGGGAAAGCCACTACGGTTTGGCCCTGGCCTTGGGCGGCGGCGAGATGACGCCGGAGGAACTGGCCCGCCTGTATGTGATGCTGGCAGGTGACGGGCATTTGCGGCCTTTGCGCTATTTGCAGGAACAACCGCAAACCACCGGCGCGCAGCTGCTCACGCCTCAAGCGGCGTTTATGGTGCGCGACATGCTGCGCCGCAACCCACGCCCGGATGGTCTGCCCGGCCGCCACTGGCGCACCGCGTGGAAAACCGGCACGTCGTGGGGCTTTCATGATGCCTGGAGCGCAGGCCTGGTGGGGCCGTATGTGCTGGTGGTGTGGGTGGGTAATTTTGATGGGCGGCCGAACCCGACGTTTATCGGCGCCAAAACCGCCGCGCCGCTGTTCTTCCGTATCGCCGACGCCCTGCCGCTGGCCTTGCCCAACGTGGTTATCAAGCCCGACAAGCCGCCCGCCGGGCTGGTGCGCATCGACGTGTGTGCGGCCTCCGGCGAGTTGCCCAACCGCTGGTGCCCGCAAACCCGCAAGACCTGGTACATCCCTGGCGTGTCGCCGATTCGCGTGTCCAACCTGCACCGCCCGGTACTGATCGATACGCGCACCGGCAAGGCCGCGTGCCCGCCGTTCGACCCGCGATACACCCGCGAAGAAGTCTTCGAATTCTGGCCCAGCGACGTGCAGCGCCTGTACCGCGCCGCCGGCCTGCCCCGGCGCACGCCGCCGAACGTGATGAAAAATTGCCAACCCAACCGCATCAGCGACCAAAGCGAAGCGCCGCAAATTCGCTCGCCGCTGACCCAGGTGAGCTACCAGTTGCGCCTGTCCCAGCCGCAGGAAAGCATTCCGCTCAATGCCAACGCGGCCAGTGATGCGACCACGCTGTACTGGTTTGCCGACCAGACCCTGATCGGCCAAGGCCCGCCGCAAACCACCTTGAACTGGCGGCCGGGCAAGTCGGGCGAGTATCGGTTGCGGGTCAGTGATGATCAGGGCCGCAGTGCGAGCCGCGGGTTACGAGTAGAGTTTGTACCTTAGGTCAACTCGGTTTTGAAAACGCTCGCCACCAACGCCTGCAACGCGCGTATTTGGGTAGTGGAAAAGATCAAAGCGACAATAATCACGCTCAGCCAGATCAAAAGGATCTTGAATGGATCGAACTCGAGCGCCACCAATGCCCACGTCACCAGGCCGCCACCGATCACGCCAACCACTCCCCAGGCGATAAGTATGGGCTGAACCCGCTTGTGGATATCTCGATAAAGAAACACCCGTGCAACGCACATCAGCACGAATACTATGCCCATCCAACCGAAGGCAGCCAACAACGGCAGCGATAAACCTTGGCGCTGATACAACAAAGCCACCCATTCATGGAATGGCCCCAATCCAGCCATTTGCTGGAACGTATCGCGGCTGGGCAACTGCCACTGCATCCATTGCGCCGGATCTATAAGCAGTAGCGCCATACTGAACAACACCACCAAGGCACTGCATAACCCCAAGGCGCGCCACGCTGGCACAGCGAGACGATAGTTGTTCACAGTGCGCAGCCGCTCCACACCAAATACCGTATCGGCCTCCTCACCCCGGACGATCACCGTTTTACCGTTACGCTGTATTGCAGTACCGATAACCATGACCTCCAGGCTTTCGCTGAGCAAGATTTCTCCTTGTTGGCGGCCCGGTCCTGCGGTGTAACGATAGTCCCCTAGCTGTGGCACTTGGCCTGAAAACAACTCAATGCCTTCGGCGATGATATCCACAGTGCCGTGGGCATCCTTGAGCGCAAAGTCATTGCATTGTGCGTCAGTAAATACTGTCCGCCATGCATCCCTTTCGCCGCTGTCGCGGTAGCTCTCCTGGATCTGCAGTGAATACCCGGCACAGGGCAAGCCATCCACTGGGGATAAGCGCGACTCTTTGAGCATCACAGTGCCACAGACTTTTACCAGACCAGGTCTCAGCGAGTACGAAAGGCTGAGCGGCAAGCGTTTGTCCGCACGGTAGAAACCTCTGTTCATAGTGATGACACCCCTGTCTGGCTATCCATAAGGCTGCATTCTAGGGATAAGGTGGCCGCTAATGCACATCAATGAGGCAGGGAGCATGGGGGTTCTCGGCGGGCTACCTCATGCAGTCAACTCGGTGTAATTCGACTCGCCGCCACCTGTCGCGCCCGACAACCAGCCCCAAACAAAGCTCAAGGTTGTGCGCCCTGACGCGTCGACACCCACTGTACCTCTCGACCACCCGGCAAGTAGTTGCTCGTCCACTGTCACACAGTGAAAAAGCAGCTCAAAGGTGTTGTGACCTGTCACCTGTCCGACCTGCGCTCCCAAACGAATCCGACCGCCTTGGTAAGTACTCGAAATAACGCCATCTTCGACCAGGTAATGAAATACCGTGCCGACACCGGACAGTCCTTGGGCGTTGTTCGCCACCGCAAATCGGCGATTGTGCAAGCGTGCGTGTACGATTGTAGAGAGGCTTTGCATAAACGGGCGTCCTTGAGTTGGCGGCTCCAGCATGTAAAAAGGGGCTATTGAAATAGCCCCTTCCGATACGCCAGCAGCGCTTACTCCACCGTCACCGACTTCGCCAGGTTACGCGGCTGGTCAACGTCAGTGCCCTTGAGCACAGCAACGTAATACGACAGCAGCTGCAACGGGATGGTGTAGAGGATCGGCGACAGGGTGTCGTGGATGTGCGGCATGTTGATCACGTGGGTGCCTTCGCCATTGGTCATGCCAGCCTTTTCGTCGGCAAACACGATCAACTGACCGCCACGCGCGCGTACTTCCTGCAGGTTGGATTTGAGCTTTTCCAGCAGTTCGTTGTTCGGCGCGACGGTGACCACCGGCATGTCGTCATCCACCAGGGCCAAGGGGCCGTGTTTGAGTTCGCCGGCCGGGTAGGCTTCGGCGTGGATGTACGAGATTTCCTTGAGCTTGAGTGAGCCTTCCATCGCTACCGGGTATTGCGCGCCACGGCCGAGGAACAGGGTGTGGTTTTTGTCGGCGAACAGTTCGGCGACTTTTTCCACGGTGCTGTCCATGGCCAGGGCTTCGCCCAGACGGGCCGGCAGGCGGCGCAGTTCTTCAACCAATGTGGCTTCGACGCCTTCGGCGAGGGTGCCGCGCACCTGGCCCAGGGACAGGGTCAGCAGCAACAGGCCAACGAGTTGGGTGGTAAAGGCTTTGGTGGACGCCACGCCGATTTCGCGACCGGCCTGGGTCAGCAGGGTCAGGTCGGACTCGCGCACCAGCGAGCTGATGCTGACGTTGCAGATCGCCAGGCTGCCAAGGAAGCCGAGTTCTTTGGCATTACGCAGCGCGGCCAGGGTGTCGGCCGTTTCGCCGGACTGGGAGATGGTCACGAACAGGGTGTCGGGCTGCACCACCACCTTGCGGTAGCGGAACTCGCTGGCGACTTCGACCTGGCACGGGATGCCGGCCAGTTCTTCGAGCCAGTAACGGGCAACCATACCGGCGTGGTAGCTGGTGCCGCAGGCGACGATCTGCACATTGCGCACTTTGGCGAACAGCTCGGCGGCTTGTGGGCCGAAGGCGTTGACCAGCACTTGGTTCTGGCTCAGGCGGCCTTCCAGGGTGCGTTGCACCACAGACGGTTGCTCGTGGATTTCCTTGAGCATGAAGTGGCGGAATTCGCCTTTATCAGCGGCCTCGGCACCGTCGCGGTATTGCACAGCTTCGCGCTCGACCGGCACGCCGTTGACGTCCCAGATCTGCACACTTTCACGGCGAATATCGGCGATATCACCTTCTTCCAGGTACATGAAGCGGTCAGTCACTTGGCGCAGGGCCAGTTGGTCGGAGGCAAGGAAGTTTTCGCCCAGGCCCAGGCCAATCACCAACGGGCTGCCACTGCGCGCAGCCACCACGCGGTCGGGTTGGCTGGCGCAGACCACGGCCAGGCCGTAGGCGCCGTGCAGTTCCTTGACCGTAGCCTTGAGCGCGACGGTCAGGTCGCCGAGGTCCTTGAGCTTGTGGTTGAGCAGATGGGCGATGACTTCGGTGTCGGTGTCCGAGGTGAACTCATAGCCCAGGCCCTTGAGCTGTTCACGCAGCACTTCGTGATTTTCGATGATGCCGTTGTGCACCACGGCCAGGTCGCCGGAGAAATGCGGGTGAGCGTTACGTTCGCACGGTGCACCGTGGGTGGCCCAACGGGTGTGGGCGATACCCAGACGACCCACCAGCGGCTCGCCGAGCAAAGCTTGTTCCAGCTCGCTGACTTTGCCTGGGCGGCGCATGCGCTCGAGCTCGCCGGCGTTGGTAAATACGGCTACACCGGCGCTGTCATAGCCGCGGTATTCCAGACGTTTGAGGCCTTCAAGCAGGATGGCGGTGACGTTGCGTTCAGCGACTGCGCCTACAATTCCACACATGGTGTATCTCCTAGATGATTGCCGCGCATATCAGCGTAATGCCGCGGGCTTGGATCTGGTCGCGGGCCTCAAGCGGCAGGCGATCATCGGTAATAAGGGTATGGACGCTGCTCCAGGGCAGCTCCAGGTTGGGGATCTTGCGGCCGATCTTGTCGGATTCGACCATCACCACCACTTCACGGGCGACGTCGGCCATTACACGGCTCAGGCCCAGCAGTTCGTTGAATGTGGTGGTGCCACGTTCCAGATCGATGCCGTCAGCGCCGATAAACAACTGATCAAAATCATAGGAACGCAGCACTTGTTCGGCGACCTGGCCCTGGAATGAATCCGAATGCGGGTCCCAGGTGCCGCCGGTCATCAATAACACCGGCTCATGTTCCAGCTCGCTCAGCGCGCGGGCCACGTGCAGGGAGTTGGTCATCACCACCAGGCCCGGCTGGTGGCCGAGCTCCGGGATCATGGCGGCGGTGGTGCTGCCGCTGTCGATGATGATGCGCGCGTGTTCACGCAAGCGCATGACGGCCGCCCGGGCGATGGCGCGCTTGTAGGCCGAGATGGGCTGGGCAGCGTCGCCGACCAGTTCCTGGGGCATGGTGATCGCGCCACCGTAGCGGCGCAGCAGCAGGCCATTGCTTTCGAGGGCGGCGAGGTCCTTGCGGATGGTCACTTCCGACGTTTCGAAACGTTTGGCCAATTCGTCCACGCTGACTTCGCCCTGTTCATTGAGCAGGGTCAGAATGTTGTGGCGTCGTTGGGGTGTATTTCGTTTCGACATAGTAGTGATAAGTTTCGTTTCGAAAGATAACGAAGGCAATCAAAACCTATTGGCGAAAGATCGTCAAGCGGCAAGCTGTAATTTTTACGCTGATTTTTGCTAACACCACTCAACCCATGTGGGAGCTGGCTTGCCTGCGATGGCGGAGTGTCAGGCAACATTCATCGTGAATGCCAGACCGCTATCGCAGGCAAGCCAGCTCCCACAGGAGATAGCATTAGCTGGTGAGGTTGTGGATAACTCAGGTCTTTTTGATTTTGACCGGGCGTTTCCAGCCGTCGATATTGCGCTGGCGGGCGCGGGCAACAGCCAGTTGGGACTTATCCACATCCTGATTGATGGTCGAACCTGCCGCAGTGTTTGAACCATCCCCAATGGTGACCGGCGCAATCAGCGAGTTGTTGGAGCCGATAAATACATCCTCACCAATGGTGGTCTGGTACTTGTTGGCGCCATCGTAGTTGCAGGTGATCGCACCGGCGCCGATGTTGCTGCGCGCGCCGATCACCGCATCGCCGAGGTAGGCCAAATGACCGGCCTTGGCGTCGTCGCCCATTTTCGCGTTCTTGAGTTCAACGAAATTGCCGACGTGCGCACGGGCACCCAGCACACTGCCCGGACGAAGGCGCGCAAACGGACCGGCATCACTGCCCTCGCCCATCACCGCACCGTCAAGATGGCTGTTGGCCTTGACCACCACGCCTTTGCGCAAGGTGCTGTCCTTGATCACGCAGTTCGGGCCAATTACCACGTTATCTTCGATGATCACGCGGCCTTCAAGGATCACGTTGATGTCGATCAGCACGTCGCGACCCACGGTGACTTCACCGCGCACATCGAAGCGCGCTGGATCGCGAAGGGTCACGCCCTGGGCCATCAGGCGGCGACCTTCACGCAGTTGGTAGTGACGCTCAAGCTCGGCAAGCTGCTTGCGGTCGTTGGCGCCCTGCACTTCCATCGGGTCATGGGGCTGCTCGGTGGCAACCAGCAGGCCGTCACTGACGGCCATTTCGATGACGTCAGTGAGGTAGTACTCGCCCTGGGCATTGTTGTTGGACAAGCGGCTCATCCAGTCAGCCAGCATGTTGGCCGGCACGGCGAGAATACCGGTGTTGCCTTCGGTAATCGCACGCTGGGCTTCGCTGGCGTCTTTGTGTTCGACGATGGCAGCGACCTTGCCGCTGGCATCGCGCACGATACGGCCGTAGCCGGTTGGGTCATCCAGCTCAACGGTGAGCAGGCCCATCTGGCCAGGTACCACTTGCTTGAGCAGGCGTTGCAGGGTTTCGACTTCGATCAGCGGTACGTCGCCGTAGAGGATCAGTACGGTGTCGGCGCTGATGAACGGTACGGCCTGCGCAGTCGCGTGGCCGGTGCCCAGTTGCTTGTCCTGCAACACGAAATTCAAATCATCCGCGGCCAGGCGTTCACGCACCACGTCGGCGCCGTGGCCGATCACCACGTGAATACGCTGGGGGTCCAGCTGCCGGGCGCTGTGGATAACATGACCAAGCATGGAATTGCCCGCGACCGGGTGCAGCACCTTGGGCAGGGCTGAACGCATGCGGGTGCCCTGGCCTGCGGCGAGAATGACAATTTCAAGAGACATGAATGGCTACCAATCCTGGGCGGTCCGACTTCAGACCAGAGAAGTGTTTTGCTGAAAAAGAAAAAGGGTAGCCGAGGCTACCCTTTTTAATCAATCGCGCTTGAAGCATTGCGGCTGGGCCGCTTACTTCTTGCGGATCTGCTGGAGCGTGCGCAGCTGGGCTGCAGCCTCGGCCAGACGTACAGCAGCAGCGCTGTAGTCGAAGTCCGCACCCTTTTCGTTCAGGGCCTTCTCGGCAGCCTTGACGGCTTCCTGAGCGGAGGCTTCATCCAGGTCGCCAGCACGTTGCACGGTGTCGGCAAGTACCTTGACCATGTTCGGCTGAACCTCGAGGAAACCGCCGGAGATGTAAAACACCTCACGTTCCCCGCCTTGCTTGGTCAGAGTGATCGGACCTGGCTTCAAGCTGGTGATCAACGGTGCGTGACCCATGGCGATACCAAGATCACCCAGATCGCCGTGTGCAATCACCATTTCTACCAGACCGGAGAAGATTTCCCCTTCCGCGCTGACGATATCGCAATGGACTGTCATAGCCATCTGATTGCCTCAACCTGATGAGCGCCCGTTTCCGGGCGCCGAGATTACAGTTTCTTGGCTTTCTCGATCGCTTCTTCGATGCCGCCGACCATGTAGAACGCTTGTTCTGGCAGGTGGTCGTAGTCACCGTTGAGGATGCCTTTGAAGCCAGCAATGGTGTCTTTCAGGGAAACGTATTTACCCGAAGCACCGGTGAAGACTTCAGCCACGAAGAACGGCTGCGACAAGAAACGCTGGATCTTACGAGCACGGTTTACCAACTGCTTGTCGGCTTCCGACAGCTCGTCCATACCCAGGATCGCAATGATGTCCTTCAGTTCTTTGTAACGCTGCAGCACGTACTGAACGCCGCGAGCGGTGTCGTAGTGCTCCTGGCCGATCACGTTCGGGTCCAGCTGGCGCGAAGTCGAGTCGAGTGGATCGACCGCTGGGTAGATGCCCAGGGAAGCGATGTCACGGGACAGAACGACGGTTGCGTCCAAGTGGGCGAAGGTGGTCGCAGGCGACGGGTCAGTCAAGTCATCCGCAGGTACGTATACCGCTTGGATCGAGGTGATCGAACCTTCTTTGGTCGAAGTGATACGTTCTTGCAGAACGCCCATCTCTTCGGCCAGGGTCGGCTGGTAACCTACTGCGGAAGGCATACGGCCCAGCAGTGCGGATACTTCAGTACCGGCCAAGGTGTAACGGTAGATGTTGTCGACGAACAGCAGAACGTCGTTACCTTCGTCACGGAACTTCTCGGCCATGGTCAGGCCGGTCAGTGCTACGCGCAGACGGTTACCCGGCGGCTCGTTCATCTGACCGTAAACCAGTGCCACTTTGTCCAGAACGTTGGAGTCCTTCATCTCGTGGTAGAAGTCGTTACCCTCACGAGTACGCTCACCCACACCGGCGAACACGGAATAACCGCTGTGCTCGATGGCGATGTTACGGATCAGTTCCATCATGTTTACGGTTTTGCCTACACCGGCACCACCGAACAGACCGACTTTACCGCCTTTGGCGAACGGGCAAACCAGGTCGATAACCTTGATACCGGTTTCGAGCAGATCGTTGCCGCCAGCTTGTTCGGCGAACGAAGGTGCTGGACGGTGAATGCCCCAGCGCTCTTCGGTGTCGATCGGGCCAGCTTCGTCAATCGGGTTGCCCAGAACGTCCATGATCCGGCCCAGGGTCGCTTTACCGACCGGTACGGAGATGGCAGCGCCAGTGTCGACAACGTCCAGACCGCGCTTCAAGCCTTCGGTGGAACCCATCGCAATGGTACGAACCACGCCGTCGCCCAGCTGCTGCTGAACTTCCAGAGTGGTTTCCGCGCCTTGTACTTTCAGCGCGTTGTAGATGCTCGGTACGCTGTCGCGTGGGAATTCCACGTCGATAACGGCGCCGATGATTTGAACGATACGTCCGCTACTCATAGCTGGATCCTCTGAATATTTGAACCGTTAAACCGCGGCAGCGCCGCCGACGATTTCCGAGATCTCTTGGGTGATCGCAGCCTGACGCGCCTTGTTGTAGATCAGCTGCAAATCGCTGATCAGATCACCGGCGTTATCGGTAGCGTTTTTCATCGCGATCATCCGCGCCGCTTGTTCAGCTGCGTTGTTCTCGACCACCGCCTGGTACACCTGCGACTCCACGTAGCGCACCATCAAGCCGTCAAGCAGCTCTTTGGCGTCTGGTTCGTAGAGGTAGTCCCAGTGGTGCTTGAGTTCCTGATCCGGAGTCGCCACCAGTGGAATCAATTGCTCCACGGTTGGCTGCTGGGTCATGGTGTTGATGAACTTGTTGGATACCACGGACAGGCGGTCAATCCGGCCTTCCAGGTACGCATCCAGCATCACCTTCACACTGCCGATCAAATCATTGATCGACGGCTCTTCACCCAGGTGGCTGATAGCTGCAACGACGTTACCGCCGAAGTTGCGGAAAAAGGCCGCACCCTTGCTACCAACTACACACAGATCGATCTCGACGCCCTTTTCGCGGTTTACCGCCATGTCCTTGACCAGGGCCTTGAACAGGTTGGTATTCAGACCACCGCACAAACCACGGTCACTGCTCACTACCACATAACCCACACGCTTAACTTCGCGGTCGATCATGAACGGGTGGCGGTATTCCGGGTTGGCGTTAGCCAAATGCCCAATTACCTGGCGGATACGCTCCGCATAAGGACGGCTAGCAGCCATGCGCATTTGTGCCTTGCGCATTTTGCTGACCGCCACTTTTTCCATGGCGCTGGTAATCTTTTGCGTGCTTTTGATGCTCGCAATCTTACTGCGAATCTCTTTTGCGCCTGCCATGTAACACCTATCAGGTTAGCAAGCGGGAGCCTTGCGGCTCCCGCTGCGGCTTACCAGGTTTGGGTGGCCTTGAACTTCTCGATACCGGCTTTCATGCCAGCGTCGATTTCGTCATTGAAGTCACCCTTCACGTTGATCTTGGCCAACAAGTCGGCGTGATCGCGGTTGAAGTAAGCAATCAGCGCTTGTTCAAAGCTGCCGACCTTGGTGATTTCGACGTCAGTCAGGAACCCACGCTCAGCGGCATACAGCGACAACGCCATGTCAGCGATCGACATTGGGGCGTATTGCTTCTGCTTCATCAGCTCGGTAACGCGCTGACCATGCTCAAGTTGCTTACGGGTCGCTTCGTCCAGGTCAGAAGCGAACTGGGCGAATGCCGCCAGTTCACGGTACTGAGCCAGAGCGGTACGGATACCACCGGAGAGCTTCTTGATGATCTTGGTCTGAGCGGCACCACCCACACGGGATACCGAAACACCGGCGTTCACAGCAGGACGGATCCCGGAGTTGAACATGGCCGATTCCAGGAAGATCTGACCGTCGGTGATGGAAATCACGTTGGTCGGAACGAACGCGGAAACGTCGCCAGCCTGGGTTTCGATGATCGGCAGTGCGGTCAGGGAACCGGTTTTGCCGGTCACTGCGCCGTTGGTGAACTTCTCTACGTATTCTTCCGAAACGCGGGATGCGCGCTCCAGCAGACGGGAGTGGAGATAGAACACGTCGCCTGGGTAAGCTTCACGGCCTGGTGGACGGCGCAGCAGCAGGGAAATCTGGCGGTAAGCCACTGCTTGCTTGGACAGATCGTCATAAACGATCAGCGCGTCTTCACCGCGGTCGCGGAAGAATTCACCCATGGTGCAACCGGAGTACGGTGCCAGGAATTGCAGCGCAGGAGATTCCGAAGCACTGGCAGCCACGATGATCGTGTTGGCCAGGGCGCCGTTTTCTTCCAGCTTGCGAACCACGTTGGCGATGGTCGATTGCTTCTGACCAATGGCTACGTAGACGCAGAAAATGCCGCTGTCTTTCTGGTTGATGATCGCGTCGATCGCCAGAGCGGTTTTACCGATCTGACGGTCACCGATGATCAGCTCACGCTGGCCACGGCCGACTGGGATCATGGCATCGACAGCCTTGTAGCCAGTCTGTACAGGCTGGTCTACCGACTTACGCCAGATCACGCCTGGAGCAACTTTCTCGACCGCGTCGGTCTCGGTGTTGCCCAGTGGACCTTTACCGTCAACAGGGTTACCCAGTGCGTCGACTACGCGACCCAGCAGTTCCTTACCAACCGGAACTTCCAGGATGCGGCCTGTGCACTTGGCGCTCATGCCTTCAGCCAGACTGGTGTACGCGCCCAATACAACGGCACCTACGGAGTCTTGCTCCAGGTTGAGGGCCATACCGTAGACGCCGCCCGGAAACTCGATCATCTCGCCGTACATGACGTCGGCCAGACCGTGAATCCGCACGATGCCGTCAGATACGCTGACGACAGTGCCTTCGTTACGGGCTTGGGAGGTCACATCGAGCTTGTCGATGCGGCCCTTGATAATTTCACTTATTTCGGAAGGATTGAGTTGCTGCATTGCTCTGCTGCCCCTTCAAACTCAAGATTTCAATGCTTCGGCAAGTTTCGCGATTTTGCCGCGAATCGAGCCATCGATAACCAGGTCGCCGGCACGGATAACAACACCACCAATCAGGGATGCGTCCTCCGAAGCTTGCAGGCGCACTTCCCGATTGAGTCGTGCACTGAGAACCTTGGCGAGTTTGTCTTGCTGTTCTTGGTTCAATGCAAAAGCACTGGTCACTTCAACGTCTACCGATTTCTCTTCTTCGGCCTTGTACAGGTCGAACAGAGCGGCGATCTCCGGCAAAAGCGGGAGACGGTCGTTTTCGGCAACGACGTGGATGAAGTTCTGTACCTTCACATCAAACTTGTCGCCGCACACTTCAATAAAAGTGGCGGCCTTGTCTGCGCTCGTCAGTCGCGGGGCCTTGAGCACGCGCTGCATGGTGTCGTCTTGCGACACTGCTGCAGCCAGGCCGAGCATGGCTGACCAAGAGGCCAGCTGCTGGTGGGCCTGGGCGTGCTCGAAGGCTGCCTTAGCGTAAGGTCGGGCCAACGTGGTCAATTCTGCCATGATCGCCCTCGCTTAGATTTCAGCAGCCAGTTTGTTAACCAGCTCCGCGTGCGCGTTTTGATCGATTGTGGCACCCAGGATCTTCTCAGCACCGCCGACGGCCAGAGCACCCAGTTGGGCACGCAGCGCATCTTTGACACTGTTCAATTCCTGCTCGATCTCGGCCTGAGCCTGAACCTTCACACGGTCAGCGTCGATACGGGCTTTTTCAACAGCCTCTTCAACAATCTGATTACCGCGTTTCTTGGCTTGCTCAATGATTTCAGCTGCCTGTGCCTTAGCATCGCGCAGTTGATGGCCCGCTTTCTCTTGGGCCAACTCCAGGTCGCGAGCTGCACGGGTGGCAGCGTCCAGTCCATCCGCGATCTTCTTCTGACGTTCGTGCAAAGCTGCGATGACCGGAGGCCATACGAACTTCATGCAGAAAACGACAAAAATCAAGAACGCTAAGGACTGACCAATAATGGTTGCATTAATGTTCACGCCAATACCTCGCTCGTTCGTTGCACAACACACCAATCACTCGAAAAAACGAGTGATTAACCGGCGAGTTGACCAACGAAGGGGTTCGCGAAGGTGAAGAACAGAGCGATACCAACACCGATCATGGTCACGGCGTCGAGCAGACCGGCAACGATGAACATTTTAACCTGCAGCATTGGGACCATTTCTGGCTGACGCGCTGCGCCTTCCAGGAACTTGCCGCCCAGCAGGCCGAAACCAATGGCAGTACCCAGGGCGCCCAGGCCGATCAACAGTGCAACAGCGATAGCGGTTAGACCAACTACAGTTTCCATCTTTCCTCCCGACTTTTACGTCGTATGGTTTAGGTTTTTTAGATTTTAAAGCGGTAAAACAAATCGTTTCATAGCCCTGGTGGGCCACCTTCCCGTTTCACCGGGAAGGACATCAGACTAGTCGAGACCGGCCTTAATGGTTCTCTTCGTGCGCCATCGACAGGTAGACGATGGTCAGCATCATGAAGATGAAGGCCTGCAGGGTGATGATCAGGATGTGGAACACAGCCCACGCCCACTGCAGAACAATGCCCAGGCCGCTAAGCCAGAGCAGACCACTGCCGAACATCACAGCGATCAGAATGAACACCAGCTCGCCGGCATACATGTTGCCGAACAGTCGCAGAGCCAGGGAGATAGGCTTGGCGATCAGGGTGACGAATTCCAGCAGGAAGTTCACCGGGATCAGCAGGGCTTGAACGAAAATGTTCTTGCTGCCGAACGGGTGCAGGGTCAGTTCGCCGATGAAGCCGCCGATGCCCTTGATCTTGATGCTGTAGAAAATGATCAACGCGAATACCGACAAGGCCATGCCCAGGGTAGCGTTAGGGTCAGTGGTCGATACGGCACGGAATGGAATATGCGGATCGCCGCTGATCGCCATGGCGAGCTGAGGAATCCAGTCAACCGGAATCAGGTCGACGGCGTTCATCAGGAACACCCAGACGAAGATGGTCAGTGCCAGCGGTGCAATCACCGGGCTACGGCCATGGAAGCTGTCTTTCACGCTGCCATCGACGAATTCGACCAATACTTCAACGAAGTTCTGCAACGCACCTGGCTGACCGGAAGTCGCCTTTTTTGCCGCCATGCGGAAAATCAGGACGAAGATCAGACCCAATGCGACCGACCAGCCCAGAGTATCCAGGTGGAAAGCCCAGAAACCCATTTCTTTGGCTTCTGCTGCGGTGTGGGCGAAGCCCCAGCCGCCGTTGGGAAGCTGACCGAAGGTCAGGTTCTGCAAGTGGTGCTGGATATAGCCCGAAGCGGTTGTTTCTGCCATGGTTGCCTCAAACGCCCTAAGGTTTCGAAAGTCTTGTTTTCATTAGCAGGGGAGCGAACCAGCTGACCAGTTGGGTCAACACGAAGACGCCGAATACAGCCAGCGGCGCCAATGGCTTCACACCTGCAAAGGTCAGTGCAAACAGCACTGCCGTCAAAATCAGTTTCCCCGCCTCGCCGGCATAAAATGACCGGACGATAGCCTGGGCTGCTCGGGCGCCGGAAAACCGAAAGGCCCTGTGAGCAAAATACATATTGGGCAGCAAGGCTATCAGGCCTCCGCAGAGTCCTGAATATCCGGCTACGACTCCATGCCAGTACCAAAGCGCCAACGCGGCGATCAGTAGAATGACAAATTGAGCCAATAAAACCGGGAAAACGGCCAAGCGATGGAACGGCAACGTGTTTGGCGTGCGGGTTTCCATCACTTTTGCTCCTCAATGGTCGGCTGCCGAGAATCAATAACTTGGCATAATTTGTGCCGACAAAATGCGCGCAGAGTATAGGGGCGGTTCAGCCCCTATTCAACTGTCGGGTAGTGTTTTCCGATCGCGCGCTACATAAGCAAATGTTTCAGCGGATGTGGGCAAGGACGCCCTGAAGCTCGTCAAGCGAGTTATATCCGATAACCAATTGCCCTTTGCCCTTCTTGCCGTGGCGAATTTGTACCGCAGAGCCCAGCCGCTCGGCCAGGCGCTGCTCGAGGCGTGCGATATCCGGATCAGGTTTGGCGGTTTCGACCGGTGCAGGTTTGCCGCTCAGCCACTGGCGAACCAGCGCCTCAGTCTGACGCACCGTGAGCCCTCGTGCGACAACGTGTCGCGCCCCTTCAACCTGTTGATTTTCCGGCAAACCGAGCAAAGCACGGGCATGACCCATTTCCAGGTCGCCGTGGGACAACATGGTCTTGATGACTTCCGGCAACGCGATCAGACGCAGCAAGTTGGACACCGTGACGCGGGATTTACCCACCGCGTCGGCCACTTGTTGCTGGGTCAGCTGGAATTCCTGCTGCAAACGCTGCAACGCGATCGCTTCTTCAACCGGGTTGAGGTCTTCACGCTGGATGTTTTCGATCAACGCCATGGCGATGGCGGTTTCATCCGGTACATCGCGCACCATCGCCGGGATGGTTTCCTTTCCGGCCTGCTGGCTTGCGCGCCAGCGGCGTTCGCCGGCGATGATTTCAAACCGACCGCCGCCGATCGGGCGCACCACAATCGGCTGCATCACGCCCTGGGCCTTGATCGAGTTGGCCAGTTCTTCCAGCGCCTGGGGGTCCATATCGCGGCGTGGCTGGTATTTGCCGCGCTGGATCAAGTCCAGCGGCAAATGTTGCAGCTCGCGCTCGTCGGCCTGTACCGCTTGTTCTTCAAGCGAAGTGACAGTCGGACCACTCAACAGTGCATCCAGTCCACGTCCGAGACCTCGTTTCTTGACGGCCATGGGGATTCCTTAAGTTGGCTGGGCTGCAGCGGTGCGTGAGTTGCGGCGTTGACGGCGAACCATCTCGCCGGCCAGTGCCAGGTAGGCAATGGCGCCACGCGATGATTTGTCGTACGCCAGCGCGGGCATGCCGTAGCTTGGCGCTTCGGCCAGGCGGATGTTGCGTGGGATCACGGTGTCGTACAACTGATCACCAAAGTGTTCCTTGAGCTGCGCCGACACATCGTTCATCAGGCTCAGGCGCGGGTCATACATGGTCCGCAACAGGCCTTCGATTTGCAGGTTCGGGTTGAGCAACTCGGCGATACGCTTGATGTTATCCACAAGGTCACTCAGACCTTCCAGCGCGAAGTACTCGCACTGCATGGGGATAATCACCCCATCGGCGGCAACCAATGCGTTGAGCGTGAGCATCGACAGCGACGGTGGGCAGTCGATCAAAATGTAATCGTAATTCTCGCGGATCGGCGCCAAGGCGCTGCGCAGACGGCTTTCTTTCATCTGCATTTCGAGCAGCACCACTTCCGCCGCGGTCAAATCGCGGTTGGCCGGCAGCAGTTGATAACCACCGTGCTCGGAGTAGTGCATGGCCTGGGCCAGGTCACACTCGCCGATCAGCAAGTCGTAGACCGAATTTTCCAGGCCGTGTTTATCCACACCGCTACCCATGGTGGCGTTGCCCTGTGGATCGAGATCGATCAACAGCACCCGACGCTTGGTGGCGACCAGGGATGCTGCGAGGTTGATGCAGGTGGTGGTTTTGCCCACGCCACCTTTCTGGTTCGCTATCGCGAATACCTTAGCCATTCTTGCTTGTGTTCCCAATCATGCCGTGCGGCGCAGTATCAGCAGATGGCGTTGGCCTTGGCAACCGGGTACGGCCAAGGCGTGTTCGCTATCGAGGTGGAAGTCTGTCGGCAATGCTAACAGCTCGTCGCTTGGATGAACGCCCTTCATTGCCAGCCAGCGGGTGTCGCGGTCGCCCAGGTGGCGAGTCCAATTGCTGAAGTTCTCCATGCTGCTGAATGCCCGGGAAACAATTCCATTGAAAGGCAGTTCAGGTGTGAACTCTTCGACCCGACTGTGGATAACTTGCAGGTTTTCCAGCTTGAGCTCGAGTTTTACCTGGGTCAGGAAGCGGGTTTTCTTGCCGTTGCTGTCCAGGCACGTCACTTGCGACTCGGGAAACAGGATCGCCAGCGGAATGCCTGGCATCCCACCGCCACTGCCCACGTCAAGCCAACGGCCGTTTTCGATAAACGGCATCACGCTCAAACTGTCGAGCAAATGACGCGATACCATTTCGTCGGGGTTACGCACCGCAGTCAGGTTGTAAGCCTTGTTCCATTTGATCAACAGGGCCAGGTAGCCGAGCAGTAATTCGTGCTGGGCTGCAGTCAGGTCCACGCCTAACTGGCGCGCACCTGTGGATAATTCTTCGGCGTGTTGCGAGGTGACCAACGAACTCAAGCGCTTTGCTCCAACTGACGGCCCGCGCCGCGTTTTTTCAAATGAATCATCAACAGCGAAATCGCTGCCGGAGTGACGCCGGGAATACGTGAAGCCTGACCAAGAGTCTCCGGCCGAGTTATCCCCAGCTTGCTTTGGATTTCTTTCGACAACCCCGAAATCCCGGTGTAATCGATATCCACAGGCAGCTTGGTGTCTTCACTGGCGCGCAGGCGAGCGATCTCATCCTGCTGGCGGTCAATGTAACCGGCGTATTTGGTCTTGATCTCGACCTGCTCGGCAACCTGTGGGTCTTCTGCGCCCTGGCCTGTCACTTCGACCAAGCCAGCGTAGTCGATTTCCGGACGGGACAGCAGGTTCAGCAGGTTGTATTCGTGGGTCAGCGGCGTACCGAATTTTTCCGCAATCGCATCGCCCTGCTCGGTGCCTGGGCGAACCCAGGTACTTTTCAGACGTTGCTCTTCGAGCGTGATGCTTTCGCGTTTTTTGCAGAAGGCTGCCCAACGCGCGTCATCGACCAGGCCCAGCTCGCGACCTTTTTCGGTCAGGCGCAGGTCGGCGTTGTCTTCGCGCAGGATCAAACGGTATTCCGCCCGGGACGTGAACATCCGATACGGTTCCTGGGTGCCCAGGGTAATCAGGTCATCGACCAATACGCCGATGTACGCTTCATCGCGACGCGGGCACCAGCTGTCTTTGCCCTGCGCGCGCAGTGCTGCGTTGGTCCCGGCCAGCAAACCTTGGGCGCCGGCTTCTTCGTAACCGGTGGTGCCATTGATTTGGCCAGCGAAAAACAGACCGGCGATGACTTTGGTTTCGAGGCTGTACTTCAGATCACGCGGGTCGAAGTAGTCGTACTCGATGGCGTAGCCCGGACGCACGATGTGGGCGTTTTCCATACCGCGAATCGACTGCACGATCTGAATTTGCACGTCGAACGGCAAGGACGTGGAAATCCCGTTCGGGTACAGCTCATGGGTGGTCAAGCCTTCGGGCTCGATGAAGACCTGGTGGCTTTCCTTGTCGGCAAAGCGATGGATCTTGTCTTCGATCGAAGGGCAATAACGCGGGCCAATGCCTTCAATCACCCCGGAATACATCGGCGAACGGTCGAGGTTCGCGGCAATGATCTCGTGGGTGCGGGCGTTGGTGTGGGTAATCCAGCAGCTCACCTGTTTCGGGTGCTGCTCTTTGGAACCCATGAACGACATGACCGGGATTGGCGTATCACCGGCTTGTTCGGTCATCACCGAGAAATCCACAGAACGCCCGTCGATACGCGGCGGGGTACCTGTTTTCAAGCGACCGACTCGCAGTGGTAACTCGCGCAGGCGTTTTGCCAGGGCAATCGATGGCGGATCACCGGCGCGACCGCCGGAATAGTTCTGCATACCGATGTGGATAAGTCCGCCCAGGAATGTGCCGGTGGTCAACACCACGGATTCTGCGAAGAAACGCAGGCCCATCTGGGTGACAACGCCCTTCACCACGTCCTGTTCGACGATCAGGTCATCGGCAGCCTGTTGAAATATCCACAGGTTCGGCTGGTTTTCCAGGGTTTCACGTACCGCAGCCTTGTACAGGATGCGGTCTGCCTGTGCCCGAGTAGCACGTACGGCCGGGCCTTTGCGGCTGTTGAGCACGCGAAATTGAATACCACCTTTGTCGGTGGCCATGGCCATGACACCGCCAAGGGCATCAATTTCTTTAACCAGATGGCTTTTGCCGATCCCACCGATGGCGGGGTTGCAACTCATGGCGCCGAGGGTTTCCACGTTGTGCGTCAACAACAGGGTTTTAACGCCCATGCGTGCTGACGCCAGTGCTGCCTCGGTACCGGCATGACCGCCGCCGATGACGATCACTTCAAAACGGGAAGGGAAATCCACCACGCACCTCGTGCCTGCTTATGTAGGTAATCAGGAATTGTTTGTTGAAAGAGTTTTAGAGCTATGGCGGCAAGTATAGGGACTTAGCCCTTCCTAAAGAACCCTTTGCACAAAATTTAACCAGCTGTGGATGAATCACAGACAATAGAAATTAAAAAAGAAGAAATTTATAAGATCTTTGTTTTTATGTTTATTTCTACTGAGCCTACTTTCTGTGGATAGATCTCTACAAGCCTCTATTTACGTCGTGTACAGAGATTCAAAAGTCTGTGGTCATGTGCCAATGAGGCCCTTGGATAAGTGCTTTAAGCCTGTGGATTAAAGGGGTGGTTATCCACAGAGGGTTTTTTGCTCAGGTTTCAAGCCCTGTTATCAACTGGGCACAGGTGCGGTTATTCACAGGGCTTAATCCACAGAAAATGGCTTGCATGGCCAAATCTCGCCCACGCAAAAGCCACCTGCCTTTTAGGTAATGAGTCAAAAATGGGAATTGAATGCCCTGAGGCGGGCGAAACAGGCAGGCGCGAATGGCCTGCCTGTGGACAACGAAGGGTTATTTACCGATGCAGAAGCTGGAAAAGATCCTTCCGAGCAGATCATCGGAGCTGAAAGCGCCGGTAATCTCACCCAACAGCTGTTGCGCCTGGCGTAAATCCTCAGCCAGCAGCTCGCCAGCCCCCGCCAAGGTCAACTGAGCCCGACCGTGCTCCAACGCCGCGCTGGCATGGCGTAGCGCTTCCAGGTGCCTGCGGCGTGCGCTGAAGCTGCTTTCGGAGGTCTGCTCATAGCCCATGCAGGCTTTGAGGTGGTCGCGCAGCAATTCCAACCCATCGCCCACTGACTTTGCGCTCAGGCTGATGGTCACGTGGCCATCGTCGCTGGTCTCCATGGCAATGGCTTCACCAGTCAAATCGGCCTTGTTGCGGATCAAGGTGACTTTGGCCGGGTCTGGCCGTTGCTCGAGAAATTCCGGCCACAGGGCAAAAGGATCCGCAGCCTCTGGCGCAGTGGCATCCACCACCAGCAATACGCGGTCCGCTTCACTGATCGCCTTGAGCGCCCGTTCCACGCCGATCTTTTCTACCTGGTCTTCGGTATCGCGCAAGCCGGCGGTGTCGACCACGTGCAGCGGCATACCATCGATGTGGATATGTTCGCGCAAGATGTCCCGGGTGGTGCCAGCAATCTCGGTGACGATCGCGGCTTCTCGGCCAGCCAGCGCATTGAGCAGGCTGGACTTGCCGGCATTGGGTCGCCCGGCAATCACTACCGTCATGCCGTCACGCAGCAAAGCACCCTGCCCGGCCTCGCGCAGTACGGTGGATAACTCGTCGCGAACTTTATCCAGCATCGCCAGGACGTGGCCATCAACGAGGAAGTCGATTTCTTCCTCTGGGAAGTCAATCGCAGCCTCGACGTAGATGCGCAGACTGATCAACTGTTCGGTCAAGTTATGCACACGCAGGGAAAAAGCGCCCTGCAGTGAGCGCAACGCATTGCGCGCCGCCTGTGCAGAACTGGCCTCGATCAAATCCGCAATCGCCTCGGCCTGGGCCAGGTCCAGTTTGTCGTTAAGGAATGCCCGCTCGCTGAATTCGCCTGGGCGCGCCAGACGGCAGCCCAATTGCAGGCAACGCTGCAGCAACATATCCAGCACTACCGGGCCACCATGGCCCTGCAGTTCCAGCACGTCTTCGCCGGTGAACGAGTTAGGGCCGGGGAAATACAGCGCCAGCCCCTCATCCAATACCGTTTCATCAGCATCCAGGAACGGCCCGTAATGGGCATATCGGGGTTTCAACTCACGGCCGCTGATGGCCTGGGCCGCCACGCTGGCCAGCGGCCCGGAAATTCTAACGATACCAACACCGCCGCGACCTTGAGCGGTAGCGACAGCAGCGATGGTTTCACGAGGAGCGCTCATCAGCAGGTTCCAGAACAAAAGTGACAGAAAGCAAAACGCCCCACTAGGGGGCGTCTTGAGTGGTTATCCACAGAGTAAATTACGCCGCAGCTTTTTTGGTAGCCGCTTCGATTTTACGTGTGATGTACCACTGTTGAGAGATCGACAACACGTTGTTGACCACCCAGTACAGAACCAGACCGGCTGGGAACCACAGGAAGAAGAAGGTGAAGATGATTGGCATCATCTTCATGACCTTGGCCTGCATCGGGTCCGGCGGAGTCGGGTTCAGACGCTGCTGGATAAACATGGTCGCGCCCATGATGATCGGCAGAATAAAGAACGGGTCTTTAATCGACAGGTCAGTTATCCACAGAATGAACGGTGCCTGGCGCATTTCGACGCTTTCCAGGAGAACCCAGTACAGCGACAGGAATACCGGCATCTGCACCAGAATCGGCAAGCAACCACCCAGCGGGTTGATCTTCTCTTTCTTGTACAGCTCCATCATGGCCTGCGACATTTTCTGCCGGTCGTCACCATGTTGCTCTTTCAGAGCGGCCAGTTTCGGCGCAACGGCACGCATGCGCGCCATCGACTTATAGCTGGCTGCCGACAGAGGGAAGAAAATCCCTTTGATCAGCATGGTCAGGAAGATGATCGAGAAGCCCCAGTTACCCACAATGCTGTGGATATGTTGCAGCAGCCAGAAAATAGGCTGGGCAATGAACCACAGAATGCCGTAATCCACAGTCAGTTCCAGACCTGGGGACAACTCTTTGAGCACAGCCTGGCTTTTCGGGCCGGCATACAGGGTAGTGCTGGTTTCAGCCTTGGCACCTGGAGCGACGGTCAACGCCGGGCCAGTAAAACCAATGATGTAGTTGCCTTGGCTGTCTTTGCGGGTTTGAACCAGGTTGGCTTCACCCTTGTTCGGGATCCATGCGGTCACGAAGTAGTGTTGCAACCAGGCAACCCAGCCACCTTGGACGGTTTCTTTCAGCGCGCCCTTGTCGATATCTTTCATCGACACTTTTTTGTACGGCTCGCTACTTGTCCACAGGGCGGCGCCCAGGTAAGTCGCAGTGCCGGTGGCGGTGCTGGAAGAAGGATCGGCGCTGTTGTCACGCTTGAGCTGGGCAAACAGGTTGCCCGTCCATGGCTTGGCGCTTTCGTTGTCGATCAGGTAAGTGACCTTCAAGTCGTACAAACCACGGGTGAAGCTGAAACGCTTGATGTAGTTGACGCCGTCGAGGCTGAATTTCAGGTCGACATTCAACTGGTTCTGGCCATCAGCCAGTTGATAAGTCTTCTGTTCGGTCGAATAAACCGGACGACCGGTAGCACGAGCATCAGGACCGTCAGTGCCGGTCAGGCCGCTTTGCGCCAGATAAGTACGTTCACCACCGTTATCGAACAGTTGGAACGGAACATCTGGATGGTCTTGGCGACGTGGATACAGCGGCAGTTTCAACTGCGCGATATCACCACCTTGTGGGTCGATAGCCAGGTCGAGCACATCCGTTTTCACGTGGATGAGGTCTTTATTGGTGACCACTGGCGTTTCTAGAGGGGCGCTTGTCTCGCCATTCGCGCTGGGAACATCGGCACTCGCGGACGCATTGTTACCCAGCGGGGTGTCCGGAATAGCCGGCGCAGCCTGATTGGTAGCAACATTCTGAGTCGGCAGGGCAGCCTGGCCGTAGTCCTGGTTCCACTTAAGAACCATGACGTAGGACACGATTGCCAGGGCGACGATCAGGATCGTGCGTTTAATATCCATGATTACTCGGCCATCGAAGAAGAACGGGAGGTAGGGATAGGTGGAACCGGGTCGAAACCACCGGGATTCCACGGATGACAGCGGCCTAAACGACGAAAGGCCAGCCAGCCACCGCGCAGAAGACCATGATTTTCTATGGCCTCTAACGCGTAGCAGGAACAACTGGGGTAGAAACGACAGTGGTCGGCCATCAGAGGACTAATGGCATAACGGTAAAACTGGATCGGAACGAGTGCCAGTTTACGCATTGGTGCTGTCTACCCCTACAGTTTCGGTGCTGACTGCTGGTGCTGGCTTGTTGGTACGCGCCAAACGTTTCCAGAGCTTGCCGAAATGCTGAATCAATTCGGGGTTTTCTACATCCCCCAAGCCTTTGCGCGCGACGATAACAATATCCCAACCAACCAGAGTGTCCTGGTGGAGGCGAAACGATTCGCGCATCAGACGCTTGAGGCGATTGCGCTCAACGGAGAGCTTTACGCTCTTCTTGCCGATCACCAACCCGAGACGGGGGTGATCCAGATCGTTGTTACGCGCAAGGAGCAGGAGATTTTTCCCCGGAACCTTGCCGGTGGGGGAGTCAAAGACTGCCTTGAAATGCCGGGGGGTTAGCAGACGCTTTTCCCGACTGAAGTCCTGACTCACCACCAGTACCGGATTATCAAACTGCCAGACGCGCACGACCTTTGGCGCGGCGACGCGAC
The DNA here is from genome assembly GCF_965277385.1 of Pseudomonas edaphica. NCBI lineage: Bacteria > Pseudomonadati > Pseudomonadota > Gammaproteobacteria > Pseudomonadales > Pseudomonadaceae > Pseudomonas > Pseudomonas edaphica. The sequence goes on along the minus strand of NZ_OZ255725.1, from coordinate 3,242,665 downwards.
AGGACAGCACGGCCGTTCTTGGTAGCCATGCGAGCACGGAAGCCGTGAGTACGGGCGCGTTTGATGGTGCTTGGTTGGAAAGTACGTTTCATGGCGTTGTTACCTGGTTCGTCCACAACGGGCCGGAATGGCCCCCGTTTTAAGAGACCGGCGATTCTAGAGAAAGCAAGCCTCTAGGTCAATTTCCAACCAGCTTTTCCTTCAATTAGATCTTCTACAGGTAATCGGTCCTTTTCTGTCCGCCGGGCTTTCACGAGCAATGCCATAGATATAAAAATAAAGAAGGAAGTTATTTAAAGCTTTTCTGTAAAGCTTATAAAAGCTAGGCAGGCGATCATCTGTGGATAACTGCCTTGAGGCCATATTCCACCTGCTGTACAGAGAATGACAAGTACGGGGGAAAACGGTGCTCTGCCTGTGCTGCGCTGTCGGATAAGCTGTGGGTGGAATGGGTTGTTATCCACAGGCCATTTACCCACAGACTTTCGACCCCACTTGTGCAACGAGCTTAGGTGCGCTTATCCACAGAGCTTATGCACAGACCATTGGTCGGCTTTTTTGCACTTAACACGTTGATTTTGGCTGCTCTGTGAGCAACCTACATGTGGATAAGTGGGCGTCTGGCCGCTACAATGGCGGCTGTTTTTGCCTCACCGGCTTTCAACTTAGGGGATATCCGTGTCAGTGGAACTTTGGCAGCAGTGCGTGGAGCTTTTGCGCGAAGAGCTGCCTGCCCAGCAATTCAACACCTGGATCCGTCCGCTACAGGTCGAAGCCGAAGGCGACGAGTTGCGTGTCTACGCGCCGAATCGTTTTGTTCTCGACTGGGTCAATGAAAAATACCTGAGCCGCGTTCTCGAATTGCTCGATGAACACGGCAACGGCATCGCGCCCGTGCTTTCCTTATTAATAGGCAGCAAACGCAGCTCTGCACCTCGCGCTGCGCCGAATGCGCCGCTGGCTGCTGCTGCGTCGCAAGCCCAAGCAGCACCGGCACCTGTTAATAACTCGCCGGCGCCCGTGGCCCAGGCGCCGTCGAAATCCTCGTCGCAGAAAAACGCGCCTATAAATGAAGAACCGTCGCGTGACAGCTTTGACCCGATGGCCGGCGCCAGCTCCCAACAAGCACCGGTTCGCGCTGAGCAGCGCACCGTGCAGGTGGAAGGTGCGCTCAAGCACACCAGTTATCTGAACCGCACCTTTACCTTTGAGAACTTCGTCGAAGGTAAATCCAACCAGTTGGCCCGCGCGGCCGCCTGGCAGGTTGCCGATAACCCCAAGCATGGTTACAACCCGCTCTTCCTTTATGGTGGCGTTGGCTTGGGTAAGACCCACTTGATGCATGCTGTGGGTAACCATCTATTAAAGAAGAACCCGAATGCCAAGGTTGTGTACCTGCACTCGGAGCGCTTCGTGGCTGACATGGTCAAGGCCTTGCAGCTCAACGCAATCAACGAATTCAAGCGTTTCTACCGTTCTGTGGACGCGTTGCTGATCGATGACATTCAATTTTTCGCTCGCAAGGAACGTTCCCAGGAAGAGTTTTTCCACACCTTCAACGCGCTGCTCGAAGGCGGCCAACAGGTCATCCTGACCAGTGACCGTTACCCGAAGGAAATCGAAGGCCTGGAAGAACGCTTGAAGTCACGCTTTGGCTGGGGCCTGACCGTTGCGGTAGAACCGCCGGAGCTGGAAACCCGTGTGGCGATCCTGATGAAAAAGGCCGACCAGGCAAAAGTCGACCTGCCCCACGATGCAGCCTTCTTTATCGCCCAACGCATTCGTTCCAACGTGCGTGAGTTGGAAGGCGCGCTCAAGCGGGTCATTGCACACTCGCACTTTATGGGTCGCGACATCACCATCGAGTTGATTCGCGAATCCCTGAAAGACCTGTTGGCTCTGCAAGACAAGCTGGTGAGTGTGGATAACATTCAGCGCACCGTGGCTGAGTACTACAAGATCAAGATTTCAGACCTGCTGTCCAAGCGCCGTTCGCGCTCGGTGGCACGTCCACGTCAGGTGGCGATGGCACTCTCCAAAGAGCTGACCAACCACAGCCTGCCGGAAATCGGTGATGTGTTTGGCGGTCGCGACCACACCACGGTCTTGCACGCGTGCCGCAAGATCAATGAACTTAAGGAATCCGACGCGGATATTCGCGAGGACTACAAGAACCTGCTGCGTACACTGACTACCTGATGACACCAGCGCAGCTTATTAAGGCAAGGGACTAGACCATGCATTTCACCATTCAACGCGAAGCCCTGTTGAAACCCCTGCAACTGGTCGCAGGCGTCGTCGAGCGCCGACAGACCTTGCCGGTGCTTTCCAACGTATTGCTGGTGGTCGAAGGCCAGCAATTGTCCTTGACCGGTACCGACCTGGAAGTCGAACTGGTGGGTCGTGTGCAGCTGGAAGAACCGGCTGAGCCCGGCGAAATCACTGTGCCGGCACGTAAGCTGATGGATATCTGCAAGAGCCTGCCCAACGATGCGCTGATCGACATCAAGGTTGATGAGCAGAAGTTGGTGGTCAAGGCCGGTCGCAGCCGTTTTACGCTGTCGACCTTGCCAGCCAATGACTTCCCTACCGTCGAAGAAGGCCCAGGCTCGCTGACCTGCAGCCTGGACCAAAGCAAGCTGCGCCGTTTGATCGAGCGCACCAGCTTCGCCATGGCCCAGCAGGACGTGCGTTACTACCTCAACGGCATGTTGCTGGAGGTCGCAGAAGGCGTTATCCGTGCAGTGGCTACCGACGGTCACCGCCTGGCCATGTGCTCGATGCGTGCTGATATCGGCCAGCCGGACCGTCACCAGGTCATCGTGCCGCGTAAAGGTATTCTGGAACTGGCGCGTCTGCTCACCGAGCCGGATGGCAATGTCAGCATCGTCCTGGGTCAGCACCACATCCGCGCCACCACCGGCGAATTCACCTTCACGTCCAAGCTGGTTGACGGCAAATTCCCGGATTACGAGCGTGTGCTGCCAAAAGGTGGCGACAAGCTGGTGATCGGCGATCGTCAGGCGCTGCGTGAAGCGTTCAGCCGTACCGCGATTCTGTCTAACGAAAAGTACCGTGGTATTCGTCTGCAACTGGCCAACGGTCAGCTGAAGATCCAGGCCAATAACCCGGAGCAGGAAGAAGCGGAAGAAGAAGTCGGCGTTGACTACAATGGCGGCTCGCTGGAGATCGGCTTTAACGTGAGCTACCTGCTGGACGTACTGGGCGTGATGACCACCGAGCAGGTTCGCCTGATTCTGTCGGACTCCAACAGCAGTGCCCTGGTGCAAGAATCCGACAACGACGACTCGGCTTACGTTGTTATGCCGATGCGCCTGTAATCATGCTCAGCAGAAGCTAGATGTCCCTCAGTCGCGTCTCGGTCACCGCGGTGCGCAATCTGCACCCGGTGACCTTCTCCCCCTCCCCCCGCATTAATATCCTTTACGGCGCCAACGGCAGCGGCAAAACCAGCGTGCTGGAAGCAGTCCATTTGCTTGGGCTTGCCCGTTCCTTTCGTAGTGCTCGCTTGTTGCCGGTGATTCAATACGAACAACTGGCTTGCACCGTGTTTGGGCAGGTTGAACTGGCAGAAGGTGGGCACAGCGCCCTGGGGATATCTCGAGATCGCGGCGGTGATTTCCAGATTCGCATTGACGGGCAAAATGCTCGCAGTGCTGCACAGTTGGCAGAAATCCTGCCGCTGCAGCTGATCAACCCAGACAGCTTTCGCCTTTTGGAAGGTGCGCCGAAAATCCGCAGGCAGTTCCTCGATTGGGGAGTGTTCCACGTGGAACCGCGCTTCATGGCCACTTGGCAGCGCCTGCAGAAGGCCCTGCGGCAGCGGAACTCATGGCTGCGGCATGGTACACTTGACGCCGCTTCGCAAGCGGCCTGGGACCGGGAACTGTGCCTGGCCAGTGACGAAATAGATGAATACCGCCGGGCCTATATCAAAGCCTTGAAACCAGTCTTTGAGCAGACCTTGAGTGAGTTGTTGGATCTCGAGGGCCTGACGCTGAGCTACTACCGTGGTTGGGATAAAGAACGTGAGCTGAGCGCAGTGCTCGCCACGTCCTTGCAGCGGGATCAGCAAATTGGCCATACCCAGGCAGGCCCACAACGTGCTGACTTGCGCCTTAGATTAGGCGCACACAATGCCGCGGATATTTTGTCCCGCGGTCAGCAAAAGTTGGTGGTGTGTGCACTGCGTATTGCCCAAGGGCATTTGGTAAGCCAAGCCCGGCGCGGTCAGTGTATTTATCTGGTGGATGACTTGCCGTCCGAACTCGACGAGCAGCACCGCCGCGCGTTATGCCGCTTGTTGGAAGACTTACGCTGCCAGGTGTTTATCACCTGTGTAGACCACGAATTATTGAGGGAAGGCTGGCAGACGGAAACGCCAGTCGCTTTGTTCCACGTGGAACAGGGCCGTATCACCCAGACCCACGACCATCGGGAGTGAAGGCATGAGCGAAGAAAACACGTACGACTCGACCAGCATTAAAGTGCTGAAAGGTTTGGATGCCGTACGCAAACGTCCCGGTATGTACATCGGCGACACCGATGATGGTAGCGGTCTGCACCACATGGTGTTCGAGGTGGTCGACAACTCCATCGACGAAGCTTTGGCCGGTCACTGCGACGACATCAGCATTATCATCCACCCGGATGAGTCCATCACCGTGCGCGACAACGGTCGCGGTATTCCGGTCGATGTGCACAAAGAAGAAGGCGTATCGGCGGCAGAGGTCATCATGACCGTGCTTCACGCCGGCGGTAAGTTCGACGACAACTCCTATAAAGTATCCGGCGGTTTGCACGGTGTAGGTGTGTCGGTGGTGAACGCTCTGTCCGAAGAGCTGATCCTGACTGTTCGCCGTAGCGGCAAGATCTGGGAACAGACCTACGTGCATGGTGTTCCACAAGAACCGATGAAAATCGTTGGTGACAGTGAATCCACCGGTACGCAGATCCATTTCAAGCCTTCGGCTGAAACCTTCAAGAATATTCACTTCAGCTGGGACATCCTGGCCAAGCGTATTCGTGAACTGTCGTTCCTTAACTCCGGTGTGGGTATCGTCCTCAAGGACGAGCGCAGCGGCAAGGAAGAGTTGTTCAAGTACGAAGGCGGCTTGCGTGCGTTCGTTGAGTACCTGAACACCAACAAGACTGCGGTCAACCAGGTGTTCCACTTCAACATCCAGCGTGAAGACGGTATCGGCGTTGAAATCGCCCTGCAGTGGAACGACAGCTTCAACGAGAACCTGTTGTGCTTCACCAACAACATTCCACAGCGCGACGGCGGTACTCACTTGGTGGGTTTCCGTTCCGCACTGACGCGTAACCTGAACACCTACATCGAAGCGGAAGGCTTGGCCAAGAAGCACAAAGTGGCCACTACCGGTGACGATGCGCGTGAAGGCCTGACGGCGATTATCTCGGTGAAAGTGCCGGATCCAAAGTTCAGCTCCCAGACCAAAGACAAGCTGGTGTCTTCCGAAGTGAAGACCGCAGTGGAACAGGAGATGGGCAAGTACTTCTCCGACTTCCTGCTGGAAAACCCGAACGAAGCCAAGCTGGTTGTCGGCAAGATGATCGACGCGGCGCGTGCCCGTGAAGCGGCGCGTAAAGCCCGTGAGATGACCCGCCGTAAAGGCGCGTTGGATATCGCCGGCCTGCCGGGCAAACTGGCCGACTGCCAGGAGAAGGACCCTGCCCTCTCCGAACTGTACCTGGTGGAAGGTGACTCTGCTGGCGGTTCCGCCAAGCAGGGTCGTAACCGTCGCACCCAGGCTATCCTGCCGTTGAAGGGTAAGATCCTCAACGTCGAGAAGGCCCGCTTCGACAAGATGATTTCCTCTCAGGAAGTCGGCACCTTGATCACGGCGTTGGGCTGCGGTATTGGCCGCGATGAGTACAACATCGACAAACTGCGTTACCACAACATCATCATCATGACCGATGCTGACGTCGACGGTTCGCACATCCGTACCCTGCTGCTGACCTTCTTCTTCCGTCAGTTGCCGGAGCTGATCGAGCGTGGCTACATCTACATCGCTCAGCCGCCGTTGTACAAAGTGAAAAAGGGCAAGCAAGAGCAGTACATCAAAGACGACGACGCCATGGAAGAGTACATGACGCAGTCGGCCCTGGAAGATGCCAGCCTGCACTTGAACGACGAAGCCCCGGGCATTTCCGGTGAGGCGCTGGAGCGTTTGGTTAACGACTTCCGCATGGTAATGAAGACCCTCAAGCGTCTGTCGCGCCTGTACCCTCAGGAGCTGACCGAGCACTTCATCTACCTGCCTTCCGTGAGCCTGGAGCAGTTGGGCGATCACGCCCACATGCAGAATTGGCTGGCTCAGTACGAAGTACGTCTGCGCACCGTCGAGAAGTCTGGCCTGGTTTACAAAGCCAGCTTGCGTGAAGACCGTGAACGTAACGTGTGGCTGCCAGAGGTTGAACTGATCTCCCACGGCCTGTCGAACTACGTCACCTTCAACCGCGACTTCTTCGGCAGCAACGACTACAAGACCGTGGTTACCCTCGGCGCGCAATTGAGCACCCTGTTGGACGACGGTGCTTACATCCAGCGTGGCGAGCGTAAGAAAGCGGTCAAGGAGTTCAAGGAAGCCCTGGACTGGTTGATGGCTGAAAGCACCAAGCGCCACACCATCCAGCGATACAAAGGTCTGGGCGAGATGAACCCGGATCAACTGTGGGAAACCACCATGGATCCTGCTCAGCGTCGCATGCTGCGCGTGACCATCGAAGACGCCATTGGCGCAGACCAGATCTTCAACACCCTGATGGGTGATGCGGTCGAGCCTCGCCGTGACTTCATCGAGAGCAACGCCTTGGCGGTGTCCAACCTGGACTTCTGATCAGGCTACCCGCTAAAACAAAAAGGCCAACGCTAAGCGTTGGCCTTTTTTATTGGGTGAAACTTAAGCGTTTTACAATTGCTCCACGTGGAACATCAGCGTTTTTAACCTTGGGCAGCCGCCACACTCTCCAACCGATAGCCGTACCCGTAGATGGTCAGCAGCTGCCAACCCCGGTCGGCGGTCAGCCCCAGCTTGTTACGCAGCCGATAAATATGTGTATCCAGTGGCCGTGAGGAGACCATTTCTTCATGGCTCCAAAACCGCTCATACAGGTATTCCCGAGACAGTGGCCGAGCCAGGTTGGCGAACAAGCAACTGGCCAGGCGGTATTCACGCTCAGTGAGATTGATCGGCTTACCCGCGCGCGTCACCGTCAGTTCGGCATCATCAAAGGTCAGGTCGTTGAAACTCTGCACCTCATTAGTCGCTGGCTTTTGCAGCCCATGGCGGCGTAGCACGGCGTTGACCCGAGCCTTGAGTTCGTTTGGCCGAAACGGCTTGCTGACGTAATCATCCACCCCGCTGTTGAGTGCGGTGACGATATCGCTCTCGGCATCGCGGCTGGTCAACATGATTACGGCGGGTGGTGAGTCCATGTGCTCGCGGGTCCAGCGCAACAATGCGATGCCTGTGATATCCGGCAGTTGCCAGTCGAGGATCAACAGGTCAAAGGTTTCGCGGCGCAGTTGGCGCAGCAGGTCTTCACCGCGTTCGAAGAAATGCAGAGACCAGGGTTGCTCTGCGGTGCTGGGGATCTGTCGCAGCGTCTGTTCAACCCGACGCAATTCAGCGGGTTCGTCGTCCAGTATTGCGACACGCATGGGTGGGTCCTTTCTACAAAAAATACGACAGCCGACGGTCTGTTCAATCGCGTAGGTAATGCACAGATGCCTGTGGTTGAATCTGAATAATTATGGCCAGACTCAATGCTCACAGGATCTATCGGTACGCTGATATCAAAGGGCCGTAAACCCGTTTAAAGTCTTGCGTACCTACCAAGCGAAAGATACCGGCTCCTACCCTTGAGGAAAAGGATCAGCCGACACATGCGCTGCCGTAGACCTGTATGTGCTGAGGTCAGATGCCGTCTGAAACTACTCGGGTGATGAGCTCCATGACCTGTTCTGCCTATCGATTATGCTGTGCCCTACCCGCGTTACTGGCCCTGGTCATCAGTACAGCCCAGGCTGCTACGCCCTATCGCCCTGCTTATATTGACGAGCCGTTCCTGTGCCGTGCGCACCCGTTGCCAGCAGTTGTGCAGCATTTGACGGGTGAAGCCTGGAAGCTCGATGCCAAAGGCGGGGCGCAGCCTCTACTGGAAGGGATGAGCATTGATGAGCAAGAAGGCGTGAAGACTTCGACATCGGCTTTCGTCAGCCTGCGCCTGGGTGATGGTTCCAGTGTGGTGCTGCCCTCCAGTTCACAGGTGCGTCTGCACCTGGTGCAAAAACAGGCGATTCCCCAGGTCATTCTGGAACAGGGCCAGGTCGAGACCTATGTGATCAAACGGGCCAGTGACTACGACCGTTTTCAGATCGTGACGCCCGTCGGCGTTCTGGGCGTGCGTGGCACGCACTTTCGCGTGCGCAATGACGGCGAGCAATCCGTGCTGGAGGTGCTGAATGGCCAGGTAGCGGTTAACCGCGCAGCAGGCAACGCCGCAGCCGAAGTGAAGGTGGACGCACGCCAAGGTCTGCTGATCAGACAACAAGGTGAACTCAAGCCCGTGGCGCTTTTGCCCGCGCCTGTATTAATCGGCCAGGATGGCCAAAAAGGTCAGTCGCCAGTCTGGAGCCTGTACCTGCGGCCATTACCCGGTGCACAGCGCTACCGCGCCCAAGTCGCGACCGACTCAGCCTTTATGAACATCAAGCAGGAAAACTTTTCCAGTGAGCCGAAAATGCGCTTCACTGGGCTCAAAGCATCGTTTTACCACGTGCGTTTGTCCGCCTACGACGCGCAGGGCCTGGAGGGAGAAACCGGGGTCTATGACATCTTCTACTACCCACCCGCCACTCAGGCACAGGCCAGCGGTGGTTAACCCATGATGCTTTGGCGCAAGGCCGAGAAACGCCAGCCCACTCATGCCCAGCGCTTGTTCCACGGCCTGGTGCGCGAGTGGTTGTGGATAGGTTTGCTGTTATTGCCAATGACGGCCTACCTCTCGTTGAGCCCGGGCCTGGCGCTGAACAACCCGCTGTATGACAGCCTCAGGCGCCTGGCGCCGTTGCCGGTAGACCCGCGCATCGTGCTGGTGACCATTGACGATCCTAGCCTGAAAGAGTTGGGCCGCTGGCCCTGGCCGCGCAGTTTGCACGCCGACCTGATCGACCGCCTGAGCGCCGCGCAGCCAGCGGCCATCCTCTTCGATGTGATCTTCAGTGAGCCCGGTGTGCCTGCCAACGACCAACGCCTCGCAGCCGCCGTGTGCAACGCCGGCAACGTGGTACTGCCGTTGCTGCGTGAGGAAGCGGCGAACTACAGCACGCCGGACGCGCAAATGTTGCCGCTGCTCAAGTGTGCTAAAGGTCTCGGGCATATCAATGTTGAAGCCGACAGTGACGGCGTGGTGCGCAGCCTGTTTATGCGTGAAGGCCCACCCGGTGACACCACGCCGCAGTTGGCGTGGGTGGCCTATGCATTGAGCGGCCAGGCCTCTGAGATGCCAGGAGAACCCCAGCAACCGATTAACCCGTCCTGGCACCGGGAGCACGCCATTCGGATCCCGTTCATCGCTGCCGACACCCGCTTTCCTACGGTCTCCTACGCCAGCGTTATACGCGGTGAGGTCGACCCTGAACGGCTGCGGGGTCGGCTTATTCTGGTAGGCGCCACTGCGTCCGGCATGGGCGATCGTTTCGTCACCCCACTCTCCTCGACTGTCGGCACCACGGCGGGTGTTGAGATCCAGGCCAACGTGCTCAACGGCCTGCTGCAAGGGCGCAGCATCGTTGATCTACCCGGCGCGGTGTCGGCCTTGATGGCGACTGCCTGGGTGGCATTGTTACTGGGCCTGTTGTTGTATCGCCCACGCTACGCGCTCTGGATGACCCTGGGCTGCATGGCCATCGCATTGCTCGGCGCGTGGGTGTTGCTGCGCCAGGGCCACTGGTGGTCACCGGCCGCGTGCCTGATTGGTTTGCTGCTCAGCTACCTGATATGGAATTGGCGGCGCCTCAGCGTGATCCTGGCCTACTTCGGCTGGGAGCTCGCGCGATTGGATAACGAACCCAAAGTACTTCCCGAGCGTCGTCGTGCGCCCGCGAGCAAGGGCGATGTGCTGCAAGCGCGGATCTTTGCCCTGGAACAAGCGGTAAGCCGTACACGCGATACCCGGCGGTTTATGGCCGACGGTCTGGAGTGCCTGCCGGTGGCCACGCTGATTACCGACCCCAAAGGCAGCATCCTGCTGGCCAACCGGATTGCACGTGAGGTGTTCAGTAATGAGTTGGTCAACCAAAACCTCCTCGAACAACTCGCCGACCTGGGTTATCCGCCGCTGCACAATGGCGTGCGCCCTGCTCTCTCAGCGCTGGAACTCGTTGAGTTTCGCGATATCCATCAGCGCAGCCTGCGCATTGAGCTTGCCCCTTTGCTGCCGGCTGAAGGCGACGTCGCCCTCGGCTGGCTGATGAGCCTCACAGACTTGAGCAAAGAGCGCGAAGCGCAGCAGCACCGCGAAACCATGCTGCGCTTCCTGTCCCATGACCTGCGTGCGCCACACTCGGCGATCCTGGCGCTGCTGGATGTGCATGGCGGTGAGTCGCCGGTGTTTGCTCAGATCGAGCAACAGGTCAGGCGCGCGCTGAGCCTGACTGAATCCTTCGTACAACTGGCCAAAGCTGAGGCCGATGGCTACCAGTTTCAGCCCACGCTGTTTGCCATGCTGGTTATGGATGCTTTCGATCAAGTGGCGGTCATTGGCCAACTTAAAGGCATCCACCTGGTTCATGATCTGGACGAAGCCGATGAAGGCATGGTGTACGCCGATCAATCGCTGCTGACCCGAGCGTTGTTCAACGTGCTGGAGAATGCGATCAAGTATTCCCCTTCCGGTACTACCGTCACCTTGAGCCACGGCAGCGCGCAAGGATGGCTGGAATGCCGCATCAGCGATCAAGGACCCGGTATTGCGCCAGAGGATTTGCCCGAGCTATTCAGCCAATACCGACGCTTCGATTCGGCCCAAGGCAGTGAAGGTTTGGGGTTGGGGTTGACCATGGTCAAAGCTGTAGTGGAGCGCCATGGCGGTCGCATTCAGTGTGAAAGCGAGGTGGGTAAGGGTTCGACTTTCAGCCTGCAACTGCCGTTACTCGAGGATTGAAAAACGTACTTTTTCACGGTGCATAAAAAACCGGTCACAAGGACCGGTTTTTTTATGCGGGAAAAACTTATGCACGTTTTTCGCGATTTTATGAGCTTTGGAAATATGTAAGTAAATCAGCTTGTTATGAGGCAAAAACACCATTTCGCCAACAAACCGTACACAGGTTATCCACAGATCACTAAATCGCAGGTGTCTCGACTACAACCGGCTCTGGAGGCAGCGAACCCATGGCCCGTTGCTGCGCTTCATTCCACGCCTGTGCGCGGTCATTGAGTGCGGCAATGGCGCGTGGCCCTTCACCTTCGGCGTACATGGGCTCGCCAATGACCACAGTGATAGTGCCTTCACGCTTGGCCCACCCGGTCTTCGGCCAGAACTTGCCGGCGTTATGCGCAATCGGCAGCACGGGCAGATGGGCGTTGACCGCCAATGCAGTACCGCCGCGCGAGAACTTGCCCACGGTGCCAAACGGCACACGCGTACCTTCCGGGAAGATCAGCACCCAAACACCATCCTTGAGCAGCTCGTCACCCTTCTTGGCCACGTGTTTGAGCGCCGCCTTGGGGTTGTCACGGTCGATGGCGATCGGCCGCAGCATGGCCATCGCCCAGCCGAAGAACGGCACGTACAGCAGCTCACGCTTAAGCACCTGGCTCAGAGGCGAGAAGTACGCGGACAGGAAGAACGTTTCCCACGTGCTCTGGTGATTCGACAGAATCACGCAGGGCTGGTCCGGGACGTTTTCAGCGCCCTTGATCTCGAAACGGATGCCCAGGAATACCTTGGTCAGCCACAACGCACAGCGGCACCAATAAACGTTGATAAAGCGATAACGCGCCTTGAACGGCAGGAACGGCGCGATAAAAAAGCTCAGGGTGCACCACAGAAACGAACTGGTGCCCAACAGCAGGTAAAAGAAGAAGGTTCTGATGGCCTGCAAAATCGACATGGCAGCATTTACCGTTGCGGGACATGGCCCGCCTGCTAAAAGCACACTCCCGAGCGATCCTTGTTCAGGAAGTCGAGGGCGGCTAGTTGTTAATAAGTTCTGCGGCAACCGCCGCCAGATCGTCAAAAATCAGAGTGCCCACCGGCAGGTTTTTCGCCTGGGTCTTTTCGCCTTTCCCGGTCTTAACCAAAACTGGCTGAGAGTCGACGGCTTTGGCCGCCTCCAGGTCACCGAGGCTGTCCCCGACGAACCATAGCCCAGCTAACGGCACCTTGTAATGTTCTGCAATGGTTTTCAACATGCCAGGCTTGGGTTTGCGGCACTCGCAGCCCTCATCCGGCCCGTGGGGGCAGTACAGCACCAGCCCCACCTCACCGCCCTGCTCGGCCACTAACGCGCGCAAACGCGCGTGCATGGCGTCCAGGGTGGCGATGTCGTAATAACCGCGGGCGATGCCGGACTGGTTGGTGGCGATGGCCACCGTCCAGCCGGCTTTGCTCAACTGCGCGATGGCCTCGATCGAGCCGGGCAGTGGAATCCATTCCGCCACCGACTTGATGTAAGCGTCGGAGTCGTAATTGATCACTCCGTCCCGATCGAGAATCAGCAGTTTCAACATGGTCAGCCCAGTACAGAAATGTCAGCGATGTTGATGAACAAGCCGCGCAGGCGTGCCAGCATGGCGTAGCGGTTTTTCCGCACACCAGCATCTTCTGCATTGATCATCACCGCTTCAAAGAACGCATCCACCGGCTCACGCAAGGTGGCCAGGCGCGCCAGTGCTTCGGCGTAATTGCGTTCGGCGAGCAGCGGCTTCACCGCGTTTTCCGCTTTGGCGATGGCCGAGTTCAGCGAGAACTCCTTGGCATCGGCAAACAGGCCAGGGTCGACTTCGGCATTGCCGAGGTTGTCGGCCTTGCTCAGCAGGTTCGACACACGCTTGTTCACGGCGGCCAGGGCATCGGCTTCCGGCAGCTTGCGGAAGGCTTGCACGGCCTGTACGCGCTGGTCGAAGTCCAGTGCCGAACCCGGTTGCAGGGCACGTACCGACAGGTAGACGGACACGTCCACGCCTTCGTCTTCGTAACGCGCACGCAGGCGGTCGAATACAAACTCCAGCACTTGCTCGGCCAGGCCGGCTTGCTTGACCTTGGTGCCAAACTGGCCGACAGCGAACACCACGGCCTGGGTCAGGTCGAGGTCGAGCTTTTTGTCGATCAGGATACGCAGCACGCCCAGGGCCGCACGGCGCAGGGCATACGGGTCTTTGCTGCCGGTAGGCAACATGCCGATACCGAAGATGCCGACGAGGGTGTCCAGCTTGTCAGCGATGGCCACGGCCGCACCGGTCAAGGTGCTTGGCAGCTCAGCGCCAGCGCCGCGCGGCATGTACTGCTCGTTCAGTGCCAGGGCTACATCGTCCGGCTCGCCGTCGTTGAGGGCGTAGTAGTAACCTGCAACGCCTTGCATCTCCGGGAACTCGCCGACCATTTCGGTGGCCAGGTCGCACTTGGACAGCAAGCCAGCGCGGGCTGCCCAGGCAGCGTCACCGCCAATGCGTGGGGCAATGTAGGCGGCCAGCTTGGAAACGCGCACGGCCTTGTCGTAGACGCTGCCGAGTTTTTCCTGGAACACCACGTTTTGCAGGCGCAGGTTGAAGTCTTCTAGCTTCTGCTTCTTGTCTTGCTTGAAGAAGAACTCGGCGTCAGTCAGGCGCGGGCGCACGACTTTCTCGTTACCGGCGATGATCTGCTGCGGGTCTTTGCTTTCGATATTGGCCACGGTGATAAAACGCGGCAGCAGCTTACCGTCCACATCCAGCAGGCAGAAATACTTCTGGTTGTCCTGCATGGTGGTGATCAGCGCTTCTTGCGGCACGTCGAGGAAACGCTCCTCGAACGAGCACACCAGCGGCACCGGCCATTCAACCAGCGCGGTCACTTCGTCGAGCAGGCTTGGCGGCACGATGGCCGTGCCTTCCTGCAGGCGGGCCAGCTCTTCGGTGCGCTTGCTGATCAGCTCGCGACGCTCGTTGGCATCGGCCAACACGTAAGCGGCACGCAGGTCGGCGGCGTAGTTGGCCGGCGAGGTGATGCGCACGGCTTCTGGATGGTGGAAGCGGTGACCACGGGAATCACGGCCAGACTTCTGGGCGAGGATCGTGCAGTCGATGACTTGGTCACCGAGCAACATCACCAGCCACTGAGTTGGGCGCACGAACTCTTCCTTGCGAGCACCCCAGCGCATGCGCTTGGGAATAGGCAAGTCGTTCAGCGAGTCTTCAACGATGGTCGGCAACAGGCTCGCCGTTGGCTTGCCGGTGATGACTTGGCTGAAGCGCAGTTTCGGGCCGCTCTGGTCGATCTCGCTCAGCTCGACGCCGCACTTCTTGGCAAAACCAAGGGCGGCTTGAGTCGGATTGCCTTCAGCATCAAAAGCCGCCTGGCGCGGTGGGCCGTCGAGGTTGATGCTGCGGTCCGGTTGCTGGGTTTCCAGCGCGGTCAGCAACACCGCCAGGCGACGTGGCGCGGCGTAGACTTTTTTCGCGGCGAATTTCAGGCCAGCGCTGTGCAGGCCTTTTTCGATACCGGCCAGGAACGCATCGGCCAGGGTGTTCAGTGCCTTGGGTGGCAGCTCTTCGGTGCCCAGTTCAACCAGGAAATCTTGAGCACTCATTGTGCAGCCTCCAGCTTAGCCAACACTTCATCACGCAGGTCCGGGGTTGCCATCGGGAAGCCCAGCTTGGCGCGAGCCAGCAGGTAGGCTTGGGCGACGGAACGCGCCAGGGTGCGTACACGCAGGATGTATTGCTGGCGCGCGGTCACCGAGATGGCACGGCGGGCGTCCAGCAGGTTGAAGGTATGGGAAGCCTTCAACACCATTTCATAGCTCGGCAACGGCAGCGGCTGGTCGAGTTCGATCAGGCGCTTGGCTTCGCTTTCATAGAAGTCGAACAGTTCGAACAGCTTGTCGACGTTGGCGTGTTCGAAGTTGTAAGTGGATTGCTCCACTTCGTTCTGGTGGAACACGTCGCCGTAGGTGACTTTGCCGAACGGGCCGTCAGCCCACACCAGGTCGTAGACCGAATCCACGCCTTGCAGGTACATGGCCAGGCGCTCGAGACCGTAGGTGATCTCGCCGGTCACCGGGTAGCACTCGATGCCGCCGGCTTGCTGGAAGTACGTGAACTGCGTCACTTCCATGCCATTGAGCCAGACTTCCCAGCCCAGGCCCCAGGCGCCCAAAGTTGGCGATTCCCAGTTGTCTTCGACGAAACGGATGTCGTGCACCAGTGGGTCCAGGCCGACATGTTTCAGCGAGCCCAGGTACAGCTCCTGGAAGTTATCCGGGTTCGGCTTCAATACCACCTGGAACTGGTAGTAGTGCTGCAGACGGTTCGGGTTTTCGCCGTAGCGGCCGTCAGTCGGGCGACGACTGGGCTGCACATAAGCGGCGTTCCAGGTTTCCGGGCCGATGGCCCGCAGGAATGTAGCGGTGTGGAAAGTGCCGGCGCCTACTTCCATATCGTAGGGCTGAAGTACCACACAACCTTGCTCGGCCCAGTATTGCTGGAGGGCGAGGATCAAGTCTTGGAAGGTACGCACGGCTGGCGTAGGCTGGCTCACGAAATTCACCTGTTACTTGGGCTGCGATTTAAAGAGCGGGAGTATACCCGATTCGGCCCTGCCACCACTCCCTGGAGCCTTATGCCACGCTGCTTTTGGTGTTCTGAAGATCCGCTGTACATGGCTTATCACGATCAGGAGTGGGGAACGCCGCTGCGCGATGCGCAGGGTTTGTTCGAGTTGCTTTTGCTCGAAGGGTTCCAGGCGGGCCTGTCCTGGATCACCGTTTTACGCAAACGCGAGCATTATCGAAAGGTCTTGTTCGGCTTTGATGCGCAGCGTTTGGCCAGGCTGACCGATGCTGAAATCGAAGCACTGATGCTCGATCCAGGCATCGTGCGTAACCGCCTAAAGCTCAACGCCACCCGCCGCAACGCCGCCGCCTGGCTGGCGCTGGAAGATCCGGTGGGGTTGCTCTGGTCCTTTGTTGGCGGCGTGCCCAAGGTCAATCACTTTACCGATCGCAGCCAAGTCCCGGCGATTACCCCCGAGGCTGAAGCCATGAGTAAAGCGTTGAAAAAAGCCGGTTTCACCTTCGTCGGCCCGACCATCTGCTACGCGTTCATGCAGGCCTCGGGCATGGTCATGGACCACACTCAGGGCTGCGACCGTTACGCGGACTTGGCCAACGCCGGTTAGAATGCCCGCTTTGCGCACCACACACGATCAGGAGTGACCTGTGGAAAAGTTTAAAGGCGCCTTGCTGGTAGGCGCTCTTCGGTTGTTTGCCCTGCTGCCCTGGCGCGCTGTCCAGGCCGTCGGCACGGCGATTGGCTGGATCATGTGGAAAACCCCCAACCGCTCCCGCGACACGGTGCGGATTAACCTCTCCAAATGCTTCCCGGACATGGACCCGGCCGCCCGCGAGCGTCTGGTGGGCCAAAGCCTGATGGACATCGGCAAGTCGCTGACCGAAAGCGCCTGCGCCTGGATCTGGCCGGCACAGCGTTCCATCGACCTGGTGCGCGAAGTCGAAGGCCTGGAAGTGCTGCATGAGGCATTGGCCTCGGGCAAAGGCGTGGTTGGCATCACCAGCCACCTGGGCAACTGGGAAGTGTTGAACCACTTCTATTGCAACCAGTGCAAACCGATCATTTTCTACCGCCCGCCCAAGCTCAAGGCGGTGGATGAGTTGCTGCAAAAACAGCGGGTGCAGTTGGGTAACCGCGTGGCGGCGTCCACCAAGGAAGGCATCCTCAGTGTGATCAAGGAAGTGCGCAAAGGTGGTCAGGTGGGTATTCCGGCTGACCCGGAGCCGGCGGAATCTGCGGGCATCTTCGTGCCGTTTTTCGCCACCCAGGCGCTGACCAGCAAGTTTGTGCCGAACATGCTCGCAGGCCACAAGGCTGTTGGCGTGTTCCTGCATGCCCTGAGGCTGCCGGACGGTTCGGGTTACAAAGTGATTCTGGAAGCAGCGCCGGAAGATATGTACAGCACCGACACGGCTACGTCCTGTGCGGCGATGAGCAAGGTGGTGGAGCGTTATGTCGGTGCCTACCCGAGCCAGTACATGTGGAGCATGAAGCGCTTCAAGAAACGCCCGCCGGGTGAAGAGCGCTGGTACTGATTTACCGCTGAACTCAAGACCATTGAGGATCTGATGTGGGAGCTGGCTTGCCTGCGATGCAGGCAACTCGGTTTTTCAGCCATACCGAGGTGATGCTATCGCAGGCAAGCCAGCTCCCACAGGGATCAATTCAGGCCAGGCGATCGAGTTTCTTCAGGAACACCGTCATCTCTTTTTCAGCCTGTTTGTCGCCATGTGCCAGGGCTGCTTCTATGCCCTTTTCCCAAGCTAACCGTGCTGCAGCGTTATCACCCTGCCCTTGCTGAGCCTTGCCCAACAGCTTCCACGCCGCCGAATACTTCGGGTCGAACTCGACGCATTTCTGCAAATGCTCGGCCGCCTTGGCGTTGTCCTTCAAGTCCAGATAACCCTTGCCCAAGCCAAAGCGCAGCAATGAATTATCCACACTCTTGGCGAGCATTTTTTCCAGGGATTCGAGCATGGCTGTGCGTCCTTTAGCTACATAGCGGTTTCGATATCGTCATCGCGAGCAAGCCCGCTCCCACACTTGGAACGCGATCACAGGTGGGAGCGGGCTTGCCCGCGATGGCGGCGGCAGGCTCACTCAAATTTTTAATCAGAAAAAACTCAGCCCCACGTGAAACAGCTTCTCCACATCGCGAATATGCTTTTTATCCACAAGGAACAAAATCACATGGTCACCCGTGGCGATCATCGTGTCGTCATGGGCGATGATCACCTCTTCGTCACGAATGATCGCGCCGATGGTGGTGCCCGGCGGCAGGCCGATATCGCGGATCGCCTTGCCGATCACTTTGCTCGACTTTGAATCACCATGGGCAATCGCCTCGATGGCTTCCGCCGCGCCCCGGCGCAATGAGTGCACGCTGACGATATCGCCACGGCGCACGTGGGCCAGCAAGGTGCCGATGGTGGCCAACTGCGGGCTGATGGCGATGTCGATGTCGCCGCCCTGGATCAGGTCGACATAGGCCGGGTTGTTGATGATGGTCATCACCTTCTTCGCCCCCAGCCGCTTGGCCAGCAACGAGGACATGATGTTGGCCTCGTCGTCGTTGGTCAGGGCCAGGAAGATATCGGCGTCGGCGATGTTTTCTTCCATCAGCAGGTCACGGTCCGAGGCGCTGCCTTGCAGGACCACGGTGCTGTCGAGGGTGTCGGACAAATGCCGGCAGCGTGTCGGGTTCATCTCGATGATCTTGACCTGGTAGCGGCTCTCGATGGCCTCGGCCAAGCGCTCGCCGATCTGCCCGCCGCCGGCAATGACGATGCGTTTGTAGCTCTCATCGAGTCGACGCATTTCGCTCATCACTGCACGAATATTCGCTTTGGCAGCGATGAAAAACACTTCGTCGTCCGCTTCGATCACCGTATCGCCCTGGGGCAGGATCGGCCGGTCGCGACGGAAAATCGCCGCCACGCGGGTTTCCACATTCGGCATGTGTTCGCGCAGTTGGCGCAGTTGCTGGCCCACCAGCGGACCGCCGTAATAAGCCTTTACCGCCACCAGTTGCGCCTTGCCTTCGGCAAAGTCGATGACCTGCAAGGCACCGGGAATTTCGATCAGGCGCTTGATGTAGTGGGTCACCACTTGTTCAGGGCTGATCAGCACATCCACCGGAATCGCATCGTTGTCGAACAGACCGGCGCGGGTCAGGTAGGCGGCTTCGCGCACGCGGGCGATCTTGGTGGGCGTGTGAAACAGGGTATGGGCGACTTGGCAGGCGACCATGTTGGTCTCGTCACTGTTGGTCACCGCCACCAGCATATCGGCATCGTCGGCACCGGCCTGGCGCAGCACCGTCGGGAATGACGCACGGCCTTGTACGGTGCGGATGTCCAGGCGGTCGCCCAGGTTGCGCAGGCGCTCGCTGTCGGTGTCGACCACGGTGATGTCGTTGGCTTCGCTGGCCAAATGTTCGGCCAGTGTGCCGCCGACCTGCCCTGCACCAAGGATGATGATTTTCATCCGGTCACTCCCTTAAACCCATTAGCCGCGCGCGGCAGCAATCTTGATCAGTTTGGCGTAATAGAAGCCATCGTGTCCGCCTTCCTGCGCGAGCAGTTGGCGGCCGTGGGGCTGCTTGATACCGGCCGCCGTGGCGAGGTCCAGCTCCCGTGCGCCACTGGTGCGGGCGAGGAAGGCTTGGATCACCTCGGTATTTTCTGTCGGCAGCGTGGAGCACGTGGCGTAGAGCAGGATGCCGCCGACTTCCAGCGTTGGCCACATTGCATCGAGCAGTTCGCCTTGCAGCACGGCCAGGGCGGCGATGTCGTCGGGTTGGCGGGTGAGCTTGATATCCGGGTGACGGCGGATCACGCCAGTGGCGGAACATGGCGCGTCGAGCAGGATGCGCTGGAACGGCTTGCCGTCCCACCACGTGGCGGTGTCGCGGCCGTCGGCGGCGATCAGCTCGGCGCTCAGGCCCAGGCGTGCAAGGTTTTCACGCACGCGCACAAGGCGCTTGGCTTCCAGGTCGACGGCGACTACACCGGCCAGGTCTTTTTCGACTTCCAGAATGTGACACGTCTTACCGCCCGGCGCGCAGCAGGCGTCCAGTACGCGTTGGCCTGGGGCCAGGTCGAGCAGGTCGGCGGCCAATTGTGCGGCTTCGTCCTGCACGCTGATCCAGCCTTCGGCAAAGCCCGGCAGGCTGCGCACGTCGGTGGCCGCTTCCAGCACGATGCCGTCGACGCTGTACACGCACGGCGCGGCGTTGATGCCGGCACCGGTGAGCAATTGCAGGTAGGCGTCACGGCTGTGGTGGCGACGGTTGACCCGCAAAATCATCGGCGGGTGCGCATTGTTGGCGGCGCAAATGGCTTCCCATTGCTCGGGCCAGAAGGCTTTCAGGGATTTTTGCAGCCAGCGCGGGTGCGCCGTGCGCACCACTGGGTCATGTTCCAGCTCGGCCAGCAGCGCTTCGCTTTCACGCTGGGCGCGACGCAGTACGGCATTGAGCAAGGCCTTGGCCCACGGCTTCTTCAGCTTGTCGGCGCAGCCGACGGTTTCACCGATGGCGGCATGCGCGGGCACGCGGGTGTAGAGCAGTTGATAAAGGCCGACCAGCAGCAGCGCCTCTACATCGGCGTCGGCGGCCTTGAACGGCTTTTGCAGCAGCTTGGCCGCCAGGGCCGACAAGCGCGGCTGCCAGCGGGCGGTGCCAAAGGCCAGGTCCTGGGTGAAACCGCGATCACGGTCTTCAACCTTGTCCATTTGTGTAGGCAACGAACTGTTCAGAGAAGCCTTGCCGTTGAGTACGGCAGCGAGCGCCTTGGCGGCGGCCAGACGCGGGTTCATTGAGCGACCGCCCCTAGAACCGTGCCCAAGGCAAATTTCTCACGACGGCTGTTGAACAGGTCGCCGAAGTTCAGTGCCTTGCCGCCGGGCAATTGCAGGCGGGTCAGGCACAGCGCCTGTTCACCGCAGGCGACCAACAGGCCGTCCTTGCTGGCGCCGATGATTTCACCCGGAGCACCTTTGCCATCCACCCAGGTGGCGGCCAGCACTTTCAAGGCTTCGCCATTGAGGGTGCTGTGGCAGATCGGCCACGGGTTGAAGGCACGCACCAGGCGTTCCAGCTCAACGGCCGGGCGGCTCCAGTCGATACGCGCTTCGTCTTTATTCAGTTTGTGTGCGTAGGTGGCGAGGCTGTCGTCCTGTACTTCGCCTTCCAGCGTGCCGGCCGCCAGGCCAGCGATGGCCTGGATCACGGCGGGCGGGCCAAGTTCGGCCAAGCGGTCGTGCAGGCTGCCGCCGGTGTCTTCAGCCGTGATTGGGGTGGCAACCTTGAGCAGCATCGGGCCGGTATCCAGACCCGCCTCCATGCGCATCACGGTCACACCGCTTTCAAGGTCACCGGCTTCGACGGCGCGCTGGATCGGCGCCGCACCGCGCCAACGCGGCAGCAACGAAGCGTGGCTGTTGATGCAGCCCAGGCGCGGGATATCCAGCACGGCTTGGGGCAGGATCAAACCGTAAGCCACTACCACCAGCAAGTCGGGCTTCAACGCCGCCAGTTCCGCCTGGGCATAGGCATTGCGCAGGGTTGGCGGTTGCAGCACAGGGATGTTGTGCTCAAGCGCCAACTGCTTGACCGGGCTTGGCATCAGTTTTTGCCCGCGACCGGCCGGGCGATCCGGCTGGGTGTACACCGCCACGATGTCATAAGGGCTGGCAAGCAGCGCCTTGAGGTGTTCGGCAGCGAATTCGGGAGTGCCGGCAAAAACAATGCGCAGTGGCTCGGTCATGGGAGTTCTCGGTTAAAAACAGTCACAAAAGAAAAAGGCTTGCCGCAGCAAGCCTTTGGAAGAAGGGCATCAAGCTTGCTGGCGATGCTTTTTTTCCAGCTTCTTCTTGATCCGGTCGCGTTTAAGCGTGGACAGGTAATCAACAAACAGCTTGCCGTTGAGGTGGTCGCATTCATGCTGAATGCACACTGCCAGCAAGCCTTCGGCGATCAGTTCGTAGGGCTTGCCGTCACGGTCCAGGGCCTTGATCTTCACGCGCAGCGGGCGTTCGACGTTCTCGTAGAACTCCGGCACTGACAGGCAGCCTTCCTGGTATTCGCCCATCTCTTCGGTCAGCGGTTCGAACTCGGGGTTGATAAACACCCGCGGCTCGCTGCGATCTTCCGACAGGTCCATGACCACGACGCGCTGATGCACGTTGACCTGGGTCGCGGCGAGGCCGATGCCCGGGGCTTCATACATTGTTTCAAACATGTCATCGACCAACTGACGAACCTTGTCGTCCACTACGGCCACCGGTTTGGCGATCGTGCGCAGGCGCGAGTCGGGAAATTCGAGGATGTTCAAAATAGCCATAAGCGTAATTGCTGCACATGTGAGGTAGAGGCAAATCGGCGTTGGGATGGACCCAAACCGCCGGTGTGAAAGGTTCGAAAGCCGCTAAGGCTCTGGCATTTCACGCGAACGCACATAATAAAGGAGATTGACCCCATGAGGAAATCGCTACTCGTCTTGCTGTTGTGGGCGCCGCTCGCCATGGCCCTGGTTTCCCAGCCCGGCCCGCGCCTGGAACAGGCGACGCAACAGGCCATCCGCCACTTCTTGCTGCACAACCGCATTTTCGATACACCCCAGGACCTGGACAACGCCCCTTACATTGTTGCCGCCGACGCGGGGCGAGTCCTGGGCGCCAACGGTGAGCGCGTGCATGCCCGCGGTGACCTGGACCCGGCCCAGCCGGACTATGGGATCTTTCGTCGCGGTAAAACCTACACCGACCCGCAAACCCAGGAGCTGCTGGGCATCAATGCCGACGACATCGGCAGCGCACGCTTTGTATTGGCGGGCGACCTCAGCACCCTGGCCGTGCAAAGGGTGACCCAGGAAGTGCGCCCAGGCGACCGCTTGCTGCGTGCCGAACCGCCCGTCGAATGGGCTAACCGGGAGCCTGCGCCTTTCATCGAAGGGCACATTATCGATATTCCCAAGGGTGTCACCCAGATCGGCGTAATGGATGCCGTGACCTTGAACAAGGGCCGCCGTGACGGTCTGGCCGAAGGCCACCTGCTCACGGTGATCAAGGCCGGCGTGAGCGTACGCGACAGCCTCTCTGGCGCCCAGGCCCAACTCCCCGATGAAGATGCCGGCACGCTGCTGGTGTTTCGCACCTACGAAAAACTCAGTTATGGCCTGGTGCTCAGAGCCTCGCGTTCACTCGCGGTCATGGATCGATTCGAGACTGCCCGACAAACGCAATAAATAGCCTGCTAAATAAGTTACCAACAGAGTTATCCACAGCTTGTTCAGATCAAGGACGATCAAATGTATCCGACAAACAGCCCTGAAATTTCCCCTGCAGAACTGGAAGCCCGACTACGCTTGCACAGGCTGCCGGAACTGGGCCCCAAGCGTTTTCGTGTATTGATTGACGCATTTGGTTCTGCCTCCAAGGCCATCAGCGCCCCGGCGAGTGCCTGGCGTTCTCTCGGGTTGCCACCCATTAGCGCCGATGCCAGGCGCAGCCCTGAAAGTCGAGATGGCGCCAGTGATGCGCTCGCATGGTTGGAGCGCCCGGCCCAGCATTTACTGATGTGGGACCAGCCTGAGTACCCCGCGTTACTGGCGCAGATCGACGATGCACCGCCGTTATTATTCGTTGCCGGCGAGCCAAGCATTCTCGAAAAGCCGCAGTTGGCCATGGTCGGCAGTCGCCGTGCATCACGCCCTGGGATGGACACTGCCGCCGCCTTTTCGCGCAGCCTGGCAAGCGCCGGTTTTGTCATCACCAGTGGCTTGGCCTTGGGCATCGACGGTGCTGCGCACCAAGCGGCATTAGATGTCGGGGGGCAGACAATCGGCGTGCTCGGCACCGGCCTCGAAAATTTTTATCCACAACGCCACCGCCAGCTCGCCGCCGCGATGATTGCCCAGGGCAGCGCGGTGGTTTCCGAGTTTCCGCTGGACGCCGCGCCCCAGGCCGCCAACTTTCCACGGCGCAACCGGATCATCAGCGGCCTGTCGCTGGGGGTGCTGGTGGTGGAAGCCAGCATGGCCAGTGGTTCGCTGATCACCGCCAAGCTTGCCGCCGAGCAAGGGCGTGAAGTGTATGCGATTCCGGGCTCCATTCATCATCCGGGCGCCAAGGGCTGCCATCAGTTGATTCGCGACGGTGCGACGCTGGTGGAGTCCATCGAGCACATCCTGGACGGCTTGCGCGGTTGGCAGGCGTTGTCCCGCCCGGCGCCGATGCCGGTCACCCATCCGCTGGTGGCGCTGTTGCACGCGGCGCCCCTCACCAGCGAGGCCTTGGCGATTGCCAGCGGGCGGCCGTTGTCCCACACACTGGCGGCGCTTACCGAGCTTGAGCTTGAGGGCCAGGTGATCTGCGAAAGCGGGCGCTGGCTTGCGCGCGGCCCGCTTAT
Source organism: Pseudomonas edaphica (assembly GCF_965277385.1). Lineage (NCBI taxonomy): Bacteria > Pseudomonadati > Pseudomonadota > Gammaproteobacteria > Pseudomonadales > Pseudomonadaceae > Pseudomonas > Pseudomonas edaphica. Next base: position 3,218,428 of record NZ_OZ255725.1, on the reverse strand, counting down.
GTAATTAGTTTTTGCAAAGAACATCGGTAAACTGCCCACAGCTTTAGTCCGGAGAGTGAGCAATGGTCAACAGGTGGCGTGTGCTGGAAGCCGCACGAGAAATTCGCGCAGGCGCGGTGATTGCCTATCCGACCGAAGCGGTCTGGGGCCTGGGCTGCGACCCGTGGAATGAAGACGCGGTGGACCGGCTGCTGGCGATCAAGAATCGCTCGGTCGACAAGGGGCTGATCCTGGTGGCGGACAATATCCGTCAGTTCGATTTTCTGTTTGAAGACTTCCCGGACACCTGGATCGACCGCATGGCCAGCACCTGGCCGGGGCCGAATACCTGGCTGGTGCCGCATCAGGGCATGTTGCCGGAATGGGTGACCGGTGTGCATGACACCGTGGCGCTGCGGGTCAGTGATCATCCGTTGGTTAGGGATTTATGCGCGCAGGTGGGGCCGTTGATCTCTACCTCAGCCAACCCGCAAGGCCGCCCGGCGGCGCGTACGCGGCTTCGTGTGGAGCAGTATTTCCGTGGCCAAGTGGATTTGGTGCTGGGTGGTGCCCTGGGTGGGCGCAAGAACCCGAGCCTGATTCGCGATTTGGCCACGGGTGAGGTAGTGCGGCCTTCTTGAGACCGAGGCGCAGCCATCGCGGGCAAGCCCGGCTCCCACAGGGGAATGCATTCCAAATGTGGGAGCAACTGTCTTAACCCACCGTCCGTCAGCGCCATTCTGTACCGTCTCGCAGCATGGCATTTAGTCTGATCAGCAGTATCCGCATGCAGGCGATGAGCGCGACTTTCGCGCTCTTGCCTCGCTCCCTTAGAGCCTCGTAGCGCGTTTTAAAGTCTGCTTGAAAGCGGATAACAACCCAACTCGACATGTATAACGCATGCCTGACACGGGTTCTTCCTCCGTATATCTGCCGTTTTCCATTGTGGTTTCCGCTGTCGTCGTTGTAAGGGGCTATGCCTGCTAACGCCGCCACTTCTCTGCGATCCAACTCGCCCAACTCCGGCAAGTAAACCAGCAAACTGGCGGCCGCGACTTTGCCAATCCCCTTCACAGACATGAGTCGCCTGGCCTTTTCTGCATCCAAATCAAACATGCCCTGAACGAGGTGTTTTTCCAGGGCTTTGATCTGCGCTTGCAGGTAGCGAATATGATCTTTGGTAGCGCTGACAACGGTTGGCAACTGAGCCTGCTGAAGTCGACGCTTATTGTCGTCGCGCTGCTGAACGAAGTGCTCACGTAATTGGATCAGTTCGCGCAGAGCTTCGCGCTCAGGAGAAATGACCTTTTCGTGAGACCCATGCAGCACTTCGGCAAAATCAGCCAGAACTGCCGCATCAATCGGGTCGGTCTTGGCATTTTTGCCCATGGCCACCGCGAAGGCTCTGGCCCGACGAGGATTGATTCGGAGCACTTGGAAATTCGTCTGTTGCAGTGCCGCCATGACCTGGCGCTCGTAGCCTCCCGTGGCCTCCAGCAATACCCGGCCAACCTCATAGCAGCTCAATCGTTTGATCAGCTCAACAAAGCCTTCAGATGTGTTTGGAATCTCGAAGCCTTCTTTCTGAGGTTGAACCCAGACAACAAGGTTTAATTTAGAGATATCGATGCCGACCCAGGAAATCATGGCAAAACCCTCTTACACTCAGGAGTGAGAGTGCTCTGGCTATGCCCACGCTTGTGATTCGAGTGGTGCTCGTCCAACTGTTCGGGCTTGTCGGCCAGAGTGGAAAGGTGGATGGCAGCTTTGCTCCCACTCGTGCTTCTAGCACCGCGGACTCACAGCTTGCCATCCACCCCTCTCACCTCAGAGTTTATTCCCAGATCAAGACACAAGCGGGCTTGCCCGCGATGGGGCCCTTACAAACGCGGAAGATCTTAGAGACTTATGGCAGCAAAATGGTCGACCCGGTCGTCCTGCGCCCCGACAACTCCGTCTGCGCCTTCGCCGCATCCGCCAGCGCAAACCGCTGGTTGATATCAATACGCACCTTGCCGCTCTTGATCATCGAGAACAGATCATCGGCCATCGCCTGCAAGTCTTTCGGGTTGCTGGCGTAAGTCGCCAGTGTCGGCCGAGTGACATACAACGAGCCCTTCGCCGCCAGAATCCCCAGGTTCACGCCATCCACCGCGCCCGACGCATTGCCGAAACTCACCACTAAACCCCGTGGCGCCACGCTGTCCAGCGAGGTCAGCCAGGTATCTTTGCCAACGCCGTCGTACACCACCGGGACTTTTTTGCCGTCGGTCAATTCCAGCACGCGCTGTGCGACGTTTTCCTTGCTGTAGTCGATGGTTTCCCAGGCGCCGAGGGATTTGGCCAGTGCGGCTTTTTCCGGTGAACTCACCGTGCCGATCAGCTTTACGCCCAGCGCCTTGGCCCATTGGCAGGCCAGGGAGCCCACGCCACCGGCAGCGGCGTGGAACAGAATGGTTTCGCCACCCTTCAACTCGTAAGTCTGACGCAGCAGGTACTGCACGGTCAGGCCCTTGAGCATCGCGCCAGCCGCCTGTTCGAAGCTGATAGCGTCCGGCAAGTGCACCAGGTTGGCGGCAGGCAACACATGCAGTTGGCTGTACGCACCCAGTGGGCCACTGCCGTAGGCCACGCGGTCACCGACCTTGAACTGCGTGACCTCGCTGCCAACCGCATCCACCACGCCAGCACCTTCTGCGCCAAGGCCCGATGGCAAGGCTGGCGGCGCATACAGGCCGCTGCGGAAATAGGTGTCGATGAAGTTCAGGCCGATGGCCTCGTTCCGTACACGAACCTGCTGTGGCCCAGGTTCTGCCGGGGTGTAGTCCACATACTCAAGCACTTCGGGGCCACCATGGGCGCTGAACTGGATACGTTTGGCCATCTGCACTTCTCCTGAGGTCGAATCGCGTAGCCCCCTATCCCACTCCTAAGCTTGATCTTCGTCAACTGCGGCGCGGTCGGGTGCAGTGGTATCCTGTGCGCCCATTTGCCGCCGACGCCCAATGGCCTCGCGTAGCTTTGCCCGATTCAAGGTGATGCCATGACTACCCGCACCGAGGCTGTAAAGGCCTACCTGCTTGACCTGCAAGACCGCATTTGCAGCGCCCTGGAAACCTTCGAGACGGATACTCGCTTTATCGAAGACGCCTGGACCCGGCCTGCCGGCGGCGGCGGTCGCACCCGTGTGATCGAAAACGGTTCGGTGATCGAAAAAGGCGGCGTCAACTTTTCCCACGTCTTCGGCAGCGGCCTGCCACCGTCCGCCAGCGCGCATCGCCCGGAACTGGCTGGGCGTGGCTTTGAAGCCCTCGGCGTGTCGCTGGTGATCCACCCGCACAACCCGCATGTGCCGACGTCCCACGCCAACGTGCGCTTTTTCATCGCCGAAAAAGACGGCGAAGAGCCGGTGTGGTGGTTCGGTGGCGGCTTCGACCTCACGCCCTACTACGGCAATGAAGAAGACTGCATCCACTGGCATCGCGTGGCCGAGCAGGCCTGTGCGCCGTTTGGCGCGGATGTGTATTCGCGCTACAAGGCCTGGTGCGACACCTACTTCCATATCAAGCACCGCAACGAACCGCGCGGCATCGGCGGCCTGTTCTTCGATGACTTGAACGAGTGGGGCTTCGACACCTGCTTCGCCTTCATCCGTGCCATCGGCGATGCCTACATCGACGCCTACCTGCCGATCGTGCAGCGTCGCAAGGCCATGGCTTACACCGAGCAGCAGCGCCAATTCCAGGAATTTCGTCGTGGCCGCTACGTCGAATTCAACCTGGTCTACGACCGGGGCACCCTGTTCGGCCTGCAATCGGGCGGGCGTACCGAGTCGATCCTGATGTCGCTGCCGCCGCAAGTACGCTGGAGCTACGACTGGAAGGCCGAAGCCGACAGCGAAGAAGCGCGCCTCACGGATTACTACCTGCAAGACCGCGACTGGTTGGGCCTCGCTGCGCCCAAGGCGGCTGTCTGATGGACCGTTATGTGGTGTTCGGCAACCCCATTGGCCACAGCAAGTCGCCGTTGATTCACCGCATGTTCGCCGAGCAGACCGGTGAGCAACTGGACTACAGCACCCTGCTCGCGCCGCTGGAGGATTTCACCGCCTGTGCCCGTGAGTTCTTTGCACAAGGCCGTGGCGCCAACGTCACCGTGCCGTTCAAGGAAGACGCCTACCGCCTGGCCAACAGCTTGACCGAACGCGCCCAGCGCGCAGGCGCTGTGAACACCCTGAGCAAGCTTGCCGACGGCACCTTGCTGGGCGACAACACCGACGGCGCCGGCCTGGTGCGCGACCTCACGGTGAACGCCGGGCTTAGCCTGCAAGGCAAACGCATCCTGCTGCTGGGCGCCGGTGGCGCCGTACGCGGGGCGTTGGAGCCATTACTGGCTGAGCAACCTGCGTCGCTGATCATCGCCAACCGCACCGTTGAAAAAGCCGAACTGCTTGCCGAGCTGTTCGACGATTTGGGGCCGGTGTCGGCCAGCGGTTTCGATTGGCTGCGTGAGCCGGTGGACGTGATCATCAATGCCACGTCTGCCAGCCTGTCAGGCGATGTACCGCCGATTGCCGGCAGCCTGATCGAACCGGGCAAGACCTTTTGCTACGACATGATGTACGCCAAGGAGCCGACCGCGTTCTGTCGCTGGGCTACCGAGCAAGGCGCGGCGGTGGCGATGGATGGTTTGGGCATGTTGGTGGAGCAGGCCGCAGAAGCCTTCTTCCTGTGGCGCGGCGTGCGCCCGCAGTCTGCGCCGGTGTTGGCTGAGTTGCGACGGCAGTTGGCTGCGGCATAAATCTGAATGTGAACACGGTCAAAATGTGGGAGCTGGCTTGCCTGCGATGGCGGTGTATCAGATACAGATGTGCTGGCTGATTCACCGCCATCGCAGGCAAGCCAGCTCCCACAGTTTTAACCGTGTTTATTCTTCAAAATGGATGGGGCATTTATCGGCCCCTTCCAGCTTTTTCAGTTCCTCGACGACTTGCGGCCGCGCCCGGCGCAACGTCAGGCTACGCCCCACACCCACCAACCGCCGCGCCTCCTGGTGCAGCATCTCCACCCCGGAATAGTCGATAAAGTTAATTTGCTGCGCCTCGATCACCACCCGCTCGCCCTGCAGGCTTTGCAGCCGCACTTGCAGGTAATGGCTGGCGCCGAAGAAGATCGAACCGCCTACCCGCAACACATCCTCATCACCGTCGCGCCATTGCTGAACCCGCGGCTGTGAGGTGCGTTTGAGGTAGAAAAACAACGATGCCAGCACGCCCGCGTAAATCGCCGTTTGCAGCTCCAGCAGCAAGGTCGCGACGCACGTCAGGCTCATCACCACAAACTCGGCGCGGCTGACGCGGAACAGCGCGCGAATGCCACGATGATCCACCAGGCCCCAGCAAATCAGCAGGATGCTTGCGGCCATGCTCGGGATCGGGATGTGCGCGATCAAGGCCGCGCCAAATAACGCAAACAATGCCACCCAGAGCGCGGAAAACACGCCCGCCAACGGCGAGCAGGCACCCGCTTCATAGCTGAGGCCGGAGCGGGTAAAGGAACCGGCCGACAAGTACCCGGAGAAAAAGCCCCCGACGATATTGGATAGACCCTGCGCACGGACTTCCTGATTGGCGTCGAGCAATTGCTGTGAACGCGCCGACAACGAGCGCGCAATCGACAGGCTGGTGACCAGCCCAAGCATGCCCACCGCCACGGCGCTGGGCAGCAGGCGCAGAAGTATATCCAGGTCCATCGGCAGCGGGCTGAACGGTGGCAGTTTGCCGATAAACGAACTCACCCGCGCCACATGCCCGAACATCGCCGGCCACAGCCACGCCACCAGGCTGCCCAGCGTCAGGGCGATCAACAGGGTTGGCCAACGCGGGACCAGGTATTTGAGCAGCGCGCCCACCAGCAAGGTGCCCAGGCCCAGCGCCAGTGAGGCGTGGTCCCATTCACCGGCATGGTCCACCAGTGCCAGCAAGCTATTGATCGCCGTGGCCTGGCTGGGCAAATCCAGCCCCAGCAAGTTGGGCAATTGCCCCAAGGCAATCACCACGGCAGCGCCCAGAGTGAAACCCAGCACCACCGAATGCGAGACGAAATTCACCAGCGCGCCAAAGCGCAGCATGCCCAGCAGCCACTGGAACACACCGGCGAGGAATGTGAGCAACAGGATCAGCGTGATGTAGTCCTGAGAGCCTGGAACGGCCAGCGGACTGACGCTGGCGTACAGGACGATGGAAATCGCCGCCGTCGGGCCGCAGATCAGGTGCCAGGAGGAGCCCCACAGGCAGGCGATCAAGACGGGGATGATGGCGGCATACAGGCCGTATTCGGGTGGGAGCCCGGCGATCAGCGCGTAGGCAATGGACTGCGGCAAGGCGAGCACGGCGCCGCTGAGCCCGACAATCGCGTCCCGGCCGACGCTGGCGCGGGTTTGGCGCGGCAGCCAGGCAAGGAAGGGGAAGAGAGTGTGGCGGTTGGGCCGGGGCATCGCAGACTCGGTAGAAAGGTTTAGCTCAGAGTATCAGTACACCTAAGTCTCTGTGGGAGCTGGCTTGCCTGCGATAGCATCACCTCGGTCTGTCTGGCAGACCGAGTTGTCTGTATCGCAGGCAAGCCAGCTCCCACAGGGATGCGCGGCGGCCCTTAGAGTTTGGCTTTTACGGCAGACAGTGCGTCTTTACCGTCGAGGGTTTTTACGCCATCCAGCCATGTGTCCAGTACCGCCGGGTTGGCTTTGATCCACGCTTTTGCCGCGTCGGCATTGCTGACTTTATTGTTGGCCACCTCGGCCATGATGCTGTTCTCCATCTCCTGGGTAAAACTCAGGTTGGTCAGCAACTTTCCTACGTTCGGGCAGGCCTGTGCATAACCCTTACGGGTCAAGGTATACACGCTGCCGGTGTCACCAAAATATTTCTCGCCGCCTTTGAGGTAATGCATTTTCAACTGCACGTTCATCGGGTGCGGCGTCCACCCGAGGAAGGTCACGAACTTCTGCTTTTTCACCGCCCGCGACACTTCGGCCAGCATCGCCTGCTCGCTGGACTCGATCAGCTTCCACTGGCCCAGGTCGAAGTCATTCTTCTTGATGATCTCCTGCAGCGAGATGTTCGCCGGCGCGCCGGAGCCAATGCCGTAGATCTTCTTGTCGAACTTGTCGGAAAATTTGTTCAAGTCGGAAAAATCATGCACACCGGCGTCCCACACATAGTCCGGCACGGCGAGGGTGAACTCGGTGCCGTCGAGGTTTTTCGCCAGTTGCACCACATCGCCATTGGCCACGAACTTGTCGTAGAAACCCTGCTGCGCCGGCATCCAGTTGCCCAGGAACACATCCACCTGGCCATCCTTGAGCCCGCCAAACGTGATCGGCACCGCCAGGGTGTCGACCTTGGCCTTATAGCCCATGCCGTTCAACAGGAAACCGGTGATGGCATTGGTGGCGGCGATATCGCTCCAGCCTGGATCGGCCATTTTTACCGTTTCGCAGCTAGCGTCTGCGTACACATTGGCGCTGCCCAGCACCAACATACTCAGTACCACGGTCAACTTTTGCATGGCCTTCCCTCTGTCTATTTATTGGTTTTGGCAGGGTTGTGGATAACGTGCCTTGCGCTCCAGGTCGTCGAGGTCGATATGGTTGCGCATGTATTGCTGACTGGCGTCCACCAGTGGCTGGTGATCCCAGCTCTTCAGCTTGCCTTGGGTCAGTGCCTCGAACACCAGGCGGCGACGGCGTTGGCTGGCGAGCACCTGCTGGTGGATCGCCGGGATGTCCCATTTGGCCCGCGCCTCATTCAAAAACGCCTCGAACAGTGGCCGGTGTTCCGGTGACTGGCTGAGGTCTTTCCGTTCATGCGGGTCGGTGTGTACATCGAACAGTAGACAAGGGTCGTCTTCGCTGTAGATGAATTTGTAGGCGCCGCGCCGAATCATCATCAGTGGGCTGATGGTGCCTTCGGCCATGTATTCGCCAAACACTTCGTCGTGCCCGCCCTGCCCTTGCAGGTGCGGGACCAGCGAGCGGCCGTCCAGCGCCAGGCGCGGGTCCAACTCGCCGCCGGCCAGTTCCACCAGGGTGGGCAGCAGGTCGGCGGTGGACACGGCGTTGCTCACGCGGCCCGCCGCAAACTGGCCGGGCGCACTCACCAGCAGCGGTACGCGGGCGGCCATTTCGAACCAGTGCATTTTGTACCAGAGGCCTCGCTCGCCGAGCATATCGCCGTGGTCGCCGGAGAAGATGATGATCGTGTCGTCGGCCAGGCCGGTGTCTTCCAGGGTTTGCAGGAGCTTGCCGACATTGCTGTCGATATAGCTGCACGCGCCGAAATACGCGCGGCGCGCATCGCGGATCTTGTCCACAGGCAGCGGCTTGCCCCACAGGTCGTAAACCTTGAGCAGGCGCTGGGAATGCGGGTCGAGATCGCCTTGCGCGGGGGTTGCCGGCATTGGGATGTCGTTGTCGTCGTACAGGTCCCAGAACGGCTTGGGAATGGTGTACGGGTCGTGTGGGTGCGTCATCGACACGGTGAGGCAGAACGGTTGGTTGCCGTCTTCACGGATATGGTCGAACAGATACTGCTGGGCTTTGAACACCACCTCTTCGTCGAAATCCAGCTGATTGGTGCGCACGCACGGCCCGGCTTGCAGCACCGACGACATGTTGTGGTACCAGGTGGGGCGCACGTTCGGTTCATCCCAGTTCACCGCCCAGCCATAGTCGGCCGGGTAGATGTCGCTGGTCAGGCGTTCTTCATAGCCGTGCAACTGATCTGGCCCGCAGAAATGCATCTTGCCCGACAGTGCCGTGCGGTAACCGAGGCGGCGCAGGTAGTGGGCATAAGTCGGTACATCGGCGGGGAAATCGGCGGCGTTGTCGTAGGCGCCAATCTTGCTCGGCAACTGGCCGCTGACCAGGGTGAAACGCGAAGGCGCGCACAGCGGGCTATTGCAGTAGGCGGCGTCAAACACCACGCCCTGTGCAGCCAGGCGGCTCAGGTTCGGCAACTTGATCGGGGAAGGTCCGTAGAGCGGCAGCATCGGCGCGGCCATTTGATCGGCCATGATGAAAAGAATGTTCTTGCGCTTCATGATCTATCGGCATTCCATAGGCGGTGTTTATGCGAATGAGCATGCAGCCCATGGAAAATGGGGTAAAGCCCATGGAAAGCAATGTCTAGGATAAGCACAGCTTATGTATGAAGCCCTCGGTGATCTGTCCCTCGACCTGCTGCGTGCCTTTGAAGCCGCGGCGCGCCATCGCAGCTTTACCGCCGCTGCGATGGAGCTAGGCACTACGCAGCCAGCCATCAGCCAGCAGATCAAGCGCCTTGAAGAGCAACTGGCGATCCGCCTGTTCGATCGCATCTACCGAGGCATCGAACTGACGGATGCGGGCGCGCTGTTGTTTGAACAGGTGCAAGGCGGTTTGCAGGCCATCAACCAAGGCCTCAGCACGATCACCCAGCAGGACCAGCACGAAGTGCTGCAAGTGGCCACCGACTTTGCTTTCGCCGCCTACTGGTTGATGCCGCGCCTGCATCGCTTTCACCAGGCCAACCCGCAGGTGGATGTGAGCCTGGTGACCAGCGAACGCAACCACGCGACTTTGCGCAGCGATATCGACGTGGCGGTGTTGTTTGGCGATGGTCGTTTCAAGCAGGGCGAGAGCTTGTGGCTGTTCAACGAGGAAGTGTTTCCGGTGTGCAGCCCGCAGTGGCTCAAGGCTCAATCCACGCCACTGACGGTGCAAAATCTGCACGATTACCCGCTGCTGCACCTGCGCCAGGAAAACAACAGCCAGTGGTTCGACTGGAGCGGCGTGTTTCGTGAGTTGGGCATCACCACGGCGCCCACGCCTGGGCAATTGCGCTTCGACAATTACACCCTGCTGATCCAGGCTGCGATTGCCGGCCAGGGCGTGGCCATCGGTTGGCGGCACTTGGTGGATAACCTGCTGGAACAGAACTGGCTGTGCCGGCCGATCAATGACACGGTGATCTCGCGCTTCGGTTATTACGTGGTGCAGCCCCAGCGCAAACGCCGGGGGCAACTGGTCGAGCGCTTTGTCGACTGGCTGGTGGCCGAGCAAGCCAGCAGCGCGCAGTCGTTGACCGGGCTGGCCCTGCCGTCGATTGCGGTCTAGGATCGGCGCATATTGGATCCGGATTTCGTCATGCAACGTATCAAGGGCTACCACGCCCATATCTACTTCGACGCCAGCACCATCGACCAGGCGCGCAAGCTCTGCGAGGACGCAGCCAAGCTGTTCCCGCTGAGCATGGGTCGTGTACACGAAAAGCCGGTCGGCCCCCACCCGGACTGGAGCTGCCAGCTGGCATTCGAGCCGGAATACATCGGCGTGGTGTTGCCCTGGCTGGCGCTGCATCGCGATGGGTTGGTGGTGTTCCTGCACCCGGATACCGGTGATGACCTGAAAGATCACACCGATTACGCGATCTGGATGGGCGCGATGCGTGAGCTGAACCTGTCTATTTTTTAACCACTGTTGCACCTGATCCCATCACCGTGAGCAAAGGCGATGGGATTTTTTATTATGTTCTCCCAATATATGGGACTGTTATTTATATATTGAGATATTGCCGGCCGTAGGTTTATATTCGCCCATCAGCTTTTTCAGCACCCACTCATTTCAGGTGAAGCGATGCAGGCGCAATTGATCGCGCTCGACTGGGGGACCAGCTCCCTTCGTGCTTACAAACTCGGCCCGGCTGGCTGTGTGCTCGAACAGCGCGCGTTGGCGTTCGGCATCATGCACCTGCCCAGCGAACCCCGGGTCATTGCTGGCGTGCTGTGCAGTGACGGCTTTGAGTTGGCGTTCGATGCGGCCTGCGGCGACTGGCTCGACGCGCAGCCCGGCCTGCAGGTGATTGCCTGCGGCATGGTCGGCAGCGCCCAAGGCTGGAGCGAAGCGGCCTATCGGCAAACGCCCGTCGACGTCGCCAGCCTCGGCCAGGCCTTGCACCCTGTGCGCAGCCTGCGCGGGGTGCAGGTGCATATTGTGCCGGGTGTGATCGAGCGGGTCGGCTTGCCCAATGTGATGCGTGGCGAAGAAACTCAAGTGCTGGGTGTGCTGCAAGGCCTGGGCGCCGACGTGTTGATCGGCCTGCCGGGCAGCCATTCCAAATGGGTCGAGGTGGTTGAAGGCTGCATCACCCACTTCGACACATTCATGACCGGTGAGCTGTTTGCGGTACTCAGTAAGCACAGCATTCTCGGGCGTACCCAGCAACAGTCCGAAAAATTCCAGGTCGCGGCGTTTGATCGTGGCGTCCACGTGGCGCTGTCAAACGACGGCCAGCGCGGCGTGCTGTCGACCTTGTTCAGCGCTCGTACCCTGGGGTTGACCGGCGAACTGGCGCCAGACGAGCAGCCCGATTATCTGTCCGGCCTGCTGATCGGCCACGAACTCGCCGGCTTGCCGCAGCAGGCCAAACACAAGCCTATCGTCCTGGTCGGCGCTGCCGACCTCTGCGCCCGCTACCAACGCGCCCTTGCCCTCTGCGGCTTCGTCCACGTCAGCCTCGCGCAGGAAGCCACCGCGCGCGGTCTGTGGCAGTTGGCCGTCGCTGCTGGGCTCACTCAACCTGTACAGGAGGCCTGACATGCTCAAGCAAGCACTCGCACACAACGGTTTGATCGCAATCTTGCGCGGCGTGCGCCCGGATGAAGCGCAGGCGGTCGGCCAGGTGCTCTATGAGGCCGGTTTTCGCGTGATCGAAGTGCCACTGAATTCGCCGGACCCTTACACCAGCATCCGCACCCTGCGCGACACCTTGCCCGCCGATTGCCTGATCGGCGCGGGCACCGTGTTGACCCCGGAACAGGTCGAGCAGGTCAAAGCCGCCGGCGGCCAAGTCATCGTCATGCCCCACAGCGATGCCAAGGTATTGCGTGCCGCCAAAGCGGCGGGGCTGTTCCTGTCGCCGGGTGTGGCGACGCCGACCGAAGCCTTCGCCGCGCTGGCCGAAGGCGCAGATGTTTTGAAGCTGTTCCCGGCCGAGCAAATGGGCCCGGCGGTGATCAAGGCGTGGCTGGCGGTATTGCCGACCGGCACCTTACTGCTGCCGGTGGGCGGCGTGACCCCAGGCAACATGCAGGTGTATTTCGACGCTGGCGCCAAGGGCTTTGGCCTGGGTTCCGGGTTGTTCAAACCGGGCATGTCGGTGGACCAAGTGGCGAGCAATGCCCAGGCCTATGTCGCGGCCTGGAACGCGCTTAACTGAACTCAAGGTTTGCGCCCCTGGCGCTGCATCGATAAGAGAGATAAGAAGATGAAAATCACCAAACTGACCACCTTTATCGTCCCGCCGCGCTGGTGCTTCCTCAAGGTCGAGACCGACCAGGGCGTGACCGGTTGGGGTGAGCCTGTGGTGGAGGGCCGCGCCCACACCGTGGCCGCCGCCGTTGAAGAACTTTCCGACTATTTGATCGGCAAAGACCCACGCAATATCGAAGATATCTGGACCGTGCTCTATCGCGGTGGCTTTTACCGTGGCGGCGCGGTGCACATGAGCGCCCTCGCCGGTATCGACCAGGCGCTGTGGGACATCAAGGGCAAGGCGCTCGGCGTGTCGGTCAGCGACCTGTTGGGTGGCCAGGTGCGTGACAAGATCCGCGTGTATTCCTGGATCGGCGGCGACCGCCCCGCCGACACCGCCCGTGCCGCCAAAGAGGCCGTGGCCCGTGGCTTCACCGCCGTGAAAATGAATGGCACCGAAGAATTGCAGTTCGTCGACAGCTTCGAGAAAGTCGACCTGGCATTGGCCAACGTTGCCGCCGTGCGCGATGCGGTCGGGCCTAATGTCGGCATCGGCGTCGACTTCCATGGCCGCGTGCACAAGCCCATGGCCAAGGTGCTGATGAAAGAGCTGGACCCGTACAAGCTGATGTTTATCGAAGAGCCGGTGCTCAGCGAAAACTACGAAGCGCTCAAAGAACTGGCGCCGTTGACCAGTACGCCGATTGCCCTGGGCGAGCGGCTGTTTTCCCGTTGGGACTTCAAGCGTGTGCTCAGCGAAGGTTATGTCGACATCATCCAACCGGACGCGTCCCACGCGGGCGGCATCACCGAAACCCGCAAGATCGCCAACATGGCCGAAGCCTACGACGTGGCCTTGGCCCTGCACTGCCCGCTAGGCCCGATTGCCCTGGCGGCGTGCCTGCAATTGGACGCGGTTTGCTACAACGCGTTTATTCAGGAGCAAAGCCTGGGTATTCACTACAACGAGAGCAATGATCTGCTCGATTACGTGCGCGATCCAGGCGTGTTCGACTATGACAAAGGCTTCGTGAAGATCCCCAACGGGCCGGGCCTGGGCATCGAGATCAACGAGGAATACGTGATCGAACGCGCCGCCATCGGCCACCGCTGGCGTAACCCGATCTGGCGGCATGCCGACGGCAGCTTTGCCGAGTGGTGATTGCTCACTGAAGGAACCGGATCAACTGTGGGAGCTGGCTTGCCTGCGATAGCGGTCCGCCTGTGCCAGATCAGTTAGCTGATGCACCGCCATCGCAGGCAAGCCAGCTCCCACATTGACCGCGCCCCGTCCTCAATAAACATAAGAAGAGGCAACCCCATGCACCCTGAATCCTTCACCGGGCAGGCTTCTCTCGTCACGCCTAGCAGAAAGCGTTTCTTCATCATGGTGCTGCTGTTTATCACCGTGGTGATCAACTACCTCGACCGCAGCAACCTGTCGATTGCCGCCCCGGCGCTCACCAGCGAACTGGGGATCGATCCGGTGCATGTCGGGCTGATCTTCTCCGCGTTCGGCTGGACCTACGCCGCCATGCAGATTCCCGGCGGCTGGCTGGTGGACCGCGTGCCGCCGCGCATTCTCTACACGGCTGCCCTGCTGTTGTGGTCTATCGCCACGGTAATGCTGGGGTTTGCGGCCAGCTTTATCGCGCTGTTCGTGCTGCGCATGGCCGTCGGCGCCCTGGAAGCACCGGCCTATCCGATTAACAGCCGCGTGGTCACCACTTGGTTCCCCGAGCGTGAGCGTGCCACCGCGATTGGCGTTTACACCTCCGGGCAGTTTGTCGGGCTGGCGTTCCTCACGCCGGTACTGGCCTGGCTGCAACACGCGTTTGGCTGGCACATGGTGTTTGTCGCCACCGGTGGCGTCGGCATCCTGTGGGCGTTGATCTGGTACGCGGTGTACCGCGAGCCGAAGGATTTCAAAGGCGCCAACGCGGCAGAAATCGAGCTGATCCGCGAGGGTGGCGGCCTGGTGGATATGCAGGCGAAAGCGGTCAAGGCGCCGTTCAGTTGGGTCGACCTCGGGATAGTGCTGAGCAAGCGCAAGCTGTGGGGCATCTACTTGGGGCAGTTCTGCCTGAACTCGACACTGTGGTTTTTCCTGACGTGGTTCCCCACCTATCTGGTGAAATATCGCGGCATGGACTTCATCAAGTCCGGCCTGCTGGCCTCGCTGCCATTCCTCGCTGCGTTTATCGGTGTGCTGTGTTCGGGGATTTTTTCTGATTGGCTGATTCGCCGGGGTACGTCGGTAGGGTTTGCGCGCAAGCTGCCGATCATTGGTGGGTTGCTGATTTCCACGGCGATCATCGGCGCCAACTATGTGGACTCGACGGCCTGGGTGATCGCGTTTCTGGCGCTGGCGTTCTTTGGCAATGGCCTGGCATCGATCACCTGGTCATTGGTGTCGACCCTGGCGCCGGCGCGGTTGTTGGGGCTGACGGGTGGGGTGTTTAACTTCATCGGCAACTTGTCGGCGATTACCACGCCGATAGTGATTGGCTTTCTGGCCAGTGGGGATTCGTTTGCGCCGGCGATTACCTATATCGCAGTGCTGGCATTGCTGGGGGCGCTGTCCTACGTGTTGCTGGTGGGCAAGGTCGAGCGCATCGAGCTGTAAATCCATTGTTTGAGTGGCCCGAAACCCTGTGGCGAGCGGGCTTGTTGTGGCGAGCGGGCTTGCCCCGCGTTGGGCTGCGCAGCAGCCCCAATAAAGCCACTGCGGTTTTTCCAGATGAAACCGTGTTGTCTGGTTTTGGGGGCGCTTCGCACCCCAACGCGGGGCAAGCCCGCTCGCCACAACAGCTCGCCCGCCACAAAAGCTTTGCTGGGCTAGTAGAGGGCGCCATCCAGGATTTGATAGACGATGCTGGTGCCGATGGCGATCAACACGATATCGCCGCCGGAACGACGCCATTCATACCCTGGGTATTGCGGCAGATGGGCCAAGGCGCGGTTGTCGAGGCGTTCGCCGTAGTAGTTGCGTGGCAGCGGTTGGCCCCGCACCAGGCGCACGCCAGGAGGTGGTGGTGCGCCACGGCGGAAGTCGTTGTGGTTGTCACGGATCACCTGGCGCACGGGGCCGAAGTCCTGTGGCGGGCCACGACGGTTATCCTGCGGGCCGCGGTGGTCGTCGCCGCGTTGCTCGTACTGGCCTTGCGGGCCGCCACGGCCTGGGCCATCGCCGCGTTGGTCGGGCGGCGCGGCCTGCGCCAGGGCACTTGCGCCGAGCATCAACACGCCAAGACCTGCGATCAAGCGTTTAGGCATTTTCATGGGGGCTTTCCTCAGTACTGCACGAACAAAAAAGGGATTTCGAACGAGGCTCGAAATCCCTTGGTCTTGTCAGTTTAGGTACTGGATTGCCCGGATGATTCCTCTGTATCAGGAACTTTACCCATTGCTACACGCCGCTTACGTACGGGCGTTACGGACACCTTCCGACAGCGCCGCGCAGAGGCTCAATACGCCATCAATTGCTTGCTGATCATTTTTCGCATTGGCGATGTGATCGATCAGCGCCGAACCGACCACCACACCGTCTGCCAGGCGGGCGATAGCGGCGGCTTGTTCCGGTGTGCGAATACCAAAGCCGATGCTGATCGGCAGGTCGGTATGCCGACGCAGGCGCGTTACCGCTTCCTCGACGTGTTCCAGGGTGGCGGCGCCGGCACCGGTCACACCGGCCACCGACACGTAATACACAAAGCCTGAGCTGCCGTTAAGCACGGTCGGCAGGCGCACGTCATCAGTGGTCGGCGTGGTCAGGCGGATAAAGTCGATGCCTGCAGCCTGGGCCGGGTCGCACAGCTCGCCGTTATGCTCGGGCGGCATGTCGACCACGATCAGGCCGTCGACACCGGCTTCTTTGGCGTCAGCGATAAACGTGGGCACGCCGTATTTGTGGATCGGGTTGAAGTAACCCATCAGCACCAGTGGCGTGTCCTGGTTGTCTTTGCGGAACTCGCGAACCATCTGCAGGGTTTTCAGCAGGTTCTGTTTGGCTTCCAGCGCACGGATGTTGGCGAGTTGAATCGCCGGGCCGTCGGCCATCGGGTCGGTGAAGGGCATGCCCAGCTCGATCACGTCGGCACCGGCGGCGGGCAAGCCCTTGAGGATCGCCAGCGAGGTGTCATAACCCGGGTCGCCGGCGGTGACGAAAGTCACCAGGGCGGCGCGGTTTTGTTCTTTCAGTTGCGCAAAACGGGTTTGCAGGCGGCTCATCAGTGTTTCTCCTGCTTTGACTGCTCTTGTTGAGAGTGTTCCATATGGTGCATCACGGTCTGCATGTCTTTGTCGCCACGGCCGGACAGGTTGACCACCATCAGGTGATCTTTCGGCAAGGTCGGTGCGCGCTTGAACACTTCAGCCAGGGCATGGGCGCTTTCCAGTGCAGGAATAATCCCTTCCAGGCGGCAGCATTTGTGGAAGGCTTCGAGGGCTTCGTCGTCGGTCACCGAGGTGTACTGAACACGGCCGATATCATGCAACCAGGCGTGTTCAGGGCCGATACCTGGGTAGTCGAGGCCGGCGGAAATCGAGTGGGCGTCGATGATCTGGCCGTCGTCGTCCTGCAACAGGAAGGTGCGGTTGCCGTGCAGCACGCCCGGTACACCGCCGTTGAGGCTGGCGGCGTGCTTGCCGGTTTCGATGCCGTGGCCGGCGGCTTCAACGCCGATGATTTCGACGCTGGTGTCATCCAGGAACGGGTGGAACAGGCCCATGGCGTTGGAACCACCGCCGATGCATGCCACCAGGCTGTCCGGCAGGCGGCCTTCCTGGGCTTGCAGCTGGTCGCGGGTTTCCTTGCCGATCACGGCTTGGAAATCGCGCACCATCGCCGGGTACGGGTGGGGGCCGGCCACGGTGCCGATCAGGTAGAAGGTGCTGTCGACGTTGGTCACCCAGTCACGCAGGGCTTCGTTCATCGCGTCTTTAAGGGTGCCGGTGCCGGCCACGACCGGGATCACTTCTGCGCCCAGCAGCTTCATGCGGAACACGTTGGCCTGCTGGCGCTCGATGTCGGTGGTGCCCATGTAGATCACGCAATCGAGGCCAAAGCGCGCCGCCACGGTGGCGGTGGCCACGCCGTGCATGCCCGCGCCGGTCTCGGCGATGATGCGTTTTTTGCCCATGCGCCGCGCCAGCAGGATCTGGCCGATGCAGTTGTTGATCTTGTGCGCGCCGGTGTGGTTGAGCTCTTCGCGCTTGAGGTAGATCTTGGCGCCGCCACAGAACTCGGTCAGGCGCTCGGCGAAATACAGCGGGCTTGGGCGCCCGACATAGTCGCGTTGGAAGTAGGCCAGTTCTTCGTTGAACGCAGGATCGATCTTGGCCGCTTCGTATTCGCGGGCCAGGTCGAGGATCAACGGCATCAGGGTTTCAGCGACGTAGCGGCCGCCGAACGTGCCAAACAGGCCGTTGGCGTCGGGGCCGTTGCGAAGGTCGGTCTGGGACTGAGTCATGGGGCGCTCCAGGAAAGAAGGTGAGGAGAGGCAATGACGGCCACTCTACCCCTGACGCGCCAGGCTGAAAACCGATAAGATCGCCACAACCTGTCAGGAAAACTCACAGATGAGCCGAGACCTACCGCCCCTCAATGCCTTGCGTGCGTTTGAGGCCACCGCCCGCTTGAACAGCGTCAGTCAGGCAGCCGAGCAACTGCATGTGACCCATGGCGCGGTCAGTCGCCAGTTGAAGGTGCTGGAAGAGCACTTGGGTGTCAGCCTGTTCGCCAAAGACGGGCGCGGCCTTAAACTCACAGATGCAGGCGTTCGGCTCAGGGATGCCAGTGCCGAAGCGTTCGAGCGTTTAAGGGATGTTTGCGCCGAACTGACCCAGGCCGGCGCCGATGCGCCTTTTGTGCTCGGCTGCTCGGGCAGCTTGTTGGCGCGCTGGCTGATTCCGCGCCTGGGCCGCTTGAACGCAGACTTGCCCGACTTGCGTCTGCACCTGTCGGCGGGTGACGGCGACCTCGACCCACGGCGCCCCGGCCTGGATGCCCTGCTGGTTTTTGCTGAGCCGCCATGGCCAGCGGACATGCAGGTGTATGAGTTGGCCAGCGAGCGCATTGGCCCGGTAATGAGCCCGCGCTTCGCCGGTTACGAACGCCTGCGCCAGGCGCCGCCCCACGCCCTGTGCGGTGAAGCCTTGTTACACACCACCTCGCGCCCGCAGGCCTGGCCCATCTGGGCGCAGCAACATGACATCGAGCCCGGCGCGTTGAAGCACGGCCAGGGTTTTGAGCATTTGTATTATTTGCTGGAGGCGGCGGTGGCGGGTTTGGGTGTGGCAATTGCGCCCGAACCGCTGGTGGCAGAGGACCTGCGAGCGGGTCGCCTGGTGGCGCCGTGGGGTTTCAGTGAAACCCCGGCGCACCTGGCGTTGTGGCTACCCAAGCGCGCCGCAGACGGGCGCGCGGGTCAGTTGGCGCAGTGGCTCAAGGCTGAGCTGTTGCGCCAGCCAGTTTAGTCACCGCGTTTGCACAGCAGGTAAGCCGCCAACAGGCCCAGCGCGCCAACGGCAACGCCGGCGGTAGTCCATGGGTGCTCTTGTGCGTAGTCACGGGTTGCCGCGCTGGTTTCGCGGATTTTGACTTTGCTTTCTTCGTAGGCATCGCTGATCAGGTGGCGGGAATGCTTGAGGGCATTCTCGGCATTGCTTTTCAGGGCCTTCAGCGTTTTGCGCGACTCATCGGACGCATCGTCCTTGAGGCTCTCAAGGGACTTGAGCAGGCTCGAAATCTCGGCTTCCATGCTTTCCAGCGACGCTTTGCGTAAAGAAGTGTTGGCCATGTGGAACTCTCCTGAAGTGATTGAGTGGCATGTGTAGATACCGACTCCACGGTTTTCAGAAAGTGCAGTAAATCTGAACTTTCGAGTGGGATTGGTCGCCAGAAGCAGTACGAAGATTCACTGCTACGCTCACTAGAGACCTCAGGAGAAACGTTATGTCTGATCATCACACCTACAAGAAAGTCGAACTGGTCGGCTCCTCGACCACCAGCATCGAAGACGCCATCAACAACGCCATCGCTGAAGCGCACAAGAGCATCAAGCACCTGGAGTGGTTCGAAGTGACCGAAACACGCGGCCATATCAAGGACGGCAAGGCCGCGCACTTCCAGGTCACGCTCAAGGTGGGATTCCGAATTGCCAGTAGTTGATCCCGCGAGTTGAACTTGCTGACTGGCCGATTGCCATAACCTGCGCTACAACCATTGGGTGCCGACGCCACAAGCGTCGGCACGCTCTTTTCGATCAGCGCAAGGAAAGTAACGGATGAAGAAGTTCCTGTTAGCGGTAGGTTTGTTGAGCATTGCGGGCACTGCCCTGGCGGCGGGCAAGCCTTGTGAAGAGCTGAAAGGTGAACTCGCGGCGAAGCTCGACGCTAAAGGTGTTCAGCATTATTCGCTGGATGTTGTCGACAAAGGCGCGGCGGCCGATGGCAAAGTGATTGGCAGCTGCGAAGGCGGCACCAAGGAAATCGTCTACAAGCGCGGTTAATCCCGTGCAGACATGAAACGACGCACTTGTGGCGAGGGAGCTTGCTCCCGCTGAGTGCGCAGCGCTCCCTTTCTTTTGGGGCCGCTACGCAGCCCAGCGGGAGCAAGCTCCCTCGCCACAGGTGCGTCGTTTTTTTCGCCTGCGGGTAATCAGCCCTTCATCACCTGCGCCAGCAGCTCGTAGGAATGAATCCGGTCGGCATGCTCATACAGGTCGCTGGTAAAGATCAGCTCATCGGCGCCGGTTTGCTCGATCAACACTTCCAACTTCGCACGGATCTTCGCTGGGCTACCGACCATGGCCAGGCCAAGGAAGCTGCCCACCGCGTCTTTTTCATGGGGCAGCCACAGGCCGTCCATGGTTTTCACCGGCGGGCGTTGCACCAGGCTTTGCCCGCGCATCAGCGCCAGGATGCGTTGGTACACGGAAGTGGCCAGGTAGTCGGCCTGCTCGTCGGTATCGGCGGCCACCAAGGGAATGCCAAGCATCACGTAGGGCTTGTCCAGCACGGCTGAAGGCTTGAAGTGATTGCGGTACACGCGAATCGCCTCGTGCATCAAGCGGGGTGCGAAATGGGAGGCGAAGGCGTAGGGCAAACCACGCTCACCGGCCAGTTGTGCGCTGAACAGGCTGGAACCGAGCAGCCACACCGGCACGTTGGTGCCGGTACCGGGAACGGCGATGATCCGTTGGTCGGGCGTGCGTGGCCCCAGGTAGGCCATCAGTTCGGCCACATCTTCCGGAAACTCGTCAGCGCTGCCGGAGCGTTCACGGCGCAGGGCGCGGGCGGTCATCTGGTCGGAACCGGGGGCGCGGCCCAGGCCCAGGTCGATACGGCCGGGGTACAGGCTTTCCAGGGTGCCGAACTGCTCGGCAATCACCAACGGCGCGTGGTTGGGCAGCATCACACCGCCGGAGCCGACGCGAATCGTTGAGGTGCCACCGGCCAAATAACCCAGCAGCACCGAAGTGGCCGAGCTGGCGATGCCGTCCATATTATGGTGTTCAGCTACCCAGAAACGGTTGTAGCCGAACTTTTCCACGTGCTGGGCCAGGTCCAGCGAGTTGCGCAATGACTGCGCGATGCTGCCGTTGGCGCGCACGGGCACGAGGTCGAGGGTCGAGAACTTCACGTCGGACAGCGATTTCATAAGCCTGCTTCTCCATTAGGTGCGCAGGCTTATAGACGAACCAAAACCTGCCGCTTCATGTGCATGCTCTATGCAATGAGGGCATATACCCGAGATTCAATAGCAACTGCGAAATTTCCTACTAAATCGCTAGGTTTCTCCGACAAGATGAACTTTGCCGGGCCGTCTATCCTCAGAACCCTTACTGACGCAAAACCACCGTTCGAGGAGAGAGCTATGAGTATTGTTAAAAAAGCATCCGCGCATTGGGAGGGTGATCTGAAGACGGGCCTGGGTTCCATCTCCACGGAAACCGGCGTGCTGCGCGAAGCACCCTATGGCTTCAAGGCCCGTTTCGAAGGCGGCAAGGGCACCAACCCTGAAGAGTTGATCGGCGCGGCCCACGCTGGCTGTTTCTCCATGGCATTCTCCATGATTCTGGGCGATGCCGGCCTTAAGGCTGACAGCATCGACACCCAGGCTGAAGTGACCCTGGACCAGGTGGATGGCGGTTTTGCGATTACCGCCGTGCATTTGGTCTTGAAAGCCAAGATCCCCGGTGCAAGCCAGGCGCAGTTCGAGGAACTGAGCAAAAAGGCGAAGGAAGGCTGCCCAGTGTCGAAAGTGCTGAACGCAAAAATCAGCCTGGATGCCACGCTGGTCTAACTGACACAGCAAGATCCCCTGTGGGAGCGGGCTTGTGTGGGAGCCGGGCTTGCCCGCGATAGGTTCACCTCGGTTATCCAGTTGTATCGAGGCGTTGCCATCGCAGGCAAGCCAGCTCCCACAAAGGCCCGTTCCCATAGTTTGTTGTGCGTTAAATCAGAACTCGCGTTTCCAAAATGTGGTCGAATAGCCTAGGCGCACACCCGTGCGCAGTGCATTCAGGGAGCTTCACACATGAAACGTTTTGCCTTGGCGATCATTTGCGGTGTATTGGCCACTTCGGCCGTGGCCGCGCCAAAAGATTGTGAAGAGCTCAAGCAAGAGATCGAGGTGAAGATCCAGGCCAAGGCGATTCCGTCTTACACCCTGGAAATCATCACCGCCGAAGAAGCCAAGAATCATGACAGCGCCATGATCGTCGGCTCCTGCGAAAACGGCACCAAGCGCATCATCTATCAGAAGAATAGCGACTGATCAGATGCAATTAACGCTGCGCTCCTCCGCCAACAGCTGACGCGCCGCGTTGTACAGCCGGATATTGGGCGTAAAGGCCAGCGAGCGCCCCTCCAGCACATAGCGTTGGCCTGCCTGGAAGTTGTCGTATTGCAGGGTCATGAAGCAGGTTCGGTCATGGGTCTGGTCCAGGCCGCCAAAGCCCGCCCCGGTGTTCACCTCGAAATCAAAGCGCACCATCAGCTCATGGCTGCCCGGTGGCACCTGAAAGAAACGCCCGTCGTTGAGGTTCTTGCCGTCCAGGCGCTGGGCCATCACCAGTTTGGCGCCCGGTGTCGGCGTGGCGAAATCGATCCAGGCCTGGTGCGGGTCGACCGGCGGGATTGGGGTCGAAGCGCAGGCGCTGAGAAACAAGGCGGTGACGGGGAGCAAGAGCTGGCGCATGGCGGGCACTCAACGGTGGGTAAGAATTCAACCTGGCAGCCTGTGGCAACAGACGCTGTATCAGTATAAACACGCCACGGCATGGAAAAATTCCGTGCAGGCAGGATAGTCTGGCGGGCCAATAACCCAGGAGCGGTCGGTGCATGGTCAGGCGTTTTCTTCCAGGGTTGATGGTGCTGCTGCTCAGCGGCTGTTCCAGCGTGAGTTATTACAGCCAGTTGGCCAGCGGCCAATGGCAGTTGCTGCGGGCTCGGGAGCCGGTTGCCGAGGTCATCGCCGACCCTGCTCGCCCACAGGCGTTGCGCGACCACCTGATGCAATCGCAGCAGGCCCGCACCTTTGCCAGTGAGCACCTGCACCTGCCTGACAACCAGAGTTACCGCCTGTACGCCGACATTGGCCGGCCTTACGTGGTCTGGAATGTGTTCGCCACGCAGGAATTTTCCCTGTCACCTGAAACCCACTGCTTCCCCATCGCTGGGTGTGTGGCCTATCGCGGCTATTACAGCCAGGGCGCAGCACGCGGCGAAGCGGCGCTATTGCAGCAACAAGGCATGGATGTGTCGATGGGCGGCGTCGAAGCCTATTCCACCCTGGGCTGGTTCAACGACCCGATCATGAGTTCGATGATGCATTGGGGGGATGAGCGCCTGGCCACGCTGATCTTCCACGAGCTGGCGCACCAACGCTTTTATGTGAAAGACGACACCGAGTTCAACGAGTCCTATGCCAACTTCGTCGAGCAGGAAGGCACCCGTCAATGGCGTGCGGCGCGGGGCTTGGCGCCGCTGAGCAATGCGGCGTTGCAGCAGCGCGACCAATTTATCCGGCTGGTGCTCGATACCCGCAAACGCCTGGAGGCGTTGTACGCACAGCCCTTGGCGGCGGATGTGTTGCGCCAGGCCAAAGCGGCAGAGTTCGAGCGCCTGCGCAGTGAGTACCGGCACATGCGCGACAGCCAATGGGGCGGCGACAAGCGTTATGACGTGTGGATCAACCAGCCGATGAACAATGCGCGGTTATTGCCGTTCGGGCTGTATGACCAGTGGGTGCCGGCGTTTGCGGCGTTGTTTGCGCACCAAGGCGGGGATTGGGTGAAGTTCTTTGCGGCGGTGGAGAAGCTGGGTGGGTTGCCGGTTGAGCAGCGTAAGGCGGCGTTGCGGCAGTTGGAAGGTAGTGGCCGTTAGGGCCTCATCGCAGCATAAGTATCTACACTACCGGTTAACACGAAGTCTGTGGCAGGTGGACTGTTGTGGCGAGCAGGCTTGTCCTGCGTTGGGCTGCGAAGCGGCCCCAGTAAAGGCACTGCAATTTTCCTGAAAGAACTCAGCGTCTGGGTTTTGGGGCTGCTTCGCAGCCCAACGCAGGACAAGCCTGCTCGCCACAGGAGAAATTGGCTGCCTTCAAAAGTTGTAGATACCCATGCCCATCGCAGGCAAGCCAGCTCCCACAGTTTGAATTGTGAACACGGTCAAATGTGGGAGCTGGCTTGCCTGCGATAGCGGTCTCAGCCGCGCTGCAAAAACGCCTGATGCATCTGCTCCAGCGTCTCAAAATGCCAGGTCGGCGCCTCAGCATTCAGTTCTTCAAAACTACCAAACCCATAACCCACCGCCGCCGAATCCAACCCATTGCTGCGCGCCCCGATCAAGTCGTGCTTGCGATCACCAATCATCAGGGTAGTCGCCGGGTCCAAACCCTCTTCGCTCATCAGGTGCGCAATCAGCTCAACCTTGTTGGTGCGCGTGCCATCCAGTTCGCTGCCGTAGATCACTTTGAAGTGCTTGGCAAAATCAAAATGCCGGGCAATCTCACGGGCAAACACCCACGGCTTGGATGTGGCGACATACAGCTGGCGGCCCTGGCCGTTCAGCTCCTCAAGCAACGGCATCACACCATCGAATACGCGGTTTTCATACAGGCCGGTGACCTTGAAGCGTTCGCGATAAAAATTCACCGCTTCCCAGGCTTTGGCCTCATCGAAGTCATAGAACTGCATAAAGGCTTGCAGCAACGGCGGGCCGATAAAGTGTTCCAGCTTGGTCAGGTCCGGCTCGTCGATACCGAGCTTGCCGAGGGCGTACTGGATCGAGCGGGTGATGCCTTCACGCGGATCGGTCAGGGTGCCGTCCAGGTCGAACAGCACGGTTTGGTATTGCTGGGTCATTGATCGAATCCTTCAGCCAGGTGCAGGTCTTTGAGCTTCACGTAGTTCGCGGCGCTGTAGGTGAAGAAGGCCCGTTCTTTGTCAGTCAGTGGGCGGATCTGTTTAACCGGGCTGCCCACGTACAAAAAACCACTCTCAAGTTTCTTGCCGGGCGGCACCAGACTGCCGGCGCCGATGATCACATCGTCTTCGACCGCCGCGCCGTCCATCACGATGCTGCCCATGCCGATCAGAATGCGATTGCCGACCGTGCAGCCGTGCAGCATGACTTTGTGGGCGATGGTCACATCATCGCCAATAAGCAGTGGAAAGCCGTCCGGGTTGAATGGCCCGGCGTGGGTGATGTGCAGCACACAGCCGTCCTGCACACTGGTGCGCGCACCGATGCGGATGCGGTGCATGTCGCCGCGAATCACCGTCAATGGCCAAACCGAGCTGTCGGTGCCGATTTCGACATCGCCGATCACCACCGCCGAAATATCGACAAAAGCCCCGGCGCCCAGGGTTGGCGTGTGGTTCTGATAGGTGCGAAGGGTCACGATAGCCTCTCTCTTATAGGTTGATAGCTGCGGTGGGTGTTGATTGTAATTAAGATGGCCCCATCTTTGTCTTATCAGTTTCTTCAGCCAAGGTGCCCACCGTGAGCGCGAACAACCCACTTTTGCAGTCCTACGACCTGCCGCCGTTCTCGGCGATCCGTGCCGAGCACGTGCAGCCGGCCATTGAACAGATCCTCGCCGACAACCGCGTTGCCATCGAAGGCATCCTGCAAAGCCAGGGTAAAAACCCTACGTGGGCTGGTCTGGTTTTGGCCATGGACGAACTGAATGACCGCCTGGGCGCCGCCTGGAGCCCCGTCAGCCACCTCAACGCCGTGTGTAACAGCGCCGAACTGCGCGAAGCCTACGAGGCGTGCCTGCCGGCGTTGAGCGCCTATTCCACCGAGATGGGCCAGAACCGCGAACTGTTCCAGGCCTTCGAAGCCCTGGCCAGCAGCCCGGAAGCCGCCGGTTTCGATGTGGCGCAAAAAACCATTCTGGAACATTCACTGCGCGACTTCCGCCTCTCGGGTATCGATTTGCCGCCTGAGCAGCAAAAACGCTACGCCGAAGTGCAGAGCAAACTGTCTGAGCTGGGCAGCAAGTTCTCCAACCAATTGCTGGACGCCACCCAGGCGTGGACCAAGCACGTCACCGACGAAGCCACCCTCGCCGGCCTGACCGACTCGGCCAAGGCGCAAATGGCCGCCGCCGCCCAGGCCAAAGGCCTCGATGGCTGGCTGATCACCCTCGAATTCCCAAGCTACTACGCGGTAATGACCTACGCCCAGGACCGCGCCCTGCGTGAAGAAGTCTACGCGGCCTACTGCACCCGTGCGTCAGACCAAGGCCCGAATGCCGGTAAGAACGATAACGGTCCGGTAATGGAGCAGATCCTCGACCTGCGTCAGGAGCTGGCCAAACTGTTGGGCTACGCGTCGTTCTCCGAGCTGAGCCTGGCGACCAAAATGGCCGAGTCCAGCGACCAGGTGCTGAGCTTCCTGCGCGACTTGGCCAAGCGCAGCAAACCCTTTGCCGCCCAGGACCTGCAACAGCTCAAGGCTTACGCTGCCGAACAAGGCTGCGCCGACCTGCAAAGCTGGGACAGCGGTTTCTACGGCGAAAAGCTCCGCGAACAACGTTACAGCGTGTCCCAGGAAGCCCTGCGCGCTTACTTTCCGATCGACAAAGTGTTGAGCGGCCTGTTTGCCATCGTGCAACGCCTGTACGGCATCGAAATCGCCGAGCAAAAAGGCTTCGACACCTGGCACCCGGATGTACGCCTGTTTGAGATCAAGGAAAACGGCCAGCACGTCGGCCGCTTCTTCTTCGACCTGTACGCCCGCGCCAACAAGCGTGGCGGCGCGTGGATGGACGGCGCGCGCGATCGCCGCCGCACTGTCGACGGCGTGCTGCAAAGCCCGGTGGCGAACCTGGTGTGCAACTTCACCCCGGCCGACAGCGGCAAGCCTGCCCTGCTGACCCACGATGAAGTGACTACGCTGTTCCACGAATTCGGCCACGGCCTGCACCACCTGCTGACCCGCGTTGAACACGCTGGCGTGTCCGGCATCAACGGTGTGGCTTGGGATGCGGTGGAGCTGCCGAGCCAGTTCATGGAGAACTGGTGCTGGGAGCCGGAAGGCCTGGCACTGATCTCCGGCCACTATGAAAGCGGCGAGCCGCTGCCCCAGGACCTGCTGGAAAAAATGCTCGCGGCGAAGAACTTCCAGTCCGGCCTGATGATGGTGCGCCAGCTGGAATTCTCGCTGTTCGACTTTGAACTCCACGCCACTCACGGCGATGGCCGCAGCGTGGCTCAGGTGCTCGAAGGCGTACGCGATGAAGTCTCGGTGATGCGTCCGCCAGCCTACAACCGTTTCCCCAACAGCTTCGCGCACATCTTCGCTGGCGGTTATGCCGCGGGTTACTACAGCTACAAGTGGGCTGAAGTGTTGTCTGCCGACGCCTTCTCCAAGTTTGAAGAAGACGGCGTGCTCAATGCCGAAACCGGCCGGGCATTCCGTGAAGCGATCCTGGCGCGCGGTGGCTCCCAGGCGCCGATGGTGCTGTTCGTCGACTTCCGCGGACGTGCGCCGTCGATTGACGCACTCTTGCGCCACAGCGGCCTGAGTGAGGACGCAGCAGCATGAGTGATGGGCCTGTGGTGACCAAAAAGCAATTTATCGCCGGGGCGGTCTGCCCGGCGTGCAAAGAGTTGGACAAGCTGAAAATGTGGACCGAAGACGATGTGCCGCACCGCGAATGTGTGGCCTGCGGTTATTCGGACACGTTGAATGAACAAGGCAATTCGGTGCCCAAGGAATTGGGCACGCGGGTCAATACGTCGGCGTTGAAAGCGCCCGCGGACCCGAAGGTGCAGGCGGTGCAGTTTTTCCCTAATCCCAAGCTGAAAAAGGACTGATACCCGACGCCTGCTTCTGCTTGGGGCGGGCTTTTTGTGGGAGTCGGGCTTGCCCGCGATGCAGGCACCGTGGTGTGTCATTCACACCGCGTTGAAGCTATCGCAGGCAAGCCAGCTCCCACAGCCAGCTCCCACAGAAAGGCGCGCTACAGTTGCCCTTCGGCCTTGTCTGTCGTGGTGATCCAGCTTTTTACCGAGCACAGTGCAAAGGCACTGGTGCTGCAGTCGCCATTGGCCAATGCTGTACGCAACTTGTCGATATCTGCCTTCATCATGTAGCGAACGCCGTCTTTAAAGCCGTTACTGCTACCAAAGCCGCCCAGCGTCATCTCGTTCAGCGCATCCTCTTTGCTCCAACCCTGAATCACCACCCGATACATCGCCGCCATCAGGCCAGTGCGATCGGAGCCGTGTTTGCAGTGCATCAGCACCGAGCCATGGGTTTCGGCTTCTTGAATGGCCCGGAGTGCCGCCAGCACGTCGGCATCGTCGACATGGTTGGTGCGATACGTCAGCTGCACCTGTTTGATATCAGACGTCTTCAGCCAGGGCGCATCAGATTCCGGCAGGAAGTTGATCACCGTGCCGATCTTCAAATTTTGCAGCACAGGCAGCGCAGTGCTGTCCGGCAACGCACTGCGATACAGCGTGGGTGTCATCTGGTGCAGGTTGAATTGGTTGCCCACTGGCTGTGCCCACTCGGCAGAGCGGATAGACGTAGCCTCGTCGGCGTGGGCCTGCAGCGTGGTGAACAATGCCATGAACGCCAGGCCAAGGGCGGGCAGCAATCGAATCGTGAACATGCGCGTAGAGACCGAATGGGATAGGGCTGATGGGTCACAGATTCGCCTACAAGGGGTCAATGCCATGTGAGGTGGCTGTCAAAGAATCGTGAATCCGCCCATCTGATCCGCTGTTTTTCGCGCTGAATCGATTTCTCTTAATGCTTAGGCTGCTATCATTTGTAACTATTGATTGCCAGTGTGTTCTAGCTCTTTGGATCCAATGCCCTGGCAAACCATCACGCCGCTCCCAGAAGCGGTGGATAAACCCGTGACCACATGATGAGGTGCACCTATGTCTGATCAAGATCAGGACAACCCGCGGCGTGACTTTTTACGCAAATCCTTGACCTTGATCCCGGTGGTCACGGTTGCCAGCACTGGCCTTGGCGGTTCGATGTTGATGGCCACACCGGAGCCGGTGCAGGCCGCTCCCGCCAAAACGCCCGTCAGCGACAAAGCCTACGAGCCAAGCTACTTCACGGCTGAAGAGTGGGCGTTTATCAACGCCGCCGTCGCCCGCCTGATCCCAGCGGATGCCCAAGGCCCAGGCGCCCTGGAAGCCGGCGCGCCGGAATACATCGACCGCCAGATGAACACGCCGTATGCCGCTGGCGCGTTGTGGTTCATGCAAGGTCCGTTCAACGCCGATGCGGCGCCAGAGATGGGCTGGCAGAGCAAACTGGTGCCCAAAGACATCTATCGCCTGGGCATTGCCGCCACGGATGCGTGGTCGAAGGCGTTCAATGGTAAAGCTTTTGCTGCGCAAGACAGCGCTACCCAGGATGACATGCTGCGACGCATGGAGGCCGGTGGCAGCGAGATGACTGCCCATTTTGAGGCCGTACCGGCCAAGATGTTTTTCAACCTGTTGCTGCAAAACACCAAGGAAGGCTTCTTCTGCGACCCGATCCACGGTGGCAACAAGGGCATGGTCGGCTGGACCATGATCGGCTTCCCCGGCGCCCGCGCCGATTTCATGGACTGGGTTGAACGCAACGAGCAATACCCCTTCCCGGCTGTTTCCATTCGCGGCGAGAGGGCATAAACGTGGCGACCATCATGAAGAAAGTGGACGCGGTGATCGTGGGTTTCGGCTGGACCGGCGCGATCATGGCCAAGGAACTGACGGAAGCTGGCCTCAACGTGGTAGCGCTGGAGCGCGGCCCGATGCAGGACACTTACCCGGACGGCAACTATCCCCAGGTCATCGACGAACTGACCTACAGCGTGCGTAAAAAACTCTTTCAGGACATCTCCAAGGAGACGGTGACCATTCGCCATAGCGTGAATGATGTTGCCCTGCCCAACCGTCAGTTGGGTGCGTTCTTGCCGGGCAATGGCGTGGGTGGTGCGGGCCTGCACTGGTCGGGTGTGCATTTTCGCGTCGACCCTATCGAGTTGCGCATGCGCAGCCACTATGAAGAGCGCTACGGCAAGAACTTCATCCCCAAGGACATGACCATCCAGGACTTCGGCGTGAGCTATGAAGAGCTGGAGCCGTTTTTCGACTACGCCGAAAAAGTCTTCGGCACCTCCGGCCAAGCCTGGACCGTAAAAGGCCAGTTGGTGGGTGAAGGTCGTGGCGGCAACCCGTATGCGCCGGATCGCTCCAACCCGTTTCCGTTGGAATCGCAGAAAAACACCGTGTCTGCGCAGTTGTTTCAGAAAGCGGCTACCGACGTCGGCTACAAACCCTACAACCTGCCATCGGCCAATACGTCGGGGCCGTACACCAACCCCTACGGCGCGCAGATGGGGCCGTGCAACTTCTGCGGTTTCTGCAGTGGCTACGTGTGCTACATGTATTCCAAAGCCTCGCCGAACGTGAACATCCTGCCGGCGCTGCGTCAGGTGCCGAACTTTGAGCTGCGGGCCAATTCCCATGTGCTCAAGGTCAACCTCGACAGCACCAAGAGCAAGGCCACCGGCGTGACCTATATCGACGCCCAGGGCCGCGAGTGTGAGCAGCCGGCGGACCTGGTGATCATCGCCTCCTTCCAGTTCAACAACGTGCGCCTCATGTTGCTCTCGGGCATCGGCAAACCCTACGACCCGATTACCAATGAGGGCGTGGTGGGCCGCAACTTTGCCTACCAGAACATGGGCACCATCAAGGCCTTCTTCGACAAGGACACCCACACCAACAACTTCATCGGTGCGGGCGGCAATGGCGTGGCCATCGATGACTTCAACGCGGACAACTTCGACCACGGCCCGCACGGCTTTGTGGGCGGCTCGCCGATGTGGGTCAACCAGGCTGGCAGCCGGCCGATTGCCGGTACGTCCAACCCGCCGGGCACGCCGGCGTGGGGCAGCGCCTGGAAGCGTGCCACCGCCGACTACTACACCCACCAAGTGTCGATGGACTCCCATGGTGCGCATCAATCCTACCGGAGCAACTACCTGGATCTGGACCCGGTTTACCGCGACTCCTACGGCCTGCCGCTGCTGCGGATGACGTTCGACTGGCAGGAAAACGACATCAAGATGAACCGCTTCATGATGGAGAAAATGGGCAAGGTCGCCGCGGCGATGAACCCCAAGGCCATTGCTGTGCTGGGCAAAAAAGTCGGTGAGCAATTCAACACCGCGTCCTACCAGACCACCCACCTCAATGGGGGCGCGATCATGGGCACCGACCCGAAAACCAGTGCGTTGAACCGTTACCTGCAAAGCTGGGATGTACACAACGTGTTTGTTCCGGGCGCATCGGCTTTCCCACAAGGCCTGGGCTACAACCCTACCGGCCTGGTGGCAGCGCTGGCCTATTGGTCGGCGCGGGCGATCCGCGAGCAGTACCTGAAAAACCCCGGCCCACTGGTTCAGGCATAAGGAGCGATGACCATGAAAGCACTTGTTATCGCCAGTTTTGCCCTGTTCAGCAGCTGCTCGGTGAGCGCTGCCGAAACCGATTTGGTCAAGCAGGGCGAATACCTGGCCCGTGCCGGTGACTGCGTGGCCTGCCACACCGCCAAGGGTGGCAAACCCTTCGCCGGTGGGCTGCCGATGGAAACCCCGATCGGCGTGATCTATTCCACCAACATCACCCCGGACAAAACCGGCCTGGGCGACTACAGCTTCGAAGACTTCGACAAGGCCGTGCGCCATGGCGTCGCCAAGAACGGTAGTACGCTTTACCCGGCGATGCCGTATCCGTCCTACGCGCGTGTCAGCGACAGTGACATGCAGGCGTTGTATGCGTATTTCATGAAGGGCGTGGAGCCCGTCGCCCAGGAGAACAAGGACAGCGATATTCCCTGGCCCTTGAGCATGCGTTGGCCGTTGGCGGCGTGGCGCTGGATGTTCGCGCCGGCGGTCGAGGCGCATCAGGCGCAAGCCGCCACCGACCCGGTGGTCGCTCGCGGTGCCTATCTGGTTGAAGGCCTCGGCCACTGCGGCGCCTGCCATACACCGCGTGCCCTGACCATGCAGGAAAAAGCCCTCAGCGCTACTGACGGCAACGCGTTCCTGTCCGGCAGTGCGCCGCTGGAAGGCTGGATCGCGAAAAGCCTGCGCGGCGACCACAAGGACGGCCTTGGCAGCTGGAGCGAGGAGCAACTGGTGCAGTTCCTCAAGACCGGCCGCAGTGACCGCAGTGCAGTGTTCGGCGGCATGAGTGATGTGGTGGTGCACAGCATGCAGTACATGTCCCAGGACGACCTCACCGCGATTGCGCGATACCTCAAGAGCCTGCCGGCGGTGGACCCGAAGGACCAGCCGCATCAGTACGACAAGCAGGTGGCCGAGGCGCTGTGGAAAGGTGACGACAGCAAGCCGGGCGCGTCGGTGTATATCGACAACTGCGCGGCGTGCCACCGTACCGACGGCCATGGTTACACGCGGGTGTTCCCGGCGCTGGCGGGTAACCCGGTGTTGCAGACGGCGGACGCCACCTCGTTGATCAACATCGTGTTGAACGGCGGCACCTTGCCAGCCACCCACACGGCGCCGTCGACTTTCACCATGCCGGCGTTCGCGTGGCGCCTGTCGGACCAGGAAGTCGCGGATGTGGTCAGTTTCGTCCGTGGCAGCTGGGGCAATAAAGGCGCGCCAGTCAAAGCCAGTGACGTGGCAGACCTGCGCAAGAGCGATATGCGCACCACATCGGGTGACGACTTGGGGCAGGTAACGCAAAAGCACTGATCCTGCCCTGGCCGCCAAACGGCACTGGTCAGAAACCTTGCGCCTCGATACTGTATATAAAAACAGTATCGAGGCGTTTTCATGACTACTGCGCTGCCGCCCCGTGGCCGGGGCACGGCCACTAACCTGCACAACCGCTTTGCGCCGACCGTCAGCGTGGCCGAAGACGACGGCTGGTTCCAGGAAGTGCCACCGACCCAGGGCACCGAAGTGCGTATCGAAACGGCCAAGAGCATCATCACCCGCAACAACTCGCCGGATTTGCCGTTCGACCGCTCCATCAACCCCTATCGCGGCTGCGAACATGGCTGCATCTACTGCTATGCGCGGCCCAGCCACGCCTATTGGGACATGTCGCCAGGGCTGGATTTCGAAACCAAACTGATTGCCAAGACCAACGCCGCCGACGTGCTGGAGCAACAGCTGTCGAAGCCAGGTTATGTCTGCGCACCGATCAACCTGGGCTCCAATACCGACCCGTACCAGCCTATCGAACGCGACTACACAATCACCCGGCAAACCCTCGAAGTGCTGCTGCGCTATCGGCACCCGGTAACCATCATCACCAAGGGTTCGCTGATCTTGCGCGACCTCGACCTGCTCACCGAGTTGGCGCGTCAGCGGCTGGTGGCGGTGATGATCAGCCTCACCAGCCTGGACGACGAGCTCAAGCGTATCCTGGAGCCGCGCGCGGCGGCGCCCAAGGCGCGGTTACGGGCGATTCGGGTGATGCGCGAGGCGGGTATCCCGGTGGGCGTGCTGTGCTCGCCAATGATCCCGATGATCAACGACAGCGAGCTGGAAAGCCTGCTGACCGAAGCCCACGCCGCCGGTGCGCAGAGCGCCGCCTACATGATGTTGCGCTTGCCCTTGGAAGTGGCGCCACTGTTCGAGGAGTGGCTGGCGGCGCATTACCCGCAGCGCGCGGCCCATGTGATGAGCCTGGTGCGCCAGGTGCGCGGTGGTGAGGTGTACGACAGCCGCTTCGGTGTGCGCATGCGTGGCGAGGGGCCGTTTGCTGATTTGTTGGCGCAGCGTTTCAACAAAGCGATCAAGCGGCTGGGGCTGAATCGACGGGAAGGGTTTAATCTGGATTGCACGGCGTTTTGCCCGCCGGGCAGGCAGATGGCATTGTTGTAAACTGAAGAGAACGAAGGCGCCATTGCTGTGGAAATAGTCGCGTTTTGATATCACTGAAACCCTCGTTCTAGAGCGGTTCATTCAGTTTGAGTTAAGTTTCGCCGGTTACCTTGTTCAGCGAGTGACTGGTGAGTCGACGCCTTGGTTTGTTTAGTTTTTCAACTTTTCCGATAGCCAGACGTCGAACTGACCTGAACACTCCCCTGCATTAATAAAGAGGATGAATCATGAGTGACAAGGATAAACAGCCGTTGGCTGCGTCGGCTTCAGCCACTCAGGTGGCGGAGTCTGCCGATGCAGCGTTAAAGCACATCGTTGACGGCTTTTTGCATTTCCATCACGACGTCTTCCCGCAGCAGGAAGAACTCTTCAAGAAACTCGCCACGGCCCAGAGCCCGCGGGCGATGTTTATTACGTGCGCCGATTCGCGCATCGTCCCCGAGCTGATCACCCAAAGCTCCCCCGGCGATTTGTTCGTGACGCGTAACGTCGGCAACGTGGTGCCGCCCTACGGCCAGATGAACGGCGGGGTTTCCACCGCCATCGAGTACGCGGTACTCGCCCTGGGCGTACAGCACATCATCGTGTGCGGGCACTCCGATTGCGGCGCCATGCGCGCGGTACTCAACCCCGACAGCCTGGAAAAGATGCCGACGGTACGGGCCTGGTTGCGTCACGCCGAAGTCGCCAAGTCCATGGTCGAAGACAATTGCGACTGCGCCAACGAAGGCGAGAGCATGAAGGTGCTGACCGAAGAAAACGTCATCGCTCAATTGCAGCATTTGCGTACCCACCCTTCCGTGGCTTCGCGCATGGCCAATGGTCATTTGTTTATCCATGGTTGGATCTACAACATCGAGACCAGCGAAATCCGCGCTTACGATGCGGACCAGGCGGCATTCAGACCGCTGAACGGCACCGAGCCGATTCCTTGCGCGACGCCTAGAGCGCGCTTCTAAAACACTTCCCTGCCGGGTCAAGCGGTGGCTGCCATGGACGCAGCCAGGCTTTACCGCGCCCGGCGAATCCCTCGGGAGAGCCATCATGCGTGCTGCTCAATTGAAAGCTGTATTGCCACGGGAGCTGCTGGCCTCGGTGGTTGTGTTTCTGGTCGCCCTGCCCTTGTGCATGGGCATCGCGATTGCGTCCGGCATGCCGCCGGCCAAGGGGCTGATCACCGGGATAATCGGTGGCCTGGTAGTGGGTTGGCTGGCGGGCTCGCCACTGCAGGTCAGTGGCCCGGCGGCGGGGCTGGCGGTGTTGGTGTTCGAGTTGGTGCGCCAGCACGGGATGATGATGCTCGGGCCGATTCTGTTGCTGGCGGGTTTCCTGCAACTGGTGGCTGGGCGTTTGCGCCTGGGCTGCTGGTTCCGGGTCACGGCGCCGGCGGTGGTGTACGGCATGTTGGCGGGTATCGGCGTATTGATTGTGCTGTCGCAGGTGCATGTGATGCTCGACGGCGCGCCTAAACCTTCGGGGTTGGATAACCTGGCGGGCTTCCCGGCGGCCATGGCCGAAGCGATCCCGACGCTGGGCGGCGGTCTTGGTTGGCAGGCTGGTTTGCTGGGTCTGTCGACCATGCTGGTGATGTACTGCTGGGATAAATTCCGGCCGCAAACATTGCGCTTCGTACCGGGCGCGTTGTTGGGTGTGGGCCTGGCGACGGTGACCAGCCTGGTGCTGGCGTTGCAGGTCAAGCGCGTGGAGGTGCCGGAAAACCTCGCCGACGCCATCGACTGGCTGCGCCCCAGCGACCTGCTGAACCTGGCTGATCCGCAACTGCTGATCGCCGCCTTCGCCGTCGCGTTTATTGCCAGCGCCGAAACCCTGCTGTCTGCGGCAGCGGTTGATCGGATGCACAGCGGCCAGCGCTCCGATTTCGACAAGGAATTGTCAGCTCAAGGCGTGGGCAACATGCTCTGTGGTTTGGTTGGCGCCTTGCCGATGACCGGCGTGATCGTGCGCAGCTCGGCCAACGTGCAGGCTGGCGCTACCACGCGGCTGTCGGCGATGTTCCATGGTGTGTGGCTGCTGGGCTTTGTGTTGCTGCTGTCGAGTGTGCTGCAAAGTATTCCGGTGGCGAGTTTGGCGGGCGTGCTGGTGTACACCGGGATCAAGCTGGTGGACGTCAAAGCCTTTCGCGCGCTGGGCCGCTATGGTCGGATGCCGATGTTTACCTACGCCGCTACGGCACTGGCAATCATCTTCACCGACCTGCTGACCGGCGTATTGGTGGGCTTTGGGCTCACGTTGCTGAAGCTCGCGTTTAAAGCTTCGCGATTGAAAGTCAGCCTGATCGATTTGCCCCAGGACGGTGAGATGGAGCTGCGATTGACCGGTGCCGCGACCTTCCTGAAAGTGCCGGCGCTGACTCAGGTGCTGTCGACGGTGCCTGCGGGGACCACCTTGCATGTGCCGCTGAGCAACCTGAGCTACATCGACCATTCGTGTCTGGAGTTGCTGGAAGAATGGGGCCGGGCCAATGCGGCCAAGGGCTCGACGCTGGTGATCGAGGCGCGG
Organism: Pseudomonas edaphica; assembly: GCF_965277385.1. NCBI lineage: Bacteria > Pseudomonadati > Pseudomonadota > Gammaproteobacteria > Pseudomonadales > Pseudomonadaceae > Pseudomonas > Pseudomonas edaphica. Next base: position 3,182,238 of record NZ_OZ255725.1, on the reverse strand, counting down.
GGGCTGAAGCGCAGGCTGGAAGGTCGGGTGAGGACGACGGTGGGGATAGGTTCGGCGCCCGTCTGAACACCACAAAAATTGTGGGAGCCGGGCTTGCCCGCGATGGCGGTGGGTCAGCCAGCTAATGTGCTGACTGACACTCCGCCATCGCGGGCAAGCCCGGCTCCCACAGTGGTTCTATGTTCACTCGGAAAATCAGGCTGGCTGATCCAGCGATAACTCAACGCCCAGTTGCCGCGAAAGGCACGGCCAGCGCTTCCACGCCGCTTCCGTTGCCGGGCTTTTGAGCTGTTCGCGATACGCCTCAACCGACTCCAGCGCAAAGCTTTCGTCGTTGAGCATTTCATCTACCGCCAAGTGCACGGCTTCATCCAACTGATTGGCAAATGTTTCACCAATCAGCTGATGGGCAATCAAGTTAGCCACAGTGGTGTCCGCCGGAATCAACGGCTGGCCGAAATGCTTGATATACAGGTCGTTGACCTCTTCAACCAAGCGGTGAGCCAGGTAGGCCTCATCCAGCAAGCCGTCCAGGCCTTCATGGCCGGCCAGGATCGCAGGCGGCTGCAGGAAGAAATGCTCGGCGATTTTCAACACCGGTTTGATCTGGCTTTCGATACCGGCTTCGCGGGCCACATCGTTGGCGGCTTCGAGCAAGTCCGGAACCAGTTCGATGTAGGCGGTGACAAAGCGGGTCATGACAATGTTGCGATCACCGTCAGCCAGGGAGATGGCCGAATGCAGGTGCGGCAATTGTTTTTCCAGTTGCTGGGCAAGCTGGCCCGTAGTGGCTTCGTGTTGATGGGCACGGAAAATCTGCTCGCGCAATGCGGCGGTGTTCATGAAGGCTCCAGTGAAACAGGCGTAGGAAAAGGGAGAGGATAAGGTAGCTCGTTTATACGAGCGCCTAAGACGCATTTGTCATAATTATTTCATGGTTATGCGTGTGCGTTATATCGAAATGCCATCGTTCGTCGGATAAACGTTTGCGCGCCCGGTTTTATTGGGTCCGCCCGTCTGTTTTTGCTCATTTGCCCCTACACATTGCGGGGTCGCCCCCGCTGTCTATACTCGGGTTTGTACGCAATTAGCTGATGACGCCCAACTGCATGACGCAGGCAAGGCTTGGCGGTTGTAAGCAGTATGGAAGCCGCTCCCTTCGCCGCAGGTGCAAACCGGCGGGATAACAAGAAACATAAAGGGGAACCCGCAATGACGCGACATCCACACGTTTGGATGGGCCTACTGTTGTGGTCAGTATTCGGCCAGGCGCACGCCGCCTGGACAACGAATATGGCGCCAGGGGCTACTGAAGTCAGTCACGCCGTGTTTGACCTGCACATGACCATTTTCTGGATCTGTGTGGTGATCGGCATCGTCGTGTTTGGCGCGATGTTCTGGTCGATGATCCTGCACCGCCGGTCTACGGGCCAGGTGGCGGCCAAGTTCCACGAGAGCACCACCGTGGAAATTCTCTGGACCGTAGTGCCCTTGCTGATCCTGGTGGCCATGGCCATTCCGGCGACCAAAACCCTGATCAATATCTACGACAGCAGTGAGTCGGATATCGATATCCAGGTCACCGGCTATCAGTGGAAGTGGCACTACAAATACCTGGGCCAGGACGTGGAGTTCTTCAGCAACCTGGCCACGCCCGCCGAGCAGATCCATAACCAGGCCACCAAGGGCGAGCACTACTTGCTCGAAGTCGACCAGCCGCTGGTGCTGCCGGTGGGCGCCAAGGTGCGCTTTCTGGTGACGGCCGCCGACGTGATCCACTCCTGGTGGGTGCCGGCCTTTGCGGTCAAGCGCGATGCGATCCCCGGCTTCGTCAACGAGGCCTGGACCCGGGTCGAGAAGCCCGGCATCTACCGTGGCCAGTGCGCCGAGCTGTGCGGTAAGGATCACGGCTTCATGCCGATTGTGGTCGAGGTCAAATCCAAGGCCGACTACGACACCTGGCTGGGCGAGCGCAAGGCAGAGGCCGCCAAGCTCAAGGAGCTGACGTCCAAAGAGTGGACGCTGGACGAGCTGGTGGCCCGTGGCGACAAGGTTTACCACACCACCTGCGTGGCCTGTCACCAGGCCGAAGGCCAGGGCTTGCCGCCGATGTTCCCGGCGCTCAAAGGCTCGCCAATTGCCACCGGCGCCAAAGAAGACCACCTGCACCGCGTGTACTTCGGCAAACCCGGCACCGCCATGGCGGCGTTCGGCAAACAGCTGTCGGAAGTCGATATCGCCGCCGTGGTCACCTACGAGCGCAACGCCTGGGGCAACAACAAAGGCGACATGGTCACGCCCAAAGACGTGCTGGCTCTGAAACAGGCGGAAAGCAAATGACGGCCTCAACTGCGTATGCCCTGAACCGCACAGCCCATTCCTTTGCAGGAGAACGGCCATGAGCACTGTGATCGACCATGGTCATGCCGACCATGCCCACGGCCCCGCCAAAGGCTTGATGCGCTGGGTGCTGACCACCAACCACAAAGACATCGGCACCATGTACCTGTGGTTCGCCTTCACCATGTTTCTGCTCGGCGGCTCGTTCGCCATGGTGATCCGCGCCGAGTTGTTCCAGCCAGGCCTGCAAATCGTGCAGCCGGCGTTCTTCAACCAGATGACCACCATGCACGGCCTGATCATGGTGTTTGGCGCGGTGATGCCGGCGTTTGTCGGCCTGGCCAACTGGATGATTCCGCTGATGATCGGCGCGCCGGACATGGCCTTGCCGCGCATGAACAACTTCAGTTTCTGGCTATTGCCGGCAGCGTTCCTGCTGCTGGTCTCGACGCTGTTCACGCCGGGCGGCGGGCCGAACTTCGGCTGGACCTTCTATGCCCCGCTCTCCACCACCTACGCGCCGGAAAGCGTGACGTTCTTCATCTTTGCCATTCACCTGATGGGCATCAGCTCGATCATGGGCGCGATCAACGTGGTCGCCACCATTCTCAACCTGCGCGCGCCCGGCATGACCTTGATGAAAATGCCGCTGTTCGTATGGACCTGGCTGATTACCGCCTTCCTGCTGATCGCGGTGATGCCGGTGCTGGCCGGTTGCGTGACCATGATGCTGATGGACATTCACTTCGGCACCAGCTTCTTCAGTGCGGCCGGTGGCGGTGACCCGGTGCTGTTCCAGCATGTGTTCTGGTTCTTCGGCCACCCCGAGGTGTACATCATGATCCTGCCGGCGTTTGGCGCTGTCAGCTCGATCATCCCGACCTTCTCGCGCAAGCCGCTGTTCGGCTACACCTCGATGGTCTACGCCACGGCGAGCATCGCGTTTCTGTCGTTTATCGTGTGGGCGCACCACATGTTCGTGGTGGGTATTCCGCTGGTGGGCGAGCTGTTCTTCATGTACGCCACGCTGCTGATCGCGGTGCCCACGGGCGTGAAGGTGTTCAACTGGGTGAGCACCATGTGGCAGGGCTCGCTGACGTTTGAGACACCCATGCTGTTTGCTGTGGCCTTCGTGATTCTGTTCACCATCGGCGGTTTCTCCGGACTGATGCTGGCGATTGCCCCGGCGGACTTCCAGTACCACGACACCTACTTTGTGGTGGCGCACTTCCATTACGTATTGGTGCCCGGGGCGATCTTCGGCATCTTCGCCTCGGCCTACTACTGGCTGCCGAAATGGACCGGCCACATGTACGACGAAACCCTGGGCAAGCTGCACTTCTGGCTGTCCTTTGTGGGCATGAACATGGCGTTCTTCCCGATGCACTTTGTGGGGCTGGCTGGTATGCCGCGCCGGGTTCCGGACTACAACCTGCAGTTCGCCGACTTCAACATGGTCTCCTCGATTGGCGCGTTCATGTTTGGCGCCACGCAGATCTTCTTCCTGTTTATCGTGATCAAGTGCATCCGTGGCGGCCCGCCGGCGCCGGCCAAGCCGTGGGATGGCGCTGAAGGCCTGGAATGGAGCATCCCCTCGCCTGCGCCGTATCACACGTTTACGACGCCGCCGGAGGTCAAGTGAACGCCTTGATGCAGGTCGACTCGGTGTCCTGTGGGAGCTGGCTTGCCTGCGATAGCGGTGTGTCAGGCACAGAATGTATTGCCTGCCAGGGCCTCATCGCAGGCAAGCCAGCTCCCACAGAAAAACCAGAAGCGGGTGAGCGCCATGCTTGAATCCGTCCCCATCAAGCGCCTGGTCACCCGCCTGCTGATCCTGGTAGTGGCCATGTTCGCCTTCGGCTTCGCCCTGGTGCCGATCTACGACGTGATGTGCAAGGCATTCGGTATCAACGGCAAGACCGCCGGGCAGTACGAAGGCGAGCAGGTGGTGGACCCTACGCGCCAGGTGCGCGTGCAGTTCATGTCCACCAATGCCATCGACATGGTCTGGGAATTCCACTCCAAAGCCGATGAGGTCGTGGTCAACCCTGGCGCTGTCACCGAGATGCTGTTCGTGGCCTACAACCCCACGGATAAACCCATGACCGCCCAGGCCGTACCGAGTATTTCCCCGGCCGAAGCGGCGATGTATTTCCACAAGACCGAGTGTTTTTGCTTCACCCAGCAAGTGCTGCAGCCAGGTCAGCGCATAGAAATGCCCGTGCGCTTTATTGTCGATCGCGCCATGCCCAAGGATGTGAAGCATTTGACCCTGGCATACACGCTGTTTGACATCACTGCGCGCCAACCGCCGGTGGCCGTCCATACCGGCGGCTAGCTACTGTTTGCCCCCTCAATCAGGAGAGCGAATACATGTTGTCTCATGATACGTACTACGTACCAGCGCAAAGCAAATGGCCAATAATTGCTACGTTTGGCATGTTGATCACGGTGTACGGCCTGGCCGTGTGGTTCAACGACCTGAAGGCGGCGCGCCCGGAATCTCACGGCCCGTGGATTTTTTTCGTCGGCGGGCTGTTGCTGGCCTACATGCTGTTCGGCTGGTTCGGCGCGGTCATCAAGGAAAGCCGCGCGGGTTTGTACAGCCCGCAGATGGATCGCTCATTTCGCTGGGGCATGACCTGGTTCATCTTTTCCGAGGTGATGTTCTTTATCGCGTTCTTCGGCGCGCTGTTTTATGTGCGGCATATGTCCGCGCCATGGCTGGCGGGCGAAGGCTCCAAGGGCGTCGCGCATATGCTGTGGCCGAACTTTGAATTTGCCTGGCCGTTGCTCAACAACCCTGACCCGAAAATGTACCCGCCGCCCGAAGGCACCATCAGCCCGTGGGGCTTGCCGCTGGTGAATACGATCTTGCTGGTCAGCTCCAGCGTGACCATCACCATTGCCCACCACGCGTTGCGCAAGGGCCATCGCGGCGCGCTGAAAATCTGGCTGGCACTGACGGTGCTGCTGGGTTGGGCTTTTTTGGGGTTTCAGGCCGAGGAGTACATGCACGCTTACAAAGAGCTGGGCCTGACCCTTGGCTCGGGCGTTTACGGCGCGACCTTCTTCATGCTCACCGGCTTTCACGGCGCCCACGTGACCATCGGCACCATCATTCTGTTCGTGATGCTGATGCGCATCCTCAAGGGGCACTTCAACGCCGAGCACCAGTTCGGTTTTGAGGCGGCCAGTTGGTACTGGCACTTTGTGGATGTGGTGTGGATCGGCCTGTTTTTCTTCGTTTATGTGCTGTGAGGCGTTTTACCACGGTGCATGAGAGACCAACTGGCCGCTGAAAAAGCCCCAGGCGATCAAGCCTACGGTGATCGCGGCCAGTACAACACGCACGGTCAAGGCAGTGACGAGGCGGTTGGAGTTGCCCTCGTCCTTGACCAGAAAGAACAAGCCACTGAACAGGCTCACGACAGTCGCGATCAGCATCAGGGCAATGGCTGCTTTGAGTATGGTCAGGTTCCATTCGGATGGGCGGGCAATGAAAAGGCGGGCAATGAAAACAAGTATAGCCAGCGCCATAAAAGACTTTCGCCCAGGGCTCGCTCCCACGCTGGTGGTGTTGGTATTGCTGCCGCTGATGGTGGGCCTGGGGTTCTGGCAACTGGCTCGCGGGCATGAAAAACAGCTGCTGGTGGACAGCTATGCCGAACGGCGTGTGGCTGAGCCGATCAGCAGCGTGCAACTTGATGGCATGGCCGACCCGGCCTTCCGCCGGGTGCGGCTGCGCGGCCAGTTCGATGCTGAGCACAGCGTGCTGCTCGACAACCGCATGCGCGACGGCAAGGCCGGTGTTGAACTCTTGCAGCCCTTTCACGACCAGGCCAGCGGCGAATGGCTGCTACTCAATCGCGGCTGGTTGCCGTGGCCGGACCGGCGCACGCCGCCCGTGTTCACCACGCCTGAACAACCTCTGAATCTGGATGCCTGGGTGTACATCGCGCCCGGCGAAACCTTCCAACTGCACGCCGACCCCGCCACCACGCAATGGCCGCGCTTGCTGACTGCGTTGCATCCCGCCGCGCTCTGGGCGGAGTTGGGCCGCAGCGGTTTCGCCTATGAGCTGCGCGCCGAACCTGGCCCCGGCACCTACGACACTACCTGGCCGGTGGTCGCCATGGGCCCGGAAAAACACTTGGGCTACGCCGTGCAGTGGTTCGCCATGGCACTGGCGTTGCTGGCGCTTTACCTCTACCTCGGATGGCATAACAAAAAGGAGAAACCCCATGGGAGCGGCCATGAATCCACCCAGCACGTCTGAGGCACCCGACCGGCGCAAAGGCCGCTGGCAGCTTATTTTGATCCTGATGATGGTGATCGGCCCGATGGCGCTGGCCACCTTTATGTACAAGTTGCAGTTCTGGGTGCCCGACAGCCGCAGTTACCACGGCGAGATGATCGGCAACGGCCAGACCCGCGCCGACATTGGCGTGCAGGCCGACGAAGACCGTTGGCAACTGTTGGTCACTGCGCCCACCGCGTGTGCTGCCGAGTGCGAGCAACTGGTGTACCTGGCGCGCCAGCTGCAAATCAGCCTGGGCCGCGATGCCTCCCGCGCCAGCCATGCCCTGGCCAGCGCGCAGCCGGTGAGCACGGATTACGACGCCAAGCTCAAGGCCGAATACCCACAACTGCAGCGCTACCCGCTGGACCTGACCACCTTCAGTAAAAACGCGGCTGCGCCGGGTGAGGCGCAACTGTGGATCGTCGACCCGCACGGCAACCTGGTGCTGCGCTACGACGCCAAGGTCAAGGGCAAGGACCTGCTCAACGACCTGCGCCTGCTGCTGAAACTGTCGAACATCGGATAAGGGCATCGTCATGGCCAAACCTGGATTTCGCCTCGCGTTGTTTGCCACCTTGCTGGCGCTGCTGGTCGTGCTGCTCGGCGCCTACACGCGCCTGACCCACGCTGGCCTCGGCTGCCCGGACTGGCCCGGCTGCTACGGGTTTATCAGCGTGCCGCAAAGCGAAGCCCAGCTGGCGCATGCCGAGCTGCATTTTCCCGATACGCCGGTAGAAGCCGACAAGGGCTGGGCCGAGATGACCCATCGCTACTTCGCCGGCACCTTGGGCTTGCTGATCGTGCTGCTGGCGGCGCGCTCGTGGAGCCATCGGCGTGATCCGGGGCAGCCAGTGAAACTGCCGCTGTTTGTGTTGGCGGTGGTGATTGCCCAGGCGGCGTTCGGTATGTGGACGGTGACGCTGAAGTTGTGGCCGCAAGTGGTCACGGGGCATTTGCTTGGCGGCTTTGCCACCTTGAGCCTGTTGTTTTTGCTCACCTTGCGCCTGTCCGGCGTGTTGCCCGCTTTGATCGTGCCCAAGCGCCTGCAGTATTGGGCCACGGCGGGCCTGGTGCTGGTAATCGGGCAGATCGCGCTTGGCGGTTGGGTCAGTTCAAACTACGCGGCGGTGGCCTGTGTCGACCTGCCGACGTGTCATGGCGAGTGGTGGCCGGCGGCGGACTTTGCCAACGGGTTTCACCTCACCCAGCATATCGGCCCCAATTACCTCGGCGGCCAGCTCGACAGTGAGGCGCGCACGGCCATCCACCTGACCCATCGCATCGGCGCGGTGCTGGTGACGCTGGTGCTGCTGGGGCTGGCCTGGCAATTGCGCGCCGTGGGCATGACGCGGCTGGCAGGCCTGCTGCTGATCGCCCTCGCGGCGCAAATCTGCCTGGGCGTGAGCAATGTGGCGTTCGGCTTGCCACTGCCGGTGGCGGTCGGGCACAACGCAGGCGGGGCGGGTTTATTGCTGACGCTGGTGCTGGTCAACTACCACGCCCGTACCAGCCTGGTCCGGGTGCGCAATCAGTTGCCGTTTGGCTGGCGTTTTATCCCGCGCAAACACGTATCGGGTCTCATCACCCTAAAAGGAGAAATGCCATGGCGACCTTGATCGGCGCGCGTCACGATCAGGCGATCTGGCGGGACTATTTGGAGCTGACCAAGCCGAAAGTGGTGGTGCTGATGCTCATCACCTCCTTGGTGGGCATGTTCCTCGCGACCCGCGCCGGGGTGCCATGGACGGTGCTGGTGTTCGGCAATTTGGGCATTGCCCTGTGCGCCGGAGGTGCGGCGGCGGTCAACCATGTGGTGGATCGGCGCATCGATGCGGTGATGGCGCGCACGCATAAACGGCCGTTGGCAGAAGGGCGCGTGTCGCCCGTGGCGGCATTGGCCTTTGCATTGTTTCTGGCTGTTGCAGGTTTGGCCTTGTTGCTGGCGTTCACCAACCCGCTGGCGGCTTGGCTCACGTTGGCCTCATTGCTGGGTTACGCGGTGATCTACACCGGCTTTCTCAAGCGCGCCACGCCGCAAAATATCGTGATCGGCGGCCTGGCCGGTGCGGCGCCGCCGCTGCTCGGCTGGGTCGCGGTTACCGGGCATGTCAGCGCCGAGCCGCTGCTGCTGGTGCTGATCATCTTCGCCTGGACCCCGCCGCACTTTTGGGCCCTGGCCATTCACCGCAAAGAGGAATACGCCAAGGCCGATATCCCGATGCTGCCGGTCACCCACGGCGAGCACTACACCAAGGTGCATATCCTGCTCTACGCCTTCGCCCTGCTGGCGGTGAGCTTCATGCCCTATGTGATCCATATGAGCGGCCTGCTGTACCTGGCGTGTGCGCTGGTATTGGGCGGGCGCTTTCTGCAATGGGCCTGGGTGCTGTACCGTGGCAGCAAGCCGCACGCGGCGATCAACACCTTCAAGTACTCTATCTGGTACTTGCTGCTGCTGTTTATCGCGCTGCTCGTCGACCACTACCTATTGTTGAACCTATGACTCGAACTCAAAAAACCGTCTTCATCCTGGTGGCCATCGTCGCGTTGATCATGGGCCTGACCGTTAACAAAGTGCTCAGCGGCAAAGGCCAGGGCGACCCTACCGCACTGATCGACGCCGGCATTATCCTGCTGCCGCAAAGCCGCCAGCTGCCGCCGGTGACCATGACCAATCAGGACGGCCAGCCGGTGGTGGTCAACGAGTTGAAAGGCAAATGGAGCCTGCTGTTCTTCGGTTACACCTTCTGCCCCGACATCTGCCCGACCACCCTCGCGCAACTGCGCCAGATCAAGAGCGAATTGCCTAAAGAGGCGGTGGATAAGTTGCAGGTGATCCTGGTCAGCGTTGACCCGAACCGCGACACGCCGACCCAGCTCAAGCAGTACCTGGGCTACTTCGACCCGCAATTCGAAGGCCTGACCGGCGCGAATGTAGCGGATGTGCAGAAGGTCTCGAATGCGGTGAGCATTCCGTTTATTCCGGCCGATACCAGCAAGCCCAACTACACCGTGGACCACAGCGGCAACCTGGCGCTGATCGGCCCGGACGGCACGCAGCGTGGGTTTATTCGTGCGCCGTTGAATAATCAAAAGCTGGTGGCGCAGTTGCCGGGTTTGCTACAGCGCAAGTAGGCCAATCACCAAGCTAACCAACAACACAAATAACCTGTGGGAGCTGGCTTGCCTGCTCCCACATTGGGTTTTGTTCAAGGTTTGAACAGGATGTCGTCGGAGATTTCCCACGTGTTATCGCGCTGTGCGTGAACTTGTTGGACGGTCTTGGGGTGGCTAGTCTTTGGCCTGTCGCTGCAAATTCAGTGACAGGGTGTGGAAGCCCTTATATCGTTAGGCGCACAAAGCGCCACCAAGTGTCAGGCGCTTTTTCTTGTCTGTGTTTTATGGTGGCTGTGCGCGGGGCGCTTTCGAGTGCGCCGGGTGCCTAACGTCCCGGTCTTCCACACCTGCGTACAGCCGCCACCCATTACGTGGAAGTAGTGCTTGGCGGTCCCTTGATACGTTAGGAGCTAGACCGTGCAAACACTTACCCCTGATCCACCGATCACACCCAAAGTCTTCACCCGCCACCATCACCAGCTGCACGCCGTGCTGGTCGAAAGCCAACCCTGGTTCAGCGCCTCCGACATCGGCCATCTGATGGGCCTGCACCTGAACCCTGCGTTACTGCGCAAGCTCGATCCCGACCAGCAACACACCCTGCCGCTGATCACTCATGGCCACTGTGCGCCGACGTTGATGGTCAGTGAGTCTGGCGTTTATGCGCTGCTTATCTACCACTACTACCCGGAGAATCGGTGCCTGCGCCAATGGTTGACCCATGAGGTGGTGCCAGCCCTGCGCTGATAGCAAAAGCCACACAAAGCTGGTGGCTGAGTTGCCGGTTTTACTCCAGCGCAAATGATCGTTCCCACGCTCTGCGTGGGAATGCCTCCTGTGACGCTCTGCGTCGCGGCCTCAGAAGCGGGACGCAGAGCGTCCCGGGCTGCATTCCCACGCGGAGCGTGGGAACGATCACAACACAAAACAAATGTGGGGGCTGGCTTGCCTGCGATAGCGGCAGGCCAGTCAACATCTTCGGTGACTGACACTCTGCTATCGCGGGCAAGCCAGCTCCCACATTAGGTTTACGGTGTAGCTCTGGATCAGAACGCCGGCAGAATCGCGCCTTTGTACTTCTCAAGAATGAACGCTTTCACTTCTGGCGTGTGCAGGGCTGCAACCAGCTTCTTCACCGCGTCCGAATCCTTGTTGTCGTCGCGGGTCACCAGGATGTTCACGTAAGGCGAGTCATTGCCTTCGATCACCAGCGCATCCTTGGATGGATCCAGCTTGGCTTCCAGGGCGTAGTTGGTGTTGATCAGCGCCAGGTCGACCTGGGTCAGCACGCGCGGCAGGGTGGCGGCTTCCAGTTCGCGGAATTTCAGGTTTTTCGGGTTGGCGGTGATGTCCTTGATGGTCGACAGGATGTTGGTCGGGTCCTTCAGGGTGATCAGGTTGTGCTTGGCCAGCAGCAGCAGGGCGCGACCGCCGTTGGTGGCGTCGTTAGGGATCACGACATTGGCGCCGCTTGGCAGGTCTTCCAGCTTTTTGTACTTGCTGGAGTAAGCGCCCAGGGGTTCCAGGTGTACCGCGCCAACGCTCACCAGGTGAGTGCCCTTGGCTTTGTTGAACTCATCCAGGTACGGCTGGTGCTGGAAGAAGTTGGCGTCCAGGCGTTTTTCAGCCACTTGTACGTTCGGCTGCACGTAGTCGGTGAAGACTTTGACCTGCAAATTAACGCCTTCTTTGGCGAGTGCAGGCTTCACGAATTCGAGGATTTCCGCGTGGGGCACCGGCGATGCAGCGACTGTAATAGTCTCGGCAGCGTGGGCAGAAAACGCGGCAACGGCGGCGAAAGCAACCAGTAGTTTTTTCATCCAACAAGCTCCTTGTTCGGGCATGTGCCGGCGGGGGCCGGCAATGGCCGTTATTTTCGAGAAAAATGCACCACCAGCTTATCGCCGACGGTTTGCAGAATTTGCACCAGGATCAACAGCATCACCACGGTGACCACCATCACATCGGTCTGGAAACGCTGATAACCGAAGCGGATCGCTAGGTCACCCAAACCTCCGGCACCCACCACACCGGCCATGGCCGTGTAGGAAACCAGTGTAATAGCCGTCACCGTAATCGCCGCGAAAATGCCAGGGCGAGCTTCGGGCAGCAGCGCGTTGGTAATGATCTGACGCGTGCTGGCGCCCATGGACTGCGTGGCCTCGATGATGCCGCGGTCCACTTCACGCAAGGCCGTTTCCACCAGGCGCGCGAAGAACGGCGTCGCACCTACCACCAGCGGCGGGATTGCGCCGGCCACCCCCAGCGAAGTGCCGGTGATGAGTACGGTGAACGGGATCATCACAATCAGCAGGATGATGAACGGCAGCGAACGCAGGATGTTCACGATCAGCGACAGCAGCGCGTACAGGCCTTTTTGTTCAAACAACTGGCGCGGGCTGGTCAGGAACAACAGCACGCCCAACGGCAGGCCCAGCACCACGGTGAAGAACAGCGAACCGAACAGCATGGTCATGGTGTCGCCGGTTGCCAGCCAGATTTCGGACCAGTCGATATTGGCGAAGAAACTCAACAGGACTTCCATTAGCGCAGAACCTCCATGTGGACGTCTGCCGCAGTAAAGCGGGCGAAGGCGGCGTCCATATCCCCACCGGTCACGGCCAGGGTCAGTTGCCCGTAGGGGGTATCTTTGATGTGGTCGATGCGACCGGCAAGGATGCTGTAGTCCACTCCCGTTTCGCGGGCGACGGTCCCCAGCAATGGCGCGTAGGTCGCTTCGCCCTGGAACGTCAGGCGCACGATGCGGCCCGGTACATGGGCAAACACATCACGCTGCTCGCCTTCATCGACTTGCTCGGCTTCTTGCACAAAGCGCTTGGTGGTCGGGTGCTTGGGGTGCAGGAACACCTCGGCCACCGAGCCTTGCTCGACGATCACGCCGGCGTCCATCACGGCGACCTGGTCGCACACGCGGCGGATCACGTCCATTTCATGGGTGATCAGCACGATGGTCAGCTTCAACTCGCGGTTGATCTCGGCCAACAATTTGAGCACCGAGGCGGTGGTCTGCGGGTCGAGGGCGCTGGTGGCTTCGTCGCACAGCAGAATTTTTGGCTTGGTCGCCAGGGCGCGGGCGATGCCGACGCGCTGCTTCTGGCCGCCGGACAACTGCGCCGGGTACTTCTTGGCATGGTCCGACAGGCCCACGCGGGCGAGCAGTTCAGCCACGCGCAGGTCGATGTCTTTACGCGACAATTCGCCGGCCAGGGTCAGTGGCAGCGCCACGTTGTCGGCAACGGTCTTGGACGCCAGCAGGTTGAAGTGCTGGAAGATCATCCCCACTTGCTGGCGAAAACGGCGCAGGCCGTTGGCGTCCAGGGCGGTGACTTCCTCACCGTCGACGTTGATCTGACCGCCGCTGGGTTGTTCCAGGCGATTGATCAGGCGCAGCAGGGTACTTTTGCCCGCACCGGAGTGGCCAATCAGGCCGAACACCTGGCCGTTTTCGACGCGCAGGCTGGTGGGGTGCAGGGCGGGGATTTCCTTACCGGCGACGCGGTAGGTTTTATGGACGTTATGAAACTCGATCACGTAGCGAACCTTGTGGGGCGCATTGAAAAGGGATCAGCGGTTAGCCGGGCGCGCATTTTAGCCTGTCCGTATAGCGTTTCTTAGCATTTATTTCGCATTCAACCAGCGATTTGGCAATAACGCGATCAAAGGTCATAAAAAAGGAACGGCCCAAAACCCCATCAGTCACTACTTAAGCAACTCAATTTCCCAGGTGCCGTGCCTGGGGGTTTGCTCAAACGAGCCGGGGACCGCTCTGGCCACTTTGAATAAGGAGTTTTGACTGATGAGTACCAAGAAGCCAGCCACCCCGCCTAAGAGTGAGCTTGCGGGCACCGATACCCTGGACCGTGGCAACACCAACGCCAAGCTGCAGGCCCTGGAAGAGTTTCGCTCCGATGCGACCCGCCAGGCGCTGCGCACCAACCAAGGCGTAAAGATTTCCGATAACCAGAACACCCTCAAAGTCGGCGCCCGTGGCCCCTCGCTGCTGGAAGACTTCATCATGCGTGAAAAAATCACGCACTTTGACCATGAGCGTATCCCGGAGCGCATCGTGCATGCCCGTGGCACTGGCGCCCATGGTTATTTCCAGACCTATAAGAACCATTCTGCGCTGAGCAAGGCCGGGTTCCTGCGTAACCCGGAGCATAAAACCCCGGTGTTCGTGCGCTTCTCCACCGTGCAAGGCCCGCGTGGTTCGGGCGATACCGTGCGTGACGTACGCGGCTTTGCCGTGAAGTTCTTCACCGACGAAGGCAACTTCGACCTGGTGGGCAACAACATGCCGATCTTCTTCATCCAGGATGCGATCAAGTTTCCGGACTTTGTGCATGCGGTAAAACCTGAGCCCCATAACGAAATTCCTACCGGCGGCTCGGCCCACGATACGTTCTGGGATTTCGTCTCGCTGCAGCCGGAATCGGCGCATATGGTGCTGTGGGCCATGTCTGACCGTGCCATTCCAAAAAGCCTGCGTTCCATGCAGGGTTTTGGTATTCACACCTTCCGGTTGATCAATACCGAAGGCAAGTCCAGCTTTGTGAAATTCCATTGGCACCCGAAAGTCGGCACCTGCTCGCTGGTGTGGGACGAAGCGCAAAAGCTTGCCGGTAAAGACACCGACCACCACCGTCGCGACCTGTGGGAAGCGATCGAGGGCGGCGACTACCCTGAGTGGGAGTTGGGCGTGCAAATCGTTGCCGAAGAGGACGAACACAAGTTCGACTTCGACCTGCTTGACCCGACCAAGATCATTCCCGAAGAGCTGGTGCCGATTACGCCGCTGGGCAAAATGGTGCTTAACCGCAACCCGGACAACTTCTTTGCCGAGGTCGAGCAGGTCGCCTTTTGCCCAGGCCACATCGTGCCGGGTATCGATTTTACTAACGACCCGCTGCTGCAAGGTCGTCTGTTTTCCTACACGGATACGCAGATCAGCCGACTCGGTGGCCCGAACTTTCATGAGCTGCCGATTAACCGGCCGGTCACGCCTTTCCACAACGGCCAGCGTGATGCTCAGCATCGCACGGTGATCGACAAGGGTCGTGCGTCCTACGAGCCGAATTCGATTGATGGCGGTTGGCCAAAAGAAACGCCACCGGCTGCTCAGGATGGCGGGTTCGAAACGTATTACGAGCGTGTCGACGCCAACAAGGTGCGTGAGCGCAGTGAGTCGTTCGGCGACCATTTCTCGCAAGCCACGCTGTTTTTCCACAGCATGAGCCACCACGAGAAAGAGCACATCATCGCGGCCTACAGCTTCGAGTTGGGCAAGGTGGAGCGTGAGTTTATCCGCGCGCGTCAGGTCAACGAGATTCTGGCCAATATCGACCTGGAGCTGGCCAAGCGCGTTGCGCAGAACCTCGGCCTGCCGGCGCCGACCAAAGGCACGGTACCGCCGCGCAAGACGTCGCTGAAAGAGTCGCCGGCGTTGAGCCAGGTGAACCTGCTGTCGGGCGACATCAAAACACGCAAAGTCGCAATTCTTGCGGCTAACGGTGTGGATGGCGCAGCGATTGCGGCGTTGAAGAAAGCGCTGGCCGCCGAAGGTGCGCATGCCAAGGTGCTGGGGCCGACGTCGGCACCGGTGAAGACTGCGGATGGCAAGAGCCTGCCGGTGGATGCGTCGATGGAAGGCATGCCGTCGGTTGCGTTTGATGCGGTGTTCGTACCGGGCGGTAAAGAGTCGATCAAGGCCTTGAGCGGCGATGGCGTGGCGCTGCACTTCCTGTTGGAGGCGTACAAGCATCTGAAGGCGATTGCGCTTGCCAGTGATGCCAAGCCGTTGCTGGAGCAGCTTAAGCTGGAGGCGGATGCTGGATTGATCGTGGGAGCGGATGCCAAGGCGTTCAAGGCATTCTTTGCGGCGATTGCGCAGCATCGGGTGTGGGCGCGGGAGCCTAAGGCCAAAGCGATTCCGGCTTAAGCTTTTGGGTGTTTGTTAGACCGCTATCGCAGGCAAGCCAGCTCCCACATTTGACTGTATTCACAGTTCAAAAGGTGGGAGCTGGCTTGCCTGCGATGGCTTTACTCGGTTTTGCGCGGAATCAACACAACCTGCGCCGGGATGTGTTTCACAATCTGCCGGTGAATCTTCAGGTCATATGCCGAATCAATGCGCTTTACCCGTTTGGTCAGCAGTGTGGCCAGCCATGGGTAATCCTGGGTGCGCGGCGCCTGAATGGTCACGTCGCACTGGTAATTCACCGCATCGGTGGCGATCGCATCCAACTGATGGCGAAGTTCTTCAATATCGGTGAGGTTCAACGCAACCGTGGTGCTTTGAGCCGCCGGGTCGATGACCTTGGCGGGTGGCTTGGCCTCGGCAGCTTTCAAGGCGGCTTCGGCTTTATCCAGCTCGGCTTTGCGGGCGTGGCTGATGGCGCTGTTGACGCCGCCAGTAAGCGCCGGAGCCTTGGGCATCAAGGCGCGTGCGCGGCTTAACGCCGTAGCGGCGGCATTTACATCACCTTTTTGCAACACGATCTGGCTGCGTTGCAAGTAGGCTTCGGCCAATTGGCGCTGGTAGGTTTCCAGGGCTGGGTCGTTGGGCGACTGGGCCTGTAATGCGGCCAGCTCGTCTTCGGCGGTGGCCAGTTCACTGCTGGCCAGGTTTTGCTCCAGCTGCGCGATGGCCGCAGCACGCGGGTCCTGCGCCTCGGGGGCGGCGGGCGGTGTGCTTTGGCAGGCGCCCAGCAGCAGGGAAAATGCGGCAAGGAGCAGATAACGGGAGTTGAACGGCTTCATTCCTGCGACTCTCTATTTGCGCAAAAAGCGAGCAAGTCTACACCCCTCGACGGGGCAGGACAAAACTCAGCAGAAACAGGGCGGCGGCCGTGACCACAATCGACGGCCCGGCCGGCGTGTCCTTGAACCAGGACAGCGCCAGGCCCCCGCACACGGCGAGCATGCCCAGCAGGCTAGCGCCGATCGCCATCTGCTCCGGTGAGCGGGCATGGCGCTGGGCGGCGGCTGCGGGAATGATCAGCAGCGACGTGATCAACAATACGCCGACAATCTTCATTGCGACAGCAATCACCACGGCGATCAACAGCATCAGGGTCATGCGCAGCGCCGGTACGGGCAAACCTTCGACGGTGGCCAGCTCTTCGTGCACGGTAATTGCCAGCAACGGGCGCCACAAGGCCACCAGCAGCACCAGCACAGCGGCGCTGCCGCCGAGGATCCAGGCAAGGTCAGTGGGGCTGATCGCCAGCAAATCGCCGAACAGGTAGGCCATCAGGTCGATGCGTACTTCATGCATGAAGCTCAGCACCACCAGGCCCAGCGACAGCGTGCTTGGCGCCAGAATGCCCAGCAGCGTGTCCGAGGCCAGCGGCTGGCGCTGTTGCAGGGTTACCAGCAGCACTGCCAGTAATAGGCAGCCCACAGTGACGGCGATGGTCGGGCTCACATCCAGCAGAAAGCCCATGGCCACGCCCAGCAGCGCGGCATGCGACAACGTGTCGCCAAAGTAGGCCATGCGCCGCCAGACCACGAACGAGCCCAATGGGCCCGCCACCAGTGCCAAAGCCAAGCCTGCCAGCAGGGCGTAGAGCAGAAAATCAGCCATGCTTGCAGCTATCTCCATGAACGTGGGGTTGAGGCGTAGCGGGATCGTCGACCACAGCGCCATGCAAATCATGGGCGTGATCGTGATGGTGGTGATAGATCGCCAGGCTCTGCGCGTTTTTGCCGAACAGCTCGACGAATGCCGGGTCGCCGCTCACCTGTTCCGGGTGGCCGGAGCAGCATACGTGACGGTTGAGGCACACCACTTGATCCGTGGTGCTCATCACCAGGTGCAAGTCGTGGGAGACCATCAGCACGCCGCAGCCATGGCGGTCACGCAGGCGGGTGATCAGGCTGTACAGCTCGGCCTGGCCGGCAACATCCACGCCTTGCACGGGTTCATCAAGTACCAGTAGCTCGGGTTCGCGCAACAAGGCGCGCGCCAGCAGTACGCGCTGCATCTCGCCGCCGGAGATGCTCTGCACCGGGCTGTCGATAACCTGTTCGGCACCGACTTCCTTAAGCGCCGCTTGTGCGCGTGCGCGGTCGACGCCAGGCACCAGGCGCAGGAAGCGCAGTACCGACAGCGGCAGCGTTGGATCGACGTGTAATTTTTGCGGCATGTAACCGACGCGCAGCTTGGGCTTGCGCCACACGCTGCCGCTGTCGGGCTTGAGCAGGCCAAGCACGGCGCGCACCAGCGTGGTCTTGCCGGCGCCATTGGGGCCGATCAGCGTCACGATCTGCCCCGGCTCCACGCTCAACGCGATGTTATCCAGTACGTTTTGCCCGGCGAACGTGACCCCAACCTGCTCCAGGCGGATTAACGCGTTGCTCATCAAGCCCCCTGGCAACCGGAGCAGAGCCCGACCACTTCGACCGTTTGCCCTTCGACCTTGAAGCCCACGTCGGCGGAGCTTTTGACGATGGCGTCGCTGATGCTTTTTTGTTCAAGCTCGATGGCGGCATGGCACTCGCGGCAGATCAGGAATTGGCCCTGGTGCGCGTGTTCCGGGTGGCTGCAGCCGACAAAGGCGTTGAGCGAGGCGATGCGGTGTACCAGGCCGTTTTCCAGCAGGAAGTCCAGCGCGCGGTACACCGTCGGCGGTGCCGCGCGGCGGCCGTCCTGCTCGCTGAGCACGCCAAGAATGTCGTAGGCGCCCAGCGGCTTGTGACTTTGCCACACCAGCTCCAGCACCCGACGACGCAGGGCGGTCAGGCGCAAGCCTTTCTGCGCGCACAGGGTATCGGCCTCCGACAGCGCGGTGTGTACGCAGTGAGAGTGGTCGTGGGGACGGCTGGCAAGCGGTGTTTTAGGCATGAGCGGCGACAGACATTTGATAGAGACGTTATTATGTTACCTGTTCCTACGCCATTGAGTGGTCATCGTGTCCCGACTTTTTCCCGTTTTTGTCGTATTTGTCACCAGTTTGTTCATCGCCGGGGCCGCTCAGGCTGAGGTCAAGGTGCTGACCAGCATCAAACCGTTGCAGTTGATCGCCGCCGCTGTGCAGGACGGCGTGGCGATTCCAGAGGTGCTGTTGCCGCCTGGCGCATCGCCGCATAACTATGCCTTGCGCCCATCCGACGTACGGCGCGTGCAGTCGGTAGACCTGCTGTATTGGATCGGCCCGGACATGGAGAGCTTCCTGCCACGCGTGCTCAAGGGGCGTAGCCTGCCGACCGTGGCAGTTCAGGACTTGCCTGGGATGAAGTTGCGTCGGTTCGCCGAAGATAGCCACTCGCATGCCGATGATGCCGACGAACACGACCACGATCACCGCCCTGGCAGCCTGGATGCTCACTTGTGGTTGTCGACGGTCAACGCTCGGGTGATTGCGGCGCGTATGGCGTCTGACCTCAGCACTGCCGACCCGGCCAACGCTGCGCGTTATCAGAGCAATGTGAAGGCGTTCGATCAGCGTCTGGATGCTTTGGATGCACGCCTGAAGGCGCGCCTGTCCACCGTCGGCGACAAGCCGTACTTCGTGTTCCACGAGGCATTTGATTACTTCGAAGACGCTTACGGGCTCAAGCACACGGGCGTGTTCAGCGTGGCCGCCGAAGTGCAGCCGGGCGCTCAGCATGTTGCCGCGATGCGTACGCGTTTGCAGGAAGTGGGTAAGACGTGCGTGTTCAGCGAGCCGCCGTTGCGTCCGCGTTTGGCCGAGACTTTGGTGGCGGGCTTGCCGGTGAAGTTGGCAGAGCTGGATGCGTTGGGCGGTTATACCCCGGCGACGGCGCAGGGTTATGAGCAGGTACTGGAAAAGCTGGGGAATGACTTGGCCGGGTGCCTGGAGTCGCTCTAACAGCCAACACAGAATGACTGTGGGAGCTGGCTTGCCTGCGATGGCGATGTCGAATGACACACCGCTATCGCAGCGGTGCGACGATTCGACAAGCCAGCTCCCACATTGACCGAGTTGAGCCCTAGAGTGCGAACGGCAGGTGGACTGTGACCTGCTGGCGCTGCGCCAGCCGATGCTCGAACTCCGCCGGGTCATGGATCAACACATCCTGCCCGGCAAACGATTCCGCGGCGATCAGGCGTGACAGCCAGAAACGCACGCACGCAACGCGCAGCAGGGTCGGCCACAGCTCGGCCTCCTTGGCGGTAAACGGCCGCAGCCCCGCGTAGGCGCCCAGCAACGCGCGGGCGCGTTGCCCATCAATCACGCCATCGGCGTCGGAGCACCAGTCATTCAAGGCGATTGCCACGTCGTACAGCATCGGGCCTGAGCAGGCGTTGTAGAAGTCGATCAAACCGGTGAGGTGCGTGCCTTCGAACATCGCGTTGTCGCGGAACAGGTCGGCGTGTACGTTGGCGCGCGGCAGGGCGAGGATGTCGGCCTTGTGGGCTTCGATTTCGCTCAAGGACGCTTGCAGCAGACGCTGCTGGGCTTCGTTCAGGTGTGAAATAAGCTGCGCGCCTTCAGTGAGCATCCACTCCAGGCCGCGATCGGTCTTGCGCTCCAGCACTTTGTCGCCTTGCGTCGCCAGGTGCAGGTGGCCGAGCAGGTCGCCGACCTGGGCGCAATGCTGCGCGTTGGCGTCCTTTATGTGCTTGCCTGCCAGGCGCGGCTGCAACAGCGCCGGTTTGCCTTTGAGTTCGCGAAGCGCCATGCCATCGGTGGTACGCAGCGCGTAAGGCACCGGCAGGTCGGCGTCGTGGAGCACGTCTAGCAGTTCGATGAAGAACGGCATTTCCGCCACTGGGCCGCGCTCAACCAGAGTCAGGACGAATTCGCCCTGTTCCAGGCTGATGAAAAAGTTGGTGTTTTCGCTACCGGCGGCAATCCCCTGGAAATCAAGCAGGCGGCCGAGCCCGTAAGGGGCGAGAAAGGTTTCCAGCTCGGGCCGAGCCAGGGGGGTGAACACAGACATGTTTAAGCTGCCAGTACGGGCGCCGCAGTGCGCGGCGCCAATTTAAGTTAAGAAATCATTTCCATTCGAAGATCTTCCATGACGGGATCAGCATATCCGGCTGGTCAGAGCGGATGAAGTTCGCATCGGTTCCGTCCGCGCGCACCAGGAAATACGGTGGAAAGCCTTTTTGCGTCACCTTAATTGCGTACAGGAAGCCATTCTGGCGGTATTCCTGAATGGTCTTGTCGCCTTCCGTGCGAATGGTAACTTCCGGGTCGCCCGACGGCGCAGTATCCGCCGCCATGGCCACTATCGGGGTGAGTGCAATCAAGCCGGTCAACAACAGGCGATTTACTGTACGCATGATAACCTTGTCCCTTTGTCGTCATTGGTCCGGCTATTCTAGCGCCTGACCCGCCGAAAAGGTTGATCCTGCTCATGAGCCAAGCCCCCCTCGTCCTGGTGGACGGTTCTTCTTATCTGTACCGCGCCTTCCACGCGCTGCCACCGCTGACCACCTCCAAAGGCCTGCCGACCGGTGCGGTCAAGGGCGTGTTGAACATGCTCAAAAGCCTGCGCAAGCAGTACCCAAACAGCCCGTTCGCGGTGGTGTTCGACGCCAAGGGTGGGACCTTTCGCGATGAGATGTACGCCGAATACAAGGCTAACCGCCCCAGCATGCCCGATGACATGCGCCTGCAAATCGAGCCTTTGCACCAGAGCGTGATCGCCCTGGGCTTCCCGTTGCTGTGCGTTGAAGGCGTCGAAGCCGATGATGTGATCGGCACGCTGGCCCGCAGCAGCGCGGCGGCTGACCGTCCGGTAGTGATTTCTACCGGCGACAAGGACATGGCGCAGCTGGTGGACGGGCACATTACCTTGGTCAACACCATGACCGGTAGCTCGATGGACATCGAGGGCGTGAAGGAGAAATTCGGTGTCGCTCCGGAGCAGATCATCGATTATCTGGCGCTGATGGGCGATTCGTCCGACAACATCCCAGGCGTGCCGGGGATTGGTCCGAAGACGGCTTCCGGCTTGCTGGTGGGCGTGAATGGCGGCATCAAAGAGCTGTATGAGCAGTTGGATATCGTGCCGACCTTGCCGATCCGCGGGGCCAAGACCCTGCCGGCCAAGTTGGAAGAGCATAAGGAGATGGCATTCCTGTCCTATCAACTGGCGACGATCAAGGTCGACGTGCCGCTGGATGTGGGCCTGGATGATTTGCACCTGATCGAGCCGGACCGCGAAAAGCTGCTGGAGCTTTACACGCTGCTGGAGTTCAAGAGCTGGTTTGATGAGATCCAGCGCGATGCCAAGCGCGTTGAGCTCAAGGCTGCCCCTGTTGTTGAAGAGGCCGTCGAAGTTGTGGCACCCGCAGAAGCGTCGTACACCACCATCCTCGACCAGGCGACATTCGACGCCTGGCTGAAAAAACTCAACGCGGCAAAATTGTTCGCGTTCGACACCGAAACCACCGGGATCGATGCGCAACAGGCGCAATTGGTCGGGGTTTCCTTTGCCGTGCAGCCCCATGAAGCGGCCTACATTCCGCTGACCCATTCCTACATCGGCGCGCCGCAGCAGCTGGACCGGGACACGGTACTGCTGGCCTTGAAGCCGTTGCTGGAGGACGCGACCAAGCTCAAGGTCGGCCAGCACGCCAAGTTTGATATGAACATCCTGGCCAACTGTGCCATCGGCGGCGACCAGGCCAACGGTATTACCGTGCGCGGCATCGCTTTCGACACCATGCTCGAATCCTATGTGCTGAACTCCACCGCGACCCGGCACGACATGGACAGCCTGGCCAAGAAGTACCTGGACTACGACACTGTCAGCTTCCAGGACATCGCCGGCAAGGGCGCCAAGCAGCTGACGTTCGACCAGATCCCGCTTGAGCAAGCCGGTCCTTATGCGGCCGAAGATGCCGACGTGACGCTGCGCCTGCACCAGGCTTTGCATGCGCAGCTTGAAGCCATTCCAAGCCTTGCCAGTGTGCTGACGGACATTGAAATACCCTTGGTGCCGGTGCTGGCGCGTATCGAGCGCCAGGGCGCACTGGTGGATAAGGCGCTGCTGGGCATCCAGAGTATCGAGCTGGGCAACAAGATGGTTGAGCTGGAGCGCCAGGCGTTTGAGATCGCCGGTGAAGAGTTCAACCTGGGCTCGCCCAAGCAACTCGGGGCGATTCTTTACGAGAAGCTCGGTTTGCCGGTATTGAAAAAGACCGGCAAAGGGCAGGCGTCCACGGCTGAAGAAGTATTGGCCAAGCTGGCCGAAGATGACTTCCTGTTGCCCAAGGTACTGATGCAGTACCGCAGCATGAGCAAGCTCAAAAGCACCTACACCGACCGCCTGCCGGAGCAGATCAACCCGCGCACCGGGCGTATTCACACGTCTTATCATCAGGCGGTGGCGGCGACCGGGCGTTTGTCGTCCAGTGATCCGAACCTGCAGAACATCCCGGTGCGCACCGCCGAAGGGCGGCGCATTCGCCAGGCGTTTGTCGCGCCTAAAGGCTACAAGTTGCTGGCGGCGGACTATTCGCAGATCGAACTGCGGATCATGGCGCATTTGTCCAAGGACGAGGGGCTGATGAATGCCTTCCGTAATGACCTGGACGTGCACACCGCCACCGCCGCCGAAGTGTTCAAGGTTGAGCTGACAGAGGTCACGTCCAACCAGCGCCGCAGTGCCAAGGCGATCAACTTTGGCCTGATCTACGGCATGGGTGCGCAGAAGCTCGGCAAGGACATTGGCGTGGATACCAAGACCGCCAAGGCCTACATTGATGTGTACTTTGCGCGCTACCCAGGCGTGCGTGAATACATGGAGCGCACCCGCGCCCAGGCGGCCGACCAGGGTTATGTCGAAACCTTCTTTGGGCGTCGGCTGTATCTGCCGGACATCAACTCCAACAAGCCTCAGGAGCGCGCGGCCGCAGAACGCACAGCGATTAACGCGCCGATGCAGGGCACCGCGGCGGACATCATCAAGAAAGCCATGGTGCTGGTGGACAACTGGCTGACCGAGTCGGGCCTGGATGCCAAGGTGATCCTGCAGGTGCACGATGAATTGGTGCTTGAGGTGCGAGAGGATCTGGTGGCGCAAGTCAGCGAGAAGATCCGCGAGCATATGAGCGCGGCGGCCAAGCTTGACGTGCCTTTGGTGGTAGACGTGGGCGTGGGCGATAACTGGGACGAAGCACACTGACAGCGCGGCTCTGCCATTGCCGAGGGTGATGGCAGAGCGCTTTAGATCAAAAGGCGTCGCAGGTTATTTCCAATAGTTTTTTTGACCTGCCGGAACTTAACCCGTGAACTGCTACTCAGAGTTACTGAATGGGTGGTGAAGCCCTTCAATGCTCCTATGTTGTGTTAAGTGTTGGCAGATATCTGGACCCCGCCCTAGCGGTCCGGAACTTGGACCCCGAACTTCCCCTCCCCATACGAAGTCCGGGGTTTTTTTTGCCTGCGCAAAAGTTATTCGGCGATTTCCGCGCCCTTGTCTGCTAATTCCATCCAGCCGGCCAGCACGGTGTAAGCGTCTTCCAGGCCCATGCGCTTGGGCGCCGAGAACAACTGGATGGTGATCGCGTCGCCCCAACCTTTACGGATTTCGGACTGCACTTTGAGCAAGGTGTTCTTGGCTGCGCCGTAGGTCAGCTTGTCGGCCTTGGTCAGCAGGATATGCATCGGCATGCCGCTGGCGACGGCCCAATCGAGCATCAGCAGGTCGAAATCGGTCATTGGATGACGGATGTCCATCATCAGAATCAAGCCCTTCAAACTCTCGCGGCCACCCAGGTAAGCCTCAAGGTGACGCTGCCAGTGCAGCTTCAACGGGATGGGTACTTTTGCATAACCGTAGCCCGGCAGGTCGACCAGACGCCGATCATCGTCTAGCTTGAAGAAATTGAGCAGCTGCGTGCGGCCCGGGGTTTTCGAGGTGCGCGCCAGGCTGGCGTGGGTCAGGGTGTTCAGCGCGCTGGACTTACCGGCGTTGGAACGGCCGGCAAAGGCGACTTCAAAGCCCTCGTCATCGGGGCATTGGTCCACTTTGGCGGCGCTGAGCATGAACGTGGACTGTTGGCACAGGCCGAGGATGGGATTCTTGAGTTGCATGAGATTTCCGATGTGGGCGGTGCCGAGAAAGGGTGCGGCAAGCGGTGTCGTTTCCGTTTCAGTAGCGCCAGTATATAATGCCGCAGATTTTGTGTGTGCTTTGTCCCAGCGAAGGATGAAGTTCACGGGAGCGAAAGACCTTCATTGCGCATTAGAACGCAAAACGCTCTCAAACCCTGAAAAGGTCGATGTATGACCTGATGGTTATGCGCTTTTGGTGTCCTGATCGCGCTTTTAGGCGCTCAGGCTACACAGGATCCAGAGGCGCTGTACAACCGAGTTTGCATGGCTACGCTGATGCAACACGTGACTCAGGGTTTCAAGGCAATGCCGCCGCGTGGTTTGTGCATGGACTGCAGTACTGAGGATTACCAGGCCATCAACGCGTTGATGGTGAGTAAACCCGGTAGATAACTCTTAAACCCTTAGCCGTAGTTGGATTAGCTGATGAACAAACTGATCGTGAGTCTGCTGTTGACCTTGGGCATCACTGGCGCTGCCGTCGCTGCAGAGGGCCCCCTTAAAGGTGATGCCACTGCCGGTCAAGCGAAAGCCGCCGTATGTGGTGCTTGCCATGGACCGGATGGCAACAGCCCGGCGCCGAACTTCCCCAAACTGGCAGGCCAGGGTGAGCGTTACCTGACCAAGCAGATGCACGACATCAAGGACGGCAAGCGCACGGTGCTGGAAATGACCGGCTTGCTGACTAATCTCAGCGATCAGGACCTGGCGGACATCGCGGCGTATTTTGCCAGCCAGAAAGGCAGTGTGGGAGCTGCTGATCCGAAGCTCGTTGATAAAGGCCAGGCGTTGTTTCAAGGCGGCAAACTCGCTGAAGACCAACCTATCGGTGGCATGCCTGCCTGTAAGGCTTGTCACATCGCAGGTGGCAGTGGGCTGGCCGAGGCGGGTTTTCCCCACCTGAGTGGTCAGCACGCCCAATACACAGCCAAGCAGTTGAAGGACTTCCGCGAGAAGGTTCGCTCCATCGATGGCGATGCCAGCAACAAAATGATGACTGACATTGCGGCGAAACTTTCGGATAAAGATATCGAAGCGCTGTCCAGCTATATTCAGGGCCTGCACTGATTGGACCTGCGACGTTAACGCTCGATTAATCCATCGATGCAAGCATAAAAAGGGTGGCTTAGGCCGCCCTTTTTTGTGGCCGGTGCCGTTACACTAACGAACTCATGCCCGCGTAGACCTGTCACAACTAAAGGTCGCGTGAGGCGACTTTATTTGTCCAGGAGTAAAGCATGCGTAATCTGATCCTCAGCGCCGCTCTCGTCACTGTCAGCCTTTTCGGCATGACCGCGCAAGCTGCCGACGTGCCGCTTGAAGCCGGTAAAACCTACGTTGAATTGGCCAACCCGGTTCCGGTCTCGGAGCCAGGCAAGATCGAAGTGGTGGAGCTGTTCTGGTATGGCTGCCCGCATTGCTACGCCTTTGAGCCGACTATCAATCCTTGGGCCGAAAAACTTCCGTCCGACGTTAACTTCCGACGCATCCCGGCCATGTTCGGCGGCCCATGGGATGCCCACGGCCAACTGTTCCTGACCCTGGAAGCCATGGGTGTCGAGCACAAGGTTCACAACGCTGTATTTAATGCGATTCAAAAAGAAGGCAAGCGCCTGACCAAGCCTGACGAAATGGCTGACTTTGTTGCCACCCAAGGCGTCGACAAGGACAAGTTCCTGGCCACCTTCAACTCCTTCGCTATCCAGGGCCAAATCAAACAGGCCAAGGAACTCGCCCAGAAGTACGGCGTACAAGGCGTACCGACCATGATCGTCAACGGCAAATACCGTTTCGACCTGGGCACTACCGGTGGTCCTGAGCAAACCCTCAATGTTGCCGACCAACTGATCGCTAAAGAGCGCGCAGCCAAGTAAGGGGGCCATCATGCGCGGCTGGGGTACTGAACGTAGCGTTGGTCTGCATGAACCGCGGGTCAACGAACACCACCTGGAGTCCACGGGCTTGCCGGCAGACAGTCGTCTGCGGCTGCTCAGCTTCAATATTCAGGTGGGCAACAGTACCGAGAAGTATCGGCACTACCTCACCCGTGGCTGGCAGCATCTTCTGCCGCACAAAGGGCGTACCGGTAATCTGCAGAAAATCGGCGACCTGCTCAACGACTTCGATCTGGTCGCCTTGCAGGAAGCCGACGGCGGCAGCATGCGCTCCGGTTATGTCAATCAGGTGGAGCATCTCGCCCATCTCGGTGCTTTCCCTTATTGGTATCAGCAACTCAACCGCAACCTCGGGCGCCTGGCACAGCACAGCAATGGCGTGCTCAGCCGCTTGAAGCCGACAGCCATCGAAGATCACCCCTTGCCCGGCCCAAAAGGGCGCGGCGCGATTCTTGTGCGTTTCGGCGAAGGCCCGGAAGCCTTGGTGGTGGTGATGATGCACCTGGCGCTTGGAGCGCGTACACGCAACCTCCAGTTGGCCTACGTGCGTGATCTGATCGGCAACTACAAACACCAGGTGCTGATGGGTGACATGAACACCCATGCCACCGACCTGTTGCA
Organism: Pseudomonas edaphica; assembly: GCF_965277385.1. Lineage (NCBI taxonomy): Bacteria > Pseudomonadati > Pseudomonadota > Gammaproteobacteria > Pseudomonadales > Pseudomonadaceae > Pseudomonas > Pseudomonas edaphica. Next base: position 3,154,903 of record NZ_OZ255725.1, on the reverse strand, counting down.
GAATTCCCCGTTGCGCGACCTCGGGTTACTGGCGCCGCAAGTCGAAGCCACGTTTCCCAGCTGGCGCCCGCAACGCTGTCTCGACCATATCCTGCTCAGCCCCAGCCTTACACTGGAAAGTGTGCAGGTGCTGGCGCAGCCCATTTCCGATCACCTGCCCGTCGCGGTAGAGATTCGTCTGCCGGGTTCGCTCACGGCTGATGCATTACCCGCGTTGAGCCCAGGCCCTCGCGGACCCCTTGCATGAGCGACGACGCCCAGCGCTGGAAAGAGAAATACCTTAAAAGCGTTGAGCAGCAAGATAAGCTCGAACGCCGCTGGGCTGCCCGCCTCGACCTGTTGCGCCGAGGCCTGGTGCGCAGCACGCTGGCGGCGGAAGGCACCGACCGTGCGGTTGATCAATGCATGAAAGAAATGCGCGATGTGGTGCGTACCGACGACATGGACGCTGCCCTCGCCGCCTTGCTGCCACGCCTGGAAAAAGCCGTGCTCGACTCGGAGCAGCGCCGCGAAACCCGGGTCGACCAGATCAGCACTGCGCTGACTGCCTTGGTTGCGCAGTTGCAGAAACTGCCTCTGCCGCGTGAAGTCGCCCGCCCGCTGAAAACCTTCGCCAAACAGCTTGATGGCCGAGTCGGCCAGGCGCGTGAGATCCCGCTGCTGCTCAGCGAATTGAGCAGCCTGCAAGGGCAGGCGCTAAATAACCTGGAGCCTGAAGGCGAAGCTGCGCGCCCTGGACCAGGCCTGCTGCAACGCCTGTTTGGTGCAAAGGATGTGTCGAATGAGGCGCCGCTGGTTGAATCTGCCCCGCTCTATGCACCGCAACCGCCGGCGTCGAAACCTGCTGCTGCCAAAGCCGCGCCCGAGCCACTGGAGCCCGTGCAATCCGAAGAGCTGACCCAAGCCTTGCGCGCTTTTGCGCCATTGCCGGTAACGCCGGCCGCCGCGCAGCCTGAACCCGCTGAGCCGGTCAAAGTGGCTGAAGTCGCCCGCGAAGCCTTTGCCTTTGAGGCACCGGCGCCGGAGCAAGCCCCCGTCGGGCCTGACGAAGTCTCTGAGCCAGAGATGCCCGAGCCAGCACTAGAGGAAGCCGCGCCCGAAAGCGCCCTTGCTGCATTTATCGAAGAGCCGCAGTTTGAGGTCGACACGCCAGATCAAACGCTCATCGGCAGCCTGTCGCTTCCGCCCGTGCTGGAACCCTGCGAGCCCTATCCCGATGCGCTGCAACCGGACGGCACCTACGCCCTGCCCGACTCCCCCGAGCCGTCCTACAGCTCGGTCGCCAAGCATATCGAAGACACCTTGCTTGGCTTGCTGGAGGATCTGTCCTTACCCGAGCGCCACCGGCCCCAGGCCGAAGCCATGCGCGAGCGCTTGGCCCACGGCTTGAACTGGTACGAATTGCTGCCGATCCTCGATGACCTGGCGGTGCTGATGCTGGCGATTACCGACAGTGGCCAGCATGAGTTCGAGGCCTACCTCAAGCAGCTTAATGAACGCCTCGAAGCCTTCCAGGGCCATCTGCAGGTGGCCAGCGAGGGGCACGCCGACAGCCGCTCGGCCGCACGGGAGCTGGATACGCAGATCCGTGAACAGGTCGACGGCCTGCAAAGCAGCGTGCAGGAAGCTGCTGACCTGGACAGCCTCAAGCATGTGCTGGAAAGCCACCTTGAAGGCTTGCTCGGCACCATGGACGAACACCGGCAGCAGCGTGACCAGCGTGAGCAGGAAGTCGCGGCGCGGCTCAAAAGCCTGGCCGAGCGGGTGGCGAACATGGAGCAGGAAGCCCAAGGTTATCGCGAGCATTTGGAAGTGCAGCGCCAGAAGGCCTTGATCGACCCGCTCACCGGCCTGCCCAACCGTGCGGCGTGGAGCGAGCGCCTGGATCATGAAGTGAATAGCTGGCATCAGCGCGGCAACAGCCTGTCACTGGCCATGCTCGACCTGGACCACTTCAAGCGCATCAACGATGGCTACGGCCACTTGGCCGGCGACAAGGTGCTGAAGATCATCGCCAATGTGTTGCGCAAGCGCCTGCGCTCCGGCGATTTTATCGCGCGATTTGGGGGTGAAGAGTTTGTATTGTTGATGCCTGACTCAGGTTTGGCAGATGCTTTGGATGTGGGTGAGGTGCTGCGTTCGGCCATCGAAGCATGCCCGTTCCACTTCAAGGGCGAGCCGGTGACTATTACGGTGTCCATGGGCGTGGCGCAGTTCCAGCCGGGAGAGTGCAGCGACCTGGCACTCAAGCGTGCCGATGAGGCGTTGTACCGAGCCAAGGCGGCCGGGCGCAACCGGGTGCAGGCGGCGTAAAAGATGTTCCATTTTGTGATTTGACCGTCGAGCCCCGAACCATCCGTTACACTGTTGCATTATCGTCTTCTGCGTACTGTCTTCCGCCATGAAATCCTTTTGCATTGCCTTTGTGCTTCTTTTGCTCGCCGGCTGCGCCAGCGGCCCGCGGCTGAACACCAGCCACCCTTCTTTGAACCACGACAACCGCGTGCAGTTCGTCATTGTCCATTACACCTCCGCCAGCCTTGAACGCTCCCTGGCGCTGCTCACGCACGGCCAGGTCAGCAGCCATTACCTCATTGGCGATGACGCTTCAGGCACCATCTACAAGCTGGTAGACGAGAGCCAGCGCGCCTGGCACGCCGGTGAAAGCGAATGGGCGGGCCGCACCTGGCTCAACTCCAGCTCCATTGGTATCGAGATCGTGAACCCAGGTTATACAGACGCGCCGACCGGCCGCCTGTGGTACCCGTACTCCGAGGCCCAGGTGCAGTCGTTGGTGGTGTTGCTCAAGGACATCAGCAAGCGCAACGGCATCGACCCCAAAAACATTATCGGCCATAGCGACATTGCGCCATTGCGCAAGCTCGACCCAGGCCCGTTGTTCCCGTGGAAGCGCCTGGCGGCTGAAGGTTTGGGCGTGTGGCCGGATGCACAGGTGGTGGCTCGGTTCCAGCAACAGTATGCCGTTAGCCTGCCGAGTATTACGTGGTTCCAGGAAGAACTGGCGCGCCTGGGCTACCAGACGCCGCAGACGGGTGAGCTGGATGTGGCCACGCGACATGTGATCGCGGCGTTCCAGATGCACTTCCGGCCATCACGGTTCGACGGCACGCCGGATGCGGAAAGTGCAGCGATCCTGAGCGCATTGAACCGCCGCTAAAGGTGTAACCCCATACAAATGTGGGAGCGGGCTTGCCCGCGATGACGGAGTGTCAGTCAACAAAGTTTTGGCTGAACCACCGTAATCGCGGGCAAGCCCGCTCCCACATTTTTTTGTATCCAGGCTACAACGGCAGTGCCATATAGAACTGCGTACCCTGCCCCGGCCGCGAATACACGCCCATGCGACCGCCGTGCAACTGTACGATCTCCTTGCACAACGCCAGCCCCAGGCCAGCGCCGCCTTTCTTGCGGCCTACTTGTACGAAAGGTTCAAAGATGCGCCCCTGTTGGCCATAGGCAATACCCTCGCCGTTATCTTCAACGCTGATAATCACCCGTTCGCCGTGGCGGCGCGCCTGCAAGCGAATCTGGCCACCATTGGCCGTATGTCGCAAAGCATTGCCTAGAAGGTTATCGAGTACACGCTCGAGTTGAACTTGGTCGGCGTACAGCCTGGGCAATTCCGATTGGGCTTCCACCAGCAGTTCGATGTGTTGTGCGTTCGCGGGCTCCGTGAACCGGGCTCGTGCGTGCTCGAGCAAATCAGTGACATCGCATGGCCCGAGCGTGAGTTTTTGCAGGCCGTTCTGGTAGCGCGAGAAGTTGAGCAGGTCGTTGATCAACTGCATCAGGCGCTGCATTTCTTCATTGACCGTATCCAGCAGGTCGGCCTCACGGGACTCGGCGGGAAACTTCGCCCGTTCGCGAAACAGCCCGAAGGCCATGTGCATGCCCGTCACCGGCGTGCGTAATTCGTGGGAGGCGCGCAATACGAACTCGCTGCGCACACGTTCGAACGCGCGTTGTTCGGTGACGTCATGCAGCACCATCACCGCACCTAGAATATGCCCTTGGGTATGGCTGACCGGCGTCAGGCTGTAGGTCAGCAGGCGCAGTTCGCCTTCGACTTCCACTTCCAGATCGTCCGGCGCGCGCTCCAGGTTGCCGCCGCGCAGCACCAGTTGCAGCTGCTCATCCATTTCAGGGCGACCCAAGGCTTCACCCAAGCCTTGGCCGAGGCGCTCTTCGTCCCAGCCCAACTGGCGCTGTGCCACGGGGTTAAGGTGTTCCAGACGGCCTTGGCGGTCAATCATCAGCAAGCCGTCGTCGATGCTGTCGAGCACTGCTTGCAGGCGTTGCTGGCCGGCCAGCAATTCATCGATATTGGTCGCCTGATGCTGACGCAGTGCTTCGGCCATGATGCCGAAACGACGGGTCAGCTGATTCATTTCTGCCGCCGATGAGATCGGCAGCGTCACTTCGAAATCGCCTTGCCCGATCTTGTCGGCGGCCTTGGCCAAGGCTTCAATTGGCCCGCCAAAGCGCCGGGCGATGCCATGGGCGGTGACGAAGCCGATGATCAACACCGCCAGGCCGACCAGCCCCAGCAAGCCGGCGATTAACAAGGCGCGATTGCGCGACTTGTGCTCGCTGTCGTTGATATTTTCCAGGGCGCCTTTGTGTTCAGCGATCAGTCCGTTACGCAGTGCATTGAAGGTTTCGGTGAGTTTTTCGTTTTTATTGTTGGCCAGTGAGCTTTGCTGAGCCTCGTCAAACGCCTTGAGGAAATTCAGGTAGTCGATGCGTGCCTGGCTGAAGCCACTGGTTCTGCCGTCCTGCTGCTCATGGGCGATGCCCTGGTCCAGCAGGGCAAAATAGTTCTGCTTGGACGTCTGCAGGGCAGCGGGGTCGGGCCGCTCCTCCAGCATCAGGATCAACTGGTCGCCCAAGGTCTGGCGCAGCTTGAGGCCCAGGTCCAGGGTGATAAAGTTGCTGCGGATCAGCGACTCCTGGCTCTTGGCCATTTGCATGACGCTGACCAGTCCCAGGACCAGTCCCAACAGGGCGACGGTGATCAGCGCTGAGATACTCAGAAACAACCGAGTGCGCAGTTTCATCGCAAGCTTCATAAGGTGCAGCTCACAGGTTGTACTGTTTACGTTTGCGGTACAGGGTCGACGCGTCGATGCCCAGCGTGCGGGCCGCTTGATCCAAGGTGTCGCTGGTAGCGAGAACGGCGCCGATATGGGCTTTCTCCAGTTCGTCCAGGCTCAGTGCTGCGCCAATACGCGGGGCATTGTTGGTCGGCTGTTCGGCCATCCCGAGGTGGCTGATTTCAACCTTTTCCTGCGGGCAAATGATGCTGGCCCGCTCCACCACGTTACGCAGTTCGCGGATATTGCCCGGCCAGCGGTAGTTAAGCAGCGCTTCACGGGCGGCATCGCTGAAACCGCGTGCAGGTCGGGCATACTCCTTGACGAAGCGCGCCAGGAAACGGTCGGCCAGAGTCAGGATGTCTTCACTGCGCTCGCGCAGGGGCGGCAGGTGCAGGGTGATGACGTTGAGGCGGTAGAGCAAGTCTTCCCGGAAACGGCCGTCGCGCACCATGTCTTCCAGGTTCAGGTTGGTGGCCGCGAGGATGCGCACATCAGCACGTCGAGTGACCGGGTCGCCTACGCGCTCATATTCCTTGTCTTGAATGAATCGCAGCAGTTTTGGCTGCAACGTCAGGGGAAAGTCGCCGATCTCGTCGAGAAACAGCGTGCCGCCGTCGGCTTGGTTAACGCGGCCTAGCGTGCTCTCACTGGCGCCGGTAAACGCGCCACGGCTATGGCCGAACAACTCGCTTTCCATTAGCTCGGCTGTCAGTGACGGACAGTTAATGGTCACGCAGGATTTTTTCGAGCGTTTGCTCCACCCGTGAATGGCCCGGGCCAGCTCGCCTTTACCGGTGCCGGACTCACCGAGGATCAAAATATTGGCATCGGTGCCAGCCACCTGACGCGCAGTTTCCAGTACCACCATCATCGCCGGGCTGTGGGAATCGAGGCCGTCCTTGGGTTGGCGCACTGCGCCTTCCAGTGCTTCCAGGCGTGCGGAGAGCTGGCGCACTTCCAACTGCTTGGCGGTGGCCAGGCGCAGTTGATCGGGGCTGCACGGCTTGACCAGGTAGTCGGCGGCGCCGGCCTGGATCGCGTCAACGGCGGTGTCTACAGCCGAATGCGCGGTCACAATCACCACGCGCATCCATGGCGCCTGGATGCGCATCTGGGCCAACACATCCAGGCCATTGTCTTCACCCAGGCGCAGGTCCAGGAAGCACAGATCGAATACCTGACGCTGCATCAAGGCATCGGCTTGGGCGGCGCTGTTGGCAGTGGCTACGCTGTAGCCTTCATCTTCCAGGCAGTAACGGAAGGTGCGGAGGATCGCGGATTCGTCATCCACTAAAAGAATGCGGCCTTGAAGTTCCTTGGCTGATTCCATCTGTCCCGCGCTCCTTAACTATAAATGATGGTGTTTAGTCCCGGATTAATCGGGCAAGTTGCATGGTTTATTCTGATTCATAAAAGGCATCTTCGCGCAGGTATCTTCACGTTCCCCTACAAAGGCGCCGATTGATGGCGTTTTCTTGCCTTCTTGCCAATTCGGCAACGCCCGCGGTTGTTTCGATCCATTGACCCGACCACTGACCATCGTGCATTTCGCACGGCCTGCAAAGGGGCATCGTGCAGGATGCTGTTCGATACTGTATTGGTGTATCTATAACTAATTGATTTTATTGAGTTTTATTTTGTAAAAAAACTGGCATGCACTCTGCAATAGCTCTCCCAACGAATAATCAAAATGCGGGAGAAATGCAGCATGACTCGCCAAAGCCTCAGCCAACTACGTGTATCGCCACTGCGCTTGCAGCAAGGTCTGTTCGCCAGCCTGGCTTTGATGGTCACGTTGATTGCCGGCCAGCAGATGCAGCATTGGCAGCAAAGTCAGCAGCAAACCGCGCAATTCGAACGTCCGTCGATGACCCAAACCCATTTCCGTTCCGTTGGCAGCGCCAGCGCTACTACTGAAGTAACCGCCCCGCAATTGAGAGTGGCAGGCCAGGATTCAACCCTGGGTGAATTGCCAACCCAAGAGCGCTGGGTGTTCTAAGCAAGAAAAGGTCGCTTGTGTTGAGCGGCTGCACGGCACTACCGCTGTTACCCCTATAAAAGCGTAAGGAGAATCACCATGTTGAGTTGGGCAATCACATTTCTGATCATCGCCATTGTGGCTGCAGTCCTGGGCTTCGGTGGTATCGCGGGCACCGCCACGGGTATCGCAAAAATTCTGTTTGTGGTCTTCCTGGTGATGTTCATCGCTTCGTTCTTCTTTGGTCGTCGCGGCCGAGGCTGAATATGACCATTTTGTCCTTTAAAGCCATGGCTGCCGCCCTGCTCTTGGGCGGCAGCGGGCTGGTGATGGCCGCCAATGACGGCCAATCCCGAGCCAACGAATTGCTTAGTGCGGATAAGCAGTACCGCGAAACCTGGCAAAGCGTGGTGAAGAAAGAACAGCGCTTGCCGGAATGGGTGATGAACCTGTCCGGTACGGCCGAGCAAATGAATGCCGTTGAAGAAGATGGCGACAAGTATTTGGTGGGGCCGCTCTGTGAGACTGCAGATACGTGCCTGAACAAGCGCCTGATCGTTGCCTTTAGCCTCGACAAGGAAGATGCCTACGCCATGTTGGTGGAAGTCCCGGCCGGTTTGCCGGCGGACAAATCCCCGACACGGCATGCCGATTATCGTTTTATCGGTAAGCCGAACGAAGGCATGCAAAAGCTGCTGATGGAGCAGCTTAAGAAAGATCCGAATTGGTACTAGGTTCCGTCTGATGCGTCTGTCGTCTGCGGAGCCGGCGTCCATAGAAAGAAGCCCCTCGCTTCTTTCTGTCTGCATCGCCCGCCAAGGGTATGCATGACCAGGGGGCCGGGTTGCTCTGATCAATCAAGATCGGCGTGACCTACGGGTACAGGGAGTGCCTGCGCAAGGGCCGGGTCAGGTGAAAAGCTGCGACGCAAGTTCACAAGCCCTCACGCTTGCTGAACTTGCGACGGGCTTGTCACTCTCATGCTCCGCTTCTTATACGGCTCATAGCCGACAATTTCTCTTTTGCGCGCGCCTAACCATTACTTGGTGTTTCGTGGCGACCATCTATCGAGAAAATTTTGGCTGCGCCATAGGACATTTCTGGCGCCAGGTCAGTGAATTCCCAGGCATTTTCGCCAACCTGTATAAGTCGTCCAACATCTCTGAGCGAGCCGGTATTGGCCGGTTAACGGCATATTCACGGGCTTTAATGGCGGATTTGAACTGACCGTTCGGACAGCTAATTTCAAAAAAAGTCATGCCGATTCGGCATAGGGTAGGCGTTTACGGCATTAGACGTCGAACCCTTGCATGGGAATAGTTGCGCCTTTTTTCGCCTGCCAGTAAGCCATTTCGGCCATGCTGCGGTGACCTTCCATGGAGGCAAATGCGCACACTTTTTCGCTTCCGAGCGTTGCGAGTGGCGCATTTGCCTTAAGTCCACTTGAAGTAAGGGTAATGACATGAAGAAGGCAAAGCTAAGCCTCGCCTGGCAGATCCTCATCGGTTTGGTACTGGGGATCGCAATCGGTGCAGTGCTCAACCATTTCAGTGCTGAAAAAGCCTGGTGGATCAGCAATGTGTTGCAGCCAGCGGGCGATATCTTTATCCGCCTGATCAAGATGATCGTGATCCCGATTGTGATTTCCTCGCTGATTGTTGGCATCGCCGGCGTAGGGGATGCGAAGAAGCTGGGGCGGATCGGCGTCAAAACCATTCTTTACTTCGAAGTGGTCACCACCATCGCCATTGTGGTCGGCCTGTTGCTTGCCAACCTGTTCCACCCGGGCGCCGGCATCGACATGAGTACCCTGGGTACCGTCGACATTTCCAAATACACCGCCACCGCCGCCGAAGTGCAGCATGAGCATGCGTTCATCGAAACCATCCTCAACCTGATCCCATCGAATATTTTCGCTGCCGTTGCCCGTGGCGACATGCTGCCGATCATCTTCTTCTCGGTGCTGTTCGGCCTGGGCTTGTCGAGCCTCAAGCCTGAGCTGCGCGAACCGCTGGTGACCATGTTCCAGGGCGTGTCCGAGAGCATGTTCAAAGTGACCCACATGATCATGAAGTACGCCCCAATCGGTGTATTTGCCTTGATCGCGGTAACCGTCGCCAACTTCGGTTTCGCCTCCTTGCTGCCGCTGGCCAAGCTGGTGATCCTGGTTTACGTCGCCATCCTGTTCTTCGCCTTTGCGGTACTGGGCCTGATCGCCCGCCTGTTCGGCTTCTCGATTCTCAAGCTGATGCGCATCTTCAAGGATGAGTTGGTACTGGCCTACTCCACCGCCAGCTCCGAAACCGTGTTGCCGCGTGTGATCGAGAAGATGGAAGCCTACGGTGCGCCGAAGGCCATCTGCAGCTTTGTGGTGCCAACCGGCTACTCGTTCAACCTCGACGGTTCGACCCTGTACCAGAGTATCGCGGCCATCTTTATCGCCCAGCTGTATGGCATCGACCTGTCGATTGGCCAGCAACTGATGCTGGTACTGACCCTGATGGTCACCTCCAAAGGTATCGCCGGCGTGCCGGGCGTGTCCTTCGTGGTGTTGCTGGCTACCCTGGGCAGCGTGGGCATTCCGCTGGAAGGCCTGGCCTTTATCGCCGGTGTCGACCGTGTGATGGACATGGCGCGTACCGCACTCAATGTGATCGGCAACGCCCTGGCCGTTCTGGTTATCTCTCGTTGGGAAGGCATGTACGACGATGCCAAGGGCGAGCGCTACTGGAACTCGCTGCCGCACTGGCGCAGCAAAGAAGCCGCACCGACCGCACAAGCTACCCGCGGCTGATAGCACCGCTGCTTTGAAACAAACCCCGGAAAATTCCGGGGTTTGTCGTTTCTGCCAGCCCCGCTATCATTCGCCCCATCTTTCGGGGGATTCAACTGATGCTCAATGGCCTGTGGCTTGGCTTCTTTGTCGTGGCAATGGTGTCAGCACTGGCGCAATGGCTGGTTGGCGGTAATGCCGGGATTTTTGCGGCGATGGTCGAAAGCATTTTCGCCATGGCCAAACTGTCGGTGGACGTGATGGTGCTGCTGTTCGGCACCCTGACCTTATGGCTGGGCTTTTTGCGCATCGCCGAAAAAGCGGGCATCGTCGATTGGCTGGCCAAGGCGCTCGGCCCGCTGTTTCGCCGTTTGATGCCGGAAGTGCCCGCTGGCCACCCGGCCATCGGCTTGATCACCCTCAACTTCGCCGCCAATGGCCTGGGCCTGGACAACGCCGCCACACCGATTGGCCTGAAAGCCATGAAGGCGTTGCAGGAACTCAACCCCATCCCCAACACCGCGAGCAACGCGCAGATTCTGTTCCTGGTGCTTAACGCGTCCTCGCTGACGCTGTTGCCGGTGACGATCTTCATGTACCGCGCCCAGCAAGGCGCCGCCGACCCGACGCTGGTGTTCCTGCCGATCCTGCTGGCCACCAGCGCCTCAACGCTGGTGGGCCTGTTGTCGGTGGCTGTCATGCAGCGCCTGCGCTTGTGGGACCCGGTGGTGCTGGCGTATCTGATTCCCGGCGCGCTGATGCTGGGCGGCTTTATGGCGTTGCTGGCGACACTGTCCGCCACGGCGCTGGCGGGCCTGTCGTCGATCCTCGGCAACCTGACGCTGTTTGGCTTGATCATGCTGTTTCTGGTGATCGGTGCGTTGCGCAAGGTGAAGGTGTATGAGGCATTTGTCGAAGGTGCCAAAGAGGGCTTCGATGTTGCCAAGAACCTGCTGCCGTATCTGGTGGCGATGCTTTGTGCAGTGGGCGTATTGCGCGCCTCCGGGGCGTTGGACTTTGGCCTGGAGGGGATTCGCCATGTGGTGGCCTGGACGGGCATGGACACGCGCTTTGTCGATGCATTGCCGACGGCGATGGTCAAGCCGTTCTCCGGCAGCGCGGCGCGGGCGCTGTTGATCGAGACCATGCAGGCCAAGGGCGTGGACAGCTTCCCGGCGTTGGTCGCGGCGACGATTCAGGGCAGTACCGAGACCACCTTTTATGTGTTGGCGGTGTACTTTGGTTCGGTGGGCATCCAGCGCGCGCGGCATGCGGTTGGGTGTGCGCTGCTGGCGGAGTTTGCCGGTGTGGTGGCGGCAATTTCGGTGTGCTACTGGTTTTTTGGTTAAGGCTTAGATCGCTATCGCAGGCAAGCCAGCTCCCACATTTTGATTTGTGAACACCGTCAAATGTGGGAGCTGGCTTGCCTGCGAAGAGGCACTCAGCGTTTCGCAGCAGCATTGCCCTGCTGCACCACCCAATCCACCACCTGCTTATTCAACTGATCCCCTGCCTGCCCAAACGCCGCCACTACCGCGGGCACTTTTGTATCGCCGACCGGCTGCTTCACCTCAAACCGCCGACTGGCAATAATCCGCTGATCACTGCCACGCACCAGCCGCGCATCCAGGCGGATCACCACCTCCACCGCACTGCCATGGTACTCACTCTGAAACGCCTGCAACTGCCCGCCCAGCTCGTAATCGGCCTGCAGGTTGGTCTCGTCGGTACTCAGCAGCGTCACCCGCCCATCGCGCTGGAAACCGTCCATAAACCGGTTGCGCAGCAACACCGGCGTCGGGTCGCTCCAGCGTGAGTTCGCGTAGCTGCTGATCAGGTCGCCGTTTGGCACTACGGCGATGCGCGGGCTGTCGAGAAACTCGCTGCTCTGCGGCTTGGACACCCGCAGCGACCAGCTCACCGGCGCGCCTTGGGTGCTGGTTGGCGCCGACGCCAGGCGATACACATCAGACGGATCCGGCTTGGGCAGGATCGAGCAGGCGCTGATCAGCACCAAGGCCAAAGGGACGATTATTTGGTAAGCACGCTTCATGGCGTGAACTCCTTGTTCTTGTCGCTGCCCAGCAGGTAACCGCTGGGGTTGGCTTCGAGGCGGCGGGAGATGGCGCGCAGCGAACCGAGGGTTTCGCGCAGCTCTCGCACGGCCGGTGCCAGTTCGTTGAGGCCCTGCATGCCGCTGTTCACCGAGTCTTTGTTGTTGGTCAGCAAGGTGTTGATGGTCGTGGTGCTTTGTTCCAGCGACTTCATGGCCTGCTCGGCACTGCCGAAGGCTTGCTTGCCTTGGTCATTGAGCAAGCCGTTGGCATTGCGCATCAACGTGGTGGTTTGCTCCAGCGCGGCGCTCGCCTGTTTGCTCACCTGCATCAATTGTTGCATCACTACCTTGATATCACCGCGTTGGTCGGCAATGGCGCCGGTGGTTTGTTGCAAGTTGTCCAGGGTGTTGCTCAGGCGCTCGACGTTCTCCCGCGAGAACATGTGGTTGGCGTTGTGCAGCAGCAGGTTGATGCTGGTCATCAGGTCGTTGCTGTTATTAAGCAGGCGCGCAATGGGGGACGGCGAGGCGATGATTTCCGGCAGGTTGCCGTCCTTGCCCTTGAGCTCCGGGCTTTGCGGCGTACCACCGCTGAGCTGGATGATCGAGGTGCCGGTGATGCCGGTCAGTGCCAGCTTGGCCTGGGTGTCTTCCTTGATCGGTGTCTGCCCGGCCAAACGGATGCGCGCCAGTACCCGGCGCGGGTCTTTCGGGTCCAGGCGCAGGCTGGTGACATCGCCCACCTTGATCCCGCTGTATTGCACCGAACTGCCCTGGGACAGGCCGCTGACGGCCTCGTTGAACACCACCTCGTATTCCTGGAACGCGCTGTCGACGCTGGACTTGGCCAGCCACAGGCCGAACAGCATGGCGCCGACCACCACGATCACGCTGAACAGACCGATCATCACATGATGGGCTCGGGTTTCCATGTCATACCTCGTTAAGCGATTGAGCGGCATCCAATGCCGCGCGGCCACGGGGGCCGTGGAAATATTCGTGAATCCAGGCGTCGTCCGTTTCCGAGACGACATCGATGGCATCGGCCACCAGCACTTTCTTCTGCGCCAGCACCGCCACACGGTCGGTGATGGTGTAGAGCGTGTCGAGGTCGTGGGTGACCAGGAACACGCTCAAGCCCAGCGCATCGCGCAGGGTGAGGATCAGTTGGTCGAATTGCGCCGCGCCAATCGGGTCGAGGCCGGCGGTGGGTTCATCCAGGAACAGAATGTCCGGGTCCAGGGCCAGGGCGCGTGCCAGGGCCGCGCGCTTGATCATGCCGCCGGACAATGACGCCGGGTATTTATCCGCCGCCGACAAAGGCAGCCCTGCCAGGGCTAGCTTGACTGCCGCCAAGTGTTCGGCGTCGCGACGGCTGAGCCCGGCGTGTTCGATCAACGGCAGGGCGACGTTTTCGGTGACCGTCAGCGAGGAAAACAGCGCACCCTTCTGGAACAGCACGCCAAAGCGCCGTTCCACCAGCGAGCGTTCATGTTCCGACAAATTGGGCAGGTTCTTGCCGAATACCCGCACCTCACCTTCGCTGGGCCGCCGCAGGCCGACGATGCTGCGCAGCAGTACCGACTTGCCGCTGCCGGAGCCGCCGACCACCGCGAGGATCTCGCCTTCGTACAAATCCAGATCGAGGTTTTCGTGCACGCTCTGGCTGCCAAAGCGATTGCACAGGCCGCGCACTTCGATCACCGCCTCAGTGGGCGCACGGTGTAGACGACTCACCAGCCCATCTCCATAAAGAACATCGCGGCGACCGCATCCAGCACGATCACTACGAAAATAGACTGCACCACGCTGGAGGTGGTGTGCGCGCCGACCGATTCGGCGCTGCCGCTGACCTTGAAGCCTTCGAGGCAGCCAATCGCCGCGATCAGGAAGGCGAAAATCGGCGCTTTCACCATCCCCACCAAAAAGTGCTGCACGCCAATGTCCGATTGAAGCAGAGAGAGAAACATCGCCGGTGAAATATCCAGGGCGACGGCACACACCACGCCGCCGCCGACAATCCCCGAGAGCATCGCCAAAAATGTCAGCATCGGCAGCGACACCAGCAGCGCCATTACCCGTGGCAGCACCAACAGTTCCATTGGGTCCAGGCCCAGGGTGCGGATCGCGTCGATTTCTTCGTTAGCCTTCATCGAGCCGATTTGCGCGGTAAAGGCGCTGGCCGTTCGGCCTGCGATCAGGATGGCGGTAAGCAATACGCCGAATTCTCGCAGGAAAGAAAACGCCACCAGGTCCACGGTAAAAATCGTCGCACCGAAGCTTTTGAGCACGGTGGCGCCGAGGAACGCCACCACGGCGCCCACCAGAAAGGTCAGCAACGCGACGATGGGCGCAGCGTCGAGGCCGGTTTGTTCGATATGCGCGACCATCGGTGTGATGCGCCAGCGTTTGGGGCGCAAAACGCCACGGGCGAAAGTTTCAAGGATCAGGCCGATAAAGCCCAGCAGTTTCATGCCGTCCTGCCATACCGTGTCGACAGCTCGACCGATACGCGCCAGCACTTGGATACCGGCGGCTTCTTCCGGCTCTTTGTCGGGTACGCAGAAATCGTTCAGAGAGCGGTAGACGGTTTTGAGCAGTGCCCGGTCGGCGGTAGACAAGCTGCAATCGGTCTGCTCGGCGGAATGCTCGATGCGCTCCGGGCCCAGCAACTCGACCAGCAGCGAGGCACCCGCGGTATCCAGGGCGCCGAGGCCATTGAGGTCGATGCGTGCACCGGCGTCGTATTGGCCGTCGAGCTTGTCGCTCAGCTTTTTAAGATTGGCGTAGTGGGCAAGCGTCCAGTCCCCCGTAATCCTGAGCAACGGGGGAACGCTGGAGGTGTCGAGGTGGGCTGCGCCGGCCGTGGTACGAGTGGTCATAAGCTCCGAGCTTGTTTGGCTATCCACAATTGCTACGTAATAGCACGATACGGCCTACTTTGGGTTGTCCGTTTGTGCTGGGTCAGTGACTTTAAAACGCAGCACGCCGATGACTTGCCCATCCTCCGTCAACACCTGCACCTGCCAGCGCCCGACCGCGTCGGCCGGGAAATTCTGCTTGTGGGTCCAGGCGCGATAGCCTTCCTTGCGTCCGCCATGGATATCCAGGGCGATGCGGTCGACCTCTTGGCCGTTGAATTTCCACACATGGTAAATCCGCTCATCCAGCCCGCGTGGCGCGTTGATCGCGGTGTAAGCGTACAGCCCGCCGCTGCGCAGTTGCGCGGCGGTGACTTCCTTGAGGTCATCGCCCGGTGTGCGGTCTTGCAGCTGGGTGCTGATCGCCACTTCGGTCATCCACAATGTGGCCGGCGGCACCCAGCTGCGCAGGAACCAACCGGCGCAGCCGATGGCGGCCGTCACCCCGAGCAGCATCGCCCAGCCTTTGACGCTGCGCAGTGGCAGGCTCGCGGCCAGGCTCGGGATCGACAGCGCCATGGCCACGCCGAGCGCCAATTTGTAACTCTCGGCGGTAGTCAGGTGCATGATGATGGGCAGTGCGGTGAGCAGTGCCGCGAACAAGGTCAGGGTGTGCAGCGCCAGGAACAGCGAGCGCTTGGGCGCCAGCCACTTGTAGTACAGCGGGTCGGTGATCGACACCAGCGCCGCCGCGCCGAGCAGGCCGGTGAATACGGATTGGCCGCTGTTCCAGGCGGTGGTGACGAAAAAGAACGGCAATACGAAGAACAGGCTTTCCTGGTGGATCATCTGGGTCGCGTAGCGCAGCAGCGGCTCGGGGATTTCGCGCTTGAAGACTTTGGCGAACAGCTGGGTAAAGCTGTTTTCCAGCATCAGCCACAGCCAGCTCACCAGCATGATCACCGCGATCCAGCTGGCCATGCCCTGCTGGCGGTCCACCAGGATGAAGCTGCACACACCGGATATGAAACCGCCGAGTGCGATCACCCCTGGATAGCGCTTGATCAGTTCGATAATGCGCTGGATAAGGGGCGGTAGATTTGGCATTGGCGATTCACAATTGGTGTAGGAAAAATCCCAGACAGAATAACGTCTTAGCCCTGTGTTCGGTGCCTCATTACGTGATCCGTTTGCGATAAAGGCGCACGCCGATCAACACACTGGCGATCAGCACGAGTACACCGGCACCGATCCAGCTCAGGGCGTCATAGCTCAGCAAGGGTTTTTCGATGCGCCAGTAGCCCTTCTGGTTAAACACCTCGCGCATGGCCTGGTTGGTTTGCGCCAGGTTGACGGCCTTGATGCGCTTGGCCGGGTCGCTGATATGGCCATCGGCATAGTCGCCGGCAGCGCTCCAGTAATAGTCGGCCAGCGCGCTGTTACCCTGCACCGCCCAGGCTTGGCGCGCGATGGCAGCCTGCTGCAGGCGGGCGAATACCGCTGGGTCGAGGCCGTCCTTGAGCAGTTGCGCCGTGAGGTTCTGCAACACCTGTTCAGCCTCAGGGAGTTTGTCGCGCTCAAGGTCGGCATTCAGGCTGAGGAAGCCGACGCCGCCGAGCACTTCGCGCTCACTCCATGGGCCGTAGGACAAACCGTGCTTGAGGCGCAGCTGACGGTACAGCGCCCAGTCGAGGTAGTCCTTGAGCAAATCGTAGGTTTCATCGTGTTGGTCGTCCAAAACCGGTTCGGGGAACAGCCAGTGCAGTTTGGCGCTGTCACCAACCCAGCCGTGGATAAGGTCGCGATGGCTGGCGGCGGTGTGCTGGATTTCCGGCAGCGGCCGGTGCTCGGTGGGTTCGACCGGATCAAGTTGACCGTAAGTGCGCTCCAGATACGCCGGAAGCAGTTTGTCGAGGTCGCCGACGATAATCAGGGTCATGTTGTTGGGCGCGTACCAATGTGTGCGCAGGGTTTGCAACTGATCACGGGTCAGTTGGCTGACTTCGGCACGTTCGGCGCATTTGAGTCCCAGTTCGACGGCCAATTGGTTGCTGGCGGTGTGACCCAGGTCCTGGCGGTCGAGCAAGCGTTGCAGGTGCGAGTAATGGCCGCCGTCTTCGCGCTCGACCACTTTTTTGGCGGCATTGATGTTCGCGTCGGTCAGTTCGGTGCGGGTGAGGATCGCCAGTAACAGGTCCAGCACCTTGCGCTGGTTTTGCGCGGGTGCCTCGATCACAAAGGTGGTATCGGCATTGCTGGTGTAGGCGTTCCATTCGCCGCCGAGGGCTTGCATGCGGTCCTCAAGGTCGCCTTCATCACCGCCGTCGATGCCGCTGAACAGCAAGTGTTCGAGCAAGTGCGGCAGTTCTTTTTCGTCGCAGGGAAAGTCATCCAGGCCTACGCCGACCACCAGGCGGATCGCCACGTGCCCACGCTCGGTGCCCGGCTTGAGCAACAATTGCAGGCCATTGGGCAAGGTGTAGCCTTCGACTTGCAGGCGGTCGAAGGCAAAGGTGTGTGCCGAGCCCATGAGCAGGCAGGCAAGTAACAGGCGACGCATAACAAGCTTCCTGGCGGGTGAGGTCCATTGTTAACTGACTTCACGGGCCATCGTATGTTCAGGGCGAATGAGTGATGTCGGCAATATCTTCGGCAGAGAGTGCGCCGGTGTCTGAGGTTTCCAACACTACATAAGCACTGCTGCAAAACAACGAGTTCAGGCGTTTCATGTCGGCAATCAGCTCCAGGTGCAGGGAACTGGTCTCCATGCTCTGTACGATTTTACGCTGCAGACGGCTGACGTGGGCGTGGGCCAGGCGGCGCTCCTGGGCGCGGAAACGGCGCTTTTCACGCAGCAGTTGGCGGGCGCTTTCCGGGTCGGCGCTGAGAAACACCGACAGGCCCAAGCGCAGGTTGGCAATCAACTGGCTGTGCAGGCCGGTGAGTTCTTCCAGGCCGACTTCGGAGAACTGTCGGCGCTGTGAGGTTTTCTGCTGCTGGACTTTGCGCAGCATACGTTCGATCAGGTCGCCGGCCAGCTTGAGGTTGATCGACAGCTCGATGATCTCCGCCCAGCGGCGGCTGTCCTGTTCACTGAGGTCTTCGCGGGGCATTTGCGCCAGGTAAAGCTTGATCGCGCTGTAGAGGGCCTCGACGTCATCGCTGAGGCTGCGCATTTCCTGGGTAATGGCGGTTTGCTTGCCACGCAGTACTTCGAGCATGGCGGTGAGCATGTTGTCGATCAGGTCGCCCAGGCGCAGGGTCTCGCGGGCGGCGTTGGCCAGCGCCAGGCTTGGGGTGGCGAGCGAGGCCAGGTCCAGGTGACGTGGCCTGGCTTTGCCGTTGGTCTCCTGTTGTTCCGGCAGCAACCAGGCGCACAGGCGCGCCATTGGCCCGATGGTGGGCAGCAGGATCAGGCAGCGCGTGGTGTTGTAGAGCACATGGAAGGTGATGACCATGCCTTGGGCGCTGTAGTCCAAACCATCCATCCAGCGTACGAGAGGGTCGAGCACCGGAATAATCAGCAACAGGCCGATCAGTTTGTACAACAAGCTGCCCAGCGCGACCTGGCGGCCGGCAGCGTTCTGCATGTTGGTGGTGAGGAAGGCCAGCACACCACTGCCGATGTTGGCGCCGATCACCAGGCCGATGGCCACGTGCAAGCCGATCACACCGGCACCGGCGAGGGTTGCGGTCAGCAGCACGGCGGCCAGGCTGGAGTAGGAAATCATCGCAAACAGGGCGCCGACCAGGGCATCCAGCAAAATGTCGCCGGTCAGCGAGGCGAAGATGACTTTGACGCCTTGGGCATGGGTAATCGGCCCGGCGGCTTCGACGATCAGTTGCAGGGCCAGAATGATCAGGCCCAGGCCGATACCGACGCGGCCCATCTGCCCTGCCCGTGTCTGTTTACGCGAGAGGAAGAAAATCACCCCAAGAAAAATCAGCAGTGGCGACAGCCAGGACAGGTCGAAGGTCAGTACCCGCGCCATCAACGCCGTACCGACGTCGGCACCGAGCATGGTCGCCAGCGCCGGCATAAGGCCCATCAAGCCCTGGCCGACAAACGACGTCACCAGCATCGCCGTGGCGTTGCTGCTCTGGACCATGGCCGTCACCAGGATACCGGCGATAAACGCCAGCCAGCGCTTGGACATGTTCTGCCCGATGACTTGGCGCAAGTTGGAACCGTAGACCCGCAAGATGCCGGTACGGACGATGTGCGTGCCCCAGATAAGCAGGGTCACGGCGGAAAGCAGATTGAGCAAGGTCAGCATGCTCGGCCCCCCGTGTGGGTGTGCTCCAGAAAGAGCAAATGAGAATTGCCGCGTGCCGTTCTACGTCTTGTACTTAAGCTGTAGTTGGCGAATGGGCTCTGCGCCAGCATCGCATAGCTAAAGTGGGGATTGAAACAAAACTGTCATGAAGATCGTTCCCACGCTCTGCCTGGGAATGCATCCCGTGACGCTCTGCGTCGCTTTGAGGGCGGACGCGGAGCGTCCAGAGGCGGCATTCCCACGCGGAGCGTGGGAACGATCAACAACGATCAACAGCAGCGGGTCAGGTTTATTGACCCGGAATGTCCTTGCGCAGTTTCACAGGATCCTGCTGTTTCTTCTTTTTCGCGATAGCGGTACGCATCTTGATGTTTACCGCTTCTACTGCCAGCGAGAACGCCATGGCGAAGTAGACGTAGCCTTTTGGCACATGCACGTCGAAGGATTCGGCGATCAGCACCGTACCCACCACCAGCAGGAACGACAGCGCCAGCATCTTCAGCGACGGGTGCTTGTCGATGAATTCGCTGATAGTGCCCGCAGCCAGCATCATCACCAGTACGGCTACCACGATCGCAGCGACCATGACCGGCACATGGGAAACCATGCCGACAGCCGTGATAACCGAGTCCAGGGAGAACACGATGTCGATGATCGCGATCTGGATGATGGTGTAGATGAACTTGCCACCCTTGCCGCCCGGCTCGTCGTGGGTTTCGTCTTCACCTTCGAGTGCGTGGTACATCTCTTGGGAGCTTTTCCACAGCAGGAACAGGCCACCGAAGAACAGGATCAGGTCGCGACCGGAGATGCCCTGGCCGAAGACCACGAACAGGTCGGCGGTGAGTTGCATGACCCAGGTGATCGACAGCAGCAACAGGATTCGCGTGACCATGGCCAGGGCCAGGCCGAAGATCCGGGTGCGCGCCTGCATATGCTTGGGCATGCGGCTGACCAGGATCGAAATCATGATGATGTTATCGATGCCCAGGACGATCTCGAGGGCCGTCAGGGTGAAGAAGGCAATCCAGATTTCCGGATTGGTCAGCCATTCCATGTGTATTCCTTTGAGCAAATGTGAAACCGCGCAAGCTGCAGCGCCGCGCGGTCAGGTCGTTACGATTATAGAGTGCTGAACAGCGGAAAAATCCCCATCAGCAAAGCGGCGAACATTATGCACAGGCACACCAGCACTGCCCACTTGAGGGTAAAGCGTTGGTGATCGCCAAATTCGATCCCGGCCAGGGCCACCAGCAGGTAAGTCGATGGTACCAGCGGGCTGAGCAAATGCACGGGCTGGCCAACGATGGACGCGCGAGCCATTTCCACGGCGGTGATACCGTAATGGCTGGCCGCTTCGGCGAGCACAGGCAGTACGCCGTAGTAGAACGCGTCGTTGGACATGAAGAAGGTGAACGGCATGCTTACCAGCGCGGTGATCACTGCGAGGTACGGGCCCAGCGCTTCCGGGATAACCGCCAGCAAGCTCTTGGACATGGCATCAACCATGCCGGTACCGGACAGAATGCCGGTGAAGATGCCCGCGGCGAAGATGAGCCCGACGACTGCCAGCACGCTGCCGGCATGGGCGGCGACGCGGTCTTTCTGCTGTTGCAGGCACGGGTAGTTGACGATCATCGCGATACTGAACGCCACCATGAACAGCACTGGCAGCGGCAACAGGCCGGCGATCAGGGTGCACATCAGTGCGAAGGTCAGTGCGCCGTTGAACCAGATCAGCTTGGGGCGACGGGCGTCAGGGAATTGCGACACGCTGATCTCGCTGTGATCGATCTCGTCGCCCTGCAGGTGCAGTTCACCCAGGCGGGCACGTTCGCGTTTGCCGTACATATAGGCAATCACCAGGATCGCCACGACGCCGACAGCCATGGCCGGGATCATCGGTACGAAGATGTCCGACGGGTCTACATGCAAAGCACTCGCGGCGCGGGCAGTCGGGCCGCCCCACGGCGTCATGTTCATCACGCCGCCGGCGAGGATAATCAAGCCGGCCATGATCCGCGGGCTCATGCCGATGCGCTGGTACAGCGGCAGCATGGCGGCCACGCAGATCATGTAAGTGGTGGCGCCGTCACCGTCGAGGGACACCACCAGGGCAAGCACGGCGGTACCGACCGAAACTTTCAGCGGGTCGCCCTTGACCATCTTGAGGATCTTGCGCACGGCCGGGTCGAACAGGCCGGAGTCGATCATCAGGGCAAAGTAGAGAATGGCGAACATCAGCATTACGCCGGTCGGCGCAAGCTTGGTGATGCCCGCAAGCATCATCGGGCCGATCTCGGGGGCAAAACCACCAAACAGGGCGAACAGGATTGGCACAATGATCAAGGCAATCAGCGCGGACAGGCGCTTGGTCATGATCAGGTACATGAACGTGATGACCATGGCGAAGCCAAGGAAAGTCAGCATAGGAATACTCCGGGCGTAGCGCGGCTAGGGAATGGCGAACCGGGTTGGGGTCAGCGCAGTACGAAAGGCACGTAGCGTACGAGTGGAGTTGGAGCGAACAGGCGGGTAGTAGCGGACATCAGGAATCACCATTGTTGTTGTTTACAGCCGGTCTGTTGCCGGCAGTGGGGGCGATCCTAGACGGGGAAGCTTTCAGCCAGCTTTCGCTGTGTAAGTCAGATGATGGAAGGTTTGTAGGAGTTTTCTTTAAGGTGACTCAGGGCAGCTCCAAACCGCCCGAGGCTTTGTGCAAGGCGCGCAGGTGCTCGCCCATCTGCTTGAGGTTGGCTTCGCAGGCGGCAATCTCGTCGGCGCGTGAAGGGTCCAGCAGCGCCCTCACCTCTTTATCCAGATCGCCGGTCAACGATTGCAGTTGCTTCTGGCGCTCGGCGCTTTCCGATTCCAGGCGTTTGGCTTCCGAAGGTTGCGGAAGGCCGTAGCCGCCGCTGTCGAGCAATTCCGCCGGGCGGCTTAGAAAACCGCTGTTGGCGAGGATCTGTTGCAGTGTGTTGTTGGCTTTTTCCATGCCGCCGTTTTTCAGCTCACGGGCATTGAGGTAGCGCTGCTTGACTTCGTCCTGGGCCAGCATCAGTTGTTTGCGATAGCTGGCTTGTTCCAGCAGCAGCAGCGCGGCGCTGGTGCGCAGGTCGGCCTGGATGAACCACTGGCGGCGTTCTGCGGCACTGAGGGCGAGCCAGTCTTCGACTTGGGTCTGCTTGATCGGCAGGTGTTTGCGCAGCACGTCGAACATCGCCTGGTAGCGCTCGCGGAACGAGTCGAAGTGATAACCCAGGCGCAAGGCTTCGCGTTTGTCGTCTAGCACACTGGTATCAGCCAGGCCGCGGGCACTGAGCACCTCGAGCAAGCCGTTGGGGGTGATGTTGTCCAGGCCGGTCAGTTGCGGGTTGGCGCTGCCGCTGCGTAGCAGCTTGAGGCTCTCCACCGCGCAGTTGTTGGAGATAAAAAAGTAATTGCCGTCGTAGCTCCAGTGCATCTCGGCGGCATGTTCGACGGTGTCGTTGATCTCTTGGCGGGTGAGCTTGAGTGGCACCGAGGCCAGGCCGCGCAGTTCAGTCTTGGTGTATTCGTCGATCACCTGGGCCAACGGCAGCACAAACAGCCGTGACGGGTACTTGCCCACCAGCCCATCCCAGCTCGAGAGCTGTACGTCACCGACGAAAGCGCGGTAAGACAACACCAAGTGCTGGTCCAGGTCCAATCGGCAATCCGGACCACGCGGGCGGCCGGGTGCGCAGATCACCAGACGCAACATGCTGTGGCCCCAGCGGCTTACCAGATTTTGGTTGGCCTCGGCCAGCAAGTAGTCGATTTCATACACGCGCTCCGGGTCGATCTGGCCCAACGGCGTTTTGGCGAAGTCGTTACCGGCGTTCAGGAACGCGTAGGTCTTGGCGCAGGTGTCTTGCTCGGGCGGTGCCCAGCCGAAGTGTTCCTTGTAATAGCGAAACAGCGCGGGGCGACGGCAGGCATAGCTCGGGTCAAGTAGGAAATACTCCATATTGACCGCCACGAACTCCAGCGGGCTGGTGGTTTCGTAAATATCGGGGCTGCGGGCGACCTGGTGGTTGTGTTGCTCGCGCTCGCCGCGACGGCCCACGTATTGGGGCCAGCCGGCAATGTCCAGCAGGCGCGGGTCGTCACTCAGGGTGAAACGACGGTCGTTCTGGCCACGGCATTGATCGGGCAGGCCGATCAGGCCGGTGATGTTGTTCTGGCGGCTGCAGCGTTGGATCAGGCGGCGCTCGTCTGTGGACCACAAGCGCGCACGGTCATAGATGTGGGTCAGCTCATGCAGCACGGTGGCGAGCATTTCGCGGCGCACAGTGCCATGGGGACGATTGGTCTTCTGGGTGGCGGCGCTGCCGTCGGTGAGGCTGGCGAGCAGGTTGCTGTTGAGGTCCAGTTCGGACACCAGAGAAGCCTGGCCATAGGCGTTTTCAGGCATCTTGTCGGTCCAGCCGACATCAATACGCCGGTCCAACTGCTCGATAAAGCGCGGCGGCAGAGCGCGCATCGCTTCGTCGAGCAACGCCTGGCTGGCCTGCTGTTCGGCCGGGCTCAAGCCATCGGTCTTGAGCCGCAGTTGCAGGCTGGCCTGGGCTGCGCCTGCACAGAGCAGCACAGTCCCGGCCAGTAGCCAGGCGAACAGGCGCCTCACAGAGCGAGGATAGCTTCGGCGAGGGTCTGGTCACTGGCGTCGCGGGCTTCCGGTACGCGGGTGCGCAGGGTATCGAAGGCTGCTTCCAATTGTGCGCCGCGGATTTCACCGTTGGAGGCGACGAAGCTGGCAGCGTCATCGTGTGCTTCGCGCACGATTTTGGAGTCGCGGATGGAAGTGGTGGTGTCCGAAGTGAAATCAATGGTGCGCGCCGAGGCACGCACGATGATGTTACTGGTGGCTTTCAGGGTTTGCGCGTGGGCGACATCGGCCAACAACAGCAGGCCCAGAGCGGCGGCGATCAGCGGGCTACGCATGGAATGACTCCGAAATACAAAGATAGAAATATATGATGATTATTGGACGAGAATTGCCTGCGCCAGTTCAAGGTCGCTGACATGAAGTTTTGGCTGGGTTCGGCGCAGATACTCCAGCGCAGACTCCAGACGAGCTCCCCGCCATTGGCCGTCAGTGGCGATAAAAGCGGCAGCGTCATCCTGGGCGGCCAGTATCAATTTTCTGTCAAAGGGCGCTGACGTCACCTTGCTGGTGGCGTAGGCACTGATGACGGTGCTCTGGGTGGACACATCAAAGGCCGAAGCCAAGGGTGACCAGCAGGCGGAAAACAACACGGGAACAATCAACAGGCGGTATGAAAAAGCCATGGGACTCGACAACTGAAAGCGAGCGCCAAGGCTAGCGCAACGCCCGGGCGAGAGCCAGTGCTGACACATTTGGTAGCGGCTGGCGTGCCCTGGCGTTTACCGGATCATCAGATGGCCAGAATCGCCTGGGCCAGTTGTGCGTCGGTCGCTGTGTTCAGTTGTGGGGCTTGTTGGCGGATCTGGGCCAGGGCGCTTTCCAGTTTCACACCACGAATGGCGCCTTCGCTGGCAACAAAGCTGGCAGCGTCGTCACGGGCGGCTTGCACCACTTTGTTGTCACGCAGGGACGACGTGGCATCGGAGCTGGCATCGGAAGTGGCTTTGAGGGCGCCGACGATCGAGTCGGTGGTCACGATAAGGCTGCTCGCGTTGGCGTTGGCGGCCAGGGCCAACAGGGTGGCAGCACTCAGCAGGCGAAGACGGGACATGGAAAAACTCCTGTAGAAGATCAAATAAAAGCGGCGCAAGGCGGCCACTGTGAAACGGACATTGCTGCGGATTAAGCATCAGACGTCCGCTCTACAAGGTTCGCCACGTAATAACGGGATCTTAAGCTGCCGCTTATCCGTTCGGAAAGCCTCTATCTGCCTAGTCACGCCAGAAAGGTTTGGACAGCTCGGCAGTACGGTCGCCCTGGCTGATGCCGGCGTCGGCTAATTCACGTGGGTCAAGTTGTGCAAGTTGGCGGCGTTCATGGGCCTGCCGCGCCCATCTGCCCAGGGCGCAAGCCATTCGAATGATCAACTTTTTGTAGGTTTGTGTGTTCATGACGACGGCCTTCCATGAGGTCTTGGAACACCATCTTGGGCGGCCAGCTTTTACCAATACAGATACACCAAAGTTAAATTGTACCGTCTAATTGTTATGTTATTTAAACTGTACTGGTCCTTATCTCTGGGGTCTGTTTTAGCCGTGTAAAGTTTGAAACCCGGAAACAACAAAGCCCGCCTCCGGTTTCCCGGGGCGGGCTTTGTTTTGTTAAATCAGGGTGCTGGCGGTGGACCCGGCGGGTCAGGGCCAGCGGGCGCCAATTAGCGCCAGAACGGCTTGCTCAGTTCTTCGTAGCGTTGAGCTTCGCTGATACCGGCGTCAGCCAGCAGACGCGAATCCAGACGAGCCAGTTGATGGCGGCTGGAGATGCGGCGCTGCCACAACATCAGGTTGGCGAGAACGCGCAAAGGCAGGGAAGCCTGGGTGTTTACAGCTTTTTCTTCGAAGAACAGATCGGAACTGAGTGTACGTTCCATGATGACATCCTTCCGCTTGTGGCGGGATTAGGTAGTGGTTTAACTGATGCCAATGATCCTCCTCCGACGCAAGACTCTCTAGATACAGTTCACCTGTATTGTGAGGGGCCAGTTAACTGTTTATAGCGGCTGTACTGTACGGAAATGGGGCAACTGTACCTGTCTGCACTTTATCGGTGCGAAATTGGCATTTGCGGTGGGGTTCGTAGGAGAATTCAGTAGGAAATGACCGGTACAGCAGTACAGTTTTTTCAAAATGTACGGCTGTGGTCACCGAGCTGAACAAACTGTGTTTGCATCAGCTCGGATCTGTATCAATCAAGCCTTGAGCATATGCCCGGTTTCTTCCAGGTTGATGTGCCAACTCAGTGCTTCGCGCAGGATGTGCGGAGTATGCCCACCGATCGCGCAGGCAGCGTTGAAGTAACTGTTCAGCGCATCGCGGTAAGCCGGGTGCACGCAATTGTCGATGATCACCCGTGCGCGCTCGCGTGGCGCCAGGCCACGCAGGTCGGCGAGGCCAACCTCGGTCACCAGTATGTCCACGTCATGCTCGGTATGGTCCACATGGCTGACCATCGGCACCACGCTGGAAATTGCGCCGCCCTTGGCAATCGACTTGGTGACGAAAATCGCCAGGTGCGCGTTACGCGCGAAGTCTCCGGAGCCGCCAATCCCATTCATCATCCGCGTGCCGCAGACGTGGGTGGAGTTGACGTTGCCGTAGATGTCGAACTCAAGCGCCGTGTTGATACCGATAATGCCCAGGCGCCGAACCACTTCAGGGTGGTTGGAGATTTCCTGAGGGCGCAGTACCAGCTTGTCCTTGTAGTGTTCCAGGTTGCCGAACACGTCAGCGTTGCGTCGCTCCGACAAGGTGATCGAGCTGCCCGAAGCAAAGCTCAGCTTGCCCGCGTCGATCAGGTCGAAGGTCGAGTCCTGCAACACTTCCGAATACATGGTCAGGTCTTCGAATGGCGATTCGATCAGGCCGCACATCACCGCGTTGGCGATGTTGCCGATCCCGGCCTGCAGCGGGCCGAGCTTGTTAGTCATGCGCCCGGCGTCGACTTCCTGCTTGAGGAAGTTGATCAGATGGTTAGCGATGCCTTGGGTGTCGGCGTCCGGTGGTGTCACGGTTGAGGCGGAGTCGGCCTGATTGGTGATCACGATGGCGACGATTTTTTCCGGCGGGATCGGAATCGCGGTACTGCCGATGCGGTCGTCGACCTTGACCAGTGGGATTGGCGTGCGCGTCGGCCGGTAGGTCGGGATATAGATGTCGTGCAGCCCTTCCAGGTTAGGGTTGTGCGCCAGGTTGATCTCGACAATCACTTGTTTGGCGAAAATCGCAAAGCTGGCCGAGTTGCCCACGGAGGTGGTGGGCACGATGTGTCCTTGTTCGGTGATCGCGACGGCTTCGATCACGGCGATGTCCGGCAACTTGAGCTGGTTGTTGCGCAGTTGCTCGACGGTTTCCGACAGGTGCTGGTCGATAAACATCACTTGGCCTGCGTTGATCGCCTTGCGCAGTGTGCTGTCGACTTGAAACGGCATGCGGCGCGACAAAACGCCGGCCTCGGTCAGTTGCTTGTCCAAGTCATTGCCCAGGCTGGCACCAGTCATCAGGGTGATTTTCAGCGGCGAAGTCTTGGCGCGTTCGGCCAGGGCGTGGGGGACGGCCTTGGCTTCACCGGCACGGGTGAAGCCGCTCATGCCGACGGTCATGCCGTCCTCGATCAGTGCGGCGGCATCTGCCGCGCTCATGACCTTGTTCAACAACGAAGGCAAGCGGATACGATCACGGTACATGAATTGTTATCTCAGGCTACGGAAGCAAGGTGGGCAGTGTAGTGATTTCAAAAAAATTCGGCCCGCTACCATGGTCGAATGCCAGGCAGCGATTTAGAGCCTTTGGTCGGGTTTCACGTGAGTACAAAGCGGAACGCAGAGCATTCCCGGATGCATTCCCACGCAGAGCTTGGGAACAATAAAAAAACCCCAGCCTACTGGAGGCCAGGGTTTCGTGTATTGCGCTGGCGCAGTGTTATTCGACGGCTTTGACCATATCTTCGATGACTTTCTTGGCATCACCGAAGACCATCATGGTCTTGTCCAGGTAGAACAGCTCGTTATCCAGACCGGCGTAGCCGCTGGCCATCGAGCGCTTGTTGACGATGATGGTCTTGGCCTTGAATGCCTCAAGGATCGGCATACCGGCAATCGGTGAGTTAGGGTCGTTCTTGGCGGCCGGGTTGACCACGTCGTTGGCGCCCAACACCAGCACCACGTCGGCCTGGCCGAACTCGGAGTTGATGTCTTCCATCTCGAACACTTGGTCGTAAGGCACTTCCGCCTCGGCCAGCAGCACGTTCATGTGCCCAGGCATACGGCCCGCTACCGGGTGGATCGCGTACTTCACGGTCACGCCACGGTGTGTCAGCTTTTCGGTCAGCTCTTTAAGGGCGTGTTGCGCCCGAGCGACTGCCAGGCCGTAGCCGGGAACGATGATCACGGTGTCGGCGTTGGTCAGCAGGAACGTGGCGTCGTCCGCCGAACCGGATTTCACCGGACGCGCTTCTTTGGAGCCTGCCGCTGCGCCGGCATCTGCTGTGTTGCCGAAGCCACCGAGCAGCACATTAAAGAAGGAGCGGTTCATTGCCTTGCACATGATGTACGACAGAATCGCGCCGCTGGAGCCCACCAGAGAGCCGGCGATGATCAGCATCGAGTTGTTCAGCGAGAAGCCGATGCCCGCCGCTGCCCAACCGGAGTAGCTGTTGAGCATCGAGACAACCACCGGCATGTCGGCGCCGCCGATCGGGATGATGATCAGCACGCCCAGCACGAAAGCCAGGGCCAGCATCAACGCGAACGCAGTGAGGTTGCCGGTGAACATGAACGCCAGGCCCAGGCCCAGGGTGGCCAGGCCGAGCACCAGGTTCAGTTTGTGCTGGCCACCGAACTGTACCGGTGCGCCCTGGAACAGGCGGAACTTGTACTTGCCCGAGAGTTTGCCGAATGCGATCACCGAACCGGAGAAGGTAATTGCACCAATGGCTGCGCCGAGGAACAGTTCCAGGCGGTTGCCCGCAGGAATCGAGTCGCCCAGGTGTTTGACGATGCCCAAGGATTGCGGCTCGACCACGGCGGCAATCGCGATGAATACCGCCGCCAGGCCGATCATGCTGTGCATGAAGGCAACCAGCTCTGGCATCTTGGTCATTTCTACGCGCTTGGCCATGATCGAACCGGCGGTGCCGCCGATCAGCAGGCCGACAATTACGTAACCGATACCGGCTGTTGCAAGCTCAGCGCCGAGCTTGTAGATGAGGCCCACGGTCGTCAGCACCGCCAGCGCCATGCCGAGCATGCCGAACAGGTTGCCGCGTCGCGATGTGGTTGGGTGCGACAGGCCTTTGAGGGCCTGGATAAAGCAGATCGACGCGATCAAGTAGAGCGTCGTAACCAAATTCATGCTCATTACTTTGGCGCCTCTTCTTTTGCTTTCGGGGCTTTCTTCTTGAACATCTCCAGCATCCTGCGCGTGACCAGGAACCCGCCGAATACGTTAACCGCCGCCAAGGCCACGGCCAGGGTGCCCATGGTTTTACCCAGTGGTGTCACGGTGAGGGCTGCGGCGAGCATGGCGCCGACGATTACGATCGCAGAGATCGCGTTGGTCACCGCCATCAGTGGTGTGTGCAGCGCGGGTGTGACGTTCCAGACCACGTGGTAACCGACATAAATCGCCAGCACAAAGATGATCAGGTTGTAGATACCGGGGGAGATAAGCTCTTCCATCGTCTGAATCCCTGCTTAGGCGTTTTTGCGGATGACTTGGCCGTCGCGGCACATCAGGCACGCGGCGACGATGTCGTCTTCGAGGTTGATTTCAAACTGCCCTTCCTTGGTGAAGACCAGCTTCAGGAAGTCCAGCAGGTTGCGCGCATATAAAGCAGAAGCATCGGCGGCGACGGCACCGGCCAGGTTGGTCGGGCCGCAAATGGTCACGCCGTTTTCCACCACGACTTGGTCGGCGACGGTCAGCGGGCAGTTGCCACCCTGGGCGGCGGCGAGGTCGATGACCACCGAACCCGGCTTCATTTGTGCGACGGTTTCGGCACTGAGCAAGGTCGGGGCTTTGCGGCCCGGGATCAGCGCAGTAGTGATGACAATGTCCGCTTGTTTGGCACGTTCATGCACGGCCAGGGCCTGGCGCTGCATCCAGCTCGATGGCATCGGGCGCGCGTAGCCGCCGACACCGACCGCGCATTCACGCTCTTCATCGGTTTCGTAGGGCACGTCGACGAACTTGGCGCCGAGGGACTCGATCTGCTCTTTTACGGCAGGGCGCACGTCAGACGCTTCGATCACGGCACCCAGGCGTTTCGCTGTAGCGATGGCTTGCAGGCCTGCGACACCCGCGCCGAGGATCAGCACGCGCGCGGCTTTGACGGTGCCGGCGGCAGTCATCAGCATCGGCATGAAGCGTGGGTAGTGATGGGCTGCCAGCAATACGGCTTTATAGCCGGCAATGTTGGCCTGTGACGACAGCACGTCGAGGCTTTGGGCTCGCGAGGTACGTGGCGCAGCTTCGAGCGCGAAGGCGGTAATGCCTCGCTCTGCCAGCTTGGCGATGGTTTCGTTGCTGAACGGGTTGAGCATGCCCACCAACACGGTGCCGCTTTTGATCAGCGTCAGTTCGCTGTCGCTGGGGGCAACCACCTTGAGAATCAGCTCGGCGCCAAACGCGTCGCTGGCGCTGCCAATGGTTGCGCCTGCCGTTTCATAGGCACTGTCGACGATGCTGGCGGTAATGCCTGCGCCGCTTTGTACAGTGACCTTATGGCCCTGGCCGATCAGCTTCTTGATGGTTTCCGGGGTGGCAGCCACCCGCGTTTCACCGGTCTGGGTTTCGAGAGGAACACCAATGTGCACGTCAAATCTCCTGCATGATCTTTTTGCTTTTGATCTTTTTGTAAAAAGGCCAGTGCACCGTGAGGGGCGCAGCTGGGGCGGCCGATCAGCACGATCCCGCTGAAATGACAGCGGGGCGCGGCATTTTGCAGGCGAACTTTACGGCCTTCAAGGGATTATGACGGGTGACGAAAAATTAACTACAAGTCACCCTGTGACTGATTGTCGCAACATGGCAAAATAACCTCTTTAAATACAGGTGTTTAAAGGGTTTTAGAGGGCTGTAGACGGTTTTCCTATCTTTGGCGTGAATGGTCGGGCATTGGCAGCTGATAGTCGCTACAAGCCTTGTCAGTCATGGCGTTAAGCTCATTTTTACGCTGAGAGGTACAGTCTTCCAAAACACGACATATAGTTACATCTGTAGGCGCTTAATTTATTTGACTACAAGGTCAATAAAATGACCTTACCCTTTAAATGCTGGGGTTATAGCGCTGTGACTGGTCGATCAGCCAATCTCTAAACGCGTGCAGCGACGCAGATTCGACTTTTCTTTCGGGAATCATCAGGTAGTAAGCCTTTGTGCTGCTCAGCGCTTCGAGGCTTGCGATCACCAGATGCTTCTCCTCCAGCTCGCGCTGGATGAGGAAAGGCGGAATCAGCGCGATTCCCATGTCATGCATGGCTGCCTGCGACAACATCGAGAATAGCTCGTAACGCGGGCCTGTCATGTCGCGAGGTATGTTCAGTTGTTGCGCGCTGAACCACTGGCGCCAGGCATATGGCCGAGTGGTTTGTTGCAGCAGTGGCAGTTGGGCGATCTCTTCCGGGCTGAAGTGGGCACGGCTGCCCAGTAAGCGCGGACTGCACACGGGAACGGGGTTTTCGCCCATTAGCCGGTGGGATTCGGTGCCTGACCAATCGGCATCGCCAAAGTAGATGGCGGCGTCGAACTCGGTGTCGGCAAACAGAAAAGGGCGCGTGCGGTTGGTGAGGTTGACCGTGACTTCCGGGTGTTGGTGCTGGAAGTCCTTGAGCCGTGGGATCAGCCATTGGGTGCCGAACGTTGGCACCACTGCCAGCTCGATGACATTCGCACCTTGCTGCCCCATGACCGACAAGGTATCGCGTTCTACGGCGTCCAGTTGCATGGCAACGCGACGGCTATAAGAAAGCCCTGCCTCCGTCAGCTTGACGCCCCGCCGTGAGCGTCGAAACAGCTCGACACTCAAAAACTCCTCCAGACTGGCGATCTGTCGACAGATGGCGCCTTGGGTGAGTGAAAGTTCGTGCGCCGCCTTGGTAAAGCTCTCGTGGCGGGCCGCTGCTTCAAAACTGACCAGGGCGGTGGTGCTGGGGATTTTTCTGCGCATGTACGTTGTACTCACTCATAAAGCGCATTTGCGCGCTTCTAGCTCATTACGAAGTGAGAAATTAGCACAACCCTATGCATAAACCTCGTTTGCCCTCTGCGGTTGCTCGGCCTAGGCTGCATCCACGACTTCTGTTTTCTTCCCCGAGGACTTATTCATGGCTGGCAAGGCAAGCTTCAACTGGATCGATCCACTGTTGCTGGATCAACAGCTCACCGAAGAAGAGCGCATGGTGCGCGACAGTGCTGAGCAATTCGCCCAGGACAAGCTGGCGCCGCGTGTGCTCGAAGCCTTTCGCCATGAAAAGACCGACCCTGCGATCTTTCGCGAGATGGGTGAAACCGGCCTGCTGGGCGCGATGATCCCTGAGCAGTACGGCGGCAGTGGACTGAACTACGTGAGCTACGGGCTGATTGCCCGTGAGGTGGAGCGTGTCGACTCCGGTTATCGCTCAATGATGAGTGTGCAGTCGTCACTGGTGATGGTGCCGATCAACGAATTTGGCACCGAGGCGCAAAAGCAGAAGTACCTGCCAAAGCTGGCATCGGGCGAGTGGATCGGCTGTTTCGGCCTGACCGAGCCTAACCACGGTTCTGACCCGGGTGCGATGATTACCCGTGCACGTAAGGTCGATGGCGGCTACAGCCTGACCGGCGCCAAGATGTGGATCACCAACAGCCCGATCGCCGATGTGTTTGTGGTGTGGGGTAAGGACGATGCGGGTGATATCCGTGGTTTTGTCCTGGAGAAGGGGTGGAAGGGGCTGAGCGCTCCGGCGATTCACGGCAAGGTCGGCCTGCGGGCTTCGATTACCGGTGAGATCGTCATGGATAACGTGTTTGTACCCGAGGAGAACATCTTCCCGGATGTGCGCGGCCTGAAGGGGCCTTTCACTTGTCTTAACTCGGCACGCTATGGCATTTCCTGGGGGGCGCTGGGGGCTGCCGAGTTTTGCTGGCATACCGCTCGTCAGTACACCCTGGACCGTCAGCAGTTTGGGCGGCCCTTGGCGGCTACCCAACTGATCCAGAAGAAGCTGGCGGACATGCAGACCGAGATCACCCTGGCCTTGCAAGGCTGCCTGCGTTTGGGGCGCATGAAGGATGAAGGGACGGCGGCGGTTGAGATCACGTCGATCATGAAGCGCAACTCGTGTGGCAAGTCCCTGGATATCGCGCGCATGGCGCGGGACATGTTGGGCGGCAACGGTATTTCGGATGAGTTCGGGGTGGCGCGTCACCTGGTCAACCTGGAGGTGGTCAATACCTATGAGGGCACCCATGACGTGCACGCCTTGATTCTTGGGCGCGCGCAGACCGGTCTTCAAGCGTTCTATTAATAGGAGAACGGCATGGGTGCGCTTTCACATCTGCGGGTATTGGATTTGTCACGAGTGCTGGCCGGCCCGTGGTCCGGGCAGATCCTTGCAGACCTTGGGGCCGAGGTGATCAAGGTTGAGCGGCCGGGCAGTGGCGATGATACGCGGGCATGGGGGCCGCCCTTCCTTAAAGACGCCTATGGCGAGAACACCAGTGAGGCGGCGTATTACCTGTCGGCCAACCGTAACAAGGAGTCGGTGACCATCGACTTCACGCGCCCGGAGGGGCAGAAGTTGGTGCGCGACCTGGCGGCCAAGTCCGATATCCTGATCGAGAACTTCAAGGTGGGTGGTCTGGCGGCGTATGGGCTGGACTATGAATCGCTCAAGGAAATCAATCCAGAGTTGATCTATTGCTCGATCACAGGCTTCGGCCAGACGGGGCCTTATGCGACGCGTGCAGGCTACGACTTTATGATCCAGGGGCTGGGTGGGCTTATGAGCCTGACCGGTCGGCCCGAGGGTGATGAGGGAGCTGGGCCGGTAAAGGTGGGCGTGGCGTTGACGGATATCCTGACGGGGCTGTACTCGACCGTGGCGATCCTGGCGGCGCTGGCTCATCGGGATCATGACGGCGGTGGGCAGCATATCGACATGGCGTTGCTGGATGTGCAGGTGGCGTGCCTGGCCAATCAGGCGATGAATTACCTGACGACGGGTATCGCGCCCAAGCGCCTGGGCAATGCTCACCCCAATATTGTGCCTTACCAGGACTTTCCCACGGCTGATGGCGACTTCATTCTGACGGTGGGTAATGACGGACAGTTTCGCAAGTTTGCTGAGGTGGCCGGGCAGCCGCAGTGGGCGGATGATCCGCGCTTCGCGACTAATAAGGTGCGGGTGGCTAACCGTGCGGAGCTGATTCCGCTGATACGCCAGGCCACAGTGTTCAAGACGACGGCTGAGTGGGTGTCGCAGTTGGAGCAAGTAGGCGTGCCGTGTGGGCCGATCAATGATCTGGCGCAGGTGTTTGCCGACCCGCAGGTCAAGGCGCGTGGGTTGGCGATGGCGTTGCCGCATGCATTGGCGGGGATGGTGCCTCAGGTCGCCAGTCCGATGCGGTTGTCCAAGACGCCGGTGGAATATCGTAATGCGCCTCCTCTATTGGGCGAGCATACGGTGCAGGTGCTGCAGGGGGTGTTGGGTCTGGATTCGGCGAATGTGGCTGCGCTGAAGGCTGCGGGCGTTATCTGAAGCTGCTCTTCTATATAAGTAGTTTGATCAAAGAGCGTTTGGCTGGTTGTTTTTTGATCAATTCTAACTTATTGATAGAGGCGCCAAATTAAGTGTTGACGGCAGATTCTAGAAGTCTATAATTCGCCCCACTTCCGGCGCAGTCGAAACGGAAAACTCCTTGGTAAACAACGAGTTACGAAGTTTTCGACAGTAAGTTGCTTCAGTTCATCGAAGCCAAAAGGAAGTTGAAAAAGAGGTGTTGACAGCAGCGTGTAACGCTGTAGAATTCGCCTCCCGCTAACGAGAGATCGTAAGCGCAAGTGGTTGAAGTTGTTGAAGAATTCTTCGAAAGCTTCTGAAAATAATCACTTGACAGCAAATGAGGCTGCTGTAGAATGCGCGCCTCGGTTGAGACGAAAGATCTTAACCAACCGCTCTTTAACAACTGAATCAAGCAATTCGTGTGGGTGCTTGTGGAGTCAGACTGATAGTCAACAAGATTATCAGCATCACAAGTTACTCCGCGAGAAATCAAAGATGTAACCAACGATTGCTGAGCCAAGTTTAGGGTTTCTTAAAAACCCAAAGATGTTTGAACTGAAGAGTTTGATCATGGCTCAGATTGAACGCTGGCGGCAGGCCTAACACATGCAAGTCGAGCGGTAGAGAGAAGCTTGCTTCTCTTGAGAGCGGCGGACGGGTGAGTAATGCCTAGGAATCTGCCTGGTAGTGGGGGATAACGTTCGGAAACGGACGCTAATACCGCATACGTCCTACGGGAGAAAGCAGGGGACCTTCGGGCCTTGCGCTATCAGATGAGCCTAGGTCGGATTAGCTAGTTGGTGAGGTAATGGCTCACCAAGGCGACGATCCGTAACTGGTCTGAGAGGATGATCAGTCACACTGGAACTGAGACACGGTCCAGACTCCTACGGGAGGCAGCAGTGGGGAATATTGGACAATGGGCGAAAGCCTGATCCAGCCATGCCGCGTGTGTGAAGAAGGTCTTCGGATTGTAAAGCACTTTAAGTTGGGAGGAAGGGCAGTAAATTAATACTTTGCTGTTTTGACGTTACCGACAGAATAAGCACCGGCTAACTCTGTGCCAGCAGCCGCGGTAATACAGAGGGTGCAAGCGTTAATCGGAATTACTGGGCGTAAAGCGCGCGTAGGTGGTTTGTTAAGTTGGATGTGAAATCCCCGGGCTCAACCTGGGAACTGCATTCAAAACTGACTGACTAGAGTATGGTAGAGGGTGGTGGAATTTCCTGTGTAGCGGTGAAATGCGTAGATATAGGAAGGAACACCAGTGGCGAAGGCGACCACCTGGACTAATACTGACACTGAGGTGCGAAAGCGTGGGGAGCAAACAGGATTAGATACCCTGGTAGTCCACGCCGTAAACGATGTCAACTAGCCGTTGGAAGCCTTGAGCTTTTAGTGGCGCAGCTAACGCATTAAGTTGACCGCCTGGGGAGTACGGCCGCAAGGTTAAAACTCAAATGAATTGACGGGGGCCCGCACAAGCGGTGGAGCATGTGGTTTAATTCGAAGCAACGCGAAGAACCTTACCAGGCCTTGACATCCAATGAACTTTCTAGAGATAGATTGGTGCCTTCGGGAACATTGAGACAGGTGCTGCATGGCTGTCGTCAGCTCGTGTCGTGAGATGTTGGGTTAAGTCCCGTAACGAGCGCAACCCTTGTCCTTAGTTACCAGCACGTAATGGTGGGCACTCTAAGGAGACTGCCGGTGACAAACCGGAGGAAGGTGGGGATGACGTCAAGTCATCATGGCCCTTACGGCCTGGGCTACACACGTGCTACAATGGTCGGTACAGAGGGTTGCCAAGCCGCGAGGTGGAGCTAATCCCACAAAACCGATCGTAGTCCGGATCGCAGTCTGCAACTCGACTGCGTGAAGTCGGAATCGCTAGTAATCGCGAATCAGAATGTCGCGGTGAATACGTTCCCGGGCCTTGTACACACCGCCCGTCACACCATGGGAGTGGGTTGCACCAGAAGTAGCTAGTCTAACCTTCGGGAGGACGGTTACCACGGTGTGATTCATGACTGGGGTGAAGTCGTAACAAGGTAGCCGTAGGGGAACCTGCGGCTGGATCACCTCCTTAATCGACGACATCAGCTGCTCCATAAGTTCCCACACGAATTGCTTGATTCATTGAAGAAGACGATAAGAAGCAGCCCGAAATTGGGTCTGTAGCTCAGTTGGTTAGAGCGCACCCCTGATAAGGGTGAGGTCGGCAGTTCGAATCTGCCCAGACCCACCAATTTTGTGTGGGAAACGCCTGTAGAAATACGGGGCCATAGCTCAGCTGGGAGAGCGCCTGCCTTGCACGCAGGAGGTCAACGGTTCGATCCCGTTTGGCTCCACCACTACTGCTTCTACGTTAAGAAAGCTTAGAAATGAGCATTCCATCAGGTTGATGATGAATGTTGATTTCTAGTCTTTGATTAGATCGTTCTTTAAAAATTTGGGTATGTGATAGAAAGATAGACTGAACGTTACTTTCACTGGTAACGGATCAGGCTAAGGTAAAATTTGTGAGTTCTCTTAGTTGAGAAATTCGAATTTTCGGCGAATGTTGTCTTCACAGTATAACCAGATTGCTTGGGGTTATATGGTCAAGTGAAGAAGCGCATACGGTGGATGCCTTGGCAGTCAGAGGCGATGAAAGACGTGGTAGCCTGCGAAAAGCTTCGGGGAGTCGGCAAACAGACTTTGATCCGGAGATGTCTGAATGGGGGAACCCAGCCATCATAAGATGGTTATCTTACGCTGAATACATAGGCGTAAGAGGCGAACCAGGGGAACTGAAACATCTAAGTACCCTGAGGAAAAGAAATCAACCGAGATTCCCTTAGTAGTGGCGAGCGAACGGGGACTAGCCCTTAAGTGGCTTTGAGATTAGCGGAACGTTCTGGAAAGTACGGCCATAGTGGGTGATAGCCCTGTACGCGAAAATCTCTTAGTCATGAAATCGAGTAGGACGGAGCACGAGAAACTTTGTCTGAATATGGGGGGACCATCCTCCAAGGCTAAATACTACTGACTGACCGATAGTGAACTAGTACCGTGAGGGAAAGGCGAAAAGAACCCCGGAGAGGGGAGTGAAATAGATCCTGAAACCGTATGCGTACAAGCAGTGGGAGCCCACTTTGTTGGGTGACTGCGTACCTTTTGTATAATGGGTCAGCGACTTATTTTCAGTGGCGAGCTTAACCGAATAGGGGAGGCGTAGCGAAAGCGAGTCTTAATAGGGCGTCTAGTCGCTGGGAATAGACCCGAAACCGGGCGATCTATCCATGGGCAGGTTGAAGGTTGGGTAACACTAACTGGAGGACCGAACCGACTACCGTTGAAAAGTTAGCGGATGACCTGTGGATCGGAGTGAAAGGCTAATCAAGCTCGGAGATAGCTGGTTCTCCTCGAAAGCTATTTAGGTAGCGCCTCATGTATCACTGTAGGGGGTAGAGCACTGTTTCGGCTAGGGGGTCATCCCGACTTACCAAACCGATGCAAACTCCGAATACCTACAAGTGCCGAGCATGGGAGACACACGGCGGGTGCTAACGTCCGTCGTGAAAAGGGAAACAACCCAGACCGTCAGCTAAGGTCCCAAAGTTATGGTTAAGTGGGAAACGATGTGGGAAGGCTTAGACAGCTAGGAGGTTGGCTTAGAAGCAGCCACCCTTTAAAGAAAGCGTAATAGCTCACTAGTCGAGTCGGCCTGCGCGGAAGATGTAACGGGGCTCAAACCATACACCGAAGCTACGGGTATCACGTAAGTGATGCGGTAGAGGAGCGTTCTGTAAGCCTGTGAAGGTGAGTTGAGAAGCTTGCTGGAGGTATCAGAAGTGCGAATGCTGACATGAGTAACGACAATGGGTGTGAAAAACACCCACGCCGAAAGACCAAGGTTTCCTGCGCAACGTTAATCGACGCAGGGTTAGTCGGTCCCTAAGGCGAGGCTGAAAAGCGTAGTCGATGGAAAACAGGTTAATATTCCTGTACTTCTGGTTATTGCGATGGAGGGACGGAGAAGGCTAGGCCAGCTTGGCGTTGGTTGTCCAAGTTTAAGGTGGTAGGCTGAGATCTTAGGTAAATCCGGGATCTTAAGGCCGAGAGCTGATGACGAGCTAACTTTTAGTTAGCGAAGTGGTTGATGCCATGCTTCCAAGAAAAGCTTCTAAGCTTCAGGTAACCAGGAACCGTACCCCAAACCGACACAGGTGGTTGGGTAGAGAATACCAAGGCGCTTGAGAGAACTCGGGTGAAGGAACTAGGCAAAATGGCACCGTAACTTCGGGAGAAGGTGCGCCGGTGAGGGTGAAGGACTTGCTCCGTAAGCTCATGCCGGTCGAAGATACCAGGCCGCTGCGACTGTTTATTAAAAACACAGCACTCTGCAAACACGAAAGTGGACGTATAGGGTGTGACGCCTGCCCGGTGCCGGAAGGTTAATTGATGGGGTTAGCTAACGCGAAGCTCTTGATCGAAGCCCCGGTAAACGGCGGCCGTAACTATAACGGTCCTAAGGTAGCGAAATTCCTTGTCGGGTAAGTTCCGACCTGCACGAATGGCGTAACGATGGCGGCGCTGTCTCCACCCGAGACTCAGTGAAATTGAAATCGCTGTGAAGATGCAGTGTATCCGCGGCTAGACGGAAAGACCCCGTGAACCTTTACTATAGCTTTGCACTGGACTTTGAATTTGCTTGTGTAGGATAGGTGGGAGGCTTTGAAGCGTGGACGCCAGTCTGCGTGGAGCCAACCTTGAAATACCACCCTGGCAACTTTGAGGTTCTAACTCAGGTCCGTTATCCGGATCGAGGACAGTGTATGGTGGGTAGTTTGACTGGGGCGGTCTCCTCCTAAAGAGTAACGGAGGA
This sequence comes from Pseudomonas edaphica, assembly GCF_965277385.1. Lineage (NCBI taxonomy): Bacteria > Pseudomonadati > Pseudomonadota > Gammaproteobacteria > Pseudomonadales > Pseudomonadaceae > Pseudomonas > Pseudomonas edaphica. The sequence goes on along the minus strand of NZ_OZ255725.1, from coordinate 3,115,522 downwards.
GTACGAAGGTGCGCTCAGACCGGTCGGAAATCGGTCGTAGAGTATAAAGGCAAAAGCGCGCTTGACTGCGAGACAGACACGTCGAGCAGGTACGAAAGTAGGTCTTAGTGATCCGGTGGTTCTGTATGGAAGGGCCATCGCTCAACGGATAAAAGGTACTCCGGGGATAACAGGCTGATACCGCCCAAGAGTTCATATCGACGGCGGTGTTTGGCACCTCGATGTCGGCTCATCACATCCTGGGGCTGAAGCCGGTCCCAAGGGTATGGCTGTTCGCCATTTAAAGTGGTACGCGAGCTGGGTTTAGAACGTCGTGAGACAGTTCGGTCCCTATCTGCCGTGGACGTTTGAGATTTGAGAGGGGCTGCTCCTAGTACGAGAGGACCGGAGTGGACGAACCTCTGGTGTTCCGGTTGTCACGCCAGTGGCATTGCCGGGTAGCTATGTTCGGAATAGATAACCGCTGAAAGCATCTAAGCGGGAAACTAGCCTCAAGATGAGATCTCACTGGAACCTTGAGTTCCCTGAAGGGCCGTCGAAGACTACGACGTTGATAGGTTGGGTGTGTAAGCGCTGTGAGGCGTTGAGCTAACCAATACTAATTGCCCGTGAGGCTTGACCATATAACACCCAAGCAATTTGACTACTCGAAAGAGCATCAGATTGCGGTGTGTGAAGACGCAATGAACCGAAAGTTCGACGCTCACAAAACACCGAAAGCTGTCACATACCCAATTTGCTGAAGCGAAGCCAACTGGCTACGACTCAGTACCCGAATTTCTTGACGACCATAGAGCATTGGAACCACCTGATCCCATCCCGAACTCAGTAGTGAAACGATGCATCGCCGATGGTAGTGTGGGGTTTCCCCATGTGAGAGTAGGTCATCGTCAAGATTAAATTCCGAAACCCCTGATTGCTAACGCAATCAGGGGTTTTGTTTATGTAGAAGTCCATGAATTTCACCGGCACGTTGCAAGCGCAACGGACTGGTACACAGAATTTCTTGACGACCATAGAGCATTGGAACCACCTGATCCCATCCCGAACTCAGCAGTGAAACGATGCATCGCCGATGGTAGTGTGGGGTTTCCCCATGTGAGAGTAGGTCATCGTCAAGATTAAATTCCAAAACCCCTGTCTGCTAACGCAGACAGGGGTTTTGTCGTTTAGGGGGGATGATAATGCCCCGGCTGCAGATCGCCCACATATACGTCTGGGCCGGACAAAGGCAACCTGACGACACCCACAAAAAAGCCGGCACCAGGAATCAGGCGCCGGCTTGTTAGAAGCTTTAACGGATCAGAACTGATAGCTGACCGTCGCACTGACATTACGCTCTTCACCCAGATAGCAAAAGTTCAGGCTGGCACAGGACGCCACATAGCTCTCATTGGTCAGGTTGTTGGCATTGAGCCTTACATCCACACCCTTCAAGCCCACCTTGCCCAAGTCGTATCCTCCTGAAGCGTCAAACAACGTATGGTAGGAGGAGTCTGGTGAGTCGTTGAGAAAGCGCACAGTCATGATCAAGGTCCGTAGAGGCCGGTCAAGGCAGATAAAGAGGCTTACTGTCTAAGCCGTACTCACGGAAAAAGCCGCCAACAAAAACTGAAAAAGTCAGGCCAGGCGTTCCAGGCTCACCCACCAACGTGTGCGATAGCGCACTTGAACTGGCAGTGTTTGCGCAACGATCGCCAGCAACTTGTCGGTGTCGTCCAAGCGGAAAACCCCTGATAGCCGCAAGTCGCCGATATCCGCCGCACAGCCCAGGTAACCCTGACGGGAGCGCTCCACTTCCGACACCAAGTCAGCCAGGCGCATGTCTCGCGTCACAATCAGCCCATCGGCCGTCTGCGGTGAATGGATGGCCACATTGCCGCTGACCACGCCTTGCTGTCTTGGCGCACGGTAAAACGCCCATCGATGCCTTCGAGCAAGCCGTGGCGAGTGTGTACCAGCAAAGGTGCTGACGATGGCGAACCGCAGGTCACCAGGATTTCCCCGCGCACCAATGTGATCAGGCGCTGTTGCGGATTGAAGGTGAGGTTCACCGTACTGTCGGAGTTGAGTTGCAGGCGTGTGCCGTCCGGAAATTGCTCGCTGCGCCGCTCGCCGGTGGCGGTTGCGAAATCGGAGGTCCAGCGCTGCCAGCCGGTCATGCCCCGGCTTATCCACGCCGCGGACCCCATCAACACCACACTCGACAACACCTTCAGTGCCCGTCGTCGGCCTAAGCTCCAGTGCCGCATGCGCCCCAGGAATCGCCGCCATTGCCCAAGCGACTGCGCAGACAAGTGTTGAGCCAGTTGTGGTGGGTGCTGTAAAGCGTGTGTACAACCCTTTCGCACGCAATGTAGTCAGTAGAGGGCATTCACACAGGCCTGGCCAAGCGCCACAAATGACAATTAGTCGCATTGTCGCGAGGGCAGAAAAAATTTGCAGCGCCGAACCCTGAGCGTCTACCGCTGGTCGGTTTCCTACTCAAAATCAGGATGCTTCTCACAAATCTCTAAGATTTCTCCTGAAGTGGCCGAAAGCCTGACGAGCCATGCGTGCACCGAAATAGAGCGGCCGAAGAGTCCGCCTATCCCGTTACATGGAATGTTCCACTCGGCACGCTCACCCCCCTTTGGCAAAAGAAGTCGATGAAATGAATCTCAAGTTCAGTCATAAAATTCTACTGGCCGCGTCAGGCGTCGTGGTTCTGGCCTTCGCGCTATTTACCCTCTACAACGATTACCTGCAGCGCAGCACCATCAAACAAAACCTTGAGTCGTCCATTCAACAATCGGGCGAACTCACGGCCAGCAGCGTGCAGAACTGGCTCAGTGGCCGCATCCTGGTCCTCGAAAACCTGGCGCAAAACGTTGCTCACCAGGGCAGCGGTGCTGAGCTGCCAGGGCTGGTCGACCAGCCCGCGCTCACCTCGAACTTCCAGTTCACCTATGTCGGCCAAACCAACGGCGTATTTACGCAGCGCCCTGACGCCAAGATGCCCGACGATTACGACCCTCGTCAGCGCCCTTGGTACAAGCAGGCGGTCGCGGCCGATAAAACCATGCTCACTCCGCCTTATATGGCGGCGGTTGGCGGGCAAATCGTGACCATCGCCCTGCCGGTCAAAAAGAACGGCGAACTGCTCGGCGTAGTCGGCGGTGACCTGAGTCTGCAAACCCTGGTGAAGATCATCAATTCGGTGGACTTCGGGGGTATTGGCCATGCGTTCCTGGTCAGCGCCGATGGCCAGGTCATCGTCAGTCCTGACCAGGACCAGGTGATGAAGAACCTCAAGGACATCTACCCGGGCACCAGCCTGCGTATCGAGAAGGTCAGCCAGGACGTTGTGCTCAACGGCCAGGACCGTATTCTGTCATTTACCCCGATCAGCGGTTTGCCGGGCGCGGATTGGTACATCGGCCTGTCGATCGACAAAGACAAAGCCTACGCACCACTCAGTAAATTCCGTACATCGGCACTGATCGCCATGTTGATCGCCGTAGTGGCCATCGCCGTACTGCTCAGCCTGCTGATTCAAGTGCTGTTGCGCCCGCTGACCACTATGGGCGTGGCCATGCAGGACATCGCCCAGGGCGAAGGCGATTTGACCCGCCGCCTGGACGTGACCAGCAAAGATGAGTTCGGCGAAGTGGGCAGTGCGTTCAACCAGTTCGTCGAGCGCATCCATGCCTCGATTTCCGAAGTGTCTTCGGCTACGCGTCAGGTGCACGACCTGTCACAGCGCGTCATGGCGTCCTCCAACGCTTCGATCATCGGCTCGGACGAGCAAAGCGCGCGCACCAACAGCGTGGCAGCCGCCATCAACGAGCTGGGCGCCGCCACCCAGGAAATCGCCCGCAACGCAGCCGATGCATCGCAACATGCCAGCGGTGCCAGCGAGCAAGCAGATGACGGGCGCAAGGTGGTGGAGCAAACCATCCTGGCCATGTCGGAACTGTCGCAAAAGATCAGCTTGTCCTGTACGCAGATCGAAACCCTCAACGCCAGCACCGATAACATTGGGCACATCCTGGATGTGATCAAAGGCATCTCTCAGCAAACCAACTTGCTGGCGCTCAACGCGGCGATCGAGGCTGCGCGTGCCGGTGAAGCCGGGCGCGGATTTGCCGTGGTTGCCGATGAAGTGCGCAACCTGGCGCACCGTACCCAGGAATCGGCCGAAGAGATCCACAAGATGATCACTTCGCTGCAAGTGGGCTCGCGTGAAGCCGTGACTACTATGAACGCCAGCCAGGTCTCCAGCGAAGAAAGCGTTGAAGTGGCCAACCAGGCGGGTGAGCGCCTGGTCAGCGTGACGCAGCGAATCGTCGAGATCGATGGCATGAACCAATCGGTTGCGGCGGCTACCGAAGAGCAGACCGCAGTGGTTGAAACCCTCAACGTTGATATCAACCAGATCAATCTGTTGAACCAGCAAGGTGTCGTCAACCTCAACGAAACGCTCAAGGACTGCGATGCGTTGTCGCAGCAGGCCAGTCGATTGAAGCAACTGGTCGACAGCTTCAAGATCTGACCCGACTTGGCAGGAGCGAGGCCTCTCGCTCCTGCTGATCAGTCGAACATCCGGCGCACATTCTCCAAGGCGCTGTCGGCAAAAGCCTGCGCAAACTGCTCGAACGCCGCCTGCGGTGTATCAACCGGTTCGCCAATCAGCGTCCAGGTCGCCCTGGCGTGTTTGGCGCCAAGTGCTTCCACACGCATGGCGGCCCATAGCCGCGCGACCCCCAAGGTGTTGTAGAGGGTGGTCCACGTCATGCACATCGCTTCGTCGTCACGGCTGTTGAGTTGCTCAACGACGCGATGCCCATCATGGAAAAATTTGGTGCGTAATGCGCCTACGCCGGTTCCCGTCATTTCGATGTGCGACAGGGCAGGAATGAAGGCATCAAAGCCTGCAAAATTTCCCACCACACTCCACAGGCTTGCGGCATCGCACGCGACGTCAACACACGCTATCAGCGGCGCGCCATTCGGGTTACGGATCAATGTATCGGGTTGCAGCGGTTCCATAAGGAGTCCTGTCAAAGAAAGCCAATGGCCTTGAGGTGGTCGCAGCCTTTGCGCAACAGCGCAGGGTCCTTTCGCGGGTACTGTTCGCCCATCGCTGCCACACCCTGGCGTGCGTTGTCGTGACAAATCATCGAGACGTCGCTGATATCTTCCGCGAGGTCATCCAGGTAAAAACCCAGTACGCCAAACAGCGCGTTATCAGGCCCCACCGTTGGCAGCATCTTTTGCCACTGCGCGACGCTCACCCGTTCGAAAAGATGGCCGGCCTGGCTGAACGCATCCAGGTAATGGTCCCAGCTCAAAGGCTGCGGGTTATGCAGGTTGAAGACGTTTCGCCGTGCCGCGAATTGACCGCAGTGAAACGCGACGAAACGTGCGAGAAAGTCCACCGGCATCAAGTCAAAATTCACTTCCAGGCTGGGCGCGAGGCCCAACTGCAGCGACCCCTTGAGCATCAGCATCAGGCGGTTGTTTTGCGGCTGGCAAACACCGTTGTGGCTGTTGAACGCAATATTCCCCGGTCGATGAATATTCACCCAGGCACCTTGTTCGACCGCACGCCCCAGCAGCCGCTCGGCAACCCACTTGGAAAGGTTGTAGCCATTCTTGAGGTAGAGCGGCAACGTGGCCACGGCCGGTGCTTCGAGGATGTGACCCTGAGCGTCGATGCTGCTGCAGGCTGACAGCGTCGAGATGAAGTTGAAGACTTTCTTGCTGTGGGTTTCACACAGGCGCAGGCACTCAAGCACGGGTTCGACGTTATCCCGGGCGAGTGAGGCATAGTCCAGCACATGGTTGACCCTGGCTGCGTTGTGCACCAACACACCATGGTTACGGGCGAGGTGGTCATAGACATCGCAGGCCAGGCCCAGACGAGGCTGGCTCATGTCAGCGGCATAAACCTGCACACGGCTCAGGTCCAGATGCTCCAGGTGGTACTCGCGCAGTGCCTGTGCAAACCGCGCTGGCGCCGAGTGCCCCGGGCGTTCACGCACCAGGCATGCCACCTCCCGTGCTCCACCCGCCAACAACGCTTCGACCAGATGCACACCCACGAAGCTGTTTGCACCCGTGACGATCACCTTGCGCGGATCCCCAGCGGACCTCTCTGGCAGGATTTCTACATTCAGCGCCTGGCATGCGTCCTTTTCCATCTGGCATGACGGTGTGTAAGACGGTGCGGCGTCTTCCATCAGCAAGGCAAGCGAACGAATCGTCGGTGCTTCAAAAAAACGGTTCAAAGAAAGGCTGCGGCCAAACTGTTCGCGCAATCGCAGCAGCAAGGTCGACAGCAAGATGGAATGGCCGCCCAGATTGAAAAAACTCTCATCAATGCAAAGATCAACGCCAGGTACGCCCAACAACTCGCTCCACAGGGTCACCAGTTGCGTTTGCAGCGGCGTTTGCGCCGAGGCGCGGGCGGTGCGCGGCGTCGCGTGCCCGAGCACCGTCAGCAACGCCTGGCGGTCAATTTTGCCATTGCCGGTGCAGGGCATGCCCGGCAGCTCTGTCCAGCGCTCGGGTTGCATGTAAGCCGGCAACCACTGCTCTGCATGCTGCTTCAGATCCGTCACCGTTGCGTCGGCCTCGGGCTGGGCGGCAAAAGCTAAAATCCGTCGGTCAAGGTCGATCACCACCGCCACTTGGCGAAATAGCCGACTGCTGCGCAGGCACTGTTCGATCTCCTGGGGTTCGACGCGAAAGCCCCGGATCTTCACCTGATCGTCCCGTCGTCCGCCCAGCTCTATACCGTCCGCCGTCCATTTGGCCCGGTCACCGCTGCGGTAGGCCCTCAGCGCTTGGCCGCCCGGCAACGTAAGCTCAACGAACGGGTTGCCCTCGGGCGGCGGCGTGGTCACATACCCCAGCCCTACGCCAGGGCCTGTGATGTAAAGGTCGCCCATGACCTGCTCATCCACCGGTTGCAGCGCGTCATCGAGGATCAGCACCTGGCTGTTGGCAATGGGGCGCCCCACATTGCGATTGCTGTCACCGGGGCGCAACGTCCGGTGGCTGACCAGCACCGTGGTCTCGGTAGGGCCGTAGAGGTTGTGCAACTGGCACTGGCCCGCCAGCCGTTCGATCACATAGGGCTCGCAGGCATCGCCGCCGGTCAACAGATGGGTCAGGCCCAGGGGCTGATCCAACGGCAGGATGCTCAGTAGCGCCGGCGGCAAAAAACCATGGCTGATGCGCAGTTGGCGAATCAACTCGACCAGTTGCTGAGGGTCGCGCCGCTGCTCTTCGCTTGGGACGATTAACTCGGCACCGGCGATCAGGGCCGGGAAGATATCGATCAGTGATGAGTCGAAACTCAGTGGCGAAAACTGCAGGACACGGCTGTGTTCATCCAACGCCACGCTGGCGCCGGTCCAGCTGGTGAAATGCGCAAGATTGCCCTGGCTCAGTAGTACGCCTTTGGGCTGGCCGGTGGTGCCCGAGGTGAACAGCACCATGCACGGAGCGTCGATGTCGGGGCGGCGTTGTATCAATGGCTGCGTGATGTCGGCGTGGTTGGAGTCAATATTGCCGACACTCAGTGTCGTGAACTGCTCGCGCAAAGGGTGTCGGCCGTCATCCAGCAATACCTTGGCGCCGCTGTGTTCCAGCATGGCCTGCTGGCGTTGCGGCGGATGATCCGGAGCCAGTGGCAGATACACCGCGCCGCAACCGAGTACTGCGAGAATACTGGCATACAACTCGACGGACTTTTCCAGGCACACGCCAACCACCGGCGTCTCAACGCCTTCCAGTAGAGGGTGCAGGCGTTGCTGGATCGACAAGGCGCGAAGCTGCAATTGGCGGTAGGTCAGCACGCTACCCGCGATGTTCAGCGCCGGGCGCTCGGCGAAGGCGTGCAGACCGGCCTGCAATCGCTCGATCATCGGCACCTGGGCAGCCAGCAACAATGCTGGCTGGTCGGTGCGATTGAACCGGTGCATAAACGCAAGGGCGTCCAGTCCGTGCAAGCTTTGCTCAGGCCAGAGGCTAATGGTGCTGCTGGCGGCAAAAAAGCCCGCATCCCTCGAGAAGCCGCTGACCAGCGAGGTGGCCCACTCCACGAGTGAGCTTGTCGCCTGCCGGCGCAATCGCTGGCCGTTGCCGCTGGGCTCCTCGGCAACGTTATGTACAGCCAGCACGCGTTGGTCACGGTCATAGCAGCGTAACTGCAGTGAGGGCAGGCCGCCTTCGTACACCGGGCCTATACCCAACCGCAGGCTTAACCATCGGGTTGCGGCACAGTATGCGAGCGGCGCTTGAGTGCCGTCCTCGATAAACAGGTCGAAGGCTTGTGTCACGCTGGCGTGTCCGTATTCTTCGAGCACTTGCTTCAGCGCAATCAGGGCGTGGCTGGTGCCGGCCCATCCGATACTCAGACGTCGCATGTCTGCCTCCCCGACTCGGGCAGGTAGTCGCTCAACGCGCGGGCGACGCTTGGCGTGTGCAGCACGCCGCTGTTATGCAGGAACCCCATGATATTGCCGAGCAGCGGGTGCTGGCGGGTGATGGGAAAGTGCAGGGCCGTGACTTCGTCGCGTAGTGCCTGGCGGATGTCGGTGCCTACGTCCAGGTGCTCGACAAGCTGAAGGTCGAAGCCTTTGTGCAGCGTGTTGGTCAGGTAGTGGGTCAAGAAGGTCGGCAGGACTGCGGCGATGCTGTCGCGGTCTGCCGGGCTAGCCGCCTGCCAGTAGAGACGCACCAGCTGCGTCCAGAACTGGGCGTGACGCCCCTCGTCAAACAAGTGGTCGGCCATCAAGCCGCGAATCGAAGGTTTGACGCTATCGTCCTTGGCAAACGCCGCTACATCGTGGGTGACGGTGTTCTCGGCGATGGCCACGCCAATCAACGCTACAGCGTCGTGCAGGTGTTGCGGGGCAAGCGCCTGGGCGGCCGGCAAGGCCCGGCTCAGTTCGATTTGCGTGGGCAGCTCGAGCGGTTGTATGCCGGTCAGTTCAATGGTCTGTTGCAGGAAGTCCAACGCGACCAGCGCGTGGTAATCCTCATCGACCACGACCGTCATCGCATCAATGCGACAGGCAAGGGGGAAGGGCAGTGTGAAGCGATTCTTGGCAATGCTGCGGGCGGTCTTGTCGACGATCTCGGTTTCGAAGATCACCACGTCATTAATGAATTTGTAGAAACTTTGCGTCAACACGAAGTCGCGCCACTGCGGGCAATGCTCGACAAAAGTTGCGTTTAGCACCAAGGGTTGGCGGCAGAGCGGAAAGATCAAGCGATCGTCGTTTTCCAGCAGGCGCCGGGGGCGCGTGCGGATGGTGGCGCGACGTTCCCAATCTTCGGCAAACGAGCGGTAGTCTGCGGTGTTCATGGTCGCACCTCGTGTAGGGAGGCATGCACGTCGTCCCAGAAACCGAGGCGGTTTTCTATGGCGCTGATGGCGGTTTCATCCGCCTCGCGTTGGCGCTTGGGGTCGGCACCGATCAAGCGCTGGAGTAACTGCTCTGCGCCTGGGCCATGATCCTCGGTGTCCAGTTCGATGTGACGGCTGAGGTAGTGACAGAACAACGGTGCCTGACGCGCCATGAAGGCGTCGCCCTGCAGAATACGTTCGAACATCGATGGGATGACGCTCTCGCGGCCGTGCAGGAACGTCGCTGCCACACAGTGGGCGGGCGCGTTCAGCGCGATCTGCAAGGTGCTGCTGACGAAGCGCGTTACGCCAGGGCGTACATTGACCCTTTGCATCGCAGCATCTGCCTGGACGCCTTGGCGCTGCAGTTCAATGAAGCGTTGGATGGCTGAGGTATCTGCGCCGGTCTCGGTCATCGCCTCCAGATATAGCTCGAAGTGGCTGCAGTGGCCACGCGTTGGATGTTCGTCTGACTCTTCGCCAAGCACTATCTCATTGATCAGCCGTGCGCTCTGCGGGTCAACGGGTGGCAGCCACGGCAATTGCATGCATGTCAGATCCTGCTGCAGGCGTTTAGCCAAGCTCATGAAGTCCCAAACAGCAAATACATGCTGCTCCATAAAAATTTGTAACTTGTTAAGTGAAGTTATTTCTGCAAATAACGGATGGCTGCATAGCTGTAGTTTTTTTTGTTCAAGCAAATGTTGATGCATGGTTGACGCCTATAAGTTGTTGCGACTGCTCTGGAAACAGTAATGGGGTTTTGTAATGAAAAGCGGATGGCCGGCGTTTAGGCAAGCCACGCGTACAGCGCTAACCTGACATAGGTTGGCACTGCCGAATGAAGTGTTCTTTTATGGGTGAAAGATAATAATCCGATTAAACGTTTGGATAAACTGATGAAAGTATTAAATGTTTTTTCGGGAAGACACTAGTCGTGATCAAGTAGTGTGCAAGTGTGTGAGAAGTTTCTTTAACAAGCGTGGGCTTATTTGAATGTTAATCTCAGCGTGGCGCATAAACATGGGGCACTTCCTGAGAGGATAGATACCCCATAGCGTTCACGTGGCAAGAAAGGGCGGTGTAAACCCTTACTGTGAAGTTTTTTTTGCGGTGGCCTCAAGGCTATCGAGGTAGGTATTGATCACTTCCATGCCGCGCATCAGGTGATTGCGTAGCGTCAGGATGCTTTCGTCGACTTTCTTGTGCACCACCAGGTTCAGCAATTCACGGTGATCTTCCTGGGATGTCTCGCCCAGGCCCATCGCTTCGAGGTTGAAGCGCAGAAAGCGTTCCTCCTCATTCAAGCCGTGCGCAACCAGATTGAGCAACCGCTGGTTGGGCGCCTTGCCATACAACGCCATGTGGAACAGACGATTGAGCCGGCCAATCTCGGCATAGTCACGCTCTTGTTCCAACGCATTGATGCAGGCTTCAGCCTCGGCAATGTCTGCGTCGGTGAGCAACGGAATTGACAGGCGCAGCGCTTCGGATTCCAGCAACATGCGCAGGGCATAGGTCTCGGCCGAATTGTCTTGGATCAACGGCGCAACCACAGCACCTTTGTGGGTTACCACATGGAGCAAGGACTGGGCTTCCAGCTGGCGCAAGGCTTCGCGCACGGGCATGCGGCTGACGCCGAACAGGCTGGCCAATTCTTGCTGGCGCATCGCGGTACCACAGGGCAACCTGCCGTCGAGAATGGCATTGCGCAACGTTTCTTCAATAACGGCGCGTGCAAGATGGGCGGGAATAGGCCCGCTGATTTTGATGCTGCTTAATGGGTTCGGCTTCTGCGTCACGGTTACGCTATCCTCCCTTCTTGAATGGAGTGTGTTTAATTGGATCCAAAGCACACTAGAGATGGGTCGCGCGCTTGTCAAACAGCCAAAGTTTCAGTTTGTAAGGGCTTACAGGCGGAACTTTGTGAGTCCCACAAGCGGTGTTTATAAACTCGAACCCCTCATGAATGATTGCACTGTGCCATTGTTTTTTGTTGATCGAAGCTTCACCATCCCTGAAATTCCGTCTCCCTTCACGGACTGAACGCCTTGGCGGTAAGTTTTATTCCCTCTCGAATAGTCGGCTGGCTACTTTCAGCGACTTTGCTCGCTGGCCTGATGCCCGGCGGGCTGCATGCCGATTGGGATTTCTCGCAGATCAGCCGCAAAGCCACGGCTCTGTACGGGCCGCTCGGCGAGGGCCAACAGCGCATCGACGCTTGGCAGCGCCTGTTGGCGACTGAAAAGAAGGTCGATGAACAGGAGCAGCTCAAGGTCGTCAACCTGTTCTTCAACAAGCAAATGAGCTACGTAGAAGACATCGACCTCTGGCACGTGGTCGACTATTGGGAAACCCCCATCGAAGCGCTGTGGAAGGGTGCAGGAGATTGCGAGGACTACGCAATCGCCAAGTATTTCAGCCTGCGCCACCTGGGCGTCTCCAGCGACAAATTGCGCATTACTTACGTTAAGGCTTTGCGTCAGAATCGCGCGCACATGGTGCTGACGTATTACCCGACGCCCGATGCCATCCCGCTGGTGCTCGACAGCCTGATGGATGAGATCCTGCCGGCCACCCGCCGTACCGACCTGGTGCCGGTGTACTCATTCAACGCCGAGGGCTTGTACCTGCCCGGCGCCAAGGGCAACAAGAAAGTCGGTGATACCAAACGCTTGTCGCGTTGGCAGGATGTGTTGAAAAAAATGCGTGCGGAAGGCTTCCCGGCCGAGCCTGCCAACTAGGAGTAACTGATCGGATGTCACTGTTCAAACAACTATTGATCGCAATCTGTCTGTTCCTGGTGGTCGCCTTCAGCGGCAGCTTCATGGTCAGCCTGGAAAGCTCGCGCACCCAATACGTCAACCAATTGCGCTCCCATGCACAGGACGCGGCTACTGCGCTGGCATTGTCGCTGACGCCCAATATCGACGACCCGGCGATGGTGGAGTTGCTGGTCAGCTCGATTTTCGACAGTGGCTATTACGCCAGCATCCGCGTGGTGGATTTAGCCACCGACAAAACCATCGTCGAACGCAGCGGCATCCCGGACAACAACGGCGTGCCCAACTGGTTCGTCAAGCTGATCGGCCTTGAACCGGCCGGCGGCGATGCACTGGTCAACCGCGGCTGGGAGCAGGCGGCGCGCGTGGAGGTGGTCAGCCACCCGATGTTCGCCCTGGCCAAGCTCTGGCAAAGCGCCCTGGGCAGCCTGGGCTGGTTGCTGCTGTGCGGCGCGGTGAGTGCGGTGCTCGGTGCATTGCTGCTTCGTCGGCAGTTGAAGCCGTTGGACTACATGGTCAAGCAGTCCCACGCCATCGCCCGCCGTGAGTTTCTCAGCCTGCCGGATCTGCCCCGCACGCCGGAACTGCGGCGCGTAGTGCAGGCCATGAACCAGATGGTCGAGAAACTCAAGGCGCTGTTCCAGGAGCAGGCCGAGCGCAGTGAAAAATTGCGCATTGAATCCTATCAAGACAACCTGACCGGCCTCGCCAACCGGCGTTATTTCGAGATGCAGCTCAACGCCCGCGTCAGTAACCCGGAAGACACCAATTCCGGTTACCTGCTGCTGCTACGAGTCAAGGACCTGGCCGGCCTTAACCAACGCCTGGGTGGCCAGCGCACCGACCAGTTGCTGCAAGCGGTTGGCGAACAATTGTTGCGCCAGTGTGAGCCTTACCCGGAAACCCACAACCTCGTCACCCGTATTCGTGGTGGTGAGTTCGCGGTGCTGGCGCCCGGGCTGGTGCGTGAAGAAGCGCTGCAATTGGCACAAAACCTTGAAAGCACCCTGCTCAGCCTGCAGGCCACCAGTGCCAGTGACGTCACGCCGGTGGCCTACATTGGCCTTGCGCCATTCAACCACGGTGATTCGCCCCAGGCATTGCTGACCCTGGCTGACCAGGCTCTGGCCCAGGCCGAAGGGCAGGGCGACAGCAGTTGGGTGTGCCTGGACCACAGCGCCGCCGCCAGTGTCGGTGACGATCACCATGCCTGGCACACGCTGTTGGACCAGGCCCTTACCCACCAGCGTTTTGAGCTGTACTTCCAGCCGGTTGTCGCCAGCCAGGACCCGCAATTGGTGCTGCACTACAAAGTGCTGTCGCGTTTGCAGGATGACGACGGCCACACCATCCCGGCCGGGCGTTTCCTGCCGTGGCTTGAGCGTTTCGGCTGGACTGCACGCCTGGACCGACTGATGCTCGAACACGTGCTCAAGCAGATGGCCAGCCATACGCACAGCCTGGCGCTGAACCTCTCGGCGGCCACCTTGCAGGACGCCCAGGCGTTGAACCGGATTGTCGAGTTGCTGCGCCAGCACAGCAACCTCGGCCCGCGCTTGACCCTGGAGATCGGCGAAGAACAATTACCCGAGCAGGCTCTGCTGGAGCAGTTGACCCAGCGCCTGCGCGAGTTGGGCTTCTCCCTCAGTCTGCAGCGTTTTGGTGGGCGCTTCAGCATGATCGGCAACCTGGCACGCCTGGGCCTGGCGTACCTGAAGATCGACGGCAGCTACATCCGCGCCATCGACCAGGAAAGCGACAAACGCCTGTTTATCGAAGCGATCCAGCGCGCGGCCCACAGCATCGACTTGCCGTTGATTGCCGAGCGCGTGGAGACCGAAGGTGAATTGAAGGTGATTCGCGAGATGGGGATTTTCGGTGTACAGGGGCAGTTGATTGGTGAGCCTGCGCCCTGGAAGTGATGCAAATCCAATGTGTGTGCGGGCTTGTGTGGGAGCTGGCTTGCCTGCGATAGCATCACTTCGGTGTATCAGGCAAACCGAGGTGATGCTATCGCAGGCAAGCCAGCTCCCACATTTCGATCCGGTTCGACTTTAAGAAATCAGATCAACCCAGTCTCTTCATCATTGATCAGATGGCTCAACCCACCCAGCGCTTCCCGTGCATGGTTACGGTCCATCAGCTTGGCCTGGGCCGCCGGGGGCAGGTCGGTGACGCTGATCACGCCCTTGCGGGTCAGTACCTGAATCAAGTCGTCCAGTACCCGGATCATCTCCATGTCACTTTGTTTGAGCTGGGCCAGGCTGGTTTCCACCACTTCGTTGGCGTACCAGGCCTGGATCTCATGGTGATCGGCCGGCAGGGTTTCGGTCGAATCGGCAAAGGCGGCGGCCTCCACGCGACTCAGCACTCCCTGTGCATCACGTTGCACGTAAAACATAAGAATCCCTCGAAAATGAGCCACACGCGTTCACCAGCATAGGTCAATGCTGTGTTTATGGTCGCGAGTATGCGATGCAACCGGCCGCCAGGGCCAGCGACGTATCGCCCAAGCAAATCGACCGCCCTTGCGGGCGGCCGATAAATCACAGCTTAGGAAGTGTGGTCGATCTTGATGGTCGGGTCGGCGCCTGTGATCAGCGAGTTGATGCTGGTGTGCGACCAATCGTTGCCTTCCAGCTTGATGGTCACATCGGCATTGGCCAGGCCGCCAGCGGCGTTGAGCTTGCCTTCACTGCTGATTTGCAGGGTCGACACACCTTCTACCGTGGTGATCTTGAGGTAGTTGTCGATGGTGCTGTCCGTCTCACCTTTCAACAGATCCTTGAGATCGATCCGGTCACCTTCCGAGGCCTTGAAGTCCTTGATCACGTCGTTGCCGAAGTCGCCCGCCTTCCAGACGAAGGTGTCGGCACCCGAGCCGCCGATCAGGATGTCGTTGCCCGGCCCACCGATCAGGGTGTCGTTACCGGTGCCACCCAACAGGATGTCATTGCCTTTGCCGCCGTCCAGCAGGTCGTTGCCGCCCTGGCCGAACAGGATGTCATCACCTGCGCCGCCCAACAGCGTGTCGTTGCCGTCCTTGGCGCCGGAGACGTCGAAGTCCGCGTAGTGCTCGGTGACGTACTGGTGCACGTTCGAGGTGGTCACCGCCGAGACAGCCACACCGGTTTTCTGTGCCACAAAGGCCTGCAGTGCGTTGTAGCCCTCACCGGTAATCCCGCTGAAGCTCACCAGGTCGCCGAAGAGGATGTCGTTGCCGTCGCCACCGCTGATGGTGTCGGCGCCTGGCAGCGTGGCTTCGGTGTGGCCGAGGATCGCGTTGGCCAGGTCCTTCGGATCGATGTTGCTTTGCGGCTTGCCATCGGTGTCGTAAGGCTTGAGGTCGTTGAGGCTGACGTCGCCGTTGATACCGATGGCTTCAACCGCCGACAAGCCTTTGAGCAGTGCAAAACCGCTGTTGGCATTGCTGGTGGTTGACGAGTCGGTGCTGCTGCCGCTGCCGTTGAGGTACGAGACTTCAAACGTCCCGTCGCCCTGGGCATGCACGGTGCCGATAACGCCGTTATCGTACCAACTGCCACCGCGGTATTGCACCCACTGGTGGACCTGGCCACGACTGTCGATCAACTGCAGGTTAGTGCCATTGACGTTGATGTTGAAGGTGTTGCCCAGCACATAGTTGTTGGTGTTGATGTAATCGTCCAAGCGACCATCGGTGGTGTTGCTGCTATAGAAATCAACCACCACCGGGTTCGTCTGCTCGCCGCTTTGGTAGTAGGTTGGCTGACCATCGGTGATGAAGTACGTCAGGTTCGTGGCACTTGTGTTACTGGTTGCCAGGTTACTCTGGAAGAAGTTCGCAGTGGCCTTGAACACGTCTTCATAGTTGGTACCGCCACCCGACACCATCGAATCCAGCACAGACTTGAGCAACGTCAGTGCATTTGGATCGTTAAGATTGATCGCAACCGACTTGTTCACCTGGGTATCGAAGTCCGCCAGGAAGATGTTCACGGTGCCCGAGGTGTTCGCGCCGAGGCTGTCTTTGAGCGAGTT
Source organism: Pseudomonas edaphica (assembly GCF_965277385.1). Classification (NCBI taxonomy): domain Bacteria; kingdom Pseudomonadati; phylum Pseudomonadota; class Gammaproteobacteria; order Pseudomonadales; family Pseudomonadaceae; genus Pseudomonas; species Pseudomonas edaphica. Next base: position 3,099,316 of record NZ_OZ255725.1, on the reverse strand, counting down.
GAACACCGACGTCAGCGAAGCTTTGGCCGCGTTGACCGAAGCGGTGCTCATACTGCCGGAACTGTCCACCATGAACGCGATGTTGTAGTTCTTGCCCTGCACCACGTTCAGGCCGCCGATATCGGCCACGACGATGTCATTGCCGTCGGTGCCGACAATGTTGTCGCTGCCTGAAGTACCCGTCACCGAGTTGTAGGTTGCCGGGTACACGGTGACTGGCAATTGCGCGGTGGTAGACGCCGAACCGCCGAGGCTTTCGGTGGAGGTCGACGTCACGGTCAGGTTGAACTGGCCGCTGTAATAGGTCGGTGGCTTGATGGACAGGGTGTTCAGGTCCCAGCCCGTGACGTTCACTTCGCCCACGCCTTTGGTCGCAGTGAAGGTGTGCCCGGACGCGTCGGTGAGGACCGAGCCTGCCGGTACGCCGCTGATCTTCACGCTCAGGGTTTCCGAACCGTCGGTATCAGTCAGCGCGGTGGTTACCTTGGACAGCTTCACAGTGCCGTTTTCCTGGGCTTCGTTAAGCTTGTAGCCCACGTAATAACCGTCACCGTTGCTGCCATGCAGGTCGGACACGGTCACACCGGCGTTGGTCAAATCAGTGAGGCCGGTGTACAGCGGCACGGTGCTGGTGCTCAAGTTCTGAATCGCCCCGCCGTTGATCGACAGATTGACGTCAAAGCTGCCAGGCCCCGCTTGGTTGGCTTGGTAGATCTCGAGGCTGTAGTAACCGCTGACCGTTGGCGTAAACGAGCCGCTGAATTTGCCGCTGTTGGTCGCCCATAGCCCGCTGGCAATGTCTTTGCCGCCAACGTTGACCACCACACTGTCATCTGCGACGCCGCTGAAGGTGTAGCTCTTGCCAGCTTCCATGTACATCAGGCCGGAGATCTTGGAGCCAGAGCCGGCGTTGACATTGTCGACTGACTCGACATTGGTGACGACACTGGTGTTGTTCGGCGTACCTGCGTTGTCGATGGCGTTTTTCAGTACGTCTGGTGCCGCGCCGTTCCCGTTGGTGCCGAGGCCGGCAATGCTGTTCCAGCCCTGTTTGATCAGACCGGTCGAGGCGACATTGTTATCGGCCACGTTCAGCGTAGGTGCATCGGCCACGGGTGTGATATCGACTTTCACCGTGGCGCTGTTGCCCAGGTCCTTGCCGTCGGTAGGCTGGAACTTGAACTGCGCATAATCAGCCTGCTTGTTGCCAACACCGGTGCCGCCATAACCGTCGGCGCCGGACTCGTTGGCGTTAGGCATAAAGCGCAACTGGCCGCCGTCGATCTGGGCCTTGGTGAAGGTCTGGTTGGCAGTCACGTTGGTCCAGGTGGTGCCATCCGCTGCCAGGTATTGCAGCTTGCCGGCCACCGGCAGGTCGGTGATTTTCACGCCCAGGCTGGCTTGTGGCGAATCCACATCGGTCACGCCGAAGTTGGCCCAGGTCAGCGCCAGCGGCGTGTCTTCGGTGCCGGTCACGGCGCTGCCGGTGGCGACTGGCGGATCGTTGACTGCCACCACGTTAACGGTGGTGGTGGCAACGTTGGAATAGTTGCCGCCATCGGTCACGGTCACGGTGATGGTCCGCGGCGTGGTGCTTGGGTCGTGACTGTTGTTGGTGAACGTGATGTTCTGGATACGCTGCATGTAATCAGCCAGCGTCGCGCTGCCCGACAACGTCAGGGTGATGGTGCCCGTCTGGTTGTTGGTGCTGACGATGATGCCATTGACGCTGTTGCCCAGGTTCAGTGCATCACCGGCCTGTGCGTTGGTCAGGGTGACCGTCGCACCGGTCAGCATCGTGCTGTCCGGATCGGTGATCTTGATATCGGTGTCGGCAATCGACACACCCGGCCCGGCGGTGCCTTCGGTGAACGTGGTTCTGTAGTCGGCACCGGTCGCGCCGCTGGAGTTGTTGGCGTCCAGGTCGATGACCGGCGGCGCATCGTTATCGATGATATTGGTGCTGACGCTGCCGTTGCCGACCACCAGGTTCTCGAAGTTGCCGCCGGTGGTCTTGTCGATAGTGATGACAATCTGTTCGGTTGGCTCGGTGATCCTGTCGTCGATCGTGGCGATGTTAAACGGCACGCTGCTGGCGCCCGCCGGGATCTTCACGGTGTACACGCCGTTGAAGTCCGAACCGTCGGTGGCGGTGCCGCTGTACTTGAGCGTCACGGTCACATCGGTTTGCGCCGGGTTGCTCAGGGTCAGCGTGTAATGCGCAGTGCCGCCTTCAGTCACCGAGGCGTCGCCGGTGATGCTGATAGTGGTGTTGTTGACCACATCCGTCACTTTGGTGGTGACGGTGCTGCCGTCGACGATCAGGTGTTCGTACTTGTCGCCGCCGCTGACTACGCCGGTAATCTTGTTGTTCACATCGTTGGCGCCGACATACGCGTCGTTAGGCGCAACAGCCGTGGTGGTGCTGCTGGACTTGCCGTTGCCGATGGTGATGGTCGAGCCGTTATCCAGCCTTACCACCAAGTCGGAACCGACGTTGGTCACTGCCGCGCCGTTCTTGTCGACCAGCGATGCGGTGTAGGTAATCTGACCGCCTTCAGCGACCGAGCCGGTGGCTTTGAGTACCACGGTCACATCATCGATGGTGTCGTTGATGGTGGTGGTCGCGCCGCCCGGAGTGATGGTCACGCCTTCGAAGTTACCGCCGGTAGTGCCGGTGATCTTGACGGTCTGGGTGCTCTTGTCGATGAACACGTCATCGCCAGGCGCGGCAACGGTCACAGAGCCTACGGTCGCACCTTGCTTGATGGTGATGCTCGAACCGTTATCCAGCGTGACTACCATGTCGGTGCCAGCCTTGTTGCTCAAGGTGGCGGTGTAGGTGATGGTGCCGCCTTCGTTGACGGCACTTGGTGCGGTCAGCGTGACGCTGGTGAGATCGGTGGTGCCTGGGGTATCCGTCACTGTGGTGTTAACAGGCGTAGTGCCTGGCACCAGATTCTCGAAGTGCGCGCCGCCGGTCACGTTGGTGATGGCGGTGGTAACGGTCTGGTCGCCTTTGTACACGTCGTTGGGTGCTACGACGGTGACGGTGCCGCTGGACTGGTTCACACCGATGGTGATGGTTTTGCCGTTGTCCAGGGTGACGGTCAGCGGGCTGGTGATGTTGGTCACCAGCGCGCCGTTTTTATCCACAAGGCTGGCGGTGTAGATGATGTTGCCGCCTTCGCCAACCGTGGTGGTGGCGGTGAGGACTACATCAACCTTGTCGATGGTGTCGTTGATCGTCGTGGTTGCGCCGTTACCTGCAACTTCCAGTTTCTCGAAGTTGCCGCCAGCGGTGTCGGTGATCTTGACGGTCTGGGTGCTCTTATCGATGAACACGTCATCGCTAGGCGCAGGGACGGTCACGGTGCCGACGGTGTCGCCCGCTTTGATGGTGATGGTCGAGCCGTTATCCAGTTTCAGGGTTACGTCAGTGCCAGCCTTGTTGCTCAAGGTGGCGGTGTAAGTGATCTGGCCACCTTCGTTGACGGCACTTGGAGCGGTCAGCGTGACGGTCGTGGTGTCTGCAGTGCCAGGTGTGTCAGTCACTGTGGTGTTAACAGGCGTAGTGCCTGGCACCAGATTCTCGAAGTGCGCGCCGCCGGTCACGTTAGTGATGGCGGTGGTAACGGTTTGGTCGCCTTTGTATACGTCGTTAGGCGCAACAGTGGTGACGGTGCCGCTGGACTGGTTCACACCGATGGTGATGGTCTGGCCATTGTCCAAAGTCACGGTCAGCGGGTTGGTGATGTTGGTCACTGCCGCGCCGTTTTTATCCACAAGGCTGGCGGTGTAGACGATATTGCCGCCTTCGCCAACGGTGGTGGTGGCGGTGAGGACCACATCGACTTTGTCGATGGTGTCGTTGATCGTGGTGGTTGCGCCGTTACCTGCAACTTCCAGTTTCTCGAAGTTACCGCCAGCAGTGTCAGTGATCTTGACGGTCTGGGTGCTCTTATCGATGAACACGTCATCGCTAGGCGCAGGGACGGTCACGGTGCCGACGGTGTCGCCAGCCTTGATGGTGATGGTCGAGCCGTTATCCAACTTCAGCGTGACGTCAGTACCCGCTTTATTGGAGAGCGTCGCGGTGTAGGTGATCTGACCACCTTCGTTGACGGCACTTGGCGCGGTCAACGTGACGGTCGTGGTGTCCGCAGTGCCAGGTGTGTCCGTGACGGTGGTGTTCACCGGCGTTGTGCCCGGCACCAGGTTTTCGAAGTGCTCGCCGCCCGTTACACCCTTAATTGCGGTGGTAACGGTCTGGTCGCCTTTGTATACGTCGTTAGGCGCAACAGTGGTGACGGTACCGCTGGACTGATTCACACCGATGGTGATGGTTTTGCCGTTGTCCAGGGTGACGGTCAGCGGGCTGGTGATGTTAGTCACTGCCGCGCCGTTTTTATCCACAAGGCTGGCGGTGTAGACGATATTGCCGCCTTCGCCAACGGTGGTGGTGGCGGTGAGGACCACATCGACTTTGTCGATGGTGTCGTTGATCGTGGTGGTTGCGCCGTTACCTGCAACTTCCAGTTTCTCGAAGTTACCGCCAGCAGTGTCAGTGATCTTGACGGTCTGGGTACTCTTATCGATGAACACGTCATCGCTAGGCGCAGGGACGGTCACGGTGCCGACGGTGTCGCCAGCCTTGATGGTGATGGTCGAGCCGTTATCCAACTTCAGCGTGACGTCAGTACCCGCTTTATTGGAGAGCGTCGCGGTGTAGGTGATCTGACCACCTTCGTTGACGGCACTTGGCGCGGTCAACGTGACGGTCGTGGTGTCCGCAGTGCCAGGTGTGTCCGTGACGGTGGTGTTCACCGGCGTTGTGCCCGGCACCAGGTTTTCGAAGTGCTCGCCGCCAGTTACACCCTTAATTGCGGTGGTAACGGTCTGGTCGCCTTTGTATACGTCGTTAGGCGCAACGGTGGTGACAGTGCCGCTGGACTGATTCACACCGATGGTGATGGTTTTTCCGTTGTCCAGGGTGACGGTCAGCGGGCTGGTGATGTTAGTCACTGCCGCGCCGTTTTTATCCACAAGGCTGGCGGTGTAGACGATATTGCCGCCTTCACCAACGGTGGTAGTGGCGGTCAGGACCACATCGACTTTGTCGATGGTGTCGTTGATCGTGGTGGTCGCACCGTTACCAGCAACTTCCAGTTTCTCGAAGTTGCCGCCAGCGGTGTCGGTGATCTTGACGGTCTGGGTGCTCTTATCGATGAACACGTCATCGCTAGGCGCAGGGACGGTTACTGTGCCGACGGTGTCGCCCGCTTTGATGGTGATAGTCGAGCCGTTATCCAACTTCAGCGTGACGTCAGTACCAGCCTTGTTGCTCAAGGTGGCGGTGTAAGTGATCTGGCCACCTTCGTTGACGGCACTTGGCGCGGTCAGCGTGACGGTCGTGGTATCCGCAGTGCCAGGTGTGTCAGTCACTGTGGTGTTAACAGGCGTAGTGCCTGGCACCAGATTCTCGAAGTGCGCGCCGCCGGTCACGTTGGTGATGGCGGTGGTAACGGTCTGGTCGCCTTTGTACACGTCGTTTGGTGCTACAACGGTGACGCTGCCATTCGACTGATTCACACCGATGGTAATGGTCTGGCCATTGTCCAAAGTCACGGTCAGCGGGTTGGTGATGTTGGTCACTGCCGCGCCGTTTTTATCCACAAGGCTGGCGGTGTAGACGATATTGCCGCCTTCACCAACGGTAGTGGTGGCAGTCAGAACTACATCCACTTTGTCGATGGTGTCGTTGATGGTGGTGGTTGCGCCGTTACCTGCAACTTCCAGTTTTTCGAAGTTGCCGCCAGCAGTGTCGGTGATCTTGACGGTCTGGGTGCTCTTGTCGATGAACACGTCATCGCTAGGCGCAGGGACGGTTACGGTGCCGACGGTGTCACCCGCTTTGATGGTGATGGTCGAGCCGTTATCCAGTTTCAGGGTTACGTCAGTGCCAGCCTTGTTGCTCAAGGTGGCGGTGTACGTAATTTGACCGCCTTCATTGACTGCGCTTGGCGCGGTCAGTGTTACGGTCGTGGTGTTATCGGTACCCGGAGTATCGGTGACGGTGGTGCTAACCGGCGTGGTACCTGGGACCAGATTTTCGAAGTGCTCGCCGCCGGTGACGCCTTTAATAGCGGTAGTGACAGTCTGGTCGCCCTTGTACACGTCATCTGGAGCGACAACGGTCACGCTGCCGTTCGATTGGTTCACACCGATGGTAATGGTTTGGCCGTTATCCAAAGTCACAGTCAGTGGGTTGGTGATGTTGGTCACCGCATTACCCGACTTGTCGACCAGCGACGCGGTGTAAACGATGTTGCCGCCTTCACCAACGGTGGTGGTGGCGGTCAGAACTACATCCACCTTATCGATAGTGTCGTTGATGGTCGTAGTTGCACCATCACCAGCCACTTCCAGCTTCTCGAAGTTACCGCCAGCAGTGTCGGTGATCTTGACCGTCTGGGTGCTCTTGTCGATGAACACGTCATCGCCAGGCGCTGCAACAGTCACGGAGCCAACGGTATCGCCAGCTTTGATGGTGATAGTCGAGCCGTTATCCAACTTCAGCGTTACATCAGTGCCAGCTTTGTTGGAGAGCGTAGCGGTGTAGGTGATCTGACCACCTTCGTTCACTTCAGACGGAGCCGTCAGTGTCACAGTGGTGGTGTTATCGGTACCCGGAGTATCAGTGACGGTGGTGCTAACCGGCGTGGTGCCTGGAACCAGATTTTCGAAGTGCTCGCCACCGGTGACGCCTTTAATAGCGGTAGTGACAGTCTGATCGCCCTTGTACACGTCATCTGGAGCGACAACGGTCACGCTGCCGTTCGATTGGTTCACACCGATGGTAATGGTCTGGCCATTATCCAGGGTCACGGTCAGCGGATTGGTGATGTTGGTCACTGGCGCGCCGTTTTTATCCACAAGGCTGGCGGTGTAAACGATGTTGCCGCCTTCGCCAACGGTGGTGGTGGCGGTCAGGACCACATCGACCTTGTCGATGGTGTCGTTGATCGTGGTGGTTGCGCCGTTACCTGCAACTTCCAGTTTTTCGAAGTTGCCGCCAGCAGTGTCGGTGATCTTGACCGTCTGGGTGCTCTTGTCGATGAACACGTCATCGCTAGGCGCAGGGACGGTTACGGTGCCGACGGTATCGCCCGCTTTGATGGTGATGGAAGAGCCGTTATCGAGTTTCAGCGTTACATCAGTGCCAGCTTTGTTGGAGAGCGTAGCGGTGTAGGTGATCTGACCACCTTCGTTCACTGCAGACGGAGCCGTCAGCGTCACGGTGGTGGTGTTATCAGTACCCGGTGTATCGGTGACGGTGGTGCTCACCGGTGTAGTACCTGGCACCAGGTTTTCGAAGTGCGCGCCGCCAGTCACGTTGGTGATGGCGGTAGTAACGGTCTGGTCGCCCTTGTACACGTCATCCGGTGCTACAACGGTGACGCTGCCGTTCGACTGGTTCACACCGATGGTGATGGTTTGGCCGTTATCGAGAGTGACGGTCAACGGGTTGGTGATGTTAGTCACCGGCGCGCCGTTTTTATCCACAAGGCTGGCGGTGTAGACGATATTGCCGCCTTCACCGACGGTGGTGGTGGCGGTCAGAACCACATCCACTTTGTCGATGGTGTCGTTGATGGTGGTGGTTGCGCCGTTACCTGCAACTTCCAGTTTTTCGAAGTTACCGCCAGCGGTGTCGGTAATCTTGACGGTCTGGGTGCTCTTGTCGATGAACACGTCATCGCTAGGCGCAGGGACGGTTACGGTGCCGACGGTGTCACCAGCTTTGATGGTGATGGTCGAGCCGTTATCCAACTTCAGCGTTACATCAGTACCCGCTTTATTGGAAAGCGTAGCGGTATACGTAATCTGGCCACCCTCATTGACTGCGCTTGGCGCGGTCAGCGTGACAGTAGTGGTGTTATCAGTACCCGGAGTGTCGGTGACGGTAGTGTTGACCGGCGTTGTACCTGGAACCAAATTCTCGAAGTGCTCACCGCCAGTCACGTTAGTGATAGCGGTAGTGACGGTCTGATCGCCCTTGTACACGTCATCTGGAGCTACAACGGTCACGCTGCCGTTCGATTGGTTCACACCGATGGTAATGGTCTGGCCATTATCCAAGGTCACGGTCAGCGGATTGGTGATGTTGGCCACTGGCGCGCCGTTTTTATCCACAAGGCTGGCGGTGTAAACGATGTTGCCGCCTTCGCCAACGGTGGTGGTGGCAGTCAGCACCACATCGACTTTGTCGATGGTGTCGTTGATCGTGGTGGTTGCGCCGTTACCTGCAACTTCCAGTTTCTCGAAGTTACCGCCAGCAGTGTCAGTGATCTTGACCGTCTGGGTGCTCTTATCGATGAACACGTCATCGCTAGGCGCAGGGACAGTCACGGTGCCGACGGTGTCGCCAGCCTTGATGGTGATGGTCGAGCCGTTATCCAGTTTCAGAGTTACGTCAGTACCGGCCTTGTTGCTCAAGGTGGCGGTGTAAGTGATCTGGCCACCTTCGTTGACGGCACTTGGCGCGGTCAGCGTGACGGTAGTGGTGTTATCAGTACCCGGAGTGTCGGTGACGGTAGTGTTGACCGGCGTTGTACCTGGGACCAGGTTTTCGAAGTGCTCGCCACCGGTGACGCCTTTAATAGCGGTGGTGACGGTTTGGTCGCCCTTGTACACGTCATCTGGAGCTACAACGGTGACGCTGCCATTCGACTGATTCACACCGATGGTAATGGTCTGGCCATTATCCAGGGTCACGGTCAACGGGTTGGTGATGTTGGTCACCGGCGCGCCGTTTTTATCCACAAGGCTGGCGGTATAGACGATGTTGCCGCCTTCACCAACGGTAGTGGTGGCAGTCAGAACTACATCCACTTTGTCGATGGTGTCGTTGATCGTGGTGGTTGCGCCATTACCTGCAACTTCCAGTTTCTCGAAGTTGCCGCCAGTGGTGTCAGTGATCTTGACCGTCTGGGTGCTCTTATCGATGAACACGTCATCGCTAGGCGCTGCAACAGTCACGGAGCCAACGGTATCGCCCGCTTTGATGGTGATAGTCGAGCCGTTATCCAACTTCAGCGTGACGTCAGTGCCCGCTTTATTGGAGAGCGTAGCGGTGTAGGTGATCTGACCACCTTCGTTCACTTCAGACGGAGCCGTCAGTGTCACAGTGGTGGTGTTATCGGTACCCGGAGTATCAGTGACGGTGGTGCTAACCGGCGTGGTACCTGGGACCAGATTTTCGAAGTGCTCGCCACCGGTGACGCCTTTAATAGCGGTGGTGACGGTTTGGTCGCCCTTGTACACGTCATCTGGAGCTACAACGGTCACGCTGCCGTTCGATTGATTCACACCGATGGTAATGGTTTGGCCGTTATCCAAAGTCACAGTCAGTGGGTTGGTGATGTTGGTCACCGCATTACCCGACTTGTCGACCAGCGACGCGGTGTAGATGATGTTGCCGCCTTCACCAACGGTGGTGGTGGCGGTCAGGACCACATCGACCTTGTCGATGGTGTCGTTGATAGTCGTGGTTGCGCCGTCGCCTGCGACTTCCAACTTCTCGAAGTTGCCGCCAGCAGTGTCAGTGATCTTGACGGTCTGGGTGCTCTTATCGATGAACACGTCATCGCTAGGCGCAGGGACAGTCACGGTGCCGACGGTGTCGCCAGCCTTGATGGTGATGGTCGAGCCGTTATCCAGTTTCAGAGTTACGTCAGTACCGGCCTTGTTGCTCAAGGTGGCGGTGTAAGTGATCTGGCCACCTTCGTTGACGGCACTTGGCGCGGTCAGCGTGACGGTAGTGGTGTTATCAGTACCCGGAGTGTCGGTGACGGTAGTGTTGACCGGCGTTGTACCTGGGACCAGGTTTTCGAAGTGCTCGCCACCGGTGACGCCTTTAATAGCGGTGGTGACGGTTTGGTCGCCCTTGTACACGTCATCTGGAGCTACAACGGTGACGCTGCCATTCGACTGATTCACACCGATGGTAATGGTCTGGCCATTATCCAGGGTCACGGTCAACGGGTTGGTGATGTTGGTCACCGGCGCGCCGTTTTTATCCACAAGGCTGGCGGTATAGACGATGTTGCCGCCTTCACCAACGGTAGTGGTGGCAGTCAGAACTACATCCACTTTGTCGATGGTGTCGTTGATCGTGGTGGTTGCGCCGTTACCTGCAACTTCCAGTTTCTCGAAGTTACCGCCAGCAGTGTCAGTGATCTTGACCGTCTGGGTGCTCTTATCGATGAACACGTCATCGCTAGGCGCAGGGACAGTCACGGTGCCGACGGTGTCGCCAGCCTTGATGGTGATGGAAGAGCCGTTATCGAGTTTCAGCGTTACATCAGTGCCAGCTTTGTTGGAGAGCGTAGCGGTGTAGGTGATCTGACCACCTTCGTTCACTGCAGACGGAGCCGTCAGCGTCACGGTGGTGGTGTTATCAGTACCCGGTGTATCGGTGACGGTGGTGCTCACCGGTGTAGTACCTGGCACCAGGTTTTCGAAGTGCGCGCCGCCGGTCACGTTGGTGATGGCGGTAGTAACGGTCTGGTCGCCCTTGTACACGTCATCCGGTGCTACAACGGTGACGCTGCCGTTCGACTGGTTCACACCGATGGTAATGGTTTGGCCGTTATCCAAAGTCACAGTCAGTGGGTTGGTGATGTTGGTCACCGCATTACCCGACTTGTCGACCAGCGACGCGGTGTAGATGATGTTGCCGCCTTCACCAACGGTGGTGGTGGCGGTCAGGACCACATCGACCTTGTCGATGGTGTCGTTGATAGTCGTGGTTGCGCCGTCGCCTGCGACTTCCAACTTCTCGAAGTTGCCGCCAGCGGTGTCAGTGATCTTGACGGTCTGAGTGCTCTTATCGATGAACACGTCATCGCTAGGCGCAGGGACAGTCACGGTGCCGACGGTGTCGCCAGCCTTGATGGTGATGGTCGAGCCGTTATCCAACTTCAGCGTTACATCAGTACCCGCTTTATTGGAAAGCGTAGCGGTATACGTAATCTGACCGCCTTCATTGACTGCGCTTGGCGCGGTCAACGTGACGGTAGTGGTGTTGTCCGTACCCGGTGTATCGGTGACGGTGGTGCTGACCGGCGTAGTACCTGGTACCAAATTCTCGAAGTGCTCGCCGCCAGTCACGTTGGAGATAGCAGTAGTAACGGTCTGGTCGCCCTTGTACACGTCATCTGGAGCTACAACGGTCACGCTGCCGTTCGACTGGTTCACACCGATGGTGATGGTTTGGCCATTGTCCAAAGTCACGGTCAGCGGATTGGTGATGTTGGTCACCGCATTACCCGACTTGTCGACCAGCGACGCGGTGTAAACGATGTTGCCGCCTTCACCAACGGTGGTGGTGGCGGTCAGAACCACATCGACCTTGTCGATGGTGTCGTTGATGGTCGTAGTTGCACCATCACCAGCCACTTCCAACTTCTCGAAGTTGCCGCCAGTGGTGTCGGTGATCTTGACCGTCTGAGTGCTCTTATCGATGAATACGTCATCGCTTGGCGCAGGGACAGTCACGGTGCCGACGGTGTCGCCAGCCTTGATGGTGATGCTCGAACCGTTATCCAACTTCAGCGTGACGTCTGTGCCCGCTTTATTAGAGAGCGTAGCGGTGTACGTAATCTGACCACCTTCGTTTACTGCAGACGGAGCTGTCAGTGTCACGGTGGTGGTGTTATCGGTACCCGGAGTATCGGTGACGGTGGTGCTAACCGGCGTGGTACCTGGGACCAGATTTTCGAAGTGCTCGCCGCCGGTGACGCCTTTAATAGCGGTAGTGACAGTCTGGTCGCCCTTGTAAACGTCATCCGGAGCGACAACGGTCACGCTGCCATTCGACTGATTCACACCGATGGTAATGGTCTGGCCATTATCCAAGGTCACGGTCAGCGGATTGGTGATGTTAGTCACTGCCGCGCCGTTTTTATCCACAAGGCTGGCGGTGTAGACGATGTTGCCGCCTTCACCAACGGTGGTGGTGGCGGTCAGCACGACATCCACCTTATCGATAGTGTCGTTGATGGTGGTGGTTGCACCATCACCAGCCACTTCCAACTTCTCGAAGTTGCCGCCAGCGGTGTCAGTGATCTTGACGGTCTGAGTGCTCTTATCGATGAATACGTCATCGCTTGGCGCAGGGACAGTCACGGTGCCGACGGTGTCGCCAGCCTTGATGGTGATGCTCGAACCGTTATCCAACTTCAGCGTGACGTCTGTGCCCGCTTTATTAGAGAGCGTAGCGGTGTACGTAATCTGACCACCTTCGTTTACTGCAGACGGAGCTGTCAGTGTCACGGTGGTGGTGTTATCGGTACCCGGAGTATCGGTGACGGTGGTGCTAACCGGCGTGGTACCTGGGACCAGATTTTCGAAGTGCTCGCCGCCGGTGACGCCTTTAATAGCGGTAGTGACAGTCTGGTCGCCCTTGTAAACGTCATCCGGAGCGACAACGGTCACGCTGCCATTCGACTGATTCACACCGATGGTAATGGTCTGGCCATTATCCAAGGTCACGGTCAGCGGATTGGTGATGTTAGTCACTGCCGCGCCGTTTTTATCCACAAGGCTGGCGGTGTAGACGATATTGCCGCCTTCACCAACGGTGGTGGTGGCGGTCAACACGACATCCACCTTATCGATAGTGTCGTTGATGGTCGTAGTTGCACCATCACCAGCCACTTCCAGCTTCTCGAAGTTGCCGCCAGCAGTGTCAGTGATCTTGACGGTCTGAGTGCTCTTATCGATGAATACGTCATCGCTTGGCGCAGGGACAGTCACTGTGCCGACGGTGTCGCCAGCTTTGATGGTGATAGTCGAGCCGTTATCCAACTTCAGCGTTACATCAGTGCCAGCTTTGTTGGAGAGCGTAGCGGTGTAGGTGATCTGACCACCTTCGTTCACTGCAGACGGAGCCGTCAGCGTCACGGTGGTGGTGTTATCAGTACCCGGAGTGTCGGTGACGGTAGTACTAACCGGCGTAGTACCTGGAACCAAATTCTCGAAGTGCTCGCCGCCAGTCACGTTAGTAATAGCGGTAGTGACGATTTGGTCGCCCTTGTACACGTCATCTGGAGCTACAACTGTGACGTTGCCGCTGGACTGATTAACACCGATGGTGATGGTTTGGCCATTATCCAAGGTCACGGTCAGCGGGTTGGTGATGTTAGTCACCGCATTACCCGACTTGTCGACCAGCGACGCGGTGTAAACGATGTTGCCGCCTTCACCAACGGTGGTGGTGGCGGTCAACACGACATCCACCTTATCGATAGTGTCGTTGATGGTCGTAGTTGCACCATCACCAGCCACTTCCAGCTTCTCGAAGTTACCGCCAGCAATGTCAGCGATCTTGACGGTCTGAGTGCTCTTATCGATGAACACGTCATCGCTAGGCGCAGGGACAGTCACTGTGCCGACGGTGTCGCCAGCCTTGATGGTGATGGTCGAGCCGTTATCCAACTTCAGCGTGACGTCAGTGCCCGCTTTATTGGAGAGCGTAGCGGTGTACGTAATCTGACCACCTTCGTTTGCCTCGGACGGAGCCGTCAAGGTGACCGTCGTGGTGTCAATCGAGTCGGTAATCGTGGTGACCGCAGGCGTAGTGTTCGGCACCAGGTTTTCAAAGTTGCCGCCGGTCGCGCCAGTAATGGTGGTGCTCACCGTGCTGCCATTGACGTAAACGTCGTTCGGTGGAGTGTCGACCACCACACTGCCGACAGATTCGCCAGCTTTGATAGTGATCACCGAGCCATCGCTCAAGGTGACAGTTACCGGGGTTTGCGCCGGGTTGGTCAGGGTGGCGGTGTAGGTAATCTGCCCACCTTCGGTAACGGTATTGGTAGCCGTCAGCGAAACAGTGGTGGTGTCGATCGAATCGGTGATCGTGGTGACCGCAGGCGTAGTGCTCGGTACCAGGTTTTCAAAGTTGCCGCCGGTTGCCCCGGTGATGGTGGTGCTGACGGTCGAACCGTTGTTGTAAACGTCGTTCGCCGGGGTATCCACGACGACGGTGCCAACCGATTCCCCAGCCTTGATCGTAATCACCGAGCCATTGCTCAAGGTGACAGTTACCGGCGTCTGCGCCGGGTTGGTCAAGGTGGCGGTGTAGGTAATCTGGCCGCCTTCAGTCACGGTACTGCCCGCCGTCAGTGTGACGGTGGTGGTATCGATCGAATCAGTAATCGTAGTAACCGCAGGCGTCGTGCTCGGTACCAGATTTTCAAAGTTGCCGCCGGTCGCACCAGTAATAGTGGTGCTGACAGTCGAACCATTGTTGTAGACGTCGTTCGCCGGAGTGTCCACGACGACGGTGCCAACCGACTCCCCAGCCTTGATCGTGATCACCGAGCCATTGCTCAAGGTGACAGTCACCGGCGTCTGCGCCGGATTGGTCAAGGTAGCGGTGTAAGTGATCTGACCGCCTTCGGTCACAGTGTTACCCGCCGTCAGCGTGACGGTGGTGGTGTCGATCGAATCAGTGATCGTAGTAACCGCAGGCGTAGTGCTCGGTACCAGGTTTTCGAAGTTGCCGCCGGTCGCACCGGTAATAGTAGTGCTGACAGTCGAGCCATTGTTGTAAACGTCGTTCGCCGGAGTATCGACAACAACAGTGCCAACCGACTCCCCAGCCTTGATCGTGATCACCGAGCCATTGCTCAAGGTGACAGTCACCGGCGTCTGCGCCGGGTTGGTCAGGGTGGCGGTATAGGTAATCTGACCGCCTTCAGTCACGGTATTGCCCGCCGTCAACGTGACGGTGGTGGTGTCGATGGTGTCGGTAATCTGCGTAACGGCCGGGTTCGGGTCAATCGTCAGCACCAGGTTGTTGCCGCCGGTGGTGCCGGTGACGTTCACGTTGATCTGGCTTGGGTCGATGTACGGGCTGTCATTCGGTGCCAGCGGCACGTTAACGGTGCCGGTCAGTTGGCCGGCGGTGATGGTGATCACGGCACCGTTGGACAGGGTGATGCTCAGGTCATTGATCGGCGGCTGCGTGACGGTGGCGGTGTAGGTCAGCACACCACCAGCTTCAGTGATGGTCGGTGTTGCGCTCAGCGTCAGGGTCGACGTCTGCAAGACCAGGTTGCCATTGCCACCGGCGCCCTGGGCGCCCGTGAGTTGGGTCGTTGTTGCGGCGCCCTGGCCCAGTGGGCCGGTCGGGAACCCGATCGTCGGGTCGACACGGCCAGCCGTCGCGTCCAGTACAACAAAGCTGTGGCCCCCGCCCGCAGCACCATTACCGGCAGCCGTCGCGCCGGCGGCGGTAGCATCCAGGTCGGTGGTCGGGTCGGCGCCCGCAACGATGGCCTGCTGCAGTTCAGCAACCGACGGCGCGGCGTTTTCGGCGGCAGCGGCCAGGTCGAGGCTGGAGTCCGGCAGGTCGGCGCTCCACTGGGTTTCACGGCCCAGGTCCAGGGTGCGGCCGTCGGCCAACTCAAGGCTCACAGCGCCGGACATGCCGGTGTCGATCTGGTCGCCTGCGAACAGACGGTCACCTTCTACTAAAACACGACGCGTCCCTTCCGGAGAAATAACGAAAACTTGACCAACAATGCTTTTGACGATGGCAACTACACTGCTCATTAAAGATTTCTCCGGCGATCCGTTACTGATGAATTCCATGTGGCCGCACGCGGGGGGGGAGGGCCAAACAGGAGTGGTGTAGTATAAACAGTTACTGGCGTCAAATAATTGGCTAGATTTATTCGTTATCTAGTTTATGCCAAAGTATTGACCTTATGGTCGCCATCCTAAACAATTGGCCCCGTAATGTCACATTGATATTTATGCGGCGAACCGTCCTACATGTGTGAAGCAGTTCCGCTTTTTGAACTTTCCGACGTACGGTCATTACGGTAGCCATTATCCGACGCAGCGGTACCAATCGCTGTGATTTGAGACAAGAAGTCCTGGGGAATTTTTAAATGCGTTTGAACCTGTTCAAGGCAATACCGTTCGTACTCGCCGCCGGTTTCGTAGAAGCCCAAACATTGCCCCAGGCCATGCAGCAGGCGCTGGATGTGCATCCGGAAATCCAGGCCGGTGTGAACAGCCGCATCGCCGCCGATTACCAGTTGCGCGCCGCTCAAGGTGGTTACTTGCCGCGCGTTGACCTGAACGCCGGTTACGGTCGCGAAGGCACCGACAACTCCACCACCCGCGCCGCCAACGGCCCAAACGGCAACCACTGGGACACGCTCAACCGCGGCGAGTCCAGCCTGCGCCTGCAACAGATGATTTTTGACGGTTTTGCCACGTCCAGCGAAGTTGGGCGTCAACAAGCCAACGTCAACTCCCGTGCTTATTCCTTGCTCGGCACCTCCGAGCGCACCGGTTTGACCGTGGCCCAGGTCTACCTGGACGTGTTGACCCGCCGCGAATTCGTGCGCCTGGCCGAAGAGAACCTGCGCAACCACGAACGCATCTACGACCAGATCAAATTGCGCACCCAGCGCGGTGTCGGCAACGGTGCCGACCAGGACCAGGCCGAAGCGCGTCTGGCCCAGGCTCGCAACAACCTGATCACCGAGCAGACCAACCTGGCCGACTCCCAGGTCAACTACCTCAGCGCCGTCGGCCAGATGCCCGACCAGCTTGAGCGCCCAGCGCCATTTATGGCCATGCTGCCGGCGGACCTGAATGAAGCCCGTCGCCAGATGCTCGATAACAGCCCGATCCTGCGCTCGGCCGAGTCGGATATCTCCGCCGCCGAGAGCCAGTACGAAGCTGCCAAGTCGACCTTCTACCCACGCTTTGATGCCGAGCTTGGCACCAACGCCGATAACAACGTAGCCGGCGACGCCAGCCATAACAACGGCTGGGAAGCCATGGTGCGCATGCGCTTCAACCTGTTCGCCGGTGGCAGCAACAAGGCCGACTTGCAGTCCAAGTCGTACCAGACCAGCCAAGCCCTGGATATCCGTAACAACGCCTTGCGCCAACTCAATGAAGAACTGGGCCTGGCCTGGAACGCCTTGAACAACGCCAATGCGCAGTTGCCGGTTGCCCAGCAATACGTCGACCACAGCACCCGCGTGCGTACTTCGTACCAGCAGCAGTTCAGCCTCGGCCAACGAACCCTGCTCGACTTGCTCGACAGCGAGAACGAATTGTTCACCGCTTCCCGTCGTCTGGAAGAGATCAAGAACATTCAGTTATTTACTCAGTATCGAATCAAGGCGACCATGGGTGAATTGCTCAAAAGCCAGGGAGTGGTCGCACCGATGGCGTCCGTCGTACAGAACGACGTGAAACCTAAAGTTCAACTGCCTGGGATGAATTGAGCCACCCCAATAGCCCCATCTGTTAGTCGAGAGTGCGCCGCGTGGAATCCGAAGTCAGTCGAGTTCATCTCAGTCATGATCCACGCACGCTGCACGACGACCCGTTACTGGACGGGTTGTTGGCGCTCTGTGCCCTGCATCAAAAGCCCGCCAGCGCGGCCATGCTCACCACCGGTTTGCCGCTGCCGTCGCAACGCCTGAGTGCCGAGTTGCTGCCACGTGCAGCCGCGCGTGCCGGGCTGCAAGGGCGGGTGTTGCAGCGCAAGCTGGAGCAGATCCCGACGATTGCACTGCCGGCGCTGCTGTTGCTCAAGGACGGTCGCAGCACCGTGCTGGTGGGTTGGCAAGGTGAAGACCAAGCACGCATCCTGCTCAGCGAAAGCGACGGCGGTGAAGTGCTGATCAAACGTGAGCTGCTGGCCGACGACTACATCGGCAAAGTCTTCTTCGCCCAGCCGCAGCACAAATTCGACGTCAACCACGGCACCCTGATTCCTCGGGCGCGCTCGTGGTTTCGCGACACGCTCAAACGTTCGCGCTGGCTTTATACCGACGCGATTGCCGCGAGCTTTCTGATCAATATCATCGCCATGGCCGCGCCGCTGTTTGTGATGAACGTGTACGACCGTGTCGTGCCAAACCAGGCCACCGCGACCCTCTGGGTGCTGGCCGTGGGTATTTGCGGCGCCTACCTGTTCGATCTGGTGCTCAAAAGCCTGCGCAGTTTGTGCCTGGACCTGGCCGGCAAAAAAACCGACCTGATCATCTCGGCCACGCTGTTCGAGCGCATTGTGGGCATGTCCATGAAGTACCGCCCGGCACGGGTTGGCAGCTTCGCGCAGAACATCCATGAGTTTCAGAGCCTGCGTGATTTTCTCGCATCCTTGACCCTCACCAGCCTGATCGACCTGCCGTTTACTTTGCTGATTTTCCTGGTGATCGCCATCCTGGGCGGGCACCTGGTGTGGATCCCGGTATTGGCCTTCCCGCTGGCCCTGGGCATCGGCTATGCCCTGCAAAAACCGCTGGTGGCGACTATGGA
Source organism: Pseudomonas edaphica (assembly GCF_965277385.1). Taxonomy (NCBI): domain Bacteria; kingdom Pseudomonadati; phylum Pseudomonadota; class Gammaproteobacteria; order Pseudomonadales; family Pseudomonadaceae; genus Pseudomonas; species Pseudomonas edaphica. Next base: position 3,080,947 of record NZ_OZ255725.1, on the reverse strand, counting down.
GCGGACCATGGCCCTGGCCGCCGAGCGCCAGTCCAGCCTGATCGAAACCCTCGCCGGGCTTGATGCGGTCAAGGTCAACAACGCCGAGAGCGAGCGCCAGTACGGCTGGGAACAGACCATCGGCACCCTCAGCCGCCTCGAGCTGCGCGTGAAGTTGCTGTCGGGCCTGTCGATGAACATGACTTTGCTCATACAGCAACTGGCCGGCGTGATCATGATCGTGTTCGGCGTGTACCAGATCATCGACGGCAACCTCAGCATGGGCGGCCTGATTGCCTGCTACATGCTCAGTGGCCGCGCCCTGAGCCCGCTGGCCTCGCTGTCGGGCCTGCTGACCCGTTACCAGCAAGCCAAGGTCACCATGACCTCGGTGGACCAGATGATGGAACTGCCCCAGGAGCGCAATTTCGAAGAGCGGCCCATGAGCCGCCGCACCCTGCAAGGTGCCATTGAGTGCCGTGGCCTGAACTTCACGTATCCGAACCAGCAGAACGCCGCGCTGAGAAATATCAACCTGGTGATCAAACCGGGCGAGAAAATCGGCATCATCGGCCGCAGTGGCTCGGGCAAAAGCTCCCTGGCCAAACTGATCGTCGGCCTGTACCAGCCCGACTCCGGCGCCTTGCTGGTGGACGGCGTGGACGTGCGCCAGATCGACGTCAGCGAGCTGCGCCACAACATCGGCTACGTCGCTCAGGACATTCAATTGCTGGCCGGCACCCTGCGCGACAACCTGGTGTCCGGTGCGCGCTATGTAGAAGACGAAATGGTCCTGCAAGCCGCAGAGCTGGCCGGCGTGCACGAATTCGCCCGCCTGCACCCACAAGGTTATGAACTGCAAGTGGGCGAGCGTGGGCAGAACCTGTCCGGCGGCCAGCGCCAGAACGTCGCCCTGGCACGCGCGCTGCTGCTCAACCCGCCCATCCTGCTGCTGGACGAACCTACCAGCGCCATGGACAACACCGGTGAAGAACGCTTGAAACAACGCCTGCAAGCTGTGGTGCAAAGCAAGACCGTGGTGCTGGTGACGCACCGTGCCTCACTGCTCTCGCTGGTGGACCGCCTGTTGGTGGTCGACCGTGGGCAGATCCTCGCAGACGGCCCGAAAGCCGTGGTTATGGAAGCGTTGAAAAAGGGGCAGATCAGTGTTGCTTAACTCCATCAAAAGCGCGGTCGGCCGCTACTTCAAAGGCACCGACTCGCTGCAGGGCCAGCCCCTGCCTGAAGTCAACAAAGCGCTGATCGAAGATGCGCCGAGGGTGATCCGCCTGACCATCTGGGCCATCATCGCGTTCTTCATATTCCTGGTGACCTGGGCCGGTTTTTCCAGCATCGACGAAGTCACCCGTGGCGACGGCAAGGCGATTCCGTCGTCCAAGCTGCAGAAAATCCAGAACCTGGAAGGTGGCATCGTCTCCGAGCTGTATGTGAAGGAAGGCCAGATCGTCGAAGCCGGCGCGCCGTTGATTCGCCTCGACGACACCCGGTTTGTCTCCAATGCCGGCGAAACCGAAGCCTTGCGCCTGGCCATGCAACTGCGCGTCGAGCGCCTGAGTGCGCAGGTGGATGACCGTCCGCTGAACATCCCGGATGACGTGCTCAAGGCTGCGCCCAGCCAGGCCGCCAACGAGCGTTCGCTGTATGAAAGCCGCCGTCAGCAATTAAAAGACGAAGTCGGTGGTTTGCAGGAGCAACTGGTGCAGCGCCAGCAGGAACTGCGCGAATTCACCTCCAAGCAAGGCCAGTACCGCAGCCAGTTGTCCCTGCAACGCCAGGAAATCAACATGTCCGAGCCGTTGGTGGCCCAGGGCGCGGTATCGCCGGTGGAAGTATTGCGCCTCAAGCGCGCCGAGATGGAAACCCGCGGTCAGTTGGACGCCACCACCCTGGCGATCCCTCGCGCCGAGTCGGCGATCAAGGAAGTGCAGCGCAAGATCGACGAAACCCGTGGCAAATTCCGCAGCGAAGCCCTGACCCAACTCAATGAAGCCCGCACCGAGCTGAACAAGGCCGAGTCCACCGGCCGTGCCCTCGAAGACCGCGTCAGCCGTACCTTGGTCACCTCGCCGGTGCGCGGCATCGTCAAGCAGCTGTTGGTCAACACCGTGGGCGGCGTGATCCAGCCGGGCAGCGACATGGTCGAAATCGTGCCGCTCAATGACACCCTGCTGGTGGAAGCCAAGATCCGCCCGCAAGACATCGCCTTCCTGCACCCTGGGCAAGAAGCGATCGTCAAATTCACCGCCTATGACTACACCATCTATGGCGGCCTCAAGGCCAAGCTTGAACGCATCGGTGCCGACACCATCACCGATGAAGACAAGAAAACCACCTACTACATGATCACCCTGCGCACTGATCGCAGCCACTTGGGCACCGACGAGAAGCCGTTGCTGATCATTCCTGGCATGGTGGCTTCGGTGGATATCATTACCGGCAAGAAAAGCATCCTCAGCTACCTGCTCAAGCCGATCATCAAGGCGCGGGCCGAGGCGTTGCACGAGCGCTGATCTTCGGCGCCTGTTGTGACCTCATCGCAGGCAAGCCAGCTCCCACATTTGAATGTGTTCACATATCAAAATGTGGGAGCTGGCTTGCCTGCGATGGCGACACCCGCCCCACCGCAGATCCCAACCCTAAAGCATATCGATATTCGCTAACGGTATTTAAGCTTCCATTCTTATACCTATAAATTCACTCCCCTGTCCGACCGGGAGTGCCCTCATGTCCGCCACCTCTACTGTTCCAACAGCGACCCCAACCGCCCAATCCTTCGAGATTCGCCCACTGCCCGGCAGCGTCGGCGCCGAGATCGTTGGCCTGGACTTGTCCCGCCCGGTCAACGACACAGACTTCGCGCGCATCCACCGCGCGCATTTGGATCACCACGTCGTGGTGTTCCGCGACCAACGCATCACCCCCGAACAACAGATCGCCTTCAGCCGCCGCTTCGGCGTGCTGCAGATCCACGTGCTCAAACAGTTCCTGCTGGCCAACCACCCGGAAATCCTGATCGTCTCCAACATCATCGAGAACGGCCAATCCATCGGCCTGGGTGATGCGGGTAAATTCTGGCATTCGGACCTCTCCTATAAAGAGCTGCCCAGCCTGGGCTCGATGCTGCACGCTCAGGAGCTGCCCTCCGAAGGCGGCGACACCCTGTTCGCCGACATGCACAAAGCCTGGGACCAACTGCCCGAGCACCTGCGCAAAGCCGTGGAAGGCCGCAGCGCCGCGCACTCCTACACGGCGCGCTACAGCGAAACCAAATTCGAAGGCAATTGGCGCCCAACCCTCACGCCCGAACAGTTGGCTCAGGTGGCGCAAGTGGTCCACCCGATTGTGCGCACCCACCCGGAAAACGGCCGCAAAGCCCTGTTCGTCAGCGAAGGTTTCACCACCCGCATCGTCGGCCTGCCGGAAGACGAAAGCCGCGACGTGCTGGCCCAGCTCTACGCTCACAGCGTGCTGCCGCAGAACATCTATCGCCACCAGTGGCAGCCCCACGACATGGTGTTCTGGGACAACCGCTCGCTGATCCACTTGGCTGCCGGTTGCCCGAGCCATCTGCGCCGCAAACTGTTTCGCACCACCATCCAGGGCGATGCGCCTTTCTGATTCCCGGCAAGAGAGTTGACATGAACGCGCCCCTGCAAGGCCACGCGGCCAGCACCCTGAGTACCGCCAAACCGCTGTTGGCGGTGGACAACGTCAGCCTCGAATACCGCACGCCCGAGCGTGTGGTGCGGGCCACGCACCAGGTCAGTTTCGAAATCGACCCGGCCGACCGTTACGTGCTGCTCGGCCCTTCGGGGTGCGGCAAATCCACCTTGCTCAAGTCCATCGCCGGGTTTATCAAACCCTGCGAAGGCGAGATTCGCCTGCTGGGGCAAAAGGTCGACGAACCCGGGCCGGATCGCATTGTGGTGTTCCAGGAATTCGACCAGCTGCCACCGTGGAAAACCGTCAAACAGAACGTGATGTTCCCGCTGTTGGCCTCCAAGACCCTCAAGCGCCGCGAAGCCGAAGAACGCGCGCTGCACTACCTGGAAAAAGTCGGCCTCAGTGCCTTTGCCGACGCCTACCCGCACACCCTGTCCGGCGGCATGAAAGCCCGGGTGGCCATCGCCCGCGCCCTGGCCATGCAACCGAAAATCCTGCTGATGGACGAACCCTTCGCCGCCCTCGATGCCCTGACCCGGCGCAAGATGCAGGAAGAACTGCTGCTGCTGTGGGAAGAAGTGCGCTTCACCCTGTTGTTCGTCACCCATTCCATCGAAGAAGCGCTGGTGGTGGGCAACCGCATCCTGTTGTTATCGCCGCATCCCGGGCGCGTGCGGGCAGAAATCCACAGCCATCAATACGACCTGCACAGCCTCGGCGGTGTGGAATTCCAGGCGTCGGCGCGGCGCATTCATCGCCTGCTGTTCGATGAAGCGCCCGAAGCCGAACGTGAGTTGGGTTTCGCCGATATCCGCATTGCTTACTAAGGGGCCGAACCATGCGCCAGGAATTTGAAGTCACCCTCGAACCACTGCTCAGCGTCCCTGTCGAGCGCGAACTGCCCCTGCGCCAACGCCTGTGGCAGCAAGGCTGGCTGCGCAAGGGCTTGATCCTGATCGTGCTTGCGATCCTCTGGGAGGCGGTCGCCCGCTACCAGAACAACGACCTGCTGCTGCCGAGCTTTTTGCAGACCTCCCAAGCACTGTTCGACGGCTTGCTCAGCGGTGAGCTGTTGAGCAAGGTCTGGATCTCGCTGGCGGTGCTGATCAAGGGCTACCTGATCGGCATCGTGCTGGCGTTTGCCCTCACCACGCTGGCGGTCTCGACCCAACTGGGCCGCGACCTGCTCAGTACCCTGACCTCAATGTTCAACCCGCTGCCGGCGATTGCCCTGCTGCCGCTGGCGCTGCTGTGGTTTGGCCTGGGGCAGAACAGCCTGATCTTTGTGCTGGTGCATTCGGTGCTGTGGGCCTTGGCGCTCAACACCTATTCGGGGTTTCTCGGCGTGTCCGAAACCCTGCGCATGGCCGGTCGCAACTACGGCCTCAAGGGCATGCGTTTTGTGTTGTTCATCCTGATTCCGGCGGCGCTGCCGTCGATCCTGGCCGGCCTGAAAATCGGCTGGGCCTTTGCCTGGCGCACACTGATCGCCGCTGAACTGGTGTTCGGCGCCACCAGCGGTAAAGGCGGGCTGGGGTGGTACATCTTTCAGAACCGCAACGAGCTGTATACCGACAAAGTGTTTGCCGGTTTGGCTGTGGTGATCCTGATTGGTCTGCTGGTGGAAAACCTGGTGTTTGATACCTTCGAGCGTCTCACCGTAAAGCGCTGGGGCATGCAGCGCTGAGCCACTGATCCCTGCTAGGATTGCGTGCAATTCACTCCCCACTGATCACGAGTGCTTGGCATGCAACTACCGGACATGAACCTGCTGGTCGCCCTCGACGCCTTGCTCGACGAGGGCAGTGTGGTTGGCGCGGCGCGGCGGATGAACCTCAGCCCGGCGGCCATGAGCCGCACGCTCACGCGGATTCGCGAGGCGGTGGGCGACCCGATCCTGGTGCGGGCCGGTCGCGGCCTGGTGCCGACGCCCAAGGCTTTGCAGCTGCAAGGCCAGGTGCGCAACGTGGTGGAACAGGCGGCGTTGCTGTTTCGCTCCGCGGACCAGGTAGACCTCAGCACCTTGCGCCGCCGCTTCAGCGTGAGGGCCAATGACTTTTTTGTTGGCGTGTACGGCGGTCGGTTGTTCGACACCATGGAGCGCATGGCGCCGCTGTGCGAGCTGTGCTTTGTGCCCGAAGGTGATACCGACGACGACGCGCTGCGCGAAGGGCGCCTGGACCTGCGCGTGAGCAATACGCTGCCGGCCAGCCCCGAGGTGAAGGTGCAGAATTTGTTTTCCACCACCTTTGTTGGCCTGGCGCGGCAAGATCACCCGCTGTTCGACGAAGAAATCACCGCCGCACGGTTTGCCAGCTATTCCCATATCAGCATTTCGCGACGCGGCATCGCCCGTGGCCCGATTGACACTGCGCTGAATGCCCAAGGCCTGGAGCGCCGCGTGGCAATGATCGCCCCAGGCTTTCACGGCGCGATGTTCATGCTGCCCGACTCTGATCTACTGCTGCCGGTGCCAAAGGAAGCGTTGCTGAGCGCCAACCGCCTGAACCTGCCATTGCGCGCCTTCCCGTTGCCTATCTCCTTGCCGACGTTGGTATTGGCCCAATCCTGGCACCCGCGCTTCGACAAAGACCCGGCCCATAAATGGCTGCGCGAAACCATGCGCGAGAGCTGCCATGCCACTTGGCTCGAAGCCCAGCCCAGCTGAAGTGCACTCGATCAATGTGGGAGCTGGCTTGCCTGCGATGGCGGTGGGTCAGGCAATGAATCCTAAACAGTCAGACCGCCATCGCAGGCAAGCCAGCTCCCACATTAGATCTAAGTCATCCCAACGATTGCGTCTGGCGCACTTATAAGCTTCCAATAAGTAACTTTTTTGTCATGTATGCGCCCCCTTAAACTGCTCGGGTATTTCTAATTCCGAGTTGCGCGTTCATGACATCCCTCGCTGCCCCCGCTCTCCAGGCTGCAGCCAAACCTACCGCCCTGAGCCCACCTGTGTTCGGCCCGCGCATCATCATCGGCCTGGTCGGTGTGTTGTTGGCGGTGCTGGTCTCTGGTCTCAACGAGATGGTCACCAAGGTAGCCCTCGCCGATATTCGCGGTGCACTGTTCATTGGTTTTGACGAAGGCACCTGGCTGGTTGCGGCCTACACGGCCACCTCCGTGGCGGCCATGGCCTTTGCGCCGTGGTGTTCGGTGACGTTTTCGCTGCGCCGCTTCACCCTGTGTGCCATCGGCCTGTTTACCTTGCTGGGCATCCTGTGCCCCTTTGCGCCGAACTACGAAAGCCTGCTGATACTACGAACCGTGCAAGGCCTGGCCGGCGGCGCATTGCCGCCGATGTTGATGACCGTGGCGCTGCGTTTCCTGCCGGCCCACGTCAAGCTCTACGGCCTGGCCGGTTACGCACTCACCGCCACCTTCGGCCCGAGCCTGGGCACGCCGCTGGCGGCGTTGTGGACCGAATACGTCGGCTGGCAATGGGCGTTCTGGCAAATCGTCGGGCCGTGCCTGCTGGCGATGGCCGCGGTGGCTTACGGCTTGCCGCAAGACCCGCTGCGCCTGGAGCGCTTCAAGCAGTTCAACTGGCGCGGCCTGCTGCTGGGTTTTCCGGCGATCTGCATGCTGGTGATCGGCCTGTTGCAGGGCAATCGCCTGGACTGGTTCGAGTCGGGCCTGGTCACCTTTTTGCTGATCGGCGGCGGCGTATTGCTGGTGCTGTTCATGCTCAATGAATGGTCGCACCCCGTGCCGTTTTTCAAGTTGCAGATGCTCGGCCTGCGCAACCTGGCGTTCGCCCTGATCGTACTGGCGGGCGTGCTGATGGTACTGACTTCGGTGATCATCATTCCGTCGAGTTTTCTCGCCCAGGTGCAGGGTTACCGGCCACTGCAAACCGCGCCGGTGATGCTGTTGATGGCGTTGCCGCAATTGATTGCGCTGCCGCTGGTGGCGGCGCTGTGCAACCTGCGTTGGGTCGACTGCCGCTGGGTGCTGGGCATTGGTTTGAGCATGCTGGTGCTGTGCTGCATCGGCAGCTCGCACCTCACCTCGGCGTGGATACGCGACGATTTTTATGGCTGGTACCTGCTGCAGATTTTCGGGCAACCCATGGCCGTATTACCGTTGCTGATGCTCTCTACCGGCAGCATCCAGCCGATGGACGGGCCGTTCGCCTCGGCCTGGTTCAACACCGTCAAAGGCCTCGCTGCGGTCATCGCCACGGCCGTGCTGGACACGCTGACCACCCAGCGTGAGCACTTCCATTCGACCATGCTGGTGGACCACCTGGGCAACTCGCCCCTGGCCGACGGCGACGCGCCGGGCCTTGCCCAGCGCCTGCACCAGCAGGCCGTGGTGCTGACTTCTTCGGACCTCTATTACGTCATGGCCGGTGTCGCGGTGGCGTTAATCCTGCTGATTTTCTGGATGCCCACGCGGATCTTTCCGCCTCGCGCACCGACCTAGCCTCAAGGACTTCTCATGAAACGCAAAGACAAAATTGCCGTCTCCGTTATCGCTGTGTTTGCCGTCGGCGTCCTGGTTTATCTGGTTGCGCCGGGCGTGCTGGGTAACCAGCGCCAGACCACCAATGACGCCTTCGTCGCCGCCGACTTCACGCTGGTGGCGCCGCGCGTGGCCGGTTTTATCAAGGAAGTGCTGGTGGAAGACAACCAGCGGGTCAAGGCCGGCCAATTGCTGGCGTTGATCGACGACCGCGATTTTCGTGCTGCCGCCCAGGCCGCCGACGCCGACACCTTGGTCGCCCAGGCCCAGTTGAAGAACGCCACTGCGACCCTGGAGCGCCAAAGCTCGGTGATCGCCCAGGCTCAGGCCACCGTCGCGGCCGACCGTGCCGAAGTGGCGTTCGCCGAGCACGAACTGAACCGCTACAACCACCTCGCCGGCGTGGGCGCAGGCACCGTGCAGAACGCCCAGCAAGCCAAGACGCGCATCGATCAAGCCACCGCAAACCTGGCCAAAGCCACGGCCGTACTGGCGGCCGAACGCAAGCAAGTGGAAATCCTCACCGCCCAGCGAGACGCAGCGGAAGGTGGGCTCAAACGCGCCCAGGCAGCGTTGGAAATGGCCAGTTATCAGCTGTCCTACACGCGCATTGTCGCGCCAGTGGACGGCATGGTTGGTGAACGTGCCGTGCGGGTCGGCGCCTATGTGACGCCGGGCAGCAAGATCCTCGCGGTCGTGCCGTTGGCCCAGGCCTATGTGGTGGCCAATTTCCAGGAGACGCAACTGTCGCATATGCATGCCGGCCAAGCCGTAGAACTCAGCGTCGACAGCCTCGACGGCGAGTTGCTCAAGGGCCACCTGGAAAGCCTGGCGCCTGCCACCGGCGTGACCTTTGCGTCGGTCAGGCCGGATAACGCCACCGGCAACTTCACCAAGGTGGTACAGCGCATTCCGGTGAAGATCATCCTGGAGCCGAACCAGCCCCATATTGAACGCCTGCGCGTGGGCATGTCGGTGCAAGCCACAGTCGACACCCGGCCCGTCGCGCAGTCGCGTGAGGTGGCCCAGCAATGAAGCGATTTGCCTGGCTCACCTTGAGCCTGATCAGCCTGAGCGCCTGCACGGTCGGCCCGGATTTCCAGCGGCCCCAAGGCCCGCAAGTCACCCAATGGCGCGAACCCCAGGGCCGTCAGGCGGCCAGCCACGCGGTGACCGACCCTTTGCAAGAGCGTTGGTGGGACGTGTTCCACGATGCAGAGCTCTCGGCCCTCACGCGTCGTGCGCTCACTGATAACCTCGACCTGAAACTGGCCAGCAGCCGTCTGCAACAAAGCCGCGCCATGCGTCAGGTGACCACAGCCGAGCGTTATCCCAACGTCAACGCCAGCGGGGATTACGTACGCCAGCGCAACAGCGGCAAAGGCTTGAGCGACCCGTCCAAAAACAACGGTCAATCTGCTTACAACCAATGGGACATGGGCTTCTCCGCCGCCTGGGAGCTGGACTTCTGGGGCCGCGTCAAACGCGAAACCGAAGCCGCCGACGCCACCCTGCAAGTCGCCGAAGACGACCGCCGCGCTGTGTTGCTGTCGGTACTCGCCGAAACCGCCCAGGACTACATCCAGCTGCGCGGCGTGCAGAATACGCGCGCTGTCACCGAGCAAAACCTCGAGGTCGCTCGCCACAGCCTCAAACTCTCGCAACTGCGCCTGGCCGACGGCGTTGCCACCGACCTGGATGTGGCCGAAGCTGCCGCCCAGGTCGCCGCCATCGAAGCGCGTTTACCGGACTTGCAGCAGCGTCAGGATCAACTGATCAATGCCCTGAGCCTGCTGGTGGGCGAGCCGCCGCAAGCGCTGCATGCGCAATTGTCCAAGGACGCCGCCGTGCCGCAAACCCCGCGCCAGGTCGCCATCGGCTTGCCGTCGGAACTGGCCGAACGCCGGCCCGATATTCGCCAGGCGCAAGCGCGCCTGCATGCAGCCACCGCCAGTATCGGCGTGGCAAAAGGTGATTTTTACCCGCGTATCACCTTGTCCGGCAGCCTGGGCTCCCAGGCCCTGCAACTCTCGGATTTCGGCTCCTGGGGCTCGCGCGCGTTTGCCTTCGGCCCGCAGTTCAGCCTGCCGCTGTTCAATGGCGGGCGCCTGCAAGGCATGTTGAATTTGCGTGAAGCCCAGCAACAGGAAGCGGCGCTGGCGTACCAGCAAACCGTACTGCGTGCCTGGCATGAGATCGATGACCAACTGACCCGCTACAACGCCAGCCAACTGCGCCGCGACAGCCTCGCTGAAGCGGTGCGCCAGAACCAGATCGCGTTGAGCACCGCACAACAGCAGTACGTCGAAGGCGTGGTGGATTTCGTCAACGTGCTCACCGTGCAAAGCGCGCTGCTGGCCACGCAGGAGCAGTGGGTAGAAAGCTCCACCGGCGTGTCGCTGGCGATGGTGGGGCTGTACAAGGCGTTGGGCGGTGGCTGGGAGTCGGTCTACCCCGCGACAGCCTCCATTCCCGCAGGCTGAACATAACCCACTGTGGGAGCGGGCTTGCCCGCGATGGCCATAGGTATCTACACAACTTCTGAAGGCAGCCAATTTCTCCTGTGGCGAGCAGGCTTGTCGAATCGTCGCACCGCCTGCGTTGGGCCGCGAAGCGGCCCCGAAACCCAGACACTGAGTTCTTTCAGGAAAATTGCAGTGCCTTTACTGGGGCTGCTTCGCAGCCCAACGCAGGGCAAGCCTGCTCGCCACAACAGCTCACTGGCCACAGACTTCGTGTTAACAGGTTGTGTAGATACCTATGCCGCGATGGCGGTAGTTCAGCCACAGTTATGTTGACTGAAGTGCCCTCATCGCGGGCAAGCCCGCTCCCACATGGAATATTGCGTGGTTCAAGGGTTCTGCAAAAACACCACATACCCCCTGAACCATTCACTCCCTTTCAAATACCCCGGCTCTTCCCACACGCCGCCCTGAATCAGCCCCACCTTGAACGGCAGCCCCAGCCGGTTCATGCGTGGCAAATACGCCGCGTAATCCGGGATGCTATGGCGCCCTTGGTAGGTCTGGACCACCACTTCATCCACCACGCCTTTGAGCTGGGCGATGGCGGCTGGGTCGGCGTTGCTGCTCCAGTCCATCAGGCCGGTAATGCTCAGCCGCAGGTCAGCAGGCAGGCGTTGGCGCAGGTCGCGCAGGAAGCCTGTGTATTCGTGCAGGTATTGGGTGCGGGCGTCGAAATCGATCTGGATGCCGATCACCGGGTTGCCCGCATCGCGCCAGCGTTGCACCTGGCCGAGCAGTTGGCTGTAGACGCGCTCGGGCCAGTGCAGGGTGTGGGCGCGGTACACCACCCAGACCTCGCCTTGGGTGATGCGCGGTACGCTGATGCCTTGGGCGATAAACTGCACACCCAATTGCGGCGCACGGCGCGTGGAGTTGATCTGGCCCTGGAGGATGTACAGGGTTTTCGCCTGTTTGAGCACCGGCTGCGGCGTGACCCCGCTCCACAGCCAGAAGGCATCGTAGTCGCGGGCGTCAACGCCGGCAAAGGCCGGGCTTGCCAGGAGCAGCAAGCCTAGCCACAGGTGTTTCACCAGTAGTACTTCAGCGACTGCGCCCACTCGGTGTCGGCAAACCCGGTTTTGAGCTGGCGGAACCAGCCCTTGCGCACGGATTTATCCACGTCTACACCGCCGCAGCCGTTATAACCGGCCCGCGCATAGCAGTTGATCGCGCGGAACAGCGCGTAGGCTTTGTCGTTGTGCGGCGCCTTGGGGTTGGCGATGACCTGGCGGTAACCGTCGAGCCGCGAGAAGGTCTCGCCCTTGAACAGCGAGGCGGTGCTGCCCAGGCTGGCGGCGGCGCGCACTTGGTCCAGTGGCATGCCATCGAGGTTATTGCGCAGGATGAACTCACCCAGGCAGTTCAGGCCCTTGGGGTTTTTCCCATCGGCCTGCAGGGTGCTGGCGATTTGCGCAATGCTCGGGCAGGCGTAGCCGGACTCCGCCTTATCACCGTTCCACTGGAACAACTGCAGCGAGCGGCCATCGCCATAGACATAGCCCAGGCTGGTGCCGAGCTTGTCGGCGGGCGCCGATGCCGGCAGTTGCTTGAGGTCGTCGGCGAAGGTGGCGTACTGGCCGCGCATCAGGTCTTTGTACAGCAACACAAACTGGGCGGTGGCACGTTCCACCGGGTCGCTGGCCTGGCTGATCTGTTGGCGTAGCAGTTCCTGGCCTGCGATGTTGCGCAGCAAGATGTAGCGCACCTGTTTGGCGCTGATCGGCGAATCGCTGGCGAACACGTTGGCCAGTTGGTCGTTGCGCTCGTAGTTCATCGCCAGCGCCAGTTCCAACTGGTCGCGCTGCAAAGGTTGCTTGGCCAGGGGCAGCAGCTTCAGCCACAGTGCTTGCGCACCTTGCCAATCCTTCTTGGCTTCCAGGGCAAGGCCGCGCAGGGTTTGCTGGCTGAAGGCGAAGTAGTCGAGGCTGGCGGGCACGTCCTGAGGCAGCAACTTCAAAGTGTTATCGGGCTGATGTTCGACGTACAAGGCAAACGCCGCTTGCACGTAGTCGTAAAGCGCAGGCTCCTGGGCAAACACCGGCTTTTGCGCGTCCAGGGCCGCGCGGCTCAGCTGCGGCGGGTTGCCGGCGCGCATCCACATCAAGTCGTTGACGGCCAGCATCAGTGGGTTGGCCGAAGGTTTTTGGGTGGCACTCAGCAGCTTGTTGTCGGCTTCCTGCACCAGGTCGTCCAGCGACACATTGCGCTGTTTGGCGCTCAACTGCGCGGCCAGGTCGTTGGCCAGCTTGTCGGTATCGCCCGCCAGCCAATGCACCCGGCGCAGCAGGCCCTGGGCAGAGACAGCGTATTCGCCCTGTGGATAAGTTTTCAGGTACAGGTTGAAGCTGGTGTCGGCATTCGCCAGCACCGATTTATCCACATGCTCCAATTGCGGCATGCCGTATTCGTCGAAGGCGTTTTCCTGGGCCTGATTCAACTCGGTGCGGGCGATCATGTAGGACGCCGTTTCCTTGACCCACGGCAGGCTGCCGGTGGCGGCGGCAACAAAACCGCGCTGCGCATCAGCGAAACGGCCACTGTAGAAGTCACCGGCGGCTTGCAGGTAAGTGCGCAGCTCGCGGCCGGCGGTGGACTGGATCTGCTCCGGGTTACCCAGGCTTGCGCCGTCCCAGGTACAGGCGCCGAGCATCTGTACACGCCCCTTGGCCAGCAGCTGGCGCTCCGCGTCTGGCACGTCGGCTTTAACCACTTGGCTGATAAACGCCGTGGCACTGCTTTCATCATTGCTGCGGCAACGGCTGCCTTCGCCGGTCAGGAAGGCGTCACCCGCCGCTTTGTCGCCTTCACGCTGAATGCCCAACGGCGCAAGCAGCTCATCGAGTTTGCTGGGCGTAGGTGCCACGTCGGCTTTTTCATCGGCGGCGTCGGCTACCGGGGTCAGGCGGTACACCGGAAACGGCACCGGGCCGAAGCCCTCTTCCAGGTCCGTCTCGCCCAGTGCGTTGGGCGTCAGCGGTGCCACCTGTTTATCCGCCAGCAACAGGCGCAGGTTGACCCGGCTGTCATTGCCCGGGCTCAAGAAGGGCAGGTTGCTGCAGCCTTCAAGGCTGTCGCGTGAGACCCGCCAGTCGGGGTAGCACGAGTCATCGCCGCTGGCCTGGGCCTGGAAGGAAAGGCTGGCGAGCAATGCCAGGGTCAGTGGTGACAGAAAACCGATGCGCATGACGTGTCCTTGATCCTGAGTCCTTTGAAGGACGCAATAATAGCGTGATCTGACAAATGCTTCGGTGAAGGTCTACACAAATCGCTGATTTGTCCGATTCCAGCAGCGAATAAAGGGTTTTTGTCCTAGAGTGGCGGTCATTCACGCGCAGGGCTTTTTGGCCGGCCGGAAAAGGCGATGGTAGGGGAATCGAGGTGCGACGGTCTGTGGTGGAGCAAGATGAAAAGGTGGCGGCATTGTCCGCATTTGATCGCGTCGCGAGTAGCTGGCACGTTGCCGGCTGGATGAGCCGTCTGTGGTGGGTACCGATCCTGGTACTGGCCGTCGCTCTGCGTTTTTACAACCTGACGTCCGCCGCAATCTGGGGTGACGAAGGCTCCAGCCTGCTGCTCAGCGAATACGCTGCCGGTGACCTGTGGTTTCACGCCGCCCATGATGTGCACCCACCGCTGTACTTTTTCATGCTGCGTGGCTGGATCGAGCTGTTCGGTGACAGTATTTGGTCGATTCGCAGCATGAGTGCGATTCCCGGTGCGATTGCAGTGGGCCTGGGCATCTGGTTGACGCGGCAATTGTCTACCCGGCGTGCCGCCGTGCTCGCCGGGATCCTGCTTGCGCTGCTGCCCACGGCGGTGCGTTACAGCCAGGAAGTGCGCATGTATTCGCTGTTGGCCGTATGGCTGCTGGGCGCCACGCTGGCGCTGGTGTATTGGGTGCGCCAGCCCGAGCGCACGCGCTATCTGGCGGCGTATATCGTGCTGATGAGCGCCGGTTTCTACACCCATTATTTCACTGCTCTGTGTGTGCTGGTGCATTGGGCCTATCTGGCCTTGTTGAGCTCGGCCCAGGCGCCCGGCCAGTCTCTGCTCAGGCGCCCGGCGTGGTGGGTGGCCAACGCCGCGATCGTCGTGGCGTACCTGCCGTGGTTACCCAATGTGTTGGGCCTGGTGCAACACGTTGAGCAACTGAAGGTGGGCGGGGACATCGGCTGGGAAGACCCGGTCAACCTGTTTTCACTGCCGTCGATGATCTGGCAATTCATTGTCCAGGACGAGGGCAGCGGCTTTTGGCCGCCGTTGTTCTGGTTGGTCCCGTTGTTGCTGATTGCCGTGGTGAGCATCACCGCCTGGCAGGATCGCGAACGCCATCGCCCGGCCAGCCTGCTGGCGCTGTTTTTCCTGCTGCCGCTGCTGCTGGTGTACGCGGTTTCGTTCGTTTCGCCGGTGTTTATCGAGCGTTACCTTACGGTGTACGCCTTGGGTTTGCCCATCCTGTTGGCGCTGGCCATTGATCGCCTGCCGTCGCGCTGGTCATGGCTGGGCGTAGCGTTGTTCGCGCTGTTTGTCGGTGTCGAGTTGATGGGGCTCAAAAACAACTTCACCGTCGATGAACATGACCAGTTCAACGTGCCCGTGGAATTCGTCAATCGTAATTACCAGGAAGACGACCGCATCGTTCTCAGCGACATGCTGTGGTACCTCAGCTACGTGTATTACGACCAGACCGACGCCCAATTGCAGCTCTATACGCCGCCCAAACCCGACGGCACGCCGACCCGCCCGAACGCCTACGGTTTCGGCACATTGGTCGACCAGGACGGCGGGCGCATTTACCTCGACCGCCTGTCGGCATTGCCTGCCGATACCCACCGCGTCTGGCTGATCAGCAGCAACGAAGCGCCGGATGATTTCGCGCCCTTACCTGAAGGCTGGCGTGAGTTGAGCCGTCAGGATGGCGGTGGTGCGAGGGCGCGACTGTTCGTGCTGTGCAACGGGGCGCAGCCGCAACCTGAAGGTTGCCGCTAGACTCAGTTAAGTCTTCTTGACCTGGAGTTCGCCATGGAATCGCCTGTGCACAGCTTGCCATCACTGTTCAAACAGCTCGGGCTGCCGGATGACCCGGTCAGTATTGAGAAGTTTGTGGCAGTGCATTCGCCGCTAAAGCCGGAATTACATCTCGCGGATGCGTTTTTTTGGACGCCCGGCCAGAAGGCGTTTTTACGCGAAGAAATTCTCGACGATTCGGATTGGGCTGAAGTGGTGGATGAGCTGAATCTGTTACTGCGGGAAGGGCGCGGCGTGTAAAAAATGTGGGAGCTGGCTTGCCTGCGATAGCGCCGAGTCAGTCAACATCGACCTCGACTGATCCACCGCTATCGCAGGCAAGCCAGCTCCCACAGGTGTTTTGTCTGATTGTTCCCATGCTCCTCGTGAGAAGTGGGACAGCTTGGGAAGTTTCCTATTGGTTAAACAGAAGCGGACGATAGTCGCCAGAATGAGGAGCCCGCTATTTACAGACGCTGATTTCCTTTTATGGCCACGTCATGCAGCGTCTGATCCCTCACAAAGAAATTGAAAACTATGATCTCACCAAAATCGAAAGCCCCTACTTTGCTGGTATCAAGGTAAGGGAGTTCTTTCGCGCGCCTTATGCATTGCAGGGGCTGTGCGAGCTGCTAGCCGAGTGCAATGTTTCTCCTGTTCGGTGTTCAGGGGATAACGATCAGCGCCGAGTTTTGGACAAGTTGGCGTCCGGTGATTGGCTGTTCGTAATGGACAGGCCTTTTCTTCCTTTAAGTCGAGAATGCCGTGTTAAGTATGGGCATTTGATGGGGCGCCGACTTTATGTCGGGCCTGGTAAATGGGAAAAGGTAAGTATCGATTACGATGGGGTTAAAAATACTGCAATCCTGGCCGCAAACCGGCTGGCATCTATGGGTGACGAAGGACGAATGTTCTTATCCGACGGGAAAGATCTTGCGAACACCACCAGGGTCATGACGCAGCGCTGGGTCCGCTTGGATAGTCGTGATGACCAGCTCACCCACAGATCGGTTGAGCGCCGATACGGGGAGCTGCGGCAAATCAAGCAACGCTATCTGGAGGGAGATGACAATTGGCAACAGGGTGGGAAATCCTGGCATTGGCAGCCTGTGACACCGGACACAGCGTATGAATACAAGGATGCTAAACAGTGACGCGCAAGCAGGTCTTTTGGTTTTGGGGAGCGATGGATGCCATCTATCTGGTTCGCTATTGGGTCACCAGTGCGGTGGAGGGGCGAGTTCCTTACTTGAGCGATATCGAGAGCGCATTATGGGTTTTGCGTGACCACAGCGTGCTGCAGATTTACACCTTTGGCTTTGTCATGTTGCTGCAGATCTCGATAGTAGCGTCCTGTTTTTTATTTCTTCTCAGTAGTCAAAAGGTCCGCTGGCTTGTTTACCTTCAAACCCCGTTACGGTTAGTTTTTTTCATCCCTTCAGTTGCTCTTCTGCTTATAGGCGCTCAGTTAGTCCCAGGCTACAGCGTGGTGGTGATGGCGGTGCTAGTCGTCGCGTCCGAGGCCATGAAGGTTTGGAGCGTCTGGCGATGGGGCAAGAAATCTGACGTTTCCAGCAGTCGGCGTTAGTCGATAAGCCAGTTGCACAGCTTCAACCATCCCCCCTATAGTTCGCCCCGTCGCCGCACATCGGCGATCGGATTTGGCGATCCGCATTCTATGACGCGTTACAGCGCTCTAACTCCGTGTTCTCCGCTTGGCGGATACATGAGTTCTATGGCGGCTGTGCGCGGGAGATCTTCGGATCTGCCGGGTTTCATAGATAACCGGTTCGCCAACCTGCGTACAGCTGCCACCCATACTCGTTTGGCGACGGGGACGGGTGGTCAAAATCTTATCTATGAGGCTTTATCGATGGACCAATACAAACCGCTTCAAACCAATCCCACCGGCGTTCCCGTTCTGGCATTCAACACGTTTGCGCCCTCGCACCTGCTCCATGAAACAGCCCGCAGCCGCGTGCGTATCGGCACCGAGCTGTTGGAAACGCTCAGCGCCAAAACGGACAGCAAGAACCTTCATCACCTCGTCACCGCAGCACTGGTTTTGTTGCGCGATGGCTTGGACATGATGGGCGAAATCCAGCGCCGCTTGGATGCTCAGGCCGAACAGCCAGTCTGAGGCCAACACGGGTCCAAAATGTGGGAGCTGGCTTGCCTGCGATGGCGGTGGTTCAGTCAACATCAACCTCGGCTGATCCACCGCCATCGCAGGCAAGCCAGCTCCCACAGGTGTTTTGTTCTGCCGCAAATCTAACGTTCTCGCTCAAACGCGCTTTACTTACCCACAAACCCACCACCCATCACAAAAGTGTTTCAAAACTTGACGGCTTTGGATCCATCCACCATATTGATAGTTAGCAAACTAACTGTATGCGAACAATCCAGTGTCCCAAACCCTCGAACAGCTCCATATGAACCTCAGCAGCAGCATGGTGGTGGGCGCCCGTAACTGGCGCAAAATCTGCCAGACCACGCTGGTGAGCTATGGTATTTCCGAAGCCTGCGCCGTGCCGCTGTTGATGATCGGCCGCTTGGGCGACGGTGTGCACCAGGTGAAAGTAGCCCAGGCATCCGGCATGGAAAGCCCGTCGTTGGTGCGCCTGCTTGATCGTCTGTGCCATGACGGTTACGTGTGCCGTACCGAAGACGTCCATGACCGTCGCGCCAAGGCCTTGAGCCTCACCGAGCGCGGCCGCGAGTTGGTGCAGGCGGTGGAAGTGCAACTGGTGCGCCTGCGCCAGGAAGTGCTGGCGGACATCGCCCACGGCGACCTTGAAGCGGCGTTGCGTGTACTGCAGGCCTTCGAGGCGGCTGAGGCGACCTCTTGAACGGATTTTTTACCGGCATGCCGCCGGCCCGCGACTGGTTCTACGGCGTGCGCACCTTCGCCGCTTCGATGATCGCCCTGTACATCGCCATGCTTATGCAAATGCCGCGTCCGTATTGGGCGATGGCCACGGTGTATATCGTCTCCAGCCCGTTTGTCGGCCCTACCAGCTCCAAGGCGTTGTACCGCGCCATCGGCACCTTCATGGGCGCGGCGGCGGCGGTGTTTTTTGTGCCGATGTTTATTCAGACGCCGTACCTGCTGGTGGTGATCATTGCGCTGTGGACCGGCACCTTGTTGTTTTTGTCTTTGCACCTGCGTACCGCCAACAGCTACGCGCTGATGTTGGCCGGCTACACCTTGCCGCTGATCGCCTTGCCGGTAGTGGATAACCCGCTGGCGGTGTGGGATGTGGCCGAAGCGCGTACCGAAGAGATTTTCCTCGGCATTGCTGTGGCCGCCGTAGTAGGCGCAATGTTCTGGCCGCGGCGCCTGATGCCAGTGTTTGATGGCTCGGTGGCCAAGTGGTTTGCCGACGCTCAGGTCTATAGCCAGCGCTTTCTGACCCGTAACGTTGCGCCCGAAGAAATCAGCACCTTGCGCGGCGGCATGGTCGCCACCTTCAACACCCTGGAACTGATGATCGGCCAGTTGCCCCACGAAGGCGCTCGGCCACAGACGGTGCGCAACACCAAGGAACTGCGCGGGCGCATGATTCACCTGCTGCCGGTGATCGACGCGCTGGACGATGCGGTCTACGCGATCGAACACCGCGCCCCCGAGTTTCTCGACCGGTTCACGCCGTTGCTGCAAGACGCCAACGCCTGGCTGGAGAGCACCACCGAGCAAGCACCGCTGGAACGCTGGCGCGTGTTGCGCGACAAGATCGACGCCGCGCAGCCACAGGGCGAAGCACTGGACGACCGCCACACGCTGCTGTTCTCCAACGCCCTGTATCGCCTCGGCGAATGGGTCGACCTGTGGCAAGACTGCCGCAGCCTGCAGGCCGCCATCCAGTGCGAAAGCCAGGACACCTGGCGCGCCGTCTACCGCCATTGGCGCCTGGGCCGGCTCACGCCGTTCCTCGACCGTGGCCTGATGTTCTACTCGGCGTTTTCCACCGTTACCGCGATCATTGTCGCCTCGGTGCTGTGGATTCTGCTGGGCTGGACCGACGGCGGCAGCGCAGTGATTCTGGCTGCCGTGGCCTGCAGCTTTTTTGCCTCGATGGACGACCCGGCGCCGCAGATCTACCGGTTCTTTTTCTGGACCGCCATGTCGGTGCTGTTTGCCAGCCTTTACCTGTTTCTGGTGCTGCCCAACCTGCATGATTTCCCCATGCTGGTGTTGGCGTTTGCGGTGCCGTTTATCTGCATCGGCACGCTCACGGTGCAGCCGCGTTTTTACCTGGGCATGCTGCTGACGCTGGTGAACACCTCCTCGTTTATCAGCATCCAGGGCGCCTACGACGCGGACTTCCTCAACTTCGCCAACGTCAACCTGGCCGGGCCGGTGGGCTTGCTGTTCGCCTTTGTGTGGACGCTGGTCGCACGGCCGTTCGGCGCCGAACTGGCGGCCAAGCGCCTGACGCGTTTCAGCTGGCGCGACATCGTAACGCTCACCGAGCCTGCAACCCTGGCCGAACACCGCCACATGGCTGTGCAAATGCTCGACCGCCTGATGCAGCATCTGCCGCGCCTGGGCCTGATCGGCCAGGACACCGGCAGCGCCCTGCGCGATTTGCGCGTGGCGCTGAACCTGCTTGACCTGTTGGCCTACGCGCCACGCATCTACGGCGTGCCACGGGTGCTGCTCAACCAAGTGGTGGAAGGCGTGGGCGGTTACTTCAAGGCCTGCCTTAAAGCGGGTGAACGCTTGCCCGCGCCCAGCGGTCTGCTGATGACCCTCGACCGCACGCGCCGCGCCCTCAACGGGCAAGGCCTGCAAGACGAAGATGACACCCGCCTGCATCTGCTGCACGCACTGGCCGGCCTGCGCCTGTCGTTGCTGCCCGGCGTGGAATTTATTGGCGGCACCGAAATGGAAGCGCCGCTGCCTGATGGAGCGCCTTTATGATCGGTGATCTGGATATCAGCGGGGTGTTCCTGCCCACGCTGCTGGTGCTGATGGGCATTACGTATGTGTTGTTTCTGGTGGTGCACGGGTTGTTGACGCGCATTCACTTCTATCGCCTGGTCTGGCACCGGGCATTGTTCAATGTGGGGCTCTACGCGCTGTTACTGGGCGCCGTGGACTCACTCAGTCGATACCTCATGACATGAAAAAACCTTTTTTGACCATCGGCCGTGTCGTCCTGACGTTATTGATAGTGACCTTCGCTGTCGTCGTTGTGTGGCGCATGGTCATGTACTACATGTTTGCGCCCTGGACCCGTGACGGGCATATCCGTGCCGACATCGTGCAGATCGCCCCGGACGTGTCCGGGCTGATCCAGCAAGTCGACGTGCGCGACAACCAGTTGGTGACCAAGGGCCAGGTGCTGTTCGCCGTCGACCAGGACCGCTTTAAGCTGGCGCTGCGCCAAGCCCAGGCCGCCGTGGCCGACCGCCAGGAAACCCTGGCCCAGGCCAACCGCGAGTACAAGCGCAACCGTGGTTTGGGCAACCTGGTACCGAGCGAACAACTGGAAGAAAGCCAGTCGCGCGTGGCCCGTGCCCAATCGGCCCTGGCCGAGGCGCAAGTGGCCGTGGACGCCGCCCAGCTCAACCTTGACCGCTCGGTGATCCGCAGCCCCGTGGACGGTTACGTCAACGACCGTGCACCGCGCAACCAGGAATTCGTCACCGCCGGGCGCCCGGTGCTGTCGGTGGTGGACAGCAACTCCTTCCACATCGACGGTTATTTCGAAGAGACCAAGCTCGACGGCATCCACGTCGGCATGGCCGTGGATATCCGCGTGATCGGCGACAACGCCCGTCTGCGTGGCCATGTGCAGAGCATCGTCGCCGGTATCGAAGACCGCGACCGCACCAGCGGCTCCAACCTGCTGCCCAACGTCAACCCGGCGTTCAGCTGGGTGCGCCTGGCCCAGCGGATTCCGGTGCGTATTGCCTTTGATGATGTGCCGGCGGACTTTCGTATGATCGCCGGACGCACGGCCACGGTGTCGATCATCGGCGATAAGGTCAAAGACGGAGAAAAACCATGAAGCAGCTGCTGGCAACCGCTGCGCTGGGTTTGCTGCTGTCGGCCTGCCAAGTGGTAGGCCCGGATTACAAGCTGCCGGAAACGTCCGCCATCAACCGTGGCGACCTGCAAGGGCAGCTCGCGGGCGAGGGCAACAACGTGGTGTCGGCGCCGGTGCCGGCCGATTGGTGGAAGCTGTACAACGACCCGCGCCTGGATGAGCTGGTGCGCCAGGCCATGGCCTCAAACACCGATTTGCGCGTGGCTGCCGCCAACCTGCAACGCGCGCGTTTCCAGACCCAAGAGGCTGAATCCGCAGGCGGTTGGAGTGCTGGCGCCAAGGCGGAAGCCCAGCGCCTGCAGGAATCGGGCGAAGCGTTTTTGCTGACGGAAAAAGTCCCGGTGGCCAACATCGGCAGCGCCAGCATCAGCACGTCCTACCAGTTTGACCTGTTCGGCACCTTGCAGCGTGGCATCGAGAGTGCCCAGGCCAGCACCGACGCGGCCCAGGCCGCCGCCGATATTGCGCGCATCACCCTGGTGGCAGATGTGGTGCGCTCCTACACCCAGGTGTGTGCGGCCAATGAAGAGCTGGCGATTGCCAATGAGTCCCTCGACCTGCAAGGCCAGAGCATCAAGCTCACCCAGCGCCTGCGCGACGCCGGGCGTGGTGACGAAACCCAGGTGACCCGCTCGCAGACCCAATACAAATCCTTGCGCGCCGAGATCCCGCGCTATCAAGCATCGCGTCAGGCGGGTTTGTTCCGCTTGTCGATGCTGCTGGCCAAACCGGTGGACCAACTGCCCGCAGGCACCGGCACCTGCGCCGAGCTGCCGCATATCGCCCAATTGCTGCCTGTGGGCGACGGCGCAGCACTGCTCAAGCGCCGCCCCGACGTGCGCCAGGCCGAACGCCAACTGGCGGCTGCCACCGCCCGTATCGGCGTGGCCACCGGTGCGTTGTACCCGGACATCAGCATCGGCGCCACGGTGGGCACGGTCGGCATTCTTGACGACCTCGGCACGCCAGCGACCAATCGCTGGGGCTTTGGCCCGCTGATCAGCTGGACAGTGCCGACCAACGGTGCCCGCGCACGTATCCACGAAGCCGAAGCCGCGACCCAGGGCGCCCTGGCGCACTTTGACGGCGTGGTGCTCAATGCCATCCGCGAAACCCAGACCGGCCTTGCGCAATACACCGCGCAACTGCAACGCCGCGACGCCCTGGCCGACGCCGGTGCGTCCGCCAAGGAAGCCTCGGAGCAGACGCACCGCTTCTTCCAGGCCGGCCGTGCCTCGTTCCTGGCCGACCTGCAGGCCACTCGCACCTACACCGATGTACGTGCACAGCTGGCAGCGGCCAACACGCAAGTTGCCATGAGCCAGATCGATCTGTTCCTGGCCTTGGGCGGCGGTTGGGAAAGCGGACGAACGCAGGCGTCACAACCCGGCAAACCCTGAGCGAAAAGCTATGCTTTGACAGGCGGGCCACCGTGAGGCCCGTCTGACAAAGTTCGCGTTTGCTCATGGGGATTCCAATAATGAAAAACCCTTATGCTCCCGCTTTCTGGTGCGTGCTTTTCGCACTGGTGTTGCTATCGGCTGCCTATTTCTACGGCGTCATGCTTGCCCACCAACTCGACAAGGCCATGGTGTTTCTCGATAGCGCCTGTCTGGTGATCGGCACGTTGTCCATCGGCGTGGTGGCCTGGGCGTCCTATCAAAATCAACGGGTGAAGAAAAAGCTGCTTCAACAAGGCAAGACCCGCGTGGCGATCTGGGACACCAAGGTTGCTCTGCGCCGCGTCGAAACCGTGTTCGACCGCTATTTCTGGGGCAGCTACTGGCAGCCCGGGCGTACTTTCCAGGAAGTCATGGGCGAGCTCACCGGCACGCCGCTGGAAAAAAGCCTCGAGGCCCTGAAAAAACAATGTGTGCTGCTCGACCAACAGGTCGCCGACGGTAGGCATTGGCTCAATAACGCCCGGGAATTGTCCGACGTGGCCACGCAAATGGCGCGGGAACGCTACCAGCTGGACTTCTGCGACCCCAAGGCCGATACCCCCAGCAACACAGTGATACACCGCGAGTTTGAGGTGTTGGTGTACACCTGGACCGCACGCTTGAAGAGTTTCGATCACCAACTCGATGAGGTTGAATTGGAATACTCGTGAACCAACCGCTGACCTGACCTCTCTGAAAAGCTGGGCCGTTATCGGCCGCCAGTGCTAATCTTCCCCCGTTTTCGGCGGGCTTGAGCCAACCCCTTCGGGGTTCAAGGAAGACAGCCCACTTCTCACAGGATTTGATCAGGTCACTTCATGAATAAGCCAGCAGTTGTTTTCTTGGGTTTCGTTGTCGCCGTCGGCGCCATTAGTGCAGGCGGCGCCTGGTACACCGGTAAGCAACTGGAGCCGGTGCTGCAAACCGCCATCCAGAACGCCAACAAAGAACTGCAGACCTCTATGGCCGGCGTCGATGGCACGGTGAACCTGGAGCTGGTGTCCCTGGATCGTGGCCTGTTCAGCAGCACCGCGCACTACCGCCTCAAAGGCCAAGGCAGCGTGTTCGGTGAAGAAAACCCGAACCCTGAGCTGTTGTTCGTCGACCATATCGAACACGGCCCGCTGCCGTTCTCGCGCCTGGTGACGCTGAAGTGGCTGCCGGTCATGGCCACCAGTCACTATGCGCTGGAAAAGAACGCCACCACCGAAAAATGGTTCGCCGCCAGCAAAGACGTGTCGCCGCTCAAGGGCGTGGCCAATATCGGCTACAACCGCTCGGTCGATGGCAACGTCGAATTGCTGCCGCTGGACATCAAGGACGACAAGTCTTCGGTGAGCTTCTCGGGCGCCAACCTGGACTTCGACAGCAGCGCCGAAGGCCAGAAGGTCAAGGCCAGCGGCTACATGAACAGCCTCAAGGTTGCCGTGATCGACGCCAATGGCCAGCCGCTTGAAGCCGAACTGTCCGGCCTGACCGTGGCCAGCAACCTGGAAAAATCCACCTTCGGTTTCTACACCGGGCAAAACACCGTTGAGCTGACCGACACAAAAGTCACCTTCGGCCCGCAGAAAGCCGTGCTGACCCTCAAGGGCTTCGAGCAAAAAGACACCAGCGAAACCAAGGACAACAACCTGGCAGGCCGCGTTGACTACAAGATCGACGAAATCGGCTACCAGGGTAAACCTGTAGGTTCGGCCGCCATGGCCCTGAGCATGAAGAACATCGACATCCCGGCGATGCTGGTGCTGACCAAGCTCTACCAGGACAAGATGCAGCCGGTGCAAGCCGCCGCGGCTGCCGGCCAACCGGTGCCTGAGCTGCAACTGACCGAAGCCGAGCAGACCCTGGCCGAGGCCAACGTCAACCAGGTGCTGGCCGCCAAGCCGCAAGTGGCAGTGGAAAACCTGTCGCTGAAAACCACCCACGGTGAAAGCAAATTCAACCTGGTGGTAGACCTGACCAAACCCACCTCGATGGAATTGCCACCGGTTGAGCTGGGCAAGCAGGTTATCGCGCTGCTGGATGCCAACCTGACCCTGTCCAAGCCAATGATCGGCGACGTCGCTGCCCTGCAAGCGGAAGTGGGCGGTGTGACCGACCCTAAAGCCATCGAACAGCAATCACAGATGGCGGCCGAGATGGTCAGTGGCATGGCCGTTGGTACTCAGTTGGCAACCCTGGTGGGTACTGACGTGGTTTCCAAGCTGCACTACGCCAACAACGAAGTGACGTTTAATGGCCAGAAGATGACCGTGGAGCAATTCATTGGCTTTGTGATGGCCAAAGCGGGTGCGGTCAGCGGCGCGCAGTAAGATTTCTAACATCGGTAAGAAATAAATATTGGAGGCGTGGGTTTACCTGAAGCGGCAGTCAAACAACCGGCATACAGGCCGGCTGTGGCTGCTTAGCTCAGGCAAGCCTTGGCCTCCATTGGTTTTTCTGCGGTTGGATAATTCTGAACAATTGTTCTGATTTGGGCATTTCCCTACTTTCCTAAGAGATAGTTCCTACAGGAAAGCTAGGCCGGGTCACGAGACGCCGGCACCCTGATGCGTTTTGCTCAGGACCACCTATCGTTATAGCTTTCCGTGTGTAAGGAAGCTCACGATATGCTGCGAACACTACCCACCAGTGCTTCAGGCCGGTTGCGCCTGCTCGTTGGGGCCGCCTTATGCAGCCAATTGCTGACGCCCAGCCTTGCCTTCGCCGACCCAGCCTATGACGCGCTGATTATCCAGGCGCGTAACGGCAACTTCACTCCCGCGCTGACCCAATTGCGTCAACTGCCGCCTGAACGCCAGACACCTGGCCAGATCAGCGATCACCTGGTGATTGCCGGTTGGGCAGGGCAAGACGCCGAAGTGTTGAAGGTCTACGAGGCCCAAGGCAAAAATCGTAACCTCACCACCCAGGCGCTGGCCACGGTGGCGCGCACTTATCGCAACCAAAAGCAGTGGCCGCAGGCTCTGGCGGTTTACCAGCAAGCGCTGGTGCGTGAACCGGGCAATGTCGACCTGCAACTGGGCCAGGCGCTGACCCAGGCCGACGGCGGCCAGGCCACGACGGCCGTGCAGCGCTTGCGCGCACTGGTGGCGGCGCAACCCAATGACCCCAACCGCCGCATGGCCCTGGGTTATGCGCTGACCCGCGCAGGCTTGAACTACGACGCCTTGTTTGAGTTCGACCAAGCCTTTACTCGCGCCGGTGACAAGCCTGAAGTGGTCCGCGAATACATCGTCGCCCTGCAAAAGGCCCGCCTGCCGGAGCCGGCGCTGCGCCTGTCGGCCAAACATCCGGGCCTGCTCGACGCGGTGACCCAGCGCCGCCTCGAAGGTGACCTCGCCGCCGAGCGCGTGCGCATGGCCGAGTTCGCCACCCGCACCGAAAAAGAACGCTACGTGGTTGCCGACCGCGCCCTCAATGACTACGACAAACTGCTCGCGCGCTGGACCCCGGACCCAAGTGCCCATGATGATGTGGTGCGCTGGCGCATCGACCGCCTGGGTGCCCTCAAGGCGCGGGCACGCACCGCCGATGTGATCCGCGACTACGAAACCCTCAAGGGCGAAGGCGTGCAATTGCCGACCTATGCCCTGCGTTGGGTCGCCGCGTCTTACCTCGACCAGCGCTTGCCGGAAAAAGCCGAGCCGTTGTACCGCGAGGTGATCAGCGCTGCCGATGCCGAACCCGATGATCGAGTCGAAGACACCACGGCCTTGTTCTACACCTTGCAGGAAAGCGACAAAGGCGCCGATGCGCGCGAAGTCGCCAACAGCCTCGCCACCAGCCAGAAACCTCGAGTCGAACTCAAGGGCTTGCCCATTGGTAACCCCAACGACGCCTGGATGGACGCGCAACAGCTGTCGGCCCAGGCCGGCGTCTACGGCGGCGACCTGCCGGGCAGCGAAGCCGGCCTGGACGCGTTGGTGGCCAAAGCCCCCGGCAATGTCGGCCTGCGCCTGGCCCAGGCCGACATGTACCGCGCCCGCGACCTGCCACGCCGCGCCGAGGGCATCCTCAAGGAAACCGAAGCCCAGACCCCGCGGGATATCGGCCTGGAAGTCAGCCAGGCCTACACTGCCATGGACCTGCAGGAATGGCGGCAAATGGACGTGCTCACCGATGACGTGCTGGCCCGCAACCCGGACAGCCGCCAAGTGCAGCGCCTGAGCCGTCTGCGGGATGTACACGACATGGCCGAGCTGCGCGTGGAGGCCTACACCGGAAAAAGCTACGGCGGCGGCAATAACAACAACGCCGGCGCAGTGGCCGGCAGCCGTGACTGGGGCATCGAAAGCGTGCTCTACACGCCGCCTATCGATGAAGACTGGCGCCTGTTCGCCGGTGCCGGCTACGCCACCGCCGACTTCAGCGAAGGCACCGGCCAACACCGTTGGCAGCGCGTCGGTGTGGAGCGTCGCACCCGCGACATGACCCTGGAAGCCGAAGTGTCCAACCACTCCTACGGCTATGGCTCCAAGCAGGGTGCGGCCGTGTCGATTGCCCGCGACATCAACGACAACTGGCAGTACGGCGGCAGCCTCGGCTACCTGCTGACTACCACGCCGCTGCGAGCGTTGAATGCCGATGTCACCGCCAACGGCGGCAGTGGCTTTATTCGCTGGCGCGCGAATGAAAGCCGCGAGTGGAAACTGGCCCTGAGCCCGTCCCACTTCAGCGATGGCAACAACCGCTTCGAAGCCGTACTGACTGGCCGCGAGGGCATCTACAGCGCGCCCGGCGTGCAGGTAGACCTGGGCCTGGAAGTCGGCACCAGCCACAACACCAAAGAAGACACGGTGTACTTCAACCCCAAATCCGACTTCACCGTGTTGCCCACGGTCACGGTCAATCATGTGCTCTATCACCGCTACGAGACTCAGTGGAGTCAGCAGTTCCAGCTCGGTGCAGGTACGTACAGCCAACGGGATTATTCCACCGGTGGCGTCGGTTTGATCGGCTATGGCCAACGTTTTCGCTGGAACGATGTACTGGACGTGGGCGCCAACCTGAGCCTGATCAGCCGACCTTATGACGGTGATCGCGAACGCGATCTGCGCTTGCTCGTCGACCTCACTTACCGTTTCTAAAAGAGCCTGACCATGACCGTCCTTTGCCGTTGCTTGTTGGTCCTGGGTGTAATGCTGGCCAGTGCCTGCGCCCAGCAACCCGCGCCTTTCACTCCACCCGCCGAGCGGCCGATACTGGCCAACGAAGCGCCGTGGCCGAAAAACCATTTCCTGGGCATTGCCTACCACGATGTCGAGGATCGCGACCCCGACCAGGCGGTGGTGGCGGTGCGCACCGAGCGTTTGATTGAACAACTGGCGTGGTTGCGCGAGAACGGCTACCAGGCGGTCAGCGTCGACCAGATCCTGGCGGCACGCAACGGCGGCCCCGAGTTGCCGCCCAAAGCCATCATGCTCAGTTTCGATGACGGCTATTCCAGCTTCTACACCCGCGTGATGCCGATTCTGCGTGCCTATCACTGGCCAGCCTTGCTGGCGCCGGTGGGGTATTGGATCGATACGCCGCTCAATCAACCGGTGGACTTCGCCGGCTCGCCGCGCCCACGTGGGGAGTTCCTCACCTGGCAGCAGATTCGTGAAGTGTCGCAGTCGGGCCTGGTGGAAATCGCCGCGCACACCGACAACAACCACAAAGGGATTTTGGCCAACCCCCAGGGCAACCTGGAGCCGGCGGCGACCAGCCTGCGCTTTGACCCGGCCACCGGGCGTTATGAAGACCAAGCCAAATTCGATGCGCGCATGCGGGCTGATGTCGCGGCGATCACTAACAAGATCCGCAGCGTGACTGGCAAGGCGCCTCGGGTGTGGGTGTGGCCTTACGGCGCCGCCAAAGGCACCTCGTTGGCGATTGTCGGCGAGCAGGGCTACCAGATGGCGCTGACCCTGGAAGACGGCCTCGACAGCCTCGGCAACCTGATGAACAGCCCGCGCTTCCTGGTGGCTTCGGACCCGGACGGCGAGCATTTCGCCAATAGCATGGTGGCCGTGCAAACCCAGGCACCGCTGCGGGTGCTGCACGTGGACCTCGACAACGTTTACGACCCCGACCCGGCCCAACAAGCGCGCAACCTCGACCAGCTTGTACAACGTGTGGTGGACATGGGCGCGGGCACTGTATTCCTGCAAGCCTTCGCCGACCCCAACGGCGACGGCCTGGTGCACTCGCTGTACTTCCCTAACCGCCACTTGCCGGTGCGCGCCGACCTGTTCAACCGCGTCTCCTGGCAGTTGCACACCCGTGCCCACGCGGCTGTGTATGCCTGGATGCCGGTGCTGAGTTTCGCCCTCGACCCCAAGCTGCCGCGTGTGACCCGCTGGGACCCGCAAACCGGCCAGGTCGGCACCGACCCGGACCAATACAAACGTTTGTCGCCGTTCGACCCGCAGGTGCGCAAGATCATCGGCGAGATCTATGAAGACCTGGCGCGCAACAATGCCATCGACGGTGTGCTGTACCACGACGACGCCGTGCTTTCCGACTTCGAAGACGCCAGCCCCGCTGCGCTCAAGGCTTATGCCGCCAACGGCCTGCCGGGCAGCATTGCCGCGCTGCGTGCAGACCCTGCAGTGATGCAACGCTGGACGCGCTTCAAGAGCCGCTACCTGATCGACTTCACCAACGAGCTGACCGCCAAGGTTCGCGCCATCGGTGGCCCACAAGTGGCGACCGCACGCAATATCTTTGCCGAGCCGATGCTCAACCCGGCCAGCGAAGCCTGGTTCGCGCAGAACCTCGACGACTTCCTCCAGGCCTACGACTGGACTGCGCCCATGGCCATGCCATTGATGGAAGGCCAGGAGCTGAAAACCTCCAACGCCTGGCTGGAAAAACTCGTCGCCACGGTCAAGGCGCGCCCCGGCGCGCTGGAAAAAACCGTGTTCGAGCTGCAAGCCAAAGACTGGCGGACCAAAGAAGCGCCGGATATCAAGGGCGCGCAGATGGCCGAATGGATGGGCGTGCTCAAACGCCAGGGGGTCAAGAGCTTTGGCTACTACCCGGATAACTTCCTGGAAAATTCGCCGGACCTGAAGACAGTTCGTCCGGCCCTTTCCAACCAGTGGAACCCTTGATCATGTTCGACAGAATCCTGGCTTTATTCGTGTTGGCGTTGGTGTTGGGTGTGCCCCTGGGCCTGATCTTCCTGGTCACCGGGCAGTTCCTGATGGACTTCGTGTTTTTCTACCCGCTGTTCATGTCGGCGCTGTGGATCGCCGGCGGGCTGTACTTCTGGCTGCACTGGGAGCGGCATTGGCCGTGGAAGGAAGACACGCCGGCGCCGACCCTGGCCGGCAACCCGCTGATCTCGATCATCATCCCTTGCTACAACGAGGGCGATAACGCCGCCGACACCATTCATGCGGCCCTGAACCAGCTGTACCCGAATATCGAAGTCATCGCCGTCAACGACGGTTCCAAGGACAACACCGCTGCCGTGCTCGACGCCCTGGCCTTGCAACACCCACGCCTGCGTGTGCTGCACCTGGCGCAAAACCAGGGCAAGGCCGTGGCCTTGCGCATGGGCGCCGTGGCGGCGCGCAGTGAGTACCTGGTGTGCATCGACGGCGATGCCTTGCTCGACAAAAACGCAGCGGCCTACATGGTCGCGCCGATGCTCGACAACCCGCGCCTGGGCGCCGTGACCGGCAACCCACGCATCCGCACGCGTTCAACCTTGATCGGCCGGGTGCAGGTGGGCGAGTTCTCCTCGATTATCGGCTTGATCAAGCGCACCCAGCGCGTGTTCGGGCGGATCTTCACGGTGTCGGGTGTGGTGGTGGCGTTTCGCAAGAAGGCGCTGGACCGCATCGACTACTGGTCCACCGACATGATCACCGAAGACATCGACGTGAGTTGGAAGCTGCAACTGGACCACTGGGCGATCTTCTACGAGCCTCGTGCCCTGTGCTGGATCCTCATGCCCGAAACCGTAGGCGGCCTGTGGAAACAGCGCCTGCGTTGGGCCCAGGGCGGCGCCGAGGTGCTGTTCAAGAACATCCGAGGCATCTGGCAATGGCGCCATCGCTACCTGTGGCCACTGCTGTTCGAGTACTGCCTGTCCACCGGCTGGGCCTTCACCTTCCTGCTCTCGGTGATCTTCTGGGGCGTGGGCAAGTTCGTGGTACTGCCGCAGGCGATTGCCGTGGATTCCCTGGTGCCACCGGCCTTTACCGGGCTGGTATTGGCAATGGTGTGCCTGCTGCAGTTCGCGGTGAGCATCCTGATCGACCGGCGCTATGAAAAGGACCTGTGGAAAACCCTGTTCTGGACCGTGTGGTACCCGATGGTGTTCTGGCTGGTCAGCCTGCTCACCACCCTGGTCAGCTTTCCCAAGGTGCTGTTCAACCAGCACCAGAAACGCGCGCGCTGGGTCAGCCCGGACCGCGGCATCAAACCCAGTGAAGAGGAGGCGTGACCATGAAGCTGGTCAGAACTCGCCAAAACACCGTGATGTGGATCATCGACGTGCTGCTGACGCTGCTGGCGTGGGGCGGGCTGATCTGGCTGCTCGCGCGTGGTATCGGCGCCATGTTGGAAACCCATGGCGGCCCACGTATTGAGGCGCCGATTTTCGCCGCGCTCAACACCTTGCAGATCTACCTGTGGATCGCCTTGTTCAACGCGGTGATCCTGATCAGTTGGGCGCGCTATCAGCAACGCCGTGGGCGCAAGTTCGCCCAGCGCCGCGCCGAAGCCAATGCGCTGAGCGACAAAAACCTGAGTGAGAGTTTCAATTTGGGCGACGGCCATCTGGAGCAGTTTCGCAAGCCGGGCGTGCTGGTGATCCACAACGACGAAGACGGCGGTGTCGAGGATGTGAAGTCCCACGTGTCCCGCGACGTGGAGCGCCCCGGCCTGACCCTGGTGCCCGGCGCGGAAAAAGACAAAGACGCCGGCTAGAAATACCGAAAGACACCAAAGACCCCTGTGGGAGCTGGCTTGCCTGCGATAGCGGTGGGCCAGCAACCAATCAATACCTGACACGCCGCCATCGCAGGCAAGCCAGCTCCCACATTCCATCTGCGTCGCCTGGAATTCCGATAAATGGGATCCAATTCACAAAACTACCGCGAACTTTTCGCTATTCCCCTGCACTAACCTAACTCGGCAAGTAGTTGATGGCCAAATAATGGCATTTGCTCGGTTGTTTGCCGAATGACTATCAAAAGAGTTGCCGCTGGTCGGAATAAAAGTTCTAACGACTGCCGCTATCTCTTATTGATAATTCTTTGTTGTTAATAATCAATGTATTGCGGATGTAATAAGTACGAATGTGCAACTGTCCCGGTTTCTTGGGCCAGCGCTAGTTCGATGGTAGTTTGCCGCCCCTTGATAATCGATGGATCGAACATGTCTTTTTTATCGCCACGGACTCGGTATGTGTTGTGCACTTTCATGCTCGCCTGCCTGAGCCTGAATACGGCCATCGCCGCCCCTACGCCAGGGGATCAAGACCTGATCCGCGATCGGCAGAACCGCCTGCTGGAAGAGCAAAGCCGGCGCCTGCAAGAGCTTCAGGACCTGCCCGGCAAAGAAGCCAAGCCACAGGCACCGGCTACGCCTGCCGACACCCGCTGCTTCCCGATCAAAGACATCGAACTCAAAGGCGCCGACAGCCTGCCTGCCGGCGACCGCACGCTGCTGCTCAAACCCTATGTAGGCCAATGCCTGGGCGTCTCGCAGCTCAATGAGTTGCTCAAGGTCATCACCGACTATTACATCGCCAAAGGCCGCGTCACCAGCCGCGCCTACTTGCCGCAACAAGACCTCTCCAGCGGCCATCTGCAGGTGTTGGTGGTTGAAGGCAAACTCGAAGCGGTGCGCAGCGCCGAAGGCAGCAACGTCACCGAGCGTGAACTGGCCATGGCGTTTCCCGGCAAGGTCGGTGAGGCGCTGAACCTGCGCGAGGTCGAGCAACTGGTGGACCAGCTCAACCGGTTGCCGTCCAAACAGGCGCAAATGGAGCTGACGCCCGGCAAGCAAGTGGGCGGCAGCGACGTGGTGGTCAAGAACACCCCGCAAAAGCCCTGGCGCGCCAGCCTGTCGCGCAACAACGACGGGCAACGCAGCACCGGCGAACAGCAATGGGGCGCGGGCCTGGAGTGGGACAGCCCGCTCGGCCTGGCTGACCAACTGGTGCTGCGCGGTGGCCACGACGCCATCAGCGACCACCAGAAAACCTCGAAAAACACCCTGCTCTATTACAACGTGCCGTGGGGCTGGTGGAACTTCACCTACACCTACAGCGAGAGCGATTACCGCGCGCTGGGTTACACCGACACCTTCAAGTTCAAGCAGTCGGGCGACAGCCAGAACCACCAACTGCGCGCAGAGCGCGTGATTCACCGCGATGACGTAAGCAAAACCTCGGTCAACGTGGGTGTGGCTCACCTGCGCACCAACAACTACGTCAACGACGCCCAGCTCGATATCAGCAGCAACCGCCTCAGTGAGTTGCAGTTTGGTATTAACCACGGCCGGCGCATCGGCAATGCCTTCGTCAACATCGACCTCGGCGTGCAGAACGGCATCGGCGCCTTTGACGCCCAGCGCGACGACCAGCACCGCGACCAGTTCGGCAACCTCACGCCCACCCCGGATTACCGTAAATACACTGCCACGGTCAGCTATTTGCAGCCGTTTCGCCTGTGGGGCGAGTCGTTCAGTTTCACCAGCCTGGCCACCGGTCAACGCAGTGAAGACGTGCTGTTCTCGCCGCAGCGCATCAGCCTCGGCGGCTCGTCGTCGGTGCGCGGTTTGAAGGACCAGCAACTGTCCGGCGACAGCGGCGGCTACTGGCGCAACGAAGTGCGCTGGGCGCGCCCGGTCACCCTCGAATGGCTGCGCCCGGCCTTCGCCGAATACGGCACCAGCCTCGGTTACGACCAGGGCGTGATCCGCAACGACCGTTACAACGGCGACAACCACGGCCGCGTTTCAAGCAACTCCGTGGAACTGTTCGCCCGGGGCAAATACGTCAGCACCAGTGTGACGTTTGCCCACTCGTTAGAAAGACCTGGAGTGGTGACGGAGCGTGAAGCGCCGATCTACTTCCGCATGGATTTCTTCCTGTAATTCAACGCCCCGCTGCAACGAGAATTTGACCATGGATGTTCGCCACTTTGCCTTTCTGGCCCGCCAACCTTCTGCTGCCTTGAAGCGCCGCGACGCGTTCTTCGGCCTGCCCAAGCGCGGCCTGGTGCTGATCCTGGTCAACGCGCTGTTCTGGCAGCCGTTGCTGGCCCAGGCCGAAGGTATTGTGGTGAGCAACCCGGCCACCAGCGTCGGCCAGGCCGGCAATGGCGTGCCGGTGGTGAACATCGCCACCCCCAATGGCAGTGGCTTGTCCCACAACCAGTTCAAGGACTACAACGTCGGCCCCAACGGCGTGATCCTCAACAACGCCACTGGCGCGCTGCAGAACACCCAGCTGGGCGGTTACATCGTCGGCAACCCCAACCTCAAGGGCGGCGCGGCCAACGTTATCCTCAACGAAGTCAACGGCGGCAGCCCGAGCCAGCTGCGCGGTTACACCGAAGTGGCGGGGCAGTCAGCCAAGGTTATCGTCGCCAACCCTTACGGCATCACGTGCAGCGGCTGCGGGTTTATCAACACGCCCAACGTGACCCTGACCACCGGTAAACCGGTGATGGATGCGAACGGCCAGTTGCAGCGCTACCAGGTTGATGGCGGCGCCGTGACCATCGACGGCGAAGGCCTGAACGCCAGCAACGTCGACCGCTTCGAAATCATTACCCGCTCGGCCAGGATCAACGCGCAAATCAACGCCCGTGAACTGGCCGTGGTCGCCGGGCGCAACGACGTCGACGCCAAAAGCCTGAAAGCCACCGCCCGTGCCGACGACGGCAGCGCCAAGCCCGAGCTGGCCATCGACTCCAGCGCCCTGGGCGGCATGTACGCCGGTGCGATCAAACTGGTGGGCACCGAAGCCGGTGTGGGCGTGAAGCTCGACGGAACGTTGGCGGCCAGTGGTGGTGATATCCAGCTCGATGCCAATGGGCATTTGAGCATGGCGCAAACCGCCGCCAGCGGCGCGGTCAACATCAACGCCGCAAGCCTGGACGCCAAAGGGCCGGTGTATGCCGGTACCGCCCTTAACGTGAACACCCAGGGCGACCTCACTAACCGCCAAAGCCTGGCCGCCCGTGACCGCATTGCGCTGTCCAGCGGCGGCACGCTGACCAATGGCGACATCATCGAAGCCGGCGTCAACGCCGACAACACCCGCAACGCCACAGGCGATGTGAGCCTGCGCGGCAAAGCCGTCACCAACACCGGCGCCAGTGTGATTGCCAGCCGCGCGTTGAGCGTGGATGCCCAAGCGTTGAACAACCAGGGCGGCACACTGGGTGCCAAACAACACACCCAAATTACCGCTGCCACCGTCGACAACCAGAACAAAGGCCGCATTCTCAGCAACGGCGGCCTGGCCATCACCGCTGATCGCCTGCAGAACACCCAAGCTGGGTTGGTCACCAGCAACGGGCCGCTGACCGTCGTCGTCGGTGAGCTGCATAACCAGGGCGGTGAGCTCTCAAGCCTCGACACTGCAGCGCTGACGGTCGCGACCCTCGATAACGTCGCGGGCCTTATCACAGCGGGCAATGCGCTCAGCCTCAACGTCGGCAGCCTCAATAACCAAGCCGGGCTGGTCACCAGCCAAGGCACGGTAAGCGTGGCCGGTAATAGCCTCGACAACCGCCAAAAAGGCTTGGTCGCAGGCGTGGGTGGTGTGCAGGTCAATGTCGCCAACATCGACAATCGTAACGGCGAGCTGTCCAGCCGTGCGGGCGTGCAGGTAACCGGTACGCAACTGGATAACAGCGACGGCGGGCTGCTGATTGCTGGCGCCGGTGCAGGTTTGAATGTCGACCAACTGCTCAACCGCAACCAGGGTTTGATCAGCAGCGAAGGGCTGCTGAGCATCACCGCGCGCACGCTGGCCAACGGCGGCGGCACGCTCTCCAGCGCCGGCCCGCTGACCCTCAGCGCACTCGGCGCGGTGGACAACCGAGGCGGGCGGCTGGTCACCGATGGCAGCCTGATACTCAACGCCGCAAGCGTCGACAACAGCCAGAACGGCACCCTGAGTGCGCGCCAGGCCCTGTCCCTTGGCACCGCCGACCTCAACAACCAGCAAGGCGGCCAGATCACCAGCGCCGAGGCGCTGACGCTGGACCTGCACCGTGGCGAGTTCAATAACCAGGGCGGGCTGATCAACGCGCCGCTGTTGATGCTCAACAACCTCAAGAACGTGCATAACCAGGGCGGCGAAATCTCCGGCAGCCAGGCGTTCACACTCACCGCCGACAACCTCGATAACAGCAGCGGCAAACTGTTGAGCAACGCCGCGCTGACCCTGCGCATCGGCCAGGCCCTGGCCAACGTCAAAGGCATGATTGCCGCCGCCTCGGTTGACGCCCACGCCACCGACCTCGACAACAGCGGCGGCACCCTCACCAGCCGTGGCGACACGCTGCTCAACGTGGCTGGCCGCCTGACCAACCGTGACCAGGGCCTGCTCAACGCGAGCAATAGGCTGACGCTCAACAGCGCCGCGCTGGACAACCAGAACGGCTCGCTGTTGGGCAGCGCAATTGCCCTGGACTTCGGCACCGCCACCGGCGACCTCAACAACGCGGGTGGCCTGATCACCACCGCTGGCAACCTCTCCATCAACCACCTGCGTGACCTCAGCAACCAGGGAGGCGAACTCTCCAGCGCGCAAACCCTGAACCTCAGCGGCCGCACGTTGAACAACAGCAACGGCAAGCTGATCAGCAATAACCTGCTGGTGCTCAATGTCGAAAACCTGATCAACCAGAATGGCCTGATGTCCGGCTGGCAGGGCCTCACCGTCAGCGGCGCGAACCTGGACAACCGCAACGGCGGCACCTTGTCTAGCCGTTACGGCGACCTTAATGCCACGCTGACCGCCAGCCTGCTCAACAGCGCAGGCGGGGCACTGGTGAGCCAGAAAGCGCTGACCGTTAATGC
The DNA here is from genome assembly GCF_965277385.1 of Pseudomonas edaphica. NCBI lineage: Bacteria > Pseudomonadati > Pseudomonadota > Gammaproteobacteria > Pseudomonadales > Pseudomonadaceae > Pseudomonas > Pseudomonas edaphica. The sequence continues at coordinate 3,043,735 of NZ_OZ255725.1, read as the reverse complement.
CGGCGAACTGGATAACAGCAACAAAGGCGTACTCTCCAGCGCGGCCGGGCAGACGCTGACCGTCGGCGGCTTGCTGAACAACGCCCAGGGCGGCGTGATCGACAGCGGCGCGGCCCTGAGCCTGACTACGCAAAACCTGGATAACAGCGCCGGCAGCATCAGTGGCGGCACCGCCACCACCCTCGACCTGCTCGCGACCCTGACCAACACCAACGGCAAACTGGCCAGCGGCGGCCCGCTGCTGATCAGCCGCGCGGCGCAGATCAACAACCAGGGCGGCCAGATCGCCAGCCAAGGTTTGTTGACCCTGCTGACTGTCGGCCTGGATAACCGCAACCGTGGCACCCTGGCCGCCAACGACCGCTTGAGCCTCACCGCCAGCGGCCTGGTACAGAACGGCAACGACGGCTTGATCTACAGCCAGAACGCCGACCTCAGCCTCACGGCCAACCGCTTGGACAATGGCAAAGGCACCGTGCAAAGCCAGGGCGGCATGACCGCCAACGTGGCCGACACGCTGGATAACCAGAGCGGCAAACTGATCGCTCAGGCCGGTGACCTCAGCGTCAACGCCGCCAGCCTCGACAACCGTGGCGGCACCCTCGCCAGCCTCAAGGCCGCACTGCAAACCCAAGTGGTCGGCGTGCTGCGCAACGGTTACGACCTCAACAACAACCGCCAGGGCGGCGTGATGCAGGGGCAAAGCCTCAACCTGCAAGCCGGCAGCGTAGACAACTATGGCGGGCGCATCGCGGCGCAGGGCGGCAACGCACTGGTCACCACCGGTAACTTCGACAACCGCAACGGCGGGCTGTATGCCAAAGGCCTGATGCGCGTGGTCGGGCATGACTTCGATAACAGCGGCGACAACGACGGCCAGATTGCTGGCCAACAAATCGACCTGGACCTGAGTGGCGCACTCAATAACCGCCTCGGCATCATCGAAAGCGAAAGCACCCTGAAGGTACGCGCGGCCAGCCTCGATAACCAGACCGGGCGCCTGCGTGCGCTGGGCACGGCGGGTACCACCGAATTCGCCATCGGGGGCCTGTTCGACAACCGCAACGGCGTGCTGGAAACCGCCAACAACGACCTGACCCTCAACGCCGGCAGCTTCCAGAACCTGGGCGGCAATGTCCTGCACGTAGGCACCGGCAATTTCGGCATTGCCCCGGCCAACCTCAACGACGTGGGCGGCAGCCTGGTCACCCGTGGCGACCTGACCATCACCCAGGGCAACTGGACCAACAGCAGTGTGATCCAGGCCGGGCAACTCACCGTTAACGTCGACAGCCTCGACCAGACCGCCACCGGCCAACTGCTCGGTGCCCGGCGCTTTGTCGGCAATGGTGCCAACTGGACCACCCACGGCCTGATCGCCAGCGACGGCGCGCTCGACCTGACCTTGAGCGGCGCGCTCAACAGTTCCGGGCGCATCAGCAGCCTGGGCAACCTCAACCTCAGCGCCGCACAGGCCAACTTGAGCGACACGGCCAGCATTGCCGGCGGCGGCGTCACCACCGCCAACATCGCCGGCACGCTCAACAACCGCGGGCGCCTCACCGCTGCCACCGACCTGGTGGTAAACGCCGGCACACTCAACAACTACGCGACCCTGGGCAGTGGCCAGCGACTGGTCGCCACCACCGGCGCCTTGCTCAATGACCACGGCCTGATCTTCAGCGGCGGCGACATGAGCCTGCGTGTGGACGCGTTGAACAACAGCTACGCCGACGTCTACAGCCTGGGCAACCTCAGCGTCGACCGCGACGGCAAGGGCGGCCTGGCCAGCAGCATCCTCAACAGCTCATCCACGATCCAGAGTGACGGCAACCTCAGCCTGTCCGCCAATTCGATCAAAAATGAACGGGCGGTACTCGACGTCAACGACGCAGGTGTCTACACCGCCTCCGCCACCCAAGGCACGTGCATCGAGTACGTCAACGCCGGTGACTGCCACGCCGGTGGCACACCGCGCAACTACGTGTGGGAACTGGTGACACGCGACAAACTGGAAGTGACCGCCGCCAGTGCCGGTTCGAGCATCACCTCGGGCGGTAACATGACCCTGGCGGGCGGCGACCTGCTCAACAGCAGCAGCTCGATCGCGGCCGGCGGTAACTTCACCGCGCGCCTGAACAACCTGGTCAACACCGGCATCGAAACCGGCGAAACCGAGACCTATCGTCTTTTCACGTCAAAGCGCACCAAGCACCCTGAAGGCTGGTTCAGTGCCGCCGCCGCACTCACCAACAAATACTGGTACAAAAGCGCCGGTTACAATCCCAATGACCTCGGCGGCCTTGAGGCCACCGTGGCCAACTTCATCGGCATGATGGAGATCGAGCGCACCCAGTTCGGCAAAGTCACCAAAATTGCCAGCGATGACCAACGTTACGCCGCCGTGATTCAGGCAGGCGGCGCGGTAGACGTCAAAGCGCAAGCCGGCATCGACAACAGCGTGGTACGCCTGGGCTATAGCTACATCGGTGCGGGTGCCAAAACCACCACCGACGCCACCGGTGCCAGTGGCGAAGCCGGTTACTCGACACGCGTCACGCTCAACCAGCAACTGCCGCCGGACCTGGCCCAACAGCAGATCAACCCGCTGAGCCTGCCCGGCTTCACCTTGCCTACCGGCCAAGGCGGGCTGTTCCGCCTCAGTGGCCAAAGCGCCAGCGCGCCAGCCAGCACCGGCCCGCAAGGCTGGACCTTGGGCGGCGGCAGCGTCGATCGCACGCCGGTGACCGGCCCGGTCGTGCCCGGCAGCGGCACCTCGGCCGACGGCGTGGTGATCAACCGCGTGCAAGGCCTGCCAGACAGCCAGTTCGCCTCCAACCCACAGAAATACCTGATCGAAACCAACCCGCTGCTGACCAACCTCAGCCAGTTCTTAAGCTCCGATTACATGCTGTCCAAACTGGGCTACGACCCGGACCAGGCACAAAAGCGCCTGGGTGACGGCCTGTATGAACAGCGCCTGATCCAGCAAGCCGTGATCGCCCGTACCGGCCAGCGCTTCATCGATGGCCAGACCAGCGACACAGCGATGTTCAAGTACCTGATGGACAACGCCATCGGCACCAAACAGGCGCTAAACCTGGCCGTAGGCGTGAGCCTCACCGCCGAGCAAGTGGCGGCCCTGACCCACGACATCGTGTGGATGGAAAACGCCACCGTCGCCGGCCAGCAAGTGCTGGTGCCCGTGCTCTACCTGGCCCAGGCCAACAACCGCCTGGCGCCCAACGGCGCACTCATCACCGGCAGCGACCTGAACCTGGTCAGCGGCACCGACCTCAACAACGTCGGCACCCTGCGCGCCACCAACAACCTCGCCGCCAGCGCCGGGCGCAACATGGTCAACAGCGGCCTCGTGCAAGCGGGCAACCGCCTCGACCTGCTCGCCGGCAACACCCTCACCAACCGCGCCGGCGGCATCATCGCCGGGCGCGACGTCAGCGTGCGCGCGGTAAATGGCGATGTGCTCAACGAACGCACCGTCACCAGCCACCAGAGCAGCAGCGGCTACCGCACCGAGCGCACCGACTTCGTCGACAACGCCGCGCGCATCGAAGCCGCCAACACCCTCACCCTGCAAGCCGGGCGCGACGTCAACAGCACCGGCGGCGCCTTCAAAAGCGGCGCCGACCTGGGCGTTCAAGCCGGGCGCGACGTGAACCTGGCCACCGCCGAACAGCGCAATGCCAATGCCGTCAGCACCTACATGCGCAGCAGCAGCGCAAACCAGTACGGCACCGTGATCGAAGCCGGGCGCGACTTCCAGGTGGTGGCTGCGCGGGATATCAGTGCCATCGGCAGCCAGCTCAATGCCACGCGTGATCTGGCGCTGGTGGCCAAGGGCAATGTGAACCTGGCGTCGGCGGCGAATGAACAGCATTCGGCGTTTAATTCCAAGAAGGTCACCAGCCAGGAAGACCACGTCCAGCAAGTGGGCACATCGTTGGTGGCCGGTGAGAACCTCTCCCTGAGTGCCGGCAACGACCTCGTCGTCAGCGCCAGCCGTGCGAGTGCCGGCAAGGAAGCCTACCTGTACGCAGGCAATGACCTGGCGCTGAACGCCGCGCAAGACAGCGACTACAGCTATTACCGCAAAACCAAAACCAGCAAAGGGTTGCTGTCCAGCAGCCAGAAAACGCGCATCGACAGCAGTAACCAGATCAGCCAGCAGGGCTCTTCCATCAGCGCTGATACCGTGGTCGTGCGTGCTGGCCGTGACATCGGCACTACCGCCAGCGACGTGGTTTCCACCAACGCCACCAGCCTGATTGCCGGTCGCAATGTGGTGATTGATGGGGCAACGGAAACCTTTGAACAAAGCCATTCGTCCTCGACCAAAAAATCGGGCTTGATGAGCAGCGGCGGCATCGGCGTGACGTTGGGCTCAAGCAGCAACCAGAACACCTTCACCAGCAGCACCGAAACCACCCGGGCCAGCAACATCGGCAGTGTGCTGGGCAGCGTGGATATTCAGGCTGGCAAAGACCTGACCATTCGCGGCTCTGACGTGGTTGCTGGTAAGGACATCAGCCTGGTTGGGCAAAATGTCAGCATCCTGGCTTCCGAGAACAACAACCGCAGCGAGCAGACCTCCAAAAGCAAAACCAGTGGTTTGACCCTGGCGTTGTCCGGCACCGTGGGTAGCGCGGTGGACTCCGCTTATAAGACCGCCAAGCAAGCCAAGAACGAGGACGACGGCCGCCTCTCGGCGCTGCAGGGTGTGAAGGCAGGGTTGACGGGCGTGCAGGCGTGGCAAGCGGCGCAGCAGAATGGCGGCATGACCGGCGCTAACGCTTCGCAGTTTGTGGGGATCAGCATCTCCCTGGGTTCGCAGAAATCCGATTCCAAACAGACCCAGGAGCAGACACTCAGCCAGGGCAGCAGCCTGACGGCCGGCAACAACCTCACCATCGTGGCGGACGGTAACGGTACGCCTGGGGCCGCAGGTGATATCCATGTTCAAGGCAGCAAGCTTCAGGCCGGTAATGAGATGCGGCTGGCGGCGGAGCGCGATATTCGCCTGGAAGCTGCGGCGAATAACCAAAAACTTGATGGCAAAAATAGCAGCAGTGGTGGTGCGGTAGGTATCAGCCTAGGCGTGGGTTCCGAAGGCGGCGGCCTGAGCATTTTCGCCAATGCCAACAAAGGCACCGGTAACGAGAAGGGCACTGGCACCACCTGGACGGAAACAACCCTGGATGCGGGCAAACAGGTCAGCCTGATCAGCGGCCGAGACACCGCCCTGAAGGGCGCGCAGGTCAGCGCAGACAAAATTACCGCTACTGTGGGGCGCGACCTTACGCTGCAAAGTCTGCAAGACACCGATAACTACAAGTCCAAACAAACCGATGTCAGCGGTGGCGCAAGTTTCACGTTTGGCACCATGACGGGCAGTGGTTCGCTCAGCATCAGCAAGAGCAAGATCGACTCCAACTATAAGAGTGTGCAGGAGCAAACCGGCCTGTTCGGCGGTAAGGGCGGCTACCAGATTGATGTGGGCAACCACACGCAACTCGATGGCAGCGTGATCGCCAGCACTGCAACAGCGGACAAAAACCGCCTGAGCACCGGCACCCTCGGCTGGAGCGTTTTAAAGAACAAAGCCGACTACACAAGCCAGTTGCAGAGCGCCAGCGTCAGCAGTGGCGCAAGCGGCGCGAACGCCTTCATCAGCAATATGCCCTCCGGCAGCTTGATCGCGTTCAATCATGGCGACAGTGACAGCGGCACCACGTCATCGGCCATTTCCAACGGTACCCTAGATATTCGCGACCCTGCCAAACAGCAGCAGGATGTGGCAACGCTGAGCCACGATGTCGAACACGCCAACGGCAGCATCAGCCCGATCTTTGATAAGGAGAAAGAGCAGAAGCGCCTGCGGCAGGTGCAGTTGATTGCGGATATTGGTACTCAGGCAGTAGACATCGTTCGAACCCAAGGCCAGATCGATGCTGATAAAGAGGCGCGTGCTGAACTTGATAAGCGTGGCATCAAGGACCCTGGAAAAGATGCCAAAAAAGAGGACGTCGATGCCTACAAGAAACAACTGATTGCCACTGACGCTTATCAACGGATCATGGCGGACTACGGGGTCGGCGGCAATTACCCACGTGTAGCGCAGGCGGTGACAGCAGCATTGCAAGGGTTGGTGGGAGGCGATATCGGTTCCGCTATTGCGGGCGCGTCGGCGCCGTACATGGCGCAAGTCATCAGGAAAACCACCGGAGACAACGCTGTACTCAACACCATGGCGCATGCCGTATTGGGTGCGGTGGTGGCGCAGGCGCAAGGCAACTCTGCGGGAGCGGGGGCTGCGGGAGCGGCGACGGGTGAATTCATCGCCCATCAGTTGTATCCGGGCAGGAAGACAATCGAGTTGACGGAGGAGGAGAGAGAGACGGTTGTTGCACTTTCGGGTCTAGCAGCAGGGTTGGCTGGGGGGATTGCTGGTGGTGATCTGGGCGGTGCGGTTACTGGGGCAAAGGCGGGAAGCAATGCGGTGGAGAACAACTCCCTCAGTGATATTGCAGAAGCATTAGCCGCACATAAGACACTTGAGCAGCAGGCTGAAGACCGCGTCAAAGCAGAAAACCAACACTACAAGGAGCAAAACTGCGCTGGCATGAGTGAGCAAGCGTGCTCGGTCAAGATGTATACTCAGCGGCGTGAAGAGCTCAAAGATGCCCTGTCAGAAGGCGCAAATTTTGTACCAGTTGTCGGCACAGTTAAAAGCGTAGCGGAGGCTGAGAGTGCACTTGATTACCTTGAGGTAGCAGCATCACTTATTCCAGGTGAACGGATTATTTCCGGCACCTTGAAAATGGCACGCAAAGCTCTGAACAGGGGCGATATCAGCGAAGCATCGAAGCTGATTAGCAGCGCCAGTAATGAGATTCAGGGTGCAAAGGCGCCATACACCTCGATTTCCTCGCCGGATGCTGAGGCTGGCATGCCCTATGCCCACCCGATAAAGGAGGCTGGTGAAAAAGGTGGTGTCAAACTGGCTAGTGTTGAGGTCGATGTGACCAAAGCCAGTAAAGGAACACCTGAATACAAAATACTGAATGAGCCCCCACCAAATAGCCAAGTCAAGCTGAGCAACGGCACTGAATTTAAGACCAATTCAAGCGGTTACGTTGATGAAATTACCTACAGTCCGTCGTTGGATAAAGGCGTCCGTGATGCACGCCAAACGGCAGTTGGCAAAGAGGGATTGCCAACGGATGTGGGGGGGCACATCCAGGGTTGTCAGCTTGGTGGTACCTGTGACAGATTCAACCTCTTTCCGCAGGATGGTAATTTCAATAACTCTGCCTATAAGCGGTGGGAAACAGAAATTAAGAAGGGGTTGAACAACGGTGATCAGGTCGGCGCCGTGACAGTGCGCTTTTCTAGAACGGATCCTGTGTCGGCAAGACCAGATTCATTAGTTATTGACTACTCAATCAATGGAATAAAAATGCGCAAGTCATTCAGGAATGAGGCCGGGCAATGAGCATTGAGCAACAAGTACAGGTCTTGAATGCGCTCACGCAGATCATGCATGACTCTGCGAATGGTCCGTACGAGGAAATGCGTTGTGAATTTGAGCATGAAGTTTATGACGGAGGGTGGTCTGTAGGTTCTAAATACTCATTCGTTCGCGATGGCTTGTTCTTCAGCGAGCTTTTGGATGACCCTGAAGATAGAGCTTCTAGTCACGTCCATAAGTTGCACGAGCTGATGAGATCGCACACAGGTGGTGATTGGAGAAAATTTGTACTGGTTATCGACCCTAGTGGAAAGGCTAATACCAAATTCATTTATTAAGTTGGTACAAAAGGTGGTGTCAAACTGGCTAGGGAAATGGGGGCAGACCACGTTTTGTGGACCACGTTTTGCGTTTTTTAGAGTTCAGTGAAGTTGTTATTTAAAAATATGGTTTATTTTTTGAAAAATAAGGTGGGCCACGATTTTGCTTTTTTAGAGTTTGGTAGAGTTGGTATTTTCAAAGCATAATTTATTTTTGTAATATTTTTATTTTGTCCGCCTAGTGATCGAAGGCTAAGCTGGGATCCCTCAGGGCCTGACCCCTGTTTTCACTATTTCATCGAATGCGTTGAAACAAAATCCCGGTATCAAAGCCGTTTTTGAATTTCCAAGTCAAAAAGCGGCCGATAGAGCAACTGATATTTTGATTGAGCAAAATATCAGAAACATTACTGTGAGGGTTGCACCCTAATGGCTACGCATAAGCTTGAATTTCGTCATAGGCCAAAATTTTCAGAGTCGATTGAAAAGCGACACGAAAATTTTCTCGAAAGGTTGTCCGGCTTAGGTGCGCCATGGGATTTGGCCGGTGCTGTAGATGTTCCCGATATTGAAGGCGAGCTTGTTGTTTCTGTTTCTTTAGATAAATTCCTTCCAAAGGGAATAAAAGGTCGAATTGCATATTCTCTTAGAAGCGAGAGATATCTAGAAGATGATGCTCAATTTGATGACTCTATATTCATTGAGTTTTCGAATGCTAAAATTGATTATTTGGACTTGTTGAAAAGAATTTTCCCTGCGTACGTAGAGGCTTTTGGTGCCTATAGAGCTGCACTGCATGATTGGTCTGTCACTAGAAGCGACTGGCCGGCAGTAGTAGCTGCATGCGATGCTACAAAAAAAGATGTTAACGGGAGAGATGGTGTTTTTCGTATAAATGCGGCGAATTATTTTGATGAGAAATTGTGCCTTCGCGCATTTGGGAAAAGCCCTCAACAGATTATTAACTGTCTCAAGGGGCACGTTGAGGAGACCTCGGAATTGGCCGGAGGTGTGTTGATTGTTGTTAGCTATACGCCGCTGACCACCAGCGAGATAGCTACTGCTGGAGAGCGATTAAAAGAACTTTTGGTTGGGTGATGCGAGGGGAGGCTAGGTCCAGAAGAGCCGGGGCCAACTGGCGCACTCCCAACAATGACGACTTGTTGCCCTGCCTGCTGTCCGCACGTGACCTCCACGCTTGGCAAACTGGTAAGACAACTCGAGACCAGTCGACCAAGATTAAAGGATGTTTCAAGGGCCTAATAACCCCAGCAGCATACAAAAAAGGGACTGTAGAAATAGGGGGCGGATTTATTTAATTGTCCAAGTTCTTTTTTACTTAAATAAATCTGACCCTTTTCGCCTTCAGATGGGGAAATAGGGGTTAGACCAAGTTTGAGTTTCTTAGAGTTCAGTGAAGTTGTTCTTTAAAAATATGTTTTATATTTTGGAAAAATAGGGTGGGCCACGGTTTTACTTTTTTAGAGTTTTGTAGAGTTGCTCTTTTAAAAGCATGATTTATTTTTTGTGATTATTTTGTTTCGTTGGCCTAGTAATTTCAACTAAGCTGTAAGCTCTTATCCAATTAGGGGTTTATATGGCTCGCCGTTCTAGGGTTTTAATGCCGAATATCCCGTTGCATATTATTCAGCGGGGAAACAATCGGGCTGCGTGTTTTTATTCAGATAAAGACTATATTTTTACATGGATACATTAGCCGTGCTTGCTGAACTGTATGGCTGTAAAGTTCACGCATTGTGCTGGATGACAAATCATGTTCACTTGTTGTTGACTCCGACCTGCTGCGCGGGGGCTGGCCTGCTTATGAAGGGGCTGGGGCAACGCTACGTTCAATATGTCAATCGAACATATCAACGTACGGTCACGTTGTGGGAAGGCCGTTTCCGCTCCTATTTGGTTCAACAAGACAACTATGTTTTAGCTTGCTATCGATATATCGAAATGAACCCGGTCAGAGCGGGTATGGTTGCTCATCCGGGCGACTACCGTTGGACCAGCTATAGGACAAACGCGCAGGGCGAGCTATCAGGCTTTATAAGCTCGCATGCAGTTTATAGCGACTTAGGTAGCGGCAGCGCGCAACGAGCCGAAGCTTACCGGTCTTTATTCAATGATCGACTTTCACCTGGGCTGATAGAACAAATCCGATCTTCTACAAACGGTAATTATGTTTTGGGCGATCAGAAGTTTGCGTCCGAGATCGCGCACGCATTAGGTAAAAGAGTTTCGCAGGGTGTGTCAGGACGCCCAAAAAAGTATGAGTTAAAAGAATAGAAGAATAGTGGTCTGACCCCTATTTTCCGTTGCAAAAGTTAATAACGGACGCAGCCCATATTCTGAGTTAAACGGAGCAATTGGGGAGGCTCGTGGCTGGAGTCAGGCTATTGAATCGGGGCAAACACCAATTTCCGGACCTGGGAAAGCGTCACTTCCAGGTGCAGATTACATTACGTATGATCCATCATCGCGATCTGTGATCGTCTGGGACGCCAAGTATCGTGCTCCTGGCGGAAGCTATCCGACTTCCTTACCAGATTCAAAGTTAAAGGCCTGGCAGTCAGAGATCATAAACTCCGTTAAAAATATGCCGGAGGGATCGGCCAAAGCAGCCGCGGAGAGCGCGCTTAAGGCTGGCAGGGTCGAAGGTCGAATATTCAAATGGCCACAGTAGGCTTGAGGTATTTAACATGAAAGAATGGTCATCGCTGTGCAAGTCAAAGGTAGGGGACGTCGTTGTTGAACGGGAGCAATGCGTTATCGCTATGGACGACGGTGCATACAAAATTTCAGACGATCAGTATTTTTTAGCTGACGCTTTTTCTGATGAGGGAGAGGAAAAACTTTGTTTGCTATCCCTCTACTGGGCCTGCAGTGAGCCTGCATTTAGAAGAGCCTACTACAGGGATGTTGAAAATGATGACATGGCCGTATGCCGGCCGCCGCCTGAATTGCTTCCAGTTGGGGCGGGGGAGACCTATAGTCAGATAAAAAATGCTCTTGGCTCTCTTGGTTCTGACAAATTTATTGAGTACGCCTCCTATCGTGTTATGTCTGATGGTGCATTTGTTCATAAGGGCTTAGAAAGCTCATTGGCTGTTTATTATTTTCGCTTGCATGATATTGTTGATGAAGAGCTGCGTTACGCGATACTGTGGAAGCTTTCTAATGTGTGATTTGATGGAGGGGAAAGGGGACGGATTTATTTAATTTTACGAGTGCTTTGTTAATTAAATAAATCTGTCCCCTTTCCGCCCTATCGAAATGAACCCGGTCAGAGCGGGTATGGTTGCTCATCCGGGCGACTACCGTTGGACCAGCTATAGGGCAAACGCACAGGGCGAGCTATCAGGCTTTATAAGTCCGCATGCAGTTTATAGCGACTTAGGTAGCGGCGCCGCGCAACGAGCCGAAGCTTACCGGTCAACATTCCTGGATCGGCTTTCACCTGAGTTGATAGAACAAATTCGATCTTCTACAAACGGCAATTATGTTTTGGGCGATCAGAAGTTTGCGTCAGAGATTGCGCAGATATTAGGTAAAGGAGTTTCGCCGAGTGTGTCAGGACGCCCGGAAAAGTGTGTGTTAAAAGTTTAAGAATGGTGGTCTGACCCCTATTTCCTATAGTGGGTAGTGAAGTTAATAAGTAGCTGGCTAGGGATTGATATGAAATATTATTTGCTGCGTCAGGATCTTTCTATTTCCGGAAAGTGGGTGCTCGGCGATGTGAGGCACGTGGATAATTGGAACTTTAGTAATCCACCCCTTAATTTCATGGAGCCTGGCAGATATACGCTCGATGTCAGGTTCGACGGCGTTGAAATTGATTATTCTCTAGCGGGCTACGCGAGTGTTCCTGTTCTGAGTGAGAGAGCTCGAAATTCACTCATAGGTTTGTCTGAAGTCGATCAAACTTATCATAATGTGGTCTTTGAGCCCGTTGATATCGAAGGGAAACACGTTTCGCAAAATTATTTTCTAATGATCATAGAAACACAAATAGATTGTGTAGATGAAGAGTCTTCAAGGTTTACAAAGTTTTCAGTGAATGATCCTGTGCGCCCAGACATGGCTGGTCAATACCGCGCGTTTTATAATTTGGCCATAGATGAGTCAAAAGTAGGTGATTTTCATATTTTTAGGATTAAAAAATATTTGGGTGCGATTGTAGTAAGCGAAGATGTGAAACTTCGATTTGAGGCAGCAGGAGTGTTGGGGGCGGTATTTGAGTCGGTTAATGGCGATAAGGTTACTGTTGCATAAAGAAAATCAGAAGAGCAAAAAATAGGCATCAGCCAAAAGAAAAAAGTGGACGGATTTATTTGATTTTTCGAGTGCTTTGTTAATTAAATAAATCTGCCCCTTTTCGCCTCTCATCAAGGATGACCAATGAAATCCAGCAAGTTCTCGCTCCTCGCCTTTCTGATGTCCTGCTTGTTTGCAGGCTGGGGGTTGGTGTACGTCGGCCGTATCAAATGGGCCATCCGGGTGGCGGCGCTGATGTATATCGGCGTTGTGCTGATGGGGGTGAGCGGGTTGGCCGCCACGCCTGTCGGGCTGTATGTATTCATCGCTTTTATCATCACGCTCAAGCTGGCCACCGCGATTGCCTCCGCTGTGCTTGCCCGCCGTTACGACGGCCCGCCAGGCCTGCCACGCAAGCGTTTCCATGTGCTCTACGTGGGTGTGCTGATCGTGATCACCTTGCTCCTATTCGAGGTGTTTCGCGCGCCGCTGCTAGGCTTCAAAAACTACTTCATACCGTCGGGCTCGATGGCACCTACGCTGTCGGTTGGCGACTACATCATCTCTGACCTGCGGCCAGGTGCGCCCAAGGTGGGCGATATCGTGGTGTACCGCTGGGACGGCACTGAGGCGGTCAAGCGCGTGGCGGGCATTGGCGGCGACACGCTGGCGATCGTCAATGGCGAGTTGATCCGCAACGGCGAGAACCTGGGGTTGTTCCATGCACCGGCCGAGCGCGTCAAAAAGGACTATTCCCTTACGCTGGCGCCTCTGCGCGTCGAGCCAGGCCATGTGTACTTATTGGGCGACAACCGCGATGTGAGCAATGACAGCCGCTTCATGGGCCAGGTGGCCGATGAGGATGTGGTCGGCAAAGTGACCGGCATCTGGTTCTCGGGTGACCTGGGGCGCATCGGTACCACGTTCCCTTGAAGAGAGATATTGGTGAGATATTGGGGTCAGAACACGTTTTTTGAATGAGCCGGCGCATATAGGTACGAGGTTCCCATGACACGTGAGGTTCAGATGGCAGGTTTAGCGGTAGTCGGATGGCGGTTGGTGCAGGGGTTGTGCCTGCTGCTGATGTTCGTCAGTGCAAGCGTTTGTATGTTGGCGTGGGGCTCCTTCGACAGCTCTACCGCCGGCGCTTTCGGAGCGGCGCTGGGCGGTTTCCTGATGTGTGGCATTGGGCTGCTGTTCGCATTTGTGTTCGAGCGCTTGCGCACGCCTCGGGCCACGGCGCGCTACATGGTGACGCGGGTGGCCGTGGTTCTGCTGCTGGCAGCGGGCGCGGTGTACTTGGCCGACGCGGTATGGCTTGCGCCTGAGCGCGACGCGCTCGACGCGAATTTGGAAGGGGCGACCTGTGGCAAGTACACCGGCACCATCGTGAAAGGCTGGGAGCAGATTTGCGCCGGGAGGAAATAGAGCAGAAAAAGGGCACGGATTTGAATGGCACTTACTTAATCTTCGTAGAGTGGCCATTTTTTCTGATTTCGGCCCTTGCCACCGAACGTTTCGGCATCAGGGTACAAAGCGGATAGAGTTATTTAAGGGCTATAAAATAAATCCGTTCCCTTTTCCCCCAGTGCATGCTTTTCACAGCGCCAAGGCTGCATAGGCGACAGGCCACTTTCACTGCCCAAGCGTGGCCCGCACCTATTCACTGCCTCACCATTAACAGGGCAACTCGTCAGCCGCCCTGTCGCGGTCAGTTGACGCTGTTAAGCCTGCGAATGATGACATCCAGCAAATCACATCCATCGCGCAGCGGTATAGCCAGTAGTTGGGCGAAGTCTTGAAGCACCACAGCATCGCTGCTGAGCTGTTCGCGGAAGGCCAGGTTTTCCAACAGTTGCGTGACGGCGCGAATCCGGTACGCGGCGGCGTCGTGGAGCACGTCGAGGGGCGCGCTGGTGTCGATAAGCAGAGCGGGGACGGTGCAGTCGTGGCCCGTTAGGGGCATGTATTGGTTCATTTTCAGTACTCTGTTAGTGGATTAAGCCACCACGCATTCGTCGCCAAACGAATGGGTGGCAGCTGTACGCAGGTTGGCGAACCGGAACAGAGTAACCGGCAGACCCGAAGGTCTCCCGCGCACAGCCGCCATAACATGCACAGCTTTGCGGGTGCAAAAACACCTGCATGGAAGCGGGTTGCTTTTGCACTCTGTTGTCAGGTCGCCAAACCTGATCGCCATATGGGCGACGGGCCGGACTATAAGCCCCCCACCCAAACCCACGCAAGGCACCAACGCCCTGACCCAACCTCCTTTCGCCTATCCCCAACCCCACCATCCCCAACGCATTCCGCCGTCCGCTCACGGATATCAGGCAAACCCTCGGTAGTTTGGGGAAGTTTCCTACCGCAAAAGGAACCATTTCCCTCAAGCCTGGGTCTTTACCCCGCCCACCCGCAACCGGTCGGGCTGCATGGACTGCAGCGTTTTAAAACGACATTAAGGATTAATGTGAACTTCGCCTCCCCATTCCCTTGTCTGCCACCACCGACTGCGGTGCGATTGCCCGCGCCTGTGGTTCAGCAAAGTGCCTTGGGGAATGCATTCGGATCATCTGATCCCTCGCTCAGCACACCTACAGCCGCCGGGCGTATTAGCGGCTTTGACTGTAGTTCATGGAGTTTGAAATGAAGCGTAAGCGGTTCCAGAAAACCCTGCTGGCCCTGATGGTCAGCGCAGGCGCCGCGCATGTTACAGCGGTGGAATTCGACGTGAGCAGCGGCCAGAACAAGTGGAAAGGCCAGGTGTTCAACGAGCCTGTCACCTTGGTCGGGTCGCGCAATGTGGTGGCCACCCAGCGCAATGTCGATGGGGCCAGTGTTGCCGAGACCAATGTTCAGGGTTCGCTGATCAACCGTGCCGACTACAACATTGATGGCAGTGGCCTCAACATTCGTGGTTTTGTGGTGGATGGCGCGCTGGACTCTGATCTGCGTGCCCGTGGCGGCACGATCACCGGTGATGTGATCCAGGCCGGTACGATCAGGCTGACCAACCAGACCTGGGCCGAAGGTTTTGAAGTGGGCGCCGCGAACATCGGCGGCAGCGTGATCAACTCCGGAACTATCGTCGCCGTTGACGTGCCGGGGTCGTACAGTGACGGCGAGGGCATGTACCTCAATGGTACGACCGTCGGTGGTGACGTGATCAACTCCGGCCTGATTGATGTCACTTCCATCTACGGCTACGGCCTGATCCTGGACACCCATAACAACATGCCGGTGACCGTGGGCGGCAAAATCCTCAACTCCGGCACCATCCGCGTCACGGGTGAAGAGGCGTTGGGCATTGAAGTTGAAACCGACACCAGTGACCTGCGCATAGAAAACAGCGGTGTGGTGACGGTCAACGGTGGCATGGCCAGGGCCGTACAGTTCAACTCCGGCACCTTCGATTACTTGCTCAACACCGGCACGATTGAAGCCAACGGCGCCAATGCGGTGGCTGTGCATCTGACTGGGGCGACCTTTACCCAGAACCCGCAGTCGGGCGCGCGCGGCGTTATCAACCGTGGCCTGATCAGTGCCGACAGCACCGCGATCCTGGTCGATGCCCGCGACCAGACTTCGCCGTTCGAGATCAACCAGCAAGCAGGCGAGATCCGCAGCAAATCCGGCACGGCCATCGACGCCGCCAACCTTGCCACGTTGAACTGGACGGGCGGCAAAATCACCGGCGACCTGCTCAACCTGAGCGCGGTGAATGTCGCTGGCCAAGCTGATTTCGCCGGCCAGCGCATCATCGCGCCGGTGTCGATCAATTCCGGCTCGCTGAACCTGGCCGCGCCCGGTACCACGATCAGCGGCAACCTCAATGTGGCCAGCGGCGCGGGCATTGATATGCACCTGGCCGACAGCGTGGTACCGACCACGCCGTATCTGTCGGTTAACGGCACGGCTAATTTCGCTCAGGCGTCGAAGCTCACGGTGAGTGCGCAGCCAGGCGACTTTGCGCATACCAATAACGGCACCCAATACACGCTGTTGCAGGCCACCAGTGTGCAGAACAACGGCCTGTCGGTTGCCAGTTCGTCATCGCTGCTCAACGTGCTGAGCTACTCGGCGGATGCGCAAACGGTCAAGGCTGTCGTCGCAGTTAAAGACAACCAGCAAGTGCAGCAGGAACTTGCCGGTGCAGGTGCCAGCGCCGCAGCGGCCACGGCGGTGAATACGTTCAAGAACGATGTGCTCGGCGGGCTCAACCAGAACGACCCAGTGTTCCAGTCTCTCGCCAACGCCGGGACTGCGCAACAGCTTGCTCAAGTGAGCGAGCAGCTCAAGCCGGACGTCAACCGTGGCGCGCTGGATGTGGCGTTGTCGGGGCAGACTGTTATCAATGGCGCAATCTTCAACCGCCTTACCGACCAGCGCGAAGGCCATCAAACCGGCGGCGTGTGGGTGCAGGGTTTGAGCAGCAACATGGACCAGGATGGGCGCGGCGGTAACAACGGTTACTCGGCCAACAGCAGCGGCATGGCCGTGGGTGTGGACGGGCGTTTGAACGACACCACCACCCTGGGCGTGGCTTACAGCTACCTTAATTCCAACATCCATTCGGACCTGGGCAACAAGACCGATGTGGAGGGCCACGCGCTGTCGCTGTATGGCAACTGGGCGCTGCAAAACTGGTTTGTGGATGGCAGCCTCAGCTACGGTCATAACGACAACGACAGCAAGCGCCATGTGGCGGGCACCACGGCCAAGGGCAGTTACGACAGCAACGTGTTGGCAGCCAGCGTGATCGGCGGCTACGGCTTCAAGCCGTCGCAGGCGGTGGTGATCGAACCGCGCGTGGCGGCGCGTTATGCCAACGTGCGCATGGACGGCTACGACGAGAAGGGTTCTTCGGCGGCGCTGAGCACGCGTTCGCAGCGTTATGAAGTGGGTGAGTTGGGCGCCGGTGTGCGTTTGGCCGGCAACTTGCCGATGGGCGCAGGCAGCCTGCAACCGGAAGCGACTTTGATGGCCTATCACGACCTGATGGGTGATCGCGTCGCGCAAACCTCCAACTTTGTGGCGGGTGGTGCGGCGTTCACCACCACCGGCGCGTCGGTGGCGCGTGACAGCTACGAGGCGAGTGTGGGCGTGAACTACCAGGTGTCGGACTTCACCGTGGGCGCCAGCTACACCCGCCAGGCGCGCAGTGGCTTTGACGCCGATGGCGTGATGCTCAAAGCGCGTTACGCGTTCTAAGCCTCAGCGCCAAACCCCTGCGGGAGCGGGCTTGCTCGCGAAAGCGGCGGGTCAGTCGATACATGTATTGGCTGACACACTGCAATCGCGGGCAAGCCCGCTCCCACATTTGGATGTGGGTGTTTCAGGTAGCTTGGGTTGGCTTTCAGCTCAGCTGTCGACAGTGCGTTACGCGCTCCAAGCCAACACCACCGAACCCCTGTGGGAGCGGGCTTGCCCGCGAAAGCGGCGGGTCAGTCGATACATGTATCGACTGACACACTGCTATCGCGGGCAAGCCCGCTCCCACATTTGGATGTGGGTGTTTCAGGTAGCTTGGGTTGGCTTTCAGCTCAGCTGTCGACAGTGCGTTACGCGCTCCAAGCCAACACCACCGAACCCCTGTGGGAGCGGGCTTGCCCGCGAAGGCGGCGGGTCAGTCGATACATGCATTGGCTGACACACTGCTATCGCGGGCAAGCCCGCTCCCACATTTGGATGTGGGTGTTTCAGGTAGCTTGGGTTGGCTTTCAGCTCAGCTGTCGACAGTGCGTTACGCGCTCCAAGCCAACACCACCGAACCCCTGTGGGAGCGGGCTTGCCCGCGAAGGCGGCGGGTCAGTCGATACATGCATTGGCTGACACACTGCTATCGCGGGCAAGCCCGCTCCCACATTTGGATGTGGGTGTTTCAGGTAGCTTGGGTTGGCTTTCAGCTCAGCTGTCGACAGTGCGTTACGCGCTCCAAGCCAACACCACCGAACCCCTGTGGGAGCGGGCTTGCCCGCGAAAGCGGCGGGTCAGTCGATACATGTATCGACTGACACACTGCTATCGCGGGCAAGCCCGCTCCCACATTTGGATGTGGGTGTTTCAGGTAGCTTGGGTTGGCTTTCAGCTCAGCTGTCGACAGTGCGTTACGCGCTCCAAGCCAACACCACCGAACCCCTGTGGGAGCGGGCTTGCTCGCGAAAGCGGCGGGTCAGTCGATACATGTATTGGCTGACACACTGCAATCGCGGGCAAGCCCGCTCCCACATTTGGATGTGGGTGTTTCAGGTAGCTTGGGTTGGCTTTCAGAACAACTGGCGCCAGTGCGGCATGCATTCCAATCCAACACCACCAAACCTCTGTGGGAGTGTTTGTCAGAACAACTTGCGCTGCACGGCCTCATCCAGCGTGCTGCGGGTCAGTGCTTCAACCACTTCTCCGGTATTGGCCTGGAACGGGATGCCTACGATCAGCACCAAGTGCATCCACGTGCGCACCGATTCGCTTTTCTTGACCCGGCCCAGTTCTTTGCCGTCCTTGTCCTTGAACACGGTTTCCAGGGTGAAGGTGTTCTTCGCGGTGGACGGGATGATGAAGAACGTGACGCCGGTAATAATCGCCGAGGCCATGCTGAACTGTTCGTTGTTGTACAGCGTGGCGTCAACGTAGATGTCCGAGTCGACCTTGTCGGTGCTCACCCGTGCAAAGCGGTTGGACTGGCGGAACCCATCGGCCACGGTTTTTTCCCACAGCGCCGCCGGTGCGCCGGCCGTGGTATTGCCGGGGCCGCCGTTGACTTGGCTCAGCGCCGTGGTGCGCACGTAGGCGGTGGGTTTCTGTGCCGGTGTGCTGGCGGTCGGCGGCCAGGTTTGCACGGCTGGCAATTCGTGTTGCGAGTAGGACACGCAACCGGTCAACAAGACGGCGGCGAGGACCAGGCTGTGTTTGATCAACCCTTTCATGTGTTGCTCCCTGAAATTACGGTTTGGCCAGTTTGGCAGTGGCGGTATCGAGCAGTTGCGCGACCAGTTCGTTCAACTGTTTGGCGCCCATGGTCGGGGCCCAGTATTCGCGGCCGTAGAGGCCCACGTTGCGTTCAAACTTGACCTCTTGCTTGGCGCTCGCCAGTTCCTTGCCGTCACGGTCGACAATCACCAGGTCGCCGGCCACGTCGAAGGTGTCGACGAAAATCGGGCCGTTGACCCAGATCCAGATCGTCAGCGTCAGCAGCGCGCCAGGCACGTAGGCGGGGTGAACGCCACGGTGGCCTTTGAGGGAGGTCATGTTGAATTTCAACGCGACGTCGTTTTCGCCAAGGCGCACCGGGTACTCAGTGACCTGCTTGAAGTAACCCGCCGTGCGCACGTACTGGTTGAGTTGGGCCGTGAGCGAACGGCTGATCGCAGTTTTATTGGCGTCGTTGACGTCGGCGGCGCTCACTGTCACATCAGCGACTTGCGCACTGCGCGGGCTGCTGACGGGGGCCGGGTGGAGCGGGGCGCCGATGGGGCCGGTGACGGTGTAAGAGACGCAGCCGGTCATCGACAGCGTCGCGAGCAGGGCCGCAGCCCGAAGGAGGGTTTTCAACACGCAATATCCCTATTTAATGAACAAGCCAAGCCAATGTCTCGACCGATGGCTGTGTAACTTGAGGCGGGCGCGCAGCGTAACAGAATGCCGTTGAGCGGCGAACGCCCCCGCAGCAGCGAAACCGCTTGAGTACACAGGGCAACCCCGTAAAATGCCGCGCACTGGATACAAGGCATTTTTCAAGGATGAATCAAGCAATGCGCCTCTCTGCTTTTCTCCCTGCCACCCGCCTCACCGCGGGCCGCACGTTTCAACCGCACTGCTGCGAGGCAGTCACCCTTCCTGATACCGCTATTGGCGGGCTCGACACTTTCCATGTTGAGGCTGCGTGCAAACGCGCGCGCGTTTTCAGCAAAATCTGATTGCCGCGACTTCGTTGATAACTTACATAACAGCCCTTTGCGCTGGTTTCACCTCTAGGAGCACTCTGTGAAAACACTGTCCAAAATTCTGCTGTCGGGCCTCACCGCCGCAGCGCTGCTGAGCGTGGCCGGTTGCGCCACCGAGAGCAACCGTGCGATGCCGGTGGAGCAAGTTGCCAGCGCCAGCGTGGCCTATTCCGGCGTACGTGTACCGATTGCCGTGGGCAAGTTCGATAACCGTTCCAGCTACATGCGCGGCATCTTCTCCGATGGCGTTGACCGCCTTGGCGGCCAGGCCAAGACCATCCTGATCACCCACCTGCAGCAGACCAACCGCTTCAGCGTGCTGGACCGCGACAACATGGGCGAAATCTCCCAGGAAGCCGCGATCAAAGGCACCGTGCAAAAGCTCAAAGGTGCTGACTACGTGGTGACGGGCGACGTGACCGAGTTCGGCCGCAAAGAGACCGGCGACCGCCAGTTGTTCGGCATTCTCGGCCGTGGCAAAACCCAAGTGGCTTACGCCAAAGTTGCGCTGAATATCGTCAACATCAGCACCTCCGAAGTGGTGTATTCCACCCAGGGCGCCGGTGAGTACGCGCTCTCCAACCGTGAAGTCATCGGTTTTGGCGGCACTGCCAGCTACGACTCCACGCTCAATGGCAAGGTTCTGGACCTGGCCATGCGCGAAGCGATCAACCGCCTGGTAGACGGCATCAACGCCGGCGCCTGGAACCCGCGCAACTAATAACAACAACGCCAAGGAGCACTACACGGATGAGCAAGGCAGTTAAGTTGGCGCTGATGCTGACAGCAATCGCGACGGTCGCCGGGTGCCACACGGCGCCCCAACCCCTGTATCAGTGGGAAAGCTACCAGCCGCAGGTTTACGAGTACTTCAAGGGCGAGCCCAAGGAAGCGCAGGTGGAAGCCCTGGAACGCGATCTGCAAAAGATCAACGCCAGCGGCCGCAAGGCCCCGCCGGGTTACCACGCGCACCTGGGCATGCTGTACCTGAGCATGGGCAAGGATGACCAGATGGTGCAGGAGTTCCGCACCGAGAAGGCATTGTTCCCTGAGTCCGCTGCGTACATGGACTTTTTGCTGAAAAACGCCAAGGCTGGAGTTGCCACTAAATGAACCTGTTAAAACTCACCGGCGCCTTGCTGGCCCTGGCATTGCTCGGCGGCTGCGCGGCGCCCAAGACCATTGATTACACAGCGTTCAAACAGGCTCGGCCGAAGTCGATCCTGGTACTGCCACCCATCAATGAGTCGCCGGAAGTGCAGGCCTCCTACAGCCTGGTTTCGCAGGTCACCTACCCGTTGGCCGAAGCCGGTTACTACGTGTTGCCGATTGCTCTGGTGGACGAAACTTTCCGCCAGAACGGCCTGACCACCGCCAACGATATCCAGGGCGTGGCGCCGGGCAAGCTGCATGACATTTTTGGTGCGGACGCGGCGCTGTACATCACCATCAGCGACTACGGCACCAAGTACATGCTGATCTCCAGCGACACCTCCGTGACCGCCTCGGCCAAGCTGGTGGACCTGCGCACCGGCACCACGTTGTGGACCGGCTCGGCACGCGCTTCCAGCGAGGAAGGCAACAACAATGGCGGCGGCCTGGTGGGCATGCTGGTCTCGGCAGCGGTCAAGCAGGTGATCAACAGCTCCACCGATGCGGCGCACCCGATTGCCGGTATTGCCAGTGTCCGCCTGCTGTCGGCCGGGCAGCGCACCGGCATTTTGTATGGCCCGCGTAACCCGAAATACGGCACCGACTAAGTACCTGTTCAACCGTGAACAGCCTTTGCTGACCGCTCGGGTCTGCAAAGGCTTCGCGGGTTGGGTGTCACGCGTTGCCGTCAGTTTACAAGCACATCCGGTGGCCTGATCACTTGCGTACTGGTCACCACGAAGTCTGCTGTGCGGTTGCCGGTCAAGTCGATGGCGATGAAGTGGCGCTGGGTCTGCGGGTTGAAGCCCACGATCGCGTCGCCGATACGCCCGCTGAACGCCTGGACGGGCTTGAATCGCGTGTTGGACCTTCGCTCCAGCCCGCGCAGGTCAATCTTGTCGGTGCCGCTGGTGAAATCCATGATGACATCGGGGTTTGCAGGCGTGGAGTCGCTGGCGTGGTTATAGACGAAACTGTCGGCGCCGCCGCCGCCGCGCATGCGGTCCGCACCCGCCCCACCGGTGAGCCGGTTATCGGCGGCGTTGCCGATCAGCACATCGTGGCCTGAGCCACCGATAGCGTTTTCGATAAGGCAGTTGCGGGCGATAGAGACGTTGCCCTGATAACCACCTACGTCGGAAAACGAGCCATCTCTCAGATTGATCGTTTGGTTATTGCCGTAACCCGAGAAGTCCAGCGTGTCATTGCCGGCGCCATCCCATACGCAAAAAATAGCGGCGTCCTGATGGCTTCTCAGGGAGTAGTGGTCCCTGCCGGTGTTGGAGTTGAAACCGTAGATGTTGTTTTCTCGGCGGGTTTGATAGTTGGCGCCGTACTGGTGCTGGATAGCACTGATGTCATCCATCATGGGAGCCAGCGGCCTGCCCTCGAAGTGTTTGCCACTGCTTTGGGCAGGGTAATAGCTCATGACGGTATGGGCTTTAGAGTCTTGGGCATAAAACCGTTTGGCGTCGTCTTTTTGGCCGTTGTAAGTACCGGGGTGATTCAGGCCGAGCGTGTGACCGATTTCGTGGGTTACGGTGGGGCGTGTCACAAAGCCCGGTTGATAGCGGGTATCGCCAGCGATGCCGTTTTTGTCGTTGCTATAGGGGTAGTAGCCGTCGGCAACTATCACATTATTGGAAATACGGAAGGCCAGCCGTCCTTCTGCCGGGCCGCCGTTTTCAGTGAACGTCAGGTTCGCCACATCGCCCCAGGACTGGATGGCGCGCCGTGCTTCTTGTTTCTCGTAGTCGTTGAATCCAAGACCCTGTTCATAAGTGAAGTTGTAGGAAATCTCGGTCCTGTTGTTTTGGTTTCGGTCCTGCCATTTCCACCTGCCACCCGTCAGTTGCTCAACGGCCTGACGCTGATTAAATGACGGCCTGTCGGCTCTACTTGTGTAGGGATCATCCGAGCGTTGAGTCGGGTCATAGTTGCCCCCATTGCCGCTGAGAGAGCGGGCAACCGGGGCGTCCCAGCGGCGGTGTGCAGGGCTTTGGGCTGACTGAGCGCTGCTCGAATAAGGCTTGTACATCGGCGTTACAGGATTAATTCTCAAGATCGTTGTTCTCACGGGGTATTGGCACTTTTCCTTCTTGGTGAGGCAGGCAGGTTCCCTTTTGCCTAGTGTGAAGTTGCCAGTGTTGGCGTCACTTTCCAAAGCCCGATGTGTGTCCGAGTAAGTCGTTTTTCTTGCAGGTAAAGTGTTCCTACACAGGGTTAAGCCAATGCCCAGTCCTGGGCTGAATTTTCGCCCTGCATCAGAAAAAACGGCCACCGCGAATGACCGTTTTTCACACGTGTTCAGGGACGACTTTGAACCCTGGTGCGACAGTGCGTTTATCCGAATATAGGCCGTGAGGTCATCAGCCCACTGATATCCTGGGGCCTTATCAACCGCGTGCTTTTCAGCAGGAAGTCCGTCTGGCCGTTTCCTGTCAGGTCAATGGCGACAAAGTACCGATTACTGTAGGCGTTGAACCTCACCAGCGTGTCGCCCGCGCGGCCGGAGTAGGTGTGGACCAGTCGCAGCTGAGTGCGGGTGCTCTGGCTCAGCCCGGTAAGGTCGATCCTGTCTCGGCCGCTGACAAAATCGGTGATCAGGTCAGCACCCGCAGCGGTTGAATCGCTGGCCTTGTCGTAGACAAAAACATCCGCGCCGCCGCCGCCCCTCAACGTGTCTGCGCCGCCCCCGCCCTTGAGGCGGTTGTTGGCGTTGTTGCCAATCAACGTATCGTCATGGCTGCCGCCAATGGCATTTTCCACGGTCACGCCCTTGGCGATGGAAACGTTGCCTTTCATACCGCCCACATCAGAGAAAGCTTCGGCGTTCAAGTTGATGGTTTGTTTCTGATTGAAACCGGAACAGTCCAACGTATCGTTGCCACCGCCATCCCATATGCAAAAAACCGGCGCGTCCCGCGAGGACTTCAGGCTGAAATAATCACGCTCGGTATTGGAGTTGAAACCGTAAACGGTATCGCCGCGACGGGTCTGGTAGTTGGCGCCGTAAGCGGCCTGTATAGCTGCAATGTCATGCATCAGGGGCGCCACCGAGTAATGGGTCCACTGTGCGTTTTTTGAGAAGTTCTGACCACTTCTGATCTCGGGGTTGTAGCTCATCACGCTATAGGCTTGAGTGTCCTCCAAGTAGTCGCGCGTGGCGGGTTGCTGGGTATAGTCACCGGTATGGTCAAGGCCCAGGGTATGCCCAATTTCGTGAGCCATGACATGTTGGTCGTAACGGTCGGTCCTGGGTTGTGCATGCCCTGAGTCCAGCCATGCCTCGCCTCCTTTTTTGAAGCTCTTGGGAAACGGCAGGGTCGCATAGGATTCCTCGTTACCCTCGTAAAGACCCAGGGTCAGTCGCCCCTCGGTACTCGCGCCTTTATGTGAGAACTTTATACGGGTCACATCCGCCCAGGCTTGCATCGACATAAGCGCCCGTTTCTTTTGTTGTTCATTTAACTCACGGGCACCCTTGGGTACATGACTGACCCTGTGTGGCTCATCCGGCGTGAAGAACTCGTAGGCAATATCAATGACGCCGTCGCGGGTATGGTCTTGCCATTTCAATCCCATTTCCCGGCTGGTGCGCAGCAGGTGCCTGGCGGCGCGGTCGGTGGTGTAGGACGCCAATGGCTGGTCCTTTACAGCACCCGGTTGTTGATGGGCAGGCTCAAATAATGCAAGCGCCGTATAAGGCTTGTTATCAACAGAGAGCATCTACTTGAATCCTTTTAATAGGCGAGCGGAGGTGTGAACGTTAACGCTCATGGGAACACGCGATGGTGTCAGGGGTTGATAGGGTTAAACCTTCGAGGTGACTACCTGCGAGAAAATACCCTGGCTTGGCTTTGGAAGTTTGCAGTCAAACCCATAATGTCCTCGGGTTTTATTAGTTGAGTGCTTTTGACCAGAAAGTCGGTCTGGCGATTACCCGTAAAGTCCACGCCCACAAAGTATCGACCACTGCGTGAATTTAACTTAACAACGGTATCGCCAATGCGGCCTGTATAGGTATCGACAAGCCGCAGCGGTGTGCCGGTATTCTTGGCCAAGGCAGTGAGATTGATCTTGTCTTTGCCACTGACAAAGTCCTCAATCAAGTCGGCATTCTGATAGGACGAGTTACTGACCTTTTCGTAAGTGTGTGTCATTGAACGGTGGGAGGGGCGGGTGGGTGTGAGTGTGGATCGAGTAGTGGGGGTCTCAGGCTGTTGATGATGGGCTGTGGTGTTTGCGGAGGCGACAATATCGTCTGCTTTGACTTGCCCATAAGTGCGGATCAGCAGGTCGGCTTTGCCGTCGCCCGTCAGGTCAATCGCCACGCTGCCCTTGCCGCTTTGTTGATCGTAGGTGAGCACGGTCTGACCGGCCTTGCCTGTCATCTCACTGACGAAGGCCAGGGCGTCGACATTGGCGTGCTTCATGGCCACGGACACATTAATTTTGTCGGTGCCGCTGACAAAATCCATAATCGTATCGGGGTTGTCGGGCGTGGAGTCACTGGCACTGTTGTAGTCAAATGTATCCGCGCCGCCGCCTCCGCGCAGCCGGTCTCCACCCGCGCCACCGGTGAGCCGGTTATCGAAATCGTTGCCGATCAGCGCGTCGTCGCCTGAGCCGCCGATGGCGTTTTCCATGACGACACCCCGGGCAATCGACACGTTGCCCCTGAGCCCGCCGACATCGGAGTACGAGCCAGCCTTGAGATTAATGGTCTGGTTGGAACGGTAGCCGGAAACGTCCAGGGTATCGTTGCCACCGCCGTCCCATATGCAGAACACGGCAGTGTCCCGGTTGGAATTGAGGGTGTAGTAGTCGCGCTGGCTATTGGAGTTGAACCCGTAGGTGGTGTTGTCCTGACGGATCTGGCGGTTGACGCCATAGAGCGCCTGGATGGCGGAAATATCATCCATCATGGCTGACGCTGGTTGGGCGCCGCCATGGCTTTTGCCGCTCAGTGCCGCCCCGAAATAGCTCATGACGCTATGAGCCTGGGAATCCTGTACGTGACTCCTTCGGTTCTCGTCATAGCCGCCATTGTAGTTGCCGGTATGCGACAACCCCAGGGCGTGACCCGTTTCATGAATCAAGTCGTGGCGCGTGACCCTGGTGGGGTTATACAGGGTGTTGCCTCCTTGGTAATGGTTGCTTGGGTAATAGCCTACGGCGGTGCCGACGGCGTTCGATATGCCAAATGACATTTTGCCCTCTGTGCGTGGCCCATTCTCTTCAAAGGAGAGATTGGACACATCGCTCCATGACTGCATGGCACGTCGTGCCATTTCTCTCTGGCGACCATCGAATTGCCAGGCGGCGCTGTTGAACGAGTAGGAAACAGAGACCTTGCCGTCGGCATTGTTGTCATGCCACTTAAGGTTTCCCCGAGTGAGATTGTTGGTTGCCTGGCGCTCATCGAAAGAGCGCACATTGAGGTTAGCCGCGTAGGGGTCGTTGGCGCGCAGAGTTGGATCTTTGCCGTCCCAGTAGCGTTTGGTGGCGGTGTCGAATGTCGTCGGGTTGGTTGTTGTGGTTGGATTAAATGGCCGCCGTGTGGGTGGCTGAATAGAGGGCTGTACGAACTTACGCACGAAGGGGTGTTTGAGAAATGGCTGCACGAAAGGTCTGAAGACCGGGTGGTTGAGATAGGGTTGGGCAAAAGGCTGAATAAGCGGGCGCAGAAAATGTTGGCTGTAGTTGGGTTGCTGGAAAACAGACGGGCGCAAGTCGATTCTCATAAGAGTAATCCATGTTCTTGTTGTTGGCCTATTCCTTGTGTAGGGAAGTGCATGTCCGTGTGCTGGAAATACCTTCGCACCCTATAAGTTAATTTCCAATAGAGTATTTATTTCTAGTGTGTGTCAACAGGCCGGTATGACATGGTTTGCAACGGCTGTTATGTTTATCCGGTTTTTAAATTTCGTGTCAAAGAGTCGGGTTCCCCAAGCATTACGCGTCTTGTTGAAAGCTGATATGTCGTTTGTGTTTAACGTGTTTTTTTTGGAAATATAGAATTGCTTACAGTGTGAGTATTTTCGTTAAGAGCATTCTGGAGTTTCTCGGTAATCGTAAGTTGTTTCGGGCTCGGCATCGTTGAGTGACCTACAGGGCTCGATGCTTCCAGCTGACGCCCGATGGCTTGGTACTCTGTAGGGCAAGCGTGTTGTATGCGTAAATTCCGAGATTTAACCCGAACCCGAAGTGCTTTGCGTCTGAGCCTATGAACGGATTATTTACTGTTGAGGTTCTGCGCCATGTCACATGCTCGTTTAGTGCTCCGTCCCCTTGTCTGCAGCGTTGCGGTTGCCGTACTGGCTTCGCTGGCCGGCTGTGGGCTTTCATCGTCCAGAGAGGTGGCCAAGCCTCCCGCGCCCGCCGAGCCTCAGGCTGAGGGTGCCTTGAGCAAGCAGGCAGCGATGCCTGTGCTGATGGCCGCGCCAATGGCCATGCACGAAGCCGTGGCCTTGGCCTATCGGGCCGAGCCTCACGAACGCTACCAGAACCTGCCCGACAACCCGGTCTACAGCGTTGCACAAACCCCGGTCTCGACCTTCAGCGCCGACGTCGACACCGGCAGTTACGCCAATGTGAGACGTTTCCTCAACCAAGGGCGGCTGCCACCTGACGGCGCCGTTCGACTGGAGGAACTGCTCAATTATTTCCCCTATGACTACGCGCTGCCCACTGATGGCTCGCCCTTTGGCGTGACCACCGAAGTCGCCGCCACACCGTGGAACCCGCACACGCGATTGCTGCGCATCGGCATCAAAGCGTCCGACCGCGCGGTGGCAGACCTTGCGCCAGCCAACCTGGTGTTTCTGGTGGATGTGTCGGGCTCCATGGACCGCCGTGAAGGCTTGCCGCTGGTGAAAAGCACGCTGAAATTGCTGGTGGACCAGTTGCGTGATCAAGACCGTGTGTCGCTGGTGGTCTACGCCGGTGAGTCGCGTGTGGTGCTTGAACCCACCAGCGGGCGCGACAAAACCAGGATCCGCAACGCCATCGACCAACTCACCGCCGGCGGCTCAACGGCAGGCGCCTCCGGCATCGAGCTGGCTTACCAGATGGCCCGTGCCGGCTTTATAGAGAAGGGCATCAACCGCATCCTGCTGGCCACCGACGGTGACTTCAATGTGGGCGTCAGCGACTTCGACAGCCTCAAGCAGATGGCCGTCGACCAGCGCAAAAGCGGCGTGTCCTTGACCACCCTGGGTTTCGGTGTGGATAACTACAACGAGCACCTGATGGAGCAGCTTGCCGACGCCGGCGACGGCAACTACGCCTACATCGACAACCTGCGCGAAGCCCGCAAAGTGCTGGTAGACCAGCTCAGCTCGACCCTGGCGGTGGTGGCGCGGGATGTAAAGTTGCAGGTGGAATTCAACCCCGCCCAGGTCAGCGAATACCGCTTGTTGGGTTATGAAAACCGCGCACTCAAACGTGAGGATTTCAACAACGACAAGGTCGACGCCGGTGAAATTGGCGCCGGGCACACCGTGACCGCGCTGTACGAAATTGTGCCCAAGGGCGAGAAGGGCTGGTTGGAGCCGTTGCGTTACGCCGCCGCGCCTGCGGCCGAAAACACCTCCGCTGAGCTGGCCATGCTGCGCGTACGCTACAAACCGGCGGCGGGCGGTGCCAGCCAACTGATTGAACGGCCCATCCGCAACGAAACCACCCAGGCCAGCGAAGACTTGCGCTTCGCGGCAGCGGTGGCCGCCTTCGCCCAACAGCTCAAGGGCGATGGCCGCTACACTGGCAGCATGAGCTTAAAAGACACCGCCGCACTGGCCCGCTCGGCTCGCGGCGATGACCCGTTCGGGTTGCGCAACGAGTTCGTGCAACTGGTGGAAGTGGCGCAGAGCCTCAAACACTGATCCCGAACATGGCAACAACCAACTGTGGGAGCTGGCTTGCCTGCGATGGCAGCAACTCGGTGTACAGGATGTACCGAGTCGCCTGCATCGCAGGCAAGCCAGCTCCCACGGTAAATTTGCATCGATCCATCAAAAGGAGTTCGCCAACGACATGGCCGTTCCAGATGACTCACTCAGCGACGAATCGCTGCTGGCCCGCTACCGAACCGGCGACGCTGCCGCGTTCGAGGTGTTGTACGCGCGGCACCGCCAGGGCCTTTACCGGTTCCTGGTGTCACTGAGCAACAAGGCCGAACTGGCCGAAGAGGTGTACCAGGAAACCTGGCTCAGCCTGATCCGCAGCGCCACCCAGCCACAGGGCCGGGCGAGTTTTCGTACATGGCTGTTCCAGATTGCCCGCAACCGCCTGATCGACCACTGGCGCAAGCACGGCATCCACAACCCCTTACATGACAGCTACGACGAACAGCTGCACGCCCAGGCCGACGACAGCGCCGGCCCTGAGCAGCAACTGAGCCTGAGCCGCGACCAGGCGCGCCTCGACGCCGCTTTGCAAGACCTGCCCGAAGACCAGCGCGAAGTCTTCCTGCTACGCCTGCACGGCGACCTCGAAGTGCCGCAAATCGCCGCCCTCACCGGCGCCCCGCTGGAAACCGTAAAAAGCCGCCTGCGTTACGCCCAGCAGAAACTGCGCCGCCTGCTGGCCGAGGAGATACTCGTATGAACCACTCCCCACACACACCTGACGACGAGCTGATCCAGCATTTTCGTCAACACAGCACCGGCGAACCGCCTGCGTCCCTCGACGCCTTCATCCTCGCCACCGCCCGCCGCGAAGCCCCGGCGCCGCAACCCAGCCTGTGGCAACGCTGGCTGCAAGCCTGCCGCCAACCGCGCTGGCAAATGGCATTCGCCACCGTCGCCGGTGTAGCACTGATGATCGGCGTAGTGATGCGCGTGCCCGAGTCGCAACCGGAGATATCCCCCGCGACATTTTCCGCGGCGCCAGCCCCACAGATGTATGCCGCACCTGCGCCCGCACCCATGGCGCGGATGGCGGTCGCGCCGAGGGTAGAGTCTGCACCGGTTCAGGCTGAAATCACCGGTGCGATGGCGGATGCACCCGTGGCGAAACTGAGCAAACGCGCGCCGGTCGTTGTGCCTTCGTTGGAGGAAGGGTTGCAGGAGATTGTGAACCTGCGCATGGCGGGGCAAGCCAAAGCGGCGGATGAAAAGCTGTTGACGCTGCATGAGCGCTTCCCCGAGGAAGACTTGCCGGCGCGGTTGGAGGCGTTGCAGAAGCGATAGATGCCTGCAAAGAAACCCCGCCACCGACTACTCGGTGGTGGGTTTTTTAATGGAATCTTGAAAACAACTTGGCCAAAAATGTGGGAGCGGGCTTGCTCGCGAAAGCGGTGTATCAGTCATATATGTATTGGCTGACACTCCGTCTTTGCGAGCAAGCCCGCTCCGACATTTTGAGCATCGTTTGTCTGGAAAGGCGCTGGGGGGAATGGGAGAGATTTATTTACACCGCAGGTCGATTATTTGGATAGTGCGGAGACTTGAAGCCCAATACATACAAAAAATCGGCTACAAAAAAGCCCCGGGTCTTTCGACCTATAGCTTTTTCGTCTGTATCTGGAGTCCCGGCGGGATTCGAACCCACGACCCCTGCCTTCGGAGTCCTAAAAGTCGACGTTTAGAATCAATGCGTTAGCGGGGATTAGCTGGGAAATCAATGAGTTGTGTTAGCTGGGGTTAGTGGGCTGTCGCTACAATTAGCCAAGGGATTGTGGCTAATTTGTGGCGTCTATTCAAAATCTTCGACTCATCGCATCAGCTTCCATCTACCTCGTATGAGGGAGAGTATTGCGGTGGGCGGACATTGCCAACAATGCGGCTGACCGTATTCATTTGCCCAGTCTTAAATTCGTTGAGACTCATCAAC
Organism: Pseudomonas edaphica; assembly: GCF_965277385.1. Lineage (NCBI taxonomy): Bacteria > Pseudomonadati > Pseudomonadota > Gammaproteobacteria > Pseudomonadales > Pseudomonadaceae > Pseudomonas > Pseudomonas edaphica. The sequence continues at coordinate 3,012,734 of NZ_OZ255725.1, read as the reverse complement.
CGCATCGTCCGGTAGCGAAAGCAAAGGGCAGATAATAAAATTTCTCAATAAAATCAGATATATAGCGTTTGGTAGAATTAATTGTTTTTATGGTGATTCCAGTCTTGGCGTATGGGCGGAGATATGCTGGATGCGCTATAATCACCCGCGCAGAATAGCTGGCTGGCTAGGTAGCTCAAGCTTTAGTAATATTCTCATCGCGTGTCTTATACCATTTTTAATATATGGTTTTGATGATTTCGCTATGCAATTAAATGGAATTAATATAGGCAATGAGATGTCGGCAAAAACTATTCTTTGCAATCACACAGGCACGCAGGTCGAGTACGAAATCACATCGGGGTTTCAACTGGGAGCAATTATCAAAATGCAGGCCGACTGGCAGGCAGAAAAATCAATGGTTCTCAAAGAGATCATAGCCAAATATGGCGTTCAGTTGGATGATGAAGATTTTGCTCAGGAAGCGCTATTACGCTATAACTTGGCGGACTTGAACTGGGATTGGACTGCAAAAGCTTTTCATTGCAAGTCTGATGACTATATTTGGTTTTTATTTATGGCCGAGGGTCATGTTCAGGGTGCCTGTATTGTATACCATCCTAAGCAAAGTCGATTTGACGGAGATAATATTTTCTATATTGATTATATCGCCGCGTCGTATAGTAATAGAGATCGTCCTGACTACACCCGAAGGTTTTCAGGGGTGGGGAGCCGTTTGATTTCTTTTGTCTCGAAATTTGCCCTAGAAACGCTAAGTTATAGGCATGGATTTTGTCTCCATTCGCTTCCTACCGCCGAGCTTTATTATCGAGGTTTAGGTATGACGGAGTTTCCAGCTGACCCAGACAAAGAGAACCTAGTGTACTTTGAAGCCTGCCCCGCCACTGCTGCAAAAATAGCGGGGGCGGCATAATGTCCGATGACAAAGAAATGACTCAGGGCCAAGATTTTTCGGTATTGCACGGCCTTAGTAGATCTGCATCAAGTGTGTTCAAGGTTTTCTCAGAGCTTAAGAGTCGGTGTAAACCCTCTGTGCTCAAGGGGCGGACCCTCCCAAATGAAAGTTTTGATGATTTCCTCTTACGAGTCGCAGTTTCATCTACGTCAGGCAGTAGTACCCTCTATAGAAAGGCGGAAACCGCAAATGACGCACTAGCATTAGTGTGGTTAGCACTTGTAAAAGATCGGGCGACCAGTCTGTGCTTGAATCGAGACATGGCATTTTCGTCTGCCTTTACCGAGAAAGATCTGCGGGATGTTACTCGACTCAGCCAGGATCCAAGCACGATAACAACGCTACCCGAGCTATTGGCTGAGCGCTACGGCATAATATTAGTAATGGAGAAATATTTACCAGCTATGAAGCTTGATGGGTGTGTTTTCAAGCTAATAAATGGTGTGCCAGTAATAGGGATAAGTGCTAGATATAACAGATATGATAATTTTTGGTTTACGTTGAGTCACGAGTTAGCACATATTGTTCTACATTATGAAAGTTTAGATTCTCCTATTGTTGATGATTTTGATCAGGCGTCAGACAGTGACGTTGAAGTTGAAGCAAATCGTTTGGCCACGGATTCGCTTATTCCGCGTAATGTTCTTAGAAAAATAATGCTTAACCAGGGAAGTTTGAAGAGAGTCGTAGAGCTGAGCAATGAGGCTGAATGTCACCCAGCAATCGCTGCTGGTATGATTCGGCATAGGACGGGGCAGTGGACCCTGTACTCTGAGCTTGTAAATTTCATGGACGTGAGAAGCGAGCTAGGATTAAATGATTAAGTACTCCCCGTTTTTGAAGCTAAAGCTAAATGAGGCGAAAGCGTTAGAAGAGCTTCCTAGTCATATAGCTGGGCAGATTCGCCCTTTATTTGATATACCTCGAACAACAAAAATACAGTCAGAGGCAGGCATCATAAAGCGAATTGATATGGGGTTAAAATGCTTAAAAAATTTATACGAAGAAAAACATGCTATTGAATTTTATATAGATAACCATGATATCGATGATGACGTGCACTTGAGTGGGATGCATCAGTATGAATACATTCTGTCAAGGTTTTTTGATTTTAACCCTATCCCGGTTTTAGCTCTTGATCGAAACGCAAATCATAACACTGCGGCATTTTCATATTTAGCAAAAAAGGGTGGGAAAGTTGCTATCCGCCTTCAAAGAGAGGACATTGAAAGCTACAAGCTAACCAAGTCAGACATTGTAAGTCTATATGGTGAGATCGCTAAATATAACGTTACTGAGGTGCATCTGCTTTTGGATCTGCGTGTGATATCTGACGTAAATAGCGATTTTGCAATTGTTAATAGCTTTTTAGATGGATTTACTAAGGATTTCAGTTGCGGGAATCTTATAGTTTCTGGATCAATAATCCCGTCAAACATAGCAGGGCTTATAGGAACGAGTAAACAGTTGCATGTGCCCCGGAATGAAAAGCTCGTCTGGAATAGGGTGGTGTCGAAGTTTCCAGTGCAGTTCGGTGATTATGGAGTGGTTAGTCCCGACTATTCGGATGCCGATTTAGATCCTAAGTTGCTTCGGTTAGTGTCTACTCCGAAAGTTTTTTATCCTTACGCAGATAGTTTTTTTATCCTGCGTGGTAGTTCGTTACACACTAATCCTAAAGGGAATAACCAATTTTTTGATATAGCCGATATGATAGTGCCAGAGTCTTTCTACCGTACTATGACTTACTCGTACGGGGATAAGTATATTCATGATCGGAGTTATTTGTCGGCCAAAAAGCCTGTTAAAGCGGGGTCGCAAGGCTCTTGGATAAAAGGAATGCTTTGCGCTCACATTACGTATATCGTCAAAACGATATAGCTATCTGGATAAGATGGCGTCTCTTACTAAATCTAGAGTGAGGTCTTTCCTTAATAATGGACTTATAATTGATGCCAGTTCTTGTCTGGTATGTGACGTTTTTACTTTAAGGTTTGTTGAGTTCTTGGCGATTTTTACTAATTCGTCCTTCCAGAGAGTCATGAGTGCCATCTCTTTGTCAAACTGAGGATTAAGCTTCGCTCCTCGCTGGTACTTAAGTATCACGTCTGTTCCATGCTCACTAGCAAGAATTATTCCCCAATACGGCGGAAGATTATTTTCTGCCCACTTTAGATGGTTTTTAGTTATTACCGCTGTTAATTTTGGGAATACTAAGTTGTAGAATCCAGACTGTCTAGTTAAGCGGCTTACGTTGTCGGTTTCGCCTTTAATCTCATAGCAGTGCATTTCTTTATAAAAAGCTACAACGTCAGCTATCGCGTTTCCATTCTGAATGCGTAACTCCTCAAGAATTTTCGATGCCGCAGGCCGTCGTTTTAACAGATGTTGCTTCAAAGCGAAGCGAATATGTTTGTCTTTTAAGCTCATAATAAAAATTCTAGCTGAAGTATCACCATCGTTAAACGCCTCGTCGAAACACAAAGCGGCTCTGCATCCGCCACCACTATACGTCACTGAGCACCTGTTCTCTAAAGCGGATGCTAGGTGCGTAGACCTCACGCCTCGGCGGTCGAGTACTTTCTCAATATCTCTGGCTTCGAGTCGCTGGGCTTTGCATGCGCTGGGCAGTGCCTGAGTCCGGATCACTCACTCTACCTGCCCGGGGCAAGGAATGCTTTGATCGTCGTCCGATACGCTGAGAATGTACGATGCTTTTAACAAGGCGACCAACGGGCATGGCCGCAGCGGCCTATTTCTCTCTCAAAGCATGCTCGTAGATAGCAGAGAAGCTTGTAAGATCACTATTCGTAAAACTAGGCATAGATCACGTAACTCGGCAGTGTCCAACCGCCGTACTCCTCTCTCCACGTCACTCATGAACGATTGCGGTCTCCCCAGCGCAGCAGAGCACTGGGCCTGAGTCATCCCTGACTCCACACGCATGCGCTTCAGCACTTGCAGAAAGATCACTTGCTCACGTCGATAAATAGCCTTTGTCATAGCCGGAAAAAAATGGGGACAGATTTATTTATATTCACACCAGAACCCAACTCATTGCCTGACTACCACCCCTCACACAGAATTTCTGGCTGCCACTAGAGCCCCCGTCGTTCTAGGACCCAAGCCCCCCAGCCAGACGCATCCATCCGAACCCCCCGGATAACTAAAACCATAGCCTTAAAAAATTCGCCCACAAAAAAGCCCCAGGTCTTTCAACCTGGGGCTTTTTCATCTGTATCTGGTGCACCCGGCGGGATTCGAACCCACGACCCCTGCCTTCGGAGGGCAGTACTCTATCCAGCTGAGCTACGGATGCTTGTGCGGGCGACATCATACCCATGTCGCCCTGATGCGTCCATTCCAGCGTTTTCGCCGGTAACTGTCGGCCGTTTCCCACCCAAAATGGCTAATCGCCACTCTCATTCACAACTCCCCGCGCCGCACGTCCCTTTGTTTGCTTTGCTCTTGTGGCTTTAAACCGCTTCCAAGCCGCAATTCCCCAGGTGAACGCATGCATTCCAAAGGAACCGTGATGCTCGATCTCCCGTTGAGACAAACCCTGTTGGCCCGCTCCGATTTGTTTCGAGGTATGCCGGAGCACCTCTTGCGCTACGTTGCCACCCATATGGTGGAGCGCCTGCTGGATGATCGTGAACTGCTGTATTTCAAGGACGACAGCCTCGAATTTATTGCATTGGTGGTTGAGGGGCGGATTTATTCGGTGGTGCATGGGCCGGACGGCCGGGAGCAGATTATCGGCAGTACCGGGGCCGGGCAGGTGGTGGGGGAGACGGCGTTGATCAAGGATCATGGGCGCGAGTCTTCCACCTTTGCCAGTGGCCCCACGCGGCTGTTGCAACTGGGTAGCCGGCATTTTGGTGTGCTGTTTGAGGAGCCGGTGTTTTTGCGGCGCTTGTTGATGCTGATGATGCTGCGCTTGCTGCAGGCCATCGAGTTGCTGGAGTTGGTGTGCCTGCATCGGTTGGAGTCGCGGTTGGCGCGGTTTCTGTTGGCCAACCTGGGCGATATCGACCTGGCGCTGGCCATGCCGAGCGTCTCTTTGCCCGCCAGCCAGGGGGTGTTGGCGTCGATGCTTAACACCAGCCGTCCCAAGCTCAATGTGCAGCTGCAATTGTGGCGCCGCAGTGGGCTGATCAGCGGCAATCTGGAACGCATGGTGATCAACGATCTCGAGCATTTGCGGCGCAAGGCATTTGCCTTGAATTAGTCATTGCAGTGTTCCGCAGGTAACAGCGCACCCCTGTCCCGCGCTTGCAGACTGGCCCTTCATCAAGGATGCACAGGAGTGCTGGCGATGGGGATGACTGTTCAGTTCAAGGATCAATGGGCCGCCGATGACCGTTTGTTCGAAGCGAGTTGGCGCGCCGTGCAGGGCGAACTCAAGCGGCGCGCGCTGCGGCGGGCCAAGGGCAATCTGGATCAGGGCCAGGAATGGTTGTCGGCCACGGCGATCAAGGCCCTGCTGTTCTTTCGGCGTTCGCCGGAGCGCATTCGCGACCCTCAGGGGTTTCTGTTTCTGGTACTCGACCATGTGTTTCTCGACAGCTTGCGACGCAGCAAGCGCGAGGAGCGGCTGCTCGATGATTCGGTGGACCTTGAGCACGATCACCTGGCCGCACTCGCCGCGCCCTGCGCTTCGGTGCTGGAACGGGTGGAGTGTTACGAGCGCCTCGAGCTGATCGAGGCGCAGGTGGCGCGGTTGCCGGTGTTGCAGCAGCGCTTGTTTGAGATGCGCTTTGTGGATGACCTGCCGTATCCGCAGATCGCTGCCGCGTTGCAGGTCACGCTGCCACTTGTACGCAAGCGTGTGCAGCTGCTGCGCAACGCCTTGCGCTGAGTTTGATTCACACACGCCGGCGCGGGGCGTTCTAGTTGTATGAGCGCGTCCTGCCGCCACTACCCACGCCCAACCCTGGGTGAATGCCATCAAGGAGAGATGTATGACAGAGGTCAACAGCCAGATCACCGACGCGGTCACCCAAACCAACGTCAAAGTGGTGGCAGAAGCGCCGGCCCAGGCCATCGCGTCGCTGTATCAGGTGGCGAGCAGTGCGGCGGGCCTGTCGTTACAGAACGCGGTCAACAGCCAACAGGCGATGAACCAGATTTCGAATGCGGTGATCTCCAAGGCCGTGGCGCTGATCATGCAGATTGGCGAGAAGGGCTAAGCCCTCGGGAGATCGATTATGTCGTGGTTCAGTAGAAAGAAACCCGCCGCCCCGCAAGCAACGCCCGCCGCCGACCCACCTGCGCCGGCGCCCGCCGCACCGGCCTCGCGCTCGATCATGGCGCGCATGAACGAGCACCTGCTCAACCAGGCGAGCACGCCGTCGCCCGACAGCACCGCTGCCCTCAACAGCCAGATCGTGCAGGCGGTGCAGTTCACCAACTCGCAGAACTTTGCCTATGCGCCGGCGCAGATTGCGGTGCCCGCCGACATGATGATCAGCCAGGCGGCCGGCCTGGTGGCGCAGGCGGCGGCGGGGTATTTCGACGGGGTCAGCAAGATCGCCCTGGCGGCCCAGGCCGTGCTGCTCCAGCAAATGACCGAGAACATCATCAAGGACAACCTGCCGGCCGCTGCCGAAGACGCCTTGGGCGCCTTGGCCACCGACTTGCTGGTGGGCGCCGCTGCCGCTGTGGCCGCCGCCGCGGGTGCCATGGAAGCCGAAGCCGCCAGCGTGGCCATCGACAAGATCGACCAGAGCATCGCCAAGTACGCCGACACCTTGGCCAACCGGGCTGCGCCAGCGGCCTGAACCGAGCACAACGTTCCAGGGTTCTTCTGGAACGGTGCAACAGCAACTTGAAAGCAACTTTTCTTAAGTGAGGAGCGACATCATGCAGCCTGGAGATATTATTTTTTCGGTGAAGCAAGAAGACGACAGCGCGACGCGCGCGTTCATTCGTGCGGGCCAGTTGGTCAAGGCCAAGGTGTTTTCCCAGGACACGACGTTCCTGAATGTGGTTCATCCGGCGATTGCGGTGAGTGACACCCAGGTGATTGAAAGCGTGGGTGAGGGGTTGTCGCTGACTGACCTCAGCCTTGAAAAGCCCCCGCGTTCGGCGATGGTCTTCTCTTGCGTGAGCAGTGAGTTGGGCGAAGCGGCAGTCGTGGCGGCCAAGCAGTTCTATTTCGACAAGATCAGCGGCGATATCCGTGGCCGTTACAGCGTGTGGAACGCGATGATTTCTGCATTCCGGCGCTGGACCTCCAACACCAGCCTGGTCGAGCGCATCAACGAGTCGGTGGCGATTGGCAGCAGCTCGTTCTGTTCCCAGTTCGCGGCCAACTGCTATGAAGTCGGCAACCTCTATAACTCGGCCAACCTGCTGCCGCCGCCGCCGGCGATTTTCGGCAACCAACCCAGTGCCATTACCCCTGCGGAGTTGGCGACGTTCTGTGATGCCTCGGCGTATTTTTACTTCTCGGGCTTCTGGCAGGACAACGTCGAGGTGCGGCTTTAGCGGCCCTTCAGCCAGCAACGTAGTGCCCAAGGAGGCCGTCATGGCTCACCCAGCCACACCGTCAGTGCTGTCCAGCGATGATCGCCTGCGCCTGGAAGCGATGCTGCGCAACCCGCAGATCTTCGCCGGAACGCCCCAGGCCATCGTCGACGAAACCCTCAAGCGCGCCAGCCAGGTGCTTGAGCAGTCCAAGGCCAATGAGCAAGCGCTCAAGGCTGCCGCCGAGCAGCGTGAGGCGGCGCTACGCCAAGTGTTGGACGGCGCGGCCCCGGACAAGGACGCGCAACGCAAGGAAGTGCAGGCCCTGATCCAGGGTTTGATTACGCAGATTGAAGCGGCGCTGGGCCCAACTGCGAAACCTTGAGCTCGCGCGTTTCACAGCGCCTGTTTGGCAACGTTCATTCATGAACACGGAATGCACCGTGTACCCCTATAAGGAAATTGATCATGGCATTTGTTAACGAGCAAATTACCGACGCGGTCACCCAGACCAACGTCAAAGTGGTGGCCGAATCGCCGGCGATGGCGATGAGCACTATCTATCAATCCATGGCGCAGGCCACGGCGATTCTGTTCCAGAACGCTGTGTCGGCCCAGCAGCAGCAAAACACCCTGGCCCAGGCGGCCACCAACCAGGGCGTCATGCAGATCTACAGCGTCGATACCACCGCCGGTGCGGCGGCCACCGAAAAAGTCGCCCAAGGCGGCGTCTCGGATAACCTCACCAGCCTGTTGACTGTGCTCAAGTCCTTCCAGCCTTAAGCACTCAGCGATAACGGATGTTGTTCTTTCTCACACCAGGAGTTTCAACCATGAGCACAGTCAGCCCGCAAATCACCGATGCCGTCACCCAGACCAACGTCAAGGTCGTTGCCGAATCGCCAGCGATGGCCATGAGCACGATCTATCAATCCATGGCCCAGGCCACGGCGATCCTGTTCCAGAACTCGGTCTCGGCCCAACAGCAACAAAACACCCTGGCCCAGGCCGCCACCAACCAAGGCGTGATGCAGATCTACAGCGTCGACACCACCGCTGGCGCTGCGGCCACCGAAAAAGTCGCCCAAGGTGGCGTGGCCGACAACTTGACCAGCCTGTTGGCCGTGCTCAAGTCGTTCCAACCGTAAGTTGCAAGGCCCGACAGCCCCGGCGCCCATAAGGCACCGGGGCTGTTGTCGTTTGTGCGCTTGATCTGAAAGATGCATCAAATGCGCCGTTTTCGTTCTTTTTTTCGAACAGACTATTGCCCTGTACCCCCATTGATCCTAGGATTCGTTTGAGATTTCAAACGCTCTGTCTCCCGTGCGCTATTTCACTTATCTCGCGTGCTGGGGCTGATTTCCCTGACGGCAGCCCACAAGGCGCCTTTCAACAACTCTAATTCGCTCCGCGTGCGCGCGGTGCTGTTAAGGAAAGCCGACATGCAGCTCAAAGATACCCAGTTGTTCCGCCAACAAGCCTTTATCGATGGCGCTTGGGTCGATGCGGACAACGGTCAAACCATTAAGGTCAACAACCCGGCCACGGGCGAAATTCTCGGCACCGTGCCGAAGATGGGCGCGGCTGAAACCCGCCGCGCCATCGAAGCCGCCGACAAGGCCCTGCCGGCCTGGCGTGCACTCACCGCCAAGGACCGCGCCAACAAGCTGCGTCGCTGGTTTGAGCTGATCATCGAGAACCAGGACGACCTGGCGCGCCTGATGACCCTGGAGCAGGGCAAGCCGCTGGCCGAAGCCAAAGGCGAAATCGTCTACGCCGCTTCGTTTATCGAGTGGTTCGCCGAAGAGGCCAAGCGCGTCTACGGTGATGTGATTCCTGGCCACCAGCCGGACAAGCGCCTGATCGTGATCAAGCAACCGATCGGCGTTACCGCGGCCATCACGCCGTGGAACTTCCCGGCCGCGATGATCACCCGTAAAGCCGGCCCAGCGCTGGCCGCCGGTTGCACCATGGTGCTCAAGCCGGCTTCGCAAACCCCGTACTCGGCGTTCGCCCTGGCTGAACTGGCCCAGCGCGCGGGCATTCCAAAAGGCGTGTTCAGCGTGGTTTCCGGCAGCGCCGGTGATATCGGCAGCGAGCTGACCAGCAACCCGATCGTGCGTAAATTGTCCTTCACCGGCTCCACCGAAATCGGTCGTCAGCTGATGGCCGAATGCGCCAAGGACATCAAGAAAGTCTCGCTGGAGCTGGGCGGCAACGCGCCGTTTATCGTGTTCGACGACGCCGACCTCGATAAGGCCGTCGAAGGCGCGATCATCTCCAAGTACCGCAACAACGGCCAGACCTGCGTGTGTGCCAACCGCCTGTACATCCAGGATTCGGTGTACGACGCATTCGCCGAAAAACTCAAAGTGGCCGTGGCCAAACTCAAGATCGGCAACGGTCTGGAAGAAGGCACCACCACTGGCCCGCTGATCGACGAAAAAGCCGTGGCCAAGGTTCAGGAGCACATCGCTGATGCCCTGAGCAAAGGTGCCAAGCTGTTGGCCGGTGGCAAGGTGATGGAAGGCAACTTCTTTGAGCCGACCATTCTGGTCAACGTGCCCAAAGACGCTGCTGTTGCCAAGGAAGAAACCTTCGGCCCACTGGCGCCGCTGTTCCGCTTCAAAGACGAAGCCGAAGTGATCGCGATGTCCAACGACACCGAGTTCGGCCTGGCTTCCTACTTCTACGCGCGCGACCTGGGCCGTGTGTTCCGTGTGGCCGAAGCCCTGGAATACGGCATGGTTGGCGTCAACACCGGGTTGATCTCCAACGAAGTGGCGCCGTTCGGCGGCATCAAGGCTTCGGGCCTGGGCCGTGAAGGCTCCAAGTACGGGATCGAGGATTACCTGGAAATCAAATACCTCTGCCTGGGCATCTAAGCTCGGCAAGAGATTGCAGTAAACGCAGAGGGCACGAGAGCGCTGACCCTTTGCGTGTTTGAAGACGTTATTCGTAGTGGCCGGGAAAGCTGTGGCAGTCGATCATCGCATGCTGCCGTAGTTGCCTCCCCGCCACGTATTCCTTGGACCACGCCACCCGATGAGTGGCGAATGAGGACTTTATGAGCAAGACCAACGCATCCCTGATGAAACGCCGCGAAGCCGCTGTACCGCGCGGTGTTGGCCAGATTCACCCGATCTTCGCCGAATCCGCGAAGAACGCCACCGTGACCGACGTTGAAGGTCGCGAGTTCATCGACTTCGCCGGCGGTATCGCCGTGCTGAACACCGGCCACGTGCACCCGAAAATCATCGCGGCCGTGACCGAGCAACTGAACAAGCTGACTCACACCTGCTTCCAGGTGCTGGCTTACGAGCCTTACGTGGAGCTGTGCGAAAAGATCAACGCCAAGGTGCCAGGTGATTTCGCCAAGAAAACCCTGCTGGTCACCACCGGTTCCGAAGCGGTCGAAAACGCCGTGAAAATCGCCCGCGCCGCCACTGGCCGTGCTGGCGTAATCGCGTTTACCGGCGCTTACCACGGCCGCACCATGATGACCTTGGGCCTGACCGGTAAAGTCGTGCCGTACTCGGCCGGCATGGGCCTGATGCCAGGCGGGGTGTTCCGCGCACTGTTCCCGAACGAACTGCACGGCGTGAGCGATGATGACGCTATCGCCAGCATCGAACGCATCTTCAAAAACGATGCCGAGCCGCGTGACATCGCTGCCATCATCATCGAGCCGGTGCAGGGCGAAGGCGGTTTCTACGTCGCGCCTAAGTCCTTCATGAAGCGCCTGCGCGAACTGTGCGACAAGCACGGCATCCTGCTGATCGCCGACGAAGTGCAAACCGGTGCCGGCCGTACCGGTACGTTCTTCGCCATGGAACAGATGGGCGTGGCTGCCGACCTGACCACCTTCGCCAAATCCATCGCTGGCGGCTTCCCGCTGGCCGGTGTGTGCGGCAAGGCTGAATACATGGACGCCATTGCGCCAGGCGGCCTGGGCGGCACTTATGCCGGTAGCCCGATTGCTTGCGCTGCTGCGCTGGCGGTGATGGAAGTGTTCGAAGAAGAGCACCTGCTGGACCGCTGCAAGGCGGTTGGCGAGCGCTTGGTGACGGGCCTCAAAGCCATTCAAGCCAAGTACCCGGTGATCGGCGAAGTGCGTGCCCTGGGCGCGATGATCGCGGTCGAGCTGTTCGAAGATGGCGACAGCCACAAGCCAAACGCCGCTGCCGTGGCTTCCGTGGTGGCCAAGGCGCGTGACAAGGGCCTGATCCTGCTGTCTTGCGGCACTTACGGCAACGTGTTGCGCGTACTGGTCCCGCTGACCTCGCCGGACGAGCAGTTGGACAAAGGCTTGGCGATCATCGAAGAGTGTTTTGCAGAGCTTTAAGCGGCAAGCCTCAAGCTGCAAGTGACGTAGAGCTTGCAGCTTGAGGCTTCAAACTTGCAGCTCAAAGAAGTAGCCAGTGAACAAAAAAACCGCAGATGCGGTTTTTTTTGCTTACGGGCTGCTTCTTTGACTAAGGTGCAAGTATTGCCGATGGAGCGTGCTGGATGACTGCTGTTGATTTACCCGCTGTACCCCGCGTGTTGATTGCCGAGGCGGACCCTTGGTCGCGGGACCTGCTCAAGCAAGTGTTGTTGAATGTGCGCTGCGACGCGCGGCTGGATGTGTGTGCCGATGGCCAGGAAGCGGCCACGCTGTTGCGAGACAAAACCTACGACCTGATCCTGGCGGATTGGGAACTGCCGGGCGTCGATGGCCTGAGCCTGCTGCGCAGCGTGCGCCAGAAGCGCCGTTCGCTGCCGTTTATTCTGCTGAGCAGTCGCAATGACAGCGCCAGCGTGCGCGAAGCCTTGCCCCTGGCGCCCACGGCGTATCTGACCAAGCCCCTGAACATGGAAGGCCTGACCCAGCGCCTGCAAGACCTGCTGCTCGATGAAGGCGAAAGTGTGTATTGCGAGATACCGCCGCTGGCGCCCGGTATGGCCTTGCCAGTGTTCCTGGAACGCCGCCGCGACGTCTGCGATGGCGCGCCGCTGCGGGTCGATGTGAAAGCCGCCGTGCAACACAGCCTGGCGCCGGACGGCCTGGACCTCAAGCAACTGGAAGACCAGGTAAAAACCGACCCGCAAATCACCGCTGTGCTGATCGCCGCCGCCAACAGCGCCGGCCATCACGGCACGCCGGTGCAGACCCTGGCCGCTGCACTGCAAAAGCTCGCCGCCGGGCAGAGCATGAACCTGATCCTGGGCCTGGCGCTCAAGCACAACGTGGTGCTGGGTGACCCGGCGCTGGTGGCCTACGCCGAGCGCCACTGGCAGTTGTCCCAGGACACCGCCGACTACGGCCGCCGCCTGGCGCGCATGCTCGAACTGGACCACGAACGTTGCTACTGCGCGGGCATTCTGCATCGGCTGGGTGACTTGGCGTTGTTACGCTGCCTGGAAGACTGGCGCCTGGGTGGCGGGGCGCTGGATGACGAGGCAATCGGTGAGTCCCTCGACACCTTTGGCGCCGCCTATGGCTCGGCGTTGCGCACGCGCTGGCGCTTGCCGCTGGAGTTGCGGCAGTTGATTGCGGCAACCTACTCACTTGAAGGCGGGGTGTATTCGCGCGACGCGCTGGTGGTGAACCTGGCGGCGCAAATGGCGCGGTTGACCGAGCATGAGGGGTTGGAAGCGCTGGCCAAGAGCAAGACGGCCAGGTTACTCAAGGTGGGCTTGTCGGAGCTGACGCGGGTGCGCAAAACCTAGCTGGCAACGAAGTTCAGGTCTGGGAGCGGGCTTGTGTGGGAGCCGGGCTTGCCCGCGATAGCATCAACTCGGTACCCCTGATAGACCGAGGTGCCGGCATCGCAGGCAAGCCAGCTCCCACACAAGCCAGCTCCCAACCAGGCCGGTTCCCATTGGTTGATCGAGTTCTAGCCCTCTATGACGCGGTTCTTGCCTTGGCGCTTGGCCTCGTACATGGCGGCATCGGCCCGTGCGAACAGGCTGTCCAGGGTTGAGTCGTCTTCACGCAGGTTGGCCAGGCCTTGGCTGACTGTCACGGTAAACTCCCGGCCTTCATAGCTGAAACTCAGGGCCTGGATTTCCTTGCCGAGCCGTTCGGCTACCTGCAACGCCATGTGCGGCGCACAGCCAGGCAGTACCGCAGCGAACTCTTCGCCGCCAATGCGCCCGAACAGGTCGCCACGGCGCAGCACGCCGCGACCGCTCTCGGCGATACGCCGCAGCACCTGGTCGCCTTCCAGGTGGCCGTAGCTGTCGTTGACGTCTTTGAAGTCATCGATGTCCAGCAGCAGGAACGCCAGCGCGGCGCCTTGGGCGCAGGCGCTGTCGAACGCCTGGTTGGCGCATTCGAAAAAGTGCCTGCGGTTGCTGCTTTGGGTCAGCACATCAGTGGTGGCGAGTCGGTGCAGCTCCAACTCCATGTGCTTTTTTTCGGTGATGTCTTCGGCCATGCCCACCACAATCAACGGCTTGCCGGGTTCGACCTGTTGGTTGATATAGCACTTGTCGCTCAGCCAGCGAATCTGCCCGTCGGCGGTGATGATGCGGTACTCGCGGTCCTCCACGGCGCCGTCTTCCAGCACGCGGGCCAGGCTGTGTTCGGCGTAGTCGAGGTCTTCGGGGTGAATGCTGTTGCGCCATTCGCGGTGGTCGGCGAGCAACAAACCAGCGGATCGGCCAAACACCCGTTCGTAGGCCGGGCTCACGTACAACACACGCCGGGTTTCCCAATCGATGGCCCACAGCACGGCATTCACGCTGACCAACAGTGAACTGAGCAGTTGTTCACGCTCACTCAGCCGTTCGACTTCACCTTGGGCATGCATCAGCGCCAGCAGGGTGGCCGCCGCAGCCGGGCGTGGGTGCTCAGCGACGGGCGCATCGGTTGAATAAGGCTTTTCGGGAACCATCGGCACAACTCTCTCTGGGATCGCCGCAGGATGGAGCAGCGGTCAGTGCAAGGGCCACCATGATGGCGAAGTGTTCCTTGAGAGAGGGGATTTGCGGTGAAGTTCCGTGAACGGGCTGACTAAGAAATGGCGTCAGAAACCAGTATGCAGAGCGCGGGCTTACTGTGGCGAGCAGGCTTGCCCCGCGTTGGGGCGCGCAGCGGCCCCAATAAAAACACCGCGTTCTGCCAGGCAGGGCGCGGTGTTTGGTTTCAGGGCTGCTTCGCAGCCCAACGCAGGGCAAGCCTGCTCGCCACAGCAAGCCCGCTCACCACTAGACCGTGTCAGACCGCTGCAGGGCGCAGCGAGTAGGTCTTCAACTGGTGGGCAAAATCGCGCAGGGACTGAATACCGCTGGCCTCAGCCTCATGCACCCATTCCTTGATCGCGGCCAGCATGTCGTGGCCATTGGTGCTGGTCTTCAGCCAGATCTGCTGCAGCGCCAGGCGCTTCTCGTAGATCACGGTCAGCGCGTGGCTGTGTTCGAGCATGCTCTGGATGCGCACGTGGTGGCGGTCATCCAGCAGGCTGGTTTCACGCGACAGCAGGCGCTTGGCGCGGTGGAACTGGTGGCGTACCGAATGATCGACCTTTTCCAGCTCCTGCTTGACCAGTGGGCCGATCACCAACTTGCGGTACTGGGCCATGATCTGGAAGCGGTTGTTGAGGATCGCCATGGCGGTGTCCATGTCCAGGTGGCCTTTGCCTTCCACGCGGTGCGCGATCGGCGCGACGCGCTGCACCTTGGCCAGGCGCAGGAAGCTGAACACTTTGATCCACGCCCAACCCAGGTCGAACTCCCACTTCTTCACCGACAGCTTGGCCGAGTTCGGGTAAGTGTGGTGGTTGTTGTGCAGCTCTTCGCCGCCAACAATGATGCCCCACGGCACCAGGTTGGTGGCGGCGTCACGGCACTCAAAGTTGCGATAACCGACCGCATGGCCAAGGCCGTTGATGACGCCGGCGGCCCAGAACGGGATCCACATCATCTGGATCGCCCAGATGGTGATGCCAATGGTGCCGAACAGCAGCAGGTCGATGACCCCCATGATCGCCACGCCCAGCAGCGGGTAAGGCGTATAGATTTTGCGTTCGATCCAGTCGTCCGGGCAGTTTTTGCCGTAGATGCGCAGGGTCTCGGGGTTCTCGGCCTCGGCGCGGTACAGCTCGGCGCCTTTGCGCAGCACGGTGGACAAACCCTTGATGACCGGGCTGTGCGGGTCGTCGACGGTTTCGCACTTGGCGTGGTGCTTGCGGTGGATGGCGGTCCACTCGCGGGTGTTCTGCGCCGTGGTCAGCCACAGCCAGAAGCGGAAGAAGTGTTTCAGGCCGGCATTGAGCTCCAGGGAGCGATGGGCTGAATAACGGTGCAGATAGACCGTGACCCCAACAATGGTCACGTGGGTCATCAACAGCGTGACTGCCACCAGTTGCCAGGCTGACAGGTCAAGAAAACCGTTGTACCACATAGGCTGTATGGCCCTCAGATAAAGAAAAAAACAGCTCACGCATTATCACTAAGCCTACAGAGAAAACCAGCCGCCCTTTCAGATAGGAGTGACTGGATGTTTCTTATTCTATAATCCGCAGCGTTTGTAGGGCGATTTTGTTTTTTGGGTAAGGATTACTGACCATATGCTGTTTTCGTACCGAGGTGCCCTGCGGGTGGGGCTGGTATACCTGCTGGTTTCCATTGTGTGGCTCCAGCTCAGCAACCACCTATTGATCAACTTTCTCGATGACCCGAGGCAGTTAGGACGTTGGTTGCAGGCGCGCGGTTATGTGTGGGTGGCCCTCAGCGCGTGGGTCATTTACCTGATCTGTGCCCGTTTTGCCCGCACCCATCGGTTGCAGCAACCCTTGAAAGAAAACCATGAACGCCTGCAACAGGCCGCCGCCGTGTTCGATTGCACCCGTGAAGGCGTACTGGTCACCGACGCCCATGGGCTGATCGTGCATGTGAATCGGGCCTTTATGGAGATCACCGGCTACAGCCGAGAGGACGTGATGGGCGAACGGCCGAGCCTGTTCAAGTCCGGACGCCATTCGTCGAATTTTTATCAACAGATGTTCCAGACCCTCGAACGCACCGGCGAGTGGAGCGGCGAAATCTGGAACCGGCGTAAAAGCGGTGAGATTTATCCACAGTGGCAAACCATCCGAGTTATCCACAATGACCAGGGCCAGGTCAGCCATTACGTCGCGGTGTTTTCCGACATCAGCGCCATCAAGGACTCCGAGCACGAACTGGCGCACCTGGCCCACCACGACCCGCTCACCGACTTGCCCAACCGCCTGCTGTTCACCGACCGCGCCGAGCAGGCGCTGGCCTCGGCGCAAGTGCACAAACGCGGCTGCGCGTTGCTGTTGATGGACCTGGACCACTTCAAGATCATCAACGACAGCCTCGGCCATAATGTCGGTGACCAGCTGCTCAAGGCCGTTGGCGAGCGGTTAAAGGGCCTGTTCGGCCCCGGCGTGACCCTGGCGCGCCTCGGTGGCGATGAGTTCGCCGTGCTGGCCGAAAGTTGTCCACAGGTGGTGCAGGCTGCCGCGCTGGCACAACGCATGCTCGATGCGATGAAAGAGCCGTTTGTGTTCGACGGCAACCAGTTGTTTATCAGCGCCAGCATCGGCATCAGTCTGTTTCCCAGTGATGCCCTGAGCGCCGAACAACTGCTGCGCAATGCCGACTCCGCGCTGTTCAAAGCCAAGAGCGCCGGCCGCGAAGGTTATGCGCTGTACACCGAAGAACTGACGGCCCACGCCCAGCACCGCGTGGAAATCGCCAGCGAACTGCGCCGCGCCCTCGATCAGCAAGAGCTGCGTGTGTATTACCAGCCCGTGCACGACCTGCAAGACAGTCGTCTGGTCGGCGTCGAAGCCCTGGTGCGCTGGCAACACCCTGAGCGCGGCCTGGTGCCGCCGGGTGAATTTATCCCGATTGCCGAGCGCACCGGGCTGATTGCCGATATCGATGCCTGGGTGATGGACCAGGCCTGCCGCCAGATGGGCCAATGGCTGGCCGATGGCGCGCCGTTGAGCTTTATTGCGGTGAATGTTTCCAGCCGTTTGTTTGCCCGGCGTGAACTGTATGAGCAAGTCGCCCAGGTGCTGCACACCACCGGCCTTGACCCGGCTTATCTGGAGCTTGAGGTCACCGAAAGCGCCGTGATGGAAGACCCCGAAGTCGCCCTTGAGCAATTGCACCGCCTGCGCGAGCTGGGCCTGCGCCTGGCGATTGACGACTTTGGTACCGGTTATTCGTCATTGCTGCGCCTCAAGCGCCTGCCGGTGCAGAAGCTCAAGATCGACCAGGGTTTTGTCGCCGGCTTGCCGTGGGATGAAGACGACGCGGCGATTGTGCGCGTGGTGATCGCTTTGGCAAAAAGCATGGGCATGCAGGTGCATGCTGAAGGCATTGAGCAGGTGGAGCAGGCGAGGTTTTTGTTGGAGCAAGAGTGTGATTTGGCGCAAGGGTATTGGTTTGGCCGGCCGGTGCCGGCGCAAGAAATGGATTGGGCCAGGGCACCCTCTATCCGCATGTGAAATGCAGGCCAATGTGGGAGCCGGGCTTGCCCGCGATGAGGCAGTATCAGTCGAAACATCAGTGCCTGACACACCGCCATCGCGGGCAAGCCCGGCTCCCACAGGGTTTAGCGGTGCTTGGGTAGCAGTATTTTCCAGGCCAAAACCTTCGCAACCCCACGTCCTGTCAGAAAATTCTTTCTGGTTATATAAACATTCTTAAATAGTATTTTTAAGAATATCCGCGCTTATCTACTATCGCCCTCACGCCGCAAGCAGTGCCGCCACTGCCAGGCACTATTCATTTCAGGAGCGAGACCATGAGCGCATCTCTACGTAGCGTCGACGGCCAGGACGAAGCAGCCATTTTGCGTGAGATCCAGAGCGCCTTGCGCGACCTGCGGTTTGGCGCGGTGGAAATCACTGTGCACAACGCCCAAGTGGTACAGATCGAACGCAAGGAAAAATTCCGTTTGCAGAACCCCGGTAACAAACCGAGCTAAGCAACAACGGCGATTCGCATGCTAGACCCGCAACTATAAGAAAAAGCCAACACCCAAGAATTATCAGGAGCTTCTATGTCGTCGATTCGCCGTTACGCCCTGGCCGCACTGGCCAGCGCCGTGTTTGCCGGTTCCGCCGTTGCCAAGGACTACGAGTTGCTCAACGTCTCGTATGACCCGACCCGTGAGCTGTACCAGGACTACAACGCTGAATTCACCAGCTACTGGAAACAGTCCCACCCTGGCGACAACGTGAAGATCCAGCAATCCCACGGTGGCTCGGGCAAGCAAGGCCGTGCGGTGATCGATGGCTTGCGCGCCGACGTAGTGACCCTGGCCCTGGCTGGCGACATCGATGAAATCGCCAAACTGGGCAAGACCCTGCCGGAAAACTGGCAAACCCGCCTGCCGGATGCGAGCACTCCGTACACCTCGACCATCGTGTTCCTGGTGCGCAAGGGCAACCCTAAAGGCATCAAGGACTGGGGCGACCTGATCAAGAAAGACGTTTCCGTTATCACGCCTAACCCGAAAACCTCCGGCGGTGCGCGCTGGAACTTCCTCGCCGCGTGGGCCTACGGCCTTAAATCCGGCGGCAGCGAAGCCAAGGCGCAGGAATACGTAAAAGAGCTGTTCAAGCACGTGCCGATCCTCGACACCGGCGCTCGCGGTTCGACCATCACCTTCGTCAACAACGGTCAGGGTGACGTGTTGCTGGCGTGGGAAAACGAGGCGTTCCTGGCACTCAAAGAAGACGGCGGCGCCGACAAGTTCGATATCGTCGTGCCGTCCCTGTCGATCCTCGCGGAGCCGCCAGTGGCCGTGGTCGACAAAAACGCCGAGAAAAAGGGCAATACCGAGATCGCCACCGAATACCTCAAGCACCTGTACAGCCCGGCTGGCCAGGAGATTGCGGCGAAGAACTTCTACCGCCCACGCGATGCAAAAGTGGCCGCCAAATACGCCCAGCAGTTCCCGAAACTGGACCTGGTGACTATCGACAAAGACTTCGGCGGCTGGAAAACTGCCCAACCGAAATTCTTTAACGACGGTGGCGTGTTCGACCAGATCTACACGGCGCAGTAAGCCAAATTAAACTGTAAGAGCCGGATTTTCTGTAGGCGCTGGGCTTCTGTGGGAGCTGGCTTGCCTGCGATAGCATCACCGCGGTGTGTCTGACACACCGAGGTGCTTGCATCGCGGGCAAGCCCGGCTCCCACAGTAAAACCAGGTCCCGCAGAGAGTGCGCTCCTACAGTGGTGTTTACCCTTTAACCAAGGACTCTTATGTCGCGTCGTATTTCCCCCGTCATACCCGGCTTCGGGCTGACGCTGGGCTACACCGTGGTGTACCTCAGCCTGATCGTACTCATCCCCCTGGCAGCGATGTTTGTACATGCCGCTCAACTCACTTGGGATCAGTTCTGGGCCATCATTAGCGCACCGCGTGTGCTGGCGGCGTTAAAACTGAGCTTCGGCACCGCGTTCGTCGCGGCGATCATCAACGGCGTGATCGGCACACTGCTGGCCTGGGTGCTGGTGCGTTACACCTTCCCTGGCCGCAAGGTCATCGATGCGATGATCGACTTGCCGTTTGCCCTGCCCACCGCAGTGGCCGGTATTGCCCTCACTGCGCTGTACGCACCGGCAGGCCTGGTCGGGCAATTCGCAACCGACCTGGGCTTTAAAATCGCCTACACCCCAGTCGGAATCACCCTTGCTTTGACCTTCGTCACCTTGCCCTTTGTGGTGCGTACGGTGCAGCCGGTGCTGGCCGACATCCCCCGGGAAATCGAAGAAGCCGCCGCCTGCCTGGGCGCCAAACCGTTGCAGGTGTTCCGCTACATCCTCGTACCCGCATTACTGCCCGCCTGGCTGACCGGCTTCGCGCTGGCCTTCGCCCGTGGCGTGGGTGAGTACGGTTCGGTGATCTTCATCGCCGGCAACATGCCGATGAAAACCGAGATTCTGCCGTTGCTGATCATGGTCAAACTCGACCAATACGACTACCGCGGTGCCACCTCCATTGGCGTGCTGATGCTGGTGGTTTCCTTTGTCTTGCTGCTGCTGATCAACTTGTTGCAGCGGCGCATCGAACGTCCATAAGGAGGCGCGGAACATGTCCCAATCGTCTATTTCCGCTGCAGCCTCGGCCAATGCTGCCCGGCGTGGCAGCGCGGTGTCGCGTCGCATCCTGATCACACTTGGCTGGCTGGTGTTCGCGCTGTTTCTGCTGCTGCCGCTGTTTATCGTGGTGTCCCAGGGTTTGAAGAATGGCCTCGGCGCGTTCTTCACGGCGATCCTTGAGCCGGACGCGCTGTCGGCGCTCAAGCTCACGGTGATCGCCGTGCTGATTTCGGTGCCGCTCAACCTGGTGTTCGGCGTCAGTGCCGCGTGGTGTGTGAGCAAGTACTCGTTCCGTGGCAAGAGCATTCTGGTCACGCTGATCGACCTGCCGTTCTCGGTGTCGCCGGTGATCGCGGGCCTGGTCTACGTGCTGATGTTCGGCGCCCAGGGCTTCTTCGGCCCGTGGCTGCAAGACCATGACATCCAGATCGTGTTCGCCTTGCCGGGCATTGTGCTGGCGACCATCTTCGTGACGGTGCCGTTCGTGGCCCGTGAACTGATCCCGTTGATGCAGGAGCAGGGCACCCAGGAAGAAGAAGCCGCACGCCTGTTGGGCGCCAATGGCTGGCAGATGTTCTGGCATGTGACCGTGCCGAACATCAAGTGGGGCTTGATCTACGGCGTGGTGCTGTGTACCGCGCGGGCGATGGGTGAATTCGGCGCGGTGTCGGTGGTGTCCGGCCACATTCGCGGCGTGACCAACACCTTGCCGCTGCACGTCGAGATCCTCTACAACGAATACAACCATGTCGCCGCGTTTGCCGTCGCGAGCCTGTTGCTGATCCTGGCGCTCTTCATCCTGCTGCTCAAGCAGTGGAGCGAGAACCGTATCAACCGCCTGCGCAACAGCGCCGGTGAGGAATAAGTCATGTCGATCGAAGTCCGTAATGTCAGCAAGAACTTCAACGCCTTCAAGGCCCTGAACAGCATCAATCTGGACATCCAGAGTGGCGAGCTGGTGGCGTTGCTTGGCCCGTCAGGCTGCGGCAAGACCACCTTGCTGCGCATCATTGCAGGCCTGGAAACCCCGGACGCCGGCAGCATCGTGTTCCACGGCGAAGACGTGTCCGGCCACGACGTGCGTGATCGCAACGTCGGCTTTGTGTTCCAGCACTACGCGCTGTTCCGCCACATGACCGTGTTCGACAACGTTGCCTTCGGCCTGCGCATGAAGCCGAAAAACCAGCGCCCGAGCGAAAGCCAGATTGCGGTCAAAGTGCATGAACTGCTGAATATGGTGCAGCTTGATTGGCTGTCGGATCGCTACCCGGAACAACTCTCCGGTGGCCAGCGTCAGCGTATCGCCCTGGCGCGCGCCCTGGCGGTAGAACCCAAGGTGCTGTTGCTGGATGAACCCTTCGGTGCCCTCGACGCCAAGGTGCGTAAAGAGCTGCGCCGCTGGCTGGCGCGCCTGCACGAAGATATCAACCTCACCTCGGTGTTCGTGACCCACGACCAGGAAGAGGCCATGGAAGTCGCCGACCGTATCGTGGTGATGAACAAGGGCGTGATCGAGCAGATCGGCTCACCGGGCGAAGTCTACGAAAACCCGGCCAGCGATTTTGTGTATCACTTCCTCGGTGATTCCAACCGTCTGCACTTGGGCGAAGACAAGCACGTGCTGTTCCGCCCGCATGAAGTGTCGCTGTCGCGCCATGAGCTGGAAGATCACCACGCGGCGCAAGTGCGCGATATTCGCCCGCTCGGCGCCACCACACGGGTGACGCTCAAGGTCGAAGGCCAAAGCGAGCTGATCGAGGCCGAAGTGGTCAAAGACCACGACAGCCTGACCGGTTTGGCGCGTGGTGAGACCTTGTTCTTCAAACCCAAGGTCTGGCAAAAAGCCTGACCCTCAGATCGTTCACTCTGCGTGGGAACGATCATGTGGGAGCTGGCTTGCCTGCGATAGCATCACTACGGTGTGACTGATACACCGAGGTGCCTGTATCGCAGGCAAGCCAGCTCCCACATTCAGACCTTGCTTGGCTTCAGATCGCGGCGTTCTACCGGGCCGGACCGCGCCTCAATCTGCTCTTTAAGTTCATGCCGCAACCCCAGCAAGAACGCCAATTCCGCCACCACAAACAACGGCCCCACAATCAATCCCGACACATCATCCACAAACGCCGGCTTCTTGCCTTCGTAATAGTGCCCGACAAACTGAATCACCCAGCCCACCACAAACATGCCGATGCCGCTGCTCAGCCACACCAGCGTGCTCTGCGCCGCCAGTGCATGCCCGGCCCACACCGACAAACCCATCAACAGCGTCATCAGCAGGCCCAGCGCCAGTTCCAGGCGCAAGTAGAACCATGCCGAAAACAGCGCGAGTAGCACTGCCGGAGATATCCACAGGCTGCCGATTGCCCATTCCGGGCGCGACAGCAGCACCGCCACGGCGACCACAATCAACGGGATGCCGACAAAGTGGCTGGCGATATTGCGCGGGTCGCGGTGATAGGCGGCGTATTGGCTGAGGTGGTCGACGAGGCTTTTCATTGTTGTTCCTCCTGTAGGATGCTTGATCATGCCCTGTCCGCCTGTGACTGACTGTCAGCTGGGCGACAATCTTCGGAGTGCTCATGGACACAGAGAAATGGCGTACTCGCTTGGCCTCTGGCCACTGGTTCAGCCACCTGCCTGAGCCTTTTCAGCATAGCCTGCTGGCCCACGCCCGGCAGCGGCAGCTGGCGGCGGGGCAAACCCTGTTCAAGCGTGGCGACCCGCCCTGTGGCCTGTACGCGGTGCTCGACGGCGCCTTGCGCATCAGTGCGGTGAATGAACACGGCAAGGAAGCACTGTTGAGTCTGGTGGAGTCACCCTTCTGGCTGGGTGAGATTTGCCTGTTCGACGGCCTGCCACGCACCCACGACGCCTGCGCCGTCGGGCCGTGCACGCTGCTGCAGGTGCCACAGCAGGCGCTGCTCAGTATCCTCAATGAAAGCCCGCAGTACTGGCGCGACCTGGCGTTGTTGATGAGCCAGAAGCTGCGCCTGAGTTTTATCAATATCGAGCAACTGAGCCTGATGCCGGCCTCGGTGCGCCTGGCCCATCGTCTGTTGATGATCGTCGAGGGTTACGGCGAGGCTGAGTCGTTAAAAAGCATGCTGCAACTGCCCCAGGAAGACCTGGCCGCCATGTTGAGCCTGTCACGCCAGACCACCAACGCCTTGCTCAAGGACCTGCAGGCCCAAGGCATCGTGCGCCTGGGCTACGGCGAGATCGAAATCCTTGATGCCCGGCGACTGCGTGAGGCGGCGCACACCTGAGGGTGTTAGCCTGCAAGCCTGATTAATCGAGGTGTGTTATGCGCGTGCTGTTAGTGGAACATGAATCCGAAGAGGCACAGCGGATGGCCCAGGGCTTGAACGAGGCCAGTTACAGCGTGGAAGTTGCGGCCAATGGCATGGCGGCGTTGCGCCTGGTTGAAAGCGCTGAGTACGACCTGGTGATCCTGGATGTGATGCTGCCGGGGCTCAATGCCTGGAAGTTGCAGCAGGCGATCCGGTTGAAGGGGGAGACGCCGATGTTGTTCCTGACCACACCGGGCGGGATTGAAGACCGCTTGCGTGGGTTGGAACTGCATGAGGATGATTATTTGCTCAAGCCGTTTGATGCCAAGGTGCTGGTGGCGCGGGTGAAAAAACTCTTGCGGCGTGGTCGCTGAGCCACCGCTATCGCAGGCAAGCCAGCTCCCACAGTTGAAATGCATTGCCCTGTGGGAGCTGGCTTGCCTGCGATGAGGCCCGACCTAGCGCAACCCATCGCGAAACTGCCCCGGCGTCATCCCCGTCCAGCGCTTGAACGCTCGGCTGAAACTGCTGGTATCGGCAAACCCAAGCAAATAACTGATCTCGGCCAATGAGCAGTGCGGATCGCGCAGGTGCAGCAGCGCCAGGTTCTCGCGGCACTCATTGAGCAACGCATCAAACCGACAGCCTTCATCCGCCAAATGCCGCTGCAAGCTGCGCAGACTCAGGTGCAACGCCTGGGCGATGCGCTCGGCACTCGGCTCGCCCTCCGGCAATTGTTCCTCGATCGCCCTGCGCACCTTGCGTTCCCAGGTCAGCGGTTGCAGCTGGGCCAGGGTGCGCTTGAGCACGGTTTCATTGTGCTCGGCCAACTCGGGGTTGGCGTCGTCCAGGTGGCTGTCGAAGTCCTGGGCGGAAAATTCAAGACGGTCTTCCTCGGCATCGAAAAACACCGGTGCGCGAAACACCGTGTGCCAGGGTTTTGGATCCGCCGGTTCCGGCCGCCGCAGGTACACCGCCAACGGCGCGTAGTCACGGCCCAGGCGATTACGGCAGGTGCGCACATAGATCGCTGCAAACGCATCAATCGCTTCCGGCGCGGGTGCCGGACTGTCCGCAGGTTGCAGCAGACGAAAGCGGTAACGCTCACCCTCTCGGCTAAGCTCCAGCGTCAGGGCATCGCTGACCACTTGGTGATACCGCACGATGCGCTCGAACACCTCACGCAAACTGCCGCTGGCCACCAGCGCATAACCCAGCGCATGAAAGGTGGTCGGGCTCACAAACCGCGACACGCGCAAGCCGATCGCCGGGTCGCCACTGGCCTGCACTGCCAGCGCCCACAGGCGTGTGGTGGCCGACAGCGGGTAGCGTGCGTTGGGGTCGTCCATCTGCTGCGGGTCGAGCCCGGCCTCGATGCACAGCGCGGCGCTGTCCAGGTTGAGGGCGTCGAGCTGCTTGCGCAGGGCGCGGGTCCAACTGGCGAGAGACGTGGGTTCAGTCATGGTGATTGGCGCTTGCGGTCAACAGGTTGGCGTCCGGGGCTAGCGTCCGGCCCGATCGCTTGGGGCAGGATGGACGTATCACTTAACAAGAGGATGGGAGCATGGACGGTACTTCTGCAAGTCCCCAACAGATGAATGCGCAACAGCGCTCGGCAAAAATCCGCGAAGTGGTGCTCGCCGAGGGCGTGCGGTTGCGCCAACAGCACCCCTGGCTGCTGCATCAGGACGCGTTGGGCGCGGGCATCCTGGCCTTTGCCTTGCTCGGCATGCTTGGCTCGGCGGCGCTCTATATCACCGGCCATATGGCCTGGTGGGCGTGTTTGCTGCTCAACGCTTTCCTCGCTTCGCTGACCCACGAGCTGGAACACGACCTGATCCACAGCATGTACTTTCGCAAGCAACGCGTACCGCACAACCTGATGATGGGCCTGGTGTGGCTGGCGCGGCCGAGCACCATCAACCCGTGGATACGCCGGCATTTGCACCTTAACCACCACAAGGTGTCCGGCACCGAAACCGATATGGAAGAGCGCGCCATTACCAATGGCGAGCCCTGGGGGTTCGCGCGGTTGCTGATGGTGGGCGATAACGTGATGTCGGCGTTTATCCGCATGCTGCGGGCCAAAACCTGGAGCCACAAACTCAAGATCCTCAAACGCTCGCTGCTGGTCTACGCACCGCTGGCGCTGCTGCATTGGGGCGCGTGGTATGTGTTCCTGGGCTTTCATGCCGCCAATGGCATCGCCAGCCTGATGGGCGCGCCAATCCAGTGGTCCGCCGGTACCTTGCAGATGATGCAGGTGATTGATATCGCCGCCGTGGTGATCATCGGTCCTAACGTGCTGCGCACCTTTTGCCTGCACTTTGTCAGCTCCAACATGCACTATTACGGCGATGTGGAACTGGGCAACGTGATCCAGCAAACCCAGGTGCTCAACCCGTGGTGGATGTGGCCGTTGCAGGCGTTTTGCTTCAACTTCGGCAGCACTCACGGCATCCACCATTTTGTGGTGAAGGAGCCGTTCTACATCCGTCAGATGACCGCCAAGGTGGCCCACAAGGTGATGCGCGAGATGGGCGTGCGCTTCAATGATATCGGCACGTTTACCCGCGCCAATCGGCTTGAGCGCCAGGAACGGCCGGACGCTGAGCTGGCATTCAGCAAGCAATAAACGCCAGCGGCAGGTCGCGAATCTGTTCGCGCAGCGGCGGCTGATAGTGGCCGTCGCTGATCAGTTCATGCAGCAGCTCTTCGCGCAGTTGGTGGAATTCGAAGCTGCTGCGCTGGCGTGGGTGGGGCAGGGCGATGTCCACCACCTGTTTGATGCGCCCTGGCCGCGGCTCCATCACCACCACGCGGTCGGCGAGGAAAATCGCTTCTTCCACATCGTGGGTCACCAGCACCGTGGTGATTTTGGCGCGGGCGCGAATTGCCAACAGCTCGTCCTGCATCTGCTGGCGGGTCAACGCATCGAGGGCGCCGAACGGCTCGTCGAGCAATAGAATGCGCGGGCTGGCCACCAGGCCACGGGCGATTGCCACACGTTGCGCCATGCCGCCGGACAGCTGATGCGGATAAGCGCGGGTAAAGTCGGTAAGGCCCACCAATTCGATAAAGTCACCGATGCGCCGGTTGCGCTCGGCCTCGCTCAACGGCTCGTTGACCAGGCCCAGGCCGATGTTTTCCGCGACGGTCAGCCAGGGAAATAACCGGTGCTCCTGGAACACGATGCCGCGTTCGCCGCCGATGCCCTTTACGGCGTGGCCATCCACCCGGATCTCGCCACGAAACTGCGTATCCAGCCCCACCAGCAGGCGCAGCAGGGTGGATTTGCCGCAGCCGCTGGAACCGACAATTGCCACGAACTCGCCTTCGGCAATGTCCAGGTTGAATTCGCGAATCGCTTCCAGCTCAAAGCCGTCGACGTCAAAGGTCTTGCCCACATGGTTAAAGCTGACGATAGGTGCGTTCATGCGTGTCTCCAGCGCGTGGCGCGGGTTTCGATGCGTTGGCCGATAAGGTTGAGCGTGGCGCCGGTAAGGCCGACCAGCAGCATGCCGCCCATGATCAGGTCCATGCGCAGCAACTGTTGGGCGCCGATCATCAGGCTGCCGATGCCGCCATTGGACGGCATGAAATATTCCGCGCCGATGGTGCCCAGCCAGGCATAGATCAGGCTCAGGCGCAGGCCGGCGAAGATCCCCGCCGCCGCGCCCGGCAGCACCAGGCGGCGCAGGCGCTGGAACAGGTTCAGGCGCAGTACTTGCGCGGCTTCGCGCAGCTGTGGCGACAGGTTCAACACGCTGCGCTGCGTGGCGATAAACAGCGGAAAAAACGCCGCCAGGGCGATAAACACCCACTTGGCCAATTCACCCAGGCCGAACCAGGCGGTGAGTAATGGCACCCAGGCGAAAATTGCGATCTGGCGCAGTGCGGCCAGGGTCGGCCCGAGCACTCGCTCGCTGCGTCGCGACAAACCCAGCCACAAGCCCATGGCAAATCCCAGGCTGGCGCCGAGCAACAAGCCTCCCAGCGTGCGGCCGAGGCTTTTGCCCAAGGCGCCGGACAGGCTGCCATCCAGCACACCCGCGCCGGTGGTTTGCAGCACGGCCCATGGGCTGACCAGAATATTCGGGTCCACCCAAGCGAGATCCGTCGCCACCTGCCACAACGCCAGCAAGAGCAGCGGCAACAACCACGGTTGCAGGCGTTGCCACCCTTGATAACGCGGGCCGCGGCGAATCTGCGCAGTGGCCGGGTGCGGCCAGTGCACCCATTTGCGGTCCAGCCAGCCGATGCCGCGATCCATCACCACGCCCAACACGCCGATGACCACGATGCACACGAAGACAATATCGAGCATGAACAACTGGCGTGCCCAGACCATCAGGTAGCCGATGCCTTCGCTGGAGGCCAGCAGTTCCACGGCCAGCAACGAGGTCCAGCCCGCCGCCAGCGCCAGGCGCACACCGGCCATGAAGGCCGGCAATGCAGCGGGCAGGATCAGCCGACGAATCAGCAGGTGCGTGGGCAGGCGCAGCACGCGGGCGGCTTCACGCAGGTTGGGTTGCGCGTCACGCACACCAACCAGCGTGTGCAGGGTGACGGGCACCACAATCGCCTTCACCAGCACCACCAGTTTCAAGGTCTCGCCGATGCCGAAAAACACCATGAACAATGGGATCCAGGCCAGGGTCGGCACTTGCGACAGCGCGCTGAAGGTGGGGAACACCAGGCGTTCGGCGCGCGCGCTGAAACCCAATAGCGCACCCAATACGGCTCCCGCGCCGATACCGGCCAACAGCCCCCAGAACAAGCGCTGCAAGCTGATCGCCAGGTTGCTCCATAGCTCGCCGCCGGCCAGCTCTACGGCGCTGCTCCACACCAGCGACGGCGCGGGCAAAATTTGTTCGCTCATCCACTGATTACGGCTGGCCAACCACCACAGCGCAAACAGTGCCAGCGGCAACAGCCAGGGCAGCAGACGCTCACCGAGCAAGGGCCAGCGCGGCGCGGGGGCTGAAAGAGGCAGGCTCAACTGTGAAGTGCGGGCCATGGCTGACCTCCGTCGGCGTTATGTGATTTCGATCTTATAAAAATGGAATTAAGATGATTGTGAGATAAGAAAAATCATTTAAAGCCTCTGCCCGGCACGCATCCAATGCATTCGAAGAATATTTTTGATGCTGTTTATGCATACGCCGCTGGAGCCAGCGTTTTAGCTCGCATAGTCCAAAAGGCTATTAAATTGTGAATTTATAGTATTTAAAGTTTTGCTCGGGCTGTGCCTACTTTCTGCTCCCCAGGCGACCGTCGCCCACCAGGAGCTGCGCTTATGAAACTGCCCTTCAAACGTCTGATCAGCCTGTTCGCGGGCACCGCGCTGGCCGGGTTGGTACACGCCGCCGACCTCAAGGAAATCCGCATCGCCGTGCCCGACCTGAGTGCCGGCAGCCAGCACAGCGGCGGCGGTATAACGGATGTATTGCGCGAGCAGCAGATCTTCGAAAAGGCCTTTGCCGACCAAGGTATCAAGATTCAGTGGAATTACTTCAAGGGCGCAGGTCCCGTGATCAATGAAGCCTTCGCCAATGGCCAGGTGGACCTGGCCTACCTGGGCGATCTGGCGGCGATCATCGGTCGCTCCAATGGGCTGGACACGCGTTTGCTCAGCGCCACGGCACGTGACGTCAAGCAGTACCTGGGCGTGGTGCCGGGCTCGGGGATCAAGACCCTGCAAGACCTCAAGGGCAAACGTGTGGCGGTGTTCCGTGGCACGGCCAGCCAGTTGTCGTTCGACAGTGCATTGGCCAGCCAGGGCTTGAATGAAAAGGACCTGAAAGTCATCAACCTGGATTTCAACGCGGCGGGCGCGGCATTGGCCGCCAAACAGATTGATGCGACTTGGGGCGGTTCGAACCTGACGGCGTTGCAGGCCAAAGGGCTGGCGGAAATACCGCTCACCACCAAGGACCTCGGCGGCGCCGGCAGCGTCCAGGCGGTGCTGGTGGGCAGCAAACAGTTCGTCGAAGAACACCCCGACGCGGTAGCCAAGTTGCTCAAGGCCCAGCAGCAAGCGGTGCAGTGGTTGACCACCGACAGCAACAAGCAGGCCTACATCGAGTTGGTGTCGGGGCGAGCCAGTTACCCACCGGTGATCCTGACCAACGACTTGAAAGACCAGCAGCTCAGCGAGATTTTCCCGGCGACGCTGGATCCGGTGTTCCTGGGCAAGTTGCAGGGCGCGGTGGATTTGGCGTCCAAGGAACGGCTGATTCGCAAGTCGTTTCAGGTGAGTGACTGGGTGGCGCCGAACCTGGCGGCGGCGGGGCTCTGAGGTTTTTGGTGGCTGGGATATTGCTATCGCAGGCAAGCCAGCTCCCACAGGGGAATGCATTCCAACTGTGGGAGCTGGCTTGCCTGCGATGAGGCCCGTCAAACCGCCACACTCACCTCCTGCCTGTCGACCTCCACCAATGTCTCGATCATCGCCTTGGCCGCCGGCGACAACCTCGATCCCGTGCGGCTGACAATCCCACAACGCGCGCTCATGGTCTCCATGTTCTGCGGCAGGTTGCGCCAGTGCAGCAGCACCAGCGAACCCTGTGCGATGTCCTCGGCAAAAGCTTCCTCGGTGCCCACGCCGATGGCGTTCGATTGCAGCACGATTTTTACCAGCGCCGGGAAGTGTTCAGTCTGAATGCTGGGTGAAAAGTCCATGCGCCCACTCAGGTTCGCCAGCAGTTTACGAATGCCCTGGGAGATCAGCGGCGAGGCCAGCGGGTAGTCGAACATGTCGTTGGTCGACAGGCTGTCCTTGGCCAGTAACGGGTGGCCTGGGCGGCAGAAAAACACGCCGCGCTTGGGCGTCAATGCGCGGGTCTGGAAGTTCGGGTCGGCCTCGAACTGGCGGATATCGGCGATAAAGAATTCGATCTCTTCGCGGCTCAAGGCGCGGCTGAGTTTTTCCCAGTTATCCACTTGGAAGCTGGTGCGGATTTTCGGGTGCGCGCCAATAAAACGCGCCACCGCGTCCGGCACCAGTTTTACTGCTGGCGCCGGGCCGCAACCGAAGCGCAGGTCGCCGGCGTCGAGCTTGGTCATGCGCGTAACTTCACTGCTCAGCAGCGCGGCGCCGTGCACCAGGGTCAAGGCATGTTGCAGCACCACCTGGCCCTCTGGCGTGGGGCGCAAGTCCTTGTGGCCACGGTCGACCAGCACGCAGCCGAACTCCTGTTCGAGGCCCTGGATGCTGCGGCTGAACGCCGGTTGGGTGATGCCCATGGCGTCGGCGGCGCGCACGAAACTACGGTGTTCGTTGAGGGCGATGAAGTACCGAAGTTGGCGAAGATCCATATGCTTTCCCGGCATTTGAAAAATAGGTCGAAGGCATTTGCGACCGTGGGAGCTGAGGTTTTAAATGCAAGCTCTTATTCCGTCAACGAAGCATTGATTCATTTGCTAGATCTAAATTGCATATGGATAGAGCGTTGCAGGAAAGCATCCCACCATCAGCAGGCACATGAGGGTCATCACAATGAGCAACGCCGCATTAGCTGTTCAACCCGTCGCCCAGGCGCTCGACATCCACCCGGTGGCTGGCCGCATCGGCGCCGAGATCCGTGGTATCAAACTCTCCGGTGACCTGGATGCCGCCACCGTCGAGGCCATCCAGCACGCACTGGTGCAGTACAAAGTGATCTTTTTCCGCGAGCAAACCCACCTCGATGACCAGAGCCAGGAAGCCTTCGCGCACCTGCTCGGCGAGCCGATCGCACACCCGACAGTGCCGGTGCGCGACGGCACGCGCTTCCTGTTGGAGCTGGACGGTGCCCGTGGCCAGCGCGCCAATTCCTGGCACACCGACGTGACCTTCGTCGACGCCTACCCGAAGGCATCGATCCTGCGGTCGGTACTGGCGCCAAAATCCGGTGGCGACACGGTGTGGGCCAACACGGCCGCCGCCTACAACGACCTCAGCGCCGACCTGCGCGCACTCGCCGACAACCTGTGGGCCGTGCACAGCAACGAGTACGACTACGCCGGGCGCAAGCCGGATGTGTCGCTGGAAAAGCTTGAGGAGTACCGCAAAATCTTTACTTCCACCGTGTATGAAACCGAGCACCCAGTGGTGCGTGTACATCCGGTCAGCGGTGAAAAAACCTTGCTGCTGGGGCACTTCGTCAAACGGCTCAAAGGCTATTCCCAGACCGAATCGGCGCAGCTGTTCAACCTGCTGCAGGGCCACGTCACCCGCCTGGAAAACACCGTGCGCTGGCGCTGGAACACCGGCGACGTGGCGATCTGGGACAACCGCGCCACTCAGCATTACGCGGTGGACGACTACGGCACCCAGGAACGCATCGTGCGTCGAGTGACGCTCAAGGGCGATGTGCCGGTGAGTGTGCAAGGGCAGCGCAGCCAGACCACCAAAGGCCTCTAAGCCAGGTTGGAGATTAAACAATGTGGGAGCTGGCTTGCCTGCGATGCAGGCACCTCGGTGTATGAGTCACACCGAGGCGATGCTATCGCAGCGGTGCGACGATTCGACAAGCCAGCTCCCACATTAGTTTTTTGTGTGTTTACCAGACGCCGATTTTCACTACCTTTTCCGCCTCAGGCTCACCGTACCGGAACCACTGGCCACGCGAATCAACCTCCGCATGGCTGATGGTCGTACGCCGCTTCAACCCACGCAGCCATTCGAACAAATACCCCAAGTGCGTCTCGCGCACGGCCGCATACGCTGGATCGTCGCCCAAATCCTGCACTTCCTGCGGGTCATTTTCCAGGTCAAACAGCTGTGGACGAAAGCCGTCATAGGCCAGGTATTTCCAACGCTCACTGCGCACCATGGTCATGCGGCAGCGGTCGATGGGCTGCGCCAAACGCTCACGGGCTGGGGCCTGGAAGGCATAGTCGTATTCAGCGATGGCGTAGTTGCGCCAGGTGATGGGTTCGCCGTGCAGCAGCGGGATCAGCGAGCGGCCTTCAAGGCGATGGTCTGCGGCCGGCAAGCCCAGGGCATCGAGGAACGTTGGCAGGGCGTCGATGGTTTCTACCAGGCGCTCATCCACCGCGCCACGGCTGATATCGGCACTGGCACGCGGGTCGCGCACGATCAGTGGAATACCCACCGCAGGCTCCAGCAGAAACTCTTTTTCGCCGAGGAAGTGGTCGCCGAGGAAGTCGCCATGGTCACTGGTGAACACGATCAATGTGTCATCCCAGCGGCCGTTGCTTTGCAGAAAATCGAACAGACGCCCGAGTTGATCATCGACTTGTTTGATCAGGCCCATGTAGGTCGGAACCACTGTGAGCCGCACTTCATCACGGGAAAAATTCACGCTTTCCTGATGCTGACGGAAAGCCTGGTAGACCGGATGATCACTGGTTTGCGCAGGCTGAATCGGCGCCTGGATATGCTCGGCGCCATACAGCGCGTGGTACGGCGCCGGAGCGATGTAGGGCCAGTGCGGCTTGATGTAAGACAGGTGCAAACACCACGGCTGCTCGCCTAGTTCAGCGATAAAGTCGATGGCGCGGTCGGTGGTGTAGACGGTTTCCGAATGCTCCTCGGCGACGCGTGCGGGTAGCCCCGCGTTGCGCATATGCCAGCCGCTGAGCACTTCGCCGTTTTCACCGGCTGCAGCGTTGGCCCATTCATGCCACGGGTTTGTGCCGTCGTAGCCGTGCTCGCGCAGGTACTGAGTGTAGGGCGCGGACTCGCGTTTTTCCGCGAACAGGGGGCTGTCGGGGTAGATGCCGTCATGGCGCAAATAAGCGTCGAAACCCACCTCATTGAAAGGCTCGGCCTGCTGGCTGTCGGGGTCGATATTCAGGCGCTGCAAGGCCTCAAGGTTCGGCGTGGCGTGGGTCTTGCCCACCAGCGCGGTGCGGATGCCATGGGGGCGCAGGTAGTCGCCGATGGTCAGCTCTTCCAAGGGCAACGGCACCGCGTTCCAGGCCACCTGATGGCTGCTGACATAGCGCCCGGTGTACGCCGACATCCGCGACGGCCCGCAAATGGTGCCTTGGGTGTAGGCGCGGCTGAAGCGCACGCCAGCGGCGGCGAGACGGTCGATATTGGGCGTGTGCAAATGCGCGTGGCCGTAGCACGACAGGTAATCGCGGCGCAGTTGATCGCACATGATGTAGAGCACGTTGCGCACGGGTTGGGAGTTGGACATGAGGCTTCACCGGACTGAGGACAGGTGAAGGTTTTCGCTGTTCGGGTGGTGGGCTGGCAAGTGCATTTGAGGACTGGGTTTTATGCAGGGAATGCATGGGTGTTGCTACTGGCGCTATCGCAGGCAAGCCAGCTCCCACACTTGAAATGCGTACCCCTGTGGGAGCTGGCTTGCCTGCGATAACGCCCGCTCAGACAGCGAGATTTTCCAAGGCACACACATCCTCATCCAGCTCATCGATCTGCTTGATCTGCTCAATCATCGCCTCCGCCAACGGCGACAGCCGATACCCCGCCCGACTGACAATCCCGTAGCGGGTATAGCGCTCTTCCAAGTCCTCAGCCAGCCCATCAATCTTCAAACACACCAACTCGCCACGCGCCATATGCAGCACATCGCTGTTGGCGCTGACGATGCCGATCGCATCCGAGCGCAGCACCACGCCCATCAGGCTGTAGCCGTTTTCGCATTCCACATTGGGCAGGTAATCCGGCCGGCCGCTGAGGTCGACGATGACCTTGCGCAGGTTCGGCGGGCGAATCGTCACCGCCAGCGGGTAGCTCATCAGCTCGCCGGCGCTGACGCTTTCGCGCTTGGCCAGCGGGTGCCCGGCGCGACAGCAGAAGTACCAGCGCCGCGCACGCAGGCGGTGGGTGTGGTAGTCCGGGTTGGCTTCGAAGTGGCGGGTGTCGGCGACGAAAAACTCGAACTCTTCGCTGAGCAGGCGCTTGCTCAAACTTTGCCAGTCATCCACCTGGAACTGCACGCGGGCCTTGGGGTAGCGCCCGATAAAACTGCCGATGGCACGCGGGATCAACCCGGCAGCGGGCGCCGGGCCACAGCCGAAGCGCAGTTCACCGGCTTCCAGGCCATTGAACTGGCTGATCTCGTTGGCCAGTTGCTGGGCGCCGCTGACCAGGCGCCGTGCATGTTCGAGCAGCACCTGGCCTTGTTTGGTCGGCGCCAGGTCCTTGCGGCCACGGTCCACCAACTGGCAACCGGCACTGTGTTCCAGCGCCTGGATGCTGCGACTGAACGCCGACTGCGACAGGTTCACGGCCAACGCCGCCGCGACAAAACTGCGTTGTTCGGCAAGGGCAATGAAGTGGCGAAGTTGGCGCAAGTCGATATGCATTTTTCACATCAAAAATATCCGGGAAATGCATTGGCTATGCATTAGGTCGACTCCTTATAAAGGCTATCTCTTATGCAGTAAATGTTCGTAAAAACATAAATAAATAACCTGTTGGAATATTGGATGAACAATATTTCCAGGTTTCGGAGCCGCTTATGAGTCTGTTGAAGTCCTTGCCCCTGGCCATGTTGGTGGCCGGGAGCACCAGTTGGTCGCCGACCCAGGCCGCCGAAACACCTGCGCCTGCCGGCAAGGGCGAAAACGCCAGCGGCCAGCTTGAGACCGTCACTGTGACCGCACGGCGGCGTACCGAAAGCGCGCAGGAAGTGCCGACGCCCATGAGCGTCATCGGCGGCCAGGCGCTGGAGAGCCAGCGGGTCTACCGCATTCAGGATTTGCAGCAACTGGTGCCCAGCGTCAACGTCGCTTATATGCATGCGCGTCAGTCCAGCGTGTCGATTCGCGGGTTGGGCAACAACCCGGCCAGCGACGGCCTGGAAGGCAGCGTGGGGCTGTATATCGACAACGTTTATCTTGGGCGGCCGGGCATGGCGGTGTTCGACTTGATGGACATCGAGCAGCTCGAAGTCTTGCGCGGCCCGCAAGGCACCTTGTTCGGCAAGAACACCACGGCGGGCGTGATCAATATCAGCACGCGCGCGCCGAGTTTCACCCCGGAGCGCAGCATCGAAACCTCGTTGGGCGAGGACGGTTATTTCCAGACCAAGGGCACGATTTCCGGCCCGCTCACCGACGAGTTGGCGGGGCGTTTTTCGGCCTATCGCACACGCAGCGATGGCGACATCAAGAACGAATACGACGGCCATGATCTTAACGGCGGCTCACGCCAGGGCTTTCGCGGGCAGTTGCTGTACAAGCCCAGCGACACCTTCAACCTGCGCTGGATCGGCGACTACAACGAAGAAGATTCCAGCGCCGGCACCCGCGTGCTGTACAGCACGGGGCCGACCATCAATGGCACCAACCTCTATCACTCCCGGGCCGCAGCGGCGGGCGCGACCCTGGTGGATGGCACCCATCGCAAGGTCAACCTGGACAACGACCAGCATGTCACCGTGTTCCAGGGCGGCACTTCATTGGAAGCCAACTGGACGTTGCCGAGTGACTTCACCCTGACCTCGGTCAGTTCGTATCGCTGGTGGAATTTCACCCCGCGCAATGACGATGGCCTCAACGTGCCGGCGTCGTATAACGCTGGCGTGTCGGTAGAGGATAAGCAGTGGTCCCAGGAATTCCGCCTGGCCTCGCCTACCGGCGGTTTCTTCGACTATGTGCTGGGCGCCTACTACTTCGGCAACTCGCTGGATAACAAATCCTTCGCCTATTACGGGCCCAAGGCGGATATCTGGAATGGCACGCCGACCGGCGCGCTGAATGATGTGAGCACTGTCGGCAACGGGCATATTCGCACCGACAGCTTTGCCCTGTTCGCCCAAGGCACCTGGCACCTCACTGAACGCCTGGATTTCACCGCCGGTGTGCGCGGCACTTACGAAGAAAAAAGCGCCTGGGTCAGCCGCAATGCGCCCGTGGGTGGCGCTGCGGTCACCGGCGCCGCTGCCACGGCGCGGCGTGGGCGCACCGGCGCGTATGACTCCGGCGATCTCAACCAGTACAGCGCTACGCCGTCGGGGCTGCTCAACCTGAGTTATCACTTCAACGATAATTTGTTGGGCTATGCGACGTTGTCCCATGGCGAGAAGTCCGGCGGGGTGAATTTGGTGGTGGGTTCTGCGCCGACGGCTGGCGCGGATTCGCTGCTGGTGGGCACCGAGCGCGCCAACAACGCCGAGTTGGGGTTTAAAAGCACGCTGTGGGACCGCCGCCTGCAACTTAATGCCAACCTGTTCTGGACCCAGGTCAACGGCTACCAGACCAACGCCTACGACCAGGAAAACCGCGTGCAATACCTGACCAACGCAGGTTCGGTGCGCTCACGCGGCGTGGAAGTGGAAAGCACGCTGGTGCCGATCCAAGGCCTGACGTTGAACATTAATGGCTCGTTCAACGATGTGAGTTACCTGTCTTACAAAGATGCGCCGTGCCCACCGGAGGTCAGCTTGCGTCCGGGTGCGCCGGCCTCCTGCGACCTGAGCGGCCACCAAGTGGTGGGCGCGTCCAAGTGGATCGCCAACGCCAACGGCGAATACAAGTGGAACCTGGATAACGGCTTCGAACCTTACGTGACCGCCAGCTATGCATTCCGCTCCAAAGCGGTGGGCACGGTGGAGGATTCCGACTATGGGCAGATTCCGGCCTATGCGGTGGTCAACCTCTCTACCGGCCTGCGCGGCAACTACCAGCAAGGGCAGTGGGATGTGTCGTTGTGGCTGAAAAACGCCTTCGACAAAACCTACTACACCACCCTGTGGACCGGCGGCAACGGCGGCTACGAAGGCTTGCTGGGCACGCCGCGCACCCTAGGCGTGACGGGCCGCTACGACTTCTGAGTCGGTGCGGTAGGTGGCCGGGCGGAACACCCGCGTCACCACCAGCATCGCCAGCGCCGTGACCGTCAGCACCACCCAGGCGCTGACGAAGTTGCCGGTGAGTTCGCGCAGCCAGCCGGTCAGCCAGGGCGAAACCGCGTTGATCAAAAAGCCCACGCCCTGCACGAAGGCCGCCAGTTGCCCGGCCTGACGTGGATCGCGGTGGTGGTCGAGGGTCAGCAGCAGGCTCAGGGCGAAACACGCGCCCAGGCCAAAACCGCACAAGGCTACCCACAGGTGCGGGTACTCCAGCGGTGCGAGGATCAGGCCGAGGTAGCCGACAGTCTGCGCCAACAGGCTGATGCCGAGCAGCGGGCGACGGTCGATACCGCGCTGAGCCAGCACCGGCATCAACAGCGCAGCGATCACCTGGAAGATGGTCATGAACGCCAGCAACGAACCGCTCGGCAACACGCCCCAGCCGAGTTGCTGATAGTAGGCCGGCAGCCACGCCACCATGCTCATGTAGCCGCAATTCACCAGCCCGAAATACAACGCCAGCAGCCATGCCCGACGATTGCGCAGCCCCTTGAAGGCAGGCGCGATTTGCTGGTTTCTCGCCGCGCCCAACGGCAGCCAGGCCCACAGCAGCAGCGCCCCCAATGCAGGTAACAGCCAAACGCCAAGCCCTGCCTGCCATTGCTGAAAATGCGTAGCCACCACGGGGCTGAGCAACGCCGCCAGGCCACCGCCCGCCATTAACGAGGCCGAGTACACGCCCATCGCCACCGGCACGCGGTGATGAAATTCGCGCTTGATCATCGCCGGCACCAACGCCTGGATCAATGCCACACCGGCGCCGCCCAGCAACGCGGTAACCAGCAGCGCCGACGCCTGGCCCATCAACCAGCGCGCCAGGCACGCCAGCAGAATCATCATCAAGCCCAGCGCGATGCCGCGCCGTTCGCCCAGGCGTGCCTCCACGCGCACACCGACCAGCGCCACCAGGCCCATGCACACCACCGGCAGGCTGGTGAGCAGGGCGCTGCTTTGGAAGCTCAGGCCGGTGGCTTGGCGGATCTCGCCGAGCAAGGGGCTGATGGAGCTGAGGATGGGGCGCAGGTTCAGGCCCAGTACGACCAAAAGGCCCCAGCCGGCGAGTTTGCCCGCGAATGAATGGTTGAGCGTCATGCACGGCCTGTCGTCTGCGCAAAAGAGGCGTGAAGTATGGCCAGCTGCCAGAGTATTCTGAAATTAAATATAACCATGCCAATCAGTGGCAAACGCAATGGTGACGAGCATGTTTGATCCCGTGTTACTGCGCAGTTTTGTCGCCGTGGTGGATTGCGGCAATTTCACCCGCGCCGCCGAGCGCCTGCACTTGACCCAATCCACCGTCAGCCAGCAGATCCGCCGCCTGGAAGACACGGTGGCGTGCCAGTTGCTCGACCGTGACCAGCGTAGCGTGGTGGCCACGGCCGAGGGCGAGCGTTTGCT
Source organism: Pseudomonas edaphica (assembly GCF_965277385.1). Taxonomy (NCBI): domain Bacteria; kingdom Pseudomonadati; phylum Pseudomonadota; class Gammaproteobacteria; order Pseudomonadales; family Pseudomonadaceae; genus Pseudomonas; species Pseudomonas edaphica. Next base: position 2,973,702 of record NZ_OZ255725.1, on the reverse strand, counting down.
GGCGTACGCGCGGCGCATCCTCGCGCTGCATGAAGAGGCCGCCGATGTGTTGATCAACCAGCAAAGCGACGGCGTATTGCGCCTGGGTGTGCCGGAGGACTTTGCCGCCGAGCGCCTGATGCCGTTGCTGTCGGCTTTTGTGGTGGCCTATCCGCGGATGCGTCTTGAGGTGACCAGCGGCCTGGGCCCCGAGTTGCAGCGCCAATACCGTGCCGGCGAGTTCGACGTGTTGCTGGTCAAGCAGATGGGCGACAGCGACGACTGCGTGGCCTCGTGGCCGGAACCCCTGTGCTGGGTCGACAGCCGCGACATGCCGTCGCTGGGGCGCGACCCGCTGCCCCTGGTGGCGTTTCCGGTAGGCGGCTTGTACCGCAATGAAATGCTCCACCACCTGGAAGTCGGCGGCTGGCGTTGGCGTATCGGCTATTCCAGCGCCAGTTTGGCCAGTGTGTGTTCGGCGGTGGCGGCGGGGTTGGGTATCAGCCTGTTGCCGCGACGGGTGGTGCAGCCAGGGCATGTGGTGCTCGGTGACGACAGTGGTTTACCGATGGTGCAGGGCGTGCGCCTGGCGCTGTATGGCCGCAGTGGGTTGGGCGCGGCCGGGCAGACTTTGCAGCAGCAATTGTTCGCTCTATGCGCCAACAACCCATCTTGAAGCGTTCGACGAATGTTTTTTTGTGGCGAGCGGGCTTGCCCCGCGTTGGGCTGCGCAGCAGACCCAAAACCTGCCAACACGCTATGCCTGGCGCGCCGCGTTTTGCCTTAGAGGGGCCGCTGCGCAGCCCAACGCGGGGCAAGCCCGCTCGCCACAATCCATGCGTTTACTGAATATTTTTTATGCCTTTAAAGCATTCAAAAACAACCCCTTCGCCACAGGCCACGGCCAACGTGGCTTTGGCGTTTCAGGATGTTTCTTTTATTCAATTTAGATCTATGTATAACTTTAAAGATTACTTTAAGAGATAAGTGTCTAGCCCCGATGATTCAGCCCTCGACGGCCGCTTTGGCAGGCCTGTCGGTTTTTTGGTGTGAAAACCGTAGGGAGTGAATCAATGGGCAATGTCCAGACCGCCGCCAGTGTCCCCGAGGCGCAGTGGCGCCAGGCACCGGGTGGTGAGTTGGTCGACCTTGGCCGGCCGCACCGCGCGCCGTTGGGGCAATTGCGTTTGCAGAAAACCCCGAAGCGTTTTTCGAGTCGTCGTGAAGGGATTCTGCTGGGGTTGCTGGTGTTGGCCCTGCACGGTGCAGTGATTTATTGGGTGAGCCAGAAGCCCACGCCGGTGTTGCCGATTGTGCCGCCGGAAATCCCGCCGATGACGATCGAATTTTCCCAACCCGCGCCGCCGGTGGTGGAGCCGCCTGCGCCTGTACCGCCGCCTCCGCCACCGCCTGTGGTGGAGCCACCACCGCCGGTGGTCGATGAGTTGGCCGCCAAACCAGCGCCGCCCAAACCTGTTCCAAAACCCAAGCCGAAGCCGGTGCCAAAACCTGAACCCAAACCTGTGCCAAAAGCGGTCGAGCAACCGCCTGCGCCACCGAAACCTGCGCCTCCAGCGCCAGCAGCGCCAGCAGCGCCACCGGCACCTTCACCTGCGCCGGTGACACCTGCTTCGGCCAACGCCGCGTACTTGAAGAACCCGGCGCCGGAGTACCCGTCACTGGCTCAGCGCCGTGGTTGGGAAGGCACCGTGCTGTTGCGCGTGCATGTGTTGGCCAGCGGCAAGCCGGGTGAGGTCCAGGTCCAGAAAAGCAGCGGTCGCCAGCAACTCGACGACGCCGCACTGGCCGCCGTGAAACGTTGGAGTTTCGTGCCGGCCAAGCAGGGCGATGTGGCCCAGGACGGCTGGGTCAGCGTCCCGATCGATTTCAAGATTCACTAACGATTCGGCAGCGGTGTGTTGGACACGCCGCCACCTGCACAGAGGGAAAACATCATGGCATTAGCATCTCCACTTGAATCCATCGAAAGCGCGGTAATCTGGCTGCTGGTGGTCTTTTCGGTCGCCACCTGGGGCCTGGCGTTATTGAAGGGCGTGCAGTTCGGGCGCCTCAAAGCGCAGGATCGCAAGTTTCACAAACAGTTCTGGGCGGCGTCGAGTCTCGATTCCGCCGCTGAGCTGACCGAGACCCAGCCCGGCGCCGCAGCCCGTGTAGCTCAGGCCGGTTATGCCGCGATCCAGGTCGGTGATGCCCCGCACGCGGCAGACTTGAGCCAGGCCATCAATCACCAGGACCGCCTTGAACGTGCCCTGCGCCAGCAGATCGTGCGTGAGCGCCGCTCTTTGGAAACCGGCCTGGCCGTGGTCGCCAGTATTGGCAGCACCTCGCCGTTTATCGGCCTGTTCGGCACCGTGTGGGGCATCATGGAAGCCCTCAAAGGCATCAGCGCTGCCGGCTCGGCCAGCCTGGAAACCGTGGCCGGTCCAATTGGTGCGGCATTGGTCGCTACCGGTGTGGGTATCGCGGTCGCGGTGCCGGCGGTGCTGGTCTACAACTACTTCCTGCGTCGCCTCAAGCTCACGGCAGCGGACCTGGATGACTTCGCCCACGATTTCTACAGCCTGGCGCAGAAGAATTCCTTCCGCGTGCTGCTGCACCCTACGCTGACCAAAAGCGCGGCAGGCACCGCGCAAAAAGTGAAGGAGGCGTCCTGAAATGGCCTTCTCCACGCAAGACAGTGATGAGGTGCTGAGCGAGATCAACGTCACGCCGCTGGTGGACGTGATGCTGGTGCTGCTGGTGGTGTTTATCGTCACCGCGCCGCTGTTGACCAACTCGATCCCGATCAACCTGCCCAAGACCCAGGCTGTAGCCCCGGTGGAGCAGAAAGACCCGCTGGTGGTCAGCATCGACGGTGCCGGCAAATTGTTTATCAACAAGGACGAAATCCAGCCCGACCTGTTGGAATTCAACCTGCAGGCGGCCAAGGCCAAAGACCCGGAAGTGCGGGTGCAACTGCAGGCCGATGATGGCGTGAATTACGGCGAAGTGGCGCGAGCCATGGCGTCTATCGAGCGCGCGGGCATCACCAAGCTGTCGGTGATTACGGCACGTTAGTTTTAAAAGCCTCGACAATTTTTTGGCCGTCTCCTTGGCAGGGTGCGGCCTTTTTTTTTGATAACTGAAAGAACTATTTGGTATGAAGTAGAGGTGGTTAATTTCAAAAAAGTCGGATGAACCTGTTAGATGTCACAGTATTAATACCTGAGTTCAGTCGTTAAATTTGAGAAGCGTGGATGGCACAACCTTCGAATATTATTAATTACTGATGGAGTAACAAGATGGCTTCTCCAATTGGGTTATATCTAAACGAGATGGGTGATAATCTTACTATTCTTCACCAACATCCAGACCAGTCTGTTTCGGGCAGTTATACCCGATACGGCGAAAGCGCTTCAGGCGCTTATAATTTTTCTAACGTTCACCTTAATGGAAGTAAGTTTGTTTTTACCGGTACCGTTCCGCCTGACCCCAGGTACGGGATAGTGGGAGGTGAGGAAGTGAGTGGGGATTTCACGTTTTCGCCTGATTTCACTAGTCTCCAAGGGACTTTGCTGGTCAGGGGGTATCGGAAAAATTTCACTTTCAAGAAGATGGCCGACACCTTGGATAATTTGGGAAATCCTATTACCGGAGCAGTCATAGGCGCTTACCGCGGCGTGGTGCGGGGGCTACCGGTAACATTGACAATAGGGGGACCCGTTGAACCACAACCAGGAACCGCCGTATCAGGGCCTTCAACTACCGGTACCTTAGTAGAAAACGGCGTCACCTACTCAATACAGGGGCCGATTAGCCGCGACTATATATCGTTCACTGTTTATAATTACCGAGATGGTAAGAGCCATTGGGGTGGTAGCGTCGTAGATTGGAGTTGCAACAGCCTTAATATATTTTTGGACGGTGATGGAGGAGCCGTGGAGGGGCCTTTTGTACTGACGCGGTCGTGAGAAATGAGTTAACCGGTCTGTTATTTGGCACATGACGCATGTCCGGAGGCACTGACAAGGAGGGGGTTGCCCCTCCTTGATCTCTTTTGCGTTCGCGCTGTGCCAGCAAACCTTCCGGGCGCGTGTGGAAAAGATTTTTTGGTTATTAATAAATAGCTTCTTATTCCTTAACGAATATAACCCTCGTCCCTATACTGACCAGCAACGTTAAATGCTGCAGGAGGGCACACCCATGCACAGCGAGTCGATTCGTTATCTGATCGTGCCGGGCTGGCAAGGATCGCCAGAAGATCATTGGCAAAGTCATTGGCAGAACAGCCTGCCCAACAGTGCGCGCGTGGAGCAGGCCGACTGGCTTACCCCGCGTCGCGAGGACTGGGTGGCCGCACTAGCCGAGGCTATCGCCGCCGACAGCACGCCGGTGATTCTCATTGCCCACAGCCTGGGTTGCATCACGGTCGCCCACTGGGCGGCCACCGCGCCGGTGCATTTTCTGCGGCAGGTGCGCGGCGCCTTGCTGGTGGCGCCGGCCGATGTCGAACGCCCAGCCTGTGCCCCCGCCCTGCGCAACTTTGCACCGATTCCCACGCACCTGTTGCCGTTTCCCAGCCAAGTGGTCAGCTCCGACAATGACAGCGCCGTCAGCGCCACCCGCGCCTTGGAGCTGGCCCGCAACTGGGGCGCCGAGGCCGGCATTTTGTCCGGTGCCGGGCATATCAATGTGAAGTCCGGCCACCAACGCTGGGAACAGGGTTTCGCTTACCTCTATCGCCTGCAAAACCGCCTTGAGCATCACGCCCGGCGCAGTGCATAAATTTTTTCAACGCCCCGTCCCTGAGCGGATTTGGGGCGGGAGCCTGCCATGAGTCATGACACCTTTGGCCAGCCGTTGCTGACCTTTCCCGATGCTGAAAAAAGCCCGCTGAGCATCCGCGCCAAGGCGCTGGTGTTTGTCGACCCGCGTTCACGCCAGCTGCGTGAAGAACTGGAAAGCCTCGCACCGCGTGCGTTGCCGGTGTTGATTCGCGGTGAGACCGGCAGTGGTAAAGAGCTGCTGGCGCGGCATATTCACCGGGGCAGCGACCGCACGGGTTTGTTTGTGTCGGTCAATTGCGGCGCCATCAGCCCTACCTTACGCGGATGCCGAATTGTTCGGTTATGCCGCCGGCAGCCATAGCGGCGCAGCCAGCAGCCGCGCCGGCTGGTTTGGCTCGGCCAATGGCGGCACCCTGTACCTGGACGAGATCGGCGACTTGCCGCTGCCTATTCAGGTGAAACTGCTCGCCGCCCTGGAAAACCATGAAGTCACCCGTGTCGGCGCTCATCAGCCGAGCCCGGTGGATGTGCGCCTGGTTGCGGCCACCAGCATCGACCTGGCCCAGGCTGTGGCTGCCGGCAAGTTTCATGAGCGCCTGTTTCATTACTTGAGCGAAGGCCAGCTCGACCTTCCGGCCCTGCGTGAGCGGGTAGGCGACATTTTGTCCCTGGCTGAATATTTCCTCGGCATCTACAGCCAGCGCCTCGACCTGCCGGTGCCACTGATCAGTGACGCCGCCCAGCGTGTGCTGGAGCATCACAGCTGGCCGGGCAATACCCGTGAGCTGGAAAACGTTATTCACTTTGCGCTGTTGGTAAGCAGTGGCGATGAGATTTTACCCGAGCATTTGAACCTGCCCGCCGCCGGTTCGCCGTTGGAACAACTGCGGCGGATCTTCGCGAGTGCCAGCGCCGCGGAACAGCAAACCTTGCTCAGCTTTCTAAATGAGCAGCCGCAACATGAACAAAATGGAATATCAACGTGAATAAAAGATATTGTTCGGGAATAAAAAATCTAGGTATTGTCCATCCCACGCCGCGATAGCACTTCGCTGGCACACCATAAAAACGGTCGTCAGAGACGCCCCGGAATTTCGATAAGGACACTGCATGAAAAAGGTTCTGTTGTTTACCGCACTGGCGGCTGCCCTGACTGCAAGCTTCGCCCAAGCCAACGAGAAACTGGTGGTAGCGGCTACCCCGATCCCGCACGCGGAGATCCTTGAGCTGGTCAAGCCGACCCTGGCTAAAGAAGGCGTGGACCTGCAAATCAAGGTCTTCACTGACTATGTGCAACCCAACACCCAGGTTGCCGAGAAGCGTCTGGACGCCAACTACTTCCAGACCCTGCCGTACCTGGAAAACTTCAACAAGGGCAAGGGCACCAACCTGGTCACCGTGATTGGTGTGCACGTTGAACCCATCGGCGGTTACTCGAAAAAGATCAAGAACATTTCTGAACTCAAAGATGGCGCCACCGTGGCCATCCCGAACGAAGGCTCCAACGCCGGCCGTGCCCTGTTGCTGCTGCAAAAGAATGGTCTGATTACGCTAAAAGACCCGACCAATGCACTGGCTACGCCGAAAGACATCGCCAGCAACCCGAAAAACCTGAAATTCAAAGAGCTGGAATCGGCGCTGCTGCCACGTGTGCTGGACCAGGTTGACCTGGATGTGATCAACACCAACTACGCCCTGGAAGCTGGCCTGAACCCAGCCAAAGACGCGCTGATCATCGAAGACGCCAAGTCGCCGTACGTGAACTTCCTGGTGGCGCGCCCGGACAACAAGGACAGCGACGCCATCCAGAAACTGGCCAAGGCCCTGACCAGCCCGCAAGTCAAAGCCTTCATCGAGAAGAAGTACAACGGCGCGGTAGTGCCTGCGTTCTGATGTAAACCAAACCCCCTTCAAGGTTTGAACGCCGACGGCTACTGCAGCGTCGGCGTTTTTTTATGCCTGAAACAAAATCAAACCCTGTGGGAGCTGGCTTGCCTGCGATAGCGGTCTGCCAGTGACAAATAAGTTGGCTGAGCCACCGCCATCGCAGGCAAGCCAGCTCCCACATTTGGGTTTTCAGTGGCTCAGATATCGCGGCTATTGATCGCCCGACGCAACGCCACCAGCCACTTCACCAGTTCCTGCGGATCAATCGGTTTCGCTTCGTTCATTATTCATTCCCTCGAAACACAGACCCATCAACCATAGCCGCAGCCCGCCAAACCCGCGAATCCGCGGGTTATCTTTTTGGGTGATATCAATATGCTATTTGGGTATTTAAATTTTACTTTTTATGCCTTTAAAGTTCGCGCTACCCGGCGTTACCCATGCCGGAACGGACAGCGCCCGCCGCATTACCCCTGCGGCGTCATGGACTCAAGATGACCTTCGATTTTGCTTTTATCCTCAGCACCTTGCCGGCGTTTCTCAAAGCCGTGGGGGTCACGCTGCAAGTGGGTTTGATCGCCATTGCCACCTCCCTGCTGGTGGCGCTGATCAACGCCGCACTGCTGGTGTTTCGCACGCCCTACCTGTCGCGCCTGGTGGCGCTGTATGTGGAGCTGGCGCGTAATACACCGCTGCTGATCCAACTGTTTTTCGTGTACTTCGCACTGCCGGCCCTGGGCTTCAATATCTCCGGGTTCTGGGCGGCGATCATCACCATGACCTTCCTCGGCGGCGCCTACCTCACCGAAGTGCTGCGCGCCGGAGTGGAAGCGGTGCCGCTGGCGCAGATCGAGTCGGGCAAGTCCATCGGCCTGTCGGACTGGCAATTGCTGCGTCATGTGATCCTGCCCCAGGCCAGTATCCTCAGCCTGCCGGCGCTGTTTGCCAATTTCATCTTTTTGCTCAAAGAGACCACCGTGGTGTCCGCCGTGGCGGTGCCGGAGATTCTCTACACCACCAAGAGCTACATCGCGCTCTACTACAAGACCTACGAAATGCTCGCCGTGCTGACGCTGATTTGCGTGTTGCTGTTCTTGCCGCTGTCGCTGTTGCTCAGCCGCCTGGAAAGGAGGCTCCAGCATGGCCAGTTCGGGTCTTGAGTTGTTGTGGGTGTCGTTGCCGCAATTGGGCAAGGGCGCGGCGCAAACCCTGTCGATTTCATTTTTGAGCATCGCCTTCAGCACTGTCGGCGGCGTGTTGTATGGCGTATTGCGCACCTTGAATAACAAGGTGATTAACGCGGTGCTGCGGGTTTACCTCGAGCTGTTTCGCGCGATCCCGGTGCTGGTGTGGTTGTACCTGCTGTTTTTCGGGCTGCCGATTTTCTTTGGCCTGAGCATTCCAAGCTTCTGGTGCGCGGTGCTGGTGCTGTCGCTATGGGGCGCCAGCGAGGTCGGCGAAGTGGTGCGTGGCGCGCTCCATTCGCTGCCACGTGGCCAGCGCGAGGCGGGATTGTCGATTGGTTTATCCGACCCGCAACTGTACGGCTACGTACTGCTGCCCCAAGCCCTCAAACGCATGACGCCGCCGACCATCAACGTCTATACGCGCATCATCAAGACCAGCTCGCTGGCGGTGCTGATCGGCGTGGTGGATGTGATCAAGGTCGGCCAGCAAATCATCGAGCGCACCTACGAGTCGGTATTGATCTACGGCGTGCTGTTCCTGTTTTTCTTCTTTATCTGCTACCCGTTGTCGGCCGCCTCCAAGGTGCTGGAACGGCGCTGGGGCCAGGCATGAGCGCATTGATCGAGTTCCAGGGTTTCAACAAATTCTTCGGCGAGGCGCAGGTGCTCAAGGGCATCGACCTGAGCGTGCAGAGTGGCGAAGTGGTGGTGATCCTCGGCCCCAGCGGCTGCGGCAAAAGCACGTTGCTGCGCTGCCTTAACGGCTTGGAAGTCGCCCACAGTGGCAGCCTGCGTTTTGCCGGCAAGGAGCTATTGGACAAACACACCGACTGGCGCCAGGTGCGTCAGGACGTAGGCATGGTGTTCCAGAGCTACCACCTGTTCCCGCACATGAGCGTGCTCGACAACATCCTGCTCGGCCCGTTGAAAGTGCAAAAACGCGACCCACGCGAGGCGCGTGAGCAAGCGGAAAAGCTGTTGGAACGCGTGGGACTCGCCGACAAGCGCGACGCCTTCCCGCGACAGCTCTCCGGCGGCCAGCAGCAACGCATCGCCATCGTCCGTTCGCTGTGCATGAACCCGCAGGTCATGCTGTTTGATGAAGTCACCGCCGCCCTCGACCCGGAGATGGTCAAGGAAGTGCTGGAAGTGATTCAAGGCCTGGCCCGCGATGGCATGACCCTGTTGATTGTCACCCACGAAATGGCCTTCGCCCGCGCCGTCGCCGACCGCGTGGTGTTCATGGAGGCCGGTCGCATCCTCGAGCACAACACCCCCGAGGCATTCTTTACGAACCCGCAAACCGCACGCGCGCAGCAGTTCCTGGAGAAGTTCTCCTTTGTTTCAACACTGCCCAAAAAGACCAAGGAATTGGAGCTGATATGAAAAAACTACTGCTGCCACTGTTTGCCGTCGCCTTACTGGCCGGCTGCGATAAAAAGGCCGAAGAGCCTGCCAAACCCGTCGCTGCTGCCAGCTACATCGACAGGATCAAAGCGCGGGACAAGCTGATCGTCGGCGTGTTTACCGACAAACCACCGTTTGGTTTCGTCAACGAAGCGGGCCGCTATGTGGGGTTTGATACCGACATTGGCCGCCAATTCGCCAAGGACCTGTTGGGCGATGAAAACAAGGTTGAGTTCGTAGCCGTCGAGCCGGCCAGCCGTATTCCGTTCCTGCAAAGCGACAAGGTCGACCTGATCCTCGCCAACATGACCGTGACGCCGGAGCGCAAGGAAGCGGTGGACTTTACCAACCCCAACTTGAAGGTCGCTGTGCAGGCGCTGGTGCCGAATGACAGCGCGGTGAAAAGCCTGGATGACCTGGCGACCCGCACCACCATCGTCACCACCGGCACCACCGCCGATATCTGGCTGACCAAGAACCACCCGGACTGGAAACTGCTCAAGTTCGAGAAAAACTCCGAGTCACTGCAAGCCCTGTCGGCCGGGCGTGGCGATGCCTACGCGCAAGACAACCTGGTGCTGTTCAGCTGGGCCAAGCAGAACCCTGGCTACCGCGTGCTGGAAGAGAAACTCGGCGATGAAGCGCCAATTGCGCCGGCGGTGAAGAAGGGCAATATCGAACTGCGCGACTGGGTGAATGCGGAGCTGGCGAAGTTGGGTGAGGAGAAGTTTTTGCTCAAACTGTATGACCAGTATGTGCGTAAAGAGCTGAGCGATGACACCAAGCCTGAGAGTGTGATTGTTGAAGGCGGGAAGTGGCAGGGCTGATTATGTGCTGACTGCTCTACCGCTATCGCAGGCAAGCCAGCTCCCACCTTTGAATGTGTTCGCAAATCAAAATGTGGGAGCGGGCTTGCCCGCGATGAGGCCGGCCCAGTCATCCCTTATTCCGGCCAATGCCAGGCCGGTGCATCCAGAATTCCCTGGCCGACAATCTGGGTCTGCCCCAGCACCTTCTCCAGCACGATGCAATTGCATTGCTCATCTTGCTGCAACGCCGCGATCAAGCGGCTGGCATGCGACACCACCCACACCTGGCACTGCTTCGAGGCCTGGATAATCAAACGCGCCAACGCCGGCAATAAATCGGGGTGCAGGCTGGTTTCCGGTTCGTTCAGTACCATCATGGTCGGCGGCCGTGGCGTCAGCAGTGCCGCGATCAGCAGCAGGTAGCGCAAGGTGCCGTCTGACAATTCCGCTGCCGACAATGGCCGCAGCAAACCTTCCTGATAAAACTCAATTGCAAAACGCCCACCTTGCAACGGCTCGATATTCAGCCGTGCGCCGGGGAAGGCATCACTGACTGCGCGTTGCAACGCCTCGGGGTCGCCGATTTCGCGGATGGTCTGCAATGCCGCAGCCAAGTCGCGCCCATCGTGATGCAGTACCGGTGTGCGCGTGCCCAGTTGCGGCTGGCGCACGGGGGCATCCACATCACTGCGAAAATGATCATAAAAGCGCCAGCCACGAATGCTTTCGCGTAGCAGCAACACTTCCGGCGAGCCGCGCAGGCTGCCGACCTGATCAAACAGGCTGTGGTAGTTGGGTGTGTGCTGGGCCAATACGTCCCAGGCACGGCCATCGCGGGCGCGCACCATCGGCCCGGACCGCTGCACCAGCAGGCTGGCCGGGCGGTAGATGTGACCGGCCCAGATGCATTCTTTCTTTACCTCCGGGTCCAGTTGGAACGCGGACAGGGTCTTTTCCGGCAACCCAAGGGAGATTGCGTAGCTGAAGTCCTCAGCGGCAAACCCCAGGCGCAGGCGTTTGACGCCCTGGCGCACGGTCGGCTCAACCGCCACCTCGCCATTGCGCATGCGTCGGCTGACGTTCTCAGGCCCGGCCCAGAAGGTCGAATCCAGCCCGCCTTCACGCGCCAATGCATTGATCACCCCGCCTTGGGCGGTTTCGGCCAGCAAGCGTAAAGCGCGGTACAGGTTGGACTTGCCGCTGCCATTGGGGCCGGTGACCAGGTTCAGCCGGGCCAGCGGCACCACCAGTTTATTGATCGAGCGGTAGTTGGCCACCGCGAGGGTTTTGAGCATGTGTATTTAGCCGGCGTGGGAACCCTTGGAGTATGGGATGCTCAATGCAGATAAGGAACCCTGATCTAAGCTCACAGTCGCATACTCACTGTCACATCGCGTCACGCAAAAGGAGCCTGCATGGGCGGTCGTATTTACACCTGTATTTTCGGATTGGGCCTGCTGACGCTGCTGAGCGGTTGTGGCCAGGAAAAGTCCGAACCCAAGGAACATTCGCGGGTGTTTGTGCAGGCCGTGCAACCCGCGGATTTTGCCGCCGCCGTGACCCTGACCGGCGATATCCAGGCCCGCGTGCAAACCGATTTGTCCTTTCGTGTGGGCGGCAAGATCATCCAGCGCATGGTCGACGTGGGCGACCGCGTGACCGCCAAGCAAGTGCTGGCCAAGCTTGACCCCAAAGACTTGCAGACCAACGTCGATTCCGCCCAGGCCCAGGTCGTGGCCGAGCAGGCGCGGGTCAAGCAAACCGCCGCCGCCTTCGTACGCCAGGAAAAGCTCCTGCCCAAGGGCTACACCAGCCGCAGCGAATACGACGCCGCCCAAGCCGCGCTGCGTAGCAGCCAGAGCGCTCTGGCTGCCGCCCAAGCCCAATTGGCCAATGCCCGCGAACAACTCGGCTATACCGCGCTGGTCGCCGATGCACCTGGCGTGATCACTGCACGCCAGGCCGAAGTCGGCCAGGTGGTGCAGGCCACCGTGCCGATTTTCAGCCTGGCCACCGATGGCGAGCGCGATGCGGTGTTCAATGTCTATGAATCCTTGCTGGTGGAGCCGCCGCCCGATGCGCCGATCACCGTGAGCCTGCTGGATAACCCGAGCATCAAGGCCGTGGGTAAAGTGCGCGAAGTCACGCCCGCCGTGGCGGCCAATACCGGCACCGTGCAAGTGAAAATCGCCCTGCAATCGCTGCCTAAAGGCATGCAACTGGGCTCAGTGGTCAGCGCCACGGCCAATGGCCCGGCCAAGGCCAGTGTGGAGTTGCCGTGGTCGGCGCTGACCAAAGACCTCAACGAACCCGCCGTGTGGCTGATTGACGGCGACGGCAAGGCGCAACTGCACAAAGTCACGGTAGCGCGCTATCTGACCGGCAAAGTGATCATTGGCGACGGCCTTAAAGGCGGTGAAAAAGTCGTGGTGGCCGGCGGGCAATTGCTGCACCCGGGCATGATCGTCGAGATCGCCCAGCAAGGAGTCCAGCCATGAAGCGCCTGACGGCATTGCTTGCCGCCAGCCTGTTGCTGGTCGCTTGTTCCAAAGAGGAAACGCCGCCCGAGCCCGTGCGCCCGGTGCTGTCCATGCAAGTGAAGTCCGAAGACCAGGAAAACCTCGGCCGCTTCGCCGGCACCATCCAGGCCCGCTACGAAAGCAACCTGGGTTTCCGCGTGCCTGGCCGTATTGCCCGCCGCGCCGTGGATGTCGGCGCCGAAGTGGAGAAGGGCGCCTTGCTCGCGGTGCTCGACCCCACCGACCAGCAAAACCAGTTGCGCGCCGCCCAAGGCGACCTGGCCCGCGTGCAGGCGCAGTTCATCAATGCCCAGGCCAACGCCCGGCGCCAGCAGGAACTGTTCAATCGCGGCGTCGGTGCCCAGGCCCAGCTGGATGTGGCGCAGACCGACTTGAAAACCACCCAGGCGACCCTTGATCAAGCCAAAGCCTCGGTCAACCAGGCTAAAGACCAACTCAACTACGCCGAACTGCGCACCGACCACGCCGGGATCGTCACCGCCTGGAATGCCGAGGCCGGACAAGTGGTCAGCGCCGGCCAGCAAGTGGTGACCCTGGCGCGCCCGGACATCAAGGAAGCGGTAATCGACCTGCCCGCCGGGCTTGCCGAGCGCCTGCCGCCGGACGTGGTATTCCTGGTCGCCGGACAGCTCGACCCCAGCGTCAACACCACCGCCATCGTGCGCGAGATCGAACCCCTGGCCCAAAGCGCCACGCGCACCCGCCGCGCGCGCCTGACCCTGGCCGAGACGCCACCTGCGTTCCGCCTCGGCACCGCCATCAGCGTGACCCTGAGCACGGCCATTGCACCGCGTATCGAAGTACCGCTGACCGCCTTGCAGGAAGCCGACGGCAAAACCCGTATCTGGTTGCTCGACACCCAGAGCCAGACCGTGCAGCCGCGTGACGTCACGGTGATCAGCCGGGATGCCAACAGCGCCTTGCTCAACGGCGGCGTCAAACCCGGCGAACGCATCGTCACCGCTGGCGTGAACAGCCTGAAACCCGGGCAAAAAGTCAAAATCGACGAGGACAGCCCGCGATGAAAGGGAGCTTCAACTTATCCGACTGGGCCCTTAAGCATCAGTCCTTCGTCTGGTACTTGATGTTCGTCGCGCTGCTGATGGGCGTGTTCTCCTACATGAACCTGGGCCGCGAGGAAGACCCGTCGTTCACCATCAAGACCATGGTGATCCAGACCCGGTGGCCGGGCGCGACCCAGGAAGAAACCCTCAAGCAGGTCACCGACCGCATCGAGAAAAAACTCGAAGAACTTGACTCCCTTGACTACGTGAAGAGCTACACGCGGCCGGGTGAATCCACGGTATTCGTCTTCCTCAAGGACACCACCAGCGCCAAGGCCATCCCGGAGATCTGGTACCAGGTGCGCAAGAAGATCGACGATATTCGCGGCACCTTCCCCCAGGGTTTGCAGGGGCCGTCGTTCAACGATGAGTTCGGTGATGTGTTCGGCTCGGTCTACGCCTTTACCGGCGACGGCCTGTCGATGCGCCAACTGCGCGACTATGTAGAGCAGGTGCGCGCCGAAATTCGTTCGGTGCCGGGGCTGGGCAAGGTCGAGATGATCGGCCAGCAGGACGAAGTGATTTACCTGAACTTCTCCACGCGCAAACTCGCCGCGTTGGGCATTGATCAACGTCAAGTGGTGCAAAGCCTGCAATCACAGAACGCCGTGACGCCTGCCGGGGTGATCGAGGCCGGGCCGGAACGGATTTCGGTGCGCACGTCCGGGCAATTCGCCTCGGAGAAAGACCTGGCCAACGTCAACCTGCGGCTCAATGACCGTTTCTACCGGTTGGCGGACATTGCCGATATCAGCCGTGGCTACGTCGACCCGGCGCGGCCGATGTTCCGTTTCAACGGCAAACAGGCGATTGGCTTGGCCATCGCCATGCAGAAGGGCGGCAATATCCAATCCTTCGGCAAGGCGCTGCACACGCGCATGGACGAACTGACCGCCGACCTGCCAGTGGGCGTCGGCGTGCATAAGGTTTCCGACCAGGCCGAAGTGGTGGAAGAAGCCGTCGGCGGCTTTACCAGCGCCTTGTTTGAAGCGGTGATCATCGTATTGGTGGTGAGCTTTATCAGCCTCGGCATGCGTGCCGGCCTGGTGGTGGCGTGCTCGATTCCACTGGTGCTGGCGCTGGTGTTCGTGTTCATGGAATACAGCGGCATCACCATGCAGCGGGTGTCGCTGGGCGCGTTGATCATCGCCCTCGGCCTGTTGGTGGACGACGCGATGATCACCGTCGAGATGATGATCACGCGCCTGGAAAAAGGCGAAACCAAGGAGCAGGCGGCGACCTACGCCTACACCTCCACAGCCTTCCCGATGCTCACCGGTACGCTGGTGACCGTCGCCGGCTTTGTGCCGATTGGCCTCAACGCCAGCTCGGCGGGCGAGTACACCTTCACCCTGTTTGCGGTGATTGCCGTGGCCATGCTGGTGTCGTGGGTGGTGGCGGTGCTGTTTGCGCCGGTGATCGGCGTGCATATCCTCAGCGCCAAGGTAAAACCGCATGACGCTGAGCCTGGGCGCATCGGCCGCGCCTTCAACGGCGGCATGCTCTGGGCCATGCGCAACCGCTGGTGGGCCATCGGCATCACCGTGGGCCTGTTTGTAGCCTCGGTGTTTTCGATGCAATTTGTGCAGAACCAGTTCTTCCCGTCCTCGGACCGCCCGGAAATCCTGGTCGACCTCAACCTGCCGCAAAACGCCTCGATCAATGAGACGCGCAAGGCCGTCGACCGCCTTGAAGCGATCATCAAGGACGACCCGGACATTGCGCGCTGGAGCACCTACATTGGCCAGGGTGCGATTCGTTTCTACCTGCCCCTAGACCAGCAACTGGAAAACCCTTACTACGCGCAGCTGGTCATCGTGAGCAAAGGCCTGGAAGAGCGCGGTGCGTTAATTGCACGCCTGCAAAAGCGCCTGCGCGATGATTTTGTCGGCATCGGCAGTTATGTGCAGCCGCTGGAAATGGGCCCGCCGGTAGGGCGGCCGATTCAGTATCGGGTGTCGGGCAAAGACATTGATCAGGTGCGAAAACATGCCATCGAACTGGCGACCTTGCTGGATAAAAACAGCCACCTGGGCGAGATCATCTACGACTGGAACGAGCCGGGCAAAGTGCTGCGCGTGGACATCGCCCAGGACAAGGCGCGCCAACTCGGGTTGTCGTCGGAAGACGTGGCGCAGTTGATGAACAGCGTGGTCAGCGGCGCTTCGGTGACCCAGGTACACGACGATATCTACCTGATCAACGTGGTTGGCCGCGCCGAAGATGCCGAGCGCGGTACGCCGGAAACCTTGCAGAACCTGCAGATCGTCACACCCAACGGCACCTCGATTCCGCTGCTGGCCTTCGCCACCGTGCGTTATGAGCTGGAGCAGCCGCTGGTATGGCGTCGCGACCGCAAGCCGACGATCACCATCAAGGCCTCGGTGCGCGATGAGATGCAGCCCACGGACCTGGTCAAACAGCTGGCGCCGACCATCGAGAAATTCAGCGCGGGGCTGCCGGTGGGTTACAAGGTGGCCACCGGCGGCACCGTTGAAGAAAGCGGCAAGGCCCAAGGCCCGATTGCCAAGGTGGTGCCGCTGATGCTGTTCCTGATGGCGACGTTCCTGATGATCCAGCTGCACAGCGTGCAGAAGATGTTCCTGGTGGCCAGTGTCGCGCCACTGGGCCTTATTGGCGTGGTGCTGGCGCTGATTCCTACCGGCACGCCCATGGGCTTTGTGGCGATCCTCGGCATTCTGGCGCTGATCGGCATCATCATCCGCAACTCGGTGATTCTGGTAACGCAGATCCACGAATATGAAGTGGCCGGCTACACAGCGTGGGACGCGGTGGTTGAAGCCACCGAGCACCGGCGCCGGCCGATCCTGCTCACCGCAGCGGCGGCCAGCCTGGGCATGATCCCGATTGCGCGGGAAGTGTTCTGGGGGCCGATGGCTTACGCGATGATTGGCGGGATCATCATTGCGACCTTGCTGACGCTGCTGTTTTTGCCGGCGTTGTATGTGGCTTGGTACAAGATTCGCGAGCCGAAAAAAGAACAGGCCTGACCATCGGAGCCTTCCTGCAAGGATGTGGGAAGGTTCTTTGAAACACTTTTCGAACACTTGCTGAGGCTTATGTGCATTACCCTCCGGGCCTGATCTTGTCTGGAAGGCCCGTGCCATGCGTCATTTTTTGCTGGTTGTCAGCCTGTTGTTATCTCCACTGGCATTAGCCGGCACCGTGTTGGAAAACGCCCTGTGGCGTGTCGAACTCGACCCCGCCACGCTCGCGCTGCGCGTTACGCCCGCAGGCGAGGCTTCGGTGCAGGCGTCCAGCGGTGTGGCTGCCCATGCTGTCAGTGATATGCAAGCGGGTGCCGAGCAGGCTGCCTGGCAGTGGGACAACGGCGCTTATCGCCTGACGGCCCGCCTTGAGCAGCGCGACCTGTCCCTGACCCTCAGCGCCCGCGAGCCGGGTGAGTTGCCGCTGCTGCGTCAACCCGCTGCGGCCATGGGCAAGGGGTTGATCTGGCCCTTGGCCGAAGGGCATTACATACCGGCCGATAACGCCGTGTGGAAAGCGTTTTTGCTGGAGCAGGGCGAACTCAATACCACTCAGGACCTCAGCCTGCCGTTATGGGGCATGGATCATGGCCGCTTCACGTTGAACTGGTTGCTGACCAACCCCTACAACAACCAGTTGAAATGGCAGGCCGACGGCAAGGGCCTGGCACTCTCGGTGGCGCACGAATTTACCCGTCTTGATCCCACCGCGCCGATGACCTTGCGCTTGCACCTGGGCGACGCCGACCCATTGGCCGGTGCCAAGCGCTATCGGCAATGGCTTGTGGAGCAAGGCCGCTACGAGCCGCTGGCGGACAAGCTGCAGCAAACCCCCGAAGCCAAAAAACTGCTGGGCGCCAGCCATGTCTACCTGTGGGGCAACAGCCTGCTGGCCCCCGCTGATGTGCGTGATTGGCCGCTGCTGGTCAAACGCTTGCGCGGTCATGCACTCAAGGGGTTGATGGACAAAGAGGCGACTCAGGTTCTCGCGCAAGCCAAGGCTTTGAACCGTTATGAGCAAGGCGTTTTGCTGCGGGGCTTGAATGCGGCGATCAATCAGCAAGCCCGGCAGGCTTGGCAAGTCGAAGACCCGGACATGACCCGACTCGCCGCCCGCTATGGTGAACTGCGTAGCGAGCTGGCCAAGGACTTTGCCGGGGCCTTGACCGGCACCCCCGAGACCTGGGGCAACCAGACGATTCAATCCCTGCGCGACGCCGGGCTGCCGCGCCTGTTGCTGACCCTGGGCGAAGGCTGGGAAGGTGGCCTGTGGCATCCCGAAGCAATTCGCGCCGGTGTCGCAGCCGGTTACCTGGTGGCGCCCTACGACTCCTATGAAACCGCCTTGTCCGCCAGCGAAAACCCGGACTGGACCACCGCGCACCTGGGCGCCAAGGCCTACCGTGACTGCGCGATTGTGCTCAAGGACGGCAAGCTGAAAACCGGCTTCCAGCAATCGGGCCACTACATCGACCCGCGCTGTATACGGCCTTTGCTGGAAGCACGTGTGAAGGCGGTGCAGGCCAAGGCCGGTTTTAACGCCTGGTTCCTGGATGCCTACGCCACCGGCATGGTGTTCGACAGCTACCGTGACAGTGCATCCATGACTCAGGCGCAGAACGCCGAAGGCAATATCGACGCCTCCCGTTGGATCAACACGGTACTCAAGTTGCCGGCGGGCTCCGAAGATGGCAATGCCAGCACCGCCCAAGGCACTCTGTTCGCCCACGGCATGCAGACACCGGTGATCGGCTGGGGCGATCGGCAGATGACCCAGGACAAGCAATCGCCCTATTACGTCGGCAACTGGTACCCGCCGGAGCAGCCGGCGGTGTTCTTCAAGCCCGTGCCATTGAAAGAGCCGTTTCGCACACTGTACTTCGACCCGACCATGCGCCTGCCGCTGTATCAGGCGGTGTTCCACGGCTCGGTGATTACCACCCACCATTGGCTGTTCGACAGCCTGAAGCTGAGCAATGTGCAGGCCGAGAACGAGCTGACCCAACTGCTCTACAACGTGCCGCCTTTGTATCACCTCACGGATGCGACGCTTAAGCAGCGGCTGCCGGTGATCCAGCGTCAGGACAGCTTTTTCAGGCCGCTGCATCAGCGTTTGGCGGCTCAGGCGATGACCGATTTTCGTTGGCTGACGGCGGACAAACAGGTGCAGCAGACTACCTTTGCCGATGGCACAAGGTTGGTGGCGAATTTTTCTGTGCAGGAGCAAGCGGGGTATGTGGGGCGCAGTGTGACGGCGTTGGTGGTGGGTGAGAAACCGGTGGTGTATCAGGTGAAATAGCGGCGCTGCTTAAATCGCCATCGCAGGCAAGCCAGCTCCCACATTTTGATGTGTGAATACCTTCGAATGTGGGAGCTGGCTTGCCTGCGATAGCGTCAGATCAAACAACGAACCTCTATGCCTTGCGCCACACACTCGCCAACCAAGGCTGCTGCTCGCGCGGCAACCCGGCCGGTCGGTAGTAATGCTCCAACTCCACAAACCCTGCCGCCGTCAGCAAACCCCGCCACGCCTCCAGGTCGTGATAAGACCCGTACCGAGGCCCGTTCCAGCCTTCCTGATTCTCACCCCGAGGGTTGGAACTGAACAACACACCACCCGGCTTCAGCGCCCCATGCAGCTGCTTGAGCACCCGAGGCAGCTCCTGTTTGGGAATATGAAACAGCACCGCATTGGCAAATACCCCATCAAAGCGCGCGGCGGGTAAAGCCAGCTTCAGGAAGTCCTGCTGCAACACTTCACAACCACTGTCTTCACGCGCCATCTGCGCAAAGCGCTCAGAGCCGTCCAGCCCGACGGCGATATGCCCCATGCGCGTAAACGTCTGCAAATCCCGCCCAGGGCCACAGCCGAAATCCAGCACGGTGAACGGGGGCGTGCCCTGGATATGCCGCAGCAGGGCGTCGATGTTCTGGCTCACATCGTGATCGCGGGTGCCTTCGCGGAAGTCTTCGGCGACTTTGTTGTAGTGGCCGAGGGTGGTGGTGGTGATCTGGTTGAGGTCGTCGGGCTTTAGGGTCATGACGGGTAATACCGGGCGCTGAGATTGCCCGACTATACCTCACCTCTCCCTCATCTCTTGTTAAGCACCCGCGCCAACCGATCCCCACCCAACTGAATCACTGCTACCAACACCACCAGCAGCACAATTACCGTGAGCATGATCTGCGAATCAAAGCGCTGATAACCATAGCGGTAGGCAATATCTCCGAGGCCACCCGCCCCAATCGCCCCAGCCATGGCCGACGAGTTGATCATCGTCACCAAGGTAATCGTAAACCCGCCGACAATCCCCGGCAGCGCCTCGGGAAGTAGCACATGCCAGATAATGTGCCAGCGGCGGCAGCCCATGGCCTGTGCGGCCTCGATCAAACCATGATCGACCTCACGCAAGCTCACCTCGGCGATCCGCGCAAAGAACGGCGTGGCGGCGATGGTCAGTGGTACAACGGCGGCCCACACGCCATAGGTGGTGCCGACGATCAGCCGGGTGAACGGGATCAGCGCCACCATCAGGATCAAAAACGGAATGGAGCGGAACAGATTGACGAACGCCCCCAGCACGCGGTTCAGCGTGGGGGCTTGGTAGATGCCGCCCTTGTCGCTGGTGACCAGAAACACCGCCAGCGGAATCCCCACCAGCAACGCAATCAGCGATGACACGCCAACCATCAACAAGGTGTCGATGGCGCCCTGTAATAAACGATCAAACCACATAGCCCAGTACCTCTACCTGTTGCGCCCAATTCCCCGCGCGGCTGCGCAACTCTTCGGCGTTGTGGGGCGAGCCATTTACCGCCAACAGCAATTGCCCCAGGGCATGCCCCTGAATCCGTTCCACACCGCCTTGCAATAAGCGCACGCGCCCTCCGAGGGCAGCGAACAGCGCGGCCAGGTCGGGTTCGTCCGCGGCGCTGCCGGTGAACTGCAACCGCAACACCACCGCCGCCGTCGACGAAGGTTCAGTCTGCAAGCGACTTTGCAGGTCTTCCGGCAACCCGTGTTGCAACGGCGCCAGCAGGGTTTGGCTGACCTCGTGCTGCGGGTTGCCGAACACTTGCCACACCGGGCCTTGCTCGACGATGCGCCCGTGTTCCAATACCACCACGCGGTCGCAGATATCGCGAATCACCGCCATCTCGTGGGTGATCAACACGATGGTCAGGCCCAGGCGCTGGTTGATCTCGCGCAACAGGCCGAGGATCGATTGGGTAGTTTCCGGGTCGAGGGCCGAAGTGGCTTCGTCGCACAGCAAAATCTGCGGGTCATGCACCAGCGAGCGGGCGATGCCCACGCGCTGCTTCTGCCCGCCGGAGAGTTGCGCCGGATAGGCTGTGTGCTTGTCTTTGAGGCCGACCAACTCCAGCAACTCGCGCACTTTTTGCTCACGCTGCAGCTTGGGCACACCGGCGACTTTCAGCGGCAGTTCGACGTTCTGCCATACGGTCTTGGCCGACATCAGGTTGAAGTGCTGGAAGATCATGCCGATGCGCCTCCGCAGCGCCACCAGGCGGTCTTCGTCGAACTCCCCGATGTCCACCTGATCGATCAGTACGCGGCCGCTGCTGGGTTGCTCCAGGCGGTTGATGGTGCGGATCAACGAGGATTTACCGGCGCCGCTGCGGCCGATAATGCCGAACACTTCACCGTGCTGGATCGCCAGATCAATGCCTTGCAGGGCATGCACGGCGCCGTCATAGGTTTTGCCCAGGTTGATAAAACGCACATGGGCGCGGTTCAGGTCCGGGTGCAGCTCTGTCTGCTCGGCGGCCCTGGGCGGCGTGCCCAGGTCGCGCAGTTGGGCGTTGGCGGCGGTCATTTTTTATCTTCCCAGCCGACTTGGTAGAGCTTGCCGAGGGATTTATCCAGCGCCGCACGTACCACCGGCGAGTGTTGGTAAATGTCGACGAACTTGATCACCCGCGGGTCGGTTTTACTCTTGGGCTGGATCACAAACTGAATCACGTATTCCGGGTGGTCGAGGCCGTCGAACAGCAGCGCCGATTCCGCATCGAAGGTCTTGGACAGGCGGATATAGGCCGGGTAGCCCTGCACCAGATCGGCGTCGTCATAGGCGCGCACCAGTTGCACGGCCTCGACTTGCAGGATCTTGAGCTTTTTCGGGTTGGCGATGATGTCTTCTTCGGTGGCCTTGTAGCCCACGCCCGGCTTGAGGCTGATCAGCCCGGCCTTGGCCAGCAATTGCAGGCCGCGACCGCTGTTGATCGGGTCGTTGGCAATCGCCACGCTGGCGCCTTGGGGCAGGTCGTTGATGGTTGTGTACTTCTTGGAATACAGCCCGACGTTATTGATGATGCCCGGCGCATACGGCACCAGGTCAAAACCGGCGGCGGCCTTGGCGTTTTCCAGGAACGGAATGTGCTGGAAGTAGTTCACGTCGATATCGCCGGCGGCCAGGCTGACGTTGGGCGCGATCCAGTCGGTGAACTCCACCAGCTCGACTTTCAGGCCTTGCTTGTCGGCTTCGGCCACGGCGGCTTCGAGGGGAATCGCGAAGGCGGCGGTGGTACCGATTTTCAGCGGTGTGTCAGCGGCAAATACGGCCGAGCTGAACAAGCCGAAGGCCAGGGCCAGTGCTTTGACTGGGTGGGAGAGCCGTGTTTTTTTCATAATCGATTTCCAGTCATAAGGTAATGGATAAGAACAATGCGGTTCTAAATGTGGGAGCTGGCTTGCCTGCGATGGCGGTGGGTCAGCAAAAAAAATGTGGCTGACAGACCGCTATCGCAGGCAAGCCAGCTCCCACAGTTTTGGTTCAGTGTCGGTAAGTGGAACCGGTGTGTTGCTCGGGTAGGCGAGCGCCGGCGTGGAAGACTTTTTCGCGCAGTGTTCCCTGCTCATAAGCCGTCTTGTACGACCCACGCTTCTGCAACTCCGGCACCACCAGGTCGATAAAGTCGACATAGCTTTCCGGCGTCACAATCCGCGTCAAATTGAAGCCATCCAGCCCCGTCTCGCTGATCCAGGACTCCAGCTCATCAGCCACTTGCTCGGGCGAGCCAACCAAAGTGATGTAACGCCCACCCAAGGCGTGCTGCTCCAGCAATTTGCGCCGGGTCCAGTCGTTGTTCTGCAGGTTCTTGGTGGCGGACTGAATCGCGTTGCTCTTCACGTACTGGATCGGTTCGTCGATCTCGTATTGAGAAAAATCAATCGCCGTGGACGCTGAAAAATGCGCCACGCCGGCCTCCGGGCTGGCGTAGCTCAAGTACTCGGCGTGCTTGGCCCAGGCCAGCGCTTCGGTGGCGCCAACGATCACGTTAAGCCCCATGAACACCTTGATGTCCTCCGGGTTGCGCCCGGCGTCGACGGCACTGGCGCGCACCTTGTCCACCTGGGCTTTGGTCGCGGCCTTGTTCTGGCCGCTGATAAATACGCACTCGGCATGGCGCCCGGCAAACAGCAGGCCACGGTCCGAACTGCCGGCCTGGAACAATACTGGCGTGCGCTGTGGCGAGGGTTCGCACAGGTGATAACCCTCGACCTGATAGAACTCGCCGTGATGCTCGACCTTGTGCACCTTGCCCGGCTGCGCGTAGACCCGTTGCTTCGGGTCATTGAGTACCGCGTCGTCTTCCCAGCTGCCTTCCCAGAGTTTGTACAGCACCTGCAGGTACTCGTCGGCCTGGTCATAGCGCCGGTCATGCTCGACCTGCTCGGTCAGGCCCATGGCCTTGGCCGCGCTGTCGAGGTAGCCGGTGACGATGTTCCAGCCGACCCGGCCACGGCTCAGGTGGTCGAGCGTGGACATGCGTCGGGCGAACAGGTACGGCGGCTCGTAGGTGAGGTTGGCGGTGAGGCCGAAACCGAGGTTTTTGGTCACGGCGGCCATGGCCGAGACCAGCAGCAGCGGGTCATTGACCGGCAGTTGGATCGACTCTTTGAGCGGCACGTCGACCGAGTTCTGGTACACGTCGTACACGCCGACGATATCCGCGATGAACAAACCGTCGAACAGCCCGCGTTCCAGGGTTTGCGCCAGTTCGGTCCAGTATTCGACGGTTTTGTACTGCGTGGAGGTATCCCGTGGGTGGGTCCACAGGCCGTGGTTGATATGCCCGATGCAGTTCATGTTGAAGGCATTGAGCAGGATTTTTTTCTTGGCCATTCAGATGGTCCCCCGCAGGGGTGGGTTTTCATCGTTGAGGTAGTAATTGCCCACCGCGTGGTACTTCCAGCGCACCGGGTCGTGCAGGGTATGCACGCGGGCGTTGCGCCAGTGACGGTCGAGGCCATGCTCGGCCAGGGTCGCCTGGCTGCCGGCCAACTCGAACAAGGTGCTGCCGGCGGCCAGGGAGATTTCAGTACTCAATGCGCGCACTTCAGCGACAGCAATGGAGGCTGCTGCGACGGTCTGGGCATTGCTGTCGGCCTGGGCGCGGTCGAGGTATTCACCCGCGCGCTCCAGCAAGGCCTCGGCGGCGTGCAGGCGGATGCTCAAGTGGCCGAAGCTCTTGAGCGTCAGTGGGTCTTCGCTGGCCTTGTCGTTGCCGGCGTCGATCCACGGGCGGGTCTTGGTGCGTACAAAGTGCAGCGCGTCTTCAAAGGCGGCGCGGGCGATGCCGGTGTCGATGGCGGCGTGAAGGATCTGCGCCAGCGGGCCGACGGTGGTTGGGCGCTCGAAGGCGCTCTGGAACGGGATCACGTCCTGGGCGGCCACCCAGACGTTTTCGAACACCACTGAACCGCTGCCAGTGGTGCGCTGCCCGAAGCCGCTCCAGTCGTCGATCACGCTCAAGCCCTCGCTGTCGCGGGGCACAAACGCCAGTTGCTGCACGCCGTGTTCATCTACCACCGAAGTGGGGATGCGCTGGGCGTAAATCGCGCCGGTGGAGTAAAACTTGCGCCCGGTGATGCGAAAACCATCGCCGTCGCGGGTGATGGAGGTGACGCGGTCATGGGCGGTTTTGGTGCCGAGTTCCGCCAAGGCGTTGCCGAAACGCTGCCCGGCGAGTACTTCGGCGTACAGGCGTTTTTGCTGGGCCGGGCTGCCGTTCACGCGCAGCACTTCCAGCGCATAAAAGTGGTTTTGCGGGATCTGGCCCAGCGAGGCGTCTGCCTGGGCAATCAGGGCGATGACTTTGGCCAGGGTGACGTTGGAAACGCCAGCGCCGCCATACTCCTTGGGCACGCTGATACCCCACAGGCCGGAGCGCGAAAACACGTCCAGTTCAGGCAGCGGCAGGCGGCGTTCGCGGTCGCGCTGGGCGCTGTCACGGCGGAAGTCTTCGGCCAGGTCGCTGGCGACAATAAGGGCGTGTTCGTCGCTGGTGATGACCGCGACGTTAGGGGAAAAAGTCATGGGTTTCTCCAGATGTCTGGTCGGTCAGATCCAGGAATGTCGAGCAGGCAAAGTGCCGTTCAGCCGATACGCGCCGATGGCGTGATACTTCCAGCGCACCGGGTCGTGCAGGGTGTGCACGCGGGCGTTGCGCCAGTGGCGGTCGAGGTTGAATTCGGCGAGGGTGGCGCGGCTGCCGGCCAGTTCGAAGAGCTTTTCGCTGACCAGCAACGATACTTCGGTGGTCAGCACCTTGGCCTCGGCCACGGCAATCGAGGCGCGGGCGGCCGAGTGCGCGGTGATCGGCGCGGCGCTGACCTCGTCCAGCAGCTTGCCGGCCTTGCGCAGCAGGGCTTCGGCGGCGTGCAGTTCGATTTTCAGTTTGCCGATATCGGCGATCACGTACAGGTCATCGCTGGCGCGTTCGACCTTGGCGTCGATCCACGGGCGCGAACGTTCGCGCACGAAGGCGATGGTGTCATCCAGCGCCCCACGGGCGATGCCGGCATCGATGGCGGCCTGGATCAGTTGCGAAACGGCGCCCTGGATATTCGGGCTTTCGCCGAGGCGCCAGTTGTCGACGACCAACTCTGCGTCCACCGGCACCTGATCGAGCAATACCGTGCCGCTGGCGGTGGTGCGTTGGCCAAAGCCCGACCAATCGTCAACGATGCGCAGTCCTGGCGTGCCACGGCGCACGAACGCCATGACTTGCTTGCCGTCATCGTTGAGTGCTTTTACCGCGACCCAATGGGCGAACAAGGCGCCGGTGGAGTAGAACTTCTGGCCGCTGATCACATAGCCGTCATCCTTGGCCGTGAGGCGCGCCTTGAGTTCCAGGGTGTTTTTGGTGCCGCGCTCGGGGCCGCCATTGCCGATGCGCCAGCCGTCGAGCACGCTCTGGAACAGCTGCTTTTTCTGGCGCTCGGTGGCGGTGCTTTGCAGCAGGTGCAGAATGCCGAAATGGTTCTGCGGGATTTGCCCGAGGGCCGGGTCCGCTGCGCTGATGATCGCGAACACTTCGGCCAGGGTCACGAATGACACCTGGGGGCCGCCGTATTCACGGGGAATGGAAATACTGCCCAGCCCGCTGCGGGTGAACTGTTCAAGCTGCGCCCAGGGCAGCTTGCGCTGCTGGTCGCGTTTGGCCGCTTGCAGGCGCGCGGCCTGAGCCAGCTCATGGGCCGCGCTCAACGCCTGGGCGTCGTTGCGCAGCACCGTGGCCGGCAACAGCAGTGGGGCTACGTCCAGATCACTCTGGGGGGGTGTTAGAGCCAAGTTAGACATCAGCGCCGCTCCTTGGCTGCACGTAATGCCCTGGCGTTATGCACCGGGGTAATTCTGACCATACCGACCTCGCATTCAATGAAATAGAAACAAAAAAATCAGAGATGTCCGGTGGTCCGGTGCATATACCCTAAGCGTGTTAAATCTTTAAATAAACTAACTTTTAGGAATATGCATAGAAGGGCTGTCACCCAGGTTCGCAGGGGGAACCTGGCTGACGCGGTTGATAGATCGTTGTGGCGCTGGCTGGCCGGGCTGGCGGCTGTGGCGCGCAGGTGGCGATATTCAAGGTGCGCACCGGCGCCCAGCGCGAATTATTGCCGACCCGATCGAGAATGCAGTACGTCACGTCCAGGCGGCTGTCGTCACCCGCTTCGATAATCATTGTGGACGGCACCCACACCTGCACCGGCAGGCCGACGCCTTTGGCCTGGATTCTTGGCAGGTCCAGGCGCACGTCGCCCCAGCGCAAGGTGATTGAATCGCCCGTGGCCATGTTCAGGTAGGGCTGGATGGTCAGCGGAATGCCGCGCCGCACCTGGCTGCCGTTGACACCGTAGCGGCGGATGGTCTCGGGCAGACCCACGGGGGCGAGGTTCTGGTTTTCATCGTCCAGCAGTGCGCAGGGGTGGCCACCCGGATAGCAGGTCTTCACAGGCACCTGAGTGAGGTCTGAACGTGCCGGGCCGTGGCCGACTTGCATGACCTGGTAGTGAACCCGTGCGGTGCCATCCTGAATAAAACTTTCGGGTACACGCAGGCGGGTCAGCGTGCCGACCTTGCACGCGGTAATCCGACGTGAGTCGGCAAAGCAATTGTTCCAGAACAGTTCGATCAGGTCGCCCTCGTCCATGCCAGGGTAAGGCGCGATATCCACCTGCAATTGGGTGGCGGCGAGGGCATTGATGCCGTGTCGATTCGCCTGGGGCATGGTCGGGGCGGTGAGCGTGGCCTGGGGTGCGGTGCGCGTCATAAGTAATCTCCTTGATGCAGCCAGCAGCAATCGTTCCGGCGCCCGTGGCGCGATTGCGCGCTGGGTGCCGAAAGGAACGATTCAGTGAGTAGCCGGGATAGGATCCAATCCTCTGAGCGCTAGATAAGAGGGTTGGCCAGCGGGCGTCAATGGCGGCAAAAGGCTAAACGGCGAGTTGGAGCAGATTCAGAAAAGGCTGACGCGGCTGGGGATTTTAAGGCGGGTTTGGCGGGGCGTTTTACCCATCGTTGCGAGGGTTTTGCGTAGGACTGTGGCGAGGGAGCTTGCTCCCGCTGGAGTGCGAAGCGCTCCCAGGATTTTGGGGCCGCTGCGCAGCCCAGCGGGAGCAAGCTCCCTCGCCACGCTGCAAGCCAGTCAGTGGGCCAAAAACTTGCTCAAAAACTGCTTGGTCCGTTCTTCCTTGGGGTTGGCGAACAGTGCCTTGGCTTCGCCTTGCTCCACGATCACGCCTTTGTCGAAGAAGATCACCCGGTTGGCAACATCGCGGGCGAAGCTCATTTCGTGGGTGACGATGACCATGGTGCGGTTTTCTTCGGCCAGGCTGCGGATGGTCGCCAGCACTTCGCCGACCAGCTCCGGGTCGAGCGCCGAGGTGGGTTCGTCAAACAGAATCACCTCCGGCTCCATGGCCAAGGCACGGGCAATCGCCACGCGCTGTTGCTGACCACCGGACAAGCGCCGCGGGTACGCGTCTTCCTTGCCGGCCAGGCCGACCCTGGCCAAGAGCTTGCGACCGAGCGCGGTCGCCGCCTCGCGCGGCATCTTCTTGACCACGATCGGGCCTTCGATGACGTTTTCCAGCGCGGTGCGGTGCGGGAACAGGTTGAAGTTCTGGAACACAAAACCCACATGCTGGCGCAAGCGCCGCACCAGGCCTTGTTGCTGGTTGAGCGGTTTGCTGCTGTCGATCTCGATATCACCGACCTTGATGCGACCGCTGGTGGGTTCTTCGAGGAAGTTCAGGCAGCGCAGCAAGGTGGTCTTGCCGGAACCGCTGGGGCCAATGATGGCGACCACTTCGCCTTCCTTGACCTCCAGGTCGATGCCGTTGAGTACCACCTGACCTTTGAATTGTTTGGTCAGTTTTTCAACCACGATCATGCTCAGGACTCCAGGTCATGCCGGTTGACCCGGTCTTCCAGGCGATTTTGAAAATGCGCCAGGATGCTTGCCAGGATCCAGTAGATCAGGGCGGCGGACAGGTACATGGTGAAGATTTCGAATGTACGCGCCGACACCAGCTGTGCCTGACGGAACAACTCCGGCACCTGGATTGTGGCGGCCAGCGCCGTGTCCTTGACCAGCGAAATAAAGCTGTTGCCCAGCGGCGGCAAGGCCGTGCGCATGGCCTGCGGCAGGATGGCCCGGCGCAGGGTCTGCGCGCGCGTCATGCCGATGCTGGCGGCAGCTTCCCATTGGCCGCGTTCGATGGAGCTGATCGCCGCGCGCAGGATTTCACAGGCGTAAGCGGCCATGTTCAGCGAAAAGCCGATCATGGCCGCCGGGATCGGATCCAGCTCGATGCCCACTTGCGGCAAGCCGTAGTAGATCAAAAACAGCTGTACCAGCAAGGGCGTGCCGCGAAAGAACGACACGTAGACTCGGGCGGTCCAGCTTAGAAGCTTGAAGCGCGACAAACGCATCAAGGCCAGGCCGAAGCCCAACAGCAAGCCGAAAAACATCCCGCCGAGGCTAAGAATCACCGTGTAGTACGCGCCCTTGAGCAGAAAGGGCGCGGAGTCCAGCGCGAGTTGGAAACCTGCTTCCATTATTCAGTGACGTCAGCGTTGAAGTACTTCTCGGACAGCTTCTTCAAGGTGCCATCGGCGCGCAGCTTGTCGAGGGCCTCGTTCACTGCGTCGAGCAGTTCTGGCTCGCCTTTGCGCAGGGCAATACCGGCTTCCTGACGGGAGAAGGCATCACCGGCAGCGGCGGTGTCCGGGGCTTTCTTGGCGTATTCCAGAGCGGCCAAGCGGTCGATCAGGATGGCGTCGATACGGCCAATGCGCAGGTCCTGGAACTTGGTTGGGTCATCGTTGTAAGTCTTGATGATGGCTTTGGGTTGGTTGTCCTTGAGCCATTGCTCATAGTTGGTGCCCAGGCCCACACCGACTTTCTTACCGGCCAGGTCGTCGGCGGTCTTGATGCTGTCGGCGTTTTTCTTCAGCACCAGCGCCTGGATACCGGACACGGTGTAAGGCTTGGAGAAGTCATACTTCTTTTTGCGCTCCTCGGAGATGGTCACTTGGTTGACCACAGCATCCAGGCGCTTGGATTCCAGGGCGGCGAGGATGCCGTCCCATGGCGTGGCCTGCAGCTTGACCTTGACGCCCAGCTCTTTGGCCAGCGCTTCGGACAGCTCGACTTCAAAGCCGCTGAGCTTGCCGCTTTCATCGACAAAGCTGAACGGCGGGTAGGTGCCTTCCAGGCCGATCTTGATCTCGCCCGCCTTCTTGATGGTGCTCAGCTGCTCGCCGGCGATGGCTTGGCCCATCAGACCAGCCCCGAGTGCCAAGCCCAAAGTGCCAACCAGCAACGTGCGACGCAATACAGAAATAGTCATGAACAGCCCCTGTGTTTTTTATGTTGAGCGAAGCAGGTGACGCAGTAGTCGTATCCTGCCTTAAAGCGCGGTGCGCGTCTTCGCCTTCGGCGCGACTATAAAGCGAGTTTTTAAGACTTGAAAATAATATAAAATTAATTTGATATTTCTTTTTGGACTATGAGGTTGATCTAATGTGGGAGCTGGCTTGCCTGCGATAACGGTGTATCAGCCAACACATTTGTAGCTGACGAACCGCTATCGCAGGCAAGCCAGCTCCCACATTTTGATCGGTGTTTATTCAGTTAAGCACCGAGTCATACGCAAACAACGCCGGTGCCCCGCCGGTGTGCAGGAAAATGATCGGGCCGTCCTCAAACCGCTGACGCCCGATGCCATCGAGCAAACCGGCCATGGCCTTGCCGGTGTAGACCGGGTCCAGCAGCAAGCCTTCCTGGCTGGCTAACAGCTTGACCGCCGCCAGGGTGCCAGCGTTCGGTTCGCCGTAGCGCGGGCCGAAATATTCGTCCCACAGGATCACTTTGAAGGCTTCGGGAATGTCCACGCCCAGCAACTCGGCGGTGCGTTCGGCCAGACCCTGTACTTTCGGGAACTGGGCTTCTTCGGTGCGCGACACGGTAATGCCCACCACCGGCAGGTTCGGCAGCACTTCACTCAACGCCAGCGCGAGGCCGCTATGGGTACCCGCGCTGCCCGAGGCCAGCACCACGGCGGCGAACTCAATGCCGCTGTCTTCGATCTGCCCGGCCAGCTCCAGCCCGGCGCGCACGTAACCCAAGGCACCCAAGGCATTGGAGCCGCCGATGGGGACGAGGTAGGGCTTCTTGCCGTTGCTGCGCAGGCGGTCGGCGAGGGCGTTGAGTTGGTCGTCGACGTTATCGAGGTTCTCGACCAATTCCACCTTTGCGTCGAACAACTCCAGCAGCAAACGGTTGCCGTTGCCCAGATAGTTGGGGTCTTCGGTGCCGGTAGGATTTTCCAGCAGCGCCACGCAGCCCAGGCCGAGCTTGGCGGCCAGCGCGGCGGTCTGGCGCACATGGTTGGATTGGATGGCGCCGGCGGTCACCAGGGTGTCGGCGCCCTGGGCGATGGCATCGGCGGCCAGGTATTCAAGCTTGCGCAGCTTGTTACCGCCCATGGCCAGCGGCGTGGTGTCGTCGCGCTTGACGTAAATGTCCCTGCCCAGCCAGGCCGACAGCCGCTCGAGTTTTTCCAGAGCGGTGGCGCCGCCCAGCAGTTCCAGGCGGTTAAAACGGTCGAGCTGTTGTTTGATCATGGCGACATACAGTGGCTAAGTGATGGGGCGACTATAGGCAGGCACTTTTCAACCGGCAACCGCCAATCGCTTATAAGCTTTGGTTATTTGCTCGGCATGATTGGTTCTTAAGGCTGCTTCCTTGGCATGAAGTAAAGTAGGCGAAAATTTCAGCTACAAGCTTCAAGTGATAAGCCCCAAGTAAAAGCCCAGTCGCATTTACTTGCCGTTTGTGGCTTGCCGCTTCCCACTACCAAAGGTCCTACCGTGAGTGAGCGTTCCAGTCATTGGCAATTACAGACCATCGTCAGCGAGCTGCGCAGCGCCCGGGACCAGTGGCGAACGCGCAATGGCCGCCTGAGTGGCGAACACGGTGGCCGCGAGTTGCCGTCCCGCGAGGCGGTGGCGCAGATTCTTGAAGCGTTGTGCGGCGCGCTGTTCCCGATGCGCCTGGGCCCGGTGGACCTGCGTGAAGAAAGTGAAGATTTTTACGTCGGGCATACCCTCGACGTCGCCCTGAATGCCTTGCTCGCCCAGGCCCGCCTGGAGCTGCGCTACGCCGCGCGCCAGGGCGCAAGGGATGACAGCGAGGTCGATGCCCTGGCCATCCGCCTGATCCAGGATTTCGCCCTGGCCTTGCCCTCACTGCGCAGCCTGTTGGACACCGACGTGCTCGCCGCCTACCACGGCGACCCGGCTGCGCGCAGTGTGGATGAAGTGCTGCTGTGCTATCCGGGGATTCTGGCGGTGATTCACCATCGCCTGGCGCACCATCTGTACCGCGCCGGGCTGCCGTTGCTGGCGCGGATCAGTGCAGAGATTGCTCACTCGGCCACCGGCATCGATATTCACCCTGGTGCGCAGATCGGTCCGAGTTTCTTTATCGACCACGGGACAGGTGTGGTGATCGGCGAGACCGCGATCATCGGCGAGCGCGTGCGCATCTACCAGGCCGTGACGTTGGGCGCCAAGCGTTTCCCGGCGGATGAGGACGGGCAGTTGCAGAAAGGCCACCCGCGCCATCCGATCGTTGAGGACGATGTGGTGATTTATGCCGGGGCGACGATCCTGGGGCGCATCACCATCGGCAAGGGCTCGACCATTGGCGGCAATGTGTGGCTGACCCGCAGCGTGCCGGCGGGGGCGAACATCACGCAGGCGAATTTGCAACATGACGACGGCGCGCAGAAATAGTATTTGAGCCAAACACCGATCAATTGTGGGAGCTGGCTTGCCTGCGATAGCGGAGGACCAGTTGGCACATTTGTAGCTGACAGACCGCTATCGCAGGCAAGCCAGCTCCCACAGTAGTGTCCGCATTTCAATTCCGAGCCACTGAACGATTTGCCATCCCCGCCCGTCATACCAATCCTTGAGCTAGTGTAGGAATTGTCTACCACTCAGCCCTGCGATTAGTCCAAAACCGCCTACCTATGTTTAACTTGAATGCTCGTTCAAGTTAAACCCGGTGGTTCGCTGCCCGCTCACAACAGGAGGCTTACCTTTGCTGAGTCCGTTATTTACAGCCACATCACACACCTTCGGGGTGCATCGTTCATGAGTGCATCGTCCACCCCATCCAGCGGCCTGGTGCGCATGAATGCGCCGGTTTTCTACTTTGCCGCAACCTTCATTTTGCTGTTTGGCATCACTGTCATCGCTATTCCGCAACAGGCCGGTGCCTGGCTGCTGGCAGCGCAAAACTGGGCGGCCAACACGGTCGGCTGGTACTACATGCTCGCGATGACGCTGTATCTGGTCTTCGTGGTGGTCACCGCGCTATCGGGCTACGGCAAGATAAAACTCGGTGCCGACCACGACGAGCCCGAATTCAGTTACCTGTCCTGGGCCGGCATGCTGTTCGCCGCCGGGATCAGCATCACGCTGTTTTTCTTCTGCGTCTCCGAGCCGCTGACACACCTGGTGCAGCCGCCTCAGGGCGCGCCGATGAATGCCGATGCGGCTCGCCAGGCCATGCAGATCCTGTTTCTGCACTGGGGTCTGCATGGCTGGGGCGTGTTTGCCTTTGTCGGCATGGCCCTGGCGTACTTCGCCTACCGGCATAACCTGCCGCTGGCGCTGCGCTCGGCGCTGTACCCGCTGATCGGCAAACGCATCAACGGCCCCATCGGTTATGCGGTGGACGGCTTCGGCATCATCGCCACGGTGTTCGGCCTGGGCGCCGATATGGGTTTTGGCGTGTTGCACCTCAACTCCGGTCTCGACTACCTGTTTGGCATCGCGCATACGCAGTGGATTCAGGTCGGCCTGATCACCCTGATGATGGGCGCCGCAATCCTCGTGGCCGTCGCCGGTGTCGACAAGGGCGTGCGAGTGATGTCCGACATCAACATGCTGCTGGCCTGTGCGCTGCTGCTGTTTGTGTTGTTCGCAGGCCCTACCCAGCACCTGCTCAACACCTTGATCCAGAACATCGGTGACTACCTCGGCGCCTTGCCGACCAAGAGCTTCGATGTGTACGCCTACGACAAACCCAGCGACTGGCTGGGCGGTTGGACGGTGTTCTACTGGGCCTGGTGGATCGCATGGTCGCCGTTCGTGGGCCTGTTCATCGCGCGTATTTCCCGTGGTCGGACCATCCGCGAGTTCGTCTTCGGCGTGCTGTTGATTCCGCTGGGCTTCACCCTGGCGTGGATGTCGATCTTCGGCAACAGCGCCATCGACCAGGTACTCAACCACGGCATGACCGCGTTGGGCCAGTCGGCCATCGATGACCCGTCGATGAGCCTCTACCTGCTGCTGGAAACCTACCCGTGGAGCAAAACGGTGATCGCCGTCACGGTGTTTATCAGCTTCGTGTTCTTCGTCACTTCGGCGGATTCCGGCACTGTAGTGCTGTCGACGCTTTCGTCCAAAGGCGGCAACGCCGATGAAGACGGGCCGAAATGGCTGCGGGTGTTCTGGGGCGCGATGACGGCGCTGGTCACCAGTGCCCTGCTGTTTGCCGGCAGTATCGACTCGCTCAAGTCGGCAGTGGTGCTGACCTCGTTGCCGTTCTCGCTGATTTTGCTGCTGATGATGTGGGGGCTGCACAAGGCCTTCTACCTCGAATCGCAGAAACAGATTGCCCAGTTGCATTCGCTGGCGCCGGTGTCGGCGGCGCGCAAAGGCCGAGGCGGTTGGCGTCAGCGCTTGAGCCAGGCTGTGCACTTCCCGTCACGCGATGAGGTGTACCGTTTCCTCGAATCGACGGTGCGCCCGGCGATTGAAGAAGTGACGGCGGTGTTTGTCGAGAAAGGCCTGAATGTGGTGACTCAGCCGGACCCGTCCAACGACAGCGTCAGCCTGGAAATCGGGCATGGCGAGGAGCATCCATTCGTTTACCAGGTGCAGATGCGCGGTTACTTCACGCCGTCGTTCGCCCGTGGTGGCATGGGTTCCAAAGAGATCAACAACCGCCGCTATTACCGCGCGGAAGTGCACTTGAGTGAGGGCAGCCAGGACTACGATCTGGTCGGCTACACCAAGGAGCAGATCATCAACGACATCCTCGACCAGTACGAGCGCCACCTGCAGTTCCTGCACTTGGTACGCTGACCCTAAACCTGCGCAAAGCCCCGATCTACGGGGCTTTCTTAAACTTAATTTCATTCGTGAACTAAGCGTTTTGACTCCGAACTGTCATCTGGCCACTGCGTAATTGTGTGAAGCGTTTGACGCTTTCATTTCAGAACAGTGACGGAGACCGGTAACAATGAAGACGTTAATAAGCCCCATGGTAGGTGCCGCCATGGCGAGCTTTATGCTGTCCGCCCATGCCGATTTTATCGACGACAGCCACGCCGACGTGACCTTGCTCAACCGCTATCTCAACCAGCAAGGTCGTGATGTGGTGGGCAGCAACGCCAAGGCACATAGCGTGCGGGATTGGGGCCAGGGTTTCGAGTTCAACTTCAAGTCCGGTTACACCGAAGGCCCGGTAGGTTTTGGCCTGGACTTGCAGGCGTTTTACGGCTTGAAACTCGACTCCGGCGGCGACCTCAACGACAAGGATCACCAGGGCCGCTACCCAGGCAGCATGTTCCCGTTGGACAACGGCAAATCCGCCGACCAGTTCGGTGTACTCAGCCCGACCTTCAAGATGCGTTTCGCCAAAGATGAACTGCGGGTTGGCACGCTGTATGGCAACAACCCGGTACTGGCCAACACCGACGGCCGCCTGTACCAGCAGACCAATACCGGCGTGCAACTGGTCTCCAAAGACCTCAGCGACTTCACCTTCACCGGCGGCGATATCTTCAAGACCAAGATCCGCAACGAAACCGGCGACCAAGGCATGATCACCGCCGGCGGCACCCGAGAAAGCGATCGCTTCCTGTTCGGCGGTGCGGATTACACCGGCATCCAGAACACCACCGTGAGCCTGTGGTACTCCAACCTTGAGGATTACTACCAGCAGTTCTTCCTTGGTGCCAAGCGCCATGACGCGTTGTCCGTAGGCGCCATCGACACCGACGTGCGCGTGTTCCGCAGCCTCGGTGTAGGCGCCAACGCCGACGGCGATAAAGACTTTACCGGCGCCGGTCTGTATGGCGACGGCACCAGCAAGGGCCGCATCAACCAAACCACCGCCAGTTTGCTGGAGAGCTACAGCCTGGACGGTCACACCGTCGGCTTGGGCATCCAGAAAAACAGCGGTGACAGCGACTTTCCGTACCTCGATTCCGGCCTCAACAGCGGCGACAACCGCCAAGGGCCGGGCTCAGGCGCAGACACCCCGGCGCTCACCAATATGCAGTTGAATAAATTTCAACACGCCGGTGAGCGCACTTGGCTTGCGCAGTACAAGTATGACTTCGGTAAGCTGGGCCTTACCGGCCTGACGTTCTCGGCGGCCTATGCCCACGGTGATGACATCCGCACCGTGCAAGGCACCACCAGCGAGTGGGAACGCAACATTGCCGTGGCTTACCAAGTACCGACCGGCACCCTCAAGGGCCTGGGCGTGACCTGGAAAAATGCCCACGCCAGCCCGGATATTACCGGTGCCACCGTTCAAGATGAAAATCGCTTTTATGTCAGCTACGTCGTTCCACTCTGGTAGGAAATTGCTGTAGAACGGAACGGCAGGCTTAAGCGATTCAGCTGGTTAAAAGGCCTGGGAATAACCTTATTCCCGGGCCTTATTTGCCTACGTCCAAGAGAGGATTCGATGACTTACATTGCTGCCGAAAACCGCTATGAATCTATCCCGTACCGCCGCGTAGGTCGCAGTGGATTGGTGCTGCCGGCACTGTCCCTGGGGCTGTGGCACAACTTTGGCGACAGCACCCCGATCGACACCCAGCGCGCCCTGCTGCGCACTGCGTTTGACCTGGGGATCAACCACTTCGACCTGGCCAACAACTACGGCCCACCGTATGGCAGCGCCGAGATCAACTTCGGCCGTTTGCTGCGTGAAGACTTCAAGCACTACCGCGACGAGCTGATCATTTCCAGCAAAGCCGGCTGGGACATGTGGCCCGGCCCTTACGGCCAGGGTGGCGGGTCGCGCAAATACGTACTGGCGAGCCTGGACCAGAGCCTGCAACGCCTGGGCGTCGACTACGTGGATATTTTCTACTCCCACCGTTTTGACGCCGACACCCCGTTGGAAGAAACCGCCAGCGCACTCGCCACTGCCGTGCAACAGGGCAAGGCGTTGTACATCGGTATCTCGTCTTATTCCGGGGTAAAAACCCGCGAAATGGCGGCGCTGCTGCAAGAGTGGAAAGTGCCGCTGTTGATTCACCAGCCGGCCTACAACCTGCTCAACCGCTGGATTGAAAAAGACCTGCTGGACACCACCGATGAGCTGGGTGCCGGGGTGATTGCCTTCACGCCGCTGGCCCAGGGTTTGCTCACCGACAAGTACCTCAACGGCGTGCCAGCCGATGCGCGGGTCAACCGCCCAGGTGGCGGCTCGTTGCAGGCCAAGCACTTGTCTGAAGCCAACATTGCCCATGTGCGCGGGTTGAATGAAATCGCCAAGCGCCGTGGCCAGAGCCTCGCGCAACTGGCCCTGGCCTGGACCCTGCGTGACCCACGGGTGACCAGTGCCTTGATTGGTGCGAGCCGCCCGGAGCAGATCATTGAAAACGTTGGCGCGTTGAAGAACTTGAGCTTCAGCGCAGAAGAATTGGCGGAGATTGATCGGTTTGCGCAGGAAGGCGGGATTAACCTGTGGGAAAAACCGTCCACTGCTGAATAAGCCGGCACAAGCCGGTCAAAAATGTGGGAGCGGGCTTGCCCGCTCCCACATTTTGATCTTCGGTGTGGCAAATTCACTCGGTTGTACTCGGCCAATGTGGGAGCCGGGCTTGCCCGCGATGGCGGTGTGTCAGTCGATGAAGTAGTGGCTGGTCCACCGCTATCGCAGGCAAGCCAGCTCCCACACTTTGATCTTCAGTGTGGCAAATTCACTCGGTTGTACTCGGCCAATGTGGGAGCCGGGCTTGCCCGCGATGGCTGTGTGTCAGCCGATGAATGTATGGGCTGGTCCGCCGCTATCGCAGGCAAGCCAGCTCCCACACTTTGATCTTCAGTGTGGCAAATTCACTCGGCAGTACGCGGTCAATGTGGGAGCCGGGCTTGCCCGCGATGGCGGTGTGTCAGTCGATGAATGTATGGGCTGGTCCACCGCTATCGCAGGCAAGCCAGCTCCCACATTTTGATCTTCGGTGTGGCAAATTCACTCGGCAGTACGCGGTCAATGTGGGAGCCGGGCTTGCCCGCGATGGCGGTGTGTCAGTCGATGAATGTATGGGCTGGTACGCCGCTATCGCAGGCAAGCCAGCTCCCACATTTGACCTTCATTGATTCAGAGGTTGTGCCTGGTTTAGAAGGGGACGTCGCCCAGGATTGTGGCGCGATGCATCACGCGTCGTTGCGGCCGGTAGTCATCCACGGCGTAGTGCTGGGTCACGCGGTTGTCCCAGAACGCCACGTCGTTCTCCTGCCAGCGCCAGCGAATGGTGAATTCCGGCCGTGTTGCGTGGGCAAACAGCAGCTTGAGTATGGCCTCGCTTTCCGTCGGCTCCAGCTCGTTGATTTTGGTGGTGAACCCATCACTCACAAACAATGACTTACGCCCGCTGACCGGATGCGTGCGCACCACCGGGTGTGACAGGGGTGGATTCTTCTTGCGGGTCTCTTCCCAGCGCGCCAAGTCTTCGGCGGTGTTGCCAAAGCGCTCCAGCGGGAAGGATTTGGTGAAATCATGAGTCGCCGTGAGGCCGTCGAGCAGGCGCTTGAAGGGTTCCGACAGGGCTTCATACGCCGCAATGCCACTGGCCCACAACGTGTCGCCACCAAAGGCCGGCAGCAGCTTGGCGCTGAGCACCGCGCCGAGCGCCGGCGTCGGCAGGAAGGTCACGTCGGTGTGCCATACGGCGTTGTCGCGCACGTCGGTCACGGCGGTGTCGAGGATCAGCACTTCGGGCTGCTCCGGCACGTTGGGGTAGATCGGGTGAATGTGCAGGTCGCCAAAATTTGCCGCAAACCGCGCCTGTTGCTGCGGCGTGACGGCTTGGCCACGGAAGAACAGCACCGAGTGGCTGAGCAGCGCCTGCTCAATAGCGTCACGTTCTTGGAGGCTCAACGGTTGGGTGATATCGACGCCACTGATCAGGGCGCCCAGGGCGGTGCTTATTGGCGTAACGGTCAGGCTGCTCATGCGGTTCTCACTCAATGTGCCTGGCCATGCCAAGGCACTAATTTGCGCTGCAGGGCACGCAGGCCCATTTCCATGGCGAAGGCAATCAGGGCGATCACCAGAATCC
Source organism: Pseudomonas edaphica (assembly GCF_965277385.1). NCBI lineage: Bacteria > Pseudomonadati > Pseudomonadota > Gammaproteobacteria > Pseudomonadales > Pseudomonadaceae > Pseudomonas > Pseudomonas edaphica. Next base: position 2,934,833 of record NZ_OZ255725.1, on the reverse strand, counting down.
CCAGCACCACCACGTCGGTGACCAGGAACTGCGCCGCCGACTGCACCATAAAGCCCAGGCCGCTGGTGGCGGCGATCAGCTCGGCGGCAACCAGGGTCGACCAACCCACACCCAGGCCGATGCGCACGCCGGTAAGGATGTCGGGCAGCGCGCTCGGCAGGATCACATGGCGAATCAACTGGGCGCGGGTGGCGCCCAACGACTGCGCGGCACGCAGCTTGGCCGGGTCGACCGTGCGCACGCCGGTCGCGGTGGCGATGGCGATAGGTGCAAAGATTGCCAGGTAAATCAGCAATACCTTGGACAGCTCACCGATGCCGCACCAGATCACGATCAGCGGCAGGTAAGCCAGGGGCGGAATCGGCCGATAGAACTCGATCAGCGGGTCGAGGATGCCACGGGCAATGCGGTTGGCACCGATGGCAATCCCCACCGGCACCGCGGTCAGTACCGCAAAGCCCAGGCCCAGGCCGATGCGCGTGAGGCTCGCGCCCAGGTGCTGCCACAAGGTGGAATCCATATAGCCGGTGGTCGCCAGCAGCCAGCCTTTTTGCAGCACGGCGGAAGGTGGCGGCAGGAACAACGGTTCGATCAAGCCAGTGGCGGTGACGGCCCACCAGATTGCCAGCAAGGCGACCAGGGTGAGTACGCTGATCCAACGTGTACTCAGGCTGCGACGTACTGGAATAACCTTGTGCGCTACCGGCTTGGCGGCCGTGGCGGGAAGTTCGTAGCTGCTCATGCAGGCACCTGCCGTTGCGAGAACACTTTGCCCAGCACGTGTTCACGGGTTTCGATAAAGCGCGGGTCGGACTTGATCGCCCGCGCCGATTCACCGGCGGCGTAGCGTTGACCGAAGTCCAGGTGCAGGCGCTCGACGATCTGGCCTGGGTTGGGCGCCAGCAGGATCAGGTCGGTGGCGAGAAATACCGCTTCTTCGATGTCATGGGTAATCAGGAACACCGGCTTGGCCGTGCGCCGCCAGACTTGCAGGAGCAACTCCTGCATCTGTTCGCGGGTGAAGGCATCGAGGGCGCCGAAAGGCTCGTCCATCAGCAGCACGCGAGGGTCAGCCGCCAGCGCGCGGGCCAGGCCGACACGCTGTTTCTGGCCACCGGAAAGCTGCCAGATACGGCGGCTGTCGAAACCGGCCAGGTCGACCAGTGCGAGCATTTCCCGGGCGCGCACTTCGCGTTGTGCCTTGGGCACACCGGCCAGTTCCAGGCCGAAGCCGACGTTGGCCAGCACGTCCTGCCAGGGCAGCAGAGCGTCGTCCTGGAACACCACGCCGCGTTCGGCGCTCGGGCCTTTGACCGGCACGCCATCGAGGGTGATGCGCCCGGCAGAGGGTTCGACGAAACCGGCAATCAGGTTCAACAGCGAAGTCTTGCCACTGCCGGACGGGCCGAGGGCCACCAGCAATTGCTGAGGCCCAAGGTCGAGTGAAATATCGGACAGTACCGGTTCTGTGGCGCCTGGGTACTGTGCGCTGATGCGCTCCAGTTGTAGCAAGGCCATCGCGATGAGCTCCTTGAATCAGTTAGTGATGAACTTGGCGCTGACGTAAGGGGCGTAGTCCGGCAGCACGGCGTCGACTTTGCCTTGTTCCTTGAGGAACGCGGCGGTGTCGGTTACAGCCTTGGTGGTCGGTGCGCCCAGCAGGGTTACTTGGTCAGCGGCCAGTGGGTAGACGTTGCCTTGCAGCAGCAGTGGGATATCACTGGCCTTGGCGCCGGAGAGCTTCACCAGCTTGTCGACGTTGCCTTTGTCGGCCAGCCAGGCCTGTGGGTCTTTGCGGTAGGCGGCGTAGGCGTCCAGGGTGACTTTGGCGAAGGCGGTGATGATTTCCGGGTGTTTTTCGGCGAAGTCTTTGCGCACGATCCAGGCATCGAAGGTGGGCGCGCCGAACTTGGCCAGTTCGCCGGAGGTGATCAGCACTTTGCCGTTTTCCTTGGCAACGCCCAGGGCCGGGTCCCACACGTATGTCGCGTCGATATCACCGCGCTTCCACGCCGCAATGATTGCCGGTGGTGCGAGGTTGAGGATGGTCACTTTGGAAGGGTCGATGTTCCAGTGTTTCAGCGCGGCCAACAGGCTGTAGTGGCCGGTAGACACGAAAGGCACGGCAATCTTTTTGCCGACCAGGTCCTGTGGGCTGTTGATCCCCGAACCATTGCGCGCTACCAGCGCTTCGGCGCCGCCGATCTGGGTGGCGACCAGGAAGGTTTCAACGGGTACTTTGCGCGTTACCGCAGCGGTCAGCGGGCTGGAACCGAGGTAGCCAATCTGGACGTCGCCGGAAGCAATGGCGGCGATGATGTCGGCGCCATTGTCGAATTTGCGCCAGTCGATCCTGGCGTTGGTTGCTTTTTCATACGCACCGTCGGCCTGGGCGACTTTCGCCGGGTCTACGGTGGTCTGGTAAGCAATGGTCACATCTGCCGCCTGGGCAAACAGGCTGGCACCGGCCAGGGACAATGCGGCCAAGAGTCGCAATGGGGTAAGCAGTTTCAAGGGGAAGCTCCTCAATCAGGCGGCCGAGGGTCGGCGAGTGAGGAGACTAAATGATCTAAGAACTCGAAAATAAATAACATTTTCGAATTAGCTTATGAGGAGAAGAGTGAGCGCAATCTTCAACCCAATGAAGGCAAATGTGGGAGCTGGCTTGCCTGCGATAGCATCACCTGGGTATCACTGATACACCGAGGTGTTTGCATCGCAGGCAAGCCAGCTCCCACACAAACCAGGTCCCACAGGAGATGGCGTGATGCTTTAGTTGCTGATCGCCAGAATGCTTGCCTGGTACGAGCCGACAAACACGTCAAAGTCGCCCACTTCGTTTTGCTCAAGCTCCACCTGCTGAGCCAGCGACTTACGTGCCAGCTCTTCAAAGCGTGCTTGCTCATCGGCCGGTAAAGGCTCCTGACGGAAGTGCGCGGCGTGCACCTCGCTCTGGTGCAGGGAGAATTGCGCAAAGCTCTCTTTGCGCTCGGCCATCGCTGCCAGCACTTGGGCCGACGGCGTCAGGGACGAGTCCTTGACCTTCGCCAACTGAGCGTCCAGCGCCTGGCTGTGCTCGGTAATGCCATGGCTCTCATCCAGCAAGGCCGCCAGCGGGGCGATCTTCTCCAGCAGCTCGGTGGCCCATTCCTTCATGTCCACCGCCTGGCCTTCACGCTGCAATTGCAGGCCTGGGCGACGGCCTTCCTTGACCACACTGAGGAAGTTGGAGGTGGCATTGCCACACTCGTTGTTGGCGAACAGCGGGCTGTCGTTCAACGCGCAGTACAGCAGGAACGCATCGAGGAAGCGTGATTCCGGCAGGTCGATGCCCATCGGCAGGAACGGGTTGATGTCCAGGCAGCGCACTTCGATGTACTGGATGCCACGGGCCATCAGCGCCTGGATCGGCCGCTCGCCGGTGTAGGTCACGCGCTTGGGGCGGATGTTGGAGTAGTACTCGTTTTCGATCTGCAGGATGTTGGTGTTGAGCTGCACCCACTCACCATCCTTATGGGTGCCGATTTCGACGTAAGGCGCGTAGGGCGTTGCCACCGCTTCGCGCAGGCTGTCGGTGTAGCTGTTCAAGTCGTTGTAGCAGGGCGTCAGCCCAGCCTGGGCGTTGCTCTGGTAACCCAGGTCGCTCATGCGCAGGCTGGTGGCGTACGGCAAGTACAGCGTGTCGGCGTCCAGCATTTCAAGTTGGTGTGAACGGCCGCGCAGGAAACCGGCGTCCAGGGCCGGTGAAGCACCAAACAGGTACATCAGCAGCCAGCTGTAGCGGCGGAAGTTACGGATCAGCGCGATGTAGGCGGTGGACTGGTAGTCGCGGTCGGTGCCGACGAAGCCTTCAGTCTCCTTGAGCAACGGCCACAGCTGTTCCGGCAGGGAAAAGTTGTAGTGGATGCCGGCGATGCACTGCATGGTCTTGCCGTAACGCAGGGCCAGGCCCTTGCGGTACACGTACTTGAGCTGGCCGATATTGGAGGTGCCGTAGTAGGCGATCGGAATATCTTCCTCGGCCGGCAACGGGCACGGCATCGAAGGGCTCCACAGGTACTCGCTGCCGAGCTTGCTGTAGGCAAACCGATGGATCTTGTCCAGGCTGCTCAGGGTGTCGGCCGGGTTGGGCAGGGCGGGAGTGATGAACTCCAGCAGCGATTCCGAGTAGTCGGTGGTGATCAATTCATTGGTCAACGCGGCGCCCAGGGCTTCTGGATGGGGCGTTTGTGCCAGGCGACCCTCACCGGTGACGCGTAGGCATTCACGCTCGATGCCGTGCAAGCATTGCTCTAGCAGGGAGAGGTGTTCGCGCTTGCCGAGCAGGGCCAGGCGGCGGTTGAGAAGTTCGCTCAAGTTGGATTCCTTCACGCGTCAGTCGCCCCAATATGGGGGTGGGCAGGACGGTCTACAAGGGTGAAGTTGAAACTGGCGTTATCGCCTGGTTTAGAGTCGATTTGGCTCACATTGAAAAAGCCTACTTCACTCCATGAATTGGGCTATAGCGCAGCAAGAAAATTCCGACGCTGTTGTCGCAGCGCCGAAATTAACTCAAATCGAGGGCGGGGAGCTAGAGGACAGCGAAGGTGCCTTGTGCTTTTGCGACAAGTCTTTCGCCTTGATACACATCGGCTTCGACCACCAATGTGCGTCTGCCGGCGTGAATCACCCGGCTGGTGCACAGCACATCACCGTCTTCGACGGCGCGGATATAGTTGATCTTGCACTCGATGGTCGCGCTCTGCTGGTCAAACCCATGGGCGCTGGAACAGGCCAGCCCCATGGTGATGTCGACCAGGCTGAAAATCGCCCCGCCATGGAGCTTGCCCGCGCGGTTGCGCAGTTGCGGCTCCAGGGTCAGGGCCACCTCGGCAACGCCCTCGTCCAGGCGTTGCAGGCGGCAGCCGATCAGTTCGCTGAACGCGCTCTGGGTCAAACCGGCCGGGATTTCCATCAGCGTTTCTTCAACTGCTTGGCGTTGGCAAACAGCGACGCCATCGCGTTGTTGCTCGGCGCGGCCGTGGCGGTGGGCTCTTTACGCGGCGCGTTACCCTGGGATTGGCGCGGGGCCGAGCCTGGGCGTGCACCACGGGCGCCGTCGATTTTCTCGCCTGGGGTGTCGCTCATGCGCATCGACAGACCCACGCGTTTGCGCGGGATATCGACTTCCATGACCTTGACCTTGACCACGTCACCGGCTTTTACCGCTTCGCGTGGATCCTTGATGAACTTCTCCGAAAGCGCAGAGATGTGCACCAAACCGTCCTGATGCACGCCGATATCCACAAAGGCGCCAAAGTTGGTCACGTTGGTGACCACGCCTTCGAGGATCATGCCCGGTTGCAGATCCTTGAGGTCTTCAACACCGTCCTGGAACTCGGCGGTCTTGAACTCGGGACGCGGGTCGCGGCCAGGTTTTTCCAGCTCTTGCAGGATGTCGGTGATGGTCGGCACACCGAAGGTTTCGTCGGTGTACTTCTTCGGGTCCAGGCGCTTGAGGAACGCGGCGTCACCGATCAGCGAACGGATATCGCGGTCGGTCTCGGCGGCAATACGCTGCACCAGCGGGTAGGCTTCCGGGTGAACCGCAGACGAGTCCAGCGGGTTATCGCCGTTCATGACCCGTAGGAAGCCGGCGGCCTGTTCAAAGGTTTTTTCGCCCAGGCGTGCGACTTTCTTCAGCGCGGCGCGGGTTTTGAACGCACCGTTTTCGTCGCGGTGGGTGACGATGTTCTGCGCCAGGGTGGTGTTAAGCCCGGAAATACGCGCCAGCAGCGCGACCGAGGCGGTGTTTACATCCACACCGACCTTGTTCACGCAATCTTCCACCACCGCATCCAGGCCGCGCGCCAGTTTCAGCTGCGACACGTCGTGCTGGTACTGGCCGACACCAATGGATTTAGGGTCGATCTTCACCAGCTCTGCCAGCGGGTCCTGCAGGCGGCGAGCAATGGAGACGGCGCCACGGATCGACACGTCGAGGTCCGGGAATTCCTTGGAAGCCAGTTCCGACGCCGAGTACACCGAAGCGCCGGCCTCGGAGACCATAACCTTGGTCATCTTCATGGCGGGGTATTTTTTGATCAGCTCGGCGGCCAGCTTGTCGGTTTCACGGCTGGCGGTGCCATTGCCGATGGCGATCAGGTCCACGGCGTGCTTGGCGCACAGGGCGGCCAGAATGGCGAGGGTCTGGTCCCACTTGTTGTGCGGCACGTGCGGGTACACGGTGGCGTGGTCCAGCAGCTTGCCGGTGGAGTCGACCACCGCAACCTTGCAGCCGGTACGCAAGCCCGGGTCGAGGCCCAACGTGGCGCGCGGGCCGGCCGGTGCGGCCAGCAGCAGGTCGTGCAGGTTGTGGGCGAACACGTTGATCGCCTCGGTTTCGGCGCCGTCGCGCAGCTCGCCGAGCAGGTCGGTTTCCAGGTGGGTGTAGAGCTTGACCTTCCAGGTCCAGCGCACGACTTCACCGAGCCACTTGTCCGCAGGACGGTTCTGATTCTGGATGCCGAATTGTTGCCCGATCATGCCTTCGCACGGGTGCATGGTGCCCGGCAATTCGTCGCCGACTTTCAGCGCCGAGCTGAGAATGCCCTCGTTGCGACCCCGGAAAATCGCCAGTGCCCGGTGCGACGGCATGCTCTTGAGCGGCTCGTCGTGCTCGAAATAATCGCGGAATTTGGCGCCTTCTTCCTCTTTGCCGGCGATAACGCGAGCACTGAGAATGGCTTCCTGCTTGAGGTAGGTGCGCAGTTTTTCCAGCAGGCCGGCGTTTTCAGCGAAACGCTCCATGAGGATGTACTTGGCACCTTCGAGGGCGGCCTTGACGTCGGCGACGCCTTTTTCGGCATCGATAAAGCGCGCGGCTTCGGCTTCCGGGGCCAGCGACGGGTCGTTGAACAGGCCGTCGGCCAGCTCGCCCAAACCGGCTTCCAGGGCGATCTGGCCCTTGGTGCGGCGCTTCTGTTTGTACGGCAGGTAAAGGTCTTCGAGGCGGGTCTTGGTGTCGGCGAGCTTGATGTCGCGTTCCAGTTGCGGGGTCAACTTGCCCTGTTCCTCGATGCTGGCGAGGATGCTGATGCGCCGTTCGTCGAGTTCTCGCAGGTAGCGCAGGCGCTCTTCCAGGTGACGCAATTGGGTGTCGTCGAGGCTGCCGGTCACTTCTTTACGGTAACGGGCGATGAAAGGCACCGTGGAGCCTTCATCCAGTAGCGCGACGGCCGCTTCGACCTGTTGTGGGCGTACACCGAGTTCCTCGGCAATGCGGCTGTTGATGCTGTCCATAAAACCACCTGAAATTCTTGAAAGCAGCTCGCAGGCCCGGAAAACAAGGCGTTGCGAGGCTGGTTGAGCGGCGCCAGCGGCACCGCTGCCTGGGTCAAAAGGCTGCCTATTGACCCTCGAAATCGGGAAATTGCTGCCCCGCGCTGAAAAAACGGCTGAGGCTGCAAACAGTAAAGTCTGACAGTGCCCTGCGTGAAGGCGCCGCATTATAACCAGCGTTCTGCCCTTGGGGGGTACTGCGCCGGTGGTTGTAGGACGCGGGTTCGCTGGCGGTGGAGGAAAAATCTGCTAACAATGCACACGGTGCGTATAACGGCAGCTACGCCATAATGCGCGCCGAGATAAGAGGAGCATCTAATGAGCAGCACTGCACAAACTGCTGAAGGCGAAAAAATTCTCATCGTTGACGACGATCCGGGGCTGAGCAGCCTGCTGGAACGTTTTTTCAACTCCAAGGGCTACCGTGCCCGCGCGGTGCCGAACACCGAGCAGATGGACCGCCTGTTGGGGCGCGAAGTGTTCAACCTGGTCGTACTCGACCTGATGCTGCCCGGCGAAGACGGCCTTACCGCCTGCAAACGCCTGCGCGGTGCGAACAACCAGATCCCCATCATCATGCTGACCGCCAAGGGCGATGAGCTGAGCCGCATCAAGGGCCTGGAACTGGGCGCTGATGACTACCTGGCCAAGCCGTTCAACCCTGACGAGTTGATGGCCCGGGTCAAGGCCGTATTGCGTCGCCAGGCACCGCCGGTACCGGGCGCGCCAGGCAGCGAAGACGAGAGCGTCACCTTTGGCGAATACGAGCTGTCACTGGCGACCCGCGAACTCAAGCGTGGCGAAGAAGTGCACATGCTGACCACCGGCGAGTTCGCCGTGCTCAAGGCATTGGTGATGAATGCTCGCCAGCCGTTGACCCGCGACAAGCTGATGAACCTGGCCCGTGGCCGCGAATGGGACGCCCTGGAGCGCTCCATCGACGTGCAGATCTCGCGTCTGCGCCGGATGATCGAGCCGGACCCGGCCAAGCCGCGGTACATCCAGACGGTGTGGGGCGTGGGTTATGTGTTTGTGCCGGATGGCACTGCAACCAAGTGACCGATGACTTGCAGGGGCGGGCATCCCGGCGTTTGACTCCATGAGGGTCGACGGGATGCCCGGCGTCTGCAATTCTGCGAGCGCCGCTCGTTCCTGCAAGGTGTTTAGCTGTCTCCTATGAAAACCCCGTTGTGGTTCCCGCAAAGTTTCTTCTCTCGCACCCTTTGGCTGGTGCTGATCGTCGTTCTGTTTTCCAAGGCGCTCACGCTGGTTTATCTGTTGATGAACGAAGACGTGCTGGTAGACAGGCAGTACAGCCACGGTGTCGCCCTGACACTGCGTGCCTACTGGGCCGTTGACCCTGAAAACCGCGAAAAGGTAGCAAAGGCTTCGACGCTGATTCGAGTCGACGGCGCTGGTGTGCCCGAAGGTGAGCAGCATTGGCCTTACAGCGAGATTTATCAGCGTCAGATGCAGGCTGAGCTGGGAGAGGACACCGAGGTGCGCCTGCGCATGCATGTTTCACCTGCACTCTGGGTCAGGGCTCCGAGTCTGGGAGATGCCTGGATCAAGGTGCCCCTTTACCCCCATCCGCTGCGCGGGCAAAAAATCTGGAACGTGTTGGGCTGGTTCCTGGCCATCGGTTTACTTTCAACCGCTTCCGCGTGGATTTTCGTCCGACAGCTCAACCAACCGCTTAAACGCCTGGTGTTTGCCGCCCGCCAGCTCGGGCAGGGGCGCAGTGTGCGCCTGCCGATCAGCGATACGCCCAGTGAGATGACCGAGGTGTACGGTGCCTTCAACCAGATGGCGGAGGATGTCGAACAGGCCGGGCGCGAACGCGAGCTGATGCTGGCGGGCGTATCCCATGACTTGCGCACGCCGCTCACGCGTTTGCGGCTGTCCCTGGAGTTGATGGGCAACCATAACGACCTGACCGATGACATGGTGCGCGACATCGAGGACATGGACGCGATTCTCGACCAGTTCCTGGCGTTTATCCGCGATGGCCGTGATGAGGTGGTGGAGGAAGTCGACCTCACGGACCTGGTGCGTGAGGTGGTGGCGCCCTACAACCAGAATGGCGAACAGGTGCGCATGCGCCTGGAGCCGATCCAGCCGTTTGCATTGCGTCGGGTATCGATGAAGCGCCTGTTGAACAACCTGATCGGCAACGCCTTGCATCACGCGGGTTCAGATGTGGAAGTGGCCGCCTATGTGTCCGGCGACAGCACGGCGCCCTATGTGGTGTTGAGCGTGATGGACCGTGGTACGGGCATCGACCCGGCGGAGCTGGAAGGTATTTTCAACCCATTCACCCGTGGCGACCGTGCGCGGGGCGGCAAGGGTACGGGGCTGGGGCTGGCGATTGTGCGGCGAATTGCTTCGATGCATGGCGGCAATGTTGAGCTGCGCAACCGCGAAGAAGGCGGCCTGGAAGCGCGGGTGCGCTTGCCGCTAGGCTTGATGTTGCCTAGAGACGCGGTATAGCTACAAGCTACAAGCTACAAGAGAAGGCAGATGGCCTTTGCCCTTTCTTGCAGCTTATAGCTTGAGGCTTTGAGCTGCTTCTCTACCCCTTGCCCTTGGTCCGGGTCATATTCGGCCCACCATTCTTCTCCAAATGCTGAATGATGATCCCCGCCACATCCTTGCCGGTGGTGGTCTCGATCCCTTCCAGGCCCGGTGATGAGTTTACCTCCATCACCAGCGGGCCGTGGTTGGAGCGCAGGATATCCACGCCCGCCACTGCCAGGCCCATCACTTTGGCGGCCCGCAGCGCGGTCATGCGCTCTTCCGGGGTGATCTTGATCAGGCTGGCACTGCCGCCACGGTGCAGGTTGGAGCGGAACTCCCCCGGCTTGGCCTGGCGCTTCATGGCTGCGATCACCTTGTCGCCGACCACGAAGCAGCGGATATCCGCACCGCCAGCTTCCTTGATGTATTCCTGCACCATGATGTTCTGCTTGAGGCCCATGAACGCCTCGATCACCGACTCGGCGGCAGTCGCCGTCTCACACAGCACCACGCCGATACCCTGGGTACCTTCGAGTACCTTGATCACCAGCGGTGCGCCGTTGACCATCTCGATCAGGTCGGGGATGTCATCGGGGGAGTGGGCAAAGCCGGTCACCGGCAGGCCGATACCCCGGCGCGACAGCAATTGCAGGGAGCGCAGCTTGTCCCGCGAACGGGCGATGGCTACCGACTCATTGAGCGGGAACACGCCCATCATTTCAAACTGGCGCAACACCGCGCAGCCGTAGAACGTCACCGAAGCGCCGATCCGCGGGATCACCGCATCAAAGCCTTCCAGCGGTTTGCCCCGGTAGTGGATCTGCGGCTTGTGGCTGGCAATGTTCATATAGGCACGCAACGTGTCGATCACCACCATTTCATGGCCACGTTCGGTGCCGGCCTCGACCAGGCGGCGGGTGGAATACAGACGCGGGTTTCGCGACAGCACAGCAATCTTCATGCAGCACCTGGGGCAGAAATAGTAGAGACCGGGAACACCGGCTTGTCTTGAACGTACTTGACGCCGGGGTTGACCACCAACTGGCCGTCAATCAGCGCCTTGGAGCCCAGCAACAGGCGGTAACGCATGGCCTTGCGACAGGCCAGGGTGAATTCCACCCGCCATACTCGGTCACCCAGTGCCAGGGTGGTGCTGATTACATACCGCACCTGCGCATGGCCGTTGGAGCTCTTGATAGTTTTCATCGTCACCAGGGGCGCTTCGCAGCGACGATGGCGCAATTGCACCACGCTGCCCAGATGCGCGGTAAAGCGCACCCACTTCTCACCGTCGCGCTCAAAGGGCTCGATATCGGTGGCATGCAGGCTCGAGGTACTGGCACCGGTGTCGATCTTCGCGCGCAGGCCAGCCACTCCCAGGTCGGGAAGGGCCACCCACTCGCGCAGACCCACAACGGTCAAATGGTCAAATGTCTTCAATATGGGTAACCGGTCATTCAGAAATACTTCGTAGTCGTCGAGGACAGTAACGTCCAACTGCGCATGGATTGTGACAATCCCCAAACCTTCATCAAGGGCCAGGCGCCGAATTCGCGGTATTCACGCAGAATATCCGGCAAATGGCGACAGATATCGCTCCGGCGTTGGTAATCAGTGGGTGGAATGCAAAGTCCCGCAAAAAACCGGGTGTCTGGCGTATCTTAGGTGAGGCTTGGGATTTATGCGTTGAAGGGGTTCAACGGTAAAGTTGCGACATTTTTCAGAGCGAGGAATTCAAGTGGCTCAAAAGCAGGAAGAGGAAGAAAAGGTCCGTTTGGACAAGTGGTTGTGGGCGGCGCGTTTTTATAAAACCCGTGCCCTGGCCAAGGCGGCCATCGAGAGCGGCAAGGTGCACCATCGCGGCGAGCGCTGCAAGCCGGGCAAGGAACCGCGCGTCGGAGACGAGCTGCAGATTCGTACAGGTTTTGACGAAAAGACTGTGGTGGTGCAGGCACTGTCTGTCGTGCGTCGTGGCGCGCCTGAGGCGCAGGCGTTGTATGCCGAAACCGAAGCCAGCATCGCAAAGCGCGAAAATGCGGCGGCTATGCGTAAGGCTGGCGCAACCGGCATGACCACCGACGGCAAGCCGAGCAAGAAGCAGCGGCGTGATTTGTTCAAGTTTCGCGGCAGTGGCAATGATGATTGACACGGCTCTCCCTTCAAAAGGAGATCAACAATGTGGGAGCTGGCTTGCCTGCGATAGCGGTGGGTCAGCCAGCTTCTCAGTCACTGACCCACCGCTATCGCAGGCAAGCCAGCTCCCACATTAGGACTGCGGCATTAAGCGGCTATGCGCATGACACTTAAGCGCCCGATCACCGGCAATTTGGCCAGCAACCCGAAAACCGGCGCCGTCACCCGTATCAGCAACCCCGACACTTTCGCCGCAAACGGCGTGTAATACCCCCACCCCAACGCCAGCAACGCCAGCAGCACTCCGCCGATGTAGTCGTCCTGGCCCCAATGTGCGCCCGCCACCAGCCGCGGCATCATGAACAACAATGCCAAGCCCCAGATCACCACTACTTGGGTGAAACGCTGGGCAAACACCGTCATGAACATGCCCCAGATCAGCAGCACCGACGCATGATCGCCCGGGAAGCTCTGGCTGGAACGATCCTTCAGCTCCCAGGTTTTCTCCAGGCCCGGGAAATAATCGCTCATATGAATCGCGCCGCTGATCACCATCGACGGGCTGTTGTGCTGCCAGCCCATTTGCGCCGTGAGCTTGGAAAACAGCATACGGATAAACAGCAACAGCAGCAGAATGCTTAGGAAACCGAAGAATGCCTGTCGCACCTGGATGGCCTTGAACACCCAGTCGCCGCGAATCAGCAGTGCCAGCAAAATCACCCCAACCACGGCATCAAACGGTCGCAAACTGGCCACCGCCCACACATGCAACCATGTCGAATTGCTTGCCAATGGGTCATTAAGCAGATGAAACAGCCATTCGTCGAAAACCACACACAGCATCTGTCCCGTGGGCCACAGCCAAAAACACAGCAGCCCGATAGCGACTAGATTGCAAAAGGCCCACCCCCGGAGGTTCCACCTGGCTTGGAACAAACCCGGATTGTTCATAAACTGTCCCTCTTCGCTCTGTAAAAACGCACCAAAAAGGTGCCAAAGCGTTTAATTCTATAAACCTTGTAACCAATTTGTCATCAATTCAGATACCCAGACCTATGACTGATCTACCGGATACCGACTTCACCCAACGCTTCATCTTCGATGAGAACGACGCCCGTGGCGAACTGGTCTCGCTGGAGCGCAGCTATGCCGAAGTCCTTGCCAAGCACCCCTATCCGGAGCCGGTTGCGCAACTGCTCGGTGAGCTGATGGCGGCGGCCTCGCTGCTGGTAGGCACCATGAAGTTCGATGGTTTGCTGATCTTGCAGGCCCGTTCCGAAGGCCCGGTGCCGATGTTGATGATCGAGTGCTCCAGCGAGCGCGAAATCCGTGGCCTGGCCCGTTACGAAGCCGACCAGATCGCCCCGGACGCGACCTTGTCAGACCTGATGGCCAATGGCGTGCTGGCGATCACCGTCGACCCCACCGAAGGCCAGCGTTACCAGGGCATCGTCGACCTCGACGGCGAAACCCTCTCGGACTGTTTCACCAACTATTTCGTGATGTCCCAGCAAGTCGGCACCAAGTTCTGGCTCAACGCGGACGGCAAGCGCGCCCGTGGCCTGCTGCTGCAGCAACTGCCGGCGGACCGTATCAAGGACGACGATGAGCGCACCGACAGCTGGCGCAAACTGACCGCCCTGGCCGGCACCCTGACGGCTGAAGAACTGCTGGGCCTGGACAACGAAACCATCTTGCATCGCCTTTACCACGAAGAGGCCGTGCGCCTGTTCGACGCTCAGGGCCTGCGCTTTCGTTGCAGTTGCTCGCGTGAGCGTTCGGCCAATGCCTTGGTCAGCTTGGGCCTGGAAGATGCGCAGGATCTGGTGGTGGAACATGGCGGCAATATCGAGATCGACTGCCAGTTCTGTAACCAGCGCTACCTGTTCGATGCGGCCGATGTAGCCCAATTATTCGCCGGCGCAGGCATCGACACACCCTCCGACACCCGCCACTAAAACGTTTAAGCACAGGTAAATCACCTGACAAACGCCGGATTAGCGCAGTTCTGACGGGAGGGCCCTACTCTTTTTGGGCTTTTCTGGCATAATCCGGCCCACTTTTTTCGCGGTAGTAGTGCGCAACTTTCTACTACAAAACGTTTGGAGCACTCGGCCATAGGCCGACGGGGAACCTCATGACGCAAGCCAATAACGCCGTATACACCGATCTGAGTGTTGACGATCTGGTCAAAGAAGCCCTGCAGCGCGGTGAAGGCGTGCTTGCCGATACTGGCGCGCTGGTCGTAGAAACCGGTCACCGCACCGGTCGTTCGCCGGTTGACCGTTTCATCGTTGAAGAGCCTTCCACCCAGGACGCAATCGCCTGGGGCCCGATCAACCGCAAGTTCCCGGCCGACAAGTTCGACGCCCTGTGGGCTCGCGTCGAGGCATTCAACAACGCGCAAGAGCATTTCGTTTCCCATGTTCACGTAGGGGCTGCAGAAGACCACTACCTGGCCGTGAAAATGACCACCCAGACTGCCTGGCAGAACCTGTTCGGTCGTTGCCTGTTCATCAACCCGGCCCAGTACAACCCAGCCGGCCGTGATGAGTGGCAAGTGCTTAACGTCGCCAACTTCGAATGCGTGCCAGAGCGTGACGGCACCAACTCCGACGGTTGCGTGATCCTCAATTTCGCCCAGAAAAAAGTGCTGATCGCCGGCATGCGTTACGCCGGTGAAATGAAAAAAGCCATGTTCTCGGTGCAGAACTTCCTGCTGCCGGCCGCCGACGTGCTGCCAATGCACTGCGCCGCCAACATCGGCGAAGCCGGCGACGTGACTCTGTTCTTCGGTCTGTCGGGCACCGGTAAAACCACCCTGTCGGCTGACGAAAGCCGTTACCTGATCGGTGACGACGAACACGGCTGGGGCGAAGGCGTGGTGTTCAACATCGAAGGTGGTTGCTATGCCAAGTGCATCGACCTCTCCGAGAAGAACGAGCCGGTAATCTGGAAAGCCATCAAGCACGGCACCGTGCTCGAAAACGTGGTGATCGACGATGCCAAGCACGCCGACTACACCAACGTCAGCCTGACCCAGAATAGCCGCGCCGCCTACCCGCTGGAGCACGTTGCCAAGCGTTCCGAGAAGAACCTGGGCGGCGAGCCAAACGCTGTGATCTTCCTGACCTGTGACCTGACCGGCGTACTGCCGCCCGTCTCGATCCTCAGCGAAGAACAAGCGGCCTACCACTTCCTGTCCGGCTACACCGCTTTGGTGGGCTCGACCGAAATGGGTTCGGGCAGCGGCATCAAGTCGACCTTCTCCACCTGCTTCGGCGCGCCGTTCTTCCCACGCCCAGCCGGTGAATACGCAGAACTGCTGATCAAGCGTGTGCGCGGCTTCGGCTCCAAGGTTTACCTGGTCAACACCGGCTGGACCGGCGGCGGCTACGGCGTCGGCAAGCGATTCAACATCCCGACCACTCGCGGCGTGATCGCGGCGATCCAGAGCGGCGCGTTGATCGGTGCAGAAACCGAGCACCTCGACACCATCAACCTCGACGTGCCTTTGGCCGTACCGGGCGTTGATACCGGCTTGTTGAACCCACGTAACACCTGGGCTGACAAGGCTGCCTACGACGAAGCGGCGAAAGCGCTGGCGGGTCTGTTCATCGAGAACTTCAAGAAGTTTGAAGTGAGCGATGCGATCAAGGCGGCCGGGCCTAAGTTGTAAGGTTCGGTTGTTGTGAAAAAGCCGCCCTTCGGGGCGGCTTTTTTGTGGGCGACAGGTTAGATGGCGATATGCAAAACCACGGCGCCGACCAGCACTAATGCAACGCCCAGCACCTGCACCGCCGACAACCGCTCCTTGAAAAACACATACCCCAGAATCGCCGCAATCCCACCGGACAATGTACTGATCACCGTCACCACCGAAACCGAGCCCGTCATCGCGCCCCAGGAAAACGCCGAGAACCCGCCGAGGTTCATCAGGCTCGCACCGGTCAAGGTTGCGCAGTTTTTCAACGGCGGGATCTTCAGGCCGTCCTTGATCTTCAGCACCATCACCACCAGCACGCACAGGCCCACCAGGTAACCCAGCCATAACATGGTGATCGGCCCCAGCGCGGGCAATGTGTAGCGGCCCTGCAGCCAGAAGCTGGTGCCATACAGCAAGGCCGCGAGCATGGCGTAGGCGATGGACTGGCGCGGGTTGTTGTGGGGCGTGCCGTTGTCCTTGTGGATGCTGGATAGGATCACACCAATTACGCACAGGCCGATGCAGCCGAGTTGGATCAGGTTGATGTGTTCGCCACTGGCCCAGGACAGCAGGGTGGTGACTACGCCGTAAGACGTTACCAAAGGCGCAACGATGGCGGCTTTGCCCAGGGCGAAGGCCTTGGACAGCGCCAGCGCGCCGGAGACGGTGAGCAGGGCGGCGGTGATGCCCAGGAGCCAGACGCTCAATGGGGCATTCAGAGATTTGAACAGGAAGGCCGGGAAGATCACCAGCAACAGGGTCATGATCAAAAAGCCGAGGGCTTGGCCGAAATACACCGCGCGTTTAACGCCGACGGCTCGGGCGTTGAGGCCCACGAGAAAGTCCGTGCCGCCCCAGAGCAGGGCGGCCAGCAGGCCCATTATTACGTCCATGTAAGGTCCTTGTCGTTGTGTCAGCAACTTCAGTGTGGGAGCCGGGCTTGTCGAATCGTCGCACCGCCGCGATTCAGGCGACTCGGTCTGTCAGTAATACCGAGGTGATGCCATCGCAGGCAAGCCAGCTCCCACACCGGTATTCGGTGGTCTTGGGATCAGCTCAAGTTTTCCAGGGTTTGCGTATCCCAACTATGGGTCTTGATCGCCAGGTAGAGCATGCCGATGGTCAGCGGCACCTTATCGCCCCGGCCCTTGGCGCGGCGCTTGAGGAACACATCGAACACCGGCGGTTTGAAGTAACGATAAGCATCGTAGTCGCCCAAGTCGAGGGCAAACTCTTGCTCCATCGCTTCCATCAATTGCTTGGCCTCGGCGCCGTCGCAGCCGAGCTCGAGGTTGATCGAGGTTTCGAGGCGCAGGGTCTTGTGCTTCGGCAGGCCGATTTCTTCGTGCAACAGTTGCAGAAGCTGCTGCATCACGGGGTCTTCGGGGAAGTTGGGGGCCAGGTTCATGGTGGGGGCACGCAGGAGTGGGTGGGGGGGAGGATTGCGTTGGCGACGGAATTTGTTTCGGGTGATGAAGAGTGCCAAGCCTATCAAGAATACGAAGATAGGGAGCAAGGGCATTCTAAGGATTACTGCCATGTAGGGTAATAAGAACGTCAATGCCAGGCCGGTTACGAGGCACGTGATTGCAAGGCGTTTTCTCAGAATAGAGTCAGTGATCTGGTAATGCAGTAAAAGGTAAAAACCAAAGAAACAGGCTATTTGCAGGACGATATTCATGACTCTTGAAATCTCCTTGCTTCGAGTGCCCGTGTGTTCCAGCGTTTGGCTTTGACGGCCTGGTAGAGCATGTCGATGGTGAGCGGGATTTTGCCTTTGCTGCCTCTGTCCACATGTCTCAAATACATGTCAAAGCCTCGACGCTTGAAATAGCGATTGCTCCTGTAGTCTCCGAACGTCATGCCGAAATCTTGCTTCAGTGCGGCCATCAATTTTCTAGCCTCAGAGCTGCTGCATCCGAGATCATGATTTATTGAAGTGCTGAGGCTGAGAGCTTGATGTTTGGGCAGGCCCACGTCTTCATTCACGAGCTGCAGGAGGTGACGCATGACGGGGTCGTCGGGAAAGTCGGCTGCCAGGTTAAGTGTGGGGGCGACGAGCAATGGGTGAGAGGACCTGATTCGGCTATAACGGTGCCGATCCAGATATAGGCCCGAGCCTAATAGCAACGCACCTATAGGCAGGCTTGGGAGTCGAACTTCCTGTGCCCAGTAAGGGAGCCATATTGCGCAGATCAGGCCCACAGCGAACAGTAATAAACCGACATATTTTCTAAGGTTTTTGGACCTCATTTTGTTGTCCAGGACAACGCTCACCACGATAAAAATGATCCATTGGACGTATTCCATCAACGTCTCCCTCCTCCCTGAAATTGAATGACCATTGCAGACATTGAGCGCTGAGGACCTATTCCTCCGTCTACCTGAGCTTCACTTCCGACGATCACATCACCTGCGTGATAACTGCGAATGATGTTTTTGGTGAATAGACCCACTGTGACGCCGACAACGCGTGCTACAGGTTTCGAAAGCGGGTGAAGGGGAACGCTGAAGGCCCCAGCCAGTAGCAAG
This sequence comes from Pseudomonas edaphica, assembly GCF_965277385.1. Classification (NCBI taxonomy): domain Bacteria; kingdom Pseudomonadati; phylum Pseudomonadota; class Gammaproteobacteria; order Pseudomonadales; family Pseudomonadaceae; genus Pseudomonas; species Pseudomonas edaphica. The sequence goes on along the minus strand of NZ_OZ255725.1, from coordinate 2,916,625 downwards.
GTGACGATGGTCCCGCGTTCGTTAAGCAGTTCAGCTTGTTGTCGGGTCAGTGGCTTGGAGATCGCGACTGTCATCTTGCAAGGCAAATCTCGGGCGAACATCTTTTCGTAGAGATCCACCAGTCGATAGCGCACTTCGTTTGCCGAAGTACCAGCTTCCAGCAAGCAGAGGTTTGTCAAAGCGTGCTTGTGGGTGGGTAAAACGGTAAGGCGAATCACCGTGAAGGTGACGCCGTAATGGCCGATGTATTGAGTCCTTTCGATATTCACGGGTTTTTGCCGGGACAGTTGAGAGGTCACCAGTTTCGGTCATATGAAGGGAGGTTATGTAGAGGGTGAGATAGCTGTTTTAAGCAGTTTGGGAAGAGGACTACACGGGGTTTGTCTGCTTCCCACAAAGCTTTCCGGCATTTGCGATTTGACAGTGATTTTTTTGGCAACACCCAGCCAATGTGGGAGCCGGGCTTGCCCGCGATGGCGGTGTGTCAGGCAGGGAAATATTGCCTGACACACCGCCATCGCGGGCAAGCCCGGCTCCCACAGGTTTAGCTCAGTGGCTGGCTTGGTTGGGGCTGCGTGTCGACTGCCGGTTGCAGTTGAACGTGCTGCGCTGCTTCCAGCAGATCACAACCATCCTGCACCAGCAGATATAGGGCGTTGTTAGATCGTTCCCACGCTCCTGCGTGGGAATGCCTCCCGTGACGCTCTGCGTCACCAATGCCTAAGCTTAAAGCCGTGCGCGGAGGTGGGACGCGGAGCGTCCCGGGCGGCATTCCCACGCAGAGCGTGAGGAACGATCAGTCAGAACGGCTTCATGGGACGGCCATCGCCAAGCCTACAGACGCGAAGCCGCATCCAGGTCCATCAACCCGCGTCCGTAGGCTTCGCTGTTGGCATAGATGCCCGTCCGATTGGCGGTGCTGAGCAAGCGTTCGCGAACCTGCTGCGGGGTCATTTCGGGAAAGCGGCTCTGCAATGCCGCCAGGGCGCCGCTGACCAACGCGGCGGCCGGGGAAGTTCCAGCAGTCGGCCCATAGCTGCCATCTTTCTGTGTCGTCAGCAGGCCCGCACCACCATCGCCACCCGGTACGGCAATGCACCAGCGCGCGGCAAGCCCGCAGTAGTTGGACTTGAGGTTGATCGCGCTACCATCATTTTTGAGGGCCATGACGGCGATCCAACCTTTTTCCAGTTCCGGCACCAAGGCAGGCAGGCCGGGTTCGGCAAGAGGCTCGCGTTTGACCTCGTTGCCGGTGGAGAACACAAAGACCGCGCCTTCAGCCACCAGGTGTTTGGCCGCCTCCAGTGAGTCGCCCATCAGGCGTTCATAGATCGGCACTTCATTGGTGTTGGCTTCAATGGGGTTTGCCCAGGAGTTACTGAAAAAGCGTGCGCCTTGGGCATGTGCCAGGCGCCAGCCCTGGGCAATTTCGCTGTCGAAATAAAACGGCTCCTTATCGTCGCCGAAGCGCATGGGGATTAACTGGGCGTTGAAGGCGATCCCGTGCATGCCTTGAGCGTTCTTGTTGGCGGCGAGAATACCGGCCATTTGCGTGCCGTGGCACTTGATGTCGACAGTGCCAGGCTGTTGGCGAACAAAGTCGTAACCGATGTCGGCCAAGCGCCCTTGGAACTCAGGTAATTCACTGTTGAGGCCTGAGTCTATCAGCGCCACTTTCACGCCTTGGCCAGTGCCGCCACGCGCATAGAGGGTGGATGCCTTGACGATGGGCAGTGCATTTGCGGCGAAGTATTCGGGCGTTTCAAAGGCATGCACGGCCAGTTGCTCGGAGGTGGGTTTCGGCGGCGTTGCACAGCCCATCAGCAGAAAGGGCATTGCGAGGAGCAAAGAAAACGGTGGCATGCGAGACATTCACGACTCCTTGTCGGGGCTTGTAATCAAGCGTGCTACTGTCTGCATTTTTGCGCGGTCTTGCTGGTTTTCTCTGTATCAGTTTGTAGCGTTTATCCCCGACCGTTTACCGATCGCTGGTCTATGTTTTTGACTCGTTCAGCGGTCAACGGAGTGACAGCTTATGCACAACACCCTCCAACAGGTCTTTGGTTACCCACAGTTTCGTTTGGGCCAGGAGGCCGCGATCAGCGCGGTGCTGGCCGGTCGTTCGGCTGCGGCTATTTTCCCCACCGGCTCGGGCAAGTCTTTGTGTTATCAGCTGTCGGCGGTGCTGTTGCCGCACCTGACGCTGGTGGTGTCGCCGCTGTTGGCGCTGATGCAGGACCAGTTGGGTTTCCTGCAACGCCATGGCATTTGTGCTGGCAGTATCGATTCGGCGCAGAGCCGTGAAGATGCCAATGAGGTGATGGCCCGCGCGCGTTCGGGTGAGTTGAAGATTTTGATGATTTCCGTGGAGCGCTTAAAGAACGAGCGCTTCCGTAACTTCCTGCAAAGCGTGCAGATTTCCTTGTTGGTGGTGGATGAGGCGCACTGTATTTCCGAATGGGGCCACAACTTCCGCCCGGACTATCTGAAGCTGCCGGACTACCAGCGCCAGTTCAATATCCCACAAGCGTTGCTGCTGACGGCTACAGCCACGCCCAAGGTGATTGCCGACATGCAGGCCAAGTTCGCCATTGCGCCGGATGATGTGATCACCACGGGCTTCTACCGGCCCAATCTCAACTTGTTGGTAGAGCCGGTGAGCGGCCACGACAAACGCCGGCGCTTGGTCGAGTGGATGAGCGCGCGGGCCAATCAGCCGAGCATCGTTTACGTCACGTTGCAAAAAACCGCCGAGCAGATTGCCGAACACCTGAACCGCAATGGCATCCAGGCCGAGGCGTATCACGCCGGGTTGCCCCACGATAAACGCGAAGGTATCCAACAGCGTTTCATGGGCGGGCGCTCCAATTGCATTGTTGCCACCATCGCGTTCGGCATGGGCATCGACAAGAGTGATATTCGCAACGTGGTGCACTTCGACCTGCCCAAGTCTATCGAGAACTACAGCCAGGAAATCGGCCGCGCCGGGCGTGACGGGCAGCCGTCCGACTGCCTGGTGCTGGCCAACCGTGACAGCCTCAATGTGCTGGAAAATTTTGTGTATGGCGACACACCGGAGCAGGAGGGCATTCGCCGTGTACTGGAGGAGTTGCAAGCGGCGCGAAGCGAAGGCCAGTGGGAGTTCCTGCTGAGGTCGCTGTCGGACCACAGCAACATCCGCGAGCTGCCGCTCAAGACGCTGCTGGTGCAGTTGGAACTCAAGGGTGTGATCGCACCGCGCTATGCGTTTTACGCCGAATACCGCTTCAAATACCTGATCGAACCCGAGGCGTTGCTGGCGCGGTTTTCCGGCGAGCGGCAGCAGTTTGTCGCGGCGATCATCCAGGTGTGTAAACGCGCCAAAACCTGGGCGACGGTGGATTTCGATGCGCTGTACCAACAGCACAATGCCGAGCGCAGCCGTGTGGTGAAGGCGCTGGATTACTTCCAGGAGCAGGGTCTGATCGAGCTGGAAAGCAAGCAGATGACCGAGGTCTACAGCCTGCTCGATACCGACTTTGATCCGCGGGTGCTGAGCGCCGAGTTATACACAGGCTTCAAGCACCATGAAGTGACGGAAGTGGCACGGATCCACGCCATGCTTGAGCTTTTTGCTACCGAGCATTGCCTGGGGCAGCGCCTGGCCAAGTACTTTGGCGATGAAAATGCCCCTCAACGCTGCGGGCATTGTTCGGTTTGCCACGGCCATGTCGCACATTTGCCGCCGCCGCCGAGTTTGCCGCCACTTGTGGATAAAAACTTCATGGAGCTGTGCGGTGATTTTATCCACAGGCATCATGAGCACACCATGAACCTGCCAGAAGCGGAACGGCTGACGCGGTTTCTCGGCGGTATCAGCGTGCCGCTGTTTACCAAGCTGAAGGCGCGGGCCATACCGGGGTTTGCGGCGCTGGAGGATTACCCTTACGCCGAGGTGCGTGAGTGGGCGCAAGCCCACCTGAATGACTTGTAAACCCACTTTCCAGAGAACCGCCCATGCCTGACTCAATGCCGCAACGCGCCGATTACCGTCACTTCCAGCCGATCATCACGCGTTGGCACGACAACGATGTGTATGGCCATGTGAACAACGTCACCTACTACAGCTTTTTCGACACGGCGGTGAATACCTACCTGATTGAAGAAGGTCGGCTGGATATTCATGACGGTGAGGTGGTGGGGTTTGTGGTGAGTTCGGCGTGCGATTATTTCGCCTCGATCGCGTTTCCGGATCGCCTCGACATCGGCCTGCGCGTGGGCAAACTCGGTAACAGCTCGGTGCAATATGAGTTGGCGGTGTTCAAGGCCGGCGAGGTTGAAGCCTGTGCGGCGGGGCGCTTTGTGCATGTGTTTGTGGATCGGGCGTCGAACCAGCCGGTGGCGATTGCGGGGAAGTTGCGCGAGGCGTTGGAGCGGTTGGTGGTTTGAGGCCCTTTTTCATGCAATGAAAATCAAATGTGGGAGCTGGCTTGCCTGCGATAGCGGTGGGTCAGGACGCACATCTAACCCTGACCCACCGCTATCGCAGCGATGCGGCGACCCGACAAGCCAGCTCCCACAGGGGGCCAGCTGTGTTCTTTAGAACTTACCGATGACGGTAGTGATGCTTGTTCTTGCGATGCCCATAGGCATGCCCGCGTCCACGGTGGTCATCTCGATCGTAACGACGGTTGTCACGCCCGCGGTAGCGGCGGTCGTCGTCATCGCTCTTGTTGCCCATGTAGTTGCCCAGCGCGCCACCTGCACCACCGCCGGCTGCTGAGCCGACCAGTGCGCCGGTGCTGCCGCCCATGCTGCGGCCCACGACGTTGCCGCCGGCTGCGCCCAGTGCGCCACCAATGGCGGCTTCGCCACGGCTGCGTCTATCGGCACCCACCGCACTGCCGCCTGCGCCACCCAGGGCTGCGCCGATGGTGGAACCTGTGTTGCCGCCCAACTGCTGGCCGACAACCGAACCTAGAACCCCGCCCAATGCGCCGCCCACACCGGCTTCGGTGGTGCCACCGGCCATGGCTGCGCCACTGACCAGGCCAAGGGACAACAAGAGAATCGAGGAGAACTTCATAGAGAGACCTCAAGAGGATGACGGCGCGATCCTGAGGTTGTATCGAGGCGCTGACAATCGAAAACCGACCGGCGGTAGAGGTTGTATACAATTCGCTAAGTTGCTGTTTTGTATAGGGAACTTAAGTCTATTTTGTGAGTCTTTAGCTACTTCGGAAGGGCCGCTTTTATGCAAAAGCGGCTTTTTTTGTGCCTGAGTAAAACTGCCGGCATTGTTCTCTTGTGGCGAGGGAGCAAGCTCGCGCTGGGTTGCGCAGCGACCCCAACATTATTACGGGCGCTACGCACCCGAGCGGGAGCAAGCGCCCTCGCCACGATGGGCTCTGCTTAGGCTGAACGGGCCATGATCAAGCCACTGTCGCTCGCCGCTTCCAGGCAAATCGCGACGAACTTCGACGTCGGCGTATGGCTGCCATCCCCGGTGCTTTCCAGCGGCACCAGCGGGTTCACTTCCGGGTAGTACGCCGCCGCCTGGCCCGCCGGAATATCAAACGCCAGCAAGGTAAAGCCCTTCACGCGGCGCTCGCGGCCATCTTCCCACAGCGACACAATGTCAGCCTTCTGACCCGGCTTGAAGCCCAGGCGGATGATGTCGGCTTCGTTGACGAACAGCACGTCACGCTGGCCTTTGACCCCACGGTAGCGGTCGTCCAGGCCATAAATGGTGGTGTTGTACTGATCGTGGGAACGCATCGATTGCATGATCAGGTCCGGCACCCGCCCTGTGGCGTGGGTGCGTTCGTGGATCAGGTCTTTGGGCAGCACGTTCGGACGGAAATTGGCGCGGCCCGACGGCGTGTTCCAGCGGCGTGCGCCGGCGGAGTTGCCCAGGTAGAAACCGCCTGGGTGTTTGATGCGTTCGTTGAAGTCCTTGAAGCCTGGGATGGTATCGGCGATCAAGTCGCGGATGCGCCCGTAGTCGGCCACCAGCCAGTTCCAGTCCACCGGCTTGCTGCCCAACGTGGCGGCGGCAATCCCGGCCAGAATCGCCGGCTCGGACTTCATCAGCTTCGACAGCGGCTGCAGCTGGCCATTGGAGCCGTGCACCATGCTGAACGAGTCTTCCACTGTCACGGCTTGCGGGCCGTCGGCCTGGATATCGATGTCGGTACGGCCCAGGCACGGCAGGATCAGCGCGTCTTTGCCGTGCATCAGGTGGCTGCGGTTGAGCTTGGTGCTGATCTGCACGGTCAGGTCGCAGCTGCGCAGGGCTTCAAAGGTGCGCGGGCTGTCTGGCGTGGCTTGGGCGAAGTTGCCGCCCAGGCCGATAAACACCTTGGAACGGCCTTCGAGCATGGCGTGGATCGCTTCGACCACGTTGTGGCCATTGGTACGCGGCACCTGGAACTGGAAGCGGCGCTCCAGCGAATCCAAAAACGCCACCGGCGGGCGTTCGTTGATGCCCATGGTGCGGTCGCCCTGCACGTTACTGTGGCCGCGCACCGGGCACAGCCCGGCGCCTGGACGGCCGATGTTGCCGCGCAGCAGCATCAGGTTGGCGATTTCCTGGATGGTCGGCACCGAATGGCGATGCTGGGTAATGCCCATCGCCCAGCACATGATCACGTTTTTGCCTTTGGCGTACATGCGCGCCGCTTGCTCGATCTCGACCAGGGTGAGGCCGGACTGCGCGACGATTTCATCCCATGGGGTGTCGTCGATCTGGCCCAGGTACTCCAGCACGTTGACGCTGTGTTCATTGAGGAAGTCGTGGTCGAACACCGCCTCTTTGCCTTCGGCCTGGGCCTGGCGTTCCCACAGCAGCAGGAACTTGGCCATGCCGCGCAGGATGGCCATGTCGCCACCCAGTGCCGGGCGGAAGTACGCGGTGTTGGTCGGTTTGTCGCCGTTGGTGAGCATTTCCAGCGGGTGTTGCGGGTGCTGGAAGCGTTCCAGGCCACGCTCTTTGAGCGGGTTGATGCACACCACCTGGGCGCCACGTTTTACCGCTTCGCGCAGCGGCTCAAGCATGCGCGGGTGGTTGGTGCCGGGGTTCTGGCCCCAGACGAAAATCGCATCGGCATGTTCGAAGTCATCAAAGGTCACGGTGCCTTTGCCTACGCCCACGCTTTGCGCCAGGGCGACGCCGCTGGCTTCGTGGCACATGTTCGAGCAGTCCGGGAAATTGTTGGTGCCGTAGGCACGCACAAACAGCTGGTACAGGTACGCCGCTTCGTTGCTGGCCCGGCCCGAGGTGTAGAACTCGGCCATGTCCGGGCTTGGCAGGGCGTTGAGGTGCTTGCCGATCAGGTCAAAGGCGGCATCCCAGCTGATGGCTTTATAGCGATCGGTCTCGGCGTCGTAGCGCATCGGCTCGGTCAGGCGGCCCTGGTATTCCAGCCAGTAGTCACTCTGCTCCAGCAGTGCAGTCACGCTGTGCTTGGCGAAGAAGGCCGCGTCCACACGGCGCTTGGTGGCTTCCCAGTTGACCGCCTTGGCGCCGTTCTCGCAGAACTTGACCATGCCGCTTTCCGGCGAGTCGCCCCAGGCGCAGCCAGGGCAGTCGAAACCGCCGTTCTGGTTGGTCTTGAGCATCATGCGCAGGTTTTTCATGGCGTTGTCGCTGGTCAGCCAGGCCTGCGCCACGCTGATCAGTGCACCCCAGCCGCCGGCCGGGCCTTTGTAAGGCTTGTAGCGCGGAGTCGGGGTTTGGTCGGCTTGGTGATGCAGGCTCATGGCTGGTTCTCCATCGCAGGGCTGTAGACCCGCGGCGCACTTTTCTGCGGCAGGTGGATGAGATTGAGGTTGTGCCGGCGCGCCCATTGCAGGGCCAGGCCGGTGGGCGACGACAGGCTGACCAGGGTCTGGATGCCTGCGCGCAAGACTTTCTGGATCAATTCGAGGCTGCAGCGGCTGGTGACAATGGCCAGGCCGCCGTCGGTCGGAATTTTTTGGCGGATCAGCGCGCCGATCAATTTATCCAGGGCGTTATGTCGGCCGATGTCTTCGCGGCCCATCAGCAACTCGCCCTGGTTATTCATAAAGATCGCCGCATGCACCGCGCCGCTGTACTGGCCCAGGGGCTGAAACGCGCTGATGCGTTGGCGCAGGCCGTCGAGCCATTCGGCGGGCGGCAAGGGCGCACCGGGCAGCACTTGCAGGTCCGGCAAGGCTTGTTCTACGGCCTCTACGCCGCACAGGCCGCAGCCGCTGGTGCCGGCCAACTGGCGGCGTTGCTGCTTGAGGTTCCAGAAGGCGCGGCTGGAAATCTGTACGTGAGCGTATTGGGCAGAGCCCGTGCCGCTGAGTTTTAGATCATAAATATCGCTAACGTCGGCGATAATGCCGCTGCCGATGCTGAAGCCGACGATAAAGTCTTCCAGGTCGGTGGGCGTCACCAGCATCACCGCCTGGCTGATGTCGTTGTAGGCAATCGCCAACGCCACTTCTTCGGCCAATGCAGTGCTGGCTACTTCCGTGTGTTCCAGATTGCAAAACTGGTAGCTCTGGCTGGCGGCTGGCGCTGGCGTTTCGAGGGCAGGCGCCGCGCAGACTGGGCGCTTGGCGTTCATGGGGCAGTACCACCGAGGGAATGATCAATGTTTAGACTAGGCGCGACAAAGGGTCGCGTCTAATCGGCTGTACTGATCTATTGATAGATGGCGTCGATCAAGGCGCGTGTTGCGGGCTTATTCCTGCCAGCGCGCAGGCTAGCGTGTTTGGGTCTTTGGCGTGCCTGGAACCCAAGACTGCAGGACTGGTCTAGTCTTGGGCATCTGGAACTTAAACCCCAAGGAGAGCGCACCATGAGTATTTTTAGCTTTGTTAAGGAAGCAGGCGAGAAGTTGATTGACCTGTTGACGCCGGGTAACGCCAATGCGAGCGATGAGCTGAAGGATCACATCAGCAAGGTAGGGCTCGGAAATCCGAACATCACCGCAACCGTTGAGGGCGACAAAGTCACCGTTAAAGGTGAAGTTGCCACTCAGGAAGAGAAAGAGAAAATCATCCTGGCTGCGGGCAATATCGCCGGTGTTGGCAGTGTGGATGACCAGATCACCGTGACTGGCCCGGCCGCGGCAGCCGCCCGTTTTGTCACCGTTGCAAAAGGTGACACGCTCAGCGCTATTTCCAAGCGCGAATATGGCGATGCCAACAAATACCAAAAAATCTTTGAGGCCAACAAGCCGTTGTTGTCGCACCCGGACAAAATTTACCCAGGGCAAGTACTGCGTATTCCTGAGTAACACACAGAGCTAACTGTGGGAGCAGCTTTGTGTGGGAGCCGGGCTTGCCCGCGATGCAGGCAGCGCGGTGTGTCAGTCACACCGCGGTGATGCAATCGCAGGCAAGCCAGCTCCCACACTGGCCAGCTCCCACATTCACATTCCCACATTTACATTAGAGCCCGGCAATCAGATCTCGGTAATCATCGACTGCCGCAAACTCCCCTGTGTCCTTTGGCCCTTTCTTACTGTCCGGCTCTTTGACCGCCAGCAAATGCCCCACGCCAAACTCGCGCGCACTGCGCAGGATCGGCAAGGTGTCATCAATAAACAGGCTGCGGGACGGGTCGAACTGGATGTCGGCTTGCAACGCATCCCAGAATTGCCGGTGTTCCTTGGCGAAACCGTAGTCGTGGGAACTGATCAACCGCTCGAAATACGGCGCCAGTTCAATGCGCTCCAACTTCAATGACAGCGAATCACGATGGGCGTTGGTGATCAAAATCACACGCTTGCCGGCCTGTTTGATTGCCGCCAGAAAGGTGTCCGCGTCCGGGCGCAGGGCGATCAGGTGGGCGGTTTCCAGTTTGAGTTCGCGCACCGGAATGTTCAGCTCGGCACTCCAGAAATCCAGGCAATACCATTGCAACTGTCCGGCGTTACGCTCGAACAGCGGCTGCAACTCCATGTCGGCCATGGCCCGGCTCACGCCGTGCAGTTGCGCGTAGCGCTGGGGCAGGTGCTCCATCCAGAAGTGGTTGTCGAAGTGCAGGTCGAGCAAGGTGCCGTCCATGTCCAGCAGGACGGTGTCGATGGCGTGCCAGGGCAAAGAGGGCATGGGGCGTTCTCATGTAAGTAAAGATATCCGACACAGACAATCGGAAAAGCCACGGTATAGTAACCCGATCACGCCAAGGAGCCGCTTATGCGCCAGAAACCCACCGTCCTCGCCCGCGAAATAGTCGCCAGTAGCCGTTTGTTCCGCGTGGAGGAAGTGCAATTGCGCTTTTCCAATGGCGTAGAACGGACCTACGAGCGCCTGGTAGGCCGCGGTGCCGGTTACGGCGCGGTGATGATCGTGGCGATGATCGATGCCGACCACGCGTTGCTGGTGGAAGAGTACTGCGGCGGTACCGACGAATATGAATTGTCGTTGCCCAAGGGCCTGATCGAACCCGGCGAGGACGTACTGGCGGCGGCCAACCGCGAGCTCAAGGAGGAGGCCGGTTATGGCGCGCGCCAGTTGGAGCACATTACCGAACTGTCCTTGTCGCCTGGCTATATGAGCCAGAAAATCCAGGTGGTGCTGGCCACCGAGCTGTATGAAGAGCGCCTGGAAGGCGATGAACCTGAGCCCATGCGTGTGGAGCGCGTCAACCTGCGCGAGCTGTCGATGCTGGCGCAAAACGAGCAGTTCAGTGAAGGCCGTGCATTGGCGGCCCTGTATTTGGTACGAGACCTGTTGACCCAGCGTGGAGCTTTTGTCGCATGAGCGAACTGTTTTTAGGCCATCCGTTTATTGCCCCTGTGATCGAGCTGGCACGCCAGGCAGGTGAAGTCATCCTGCCGTATTGGCGTGCGGACGTAGCGGTCACCGCCAAGGCGGATGATTCACCGGTGACGGCGGCCGACCTGGCGGCTCACCATCTGATCCTGGCGGGCCTTACCGCTCTGGACCCGAGCATCCCGGTGCTGTCCGAAGAAGACGCCGATATCGACCAGAACGTGCGTGCCGGCTGGCAGCGCTGGTGGTTGGTGGACCCGCTGGATGGCACCAAGGAGTTTATTTCCGGCAGCGAAGAATTTACCGTCAACATTGCGTTGATCGAGCAAGGCCGCGTGGTGTTTGGCGTGGTGTCGATGCCCACCAGTGGCCGTTGCTACTTCGGTGGCGCGGGCCTGGGCGCGTGGCGCTCGGACGTGAGTGAGGCGCCCAAGCAGATCCAGGTACGCCAGACCCCAGCGGCCGGCGAGGCGTTTACCGTGGTTGCCAGCCGCCGCCATAGCAGCCCGGAACAGGAACGCTTGCTCAGTGGCTTGAGCGAAGGTTTGGGTGAGCTGAAATTGGCGAATATTGGCAGCTCGCTGAAGTTCTGCCTGTTGGCCGAAGGCAGTGCCGATTGCTACCCGCGTCTGGCGCCGACGTCGCAGTGGGACACTGCCGCAGCCCAGGGTGTGCTGGAAGGGGCGGGGGGTGAAGTGTTGGAGTTGAGTGGCGCGCCGTTCAGCTATCCGGCGCGGGCTTCGTTGTTAAACCCGTTCTTTCTGGCGTTGCCGGCCAAGGCAGCGTGGCGCGAGCGCCTGCTGACCCTGGCCCGTTCTTGAGGCCACAACAGGTCAAAATGTGGGAGCTGGCTTGCCTGCGATAGCGGTAGATCAGTCACTAATGAGGTGACTGTAAGACCGCTATCGCAGGCAAGCCAGCTCCCACAGTTGGTTTTGTGTTGTGACGGTTAGCGGTGCAGGACGTATTGGCCAGTAAAGTTGACTGCTCGTTCTTCACTGCCCTCATTCACAATCCACGTCTCCAACGCCAACCGCGCCCGGCCATAGCGTTTGTATGTCGCCACAAAGCGCTTCCACACCTTGTCTTCCGGCGCCGCGCAAATAGCGATCGCATCCTGAGTCACAGGCAGTGGATAACTGATCTGTCCTTCCTGAATCACGATATGCCCGTCTTCGACACCTTCTTCGCGCAGTTTCAGGTGTAGCCAACCCCAACCCGCCAATACGGCGCCGCAATAGAGGCTGCCGCCAAACATGGTGCTCTTGTGGTTGATATTGGCCTGTAAGGGCAGGTGCAGCTGCAGTTGGCTGTGTTGCCAGCCGAGCACCTTGAGGCCCATTTCCCGGGTGAGGGGGATGTCGTGGTGAAGGATCGATTCCAGGTAGCGGCTGTCGCGGTTCATGGCGGTCTCTTGGCGGGTCATTCGTCGTCGGCGCTGTGGCTGGCGCTGTCGGCGAAGTTCAGGCCGTGCTTGCGCAGTTTGTCGTGCAGGGTTTTGCGCGGGATGCCCAGGGCTTCGGCGAGGCTGCGCACCGAGCTGTGGGGGCGGGTCAGCTCGGCGGCGATCAGGCTTTTTTCGAACTGCTCGACCTGATCGCTCAAACCGCCAGAGGTTGACGTCAGCACGCCCGCGGCGGGGTTGTCCGCCGTGGCGTCCAGTGCCAGTTCGAGCCCAAGGGCAAAGCGCTCGGCTGCATTTTGCAGTTCGCGCACATTGCCCGGCCAGCTGTGGCGCAACAGCAGGGCACGTTGGCCCGGTTGCAGCTCGTGCAACGGCAGGCCGTGGCGACTGCTGGCTTCGTCGGCAAAATGCTGGAACAACATCAGTGCGTCTTCACCCCGCTCGCGCAGTGGCGGAATGCGCAGCGGCGCGACGTTGAGACGGTAGTACAAGTCGGCCCTGAAGCGTCCCTGGTCGGCGGACTGGCGCAGGTCTTCCTTGGTGGCGGCGATGATGCGGATATCCAGCGGGATCAGCTGATTGCCACCCAGACGCTCGACCACTCGCTCCTGCAACAAACGCAGCAATTTGACCTGCACATCCAGGCTCATGCTTTCGATTTCATCGAGGAACAGCGTGCCGCCATTGGCGAACTCGAACTTGCCGATGCGGCGTTTCTGCGCGCCGGTAAAGGCGCCCGGCTCATGGCCGAACAGTTCGCTTTCGACCACCGATTCTGCCAGGGCACCGGCGTTTATCGCCACAAAAGGCCCACTGCGGCGGCTCGACAGGTCATGCAGGGCGCGGGCCACCACTTCTTTGCCGGCGCCGGTTTCGCCGAGGATCAACACATCGGCGCGGGTTGCCGCCAGGGCGCCGATCTGCTCGCGCAAGCGCAGCATCTGCGGCGAATGCCCGACCAGGCGCGTGCTCAGTTGCTGGCGATCACTGAGGGCCAGGCGCAGGCTGCGGTTATCCAGCACCAGGCGGCGCAAAGCCAACGCGCGGCGCACGCTGTCGAGCAGGGCATCACTGGCGAACGGTTTTTCGAGGAAGTCATAGGCCCCGGCGCGCATGGCCTGCACCGCCAGCGGCACATCGCCGTGGCCGGTTATCAGCAGCACCGGCAGGTCCGGGTCCTGGCCGTGCAGTTCAGCCAGCAGCTCCAGGCCGTCCATGCCGGGCATGCGGATATCGCTGACCACCACGCCCGGCCAATCGCGGGACAGGCGCGCCGTGAGGCCCGTGGCTTCGCCCAGGGTCAGGACTTTCAGCCCGGCCAGGTCCAGGGTCTGGCACAGAGCCTGACGCAAGTGTGGATCGTCGTCGATCAACACCACCTGGATCTGGTTATCGATACTCATACACTGCGGTCCTCGGACGGTTGCAGACTCACGCCCGGCGAGCCGGCACGCAATTTCAGGGTTAACAGTGCGCCACCTTCCTTGTGGTTGGCGAACAACAATTCGCCGCCAAAGGCACGCATCAAGGTGTCACAGATCGCCAGGCCCAACCCCAAACCCTGGGTGCGGGTCTTGGTGGTGTAGAACGGCTCGCTGGCGCGGCCCAGGGCTTCCATGCAAAAACCTGGGCCGTTGTCGCGAATGTACAGGTTGACGCCCTGTTCGGTGGTTTGGGCACTCAGCCACAGTTTGCGCGGCGGGCCTTTTTCGGTGAGGGCGTCGAGGGCGTTGGCCAGCAGGTTGCCGAGCACCTGGCGCAGGCGGGTTTCGCCGGCTTGCACCCACAAGGTCGCCTCGGGCAAGTCGCGGATCAACTCGACTTCCATCGAGCGCCGCCGTTTGGCCAGCAACGCCAGGGCATCGTCGAGTGCCGGTTGCAGGGCTACGCTTTCCGGGGCGTGGCGGTCGCGGCGGGCGAAGGCGCGCAAGTGCGCGATGATCGAGGCCATGCGCCCGGTCAGTTCGCTGATCAGCTTGAGATTGCCACGGGCGTCGTTGGTACGTTCGTGGTCGAGCAGGATCTCGGCGTTTTCCGCGTAACTGCGGATCGCCGCCAGCGGCTGGTTGAGTTCGTGGCTGATACTCGCCGACATGGTGCCCAGCGCCGACAGCTTGCCGGCCTGCACCAGGTCATCCTGGGCGCGCACCAGTTCCTGCTGGGCGTGCTCACGCTCCAGCACCTCCTGTTTGAGGCGGCGGTTAAGGCCTTCGAGGTCGCTGGTGCGCTCGATCACACGCGCTTCCAGTTCGCGGCGGGCCTTGGCTTCGAAGGCGATGCGCTCCAAGTAGTGGCGACGGCGCTGCATCATCAAACCCAGCAGCAACATCAGCACCAACAGCGTCGCGCCGCCAACGGCCACTACGGTGCGCACCGGGCGATTGATCAGCGAGCGCGGTGCAAGAATTTCCACGGTCCAGCCGGTCTCGGCGATGGCCGTGGATTGGCGCAGCCATGCCGTGGTGCTCAACGCCAGCGGTTGCGGGTCGCGGGTCGGGTAGGGCTGTATGGCGATGATTGCCTGGCGCTCTTGCGCCGTGAGCGGCCGGGTCGCCCGGAATCGCCATTGCGGGCGTGAGGTGAGGATGACCACGCCGTTGTGGTCGGTCACCAGCAGTTGCTCGGGGGTTTTGCCCCATAGACTTTCGGTGTGGTCCAGGTCAACCTTGACCACCAGCACGCCGATTATTTTGGCGCCATCGCGTACAGCGGCGGCGAAGAAGTAGCCGCGTTTGGCCGAGGTGGTGCCCAGGCCGAAAAACCGTCCCAGGCGCCCGGCCATGGCTTCGCTGAAATAGGGCCGGAACGAGAAGTTACGGTCGACAAAACTGTCCTGCTTGTCCCAGTTGGAGGCGGCGAGGGTCTTGCCGGTGGTGTCCATCAGGTACATCACTTCCACCCCGGCCTGGGCGGCAACGTCCTTGAGCAGCAGGTTGGCGTTGGTCAGGTTGGCGCTGACCTGCGGCGCATCCAGCGCGGTGCGCAGGGCCGGCAAGTCACCGAGGATCTGCGGCAGCACTTCATAGCGGTGCAGGGTGCCGAGGAGGTTGGCGACGTACAGGTCGAGGGTCTGACGGTTTTGCCCGGCGAGTTCGCTGCGGTAATAGCGCTCGGCCAGATGCTCCAGCGGCCACAGCAGCGGTGCCAGGCACAACGCCAATAAGGCGAGGCTGCGCCAGCGAGGTCTACGCGGGAGGGGTGGAGTCATGGGAGTCATGCGCCTGTGGGAACAGGCGCATTATGCCTAGGGCCGGCGTGCAAGGCACTCGCCGGTCATGCAAACAGATCGGCGTCTGCCAATGCCTTGCCGTTCTGATCCTTGGCGGACAAGGTCGGTGCGCCCTCAAACTGCCAGTCAGTCTTGAATTCCGGGTCGTCCCAGCGAATACAACGCTCTGCCGAAGGCGTGTAGTAATCGGTGGTTTTGTAGAGGAACTCGGCAGAGTCGCTGAGCACCACAAAACCATGGGGTCGAGGATCAATACTTCGGGCAACTCCGTAGCGATCACACTCATCGGTTGCACTCGCCGGGTGAACAGGTCGTGTGATCAAAACCTTATGCGATCAGGTCTTTTGGGTCGGTATTGCCCAGGCGCTCGCCTTGATAGCTGCCGTCCTGGACCCTGCGGCACCAGTCCAGGTTATCGAGGTACCACTGCACGGTTTTGCGCAGGCCGGTTTCAAAGGTTTCTTCCGGAACCCAGCCCAGCTCGTTTTCGATCTTGCTCGCGTCGATCGCGTAGCGCTGGTCGTGGCCTGGGCGGTCTTTGACGAAGGTGATCAGGTCGGTGAACTTCTCCACACCGGCCGGGCGTTGTGGCGCCAGTTCTTCGAGCAGGCCGCAGATGCCGCGTACCACGTCGATGTTCTTTTGCTCGTTGTGACCGCCGATGTTGTAGGTCTCGCCGACCACACCTTCGGTGACCACTTTCAACAAGGCGCGGGCGTGGTCTTCGACGAACAGCCAGTCGCGGACCTGCAGGCCGTCGCCGTAGACCGGCAGTGGCTTGCCGGCGAGGGCGTTGAGGATGACCAGCGGGATCAGTTTCTCGGGGAAGTGGAACGGCCCGTAGTTGTTTGAGCAGTTGGTCAGCAGCACCGGCAAGCCATAGGTGCGCTGCCAGGCGCGGACCAGGTGGTCGGAGGCGGCTTTACTGGCCGAATACGGCGAGCTGGGTGCGTAAGGCGTGGTTTCGGTGAACAAGTCATCCACGCCGTGGAGGTCGCCGTACACTTCGTCGGTGGAAATATGGTGGAAACGGAACGCGCTCTTGGCCGGTTCTTCCAGGGTCTGCCAATAGGCGCGGGTGGCTTCCAGCAGGCTGTAGGTGCCGACGATGTTGGTCTGGATAAAGTCCGAGGGGCCATCAATGGAACGGTCGACGTGCGACTCGGCGGCCAGGTGCATGATGGCCTGCGGCTCAAAGCGCGCCAGCACGGCGCTGACGGCGGCCTGGTCGATGATGTCGGCCTGCACGAACTCATAGCGGCTGTTGGCGGCGATGCTGGTGAGTGACTCCAGGTTGCCGGCGTAGGTGAGTTTGTCCAGGTTGAGCACTTCGTGCTCGGTGTGTTGAATCAAGTGACGAACCAGGGCAGAACCGATGAAGCCGGCGCCGCCGGTAATGAGAATGCGCATTCAGAGAGCCTTTTTTCCAAGACAGAGATTAAGCCAGAGCATAGCTTGAGTGGCGCAACGGGGCGGCGCAAGCATACTCGGGTGAAGAAGGGTTGCCTTGATCGCCTGCGCGAGTTGGGTTTCCATAACGCAGCGTGGATTTCTTTGTCGACATGTTGTCGAAGGTGCTCGATGAGCAACTATAGGTAGTCGATTGTTATCGACTAAGGCTTGTCATACTTGTCGGCTATGATCTTTTATCACTTCTAAAGCCGATTTTTATCCGTTATAAAGTCGACCTTCACCCCATTCGGAGTCCTGAACGCCATGACCACCCTGCACAGCACACCTCGCGCCGATGGCTTCTACATGCCTGCCGAATGGGCGCCACAAACCCAAACCTGGATGATCTGGCCCGAGCGCCCGGACAACTGGCGCCTGGGCGGCAAGCCGGCGCAGGCGGCTCATGTGGCGGTGGCCAAGGCCATTGCGCGCTTTGAACCGGTGACCGTCGCAGTGTCTGCCGGCCAGTACGAGAACGCCCGTGCGCGCCTGGATGTGCCCAATATCCGCGTGGTGGAAATGTCCAACGACGACGCCTGGGTGCGCGACACCGGCCCGACCTTTGTGATCAATAACAGCGGCGAAGTGCGCGGCGTGAACTGGGATTTCAACGCCTGGGGCGGCTTTGACGGCGGCCTGTATGCGCCGTGGAGCCGCGATTCGCAGGTGGGCGGCAAGATCCTCGAGATCGAACGTGCGCCGCGCTACCGCACCGAAGGCTTCGTGCTGGAAGGCGGTTCGATCCATGTCGACGGCGAAGGCACCGTGATCACCACCGAAGAATGCCTGTTGAACCGCAACCGCAACCCGCATCTGGACCGCGCGGCGATCGAAGCGGTGCTGCGTGACAATTTGGCGGTGGATAAAGTCATCTGGTTGCCGGACGGCCTGTTCAACGACGAAACCGACGGCCATGTGGATAACTTCTGCTGCTACGTGCGCCCTGGCGAAGTGTTGCTGGCCTGGACCGATGACCCGCAAGACCCTAACTACGCGCGCTGCCACGCCGCCATGGCCGTGCTGCAAAGCAGCACGGACGCTAAAGGCCGCCCGTTCACAGTGCATAAAATGCTGATCCCAGGCCCGTTGTACGCCACCGAAGAAGAATGCGCCGGTGTCGATCCGGTAGACGGCTCGCAGGAGCGTAATCCTACTGTGCGCCTGGCGGGCTCCTACGTGAACTTCCTGATCGCTAACGGCGGTATCATCGCGCCAAGCTTCGACGACCCGCTGGACAGCCAGGCCAAAGAGATCCTGCAGAACCTGTTCCCGCAGCACGAAGTGGTGATGGTGCCGGGCCGTGAACTGTTACTGGGCGGCGGCAATATCCATTGCCTGACCCAACAACAGCCGGCACCGCACAAAAACTGAGTGCGGTTGTAACAGCGTTTGAGTGAACGCCGAGCGCTACTTGTTTATAGCGCTTGCAGCAAGCCCGCAGCCTGGCTAGGTTGCGGGCTTTTTTGTGTCCGAATGCCTATAAACACGGGACATTGGCATAGCTCTTGTATCGGTGTTGCCACAGTGTCCCAAGGTGATGACTGCACAGTTCTGTCACAAACCTTGAGTAAGTTAGCCGCTCACGCAGTAGGAGAGAGCGCTGAAATGAATGCCGATATCAACCCGATCTACACGCGCCCGTTCCACCCGACGCGGGTTAGCGGTGATGCCATCCATGCGCTGGCGCTATGGTTGAAGGCAAACGGCTCGCGACAGGTGAGGCAGCAACAGCCTGATGTGCGCAGTGTCATGAGTGAGCGCTACCCGGCGGGGTTGTTCAGTGAGGATGAGCTGCTGGCGTTGTGCGAACTACTGAAAACCTGAAGAACACCTGAAGAACACCAAGATCAACTGTGGGAGCTGGCTTGCCTGCGATGGCGTTCTGTCAGTCAGCGGCTTTCCAGCAGACACACCGCTTTCGCAGGCAAGCCAGCTCCCACACTGACCGAGTGAAATTTAGAAGTTGTAGGTGCCTGTTGCCCGCAGGCTCGCTGAGCTAGCGCAAAAACTGAAGACCACTGAGATCAATAGTGGGAGCTGGCTTGCCTGCGAAGGCATTCTGTCAGCCAGCGACTTTCCAGCATATACACCGCTTTCGCAGGCAAGCCAGCTCCCACATTGACCGAGTGAAACTTAGAAATTGTAGGTGCCTGTCACTACCAGGCTACGTGGCTCGCCCGGTTGGATCTGCGCTGCACTGGTGGCCGAGGCGTAGTAGTTTTTGTCCGCGATGTTGTTCAGCGCCGCACGCACGTCCCATTCTTTCTGGCGGAACCCGGCCAGTGCATCCCAGCGGCCGTAACCAGGCAGCACCACAGTGTTGAGGTTGTCGGCGTAACGGTCGCCCACCAGCGTCAGGCCGGTTTCTGCGTACCAACCCATCTCCGGTTTCCAGGTGATAAACAGGCTGGCGTTACGCTTGGCGACGTCGCTGATGCGTTTGCCTTCAAAGCCGTTGTTGTCCTTCACCACCTTGGCATCCTGCAGGCCGATGCCGCCGCGTACATACCAGTTGCCGACGACTTTGCCGGTGGCGGTCAGCTCCACGCCGCGTGAGCGTTGCTCGCCGGTGAGCAGGGTGATGGTGCGGTCCAGTGGGTCGCTGGTGCGGCGGTTGTAGAGCTCCAACTCGTACACGGCCAGGGTGGTGCTCAGACGGTCGTCGAGCCAGTCGCTTTTAACCCCGATTTCCTTTTGCTTGGTCAGCTCGGGGCTCAGGTCGTTGACGGCGCCTGCAGCATTGGGGGTGATGCCGATCAAGCCGCCGCCGGCCGGCGAGAAGGTTTTGCTCCATGAGGCATAGAACGAGTGGTGTTCCAGCGGCGTCCAGACCAGGCCGATGCGCGGGCTGGTGCTGTGGCTGTCGACCGCCTGCTGGGTGTTGAGCAGCTTGCTGGTGGTGTCCACTTCAAAGTGGTCGTAACGCAGGCCGGCCAGCACTTGCCATTGATCGTTGAGGCGCAATTGGTCCTGCACGTAAAGGGCGCGGCTTTCGACTTCGGTGTGGTTGTTGCTGGAAACACTCATGCGCCCGGTGTGGCTCAAGTGGCGGTCGGGCTGGTTGAGGTCCAGGCTCGGCACGGCCTGGCCGCCACGGTTGGTGGCGGTGGCGCTGTACAACTTTGGATCACGGCGCTGGCTGCCCAGCTCCAGGCCGGTGAGCAGGCGGTGCTCCAGGCCGAAAGTGTCGAACCCGCCTTCCAGCTCAAGGTTGTTGAACACGTTGCGGGTGTTCAGGTCTTGTTGCCAGCGCTGGCGCGAGACTTTGTTGGTTTTTGGGTCGTAGCCGACCTGGTAGGTGTTGTCGAAATCGCTGTCGAGCTTGAACACGCCGAGGGTGTGGCGCAGCTGCCAGTTGGCGTTGAGTTCATAAGCCAGCTTGGAGCGCAGGGACTGGGATTTGTCGTCGATGTAATCGCGGCTATCGAAGTAGGTCGTGCTGCGGCTCACATCGGCCGGGCGGCCGTTGACCCCGGGAATGCCACGGTCCGGCGTGCGGTTGTAACGGCTGTATTCGTATTGCACCAGCCAGTTCAGGTCCGGCGTCAGTTGCCAGCTCATCGACGGCGCGAACAACTGACGATTGCCGCTCACACCGTCGCGAAAGCTGTTGTTGTCCTGGTTGCCCATGTTCAGGCGCAGGCTGATGTTATCCGTTGGGTCGGTGCTGAGGTCGGCATACAGGCTGCGCAGATCCTGGCTGCCGCCTTGGGCTTCGATGCTGGAGGTGTGGCCCGCCTGGGGCAGTTTGCTCACGCGGTTGACGATCCCGCCCTGGCCGCCGCGCCCGTACAACACGGCGGCCGGGCCTTTGAGCACTTCGATGCGCTCGATGTTATGCAGGTCGCGCACGTACTGGCTGTCGTCGCGGATGCCGTCCAGGTAGAAGTCATTGCTCGCGTCAAAACCCCGGATACGCAGGCTGTCGAAGCGCGTATCGGCGCCGCTGCTGACGTTGGGAATGCCGCTTAACGCCTGCCCCAGGTCGTTGGTGCCGTAGGAACGCAGGCTTTCGGTTTTAACCGAGTCGATGGCCTGGGGCACGTAACGCACCGAGGTGGCAGTACGGGTGGCGGTGTTGGTCTCCTTGACGCGCGGGTCGTCTTCGTCGGCTTCGGCGCTCACCGACGTTTCGGGCAAGACCGTGGCGGCACAGGCGAAACCGGCAGACAGCAAAACAGAAAGCCCAAAAGTGATGGGCGTCAGGCGAGAGGCAGGCATGGGAAGTCGATCCAAAAGTGTTGGAAAAAGGAAAGTGCGCGAATGGTAATGCTTTGCATTTGCGCAGGTTATCTATTCCCAAACATACCCTCGTCAAAAATGTTACATAATGTGTTTTCTTGACGAATCAGACGATTTTTCAGGCTCGAGCGAGGGCCTTGGAATGCACCGCTTAGAATTATTTCGCCTAAATACAGACGATTCACGAAATTGACACATAGTTCAACGCGCGCATAGGATTGCGCCCAACGCCTGTGGCTCACCGCCATGACTCATCCAATAAAAAAAGGCCCGCGGCAGTTCAGTCGTCCGCGGGCCTTGTTTTTTCTGGAGGAAGTCGACACCAGAAAAGCGACACGGAGCCTGGTGTCACAGCGCGTACTCAACCAGTAATAAGGAATATAAGAAATGTTGAAGCAACGGATGAGTCTGATCGCTCTGGGGATTTTGAGCGCATCGACAGCAATGGCTAACGACCAGGAGCAATCCAAGGGTTTCGTGGACGACAGCCACCTGAACATCGCAGCACGTAACGCCTACATCAGCCGTGACTACAAAAACGGCAAGCAAGACAAAGCCGAATGGGGCCAGGGCTTCATCGGCAAGTTCGAATCCGGCTTCACCCAAGGCACCGTCGGTGTGGGTGTGGACGTGATCGGCCAATACGCTATTCGCCTGGACGGTGGTAAAGGTCGCAGCGGCGCTGGCGGTATCGACTTCTTCAAGCAAGGCGACAGCGGCGAAGCCGCCAACGACCTGGCCAAGGGCGGCGCTGCCGTGAAGTTCCGTGTCTCCAACACTGTACTCAAGTACGGTGACCAGATGCCGGCTGTGCCTGTGCTGCAGTACGACAACTCCCGTCTGTTGTCGGAAACCTACACCGGTACTTCGATCGTTTCCAAAGAGATCGCCGGCCTGCAACTGGACGCCGGTCACTTCACCAAGGAAGCTCGCAAGAGCGCCGAAGGTTCTGACAGTGGCGCGCTGAAAAGCATCGACTACATCGGTGGTAGCTACAAATTCACCGAAAGCCTGTCGGCCGCGTTGTACGCCTCCAACATGCAGGACGTGCTGAAGAAGCAATACGTCAACGTCAACTACGTGCTGGCCCTGCCAGAAAAGCAATCGTTGACCTTTGACTTCAACGGCTACAAAACCAAGCTGGACCGCAGCTTCGCCCTGGAAAACCAAGGTGATGCGGACGCCCGCGACAACAAAATCTGGAGCCTGGGCGCTACCTGGGCTGTTGGCCCGCACAGCTTCACCCTCGCTCACCAGCGCAGCACCGGTGACACCGGCTACCTGTACGGCGGCTACCGCAACGCTGGCGGTATCGGCGACGGCGGCAATACCATCTTGCTGGCCAACTCCTACTGGTCCGACTTCAACGGCAAGGACGAGCGCTCCTGGCAAGCAGGCTACGGCCTGGATTTCAGCGCCTTCGGCGTGCCTGGCCTGACCTACAACATCGCTTACGTGCGCGGCACCAACATTGACGACGGTTCCAACCGTGGCAGTGGCACCGAGCGTGAAATCTTCAACCAGTTCAAATATGTCGTTCAAAGCGGCCCAGCCAAAGACCTGAGCCTGCGCGCTCGTGCGTCGTGGTTGCGCGTCTCCAGCAACGCCAGCAACTACAACGTAGGCGGTAACGAAATCCGTCTGTTCGCCGACTACCCGATCAACGTTTTCTAATTGATCGCACGTCGCGCCTGATGCCAGGCGATAAAAAACCCCGACTGGTTCGGGGTTTTTTTATGCCTTTGGATCAGCGACGGTGATCGTTCCCACGCTCTGCGTGGGAACGCCTCTAGGGACGCTCCGCGTCCCGCCGTCAACGATCAAGGGTAGTTTTTTATCAGTTTTGCGGACGCCAGCGGGAGGCGTCCAATCGTGTAGAAGTACCGCGGGAACTTGTTACACCACATCACTAATGTAGTACTCAAACCCCCATTTATCTCGACTCAGCGCACGCCTAAATTGACCCCACTGCCGGCCCATCACCCCGATGCCCGCCCATTGGAGCCATCACCATGCCCTTCGTCAGCCTGCGCATCACCCGTGACGGCGTGACCCCTGAGCAAAAAGCCCAGGTCATCGCCGAGTTCACCGAAACCCTCGAACGCGTGCTCAACAAGCGCCCGGACCTGACCCACATCGTCATCGAAGAAATCGACACCGATAACTGGGGCTACGCCGGCATCACCACCACCGAATACCGCACATCCCAAGCCCTTACCGGAGAAACACAATGAGCAAAGTCGTGATCATTACCGGTGCCTCCCAAGGCATCGGCGCCGCCGTGGTTCAAGCCTACCGCGCCCTCGATTACCGCGTGGTGGCCACCTCGCGTTCGATCCAGCCATCCACCGACCCGAACATCCTCACGGTGCCCGGCGACATCGCCGACCCGGCCACCGCCCAGCGCGTCATCCGCGAAGCCCTGGCCGCCTTCGGGCGCGTCGACAGCCTGATCAACAACGCCGGCATCTTCATCGCCAAACCCTTCACCGCCTACGCCCAGGACGATTACGCCAACGTGCTGGCAGTGAACCTCAACGGCTTTTTCTACATCACCCAACTGGCCATCGCCGAGATGGAAAAGCACGGCGCCGGCCACGTCGTCAATGTGACCACCAGCCTGGTCGATCACGCCATCGACGGCGTGCCTTCGGTACTCGCCAGCCTCACCAAAGGCGGGCTGAACGCCGCGACCAAATCCCTGGCGATTGAATACGCCAAACGCGGCATTCGAGTGAACGCGGTAAGCCCGGGCATCATCAAGACGCCGATGCATGGCGAAGACTCCCACGCTGCATTGGGGCAACTGCACCCGGTAGGGCGTATGGGCGAAGTGAGTGATATTGCCCAGGCGATCACCTACCTGGAAAGCGCCGGGTTTGTCACCGGTGAGATCCTGCATGTGGACGGCGGGCAAAGCGCCGGGCACTGACACGCTGACGCGCCTGGCCTAACCCGGCCGGGAGTGGTCATCCCGTGGCGAGCGCCCGAAAAAGCCCTTATAGGCCCGGCTGAACGCGGCCTCGGACTCATAACCAATCGCAAAACCCACCTCGCCGATGCGCCTTCCTGCTGGGCCGGCGTTGCATGAATAGCCCTTAGCGCCCGAGCGATACGCACATCCGACAAGCAAGCGCTTCTATGTGGGAGCCGGGCTGAGCTGCGACAGCGCCCGCCCGGCGAGCCCATTTACCGCTTACTGCTCAGCATTACAGGGCGACGCCAACACCTTCACCACATCATCAATCACCGCCTTGCTCATCTCCTGCAAATAATGCGACGCCCAGGCATAACGGTCCGTCTCCTTCGTCATCGCCGCATCCTCTGCGAGCAACTTGGCGACGTGAAGCAAATCGGAAACGTGGTGCAAGGCTTCATGCAGGGAAACACCGCTGTTGACGCGGAACAGAGGTTGGTCGGAGTGAAAGGAGAAAGGGGTGACGCCGAGGGTGGTGAGTGCGGGTGGGTTTGTTGCGGTCATTGGTGGAACTCCCATATTGAGTGAGAGCAACACGTTCGTTGTGACAACGAATGCGTGGCGCTAGTGGCGCCTGCATCAAATCGGGTTCTCAGGCCCGGTCGCTGGGTGGTAGCGACGGGGGAAGGTTAGCTTGGTGAGGGGTGGGGAGCAATCGGGAAAATTGATGGGTTGTTTTCTCGGTCGGTTGAGGCGGTTCGAATAGGTGGCTGGTGAAATTATTGGTTTTATGAGGGCGGCATAATTATTGGCTAGCCATAATTATGAATTAAACCTGGGAGGCGGGGTGAGGGTGGCTTTTGGTGGTCCGGTGGGTTTGGAGAATACGTCTCCCGGGGCTGACGTTGAGCTGAGCAAGGCATCATAGAAGTCGAGATTTGGACTGAGGCAAGCAGCCCGAGATTTTAAGTGTGGACACTTTTTGGGTATTTCGGCCAAAACAGTGATCTGACTTTTTGCGGTTTCCCAAACCTCAGAAACCACAAAGCCCCGCATTGCGGGGCTTTGAGATATGGTGCCGGCACCAGGAGTCGAACCCGGGACCTACTGATTACAAGTCAGTTGCTCTACCAACTGAGCTATACCGGCGTGTTAGGGCGACGATTATAGCGATTGCCAAGCTTCTGTAAACCCCTGAATTCTGACTATTTTTGCAGAAACCAAGGTTTTTTTACGCTCGCTGCTTTTTCTTACCCTCGGGAGCCTTAAATCCGACTCAATTGCCGTCGCCACACTGGTCGGTAAATTTCATGTACGTCAACACCTGCGTCTCGCCGTTAGAGTCCAGGTAGGTCATGCGCGCGTTCACCACGCCGCATCCCGAGCGGGTGTCTTCGGTGGTCGACAGCACCCGTTGAATATCCGGCTTTTGACTTGCCTCGGCATGGGCGGTGAAGGTCAGGCCAAGCAGGCTGGCGGCGATTAGGGTTTTCCAGTTGTTGGTGTTCATGGTGTTGGCCTCTGAGGTGCAGTGGTGGGGTGAGGCCATTGAATGCCGGGGAGGTATCCGGGCTGTGTCGCGCAGGGCGGGTTTTGTTTCGTTGTGTATGGCGTGTGGATCTATGTACTTGTTGATACGAACGGCGAGCTTGTATTGGTTAAAAAACACACAGTGATCGCGTCGTGCGTTGTTTTATAGGTGTATATCTCCTGGCAAAAGAACAGCCATAAAAATGGCGTAATGCCGCTCATCTTCAAACCTGGCAGGCGTTGCCCAGGCGCGGGTTTGCCGGCTGGCCACCTTTGGTGAAACCGATGCTGTGCAGCGGCAAAGCCTTAATCGCTGGCGCGGCCAGGACCGGACATTTCTCGCCAAGCGCCTGGCCGCTTCGTTTCACCGTTTGGCCAAGAAGCACGAGGTGCTCGTGCCGTACCTTGTGGGGGAGGCGCAGGCCTATGGGCGCGACCCGTTTGACCCAGCGTTGAATAGCGGCGGCTGCCAGGATGTAACTGCGTTATGCCGTGCGGTGAGCTTTCGGATGCATTTGCCTAGAAATAGCCATTAAATTGACTATTTACCGTTTGTCTAAAAAATGATCAGTTAAAACACCAGAATAATGACACCTGCCTGCATGTGACACAGAATGCCTCACTAAGACGCCCATAATAAGACCTGCGGTAAGTGCCTGCTTGCCGACCTTCACGTCTTTAGCTGCGTCGTGAGGAGCTGCCCATGAGCCTTAGCGAAGAGCTGTTGACGTTGTTCGGTAAGAACGTCAGCCATGATGCCGAAGGCATCAATGCACGCATGCACGTTTTTGGCAGTGTGCCCGCTAACGAAAACACCCATTCCCAATCGACTCATCCAGCAGCGCTGCGCCCCAAAGTGGTGGCGTTGGTGTCGATCAATGGTGGTGTCGGCCGCAGCACTCTGGCCACGGCGTTGAGCAGCGGTTTGCAGCGCCATGGCGAATCGGTGGTGGCGCTGGACCTGGACCCGCAGAATGCCTTGCACCATCACTTTGGCTTCAGTGCGACATTGCCGGGTATCGGCCGTACCAGCCTGGAGCATGGGCAGTGGAGCCCGCTGCAGCAGCTTGGCTTTGCCGGTTGCCAGGTCATAACCTTTGGCGATATCGACATTGAGCAGCAGGAAAGCCTCGAGCGCTGGCTCAAACATGAACCCAGCTGGTTGGCGCAGCGCCTGGCGGCCCTGGGCTTGAGCGAGCGGCAGACGGTGATCATCGATACGCCCGCCGGTAACAACGTTTACTCCCATCAAGCGCTGAGCGTGGCCGATGTGGTGCTGGTTATCACCCAGGCCGACGCCGCCTGCCTGGGTACCCTTGATCATTTGGATGGATTGCTCGCGCCGCACCTTGAGGGTGAACGCCCGCCAGTGGTGCATGTGGTGGTCAACCAAGTGGATGAGAGCAACGCCTTTAGCCTGGACATGCTGGAGGCGTTCAAACAGCGGCTGGGCAAAGCGCCGCTGGAGATGCACCGCGATATGGCGATCAACGAAGCGTTGGCGTTTGCGGCCGACCCGTTGGATAACGCCACAAAGCGGCTGGCTGGCGACGATATCAACGAGATTTGTCGCGTGCTGAAAGCACCGAAAAGAACCGCATAAATCGCGCTTTATGCAGTTAGCGCCAGATGCTTATGCACAATCGGTTGGTCGGGCCTGTCACGAAACAGCCATTTTGTGGAGCCGTTCTCAACACGCTGCAACTGCCTGTTTTGTGTGCGTTTTATTTTGTGAACAAAAAATGACCAGGGTGGGTTTTGGTCTGTAGCGCTGATGGCTACGGCCTCTGTAAAGAATTCATCAACAGAGTTATCCACAGGGCGCGTGTAGGAAGTTTCGCCCTTTAATCGCGCTCCGCCAGCACCATCAAGTTGCGCGGCGTTAGCGTAGGTTCGCAGAAAGTGCCTATCTCAACCTTGTAGCCCTGTTCTTTCAAGAACAGCGCGCGATCCAAGACCAGCCACAGTTCCAGCGGCCGCCGAAACAATCCTCTGACCAACTCCAGGTTGCGCACCTCGGCCAAGCGCCGCCAGCCGTGTGCCTCCAGCGCCGCCCAAGCCTGTTCACCTGTGGATAAATCCTTGAGACGCGCCAGTTCCCGGCAGTAGTCAGCGAAGGGTTTGCCCAGCCAACTGGCAGGCAGGGAAGGCGTGGGCAGGTACTCATCGCAGCCACGCAGCTGGCGTTGCAACTGATCGAAACCCAGGCGCCGGGCCATGGACGTGTCCCGTTGCTGGCGCACGCGATTGCCGGCGGTGACGGTTTCGCTCAGCGGTAACCCCAGGTCATCGACCGAAAGCTGTAGTAACGAGGCGCGCCCGGCCGTCGACAAGGCCTGATAGCGCTCGGCGCCGATGCGGTTATAGCAGCAAGGTGCCAGCGCGAGCTGCTTGCAGCCCGTCGCGCTGGCCACGTGCAACAGCCGCACATGCAGATCGCCGCAGGCGTGTAAGGCGACGGGCGTGTGCTCGGCACTGATCGCCACATCGGCCATCACGTCTTGCAGGCGATGGGTGATGGCCAGGCCGTGATGGTCGCTCAAGGCCTGGCCCGAGGCGATCAGCGCCGGGTCGTACTCGAGGCAGGTCAGCTGTTGGCCAGGTTGCAGCAAGCGGCGGCCGAGGTGGCCTTTACCGGCGCACCAGTCCAGCCAATGCTTGGGTGTTGCGGCAAACTTCAGCGCGGCGCCGAACGCTTCAATTTGCTGCCATTTACGCCCTGGCACATCCACGTTCAGGCGATGGCGGGCAGGCTCCAGCCTGTGTGCGGGTAACTTATCCACAGCGCTGAGCTGCGCTGCCTGAAAAGCCAGCTGTGGAAATGGCGCAGGCGCCGGCAGGTCATAGGGGTGGTTGTGACTGGCTTCGGCATCGGCCAGCGAGCGCTGGCGCAGCCATTGGGCCAGCTCGGGGTGCTGGTGTTCCCAGGGTAAGTGCAAGTGCGTAAAGGGCCGTGGTCGCCACAGCCCTTGGTGCTCGATTAGAAACGCATCCAGCGCCGCAAAGCGAGCCTCAACGTCCCTGGCAAGCATCGACGCGCAGCCAGCGTTCGAGCAGTTTGAAGCCCCGCACCAGGATGTAGGCCATCAGCAGGTAGAACAGCCCGGCGGCGAAGAAGATCTCCACCGGCAGGTAGGTGCGGGCGATGATGGTGCGCGCCATGCCGGTCAGTTCCAGCAGGGTGACGGTGCTGGCCAGGGCGCTGGCCTTGAGCATCAGGATCACTTCGTTGCTGTACGCCGGCAGGCCAATGCGCGAGGCACGCGGCAGGATGATGTAGAACAGCGTCTTGGGTTTGGACATGCCCAGGGCGCGCGCCGCTTCGATCTCACCCGGCGGGATGGCCTGGATAGCGCCGCGCAGGATCTCGGCGATATAGGCGGCGGTGTGCAAGGTCATGGTGGCCGTGGCGCACCAGAACGGATCGCGCAGGTACGGCCACATGAAGCTCTCACGCACGGCATCGAACTGCGCCAGGCCGTAATAGACCAGGAACAACTGCACCAGCAGCGGCGTGCCACGGAAGAAGAAAATATAGGCGTAGGGCAGGGCGCTCACGTACCAGCGGCGCGAGGAGCGCGCGATACCCAGCGGAATCGCCAGCAGCAAACCGGCGATCACGGCGATGGCCACCAGTTCCAGGGTCAGGGTTGCGCCTTGGGCCAGTTTGGGCAGCCACTTGATGATCACGGCCCAGTTCAGGCCCAGGTCGAAGTGCGACAGCCAGCTGTAGTCACCGCTCATTGGGTGCTCCTTGCAAAGCCGCGGGCGGCGCGTTTTTCCAGGAAGTACATGCCGGTCATGGCCAGCACGGTGAGGCCCAGGTACATGAAGGCTGCCACCATAAAGAAGGTGAACGGCTGCTTGGTCACGGTCACGCCGATTTGTGCGTGACGCATGATTTCTTCAAGGCCGATCACCGACACCAGCGCGGTGTCTTTCATCAGGATCATGAACAGGTTGCCCAGGCCCGGCAGGGCGATGCGCCACATCTGCGGCATGATCAAGCGGGTGAAAATCCGCACCTTCGACAGGCCCAGCGCCACACCGGCTTCGCGGTGGCCTTTGGGAATGGCGAGAATCGCACCACGGAACACTTCCGTGGCGTAGGCGCCAAAGCACAGGCCCAGGGCGATAACCCCGGCGGCAAAGGCACTGAGAGAAAGGTCGGGGTTACCGAAAAACTCGCCCAGGGCACGCATCAGGTTGACGGTGCCGAAGTAAATCAGCAGCACCCACAACAGCTCGGGAATGCCACGAACGATGGTCGAGTATGCACCGCCCAGCCATTGCAACGGCTTGTACGGTGAAGTCTTGGCCAAGGCGCCGGCAAGGCCGAGCACCAGCCCCAGGCACAGGGCCGTGAGCGCCAGTTTGACGGTCATCAGCGCGCCAGCGGCAAGCGCCGGGCCGAATCCGTAGAGATCGAAATTCATGTTGTTTTCATATCGCGGCAGGCATTGCTGAAAGCCGGCGCGCAACTTATAGAAGCGCGCCGGTCAGGCCGTTCAGATCATTCGATGCTGAACGGGAAGTACTTGTCGTTGATCTTCTTGTAGGTGCCGTCTGCCTTGATCTCTGCCAGGGCTTTGTTCAGGCGCTCGCGCAGTGGGTCGCCCTTGCGTACGGCGATACCGATCTTGTCGCTTTCTACCACCGGGTCGCCTTTGAACTCATAGGCCGAACCGTCTTTGCTCTTGAGCCATTCGTACTGCACGTACTTGTCGGCGAGAATCCCGTCCAAACGGCCGGAAGTCAGGTCGAGGTAGGCGTTTTCCTGGGTGTCGTAGAGCTTGGCGGTGGTGTCCGGCAGCTTGTCTTCCAGGTAAGTACCGGCCAGCGTTGCGCGCTGTGCACCGATGATCTTGCCTTTCAGGTAACCGGCGTCGGTCTTGAAGTCGGCTGTGGCTTTAGGTGCGATGAATTGCAGCTTGTTGGAGTAGTACGGGTCGGTGAAGTCGACGGCTTGCTTGCGCTCATCGGTGATCGACAGCGAAGACACCAGGAAGTCGAACTTCTTCGCGTTCAGGGCTGGGATGATGCCGTCCCAATCAGACACATACACTTCGCATTTTTCGACTTTCATCTTGGCGCACAGGGCGTCGCCGATGTCTTTGTCAAAGCCCACGACGTTGCCGCTGGCGTCTTTATTGTTGAAGGGCGGGTAGGCCGCTTCGATCCCCATTTTCAAGGTTTCTGCCATGGCCGTGGCGCTGAACGCCATCGAAACGGCCGCGGCCAGAAGGAATTTTTTATAGTTCTGCATGCATGTTGCTCCGTTAGCGGTTGCTGGACATGAATTGTTTGCAGCGCGCCGAAAGCGGGTTTTCAAACACCTGCTGTGGCGATCCTTGCTCTTCGACCAGGCCCTGGTGCAGGAACACCACTTCACTGGAAACCTGACGGGCAAAGCCCATTTCATGAGTGACCAGCAGCATGGTGCGGCCTTCTTCGGCCAGCGCGCGGATCACATTAAGTACTTCCTGGACCATTTCCGGGTCAAGCGCCGATGTCGGCTCGTCGAACAGGATGACCTTGGGCTGCATGGCCAGGGTGCGCGCAATGGCAGCGCGTTGTTGCTGGCCGCCGGACAGTTGCGCCGGGTAGGCGTGGCGCTTGTCGCTGATGCCGACCTTGGCCAGCAGGGCTTCGGCCACTTCTATCGCTTCGGCCTTGCTCTGGCCGAGCACACGGCGGGGCGCCTCGATGATGTTGTCGAGGATGCTCATGTGCGGCCACAGGTTAAAGTTTTGAAACACAAAACCGATTTCGCTGCGCAGGCGGTTGATCTGTTTGCCGTCGGCGGCCATCAGTTCGCCGTTTTTCGCGGCTTTTAGCTTGAGCTCTTCACCGGCCACCAGGATCTGGCCCTGATGCGGGTTTTCCAGCAGGTTGATGCAACGCAAAAAGGTGGACTTGCCGGAACCGGAGGAACCCAGGATCGAGATCACGTCGCCGTCGCGGGCGGTCAGCGAGATACCTTTGAGTACCTCCAGCTCACCATAGCGTTTATGCAAGTTGCGGATTTCAAGCGCGGGCGCGGCCTCAGCCATGTGCGGTCCTCATTGTGTTCAGTGCATTCTTGCTGTTGGGCCGCCTTCCTGGCGAGGCGCCAAGCTAGCATAGCGTTCGGATGGCAGCCAACAGCGCTGCGGACGGTTAACGGGTGGTCTGCGGCAAGGTGTCGCATCGGCACAGCAGCGTGTCGCGCTATCAACAACCTACAGACGTCTGAACCCGATAAATCCACAGGCTTCGCGTAAAAAAGGGCGCGATGGTGCCAGCTTTGGCCGGGTGTTGGAAGGGTTAACCGGGCAAACGGTCCTTATCAGCCCTTTTATGGAGCGTCACGTACTTTTTGTGTGTGTTTTTGGTGCGTATTTTCGTGTCGCAGTTGGGTCGCACGGTAACGCTATAGCGGAATGCCATAGTTCTCAACGACTTGCGTGAGCTAATGAATTGTCCTACAGCCCGCGTCAATCGCGGCTCTGTAATATTTTGGCGCAAATCTTGCGTAAAAAATAAAGAACGCCCCGTTGGTTTCTTTTCACGAGAAGGATCGCAGGCCGGGCGGACCGTTTTCGCAATTCCTCGCAAAGGTGTGTCAATGAGTAGTACGCAAAGCTCCAATGACCTCGAACAGGGGCTCAAACCGCGTCACGTCACCATGCTGTCGATTGCCGGCGTTATTGGTGCCGGTTTGTTTGTCGGCTCCGGCCACGCGATTGCTGCCGCCGGCCCCGCCGTGCTGCTGGCTTACGCCGCTGCGGGCACGCTGGTGGTGTTGGTGATGCGCATGCTCGCCGAAATGGCCGTGGCCTCCCCGGACACCGGTTCGTTCTCCACCTATGCCGACCGTGCGATCGGTCACTGGGCCGGTTTCACCATCGGCTGGTTGTACTGGTGGTTCTGGGTGCTGGTGATTCCACTGGAAGCCAACGCCGCCGCGACCATCCTGCATGCCTGGTTTCCCGATGTGGCGATCTGGGCGTTTACCCTGATCATCACCTTGCTGCTCACGGCCACTAACCTGTTCAGCGTGAAGAACTACGGCGAGTTCGAGTTCTGGTTTGCGCTGATCAAAGTCGTGGCGATCGTAGCCTTTGTGATCCTGGGCCTCGCGGCGATCTTCGGCTTCCTGCCGACCAGCCAGGTCAGCGGTGTTTCGCACCTGTTCGACACTCAGGGCTTCATGCCTAATGGCATGGGCGCGGTGTTGGCGGCGATCCTGACCACCATGTTCTCGTTCATGGGTACCGAGATCGTCACCATCGCGGCAGCGGAATCGAAGAACCCGGGCCAGCAAATCACCAAGGCCACCAACTCGGTGATCTGGCGGATTGGTTTGTTCTACCTGCTGTCGATCTTCATCGTGGTGTCCCTGGTGCCATGGAACGATCCGACCCTGGCGGCGGTAGGTTCCTACCAGACCGTGCTGGAACGCATGGGCATCCCGAATGCCAAGCTGATCGTCGACCTGGTGGTATTGGTTGCCGTGACCAGCTGCCTCAACTCGGCGCTGTACACCGCCTCGCGCATGCTGTTCTCCCTGGGCCGTCGCGGTGATGCACCGGCCGTGGCCAAGCGCACCAACAAAAGCGGCACGCCTTACTGGGCGGTGTTGCTGTCGACCGGTGCTGCGTTCCTGGCGGTATTCGCCAACTACGTGGCGCCGGCTGCGGTGTTCGAATTCCTGCTGGCCAGCTCCGGCGCTATCGCGTTGCTGGTGTACCTGGTGATCGCCGTATCGCAACTGCGCATGCGGCAGAAGCGTACCGCTGCAGGCGAGAAAATCGTCTTCAAAATGTGGCTGTTCCCGGGCCTGACCTACGCGGTGATGGTGTTCATCGTCGGCACGTTGACCATCATGCTGTTCCAGGAAGCCCACCGCGTCGAGATCATCGCGACCGGCATTCTGAGCTTGTTGGTGGTGCTGGCGGGGCTGATCGTGGCGAGCCGTCGCAAGGCGCAGAAGGTAGGCGCTGCGGTACTCAATTGATGTGATGAACTGCGGTGCGCAGTGCGCCGCAGTTCAAAAAAGTGTGGGAGCGGGCTTGCCCGCGATGACGGGCTGGCAGTCGATAAATTCTTCGCCTGATACACCGCCATCGCGGGCAAGCCCGCTCCCACAGTTGTTTTGTGTCAGTCCGCAGTATCAGCCAGAAACACTGAACCCTGTGGGAGCCGGGCTTGCCCGCGATGACGGGCTGGCAGTCGATAAATGATTCGCCAGACACGCCGCCATCGCGGGCAAGCCCGCTCCCACATTGTGTTGTGTATCAGTCCTGGGAGTTGGCCAGCGCCTGGGATGCCGCCACGTAATCGGCCTGGAACTGCGGGGATTCAATCCACGCCAGCGCCGCGGCTTCATCCTCGGTGTCCGTCGCCCACTGGCGATACTCGATCAGCGCCGCCAGGATAAAATCTGTCGCGTCTTCTTCGCCTTCCTGCTCCAGCACCACGGCCAACAGTGGGTGCGCCAGGAATGCAGCACACAACGCTTGCTGGCTGCTCTCGCCGGCTGCGCGCATCTCGACAAACAATTCGGTCAAATCCACCGACTCAAGGTCAATGCGGCTGTCGTCGCCAGCGAACGCATCCGGCTTGGTCGCGACGGCGCGCTGGGTGCGGTTTTGCTTGGCCTTGGCCTTGGCCCGGTGGGCACGTTTTTGCTGCTTGTTCGGCGAGGCCATGGGCTCAACGTCCTTGGGTTCTTAATCGGGGTGGGGTATTGAAGCGCAGGTTGGGGGAAATCCCAAGGAAATCTAGACGCGCACGCCGGGTGTGCCGGGCGCCAATTCGCCTTTCTGCAGCCATCCCAGCGCAATCGGCCACAACCGGTCCTGATATTCACTGCGAAAGAAAGCGAAATGCCCGACGGCTTTTTCGCCGATATCCTCGGGTGCGATTCGCAGGTGAGTGCGCGCGCTGTTTTCAAAATAGCCCAGCAGCCGCTCAATAGCCGCCACAGTCCCAAACGGATCGTCAGTGATGCTAATGGCCAGCAACTGCGCCTTCACCCGGGCAAAGGGCAGCGCGCCCAGGCCGCGCCCGCTGGGGCGCGTTTCATAGCGCGGTGTCGGCATGCTCCAGTCGCGCACCACGCCTGCCGGCGTGTCCTCCAGCCAGCCCATGCGCTTGCCGGGGAAGTAGCCGCACAGGGCCGTCACCAGCGGCATCACCACATGCCACTTGGCAAACATGCGCCAGCGCCCGCTCGCCGCGTAATCGCGCCAGTACGCAAACTGCGCGCCGACCGTGACGATGCGCCGAATCACTGCGCCGCAAGCACCGAGCCCTGCCGCGCACCCGCCGAAACTGTGGCCGACCACATCAATCGGCTGCCCCGGAAACTCCCGCTGTGCGCGCTGCAGCATCGCCTCGAAATCCAGCACGCCCCAATCCGACCAGGATGCCTTGAAGCCTCGCAACGCGCCGCTGCGGGATTCGCCGATGCCACGGTAGTCGTAGGTGATCACGTCGAAGCCGTTGGCAAACAGGTAGTCGGCGAAGCGTGAATAGTGGCGGCAGCGGACCGAGGTGGCGGCGTTGATGATGACGACCGGGCGTTCGAAGTCGGTGCGCGGGTGGCGCCAGGTGAAGCCGCCAATCAGGTAGCCGTCGGCGGCGGGCTCGCAGAATGTTTGTGGGGCAGGGCGGGTGGGCAGGTTCATGAGTCGGCTCGATACTTGCGCTTTTTGGTACGGGCTTGATCCGCGCGCTTTTATAAGAAGCCGAAACTAACAAATTTAGCGCGTGATGGGCGCAGGAAATGTCGCGATGCTCGACCTCGGCGCTCCCGGTGCTTAGGCTTGCGATCAATTGATCAACCAGAGTCAGCCCATGACCCGTGACACCCTCGAACACAACCAAATCCCGATCTACTTCGTCGCCGTGCTCCTGGCGGCCGCATTTGGCGTGTTCGCCCCCTTGTCAGCCCAAGGCCTTGGCGTGCTGGTCACGCCTGCCATTGCAGTGCTGATGTACGCCATGTTCCTGCAAATTCCGTTTCTGGACCTGCGCCAGGGCCTGGGCAACGAACGCTTCATCGGCGCATTGCTGCTGGCCAATTTCATTCTGGTGCCCTTGCTGGTGTGGGCGTTGACCCGAGGCCTGGTGGAACGCCCGGCGTTGCTGGTGGGCGCGCTGCTGGTGTTGCTCACGCCGTGTATCGATTATGTGGTGGTGTTTACCCATATCGGCAAGGGTGACTCGCGGCTGATGCTGGCGGCGACGCCGGTGTTGTTGTTGCTGCAATTGGTGCTGCTGCCGGTGTACCTGAGCTTCATGCTGGGCGCCCAGTCCGCCGTGGTGGTGGCGGTGGGGCCGTTTGTCGAGGCGTTCCTGTTGCTGATTGTGCTGCCGATGATCCTGGCGGTGCTGACCACCTGCCTGGCGCGGCGCTCAAGCATTATCAATGTTTGGAGCAACGCCTGGGCCTGGCTGCCGGTGCCGGCGATGGCGTTGGTGCTGTTTGTGGTGATCGGCTCGCAGATCACTTCGGTGGTGCGCGATATTGCGTTGTTGTTGCCGGTGATCCCGGTGTACCTCGGCTTCCTGTTGCTGGCGCCGCTGATAGGCGCGCTGGCTGCGCGGTTGTTTGCGTTGCCTGCTGTTACCGCGCGGGCGGTGACCTTCAGTGCTTCGACGCGCAACTCATTGGTGGTGCTGCCACTGGCGTTGGCCCTGCCTGAAGACGTGCGCGGGCTGGCCGCAACGGCGGTGATCCTCCAAACCCTGCTTGAGCTGGTGGGCGAGCTACTCTACATCCGGCTGATTCCCGCGCTGGTGTGGCGCGCCGGTCGATAAGTCCATAAATACTCGGATTTGTTCAGGCGTTATTCAGGGGTGGAGTCGGCACCATGGAGTCGGCGTACCCCACCTGAAAGGACATTCGATGGATCACCGCAGCCGTTATCGCCTGGAGTCTCTGGGCCTGTTTCTGATCGCTTTATTGCTGTTTACCTTGGGTATCTGGGACGAGCAACCCCAAGGCTTTGACGGGCGATGGGCGTTGTTCATGCAGGAAATGTTTCGCCATGGCGCGAGTCTTTTTCCTACCACCTACGGCCAGCCGTACCCGGACTATCCCGGCACTGCGACTTTCTTCAGCTTTGTGTTTGCTCGCCTGTTCGGTGCGCCGAACCACCTGGCCAACGTACTGCCGACGGCCCTTGCTGCGGCGGGCGTGATCGCCCTGATCTATCGCCTGCTGGTGCCGTTCAGTCGGCCTTGGGCATTGCTGACGGTGCTGCTGACGCTGCTTACCACCCAATTGCTCGATAAGTCGCGCTCGGTCTGCCTGGACCTGATGGTCGCGCTCTTATGCGTAGGCGGCTTCTACCTGCTGCACACGGGCGAGCGTCTCGGGTCACGGCTTCGACAGTTGGCGGTGTTCCCGTTGTTTGTGCTGGCCTTCGCGATTCGTGGGCCTTTGGGGCTTATCGAAGTCTGCGGCGTGGTGTGCGTTTACTGGGCGCTGGGCAAGCCGGGCGAGCGGGTCAAGCAGGTGTTGATCCATGGTTTTGTCGGGCTGCTGTTGCTCGGGGCCTGCTGGTGGGCGCTGATGAAGCTGGCGCGTTTCAGCGGTGGCGAGGCCTTTGCCGACGATGTGTTCAGGATGCAGGTCAGTGGGCGCCTCGACGAGTCCGGCGAGCCGTTCTACTTCTACTTCAAGCTGAGTTTGTATCGCTATTTCCCGGTGGTGCCGTTGGCGTTGGCGGCGATGATCGCGCTGCGGCATCGCTGGTCTGAGCGCTGGGTCAACGAAGACGTGCAAATGGTGGTGCGGCTGGCGGCCTGTGGCCTGATGATCCTGCTCGGGCTGTCGGTGCCGCACTTCAAGCGCGCTTACTACATTCTGCCGATGGTGCCGATGTTTGCCGCTGTCGCCGCCTATGGGCTGCTCCAGGCGCAAAACTGGTTCGTTGGCGTGCGCCGCTGCTACGAATGGCTTGTCGTGGCGCTACCGGCGTTGTGCGTGGTGGTGTTGTTTATCTGTCGGCACACCTGGCAGAAGCACGGTTACTGGCCCGACGTGTCGCTGCCGCCGTTGATTGGCGTGTGGGTGGTGCTGCAAGTGGCGGCGCTGGTTGCCTGGCGTCGCCCGTTGCGCCTGGTGTGGCTCAGTGTGATCGCCTTGGCGGCGCAATGGTTGCTGCTGGTGGTGGTGATCGACCCGGCCAAGGACCTGCAATACGACACCCGCAAGTTTGTCAGCCAGGTAGAGGCATTGCGTGCGTCGCAGCCGGGGCCATTGGTGTTTGTCGACCTTGGCCGCGACACCTGGGCTATCCGCTACATGATGAACCTGACGCACGATGAGCAACCGCTGTTCGTCGCCGGTAACGAGCCCGAGAAGCTCGCCACCCTGCCGCGTCCATCCTGGGTGCTGGTGCCGCGCAAAGAAGCAGCGCTGCTCAAGGGCACGCCGATGGAGCAGCAGGCGCCAAACTTCGAAGGGCGGCTTAACGACAACCCGCTGATGGTGTTTCTACTGCAGTAGCCAGGCGCCTACTTGCACTGGTAGCCCTCGGGCATCGTCACGGTGTAGTTGCGCTGCACGCGGTCCTGGAAGTTGAGGTTCTGCAGGCCCTGTTCGACCAGGAAGGCTTCGATCTTGGCGGCCTGGCAATCTTCGTTGTAGGACATCACCCGCAACACGTACACCGCGCGCCGGCTTGCTTCGTCACGCGCGGTGGCAGTGAAGGTAGTGAGCGTGGTGTAGCCGGTGCGCTCCGAGGTGCCCACCGGGCCGTAGGTGGTGTTCGGCTTGCTGGTGCAGGTCAGCTGGTCGGCTTTCTTTTTGTTCTTCTTGCACTCGGTGGTGGTGCTGGTGGGCACCTGGCCGTAATCGGTGGCGGTATAGCGGTAAGTGACCTGCTTGCTGTCGACGTCCAGGATGATGGTCATTTTGATTGGCCCATGGTTCTTGGGCAGGCTGGCATCGGTGTACACCTCGCGAAAGCCCTGGTCCTTCATGGCGCTGACCATGTCCCGCAGGTAATAGCGGGCATTGAGCGTGTTTTGCGCGCTGCCGCCCACGGACGTGGTCACCAGCACCAGTGCCTGTCGATCAAAGTGATAGTCCGGATCGGGGGTTGCGTTGATCGAGACATCCATTTGTGTGGCGCAGCCACTGAGCAACGCCGTCAGCAGCAACAGCGCGCAGAACAAGTACCGGTTCATCAAATAACTACCTTGCAACAGAAAATTCAGTAACAGCTAAACGATCGAGCAGCGGGATAAATAACCCTCGGGTGTGAATCGGGCGGGGCATTGGCCCGCGGCCACTAAATCGCAGGCAATAAAAAACCCCAAGGAATCATCTTCGCTTGGGGTTTTTCGGTATTAGTGGTGCCCAGAGACGGAATCGAACCGCCGACACGGGGATTTTCAATCCCCTGCTCTACCGACTGAGCTATCTGGGCAACGGGGCGCATTAAACGGGTTTTTCAGGGGGTCGTCAAGCAAGTTTTCAAAAAATATTTAATTATTACCGTCGCTTACGTGCCGACCCCGGTTTTTGATCAATTATTGAGCAGGCGGCACGTAACCGTCGGCCTTGGCGTAATCCTCGCCGGAAAAGAACTTGTCCATTTCGCCCGCCAGGTATTTACGGTCTTCGGCGTTCATCATGTTCAGGCGTTTTTCGTTGATCAGCAGGGTCTGGTGTTTCAGCCAGTCACCCCAGGCTTGGGCAGAGATATGCTCGAAAATGTCCTGGCCCTTGGCACCTGGGTACGGAGGGCGTTCCAGGCCTGGCAGTTCTTCTTTGTACTTGCGGCACATTACGGTGCGGGTCATGACGAAACTCCTGCGTTCAATACGTCGGCCGCGCGCTTCAGCAGTTTTTTCACCGGGGCGGCAAGGCCCAGGCGCGGCGGGGTGGCGAGGTTATACCAGAGCCAGTCGGCCTCGGCCACGTGATGGGCGGATTCCTCGACCTGCACCAGCCAGGGCTCGATGGCCAGCTGGAAGTGGCTGAAGGTGTGGATCAGCCCCGGCAGCGCCTGTTGCTCGCCCAGTGCCAGCGCGTGCTGGTTGGCTAGGTGTTCCAGGTCTTGCAGGTCATCGAGTTCCGGCAAGCTCCACAAGCCGCCCCACAGGCCCGTGGACGGGCGACGGTAAAGCAGAATCGCGCCCTCGGCATTGGCCAGCAGTGGCATCAGCGTGCGCTTTTGCGGGATGGTCTTGCGCGGCTTGGGGATCGGGTAACGCGTCTCCAGGCCGAGCATGTGGGCTTCGCAGCCTTTTTCCAGCGGGCACAGCAGGCAGCTTGGTTTGCTGCGCGTGCAGAGGGTGGCGCCCATGTCCATCATTGCCTGGGTGTAGGCGTTGACGCGGTCGTGTGGCGTAAAGCGCTCAGCGGTGGCCCAGAGCTGCTTCGCGACCTTGGGTTCGCCGGGGTAGCCCTCTTGCGCAGTAAAACGCGCCAGCACGCGTTTGACGTTGCCGTCGAGGATCGGCGCGCGCAGGCCCATGCTCAAGCTGGCGATGGCACCGGCGGTTGAGAGGCCAATGCCGGGCAGCTCAGTGAGTTTTTCCACATCCTTGGGGAATTCGCCGCCGTATTCAGCGACCACAATCTTGGCAGTCTTCTGCAGGTTACGTGCACGGGTGTAATAACCCAGGCCCGTCCACAGGTGCAGCACTTCATCTTCCGGCGCGGCGGCCAGGGCTTCGACCGTCGGCAAGGACGCCATGAACCGGTCGAAGTAATTGAGCACGGTGCTCACCTGGGTCTGTTGCAACATGATCTCCGAGACCCACACCCGGTAAGGCGTGATGCCCTGTTGCCAGGGCAGGTCATGGCGACCATGGCGGTCGTACCAATCCAGCACCGCCTGTGAAAACTGCTCGTTTCTCATCGTTTGAACAGGCCTTTAAGGGCGTCTTTAAGCTGCGGATTAACCTTGTCGAGCTTCTCTTCGATTTTGTCGCTGAGCTTGTTGCCGGCGGCTTTGATGGCGACCTGGGTCAAGCCGTCCTTGTCCAGGCGGCAGGCCTTGGCGCCCAGCTCCAGCGGGCCACGGCAGCGCAGCGGCACTTCGATGTTCTGGAAGTTGGCGCCGACCTGGCAGGCCGGGTCCGGCACGTCGCGCTGGTCGCCTTCGACGATGATGCCAACGCGGTAGTCCATGCCCAGCACGCGCAGGTCGACGTCACCGTTGCCGTTGACCGCCAGGCCCGGGATGCGCACTTTGAGGTCCGGGTTGCTCGCCACCCCGTTACGGAAGTTAAGCGTGCCGCGCAGTTCCTGGAACGGAGTGTCCTTGCCCTGTGGCGTGGTGCTCAGGGTCTTGCGGTTGAGCAAGGCAATACCGGTGCACAGTTGCTGTTCAATGTTGGCGTTGAGCAGCGCGCCGTTATTGATCACAAAGCTGGCGGTACCGTTAAGGCTGTCGATCAGCGCTTTTTGGCTGTTGCCACGGCCGGTGAGGTTGCTGTCGAGAGTAACCTGGCCTTTGACCGGTGGGTTTTGCCCCTGGGCTTGCAGGATGCGTTCAACCGGCACTTGCTTGATGTGGGTTTGCAGCGCCAGCAGCGGGATGTCCTGGCGCACATCGAGTGTGCCGTTGGCCTGGAAGGTGCCGTTGTAGAGGCCGCCGCTCAAGGTGTCGAGCTTGAGCTGGCCATCGGCGCCGGAGGCTTTGAGCGCTGCATTCTGGATCGGCAGCTTGCTCAGGGTCAGTTGCCCAAAAGCCAGGTCGGCGTTGACGTCCAGGGTGCGCAGGCGGGTCAGTGGCAGCAGCTTGTCGGTGCTCCACGCGCCTTTGGTCGGAGCTTCCGGCAGTGGTGTGGTGCCACCGGCGGCCATGGCGCCGGCTTCGCTGTTCTGCACTTCGGCCTGGCGGGCAGCGGTTGCACCTTTGGCCGATTCGGACTTGGCCGGCAGGTAGTTGTCGGCGTTGAAGGTGTCGCCCTTGAGTTGCACGCGCAAGGCTTGCTTGGCGAAGTCATCCACGGCGATGCGACCGGTGAAGGTGCTGCCGTCGAGTTTCAGGTTCAGGTCTTCCAGCGCCACGCTGGTCGGGGTGCCCTTGAGGCGGCTGACCAGCTCGACCTTGCTCAGGCTGCCGTCAGCCATGGGCGGCAGCGGGTGGCCGATGCTGTCGAGGAACTTGGCCAGGTCAAACTGGGCAATCGACAACGCGCCGCTGACTTGCGGGGATTTGTTCAGGTCATTGACCTTCAGTTCGCCCAAGGCGCGCAGTTGGTTGGCGGAGAGCTTGAGGTTGGTCCATTCGGCGATGTTGGCCGCCAGGTCCACCAGCAATTGGCCCTGGGTGGAGAAGGTCACGGTCTTGCCTTGCAGCGGCTCGCCGGTGGCTTCGCCGCTGAGTTTCATGTCTTCGAACTGGTAGCGCTGCAGGGCACGCTGGATGCGCAGGTTGCCGTTCAGTTCGGTTTTGACGCGCATCAGCGGCTGGTTGCTGCCCAGGAATGCAGTGAGTTTGAGTGGAATACTCGCGCCTTCGTGCACGGCGCCGGCGCTCAACTGGATGCTTTCGGCACTGAACTGTTTGCCGGTTTGTTCATCGTTGTATTCAACGCGGGCGTTGTTGATGGTCAAGCTGTCGATGTCCAGGCGGATCGGCTTGGGTGGCTTTTCCGGTTCGGGTTCGGCGGGGGCTTGCGCTGGGGCAGGGGCGCTGGCGATGTCGGCCGCGTCGGGCACATTCTTGCCGATGTCTTCCCAGTTGCCGTGGCCTTGCTTGTCACGGTTAAGGCGCAGGTTGAGGCCTTCGACACGCACATCGCTCATCTGCACTTCGCGGCGCAGCAGTGGCAGCACGCGCACCGACAGGCCGAGCATTTGCAAGTCGGCGAACGGTTGGGTCGGGGTGGTCAGGGTTGCCACGCTGGCTTCGTGCAACTCAAGGCCCAGCCAGGGGAACAGGCTCCAGCCAATATCGCCATTGAGCGTCAGCTCGATGTGGGCCTTGTCGCGGGCAATCTGGCGAATCTCGTCTTTGTAGTCGTTGGGATCGAAGAGGTGGGTCAGGGCAAAGCCCAGGGCCACAATGATCAGCAACAGCCCGAGGAGTACCAGACCCAGGATTTTGCCGAACGCTTTCATGGGCGAGTCCTTGTATGTCGATTTCAAAATTTAGCCGCAGAGTATAACGCCCGAAGGCCTGCGTCAGTTCACGCATCGTTACATTGTATCCAGGGACGGCAAAATAGGATTTTGCCGTCAGGCAGATCAGGTTGAGTGAAAAAGGTGATGTCAGTTTGGTTTTTCTGTCATCCACTGGTGCTAATCTTCGCGGGTTCGTCTGTCGTCTGCGACACAGCGTCGCGCTTAAAAGGAGCTTTACTCAACAACAACGGCCAACGCTCTGCGTGCAAGGTCGAGGGAGAGAGCGCCTGACGGACACATACTAATAACTGGGGGAAACACCAATGAGCACTAGCACTGCGGCCGGTAGTACTGCCGCGCAGCCCGCGTTCCTGTCCAAGGAGCGCATTATCGCCAAGCCCGGCTTCAACCGCTGGCTGGTTCCGCCGGCCGCCCTGGCCATCCACCTCTGCATCGGCATGGCCTACGGGTTCTCGGTGTTTTGGCTGCCGCTGTCCAAGGCTCTGGGTATCACCGCGCCGGTCGCCTGCGCGCCGGACATGAGCTTTATCGCGCAAGTCTTCTCGTCCCAGTGCGACTGGCCCATCTCCATGCTGGGCTGGATCTACACGCTGTTCTTCATCTTCCTGGGTTGCTCGGCAGCCATTTGGGGCGGCTGGCTGGAACATGCCGGGCCACGTAAGGCGGGCGTTGTATCGGCGTTGTGCTGGTGCGGCGGCCTGTTGATCTCGGCGCTGGGGATTTATACCCACCAGATCTGGCTGATGTGGATCGGCTCCGGTGTGATCGGTGGTATTGGCCTGGGCCTGGGTTATATCTCGCCTGTATCGACCCTGATCAAGTGGTTCCCGGACAAGCGCGGCATGGCCACTGGCATGGCGATCATGGGCTTCGGCGGTGGCGCAATGGTGGGGGCACCGTTGGCCGCAGCGCTGATGGGCCACTTCGCCTCGCCAACCAGCGTGGGTGTGTGGCAGAGCTTTGTAGTCATGGCCGTGATTTATTTCGTGTTCATGATCGGTGGTGCACTGTCCTACCGCGTTCCGCCGACCGGCTGGAAGCCTGAGGGCTGGACCGCGCCGGCGAAAAAAGCCAGCAACGCGATGATTACCCACCGTCACGTGCACGTGAACGTGGCGTGGAAAACCCCGCAATTCCGTCTGGTATGGCTGGTGCTGTGCCTGAACGTGTCCGCCGGTATCGGCATCCTCGGCATGGCGTCGCCACTGCTGCAGGAAGTGTTCGGTGGCAAGTTGCTGGGTGTGGATGTGCCGTTTGGCCAGCTGGACGCAGGTCAACTGGCTTCCATTGCGGCCATCGCTGCAGGTTTCACCGGTCTGTTGAGCCTGTTCAACATCGGTGGCCGGTTCTTCTGGGCGTCGTTCTCCGACTACCTGGGCCGTAAAAACACCTACTTCGTGTTCTTCGCCCTGGGCTTTGCCCTGTACGCGTTGATCCCGAACCTGGGGCATCTGGGCAACGTGGCGCTGTTTGTGGCGGCGTTCTGCATCATCCTGTCGATGTACGGCGGCGGTTTTGCGACTGTGCCTGCGTACCTGGCCGACCTGTTCGGCACCCAAATGGTCGGCGCGATCCACGGTCGCCTGTTGACCGCATGGGCGGCGGCCGGCGTGCTGGGCCCGGTATTGGTGAACTACCTTCGCGAATACCAACTGAGCATCGGCGTTCCGCGCGCTGCGGCTTACGACATCACCTTGTACATCCTTGCAGGCCTGCTGGTGCTGGGTTTCCTCTGCAACCTGCTGGTGCGCCCGGTGGCCGACAAGTACTTCATGACCGACGCTGAACTGGCTGCCGAGCAGGCGCTGGGCCATGACAAAGGCGCCGATGCCAGCACTTCGCTGGAGTGGAAAGCGGCCCCTGGTACTGTGCCGATGGCTGTTGCCGCCTGGCTGGTGGTAGGTATTCCGTTGGCGTGGGGTGTGTGGGTGACCCTGCAGAAGACGGCGGTGTTGTTCCACTGATGCCGCTGTAGTCGGGCGAGCGCGGCTCCTACAGGAACCGCGCTTGTGTGGGAGCTGGCTTGCCTGCGATAGCATCACCACGGTGTGGCCGACATACCGAGGTGTCTGCATCGCAGGCAAGCCAGCTCCCACACAAGCCAGCTCCCACACTGGATCTCTACTCGTTTCAAGACAGCGGCGGGGCGCACCATCCTGGAGCGCCTGCTTGTATGCACATGTCTATCCCCGACACTCCATCAGTCTTATCCCCTTCGATGTTTCTGTTTAGCGCCCGCGCCCCTATAATGGCTGCCTTTTTCGCCCAATGATTTTGCGGAGCTGGTGATGGCCGAACGTAAGGTATCCGTCGAGCGCGACACTCTGGAAACCCAGATCAAAGCCTCGATCAACCTGGATGGC
The DNA here is from genome assembly GCF_965277385.1 of Pseudomonas edaphica. Classification (NCBI taxonomy): domain Bacteria; kingdom Pseudomonadati; phylum Pseudomonadota; class Gammaproteobacteria; order Pseudomonadales; family Pseudomonadaceae; genus Pseudomonas; species Pseudomonas edaphica. The sequence goes on along the minus strand of NZ_OZ255725.1, from coordinate 2,871,646 downwards.
ACCGGAAAGGCCCGATTTGATATCGGTGTACCTTTTCTTGAGCACATGCTGGACCAGATCGCCCGTCATGGGCTGATCGACCTGGATATCGTCAGCAAGGGCGACCTGCATATCGACGACCACCACACGGTGGAAGACGTAGGCATCACCCTCGGCCAGGCGTTTGCCAAGGCCATCGGCGACAAAAAAGGCATCCGTCGCTACGGTCACGCCTATGTCCCGCTGGATGAAGCGCTGTCGCGTGTGGTCATCGACTTCTCCGGCCGCCCAGGCCTGCAGATGCATGTGCCGTATACCCGCGCCACCGTGGGCGGCTTCGATGTCGACCTGTTCCAGGAATTCTTCCAGGGCTTCGTCAACCACGCACTCGTCAGCCTGCACATCGACAACCTGCGCGGCACCAACACCCACCACCAGATCGAAACCGTGTTCAAGGCATTCGGCCGCGCACTGCGCATGGCCGTAGAGCTGGATGACCGCATGGCCGGGCAAATGCCGTCGACCAAGGGCGTTCTGTAATGCAGACGGTCGCGGTTATCGATTACGGCATGGGTAACCTGCACTCGGTGGCCAAGGCGCTCGAGCACGTGGGCGCCGGCAAGGTGCTGATCACCAGCGACGCCAATGTGATTCGCGAAGCCGACCGCGTGGTGTTCCCCGGCGTCGGCGCGATTCGCGATTGCATGGCCGAGATCCGCCGCCTGGGCTTTGACAGCCTGGTGCGCGAAGTCAGCCAGGACCGCCCGTTCCTCGGCATCTGCGTGGGCATGCAAGCCTTGCTCGACAGCAGTGAAGAGAACGGCGGCGTCGACTGCATCGGCCTGTTCCCTGGCCAGGTGAAGTTCTTTGGCAAAGACCTGCACGAAGACGGCGCGCACTTGAAAGTGCCCCATATGGGCTGGAACGAAGTCAGCCAGACCGTCGATCACCCGCTGTGGCACGACATTCCGGACCTGGCGCGTTTCTACTTTGTGCACAGCTACTACATCAATGCTGGCAACCCGCGCCAAGTGGTGGGTGGCGGGCATTATGGCGTCGACTTCGCCGCAGCGCTGGCCGACGGTTCGCGCTTTGCCGTGCAGTTCCATCCGGAGAAGAGCCATACCCATGGCCTGCAATTGCTGCAGAACTTCGCCGCGTGGGATGGTCGCTGGTAATGGCCAAGAAGCCGAAGCCGCCGATCTTGAACCTCACGCCCGAACAGGAGCGTGAGGCGACCGACAAGATCAAGCGTTTCATGGAGGACCGCTTCGAGCTCAAGTTGGGCTCGTTTGAGGTCGCCGAGATTCTTGAGCTGTTCACCACCGAAGTGGCGCCGCACTATTACAACAGGGCGATTTTCGACACGCAGACGCTCCTTAAAGAAAGGTTCGAAAGCATCGAAAGCGACCTGTGGTCGCTCGAAAAAAGCAGCTGAAAGCTCCAAGCTTTAAGCTGCAAGAATTGATACGCGTGCTTGCTTGCAGCTTATAGCTTGCAACTTGCAACTCTTTTGACGAAGGAAAAAGCATGCTGATTATCCCCGCTATCGATCTCAAGGACGGCGCTTGTGTACGCCTGCGCCAAGGCCGCATGGAAGACTCCACCGTGTTCTCCGATGACCCGGTGAGCATGGCTGCCAAATGGGTAGAAGGGGGCTGCCGTCGTCTGCATCTGGTGGACTTGAACGGCGCCTTCGAAGGCCAGCCAGTCAATGGCGAAGTGGTTACCGCCATCGCCAAGCGCTACCCGAACCTGCCGATCCAGATCGGCGGCGGCATTCGCTCCCTGGAAACCATCGAGCACTACGTCAAGGCTGGCGTGAGCTACGTGATCATCGGCACCAAGGCCGTGAAAGACCCGGCCTTTGTCGCCGAAGCCTGCCGCGCGTTTCCGGGCAAAGTCATCGTGGGCCTGGACGCCAAAGACGGTTTCGTCGCCACCGACGGCTGGGCGGAAATCAGCACCGTGCAGGTCATCGACCTGGCCAAGCAGTTCGAAGCCGACGGCGTGTCCGCCATTGTTTATACCGACATCGCCAAAGACGGCATGATGCAGGGCTGCAACGTGCCGTTCACCGCTGCGCTGGCCGCTGCAACCAGGATCCCGGTGATCGCCTCCGGTGGCATTCACAACCTGGGCGATATCAAGTCGCTGCTGGACGCCAAGGCGCCCGGCATCATCGGCGCCATCACTGGCCGCGCGATTTATGAGGGCACGTTGGATGTGTCCGAGGCTCAGGCTTTGTGTGATGGCTACGCGGCCAACTCCAAGTCGTAAGCCGCAAGCTGCAAGTAAAAGCAGATCTGCTTTTACTTGCAGCTTGTAGCTCAAAGCTTGCAACTCTTATCGGAGATAAGCCCATGGCGCTGGCCAAACGCATCATCCCTTGCCTGGACGTCGACAACGGTCGCGTGGTCAAGGGCGTCAAGTTCGAGAACATCCGCGATGCCGGTGACCCGGTGGAAATCGCCCGTCGCTACGATGAGCAAGGTGCCGACGAGATTACCTTTCTCGACATCACCGCCAGCGTCGACGGCCGCGACACCACCCTGCATACCGTCGAGCGCATGGCCAGCCAAGTGTTTATCCCGCTGACCGTGGGCGGTGGCGTGCGTACCGTGCAAGACATCCGCAACCTGCTCAACGCCGGTGCGGACAAGGTCTCGATCAACACCGCTGCCGTGTTCAACCCGGAGTTCGTCGGCGAAGCCGCGCAGCACTTCGGCTCGCAATGCATCGTGGTCGCTATCGACGCCAAGAAGGTGTCCGGGCCGGGCGAAACCCCGCGCTGGGAGATCTTCACCCACGGCGGTCGCAAGCCGACCGGCCTGGACGCGGTGGAATGGGCGATGAAGATGGAAGCCCTGGGCGCCGGTGAAATCCTGCTGACCAGCATGGACCAGGACGGCATGAAAAACGGCTTCGACCTGGGCGTGACCCGCGCCATCAGCGATGCGCTGGGCATTCCGGTGATCGCCTCCGGCGGCGTCGGCAACCTGCAGCACCTGGCCGACGGCGTGATCGAAGGCCACGCCAGTGCGGTGCTGGCGGCGAGCATTTTCCACTTTGGCGAATACACCGTGCCTGAGGCCAAAGCCTATATGGCCGCGCGCGGTATCGTCGTTCGCTAAACGCTGCTGGACACCCTGGCAGGCGCGGGGCACTCTCTGCGCTTGCCATGGATTCCGGTAGCCTTCATGTTCAAGACCCTTCTGCTTGCTCTCGCCAGTACGTCCATTCTGTTGACGGGCTCGGCTCACGCCGAAGAACCGTCTGACGCCTCCCTGGTGTTGCTGACGGAAAACTTCCCGCCTTACAACATGGCGAAAAACGGCAAGAACTTCGCCAAGGAAGAAAACATCGAGGGCATCGCCGTCGATATCGTGCGCGAGACGTTCAAGCGTGCGGGCATTTCCTACAACCTGACTCTGCGTTTCCCTTGGGAGCGCATCTACAAACTCGCCCTGGAAAAGCCCGGTTACGGCGTCTTTGTGATGGCGCGCCTGCCGGACCGCGAAGCCCTGTTCAAATGGGTCGGCCCCATCGGCCCGGATGACTGGGTGATGCTGGCCAAGGCCGACAGCAAGATCGAGCTGACAGACCTTGAACAGGCTCGTCGATACAAGGTCGGCGCCTACAAAGGTGACGCCATTGCCGAGACCCTGGAAAAGCAGGGCCTTAACCCCATCGTTGCGCTGCGTGACCAGGACAACGCGCAAAAACTGGTGGATGGGCAGATCGACCTGTGGGCCACCGGTGATCCGGCGGGCCGTTATCTGGCTCGCCAGGTGGGGGTGACCCAGCTGAAAACCGTGCTGCGCTTCAACAGCGCCCAGTTGTACCTGGCGCTGAACAAAGACGTGCCGGATGAGGTGGTGGCCAAGCTTCAGGCGGCACTCGAGCAGTTACGGGGTGAGGGTGGTGTCGATCAGATCATGGCCCGTTACCTCTAGTTCGGGCTCTGCTTGAGGTGACTCATCAGGCAGCACCTCTGCGTTTGGAGACTCGCTCATGTACACGTGGTCACCATTGGTATAGCTGGCGGTGCTTGAAACCTGACTGCCGTCCTGTCGCAGCAGGCGGTATTCGCTTTGGACAAGGTACGCCGCAACGGCTTTTTTCGGCGGAACATAAGTGATGATTTCCAGCGACGAAGCCTGGTCCCAGCCTTTCGCCGAGCGCTGCGTGTGTGTGAAGTCGCGATCCAGGTGCGCCGAAAAACTCAATTCAAAGACGTGTTCGCCCACCGGCCACTCTTTGCCCAGACCGATACTGGTGTTGGCCGCCAGTGCCTTGGCAGTCCCGCTTAGTTCACCTTTCGCGGCCGTCCACATGAATGGCTGACTGGTAGCTTCGGTGTTGTGCCCAAAGCCGACACACAGGTGGCGGTCCGTGCGCTCCAGGCGGTAGGTGGGCGATGCCTGAAACTGTTCGATCACGGCCAACTCCGGGTCTTTGACACAGAACCATGGCAGCTCACACACCTGAGGCGCGTGGACGGACTCATCATTGCCCGGGCTTTCGTACCCGCTGAGCGTGGGCGGTGGCGGCAGGTCGTGCAGTTGCGCTGTCAATGTCAGGCGCAGTGAATAGGTCTCAAGGCTTGGCTTGGCATAGTCGCCATGGCCTATGAAGGTGCCGGGGGCGAGGTATATTTCGCCGGCGGGAGCATTGGGAGGTGTCACCGACCAGAGGCTTAAGTCGTTGGTGGCGCCGCTGCCTTTATCGTCCCAGATCAATTCGCCCGTTTGAGCGGCCATCACCAGGTCTTTTCGCACGCACCGCACGGCATGGCGTGAGGGTTTGTCGTAGTCCACGCCGTACACCAGCCCCATCGCCACATAGCCCTCTGGCGGCAGCGGGCGCCAGATAGATGCATTGCTCAGCGCTCCGGAGCCTTCATCCTGCCACACCAATTGATAATCGACGGGCGCACGCAGGGCCGTGCCGTCGACGTTGTTCGCGTCGCTGACGACGGCGACAACGTTGCCGTGGTTGATATTGCGATAGTGGTCGACCGCAATATCACCCAAGGTAAAAAACGGTCTCAGTGCATCGGAGGCGGTGCTCGGCCGCCAGAGGCCGACGGCTTTGTGCGCGCCCGACCCCTTGTCGTTCCACAGCGGCAGAAACTCGCTGGTAAAGCTGATGAGCAGGTCATTGAATTGCAGAGGCTTCATGGAGGGCTCTCCAGTTGATGGGAGCATCAACTATCGAGCAGTGCACTCGGCGCCGAGCGGTAACTATCTACGCGCCGGAAGATACGTCCCGTTTTTACCGTGTGCAGCCATGGCTAGGTTGCTGCGCACGCTGATCATCAACTTGATATCAATCCAGTCGATGCCCTGGGCCTTGAGCTTGGGCAACTCACGCTCCAGTACCGCCAGCGTTTGCGGGTAAGGGTGGCCGATCATCACCACCGAGCCCTGCCTGTGCGCCAGCTTGATCGCGGTTTGCAGTTGTGTGGCAATCGCCGCTTCGGTGCGTTCGTCATCCAGGAAAACATCCCGCGACACATGCGCCAGCCCGATCTTCTGCGCCTCGGCGGCAGCGACGGTCTGTGCGCTGGTGCGGCTGTCGACAAAGAACTTGTTGCGCCGTTGCAGCTCGGCCATCAGCCACGCCATCGCCGCTGGCTGGGCGGTCATGCGGCTGCCCATATGATTGTTGATGCCGGCGGTATAGGGCACAACCTTGAAGGCGGCGTCCAGGCGTTTGCCGAGTTCTTCGATGGACAGGTCGGGGTGCCAGGCGAACGGGCCGGTGGCCGGGTCCATAGGCATATGCAGGATCACGATCTTGCCGGCCTTGTGCGCCTCACGGGCAAATTCGGCGGCGTGGGGCGTGTCGGGCATGATCGCCGTGGTCACCGGCCCAGGCAGGGCCAGCACACGACGGTCCCTGGGCAGGTTTTGTCCCAGGTCGTCGATGATAAGGGTCAGGTAGGCTTTTTGCGGCTCGCCTGCAGGGGTCGCATGGGCGACGCCTGCCAGGCTGCACAGCACAGCGATGATCAGGGCAAAACGCATATCAACGGCTGCGCGTAATGCTCAGGCCTTTAAGCAGGCTCAGCGCCTGGGCCAGTTGATAGTCGTCGTCCTGCGGCATCGGCTTGGCTTTGCTGCCGCTGCCGGTCGGCTGGTCGGCGCCGCCGTTGCCATTGCCCAAGTGACCTTGAAGGTCGGCCTCTTTGTAGTACTCGCTGTCGACCTCGTTGGTGATCTTGGCCCTGCGCACCTCGATGTCCGGCACGATGCCCTGGGCCTGGATCGAGCGACCGTTCGGCGTGTAGTACAGCGCCGTAGTGATCTTCAGTGCGCGGTCATTGTTCAGCGGCAATACGGTTTGCACCGAGCCTTTGCCGAAGCTGGTGGTGCCCATCAGCACGCCGCGTTTCTGGTCTTGCAGGGCGCCGGCGACGATTTCCGACGCCGAAGCGCTGCCGCCGTTGATCAGCACGGCCAGTGGCACGCCTTCGCTCAGGTCGTTGCCGGTGGCCGAGAAGCGCAACTCGGAGTTGGCGATACGGCCTTTGGTGTAAACAATCAGGCCTTTGGTGATGAAGTGGTCGACCACTTCAACCGCCGACTGCAGCACGCCGCCTGGGTTGTTACGCAGGTCGAGCACGATGCCGTTGAGTTTCTTGCCGTTGTCTTTGCGCAGTTTGGCCAAGGCCTTGGCCACTTCGTCGCCGGTCTTGACCTGGAACTGGGTGATACGGATGTAACCGTAGCCCGACTCCAGCAGCTGGCTCTTCACGCTCTTGACCGTGATGGTCGCGCGGGCCAGGGTCACGTCAAACGGGTTGCCGCCGTCGCGTACCAGGGTCAGGGTGATTTTCTGGCCGAGCTTGCCGCGCATCTTGTCGACGGCTTCGGTCATGGTCTGGCCACGGGTTGGTTGGCCGTTGATCTTCACGATCAAGTCGCCGGCCTGAATGCCCGCCTTGGACGCAGGCGTGTCATCGATCGGCGAGACCACTTTGATCTGGCCATCTTCGGAGCCGACTTCGATGCCCAGGCCGCCGAATTCACCGCTGGTGCTTTCCTGCAGCTCGGCAAAGTCTTCCGGCCCCAGGTAGGCGGAGTGCGGGTCGAGGTTGCTGAGCATGCCCTTGATGGCATTTTCCAGCAGGGTCTTGTCGTCTACGGGTTCGACATAGGCTGCCTTGATCCGGTCCATGACCTCGGCAAAGGTACGCAGCTCGTCCAGCGGCAGCGGTGCCTTGGTGGTCGCTGCGGTGGCGGCGGGTGCCGGTGCAGCCTGGTCGGCAAAAGCCAGCGGCGCGCCGATCACCAGGGCGATCGTCAGGGCCAGCGAAGTGAGGCGGGACAAATGCAGCATGTCGAACGAACTCCTAATGTAGGTGCAGCCCTATCCTTGGGAACGGCACCATTGTGCAGGGTCGCTCGGGCGGCCCTGCTGACGAATAGCGAAGTACAGCGCCGGGGTGTCCTGGCCACCACTGTTACCGACAGTGGAGATGGACTCACCGGCTTTTACAACATCACCTGCCGACTTGAGTAATGTCTGATTGTGGCCGTAAAGGCTCAAATAGCCATTGCCGTGGTCAAGAATCACCAACAAACCGGCCCCGCGCAGCCAATCGGCAAACACCACACGGCCACCGTGAACGGCGTGGACCTGGCTGCCGGCGGCGGCGCTGATCATCACCCCATCCCACTTGGCGCGGGTGTCATCGCCACGGGTTTCACCAAAGCGTGCCAGCAGTCGACCATCAACGGGCCATGGAAGTTTGCCGCGGGCTGAAGCAAAAGGGCCGCCGAAGTTCTCGCCGGAGCTGGAAACCAGCGGCCCGGGCGCTGCACGCGCCGGTTTACGCGGCGCTGGCGCGTCAGTGGTAGCGGCCAGCTCGGCTTCACGCTGGCGCTTTTTTTCCGCTTCCTGCTGGGCGATCAGCGCCTTTTGCCGCGCTTCTTCAGCCTCACGTGCCTGGCGAGCCAGGGTTTCCTCGATGGTTTTGAGCACTTTGCCCAAGTCGGCCTGGTCTTGTTCGCGGGCCTGCAGCTTGGCGTCGCGGGCCTTCACGTCATTGTTGAGCTTGGCCAGGGCTTGCTGGCGCTCCTTGCGCACCTTGTCCAACTGGTCGCGCTGAGTGTCGAGGGCGGTTTTCTGATCCATCAGTTGCGACTGCTGGTCGGCGATTTCCTGCTCGACATTGGCCAACTGGCGCAGGGTTTCATTAAAACCCTTTAATTGTGCCAGGCGCGCCTTGCTCAGGTAGTCGTAGTAAGTGAGGGTGCGCGCGAATTTCTCCGGGTTCTGCTGGTTGAGCAGCAGCTTGAGGTATTCCTGGCGGCCGCTCTGGTAGGCGGCGCGGGCCTGGATCGCGATCAGGCGTTGCTGTTCAACGCGTGCGCTCTGGAGTTTTTTTTTCTCAGCGTCGAGTCGCTCCAGTTCCGACTCGCTCTTCTTTAATTCTTTTTGTAGCTCCTGGACCTGCTTCTCGAGCTTGCCCATCTCGGTTTCCGTGCCGCGCAGGTCTTTCTGCACCCCGGATTTTTCTTCCTGGAGCTTGCCGAGCAGCTTTTTCAGCTCGGTAATGTCCTGACGCGTAGCGTCCAACTGTTGTTGGGTTTGTGCGCGCTCATCGGCAAACGCCGGTTGGAGCAGGCAGACAAGAGCGAGGGAAATCAAGGCGCGAAGCATAGAGGCGGGCGACACCAGGGAAATGGACGGCCTAGTATGCCCGCCAAGCGCCGCAAAAAAAACGCCCAATTCGGGCTGGAAGGCAAGATAGGTGCCGAGTGGCGGTGGTATGGCAAAAAGACATACTGAAAAGCACCGCGCGCCCCCCCTGTGGGAGCTGGCTTGCCTGCGATGCGGACACCTCAGTGATTCAGAGGTACCGAGTTGATGCTATCGCAGGCAAGCCAGCTCCCACAGGGGGGGCGCGCGGTGCTTTTGAGGGTTAGACCAGAATCGAAGTACCGGTCATCTCTTTCGGCTTCTCCAGCCCCATCAGTTTCAGCATGGTCGGCGCTACGTCCGCCAGCACGCCGCCTTCACGCACTTTCAGGTCGCGCTTGCCGACATAGATGAACGGCACCGGCTCGGTGGTGTGAGCGGTGTGGGCCTGGCCGGTGGATTCGTCGGACATCTGCTCGCAGTTGCCGTGGTCGGCGGTGATCAGTGCCTCGCCGCCGACTTTCTCCAGGGCGTCGACGATACGGCCGACGCACAGGTCCAGGCATTCTACGGCTTTAACGGCCGCTTCCAGGTTGCCGCTGTGGCCGACCATGTCACCGTTGGCGTAGTTGACCACGATCACGTCGTAACGCTGGTTGTCGATGGCATCGACGATTTTGTCGGTGACTTCAGGCGCGCTCATTTCCGGCTGCAGGTCGTAGGTGGCGACTTTGGGCGACGGGATCAGGATGCGTTCTTCGCCCGGGAACGGTTCTTCACGGCCGCCGGAGAAGAAGAAGGTCACGTGGGCGTATTTCTCGGTTTCGGCGATGCGCAGCTGGGTCTTGCCGTTTTTCGCCAGGTAATCGCCCAGCACGTTTTCCAGGCTGCCCGGGGCAAAAGCTGCCGGGGCCGGGATGTTGGCGGCGTATTGGGTGAGCATGACGAACTCGACCTTCGGCTGGCGGGCGCGCTCGAAGTCTTTGAAACCGGCGTCAACGAATACATGGCTCAGTTCGCGGGCACGGTCGGCGCGGAAGTTCATGAACACTACGGCGTCGCCGTCTTCCACTTTCACCGGCTCGCCGATGGTGGTGGCTTTGACGAACTCATCGCTCTCGCCACGCGCGTAGGCGGCTTCCAGGCCTTCCTGGGCGGTGGCGGCGTTGAATTCGGCCTGGCCGTCGACGATCAGGTTATAAGCCTGGGAGACACGGTCCCAACGGTTGTCGCGGTCCATGGCGAAGTAACGGCCGACCAGGCTGGCGATACGGCCCTTGCCAAGCGCGGCGAAGGTGGCGTCGAGCAGTTCGATGGACGACTGCGCGCTTTTAGGTGGGGTGTCGCGGCCGTCGAGGAAGGCGTGCAGGTAAATCTTGTCGGCGCCGCGCTTGAAGGCCAGCTCGGCCATGGCGACCAAGTGATCCTGGTGGCTGTGAACGCCGCCGTCGGACAACAGGCCCATGAAGTGCACGGCCTTGCCGGCTGCGACTGCTTTATCCACCGCCGCGCAGATGGTCGGGTTCTCGAAGAACTCGCCGTCGCGGATCGATTTGGTCACGCGTGTGAAGTCTTGGTATACCACTCGTCCGGCGCCGAGGTTCATGTGGCCGACTTCCGAGTTGCCCATCTGGCCGTCCGGCAAGCCTACATCCATGCCGGAACCGGAAATCAGGCCGTTGGGTACGGTGGCCGTTAGGCGGTCGAGTACCGGCTTGTTGGCCGAGTACACGGCGTTGTCGTGGTGGCTTTCACTGTGTCCGAAGCCATCGAGAATTATCAGGACCAAAGGTTTAGGCGTGGTAGTCATAGATCCTCTCGCGGCGGTAATAAAGGAAGGCAATCTAAAAGGGAGTAGCAGTTTAAAGCGAAGTTCCGACCACGTCACCGCTTTACGGGGGTTGGCCGCCCCTGACGGCTGTGTATACTTACCGCCATTTTAACGCCCTGGAACCTCCTTGATGGTTGATCACCTGATTGCATTTGCCACTGCCCACTACCTGCTCGCGGGTGCCTTCGTCATCCTGCTGGCGCTGCTGATCGCTCATGAAATGAGCCGCGGTGGCCGCAGCCTGAGCACGTCGGAGCTGACCGCACTGGTCAACAAGGATGAGGCCGTTGTCGTGGATATCCGCCCGGCCAAGGATTTCGCCGCCGGCCATATCGTCGGCGCCCTGAACATTCCACAGGACAAGCTGATCGCCCGTTTGCCCGAGCTGGAAAAACACAAGGCCAAGACCATTATTCTGGTCGACGCCCAAGGCCAGCACGCCGGCACCCATGCCCGCGAGATGCTCAAAGCCGGTTTCACCGCCGCCAAACTGTCCGGCGGTATTGGCAGCTGGAAGGCCGATAACCTGCCGCTGGTGAAGTGATATGAGCCAGGTTGTCGTTTACTCCAGCGATTGGTGCCCCTACTGCATGCGGGCCAAGGCCCTGCTTGAGAAGAAGGGCATTGCCTTCGAAGAGATCAAGGTCGACGGCAAACCCCAGGTGCGCGCCGAAATGACCAAGAAAGCGGGACGCACGTCCGTGCCGCAGATCTGGATCGGTGACAAGCATGTCGGTGGATGCGATGACCTGTTCGCTCTGGAGCGCGCCGGTAAACTCGATGCGCTGCTGCTCGTCTGACTCCTAAACCCTAAAAGACCCCAAGATCAAGAAGGATCTGCGATGACTGACCAACAGAACACCGAAGCAGCAGAAGCTCAAGGCCCACAGTTTTCGCTGCAGCGGATCTACGTGCGTGACCTGTCGTTCGAAGCGCCGAAAAGCCCGGCCATCTTCCGCCAGGAATGGACCCCAAGCGTTGCGCTGGACCTGAACACCCGTCAAAAGGCTCTGGAAGGCGACTTCCACGAAGTCGTGCTGACCTTGTCCGTGACTGTTAAGAACGGCGAAGAAGTAGCCTTCATCGCTGAAGTGCAACAGGCTGGTATCTTCCTGATCCAGGGCCTGGACGAAGCGTCCATGAGCCACACCCTGGGCGCGTTCTGCCCGAACATCCTGTTCCCGTATGCCCGTGAGACCCTGGACAGCCTGGTCACCCGTGGCTCGTTCCCTGCGCTGATGCTGGCGCCGGTGAACTTCGATGCCCTGTACGCGCAAGAGCTGCAGCGCATGCAACAGGAAGGTTCGTCGACTGTTCAGTAAGTTGACGCGATAAAAAATGTGGGAGCGGGCTTGTGTGGGAGCTGGCTTGCCTGCGATAGCATCACCTCAGTATCACTGATACACCGAGGTGACTGCATCGCAGGCAAGCCAGCTCCCACACAGGTCTGCTCCCACATTTTGTTTATGCGTTACTTGAAGCCGAGCTGGCGCCAGCCTTCGTAAACCGCGACGGCTACAGTGTTGGACAAGTTCAAGCTGCGGCAACCCTCGCGCATCGGCAAACGCAGACGATGGCCATCGGGCAAAGCATCAAGCACCTCGGCCGGCAGGCCACGGCTTTCCGGGCCGAACAGGAAGGCGTCGCCTTCGGCAAAGCTGGCATCATGAAACGGCCGCGAGCCCTTGGTGGTGAACGCGAACAGCCGTGGGTGGCCGAGGCTTTCCAGGCAACTGGCCAAATCGGCGTGGCGCTTGAGCGTGGCGTACTCGTGGTAGTCCAGCCCGGCGCGGCGCAGGCGTTTGTCGTCCATGTCAAAGCCCAGCGGCTCGATCAAATGCAGGTGGCAGCCACTGTTGGCGCACAGCCTGATAACGTTGCCGGTATTCGGCGGAATTTCTGGTTGAAAAAGGATGACGTGAAACATGCACGGCTCCGAAGGCAAAGATGCGTTGCATTCTACCCCTGAAGACGACCCAAGGCCGAAGCTATTGCCACGGGTGATGGGCTCACTGGCGATTGTTGGCTTGATGATCGGGCTGATGATCGGTCGCCTGACCACGCCGGATCCGGTTGAGTTGCAGCAGGTAGAAACAGCGGCAGACGGCGTGGTGGTGTGGTTCAACAGTGAACCCAAGCTGCACGGCGAACATATCGACGGCACCGTGGCGCTGCTGTTCGGCGCGCAAGGCAAGGCTGCCAGCGGGCAACTCAAGGTCAACGACAAGGACGTGAATTGGCGCGTTCGCAAGACCGATGGCGGCCTGCTGCTGAACCTGGTGGCGGCTCGGCCGTTGCGCGGGGAATGGAAAGGGGAGAAGGCCGAGGGTCGCTGGCGGCTGCAGATCCATCTGCGCGAGGAATAAAAGAGGGAGTTCCCGGCCTGCCTGTACCAGGGCTCCCAAAACGGGGTGAAGCCTTGCAAGGCTTCGGTGTTAAAGAGGGAATCCCCGGCCTGCCTGTACCGAGGTTCCCGAAACGGGTGTGGGGCGCGACGCGATCCGCATCAAGCACCCCGGGTGTAAAGAGGGGATTCTCGGCCTGCCTGTACCAAGGTCCCCGAAACTGGGTGATGTAAGGGTTATTGCAGGGCGCGTGCCAGAAGTTGCAATGTGTGCCAAAAAATTTCGCCAGAAAGCGCAAAGCCCCGGAATACGGGGCTTTGGTGTTTTTGCGGTTTGATGTTTTCTTGATTCGGCGGGTGTTTCAGGCTGACTGGATGTGCGCGATGCTAGTTCATGGTGCATTGAAGCGGTGCACAGAGTTTGTCCCTGGCATAAAACAACTGTGGGAGCTGGCCTTATGTGGGAGCCGGGCTTGCCCGCGATGCAGGCACCTCGGTGTGTCAGTTACACCTTGGTGATGCTATCGCAGGCAAGCCAGCTCCCACACAAAGCCAGCTCCCACATGGTTCTTCAGTGGTTTTGAGATTTAGGCTTCATCACCCTCATCATCATCCCCGCCATCGACCTTCATCCCCAGCTCCTTGATCTTGCGCGTCAAGGTGTTACGGCCCCAGCCGAGCAGCACGGCGGCGTCGCGGCGGCGGCCGGCGGTATGCTTCAAGGCGGTTTCGATCATGATGCGCTCGAAGGCCGGTACGGCGCTGTCCAGCAGGTTCGACTGGCCGCGTGCCAAAGCCTGGTCGGCCCACTGGCGCAGCGCTTGCTCCCAGTTGGTCACAGGAGCCGAATCCTGCGGCAGGCTCAACAGCTCCGGTGGCAGGTCGCTGATGTGCACCTCACGCCCGGACGCCATCACCGTGATCCAGCGGCAGGTGTTCTCCAACTGACGCACGTTGCCCGGCCACGGCAGGTTCTTGAGGTATTCCTCGGTCTCGCTTTTGAGCAGCTTCGGCTCCACCGCCAATTCTTGCGCGGCGCGGCTGAGGAAGTGGCGGGCGAGGGTAGGGATGTCTTCGCGGCGGTCCGACATGCGTGGGATGTGGATGCGGATTACGTTGAGGCGGTGAAACAAGTCCTCACGGAACTTGCCCGCGTGTACCAGGGTTTCGAGGTTCTGGTGGGTCGCCGCAATGATGCGCACGTCGACCTTGACCGGCGTGTGCCCGCCGACGCGGTAGAACTCGCCGTCAGCCAGTACACGCAGCAAGCGCGTCTGAGTGTCAGCCGGCATATCGCCGATTTCATCCAGAAACAGCGTGCCGCCGTCAGCCTGTTCAAAGCGCCCGCGACGCAGGTTGGCCGCGCCGGTGAACGCGCCTTTTTCATGGCCAAACAGCTCGGACTCCATCAAATCCTTCGGAATCGCCGCCATGTTCAGCGCGATAAACGGCGAAGCCGCCCGTGGGCTGTGACGGTGCAGCGCATGAGCGACAAGCTCTTTACCGGTGCCCGACTCGCCGTTGATCAACACGGTGATGTTGGAGTGGCTCAAACGCCCGATGGCGCGAAACACTTCCTGCATCGCCGGTGCTTCACCGATGATTTCCGGGGTGCGGGTCAGGGCTGGCGGGGCTTCCTGGCTTTGTTGTTCCTGGGCGTGCTGGTTGGCGCGCTTGACCAGCGCCACCGCCTCGTCCACATCGAACGGCTTGGGCAGGTATTCAAAGGCACCGCCCTGGTAGGACGCGACAGCGCTGTCCAGGTCCGAGTGCGCGGTCATGATGATCACCGGCAAACGCGGGTGCTGCTCGCGGATCCGCGCCAGCAAGTCCAGGCCACTGGCGCCGGGCATGCGGATGTCGGAGATGATCACGTCCGGCTGCTGACGCGCCAGGCGGCTCATCACCCCGTCGGCGCTGTCGAAGCTCTGGGTGGTCATGCCTTCCTGTTGCAAGGCTTTCTCGAGGACCCAGCGGATAGAACGGTCGTCATCGACGATCCACACAGTTTCACTACGGCTCATGTCGTGGGGGCTCCTTGTTCCAATGGCAGGAAGATCGAGAACGTGGTGTGGCCGGGATGGCTTTCACATTCGATCAGGCCCTGGTGCTGGCTGATGATGTTCTGAGTAATGGCCAGGCCCAGCCCGGTACCGTCCGGGCGGCCGCTGACCATGGGAAAGAAGATGGTTTCCTGCAGTTCGGCTGGGATGCCCGGGCCGTTGTCGATGATCTCGACCTTGGTGACCAGGCGGTGGCGCACATGGCCGATGGTGAACTGGCGCAGAGCGCGGGTGCGCAGGCTGATGCGGCCCAGGCGCAGTTCGTTCTGGCTGCTGATGGCCTGCATGGCGTTGCGCACGATATTGAGCACCGCCTGAATCATCTGCTCGCGGTCGATCAATACGTCGGGAATGCTAGGGTCGTAGTCGCGCACCAGAGTGATGCAGCCTTGGCTTTCGGCCTCGACCAGCTGGCACACGCGCTCCAGCACTTCGTGCACGTTGGTCATCGCCAGGGACGGCAACTTGTTGGAGCCGAGCATGCGGTCCACCAGGTTACGCAGGCGGTCGGCCTCCTCAATGATGACGTTGGTGTAGTCCTTGAGGTGTTCCTCCGGCAACTCACGGGCCAGCAACTGCGCGGCGCCACGAATCCCACCCAGTGGGTTTTTGATTTCATGGGCCAGGCCGCGCACCAGCATCTTGCTGGTTTCCTGTTTGGACAGCTGCGCTTCTTCTTTAGTAATGCGCAGCAGACGGTCGCGGGGGTGCACTTCGAGCAACAGCAGGGTCGCGCCGTTGCTCAAAATCGGGGTCACGGCGTAGTCGACGGTCAGGGTCTGGCCGGTGAGGGCGGTGAGCATCGCTTCGCGCTTGGTAAACGGGTGCGCCTGCTCCACGGCCTGGCGCAACGAACTCAAGGCCTCGGCCGACTCGGTGAACAATTCGCTGATGAACTGCCCATGGCTGCGCTGACCACTGATGGCCAGGAGCATCTCCGCCGCCGGGTTCATGTACTCAAGACGCAGGTCGTCATTGAGCAGGATGGTCGCGGTGGTCAGGTTGTCGAGTAACAAACGGTGCAGTGCATCGCTGATGGTCATCGGGACCTCTTTTGGAGCAAGGCGCGGGCTTGAGGCACACGCTGATACAAGGAAAATGCAAAAACCAAACCAAGGCTCCGAAAAGAAGCGTTAAACCCCTGAAATAAGGGTTTTAGGCGCGAAACTGTGGCGTTCTGCCAGCTTGATCGAGAAGAATCGAACCAAAATGGGCTGGGAGGGTGGGAAGTGTGCAGGCTGTCGCACCAATATAGTGCGGTTTTGTGAAGGTTGTTCAGGAAGTGATGGCTGGTGAAAAATTGTCTGGAGGAGCGGGGTCAATGTGGGAGCTGGCTTGCCTGCGATAGCGGTGGCACATTCACCATTGCTATCGCAGGCAAGCCAGCTCCCACAGTTTTGATTGGGTTTGCAGGCTTTAACCTTTGTAGATGCACAGCTCGGCGGTGGCGCGGATCATTGCCAGTTGGCGCAGCGGATCATTCAGCGGCTCATGCACGGCGGTGGCCAGCCACTGCGGGCATTGCGGGTCGGTGCGCTGCGGGGTGAAGTCGGCCAGTTGCTGCAGCAGGGTTTTTTGCAGTTGGTCCAGCCGTGGTCGGATCTGTTTTACCAAGTCCGGGCGCGGGTCGTCCGGGGCTTTGCCCTGGAACTGCCAGTCGGACAGGTGGGTGTACTGCACCAGCTTATTGGCCTCGATCTGCGCCGAGAAAAACTGCTCGGCGGCAGAAGGGTCGAGTTTGTAGTTGGGCGCTTGGGCGGCGACGCTGGCGATCACCTCTTGTTCGCGCTTTTTGTCCTCTACGGGCTTGTGGCTGTCCCATTTGCTCAGGGCTACCTGATCGGCAATCTCCAGGCGCTCGGCGATGCTGTTGAGCAAAGGCTCCAGAGTGGGCGGCGCTGCGCTGGCACTGACGCTGACAAATAACAGAGCGAACACAAGTCGATGTTTCAAAGCGGATCTCCTGTGGGAGCTGGCTTGCCTGCGATGCGGGCAACTCGGTACAGCAGGTATACCCAGCTGATGCTATCGCAGGCAAGCCAGCTCCCACATTTTTAATCGGGTTGCAGGCCTGCAGTGGCGTCAGCCAGAGGCTACCTTAGCTTGCGTGCTTGCCTACAGGTGCGCCAGAATCCGCCGGCTTGTACGGCTGGCTTGTCGTCTCTAAGGTTGCTCGGTCGCTGCTCATCAGCGATCAGGTTTAGTAGCCTGGATTCGAATTGTAGGCCGTGCATTCTCCATCAATCAGATTTCCCAAATCTGTGCTTGATGGTGGCTGTGCGCAGGGCATCCTCGGATGCGCCGGGCTTCTACATTCACCGGTCTACTAACCTGCGCACAGCCGCCACCCTTTCGTTTAGTAGCGAAGCGAAGGCGGCCTCATTAGAGGAATGTAGAAAATGTTCAAACCAACGCCAAATCCGCCTCCATCCGTCTTCACCATCGACCCTGGCAGCGACGACGAATCCCTGCTGATCAACAGCTTCGAAGCCTTCTCCTCGGTCAGCACCTTGTTGCTTGATTTGTCCGAGGCGCTGGAAGGCAAACACCGCGATACCGTCCTGGCCATTCACCAGCTCAGTGCCCTCGGCACCTTGATGGTTGGCAAACTGCTCGACCGCCACGCCCCGGCTCGCTAAACACCAGGCAAAAAAAAGACCTCCCGAAGGAGGTCTTTTTCGTTACGCCGCGTTAAGCAGCGCTACCGGATCAGCAGCTGTAGTACAGCTCGTATTCCAGTGGGTGTACGAAGGTGCGTACTTTGATTTCTTCTTCGCTTTTCAGCTCGATGTAGGCATCGATGAAGTCGTCGCTGAATACGCCGCCTTTGGTCAGGAACGCACGGCCCTTGTCCAGCTCTTCCAGGGCTTCTTTCAGGCTGCCGCACACTTGTGGGATCTCTTTGGCCTCTTCAGGCGGCAGGTCGTACAAGTTTTTGTCGGCGGCGTCGCCTGGGTGGATCTTGTTCTGGATACCGTCCAGGCCAGCCATTACCAGCGCAGCGAAGGCCAGGTATGGGTTAGCTGCCGGGTCCGGGAAGCGCGCTTCGATACGGCGAGCGCGAGGGCTGGACACGTAAGGAATACGGATCGAAGCGGAACGGTTACGCGCCGAGTAGGCCAGCATTACCGGAGCTTCGAAACCTGGCACCAGACGCTTGTAGGAGTTGGTCGACGGGTTGGTGAAGCCGTTCAGGGCCTTACCGTGCTTGATGATACCGCCGATGAAGTACAGGGCAGTGTCGGACAGGCCGGCATAACCTTCGCCAGCGAAGGTGTTCTTGCCATCTTTGGCGATGGACAGGTGAACGTGCATACCCGAACCGTTATCGCCGTACAGTGGCTTAGGCATGAAGGTAGCGGTACGGCCGTAGGCATCAGCCACGTTGTGTACGCAGTACTTCAGGGTCTGAACTTCGTCAGCCTTGGCTACCAGGGTGTTGAACTTCACGCCGATTTCGTTCTGGCCGGCAGTCGCCACTTCGTGGTGGTGAACTTCGATGACCAGGCCCATCTCTTCCATGGCGTTGCACATGGAGGTACGGATTTCGTGGTCGTGGTCGAACGGCGGAACCGGGAAGTAACCACCTTTGATACCTGGACGGTGGCCTTTGTTGCCGCCTTCGATGTCCTGGTCGGACATCCACGAACCTTGTTCGGAGAAGATCTTGAACATGGAACCGGAGATGTCGGACTTGAACTTGACCGAATCAAAGATGAAGAACTCTGGCTCCGGGCCTACGAATACGGTGTCGCCGATACCGGTCGACTTCAGGTATTCCTCAGCGCGCTTGGCGATCGCACGTGGGTCGCGGTCGTAGCCTTGCATGGTCGAAGGCTCGATCACGTCGCAGACGATGATCAGGGTTGGGTCTTCGGTGAACGGGTCGAGTACGGCAGTGCTGTCGTCCGGCATCAGGATCATGTCGGAAGCTTCGATGCCTTTCCAGCCGGCAATGGAGGAACCGTCGAACATTTTGCCTTCTTCGAAGAACGCATCATCCAGCGCGTCGCGAGCCGGCATGGTCACGTGGTGCTGAGTACCTTTAGTGTCCGTGAAGCGCAGATCAATCCATTTAACGTCATGATCTTTGATGAGTTGAACCGACTTCGACATGGTGTCCTCCGGGTGGCTTCGGGCTGGGGTAGTGGAGTTAGCCCTTAGAATGTGGGTGATGCCGGCGCGAATACTCGACCAAGGCAACCTGCCTCACAAGAGAGCAAATTGCATGCCAGTGCGCCAACATGGCCTTTTTGCCTCAAAATGGCCCCTATAACGGTGCAATCCGCTGAAGCGGAATAAATAACGCACTGCAATGTAGCGTTAATTTGCGCAAATGACCCGTTTTGGTGCGTTGCGTCTGTGATGCATATTAACTGGTTAAACCTTGAGCGATTTCCGCTATAATCCGCGCCCCCCTTTTTCAGCAGGCCCGGCGCGCGCTGTTTCCATGAAATTAATCGTAAAAGTCTTCCCCGAGATCACCATCAAAAGCCGACCGGTACGGACGCGTTTCATCCGTCAGTTGGCCAAGAACATCCGTGCCGTGCTCCGAGACCTGGACCCGGCTGTGGTGGTGAACGGCGTGTGGGACAACCTCGAGCTGGAAACCCGCATAACCGACGCCAAAGCCTTGAAGGACATGACCGAGCGCCTGAGTTGCATGCCGGGCATCGCGCATTTCCTGCAGGTCGATGAGTACCCGTTGGGCGACTTCGATGACATCACCGAAAAGTGCAAACAGCACTACGGCGAGTCGCTTGAAGGCAAGATCTTTTCGGTGCGCTGCAAGCGCGCCGGCAAGCACACCTTCAGCTCCATGGATGTGGAGAAATACGTCGGCAGCAAGCTGCGTCGCGAGTGCGGCGCCGCCGGAATTTCCCTCAAAGCGCCGCAAATTGAAGTGCGCATGGAAATTCGCGACCAACGGTTGTTTGTGATCCACAGCCAGCACAACAGTATCGGCGGCTACCCGCTGGGCGCACTGGAACAGACCCTGGTACTCATGTCCGGCGGTTTCGATTCCACGGTGGCGGCCTACCAGATCATGCGTCGCGGCCTGATGAGCCACTTCTGCTTCTTTAACCTGGGCGGGCGTGCACACGAATTGGGCGTGATGGAAGTCGCGCACTTTATCTGGAAGAAGTACGGCAGCTCCCAGCGCGTGCTATTTGTAAGCGTGCCGTTTGAGGAAGTGCTGGGCGAAATTCTCGGCAAAGTCGATAACAGTCATATGGGCGTAGTATTGAAGCGTATGATGTTGCGCGCTGCGTCGCGAATCGCCGATCAGTTGCAGATCGACGCGCTGGTGACCGGTGAGGCGATCTCCCAGGTGTCCAGCCAGACGCTGCCGAACCTGTCGCTGATCGACTGCGTCACCGAGAAGCTGGTCTTGCGCCCGCTGATCGCCAGCCACAAACAGGACATCATCGACCTGGCAGAAGAAATCGGCACGGCCGACTTTGCCAAGCACATGCCTGAATATTGCGGGGTCATTTCGGTGAACCCCAAGACCCACGCCAAGCGCAACCGCGTGGAGTATGAAGAACAACAGTTTGATATGGCGATTCTGGAGCGTGCGCTTGAGAACGCCAAACTGGTCCCGATCGATCGTGTTATCGATGAATTGGGCCAGGATGTGCAAATCGAAGAAGTCAGCGAAGCCCTGGCCGGCCAGATCGTCGTCGACATCCGTCACCCGGATGCCGCCGAGGATGAGCCGCTGGAAATCGCTGGCATCGACGTGCAAGCGCTGCCGTTCTACGCACTGAACGCGCGCTTCAAGGAACTGGATAACAGCCGTCAGTACCTGCTGTATTGCGACAAAGGCGTGATGAGTCGCCTGCATGCCCACCATTTGCTCAGTGAGGGGTATGCCAATGTGCGCGTTTATCGACCGAGCTAAGAGCCCGGGGCTGTTTGCCTGTGGCCTGCGTCACCGGCCCCCCGACTCTGCCGTCAAGCTGTAACGGCAAGGCCTGACTCTACTGTTAATCGCTGCCACGACCTGTCAGCACACCGAATCCTCTGATCGAGATACACAAGTGATCGAAAATCTACGTAACATCGCCATCATTGCTCACGTTGACCATGGTAAAACCACCCTGGTAGACAAACTCCTGCGTCAATCCGGCACCCTGGAGCGCAACGAGCTCAACGACGAGCGCGTGATGGACTCCAACGACCAGGAAAAAGAGCGCGGTATTACCATCCTGGCTAAAAACACCGCTATCAACTGGAACGGCTACCACATCAACATCGTGGACACCCCGGGCCACGCCGACTTCGGCGGCGAAGTAGAACGCGTAATGTCGATGGTTGACTCCGTTCTGCTGCTGGTTGACGCTCAAGACGGCCCTATGCCGCAAACTCGTTTCGTGACCAAGAAGGCTTTCGAAGCCGGCCTGCGTCCGATCGTGTGCATCAACAAGGTTGACCGTCCAGGCGCGCGTCCGGACTGGGTTCTGGACCAGATCTTCGACCTGTTCGACAACCTGGGTGCTACCGAAGAACAGCTTGACTTCAAAGTGGTCTACGCCTCGGCCCTGAACGGCATTGCCGGTCTGGAACACACCGACATGGCTGAAGACATGACCCCGCTGTACCAGTCGATCGTCGACAACGTACCGGCACCAAAAGTTGACCGTGAAGGCCCGTTCCAGATGCAAATCTCGGCACTGGACTACAACAGCTTCCTGGGTGTTATCGGTGTTGGCCGTATCGCGCGTGGTAGCGTCAAGCCGAACACTCCAGTTGTCGCCATCGGCGCCGACGGCAAGAAGCGTAACGGTCGTATCCTGAAGCTGATGGGTCACCACGGCCTGCACCGCATCGACGTTGAAGAAGCTTTCGCCGGCGACATCGTGTGCGTGAGCGGTATGGACTCGCTGTTCATCTCCGACACCCTGTGCCAGCCAGACAACGTTGAGGCGATGAAGCCTCTGACCGTTGACGAGCCAACCGTTTCCATGACCTTCCAGGTAAACGACTCGCCTTTCTGCGGTAAAGAAGGCAAGTTCGTGACTTCCCGTAACATCAAGGAACGTCTGGACAAAGAGCTGCTGTACAACGTTGCACTGCGCGTTGAAGAAGGCGACTCGGCTGACAAGTTCAAGGTTTCCGGCCGTGGTGAGCTGCACCTCTCGGTACTGATCGAAACCATGCGTCGCGAAGGCTTCGAAATGGGCGTTGGTCGTCCAGAAGTGATCATCCGTCAGGTTGACGGCGTGAAGCAGGAACCGTTCGAAAACGTGACCATCGACACCCCTGAAGAATCCCAGGGCAAGGTCATGGAAGAGATGGGCCTGCGTAAGGGCGACCTGACCAACATGGTGCCGGATGGCAAAGGCCGTGTACGTCTGGAATACAACATCCCTGCGCGTGGTCTGATCGGTTTCCGTAACCAGTTCCTGACCCTGACCAACGGTGCTGGCATCCTGACCTCGATCTTCGATCGCTACGACACCATGAAGTCCGGCGACATGTCCGGCCGTCAGAACGGTGTTCTGGTATCGGTAGAAACCGGCAAGGCGCTGACCTACTCCCTGGAAACTCTGCAGGCGCGTGGCAAGCTGTTCGTTGAACACGGTCAAGAGATCTACAACGGTCAGATCGTTGGTCTGAACAGCCGTGACAACGACATGGGCGTTAACCCAACCAAAGGCAAGAAGCTCGACAACATGCGTGCTTCGGGCAAAGACGAAACCATCGCTCTAGTCCCACCTGTTCGCTTCACCCTGGAACAGGCCCTGGAATTCATCCAGGACGACGAGCTGTGCGAAGTTACGCCTAAGTCGATCCGCCTGCGTAAGAAGATCCTGGACGAAGGCGAGCGTACCCGCGCTGCCAAGAAAGCCAAGAACTGAGTTAGCTCAGGCTGAATGAAAAACGCCCCCGGTCGAAAGGCCGGGGGCGTTTTTTTATGCCTGCAGTTTTTGTGTTGTCTTGACTGGCCCCATCGCAGGCAAGCCAGCTCCCACATTTTGGATCTGTGAATACATTCAAATGTGGGAGCTGGCTTGCCTGCGATGAGGCCCTTGAGGGCACTACAAAATCCGGATCAGAACTTGTCGAGAGTCCGGAAATTGGTCTCGCGCACCACTTCCTTCGGCTTATACGCACAATACCCCGGCCGCGGCCCGATTTTCGGATGGTTGCGGCAGGTATCCGGGCGCTTGTCATAAATAGTGCAGAAGCGCGTCTTACGATCCAGGTACAGGCAGTCGTTATTGCTCATGCGCTGCAGGGTGAAAATTTCGGATTTGGAATTGTAGCGCTCGACGATGCCTTCCTTCTGCAAACGCTTGGCGATGTTCTTCGGCGGGTCGCCGCGCTCGAACTCATCGACGATGCCAATGCGGATCAGGTCCTTGATCTTCACCTCGACCGGCAGCGTGCAGCAGCTGGACACGCAGCCACCGCACATGTGGGCGGAATATTTCTGCCAGGTCTCGAGACGGTCGAGTTCAGCGGCGGCGATCAGTTGAGGCTTCATCAAGGTTCCAAGGTGGGGCTGTATCCGGGCGCGCGATCATACCGGGATTGGTGGTTTTTTGAACAATATTTTGCAGATTTCATCTCCAACGGTGCAGGGGAGAAAAGCAGGCACGGCCCCTGCATCAATTTCCAGCAATGGTGAATGAGTTAAAAAACTGCCGAACCAGCACGTCTACCGTCTGTCAGACCGACTAGGCTCTAGCAACTCCTTCAATCTCGCCCGAGGTCGCACCGATGTCTCAGGAACCGCTTGCACGAGAAGCAGAGGTAGCCGCATTCCGCGATGCTGTCTTGACCAAACTCACTTACGCGGTGGGCAAGGACCCGGATCACGCCTTCGACCACGACTGGTTCGAAGCCATTGCCCTGGCCGCCCGCGACCAGATGGTCGACCACTGGATGAACCACACGCGGCGCATCTACCGCAAAGGCCAGAAGCGGGTGTATTACCTCTCGCTGGAGTTCCTGATCGGCCGTTTGCTCTACGACAGCCTGAGCAACCTGGGGGTGTTGGAGATTGCCCGCGAAGCCCTGTCCGAACTGGGCGTGGACCTGGAGCGCATCCGCCTGCTGGAGCCCGACGCGGCGCTCGGCAACGGTGGCCTGGGCCGCCTGGCCGCGTGCTTTATGGAAAGCATGTCGACCCTGGGCATTGCCGGCCACGGCTATGGCATCCGGTATGAACACGGCCTGTTTCGCCAGGCGATTGTCGACGGCTGGCAGCAGGAACAGACCGAACGCTGGCTGGATTTCGGCAACCCGTGGGAGTTCGAGCGGGCCGAGGTGATTTACCCGATCGGCTTTGGCGGCAGCGTCGAAACCCTAGCGGATGCCTCCGGCAAGATGATCCAGGTGTGGACGCCCAACGAAACAGTTCGCGCGGTGGCATACGACACGCCGGTAGTCGGCTGGCGCGGCGCCAGCGTCAACACCTTGCGCCTGTGGCGTGCCCGAGCGGTAGAAGACCTGCACCTGGAGCGCTTCAACGCCGGTGACCATTTGGGCGCCGTCGCCGAAGTGGCCCGCGCCGAAAGCATCTCCCGAGTGCTTTACCCGGCCGACAGCACCGAAGCGGGGCAGGAATTGCGTCTGCGCCAGGAATACTTCTTTGTTTCGGCCTCGCTGCAAGACCTGCTGCGCCGCCACAAGAACATGCACGGCTCGGTACTCAGCCTGGGCGAACACGCCGCGATTCAGCTCAACGACACCCACCCGTCCATCGCCGTGGCTGAGTTGATGCGCCAACTGGTCGACCTGCATGACATTCCGTGGGAAGCCGCGTGGGATGTCACCGTCGAAACCCTTTCCTACACCAACCACACCTTGTTGCCCGAGGCGTTGGAAACCTGGCCTGTCGGTTTGATGGAACGCATGCTGCCTCGGCATATGCAGATCATCTACCTGATCAACGCCCAGCACATCGACTCGCTGCGCGCCAAGGGCATCCACGATTTCGACGTATTGCGTGCCGTGTCGCTGATCGAAGAAGACAACGGCCGCCGCGTGCGCATGGGTAACTTGGCGTTCCTTGGCTCCCATAGCGTTAACGGTGTGTCCGGTTTGCACACCCAGCTGATGCGCAGCACGGTGTTCTCCGAACTGCACAAGCTGTACCCGGAGCGCATCAACAACAAAACCAACGGCATCACCTTCCGCCGCTGGCTGTACCAGGCCAACCCCAAGCTCACCGAGATGCTGGTGGAGGCTCTGGGGCCGGACATCCTCGACACCATGGAAACCCGCCTGACGGAGCTGGAGACCTTCGCCGAGAAGCAGGTTTTCCGCAAAGCCTTCGCCGAACAGCGCCTGCACAGCAAGAGGGCACTGGCCGAGATCATCCACGAGCGCCTGGGCATTTCGGTGAACCCGGCGGCGATGTTCGACGTGCAGGTCAAGCGGATCCACGAATACAAACGCCAACTGCTCAACCTGCTGCACACCGTGGCCTTGTACCAGGCAATCCGCGCCGAGCCAGGCACCGATTGGGTGCCGCGCGTGAAAATCTTCGCGGGCAAGGCGGCGGCCAGCTATCACCAGGCCAAGTTGATCATCAAGCTGACCAACGACATCGCCCGCACCGTGAACAACGACCCGACCGTGCGCGGCTTGCTCAAGGTGGTGTTCCTGCCCAACTACAACGTCAGCCTGGCGGAAAGCATCATCCCGGCGGCGGACTTGTCCGAGCAGATTTCCACGGCCGGTTTTGAAGCCTCTGGCACCAGCAACATGAAGTTCGGCCTCAATGGCGCGCTGACCATCGGCACCATGGACGGCGCCAACGTGGAGATGCACGAGCGCGTGGGCGCCGAGCATATGTTTATCTTCGGCCTCAGCGCCGAACAAGTGGAAGCCCGCAAGCACGCCGGTGAATTCCACGCCGGGCCGGATGTGGCAGCCTCCCATCGTCTCAACGATGTGTTGCAAGCGATCCGTGGCGGGGTGTTCTCGCCGGATGATCCGGGCCGCTATGTGGGCTTGATCGACGGGTTGATCGACTACGACCGTTTCCTGGTGTGCGCCGACTTTGACGCCTACTGGGACGCCCAGGCGCGGGTCGAAGCGCATTGGCACGATTCCAAGGCCTGGTGGCGTTCGGCTGTGCTCAATACGGCGCGCATGGGCTGGTTCAGCTCGGACCGCACCATCCGCGAATACGCCACCGAGATCTGGAAAGCCCTCGACTAAACACCGCAGGCCTCCAAGTGGTAGCAGGCCTCTGTGGCGAGGGAGCTTGCTCCCGTTCGGTTGCGTAGCAGCCGCCGGCTATTGCGGGCGCTTCGCACCCGAACGGGAGCAAGCTCCCTCGCCACAAAAGCCGCTCCCACATTAGCTTTGCGTCGATATACTAGGCCTCGGTTTGCCCGCCTCGGGCTGCTTAGGGATATCGACCATGCAATGGATTTTCATGCTGATTGGCCTGGTGCTCGGCTGGACACTCGATGAGTCGTTCACCGATGCCGGCTTCGGTGCGCTATTGGGCTTGGGCATTGGTCAGGCAATTCGCCTGTCGAGGCTGTCCGCCCAGGCAGACCAGCAAGCGCTTCAGTTAGAGACCACGCAGAAGGCATTGATAGCCCTGGGTGAGCGCCTGCGGCAACTGGAAGTGCCCGCGCCTACAAACAGCGTGATTGTCGAAGCCCCCATCCCTGAACCTGCACCTGCCGTTGCCAAGCCCGAACTTGTTTGGGAGCTGCCCACCGAACTGGCGCCCGTCGCCGTGATGGCCGAGGCGAGCCAGCCACTGCCGGAGGACGTCTGGACCCCAGCACCAAAACCGAAAGAACCTGCCATCCCCCGCGGCCCCAACCTGATCGAGCGCGCCATCGGCGGCGCCCGCAATTGGCTGTTCGGCGGCAACACCGTGCTGCGCGTTGGCGTGGTGCTGCTGTTCCTTGGCCTGGCCTTCTTGCTGCGTTATGCCACCGAAGGCGTGGTGGTGCCGATTGAACTGCGTTACGCCGGGGTTGCCGCTGCCGCCATCGGCCTGCTGGGCCTGGGTTGGTGGTTACGGCTGCGCAACAGCAATTACGGGCTGATGCTGCAGGGTACCGGGATTGCCGTGTTGTACCTGACGGTGTTTGCTGCGATGCGCCTGCACCCGTTGATCGACCCAGGCGCGGCACTCGGCCTGCTGGTGGCGGTCACGGTGTTCTCGGCAATCCTGGCGATCACCCAGGATGCCCTCGGCCTGGCCTGCGCAGCGGCGCTGGGTGGGTTTGCCGCGCCGATTCTGACCTCAACCGGCGCCGGTAATCATGTGGCGCTGTTCAGTTACTTTGCATTGCTCAACGCCGGCATTCTGGCCATCGCGTGGTTCAAGGCCTGGCGTCTGCTCAACCTGATCGGGTTTGTCGGCACCTTCGGCATAGGCTTCGCCTGGGGCATGCGCTCCTACACACCGGAACTGCTGTGGAGCACCGAGCCGTTCCTGATCCTGTTTTTCCTGATGTACCTGGCCATCGGCCTGTTGTTCGCCCGCCGCAAGCTGCAAGAAGTGGGCGATGCGCCTGAAGGCCGTGAGGCACTGCTGCGCTGGTCGGCGGCCAAGGGTGATTATGTTGATGGCAGCATGCTGTTCGGCCCGCCGTTGGTAGGCTTTGGCTTGCAGTTCGCCGTGGTGCAGCACCTGGAGTTTGCCGCCGCCTTCAGTGCACTCGGTTTAGGCCTTATCTACATGGGCTTGGCGCGGATGCTGAGTGGCGGGCGCGCCTTGCTGCTGGCCGAAACTTGCCTGGCGCTGGGCGTGATCTTTGCCAGCCTGGCGATTCCGCTGGGCCTCGACGCGCGCTGGACGGCAGCGGCCTGGGCGGTGGAGGGCGCCGGGATCTTCTGGCTCGGCTTGCGTCAGCAGCGGCCGTTGGCTCGTGCGTTTGGCCTGTTGTTACAGTTGGGGTCAGCGCTGGCGTTCCTCAGCGAACTGCGCGTTGGCGAGTTGACCTTGCTCGACGGTGCGCCACTGGGCGCGCTGTTGCTGGGCGCGGCCCTGTTGTTCAGCTTCGATCAGTTGCGCAAGGCATCGACCGAACAAGCGGCGCAATGGGAGCGCAACGGCCTGCCCGTGCTGGCGAGCCTGGGATTGACCTTTTTGTACCTGCTTGCACCCTTGTTGTTGCTGACCCAAGGCACCGCCATCAGTTGGGCAATCGCCGGGCTGCTGACGCTGTTTGTCGGCCTGCGCATTGGCTCGCGCACCTTCCTGTTCACTGCCTTTGCTGTGCAATTGCTCGGTGGGGTGTTGTTCCTCCTGCGCTTGCAGGGCGGTGATGGGGCCGCGGTATTCAGTGCCGGTTGGACCGGCTTGTTGACCGCCTCGCTGATCGGCCTGGCGTTGGTCGGCGGCATGCTGATGGCGGCGCGCGATGACATGGTGCGCAGCGATGTGCGGCTGCTGCGTGGCTTGTCGGTGGTGCTGCTCGCGGGTCTGGTGCTGATCAACCTTGCGGTGCTGTTTGTGCTGCCATGGGAAAGCGCCAGCGGCGTGTGGGCGGCCAGTGGCTTGCTGATCATCTGGTTGAGCCTGTACCTGCAACAACGCGTGAGTTTCGTGTTTGGTTTGCTGCTGCAACTGATCGGTGGTGCCTCGTTCCTGTTGGCGGTGCCGCAGTTGCTCGGGCCGTTGAACAGCGAGGGCTTGCGCCCCTTGGCGCACAGCGCTTTCTGGACGCCGATGGTGCTGGGCCTGGCTGCAATGGTGGGCGCCTGGCGCTTGCAACGTGAGTCGCAGGCGCCGGTGTTTGACGTGTTGAAATTGCAACGCCTGTCCGACCTGCTGTTGGTGTGGGGCGCGGCCTGGTGGGCATTGGCGTTGATCGGCGAAGTGCTGCGGTTTATCCCGCAAGCGCTGCAAGGCGCATTTCTGCTCGGCATCGCGGCGCTGAGCGTGGCGATCTGGGCGCTGTTGGCCGCACGTTTACGCTGGGCATCTCTGGGCATGCTGTGCGCCTTGCTGATGCCGGCGGCGGGCGTGGTGTTGCTGGTGTCTGCCCATGATTACTACCACCCGGCAGCGCATTACGGCTGGCTGGCGTGGTTGGCGGTGTTTGTGGTGCATTTTATCGCGCTGCGCCGTTTGGCGGCGGTGGTGCCGGGCAAGGTATTGAGCATCGCTCATGTGTTCGGCTGCTGGATGTTGATCGGTGTGTTGGCGCTGGAGCTGCGTTACGGCCTGTTGCTGCTGTCGAGTGAGTACAACGCCTGGCGTTGGCTGGGTTGGGCGATTCTGCCAAGCCTGTACCTGGTGCTGGCGGCGGCACCGCGCAGTTGGCCGTGGCCGGTGTCGGCAAACCCGCGTGAATACCGTGTGCTGGCCGCGTTGCCGCTGGCGGTATTGATGCTCGGTTGGTTCTGGTTGGCGAACATCTTCAGCGACGGCACGGCGAAACCACTGCCGTACGTGCCATTGCTCAACCCGTTGGACGTGGGCCTGCTGTTCGCATTGCTGGGTATTTACCTGTGGTCGCGCAGCGTGGCGCCGCAGCGCGGGCCGCGTGCTGAACTGATCGCCCAAGGTGTCGCAGGTGCTTCGCTGTTTGCCTTCTTCACGGCCTTGGTGATGCGCACCGCCCACCATTGGGCGGGCGTGCCGTTCCAACTGGATACCTTGCTGGCGTCCATGTGGGTGCAGGCTGGCCTGTCGCTGGTCTGGACCCTGATCGCCCTGGGCCTGATGATCGGCGGCCACCTGCGCCATCGTCGCGAAGTGTGGCTGATCGGCGCGGCGTTGATTGCGGTGGTGGTCGCCAAGCTGTTCTTTGTCGAGCTGAGCAACCGTGGCGGGCTGGCGCGGATCGTATCGTTTATTGGTGTGGGCGGGCTGTTGCTGGTGGTGGGTTACTTCGCACCGCTGCCGCCCAAACGCGCCGAGCCGGTGTTGGAAACTGAAGGAGCATCCTCTTGATCGGTAAGTTGAGCGTGATCGCGTTGGGCATGTGTTCGACGTTGTCGGCGTGGGCGCAAGAAACACCCGCCGACTTCACCACACAGGTGCCGTTGGCGGTAAGTGGCAACGGGCCTTGGTATCGCCTGGAGTTGCCGCTGTCGGTGCAATTGAGCGCGCGCCAGGCGGATCTTGGTGATGTGCGCGTGTTCAACGCCGCCGGCGAGCCCCAGGCTTATGCGTTGTCGCGCCAATCAGCGCAACGCACCGAAAGCCGCACGGTCGCCGACGTGAAGTGGTTCCCGTTGTACGCCGCCGACACCCGCCAAAGTGTGCCGGACGTGGTGATGAAATCCACCGCCGAAGGCACGCTGCTGGAAGTGCGCCCGTCCAAGGCCGGCAAACAGGTGCTGCGTGGCTGGGTACTGGACGCCAGCGCGATCAGGGCGCCGCTGCAGCAACTGAGCCTGGACTGGAGTCGCGAACAGGATGGCTTCCAGCGTTTCAGCATTGAAGCCAGCGATGACCTGCAGCACTGGGAACCCTGGGGCGATGGCCAGGTGGCGCGCCTATCGTTTGCCGATGAGCGGGTCGAGCAACATGACGTGAGCCTGCCGGGGCAATCGGCGCGTTACCTGCGCCTGCTGTGGCAAGGCCAGGCCGCGCCGACGCTGACCTCGGCCAAGCTTGTGAGCGCCACCAGCAGCAGCCTGCCAATGCCCTTGGTGTGGTCGCAGCCGTTGGCGGGTACGCGGCTCAAGGCGGGTGAATACAGCTGGCAGTTGCCGACGGGGCTGCATGTGGAGCGCTTGCGCGTCGAGCTCAAGCAGCCCAACACGCTGGCGCCCGTGACGTTGGCGGGGCGGCGGGAAGCCAATCAAGCCTGGCAGCCTTTGAGCAATGGCTTGTTGTATCGCCTGGCCCAGAACGGCCAGGACGTGGTGCAGGATGAATTGCAATTGCCAGGCGTGGCCGTGGGCGAACTCAAGTTGCAGGTGGACGAGCGCGGCGGCGGCCTGGGCGTGGAAGCGCCGGCATTGCGTTTTGCTGTGCGCGCCACGCAGTTGGTGTTCCTGGCGCGGGGCGAGCCGCCGTTTACCCTGGCGTTGGGCAACCCGTCGGTAAAGGCCGCTAACTTGCCGCTGTCGACGCTGATTCCCGACTACAGCACCGAGCGTATCAAGACCTTGGGGCAGGCCACGGTCACAGGCGACGTGACGGTCAAATCGCCTGCGATTGCCGTTTCACCCGATGCGGGCACCGACTGGAAGAAACTCGGCCTGTGGGCCGTGCTCCTGCTGGGTGTAGCGGCGCTAGGGGCGATGGCCTACAGTTTGTTGCGTGCACCGGCGGCCAAGCCGTGAACTCTATTGGGGTTAAATCCTCTGATTAGAGGAAATAACCCTCGACTCGCGTTAAACTGCGCGGGTTTTTAAGCCCCCCATTTTCCGGAGCCTTCCATGTCCCGCGTTACCCTGAGTCGCTATTTGATCGAGCAGACCCGCAGCAACAACACGCCTGCCGATCTGCGCTTCCTTATCGAAGTGGTGGCGCGTGCTTGCAAGGAAATCAGCCACGCCGTGTCCAAAGGCGCACTGGGTGGTGTTCTGGGCAGCATGGGCACTGAAAACGTCCAAGGCGAAGTGCAGAAGAAGCTCGACGTGATTTCCAACGAAATCCTGCTCGAAGCCAACGAATGGGGTGGCCACCTGGCCGGCATGGCGTCCGAAGAAATGGACAATGCCTACCAGATCCCGGGCAAATACCCGAAAGGCGCGTACCTGCTGGTGTTCGACCCACTCGACGGCTCGTCCAACATCGACATCAACGCACCGGTCGGCACTATCTTCTCGGTACTGCGCTGCCCTAACGAATACCTGAGCCAGAACGAAGCCCTGAACGAAAAGGCCTTCCTGCAGCCAGGCACCGAACAGGTTGCTGCCGGTTACGCCATCTACGGCCCGCAGACCATGCTGGTGCTGACCCTGGGTGACGGCGTCAAAGGCTTTACCCTGGACCGCGAAATGGGCAGCTTCGTACTGACCCACGAAGACATCACCATTCCTGCTTCCACCCAGGAATTTGCGATCAACATGTCCAACCAGCGTCACTGGGAAGAGCCTGTGACCCGCTACGTGGGCGAGTTGATGGCCGGCGAAGAAGGCCCGTTGAAGAAGAACTTCAACATGCGCTGGGTCGCTGCGATGGTTGCCGACGTACACCGCATCCTGACCCGTGGTGGCCTGTTCATGTACCCACGTGACAGCCGCGAACCTTCCAAACCGGGCAAGCTGCGCTTGATGTACGAAGCCAACCCGATGTCGTTCCTGGTTGAGCAAGCAGGCGGCGCGTCCACTGACGGCCACCAGCGCATCCTCGACATCCAGCCGGAAGGCCTGCACCAGCGTGTGGCAGTGTTCCTGGGCTCGAAGGAAGAAGTTGAGCGTGTGACGGCTTATCACAAGAAGTAAACCTCTGTGGCGAGGGAGCATGCTCCCGTTGGGCTGCGAAGCGGCCCCAAAAAGCTTGCGGGCGCTGCGCACCCGAACGGGAGCAAGCTCCCTCGCCACAGAAGCATTCAAGACTTGAAGTTTTGAATGAGAGGAAGCCCCGAAACGTTTCAGCGTTTTCGGGGCTTTTTTGTTTTTGCCCATCGGGAACCAGACACCTCTTTTCCCTTCTAAGCTTCTGGCAGATACCCCAGCTGCTTTGTCTCTCCAGGAGCTTTTCCATGTCTTTACGCCGTCTCTCCCTGCTGGCTTTTTGCGTGCTGTTAGCCGCGTGCAGCAAGGTCAATCAAGAAAACTACGCGAAGCTGTCGGCTGGCATGGCCAAGGCCGAGGTGGAGTCGTTGCTGGGTAAGCCGACCGATTGTTCCGGTGCGCTGGGCATGTCCAGTTGCACGTGGGGCGATAAAAACAGCTTTATCAGCGTGCAGTACGCCGGTGACAAAGTTCTGATGTTTTCCGGGCAAGGCCTGAAGTAAACCGGGGCGCGAGCCTGCGGGAGAAGAAGAATGATGCGTTTTGTTTTGTTTCTTTGCGCCAGTCTGTTTTTGGCGGGCTGCGCCAGCCATTCTGGCGATGATCTGCAACCCAAGACCGCGAGCAACGTCAACCTCAAGCGTTACCAGGGCACCTGGTATGAGTTGGCCCGATTGCCGATGTACTTCCAGCGTAACTGCGCGCAGTCCGAGGCTCGCTACACCCTGCTGCCGGATGGCGATATGTCGGTGTTTAACCGCTGCCTGACCACAGAGTGGAAGTGGGAAGAAGCCAAGGGCACGGCCACGCCGCAAGTGCCGGGCAAGACCGACAAGCTCTGGGTGGAATTCAATAACTGGTTCACCGCGTTGCTGCCAGGCGTCGCCAAGGGCGATTACTGGGTGCTGTACGTGAGTGATGATTACAAGACCGCCATCGTCGGTAGCCCGAGCCGGCGTTATATGTGGATCTTGTCGCGCACACCGACGGTGAGCGCCGACACCCGCGAAGACCTGCTGAGCAGGGCGCGCCAGCAAGGGTATGACACGACGCGACTGATCTTCCGCACGTCGGACAAGCAGATGGCGAAGACCTCGCAGTAACCTGAGGTCACCCTCAATCCAATGTGGGAGCTGGCTTGAATTGGGAGCTGGCTTGTGTGGGAGCTGGCTTGCCTGCGATGCAGACACCTCGGTGTATCAGTTACACCCAGGTGATGCTATCGCAGGCAAGCCAGCTCCCACATTTGTTTTGCATTGTTTTTTAGCCGAGTAGATTCCTCAGAACGTGGGTGAACGCCCGGCTGCTTTCTTCTTCGCCAGCATGATGCCCATCGCGCACCACCCATTTGCCGTTGACCAGCACATCGCGCACTTGGCGATCACCACCGGCGAACAGCCAGCGATTGAGGATGCCATCCTCGATTGCCGTCGCCAGGTACGGGTCATTGCCATCCAGCACAATCCAATCTGCCCGCTTGCCGACTTCCAATCGACCAATCGGCTGCCCCAACGCTTGGGTGCCGCCGTCCAGCGCAGCATCGAACAATGTGCGGCCAACCATCGGTTGATCACTGCGATACAGGCGGTTGCGCCGCTGGTCCCGCAGGCGCTGGCCATATTCGAGCCAACGCAACTCCTCCACCACGCTCAGTGACACATGGCTGTCGGAACCGATACCCATACGCCCGCCTTGAGCGAGGAAATCCACCGCCGGGAAAATCCCGTCGCCCAGGTTGGCTTCGGTGGTCAGGCACAAGCCGGCGATTGCCCGGCTCTTGGCCATGCGCGTGACTTCATCGGCGTCAGCATGGGTGGCGTGTACCAGGCACCAACGTTCATCCACTTCAACATTGTCATACAGCCATTGCAGCGGGCGTTTGCCGCTCCAGGCCAGGCAATCATCGACTTCTTTTTGCTGCTCGGCGATGTGGATGTGTACCGGGCATGCCTTGTCGCTGGCGGCCAGCACCTCATTGATCTGTTCGGGTGTGACGGCACGCAGTGAGTGGAAACACAGGCCCAGTTGCTGCGCTGGCTGCGCCGCCAGAATGGGCTTCAGGCGTGCTTGCAGGTCCAGGTAATCTTCGGTGCTGTTGATAAAGCGCCGCTGGCCTTCATTCGGCGCCTGGCCACCAAAGCCGGAATGGGTGTAGAGCACTGGCAGCAATGTCAGGCCAATCCCACTGCTGGCGGCCGCCTGGCTGATCTGCCGCGACAGCTCCGTGCGATCGGCATACGCCTGGCCGCTGACGTCGTGGTGCACATAATGAAACTCGGCCACCGAGGTGTAACCGGCCTTGAGCATCTCGATATAGAGCTGGCGGGCGATGACCTGCAGTTGTTCCGGGGTGATCTTGCCGACCATGCGGTACATCAAGTCGCGCCAGGTCCAGAAGCTGTCATTCGGGTTGCCGGCCACTTCGGCCAACCCGGCCATGGCGCGCTGGAACGCATGGGAGTGCAGGTTGGGCATGCCCGCCACAACCGGGCCTCTGAGCCGTTCGGCGTTGTCTGCGCTGGCATTGGGCTCAACCTGGGTCAGCACGCCATCGGCGCTGACTTCAAAGCGTACATCGTTGGCCCATCCATTAGGCAGCAGCGCGCGTTCGGCAAAGAAAGCGGACATGATCAAGGCACTCCGGTCGTGTGTTTATTTGTATATACATATACAGACGTTTGCCTGCTCGGTAAACTCCGGCAATCTATGCATCTTTTCCCCCTGCAAGGATTCCCTGTGCCGACTCCGCCCGCCAAGTCTTCGCTGGCTGCCCACATGGACGAAAGTCCGGCGCCCTTGTATGCCCGCGTCAAACAGATGATCAGCCAGCAGATTCTCAACGGCAACTGGCCGCCCCATTACCGCGTGCCGTCCGAGAGCGAACTGGTCAGCCAGTTAGGCTTCAGCCGCATGACCATCAACCGCGCCCTGCGTGAGCTCACCGCCGAAGGGTTGCTGGTGCGCATGCAGGGCGTTGGCACTTTCGTCGCCGAACCCAAGAGCCAATCGGCGCTGTTTGAAGTACACAACATTGCCGATGAGATCGCCTCCCGCGGTCATCGGCATACCTGCCAGGTTATTCACCTGGGCGAAGAGGCCGCCGGTTCCGAGCGCGCTGTGGCCCTGGAAATGCGCGAAGGCGGCCGCGTGTTTCACTCGTTGATCGTGCACTTTGAAAACGACATTCCCGTACAAATCGAAGACCGCTTCGTCAACGCTCTGGTCGCGCCGGAATACTTGCAACAGGATTTCACCCAGCAAACGCCGTACGCCTACCTCAACCAGGTCGCACCACTGACCGAGGGCGAGCATGTGGTTGAAGCCATCCTCGCCGACGCCGCCGAGTGCAAGCTGTTGCAGATCGAGCCAAGCGAGCCTTGCCTGTTGATTCGCCGCCGCACCTGGTCCGGCCGCCAGCCGGTGACCGCCGCGCGTTTGATCCACCCCGGTTCCCGTCATAGCCTGGAAGGACGTTTCAGTAAATGAGTGAAGTGAAAGTCTGGCGCGCCGCCGACTACATCCGCATGCCATGGAAAAACGGCGGCGGCAGCACCGAAGAAATCACCCGTGACGCAGGCACTGGCCTGGATGGCTTTGGCTGGCGCCTGTCGATCGCCGATATAGCCGAATCGGGTGGGTTTTCTACCTTCGCCGGCTACCAGCGTGTGATCACCGTGATCAAAGGTGCGGGCATGGTTCTGACCGTGGATGGCGAGGAACAGCGCGGGCTGTTACCGTTGCAGCCGTTCGCCTTCAAGGGTGACAGCCAGGTGTCGTGCCGCCTGATCACCGGGCCGATCCGCGATTTCAACCTGATTTATTCGCCTGAGCGTTACCACGCACGGTTGCAATGGATTGACGGCGTGCAGCGGTTTTTCAGCACGGCGCACACGGTGTTGGTGTTCAGTGTGGCGGATGAAGTGAAGGTGCTGGGTGAAAAGCTCGGCCATCACGATTGCCTGCAAATCGACGGTAACAATGACCTGCTGGATATTTCTGTCACCGGCCGCTGCTGCGTAATCGAACTGACCGCACGCGGTTAAAAAACTGTGGGAGCAGGCAACCCAGCTCCCACATTTGCTTTTCATTGCTCATAAGAGCTGTTTCCAGCCGCGCACCAATTTGTTACCGAACGCCCCAGCTTGGCGCAATGCCAGGCCGTCCTGAACAATGTCCCCGTCCGCAAACTCCCTCTGTAAGAAAATTCACCAAGCCTCAAAGCCTTAATTTCCGAGGCTTTCACGCACCTCCCAAAAAAATCTCACCCGCTCTCTCACCAAGTTGGCCGCTTGATTGCATATGCTTGTACATACAAGTAAAGATGTGTGCGTAAGACTCTCCTTCGCACCATCAATGTTCGCGCACCATGCCGAGGAGTCCAGCTGTGACCGATTTTTCGAAAGCCAAGCCTACTAAATACCGTGACGTCGAAATCCGTGCCGCCCGCGGTAACAAGCTCACCGCCAAAAGCTGGCTAACTGAAGCACCGTTGCGCATGCTGATGAACAACCTCGACCCGCAAGTGGCCGAGAACCCGAAAGAGTTGGTGGTGTACGGCGGTATCGGCCGTGCGGCGCGCAACTGGGAGTGCTACGACCAGATCGTCGAGAGCCTCACCAACCTGAATGACGACGAGACCCTGCTGGTGCAATCCGGCAAGCCGGTCGGCGTGTTCAAGACCCACAGCAACGCTCCGCGCGTGCTGATCGCCAACTCCAACCTGGTGCCGCACTGGGCCAGTTGGGAACACTTCAACGAACTGGATGCCAAGGGCCTGGCCATGTACGGCCAGATGACCGCCGGCAGCTGGATCTACATCGGCAGCCAGGGCATCGTGCAGGGCACCTACGAAACCTTCGTCGAAGCCGGCCGCCAGCACTACAACAGCGACCTCACCGGCCGTTGGGTACTCACCGCCGGCCTCGGCGGCATGGGCGGCGCTCAGCCGTTGGCTGCGACCCTGGCTGGCGCTTGCTCGCTGAACATCGAGTGCCAGCAGGTCAGCATCGATTTCCGTCTGGCCAGCCGTTATGTCGACGAGCAAGCCACCGACCTCGACGACGCCCTGGCCCGCATCGCCAAATACACTAAGGAAGGCAAGGCCATCTCCATCGCCTTGCTGGGCAACGCGGCCGAAATCCTGCCGGAACTGATCAAGCGCGGCGTGCGCCCGGACATGGTCACTGACCAGACCAGCGCCCACGACCCACTCAATGGTTACCTGCCTGCCGGCTGGACCTGGGACGAATACCGCGCCCGCGCCAAAACCGAGCCGGCTGCCGTGATCAAGGCCGCCAAGCAGTCGATGGCCGTGCACGTCAAAGCCATGCTGGAATTCCAGAAACAAGGCATCCCGACTTTCGACTACGGCAACAATATCCGCCAGATGGCCCAGGAAGAAGGCGTAGAAAACGCCTTCGACTTCCCAGGCTTCGTACCGGCCTACATCCGCCCGCTGTTCTGCCGTGGCATCGGCCCGTTCCGCTGGGCTGCGCTGTCGGGTGACCCGCAAGACATCTACAAGACCGACGCCAAAGTCAAAGAGCTGATCCCGGACGACGCGCACCTGCACAACTGGCTGGACATGGCGCGCGAACGCATCAGCTTCCAGGGCCTGCCAGCACGTATCTGCTGGGTTGGCCTGGGCCAACGCGCCAAGCTCGGCCTGGCATTCAACGAAATGGTGCGCAGCGGTGAGCTGTCGGCACCCGTAGTGATCGGCCGTGACCACCTCGACTCCGGCTCGGTCGCAAGCCCGAACCGCGAAACCGAAGCCATGCAGGACGGCTCCGACGCCGTGTCCGACTGGCCACTGCTCAACGCCTTGCTCAACACCGCGAGCGGCGCGACCTGGGTTTCGCTGCACCACGGCGGCGGCGTGGGCATGGGCTTCTCCCAGCACTCGGGCATGGTGATCGTCTGCGACGGCACCGATGAAGCGGCTGAGCGGATCGCCCGCGTACTGCACAACGACCCGGCCACCGGGGTGATGCGTCACGCCGATGCCGGTTACCAGATCGCCATCGACTGCGCCAAGGAACAGGGCCTCAACTTGCCGATGATCAAGTAACGGCTGGCTTGGTTCCTGTGGGAGCTGGCTTGTGTGGGAGCTGGCTTGCCTGCGATGCGGGCGACTCGGTCTCTCGGCAGAACCGAGGGGATGCCATCGCAGGCAAGCCAGCTCCCACATTTGCCCTGCTGTGTACACAAGACATGTTTCACCCGCACCACCGAAAAACAATCCATCAGAGGTTGACCAACATGGCTGCAAATGACACCACACCGTTGATCGAAAGGCGTTCGATCGACTACATCCCGGAAGCGGAAAGACACGGTCGTCTATTGAGCCAGTTCACCCTGTGGATGGGTGCCAACCTGCAAATCACCGCGATTGTCACCGGGGCCTTGGCCGTGGTGCTCGGCGGTGATGTGTTCTGGTCGTTGATCGGTCTGTTGATCGGCCAACTCATCGGCGGCGGCGTCATGGCGTTGCATGCGGCGCAAGGGCCAAAGCTTGGCCTGCCACAGATGATCTCCAGCCGGGTGCAGTTCGGCGTTTACGGTGCAGCCATCCCGATTGTGCTGGTCTGTTTGATGTACCTCGGTTTCACCGCAACCGGGACCGTGCTGTCGGGGCAGGCGCTGGGCCAGTTGTTCGGGGTCAGCGACAGCGTCGGTATCCTGATTTTTGCCAGCGTCATCGTACTGGTCACCGTGCTGGGCTACCGGGTGATCCACTTTATTGGGCGGGTCGCCAGCGTCATTGGCGTGATTGCCTTTGTCTATCTGTTCAGTCGTTTGATGAGCCAGACCGACGTTGGCGCGCTTTTGCAGATCCGTCACTTCAGCTGGAGCAGCTTCCTGCTGGCGGTATCGCTCGCGGCCTCCTGGCAGATCGCCTTCGGCCCTTACGTGGCGGACTATTCACGTTACCTGCCAAGCAAGACATCTTCGCTGAAAACCTTTCTCGCCGCCGGTGCAGGTTCGGTCATTGGCGCTCAGGTGGCGATGGTCCTTGGCGTGTTTGCCGCGGCCATGTCCAACGGGCAATTTGCCGGTCACGAAGTCGCCTACATCGTTGGGTTGAGTGGTACAGGCGCCACCGCTGCGCTGCTGTACTTCAGCATCGCGTTCGGCAAGGTCACCATCTCTACCCTGAACTCCTACGGCAGCTTCATGTGCATTGCGACCATCGTCAGCGGCTTCCGTGGTCGCCTTGAGGTCACCCGCCTGCAGCGTCTGGTGTTCGTGCTGGTGATTGTCGGCACTGCAACCCTGATCGCGTTGCTCGGCCAGCACTCGTTCCTCGGCGCGTTCAAGTCTTTCATCCTGTTTCTGCTGGCGTTCTTTACGCCGTGGAGTGCAATCAACCTGGTGGATTACTACTGCATCACCCGCGAGCGCTATGACGTCCCGGCTTTGGCCGACCCGAATGGCCGCTACGGTCGCTGGAACCTGCTCGGTATCAGCGTCTATGTGTTCGGTGTGCTGGTGCAGTTGCCGTTCATCTCCACCAAGTTCTACACCGGCCCTTTGGTTGCCGCGCTGGGTGATGTGGATATCTCCTGGATCATCGGCCTGGTACTGCCAGCGGCCTTGTATTACGTCTGTGCGAAAAAATGGCACGGCACGGTGCCCGATCAACTGATCCTGCCAATAGAGCAGGGCGCTGCACCAACGACAAACGGGCTGGCTGCACAGGCCTGATGGGACGTGGACAGGGCAGGACGCCTACTGACTGCCGTAATCCATTTCAAGATTGGGAGCGTCACAACAATGAAGATGAATAAAACCCTGCTGGCCACCGTGTTATCTACAGGCTTGCTGGCCTCTGCCGGCGCCCAGGCGGCGGGTTGGTGCGAGTCCGGCAAACCGGTGAAATTCGCCGGGCTGAACTGGGAAAGCGGCATGTTGCTCACCGACATCCTGCAAACCGTGCTGGAGAAAGGCTACGGCTGCAAAACCGATAGCCTGCCGGGTAACTCCATCACCATGGAAAACGCCCTGAGCAGCAACGACATCCAGGTTTTCGCCGAAGAGTGGGTAGGCCGCAGCGAGGTCTGGAACAAGGCCGAGAAGGCCGGCAAAGTTGTCGGTGTTGGTGCGCCGGTGGTCGGCGCCGTGGAAGGCTGGTATGTGCCGCGTTATGTGATCGAAGGCGACGCCAAGCGCAAGCTGGAACCCAAGGCACCAGACCTGAAAAATATCGCCGACCTGGCCAAATACGCCTCGGTGTTCAAGGACCAGGAAGAGCCCTCCAAGGGCCGCTTCTACAACTGCCCGGCCGGTTGGACCTGTGAGCTGGATAACAGCGAAATGCTGAAAAACTATGGCCTGGAAAGCACCTACACCAACTTCCGTCCAGGCACCGGCCCGGCGCTGGATGCGGCCGTGCTGTCGAGCTACAAGCGTGGCGAGCCGATCCTGTTCTACTACTGGTCGCCAACCCCGCTGATGGGCCAGGTCGATCTGGTCAAGCTGCAGGAAAAGCCCGGTGTGGATAAAAGCGTGAGCATCAAGGTCGGCCTGTCCAAAACCTTCCACGAGCAAGCGCCTGAACTCGTGGCGGTGCTGGAGAAGGTCAACCTGCCCATCGACCTGCTTAACCAGAACCTCGGTCGCATGGCCAAAGAGCGGATTGAGTCGCCAAAACTGGCGAAAATTTTCCTCAAGGAACATCCTGAAGTCTGGCACGCATGGGTGAGCGACGACGCAGCCAAGAAAATCGACGCGGCCTTGTAGGTCAAGCGTGTCCGGCTACCCTCAAGGGCCAGCCGGGCACCCGGCCACAACCCACTGGATCGAGAGCACGCTATGTTTCCTGAGAGTTTTACGTTTTCCATCGCCGACTGGGTCAACGGTTGGGTGGACTCACTGGTCACCAACTACGGCGATGTGTTCCGGCACATCTCCGACACGCTGTTATGGGCCATCGTCAACCTGGAAGGCTTGCTGCGTGCAGCGCCCTGGTGGCTGATGCTCGCCATTGTCGGCGGCGTCGCCTGGCATGCCACCCGCAAGGTGGTGACCACGGCGGTGATCGTCGGTCTGCTGTTCCTGGTGGGTGCGGTTGGCCTGTGGGACAAGCTCATGCAAACCCTGGCACTGATGATGGTCGCCACGGTGATCTCGGTGCTGATCGGCATTCCGTTGGGCATTTTGTCTGCACGCAGCAATCGCCTGCGGTCGGTATTGATGCCGCTGCTCGACATCATGCAAACCATGCCCAGCTTCGTGTACCTGATCCCGGTGCTGATGCTGTTTGGCCTGGGCAAGGTGCCGGCGATTTTCGCCACGGTGATCTACGCCGCGCCACCGTTGATTCGCCTCACCGACTTGGGCATTCGCCAGGTCGACGGCGAAGTCATGGAAGCCATCAATGCCTTCGGTGCCAACCGCTGGCAGCAACTGTTTGGCGTACAACTGCCGTTGGCGCTGCCGAGCATCATGGCCGGTATCAACCAGACCACCATGATGGCGTTGTCGATGGTGGTGATCGCCTCGATGATCGGCGCCCGTGGCCTGGGTGAAGACGTGCTCGTCGGCATCCAGACCCTCAACGTCGGCCGTGGCCTCGAAGCCGGGCTGGCGATTGTGATTCTTGCAGTGGTCATCGACCGCATTACCCAGGCCTATGGTCGTCCACGGCATGAGGCGAGCAAATGACTACTGTCAGCAAAATTGAAGTTAAAAACGTCTTCAAGATTTTTGGCAACCGCTCCA
Source organism: Pseudomonas edaphica (assembly GCF_965277385.1). Taxonomy (NCBI): domain Bacteria; kingdom Pseudomonadati; phylum Pseudomonadota; class Gammaproteobacteria; order Pseudomonadales; family Pseudomonadaceae; genus Pseudomonas; species Pseudomonas edaphica. Next base: position 2,829,699 of record NZ_OZ255725.1, on the reverse strand, counting down.
AGGAAGCCCTGGCGCTGGTTGGCCAGGGCAAGACCAAGGACCAGGTGCTGGCCGAGACCGGTTGCGTGGTCGGCGTGAACGACCTGTCACTGAGCATCGGCACGGGCGAGATCTTTGTGATCATGGGCCTTTCGGGTTCGGGCAAGTCCACGTTGGTGCGTCACTTCAACCGCCTGATCGATCCAACCAGCGGCGCGATCCTGGTGGACGGCGAAGACATCCTGCAACTGGACATGGAAGCCCTGCGTCAATTCCGTCGCCACAAGATCAGCATGGTGTTCCAGAGCTTCGGCCTGCTGCCCCACAAGAGCGTGCTCGACAACGTCGCCTACGGCCTCAAGGTGCGCGGCGAAACCAAGCAGGTGTGCGCCGAACGTGCGCTGCACTGGATCGAAACCGTGGGCCTCAAAGGCTACGAAAACAAATACCCGCACCAGCTTTCCGGTGGCATGCGCCAACGTGTAGGCCTGGCCCGCGCCTTGGCAGCCGATACCGACATCATCCTGATGGACGAAGCCTTCAGCGCCCTCGACCCGCTGATCCGCGCCGAGATGCAGGACCAGTTGCTGGAGCTGCAAAAGACCCTGCACAAGACCATCGTGTTCATCACCCACGACCTCGACGAGGCGGTGCGCATTGGCAACCGCATTGCGATTCTCAAGGACGGCAAGCTGATCCAGGTCGGCACGCCGCGCGAGATTCTGCATTCGCCGGCGGATGAGTATGTGGACCGGTTTGTTCAGCGCCGGGCGGCGGTGGTCTGATCCGGATCTTGTGGTGAGCCGGCTGGCGCCATCGCAGGCAAGCCAGCTCCCACAGGGGAATGCATTTCAAATGTGGGAGCTGGCTTGCCTGCGATAGGGCCAGTGAAGCTGCACAAGCATTGAAGAAGGTATGAAGATGTCCCAGGCAACAAAAATCATCATCGCCGACGCTCCACTGCGTTGGCAGGACGTGGTCGCCGTCGCCCGCCACGGCGCCGTGCTCGAACTCTCGGGCCACGCCTGGGCGCGTATCGACAATGCCCAGGCCATCGTGCAACGCATCGTCACCAGCGGCGAACGCGCCTATGGTGTGAATACCGGCCTGGGCGCGCTGTGCAATGTGTCGCTCAAGGGTGAACAACTCAGCCAGTTGTCGCGCAACACACTGCTGAGCCACGCCTGTGGCGTCGGCACGGTGCTGAGCGACGAACAGACCCGCGCGATCATCTGCGCAGCCATCATCAACTACAGCCACGGCAAATCCGGCCTGCACCCGCAGGTGGTGCATTCGTTGCTGGCGTTGCTCAACCATGGCATCACGCCGCAAGTGCCGTCCCAGGGCTCGGTGGGCTACCTGACCCACATGGCCCACATTGGCGTGGCCTTGCTCGGGGTTGGCGATGTGAGCTATCGCGGCCAGATCGTGACGGCGCAAGCCGCCTTAAAAGCCGAAGGTTTACAGCCTGTGGTGCTCGGCGCCAAAGACGGCCTGTGCCTGGTCAATGGCACGCCGTGCATGACCGGCCTGAGCTGCCTGGCCCTGGCCGATGCGCATCACCTGCTGCAATGGGCCGACGTGATCGGCGCCATGAGTTTTGAGGCCCAGCGTGGCCAGATCGATGCCTTTGACGAAACCATCATCGCCCTCAAGCCACACCCAGGCATGCAGCAAGTCGGCATCAACCTGCGTGCCTTGCTTGACGGCAGTGAAGTGATCGCCAGCAGCAAAGGCATCCGCACCCAGGACGCGCTGAGCATCCGCTCGATCCCGCAGATTCACGGTGCGGCGCGTGATCAGGTCGAACACGCCACGCGCCAGATCGAGACCGAACTCAACAGCGCCACCGACAACCCGCTGGTGCTCGGCACGCCGGACAACTACCGCGTGGTGTCCCAGGCCAACCCGCATGGGCAGTCTGTGGCGCTGGCGGCCGACATGCTCGCCATCGCCATGGCCGAAATCGGCTCGGTGGCCGAGCGTCGACTGGACCGCCTGATCAACCCGCACGTCAGTGGTTTGCCGGCGTTCCTGGTCAGCAACCCTGGGGTCAACTCCGGGATGATGATCGTGCAGTACGTCGCCGCCTCGCTGTGCGGGCAAAACCGTCAGCTGGCGCAACCGGCGGTGCTCGACAATTTCGTTACCTCGGGCCTGCAGGAAGACCACCTGAGCATGGGCACCAATGCCGCGCTCAAGCTGCATCAGCTGTTGGCCAACGTCACGCAGATTCTCGCCATCGAGTACCTGCTGGCAGCCCAGGCGTTCGAGTTTTTGAAGGACCAGCGTTTCGGCGCGGGTACTGACAGCGCCTGGCGTCTGTTACGCGAAAAGGTCGCACCTTACGAACAAGACCGTTGGTTGGCGCCAGATATTGCCGCCACCGCCGCGCTGCTCAAAGACACTGCTTTGCTGCGCTCAGCAATTCCCCATTTGCACTAAACACTTATTCAAAAGAACAATTCAAAGGAGCATGAATGTGACTGCGCTAAATTTGATTCCAGGCCAACTGAGCCTTGCCCAACTGCGAGCCATCTACCAGCAGCCGGTAACCCTCACTCTGGATGACAGCGCCACGGCGCAGATCGAAGCCAGTGTGGCCTGCGTGGAGCAGATTCTCGCCGAGAACCGCACCGCCTACGGCATCAACACCGGTTTTGGCCTGCTGGCCTCGACCCGCATTGCCAGTGAAGACCTGGAAAACCTCCAGCGTTCCCTGGTGCTGTCCCACGCCGCCGGCGTCGGTGAGCCGATCAGCGATGCGCTGGTGCGGCTGGTCATGGTGCTTAAGGTCAACAGCCTGAGCCGTGGGTTCTCCGGCATTCGTCGCCAGGTGATCGACGCGCTGATCGCACTGATCAACGCCGAGGTGTACCCGCACATTCCGCTTAAAGGTTCGGTCGGTGCTTCCGGCGACTTGGCGCCATTGGCGCATATGTCGCTGGTGCTGCTGGGCGAAGGCAAGGCGCGCTATAAGGGCGAATGGCTGGAAGCCACCGAAGCGCTGAAAGTTGCCGGCCTGACGCCGCTGACCCTCGCGGCCAAAGAAGGCCTGGCGCTGCTGAACGGCACCCAGGTATCCACCGCTTATGCCTTGCGCGGCCTGTTCGAAGGCGAAGACCTGTTCGCCGGTGCGCTGGCGTGCGGTGCCCTCACCGTGGAAGCGGTATTGGGCTCGCGCTCGCCGTTTGATGCACGTATCCATGCCGCCCGTGGCCAGCGCGGTCAGATCGACGCGGCCGCGGCTTATCGCGACCTGCTCGGCGAGAGCAGCCAGGTGTCCCAGTCGCACCAGAACTGCGACAAGGTGCAAGACCCGTATTCCCTGCGTTGCCAGCCGCAAGTCATGGGCGCCTGCCTGACCCAGTTCCGCCAGGCTGCCGAAGTGCTGGTGGTAGAGGCCAACGCCGTGTCGGATAACCCGCTGGTGTTTGCTGCCGAGGGCGACGTGATTTCCGGCGGTAACTTCCACGCCGAGCCGGTGGCCATGGCTGCCGACAACATGGCGCTGGCCATCGCCGAAATCGGCTCGCTGAGCGAGCGTCGTATCTCGTTGATGATGGACAAGCACATGTCGCAACTGCCGCCGTTTTTGGTCGGCAATGGCGGGGTGAACTCCGGTTTCATGATCGCCCAGGTCACCGCTGCGGCGCTCGCCAGTGAGAACAAGGCGCTGGCGCATCCCCATAGCGTGGATAGCCTGCCGACGTCGGCCAACCAGGAAGACCACGTGTCCATGGCTCCGGCTGCGGGCAAGCGTTTGTGGGAAATGGCTGAAAATACCCGTGGTGTACTCGCGGTTGAGTGGCTGGCGGCATGCCAGGGCCTGGACCTGCGCGATGGCTTGAAGACTTCGACCAAGCTGGAAAAAGCCCGCGGGATCCTGCGCGACAAAGTGGCGTTTTATGAGAAGGACCGCTTCTTCGCCCCGGACATCAATGCCGCCAGCGAACTGCTCGCCAGCCGCTGCCTGAATGAGCTGGTGCCGGCCAAGCTTCTGCCGAGCTTGTAACCGCAACGCAACCCAGTGTGGGAGCTGGCTTGCCTGCGATAGCTATCTGTCAGTTGAAACATGTGTGACTGACATACCGCCATCGCAGGCAAGCCAGCTCCCACAGGTTGAGCGTTCGCCGATTTTGAATTTTCTCGGGATAAAAATAACTAGGGAAGAGAAATGCACCAGCAAGAAAAGGGTTTGAAACGCGGGCTGAGCGCCCGACATATTCGCTTCATGGCACTCGGTTCAGCGATCGGCACCGGGTTGTTCTATGGTTCCGCCTCTGCAATCCAAATGGCCGGCCCTGCCGTGCTGCTGGCCTACCTGATCGGCGGCGCCGCCGTGTTCATGGTGATGCGTGCTCTCGGTGAAATGGCCGTGCACAACCCGGTGTCAGGCTCCTTCGGCCAGTACGCCAGCACCTACCTGGGGCCTATGGCCGGGTTTGTGCTCGGGTGGACCTACGCATTTGAAATGATCATCGTCTGCCTCGCCGACGTCACCGCCTTTGGCATCTACATGGGCTTCTGGTTTCCCGAGGTCGCGCGCTGGGTCTGGGTGCTGGGTATCGTGTTTTTGATCGGCGGCCTGAACCTGTGCAACGTCAAAGTGTTTGGCGAAATGGAGTTCTGGCTGTCGCTGCTCAAGGTCGGCGCGATTGTGGCGATGATCCTCGGCGGCTTTGGCATCATGCTGTTTGGCATTCATTCTGCTGGCGAAACCCAGGCCAGCGGCTTGAGCAACCTGTGGGCCCACGGCGGCTTCATGCCTAACGGCATTGGCGGCCTGATCGCCTCGTTCGCGGTGGTGATGTTTGCGTTTGGCGGCATCGAAATCATCGGCATCACCGCCGGTGAAGCCAAAGACCCGCAGCGCGTGATCCCCAAGGCGATCAATGCGGTGCCGCTGCGCATCCTGCTGTTCTACGTGCTGACCCTGTTTGTGCTGATGGCCATCTACCCGTGGCCACAGATTGGCAGCCAGGGCAGTCCGTTCGTGCAGATCTTCAGCAACCTTGGCATCGGCTCGGCAGCGACCATCCTCAATATCGTGGTGATCTCGGCCGCCGTCTCGGCCATCAACAGCGACATTTTTGGCGCCGGCCGCATGATGTATGGCCTGGCCCAGCAAGGGCAGGCGCCCAAGGGTTTTGCGCAGCTGTCCAAGCAAGGCGTGCCGTGGATGACTGTACTGGTAATGGGCGCGTCGTTGCTCGGCGGCGTGGTGCTCAACTACCTGATCCCGGAAAACGTGTTCCTGTTGATCGCCTCGATTGCCACTTTCGCCACCGTGTGGGTGTGGCTGATGATCCTGTTTACCCAGGTTGCCATGCGCCGCTCGATGACCAGGGAGCAGGTGGCCGAACTGAAATTCCCGGTACCGTTCTGGCCGTATGCGCCAGCGGCGGCCATTGTGTTCATGCTGTTCGTGTTTGGCGTGCTGGGTTACTTCCCGGACACCCAGGCCGCTTTGCTGGTCGGCGCCGTCTGGATCGTGTTGCTGGTCCTCGCCTACCTGCTGTGGGTCAAGCCCGCTGCCGGGCAGGGGGCCAAGGTCCATTACGACCCGGCTTTGTCTCATCGATAACTTAGGGAGGCGTTGATGAAAACGCTTTGGCAACACTGCCACGTCGCAACTATGGCCCAGGGCAAATACTCGATCATCGAGGATGCCGCCATGGTCACCGCGGGTTCGCTGATCGAGTGGATCGGCCCCCGCAGCCAGGCGCCAGTGGCGGATTACGCCCAGGTGCATGACCTGCAAGGCGCGTGGGTCACCCCCGGGCTGATCGACTGCCACACCCACACGGTGTTCGGCGGCAATCGCAGCGGTGAATTCGAGCAGCGTCTTGAAGGCGTGAGCTACGCCGAAATCGCCGCCAAGGGTGGCGGTATTGCCAGCACCGTGCGCGCCACCCGTGCCGCCACGGAAGATGAATTGTTTGCCAGCGCTGAAAAGCGCTTGCGCAGTTTGCTGCGTGACGGCGTGACCACGGTGGAGATCAAGTCCGGCTACGGCCTGGACCTGGCCAACGAGCGCAAGATGCTGCGGGTTGCGCGGCGCCTTGGCCAGGTGCTGCCGGTGAGCGTGCGCGCCACGTGCCTGGCGGCTCACGCGCTGCCGCCGGAGTACAAGGATCGCGCTGACGACTACATCGACCACATCTGCACCGAGATGCTCCCGGCGCTCGCGGCCGAAGGGCTGGTGGATGCGGTAGACGCCTTCTGTGAGTACCTGGCGTTTTCCACCGAACAAGTGGAGCGTGTATTCAAGGTCGCCCAGCAGTTGGGCTTGCCGGTGAAACTGCACGCCGAGCAGTTGTCCTCTTTGCACGGCTCCAGCCTGGCGGCGCGTTACCACGCACTGTCGGCGGACCACCTGGAGTTCATGACCGAAGAAGACGCCATCGCCATGGCCGCGTCCGGCACTGTCGCGGTGTTGCTGCCGGGCGCGTTCTACTTCCTGCGTGAAACCCAGTTGCCGCCGATGGATGCGCTGCGCAAGCACGGCGTGAAAATCGCCATCGCCAGTGACCTCAACCCCGGCACCTCGCCGGCGCTGTCGGTACGCCTGATGCTGAACATGGCCTGCACCCTGTTCCGCATGACCCCGGAAGAAGCCTTGGCCGGCGCCACGCAACATGCGGCCACCGCGCTGGGCATGGGTGACACCCACGGTTCGCTGGAAGTGGGCAAGGTCGCGGATTTTGTCGCCTGGCAGATTGATCGCCCCGCCGACCTGGCTTACTGGCTGGGCGGCGAGCTGGATAAACGCGTCGTGCGCCATGGCGTCGACGTCACCGTCTGAGGAGTGTTGTTGTGGATAAGGTTCTGAGTTTCAAACAAGGCCGTGTGCCGCTGCTGATCAGCATGCCCCACGCGGGGTTGCGCCTGACGCCTGCGGTCGAAGCCGGGCTGATCCCCGAGGCGCAAAGCCTGCCGGACACCGACTGGCACATCCCCACGCTGTATGACTTTGCCGAGGCATTGGGCGCCAGCACCTTGTCGGCCGAGTACTCGCGGTTTGTGATTGACCTGAACCGGCCGTCCGACGACAAACCGCTCTACGCCGGCGCCACCACCGGGCTGTACCCGGCGACCCTGTTCGATGGCGTGCCGTTGTTCCGTGAAGGGCAGGTGCCGTCCGAAGAAGAACGCGTAACCTACCTGCAAAAGATCTGGGGCCCGTACCACCGCACCCTGCAAGAAGAGCTGGCGCGCCTCAAGGCCGAGTTCGGCTACGCCTTGCTGTTTGATGCGCACTCGATCCGTTCGGTGATCCCGCACCTGTTCGAGGGCAAGCTGCCGGACTTCAACCTCGGCACCTTCAACGGAGCGGCGTGTGACCCCGAGCTGGCCAGCCAGTTGGAAGGCATCTGCGCTCAGCATCCGCAGTTCACCCATGTGCTGAACGGGCGCTTCAAGGGCGGGCATATCACTCGCCACTATGGCGACCCGGCGCAGGATATTCATGCGGTGCAGTTGGAACTGTGCCAGAGCACGTATATGGAAGAGGTTGAGCCGTTCCGGTATCGCCCAGATTTGGCTGCGCCGACCCAGGTTGTGTTGAAGCAGTTGCTGGAAGGGTTGTTGGCCTGGGGGCAGAAGCGCTACGGCTGATATCGCTATCGCAGGCAAGCCAGCTCCCACATTTGGATGTATTCACAGATCAAAATGTGGGAGCTGGCTTGCCTGCGATGGGGCCTTCCGGGTCGCCCCAGTGCAACTGCCGGTCGCCACAGTTCGTGTCAGCACAGGTCTCGCTGGGTAAGGTTGTGGGTACGGCGCACCAGACGCCACTTCCCACAATAAAAGCTGCCCAGTGAGACCTCATCCATGAAAAGACTGTTGTTGATCCTCACCGGCGCGGCTTTGATCAGCGCCAACGCCATGGCCGCAGAACCTGCATCCTGTAAAACCATCCGCATGGGCGTGGTCAGCTGGACCGACGTCGTCGCTACCTCAGGCATGGCCGACGTGCTGCTCAATGGCCTGGGCTACGACAGCAAGCAGACCAGCGCGGTGCAGCAGATCATCTTTGCCGGCATCCGCGACAAACGCCTGGATATCTTCCTCGGCTACTGGAAACCGGCGATGGATAACAACATCGCACCGTTCCTGGCCGCCAAGCAGGTCAAGGTGTTCGACACGCCCAGCCTCGCCGACGCCCAAGCCACCCTGGCCGTGCCGCAATACGTGGCGGATGCCGGGCTGAAGACGTTTGCCGACATCGCCCGCTTCAAGGACAAACTCGGCGGCAAGATCTACGGCATCGAGCCGGGCAGCGGTGCCAATACCGATATCCAGAAGATGATCGACACCAATCACTTCGGCCTCGGTGGCTTCAAGCTGGTAGCTTCCGGTGAAGCCGGCATGCTCGCGGCGGTGCAGCGAGCGGTGAACCGCAAGGAGTTCGTGGTGTTCGTCGGCTGGACCCCGCACCCGATGAACATCAACATGAAAATGGCTTACCTCACCGGCAGTGAAGATGTGTTCGGCCCGGACGAAGGCCGCGCCACGGTTTCCACCGTCACCGCGCCGGACTTTGGCGAACGCTGCCCCAACGCCAACCGTTTGTTGCAGAACCTGACCTTCACCGCTGCCCAGGAAAGCCAGTTGATGGTGCCGATCATGGAGCGCCAGTCGCCGCAGGAGGTGGCCAGGCAATGGTTGCGTGACCACCCAGAGGATTTGCAGCGCTGGTTGGCCGGGGTTACGGCGTTTGATGGCAGCGATGGCGTGGCGGCAGTGCAGGCCAGCCTCAAACCCTGAAAACACCGCCGGGCAAAATGTGGGAGCTGCGGTGCGACGATTCGACTGGCCTGCGATAGCGGTGTATCAGTGAATGAAGAGGTGACTGACACACTGCTATCGCAGGCAAGCCAGCTCCCACGTTTAGATCTCCATTCTCAGGGATATTGAGCATGTATCCGATTTCAGCGCAGCTTGCCGCCTTCATCGCCAAAACCGAATCCTTCACCAGTGACGACTCTTCGCTGGCGGGCTTGCGCCATAACTACGACCGTATGTGCCAGGCCTTCACGCCACCGAAGCCTGAAGGGCTGCAACTGTCGGACTTTTCCCTGGGCGGTGTAGGCGTGCGCAGTTACCTACCCACGGCGCCAGCGCCAACGGAGGGCTGGCCCTGTCTCCTTTATATGCACGGTGGCGGCTGGGTGGTGGGCGGGTTGGACTCCCACGACTTCATCTGCTTCGAACTGGCGAGCGCGTTGCAGGTCCTGGTGATCGCCATCGACTACCGTCTGGCGCCGGAGTACCCGTTCCCGGCAGCCTACCAAGACTGTCGCGCCGTATGGCAGGCAATCCAGGCCGCGCAGGGGCCGCACGCCATCAACCTGCAACGCCTGGTGGTGATGGGCGACAGCGCGGGCGGCAATCTGGCGGCGGCGCTGTGCCTGGGGCTGCGCGACGACGGCCAGCCGCTGCCCATGGCCCAGGTGCTGATTTACCCCGGCCTGGGCGGGCCTGCCGATTTGCCCTCGCGGCGTGACTGCATGGACGCGCCGCTGCTCAGTACTGCCGACACCGACTGCTACCTGGCAATGTATCTGGACGCGGCGGGCACGCCATCGGCCTATGCCATGCCTTTGTTGGCCGAGCATTTCGGCGGCTTACCCAAGGCATTGATCGCCGTGGCCCAGTTCGACCCGTTGCGCGATGACGGCATGCTCTATGCCGAACGGCTGCAACAGGCCGGTGTGCCCGCCGTGCTGTATCCCGGCAAAGGTCTGGTCCACGGTTGCTTGCGCGCGCGCGGCCAAGCCCCGGAGGTGGATCAGCTTTATAACTATCTGCTGCATTACCTCAGGAGCGAAGGGCTGACACAGGTCTAAGTATTCAAGGACATGCTCATTGCACAATTCGGGTTTATGATGCCAGACGGCAAGAATAATAGACGTCCCCTCAGGGATGAACCCGACACCCTATGGAGCGCGCAATGCAGACTTGGTACCCGCAGATCAAACCCTACGCCCGGCACGATCTGGCAGTCGATGACACCCACACGCTGTACGTCGATGAAAGTGGCTCCCCCGAAGGTTTGCCTGTCGTCTTCATCCATGGCGGCCCCGGCTCCGGTTGCGATGCCCAGAGCCGCTGCTATTTCGACCCGAACCTGTACCGCATCGTTACCTTCGACCAGCGTGGCTGCGGGCGTTCCACGCCGCGCGCGAGTCTTGAAAACAACACCACCTGGGATCTGGTCGCCGACCTCGAGCGCATCCGCGAACACCTGGGCATCGACAAATGGGTGCTGTTTGGTGGTTCCTGGGGCTCGACCCTGTCGCTGGCCTATGCGCAAAGCCACCCTGAGCGTGTGCATGGTTTGATCCTGCGCGGTATCTTCCTGGCCCGCCCGCAGGATATTCATTGGTTCTACCAGGAAGGCGCGAGCCGCATGTTCCCGGATTACTGGCAGGACTACCTTGCCCCGATCCCGGCGGACGAGCGCCACGACATGGTTGCCGCCTACCACAAGCGCCTCACCGGCAACGACCAGATCGCCCAGATGCACGCAGCCAAAGCCTGGTCCGGCTGGGAAGGGCGCATGCTCGGCCTGTGCCCGAGCCCGCAGCACGTCGAGCGTTTTTCCGAGCCGCAGCGCGCCCTGTCGATTGCGCGTATCGAGTGCCACTACTTCACCAATAACTCTTTCCTGGAGCCCAACCAGCTGATTCGCGATATGCACAAGATCGCCCATCTGCCTGGCGTCATCATCCATGGCCGCTACGATATGATCTGCCCGCTGGATAACGCCTGGGAGCTGCATCAGGCCTGGCCCAATAGTGAGCTGCAGGTGATTCGCGAGGCTGGCCATGCGGCATCCGAGCCGGGCATCACCGATGCGTTGGTGCGTGCGACCGGCGAGATGGCACGGCGCCTGCTTGATCTGCCGCCAGAAGAAGCATGAAGGGCCTGTTGCAACGGGTGCGTGGCGCCCGGGTCGAGGTGGCGGGTGAAGTCGTAGGCTCTATAGACCAGGGATTACTGGTGCTGGTCGCCGTGGAACCTTCAGATACGCCCGAGAGTGCCGACAAACTGTTGCACAAGCTGCTTAACTATCGGGTGTTCAGCGACGATGAGGGCAAGATGAACCTGTCCTTGAAGGACATTGGCGGTGGTTTGCTGCTGGTATCGCAGTTCACTCTGGCGGCGGACACCAAAAGCGGGTTGCGGCCCAGCTTCTCCACGGCGGCCCCACCGGCCCTGGGAGCCGCGCTTTTTGAACACTTGTTGTTACAAGCGCAACAATTGCATGGCAAGGTGGCATCGGGGCGTTTTGGCGCTGATATGCAGGTGCATTTGGTCAATGATGGCCCTGTGACCTTCCTCTTACAGACATGAATGTATTAAAAACGACTTTAATGCCTAAAAACGCAGGGTTTCGCTACAAATACTTCGTTGTCCCTGATGCGTTGTTTCGCGGGCTACTAGATAATCGCGCGCTATGGGGATCAGCGTAAATTGGTCCATTTTTGACTTAGGTAGAGACTTGTCCGACGGCCTTTGGGGAATCATTTTGACCCAGAGGAGTCGGAACAATGCTCGCCAACCTGGCATATAGATAGCTGGCCGTTGGTTTTTTGATCTGTTTTCGGCGAGGGTTGCTCGTGATTGTTAGTCCCTGTAATGCACCAAAATTGTCTGCCAAACGGTTACGAAACGCACTGGTAACGGGCTCTGCCCTGTTTTGCCTGTTCGGGGCGGGTCAACTGTGGGCATTCAGTCTGGATGATGTGTCGGCCAAGGCAAAAGAGCTGGCCGGGCAGAAATACGAAGCTCCGCGCAGCAATCTGCCGAACGAATTTCGCGAAATGAAATTCGCGGACTATCAGAAGATTCGTTTCCGCAACGAAAAAGCCGAGTGGGCCGATCAGAACACGCCATTCAAGCTGTCCTTCTATCACCAGGGCATGCACTTTGACACGCCGGTGAAAATCAACGAAGTGACCGCCGACAGCGTCCAGGAAATCAAGTACGACCCAAATCGTTTCGATTTCGGCGACGTGAAATTTGATCCTAAAGCCACCGAACAGCTGGGTTATGCCGGTTTCCGTGTGCTGTACCCGATCAACAAGGCCGACAAGCAAGACGAAATCATGACCATGCTCGGCGCCAGCTACTTCCGCGTCGTCGGCAAAGGCCAGGCCTATGGCCTGTCGGCCCGTGGCATGGCGATCGACACTGCATTGCCGTCCGGTGAAGAATTCCCGCGTTTCACCGAGTTCTGGATTGAACGCCCAAAACCGGGCGAGAAACAGCTGGTGATCTTCGCCCTGCTGGACTCGCCACGCGCAACCGGCGCCTATCGCCTGACCCTGCGCCCGGGCACCGACACCATTGTCGACGTCAAATCCCAGATGTTCCTGCGTGACAAGGTCAGCAAGCTGGGCATCGCCCCGCTGACCAGCATGTACTTGTTCGGCGCAAACCAGCCGTCCAAGGTGCTCAACTACCGTCGTGAATTGCACGATTCCAGCGGCCTGTCGATCCATGCCGGCAATGGCGAGTGGATCTGGCGCCCTCTGAACAACCCTAAACACCTGTCGGTCAGCAACTTCGCCGTTGAAAACCCACGTGGTTTCGGCCTGCTGCAACGTGGCCGCGACTTCAGCCACTACGAAGACCTGGACGACAACTACGACAAGCGCCCAAGCGCCTGGATCGAACCTGAAGGCGACTGGGGCAAGGGTTCTGTCGACCTGGTAGAGATTCCGACCGCCGACGAAACCAACGACAACATCGTTGCGTTCTGGAGCCCGGCCGAGCTGCCGAAAGTCGGCGAGCCGCTGGACGTCAGCTACCGCCTGCACTGGACCATGGACGAGAAAGACCTGCACCCGGCCGACAGCGCCTGGGTCAAGCAGACCTTGCGCTCCACCGGTGACGTGAAGCAATCCAACCTGATCCGCCAGCCTGACGGCAGCGTGGCCTACCTGGTGGACTTCGAAGGCCCGTCCCTGAAGAACCTGCCACCGGATGCGCCAGTGCGTAGCCAGGTGAGCGTGGGCGACAACGCCGAAATCGTTGAAAACAGCGTGCGCTACAACGAGCACACCAAAGGCTGGCGCCTGACCCTGCGCATGAAGATCAAGGACGCAGGCAAGCCCACCGAAATGCGTGCCGCGCTGGTCGAAGACATCGTGAAAGCTGAGCCTGAGAAGGTTTCGACCCAGGTGCTCAAGGCCGACAAGCTGCTGGCCAAGCAACACGAAAAACAGGCCAGGAAAGACGCCAAGGAAGCGAAAGACAAGGACGCCAAGCAGCCAGAGGCTGCCCCCGCCAATCCGGAGCCGGAAAAGACCGAACACGTCCTGACCGAAACCTGGAGCTATCAGTTGCCTGCCGATGAGTAATTCTCAAGCCACGCCAGAGACCCTGTCCGAGTACCTGGCGCACCTCCCGATGACCGCAGAGCAGCGCGCCGAACTGGCGGGCTGCACCTCCTTCAGCGAGCTGCACGAACGCTTGTCGTCAAAGACTTTCGACGCACCCACCGAGGCTGCCCAAGCCTCGGTCGGCCGCCGGTTGACGCTCAATACCGCCGAAGAGCTGCAAGACGCCGAGATGCTGGCGCTTGACGCCAACGGCCGGGTTTGCCTGAAGGCCACGCCGCCGATCCGTCGGACCAAAGTGGTGCCGGAGCCATGGCGTACCAATATCCTGGTGCGTGGTTGGCGCCGGATGACCGGTCGCACCAACCCTCCGGCCCCGCCGAAGGATGAGCGCGTATTGCCGGCAGCACGCTGGCGTACCGTGGGTTCGATCCGTCGCTATATCCTGCTGGTGCTGATGCTTGGCCAGACCATTGTGGCCGGCTGGTACATGAAAGGCATCATGCCGTACCAGGGCTGGTCGCTGGTCGACTTCGACGAAATCCGCAACCAGACCCTGCTGCAAACGGCCACCCAGGTGCTGCCTTACGCCTTGCAAACCAGCATCCTGATCATGTTCGGGATTCTGTTCTGCTGGGTCTCGGCCGGTTTCTGGACCGCGCTGATGGGCTTCCTGGAGCTGCTGACCGGCCACGATAAATACCGGATCTCCGGTAAAAGTGCTGGTGACGAGCCGATTCCAAAGGATGCCCGCACCGCGCTGGTGATGCCGATCTGCAACGAGGACGTGCCCCGGGTATTTGCCGGCCTGCGCGCTACTTTCGAATCGGTAGCCGCCACTGGCGACCTGGACCGTTTCGATTTCTTCGTGCTCAGCGACAGTAACGAAGCCGATATCTGCATCGCTGAACAGCAAGCCTGGCTTGATGTGTGCCGCGAAGCCGGTGGTTTCGGCAAGATCTTCTATCGCCGCCGTCGCCGTCGCGTAAAGCGCAAGAGCGGCAACCTCGACGACTTCTGCCGTCGCTGGGGCGGTGAATACAAGTACATGGTGGTGCTCGACGCCGACAGCGTGATGAGTGGTGAATGCCTCACCAGCCTGGTGCGCTTGATGGAAGCCACGCCGGATGCCGGGATCATCCAGACCGCGCCACGTGCGTCCGGCATGGACACCCTGTATGCGCGCATGCAGCAGTTCGCCACCCGTGTTTATGGCCCGCTGTTTACCGCTGGCCTTCACTTCTGGCAGCTGGGTGAATCCCACTACTGGGGTCACAACGCTATCATTCGTATGAAGCCGTTTATCGAGCACTGCGCCCTGGCGCCGTTGCCGGGTAAAGGCGCGTTTGCCGGTGCCATCCTCTCCCACGACTTCGTTGAAGCCGCGCTGATGCGCCGTGCCGGCTGGGGCGTGTGGATTGCTTATGACCTGCCGGGCAGCTACGAAGAACTGCCGCCGAACCTGCTGGATGAACTCAAGCGTGACCGTCGCTGGTGCCACGGCAACCTGATGAACTTCCGCCTGTTCCTGGTCAAAGGCATGCACCCGGTGCACCGTGCGGTGTTCCTGACCGGCGTGATGTCCTACCTGTCGGCGCCGTTGTGGTTCTTCTTCCTGGTGCTGTCGACGGCGTTGCTGGCGGTGAACACCTTGATGGAGCCGCAGTACTTCATGGCGCCACGCCAGCTGTACCCGCTGTGGCCACAATGGCACCCGGACAAGGCGGTGGCGCTGTTCTCCACCACCATCGTGCTGTTGTTCCTGCCTAAATTGCTCAGCATCATCCTGATCTGGGCCAAGGGCGCGAAAGAGTTCGGTGGCAAGTTCAAGGTGACCTTGTCGATGCTGCTGGAGATGCTGTTCTCCATGCTGCTGGCGCCGGTGCGCATGATCTTCCACACCCGTTTCGTGCTCGCCGCGTTCCTGGGCTGGGCTGCGACCTGGAACTCGCCGCAGCGTGACGACGACTCCACGCCATGGAGCGAGGCAGTCAAGCGCCACGGTCCACAGACTCTGCTGGGCTTTCTGTGGGCACTGTTGGTGGTGTGGTTGAACCCAAGCTTCCTGTGGTGGCTGATTCCGATCGTCGGCTCGCTGATGCTGTCGATTCCGGTGTCGGTGATCTCCAGCCGGGTCAAGCTGGGCCTCAAGTCTCGCGACGAGAGCCTGTTCCTGATCCCAGAGGAATACAACCCGCCGCAAGCTTTGCTGTCGACCGAGCAATACACCCACGAAAACCGTTGGCACGCCCTCAATGACGGGTTTGTGCGCTCGGTGGTCGACCCGCAGCAAAACGCCCTGGCCTGTGCCCTGGCGACCTCGCGTCACCGTGAGGCGGAGCCAATCGAGCACTTGCGTCAGGAACGTGTGCGCCACGCGCTGAAAGTCGGCCCCGCCGGCCTCAACAACGGCGAGCGCCTGGCATTGCTCAGCGACCCGGTAGCCTTGGCTCGCCTGCATCAGCAGGTGTGGACTGAAGGTCACGCCGAGTGGCTCGGCGCCTGGCGTGCTTCGGTCAAGGCTGATCCGCACGCGCCATTGCTGCCGCTGCAACCGCTGTCGTCCCAGGCCCAACCGGCCTGATTCCGACGCCCCCGAGGGCTCACCTCGGGGGCGTTAGATGCGCTGGTCCTACAGCGTTTAGAACATCTTCTTGATAACGCTAACCCCTTGTTATTTCGAAACAAAAGACCTTTGTTCGAAGCGTATTTCCGTGCCTGTCGCTGGGGTAGCATCGCCCCCAAATTGACTAGGTCGCAGGGGGATTAATGATCAAAAGGTATTGTTTGGCGGTGCTGAGCGGCGTCATCGCATTGATTTACGCAGGCTGGTTGAGCGCTGGTGCCCTCGATGAGGCGGTTCGACGCGGTGTGCTTAAAGTCGGCACCACGCCCACCTATATGCCCTTTGAAATGAAGGACAAGCAGGGCCGCATCGTCGGTTTCGAAATCGATTTGCTGCAGGCGATGAGCCGCGCGTTGGGCGTCGAGCTTGAACTGGTCGCGGTGCCGTATACCGAGTTGTTGCCGGGGCTGATGGCGAAGAAGTTCGACCTGATCGGCAGCGGCATGACGGTGACGCAGGAGCGCAACCTCAAGCTGAACTTCAGCGACTCCTTTATTGTGGTCGGCCAGACCGTGCTGCTGAACCCCAGCCTGGCCGGCAAGATTGCCAGCATCGAAGATCTCGACGAGGCGGGTTACCGCATCGCCGCGACTGAAGGCACGACCGGCGAAGCGGCTGCGCAGCGGTTTTTGGGCGCGGCGCGCCTGAGCACTTTTACCACGCCGGAAGAAGGCGTGCGCCAAGTGGTCGAGGGCAAGGCCGACGCCTTCGTCCATGACGCACCCTACAACCTGATTGCGCTGGCCAGGCCGGAAAACCACCGGCTCTTTGCCCTTGAGCAACCGTTTACCTTTGAGCCTCTGGCGTTTGGCCTGAAAAAAGGCGACTACGACAGCCTCAACTGGATCAACCACTTCCTCAATCAAATTGCCCAGGATGGCACCTACGATCGGCTGCACGACAAGTGGTTCAAGGACACGGACTGGATGGCGGAGATCGACTAAGCGTCATAACTGCTTACACATCAATGAATTGCCGGCCTGTTGCACTGATGTGTCTAGCCCCTGCGCAGTGATGCACCATTGTGGGGCTTTTCCGATATGCGCCGATAACATTTACCCGTGAAACCTTTGTGACGGGCAACGAGTGGGTTAGGATCGCACCCCGAATGGGTGCAGCCCTTTTGCGCGCCGGCCTTATAAGAATCTTTCAGGGGACTTGATGATGAAAAAGTATCTTTCGATGCTGATGCTCGGCGTCACCGCGCTGGTCGCGGCCACTGCGGCGCATGCGGGCGCCATCGACGATGCGGTCAAGCGCGGCACGCTGAAAGTCGGCATGGACCCGACCTACATGCCGTTCGAGATGACCGACAAGCGCGGTGAAATCATCGGCTTTGAAGTCGACATTCTCAAGGCCATGGCCAAGTCCATGGGCGTCAAGCTGGAGTTGGTGTCCACCGGCTATGACGGCATTATCCCAGCCTTCCTGACCGGCAAGTTCGACATGATCGGCAGCGGTATGACCCTGACCCAGGAACGCAACCTGCGCCTGAACTTCAGCGAACCCTTCATCGTGGTCGGCCAGACCCTGCTGATTCGCAAGGACCTGGAAGGCACGATCAAGTCCTACAAAGATTTGAACGACGAGAAATACCGCCTGACCTCCAAGCTCGGCACTACCGGCGAGATGGTTGCCAGGAAACTGATCTCCAAAGCCAAGTACCACGGCTATGACAACGAGCAGGAAGGCGTGCTGGACGTGGTCAACGGCAAGGCCGATGCCTTTGTGTATGACGCACCTTACAACGTGGTCGCCGAGAAAAAAGTCGGTAATGGCAAGCTGGTGTTCCTGGAAGAACCCTTCACCTTCGAGCCCCTGGCGTTCGGCCTGAAAAAGGGCGATTTCGACAGCATCAATTACATCAACAACTTCCTGCACCAGATCCGCAACGACGGCACCTACGATCGCATCCATGACAAGTGGTTCAAGAGCTCCGAGTGGCTCAAGGACATGGAATAAGCGCTGACACCGAGTCGACTTCATCGCAGGCAAGCCAGCTCCCACAGTTGAAATGCGTTCCCTTGTGGGAGCGGGCTTGCCCGCGATGACGACATGCCAGGCGATACATCTTCGGAAACTGAAATGAAACAGAAAAAAGCCCAATGGCCCTGGCACCTGCTGACCGTGGTCGTGCTGGTTGGCCTGGCCGGCGCGTTGTACTACGCCACCTCGTTGATGTCCTACGAGTGGCGCTGGAACCGCGTGCCGCAGTACTTCGCCTATCAGGCCGAAACGTCCCAGCGCGCCGCCGACATCTCCACTGTCATTGAGCTGGTGCGCAAAGGCGATGTGGCCGAAGTGACCTTGCGCAACGACGCAGGCGCCGAGCAAAAGCTGACCGTGGCCGACAACAGCCTGCAAGTGTCACGTGGCGATGACGTGGCCGAAGGCGATGTTATTGGCGTAACCCGGCATTGGGCGCTGGGCCCGCTGATGTGGGGCTTGTGGACGACCTTGTGGTTGTCGGTGGTCTCCGGAATCCTCGGCCTGGCGATTGGCCTGGCAACCGGCTTATGCCGTTTGTCGAGCAACCCGACCTTGCGCGATCTGTCGACGATCTACGTCGAACTGGTGCGCGGTACGCCGCTGTTGGTGCAAATCTTTATTTTCTACTTTTTCATCGGCACGGTGCTCAACCTGTCCCGCGAATTCGCCGGTATTGCCGCGT
Organism: Pseudomonas edaphica; assembly: GCF_965277385.1. Lineage (NCBI taxonomy): Bacteria > Pseudomonadati > Pseudomonadota > Gammaproteobacteria > Pseudomonadales > Pseudomonadaceae > Pseudomonas > Pseudomonas edaphica. The sequence continues at coordinate 2,811,068 of NZ_OZ255725.1, read as the reverse complement.
TGTCGCTGTTCACCGGCGCCTATGTGGCGGAAATCGTCCGCGCCGGCGTGCAGTCCATCACCCGTGGTCAGAACGAGGCCGCCCGTTCCCTGGGGTTGAGCGCCAGCCAGTCGATGCGTCATGTGGTGTTGCCGCAAGCGTTCAAACGCGTGCTGCCGCCATTGGCTGGGCAATTTATCAGCCTGGTGAAAGACACTTCGCTGGTTTCGGTGATCGCGATTACCGAGCTGCTTAAAAGTGGTCGTGAAGTGATCACCACCTCGTTCTCGCCCTTCGAAATCCTGTTCTGTGTGGCAGGCCTGTACCTGCTGATCAACCTGCCGCTGTCGAAAATGGCCAGCCGGCTTGAGCGGAGGCTCGCGCAAAGTGATTGAAGTCCGCGATCTGGTAAAAGTCTTCGACACCCGTGGCCAGGTGGTGCGCGCGGTAGACCACGTGACCACCCAAGTCGCCAAGGGCGAAGTGCTGGTGGTGATCGGTCCTTCAGGTTCGGGCAAGTCCACGTTCCTGCGCTGCCTTAACGGCCTGGAAGAGTTCGACTCGGGCTCGGTGAGCATCGATGGCCTGCAACTGGCCGACCCGAAAACCGACGTGAATGCCTACCGCCGTGAAGTCGGCATGGTGTTCCAGCACTTCAATTTGTTCCCGCACATGACCGTGCTGGAAAACCTGTGCCTGGCGCAAAAAGTCGTGCGCAAACGCGGCAAGCAAGAGCGTGAAGCCAAGGCTTTGGCACTGTTGGAAAAGGTCGGTATCGCGCAGAAGGCCAACGAGTTTCCATCACGCTTGTCCGGCGGCCAGCAACAACGGGTAGCCATTGCCCGTGCGTTGGCCATGGAGCCCAAGGTAATGCTGTTTGATGAGCCGACCTCGGCGCTGGACCCGGAAATGGTCGGCGAAGTGTTGGACGTGATGAAGACCCTGGCCCTGGAAGGCATGACCATGGTCTGCGTCACCCACGAGATGGGCTTTGCCCGTGAAGTGGCAGACCGCGTGCTGTTCTTCGACCACGGCAAATTGCTCGAAGATGCGGCCCCGGCCGAGTTTTTCGATGCGCCCAAAGACCCGCGCGCCCAAGCGTTCCTGCGCCAGGTCCTGTAATTGAAGGCCGAGCTTCCTGTGGCGAGCGAGCTTGCTCGCCACAAGGGCCGTGAGTATCAAAGCCTGAATTTGCCCACCAGCGTCTGCAAATCCAGGCTCAATCGGGTCAACTGAACACTCGCAGCGGCCGTTTCCTCACTGGCCGCAGCGGTTTGTTCGGTGACATCGCGCACCTTCAGCACACTGCGATTGATCTCTTCCGCCACCGCGCTTTGCTGCTCGGCGGCGGCGGCAATCTGCGGGTTCATTTCCTGGATGATCGACACGGTACGCGTGATCGCTGCCAAGGCATCGCCGGCATCGCGGGTCAGGCCGACGCTGTTGTCGGTCAGGCTGCGGCTGTTGTCCATGATGTCCGCGACCTGCTGGGTGCCGGTATTCAGGCCGAGAATCAAACCCTCAATTTCTTCGGCGGATTCCTGGGTGCGCTGGGCCAGGCTGCGCACCTCGTCGGCCACTACCGCAAAACCCTGGCCGGCACTGCCCGCACGCGCCGCTTCGATGGCAGCGTTCAGGGCCAGCAGGTTGGTTTGCTGGGACACTGATTTGATCACGTCGAGCACGCTGCCGATTTTCTGGCTTTCATGTTGCAGCGCAATCATCGCCTGGCTCGAGCGCGCCATCTCATGGGCCAGATGGCCGATTTGCTCGACGGCCTGGGTCACCACTTTTTCGCCGGCGCTGGCTTCCTGGTCGGCTTCATTGGCCGCGACGGAAGCCTGCTCGGCATGCCGGGCGACCTCCTGGGCGGTGGCGAGCATTTCATTCATCGCCGTGGCCACTTGATCGGTTTCCTCCTTCTGGTCATTGACCCCGGCGCGGGTCTGCTCGGTGACGGCTGATAGCTGCGTTGCGGCACTGGCGATCTGCCGGGCGCTGTCGCCGATACCGCTGATCAGGTTGCGCAGGTTGCGGGTCATTTGCCCGATGCTCTGCTGCAACTGGCCCAGTTCATCGCGGCGGTCCTCTTGAATGTCTCGACTCAGGTCGCCGTCAGCAATGCGGTGGGCGGCGGTGAGGATCGCGCGTAAAGGCACGACTATTTGCCGCGCGATCCACCAGGCGGCCAGTACACCGAGTAGCAAGGCCGCCACGGTGACGCTCAGCAGTCGTGTGTGGGTCTGCTCGGCTTCGCTGTCACGCTTGCTGTTCTGGCCGTCACTCAGTTGATGGCTTTGCTCGCGTAAATCATTGAGTTGCTGTTCAAAGCGGTTTTGCAGGGTTTCGGTGTTGAGCTGTGCGTCCTTGAGCTTGGTCAATTGTTCGCGATAGTTGGCCAGGTCGGCTTTGAGCAGGGCCGCGTCCACGGGCAGTGCGGTCACCGCTGCTTGTGCCACGTTCAGGGCTTCGAGCGCCTGGGTGAGTGCGTCGGTGTAGGCTTGCAGCGACTCGGCCGCCCAGGCGGGGCTTTGGGCGCGATCTTCGGCCTGCTCCATGGCCTGGCGCAGGTTTTCGATAGCATCCAGAGCCTTTTCGTCTTCCTGGTTCGGTAAGTCGCTGGCGAACTGGGCGAGAGTATCGCTGGCTTGCAGCGCGGTTTTCTTGAGGGTCGGGCGGATGCTTTCGCGTTGCTCGATCAAAGCGGGCAAGGCCGCCAGCGCTGTCTTGAAGCTCGCCACCAAGCGTGTTGCTTCCTGCAGTCGCTGCAAGTCGGCCGGGTGTTTGAGGCGGCTTGAAAGGTCGGCCAGATGCTGGTCGATCTTTTCGGTCTGCCTGTGCATTTTGGCCAGGCTGCTGGCGTCCGTCAGTGTGCGGTACACAATTCTGTCAGCGCGCATGGCCTCGGCGTCAAGGGCCAGTTGCCCAAGGGTCGTCAGGCTGTTTGAGCGATAAAGCACGTCTTTCAAGGCCTGCCAGCCGGTCGCGGCGATCAGGATGCTCAAGATCAGCACTTGGCCGAAACCCAGTGCGAGTTTGAGACGGACGCTGGCGTTGACCAGCAAACGGGTCAGCCGAGGAAACATGGTGAACCTCCAAATCTGAGGAAGCATTTCGCAACAGCTGAAACGCTAAATCGATTCGAGGTTGTGGCGGGCTGATAACCGCGTAGGAAATTTCACAAGTTACGGCGGCCTTGCTCTGGCCGCCGTGTGGGGGCGGGTCAGATGCGGAAGCGCCCGACCAGAGACTGCAAATAGATCCCCAAGCGTGCCAGTTCGGCACTCGATGCGGCAGTTTCCTCACTGGCCGAGGAGGTCTGCTCAGACACGTCGCGCACATTCAACACGCTGCGGTTGATCTCTTCGGCCACAGCGCTTTGTTGCTCGGCGGCAGTGGCGATCTGCGAGTTCATCGCCTGAATGGTTGAGACCGTGCGCGTGATATTGCTCAGCGCGTTGCCGGCACGTCGGGTCAGCTCGACGCTGCTGTCGGTGAGCCCCCGGCTGTTGTCCATGATGGTCGCCACCTGCTGAGTGCCGTTTTGCAGGCCGACGATCAGCTCTTCGATCTCCTCGGTGGACTTCTGTGTGCGCTGCGCCAGGCTGCGCACCTCGTCGGCCACCACCGCGAAGCCGCGACCGGCTTCACCGGCACGCGCCGCTTCAATCGCCGCGTTCAGCGCCAGCAGGTTGGTTTGCTGGGCGACAGACTTGATCACATCGAGCACGCTGCCGATCTTGTCGCTTTCGCGCTTGAGATCGCCCATGGCCACCGTGGAATTACCGACCTCGGTAGCCAGGCGCTCAATCTGCGCGATCGCCTCACCGACTACCTTGTCGCCTTCACGGGCCTGTTGGTCCGCTGCAACGGCAGCTTCGGAGGCTTCTTCGGCGTTGCGCGCCACTTCCTGCACGGTGGCGGCCATTTCGTTCATGGCGGTGGCCACTTGGTCGGTCTCAACCTTTTGGCTGTTAACCCCGGCGCTGGTCTGTTCGGTCACGGCCGACAGTTGTTCGGCAGCGCTGGCAATCTGGGTAACACCGTCGCTGATACCGCCGATCAACTCGCGCAGGCCCAGGGTCATGCTCTGCATGGCGCGTTGCAGTTGGCCCAGCTCGTCCTGGCGGGCGGAGTTGAGGTTATGGCTCAGATCGCCCGAGGCCACACGCTCGGCGACTGTGAGGGTCTGGTTAAGCGGGATCACGATCTGGCGGGTGATAGCCCAGGCGGCGAGAATGCCGAAGATCAGCGCCAGCACGGTGGCCAGCAGCAACAGCTGTTTAGCCTGCGCGGCATCGGCATCGCGCACGGCGGTCTGGGAGGTGGTGAGTTTTTCGCTGTGCCCCAGCAGGATATCGCCTTGGGCGATCATGATTTTCAGCGCGGCGGCGCTGGCCACTTGGGAGTCACGGTACTGGCTGACCGCGGCGCGGTAGGCTTGCAGTGACACGCCGGCCTCTTGCAGGTTGGCCTGGTACTGCTCAGGCAGCTTGCCTTGCAGGTCAGTGATTTTCTTCAGGGCATTGTCGATGGCATCCAGGGCTGGTTGCTCGGCCTCGGTCTTGCCGCTGTAGGTATAACCGCGCACCTGGAAGCGCGACTGTTGGATCAACTTGCTCAGCTCGACCACGCTGTTGAACTGCGTGACGCTGTCGCCTTGCAGCAGGGTCGCTTCGATTTCGTTGATCTTGGCCACGGCGTTGTCGGCGGTGTCACCGAGTTTGCTGCGTGCACCCTCACGCTTGAGGCCGGCCAGGACCATTGCGCCAAAGGCTTTTTTGTATTGGCCCAAGGCTTCCAGCTGTTGCTCTACCAGGGCTTTGTCGCCGGGTTGTTCAATCAGCGTTTGGGCGGTTTTGAGGCCATCGTCCAGTTGCTTCAGCAGACCGTTGACGGCATCGGTGCCTTGTTCGCCCCGGCGCATTTCAAAGTCCAGGCGCGCCAGGCGCAGGTCTTTGGTCAGGCCGTTGAGGCTGGAGATAAAGCCCAGTTTGTCGCCGCGACTGATCACGTCGCCCAAGCCGGTCCAGCCGGTGAAGGTGATCAACAGCGTCAGGATCAACACCAAGCCAAAGCCTATGCTCAGCTTGCGATTGACGCTCACATTCCCCAGTTTTTCGGCTAACCAACGATACATGCTGCGATCTCCTTTGGAACAAGGCTTGGACTTATTCAGAGGCTATCGGCAGCGTAGGAAGTTTCTGTAGGTTCTCAGAACCAATGTGGGAGCTGGCTTGCCTGCGATGCAGGCACCTCGGTACATCAGGCATACCCAGGTGATGCAATCGCAGGCAAGCCAGCTCCCACTTTTTTCGGGGCAGGTCGGTGTTCAGAACAACCGGGCGAGCAGGGCGGTCACGGCGGTTTCTACGCGCAGGATGCGCGCACCCAGTTGCACCGGTTGCAAGCCGGCCTTGGCCAACAGCTCCACTTCGTAGGGGATCCAGCCGCCTTCCGGGCCGATGGCCAGGGTCACCGGTTCGTCCAGTCCACGTGGGCAGGCCGGGTAATCGCCGGGATGGCCGATCAGGCCTAGGGTGCCTGCGGTCATGGCCGGCAGGCGGTCCTCGACGAACGGCTTGAAGCGCTTTTCGATGCTGATCTCGGGCAGCACGGTGTCCCGTGCCTGCTCCAGGCCGAGGATCAACTGCTCGCGCACCGCCTCCGGCTCCAGGAACGGGGTTTGCCAGAAGCTTTTTTCAACCCGGTAACTGTTGACCAGTACCACCTTCGGCACGCCCATCGCCGCCACGGTTTGCAGCACCCGGCGCAGCATCTTCGGACGCGGCAGGGCCAGCAGCAGGGTCAGCGGCAGTTTGGTCGGCGGCGGTTGGTCGAAGCTCACTTGCAGCTCGGCTTCACCGGTTTCCAGGCGCAGCAGTTGCGCATTGCCCATCAGCCCGCCAATACGGCCGACCCGCAGGTTGTCGCCCACCACCGCGCGGTGGACTTCCTGCATATGCACCAGGCGCCGATCACGCAGGATCACCCGGTCGGCCGCGATGAAGTCGGCCTCTTCAAGCAACAGCAGGTTCACGGTTGCGTCGCTGGCGGCTGGTCGTCGTCGGCGGGTTGGTCATCCGGGTGATCGCCACGCTTGCTGATCAGGCTGCCAAACAGGATGCCAATCTCGAACAGCATCCACATCGGCACGGCCAGCAAGGTCTGCGAAAAGATGTCCGGCGGCGTGAGGATCATGCCGACCACGAAGCAGCCGATGATCACGTAAGGACGCACTTTCTTCAGGTATTTGACGTCGACCACGCCGATCCACACCAGCAGCACCACGGCCACCGGGATTTCGAAGGCCACGCCAAAGGCGAAGAACAGCGTCATCACGAAGTCGAGGTAGCTGGTGATGTCGGTCATCATTTCCACGCCGGCCGGGGTGGCGGCGGCGAAGAATTTGAAGATCAGCGGAAACACCAGGAAATACGCGAAGGCCATGCCGGTGTAGAACAGCAGGATGCTCGACACCAGCAACGGTACCGCGATGCGCTTCTCATGCTTGTACAGGCCCGGTGCAATAAAGCCCCAGATTTGGTGCAGAATCACCGGGATCGCCAGGAACAGCGAGACCATCATGGTCAGCTTCAGTGGCGTCAGGAACGGCGACGACACGTCGGTGGCGATCATCGTCGCGCCGGCCGGCAGGTACTGGCGCAATGGCGTGGAGACGAAGGTGTAGATCTGCTGGGTAAAGGCGAACAGCCCGGCAAAGATGATGAAGATGGCCGCTACGCAACGCAGCAGGCGGGTCCGCAGCTCGGTGAGGTGCGAGACCAGCGGCATATGCTGGTCGTTTTCCGGTTTATCAGCGCTCATGGGGCTCGCGGCGGCAATGTAGGGTCATGGGGAGCGGGCGACGCTACAGGCGTCGGCGCTGGCTCAGGCGGGGCGGGCGCGGTTGGCGATGCTTCGGCGGCCGGAGCAATGCTGTTTTCGGGCACAGGTTCCACCGGTTTGGCGGGCTCCTGAACCGGCGACAGAATCTTGCGCGCCTCCTGCTCCAACGACAGGATATGTTCGTTGTGCAGCTGGCGGCGGATCTCGTCGGCGCCGATTTCCCGTTCAACTTCCTGTTTGATGGCGTTGAAACTGCGTTTCAGGCGCCCGATCCACAGGCCGGCCGTGCGTGCGGCACCGGGCAGGCGTTCCGGCCCCAGTACCAGCAAGGCCACGAGGCCGACGAGCAGCAGTTCAGAGAAGCTGATACCAAACATTAGTCAGTGCTCACGAGTCTTTGCGGGTCGGCTCTTGGACTTTTTCAGCCTGCACGTCGAAGGTACGACGCTCGGTGATCGGCTGGGTGGCCTGTGGGTGTACAGGCTGCACCGGTGGTACCGGATTGGCCATCGGGTCGGCCGGTTTTTCATCGTCGTTCATGGCTTTACGAAAGCCCTTGATCGACTCGCCCACGTCAGTGCCCAGGTTCTTGAGTTTCTTGGTGCCGAACACCAGTACCACGACCACCAGAATGACGATCCAGTGTTTCCAGTCAAAAATGCCCATGCTGCAATTCCTCTGTAAAAGTTATTCAGGCGGACGGGCGCGAGGCCTTTTCTGCATGCCCGGACAAGCCGAAGCGACGGTCCAGTTCATCCAACACGGCCTGTGGGTGCTGCCCCAGTTGGGCGAGCATGACCAGGCTATGGAACCACAAGTCTGCGGTCTCGTAGATTACATCGCTGTAATCACCGCTGATTTGCGCATCTTTGGCGGCAATAATCGTCTCGATCGACTCTTCGCCAAGTTTTTCCAGAATCTTGTTCAAGCCCTTGTGGTAAAGGCTTGCGACATAGGAGCTGTCGGCGTCCGCGCCTTTGCGGTCTTCCAGCACCTGGGCCACACGGTTCAGGGTATCGCTCATGTTCAGTGTCCTGCGGAATAAATGGCGTGCGGGTCTTTGAGCACCGGTTCCACAACCTTCCACTCGCCGTTCTCGAACACGCGATAGAAGCAGCTGTGACGGCCGGTATGGCAGGCGATATCGCCGATCTGCTCGACCTTCAGGATCACCACGTCGGCGTCACAGTCGATGCGCATCTCGTGCAGGGTCTGCACGTGCCCGGACTCTTCGCCCTTGCGCCACAGTTTGCCACGCGAACGTGACCAGTAAATGGCGCGCTGCTCAGTGGCGGTGAGGCTCAAGGCCTCGCGGTTCATCCAGGCCATCATTAATACGCGCCCGGTCTTGTAGTCCTGGGCAATGGCCGGCACCAGGCCGTCACTGTCCCACTTGATCTCGTCCAGCCAGTCTTTCATGTTCGGCTCCGGCAATTTGCGACAGTGTATAACCGGATCGGCTATCGGTGCACGATCAGATAAATACCCACGGCGACCATGATGCCAGCCGGCCAATGGCCCAGTTGGTTCAGCGGCCCGCCAATCGCCAGCATCACGCCGCCGACCAAATGGGCGGCGCCCAACAGGCGCAGGAACCAGTCGTCCTTGCGCCTGTGCCACGGCGGTGCAGGGTCTTTGGCGTGGGGCTGGGACATGCGCTCCAGCAGGTCGCGGGTCATGTTGGCCAGGTGCGGCAGTTGTTCGAACTGGCTGTGCAGGTTGCCCAGCAGGGTTTTCGGGCTGACGCGCTCGCGCATCCAGCGTTCCAGGAACGGCTGCGCGGTGTTCCACAAGTCCAGGTCCGGGTACAACTGGCGGCCCAGGCCTTCGATGTTGAGCAAGGTTTTTTGCAGCAGTACCAGCTGCGGTTGCACTTCCATATTGAAGCGCCGCGCGGTCTGGAACAGACGCATCAGCACCTGGCCGAAGGAAATATCTTTTAACGGTTTTTCAAAGATCGGCTCGCACACCGTGCGGATCGCGGCTTCGAATTCGTTGAGCTTGGTTTCGGCCGGCACCCAGCCCGAATCGATGTGCAACTGCGCCACGCGGCGGTAATCGCGCTTGAAAAAGGCGAACAGGTTGCGTGCCAGGTAATCCTGGTCTTCCGGGGTCAGGCTGCCGACGATGCCGCAGTCGATCGCAATGTATTGCGGGCTCCACGGGTTGACGGTGCTGACGAAAATGTTGCCCGGGTGCATGTCGGCGTGGAAGAAGCTGTCGCGAAACACCTGAGTGAAGAAGATTTCCACGCCGCGCTCGGCAAGCATCTTCATGTCGGTGCGCTGGTCGGCAAGAGTGGCGAGGTCGGTGACCTGCACGCCGTAGATGCGCTCCATCACCAGCACTTTGGGACGGCACCAGTCCCAATACACCTGCGGCACGTACAGCAGCGCTGAACCTTCGAAGTTGCGTTTGAGCTGGCTGGCGTTGGCCGCTTCGCGCAGTAGGTCGAGTTCGTCGTAGATGGTTTTTTCGTAGTCGGCAACCACGTCCACCGGATGCAGCAGGCGCGCATCGGCGGAGAAACGTTCGGCGGCGCGGGCGAGGATAAACAGCCACGCCAGGTCCTGGCCGATGATCGGCTTGAGGCCGGGGCGAATCACCTTCACCACCACTTCTTCGCCGGTCTTCAATTGTGCGGCATGCACCTGCGCCACCGAGGCCGAGGCCAGTGGCTCGACGTCGAAACGGCTGAACACCTCGCTGATCTTCTTGCCCAGTTGTTCTTCGATCAGCTTCATCGACTGCTGGGAATCAAACGGCGGCACGCGGTCCTGCAACAGCATCAGCTCGTCGGCAATGTCTTCGGGCAGCAAATCGCGGCGTGTCGAGAGGATCTGCCCGAACTTGATAAAGATCGGCCCCAGGTCCTGCAACGCCAGGCGCAGGCGCGCGCCACGGCTCAGTTCCAGCGGTTTGCGCGGGAACCAGCGCCACGGCAACACATAGCGCACGGCCAGCAAAAACCACGGCAACGGCAGGGCGAACAGCAGGTCATCGAGGCGGTAGCGGATTACGACGCGCTGGATACGAAACAAACGGCGGACGGCGAGCAGCTTCATGCGTTATCGCTTGGATCAAGGGAACGGCTCAGGCGCTCGAAGCGTGCCTCAAGGCGTTCCAGGTCGATTTTGGCCTTGTCGAGTTCGCGAAAGCGCGCTTGCGCTTCCCGTTCTCCGACCAGGGTGCGCGATTCTTCGCTCAGGTATTCGGCGAGGTTCTGGTTGAGGCTGGCGAACCCTTGCTGGTACCAGCGCGAGCGGCTGCGCAGGTGCCCGCTGATCAGTTGGGTGGCCACCGGACCAATCCAGCGTGACAGCTCGTATTCCCAATCCAGTTCCAGGTCTTGCAGCACGGCGGCCAGGTCCATCAGCACGGCGCTGTCGCCTTCCAGCTCCACGTCGGGGCTGTGCAGGATCGCGGTCTTGTTGCGGCTCAGCGCCAGGTGCAACAGGCTCGAGGCGGGTGCGCGCAGGGTGCAGTCGGCCTCGGCGGCCCAATCGCCGGCGAGCAGCAGGCCTTCATCGCTGGGCAGGATAAACAGCTGCAGGGCGGGGCTGGTGCAATCGACGGCAATAACCTTGCCGTTCAAGTGCGCAAGCCGCGCCAGGGCGGTGCTGTCCAGGCGCAGGACACGGTTGATGCCGTGTTCGACGCTGGCGAGGAGGCCTGCGAACAGCATCAGGGCTTGATGCCGCGGTGCAGGGCGACGATGCCTGAGGTCATGTTGTGGTAGGTCACGCGGTCGAAACCGGCTTCTACCATCATCGACTTCAGGGTTTCCTGGTCGGGGTGCATGCGGATCGATTCGGCCAGGTAGCGGTAGCTCTCGGCGTCATTGGTGATCAGCTTGCCCATCAGCGGCATGAAGGCGAACGAGTAGGTGTCGTAGACCTTGGACATCAGCGCGTTGGTCGGCTTGGAGAACTCCAGCACCAACAGGCGGCCGCCCGGCTTGAGTACGCGTAGCATCGAGCGGATGGCGTCCTCTTTATGGGTCACGTTGCGCAGGCCGAAGGCGATGGTCACGCAGTCGAAATGGTTGTCCGGGAACGGCAGCTTTTCCGCATCGGCCTGGACGAACTCGATATTGCCGGCCACACCTTTATCCAGCAGGCGATCACGGCCGACCTTGAGCATCGAACCGTTGATGTCCGCCAGCACGACCTGGCCGGTCGGGCCAACCAGCTTGGAGAACTTGGCCGCCAGATCGCCCGTGCCGCCGGCGATGTCGAGCACGCGGTTGCCGGTGCGTACACCCGACAACTCGATGGTGAAGCGCTTCCACAGGCGGTGCATGCCGCCCGAGAGTACGTCGTTCATCAGGTCGTACTTGGCCGCAACGGAGTGGAACACCTCAGCGACTTTTTCCGCTTTCTGGCTTTCCGGAACGTTCTTGAAGCCGAAGTGAGTGGTGGGTTCGGCATCGCTGCCTTTGCGCTGATCAGTCATATCGCTGTCACCAAAAGAGAATGCGGGACATGATAATCCCCACCGCCTGCTTTGTCTTGGCAAGGCTGAAGGTAAGATAGGTGTTCATCGAGACCTTTTGCCGCATGGCAGGTGTTCTGAGTCGATATAAAGAGGAGTCATTGCAATGGCCCGTATTACCGTTGAGCGTGCACATTCCCTGGGTAAAGAAGGCGCGCGCGCGAAGGCCGAGAAGTTGGCGCACAAACTCAAGGAGCAATATGGCCTGGAGTCATCGTGGTCGGGCGATAGCCTGAACCTCAAGCGTTCGGGGGTTAAAGGCACGGTGTTAGTCGCCGATGAATCGCTGCGCATTGATGTTGAATTGGGCCTGTTGATGTCGGCCATGAGCGGCACCATCAAGTCTGAAATCGAGAAAGCCCTGGATAAGGCGCTGGCCTGATCAATGTGTTCTTAGGGTGCCGATTCTAATTTTCCAGCCTACTTTGTGCCCAAGCCCTCAACTCCTGCGGGCCGTTCCTCGACCCTAATCTGCGTGAGGTGCACCATGGCCAAAGTTATTTTGAAGAAAAAAATCGACCTTCAGTCCACTGCCCTGAGTGACGTTAAAAGCTACGCCCGCAAGATCTGGCTGGCAGGACTTGGCGCCTATGCCAAGGTCGGCAGCGAAGGCGGCGAGTACTTCAAAGAGCTGGTTAAGACCGGTCAACATGTTGAAAGTAAAGGCAAAAAAGTTGTGGTTGAACAACTTGATGCTGCCAACAGTCAGATTGACCAAGTAAAGAGTAATGTCTCCAGCGTCAAAGGTTTGGTTGAAGTTCAACTGGATAAAGTTGAAAAAGCTTTTGACACGCGTGTTGCGAGTGCCTTGAATCGAATCGGCATTGCGTCTAAACATGACGTGGAGACACTCTCTGCTAAGCTCGAAGAGCTGACGACATTGCTAGAACGTGTCGCGCGTAAACACTAAGGAGACATCGGGATGGCTGTTAAAAAGACTACTCAGAAAGAAGGCAGCTCGTGGATCGGGGAGGTTGAAAAATATTCCCGTAAGATCTGGCTTGCTGGTTTAGGCGTGTACTCGAAGGTTAGCAGTGACGGCGGCAAATACTTCGAGACATTGGTCAAGGACGGCGAAAAGGCCGAGAAGTTGACCAAGACCACGGTTGGTAAAAAAGTTGAAGCGGCCAAGGCCACTGCCGGCTCTGCCAAGTCGAGCATTTCTGACACTTGGGGCAAGTTGGAAGAAACCTTCGACAAGCGTCTCAACAGTGCCATTTCGCGACTGGGCGTGCCCAGCAAAGCGGAACTGAAGACGCTGCACAGCAAGGTCGATACCCTGACCAAGCAAATCGAAAAACTCACCGGCGCTAAAGTGGCTCCAGCCAAAACCGCCGCCGCTAAACCGGCTGCCAAGCCTGCGGCTAAAACTGCGGCTGCTAAACCGGCTGCCAAAACCGCCGCCAAGCCTCTGGTTAAAGCGGCCGCCAAGCCAGCTGCCAAACCTGCGGCCAAGGCCCCGGCTAAAGCTGCGGCAAAACCCGCTGCAAAAACCGCAGCTGCCAAACCGGCTGCCAAGCCTGCAGCAAAACCCGTGGCCGCTAAAGCTGCTGCCAAGCCTGCGGCTAAGCCGGCTGCCAAAGCAGCAGCAAAACCAGCGGCCAAGCCTGCGGCTAAAACCGCCGCTGCCAAACCTGCTGCCAAGCCGGCCACTGCGAAACCTGCAGCCAAGCCAGCCGCCGCTAAAGCCGCTGCCAAGCCTGCTGCAGCAAAACCTGTGGCTGCCAAGCCTGCGGCAAAACCTGCCGCCGCGAAGAGGCCAGCAGTAGCCAAGAAGCCAGCAGCGCCCAAGCCTGCTGTTGCGGCCAAGCCTGCAACTCCAGCGCCAACCGCTTCTACAGCCAATTCGGTGTCCGCACCGACACATGCTCCTGCCGCCCCGACTGCAACGCCGGTAACCCCGACGCCATCCAGTCAGTCCTGATTTTTTCAGGGCACAAAAAACGCCCGGCCTGTGAAGGTCGGGCGTTTTTTTATGGAAGTCTCATATACACCGCATTTCCAATGTGGGAAGCGGGCTTGCCCGCGATGGCGGAGTGTCAGCCACCCAGGTATTGGCTGATAAATTGCTATCGCGGGCAAGCCCGCACATTTTTAATCGATATCATCCAGGTATTTGAGCGCAAACCGCTCAGTCGCCTGCCGCGCCGGCAACAACAGATGCGGCGCGACCAGCATCATGACCTGGTACACCACCACCCGCACCTCGCCCTCGCGGTCGAGAATCCGCTGGTAGTCCAGGGAAAACAGCAGGGTCATGGTGATCTGTTCCACCAATTGCCCCAGTGCCTGGGTGTCACTGACCAACTGTCCCGCTGCCTTCAGGCGCGCAAGCAGTGAAGCCAGGGTGCGCTTGAGCGCCGTGAGCAAGTTGCGAATGCCCTTGGCCAGCTTTGGCAGGCGCCCGGCCAGGTTCGACAGGTCCTGGAACAGGAACCGGTAGTGGGCCATGCGCTCGATGATCAGGTGCAGGAACAGCCAGTAATCTTCGGGTTTGAGTTGCGCATCTGCCGGCGGGTCGAGCAGCGGCGCCAGTTCATTCTGGAAACGCTCGAACAACCCGAGCACCAAGGGCTCCTTGCCATGGAAATGGTAATAAAGGTTGCCGGGGCTGATCCCCATTTCATTGGCCACCTCCATGGTCGACACGTTCGGTTCGCCCTTGTGGTTGAACAACTGCAGGGCACATTCAAGGATACGGTCGCGGGTCTTCATCCAGTCTTCTTAATGTGATCGTTGAGCTCAGCGCACCCGCACGTAAGTGCCTGGCGCCGCTTCCATCGGTGGGTAATTCTGGTTGCCCAGGGCGGTGAGTGTTTCGCGTTGCACGCCCGAACGTTGCTGGATCCACGCAAGCCACTGCGGCCACCAGCTGCCTTCGACGTGACTGGCGTCGTAGTACCAGGCACGCGGGTCGCTGCTCAGCTTGGGGTTCTCGACGTAGTTGGCCTTGGGGTTGCCCGGCGGGTTGAGGATGCTCTGGATATGCCCGCTGTTGGACAGCACAAAGCGCCGCTCGCCGCCCAGCAGTTGCGTGGAGCGATACACCGCGTCCCACGGCGTGATGTGGTCGTTGATCCCGGCCACGCTGAAGCTGTCCACTGTGACCTTCTGCAGGTCGATGGGCGTGCCGCACACCTCAAGGCCACCCGGATGGCTGAGCGGGTTGTGCTTGAAGAAGTCCAGCAGGTCGCCATGCAACGCGGCGGGCAGACGCGTGTTGTCGTTGTTCCAGTAGAGGATGTCGAACGCCGGCGGTTCTTTGCCCAGCAGGTAATTATTGATCCAGTAGTTCCAGATCAGGTCGTTGGGGCGCATCCAGGCGAAGACCTTGGCCATGTCTCGACCCTCCAGCACGCCTTGCTGGTAGGAGCGGCGCTTGGCGGCTTCCAGGGTCTGTTCATCGGCAAACAAGGTGGCGGGGCTGTCGATCTGGCTGTCCAGCAGGCTCACCAGGTAACTGGCGCTGGAGATGCGCCGCAGCTGGCGCTTGGCTTGCAGGTGGCCTTGCAGCGCGGCGATGGTCAAGCCACCGGCGCAGGCGCCCATCAGGTTGACCTCACGGGCACCGGTGATTGCCCGGCACACGTTCAGCGCTTCCTCCAGCGCCGCCACATAGGTGGACAGGCCCCACTCGCGGTGACGCACATCCGGGTTGCGCCAGCTGACCATAAACGTCTGCAGGCCGTTTTTCAGGGCGTACTGCACAAAGCTGTTGGCGGGGCTGAGATCGAAGATGTAGTACTTGTTGATTTGCGGCGGCACGATCAGCAACGGCTTGGCGTACTGCTTTTCGCTCATGGGCTTGTACTGGATCAGTTCCAGCAGCTCGTTGCGAAACACCACGGAGCCCGCGGTCGTTGCCACCGTTTTGCCCACTTCAAAAGCGTGTTTGCTGACCTGGCTGGGCAGGCCGTTGTTGTGCAACAAATCGTTAAACAAATTACTCACGCCGCGCACCACACTGTTGCCGCCGGAGTTGAGCAGCTCCTTGATGGCCAGCGGGTTGAGCAAGGTGTTGGAGGGCGAGACGGCATCGTTGATCAGCGAGAAGGCAAAGTGCGCGCGGGCGCGGTCATCGGCGCTCATCGAGCTGTCGTCGATCCAGTGACGCGTTTGTTTCTGCCAGCTCAAATAGGCTTGCAGGCTGCGCCGGTACAGCGGATTAAGCGTCCAGGTGGGGTCGGCGAAGCGGCTGTCAGCGGGGTTGGGGGCCTGTACGGTTTCACCCAGCAGCACGCGACCGAGTTGGCCGCCCAAGGCCAGGGCGTGCCGAGCGGTGTACAGCGGGTTGCGCAAGCCATGGTTGGCGACACTGCGCAGGGTCGCCAGCAAATCGCGGCCCCGCAGGCCACTGATCGCATTTTGCGCGTTGATGAACGCGGCCGGGGTGGGCGCCGGGTTCGTCACGGGTCTTTCTCGCATGAGCCAACACTCCTTCGTCAAGCCATCAACAGGCACGCCAATTCAGAACCATAGTCGGTTCCTGGCAAGTTGCGCGGCGGCGTAGTCCTTACACCGCTGGTCGAGGGTGAATCACCGCACGCAGGCGCTCCTCTTCAAGAAACTTCATGATGATCGGCGCCACGGCTTCGGCGCGGGTGATCAGGAACAAGTGGCCATCATCGATGATGTGCAACTGTGCGTTGGGAATGCGCCAGGCGAGCATGCGCATATTGATCAGCGGGATCAGCGGGTCGTCGTCGCCGGCCAGCACCAGCGTCGGCTGGCGGATCTTGTGCAGCCAGTGAATGCTGGTCCAGCCAAGGCCCGCAAACAGCTGCCAGTAGTAACCGAGCTTGCCCGCCGAGCGCACCTTGCTGGCGTGTTCGGCGGCCAGTTTGGAGTCGCGGCGGAACGAGCCGCCATAAATCATCGGTGCAATACGCACCACGTGGGACGGTTGGATATAGCGCCTGGGGCTTGCCATCAGCCATAGCACCTTGGGTTTGCCCGGCACCATAAAGGCCCCGGCTGCCGTCGCCGCCAGGATCAGTTTTTTGCAGCGCTCGGGGTAATCATAGGCAAACTGCTGCGCCAACGCGCCGCCCCAGGACACACCCACCGCATTCACCTGGCCATAGTCCAGGTAATCGAGCATGCGTGCGGTGAGCTTGGCCAAGCCGGGAAAACGATAGGGCACGCTGGGTGTGGAAGACCCCCCCACACCTGGCACATCGAAGGCGATCACTTCCAGGTCCGGGTCCAGCGCCTGGACGAACGGAAACACCAGCTCAAGGTTGGCGCCGATGCCGTTGAAGATCAGCAGCGGCGTCAAGTGAGGCTTGCCCGGGCGTACCGCCGTACGGATGGTCTGGCCATCCAGGTCGATGGTACGGAAGATGAACGGTTGCGGCATGCTCAAGCCCTGTGAAGTGGCGCTATTTGTCTGGGAAAACTCGGTTCCTGTGGGAGCTGGCTTGCCTGCGATAGCAATCTTTCAGTTAGCTCATCATCTAGCTGGCCCACCGCTATCGCAGGCAAGCCAGCTCCCACATTGATCGCATTTCTACCGCAAAATCTGCTTATCGTTCGTGCACATAAGTACCCGGTGCCGCCTCAGCTGCGGCATAGGCTTTGTTACCCAGGCTTGTAGGTGCTTTCTTCAGTTTGCCCGCCCGCTCGGCCTGCCACGCCTGCCAATGCAGCCACCATGAGTCAGTATGCTTGGTGGCATTCTCCTGCCACTCCAGCGGCTTGCCCGCCAACCCATCGCTGGTCTGGTAACGCGCCTTGGGGTTGCCTGGCGGGTTGAGGATGCTCTGGATATGCCCGCTGCTGGACAACACAAACTCCACTTTGCCACCAAACAGCTGCGCCGATTTGTAGCACGACTGCCACGGCGTGATGTGGTCGTTGGTGCCGGCCAGGGAATAGATATCGGCGGTCACCTGCTTGAGGTCGATCGGCGTGCCGCACACCTCCAGGGCATTGGCGCGTACCAGCGGGTTGTTCTTGAACAGCTCAATCAAATCGCCATGGAAGGCGGCCGGCAAACGTGTGGTGTCGTTGTTCCAGAACAGGATGTCGAACACCGGCGGCTCGTTGCCGAGCAGGTAGTTATTGACCCAGTAGTTCCAGATCAGGTCGTTGGGGCGCATCCAGGCGAAGACCTTGGCCATGTCGCGGCCCTCCAGCACACCGGCCTGGTAAGAATGGCGCTTGGCGGCTTCCAGGGTCTGTTCGTCGACAAACAGCGCCACCTGGGTGTCCAGGGTGGTGTCCAGCACACTCACCAGCAAGGTCAGGGCGTTGACCTTCTTCTCGCCCAGCGCCGCGTAGTGGCCCAGCAGGGCGGTG
The DNA here is from genome assembly GCF_965277385.1 of Pseudomonas edaphica. Lineage (NCBI taxonomy): Bacteria > Pseudomonadati > Pseudomonadota > Gammaproteobacteria > Pseudomonadales > Pseudomonadaceae > Pseudomonas > Pseudomonas edaphica. The sequence continues at coordinate 2,793,446 of NZ_OZ255725.1, read as the reverse complement.
CAGGTGATGCCGCCCGAGCAGGCGCCGAGCATGTTCACGTCTTTGCTGCCGGTAATCGCCGTGACCACATCGACCGCTTCCTTGAGCGCCTCGATATAGGTCGACAGGCCCCACTCGCGCTGCGCCTTGGTCGGGTTGCGCCAACTGACGATAAACGTCTGCTGGCCATTGCGCAGGCAGAAGCGCGCCAGGCTCTTCTCCGGGCTCAGGTCGAATACATAGAATTTGTTGATCTGCGGCGGCACCACCAGCAGTGGGCGTTCGTGCACCTGCTCGGTGATGGGCTTGTACTGGATCAGCTCCAGCACGTCATTGCGAAACACCACGGCGCCTTCAGTGGTGCCCAGGGTCTTGCCGACTTCGAAGGCGCCCATGTTGACTTGGCTGGGCATGCCGCCGTTGTGCACCATGTCTTTGGCCAAGTGTGACAGGCCATCAAGCAGGCTTTTGCCGCCGGTTTCAAAGAAGCGTTTGACCGCCGCCGGGTTGGCCGCGCTGTTGGTGGGGGCCATGGCTTCGGTCATCAGGTTGATCACGAAGTGGCCGCGGCTGATGTCCTGTTCCGACAGGTTACTGTCGCCGATCCAGTCGTGCAGTTCCTTGCGCCACGCCAGGTAAGTTTGCAGGTAACGCTTATAGAGCGGGTTCTGGCTCCACGCCGGGTCGTTGAAGCGACGGTCGTCGCCTTCGGGGGCCAGTGCGGATTTGCCGAACATCACGTTCTTCAATTCCACGCCAAAATGCGCGACGTGTTTGACGCTGTGCAACGGTTGCTTGATGGCTTGGGTCAGTACCATCTTCGCTGAGGCCAATAAATCCTTTTTGCGTAACGCGATGATCGGGTTCAGCCCCAGGGTGTTTTCCGAGGCCTGGCGTTTCAAGTCATCGTTATTCTTGTTACTCATCTACGACGCTCCATTGTCCGAAAGACGAGTACCGGCGATTGCTGCGCACCCAATTTCGATACACGACACCAGCCTGGTACTGCGACTCGGGTGACCGTTGATACCGCATCGTCAAATGCAGGGAACTTGCCAGTTCCATTGGTTACCCGAGTTTAATTTTTTTCGCAAGCGGGCCAATCGTTGACCACGCGACAGGGCATTCAAGCAGATGAAATTAGAAAATGCCCTCTAAAGAGCGAGACGCCTGAGTTAGAGCATCAGCCGCACGACCGATTCGCTCGGGTCGCGGGTTTTGCCGGCGGCTTTAAGCTCAGCCAGATAATCGGCCCACAACGCATCCTGGCGCACGGCCAACTGGTAGAGGTAGTCCCAGGTGAACAGTCCGCTGTCATGGCCGTCGTCGAAGGTCAATTTCAGTGCATATTGGCCGGCTGGTTCTATCTTGATCAGCCGCACGTTGAGCTTGCCGAACTGCAGGATGGGTTTGCCGTGGCCCTGGACCTCGGCGGAAGGCGAGTGGGTGCGTAGCAGCTCAGCGGGGAGCTGGTAGACCTCGCTCGGCCCGTAGGTAAGGCCGAGGGTGTTGGAGGTTTTGTGCAAATTTACAGCGGTGGGGAATTTGGTCATTGGAGAACCGCCCAGAGATAGTCCTGAGAACCGGCTTAAAACTGTAGGAGCTGGCTTGTGTGGGAGCCGGGCTTGCCCGCGATGCAGACACCTCGGTGTTTCAGAAACACTGAGGTGATGCTATCGCAGGCAAGCCAGCCCCCACACAAGTCCGGCTCCGACACAAGCCGTTTTCTGTGAGGCTTACAGGATATAACGAGACAGATCTTCGTTCTGCGCCAATTCGCCCAGGTGGCTGTTGACGTACTCAGCGTCAATCTTGATCGCTTCGCCATTCTGCAAACCGGCCATGTCACCAGCACTGAAGGACACTTCCTCCAGCAGACGCTCAAGCAGGGTGTGCAGGCGACGGGCACCGATGTTTTCGGTCTTCTCGTTGACCTGCCAGGCAATCTCCGCCAGGCGCTTGATGCCGTCCGGCTGGAATTCGATGCCCAAACCTTCGGTTTTCAGCAGTTCGCGGTATTGCTCGGTGAGCGAAGCATGCGGCTCGCTGAGGATACGTTCGAAGTCGCCGGGGGTCAGCGCCTTGAGTTCCACGCGAATCGGCAGACGGCCTTGCAGCTCCGGCACCAGGTCGCTGGGCTTGCTCAGGTGGAACGCGCCGGAGGCGATAAACAGGATGTGGTCGGTCTTGACCATGCCCAGCTTGGTGTTCACCGTGCAGCCTTCGATCAGCGGCAACAGGTCGCGCTGTACGCCTTCGCGGGACACATCGACGCCGCCGGAGTTGCCGCGCTTGGCCACCTTGTCGATCTCGTCGATAAACACGATACCGTGCTGCTCGACCGCTTCCAGGGCTTTGGCCTTGAGCTCTTCCTCATTCACCAGGCGCCCGGCTTCTTCGTCGCGCACCAGCTTCAGCGCGTCCTTCACCTTGAGCTTGCGGCTTTTCTTCTTGCCCTTGCCCATGTTGGCGAACAGGTTCTGCAACTGGCTGGTCATTTCTTCCATGCCAGGCGGTGCGGAGATGTCGACGCCGGACACTTCGGCCACTTCGATCTCGATTTCCTTGTCGTCCAGCTGGCCTTCACGCAGGCGCTTGCGGAACAGCTGGCGGGTGTTGGAATCCGAGCTTGGCGCGGCGTCTTCGTTAAAGCCCATGCGTGCCGGTGGCAGCAGGGCATCGAGAATGCGTTCTTCGGCGGCGTCTTCGGCGCGGTGGCTGACCTTGGTCACTTCCTGTTCGCGCAGCATTTTCAGGGCGGCGTCGGCCAGGTCACGAATGATCGACTCGACGTCACGGCCTACATAGCCCACTTCGGTGAACTTGGTGGCCTCGACCTTGATGAACGGAGCATTGGCCAGTTTGGCCAGGCGTCGGGCGATTTCGGTTTTACCCACGCCTGTCGGCCCGATCATCAGGATGTTCTTGGGCGTTACTTCAACACGCAGTTCTTCGGGCAGTTGCATCCGGCGCCAGCGGTTACGCAGCGCAATGGCAACGGCGCGCTTGGCATCGTCCTGGCCGATGATATGGCGATTAAGTTCATGGACGATTTCGCGGGGAGTCATGGACATAGTGTTTGGCGGCCTCAAGCGGAATAAGCCTACGGCTTACTCGGCGAGGTCCTGCTCCTCAATGGTGAAGTTGTGGTTAGTGAACACGCAGATATCGCCGGCGATACCCAGGGCGGTCTCGACGATTTCGCGGGCCGACAGGTCGGTTTTCTTCAGCAGGGCGCTGGCTGCCGCCTGGGCGTAGCCGCCGCCGGAACCCATGGCGATCAGGCCGTGCTCGGGTTCAACCACATCGCCGTTACCGGTGATGATCAAGGATGCGTCTTTGTTGGCGACCGCCAACATGGCTTCCAGGCGGCTGAGGGAACGGTCGGTGCGCCATTCTTTGGCGAGTTCGACAGCGGCGCGAACGAGGTGGCCCTGGTGTTTTTCCAGCTGGCCTTCGAAGCGTTCGAAGAGGGTGAAAGCGTCGGCAGTGGCGCCAGCGAAACCGGCGAGAACCTGGCCGTGGTACAGGCGACGCACTTTCTTGGCGTTGCCTTTCATCACGGTGTTGCCCAGGGAAACCTGGCCGTCGCCGCCCATGACGACTTTGCCGTGGCGACGTACTGAAACGATGGTGGTCAAGGGGAGAGTCTCCACGCAGCGGGGCGAAAATGCCCTGATGGAATCTCATATGGGGGTGGCGGGGGGGATTTCAACCGTAGGACGTGTGTGCGGACGAGTGGTGTTTGCTGGTCTGACACCTTCCAGAGAGCACCGCAAAACCAACTGTGGGAGCTGGCTTGCCTGCGATAGCGGTGTGTCAGCCACTGAAAATATGGACTGTTACATCGCTATCGCAGGCAAGCCAGCTCCCACATTTTGATCAGCGTTGAGCCGGAATCAACGGCTCTGGCGTTGTTGTAACAACAGATTGCTAAAGCCTGCACCCGCCAGTTGCTTCTGCGCCACGGTCAGCTGTTCACGGTTGCTGAACGGCCCGACCAATACGCGATACCAGGTCGCATCCTTCACGGTGCCGGACTCCACTGTTACCGACTGGCCCAGCAGGATGATCTGCGCACGCACACGATCCGCATCCGCCTGTTTCGGGAACGAGCCCGCTTGCAGGAAGAACTTGGTCACCGGCGCCGCCTTGGTGGTCGCCACCGGTGGCGGTGGCGGCGGAGTGATCCCGGCCAACGCGGCTTGAGCGCGTGCGGTGTCGATTTTCGCGGCTTCCGCTGGTGTCACCGGCGTGGTCGGCACTTGTGGCGTCGGCAGGGTTTTCTCCGGCACGGCGTCAGGTGGCACGATCACTTCCGATTCCGGCAACAGCGTGTAGAAGTCGTATTTCGGCTTCACGGGTGCGGTCGGGCTTGGCGCTGTTTTATTGGCCTCGGCCATTTTCGTGGCCTTCTGCTGTTCTTGCTTGACCCGTTTGACGTCATCACCCTTGCCGGGCTCCAGCTTCATCAGGATCACCACAAACGCGCCGACCGCCAGGCCGATAGCCATCCACAGCCAGCCCGGGATTGGCTTCTTCGCCGGTGCCTGATAGCGGCTGGCGCCGCGCTTGGGTGCAGGTTTTTTCTTGGCAGCCAACTTACATACGCTCCAGGGTTTCCAGGCCTAACAGTTCCAGGCCTTGCTTGAGGGTCCGTCCAGCCAGTGCGGCGAGGCGCAGGCGACTTTGCTTTTGGGCTTCGTCGTCTGCCGTAAGGATCGGGCAGTTCTCATAGAAGCTGGAGAACAGACCGGCGACTTCGTACAAATACGTGCAGAGGATATGCGGCGTGCCTTTTTCACCGACGCTGTTGAGCACTTCGCCGAACTGCGCCAGCTTGGCCGCCAGGTCCTGTTCATGCGGGGCATCCAGCACGATTTGGCCTTCAACCTCGCTGAAATCCTTGCCCAGCTTGCGGAACACGCCGGCCACACGGGTGTAAGCGTACAGCAGGTACGGCGCGGTGTTGCCTTCGAAGTTGAGCATCAGTTCGAAGTTGAAGCTGTAGTCGCTGGTGCGGTGCTTGGACAGGTCGGCGTACTTCACCGCACCAATACCTACCACGCGGGCGATATTGCGCAGGTCGGCTTCGGCCAACTCCGGGTTCTTTTCCTTCACCAGGTTGTAGGCACGGTCCTGGGCTTCGTTGAGCAGGTCGATCAGCTTCACGGTGCCGCCGTCGCGGGTCTTGAACGGGCGGCCATCGGCGCCGTTCATGGTGCCAAAACCCATGTGTTCCATGTGCATCGGGTGGGTGACGAAGCCTGCGCGGCGCGCCACTTCGAACACTTGCTGGAAGTGCAAGGCCTGGCGCTGGTCGACAAAATACAGCGCGCGGTCGGCCTTGAGCACGCCGCTGCGGTAGCGCACGGCTGCCAGGTCAGTGGTGGCGTACAGGTAGCCGCCGTCGGCCTTGACGATGATCACCGGCAGCGGCTCGCCGTCGGCGGTCTTGAATTCTTCGAGGAACACGCACTGCGCGCCGTTGCTCTCAACCAACAGGCCGGCAGCCTTGAGGTCGTTGACCACGTTGATCAGGTCGTCGTTGTATGCGCTTTCGCCCATCACGTCGGCCATGGTCAGCTTCACGTTGAGCAGCTCGTAGATTTCCTGGCAGTGCGACAGCGAAATCTCACGGAAACGGCCCCACAGCGCCAGGCAATCTTCATCGCCGGCTTGCAGCTTGACCACCAGGCCACGGGCGCGGTCGGCGAACTCTTCGGATTCGTCGAAGCGCTTTTTGGCGGCGCGGTAGAAGTTTTCCAGGTCGGCCAGCTCGTTGCTGGTGATCGGGTTTTCCTGCAGGTAGGCCATCAGCATGCCGAACTGGGTGCCCCAGTCGCCCACGTGGTTCTGACGGATCACGTCGTCACCCAGGAACTCCAGCACCCGCGCCACGCCGTCACCAATGATGGTCGAGCGCAGGTGGCCCACGTGCATCTCTTTGGCCAGGTTGGGTGCCGACAGGTCAATCACCACACGCTCCAGGGGGCCGGCCTTGCGCACGCCAATGTTGGCGTCGGCCAGGGCCGCGTCCAGGCGCGAAGCCAGGGCCTGGGTGTTCTGGAAGAAGTTGATAAAGCCTGGGCCGGCGATTTCGGCCTTGGTCACACTCTCGTCGGTCGGCAGCGCGGCGATGATTTTCTCCGCCAGGTCACGCGGTTTCATGCCGGCAGGCTTGGACAGCATCATCGCAATGTTGCTGGCAAAGTCGCCATGGGTCTTGTCGCGAGTGTTTTCCACCTGGATCGCCGGCGACAGGCCTTCAGGCAACACACCTTCGTTGACGAGTTGGGTGAGGGCTTGTTGGATCAGCTGGCGAATGGTGTCTTTCATGGTGTTCTCTTTCGACCGCAAGCGGCGGTGCGCGATGCGCAGGTGGAAAAACTCGGCATTATCCGTGGCGAGGGCGGGCTTGCCAACCGTTCAGACAGGTTGATGGACCTGCGGACCTCATCGCGGGCAAGCCCGCTCCCACATTTAAAGGGGTTCATATTTCAAAATGTGGGAGCTGGCTTGCCTGCGATAGCGATTTCGCAATCAATACAGGTCTACCGGATCCACATCCAACGACCATCGCACTTGGCGGGCGCTGGGCATTTGCTCCAGGGCAAGCATCCAGCTATTTAATAGTCGATGCAGCGGTGCACGGGACGTTGCCTGCAAGAGTAGCTGAGCGCGATATCGCCCGGCGCGCCGCTCCATCGGCGCGGGGACTGGGCCGAGCAATTCGATGCCGGCCAGACTCAACTCACCGAGCAAACGTTCGGCGGCGCTGCATGCCTCGTCGAGAAAATTTTCGGCCTGCCCTGGCTTGTGCGCTTCGGCGCGCAACAGTGCCAGGTGTGCAAACGGCGGCAGGCCGGCGGAGCGGCGTTCGCTCAGGGCCTGTTCGGCGAAAGCGAAGTAGCCCTGTTCTGTCAGTTGAATCAGCAAGGGGTGGTCGGCCAGATGCGTCTGGATAATCACCTTGCCCGGCTCTTCGGCGCGCCCGGCACGGCCTGCCACCTGCACGATCAGTTGCGCCATGCGTTCGCTGGCGCGGAAGTCGCCGGAGAACAAACCACCGTCGGCGTCCAGGATCGACACCAGCGTTACCCGTGGGAAGTGGTGCCCTTTGGCGAGCATCTGTGTGCCGATCAGGATGCACGGCTGGCCTTTCTGAATGGTCGCGAACAGCTGGTTCATCGCGTCTTTGCGCGAGGTGCTGTCGCGGTCGACGCGCAGCACCGGGTAATCCGGAAACAGAATGCCCAGGCGCTCCTCGGCACGCTCGGTGCCCGCACCCACGGGGCGCAAATCCACTTTGCCGCATTGTGGGCAGTGGCGCGGCACGCGCTCCACATGGCCGCAGTGGTGGCAGCGCAGCTCGCCGTGGCGCTGGTGTACGGTCATGCGCGCATCGCAGCGTTCGCACTCGGACATCCAGCCGCAGTCGTGGCACAGCAGCGTCGGCGCAAAGCCCCTACGGTTAAGAAACACCAGGACTTGCTGGCCGGCGGCGAGGGTTTGGCCGATGGCTTGCTGCATCGGCCCGGAAATGCCGCTGTCCAGTGGGCGGCTTTTTACATCCAGGCGCAGAAACCGTGGTTGCTTGGCGCCGCCTGCGCGCTCGTTGAGACGCAGCAGGCCATAACGGCCGGTGTAGGCGTTGTGCAGGCTTTCCAGGGACGGTGTAGCCGAGCCGAGCACAATCGGGATGTCTTCCTGGCGCGCGCGTACCAGCGCCAGGTCGCGGGCGTGGTAGCGCAGGCCTTCCTGCTGTTTATAGGAGCCGTCGTGCTCCTCGTCGATGATGATCAGCCCGGGGTTTTTCATCGGCGTGAACAGTGCCGAGCGGGTGCCGATAATAATGTCGGCCTCGCCGTCCCGCGCCGCCAGCCAGGCTTCCAGGCGCTCGCGGTCGTTGACCGCCGAATGCACCAGCGCGATGCGCGCGTTAAAACGTTGCTCGAAACGCGCCAGGGTTTGCGGGCCGAGGTTGATCTCCGGGATCAACACCAGTGCCTGCTTGCCGGCTTGCAGGGTTTCGCGGATCAGTTGCAAATACACTTCGGTCTTGCCGCTGCCGGTGACGCCGGCGAGCAGGAAGGCATGGAAGCTGTCGAAACCGGCGCGAATGGCTTCATAGGCGGCGCGTTGCTCGGGGTTCAGCGGCAACTCCGGTTGAGCCAGCCAGTGGTCATGGCGCGGGTCCGGCGCGTGCTTGCGGATTTCCACCTGCACCAAGCCCTTTGCCAGCAGCAAGTCGAGGCTGTCTTTGCTCAGCATCAGTTTGCTTAACAACTGGTGGGCTACGCCATGGGGGTGTTGGGCCAGGGTCGCGAGGGCTTCGCGTTGGCGTGGCGCGCGGGCGATGCGTGGGTCATCCAGGCGCGCGCCGGGCACCATCGACCAGAAACGCTCCTGGCGTGCTTCAGCCAGTTCGCCCTGGCGCAGCAGCACCGGCAGTGCCCAGCTCAGGGTATCGCCGAGGCTGTGCTGGTAATACTGTGCGGTCCACAGGCATAACTTAAACAGCGCGGGCGGCAGCGGCGGTGTAGCGTCGAGGATGGCCAGGGCCGGCTTGAGCTTTTCGGCGGGGACTTCGCTGTGGTCGGCCACCTCGATCAGGATGCCGATCATCTCGCGACGGCCAAACGGCACGCGCACGCGCATGCCCGGCTGCAACTGCGCCCGCAACACGCCGGCCGGGGCTCGGTAGTCGAACAGGCGGCGCAGGGGCGAGGGCAGGGCTAGGCGCAAAATGGCGTCGGGCACGCGGGGAGTCTCATATAAAGGCAGGCAGTGGCGCAGGGGCGGGAGCCTAGCAGACCTGCGGTGGGGGTGTCCTGTCTTGCGGCACTTCTGTGGGTGCCGGGCTTGTTGTGGCGAGCAGCAGGCTTGCCCAGCGCAGGGCAAGCCTGCTCGCCACAAAAAAGTGCGTCCTTGCAGATGGGCGGTGGTGTGTTGGGTTTTTCTGATGAAAGGGGCTTTTATGTAGGCAAAGCACGGGAGGCGCCGCTTGCGCGTTTAAAAAGGTCTGGTAGAATCCGCGGCCTAATTACGTGCGGTATTCGACAATAGTGTCGAGTGGCGGCACGCTAGCCCGAGGAAGTCACCATGAAAGCCGATATCCATCCAGCGTACGAAACTATCGAAGTAACCTGCAGCTGCGGCAACAAGTTCGAAACGCGTTCGAACCTGTGCAAGCCACTGGGTACTGACGTATGCAACGAGTGCCACCCGTTCTACACCGGTAAGCAGAAAACTCTGGACACCGGCGGCCGTGTACAGCGCTTCGCAGATCGCTTTGGTGCTTTCGGCAAGAAGCCTGCTGCTGCAGAGTAAGGCTCAAAAGCCCCCAGGGTTTTTGCAAGCTGTTGAAAAAGGCGCCCCTTGTGGGCGCCTTTTTTGTGCCTGCGATTTGACCGTGCTGCACTCAAAGCGATTTTAATAAAATAATTGTAGACATTTTTTATCGCAATTGTGAACAGTTAAGCCCTTGTATCCCGTGGCTCTTGGCCGAAAGTCGTAGTGCGCGGCCCTTGACGGCAGTGACTGACCAGTCTTGTGGGGACTTTCTCACACGCGTATCCTCGGCGGTCCGTCGACCAACAGTAAAAGCGGAATGCCGATATGTCTGATTTGAAAACTGCCGCTCTCGAATATCACGCCCATCCTCGTCCAGGAAAGCTGAGTGTAGAGCTCACCAAAGCCACTGCCACTGCCCGCGACTTGTCGCTGGCCTACAGCCCTGGCGTTGCCGAGCCCGTACGTGAAATCGCCCGCGACCCTGAACTGGCGTACAAGTACACCGGCAAAGGCAACCTGGTTGCAGTGATTTCCGATGGCACCGCGATTCTCGGCCTGGGCAACCTCGGCCCATTGGCTTCCAAGCCAGTCATGGAAGGTAAGGGCGTGCTGTTCAAGCGCTTTGCCGGCATCGACGTTTTCGACATCGAAGTCGATTCCGAAAGCCCGCAAGCTTTCATCGACACTGTAAAGCGCATCTCCATCACTTTCGGTGGCATCAACCTGGAAGACATCAAGGCACCTGAGTGCTTCGAGATCGAAAAGGCCCTGATCGAACAGTGCGACATTCCGGTATTCCACGATGACCAGCACGGCACCGCGATCGTTACTGCGGCCGGCATGATCAACGCCCTGGAAATCGCTGGCAAAACCCTGGCTGACGCCCAGATCGTCTGCCTGGGCGCTGGTGCTGCGGCCATCTCCTGCATGAAGTTGCTGGTGAGCATGGGCGCCAAGCTGGAAAACATCTTCATGGTCGACAGCAAGGGCGTTGTTCAGTCCGAGCGTACCGACCTGAACCAGTACAAGGCGATGTTTGCCCACGCTACCGACAAGCGCACCCTGGCTGACGCCCTCGACGGTGCCGACGTGTTCGTTGGCCTGTCCGGCCCGAACCTGCTGAGCGCCGAAGGCCTGAAGTCCATGGCGGCCAACCCGATCGTGTTCGCCTGCTCCAACCCGGACCCGGAGATCTCGCCTGAGCTGGCCCACGCCACTCGCAACGACGTGATCATGGCCACCGGCCGTTCGGACTACCCGAACCAGGTCAACAACGTGCTGGGCTTCCCGTTCATCTTCCGTGGTGCCCTGGACGTTCGCGCCAAGCGCATCAACGAAGAGATGAAAGTGGCTGCCGCCAACGCCCTGCGTGAACTGGCCAAGCTGCCGGTACCTCAGGACGTGTGCGATGCCTACGGTGGTGCCCCACTGGCATTCGGTCGTGAGTACATCATCCCGAAACCAATGGATAAGCGCCTGATCACCCTGATCTCGGATGCCGTGGCCAAAGCCGCGATCGAGACCGGTGTGGCTACCCTGCCGTATCCGAAGCACTACCCGCTGAAAAGCGTGGATGATGTGTTCAACGGCTAAGCCGTTGTAGCGCACCAACAAAAAGCCCCGGCTCTTGCGAGTCGGGGCTTTTTTGTAGCTGGCTGAATGCGATCTTCCGGCGCCAGTTAAACCCTGTGGGAGCCGGGCTTGCCCGCGATGGCGGTGTATCAGGGGATGAATCAGTGGCTGATACACCGCCATCGCAGCATAGGTTACACAGCCGGTTAGCACGAAGTCTGTGGCAGGTGGGCTGTTGTGGCGAGCAGGCTTGTCGAATCGTCGCACCGCCGGCGTTGGGCTGCGAAGCGGCCCCAGTAAAGGCACTGCAATTTTCCTGAAAGTACTCAGTGTCAGGGTTTGGGGCCGCTTCGCGGCCCAACGCAGGACAAGCCTGCTCGCCACAGGAGAAAGTGGCGGCCTTCAAAAGTTGTGTAGATGCCTATGGCCATCGCAGGCAAGCCAGCTCCCACAGTGGAGCTGGGTCGGCCATTGATCTCATCAGAACAAATCGATCGGCGCCGCCTAATCCGCCGGCAGCGGGCTGCCCGGTGTAAAGCGTGGATGATGTGTTCAACGGCTAAGCCGTTGTAGCGCACCAACAAAAAGCCCCGGCTCTTGCGAGTCGGGGCTTTTTTTGTGGCTGATGAATACGGTCTTCAGGCGCCAGGTAAACCCTGTGGGAGCCGGGCTTGCCCGCGATGGCGGTGTATCAGGGGGTGAATCAGTGGCTGATCCACCGCCATCGCAGGCAAGCCAGCTCCCACAGTGGAGCTGTGTCACATTAGAAGAGATCGATCGGCGCCGCCTCATCCGCCGGCAGCGGGCTGCCCGGTGCAACGCCGTTGCCCAGCTCGTTGACCGACGGCGGTGTGTCTTCGCTCTTGAACAGCTCGAAGTACGCATTCGGCGTGCTGGGTGATGCCGCGCGGCCACTGACCGGGTCGATCCGCAGGCTGAGGATGCCTTCCGGCTCAGCCTGGGTATGCAGCGGCTTGTCTTTCAAGGCTGCGCCCATGTAACTCATCCAGATCGGCAGCGCGACGGTGCCGCCAAACTCGCGGCGGCCCAGGCTTTCCGGTTGGTCGTAGCCGGTCCACACAGTGGTCACGTAGTCGGCGTTGTAGCCGGAGAACCAGGCATCCTTGGACTCGTTGGTGGTACCGGTCTTGCCGGCGATATCCGCGCGACCCAAGGCCAGGGCGCGGCGGCCGGTGCCTTTCTTGATCACGTCTTCCAGAATGCTGTTGAGGATGTAGGTGGTACGACCATCCACCACACGCTCGGCCACTGCTGGTGCCTGTGGCTCGGCGGGCACGGCGGCATTGGCGGCCGGTGCTGCGCCTGGCGTCGGCTCAATGGTGATGCCGCCGTTGTTCGGTGCTGCAATGCCATCGGGTGCAGCCACACCGTTTACCACGTCGCCCGGCACGCGTGGCGGGTTGGCGGTGAACAGCGTGTCGCCATTGCGGCTTTCGATCTTGTCGATCAGGTACGGCGTGATCTTGTAGCCGCCGTTGGCAAAGGTGCTCCAGCCGGTAGCAATTTCCATCGGCGTGAGGGTCGCGGTGCCCAGCGCCAGGGACAGGTTCGGTGGCAGGTCCGACTTGGCGAAACCGAAACGCGTCATGTAGTCGATGGTCTTGCCCACGCCCATCGCCTGCAGCAGGCGGATCGATACCAGGTTACGCGACTTGTACAGCGCCTCGCGGATGCGGATTGGGCCGAGGAAGGTGTTGGTGTCGTTCTTCGGGCGCCAGACCTTGTCCAGGTACTCGTCGACAAACACGATCGGTGCGTCGTTGACCAGGCTGGCGGCGGTGTAGCCGTTATCCAGCGCGGCGCTGTAGACGAACGGCTTGAAGCTCGAGCCCGGCTGGCGCTTGGCCTGGGTGGCGCGGTTGTAGTTGCTCTGCTCGAAGGCAAAGCCGCCGACCAGCGCACGGATTGCACCGTTCTGCGGGTCCAGGGACACCAGTGCGCCTTGGGCCACAGGCACTTGGCTGAATTTAAGGCTGTCGTCTTTCTGGCGTTGCACGCGGATCAAGTCACCGACCTGCGCCACGTCCGACGGCTGCTTGGGCATCGGGCCCATGCTGTTGGTGTTCAGGAACGGGCGTGCCCATTTCATGCTGTCCCACGACACATGGCCTTCGCCGCTGCGGGTGAGCACTTGCACGCCATCCTTCTTCACCTGGGTGACGATGGCTGGCTCCAGGCCACTGATCGGGCGCTGTTTACCCAGCTCGGTGGTCCAGGCGCTCAGGGTCTTGCCCGGCAGGCGCGATTCGGGGCCACGGTAGCCATGGCGCTGGTCGTAGGTCACCAAACCGTCGCGTACTGAGTTATTGGCGATTTCCTGCAGGTTGCTTGGAATGGTCGTGGTCACGCGGAAGCCTTCGGTGTAGGCCTCGCTGCCATAACGGCCGACCATCTCGGCACGTGCCATTTCAGCGATATACGGCGCATTTACTTCCGGAGTCGGCACGTGGTAGCTGGCGTTCAGCGGCTCGGCCACGGCGCTCTCATAGGCGGCCTGGTCGATTTTGCCCAGCTTGTACATGCGCCCCAGGATCCAGTCGCGACGCTCCTTGCTGCGCGCCGGGTTGGCCAGCGGGTTGAAGCGCGACGGCGCCTTGGGCAGGCCGGCGATCATTGCCATCTGCGCCAGGCTGGCATCACGAATCGACTTGCCGTAGTACACCTGCGAAGCGGCTTCGATCCCGTAGGCGCGATTGCCCAGGTAGATCTTGTTGACGTACAGCTCAAGGATTTCGTCCTTGGTCAGCTGACGTTCGATCTGCAGCGCCAACAGAATTTCGGTGGCCTTGCGCGAAAAACTGCGCTCGCTGGTGAGGAAAAAGTTCTTCGCCACCTGCATGGTGATGGTGCTGCCGCCGGATTGAATGTGTCCGCTTTTTACCAGCTGGGTGGCTGCGCGCACCAGGCTGCCTGGGTCGACGCCGTAGTGGTTGGCGAAATTATCGTCTTCAGCCGAGAGCAGGGCGTTGATGAAATTGGGTGGAATGTCGGCGAAACGGATCGGTGTGCGGCGCATTTCGCCGAACTCCGCGATCAGTTTTTCATCGCTGCTGTAGACCCGCAAAGGAATCTGCAACTGGATACTTCTGAGTGCCTCTACTGAGGGCAAACCCGGACTAAGGTAGAGGTAGGCCCCGCTGAGTACGAGCAGCAGCCCGCAGACGATCGCGACAATGGAGTACCCGAAAAACTTCAGCAGACGAATCAAGGCTTTTGGATTTCCAGAGAAAAGAATGAGTTACGCGTCGGGGCATGCATGGCAAACGATGGATCGACCCGAGCAGCAGGAAAAAGCGGGAAAAAACGCTGGGCATTAAAGCATTTTCGGCCTGGGGCGTCATTCGTGGCGGCCAAACAAGTCGACCGAATGCACGATTCCCAGCGGCAATCAGGCGGTATGACAGGCAAAGTTTTAGGGAGTTTTATGAGAAAGGGATTTTTCAGGCGCAAAGCCGACACCCTGCTGGGCGTCGACATCAATGACACCGGAATCAAGCTGATTGAACTGGACCACACCGCCGGCGCCTACAGCGTCAAGGCATACGTCGCGCAGGGGCTGCCCGCCAATGCGGTCGTCGATGGCACGTTGTTGGACCTTGAAGGGGTGGGGCAGGCACTGCAGCAGGCATTGTCCCGGTTGCACTCGTCCGTCCGGCAGGCGGCAGTGGCGGTATCGGGGCCATCGGTCATCACGCGGGTGATCGACATGGAGGCGGGGCTCAGTGACGAAGAGATGGCCTGGATGATCCAGATGGAAGCCGACCAGTACATCCCTTACCCACTGGATGACGTCGCCATCGATTTTCAGGTGCGCGGCCCTTTAGCTAAGGACTCGGCGCGGGTCGAGGTGGTCCTGGCTGCGTGCCTGAAGGAGCAGGTCGAGGCCCGCGCAGCTGTTTTGGCCCTGGCCGGGCTGGTTGCGAGGGTGGTGGATGTCGAAGGGTTTGCATTGGAGCGCGCTTGCCGTCAGGATTTCGCCAGCTTCATGCCGGGCCATCGAGTCGATGGCGCACAATGGGCCGTGGATGCCCACGGGATGGGAATTGCTTGCGGGCTGGCCCTGAGGAGTTTCGCTGGATGACACGAATCAATCTTTTGCCCTGGCGCCAGGCGCAGGCAGAACGGCGGCGCAAATACTTCCTGATATTTCTGCTGGGGTTCGCCGGTGTGGCACTCGCGGCGGTGTGGCTGGCGAACCAGGTCATCGATCAGGCGATCGACCGGCAAGTGACACGCAACAGCCACCTCAACAAAGACGTCGCCATCCAGGACTCGCGCCTCAAGACCATCGATGACTTGCAGGAGCAGAGCCAGCAATTGGCCGCGCGAATGAAGGTCGTACAGGACCTGCACGAATCTCGCTCGGCCGGCGCCCAGCTATTGGACCAACTCGCCCGTGCCGTGCCCGATGGGGTGCACCTGCATGAGGTGGTTGCCAAGGGCAATACGGTGAGTGTCAGTGGCAGTGCCGAGTCCAGCCAGGATATCGCTCAACTGATGCGCCGCCTCGAGGCCTCTGAAGGTGCCCACGCAACCCGACTGCAGCACGTGCGTGCGCAAGGCCAAGGCGGAGGCAACGAATTCCAGTTGATGGTGCGTCAAGGGGAATCCACCGAGGCCCAGCCTTGAGCCTGCCCAGGCTCGACTTTTCCACGCTTTCTCACAACGCTGCCAAATGGCCCCTACCGGCCAAGCTTCTGCTCGGCTGCGCGCTGGGGGGATTGGTGTGGGTGGTGGGCGATGGATGGCTGCTGGCTCCGGCACGTGAACAGTTGCAAGGGTTGCAAGCGCAGACGCTGATGTTGCAACAGCAACTTACGCAAAAGACCGGCCTGGCCGCCGATCTTGAGGCGCGCGCCCATCAGGCCCGGGGAGCCCAGGCGCAGGTTGCCGGGCTGTTACGGCAGCTGCCCGGCGAATCCGACATGCCGGGCTTGCTCGAAGACATCGCGCGGCTGGCGGCGGCCAACGGTTTGGTGGTCGAAGGTGTCACGGTGCTGGGTGAACAGGCGCAGCCGTTCTACATCGAGGAACCGGTACAAGTCGGTGTGTTTGGCGCCTACCACGACCTGGCGAGCTTCGTGAGTGCCCTGGGTGGTTTGCCGCGGATCGTCACTGTGCATGATGTGGTGCTTCGGTCTGAAGGGGCGTTGTTGCGCCTTGATTTGCTGGCCAAGACTTATCGTGGCATGGGTGCGCCTGGCCAGCCTGAACCGGTAGCCGAGCAGGGCGCGCGTTTTGTCTACGACGGGGCAACCCTGCGTGACCCGTTCCAGCCGCCTGCGGCGCAGGTCGACCACATGCCGGGCCAACCCGCTCTTGCGCCGGACCTGGCGCGCAAGCGCGGCACGCTGGAAGGCCTGGCCGTCGACCAGTTCGAAATGGTCGGCACGCTTTCAATCAATGCGGTGTCGGTCGAAGAACTGCCCCATGGCCTGCAAACCTTCGCCCTGCTGCGCACATCTTCTGGCGTGCACCGGCTGGCGGTCGGCGACTACCTGGGGCCTAACCATGGCCGGGTCACGGCCATTCATTCCGGCCACATCGAACTGGTCGAACTGTTCCCGGACGAACAGGGCGCATGGCTTGCGCGTTCGCGAACCCTGGTTTTAAACGTCAACTCATAACGGAATCAAACAATGAAAAGGACTTTCTCGTCCTTCGGTGTGGCGCTATGGATAGCGTTCACGGCACCGATGGCATTTGCTGTGCCCAATCGCGTCGATCTGATCCAGCTGCCGCCTCCTGGCAGCGTGGTTCCCAGTGGCGCCTACAACGGCGACACGCTGACCCTCAACTTCCAGAACATCGAATTGCGCGCCGTGTTGCAGCAAATTGCGGATGTGGCCGGGCTTAATCTGGTGGCCAGTGATGAAGTGCAAGGCTCGATCACTTTGCGGCTCAAGGATGTGCCCTGGGACCAGGCGCTGGATCTGGTGCTGCAAACCAAAGGCTTGGATAAGCGCGTGAAGGCCGGCGTTTTGCTGGTGGCACCCGCCGAAGAATTGGCGGCCCGCGAGCTGCTGGCGCTGGAGTCGCGCAAGCAGATGGAAGAGCTGGCGCCCTTGCGGCGCGAGCTGTTGCAGGTCAATTACGCCAAGGCGGCGGACCTGGCCAAGTTGTTCCAGTCGGTGACAGGCGTTGACGGTTTTACCGATGAGCGCGGCTCGGTGGCGGTGGATGATCGCACCAATAACATCATCGCCTACCAGACCCGCGAGCAAATTGACGAGCTGCGGCGCATCGTGGCGCAGCTGGATGTACCGGTACGCCAAGTGATGATCGAGGCGCGGATTGTCGAGGCTAATGTCGATTACGACAAAAGCCTGGGCGTGCGCTGGGGCGGGCGGCTCAATCGCGGCAACTGGGGCGCGGGCGGTATCAGCAAACCGTTGGCCGAGGGTGCGGAGCCACCGGAGAATCCGCCCAGCTCGCCGTTTGTCGATATGGGCTCGCTGGCCGGTACGTCTGGCTTGGGCATCGCTTTTATTACCGACAACCTGTTGCTCGACCTGGAACTGACGGCCATGGAAAAAACCGGCAACGGCGAAATCGTCTCACAGCCCAAGGTGGTCACTTCCGACAAGGAAACTGCGCGCATCCTCAAGGGCACCGAGATCCCTTACCAGGAATCCAGCTCGCGTGGCGCCACCTCGGTGTCGTTCAAGGAGGCCTCACTGTCGTTGGAGGTGACCCCGCAAATCACCCCGGATGGCTGGGTGATCATGGAGGTCAAGGTCACCAAGGATGAGCCGGACTACCTGAACAAGCTCAACGACGTACCGCCGATCAAGAAAAACGAAGTCAACGCCAAGGTGCGGGTCAAGGATGGCGAGACCATCGTCATTGGCGGGGTTTTCTCCAATACGCAAAGCAAAGTGGTAGATAAAGTGCCATTTTTGGGCGATGTACCGTATCTTGGCCGCCTTTTCCGGCGCGATGTGCTGGCGGAGAAAAAATCCGAGCTGCTGGTATTCCTGACTCCGCGTATTATGAATAACCAGGCGATTGCTGTGAGTCGTTGATTCTGTGCGAAATTTGATTCTTGTAGGACCGATGGGGGCTGGAAAAAGCACCATCGGCCGTTTGCTGGCCAAAGAGCTGCGCCTGCCGTTCAAAGATTCCGACAAGGAAATTGAATTGCGCACGGGTGCCAATATCCCATGGATCTTCGATAAGGAAGGCGAACTGGGCTTTCGCGACCGCGAGCAGGCGATGATTGCCGAGCTGTGCGGCTGCGATGGCGTGGTATTGGCCACCGGCGGCGGTGCAGTGATGCGCGATGAAAACCGCCGGGCTCTGCATGCCGGTGGTCGCGTGGTTTATTTGCATGCATCGGTCGAGCAGCAGGTGGGGCGTACCGCGCGCGATCGCAACCGCCCATTGCTGCGTACCGCAGACCCGGCAAAAACCTTGCGGGACCTGCTCACGCTGCGCGATCCGCTGTATCGGGAAATCGCCGATCTGGTGGTCGAAACCGATGAGCGGCCGCCTCGAATGGTGGTCCTCGACATTCTTGAGCGTTTGCAGCAGTTGCCACCCCGTTAAAGCCAGGCCCGAAATGCGCTATTCTCGGCGGCGCGCCATCCTCCTCCGGAGTATGGCGCAGAGCCATCAGGCGACGAAAATCCGAGCGTTGCCGATCGTACTTATTTCTTCACGCGGGGACACATGCAGACACTTAAGGTCGATCTAGGCGAGCGCAGCTACCCAATCCATATTGGCGAAGGTTTGTTGGACCTGCCCGAGTTGCTCGCACCGCATATTGCCGGTCGGCAAGTGGCGATCATCTCCAATGAAACGGTCGCGCCGCTGTATCTTGAGCGTCTGAGCCGCAGCCTTGCGGCCTACTCGGTGATTTCGGTGATCCTGCCCGATGGCGAGGCTCACAAGAACTGGGAAACCCTGCAACTGATCTTTGACGGCCTGCTGACTGCACGGCATGACCGACGTACCACGGTGGTCGCCCTGGGCGGCGGCGTGATCGGCGACATGGCCGGCTTTGCCGCAGCGTGCTACCAGCGCGGCGTGGACTTTATCCAGGTGCCGACCACCTTGTTGTCCCAGGTCGATTCGTCGGTGGGCGGCAAGACCGGCATCAACCACCCGCTGGGCAAGAACATGGTGGGTGCGTTCTACCAACCACAAGCCGTGCTGATCGACACCGCGACCCTCAACACCTTGCCGCCGCGCGAGCTGTCGGCCGGTCTGGCGGAGGTCATCAAGTACGGGCTGATTTGTGACGAGCCGTTCCTGACCTGGCTCGAAGAACACATGGACGCCCTGCGTGCCCTGGACCAGGTGGCACTGACCGAAGCGATTTCCCGTTCATGCGCCGCCAAGGCGCTGGTGGTGAATGCCGACGAACGGGAGTCCGGTGTGCGCGCCACCCTGAACCTGGGCCACACCTTCGGCCATGCGATCGAAACGCACATGGGCTATGGTGTGTGGTTGCACGGGGAAGCCGTGGCGGCTGGCACAGTAATGGCACTGGAAATGTCGCAACGCCTGGGCTGGATCAGCGCCCAGGAGCGTGATCGCGGCATCCATCTGTTCCAGCGCGCCGGCTTGCCGGTTATTCCGCCGGAAGAGATGACCG
Source organism: Pseudomonas edaphica (assembly GCF_965277385.1). Taxonomy (NCBI): domain Bacteria; kingdom Pseudomonadati; phylum Pseudomonadota; class Gammaproteobacteria; order Pseudomonadales; family Pseudomonadaceae; genus Pseudomonas; species Pseudomonas edaphica. Next base: position 2,773,978 of record NZ_OZ255725.1, on the reverse strand, counting down.
AGGCGGATTTCCTCGAACATATGGCAATCGACAAGAAAGTGATCGACGGTCGCCTGCGACTGGTGCTGCTGCGCCACATGGGTGAAGCGGTAGTGACCGACGATTATCCGAAAGAGATTTTACAGGCCACGCTGGGAGCGGATTACCGCGCCCTGGCCCAGCTTAAAGGTTAATAAGATCCCGATGACTAGTTTGCATGCCGACGAGGCGTTCCTCGGCCACTACCAGTTAAGCCACGACCCTTTTGCTCCACGGGTGCCTGGCTTCAAATTTTTCCCTGCCCAGCGCAAGCCGGTGCTCGGTCAGTTGCACCACCTGGCGCGCTACAGCCAACTGTTGCTGGTTGTGACCGGCCCGTTGGGCAGTGGCAAGACCCTGCTGCGCCAGGCGCTGGTCGCCAGCACCAACAAGCAATCGGTACAGAGCGTGGTGGTATCGGCCCGTGGTGCCGGTGATGCAGCCGGCGTACTGCGCCAGGTTGCCCAGGCGCTGAACGTTGCCAATGCCGAGCCGAACGCGATCCTCAAGCAGGTTGTGCAGTTGGGCCTCACCGGCCAGGAAGTCTACTTGCTGGTGGACGATGCCGAGCAGCTCGACGAATCCGCCCTGGAAGCGCTGCTGGCGCTGGCGGCGGGTACGCCGGAAGGGCGCCCGCATGTGTTCCTGTTTGGTGAGTCGTCCTTGATCGCCGATCTGGAGCAGATCAGCGGTGAGCAGGAGCTGTTTCACGTCATCGAATTGCAGCCGTACGAAGAGGAAGAAACCCGCGAATACCTGGCTCAACGCCTCGAAGGCGCCGGTGCCGGTATCGAACTTTTCACGGCAAATCAGATCTCTGATATTCACGAAAGCGCAGGCGGCTGGCCTGGCACCATCAACCAGGTTGCCCGCGATGCCTTGATCGAAGCCATGATTGCCAGCCGCTCTGCGGTTAAGCGTCCAAAGATGGGGTTTACTATGCCTAAGAAGCACGTATTGGCGATTTCTGCCGTGGTCGTGGTCGCTGTCGCTGCTGCCTGGTTGATCCCGGGTCGCAGCAAGGCACCCGCCACCGCCGGCGCGCCAACCGAACAGGCGCAGTTGCCACTGGGCAAGCCCACGCCAAATGTCGAATTCGCCAACTCCGGCCAACCGACCAACCTGCCGATGGTCGGCCAGCCAGTCATGCGCGGCCCGCTCGCTGAAGCCGCCGGTGGTATCTCCGAAGGTGACGACGGTGTGCCGGTGGAAGGCTCCAGCGCCACGCCGCCAACCGTAACCACCACCGCACCGCCTGCCGGCGTTCCGGCTGGCCCGGCAGCCGCTCCAGTTGCCAAGCCGACGCCAGCGCCGACCGTTGCCACTGCCAAGCCTGCCCCGGTTGCCAAGCCTGTCGCGCCTGCGCCAGTGGCCAAGCCGGCACCGGCCGCCAAGCCTGCTGAAAAACCTGCCGCTGTTGCCAAGGCCGCTGCGCCTGCCGCCGCCGGCAGCAGCTGGTACACCAGCCAGCCAACCGGTAATTTCGTCGTGCAGATCCTGGGCACCAGCTCCGAAGCCAACGCCCAGGCGTTTGTGAAAGAGCAGGGCGGCCAGTACCGTTATTTCAAGAAAGTGCTCAACGGCAAGCCTCTCTACGTGATCACCTACGGCAGCTTCCCAAGCCGTGCAGCAGCTGATTCCGCTATCAAAGCCTTGCCAGCGAAGGTTCAGGCTGGTAAACCTTGGCCTCGCACTGTTGCCAGCGTTCAACAAGAACTCGCAACAACTCGCTGAAGATTCGGCGGCCTTACCCAGGCCGCCTCTCCCGGCACCTCAAAATTAAAACCGCAAGTGCGTGCTGCCCTCAAGGCCGCGCGCCTTGCGGTGTCTGCGTCACAGTAGCTTTTGAGTCGTAGCGGTCAGAATTAAAAAAGTTTTGACTAGCACAGCATATCGCTTTAAACCTTTCATAAATGCGACATAGATTTGCGACATTTCGTCGCTAAATTTGTGAGCGTTCGTGTCGGTGTGTACAATGACCTCCCTTTTGCCCCCGCTAAGCCGGCGTACGTTCGGCGTGGAAGGTAACCGGTTGAATTGAAAAGAAATTTGCCTCGATATAAGAGGCAGCCTGGTGAGAAAGTGTCTATGAAAGCAGGTCTGTACCAACCCGATGAATTCAAGGATAACTGCGGTTTCGGCCTGATAGCCCACATGCAGGGCGAGCCCAGTCATACCCTTTTGCAAACGGCCATCGAGGCCCTGACCTGCATGACCCACCGCGGTGGGATCAACGCCGACGGCAAGACCGGTGACGGTTGCGGCTTGCTGATTCAAAAGCCCGACCAGTTCCTGCGCGCTGTCGCAAAAGAGCAATTTGCTGTCGACCTGCCCAAGCAGTACGCCGTGGGCATGGTGTTTTTCAACCAGGACCCGGTAAAAGCCGAAGCCGCTCGCGAGAACATGAACCGCGAGATCCTGGCTGCCGGCCTGCAACTGGTGGGCTGGCGCAAGGTGCCGATCGACACCAGCGTGCTCGGCCGCCTGGCCCTGGAGCGCCTGCCGCAGATCGAACAAGTGTTCATCGCAGGCGATGGCCTCAGCGATCAGGACATGGCGATCAAGCTGTTTACCTCGCGTCGTCGTTCGTCGGTGTCCAACGCCGCCGACACCGACCACTACATCTGCAGCTTTTCGCACAAGACCATCATTTATAAAGGCCTGATGATGCCGGCGGATTTGACCGCCTTCTATCCAGACCTGAGCGACGAGCGCCTGCAAACCGCAATCTGCGTGTTCCACCAGCGCTTCTCCACCAACACCCTGCCGAAATGGCCGCTGGCTCAGCCATTCCGCTTTCTCGCCCACAACGGCGAGATCAACACCATCACCGGCAACCGCAACTGGGCCGTGGCCCGTCGCACCAAGTTCGCCAACGATTTGATGGACCTCGAAGAGCTCGGCCCGCTGGTTAACCGCGTGGGTTCCGACTCCTCCAGCATGGACAACATGCTCGAACTGATGGTCACCGGCGGCATTGACCTGTTCCGTGGCGTGCGCATGATCATTCCGCCTGCGTGGCAGAACGTCGAGACCATGGACCCGGACCTGCGTGCATTCTACGAGTACAACTCGATGCACATGGAGCCGTGGGACGGCCCGGCCGGCGTGGTGATGACCGACGGCCGCTACGCGGTGTGCCTGCTCGACCGTAACGGCCTGCGCCCGGCGCGTTGGGTGACTACCACCAACGGTTTTATCACCCTGGCGTCGGAAATCGGCGTGTGGGACTACAAGCCTGAAGACGTGATCGCCAAAGGCCGTGTAGGCCCGGGCCAGATCCTGGCCGTGGACACCGAAACCGGGCAGATCCTCGACACCGACGCCATCGACAACCGCTTGAAGTCGCGTCACCCGTACAAGCAATGGCTGCGCAAGAACGCCCTGCGCATCCAGGCGACCATGGAAGACAACGACCACGGTTCGGCTTTCTACGACGTCGACCAGCTCAAGCAGTACATGAAGATGTACCAGGTCACGTTCGAAGAGCGCGACCAAGTGCTGCGCCCGCTCGGTGAGCAAGGCTATGAGGCGGTCGGCTCCATGGGCGATGACACGCCAATGGCCGTGCTGTCCCAGCGCGTGCGCACGCCGTATGACTATTTCCGCCAGCAGTTCGCCCAGGTGACCAACCCGCCGATCGACCCGCTGCGTGAAGCCATCGTGATGTCGCTGGAAGTGTGCCTCGGTGCCGAGCGCAACATCTTCCAGGAATCGCCTGAGCACGCCTCCCGTGTGATCCTCAGCTCGCCGGTCATTTCCCCGGCCAAATGGCGCTCGTTGATGACCCTGGAGCGTCCAGGTTTCGACCGTCAGATCATCGACCTGAACTACGACGAGAGCCTCGGCCTTGAAGCCGCTGTGCGCAACGTCGCCGATCAGGCCGAAGAGGCTGTGCGCGCCGGTCGTACCCAGATCGTGCTGACCGACCGTCACATCGCGCCAGGCAAGCTGCCGATCCACGCCTCCTTGGCCACCGGCGCGGTGCACCACCGCCTGACCGAAAAAGGCCTGCGTTGCGACTCCAACATCCTCGTGGAAACGGCTACTGCCCGCGACCCGCATCACTTCGCAGTGCTGATCGGTTTCGGCGCCTCGGCGGTTTACCCGTTCCTGGCCTACGAAGTGCTGGGTGATTTGATCCGTACCGGAGAAGTGCTGGGCGACCTCTATGAGGTGTTCAAGAACTACCGTAAGGGCATCACCAAGGGCTTGTTGAAGATCCTGTCGAAGATGGGCATCTCCACCGTCACCTCGTACCGTGGCGCACAGCTGTTCGAAGCCATCGGCCTGTCCGAAGAAGTTTGCGAGTTGAGCTTCCGTGGCGTGCCAAGCCGCATCAAGGGCGCGCGTTTCGTCGACATCGAAGCCGAACAGAAAGCCCTGGCAGCCGAAGCCTGGAGCGCGCGCAAGCCGATCCAGCAAGGCGGCCTGCTCAAGTTCGTACACGGTGGCGAATACCACGCGTACAACCCGGATGTGGTCAACACCCTGCAAGCCGCCGTGCAGCAGGGCGACTACGCCAAGTTCAAGGAATACACCGCGCTGGTGGATAACCGCCCGGTGTCGATGATCCGTGACCTGTTCAAGGTGAAAACCCTGGACACGCCGCTGGCCATCAGTGAAATCGAGCCATTGGAATCGATCCTCAAGCGCTTCGACTCCGCCGGTATCTCTTTGGGCGCCTTGTCGCCTGAGGCCCACGAAGCCCTGGCCGAAGCCATGAACCGCCTGGGTGCGCGTTCCAACTCCGGCGAAGGCGGCGAAGACCCGGCGCGCTACGGCACCATCAAGAGCTCGAAAATCAAGCAAGTGGCGACGGGTCGTTTCGGTGTAACGCCGGAATACCTGGTTAACGCCGAAGTGCTGCAGATCAAAGTCGCCCAGGGCGCCAAGCCCGGCGAAGGCGGCCAGCTGCCAGGCGGCAAGGTCAACGGTCTGATCGCCAAGCTGCGTTACGCAGTGCCGGGCGTCACCCTGATTTCGCCGCCGCCGCACCACGACATCTATTCGATTGAAGACTTGTCGCAGCTGATTTTCGACTTGAAACAAGTCAACCCGCAGGCGCTGGTTTCGGTGAAACTGGTAGCAGAAGCCGGCGTCGGCACCATCGCCGCTGGTGTGGCCAAGGCCTATGCCGACCTGATCACCATCTCCGGCTATGACGGCGGCACCGGCGCTTCGCCGCTGACTTCCATCAAGTACGCTGGCGCACCGTGGGAGCTCGGCCTGGCTGAAACCCACCAGACCCTGCGCGGCAACGACCTGCGCGGCAAGGTGCGGGTGCAGACCGATGGCGGCCTGAAAACCGGCCTCGACGTGATCAAGGCCGCGATCCTCGGCGCCGAAAGCTTCGGCTTCGGTACTGCGCCAATGATCGCCCTGGGCTGCAAATACCTGCGCATCTGCCACCTGAACAACTGCGCCACCGGCGTCGCCACTCAGAACGAGAAGCTGCGCAAGGATCACTACATCGGCACCGTCGACATGGTGGTGAACTTCTTCACCTACGTCGCCGAAGAAACCCGTGAGTGGCTGGCCAAGCTGGGCGTGCGTTCGCTGGAAGAGCTGATCGGCCGTACCGACCTGCTCGACATCCTCGAAGGCCAGACCGCCAAGCAACAGCACTTGGACCTGACGCCGCTGTTGGGCAGCGATCACATCCCGGCAGACAAGCCACAATTCTGCCAGGTGGACCGCAACCCGCCGTTCGACAAGGGCCTGCTGGCCGAGAAGATGGTCGAAATGGCCAGTTCCTCGATCAATGACGCCAGCGGTGGCGACTTTGCCCTGGATATCTGCAACTGCGACCGCTCGATCGGCGCACGCATCTCCGGCGAAATCGCGCGCAAGCACGGCAACCAAGGCATGGCGAAAGCGCCGATCACCTTCCGCTTCAACGGCACAGCCGGCCAGAGCTTTGGCGTATGGAACGCCGGCGGCCTGCACATGTACCTCGAAGGTGACGCCAACGACTACGTGGGCAAGGGCATGACCGGCGGCAAGCTGGTGATCGTTCCGCCTAAAGGCAGCATCTACAAGACTCAGGACAGTGCCATCATCGGCAACACCTGCTTGTACGGTGCCACCGGTGGCAAGCTGTTCGCTGCCGGTACTGCCGGTGAGCGTTTCGCCGTGCGTAACTCCGGTGCCCACACCGTGGTGGAAGGCACTGGCGATCACTGCTGCGAGTACATGACCGGTGGCTTTGTCGCGGTACTGGGCAAGACCGGTTACAACTTCGGCTCGGGCATGACCGGCGGTTTCGCCTACGTGCTTGACCAGGACAACACCTTCGTCGACAAGGTCAACCACGAGTTGGTCGAGATCCAGCGGATCAGCGGCGAAGCCATGGAGTCCTACCGGAACCACTTGCAGCACGTGCTGGACGAGTACGTCGAGGAGACCGGCAGCGAATGGGGCCGTAACCTCGCCGAAAACCTCGATGATTACCTGCGTCGTTTCTGGCTGGTCAAGCCCAAGGCTGCCAACCTGAAATCGTTGCTTTCCAGCATCCGTGCCAACCCGCAGTGATATGCGCCTGAAGAGTTTGATGAGGTTTTAACATGGCTGAACGTCTGAATAACGACTTCCAGTTCATCGATGTCGGGCGCAAAGATCCGAAGAAGAAACTGTTGCGTCAACGCAAGAAAGAGTTCGTGGAAATCTACGAACCCTTCAAACCCCAGCACTCGGCCGACCAGGCCCACCGCTGCCTGGGTTGCGGTAACCCGTATTGCGAATGGAAGTGCCCGGTGCACAACTTCATTCCCAACTGGCTCAAGCTGGTGGCCGAGGGCAACATCCTCGCTGCCGCCGAGCTGTCGCACCAGACCAACACCCTGCCGGAAGTCTGCGGCAGGGTTTGTCCCCAGGACCGTCTGTGCGAGGGTGCCTGCACCCTTAACGACGGCTTCGGCGCGGTGACCATCGGTTCGGTGGAGAAGTACATCACCGACACCGCGTTCGCCATGGGTTGGCGCCCGGACATGTCCAAGGTCAAGCCGACCGGCAAGCGCGTTGCAATCATCGGTGCAGGCCCGGCGGGCCTGGGCTGCGCCGACGTACTGGTGCGTGGTGGCGTGACCCCGGTGGTGTTCGACAAGAACCCGGAAATCGGTGGCCTGCTGACCTTTGGTATTCCCGAGTTCAAGCTGGAAAAAACCGTGCTGAGCCACCGTCGTGAAGTCTTCACCGGCATGGGTATCGAGTTCCGTCTCAATACCGAAATCGGCAAAGACATCACCATGGAGCAACTGCTCGCCGAATACGATGCCGTGTTCATGGGCATGGGCACCTACACCTACATGAAGGGCGGCTTTGCCGGTGAGGACCTGCCGGGCGTGTATGACGCGCTCGACTTCCTGATCGCCAACGTCAACCGCAACCTGGGCTTTGAAAAGTCGCCGGAAGATTTCGTCGACATGAAAGGCAAGAAGGTCGTGGTACTGGGCGGTGGTGACACCGCGATGGACTGCAACCGCACCTCGATCCGCCAGGGCGCCAAGTCGGTGACCTGTGCCTATCGTCGTGACGAAGCCAACATGCCCGGGTCGCGCAAAGAGGTGAAGAACGCGAAGGAAGAAGGCGTGAAGTTCCTCTACAACCGCCAGCCGATCGCCATCGTTGGTGAAGACCGTGTTGAAGGTGTGAAGGTGGTCGAGACCCGTCTTGGCGAGCCGGACGCCCGTGGCCGTCGCAGCCCCGAGCCGATCCCGGGTTCCGAAGAAATCATCCCGGCTGACGCCGTGGTTATCGCCTTCGGTTTCCGCCCAAGCCCGGCGCCGTGGTTCGAGCAGTTCGAGATCCAGACCGACAGCCAGGGCCGCGTGGTAGCCCCGGAACAAGGCCAGTACAAGCACCAGACCAGCAACCCGAAAATCTTCGCCGGTGGCGATATGGTGCGCGGCTCTGACCTGGTAGTGACCGCGATCTTCGAAGGCCGCAACGCCGCCGAAGGCATCCTGGACTACCTGCAAGTTTGATTTGAAACACGGTCAACGGTGGGAGCTGGCTTGCCTGCGATAGCGATAGTGAATTCACCACCGCCATCGCAGGCAAGCCAGCTCCCACACAAACCCCATTCCAGATAGGGTTTGGTGGTGTCTGTCATACCGCAAGACACCGCGACAAATTGACCCGATAGACAAAAGGCACGGCTCACTCCGTGCCTTTTGCGTCGCGCTCTGAGAAAATGCCCGCACTTTTTTTGCGGATGCCGACATGACTGCCCTCAAGAACGACCGTTTCCTTCGTGCCCTGCTCAAGCAACCCGTAGACGTCACGCCCGTGTGGATGATGCGTCAAGCCGGTCGCTACCTGCCGGAATACCGCGCCAGTCGCGCCAATGCCGGTGATTTCATGAGCCTGTGCATGAACCCGGAGTTCGCCTGCGAAGTCACGATGCAGCCGCTGGACCGCTACCCACAACTGGATGCGGCCATCCTCTTCTCCGATATCCTCACCATTCCTGACGCCATGGGCCAAGGCCTGTATTTTGAAACCGGCGAAGGCCCGCGTTTCAAAAAAGTTGTCAGCACACTGGCCGACATCGAAGCCCTGCCGATCCCGGACCCGCATAAAGACCTCGGCTACGTGATGGACGCTGTGAGCACCATCCGCCGCGAGCTTAACGGCCGCGTGCCGCTGATCGGCTTCTCCGGCAGCCCGTGGACCCTGGCTACCTACATGGTCGAAGGCGGCTCGTCGAAAGACTTCCGCAAAACCAAGGCCATGCTTTACGACAACCCGCAAGCCATGCACCTGTTGCTGGACAAGCTGGCGCAGTCGGTTACCAGTTATCTCAACGGCCAGATCATGGCCGGCGCGCAAGCGGTGCAGATCTTCGACACCTGGGGCGGCAACCTGTCGTCGGCGGCGTATCAGGAGTTCTCCCTGGCTTACATGCGCAAAATCGTCAGCGGCCTGATCCGCGAACACGAAGGTCGCAAAGTGCCGGTCATCATGTTCACCAAAGGCGGCGGCCTGTGGCTGGAAAGCATTGCTGATGCGGGCGCCGATGCACTGGGCCTGGACTGGACCTGCGACCTCGGCGAAGCCCGCCAGCGCGTGGGCAGCCGCGTGGCGCTGCAAGGCAACATGGACCCGACCGTGCTCTACGCCAAGCCGGAAGCGATCCGCAACGAAGTCGGCCGCATCCTGGCCAGCTATGGCAAGGGCAGCGGCCACGTGTTCAACCTCGGCCATGGCATCACCCCGGAAGTGAACCCGGAGCACGCTGGCGCGTTCCTGCGTGCAGTGCATGAGCTGTCGGCGCAATACCACGAATAAAACGCAAACCAAATGTGGGAGCTGGCTTGTCGAATCGTCGCACCGCTGCGATAGCAGTAGTGAATTCACTATTGCTATCGCAGGCAAGCCAGCTCCCACATTAAAAGCAGGACCGCGTCAGGTTTTTACATTCCTCAGCGGTGGTAATTTCGCCAGCTTCAGCGCCACCAGCAGCGCGCCAATCAACAGCGCCACGATAAACCCGCCAATCCCGTTCCACCCGGCAAAGTGCCAGAAGAACCCGCCCGCCGTCCCCGCGACACTCGACCCCACGTAGTAGCAGAACAGGTACAGCGACGACGCCTGCCCTTTGGCCTTCACCGCCCTCCGCCCAATCCAGCTGCTGGCCACCGAATGCGCGCCGAAGAAGCCGAAGGTGAAGATCAGCATGCCCGGCACCACCAGCCACAGCGGCGTGAACAGGGTCAGCAGCATCCCCGACAGCATCAAGACGATGGTGCCCCACAGTACGCGACGGCGGCCGAGACGGTCAGCCAGAGAGCCGATTTTCGCCGAGCTGTAGATGCCTGACAGGTACACCAGCGACAGCAGGCCGACCACCGCCTGGCTCAGCTCATAAGGCGAGGCCAGCAGGCGATAGCCGATGTAGTTGAACATCGTCACGAACGCGCCCATCAGCAGGAAGGCTTCGAGGAACAGCCACGGCAGGCCCGCGTCCTTGAAGTGCATGACAAAACCGTCCACCAGGTTGCGCGGCTTCAGGCTGCTGGCGCGGAAGTTGCGCGATTCGGGGAGGATTTTCCAGAACACCGTGGCCGCGATCAGCGCCAGCGCACCGATGATCAGCATTGCGGTGTGCCAGCTGACAAAGTCGATCAAGACGCCGATGATCAGGCGCCCGCTCATGCCGCCAATCGCGTTGCCGCCGATGTACAGGCCCATGGCCAAGCCAATGTGCTGAGGGTGGATCTCTTCGCTCAGGTAAGTCATCGCCACGGCGGCCAGGCCGCTTAGCGACAAGCCCACCAGCGCACGCATCAGCAGAATGCCTTCCCAGGTCGGCATCAAGCCGCTGGCGATGGTGGCCAGCGCGGCACAGAACAATGCAGCAACCATCACCGGCTTGCGCCCCAAGCGGTCGGAAATCGGTCCGGTAATCAGCAGGCCCAGCGCCAGCATCGCCGTGGCGACCGAGAGGATCAGGCTGCTTTGCGCCGCATTGATGGAAAACTCGTGGGATAACGCCGGCATCATCGGCTGCACGCAGTACAACAGGGCAAAGGTGGCAAACCCGCCGGAGAACAGCGCCAGCACCGTGCGCATGAACATCGGCGTGCCTTTTTCGATGTACGCGTCATTGAGCTGGGCGACCACCTCATCCAAGGCGGTAGGCGGGACTTCTTGAGCGAATGGCGCGACAGCAGATTTCACGGGGACCTCGGGGAGGAAAAGCCTGCCAGGACTGGCAATACGAAAAAGAATATAGCTGCCTAATGATTCTTTCCAATATATTGTTCGACCTGTTTAAGAGCTTTTACGACCTAATGAGGTTTGCATGGAATTGCGTCACTTGCGGTACTTCATTGCCGTCGCCGAAGAGCTGCATTTTGGCCGCGCCGCGCAGGTGCTGGGCATCTCTCAACCGCCGTTGAGCCAGCAGATCCAGGCGCTGGAACAGGAGGTAGGCGCACGCTTGTTTGAGCGCACCAATCGTCGGGTTGAGCTGAGCGAGGCCGGCCGATTGTTCCTGCACGAGGCGCGTTTGGTGTTGGCGCAGGTGGATAAAGCCGCCGACGTTGCCCGCCGCGCGCAATTGGGGGAGTTAGGCGAACTGAAGATCGGCTTCACCTCGTCGGCGCCATTCAACTCCAGCATTCCACAGGCGATCTTTGCGTTTCGTAAAGCCTTCCCTGCGGTGCACCTGAATTTGCAGGAAATGAGCAGCACCGAGGTGGCCGAGTCGCTGGTGGATGAGTCGATTCAGGTGGGCCTGATGCGCCCGCTGCCGTTGCCGGATTCTCTAAGCGTAATCGAGTTGATGCGCGAGCCGTTGGTTGCGGTATTGAACGCTGGCCATCCGTTGGTGGACGGCAGCGAGCGCGGCCTGCACCTGGCGCAACTGGCCGAAGAGCCGTTTGTATTTTTCCCGCGCACCTACGGCAGCGGCCTCTACGCTCAGCTGCTCAACCTGGCCCGCGATGCCGGCTTCAGCCCGCACTTCGCCCAGGAAGCCGGGGAGGCGATGACCATCATCGGCCTGGTGGCGGCGGGGTTGGGGGTGTCGGTGCTGCCGGCGTCTTACCAGCGCATCCGCATTGATGGCGTGGTCTATCGCACCTTGCTCGATCGGGAGGCCGTGACGGCGGTGTGGCTGGTGCAACGCAAGGGTGCGCAAACGCCAATGGCCAAGGCCTTTGTGGAGCTGCTGACGCGCCAGGCGATCTTATAGTCGAACACGGTCAAAAGTGGGAGCTGGCTTGCCTGCGATGCAGGCGCCTCGGTTTATCAGAAAAACTGAGGTGATCCCATCGCAGCATAGGTATCTACACAACCGGTTAACACGAAGTCTGTGGCAGGTGGGCTATTGTGGCGAGCAGGCTTGTCCTGCGTTGGGCTGCGAAGCGGCCCCAGTACAGGCACTGCAATTTTGCTGAAAGTACTCAACGTCTGTTTTTTGGGGCTGCTTCGCAGCCCAACGCAGGACAAGCCTGCTCGCCACAGGAGAAATAGGGTGCTTTTAAAAGTTGTGTAGATACCTATGCCCATCACAGGCAAGCCAGCTCCCACATTTGGATGCGAAAGCCTCAGTTCTGCTTCAAGGCCTCCACGCCATTGATACCCGCACTCTGCAAGCCCGCCATGATGTCGCGATCCAGCATGCTCACCCAGCGGTTGTAGTTGCGATGGATCTTGCCGTCCTTGTAGCCCAGGTCGCGGCTGTCGCGGTAGGTGATGGCGTAGCTGGTGCGGGTGTAGCGGATATCGATTTCGGCGTGGAATTGGTTGCGCACAGTGATTTCGGCCTGCACCAGTTGCGGGCTCAGGCGTTGCACGGTCCATTCGCGTTTTTGCAGGGCCGCGACGATCACCTGTTTGATTTTTTCTTCGCTGAGCTGGGCCGTGACCGGCAAATCGTGCTGGGTGTTTAGCACGGGTTTGTTGGTGCAACCGGCGGTGGTCAGCAAAGCCAGAGTGATCAGGGTGGCGCGTAGCAAGGAAGACATTCCGTTTTCTCCAATCAATTAAAAAATCAGGACCAGCGGCGAAAGATCAGCGAAGTGTTGACGCCGCCAAAGGCAAAGTTGTTGTTCATCACGTAGTCGTTGTGCATCTCGCGAAACCCACCTTGCAGGTAATCCAGCTCGCCGCATTGCGGGTCGACGGCATCCAGGTTGAAGGTATGCACATACTGGTCGCGGTTCATCATTTCGATGCTGAACCACGATTCCAGTGCGCCGCACGCGCCCAAAGTGTGGCCCAGAAAGCTCTTCTGCGAACTGATCGGCATGCGGCTGCCGAACAGGCTGCTGGTGGCCAGCGTCTCGGCGATGTCGCCCTGATCGGTGGCGGTGCCGTGGCCATTGACGTAGCCGATGGCGGATGGCTCAAGCCCTGCGTCTTCCAGGGCCAGCTCCATGGCGCGGCGCATGGTTTTCTGCTCCGGGCGCGTGGTGTGCTGGCCGTCGGCGTTGCTGCCGAAGCCGACCAACTCGGCGTGGATATGCGCACCGCGCGCCAGGGCGTGCTCCAGTTCTTCGAGCACCAGCATGCCGCCGCCTTCGCCGATCACCAGGCCGTCGCGGCCGCTGTCGTAAGGGCGTGGGCTGGTCTGCGGCGCGTCGTTTTTGAGGCTGGTGGCGTAGAGCGCGTCGAACACCATGGCTTCGGTGGGGCACAATTCCTCGGCGCCGCCGGCAAGCATCAACGGCAAGCGGCCGAACTTGATCGCCTCGTAGGCGTAACCAATGCCCTGGCTGCCGCTGGTGCAGGCGCTGGAGGTGGGGATCAGCCGCCCGGTGAGGCCAAAGAAGATGCTGATATTCGCTGCTGTGGTGTGCGGCATCATGCGCACATAGGAGTTGGCATTCAGCCCCTCGGCCACTGAGTTCAGCAGCATATTGCCGAACGCCTTGATCTCATCGGTGCTGCCGGTGGATGAGCCACAGGCCACGCCCATGCGCCCGTCCTTGATCGATTCGTCGCCGAGCAAGCCGGCATCCTGCAACGCCTGTTCCGCCGCCCACACCGCCAGGCGAGAGACGCGGCCCATGCTGCGCAGTTGCTTGCGCGTCCAGTGCGCAGGCACGACGAAATCGTCGATCGGCCCGGCCAGACGCGTGTTCAATTCGGTAAAACGGTCCCACTCATCCATGCGCCGGATGCCGCTGCGGTTGGCGCGAAAGTTGGCGGCGATGGTGTCCCAATCGCTGCCCAGGGAGGTCATGCCGGCCATGCCGGTGACGACGACGCGCTTCATCAGCACAAGCCCCCATTCACGGCCAGCACTTGGCGCGTTATATAGCCGGCCTCGGCCGACATCAGGAAGTTCACCGCACCGGCGACTTCTTCCGGGGTGCCCATGCGTTGCGCCGGGATCATCTTCATCAGTTCTTCGACCGGCACGTTTTCATCCAGCATCGCCGTGTCGATCAAGCCTGGGGCGACGCAATTGACGGTGATCTTGCGCTTGCCCAGTTCAATAGCCAGCGCCTTGGCCGCGCCGATCAAACCGGCTTTGGAGGCGCTGTAGTTGACCTGGCCACGGTTGCCGATCAAACCGGAAACCGACGTGATACAAACGATACGGCCAGCGGCGCGACGACGAATCATCGGCATCATCACCGGGTGCAGCACGTTGTAGAAACCATCCAGGTTGGTGCGCATCACCACATCCCAATCGTCTTCGGAGAGGGCCGGGAACGCACCGTCGCGTGTCAGGCCGGCGTTGAGCACCACGCCGTAATAGGCGCCATATTGCTCCACGTCGGCCTCAAGGATTTCCTTGCAGCTGAAACGATCCGCCACATCAAATTGCAGCACCCGCGCCTTGCGGCCCAGCGCCTCGATCTCGAGCTTTACCGCGTCCGCTTCAGCGCGGCCACTGCGGCAATGCAGCACGATGTCATGCCCGGCCTGGGCCAGGCGCAGGGCAATGGCGCGGCCGATGCCACGGCTGGAGCCGGTGACCAGTACGGATTCAGTCATGGCGTTGAGTCCTTCGATTCATCTAAATAATTGGCCGCCTGGGGCGGTCGAAATACGTTCAAACGTGCGCTGGCCTGGATACCGTCACCGGTCAGGTGGCATTCGAACACACCCATACCGTTGTCGTCTTCCAGCGAGCGCAGGCCGTGGATGCGCAGCTCGGCGCCGGCCGGGAAGTGTTCCACGTTGCATTCGAATTTGCGCGTGCCGAGCAGGAAACCCAGTTCCACTGCCTCGCCATTCTGGCGCGCGCGGCAACCGGCATAGGCGGCGACGCTTTGCGCCATCAGCTCGATGCCGACCCAGGCCGGCAGGCTGCCGTCCGGCCGGTTGAACAGGCCGGCTGGCTTGACGGTGGCGCGGGTGTGAACCTGCTCTTCATCGAACGACAGCACCTGGTCGATCAGGATCATGTCGCCCGCGTGGGGCAGCAGTTCGGCGAGTGGCCAATCGATCATGGGGCCTCCGCGATTATCAGGCTGACGTTATTGCCGCCGAAGGCAAACGAGTTGCTCATCAGGCAGCGTTTTTTCAAGGTGTCGCCGACCTGCGCCCACTGCAACGCGGGCAGCGCCGGATCGGCTTGGCCGTCCCACACATGCGGCGGTACACGGTCATGCATCAGGCTCAACCAGCAGAACGCCGCTTCCAGCGCGCCTGCGGCACCGAGGGTGTGGCCGCTCATGGGCTTGGTCGACGAACACGTTACACCTTGAGGAAACAGGCTGGCGACGGCCAGGCTTTCCATGGCGTCGTTGTGTTGGGTGGCAGTGCCGTGCAGGTTCAGGTAACCGATGTGTTCCGGTTCAAGTTTGGCGCTGGCCAGCGCCTTGCGCATCGCCTGAAACGCACCTTTGCCGCTGGGCTCGGGCGCGGAGATATGGTGCGCATCGCAACTGGCGCCACTGCCGAGCAAGGCAATCCGCGCGGGCGTTTTAGTCATAAGAAACAGCACCGCTGCTTCACCGATATTGATGCCGTTACGGTTTACCGAAAACGGATTGCAGCGTTCGCTGGCGACCGCTTCCAGCGCGGTAAAGCCGTTCAGCGTCAGCTTGCACAGGCTGTCGACACCGCCGCAGATCACCGCATCACACACACCCAGGTCGAGCAGGCGCTGGGCACTCATCAACGCACGGGCGCTGGAAGTGCAGGCAGTAGAAATCACATAGGCCGGGCCGCTTACCTGTAGCCAGTCAGCGAGAAAATTCGCCGGTGCGCTGAGTTCCTGTTGCTGGTAGTCATAGTCGCCCGGGAACTGCTGCCCACGCAGGTAATGCGCGATGCCGCGACTGGCTTCATCGATGCCCGAGGTGCTGGTGCCCAGCACAATGCCAACCCGCGAGGCGCCGTAGGTGTGGATTGCCTGGCGCAGCTCGCTTTCAATCTGCAAGGCCGCTTCCAGCAGCAACTGGTTATTGCGGCTGCTCTGCGGGCGTAGCTCAGCCGGGATTGCCACCAGCTCGCTGCGCACGCCGCCCACCGGCAGCACGCGCTCCGGCACCCAACCGCTTTCGGCGCGCATGCAGGAGCAATCGCCGGCAAACAGGCTGCGGCTGACTTCAGCCTGGCCGCGGCCCAGGGCGCAGATCACGCCCAGGGCATTCAGGTAAGCCGTCATCGCGCCGCCCCCAGTGGGGTGATGCGGTAGCTCAACGGCTGGCCCGCCATGTTCACGCTGAACACCTCGGAGGACTGATAGACGATCTGCCAATGCCCCGGCAGCGTGCGCGTCAGGTCCATCGCCTGGGCACGCGGGTACAGCGTGGGTATGTCATCGGCCGAGGTCAGCGCAAACAACAGCGCCGCAAACAGTTCACGCGCCTGCGGATTGGGCGGCAGCAAGCCGTCGGCCTGCCACTGGCCATTGATCAGCTTTTGCCGGGCCTGGGGAATACCCAACGGGTCCATCATCGACCAGCGAATGGCCGCACCTTCGCGCTGGATCACCAGCAGCCAATCCTGGGTTTGGCCGTCGGCGCGGCGCTGCACGTGCAGTTGCATGGGCAAGGCCAGGGCCGGGGTTTTTTCGGGCAGCGGCGGCTGGCTGACGCAGGCGCTCAGCAGCAACAGGCAACCCATCAACAGCATACGAATCATGTTTCGGCGCTCGCTAAAGGTTTACGCGCCACGCAGTTGACCAGCGTTTCTTCGCGCTGGCCAACCGGTGGTGGGCTGCGCAGGCCCCAGCGTTCCAGCAGGCCGAAATCGCTGGAGCGGCTCCACCACAAATACGGGTACGAAACGTTCTGCGGGCCGAACTCAAAACCCTGCTCGCGCAGCATCTCCAGGTATTCTTCAGCGCTTTTCTGCACATGCATCGGGTGGCGGAACAGCCAGCGAATCACCCAAGTGTCGATATAGGCTTCGGTGGATTCGGCAAACAGCAGATAGCCGCCCGGCTTAAGGACGCGATAGAACTCTTTCAAGGCGCGATGCTGTTCAACCAGATGGTGGAAGGTCTGGTGGCAGAACAGGATATCGACGCTTGCGTCCGGCACCTGCAGCGTGGCGCAGTCGCTGCCGATCAGCTCAATGGCCAAGCCTTGGCGCTTGGCTTCCGCCTGGCTCAGCTCAAGGCTGTGCGGGTCGGCATCCAGGCCGATCAAGCGCTGTGGCGCGAACACCTGCTGCAAATACTGGAACGACTTGCCCTGGCCGCAACCGGCGTCCAGCAGCACCGGCGCCACGGGCAGCGGGTCGGTGAACAGGCCGCGCAGGTCGTTGATCGCCACGCGCAATACATGGTGCTGCCAAGTGTGGCTGCGCAGGAACCAGAAGCCGAATTTGGTTTCTTCGACGTAGTTTTTACTCAGGTATTGGCTACTCATACCGGCTCACCCGCACAAATTTCCGACAACATCCGCAGCCGCCGTTTGGGCTCGCTGACAAACGGGTTGCGCTCATCCCAGGCGTAACCGGCGAGGATCGAACTGATCATCCGGCGAATCTCCGGCGAGCTGCCTGGGTGAAAAATCACGTCCTGGAAGGTGCCTGCATACCAGCCTTCGACATAGCAACGGAAGGTGTCGACCCCGCGTTTCAGCGGCTCGGCGAACTCGGTTTGCCAGTCGACGGTTTCGCCCTTGAGTTGGCGATGTAACAGCGCTGCGGCCATGCTCGCCGAACGCATGGCGATGGTCACGCCGGAAGAGAACACCGGGTCGAGAAATTCCGCCGCATTGCCCAGCAGCGCAAAGCCCGGGCCGTGCAGGTTTTTGACGTTGGCCGAATAGCCGGCGAGGGTACGC
Source organism: Pseudomonas edaphica (assembly GCF_965277385.1). Classification (NCBI taxonomy): domain Bacteria; kingdom Pseudomonadati; phylum Pseudomonadota; class Gammaproteobacteria; order Pseudomonadales; family Pseudomonadaceae; genus Pseudomonas; species Pseudomonas edaphica. Next base: position 2,756,252 of record NZ_OZ255725.1, on the reverse strand, counting down.
GCGGGCGTATCCCACACGGCGTTTTGCAGCACGCCCGCCAGGCTTGGCGTTTCAGCGATGAAACCGCGCAGGCAGGCGTCGAGGTCGCTGTCGCGGCCGTCGAAATGTTCTTTTGCCGCCACAACGCCTACCGAGCAGCGGCCATGGCTGAACGGGATGGTCCAGAACCAGATATCGCGTTGGGTCGGGTGAGTGGTGACGAGGATTTTGCTGCGATCAAAACCTGGGTGTGTGATGTGATCTTCAACGTGGGTAAACACCGCCTGGCGCACCGGGAAATTCGACGGTGCTTCCAGGTCCAGCAGGCGCGACAGCACGCGGCCGTAGCCGCTGGCATCGAGCACGAACTTGGCCTTGAGGTGATACTCGCTGCCATTCTGGCGACGCACGTGCAGGTAGCGGCTTTCACCGGCGAAATCCACACCGACGATGCTTTCGCCATAGCGAATATCTACGCCTTGCAGCGCCGCTTGATCAGCCAGCAACTTGTCGAACTCGCCGCGCTGCACCTGGAAGGTGGTGGGCTTGCCGTTGCTGAAGGTGTCACCGAAATCAAACGCACTGTAGCGCTCGCCCCAGGCGAACGCCGCGCCGGTTTTTACCTGGAAACCCGCGGCCTGTACGGCGTCGAGCATGCCGGCCTCTTCGATAAAGTCGATGCAGTGCGACAGCAGGCTTTCGCCAATCGAGAAGCGCGGAAAATGCTCGCGCTCGATAATCAATACATCATGCCCGTTGCGCTTTAACAGCGCGGCGGCGATAGCGCCGGATGGCCCGGCACCAATCACCACCACCTGGCGACGTTCCATTTCAACTGTGGGCACGAGGGCTCCTTGCCACTTTGGCGATTAACACATTCATAAGGCGTGCTTCTGATGCCCGGCCCAAGGCGCCAGCATAAAGCTGAACGCCAGGCCGAGGCTGACCGACAGGCCGAAATTGCTCACGGCGGGTGTACTCGACACCGCCAGCAGGCCAAACGACAACCAGGTCGTCAGTGCTGCCAGCAGCGTACCTAAAAGACTCACGGCCGCGCCGCCGATCTGCTCGCGCATCAAGATCGCATAGTCGACGCTGATGGCGGTGACCAACAGCAGGCCGAACAGGCTGAACAAGGTCAGCGGCTGGCCCAGCCAACCGAGGCTGGCGAGGCTGCACAGCGCCGCGAGCAGTGGCAGGGCGACGATGCGCAGGGCACCGCCAACACCGAACGGCATAATCAATAACAGCACGATCAGCACACACGACATCAGCTTCAACTCAGCCGCGCTGATCTGCGTGTCGGCAAACACTCGGTTCAAATCACCCAGCCGGTCAACCAGTTGCACGCCGGGTAAGTCCAGCGCTTGCACACGCAACAGCGCCGGGTTGTTCAGGCCTTGCAGGCTGACCATCGCCGCCACGCCGCCGTCCACTGGCCCCAGCCACAAGGTGCGCCAAGGCTCAGCCAATGGCCCAACCAGTGCGGCGTCGATGTCTTCGGTGGGCAGCGCTTGCAGTTGCGTGACTTCGGCTTGCAGCGCGCTGGCAGGCACGCCCAGGTCCAGCAGCGGCTGCCAGTGCGGCGCGAGGTTGTTCAGCGCAGCGCGCAATTGTTGCTGCTCAGCTGGCAGGCTCACCAGCTGGTTGAGCGCCAGGTAGCCTTGCAGCTTGCCCATGTTCACCAACTGATCCAGGCGTTCGCCCAGGGCGGCCTGGCGTTCCAGCAACTGCTGCTGGTTGTCGGCGCGCACCAGGAAAAACTGGCTGGTGGGCTGGAAGCCGGTGATGCGCGCCACGGACTGGGCTTCTTGCAGCAATTGTGGCGGGGCACCGATCCATTGGCGGATATCGTTTTTACTGTTCAGGTGCCACAGGCCGCCCGCGCAAAACAGCAGCAACAGCGCCAGCAGCACAGGGCTTGGCACGCGCTTGAGCAACGCGGCGCGCAATAGCCACAGGCATTCGGCAACCCGCAGCGGCCACTGTGCCGGGCGCAGTTCCACGCCCTTGAGCAGCGCGGGCAGCAGGCACACCGCCGACAGGTAAGCACCGACTAAACCGGCAGCGGAGAACACCGCGATTTGCGTCAGCGCCGGGAATGGCGTCCAGGCCAGCGCCAGGTAGCCAATGCAACTGGTCGCCAGGCTCAGGCTCAGCCCCGGCAGGGTCAGGCGCAAGGCCGGCCAGCTGCGCCACGGTTGCAGGCTCCAGCTTTTGGACAGGTAGTGCAGCGGGTAATCCACCGCCACGCCGATCAGGCTGGAGCCCAGCACCAGGGTCATCACATGCATATGGCCGAACAGCGCCACACAGGCCACCGCGCCAAACAGCATACCCACCAGCACCGGCACAAACGCCAGCAGCACCCGCCAGCGCCGAAACGCCAGCAACAGCAACAACAGGATGCCCAGCGTGGCGCCACCACCGACCCAGGTGATTTCCCGCGTGGCCTGTTGCTGCCCGTTGGCGGCGTAAAGCAGGCCGCTGGCAGCGAGCAATTGCGCGCCTTGCTCGCTGGCCTGTTCGCGACTGGCCTGGAGCAGGTCCGCCACTTGCAGCGGCAGTTTCATATCAAAGGCATTGCCGGTGGTGCGCGCACGCAGCAGCACCCAGCTTTTGCCGTCGGCATCGGCAATCAAGGCGCCGCTGCCGATATCGAGCTGCACTGAGCCGTGCTGCGGCTGGCTGTTCTGGATGCGCCCGGTAAGGCCCAGCCAGTCGTCCTGGCTCGGCACCAGGCTGAACCCGGTAAACGGGTCGAACAGCGCTTGCACGCGCTGCTGAATGAACGCGTCTGGGTGCTCGATCAGTTGCTCGCGGTCCTTGGCCGAGAGCATCGCCAGCCGACCGCGCAGCAATTGTTCACGCAGGGCGGGCAAGTCGGCTTGCAGGTTCCACTGCACTTTTTCAAACAGGCCGCTGGCCTGCCAGCGTTCGCCCATTTGCTGCGCCACTGCTACGGCTTTTTGCCGATCGGCATGCCCCACCAACACCAGCATTTCGCGGTTCAGCGGTTCCTGCATACGCTGTTCTGCCTTGAGTTCCAGCGCATCCGGCGTGCTGCCCGGCACCAGTTCCATCAGGTTGGCCGACAATGGCGCGCCATGGCGCCACTGCCAGCCGGCCAGCGCCAACACCGCCACCAGCAGGATCAGGAACAGGCGTGGCAGCCAGCGCTCACTGGGCAAAGTCGTGTTGCTCCGATTCGCTCAACGGTTGGCCGGCAGTGCTGTCCTGCATGCGCAGCACGGTGCTGTCGCCCTGGGTTTCGAGCAGTTCGATGGTTTGCACCAGCTCGCCGCCGTCGATATTGATCTGGGTGAATACCTGCTTGAGCAGCAGCGAGCGTGGGACCAGCGTCAGCTTCCACTGTTGGGCTTCGCCTTGCAGCTGTAACTCGAAATCGCGCTGCAAGCCACTGCTGTCGCCTTGGAGTACGGCAAGGAACAGGCGATTCTGCTCGGCACCGGCGCTCTTGTTCGGCAGCAATTGCCAGCCATTGGCGTCACGCCGAGCGATGCCTTGGGCGCTGATGCGGTAGTCCTGTTGCAGCGGGGTTTTCAACAGCCACAGCAGGCCGTGGTCTTTGGCGAGTACGAACGTGCCTTTGCTGACCAGTGGCTGGGGCAGGGCGCGCAGGTGTTTTTCCTGGATGAAGCTGCCGTGGATTACGGCGGGTTTGGCCAGTTGGTCGCTTAGCTGCTGCAGGTCGAAGGCGTGGGCCAGGCCTGGAATACACAACAACAGGATTAGCACAATCCCTGTGGGAGCGGGCTTGCCCGCGATGAACCCGAGGGCGCCGCGTAGTATCAGGCGAAGCGCGTTATCGTTGACGACCATCGCGGGCAAGTCGAATCGTCGCACCGCCGCTCCCACATTGGATCTCATTTCAAGGCCCTTTCTACTGCGTTGGTAAAGACTGCGGGCGAGGCCAGTTGCATCTCGCGGCTGGCGATTTCCACCGCCACTTGCACGGTGCTGGCGCGGGTCAGGCGCTCGCCGCTGGCCAGGTCGGTGATCAGGTAGTTCACCTTCAAACGGTTCTCCCACTCCACCAGGCTGGCGCGCACATTGATCGTTTGGCCAAAGGTCGCGCCGCGTACATAGCGCAGTTGCATGTCGATCACCGGCCAGGCGTAGCCGGATTCGAGCATCGCCGTGTAGTTGTGGCCGAGCTTGTCCAGCAACGCGCAGCGCGCCACTTCCAGGTACTTCACGTAATGCCCGTGCCACACCACGTTCATGGTGTCGACATCAAAAAACGGCACGAGGATTTGCGTGTCGCAATGCAACACGCCCTGGCTACGCATGCAGCCTCCAGTGTTGCTCGGCGATACGTTTGAGGCACAGGCGCAGTTCGCCTTCCAATGCGCGGTCTTCGATCACCGGCGGGAAGTCTTTTGCCAGCGCTTCATGCATGGCCGCCAAGGCCGGTGGCAGTGGGCGCGCGTCTTCAGCCTGGGCGCGCAGCCACACGCCCTGGTTGGCGGCGAGCAAGGTGGCGGCGGCGACCTGTTCGGTCAGCTCCAGCACGCGGATTGCGTCGCGGGCGGCGATGGTGCCCATGCTCACCTTGTCCTGGTTGTGGCATTCGGTGGAACGCGAGAACACGCTGGCCGGCATGGTGTTTTTCAGCGCTTCGGCGGTCCAGGCGCTGGTACCGATCTGCACGGCCTTGAAGCCGTGGTTGATCATCGCGCGGTCGGCCGGCGCGCCGGACAGGTTGCTCGGCAGGCCGTGGTTGTAACGCACATCCACCAGCAGCGCGAGCTGACGGTCGAGCAGGTCGGCGACGTTAGCCACCAGGGTCTTGAGGCTGTCCATGGCAAAGGCGATATGCCCGCCGTAGAAGTGCCCGCCGTGCAGCACGCGCTCTGCTTCGGCGTCGATGATCGGGTTGTCGTTGGCGCTGTTCAGCTCGATTTCAATGAACGAGCGCAGCCAGTTCAGGCTGTCGGCCAGCACGCCCAGCACATGGGGCGCGCAGCGCAGCGAGTAGCGATCCTGCAGACGATGCAGCGGCGCAGTCGGCGCATCGATCGCCAGGTCCTTGCGCAGCCAGGCGGCCACTTGCATCTGCCCCGGGTGCGGCTTGGCGGCGAACAGGCGCTCGTCGAAGTGTTCCGGGTTGCCTTGCAGCGCTACCACGTTCAATGCGGTGATGCGCGTGGCCAGTTGCAGCAGGTAGTCGGCGCGGGCGAAGGCCAGGCAGGCAAGGCCGGTCATCACGGCGGTGCCGTTCATCAAGGCCAGGGCTTCTTTGGGGCGCAATACCAGCGGCTCCCAACCCAGTTCGCGGTGTACGTCAGCAGCCTGGCGGCGTTCGCCACGGAACAGCACTTCGCGCTCACCGGACAGGGTCGCCGCCACGTAGGACAGCGGCGTCAGATCACCGCTGGCGCCCACTGAACCTTCTTCCGGAATCAGCGGCAGCACGTCGTGTTCGAGGAACGCATGCAGGCGCTCCAGCAACTCCACACGCACGCCGGACACGCCGTGGCACAGCGACTGCAAGCGTGCGGCGAGTACGGCGCGGGTGGCCTGTGCGTCGAGCAACTTGCCCAGGCCGCAACCGTGGAAGGTGTAGAGGTGACGCGGCAACGCCTCGACGTGCTGCAACGGCACCGCCACCACGCATGAATCGCCGTAGCCGGTAGTCACGCCATAGATCACGCCTTCCTTGTCCAGCAGCGAGTCGAGGAACTGCGCGCCCTTGGCGATGCGCTGGCGATAGGCTGCGTCATCTTGCAAGTGCGTGGGCGCCTGACGGTTGGCCAGGGCCAGCACGTCTTCGATTGGCAGGTGGCGTTCGCCAAAAATTACCGGCTCAAGATGCGGGGTCATCGGTCTTCCAGAAAGGGTAAAAGTTGAACCATTGTTGGGGCGCCTCCAGGCAAAACTCGCCCAGGCGTGCGGCGTAGCGGGCGGTCCACTGGGCGATGACGTGTTCGCGGGTGCTGCGCTTCCATTCGATCAATGCGGCGAACGGCTCAATGGTCAGGCGGTAGCGGCCATTGTGCTTAAGGCACATCAGCAGGTTGACCGGGCATTTAAGCAGGCCGGCCAGCAGCCACGGGCCTTGGGGGAACGCGGCGGCATGCCCGAGAAAGTCCACGCGCACCTTGCGCCCGCCGTGTAGGGGCACGCGGTCACCGGCAATCGCCAGCCACTCGCCCTCGTCCAGGCGCTGGCTGAGCAGCAGCATGGTCGCCGGGTCCAGCTCGCTGACCTGGATCAGGCGCAAGTGCGTGGCCCCGGCCTCGCCCAGCAGGCGGTTGAATTGTTCGGCGTGCTTGGTGTGCACCAACACGTTCATGGTGACTTGTTCGCCAATCTCTGCGAGTGCGCGGCACACCTCCAGGTTGCCCAAGTGCGCGCCCACCAGCATCTGGCCGCGCTCGCCGCGTAACTGCCCGCGCAATTGCGCCGGGTCGTTGATTTCGATCTGTTCGATGCGCAGCTTGCCGTTCCACACGTCGAGCTTGTCGAGCAAGGAGTCGGCGAAGGCCATGAACTGCGCGAACACGCTTTTATGGCTGGGCCGCAACGCAGCGCGCCCGCTCCAGTCGGCCAGGCGCTGCTGGTATTGCCAGGCACTTTGGCGCGCCGTGCGCCCGAACAGGAAAAAGTACAAAACGATGCCGTACAGCACCGGGCTCAACAGGCGGCGGCCCAGCACTTTGGCCGCGAACGCGGTGAGTTTCATCAGCCAGAAGCTGCCGCGCTCTTCGCGGTCGGCCCAGTGTTTGGTGCTGTCGCTCATGCCTGCCACCGTCGCCACACTATCATCGGTGCGCGTACCAGCATGCCGAAGAACAGCCTGGTGTGCATGGCGCTGATGCGCACGTTGTCGCGGAACAGGCGGAAGTGTGACACGCCATCGGTAGGGTAATGCACTTGGGTCGGCAGCCAGCGCATCGGCTGGTTGCGCCAGGCCAGGCGTACCAGGATGTCGGAGTCGAAATCCATGCGCGTGCCGATGTACGCCGAATCCATCAAGGCCAGCGTCGGCGCCAGCGGGTACACGCGAAAACCGCACATCGAGTCGCGAATCTGCAGCGACAGGGTGTTGATCCACACCCACACGTGGGTCAGGTAGCGCGCGTAAAGGCGACCTTTGGGCACGCTGTCGTCGTATTCGGGGTAGCCGCAGATCACCGCATTTGGGTGCGTGCGCGAGGCGTCGAGGAAGCTGTCGACTTCGCGCAGGTCGTGCTGGCCGTCGGCGTCTACCTGCAGCGCGTGGGTGTAGCCCAGGCGCGCGGCTTCGCGAAAACCGGCCATGACCGCGCCGCCTTTGCCTTGGTTGTTTGGCAGGGTCAGCAAGGTGACGTGATCGAGCGTTGCCAGTTGCGCCAATACCGCCGCGCACGCCGGGCTGCTGCCGTCATCGACCAGCAGGCACGGCAGGCCGCTGTTCAACAGGCTGTGAACCACGGCGGGCACGGCGGCTTCGTGGTTGTACACCGGGATGAGGGCGCAGGGGTTATGCATGGGCGGGGTCTCCTGAGAGACCGAGTTGCCTGCATCGCAGGCAAGCCAGCTCCCACCTTTGAATGTGCTCACATGTCAAAGTGTGGGAGCGGGCTTGCCCGCGATTGAGCGCGCAGCGCTCATTGGGACTATGCATGCGCAGCCACCAATTGAATCCGGCCGCTGGAGCAGGCCGCATCGCCGTTGCGGTACGCGAAGTACAGCCTGCCGCGCTCCGGGTCGAAGCGCAGGTGCAGTTCAACCTGATCACCAGGGCGCACCAGTTGCTGGAACTTGAGCACTTCCATCCCGGCAAAGGTCGCGGGTAAATCGAGCAGTTGCTGGCCGAGGTTGAAGGCCCATTCCACCTGCACCACGCCGGGCAGCACCGGCGTGACCGGGAAATGGCCGCTGAAGTAGGCCAGGTCCGGTGGGATGCTCAGTTGCACAGTCCATTCGCCGTTGGCTTCGACCTGTTCCAGCACTTCGGGTGCTTTTGGGCGTGGTGCCAGCAGCAATGCCTCGGCGTCAGCCTGGGGCAGTTTGCCTTGGCTGTTCAGCGGCAGCTGGCGCAGCAAACGCCAGCGACGTGGCAGGGCCAGGGCTTCGCAATGTTGGCTTAAATGCTCGCGCAGGGTTTGGGTGACGCTGCGTCGCCCCTGGTTGCGCAGCGCATGCAGGCCCTCGGCGCTCAGCACCACCAGCGCGCCAAGTGAAGCGCGATTTTCCTGCACCACGCCCAGGCGGGTTTCAGCGACCCAGGCGTGGGTCAGCAGTGCCTGTTCGAGCATGGGCAGGGAGATGCGTTTTTCTTCCAGTTTGACGATGCGGTCCAGGCGCCCGAGCAGCTCGAAGCGGCCATCGGAATGAATGCGCGCCGCGTCGGCGGTTTGTTCGATATGCCCGGCCGGCAGGTACGGCGAGGCAATGCGCAGGGCGCCGTCGGCATCCTGGCTCAGTTCCACATCGGCAAATGGCTGCCACGGCTGTGCGCCCTGGCGCCAGGCGATACCGCCGGTTTCCGAGCTGCCGAGGATTTCCGTCGGCCATTGCTGCAAGCGGTCGTACAGGCTGCCGGCGGCTTCCACTGGCAGCGCGCCGCCGGAGGAGAACACTCGCGACACTTTACTCAGTGCGGGCCAGTCGAGGTTATCGCCCATGCGCTTGAGCAGTGCGGGGCTGGCGACCCAGGCAAATTGCGCATGTTCGCGGCTGGCGCGCTGCATGTCTTCAGGGAAGGCCAGTTGTTTGCGCACAAAGGTGCGGCCGGCGCACAGCGGCCACAACACCCGGAACAGCAAACCATAGATATGTTGGGTGGCCACGCTGCCGATGATGCAGGCGTCTTTGAGGCCTGCGCCCCACAGCGCTTCCAGCGCCGCCACTTCGTTGGCCAGTTGGCGCAGGGTCTTGTCGATGCGCTTGGGTTCGCCGCTGGAGCCGGAGGTGCACAGGCTCAATTGGCAGGCGTCGAGGTCGAGCGCGGCAGGGCTCAATGGCGCCTGATACAACGCGTCAAGGTCGGCTGCCTCTACGAGCCAGGCGTCCACGCTGTCGTCCCAGCGTTGGCGGGTCTGGGGCTGCAAGTCGGCAGGCAGCAGCACACTGACCCCGGCACGCCAGGCGCCCAGCAGGGCAACGGCCAGCACGCCTGCGTCTTCCAGGTGCACCGCCAAGCGCTGGATGCCGCGCGCCTGCAGGCCCGCCGCGAGGCTCAGGGCCTGCTCGCAGAGTTGGACGTGATTCATCGCAGGTTCGGTGGTGACCGAACGTTGTTCCAGCGCCTCAAGCAGCAAGTGCTCAAGTTTCAACCCATTCATACGCGGCCTCGAACCCTTTGTCGTACCAGCCATTCCACGGCAAACAGCAGCCCCATCAGCCCGTAGGCGATGAGGCCGTTGTACAACGTCCACCAGCTCAGTGGCGCCCACAGCGTGAGGGCGGCGGCGAGCAAGCCATTACACAGAAAAAACACACTCCACACCACGGTGACCTGGCGCGTGTACACAATTGCTTTGGGCGGCAGCTGCGGGTCGGTCATGCGTGCAAGACGCTCGACCATCGGCGGCCCGTATTTGAGGCTCATGCCGAACAGCGCCAGCATGAACGCGCTGACCAGGCTCGGGTACCAGCGCAGCAACTGCGGGTTGTCGAACCAGGCCAACAGCAGGCAGAACACGATCACCGCCACGGCCATCCAGCGGCTGCCGGGGCGCCGTGCGCCGGTCAGCGCACGCAACAGCCACAGGCTGCCCAGCAGCAAACCGAATTGCCACGGCGCGAAGTGCTCGGTGCCGTAATACACCGCAAAAGGGTACAGCAGCCCCGCCAGCAACAGGCCAAGGCCGATCAGCCGGCTCATGCGGCAGGCTGGACCAGACGGTACACCGCCTCAACCACGTCGTTGACAGTGCGCACCGCCTTGAACTCTTCGGCGGCGATCTTCTTGCCGGTCTGGCGCTTGATATGGTCGATCAGGTCCACGGCATCGATGCTGTCGATTTCCAGGTCCTGATACAGGTTGGCGTCGAGGGTGACGCGCTCAGGCGGCAGTTCAAACAGTTCCACCAAGGCATCGCGCAGGGTGTTGAAAATATCGTCACGAGTTTGCATGGTCCGGTCTCAAGCTGCCTTTTTAGCCGTGACGAATGCCGCAAGGCTGGCCACGTTGGTGAAGTGATTGCGCGTGTCTTTGGCGTCGGCATCGATCTTGATGCCGTACTTTTTCTGGATCGCCAGGCCCAACTCCAGGGCGTCCACCGAATCCAGGCCCAGGCCTTCGCCGAACAGGGTCTGGTCGCTGCCAATGTCGTCGGGGCTGATGTCTTCCAGGCCCAGGGCCTCGATGATCAGCGCCTTTATGTCGTGCTCAAGGCTGTGTTGGTTGCTCATCTTCGGCGAGCTCCTTAATGAAATAGTGATGCAGGTAATCGTTGAGCTTGCGTGAAGCCTGGGGCGCAGGTCCCAGTGTGGCAAACGCCTGTGGGTCTATATCGGCACCTACGCGCAAACTGAAGTGAAAACGGCGTTTGGGAATGCGATACCAGGGTTCGGCCTTGGTCAGGGTGGTGGGGCTGACCTTGATCACCACCGGGGTGATGATTGTCGCACCGCGCAGCGCAATGGCCGCGCCGCCGCGATGAAAGGCCGGTGCTACGCCGGGCGTGGTGCGCGTGCCCTCGGGAAAGATGATCAGCGTCTGGCCATCGCGCAGCGCATCGGCCGCGGCATCGAGCATATCGGCGCTGCCGTCATTGCTGATGTAACCGGCGTCGCGCACCGGCCCACGGGTGAACGGGTTCTGGAACAGGCTCTGCTTGACCACGCAGTTGGTCTGGCGCATCAGGCCGATCAAAAACACCACGTCGATCAGCGACGGGTGGTTGGCGATGATCATCTGGCCGGGGCGCCCGAGGTTTTCTGCGCCTTCAACGCTATAGGTCAGCACACCGGCGCGTTGCATCATGCGGATAAACAGCCAGAACAGCTTGCTGATGGTGTGGCGGGCGCGGCGCTGGTGTTTAGCGGCACTGCCTGGCAGGCAACTGAGCAGCGGGAACACCAGCAAACGCAGGCACAGCCCGCCGACACCGAAGCAGAAGAAGCTCGCGGCGGTGGCGAACAGGCGCCAGTAATAGGCGTCCCGTGGCTTGTCGGTCAGGGCTTGCGTTGCCAGTTCCATACACGGTTCTTCCAGGCATGTTGGCAGGTGGCCTGCTCGGTAAGCAGGGTGCGCAGCAGGTTCAGGGCGTGGGGCCACTGGGTTTGACTGAGTTGGACAGCGCCGCTGTTTAGTTCCAGTTGCCACTCGTCGCCCGGGGTCAGCAGCAGGCCGAGGGCATAAGGGAAGGGCACATCATGGATCCAGTCGGCGTAAGCCGCAGGCGGTTGTTCTTCGGTGATCACCAGCAACACCGCCGGGGCGCCTTCGTTGAGCAGCGCGGCGGCTTCGAGCATGCCGTGTTCCAGGCCATCGCCAGCGGCGGCGAGGGCGGTCATTTCGCAGGTCTCATTGCGCAGGATCGACCACAGGCCAATCACCGCGTTATGCACCGACAGGCTGAACTGGGTGGGCGACAGCGGTTCGTCGTTGGCCAGGTCGCTGAGTATATCGAGGGTGCGCGGGGTTTCGCCGTGCCGGGAAACAAACACCAGCGGCAGGTCTTGCCGGCCCTCGGCCAACGGCCAGCCCACGCTGAACGCCATGCGCGCCAGCCGGCTCAGGCGGCGGCGCTGCATGGCGGGCAGGAACGACACATCGGGTGACGCATCGCTGGCCGGCACTAACACCGGAGCCTGGCACCAGGCGCGCCAGTCCTGCGCAGTCTCAAGGCCCGGAGCCCAGGCGCGCCATTGGTCGATATTGAAAGTGATCACTGAGAAGTTATCCCGCCCCTGCGGGCTTCCATGTGCAGCCGTTGGCCCCGAATACCGGGACAGGGAACAATGGCCGAATGGCGCGCATTATCCCGGTGCCGTGGGGTTCTAGCAAACTTTGGTAAAGAATTGTTCACGGATGAATACAATTTGCCGGAAAAGATTTACAGATTGTCCTTTACCCGTGCCGCGTGCGGATTGTAGGAGTCTTCCTTTTGTTCACCGGGTGATGCGCCAGTGCATGGATGAACGAGGTAGCTAACAGGCGCTTTTGCCCTCTACACTCGGACATTCATTGATACACGGAGGTTTTTTCCATGCGGCGTGTGGTGTTCAATCAAAAAGGCGGCGTTGGCAAGTCCAGCATTGCCTGCAACCTGGCGGCGGTGAGCGCCAGTGAAGGCTATCGGACCCTGTTGGTGGACCTCGATGCACAAGCGAACTCAACTCAGTACCTCACAGGGCTGACCGGCGACGATATCCCGATGGGCATCGCCGACTTCTTCAAGCAAACCCTGTCTTCCGGGCCGTTTTCGAAGAAAAATCAGGTGGATATCTACGAAACGCCGTTCGACAACCTGCACGTGATCACTGCGACTGCCGAGCTTGCGGACCTGCAGCCCAAGCTTGAGGCCAAACACAAGATCAACAAGCTGCGAAAGCTGCTGGATGAGTTGAGCGAAGATTACGACCGGATTTACCTGGATACGCCGCCGGCACTGAATTTTTATGCGGTTTCGGCGTTGATTGCCGCTGATCGTGTACTGATCCCGTTTGATTGCGACAGCTTCTCGCGTCAGGCGTTGTATGGTCTGTTGCGTGAAATCGAAGAATTGAAGGAAGACCACAACGAAGGCCTCGAAGTGGAAGGCATCGTGGTCAACCAGTTCCAGGCCCGTGCGAGCCTGCCGCAGCAGATGCTGGATGAGTTGATTGCCGAAGGTTTGCCGGTACTGCCGGTGTACCTGGCCAGCTCGGTGCGCATGCGCGAGTCGCACCAGGAGAGCAAGCCGCTGATCCACCTGGACCCACGGCACAAGCTGACGTTGCAGTTCGTGGAGCTGCATAACTTGCTGGAAAATGCCTGATCCCAATAGCAACACAAATCCCCTGTGGGAGCTGGCTTGCCTGCGATGCTGACAACTCGGTCTATCAGTTAGACCGAGGTGATGCCATCGCAGGCAAGCCAGCTCCCACATTTGTTTTTGTGTTTCAGCAGGGGGATTTGGATTGTTCCTACGAAGGCTGTAGGAAGGGTCTGGCAAATGGGGTTGTGGGTTGTATCGTTGCCTACAGCTAAGCCAGAATCGCCCGGCTTGTGCGTCTGGATGGGCGTCTCTAAGGTTGGCCGGTCGCTGAATGTTCAGTGATCGGGTTTAGTAGCCCGTGGTGAGACGTACAGCAAATCATTGATCAGGACTGCCCTGTATTTGATGGTGGCTGTACGGAGGGCGCTTTCGAGCGCGCCGGTGAGTCTCCCCGGTCTACTAACCTGCGTACAGCTGCCACCCTCCGTTTAGTAGCGGCTGGTTGCGGCTCCTACCCGGAGACGTTCCATGGTTAACCTTTATTCCGTTGCACCCAACCTCCCTACCGAAACCCTCGTACTCAACAGCTACGAAACCTTCTCTTCCGTCCGTACCCTGTTACTCAAGCTCTCCAACGACCTCACCGGCGAGCACCGCGACGTGGCCCTGGCCATCCATCAATTAAGCGAACTCGGCGTAATGCTGGTCGGCCAGATGATGGACCACGAAACCCCCGTAGCCCGAGCTTAAAACGCGGTCAATGTGGGAGCTGGCTTGCCTGCGATGCAGGCAACTCGGTCTATCAGTCAGACCGAGGTGATGCCATCGCAGGCAAGCCAGCTCCCACAGTTGACCCCGTTGCTTGAGGGACTGGTTTACACCCCTTGGCTACGCAACCAACTCATCAACTGCGGCAACGGAAACGCGCCACTCTGGCGTGCCACTTCACGGCCGTTCTTGAACAGAATCAAACTCGGAATCGAGCGAATTCCCAACTGCGCGGAAAGTTGCTGATTAGCCTCACTATCAAGCTTGGCCAACCGACATTTACCCTCCAACTGCCCAGCCGCCTGCTCAAACACCGGCGCAAACGATTTGCACGGCCCACACCACTCGGCCCACACATCCACCAACAACGGCAGGTCACCCTTGATCTGGCTGGCGTAGTCGCCTTGCTTCAGCTCGAAAGGCTTGTTCAGCAACACAGGCTGCTTGCAGCGCCCGCATTTAGGCGCATCACCCAGGCGTTCGCCAGGGATGCGGTTGAGGCCGTTGCAATGCGGGCAGGGGATTACAAGAGGTTCGGACATGGTGGGCTCCTAGGGCGTGGCCAATGGGTTTAATTTGGAGCCGGCAATGAGGTTTATCAAGACCAGGCGAAAAGGATGAAACACTGATCGTTCCCACGCTCCGCGTGGTAATGCATCCCGTGACGCTCCGCGTCACCCGTGCGCAGATGCACTGCAAAAGGCGGGACGCGGAGCGTCCCAGGCGGCATTCCCACGCGGAGCGTGGGAACGATCATCTTACGACGAGCAACTAATCTCCAAATGCTTGCCCCAGTCCGGTGGCCGCTGGGCGTATTGCTCCATCCCAGGCTGTTCTTCAAACGGTTTGGAAAGCACCTCATGCAGCCGCCGCGCTTCGCTGTAGTCGCCTGACTCGGCAGCCGCGATGGCGTTTTGCGCCAGATAGTTGCGCAGGATGTACAGCGGGTTAACTGCGTGCATGCGTTCACGGCGCTGTGCCTCGCTGTAATCGCCATCCCGTGCGACGCGAGCCTTGTATTGATCAGCCCAGGCATCAAACCCGGCCAGGTCGACAAAGTCATCGCGCAAGCGCGCCACGGCCAGTGCCGCAGACTCATCACCCAGACGGCGGAAGAACAGCGTGTAGTCCACGCCGCTGTTCTGCATCAGTTTCAGCAAGCGTTCCACCAGTGGCTGGTCAGCGTCTTCAGCCGTGGTGAGCCCCAAGCGTCGACGCATCAGGTCCAGGTAGTGCGCCTGATACAGCGGCAGATACAGCCCAAGGGCTTCTTTTAAGGCATCCACACTGATAAACGGCGTCAGCGCCTGGGCCAGCGCGCTCAGGTTCCACTGCCCGATCGGCACTTGGTTGCTGAAGGAGTAGCGCCCTTCATGGTCCGAATGGTTGCAGATGAAGTGCGCGTCAAAATCATCCAGAAACGCAAACGGCCCGAAGTCGAAGGTGATGCCGAGGATCGACATATTGTCGGTGTTCATCACGCCGTGGCAGAAGCCATAGGCCTGCCATTTGGCGATCATTTCGGCATTGCGCTCGACGATTTCGCGGAACATCGCCAGGTACGGTTCGGGCTGTTCGCGGCACTCGGGGTAGTGCAGATTCAACACGTGCTCGGCCAATTCGGCCTGCTGCTCGGGCTTCTTGGTGTAGTAGAAGTATTCGAAATGCCCGAAGCGGATATGGCTGTGAGCCAAGCGCAATACCATGGCGCCGCGTTCTTGTTTCTCGCGCCATACCGGCGTGTCGGAGCCAATCACGCAGAGGGCGCGGCTGCTGGGAATACCCAAGGCATGCAGGGCTTCGGAAGCGAGAAACTCACGAATCGAAGAGCGCAGCACCGCACGCCCATCGCCCATGCGCGAATACGGCGTCATCCCGGCGCCCTTGAGGTGCAAGTCCCAATGCTCGCCGGCCTGGTTGTACACCTCACCCAGCAACAACCCGCGGCCATCGCCCAGTTGCGGGGTATAGCCGCCGAACTGGTGCCCGGAATAGACCATTGCCCGCGGTTCTGCTTCGGCCCACAGTTTGTGCCCGCCAAACAGCTCGGCAAATACCGGCGTTTCGGCCACGGCCGGGTCGAGGTCGAGCAAGGCCATGGCGGCGTCGCTCGCCACCACAAGGCGCGGCGCGTCGAGGGGCTCAGGCAGTACGTGGGTTGAGAACGCGTCGCCCAGGCGTGCGAAGCGGTTGTCGAAGGTCAGTTCGTCGAGGGCTTTCACCGGCCATCTCCAGCAGAATGTCCGAGCATTCTGCTGGGGATAGGGCGTTTAGTCGAGTTTGCTCGGCGGCGGTTCTTGCACGCCGCCGTCGTTGGCGGGTTTGGTCGGTGCGTCGACTTCCACCAGTTTGTATTCCTGGCCGTGGAGGTTCTTGAGGTAGACCTCCATCTGGCGGAACGAGATGTTGATGTGGTGGTTCTTGAACTCGCGGTTGATAAAGCGGTTCACCTCGTCGATCACCGGGTTGCGGTCACCCAGGTCGCGCACGTGCATGCGCAGTTCGTGGTCGAGGGTGCTTTCGCCGAAGTTGAGGAAGTACACATGGGGTTCGGGTTCTTTCAGCACGCGCGTGTTTTCACGCGCGGCCTTGAGCAGCAATTCCTTCACCAGATCCAGATCGGAGCCGTAGTCCACGCCCAGTTTCAGTGTCACGCGGGTGATGGTGTCGGTCAGTGACCAGTTGATCAGTTGCCCGGTGATAAACGTCTTGTTCGGGACAATGATGTCCTTGCGGTCGAAGTCGGTAATCGTCGTGGCGCGGATGCGGATCTTGCTCACCGTGCCCGACAGGTTGCCGATGGTGATGGTGTCGCCGATGCGCACCGGGCGTTCGAACAGGATCATGATGCCGGAGATAAAGTTGGCGAAGATCTCCTGCATACCAAAGCCCAACCCCACCGACAGCGCCGCCACCAGCCATTGCAACTTGTCCCAGCTCACGCCGAGGGTGGACAAGGTGGAGACGAAACCGACGCCGGCGATCACATAGGACAGCAAGGTGGTCGTGGCATAAGCGCTGCCTTGTGCCAGGTCCAGCTTGGACAGCACCAGTACTTCGAGCAAGCCGGGCAGGTTGCGCGCCAGGGCGAAGGTGATGCCGACGATGATCGAGGCGCCGAGCAAGTCGCCGATGCTGATCGGCACCATGCTGATATTGGCACCAGTGCCGCTGGTGTATTCGTAGAGGGTCACGTTGTCCAGGTAGGAGAACACAGTGATCAGGTCTTTCCACACCCAGTACAGCGCGGCGATAAAGCCGCCGAGCAAGGCCAGGCGGATCAGGCGCATGGACTGTTCGTTGACCTGCTCGATGTCCAGGGTCGGTTCTTCGATCACCGCTTCGCCGTCGCCGGCTTCCTTGGCGGCCTGGCGTTTGGCCAGGGCGCGGGCATAGGCCAGGCGTCGTGCAGCAACGCCGAGGCCGCGGACAAAGGTGGCCTCGATGACCAGCCAGAACATCAGCAGGTACAGCGTGTTGATCAGCCGGTCGCTGAGTTTGAGCGCGGTGTAGTAGTAGCCAAAGCACACGGCGATAAACAGCGCGACGGGCAGGGCGGTAAACACCAGGCCCACGGCCTTACGGAACAATGAGGCTTTTTCGTGGGTGGGGCTGTGCAGCAGCAGGCGACTCAGCAGCCAGGCCATCAGCGCGTAGCAGGTCAGCACCACAGCGATGCCCAGCACGTCGTCGGCCAGCGCGGCCGGCTGGTGTTCGGCGATGGCCACTACGGCTACCAGCGCCAGCACCACCAGCCCGAGCTTGCGGATCCAGCCCTGGAGGAATTCGACCTGGGGCTTTTCCCAGCGGAAATGCAGTTCGGCCACGCCACCCGGCGCGAGAATTCGGTAGGCGGTGTAGAACACCAGCCACGCTTGGGCGATCAGCAGCAAGGCCGCGCCCAAGTTGGCGTTTTGCCCACGGGCGTCGATTTGCAGCGCGTAGCCGCACAATGCCAGCGCCAGGGCCACCGGCAGCGCCAGCAGGATATTCACCAGGATGGCTACCGGCGTGTGCCATTGGCTGTCGCGCTTGAAGTGGCCAATATCGAGGTGGATCTTTTTCAGGCGCGCGTACAAGGCTTTACGCCGCCACAGCAGTGCGCCAATCAACAGCAGCAACGGCAAGAACAGCAGCGGGCGCTGGGTCAGGCCGTCATACAGTTCGCTGACGCTCGAAGCCCACGGCAGGGTGGTGACTTGCTTGGTCAGGTGGTCCGGCACGGTTTCCAGCCACTCGGTGTCCAGCGGCTTGTTGCTGGGGATCCAGAACATTTGCTCGTCGAGGGTCGCGCGCAGGTTGGTGGCGGTGCTGAGCAGTTGTTTCTGGTTCAGTTGCAGGGTGATGGATTCGTTCAGCAGCGCGCTCAGCTCACGGCTCAGGCGTTCGAGCAGGTCGCTGCGAGTGATCGCCAGTTCCAGCAAAGTGCGGCGCAATTGTGGCGTCACGTCATCCGGCGACTGATTGGCCAGCAGGCTATCCACATAGGTGCTGGGCGTACTGATCAGTTCGCGTTGCTGGTTGACCTCGAACTGGTACAGGCGAATGTTGGCGATGTCGTCCGCCAGGTTGCGGTCGACGGTAAGACGCGGCAGCGCCTGTTTTTGTTTGTAGAGGATCTTGGAGAGCAGCAGGCTGCCCTTGAGCACATTGATCTGTTCGTCCAGGGCCGAGTCGCTTTGGGTGACGGTGTCCAGTTGCTGCTTGGTCTGCAGGTTTTTCTGGGTCAGGTCATTGAGGCGGTCAGTGCTTTTGAGCAGGTAGTCGGAGAGCTTGAGGTTGGCCGCGCTTTCGGTCGCGAGCAGGCTGCTGCCGCCGGCCTTTTGCGCTTCGATGGACTGCTGGGTCACGGTCTGCTGGGACTGGGCCAGGCGTTTCTGGTTGATCAGGGTTTGCAGGTCCTGGATCTCTTGTTCCAGGCGCGCGGTCTTTTCCACCACCAGGTCATGCTGGCTGTTGCCCAGGTCTTGCAGTTGGCTGTTGCCGGCCAGTTCCTGGCGGCGCAGCGGGATCAGGGCATTAAGGGCCGCAAGTTCGGCATTCAATTGGTTGCGCTGGTCGCCGCTGAGGGTTTTGCCGTTGTCTTTACCAGCCTTGAGGATCGAATTGATCTGCTGGATGCGCGTCTGGCTGCTGCTGATTTCGGTCTGGGCGCGCTCTGGACGGGTTTGGGCGGCGATGGTCAGGCTGTTGGCGTCGGCCAACTCTTTTTGCAGGTCGCCTTGCTGGGTGCTGCGCTGCACGAGCAATTGCTCAAGTTGCGGCACGGGCAGCGAGGCATAGCGTTGGGCCACGGGGACAATTTTAGTCGCCTTGAGCCGCACCAATTCACGCTGGTTGTCGGTGGTCTGGCGCGGGGCGTCTGCCAGCTGGCGCTTGAGGTCGGCCAGGCGCTGCTCGTAATCCTGCTTGTTGCCCAGGTACGTCAACGTCTGTTGCAGGATGCTCTGCAACGCCTTCATGTCGGCGTCGGGCAGCTTGCGGTCGGGCAGCTTGTCCAGGCTTTGCTGGATGGCGTCGGTGCTGGGCGGGTCGGCGGCGTAGACGTTGCCCACGCAGAGGGTCAGGCCCAGCAGGGCAGTGGCTAAAAAGGTGCGCAGTAGGGTCATGGATACCGGTCGAGCAAGGTAAAGAGGCTGGTGGCGTGGCGCCATAGCCTCGCAGTTTAGAGGAAGAGTCCAGGGCCTGGACGACTTCCTTCGGGGAATTTGACGCCGACTTTTCCGATCTTGTTCCCGTCCATGACCGCGACGGTCCAGATTGTGTTGTTCCACTCCACCTGGTCGCCGACGATGGGCGCGCCGCCGACCTTTTGGGTGATGAAGCTGCTGAGCGGCATATCCGGGTCGATGCCGTCGAGCTTAAGCCCGTACAGGGCGGAGACCGCGCCCAGCTGGGCGTCGCCTTCGAGCACGAAATCGCCGAAGAAACGCAGGTCGAGGCCGCGCTGCGGCGCCTGGCTGAACAGCTTGCCGAGGGCCGGCAAGTTGTGTTCGTGGCCGATCACGCAGAGTAAATCGTCGACTTCCAGCACCGTACTACCCGACGGATGGAGCAGTTGCTGGCCACGGAACAGTGCGGCGATGCGTGTGCCTTCGGGCATTTTCAGCTCGCGCAGGGCGGCGCCGATGCACCATTTTTCCGCGCCCAGGCGGTAGACGAACAGCTCCCACTCGCTGGTGACGTGCACTTCCAGCGCGGCGCGGGAGATGGGCGCCGGTTCCGGCGGCACGGTGACCTTCAGCAATTTGGCCACCCACGGCAGGCTGGTGCCTTGCACCAGCAGCGACACCAGCACAATAAAGAATGCCAGGTTGAAGTACAGCTGCGCGTGCGGCAGGCCGGCCATCAGCGGGAACACCGCCAGAATGATCGGCACCGCGCCGCGCAAGCCGACCCAGGCGATAAAGGCTTTTTCGCGGCCGTGGAAGGCCTTGAACGGCAGCAGGCCGACCATC
Source organism: Pseudomonas edaphica (assembly GCF_965277385.1). NCBI lineage: Bacteria > Pseudomonadati > Pseudomonadota > Gammaproteobacteria > Pseudomonadales > Pseudomonadaceae > Pseudomonas > Pseudomonas edaphica. The sequence goes on along the minus strand of NZ_OZ255725.1, from coordinate 2,736,166 downwards.
ACCGACAGCGGCCGCGCAAACAGGATCATCCACAACGCCAGGCCCAGCGCCGGCAGGGCGATGGGCAGCAAGTCATGGGGTGTGACCAGCAGGCCCAGCACCAGGAACATGCCGATCTGTGCCAGCCACGCCATGCCATCGAGCATATGCAAAATGCCATGACGGCTGCGCACCGGGCGGTTGCCGATCACCAGCCCGCACAGGTACACGGCGAGGAAGCCGCTGCCGTGCAGGGCATTGGTCAGGGCGAACACCACCAGGCCACCGGCAATCACCAGGATCGGGTACAGGCCGGTGGCCAGGTTGATGCGGTTGACCATTTGCAGCATCAGCCAGCCGCCGCCCAGGCCGACGATGCCGCCGATGCCGAATTCGCGAATCAGGTGAGCCAGCAAGCTCCAGTGCAGGCCGGTCTGGCCGCTGGCCAGCATGTCGATCAGGGTGACGGTGAGGAATACCGCCATCGGGTCGTTGCTGCCGGATTCGATTTCCAGGCTGGCGGTGACCCGCTCGTTCAGGCCCTTGCCGCCCAGCAGTGAGAACACGGCTGCGGCGTCCGTGGAGCCGACAATCGCGCCGATCAGCAAGCCTTGGATGATATTGAGGTCGAACAGCCAGGCCGCCGCCATGCCGGTGAGGCCGGTGGTGATCAACACCCCCACCGTGGCCAGCGACAACGCCGGCCAGAGTGCCACGCGAAAACTCGCCACCCGTGTGCGCAAACCGCCGTCGAGCAGGATGACGGCCAATGCGAGGTTGCCCACCAGGTACGCGGTTGGGTAGTTATCGAAGATGATGCCGCCGCCATCGACGCCGGCGGCCATGCCCACCGTCAGGATGATCACCAGAATCGGGATCCCTAAGCGCGAGGAAAGAGAACTCACCAGAATGCTCGCACCCACCAGCAACGCGCCGATCAAGAACAGGCTGTTGATGGTCGTTGCATTCAAAGGCAGTACTCCAGAGCGGGGAAGACGGGGCGCAAACTGACCATGCAGTCTGCGTGCCAGCGATTCTAACCTGTTGAATTGCTGTGCTGTCAAAAAGCTTTTGTGGGCGCCGCTGATCAAATGTGGGAGCTGGCTTGCCTGCGATAGCGGTGTATCAGTCACTGGGGTTATTGACTGTTAGATTGCTATCGCAGGCAAGCCAGCTCCCACAAGGGATCACCGGTGTCAGTTAGAGCCTGAAGCGCCCCACCATCCCATTCAGGTCCACCGCCAAGCGCGACAACTCACTGCTCGCCGCACTGGTCTGGCTGGCACCCGTGGCCGACTGCACCGACAAATCACGAATATTCACCAGGTTACGGTCCACTTCCCGCGCCACTTGCGCCTGCTCTTCGGCCGCGCTGGCGATCACCAGGTTGCGTTCGTTGATCTCCACAATCGCAGTGTTGATGGTGTCCAGCGACATTCCCGCGCCTTTGGCGATGTTCAACGTCGACTCCGCACGTTCGGTGCTGTTGCGCATCGAATCCACCGCATGCTCGGTGCCGGCCTGAATGCTGCCGATCATCCGCTCGATCTCGCTGGTCGACTGCTGGGTGCGATGGGCCAGCGCGCGCACTTCATCGGCCACCACGGCAAACCCACGACCGGCTTCACCGGCGCGCGCCGCTTCAATCGCGGCGTTCAGGGCCAGCAGGTTGGTCTGGTCGGCCAGGCCGCGAATCACGTCGAGCACTTTGCCGATATCGCGGGACTCGTTGGCCAGGTCGCCAATCAAGGTGGCGGTGGCTTGCACATCGCCGCTCATGCGCTCGATGGCGCTGACGGTTTCCTGCACCAGATCACGGCCGTCACCGGCAGACGTGGTGGCGTTGCGCGAGGCTTCGGAGGTGCTCACCGCGTTGCGCGCGACTTCTTCAACGGCACTGGTCATCTCGTTGACGGCGGTGGCGGCTTGCTCGATTTCATTGTTCTGCTGGGTCAGGCCACGGGCACTTTCGTCGGTGACGGCATTCAGTTCTTCTGCCGCGGACGCAAGCTGGGTCGCGGAGCCGGCGATGCGTTGCAGGGTGTCGCGCAGCTTGTCCTGCATCTTGGCCATGGCAGCCAGCAGGCGGCCGGCTTCATCGTTGCCATCAACCTTGATCGGGCGGGTGAGGTTGCCTTCGGCGACTTCTTCGGCTGCTTCCAGGGCCTGGGCAATGGGCAGCGTGATGCTGCGGGTCAGCAGCCAGGCGAACAGCAGGGTCAGCGCGGTGGCAATGATCAGCAGGCCCACTACCAGATCAAAGGCCATGTCGTATTGGTCTTTGGCTTCTTGGTTGGTGGCGTTGGCCATTTGGTTGTTGATGTCCAGCAGGCGCGTGAGCACCGCGTTGACTTGCTCGGAATTACTCAGTAATTCGGTGTTGAGCAAGGCGCGCAGCTCATCAATCTGGTTGGCGCGTGACAGGCTCTTCATGCGCTCCTCGATCTGATGGTACTGGCCGAGCAAACGCACGTATTCGTTGTAGGTGGCGCGCTCTTCGCTGCTTTCGATAAGTTTTTCGTAGACGCCTTGGGCGGCACGAATCTGCTGGTTACGCAGTTCGAAGGCTTCCAGGGTCTTTTGCTGCACGTCCGGCTCGCGGTTGGTCAGCAGGCGGTACGACAGCACGCGCAGGCGCAGGGTCAACTGGGTGAATTCGTCGAGGGCGCGAATGCTCGGCACGCTGGACAGAGTGATGTCTTCGGTGGCTGCGCGAATTTTGCTCATCTGGTTCAAGGCGAACACACCGAGAAACAACATCAGCGCGCCAATAAACGCAAAGCCAAGGAAGGCCCTCGGAGCGATATTCATATTACGAAGAGACATGCGGGAGTCCTGGGGAGAAGCGCGATCCGTGCGGCCATGAGACGAGGTGTGCATTGCGTATCGGCCATGCGACTAAAGTCTTAAGGGGGCGCGCGCTTTTGTCGCATCTGACGAGGGGTTGGACGGATTCAGGAACCAGATCGGGTAAATGCAGTCACTAAGGCTCGAAAGTGCGGCCCGGCCCTTAAAAAACGGGCTGCCTGCCGGGGATAACCCTGGCATCCGAGGTGAATTTTCTTTATCGTCACCGCCCTTTGAAAATGCCCGAGAAATCAAAATGTTAGAAGCATCCCTCAGCCAGCTTGAACAGCTGGTCACTGACCTCGTACAACAAAACCAAGACCTGCTCGGCAGCAATGAAGCCCTGAAGGCGGAACTGGCCCGCGCCAAGGATGAAAACGACAGCCTGCAACTGAACCTGATGGAACAGGAAGAAAAACATGGCGCCACCGCCGCGCGTATCCAGGCGCTGGTTGAGCGTGTGAGCGCAGGGCCTGTCGGCGCATGAATGAAGGGATAAAGGTCGTTTCGATTCTCGGAGAGGATTACTCGATCAAGGCGCCGCAAGGGGAGGATCAAACCCTGATGCACGCCGTGACCATGCTCAAGGCCTCCCTGGCCACCACCAAGAAAAAGTACCCGACCCTGATCGGTGACAAATTATTGGTACTGGCTGCGCTGAACCTGTGCGCCGAGCAGATCGACATGCAAAAGCATCACCAGCAGGAACTCGACCGTTACCAAGAGCAAGTCAGCGCCACGGTCGAAGTGATATCCAAGGCGATCGGAACGCCTTAGAACCACGCGTCCTGCATGCCCAGGCACGTGTCATCGCGTGCCTCCAGAATCGCCAGTTCATGATGGCAGCTCGGTACTTCCCAGGTCAGGAAGTACCGGGCGGCCTGGAGCTTGCCTTTATAAAAGGCCACATCGGCCGCATTCCCCTTGGCCAAACCTTCCTCGGCGCGAATCGCCTGCTCCAGCCAGCGCCAGCCAATCACCGTGTGCCCGAACACCTTCAAGTACAGTGCCGAGTTCGCCAGGCTGCTGTTGACCTTGCCGTGGGCGAGATCCGTCAGCAGGCCAATCGTCACGCTTTGCAGGCGGCTGACCAATTGCTCCAGCGGTTCGCGCAGGGCCGTCAGTGAGGCGTATTCCTGAGCCCGAGCGCCGGTTTCGGCGATCAGGCGGACCAGTTGTTTCAAGCCCGCGCCGCCGTTTTGCGCGAGCTTGCGCCCGAGCAAATCCAGGGACTGGATGCCGTGGGTGCCTTCATGGATCGGGTTCAGGCGGTTATCGCGGTAGTACTGCTCCACCGGGTATTCGCGGGTGTAGCCGTGGCCGCCGAGGATCTGGATCGCCAGTTCGTTGGCCTTGAGGCAGAACTCCGATGGCCAGGACTTGACGATGGGCGTGAGCAGGTCGAGCAGTTCGTGGGCATGTTTGCGCTCTGCTTCGGTTTCCAGCGTGGTGGTGTCGTCAAACAACCGAGCCGCGTACAGGCCCAGGTCGAAGGCGCCTTCCACATAGGCTTTCTGGGTCAACAGCATGCGCTTGATATCGGCGTGCTGGATAATCGAAACCGGCGCAGTGCTCGGGTCTTTGCTGTCAGGCAGGCGACCTTGCGGGCGTTCGCGGGCGTATTCCAGTGAATAGAGGTAGCCGGCGTAACCCAGCATCACCGCACCCATGCCCACGCCGATGCGTGCCTCGTTCATCATCTGGAACATGCAACTCAAGCCCTGATGGGGTTTGCCCACCAGATAGCCGACGCAGTTGCCGTTATCGCCGAAGTTAAGTGCTGTGGACGTGGTGCCCCGCCAGCCCATCTTGTGAAACAGCCCGGCCAGCAGCACGTCGTTACGTGCGCCCAGGCTGCCATCCTCGTTGACCAGGAATTTGGGCACGATAAACAGCGAAATGCCCTTCACCCCAGGCGGCGCGTCCGGCAGCTTGGCCAGCACCATGTGCACGATGTTTTCCGACAGCGGGTGGTCGCCGCCGGAGATGAAGATCTTGTTGCCCTTGAGTCGATACGTGCCGTCGGACGCAGGCTCTGCGCGGGTACGAATATCCGACAGCGACGAGCCGGCATGTGGCTCGGTGAGGGCCATGGTGCCGAAGAAGCGGCCTTCGATCATCGGCTGCAGGAATCGCTGTTTTTGCGCCTCGGTGCCGAAGCTTTCGATCAGGTTGGCGGCGCCCATGGTCAGGAACGGGTAGGACGTTGACGCTGCGTTGGCCGACTGAAAGTGCGCGAAACAGGCTTGGGAGAGCAGGGTAGGCAACTGCATGCCACCGGCTTCGAAACTGCGGGCAGCGTTCAGAAAGCCCGCTTCCAGAAAAGCGTCCACGGCGGGTTTGACTTCAGGGATCAGGATCGCCTGGCCATCTTCGTAGCGCGGTTCGTTCTCGTCATTTTTGCGGTTGTGCGGCGCGAAATACTTCTCGGCAATGCTGCGCGCCGTGCTGATGGCGGCGTCGAAGGTTTCACGGTTGTGCTCGGCAAACCGCTCGCGCTGGGTCAGGCCCTCGGCATCGAGGACTTCGTACAGCTCGAAAGCCAGATTGCGGGAACTGAGCAGCGTCTCGGACATGGCGGCTTACCTTTGAAGGGAATGGCCTGAGTCTAAGTGCGCGAATAGAGGCTGGATAGCAAGATTGATTTGCGTGATGGAGGGGCAGAACGCGGGCGAAAGGTTGGATGCGGTCAATGTGGGAGCTGGCTTGCCCGCGATGAGGCCGTGCCAGCTGACATCTAAGTCACTGGCCCACCGCTATCGCAGGCAAGCCAGCTCCCACATGAGTTAACCGATGGTCATCAGGCTCGCGTTACCACCCGCCGCAGCGGTGTTAACGCTCAATGCCCGCTCGATCACCAGGCGCTCCAGCGCAATCGCCGTCTCACCTTGCGACAAGCCGTGCACCCCGACAATCGCGCCACCGCGCTGCGCCACTTGCTGGCACACCGCACGCAGTTGGTCGGAATCACCGTGGTGCACAACGGCGTCGAACACCACCTCATCCTTGGTCCAGTCAGCCACACGCTTGATCTTCGCCTGAACTTCCCTCGGCAGGCGTGGGAACAAGGCTTTGGTCAGGTCAGTTTCCGGCCATACCGCCGAGCCACCAACCGCCAATACCGCCGCCAGTTGCGTCAGCAGGTCGCCTTCCACTTCCGCCAGGCACAACACGTGCTCGCGGGGCAGGATGGCATAGCTGTTGCGCTCGCCGGTCGGGCCGGCCAGTTGGCGGGTGATACCGCTTTGCGACTGTGCGGCAAACTGGCTGCACAGGGCGCTCAGGTCACTGAACGTGTTGCTGTCGGCCCAGGTTTTCAGGGTGGTCAGCGGTTGGCTCATGGCGTCGCGCAGGCGCACGTCCGGTGCAGCCAGCTTGTCGCCGCGCACGAAGGATTGCTCGATGGCATCCGTAGGGCGAGTCGACAGCAGGCGGTACAGGTACAGCGGACCGCCAGCTTTCGGGCCAGTACCCGACAAACCTTCGCCGCCGAACGGCTGCACGCCGACCACGGCACCGACGATGTTGCGGTTCACATAGACGTTACCGGCATGCACATTGTCGATCACCTTGGCGATGGTCTCGTCGATGCGCGTGTGCACGCCCAGGGTCAGGCCGTAGCCGGAGGCATTGATCTGGCCGATCAACTGGTCGATCTCTTTGCGCTTGTAGCGCACCACGTGCAGTACCGGGCCGAAGATCTCGCGTTGCAGTTCGTCGAAGCTTTCCAGCTCGATCAGGGTTGGCATCACGAAGGTGCCGCGCTTGATCTCTTCGCCGTCGGCGATCGCCACCTGGTACACGTTGCGGCCTTTGTCGCGCATGGCCTGGATGTGTTTCTCGATGCCGGCCTTGGCTTCGGCGTCGATCACCGGGCCGATATCCACCGACAGGCGCTCCGGGTTGCCCAGGCGGCATTCAGCCATGGCGCCCTTGAGCATTTCGATCACGCGGTCGGCCGAATCTTCCTGCAGGCACAGTACGCGCAGGGCCGAGCAACGCTGGCCAGCGCTGTCGAAGGCCGAGGAAACGACGTCGATCACCACTTGTTCGGTGAGCGCCGAAGAATCGACGATCATCGCGTTCTGGCCACCGGTTTCGGCGATCAGCGGAATCGGGCGGCCCTGGGCATCCAGGCGACCGGCGACATTGCGTTGCAGCAGGCGCGCCACCTCTGTGGAACCGGTAAACATCACGCCTTTGACGCGATCATCACCGACCAGACGGGCACCGACGGTTTCGCCCTGGCCCGGCAGCAGTTGCAGCACGCCTTCCGGGATACCGGCTTCGAGCAGGATACGCACGGCCTGTGCGGCCACCAGTGGGGTTTGTTCGGCCGGCTTGGCCAGTACCGGGTTACCGGCGGCCAGTGCAGCGGCCACTTGACCGCTGAAGATTGCCAGCGGGAAGTTCCACGGGCTGATGCAGACCACTGGGCCGAGGGGGCGGTGGGCATCGTTGGTGAAATCGTTGCGCGCCTGCACCGCGTAGTAACGCAGGAAGTCCACGGCTTCGCGCACTTCGGCGATGGCATTGGCGAAGGTTTTGCCGGCTTCACGGGCCAGCAGGCCCATCAGCGGCTGGATCTCGCCTTCCATCAAGTCGGCGGCGCGCTCCAGGATCGCGGCACGTTCGGCGGGCGGCGTGGCCTGCCAGATCGGGCCGGCGTTGATCGCGCACTGGATCGCATTGTCGACGTCTTCGACGGTGGCTTCCTGTACATGGCCCACCACATCACGCAGATCGGACGGGTTCAGCACCGGTGCAGCGGCTTCAGTGCTGGAAGCGCAGCCCAGCATCGGCGCGGCTTTCCAATCGTTATGCGCGGTGGCCAGCAGCGCGCAAGACAGCGACGCCAAGCGATGTTCGTTCGCCAGGTCGATACCTGCCGAGTTGGCGCGGTCGCTGCCATACAGGTCACGCGGCAGCGGGATACGCGGGTGCGGCAGGCCGAAGCCGCCTTCCTGCGTGGCCATCTGCTCGATGTTGGCCACTGGGTCGGCCACCAGCTCCTGAATCGAGATGGTGTGGTCGGCAATGCGGTTGACGAATGAGGTGTTGGCGCCGTTTTCCAGCAGGCGACGCACCAGGTACGCCAGCAATGTTTCGTGGGTGCCGACCGGAGCGTACACGCGGCACGGACGGTTCAGCTTGCCCTCGGAAACCTTGCCTACAACCTGCTCATACAGCGGTTCGCCCATGCCGTGCAGGCACTGGAACTCGTACTGGCCGGGGTAATAGTTCTGACCGGCGATATGGTAAATGGCCGACAGCGTGTGGGCGTTGTGCGTGGCGAACTGCGGGTAGATGACTTCCGGCACCGACAGCAGTTTGCGTGCGCAGGCAATGTAGGAAACGTCGGTGTACACCTTGCGGGTGTACACCGGGTAGCCTTCCAGGCCTTCGACCTGGGCGCGCTTGATTTCGCTGTCCCAGTACGCGCCTTTTACCAGGCGGATCATCAGGCGATGGCGGCTGCGGCGCGCCAGGTCGATCACGTAGTCGATCACATACGGGCAACGCTTCTGGTAGGCCTGGATCACAAAGCCGATGCCGTTCCAGCCGGTCAGTTGCGGCTCGAAGCACAGGCGTTCCAGCAGGTCGAGCGACAGCTCCAGGCGGTCGGCCTCTTCGGCGTCGATGTTCAGGCCGATGTCGTATTGCTTGGCCAGCAAGGTCAGCGACAGCAGGCGCGGGTACAACTCGTCCATCACACGCTCGTACTGCGCACGGCTGTAACGCGGGTGCAGTGCCGAGAGTTTGATGGAGATGCCCGGGCCTTCATAAATCCCACGGCCGTGGGAGGCTTTGCCGATGGAGTGAATGGCTTGTTCGTACGAGGCCAGGTACTTCTGGGCGTCGTGTTCGGTCAGCGCGGCTTCACCGAGCATGTCGTAGGAATAGCGGAAACCCTTGGCTTCGAACTTGCTCGCATTGGCCAGGGCTTCGGCGATGGTTTCGCCGGTGACGAACTGCTCGCCCATCAGGCGCATGGCCATGTCGACGCCCTTGCGGATCATCGGCTCGCCGCTCTTGCCGATGATGCGGCTCAGGGACGAGGTCAAGCCCGCTTCGTTATGGGTGGCAACCAGTTTGCCGGTCAGCAGCAAGCCCCAGGTGGCCGCGTTAACGAACAGCGATGGGCTGTTGCCCAAGTGCGGCTGCCAGTTGCCGGTGCTGATCTTGTCGCGGATCAGCGCGTCGCGGGTGCCCTTGTCCGGGATGCGCAGCAGCGCTTCGGCCAGGCACATCAGCGCTACGCCTTCCTGGGACGACAGGGAGAATTCTTGCAGCAAGCCCTGAACAATACCGGCACGGCCGCCAGCGCTCTTCTGATTGCGCAGTTTTTCGGCAATCGAGGCGGCCAGCTTGTTGGTGGCCTCGGCCATTGGCTGCGGCAGACGCGCCTGCTCGATCAGCATCGGCACCACTTCCGGCTCCGGGCGGCGGTAAGCGGCGGTGATCGAGGCGCGCAATACCGATTGCGGCAGAATGCTTTCGGCAAACTCCAGGAAGCACTGGTGGGCGTGGTCAGGTTGCACTTCGCCGGCGTCTTCAGCGTCCTTGCTGCCCGAGCCATTGAGCTCGGGCAGGGTTGCACCACCCTCGAGTTTCTCCAGGTAATTGAAAATCGCCTGCTTGATCAGCCAGTGCGGCGTGCGATCAATGGAGGTCGCGGCTGCCTTGAGGCGTTCGCGGGTCGGGTCGTCGAGTTTGACCCCAAGGGTGGTCGTTGCCATCTTTTTATCCTCATGGGTGCCACTACCGAGTGGCATCTGCTGGCGGCAAGATTAGCTTTGCGCATGCAGAGGTGCAACCGGGTGCAACCCAAATTGTTCAGGAATTTTTCGATCGTGATCGGGAAAAATTCCGGCCCTCGACGGAATACGCTGCGTCTTGGTGCGTTTACTTCTAAAATCGGCTGTTCTTGCTCCGAAAAGGAGCAAAAACCCGGTATTTTCGCGAAAACATATCGAGGTGCAACTTAATCTCAAGAAACTGGTTGCACCTTATTTACTTTGTTGAATAGCATTCGCGCCCAAGGTGCAACCACTCGCAAGGGTCGGTTCATCGGCTGGCGGCTTTCCTGGGGAAACGCCAGTCATAAATGCGCGGCTCGCCGAATCGTCTACCCGTTACCAATGGGTGGCCGTCTGCCAGACCGCTGCTACATAAAAACAAAGCCAGGGCGTCACTCCTATGAGCGTTAGCAATCCAACCCTGATCACATTCGTGATCTACATCGCAGCAATGGTGCTGATCGGCTTCATGGCCTATCGCTCCACCAACAACCTTTCTGATTACATCCTCGGCGGTCGCAGCCTCGGTAGCGTGGTCACGGCCTTGTCGGCCGGTGCCTCGGACATGAGCGGCTGGTTGCTGATGGGCTTGCCGGGCGCGATCTACATGTCCGGCCTGTCGGAAAGCTGGATTGCCATCGGCCTGATCGTCGGTGCCTACCTCAACTGGCTGTTCGTGGCCGGTCGCCTGCGGGTGCAGACCGAGCACAACGGCGACGCCCTGACGCTGCCGGATTACTTCTCCAGCCGTTTCGAAGATAAAAGCGGCCTGCTGCGGATCATCTCTGCGGTAGTGATCCTGGTGTTCTTCACCATCTACTGCGCGTCCGGCATCGTGGCGGGCGCCCGTCTGTTTGAAAGCACCTTCGGCATGTCCTACGAGACCGCGCTGTGGGCCGGTGCTGCGGCGACCATCGCCTACACCTTCGTGGGTGGCTTCCTGGCGGTCAGCTGGACCGACACTGTGCAAGCTACGCTGATGATCTTCGCGCTGATCCTCACGCCAATCATCGTGCTGCTGGCCACCGGTGGCGTCGACACCACGTTCCTGGCGATCGAAGCCAAGAACCCCGACAACTTCAACATGCTCAAAAACACCAGTTTCATCGGCATCATCTCGCTGATGGGCTGGGGCCTGGGTTACTTCGGCCAGCCGCATATCCTCGCGCGTTTCATGGCGGCGGATTCGGTTAAGTCGATCGCCAAGGCGCGTCGCATCTCCATGACCTGGATGATCCTGTGCCTCGCCGGCACCGTGGCGGTGGGCTTCTTCGGTATTGCTTACTTCTCCGCGCACCCGGAAGTGGCCGGTCCTGTCACCGAGAACCACGAGCGTGTGTTTATCGAGCTGGCCAAGCTGCTGTTCAACCCATGGATCGCGGGCGTGCTGCTGTCGGCCATCCTGGCGGCGGTGATGAGCACCCTGAGCTGCCAACTGTTGGTGTGCTCCAGCGCGCTGACCGAAGACTTCTACAAAACCTTCCTGCGCAAAAACGCCTCCCAGGTTGAGCTGGTGTGGGTGGGTCGCGCGATGGTGCTGTTGGTGGCCCTGATCGCCATCGCCATGGCCGCCAACCCGGACAACCGCGTACTGGGCCTGGTGAGCTACGCCTGGGCAGGCTTCGGCGCTGCATTCGGACCTGTGGTGCTGATCTCGGTGATCTGGAAAGGCATGACCCGTAACGGCGCACTGGCCGGTATTCTGGTCGGCGCGATCACCGTGATCGTGTGGAAGCACTTCAATCTGCTGGGCCTGTACGAAATCATCCCGGGCTTTATCTTCGCCAGCCTGGCGATCTATTTCGTGAGCAAGATGGGCGCACCGACTGCGGGTATGGTCGAGCGTTTTGATGCAGCGGAAAAAGACTACAACCTCAACAAGTAACTCGGTGGGCGGTAAGCGCCAATTGCGTTAGAAAAAAGGCCCGCATCCTTAGGATAGCGGGCCTTTTTTTGATCGTTTTGATCGTTCCCATGCTCCGCGTGGGAATGCCACCCCGGACGCTCCGCGTCCCGCTGTCAGTTCAGCCAGCATCCGGCTGATTGAGAAAAATCAGCACGCCCAGGATCGCCATGTAGAACTTGAATGCCGCTTCCTGGCCGTTCCACTGATGGGACTGCCACATCAGAAACCACTCACCGCCGACCACCATAAAGCCAAAAAACCACACCACAAAGCCGAGGGTCAGGCCGGCTGTTGCACCTGCCTTGGCGCGGTTGAATTCGCTCCCGCCTGCATGCCGCGCGCGCCATAGCGATAGCGCGCCCCGCGCCAGCAGTACCGCGGTGAGCGCCTCGCCGAGAATGATCAGCACGTAGGCCGCGTGCCACATCCACGGCGTCGTGATTGCCCGATACATGGCGGCGTTGTTCGGGAAAGTGGTGTCCATGCTCAACACGTGTTGGACGAAGGCGAAGTTGGAGCCGTAGTCCGTGATGTTGTTGAACGCAACCAGGGTGGCGAAGGCGGCGAGGGCCAGGGTCAGGATGATTTTTGCGTAGCGGGTGGCCATGCTTTTTCCAGTGATCCGGTGAGGAGGAGCTATTACGCTAGCACGGCCTTGGCGTGCCTTCGACGCCAGATACATGAAGAATCCGGCACCCAGGGTGTAGGAGCTTACTGATTTGTCCGTGGTGTGCTCTGGTGGGTGAAAAGCTGGTGCAGAATCGCTCGCCCACCCCTTGCGGAGAGACACCGGATGTTTGCTCTTGCCAATCAAAGTGCCTTTAACCTGACCCTTGATGGGCAGCCCAGTGAACTTAAGGTTCGAGGGTTTTCGGGTGATGAATTTATCAGCCTGCCTTTTCGTTTTGACCTTGAGTTGGTGAGCGAACAACCCGACCTGGACCTCGATAGCCTCCTGCACCGTCAGGCGTTCCTGGGGTTTGATGCGCAAGGGCACGGCGTTCATGGCCAGGTGTACCGGGTGGCGCAAGGCGATTCCGGCAAGCGCCTGACCCGTTACCAGATCACCCTGGTGCCGCAGTTGGCTTACCTGGAACACAGCACGCACCAGCGGATCTTTCAGAAAAAAACCGTGCCGCAGATCATTGCGCTGGTACTGGAGGCACAGGGTATCCAGGGTGATGCCTTTGCGTTTCAGCTGAGTGGGCAATACCCCGAGCGTGAGTACTGTGTACAGTTCGGCGAAACCGATCTGGCGTTCATTCAGCGCTTGTGCGTGGAGTCGGGCATTCACTATCACTTCCAGCACAGCCCCGAACGCCATCTGTTGGTGTTTGGCGATGACCAAAGCGTGTTCACCCAGCCAGACCAAGCCACTCCCTACTCGGCCGGTTCCGCCATGGTGGCCGGGGCCCCTGCGATCAAGCACTTCATCCTGCGGTTGGAGACCCGCACCACCGGCGTAAGCGTGCGCGATTATGATTTCAAAAAGCCCGGTCTGGTCCTGGAAAGCGCGGCATCCAGCGGGCAACAGCCTGTGCTGAATGAGCAGTACTACCCTGGGCACTTCACTGATCGAGCCCATGGCAAGTACTTGGCGCAACGGGTGCTTGAGCGTCATCGCAGTGACTTTCGCCAAGCCAGCGGTAGTGGTGACCAGCCGGCCTTGTCCACTGGGCAGTTCCTGAAGATGACCGGGCACCCTCGTCCGGAATGGAATAATTTGTGGTTGGTTACCCGGTTGTACCATTCAGGGCAACAGCCTCAGGTCCTTGAGGAATCTGCGCCTGACACTTATGACGATGGCGTCTCCCCCGGCTACCACAATGAGTTTGTCGTCACACCTTGGGATGTGCCGTTTCGAACGCCGCTGATCATGTCCCGCCCGCAAATATCGGGCTACCAGAACGCAGTGGTCACCGGGCCTGCCGACGCTGAGGTCCATTGCGACGAATACGGTCGCGTCAAAGTGCAGATGGCCTGGGATCGCGACGGCGAACACAACGAGTACTCCAGTTGCTGGCTGCGGGTAGCCAGCGGCTGGGCTCACGACCGTTATGGTGCGGTGCTGATCCCGCGGGTCGGCATGGAGGTGTTGGTGGGCTTCGTCAATGGCGACGTGGATATGCCGCTGGTGATGGGCTGCCTGCCCAACGCGGCGAATCTGTTGCCCCTTGACCTGCCGGCGGAAAAGACCCGCAGCATCTTTCGCAGCCAAAGCACTCCGGGCGGCGGTGGTTACAACGAGCTGCGCATTGAGGATCGCAAAGGCGCCGAGGAGATTTACCTGCGTGCCCAGCGCGACTGGACCCAGCACGTATTGCATGACCAGCAGGTACAGGTCGATAACCAGCGGCAGGTGAAGGTGGGCGGCGAATCCCACCATGAGCTGCTGGGTGAAGAACAGCGCATCACCCATGGCAATCGCCTCGCGGAGCTTAAACAGGATGATCATCTGGTCATCGGTGGTTCGCAGCAGGTGCGGGCCGGGCGGACCATCCAGATCGGCGCCGGGCAAAGCGTGGTCATCGATGCGGGCGCCAGCGTGACAATCCAGGCCGGAGGGCAATCGATCACCCTGTCGGCCGCCGGGATTTTCAGCAGTGTGCCGATTCAGGTTGGCGGTGCGCCCGCTGCCGTGCCGATGCCGTTGATGCCGGGTGTCACCGAAAAGTTGTCAGCGGCTGTTGCTGCACCTCTCAGTGGTGTACAGGTTGCCAGCCTCAAGCGCAGTGCGCCGTTTTGCGAGGAGTGTGAGCGCTGCAAGAACGGCCAGTGTGATATCCCCGGACACTCTCACCCTTAAATGGAATTTATCCCGATGTCTCAGTGCATGGTTCCCAGCGCCTGGCTCGCACAGTGGCCACTACAACCCGAGGAGCGCCTCTACGCAGTGTTGGGCAGCGCCAGCGAAGCCAGGCCGCTTAATGCATGGCAAACCCTGGCACCGAGGAAATTGCCGCATTCGATATGGGCCGGTACGGCTTACGCCGAATGGGTCGACGTCATGCCTTATGTGGGCATTGTTGAGCCGGGCAGTGCCTTCCTGGATTGGGTCGCCAGCGCCGAGGCAACGGACTGGGGTTGGCTCGCGGTCTCGTCCAGCCCACCGGAGACGGTGGCTGCGCACCTGCAAGGCCTGACCAAAGTGTGGTTGCCGGATGAGCAGGCGGTGTTTTTGCGTTTTTGGGATGGCGCTCAGTGGCTGCCCATTCTGCAGAAGCTCGGCGATGAGGCCGGGCGCGTGTTGCCGGTGTTTCAGCGCTACCTGATCAATGGCCAGCCGCTGGCCGTCAGCACCGGCCCGGCCACGGCGGCCAAGGCCAGCCCATGGTGGCAAGTGCCTGCGTCGCTGCTTGCGCACTTGGCAGAGCAATCGCCGCAGGTGCTGATCGGCAACCTGCTGCAATGGCTCGAAGAACAGCGCCCGGACCTCTACACCGCGTTCAGGCCTGCGACCTTGCGGCACAAGGTCGCCTACTTTGCGCGCAGGCCCGACGTCAGCCCTCAAGCGCTGGCGGATTATCTGGCTTCAGAGTTGAGTTGAAGCCAGGGCCTGCTGCAGGTCCTCGATCAGGTCTTCAATCGCCTCGATGCCGACCGACAGGCGAATCATCTCCGGCTTCACGCCGGCCTTGGCCTGTTCCTGCTCGTTCATTTGCCGGTGAGTGGTGGACGCGGGGTGGCAGGCCAGGGATTTGGCATCGCCAATATTCACCAACCGCTTGAAGATTTGCAGCGCATCGTAGAAACGCACGCCCGCGTCATAGCCGCCCTTCAAGCCGAATGACAGGATCGCCGAGGGTTTGCCCTGCATGTATTTCTGCGCCAAGGCGTGGTGCGGGTGGTCCGGCAGCCCGGCGTAGCTGACCCACTCCACCTCGGCGTGGCCTTGCAGGAATTGCGCAACCTTCAGCGCGTTTTCGGTATGGCGCTCCATGCGCAAGGCCAGGGTTTCCAGGCCTTGCAGCAACAGAAATGCATTCATCGGCGCCAGCGCAGCCCCGGTGTTGCGCAACGGCACGGTGCGGGCGCGGGCAATGAAGGCGGCGGGGCCGAACTTTTCCGTGTAGACCACCCCGTGGTAGGCCGGCTCCGGTTGGTTGAGACCGGGGAATTTTTCCGGGTATTGGGTCCAGGGGAAGCTGCCGCTGTCGACGATCACACCGCCCAGGGAGTTGCCATGGCCACCCACATATTTGGTGACCGAGTGCACCACGATGTCGGCGCCGAACTGAATCGGCTTGCACAGGATCGGCGTGGCCACGGTGTTATCCACCATCAGCGGTACGCCGCGCGCATGAGCGACATCGGCCAGGGCTTCAATGTCGATAATATTGCCTGCCGGGTTGCCGATGCTTTCGCAGTAGACCAGCTTGGTGTTGTCGTCGATCAGTTCGGCGATGGCCTGGGCAGAGTCGTCGCGGGCGAAGCGCACGTCGACGCCAAAGCTTGGCAGCAGGTGGGCGAACAAGGTGTAGGTGCCGCCGTAAAGCTGGGGCGTGGTGACGATATTGTCGCCCGCACGGGTGAGGGTCTGGATTGCATAGTGGATTGCCGCGCTACCGGCCGACACGGCCAGGGCGGCGATACCGCCTTCAAGGGCGGCAATGCGCTGCTCCAGCACGTCGTTGGTGGGGTTCATGATGCGTGTGTAGATGTTGCCGGGCACGTCCAGATTGAACAGGTCGGCGCCATGCTGGGCATTATCGAACTCGAAGGCGACGTTCTGGTAGATCGGCACGGCGACGGCCTTGGTGGTCGGGTCCGACTTGAAGCCGTGGTGCAATGCAATGGTGGCGTCTTTCATGATGCGGGTTGACCTCCTTGGATTCCAGGGTTGCCCCCAAGCAATGTGGGGGCTGGCTTGCCTGCGATGCCAGCACCGCGGTGTACGGGTAATACCGCGGTGATGCCATCGCAGGCAAGCCAGCTCCCACAGCAGCCATAGATTGTTTTCGGCAGTGCGCCTGCCTTTGCGACATAAGCACCGCCCGACACGCAGCCCTGCACCTTTGCCGCCGTAGAAGGTAAACTTCGCCCCCTGCGCAGGAGCAACCATGAATTATCGTCACGCCTTTCACGCCGGCAACCACGCCGATGTCTTCAAACACCTGACCTTGACCCGCCTCATCGCCCTGATGTCGCGCAAGGAGCAGCCGTTCGCCTACCTCGACACCCACGCCGGGATTGGCCTGTACGACTTGCAGGGCGACCAGGCCAACCGCACCGGCGAATACCTGGAAGGCATTGCGCGCCTGTGGGGCGAAAGCGACCTGCCGCCACTCACCGCCGACTACATGCGTGTGCTGCACGAGATGAACCCGGACGGCCAACTGCGCTACTACCCAGGCTCGCCGGAGCTGGCGCGCCGCCTCACGCGGCCCCAGGACCGTGTATTGCTCAATGAGAAGCACCCGGAAGACGGCGTGCTGCTCAAGGACAACATGAAAGGCGATCGCCGGGTCAAAGTGCACTTGGGCGAAGGCTGGCATGTGCCACGTGCTTTGCTGCCAGTGCCGGAAAAACGCGCGTTGATGCTGATTGATCCGCCGTTTGAACAGCTTGATGAGATGCAGCGCTGCGCAGCGTCCCTCAAGGAAGCGGTCAGCCGCATGCGCCAGACCGTCGCGGCAATCTGGTACCCGGTGAAGGACCAGCGCATGCTGCGGCGTTTCTATCAGGACCTGGCCGGCACCGGCGCACCGAAGCTGCTGCGTGTGGAATTGCTGGTGCATCCGCTGGACACGCCCAACACCCTGACCGGCTCGGGCCTGGCGATTGCCAACCCGCCGTGGGGGCTGGAGGAGGAACTGCGTGAGCTGCTGCCGTGGCTGTCCAAGAAACTTGGCCAAACCCAGGGTGGGTGGCAGATGGATTGGCTCATCGCTGAGTAATGAGTCGCCTGTCGGAACGCTATCGCGGGCAAGCCCGCTCCCACATTTGGAATGCATTCCAAGGTGGGAGCGGGCTTGCCCGCGATGCTTTTGGCGTCAGATAGGGCAGGTCACGCCGGTACCGCCGATGCCGCAATAGCCTTGCGGATTCTTCGCCAGGTACTGCTGGTGGTACGCCTCGGCGAAATACACCGTCGGGGCTTCTTCGATTTCAGTCGTGATCACACCCAGGCCCGCCTTGTTCAATTCAGCCTGATAGGCGTCGGCGCTGGCCTTGGCCGCTTCCAGATGCTCAGGTTTCACCGCGTAGATCACCGAACGGTATTGGGTGCCGATGTCGTTGCCCTGGCGCATGCCCTGGGTGGGGTTGTGCAACTCCCAGAACATTTTCAGCAGTTCTTCATAGCTGATCTTGTCCTGGTCAAACACAACCAGTACCACCTCGCTGTGGCCGGTCAGGCCCGAGCAGACTTCTTCGTAGGTCGGGTTCGGCGTGTAGCCACCGGCGTAACCGACCACGGTGCTGACCACGCCGTCGCGCTGCCAGAACCGCCGTTCGGCACCCCAGAAGCAACCGAGGCCGAAGATCGCGAACTCTACGTTGTCGACAAAGGGGCCAAGCAGCGGGTTGCCGTTGACGAAGTGGGTTTCGGGCAGGTTCATCGGCGTTTCACGGCCAGGCAAAGCTTGTTCTTGAGTCGGCAGCACGTTTTTGTTCACCAGAATTTCCGAGCGCAAGACCATGATCAGTCCTCTCAGTCAGATTGAGTTATGTATTAAGACAGACAGCCAGTGTGCCCGAGTGTTACAGCGCTGTCAGGCGATTGGCCCGCGCGGATAGCGTTTAAGCTTTTCCAACAGCTCTGCGCCGGGGATCGGCCGGTCGAACAGGTAGCCCTGGCCCACATCGCAGCGATGGCGGCGCAGGAACGCCAGCTGTTCGGCCGTCTCGATGCCCTCGGCCACTACCTTGAGCTTGAGGTTATGGGCCATGGCGATGACCGCCGAGGTGATCTCCATGTCGTCCTGGTTGTCCGGGATTTCGTGGATAAAGCTGCGATCGATCTTGATGATGTCGATGGGGAATTTTTTCAGGTAGCTCAGCGACGAGTAGCCAGTGCCGAAGTCGTCCATGGCCAGGGTCAGGCCGAAGCTCTTGAGCTGGTCGAGTTGAAGGCGCGTGTCTTCGGTGGCTTCGAGCAGCAAACCTTCGGTCAACTCCAGCTCCAGCAGGTTGGCCGGCAGTTGTTCTTCCTTGAGGATGGTGGCGATCGACGCCACCAGGTCCGGGTCGGAGAACTGCTTGGGCGACAGGTTGATCGCCACCTGCAGATTGCCCATGCCGCCTGCGCTCAACTGCTTGCTCATGCGGCAGGCCTGGCGCGCGATCCATTTGCCGATGGGGATGATCAACCCGGTTTCTTCGGCCACGCTGATGAACTGGTCCGGGCGGATCATGCCCTTTTCCGGGTGATTCCAGCGCAGCAGCGCTTCCATGCCCAGCAAGCGGCCGCTGTGCAGGCACAGTTTGGGCTGGTAGAACACGTCCAGCTCGTTTTGGGTCAGGGCGCGGCGCAGGTTGTTTTCCACGAACAGCTTGTAACTGGCCTCGGCGTTCAGGGCCTCGGTGAAGACCTGCACCTGATGTTTGCCGTTGGCCTTGGCCTTGTGCAGGGCCAAACCGGCGTTACGCATCAGGGTCTGCGGGTCGCGGCCGTGCAGCGGTGC
This sequence comes from Pseudomonas edaphica, assembly GCF_965277385.1. NCBI lineage: Bacteria > Pseudomonadati > Pseudomonadota > Gammaproteobacteria > Pseudomonadales > Pseudomonadaceae > Pseudomonas > Pseudomonas edaphica. The sequence continues at coordinate 2,717,009 of NZ_OZ255725.1, read as the reverse complement.
ACAGGCCAGGCCCACGGAGCCGGTGACGCTGATCAACTGGTTGTCGACAAACATCGGCTTGTCGAGGGTGGTCAGCAATTGGCTGGCCACCTGTTGGCCGGTCTCAAGGTCGGTGTCGTCCAGCAACACCGCAAACTCGTTACTGGCAAAACGCGCCAGGCTGCCACCGGCACTCAGGCTGTTGCGCAGGCGCCGGGCCAGGCTGATCAGCAGTTTGTCACCGGTCTGGTGACCGAGGCTGTCGTTGATGCGCTTGAAGTTGTCGATGTCCACCAGCAGCAGGCTGATCGGGCTGTCGCTGTCGCGGGCGAAGCGTTCATCAAGGTTGCGGATAAACGCCGGGCGGTTGCCCAGGTTGGTCAGGTTATCGGTGTAGGCCAGGCGCTCGATACGCTGCTGCGCGAGCTTGGTCTGGGTGATGTCTTCGTAGATGCCGATGTAGTGGGTCAACTCACGGTTGTCGCCATACACCTTGGAGATCGACAGCTGGCCCCAATAGGGTTCCAGGTTTTTGCGCCGGCTCTTGAATTCACCCTGCCAGCTGTTGCTCTTGGCCAGGCTCGACGGCGCGTCGAACAGCAGTTCGCTGAGGTTTTCCAGGGCCGGCAACTGCGCCAGGCGGTGGCCGTGGACTTCTTCGGCACTGTACTGGGTGATCGCGGTAAAGCTTGGGTTGACGTACTCCACCACGCCGTCGCAATTGACCAGCAGAAAGGCGTTGGCGCTTTGTTCCACCGCGCGCTGGAACAGGTGCAAGGCGCTGGTGGCGGTGCGGCGGTTGTGGTTATTGATCACTTGCGCGAACTGGTCCGCCAGCTCGCCGGCAAAGGCGATCTCATCCGACTGCCAGGCACGCGAGCTGCCACTTTGCTCCAGGCACAACACACCGACGACCTGGCCATCTACGCGGATGCTGGCGTCGAGCATGGCGTGGACGTCCTTGGCGCGCAGGCTCTCGGCCATTTCCCGGGTGCGCGGGTCACGCATCGCGTGGGTGGCGTCGATGGCACGGCTCGAATGCAGGGCTTCCAGGTAATCCGGGAAGTTGCTGGCGTCAATCGCTTCGGGCAAGTGGTGCTGCTGGTCTTCGCGGTGGTAGGCCGAGATCGGCACCAGGCGCTGGCCTTCGAGGTTCCAGATGCTGGCGCAGTCGATCTGGTAGATATCGCAGGCACTGCGGGTGATCAGCTCGGCGGCTTCTTGCAGCGAATTCGGCGTGGTGTAGCGCTGGCGCGCCAGCAGCAGGATCAGCTCCTGTTGGGCGCGTACCCGTTCAAGGTGCTGCAGCTGTTCCTGCTGGGCACGCTGGTTGAGTTCCAGGGCAATCTGCAGGCGGCTGTTCTGGTTTTCCAGGTCGGCGGTCGGGGCGGCGGTGGGGATTTCGCTGAACAGGCCGTCGACCACCATCAGGTAGCCGCGCAACAGGTGGCGATTGTGTTGTTTATACGCCTCGCCCATCTCCAGCAGGCTCAATGGCCCATCGTTGGTGTGCAGGGTGTAGCGCACCAGGTAATGCGGGCTATGGGCCAACTGCTGCTGGATGGTGTCGTGCAGTTGATAGCGCGCCTGGGGTTCCATCAGGCTGGCGTAAGGGGTGCCGATCAAGGCGCACAGTTCCACCGCCGGCAGGCCGAATTGGCGCTCGCAATTGGGGTCCAGGTACAGCAGCGCCCAGCTTGCCTCATTAAGCCGCTCGAAACGCAGCATACCGAGGCGCGAAGGCACCGGTAATTGCGTCACTACCTCGGCCGCCATACGGGCGACATCGGGTTGGCTTTTCATGGGGGAAACTCGCTTGGGAAGATGCGCACGGCGCCGGGCTCACGCCCTCTTTACTGTCACCTGCGGCAAGGTTGCATCATGCAGCACGCACTGACAAGAGAGGATGAAGGCTAAGTGCTATAACCCTGTTATCGGCCGCGTGGGGGATTTCTGCAATCGGGGTGATGGAAGGTGTACAAACCTGTTTTGCGTGTTCAACAGACACCCAAAAAAAGCCCCGCCAAGTGGCGGGGTTGAGGTACGAGCGTGGCGCTCGGAAATCGGTAGTGCCAGGCCTCCCCGGTGACAGGGAGGCCCGTTTGTGGCTTATAGCAAGATGGTGCGGATGTCGTTGAGCAGTTGGCTCAGACGCTGCGTGAAGCGGGCAGCAGCAGCGCCGTTGATCACACGGTGATCGTAGGACAACGACAGCGGCAGCATCAGCTTCGGCTGGAACGCTTTACCGTCCCACACAGGCTGGATAGTGGCCTTGGACACACCCAGGATCGCCACTTCCGGCGCGTTGACGATTGGCGTGAAGCCAGTACCGCCAATGTGACCGAGGCTGGAGATCGTGAAGCAAGCGCCTTGCATGTCATCGGCGGTGAGCTTCTTGTCGCGGGCCTTGGCAGCCAGCGCAGCAGCTTCAGCGGCGAGTTGCAGCAGGCTCTTCTGATCAACGTTCTTGATCACAGGAACCAGCAGGCCGTCCGGGGTATCCACCGCGAAACCTACGTTCACGTACTTCTTGCGAATGATCGCCTTGCCGCTTGGTGCCAGCGAACTGTTGAAGTCCGGCAGCTCCTTGAGCAGGTGCGCGCACGCCTTGAGCAACAGTGGCAGCACGGTCAGTTTCACACCGGCTTTTTCGGCCACGGCTTTCTGCGCAACGCGGAACGCTTCCAGGTCGGTGATATCGGCCTGGTCGAACTGAGTCACGTGCGGGATGTTCAGCCAGCTGCGGTGCAGGCTCGACGCGCCGATTTGCATCAGGCGGGTCATCGGCACTTCTTCGGTTTCGCCGAAGCGGCTGAAGTCCACGACCGGGATCGGTGGAATGCCCGAGCCGCCCGTAGCAGCGCCGGCAGCCGGAGCTTCCTTGGCTTTCTGCATCATGGCTTTGACGTACACCTGCACGTCTTCTTTGAGCACACGACCGTGCGGGCCGGTGGCCGACACAGCGTTGAGCTCAACGCCGAACTCACGGGCCAGCTGACGCACGGCAGGGCCGGCGTGAACCTTGGCACCGCTTGGCGCAGGTGCAGGCGCAGCCGCCGGAGCCGGTGCGGCCTCGGCTTTTGCAGCAGGTGCAGGAGCGGCAGCCGCCGGAGCAGCTTCAGCCTTGGCAGACGGAGCAGCAGCCGGTGCTGGCGCAGCTGCAGCAGGTGCAGCGCCTTGTACTTTGAGCTTGAGGATGAAGTCGCCAGTGCCGACTTCGTCTTCCAGCTTGACCGCGATGCTTTCCACCACGCCGGCAGCCGGCGATGGGATTTCCATGGAGGCCTTGTCGGACTCCAGGGTGATCAGCGACTGGTCGGCTTCGACGGTGTCGCCGACCTTGACCAGCAGCTCGATGATCTTGGCCTTGCCCGACGAGCCGATGTCCGGAACATGAATGTCCTGAACAGTGGCAGCGGCCGGAGCAGCAGCCGGGGCCGCAGGGGCCTCGGCAGCAGCAGGTTTTTCAGCGGCAGGTGCGGGTGCAGCAGCGGCAGCCGGGGCTGGCGCAGGGGCCGCATCAGCGGCACCTTCGATTTCCAGTTCCAGCAGTTCGTCGCCTTCTTTCAGGCGGTCGCCCAGCTTCACTTTCAGGCTCTTGACCACGCCGGCCTTGGGAGCAGGGATTTCCATGCTCGCCTTGTCCGACTCCAGGGTCAGGATGCTCTGGTCGGCTTCGACGGTGTCGCCGACCTTCACAAACAGCTCGATTACTTCACCTTCACCGCTGCCGATGTCAGGTACGCGAATGAGTTCGCTCACAAAAAATCTCCTCAGCAGTCCAGTGGGTTGCGTTTTTCCGGGTTGATCCCGAACTTGACGATAGCGTCAGCCACCACCTTAGGTTCGATCTCACCACGGTCAGCCAAGGCTTCCAGGGCTGCCAACACCACGAAGTGACGGTCAACTTCGAAGAAGTGACGCAGCTTTTTGCGGCTGTCACTGCGGCCGAAACCGTCGGTGCCCAGGACTTTGAATTCCTTGGACGGGACCCACTGGCGAATCTGTTCAGCAAACAGCTTCATGTAGTCGGTAGAGGCAATGACTGGACCTTTACGGCCGGCCAGGCACTCTTCGACGTAGCTCTTGGCTGGTTTCTGACCTGGGTGCAGGCGGTTGTTGCGCTCGACTGCCAGGCCGTCGCGACGCAGTTCGTTGAAGCTGGTAACGCTCCACACGTCAGCGCCGACGTTGAACTCTTCACGCAGGATCTTCGCCGCTTCACGCACTTCACGCAGGATGGTGCCGGAGCCCATCAGCTGCACGTGGTGCGCCGCTTCCTTGGTGTCTTCTTCGAGCAGGTACATGCCCTTGATGATGCCTTCCTCAACACCAGCCGGCATGGCAGGTTGCTGGTAGGACTCGTTCATCACAGTGATGTAGTAGAAAACGTCCTGCTGCTCTTCGGTCATCTTCTTCATGCCGTCCTGGATGATCACCGCCAGCTCATAGCCGTAGGTTGGATCAAAGGTGCGGCAGTTCGGGATGGTGGCAGCCAGGATGTGGCTGTGACCGTCTTCGTGTTGCAGGCCTTCGCCGTTCAGCGTGGTCCGGCCGGCGGTGCCGCCGATCAGGAAGCCACGGGTACGGCTGTCGCCTGCTGCCCACGCCAGGTCGCCGATACGCTGGAAGCCGAACATCGAGTAGAAGATGTAGAACGGCAGCATCGGCTGGTTGTGGCTGGAGTACGAAGTACCGGCAGCGATGAAGGAGCTCATGGCGCCCGCTTCGTTGATGCCTTCTTCGAGGATCTGGCCCTTCTTGTCTTCCTTGTAGAACATCACCTGGTCTTTATCGACTGGCTCGTAGAGCTGGCCGACGGAGGAGTAGATGCCCAACTGACGGAACATGCCTTCCATACCGAAGGTACGGGCTTCGTCCGGGATGATCGGGACGATACGCGAACCGATTTCCTTGTCCTTGACCAGCTGCGCCAGGATGCGCACGAAAGCCATGGTGGTGGAGATTTCACGGTCGCCCGAGCCGTCCAGGATAGCCTTGAGGGTATCGAGTGGCGGAGTCGGGATGTCGAAAGACTTGGCGCGGCGCTGTGGCACGAAACCGCCCAGTGCAGTGCGACGCTCGCTGAGGTAGCGGGCTTCGGCGCTGTTTGGCTCCGGCTTGAAGAACGGCAGGTTTTCCAGCTCTTCATCCTTGACCGGGATGTCGAAGCGATCGCGGAACAGCTTCAGGCTTTCAACATCAACTTTCTTGGTGTTGTGCGCAGTGTTCTTCGCTTCGCCGGCACCGGTGCCATAACCTTTGATGGTCTTGGCCAGGATGACGGTAGGTTGTTCTTTGTGGTTGACCGCTTCGTGGTACGCCGCGTAGACCTTGTACGGGTCGTGGCCGCCACGGTTGAGTTTCCAGATCTCGTCGTCGGACAGGTCTGCAACCATTGCCTTGAGTTCAGGCGTGTTGAAGAAGTGTTCACGTACGAACGCGCCGTCTTTGGCTTTGTAGTTCTGGTACTCGCCGTCGATGACTTCGTCCATGCGACGTTGCAGGATACCGTCGACGTCCTTGGCCAGCAGTGGGTCCCAGAAACGGCCCCAGATGACTTTGGTCACGTTCCACTGAGCACCGCGGAACACGCCTTCGAGTTCCTGGATGATCTTGCCGTTGCCGCGAACCGGGCCGTCGAGGCGCTGCAGGTTGCAGTTGATGACGAAGATCAGGTTGTCGAGCTTCTCGCGGCCAGCCAGGGAGATAGCGCCCAGGGATTCCGGCTCGTCACACTCGCCGTCGCCCAGGAAGCACCAGACTTTCTGCTTGCCTTCAGGGATGAAACCACGGGCTTCCAGGTACTTCATGAAGCGTGCCTGGTAGATCGCCTGGATCGGGCCAAGGCCCATGGATACTGTCGGGAACTGCCAGAAATCAGGCATCAGCCAAGGGTGCGGGTACGACGACAGGCCGTTACCGTCCACTTCCTGGCGGAAGTTGTTCATGTGTTCTTCGGTGATGCGGCCTTCCATGAACGCACGGGCATAGACGCCTGGCGACGTGTGGCCCTGGAAGTAGATCAGGTCGCCGCCGTGTTCGTCGGTCGGGGCCTGGAAGAAGTAGTTGAAGCCGATGTCATAGAGGGTTGCGCTGGAAGCGAAGCTGGAGATGTGACCGCCCAGGTCAGAATCTTTCAAGTTCGTGCGCATTACCATCGCCATGGCGTTCCAACGTACCAGCGAGCGAATGCGGCGTTCCATGAACAGGTCGCCAGGCATGCGTGCTTCGTGGGTAACGGGGATGGTGTTGCGGTATGGCGTGGTGATGGCGTAAGGCAATTGCGAGCCGCTGCGGGTCGCGAGTTCGCCCATACGGGTCATCAAATAATGAGCACGGTCTTCGCCTTCTTTGTCGAGAACCGATTCCAGGGCGTCCAGCCATTCCTGGGTTTCGATGGGATCGAGGTCTTGCATGGCTTGCTCCAGGGCGGAAAGGCTACCAGAATCGGTTGCCTGAAGTTTGCGACTGGCCTTGTGGGCAGACGACATAAATTCTTGGATGGCCGAAGGTTGCTTCGGCGTCCTGTAGTTTTACTACAAATCGTCGGCCATTTCAGCCTTTCGAATGTATATACGAGTAGTAAAACTACACAAGACTGAGCGTATGGCTCGGTCTGGCTGGTGAGCATAATCGTTATTGTTGATCATTTGCGAACAAGAAAAGGTGAAAGTTTGATGCTGGCTGCCAAGATGAAATTAATTTCAGCTATTTCTAACCTTTGTTCGACAGTCCTTCACCAAGCGTGGTTCTTGCCTTCACAACCACATGCCTTTCGCGCGCCGATCAAGGATAGACCATGAGCCTTCCAACGCTGGCCGAACTGCCGGCCATTCTCTTGCCTTTTGCCCAGCGGGCCGAGCAGTCATTTCGTGACGCAGTGGCCGCGCTGGACGCCGATCATGGACTTTCTGCGTGGACGCCGCAACGGTGGGCCGACTTTGCCCGGGTGTGCGCCGCCAGTGATTTCGTCATTGAACAGAGTGTTCGTGACCCTTTGATGTTGCTTGAACTGGTGGCCTGGGGCGAGCTGGACCGCGGCTTTGCGCCCGGTGAGCTGTGCAGTCAGATCGCCGGTGCCGTGCAACAGGCCGAAACAGAAGATGAGTTGGGCCGGGTGCTGCGCCGCCAACGCACGCGTCAGCAAGTGCGCATTATCTGGCGCGACCTGACCCGACAGGCGGACCTGGTGCAAACCTGTCGCGACCTTTCCGACATGGCCGACGCCAGCATCGACCAGGCTTACCAGTGGCTGTACCAGCGCCACTGCGTACAGTTCGGCACGCCCACTGGCCGGCGCAGCGGCGAAGCCCAGCACATGGTCATCCTCGGCATGGGCAAGCTCGGCGCGGTGGAGTTGAACCTGTCATCGGACATCGACCTGATCTTCGCTTACCCCGAAGGCGGCGAGACGGTGGGCGTGAAGCGCGCGCTGGACAACCAGGAGTTTTTCATTCGACTTGGTCAAAAACTGATCAAGGCGCTCGACCCCATGACGGTCGATGGTTTTGTGTTCCGTGTCGACATGCGCCTGCGGCCCTATGGTTCGGCCGGTGCGTTGGTGCTCAGCTTCAATGCGCTGGAGCAGTACTACCAGGATCAGGGCCGCGACTGGGAACGCTACGCCATGATCAAGGCGCGCGTGGTGGCCGGCGACCAGGTGGCCGGCGCGCAATTGCTGGATATGCTGCGCCCGTTCGTTTACCGCCGTTACCTGGATTTTTCTGCGATTGAAGCATTGCGCACCATGAAACAGCTGATCCAGCAGGAAGTGCGGCGCAAGGGCATGGCCGAGAATATCAAGCTGGGCTCGGGCGGCATCCGCGAGGTGGAGTTTATCGCCCAGGCGTTCCAGTTGATCCACGGTGGTCGCGACCTGAGCCTGCAACAGCGGCCGTTGCTCATGGTGCTCGGCACGCTGGAAGGCCAGGGCTACTTGCCGCCTGCAGTGATCGCCGAACTGCGCAATGGCTATGAATTCCTGCGCTATACCGAGCACGCGATCCAGGCGATTGCCGACCGTCAGACGCAAATGCTGCCGGACAGCCCCGAAGATCAGGCGCGCATTGCCTTTATGCTGGGCTTTGTCGACTGGGCCGCGTTCCATGAGCGCCTGATGTATTGGCGTGGCCGGGTGGACTGGCACTTCCGTCAGGTGATTGCTGATCCTGACGAAGAAGAAGGCGAAGAAAGCGAGCTGGTGGTGGGCGGGGAGTGGTTACCGTTGTGGGAAGAGTCCCAGGACGAAGACGCCGCTTGTCGCCAACTGGCCGAGGGTGGTTTTACTGACGCGTCCAAAGCCCTCAAAGCCCTGGCTGGCCTGCGTGGCAGCCCGCAGTTGCGCGCCATGCAGCGCCTCGGTCGCGAGCGGCTCGACGCCTTTATCCCGCGCCTGCTGGCCCAGGCCGTCGAGCACGCCAACCCGGATCTGGTGCTCGAGCGCGTGCTGCCGCTGGTGGAGGCTGTGGCGCGACGTTCTGCTTACCTGGTGCTGCTGACCGAAAACCCCGACGCCCTGCGCCGCTTGTTGACGCTGTGCGCCGCCAGCCCGTGGATTGCCGAGCAAATCACGCGCTTCCCGCTGCTGCTCGATGAGTTGCTCAACGAAGGCCGCCTGTTCAAGCCACCTTTGGCGCCGGAGCTCGCCGCTGAGCTGCGTGAGCGCCTCACACGCATCCCCGAAGATGACCTTGAACAACAGATGGAGGCCTTGCGTCACTTCAAACTGGCCCACCGCCTGCGTGTAGCCGCTTCGGAAATCGCCGGCAGCCTGCCGTTGATGAAGGTCAGCGACTATTTGACCTGGCTCGCCGAAGCTATCCTCGAACAAGTGCTGGCCCTGGCCTGGCGCCAGACGGTCGCCCGTCATGGCTCACCGCAGCGCGTGGACGGCAGCCTGTGCGACCCGGGGTTCATCATTGTGGGTTACGGGAAAGTCGGCGGCATCGAGCTGGGGCATGGCTCGGACCTTGACCTGGTGTTCATCCACGACGGAGATCCCCAGGCCGAGACCGATGGCGCCAAACCCATCGACGGCGCGCAGTTCTTTACGCGTCTGGGCCAGCGGATCATTCACCTGCTCACCACCCAGACCAACTCCGGCCAATTGTATGAAGTGGACATGCGCCTGCGACCTTCCGGCGCCTCCGGTTTGCTGGTCAGCTCGTTGGGGGCGTTTGAGCGCTACCAGGAAAATGAAGCCTGGACTTGGGAACATCAGGCCCTGATCCGCGCGCGGGTATTGGTGGGCAGTCAGGATGTGGGCCATGCGTTCGAGCAGGTACGCGCTAACGTACTGGGGCGTGAACGTGACTTGGCGAAGCTGCGCCAGGAGGTCAGCGAGATGCGCGCCAAGATGCGCGATAACCTGGGCACCAAGGCGACGGCTGCCGGGACGGGGGCGAACGCCTTCGAGCCGACGACCGTGTTCGACCTCAAGCAAGACGCCGGTGGTATCGTCGATATTGAATTTATGGTGCAATACGCGGCTTTGGCGTGGTCTGCGCAACATCCATCGTTGCTGCGCTATACCGACAATATCCGCATTCTGGAAGGCCTGGAGCAGGTCGGGCTAATGCCCGCCGCCGATGCCCATCTGCTGCGTGAGGTGTATAAGGCCTACCGTTCCGCCGCGCACCGCCAGGCCTTGCAAAACGAGGCCGGCACGGTAGCCGGGGATCAGTTCGCCGACGAACGGCGCCAGGTGATGCGAATCTGGAATGAACTGGGGTTAAGCTGAAACTCGATTAAATGTGGGATGCCAATCTAATGTGGACACACAGCTTTGTGTGGGAGCCGGGCTTGCCCGCGATGCAGACGCCTCGGTTTATCAGTGATACCGAGTTGATGCCTTCGCAGGCAAGCCAGCTCCCACACAGGCCAGCTCTGACACAAAGTGGCTACCGTGACCTACAGTAAATAACGATGCGGGGAGGCATAAGCCTCCCCGCATCGTTTGTGGAAACTACATGAATATTCTGATCGTTGGGCCTAGTTGGGTCGGTGACATGGTAATGGCGCAGACACTGTTCCAGTGCCTCAAGCAACGTCATCCCGACTGCCAAATCGACGTGCTCGCCCCTGAGTGGAGCCGGCCGATCCTTGAGCGCATGCCCGAAGTGCGCACGGCCTTGAGCTTCCCGCTCGGCCATGGCGCCCTTGAATTGGCGACGCGCCGACGCATCGGTAAATCCATGGTCGGCCAGTACGACCAGGCGATTTTGCTGCCCAACTCGCTCAAGTCGGCGTTGGTGCCGTACTTTGCCGGCATCCCTAAACGTACCGGCTGGCGCGGCGAGTTTCGCTACGTGTTGCTTAATGACGTGCGCACCCTCGACAAGGCGCGCTACCCGCTGATGATCGAACGTTTCATGGCGCTGGCCTACGAGCCCGGCGCCGAGTTGCCCACGCCGTACCCGCGCCCGAGCCTGCAGATCGATCCGGTGAGCCGTGACGCGGCGCTGGCCAAGTTCGGCCTGGCGCTTGACCGTCCAGTGCTGGCGCTGTGCCCCGGCGCCGAGTTTGGCGAGTCCAAGCGCTGGCCGTCGGAGCATTACGCCAAAGTCGCCGAGATGAAGATTCGCGAAGGCTGGCAGGTGTGGCTGTTTGGTTCGAAGAAGGATCACCCGGTCGGCGAAGACATTCGCCAGCGCCTGATCCCCGGCCTGCGTGAAGAAGCGGTGAACCTCAGTGGCGACACGTCGCTGGCCGAGGCTATCGATTTACTCTCCTGCGCGGACTCAGTGGTGTCCAACGACTCCGGCCTGATGCACGTGGCGGCGGCGCTTAACCGCCCCTTGGTGGCGGTGTATGGCTCGACGTCGCCCGGTTTTACCCCGCCTTTGGCCGACAAGGTTGAGGTGGTGCGCCTGGGCCTGGATTGCAGCCCGTGCTTTGAGCGTACCTGCCGTTTTGGCCATTACAACTGCATGCGTCAGTTGCTGCCGCAGCCGGTGAATGAAGCCTTGCAGCGGTTGCAGGGTTCCGCGGTCGAGGTTCGCTAGTTTGCGCGTATTGGTAGTCAAGACCTCATCCCTGGGCGATGTGATCCACGCCTTGCCGGCACTGACCGACGCGGCGCGGGCGATCCCTGGCATCCGCTTTGACTGGGTGGTGGAAGAAGGCTTTGCCGAGATTCCCACCTGGCATCCAGCCGTGGACAAAGTGATCCCGGTGGCGATTCGTCGCTGGCGCAAGAACATCTGGCAAACCATCAAGAGCGGCGAATGGCGGCGCTTCAAGCAGAGCGTGCAGTCGACCAAATACGATTTGGTGATCGATGCCCAAGGGCTGCTCAAAAGCGCCTGGCTGACGCGCTATGTACGCGCGCCGGTGGCCGGTTTTGATAAGAATTCTGCCCGTGAACCGATGGCTGCGCGTTTCTACTCGCGCCGGCTGGCCGTGGCCCGTGGGCAGCATGCAGTAGAACGCTTGCGCCAGCTGTTCGCCGTGGCGTTGGGTTATGACTTGCCCAAAGGCCTGGGCGATTACGGCCTGAGCGTCGACAAGTTGCTCGGCCTGCCGCCGAAAAAACCCTTTGTACTGCTGCTGCATGGCACCACCTGGGACACCAAGCACTGGCCCGAAGCCTACTGGCGTGAGCTGGCCGAACGCATGGGCCGCCTGGGTGTGGACGTGAAATTGCCATGGGGCAATGCCGCCGAAAAGGCCCGCGCCGAGCGTCTGGCCCAAGGCCTGCAAAACGCCGAAGTGCTGCCCAAACTCAACCTGGCCGGCGTCGCCCGTGTGCTGGCCGGTGCCCGCGCCTGTGTGGCGGTGGACACGGGCCTGGGCCACTTGGCCGCCGCGCTGGACGTGCCGACCATCTCCCTGTTCGGCCCCACCAACCCGGGCCTGACCGGCGCCTACGGCAAAGGCCAGATTCACTTGGCCAGCGACTTCCCATGCGCACCGTGCCTGCAAAAAACCTGTACTTATCAACCGACGGCCGACGACCTGCGTCGGTTCGACATCACGCGCGAGTCGCCCCTGTGCTTCACGCGCTTGAACCCTGAGCGTGTGGCAAGCCGGCTGAGCACGTTGTTATTGGCTGAGGAGCTGCACTGATGCAACTGGCTTTTGTTTTGTACAAATATTTCCCCTTCGGTGGCCTGCAGCGCGACTTCATGCGCATCGCCCTGGAGTGCCAGCAGCGCGGCCATACGATTCGGGTCTACACGCTGATCTGGGAAGGCGACATTCCGCCCGGCTTTGAAGTGCTGGTGGCGCCGGTCAAGGCGTTCTTCAACCATCGGCGCAACGAGAAACTGTTGGCCTGGATGGACGCTGACCTGGCCAAGCGCCCGGTGGACCGTTTGATCGGCTTCAACAAAATGCCCGGCCTGGACGTGTACTACGCCGCCGACGGCTGCTTTGAAGACAAGGCGCAAAACCTGCGTCACTCGCTGTACAAAAGCTTTGGCCGTTACAAGCACTTTGCCGAGTACGAACGTGCGGTGTTCGCCAAAGACGCCAAGACCGAAGTGTTGATGATCTCCGAAGTGCAGCAACCGCTGTTCATCAAGCATTACGACACGCCGCTGGAGCGCTTCCACCTGCTGCCGCCGGGCATTGCCCAGGACCGCCGCGCGCCGCCAAATGCGGCCGAAATCCGCGAAGGTTTCCGCAAGGAGTTCAACCTGCGCGACGACGAGTTGCTGCTGGTACAAATCGGTTCCGGCTTCAAAACCAAGGGCGTCGACCGCAGCCTCAAGGCCGTGGCCGCGCTACCGACCGAGCTTAAAAAACGTACGCGCCTGTTTGTAATCGGCCAGGACGACCCCAAAGTATTCCAGTTGCAGAGCGCCACGTTGGGGCTGGGCGATAACGTGCAGTTCCTCAAGGGCCGCAGCGATATCCCGCGTTTCCTGCTGGGCGCCGACCTGTTGATTCACCCGGCGTACAACGAAAATACCGGTACCGTGTTGCTCGAAGCCCTGGTGGCCGGGTTGCCGGTGCTGGTCTCGGCGGTGTGTGGGTATGCCCACTACATTGGCGAAGCCGACAGCGGGCTGGTGCTGGATGAGCCGTTTGAACAAGCGCAGCTCAACCAGTACCTCACGCAGATGCTTACCGACACTGCACAGCGCGCGGCCTGGGGCCGCAATGGTTTGGCCTTCGCCGAGACGGCCGACCTCTACAGCATGCCGCAGCACGCGGCAGATGTGATTCTGGCGGAGCCGAAACGATGAAGTTGATTCTTGCCGAACCGTTCAAGACCTTATGGGCCGGGCGTGACGCCTTTGCCGAAGTCGAGAAACTGCAAGGCCAGGTATTTCGTGAACTGGCGGCGCGTCGCACCTTGCGTACCGAGGTGGAGGGCCGCCCGTATTTCGTGAAAATCCACCGTGGCATCGGTTGGGGCGAGATCTTCAAGAACCTGATCACCGCCAAGCTGCCGGTGCTGGGTGCCGGCCTGGAATGGTCGGCCATCCACCGCTTGCAGGAACTGGGTGTGCCGACCATGACCGGCGTGGCCTTCGGTGAAAAAGGCAGCAACCCGGCCGACCAGCACTCGTTCATCATCACCGAAGAACTGGCCCCGACCATCAGCCTGGAAGACCTGACCGTCAACTGGGTGGCCGAGCCGCCGGCACCGGCATTGCGCCATGCGCTCACTGCCGAACTGGCACGCATGGTCGGCGACATGCACCGTGGCGGCGTCAATCACCGCGACTGCTACCTGTGCCACTTCCTGCTGGATACGTCCCGGCCGATCGATGCGCGCACCATCAAGCTTTCAGTGATCGACCTGCACCGTGCCCAATTGCGTGCCCATCTGCCGCTGCGCTGGCGCGACAAGGACTTGTCCGCGCTGTACTACTCGGCGCTGGACATCGGCCTGACTCAGCGCGACAAACTGCGCTTTCTCAAAGGCTACTTCCGCCAGCCGCTGCGCCAGATCCTGGCCGAGCAGTCGGCGTCCCTGAGCTTGTTGCAGCGCAAGGCCGACAAGCTGTATGCGCGCAAGCAACGCCTGGGGGATGCGATCTGATGGCGGGTTGGAACCTGGAACCTGCTTACGCCGCCCTGGCGGATGACTTTGGTAGCCTGGAGGCGGTGTTTGCCTTGCAGGGTGAGCGACTGACGCGCGACCCCTTGTCGGAAGTGATTCGGGTGGAGCGTGGCGGGGTCAATTACTACGTCAAACGCTACGTAGGCGCCGGCAAAGGCCTGCGCCGTTACCTGGGCAAACCTCGGGTGAAGTCCGAATGGCAGAACCTCAAGCGCTTCGCCAAGTGGGGGATTCCCACCGCCGACGTGGTGGCCTGGGGCCTGGAGCGCAAGGGTTTGGCCTATGCGCGCGGGGCGATGATTACCCGCGAGTTGCCCAAGACCGAAGACCTGTCGGTGCTGGCCGATCGTAACGATCCGTGCTTGAAAGACCCCCAGTGGGTCAATGTGATCAGCCGTCAGCTCGCCGAATATACGCGCACGATGCACGAACACCGCTTTACCCATAACGACTTGAAGTGGCGCAACCTGCTGGTTGACGATAACCGCACGCTGTACCTGATCGATTGCCCCAACGGCGATTTCTGGCGCGGTTTTTGGCTCAAGTACCGTATTACCAAGGACCTGGCCTGCCTGGACAAAGTCGCCAAGTATCACTTGTCGGCCACCCAGCGCCTGCGCTTCTACATGCAATACCGCCAACGCACGCACCTGACGGCTTCGGACAAACAGCGAATCCGGCACGTGGTGAAGTTTTTCGAGGGGCGCGAATGACTGATTTTCTGGCGGCCGATGATCGCGCATTGCTTGCGCGCCACGGCCTGGCTGACTTCGATGCGCTGTGGGCCAGGCAACTGGACGCGGTGGATGAACCCAATACCAGCGACGGCGGCTGGAGCAGCGTGTTTCGCCTGGAGCTTGATGGCCAGGGTTACTACCTCAAGCGCCAGAGCAACTACCTGACGCGCACGCTCAGCAAGCCGTTTGGCGAGCCGACGTTTGCCCGCGAGTTCCGTAATATCAGCCGCTACCGGAAGCTGGGCATTCCGGCGTTGCAGGCGGCGTTTTTCGGTGAGCGCAAGGTTGAAGGCGAGCGCCGCGCGATGTTGCTGACCCGAGCCCTGGACGGCTGGAATGACCTGGATTCACTGCTCGAACAATGGCCGCAGCTGAGTGACGACCAGCACCGTGCGATCTTGCTGGCCTGTGGTCAGCTGGCGCGCCACCTGCACAGCGTAGGGCAAGTGCATGGCTGTTTTTACCCCAAGCATATTTTCCTGCAACCGCTCGGAGACGGTTATGCCGCGCAGTTGATCGACCTGGAGAAAACCCGCCCGCTGCTGTTTGGCCGGCGTGATCGGGTCAAGGATCTGGAGCCATTGCTGCGTCGTGCGCCGCAATGGTCGGACGCGCAAGTGCGGCAACTGCTGGCAGCGTATCTGGACCAGCCTGAAGACAGCGCGCGGGTGGGCGCCTGGTTCGAGCGCCTGACGGCCCGGCGCAGTCACAAGGAGAAGCGCTGATGCGCTTGTCCGAACTGAAAAAAGCCGGCCGCAGGCCTGAGCTGCCGCTGACCCTCGAGTTGGCCGACGCCGCAGGCACCGGCCAGCTGCAACTGCTTAACCTGTTGCGCGTGTTGCCGGGCGAACGCTACGTGGGCGCCGCCGTCTGGCGCGGCCGCCCGGTGTTGGCCAAATTGCTGGTGGGCAGCAAGGCGGCGCGGCATTTTCAGCGCGAACTCAGCGGCGTGCGCCTGCTGGCCGAGCAGGGCCTGACCACGCCACAGTTGCTGGCCGATGGCTTGCAGGAAGGCGAGGGCGGCTGGCTGCTGTTTGAATTTATCGAAGGCGCCGAAAGCCTTGCCGATGCCTGGCAGGCGGTCGAAGGGTTGCCGCCTTTGGCGGACGAGCAAACGGCTGTGCTCGCAGAGGCGTTGGGCGCAATTGCGCAGATGCACGCCAAAGGCCTGTGGCAAGAAGACCTGCACCTGGACAACCTGCTGCGTCAGGACGGCAAGCTGTACCTGATCGACGGCGCCGGGATTCGTGTTGAAGCGGCGGGCAAGCCGTTGTCGCGCAACCGGGTGCTGGAAAACCTTGGCGTGTTCTTCGCCCAGTTGCCGAAAAACCTCGAGCCGTTCACCGAAGAATTGCTGGTGTACTACCTGCTGGGCAACGGCGAGCACGCCTTGCCGCTGGAAGCCCTGGAAAAACAGGTGCGCAAGGTCAGCGCCTGGCGCTTGAAAGACTTTTTGAACAAGGTCGGCCGTGAATGCACGCTGTTCAGCGTGGTGCGTGGCGCCTTTGCCTTGCGTGCGATTCGTCGTGAGGAAGAGGCGGCGATGCTGCCGGTGCTGGAGCAGGCCGACGCGCTGCTCGACCAAGGCCATTTGTACAAAACCGGTGGTGCGGCCACCGTCGCCAAGGTCGAAGCGGGCGGACGGCCACTGGTGATCAAGCGCTATAACATCAAGGGGTTTGCCCATTGGCTCAAGCGCTTCTGGCGCCCCAGCCGGGCCTGGCATTCGTGGCGTGAAGGCAACCGCCTGGCGTTCCTTGGCATCGCCACGCCCAAGCCGCTGGCGGTGTTGGAAAAACGTTTTTTGTGGCTGCGCAGCCGGGCCTACCTGGTGACTGAATACCTGCCGGGGCCGGACATCATCGAGCGTTTTGCGCCGTATGTTGAGAAAGGCGATGCGCCCGAGAATGAACTGCTGGCCCTGGACCACTTGTTCGCCGAGCTGATCCGCGAGCGGATCAGCCATGGTGATTTCAAGGGCCATAACCTGTTCTGGGCCGAGGATCGCTGGGCGTTGATCGACCTGGACGCGATGTGTCAGCACAGCTCGGTCGCAAGCTTCGCGCCGGCGTTCGCCAAGGACCGCGCGCGGTTTATGCGTAACTGGCCTGAGAGCAGTGCGCTGTACCAGCTGATCGATGCGCGTTTGCCCAAACAGATTTAACCCAAAGTCTGTGGCCGGTTGGCTGTTGTGGCGAGCAGGCTTGCCCTGCGTTGGGCTGCGCAGCGGCCCCAGTAAAGGCACTGCGATTTCTCCTGAAAACACTCAGTGCCTGGTTTTAGGGCTGCTGCGCAGCCCAACGCAGGGCAAGCCTGCTCGCCACAGGGGATATGAGCACCTTCAAAAGTAGAGTGGCGATACTCAGAACTGGTATTCAGCCCCGGCCCCCGCATACCACGACCTTCCCGGCGCCGCCTCGTAGTAACGGAAGTTGCCGTCCCCAACAATTACCGAACCGACATACTGGCGATCCAGCAAGTTATCCAGGCGCACCGTCTGGTGAAAGGTCCAGTGCTCCACCTTTTGTTCGAAGCGCGCCCGCCAGTTGAACACGCTGTAGCCCGGCGCGGCGCGTTGCTGGTTGGTGTCTTCGACGTAGACCTTGCTGCGGTACAGGCCTTCGAGGGCGGTGCTGACCCAGTCGCGGGGTTTCCAGTTCAGCTCGGCGAAGAGGGTGGTTTGCGGCACGCCGGGCAAGTAGTTGCCCTTGTCGATAGCCTTGCCGCTGTTGGTAAAGTCGCTGTCGTAGGTCGCCTGCAGGCGGGTGTAGGCGAGGGTGGTGCTCCACTGTTCGCTGAGTTGGCTTTCCAGGCCCAGCTCGAAGCCTCGGCGCAGGGTTTTACCGGCGTTTTGGTAGGTGGTGCGACCGCCGCTGGATTGCTGCACGACCAACTCGTCGTCAGTCGTGATCTGGAATAGCGCAGCGTTGAGGCGCGTGTCTTGACCAAGCTTTGCTTTCAGGCCGACTTCATACTGCTTGCTGACCGACGGCTTGAGCGCAAAGTTAAAGCCGTTGGCGCTACTCGAATACGCCGACTCGGCCTGGGTCGGGGTTTCGAAGCCTTTGCCCGCGCTCACATAGCCATGCAGGTCCGGCGTGAAGGCGTACATCACGCTGACCGAAGGCGTGTTCTTCTGGTAGGTCTTGCTGCCACTGTCATTGCCGTCGCCGTCGCTTGTGAAGTGGTCGTCCACCTCCATTTTCATGCTGCTGTGGCGCAGGCCGGCTTGCAGGGTCCAGTCGCCCAGCAGCCAGTTGGCTTGCACGAACGGGTCGATGCTGGTGGCGGTGTCGAGTTCGTCGCGGCCCAGGGCGCCTTTGACACCGTGCACGCCATTCAGGGTGTTGGAATAACCTTGGCGGTCATCCTGGCTGCGGTCGTAATCGAGGCCGGTGATCAGGGTCAGCTCGCCGGGGGCGCTGGTGATCGGTTGCAGCCAATGCACCGAACCGCCGTAGAATTTACGGTCGAAGTCCACCACGCCGCCGCGCTTGTCAGAGGCGGTGCCGCCTGGAATCGACAGGTACTGAATCACGCTCCTGCGCCCGGTGTACGCATTCACCTGCAGCGTGGCATCGCCGATGTAGCGTTCGTAATTCAGGCCCAACTGCTGATGATCGATGCTTTTTCGCGTGTTGTACTGCAATGCAGCCGGCGCTACCGAGCGCGGATCGGCCTTGTAGGCTGCCCAGCTTTGCCCAAGCGGATCCTGCGTGCCGTTTTGCTCCAGGCTGCTATAGATCAGCGCCAACTTGCTGTCTTCGTCCGGCTGGAAGTTGAGCTTGGCGAAGGTCTGGTCACGACGGGCGCTGCTGTGGTCGCGGTAGCCATCGGTGTCCATGCGTGAAGCGTCGAGCACAAAACCTGCGCCGTTCGCCGCGCCTTCGGCGGTGAGGTGGTTTTTGCTCATGCCGTCGCTGCCCACCAGGGTTTCGGCGCCGATGCGCGGCGGGCCTTCGCCGTCGCGGGAAAACATCTGGATCACGCCGCCGGCATTGCTGCCATACAAGGTGGCGGCCGGGCCGCGCAGCACTTCAATGCGCTCGGCGGTGTCGAGGTTGAAGGTGGCCGCCTGGCCCTGGCCGTCCGGAGTGCTGGCCGGGATGCCGTCGGCGATCAACTTGAGGCCGCGTACGCCAAACGCCGAGCGCGCGCCGAAGCCGCGCGAGGAGATCTGCAGGTCCTGGGCATAGTTCTGACGGTTTTGTACCACCAGGCCCGGTACGCGAGACAGCGCCTCGGAGGCGTTGATGCCGAGTTGGCCGTCGCTGATTTGCGCGTGGCTGATGCTGTCCACCGAGTAAGGCAGGTCGAAAGTCGGGCTGGCGCTGCGCGAGCCGGTGACCACGCTGGGGTCGAGGACCAAAGTGGCATCGTCGGCCAGGACGGTGCTGCTCAAGCCGAGCAGCAGCAGGGCAAGGGGAACGGGTGGGGGTGTATTCATCGGGAAGCCGGATCAGTGGCGCGACGCGAGGGATAGACGTCGGCGCAAGAAAAGCGCGAGTTTAACGGCTCCCTCCTGCTTTTGCCGAAGAAGAAGACTCCTACGCCGTTTTGAGCTTCGAGTTATCTGTCAGTCGCCGGCCATAATGGTAGGTTCTCGCCTTTCCAACGATTAGAGGCAACCATGAAAGGCAAAAAAGCGAGCCTGTGGGTCTTGATAGGCGGGTTTCTGGTTCTGGGCGGCTGCGGCACCGTGACCACGGCGTTCCGTGAGGATGGCGACACGGTTCGAACGCTCAAGGCGAAAAAAACCTATTGTCAGTCTGTTCCGCGTATCTACAGCGGGGTGGTCTATGACCTCTGTGTACTGCATGGGCCGCCGAATTCCGCAAGCGGGATCGCGTTGAACGACGTGCCATGGGCTTTTATCGATGTGCCTCTCTCCGCTGTTCTGGATACGCTCATCTTGCCCTACACGATCTACCAGCAAAATGTCGATGGCAGCATTGAGCTTCGCTAGTCCCTCGCAGCTAACAGCTTCCTACCTCTTTTACGCTATAATCCCGCCCTTTAGCTGTTTCTCGCTCAGGCGGGAGGCACACTTTTTTCAGGCGTAACCCGCCTGCATGCAGACTAAAAGAGGCTAGACCCCAGTGGCATTGACGATTCTTGGCCTGTCCGGCGCCCTTAGCCATGATCCTTCCGCAGCCCTGTATATCGACGGCAAGCTGATCGCGGCCGCCGAAGAAGAGCGCTTCGTACGCGACAAACATGCAAAGAACCGCATGCCCTACGAATCGGCGAAGTTCTGCCTGGAACAAGCCGGCATCAAGCCTTCCGACGTTGACGTGGTGGCGATCCCGTTCGCCCCGATCAGCCTGTTCGGCGAGGCGCGCTGGCACTACGCCAAGCGTTACTGGTACGCCCCGGACCGCGCCCTTGACGCGATCCTGATGGGTAACCGTCGCTACAAGCGCTATCGCAATAAGATCGTCTGGTGCCTGGAGCAGTTGGGCTTCGATCCGAAGAAAATCAAGATCGAGCCGGTTGAACACCACCTGGCCCACGCTTCCAGCGCCTACCACTGCTCGGGTTTCCAGGAAAAAACCGCGATCCTGGGCATCGACGGTAAAGGTGAGTACGCCACCACGTTCTTTGGCTATGGCGAAAACGGCAAGATCCACAAGATCAAGGAATTCTACGACCCGGACTCCCTGGGCGGCCTGTATGGCGCGATCACCGAGTTCCTCGGTTTCGAGATGCTCGACGGCGAGTTCAAGGTCATGGGCATGGCGCCGTATGGCGACGCCAGCAAATACGATTTCTCGCGCCTGGCTTCGTTTGAAAACGGCGAGTTGGTGATCAACACTGACTACGCCAACGTCATCGGCCTGCGTCGTTATAAAGAGAAGGGCAAGGGTTTCTACTTCTCGCCAAAACTGATCGAGTGGCTGGGTCCAAAGCGCGAAGGCGACATCGCCGACGAGCCGTACATCCACTACGCAGCCAGCATGCAGGCGCTGTTCGAGAAGCTGGCCTTGCAGATGATCGACCACTACCTGGGCGACATCCTCAAGGACACCGGCAAGCTGGCGTTCGCCGGTGGTTGCGCGCTGAACGTCAAGTTGAACCAGAAGATCATTGCCCGCGATGACGTTAAAGAGCTGTTCGTGCAGCCGGCGTCCGGCGATGCCGGCACCGCGGTTGGCGCGGCGGCCTATGTGTCCCACGCCCGTGGCGTGCCGGTGGAGAAGATGGAACACGTCTATCTCGGCCCGTCCTACAGCAATGAAGACGTGATTGCCGCGTGCGCCAAACACGAAAGCAAGCCGGTGTGGCGCAAGATCGAAAACATGCCCAAGCGCATCGCCAAGATCATGGTCGACGGCAACCCGGTGGCCTGGTTCCAGGGCCGCATGGAGTTCGGCCCGCGTGCGTTGGGCGGTCGTTCGATCATCGGTTGCCCAAGCGCGACCGGCGTGGCCGACCGCATCAACCACCAGATCAAGTTCCGCGAGCGCTGGAGGCCTTTCTGCCCGTCGATGCTCGACACCGTGGCCCCACAGATGATCAAGGTCGATCACCCGGCGCCGTTCATGACCTTCACCTTTGAAGTGTCCGAAGAGTGGAAAACCCGCGTACCGGAAGTGGTCCATGAAGATGGCACCTCCCGCGCCCAGGTGCTCAAGCGCGAATACAACCCGCGTTACTACGACATGATGAAAGAGCTGGAAGTATTGACCGGCAACGGCGTGTCGCTGAACACCTCGCTCAACCGCCGTGGCGAAGCGATGATCTGCTCGCCAACCGACGCGCTGAACATGTTCTTCGGCTCCGACCTGCAGTACCTGATCATGGAAGACATCCTGGTCGTCAAAGACGGCGTGGACCCTTATGACTCGGTCGGCTGAGCGCCACGTCCTGCAGTTCTGCCACGGCTATGACGGGCCGTTTCTGGACTGCGCGCGGCAGTACGCCAGCCTGTTCGCAGGCACAGGCTACAAGGTGACCACGGTGTTTCTCACCGGGGTCGCCGACCCCGATGTGGCCGCCGGTTGCGCCTCTGATGAAGTGCTGTTCATGGAGTTCAGCTCCAAGGCCATTCGTGGCCTCAAGCTGGGCGCCATCCGTGAATTGCGCAAGATCGCCGCGTCGCGCAACTTCAGTTTCTGTATTGCCCACCGCTTCAAGCCGATCTACATCGCCTTGCTCGGTACGCGCCTGCCAGTGATCGGCGTACATCACGCTTTTGGTGATTATCAGCGCCGCAGCCGCAAGCTGTTTGCCTCGATGTTCAGCAAGCGCCTGAGCCTGCTCGGTGTATCTGACGCGGTGCGTGATGATATGCGCCGCTGCCTGCCGGCCTGGCCGGCGGCACGTATCCAGACCTTGTATAACCGCATCGATGTCCAGGCCATGCAAGCGTTGCAGGTGTCGGCCGATGAGGCGCGCGATGCCTTGGGGCTGTCGCCGGATGAGTGGGTGGTCGGCAACGTCGGCCGCCTGCACCCGGACAAGGACCAAGCCACCTTGCTCAAAGGCTTTGCCTTGGCCTTGCCGCATTTGCCGGCGCAGAGCCGGTTGGCGATCCTCGGCACCGGCCGCCTGGAGCAAGACCTTAAGTCTCTGGCGCGCGAACTGGGCATTGCCGAGCAGGTGCTGTTCCTCGGCCAGGTGCCGGATGCGCGCCGGTATTTCCGTGCATTCGACGTCTTTGCCCTGAGCTCCGACCATGAGCCGTTCGGCATGGTGCTGCTGGAGGCCATGGCCGCTGGCGTGCCGCTGCTCGCTACGTCTTGCGGCGGCGCCAAGGAAGTGGTTGAAGGCGTGGGCATCCTGTTTCCGTTCGGCGATGCCGAGCACTTGGGGCAGGGCCTTCGGCACTTGGCCGCGATGGATCGTCAGCAGCACCAGCAGTGCGCCGAGATGATGCTTGAGCGCCTGCACCAACGGTTTTCGGATCAGGCCGTGCGCGATACCTTCTGGCAGTTGCCTGCTGTCACCGAACTGACCGCGAGGGCTTGATGCTCAATCGATTCCAAGGCTTTCGCGAGCGCGGTTGGTCGGTCGTTGACGCGCCGACCTACAGCGACGCTTGGCAGCGTTTTGGCGGCAGTGTCGCCACCCATCCGCAGGTGGTCGAGCGTCTGGCCGGGCTGGCCGAAATTCCCGTGCGCTATTTGGCCTGGGAGCAAAGCGGTGAGCTTAAAGCGTGTATTGCGACCTGGGGGCGCGACCTGGCGTTGTCCAAAGACGTGCTCAAGCGCAATGGCAAAAAAGGCTTGTTCGACCTCGGCAACGCCGAGTTGATCCTGCCCGCCGCTGCCGATGCCCAGGCGCCGCTGCGCCATCGCGCGCGTTACCTGTCGGCCCTGAATGAAGGCCGCTTTGCCGGCATCAAACTCCAGGCCGAACAGTTGGCCATGGCGCGCACGCCTGAAGAACTGTCAAAAAAGTTTCGCTATAACCAGCGCCGTGAATTGCGCCTGCTGGAAGAGGCGGGCGGTGTGGTGCGGCCGGTGCAGGACTTCTCCAGCGCCGAGCTGGCGGCGATCTACTGCGACCTGTTCCAGCGCCGCTGGGGCTTCGCGGCCACCGGTGCCGCGCACATGGCGCAGGTGATCGAGCTGTTGCGTGAGTGGCTGATCGGTTCGGTGATTTTCCTCAACGATGCGCCGATTGCTGTGCAATTGGTGTATCGCGTTGAAGCGCCGCAGTGGGTCAGCGTAGAGTACATCAATGGCGGCGTAGACCCCGAAACCCGCGCGTTCAGCCCCGGCAGCGTGCTGAGCTTCCTCAATACGCAAAGTGCCTGGGAACAGGCGCGGGAAGTCGGCAAGCCGTTGCGCTTTTCGTTCGGCCGTGCGGACCGCGAGTACAAAGACCGTTGGTGCAACCCCGTGCCGGTGTTCACCGTATGAGTGCCTCGACCAGCCGCAAGCAGGCGTTGCTCAAGCGCCATCGCCGCAGTAAGCGCATCGGGCTGCTGGTCAGCCTGCTGGTACTGATTGCGGTGGGTGTGCTGGTGGCCTGGTGGTTGCCGCTGCTGTTGGCGGTGCTGGCCTGGGTGGCCCATGAAGCCTGGTTTGCCGACCATCTGTTTTACTCGCCCAAGGACGACTATCAGTATCAGTTTGCCGCCGATACCGAACAGCCCAAGGTGACGTTGGACAAGGGCCGGCTGGTGCTGGGCCAGACGCTGGAGCTGGCGGGTGATGAGACTTTGATCCTCGCACTGCGGCTCAAGAGCAACCTGCTGGGGCGGTTTATCGATCCCTATGTTGCGTTGCCGGGCGGCGACCGCCAAGTGTTCGAACGCGGCGTCAACGGCCTGCGCTACCTCAATCTCACGGGTCAGGCGCAAGCCTTGCTGGCTGGGCAGTTGCTGTTGCGTGGCCGGTTTTGCCAGGTACAGGCTGAGCCTGTGCTGTCGGTATTCCGCCAGCCGGATGTGCGTCAACAGCGGGTGATGGTGATTGCGCCGCATGCCGACGATGCCGAACTGGCCGCCTTTGGCCTGTACAGCCAGGCAGCACAGCCCTGGATCGTGACACTGACCGCCGGGGAGATCGAAGCCGAGCATTATCAGCACATGGGCCTGGGCAAGCCTGAAGCGGCGCGCCTCAAGGGCCGGCTGCGGGCCTGGGACAGTATCGCCGTGCCGCGCTGGGCGGGCGTGGCGCAAGAGCACTGCGTTCAGCTCGGGTATTTTTGCCTGCAGTTGGCGGCGATGAAGGCCGAGCCGGAACGTGCCATTGCGTCGCGGGAAGCCGAGTTGAGCGATATCCGCCTGTTTCGGCAGTTCAACCCGTTCGCGCTGCCCGCCGACGCCGATGGCCAGCCGACCTGGAACAACCTGCTGGCGGACCTGCGTGCCGTGCTGTTGATGGCACGTCCTGAGGTCATTGTGCTGCCGCATCCGGTGATCGATCCGCACCCTGACCATATCTGCGCTCAGCAAGCTGTATTGGAAGCCTTGCAGGGCCTGGAATGGCAGCCGACGACCTTGCTCGGTTACGCCAACCATCTGCATGACAACGACCGCTGGCCGATGGGGGATTCGGGCAATAGTGTCGCTTTGCCGCCATGCTTCGACTCCACTTACATTTTGCAACCATATTGCATGCCAGTATCGGAGGAGCGGCAGTGTGAAAAGGCCATGTCGCTGGGCATGATGCATGACTTGCAACCGCAGATGCCGTTCAAACGGCGGGTGCGGCGAGTCATACAGCGTCTGCTGGCGGGGAGGGCCGTCTCACCGTGGGGTGAGAACGAGTTTTTCCGCAAGGCCATTCGGCGTCATGAACTCTTTTGGTTCATCAAGCACAAGTAACGTTAAGCAACGTGGTGGCGCGCAGCGCGCCTCAGTACCAAATGACAGTGAGTCCCCCTTGAGCAATTCGTGCCCCCGCATCCTTTTCATTATTCCTTACTTTGGCCGCTGGCCATTCTGGATGCCGTTTTTTCTCGAAAGCTGCCGTCACAACGCGGACATCGACTGGTTGCTGTTCAGCGACTGCCCGATGCCGGCCAATGTGCCGGACAATGTCCGCATCGAAAGCATCACCTTTGGCGATTACTGCGCGCTGGTTTCCCAGCGGCTGTACATCAATTTTGCACCCCTGGCGCCGTACAAGCTGTGCGACATCAAGCCGGCGTTGGGGCATATCCACGCTGACCGCCTCACCGGTTACGATTTCTGGGCGTTTGGCGATCTGGACCTGATCTACGGCAACCTGCGCGAGTATTTCACCGCCGAGCGGTTGGCCAGCCATGACTTGTTTTCAACCCATGAACGACGAGTCGCCGGCCATTTGTGCCTGATGCGTAACACGCCCAGGAAGCGGCATGCGTTCATGCACATCAAGGATTGGGAAGCGCGTTTTACCGATCAGGCGCATCATGCGCTGGATGAAGGCGCATTCAGTCGAATTTTCCTGTGGCGCAAGAACTTCCCGAAGCCGTTGTTTGAGCTGGTCGGCAAGTTCAACCCATGGCGTCGGCGCAGTGAGTTCACCGAGGCGTTCAGTACGCCCGGTGGTGTGATCAAATGGCACGACGGCAGTGATCGCTTCCCGCATCAGTGGTTCTGGAACAAGGGTCGCCTGACTAACGACAGGGATGGTGAGCGGGAATTTCCGTATTTCCATTTTGTCTGCTGGAAGCGTAATCAGTGGCCGTTGCTACCGGAGCCTGACGCCGAATACGTCGAGACGCTGGCGGCTGAAACAACCTGGGTCGTTGATGCCACAGGTTTCCATCGAGGAGAGTTATGAGTCGGCGTTTCAAGGTCCTGCAACTGCAGCCTGACTACAATGTTAAATCCCATGACTTTGCCGACTTGGCCGAGCAGATCGTCAAGGCATTGCCCGCCGAGCGCTATGAGGTCACCGCCGCGTTCCTGCGTGGCAAGCCGGCGCCTGGGGAACCGGTCAGCCGGGCTGCCAAGTCGGTCTACTTCGAGTTTTCCGACAAGTCACTCAAAGGCTTGCGACTGCGCGCCATGTGGCAGTTGTATAAGTTCTGCCGCCGCGAACAGTTCGACGTGGTGGTGTGTAACCGCTTCAAGCCGGTCAACATGATGTTGCAGCTCAACCGTTGGTTGAAGATCCCGTTGTGCATCGGCATCTCCCACGGTTTTGGCGAGTATGACCGTCTCTACCGCCGCAAGCAGGCGCAGCGCTGGATCGACGCGCACTGGCGCTTTGTCGGCGTGTCGCCGGCGGTCAAGCAGTACCTGCTCGATTGCCAGTGCGGGTTTACCGACCAGAATACCTACGCGATTACCAACGCCATCGACATCGAGCAGGCCGAAGGCTTGCAGCATTCACGCACGCGTGCGCGCGAGTTGCTGGGCATTGACCCTTCGGTGCGGTTGATCGGCGCTTTGGGCCGGCTGGTGCCGGTCAAAGGTCACACCTATTTGTTGCAGGCGTTTGCGGCGCTGAAAGATAACTACCCGACCGCGCAGCTGGCCATCATTGGCGCCGGGCGCGAAGAGGCCAACCTGGCCGCGCAAATCCAGAGCCTTGGCCTGGATGGGCGTGTGCACCTGTTGGGCTTCAAGGAAAATGCCCTGCAATACGTGCGTGCCTTTGACATCTGGGCAATGCCTTCGCTCGCAGAAGGCCTGGGCCTGGCACTGCTGGAAGGCATGAGCGGCCGCCTGCCGGTGATTGCCTCCAGCGTACCGGCCATGCTGCCGTTGATCGAAGGCGCCGGTGGCCTGGCGGTTGAGCCGGCCAATGTGCCCCAGCTGACCGAGGCGCTGGACACTTACCTGGCGCTGTCCGACGAGGCACTCGCACAAAAAGGCGAGCAGGCCTACCAGTACCTTCAGGCGCAACACGACATTGAGGTATTCCGTCAGGAATACCTGGAGCTGATTGATTCAGGGTTGGCTCAAGCACGCGGGAAGAATGTATGAGCCAGAGTCAGCCTTTGGTCACGGTGATCATTGCGTCGTATAACCATGCGCCCTACATTGAGGAAAGTATCCTCAGTGTGTTGAACCAGACCTATCCCAACATCGAACTGCTGGTGGTGGACGATGGCTCGACAGACGACAGTGTCGAGCGCATCCGTCGCCTGCAGGAGCAACACAGGTTCGACTTTCGTGTGCAGCAGAACCAGGGGCTGACCAACACCCTCAATGGTGCGATTGCCCGGTCTCAGGGGCCGCTGATCGTGCCGTTCGGTTCGGACGACATCATGATGCCCGAGCGCATTGCGACCCAGGTGGCCTATATGGATGGCAAGCCTGAGGTTGGGATCTGTGCGGGCAATATCGAGCTGATCGACTCCCAGGGCGAGCTGTTCCCGGAGAAGCGCCAGCGCCGTGACGTGCCGTTTCGACGCCTGGATTTCGACGATATGTTCCTGGAGCGCAAACCTTACCCGCCAGCGCCTACGCTGATGATCCGGCGTGAAGCGCTGGAAAGGGTCGGTGGGTTTGACCCGCAGATTCGTCTGGAAGATTTGCTGATCGAATTGAAGATTACCCACGCCGGGTACTTTATTGATGGCTTGAACGTGGTGATGGCGCGCTACCGCAAGCACGCGACCAATTCGTACAAGAATCATCGATTCATGATCGATAACATCCTGCGCACCTACGCGTTGTTCAGTGATCACCCGCTGTACAACGAGGTGCGTTACAAGTTCCTCAGCTCCATGTTCCTCAAAACCTCCAACCGCAACCGTGCGTTGGCGCGAGAGCTGCTGGCGCAGATCCCGTTTCGGGCCTGGAACAAGAAGACGTGGCGCGGCTTGGGCCGCCTGTATTTTTCCCCGCTGGAAAAAGACTGATACCAAGATCAAGCAGCACACCTCCACTGGATGTGCCGCAATCTAAATGTGGGAGCTGGCTTGCCTGCGATGGCGGGTTGTTGGTGTACATATCCGTTGCTGCGGTAACGGCTTCTATTGGTTCCGCTCTTACAGCGGGTCACTTTTGTAAAGACCGGAATGCCGGCCCAGACAAAAGTAACCAAAAAGTCTTCGCCCCAACACTCGGTGCCTCGCTATGGCTCGGCATGCCCGCAATCCGCCAGTGATTTGGGGGGGCGATTTCAGATCAAGATCAAGATCAAAAGCGCAGATCAAAAGACCGCTGACTTCGTCATCGAAAAGGATGTAAGGGCCAGAGCAACAGCAGAGCCATACTCGGTCAAAGGTGGGAGCTGGCTTGCCTGCGATAGCATCACCTCGGTGCATCAGAAGTACCGAGGTGTCTGCATCGCAGGCAAGCCAGCTCCCACATCAGGCCGCCGGGCGGGCGAGTGTCAGTACCTGCTCGCGGATTTTCTGCGTGGCGTGCGGCGAAGCCACCGAGGCATAGCCCTTGGCCAATTGCTCGAAGTGAGCTTCGAACAACCAATTGCGATCCTGCGAATAGCGTTGCATATGCTTGAGGTTGCGCTGGCGCAGCGTGTTGCGCAGCGCTGACGGATAGACGCGCATATCCGCCACGTCGATCAGGCCGAACTCGCCGTCTTCCAACAGAAGCACATTGCCCAGGTGCAGGGAGCGGAAGTAGACACCGCGTTCGTGCAGTTGGGCCATAAACCGCCCAAACCGTTCGATCAGCGATTCGCGCAGGCTGCTGTCCAGGCTTTGCAAGGCCTGGCGCAACGTCAGGCCCGGCAGTGGCTGGTAACGCACGGCGGTGCTGCCGTCGCGCAGGCTGTACAGGTCGAGGATCGGCGGTGCTGTAATGCCCAGTGCCTGGAGCTGTTCGCTGTTGCAGGCAAACCGTTCCGAGTACGGGTTGAATGTGCCCGAGGTGTACCAGCGTCGAGCCCTGAACAGCTTAAGGAAGCTGCCATTGCCCAGGCGCAGGACTTTAGGCCCCAGGCCATCTTCCTCGACGATATGCGCGCCTTCGCACAGGGCTTTGAACACCTGTGGCTTGGGCGTGCTCACCACAATGCGCAGCAGGCTGTGGCGACGCTTGGCGATGCTCAGGCCGGCGATCAGTGCGAGGGGGATCCATAGCAGGAACCAGTGCTCCTTGGGCCGCGACAAGATGCCACCGCCTTCGGTAAGCCCCGCGCCGATGCCGTAGGCCAGCAGCGAGGAAGTCAGGATAAACAGCGGCTGCGCGCGCTCCTTGAGCCCTGCGTACAGCCCGCGGCCAAGCATGAAGATCCACGGGATAAAGCCGATGATGCCGACGTAATAAAGCACGCCCAAGGCAAAGCTGTGGGGTTCGCGCAGTGGTTCAAAATCGTAGTTGGCAGGTTTTACATACAGTTCGGAGTCGTAGCTGTGGCCAAGCCATGGATGATCGGCGATGCGGTCGAGGATGATTTGCCAGATTTCGAAGCGGAATGAGCTGCCGCGCTCGGTGATCTGTTGCGGGTAAAACAGCAGCAAGCCGGCGGCCGCCAGCACCAGGGCGGCAACCATCAGCGCCGAGCGCCGATTGCGGCTGAGCAGGCCCATCCAGAGGACTGCTATCACCAGTGCAACCAATGGCGTCCTGGAACCGGTGGCCAGAATTGCCAGGGTCATGACCGCCAGGGCGGGTGCGCTGAGCCACAGTACCCGTAGCCGTTTGGTGGTGACGCAGAGGTACAGCCAATACACGCAGAAAAAGCCGAACAGGTGGGAACTGAGCAGCGGGTTGTCCAAGGCGCCAAGGCCGCCAATCATGCGCATGCTCGGCTCGAAGCCTTTGACGAATGCCACCAGGTTTAACAGCGTCACCACCAGCGCAATCACGGCGGCGCTGAAGAAGATCGGCTTGAACAGGTCATTGCGGTAATGCAGCAGCAGCCCGCAGCCGGCAAACAACATGAACGTCTGCAACGGGATCTTGAACAGGTTGGAGTCGCCGGTGGGTTCCGGGCTCCACAGCACCGTGATCATTGCCCATGCGCAAAATGCTGTGAAGGCAAGCACCAGCGGCTCGCGCAGTAACTCTTTGAGTTCACGTGGGCGCAGGCACAGCAGGAGCAAGGCCGGCAGGGCAAAGAAAATATAGAAGCCGCGGTGCATGACATTGCGATTGTTGACGAAAAACAGCGAACTCAGAAGCAACAATAAGCCAATGGGCAAAATCCAGAGGACCAGGAAGTCGAAAACGCGATTTGTGCCATAGGTAAGGCGCTTGGAGTGCATACAGTAAAGCCGTTCCAGAATAGAGAAAGCCGACCATGTTAAGGCAGTGGCTATATAATGTCGCCCGTTGGATCCAGCCGGGCCGCGGGTCAAGCCGGGTGCAAGTACAACAGAGAAGCTGTGCTAAAGTCAGCCTCCTTTTTCAAAACGCCGCGTGATATGACCGACTCTAGTCCGAGCGCAAGCCCTTCGAGCTTGAAAATATACTTCCGCCTGCTCATGTACGTTAAGCCTTACGCCGGCTTGTTCGCGTTGAGTATTGTCGGATTTCTGATTTTCGCGTCGACCCAGCCTATGCTGGGGTACATCCTCAAGTACTTTGTCGACGGCCTATCCAATCCTGACGCCGTGCTGTTTCCCAGCGTCCCATTCCTGCGTGACATGAAATTGTTGCAAGCCGTGCCGTTGCTGATCATTTTGATCGCCGCCTGGCAGGGCCTGGGTTCGTTCCTGGGCAACTACTTGCTGGCCAAGGTTTCCCTGGGCCTGGTTCACGACTTGCGTGTGCAGCTGTTCAACAACCTGCTGACGCTGCCCAACCGTTATTTCGACAACCACAACTCCGGGCACCTGATTTCGCGCATCACCTTCAACGTGACCATGGTTACGGGGGCGGCCACCGATGCCATCAAGGTGGTGATTCGCGAAGGCATGACGGTGATCTTCCTGTTTGCCTCGCTGCTGTTCATGAACTGGCGCCTGACGCTGGTGATGATCGCCATCCTGCCGTTGATTGCAGTGATGGTCAGCACGGCCAGCAAGAAATTCCGCAAGCAGAGCAAGAAGATCCAGGTGGCCATGGGCGATGTGACCCACGTGGCTTCGGAAACCATCCAGGGCTATCGCGTGGTGCGCAGCTTCGGCGGTGAAGTCTACGAGGAGAAACGCTTCTTCAAGGCCAGCCAGGGCAACACCGACAAGCAACTGCGCATGACCCGCACCGGGGCCATCTACACCCCGTTGCTGCAGTTGGTGATCTATACCGCCATGGCGGTGCTGATGTTCCTGGTGCTCTACCTTCGCGGTGACGCGTCGGCCGGTGACATGGTGGCTTACATCACGTTGGCCGGGCTGTTGCCCAAGCCGATCCGCCAACTGTCGGAAGTCAGCTCGACCATCCAGAAAGGCGTGGCCGGTGCTGAAAGCATTTTCGAACAGTTGGACGAAGAGCAGGAAGTCGACCGCGGCAGCGTCGAGCGCGACAAGGTCAGTGGCCGCCTGGAAGTGCGCAACCTGAACTTCACCTACCCAGGCACCGAGCGCCATGTGCTCAAGGACATCACCTTCACCGCGGAGCCCGGGCAGATGATCGCCCTGGTCGGCCGTTCCGGCAGCGGCAAGTCCACACTGGCCAGCCTGATCCCGCGTTTCTACCACCACGAAAGCGGCGAAATCCTGCTCGACGGCGTAGAGGTCGAAGACTACAAGCTGCTTAACCTGCGCAAGCATATTGCCCAGGTGACCCAGCATGTCACGCTGTTCAGCGACACCGTGACCAACAACATCGCCTACGGCGACCTGGCCGGCGCGCCACGGGCCGACGTTGAAGCGGCGGCGGCGGATGCTTACGCCAAGGATTTCATCGACCAGTTGCCGAAAGGCTTCGATACCCAGGTGGGCGAGAACGGCGTGTTGCTGTCCGGCGGCCAACGCCAGCGCCTGGCCATTGCCCGGGCCCTGCTGAAGAACGCGCCACTGCTGATTCTCGACGAGGCCACCTCGGCGCTCGACACCGAATCCGAGCGCCACATTCAGGCGGCCCTGGACAAGGTCATGCAGGGTCGCACGACCCTGGTAATTGCCCACCGCCTGTCCACCATCGAGAAGGCCGACCTGATCCTGGTGATGGACGACGGTCGGATCGTCGAGCGCGGCAGCCACGCCGAGCTGCTGGCCCAGAACGGCTACTACGCCCGCCTGCATGCCATGGGCCTGGATGCCCCGGTGCCGGCCGATATCACCTAAACCTTGTGGGAGCGGGCTTGCCCGCGATAGCGCAGTGTCAGTCACCGAATGTTTCGACTGATTCACCGCCATCGCGGGCAAGCCCGCTCCCACATGTGTTCCTCGGTGGATTCAATGGCAGGCCCGTCGCACTATCTTCTGTGCACACCCTCCACAAGCCTCCCATAACCCTGTGCTAATATCGCGCCCCTGTTCATTTTGTATGTGGGTTGCTCCATGAAGTTGTCCATGCCGCGATTCGATCAAGCCCCTGTCTTGGTGGTCGGCGATGTCATGCTCGACCGTTACTGGCATGGCGGTACCTCACGGATTTCCCCTGAGGCACCGGTACCGGTAGTCAAGGTCGAGCAAATCGAAGACCGTCCAGGTGGCGCTGCCAACGTTGCCCTCAATATTGCCGCCCTCGGCGCCCCGGCCTCCCTGGTGGGTGTGACCGGCGACGACGAAGCCGCCGACAGCCTGGCCAACAGCCTGCGCGGTGCCGGTGTGCGCGCGCTGTTCCAGCGCATTGCCCATCAGCCGACCATCGTCAAGCTGCGGGTCATGAGCCGTCACCAGCAATTGCTGCGTATCGATTTCGAAGAACCCTTCGCCACCGACGCCCTGGCCCTCAGCGGCCAGGTCGACGCGCTGCTCGAAGGTATCAAGGTGCTGGTGTTGTCCGACTACGGCAAAGGCGCCTTGAAAAACCACCAGATGCTGATCCAGGCCGCCAAGGCCCGCGGCATTCCGGTATTGGCCGATCCCAAGGGCAAGGACTTTTCGATTTATCGGGGCGCCAGCCTGATCACACCAAACCTCAGTGAGTTCGAAGCCATTGTCGGCGGTTGCGCCGATGAGCATGAGCTGGTGACCAAAGGCGCGGCGTTGATGGCCGATCTCGACTTGGGCGCCTTGCTGGTGACCCGTGGCGAGCACGGCATGACCCTGCTGCGCCCGGACCACCCGGCGATGCACCTGCCGGCCCGTGCCCGTGAAGTGTTCGACGTCACCGGTGCCGGTGACACCGTCATCTCCACCCTGGCCGCCTCGATTGCGGCGGGTGAAGAACTGCCCCACGCCGTGGCCCTGGCCAATCTGGCGGCGGGTATTGTGGTGGGCAAACTGGGTACCGCGGCTATCAGCGCACCCGAGCTGCGCCGGGCGATCCAGCGTTCCGAAGGCTCGGAGCGCGGCGTGCTGGGCATCGAGCAATTGCTGCTGGCCATCGACGACGCCCGTGCCCACAAAGAAAGCATTGTGTTCACCAACGGTTGCTTCGACATCCTGCATGCTGGCCACGTAACTTATCTGGAACAGGCGCGCGCCCAAGGCGATCGCCTGATCGTCGCGGTCAACGACGATGCCTCCGTCAGCCGCTTGAAGGGGCCTGGCCGTCCGATCAACAGTGTTGACCGGCGTATGGCCGTATTGGCCGGTCTCGGCGCAGTCGACTGGGTGATCAGCTTCTCTGAAGGCACCCCGGAAAACCTGCTGGCCCAGGTCAAGCCGGACGTGTTGGTCAAGGGTGGCGACTACTCCGTCGATCAAGTCGTAGGCGCCGATATCGTCAGCGCTTACGGTGGTACGGTCAAAGTGCTGGGGTTGGTTGAGAACAGCTCGACCACGGCCATTGTCGAGAAGATCCGCAACAATGAGTAATGCTGAAAAGTGGGTGTTGATCACCGGAGGTGCCGGCTTTATCGGCTCGCACCTGGTCGATGCGCTACTTGCCAAAGGCTATGCCGTGCGGGTGCTGGATGACTTGTCCACCGGCAAACGCAGCAATTTGCCGCTGGATAACCCGCGCGTACAACTGATTGAAGGCAATGTCGCCAATGCCGAGCTGGTGGCGCAAGCCGCCGTCGGCGCCACCGCCGTCGTGCACCTGGCTGCTGTGGCTTCAGTGCAGGCCTCGGTGGATGATCCGGTGAGCACGCACCAGAGCAATTTCGTCGGCACCCTGAATGTCTGCGAAGCCATGCGCAAGGCTGGCGTGAAGCGCGTGGTGTTTGCCTCCAGCGCGGCGGTGTATGGCAACAACGGCGAGGGTGCTTCGATTGACGAAGACACCACCAAGGCGCCGCTGACGCCTTACGCGTCGGACAAGTTGGCGGGTGAGCACTACTTTGATTTCTATCGCCGCCAGCATGGCCTGGAACCGGTGATTTTCCGTTTCTTCAACATTTTCGGGCCACGCCAGGACCCGTCATCGCCGTATTCCGGCGTGATCAGTATCTTCAGCGAGCGTGTGCAGCAGGGTGTGCCGATCAGCGTGTTTGGCGACGGCGAGCAAACCCGGGATTTCATGTACGTGGAAGACCTGGTGGATGTGCTGGTCCAGGCCATCGAAGCGCCCGAAGCGCCACTGGGTGCGATCAACGTGGGATGGAACCGCACGACCACGCTCAAGCAGGTGCTTCAGGCGTTGGAAGAGGTGGTGGGGCAGTTGCCGGTGATCACTTACGGGCCGGCGCGCTCGGGTGATATCCGCCATTCGCGGGCGAATAACCAGCGCCTGTTGGCGAGCTTTACGCTGCCGGAGCCGACGCCGCTGAAGGTCGGCCTGGAGCGCTTGCTTAACGGCTGACCTCGGTCATCTGTGGGCGCTGGCTTGTGTGGGAGCTGGCTTGCCTGCGATGCAGGCAACTCGGTACATCAGGCAAACCCAGTTGATGCCATCGCAGGCAAGCCAGCTCCCACACAAGCCAGCTCCCACATTGGATTTGCGTCAGCCTTTGGCCTTTTTCTTCGGCACGATCTTGCGCAGCACCCGTTGCGCCAATCGCTTCAACTTCGACTCCTTCTCAGGCTCCGCCAGGCCTTGTTGGCGCAGCCAATCCTTCCAGCGAATGCGCTCATCGCGCACCAGCCAGCCTTCCTGCTGAGCGAAGCTTTCCGCCAGGTACAAGCCGCGTGTGCTGGCCGGGTATAGCTGGTCTTTCTTGACGGTGTACAACTCTGCCAGCGGCTGGCCGTCCTTCAACGGCATCAGGTACAGGTCGGGCCGCTGACGGTCCAGGCGTGCCACCAACTGGTCGCCTTCGAGGCGCTCATCCACATGGAACAGGCTCAAGGACTTGGCTTCCTTGGGGACTTCAAGGCGCAAGTCATAAATCAATTGCAGCGACGCCGTCGGCAGATGCACATACGCTCGTGGGCGCTCGATCAGTTGCATGGTGGCGCAGCGCACCGGGCGAGCGGCGCCGGACAGCGGGCTCAAGCGAAACGGCAGGGCTTCACGGTAATGCAGCGCGGCGGAGTAGGGCGCGGGCAGCCAGGTGTCATTGAAGCGCCCGCCCAGCCAGCCTTCGGGCGTCTCCAGCAGGCATTCTTCGGCAATCTCCTGGATGGCGGTGTGCAGCGGCAGGTTCAGTTCGTGGGCGGGTACGTAGCCGGAGATCAGCTTGAGCACCACGTCGCCACGGTCCTGGCGGCGCTGGCGCACCAGTACCCAGTAATCCTTGTTCTGCCAATGCAGGGTCAGGCGCACCGATACGCCGAGGTTGGCCAGTTCCAGGGCGAAACGTTCAGGGTTTGCCACCTCCACCGGCTTGCGCCGTTGCAGGGTCTGGGCGAAGTTGAGCGGCATGCCCACGCTCTGGTAACTCAGGCCTTCGGGGGTGGCTTCGACGTGCAGCGGCAGTGTCTTGAAGTTGCTGGGGTTCTTTCTAATCAGCGTTCGCGGCATGTCGGCTCCTTCTTGCGACGGGGTCGGCCGCGTGGGCGGCATCAGAGTTGACGAATGACCTGGGCAGCGGTCGCCACGTTGTGGGCCAGGTGCAGCGGATTAATGGTCCCGACAATAGCACTGGCGACGCCCGTTTGCGCAAACAACAGCATGAAACTGGCATGAATTGGATCCATTCCTGGCTCAAGGCACACGTGGCCGCTGGCCAGAGCCTTTTTCACCAGGATGCCTTTGCCGTGGGCGGCGGCGTAATCGATCACGGCTCTCTCGGCCTGTTCATTCAGATTGTAGGTGACCATCGCGCAATCACCTTGTTCCAGAGCCTTCACGCCACCTTCGACGGTTTTGCCGGAGAAGCCGAAACCACGGATCTTGCCCTCTTTTTTCAGCTGCGCCAGGGTCTCGTACACCTCGCAATCATTGAGGATATGCAGGTCATTGCCGTCGGAGTGCACCAGCACCAGATCGATGACATCCGTTTCAAGTCGTTTCAAGCTGCGCTCAATGGACATGCGCGTATGCGCGGCACTGAAATTGTGATGGGACACGCCGTCGGCAAACTCTTCGCCGACCTTGCTGACAATCACCCAGTCGTTGCGCTGGCCGCGTAGCAGTGGCCCCAGGCGCTCCTCACTGCGCCCGTAAGCCGGCGCGGTGTCGATCAGGTTGATGCCCAACTGCTGGGCCTGGCGCAATAACATCCGTGCTTCGTCGTCATTGGGAATCTGGAAGCCGTTGGGGTATTTCACCCCTTGATCACGGCCCAGCTTGACGGTGCCCAGGCCCAGCGGCGAGACCAGCAGGCCGGTGCTGCCCAGTGGTCGATGCAGGTCGTGCAGGGTTGGCAGGCTCATGGCAACAGTTGCTCCCAGGCAGGTTGGCCGAGGGCCGGTTTTGGCAGCTCGGGCAGCGCGTCGCTGGCGCTTGGACGAATGCCGTCGCGTTCCAGGGCGTTGATTACACGATCGGCGAAGTCCGGCGCCAGCGCAAGTTTGGTCGGCCAGCCCACCAGCAAGCGGCCTTGTTCGGCGAGGAAGGCATTGTCGGGGCGGCTCAGGCCCGATTGCAGCGGCTCGGCACGCTCGACACGCAGGGTGGCCCATTGGGTCTGGCTCATGTCGATCCACGGCAGTAACTGCGCCAGCTCTTTTTGCGCAGTGGCGATCTGTTCTTGTGGTGTGCGGGCCACGCCATCCGCCTCGGCGATATCGCCGCCCATGTACCACACCCAGTTGCCGTCGGCAGCCGGGTGAGTGGTGATGGTAAGGCGTGGCTTGGTGCCGCCGCCCAGGCAGTGCGCATACAGCGGCTTCAGGCCAGGGCCTTTGGCGATGATCATATGCAATGGGCGGGTTTGCATGGCGGGCTGGCTGAGGCCCAGGGCCGTCAGTAACTCAGCGGTGCCGCCACCGGCACTCAGCACGATGCGCTGGGCGCGGATCTCGCGGCCATCGACCTTCAGGCCCACCAAGGTATCGCCTTCAAGCAGCGGTTCGATGTGTTGCCCGGCGAGCAAGCCGTCGCCGGCCAATTGCGCCAGGCGTTCGATCAGGCTGGGCACATCGATGACCAGTTCGGCCAGGCGATAGACTTTGCCCTTGAAGCGACGGTCCTGCAGGGCTGGCGGCAATTCGTCGCCCTTGACCTGATCGACGCGGCCACGCACGGCTTTACTGGCGAAGAAGCTGGTGAGGTTGCCGGCGATCGTGCCGGGCGACCACAGGTAATGGGCTTCGGAGAGCAAGCGCACGCCGGTCAGGTCCAACTCGCCGTTACCCGCCAGGGCTTCGCGCCAGCGGCGCGGCATGTCGGCAATGGCTTCGGACGCGCCGGTGAGGGCGCCGTGCAGGGCGTATTTCGCGCCGCCGTGAATGATACCTTGGGACTTCACGCTTTGCCCGCCGCCCAAGGTAGCGCTTTCCACCACCACCGTGGAAAACCCCTGGCGGCGCAGGCGTGCGTTAAGCCAGAGGCCGGCAACCCCGGCGCCGACAATCAGAACGTCGGTGGAAATAGGCATGCGCGCTGGACCTCTGGCGTAGAAAAAGGGTGCCTAGTATAGCGCGCAGTCGCAAGTTATCAGCTGCAAGCGGCAAGTTAGAAGCAATTCGCACCGCTCTTTCTTGGCGCTTGCAGCTGATAACTTGCCGCTGCATTTCTAATGCCCGGCGGTTTTCGAGAACAGCTGAATCACCACCACACCCAGCACAATCAGGCCCATGCCCAGCATTGCCGGTACATCCAGCTTCTGCCCGTAGATAAACAGCGCGGCGATACTGACCATTACAATGCCCAGTCCGGCCCAGACCGCATAGGCGATACCCACCGGCACCGTGCGCACCACCAGCGTGAGCATCCAGAAGGCCACGCCATACCCCACAATCATCAGCAACAGCGGAATCGGCGTGCTCAAGCCCTTGACGGCTTTCATGGAAACGGTCGCGATCACTTCC
The DNA here is from genome assembly GCF_965277385.1 of Pseudomonas edaphica. Lineage (NCBI taxonomy): Bacteria > Pseudomonadati > Pseudomonadota > Gammaproteobacteria > Pseudomonadales > Pseudomonadaceae > Pseudomonas > Pseudomonas edaphica. The sequence goes on along the minus strand of NZ_OZ255725.1, from coordinate 2,678,618 downwards.
GAGCAAATGGCAATGGCCAGGTAAACGTAGGCAACATTCATGGGGGAATCCTCGGTGTGATACATGCTTGATTAGGTCCGCATTTTAACCCTTCGCGAGATGAGATAAAGTCATTACCTATCCGATTTAAAGATGGGTTGAGTCATGAGCGTGCAATGGAACCTGGAACAGATGCGCCTGTTTGTCAGCGTCGCCGATCAACGCTCGTTTTCGGCGGTGGCGCGTGGGCAGCGCAAGGCGCAATCGGCGGTGAGTAACGCAATTGCCCTGCTGGAAGCGGACCTTGGGCTTAGCCTGTTCGAGCGCAGCAGCGGCCGTCAGCCCCGTCTGACTGAAGCCGGCAGTGTGTTGCTGGAAGAAGCGCGTGAGGTGCTGCGCCAATGTGAACGGCTCAATGGTCGGGCGTTGTCGCTGACCCGTGGTGAAGAAGCCTGCCTGCGCCTGGCCCAGGACGAAGCCATGTTATTTCAGCCGGTGCTCGACAGCCTTGAAGCGTTGGCCCGGCAATACCCGCTGCTGGAAGTACAACTTTCCAGCGCCGCGCAAGGCGATGTGGCGCGCAAGCTGGTGGAGCGCAAGGCCGACCTGGGTTTGCTGTTCTATCACGACCAGATCCCCGAAGCGCTTGAGCGGCGGGTGGTGGGCAGCGTGGAAATGGTCACGGTGTGCGGCGTGAATCATCCACTGGCCCAGGACAAATACGTGACTTGCCAGCGCCTGGCGCAGTTTCGGCAACTGCTGATGTCGACCCAGACCAGCGTGTACCCCGGCAGTGAAGCCGCGAGCCCCTTGGTGTGGCGTGCCGACAGCTTCTACGTATTGGCCGAATGGCTGATGAGTGGCCTGGGCTGGGCCTGGCTGCCTCGGCACATCGTGCAGTACCCGGCCTATCAACAGCAGATGGTCGAGCTGGACAGCGAATGGACGCCGCCGGCGCTGGTGGTGGAGCTGGTCTGGCGCCGCGACGAGCACCTGGGCCCGGCCGCACGCTTCCTGACCGAGCGATTTGCCGAGTGCTTGCAGGCGATCGACTGAAAAAGCCGATAAACTCCGCCGCCATGAATAGAACTCTCTACAGCTGTCTGTTTTACCTGGCGCTGCCGTTGGTGGCTTTACGTCTGTGGCTGCGCGCGCGCAAGGCGCCGGCGTATGCAAAACGTATCGGCGAGCGGTTTTCCTATGGCCTGCCGGTGATGCAGCCGGGCGGGATCTGGGTGCATGCGGTGTCGGTGGGCGAAAGCATCGCGGCCGCGCCGATGATTCGCGGGTTGATGGAGCGCCACCCGACGCTGCCGATCACCATCACTTGCATGACGCCCACCGGTTCGGAGCGTATCCAGGCGCTGTTCGCCAATGAGCCGCGTATTCAGCACTGCTACTTGCCCTATGACTTGCCTTGCGCCGCCAAGCGCTTTCTTGATCGTGTGCAGCCCAGGCTCGCCGTGATCATGGAAACCGAGCTGTGGCCCAACCACATCCACGCCTGCGCTCAGCGTGGTATTCCGGTAGCGCTGGCCAATGCGCGGCTGTCGGCACGCTCGGCCAAAGGTTATGCACGCTTTGCCAAGCTGACCGCGCCGATGCTGGCCGAGATGAGCCTGCTCGCGGTGCAGACAAAAACCGAAGCCCAGCGTTTTTTGAGCCTGGGCGCACGACCACAAACCGTTGAAGTCACCGGCTCGATCAAGTTCGACCTGACCATCGATCCGCAACTGCCGGTGCGTGCCGCCGCCTTGCGCGAGCAATGGGGCGCCACCGAGCGCCCGGTGTGGATCGCCGCCAGCACCCACGAAGGCGAGGATGAAGTGGTGCTGGCCGCCCATCGCCAACTGCTCGAAAGTTACCCCAACGCGCTGCTGATTCTGGTGCCGCGTCATCAGGAGCGCTTCGGGCCGATGTTCGAGTTGTGCGAGCAACAAGGCTTTGCCACGGTGCGCCGCTCCAGCACTGAACCGGTGACGGCGCAGACCTCCGTGCTGCTCGGTGACACCATGGGCGAGCTGCTATTCCTTTACGCCTTGGCCGACAGCGCCTTCGTAGGTGGCAGCCTGGTGCCTACCGGCGGCCACAACCCGCTGGAACCGGCGGCGCTGGCCAAGCCTGTGATCATGGGGCCACACCTGTTCAACTTCCTCGAAATCAGCGCGATGATGCGTGAGGCCGGGGCGTTGCGTGAGGTGGATGATGCGCAAGGGTTGGCAGAAGCCGTGCGGCAGTTGTTCGAACTGCCGCAGGATGCGCGCAAGATGGCAGAGGCGGGATTGAAGGTGATGCAGGCCAACCAGGGTGCGCTCAAACGCTTACTGGATGGTTTGGACAAACTGCTCAATCACTGAACCAATACGGACCAAAATGTGGGAGCTGGCTTGCCTGCGATAGCATCACCTGGGCATGACTGATGTACCGAGTTGCCTGCATCGCAGGCAAGCCAGCTCCCACACAAGCCAGCTCCCACATTGGTTTTGCTGTGTTGTTAATACCCGGGGCGGGCTTTGAGCTGCTCGGCGGCGGCCTTGGCCAAATCCGGCGGCAGGAAATCCTTGTCCGGGTTGTAATCAGCCTTGAGGTAACGCGTCAGGTCCTGTAAATCCCCAGGGCTGAGCGTGCCCGCAGCCTGTTTCAAACGCAGGTTGTCGAGGATGTAGTCGTAGCGGCTGTTGTTGTAGTTGCGCACCGACGAGTACAGCTGGCGCTGTGAGTCCAGCACATCGACGATATTGCGCGTACCCACTTGATAGCCGATTTCCGTGGCTTCCACCGCGCTCTGGTTGGAGATGATCGACTGGCGGCGCGCCTGCACCTGTTCCACATCGGTGTTCACCGCGCGGTGCAGATTACGGGTGTTTTCCACCACCTGGCGGCGCAGGCCTTCGCGTTGCTGTTCCGTCTGGTCGAGGCGTGAATAGGATTCGCGCACTTGCGAGCTGGTCAAACCGCCGCTGTAGATCGGGATATTCAGGCGTAGGCCGATGGTGCGCTGAGACACATCACCACCGTACGGCACGGGCAATTGGTTCGGGTTGCTGAAACCCAGCGCGTCGTTGTCGCCTTTTTCGTATTGCGCCACGGCGTCGAGGGTCGGCAAGTGGCCGGCCTTGCGCTGGCGCAGGGTTTCTTCGGCAGCGGTCACTGCGTAGTTGCTGGCCAGCAAGTTCAAGTTTTGGCGGCCGGCGGTTTCGACCCAGGATTTGGCGTCATTCGGCGCCGGTGGCAGCACCGGCAGCGTGTGCACGATGCCCTGGATCGCGTTGTATTGGCGGTTGGTCAGCGTGATCAGCGCCTCAAAGGCGTCGTCCACCTGGCGTTGGGCGACGATGCGGTTGGCGCGGGCTGTGTCGTAGCTGGCCTGGGATTGCAGCACGTCGGTCTTGTCCGACAGGCCTACATCAAAGCGTTCGTTGGACTGGTCGAGCTGGCGCTTGAAGGCGTTTTCTTCGGCCTTGGTCGACGCCAGGTTGTCCTGGGCGCGCAGCACGGCGAAGTAGCTTTCGGCGCTTTGCAGGATCAGGTTCTGTTCAGTCGCCGAGAGTTGCAGCGAAGCTTGTTCGTTGACGGCTTCGGCGGCTTGCAGCTGGAACCAGCGATCAGCGCGGAACAGCGGCTGGCTCAAGGTTGCACGCCAGGAGTGCGCGTCACGGTTGACGGTGGCTGCCGGTTGGTCGATCTGCGTGCGCACGTTATTGCTGTCGGCGCCGGCCGACAGGTTCGGCAGCAAACCGGCGCGAGCCTGGGGCACCACTTCTTTTTGCGCGCCATATTGAGCGCGGGCGGCGGCCAGGTCGGCGTTGTTGTTCACCGCTTCCTGGTAGACGCTGACCAAGTCGGTTTTGGCGGACAAGGGCGCTTCAGCTGCCCAGACCATTCCATTGGTCGCACAAGACACGGCAAGAGCCAGTGAGAGTTTGCGCAGCATGAGGCGATCCCTAGTGTGAATATTACGACTGTAATTAAGCGCCCAAGGCTAAGGCTGGCCATTCCTGGCGTCAAGCATTGTGACGACGCCCGAGTGTAGTGGCGCTGACCCCGCGCAACAATCCCGCAATCACGCCATTCATCACGCTGAATACACCGCTATTGGCAATTTGCCCACACCATGGTCTAGACTGGCCGCGTTCTTGTCGGGGTGCCTTGTTGGAAGGCTGAGATCGGTAAATACCGGATCCCGTTGAACCTGATCAGGTTAACGCCTGCGTAGGGAACAAGATTTCTCGTCACCCGGCGAGTCCTCTTGTGCTTCGTCCGGGATGTTGTTCGACAATCGAACAGCGCTCGTGCCTTGCACAGCACTGGTTTCAGTGCGTCCATCCGTCACAGGTTCGCTCCGACAAAAATCCACCGCCTGGATAAGTTGGAGAGCCCGTGATGAGCACTGAATTAAAAAGCCAAAAATTAAAAAATACCGTGCACCTGAGTGAATCGGCCAAAGTCGACTCCGGCTCCGTGCAGCCGTTTACCCGCTCGCAAAAAATCTACGTGCAAGGCACTCGCCCGGACATTCGTGTGCCGATGCGTGAAATCAGCCTGGACGTGACGCCCACCGATTTCGGCGGTGAAATCAACGCACCGGTGGTGGTGTACGACACCTCCGGCCCGTACACCGACCCCAACGTCATCATTGACGTGCGCAAAGGCCTGGGTGATGTGCGTTCGCCGTGGATCGAAGTGCGTGGCGACACCGAGCGCCTGTCCGGCCTGAGTTCGCACTTTGGCCAACAGCGCCTCAGCGATGCTGAGCTCACCGCACTGCGCTTTGCCCACGTGAAGAACCCGCGCCGCGCCAAGGCAGGTGCCAACGTCACGCAGATGCACTACGCGCGCAAAGGCATCATTACCGCCGAGATGGAATACGTCGCCATCCGCGAAAACATGAAGCTTGAAGAAGCCCGTGCCAGTGGCCTGCTCGACCAGCAGCACGCCGGTCACAGCTTCGGCGCCAGCGTGCCGAAAATCATCACGCCTGAGTTTGTGCGCGAAGAAATCGCCCGTGGCCGCGCGATTATCCCGGCCAACATCAACCACACCGAACTGGAGCCAATGATCATCGGCCGTAACTTCTTGGTGAAGATCAACGGCAATATCGGCAACAGTGCGTTGGGTTCGTCCATTGAAGAAGAAGTGGCGAAACTGACCTGGGGCATTCGCTGGGGTTCGGACACGGTGATGGACCTGTCCACTGGCAAGCACATCCACGAAACCCGCGAGTGGATCATCCGCAACTCGCCGGTGCCGATTGGCACCGTTCCGATCTATCAAGCCTTGGAAAAAGTCGGCGGCGCCGCCGAAGACCTGACGTGGGAGCTGTTCCGCGACACCCTGATCGAACAGGCCGAGCAGGGCGTCGACTACTTCACCATCCACGCAGGCGTGCTGCTGCGCTATGTGCCGCTGACTGCCAAACGCGTGACCGGCATCGTGTCCCGTGGCGGTTCGATCATGGCCAAGTGGTGCCTGGCGCACCACAAAGAGAACTTTACCTACACGCATTTCGACGAAATCTGCGAAATCATGAAGGCCTATGACGTCAGCTTCTCCCTTGGCGACGGCTTGCGCCCAGGCTCGATTGCCGACGCCAACGATGCTGCGCAATTCGGCGAACTGGAAACCCTCGGCGAGCTGACCAAAATCGCCTGGAAGCACGACGTGCAAACCATGATCGAAGGCCCGGGCCACGTGCCGATGCAGTTGATCAAGGAGAACATGGACAAGCAGCTGGAGTGCTGCGATGAGGCGCCGTTCTACACCCTCGGCCCGCTGACCACCGACATCGCACCGGGCTACGACCACATCACCTCGGGTATCGGTGCGGCGATGATCGGCTGGTTCGGTTGCGCCATGCTCTGCTATGTCACGCCCAAGGAACACTTGGGTTTGCCGAACAAGGATGACGTGAAGACCGGGATCATCACCTACAAGATCGCCGCGCACGCTGCGGACTTGGCCAAGGGGCATCCGGGCGCGCAGATTCGTGACAACGCCTTGAGCAAGGCGCGCTTCGAGTTCCGCTGGGAAGACCAGTTCAACCTCGGTCTGGACCCGGACACCGCACGTTCCTATCACGATGAAACCCTGCCGAAGGACTCGGCCAAGGTCGCGCATTTCTGCTCGATGTGCGGGCCGAAATTCTGCTCGATGAAAATTACCCAGGAAGTACGCGAGTACGCCGCCAACCAACGCATTGAAGCGGTGGATGTGGACGTGGCCAAGGGCTTGGCCGAGCAGGCGGAACGGTTCAAGCAGGAAGGCAGTCAGCTGTACAAGAAGGTCTGATCCGCAATTGGATGTGCCTGTACGGGCCTCATCGCGGGCAAGCCCGGCTCCCACATTTGAAATGCGTTCAAATGTGGGAGCCGGGCTTGCCCGCGATAGCGATCTCTCAAACAACACCTGTCCCTCAGAGATAACACCCTTGAGCATTCAACCGAGTACTTACTCTCCTGAAATCGCGGTGCCGGCTGACAAACGCGTGTTCGGCGCCCGCGACCTGTTCTCCCTGTGGTTCTCCCTTGGCATCGGCCTGATGGTCCTGCAAACCGGCGCCTTGCTCGCGCCGGGCCTGGGCTTGTCCGGCTCGTTGCTGGCGATTTTTCTCGGCACGCTGGTCGGCGTGTTGCTGCTGGCCGCCGTCGGTGTGATCGGCAGCGACACCGGCCTGTCCGCCATGGCCGCGCTCAAACTCAGCCTCGGCGCCAAGGGCGCGAGCCTGCCGGCACTGCTGAACCTTTTACAACTGGTCGGCTGGGGCTCGTTCGAGATCATCGTGATGCGCGACGCCGCCAGCTTGCTGGGCGCCCGCGCGTTCAGCGAGGGCAGCCTGCTCGCCAGCCCATTGCTGTGGACCCTGTTTTTCGGTGGCTTGGCGACGTTGCTGGCGGTCAGCGGGCCGCTGACATTCGTGCGCCAGATCCTGCGTAAATGGGGCATCTGGCTGCTGCTCGCCGCCTGCCTGTGGCTGACCTGGAACCTGTTCGCCAAGGCTGACCTCACGACGTTGTGGGCCAAGTCCGGTGACGGCTCGATGCCGTTTGCGGTGGGCTTTGATATTGCCATCGCCATGCCGCTGTCGTGGTTGCCGCTTATCGCCGACTACTCACGCTTCGGCCAGCGCGCCAAAAGCGTGTTCGGCGGTACGGCGTTGGGCTTCTTTATCGGTAACTTCTGGCTGATGAGCCTGGGCGTGGCCTACACCCTGGCGTTTGCGCCCAGTGGTGAAGTGAATGCGCTGTTGCTGGCGCTGGCCGGTGCTGGCTTGGGCATTCCGTTGCTGCTGATCCTGTTGGACGAGTCGGAAAACGCCTTTGCCGATATTCACTCGGCGGCGGTGTCCAGCGGGATTCTGTTGCGCTTGAAGGTCGAGCACCTGGCCTTGGCCATCGGTGTGATCTGCACCTTGATCGCCTGCCTGGCGCCGCTGGCGCAGTATCAGAACTTCCTGCTGCTGATCGGCTCGGTGTTTGCGCCGCTGTTTGGCGTGGTGCTGGTGGATCACTTTATCCTGCGTCACCGTGGCCAAGGCACGGTTGCCAACCTGCATTGGCCGGCGCTGGTGGCCTGGCTGGGTGGCATCGCCACCTATCACTTGCTGGCCAACCTGTATCCGGATATCGGCGCAACCCTGCCGGCACTGGTACTGGCAGGGTTGTTACAGCTGGTGTTAGGGCGTGCGGTCAGTGGCGCGCAGGCATCAGCTCAGGCTTGAGCACGCCGGTGAGGCGCGCATAGGGGATGGTCATTTCGATCAGCCCCAATGCGTAAGGGGCGATGGTGCTCACGTTGTACTTGAGCACCACACCGGCGCTGGTCAGGGCCACGTTCGGGGTTTTCTGGAACGGCCAGCTCTTCACGAACTCCGGGTCGCGGTCCATCTGCGAATTGATCAGCCAGCTGTTGTGGGCGACTTTCGCGGTGTTCCAGAACGCCTGTTCCTGGCCCGGCAGCAACATGTCGGCCAGGCTCAGCTCTTTGTGCAGCAGGCGTGAATAGTTGATGAAACCGCGGCCGGGCTCGCCATGGACGGTGCCGGTATCCAGATAACTGGACACTTCAACGATCACCAGTCCGTCATGCTGCTCACGTACCTTGGCTTGCAAGTACATGCTGTTGCGGTTGGGCGACTCACGCAGGAACTTGTCGCGGTAGGCATTCAGGGTCGGCGGCACGCTGGCGCCGGGCGTGGTGCGGGTCATTTGCAGCAGGCGTTGCTCAACAATGCTGTCCAACTGCGGCTCGCTGGGGAAGTGCACGGTGTCGATGTTCACCAGTGGGCATTCCGGGCTGTTGCAGCCGGGTTTGATTTGTTCGGAAGTGTCCGGCTTGGTGTCCAGGGGCTTGAGGTAGCTGGGCTGGAACAGGCTCTGGCAAGCGCCCAGAGTCAAGGCAATACAGGCCACGGAGGCGATTTTTAAAAGCGACATGTGCGTCCTTCGGAAATCGATGGAAAGCGAAAAAGAGTAGCGCTTCGACTGCGAACAAAGCCGTCAGTTCGCCACTAAGCTGATTAGAGTGAGTTTGACGTCCGCCGTCTATCCCGGCAACCGGAAAGGGGCTGCATCAAGGGCCATGGGCGCGTTAGGATGGCGCGAATTGCACCTGCGTAACGAGGAAGGATATGACGGACATTGCCAAATCGACGCCGAACACCATCGAGATCGTTCAGCGCGACAATGCCTATAAGGGCTTTTACCAGCTTGATCGCGTGCAACTGCGCCACGAGAAGTTCGATGGCGGCATGAGCCGGGTGATCAATCGTGAAGTCTTTGTGCGTCATGATGCGGTGTGCGTGCTGCCCTACGACCCGCAGCGCGATGAAGTGGTGTTGATCGAGCAGTTCCGTATCGGCGCCATGGGCCGTACCGGCAACCCGTGGCTGGTGGAAATGGTCGCGGGGCTGATTGATAAGGACGAACAACCGGAGGAGGTTGCACACCGCGAAGCCGAGGAGGAAGCTGGCCTTACGTTCTCTGCGCTGTGGCCGATCACCAAATATTTCCCGTCGCCCGGTGGCAGTACCGAATTCGTGCACTTGTACCTCGGTCGTTGCGACAGCTCAGGTGCAGGTGGCGTCCATGGACTGGAAGAAGAAGCAGAAGATATCCGCGTCACCCCCTGGGCCTTTGAAGATGCCCTGCAAGCGGTGCGTGACGGCAAAATTTCCAACGCAGCCAGCATTATCGCCCTGCAATGGCTTGCGCTTAATCGCGCGGAAGTGAGGGGGTTATGGCAGTAAAGGTACGGGAACGATACCGGGTTGACCTGATCGGGCTGCAAGCCGCCTGCGAGGCCAATTATGCGCGGCTGATGCGCCTGCTCCCCGACATGCGTCACGCCCCCGAGGCGCGGCGTATTGCCGTGACCCATGGCGACCAGATGCTGGGCGTGCTGACCCTTGAGGTCATCGTCAACTGCCCGTACACCACCACCCTGCGGGTGCGCCAGGAGCACAGCCTGCCCTGGCTGCCGGTGCCGCAGCTGGAGGTTCAGGTGTATCACGATGCCCGCATGGCCGAAGTCATCAGCGCAGAACACGCGCGACGCTTTCGCAGCATCTATCCTTATCCGAATGTGTTCATGCACCAGCCCGATGAGAAAGCACAACTCAATGTGTTCCTCGGCGAATGGTTGAGTCACTGCCTGGCCCTGGGCCATGAATTCGAAGTCGTGCGCTAGATGTGAACTGCGTCTTTCCTCTTTGTGTCCTGCCCCAGCATAATCGCGCTACCTATCCATTCCTGTGATTGCCCTGGGAGAGCGCCTTGCCGAGCGTATCCGCTGTGAACCCTGATGCGTCGGTGCTGCTGGTGCAGTTGTCCGACAGCCACCTGTTTGCCGAGGCCGACGGTTCGCTGCTGGGCATGAACACCCGCGACAGCCTGCAGCGGGTGATTGGTTTGGTGCGCGAGCAACAGCCGCAGATCGATTTGGTGCTGGCCACGGGAGACTTGTCCCAGGACGGCACGCTTGAGTCTTACCAGCTATTTCGCGACCTGACTCGGCAGATCGACGCGCCGGCGCGCTGGATTCCTGGCAACCACGACGAGCCGCAGATCATGGCCCACGCGGCCGTGCACAGCGATTTGCTCGAGCCGGTGGTCGATATCGGCAATTGGCGCGTCACCCTGCTGGATTCGGCGGTTCCGGGTTCGGTCCCCGGTTATTTGCAGGATTCGCAATTGCAATTGCTCGCCCAAGCCCTGAGCGAGGCGCCAAACCGTCATCATCTGGTGTGTTTTCACCATCATCCGGTGTCCATCGGTTGTGCGTGGATGGAGCCCATCGGCCTGCGCAACCCTGAAGCCCTGTTTGCCGTACTCGACCGTTTCCCACAGGTAAAAGCAGTGCTGTGGGGCCATGTTCACCAGGAAATCGACCGCGAGCGCAACGACGTGCGCCTGCTGGCGTCGCCGTCCACCTGTATCCAGTTCGCGCCGGGCAGCGAGGACTTCAAGGTCAGCGAGCAGGCGCCGGGGTATCGCTGGCTGCGATTGCATGCCGACGGACGGTTGGAGACGGGCGTGGAGCGGGTCAAGGACTTCGCCTTCACCGTCGACTACGGCAGCAACGGCTACTAATACGTTGCAAACACTTATCAACATGTGGGAGCTGGCTCGCCTGCGATAGCGGTGGGCCAGTTAATCAATAGCTAACTGATCCGCCGCCATCGCAGGCAAGCCAGCTCCCACATTCGATCCGCTTCTGCCTGTATTCCCTGTAAACTGCGCCTCTTTGGCTGATGCACGGAGAGCCCGGCATGTCCGCGTCGATTCTATATATCCACGGTTTCAACAGCGCGCCTGCGTCCAACAAGGCCACCCAGTTGAGCACCGTGATGGACAGCCTCGGTTTGAGCGACCAATTGCGTGTGCCGGCCCTGCATCACCACCCGCGTCAGGCGATTCCTCAATTGGAAGAGGCCATTGCGGAACTGGGGCGGCCGCTGCTGGTGGGAAGCTCACTCGGCGGCTACTATGCAACCCATCTTGCCGAACGCCATGGCCTCAAGGCGCTGCTGGTGAACCCGGCGGTCAGCCCGCATCGGATGTTTGACGGTTACCTGGGCACCCAGAAGAACCTCTACACCGATGAAACCTGGGAGCTGACCCACGACCACGTCACGGCCCTGGCCGAACTGGAAGTGCCGGCGCCCCAGGATGCCGCGCGTTATCAAGTGTGGTTGCAGACCGGGGATGAAACCCTGGATTATCGCCTCGCCCAGCAGTATTACCGGGCCTGTGCCTTGCGCATCCAGGCCGGTGGCGACCATGGTTACCAGGGGTTCGCCCAGCAATTGCCGGCCATGTTGAGTTTTGCCGGCATTGGCGCAGATCAGTATCAATCCTTCGACTTTGCAGCACTGTAAAGTCCAGGGGCACTTTTTAATCGAACGACTCACGACGAGACCCCATGGCCACTCCCAGCGCTAGCTCTTATAACGCCGACGCCATCGAAGTCCTCTCGGGCCTCGACCCGGTGCGCAAACGCCCCGGCATGTACACCGACACCAGTCGGCCGAACCACCTTGCCCAGGAAGTCATCGACAACAGCGTCGACGAAGCCTTGGCCGGGCATGCCAAGTCGGTACAAGTCATCCTCCACGCCGACCATTCCCTGGAAGTGTCCGACGATGGTCGCGGCATGCCGGTGGACATTCACCCGGAAGAGGGTGTGTCGGGCGTCGAGCTGATCCTTACCAAGCTCCATGCGGGCGGCAAGTTCTCCAACAAGAACTACCAGTTCTCCGGTGGCTTGCACGGTGTGGGTATTTCCGTGGTCAACGCCCTGTCGACCCTGGTGCGGGTCAAGGTCAAGCGCGACGGCAACGAGTACCAGATGACCTTTGCCGATGGCTACAAAGCCACCGACCTGGAGGTCGTCGGTACCGTTGGCAAGCGCAACACCGGCACCAGCGTGTACTTCGCGCCGGACCCGAAATACTTCGATTCGCCAAAATTCTCCATCAGCCGCCTCAAGCACGTACTCAAGGCCAAGGCGGTATTGTGCCCGGGCCTGCTGGTCAGCTTTGAAGACAAAGGCACCGGCGAAAAGGTCGAATGGCACTACGAAGATGGCCTGCGCTCCTACCTGGAAGACTCGGTCAGCGACTTTGAACGCCTGCCTAACGAGCCGTTCTGCGGCAGCCTGGCGGGGAATAAGGAAGCCGTCGACTGGGCACTGCTGTGGTTGCCCGAAGGTGGCGACAGCGTGCAGGAAAGCTACGTCAACCTGATCCCCACCGCCCAGGGCGGCACCCACGTCAACGGTTTGCGCCAGGGTTTGCTGGACGCCATGCGCGAGTTCTGCGAATACCGCAGCCTGTTGCCGCGCGGCGTGAAGCTGGCGCCGGAAGACGTGTGGGAGCGCATCGCGTTCGTGCTGTCGATGAAGATGCAGGAGCCGCAGTTCTCCGGCCAGACCAAAGAGCGTTTGTCGTCCCGCGAGGCGGCGGCGTTTGTCTCCGGTGTGGTCAAGGACGCGTTCAGCCTGTGGCTCAACGAGCACCCGGAACTGGGCCTGGCCCTGGCGGAGCTGGCGATCAACAACGCCGGTCGTCGCCTGAAGGCCAGCAAGAAAGTCGAGCGCAAGCGCATCACCCAAGGCCCGGCACTCCCAGGCAAATTGGCCGATTGCGCCGGGCAAGACCCGATGCGCTCTGAGCTGTTCCTGGTCGAAGGTGACTCCGCCGGCGGTTCCGCCAAGCAAGCGCGGGACAAAGAGTTCCAGGCGATCCTGCCGTTGCGCGGCAAGATCCTCAACACCTGGGAAGTCGACGGCAGCGAAGTCCTGGCCAGCCAGGAAGTGCACAACATCGCCGTGGCGATTGGTGTAGACCCAGGCGCGGCGGACATGAGCCAGCTGCGCTACGGCAAGATCTGCATCCTCGCCGACGCCGACTCCGACGGCCTGCACATCGCCACGTTGCTCTGCGCACTGTTTGTGCAGCACTTCCGCCCGTTGGTGGATGCCGGCCACGTCTACGTCGCCATGCCGCCCTTGTACCGTATCGACCTGGGCAAAGAGATTTTCTACGCCCTGGACGAAGCCGAGCGCGATGGCATCCTCGACCGCTTGGTGGCCGAGAAGAAACGCGGCAAGCCACAGGTCACGCGATTCAAAGGCCTGGGTGAGATGAACCCGCCGCAGCTGCGCGAAACCACCATGGACCCGAACACGCGGCGCCTGGTGCAGTTGACCCTGGAAGACTTCGCCGGCACGTCGGAAATGATGGACATGCTGCTGGCGAAGAAGCGTGCGCCGGACCGCAAAGCCTGGCTGGAGTCCAAAGGTAACCTGGCCGAGGTGCTGGGCTGATGCGCACAGGTTTCGCCCTGGCGATCCTGATGTTGAGCGGGTTGGCGGCCACCCAAGCGGTGGCCGCGCCCGTGGCTGAGCTTAAATTAGTCTCCGAACACCCGGTGGACGGCATGCGCGGTGGCAACCTGTCGGGCCTGGCGCTGTGTGGCCAGGACCTGTGGACGGTTTCCGACCGTGATGACGACCAGATCTATCGCCTCGATATCAGCGCGCCGACCTGGAAGGCCGAAACTGTAAAGATCGAGGTGCCGCCGGTACCCGAGTCCGGCCTGCCTTGGGGTTTGCGTTCGCGCACCAAGGCTGCGTCGTTCATTCGTGGCGGCGACCTGGATTTTGAAGGCATCACCTGTGACGCCGCCGGCAACCGCTACATTGTCAGTGAAGCCCATGCGGCGGTGCTGCAAGTGCCGGTGAACGGTGCGCCGCAATGGTTGAAGATTGCTCCGGGCATGGTCCGCGAAGCGCGGGCCAGTGGGATGTTGCTGCACTTCAATGCCTTGTTCGAAGGTTTGGCGATCAACCCCGAAGGCAATCAGATCTGGCTGGCCGCCGAGCGAGAGCGACGAGGGTTGATCTCGATCAAGCGTGGCCAGAGCGTGTGGGATTGCGATGGGCCCTGTGTGTTGCTGAGCGAGGCCGGCCAGGAAGTGCAACCGGCACAGTTCACCAACGCCAAGGCGGTGTCCAAGGACTTTGCCGACCTGGCGCTGTTTAACGGCAAGCTGTTTACCCTGGAGCGCAATGCGTTCCAGATTTGCCGGCGCGATGCGGTCACGGCCAAAGTCGAGCTGTGCTGGTCGTTTGCCGACGAAACCCTGACACCGAACCGGCGTTATGCCCAGCCTTATGGCTTGGCCGAAGCCCTGGTGGTGGATGCCGAAGGTGTGTGGTTGGGTATCGACAATAATTTTGGCCCGCGTGCCGACGGTGAAAAACGCCCGGTGGTCTATCGTTTTGCCGCGCCGGCCGGTGGCTGGGGCGCCCAACCATGACGGCAGCGCCGCCCGGCAAACGTGCCGGACGTGTACTGATGTTCGTGGCATGGGGCGCCGGGCTGTTTTTGGCCACGCGTTTTTTTGGGCAGTGGGAAGCGCGTCAGGAAAACCCCAATGCGGTGGTGACCTCAGAGCAGCATGAGGGTTACATCGAAGTAAAATTGCTGGGCAACGGCCAAGGGCATTTTGTCGCCAGCGGCCAGATCAACGGATCGCCGGTGGAGTTTATGCTCGACACCGGCGCGACCGATGTGGCGGTGCCGGCCGAATTGGCCGACCGCCTCGGGCTCAAGCGCGGCCTGCCCGTGACCTTGAGCACCGCCAATGGGCGTAGCCAGGGCTACCGCACCCGCCTTGATCGCCTGAAGCTGGGCGATATTGTCCTGCAGGACGTCCGCGCGCTGGTAGCGCCGGGCTTGGGCGGTGAGCAGGTACTGTTGGGCATGAGTGCATTGAAACAACTTGAATTTACCCAGCGCAGCGGCACCATGCTGCTGCGCCAGACCAAACAATGATGAGGCCCGCATGAGTGACATCCTCGCAGACAGCTTAGATGGCGTAGAACGCCGATCGCTGGCTGACTTCACCGAAAATGCCTACCTCAACTACTCCATGTACGTGATCATGGACCGTGCCTTGCCGCATATCGGCGACGGCCTGAAGCCCGTGCAGCGGCGCATTATCTACGCCATGAGTGAGTTGGGCCTGGACGCAGATTCCAAGCACAAGAAATCGGCGCGTACCGTCGGTGACGTGCTCGGTAAGTTCCACCCCCACGGCGACTCGGCCTGCTACGAAGCCATGGTGCTGATGGCCCAGCCGTTCAGCTACCGCTACACCTTGGTGGACGGCCAGGGTAACTGGGGTGCGCCGGATGATCCCAAGTCCTTCGCCGCCATGCGGTACACCGAGGCGCGTCTGTCGCGTTACTCGGAAGTGCTGCTGAGCGAGTTGGGCCAGGGCACCGCGAACTGGGGGCCTAACTTCGACGGCACCCTGGACGAACCGCTGGTGTTGCCGGCGCGTTTGCCGAATATCCTGCTCAATGGCACCACCGGCATCGCGGTCGGCATGGCCACTGATGTGCCGCCGCACAACCTGCGCGAAGTCGCGACTGCCTGCGTGCGTTTGCTTGATGAGCCAAAAGCTACGGTCGAGCAGCTCTGCGAGCATATTCAAGGCCCGGATTACCCGACCGAAGCGGAAATCATCACGCCGCGTGCCGACCTGCTGAAGATGTACGAGACCGGCAAGGGCTCGGTGCGCATGCGCGCGGTTTACCACATTGAAGACGGCGACATTATTGTCACCGCACTGCCGCACCAGGTGTCCGGTGCCAAGGTGCTGGAGCAGATTGCCGCGCTGATGCAGGCCAAACCGTCGAAATTGCCGCAAGTGGCTGACTTGCGTGACGAGTCCGACCACGAAAACCCCTGCCGCATCGTGATCATCCCGACCAACAGCCGGGTCGACCACGAAGTGCTGATGCAGCATCTGTTTGCCAGCACCGACCTTGAGTCCAGCTACCGGGTCAACGTCAACATCATCGGCCTGGACGGCAAGCCACAGCTGAAAAACCTGCGCAACCTGCTGGTGGAATGGCTGGAGTTCCGCGTACAGACGGTGCGCCGCCGCCTGCAATTTCGTCTCGACAAGGTTGAGCGCCGCCTGCACCTGTTGGATGGTTTGCTGATCGCTTACCTCAACCTGGATGAAGTGATCCACATCATCCGCACCGCCGAGCACCCGAAAGCCGAGCTGATTGCGCGTTTCGAGCTGAGCGAGATCCAGGCCGACTACATCCTCGACACCCGCTTGCGTCAGTTGGCGCGGCTCGAAGAGATGAAGTTGCGCGACGAGCAAGACGCGCTGCTCAAGGAGCAAGCCAAGCTGCAAGCCCTGTTGGGTAGCGAAACCAAGCTCAAAAAGCTGGTGCGCAGTGAACTGATCAAAGACGCCGAAACCTATGGCGATGATCGCCGCTCGCCAATCGTCGAGCGCGCAGAAGCGAAAGCCCTGACAGAAACCGAACTGTTGCCTAACGAGAAAATTACCGTCGTTCTGTCGGAAAAGGGTTGGGTTCGTTCCGCCAAAGGGCATGATATTGACGCCACCGGCCTCTCGTACAAGGCTGGCGATGGTTTCAAGACCGCTGCGGCCGGGCGTTCCAACCAGTTTGCGGTGTTTATCGACTCCACCGGGCGCAGCTATTCGGTGCCGGCGCACACCTTGCCATCGGCACGTGGGCAGGGCGAGCCGCTTACCGGGCGCCTGACGCCGCCACCGGGGGCGAGTTTCGAGTGCGTGCTGCTGCCGGATGACGATTCGCTGTACGTGATCGCCTCCGACGCGGGTTACGGTTTTGTGGTCAAGGGTGAAGACCTGCAGGCCAAGAACAAGGCGGGTAAAGCGTTGTTGAGCTTGCCGAACAACGCCAAGGTGATCCTGCCGCGCACCGTGGAGGACCGCGAGAGCAACTGGCTGGCGTCGGTGACTACCGAAGGGCGTTTGCTGGTGTTCAAGATCAGCGATTTGCCGCAGTTGGGTAAAGGCAAGGGCAACAAGATTATCGGGATTCCCGGGGAGCGCGTGGCCAGTCGCGAAGAGTACGTGACCGACATCGCCGTGATCCCGGAAGGCTCTACCCTGGTGCTCCAGGCCGGCAAGCGCACGCTGTCACTGCGCCCCGACGACCTTGAACACTACAAGGGTGAGCGTGGCCGACGGGGTAATAAACTGCCGCGTGGCTTCCAGCGCGTGGATGCTTTGCTGGTGGAAACGCCTGTTTAAGGCGGATTAGAGGGCTCGATCTACGATTTAACGCGTAGATCGGCGCTTTCGCGCTGGAGTCAGGGCGCATATTCACGGATGATATGGCCTTTCCAGCGCCGGCGTGGCCGAGCGTGTTTAGGTTATTTTTAGTATTACATTGTGGTTCGCCTTGTGGCAGCCACCTGGATGGGATGATGACTGCTCCACGCCTTCCTTTATTTTTGATGCTCGCTGGCCTTTTGGGGCTGGCGGGTTGCAGCACACACCAACCGGTGTCGCTGTACCAGCTGGACAGCGGAAGTCCGGCTCAGCCTGCGCAAACCGCCGGCATGGCCGTTTTGCTTGGCCCGGTCGTCGTTGCTGATTACCTGCAACGCGAAACCCTGCTTCAACGTCAGAACGACGGCAGCCTGCAAGGTTCCACCGATGGTCGTTGGGCGGGTAGTTTGTCGTCCGATATCAACCAGCTGATGTTGCGTCAGGTGGCTGGCCATCTCGACAGCCAGCGTGTGGTGCTTGCACCTGGGCCGGCGGGTTTTACCCCGGACGTGCAGGTATTGCTGACCATCACGCGGCTTGACTCGGGTGCTTCGCAACCGGCGATTCTTGACGCCCAATGGCGCTTGATCGACCGCCGTGGCCAGGTGCGCGATAACCGCATCGTGCACCTGCAGGAAGAACATACCGGCACCACCGCGTCCCAGGTCCAGGCCCAGGGCGTGTTGTTGCAGAATCTGGCGCAACAGTTGTCGGTGGCGCTCAAGCCATTGGCCAACCAGCCGCCAGTGGCCGAGGCGCCGCGCAAGCAAGCGCCGTCCCAGGCCAAACCGTCAGCTCCGCAGAAGCCTAAGATGCCGATGGCCACGCCGATTCGCACGGATATGGAAGTGTTCAGGTTCTGATCTGAATCGCGCCCAAACAAAAGGCCCGCTTACTCAGCGGGCCTTTTTGTTGTCTGCACGGATATGGAAGTGTTCAGGTTCTGATCTGAATCGCGCCCAAACAAAAGGCCCGCTTACTCAGCGGGCCTTTTTGTCTGATTTGAGCTTTGTTGAAGATTAACGGTGGGCGCGGGCTTGTGTGGCGAGGGAGCTTGCTCCCGTTGACTGCGCAGCAGTCTCCGGCTTTTGGGGGGCGCTTCGCACCCCAGCGCAAGCAAGCTTGCTCGCCACACAAGCCCGCTCCCACAGGGACCTTATGCAGCTGTCAGGGCTTGTTACGGGTCTCATGCATGCGCGCCAGCTGGCGTTCCAGCATCGACGGGTACGGCTCCATCAGCCTCTCCACACAGCTCGCGCCTTCAGGGCTGGCAATCGGGCGGATTCGTGCGCGCTGGCGGATCAACGCATCTTCACTGATCTTGCGCTCCACCAGCAGCAGGTTGCGGCTGTGTTGGGACAAGGCCAGCGCATCCTGGGCGATCTCGGTAAGCAGCAGGTCGATCTGGCTCATGCCGAACAGATCGTCACCGACGGTCAGGCCAAGTTGCAGCTGCAAGGTAATGCCGCTGTCGGCCACTTCAATCTGCAAGGCATGGCCGAGGGCGCGCAGCAGTTCGCCGCAGCAAATCGCGTTGGTCAGGTAGTCTTCGCCGCTGTCTTCACTGTGGAACAGCATCAACGTGCTGCCATCGTTCAGGGTGTGCAGCTCGCTCTGGTAGAGCGACGCGGCCTGGTCGAGGCAGTCGCGGTAGCGCTCCAGCAATTCGGTGAGGCGCGCACGGGGCAGGCGACGCAGTTGGTCCTGCGAGCCCAGTTGCACCGCCAGTACGGCGCTGTGCTGCGGCTCGGTATTTTTCACCGGCGCAGGTTGCGGGGCCACAACGGGTGCGGCGGCCGAGGTGTCGCGCAGGTCGGCGAACGGGTCTTCATCGTCCAGTTCGTCTTCTTCGGCCTTGATTACCTGGCGTGGCGCAGGCTTGAGGGCGGCCACCGGCGCGCTTTCGTCAAAGCCTGGGTCACGCAGGTTGCGCACTTCAAACTCGGGCTCGTCGTCGTAGTCGGTGTCGTCGTACTCAGGCTCGGGTTCAACCTCAGGCACCACCGGCTCGGGAGCGAAGCTGGCGTGAAGCTGGCGGGCGAGGTCGCCGATTTCGTCCTGGCGGTCGGTGGCCGGGGTGTGTTCGTCGATATCGCGCAGCCAGATGCGCAGTTGCATCAGCGGCGTGGAGATATGCCGACCCAGGCGCAAGCTCAGGGCCAGGGCCAGTGCCAGCAGGATCGCGCTGAGGATGCCCATGCTTTGCAGGCTGATGGTCATCGGCTGCTGGAATTGCTGCATGTCGAGGCTGATGCGCAGTTGCCCGGCCTTCACATCCTGAAACGTAATATTGCTCGAATACAGACCTTCTGCTTCACCCAGCAGGCCGTTTTTCGGGCGCTGCCCGGCTTCGGCCATGATCCGGTTGTCCACGCTGTAGATGGCGGCGTGGGCCACCAGCGGGTTCTTGGTCAGGTTATTGAGCAGCACGTTGAGGCTGAGGATGTCGTTGGACACCAGCAACTCAGTCGCCGAAGTGGCGGTCTGGGTCGTCAGGCTCTCGCCCAGGGCGTCGGCTTGCTCGTGCATGGCCTGCTTGAACTGCAAACCCATCACGCAGGCGTAGATCACCAAGGCCAGAGCGACCAGGATCACGTTATGGCTGGCGATGCGTAATGCGATCGGTACACGGCGGTGGCGCAGTGCCCGGAAGATCAGCAGGAAGAAGTTATCGGTTTTTACTGGCGTGGGCCGGTTCACTTGCGCTCGGCTCTTGGTCCGTGAAGTTGACGCGCAGTATAGCGACAGGCCTAGAACCGGCAAAGCGCTCGCTGTGCCCGATGGTCACTGAAAGTGGGTAGAATGCGGTTTTTTTCCAGCCTGGGGGTGCGCTTTGCGCGAAATTGTCCTGATAAACATCACCGGCGAAGACCGCCCGGGTCTCACCGCAGCCATTACCGGTGTTCTGGCCCAGGGTGGTGTGAACATTCTCGACATCGGCCAAGCGGTGATCCACGACACGCTGTCGTTCGGCATCCTGGTGGAAATCCCCAGCACCGAGCAGGCCTCGTCGGTGCTCAAAGACATCCTGTTTACGGCGTATAAGCTTGATCAACAGGTGCGTTTCACCCCGGTTTCCGAAGCCGATTACCAGCATTGGGTCGAAGGCCAGGGTAAAAAGCGCCACATCGTGACCCTGCTGACCCGCAAAGTAACCGCCGAACAATTGCAGCGTGTCAGCTCGATCACCGCTCAATATGGTTTGAATATCGATCACATCGACCGTCTGTCGGGTCGTATGCCGTTGGACACGCCGGCCGACAAAGGCAAGGGCTGCATCGAGTTCTCCGTGCGCGGCGAGCCGGCCGACCCGCAAGCCTTGCGCGCCGAATTCCTCAGCGTGGCCCAGGAACTGAATGTCGACATCGCCTTCCAGGAAGATTCGCTGTTCCGCCGTAACCGCCGCCTGGCGGTGTTCGACATGGACTCCACGCTGATCGAAGCCGAAGTCATCGACGAGCTGGCCAAGGCCGCCGGTGTGGGCGAGCAGGTGTCCGAAATCACCGAGCGCGCCATGGCCGGTGAGCTGGATTTTCGCGCCAGCTTCAAGGAGCGCCTGGCACTGCTCAAGGGCTTGGACGTAAGCGTGTTGGATTCGATCGGTGCTTCGCTGCGCCTGACCGAAGGCGCCGAAACCTTGTTTGCCGAACTCAAGCGCCTGGGCTACAAGACTGCAATTCTCTCGGGCGGTTTCACCTACTTCGCCAAGCAATTGCAGGCCAAGCTGGGCATTGACTATGTATTTGCCAACGAGCTGGAAGTGGTGGATGGCAAAGTGACCGGCGTGGCGGTCGAGCCGATTGTCGACGCACAGCGCAAGGCGGACTTGCTGAAGGAATTGGCCCACAAGGAAGGTTTGCGTCTGGAGCAGACCATTGCGGTCGGCGACGGCGCCAATGACTTGCCGATGCTGGCGATTGCCGGGTTGGGTGTGGCGTTCCGTGCCAAGCCGCTCGTCAAGCAATCGGCCAAGCAGGCGATTTCGACGCTGGGGCTGGATGGTGTGTTGTATCTGCTGGGCTTTCGCGATCGCGACGGGCAGTTGTAACCCGATCTAACTGCAAGATTGCAGTAACTGTGGGAGCCGGGCTTGCTCGCGATAGCGGTAGTTCAGTCATTGAAGTATTGACTGATACGCCGCTATCGCGGGCAAGCCCGGCTCCCACATTTGATTTGCATCAGCTTCAAATCAGGCTTTCGGCAGTGCGATACCCTGGCCCATCTGTACCGGCGTACCCGCCACCAACTCCTCTGCCCACTTCACCTGATCCGGCCCGAACAGCACGATGGCGGTCGAACCCAGCTTGAAGCGGCCCAGTTCAGCACCTTTCTCCAAGTGAATCGGCGCGCGTGCGGCTTCGTCGTAGCGGAAGGTTTTCAGCTCGCGTTTCGGCGGCGTGACCAGCCCGGCCCATACGGTTTCAATCGACGCCACAATCATCGCGCCCACCAACACCACAGCCATCGGGCCGCGTTCGGTGTCGAACAGGCAGACAACACGCTCGTTGCGCGCAAACAGTTCCGGCACGTTTTCGGCGGTGGTCTGGTTGACCGAGAAAATCCGGCCCGGCACGTAGACCATCTCACGCAGCGTACCGGCCAAAGGCATGTGTACGCGGTGGTAATCCTTCGGCGACAGGTAAATAGTGGCGAAATCACCGCCCATGAACGGTGCAGCCAACGCCGCATCACCACCGAGCAATTCCAGCACGCTAAAGCTATGGCCTTTGGCCTGGAACACACGACCGTGTTCAATCGGGCCAAGCTGGCTGACCGCGCCGTCGGCTGGGCTCAGCACCGCGCCTGGGGTTTCATCCAACGGGCGGGCGCCGTCTTTCAGGGCGCGGGTAAAGAAGGCATTGAAGTGCTCGTAGGCGGTGAGGTCTTCCACCAGCGCCTGGGACATGTCCACTTGATAGCGCTTGGCGAACCACGCCGTGAAGGCATTCTTGAACCAGCGCACGCGGCACTCGGCAATGCAGCCGGCCAGGCGCGACAGCAAGTGGTGCGGCAGCAAGTACTGGCTGAGGATAAACAACTGCTTTTTCATAACTGTCCTTAAACCTTAAATCTCGACGGGGGTGTCGGGGTGGTTGCCCCATTCGCCCCAGGAACCGGCATAACCTTTGACTCGCGGATAACCGAGCGCCTTGGCCACCAGGTAGGTGAAGCCAGAGCGGTGGTGAGTCTGGCAGTGGGTGATGATTTCTTTGTCGCGGGTCAGCCCGAGGTCTTCGAGGATCTGCGGCATGTCGCGGCGGATACGCAGGTTGCGCGCCTTGTCCATGCCGGCAGTCCATTCGAAGTTGACGGCGCCGGGGATGTGACCACCCTTGGCGGCGAGCACTTTCTCGCCGGAATATTCCAGCGGGCCGCGTGCGTCCCAGATCCCCAGGTCGGCGGCGCCGAGACGGCTTTGCAGGTATTCGCGGGTGGCGGTGGGGCCGTCGTGCAGCGTGAGGCTGACCGGGCCGCCAACCGGGGCGGGCACTTCGGTGGATACCGGGTGTTTTTCGTCCAGCCAGGCCAGCAGGCCGCCATCCAGGTAGTGGTACTTCTGGTGGCCGATCACGTCGAGCAGCCAGATAAACCGCCCGGCCCAGCCGCCGCCTTCGTCGTCATAGACGACGTAAGTGGCGTCCGGGGTGTGGCCCAGTTCGCCGAACAGCTTTTCCAGGTCGGCCTTGTGCGGCAGCAAGCCGGGTGCTGGCGGCTGGCCCAGTTGGGTGCGCTTGGGGTCAACGAAATGCGCGCCGGGGATATGCCCTTCGGCGTAGCGGGCGGCACTGGTGAGGTCCACCAGAATCAAGTGTTCGGCATCCAGGCGACCAAGCAGGTCGCTGGACTCGATCACCAGCGGCAAGCCAGAGAAGTCAGGCATGTGAGGTCTCCTGGGCACAAATGTTGGTGATAAAAGAGGGCGATTGTAGCGCAAGCATCAGGCGCTGCGGTTGGTAAAGCTGTGCAGCGCTTTCTCGATGCATTGAGCGGTTTTGCCAAAAGCCTGCACGGTGGTTTCCGAGAACGGCCCGCCGCCCTGGTCGGCGACCATCAGCATCACCACGCGGCCATTGCAGCTCAGAGAGCGTAGCAACAGGTGTTCACCGGTAAACCAGCGGCGCAGGATCGGCGGCAGCAGCGCAGAAAATTGCGCGTGATTGTCTGGCGTGAGGCGCACCTGGGCGGACTTTTCCAGCAAGCGTTGCAGCAGTGTGCTGTTGACGACGTCGAGGCTCAGGTTGGCAGCGTCCTTGGGCAAGCCATCGGCCTGATGCACACGCAAGGTACTCAGGGCGCGGTCGGCCATAAAGAGCAGCACCCTCTGCATGCCACTGGCGACCAAGGCTTCCTTGGCGCAGGTGGTCAAGTGCATGGCGTTGGCAAAGCGGCTCGGTTCGACCAGCAACTCGGTGCAGCGCTTGCGCCACACGGCCAATGCTTCGGCAGTGGGCGGCGGTGCGGGCAGCAGGCCGCGATGGACCTTCTGCACGTGCCACGGCCAGATCAGCGACAGCGCCGGGTGCCAGAGGTCCGGCATCAAGGTGGTGCGCGCGCTGGTGACCGCTTGTTGGTGAACCTGCTGCTGCACGTCACACAGCGGCGCTTGCAGGTACAGCGCGGTAAGGTATTGCCAACGCTCGGTGTGCGGGCAGGTCCAGGATTCCTGGGCCGACATCGCCAGGCCGTTGGCCAGCAGCACGGTGTTGGCGGGTTGGTTCAACCAGCGCCGCAGGTTGGGTTCGGCATCGAGCAATTGCTGCTGGCGCAGCGCGTCATCTTCGCGGGCGATGTGCAGCGCCTTGACCAGCAAGCGCTGCTCGGTCAGCAGCAGGTTGTAGCCCTGGGACACCCAGATCGGCAGGTGCCAGGCTTCGGTCAGGCCAAGGCACAAGTCGAGCAGGCGTACACCGAACAGTTCCTGCTCGACCTTGTGCGCCGACTGGCCTTTGTGGATGACCCGCAGTTCCCATTCTTCCAGGAGTTTGGGGTAGGCCACGGCCAGCGGCCACAGTGGCGACAGAAACAGCAGGCTGCCCCAATGGATGTCTTGCCACAGCCGCGCCAGGCGGCTGGCGAACAAACCGTTGGCTTGCTGTGAGGCGTGTTGGCTTATCAGCAGCAGTTGGCGCAAAGCCACCGGGATGTCTTTTTCCGGCACCGAGGGCAGGCGCGCGAGCAATTCTTCGGCGCGTTTGAGACCCAGGCGGTTCAGCGCCACTTCGAGGTTTTCCGCCGGCCCCGACAGGCTGCCGTGCGCCTGGCTGTTGGCCTCGCGCATCACACTGAGCACCAGTGCCGGGCTGTTTTGCATCAGCTCGGCAATATCTCGCAATGAACTGCGGCTGTCGCGGATGGCCTTGCACACGCGTTCGTGACTAGCCTGAGGAACAGGCAGCAGCACATCGTCCAGGCGCTTGATCCAAGCGGCGAGGGTGGTGGGTTTTGTATTTGGAACTGTCGTTTCGTTTGCCATGATTGGGGCGCGATCATCACTTGCGTTCTACACGCCCGGAACGGGCCGAATTGGCTTTTCGCCTTAACGGGCTATAGTCTGGCGCAGTTTTGCCGATAAGTAGAACAAGAGTTTTCTGCAGCACCCACTATGTCCATGAACCCGACGGCGCAAGTACCAATCTCCTATGGCTAAAATTATCGGCATCATCGTCGTCATCGCAAGTGTGCTCGGTGGGTACGTCCTGTCCCACGGTAAAATTGCCGCGCTGATCCAGCCCTTCGAAGTGCTGATCATCGGCGGCGCCGCGTTTGGTGCTTTCCTGCAGGCCAACCCCGGCTACATGACCATGCACGTGATCAAAAAGTCGCTGGGCATGTTCAGCTCACGCTTCTCTCACACGTTCTATCTTGAAGTGCTGGGGCTGATCTACGAGATCCTCAACAAGAGCCGCCGCGAAGGCATGATGGCCATCGAAGGCGACATCGAAGACGCTGCCGCCAGCCCGATTTTCGCCAAGTACCCGGCCGTGCTCAAAGATGAGCGCATGACCGCCTACATCTGTGACTACCTGCGCATCATGTCCTCCGGCAACATGGCCCCGCACGAGCTGGAAGGGCTGTTCGACATGGAGCTGTTCAGCCTGAAGGAAGAGCTGGAACATCCTTCCCACGCCGTGACCGGCGTCGCCGACGGCATGCCCGGTTTTGGTATCGTTGCGGCGGTACTGGGCATTGTGGTGACCATGGCATCCCTGGGTGAGGGCGACCAGAAGGCTATCGGCATGCACGTGGGCGCGGCCCTCGTCGGTACCTTCTTCGGTATCCTCGCGGCCTACGGTTTCTTCGGCCCACTGGCCACGTCCCTGGCCCACGATGCCAAGGAAGAAGTGAATTTGTACGAAGCGATCAAGGCCTGCCTGGTGGCTTCGGCGTCCGGCATGCCGCCATCGCTGGCGGTGGAGTTCGGGCGCAAGGTGCTGTACCCGAAGCATCGCCCAAGTTTTGCCGAGCTGGAACAAGCGGTTCGCGGTCGCTAAGTCATGGAAAACAACCAGCCGATAATCATCAAGCGCGTCAAGCGCTTCGCTGCGGGGCACCATGGCGGCGCCTGGAAAATCGCCTTCGCCGACTTTGCCACGGCGATGATGGCGTTCTTCCTGGTGCTGTGGCTGATGTCGACCGCCACGCCCGAGCAGAAGATCGCCATTGCCGGTTACTTCAAAGACCCGATTGGTTTTTCGGAAAGCGGCACGCCCTTCGTGATCGACCTGGGCGGCTCGCCGCAACTGGCGCCTGAGCGCACCATCAACCCCGAGGTCAAGACCGAGTCGCCGCAGGAAAACATCCCGATCGAGCGCGACACCGTCGAGAGCATGGCCGAGCAGGTCGAGAAAGAGCGCCTGGAGTTGTTGCTGCAGGAACTGCAGACCAAGGTCGAAGAAAACCCGCAGCTGCTGAAGTTCAAGGATCAGATTTCCTTCGAGATCACCCCCGAAGGCTTGCGCATCCAGATCACCGATGCGGCCAATCGGCCGATGTTCGACTCCGGCAGTGCGCGCTTGAAACCGTACTTCGAAGATATCCTGCTGGCCATGGCCGACACCATCAAGGCGGTGCCGAACAAGATCAGCATCAGCGGTCATACCGACGCCAAGCCCTATGCGGGCCAAGGCGACTTCGGCAACTGGGAGCTTTCGGCCAACCGCGCCAATGCCGCCCGTCGTGCGCTGGTGGCGGGCAGCTATCCCGACCCGCAAGTGGCGCGCGTGGTGGGGTTTGCGTCCTCGCAGTTGTTTGACCCTAAAGACCCGTTCAACCCGATCAACCGCCGTATCGATATCGTGGTGCTGACTAAAAAAGCCCAGCGTGCGATTGAAGGTGATCAGCCACCACCTGCGGCACCGACCCAGGGCGAAGGCGCACCGGGTGAAGTGCCGGCCGATCCGAATGCCATTCCGCCAGGTCAGGAGCCGCTGCCGGCCCATGAGCTGCGGCAGAAGCTGAACCTGTTTGATGACGGCGGGGTGAAAGACCCTACGGCGCCTGCGCCAACGCCGGGTTCGTAAGCGGTCTTTGTTGGTTGTAAATGAAAACGCCCCGACTATGTCGGGGCGTTTTCATTTGTGTTCAGAGAGGAAGGTAGGCTTTGACGCCGCTGATGACACCTCGCATGTCCTCCACGCACTGGCGCGGCACGAAGTACTCCCGGCCCTTGGAGCGAGTCTTTCTGTGCAGTTGTTAATGCCCCACAAAAAGCAAAGCCGCCCGAAGGCGGCCTCATTCGACGCGCAGTGGAGCTTGCTTCGCCCCTTCTGCGCCGCTGGATCAACCCCGAAAAGGATCCAGACTCCTGCCAGCTTTCGCTGGTGACGGAGCAATTATGCGCATCGAGAAATCCGAATACAAGCTGGCTTGTGCGTATGAGCCACCCAGTTGGTCCGGATTCTTGATGCCTGCTCCTATTAAATCAATGGACTAGGGGCTTCAGTACACTGGTTTATGTGTATCAAGAAGTGGATCGTTAGTAGCTGCTCTCCGGCAAGCTCGCAATAATCGACCGATAGCTGTTCATTCGCTGCTGCTGCACACGCCCATCTTCCAGGGCCTTGAGCAACGCACAGCCCGGCTCGCGGTCGTGTTTGCAGTCGCGGAAGCGGCAGGTGCCGATCAGGTCGTTGAACTCGATGAAGCCCGCTTCCACATCGCTGCGGCTGACGTGGCCGAGGCCGAATTCACGGATGCCTGGGGAGTCGATCAACTCACCGCCGCCGGGGAAGTGGAACAACCGCGCGGTGGTGGTGGTGTGGGTACCCTGGCCGGACAGTTCCGACAGCGGGCCGACACGGGTGTCGACTTCCGGCAGCAGGCTGTTGACCAGCGATGACTTGCCCACGCCAGACTGGCCGACGAACACACTGATGCGCCCGTCCAACTGCTGTTGCAGTTGTTCCATGCCATTGCCGTGATGCGCCGACACTTCCAGCACCGGGTAACCCAGGGTGCGGTAGACCGCCAGCAACGCGTTGAGCGCCGGGGCGTTCTGCTCATCGATCAGGTCGAATTTGTTCAGCAGCAGCAGCGGGCGAATGCCGGCATGCTCGGCTGCGACCAGGTAGCGGTCGATCAGGTTGGCGTGCGGCTCGGGCAGCGGCGCGAACACGATCACGATCATGTCGACGTTGGCCGCCACTGGCTTGAGCTGGCCACGACTGTCGGGGCGGCGTAGTTCGGTGGTGCGCGGCAATTGGGCGACGATCACGCCGATGCCCTGGTTGCCGGCACGCCACACGACCTTGTCGCCGGTGACCAGCGCAGGCAGGTTGGCGCGCAGGTGGCAGCGCGACACCGAGCCTGCGAGTTCGCCCTCGAGCGCCTCGACTTCGACCTGCACACCAAAGTGCGCGATCACCAGGCCCGTTTGTTCAGGCCCCAGGTCGCCGCCCTCGAGCGCTTCCACGGCGGAGGATTCACGTTTGGCGGCGCGAGCGGCGCGTTCGCCTTGAATCTTTTCGATGCGCCAGTTTTGGCGGCGATTGAGCTGGCGTTTGGCCATTGGTGTTCCGTGTCGATAATGCAAAGGTTGGGTAAAACGGTCGCGAGTCTAGCACGCCCCCGCCTGCTAAACTGCGCAGCTAAGCCAAGGGCCAAGAGAATCAAGCCATGCAAAACCCACAGAACCTGATTTGGATCGATCTGGAAATGACCGGTCTGAACCCCGACACCGACGTCATCATCGAGATGGCGACCATTGTCACCGACAGCAACCTCAACACCTTGGCCGAAGGTCCGGTGATCGCCATCCATCACAGCGACGCTGTACTGGCCACCATGGACGAGTGGAATACCCGCACCCACGGCAACTCGGGCCTGACCCAGCGCGTGCGCGAGAGCCGCATCAGCATGGCTGAGGCCGAAGCTGAAACCATCGCCTTCCTGGAAAAGTGGGTGCCCAAGGGCAAGTCGCCGATCTGCGGCAACAGCATCTGCCAGGATCGTCGCTTCCTTTATACGCACATGAAGGGGCTGGAAAGCTACTTCCACTATCGCAACCTGGACGTGTCCACACTCAAAGAGCTGGCGGCGCGCTGGGCGCCGGAGGTCAAGGACAGCTTCCACAAAGGCAGCACGCATTTGGCGCTGGATGACATTCGCGAGTCGATCGCCGAGTTGCAGCATTACCGCAAGCATTTCATCAAGGCTTGAATCTGTGGCGCCTGCTCTGGCCCCATTGCAGCATTGGTGTCTACGCAGCCGGTTGAAACAAAGTCTGTGGTAAGTGGGCTGTTGTGGCGAGCAGGCTTGCCCTGCGTTGGGCTGCGAAGCAGCCCCAAATCCAGACGCTGAGTTCTTTCAGGAAAATTGCAGTGTCTTTACTGGGGCCGCTTCGCAGCCCAACGCAGGGCAAGCCTGCTCGCCACAGGGAAATCTGGATGCCTTCAAGTTGTGTAGATACCAGGCCCTATCGCAGGCAAGCCAGCTCCCACACTTTGACTTGTGAACACATTCAAATGTGGGAGCTGGCTTGCCTGCGATGCTGTCGATACGGTCTTTCGCCTGCTGCCCCCTTTTGGTGCCATCACCCAATGATTAGAATGCGCGCCTATTCGCAAGGATCGCCATCATGCTGTTGATGCTCTACCTCATCGCCATCACCGCCGAAGCCATGACCGGCGCGCTGTCCGCCGGGCGCCGTGGCATGGACTGGTTTGGCGTGGTGCTGATCGCCTGCGTCACGGCGCTGGGCGGCGGTTCGGTGCGCGATGTACTGTTGGGGCATTACCCGCTGACGTGGGTCAAACACCCGGAATACCTGGTGCTGACCTCGATCGCCGCGCTGGTGACGATCTTTATTGCACCGCTGATGCGCCGTCTGCGCTCGCTGTTCCTGGCGCTGGACGCCTTGGGCCTGGTGGCGTTTACCCTGATCGGCTGCATGACTGCTTTGGAAATGGGTCACGGCATGCTGGTGGCTTCAGTCAGCGGCGTGATCACGGGCGTATTCGGCGGCATCCTGCGCGATATCTTCTGTAACGACATCCCGCTGATCTTTCGCCGCGAGCTGTACGCCAGCGTGTCGTTTCTCGCCGCCTGGTTCTACATGTTGTGCCTGTATCTGCAACTGCCCAGCGAGCAGGCGATTCTGCTGACTTTGTTCAGCGGCTTTTTATTGCGGCTGCTGGCGATACGTTTTCACTGGGAAATGCCCAAGTTCGTCTACAACGACGACGTGCACTAGCGCGTAGCGTGCTGGTTCAGCGCCCATTCCACATGTTCGCGCACCAGTTCGGACGGATAATCGCGACGTGCTTTCAAGGCTTCGAGTACCGGAATGCTTGACGGCGCGTTGCCCAGGCCCACTGCCAGGTTGCGCAGCCAGCGCTCATACCCGGCACGACGCAGGGGCGAGCCTTCTGTGTTGCTGAGGAATTTATCCTCGTCCCACATAAACAATTCGGCCAGTTCTGCGTTATCCAGATTGTGCCGTGGCTTGAAATCGCTTTCGGCCGTGGATCGGGCGAAACGATTCCACGGGCAAACGATCTGACAGTCATCGCAGCCGAACACTCGATTGCCGATCAGCGGGCGCAGGTCCTCGGGGATCGCGCTCTTGAGTTCGATGGTCAGGTAGGAAATGCAGCGCCGCGCGTCGAGCACATAAGGGCCGACGAAGGCATTGGTGGGGCAGATATCCAGGCACGCGGTGCAGCGGCCGCAATGCTCGGTGACGTGAGGCGCGTCCACCGGCAACGGCAAATCGACAAACAGTTCGCTTAAAAAGAAATAGCTGCCGGCCTTGCGATTGAGTACCAGGGTGTTTTTGCCGATCCAGCCGAGGCCAGCTTGTTCGGCAATGGCTTTTTCCAAAACGGGCGCGCTGTCGACAAAGGCGCGAAAGCCGAACGGGCCGATTTGTGCCTGGATACGGTCAGCCAGTTGTTGCACGCGCTTGCGGATCAGCTTGTGGTAATCGCGGCCCAAGGCGTAACGGGAGATGTAGGCTTTTTCTGGCTTGGCCAGCAACTGCGCCATTTGCGTGTCGCCTGGCAGATAATCCATGCGCAGCGAAACCACACGCAGCGTGCCCGGCACCAGTTCATCGGGGTGCGAACGTTTGCTGCCATGGGCGCCCATGTATTCCATCTCGCCGTGGTAGCCCGCGTCGAGCCAGCGTTGCAGGTGCTGCTCATGCTCGGCCAGGTCCAGGCCGCTGATGCCGACTTGTTGAAAGCCCAGCTCGCGGCCCCAGTCTTTGATCGATTGGGCGAGGGCGGGCAGATCGGAAGTAATTGCAGGCATGAGACACGGGAAACCACAGGTTAGATGCGTATAATTCTGCCAGACATCGGAGCTTGAAGACGCATGCCGCAGACAAAACACACAATTACCGACGTACAGCCGCTGTTGCACGGCCATTTGCCGCAACTGGCTGCACGTTCCCCGGACGCCCATAAAGGCCAGTTCGGTCACCTGCTGGTCATCGGCGGCGACCATGGCTTTGGCGGTGCCGGGCTGCTCAGCGCCGAAAGCGCCTTGCGCAGTGGCGCAGGCATGGTTTCGTTGGCGACTCGCCCGGAACACGTGCCAGCCGCACTCGCACGTTTGCCGGAGGTGATGACCGTCGGCGTCAGTTCGGCCAATCAGTTGATGGGGCTGCTGGAAAAAATCTCGGTGATCGTTATCGGTCCCGGCCTGGGCGCAGCGTCCTGGGGCAAAAGCCTGTTGTCGGTTGCCGCTAATGCCAAACAGCCGCAAGTCTGGGATGCCGACGCCTTGAACCAGTTGGCCGCAGGTGGTGTAAGCCTGCCGGCCAACAGCGTTATCACGCCGCATCCCGGTGAGGCGGCGCGGTTGATGGGCATCACGACAGCCGCGGTTCAGGCCGATCGCCTTAACGTGGCGCGCGCGTTAAGCCAGAAATTCAATGCAGTGGCTATCCTCAAGGGTGCTGGCAGTTTGATTGCCAGCCCGGACGGCCGTGTTTCGCGCTGTGACCAAGGTCACCCGGCGATGGCGACGGCCGGTTTGGGTGATGTGCTGAGCGGCTTGGTGGGTGCATTGCTGGCCCAGGGCATGCCCGCCTATGAGGCAAGTTGCCTGGCCGTGTGGTTGCACGCCACGGCGGGGGATCGCCAAGGCACTTATGGTCGCGGCCTGGCCGCCAGCGACCTGATACCTGCCATTCGTCAATTGCTGGAGGAGCAGTCGCCGTGCCTGAAGTAAGCCTTTTTCTGGCTGATGAAGACGCCATGGTTGCGTTGGGTCAGCGTATTGCACAGGTTACGGCCGGCGCAGGACTGATATTCCTTGAAGGGGACCTGGGCGCGGGCAAAACCACGCTGTCGCGAGGGATAATTCGTGGGTTAGGCCACACGGGCGCGGTAAAAAGCCCGACGTTCACCTTGGTCGAACCCTACGAGATCGGTGCAGTTCGCGCCTTCCATTTCGACCTGTATCGGCTGGTCGACCCCGAAGAACTGGAGTACATGGGTATCCGTGATTACTTCGATGAAGACGCACTGTGCTTGATCGAGTGGCCAGATAAAGGCACAGGCTTTTTGCCAAAGCCGGACCTGACCATTACCATTACGCCGCATGAGCATGGACGTCAGCTGAAGTTGTTGCCCCAGAGTGCGCGCGGCCAGTCTTGGTGCGCGGCCCTGGCATTGGAATTCAAATAAAATTGGTGGGGTTAGGTATGCGCTTTCGCGCGATGGTTGCTGTCGTAGGGGTGTTGCTTGCGGCAATGACTTTCAATGCTCTGGCTGCTTCACAGGTGAAAAGTGTTCGCCTGTGGCGAGCGCCGGATAACACGCGACTGGTGTTCGACCTGTCTGGCCCGGTCCAGCACAGCGTCTTTACCCTGACGGCGCCCGATCGCCTGGTGATCGACATCAACGGCGCCACCCTCGGCGCGCCGCTGAAAGTCTCAACCGCCAATACCCCGATCACCGCGATGCGCTCGGCCCAGCGCACGCCGACGGACCTGCGTGTGGTCATCGACCTGAAAAAGGCCGTGACCCCGAAAAGCTTTGTGCTGGCGCCTAATGCCCAATACGGCAATCGGTTGGTGGTCGACCTGTTCGACAACGCCGCCGACGCTGCACCGCCGCCTGCGCCAACCCCAAGCGTTGCGACTGTTCCGGCCGTGCCGGTCAACCCGTCGCAGCCGCAGGTCAAGTTGCCGCCGCCACCACCTGCGCCTGCGGGCAAGCGCGACATTATTGTGGTGATCGACGCCGGCCACGGCGGGGAAGACCCGGGCGCCTCCGGCTCGCGCGGCCAGCATGAAAAAGATGTGGTGCTGGCCATCGCCCGTGAACTGCAGCGCCAGGTCAATGGCATGAAAGGTTATCGCGCCGAGCTGACCCGTACCGGCGACTACTTCATCCCGCTGCGTGGCCGTACCGAAATCGCCCGCAAGAAGGGTGCAGACCTGTTTGTGTCGATCCATGCCGACGCCGCGCCATCAACCGCTGCCTTCGGTGCCTCGGTATTTGCCTTGTCGGATCGTGGCGCCACGTCCGAGACCGCACGCTGGCTGGCCGACAGTGAAAACCGTTCCGACCTGATCGGCGGGGCCGGCAACGTGTCCCTCGACGACAAGGACAAAATGCTCGCCGGTGTACTGCTCGACCTGTCGATGACCGCTTCGCTGACCTCCAGCTTGAACGTCGGCCAAAAAGTCCTCAGCAACATTGGCCGCGTGACGTCCCTGCACAAACAGCGCGTGGAGCAGGCTGGGTTCATGGTGTTGAAGTCGCCGGATATCCCATCGATCCTGGTGGAAACCGGGTTTATCTCCAACTCCAACGAAGCCTCGAAGCTGGCCAGCGCCAATCACCAGCAGGCGCTGGCGCGTTCGATCAGCGCCGGTATTCGCCAGTTCTTCCAGCAGAACCCGCCGCCGGGTACCTACATTGCCTGGCTGCGTGATTCCGGCAAAATCGCCCAAGGCCCGCGTGACCATCGCGTGCAACCCGGCGACACGCTGGCCATGCTGGCCGTGCGTTTCCAGGTATCTGCCGCGACCTTGCGCAGCGCCAACAACCTGAAGACCGATGAGTTGAAAGTCGGTCAGGTGTTGACCATCCCTGGCACTGAATTGGCGGCGCAGTAATGAGCGACTCCTTATTGAACAGTAGCTCGCGCATCGAACTGCTCAGCCCGCGCCTCGCCAACCAGATTGCTGCGGGTGAGGTGGTTGAGCGCCCGGCGTCGGTGATCAAGGAATTGCTGGAAAACAGTATCGACTCCGGTGCCAAGCGCATTGATGTCGATGTGGAGCAGGGCGGCGTCAAGCTGCTGCGGGTTCGCGACGACGGCAGCGGGATTTCCTCGGATGACCTGCCGCTGGCCCTGGCTCGTCACGCCACCAGCAAGATTCGCGACCTTGAAGACCTTGAGCGGGTAATGAGCCTGGGTTTTCGCGGTGAGGCATTGGCGTCCATCAGCTCCGTAGCGCGCCTGACCCTGACTTCGCGCACCCGCAGCGCCGAGCAAGCCTGGCAGGTGGAAACCGAAGGCCGTGACATGGCGCCTCGTGTGCAGCCGGCCGCGCACCCGGTGGGGACGTCGGTTGAAGTTCGCGACCTGTTTTTCAATACGCCCGCGCGACGCAAATTCCTCAAGGCCGAAAAAACCGAATTCGATCACCTGCAAGAAGTCATCAAGCGCCTGGCGTTGGCGCGTTTTGATGTGGCGTTCCATTTACGCCACAACGGCAAAACCATCCTCAGCCTGCACGAAGCCCATGACGACGCCGCGCGCGCTCGGCGGGTCTCGGCGATCTGCGGCGCAGGCTTCCTTGAGCAGGCGCTGCCGATTGAAATCGAGCGCAATGGCTTGCGCCTGTGGGGCTGGGTCGGTTTGCCGACCTTCTCCCGCAGCCAGGCGGACTTGCAGTATTTCTTTGTGAATGGCCGTGCGGTACGCGACAAACTGGTGGCCCACGCGGTGCGCCAGGCGTATCGCGATGTGCTGTTCAACGGGCGGCACCCGACGTTTGTGCTGTTCTTTGAAGTCGACCCGTCGGTGGTCGACGTCAACGTGCACCCGACCAAGCACGAAGTGCGCTTCCGTGACGGGCGCATGGTGCATGACTTCCTCTACGGCACGCTGCACCGCGCCTTGGGCGATGTGCGCCCGGATGATCAGTTGTCAGCGCCGATTGTGACGGCGGCGGTAAGGCCGAGCGGTCCGGAGGCTGGCGAGTTCGGGCCTCAGGGCGAAATGAGCCTGGCCGCCAACCTGCTGCAATCGCCGCAGCCGCAGCCTTCCTACACCGCGCCGGGTTCC
This sequence comes from Pseudomonas edaphica, assembly GCF_965277385.1. NCBI lineage: Bacteria > Pseudomonadati > Pseudomonadota > Gammaproteobacteria > Pseudomonadales > Pseudomonadaceae > Pseudomonas > Pseudomonas edaphica. Next base: position 2,643,756 of record NZ_OZ255725.1, on the reverse strand, counting down.
GGTTCGGGCGCGGGTTATCAGTACCAATACACGCCACGCCCGCAGTCGACTGTGCCGGTAGCCGAGGCCCAGGCGGCCTATCGCGAATTTTTTGCACCGCTGCCGGGGGCCGAGCCGGGCGCTGTGGCATTGCCTGAGGGCGGCGGTGATATTCCGCCTTTGGGGTATGCGCTGGCGCAGCTCAAGGGCATTTATATCCTGTCCGAAAACGCCCATGGCCTGGTGCTGGTGGACATGCACGCCGCCCACGAACGGATCATGTACGAGCGCTTGAAGATCGCCATGGCCAGTGAAGGTCTGAGCGGCCAGCCGTTGTTGGTGCCGGAATCCCTGGCGGTGAGCCAGCGTGAAGCCGATTGCGCCGAGGAGCACCACAGCGTGTTCCAGAAGCTGGGCTTCGAACTGCAACGCCTGGGCCCGGAAACCCTGGCTATTCGCCAGATTCCCGCCTTGCTCAAGCAAGCCGAAGCCAACCGCCTGGTCGCCGACGTGCTGGCCGACCTGATGGAATACGGCACCAGCGATCGCATCCAGGCACATATCAACGAACTGCTCGGTACCATGGCCTGCCACGGTGCAATCCGCGCCAACCGCCGCCTGGCGTTGCCGGAAATGAACGGTTTGCTGCGCGACATGGAGAACACCGAGCGCAGCGGGCAATGCAACCATGGCCGACCGACCTGGACCCAAATGGGCCTGGACGACTTGGACAAACTGTTCTTGCGCGGCCGTTGATGAGTGCCTTGCCCCCCGCCATCTTCCTGATGGGCCCTACGGCCGCCGGCAAGACCGACCTAGCCATCGAGCTGACCAAAGTGCTGCCTTGCGAGCTGATCAGCGTCGACTCTGCCCTGGTTTACCGGGACATGGACATCGGCACGGCCAAGCCTTCAAAAGAACTGTTGGCACAGTATCCGCACCGGTTGATTGACATCATCGACCCGGCCGAGAGCTATTCCGCCGCCGATTTCCGTGCCGATGCCCTGGCCGCCATGGCCGAGATCACCGCGCGGGGCAATATTCCGCTGCTGGTGGGCGGTACGATGCTCTATTACAAGGCTTTGCAGGAAGGCTTGGCGGATATGCCTGCGGCCGACGCCCAGGTGCGTGGCGAAATTGAAGAAGAGGCTGCACGCCTTGGCTGGCAAGCCCTGCACGACCAGTTGGCGGCAGTCGACCCGGTTTCCGCTGCGCGCATTCACCCCAATGACCCCCAGCGCCTCAGTCGCGCCCTGGAAGTCTGGCGGGTGAGCGGCCAGACCATGACTGAACACAGGCTGAAACAAACTGCGCAAAGTGCTGATGCAGGCGCATCTGGACAGTCACAATTGCCCTATACTGTGGCGAATCTGGCCATTGCTCCGGCAAATCGCCAGGTGTTGCATGAACGAATTGCACAAAGATTCACAATTATGTTGGAACAGGGGTTTGTGGACGAGGTCGTAGCACTGCGTTCCAGAGGTGACCTGCATGCCGGGTTGCCTTCGATACGTGCTGTAGGCTACCGCCAAGTCTGGGAACACCTGGATGGCAAGCTGACGTCAGCCGAAATGCAGGAGCGCGGCATCATTGCCACGCGCCAATTGGCGAAGCGCCAGTTCACCTGGCTGCGCAGCTGGAGCGATTTGCACTGGTTGGACAGCCTGGACAGCGACAATCTGTCACGCGCCTTGAAATACTTGGGATCGGTCTCCATATTGAGCTGAGTCCTTGCAATTGCCGTCTATCCTTGGGGGTGTGACGGCCATAAGCTATCTATTTTCCGAATTTTATTATTGATCCTTAAAGGAGTGCGGCACATGTCAAAAGGGCATTCGCTACAAGACCCTTACTTGAATACTTTACGTAAAGAGAAAGTTGGGGTTTCCATCTACCTGGTCAACGGTATCAAGCTGCAAGGCACGATCGAGTCGTTCGACCAGTTCGTGATCCTGCTGAAAAACACCGTCAGCCAGATGGTTTACAAGCACGCTATCTCGACAGTCGTTCCAGTTCGTCCAATCCGTCTGCCTAGCGCAGCAGGTGATGAACAGGGTGACGCTGAGCCAGGTAACGCCTGATAGGAGTCTCCTTTGTTCTTTGAGCGCCACGGTGGTGGTGAGCGAGTAATCCTCGTTCACTTGGATGGACAGGACCCTGAGGCGCGCGAAGATCCGCAGGAGTTTCAGGAGTTGGCAAATTCGGCCGGCGCCGAGACCGTTGCGTTTTTTAACGTACCGCGTCATCGGCCAACCGCCAAATACCTGATAGGCAGCGGCAAGGTCGAGGAACTGCGCGACCTGGTTCACGCCGAAGAAGCCGATCTGGTGATCTTCAATCACACCCTCACGCCCAGTCAGGAACGTAACCTCGAACGTGTTTTCGAGTGTCGCGTGATCGACCGCACCGGTCTGATTCTCGATATTTTCGCCCAGCGCGCCCGTACCCATGAAGGCAAGCTCCAGGTAGAACTGGCCCAGCTTGACCACATGAGCACCCGGTTGGTACGCGGCTGGACTCACCTTGAACGCCAGGGTGGTGGCATCGGCATGCGCGGCCCGGGTGAAACCCAGCTGGAAACCGACCGCCGTCTGCTGCGGGTGCGCCTGCGCCAGATCAAGGGCCGCCTGGAAAAAGTACGCAGCCAGCGCGAACAATCACGCCGTGGCCGCTCGCGTGCGGATATCCCTACCGTGTCCCTGGTGGGCTATACCAACGCCGGCAAATCCACGCTGTTCAACAACGTGACGAAATCGGACGTTTACGCGGCCGACCAACTGTTCGCCACCCTTGACCCGACCTTGCGCCGTTTGGATATCGACGACCTGGGGCCGATTGTCCTGGCCGACACAGTAGGTTTCATTCGTCATTTGCCCCACAAGCTGGTCGAGGCATTTCGGTCTACGCTCGAAGAGTCGAGCAATTCCGACCTGCTGTTGCACGTGATCGATGCGGCCGAACCGGATCGCATGTTGCAGATCGAGCAAGTGATGGTGGTGTTGGGCGAGATTGGTGCACAAGACTTGCCGATCCTCGAGGTCTATAACAAACTCGATTTGCTTGAGGGCGTTGAGCCGCAAATCCAGCGCGATGAAGACGGCAAGCCCCAGCGGGTATGGCTGTCGGCGCGCGATGGCAGTGGTCTGGAGTTGCTTGAACAAGCGATTGCCGAACTGCTGGGCAGCGATTTGTTTGTCGGCACCTTGCGCTTGCCGCAACGTTTTGCTCGACTGCGTGCACAGTTTTTCGAACTGGGCGCCGTACAGAAAGAAGAATACGACGAAGAAGGTGTCAGCTTGCTGGCCGTTCGATTGCCGCGCTCGGAGCTGAATCGGCTGGTCAGCCGTGAAGGTGTGGTACCGACAGAGTTCATCGAACAACACACTTTGCAATAAAAGCCTCCGAAAGCGGTTGTGCCGCAGTAGCAGGCATTCTGTAGCATTGGTCGGCGCGCCGTGGGTGCGTCTTTGCTTTATCAGATGGAGAGCGCTATGGCTTGGAATGAGCCGGGTGGCAACTCGAATAATCAGGATCCTTGGGGTGGTAAACGCCGCAATAATGGCGACCGCAAGGGGCCACCAGATCTCGACGAGGCCTTCCGAAAGCTGCAGGAAAGCCTGAATGGGTTGTTCGGTGGTGGAAAAAAACGTGGTGGTGGTGACGACGGCGGTCGCACAAGCAAGGGCGGCGGCTATGGCCTGCTGGGCCTCGGGCTTGTCGTGCTCGCAGCCGTTTGGCTGTACAGCGCCGTGTACGTGGTGGACGAGCAGGAGCAGGCTGTTGTGCTGCGCTTCGGCAAGTACTACGAGACTGTCGGGCCAGGCCTGAACATCTATTTCCCGCCGATCGACAAGAAGTACATGGAGAACGTCACGCGTGAGCGTGCCTACACCAAGCAGGGCCAGATGCTGACCGAAGACGAGAACATCGTCGAAGTGCCGCTGACCGTGCAGTACAAGATCAGCAACCTGCAGGACTTCGTGCTGAACGTTGATCAGCCGGAAATCAGCCTGCAACACGCAACCGAAAGTGCCCTGCGCCATGTGGTGGGTTCCACCGCCATGGACCAGGTGCTGACCGAAGGTCGTGAATTGATGGCCAGCGAGATCAAGGAGCGCCTGCAGCGGTTCCTCGATACCTACCGCACCGGCATCACCGTCACTCAGGTGAACGTACAGAGCGCAGCTGCACCGCGCGAAGTGCAGGAAGCCTTTGATGACGTGATCCGCGCCCGTGAAGACGAGCAGCGTTCGCGCAACCAGGCTGAAACCTACGCCAACGGTGTCGTACCGGAAGCCCGTGGTCAGGCCCAGCGTATCCTTGAAGATGCCAACGGTTACCGCGACGAAGTGGTCTCCCGCGCCAAGGGTGAGGCGGATCGCTTTACCAAACTGGTTGCCGAGTACCGCAAGGCTCCGGAAGTCACGCGTGAGCGTCTGTACCTGGACACCATGCAGGAAGTTTTCAGCAACACCAGCAAGGTTCTCGTGACCGGCAGCAAAGGTGGGCAGAACAACCTGCTGTACCTGCCGCTGGACAAGATGATCGAAGGTGGTCGTAGCGGCACCAGCGCACCGTCCAGCAGCTCGAATGCCGCTGCCAACGAAGCGAGCGCCCGTGCGGCCGCTGACTTGCTGCAACAGCAAACACGTACCAGGGAGAGTCGTTGATGAGCAATAAATCGCTGACCGCCCTGATTGTGGGCGTCGTCGTGGTCATCGCTGCCTGGAACTGCTTCTACATCGTGTCTCAGACCGAGCGCGCGGTGTTGCTGCAATTCGGTCGTGTGGTGCAGGCAGATGTCCAGCCGGGCCTGCATGTGAAAGTCCCCTACGTGAACCAGGTGCGCAAGTTCGACGGCCGCCTGATGACCCTGGATGCACCGACACAACGCTTCCTCACCCTGGAAAAGAAAGCCGTGATGGTTGACGCCTACGCCAAGTGGCGCGTCAAGGATGCCGAGCGCTTCTACACCGCGACCTCCGGCCTCAAGCAGATTGCCGACGAGCGTTTGTCGCGCCGTCTGGAATCGGGCCTGCGTGACCAGTTTGGTAAACGCACCCTGCACGAGGTGGTATCCGGTGAGCGTGATGCGCTGATGGCTGACATCACCCGTTCGCTGAACACGATGGCAGAAAAAGAGCTGGGCATTGAAGTGGTTGATGTCCGGGTCAAGGCTATCGACTTGCCGAAGGAAGTGAACCGCAGCGTGTTCGAGCGTATGAGCACCGAGCGTGAGCGTGAAGCCCGTGAGCATCGCGCCAAAGGTAACGAGTTGGCTGAAGGTATCCGTGCGGATGCCGACCGTCAGCGTCGTGTACTGCTGGCAGAGGCTTATCGCGAGTCTGAAGAGGCTCGTGGTGACGGCGACGCGCAAGCTGCGGCGATCTACGCCAAGGCTTACGGCCAGGACCAGGAGTTCTACGCGTTCTACCGTAGCCTGCGTGCCTACCGTGAAAGCTTCGCGAACAAAACCGACGTCATGGTGCTGGACCCAAGCAGCGACTTCTTCCGCTACCTGGAAAAGTCCAAGTAACCAAGCCTGTGACCTTAGGGCGCACTCCGTCGGGCGGCTAAAATGCCTGGCGGGGTGATCCTTTCAGAAAACGGGTGTATGATGCGGCAGCCGGGAAATTCCCGGCTTTTTTGCGTCTGCATGTTTGATTCGGCAGGCGCCACAGGTTTTTCGAGGAAAGTGCCCGACGAGGCCGCTGGCAGGCCGTTCGTCACGTCGCTCTTGCGCGTGGATTATGCAAAGCGTGGGTATTTTCTGCTTCACTCAAGGCTCGGCCGAGGGCTGGCCGCCCGGATCATAGGGGAATGGCGTAATGGCAACGGTAGACCGCTGGCTGCTGCCAGATGGCATCGAAGAAGTACTGCCACCAGAAGCTGCGCGCATTGAAGTAGCGCGTCGCCAGGTGTTGGATCTGTTCCAGAGCTGGGGTTACGAGTTTGTCGTGACCCCCCATATCGAGTACCTGGAATCCCTGCTGACCGGCGCGGGCCAGGACCTGGATCTGCGCACCTTCAAGGTCATCGACCCGCAATCGGGCCGGCAAATGGGTTTCCGTGCCGACATCACGCCGCAGGTGGCGCGCATCGATGCGCACACCCTGCGCCGCGAAGGCCCGAGCCGCCTGTGCTACGCCGGCAGCGTGCTGCATGCTCAGCCGCGTGCTTTGTCGTCTTCGCGCAGCCCGATCCAGTTGGGCGCCGAGTTGTACGGTGATGCCAGCCCGAGCAGCGACGTTGAAGTGATCAGCCTGATGCTGGCCATGCTGCAACTGGCCGATGTGCCGGATGTACACATGGACCTGGGCCACGTTGGTATCTACCGTGGTCTGGCCCGTGCGGCTGGTTTGTCCGGTGAAGTGGAGCAACAGTTGTTCGATGCCTTGCAGCGCAAGGCTATCGATGAAGTCATCGCCCTGACTGCAGGCGTGCCTGCGGACCTGGCCGACATGCTGCGCGCACTGGTGAACCTGTGCGGTGGCCGTGAAGTGCTGGTGGCTGCCCGTGAGCGCCTGGCCAATGCGCCGGCGCCGGTATTGGCTGCACTGGATGATGTGTTTGCGATTGCCGAGCAGTTGTCGGCGCGCTTCCCCGAGTTGCCGCTGTATTTCGACCTGGGTGAGTTGCGCGGCTATCACTACCACACCGGTGTGGTGTTCGCCGTTTTTGTGCCGGGTGTTGGCCAGGCCATCGCCCAGGGCGGTCGTTATGACGATATCGGCGCTGACTTCGGTCGCGCACGTCCGGCGACTGGCTTTTCTACCGATTTGAAAACCCTGGTGACCCTGGGGCGTGCTGAGGTCGAGTTGCCGTCTGGTGGCATCTGGATGCCCGACAGTACGGACGCAGCACTCTGGCAGCAGGTTTGCCAGTTGCGCAGTGAGGGTCAGCGTGTTGTCCAGGCTTTGCCTGGGCAGCCATTGGCCGCCGCCCGTGAAGCGGACTGCGACCGGCAATTGATTCTGCAGAACGGGCTTTGGCAAGTATCGCCACTGGCTTCTTGAGTTTTCCTGCCGGCCATCGCCGGCACCAAGTTTGCGCGAATGAGGACAAGTGTTATGGGTAAGAATGTCGTAGTCCTGGGCACCCAATGGGGTGATGAGGGCAAAGGCAAGATCGTTGATCTGCTGACCGAACATGCTGCCGCCGTAGTGCGCTACCAAGGTGGCCACAACGCTGGCCACACCCTGGTCATCGATGGCGAAAAAACCGTTTTGCACCTGATCCCGTCGGGCGTGCTGCGCGAAGGCGTGCAGTGCCTGATCGGCAACGGTGTTGTGGTTGCACCTGACGCCCTGCTGCGTGAGATCACCAAGCTGGAAGAGAAAGGCGTACCGGTGCGCGAGCGCCTGCGTATCAGCCCGTCCTGCCCGCTGATCCTGTCCTTCCACGTTGCGCTGGACCAGGCCCGTGAAAAGGCGCGTGGCGAGCTGAAGATCGGCACCACCGGTCGCGGCATTGGCCCGGCTTACGAAGACAAGGTTGCACGTCGTGGCCTGCGTGTGGGCGACCTGCTCAACATGCCGCGCTTTGAAGACAAGCTGCGTGAGCTGGTGGATTACCACAACTTCATGCTGGTGGGTTACTACAAAGAGCCGGCCATCGAGTTCGAAAAGACTCTGGCTGAGTGCAAGGAATACGCTGAGCTGCTCAAGCCGCTGATGCTGGACGTGACCGCCGAGCTGCACGACCTGCGTCGCGCCGGCAAAGACATCATGTTCGAAGGCGCCCAGGGTTCGTTGCTGGACATCGATCACGGCACCTATCCGTACGTGACCAGCTCCAACACCACCGCGGGTGGAGTTGCGACCGGTTCGGGCGTTGGCCCGATGTTCCTGGACTACATCCTGGGCATCACCAAGGCTTACACCACGCGCGTGGGTTCGGGCCCGTTCCCGACTGAGCTGTTCGACGCAGTCGGCGCGCACCTGGCCAAGCAAGGTCACGAGTTCGGTGCTACCACTGGCCGCGCCCGTCGTTGCGGCTGGTTCGACGCCGTTATCCTGCGCCGCGCTATCGATGTGAACAGCATCTCGGGCATCTGCCTGACCAAGCTGGACGTTCTCGACGGCCTGGAAACCATCAACATCTGCATCGGCTACAAAGATGCCGAAGGCAAGGATGTTGCACCGACCGACGCTGACAGCTACGTAGGCCTGCAGCCTGTGTACGAAGAAGTGCCGGGCTGGACCGAATCGACCGTGGGCGCCAAAACCCTGGAAGAACTGCCGGCCAATGCTCGTGCCTACATCAAGCGTGTTGAAGAGCTGATCGGCGCGCCGATCGACATTATTTCGACAGGCCCGGACCGCAACGAGACCATCGTTCTGCGTCACCCGTTCGCTTAACAAGCTGTTGATGTAAAAAGTAAAAGGGCTCCTTCGGGAGCCCTTTTTCGTGCCTGGCCGGCAATCGGCACGACCCTTGCTATGGTTCTTCCTTTCGCGGTGCTATCAAATTAATGGCACCCGTGGTGGAGGGATTTACCGTGTCTGCCGTTCTCTCATTGTTACAAAGCCGGCTGTTGCGGCCGGTGTTCGTTACCCTAGGTATCGCTCTTTTGGTGCAAGTGCTGGTGGCCGTTGCCCTGACGCGAAGCACCGTGACTGCGCTGGAAGCGGATTTAAGCAGCCGCCTGGGTGCCGACAGCCAGAAACTGTCTGGCGAGCTGGCGCAAGCCGGCAAGGAAGTCACCTCGAGCCTGGACAGCTTGTCTTCGAGCACGCGCCAGCGTCTGACCGCAGGGCTTTCCACGCGCCTGCAAGAGGAGCAGAAGCAACTGCGTGCGACCCTGGAAAAAGACCTGCAAGACTCGGCCAATGACATGGCCCAACTGCTGGCGTCGGTGGCGCCCCGCGCCATGTGGGACAGCGACGTGCCGACATTGTCGGAGTTCGCCCGGCGCGCCCAGCGTAATCCCAACGTGTTGTTCGTGGTGTATGACGACGCCGCTGGCGAGCACCTGACCCGTTACCTCAATCGCGAAAACCCGATCAACCAGGCACTGCTCGACAAGGGCAAGGGCGACCGAGCCTTGGATAAGGTCCTGGATGCGGCTAAAAACGACCCTTCGGTGTTCTACGTCGAGGCGTCCATCAGCCCCAACGGCACGGAGATCGGCAAAGTCCGCATGGGCGTCTCGACCAAAGCCGTAGAGGCCGACCTGGCGGCGCTGGACAAGCGTTTTGCCGCACTGATCGCGAGCAGTGATCAGTTGGTCGGTGACAGCCTCAAAGGCGCCGCCGCCGACAGCGCAACGGCTATGGGCGCGCGCCTGCAATCGGCGCAAGCCACTGCCACCCAGATGACCGCCAACACCAGCAGCGCCGTACAGGACGCTGCGGGAGCGCTGCGCTGGCGCATCGGTATGGGGCTCGCCATTGTCGGGTTTGGCGTATTGCTGCTGATCGCCATCGTCTTGGGCCGCCGTGTGGTCAATCGGCTGAAGTTGTTGATTGCCGCCATGGACGACCTGGCGGCGGGCGAGGGCGACCTCACCAAGCGTGTGCAGATCAATAGCAAGGACGAAATCGGCGACATGGCCTCGGCGGTCAATCGCTTTGTGGATAAGTTGCAGCCAATCGTGCGTGAGGCCGGCGATGTGGCACAGCGCACCGGCGTCGAAATCGGCGCCATGACCTTGCGCAATGCCGGGGCTGACAAGGCGGCCGGTTTGCAGCGCGACGAAGTTGCCGAAAGCTTGCGCGCTCTGTCGCAAATGGCCGATGAGGCCCAGGCCGAAAGCCATGCAATGCAGGCAGCGTTGCAGCAGGTGGTGGGTATTCGCCAGGCCACGGACGAAAACTCACGGACCTCGGCTGAGGTCGGCAGCCTGATCGAAGCGCTGGCGGGGCAAGTGCAGGCCGGTTCCCAGGTGATCGAGCGGTTGGCGCAGCAAAGCGAGCAGATCGAAGTGGTGTTGACGGTGATTCACGGGATTGCCGAGCAGACCAACCTGCTGGCCCTGAATGCGGCGATTGAAGCGGCGCGTGCCGGTGAGACCGGGCGAGGTTTTGCGGTGGTGGCGGACGAAGTGCGGGCGCTGGCGAGTAAAACCCAAAGCTCCACTGGGGATATCCAGGCGCATATCGTGGCGTTGCAGCAGGGCGCACGGGAAGCGGTGGAAACCATCGGCAAGGCCGGGCGCCAGGCAAATGAAGGGTTGTTGGTGCTGCGCGACAGTGTGCGCTTGCAACAGTCGGTGCAGGCTTCGGTGGAGCAAGTGCATGCGGCGATTGGCCTGGCGACGCGTGCGGCTGAGCATCAGGCTCAGGGCGCGCATGCGGTGCGTGGCCGGGTCGAGGTGATCCACGCCCAGGCCGAGCGGGCCGCGCAGGCGGTGGTGGAGACGACGGCCAGTGGCAAGGTGCTGGATGGGTTGGCAGCGCAGTTGAAGGCGAGTTTGGGGCAGTTTCGGGCTTAGCGTCGTCTGCGCCGGCCTCATCGCAGGCAAGCCAGCTCCCACATTTGACCGAGTTCCAACGTTGGAATGCAATCGAATGTGGGAGCTGGCTCGCCTGCGATAGTGGTCTCAGCGGCTCAAATACATCCGCGTCGTCAGCAGATACACCGGCAACCCCGACACCAGAATCAACAACGCCGCATACGGCGCCGCCGCCGCAAACTCAACATTCGAGGTATGCGCCCACACGGCAGTCGCCAGGGTATTCAGCCCCGTCGGGCTGAGGAGCAAAGTCGCCGTCAACTCCTTCATCGCATCCAGAAACACCAACGCGAACGCCGCCCCCAAGGCCGGGAAAATAATCGGCAAGGTCACCCGGCAAAACGCGCTGAATGACGAGGCGCCCAGCGTGCGTGCAGCTTCTTCCAGTTGCGGCGCAGCTTTGTTCAGTGCGGTTCGAATCGGCGCCTGAGCAAGCGGCAGAAACAACAGCGCATAAGCAATCAGCAGCAGCGCCGAGGTCTGATACAGCGCCGGCACATAGTGCAGGGCGAAATACACCAGTGTCAGCGCAATCACCAACCCTGGCAGGGCATGCAGCAGATAAGGCAGGCGCTCAGCCCAAATCGCCAACTGGCCTTTGTAGCGCACCACCAGCAGCCCCACCGGTACAGCTAATACCAGGCAAAGCGCAGCGCCGCCCAACGACAGTGCCAGAGAGGACAGCAGTGCCTCACCAATCTCGGCCACCGGGAATGCCGCCGATGAGCCCACTGCCAGCCAATAAGCGAGCATCCCCAGCGGAATGCCGCTGCCAATGATCGCCAGCGCCAGGCAGTACAGCTGGCCCACGGTCGACCATTTGCCCAGCTTGACCTGTTCAGCATGCCGCGCCGCGCCCTGGCCGATGCGCACATGCCGGCCCTTGCCGCGCACCCGCAGCTCCAGCCACAGCAGTGTCAGGCACATCACCAGCAGCACCGCCGAGAGCATCGCGGCATTGGCGTTGCTGAATTCCAGTTCGAACTGTTGGTAGATCGCGGTGGTAAAGGTTTGCAGGCCGATGATCGACAGCGCGCCGAATTCCACCAGCATATGCAGCGCGATCAGCAGGGCTCCGGCCAGCAGCGAGGGCCAGAGCAACGGCAGTGTAATTCGGAAAAAAACGCCCCAGCGATTCAGTCCCAGCGTGCGGGCCGACTCTTCAAGGGATGGATCAAGATTGCGCAATGTCGCCGCCACCGGCAGAAACACCAGTGGGTACTTGGACAGGGTCATCACCAGTATTGCCCCGCCAAGCCCTTCGAAGTTGGCGCTCAGCGAGACCCAGGTAAAGCTGCTGACAAAGGCCGGTACCGCAAACGGCAGGCACAGGATTACTCCCCAGATGCGTCGCCCCGGCAGGTTGCTGCGCTCCAGTAGCCACGCCAGTGACAGGCCGATCACGCCGCAAGCCACCGTCACCCCAACCATCAAAGCCAAGGTGTTGCGCAACAGCCCGAACACATACGGCCGCCACAGCAGGTGCACCGCCTCCGCCCAGCCGGCCTGCCAGGCCTTGGCCCCGACATATACCAACGGCAGCAGGCTCAGGCCAACCAGAAACAGCACGGGTAACAACAGCCAGATCGACGGGCGTTTGCGCCGGGGGCTGAACACCCCGGCGGGTAGCGATGGGTTCATCAGTTCAAGCCAACGTCACGTTCCAGGTCCAGGGCTTCTTCGGCGTTGCCAAGGTCTGCCGGGGTGACTTTCGGCGGTTGCAGCTCGCTGAACGGCTTGAGGCCGCGATTGGATTGCATGCCCTTGCGCAGCGGGTATTCGGCCGAGGTATTGGTGATGACGCGCTGGCCTTCTTCACTGGCCATGAATGCCAGGAGTTGCTGGGCTTCTTTGGGGTGCTTGCTGGATTTGAGCGCCGCCGCCGAGGACACGGTGATCAGGCCGCCCACATCGCCATCGGTGAAGTAATGCAGCTGAGAATCCAGGTTGGTTTTTTCTTTTTTCAGGGCGAACCAGTAGTAGTTGTTCACCAGCACGGTGGCGACTTCGCCGTTTTCCACGGCCTTGAGCGCGACCATATTGTTGCTGTACACCTTGCCGAAGGCGCGCAGGCCGGTCAGCCATTCTTCAGCAGCTTCGCGACCGTGCAGCTTGATAATCGCCACGGCCTGCTCCTGAAATGCGCCACTGGTGGGCACAAAGCCGACTTTGCCTTGCCACTCGGGGCCAGCGAAATCGAGTACCGATTTGGGCAGGTCTTTTTCGGCGATCAGTTTGGGGTTAAAGGCCACGACGCGGGTACGAGCGGTCACGCCCATCCAGTCACCGTTGCTGCCGACGTAATCCTTGGGCAATACGTCCAGCGTGCTCGCATCAATCTTGGCCAGCAGGCCTTGCTCGCCGAGTTTGTTCAGCGGCGGCGATTCTTCGGTGTAGATCACATCGGCAGGGGAGCGCGCGCCTTCTTCCACGACCTGGCTGGCGAGCTGGTTGCTGCTGCCTTTGCGCACGTTGACGTGAATGCCGGTCTTGGCTTCGAAGGCCTTGGCGAGTTCATCGCCGACTTCTTTGTGCTGGCCGTTGTACAGGGTCAGGGACACCTTGTCGGCGGAGTAGGCGGTGGGCGAGAGCAGCGTCAAGCCAAGCAGGGTGAGGGTCAGGCCACGCAGAAGGGATGTCTTGAGACGGTTATCGCGGATCATCATCCGAAGTGTTCCTCGCTTGTATGCAACAAATCATTGCAAGGATAAACGATAAAACTTCTCAAGTGCGGATGAGGGGAGAATCCTTGGGGAAGTTTTCAAACCCCGGAAACGAAAAAACCCGCTTTCGCGGGTTTGATCTGAATTTGGTGCCCAGGAGAAGACTCGAACTTCCACGACCTTGCGATCACCAGCACCTGAAGCTGGCGTGTCTACCAATTTCACCACCTGGGCATTATCAACAACGCTTGCGCTGTTGATGGAGCGAACTATACGGAGCGCTTTTTAATCTGTAAACCCCTGATATCAAAAATATAATTCAATATTCTTGTTAAAAATCAGAGGCCTGAAACGAAAAAACCCGCTTTCGCGGGTTTAATCTGAATTTGGTGCCCAGGAGAAGACTCGAACTTCCACGACCTTGCGATCACCAGCACCTGAAGCTGGCGTGTCTACCAATTTCACCACCTGGGCAGCATCAACAACGTTGCCGTCGTCGATGGCGCGCACTATACGGAGGCGATTTTGAGCTGTAAAGCCCTGCGATGAAAAAAGCCCGGAAAATTTCGCCAATGGTCATTCAAGGCGCTTTCCGAGGGCTGCAAAGGCCTTTTAAACGCTTGTTGACACCTGAAATTTCCCGTTTCAATACGCGTATGCCAAACTAACCCGCATATAGACAAGGTGAAAACTCTCTAATGGCCGATTGGCAGTCCCTCGATCCCGAGGCCGCTCGTGAAGCGGAAAAATATGAAAACCCTATTCCTAGCCGCGAACTGATCCTGGCGCATCTCGCCGATCGTGGTTCGCCTGCTAGCCGCGAGCAGTTGGTTGAAGAGTTCGGTCTGACCACCGAAGACCAGCTCGAAGCCCTGCGCCGCCGTTTGCGTGCCATGGAGCGCGATGCTCAACTGATCTACACCCGTCGTGGCACCTATGCGCCTGTGGATAAGCTCGACTTGATCCTGGGCCGCATCGCCGGCCATCGGGATGGCTTCGGCTTCCTGATCCCGGATGACGGCAGCGACGACCTGTTCATGAGCCCGGCGCAAATGCGCCTGGTATTCGACGGCGACCGTGCCCTGGCCCGCGTTTCCGGCCTGGACCGTCGTGGTCGCCGTGAAGGCGTGATCGTCGAAGTGGTGTCCCGTGCCCACGAGTCCATCGTTGGCCGTTACTTCGAAGAAGGCGGCATCGGCTTTGTAGTGCCGGATAACCCGAAGGTCCAGCAGGAAGTGCTGATCACCCCGGGTCGCAATGGCGCCGCCAAGGTCGGCCAGTTCGTCGAGGTGAAAATCACCCACTGGCCAACCGCGCGCTTCCAGCCACAGGGCGATATTGTTGAAGTGGTCGGCAATTACATGGCGCCGGGCATGGAAATCGACGTTGCGCTGCGCACCTACGATATTCCTCACGTCTGGCCGGAGGCTGTGCTCAAGGAAGCCGCCAAGCTCAAGCCGGAAGTGGAAGAGAAAGACAAGGAAAAACGCATCGACCTGCGCCATCTGCCGTTCGTCACCATCGACGGCGAAGATGCCCGCGACTTCGACGATGCGGTCTATTGCGAAGCCAAGCCTGGCAAGCTGCGCCTGTTCTCCGGCGGCTGGAAGTTGTTCGTCGCGATTGCCGACGTGTCCAGCTATGTGAAGATCGGTTCGGCCCTGGATAACGAAGCCCAGGTGCGCGGCAACTCCGTGTACTTCCCTGAGCGCGTGATCCCGATGCTGCCTGAGCAGCTGTCCAACGGCCTGTGCTCCCTGAACCCGAAAGTCGACCGTTTGGCCATGGTGTGCGAGATGACCATCTCCAAAACCGGCGAAATGACCGACTACCAGTTCTACGAAGCGGTGATCCACTCCCAGGCGCGCCTGACCTACAACAAGGTCAGCACCATCCTGGAAGCCCCGAAGACCAGCGAAGCCAAGGCCTTGCGTGGCGAATATGCCGACGTAGTGCCGCACCTCAAGCAGCTTTACGCGCTGTACAAGGTGTTGCTGGGCGCACGTCATGTACGTGGCGCAATCGACTTTGAAACCCAGGAAACCCGGATTGTCTTCGGTTCCGAGCGCAAGATCGCGGCCATTACGCCGACCACGCGTAACGATGCGCACAAGCTGATCGAGGAGTGCATGCTGGCGGCCAACGTGGCCACCGCAGAGTTCCTCAAAAAGCACGAAATTCCTGCCCTGTACCGTGTTCACGACGGCCCGCCGCCGGAGCGTTTGGAAAAACTGCGCGCTTTCCTCGGTGAGCTTGGCCTGTCCCTGCACAAAGGCAAGGACGGCCCGACGCCGAAGGATTACCAGGCGCTGCTGGCCAGCATCAAGGACCGTCCGGATTACCACGTGATCCAGACCGTGATGCTGCGCTCTCTGAGCCAGGCGGTGTACAGCGCCGATAACCAGGGCCACTTCGGCCTGAATTACGAGGCGTACACCCACTTCACTTCGCCGATTCGTCGTTACCCGGACCTGCTCACGCACCGGGCGATCCGCAGCGTGATCCACTCCAAGCAGAACACCCCGCACGTCAAGCGCGCCGGTGCCATGACCATTCCGAAGGCACGGATCTATCCGTACGACGAAGCGGCCCTGGAACAGCTGGGCGAGCAGTGCTCCATGAGCGAGCGCCGCGCCGACGAAGCCACCCGCGACGTAGTGAACTGGCTCAAGTGCGAGTTCATGAAAGACCGCGTGGGCGAGTCGTTCCCAGGTGTGATCACTGCCGTGACGGGTTTTGGCCTGTTCGTCGAGCTGACCGACATTTACGTCGAAGGCTTGGTGCACGTCACTGCGCTGCCGGGCGATTACTACCACTTCGACCCTGTGCATCACCGCCTGGCGGGCGAGCGCACCGGTCGCAGCTTCCGTTTGGGCGACACCGTGGAAGTGCAGGTCATGCGCGTCGACCTCGACGAGCGCAAGATCGACTTCGGCATGCCCGACAAGCCGACCGAAACACCGACTGGCCGTAAAAAGCGTGGCAGCGAACCGACTGCGCCAGCCAGCAAAGGCAAGGGCGCGCCTGCGAAAGCAGCGGCCACCGAGCCTGCGCCAGCCAAGGCTGCTCGTCGTTCGTCCACCAAGGAGAAGGCCCCGGAGGCCTACCGCCCGAGCGATGCAGCGGCGAAAAACGCTGAAGTGCGCAAGAGCCGTGAGTTGAAGCAGCAGTTGCTCAACGAAGCCAAAAGCGGTGGTAAAGCGGCGTCTGGGGGAAAGTCCCACGGGGCGGAAAAGCCGTCGAGCAAACCGAGTAAACACCGTAAAGGCCCGCCTAAAGCGGGTTCGGCTCCCGCGAAAAGCGGCGGGTCGCGCAAACCTAAGGCCAAGTCATGAGTCTGGAAAAAATCTACGGCGTGCACGCCGTAGAAGCACTGCTGCGTCATCACCCTAAACGCGTCAAGCAGGTGTGGTTGGCCGAAGGCCGCAGCGAGCCGCGTGTACAAGCGCTGGTCGAGCTGGCTACGCAAAACAAGGTTGCCATCGGCCAGGCCGAGCGCCGTGAAATGGACGTGTGGGTCGAGGGCGTTCACCAAGGCGTGGTTGCGGACGTAAGCCCGAGCCAGGTCTGGGGCGAAGCGATGCTCGACGAGCTGCTCGACCGTACCGAAGGCGCACCGCTGTTGCTGGTGCTGGACGGCGTGACCGACCCGCACAACCTCGGCGCTTGCCTGCGTTCGGCCGATGCCGCCGGTGCGCTGGCGGTCATCGTGCCTAAAGACAAGTCGGCAACGCTGACGCCGGTCGTGCGTAAAGTCGCGTGCGGTGCGGCGGAAGTGATCCCGCTGGTGGCCGTGACCAACCTGGCGCGTACCCTGGAGAAACTCCAGCAGCGCGGCCTTTGGATCGTGGGCACCGCAGGCGAGGCCGAGGTCAGCATTTATGACCAGGACCTCACCGGCCCGACCATCCTGATCATGGGTGCCGAAGGCAAAGGCATGCGTCGCCTGACCCGCGAGCATTGCGATTACCTGGTGAAATTGCCGATGGCCGGTAGCGTCAGCAGCCTCAACGTGTCGGTTGCCACCGGCGTGTGCTTGTTCGAGGCCCAGCGTCAGCGCGGTGCCAAGGCCAAGAGCAAGAAGTAACCCGATCAAAAATGTGCGGCCGGGCTTGTGTGGGAGCAGGCTTGCCTGCGATAGCATCACCTCTGTATCACTGATACACCGAGGTGCCTGCATCGCAGGCAAGCCAGCTCCCACAGAATTTCAGCTCCCGCAGTCGTTTCAGGGTGTTTGGAAGATTGTTCAAATAATCACCAATCACCTTGCGCCGTTTCTCCCCCTTCTCTACAATTGCGCCCCTTGCCTTCCTGGCAGGCACCTATGTGCCTCCCTGCGGCAAGATCCATAAGTGTCATTCACTCCTTGTCTGACCGTTTTTGAGCGGCAGGCTACAACCCGTAAGGAGCATTCATGCGTCATTACGAAATCATCTTTTTGGTCCACCCGGATCAAAGCGAGCAAGTCGGCGGCATGGTTGAGCGTTACACCAAGCTGATCGAAGAAGACGGCGGCAAAATCCACCGTCTGGAAGATTGGGGCCGTCGTCAACTGGCCTACGCAATCAACAATGTTCACAAGGCTCACTACGTGATGCTGAACGTTGAGTGCACTGGCAAGGCCCTGGCCGAGCTGGAAGACAACTTCCGCTACAACGATGCAGTGATCCGTAACCTGGTCATCCGTCGCGAAGAAGCCGTTACCGGCCAATCCGAGATGCTCAAGGCTGAAGAAAACCGCAGTGAGCGCCGTGAGCGTCGCGACCGTCCTGAGCACGAAGGCGCTGAAAGCGCTGATAGTGATGACAGCGACAACAGCGATAACGCTGACGAGTAATCCACGGACCTTTTAAGGAGCCTATCAAATGGCACGTTTCTTCCGTCGTCGTAAATTCTGCCGCTTCACCGCTGAAGACGTGAAAGAGATCGATTACAAAGATCTCAACACTCTGAAAGCCTACGTATCCGAGACCGGCAAAATCGTTCCAAGCCGTATCACCGGTACCAAAGCACGTTATCAGCGTCAGCTGGCCACCGCTATCAAGCGCGCCCGCTTCCTGGCCCTGCTGGCCTACACCGACAGCCACGGCCGCTGAGACCGGGCAGTCGACAAGTAGTAAGGGATTGAATGCATGCGCGCCTTAGCTGAGTTCATCATGCGCGGTCGCGTGCAGGCCACTCTGGTAGTGGCCGGATGTGCGGCATTGCCGCTGCTTTATTGGTTGGGTGCTGCTGCAGGTTGCCTTGTGCTCCTGCGGCGCGGTTTGAAGGACGCCCTTGGCGTTCTTGCCCTGGGATTGTTGCCGGCCTTGATCTGGTGGCTGCAATTTGGTGATCCACGGGTACTTCTGGTACTGCTGGGGTCATCGAGCCTTGCGTTGGTTTTACGCGCAAGTGAGTCCTGGGTCCGCACGCTGCTGGTCAGCGTGGCATTGGGGTTGGTGTACTCAGTGATGCTTGGCGCGGCTTTCCGCCCGCAAATCGAAGCGCTGTCGCAAGAGATCGTCAAGATCCTGCCGATGGCCCTCGGGGATCTCTACCAGCAATTGTCGGTAGATGAGCGAGCGCGGTTTGCGTCACTGATTGCCCCGGTCCTGACCGGCCTGATTGCGGCATTGTTGCAGGTCGTCAGCGTGCTGAGCCTGATTGTTGGGCGTTATTGGCAAGCGTTGTTGTACAACCCGGGTGGTTTTGGTCGCGAATTTCGCAGTATCAGAATCCCAGCGGGGCCGGCGATGTTGCTGCTGGCGTGCATGGTTGTCGGGCCGAACTTCGGCCCACAGATGGCCTTGCTGGCGCCGATTTGCAGTGTACCGCTGGTGTTTGCCGGGCTGGCCCTGATTCACGGGCTGGTTGCGCGAAAGCGCCTGGCCAAGTTCTGGCTGGTGGGGTTGTACGTCACGATGTTGCTGTTTATGCAGCTGATCTATCCGTTACTCGTGGTTTTGGCCATTGTCGACGGCCTGATTGATTTTCGCGGTCGTCTGGCGTCGAAAGACGCCGATAACGCGAACGGTGAAGGTTAAAAGTTAGAGGATTTTCACATGCAACTGATCCTTCTGGAAAAAGTCGCCAACCTGGGCAACCTGGGCGACAAAGTGAACGTTAAGGCCGGCTACGGTCGTAACTACCTGCTGCCATACGGCAAAGCCACCGCTGCAACCGCTGCCAACCTGGCTGCGTTTGAAGAGCGTCGTGCTGAGCTGGAAAAAGCCGCAGCAGACAAAAAAGCTTCGGCCGAAACTCGCGCTGCCCAACTGGCTGAGCTGGAAGTGACTATCACTGCCACCGCCGGTGACGAAGGCAAGCTGTTCGGTTCGATCGGCACCCACGACATCGCTGATGCACTGACCGCCTCCGGCGTTGAAGTGCAGAAGAGCGAAGTTCGTCTGCCGAACGGCACCATCCGCAACGTAGGCGAATTCGACGTAGCCGTGCACCTGCACGCTGAAGTTGAAGCCACCGTACGCGTTGTAGTGGTAGCAGCTTAAGCAACACCTAACTGACTGGCACCTCGCGTGCCAGGCGGTTAACATCGGGCACGATCCTGTTTACAGGTCGTGCCTTTTGTTTTTCTACACACCCCTAATTCCAAGTGGCCATGAACGATATTTCAGCTCCTGAGCAATACGATCTGCAAACCGCTGCCCTGAAGGTGCCGCCGCATTCCATCGAGGCCGAACAGGCCGTGCTCGGTGGCTTGATGCTGGATAACAACGCCTGGGAACGCGTGCTGGATCAAGTCTCGGACGGTGATTTCTATCGCCATGACCACCGCCTGATCTTCCGCGCCATTGCCAAGCTGGCCGACCAGAACTCGCCGATCGACGTGGTAACCCTGGCCGAACAGCTGGACAAGGAAGGCCAGACCTCCCAAGTCGGTGGTCTGGGCTACCTGGGTGAGCTGGCGAAAAACACGCCATCCGTCGCCAACATCAAGGCGTATGCGCAGATCGTTCGCGAGCGCGCCACCCTGCGCCAATTGATCGGTATCAGCACCGAAATCGCCGACAGCGCCTTTAACCCTGAAGGCCGCACTGCCGCCGAGATCCTCGACGAAGCTGAGCGCCAGATCTTCCAGATCGCCGAAGCGCGGCCGAAAACCGGCGGCCCAGTCAGCGTCAACGACCTGTTGACCAAGGCCATCGACCGCATCGACACCTTGTTCAACACCGACAACGCCATCACGGGTATTTCCACCGGCTACACCGACCTCGACGAGAAGACCAGCGGCCTGCAGCCGTCTGACTTGATCATCGTCGCCGGCCGTCCATCCATGGGTAAAACCACCTTTGCGATGAACCTGGTGGAAAACGCCGTGTTGCGCAGCGACAAAGCCGTACTGGTTTACTCGCTGGAGATGCCAGGTGAATCGCTGATCATGCGTATGCTTTCCTCGCTTGGCCGTATCGACCAGACCAAGGTGCGAGCCGGTCGCCTGGAAGACGACGATTGGCCGCGCCTGACGTCGGCGGTCAACTTGCTTAACGACCGCAAGCTGTTTATCGATGACACCGCCGGTATCAGCCCATCAGAGATGCGTGCACGTACTCGCCGGCTGGTGCGTGAGCACGGCGACATCGCCCTGATCATGATCGACTACCTGCAGCTGATGCAGATTCCAGGCTCCAGCGGTGACAACCGCACCAACGAGATTTCCGAAATCTCCCGGTCGCTCAAAGCCCTGGCCAAGGAATTCAACTGCCCGGTGGTGGCGCTGTCCCAGCTCAACCGTTCCCTTGAGCAACGCCCGAACAAGCGCCCGGTGAACTCCGACTTGCGTGAATCCGGAGCAATCGAGCAGGATGCTGACGTGATCATGTTCGTGTACCGCGACGAGGTGTATCACCCCGAAACGGAACACAAAGGCATTGCCGAAATCATCATCGGCAAGCAGCGGAACGGGCCAATCGGCTTTATCCGCTTGGCGTTTATCGGTAAATACACGCGCTTCGAGAACCTGGCGCCGGGTAGCTATAACTTCGACGATGATGAGTAAGTTTCAGCGCCTGTAAGGGCCTTATCGCAGGCAAGCCAGCTCCCACACTCGAACGGTGAATACCTTCAAATGTGGGAGCTGGCTTGCCTGCGATTGCATCAGCACAATTCCGACCATTACCGTCGGAATTGGTCAAAATTTGTGCTATATTCCGCGCCCGCGATTTTTCATCTCAACACCGGTCACCGTCATGCAAACAGCCAAGCCGTTATTTGACTATCCCAAGTACTGGGCCGAATGTTTCGGTCCTGCGCCATTCCTGCCGATGAGCAGGGAGGAGATGGATCAGCTTGGCTGGGATTCCTGCGACATCATCATCGTCACCGGTGATGCGTATGTGGATCACCCGTCGTTTGGCATGGCGATCATCGGCCGGCTGCTGGAGTCCCAGGGCTTTCGCGTCGGGATCATTGCGCAGCCGAACTGGCAGTCCAAAGACGACTTCATGAAGCTCGGCGAGCCGAACCTGTTCTTCGGCGTCGCGGCCGGCAACATGGACTCGATGATCAACCGTTACACCGCCGACAAGAAAATCCGCTCCGACGACGCCTACACCCCAGGCGGCATGGCCGGCAAACGCCCGGACCGCGCCAGCCTGGTGTACAGCCAGCGTTGCAAGGAAGCCTACAAGAACGTGCCGATCGTACTTGGCGGCATCGAAGCGTCCCTGCGCCGCATCGCCCACTACGACTACTGGCAGGACCGTGTGCGCAACTCGATCCTGATCGATGCCTGCGCCGACATCCTGCTGTACGGCAACGCCGAGCGGGCCATCGTCGAAGTTGCCCAGCGCCTGTCGTGGGGCCACAAGATCGAAGACATCACCGACGTGCGCGGCACCGCGTTCATTCGCCGTGACACGCCTGCAGGCTGGTACGAGGTGGACTCCACGCGTATCGACCGTCCGGGCAAGATCGACAAGATCATCAACCCGTATGTGAATACCCAGGACACCCAGGCCTGCGCCATCGAGCAGGAAAAAGGCCCGGTTGA
This sequence comes from Pseudomonas edaphica, assembly GCF_965277385.1. Lineage (NCBI taxonomy): Bacteria > Pseudomonadati > Pseudomonadota > Gammaproteobacteria > Pseudomonadales > Pseudomonadaceae > Pseudomonas > Pseudomonas edaphica. The sequence goes on along the minus strand of NZ_OZ255725.1, from coordinate 2,621,666 downwards.
AGACCCGGAAGAAGCCAAGGTCGTACAAATTCTTGCCAGCCCGCGCATGACGCGTGACAAGACGGTCATTCGTCTGCCGTCCATGGAAAAAGTCCGTGGCGACTCGGTCCTGTACGCCCACGCCAACCGCGTGCTGCACCTGGAAACCAACCCAGGCAATGCCCGCGCTTTGGTGCAGAAGCATGGCGAAGTGGACGTGTGGTTCAACCCGCCGCCCATCCCGATGACTACCGAAGAAATGGACTACGTGTTCGGCATGCCTTACGCCCGCGTCCCGCACCCGGTGTACGGCAAGGAAAAGATCCCGGCCTACGACATGATCCGTTTCTCGGTGAACATCATGCGTGGCTGCTTCGGTGGCTGTACTTTCTGCTCGATCACCGAGCACGAAGGCCGCATCATCCAGAACCGTTCCGAAGAGTCGATCATTCGCGAGATCGAAGAGATCCGCGACAAAGTGCCAGGCTTCACCGGCGTGATCTCCGACCTCGGCGGCCCGACCGCGAACATGTACCGCATCGCCTGCAAGAGCCCGGAAATCGAATCCGCGTGCCGCAAGCCGTCATGCGTGTTCCCGGGCATCTGCCCGAACCTGAACACCGATCACTCCTCGTTGATTCAGCTGTATCGCAGCGCCCGTGCGTTGCCGGGTGTGAAGAAGATTCTGATTGCTTCCGGCCTGCGCTACGACCTCGCGGTCGAGTCGCCGGAATACGTCAAGGAGCTGGTTACCCACCACGTCGGTGGCTACTTGAAGATCGCCCCGGAACACACCGAGGAAGGTCCGCTCAACCAGATGATGAAACCGGGCATTGGCAGCTATGACAAGTTCAAGCGCATGTTCGAGAAGTACACCAAGGAAGCGGGCAAGGAGCAGTACCTGATCCCGTACTTCATCGCCGCCCACCCGGGCACCACCGATGAAGACATGATGAACCTGGCCCTGTGGCTCAAGGGCAACGGCTTCCGCGCCGACCAGGTGCAAGCGTTCTACCCGTCGCCGATGGCCACCGCCACCGCCATGTACCACTCGGGCAAGAACCCGCTGCGTAAGGTCACCTACAAGAGCGACGCGGTCACCATCGTCAAGAGCGAGGAACAGCGCCGTCTGCACAAGGCCTTCCTGCGCTACCACGACCCGAAAGGCTGGCCGATGCTGCGTGAAGCACTGACGCGCATGGGCCGCGCCGACCTGATCGGGCCGGGCAAGGATCAGTTGATCCCACTGCACCAGCCGTCCACCGACAGCTACCAGAGCGCCCGTCGCAAGAACTCGACGCCGGCTGGCAGCCATAAGGTTGCGAAGGAGACCACCACCAGGATCCTCACCCAGCACACCGGCCTGCCACCGCGCGGCAGTGATGGCAGCAACCCGTGGGACAAGCGTGAGCAAGCCAAGGCGGCAGCTCAGGCGCGTAACAAGCAGGCGGCTAAAGAACGCAGTGATGCGGCGAAGGGCAAGGGCGGCAAGCCTGCGCGCAAGCCGGTCGTGCCGCGCTGATCGCAACCTGAATATGCAAAACGCCAGCCTCGTGCTGGCGTTTTGCTTTCTATTCGCTGGCGTGCCTGTTTGTTAAGGTGGCGCCCATTAGATCGCCATCGCAGGCAAGCCAGCTCCCACAAAGCCGGCCCGGCCACCCTCATATTCAAGGAAGAACACCCATGAGCAACCCCTTGCTCTCCATCGGCATGGACTCCAACCGCTCCCAATTCATGGCGCGCCAGCGCATCGAAAGCCAGATCAACCTGCCACGGTTGTTCGCCGCCATCGATGCCGACCCCGGCATTGTCGGCGCCGGTGTGGTGTACATCGACGCCGACTTCAATGTCATCACCCTGCGCGAATTCAAGCCCCTCTGCAGCATCAAGCCCAAGCGCATCATTTTGCGCGAAGCACAGAAGTACATTTCGCCCGCGCAATTTGTGGAGCAGGTCAAGACCGACCCACGGGAAGAACGCCTCAGAAAAGAGGCGTTTGATATGGGCTTGTCGTGCACCGCCGCGATTATCGGTTGGATCGTGGTGTTCAGCGGCAGCGTCGCCGTGCCTTTTACGGCGGGCGCCAGCGCGTTCGTGGTGGGCATTGGCGTGACGGCGGCGCTGGCCAGCAGTGCGCAATGCGGGTTTGGCGTGGCGCGTACCTACAACGAGATACTCGACCCTGACGCTAACGACCGGATGGATGACGCCGAATGGTTCGGCGCTGTTTCAACCATCCTTGATACGGCTTCCCTGGTGGGGATCGGCACCGGCGCGCTGACCACGGTGAAGCTGCTCAGGGCCAAAAAGGCTGCCGCTCTGGGCAAGAGTTGGTATGAATTGCTCAAGGGTTTAAATCGCCAGGAACGCAAGAAACTGACCAAGGAGCTGCTAAGCCTGCGCGACCCCAGCCTGACGCCCAAGTTACTCAAGTTGCAGCAGCGTGCAGGCAAACTGACCAAGAGCTTCAGCTCCACGGAAATTCGGCATGCCACCCTGACCCAGATGAAAGACGCATTGGGCGGCATCCTCGGTATCGTGGGCAGCTACCGCAGCGGTAGCGTGGGTACTGCCACCACCCTTGCAATCGGCTTGTACGAGGACCTCACCGAATGAAAGGTTTCCCCGACATGGGCAGTTTCCTCGCGCGCTATTTCCCGGTGTTCATGGGCACGATCTTCATGGCGATCTTTTCCGGCGCGTCTGCTGTATCCCTCGCCGGCGTGACGTATTTGCGTGGTGTCGATCCGTCGCTTAAATCCGACTACTCAGGCCTGGCGATTTTGCTGCTGGTGGCGGTGCTGGTCTTTGCCAACGTGATGGTTACGCGTGGCCGCCCATGGGCCACCGGCCTGGTGGCGGGTTACCTGGGTTGCTGCCTGCTGTTCGTGCTGCCGATGATCCAGTACCCCATTCCCAAACTGGTCTACGGTTCGGCTGTGCTCTTTCCGCTGTTGGGGTTGCTCCTGCTTAACAGCAAGCGCCACCGCGAAATGCGCCAAAAGCTGCTCGAAGTCCGCCACCTTCGCGAAGCCACGATCGCTCGCCACAAAACGCGCTGACTGGGTAGATTCACCACCCGGCCTCACACGCACGCCACAAATATGTGCAAGCCTTGCACCACGGCACCCACGTTGGCGCCGTTTTGGTGCTGTACTGCACCGGGTCTTACGATAAAGCGCAATGACGGCCGCTCTGGCATAAGTCTTGCGCGCTTTGTGTTCATGCCCTGGCTCGCAGGAGGCCGCCGTGTCGATTCATGTCGCGTTGCACCACGTTACGCATTACCGCTATGACCGCGCTGTCGAACTCGGCCCACAGATCGTGCGCTTGCGCCCGGCTGCCCATAGCCGCACGCGGATCTTGTCTTACGCGCTCAAAGTGCTGCCCGAGCAGCACTTCATCAATTGGCAGCAAGACCCGCAGGGCAATTACCTGGCGCGCCTGGTATTCCCGGAAAAGACTGATGAGTTGCGCATTGAGGTCGACCTCGTCGCCGAGATGGCGGTATTCAACCCGTTCGATTTTTTCCTCGAGCCCTACGCCGAAAAAATCCCCTTCAGCTACGCCGCCGATGAGCAGCGCGAGCTGGCGCCGTACCTGGAAACCTTGCCGCTGACGCCAAAGTTTGCCGCCTATCTGGCCGGCATCGACCGCACGCCGCTGCCGGCGGTGGATTTTCTGGTGGGGCTCAATCAGCGCCTGGCGGCCGACATTGGCTATTTGATCCGTATGGAACCGGGCGTACAAACGCCGGAATTCACCTTGGGCGCCGCTTCCGGCTCCTGCCGCGATTCGGCGTGGCTGCTGGTGCAACTACTGCGCAACCTGGGGTTGGCGGCGCGGTTTGTGTCGGGCTACTTGATCCAGCTCACCGCCGACGTCAAAGCCCTCGATGGCCCGTCCGGCACCGAAGTCGACTTCACCGACCTGCACGCCTGGTGCGAGGTGTATTTGCCCGGCGCGGGCTGGATCGGCCTGGACGCCACCTCCGGGCTGTTCGCCGGTGAAGGGCATATCCCATTGGCCTGTAGCCCTGATCCTTCGTCCGCTGCGCCAATCAGCGGGCTGGTGGAACCCTGCGAGTGCGAATTTACCCACGAGATGTCGGTGGAGCGCATTTGGGAAGCGCCGCGCGTCACCAAGCCCTACACCGAAGAGCAATGGCTGGCGATCCAGGCGTTGGGCCGGCAGATCGACGCCGACCTGCTCAAGGATGATGTACGCCTGACCATGGGCGGCGAACCGACCTTTGTCTCCATCGATGATCCCGACGGCGCCGAGTGGAACACCGCGGCGCTGGGGCCGGACAAGCGTCGCCTGTCCGCCGAGCTGTTCCAGCGCATGCGTGCCCACTACGCGCCCAAAGGCCTGGTGCATTTCGGCCAGGGCAAGTGGTACCCCGGCGAGCAACTGCCACGCTGGTCGCTCAATTGCTACTGGCGCCGCGACGGCGTGCCGATCTGGCACAACAGCGCGCTGATCGCCGATGAACAACAGGACTACGGCGCCGATGACGTGATGGCCGGGCGCTTCCTGGCCAGTGTCGCCGAGCGCTTTAAACTGCCGGCACGCTTTGTGTTCCCGGCTTTCGAAGACAACTTCTACTACCTGTGGCGCGAAGGTGCGCTGCCGCAAAACGTCACCGCCCAGGACCCGCACCTGAGTGATGACCTGGAGCGCGAGCGCCTGCGCAAAGTGTTCAGCCAGGGCCTGGATAAAGTCATCGGCCAAGTGTTGCCGCTGGCGCGCACGGCGGCCAATGACCGCTGGCAGAGTGGGCGCTGGTACCTGCGTGATAACCACTGCCGTCTGGTGCCGGGTGATTCGCCGTTGGGTTACCGCCTGCCGTTGGCCTCGCAGCCATGGGTGACGGCGGCGGAATACCCATTTGTGCATCCCACCGACCCGAATCAGGATCAGCCGGAACTGCCGACCACCGCGCAACTGCAAAGCCATGGCACGCCTGCGCCGAGCGACGAGCGCGTGCCCAAGGTCGACGAATCCGCCGATTGGCTGACTCGCACCGCCTTGTGTGCCGAAGCACGGGAAGGGCGTTTGTACCTGTTTATGCCGCCGCTGGAACGCGTCGAGGATTACCTGGAGTTGGTGGCCGCTATTGAAGCCACCGCCGAAGAACTGCATTGCCCGGTGTTGCTGGAAGGGTACGAGCCGCCGTTCGATACGCGCTTGAGCAACTTCCGGGTCACGCCGGACCCGGGTGTGATCGAGGTCAATGTGCAGCCGTCCGCCACTTGGGATGAGCTGGTAGAACGCACCGAGTTCCTCTACGAAGAGGCGCGGCAAACCCGCCTGACCACCGAAAAGTTCATGATCGACGGGCGCCACACCGGCACCGGCGGTGGTAACCACTTTGTGCTGGGCGGCGCTACGCCGAAAGACTCACCGTTCCTGCGCCGCCCGGATTTGCTGCGCAGCCTGATCAGCTACTGGCATAACCATCCGTCCTTGTCGTACCTGTTTTCCGGGCTGTTTATCGGCCCGACCTCCCAGGCGCCACGGGTGGATGAAGCGCGTAACGACGCGCTGTATGAGCTGGAAATCGCCTTCGCACAAATGCCCGAGCCTGGCGAAGAATGCCCGCCGTGGCTGGTCGACCGGCTGTTGCGCAACCTGCTGATCGACGTGACCGGCAACACTCACCGCGCCGAGTTCTGCATCGACAAACTCTACTCGCCCGATGGCGCCACTGGCCGCCTGGGTCTGTTGGAATTGCGTGCGTTCGAAATGCCGCCCCATGCGCGCATGAGCCTCACCCAACAGTTGCTGTTGCGAGCCTTGGTCGCGCGCTTCTGGCGTGAGCCGTATGCGCCAGCAAAACTGGCGCGCTGGGGCACTGAGCTGCACGACCGTTTCTTGCTGCCACACTTTATCGAGCAGGATTTTGCCGACGTGATCGTCGAGCTGAATGCTGCTGGTTACCCGCTGCGCGCCGAATGGTTTGCCGCGCACCTGGCGTTTCGTTTCCCCAAGGTCGGCGACTACGCCGTCAGCGGTATCGAACTGGAGTTGCGCCAGGCGTTGGAGCCTTGGCACGTGCTGGGCGAAGAAGGCGCCGTCGGTGGCACGGTGCGTTACGTGGACTCATCCCTGGAACGCTTGCAGGTGAAGTTGAGCGGCTTGGCGCCGCAACGCTACCTGCTGACCTGCAACTGCATCCCGGTGCCGTTGCAGCCGACCGGGCGTATCGGCGAGTTCGTCGCTGGCGTGCGTTATCGCGCCTGGCAACCGGCCAACTGTTTGCAACCGACCATTGCGGTGCATGCGCCGTTGGTGTTCGACTTGCTCGATACCTGGATGCAACGCTCGCTGGGCGGCTGCCAGTACCACGTCGCGCATCCGGGTGGGCGCAATTACGACAGCTTGCCGGTGAATGCCAATGAGGCGGAGAGCCGGCGCATGGCGCGGTTTTTCCGCCTCGGCCACAGCCCAGGCAAATTGCCTGTGCCGCCCTTGGTGATTAACGATGAACTACCAATGACCCTGGATTTGCGGCGTTTCCCCAATAAAAATGACTAAATGAGATCTAAAATGTGGGAGCTGGCTTGCCTGCGATAGCGGTGTATCAGCCAGCCAATCAGGTGGTAGGAAAACCGCTATCGCAGGCAAGCCAGCTCCCACACAAGATCGCGTTGAATTTGAGTTAATCTGAGCCCCCTTGCCTCTGCCGAGCGTTCCATGCCCGACTTGCTCGACCGTTACCCGCTCACTGCGGGCACCTATCACGAACTGCTCGACGACAGTGGCGCGGTGCGTGCCCATTGGCAGCGCCTGCTCGATCACCTGCAACGCAGTACGCCCGTGCAACTGGCCCAGCGCCAGGCGTTGCTGACCCGGCAGATCCAGGAAAACGGCGTGACCTACAACGTCTACGCCGACCCCAAAGGCGCCGACCGCCCGTGGGAGCTGGATTTACTGCCCCATGTGCTGGCCGCCGATGAGTGGCAGCATCTGTCGGCCGGTATCGCCCAGCGTGCGCGCTTGCTCAATGCCGTGCTCGCCGACCTGTACGGCCCGCAGCGCTTGATCAAAGAAGGCCTGTTGCCGGCCGAACTGGTGTTCGGGCACAACAACTTCCTGTGGCCGTGCCAGGGCATTCAGCCGCCGGACGGCGCGTTTCTGCACCTGTATGCCGTGGACCTGGCGCGCACCCCGGATGGCCGTTGGTGGGTCACCGCCGACCGTACCCAGGCGCCATCGGGCGCAGGTTACGCGCTGGAAAACCGCACCATCGTGTCCCGTGCATTCCCGGATCTGTACCGCGATTTGCAGGTTCAACACCTCACCGGTTTCTTCCGCACGCTCCAGGAAACCCTGGCCCGCCAGGCGCCCGGTGACGACCAGCCGCCGCTGATCGTGCTGCTCACGCCGGGGCGTTTCAACGAAAGCTATTTCGAACACCTCTACCTGGCGCGCCAGCTCGGCTACCCGTTGGTGGAAGGCGGCGACCTCACGGTGCGCGACAGCACGGTGTTCCTCAAAACCCTCAGCGGCCTGCGCCGGGTGCACGCGATCATGCGGCGCCTGGACGACGATTTCTGCGACCCGCTGGAGCTGCGCACCGACTCGGCGCTGGGCGTGCCCGGCCTGCTGGATGCGGTGCGCCAGGGCAATGTGCTGGTGGCCAATGCCTTGGGCAGCGGCGTGCTGGAGTCGCCCGGTTTGCTCGGCTTTCTGCCGAAGATCAACGAGTTTTTGTTTGGTGAAGAACTGATCCTGCCGTCCATCGCCACCTGGTGGTGTGGCGAAGCGCCGGTGCTGGCCGAAGCCTTGGAAAAGCTGCCGGAATTGCTGATCAAACCAGCGTTTCCTTCGCAAAGCTTCGCGCCGGTATTCGGCCGCGATTTGAACGAAGAGCAACGCCTGGCCCTGGCCGAACGCATGCGTGCGCGGCCTTACGCCTATGTGGCCCAGGAGCTGGCGCAACTGTCCCAGGCGCCGGTATGGCACACCGTCGACGACCATCTGCAACACCGTGCCATCGGCATGCGCGTGTACGCGGTGGCCAGCGCTGACGGCTACCGTGTACTGCCCGGCGGCCTGACTCGCGTGGCGGCTGAGGCGGATGCCGAAGTGGTGTCGATGCAGCGTGGTGGCGCGAGCAAAGACACGTGGGTGCTCGGCGATCGCGCTGTCGGCGGCGAGCATTGGCGCGCGCAACGGGCGATTGGCGTACATGATCTGGTGCGGCGCGACCCTTATCTGCCGTCGCGCGTGGTGGAAAACCTGTTCTGGTTTGGCCGTTACTGCGAACGCTGTGATGACAGCGCGCGCTGGCTGCGCATTGTGCTGGCACGCTATGTCGATGGCGACGACCCGCAAGCCTTGCAGGCCGCTGTCGAGCTGGGCGAGACCCTGCGCTTGTTGCCGGAGGAGGGCGAACTGCCCGAGCGCCTGCTTGCCGCTTTGCTCGGCGATGACTGGCCGTCGAGCCTGCGCGCCAACCTGCAACGCTTACAGTGGGCGGCGTCCCAGGTGCGCGGCAAGTTGTCCCGCGAGAACTGGCAAGCGCTGGTGGAGTTGCAGCGCGAAGCCCTGGAGCTGGAAAGCGAGGCCCCGGATTTTGGCGAGTTGCTGGACTTCCTCAACCGCCTGGTGATGTCCCTGGCGGCGCTGTCCGGGTTCGCCCTGGATGACATGACCCGCGACGAAGGCTGGCGCTTTTTGATGATGGGCCGGCGTATTGAGCGCCTGCAATTTCTCAGCAGCAGCCTCGCCGCGTTCCTGCGTGGCGTGGCGGTATTTGATCAGGCCGGGCTGGAATGGCTGCTGGAGCTGGGTAATAGCAGCATCACCTATCGCTCGCGTTACCTGGCCGTGCCGCAACTGATCCCGGTGCTCGACTTGTTGCTGCTCGATGAACAGAACCCGCATGCGGTGCTGTTCCAGTTGAAGCTGGTCAGCCGCACCCTGCGGCGTCTCAATGATGACTTTGGCGTGCCACGGGAAACCGGCCTGGCGCCGTTGGTGGAGCGCCTGTCGCGTTTTGATCTGGGCTGCCTGGAGAACCCGCTGTTCGGCGAATCCAGCGTACGTGCCGCGTTGGACGGCCTGGCGGACCTGCTGCAAGCGGTCGCCGATGAGAGCGGGCAAGTGTCGGATCGCCTGGCGTTGCGCCACTTTGCCCATGTGGATGATGTCAGCCAGCAAACGGTGTCGGTGTGATGAGTGCGCGCTACCAGATTTTTCACGATACCCATTACCACTACGACAGCCCTGTGTCCCTGGCCCAGCAGTTGGCACACCTGTGGCCGCGGCCGTGCGCGTGGCAGCGCTGCAGTTCCCAGCAATTGGATATCAGCCCGCAGCCGTCGTCGCGTCGTGATGAGCTGGACGTGTTCGGCAACCCGATCACCCGGCTGGCGTTCGAGCGGCCCCATGATGAATTGCTGGTCAATGCCGGGCTGACCGTGGAAGTGCTGGCGCGGCCAGCGCTGGATTTCCAGCAGTCACCGCCTTGGGACCAGACGCGCGACAGCCTGACCTACAGCAGCCAGGTACTGTCGCCTGAAATGCTCGAAGCCTGCCGTTATCGCTTCGAGTCGCCCTACGTGCATTTGAAAAATACCTTCGTCGAGTTCTCCGAAAGCTGCTTCCCACCAGGCGTGCCGATGCTGCTGGGTGTACAGGCCTTGATGCAGAAGATCTTCAGCGAATTCACCTTCGATGCCGAAGCCACCCAGGTCGCCACGCCCTTGGTGGAAGTGCTGGAGCGCCGACGCGGCGTGTGCCAGGACTTCGCTCACCTGATGCTCGCGTGCCTGCGCTCGCGGGGCCTGGCCGCGCGTTACATCAGCGGCTACCTGCTGACCCAGCCACCGCCCGGCCAGCCACGGCTGATCGGCGCTGATGCCTCCCACGCGTGGGTCTCGGTGTTTTGCCCGGTGGCGGGCTGGGTGGATTTTGATCCGACGAATAACGTGCAGCCGGCACTGGAGCACATCACCCTGGCCTGGGGCCGTGATTTCTCTGATGTGTCGCCGTTACGTGGGGTGATTCTGGGAGGAGGGAACCATGACCCGGAGGTTCGGGTGACGGTGATGCCGCTGGAGTAACAGTGGGTTGGGTTGAGCAGGGAGGGCCTGCTCACCCCAACAAAATTTATTCAGCCGGGTCTTTCGGTGTCTCGGTGTCATCAGCAGCCACTTCACCTTCAGCATCCGGGTTCAGTGCGCCTGCTTCTTCATCTGCAGCGACTTTCTTGCGTTGCAGCTTTTCCTCTTTCTTCTGCTCCTTGGCCAAGTCTCTCTGACGTTTGGCGAAGGAATAATTAGGTTTGGCCATGGGCGATCCTCTAGGGTCGAAGGTGAGGGTGGGCGGCGCGCAGCTGCCTTGGGTCGCTATGGTAGCAGCTTAGCAGCGCGATTGGCCTTCACTTACCGCAGGCATACGCGGCCAAGAGGCCGTTGAAGAACTGATTGAAGTGCATGGCAGACGCTCCGGTGGGTGATTGAGCGATCATAAGCGGGTGGCGGTTGTTTGGCTGGTAGATTGTGTTGATCAGTCTGATAGCCTAAAGTTGTATACAATCTGTTGATTCAGATCATAAGAATTTCAGCCTGCTTGGGGCACCCTAGTCGCAATACGCGTTTTTTAAACCCTGCCTTGGAGATTCACATGTTTGCCAAAATCGTTGCTGTTTCCCTGCTGACACTGGCGAGCGGCCAGTTGCTTGCTGCAGAGTGCGCGGTCACTGTTGATTCCACCGACCAGATGTCCTTTAACACCAAAGAAATCACCATCGACAAGAGCTGCAAGAAGTTCACCGTGAACCTTGAGCACTCCGGCAGCTTGCCGAAAAACGTCATGGGCCATAACTGGGTGCTGAGTTCCGCCGCCGACATGCCTGGCGTTGCCAGCGACGGCATGGCCGCCGGTATCGACAAAAACTACCTCAAAGACGGCGACACTCGCATCATCGCTCACACCAAGATCATTGGTGCTGGTGAGAAAGATTCGGTGACCTTTGATGTGTCGAAACTGGCTGCCGGCACGGATTACGCGTTCTTCTGCTCGTTCCCAGGCCACATCTCGATGATGAAAGGCACTGTGGTCGTTAAGTAACACCGCGTTATCGTTCTTCGCAGGCAAGCCAGCTCCCACATTTGACCGCGTTCCCCTGTTGGAACTCGGTCAAGTGTGGGAGCTGGCTTGTCTAATCTTCGCACCGCTGCGATTGCGGTCTACCTCACGGCGCAAATGGCATGACGCGCTTGTGCTCAGTCTTGCGATACGTGTCGCAGATAATCTTGAACGCTTCCTCACGCACCGGCTCGCCGTGCAGGAACGCATCGATCTCGGCGTAGGTCACGCCGTGTGAGGCTTCGTCCGGTTTGCCCGGCGACAGGTCTTCAAGGTCGGCAGTCGGGATCTTCTCGACCAGCGACTCCGGCGCACCGAAGTGCCGCGCAATCGCGCGCACCTGGTTCTTCACCAGCCCGCTCAACGGCGCCAGGTCGCAGGCACCGTCACCGAACTTGGTGAAAAAGCCCATCACCGCTTCCGCTGCATGGTCGGTACCGATCACTAGGCCACCGGCCGCGCCGGCGATGGTGTACTGCGCCACCATGCGCATGCGCGCCTTGGTGTTGCCCAGCACGAAATCACGGGAAACCGCCGCCTTGCCTTCAAACGCCGCCACTTCATTGGCCAGGGATTTCACCGCCGGGCCGATGTTCACGGTGTGGCGTTCGTCCGGGTCGATAAAGTCCACCGAAGCCTGGGCGTCGTGTTCGTCGAATTGGGTTTCGTAGGGCAGGCGCACCGCGATAAAACGGTAGGCTTCATCACCTGTGCTGGCGCGCAGTTCTTTCATTGCACGCTGGGCCAGCAGGCCGGCGGTCAGCGAGTCGACACCGCCGCTGATGCCCAGCACCAAGCTCTTGAGCCCGGAATTGCGCAGGCAGTCCTGGATAAACCCTACGCGGCGCGCCACTTCGGCCTCAAGGGCGGCCTGGTCGTTGAACGGTGCTTGGACCTTGAGCTGCTGCGCAATCTCACGCTGTACGGCTTGCATGATTCACTCCTTGCTGGAAAGGGCAGGTACTTTAAAAACGTGACGCAAATAGGCGACAAAATTGGGGTCGGTGCAGTGGGTCTTGCCCGCCTCATCGGAAATTTTCGCGACGGGCTGGCCATTGCAGGCGGTCATTTTAAGCACGATGCTCATCGGTTCAACACCCGGAATGTCACAGGTCAGGTTGGTGCCGATACCGAAGCTGACATTAATGCGACCGCGCAATGCGCGGAAAATCTCCAGGGCCTTGGGCAGCGTCAGGCTGTCGGAGAACACCAGGGTCTTGCTCATCGGCTCGATACCGAGCTTGTGGTAGTGGGCGATGGCTTTCTCGGCCCATTGAATCGGGTCACCGGAGTCGTGGCGCAGGCCGTCGAAGAGCTTGGCGAAGTACAGGTCGAAATCGCCCAGGAACGCGTCGGTGGTGATGCAGTCGGTCAGTGCGATGCCGAGCAGGCCACGGTATTCGCGTACCCAGCAATCGAGGGCGGCGATCTGGCTGTCGATCAGGCGCGGGCCGAGTTGTTGGTGGGCCATGATCCATTCGTGGGCCATGGTGCCCAGCGGTTTCATGTCGAACTCGCGGGCCAGGTGCACGTTGCTGGTGCCGACAAAACGCCCGGGGAAGTCGTGCTTGAGCACGCTGACCACTTCTTCCTGCACGCGGTACGAGAAGCGCCGGCGGGTGCCGAAGTCGGCCACTTGCAGCTCCGACAGTTCTTCGCTGCTGGCATTGGCGGACAGCCAGTCGAACTTGCGGTACAGCTGTTCGCGGGCCTGTTCGAGGATGACGGTTTGGTAGCGGTAGCGGTTACGCACTTCGCTGACGATGGCCAGCATCGGCACTTCAAACAGGATCACATGCAGCCACGGCCCGCGCAGGCGGATAAACAGCTCGCCGTTTTCGATGCCGGTTTGCACGTAGCGCAGGTTGAAGCGAAACAACCCCAGAAAGCGCAGGAAGTCCGGCTTCATAAAGCTGATGCGTTCCAGGAAGCCCAACTGGTCGGGGCTCAGGCTCAACTCGGCGAGGCGTTCGATCTGGTAGCGGATTTCCGCCAGGTACGGGCGCAGGTCTTCACTGTTGCGGCAACGAAACTCCCATTCAACTTCCACGTTCGGGTAGTTGTGCAGCACCGCCTGCATCATGGTCAACTTGTAGAAGTCGGTGTCGAGCAGGTTCTGCACGATGCGATCGGCAAACACACTCTCGCTCATAACGGGAATCTCCAGACGGGTCGGCGATGGGCGCCGGCCTTTACGCACAATTAAGGAAGGGTGCTAGTGGCGCATAGACCTGTAGGGTTTTGCCAGTGATTTTTTCAGTGCGGCCACTGGCCTCATCGCAGGCAAGCCAGCTCCCACACTTGAAATGCATTCCAAAGGTGGGAGCTGGCTTGCCTGCGATGACGGTGGTACAGCCCAAAAAGAGCTAAACCTGCTCCATCATCCACTTCACAAACTCACGCACCTTGGGCACCTCCGCCGAATGCTCGGGATACGCCAGGTAATACGCATCCTGGCTGGGCATCGCATGCTGCCAGGGAATCACCAGCTTGCCCTCGGCCAGCTCTTCTTCCACCAGAAAGCGCGGCAACAAGGCCACGCCACAGCCGACCTGCGCGGCCCGAATGCACATATAAAAGGTATCAAAACGCGGCCCGTGGTAGCTGTGCTCGGTCTGGTAGCCCTGGCTGGCGAACCAGTCATGCCAGCCCTGCGGTCGCGAGGCGTTTTGCAGCAGCACCAGGTTGCTCAACTGCGTGGGGTCGGTGAATGGCTGCGCAGGCAAGCTCTCCGGCGCACACACCGGCACCAACTCTTCGCTGAACAGTTTCAGGCTCTCGGTGCCCGGCCGTGAACGCTGGCCGAAGTAGAAAGCCATGTCGGCCTTGCCTTGCAACAGTTCGTCCGGCTCCTGCTCGTTGCACAGGTCCAGGTGGATCTGCGGGTGACGCAAACGCCAGCCCTTGAGGCGCGGCACCAGCCAGCGCGCGCCGAACGTGTAGGGCGTGGACACGCGCAGCACTTCGGTCTCGCCGCCGTAGGAGCGCAGGTAGTGGGTGGACATCTCCACTTGCGTGAGGATCTTGCGCACTTCCACCAGGTACAAATCCCCTGCCGGGGTCATCTGCAAGCGGCGGCGCACCCGGCGAAACAATAGGTGTTGGAGCAATTCTTCCAGCTGCGCGACCTGCTTGCTCACCGCGCTTTGCGTGAGGTTCAGTTCCTCGGCAGCGCGGGTGAAGCTCAGGTGGCGGGTGGCGGCTTCGAAACACTGCAGGGCGGTGATCGAGGGCAAATGTCTTTTATTCAGCACGGCACGCCTCTTTTTATTCTTTGCATGAGTAAACGGAATGATATCTCGCCTAATCGTCGTTTGTTGGCAAGTCTTGGGCCAGCTACAAATAAGGTCTGGATCGCCGTGTCTGTGGCGGCGCGAATTTTCTGTTTGAGTTTGAAGGAGTGACCCATGGTTGCCGCATTGCTTGACCGTCTCGGGGTAAACCCGGCGCTGTACCAGTCGGGTAAACAGCCCGTGCATTCGCCGATTGATGGCAGCCGTATCGGCAGTGTGCACTGGGAAGGTGCCGCTGAAGTGGAGCAGCAGGTCAGTCGCGCCGAGCATGCATTCGAGGCCTGGCGCAAGGTGCCGGCACCGCGTCGCGGCGAGCTGGTGCGCCAGTTCGGCGATGTATTGCGCGAATATAAAGCCGACCTGGGCGAGTTGGTGTCGTGGGAGGCCGGCAAGATCACCCAGGAAGGTTTGGGTGAAGTGCAGGAGATGATCGACATCTGCGACTTCGCCGTGGGCCTGTCCCGCCAGTTGTACGGCTTGACCATCGCCTCCGAGCGCCCAGGCCACCACATGCGTGAAACCTGGCATCCGCTGGGTGTGGTCGGCGTGATCAGCGCCTTCAACTTCCCGGTCGCCGTGTGGGCGTGGAACACCACGCTGGCGCTGGTGTGCGGCAACGCGGTGATCTGGAAACCCTCGGAAAAGACCCCGCTGACCGCGTTGGCCTGCCAGGCATTGTTCGAGCGCGTACTGAAGAAGTTCGATGGCGCCCCCGACTACCTCAGCCAAGTGATCATCGGCGGCCGTGACGCCGGTGCGGCGCTGGTGGATGACCCGCGCGTTGCGCTGATCAGCGCCACCGGCAGCACGCGCATGGGCCGCGAAGTGGCGCCGAAAGTCGCCGCACGTTTCGCCCGCAGCATCCTTGAGCTGGGCGGCAACAACGCGATGATCCTCGGCCCAAGCGCCGACCTCGACATGGCCGTGCGCGCCATTCTGTTCAGCGCCGTCGGCACTGCCGGCCAGCGTTGCACCACCTTGCGCCGTTTGATTGCCCATGAGTCGGTCAAGGAAGAAATCGTTACCCGTCTCAAAGCCGCCTATTCCAAAGTGCGCATCGGCCACCCGCTGGAAGGCAACCTGATCGGCCCGCTGATCGACAAGCACGGCTTCGAGAACATGCAGGACGCCCTGGAGCAAGCCTTGAGCGAAGGCGGCAAGGTGTTCGGCGGCAAGCGCCAGTTGGAAGACAAGTTCCCGAATGCCTACTACGTGTCGCCGGCCATTGTGGAGATGCCCGAGCAAAGCGACGTGGTGTGTACCGAAACCTTCGCGCCGATTCTGTATGTGGTTGGCTACAGCGACTTCACCGAAGCCTTGCGCCTGAATAACGCCGTGCCGCAAGGCCTGTCCTCGTGCATCTTCACCACCGACGTGCGTGAAGCCGAGCAGTTCATGTCGGCGGTGGGCAGTGACTGCGGCATCGCCAACGTCAACATCGGCCCGAGCGGCGCGGAGATTGGTGGCGCGTTTGGCGGTGAGAAAGAGACCGGTGGGGGGCGTGAGTCGGGTTCGGATGCATGGCGCGGGTATATGCGTCGCCAGACCAATACCGTGAACTACTCGTTGGAGCTGCCCTTGGCCCAAGGCATCACCTTCGACTGATCCCCCAAGTCGAAGTGGGATCAATGTGGGAGCTGGCTTGCCTGCGATAGCGGTGGTGACTGATACACCGCTATCGCAGGCAAGCCAGCTCCCACATTTGGTCTCATTTGCAATTCAGAACAATAGTTGTTTGTTGGGTCTCATCGGAGTCTGGCAATGGCACTACGCGAAACATGTTTATGGGAACAACTCACCCCGGGCCGGCCCGATCGCGCCGCGCTCAAGGGCGAGGTCAAGGTTGATGTGTGCGTGATCGGTGCCGGTATCACCGGCTTGTCGGCCGCCATTCATTTGCTGGAACAAGGTAAAAGCGTCGCCGTGCTGGAGGCTCATCGCACCGGCCATGGCGGTTCGGGGCGTAACGTCGGGCTGGTCAACGCCGGTATGTGGATCCCGCCGGACGAGATCGAAGCCGGTTTTGGCGAGGCGGTGGGCAGTCAGCTCAACCGCATGCTGGGCGCGGCGCCGTCGCTGGTGTTCAGACTGATCGACAAATACAAGATTGATTGCCAACTGCGCCGTGAGGGCACCTTGCACATGGCGCATAACGCCCGTGGCGAGGCGGATTTGCGCAGTCGCGAAGAGCAATGGAAACGCCGTGGCGCCCCCGTCGAGCTGCTCACGGGCCAGGCGTGTGAACAGGCCACCGGGACCAAAAAGATCGCCGCCGCCCTGCTGGACCGGCGCGCTGGCACCTTGAACCCAATGGCCTACACCAGTGGCCTGGCGAATGCCGCCGTGGGGCTTGGCGGGCAACTGTTCGATCATTCGCCAGTCACTCAGCTTGAACGCCAAGGTGCAGTCTGGTCGGTGCAGACCACCCAAGGTTCAGTGCAGGCGGCGCAAGTGGTGATCGCCTCCAACGCCTATACCGAAGGTGAATGGACTGAGCTGCGGCGCAACTTTTTCCCCGGCTATTACTACCAGGTCGCCTCGGCACCGCTGACGGACGACGCCGCCAAACAGATCCTCCCCGGCGGGCAGGGCTCGTGGGACACACGCCAGGTGTTAAGCAGCATCCGCCGCGACGCGGATGGTCGCTTGTTGCTCGGCAGCCTGGGCAATGGCAACCAGAAACCGACGTGGTTCCTCAAGGCGTGGGCCGATCGGGTGCAGCAGCATTACTTCCCGTACCTCAAATCGGTGCAGTGGGAATGCACTTGGACCGGCTGCATCGCCTTCACCCCGGACCACCTGATGCGCCTGTTCGAGCCGGCCCCTGGTCTGGTCGCCGTCACCGGTTATAACGGACGCGGCGTGACCACGGGCAGTGTGGTGGGCAAGGCCTTTGCAGACTATTTGTGTCACCAGAACCCACAGGCGCTGCCGATCCCGTTTGCGCCGATGCAACCGCTGGCCGGGGTGGGCCTGCGCAGTTGCCTGTATGAAGCGGGGTTCTCGCTGTATCACGCCGGGCAATGCCTGCGGATCGTGGTCTGATCAGCGAAATACCTGTCAAAAGCCTGCATCTTCTTAGCAGGCTACTAATCTGTATTGGTGCAAGTCGTAGCAATCACGCACTGTAAATGTGCAGTTCCGTTACGCACATTGTTACAGCTGTAGGAACTGTCGTTTATGCATCCGGTTGCAGGTGCGACCTGCCAGGGTTGTACTTTTTGGATCCATCGGTTGCACCTTTCGATGCTAGACGGTTGCACGTACTGGCAAAGGGAGTCGAAACGCCTGTAATAACAATGACACCGTGTCTTTTTGAAGAATAAAAAAGTAATGGCACGCGCCTTGCTCTGGGCTTTCCTGTGAAAGTTTGACGCGAATTCGTAGTGCCAATAAACAAAAACCTCGGAGCACCACTCATGTCCCAGACGTTTTACAAGAAAGGTTTTCTGGCCCTCGCCGTTGCAGCGGCGTTGGGTGTTTCTGCGTTTGTTCAAGCTGATGTGAAGATTGGCGTGGCAGGCCCGATGACGGGCGCCAACGCAGCTTTCGGTGAGCAGTACATGAAGGGTGCCCAAGCGGCAGCCGATGTTATCAACAAGGCCGGTGGCATCAACGGCGAGCAGATCAAACTGGTTGCCGGTGATGACGCCTGTGAGCCCAAGCAAGCCGTGGCCGTGGCCAACCGCCTGGTCGACCAGGACAAAGTGATCGGCGTGGTCGGGCACTTCTGCTCGTCCAACACCATCCCGGCGTCTGAAGTGTATGCCGATGCGGGCATCATCATGATTACCCCGGGCTCCACCAACCCACAGGTAACCGAGCGTGGTCTGAGCGCCGTGTTCCGCATGTGCGGGCGTGACGACCAGCAAGGCATCGTGGCCGGCGACTACATTGTCGACGTGCTCAAGGGCAAGAAAGTCGCGGTCATCAACGACAAGGACACCTACGGCAAAGGCCTGGCCGATGCTACTGCTGCCCAGTTGACCAAGCGCGGCGTCAAGCCGGTGCTGGAAGAAGGCCTGACCCGTGGCGAGAAAGACTTCAGCGCCCTGGTTACCAAAATCCGCTCCACTGGTGCGGACGTCGTGTACTTCGGCGGCCTGCACCCGGAAGCCGGTCCGCTGGTTCGCCAGATTCGTGAAGCCGGCCTCAAGGACGTCAAGTTCATGTCCGATGATGGTGTCGTGACCGACGAACTGGTTGCCACCGCTGGCGGCAAGCAATACGTGGATGGCGTGTACATGACCTTCGGCGCCGACCCGCGCCTGCTGCCAGACAGCAAAACCGTGGTGGAAGAGTTCCGTAAAAACGGCACCGAGCCGGAAGGCTACACCCTGTACGCCTACGCCTCGATCCAGGCTCTGGCCGCTGGCTTCAACGGCGCCAAGTCCGACAAGGGCGAAGACGCCGCCAAGTGGCTCAAGGCTCACCCGGTGAAAACCGTGATGGGTGAAAAAGCCTGGGATACCAAGGGCGACCTGAAAATCTCCGACTACGTGGTTTACCAGTGGGATAAAGACGGCAAATACCACCAGCTGGAAAAGCAGAAGTAAGAACAAGCACCACGGAACCCATGTAGGAGCGGGCTTGTTGTGGGAGCTGGCTTGCCTGCGATACAGGCACCTCGGTACTTCAGTAATACCCAGGTGATGCAATCGCAGGCAAGCCAGCTCCCACACAAGCCAGCTCCCACACAGGGCCCCGCTCCCACAGGGAGTGGTGTTGATATCGATATCTGTCTTTTCCTCCAGAAGCGCCGCGCACTCAACCGTGTGCAGGTGCTCACCGCGTGAGATTGCGTTATGGATGGTATTTTCCTGCAGCAACTGGTCAACGGCCTGACCCTCGGGTCGGTCTACGGCCTGATCGCCATCGGCTACACAATGGTCTATGGCATCATTGGCATGATCAACTTCGCCCACGGCGAGGTTTATATGATTTCCGCTTACCTCGCGGCGATCAGTCTGGCACTGCTGGCTTACTTCGGCATCGAATCCTTCCCGCTGCTCATTCTCGGCACTCTGATCTTCACCGTGGTCGTCACCGGCGTGTACGGTTGGGTCATCGAGCGTGTCGCCTACAAACCGCTGCGCAACTCCACCCGGCTGGCACCGTTGATCAGCGCCATCGGTATCTCCCTGATCCTGCAAAACTATGCGCAGATCGCTCAGGGCGCGAAACAACAAGGCATTCCAACCCTGCTGGCCGGCGCCTGGCGCGTCGATATCGGCACGGGCTTCGTGCAGTTGACCTACACCAAGGTGTTTATCCTGGTGGCCGCGTTTCTCGGCATGGGCCTGCTGACCTACATCATCAAATACACCAAGCTCGGCCGCATGTGCCGCGCCACCCAGCAAGACCGCAAGATGGCCTCGATCCTGGGCATCAACACCGACCGCGTGATCTCCTACGTGTTCGTCATTGGTGCCGCCATGGCCGCCCTGGCCGGCGTGCTGATCACCCTCAACTACGGCACCTTCGACTTCTATGCCGGCTTCATCATCGGCATCAAGGCATTTACCGCAGCGGTACTCGGCGGCATCGGCTCCCTGCCTGGGGCGATGTTGGGCGGGATCATCCTGGGTATCTCCGAGTCGCTGTTCTCGGGGTTGATCAACTCTGACTACAAAGACGTGTTCAGCTTCTCCCTGCTGGTGGTGATTCTGATCTTCCGTCCTCAGGGCCTGCTTGGTCGCCCACTCGTGGCTAAGGTGTAAACATGTCTGCTGCCAAATCTATCGATATCAAGAAAAGTGTGGTCGATACGGTCCTTGCCGGGCTGATTTCGTTGATCGTGTTCGGTCCGATTGTCGGCGTGGTCCTCGACGGCTACAGCTTTAACCTCGAGCCTGCGCGGGTGGCCACGTTGGTCGCCATCGTGATGGCCGGGCGCTTTGCCTTGAGCCTGTTCCTGCAAACCCCCAAGGGCGTGAAGATCCTGCAGGGTTTCGAGAGCAGTGGCTCCGGCGTGCACGTGTTGCCGCCGGACTACAAATCGCGGCTGCGCTGGATCATCCCGGCACTGATCGTGATCGCGATCGTGTTCCCGATCTTCGCCAACAAGTACCTGCTGACCGTGGTGATTCTCGGGCTGATCTACGTGTTACTCGGCCTTGGCCTGAACATCGTGGTGGGCCTGGCCGGTTTGCTCGACCTGGGTTACGTGGCGTTCTATGCCATCGGCGCCTACGGCCTGGCGCTCGGTTATCAATACCTGGGCCTGGGCTTCTGGAGTGTGTTGCCTCTGGCGGCCATCGCTGCCGCGCTGGCGGGCTGCATACTCGGGTTCCCGGTGCTGCGAATGCACGGTGACTACCTCGCCATCGTGACCCTGGGCTTTGGTGAAATCATCCGCCTGGTGCTCAACAACTGGCTGTCGTTCACCGGTGGCCCCAACGGTATGCCGGTGCCTTCGCCGACTTTTCTCGGCCTGGAGTTCGGGCGCAAGGCCAAGGATGGCGGGATTCCGTTCCACGAGTTCTTCGGCATCGATTACAACCCCAACATCAAGTTCATGTTCATCTACATCGTGCTGTTCCTGGTGGTACTGGCCGTGCTGTACATCAAGCACCGCCTGACCCGTATGCCGGTTGGCCGCGCCTGGGAAGCCTTGCGCGAAGATGAAATCGCCTGCCGTTCCATGGGCCTGAACCATGTACTGGTCAAGCTTTCGGCGTTCACCATCGGGGCCTCGACTGCGGGGCTGGCCGGGGTGTTCTTTGCCAGCTATCAGGGCTTCGTCAACCCGTCGTCGTTTACCTTCTTCGAGTCGGCGCTGATCCTGGCCATCGTGGTGTTGGGCGGCATGGGCTCGACAGTCGGTGTGGTGATTGCGGCGTTCGTCTTGACCGTCGCGCCGGAGTTGCTGCGCAGCTTCTCCGAGTACCGTGTGCTGCTGTTTGGCGTGTTGATGGTGGTGATGATGATTTGGCGGCCACGCGGGCTGATCCGCATCAGCCGAACCGGTGTGACCCCACGTAAAGGAGTGGCGCCATGAGCAAAGAAGTCGTCCTCTCCGTGGAACACCTGATGATGCACTTCGGTGGCATCAAGGCCTTGAGCGATGTGAGCCTCAAGGTCAAACGCAACTCGATCTTCGCCCTCATCGGCCCCAACGGCGCGGGCAAGACCACGGTGTTCAACTGCCTCACCGGCTTCTACAAAGCCAGCGGCGGCAAGATCGAACTGAACATTCGTGGCAAGCAGACCAACGTGATCCAGTTGCTCGGCGAACGCTTCAAGGCCGTCGACTTCGTGTCGCCAAAAAGCTTCTTCAGCCGCGTGTATTACAAGATGTTCGGCGGCACCCACCTGGTCAACCGCGCAGGGTTGGCGCGGACCTTCCAGAACATTCGCCTGTTCAAGGAAATGTCGGTGCTGGAAAACCTGCTGGTGGCCCAGCACATGTGGGTCAACCGCAACATGCTGGCGGGCATCCTCAACACCAAGGGCTACCGCAAGGCCGAAAGCGATGCTCTCGACCACGCCTTCTATTGGCTGGAAGTGGTGGACCTGGTCGATTGCGCCAACCGCCTGGCCGGTGAGCTTTCCTACGGCCAGCAACGCCGCCTGGAAATCGCCCGCGCCATGTGCACTCGGCCGCAGATCATCTGCCTGGACGAACCGGCAGCGGGCCTCAACCCGCAGGAAACCGAAGCCCTCAGCGCGATGATTCGCCTGCTGCGCGACGAACACGACCTGACAGTGGTGCTGATCGAACACGACATGGGCATGGTGATGAGTATTTCCGACCACATCGTGGTGCTCGACCACGGCAACGTGATCGCCGAAGGCGGCCCGGACGCGATCCGCAACGACCCGAAAGTGATTGCCGCCTACCTGGGCGCAGACGAAGAGGAGCTGGTATGAGTGCACCTATCCTCGAAATGAAGGACCTGGACGTGTTTTACGGCCCGATCCAGGCCCTGAAAAAAGTCTCGCTGCACATTAACGAAGGCGAAACCGTGAGCCTGATCGGCTCCAACGGCGCGGGTAAATCCACGCTGCTGATGTCGATTTTCGGCCAGCCGCGCGCCGAGTCCGGGCAAATTCTGTACAACGGCGTCGACATTACCCACAAGTCGTCCCACTACATCGCCTCCAACGGCATTGCGCAGTCGCCGGAAGGGCGGCGGGTGTTCCCCGACATGACCGTGGAGGAAAACCTGCTGATGGGCACCATCCCGATTGGCGACAAGTATGCGCAGGAAGACATGCAGCGCATGTTCGAGCTGTTCCCTCGGCTCAAGGAGCGGCGCACCCAGCGCGCAATGACCATGTCGGGTGGCGAGCAGCAAATGCTCGCCATCGCCCGCGCGCTGATGAGCCGGCCCAAGTTGCTGTTGCTGGACGAACCGAGCCTGGGCCTGGCGCCCATTGTGGTGAAGCAGATTTTTGCCACACTGCGCGAGCTGGCGGCCACCGGGATGACTATCTTCCTGGTGGAACAGAACGCTAACCACGCGCTGCGTCTGTCGGACCGGGCGTATGTGATGGTTAACGGCGAGATCCGCCTGACGGGCACCGGTAAGGAGTTGCTGGTGAACGAGGAAGTGCGCAACGCCTACCTCGGCGGGCATTGATCTAAAGGCCTGACGCAATAACCCCATGTGGGAACCGGCTCTCTGTGGGAGCTGGCTTGCCTGCGATGCAAGCACCTCGGTCTTTCAGGTAGACCGAGGAGATGCCATCGCAGGCAAGCCAGCTCCCACATGAAACGGTTCCCACAGGTGTTTTTGGGGTGTTTTCAGTGCTCCCGCCAAATTGTGGAAAACAAATCCAGCCCACCTCCAAAGCGCGACATATAGCCGCCGCAAATCCCTGTTTTGTCACAGTTTTGACTTGTCCCCATCCGCTGTGGAACCGGCTGTGGGTAACGTGGGAGTAGCTGGCTGCAAGCCTTTAAAAACGGGGCTTGCAGCGTGGTGGTTGTTTATTGATCAGCCAGTTTTTGGTGGCCTGCCGAGGGCTTTGTCAACCTGTTTAAAGACACAGGTATATGACTGATTTATGTCGGAACAGCCTGTGGATAAGTCTGTGACTAAACTCTGGAAAGACGGCCGCAGAGGCCGGAATGACTGGCCTGGAGCCATCGTTCGGATTTTCCCTCTTGCCATTGGGCTACATACGCCTTGGCCAAGGTCAAGCAAAAAACTTTCTGAAATCGCCTGCAAGCCTTGTATAGAGCGGCTTGGCGCTTTTTACACTTGCCCCCAAAGACTGTGGGCGCAGTTGTGGATAACCTGCGTGCATATGGCTGCACGCCACGTTCTATAAGGCTTTGCCTGATGTGATCAAAAAACAACCAGTCGTGTATGAAGTTATGCGCTTAGCGGTTGCTGCAATCGCGGCGTAAGGGCATTCTGCTGGCTGTTTTTTTTCCCGATGCCCGCAAGGAGAACACCATGTCCGACACGCTGTTTATTACTGGCGCCACCTCAGGTTTCGGCGAAGCTTGCGCCCGTCGTTTTGCCGACGCCGGCTGGAAACTGGTGCTTACCGGCCGTCGTGCTGACCGTTTGAATGCCTTGGTCGAAGAGCTTTCCAAGCAGACCGAAGTGCATGGCCTGGTGGTGGACGTGCGTGACCGCAAGGGTATGGAAGAGGCCATCGCCAACCTGCCGCCGTCGTTCGCCAAGTTGCGCGGGCTGATCAACAACGCCGGCCTGGCCGTGGGCACCGACCCTGCGCCCAAGTGCAGCCTCGACGATTGGGAAACCATGGTCGACACCAACATCAAAGGCCTGCTGACCACCACCAACCTGCTGTTGCCGCGCCTGATCGCCCACGGCCGTGGCGCCGGCATCATCAACCTGGGGTCCATCGCCGGTAACTACCCATACCCGGGCAGCCACGTGTATGGCGGTTCCAAGGCGTTCGTGAAGCAGTTCTCGCTGAACCTGCGTTGCGACCTGCAAGGCACCGGCGTGCGCGTGACCAACATCGAGCCAGGCCTGTGTGAGAGCGAGTTCTCGCTGGTGCGCTTTGGCGGTGACCAGGCGCGTTATGACGCGACCTATGCCGGTGCCGAGCCGATCCAGCCGCAGGACATTGCCGACACGATCTTCTGGGTGATGAATACCCCGGCGCACGTGAACATCAACCGGTTGGAGCTGATGCCGGTGAGCCAGACCTGGGCTGGGTTTGCGATTGAGCGTGGGGCCAAGTAAGGCTTAAGACCGCGTTGCGTCCTTCGCAGGCAAGCCAGCTCCCACACTTGACCGAGTTCCTGCATGAGAATGCGGCCGAATGTGGGAGCTGGCTTGCCTGCGATGGCGGCAAATCGGCCAAAACAGGACATAAGGTACACTCCACGCCTGAAAACCCCTCCGCACTGTGCGGTTTAAAGGTTTTGACGGGAGGAAATGTGAGTAACCGAGGTGAGCAGGCACTGCTCAAACAATCGACGATTCTGATGTTCGCGGTCGCGATCGCCGGGATTGTCACGGGTGTGATATCTGGCGCCCAGTCCATTCTATTCGACGGCTTTTTCTCGCTGATCGCCACCGCCATCAAGGTGTTGATGCTGATCACGGCCAAGCTGATCGCCAAGAAAAGCAACGAGCGTTTCCAGTTCGGCTACTGGCACCTGGAACCGATGGTGCTGCTGATCGAAGGCAGCTTCCTGTTGTTGATCGCGATCTACGCGTTTCTCAACGGTGTGTTCGGCATCATCAATGGCGGGCGTGAGATTGAGTTGGGACTGGTGATCGTCTACGCGGCAGTGTTTACCGTGGTCGAGTTTGCCTACTTCTTCTACGTGCGCTATCGCAATCGCAAGCTCAAATCTTCACTGATCCAGTTCGACAACATCAGTTGGCTGGTGGACGCGATGCTGTCGGTGGGCTTGCTGATCAGCTTCCTCGCTGCGCTGTTGCTCAAGTCCCAGGGCTATGGCGAGTGGGCGGTGTATGTCGACCCATTGATCCTGATTCTGCTGGCCCTGAGCATGCTGGCGCCGGCGTTCAAGATCCTGCGCCCGGCGTTGCGTGAGGTGCTGGGAATTGCCCCGGACCACTTGGATGACAAAGTGCGCGAAGTGATGGATGCCGCCCAGGCCAAGCACGGTTTCGATGACTACGTGTCTTACGTGCAAAAGCACGGGCGGGCGCGGTTTATCGAGATTCATGTGGTGTTGCCGGCCAATTACCCGGTAGATAACGTGGCGACGCTTGATGGGCTGCGCGAGGAGATATCCACAGGGTTGGGTACGCCGGATGCGGCGCGTTGGTTGACGATCAGTTTTACCGGGGATCGCAAGTGGATTGCATGACAGTCAGGTAGACCGCTATCGCAGGCAAGCCAGCTCCCACATTTGACTGTGTTCACACATCAAAATGTGGGAGCTGGCTTGCCTGCGATGAGGCACTAAAGGTCAACCAAGATGCTGGATCAGCCCCTGATAGCAAGTCGCCAAGTGATACGGTGTAGTCGACGGCATATCCCGCCGGCTCACTGCGCCCTTGGCATCCAGGCATTCATGCCAGCCTTTCTCATGCAAAAAGTTCTGTTGCAGCGCCAGCAATTGGCGTTGCAACACCGCCTCACTGCCCGGCCGCAAGGTCAGCGCCCGCAGGTATTCAGCCTGTGCCCATATCCGTTGCGTGCCGTCGCGCACGCTGCCATCCAGCGCGAGCATGCCGCTGACCGCGCCACTTAACTTATCCACACCCTTAAGCTCTGCATAGGCAAATGCCCGCGTCAGCGAGGCATGCAAGGGTGTGCCGCGCAGTACCTCTGAAGAGTCGAGCAAAAAGAACCACTCGAACTGGTGTCCCGGCTCAAACCAGTTATCCACAGCGCCCAGCGGTTTTTCCATCATCACGCCGTGCTGGCGGTCGATGAAGCGCTTCTGCAGGGCGGTGGCGAGGTCCAGCAACGCATCCTGGGTGATCGCGTCTTCACGCACGGCCAGGGTGGCGAGGAAACCTTCGGCCAGGTGCATCAGTGGGTTTTGCAGTGGGCCGGACTTGAGCGATGACCAGTTGCGCTCCAATACGGCTTCGTACAGGCCGTCGCCGGTGGCGAAACGTTCGGCGACCACGGCCAGGGCCGCATCGAGTACCGACTCCACCAACGGCTCGCGTACTTTGGCCCAATAGTGGGCGCAGGCGAAGATGATGAAGGCGTGGGTGTAGAGGTCTTTGCGCTTGTCCAGCGGTTTGCCGTGGGCGTCGATGCTGTAAAACCAACCGCCGTGTTCGGCATCATGAAAATGCCGTTGCAGCGAACGAAACAGCGCCGCTGCACGCTCTTCGGCAAACGCTGCACCCGGCTCGCCGATCAGGCTGGCGAACAGGTACAACTGCCGGGCGCAGGCCATGGCGCGGTAGCGTTGCGGGGGCAATGGCTGGTGATCGGCGCCCAGCGCCTCGTAGGGCAGCGCCAAGTCGGCGTTCCAGCCCGGGCCTTGCCACAGCGGCACGATCAGGGTGTGGAAGTGCGTGAGCACGGCATTCAAGGAAGGTTGGGAAGCGATGGGCATCGGCTGGCGTCGTCACGGCAGAGGTGTAGGCGCGCATGGTAGCAGGCTTGAGTTCTGTGGTGTTTGTGCCACCGCCATCGCAGGCAAGCCAGCTCCCACCTTTGGATCTGTGAACACAGTCAAAGGTGGGAGCTGGCTTGCCTGCGATGGGGGCCTCAGCAGCGGCGCAAATCAGCCCGCCAGCAACCAAACCCCGGTTGCCGCCGAAGCTGCCCCGGCAACCCGTACCAGCGGCGCCGCAGCAGCCGGCAGGAAACGCACCACCGCATACCCGGCAGCATGCAGCGCTGCCGTCGCGGCCACAAAGCCGGCCGCATACGCCCACGGGCTGGACATGTCCGGCAGCTCCAGGCCGTGCGCCACACCGTGGAACAGCGCAAACAACGCCGTCGCCGCCACCGCCACAAACAACGGAGGCCGCACTGCCAGCGCTACCGCCAAGCCCAGCGCCAGTACCGAGGCAGCAATCCCGCTTTCCAGCGCCGGCAGTTCCAGGCCTTCAAAGCCGAGCAGGCCGCCCACCAGCATGGCGCCGACAAACGCGCAAGGCAGTGCCCAGCGCGCCTTGCCTTGTTGCTGCGCGGCCCACAACCCGACCGCGACCATGGCCAGTAAATGATCAATACCGCCCAATGGGTGGCTGATACCGGCCACCAGACCATTATCGCCATGCCCGGGGTGAGCGAAGGCAAGGGCCGGTGCCAGCAGCAGGGCGGCGGTTGCAAGAATTTTGTTGAGTCCCATACAGGCTCCTTTTGGGGGTGTGATCAGGCTGCAGTCAGCAAACCCTGACGTTCGATAAAGGCGACGATTTCATCCAGGCCGATGCCGGTTTTCTGGTTGCTGAACACAAAGGGCTTACCGTTGCGCATGCGTGTGGTGTCGCTGTTCATCAGTTCCAGCGAGGCGCCGACCAGGGGCGCCAGGTCGATCTTGTTGATGACCAGCAAGTCGGATTTGCAAATACCGGGCCCACCCTTGCGCGGCAGCTTGTCACCGGCAGACACATCGATCACGTAGATGGTCAGGTCCGAGAGTTCCGGGCTGAACGTGGCCGACAAGTTGTCGCCGCCAGACTCCACCAGGATCAGGTCCAGGCCGGGGAAGCGGCGGTTGAGTTGGTCCACCGCTTCGAGGTTGATCGAGGCATCTTCACGAATCGCCGTGTGCGGGCAGCCGCCGGTTTCCACGCCGATGATGCGCTCGGGCGCCAGTGCCTGGTTGCGCACCAGAAAATCCGCGTCTTCGCGGGTGTAGATATCGTTGGTGACCACCGCCAGGTTGTAGCGGTCGCGCAGCGCCAGGCACAGCGCCAGGGTCAGGGCGGTCTTGCCGGAGCCCACTGGGCCGCCGATGCCGACACGCAAAGGTTGTGTGTTCATGTAGGTCTCCTAGGAACGGAACAGGCGGCTGTATTGGCGCTCATGGGCCATACACGCCAGGGACAGGCCGAACGCGGCGCTGCCGAAATGGGGAGGGTCGATGCGTGCCGCGTCCTGCTGGGCTTGTTGCAACAGGGGCAGCAATTGGCTGGTCAGGCGTTGGGCGGCTTGCTGGCCCAGCGGCAGGGTTTTCATCAGCACCGCCAATTGGTTTTCCAGCCAGCTCCACAGCCACGCGGCCAGTGCGTCATCAGGGCTGATGTGCCAGGCGCGGGCGGCCAAGGCCCAGCCCAAGGCCAGGTGCGGTTCATCACGTTGGGCCAGAAAGTGGCGCGCGGCGTCGTCCAGCTCCGGTAAACCGTTGAGCAGCTGTTGCAGGGAATAGCCCATCTGGCGACTTTCCTGATACAGCTCGCGGGTCTCGCGGCTGGCGCGGTGCTCTTCGCACAGCTGCGCCAAATGCGGCCAATCCTGTTCGGCGGCGGCGCGGCAATGGGCGAGCAACAGCGGCGCTTCAAAACGGGCGAGGTTGAGCAGCAACTGGTCGCTGATCCAGCGCCGGGCACTGGCTGCATCATTGACGCGGCCGTTCTCCACCGCCATCTCCAGGCCTTGGGAATAGCTGTAGCCACCAATCGGCAATTGCGGACTGGCCAGACGCAACAGCGCCCAGGCTGGGTTCATAGACGCACGCCGAACTGGTGCAGTTTGGGCGGGTAATTGAAGTCTTCATCGCCATGACGCGAATGATGATGGCCACCGCCATAGGCACCGTGTTCCGGCTGGAACGGAGCCTCGAGGGTTTGCGTGGTGGCGCCGAGCTGTTCGAGCATGGCTTTGAGTACGTAGTCATCGAGCAGGCGCAGCCAGCCGTCGCCGACTTGCAAGGCCACATGGCGGTTGCCGAGGTGATACGCCGCGCGGGTCAGTTCAAAGGCGTTGCTGCAGGTCACGTGCAGCAGCTGTTCAGGGCGGGCGACCACGCGTACCACGCGCCCGTCTTCCGCTTGCAGGCATTCGCCATCGTGCAGCGGCGGCTGGCCACGCTCCAGAAACAGGCCGACGTCTTCGCCGTCGGCACTGAAACAGCGCAGGCGGCTTTTGCTGCGGGCTTCGAAGTTCAGCAGCAGTTCGGCGGCCCAGAGGGCTTGGGGGGCGATTCGGCGGTGGATCACCAGCATCAGGAGGCTTCCAGCTATGAGCGATAAATGAGCTAGAGCAAGGGGCTTGCCAACCGTGTGTATGGGCGGGAAATCCCTGTAGGCAAGCACGGACATGCCACCGAATAGGGCGTCAGCCAATGGCTGTCGCGCTTCAAATTGGTGCGCTATTGGATTTATAGCACTGGATGGGGGCGCTTTTCGTTGAGAACCGTTGCGTGAAGGATGAAATTTCCTTCATCTGTTTCGCACTGGATTTTTCTTGGATTTGTCCTACGTGATTGAAGGATTTGCCGTTCAAAAAGTTACGCGCTGTTTCATTACGATGTGCGCCGTGTTTAATCCACTGCGACGCCGAGCATGTTCAAAGTATTTTTGGTTTCACTTATTCTCAGCTTGTCCTGCGCCGTCATACCGGCCTCGGCCAATTTAAAAGCGCCTGTGGCCTTTGAACCTTCCGCCACCATCGACAACGTGATCGATCGTGCCCATGAGCTGCTAGGAACGCCCTATAAAAGCGGCGGTACCAAGGTTAACCAGGGGTTTGATTGCAGCAGCTTCCTGGTCTACCTGTTCAAGACCGAAGCCAATATCCGCCTTCCGCGCACCACCACAGAAATGCATCGATCAAGCGCCGCGACTGTTCAGCGCGAGGCGCTCAAGCCCGGCGACGCGGTATTTTTCAAAGGCAATGGGCGCGGACAGGTCAGCCATGTCGGCCTTTATATCGGCAAGGGCAAATTCATCCACTCGCCCAGCACCGGCAAACGCGTGCGTATCGATTCATTGAGCAACAGCTACTGGAAAAAGCACTACACCACCGCCAAGCGCTTCCACACTGCGGGCTGACCGGGCTTATTCGGTGCTGCCCAGCCCTTGCCAATGCTTGAGGCCGATAAAGATAAAGCGCAGTTGCTGGGTGATTTTCGCCTGGGGCGTAAGGTGGGCAGGCAGGGCCTGGGCCGGTGGGTCGATGATGTCGGGCAGGGTGGCGAACACACTCTTGACGATCAGGTCGGCCATCACATGTAAGCCGTCGGCATCCAGGTGCTGGAGCTTGGGCATCAACGTAAGGTCGGCAGCCAAGTCGCTGGTGATGTCTTCACGCAGCGCCCCGATGGCTTGGCGCACGGCCAGGCAGCCACCGTATTGCTCGCGGGCCAGGAACAGGAATTGTGAACGGTTGGCTGAAACCACGTCCAGAAAGATCCGCACGGAGGCATCAATGATGCCGCCCATCACGAACTCGTTGTGACGGACCAGGCGAATGGTGGCGCGGAAGGTCTGGCCGACTTCACTGACCAGCACGAGCCCCAGCTGGTCCATATCCTCAAAGTGACGATAGAACCCGGTCGGCACAATCCCGGCGGTCTTGGCCACTTCGCGCAGGCTCAGGCTGCCGAACCCACGGCCACACTCCATCAGATGGCGGGCTGCGTCCATCAAGGCGAGGCGGGTCTGTTGCTTCTGTTCGGCGCGGGGCAGCATCGGCGGGCGGGCTTTGTCGGCAAGTACAGCGACGCACTCTAGCAAAACAGCTTCAGCTACGTCGAACTTGGCGGGGTGTTGGGGTGTGATGCAGTTCAGATAAGCATCAGATAAAAGCAAAAGCCCGATCTTCAGATCGGGCTTTTTTCTCGGCCACCACGGGGTTAGCTCTGTGCTTGATGCAGTTCTTGCAGACGGTCAGCACCGCCTTCAACAACGCCTTCGGTGTAAGCGCGTTTGTGGGCTTGCTCAGCACCGCCTTCTACCAGGCCTTTTTGTTCCAGACGATCACGGCCACCTTCAGCAACGCCTTCGGTGTAAGCACGTTTGTTGGCTTGTTCAGCGCCACCTTCTACCAGGCCTTTCTCTTCCAGGCGGTTGCGACCGTTTTCAGCAACGGCGCCTTTGGCGTAGTCACGGTTTTCGTCTTCTTGCGAACCGCTGCGGGCCAGGGTCTGGCTCGACTGAACGGCTTGAGCTTTGTTCTGTGGGGTAGCTTGTTCAGCGGCTGGAAGGGCAAATGCGCTCGAAGCCAGGACCGACAGCAGAACAGTAGCGAGTATTTGGCGTTTCATGATGGGTTGCTCCTTGGGAGGGCGATAAAGTGGGTACAGGGCTAATGTTACTCTCGAGAAGTCGATATAAAAGTTCATAAACACAATGGTAATAATCAACAGAATTGATTGTTCCCCGCAGAGGCTCTAGAACGCGCCTCTCAAGCCCGCGCTTTTGCACCGTGGTGGGTATTTTCGACACGAACCTGGGTAACAATGGTGCGCTGTCGATGATGAAAACTGTCTGGTCGATCAGGAATGTGGCTTTTTGCGACTAAATCGCTGATCGGGTTAAACCCCCCGGCGGTTTGCCAGTCGTAGCCTTATAAGCTTTAGTTTTGCTATCTGTGTTGAGGAGTCCTGTGCAATGACGCGCACTCGTAAAATCGTGGTTTGGAGCTGCGCCAGCTTCGCTGTGTTAATCGCTATCGTGGTCTTGGTGCTGGTGTTCTTTGATTGGAACCGCATCAAGCCGCCGCTCAATGCCAAGGTCTCCGAAGAATTGCATCGCCCGTTTGCCATTAATGGCAACCTCGCCGTGGTGTGGGCGCGCGAGGCCGATGAAGGCGGTTGGCGTGCCTGGGTGCCGTGGCCGCACGTGATTGCCGAAGACCTGACCCTGGGCAACCCGGACTGGTCAAAAAAACCGCAGATGGTCACGCTCAAACGCGTTGAGCTGCGCATCTCGCCCCTGGCGCTGTTGGCTCAGCGCGTGGTGATCCCGCGTATCGACCTCACCGAGCCAAGCGCCGACTTGCAGCGCCTGGCTGACGGTCGCGCCAACTGGACCTTCAAGTTCGACCCCAAAGACTCCAACGCCGAGCCCTCCAGCTGGGTGGTGGACATCGGCTCCATCGGTTTCGACAAGGGCCACGTGACCCTCGACGACCAAACCCTCAAGACCCAGTTGGATGTGATCATCGACCTGCTTGGCAAGCCGATTCCCTTCGGTGAAATCGTCGGCGACGCGGATGCCAAGAAGGCCCTGGAAAAAGGCTCGGCGCCGCAGGACTACGCATTCGGCCTCAAGGTCAAAGGCCAGTACCACGGCCAGAAACTCGACGGCACCGGCAAGATAGGCGGGCTGTTGGCCTTGCAGGACGCGGCCAAGCCGTTCCCGCTGCAAGCTCAAGTGAAAATCGCCGACACCAGCATCGCACTGGCCGGCACCCTGACCGATCCGCTGAACCTTGGCGCCCTGGACCTGCGGTTGAAACTGTCCGGTAGTAGCCTGGGCAACCTTTACCCGCTGACCGGCGTGACGCTGCCCGATTCTCCGGCCTATTCCACCGACGGCCATCTGATCGCCAAGCTGCATGAGGCCAGCGGCGCGTCATTCACCTATGAAAACTTCAACGGCAAGATCGGCAACAGTGATATCCACGGCAACCTCAGCTACGTCGCCAGCCAGCCACGCCCCAAGCTCAGCGGTACGCTGGTGTCCAACCAACTGCTGATGACCGACCTTGCACCGTTGATCGGTGCCGACTCCAACGCCAAGCAAAAGGCCCGTGGTGGCGAGAGCAAGCAACCGGCGACCAAAGTGCTGCCGGTGGAAGAGTTCCGCACCGAGCGCTGGCGCGACATGGACGCCGACGTGGAATTCACCGGCAAACGTATCGTGCACAGCGCCGACTTGCCGTTCACCGACCTCTACACCCACTTGGTTCTCAACGATGGCGAGCTGAGCCTGCAACCCCTGCGCTTTGGCGTGGCGGGTGGCAAGCTGGATGCGCAGATTCGCTTGAACGGGCGGATCACGCCAATGGAAGGCCGTGCCAGGTTGACTGCACGCAACTTCAAGCTCAAACAGTTGTTCCCGACGTTCGAACCGATGAAAACCAGCTTTGGTGAGCTCAACGGCGATGCTGATATTTCCGGGCGCGGCAACTCCGTGGCGGCCTTGTTGGGCACCTCCAACGGTGACCTGAAAATGCTGATCAATGACGGCGCCATCAGCCGCGGCCTGATGGAAATTGCCGGGCTCAACGTGGGCAACTACGTGGTCGGCCGCTTGTTTGGCGACAAGGAAGTGAAGATCAACTGCGCGGCGGCAGACTTTGGCATCAAGACGGGTTTGGCGACGACGCGGCTGTTTGTGTTCGATACCGAGAACGCGATTATCTATATCGATGGCACGGCGAACATGGCGACCGAGCAGTTGGACTTGACCATCACGCCAGAGTCCAAGGGCTTTCGCTTGTTCTCCCTGCGTTCACCGTTGTACGTCAATGGCCCGTTTATCAAGCCTAATGCGGGTGTAAAGGCCGTGCCGCTGATGTTGCGGGGTGCCGGCATGGTCGCGCTGGGTGTGATCGCCGGCCCGGCTGCCGGGTTGCTGGCGTTGGTCGCTCCGAGCGGTGACGAGCCCAACCAGTGCGCACCGTTGCTGCAACAGATGAAGGAAGGCAAGGCGCCCAAGACTGTCAAGTAGCTGAAGGACCCGGCGCAAAAAAATGTGGGAGCTGGCTTGCCTGCGATAGCGGTGTAACAGTCGATACAGGCACTGACTGTTGGATTGCTATCGCGGGCAAGCCCGCTCCCACATGGGGTTCAGCGGTGAAGCGCGTTACAGGTCCTGCAGAATATCCGCCATGTCATCGGCGTGTTCTTCTTCCTGGGCCAGGATATCTTCGAAGATTCGACGTGTAGTCGGGTCTTTATCACCGATGTACTGGATGATTTCGCGATAGCTGTCCACCGCGATCCGTTCGGCCACCAGGTCTTCGTAGACCATTTCCTTCAGGGTATTGCCGGCCACGTATTGGGCGTGGGAGTTCTTCGACAGCAGGTCGGGGTTGAACTCCGGCTCACCGCCCAACTGCACGATGCGTTCGGCCAGTTTGTCGGCGTGTTCGGCTTCCTGGGTGGCGTGCTCCAGGAACTCATCGGCCGCGACACTGGCTTTCAGGCCGCTGGCCATGAAGTAGTGACGCTTGTAGCGCAACACGCAGACCAGTTCAGTGGCCAGCGACTCATTGAGCAGGCGAATAATTTCCTCACGGTCGGCGTCGTAGCCTTCGGTCACGGCACCGTTCTCGACGTGCTGGCGGGCGCGGCTGCGCAGGGTTGCAACGTCGGTCAAGTTTGCTTGGGTCATCTCAATCTCCTGGTGCTAATCCGGTTTTGCGCCACGCTCTGTCGGCGTGATCACTCCAAGTTGTGAGTCCCGGGCAGCGCAAAAAGTTTTATCGGATTTCACACCGCCTGACCGGACAGCCTGGCTTCCTCCCGCACCCACTGGAAAAATGCCCGCACCGGCGGATGCCGCTCACGGCCCGGCACACAGAGCGCGCTATAGCCGGCACCGCCCACACTGACCTGCGGCCGATAGGGCACCAGCAGACCGCTGGCAACGCTTTCGGACACCAGGATATTGCTCGCCAGCACCAATCCCTGCCCAGCAATCGCCGCCTGCAGTGCGTAGTGTTCCTCGTCGTATTCGCGCAACGGACCCAGGCCAAGCCAAGCTTCACCTGCTTTGTCACACCAGGCTTGCCAGCCCAGGGCGTACAGTTCGGAGTTGTGCCAGCGCACACTGATAAGGGTCGGTACCTGGGTACTGGCGCGCGCGACCTGCTCGGGCGAGCCGTACACCGCAAAACACTCGTCGAACAAACATTGGCCGTACAGATGGGGGTAATCGCCCAGGCTGTAGCGAATCACCAGGTCGACGCTGGCGTCCTGTTGCAGGTCGACCACCTCACATTGGGTGTCCAGGCGCAGGTTGATATCCGGATGAGCGGCGTAGAAACGCCCCAGCCGTGGCACCAGCCATAACGCTGCAAAGGCGGGCGTGGTCGAGACGGTGAGGTGCCCGGTGCTGCGTTGTGGGCGCAAGGTGTCGAGGCTCTGGGCCACCTCCAGCAATGCGCCATGCAGACTGCGAAACAGCCGCTCGCCGCTGTCGGTCAGGCGCACCCGGCGCGGCAGGCGCTCGAACAACGGCACGCCCAGCCAGGTTTCCAGCGAGCGAATCTGATGCGACACCGCCGTGGGGGTCACCGACAGTTCCTCAGCCGCCGCCTTGAAACTCAGCAGGCGCGATGCGGATTCAAAAGTGCGCAGGGCAGTAAGCGGCAGCGAGGCAAACATCTCAACTCCATGGATGAATTGAGTTCATCCGGATTAACTATTGCTCATTTGTCGGTGAGCACCCACAGCTCTAGATTGAATGGCAGAAAGGGTGACCATCCAGGTTGCTTGAGTCTACTCCGTGAAGGGCTTAACAGATGAAAAAAATGCTTGTTGTTCATGCCAGTCCGCGTGGCGAACGTTCGCACTCGCGGCGTCTGGCCGAGTCGTTTCTGGAGGCCTGGCAAGCCGCCAACCCCGGCGCCCAACTGACCCGCCGCGAAGTCGGCCGCGCAGCCATTCCCCATGTCAGCGAAGCCTTTGTGGCGGCCAATTTCTACCCTGAGCCGCAATCATTGCCGAAGGTGATGAAGGCCGATCTGCAACTGAGCGATCAACTGGTTGGCGAACTGATCGAACATGAGCTGCTGGTCATCTCCATGCCGCTGTACAACTTCGGCGTACCCAGCGGCCTCAAGGCCTGGATCGATCAGATTGTGCGCATGGGCCTCACCTTCGATATCACCTTGGATAGCCACGGCAACGCGCAATACCAGGCGTTGCTCAAGGGCAAGCGCGCGTTGATCATCACCAGCCGAGGCGGCAATGGGTTTGGCCCAGGTGGCGAGAACGAGGCGATGAACCACGCTGACCCGCACCTGCGCACAGTGCTGGTCTACATCGGTATCGACGACATTCAGGTGATTGCCGCCGAGGGTGAGGAATCGGACAAAAGTGTGTTCCTGCGCGCCTGTGAAGAGGCCGAGCGCCAGTTGCACGATCTGGCCGGGCATTTCTAATGGCGCGGTCATGGGGCAGTCATGTCGGTTGGTCTAGGATGGCGTTATCGCTTCCCCTACCAGGATGTTCGCCCTATGCCCGATTCCCTCGCCACGCGTTACCCCCTGGTGCTGGTACCCGGCATGCTGGGCTTTGTGCGCGTAGGCTTTTTCCCTTACTGGTACGGGATTGTCCCGGCGCTGCGGGCGGGTGGGGCGCAGGTGTTTGCGATTCAGGTGGCGCCGCTGGATTCCAGCGAGGTGCGTGGCGAGCAGTTGCTGGTACACATTGCGCAGATTCGTCGCGAGACCGGCGCCGACAAGGTCAACCTGATCGGCCATAGCCAGGGCGCGCTCACCGCGCGTTATGCCGCTGCCAGGCGCCCGGAGTGGGTGGCGTCAGTGACGTCGGTGGCTGGCCCCAACCATGGCTCGGAGCTGGCGGACCATATCCACGCCCATTACCCGGCTGACAGCGTGAAAGGCAGGCTGATGAGCGCGGTGTTTCATCTGGTCGCCTGGTGGATGGGCCTGCTGGAAACCGGCTATCGCGGCCCGCGCTTCAAGGCCGATCTAGAGGCTTCGCACCATTCGCTGACCAGTGCCGGTGTGGCGTTGTTTAACCGCCAGTATCCTCAAGGGCTGCCCGCTACCTGGGGCGGGCAGGGCGCCGAAGTGGTCAATGGCGTGCGTTATTACTCGTGGTCCGGCACCTTGCAGCCGGGCAAGACCGATCGTGGGCGCAACCTGCTGGACGGCACGAATCGCAGTTGCCGGTTGTTCGCCCGCAGCTTTGTGCGCGAGAAGGGCCAGTGTGACGGCATGGTCGGGCGCTACAGTTCGCACCTGGGCACGGTCATCGGCGATGACTACGCCCTGGATCACTTCGATATCGTCAACCAATCCATGGGGTTGGTGGGCAAAGGTGCGGAGCCGATTCGGTTGTTTGTCGAGCATGCGCGGCGGCTGAAGGCGGCGGGGGTTTAACCGGGAGACCGGGTTATCGTTCATCGCAGGCAAGCCAGCTCCCACAGTTGGCCCCATTCCAAAGTTGGAACCCGGTCGAATGTGGGAGCTGGCTTGCCTGCGATAGCGATCTGTCAGGCGACGCCAACCTCACGGCGCACCGGCGTAATCCAACGCTCCGACAAAATCACCCCACCCAAGGTCAGCAAACCGCCGACCAAGTGATACATCGCCAGTTTTTCCTTCAGCACCACCGCCGCAATCAATGCGGTAATCAACGGCAGCAAGTTGAAAAACAGTGTGGTGCGGCTTGGCCCCAGGTGTTTCAC
This sequence comes from Pseudomonas edaphica, assembly GCF_965277385.1. Taxonomy (NCBI): domain Bacteria; kingdom Pseudomonadati; phylum Pseudomonadota; class Gammaproteobacteria; order Pseudomonadales; family Pseudomonadaceae; genus Pseudomonas; species Pseudomonas edaphica. The sequence continues at coordinate 2,584,072 of NZ_OZ255725.1, read as the reverse complement.
CGAGTGCATCCACGCCAGTGGCGCCAGCATCGACGCCAGCAGGCACGCGTACAGCACCAGTGGGATATTCGCCCAGCCCAAGCCGGCCTTGGCCGAGAACAGGAACAGCGGAAACAGCACCACCACCGCCACCAGTATCTGCAAATACAGCAACACCAGCGGCGGCAGGCGCAGCTGCCATTTTTTCAGCAGGGTGCTGTAGACCGCGTAGGCCAGGGTGGCGAACAGCATCATGGCGTCACCCAGGTTGAGCCCGTGTTGCAGTAACGCGCCGAGGCTGCCGGCTGATACCACTACCACAACGCCTGCGAACGACAGCACTGCGCCGGTCAGCGCGCCGAAGGTGAGGCGTTGGCCGAGGCTGATGATGGCAGCGGTCAGCGACATCAACGGCATCAGCGACAGGATGATGCCCATGTTGGTGGCACTGGTCAGCGTCGCGGCGTAATAGGCCAGGCTTTGATACACCGCCATGCCCAGCACGCCGAGGATGAAGATCTTGCCCAGGTTCGGGCGGATCAGCGCCCAGTTGGCCAGCACCGGCTTGAGCATGAATGGGGTAAACAGCAACGCCGCCAGCAACCAGCGGTAAAAGCCGATTTCGGCGGGGAAGATCGAGCCCACGGCCAGTTTGTTGACCACGGTGTTGCCGGCCCAGATAAAGATGGCCAGCAGGGGGTACGCGTATTGCATCGAAAGAAACCAGGTGTGTTGATGAGCCGCGATTATCCCCCTGTCTGGATAGAAGCCTATACTGCGATCCAGACAACCGACCTTTGTATCCAGACAATATGGCCAGACACACCGTACGCCTCGCGGATTTTCGCAGCCTGCCGAGTCCGGTCTACTTCCGCTACTCCGAATTTGCGCCCGACACCGAGTGCACGCCGCACCGGCATGGCTGGGGCTCGCTGGACTATTCGGCCAATGGCGTGATGCGCATGGAGGTGGCCGGCAGCCGCTTTATGTCGCCTCCGCAGTACGCGGTGTGGATCCCACCCAATACCGAGCACAGCTCCTACAACGCCCAGGCGATTGTGTATCGCTCCGTGGGCCTGGCCCCGGCATTGTGCGCGCAACTCCCGCAGGCGCCGTGCACCTTGGCGATCAGTGACATTCTCAAGGCCATCCTCAGCGATTTTGCCCAGCGTGACGTCAATGTTCCTCAGAGTGAGGCCGATATACGCCTGGCCCAGGTGCTGGTGGACCAGCTCAAACAGGCGCCGATGCATGATTGCTTTCTGCCTTACGCGCGCCACCCCGGGCTGCTCGGCGTGCTCGAAGGCATGCAGGCCGACCCTGGCGACAATCGCCCGCTGGCGCAGTGGGCGGAGCAGGTGCATGTGAGTGAGCGCACCTTGGCACGCCAATTTGTGCGCGAGCTGGGCATCAGCTTCGGCGAATGGCGCCAGCGCCTGCGCTATCTTGCCGCCATCGAAGCCCTGGACAGCGACCGCAGCGTGCAACATGTAGCCTTTGACTTGGGTTACAGCACGGCCTCGGCGTTTATCGCCATGTTCCAGCGTCACGCCGGCTGCACCCCGGAGCAGTACCGACGGTCGAATATTCGCGGACGCTGAAGATGTAACAGGTTTTGACTACACTGCTGCGTAGGCCGTGCCCCTTTGGTGCGGTAACAGGGAGAAAACTCCATGAAGATGCTGCGTATTCCGTTGTTGATGATGGGCCTGCTGCTGTGTTCCCAAGGCTTCGCTGCCACAGCCCAGCAAAATAAAATGACCACCTGCAATGCACAAGCGACCACCAAGACGCTCAAAGGTGATGACCGCAAGGCCTTTATGAAGACCTGCCTGTCGGCGCCAGCTGCCAACGATGCCAAGACCCTGACCCCACAGCAGCAGAAAATGAAAGACTGCAATGCCTCGGCGAAAACCAAGGCGTTGGCTGGCGATGCGCGTAAAACCTTTATGAGCACCTGCCTCAAAGGCAGCTAACAACATAGATCCCATGTGGGAGTCGGGCTTGCTGTGGCGAGCAAGCTTGCTTGCGCTGGGGTGCGAAGCGCCCCCAAAAAAGCGGGCTCCAGCTGCGCTGTCGAACGGGAGCCAGCTCCCTCGCCACTGCAAGCCAGCTCCCACACTGACGGTGTTCACAATTCAGACCTCTCGCTTGATTCCCTCAAGGCTGGCAGACTGCCCATCCTTTAACGCCGTTCGTTTTGAGGCTGTATGCCAACGTTTTCTCAGCGTCACGTGTTGTTGCTGGTCAGTTGCGTCATCATTTTCGGCGGGCTATTGCTGGTCCTGCCGCTCAAGCTGTTGCCGAGCTTGCTGGCCGGCCTGCTGGTTTATGAACTGGTCAACATGCTTACCCCGCAGTTGCAGCGACTGATTGAAGGCCGGCGTGCGCGTTGGCTGGCAGTAGCGTTGCTGGGCACCTTGATCGTCAGCGTGTTGACCCTGATCTTTGCCGGCGCCATCAGTTTTCTGCTCCACGAAGCGGAAAACCCCGGGGCTTCCCTGGACAAATTCATGGGCGTGGTCGACCGCGCGCGCGGGCAACTGCCGCCGTTCGTCGACGCCTACCTGCCCGCCAGTGCCGCCGAATTCCGCGTGGCCATCGGCGATTGGCTGAGCAAACACCTGAGTGAGCTGCAACTGGTCGGCAAAGACGCCGCCCACATGTTCGTCACCCTGCTGATCGGCATGGTGCTCGGCGCCATTATCGCCCTGCAGCGAGTGCCCGACCTGACCAAACGCAAACCCCTGGCGGCCGCGCTGTTCGACCGCCTGCACCTGTTGGTCCAGGCGTTTCGCAATATCGTCTTCGCCCAGATCAAGATTGCCGCGCTCAATACGGCCTTCACTGCGATTTTTCTCGCGGTTGTGTTGCCGCTCTGCGGCATTCACCTGCCTTTGACCAAAACCCTGATCGTGCTGACCTTCCTGGTCGGCCTGCTGCCGGTGATCGGCAACCTGATCTCCAACACCCTGATCACCATCGTCGCGCTGTCGCTGTCGATCTGGGTGGCGGTGGCGGCGTTGGGATATCTGATCGTGATCCACAAGGTCGAGTACTTCCTCAACGCGCGCATTGTCGGCGGGCAGATCAGTGCCAAATCCTGGGAATTGCTCCTGGCGATGTTGGTGTTTGAAGCCGCATTCGGCCTGCCGGGTGTGGTGGCGGGGCCGATTTATTATGCGTATTTGAAGAGTGAGTTGAAGCTGGCGGGGATGGTTTAACTGGCCCGTTAGCTCGTTCCCACGCTCTGCGTGGGAATGCCGCCCTGGACGCTCTGCGTCCGCTCTTGAAGTCGTGACGCGGAGCGTCACAGGATGCATTCCCACGCGGAGCGTGGGAACGATCTACTCCATTGCGCCGTAACGCTTGCTCGCCTCAATCGCCAGACCGCTGCCGATACTGCCGAAGATATTGCCTTCCACATGCCGCGCATTCGGCAGCATCGCCGAGATGCTGTGGCGCAGTGCCGGAATGCCGCTGGAGCCGCCGGTGAAGAACACCGTGTCCACCTGGGCCACGCTCACCGAGGCATCGTTAAGCAGTTGCGTGACGCTGTTGCGCACACGCTCCAGCAACGCGTCGATGGACGACTCGAACAATGCCCGGCTCAGGTCGACGCTCAGGCGTTTTTCGATGCGGTCCAGGGCCACGTGGCGGCTGTCTTCGTGGGTCAGCTGGATCTTGGTTTCTTCCACTTCCATGGCCAGCCAGTGCCCGGCACGCTGTTCGATCAGCTTGAACAAGCGGTCGATGCCGCCGGTGTCTTCGATGTCGTAGCGCATGCTGCCCAAGGCCAGCTGGGATTTTTGCGAGTACACCGAGTTGATGGTGTGCCAGGTGGCCAGGTTCATGTGGTGGCTGGTGGGCATGTAGGCGCCGCTTTTCATGCGGCTGCCATAGCCGAACAGCGGCATCATGCCTTGCAGGCTCAGCTGTTTGTCGAAGTCGGTACCGCCGATGTGCACGCCGCCGGTGGCGAGGATGTCGCTTTGGCGGTTGTCGTTGTGACGACGGTCCGGCGACAGGCGCACCAGCGAGAAGTCAGACGTACCGCCGCCGATGTCGACGATCAGCACCAGTTCTTCTTTCTCGATGGTGGACTCATAGTCAAACGCGGCCGCAATCGGCTCGTACTGGAACGAGATGTCCTTGAAGCCGATCTTGCGCGCTACGTCCACCAGGGTGTTTTCGGCTTCCTGGTCGGCCATCGGGTCGTCATCGACGAAGAACACCGGGCGGCCCAGCACCACTTCTTCGAACTCGCGACCGGCGTTGGCTTCAGCGCGGCTCTTGAGCTGGCCGATAAACAGCGCCAGCAGGTCGGTGAACGGCATGGCCGTGCCGAGCACGCTGGTGTCGTGCTTGATCAGCTTGGAACCCAGCAGGCTCTTGAGCGAGCGCATCAGCCGGCCTTCGTAGTTTTCCAGGTATTCGTGCAGCGCCAGGCGACCGTACACCGGGCGGCGCTCCTCGAAGTTGAAGAACACCACCGACGGCAGGGTGATCTTGTCGTCCTCCAGCGCGATAAGCGTCTCCTCGCCGGGGCGGATCCAGCCGACGGTGGAGTTGGACGTGCCGAAGTCGATGCCGCAGGCACGGGCTGGGGATGTGTTGTTCATGTCTTCCAGGTTCCGGTTAAAAAAACGGCCGCGCAGTGTATGTCACTCGCGCGCAGATGCGTAGGCCGACTATCCGCTAAATCGTGCTTGAAAGTTGGGTATTTGCCCCCACATCTGTTGCATACGGCTAGCGCCGATAACACTTTGACGCACCCCCAGGCCACACCACTCAACAGGTGCAAAGCAGCGCACGTTGTGCCCCGGGCTGTGCGATCTCGATTAAGGATGGTGAACTGCCGATGGATTTCAAAGACTATTACAAGATTCTGGGTGTCGAGCCGAGCGCCGATGACAAGGAAATCAAGGCCGCCTATCGCAAGCTCGCACGCAAGTATCACCCGGACGTGAGCAAGGAAAAGGACGCCGAAGAGAAATTCAAGGACGCGTCCGAAGCCTATGAGGCGCTCAAAAGCGCCGACAAACGCGCCGAGTACGATGAGCTGCGTAAATACGGCCAACATGGCCAGCCGTTCCAGGGGCCACCGGGCTGGCAGAGCCGTGGTGGTTATGGCGGTGGCCAGGACACGGGCGACTTCTCGGACTTCTTCAGCTCGATCTTCGGCGCGCGCGGCGACGCCTTTGGCGGCGGCCAGCGCCGTCCTACCGGGCGCAAGGGCCAGGATGTGGAGATGCAACTGAGCGTTTCCCTTGAGGAAACGCTGTCCACCGAGTCCAAGCAGATCAGCTTCCAGGTGCCGCAATACGATGCGTCTGGCCGGCATGTCAGCAATACCGTCAAGAGCCTGAATGTGAAGATTCCGGCCGGTGTGGCCGATGGCGAGCGCATCCGCCTCAAGGGCCAGGGCGCACCGGGTGTGGGCGGTGGTGCCAATGGCGACCTGTACCTGATCATCAAGTTTGCGCCGCACGCCAAGTTCGAGGTGGATGGCGAAAACCTGATCATCAACCTGCCGCTGGCCCCGTGGGAGCTGGCGTTGGGCGCGGAAGTCGCAGTGCCGACCCTTACCGGCAAGATTAACCTCAAGGTGCCGGCCGGCAGCCAGAACGGCCAACGCATGCGCGCAAAGGGCCATGGCTTGTTGAACAAGGCCGGGCAACGCGGTTATCTGTTTATCCAGCTCAAGGCTGTGATGCCTAAGGCTGCAGACGATGAGGTCAAGGCATTGTGGCAGGCGCTGGCTGAAAAGGCCGCTTTCGACCCCCGTGAGCACTTCTGAACGAGCTGACCCGATGAGTTTTCGAGCTTGCTAAATAGTTAGCTCCAGCAAAAAAACGCACTGCATAGGATGACAATCTTTCTCACCACAAGGTTGTCATCCCATGCTCGAACTTCAGGTTATTGGCCCCTCCACGCTCCCGCCCGGTGAACAGGGACAACACTACGAATTAATCAAACAGGCGATCCCGTCCTGCCTGGTCAGCAGTTCACCTGAGCGGCGCCAGGCCCTCAAACAGACCCCCGCGAATATCCCCTCTTGGTACGACGCCACGTCTCAATCGCAGAAGGATCAGCTCAAGACGCTGTTGGAGAGCCGTTGCCACTCCCTGAATGAGCTGGAGAAATCCCTAAGCAAAGTCCAGGCGCTGGAAGCATTCGCCCAGCCGTTATTGGAAGCGGCATTAAAGGCTGCCGGTTATGCGCTGGACGTCAATCAAACCTGGTTGCGCCTGTATGTTCCGGTTGAAGACGCCTTTGGCAAAAAAACCGGCGGTTCCAGGGTCAAGACGTTCTCCTTGCTCAAGGCTGCCCTGGGCAACTTTGAGGCGCGGGAGGCCGAGGACGGTTTTTACGATAGCGTTTCGGGATTTATCACCGAGCCGGATACTCGCGAGCACTTTGAACGCCACACCACGACCCTGAAAATTCATGAGTTCGCCCAGTTATGCCGTGATCTCGATTTGGGGAGTCAATACCAGGCTCACCTCAGGGCGCAGTTGATACCTGATGATGTACGGTCCCGTGCCGAGTTTCGGGATCGCTTCATCCGCCATCAGAAAGATGCCTTCAAGGCGGCGGCGTATCTGGCCTTGCTCAAGGGTGATATCGGTGCCACCGATTACACGTTGCTGATGCGTGTGACGGCTGGCGAAAAGCACATCGTGATCGGCAACCAGCCGGTCGGTTACTGCTGCTTGAGCCTGATGAACCTGCACCTGCATGACTGCCTGATCATCGCCCCATGCGCCAAGCAGCGTTATTCGAGCTGGGTTATCGTCTATATTCCTGACCACCTCGAGCACCCCATCAAGCGTTATGAAACGTTTAATGAGTTTCGCAACGAATTGACTGATCACCTGACCGCGAGCGTCAGCGAGGGTGCCGACCGCTCCAAGGGGGTACAAACCACGCAATACCAGCAGCTTTTTGCCCAGTTTGTAGCCTATAAGGATCGCGCTTACTACTACCGCAGGCTGACCGAACTCGTGGTGGATGCGCCACCGCAACCGTTCGGTTCACAGGCGCTGCGTTCGGAATGGGGGCGTTTACTGACGGCCCCATTCTTTTCCTCCGGCTCGTCGCTGGGGGAGCCGCAACCGACCGTACGCGTTCCGATAAAAGCCCCCGAATTCAATATTCAGGCCATCGAAATCGCTGGCCTCTGGCGGGCTGCGGACTTGTGGGTGTATCGCCATGCCAGTCTGCGCACGCGACTGTTTAACGATGCCCAACACCAGGCCGTGAGCACTGAGGCTGCTGACAAGGCATCGAGTTCAAGGCGTGCAGCCCATTACCTGAGTATCGGCATGTTCGGCCTGAACCTGGTGGGGATGGCCGTGCCACCCTTGGGCCTGGTGATGGCCGGGGTGATGGCCGGTCAGCTGCTTTACGAGGTCTTTGAGGGTGCGGTCGAACTCAGTGAAGGCGACCGCGAGGCAGGTTGGGCGCATGTTACCGACGTGGTGGAAAACCTGGCGACGCTGGCGGCGCAGGCGGTGGCGTTGCGCTTCACAGTGTCACCCTTCATTGAACGGCTCAAAGCCGTCACGTTGCCCGGCGGCAAGATCCGCCTGTGGAAGCCTGATCTTGCGCCCTATAAGGTGCCTGTCGAGCTGGACACAGGCGCCAAGCCAGACGCTTTGGGCCTTTACTCCCACGACGGCCAGTTGATTTTGCACCATGAGGGTGACCACTATCGAGTTGGGCAGGACCCCGTCACTGGGCAGTATCGCATCCAGCACCCCAGCCGCCCTGGTGCGTATGAGCCGCAGTTGGAGCATAACCATGCTGGCGCCTGGAGCCATGAAATCGAGCAGCCGCTGACCTGGGACAAACCGACCCTGATGAGGCGCCTGGGGCTGGAACAGCGTGGGCTTGACTCCGCGACGCTGGAACAAGCCCGTATGGCCAGCGGTGTCGAGGAAGACGTCTTGCGCCAGACCTTTGTTGAGCATGACCCGGTGCCTTTGTTGTTGGATGACACGATCCAGCACTTCAAGGCTCATCAGGCACTGACGACGTTTGTCGAGCAATTGAGAAGCAGCGACTCGGCCGTCTATGCCCAGGCGGACCTCACGCTGCTGCTGCAAATCATGCGTCGACGAGGGATGTTGCCTGATGCGCCGCTGCGGGTCATGGACAGCCACAACAGGATGTTGTGGGAGGAGACCTTCGCAACTGCCCCCAAACGCGTAGTGGTGGTCCGTGACAACCAGTTGGCGAGCGGTGAGTGGCTTAATGAGGTGCTGTTCAGCTTGCAAGGCGTGGACCCCACGCTCCGGGATATCCCTGGCAGTGCCGAAGAGTCGCTGGCGGTGCGGGCCGGCAAGCTGCGTGAACACATCGCCAATGTCGTCGATACCTTTAAGGGCTCGCTGGTCGAAGAGCGCTATCAGGCCTTGAATGCCACGAACGATCCTGATGTGCGCCTGCTCATGGCGACTTACCCCAGGCTGCCAGCGTCGATGGCTACTGAGTTGCTCAGAAGGCTGAGCGTTGAACAGTTGCACACCTTTCGAGATACCGGATTTCTGCCCCAGGAACGTATTGAGCAGGCGAGGTGGCTTGAGCAGGAAACCCGGGTATCGCGTGCCTATGAAGGCCTGCACCTGGACACTCTGGCAAGCATCGACAGCCAGCGCCTCGCCTTGCGCACTTTGGAAACCTTGCCTGGATGGCAGCGTGGAACGCGGGTGGAGTTGCGTCACTACTCGGCCCAAGGCACGTTGCTGGATGCTATCGGTTCCCCGGATTCAACCACCACCAAGGCCCTGGTGCTCAAGGACAATGGTTTATTCGAGGCGCCCATGCCCAGGGACTTCTTTGGGGCAACCTGGGACCTGTTGTCCACCGCCGAACGCCAGAGCCTCGGGTTCACCGATGCACAGCAGTTGAAGACAGCGATCCAGCAGTCGCCTTTGCCTCGTGAGCCGCTGCGCACGGTGTTGCTGGAGCATCCGGTGCGCAAACCGACGATTGATTCGACGCTGAGATTACTCGGTGGTGGCGGCGGGTCCAGCCGACAGGCGGCCAGTGATGTCGATAGCGATGTCGATTTAATACACGAGAAGGTCACCGATCTGTTCCCTTTGATGGACGAGGAGGCAGTCAATGCGTTTGTCCGCACTTTGGGCGACGACGTCGAGGGTGGGTTGAAACACTGGAAGGCTGAGTTCAAAACGTTTACGAGGGAGTTGGATGCCTGGGTTTACGCCAGTGGGCCGCCGCGTGCTGATGGTTGGGATGCCGATTTTCCCGGTGCGTCCGATATCGCGCGCGAGATCAAGAGTCACTGGCGGCTTATGAGTGAAGGCCCCCTGAAGCTGATGATGAGGGGCGATCTGGAACTACCACTGCTAAGCGTCGACTTCAGCCATGTTGAGGGGCTTGAGATCTACGGTAGCGGCTGGACCGGCAAGACTGATGCTTTCCTTACATCGTTCACCCACGTCAAGCATTTGGCCCTGATCGGTTGCCGGCTTACCGAGTTACCCAGTGCTATCGGTGAAATGCGCTACCTGACTTCGTTGAACCTGACCGGTAATAATCTTGAGTTGACTCCACCAACCAGCCGTATGCTGAGCAACCTCAGCGCCCTTGTCACGCTTGATCTGCGCAGCAACCCGCTGGGTGCTGCCCCCGATGTCAGCGGTATGCCAAATCTGGTGGAGTTGAACCTCAGTAACACGCAGATTGAGCAGTGGCCCTCGGGATTAACCGCACTGACTGGATTGAGACGTGCCGATTTGTCCGAAAACCGCCTGCAGGAGGTTCCACCACAGCATTTGACACCACCGCCTGAGCAGCTTGAAGCGATCGTTCGGACAAACAACGTCGTCATGCTTGAGCTCAATAAGTTTCCTGCCGACTATTGGCAGCAGTTCGATCGCTACTGGGAGACCTTGACGCGCACGCGGCCCGAACTTTTGCAAGGCGCCCTTGATGGCGCCTTTGACAGTGGTAATCCAAGGCTCAGGGTCATGCAGGAACTCTATCCCGACAACAGCGTGCAAACTTCTCGGAAGATGATTTGGGCGCTGGGCGAGCGCGCCGATGCAGAGTTGGCCCAGCGTGAGCAGGAATTCAAAGCGTTCAAGCGTCAGTTAAAAGCCTGGAACCTCTCCAACGAGCGTCAGAGTAACGAGCGCGTCGGGCGAAATGAGCGTCTGCTGGAGTTCAACGATCGTGATCGCGCCAGGCAACGCATCATGAGCTGCTGGAGGGCGGGTAATCCCCTCGTTTTGAGCAACGACGCCACACTCATCGACGTCGAACTGGACCTCAGTGGGTTGCGCCTGTCGAGCCTGCCCGACCTTGGCGCGAATTTCATTCGCCCGACGTCACTGAAACTGAACCGCCTGAACCTGCGTACGTCACCAGAAAGTTTCCTGGCGCACTGCCAAGGTGTGCGCTGGCTGGACATGTCGGATAACCATTTGTTCGAGTTGCCGCCTGCCGTGGGGAATATGAACGAGTTGGCCCGTTTGTCGCTGCAAAACAACCGAATCCGATTGACTGCCGAGTCGGCTGCCTTACTGTCCTCGCGAGCGACACTCAGTGACTTGATGCTCAATGATAACCCCCTCGGCCTGACGCCGGATTTCAGCCAAATGACGGATTTGCGTACCTTGCAGATGAAAAATACAGGGATTGATACCTGGCCTGCGGGGTTGGTTGAACGAACGAACCTGCTATGGGTAGATCTGAGCCAAAACAGTATTACCACTATCCCGGACTCAGTCATTGCACCGTCGGATGAGCAGTTGGCGCAGACGGAACGCGTGACTCGTGTGACGGATATCGGCGAGAACCCTTTGACCGAGCAAACCCGGCGACAAGTCCGCGAACACAGCCGGCGCCTTGAGGAGGCTGGGCTGATGTCTGAGGTTCTTCCGAACATGCTACGGTTGACGGCTGATATTGCCCCTAACCGTGTGGCCCCCACAGCTGGCGCGCAGGATCCATTTCTGCGTTGGGCCCAAGGCATGTCCACGCAAGAGGCGAGTAGCAAACGGCCCCTATGGGTGGCGTTGGAGCGCGCTCCGAGGGCTGCCCCGTTTTTCGACATCCTTGAGCGTCTGGAACCGGCGGGTGCCGGCCACGCCGACTTGCAGCGCCGTGTCTGGGAAGTGATCGAAAGCATCACCCAGGACACCGCCGAATCGGAAACCCTGCGCAAGGAACTCCTCGACCTGGCCGGTGAGCCAGGATGTTGTGACCTTGCGGCTTTCTCCTTCAGCAACCTGGAAGTGCGCACAATGGCCTACAAGGCTCGTTTGCAGGCCACGGATCAGACCCAGGGCGTGCAACTGGCAAGGTTATCCAGAGGTTTGTTCCGCCTGCACGAAGTGGACAAGATCGCGTCGGCGGATATCCAGCGCAGCGAAGCCATCGTCAATGACCCCCGCGTGTCGATAGCCGATAAGTTGCCCCATACCCAGCGCCTGGCCGAAGAGGTTGAAATTCGACTGGCGTATCGTTACGGCCTCAAGGATCGGCTCCATCTACCGGGGCAGCCGCAGCAGGTCAGGTATATCAACTTGGGCGGCGTGACCTCATCGATGCTCGATACTGCCTTTGATACGATCAAAGCCCTGGATAACTCTGCGCAAGAGCTTCAGGCGCTGCTGTCCAGGGGCTTTTGGCAGGATTACCTGACCGGTAAATACGCCGTGCAATTTGACGCTCTGCGCCATCCCTTGCACGATCAGTTGGCGGACTTGCGGAGCAGGTTTGAATCCAGCGCGATCACCGAGGCACTTTATAAGCATCGGTCCGGCGAACTTCAGTTGCAATTGCAGATTAAAGACGCCGCGCTGATCGAGACGCTGACCCGTCAGGAGTTGCTCGATCATCCGCTGGACGTGGCTGAGGGTGTCGGCCCCCGTGCGACCTAAAACAAAAAGTAGCGCTGGGCCATGGGCAATACATCAGCCGGTTCGCACCACAACAACTGGCCGTCGGCCTTGACCTGATAAGTCTGCGGGTCAACCTCGATATCCGGCAGGTAATCGTTGTGGATCAGGTCGGTTTTCTGCACATCGCGGCAGCCCTTGACCACGGCAATCTGCTTCTTTAACCCCAGGGCCTCGGGCAACCCGGCGTCCTGGGCGGCCTGGCTGATGAAGGTCAGGCTGGTGGCGTGCAACGAGCTGCCGAAGCTGGCGAACATCGGGCGGTAGTGCACCGGCTGCGGCGTGGGGATCGAGGCGTTGGCGTCACCCATCAGGCTTGAGGCAATCGCGCCGCCCTTGAGGATCAAGGTCGGCTTGATGCCGAAAAACGCCGGGCGCCACAGCACCAGGTCGGCCCACTTACCCACCTCGATCGAGCCGACGATATGGCTGACGCCGTGGGTGATCGCCGGGTTGATGGTGTACTTGGCGATATAGCGCTTGGCGCGGAAGTTGTCATTGCCCGGGCCGTCGCCGGGCAAAGGGCCGCGCTGTTTTTTCATTTTGTCAGCGGTCTGCCAGGTGCGCGTGATCACTTCGCCGACACGGCCCATGGCCTGGCTGTCGGAGCTGATCATCGAGAACGCGCCCAAATCGTGCAGGATATCTTCGGCGGCAATGGTCTCGCGACGAATACGGCTTTCGGCGAAGGCCACATCTTCGGCGATGCTCGGGTCCAGGTGATGGCAGACCATCAACATGTCCAGGTGCTCATCGATGGTGTTGCGCGTGAACGGCCGCGTCGGGTTGGTGGAACTGGGCAGCACGTTGGCGAAGCCGCAGGCCTTGATGATGTCCGGCGCGTGGCCGCCACCGGCACCTTCGGTGTGGTAGGTGTGGATGGTGCGACCCTTGAGCGCGGCCAGGGTGGTTTCGACGAAGCCGGATTCGTTAAGGGTGTCGCTGTGAATCGCGACCTGCACGTCGTACTCGTCCGCAACGCTCAGGCAGTTGTCGATGCTGGCGGGTGTGGTGCCCCAGTCTTCGTGCAGCTTCAAACCGATGGCCCCGGCCTTGACCTGCTCGATCAAGGGTTCCGGCAAGCTGGCATTGCCTTTGCCGGTAAAACCGATGTTCATCGGGAACGAATCGCTGGCTTGCAGCATGCGCGCCAGGTGCCACGGGCCGGAGGTGCAGGTGGTGGCGTTGGTGCCGGTCGCAGGGCCGGTGCCGCCGCCGATCATGGTGGTGACGCCGCTGGTCAGCGCTTCTTCGATCTGCTGCGGGCAAATGAAGTGCACGTGGCTGTCGATGCCGCCGGCGGTGAGGATCATGCCTTCACCGGCAATCACCTCGGTGCTGGCGCCGATGGCCATGGTCACGCCGGGCTGGATATCCGGGTTGCCGGCCTTGCCGATCGCATGAATGCGGCCGTTTTTCAGGCCGACGTCGGCCTTGACGATGCCCCAGTGGTCGATGATCAGCGCATTGGTGATCAAGGTGTCGACCACTTCATGGGCGAGCAGTTGGCTCTGGCCCTGGCCGTCGCGGATAACTTTGCCGCCGCCGAATTTGACTTCTTCACCGTAGACGGTGAAGTCCTGTTCGACTTCGACGAACAGGTCGGTGTCGGCCAGGCGGACCTTGTCACCGACGGTGGGGCCGTACATGTCGGCGTAGGCTTGGCGGCTGATCTTCATGTGTGTATGCCCTGAAAAATAGGTGTTGAATGTGATATCGCTATCGCAGGCAAGCCAGCTCCCACAGGGGAACGCATTCCAACTGTGGGAGCTGGCTTGCCTGCGATGAGGCCCTAAAGGTCGCCCATGATCCGTCCGGCAAACCCGAACACCCGCCGCCCCCCGCTCAAATCCACCAACTCGATCTCGCGACTTTGCCCTGGCTCAAACCGCACTGCCGTGCCCGCCGGAATATTCAAACGCATGCCACGGCTGGCGGCGCGATCAAAGGTCAGCGCATCGTTGGTCTCGAAAAAATGGTAGTGCGAGCCCACCTGAATCGGCCGGTCGCCGCTGTTGGCCACGCTGAGGGTGAGGGTACGCCGGCCGACGTTGAGTTCGATGTCACCAGGCTGGATCTGATATTCACCAGGAATCATGCAGGTTGCCCCAGGGTTTTGAAGTAGATGGCGGTCGGGGTGTAGCGCCCGTCCGGGCTTTGGCAGTAGTTGGGCAGTTCACCGATTTTGGTGTAGCGCAGCGACTGATAGAAGGCTTCGGCGCCGGAGCCGGCCTCGGTGTCCAGGTACAGCAGGCCGCGCTTGTGCTGGCGCGCGGCGAGTTCCAGGCTGTTCATCAGCTGTTGGCCCAGGCCATGGCGGCGGGCGCTGCTGTGTACCAGCAGCTTTTGCACTTCGGCGCGGTTCAGGCCGTTGGCTTTCAGGCACAGCGCCAGTTGCACGCTGGCGATCACTTGTTCATCGCGTACCACCACCCACAGCAGCAGGCTGCCCTCTTCGATATTTGCCTGCACGCCGCTCAAATAGGTGCGGGCCTGGGCGTCATCGAAGTCAGCCATAAAGCCGATTGAAGCGCCGTGCTTTACCGCGTCCAGCAACAGCTCAATCAAACCCAGGCGGTAATGGGCAAAACTTTCAGCATTGACTCGACGCAGTTGCGTAGCGCTCATCGATCTCACTCCTTGGGCGGTTCGGCGCCCGGATTCAACGTCAGTTGCATAAAGGTCAGGTCCAGCCAGCGGCCGAACTTGATGCCCACTTGCGGCATTTGCCCGGTGGTGATGAAACCCAGGCGCTCATGCAGGCGAATAGACGCCTGGTTGCCGCTTTCGATAGCCGCAACCATCACGTGCTTGCCGCAGGTTGCGGCGCGCTCGATCAGCGCTTGCATCAGCCGCGGGCCGAGGCCTTTGCCGCGTTGGTCATTGCGCACGTACACCGAGTGCTCAACGCTGTAGCGAAAACCTTCGAACGGGCGCCAATCGCCGAATGAGGCGTAGCCGGTGACTTCATCGTTTTCCACCGCCACCAGAATCGGATAGCCCTGGGTTTGACGCGCAGCGAACCAGGCCTGACGGTTGGCCAGGTCCACCGGTTGCTCGTTCCAGATGGCCGTGGTGTTGAGCACCGCATCGTTGTAGATGTCGCGGATCGCCGGCAGGTCTTGCTCGGTAGCATCACGAATCATGGCTGGGCCTCACGCGATTGGCTGGTGGACGGTCACCAGCTTGGTGCCATCGGGGAAGGTGGCTTCCACCTGGATATCCGGGATCATTTCCGGGATGCCTTCCATCACTTGCTCGCGGCTGAGCAGGGTGGTGCCGTAGTGCATCAACTCGGCCACGGTGCGGCCATCGCGGGCACCTTCCATCAGCGCGGCCGAGATATAGGCGATGGTTTCCGGGTAGTTGAGCTTCACGCCGCGCGCCAAGCGGCGCTCGGCCACCAGGCCAGCAGTGAAGATCAGCAGTTTGTCTTTTTCCCGTGGGGTCAAATCCATGGTTCAAGGTCCTTCAAACAGCATTCATAAAAACACCGCAGATCCCCTGTGGAAACAGGCTTGTGTGGGAGCTGGCTTGCCTGCGATAGCGGTGTATCAGGCACACCGCCATCGCAGGCAAGCCAGCTCCCACATAAACTCAGTTCCACAGGTTGATCTTCATGTGCTCCAGATTCTGGGTGGAACCGCTTCTCGCCCAAGCACACTCGGACGTAACAATTTCCATAAATCAATCAGCCAACCCCGCGCCAGCAGCGCCTCACTGGCCAGGCAGCGGGCGACCAGCAAGCCGGGCAGTTGGGTCAGGTCGCCGCGAATCGCATGGGGCAGGGCGCGGCAGGTTTCCAATAATTGAGGGTCTATATCGCCGGTCAGCAACAGCGTGGCAAACACCGGTTGCCCGTCCAGCCCGATGGGCGAGTCGAGCAAACCGTCGGCGCCTACAATGCGCTGGCGCTCATGCCAGAGCAACTGGCCGTCGCGGCGAATATCCAGGTGCGATTGAAAGTGGCCCAGGTCAAAACGTTCACCACTGGCCGGGCGGCCAAGGGCGATCACGTCCCAGTAGAACAGCCGGGCATCGCCTTGCAGGTCGATGCGCGTGCTGAGTTCGGCCTGGGCAGCGCTGAACACGATGGTTTCCTGGGGCAGCCATTCCAGGGTCGCGCCAGCTTCCACGGTGAGGTGGAGTGTTTGATAGGCCGGGCCGCTGGCGCGATACCACTTGGCCGCACCGGGGCTGGTCAGTTGCGCCCATGCGCCTGCACCCACGTGTGCGCTGATGTCCAGGCGGTCCCCGCCGGCAATCCCGCCGGGCGGGTGGACGATGATGTGCTGGCACACCTCGGGGCCTTCGGCGTACAAGTGCTTTTGCACCCGCAGCGGGCCGAGGTGGCGGCGCATTACCGGGCGCGTGGTGTCGCCGAAGCGCGCGTAGCCGAGTTCCAGCTCGGCATGCCAGCTGGGGGTGAACAGGGCAGGGGTAACGGGCAGGTTCATGTTTTTTTACTTATCGTCAGGACACAACAGATTAAATCGTAACCAGCCCGCGCACACCCTCGCTTTCCATATTTTCACCTCGGCCCTGCTGCACGATTTCACCACGAGACATCACCAGGTACTGGTCGGCCAGTTCGGCGGCAAAGTCGTAGAACTGCTCCACCAAAAGGATCGCCATATCGCCGCGCGCCGCGAGCTTTTTGATCACTGCACCGATCTCCTTGATGACTGACGGCTGGATGCCCTCGGTAGGCTCGTCGAGAATCAACAGGCGCGGGCGGCTGGCCAATGCGCGGCCAATTGCCAACTGCTGCTGTTGACCGCCGGACAGGTCGCCACCTCGCCGATGTTTCATCTGCAGCAATACGGGGAACAGTTCATAGATAAACGCCGGGACTTCCTTGGCGTCGGAGCCTGGGAAGCGCGAGAGCCCCATCAACAGGTTTTCTTCCACCGTCAGCCGTCCGAAAATCTCCCGGCCCTGGGGTACGTAGGCGATGCCCGCGTGTACGCGCTGGTGCGGTTTGAACCCGGTGATGGCCTTGCCTTCCCAATTCACCGCGCCGTCTTTGGCCGGCAGCAAACCCATCAGGCATTTAAGCAAGGTGGTCTTGCCCACGCCGTTACGGCCGAGCAGGCAGGTGACTTCGCCGATCTTCACGTCAAATGAGAGCCCGCGCAGGATGTGGCTACCACCGTAGTACTGGTGCAGCTTGTCGACTTGCAGCATGTTCAAAACCTCCTCAATTCCCCACTGAGGGAACTGGATAAATGCGGGAGCTGGCTTGCCTGCGATGGCGGTGTATCAGGCTCACCGCTATCGCAGGCAAGCCAGCTCCCACATAAAGCGGTGCGCGTCAGCGACCGAGGTAAACCTCGATAACGCGCTCGTTTTCCTGCACCTGTGCAAGCGACCCTTCGGCCAGCACGCTGCCCTGGTGCAACACGGTCACGTGGTCGGCAATCGAACCGACAAACCCCATGTCGTGTTCCACCACCATCAGCGAATGCTTGCCCGCCAGGCGCTTGAACAGCTCGGCGGTGAACTCGGTTTCGGCGTCGGTCATGCCCGCCACCGGTTCATCCAGCAGCAACAGTTGCGGGTCTTGCATCAGCAGCATGCCGATTTCCAGGAACTGCTTCTGCCCGTGGGACAGCAACCCCGCCGGGCGCTGTGCCGAGGCGGTCAGGCGGATGGTATCGAGCACTTCCTCGATGCGGTCTTTCTGTTCGCCGCTCAGGCGTGCGCGCAGGCTGGCCCATACCGACTTGTCAGTCTTTTGCGCCAGCTCCAGGTTTTCGAACACGCTCAGGGCTTCGAACACCGTGGGCTTCTGGAACTTGCGGCCAAGGCCGGCCTGGGCGATCTGCACTTCGCTCATGCTGGTCAAGTCGAGAGTTTCGCCAAACCAGGCCTTGCCGTGGCTGGGGCGGGTCTTGCCGGTGATCACGTCCATCAGTGTGGTCTTGCCCGCGCCGTTGGGGCCGATGATGCAGCGCAGCTCGCCGACGCCGATATACAGGTTCAAGTCATTGAGCGCCTTGAAGCCATCGAAGCTGACGCTGATGTCTTCCAGGGTCAGGATGGTGCCGTGGCGGGTGTTCAGGCCCTTGCCGGCAGCCTGGCCGATACCGATGGCATCGCGGCCGCTGCCTGCATCGAAAATAGGTTCAAGCATGACGTTCCTCATTTCTTCAGCAGGCCGATGATGCCCTTGGGCAGGTACAGGGTGACGATGATGAACAGCGCCCCAAGGAAGAACAGCCAGTATTCCGGGAAGGCCACGGTGAACCAGCTCTTCATGCCATTGACCACGCCGGCGCCGAGCAATGGGCCGATCAGCGTACCGCGCCCGCCCAGGGCCACCCACACGGCGGCTTCGATGGAGTTGGTCGGCGACATTTCGCTGGGGTTGATGATGCCCACTTGCGGTACATACAACGCGCCTGCCAAACCACACAGCACTGCACTCAACACCCACACAAACAGCTTGAAGCCACGTGGGTCGTAGCCGCAGAACATCAGGCGGTTCTCGGCGTCACGCAATGCCGTCAGCACGCGGCCGAACTTGCTCTGCGCCAGGCGCCAGCCGGTGTACAAACTGGCGACCAGCAACAGTACGGTGGCCACAAACAGCACCGCCCGGGTGCCCGGCTCGGTGATGCCAAAGCCCAGAATGCTGCGAAAGTTTGTGAAGCCGTTATTGCCGCCAAACCCGGTTTCATTGCGAAAAAACAGCAGCATCCCGGCAAAGGTCAGCGCCTGGGTCATGATCGAAAAATACACGCCCTTGATCCGCGAACGAAAGGCGAAGAACCCGAACACCAAGGCCAGCAAACCGGGCGCCAACACCACCAGGCACATGGCCCACAGGAAGTGCTCGGTGCCGACCCAGTACCACGGCAATTCGATCCACGACAAAAAGGTCATGAACGCCGGCAACTCATCGCCGGACGCCTGGCGCATCAGGTACATGCCCATCGCATAACCGCCGAGGGCAAAGAACAAACCGTGGCCCAAGGACAACATCCCCGCGTAGCCCCACACCAAGTCCAGCGCGAGGGCGACGATGGCGTAGCAGAGGATCTTGCCCACCAGCGTCAGGGTGTAGGCCGAGACGTAAAACGGATTTGCCGGCGACAGCAGCGAGCACAAAGGCAGCGCCAGCAGCAGGACCAAAATCACCGTACCCACCGCTATCGTGATCTTGGGGCCGGCCTTTTGCGCGGCGGTAAGCATCAATGGCTGGTTCATCAGTCGATCACCCGTCCTTTCAGTGCAAAGAGTCCTTGCGGGCGTTTCTGGATAAACAGAATGATCAGCGCGAGGATCAGGATCTTGCCGAGCACGGCGCCGATCTGCGGTTCAAGAATCTTGTTGGCGATGCCCAGCCCGAAGGCGGCCATCACGCTACCGGCCAACTGGCCGACGCCGCCGAGCACCACCACCAGGAACGAGTCGATGATGTAGCTCTGGCCCAGGTCCGGGCCGACGTTGCCGATCTGGCTCAGCGCCACACCACCCAGGCCCGCGATACCGGAGCCAAGGCCAAAGGCGAGCATGTCCACACGCCCGGTGGGCACGCCGCAGCAGGCGGCCATGTTGCGGTTCTGGGTGACGGCGCGCACGTTGAGGCCCAGGCGCGTCTTGTTCAGCAGCAGCCAGGTCAGCACTACCACGCACAGGGCAAAGGCGATGATCACGATGCGGTTGTACGGCAGCACCAGGTTGGGCAGCACTTGAATGCCGCCGGACAGCCATTCGGGGTTGGCGACTTCGACGTTCTGTGCACCGAACACCAGGCGCACCAGCTGGATCAGCATCAGGCTGATGCCCCAGGTGGCCAGCAGGGTTTCCAGCGGCCGCCCGTAGAGGTGGCGAATCACCGTGCGCTCCAGCGCCATGCCAATCGCGGCAGTCACAAAGAAAGCCACCGGCAGCGCAATCAGCGGGTAGAACTCGATGGCCGACGGTACGTAGCGCTGCATCATCAACTGCACCACATACGTGGAGTAAGCGCCGAGCATCAGCATCTCGCCGTGGGCCATGTTGATCACGCCAAGCAGGCCGAAGGTGATCGCCAGGCCCAGGGCCGCGAGCAGCAGGATCGAACCCAAAGACATGCCACTGAAAGCCTGGCCGAGGATCTCGCCGAACATCAATTTGCGTTTGACCTGAGCCAGGCTGGTCTCGGCGGCGGTGTGCACGGCGGCATCGGTTTCGACACCGGGCGCCAGCAGCGCCTCAAGGCGTGTGCGCGCCAGCGGATCGCCGGTGCCGCCCAGCAGGCGCACCGCGGCAAGACGAATGACCGGGTCGGGGTCGACCAGTTGCAGGTTGGCCAGGGCCAGGCTCAACGCGGTGTGCACGGCCTCGTTGGTCTCGGCGGCGACTTGCTGGTCGAGGAATTTGAGCTGCGCAGGTTGTGCGCTTTTTTGCAGGGTTTGCGCAGCAGCGAGGCGCACCTTGGGGTCGGCGGCGAGCAGTTGCTGGCTGGCTTGCACGTTGTCGATCAAGCCGCGCAGGCGGTTGTTCAGGCGCACGGTTTTGGTTTCGCCGTTGACGTTAAGTTGGCCTTGTTGCAGCGCGTCCACCAGCTCGATGCGCGCCGGGTCGGGCTGGGCGGCCCAGTCCTGGAGCAGCTTGGCTTGTTGCATCGGGTTGGCGTTGATGAAGTCTTCGGCGTCGCTGGCGTGTGCGGCAAAGGGCAGCAACAGCAGGGCGGCGAGGATGAGGCGGTAAAGGGCAGTGGGCATAGTCTTGGGCCTTGCTCGAACAAATGTGGGAGCTGGCTTGCCTGCGATGGCGGTGTATCAGATACACCGAGTTGTCTGCATCGCAGGCAAGCCAGCTCCCACAGGGTGTGTGTCAGCCTTAAGGGCCGACACCCCTCGGATCAGTTGCTCTTCACGGCATAGTCCGGCTTTTTGTCATTACCCGGAATGTACGGGCTCCACGGTTGGGCGCGGATCGGCTTCTCGGTCTGCCATACCACCGAGAACTGCCCGTCGGCCTGGATTTCACCGATCATCACCGGCTTGTGCAGGTGGTGGTTGGTCTTGTCCATGGTCAGGGTGAAGCCCGACGGCGCGGCGAAGGTCTGGCCGGCCATGGCTTCACGGACTTTGTCGACATCGGTGGATTTGGCTTTCTCAACCGCCTGTGCCCACATATGGATGCCTACGTAGGTGGCTTCCATCGGGTCGTTGGTCACGGCTTTGTCCGCGCCTGGCAGGTTGTGGGCTTTGGCGTAGGCCTTCCAGTCCGCAACGAATTTCTTGTTCACCGGGTTCTCCACCGACTGGAAGTAGTTCCAGGCCGCGAGGTTGCCCACCAGTGGCTTGGTGTCGATGCCGCGCAGCTCTTCTTCACCCACCGAGAACGCCACCACTGGCACGTCGGTGGCTTTCAAGCCCTGGTTGGCCAGCTCTTTATAGAACGGCACGTTGGAGTCGCCATTGACGGTGGAGATCACTGCGGTCTTGCCGCCGGCCGAGAACTTCTTGATGTTGGCGACGATGGTCTGGTAATCGCTATGGCCGAACGGGGTATAGACCTCTTCAATATCTTTATCCGCTACGCCTTTGGAATGCAGGAACGAACGCAGGATCTTGTTGGTGGTGCGTGGGTACACATAATCGGTACCGAGCAGAAAGAAGCGCTTGGCGCCGCCACCTTCTTCGCTCATCAGGTACTCCACGGCCGGGATCGCCTGCTGGTTAGGCGCTGCACCGGTATAGAACACGTTCGGCGACATCTCTTCACCTTCGTATTGCACCGGGTAGAACAGCAGGCCGTTGAGTTCTTCGAACACCGGCAATACCGATTTACGTGACACCGAGGTCCAGCAGCCAAACACCACGGCAACCTTGTCCTGGGTCAGCAACTGCCGGCCTTTTTCGGCAAACAGCGGCCAGTTCGACGCCGGGTCCACCACCACTGGCTCCAACATCTTGCCGTTCACACCGCCCTTGGCGTTGATCTCGTCGATGGTCATCAAGGCCATGTCTTTAAGCGAAGTTTCGGAGATTGCCATGGTGCCCGACAGCGAGTGCAGGATGCCGACCTTGATGGTCTCTGCGGCCTGGACGGTCCAGGTCAAACCCATGGCGGCAATGGATGCCGACAAAGTGAAAGCCTTGATCAAGCTACGACGCTTCATGGTGCGATCTCCGTAAACCGATAGTGTTGTGGGGCAGATACACAGGGCTTTGCAAAGGCTGTGCCTGCGCCGTGCAGTACCGGTTTCAGGGCGCTATGGCGCCAGTCGCTGTCGCATGGCGCACCAGTGTGGCGCCGCCAAAGCGGCCCCGTGCAGGGCAAGCCTCAAAACGGGGCATCGCGTGAGGGCGTACTTGTTGGGGTGCCTATTTGGCACCCCAGGTCGCCTGCCATTGCCGAAGATGGGCTTTATGGCCGCCAATCCTGGCGCCATGAAGCCTGTCATAGGAAGGTGATGCGATGGCACGAGTCAAACGTGGCTGGTTTGGGGCAGACCCCAAGCCAGAGGTGGAGTTGCCCCCGGTTGGGCCGGGGTTTGTCAGCATGGATGATGCGGCCCGGTATGCCCATCAACAGGTGGGTGGCACGCAGGACACGGAGTATGGCGGGGTCATTATGCAAAGCCTGGCCGACGATCTGTTTTACGCGACCGACCCCATTGAGGGCGGCGAGAATTTTTTTGATGTGGGCACGGTTCTCAACGAGGACAGTAATAAGCGGCTCCTGCATCCCGAGGGCTATCGGTGCGTGGCGGAGTATCACTCGCACCCGGACTTTTTCACCCAGTACAAAAGCAACAACCCTGAGCTTTCAGATCGTCAGATCAAGGCGCTGAACAGCTTTTATTCCGAGCCTGACTTGATCGGCAATATTCTGGATCCGGTATTTTTCAGCGCCTTCTATGTGTCCGGCCCTGATGGTTCGTTGTTCAAGCACGTCCCCACCCGTTCGGAGGTCGAGCGGCGTTTTGCCGTGTGGCTGCGGGACAAGGAACCGTTCGGCAGGCCCGAAGGCTATGACGGTGTGGTGGAGAATCTATTCAAGAAAGTCGCCAGCGTCAGCCAGCTGTCGATTGTCGTGTCCAACGCCGTGTGGGGCGGCTCTACGGGAGAGGTGCCCCACACATGGACGCCCTACCGGGCCTTCAAAACCAAAACCCAGGAGCTGCCGCCCTGTGGCCCCGTGCAGGCGAGCCTCACCGATGCGCTCAGCCACGCTCGGGCGCGTTTGGCCGCTATGCCAGGGGCGGCCCCGTATGTGTTCCTGCTCAAGCATGATACCCAGGACTTGTATGGGGTGACCGAGCCTTCTGGCACGGTCGACCGCCAGCCCTCGGTGCAAGAGGTTTTTCCCAAGGACATGGATGGCAAACATCGCCTGCCTGCGCATTTTCACTTGATCGGTGTTTGCCTGGGCAAGGCGGGCTATGCGGCATTGGCCCAGACCCGGCAACCATGGCTGTATCGCAATTTCTTTTCACCCCCGGAACTGGTCCGGCACCTTTACCAGGGGCGATTGGTGCCTGAACTGCTCAAGCAGTCCGGGCTGTCGATATTTCTGAACACCGAAGATGGCGCGGTGTTGCGCTACACCTGTTCATTCTCGGCTATCGAAGCGCAGCTTTATCGTGTTGAGCCTGACGGCGCGATTGTGGATAACCAAATCGATTCGACCTTGATCGCCGGCAGCCTCAAACCGAGTGAGTTCGTGCAGCGCCTGGCGGCGGCGGGACAATTGACGGTGCTCAAGGCCAGCGCTCCCGGCAAGGGCAGCCAACTCTGGGACAAAGCCGGCACGGTCGAGGCGAACTGGCGACCCTTTTCTGGCATTCCCTTACCGGTGTTCAGTCCGACCTTTGTCACCGCCGATGATGCGGCGCGTTGGGCGCATGCGGTGATCGGCCAGCGTCGTGACATTGAGTATGGTGGTGTGATCTTCAAGCGCGGCAATCGCTTCTACGCCACAGATCCCATCGCAGGAGAACGCGTTCAATTTGATCACGGGCGCGTGTTGGCCCGTGACAGTGAGGGCAAGTTCATCGCCCCTGATGATTACCAGGCCGAGGCCTTTTACCACTCTCATCCCGCCGATGCTGAGGGCATCAAGCGCGCACTTCCACACTTCACGGCGGACCAGGTGCAGGTGTTCAACAACTTCTATTCAGGTGCCGATCAACTCTTCAGCTTTGAAAAAAGAACGTTCGCCAAAGTCCACTATTTGTCCGGGCCAGATGATGTGCTGCTCAAGTATGTCAGCAGTGGCTCGATCGCTGAAAAAACGCTGGACCTGCAACTGCGCGGCGGGCCGGGTGAAACCAGCAGTGATTTCGAGCATCCCATCCGGTTGCTGGCTGCGGCGGGTGAGTTGTGGACAGTGATTGCCAACCCGGTATGGGGAGGCGTTCGCGGGCGTATAAGCAACACATGGCGGATCAGAACGCCGGCGACCCTTGCACCGCAACAACCGTTTTTTACTCAGGTGTTTTCACGGCCTGAGCTTGCGGTGTTGCGTGCACTTTCGCTGGCGGGGAGCGAGGGCGGCCGGTGTGGCTTTGTACTCAAGCACTCCCGTGATGACGCGTATGTTGCGACGTTGGCACTGCCCAAGGGGGATCCACTGTTTTCGCCAAACCTGGTGTTTCCAAAACGCCCAGACGGCAAGCTGCGCTTGCCTTCGCAATTTCGGCTGGAAGCCATTTACTTCAGCAGTTGGTACGAGACCGGCGAAATTGCCGCCCGGGAAACCTGGTTGGCCAGTACGTTTTTCACCCCGGCGCAGGTGGTGGCCGCCACCCGTCAAGCGCGCGCAAGCCAGGACAGCCAGAACCCGGCCCGTGGGTTGTCGCTGTACATGCAGGCCTCGGACTCATCGCTGCTGAGCTTCAGGGTGCCCGCAGCCACGAACACCACCGATCTGGTGCGGGAAACCGACACGGGCGAGCTAAACGATAACGGTGCTCAGGCAGCCATGCTCACCGGTACGTTGAGCCCTCGGGCTTACGTGCGCAGGGTTATTGCGGCGACGGACCTTTCGGTGGTGCAGGCCGGAGGATTGTGGCGCAAGGTCGGGAGGGTAGATAACCGCTCGAACCTGATAGTGTCGTTTTACAAGGCAACCCTTAGCCGTTCGTTTCTCTCGGCGCGCGATGCCGCGGTGTATGCCCATGAGCAAATCGGCAACTGGCGTGGCGGCTACTACGGCGGTTATATACTCAAGGGCGAAGACGGCCGTTTTGTTATCACTGAGCCAGTGTCCAGTGCGGCCAACCCATTTGCCTTCACTCTGTTTTTTCCACGCGACGGTAACGGGCCGTTGATCCCGCCGGAGCCTTATGTGTTGCATGCTCGCTACGGTTCCCACACCGCTCTGTCGATGGTGAACCCGGCCTGGGTTGCGCGGCGCGGCTGGACGCATGAGGAGGCGCAGATCAACCTGCAAGTGTTCTCCGATGATGAAATGTACTCGATCATTCCGGCCGGTCGCGTGGCGTACCTGTCGGGGGCCCGTGATTGCTTGTTGGAGTACACCCCAAATCATTCGGCGCAGGAACAGTTGCTGCTGGCCAATATCGGCCCGCAGGCTGGCGACAACAGCCTCGGTAAGCGCCTCGACAGCGGGCAGATCCGGCCGGCCGATTGGGTCCGGCGGCTGGCCGAGGCGGGGGACTTCAAGATCATCCTGGGCAACCCGTTATGGGGCCAGCGTTCGGTGGTCTACAACGACTGGACGCCTAACTATTCCTACGCACCAAGATCGGGCCCACCTGACTACACCACCTACGGTGCCGTATTTGCCAGTGCCGATGAGGCGGCCCGTAACCTGCACGGACGTGTGCATGCGCGCAACTTCGCGCAGGCGGCCTGTTTTGCTTTCATCCTCAAGCATAGGGACAAGGAACAGTACATTGCCAGCGAGGTAGTGGGCGTTGTCAGTGAGAGCGAACTGTTCAATCTCAACAGCCTGTTTGAACTTAAGCCCGAGGGGGGTTACCAGCTACCCGATGGTTTTATATTGCACGGGCTGTTTCGCTCGCAGCAATGGTCACGTGCTGGGCAAAATACGTCGAACGCCTGGTTGACGCTGTTTTTTGTCACGCCAACAGTATTGTTCTCTGCTCTTTATGCCGCTATTCGGAGTGGCCCGAGCAACCTGTCGGTGTACTTTTCCACCCTTGATGGCGCGCTGTTGCGGTATGAGCCCCCGCGGCTTGACGTCAAAAGTGGCGGCCCGGCAGATACATTGTTGACGCAGGCGCAGCAAGCATTGGACTCCGGCGAGAAGACACCCAAGAGCTTCCTTAGTGAGTGGGCGATGAAGGGAATGCTGCATGTGGTACGTACCAGCCAGTTCTGGGATAAAAAAGGCCAGGTCGCCCCTACCTGGAGCAGTTACGCAACCCTGACGCCGCGGCGTTTAAGCCCCTGCTTCGCGAGTGCTGACGATGCAGCCCGCTACGCAGCTGCCAGGGTGAACAACGGATACTATCGGCGTTTTGCCGGGGTGATACTCAGGCTGGGAAATGGTCTGTTTGTCTCGACTGAACCACTGGCGCTTCCACCTCAAGGGTTGGCATTACACTGGATATACCCGGATCGGGCTGCTGATTTAGCGCTTTACCCTCAGAACAGTACGATTGTTGCGCGCTATCGGTCTTTGATAGATCAAGAGGGGCCGTTGTTGTTGTCCGTCACCCAAAAAGCCATCTATAAAACCATGATACCGACTGCGGTATTGTCAAACCTGTTGCGTCGTGAGACCCACCTTAACCGTGAATATGTGTTTGGCTCCAGTGGCTCGATCCTCAGTTACCACCTGTCGAGCTCTGCCGAGGAGGAGCGACTCAAGGATCGTCTCGCGCCACTTAACAAGGTCAAGGGTGATTACGGTGACAACAGTATTGAGCAGCAACTTCGCAGTGGCACGCTCTCGCCGCAGGACTTCATCACCGAGGTGGTGAAAGCCGGCAATCTGAGCGTGATAGAAGGCGATGGGGTATGGGGCCCGCCCAGGAAGTTGGTGGGGGATTTTGTGGCGAATATACCGCCAACCCATCCTGGGCATATTCGCGCTGTGTTCATGGACGCGCCCTGCAGCCCGATTTTCACCCGGGCGGTCGATGCCGTTCGTTACGCTCAACGCCTATGGAAGCCTCAAACCGAAGTGGCCTTCGGTTACGTACTCAAGTCGGCTAACAAACCGTTCTATAAGGCAACCCTGGCGCTTGTCAGAGACGACTTTGCTGATTTTAAACAGGTCTTTATCGACGGCCAATTGCCGCAGGGCTATGTGTTTGATGGTTTGTATCTCTGTGCTTCGACCGTGGCCATCGCCGGTAGCAATGATGAAATGGCGCGCAGTTTTTTCCCGCCCCAGTACATCGCCAAGGCACTCAACGTTGTCACCTATGCACGTAACGGCAGTGCTCCGACGCTGTATCTGTTGTGCAGCGACGGTGCGCTGCTCACGTATGAGTTTCCCAAAACGGCGCCGTTGTACCCATGGACGAGCAAGGCACATATCGAACGCACACAATTGCTCGATGGCTCCCTTACGGTACGTGATTATGTGCGCCGCCTTGCGGGCGCGGGGAAGTTGTACATTCGGGTGACCAGTGAGGTCTGGGGTAAGAAAGAGGGGGTCACTGAGCATTGGGAGCCGAATAAAGCGCCTCATGCTTTCGCCGACGATCCGCATTTTCATTCGTTCTGCGGCCCGCTGTTTACTTACTCCGATGATGCGGCCCGCTATGCACAAGGCTTGGTTGCACCGTTCAAGGGCAAGCAGTACCTGGGCGCTGTGCTGGTGCCGGGGCAAACGCCGGGGTACGTCGCGCTCGACCCGGTGGAAGATCAGGGTACGGGAAGTACAAGTACCCTGGAATTGTTGTTCTGGGCTGATCATGCCGGGTTTGATGTACCGCCTGAAAATACACTGAGTACCTACAAAATCGCCGCTGTGCAGGCGTTCTATAAAGCCATTGCGTCGACGTCCAGCTTTGAAGCGATAGATAAAGAACTCTTGGGTAACTTCGTTGCCAAGGACGATCTTCACGACTACGTGTCGGTAGCCATGGCGAATGCCCCTGACGCCGAGAGTTGTTATCTGTCCTGCCGCAATGGTGCGCTGCTCAAGTACGTGCCGGCGTTTACGGCATCTGAAGACCGATTGCTTGCCCCGGGTATGGCACCAGTGCCCCGTGTGTTCGTCGCGCGATTGCGAACCTTGGGCAAATTGTCAGTGCTGGTCACCGATGTCTTCTGGAGAGTTGCTGGGCCATTGGGTGAGGAGTGGAGCGAGGCAGAGCCGGAACCCGAAGAGTTCTGGTATGAACGGAATCGGGACGAACTCTGAATTCAGCGCTTACGCATCAACCCGATAAAAAACAGCCCGCCAATCGCCGCCGTCGCCACGCCAATGGGCAAGTCTTCGGGGGCGATCAGGGTGCGGGCGGCGACATCAACCCACACCAGGAACAGGCTGCCCAGCAACGCGCACACCGGCAATAAACGCCGGTGCTCAGCGCCCACAAGACGCCGCGCAATATGCGGCACCATCAGCCCGACAAAGCCTATGGAGCCGCTGATGGACACCAGCACACCGGTCATCAACGACGCCACCAGGAACACCTTCAAACGCACAGAACGTGCGTTCATGCCCAGGGTCACGGCGGTCTGTTCGCCGGCCATCAATGCGTTCAGTGGCCGCGCCATGCCCACCAGTATCAACAGCCCCAGCAGCACAGTCGCAGTGGGGATCGCCAACAGTTCCCAGCGCGCCAGGCCCAGGCCGCCGAGCATCCAGAACATCACCGCCGAGGCGGCGCGATGGTCGCCCATGAACAGCAGCAGGTTGGCCACCGCCATCATCACGAATGACACGGCTACGCCGCACAACAGCAGGCGATCACTCTCCAGGCGGCCGTTACGACTGGCCACGGCCAGCACCACCAGCATGCTCAGCAGCGCACCGATGAAGGCGGCGATAGGTAAGGTCAGCAAGCCGACGACTTCCCCTACGTGCAACACCACGATCACCGCGCCGAGAGTGGCGCCGGAGGTCACGCCGAGCAGGTGCGGGTCGGCCAGCGGGTTGCGCGTCACCGCCTGCAACACGGCGCCGATCAACGCCAGCCCGGCGCCGACCAGTGCGCCAAGCAACATGCGCGGCACGCGGATCAACCAGACGATATGTTCCTGGCCGGTGCTCCAGTTGACGTCACCGAGGCCGAAGGCCTTGTTGAGCAGAATCCGCCACACCACGTCCGCCGGCACCCGCGCCGAGCCAAACCCCAGCGAGATCACGCAAGAGACCAGCAACAACGCGCCAAGCGCACTCAGCAGCAGAGCATAGCGGCGGCTGATCATTCGCCGTGGAACCCTTTGGCCAGGGTTTCCACCGCCAGCACGTTGTCGATGCCTGGCGTTGCCTGTACATACGGGATCACGATAAAGCGCTGATTCTTGATTGCGTCCACCGATTGCAACGCCGGGTTATCCAGCAGGAATTGTTCTTTTTGCGCGGCGGTGATTTCGCTGTAGTCGACAATCACGATCACCTGCGGGTTGCGCTCCACCACGGTTTCCCAATTGACGCGGGTCCAGCTGGCGTCGATGTCATCGAGGATATTGCGCCCGCCTGCGGCGGTGATCAGCGCTTGCGGCATGCCCAGGCGGCCGGAGGTCATGGCGCGGTCTTCGCCGCTGTCATAGAGGAACACCCGAGGCTTGTCGGCGGGCAGGTGCTGTTGCACCTCGGCCACTTGCGCCTGCATCTGCGCGATCAAAGCCGTGGCGCGGTCCTGCACGTTGAAGATCTTGCCCAGGTTGCGCAGGTCGTTATAGGTGTCGTCCAGGGTCGCGGCCGGGCGCTTCATTACGAAGGCACAGGACTCGGTCAGCTCGTAGACGTTGATGCCCAGTGGCTGCAAGGTTTGCGGCGTGAGATCGCCGCCCACGCGCATGCCGTAATCCCAGCCGGCGAAGAAGAAATCCACGTTGGCGTTGAGCAGGGTTTCCACCGACGGGTACTTGCTCGCCAGCTCCGGCAGGCCGACGAGAGTGTCGGCCATTTGCGGCGTCACCGACTTCCAGCCGGTGACGCCACTGTAGCCGGCCATGTGATCCTTGAGCCCCAGGGCGAGCATCATTTGGGTCATGTTGATGTCGTGGCTGACCGCGTATTTCGGCGCTTCCTGAAAGGTCACGTCGCGGTTGCAGCTTTTGACGGTCACCGGGTAATGGGTGGCTTCGGCAAACGCTTGGGCAGTACCGAACAACAACGCGAGAGACAACAGGGAGCGCAGGATCATGGTTGGGTTATCCAGGTAATTCGGGGGTAGCCGGCCAAAGGGTGAGCGTCGATCAAGGCTTCGACGCCGAAGACATCACGCAGCAACTCGGCGGTCAGCACTTGGTGAGGCGTGCCGCTGGCGACAATGCGCCCATGGTTGATCACGTATAAACGGTCACAGAAAGCCGCGGCCAGGTTCAGGTCATGAATGCTGGCAAGGGTGCCGATGTTCAAGCGCTTGACCAGCCGCAGCAGCTCCAACTGGTAGCGTGGGTCGAGGTGGTTGGTCGGCTCGTCGAGGATCAACAATTGCGGCTGCTGCGCCAAGGCGCGGGCGAGGATCACGCGCTGCTTTTCACCGCCCGAGAGCGTGGCGAACGCGTGGTCTTCAAAGCCGTGCATACCGACCGATTCCAGCGCCTGCCGGATGAGATGCTGGTCGTGCAGTGTGTCGCCATCGAACAAACCTTTGTGGGGCGTGCGGCCCATGGCAACCACTTCGTCCACGCGCAGGCCGAAGGTGTCGGGGAACTCCTGCAACACCACCGCGATGCGTTGTGCGCACCATTTGGCGCTTTGTTTCCACACATTCTGGTGTTCGAGCAGCACGTCACCGCGTTCGGGTTTGCTGAAGCGATAAGCGCAGCGCAACAGGCTGGTCTTGCCGCTGCCGTTGGGCCCGATCAACCCGACAAACTCCCCCGCACCGACCTGCAGGCTGGCATCTCGCAGCTGGAAGCGGTGATTGCAGTGGTCGTGGCCGGGTGGGGTCCAGCCAAGGTCGGTGAGGGTGAGTGAGGCCATCAATATTCTCAAGTTCAACACGATTAATTGTGGGAGCTGGCTTGCCTGCGATAGCGGTGTATCAGGCAGACCGCTATCGCAGGCAAGCCAGCTCCCACACTAGTCCATGTGTTTCGGTTAGAAGGTGTAGTCCGCCGTGACAAAGAACGAGCGCGGCTCCCCGAGTATCCACTGTTGGCCATTGTTGTACTGGCTGACGGCGTAGGTGCGGTTAAACAGGTTGTTCAGCTCAAGGCCCAGGGTGGTATTGCGCATGGCCTTCCAGGACACCGTCGCGTCGGCCACGGTGTAGCTCGGCACTTCGCTGCTGTTGGCGGTGTCGGCATAACGGGCGCTGACGTAACGCACACCGGCACCGGCGCGAATGTCATCGGTCACCGCCTTGCTCAACCACAGGTTGGCGGTGCGGTTGGGCACGTCCACCGGGCGGTTGCCGTCGCGGGAAACAGCCTGGCCGTTGACCACTTCGGAAAAGTCGTCGTACTGCGCCCGCACAATGGCCGCATTGGCTTGCAGCTGCCAGGCGTTGGGCAGTTGCAGGTCTAGGCTGGCTTCCAGGCCGTTGGAGGATTGCTGGCCGACTTGCTCCTTGAGGGTGGTGCCGGGGATGCTCACCAGCAGTTTCTTTTTGACGATGTGATAGGCCGCCAGGGTCCATTCACCACGCGCGTCCCAGAACGCCTGCTTGAAGCCGATTTCGGCCTGTTTGGCAGTGGACAAACCAAACTGCTGCTGGCTCGGGCTCAGGCTGATCAGGCTGCCGACACCGTCGGTGCTGGTGGCGTACTGGCCGTAGACCGAAGTGCTCGGTGTGATCGCGTAGACCAGGCCGGCTTTCCAGTTGTTGCCGGTCAGGGTCTTGTCGGAATCTGTGTTCGCAGCCGTCAGATCATTGCTATCGATGTGCAGGTAGTCGCGGCGCGCGCCAGTGATCAGCGAGAGTTTGTTGGTCAATTGCAGGCGGTTTTCGGCGAAGGCTGCGAGTTGTTTGGTGGTGGTGACCGCTTGGGGGATGAATGGGCTGCTGCTTTCAAACGGCTGCGGCACAGGATGCTGAATATCCACCGGCTGGCCGCCGCCTGGCACGTCGTTAAACGGCGCGTTACTGGCCAGGCGGAAGCGAATACGATTGTACTCAACGCCTGTCACCGTCTGGCTGTCGAGGCCCAACAGCGTGTGTTTAAACGTGAACGTCTGGCGGTCACCGAGCTGTTCCTGGTTGTGCTTGATGCCCAGGTAGTCCTGGCGCACCAGGCCGCCATTCACGAAGTTGTAGCTCTCGGCGTTCTGCCAGCGGCGCTGGTTTTTCAGGTACGACAGCTCGTTGGTGGCGGTGACGTTATCGTTGATCTGCCACTCGCTGGTCAGGCGCGTCCACTGGTCGTTGTAGTGCTGTTTGTCGTCGCTGACGTTGTAGTTCTTGTCGCGCAGGCCTTTGTGCAACTGGCCGTTGATCAGTGGCGTGCCGTAGTAGTTCTGCGGGCTCTGGTCGCCATAATCGTGGGCCAGGGTGAAGCTCAGGGTGTCGGCCGGCTGCCAGCGCAGCGCGCCGCTGACGAAATCGCTGGCGGAGTCGCCGCGTGCGATGAAGCCGTTGCTGCGCAGGCGGTTGACGTTCAGGCGGTAGCTCAGTGTGTCAGTCAGCGAGCCGCCGCTGTCCAGCGCTTGCTGTTGGCGGTCATAGGAACCGTAGCCCAGGCGCACATGGTTTTCGATTTCGCCGGTGAACGGCTTCTTCGCAATCGTATTGATCACCGCGCCGGTGGCGCCCTGGCCGTACATCACCGAGGCCGGGCCGCGCAGCACATCCACGCGCTCAACCGACCAGGTGTCCACCGGGAAGGTGGACGTGCCTGCGCCGTCGAACATGCGCTGCCCGTCGTACAGCTGCAGCACCGAACTCTGCCCGGTAAAACCACGGGCCTGCAACGACGTGCCGCCGTCGCCCGGCGAGCCGGTGCGGCTGATGCCGGTGGCGCGGGAGATGGCGTCCTGCACACTGGCGTCGCCGCGCTCGCGGATTTTTTCGCCGGTCTGGCTCTCGACACTGCCCGGGGTTTGCAAGGCCGTGAGGTTCAAGCGTGAACCGGCGGTGGTCGGCGTGTTCAGGTCAACGCGCTCGTCATCCACGGCGGGCGCGGTCACGGGGCTGGCGGGCAGAGTCAGGGCCTGGGCGCTGTTATGCAGGGCGAGCAGGCACAGGCCGGACGCGAGGTACTTGTTCATCGGTCGATCAATCGCTTCTTGAGAGGGGTGCTCACCGCAGGGCGCGGCGAGCAACGATAACGCAGAAAGTGTTATAAGTTAACACTTATTGGCTGCGCGACAAAAGTCGCGCAAGGCTACAGAAGGCCCCTGCCGTGGGCATCTCACCTGCTTCATGCAGAACCTGAGGCAGATTCACGTTGGCCGAAAAAGCGCGCCAGCACCAGGCGATCCAAGGCCCACACCACGATCAACGAAGCGCCCACCAGCGGAAAAATAATCGCCAGCGCGAGCATGATCACCATCGCGGTTTTCCACTTGGGCAGGTCATGGCGCAACGGCGGAACGCCCAGCCCACCGTGTGGCCGACGCTTCCACCAGATCACCACGCCACTCACCGCACTGAGCAGAATCATCAAGCAGATCACCAGCACGATCAGTTGATTGACCCACCCGAACATCTTGCCCTCATGCAGCATCACGCCGGTTTCGGTGGCGCGTGCGACGAGGTTGTAGTGTTCCCAGCGTACATCGGCCAGCACTTTGCCGGTGTACTGGTCCACATGCAGGGTCGCGTCATTGCGCGGGTCGTTGGCGAACACCGCGACGGTGAACACGCCTTCGGCGGTGGTGGGGAACGTGATGCTGTAGCCGGGTTCGACCTTGCGTGCGTTGGCCAGGTCGACCACTTGTTGCAGGCGTACCGTCGGCGCGGCAGGACCTGAATGCATCGCACCGTGGTTCATATGTTCGGCGTGGTCGCCGGACATGGGCATTGGCGTGTTCTCCATTGCCCATGGCACAGTCTGCTGGCTGGCCGTATTGAGGCTGCGTGCTTGCTGGTCGGACTGCGGCACGTTGTTCCACATCGCGGCGGGAAACTTATTCCACAGCTCGGCGTATTGTTTGCCCCAGAAGCCGGTCCAGGTCATGCCGCTGAGCAGCATCACCAGCAAAAATGCCGCGCCCCAGAAACCGGCGACCGCATGCATATCGCGCCAGAACACTCGGCCACGGCTGTTGAGCCGTGGCCACAACACGCCCGCCGAAGACTTGCCGCGTGGCCACCACAGGTACACGCCGGATACCACCAGCATCACGCCCCAACCGGCGGCGAGTTCCACCAGACGGTCGCCGACGGTGCCGATCATCAGTTCGCCATGCAGTGCGCGGGCGATGGCTTGCAGGTTGTATTGGGCATCCTGTTCACCGAGCACAGTGCCGCGATACGGGTCGACGAATACCGTCACTTCACGGCCATCGTTGTGCATCACGAATTGCGCGCTGCTGGTGGTGTCGGCGGGTGGCAGGTATTTGCTGATTTTGCCCTGGGGAAAAGCTGCCTGGGCGCGTTGCAGTTGTTCGTCGGCGCTGAGGGCGTGCTCGGCGCTTTGCACGTTGAGCAGGTTGCCGTACATCAGCGGGTCGAGCTGGGGTTTGAACAGGTAGATGATGCCGGTGAGGGCCAGCAACACCATGAAAGGGGCGACGAAGAGGCCGGCGTAGAAGTGCCAGCGCCAGGCCAGGTTGTAGAAGGAAATTTTTGGGGTGGTCATCATTAGGCTCCGCAAGGCTTTAGATATTTTTTGTCTGTCAGGCCGCTATCGCAGGCAAGCCAGCTCCCACATTTGGAATGCATTTCCCTGTGGGAGCTGGCTTGCCCGCGATGCTTTTAGAAGCTCATATCGACTTTGGTCCAGAGCGTACGCCCCGGCTCCTTGATGGCTTGCGGGTCGTTGGCCGGGTAGCCGAAGCCTGCGTTACCCGCCAGGTTCAAATGCTCGGCATAGGCTTTGCCGAACAGGTTGTCGACGCCCGTGCTGACCTTGAAGTTTTTATTGATGCGGTACGCCGCGTTCAGCGAGAACACGCCAAAACCGCTGCTTTTGTCGAAGTCCTTGCCGACCACGTTGCCCTTGTTCTGGTCGATGCGGTTTTGCGCCGCGACCACACGCCACAAGGCGCCGGCGCTCCAGTCGTCCTGGCTGTAGGTGAGGCCCAAACGCGCGTCCAGCGGTGGCATCTGCGGCAGCGCCTTGCCGTCCCTGGTGTTCTTGCCCCAGGCGTAGGCGAGGCTGGCGTCGGCTTTCCAGTGCTGGGTCAGTTTGTACGCTGCGCCCAGTTCACCGCCCATGATGCGCGCGTCGACATTGCGGGCCTGGGACGTGGTGCCCATCATGCCGGGCTTGTAGTCGAACAGGATAAAGTCCTGCACCCGGCCGATATAGCCCGAGGCCCAGGCTTCAAGGTCGGCGGTTTTGTACTGCGCACCGAAGTCGAGTTGGGTGGTTTTCTCCGGCTTCACGCCGTCGAAGGCATTTACCGAACCGACCGCGCCGGTGTTGGGCGAAAACAGCTCCCAATAATCCGGGAAACGCTCCGAATGCCCGAGCCCTGCGTAGACGGTGGTGGGTGTGTCGGCCAGGTCGTGCTCATAACGCACAAAGCCCGATGGCAAGGTTTCAGCGCGAGTGTTGTCGGCGGTCGGGTTGGGGCGCGACATCATTCCCGAACCGGTGGTCTGGCGGAAATCCTTGGCCGAGGCGCGGTCCAGGCGGGCGCCGGTGATCAGCCGATCGCGGTCGGCGGCGTACCAGGTCAGCTCGCTGAACACGCCGTAGTTGTGGAAATTGGCATCCTTGACCCGTGGCAGTTCCTTGTAGGTGTCGATGCCCATGCTGCTGCGCTGGCGATGCTCGTTGGTCTGCGCATCCAGGCCGCTGATCAGTTGCACATCGGCCCAGCGCCAGGTCGCCTTGATGCGTGCACCGAGGGTGCGGCGGTCGACGTTGGAGGCCATCGGCCCGGCCATCATGCCGGTGCCCGACGGCGTACGCAGGCTGTAGTTGTCCATCACATGGTCGGCGTAGTTGTAGTAGACCTGCGCTTCGACCTTATCCAGTACCTCACCGATATTGGACTTTTCAAACCGCAGCCCCAGGCTTTCGCGCAGAAACTGCGAGCCATCCATGCCGCGCCCGGCGTAGCGCGCTTCGCCATCGCCACGGCCGGCAGTGAGCTCCAGCAGGGTGTCGGCATCGGGGGTGAAACCGACGGCCACGTCGCCATTCCACTTGTCGTAGCGCGAGGCGACGGTGTTGTTACTGCCGTCCTTGTAGTCATCGGCGTGGGCCTGATTGCCGATCACCCTCACATAGCCCAAAGGCCCACCGGCAGCGGCATCGACCACCTTGTCGAAGCGCCCGTTGGAGCCGGCCAGCACACTGGCATTGACCCGTGTGCCCAGCTCGCCGAATTGCTCGGGCTCGCGCTCGAACAGGATAGTGCCGGCTGACGCGCCAGGCCCCCAGAGCACGGTTTGCGGGCCTTTGATCACGGTGAGCTTGTCGTAGGTTTCCGGCGAAATATACGAGGTGGGCGCGTCCATCCGCCCTGGGCAGGCGCCGAGCATCATGCCGCCATTGGTGAGGATATTCAGGCGTGAACCGAACATACCGCGCAGCACCGGGTCGCCATTGGTGCCACCGTTGCGCACCAGCGCGAAGCCGGGGATGGTCTTGAGGTAGTCGCCGCCATCGCTGGCGGGCACCGGTTGGCGTGGGTCTTTGGGGTTGGTGACAACGGTCAGCGGTGAGCTGGGGGCGATTGCGGTGATCACCGTGGGGCTCAACTCGTGATCTTCAGCCTGCGCGTGTGGTGCCAACAGCGCGCCACACAGAACGGCGAGAACGGGGGTACATCCCAATCGGGAGTCAGCAGAAAACCTGGACATGACAAATTCCATCAATCAATCGTAAACAACACGGCCAGCAGCCTGCGGCTGTCTGTCTAAAGTCGGCCGGTGTGAAGTGATGCTGTGAAGTGCTTACGAAGCGATAGGCGGGGCGCGGCTGCGGGCGCCGGGGAAGATGCTCTGCCGGGCGTGGCCCAGGCGGGTGGCGGGCGTCAGGGCATTCGCCGGTGGCGGTGTGCCGAGGCTGACATGGGAGATGCTGCCGGGCAGGGCCGGGCAACTGAAGAGCAGGTCGCAATAACCGCACTTTGCCCAGAGGGCGTGGTGTTCGCTGGGAGCTGGCGTGTGCTCGCCATGGCTGGTCGATGGCATGTCCATGGACATTTGCATCGACATACCGGCGTGATGATCCATCGGCATCGCTTGGGAAATCAGCGGACCGATAAAGATCATCAGCATGGCGAACAGGCTGATCCAACTGCCGCGCGCCAGGCTCATGGGCCTGCGGCGGTGTGGCGACAACCTGGCGCGAGGGGCGCCCATTTACGTTGGCCTATTGGGCGTGCATATGCTCGTGGCCGGCCATCGGCGGCGCTTTTTGTACCGAGACCTGAACCTGCACCGGGCCGGCTTTTTCGAAGTTCAGGGTGAGTGGGAAGTGTTGGCCGTCGCGCAGTTGGCTGCGGTCTTTCAGGTCCAGCAGCATCACGTGGTAGGCCATCGGTGCGAAGGTCAGATCACCTTTGGCCGGTACGGCAACGGTTTCCACCTTTTGCATCTTCATCAAATCGCCCTGCATCACATGCTCATGCAACTCGGCTTTGGCCGCCACAGGCGTGTCGACGCTAAGCAAACGATCAGCGCTTTCGCCCTGGTTATGAATCACAAAATAGGCAGCGACAGTCGGCGCATTCGGCGGCAATTCCTGGGACCAGGGATCGCTGACCAGCAGGCTGCCGGCCTTGTAGTCATCGGCATTGGCAGCACTGAACACCGGCAGCAACAATGCAGCCAGCAGCAGGGAAGATTTAAGCATGGCAGTTCTCCAGAACGGTTCTAAACGCAGTTCACTTGCGAAGAAATCAGACCGTTGGAGAGGCGCGGGGGTTAAGACTCGGCCATTGCTGGCGCGGGGTAGGGGCTTGCAGTGCGGGCGGCGACAGGCCCGGCACGGCATCAAAACGTGTGACATACAGCTGCGGCACATGCCCCGGCAACGCCACTAATGGCGGTGAGCCCGAGCAACACCAGCAATGCTGCATGGCGGAATGATCTTCCTGGGGCGGCGTCGGGATGTCCAACTTGCCCAAGGCAATGGTCTTGAGGCTGGCGCCATTGGAGGAACAGAAACTGCCCCACAGCAATTGCTGCACGGGGTCTTGCGACTGTTGCATCGCGCTGGCCATCGGCATGGCAAAGGCGTTGAACAGCACTGCAAAGCAGGCGATCCACACAATTGCAAAGCGTTGACGGGCCATGGCGGACAATCCGTAGGGTTAAGCGATCAGGTGGGTATTTAGCCTGATCGGGGGGCATAAGTAAAAAGCGGCGGTGTGGTTTGGTGTCGCAGTGGTTGCCTTCATGATAGCCGGGAACCACGGATTGCCAATTTTACCGACGGGTCGCGATCTCCAGCGTGACGCTGAACCCTGTGGGAGCTGGCTTGCCTGCGATGCGGACAACTCGGTTTTCCTGCAGTACCGAGGCGATGCTATCGCAGGCAAGCCAGCTCCCACAGTTTGGTGTGTGTTTGGCTATGGCTTGGTGTTGAGCTTGCTGATTGCACGAGCAATGCCCTGCTCATGTAGGCCGCTTCTAGTTGAGCCTCTACATAACCTAAGTGTAGTGGTCGTCTACGGAAACGTCCGACAGGGATTTAAGGTTGTCCCTAGGAAGGTGGAACTCTAGTCTGTGTACGCCGCTGCACACGCAGCGGTCGGGCGTCGCGGCCCGGATTGATTAAGCATTGCCTCCTTTCAGTTGACGCTTTTTTATCGTCTACTGTGCGGCGCTATGGTGGCTGTGCGCGGGATACCTTCGGGTATGCCGGTTTCCTTAATCTCCGGTCCGCGAACCTGCGCACAGCTGCCACCCTCCATCGCATCGCGGCGATCAGTGGCGGCTCCATTTAGATTAAGGAAATTCACAATGATCAAACCCACCCCAAATCCCCCCGTACGGCTATTCACCGTAGCCGATGGAATCAGCACCGAAGACCTGCTGGTCAACCTCAGCGAAACACTGGCCTCGGCCAATGCGCTGAGTTGCGACCTTGCGTTTGACCTGGATGGCCCGAAGCGAGAGGAGTTGCTGGGCGTTGCGCAGTTGATTGAGCTGGCGCAGTTGCTGGCTGACCGGGTGCAGGAAGGTGCAAGGCGGCCGACAGTCGCGAGTAGTTAACAGTCCTATGACCGATCGTTCCTGCGCTCGTGCGTGGGAGTGATTGTCTATTGGTTTAGAACTCCCAACTTGCTTCCCGTATATGGTTGAAATTCACAACATCGACGCAATGTTGGTGAGCAAAGCCGGCGACTCTAAGGTCATCAGTCAAAACTAGATAGTTATCTTTAGCGAGTGCGATAATTCCGACATCAGTAAGGCCGTAGGGCGACAGCTCATAATCGCGACTTATGTCCAAGGCTGGGGAGTGAATTGCAATAATTGTTGAAAGTGAGTTTTTTAATGTCGCGTAAAAATCGTGCAACTTGCTCCCGTACAATCCATTTGTCAGGTTGCTGACTTCTGCAAGAATGTGAGGCGTGGAAACAAGTCTTTCGAACTGATCAATCATTGTGAGCAAAAGGCGGTAGTCTTCATTGGTATAGCCCCGAGTTCTCTTGAACTCTACAACGCTGGGCGTTCCACCTATCAGCGCCAGGAGTAGCAAGTTGGTGTCGACTATAATTCCCTTTCTACGGTACTGCTTGATATAGGCATCTATCATACTTCGCGGATCTTCATGGAGCGGAACTCACCTGTCTCCGCGTCGATGATGAATGTTTTGTATTTCCTGGTCTGCATTCGTCCGGCTAAGGACGCGCCTAACCTTTCATATTTATCAGGGGTTGGAACATTAAAGCCCAACGTGATTACCCATGTTTTACCGCTTGAATTTAGCTCGACTTCCTCAAGCATGAGGTCTTGCAATTCAGTTTCTTGCCCGAGGAAGTCGTTTGCTGCCGCCTTGGCGACTTGTACGGCCTCTTTAACTTCTATCATGTCAGCTCCTGAATATAATTGAGTCTAGCTTGAATTATTCTTGGAGTGTAGCACTTCGTATTGTTGGTTCATCGCCGTCCCTTGAGGTAACAAATAGAATTGCCAGAGGCTGCGAACGATCCTGATCTATCGAAGAAAATCTGCCAATGAATCGATTGTTTCTGCGGGCGACAAAAGCTCTCGATCCACCCCGGCCAACACCGGCCGCTTCAACACCAACACCGGCACGCCACGCTCGCGTGCCACTTCCAGCTTCGGCTCGGTCGCCGCACTGCCGCTGTTCTTGCTGATCAACACATCAATTCCACGCCGTTCAAACAACGCGCGCTCGTCCTCAATCAGAAACGGCCCACGCGCGCCGATGACTTCACAGCGCTCATTGCCCGGATATACATCCAGTGCGCGCAGCGTCCAGAATTGATCGGCGGGGATTTCGTCAAGGTGCTGCAACGGCTCACGCCCCAAGGTGAACAACGGACGTTTGAAGGGTTTCAAGGCTTCGATCAGCTCAGCCCAATCCCCCACCTCGCGCCAGTCATCACCCGCCTGCGGCTGCCACGCCGGGCGCCGCAACACCCAGCAGGGAATGCCGCACATTTTTGCCGCCGTGGCAGCGTTCTGGCTGATCTGCGCCGCGTACGGGTGGGTGGCATCGAGGATCAGGCTGATCTGCTCATCGCGAACAAATTGCGCCAAGCCTGCATGCCCACCGTAGCCGCCGACGCGCACTTGGCAGGTGAGGTCAGTGGGCACGCGCCCAACCCCAGCCAGGCTATAGATATGCTCCGGCCCCAGCGTGCGGGCGATGGCCAGCGCTTCGGTGACGCCGCCCAACAACAGGATGCGTTTCATAGCGGCTTGACCACGTTCAGCAAGGTGATCGGCAGCGCCTGGCGCCAGGTGTCGAACTCACCCAACGGCTGGGCCTGGGCCACATGGATGCGCGTCAGCTCGCCGCCGTGTTGCGCGCGCCACGCCATCAAGGTCATTTCGCTTTGCAGGGTCACCGCATTGGCGACCAAACGCCCACCAGGGCGCAGGTGCTGCCAGCAGGTGTCGAGCACACCGTCGCGGGTGACGCCGCCGCCGATAAAGATCGCGTCCGGTGCTTCGAGGCCGAGTAACGCGTCCGGCGCCTTGCCCCGAACCAGTTGCAGGCCGGGCACGCCGAGGGCGTCGCGGTTATGTTCGATCAGCCCTTGGCGACCTGCGTCGGCTTCAATCGCCAGTGCGCGACAACTCGGATGCGCACGCATCCACTCGATGCCGATGGAGCCGCTGCCCGCGCCCACGTCCCAGAGCAATTCGCCCGGCATTGGCGCGAGGCGGGCGAGGGTCATGGCGCGTACATCGCGCTTGGTCAGTTGGCCGTCATGTTTGAAGGCCGAATCCGGCAGCCCGGCGAGGTGTGACAGGCGCGGGGTGTTGGCGTCGGCCAGGCAGTCGATGGCGACGAGATTCAGATCCGCAACCGAAGCGTGTTGCCAATCAGCAGCCAGCCCGTCGATGCGCTGTTCATCTACGCCGCCCAAGTGTTCAAACACGCTCAACCGGCTGAGCCCGAAACCGGACTCGGCTAACAGCACGGCAATCGCGGCAGGGCTGCGTCCGTCATTACTCAGCACCAGCAACCGCACGCCAGTGGCCAGGTGCGCATTAATCGCCGCCAATGGCCGCGCCACCACGGATAAGGTCTCCACCTCCTGCAACGGCCAGCCCAAACGCGCCGCGGCCAACGACACGGAGGACGGCGCGGGTAAAATCAGCAATTCCTCAGCGGCCACCTGTCGCGCCAGGCTGGCGCCTACGCCATAGAACATCGGGTCGCCGCTGGCCAGTACGCAGACCGGCTCGCCACGACTGGCCAGCACCGGCTCCAGGGAAAACGGGCTTGGCCATAGCTGGCGCTCGCCACCAATACACACCGGCAGCAGGTCCAACTGGCGCTGGCCGCCTATAATCCGGGTGGCGCGCAACAGGGCATGCCGGGCGTTTCTGCCCAGCCCCTTGAAGCCGTCTTCACCGATGCCTACAACCGTCAGCCAGGGCGACATAAGAATTCCTTGAACGACATCCGACGGGCAGGCTTTTCATGCCGCCGGACAAAGCAGGCATAATACCGCGCCTTTACCCGTCAACCGGTAGCCCCGTGAACCCAACGCCCGTTCTGAATACCTTGCGCCCCTCGGCTTGTCCGGGGTTGCTGCGTATCGTCCAGGCGCTGGATGGCGGGATATGCCGGATCAAATTGGCCGGTGGTTCTATCACTGCCGCCCAGGCAGTTGCTGTGGCGGACGCGGCGCAGGCCTATGCGGGTGGGGTGATCGAGGCGACCAACCGCGCCAATTTGCAGATTCGCGGGATCGGTGCCGAGCAAGAGGCGTTGATCGCCGCGCTGCTGGCCGCAGGCCTTGGCCCGAACAACGCCGCTGGCGATGACGTGCGCAATCTGATGCTCAGCCCCAGCGCGGGTATCGACACCCA
This sequence comes from Pseudomonas edaphica, assembly GCF_965277385.1. NCBI lineage: Bacteria > Pseudomonadati > Pseudomonadota > Gammaproteobacteria > Pseudomonadales > Pseudomonadaceae > Pseudomonas > Pseudomonas edaphica. The sequence goes on along the minus strand of NZ_OZ255725.1, from coordinate 2,541,502 downwards.
GATGCTGTTCGACACTCGCCCGCTGGCCGATCAGATCCTTGCCACCTTGCAAAACCATCCACGTTTCCATGAGCTGTCGGCCAAGTTCGCCGTGCAGTTGGATGGCGGTGAAGCCCTGGCGATGCTCGAACATCACCATGACTTGTGGCTGTCGGCGTTCGAGCGCGATGGCGAAACACTATTGGCCTTCGGCCTGGCCGGTTGTCCGGGGCTGAATGCACCCTTGGGCGCTGTGCCGCTCGAGCAAGGCCATGCTTTGGTCGTGGCCGTGCTGGAAGCGTTTCTCGACCTGGCGACACCCACGCAAACCCGCATGCGTCATCTGGCTGTGGATAACTTATTGGCCCGCCTGAACCTGCCGTTACTGTCGGTGGACGGGTTAAAACGCCAGCCCAGTGGGGATTTGTTGCACTTGGGCACTTATCCACAGCGACAAAAAGATCTGTTTTACGTTGCCGCCATTGCGCCGCTGGGTCGTCTGGACTCAAGCATGCTCAAAGGCGCCGCACAGTTGGCCAGTGAGTTCGGCGACGGCACGTTGCGTTTTACGCCGTGGCAAGGCGTACTGCTGCCCAACCTTAAAAACCACGGCGCCGTGACTGAAGGCTTGGAGCAATTGGGCTTCCTTGGCTCAGTCGACCAACCCCTGGCACGCATGATCGCCTGCACCGGTTCAAGCGGCTGCGCCAAAGGCCTGGCCGACACCAAGGCCGATGCCCTGCAACTGGCCGCGCTGCAACCTGGCGCCGAGGTGCACCTGTCCGGCTGCCCACGCTCTTGCGCTGCCGCACACACCGCGCCGGTCACCTTGCTGGCGGTAAGCCCCGGCCACTATGACGTCTATTTTCGCGAGGCAGCCCACCCCGGTTTCGGCCGGCTGCACGCACGCACTCTTTCCATTGAAGCGGCGGGCGCCCTGTTACGCGGCCGCACACGGAGCAACACCGATGATTGATTACATCCGCGACGGTCAGGAGATCTATCGCAACTCCTTCGCCATTATTCGCGCGGAAGCCAAGTTGGAGCGCATCCCTGCCGACCTGGAAAAACTCGCGGTGCGGGTGATTCATGCCTGCGGCATGGTCGACGCCATCGACGGCCTGCAGTTCTCCGAAGGCGCAGGCAAGGCCGGGCGCGATGCGCTGGCTGCTGGCGCGCCGATTTTGTGTGATGCGCGCATGGTCTCCGAAGGCGTGACCCGCGCGCGCCTGCCGGCCAATAACCAGGTGATCTGCACCTTGCGCGACGACAGCGTGCCGGAGTTGGCGCGGGAGCTGGGCAACACCCGTTCAGCTGCCGCGCTGGAACTGTGGCGCCCGCACCTGGAAGGCAGCGTGGTGGTGATCGGCAACGCGCCGACGGCGCTGTTCTACCTGCTGGAAATGCTCGACGCCGGCGCGCCGAAACCGGCGTTGATTCTGGGCTTCCCGGTGGGCTTTGTTGGTGCCGCCGAATCCAAGGCGATGCTGGCGGCCGACAGCCGTGGCGTGCCGTTTGTGATCATGCAAGGCCGCCTGGGCGGCAGTGCGATGGCTGCCGCGGCGGTCAACGCCTTGGCCACGGAGGTCGAGTAATGCAGGCACGCGGACGTTTAATTGGCCTGGGCGTTGGCCCCGGTGACCCCGAACTGATCACCCTCAAGGCGCTGCGCCTGCTGCGCGAGTCGCCGGTGGTGGCGTATTTCGTGGCCAAGGGCAAGAAAGGCAATGCTTTCGGTATTATCGAAGATCACTTGGTGGCGCAGCAGACCTTGATGCCACTGGTGTACCCAGTGACCACCGAAGTGCTGCCGGCACCGATGTCTTACGAGCAGATCATCAGCGACTTTTACGACAACGCCAGCCTCGACGTGGCCGCGCACCTGGACGCTGGCCGCGATGTGGCGGTGATCTGCGAAGGCGATCCGTTCTTCTACGGCTCCTATATGTACCTGCACGACCGTTTGGCCGAGCGTTATGAAGCCCAGGTTATCCCCGGCGTCTGCTCAATGCTCGGCGGCGCTTCGGTGCTTGGCGCGCCGTTGGTGTACCGCAACCAGAGCCTGTCGGTGCTCTCCGGCGTGTTACCCCACGACGACCTCAAGCGTCGGCTGGCGGACGCCGATGCCGCCGTGATCATGAAGCTGGGCCGTAACTTTCCAAAGGTGCGTCAGGTGCTGCAAGAGCTCGGTTTGGCCGAACGTGCGCTGTACGTGGAACGCGCGACCATGGCCAACCAGAAGATCGTGCCGCTGGATCAAGTCGACCCAGCGTCCTCGCCGTACTTCTCGCTGATCATCGTGCCGGGTGAAAGGTGGCAAGGTTGATGCGCCCGGCGATTGTCATTCTCGGCCAAGGCAGCCTGGCGACGGCGCGCAAGATCGCGCAGGTTTACCCTGGCGCGCTGATCCACGGCTTGGCCGGGCGAGTTGAAGGGGCGGACCAGACCTACAGTGAGTTCGGCGCGACCCTGCGCCAGCTTTATCAACAAGGCACGCCACTGATTGCCCTGTGTGCTGCGGGTATCGTGATCCGCACGCTGGCGCCGCTGCTGCTGGAAAAAGGCGAAGAGCCCGCCGTGCTGGCCGTGGCTGAAGATGGCAGCGCCGTGGTGCCGTTGCTCGGCGGCCTGGGCGGTGTGAACCGGATGGCGCGCGACATTGGCGCGGCACTCGGCGTCGCCGCAGCGATCACCACCAGCGGCGAGCTGCGTTTTGGCACCTGCCTGCTCAACCCGCCAGCGGGTTATGCGTTGGCGGACCTGGAACTGGGCAAGCGGTTTGTCTCGGACCTGTTGGCCGGCGAAAGCGTGCGCATCGAAGGTGTGGCGCCGTGGCTGGATCAGGCGAATTTGCCGCAGGATCAGCACGCACGGTTGGCGATTCACGTGGGCAGTGCCGAGCGCGTGCCGGCTGCCAATGAGTTGCTGATTTATCCGAAGACGGTGTGTGTCACCTGTAAGCCAGGTGTGGATTTAGCTCTGCGCGTGCGAACGGCTTTGCATGACGCCGGTATCGCCGTGCAATCCCTGGCGTGCCTGCTGGCCAGCGACACGCAGATGGCCGAAGCCTCGTTGCAGCAAGCCGCAGTGGAATTAGGTGTGCCGTTGCGTTTTGCGCAAGTGGCGCAAGGCGCGGACATCGTGATCACAGTGGCAGAGCAACCGCTGGACCTGTCGCATGTCGGCCGTGCCCGTGGCCGCCTTGCCGTGATCGGCCTTGGCCCTGGCGCAGCCGAGTTGATGGTGCCGGCGGTGAAGGCCGAGCTGGCGCGTTGCACCGATGTGCTGGGCTACGAAACCTATGTGCGCATGGCCGGGCCGTTCCGCGACGACCAAGTGCAACACTGCACCGACAACCGCGAAGAAATGCAGCGTGCTCGCCATGCCTTCGAGTTGGCCGCCCAGGGGCGTTCGGTGGTGGTGGTGTCGTCCGGTGACCCTGGCGTATTTGCCATGGCGGCGGCGGTGCTTGAGGCGTTGCACGAATCCAGTGACCCGGCCTGGCATCAGGTCGAGCTGGACATTCTGCCGGGCGTCTCAGCCTCGCTGGCTACTGCCGCCCAGGCGGGTGCGCCATTGGGGCATGACTTCTGCGTGATGTCGTTGTCGGACAACCTCAAGCCCTGGTCGATTATCGAAAAACGCCTGGACCTTGCATCCCAGGCCGACCTGGCGCTGGCGTTCTACAACCCGATCTCGCGTTCGCGGCCGTGGCAATTGGGGCGCGCCCTGGAAATCGTCGCGTTGCACCGCACGCCCGCAACACCGGTGGTGCTGGGTCGCGACATTGGCCGCCCTGGCCAGACTTTGCGCGTCACCACGTTGGGGCAGTTGACGCCTGAGCAAGTGGATATGCGCACCATGGTGCTGATCGGCTCGTCCACCACCTGCGTATTCCCCCGCGCCGGTGGCGGCGAATGGGTGTACACGCCACGCTGGTACGGCGAGAAACCCGCTTCCTGAAATCAGCCTGCGGCAGGTAAGAAGGCTCCGAGTAACGCTGGGTGAAAACCTGTTGTTACTCGGGGCTTTTTCTTTTTTTGCCGATGAAAAAAGGAAGGTCTACCGGTATGCCTCGTTATTGCTGGTTGACGTTTTTTCGACGGGGGCGCCAAGCGATGTTTGTGGTCTGGAAAGCGCACCAGCGGCTGGACTAGTGTGGAGACAAGCCCCATGTGGGGTGCTTGTGGAGAACTGAAAATGGAGCGACATCACAAAAGGATCATCAGTGCCAAAAGGCGCAAGTTGATTGCCGCCTACAAGCTGCCAGGGGCGCCGGGCGCCAAACGCTCGGTGTTCCTGGACGCGGAAGATGACAGCAATGCAGCCGTCGTGAACAACGGCGTGATTTCGTTTATCGAGGGCATGTCGGCGCTGAACCGTGAATACATTCGTAAAAGCTACCTGCTGGCCAGCAGTTATGTGAGTGATGTGTTGAAGGTCCAACGGGGGAGTGAGGCGTGGTATGACGAATTTATCAAGGTGATGGTCAGCCTGGGCTGGTTGCCGGTGCGCAGCGCTTTTGAGCGGGTCTCAAGCTCCGGCAAAGGGCTGACGGTGCAGGTGGCGGCGCTGAATATCATCGCCGCGCTGGCGGCGGCCTCGCTGGCAGGGCCGCTGCTGGCGGCGTTACCGAAACTGGCGGCGGATGCGCTGCTGGCCTTGAAGCAACAGCCTGCCTCGTTTGAGCTGTTCAAGCGCAATAGCACGGTGCATCAGGGCGGTGATTTCGGCCTGGCGTCCTGTGCTGAAACGGCGGGAGAGGTGATGATGGTGCTGGTGACTTACAGCACCCACGGTGTGAGCAAACAGCTGGGCCTGCCGTTTCTGGAGTGGGACAGCTCTTCGGTCGAGGCTTTCAGCGGCCAGACTTGCCTGGTGCTCAACACCTCTGTGGTCAATGAAAAAACCATCCAGCTGATGCGCGAGAGTGCCGGCGACAAGGTGCAACTGGCAATCGCGAAGTACCGGATTTAAGGCACCAGATAACCGCGCACGCCGGTAAAGATGATCTGCGCGGCCAGCGCACACACGAACAACCCCATCAACCGACTGACAATCTGCAAGCCCTGGTCACCCAGAATGCGTTCGATACGGTTGGACAAATACAGCACCACACCGACCGTGAAGCTGGCCAGGGCAATGCTGACGATGGCCATGAACTTGTCATCCCAGTGTGGCTGGCTCACGCCCATCACCAACAGTGCACCGATGGTGCCGGGGCCGACCGTGAGCGGGATGGTCAGCGGTACGATGGTCACGTCCTGCTGCACATTGTCGGTCTGCACCGCCGACTTGCCCTGGGCCATGCCCAGGGCCGAGATAAACAGCACGCTGCCAGCGCCAATGCGAAAGGCATCCACGGTAATGCCGAACACGCTGAAAATCACCCGGCCGAACAGGTAGAGCAACACGCTCGACACCAGCGTGGCCAACGCGACCTTCCAGGCCAGCCGGCGCCGTTCTTTGCTGGAGTAACCACGGGTCAGGCTGATAAAGCAGGACAGCACAAAGAACGGGCTGTAGAGCACCAGCATTTTCAGGTAGACGCTGAATAACACGTGGAGCATGGGCGCGGCTCGCGATAGGAGAGGTTTGCGGAGTCTATCAGGCGCAACCGGGCAAATGTGGGAGCTGGCTTGCCTGCGATAGCGGTGGAGCAGACAAAGGGTGTGTGATTGACACACCGCCATCGCAGGCAAGCCAGCTCCCACAGGAGGCTGCATTTCAAGGTCACGACGGGGCGTGTTCCGGCCGCTGCTGACGCTGCGCCACCCAAAACTCCACCAGTTCACGCAACTGCGACAATTCCACCGGCTTGGCCATGTGGCCATCCATGCCGGCCTGGCGTGCGCGTTCTTTATGTTCCGACAGGATATGCGCCGTCAGCGCCACCACCGGCGTGCGAATACGCTGGTGGCTGACTTCCCACGCGCGCAATTGCTGGGTGGCAGAGAAGCCATCGAGGATCGGCATTTCGCAGTCCATCAACACCAGGTCGTAACGCTGGGCTTTCATCGCCTCCAGCGCTTCCTCGCCGTTGCTGGCGGTGTCCGGGTTGAGGTTGAGCTTGCCGAGCATGCCGCGAATCACTTTGGTGGAGATGCTGTTGTCTTCGGCCACCAGGATCTTGAAATCACTGGGCACGGTGACTGCTGCCGGCGCGCTGAGAGCAGGGCGCGGCGCAATTGTGCCCTTGCTGCGCTGGGTCAGTTCGTCGGCCAGGGTGGTCTTGAGTGTGTAGCCGGCCACTGGCTTGGCGAGGATGCGTTTGATCCCGCTGTTGCGCGCGATGATCTTGCTCGGCGCATTGCTGATGCCGGTGAGCATGATCAGCAGAATGTCGTGGTTCAGGCTCGGGTCTTCCTTGATTTTCGCCGCCAGTTGCATCCCGGTCATGCCGGGCATGTTCTGGTCCAGCAGCACTACGTCGAAGTAGTCGCGCAGGTGCGCTTTGGTGCGCAGCAGCGCCAGGGCTTCTTTGCCGGACGGCACAGCGCTGACGTTCAAGCCCCAGGCGGTGCATTGCTGCACCAGCACTTTGCGGCAGGTGTCGTTGTCATCGACCACCAACACCCGCGCGCCTTTGAGCGGCCCGTCGAGGTCGGACGTCGGGTGCTCCAGGCGTTCCGGGTCCAGTGGCAGGGTCAGCCACAGCGTGCTGCCCTGGTGGCTGCCGCTCTTGATGCCGAACTCGCCGTTCATCAACAGGATCAACTGGCGGGCGATGACCAGGCCCAGGTGGCCGCTCAGGCGCGTAGCCGAGAGGAAGTTCTTGCTGTGCAGTTCGCTGTGCAGCAGCGCGTCGCGTTCGGCGGCATCCATCGGCAGGCCGCTGTCTTGTACGGCGATGCGCAGGCGTGGCTTGGTGCTGCGTTCGTCCAGGGCGACCACGATCAGCACTTCGCCTTCATCGGTTTTTTGCAGGGCGTTTTCCAGCAGGCTCAACAGCGCCTGGCGCAGGCGCGTGGGGTCGCCACTGATCACGCGGGGCACCTGCGGCTGGATAAAGCTGATCAGCTCGACGTTCTGCTGTTCGGCCTTGGCGCGGAAGATACTCAAGCAGTCATCGATCAGCGCGTTGAGGTCAAATTGCACGTCGTCCAGTTCGATCTGCCCGGATTCGAGCTTGGAGATGTCGAGGATCTCGTTGATCAGCGTCAGCAGTTCATTGCCGGCGCTGTGGATGGTCTGCACATAGTCACGCTGCTTCACCGACAGCGGCGTGCCGAGCAGCAACTCGGTCATGCCCAGTACGCCGTTCATGGGCGTGCGGATTTCGTGGCTGATCTTGGCCAGGAATTCGGCCTTGGCGGCGATCTCGGCATTGCTGGCCGCCAGGTCGCGGCTGAGGCTGAAGCGTGCCTCGACAATGGCGCGCTGGCGTTCGCCCAGGGCCAGGCTCATCAGCAGGCCGCTCAGGCAGATAAAGCTCAGCAGGGTCACGATCAAACCTTGCGGTGCCACCAGCGTCAGGCCCAGCAGGGCGGGCAGGATGATCAGGGTGCCGATGTTGAACACCACCATCGCCACCACAAACAAGCGCGCCGGCCGGTAGCCTTTCTGCCAGTGGTAAGCCGAGATAAACAACATGCTCAAGCCTGCCAGGGCGACCAGCGCGTAGGTGATGATGTTCAGCGGCAAGGTGTTGACGAACAACAGCAGCAGGCCGCACAGCACGATCAGCAGGATGTCGGCCATCAACAGCTTGTTCAGCGGGTGCGGGCCCAAGGGCATGAAGAAGCGATAGGCAAACATCAGCCCGCACGGCGCAGTCAGCAGCAGCGCGAGGTAGGCGCCCGGGGTCTGCACCGCGTGCCAGTTTGGCAGCCACGGCCCCACCAGGTTGAGCAACAGCGCCAGGCTCAGCATCAACAGTACTTCGCAGGCCGCCAGCCACAGGCTGCTGCGCGAGCGGTGGTAGGCGAAGCGTGTGAGGTTGTGCAGGATCAGCATCAGCAGGCAGCCGAACAGCAGGCCGTAGATCAGCGTCTGGGTCTGGTCGGCGGCGGCGAGCACGGCCGGTTCCAGGGTGATGTAGGGGCGTAGTTCGTGTTCCGAGACCAGGCGCAGGTACACCTCAAGGGGCTTCTGGCTCTGGGGCATCGGCAGCATGAAATCGCTGCTGGGCAGCGGGCGTTCCGCCTGGGGCTGGCGGGTACCGGTGCTTTGCTGCTCCACCAGCATGTCGCCGTCGAGCACATACAGGTTCAGGTGCGACAGGTCCGGGGCGAATACCCGCAGCACTTGTTCGTGCTTGCCGGGTTGCAGCTTGAAGCGTACCCACAACGCACCGTCCGGCTGCGCAGCGGTAATCCGGTTCAGTTCGATGGGGCTGAATTGATTGGTGTAGCGGGCGGAGCGGATGTCGCTCAGTTGCAGGTCGGCCTGTTCATCAAGCAATACTGCCCAGCCACTGCCTTGCGCGGCGGCCTGGGCCGGGAACAAGCAGAGCAGGGTCAGCAAGCTGACTGTAAAACCTATGGCGATCCTGAGCCAGCGCACGGCGAAATCCCTTCGTAGGTTGATGCACGGGTTAACTATGCGCGGGGCGACATGGGTACGGCAAGGGCCAGAGGCCCTTACCTAGCCGAACGGATAGCTACGCAAGCGTAGCTGTTCAGTTGTTCTCGCCGCGTTCACGGGCAATGGCGCGATAGCCGATGTCCGTGCGGTAGAAGCAACCTTTCCAGTCGATTTTTGCCGCCAGTTTGTACGCCTGTTGCTGCGCGGCGTCGACACTGGCACCCATTGCGGTGGCGCACAATACACGGCCACCTGCGGTTACAACTTTGCCGTCCTTGAGCGCGGTGCCTGCATGGAACACCTTGCCTTCCAGCGTAGCAGCCGCATCCAGGCCTTCAATCACATCGCCCTTGGCGTAGTCGGCTGGGTAACCACCGGCCGCCAGTACGATGCCGACACTCGGGCGCGGGTCCCACTGTGCTTCAACCTTGTCCAGGGCCTGGGCCAATGCGGCTTCCACCAGCAGCACCAGGCTCGATTGCAGACGCAGCATCACCGGTTGGGTTTCCGGGTCGCCGAAGCGGCAGTTGAACTCGATGACTTTCGGGTTGCCGGCTTTGTCGATCATCAGGCCAGCGTAGAGGAAACCGGTGTACACATTGCCTTCGTCGGCCATGCCGCGCACGGTTGGCCAGATCACCAGGTCCATCACGCGTTTGTGTACGTCGGCGGTGACGACCGGGGCAGGGGAGTAGGCACCCATGCCACCGGTGTTCGGGCCGCTGTCGCCATCGCCAACACGTTTGTGGTCCTGGCTGGTGGCCATCGGCAACACATTTTTGCCATCGACCATCACGATGAAGCTGGCTTCTTCGCCGTCGAGGAACTCCTCGATCACCACACGCGAGCCTGCATCACCAAACGCGTTACCGGCGAGCATGTCGCGTACGGCGTCTTCGGCTTCCTGCAAGGTCATGGCGACGATCACGCCTTTACCGGCGGCCAGGCCATCGGCCTTGATCACGATCGGTGCGCCTTTTTCACGCAGGTAAGCCAGGGCCGGCTCAATCTCGGTGAAGTTCTGGTAGTCCGCCGTCGGGATCTTGTGGCGAGCCAGGAAATCCTTGGTAAAGGCTTTGGAGCCTTCCAGCTGCGCGGCACCGGCGGTTGGGCCGAAGCAGTCCAGGCCACGGCTGCGGAACAGGTCCACAACGCCGGCAACCAGCGGTACTTCCGGGCCGACGATGGTCAGGGAAACATTTTTTTCGGCAAAATCAGCAAGCTGCTCAAGGGCCAGGACGTCGATGGCGACGTTTTCGCACTTGGCTTCAATGGCGGTGCCGGCGTTGCCGGGGGCGACGAAAACCTTCTGGACGCGTGGGTCCTGGGCAACTTTCCAGGCCAGGGCGTGTTCGCGGCCACCGCTGCCAATGATCAAAACATTCATTTCAAAAACCTCGGATGACGCTGAATTCTTGGGAGCACTGTGGGCGGCTTTTCTGTGGGAGCTGGCTTGCCTGCGATGCTGGCGCCTCGGTGTGTCAGATGACCCGAGGTGATGCTATCGCAGGCAAGCCAGCTCCCACAGAAGCCAGTGCCTACCTGGCAATGTTGAATCAGTGGCGGAAGTGGCGCATGCCGGTGAAGACCATCGCGATGCCCGCTTCATCAGCGGCCGCGATCACTTCAGCATCACGCATCGAGCCACCCGGTTGGATCACGGCGGTAACACCGGCTTTCGCGGCGTTGTCCAGGCCATCACGGAACGGGAAGAACGCGTCGGAAGCCATCACCGAACCCGCTACCTGCAAGCCTGCGTGTTCTGCCTTGATCGCGGCGATACGCGCCGAGTTCACGCGGCTCATCTGGCCGGCGCCGACACCGATGGTCTGGCGGTTCTTGGCGTAGACGATGGCGTTGGACTTAACGTACTTGGCCACTTTCCAGGCGAAGATCAGGTCGTTGATCTCTTGCTCGGTCGGGGCGCGCTTGGTCACGACCTTCAAGTCTTGGCTGCCGATCATGCCGATGTCGCGGCTCTGTACCAGCAAGCCGCCATTGACGCGCTTGTAGTCCCAGGCAGCGGCGCGGTCTGCTGACCACTCGCCGCAGGCCAGCAGGCGCACGTTGGCTTTGGCGGCGACGATGGCGCGAGCTTCTTCACTGACGGATGGGGCAATGATCACTTCAACGAACTGGCGCTCGACGATCGCCTTGGCGGTCTCGGCGTCCAGCTCACGGTTGAAGGCAATGATGCCGCCAAACGCGGATTCAGTGTCAGTGGCGTAGGCCAGTTCGTAGGCCTGGCGAATGCCGCCTTCAGCGTCCGGGCTCACAGCCACGCCGCACGGGTTGGCGTGCTTGACGATCACGCAGGCTGGCTTGACGAAGCTCTTCACACATTCCAGCGCGGCGTCGGTGTCGGCCACGTTGTTGTAGGACAGCTCCTTGCCTTGCAGCTGGGTCGCGGTGGCGATGCCGACTTCGGCCGGCTTGGCTTCCACGTAGAACGCCGCGCTCTGGTGCGGGTTCTCGCCGTAGCGCATTTCCTGGGCCTTGATGAACTGGCTGTTGAAGGTGCGCGGGAACTGGCTGCGGCCTTCTGTGCTCAGGGTTTCAGCGGCCTGGTTCACGGTGCCCATGTAGTTGGCGATCATGCCGTCGTAGGCGGCGGTGTGTTCGAACGCCTTGAGCATCAGGTCGAAACGCTGGGCGTAGGTCAGGCCGCCGGCTTTCAGGCTTTCCAATACTTGCGCGTAGTCGCTGGCGTTAACCACGATGGCCACGTCTTTGTGGTTCTTGGCAGCGGAGCGAACCATGGTCGGGCCGCCGATATCGATGTTCTCGATGGCGGTCGGCAGGTCGCAGCCTGGCTTGTTGATGGTGGCTTCGAACGGGTAAAGGTTAACGGCGACCAGGTCGATCGGCTTGATGCCGTGTTCGCTCATGATGGCGTCATCGATACCGCGACGACCGAGGATCCCGCCGTGGATTTTCGGGTGCAGGGTCTTGACCCGACCGTCCATCATTTCTGCGAAACCGGTGTAGTCCGCAACTTCTACTGCGGCCACGCCGTTGTCCTGCAGCAGTTTGAACGTCCCGCCTGTGGAGAGGATTTCCACGCCAAGGGCTTCCAGCTCCCGGGCAAATTCGAGGATCCCGGTCTTGTCGGAGACACTGATCAAGGCGCGGCGGATCGGCAGGCGGGTGGTCTGGTCGGTCATTTCAATTTCCATCAAAAGCAAAGGAGTCAGCAAAAAAGGCGACCGTTTTTACGCGGGCGCCTTTCTGGTTTGATTGAATGCTTACAGCAAATCGTATTGTTTGAGCTTTTTGCGCAAGGTGCCACGGTTGAGGCCCAGCAGCTCACTGGCTTTGGTCTGGTTGCCCTTGACGTAGTTCATCACGCTTTCGAGCAACGGCGCCTCGACTTCGGAGAGCACCAGGTTGTACACGTCCGTGACGGAAGCGCCCTCAAGGTGGGCGAAATAATTGTGCAGCGCCTTCTCGACACTCCCACGAAGGGTCTGACCTTCTTCGCTCGGCGTGTTCAGGTGCTGTTTCAAATTGACGTTGTCGCTCACGGGTGCTGTTCCACTCACTAAAGTCTCGGTCATCATCGTCATGCGGCCACCCCCTCTCCATCCCCTGTTCCCAGGCTCTTGTCACGTTCGGCGAAGAACTCACGAACGGTGGCGACCTGTGCCTGCGTTTCATCCAAACGATTGAACTGAGCGCGGAATTCCTTGGCGCCCGGCAAGGTGGCGAGATACCAGCCGACATGCTTGCGAGCAATGCGTACTCCCATCACGTCTCCATAGAAGGCGTGCAGGGCGGCCAGATGCTCTAGCAGAATACGTTCCACCTCGATCAACTCCGGTGCCGGCAAGACTTCGCCGGTACGCAGAAAGTGTTCGATCTCACGAAAAATCCATGGCCGCCCCTGGGCGGCCCGGCCAATCAACAAGCCATCGGCACCGGTTGCGTGCAGCACGCGCCGGGCTTTCTCGGCTGAGTCGATATCGCCATTGGCAAAGACCGGCATCGACACCGCCTGCTTGATCGCGGCAATGGTGTCGTACTCGGCTTCACCTGTGTAAAGGTCTGCGCGGGTGCGGCCATGCACCGCCAGCGCTGTAATCCCGGCCTGTTCAGCGATCTTCGCCACTGTCAGACCATTTTTGTTGTCCCGGTCCCAGCCGGTACGAATCTTCAGGGTGACCGGCACATCCACTGCGGCGACAACGGCCTGCAGGATCTCGGCTACCAACTGCTCATCTTTCAACAATGCGGAACCGGCGGCCTTGTTGCAGACCTTCTTGGCCGGGCAGCCCATGTTGATGTCGATGATCTGTGCGCCCAACTCCACGTTGGCTCGGGCCGCATCTGCCAGCATTTGCGCATCACCCCCGGCGATCTGCACCGAGCGGGGCTCGGGATCACCTTCGTGGATCATGCGCATCCGCGATTTGCGGGTGTTCCACAAGCTCATGTCGCTGGTGACCATTTCAGAGACTACTAGACCCGCGCCCAAACGCTTGCACAGCTGACGAAAGGGCTGGTCGGTGACGCCCGCCATCGGGGCGAGGATCAAGCCGTTTTGCAATGTGTATGGGCCGATGCGTACCGCCGACATAGGACTTCCCTGTTGTGGGGCCGGATCATTAGAGTTCGAAAAAGGGTTGGCATGATACCCGCTCTCGATGACTGGATAAAGGCTGAATTGGATAAAATCTGAACAGTTATTTCTTTATCGCTGCCGGTTTGGTTGCGCAGCGCAAAGTCAATAATTTGCCGTCAAACCTCAGAACCTGCGCCGGTTCACTCGGGCGAGTGAAAACTCAGGCTGTAATTCACCGCTTTATTGCCTGGGTCAAGGATATCCAGGGAGATGTGGATCGGTGTCTGCGATGGCATTTCGCTGACGCCGGCCAATTCGCCGCTCAGGTATTCGCCGGGTTTGAAGCGACGACTGGCGATCAGATTGCCGTTCATGTCGGCGAAACGCAGTTCCAGCAACGGAAAGGGCTGGGAAAACGTCGCCCGGTTATAGATGATCGCATCCACCACCAGCGCCCCGGCAAACTCCGGGTTGCTGCGCACCACCAGGTTGCTGCTCTTGATATGGGCGATATCGACCCGCGATGGCACCGTGCAACCCAGTGACGGGCACAGCTGCTGAAACCATGGGCGGTAGGCATCCTGGCGGGCCAGGTCGTCGAATTGATACGCGATGTACTGGCCTGCAAGGCCTGCGGCGGCGATCAGCACCAGCAGCATCCAGATCAGGCGGCGGCCCCAGCCGGACGGGCGCTTTTGGGCGTAAAGGTGCAGCGGGTCGTCTTCCAGGTCCTGGAGTACGTCATCGTGAACACTTGGCTCGGGGCGCGTGCGCTTGCGACGCGGTTGCGGGCGATCTTCGGGTTCCGGTTCGTCCAGGGCCTGGGTCAAGGGCGTGAACGGCGGGTCGATATCGTCATCTTCATCGTGCGGCGCCGAGCGCAGTGGCGGTTCATCGTCGATGTCGTCAAGGCGAAACGACATGGAGGGTTCGGTGCGCTGGCGTGTCGCAGTGGCCGGCTCTGGCTCTGGCTCGTCCTCGGGCGCTGGGGTGCGTTCCTCGGGCGGTTCACTGAACAGGCTGGCGGCCCACTGTTCTTCTTCGGCCTTGGCAGTGCCGCGCGTAGCGCTCAGGGCATCTTCAGGCTGGCGACGGTCAGCGGGTGCCTGACGACGCTCCAGCTTGGCCAGTTCTTCGTCCAGGTCCAGGTTGTCCAGGTCCAGTTCTTCGGCGTTCCACTGCTTCTGGCTGATGGCCCGTGGGGCCTCGGCGGTCGGCTCAGTGGCCTTCTCGGCAACGGCCGGCTGCTCAGGCGCAGGCACCTGGCCGCGCTGCTCCAGCAACTGGCGAGCGGCGTTGAACACTTGCAGGCACGAGCCGCAGCGCACCACGCCGCGGGCCACACTCAGTTGTGCGTGGCTGACGCGAAAACGGGCTTGGCAGTGTGGGCACTGGGTGACGAAACTGTCGGTCATGCGGCCATCCGATTCAGGCAAGCGCTCATTCTAGCGCCGACGACCACTGATGCGTACCCAGCCATCACGGTTGGCGATCGGGTCCAGTTCGAAATCCTTGGCGTAGGCAGCGGCCACGTCTTCGCCTTGCTCGGCGAGGATGCCCGACAGCGCCAGGCGCCCGCCCGGCTTGACCAGGCTCGACAGCTGCGGCGCCAACGACACCAGCGGCCCGGCGAGGATATTGGCCACCAGCACATCGGCCTGCACCTGGGGCAAATCTTCCGGCAGGTAGAGTGGGAATTTGCCTTCAGCAATGTTATTGCGCCCGGCGTTATCACGGGAAGCTTCCAGGGCTTGCACGTCGATATCGGTGCCGACCGCTTCCTTGGCGCCCAGCAGCAGCGCGGCAATCGCCAGGATCCCTGAGCCGCAGCCGAAATCCAGCACGTTGCAGTCGCTCAGGTCCTGGCCGTCCAGCCATTCCAGGCACAGCGCGGTGGTAGGGTGGGTGCCGGTGCCGAACGCCAGGCCCGGGTCCAGCAGCAAGTTGACGGCATTCGGCTCAGGCGCGGCGTGCCAGCTTGGCACGATCCACAGGCGCTGGCCGAAACGCATCGGCTGGAAGTTGTCCATCCAGCTGCGTTCCCAATCCTGGTCTTCGATCACTTCGCTGTGGTGCTCGGGCAGCGGGCTGCCGGTGAGCAGTTCCATGTGGGCCAGCACGGCGGCGGCATCGGTGCCGTCTTCGAACAGGGCCAGCAGATGGGTGTGGGACCACAGCGGCGTGGTATTGAGTTCCGGTTCGAAGATCGGCTGGTCTTCGGCGTCCATGAAGGTCACCGACACGGCGCCGACTTCGAGGAAAGCGTCTTCGTAGGTTTCGGCTTGTTCTGGGCTGATGGCGAGACGGACTTGCAGCCAAGGCATGGCGGGCACCTTTGAAAAAATGAGTGTGCGACGGCTGGGTCGCGAAAGCGCGCAAGTTTACGCGAGCGGCGAGTTTGTGGCGAGCGGGCTTATGTGGGAGCCAGCTCCCACACAAGCCAGCTCCCACACAAGCCCGCACACATGGGGCGGCGGTGTTCTTGCGGGCCCACAAACAACAAAGCCGCCCGAAGGCGGCTTTGTTGGGTGGAGCACTTACTGGTTGGCCAGCTTGTGTTCCAGGTAGTGAATGTTCACACCACCTTCGCAGAAGCCTTCATCGCGGACCAGATCCCGATGCAGCGGGATGTTGGTCTTGATGCCGTCTACCACGATTTCGTCCAGGGCATTGCGCATACGGGCCATGGCCTCGTCGCGGGTGGCGCCCCAGGTGATCAGCTTGCCGATCAGCGAGTCGTAGTTGGACGGAACCTTGTAGCCGCTGTACAGGTGCGAATCCACACGCACGCCGTTGCCGCCCGGCGCGTGGAAATGCTTGACCAGGCCAGGGCTTGGGATAAAGGTTTTCGGGTCTTCGGCGTTGATCCGGCACTCCAGGGAGTGGCCGTGGATCTTGACGTCGTCCTGGGTGAAGGACAGCACGTTGCCGGCGGCGATGCTCAGCATCTCCTTGACGATGTCGATACCGGTGACCATCTCCGAAACCGGATGCTCTACCTGCACACGAGTGTTCATCTCGATGAAGTAGAAGCGGCCGTTCTCGTAGAGGAACTCAAAGGTACCGGCGCCACGGTAGTTGATGTCGATGCACGCCTTGACGCAGCGAGCCAGTACTTCCTGGCGCGCGGTTTCGTCCAGGCCCGGTGCCGGAGCTTCTTCCAACACCTTCTGGTGACGACGTTGCAGCGAGCAATCGCGGTCGCCCAGGTGGATGGCGTGGCCCTGGCCGTCGGACAGAACCTGCACTTCCACGTGACGTGGGTTGGTCAGGTACTTCTCCAGGTAGACCATCGGGTTGCCGAACCAGGCAGCCGCTTCGGAGCGGGTCTGCTTGGCAGCTTCGATCAGGTCTTCTTCCTTGTGCACCACACGCATGCCGCGACCACCACCGCCACCGGCGGCCTTGATGATCACCGGGTAACCGACTTCGCGACCAATGCGCAGGGCGGTTGCCTCGTCTTCCGGCAGTGGGCCGTCGGAACCTGGAACGGTTGGCACGCCGGCTGCGATCATGGCGTCCTTGGCCGAAACCTTGTCGCCCATCAGGCGGATGGTTTCGGCTTTAGGGCCGATGAAGGCGAAGCCGGATTTTTCCACCTGT
Source organism: Pseudomonas edaphica (assembly GCF_965277385.1). Classification (NCBI taxonomy): domain Bacteria; kingdom Pseudomonadati; phylum Pseudomonadota; class Gammaproteobacteria; order Pseudomonadales; family Pseudomonadaceae; genus Pseudomonas; species Pseudomonas edaphica. The sequence goes on along the minus strand of NZ_OZ255725.1, from coordinate 2,524,833 downwards.
TCGGCGAAATCGGCGTTTTCCGCGAGGAAGCCGTAGCCTGGGTGGATGCCATCAGCGCCGGTCACTTCAGCGGCGGCGATGATGTTCGAGACTTTCAGGTACGAGTTCGTGGCCAGTGGCGGGCCGATGCAAATGCTTTCGTCCGCCAGTTTCACGTGCATCAATTCGGTATCGGCCGTCGAGTAAACAGCGACGGTCTTGATGCCCTCTTCCTTACAGGCGCGCAGGATACGCAGCGCGATCTCGCCGCGGTTGGCGATCAGGACTTTTTGCAGTTTCTTCGCAGGTTTCAACATCGAAGGCGCTCCGCGGTTCAAACGATGGTGAACAGCGGCTGGTCGTACTCAACCGGCTGACCGTTTTCTACCAGGATGGATTCGATGACGCCGGCTTTTTCAGCGGTGATGTGGTTCATCATTTTCATCGCTTCAACGATGCAGATGGTGTCGCCCACTTTCACGGTTGCGCCGACTTCAACGAAGGCTGGCGAGGTCGGTGCCGGGGTGCGGTAGAAAGTACCGACCATTGGCGACTTGACCACGAAGCCGTTCAGCGCAGGCGCGGCTGGGGCGGCAGGTGCAGCGGCAGCAGCCGGGGCAGCGGCAGGTGCGGCAGCCGGAGCAGGTGCTTGCATCTGTGGCGCGTAGAACTGTTGAGCCGGGGTCTTGCTGTGGCGGCTGATCCGTACGGACTCTTCGCCTTCCTTGATTTCCAGCTCGTCGATACCGGATTCTTCCAGCAGTTCGATCAGTTTCTTAACTTTACGGATATCCATGAATCATCAACTCCCAAGGGTCGGTCAGGGGCGCTTGGCCGGTTGTTCAAGTTGTTCCAGGGCGGCCTCCAGGGCCAGTCGGTAACCGCTGGCGCCAAGGCCGCAGATCACACCTACCGCTACGTCGGAGAAGTAGGAGTGATGGCGGAAAGCTTCGCGTTTGTGCACGTTCGACAAATGCACTTCGATAAATGGGATGCTCACCGCCAGCAGCGCGTCACGTAATGCAACACTTGTATGCGTAAAAGCGGCGGGATTGATCAGGATAAAGTCCACGCCTTCGCCACGCGCGGCATGGATGCGATCAATCAATTCGTACTCGGCATTGCTTTGCAGGTACAGCAAATGGTGGCCGGCTTCACGCGCCCGGCGTTCCAGATCAAGGTTGATCTGTTCCAGGGTCACCGCCCCGTAGACACCCGGTTCACGGGTACCGAGCAGGTTCAGGTTGGGTCCGTGAAGAACCAGTAAGGTCGCCATCGGCTGTTCCTTGTTATTGATGTGGGTGCGTCAGAACCCGGCGACTATGCCGCAAAGCCTTTGTGACTGTCCAGTTCTATGCAGTAGGCGGCACGATTAGCGATGATTGCGCAAAATTTGTGACTGTGAGGCTGGATTTGGTCAGTGTGGGAGCTGGCTTGCCGGCGATAGCGGTGGATCAGAACCGGATGTCTCAACTGACCCGCTGCTATCGCAGGCAAGCCAGCTCCCACAGTTGATCTTCACTATGGCTGTCAGACGCGAAACGCCTGCACGGCAGTGTTCAGTTGCCCACCCAGTTCCAACAGATGCTCACCCTGGCTGCGGCCTTGGCCGATTCGCAGCAGATTATCCTCGCCCAGCTGGTGAATCCGCTCGCTGTTGTCACGAATCTCACTGACGGCGCCACTCTGCTGCGCGGTCACATCGGCGATGCGCACGGCAGTGTCGGAAATGGTCTGGATCGCCCCGACGATTTCATCCAGCGCGCCGTCGGCCGCCTGGGCCTGCTGGGCAGTGGCTTCGGCGTGTTCGACCTGCGCGCGCATGCCCTGCACCGACTGATGGGCGGCGCTTTGCAGGCCGGTGATCAAACCCTGGATTTCAGCGGTGGCGCCCGCCGTGCGCTGGGCCAGGGTGCGCACTTCGTCAGCCACCACGGCAAACCCACGCCCGGCTTCCCCGGCGCGCGCAGCCTCGATGGCGGCGTTGAGGGCCAGCAGGTTGGTCTGGTCGGCAATCGAGCGAATCACGGTGAGCACGCCGCCGATGGTGGCGGATTCTTCCGCGAGTTTTTCGATCATCTGCGCATTTTGCTGCACTTCACCCACCAGTGCGTGCAAGCCGGTGAGGCTCAGGCCGATCACCCGTTGGCCCTGTTCCACGGCCAGGCCTGCACTGCGGCTGGCACCGGCGGCCTGGCTGGCATCGCCGGCCACTTGCTGAATGGTGGCTTCCAGCTCGCCCAGGGAATCGCGGATCTGCGCGGTATCGCCGGCCTGACGCTCGGCCCCGTCGTGCAGGCCACTGCTCAGCTCGGCCAGGGCGCGGCTGCTGCCGGCGACTTGTTCGGCATTTGCGCGAATGGTGCCCACCAGGTCCACCAGGTAAGCGCGCAAGCGGTTCAGCGAGGCTTCAATATCGTGCAGTTCGCGGTTGGTCTTGCCCAGCGCAATCGGCTGGCTGAAATCACCTTCGGCCCAGGTCGACAGGGCGGGCGCGAGGTTGGTCAGCACCCGCGCCAGGCGCCGTTGCAGGGTGTCGATCAGCAGGGCAATCAGCAGGATCAGGCCGATCATCACGCCTTGTAACAGGCGAACTTCGCCCTGGATCCTGGCGTGTTGGGCGCGTACCACAGGCTCCAGGCCGGAGATGGCCTGTTGCACGGCGGCGATTTTTAAATGAGTGGCGGCGGCCAGTGCGGTGCGCTGCTGGATTTGCTCGCGGGTACGCTTGAGTTCGGCGGGGTAGCGGGTCAACAGGCTTTTGAGTTCGCGCTTGAGGTCGACGCCGGTGTCCTGGACTTCGGCTTTCTCGCTGTTTTCCAGGCCCATCATGGCGGAAAAATCATCGGCGCTGGATTCACTGCTGGCCTTGACACCAAGCAATGGCAACGCCGCCAACACGTCGGCCTGAGTGCGGATACTGGCGACCTCGCGCTCCACGTCATCGGCCAACTCAGCGCGCCCGCTGCTGACCAGTTTGTCGCGGGCCAGGGACAGTTTGCCCAGGTGCTGGGACGCGGCCAGCAAGGGCGGCAGGTAGCGAGCGGCGTCTGGTGAGTTGACGCCCGTGGCGTATTGGCTCAGTTGCTCAAGGTTCGCGCCCAGCTCACGTTCGGCTTGCAGCAACAGGGCTTGCGGGTCGCCCGCCAGTTTGCCGGCGGCGAGCAGGTCGGTTTTGCTGAAGGTGTCCAGATCCACCAGGCTGGGGCGCAGGTTTTGCCCAAGTTCTGCCGGCAATTCGTCAAGATGCTGCAACAGGTTTTCCAGGCTTTGACTGGCGCTGCTCAAACGCAGGGCATCGCCGCTGGAAAGGTAATCATCAATGTTGCGTGCGGCCTGGTTCTGAAAGGTCTGCGACAGGCCCAGGTAGCGTTCCATCAGCAGATAAGGCCGTTCCAGCGCACGTTGCGACCACCATAGCGTCGCTCCAAGGGCCAGGCACACGGCCACCAGCAGAAGGGTATTGAGATTGGTCAGCAGCTTCAGGCGCATGCGTGGTTTCAACCGACAGCAAAAGATAAGTGCCTGAAGTTATTGCGTTTCCATTACAAAGTTATGACGGATTCGGTGGATTCCGGTGAAAAGGTGGCACTTTGCTTTGATGTACGAGCGGCTTGCACGCGGTTGCGTCCTGCGTCCTTGGCGCGGTACAGCGCCTCGTCGGCCTGGGCAGCCATCATCAGGCTGTCGGAGCCGTCGCACAGCTCCACCAGCCCGGCGCTGAAGGTGCACCATAAATCCTGCGGCTGGGCCGGGTAGTGAATTTCGGCAAAGCGCCCACGGATTTCGTCCAGTACCTTGCAGGCCGACTCCAAGTCGGTGTCGGGCATCACGATGGCGAACTCTTCGCCGCCGTAGCGCCCGATGTAGTCGGTCTTGCGCAGGCGTTGCTTGAGAAACAGCGCCAGGCTCTTGATCACGCGGTCGCCCATGGGGTGGCCGTGGCTGTCGTTGACGCGCTTGAAGTGGTCGATGTCGAGCATCGCAAAGCTCAGTGGCTTGTTCTCGCGGCGGGCGCGGAAGCTGCAGTCTTCGAGCAATTGCAGGATATGGGTGTGGTTGTACAGCCCGGTCAGGCTGTCGCGCACCATTCGCGCCTTGAGGTTACGGGCACGGGCGGCTCGGTTGCGCACGGTGGTGATCAGGTGGCGCGGCTTGATCGGCTTGGTGAGGAAGTCGTCGCCGCCTTCGCTCATGGCGTCCAGCTGTTTATCCAGGTCGTCTTCGGCCGACAGGTAGATGATCGGCACACTGACGTAACGGTCGTTGTGGCGAATCACCTTGGCCAGTTCGGTGCCGGTACAGGCAGGCATATACATGTCGAGGATGATCAGGTCCGGCTGGAAATCCGCCAGTTCGGCCATGGCCTGGATCGGTTCGATCAAGGTGCGCGTGACGATGCCGGCGCTGTTGAGCAGGCGCTCGGTGTGCAGCGCTTGTGCCCGCGAGTCATCGATGATCAGCACTTTATAAGGTTCGTATTGCGCGACGCAGGTCAGCACTTCGATCTTTTCCAAGAGGCTCGACGCTTCCAGGGTGCCGGTGAGGAACTCCTGGCCACCGGCGCGCACGGCGGCCAGGCGCGTTGGCGTGTCGGTTTCGTGCAAGCTGAAAAACAGCAGCGGCAGCTTTTGCTCGAGGCCTTCCTGGGCTTCGGCGGCCAGCTTGAGGCCCAGGCCCGCTCCGCAGAAGTCCACATCCATCACAATCGCCGACGGCAGGCGCTCGGCGAGGGAGGCACGAAACGCCGGCACACTGTCCAGGGACTGGGCGCTCATGCCAAAGAATTCCAACTGCTTGGCCAGGCGTTCGGCGCGGTCGTGATCGGCCAGCATCACGTAGATGGGCTTGCGCATCGGCGGCAGTAAGGTTTGTTCCAACTGATCACCCTGGCGCAGACCGGTGCGGGACAGGCGTTGCATCAGGCGGTTAAGTTCGGTGATGACCTGGCTGCTCAGCCGGCCGCGATTTTCGTCCACCACCTTGAGCGATTCGCCGATGTGCCGTGCCAGCTGGCCGTGTTCCGGCTGTTCGAAACGCTCGGCAAAGCGCAGCAGGCGCAGGTTGGCTTCGCTGAGTTCGGACAAATCGGTGTTCGACCATTCGCTGCGTTGCAGGCGTTGCCAGATCTCAAGAATTTGACGTGCCTGATGAATTACCCGCTGGGCAAAATGGTGCTTGAGACGCTCACGGCTGGGGTCTTCTGGCTCGGTCATATCCTGACTACTAGTGAGGGTGCATGCTGAGGTCGACTGATGGCTCTATGCTAGCACCTCTTTTCTGTTGCATGAGTGTCATACGTCAATTAAGTGCAAGTCTTGGGGATTCAGTTACCGACCCAATGGTCACGCTGCGTAAAAAGCGTGCATCCTTTATAGTCGAACGTCTCCCACCTGCCACTTTCGGTTAAAAGCCCCGCGCCGATGGGCACGATGGGGTAGGGTTGTGGTCGGAGTGTTTGACCGCACCCGGACAATTGACGTGCATGAACTCAAGTGATTGAAAGGATATCGCCATGCTGGACTGGAAAAACCGTGCAGGCAGTGCCAAAGGCCCCGCCCCTGAGCCAAAGTCGACCCAACGCGGCTACTTTCGCAACCTGCTGATGAGCAAAGCGCTGCTCAGCGTGCTGGCCTTGTACCTGTTGGTCACCGGCGGCCTGGGTTGGTACTGGAGCGAAGAGCCGGCGCTGTTCCCGGTCCAGCAAAACGCCCAGCTTGCCGCCGAGAAGGAAGGCAAGCAGATGGTGATTGGCTACACCACCGTCGAAACCCTCAAGACCGTGGTCGGCACCTTGCTGAACAAGCCTGGTGGCTACATTTCCAACGACCGTTTCCCGCCAGGCCTGTGGATGGATAACATGCCGAGCTGGGAATATGGCGTGCTGGTGCAGGTGCGTGACCTGACCCGCGCCTTGCGTAAAGACTTCGCCCGTTCACAGTCGCAGTCGGCTGAAGACGCGGACCTGGCCAAGGCTGAACCGCGCTTTAACTTCGACAACAAGAGCTGGGTGCTGCCGTCCAGCGAGTCGGAATACCAGGAAGGCATCAACTCCCTGAGCCGCTACGAGGCACGACTGTCCGACCCGAACCAGAAGGGCGCGCTGTTCTATGCCCGCGCCGACAACCTGAACAACTGGCTGGGTGATGTCGCCACGCGCCTGGGTTCGTTGTCGCAACGCCTGTCGGCCAGTGTGGGTCGGGTGAAACTCAACACCGCACTGAAAACCGAGGCGCTGGCGCCGGGTGAAGTGCCGCAGGTCGATGAAGAAGTGGTGGAAACCCCATGGATGCAGATCGACAACGTGTTCTACGAAGCCCGTGGCCAGGCGTGGGCCTTGTCTCACCTGTTGCGCGCGATTGAAGTCGACTTCGCCGACGTGCTGGCCAAGAAAAACGCCACCGTCAGCGTGCGTCAGATCATTCGCGAGCTGGAAGCCTCGCAGGAGCCGGTGTGGAGCCCTATGATTCTTAACGGCAGTGGCTTTGGCATCCTCGCCAACCACTCGTTGGTCATGGCCAACTATATTTCCCGGGCAAACGCTGCAGTGATCGACTTGCGTCAGCTCCTCAACCAGGGGTAATGATGGACGCTTCTCAAAAGGAGGTCGCACACCGTGAGGCCTCTGATGCTGAACTGATCTGCTGGGTGGACGAGCAGGACAACCTGCTCGGCGACCTTGTCAGGTCCGACCTGCGCCAGCGCGGCCTGATCGGCCGTTGCACCTTTATCTTCCTGTTCAACTCCGCCGGTGAACTGTGTGTGCACCGACGCACCCTGAGCAAAGCCCTGTATCCCGGCTTTTGGGACACGGCGGCAGGTGGCATGGTGGCGGCGGGCGAGACCTACGCGGTTTCGGCTGCCCGTGAGCTGGAAGAAGAACTCGGCGTGGGCGGCGTGGAACTGGTCGAGCATGACCATTTCTACTTTGAGGAGGAGGGCAGCCGGCTGTGGTGCAAATCTTACTCGGCAGTCTGGGATGGCCCATTGCGCTTACAGCCCGAAGAGGTCATGGAAGCGCGGTTTCTGCCCATTGAAACGGTCCTGCAGGAAGCTCAACAAAAGCCTTACTGCCCGGATGCTCAAGAGGGCTTGCGGCGCTATCTGGCCTCACGTCGCTAAAGTTGCATAAATTGGCGCTATTTGGCTCTTAGCAAGCCGGCTTTTTGCCGTTACACTGCGCGCCTTTTCACCCGAACCGCCTTGGCGTTTCGGTAGCGCTGCCCCTGCCTGAGTGGGGCTTCGCGGTCGGTAAGCTGCCTTTTGTAACGAGAGCCGGGTTCCGATCAGTCTTTGTCCTCCCAAGAGGATTGCCGGTGGCCAAAAAAGCCGCATCCTTCGCCGCCCTTGGTGGCCTGGTATTTTCCACCGACGCAGGTCGACACTGCCCGGACTGTCGTCAGCCCGTGGATTCGTGTACCTGCAAACAGACCCTGATCCCTGAAGGCGACGGCATTGCCCGCGTACGACGCGAGAGCAAAGGCCGTGGCGGCAAGACGGTGACTACCATCACTGGCGTGCCCTTGGCTGAAGAAGCCCTGAAGGAACTGGCTACCACGCTGAAAAAGCGCTGTGGCACCGGTGGCGCGTTGAAAGACGGCGTCATCGAGATCCAGGGCGATCACGTCGAGTTGCTGTTGGCCGAGCTGATCAAGCTGGGTTACAAAGCGAAGAAATCCGGCGGCTAGCAGCCTCTGTGAAACCCACCCCGATGGCCCTTTGCTGAACGCGAACTGTCGTCTCCATGGTTTTCACAGAGCCTGTTCCTGACCGGTGTCTAAACTCTGTCCTGCGAGTGGGGTCTACCTTCCTTACAGGCAAATCGTCATTTTCATTCTTTAGACTTCGCCAGCCTTGCAAGAAGGGCGTGGTGATCTTCGACTTTATATAGGGGACTTCGATGTCCGTACGACGCACACGCAAAGACGATGGCAGCCAATGGACAGTTGCGGACAGCCGCAGTGTTTATGGGATTCGCCATTGGGGGGCCGGGTATTTCGCGATCAATGATGCCGGTCGCGTTGAAGTCCGTCCGAACGGCCCGAACAGCACACCGGTTGATCTGTACGAGCAAGTTGACGAGCTGCGCAAAAGCGGTTTGTCCTTGCCGCTGCTGGTGCGTTTTCCCGACATCCTGCAAGACCGTGTACGCCAGCTGACCGGTGCGTTCGATTCGAACATCGAGCGCCTGGAATACCAGAGCAAGTACACCGCGCTGTACCCGATCAAGGTGAACCAGCAGGAAGCGGTGATCGAGAACATCATCGCCACCCAGAACGTGTCGATCGGCCTGGAAGCTGGCTCCAAGCCCGAGCTGCTGGCCGTGCTGGCCCTGGCACCCAAGGGCGGCACCATCGTCTGCAACGGTTACAAGGACCGTGAGTTCATCCGTCTGGCGCTGATGGGCCAGAAGCTTGGTCACAATGTGTTTATCGTGATCGAGAAAGAATCCGAAGTCGGCCTGGTGATCGAAGAGGCTGCGAGCCTCAAGGTCAAGCCGCAGGTTGGCCTGCGTGTGCGTTTGTCGTCGCTGGCGTCGAGCAAATGGGCCGACACCGGTGGCGAGAAGTCCAAGTTCGGTTTGTCGGCGGCGCAATTGCTGTCGGTGGTCGAGCGCTTCCGCGCCGCTGGGCTGGACCAGGGCATCCGCTTGCTGCACTTCCACATGGGTTCGCAGATCGCCAACCTGGCCGACTACCAGCACGGGTTCAAGGAAGCCATTCGTTACTACGGCGAACTGCGCAACCTCGGCCTGCCGGTCGACCACATCGACGTGGGCGGTGGCCTGGGCGTGGACTACGACGGCACGCACTCGCGTAATGCCAGCTCGATCAACTACGACATGGACGATTACGCCGGTGTAGTGGTGGGCATGCTCAAGGAATTCTGCGACGCGCAGAGCCTGCCGCACCCGCACATCTTCTCCGAAAGCGGCCGCTCCCTGACCGCCCACCACGCCATGCTGGTGGTACAGGTCACCGACGTTGAAAAACACAACGACGACGTGCCGCAGATCGAGAACAAGGAAAGCCTGCCGGAAACCGTGCAGTGGCTGGTGGACCTGCTGGGCCCGACCGACATCGAAATGGTCACCGAGACGTATTGGCGCGCCACTCACTACATGAGCGACGTGGCTACCCAGTACGCCGACGGCAAGCTGACGCTGGCCGAAAAAGCCCTGGCCGAACAGTGCTACTTCGCCGTGTGCCGTCGCCTGCACAACTCGCTCAAAGCCCGCCAGCGCTCGCACCGCCAAGTGCTGGACGAGCTCAACGACAAGCTGGCCGACAAGTACATCTGCAACTTCTCGGTATTCCAAAGCTTGCCGGACACCTGGGCCATCGGCCAGGTGCTGCCGATTCTGCCGCTGCACCGTCTCGACGAAGAGCCGCTGCGCCGCGCCGTGCTGCAAGACCTGACCTGCGACTCCGACGGCAAGATCAAGCAATACGTCGACGAGCAGAGCATCGAGACCAGCCTGCCGGTGCATGGCTTGAACGAAGGTGAAGACTACTTGCTGGGCATCTTCCTGGTGGGCGCTTACCAGGAAATTCTCGGTGACATGCACAACCTGTTCGGTGACACCGACTCGGTAAACATCTACCAGCGTGAAGACGGTTCGGTGTACAGCGCCGGGATTGAGACCCACGACACCATCGAAGACATGCTGCGCTACGTGCACTTGTCGCCGGAGGAGTTGATGACGCACTACCGCGACAAGTGCGCCAGCGCGAAGATCAGTGCCAGCGAGCGTACGCAGTTCCTGGATGCGTTGCGTCTGGGGCTGACGCGTTCGTCCTACCTGTCCTCGTAAGTACACTGCTCCCACCAAGATCTTCAAGTAACAGAGATCCAGTGTGGGAGCGGGCTTGCCCGCGATAGCGGTGTATCAGTCCGCACATTCAGGGCTGACACACCGCCATCGCAGGCAAGCCCGCCCCCACATTTGGATTTTCGTTTGGTCGTACCTTCTGTGTGAGGTCTGAACGATGTCGAGCAAATGGCTGCAAGCATTAACCCTGGCAGTCGCCGCATTCCTCTCGGCCTGCTCGCCGATCAAAGTGCTCAACGCACTGACCCCTTCCAGCACGTTCACCAAAACCTCCTCCATTGCCTACGGCCCCGACCCGCGCCAGAAACTCGATATTTACCGTCCCGTCACTGCCTTGCCCAACGCCCCTGTCGTGGTGTTTTTCTACGGTGGCAGCTGGAACAGCGGCTCCAAGGATGACTACGGTTTCGTCGGCGAAGCTCTGGCTTCACGCGGCATTGTGGTGGTCATAGCGGACTATCGGCTCTACCCGCAAGTGCGTTACCCCGCTTTTCTCCAGGACGGCGCCCACGCGGTGGCCTGGACTCATCAGCACATCGCCGAATATGGCGCCGACCCCAAGCAGCTTTACCTGATGGGCCATAGCTCCGGCGCGTACAACGCCTCGATGCTGGCGCTGGATGCGCGTTGGCTCAAAGAAGTGAACCTGTCACCCTCGATGCTCAAGGGTTGGATCGGCCTGGCTGGGCCTTATGACTTCCTGCCGATTGAAAACCGCGATGTGCGCCCCGTGTTTTTCTTCCCGGACTCGCCGCCCGATTCCCAGCCCATCAACCACGTCAGTCACGACGCTCCACCAAGCCTGTTGATCGCCTCGGTGAGCGACACGCTGGTCAACCCCACGCGCAATACGGGCGGGTTGGCTAACAAGCTGCGTGAAGCGGGTGTGCCAGTCGAGGCGTTTTATTTCACCCGGACCAGCCACGCGACATTAGTTGCGTCCATTGCCAAGCCGTTGCGCTGGCTGGCGCCGGTACTGGATCGGGTCACGGCTTTTATCCGCTCCACCCCTGGCCAGTGAGGCTGGCTTCACCGGACAACCAGGGTGTACAGGGTTGAGCTTTCGGGATTGGTTTCCTCCAACGTGACAGACTGCAGCGTGTTTTGCGCTGAAGGACTGACGGTCAGGCTGGGACCATTGCCCATCAGTGTTCGACCTTGGGGTGGCAGCGTCGCTCTTATGCCTTGTTGCGTCACGAAAACCTGGAAATCCGTTTGATTCCAAACCTCCACGCCTTTCTGGAGGGCGGGCTGCGCTGGGAGTGTTGACGGAGCGTCATCCAGTTTGAGTGTCCATTCGCCTGTGTCCGCAGTGACGGGTGCAACCTGAATGGGCGGTTCGGCGACGACTTCGGCAGGGGGCTTGGCTTTTTTCTTCCTGGACGTGCCGATAACGGCGACGGCGATCAACACGACCACTATCAACGCGCCGATAATCAAGTAGGTGTTGTTGCTCATGTGGGGTCTTCCTTGAGTTGAATTGAGATCGCAGCCTGAAGCTGAAGGCTCTTCAGGGGCGATCTCCATTCAACGCCGGAACGTCAGCGTTGTAACCTGTGAGAACTGACAGGTCGAACTACCCTAACCATTGATTACGTTTGTTCAGCCGCCAAGCGATTGCCCACAGCGTGAGGCTGCGCAGGGCCATGAACAACAGGAAACTTATCCACAGCCCGTGGTTGCCGAACCCCTGCAACAACCACGCGAACGGCAGCAATATCACCACCGTCAACAGCATGCCGTTACGCATTTCCCGCGCGCGGGTGGCGCCGATGAACAGGCCGTCCAGCAGGTAGCTCCACACCGCGATCAACGGCAGTACGGCCAGGTAAGGCAGGTAGATGTCGGCGGTTTCGCGCACGCTGGGGATATCGGTTTGCATGGCGATAAACAGGTGCCCGGCAAAGGTGAATAGCAGCGCGAAACCCACGCTGGCGATCAGTGACCAGCCGCAGGCGACCACCAGCGAGCGGCGCAGAGCCTGGCGGTCGTGAGCACCGATAGCATGCCCACACAAGGCTTCCACCGCGTGGGCGAGCCCGTCCAGAGCGTGGGCCGTGAGCAATAACCCATTAAGCAGCAACGCGTTCGCTGCCACTGTCGCATCCCCAAGACGTGCGCCTTGCACAGTGATCATGAAAAATACCGACTGCAAGGCCAGGCTGCGGATGAAGATATCGCGGTTCACCGCCAGCAGTGGCCGCCAGCTTTGCCACCGCTTCAAAGCGGCCCAGGCGATATGCCCGGGGTACGCACGCAAGGCTCTTTGCGTGAGTGCCAGGCCGAGCAGGGCGCCCGTCCATTCGGCGATAACGGAGGCGCGTGCGGAGCCGACCACACCCCAGTCCAGGCCGAGTACAAACCACAGGTTCAAGGCGATGTTGACGAGGTTGGTGGTCAGCAGAATCGCCAGCGGCGCACGCGCATTTTGCGTGCCGAGGAACCAGCCGACCAAGGCATAGCTGGCCAGCGCGGCGGGCAGGCCGAACAAACGGGTGTGGAAAAAATCGCGGGTCAGTTGGTTCAGCTCGGGCGAGGGCTGCATCCACTCCAGGGCCAGATGGCTCAGTGGAATGCCCACCGTGCCCAGCAGCATCGCCAGCCCCAGCGCCAGTAACAAACCTTGCAGCAGGATTTGCCTGAGCGCCGCGCCATCCCCGCGCCCGGCGGCTTGCGCGGCAAACCCGGTGGAGCCCATGCGCAGAAAGCCCATGGCCCAGGCCAGGAAGGTGTACAGGCTGGCGCCCACGGCCACAGCACCGAGTTGATGGGCATGGGGCAGGTGGCCGATGACCATGCTGTCCACCAAGGCTACCAGCGGCACCGAGATGTTCGACAAGATCATCGGCGCCGCCAATGCCCAAACGCGGCGATGGGTGCGGCGGTCGCGCCAATCGGTCAGCAGGGTGAGTGTTTTCAAGTATTAATGCACAACCCAGCTGAGCAACCACAAACCCAGCATCAACCAGATAATTCCCATAATGATCGAGGCGCGCATAAACGCACGCACCGCCGAGTACAGCAACATCAACCCGATGATGAGGGCGGCGATGCTGATGATCGAGGTGTCCATGCCCAATGTGCGCGACAGCCCTTCAATAAAGTTGCCGCCCGCGTGGGTCAAGGCGCCGAACAACCCGCTGAGCCCGTCGACGATAAAGCGGATGACGGACCCCAGTGCCTGGCCCAACCATTCGAAAAAGCTTTCTACCTGCATGTGTGTGTCCTGATGAAGAGGTGGGCGTCGCTGAGCCTTTGGTCGTTATTACACCAAGCGAGTTCCCTTTTAGCATAGAGGTTTACGCGTTACAGGGATTCACTTGCCTTCGCCCGGCATCCGCCCGAAGCTATACACCTTCAGGAGCCCCCGCATGAACCTCGAACACCTCACCGAACGCTTGCACCGTATTCGCGATACCAACGACTGGAAGCGCTTCCACAGCCCTAAAAACCTGGCCATGGCCGCCAGTGTGGAAATGTCCGAGCTGGTGGAAATATTCCAGTGGCTGACCGAAGACCAGTCGCGCCAACTGCCGGCGGACAAACTCACCCACGCCGGGCAGGAAGTCGGCGATATCGTGCTGTACCTGCTGTTGCTGTGCAGTGAGCTGGGCCTGGACATGAACGAAGTGGTACGCGCCAAACTGGCCGACAGCGAACGGCGGTTTGCCCATGAGTGACCGTCACTTCGACCAGTTGGCCACGCGCTTTGCCGAAAAGATCTACGGTGGCGCCAAAGGCGCGATCCGCCTGGCGGTGTTGCAGGCCGACCTGACTGAAGCCTTGCCCGAGCGCCCTTTGCGCGTACTGGATATCGGCGCGGGCCTGGGGCATATGTCGCTGTGGCTGGCCGAGCGTGGCCATCAAGTGACCCTGGCCGAGCCCGCCGAGCCGATGCTTGAAGGCGCCCGTCAACGCTTTGCCGACGCCGGGCAGACCGCGACTTTTATCCATGCCCCCTGGCAGCAATTGCTCGGCCAACTCACCGAGCCCTACGACCTGGTCCTGTGCCACGCCGTGCTCGAGTGGCTGGCCGAACCCCACGCGATCCTGCCGGTGCTGCACCAGCTCACGGTGCCCGGCGGCTGGTTGTCGCTGGCGTTCTACAACCGTGATGCGCTGATTTACCGCAACCTGCTCAAAGGCCACTTCCGCAAAATGCGCAAGAACGACATGGCCGGCGAGAAGCAAAGCCTTACCCCGCAACAACCGCTCGACCCACGGGAATTGGCGGCGCAACTCGAGGGGCTTTGGCAGGTCGAAAGCCAAAGTGGCGTGCGGGTGTTCCATGACTATATGCCGATGGAATTCCAGGCCCGCGCCAATCTGCAGGACTTGTTGGAGATGGAACTCGCTCACCGTCGTCACCCAAGCTTTGCCGGACTTGGGCGTTATTTGCACTGGATCTGCCGTCCGGTTTAAGCGGCCCAGTCTGCGGAGGTCGAAATGCGTCGTCTCTGTTTGATCCTGTTATCGATGGGCTTGGGCGCTTGCTCCACGCCCAACCCCTACGTGGCCGCCTCGGCCCCGATGCCGCCGGCTCCGGCCCAGGCGGCGAATACCTTTGATGCCAGCGCCTACCCGGCGCCGGTGCGCGACTATGGTGCCTACCGTAGTTGGGGCTGGCTCAACGGCCAACTGCCCGCGGGCACGGCCTGGGCGGATTCGGCGCAAATCGCCGAAGCGGTCAGCGGCGCCCTCGACCAGCGCGGCTTGCGCCCCTTGCATGACAACCGCGCCCCCGACCTGTTGGTGACCGCCGATGTGCGCCTGGAAAAACGCTTGCGCCAGGTGCAGGACGACTATGGCTACGGCTACGGCGGCTATAACCGCTATGGCAACGGTTACGGCATGTACAACACGGTGCCGGTGGTGCGCACCTATGAAGTGACGGTTGCGGTAGCACGCGTCAGCCTGTTCGATGCCCGCACGCGCCAGCCGGTATGGAGCACCAGTGCCGAAACCACCAGCCAGGGCAGTCTGAGCGAGCGCGCTGATGCATTGCGTGAAGCGATGCAAAAGGCAATGAGCGCTTATCCACCCAGTTAGCAGCTATTCTCATCTCAGGCTTATTCCGTCTTTTGGAGAACACCCATGCTTCGTCGCCTTGCTGCTCTTGCTGTAGTGGTCTTGTTGAGTGGCTGCCAGACCAGCCAAGTCAACCATGACTTTGATGCCAGCCGCGATTTTGGCGCCTACCGCAACTGGGCCTGGAAAGACCCGGCCCTGCAATACCGCCCGGATGATCCACGGATCAAGAGCGACCTCACCGAGCAACGCATTCGCCAGGCTGTGGGTGAGCAGCTCGACCAGCGCGGCCTGCGCCCCGCCGCTGCAGGCACCAGGGCCGACCTGAATGTGCAGGCCTATCTGATCGTCGAAGACCGCCAGCAGCAAGTCACCACAAACTACGGCGGCGCCTGGGGCGGCCCGTGGAATGGCTACTGGGGCGGGCCGATGTACAACGAAACGCGCAACATCACCTACAAAGTGGCGACCATCCAGATCGACCTGCTCGACGGCAAGGACGGCAAACTGGTATGGCGTGGCAGCGACGAGCAGATGATGGCCAGCACGCCGAACCCGCAGGATCGCAGCGATGCCATTCGCAGTACGGTAACCAAGATCCTCTCCAACTACCCACCGCACTAAAGACCACCGCCAAACCCTGTGGGAGCGGGCTTGCCCGCGATAGCGGTCTGTCAGTCACCGATGTATTGACTGATCCACCGCCATCGTGGCACAGGTATCTACACAACGTTTGAAGGCAGCCAATTTCTCCTGTGGCGAGCAGGCTTGTCCTGCGTTGGGCTGCGAAGCAGCCCCAAACCCGGACGCTGAGTTCTTTCAGGAAAACTGCAGTGCCTATACTGGGGCCGCTTCGCGACCCAACGCAGGACAAGCCTGCTCGCCACAACAGCCCACTTGCCACTAACCGGTTGTATAGATATCGATGGACATCGCGGGCAAGCCCCACATTTTTGATCTTCACCACCTCCAGCCCTTGTCTACACTCAATTGCATCCCAGGAGAGTAAGCGCTCGGCAACTCGCCGGCACAGGAGTGCTCGATGTCTCCCCGACTTGGTTCCAGGCAACGTGGCGCAATCGGCCTGATGGCCGCCGGCGTGTTGGCGGTGGCATTGGCCTTTACATTGCTGATGATCGACAGCGGCCGCCTGTACCTGGAGAAGCGCAAGCTGCAAGGCGTGGCAGACACGGCGGCGCTGGAAGCGGTGAGCCGCAGCGGCACGTGCCTGAGCGGTTTGAGCGCGGCGGCGTTTGCCGGGCAGAGTGTGGCGCGCAACCATTTTGTGGTGGGCAGCGGCAATACCCTGGTGACCCAATGCGGCACCGTGACCACTGCCGCGTCGGGCCGGCGTATGTTCAGTGCCAACCCGGCAGTGTCATCGGCGATTCAAGTGGTGGTGAGCAAAACCGTGACCACCAGCGTGGCCGCTGGGGTTTGGGCGTTGTTCTCCGGCAACTCGCTGAGCCTCAACACCGTATTGACCGCAACCGCAGTGGCGGCGGTGCCCACGCCACCCTCGGCCCAGCTCACCATCAACAGCACCCTGGCCAGCGTCAACACGGCCAGTGCCAGCCTGTTGAACCCGCTGTTTAGTGGCCTGCTCGGCGGTAACGTCAACCTGACGGTCGCCGGATGGAATGGTTTGCTCAATACCAATATCAACCTGCTCAGTTACCTCAACCAACTGGCGGTCAACCTCAATGTGGCCGCCGGTAACTACACCCAACTGCTCAACACCAACGTCACCGCCGCGCAGTTGATCCAGGCCGCGGTCACCGTGCTGACCGCCAACGGTGCGACGGTGGATGTGATCACCGCCCTGGGCAGCTTGCAAGTCGCGGCGATCAACCAGGCGCCGTTGACCGTTGGGCAGATCCTGCAACTGCAGACCGGCACCACTGCTGCGGCGCTGAATGCCAACCTGCAGGTGTTCCAGCTGATCCAGGGCGTGGTGCAATTGTCCAATAGCCAGAGCGCGGCGGCGGCGACCTTGCCCATTAGTGTGCTGGGCCTGGCCAATATCACCACCCAGGTCAAAGTGATCGAACCGCCGCAGTTGTCGGCCATCGGCAACCCGGCGCTGGCGGCGGCCAACCCTAATGGGCCTAATCAAATTTACGTGCGCACCGCCCAAGTGCGCACTGAAGTGACCGTGAGCTTGCCGGTATTAAGTGCGTTGTCGGGGCTGAACACGGCGGTGAATGACCTGTTGGGGCCACTGACGCCGGTACTCGGCAGCCTGCTGAGCCTGAACCTGGTGAGCACAATCAACTCGACCTTGTGCTTGCTGGGCGCCGGTTGCCAGCAGGCGGATTTGCTGGTGCTGCCGGGCAACCTGCCGATCAACATTGTGCTGGATGCCGGGGCCGCGAGCAGTTACGTCACCGCCTACAGCTGCCCCACCGGCAACGCCGGCACCAAGAGCCTCACCGCCTACACCACCACGTCGTTGGCGTCGTTGAACGTAGGCAGTATCACCAATGCGTTTTCCACAACCTTGCCGATGACGGTAGCGCCGTTGCCGCTGATCGATATTGGTACCAAGACCTGCCACAAGATACTCGGCATCGGCAGCTGTGACCCGCGTGTACCGTTTGCCGGCGGCGGTATCGCGATCAAGGTGGTCAGTCCGATTGCGCAGAGCAATCAAACCCTGGTGTTCTCCAGTACCACGCCATTTGCCACGCCGCCGAACGTGGGCCTTGCGCCCACCTATCAAGCCGCCACCCCGGCCACCAATGTGGTGAGCAGCCTTTCGACCACCCTCAACGGCGTGGGCATCACGGCGTATCAACCGTCCGGAGGAAGCCCGTTGGGCATTCTGGCGCCTACGATCACAGCGCTGCTCAGTGGCGTCAGCGCGATTGTCACGCCGGTGGTGGATGGCTTGCTCGGCCCGCTGCTCAACCCGATCCTCAACAACCTGCTGAGTATGCTCGGCATCAGCCTGGTGAATGTGAACGTCGGCGCCAACCTCACCTGTGGCCAGACCGGCGAGGCTTACCTGGTGATTTAAACGTCGATGGCCCTGGGCAGTTCCACGCAGAACCGTGCGCCGTGTTCGCCGTTGCTGACGCTCAGGCGCCCGCCCATGTTCTCGACGATGCCGTAACTCACCGACAAGCCCAACCCGGTGCCCACGCCAATCGGCTTGGTGGTAAAAAACGGCTCGAAGATGCGCTCCAGCAAGCGCGGGTCGACGCCGCCGCCGTTGTCTTCGACCCAGATGCGCACGTGGCGGCTGTCGTGTTCGGTGTGCAGGGCAATCCACGGGCGCAGCTCGGGGTTCTTTTCGCGCTGGCTCAACAGCGCATCGCGGGCGTTGACCATCAGGTTTATCAGCACTTGCTCAAGCTGGTCGACGTAGCCTTTGACCTGCACCGGGATATCCGCCTGGGTCAGGCGCACTTCAACGCCTTTGCCACGCAGGCCTTCACTGAGCAACGACAAGGTGCCCTCCAACGCCTGCGCCGGGTCGAAAGGTTGCTGCTCGACCTCCGAGCGGCGGCCGAACACACGCATATGGTCGACCACCCGCGCCGCACGCTGCACCTGGGCGTCGATGCGCTGGAGTTTTTCGGTCAGGTAGTCGATCTGCACGTCGCCATTGCTCAGGCGCTTGAGCACATTGACGATGGCCATGCGCATCACGTTCAGCGGCTGGTTGATCTCATGGGCCAGGCCCGTGGCCATTTCACCGAGGGTGGCCATTTTCGCGCTTTGCGTCAGTTGCTGCTGGGAGCGCCGCACTTCGGTGTTGTCGCGGCCCACGGCCTGCACTTCCACAAGGGTGCCGTGCTCATCAAAGACGCCTCGGTCCGACCACACCCACCAGGCATGTTCGCGGCCGGGCAACTGCAGGCTGATTTCGGCTGTGCTCACCGGGAACTCCGGCGTCAACTGCTGGATGCGCTGCACAAACGCTTCGCGCTGTTCGGTCGACAGCCATTCACCCAGGTTGACCCCGCGCAACTGCGCAGGTAGGCACTCCAGGTAATTGGCCAGCGGCGTGTTGCCGAAGGCCAGGGTCAGGTCCGGGCGGTAGCGGCAGATCATTGCCGGGGAGTCTTCCACAAGGATGCGATAGCGCTCCTCACTGTCCTTGACCTGCTGGGCGGCCAAGGTTGCCTCGGTCACATCCAGCCACAGGCCGACCGCTTCGACCGGCACGCCCAAGTCGTCGCGCAGCAGCTTGGCTTCGTCGAGCAGCCAGTGGTAATCCCCGTGTGTGTCTTGCACGCGGTAACGGCTGCGCACGCTGCCTTCACGCAGCAATTGGCGGGTGCGCTGGAAGTACAGGTCGCGGTCGTCCGGGTGTACCCATTGCACCAGGCTGTCATGGGTGCATTCGGCCAGGGTGCGACCGAGCAAGGGCAGCAGACTGTGACTGAAAAACACCGGCTGCAGCGCGCCATTCACATAGCGCTGCACATAGATCACCGCCGGTGAGCTGGCAATCAGGTTATCCAGGCGGGCGCGGGCGGCATCGGCTTGCAGCTGCTGGTTTTGGATGTCGCTGATGTCGAGCATAAAACCGACCCAGCGCCGCTGTTCACCGGCGCCCAGCACCTGGCCCTGCACGCGATACCAGGTCGGCGCGACGCTGTCGCCACGGTTGAGGCGCGCGCTGGCGAGCAAGGGTTTGCCGAGGGTTTGCAGGTCGCGTAGACGGCTATGCAGTTCCTGGCGGTCGGCGGGGTGAATGTGGTTCAGCCACGCTTCGAGGGGTTGCCGGGTTGGGCCGTCTTCCGGGTCGAGGTTGCGCATCAATTGGGGGGCGAGCTGGATTTCGCCGCTGGCGGGCAATAACTCAAACCAGCCCGTGCCCAGCAGGCCTTGCAACGCTTCCTGGCGCTCGAGTTGTTGATGGTGACGGTGTTCGCGCAGGCGGCTGAGCAGTGGGGCGGCGAGGGCGGCGGCGAGGTTCAGCCAGTCGCGGTCGTTGCTGTGCAGTTGGCCACTGTACGCGCCGCACAGCAGCCATGCGGCGATGCCTTGGCCATCGCGATAGGGCACAAGGAACCCATCGGCATTACCGAAAATACTGTGCAAACGCGGGTGCTCGCCGCGCCCATAAGGCGCTTTCAGGCTCAGCGGCGTGGTGCCGTTGAGGCTGTCCAGGCAGGTCCCGAGGCGTTGCCCAGTGTGCCAGAACAACGGTGCATCATGGTTGGCGTACTGGCTGTAGACCCTCCAACCCTGGTCTTCCTGATCGAGCAGCGCCAGGGCCACGCAGGGGATACGCCAGCGCTGCGCCACGCTGCTTAACTGTTCGTTGAACACCTCGGGCAGGCGGCTGAGGCTGCACACGCGCAGTTGCTCACTGACGCGGCTGCTCAATTGGTGGTTCTGTTCGCGCTGCTCGGCCAATTGCCGGCCGCCGAGCAAATCACCAATGTCTACGGCATGCAGCAGCCAGCCATTGTCGTGGGGTTCAAGCGTGCCGCGGGTGTGCAGGGTTTGCCCGGCGATCCCGTGAAAATCCAGGTCGAGGCTGTGGCGCTGCCAGTCGGCGGGCACGCCCTCAACCGTTACGGCGCTATGCGCACTCAGCAGTTCTTGCAAAGGCGGCGAGTTAACCAGCGGCGGCAACTGTGGGCGCAACGTACCGCTTAGGTCGAGCACGCGGCCTTGGCTATCCAGATGTACGTGCAACCCGGCCGACGGCGGCGCGGGCGTGTCGATTTCCAGTGCGCCATTGCGACCGAGCAGTCGCCCGAAAAGTCTGTCCCCCGAAGTCAAAACTGCAGGCTCGACTGGGCCTGCAGGATTGCCGGTAACTGCGGCACGGTGCCGATGCCCGGCAGGACAATAAAGGGCATCACGGACTGAAGGTTGGCCGACGGGTAGTTGATCTGCACCGATAACAGGCCGCCGTTGAAGGTGGTGGTGACTTGTGTGGCTGCGTTGAAATTATACGAGGGAGGAATCCACCCCAGGCGGGTAGCCACCGCTGTTTTGGCAGTGGCCTGTACGGCGGCGGGGTAGCCTTGCATGTTGGGGTCCAGCCCTACGCTCAGGCGCACGGCTTCGGCGGTGGCCTGGTTGAACGACTGCAACAGCAGCAGCGGCAGGCTATAGCTGACCGTGCCGTAGAACACGGCAAAAAAAATCACGAACACGGCAATGAACTCGATGGCTGCCGCGCCTTTTTGCTTATTCGGGAGGCTTGTTTTCATCACCGCGTCTACCCTGACGGCTACTACTTGATATCAGCATAGAATCAATCGGCGAAAAGGGATGTTTTTTACGTGATCCATAGCGCAGTGGTGCTGTTGTGGTTGGGGCTGTGTGCCGTACAGGACGTTCGCCAGCGCTTGCTTGCCAATCGCCTGACGCTGGGCGCGGCGTTGTTGGCGTTGATCTACCTCCTGTGGACGGGCAACACCTGGCTCGGCGCTTCCGTCGGGCAGGGGCTGTGGGCGTTTTTTCTGGCGCTGCTGTTGACCTTGCCGGGTTACGCCCTGGGCCGCCTGGGCGCCGGCGATGTGAAGCTGCTCGCGGCCTTGGCGCTGGCCTCCAATGCCGACTACCTGCTGGGGTCATTTGTGGCGGCCGCCATCGCCAATCTGCTGTGGCTGTTGGCCGCGCCAAAGCTTTGGCCGCTTATGAGTCAAGGGGTTAAAAACCATCTGGGTTACCTGGCGCCGGATCCGTCAAGAAAGCTGCCGTTTGCGCCGTTTTTACTGGTGGGTTTTGCCGCCACCTGGTTTTGGATCCATTAATCGCCTGAGGGTATTAACGCTATGTACATAGTCAGAAAGTACGTCTACGTTTAATACGTGGCTGTACAGGAATATTCGTGGTGAAGGATTAGTCAAACTTTTGGCTTGCAATGCATGGAGTAGCGCGTGAACAAGCTTACCTCTGCTGTAAAAGTGCTCGTGGTCGACGATCAACCGCTGATCGTGGAAGAGCTCTGTGAATTTCTTGAAAGCAGCGGTTTCCGCTGTGTCCCGTGTGAATCCAGCCAGCAGGCCTTGAAGCGTTTTACCGAAGACGCCGAGATTGGCCTGGTGCTGTGCGATCTGCATATGCCGGACATGGACGGCATCGAGTTGGTCCAGGCTCTGCAGAAGGTTGCAGGCAAGCAGCGCGCCTTTGAGGCGATCATGTTGACCGGCCGCGCGGACAAGCAGGATGTGATCAAGGCGCTGCGCGCAGGGATCGCGGATTACTATCAGAAGCCAATCAACCTCGATGAGCTGCTCGAAGGCTTGCAGCGCCAGGAAGCGGCGTTGGAGGAGCGCAAGAAAGAGCTGCAGCTGGGGCACTTGAACCAGAAGCTGCAATTTCTTTCCGAATCGATCAACGACCTGTACCAGGACCTCGATAAAGCACGCCGCAGCCCGCCAGGGCATGAGAGTGACGAGGTGCCTGCAGAGGAGGCCGGGCCGGTGGAAATTCCGGCGATCTTCAACCAGCTGTCGCCACGTCAGCTGGATGTGGCGCGGCTGGTGGGCAAGGGGCAGACCAATTATCAGATTGCCTGTGAGCTGGGCATTACCGAGAACACCGTGAAGCTGTATGTGTCCCAGGTGTTGCGCCTGACGCACATGCATAACCGCACGCAGTTGGCGCTGGCGTTGTCGCCTAACAACTCGGCGATGCGCCAGCGAGTCACCGCCCACTGAGTGGGAGCGGGCTTGCTGTGGCGAGGGAGCTTGCTCCCGTTGACTGCGCAGCAGTCTCCGGCTTTTTTGGGGGCGCTTCGCACCCCAGCGCAAGCAAGCTTGCTCGCCACAGAAAGCCCGCTTGTGTCTGAATGATCGTTCCCACGCTCTGCGTGGGAATGCCGCCCAGGACGCTCCGCGTCCTGCTATCAACTACCGCCCTGGGCTGTCCCGCCCGCCTTCTGATCGAAGTACTCCGGAATCGGGTGCTTGTAGCTTTCCAGCAAGCGTTGCGCCGCCAGGTCACGCTCGGCGGCTGAGGCTTTTTGCTGGGTGCTTGAGGCCGCTTTCCCGCTGGACTGCAAGGTCAGCCAGCTTTCGGTCACCGCCTGCTGCGGCGATGACGGGCCGGGCTCAATGGCCATGACACTGAGGGGCAGTGCCAGCACGGCGAGGCTGGTGAGATATAGCATTTTCATGATCAATTCCTCGGGGTGCTTGCGGCATCACTCATGGTAGCCACTTGGTCTTTGACCTTGGCGACGGGAACGCTGGCGCCTTTGAGTTTCTCGGCGCGGGCCTGGGCGTCGGTAACTTGTTCCGGGCTCAGGTTCATTTGGCTGGCCACCTGCGCGGCCTGCTTCCAGTTGTCCTGATAGATCATCAGGGTCACCAGATTGATCGCCGCCAGCGGGTCGCTCTGCTTGAGCTCCATGGCAGTCATGAACTCGAAGCGTGCGTCTTCCAGGCGCAGTTGGTTGAGGTACACCACGCCCAGGTCATTGCGGATTTTTTCATCCGTCGGCGCCAACCGGGCCGCGCGTTGCAAGTGCGCCATGGCTTGGCCGTTGTCGCCCTTGGCCGAGGCCAACTGGCCCAGGCCGTGTTCGCCTTCAGCCGCCATGCAGGTGCCGATCAGGCTTTGATAAAGCGGCTGTGCCTCGCTACGCCCGAGCAGACGATACGCCTTGGCCTGGCGCAGGCGCACCTGGGGCAGGTTGGCCGGCAGGCTCTGCAGGTTCGCCAGGCTGGCGTGCAGCTTGCCGTCGCCGGCCATTTCATCGGCCAGGTTCAGCGCCAGTTCCTGGTCCGACCCTGGTTTGGGGCAACTGCCGCCCGCTGTCAGGGCCGCCCACGGCGTTTGGCCGTTGGTGGCACAACCCCCGAGAAGCAACAGGCTCAAACCGGCTATCAAGGCTTTCATCGGGCGGTCCTCATAAGTTACTCAAGGCCCGGGAGATGCCGATGAACGCCGGCCCCCCGAGCACGATCAGCAGGGCGGGAAACAGGAACACCATCATCACCACCGACATCTTTGCCGACATCTTCGACACGAATTCCTGAATGCGTGTGAGGCGGCGGTCATCGAGCAATTGCTTGAGCGCCAGCAGCGATTTCATCGCGCCGCCGCCTTGCTGGACCAGTTGCTGGAGGATGGTGCAGGTGTCGGTGAATTCATCCACGGCCAGCATCCGCGCGGTCTTGCCCAGTTCTTCGCTCAGCTCCAGGCCGGAGTCGACACGCGTCAGGATCAGGCGCAACTCATAGGTAAGGTCCGGTAGCAGGCGCTGCGCTTCAATGCTCAGCACGCGCAGCGCTTGTTCAACCGCCATGCCGGACTCGAACAAGATGCGCAGCAGTGGAATGAAGGTCGAGACCTCGCGGGAGATACGCTGTTGGCGCGCCTTGGCGGCCCTGGCCAGGATGCGTTTAGGCAACAAGTAACCGATGCCCATGCCGATCACGGGCGCCAGCCACGGCGAGGCCGTATTGGGAAACAGCAGCTCCTGGCCCACCAGCACCACGCCCAGCGCCAACAACGGCGTGCCGACCTGCAGGGCTGCGAACATTGAGCGTTGGCTGGCCTGGCGCCAACCGACGCGGCTGAGCAGCAGTTGGGTTTCGTTGTCCAGGCTGACGGAGCGTTGCGCGATAGGGCTGTTGCCCAATTGGCGCATCAACGAATTGAGCGTGCGTTCATGCCCCATCTGGCCCTGCAAGCGCTGGGCGACCAGGCGCTGGCCGCGCCGGTGTTTGAGCAGGTTGGCCAGCACCAGCGCCAGGGCGGCCAGGAGCAATACGGCGCTGATCAGCAGTGGGATAGCCATCTCATACGCTCCGCAGCATGCGCCACAAGGTGAAGCAGCCCAGCAGTTGCATGCCGAGTGCCACGAACAACAGCGTGCGCCCGGTGCCGTCGTTCCACATGGTCATCAGGTACGCCGGGTTCACCGCCAGGAAGTAGCCGATCATTGAAATGGGCAGGGCGCCGAGCACGTAGGCGGTCACGCGGGTTTCGCCGGTCAAGGCGCGCAATTGGCGGGCGGCCTGCTCGCGCTCGCGGATCATCTTGATCAGGTTTTCCAGCAGTTCGCTGGCGTTGCCGCCATAGCGATGGTTGATCTTCAAGCCCAGCGCAAAGAGGCGAAACTCATCACGCTCGTAGAACTCGGCAAAGTCGTGGGTCGACTCCGGCAGGCTTACGCCCAACTGCACGTTGCGGCGGATACGGCCCATCGCCTCTTGCAACGGGTCTTCAGTGATCTCGATGCCGCCCAGCACCGAATCCGCCAGGGTGCGCCCGGCCTTGAGGCTGCGCACGGTGTGGTCGAGCAATTGCGGCAGTTGTTCGATCATGCGCTTGATGCGCCGCTGGTAGCGCCAGGCGATGTACAGGCGCAGCAGCAGCGGCGGCAGCACCAGCATCACCAGCAGGCCGAGCCAGCCGGCCACCAGCAGCCCCAACGCCACGCCCAGGGCCCAGATTGCTAACCAGAGGCCCAGGCTGTCGGTGGGTTTGCCCAGGCCTGCGCGCAGGAACATCCGCTCCACGCCACTCCACTGGTTGGCTTCTTCGCTGAGCTGCGGTTGGCCCTCGGCGAGCCGGCTCAGTACCCGCTCGGTCTGGGCACGGCGCAGGCCGTTCTGAAAGGAGCGGATCGACAGGCCGATCAGGATCAGGCAGATGAGTAGCAAAATGGCCCCGGTCATGGTCATGTCCCTTTCAAGGCTAAGCCGGTTCGCGGCGCAGTTTATCGCCGGCCGGGTTGACCGCTTCGCGCAAGAAGCCGAAGCCGGTGCGCCGGTCATGACGGAACAGGGTGTTGGTGACGTACACATCCTCGCGGATACCCACTACCTCCACCACTTCGCTGACGCAGCGACGCCCGTCCGGCAAGCGGGTCAACTGGATCACCACATCGAGCGCCGCGCAGATCATTTGTCGCAGGGTTTTCTCCGCCACCACACGGCCGGTCAAGCCCACCAGGGTTTCCAGGCGCAGCAGCGCATCGGCGGCGTTGTTCGCGTGTACGGTACTCATGGAACCGTCGTGGCCGGTGTTCATGGCGGTGAGTACATCGAGCACTTCCACGCCACGGATCTCACCAAGGATGATGCGGTCGGGGCGCATCCGCAGGGCGTTGCGGATCAGGTCGCTGGCCTTGACCTCGCCGTGGCCCTCGGCATTCGGCGGGCGGGTTTCCAGGCGCACCACATGGGGATGGCCCAGTTGCAGCTCGGCCACGTCTTCGATGGTGACCAGGCGTTCATGGGGGTTGATCAGTTGGCTGAGAATATTCAGCAGCGTGGTTTTACCGGTGCCGGTACCGCCACTGATCAGGATATTGCAGCGCTTGCCCACGGCCTCCTGGAAGAAGTCAAAGATGTTCTGGTCGATGGTTTGCATCGCCACCAGGTCGCTGCTTTTGAGCATGTCCTTGCGGAACTTTCGAATCGACAGGCACGGCCCGTCCAGCGCAATCGGCGGGATGATCGCATTGACCCGGCTGCCATCCGGCAGGCGCGCATCGACCATCGGCGACGACTCATCCAGGCGCCGCCCCAGCGGTGCGAGGATGCGTTGCATCACGCGTTCAACGTGGTGCGAATCAATAAAGCGCAGGTCGCTTTGATGCAGCAAACCGTCACGTTCGATAAATACCCGATGCGGGCCGTTGACCAGGATTTCGGTCACGGACGGGTCGCGCAGCAACACTTCCAGCGGGCCGAAACCGGTCAGTTCATCGACGATCTCCTCGGCCAGGCGCTCCATCTCATAACGGGAAATCGCCAGGTGCATGCGGTTGATATATTCGGCCACTTTGTCGATGACAAACTGCGCCAACAGCGGGCGTGAACCTTCCAGCAAATTTTTGCCCGACTCCTCGATGGCATCGATGATGTAGCGATGCAGCACCAGCTTGAGCCCGTCGTGGTCAGTGTTGCCGCCGACGCCGCGAGCGGGTGAGCCGAAGAGTTTTTCGCCGTTCATTTTCCGGCTCTCAGCAAGCGTTCAAACCAGGTGTGCGAGGGTTTTTTCATGCCTTCGGAGCGCTTCGCCAGGCGCTCGCCCAGGGCTTTGAGGTTGTGGGTCAGGGTTTCTCGCGGGGCCAGGGCGAACAGGGTTTGCCCTTGGTTCTTGGCATTCAGGCGCACCTCCGGGCTCAGCGGCAGTACCGCGATCACCTCCAGCCCATAGCTTTTTCCCAGGGCATCGGCGTCGGGCGCGCAGCCTTTGATGTAGCGGTCGACCAACAGCTTGGCGTGTTCCAGCTTCATGCCTTTTTCGCGCCACTGGTTCAGCACGCCAAGGTTACGCCGGCAGTCCAGAACGCTCTGGTCGGTGCACCACAGCAGCTTGTCGCAATGGCTGACAAAAGTGCGCAGCGCTTCGCTGTCGGGCTGGCCGGCGAGGTTTACCACGATGTGCTGGAAGTGTTGGCGCAAGGCACTGAGCAGCATGTACAGCTCGGCCGCGCTGGTCTGTTCCAGGGGCTCGTCGTTGGGGGCGTAGGCGAGGATGCGCAGGCCGTCTTCGGCAGAGGTAAACGCGCTGTTGATCAAGGTGGTGTCCAGACGCCTGAGGTGGCGCAAGGCATCGCCGAAATTGAACGAGCTTTCCAGCCCCAACAACGCCAGGCTGTCACCGCGCGGCAGGCCCAGGTCGAGCAACAGGGTTTGCTGGCCGCTTTTTTGCACCACCAGCGCCAGGTGGCTGGCCAGCAGCGCGCCGTCGGCATTGCTTTGGGTGCCGTACAGCACGGTGAGGCCACCGAGTTGAGTGTTGGTGGTCACCGGCGGCAGGCGTTTGCTCAGGCGGCGTACCAGCCCGGCGACTTCGCTGGAGCGTGAGCCATAGGCGACAAAATCGCGGGCGCCGGCGCGCATGGCATTGAGTACAAGCTGGTTGTCCATGCCATCGCCGAGGGCGACGATGGCGAGCATCGGCTTGGCCTCCAGCGCGCCTTCGATCAGCGCGCTTTGGGCCACCACGTGTTCGCGGTCGAGGCCGATAAACACCAGGTTGGCGAAGGTCACGTCCACCAGCGCGAGCAGCTCGTCGAGGGTGCCGCTGCCGGCGCTGACCACTTGGCCAAGCGGTGCCAGCGCGCCCTGCAGCCATTCCAGGTCGGTGCTGTTGCGGGTGATTGCCAGAAACGTCTGGCTCAGGCTATCGCTCATTGAGACAACCCATTGAGTCGGTCGAAATTGCCGTTTTCCAGGAAGTACAGGCGGTACCAGTTCGGGTCGTAGTTGCGCAGCTTCTCGCCGGGCAAGGACGGCAATTGGGCGTTGGCGGCCAGCGGCTGCACCAGGTGCGGGGTGACGATCATCAGCAGCTCTTTGTCCTGGCGGTTGACCGAGGAATCACGAAAGAACGCACCGAGAATCGGGATATCGCCCAGGCCTGGAAACTTGCTGATATTGGTGGTGTTGGTGCTGCTGATCAGGCCGCTGATCACGAAGCTTTCGCCGTCGGCCAGTGACACGCTGGTGTCGGTGCGGCGGATGGTCAGGGCCGGCACCTGGATGTTTTGAATGACCACGGCATTGGTGTAGTCCAGCTCGCTGACTTCGGGGGCCACCTTGAGGGAGATGCGATTGTGGTCGATCACCGTTGGCGTGAGTGTCAGGCGAATGCCGAACTCTTTGTACTCGATCGAGATGTTGTTGCTGGCGCTGCTGGGCACCGGGATCGGTACTTCGCCGCCGGCCAGGAAAGTCGCACTTTGCCCACTCATGGCTACCAGGCTTGGACGCGCCAGGGTGTAGGCAAAACCACTGCTTTCCAGGGCATTGATCAGGGCAGAAACCCGCCCGCCGCCAAAGCCGATATTAAAGTTGGTGGTGCTCACCGGCAGCTTGAACGTGTCGACGGTAGGCGAGAGCAATTTGGGGCTGCCGAGGAAAAAGTTGCTGCCGATGCCGAGGATCTTGGTGCTGGCTTCCTTGAGTTTGGAGCGGCTGACTTCGACGAAGCGGATATCGGTCTGTACCTGGCTGGGCAGCGTCGGGTCTTCTGACGGCGACAGCGACAGGCTGGTCAATGCCGAGGTAGCCTTGCCTTTGACGAACACCATGCTTTGGCGCGGCGTGTTCGAACAGGCGGTCCAGACCATCAGGCTGGTGGTGCCGGAGGCCACGCCGGTGAGCAGGAAACCGCGATCGCCATTGAGGTGTACGTCGGCAATTTTCGGGTCGCCAATGGCCAGGCGTGTGATGGCGACAGGGGATTGCAGCTCCTGTTGCAGGCCCTCGCCCACCGACAGTGCTGCGGGTAATTGGCCCAGGCTGCCGCAGTTGCCCGGGGCGGCTGCAACGAGCCCCACAGACAAGTTCGACAGCATCAGGGCACAGGCGATTTTCAGCGTGAACACCGGTGCGAAACGTCGGTTCATGCACAGCATCCTTGTTCAGTCGGGTGTTTGTTGGGTTGCTTGATTACCGCGTATCACCTCAACACCGGTGCGGCGCGCGGGGCCACCCTGGGCGACTTTTTTGGGCGCCTGGACGAAGGCCAGTTGGGTGAATTGGTAGAGGTCGCGGTTAGCGCTTTGCAGCTTGCCCGGTGCATCGCTCTCACCGGCCCAGTAGTGGCTCAGCAAGCGTTCATCGGCGCTGCGCACCGCCAGGCGCAAGGTGCCGGCCTGGGTCGCCAGCATCAGTTGGCTCAGCAGTTGTTCGGGCACGGCCAGCACCACGGTGCGAGAGGGGGCATGGCGTTGGGCTTTTTCTTCGGCGGTCATTGCTGGTGGTGAAGCGGGAACGCCGTCGTTGGTCAGGCCCATTTGATCGCCGACACTGAGCAGGCGCATGGCAGGGATCACCACTTGAGCGGATTGTTCGACGTTGGCGACGTCCTGGCGCAGGTACAGCAACACGTCCACATAGTCGCCTGGGCTCAGTTGGCCGGCAGCGCCAATCACTTCATCGACGGCAACCGCGAGGGCGCGTTCGTTGGGGCGGATCATGCGGGCCAGCGGGCCACCGGGGCTGAAGCTCTCATCGTTGAGCCAGGTGCCGGCCTGCAAGGCGCGCCATGGTGTGCGGCCGATGGCCTGGTCAACACTGGTCATACTGCCCGCTGGCGCTGTGCGCAGTTTTTCGATGCTCAGGTCTGCGGCGGTCAGGGCAATAAAGGGCGGTACATCGTGGGCCAGCACCACCACCGATTGGCGGGTCTGGTCCTCGACCACGGCGACGGCTTTTTCTACCGGTGCGGTAGGCGGTGGTGGCGGCGCCGGGGCAGGTTCGCGGCTGAGCACCAACCCCCAATAACCGGCAAACAGCGCACCGACCAAGAGCACACCGGCAAGTACCATGCTGAGACGCGTGTTCATGACGGCTCTCCTTTTCCTGTTGCACCAAAACCCGTCGATCCCAACAGGCTAATTCCGCAACTCGGCTGCTATGAACAGTGACTAACTATTTCGCTATTTGAAGGTAGTTCAGCTAGGACAAAATGCCATTACTGACAGAAAGATTTCTTCGTGGCGCGCCTCGATAGCCTTGAAAACAAGGGATTCAGGCGCCAACAAAACGACCACTACTTTGTGATTAATCAGTTCTTACAGTTGTGAGGGTGGGGTTTGTTGACAATGCTGAGGTGGCACATGGCAATTACTGTGCAGCACCGAGCTAGGGCGTCTGGTCGCCCATAGGAGTAGTACGATGATCCTCGAACTGTTGATTAAACTCCATGTTCAACTTCAGCTACTTTTTCATCGCAAAGAAGGCGCGACCGCGATTGAATATCTGATTCTCGTGGCAATTGTAGCATTGGTGATACTGGCAGCCGGGACGACCCTGGGGCCGAAGATCACTACATTCTTTGGCAAGATCCAGACGGCCATTACTACAACGTAAGTAATGACTATTCAGTTCCGTGGGCAGAGCCTTGATATGGCGTTGGGTCGCCAGAGGAGAAGTAACATGGTCCTTGATCTGTTGGTGAGACTGTATGTGCAACTGCAGGTGTTTTTTCGGCGCAAGGACGGCGCAACGGCAATTGAATATCTCATTCTTGTGGCCATTGTAGCGTTGGTGGTACTGGCGGCTGGGACGACGCTGGGGCCTCAGATTACGACGTTCTTTGGCAAAATTCAGACGGCGATTACCACGACTTGAGTTTGGCGCAGCCTGCTGTTGAGTACAGACAGTTTTGATTGATGACATCAGGTAGTGCCCATGAATGCTGCAGCTGCACCTTTGCGTCAACAAATCCTGTTGGTGGACGACGAAGAAGATGCCCTCGTAGAACTGGCGGAGTCGCTGGAGAACGAGGGCTTCGTTTGTTTTACCGCTACCTCTGTGACTTACGCGTTGCAAGAGCTGACGCTGAATCCTGACATTGCCCTGGTTATTACTGACCTGCGTATGCCTGAGGAGAGTGGCATCTCGCTGATCAAGCGCTTGCGTGAGCACACGGATCGTCAGCATTTGCCGGTGATTGTGATGTCTGGGCATGCGGAGATGGATGATGTGAGTGACATGCTGCGGTTGCAGGTGTTGGATTTGTTTCGCAAGCCCATTTATCTGGTGCGCTTGATTGATACGCTTAACAGTCTTTTTCCTTTGCGTAAGTCTCGGTTGTAGCTGGGGGGTGTTGAGTACATATCCGTTGCTGCGGTAACGGCCGCCTATGGTTCCGCTCTTACAGCGGGTCACTTTTGGCAAACGCCCCAAAAGTAACCAAAAGGTCTGTGCCCCACCACTCGGCACCTCGCTTAGGCTCGGTGTGCCCTCACTCCGGCTTGAATCCGTGGGCCGCCGCGATGGGCCATCCTTGGCCCAGCGCGGCTAACCCGGCGTCCTGCCGGGTTACCCACGGATTCAAGCCTGCGTTCGGCCAGCGTGGTTAACGGGGCGTCTCAGATCAAGATCAAGATCAAGATCAAGATCTACAGCACGGCGGCCTGAAAGCCGACCTGAGTGGTTGAAGCAAAAGCCAGATCAAGTGCAAAGCCAAAGCCTATCTGAATACACTGAAGAATTGCTTTTCTGTGGGAGCTGGCTTGCCTGCGATGCAAACACCTCGGTACATCAGGCACACCCAGTTGATGCCATCGCAGGCAAGCCAGCTCCCACATTAGACCGAGCATGGATTTGCTGTTGCTGTTGCTGTTGCTGTTGCTGTTGTCCTTACATCCTTTTCGATGACGAAGTCAGCGGTCTTTTGATCTGCGCTTGTGATCTTGATCTTGATCTGAAATCGCCCCGTCAAACACGATGGCCGGAATCTGACAGTGATTTGGGGGGTAAACCGGCAGGGATGCCGGTTTAGCCGCGCTGGGCCAAGGATGGCCCATCGCGGCGGCCCCCCAAATCACTGGCGGATTGCGGGCATGCCGAGCCTAAGCGAGGCACCGAGTGTTGGGGCGAAGACCTTTTGCTTACTTTTGGGTCTTTCCAAAAGTGAGCCGCTGTAAGAGCGGAACCATAAGCAGCCATCACCCAAATAACGGATATGTACTCCGCAGCCCCGCAGCCACCCACAACCCTCACAACTGATAACTGAAACTCAAGGTATACCGCGGCCGACGGTTAAAGCTGTCCAGGGCGATGTCCGACATCGGCTTGGCCGCTTCCAGGGCGATGTTGTAGTACTTGTTGTCGCCGAAGCGCAGGCCCACGGCCGCCGAGGACATGTCGTTGCCTTTGACCGGCAGTTCGTTGAACCAGGTCTTGGCGCGGTCAAGCACCACATACGGTTGCAGGATCTTCACCCAGTCGCCAGCGCGGTTGAAGCTGTAGTTGACCTCATACGCCACGCCCCAACCCTTGTCGCCCGAAGCTTGATCATCGGGGTAGCCACGGCCGAAGTTCTGCCCGCCAAAGGTGGCGCGCTCGCTGTCGGGCAAGGTGGCGTCGCTCCAGTAGAACGCACCCGAAAGCACGCCTTGCCAGTTGTCGAAGAACTTGTCGCTCTGCACGCCGGAAAGGCGCAGGCGGAAGAAGTCCAGATCAGGTTTAGCCGTGCCCAGGTCGCTGTGGGCTCTGGCACCCAAGCCGTTGATGCCTTGGTACAGGCCGGCGCTGAGGATGCGCAACTGGCGGGTGTCGGACTTGCGCCAGTCACCCTCGAACGCAAGGGCGCGCAGGTCGCTTTCGATGTCGAAACGGTTGGGGTAGCCCACGAGTTGATAGCGCGTGGTCTGGTCCACCGCATACAGGCGTGTGGCCAGGGTCAGCGACTCATTGGGTGAGGCAATCAGCGGGTGGCTGAGGCCAATGGTGTAGCGGTCGATCGACTGGTGCGGCTTGAGCTCGAAGCCGCCGTCCAGCTGGATATTGCTTTTGGGGTCGGCGCGATAACGCTCGGCGCCCAGTATCAACTGGCTGCCCTCGGCATTGATGAATTGGCTGTAGCCCACGCGGTAGTAATGTTCTTTGTCGTCACCCGGCGGGAACAGGCCGCTGACGTAAAGCTGCTCGCCCATGGACGTCTGGGAATTGCTGGTGGCGGTGAGCAACGCTTGGGTGCCGTTACGGTTGTTATCGACCAGGCTCATGCTGGTGGTAAACGGTTTGCGCGAGGCTTCGATCTTCATGTGCGTGGCGCCATCGGTAGTGCCCGGCGGCGGCACTTGCGCCTGCAGGGTCACGCCGGGAATACGCCCCATCAGCGTGGTATAGCGCTCGAACGTCTTGCGCGTGAGCGGTCGCTCGGCCAGCAGTTTGTTAGCCAGCTTGTCGACGTAGGCCGAGACTGAGCCGATGTCGCCGCTTTGCTCGTAATCCTTGATGTAACCCTCCACTAATACCACGCGCACCAGGCCGTTTTCGAAGGTCTGTTGCGGCAGGAACGCGTAGGACAACAGGTAGCCGTCCTGCTGGTAGCGACGCGTGATCGTGCGGGTGGCTTCGATCAGTTGCGCGAGGTTGGTCTCACGGCCAATCAGGGGCGCATAGGCCTTGGCTGTTTCGTCCAGCGGGTAGATCGTACCGCCCTCGATCTGCAGCTTGCGGATGGTGACTTTGGTGTCCATCAGCAACGGCTGGTTCTGGGTGGCAGGCGCTTGCGGCAACTGGGTCTGGGGTGTGGTCGGCCGATAAGCGTCGGCGGGCAGGTTGGGCACCGGCAAGTTGCGGATGGTGTCGTTGCTGTTGAGGAAGCTGGGAAGGGTCTCGGCCTGAACGTAAGCACTGAGGGTGAGCAATAACAACGGCGTCAACACGCGCATAGGACACTCCATGGTCAAACTGCAGCAGCGTTTCGGGCCCGCCGGGTTCTGGGACGCGGTTCGGGAGGGCCAGGTTTTTTAGATAAGACCGGCCCATAAAAAAGACGAGAGACTTATAAGGGTCTCTCGTCTCAACCAAGCGTAGGCGCTGTAGGGGAGGCCGTCTAATCGGCCAGGTGCAATTTATTTTTTGCCGGTCAGGCCGTTCAGCAAACCGCCCAGACCGCCGCTTGTACCCGTGGTTGTAGTGCCACTGCCCGATGTGCTGGCGCCGGTGCCGCCGGTGAGGCCGCCGAGCAAGCCGCCGCTACTGCCACTGGTGCCACCGGTGACCAAACCACCTACCGAGCCTACGGTGTTGCCGACTGCGGTGACGGTGGTACCTACCGCGTTGGTGACTGGGTTGGCATTGGCTGCGGTCAGGTTAGTGCCGATACCGCTCACTGCACCGCCGACTTGTGTCACCAGACCGTTGACCGGAGCGCCGAGGCCGGTAGTGGTGCCGACGTTTTGGGTCAGGCTGGTTACACCGGACGTTACTGGGTTAAGCGCCGCGCCCACGTTAGTGGCCAGGCCTGCCACCGGCGCAGTGGCGGCGGTGTTGGCGACGCCCGTGCCACCGAGAACGGTGCCGAGCGAGGCGACCGTGTTGCCCAATGCGCCACCGGTGACACCTGCTGCACTCACAGTGCCGTTGGTGTTGCCGGCGTTCAGGCCGCTACCCACGTTGGCCACCAGGCCACCGACCAGTTCAGGCAGGCCGGGCGCTGCTGCGCCACTGGCTGGAGCGACATAGCCGCCGGATTTATCGAGTGTGCCGCCTACGCCCGTCAGAGCGCTGCCGACGATGGTGGTAACAGGGTTGCCGGTGCCGCCAGCACTGGCGACTTGGGTGCCCAGGCCGGTGACGGTGCTGCCGACTTTATCCAGCAGCCCATTCACAGGGGTGCCCAGGCCGGTTGCCTTGCCGAGGTTGCCGGTAGTGTTTTCCACCAGCGACACCACAGGCACCAGTACTTTGCCGCCCACTGTGTTAGTTAACGAGCCCAATGGGCCAGTGGTGCTGGCAGTGCTGACGGTATCGCCGAGCATGGTGACGGCTTGACCGACTTTATCCACTACACCACCTACCGCTCCACCGACGCCACCGGTCAAACCGCCCACTACGGGTACGCCGCCGAGGGTGGTCGAGAGCGATTTCCCAGTGGTCGACAGGCCAGTGCCCAGATCGGCAACGCCATTACCTACACCTGCGACCGTGATGCCCAGGGAGTTGCTGTTAGTGCCCAGCGAACCAAGACCGTTGGTGACGCCAGTGCCGATGCTGGTGACTGCAGTGCCGGTCGCCGTAACCAGGCCGCCTGCTGTTGTGCCGACGATAGGCACATTGTTCAAGGTCGAACCGAGGTCACCGACCGCTGCGCCTACGTTACCGACAGTGCCGCCCAGGGTGCCGGCAATCTGGCCGGTAACCAGAGGTGTAGTGGTTGAACCTGTGCCGCCGCCGGTTCCGCCACCTGTGCCACCGCCAGTGCCACCGCCGGTTCCGCCACCAGTGCCACCGCCGGTTCCGCCACCAGTGCCACCACCGGTGCCGCCACCGGTGCCGCCACCGGTGCCGCCACCTGTGCCACCGCCGGTTCCGCCACCAGTGCCGCCACCGGTTCCACCACCTGTGCCGCCGCCAGTGCCGCCGCCGGTTCCGCCACCTGTGCCACCGCCAGTGCCACCACCGGTACCGCCATCTGTACCGCCGCCAGTGCCACCACCGGTTCCGCCACCTGTACCACCGCCAGTACCACCGCCAGTACCACCGCCAGTACCACCACCAGCGCCGCTACCTGCACCTGCATCAGGAGAAGATGCCGCCACACTGCTGTGATGCCCGCCACCACCGCTGCTGCAGCCACCGAGGCTCATCGCCATGACCAGGGCCAGCGCGGTACTTGCTTTCCAAAGCACTACTTGAGTTTGAGTTTTCATGATTGAGTTTCCTTGCACCTGTACAACCTGGGTTGTTTTCAAACGCTCGCTATTTCTAGGGATAGCGATACGTTTGTCCGTGTTGTCATCACAGACCCGGGCACTCTTTCGCGCAACGCTCAACTTGGTATTAACGATTTATATACACCGGGCTGCAGTCGGCTTAATGACTAATACGAAGGGTGTAATCGAGGGGTGTATCAAGATATTTATATTTTAAAAATCATGGGCTTGAATAAACAAACGGACGCCGAGGCGTCCGCTATAACTTAGGGTGTATATATACAATTAATGTGCTTTTTTCAGGCGATGGGTTGCCACTTACCGAGCATATGTTGAATATCGCCGGGGCCGTTCAACTGTAACTCTCCGCTCGAGCCTGCGGCGCTGCTGAGCAAAACAACTTCACTGGGCAGGCGTACCGGTTTTTTGAACTCGACGTCTATTTCTACATTGGCGGCAGGCAAGTGCTCGTGTAGCGCGGCCAATGTACGGGCGGTATTCCACAGCCCATGAGCGATAGCCTGGGGAAAGCCGAACAGCTTGGCCGTCAGCGCGCTCAGGTGGATCGGGTTGTAGTCGCCGGATACCCGCGCGTATTGGCGGCCGATATCAGCGGGCGCCTTCCACCGCGCCAGTTCGCTGACATTGCCGAAGACGGACAAGGGCTCCACTTGCGCCTCGCCGTCCAGCTTCACGCCTCGACACAGCATGCGGCTGTCGGCTTCCCACAACAGTCCCAGCGCATCCTCGACCGTGGTCACAATGTCAAAGGTCGCACCTTTGGCGTGGGGCTGCAGATTGTGCGCGTATACACCGACCAGCAGGTTATTCACGCCGCCCAATGGCCGGTGGATACGAATGCGATTGCTCAGGTGAATCAACCCCAGCAGTGGAAAGGGGAATTTTTTGTCGGTGAGCAATTGCATCTGCAAACCGAACGCCAGGATATGCGGGTAAGTGCCCGGCAGCACCGGGCTGTCGGCAAACCCGCAGACCTTGCGATAAGCCGCGACGTCGGCCGGGTTCACGCGCACATGGCAGCGCAACCCTTCATCCGGCAAGGTGCTGCCGCTGATCTTGCGCTTGAGCGCCGCCCGCCAATACAGCGGCAACAGAAACGGGGTGCTGTCCAATGTCTGCCACTGCATAGTCACGCTCCCAGCAGGCTTTGCCCACATACGCGCAGCGCCTGGCCGCTGACGGCCCCGGAACCCGGCTGCCCGAGCCAGGCGACGGCTTCGGCCACGTCTTGCGGCAAACCACCCTGGCCCAAGGAACTCATGCGCCGCCCGGCTTCACGCAGGGCGAAGGGAATGTGCGCGGTCATCTGGGTTTCGATAAAACCCGGCGCGACCGCGTTGATGCTGATGCCACGCTCGCCCAGCAGCGGCGCCCACGCCTGGGCCAGGCCAATCAGCCCGGCCTTGCTCGCGGCGTAGTTGGTTTGCCCGCGATTACCGGCAATCCCGCTGATCGACGCCAGCAGCACTACGCGGCCGTTGTCGTGCAGGGTGCCGCTATCAAGCAGGGCTTTGGTCAGCACTTGGGGCGCGTTGAGGTTGACCGCCAGTACGGCGTCCCAATATTCCGGCGTCATGTTGGCCAGGGTTTTATCGCGGGTGATGCCGGCGTTATGCACCACGATGTCGATGCCGTCCGGCAGGTGTTCGATCAACTGTGTGGCCGCGTCTTCGGCACAGATATCCAGCACCACAGTGCGCGCCCCCAAGCGAGCGGCGAGGGCTTCGAGGTCGGCCTTGGCCTGGGGCACATCCAACACGATCACTTCGGCACCGTCGCGCGCCAGGGTTTCGGCAATGGAGGCGCCGATACCACGCGCAGCACCCGTGACCAGCGCCATGCGCCCGGCCAGCGGG
The DNA here is from genome assembly GCF_965277385.1 of Pseudomonas edaphica. NCBI lineage: Bacteria > Pseudomonadati > Pseudomonadota > Gammaproteobacteria > Pseudomonadales > Pseudomonadaceae > Pseudomonas > Pseudomonas edaphica. Next base: position 2,487,050 of record NZ_OZ255725.1, on the reverse strand, counting down.
CGCGTCCAGTCTTCAACCGGGGTGGCGCAGGCTTGCAGGCGAATGACCTGGCCAGAGATATACGCACTTTTCGGTGACAGGAAGAAACGCAGCGCGCCTTCCAGCTGATCTTCAGCGCCGTCGCCCACATACAACAGTTGCAACACGCCGCCGCTGCGCAATTCCTTGGCCAGTGAACGGCTGAAACCCTCCAGGGCACGCTGTGCACTGGCGGCAAACGGGTCGCTGAGGCTTTCCGGCGCGCGTCCCAGAATCACCAGATGTGCGCTGTGATCGAGATTTTTCAGCAAAGGCTGAAAGAATTCGCGCAGTTGCTTGAGCTGGTCGGTGTGCTGCAAGTCGCTGGCGTCAAACACCACGGCCTTGAGCTTGGGGCCGTGGCCTGGGATCCAGGTCGACGATTCGGCGCCGTAGGTGTAAATCGCGTCGGTCAGTTTGTGCGCAAATACCTGCACCTTGGCGGCCAGCGCGCCACCGCCCAGCAGCAGAGCACCTTCCACCGGGCGCAGGCGCCCAGCTTGCCAGCGTTCCAGGCGTACCGGTGACGGCAGGCCAATGGCGGCGACCAGGCGATGGCCGAGGCTTGAGTTGGCGAAGTCGATATAACGGTCAGACATGGAACGCTCTCCGAGTGCTGGGGTTCAAACGGTGGACCATCAATAGGTGAAAGTCGTTCGATTGAGCCTAGGCTAGGCTCAGAGATTCACCCCATAACCTTCAGGGAGCTTTCCATGACTCAATTGCGCCGTGTAGCGATCATTGGCGGTAACCGCATCCCCTTCGCCCGTTCCAATGGCCCATATGCCACGGCGAGTAACCAGGCGGTGCTCACCGCTGCCCTCGAAGGCCTGATCGAGCGCTACAACCTGCACGGCCTGCGCATCGGCGAGGTGGCGGCCGGTGCGGTGCTCAAGCATTCGCGCGACTTCAACCTCACCCGCGAATGCGTGCTGGGCTCGCGCCTGTCGCCGCAAACCCCGGCCTATGACATTCAGCAGGCGTGCGGCACCGGGCTGGAAGCGGCGTTGCTGGTGGCCAACAAGATTGCCCTGGGGCAGATCGAATGCGGGATTGCCGGCGGCGTCGACACTACGTCCGATGCGCCGATTGGTGTGAATGAAGGCCTGCGCAAAATCTTGCTGCAAGCCAACCGCAGCAAGTCCATGGCGGATAAATTAAAAGTCCTGTTACAACTTCGTCCCCATCACCTTAAGCCTGAGCTGCCACGCAATGGCGAGCCGCGCACGGGCCTGTCCATGGGCCAGCATTGCGAGCTGATGGCGCAGACCTGGCAGATACCGCGTGCCGAGCAGGATCAACTGGCGTTGGAAAGCCATCAGAAAATGGCCGCGTCCTACGCCGAAGGCTGGCACAACGATTTGCTTACGCCGTTTCTCGGCCTGACCCGCGACAATAACCTGCGCCCCGACCTGACCCTGGAAAAACTCGCCAACCTTAAACCGGCGTTCGAGCGCAGTGAAAAGGGCACGCTCACCGCCGGTAACTCCACGCCACTGACCGACGGCGCCTCCTTGGTGCTGCTGGGCAGTGAAGCCTGGGCCAAAGAACGTGGCTTGCCGATTCTGGCTTACTTGCGCGATGGCGAAGCGGCGGCTGTGGATTTCGTCAACGGCGCCGAAGGCCTGCTCATGGCACCGGTGTACGCGGTGCCACGCTTGCTGGCGAGAAATGGCCTGACACTCCAGGATTTTGACTACTACGAGATTCACGAAGCCTTTGCTGCCCAAGTTTTGTGCACGCTCAAGGCCTGGGAAGACCCGGAGTATTGCAGGACGCGTCTGGGGCTCGACGCGCCGCTGGGCGCCATTGACCGCAGCCGGCTCAACGTCAAAGGCAGCTCATTGGCGGCCGGCCACCCGTTTGCCGCCACAGGCGGGCGCATCGTCGCCAACCTGGCCAAATTGCTCGACGCGGCGGGCAAGGGCAGAGGGCTGATTTCGATCTGCGCCGCTGGCGGCCAGGGCGTGACGGCGATTATCGAACGCTGATTGCCGACGAAATTGGCATATTGAGTGCATTCTTCAGCGGTCAGAGGTCGGTAGCCCCTCCCACCGGCGCGCCGATTGCCGTATAACGAGTGCCATACGCGTATTTGGTAATAAAGGACCCACAATAAAAGCTGATGAAGACTCCTAAACGCATTGAACCCCTGATCGAAGACGGTCTGGTCGACGAAGTGCTGCGCCCTCTCATGAGCGGTAAAGAAGCAGCTGTTTATGTGGTGCGCTGCGGCAATGAATTGCGTTGCGCCAAGGTTTACAAGGAGGCGAATAAACGAAGTTTTCGTCAGGCATCCGAATACCAGGAAGGCCGTAAGGTTCGTAACAGCCGCCAGGCCCGGGCCATGGCCAAAGGCTCCAAGTTCGGCAAGAAAGAAACCGAAGACGCTTGGCAAAACGCTGAAGTGGCGGCGTTGTTCCGCCTCGCCGGCGCGGGCGTTCGCGTGCCTCAGCCATTCGACTTCCTGGAAGGCGTGCTGCTGATGGAACTGGTGGCCGACGAGTACGGCGATGCAGCGCCGCGTCTTAACGACGTAACGCTGGAGCCGGACCAGGCGCGCGAATATCACGCCTTCCTGATTTCCCAGATCGTGCTGATGCTGTGTACCGGCCTGGTGCACGGTGACCTGTCCGAGTTCAACGTACTGCTCACGCCGACCGGCCCGGTGATCATCGACCTGCCCCAGGCAGTGGATGCGGCGGGCAACAACCACGCATTCAGCATGCTGGAGCGGGATGTGGGCAACATGGCTTCCTACTTCGGGCGTTTTGCCCCGGAGTTGAAGAAGACCAAGTACGCCAAGGAAATGTGGGCACTGTACGAAGCCGGCACCTTGCACCCGGCCAGCGTGTTGACCGGCGAGTTTGATGAGCCGGAAGAGCTGGCGGATGTGGGCGGTGTGATCCGCGAAATCGAAGCGGCGCGGCTGGATGAAGAGCGCAAGCAAGCGGTTCGGGCGGCGGATGATGCGCCACCGAGCAAGACCGCGGAAGAACCGCCGCCGCCTTGGATGCAGTGATCTCCCGGCAATTGGAGATCTAAAAAGTGTGGGAGCTGGCTTGTTGTGGGAGCTGGCTTGTGTGGGAGCTGGCTTGCCTGCGATGCAGACACCTCGGTATGTCAGTTAAATCGCGGTGATGCAATCGCAGGCAAGCCAGCTCCCACATAAGGCAGCTCCCACATAAGGCAGCCCCCACAAGCCTGTTCCCACATTTGTTTTGTGCAGAGCTGATCAAGCGCAACAGCTGCCCGACGCCAACTCCTTGAGTATCGGGCAATCCGGCCGATGGTCACCCTGGCAGTGTTCCACCAGGTCCTGCAACGTGTCGCGCAATTGCCCCAGCTCCAGAATCTTCTGGTTCAGTTCCTCGATATGCTGGCGCGCCAGGGCTTTTACGTCGGCGCTGGCCCGCTGGCGGTCTTGCCACAGGGTCAGCAGCTTGCCGACTTCTTCCAACGAAAACCCCAGATCCCGCGAGCGTTTGATAAACGCCAGCGTGTGCAAGTCATCGCTGCCATACACGCGGTAGCCGCTGTCGGTGCGGTGCGCGGCTTTGAGCAGGCCGATGGATTCGTAGTAGCGAATCATCTTGGCGCTCAGCCCGCTCTGGCGGGCGGCTTGGCCTATGTTCATGGGCGCTTGTCCTCCAATTGCTCCGGTTTCCAAATGCTCGGTTTCCAGGTTTTCAACAATAACGCATTGCTCACCACGCTGACGCTGGACAAGGCCATGGCCGCACCTGCGAGCACCGGGTTGAGCAGGCCAAAGGCAGCCAGCGGAATGCCGATCAAGTTGTACACAAAGGCCCAGAACAGGTTCTGGCGGATTTTTGCGTAGGTCTTGCGGCTGATCTCCAGCGCGGCCGGCACCAGGCGCGGGTCGCCACGCATCAGCGTGATCCCGGCGGCGTGCATAGCCACATCGGTACCGCCGCCCATGGCGATGCCGATATCGGCGGCGGCCAGGGCCGGGGCGTCGTTGATGCCATCGCCGACCATGGCGACGACGCCTGTCTTTTTCAGCTCGGCCACCGTCGCGGCCTTGTCGGCTGGCAGCACTTCGGCGTGTACATCATCGATGCCCAGCGCCAGGGCGACCACGCGGGCACTGCCGCGATTATCGCCGGTGAGCAAGTGGCTGCTGATGTGCTGAGCCTTGAGTTGTTCCACGGCTTCCAATGCGCCGGGCTTGAGGGTGTCGCCAAACGCAAACAGCCCCAACACGCGTGGTTGTGCGCCTTGTTCAATCAACCACGACAAGGTGCGGCCTTCGGCTTCCCAGGCGTTGGCAGACTCGGCCAGCTCACCTGCGCTCAAGCCGTTCTCTTCGAGCATGCGGCGGTTGCCCAAGGCCAGTTCACGGCCATCCAAAGTGCCAGCAATGCCGCGTCCGGTCAGCGATTGGCTGGCGCTCACGTCCGCCACGATCAGCCCTTTTTCACCACACGCATCCAGCACGGCCTTGGCCAACGGGTGCTCGCTGCCGCGTTGCAAGGCGCCAGCCTGTTGCAGCAATAAATCTTCATTGCCATCCACCGCGGCCAGGTGCGCAATTTTTGGCGCGCCGGAGGTGAGTGTGCCGGTCTTGTCGAACACCACCGCGCTGACGGCATGGGCACGTTCCAGCGCTTCGGCGTCCTTGATCAGGATGCCATAGCGCGCCGCCACGCCGGTGCCGGCCATGATGGCGGTCGGTGTGGCCAGGCCCAGGGCGCATGGGCAAGCAATCACCAGTACCGCGACGGCATTGATGATCGCGGTTTCCAGTGAAGCGCCGTACAACCACCACCCCACCAGCGTAACCAAGGCCAGCACCAGCACGGCCGGCACAAAGACCTGGCTGACTTTATCCACCAGTTTCTGGATCGGTGCCTTGGCAGCCTGGGCGTCTTCCACCAGACGGATGATTCGCGCCAGCACACTTTCTGCACCCAGCGCCTGGGTGCGTACCAGCAAACGGCCTTCGCCATTAATGGCGCCGCCGGTGATCTTGTCGCCCGGCTGTTTCGGCACCGGCAGGCTCTCGCCGCTGATCAAGGCCTCGTCGGCATGGCTTTGGCCGTCCACCACTTCGCCGTCCACCGGGAAGCGCTCGCCGGGTTTGACCAGCACCAGGTCGTCGAGCTTCAGCGCAGTGATGGCGACGTCTTCTTCACGGCCTTCAAACACGCGAATCGCGCGTTCCGGGCGCAGGGCTTCGAGGGCACGGATGGCGCTGGCGGTCTGGCGCTTGGCGCGGCTTTCGAGGTATTTGCCCAGCAGCACCAGGGCGATCACCACGGCCGAGGCTTCGAAATACAGGTGCGGCATAGTGCCCACGGGCGCGGTGAGCCATTCATAAATGCTCAGGCCATAACCGGCGCTGGTGCCGATGGCCACCAGCAGGTCCATATTGCCAGCACCGGCGCGCACGGCTTTCCAGGCGGCTATATAGAAGCGTGCGCCAAAGATGAATTGCACGGGAGTGGCCAGCGCGAATTGCACCCAGGCCGGGAGCATCCAATGCAGGCCGAACGGCTCCACCAGCATCGGCAGCACCAATGGCAGCGCCAACGCGATGGCCAACAACAACGACCAGCGCTCGTGGTGCAGACGCTGGGCCTGTTTAGCGTCGGTGACGGTCTCGCTTTGCGGCAGGGTGGCGGTGTAGCCGGCCTTGTCGACGGCGGCGATCAGCACGCCGGGGTCCATCTGGCCGAGTACTTCGACGTGGGCACGCTCGTTGGCCAGGTTGACGCTGACGCTTTGCACCCCCGGCACCTTGCCCAGCGCGCGCTCGACACGCCCGGCACAGCTGGCGCAGGTCATGCCGCTGATGGGCAGGTCAAAGGTGGTGGATCCATTCATGGGGCAGTCCTCCAGAGAAGTTGCCCCTAGCATCAACCTTGACCTGCGGGGAAGGTCAAGCGCCTTTAATACTCCAGTGCGGCGGGTTTAAGGTACATACCGTCCGGGCCTTGGGCGATACGCAGTTTGCGTATGTCTCCGGCCTTCAACGTGATGTTCTGCGCAGGCGGTGCGAGCATGCCCGGCAGGCAACCTGGCGATTGACCCGGCAGCAGCTTGAGGCGCAGCGACACATTGCCCGCCGGCAAGTTGAACGAGGTGGCCTGTTCCTGGAACAGGCGCCCGGCCAACTGGTCCTGGATATACAGGCCGATTTCGCAATTGGTCGGCACTTCCAGGCGCTCGCGGGAAATGATCAACACCGCATAGTCCTGGTCCGCGTACGCCATGGGCGCAGCGGCGGACAAGCTCAACAGGCCGATAAGGCTAAAAAACGACCAGCGCATGGCGAATGCTCCGTGGTTCAAATCCAAGATGCATGAAGCTTGGCCGAGGCAACGCTGGAATACCAGCCCGGTCGCAATTTTGAGCGCTTGACCTTGCCATCGTGGCAAGGTCGAGACTGGCCCCAACCTCATCAAAGGAGTCATGTCATGCAAGTATTCAGTGTTGAAGGAATGACCTGCGGCCATTGTGTTCGGGCGGTCACTCAAGCAGTACACAGCCAGGACCCGGCGGCGAGCGTCAACGTCAACCTGGCCGCCAAGGAAGTCGGGGTTGAAAGCCGGCTGTCCGACGAGCAAGTCATCGCGCTGATCACCGAAGAAGGCTACAGCGCCAAGCTCGCGTAAAATTTCCGATAGTTAGCGAGCTATCGTAATGTTCATCACACCCAAGCGCGGCTAGACTGTCGGGCTGCCGACTCACTTGGGTGTCTGATGAACCTCCGCATAATCCTGATTCTGGGCGCCTTGAGCGCCTTCGCGCCGTTGGCGATCGATTTTTACCTGCCGGGCTTTCCGGCGATGGCCACCGCCTTTGCCACCGACGAAAAACACATCCAGCTGACCCTCGCCGTGTATTTCGGCGGCCTGGCCATCGGCCAATTGATCTACGGGCCGCTGGCGGATCGCTTTGGCCGGCGCGTGCCGCTGCTCAGTGGCGTGACTCTGTTTACCCTGGCGTCCTTCGCCTGCGCCTACGCGCCGTCCCTGGACTGGTTGATCGGCGCGCGTTTTGTGCAAGCCCTTGGCGGCTGCGCGGGCATGGTGATTTCGCGGGCGGTGGTCAGCGACAAATGTGATGCCGTGGGCTCGGCCAAAGTCTATTCGCAGCTGATGCTGGTGACCGGCCTGGCGCCGATCCTCGCGCCGTTGGCGGGTGGGGTGATGGTCGGCCTGTGGGGCTGGCAGTCGATTTTCCTCGCGTTGTCGATTTTCAGCGTGATGGCGGCCATCGCCGTGGCGGTCGGGTTGCCGGAAACCTTGCCGGCCGATAAGCCGCGTCAACCGCTGTCCGGCTCGCTGAGCCGCTATGTCAGCCTGTTGTCGGACCGGGTTTATCTGGGCTACGCCCTCACCGGTGGTATCTCGATTGCCGGGATGTTTGCCTACATCGCCGGTTCCCCGTTCGTCTTTATCAAACTCTATGGCGTGCCCGCCGAGCATTACGGCTGGGTATTTGGCTCCAATGCCGCCGGCTTTATCCTGGTAGCGCAGCTTAATGCGCGGTTGCTGGCCAAGCGTGGCCCGGCGTTTCTGCTGTCGCGCACCGTGTGGGTCTACGTGGCGGCGGCGTTGACGCTGTTGGCCATTGCCGCGCTGCGTACCGAGGCGTTATGGCCGTTACTGGTGCCGCTGTTTATCTGCATCGCCAGCCTGGGCTGCATTTTGCCCAACACCTCGGCGTGTGCCATGGCCGGGCAGGGCGCACGGGCCGGCAGCGCCTCGGCATTGCTCGGTTGCATTCAGTTTGGTGTGGCGGCAGGCGCGGCGTCCTTGGTCGGCGTGTTGCACGACGGCACGGCGATGCCGATGGCGATGGTCATCAGCTTGTGCGGTGTATTGGCGGTGACGATTGCGGTGTCGACCCAGCGCCTGCAACGGGCGAGGGCCGCGCAGGCGCAGGTCTGAGGTGCTAATCAGCCGGCGGCGGAGCGTTGCTGGCTGAGGGGAATGCGGTGGGGCGCCTGGATGCGGGCCTGCAGGGTGTCGGCAAAGGCGCGGGCCTCGGCCTCACTGCGGAAGGTGAAGGCGTCACCGTCGAGGCTGACCTGCCATTTGTTGCCTGGGGATTTTGCTAACGCTCTTATCAGGATCTTCATTGCTGACTTCCTCACGTAAAAGAATCGTGGCAAAGGCGGCCAATATAAACCTGAATGCGTTCGCAAATATGACAAAGATCAACTCTCTGACTAGCGGTGTCGTCCATTACTCACATGAATAATGGACGACTCTGACAGCTACTTGTTAGAACCCTTCCAATACGATCTTGCCCTTGGCCTTGCCGCTTTCCAGCAGCGCATGGGCGCGGCGCAGGTTGGCTGCGTTGATCACGCCGAAGTGCTCGCCCACCGTGGTTTTCAAGGTGCCGGCGTCGATCAGTTCGGCCACGCGGTTGAGCAGATTGTGCTGTTCGATCATGTCCGGCGTCTCGAACATCGAGCGTGTGTACATGAACTCCCAGTGCAGTGACAGGCTCTTGCGCTTGAGTTTGCTCACATCCAGCACCTTGGGGTCGTCGATCAACGCCAGCTTGCCTTGCGGCTGCAGGGCTTCGACCAGTTCGTCCAAGTGATGGTCGGTCTGGGTCAGGCTGGCGACGTGGGTTACCTGCGCCTGGCCGGCATTTTTCAACGCCTCGCTCAGTGGCTGGCTGTGATCGATCACCACATCGGCGCCGAGCGCCTTGGCCCATTCCTGGGTTTCCGGGCGTGAGGCGGTGCCGATAACGTTCAATGCGGTGAGCTGCTTGGCCAACTGGGTCAGGATCGAACCCACACCGCCGGCAGCGCCAACGATCAGCAGGCTCTGGCCTTCATCTTCTTTACCTTCACGTACTTGCAGGCGCTCGAACAGCAGCTCCCAGGCGGTGATGGCGGTGAGTGGCAGTGCGGCGGCTTCGGCAAAACCCAGGCTCTTGGGCATATGGCCGACGATGCGTTCATCCACGGTGTGCAGTTCGCTGTTGCCGCCTGGGCGCACCAGGGAACCGGCGTAGAACACCTTGTCGCCCGCCTTGAACAGCGTCACTTCGCTGCCGACCGCCTTGACCACACCGGCTACGTCCCAGCCCAGCACCTTGGCCGCGCCGTTTTCCGGGGCGACGTTCTGGCGCACTTTGGTGTCCACCGGGTTGACCGAGATGGCTTTGACCTCCACCAGCAGGTCACGCGGGCCGGCGACCGGCTCCGGCAATTGGATGTCTTGCAGGGATTTTTCGTCGCTGATCGGCAGTGAGGCGTAGTAGGCAATGGCTTTCATATTGGCTCCGGGTAAAGAAGGTGGTCGAGAGTCAGGCTAAATGTGGCGAGGGAGCTTGCTCCCGCTGGGCTGCGAAACAGCCCCAAAACCTGTCGGTAAGCGCTTCGCACCCCAGCGCAAGCAAGCGTGCTCGCCACAAAAACCTGCTGATGGGGTGATCAGGCAAGAAATTGCAGGCGCTTGAGTTCGAAATGTTCGAGCACATCCGCAGCCTTGGCGCGGAAGCTTTGGATATGCGCGCTCTGGTCGTGATCGGCCAGCGCCGCGTCGTCGCTCCAGCGTTCGAGCATGTAGAAGGTTTCCGGGTGTTGCAGGTCCTGGTGCAGGTCGTACTGCTCGCAACCGGCTTCCAGGCGAGTCGGTTCCAACAGGCCGCGCAGCAGGGTTTCCAACTTGGCCTGCTGGCCGGGTTTGGCGATCAGCGTGGCGATGACGTTAAAGGCAGCGGACATATTCAACTCCAGACACGTGATGTACGGGATGGGCAGATGATTAGCTATTTCCAGCACAGATAAAAGCGGCTAAAACAGCAGTCTGTTTCAATAGAATTTTGATAATAGGCGAGGGTACATGCTGCGTTTTGATGATTTGCAGTTGTTTGTGCGGGCGGCGGACCTCGGCAGTTTGTCGGCCGCTGCACGCATCATGGACCTCTCGCCTGCCGTGGCGAGCGCGGCGCTCAAGCGTATCGAACAGCAACTGGGCACGCGCTTGCTGGCGCGCTCCACCCGCAGTTTGCGCCTGACTGCCGAAGGCGAAGGTTTTTTGGAATATGCCCGCTCCGCGTTGAGTTCGCTGGACGAAGGGCGGCGCTTATTGGCCAGCGGCCAGGACCATGTCAGCGGTGTGCTGCAACTGTCGGCGCCGTCGGATTTCGGGCGCAACCAGTTACTGCCGTGGCTGGATGAGTTTCAGCTTGAATACCCGCAATTGAACATCCGCCTGCTGCTGGGCGACCGCATTGCCGACCTATTCCGCCAGCCGGTGGATATCGCCCTGCGCTACGGCGAGCCTGAAGATTCCAGCCTGGTCGCGCTGCCCATCGCCCCGGACAACATTCGCGTGCTGTGCGCCGCACCCAGCTACCTGGCACGGCATGGCGAGCCCCGGCATCTTGAGCAGTTGGCGCAGCACAATTGCCTGTTGTACATGCTGGGCAGCCGTGTCCACGACCACTGGGGTTTTTACGACGGCAAGCGCGAGGTCGGCCTGACGGTCAGCGGTGATCGCTTCAGTGACGACGCCGATGTGGTGCGCCGCTGGGCGGTGGCGGGTGTCGGCATTGCCTACAAGTCGTGGCTGGATGTGAGCACCGACGTGCTCGCGGGGCGTTTGCGCCTGGTGTTGCCGGAGCTGCGCGGCGAGCGCACGCCGCTCAACCTGCTGTGCGCCCACCGTGCTCAGTTGAGTAAACCCATTAACCTGCTGCGGGAAATGCTCGTGTCCCGTTGTGCGGCTTTGACCGCGCAAAGGCCGGGGCGATAGAGCGTTAGGCAATAGCCTCCACCAAAGCCAGAAATTTCACTCAGAGCCTGTCCCCATTCGCGCTGTCGGACGCCGCGGAATGGGCGGTTTGCGCCCCTATACTTTGGTTCCAACCGCAGCAGACAAATGATTTACAAGGAGTGAATACATGGAAGAAGCACCTTGCATCAGTCAGATCGCCAGCTTGCTCGCTGAGCCCAAGCGCACCGCCATGCTCTGGTCACTGATGGACGGTTCGGCGAAAACCGCAGACGAACTGGCTATGCTCGCCGGGCTGTCCGCCGCGTCGGCCAATGCGCATCTTGCGCGCCTTATCGGCAGCGGTTTGCTGCGCAGCGAGGCCAAGCGCGGCAAGCGCCTGTTTCGCATGGCCGCCGTGGATGTCTGTGCGGCCGTCGACGCATTGGCATGTACCACCTTGGCCTGTGCCGCACGCAGTGCTCCGCAGGTTTCCCCGCGAGTATCCCTGGCGCCGCCGCCGTTGCGGCGCGCGCGTTTGTGCCAGGGGCATCTGGGCGGTGAACTGGCAGCGGGGCTTTATCAGCGCATGCTGGAGGCCGGCTGGATCGACCGCTACGAACAGCGTACCGACGTGACCGTCACCGGCGCGCAGCATTTCGCGACCCTGGGCATTTTTATCCAGGCACTGTCTGCGCCGCTGGCCTGCGATTGTTTTGACTGGAGCCAGCAGCAACCGCACCTGGGGGGCGCATTGGGCGCCGGGTTGTTGCAGTTGTTTTTGCAGTGCGGCTGGATCAACGCGGTCAACGAGTCGCGTGCCTTGCTGGTGACCGACCTGGGGCTTGCGGAAATCAACCGTCTGGCCACGGCGTAGGTGCGTGCGTCGCTCAGAGTTTCAGTCAGGTCGTATCCAGCAATAATCGGGTAAAACGATGCCGCACACTCGCCTTGGGGATTTTTCACTCGGGGGGTATGGCATGGGTATGCAAGGCTATAGCGCAGCGGAACGGCTGGAACGGTTGCCCATCAGCGGTTACCACCGAATCATTTTCATCATCATCGCCTTGGCGTTTTTTTTCGACTCCATGGACCTGGCGATGATGACCTTCCTGTTGGGCTCGATAAAAACCGAGTTCGGCCTGAGCACGGCCCAGGCCGGGTTACTCGCCAGTTCGAGTTTTTTTGGCATGGTGGTCGGTGCGTCCTTGTCCGGCATGTTGGCTGACCGTTTCGGGCGCAAGCCGGTGTTTCAGTGGAGCATCGTGTTGTGGGGCGTCGCCAGTTACCTGTGCTCCACGGCGCAGACGGTGGAAACGCTGACGCTGTTTCGCATCCTGCTGGGGATCGGCATGGGTATGGAATTCCCGATTGCGCAGTCGATGCTCTCGGAGCTGATTCCCGCCAAGGGCCGTGGGCGATATATCGCCTTGATGGATGGCTTCTGGCCGCTGGGGTTTGTGGCGGCGGGTGTGCTGTCCTACTTTTTGCTGCCGGTGATTGGCTGGCGCGACATCTTCCTGGTGTTGGCGGTACCGGCGGTGTTTGTGCTGGCGATTCGTTTTTTTATCCCGGAATCGCCACGCTGGCTGGAACAGGCCGGGCGGCATGCAGCGGCGGACAAGGTGTTGCTCGGCATTGAGCAGAAGGTCCGCGACTCGCTGGGGCGAACGGACTTGCCGGAGCCGATTGCCTTGCCACGAGTTGAGAGCGTGCCGGGCACGTTTTTCTCGGCGTTCCAGCAGTTGTGGTCGGCGCAGTATCGCCAACGCACGATGATGATCTGGAGCGTGTGGTTTTTTGCCTTGCTGGGTTTCTACGGGCTGACCTCCTGGCTGAGTGCGCTGTTGCAGCAGTCGGGTTTTGCCGTGACGCAATCGGTGTATTACACGGTGATCATTTCCCTGGGCGGGATACCGGGCTTCTTGATGGCGGCCTGGCTGGTGGAACGTTGGGGCCGTAAACCGGTGTGTGTGGTGACATTGCTGGGCGGCGGGGTGATGGCGTTTCTGTATGGGCAGAGCGCGGTGTTTGGCGGCAACGTGGGGCTGCTGATTACCTCGGGGTTGTTGATGCAGTTCTTTCTGTTTGGCATGTGGGCGGTGCTGTACACCTACACACCGGAGCTGTATCCCACTTCGGCGCGGGCCACCGGTTCCGGGTTTGCCTCGGCGATTGGCCGGGTCGGGTCATTGCTGGGGCCGTTGGTAACCGGGCTGGTGTTTCCGATAACCGGGCAGGGTGGGGTGTTTGCCTTGGGGGCGCTGTGTTTTGCGGTGGCGGCGCTGGTGGTGTGGGTGTTTGGGATGGAGACCAAGGGCAAGACCCTGGAAGAACTGACCGAAATCTAGAGGTCAATACACAATCAATGTGGGAGCCGGGCTTGCCCGCGATAGCGGTGGCTCAGGCAGCGAATGGCTGGCTGATACACCGCTATCGCAGGCAAGCCAGCTCCCACATTATTTGAACTGCGTTTATGCAGTTATGGCTTTACGAGCCGCGCATCCAGGCTGTTCTGCGCCAGGCGTTTGGCCTGGTCCTGGGTCATGCCCAGGGAGGTGTACAGCGCGTGGAAGTTCTCGGTGACATAGCCGCCGAAGTACGCCGGGTCATCCGAGTTCACCGTCACCTTCACGCCACGCTCAAGCATGTCGAGGATGTTGTGTTGGGCCATGTCGTCGAACACACAGAGCTTGGTGTTGGACAGTGGGCACACGGTCAGCGGGATCTGCTCGTCGATGATGCGTTGCATCAAGCGTTCGTCTTCGATGGCGCGTACGCCATGGTCGATACGCTGGATTTTCAGCAGGTCGATGGCCTCCCAGATGTACTCGGGCGGGCCTTCTTCACCGGCGTGGGCCACGGTAAGAAAGCCTTCATGGCGGGCACGGTCGAACACGCGCTGGAACTTGCTCGGCGGGTGGCCCATTTCCGAGCTGTCCAGGCCGACGGCCACAAACGCGTCACGGAACGGCAGCGCCTGGTCGAGGGTTTTCTCGGCTTCGGCTTCGCTCAGGTGGCGCAGGAAGCTCAGGATCAAACCGCTGGTGATACCCAGTTGCTGCTCGCCATCTTTGAGCGCAGCGGCGATGCCGTTGAGCACCACTTCGAATGGCACGCCACGGTCGGTGTGGGTCTGCGGGTCGAAGAACGGTTCGGTGTGGATCACGTTCTGTTCTTTGCAGCGCAGCAGGTAGGCCCAGGTCAGGTCGTAGAAATCCTGGGAGGTGCGCAGCACATCGGCGCCCTTGTAATACAGGTCGAGAAACTCTTGCAGGTTGTTGAAGGCGTAGGCCTTGCGCAGGGTTTCGACGTCATTCCACGGCAGTGCAATCTTGTTGCGTTCGGCCAGGGCAAACAGCAACTCAGGCTCCAGCGAGCCTTCCAGGTGCAGGTGCAATTCAGCCTTGGGCAGGGCGTTGAGCCAATCGTACATGTTCTAAATTCTCATCAGGTGCAATGGCGGCATTCTACAGGCCATGGCTGAAATAGTCGGCAAAACCTGACCAGCAGGAGAGTATTGGTTTTATTCGCGCAAGGGCCATCTGAACTAAGGTGTAACGAAACGTTAGCGACGTGGTGCAGTCTGTACCCCATCAATGACTGATTTGCTGCACAAAAAGGCCCGGAATGCTCACATCCCTCAAGCAAGAAAAATTCATGTGGCTGGCGTTGATCGCCGCCATCGCCGCCTACCCGTTGGAGCACTGGATGCTGCACAGCGGGCAGATGATCGCCCTGCTCGGCGGCATGGCGCTCATCGCTTTTATTGTCATGGCGTCGATGCGCGTCGCCCACCACGCCGAGCAACTGGCGGAAAAGGTCGGTGACCCTTACGGCACCATGATCCTGACCCTCGCCGCCGTGCTGGTGGAAGTGGTGATCCTGGCGATCATGATGAGCAACGAGCCCTCGCCGACTTTGGTACGTGACACGATCTATTCGGCGGTGATGCTCGATATCAACGGCATCCTTGGCCTGGCCGCGCTGATGGGCGGCATCAAGCATGGTGAACAGTCCTACAACGATGACTCGGCACGCAGTTACAGCGTGATGATCCTCACCGCCATGGGCGTGTCGATGGTGGTACCGGAATTTATCCCCGAAGCCGACTGGAAAATTTACTCGGCCTTCACCATCGGCGCGATGGTGTTGCTCTACACCCTGTTCCTGCGCATGCAGGTGGGGCCGCACAGTTACTTCTTCAGCTACAGCTACCCGGAAAAACGCAGAAAAAAGCAGCCGGAAGAACAGCAGGAGCCGTCGATCAACCTGGCGTTTTCCATCGGTACGTTGGTGTTTGGCGTGATTGTGATTGGCGCATTGGCCGAGGTGATGTCCAAGACCCTCGACCTGGGCCTGGAAGGTACGGGCGCACCGCCGGTGATTACCGCGATTGTGGTGGCGGCGATTTCGGCCGCGCCGGAAATTCTGACGGCATTGCGTGCAGCCTTGGCTAACCGCATGCAGTCGGTGGTCAACATCGCACTGGGTGCATCGTTGTCGACGGTGATTTTGACGGTGCCGGTGATGGAAGCCATGGCGCTCTACACCGGCCAGCCGTTCCAGATGGCGATGACGCCGGTGCAAACCGTGATGGTGTTGATCACACTGGTGGTGAGTGCGATCAACCTCAATGATGGCGAAACCAATGCCATCGAAGGGATGACGCACTTTGTGTTGTTTGCGACCTTTATCATGTTGTCGTTGCTTGGGGTGTAACCGGCCCTCAAGCACACCTTAAAACCCATGTGGGAGCCGGGCTTGCCCGCGATGGCATCAACTCGGTATGGCTGATAGACCGAGGTGTCTGCATCGCAGGCAAGCCAGCTCCCACATGTGTTGTTTGCGACCTTTATCATGTTGTCGTTGCTTGGGGTGTAACCGGCCCTCAAGCACACCTTAAAACCCATGTGGGAGCCGGGCTTGCCCGCGATGGCATTAACTCGGTATGGCTGAAAGACCGAGGTGCCTGCATCGCAGGCAAGCCAGCTCCCACATGTGTTGTTTGCGACCTTTATCATGTTGTCGTTGCTTGGGGTGTAACCGGCCCTCAAGCACACCTTAAAACCCATGTGGGAGCCGGGCTTGCCCGCGATGGCATTAACTCGGTATGGCTGAAAGACCGAGGTGCCTGCATCGCAGGCAAGCCAGCTCCCACATGTGTTGTTCGCGACCTTTATCATGTTGTCGTTGCTTGGGGTGTAACCGGCCCTCAAGCACACCCTAAATCCCATGTGGGAGTCGGGCTTGTCCGCGATGGCATTAACTCGGTATGGCTGAAAGACCGAGGTGCCTGCATCGCAGGCAAGCCAGCTCCCACATGTGTTGTTTGCGACCTTTATCATGTTGTCGTTGCTTGGGGTGTAACCGGCCCTCAAGCACACCCTAAATCCCATGTGGGAGTCGGGCTTGCCCGCGATGGCATCCACTCGGTATGGCTATAGACCGAGGTGTCTGCATCGCAGGCAAGCCAGCTCCCACAGTTGGCTTTGTGCAGGGCTCAGGTTCCGGCGATCAGTTGTTTCGCCGCCTGGCTGTGATCGGCAATCAAGCCTTTCAGGTCCAGCCCTTCAACCTGCCCATCGATCACCCGCCACTTGCCGCCGATCATCACCCGATCCGCGCGGTCGGCGCCGCACAGCAGCAGCGCCGAAATCGGGTCATGGCTGCCGGAAAAACGCAGCTCATCGAGTTTGAACAGCGCCAGGTCAGCCTGTTTGCCCACGGCCAACTCACCGATATCCGTGCGCCCCAGCAACTGCGCCGAGCCTTTGGTGGCCCAGCCCAGCACGCCTTCCGGGGTGATCTTTTCTGCGCCGTAACGCAGGCGCTGGATGTACAGGGCCTGGCGCGCTTCGAGGATCATGTTCGAGGCATCGTTGGAGGCCGAACCGTCGACGCCCAGGCCAATCGGCGCGCCGGCGGCGAGCAGGTCCAGGGTCGGGCAGATGCCGGAAGCCAGGCGCATATTCGAACTTGGGCAATGGCAGATACCGGTGCCGGCGGCGCCCAGGCGGGCGATCTCATCCGGGTTGAAGTGAATGCCGTGGGCCAGCCAGGTGCGTGGGCCGAGCCAGCCGACGCTGTCGAGGTAGTCCACCGTGCGCAGCCCGAAACGCTGCAGGCAGAAGTCTTCTTCGTCGAGGGTTTCGGCCAGGTGCGTGTGCAGGCGCACGTCGAGGCTGTTGGCCAGTTCGGCGCTGGCTTGCATGATTTGCGGGGTGACCGAAAACGGCGAGCAGGGCGCCAGGGCGATCTGGATTTGCGCGCCATCGCCGCGCTGGTGGTATTCGCGGATCAGGCGCTGGCTGTCTTCGAGGATCACCTGGCCTTGTTGCACGGTTTGCTGCGGCGGCAGGCCGCCATCGGCTTCGCCCAGGCTCATGGACCCGCGAGTGAGCATGGCGCGCATGCCCAGTTCGCGCACGCTTTGCACCTGCACGTCGATGGCGTTTTCAAGGCCTTCGGGGAACAGGTAATGGTGATCTGCCGCGGTGGTGCAGCCAGACAGCAGCAATTCAGCCAAGGCGACTTTGGACGCCAGCGCGAGTTTTTCCGGGGTCAGGCGTGCCCAGACCGGGTACAGGGTTTTCAGCCAGGGGAATAAGGGCTGGTTGACCACCGGCGCCCAGGCGCGGGTCAGGGTTTGGTAGAAGTGATGGTGGGTGTTGATCAGCCCCGGCAGGATCACATGTTCGCGTGCATCGAACACTTGTCCGCACGGCACGGCGGGTTCTTTTCCCCAGCCCAGCACTTCGGTGATCACACCGTCTTGCAGCACCAGGCCACCACGGGCGTCGAGGCCATTGGCGGTGAAAATCGCGAGGGGGTTTTTTAACCAGATACGGGTCGCAGGCATTGGCCGGCTCCTCTGAATGATGGGTTCAGGTTTGCCAGCTCAGTGTTGCCCTGTCTGCTGATCCAGGGTCGCCGGTGAGGGCGAGGAGCAGAGTTTACGTGTAGTCCATGATCAGGTCTATCTGTAGGAGCGAGGTGCTCTTGAGACCATCGCGGGCAAGCCCGCTCCCACAGGTTGGACCGAGCTGTTACCAGGCGATGGTGTCGCCCTTGTAGTCCACGAAGTGATGGCCGCCTTTGCCGGTGTAGGCATTCACCTGATCCACCAGGCCGCGCACGCTGGTGTCGACATCGATGTGCGCGTTTTCGCCGCCCATGTCGGTTTTCACCCAGCCCGGATGCAGCGACAGCACGGTGAGCTTATGGTCGCCCAGTTGCGTGATAAAGCTGTTGGTCATGGAGTTGAGTGCAGCCTTGCTGGCCTTGTACAGCGCCAGGTCGGAGCCATCGGGAATGGTCACGCTGCCCAGCACCGAACTCATGAACGCCAGCACGCCGGTGTCTTTGCGGATCTGCCCGACAAAGCGCTGGGCCAGGTTGATCGGCGCCACGGCGTTGGTGAAAAACAGCTGGCCGACTTCCGCCAGGGTGGCGTGGCCCGGCTCCTGGTTGGCAGGGCCTTTGACGCCGGCGTTGACGAACAGCAGGTCGAAGGTGCGCTCCTTCAGGCGTTGGGCCAAGGCGATCACGGCTTGCTGATCGTCCATGTCCAGCTTCTCGATCTGCACCTGGCCCACGGCTTTGAGCGCATCGGCCTTGTTCGGGTCGCGCACGGTGGCGGTCACCTCCCAGCCGTCCTGCAGCAGTTGCTTGACCAGGCCAAGGCCCAGGCCGCGCGAGGCGCCGATGATCAGTGCGGTTTTTGGCGTAGACATGAAGGGCTTCCTTTGGAGTGGAGGTTCACGGATTCAGTGGACAACGTTGCCCGAGCCTTTGCTGCAACTCCTGGCGCAGATGGCCGAGTTCAGTGATGCGGGTTTCGATCAGGTTGAGCTTGTCTTGCAGCAATTGTGTGACGGCAGCGTCGGGATCGGGCGCCTGCCATAAGGCGGCGACGCTGGTGCCGATCTCGCCGAGGCTGAAACCCAGGCGCTGCGCAGTCTTGATATAGAGCACCAGTTGCAGCATGTCCGGCGGGTAGTCGCGGTAACCGTTGGCGCTGCGTTGCGCGGCGATCAACCCGCGCTGCTCATAGAAGCGCAAGGTGTCGCGGCTGACCTGGCTGGCCTGGGCTAATTCGCCGATACGCATGGGGCGGGCTCGAGAGGGCTTGACCTTGGAGCATACTCCAGGCTTTAGCCTGCTGGCTTCTTGAATTGAAGGAGCTTGCTGCTATGTGGACACAAAAACGCTACCGAACACTGGTGCGGGCCAGTGCCTGGTATGACTTGATCATCACCGCCGCGTTTGTCACGCCGTGGAGTTTTGCATTAGTACACGGCCTGTTGCAGGGCTTGAACCTGCCGGGCGAGCTACCGCCGTTTCTGCCTGCGCACGTATTGATGGCCAACCTGCTCGGCTCGATCGTGTGCGTGTGGGCAGTGCTGCGTATTCGCGACCCTCAACGCCAATTCGGGCGGTATGACGCGGCCGGCCGTGGGCTGTTTGCGACCTGGCAGCTGTACGCGCTGATGCAGGGCGCCACGTCGGTGCTGTGGATAATTCTGCTGTTGGAACTGCTATGGGGCGTTGCGCAACTACTCCCGGTGAATACTGATCAAAAAATGACCGGCGCCCGTAAGCCCTTATGACAAAAGGGTTACAGACGGGTGTGCTCAGGTTATCCACAGGCAGGTGCACAGTAGATGTGGGCAGTTTCAGCGTTCGAGCAGGATGCGCCCACGGCTGAGGTCGGCGAGCTGGGTTTGCAGCGTGTCGATGTGCGCCTCGCCGAGTGCGAGCTGTAGCTCGACGCCGTTGGCGGTGAAGGTTTCTTCCACCACCAGCCCGCCCAGTTCGGCCACGCGCAGTTTCACCAGGTTCAATTCCGAGAAACTGCAGGCACAGCTCAGCGGCACGCGGCTGATCAGCTCGATGCGTTCGGCATTCTGCAGGCATTTGTTCGCGCCGCCGCCGTAGGCGCGAGCCAGGCCGCCGGTGCCCAGCTGGATGCCGCCGTACCAGCGAATCACCAGCACGGCGACCTGATCAAAGCCTTGGGCTTCAATGGCGGCCAGGATCGGTCGCCCGGCCGTGCCGCCGGGTTCGCCATCGTCGTTGCTGCGGTACTGGTCGGCGAGCTTCCAGGCCCAGCAGTTGTGCGTGGCGTTGAGGTCGCTGTGCTGCTCGAAAAACGCCTGGGCGTCTTGCGCGCTGGTGATCGGCGCGGCCAGGGTGATAAAGCGGCTTTTGCGTATTTCTTCACGAAATTCGCAAAGGCCGGTCAGCGTGAAAGGCATAAGTCGCTTCGTTTATAGGGCCGGCTTGATGCCGCAGCCTTTGAGGATGATATGGATCAGGTTGGTGCCGGCGTCTTCCATGTCCTGCTTGGTCAGCTTGGTGCGACCGGTGACGCGGCAGATCTGGGTGGCGAAGTCGGCGTAATGCTGGGTGCTGCCCCACAACAGGAAGATCAGGTGTACGGGGTCGATGGGGTCCATCTTGCCGGCTTCGATCCAGGCCTGGAACACCGCTGCGCGGCCACTGAACCAGGCGCGGTAGTCCTGGCTGAAATATTCGGTCAGGCATTCGCCGCCACTGATGATCTCCATGGCGAAGATCCGCGAGGCTTGGGGGTGGCGCCGGGAGAATTCCATCTTGGTACGGATGTAGCGTGTCAGCGCGACGGCGGGGTCGTCCTCGGCGGTCAGCGCGTTGAAGGTACTGTCCCACAGTTCGAGGATATTGCTCAGTACCGCGATGTACAGGCCGAGCTTGTTGGTGAAGTAATAATGCAGGTTGGCCTTGGGCAGCCCGGCACTCGAGGCAATGGTGTTCATGCTGGTGCCTTTGTAGCCATGACGCGCGAATTCGTCTTCAGCCGCCTGGAGAATCGCTTGTTCATTCTTTTGCCGAATACGGCTGGCAGGTTTACCGGCGTGGTTGCTGTGGGCAGGAACTTCGAGGCTCATGGAGGTTTCCGTGCTGATCGATAGAGACGACGTGTGCACAGATAACCCACCCTCAAGCCTCAGACAAGTCCCGATGCAATAAAACCGTCAAAGCGGTTCCAGTGTGTCGCTTTCCGGCGCGTGGTTTGCGCCTGCGGTATTCGCTTTGGCCTCGGGTAATAACAGGCACAACACGATGGCCGTCAGGCCGCCGCTGGTGATGGCCGAATCGAACAGGTTTTGCACCAGAGGTGGCATCAAGTGCAGCAACTCAGGTTGGGCGGCAATGCCCAGGCCAACGCCGAACGAGGTGGCGATGATCAACATGCTGCGTCGATCCAGCGGCGCCTGGGCCAGAATACGCACGCCGGCGGCGGCCACGCTGCCGAACATCACCAGGGTTGCGCCGCCCAATACCGGTTTGGGGATTTGCTGCAGCACCGCGCCGATCAGTGGAAACAGGCCGAGACAGAACAGCAGCACACCAATGTATAAGCCGACGTAACGGCTGGCCACGCCAGTGAGTTGGATCACGCCGTTGTTCTGCGCAAACGTGGTGTTGGGGAATGCGCTGAAGGTGGCTGCGATCATGCAACTGACGCCATCACCCAATACGCCGCCCTTGAGTCGACTTATATAAGAAGGGCCGCTGATCGGCTGGCGGGCGATCATGCAGTTGGCGGTCAGGTCGCCAACAGTTTCGATACTGCTGATCAGATAAATCAGCGCGATGGGCAGGAAGGCGCTCCAGTCGAAGTTGAAACCAAAGCGAAACGGCATCGGCACGCTGATCAATGGCAAGTCGGGCAAGGCTTGGGGCACCAGCTTGCCGCTGAACCACGCGGCCAGGCTGCCGAGGGCCAGGCCGATGATGATTGCCGAGAGGCGTACCCACGGCGTGTTCGAGCGGTTGAGCAAGATGATCGTCAACACGACGAACAACCCCAGGGCCAGGTTGGTCGGCGCGCCGAAGTCAGGCGCATTGAAACCGCCACCCAGGTCGGTGATGCCGACTTTGATCAGGCTGATGCCGATCAAGGTGATGACAATGCCGGTGACCAAGGGCGTGATCACACGGCGCAATTGGCCGATAAAACGGCTCAACACGATCTGCACCGCCGCGCCGAAAAAGCACACGCCAAAGACCATCGCCATGATGTCTTCCGGGCTGCCGCCGCGTTGCTTCACTAGAAAGCCTGCTGACAACACCGCGCCGAGAAACGCAAAGCTGGTGCCTTGCAGGCAGATCATGCCGGCGCCGATACCAAATGGCCTGCGTGCCTGAATGAAAGTGCCCACGCCGGACACCATCAACGCCATGCTGATCAGGTAGGGCAGGTGGGCGGTGAGCCCTAAAGTAGAGCCGATGATCAGTGGCGGGGTGATGATGCCGACGAAGGCGGCCAGCACATGTTGCAAGGCTGCCAGTAGGGTCGGCAGTGGTTTGGGGCGGTCGTTCAGGCCGTAGATCAGGTCGTTGGGGCTCAAGGTTTCTGGTGGCATGGCGGGCAAACTCAGGGCGGACGGTTCAAGGTCCTGGCTCCCTTGCAAAAAGCTGTCCAGTTGCTCAGCTTTTAACGAGAGGCCCGAGTTAGCGCGTTGCCGCCAGGCTTTCCAGAAAGCTTTCCAGCACCAAATGAGGGCGGCGGCCCTTGCGCGTGACCGATGCGAGGCTTAAATCGTAAAAACGTGTAGCCGGTTTCAGCGCGCGCAGGCGGCCTTGTTGCACCCACAGGCTGGCGTAGTGGTCGGGCAGGTAGCCGATATAGCGGCCGGTGAGAATCAGGAACGCCATGCCTTCACGGTCCGAAGCGCTGGCCGTGCAATTAAGGGCTTGGTAATGGGCCTGGATTTCGGCGGGCAAGCGGAAGGTCGGGGCGATGGCGTCCTGGCTGTCGATACGTGGGTCGTCCAGTTGCTTGTCGTCCGCGTAAAACAACGGGTGGCCAACCGCGCAGTAGAGCAGTGAACGTTCGCTGTACAGGGGTTGGTATTCCAGGCCGGACAGCGCGCTCGCCTGAGGTACTACGCCGACATGCAGGCGACCATCGAGTACACCTTGTTCCACCTCGTTCGGCGCGATCATGCGGATCTGGATTTGTACGTCGGGGCCGCGTTCCTTCAACTGCGCCAGGGCGTGGGTGATGCGCATGTGGGGCAGGGTGACCAGGTTGTCGGTGAGGCCGATGATTAGTTCGCCGCGTAAATGCTGATGCAGGCCGTTGACCTCGGTGCGAAAGCTTTCCAGCGCACTTAATAGCTGCAAGGCCGATTGGTAGACCTCGCGGCCTTCTTCGGTCAGGGAGAAACCGGCACGCCCGCGCTGGCACAGGCGCAATCCAAGGCGTTGCTCCAGGTCGCTCATCTGCTGGCTGATGGCCGAGCGGCCGATGCCGAGCACGGTTTCGGCCGCCGAGAAGCCGCCGCACTCCACCACGCTGCGAAAGATGCGCAACAGGCGGATATCGAAGTCGCTGACTTGGGCCAGGGGATCGGGTCGACGGCTGCTCATAGTTTAGTGAAGGCCTGACTGAAGGTTAGAAGAGTTGGATTTCACCGACTTTATCGCCGTGGCAATTTAGCTGCAACAACGCTTTTCAATCCCGACGCTGCCTTTTGCCCTGCGAGGTTTTGCTGATGAACATGCCCGAAAACGCCCCATCGTCCCTGGCCAGCCAACTGAAGTTGGATGCGCACTGGATGCCTTACACCGCCAACCGCAACTTCCAGCGCGACCCGCGCCTGATCGTCGGCGCTGAAGGCAGCTGGTTGATAGATGACAAGGGCCGCAAGGTGTACGATTCGTTGTCGGGCCTGTGGACGTGTGGCGCCGGGCACACCCGTAAAGAGATTCAGGAAGCAGTCTCCAAGCAACTGGGCACCCTGGACTACTCCCCGGGCTTCCAATACGGTCATCCGTTGTCCTTCCAGCTGGCGGAAAAGATCACCGACCTGACCCCAGGCAACCTGAACCACGTGTTCTTCACCGATTCGGGCTCCGAGTGCGCCGATACCGCGGTGAAGATGGTGCGTGCGTACTGGCGCCTGAAAGGCCAGGCCACCAAGACCAAGATGATCGGCCGCGCCCGTGGCTATCACGGTGTGAACATTGCCGGAACCAGCCTGGGTGGCGTGAACGGCAACCGCAAGCTCTTCGGTCAGGGCCTGATGGACGTTGACCATCTGCCGCACACGTTGC
Source organism: Pseudomonas edaphica (assembly GCF_965277385.1). Lineage (NCBI taxonomy): Bacteria > Pseudomonadati > Pseudomonadota > Gammaproteobacteria > Pseudomonadales > Pseudomonadaceae > Pseudomonas > Pseudomonas edaphica. The sequence goes on along the minus strand of NZ_OZ255725.1, from coordinate 2,463,207 downwards.
TGGCGAGCAATGCCTTCTCCCGTGGCATGCCGGAGCTGGGCGGCATCGCCCTGGCCGATGAGCTGCTCAAGCTGATCGAACTGCACGACGCGTCGAACATCGCAGCGGTGTTTGTTGAACCGATGGCCGGTTCCGCTGGCGTGCTGGTGCCGCCACAGGGTTATCTCAAGCGACTGCGTGAGATCTGCGACCAACACAACATCCTGCTGGTGTTCGACGAAGTGATCACCGGTTTCGGCCGTACCGGCTCAATGTTCGGCGCCGACAGCTTTGGCGTGACCCCGGACCTGATGTGCATTGCCAAGCAAGTCACCAACGGCGCGATCCCGATGGGCGCAGTGATTGCCAGCAGCGAGATCTATCAGACCTTCATGAACCAGGCGACGCCGGAATACGCGGTGGAATTCCCCCACGGCTACACCTACTCGGCGCACCCGGTGGCTTGCGCGGCTGGCTTGGCGGCATTGGACCTGTTGCAGAAGGAAAACCTGGTGCAGAGCGTAGCCGAAGTCGCCCCGCACTTTGAGAATGCGTTGCACGGGTTGAAGGGCAGCAAGAATGTGATCGACATTCGTAACTACGGCCTGGCCGGCGCGATCCAGATTGCCCCGCGTGACGGTGATGCCATCGTGCGTCCATTTGAGGCCGGCATGGCCTTGTGGAAAGCGGGTTTCTACGTGCGCTTTGGCGGTGACACCCTGCAGTTC
>NZ_OZ255725.1:1142500-2457500 GCF_965277385.1 Pseudomonas edaphica | reverse complement strand
GGAGTGAAAGGCTAATCAAGCTCGGAGATAGCTGGTTCTCCTCGAAAGCTATTTAGGTAGCGCCTCATGTATCACTGTAGGGGGTAGAGCACTGTTTCGGCTAGGGGGTCATCCCGACTTACCAAACCGATGCAAACTCCGAATACCTACAAGTGCCGAGCATGGGAGACACACGGCGGGTGCTAACGTCCGTCGTGAAAAGGGAAACAACCCAGACCGTCAGCTAAGGTCCCAAAGTTATGGTTAAGTGGGAAACGATGTGGGAAGGCTTAGACAGCTAGGAGGTTGGCTTAGAAGCAGCCACCCTTTAAAGAAAGCGTAATAGCTCACTAGTCGAGTCGGCCTGCGCGGAAGATGTAACGGGGCTCAAACCATACACCGAAGCTACGGGTATCACGTAAGTGATGCGGTAGAGGAGCGTTCTGTAAGCCTGTGAAGGTGAGTTGAGAAGCTTGCTGGAGGTATCAGAAGTGCGAATGCTGACATGAGTAACGACAATGGGTGTGAAAAACACCCACGCCGAAAGACCAAGGTTTCCTGCGCAACGTTAATCGACGCAGGGTTAGTCGGTCCCTAAGGCGAGGCTGAAAAGCGTAGTCGATGGAAAACAGGTTAATATTCCTGTACTTCTGGTTATTGCGATGGAGGGACGGAGAAGGCTAGGCCAGCTTGGCGTTGGTTGTCCAAGTTTAAGGTGGTAGGCTGAGATCTTAGGTAAATCCGGGATCTTAAGGCCGAGAGCTGATGACGAGCTAACTTTTAGTTAGCGAAGTGGTTGATGCCATGCTTCCAAGAAAAGCTTCTAAGCTTCAGGTAACCAGGAACCGTACCCCAAACCGACACAGGTGGTTGGGTAGAGAATACCAAGGCGCTTGAGAGAACTCGGGTGAAGGAACTAGGCAAAATGGCACCGTAACTTCGGGAGAAGGTGCGCCGGTGAGAGTGAAGGACTTGCTCCGTAAGCTCATGCCGGTCGAAGATACCAGGCCGCTGCGACTGTTTATTAAAAACACAGCACTCTGCAAACACGAAAGTGGACGTATAGGGTGTGACGCCTGCCCGGTGCCGGAAGGTTAATTGATGGGGTTAGCTAACGCGAAGCTCTTGATCGAAGCCCCGGTAAACGGCGGCCGTAACTATAACGGTCCTAAGGTAGCGAAATTCCTTGTCGGGTAAGTTCCGACCTGCACGAATGGCGTAACGATGGCGGCGCTGTCTCCACCCGAGACTCAGTGAAATTGAAATCGCTGTGAAGATGCAGTGTATCCGCGGCTAGACGGAAAGACCCCGTGAACCTTTACTATAGCTTTGCACTGGACTTTGAATTTGCTTGTGTAGGATAGGTGGGAGGCTTTGAAGCGTGGACGCCAGTCTGCGTGGAGCCAACCTTGAAATACCACCCTGGCAACTTTGAGGTTCTAACTCAGGTCCGTTATCCGGATCGAGGACAGTGTATGGTGGGTAGTTTGACTGGGGCGGTCTCCTCCTAAAGAGTAACGGAGGAGTACGAAGGTGCGCTCAGACCGGTCGGAAATCGGTCGTAGAGTATAAAGGCAAAAGCGCGCTTGACTGCGAGACAGACACGTCGAGCAGGTACGAAAGTAGGTCTTAGTGATCCGGTGGTTCTGTATGGAAGGGCCATCGCTCAACGGATAAAAGGTACTCCGGGGATAACAGGCTGATACCGCCCAAGAGTTCATATCGACGGCGGTGTTTGGCACCTCGATGTCGGCTCATCACATCCTGGGGCTGAAGCCGGTCCCAAGGGTATGGCTGTTCGCCATTTAAAGTGGTACGCGAGCTGGGTTTAGAACGTCGTGAGACAGTTCGGTCCCTATCTGCCGTGGACGTTTGAGATTTGAGAGGGGCTGCTCCTAGTACGAGAGGACCGGAGTGGACGAACCTCTGGTGTTCCGGTTGTCACGCCAGTGGCATTGCCGGGTAGCTATGTTCGGAATAGATAACCGCTGAAAGCATCTAAGCGGGAAACTAGCCTCAAGATGAGATCTCACTGGAACCTTGAGTTCCCTGAAGGGCCGTCGAAGACTACGACGTTGATAGGTTGGGTGTGTAAGCGCTGTGAGGCGTTGAGCTAACCAATACTAATTGCCCGTGAGGCTTGACCATATAACACCCAAGCAATTTGACTACTCGAAAGAGCATCAGATTGCGGTGTGTGAAGACGCAATGAACCGAAAGTTCGACGCTCACAAAACACCGAAAGCTGTCACATACCCAATTTGCTGAAGCGAAGCCAACTGGCTACGACTCAGTACCCGAATTTCTTGACGACCATAGAGCATTGGAACCACCTGATCCCATCCCGAACTCAGTAGTGAAACGATGCATCGCCGATGGTAGTGTGGGGTTTCCCCATGTGAGAGTAGGTCATCGTCAAGATTAAATTCCGAAACCCCTGATTGCTAACGCAATCAGGGGTTTTGTTTTGGGCGGTCGAAAACCCAAACTGGTCCAAAGCTGCCGACAAATTTGCACAGTTATTTCTGAACCAGACCATTAGAATAGGCACCTAACCTTTTTTAGAGTTCGAGCCCTATCTATGCCCGATCCGGTTGATACCGTCGAGGTGTCGCAGTTACCACTGGAGGATCTGGTGGCATGCCATGAGTGCGACTTGCTGATGCGCAAACCCGCACTCGCCCTCGGTGAAAAAGCCCAATGCCCACGTTGCGGTTACGAGCTTTACGCTCACCGCCACAACGTGGTTGAGCGAAGCCTCGCTTTGGTGCTGGCTGCACTGTTGCTGTACATCCCCGCGAACTTTTTACCCATCATGCAGCTCAATCTTCTCGGGCAGTCTTCGCAGGACACCGTATGGAGCGGCGTGGTAGGTCTGTTCGATACCGGCATGCAAGGTGTCGCAGCCGTAGTGTTCCTGTGCAGCATGGGCATTCCCCTGCTCAAGCTGCTCTGCCAATTGGCGGTGTTGCTCAGTATCCGTTGGAACATCGGCCGCAGTTATGGGCTGTTGCTTTACCGCATTTACCATCACCTGAAGGATTGGGGGATGTTGGAGGTTTACCTGATGGGCGTGCTGGTCGCGATCGTCAAACTCGCGGACATGGCCTCCATCACCATTGGCCTGGGGCTTGTCTGCTTCGTCAGCCTATTAGTGGTTCAAGTACTGCTGGAGGTGGTGATGTCGCCCCACCAGATCTGGCAAGCGCTTTCAGGAGAGGATGATCATGCGGGCGATTGATGCGGGCATTCTGATTTGTACCGAATGCCACGAGCTGAACAAGCAAGAGGCGGATACCGATGAGCAGCTGTGCACCCGTTGCGGTGCGCTGATCCATGCGCGTCGCCCCAACAGCCTTGTGCGTACCTGGGCGTTGCTGATCACTGCAGCGATCCTGTATATCCCGGCCAATCTTTTGCCAATCATGACCATCAACTCTCTCGGCCAGGGTGATCCCAGTACGATCATGGCGGGCGTGATTCAGCTGGTGCAGCACGGAATGTTCCCCATCGCTGCGGTGGTGTTTATCGCCAGTATTCTGGTGCCGACGTTCAAGCTGGTGGGCATTGGCTTATTGCTGTTCTCGGTGCAACGTCACCAACCGTTGTCCGCACAACAACGCATTATCATGTACCGCTTTATCGAATTCATTGGCCGCTGGTCCATGCTGGATATCTTCGTGATCGCCATCCTGGTGGCGGTTGTTAACTTTGGGCGACTTGCCAGTGTCGAGGCCAACCTTGGTGCTGCAGCGTTCGCCAGTGTGGTGATCTTGACGATGCTTGCCGCAGTAACTTTTGATCCCCGACTGATTTGGGATAACACGGAGTCGGACGACGACCATGAGTGATTTGCCTAAAGCTAAAACCCGCCCGGCCTCTAACTGGTCGGCCATTTGGGTGCTTCCCCTGATTGCGCTGATCATCGGCGGCTGGCTGGGATGGCGTGCCTATTCCCAACAGGGCATTGAGATCCAGGTGCGCTTTGAAAGTGGCGAGGGCATCCAGGTCAACAAAACCGAAGTGGTCTACAAAGGCATGACGGTGGGCAAGGTCAAAGCCTTGGCCCTGGATGACGAAGGCAGTAATCGCGGGGTGATCGCCACCATCGAGATGAACAAGGACGTCGAGCAATACCTCAAGACCAACACACGCTTCTGGCTGGTAAAACCCAGCGTCAGCCTGGCCGGTATTACCGGCCTGGAAACCCTGGTCTCGGGTAACTACATTGCCGCCAGCCCTGGCGATGGCGAGCCCACGCGCAAATTCAAGGCGCTCTCCGAAGAGCCGCCGTTATCTGACGCCAAGCCTGGCCTGCACCTGACCCTTAAAGCCGATCGCCTCGGCTCACTGAACCGCGGCAGCCCGGTGTTCTACAAACAGATCCAGGTTGGCCAGGTCAAAAGCTACCTGCTGTCCGAGGACCAGAGCACCGTCGAGATCAAGGTCTACATCGAGCCGACTTACGCCAGCCTGGTGCGCAAACACACGCGTTTCTGGAACGCCAGCGGCATCAGCATCGACGCTAACCTGTCCGGCGTAAAAGTGCGTAGCGAATCGCTGTCCAGCATCGTCGCCGGCGGTATCGCGTTCGCCACCCCTGAAAATCGCAAGGACAGCCCGCCGACCGATCCGAGCCTGCCTTTCCGTCTTTATGAGGATTTCGATGCCGCCGCCGCCGGCATCAAGGTCAAGGTAAAGCTCACCGACTTCGAAGGCCTGCAGGCCGGGCGCACCCCGGTCATGTACAAGGGCATCCAGGTCGGCAGCCTGAAAACCCTGAAGATTGACCCGGACCTTTCCAGCGCCCATGCCGAGCTGACCCTCGACCCGCTCGCCGAAGACTACCTGGTGCAAGACACCCAGTTCTGGGTGGTCAAGCCGTCCATTTCCCTGGCCGGCATCACCGGCCTGGAGGCGTTGGTAAAAGGTAACTACATTGCCATCCGCCCCGGCGACAAAGGCAGCGCACCGCAACGTGAGTACGTCGCCCGCGCCAAGGCGCCCCCACTGGATCTACGCTCCCCCGGCCTGCACATGGTGCTCTTCACCGACAACCTAGGCTCCCTGGATGTTGGCAGCCCGATCCTCTACAAACAGGTCAAGGTCGGTTCGGTGCAGAGCTACCAGTTCTCGCGCAAGAACAAGCAACTGGTGATCGGCGTCCACATCGAGAAGGAATACGAAAACCTGGTCAACGGTTCAACGCGTTTCTGGAACGCCAGCGGCGTCACCTTGACTGGCGGCCTTACCGGCGGCATCCAGGTGAAGAGTGAATCCCTGGCCAGTCTGATGGCTGGCGGTATCGCCTTCGAAACCCCGGAACAGAATGTACCGTTGAAAAAACGTATCCCGCGTTTCCGCCTGTTTGCCGATCGCGACGCGGCCAACCAGCACGGGACCCTGGTGACCATCAAGGTTGATCGCGCCGACGGCCTGCGCCCCGGCACGCCCGTACGCTTCAAAGGCCTCGACGTGGGCAAGATCGAGAACGTCGACCTCAGCGCCGACATGCAGTCGGTACTGCTCAGCGCCCGGATCACCCAAGTGGCTGATCGCATCGCGCGCAGCGGCAGCCAGTTCTGGGTGGTCAAGCCTGAGCTGGGCCTGATGAAAACCGCGAACCTGGAGACCCTGGTCACCGGCCAATACATCGAAGTGCAGCCCGCCGTGAAAAACGCCGGGCCGCAAAAGAGCTTCGTCGCGTTGGACAAGCCACCAGAGGCTGTTCACCAGCAAGAAGGCCTGAGCCTGGTCCTCAGCGCCGCACGCCGTGGTTCGTTGAAGGAAGGCGTGCCCGTCACTTACCGTGAAGTCACTGTGGGCAAAGTCACCGGCTACGAATTGGGCCAGACCGCCGACCGGGTGCTGGTGCACATTTTGATCGAACCTAAATATGCACCACTGGTGCGCAGTGGCAGCCGCTTCTGGAATAGCAGTGGGTTTGGTTTGGACTTCGGCTTGTTCAAGGGGGCGACGGTGCGCACGGAATCTCTGGAGACGTTGGTGGCCGGTGGTATCGCCTTTGCCACGCCGGATGGCGAGCGCATGGGCAATGCGGCGCGACCGCAGCAAACGTTCCCGTTGTTTGATAAGTTTGAGGATGAGTGGCTGACCTGGGCGCCTAAGATTCCATTGGGCAAGTAGACCGCGGCGCGGCCATCGCGGGCAAGCCCGGCTCCCACATTGGAATGCATACCTCCTGTGGGAGCCGGGCTTGCCCGCGATGAGGCCCTCAACATCACTGCAAAACCCCAGCCCATAAAAAAGGCCGCGATCCATACAGATCGCGGCCTTTTTACATTTCAGCGCAGTGGCTTAAACCTCATCCAACTCCGGCTCATCCGCCTGCACATTCACCGTCGCCTTCACCACATCATGACGACGGATGTACTTCCAGTCCGCCTCATCAATGTAGATACCATTCGGCCCGCTGCCGCCTTCCAAGTCGATCGCCACTTGGGCGGACACCTGCGGCTTCACACTGGCCAAAATCGGCACAAAGCCCAGCTGCAAACTGGTTTCCAGCAACGCCGCCTGGTTCTTCTCATCGATGTCCGCTGCCTCATCGAGGTAGTACGGTAAACGCACGCGCCCGGCCTGGTCACGGTCCATCAAGTGCAGCAACAAGTACATGTTGGTCAGCGCCTTGATGGTCATGGTGGTGCCGTTGGACGCCGCGCCGTCGATGTCGGTGTGAATCACCGGCTGGCCATGCACCTTGGTGATTTCAAATGCCAGCTCGAACAAGTCCTTGAGGCCCAACTGGTTATGGTTGGCGGCCACAAGACGGGCCAGGTATTCCTTGGCCTCTTCGTTCTTGTTGTCCTGTTCGGCGCTCTGGCTCAGGTCGAACACCGACAGGGTTTCGCCTTCTTCATACTGACCGGCACTGTGGATGATCTGGTCGATATGCTTGAGGGCTTCCTTGTTCGGCGCCAGCACGATACGGAAGCTTTGCAGGTTGGACACCTGACGCTTGTTGATCTCGCGGTTAAACAAGGCCAACTGGTGCTCAAGGCTGTCGTAGTCGCTGCGGATATTGCGCAAGGTCCGCGCAATATCGGTGACGGCTGCACGGCGCGCCTTGCCGAGGGTCAGGGCTTCATCGGTGCGGTGCGCATAAGCGTTGATCAGCAATTGCAGACGACGCTCTACGTCATCCTCGCTGTCGAACTTGGCCACGCCCTTGAGGCGCACCTGTGCATACAGCGCCTCAATCTGGCCATCAGCGCGCAGCAAACCTTGCCAGCTGTCCTGATAGTCATTGAGCAATGGCAACAGGTTGTCCATCGAGTCGTCGACCGGGTCCATGAACGGTGTGCCGAACGGCAAATCGGCCGGCAACAACTGACGGCGGCGCAGGGCGTCATCCAGCGTGCGTTGCTTGGCTTCCATATCGCCAATCTGACGGCCGACCAGTTGCAGCTTGGCCGACAACTGCTGGACACGCTCGGTGAAGGCATCACTGGAGCGCTTCAACTCATCTTGCGCGGCTTCCATCTGCGCCAGGTTTTCGAGCTTCTCGCCTTCTTCCGCGCTCAGGGTTTGCGCGCGACGGAAGTCTTCCAGCGCCTTCTGCGCATCCAGCACTTGCTGGTACAGGGCTTCGGTCTGGGTCTTGCTCGCCGCACGGTCAGAGGCTACGGCCTGCTGCGTCTTGAGCTGCTTGAGTTCTTTTTCCAGACGCTCTTTCTGGTCGCGCAATGCCGCGCGATCGGCCAGCGCCTGCAAGGCCGGTGGCTCAATATGGGAGATGTCGATCGACAGCCCAGGCACTTCAAATTTTTCACCCTTGAAGCCATCGAGGATCTGCTCCAGGGATTTAACCCACTGGCCATCCTCATCCAGCGTGATGCCATGCTCGCCCAGCGGCAAACTGAACAACGAACTGTTGAACAGGCGCATCAGACGCTCGACGTCCTGTTGTGAGAATTCTTCACGCAGTTTGGCGTAACTGTTGTTGTCGGCGTGGTCGAGCTGTTGCTTGACCGACTTCAGGCGTTTCTCCAGGTCACGCAAGCGCTCATCCAGGTCCTCAGCGCTGAACTGACGGGATTGCGCCAGGGCGCCCGCCAATTCATCGTGGGCATCCTTGGCCGCCAGCAGTTGCTGCTCCAGCACCTTGACGTCATCCACCAGCGCAAAGCGATGCTTAAGCACCGACAGCTCGCCCAACCAACGCTGGATGCCACTGATCTCGCGCTCCAGGCGCATCAGCTCCTGGGTACCGCCACGCTGATCGTTTTGCAGCGCGTCCTGCTCGTTACGGTAGTGCTCGGCCTGGATGGTCAGCTCTTCCTTGCGCGCACTGGCGTAGTCTGACCAGGTGCCGAGCAACGAATCCAGCAAGGGCGACAGGCGATGCAATTTGCCGCGCAATACATCGCGCAAGCGCACGCCATTGGCGAGCGCTTCAACCAACGGCCCGGCAGCCACCAGCGAGTTGTAGTCCTGCTCCATGCGCCTTACATCACGGAAGGCTTCTTCGCACGCAGCGATGTAGTCCACGCTGCCGGAACGCAGGCTGTGTTCGAACGCATCCAGGAACAATTGCTTGAGCTTGGCCGCGGTGATTTCGCGCATGTGCAGCAGGTTGATAAACAGCGCGCGGAAGGTCTTCAGGCTCTGTTCGCTGGTGGAACGCAGCGGAATCAGGGTCAGGTCCAGTGGGATTGACGTGTGGCCACCGACCAGCAAACGGCGCAGTTCATCCGGTTTGAGTTCGTAGGCTTTAAGGCCTTCGCGCTCAAGGTTGGTGAACAGCTCTTTTTGACGCAGGCAGGTGTCGTTCTTCTGGTAGTGGGCCAAGTCCAGCTTGCCGGCATAGGCAAAGAACTGGTGACCGAAACCACCGCCCGGGCCGCGCCCGACCACGCCGATTACGTGCGGGCCGTGGGGCAGCGAGACTTCCACGAGGATGTAGCTGGTGTCGGTGGCAAAGTAGAAGCGCCGCGATTGTTCCAGGGTGTACTTGCCGAAACTCATGTCCGACATGCGCGCCAGGATCGGGAACTGCAAGGCGTTGATCGACGCAGATTTACCCAGGTTATTCGCGCCGTACACCGACAACGGTTCCTCCAGCGGGAACAAGCCCAGGCTGTAACCCGCGGTGTTCAATAGGGCGAAGCGGCGGATGCCGTAACGTTCCTTACTCATGCGTCGGTCTCCTGTTCTTCGGCAATGGCGCGGGCCAGGGCGTCTTCTTCGCTTTCTTCTGCGAAGTCGCTGAGGTCCAGCGGGTCATCGGTTTTCAGCAGTTTTTCATCGCTGTCTTCATCGATGATTACCGGCGCCGGCAGCGGCAACACGCTGTGTACGCTGGCGGCCAGGTCACGGTCCTGCTGCACGGACAGGCACACATCAAGGAAGCGGTGCATCGGCGGCAGGAAGCGATAGATGCCGTTGTCTTCGCTGGCAAAACCCAGTTGGGTCATGCGGCGCATGATCTTTTCTTCGAGCTCTTCCTGGGTCTGCACTTCGGCCTGGATAAACAGGTCGCGGTACTTTTCCAGCAACGACGGCAACTCATCGCGGCCCAGGCTGCCGCCATCGAGCACGGCGACCGGGTCGCGGCCCTGGTCGGCCAGGTGCTCGACGATGATGAAGGTGAACAGCGCCAGACGCTGCGCGGTCTTGTTGACCTGCGCCGCAGCCACGGCAGTGTCCGGCACGAAGTAATAGAAACCGCGTGTGTCACACACCAGCTCAAAGCCCAGGGCCTTGAACAGTGTGCGGTACTGGTCCTGGAAGTTCGACAGTTGTGCGTACAGCTCCGGGTCGCGGCGGCTGACGTGGTAACCCTTGAACAGCTCGCGAAAGATCGGTGCCAGTTGGGACAGTTCGGATAGATCAAGATGCATAAGGCGTGCTCGCAGAATTCTCGGTGGCATCGGTGCCAGCCGGGAGCAGGGCGAATGAGCGCAGGCTGACCTGGTGCTCGTGTGTGTGGTAATCGCGGCGTTCCAGGCGTTCGCGCTTGAAGCGTTTTTCGCGCGAGAGTCGTGAGAACCAGTACAGCAATTCATCGGTGGCGCCGTCCGGTTCCTGCTCCAGCAGCCAGGTCATCAGGTCCGGCATCGGTAGCGCGTCTTCGCAGCGCTCGAGCATTTCCTTGACCGTGCGCGGCGTACGCTGGGCTTCGCCCTTGTGGGATTTGTGCGCCTTGGGGAAACGCGCCGGTTTCGGCTCGAAATTGGCCAGGGCATACACGTACGCTTCGACCTGGCTGGCACTGCCCAGGAAGGTACTTTGAGGCCGGGTAAACATCGGCATCGCCGCTTGCGGCACCGCGTCCAGGCCTTTACGGCGAATGGCCGACAAGGCCAGCGCCGCGCCACGGGTCACGGCGTTGTGGCGGCGCGCTTCTTCGCGCAGCGGCAGCAGCAGTTCGCGGGCATGGCGCAAGGTGAGCTGGGCGCTGGTTTGCATTTCGAGGATGCGCGCGTGAGTACGCAGCAGCATATCGTCGTCGACCAGATGGCCGAGGCGTTGCTGCTCGGTAAGCATGCGCAGCAGCACATTCTCGACCTTGCGCACGCCTTGCTCGAAGGCGCCGTCGGCGTTCACCAGTTGGATCATGGGTTCGACGTATTCGTCCCAGGTCGCCAGTACCTCGGCGTAACGCTGGCGCAACGGGATTTGCCGGTCGCTGGTCTTGGCGCGGTCGGCCACGGCCGCCAGGGCTTGTTCGTCGTTGGCGAGTTTTTTCAGCACGTCCCGCACACGCATATCCAGCAAGCGCAGTTGGCGGGCCAGGTCGTGGCCATCACGGATGTCAAAGGCGTCCTGGATGTAACCGGCCAGACGCTCAAGGTGGCGCAGGTAGGCTTCGATTTCCAGGCACAGGCCAAGCCGGTGCTCCTTGCGAAGATAGGCGAGGAAGTCGTGGATCTGTGCATTGAGCTCGAAACGGTTCGGGCTCTTGGCGACAGGCACCAGGATATCCAGGCGAATCCACACGTCCAACAGGCTGGTGATGTCCTGTGGCGTGCTGTCCAGTTGTTGGGCCGCCAGTTGTGCGCGCAGCTCGCCCAGGCTCAAGGTGCCTTGGTCGAAGTGTTCGCACAGTGGCTCAAGCAGGGCCCAGTGTTCGGCGAGGGCGCGCAAGACGCGCTTGGGTTCGATCATCGGAATGGCCGGCTGGTTGGCGAATAAAAGTCGCGATTGTACTGCATCAGGCGCGGGATTTATCCACAGCCGGTCAGTGCGCAGTGGGCGATTGTTACCGAACAGCGGTAGAATCCCCGCTCTTTAGTTATCCACAAGTGGCCGAGCTGTGCTTATCGAGTCCCGACGTCGCGCTTACTTGACTGCCATGCAGGTGGTCAACTGGCTGCCCCGCACCGAACTGCCGTTTGCCGCCCCGTCGCGGCCCGAGCTGCTGCAGGCGCTTGAGCCTTATGAGGCGTTCGAGGTGTCGGGCGAGGAGGCTGCTGCGCCGGTGGCGGTGGTCAAACGCACGCCAGAGGCTCGCCCCGCTGTCGAACGCGTGAAAGTTGAAGTGCCGCGCCCGTCACCCGTGGCCAAGCCCGTGGCAGCCGAAACGCCAGCGCCGGTGGCCAAGGCTGCAGTGGTGCCACCGCCACGTTTCGCCCTGCAGTTACTGCGGGCCGGGCGTTGCCTGCTGTTGGTGGAACTGCCCACCGGCGAACGTTTTCAGACCCGCGACCCGGCCTACATGCTGCTAAAAGACATGCTGCGCGCCGCCGGCCTGCCCGACAGCCCGCAAATCGTCGGCGACCCCGTGCGCTGGCCGCTGTTGGTGCGCGGCAACATGGACCAGGGCCCGGACGCTGCACGGGATTTTGTCCAGGGTTTTGTCTCGGCGCGCCTGGAAGACGAACCCTGCGTGTGCCTGTGGCTGATCGGCCTGCCCGCCGTGCGTTTTGCCGGTGAGGCGAATGCCGAAGCCTGGTATCGCGAGCTGCAGGTCGAAGGCCTGGGCTCGGTATGGGCCTTGCCGGGCCTGGAATTATTAATGGAAGAGCCACAGCGTAAGGCTGATGTCTGGCAAGCCATGCGCCGGCTGATGGCGCGCTGGAAAAGTACCGATGAGTGAAGCTTTATCGTTCCGCCCGATGACCGAGGCGGACCTCGACGCCGTACTGAAGATTGAATACGCGGCGTTCAGCCATCCCTGGACCCGTGGGATTTTTCTTGATGGGCTGGGCAAGTACCAGATCTGGCTGATGTTTGAAGGTGAGCAGCAGGTGGGCCACGGTGTGGTGCAGATCATCCTCGATGAAGCGCACTTGCTGAATATCACCGTCAAACCGGAAAACCAGGGCCGTGGCCTGGGGTTGGCGCTGCTGGAACACCTGATGTCGCGCGCTTATGCCGCCAGTGCGCGGGAGTGCTTCCTGGAAGTGCGCGACAGCAATACTGGCGCGTTTCGCTTGTATGAGCGCTACGGCTTCAACGAAATCGGCCGTCGCCGGGATTACTACCCGGCCGTGGGTGGGCGCGAGGATGCCGTCGTAATGGCTTGTACGCTGGTCGACTAAGACATAAACCCGATGTGCAAGCCGGCCCCTGTGGGAGCTGGCTTGCCTGCGATAGCATCACCTCGGTCTGGCTGAAACACCGAGGCGCCTGCATCGCGGGCAAGCCCGGCTCCCACAGGGGAAGTATTCACAGGCTCAACTGCGTTGTGTCAGCGGTTACCGTCTATCGGGTCAATATCCGCCAGTTCCGCCTCGTCCAGGCCATTGCCACCGCCAATCTCGTCCTCATCCACAATGCTCAGGTCATAATCCGCCGGATTATCATCACCGGCCTCACGAGCATCCCGGGCGCCATCCTCATGGATCAGCGTTTCCGGGCTCATGTCATCATCCGTGGGCTCATGATCATCGGTCGAAGCCCCGGTCATGCCGGCTTCACGTACCCGTTCGTCGGGCATCAGGTGTTCGCGCTCGCGGCGCGGCAGCTCATCACCGATTTCTGCGGTCGGCTCTTGCTCGTCAAAATCCAGCTCGCGCATCTCGCCCATGCGGTCTTCGTTGTCATCAATCGGTTCGGGCTGTGTAGCGCCGTAGGGACGTCGTGATTCAGTCATGGCCAATCCTCATACTGTGGGGCTTATAGTGTGTGGACAGGCACGGCGCCCCAAAGATTCAAGCTAATTGCGCCCGGGCGTGACCCGGACGAGCGGTTGTCTGTCACAAAGCTGCGCATCATTCCTGAGGCTTTCCCTGATGAACGAACTACAAGACCTGCTTGATAACAACGAACGCTGGGCGGATGCGATCAAACAGGAAGATCCCGAATTCTTCGCCAAGCTCGCCCGCCAGCAAACCCCGGAATACCTGTGGATCGGCTGCTCCGACGCCCGTGTACCGGCCAACGAGATCGTCGGCATGCTGCCCGGCGACCTGTTTGTGCACCGTAACGTGGCCAACGTGGTGCTGCACACCGACCTCAATTGCCTGTCGGTGATCCAGTACGCGGTGGACGTGCTCAAGGTCAAACACATCCTCGTCACCGGCCACTACGGCTGTGGCGGCGTGCGCGCTTCGATGCAAGACCGCCAGTTCGGCCTGATCGACGGCTGGCTGCGCACTATTCGCGACCTTTATTACGAAAACCGCGAGGTGCTGGCCCAACTGCCCACCGAGGAGGAGCGGGTGGACCGCATGTGCGAGCTGAACGTGATTCAGCAAGTCGCCAACGTCGGCCACACCAGCATTGTGCAAAACGCCTGGCACCGCGGGCAGAGCCTGTCGATTCACGGCTGCATCTACGGCATCAAGGATGGCCGCTGGAAGAGCTTGAACACCACCATCAGTGGCTTCGAGCAACTGCCGCCGCAATATCGCCTGCGCCCACTGGGCGAAGCCTAAGGCCGTTTGCGCAGGCGCCAGTGGGTCATGAACGCCTGGCCTTCGGCGCTCAATGGCTCCTTGGCGCCGGTGATCCAGCCCCGGCAGTTCAGCTCGCCGCATTGGCAAGCGAACTGCCGGAACAGCGCATCTTCGGTGGTGGCGTAATCCATCGTCAGCAAGGTGCCGGGCGCAATGGGTTGCACGGTCCAGACTTCCAGGTACGTGGCATCGAAAAACACGTTCGGATTGCAGGAGTGCAACATCAGGCGACTGAACCACGGGTCATAGAGGTGGATGCGTGACGAGAGCTGCAAGGTGTGGGCACGTCGTTCGCTCAACGCATAGCCGGACACTCTGGCAATGCGCACGCGGCTGTCAAAGGCGACGCATGCTTTGAGCGCGGCGCCAATGCCATTGGCATCGTGTACGACCTGGAAGTGTTCACTCGAAGGGTAACCCTGTTCAACGAGCACCGTTTTGAAGGGGTAAAGGCAGTCACTCACAGCAGTTTTAGCCTTATCCATGGCTTGAGTTTTCATAACTCTCCTGGGCTAGGCTGCATCGACCTGCGATGGGGTCTGACTTCCAGTCTTGCAGCGGATGGGTGCCGTTCAAGACTCGCTGAAGTTGTAGGCGATTTCTACTGTCAGATCTGACAGTAGAAACCGGTTATATTTTGTACGATTTACAGTGCAGGGGCAGTAACAGCAGGGATTGGGGCGGCGTCTTTCAGCTGTTTCAACTGCGCCTTGATGGGCGGGGTGGCGCATTTGGCGTTGGCTTGCTCCGGGGTCAGGTTGCGCACCGAGGTGTAGAACAGCTCACAGGTCTGCTCCTTGCGCGTGACTTGCCAGGTGTTCATGCACGCCTTGAGCAACACATTCGGGTCACTGGCGGGTTTCTGGCCCATGCCGGCTTGCCAGCAGGCGGCGCTCAAGTCTTGCCCCATCACTTTCAAACCAGCCTCATCGGCTTTTTGTTCATTGCCGTCATAGCTGGCCGGATCCGCCGCATACCAGATGTAGCTCGGGTGGTTGGAGCCCAGTACCGACACGGTTTTACCGGCAACCGGGCTGATCTGCGCCAGCCCCAGCACGGCGACGGTTTGGCCGTACTGTTGTTTGATCCAGTTACGCACCGGTGCGCCGAATGCCACCATCGGCAATGAGCCGTTGGCGTGCAGGCTCAGCTCCTTGACCATGCGCGTCTGGTAGTCGGCAAAGTAGCTGTAGACGTTTTCCAGGTCCTTGCCCGCATTGGACGGCGCGGCGATCGGCGCAATATCGATGATGGTCTGGTAGGCCGGTGTTTCCGTGGCCGGGATGCCATTGTCCGTGAGCAAAGTGGCCCAGCGGTCAGTGGTGGCCGATTCCAGGTAATCCTGGGCCTGGGTCAGCGAGTAGTCCGGCGGGAAGTGCAGCAGTTCGATGCTCTTGCGGTTTTCCAGGGCCATGCCCAGCGGCAGGAACAAGTACCAGTTGTAGGCCCACTTGCCGTCGCTGTTGAGTTTGCTGGCGCCCTGGTAAGCCAGGTCGGCGGTGTTGAGCAGCGTGGTCAGGGGCTGGCCATAGTGCTCGGGCACACCGCTGAAGGTAGCTGAAACCTGGCCGTCGTGGGTTTTCACACTGACCTTGGCACGGCTGTACCCATCGCGTTGCAAGCTCTGGTTCAAATAGTGCTCGGCGGTCTGCTCCAGCGTCCATGGCCGAAAGCAGATTACGTTGCAGTTATTGGGGAACGCGAACAGTTGGGTGACGCGTTGCGTACTGCCCAGTGGTACTTCGATGTCGGCCTGTACGACCGCACTGGCCAGCAGTGCGGCCAGTGTGAAGGACAGCCTGGTCGGTTTAAACATAGTTGGTTCCTTGTCAGCGAAAGCCCGTCTGCGCGGGGTGAAAGCCCACTTGCACACAGTAGCGGTTGACCAGGAAAACCGCGTGCTAAATCGCCAGGCATGTCGCTATTGGATAAGAAAACCTACCGGTTGAACTGCAAGGCGTTGCTCAAATCGCCCATGGGCTTCTGGCCGCGGGCGATCATCGCGTCATCGCGCTGCTTGAGGCCGTCCAGTGTCTCCAACTGGAACACGCGGGTGATCAAACGCAGGATCGACGCGGTGTCGTAAACCGTATGGTCCACCGTGCCTTTGCGTGCAAACGGCGACACCACCAACGCCGGAACCCGCGTGCCCGGGCCCCAGCGATCGCCTTTGGGCGGTGCCACGTGATCCCACCAGCCGCCGTTTTCATCGACAGTGACCACCACCACCATGTTTTTCCACTGCGGGCTTTCTTGCAGCACTTTCAAGGCGCGGGCGATATGGCGGTCGCCCGAGGCCACATCGGCGTAGCCGGCGTGCATGTTCAGGTTGCCCTGGGGCTTGTAGAACGTCACGGCGGGCAGCTTGCCGGCCTGGGCATCGGCGAAGAACTTGTTGGTGCCGGAATCATCGCCCAAACCGCCGTCACGCAAGCGTTTGTCGCGCTCAGCACGGTTTTGCGGGCCTTGTTGCTTGAAGTAGTTGAACGGTTGGTGGTGGTACTGGAAGTTCGGAATCTTCGGGATGCCGCCCGAGTCCTTGAACTGGTCCAGCGTCGCCTGCCAGGCCCCGGCGTACCAGGCCCAATCGACGTTCTTTTTCGACAGTTTGTCACCAATGTGTTCGTGGGTTTGCGGCACCAGCACGTTGGGCAGATCGGGCTTGGAATAGTCCGGGTTTTGCGGGTCGCGGATCCAGGTCGGCCAGTATGGCGGTGCCAGCGTGTTCACGCCGTAACCGTCCGGTGTCAAGGCACTGGGGCCGAACTGCGGCGGGCCGGTCATGGCGCTGGCCGGGGACTTGTCCAGCGGCTTGAGGCGCGGGTCGGTGGGGTCATCGCTTTGCAGCGTGGCTATTTGCGCCTTGGCCACCGATTGCGCTGCATTCGGATAAAACGGCGCGGTGGCGCTGATCAGGTACTGGTGGTTGAGGAACGAGCCACCGAAAGCGCCCTGGAAGAAGTTGTCGCACAGCACAAACTCCTTGGCCACGTCCCACAGACGCAGGGAATAACGGCTCTGGGCGTAGTAACCCATCACCAGGCCGCCGGAATCGGCCCAGGCGACAAAGTTGTCGTTCTTGCCGCCATTGATCTGCATCTGATTCTGATAGAACACGTGCCACAAGTCGCGGGTGACCAGGCTCAGCGGCAGGTCCTCGGCATTCGGGCCTTTGAGGGCGAATGGCGCGTTGGGCAGGTTTTCCTGGAATTGCACTTCGCTGGGGTAAGTCACCCCGTCCACACTTTGCGGGCCGACTTGCAACACGCCGCCCCAGGCCGGTGGCAGGGTGCTAAGCAGGCTGCCATCACGGTCACGTTGCTGCACGTCGGCTGCGGAGAGCGCCGACAGTGGTTTCTCCACGCCAGGGAAGTCTGCGAACAGGTTATTGAAACTGCGGTTCTCGGCGTAGATCACCACGACTGTCTTCACCTGCTCGTGCAAGGCCTTGTCCAGCTCTTGCGGTGTAAGCGGCCGCACCTCTGGCTTGCCCGCAGGCTCGCTGGTATTGCCGCAAGCACTCAAGGTCGCGCCAACCCCCAGCACCGCCGCGCCCCCGAGGAAACGCCGACGGCTGGTGTCCACGGGCGGTTGGGTTACGGAATCGGGAGAAGGGCGGTCTTCGTGCTCGTCACTCATTGCTGGGCGTTCCTGCTGGCTGATTGTTGCAAGATATTTCGCAGGACGGTAGCAATGCAATGTGACGGAACGAAGACAGCGGCTTGAATGCTAAAGGGCGATTACAACAAGTGCAGTGCCAACTGGCTACCCGCGCGCAAGTACTCCACTTGAGCCGTCAGCGCATCCTTGACGATGGCCTCGCCCGTGTCGGTCAGCTTGGCTTTTTTTGCATCGATGACCGTGGTTTGCAAAAGCTGCATGGCCACGTCCATCACTTTTTGGAAGGCTGTGACGTTATTGTGCAGGCCAAACTCATTGACGACGGCAGCCATACGCCGATCCGCATCGTCTCGCAGAGCCGTGTACTCGACGAACGACACGTGGTCGTCCTTGTAAATATCATTGATCAACTCTTCCAGTGATTTGGACAGGGGCGTCATCGGATTTTCCTTGGTGTTTGTGGGTGTTAATCCAAGGCAGGTTAATCAAAGGCGCGAGGGAGGGAAGTCAGAGGCTGTCACTGCAATAAGTGGGAAAGCCCGATACATCTGGCCAGGGAATTAGCAATGCAATGTGACGCAATGACGAGGTTGATGTAAGAAATCGAGCATGTATACACACACCCTGGCACTGCTAAACTGCGTCAATAATGGATGCCACCGAGGTGAACCGTGAAACCTTCAATCGCCCTTGATCTAAAACGGGCCGCCGTCAGAGAGGTGGTGGGGCGTTTCCGTATCTCAAATCCAAGGGTGTTTGGGTCTGTCTTGCTGGGTACCGATCAAGAAGGTAGCGACCTTGATCTGCTGGTAGATGCTCCGCCGGGGACCACGCTTTTTGATCTTGGTGGATTGCAGGTAGAGCTGGAGGATCTGCTCGGGGTCAATGTGGACCTGCTGACGCCTGGCGATTTACCACTGAAGTTTCGCGCAAAAGTGTTGGCTGAGGCACGCCCGGTATGACAGTAAATCGCCTCGGGGACTACTTGGATCACATAAGGCAAGCCACCGCTGATGCGATCACATTTGTTGACGGCTTGAACAAAGAAGAGTTTCTGGAAGACAGACGTACTCAACAAGCAGTTGTCATGAGTCTGATCATCATTGGTGAGGCATCAACAAAAATCATGGATCAGCATCCAGATTTCGCTGCGAGTCACCCGCAGATCCCTTGGCGTAGCATGCGCGGGATGCGCAACCGGATTGCCCACGGTTATTTCGATATCAACCTCGATGTGGTTTGGGACACGATCCAGGATGCGTTGCCTGATCTATTGCATCGCCTTCCTGTGGTTCCAGCCTGACTGCGCCTGTGCAACAAGCGCAGTCAGGGTCGTTTAAGGCATCACCGGCGGCAAATACTTCAACGTCGTCCCCAGCGCCCACAACAGAAACAACACCAGCGGCGTGTGCACCAGCAACTGCACAAATGAAAACCCGATCAGATCCCGTGCCTTCAGCCCCAGCACGCCCAGCAGCGGCAGCATATAAAACGGGTTGATCAAGTTCGGCAGCGCCTCAGCCGCGTTATAGATCTGCACCGCCCAGCCCAGGTGGTATTGCAGGTCATTGGCCACTTGCATCACGTAAGGCGCTTCAATAATCCACTTGCCACCGCCCGACGGGATAAAGAAGCCCAGCACCGCCGAGTACACGCCCATCAACAGCGCGTAAGTGTCGTGGGAGGCGATGGAGGTGAAGAACAACGAGATATGGTGCGCCAGGGTCTGGCCGTCACCGCCTTTCACCACGGTCATCAACGCGGCGATCGAGCCATACAACGGAAACTGGATCAGCACGCCCGTGGTGGTCGGCACGGCACGCGCCACCGCATCCAGGAAGCTGCGCGGGCGCCAGTGCAGCAGCGCGCCGACCATGATGAACAGGAAGTTATAGGTGTTCAGCCCCGAAATCGCACTGATCGCAGGTTTGGTCGAGAACTCATGGAACAACCAGCCAGCCGCCAGCAAGGCCAGCAGGATGGTCAGCAGCGGGCTGTGTTCCAGCCATTCGCCCGGACGCGTTGGCGGTTGTGGTTTAGGCATGTTGAAGGCCGGGTCGACACCACAGGCCTTGGCATCACGCGCACTGTTCGGTCCCGGCGCAGTGGCATAGGCGATGATCAGCGACACCACGATCAGCGCCAGCAACAACACGCCCGATTGCCACAGGAAGATGGTCTCGGTGAACGGGATCATCCCGGTGATCGACAGGATCGATGGCGGCAAACTGGCCGGGTTGGCCTGCAACTGCGCCGCCGACGACGACAGCCCCAGTGCCCACACTGCGCCCAGGCCTAAATAGGCCGCAGCCCCGGCGGCGCGGTAATCCATGCGCAAATCCGTGCGACGGGCCAGGGCGCGTACCAGCAAACCGCCAAACACCAGGGACAAGCCCCAGTTGAGCAAAGAGGCGACCATGGAAATCAACGCGACCCACGCCACGGCCGAGCGGCCATTCTTGGGGATACGTGCCAGACGGTCGATCAGCTTTACGGCGGGAGGCGAACTGGCCACCACATACCCGCCGATCACCACAAAGGCCATCTGCATGGTGAACGGGATCAGGCTCCAGAACCCGTCGCCAAAGGCCTTGGCGGCTTCGGTCGGCGCGGCACCCATGCCCAGGGTCGCCACGGCAACAATGATCACCGCCAGGGCGGCAAACACCCAGGAGTCCGGAAACCAGCGTTCGGCGAAGTTGGAACAGCGCAGGGCAAATCGGGCATAGCGGCTTTCTTCGATAGCATCGGCCACGAGTCTTTCCTCTTGTATTTATTATGGGTGTTGGCAGTTTTACGGCATGTTCCGCTACGGGCATTGATATGGGAATGCAGTTATCTTCATCGATCCATGAGGAAAACAAATATATCTGTCGCGATTGCCATCACTGGGCGCAGCTCATAACCTGCACGCCATTTTGTTTGTCTGCCGAGCCTTTACATGACTGCCACCTTTTCCCCACAGGCGCAGCGTTTTTCCCGCTCCGACTACAAAACCCTGGGCCTGGCCGCCCTCGGCGGCGCGCTGGAAATCTACGACTTCATTATCTTCGTGTTCTTTGCGCTGACCCTCAGCCAATTGTTCTTCCCGCCGGAAATGCCCGAATGGCTGCGCCTGCTGCAAAGCTTCGGCATCTTCGTCACCGGTTACCTGGCGCGCCCGCTGGGCGGCATTCTGATGGCGCACTTCGCCGATCACCTGGGGCGCAAACGCGTGTTCAGCCTGAGCATCCTGATGATGGCCTTGCCGTGCCTGCTGATCGGGATCATGCCCACCTACGCGCAAATCGGTTATTTCGCCCCGCTGATTCTGTTGGCCCTGCGCGTGCTGCAAGGCGCCGCAGTGGGCGGCGAAGTGCCGAGTGCCTGGACCTTCGTCGCCGAACACGCACCGCGCCACCACCGAGGCTACGCGCTGGGCTTCCTGCAAGCCGGGCTGACCTTCGGCTACCTGCTCGGCGCACTCACGGCCACCTTGCTGGCGCAAATCTTCACCCCCGCCGAAATCCTCGACTACGCCTGGCGCTTCCCGTTCCTGCTCGGCGGCGTGTTCGGTGTGATCGGCGTGTGGCTGCGCCGCTGGCTCAGCGAAACCCCGGTGTTCCTCGAAATGCAGGCTCGCCGCCAGGCCGCCGCTGAAATGCCGTTGCGCACCGTCCTGCGCGACCATCGCGCTGTATTGCTGCCGGCAATGATCCTCACTTGCGTGCTCACCTCGGCAGTGGTTGTGCTGGTGGTGATCACCCCCACCATGATGCAAAAAACCTTCGGCATGAGCCCCAGCCACACCTTCGCCCTAAGTGCGCTGGGGATCGTCTTCCTCAATATCGGCTGCGTACTCGCCGGTTTGCTGGTCGACCGCATCGGCGCCTGGCGCGCAGTGCTGGTCTACAGCCTGTTGCTGCCGGTGGGCATTGCGGTGCTGTACGCCAGCCTGATCAGCGGCGGCGTATGGCTGGGCGCGGCGTATGCCGTGGCGGGCTTGAGTTGCGGCGTGGTGGGCGCGGTGCCGTCGGTGATGGTCGGCCTGTTCCCGGCGCAGGTGCGGGTGTCGGGAATCTCCTTCACCTACAACATTGCTTACGCACTGTGGGCGAGTACGACGCCACTGCTGTTGATCGCGTTGATGCCGACCAGCCCGTGGATTTGCGTGGGGTATTGCGTGGTGATGGGCGCGGTGGGGGTGGCGAGTGTGGCGCTGTTTGGCAAGCGCCACACCTTGGCCGCCTGAGGGTCAGGTCAAAAAGTGCCAGAGCAGCAGCGTACCGACCAGCCCGACCACCGAAACAATCGTCTGCAACACCGACCACACCCAAATCGTCTGTTTCAGCTGCAAACCAAAATACTCACGCACCATCCAGAACCCAGCATCGTTTACGTGGCAAAAGAACACCGAGCCCGCGCCAATCGCCAGTGCAACCAAGGAACTCTGGGTCGCGGCCAGCCCGGCCATCATCGGCGCGAGGATGCCCGCCGTAGTGGTGGTAGCAACTGTCGCCGAGCCGGTGGCCTGGCGCAGGGCCACGGCGATCAGCCAGGCCAGCAGCAGATACGGCATGTGCGCGCCTTCGGCGACCTTGCTGATGGTCTGGCTGACGCCGGC
Source organism: Pseudomonas edaphica (assembly GCF_965277385.1). Lineage (NCBI taxonomy): Bacteria > Pseudomonadati > Pseudomonadota > Gammaproteobacteria > Pseudomonadales > Pseudomonadaceae > Pseudomonas > Pseudomonas edaphica. Next base: position 2,435,432 of record NZ_OZ255725.1, on the reverse strand, counting down.
GTCCAGCAGGGTTTGCTTGAGGCCGCCGCCGGCGCCGATGGTCAGTAGTAACACGGCGATGGGCGCGAGGGCTTTGCGCAGGGTGTTGCCGACTTCGGCACGCGGCATGCCGGCGGCCCAGCCCAGGCAGATGACGGCAGCGATCACGGCCAGGCCGAGGGCAATCAGCGGTTCACCGAGGAACTTCAAGGTCAGGCCGACGGTGCTTTCGGGTGGCAACGCGACTTTGGCCAAGGTGCTGCCGAGCATTAAAATCACCGGCAACAAAATGATCAGCAGCGACACACCGAAGCTCGGCTGGCGCGGGGCCTTGGGTGGCGCACTGAACAGCGCGCCAATGTCGGCCGGTTCATCCACGTGCAGGCGCTTGGACAGCCAGTTGCCATAGAGCGGGCCAGCGAGAATCACTGCCGGCACCGCCAGGCAGAAGCCCAGCAACATGGTCAGGCCCAGGTCGGCGTGCAACGCGCCCACCGCAATCAACGGCCCCGGATGCGGTGGCATCAGGGCGTGCAGGGTGGTCATGCCCGCCAGCGCCGGGATGGCGATTTTCAGCAGTGGCTGGTTCGAACGTTTAGCCATCACGAAGATGATCGGCACCATCATCACCAGGCCGACTTCGAAGAACAGCGGCAACCCAATCACCATGGCCACCAGCGCCATCACCCACGGCAGTGACTTGCCTTTGCCCAACCCGAGCAAGGTGGTGGCGATGCGGTCGGCCGCGCCGGATTCGGCCATCAGCGCGCCGAGCATCGAGCCCAGGGCGATGATGATCCCGGCTTCACCGAGGATCGCCCCGGCGCCTTTGCTGAAGGCTTTGGCGACTTCTTCCGGCGGCAGCCCGGCGCCCACACCGGCGATGAACGTACCGATCAGGATCGACAGGAACGGCGGCAGCTTGGTGGCGCTGATCAACACAATGATGCTGGCGATGGCCAGCAGAACACAAAACATGAGGCGGGTGTCGTGAACCATCCACGCGGCAGTCGATAACTCCAAAACGGGACTCCTTATCGAACAGGTTGGCTAATTTGTTTCTTTTTGTTTCCTGCTCGAAAAGCATACCTGATAGAAATGCCGCAGCGCATGCATGGGCGATTTTGGTGCGCTCAATCTAACGATGAGCTGACGGGCGAGTGACAAGTTTGCAAGGTATGCGCGGGAATTTGGCCTATAGCTCTATGATCAACGGACTACACACCACGAGGACATGCCATGAGCGCAGGACACAGCCACGCCCAAGTACGCGCCGGCCACGAACGCAAGTTATGGATGGCCCTGGGGCTGACCGGCAGCTTCATGATTGCCGAGGTTATTGGCGCTTTTGTCACTGGCAGCCTGGCGTTGTTGTCCGACGCCGCGCACATGATGACCGACGCCCTGGCCCTGGCGATTTCCCTGGTGGCCATTCAGGTCGCCAAGCGTGCGGCCGACCGCAAGCGCACTTTTGGTTATGCGCGTTTCGAAATCCTGGCGGCGGCCTTTAATGCGCTGCTGCTGTTCGCCGTGGCGTTTTACATCCTTTACGAGGCTTATCAACGACTGCAGGCGCCAGCCGAAATCCAGTCCACCGGCATGCTGGTGATTGCGGTGCTGGGGCTGATCGTCAACCTGATCTCCATGCGCCTGCTCAGTGCTGCCAGCGGTGAAAGCCTGAATGTGAAGGGCGCTTATCTGGAAGTCTGGAGCGACATGCTCGGTTCTATCGGCGTGATCATCGCGGCGGTGGTCATCATGTTTACCGGCTGGGGCTGGGTCGACTCCGTGGTGGCGGCGGCGATTGGTTTCTGGGTGTTGCCACGCACCTGGACGCTGCTCAAGGAAAGCATGAACGTACTGCTGCAAGGCGTGCCGGACGGCATGGATATCGATCAGGTTGAGCAGGCCATTCGCAGCGTGCCTGGAGTCAAGGACGTACACGACCTGCATATCTGGGCGCTGACCAGCGGCAAGAATGTGCTCAGCACGCATTTGGTCGCGGATCCGTCCCAAGGCACTGAGCAACAAATCCTCACGTTGGTGACGGAATTGCTGCACGAACAATTCGATATTTCCCACGTCACCTTGCAGGTCGAAGGCGAAGGTTTTCATCACGACGACCCTGACGAGGTGCACGCTTGAGGCTGTGCCTTTCGGATTTGTAATCTTTGCTCCACCGCTCTGATAAGTCGCGAAAGCTACATTGCCCCCGCTGGTAAACCTCAGCGAATTCATGGGCGTGGAACTCTCGTTATGGCACTTTCGTTTAGAACATTTTTGGGGGGCGCAGCGTTGTGGGTAGCGGCGAACGCTGCCCAGGCGCAAACCCTGACTCTTGATTCAGCCCTGCAAACCGCCTTCGCCAACAACCCCGACCTGGCCGCCGCGCAATGGGAAATCGACATTGCCCAAGGCGGCCGCCAGCAGGCGGGCTTGATCCCCAACCCAGTGGCTTCCTGGGATGCCGAAGACACCCGCCGCAACTCGCGCACCACCACCATCAAACTCAGCCAGACCCTGGAACTGGGCGGCAAACGCGGTGCGCGCATTGATGTGGCAACACGCGCTCAGGATGCCGCCGCGTTGACCCTTGAGCAGCGGCGCAACGGCCTGCGCGCCGATGTGATCGACAGCTACTACGGCGCCCTGCGTGCCCAGGAGCGCCTCGACCTGGCGCAACGCTCAATGGCCTTGGCCGAGCGCGGCCTGGTGGTCGCCAATGGCCGCGTCAAAGCCGGCAAATCGTCGCCGGTAGAAGCCACTCGCGCCCAGGTGCAGTTGTCGGAGATCCGCCTGGAACTCAACCGCGCACAGATCGGCCTCACGGATGCCTACCGCCGCCTCGCCGCCAGCACCGGCAGCGCCAACCCTGATTTCCAGGCGGTCGCCACACAACGCCAATCCGCACCACCGTTGCCGCCCTCCGCACCCTTGCTGGCGCGCCTGGAGCAAACCACCGAGTTGCGCCTGGCCGAACTGCACATCCAGCAAAGCGAAGCCAGCGTAGGGCTGGAAAAAGCCCAGCGGATTCCAGACCTCGATGTGTCGATTGGCAGCCAGTACGACGCCAGCGTGCGTGAACGTGTGAACGTGGTGGGTGTGTCCATGCCGATCCCGTTGTTCAACCGTAACCAGGGCAATGTGCTTGCCGCCAGCCGCCGCGCCGACCAGGCCCGCGACCTGCGTAACGCTGTCGAACTGCGCCTGCGCACCGAGACCCGCCAGGCCCTGGACCTGTGGCAAACCGCCGATACCGAAGTGCGCGCCTTCAACCAACAGATCCTGCCCGCCGCCCAAAGCGCGGTGGACAGCGCCACCCGTGGCTTCGAGATGGGCAAGTTCAACTTCCTCGACGTGCTCGACGCCCAGCGCACCTTGATCGCCGCACGCACCCAATACCTCACGGCGACCGCTCAGGCCACCGATGCCTGGGTGCGCATCGAACGAATTTACGGCGACCTCGCCCGGTTTTGATTTTTTCTGGAGTCCTCTATGAAACATAAACATGGCGTGGCGCTGGCCGTCGCCCTGGGCCTGATGCTGTCTGGTTTTGCCGCCGCCGATGAAGAAGAAGGCGCACTCGAACTCACCGAGCAGCAGATCCAGGCTGCCGGTATCCAACTCGCCCAGGCACAACCGCGCTCGATCAGTACCGTGCTGACGCTGCCGGGGGAAGTGCGTTTCGACGAGGACCGTACCTCGCACATCGTCCCGCGTGCGGCCGGTGTGGTGGAGGCGGTGAAGGTCAACCTTGGCCAGTCGGTGAAGAAAGGCGAGCTGTTGGCGGTCATCTCCAGTCAGCAGATTTCCGACCAGCGCAGCGAGCTGGCGGCCAGCGAGCGCCGGGTCGAATTGGCGCGCACTACGTTCCAACGCGAGCGCCAATTGTGGAAAGACGAAATCTCCGCCGAACAGGATTACCTGCTGGCGCGTCAGACCTTGCAAGAGGCCGAAATCGCCCTGAACAATGCGCGCCAGAAGATGACTGCCCTCAGCGGCAGCGCGGTCCTGGTCGGCGGCAATCGTTATGAACTGCGTGCGCCGTTCGCCGGCGTAGTGGTGGAAAAACACCTCGGCGTCGGCGAGGTGGTCGGCGAGACCAGCAACGCCTTCACGCTCTCGGACCTGTCCCAGGTGTGGATCACCTTCGGTGTGTTTCCCAAGGATTTGAACAAGGTCCGGGTCGGCAAACCGGTGAAGGTCACCTCCACGGAAATGGGCACGCAGGTGCAGGGCACCGTGGCCTATGTGGGCAACCTGCTTGGCGAGCAGACGCGTACCGCCACCGTGCGCGTGACCGTGCCCAACCCCGATGACGCCTGGCGCCCGGGCCTGTTTGTGACGGTGCAATTGGCCACCGATACCTACCAGGCCAAGGTCACCGTGCCAGAAACCGCGATCCAGACCGTCGAGGACAAACCCTCAGTGTTTGTGCGCACTGCGCAAGGCTTTATCACGCGTCACCTCGAACTCGGTGTGAGCGAAAACGGCTACGTCGAAGTGCGCCAGGGCCTTGAGGCCGGGGCGCAGGTGGCCACTGTCGGCAGCTTCATCCTCAAGTCCGAACTGGGTAAAGGCTCGGCCGAGCACGCCCATTGATCCTGCGAGTGATTCCCCATGTTTGAGCGCCTTATCCAATTCGCCATCGAGCAGCGCATCATTGTGCTGCTGGCGGTGCTGTTGATGGCCGGTGTCGGCATCGCCAGCTATCAGAAGTTGCCCATCGACGCGGTGCCTGACATTACCAACGTGCAGGTGCAGATCAACTCGGCGGCGGCCGGTTTTTCGCCGCTGGAGACCGAGCAGCGCATTACCTTTCCGATTGAAACCGCCATGGCCGGGCTGCCGGGTTTGCAGCAGACGCGGTCGTTGTCGCGCTCTGGGTTGTCCCAGGTGACGGTGATTTTCAAGGACGGCACCGACCTGTTCTTCGCCCGCCAATTGGTCAACGAGCGCCTGCAAGTGGCACGCGGGCAATTGCCGTTGGGTATCGAAACTGCGATGGGGCCGATTTCCACCGGCCTTGGCGAAATTTTCCTGTGGACCGTCGAGGCCGAAGACGGCGCGCGCAAGGACGACGGCACGCCCTACACGCCGACCGACCTGCGCGTGATCCAGGACTGGATCATCAAGCCGCAACTGCGCAATGTGCCGGGCGTGGCCGAGATCAACACCATCGGTGGTTTCGCCAAGGAATACCAGATAGCCCCGGACCCCAAGCGCCTGGCGGCCTACAACCTGACCTTGGGTGATCTGGTCACGGCGCTGGAGCGCAACAATGCCAACGTCGGCGCCGGTTACATCGAGCGCAGTGGCGAGCAATTGCTGATCCGTGCGCCGGGTCAGGTGGCGTCGATTGATGATATTGCCAACATTGTGATCACGACCTCGGACGGCACGCCGATCCGCGTGCGCAATGTGGCGCAAGTCGAAATCGGCCGCGAGTTGCGCACCGGCGCGGCCACCGAAAACGGCCGTGAAGTGGTGCTGGGCACGGTGTTCATGTTGATCGGCGAAAACAGCCGCACCGTGTCCCAGGCGGTGGCGAAAAAACTCGAAGAGATCAATCGCTCGCTGCCCACTGGCGTGGTTGCCGTTACTGTCTACGACCGCACCAATCTGGTTGAAAAAGCTATCGCCACCGTGAAGAAAAACCTCTTCGAAGGCGCGCTGCTGGTGGTCGCGGTGTTGTTTCTGTTCCTGGGCAATATCCGCGCGGCGTTGATCACGGCGATGGTGATTCCGCTGGCAATGTTGTTCACCTTTACCGGCATGTTCACCAACAAAGTCAGCGCTAACCTGATGAGCCTCGGCGCGCTGGACTTCGGCATTATCGTCGACGGCGCGGTGGTGATCGTCGAAAACGCGATCCGCCGTCTGGCCCATGCGCAGCAGCGACATGGGCGGTTATTAACGCGCAGCGAGCGCCTGCATGAAGTGTTCGCGGCGGCCAAGGAAGCACGGCGTGCGCTGATCTTCGGGCAGTTGATCATCATGGTGGTTTACCTGCCGATTTTCGCCCTCACTGGCGTGGCCGGGAAGATGTTCCATCCCATGGCGTTTACCGTGGTGATTGCGCTGCTGGGCGCGATGATTCTGTCGGTGACGTTCGTGCCCGCCGCGATTGCGCTGTTCGTGACCGGCAAGGTCAAGGAAGAAGAAAACCTGGTGATGCGCACTGCGCGTCGGGTCTATGCGCCGGTGCTGGATTGGGTCATGACGCGCCGTTCATTGGTGTTCGGTTTGGCGGTGTTGACCATCGTCGCCTCGGGCGCGGTAGCGAGTCGCATGGGCAGCGAATTTATCCCCAGCCTCAGTGAAGGCGACTTTGCCCAACAGGCTTTGCGCGTACCCGGCACCAGCCTGTCGCAATCGGTGCAGATGCAGCAGCAGTTGGAAAAAATACTGATCGCTCAGGTGCCGGAGATCGAGCGCGTGTTTGCGCGCACGGGCACGGCGGAAATCGCCTCCGACCCGATGCCGCCGAACATTTCCGACAGCTACGTGATGCTTAAACCGAAGGACCAATGGCCAGACCCGAAGAAGTCCCGCGAGGCGCTGATTGCCGATATCCAGCGCGCCAGTGCGATTGTGCCGGGCAGTGCGTATGAACTGTCGCAACCGATTCAGCTGCGGTTCAACGAGTTGATTTCCGGGGTGCGCAGCGATGTGGCAGTGAAGGTGTTTGGCGATGACATGGCGGTGCTCAACAAGACCGCCGGGGAAATCGCCGAGACCTTGCAAAAGCTTGATGGCGCCTCGGAGGTGAAGGTGGAGCAGACCTCCGGCCTGCCGGTGCTGACGATTAATATCGACCGTGACAAGGCCGCACGTTTTGGCCTGAACGTGGGTGATGTGCAGGACACCATTGCCGTGGCCGTGGGTGGACGCCAGGCCGGTACGTTGTACGAAGGCGACCGGCGTTTTGACATGGTGGTGCGGTTATCCGACGCGTTGCGCACCGATATCGAAGGCTTGTCGCGGCTGTTGATTCCGGTGCCGGCGCAGGCCGGTAATGCGGCGGGGCAGTTGGGGTTTATTGCCTTGTCCCAGGTGGCGAGCCTGGACCTGGTGCTCGGTCCGAACCAGATCAGCCGCGAGAACGGCAAGCGTCTGGTAATTGTCAGCGCCAACGTGCGCGGGCGTGATATCGGCTCGTTTGTCGAAGAGGCCGAGACGGCCATCAGCACCCAGGTGAAGGTGCCCGCCGGTTACTGGACCACCTGGGGCGGCCAGTTCGAACAGTTGAAGGAAGCCTCCGAGCGTTTGCGCATCGTAGTGCCGGTGGCGTTGCTGCTGGTGTTCGGGTTGCTGTTCATGATGTTCAACAACCTCAAGGACGGCTTACTGGTGTTTACCGGGATTCCGTTCGCTTTGACCGGTGGCATCATGGCGCTGTGGCTGCGCGATATTCCGCTGTCGATCTCGGCGGGCGTGGGCTTTATCGCGTTGTCGGGCGTGGCGGTGCTGAACGGTCTGGTGATGATTGCCTTTATCCGCAACCTGCGTGAAGAAGGCCGCTCGTTAGCGCTGGCGGTCAACGAAGGCGCGCTGACGCGCTTGCGCCCAGTGTTGATGACGGCGCTGGTAGCGTCACTTGGATTTATCCCCATGGCACTCGCCACCGGCACCGGCGCCGAAGTGCAGCGGCCGCTGGCAACGGTGGTGATCGGCGGGATTATTTCCTCTACGTTGCTGACCTTGCTGGTACTGCCGGCGCTGTACCAATGGGCGCATCGCAAGGAAGAATGACGCGCATGAGCTGAGCGGGCTTGGTAATGAAATCACCAAAGCTCCCACAGGGGATCGGCTTTGTTGCTGCGGTTTCGGTTTGCAGGGCCATCGTGTCGAACGCAGATTCCACCAGCGACAAAGCTCCCACAGGGGATCGGCTGTGTTGCTGAGGTTCCGGTTTGCAGGGCCATCGTGTCGAACGCAGATTTCGCCAGCGACAAAGCTCAACTGTGGGAGCTGTCGAGCCCCAGCGAGGCTGCGAAGGCTGCGGCACAGGCGAGATATAAGGCGTCTGACCCACCGCTTTCGCAGCCTCGCTAAAGCTCGGGAGCTCCCACAGGGGATCGGCTGTGTTGGTTCGATTTCAGTTCGCAAGGCCATCGCGGCAAGCGCAGATCCCCCCAGCAACAAAGCTCAACTGTGGGAGCTGTCGAGCCCCAGCGAGGCTGCGAAGACGGCGGCATAGGCGACATATAAGTTGCCTGACCCACCGCTTTCGCAGCCTCGCTAAAGCTCGACAGCTCCCACAGGGGATCGGCTGTGTTGGTTAGATCTCAGTTCGTAGGGCTATCGCGGCATGCGCAAATCCCGCCAGCGCAGCAGGTCAACTGTGGGAGCTGTCGAGCCCCAGCGAGGCTGCGAAGGCGGCGGCACAGGCGAGATATAAGGTGCCTGACCCACCGCTTTCGCAGCCTCGCTAAAGCTCGACAGCTCCCACAGGGGATCGGCTGTGTTGGTTCGATTTCAGTTCGCAAGGCCATCGCGGCAAGCGCAGATCCCCCCAGCAACAAAGCTCAACTGTGGGAGCTGTCGAGCCCCAGCGAGGCTGCGAAGACGGCGGCACAGGCGAGATATAAGGTGCCTGACCCACCGCTTTCGCAGCCTCGCTAAAGCTCGACAGCTCCCACAGGGGATCGGCTTTGGTTTGAAGTCCGCATTCCCTATTCAGGCAATACCCGAGGAAACACCAGGCGAAACAAGGTAAAGCCACCGGGCAGGCTGCGCACATCAGCCTGCCCCTGGTGCAGGGCCATGATTGATTGCACGATGGCCAGGCCCAGCCCGGTGCCGCCTTCGGTACGGGCGCGGCTGCTGTCGACGCGGTAGAAACGTTCGAACAGGTGCGGCAGGTGCTGCGCCTCAATCCCCGGGCCGGGGTTGCTGACCGACAGCGCAACCTGATTGCCATAAGCCTCCACCAGCATTGAAATATGCGACTGCGCCGGGCTGTGGCGAATGGCATTGGACAGCAGGTTGGACAGGGCACGTTGAATCATCAGGCGATCGCCCTGTACCTGGGCATCGCCGCTGAGGGTCAGGGTCAGTTGTTTGTCTTCGGCACTCAACGCGAATAAATCCATCACTCGATGGGCCTCTTCTGCCAGCGACACTTGGGTAAATGAGCCCCGCGCGGCCGGATGGCTGACCTGGGCCAGAAACAGCATGTCGGAGACGATGCGCGCCAGGCGTTCGAGCTCTTCGGTGTTGGACTCCAGCACTGCTTTGTATTCCTCCGGTGGCCGCTGGCGGGACAGCGTCACCTGAGCCTTGCCCATCAGGTTGGTCAGTGGCGCGCGCATTTCGTGGGCAAGGTCGTCGGAGAACTGCGACAGCTGTTGCACGCCCGCGTCCAGGCGGTCGAGCATCACGTTGAAGCCATGGGCCAGTTCGCCCAGTTCCTGGGGCAGGTTGTCGATGGATAAACGGTGGGTCAGGTCCTGGGTGGTGACCTTGGCCGCCACATGACTGAACTGCTTCAGTGGCGCGAGCCCGCGTTGCACCAGCCACCAGGCGCCCATGCCGATCAGGATCAGCAGCATCGGCAAGGCAATCAACGTGGCGCGCAGGTAGGCACTGAGCAACGCTTGGTCGTCCATGCGGTCCAGCGATAGCAGTACGCGAACCCGTTCGCCATTGGCCAGACGCATCAGGCTGGAGGCGCTGAGCACCTGGTTGCCATTGCTGTCGGCCCAATTGAGGTAGCCGAGGGTTTCCCTGGGGGTGAAGTCCGTCAGCAAAGGCTCCTGGGGCTTGGCGCCAATGCTCAGCAGTACGCTTTCATCCGGTGCGGTGCCGACGATGGTCAGGTAGAAATTGTCGTGGCCGATCACCAGGTCCATCAATGAGTGCGGGCGGGCGCGGATGCGGTTGGCATCCAGGCCCTGGGCCAGGCTGTGCTGGATCTGCTCCATCTTGCTTTCCAGGTTCTTGCGCGCCAGCTTTTCCAACTCGTGGGTCAGGGCCACGTACGCCAGGGTCGCCAGCAACAACACCAGGCCGGCGCCCATCAGGCTGACCGTCAAGCCGAGGCGCATCGACAAACTCCCGGTTCTCATCCACGTGCCTCCAGCACATAACCCACGCCGCGAATGGTGTGGATCAGTTTCACTTCGCTCTGGTCATCGACCTTGGCCCGCAGGCGGCTGATGGAGACTTCCACCACATTGGTGTCGCAGTCGAAATTCATGTCCCACACCAGCGAAATAATCTGCGTGCGGGTCAGTACTTCGCCGGTCTGGCGCATCAGCACCTGCAGCAGCGCAAACTCCTTGGTGGTCAGGTCGATACGCCGGGTGCCGCGATAGGCGCGATGGCGACGCGGGTCCAGTTCCAGGTCCAAAACGCGGAACACGTCCGGCTGGGGGATATGCTCACTGCGCCGCAACAGGGTACGCACCCGCGCCAGCAGCTCGGGAAACTCGAAGGGTTTGACCAGGTAATCATCGGCGCCCATGTCCAGGCCCTTGATCTTGTCGGCCAGGCGGCCACGGGCAGTCAGCATCATCACCCGTTGTGTGCCATTGCGGCGCAATTGCTCCAGCACTTCCCAGCCATCTTTGCCCGGCAGGTTGACGTCGAGGATGACCAGCTCATAGGCGTGCTGCCCGGCCAGGTGCAGGCCGTCGATGCCATTGGACGCGCAGTCCACCACATAGCCGCTTTCATTCAGGCCCTGTTGCAGGTAATCGGCGGTTTTTTGCTCGTCCTCAACCACAAGGATACGCATGGGGGGTTACCTTTTACTGAGGGATAAGGGCTCCATTTCCTTATGGAATCAGGTGTTTTGGGAGTAGGAAAAGTCTGAACCGTGAAGTAGCTTCAGGGTCAACTGCGACCATTGGTCGCTGCTAAACCTACCCGCAAAAAAAAACGCCCCGAGGGGCGTTAAAAATTCATCTCTTTCCAAAGGAGCTACAAAAAAGCTTCTAGAGACGAATGTTGCTCGGTGCAAATAAGTTGATGCGAGTATAGGAACTTCAACTTAACGGGAAGCTGAGCTCAATATTACAGTTTTGATACCTGGCTATTTGTGAACAGATGTTAGTTAACGGCAAACGAATGTAAGGGCTCACAGTGCAACCAGTGGGTACTCGGCAATCAAGCGAACTTCCTCCAGGTCTGACTCGAACGCACTGGAGCGCACCGTGGCCTGGCGTAAACGCAAGGACAAATCCTTGAGGCTGCCACTTTGCACCACGTACTTGGCCTCGATATCCCGTTCCCAGCGGCGCTGATCGGTCAGCGGGTTACCCGCCGCATCGCGGCGCATGTACACCGCGTTGGCATTGCTGTAGTCGGCGCCGGTGCCTTTGGCGTAGCGGGTCATGAATGACAGGCCGGGAATGCCGAAAGCCTGCATGTCCAGGTCGTAGCGGGCCATCCATGAGCGCTCCTTGGGCGAGTTGAAATCGCTGTACTGGATCGAGTTGTTGAGGAAGATCGAGTCCGACTGGCGCAGGTAATCGAAGTCGTCATTGCCGTTGTTGCGCTGGTGCGAAAGCGCCAGGCTGTGGGCGCCGACCTTGACCCCAAACCTGGCACTCCAGATGTTGTTATTGAATTCGCCGAGCAGTTTTTTGCCTTCGTCCACGGCTTTGTAATAGTTGACGTCGCCAAACAAGGACACGTCTTCGCTCAGCGGGTAAGTGGCGTTGGTGCCGACGTAGTACTGGTCCCAGGCGTCTTTTAAACGGCTGCTGTACAGGCTGACGCTCAGGTGTTTGTTGACGGTGTAGTCGCCACCGAAATAGCCGATCCAGGGCGAGTCGACTTTGCCCGCATAGAAGGTCGCAAAGCCTTTGCTCATGCCGCTTTCACTCGGCTGGCTCATGCCGCTCAAGCGCCCGCCTTGCAGGCTCAGGCCCTCAAGGCTGGTGTTCTGCGCGGTGACGCCGCGAAAGCTTTCCGGCAACAAGCGCGAATCGCCAGCGGCCACCACCGGTGTGGCGGGGAACACGTCGCCGGCTTTGATTACCGTATCCAGCACCCGCAGTTTCGCCGCGCCGCCGAATTTGCTGTAACCGCTTTCGGGGTGGTTGTCGCTGTCTACTGGCAATACGCCGAACGAACCCTTGCCGCCGCTGCGACCGGTGCCCGAGTCGAGTTTGAGGCCGTACATGGCAAACGCATCCAGGCCAAACCCTACGGTGCCTTGGGTAAAGCCCGACTCGAATTTGCCGATCAAGCCTTGCGCCCAGGCTTCTGAGTAACCATTGCCTGTGGGGCTGGACTGGCCCTTGCGGTCGTCGCGGTTGAAGTAAAAATTGCGCGCCAGCACGTTGACGCTGCTGCCCTCGATGAAACCTTCGGGCTTGTCCTCTGCGGCCGCGGCCGCCAGGGGCAACGCGGCCAGTAAGGAAAAGGGAAGGGTGTAGTAAGCAATATGCATGTTTCGCTCCTGGGTAGTGGCAGTTTTCGGCTTCTTATAGAGGCGGGTGTTCTTATTGATCTGGCCCGGGCTGATAGTTGCAAACCGTGGATAACGAACTCATGGCGTGAACATTACAATTCTGGAAACTCACCGCCACCTAACAAATAAGTAATGTTTTGGTGAACATTGCGTCAGGGTTGCTTGATTAATCTCGTCACTGAACTTTTCAAACGAGGAACTAATGATGAAAGCTTATAAAGTTGCACTGGGTGTGTTGGTTGCGGCCTTGTCTTTTGGTGCGTTGGCCGAAGGCGGCGGGGACCGCACCTTTGCCCTGATGATGGAGCGCAATGAAAAAGCCATGGCTGCTTACGCCGAAAAGAAGGGCAAGCCCGCGCCCGAGGTGCAGGCCTACCGCTATGGCATGAAGTTGGACATTGAGAAGGTGGTGAACGTGACGCCGCCGATCCGCTCTTGCGAAGCGGTGCCTTCACGCATGACCTATGAAGACTCCACCGGCAAGCTCAATACCCTTGAATACCAAGTGATGGGTGTGTGTCGAAACAACGGCGGTTAATGGATCCAAAAAAACAGTTGGCTGCGGCGAAAAAAACGCTTCAGAAAACGCCCGCAGCGCCGATGCAGGTCAGAACCACCTCACCAAATGCCCATCGGTGCCTCATGTTCAATACCCGCCTGAAGCAAGAGCTGTCTGCTCTTCGCGAAGAATTGTCGAGCTTGCAGCAGGTCAAGGAGAGCCTGGAAAGTGAAATGCTGTGCCTGACGCTGGATGCCGACGGCCGGGTGGAGTGGGCCAATGCCAACTTCCTGCAAGAACTGGTTTACCAGGCCAGTAACATTGTAGGGCGTCACATTGATGAGCTGGTGCCGCCGCATGTGCGCCAGGACGAATTCCAGCTGCGCTTTAAAAATGCCCTGGTGCGCGGCGAACACTTCGCCGGCACCGTGCGCCTGATGCGTGGCAACGGCAAGGAAGCGTGGCTGCGCTCGATTGTGCAGCCGGTGCGCAACTCGGAGGGGCGCATCAAGCATTTTTCGATTTACTCAAGCGACCTCACCCGCACCATCGAGGCGTCGCGCGAGCATGAAAACCTGATTACCGCGCTGGTGCGCTCCACGGCGGTGATCGAATTCGACCTCGACGGGCATGTACTCACGGCCAACGATCGCTTTCTCGGCGGCATGGGTTACAGCCTGGCGCAGATCCAAGGCAAACATCACCGCATGTTCTGCGAACCGCAGGAGTACAACAGTGCCGAATACCAACAGTTCTGGAAGCGCCTGAACGCCGGTGAATTTGTTGCGGCACGCTTCAAGCGGGTCGACAGCCATGGCCACACGGTTTGGCTGGAAGCCACGTACAACCCGGTGCTGGACGCCAATGACCGCCTGTACAAAGTGGTCAAGTTCGCCACGGTGATTACCGATCAGGTCAATCAGGAACAAGCCGTGGCCGAGGCTGCCAATATCGCCTACAGCACCTCGCTGCAAACCGACAACAGCGCCCAGCGCGGCACCACCGTGGTAACCCAGGCGGTGGATGTGATGCGTGACCTGGCCAAGCATATGCAACAGGCCGGTGATGGCATCGAGGCGCTGAATGCCCAGTCCCAAGTGATCGGCACCATCGTCAAGACCATCAGCGGTATCGCCGAGCAGACTAACCTGCTGGCGCTCAACGCAGCCATCGAGGCGGCGCGTGCCGGTGAGCAGGGCCGTGGTTTTGCGGTGGTGGCCGATGAGGTGCGTCAGCTGGCGTCACGTACCAGCAAAGCCACCGAAGAAATCGTCGGTGTGGTGCGCCAGAACCAGGACATGGCCCGCGATGCGGTGACCTTGATGAACGACGGCCGCCTGCAAGCCGAGCAAGGCTTGGCCCTGGCGGCCGAGGCGGGCACGGTGATCGTGGAAATCCAGGACGGCGCGCAAAAAGTCGTCAGTGCGGTGGGGCAGTTTGCCAATCAGCTGTCGAGCTGACCCGTAGGGCGTGTGCTTGAGGTATCGTAGGTTTTTTCTTGCTTGAAGAGCCGACCCTCCATGAGCCCGACCCACCGTCGTCCCGTTCCGCTGTCCAAGGCCTACCGCTTGCTCAACCATGGGCCGACCGTGCTGGTGAGTGCCGCCCACGACGGCAAACGCAATATCATGGCGGCTGCCTGGGCCATGCCGCTGGATTTTGAACCGCCGAAGGTCGCCGTGGTGTTGGACAAGTCCACCTGGACCCGGCAACTGCTGGAAGGCGCCGGCACGTTTGTGTTGCAAGTACCCTGTGTGGCGCAGGCCGATCTGGTGCAGACGGTCGGCAATACCAGCGGTTCCGAGACCGACAAGTTCGCCGCCTACGGCCTGCACACCTTCAGTGGCGAGCACACCCAGGCGCCGCTGCTGGAAGGCTGCGTGGCCTGGCTGGAGTGCCGCCTGCTGCCCGAGCCGCACAACCAGCAGACCTACGACCTGTTCCTCGGCGAAGTGATCGGCGCCTATGCCGACGAGCGCGTGTTCAGCGACGGGCATTGGCACTTCGAAGGGCATGACGAATTGCGCACCTTGCACCATATCGCCGGCGGAAATTTCCTCAGCATCGGTGCACCGGTTGTCGGGCGCCAGTTGTAAGCCACGGCTGCAGCGTGCTGCAGGCCGGGTGAGTGTTTTTGCCGGCGACCCCGCATTGTGGGAGCTGGCTTGCCTGCGATAGCGTGTGTCAGGCACCCAATATATTGACTGATGCACCGCCATCGCAGGCAAGCCAGCTCCCACAGGTTTAATCGCTTTTCAGGTGGGCCAATCAGCGCCCTAGCATCTTCACCCATCGCGACGGCGGCATGCCGTAGGTGCTGCGAAATTGCCGGGTCATATGGCTCTGGTCGGTGAAACCTGCGGTCAGCGCCGCGTCCACCAGCGATTGGCCCTGGGCCAGCAAGCTGCGCACCAAGTCCAGCCGGCGCATGGTCAGGTAGCGGTAGGGGCTGGTGCCGAACAACAAACGAAAGTCTCGCGACAGCGCCCAGCGATCGCGACCGCAGTGGTCGGCCATTTCATCCAGGGTGATGCTGCGGCCCAGGGCGCTGTGGATAAACTCGCGGGCGCGCTCGGCAGCCACATAATCGAACGACTTGCGGCTGATGATCGCGCCGGATGCCGCGTTCAGCGCGTGTGCCAGGTCGAACAGGGCGTCCTGTTCCTGCATCGGGTCAACCGGGCAGTCGAGGTTTTGCAGCAACACTTCGCTGGCGCGGAAAAGGCGTGGGTCAGTCGACAAACCGTTGTGGATAAACGGCAATGGCCGACCACCGAGAATCTGCTGGATCAGCGCCGGCTCCACATAAATCATCCGGTACTTGAACCCCTCCACGCTGCTGGCGCGGCCGTCATGGGATTCATCGGGGTGAATCACCATGGTCCTGCCCGGCAGGCTATGGGTCATGCAGCCACGGTAGTGGTAGCTTTGCACGCCAAACAAGGTGCGGCCGATGGCGTAGGTGTCGTGGCGATGCGGGTCAAACGCAAAGCCTGCAAAGTACGCCTCGATACGGTCCAGGCCGCTGGCGTGCGGGGCGCGGTGCAGCCAGTCGAGGGTGGAAGTGGGTTGGCCCATGATGACTTGTCACATGTAGAGGTGGAAACACGTTAACCGAGTCTGCATCGGTTGTCTGCCGAGGTCTTGTACGATTGTGCAGGCGTTGGGCGAGGCCTATGATCCGGGTTCGTGTACTGCGCTGACGGAGCTGCCCATGGACTTTATCAACCCTGCCTATGTGGCCCCGCTGGTCTCGCTGGCGCTGCTGTGGACGGTCGCTGTCGTAACGCCTGGGCCGAACTTTTTCAACACCGCGCAGTTGGCTGCCAGCTGCTCCAGGCGCCATGGCGTTGTGGCGTCGGCGGGTGTAGCCAGCGGCACGATCATTTGGGGCTTGGCGGGCGGCTTGGGCATCAAGTCGCTGTTTACCGCCGCGCCGATGCTCTACCTCGCATTCAAGATCATCGGCGGTTGCTACCTGATCTACCTTGGGCTCAAGTTGTTCAAACGCTCGGCTCCGGCTGCGGGCCAGACGGTTCTCCCCGATGCGACGCGACGCTCATTGTTCTCTGCCTGGCGGTTCGGTTTACTGGGCAACTTGTCCAACCCCAAGGCTGCGCTGTTCGTCGCGACGGCCTTTGCCTCGACCATGCCGCCATCTCCTTCGCCCGCGCTGCTTACCCTGGCCGTCATCACCATGGCCACCTTGTCGTTCAGTTGGTATTCCAGTGTTGCCCTGGTGTTTTCCAGCGAGCGCATGGCCAGCCTTTACGCGCGTTCACGCAAATGGCTCGACCGCTTTGCCGGTGGTTGCTACCTGCTGTTCGGCGCACATCTGGTAGCGAATCGCTGACCGCTCATGGTAAGAAGCCTTACTTTCAACAGTGAGGCCGGGTCATGAGCAAGGTGCGTGTAGGTATTATTTTTGGTGGCCGTTCGGCCGAGCACGAAGTCTCGTTGCAGTCGGCGCGCAATATCGTCGATGCGCTGGACCGTTCGCGCTTTGAGCCCATCTTGATCGGCATCGACAAGGCCGGCCACTGGCACCTCAACGACACGTCGAACTTTCTGATCAACCAGGAAAACCCGGCGCTCATCGCTCTTAACCAATCCAACCGTGAACTTGCAGTGGTGCCGGGCAAGGCCAATCAGCAAGTGGTGGAAACCTCCGGTCAGGGCCTGCTGGAACATATCGACGTGATCTTCCCCATCGTCCACGGCACCCTCGGCGAAGACGGCTGCCTGCAAGGCCTGCTGCGCATGGCCGACCTGCCTTTCGTCGGCTCCGACGTGCTGGGTTCGGCGGTCTGCATGGACAAAGACATCAGCAAGCGTCTGCTGCGCGATGCCGGTATTGCTGTCACACCGTTTATCACCCTGACTCGCCGCAACGCGGCGCGTACCTCGTTTGAAGCGGCTGTGAACAAGCTCGGTTTGCCGATGTTCGTCAAACCCGCCAACCAGGGTTCTTCGGTGGGTGTGAGTAAGGTTGGCAATGAGGCCGAGTACCACGCCGCTGTTGAACTGGCCTTGGGCTTCGATGAAAAAGTGCTGGTGGAGTCCGCGGTCCAGGGCCGTGAAATCGAATGCGCCGTATTGGGCAACGACAACCCCATCGCCAGTGGCTGTGGCGAGATTGTGGTGAGCAATGGCTTTTACTCCTACGACAGCAAATACATCGACGGCCAGGCGGCCCAAGTGGTGGTGCCGGCCGATATCAGCGTCGAAGCCAGCGAGCGCATTCGCCACCTCGCCATTGAGGCGTTTGAGGTGCTGGGCTGCGCCGGCCTGGCGCGGGTTGATGTGTTCCTCACCGATGGCGGTGAAGTGCTGATCAACGAGATCAACTCACTGCCAGGTTTCACACGTATCAGCATGTACCCGAAGCTGTGGCAGGCGGCGGGGATGAGTTACAGCGAGCTGGTGAGCCGGTTGATCGAGCTGGCGCTGGAGCGGCATGCCGGGCGTAAGGGGCTTAAGATCAGCCGATGAAATGACTCGAGTAACATGTGGCCTCTGTGGCGAGGGAGCTTGCTCCCGTTGGGGCGCGAAGCGGCCCCAACACCAGACAGCATGGTTCTACCCTGAAATAACGTAGTGGCTAAATCGGGGCTGCTGCGCAGCCCAACGCGGGGCAAGCCCGCTCGCCACAAAAGCGCCCTTGGCACTGATCAGGGGTTGCGAGCAATCCACGAATAGATCAACGTCTTCGCTTCTTCAGGGTGATGCGTGCGCCTGCGATAGCTGGCGAAAGTGGAGGATGTGCAATACGTACACACTTCACTGACTTCGATCTGCTCACGCTTAAGCCCTGCTGCTAACAGCAACATTACCCCGAAGCCGCTCAAATCAAACCAGGCACTTCCCGTTTGCCTGGCATAGGGCGGGGCAATTTCGGGGGGCAGCAATGGCGCCGGTTGTACGAAGCTCCACGGTGCCCGGTCGTCAGGCCGCAGATGGCCTTGATCCGCCTGAAACTGCGCAATAAAGTCCTCGCTCACTTCATAGCAGCACGGTTTGATTGACGGCCCGATTGCCACCTGCAACTGCTCCACGGCGATGCCTTTGTCGGCAAATTGCTGCACGGCATTGGCGATGATCCCGCCTTGCAACCCCTTCCAACCGCCATGCACCGCTGCGACCGTCGCACCGTCTTCAGCCGCGATAAGAATGGGCAGGCAATCGGCTGTGATCACCGCAATCGGCTGATGCTCGCGCGTGAACACGCCATCCGCCGCCACGCTGTTGGTTGCCAACTGCGCCTGCCATTCAATCACCGTCGCGCTGTGTACCTGCTTGCAGATGAACACTGCGTCCGGGCGCTGCGGGTCATTGATCGAGCAAAAACCATGGTCGACGCCGCCAAGGGCGCCGAGGTTATCGGCCTGTTGCACAGCACGCTCTCCGTTCGTAGAACATTCAGTCACCGACCGCTTCGCCTTCACGCCGAGGGTCGGCGCCGCCGCTCAGGGTTACCTTGCCTTGAGCATCGCGCGTGCGAACAATGGCCTGGATGCCGCTGGTCATATCGATTTCGCTCAACGCGTGGCCCTTGTCACGCAGCGCTTGTTTCAACGCTGGGCTGAACAGGCCGGCCTCCAACTCGGTCGCGCCGTTGCGGCTACCAAAGTTGGGCAGGCTGATGGCGGCTTGCGGGTCGAGGTTCCAGTCGAGCATTGCCACCAGGGATTTGCTCACGTACTCGATGATTTGCGAACCGCCCGGTGAACCCACCGTCGCCAGCAGCTCGCCGCTCTTGCGGTCGAACACCAGGGTCGGCGCCATGGCTGAGCGAGGGCGCTTGCCGGGTTCGACGCGGTTGGCCACGGGCTGGCCGTTTTCTTCAGGGATAAACGAAAAGTCGGTCATCTGGTTGTTGAGCAAAAAGCCCTGAACCATCACGTGGGAGCCGAACGCCGCTTCTACCGTGGTGGTCATCGACACCGCGCCGCCCTGGTCATCCACTGCCACCACTTGCGAGGTGGAGATGCGCAGCGGCGAGCGGTCCGGCGCGTAGGCCACCTGGATGCCCGCTGGTGTGCCCGGCTTGGCAATGCCCATGCTGCGTTCGCCAATCAATGTGGCGCGCTGTGCCAGGTAGTTGGGGGCGACAAGGCCCGCGACCGGTACTGGGGTGAAGTCCGAGTCGGCCACATACAGCGCACGGTCGGCAAACGCCAGGCGGCCGGCTTCGGCGATCAGGTGTACGGCTTCGGGCACAGGCTCAAGGCCGGCAGGCGATGCACTCTTCACCGGTTTCATCGGCGCGATGGCCAGGCGCGGGTCACGGGCCTCCACTGCCTGCAAGGTGCCGAGGATCTGTGCGACGGCTATCCCGCCCGACGACGGCGGCGGCATGCCGCACACCCGGTATTGCTTGTAGTCGGTGCACAGCGGCGTGCGTTCCTTGGCGGTGTAACCCTTAAGGTCAGCCTGCGAGAGGCTGCCCGCATTGCGATTGCCCTGGACCTTGCGCGCGATTTCATCGGCAATCGGCCCGTGGTACAGCGCGTCTGGGCCTTCCTTGGCGATGCGCTTGAACACAGCAGCCAGCGCCGGGTTTTTCAACAGTGTGCCGGTGGCTTTAGGCGAGCCATCGGCGTTCAGAAAGTAAGCCGCCATTTCCGGCGACTGGGGAATGTAGCGGTCGGCCGCAATCAGTGCGTGCAAGCGTGGGGAAATCGCGAAGCCTTGCTCCGACAGCCTGATCGCCGGTTCAAACAACTTGGACCATTGCAGGTGCCCGGTCTTTTGATGCGCCATCTGCAGTGCCCGCAAGACGCCCGGCGTGCCGACCGAACGCCCGCCAATCTGCGCTTCGGGAAACGCCATCGGCGTGCCGTCGGCCTTCAGGAACAAGCGCTCAGTCGCGCCGGCGGGCGCCGTTTCACGGCCGTCATAGGCGTGTACGTTCTTGCCGTCCCACAGCATGATGAACGCGCCGCCGCCGATGCCGGAAGACTGCGGTTCCACCAGGGTCAGCACCGCCTGCATCGCTATCGCGGCGTCAATCGCCGAACCGCCCTGGCGCAACATCTCCCGCCCGGCTTCGGCCGCCAGCGGGTTGGCGGCGGCGGCCATATGGCGTTCGGCGTGGCGGGTGGTGAGGTCGGTGCGGTAACCCGAGCCCAGTTCCGGTGCCGGAGGCTGTTCGTTGACGGGTGTGTGGCAGCCGGCCAGCACCAGGGCTGCGGCAACCATCGACAGTTGACGGCGGGAAATCGTGAACACGCGCTGAACTCCGTTCATTTTGAGAATGATCTGTTGTCCTTGGGCAATCCCTTTTACAGGTAAATCGTGCCTTGCAGGTAGAGTGCTGCATGGCCTGAGATGATCACGCGGTCACCTTTGAGTTCACACCGCAGTTGCCCACGGCGCCTGCCGCCCTGTTCGGCGCTCAACTGCGACTTGCCCAGGCGCTCGGCCCAGAACGGTGCCAGCGAGGTGTGTGCCGAGCCGGTGACCGGGTCTTCATTGACGCCCACATTCGGGCCAAACCAACGGGAAACAAAATCAAAGCGCGTGCTTTTGGCCGTCACTGCTATCCCGCGTTTGGGCAGGCCCTTGAGGCGTGCAAAATCTGGCGTGAGTGCCGCGACCTGGGCTTCGTCATCAACGACAACGATATAGTCATCAGTGGCATACACCTCGGCGTGTTCGAGCCCCAGCGCGCTCAACATGCCGGCTGGCGGCTCGCAACGCTCGGGCTGTTTGGCCGGGAAGTCCATTGCCAGTTCGTCGCCATTGCGCGTCACGCGAAGCTCACCGCTGCGGGTGGCAAAACGCAAGATCTCAGGGGGATTCGGGAGTTTGTGAATCAGCACCCAGGCAGCGGCCAACGTCGCATGGCCACACAGGTCCACTTCCACTTCGGGGGTGAGCCAGCGCAACTCATACACCTCGCCACGAGGCACGAAAAATGCGGTTTCGGAAAGGTTGTTTTCGGCGGCGATGTGGTGCAGCTGCTCTGTGGGCAACCACTCGGTCAGCGGGCAGACGGCCGCCGGGTTACCACCGAAGACCTGTTGGCTGAACGCGTCGACTTGATAGATATCCAGTTTCATCACAGGTGCTCCATGTAGGGAGGCAGGACACTAGCAGTGGGTTACGTGGAGCGTCAAAGTACAGATCCTCAGTTTTTTTGCGCGCATGTGTCCTGGTCAGCCCAGGCGCAACACCATCGCGCCGGCGGCAATGATGCAGGCGGCAATGATGCGAGCCCGCGTGAGATGCTCTTTGAGCACCCACGCCGAAATCACTACGCCAAACAGGATCGAGGTCTCACGCAAGGCCGAAACCGTCGCGATGGGCGCGTGTGTCATCGCCCACAGCGCCAGGCCGTATGACGCCACAGTGCCTGCGCCCCCGACGGCGCCAAGCTGCCAGTTACGGGCGACGTAGCGACAGAACGCTGCACGCCGCGCGGCTAAAGCCCACGCGGCGAGCGGGATGCCGGTCAGCAAAAATATCCACAGCGTGTAAGCCGCCGGTGCGCCGGATTTGCGCACGCCAAGGCCATCAATCAGCGTATAGCCGGCTATCACCAAGGCGTTTATCAGCGCCAGCACCAGCCCTTTTTTATGACCGGCCGAGGGCGCTGCGGCCATGCTCAAGATACCCAGGCAGATCACGCCAATGCCAAGCCAGGCAAACGCCGAGAGTGGCTCGTGCAACACCAGCACACTCACCAACGCCACCAGCAGCGGCGCAGTGCCACGCATGATCGGATAGGTCTGGCTCATGTCGGCAATGCGGTAGGTCGAGGCCACCAGTACGAAATACAACACCTGCAAAACCACCGATGCGCCGATGAAGGGCCAGCTTTCTCTGGCCGGTAGCGCCAGAAACGGGATGGCCGCCAGCGCAATCAATGAAGCGGCGGACGCAATCATGCAGGTGGTCAGCAGCTTGTCGACGCCGCCTTTGACCACCGCATTCCACGTGGCGTGAAGGGCGGCGCCCAGCAGGATGATTGCGAATACGCTCAGGCTCATGGATGGCACTCAAAGCAGCATTTTGGGGTGTTAATCGCAGAGAGTATGCCCGAGCACTTTTGTGCAGGCATAAAAAAACGGCCTACCTTTCGGTAAGCCGTTTTTAGTACTTGGTGGCTACGCAGGGACTTGAACCCCGGACCCCAGCATTATGAATGCTATGCTCTAACCAACTGAGCTACGTAGCCAAGTGGCGCGCATTATTCGCGTAGAACGCATATGCGTCAAGCGTTTATTTTAAAAATTTATCTACGCTTTCAACTGTTTAAACAGAATAAGGCCAAACGGCGACGAGTGGTGTGGCGGATACGGGTATTTCAGCCACGAAGATCCCACATGAGTTTTGCGGTGTTCTGCTGACGGTATTCAACGCTTGATCGCAAGGGTGTGGCGCTGTAAACACTTTGACGATGATCCCCAAGGTGCCATTCGGCGCGGCTTGTGATCCTGTTCTGCGCACGGTAAAGCGTCATTCGGTTGGGCAGATATCCCTGCCGCCCAACGCTTGCCCCCCAGGGCTTGCTTACGGATGCTGCGGTGTGTGGGTGACGCGCTTCAGGTGTTCGCGCGCCCGTGACAGACGTGAGCGAACGGTACCGATGGGGATGTCCAGCACGTCGGCGGTGTCCTGGTAACTGCCATCGGTTTCCAGGGAGGCATATAACGTCTTGCGCATCTCAGCCGGCAAATGATCGATGGCGTTCAAGGTTTTTTCCAGCCGGCGGTTGACCTCGAATTCCCAATCCAGATTCTTGTTTTCTTCCTGGCCGTGCCACAGCGATTCATCGAACTCGCAATGCACCGGTTTGGCATACAGGCGCCGGAAATGGTTGCGGACCAGGTTCTGCGCAATGCCGCACATCCAGGTACTGAGGGTAGCCTGGCCACTGAACCGCTCTCTGTTACGCCATGCCTCCAGGTAGGTCAGTTGCAGGATGTCGTCGGCGTCTTCGGGATTGAGTACGCGTTTATGAATAAAACGCCGGAGTTTTTTTTGCTGGTCGTCCGTCAGTTGGAGCATGAATTGAGGCGAGTCGCCAACGAGCTGCGCTAAAGCTTCAATAGGAATATTCACGATTTTTTCCTCAGGGTAGACGCTATCGAAATAATTTCGACGGGAACCCCTTTAGCACTGGCTGTGCCAAACAAAAAAATCTTATAACTTGCTGATTTATATATATAAATAAATTGAAATGGTGTGATTTTGCGCAGGTACTTGCAAAACGATTGGCGGTTTTGTGCAGGTATTTTCAAAGCGGGGAGTGTGGGTGGTTTTTATGGAACCGTATGGCACCGGGTTGCCACATAGAGACACAAACTCCCTGTCCTGGCATGCCCATGAAAGTCGAATTCAACCCCGATCTGCACAGAATCCAGCGCTTGGACCCATCCGTTTCAGAGAAGGTCGCCACGACCCCATCGCAGGATGCCGCGCCAGGTTTTGATGCGCTCGCGGGCATCTTCAGCCAGGAAGCTGCGGCCCATGGCACTGCGTTGACCCGACGTGCCATTGGGGGGCCTGTCACGCCGGTCGAGCAGCTCGCGCAGTTGTATGATCGACTGGGCCATCCCGCCCAGAAAAGCCTGGCAAAGATGGTCATCGTGGCCAGGCAGTATCTGGAGCGCCAGCTTAGTCTCGAAAAATTGGTGGACCTCACGGGTGGAGACCCTGCACGTACCTATGTCGTGCTTCGTCAGCTTACGGCGCAGGCCGAGGCGCAGGTGCGCCAGACACAATCTGCGTTGACGCGTGATGCGCAAGTCAAGAGCGAGGCAGCGCTGGCTCGGGCAGCGCTGGCGAGGCTGGAGATTCAGTACAAGAGGGAAATACAGGCGGGCCTTAATATTGCCCTGGCGTTGCAGTCAGGCAGTGACGATCCGGCGCAATGCCAGGCGATACGTACGCTCTACTACGCCAATGTGGTCGTGCGCCAATCCCTGGCCAGCATGATGCAGGCGCTTTTGAAAGAGTACGGTGGCGAGCAGTTTACGGTCGGGCTCAACCTCATGCGCCGGGCCCTGGCGGATGATATTGCGGCGTACGTCTCATCGATTCCCACCGCCAAATTGCGCACGCTTTTGTTGGGGTTACAGAGCTGCGGTCAATTGGGCGGGGTACTGTCCAATTGCCAGGACCTGATTCAGCGTCTGAACGTTGAGCACGACGCCGTTGACCTGTTGCAGCGTCTGTTGGGTTATGCCGGCAATGGCATTGCCCCCTCCGAGGTTCAACTGCTGGCGGATGAATTGGCTGGGGATGCGGCGGCCCGCCAACTGGCCTCTCTCAATGCGCTCTATCCCGTGATCAAAGGTTTGCCTGCGGCCTTATGGCGCGACTCTCGGGGGCGCGAGGAGGCTTTGCATAACTTCCTGCTGGTGATGGATGAGTTCACGCGCCTGGAGAAGGGCCAGATTGAGCCGAGGGCGTTGATGTGACGGTGCTGGCGTTTATCAACCACTGGCTGCTCAAGGTTGCACAACGTGCGGAAGTCCTTGGTGCTGTGGTGGTACTGGCCATCGTCTTTATTTTCATCGTGCCGCTGCCGACCTGGCTGGTGGACATCCTCATTGCGCTCAATATCTGTATTGCCTGCTTGTTGATCGTGCTGGCGTTGTACCTGCCCGGGCCTTTGGCGTTTTCGTCGTTCCCCTCGATCCTGCTGTTGACCACGATGTTTCGCCTGGCACTGTCTATCGCGACCACGCGTTTGATCCTGCTGGAGCAGGACGCCGGCGACATCGTCGAGGCGTTCGGCAACTTTGTGGTCGGTGGCAACCTGGCGGTAGGGTTGGTGATCTTCATGATCCTCACCCTGGTCAACTTCCTGGTCATCACCAAGGGCTCGGAGCGGGTTGCCGAAGTGGCCGCACGCTTCAGCCTGGACGCGATGCCCGGCAAGCAGATGTCCATCGACAGCGACTTGCGTGCGGGACTGATCGACGGCAATCAGGCGCGGGACAAGCGTGACCAGTTGTCCCGCGAGAGTCAGTTGTTCGGGGCCATGGACGGCGCCATGAAGTTCGTCAAGGGTGACGCTGTTGCAGGCCTGGTGATCGTGCTGATCAACCTGTTGGGCGGTTTTTCCACGGGTATGTTCCAGCATGGCATGAGCGCCAGCGAATCCATTGCGTTGTATTCGGTGCTGACCATCGGTGATGGTTTGATTGCGCAAATCCCTGCGCTGCTGATCTCGCTGACGGCGGGCATGATCATCACCCGCGCCGCACCGGATGGGCGCCGGGGCGTGACTAACATGGGCGCAGAAATTGCCCGTCAGATGACCAGCGAACCCAAGAGCTGGATGATTGCGTCAGTGGGCATGCTCGCGTTTGCGGCGTTGCCCGGCATGCCGACCCTGGTATTTATTCTTATCTCACTGATGACCGGCTCCCTGGGCTATTACCTTGCGCGCCAACGTCAACGGCAAGAGGCGCCCGAGGCCGAGGCCACGCAGGCCGTGCGCCCGGAAGAAAACGGTGACGAGGACTTGCGCGGGTTTGACCCGTCGCGCCCCTATCTCTTGCAATTTTCTCCCGTCTTGCGCGGAACGCCTGAGGTGATCGAGCTGGTTCATGGCCTTCGTCAGACGCGTAATGCACTCGTTGCGAATATCGGGCTCACGCTGCCGCCGTTTGAAGTCGAACTCAACGACTCGTTGGCGGACGACGAAATGCGCTTCTGCGTACACGAGGTGCCGATGATCAAGGCCTCGGTTGTCACCAATGTGGCCGTAGAGCGTAAAGCCTTGGCACAGGTGCCTGAGCACGCAATACCAGGCCTGGCTGAACGCGATGAGCAAGATTGGGTGTGGTTGGCGCAGGATGATCCTTTGCTCGATGACCCCCTGCTGGAGCGCTTCAGTGCGACGAGCTTGATCGTCGAACGCATGAAGCAAGCGATGATGCTGTCCGGCCCCCAGTTTCTGGGAATCCAGGAGAGTAAGTCGATCCTCAGTTGGCTTGAGCATAACCAGCCGGAATTGGTACAGGAGCTGCAGCGAATCATGCCGCTGTCGCGTTTCTCGGCAGTCCTGCAACGCCTGGCAGGCGAAGGCGTACCGCTGCGTGCTGTGAGGCTGATCGTCGAGTCGCTGATTGAATACGGCCAGCATGAGCGAGAGCCGGACGCGTTGGCGGACTACGCGCGCATTGCGCTTAAAGCGCAGATTTTTCACCAATACAGTGAGGCCGACGGCCTGCATGCCTGGTTGCTGTCCCCACAGACCGAAAACGTGCTGCGCGAATCGCTGCGCCAGACCCAGACCGGGGTGTTTTTCGCCCTTGATAATGACAGCAGTGCTTCACTGATCAACCTGCTCAACCAAGCCTTCGTGGCCCGGCCAAAAAGCAAAAGCGTGATGTTGGTTGCACAGGATTTACGCAGCCCTTTGCGCACTCTTTTGCTTGAAGAATTCAACCATGTACCTGTGATGTCTTTTGCCGAATTGGGGAGCACCTCAAAGGTAAAAGTGTTGGGGCGTTTTGACCTCGGTCAGACTGACCTGATGCGTGGTACTGCGGCATGAGAAGTGCGCCAGTTTCTGCACAGGAGAGCGCTCAATGATGTTTGAGCTGCGTGTTCTCGATGGCCTGCACCAAGGGGCTGCGCTGCCGCTGTTTGGTGAACAGTGGAGCATTGGTGCTCATGCAGAGGCTGACTTGGTGCTCAGCGATCCGGGGATCGCCGAGCAGCATGCGTTGTTGCGGCTGGTCGGATCCAGTTGGTCGGTGCAGGCCCAGGCAGGGCTGTTGCAGGATGCGAAAGAGCAGGTAGTGGCACAGATCACGAATCTGGCGCTGGGCGAACAGTTTGGCGTGGGCGCCATACGGTTGTATGTCGCCGTGGCGGATCAGCCCTGGCCCGAAGCACCCGCCCCGGCCACACCGGCCAAGGTTTCGGCCAAGGTGACGGCCAGGAAAACGTCCCCGCCGTTGACGTTGTCGTCGTTGGGACACTCGCAGCAAAAGCGCCTGATCAGTGTGGTGCTGGTGGTTGCCGTCATCCTCATGGTGGTGGGTATTGCCTCCACGGGCGAGCGTGATCCCCAGGCCTCGTTGATGCCGGCAGTGCCCCACAGAGTCGAGCTGGCCTCGCCATTCGAGGTGCGCCAGCAGTTGCTGAATATGCTCAGTGAGCGTGATTTGAGCCAGCGGGTCAGTTTGCAGGTCATCAATGGCCAGGTTGCACTCAACGGCGATGTTTCCGAGGAGGATCTGGCGTTGGTGACGCGCATGCTCGACCGCTTTGGTGAGCAGTTCGACAGCGTTGTGCCGGTGATCAGCCGGGTGCGTGCGCGTAACAATGAGTTGCCGTTCAAGATCGTTCAGATTATCGGAGGGGCGAACGGTCACGTTGTGCTGGAGGACGGAACCCGACTGTTTGTGGGGGACCAAGTGGACGACTTGCGCCTGGTGATGATTGACAACAGCAAGGTGGTTTTCGAAGGCGCGCAGCGTTATGAGGTGCGCTGGTGATTAAGGATTTGCAGGCGCGTCTCGACACTTGGCAGCGGCACCAGACCCAGACGTTGGCAGGTTTTGCTCCGGTGACAATGCGCGGGCGTGTGCAACGTGTGAACGGCATGTTACTGCAATGTCGGCTGCCTCAGGCACGTATAGGTGACTTGTGCCAGGTGGAAAAACAAGGCGATTACATGCTCGCCGAAATTATTGGTTTCGACCAGCAGGATGCCGTGCTCAGTGCGCTGGGTAACCTGGAAGGTGTGCGTGTGGGGGCCAGCGTAGAGCGCCTGGGCATATCCCATCAGGTACAGGTCAGCGAGAAGCTGCTGGGCCAGGTACTGGATGGATTTGGGCGGCCAATTACCGGCGAAGGCGCCAGCGCTTTTGCACTGGTCGACTCACCGGATACCAGCGCTGTGTTGTGCGAAGCGCCTTTGCCCACCGATAGGCCGCGAATCAACCGCGCGCTGGCCACCGGCGTGCGTTCGATCGATGGGCTGTTGACGCTGGGGGAGGGGCAGCGTGTCGGCCTGTTTGCCGGGGCCGGCTGCGGCAAGACCACATTGCTGGCGGAGATAGCCCGCAACGTTGAGTGTGACGTGATTGTGTTCGGCCTGATCGGCGAGCGAGGCCGAGAGCTGCGCGAGTTTCTTGATCATGAACTCGATGATCAGCTGCGCGCCAAAGCGGTGTTGGTGTGTGCCACCTCTGATCGTTCGAGCATGGAGCGGGCACGCGCAGCCTTCACGGCGACAGCCTTGGCCGAAGGCTTCCGAAGCAAGGGCAAGCGCGTGCTGCTTTTGATCGATTCCCTCACACGGTTCGCCAGGGCCCAGCGAGAAATTGGCCTCGCCGCCGGCGAGCCTCTGGGCCGTGGTGGCCTACCACCTTCGGTATACAGCCTGCTGCCGCGGTTGGTCGAGCGTGCCGGGTTGACGCGCGAAGGCGTGATCACGGCGATCTACACGGTGCTGATCGAGCAGGACTCCATGAGCGACCCGGTGGCCGATGAAGTTCGCTCGCTGCTCGACGGCCATATCGTGCTGTCTCGCAAGCTGGCCGAGCGTGGGCACTATCCGGCGGTGGACGTATTGGCCAGCCTTTCGAGGATCTTGAGCAACGTCGCCGAGCCTGGGGATATCCAGGCCGGCACGGCGTTACGTCGGCTGTTGTCGGCGTACCAGCAGATCGAGCTGATGCTCAAGCTGGGCGAGTACCAGCCGGGTAGCGATGTATTGACCGACTTGGCGGTAGACAGTCGCAGCGCAGTGGACAGTTTTCTGCGCCAGGACTTGCGTGAACCCTCGCCAATGGCGGAAACACTGGAGCAACTCAAGGAGCTGACGGCCTATGTCCCATTCTGACGTGTCGATGGCTGAAATCGAGACCCTGCGGCGCCTGCGCCGTCATCGGGCCGACCGCGCTGAGCGTGCATTGCGTGAGGCCAAGCGAGCACGGCAAACCCTGCAGGCACATATCCAGGATGCCCAGCAAACCCTTGAGCAAACCCGCCAGGAGGAGGCTCGGCAAAGTGCGCAGTTGCTCAGCCAGCATCAGGGCCAGGTGCTGACGCTCAAAGCGCTGAAGTCCTGGGGGTTACAAGAACGTTCATTGTCGGCAAGCACCCTGCGGGACGAAGGCCAGGTGCAAGCACTGCGAGCGCAGCACACGGAAAAGGAAATAGAGGTTGGCAGTGCCCAGAAGTACGCCACGGAGTGTTTGCGCCAGGTGGAAAAACTTCAGGAACTGTCCAAATTGCTCGCTCAGGAATCGATATGAAACAGGTTTCAAATGCCGCTCCTGAGCAGCGACGCATGCGCGAACTCCGGGAGGAGCGCGAACCCTCCGTGGCGGCCTACGTTCCCGTGGAGCAAGGGCGACTGTTTGCTTATCTGCTTGCAGGCGGTGCTGCAGAGAAACGTTTCGGACATTCGCGCATGGACATCAAGGCCTCAGTCGAGGCGGCCAGGGCCGATATGTTGGTCGAACAATTGGTGGCGCCTATACAGGCCGGTGGGCAGTGGCCGCTGCAGTTTGTGCTGTGCATGCCGCGCCTGGGGCGGGTTAACGCACTTGTACACCGTGAGCAGAACACCTGGGCCATTGAACTGGACGCAGAGGAAGAGGCAACCAACCGTTGGCTGCGTGGCGTGCGGCAGCAATGCCAGGAACGATGCACGCAAGCCTTGGGGCAGCCGGTCAAGTTCTACCTGCCAGGTACCCGTTCATGATGAAGGTGCCCTTTTTGACATTGCCTGTGGTCAAGCACAGCACGGTCGCTGCGCGCCGCAGGCTGGGTCGTGGGCTGCGCTTGCCGTTTAAGGTTGCCGGGCAAGAGGGTGAACTGCTCATTGAACCCGGGCGTGCCCCTGTTGGCGGCGAGGCGTTGTGCTTCGAAACCGCCCTCGGTGTATTGGCGCTCGCTGAAGCGGGGCCGCTGTTGAGCCTGCTGGGCGAATGCCCTGTGCCATTGGCCAAGGCAGGAAACGATCCACATTCTTGGTTCTGGCCGCTGTTTGAGCAGCACCTCAGTCCCCAAGTCAAAGCGCTGTTTGGCTATATGCGATTGCTGGTGACTGCGCGTCCCGCAGGTTTCGGCTGCAGGTTGAGCGTGACGTTGGGGGCCTCTCGGGTCGTAGGTTATGTGTGGCTGGCTCACCAGAGCTTTCTAGCGTTGTGCGATGCCGCACCTTGGCGCTCTATCGCCGCGCCGATGCCGGCGTCGTTCAAGCTGGCCATTACCGTGCCCCTTGGGCGCGTGCAGTTACCGCTGGCACAAGTGCGCAACCTGCGGGCTGGCGATGTGTTGGTGCTTGAGCAGGCTTTTTTTCAACCCCAGGGCAATGGCTACGTGCAGGTTGGCAGGCAGCGCCTTCATGGCTGCATTGACGACGACACCGGGCCGCTGTGCCTGACCCTGACTTCTATAGAGGACACGAGTGTGGACGAGGACTTTTCAGCAGCCTATTACGCTGAGCCGGAAGACGAACCAGTGATGGAAGTGTTCGGGCATGAACCGTTCGATGAGCTGAGCATGTCGCTGAGCGTGCGTTGCGGTGTGCTGAACCTGACCCTGGGCGAACTGCGCAACCTGGTTGAGGGTTCAGTATTGGGTATTACCGGTTATGCGCCGGGAATGGCCGGCCTGTACTACGGTGATCGGCCGATCGGCCAGGGGCAGTTGGTGGAAGTGGATGGGCGCTTGGGCCTGCAAGTGACGCGAGTGGTTTTTTCTCGATGAGTATTCAGGGCATAGATCCCTTCGTACTTGCGCTGTTCCTGGGGGCATTGTCGCTGATGCCCATGCTGCTGATCGTGTGTACGGCGTTCTTGAAGATTGTCATTGTACTGATGATCACCCGCAACGCTATCGGCGTGCAGCAAGTGCCTCCCAGCATGGCTATCAATGGCATCGCGCTGGCGGCGACGCTGTTTATCATGGCGCCTGTGGGTTACGAGATCGCCGAGAGCGTCAAGGTTTCGCCGCTGGATTTGAGCAGTGTGCAGATGGCTCTGCACACCGGCGGTGAGGCAATCAAACCCTTGCGTGCATTCATGCTGCGCAATATTGACCCGGATGTGTTGACGCACTTGCTGGAAAACACCGGGCGCCTGTGGCCGGCAGCCATGGCGCAGGAAGTCCAGCGAGAAGACTTGATTCTGTTGGTGCCTGCCTTTGTGCTGTCGCAATTGCAGGCGGGGTTCGAGATCGGCTTCCTCATCTACATTCCGTTCATTGTGATCGACCTGATTGTCTCCAATTTGCTACTGGCATTGGGCATGCAAATGGTCTCGCCGATGACCATTTCCTTGCCGCTCAAACTGTTGTTGTTCGTGATGGTTTCCGGGTGGTCACGGCTGCTCGACAGCCTCTTCTTTTCTTATCTCTGAGTGGCGTATGGAACCGATCGTGCTGTTCAAGCAGGGCATGCTGCTGGTCGTGGTGTTGTCGGCACCGCCGTTGATTGTGGCGGTGGTGGTCGGCGTATTGACCTCCCTTGTACAGGCGCTGATGCAGGTACAGGACCAGACCTTGCCGTTTGGCATAAAGCTGGTGGCAGTGGGTGTCACGCTGGTCATGACGGGGCGTTGGATCGGTGTGGAGTTGATTCAGCTGATCAATCTGACATTCGACATGATCTCTCGCTCTGCGCTGAACTGAGGTCTTGCCTGTGCTGCAGTATCTTGATTACCTGCCCAGCCTGTTGATTGGCATGGCGCGAATCTACCCTTGTGCCTTTCTGGTCGCGGCGTTTTGTTTTCAACATATCCGCGGGATGCCGCGCCACGCCATTGTGGCAGTACTGGCACTGCTGCCTGCACCGGGTATATATGCCACCTTCGCCGACCAGGAATTCTCTACGCTGATGCTCAGCGCGTTGGTGCTCAAGGAGGCGGCCCTGGGGACCTTGCTGGGCGTATTACTGTCGATGCCGTTCTGGATGTTCGAGGCGGTGGGGGCGCTGCTGGATAACCAGCGGGGAGCCTTGGCGGGTGGCCAGCTCAACCCTTCGCTTGGCCCGGATGCCACACCCATCGGGCATCTGTTCAAGGAGCTGGCGATTTTTTTGTTGATGGCCACCCTGGGGCTTGGAGCACTGACGCAGGTGATCTGGGACAGCTACTCGGTCTGGCCGCCTACCGTTTGGTTTCCACTTCCGCACGCCAATGGGTTTGGCGTGTTTCTCAACCTGCTCGGCGACACGTTCACCCACATGATGCTCTACGCCGCACCTTTTATCGCGGTGCTGCTGTTGTTGGAGTTTGGCGTTGCCCTGTTAGGACTTTATAGCCCGCAGCTGCAGGTGAGTACGCTGGCCCCACCGGTCAAGTGCCTGGCGGGTATTGGTATTTTGCTGTTGTATTTTGAACTGTTGCAGGACCTGATCGTCGGCCGCTTAAGCCTGCTGGGCGAGCTCAAGCACGCCCTGGGGCTGATGTTCAAGGTGGCGATGCCATGAGTGATTCCGGTGAGAAAAAACACCCGGCCAGTGCCAAGAAACTGCGTGATCAACGCAAGAAAGGCCAGGTTGCCCAAAGCCAGGATGTCGGCAAGCTTCTGGTGCTGACAGCTATCAGCGAGATCGCGCTATGGACCGCTGACCGCAGCCTGCAGCGGTTTCAGGAAATGATGCTGCTGCCGATATCCCGCATCAGCCGACCCTTTGTGTCAGCCTTGGAGGAGGTGCTGCTCGACGCCATGGTGGTGTTTTTTTCCTTTGCGTTGCTGATGGCTTCAGTGGCAATCGCCGTCAAGCTGCTCAGTAGCTGGATGCAGTTCGGCTTGCTGTTCGCGCCGGAAATCCTGAAGTTGGATTTCAAGCGCCTCAACCCCCTTAGTCAGCTCAAACAGATGTTCTCCGCCCAGTCGCTGATGAACCTGCTGATGGGGGTTGCCAAGGCGGTGTTGTTAGGCGTGGTGTTGTATGCGGTGATCGGTCCTTCCCTTGGGGCCTTGATCAACTTGGCCAACAGCGACCTGTCCAGTTATATCCTGGCGCTGATTGATCTGTTTCGTTACCTGTTGCATGTGTGCCTGGGCCTGTTGCTGGTGTTGGCACTTCTCGACCTGACGCTGCAGAAGCACTTCTTTGCCAAGCGCATGCGCATGACCCAGGTCGAGGTGGTCAAGGAATACAAGGACATGGAAGGCGACCCCCATGTGAAGGGCCAGCGACGGTCGCTGGCGCAGCAATTGGCTCAGGAGGAGCCAAAGGTCAAGTTGCCCAAGCTGGAAGAGTCCGACATGTTGGTCGTCAACCCGACGCACTTTGCCGTCGCGTTGTATTACCGCCCCGGCAAGACACCGCTGCCGTTGCTGGTGGACAAAGGCACGGATGCCGACGCGCGTGCACTGATCAAAAGGGCTAAAGCGGCTGACGTGCCGGTCATTCAGTGTGTATGGCTGGCCCGCACGCTCTACACCAATAAGCTGGGCGCCAGTATCCCTCGTGAAACCCTGCAGGCGGTCGCGCTGATCTACCGCACCTTGCGTGAGTTGGATGATGAAGCCAAGCGCGAAACCCTGGAGTTGCCTGAGCTGGAACAACGCTGATCAACGCGTGGCGCGGGCATCCAATGCATCAAGGTTGGCCAGTGAAAGCAAGCGGCTGACGGCACTATCAAGCGCGTTGTGGTGCGTAGGCAGCGAGCGCCAGATGACCAGGGTCCCTTGGGCGTCGAGATAGACAAAGCAACCGTCGTACCTCACTGCTTGTTCAAAACGTCGCTCCAGTGCCCGCTGCACCTGCCCGGCTTGCAATGCTTCGCGCGCGATGTGCAAGGCCAACCCCGGGCGGGTGCCGGCTTGCAGCGTACACAGGTGGATACCTGGGAGGAGTTGCAGGTGGGCGGCAACGCCTCTGCGCACGTCGGCCAAAAAAACCTGACGATGCAATGCATCGTCAGGCTGTGTCGTGAGGCTCATCGTTCCAGGGAAATGGTCTGGTAGTCTGCCCGCTCCCCAGAGGGGCCGGAGTCTACGCGCATCTCTGGTGGCCACCAGACCACCATTTTGTCACTGCTCGATTGCGGGCGCGTGCAGGAGTCGCCCTTGCAGGTTGGCGTACAGCCGGCGGCGATCATTGCTGCGCCGATCAAGATAATACTCAAGAGTCCGTGCTTCATGGCGTGGTCTTCAAGGGGGCGGTGAGAAGGGAAGGGCGGGGTACGCCGATGTGTTCATCTTTCACAACGGGCCGCATGGCGATAAACACTTCAGCTTCTTCACCCGGTTTAAGCCAGGCGCGTGGCCAGACACTGACCGCCAGCGTTTGTGAGTTGCTGCATTCTTTTTCATCGATGCGCACGTTGCGTTTGATCTGGTTGCGCACGACCACCACCGCCACATTGAACTGCGCGCCGGTATACCACTGGCTGCGCTCGCTGTTGAGCGCCAACAGATCGCGCGTGGCGCACAACGTGTCCAGTTGCAGGGGCATTGGCCCTGCCTTGAAACCGTCTGGGACTTCGCCGCTGACCAGGTGCGCCAGGGTACTGGTGATATCGCTTCGGTTTATGGGCGGCTGATGGGCGGCTTGCCGGCGCGCCAGAGGCTTGAGGGCAGCCTGCAATTGGGCCTGGTCCTCCTGGGGCAAGTAACGCGAAGGGTCAGATTGGTCGCCGATGACCCGTGGGGTGAGGATGAACAGTCGCTCGCGTCGACTGTTCTGTCGTTCAGTCGAGGAGAACAATGCCTTGCCCAGCAAAGGAATATCGCCCAGGAGCGGTACTTTGCTTTGTTTGTCCTTGTTGTCTGTGACATGGAAACCACCGACCACCAATGAGCGCTTTTCCGCCATTACCGCCTGGGTGCTCACCTTGCCACGGCGAACATCGAGGTCATCGGGCTGTAGGTTGAGTTCGTCGAAGTTACCGTCTTCAATATCCACCACCAAATGGATCTGGTGGCCACCACGGCTGGTGATCACCCGTGGCACCACCTGAAAGCTGGTGCCGACGGTCACGGGTAGAATGGTTGCGTAGTCTCTGCCGGCCTTCAGGTATCGCGTGCGGTTGAAATCGATGACCGCCGGCTGGTTCTCCAGGGTGAGCACGGAAGGGTTGGAGACCAGGGTTGCCAGCCCTTGGGACTCCAGGGCACGTATGTGAGCGTAGAAGCGCCCGGGGTTGCCAATCGACAACTGAGAAGTCGTGCCCGGTGCCACGTTGACGCCGCCGCGCCAGCGGCTGTTTTGAAAGCCCCATTCAACCCCGAACTCTTGCAACTTTGTGCGTTCGATGTCGAGGATGATGGCGTCTATCTCCACCAGCTTGCGTGCAACGTCGAGTTGGGTGATCAACTCGCGGTACATCGTTTGGCGCTCAGGCAGGTCGTAGATCAGAATCGCGTTATTACGCACGTCGGCTTCGACCCGGATTCGGCTGGTTGCGCGTGGGGCGCGAGGGCCGAGTGAGGCGCCCGTCGACAGCCCTCCTGCATTCGTGGGGTTGGCGAGCATCTGCTCCAGCAGAGGGTTGTTCAACCGCGGGACGTTGGGCGTAATCAGGGCCGACGGTGAAGAAGCGCCGGAAGATTGGGTGGCATTGGCGACTGTGGAGGTGGAGCGCGGCTCCAGTAACCCACGCAGCACGCTGGCCACGCCCGCGATGGTCAGCTTCTCTCCGCGATAATCGATGATCCGGTCCGCCGCGTTGGCGTACTTGAGCGGGTAAGTCAGCACGCTCTGTTTTTCATCCGGAGATCTGCGTTGGCTGCTGAACTGTTTGATCTGCTCGATATAGCGTTTAGGACCGGAGACGAGTACAACCCCATCGTCCGGCAATTCACCCCAGCCAAATCGGCTGTCGAGCAGGCCGATATCGGTCAGGGCCTTTTTAAGGTCTGCGATCGTTTCCGACGAAACTTCCAGCCGCGCAGACTCTTGCTGATCCAGCGTGCTGATGTACAGGGTGTTGTTGTACAGGTACCACTGGAAGCGGTGTTCGACCCCCAGCCTGTCGAGCATGGACTGGGGAGTATTAGCGCGTATTTTGCCATTGACCACGCCCTCCAGCAGGCCCTCGATTTGCAGTTGGGTGCCGAAGGTCTGGGCGAAGTCTTCGAGCACTTCGCGTACAGGCTTGTACTGGGTTTCGTAGGCATACGCCGTGTTTTTCCATTCCGCTGGAATGGCGGCAAGGGGGCTTTGCAGAGGTATCAGCAGGCACATCAGAACTATTGGAATACGCCAGTCGGCGTGTTTAAAACGCGCACAGGGCGAGCTGATAGACAAGCGTAAACGCTTGTAAATGAGGGTGTTCATATAGGATTCTCTAGTTAATAAAACTGCGCACGCAGTGGAGTTGGCCCACATTTTTTGGGCGTTCTGGCCAGCCGCTTGGCCGTGGAACGCCAGGTGTCGCGCTGATTGAGAAGGGATTCGAGTTGGTTAAACAGAACGGCCTGATGGTCTTCCTGCGTGACGCATTGAAGTAGCCAGAGCTGCCCCGTGGAGGGCTCGACTGAAAGCGCTCCCTGAAAGTACGGCAGGCTTGCTCCACCCAGTTGTAGCCAGGTTTCCATTGTTGTTTGTGCGTGCTTTGGCTGATGGGTAAGTTGAGCGCTGAGCAAAAAACACTGCGGGTAACGACGCAGGGTTATGGCGTCGTCGCCCTCCAGCAGCGTGATTTCTTGCTCTACCCCCGCCAGCCACTGAGTGAGCCGCGCGCTGAAACACTCAGGTCCCATTGAAAATGATTTTTCCCATCTCGGCTCGGTGGCCGAGAACCGCTCCGGCGGCAGTCGTCTGTAGCATCAAGTTTTGTTTCAGCCTGAAGTGTTCACCCAGCAGTGATGAAAACTCTTTCGAGGTTATTTCATCAGGGATGCCCTGACCGAGTTGTTCGAACTGCCGGTTGTTTTTGCTTAAATCCCTGAAGATTTGCCCGCCCTCGCGTGCGTCGAGTTTCATATGCTGATCTCCGTTGAACGTGTATTTTTTATGTGGTTTGCATTTGGGATCCGTTCCACGATTTTTTAAATATCTGGATAAAAAATGCAGCAGGCCGGTTGAGAAGTTAATCCTCTGAAACAAAGTCTGTGTGAGACACCAACAGGGCATTGATCGAAGAGGCCCAGTCGATACGAAAGCTGCCTTCCTCTGCCTCCAGGATCAACATCTGTGGCTGAACAGACTCGTCACACAGCAGGCGCCAGGGCGCTTCGGTATGTTGATCCAGCCAATGTTCTACATCCGCCTGATCCTGCGGATTGCAGACCAACTTTGCGCGGATCGCCGGGGCCTGGGCTGCGAGCATTTGCTTGAGCATGGCAGACACCCGTTGAGTGGGCGTTGTGTCCTCGAGCAAGCTGCGAATGGCACTGTGGGTGACTGATGTGGCGATGCGTTCGATGTTATCGAGGACCGCTTGCTGCTGCGTGTGCCACAGATGCAATTGGCGATTGGCGCGTTGCCAGAACTCATGTTGAGCCTGCAGCAGCAATTGGTCGCGTTGCACATAGGTCTGGCGCAGGATTTCATCTGCCTGAACCTGGGCACTGTTTAACAATTCGGTGTCGCGGGCGCAGTCCGCCAACGTTTCCAAGGGAATCAGCGAGCAGGTCCGTGAAGGAAGCGGCTTGCGTAGCTCAATCGTGCGTTTGCACAGCATCGTCCTGGGCCTCCTCGGCGAAGGAAAACACCGGCTCGTTGTTTGACGCGCCGGTGCGCCATATTGCGGCCTTCCAAATAGTTTCAAGCTTGTCGTGGGCATCGATCAGTCGAGGGTTCTTCTCTAGGGCGAGCACCCGATGGCGGTCAAAGCTCAACCGCAGCCGCTGCCACACAGAGGGTTCTACCCAGGCGCGTAGATAGTGCAGGGGGTCTTCAGTGTTGATTTGCAGGGTGTTGGGCAGCAGTGCCTTGGAAAGACGTACACACCAGAGTTGCAGGTCTTGGCTCAATGGCGTGCGGTTCTTGATCTGGTAAACACCGCCGACCAGCGTGAGGATGAGGTCTCTGCGTTGTTCAGGTTCAAGTACCAACTGCAACAGTGCTGGAGACGGTTCGACAGGCAGGCATGGGTCAATTCCCAACGCCGTTGCCATTGCCGCGTGCTGGCTCTGGCAGAGTGTTTTCGAATAGGGCAATGAAGGGACGAAAGGCGGCCAGTCATGGGGCGAATCGAGCCAAGGGCAGGCCCACCACTTGGCCCAACTGAGGCTGTCATGCGTCATTCGCGTTCGGCTCGGCTTGTTGGGCGCCGCGCGCCTTTTTCACCCAGAACCCCGCTGCAGCGCACCCCACTAACAGGACGATAAAGAACAATGTCACCATGGTCTGCCAAAAAGCGAGGTCACCGGGCTTAATCAGAAACGGCCCGAAGTAGGCGAGTTGCTGCTTTTCCTTGTAGGCGGTAGCCGGTACGAAGATCACGGTCAGTTTTTGCGGGTTTGCAACGGCTGTTGTCATGCCCGGTATGCTACTGGCGACCATCCGCCGAATGCGCGGCAGCAAACTGTCGGGTTCCAGCCGTGGATCATGCTTGATGAAGACCGATGCCGAGGCCGGCTGTACCGGCTCTCCCGGTGCGACCCGCTCGGGCAGTACGACGTGTACCCTGGCGACAAGAACCCCATCGATATTGGACAAGGTCGCTTCCAGCTCCTGAGACAAGGCATAGATATAGCGCGCCCGTTCCTCAAGCGGTGTCGAGATGACACCTTCCTTGCGAAACACGTCGCCCAGCGTAGAGCGCGCAGTCTTTGGTAACCCGGCGGCGGCAAGCGTGTGGACCGCGGCAGCAATATCATCTGTGCGCACGCGAACGACCACGCCGTCTTTCTCCAGCTGTTTTTGTGCCCGAATGTGCTTGTCTGCCAATTCAGCGATTACCTCATTGGCTTCCTGCTCGGATAACTTGCGGTGCAGTTCGACGCTTTCACCGCATCCGCTCAGCACCGATAAGAGGGTCAGCCATAAGAGAATAAAGCGGCAGCGGCGCATGGTTCACCTATTGCAGGTTAGTGGTTTTCTCAACAAACGAAGTGCAGTGTTTTATTACCTTGACGCCGATGTTGAGGATTTCTTTTGATTCAATAATGGTCTGTGTGGCGTCCGCCATTTTCAGCTCGTTTTGGGTCTTGGTATATTCACGCAGGAGCTTGGGGATTTTTTCGTTGTTGGATTTCAACCGCTCGGATTGGCTCACCAGCGACCGACTGTTTCCTGGGGCGGGGGGGGCCGACGGATAGGGATTGTTCTGCTCCAGTGCTGCACTGAAGAAATGCGCGTCGTGGGCGCTATCACTGCTTTTTTCGATGGGAAACGCAGGGGCACCTGAATAGGTTTCCCGCTCTTTTTCAAGCGTTGTGCGCATATAAACCACCCTCAGGAAAATAGACAGGCTTTCTCTATTTAATACACTAGAGAAAGCCTGTGTTGCTTATTGTACTTTGTTAATTACCTGGCTCCACTTGTTGGCAATCGAAGCATCTTTATCGAGCTTTGCCATCTCGAGCGTTTCTGCGCTTTTTTGCTCAGTGAGCGTTTTCATTTGATCAAAAAGCTCTTTGCTGGTAATACCGCCACCGCTGCCGATTGGAGATGTCATGATTTCACCTTTGGGTTGTCTATCGGATAGTTGAGTATTCGTCATGAGTCATTCGATTAATCGTGCTACATCGTTATTTGATAATCGATGCTCGTACACTGAGTGGCGATGCCTCTGGAAACAGTTCCATCGGCCTGTTTCTACTTGTTTCAGCGTTTATTGCGCTTCCTGAACGTGTAAACACGCGTTGAGTGAAACACCCAGTTGCTTCATTCGGTAGTAGAGCGTGCGCTTGGCAACCCCCAGTTCCAACGCCACACAATCCACGCTGTAAGTGTGACGATGTAAAGACTCTTCAATGAGCGTTTTCTCAATACGCTGCAGACGGTCTTTCAGGCCCAGTTCCAGCGGTTCTGCATTCGATGCCGATAAAGGCGGCAGCCCAAGGACAAAACGCTTGGCCGTGGAGCGTAGTTCGCGGACATTGCCCGGCCACGTATGACACAACAACTGCTGGAGCAGTTCGGTTGGGGGGGGAGGGGCTGTGCAGTTGAAGTGCTCCGCCTCTTGTTTAATCATCTCCAGAAACAACGGTACGATACGCTCACGTCGGTCACGCAGCGGCTGCAGCTTGATGTTAATAACGTTCAGGCGAAAATACAGGTCCCGCCTGAAGCTGCCTTGCTCGACCATGTCATGCAGTGATTGTTGAGCGGACGCGATGACGCGCATGTCGACGGGGATGAAGCGTGTTGAGCCCAGCCGTTCAACCCCTCGTGATTCGAGCATACGCAATAGCTTGGCCTGCAGCGAAAGCGGCATGCTGTCGATTTCATCCAAATATAACGTACCCAGGTGAGCCGCCTCGATAAACCCTGCGCGTGATTGTACAGCCCCGGTATAAGCACCACTGTTGACACCGAATAATTGGCTTTCGGCGAGGCTCTCCGGAATGGCTGCGCAATTGACTGCAACAAAGTTACCTCGACGGCCGGACAGGCGATGTATTCGTTGTGCCAGGGTATCTTTGCCAGTGCCGGTTTCCCCCAGCAACAAGATGTCAACATTCAGTGTCGCGGTGCTATTGATCGTGTTCTCAATATCCGAGCCTTCAATGAATGGCGTATCGGTTTCGCTTTCTTTTTGATCGGCGGCCGACATCGGATGGGTGCTCCACTAGCGTGATTGTTTACGATTAAAGGGCTGTGATTTAGACGGTGTTTGGGCAGAGCGTAAAGTATAAGATTTATCATCGAGTATGCAGGTAAGAGTAAGCCAGGCTTGCGTAGGAAAAGTCATTAACTTGTCGCTTAACGTCACTCGAGGTTGTTGGGCTGTTTTTGTTACGACAAATAGGAAACGTCTTAAGGTTTCAAATAGATAAGAGGATAGCTATTGTCGAAATACAAACAACCGCCCACAAAAAAGCCGATGCAGTGCATCGGCTTTTTTGTGGGCGGCAAAACCGCGATGGCGCTTAGACGTTGAAACGGAAGTGCATCACGTCGCCATCCTTGACGATGTACTCTTTGCCTTCCAGGCGCCATTTACCGGCTTCCTTGGTACCGGCTTCACCCTTGTACTGGATGAAGTCGTTGTAGGCGATGACTTCAGCGCGAATAAAGCCTTTTTCGAAGTCGGTGTGGATCACGCCAGCGGCCTGTGGTGCAGTGGCACCGACCTTGACGGTCCAGGCGCGGACTTCTTCAACACCGGCGGTGAAGTAGGTCTGCAGGTTGAGCATTTCGTAGCCGGCGCGGATCACGCGGTTCAGGCCAGGCTCTTCCAGGCCCAGGGCCTCGAGGAACATGTCTTTTTCTTCGCCGTCATCGAGCTCGGCGATTTCCGCTTCGATCTTGTTGCACACCGGCACCACGATGGCGCCTTCTTCATCGGCGATGGCCTTGACCACGTCGAGCAGTGGGTTGTTCTCGAAGCCGTCTTCGGCAACGTTGGCGATGTACATCACAGGCTTGGTGGTCAGCAGGTGGAAGCCTTTGATCACGGCTTTCTCGTCGACGCCCATGTTCTTCATCAGGCTGCGTGCCGGCTTGCCTTCGGTGAAGTGTGCGATCAGTTGCTCCAGCAGGCCTTTCTGAACCACTGCGTCCTTGTCACCGCCCTTGGCGTTACGCGCGACTTTCTGCAGTTGCTTTTCGCAGCTGTCGAGGTCGGCGAAGATCAGTTCCAGGTCGATGATCTCGATGTCGCGTTTCGGGTCAACGCTGTTGGAGACGTGAATCACGTTCTCGTCTTCAAAGCAGCGGACCACGTGGGCGATGGCATCGGTTTCACGGATGTTGGCCAAAAACTTGTTGCCCAGGCCTTCACCTTTCGACGCGCCGGCTACCAGGCCCGCGATGTCGACGAACTCCATGGTGGTCGGCAGGATACGCTTGGGATTGACGATCGCCGCCAACGCGTCCAGGCGCGGGTCTGGCATCGGCACGATACCGCTGTTGGGTTCGATGGTGCAGAAGGGGAAGTTCTCCGCCGCAATACCGGACTTGGTCAGGGCGTTGAACAGGGTGGATTTGCCGACGTTGGGCAGGCCGACGATGCCGCAATTGAATCCCATGGTGTTTCCCCTCGGTAAGAGTCAGGCCTTCTGGCTGTGCAGGTTTTTCATCGCGCGGTTCCATTCACCGGCGAAGATATCCGGCAGCACGCCGAGGGCAAAGTCGATGCTGGCATCGAGTTTTTCCTGTTCGGCGCGTGGCGCACGACCCAGGACGAAATTTGAAACCATACTGGCAACGCCTGGGTGGCCAATGCCGAGCCGCAGACGGTAAAAATTATTCTGATTACCCAACTGCGCAATGATGTCGCGCAGGCCATTGTGGCCGCCATGCCCGCCGCCTAACTTGAGTTTGGCAACGCCGGGTGGCAGGTCCAGTTCGTCATGGGCCACCAGGATTTCTTCGGGTTTGATCCGGAAGAAGCCCGCAAGCGCCGCGACAGCCTGGCCGCTGCGGTTCATGTAGGTGGTAGGAATCAGCAGACGAACATCCTGACCCTGGTGCGAGAAGCGCCCGGTCAGGCCAAAATATTTGCGATCGGCCACAAGGTTCACACCTTGTGCGTGGGCGATACGCTCAACAAAAAGGGCCCCCGCGTTATGCCGGGTCTGTTCGTATTCGGCGCCTGGATTTCCCAGGCCAACGATCAGTTTAATGGCAGTCACGACAGGGGCCCTTCCTTTGGAGTTGTGGATAACATCGCCGCAACCTGTGTGCGGCGAAAGCGGTCAACAAAAGATCATT
Source organism: Pseudomonas edaphica (assembly GCF_965277385.1). Lineage (NCBI taxonomy): Bacteria > Pseudomonadati > Pseudomonadota > Gammaproteobacteria > Pseudomonadales > Pseudomonadaceae > Pseudomonas > Pseudomonas edaphica. The sequence continues at coordinate 2,392,313 of NZ_OZ255725.1, read as the reverse complement.
TACTCAAGAGTAAACGCCGCGTTATCGCCCGCTTTCTCGCTACGTTCCGGTCCGCGATGTTTCCTCAAGCTCCGACATTACAGAGTGAATTACTCTGCAGCGCCTTCTTCAGCTTCTGGTGCAACGCGTGGAGCGTGAACGTTTGCAACAGCTTTGTCATCACCGTGAGCCAGTGCAACAAACTCAACGCCTTTAGGGGCTTTGAGGTCGGACAGGTGAACGATGTCGCCGATTTCCAGAGCCGACAGGTCGACTTCGATGAACTCAGGCAGGTCTTTCGGCAGGCAGGTCACTTCGATCTCGGCAACAACGTGCGAAACTTCGCCGCCTTTCTTGACCGGAGCTTCTTCACCAACAAAGTGCACAGGCACGATAGCGGTCAGTTTCTGACCGGCTACTACGCGTACGAAGTCAGCGTGCAGCACGTGGCCTTTGGCTGGGTGACGTTGCAGGGCCTTGATGATGACGTTCTGCTTCTTGCCACCAACATTCAGCTCGATGATGTGGCTGTAGGCCGCATCGTTTTCGAGCAGTTTGGCGATTTCTTTGGCCAGCATGCTGATGGATTCAGGGGCTTTGTCGCCACCGTAAACTACAGCTGGAACCAGGCTTGCGAGACGACGCAGGCGGCGGCTCGCACCTTTCCCCAGGTCGGAACGCGCTTCAGCATTCAGAGTAAAATCGTTCATGTTGTATCTCCAAAATAACCACATTCGCCCCAGCGTTTGCGACCAGCGCTAAAGGCGATATGGGCAAAAAAGCCCCGCCCCAACAGAATGCTGGGGCGGGGCGCTTTTCGTCAGTGGGATGTTTCGTAAGGTTTGACCCTTATCGGAACATCGCGCTGATCGATTCTTCGTTGCTGATGCGGCGAACCGCTTCGGCAACTACCGGTGCGATATCCAGTTGACGGATACGCGAACAGGCTTGAGCTGCTGCGGACAACGGGATGGTGTTAGTCACCACCAGTTCGTCCAGCATGGAGTTCTCGATGTTCTCGATCGCTCGGCCCGACAGCACAGGGTGTGTGCAGTAGGCGAAGACTTTTGCTGCACCGTGCTCTTTCAAGGCTTTCGCCGCGTGGCACAGGGTGCCGGCGGTGTCGACCATGTCATCAACCAGAATACAGGTACGCCCTTCGACATCACCGATGATATGCATCACTTCAGAGTGATTGGCTTTCTCACGGCGTTTGTCGATGATCCCGAGGTCCACGCCCAGGGATTTGGCAACAGCCCGTGCACGCACGACGCCACCAATGTCCGGGGACACGATCATCAGGTTTTCAAAGCGCTGGTCTTCAATGTCATCCACCAATACTGGGGAGCCGTAGATGTTATCTACCGGAATATCGAAGAACCCCTGGATTTGGTCAGCGTGCAGGTCAACCGTGAGAACACGGTCGATGCCTACCACGGTCAGCATGTCAGCAACGACTTTCGCGCTGATAGCCACACGTGCGGAACGCGGACGGCGATCCTGACGGGCATAACCAAAGTAAGGGATTACAGCTGTGATTCGAGTCGCTGAGGAGCGGCGGAAGGCATCAGCCATCACGACGAGTTCCATCAGGTTATCGTTGGTCGGAGCGCAAGTCGGCTGAATAATGAAAACATCTTTACCGCGGACGTTTTCATTGATCTCGGCTGTAATTTCGCCGTCGGAGAATTTACCGACAGAGATGTCACCGAGAGGGATATGCAGCTGACGTACGACACGTCGAGCCAGATCGGGGTTGGCGTTCCCCGTAAAGACCATCATCTTGGACACGCGCAGTACCTAGAGGCTGAGGGTAACCTGGATGAGTATTAGAAAATGGCAGGGGCGGCTGGATTCGAACCAACGCATGGCAGGATCAAAACCTGCTGCCTTACCGCTTGGCGACGCCCCTGTATCTGTTGCAACGAGTACCCAGTACTCGGTTCCTTTTAGAGCAGACTTTGCAGCTTGCGATGCAACATCGAAACGTTGCTTCCCTTTGCTACAAACCCTGTAAGGGTCTCTGTAAGAAGGGCCGAGACTTTATCAGCTTCAGCTTTGCTTGGGAAGCCCCCAAACACACAACTTCCAGTTCCGGTTAATTTTGCTTCGGTAAATTTACCTAACAAATTCAAAGCGTTACGTACCTCTGGATAACGCCTTGCTACAACCGGTAAGCAGTCATTTCGACTGTTTCCCTTGGGAACGGGGCGCACTTTAATGGGAGGAGAGTTACGTGTCAACAGTGGATCTGAAAAAATTTCTGCTGTACTTACAGATACTTGCGGAACAAGCACGACATACCAAGGCTCTTCGGGGTATTCCGGGGTGAGTTTCTCCCCGACGCCTTCGGCAAAAGCCGCGTGCCCACGCACGAAAACCGGCACGTCGGCGCCCAGTGTCAGGCCCAGCGTGGCCAGGCGATCGTGGTCCCAGCCCAGTTGCCACAAGTGATTCAAACCGAGCAGCGTGGTCGCGGCATTTGAGCTGCCGCCACCGATGCCGCCGCCCATGGGCAAAATTTTATCGATCCAGATGTCGATGCCGAGGGAGCAACCGGATTGCGCCTGAAGTTTTTTCGCGGCCCTGACGATCAGATTGCTGTCGTGGGGCACGCCTTCGAATTCGGTGTGCAGCTGGATCACGCCATCGTCGCGCACGGCGAAGGTGAGTTCATCGCCGTAATCGAGAAACTGAAACAGCGTCTGCAACTCGTGGTAGCCGTCTTCACGGCGACCCAGAATGTGCAGCATCAAATTGAGTTTGGCCGGGGAGGGCAGTGTCAAGGTGGTGGCGGTCATGTTATTGCCCCAGCTTGCGCGGTTGCCATTCCTTGATCACCAGCGTGACGTCAAGGTCGGTGCCATGCAGTTTGATGCGCTCGGGCAGCCAGTAGGCGCCCTGTTGCACATAGCTGAGGTATTCAACCTGCCAGCCATCCTGCTCAAGCGTGGCCAGGCGGCTGTCGCCGTTGAGGCTCAGCCTGCTTTTGCTGTCCGGCGCAGGCAGGCCGCGTACCCACCACACAAGGTGCGAAACGGGGAGCTTCCAGCCAATCTTTTGTTCCAGCAGTTCTTCCGGCGTGGCTGCCTCATAGCGGCCTTGATTGGCCACTTCCAGGCTCACTTGCCCTGGCCGGCCGGTCAGGCGCGCAGCACCGCGGCCAAGTGGCCCGGACAAACGGATATCGTAATAGTCCTGGCGCTGCAGCCAGAACAACGTGCCGCTGCCGGAATCTTTCGGCGCGCGAACCCCGACCTTGCCGTCGATCTGCCAGCCGTCGATGCTGCTGAGCTGCTCTTTGTGCTGTTTCCATTGCGCCGGGTTGCCCTGGCCTTCAACGGATTCACGACTGCCGATGCCTGCGCAACCGGCGAGCAGGGCGATAAAACTGAAAACAATAACGTGGCGCAAAAACATAAGCTTAAAGGGTCTCGGATCCGGTCAGGCGCTTGATGGTGCCGCGCAGGATGGGGCTTTCGGGTTGTTCCTTGAGGAATTTTTCCCAGATTTGTCGCGCTTCGCGCTGTTTGCCATTGGCCCACAGCACTTCACCCAGGTGGGCTGCCACCTCTTGGTCGGGGAAACGTTCGAGTGCCTGGCGCAGCAGGCGTTCGGCTTCGTCCAGATTGCCCAGGCGGTAATTCACCCAACCCAGGCTGTCGAGCACGGCCGGGTCTTCCGGGTTGAGCTTGTGGGCTTGTTCGATCAGCACCTTGGCTTCGGCGTAACGCGTGGTGCGGTCCGACAGGGTGTAGCCCAGGGCATTGAGCGCCATGGCATTGTCCGGGTCGCGCTTGATGATCAGGCGCAGGTCTTTTTCCATCTGTGCCAGGTCATTGCGTTTTTCCGCCTGCATGGCGCGGGTGTACAGCAGGTTCAAATCGTCGGGGTATTGCAGCAAGGCTTGTTGCAGCAATTTCCAGGCGCGTTCGCCCTGCTTGTTGGCCGACAGTGTTTCGGCCTGGATCAGGTACAGCTGGATCGCATAGTCCGGCTCGGCATCACGTGCCGCCGCCAGGCGTTTTTCCGCTTCGTCGGTGCGGCCGTTGCTCATCAGGATATCGGCCTGACGCAGTTGGGCCGGCAGGTAATCGTTGCCGGGGCCGACCTGGGCGTACTCAAGCAGCGCAGCCTGCGGGTCGTTGCGTTCTTCCGCGATGCGGCCGAGGTTCAGGTGCGCCGAATCCACATGGCTTTCGCGCTCGATCAGCTCCTCCAGATAACCCTTGGCCTCGTCCCAGGCCTTGGCTTCCAGGCAGACCAGTGCCAGGGAGTAACGCAGCTCGTCGTCGTCGGGGTATTGCTGGACCAGGTTGGCGAACTGCACTTTGGCGTCTTCCATGCGGTCTTGCTCCACCAGCATTCGCGCATAGGTCAGCAGCAAGCGCTTGTCGCCCGGGTATTTCTTGATGCTTTTTTCCAGCAGTGGAATCGCTTCCTTGCCGCGATTAAGGTTCTGCAGCAAGCGTGCGCGCAGCAGAATCGGGGCGATCTCGCCGTCTTCCGGCGGGTTCTGCTCCAGCAGCTTGAGGGCGGCATCGGCTTCATCATCCTGCTGCAGCAGCAAGGCTTTGCCGAAAATCAGCTGGCTGTTCTTCGGATGCTTTTGCAGCAGGCGGTCAAAACTCTTCATCAAGCCATTGCGCGTGTCCTGGTCAGTGTCGGCAGCCGACAGCGCGAGGAAGTCGAAATGCGTGTCGCCCTTGCCCTGCAGGACTTTCTCCATATACACCATGGAGTCGTCATAGCGCCCGGCGCGTGCCAGTTGCACGGCCGCCGCACGTTGCGCTTCCAGGTCTTGCGGAGCGTTTTTCGCCCAGATCAGCGAAGTATCCAGCGCGGCCTGGTCAGCGCCCAGGTATTCGGCGATGCGAAACGCACGCTCCGAAATGCCCGGGTCCTGGGTGTTGATGGCCTGGGTCACATAGTTATCCAGGGCAATATCGAAACGATTGCGCTGGCCGGCGAGTTCCGCGGTCAGCAGGCTGTAGATCGTTTCTTCATTGAACGAGGAGTAAACCTTGGGCTTTTCAGGGGCTGGGGCGCTGTCTTCGACCGGCGGCGTACCGTCCGGCGACACGGGTGCCAAGGCCTGGCAGCCGCTGAGGAAGACAAAAGCAAGGAGCAACGCGGAAGATCTATTCATATAGGAAGAGGACGACTAACCTGCGGTCGGATCATCATGACACAAGCCTTCGGCCAAACATAACCGAGTCTCAGTGGGCGCCTTTATAGGCACAAGCTACTAGGACAATAGACGACGGTGGTTGTTCTGGATCTTTCGAAGTAGGACAATTGTCGGCTTCCCGACATCATCAGCGATATTGAATGGCCTTCCTCGCACTCGGTATTAACCACAAGACTGCAACCGTAGACGTGCGCGAGCGCGTGGCGTTTACGCCAGAGCAGTTGGTTGAGGCCTTGCAGCAGCTCTGCCGGCTCACCGACAGCCGCGAAGCTGCGATCCTTTCGACCTGCAATCGCAGCGAGCTTTATATAGAGCAGGAACATCTCTCAGCGGATGTGGTGCTGCGCTGGCTGGCCGATTATCACCATTTGGATCTCGAGGACCTGCGCGCCAGTGCATATGTGCACGAAGAGGATGCGGCAGTTCGTCACATGATGCGCGTCGCCGCAGGGCTCGACTCGCTGGTGTTGGGCGAGCCGCAGATCCTCGGCCAGATGAAATCCGCCTACGCCGTGGCCCGCGAGGCTGGCACCGTCGGCCCGTTGCTTGGCCGTTTGTTCCAGGCTACGTTCAATTCGGCCAAGCAGGTGCGCACCGACACCGCCATCGGTGAAAACCCGGTGTCCGTCGCGTTCGCCGCCGTGAGCCTGGCCAAACAGATTTTCAGTGACTTGCAGCGCAGCCAGGCGCTGCTGATCGGCGCCGGTGAAACCATCACCTTGGTCGCTCGCCACCTGCATGACCTGGGCGTCAAGCGTATCGTGGTCGCCAACCGCACCCTGGAGCGCGCGAGCATCCTGGCCGAGCAGTTTGGCGCCCACGCGGTGTTGCTCTCGGACATCCCGGCCGAGCTGGTGCGCAGCGATATCGTCATCAGCTCCACCGCCAGCCAGTTGCCGATCCTGGGCAAAGGCGCGGTCGAGAGCGCGCTGAAGCTGCGCAAGCACAAACCGATCTTCATGGTGGATATCGCTGTTCCCCGTGATATCGAGCCTGAAGTCGGCGAGTTGGACGACGTTTACCTCTATAGCGTCGATGATCTGCACGAAGTGGTCGCCGAAAACCTCAAGAGTCGCCAGGGCGCAGCCCAGGCTGCCGAGGAAATGGTCAGCACCGGCGCCGAAGACTTTATGGTGCGCCTGCGTGAGCTGGCGGCGGTCGACGTGCTTAAGGCGTATCGTCAGCAGGGTGAACGCCTGCGCGATGAAGAATTGATCAAGGCCCAGCGCTTGCTGGCCAACGGCAGCAGCGCCGAAGAAGTGCTGATGCAATTGGCACGTGGCCTGACCAACAAATTGCTCCACGCCCCCAGCGTTCAGTTGAAAAAGCTTACCGCCGAAGGCCGCCTCGATGCGCTGGCCATGGCCCAGGAACTCTTTGCCCTCGGTGAGGGCGCGTCAGATAGCTCTTCGGATAAAAAACCGCAATGAAAGCGTCACTGCTCAATAAACTGGACGTGCTCCAGGACCGTTTCGAAGAACTGACCGCCTTGCTCGGCGATGGCGAGGTCATCTCCGATCAGACCAAGTTCCGCGCCTATTCCAAGGAATACGCCGAAGTTGAGCCGATTGTGGCCACCTATAAAAGCCTGATGAAAGTGCAGGCCGACCTCGAAGGCGCCCAGGCGCTGCTCAAGGACAGCGACCCGGACATGCGTGAAATGGCCGTGGAAGAAGTCCGCGAAGCCAAAGAGAAGCTGGCCGAGTTGGAAGGCGACCTGCAACGCATGCTGCTGCCCAAAGACCCGAACGACGGGCGCAACGTGTTCCTCGAAATCCGCGCCGGCACCGGTGGCGACGAGGCGGCAATCTTCTCCGGCGACCTGTTCCGCATGTACTCGCGCTACGCCGAGCGACGTGGCTGGCGGGTCGAGATTTTGTCCGAGAATGAAGGTGAGCACGGCGGCTATAAAGAAGTCATCGCCCGGGTCGAAGGTGACAACGTCTACGGCAAGCTTAAATTCGAGTCCGGCGCGCACCGCGTGCAGCGGGTTCCGGCGACTGAATCCCAGGGCCGTATCCACACCTCGGCGTGCACCGTGGCCGTGTTGCCCGAACCGGACGAGCAGGAAGCCATTGAGATCAACCCGGCGGACTTGCGTGTCGACACCTACCGCTCGTCGGGCGCCGGTGGTCAGCACGTGAACAAGACCGACTCGGCGATCCGGATCACCCACTTGCCGTCGGGCATCGTGGTCGAATGCCAGGAAGAACGCTCCCAGCACAAAAACCGTGCGCGGGCCATGTCCTGGCTGTCGGCCAAGCTCAACGACCAACAGACCAGCGCCGCCGCCAACGCGATTGCCAGCGAGCGCAAGTTGCTGGTGGGCTCGGGCGACCGCTCCGAACGCATCCGCACCTACAACTTCGCCCAGGGCCGGGTCACCGACCACCGGGTCAACCTCACGCTTTACTCCCTCGACGAAATTCTCGCCGGCGGCGTTGATGCGGTGATCGAGCCTTTGCTGGCCGAATACCAGGCCGATCAATTGGCGGCGATAGGTGAATAAATGACCATTATTGCCAGCCTCCTGCGCGCCGCTGACCTGCCTGACTCGCCCACCGCGCGTCTGGATGTGGAACTGTTACTGGCTGCTGCCTTGGGCAAATCGCGCAGCTACTTGCACACCTGGCCGGAAAAAATCGTCAGCAGCGAAGATGCGCTGACCTTTGCCGATTACCTGCAGCGTCGCCGCACGGGTGAGCCGGTGGCCTACATCCTCGGTCAGCAGGGTTTCTGGAAGCTCGACCTGGAGGTCGCGCCGCACACGCTGATCCCGCGCCCGGAAACCGAGCTGCTGGTGGAAGCCGCCCTTGAATTGTTGCCGGCCACGCCTGCCAAGGTCCTCGACCTGGGCACCGGCAGCGGTGCGATCGCCCTGGCCCTGGCCAGCGAACGCCCGGCCTGGCAGGTCACTGCCGTTGACCGTGTGCTCGAAGCCGTGGCCCTGGCCGAACGCAACCGCCAGCGCCTGCACCTGAAGAACGCCACGGTGTTGAACAGCCATTGGTTCAGCGCGCTGCACGGCCAGCGCTTCGATTTGATCATCAGCAACCCACCTTACATTGCCGATAATGATCCGCACCTGGTGGCAGGCGATGTGCGCTTTGAACCGGCCAGCGCCTTGGTGGCGGGCCATGATGGGCTGGACGATCTGCGGTTGATCATCGCCCAGGCCCCAGCCCACTTGAATACCGGTGGCTGGCTGCTGCTAGAACACGGTTACGACCAAGCTGCGGCGGTACGTGATTTGTTGTCGGGTGAGGGCTTTGAAGAGGTCCACAGCCGCATCGACCTCGGCGGCCACGAACGCATCACGTTGGGGCGCCGCCCGTGCTGACCGACCAGGAGCTGTTGCGCTATAGCCGACAGATTCTGTTGCAACATGTCGACATCGAAGGCCAGCTGCGTCTTAAAAACGGCCATGCGCTGATTGTCGGCCTCGGCGGCTTGGGTGCGCCAGTCGCGTTGTACCTGGCCGCTGCCGGCGTGGGCGAGTTGCACCTGGCAGACTTCGACACTGTCGACCTGACCAACCTGCAACGCCAGATCATCCACGACACCGACAGCGTCGGGCAGGCCAAGGTCGATTCGGCCATGCGTCGCCTGGCCGGCATCAACCCCGAAATTACGTTGGTCGCCCATCGCACTGCGCTGGATGCCGATTCACTCGCCGCCGCAGTGGCTGCGGTAGACGTGGTGCTCGATTGCAGCGACAACTTCGCCACCCGTGAAGCCGTCAACGCCGCTTGTGTTGCGGCTGGAAAACCATTGGTCAGCGGTGCGGCCATTCGCCTGGAAGGGCAATTGTCAGTGTTCGACCCGCGCCGCGACGAAAGCCCGTGCTACCACTGTTTATATGGGCACGGCAGCGACACCGAGCTGACCTGCAGCGAAGCCGGTGTGGTCGGTCCGTTGGTCGGGCTGGTCGGTAGCCTGCAAGCACTGGAAGCGCTGAAGTTGCTGGCAGGTTTTGGTGAACCCTTGGTGGGGCGCCTGCTACTGATCGACGCCTTGACCACGCGTTTTCGCGAACTGCGCGTCAAGCGCGACCCCGGCTGCAGCGTTTGCGGGACGGCCCATGGTTAAGGACGCGCCCATCGGTGTGTTCGATTCCGGCGTCGGCGGCCTGTCGGTGCTGGATGAAATCCAGCAGTTGTTGCCCCATGAGTCACTGCTGTACGTGGCTGATGGCGGGCATATCCCCTACGGTGAAAAATCCCCGGCGTTCATTCTTGAGCGTAGCCGTTTGGTCGCCGAGTTTTTTCGTGAACAAGGCGCCAAAGCCTTTGTGATTGCCTGCAACACCGCAACCGTCGCCGCCGTGGCTGATTTGCGCCAGGACTATCCCGACTGGCCTTTGGTGGGTATGGAGCCGGCGGTCAAGCCAGCCGCCGCTGCCACCCGCAGTGGCGTGGTCGGCGTGCTCGCCACCACCGGCACATTGCAAAGTGCCAAGTTCGCAGCATTACTCGACCGCTTTGCCACCGACGTGCGGGTGATTACTCAGCCGTGCCCGGGCCTGGTGGAGTTGATCGAAACCGGTGACCTCAACAGCACCGCGCTGCGCCAGCTGTTGCAGGGCTATGTCGACCCGCTGCTGAGCGCCGGTTGTGACACCATCATCCTCGGCTGTACCCATTACCCCTTCCTCAAGCCGCTTCTGGCACAGATGCTTCCCCCTAGCATCATCCTGATCGACACCGGCGCTGCCGTGGCGCGTCAGCTCAAGCGTCTGTTGGGCGAACGTAACCTGCTGTCGCTTGGCAAGCCTGAGCCAGCGCAGTTCTGGACCAGCGGCGACGTCGATCACCTAAGAAATATCCTACCGACACTCTGGAAATCTCCCGGTGTTGTGCGTAATTTTGGCTTGTGAAAAATTCGTGAAACATCGCGGTTAGAAGCTGAACTTCTGGCATCGCGCAAGCTTCTATAGCGTTAGCCTGTACAAAACCATACGACTTCGATCTCAAAGGATGTGCTCTTATGAAGCGCTTGTTCTGTTTGGCTGCGATTGCGGCCGCTGTGGTGGGACACTCAGTTTCGGCCCAGGCCGCCGGCCTGGAATTTGGGGTGGGGGGCACCAGCGATTCGACCATGACCTATCGATTGGGGCTGACGTCGGATTGGGATAAAAGCTGGTGGCAGAGTGATACGGGTCGACTGACCGGCTATTGGAGCGGCGCTTACACCTACTGGGATGGCGACAAACGCGCGAGTGTCAGCAGCCTGTCGTTCTCGCCGGTGTTTGTGTACGAGTTTGCCGGGGAGAAGGTCAAGCCCTATATAGAAGCCGGGATCGGTGTCGCGGTGTTTTCACGTACGCGGGTTGAAGACAACAACATCGGCCAGGCCTTCCAGTTCGAAGACCGACTGGGCTTTGGTTTGCGCTTTGCCGGTGGGCATGAAGTGGGCATTCGCGCCACGCACTATTCCAATGCGGGCATCAGCAGCAATAACGACGGGGTAGAAAGCTACTCGTTGCACTACACCTACCCGTTGTAACTCTCAAGCCTGCGCAAAACCATGTGGGAGCTGGCTTGCCTGCGATGCAGACACCTCGGTTTATCAGTTACACCGAAGTGATGCTATCGCAGGCAAGCCAGCTCCCACATTTTATATCCACCACATTTTGGCTCAGCGATACGCCGTCGCAATGCCCTGGCGCTCTTCCAGGCACTCCGGCGCACCCATCTCGAATTCCCGACAGATCAATGGCCGCCGCTCGTAGATCGTGCACATCATCGTGTCCCGATCCAGCGCCGCGCACCAGCCGTCATCCAGGCGCAGCATCACTTCACCGCCCCAGTCGTCGGTATCGATATAGCGTTGCGGCACACCCGTGTCGGTAATCAGCATGACTTCCAGCTGGCAGCAGCAGGCCGCGCACGTCGAGCAGGTGACGGCGGGTTCGGTGATTTGAGTGTGGGGGATGTTGGTCATAGGCGCGCAGTGTAAGGCAAGCGCGCTGGGTGCGCATGAATGCTCTGACGGACGTCAGTGGCCAAGCTGTCGCGCCACCCAGTGCATGACGGGGAACAGGATCGCCCAGAGCAGCGCCAGGCCGATCAGTGTCAGCGTTGTGTCGTAGCCGAAACGAACACCGGCCAATTGGCTGCCGGCGTAGTAAGACAACGGCCCGCCCACCGCACCCAGCAGGCTGGCGCGCCACCAGGGTTGTGCGCTCCAGGCCAGGCAATGGCGCAGCGTAGTCGCGAGCAGTGCCCATAGCATGATTAGCCAGAAGGGAATCAGCGGCCCTGGAAAACCGAAGTGAAACACGCCAAAGGTGCGCAACGAGGTATCGACCACGGTGCCCAAAAGGGTCACGGCCAGGAGCACTTGGCCGTCTTCAGACCATGAGCTTGTCCACAGCAGGTGGATGACCAGCACACCAGCGCCCACCCATAACCAACGGGTGTCACCGCCCAGCACACAGGCAAACCAACCGCACTGGAACAGCACGGCATTGGCCAGCGTTTTAAGCACTGAAACGCCCGAGCAACGGCGGGTTGATCGCCGCAGGCTTGGCCAGCAGCAACTGCGCGGTACCGATCGTTCGCTCCATAAACCCACCTTCGCAGTAGCACAAGTAGAATTCCCACAGACGCAGGAAGTATTCATCGTAGCCCAACTCGGCAAGGCGGCCATGGGCGCGACGGAAGTTCTCATGCCACAGGCGCAAGGTGCGCGCGTAGTGCAAGCCGAAGTCTTCCATGTGCAGCAGGTTCATGTCGGTGTCGCGGCTGACGATCTGCAACATGTTCTGCACGGATGGCAGGGCGCCACCGGGGAAAATATAGCGCTGGATAAAGTCGACGCTGTTCTTGGCCTGCTCAAAACGCTGCTCACGAATGGTGATGGCTTGCAGCAGCATCAGGCCGTCGCTTTTGAGCAGGTGCGCGCATTGCTTGAAGTAGGTGGGCAGGAAGCGATGGCCGACCGCTTCGATCATCTCGATGGACACCAGCTTGTCGTACTGACCGGTCAGGTCGCGATAATCTTGCAGCAGCAGCTTCACCTGATCCTTGAGGCCCAAGGCCTCGATGCGTTTTTCGGTGTAGGCAAACTGTTCTTTGGACAAGGTCGTGGTGGTGACCTTGCAGCCATAGTGCTGCGCCGCATACAACGCCATGCTGCCCCAGCCGGTGCCGATTTCGAGCAAATGGTCAGTGGGTTTGAGCGCAAGCTTCTGGCAGATGCGTTCCAGCTTGTTCAACTGCGCCTGTTCCAGGCTGTCGTCGGGCGTCAGGAACTGCGCCGCCGAATACATCATGGTCGGGTCGAGGAATTCCTCGAACAGGTCGTTGCCCAGGTCATAGTGGGCGGCGATATTTTTCTGCGAGCCCTTGCGGGTGTTGCGGTTAAGCCAGTGCAGGCCTTGGGTGAACGGTCGCGCCAAGCGCGCCAGGCCGCCTTCCATTGCGTCAAGCACATCAAGGTTGCTGACCATCACACGCACCACGGCGGTGAGGTCCGGGCTGCTCCAGTAACCGTGGATAAACGCCTCGCCGGCGCCGATCGAACCATTGGCGGCCACCAAGCCCCAGACCGCCGAATCGTGGATCTGGATTTCGCCCAACAGATGCGCTTCGCGTGCGCCGAACACCTGGCGTTCACCCTCTTCAATCACTACCAACTGGCCGTGGCGCAGTTGGCTGAGCTGGCGCAGCACACCTTTGCGCAACAGCGCACTGGTCACGCCGTTGACGTTCAGGCGGTTGGTCTTGACCGATAAGCTAGGGGATTTCATGGCGGCGATCCTTGGTATACCCGACTGCGGTGCGAGAGGCGCCATCGGCGGCCTGATGGGAAAAAATCGGTGTGCGTTTGAGCAGCAGGCGCATGGCTTGCCAGTAAATCGCCAGGCAGGTCTTGGCGGTCATCCACGGGAAGCGCCACAGGTAACGGTGCAGGCTGGCGCGGGTCAGCGTTTCTTTTTGCAGGCTCAAGGTGGCGTCGAAGACTTTTTGCGTGCCCTGCCAGTCGGCCATGTGCACACCAAGCCTGTCGGCCGGCGGGCTGAAACTCATGCGATATTCCAGGTCGCGGGGTAAAAACGGCGACACATGGAACGCCTTGGCCACGGCGAAGTGCTGGTGTTCCTCGGCGCCGAGCGCCTGGGCCGGCAGCACATAGTGGTAACGCTCGCGCCACGGGGTGTTGGTTACTTCACACAGGATCGCGGCCAGTTGCCCGTCGGCCTCGAAGCAGTAGAAGAAACTCACCGGGTTAAAAGCCAGGCCCCAACTGCGGGCCTGGGTCAGTAGGCAGATAACGCCCCGGGGCTCGCGCCCCAGTGCCTTGCCGACTTCCTGGCGCACGGCATCGCTCAAGCTCATGCCGTGACGCGTGAATTCACGCAGGTAGTCCTGCTGGCGAAAGCCGAAGGGCGCCAGGCGGCTGTTGCCGGCCAGGGGTGATAGGCCGAGCACTTCGTCTTGTTCGCTCAAGTCCAGGTACAGCAGGCCGATGCGGTAGCGAAAGGCGTGGGCCTTGGGCGCAAACCGGCGATGGGCGATCCAGCCGCTGTACAGGGCGCTGTTCATAGGGTTTCGCCAAAGGCCTGGGCCACGCGTAATGCGCTGCTCACGCCGTCTTCATGAAAACCGTTGGCCCAGTAGGCGCCGCAGTAAAAGGTGTGCCGCGCGCCGTGCAATTCTTCCCAGCGGTTTTGTGCGGCCACTGCCGCCAGGCTGTATTGCGGATGCGCATAGGTGTAGCGCGCGAGGATCTTCAGCGGGTTGATCATCGGCGTCTGGTTGAGGCTGACGCAAAAGGTGGTGTCGCTGTGGATGCCTTGCAGGATGTTCATGTCGTAAGTGACGGCCGCCTGGGTTTGCGCGCTGCCGCTCAGGCGATAATTCCAGCTGGCCCAGGCCAGTTTGCGATCGGGCAGCAGGCGCGTGTCGGTGTGCAGCACCACGTCATTGTCGGCGTAGGGCAGGGCACCAAGAATGTCCTGCTCAGCCTGGCTCGGGTCGGCCAGCAACGCCAGGGCCTGGTCGCTGTGACAGGCGAACACCACGCGGTCAAAGGTCTCGCTGCCGGCAAGGCTGTGGATAACCACGCCGTCGCCTGTGCGTTCGACTTTATCCACAGGGCAGTTCAGGCGGATCTGCTCGCGAAAACTGCGGGTCAAAGGTTCGATATAACTGCTGGAACCACCTTCGATCACGCACCATTGCGGCCGATTGTTCACCGACAGCAACCCGTGGTTCTTGAAGAACCGCACAAAGAACTGCAACGGAAAACCGAGCATGTCCGCCAGCGACATCGACCAGATCGCCGCGCCCATCGGCACGATGTAATGGCGGATAAAGCGTGGGCCATAACCCCCGGCCTCGAGGTAGTCGCCCAGGGTCATATCGGCACTGATGCGTTGCTCTTGCAGGTCCAGCGGTGCCTGGCGGTTAAAGCGCAGAATGTCGCGCAACATGCCCCAGAATCCCGGCGAGAGAATATTGCGGCGCTGGGCAAACAGGCTGTTGAGGTTATTACCGTTGTACTCGAAACCTGCGTTCTGGTCGCACACCGAAAAGCTCATTTCGGTGGGCTTGAAGGTCACGCCAATCTGCCCGAGCAGACGGATGAAATTAGGGTAGGTCCAGTCGTTGAAAACGATAAAACCGGTGTCCACGGCATAGGGTTTACCTTTGACCGTGACGTTGACCGTGTGGGTGTGCCCGCCAATGCGCTCGCCCGCCTCAAACAGCGTGATGTCGTGGCGCCGACTGAGCAGGTAAGCGCTGGTCAGCCCGGCGATACCGCTGCCGATGATGGCGATCTTCACAGGTCGTCCTTCTTCGGTGGCGGGCTGCGCAGCATGCGTTTGCCGATAATCAGTTGCGCGCGGTTGGGCAGCTTCGACAGTGGCCACAAGGTGGCGATAAACATCGCGGGGAAGGCGATTTCCAGCGGGCGCTTTTCCAATTTGGCGAAGATATGCCTGGCAGCCTTTTCGGCGGACCAGCTCAGCGGCATCGGGAAATCATTGCGTTCGGTCAGCGGGGTGTCGACAAAGCCCGGGCTGATCACCGTGACGTCGATGTTCTCCGGCGACAGGCTGATGCGCAGCGATTCGAACAGGTAACGCAGCCCGGCCTTGGACGCGCCATAGGCTTCGGCGCGTGGCATTGGCAGGTAGGTCACGGCGCTCGCAACGCCGACCAGATGTGGGGTGAGCCCTTTGCGCAACAGCGGCAGTGCAGCTTCGATGCAATAGCTGCTGGCAAGCAGGTTGGTGCGCACCACATGCTCGACGATGGAGGAGTCGAATTGCCGGGCGTCGACATACTCACAGGTGCCGGCGTTGAGGATCACCGTGTCCAATGAACCCCAGACCTCGCCGATGCGTTCGCCGATCTCGCGCACGGTCTGGCTGTTGGTCAGGTCGCCGGCTACCACCAGCACTTGGCCTGGATAACGCTGGGCGAACGCTTCCAGCGGGCCTTTGCTGCGCGAGCTGAGCGCCACATGCGCGCCACTGTTGAGCAGTTCGACGGCCAGTGCGGCACCGATGCCACTGCTGGCGCCGGTCAACCAATAACGGCGGGGCGGTACAAGGCTCATCCCATTCTCCTTTTTAGCCAACTGACCACACGGCCGACTACCGGTAAGTGTTCATAGAGCAACGCGCCCGCGTCGAAATAATCGCGATGGCGGTAGACCTTGTCGCGCCACATCAGGTGCGAGCAACCTTCCACCCGGATTACCTTGCCATTGGCCAGGCGTGGGTGGCAAAAACTCATTTTCCAGCGCAGGTAGCCTTCACCTTCGGCGACCTGGTCGAAGCCATGGAAGTCAAAACGCAACTGGCTGATGTTGCTGTACATCTCGGTGAAGTAACCGCGCAAAGCGGGCAGCCCATGCACTTCGTGCAGCGGATCGGTGAAGGCAATGTCCTGGCTGTACAAGCTGTCGAGCAGGTGCAGGTTGTGCTTGTCCAGCGTGGTAAAGGCTTGGGCGAACCGGTGCAGGAAGTCACTCATGTTCGGCGACCTCCTGGCGTGAAGGCAGGTTGCGGAAGGCGGCGAGGGCGCGCTCGCGGGATTTTTTCAGGTCGACAATCGAGCGTGGGTAATCTGCCGCGCCGAACAGGCCACCGGCGGCTTCGGGGTTGTGCACTTCTTTTTTGTTCAGCGCCGCCAACTCTGGCAGCCAGTGCTTGATGAACACCCCTTCGCTGTCGAACTTTTCCGACTGGCTCAACGGGCTGAAAATCCGGAAATACGGCGCCGCGTCGGTGCCGGTGGACGAACTCCACTGCCAGCCGCCGTTATTGGCGGCCAGGTCGCCGTCGATCAAGTGGCGCATAAAGAAGCGCTCGCCTTCGCGCCAGTCGATCAGCAGGTTCTTGGTCAAAAACATCGCCACCACCATGCGCAGGCGGTTGTGCATCCAACCGGTTTCCAGCAGTTGGCGCATGGCTGCGTCAATGATCGGCAGGCCGGTGCGCGCTTGCTGCCAGGCGGCCAAGTCCTTGGGCGCATCGCGCCAGGCCAGCGCCTCGGTTTCGGGGCGGAACGCACGGTGGCGTGAGACCCGTGGGTAACCGACCAGAATGTGTTTATAGAACTCGCGCCACAGCAACTCGTTGATCCAGGTGATGGCGCCGATATCGCCGCTTTCGAACTCGCCCTGGTTGGTTTGCAGGGCGGCGTGCAGGCACTGGCGCGGCGAAACCACCCCGGCGGCGAGGTAGGCCGAGAGCTGGCTGGTGCCGGGTTTGGCCGGGAAGTCGCGTTCGTCTTTGTAGTAGCTGATCTGTTGGTCGGCGAAGGCGTCGAGGCGGCGCCGGGCTTCTTCTTCACCGGCCGGCCAGAGGGCGCGCAAGGTCTCGCTGGGTGGCGCGAAACCGTCGACCTGATCCGGGATGGCGTCGCTGTGCACATCCTGCGGTGCCTGTTGTTGCGGCGTGGCCACCAGGCGCGGCAAGGCGCTGTGCAGGCGGTTGTAGCAGACCTTGCGGAACTGACTGAACACCTGAAAGTAAGTGCCGGTTTTGGTCAGCACGCTGCCGGGTTGGAAAAACAGTTGGTCGAGGTAGCTGTGGAACGTCACACCGTCAGCCTCCAGGGCGTTGGCCACGGCCACATCGCGACGGCTCTCGTGGATGCCGTATTCCTCGTTGACGTGCACCGACTCCACTGACAGTTCCCGGCACAGTTTGCCCAGCACGGCGGGCGCCTGGTCCCAGGTGTCGGCGGTGCGAATCAGCAAGGGAATGTTCAGTTCGCCAAGGGCCTGGCTCAGGTGCTTGAGGTTACGCAGCCAGAAATCGACTTTGCAGGGTGCATCATCATGGGCCAGCCATTGCTGCGGCGTGATCAGGTACACGGCGGCAACCGGGCCGCGCTGGCAGGCGGCGGCGAGGGCGGTGTTGTCGTGTAGGCGCAAGTCGGTGCGCAGCCAGATCAAATGCATTTAGACAATTCCACGCTGGATCAGTAACTGGTGGGCTGACAAGGGGTCTTCGGCCACGAACAATTCAGGAGTGTCACGGGTTAATACGGCTAACTCGTCCTGGTGGATGCATACCGTTGGTCCGGCAATCAAAATTGGGCAACTGATGCCGCCCAACAGTTTGCCGAGTGCCGACAAGTGGAGGGCTTTGCTTGAGTACAGCAGCACCGCACGCGGTTGCAGGTGTTCCACGGCCAGGGCCAGTTCGCCGGTCGGCAAAGGCCAATCAAAAACCTCCACGGGGCAGTCGGCGCTGCTGGCCAGCCAGGCGCTAAGCCACAGGTGTGGCTCCATGGGCACGTCTGACTGGTTGACCAGCAGCAACGGCGCGCCCTGGAGCTGGCGGTTGTTGTGGTAAATGCGCGCGCCGAACTTGCTGCGCAGCCAGGACAGAAAAAACACTCGCTCCATTTGCGCGCCGAACTGGCCCTGCCAGCGTTGCTCCAGCGCGTTGAGCAGCGGCAGCATCAATTGCTCACACAAGGTGCGCGGCGGGTACAGCGCCATGGCCTGGTTGAACAGGTCGTCGACCCGGCGTTCGGCCAATTCGCTGATTGCGGTGAGCAGTTTATGACGCAGCACATGCCATTCATTTTCGACGCTGTCGGGGCTGGCCTGGGCGGAATCGATCAAGCCTTTGACCTGGCTGACCGGCACGCCACGGTTGAGCCAGGTCAGAATGGTATGGATGCGTTGTACATGTTCGGCGCTGAACAACCGATGGCCCTTGGGCGTGCGCTGGGGCACGATCAGGCCATAACGGCGCTCCCAGGCGCGCAGGGTCACGGCGTTGACGCCGGTCTGGCGCGCCACTTCGCGAATCGGCAGCCAGCCGTCTTCGATGGCTTGGGCGATGTCTTCGACAGGGTCGTCTTGCAGGGCAGGTGTCATGGTCTAGATCGCATTACGCAGGCTGAGGTTTTCCGGGTGCGGCTGCAGGTACGCCTGCTGCGCGATGTAGCGGTCCGGGTGTTGGCGAAAGTGATGTTTGAGCAAGGTCAGCGGCACCACCAGCGGCACGATGCCGGTGCGGTATTGGCCGATGACGGTTTGCATTTCCTGCTTGTCATCGGCGCTGATGGCTTGTTTGAGGTAGCCGCTGATGTGTTGCAGCACATTGGTGTGGGTGCCGCGTGTGGCGCACTTTTTCAGGCCGGTCATCAACTCGCTGAAATAGCCGGCGGCCAGTTCATCCAGGTTGATGCTTTTGCCCATGCTGCCCAGCAGGTGGCCAAGGCTTTTGTAATGCACAGGGCTGTGGGCCATCAGCAGGTATTTGTAGCGCGCGTGGAACGCCAAAAGGCGGTGACGGGTGATGCCCTCAGCCAGCAATTCTTGCCAGCTGGCGTACACGAACACGCGGGTGAGGAAGTTCTCGCGCAGCACCGGGTCATTCAACCGGCCGTCTTCTTCCACCGGCAGGTTGGGGTGGCGTGCGCAAAACGCCTGGGCATAAATGCCGCGCCCGCCGCCATCAACGGGCGTGCCGTTGTCGCGGTAGACCTTGACCCGCTCCAGCCCGCACGACGGCGACTTCTGCATGAAGATGTAGCCGCACAGGTCTGTGTGTTCCACAGCCATCTGCTGGCCGTAATCATCCAATGGCTGCGTCACATTGAGGTCACGGTGCACGGTGCCGACAGCCTGCGGGTGGGCAGGGTCGCCCACCAGGCGAATCGGTTCGCGGGGGATGCCCAGGCCGATCGCCACTTCGGGGCACAACGGCACGAAGTCGAAATAGTCGGCGAGCGTTTGGCTGCACAGCAGGGATTGTTTGTGTCCGCCGTTAAAGCGCACGTTCTCGCCGAGCAGGCAGGCACTGATGGCGATCTTCGGTTTTGCGCTGCTGGACATGCTCAACCCTCTGCGAAATTCCTATACAGATTTATAACTCTGTACAACTAAATCTCATCATAGGTTTGATGCTGTACAAGTCAAATTGTTTGTATAAGTATTTTCAGCGCCCGCTATTTCCAACCCATGCGCCAGTCTTCGGCATTTTGCAGGGTTTGCCACGGGAGGCGTTCGGCGCGGCGGGTCATGACCGCTTGCAGCTCGATTTCGAGCACGGTGCCTTCGTCATCACGGAACAGTTCGGTGACGAGGAAGTGTTTTTCCTTGTTGCGCGGGCGTGCTGCTGTCCACTTCGACAACAGCAATTTCGTCGGGTTGAGACGGTTCATTGCAGGTGTTCGATCAGGCGGCGTGCGGCCTCCTGGCCGCTGAGCCACGCGCCTTCGACCCGCCCGGACAGGCACCAGTCACCACACACATACAAGCCCAGGTCGGCGTCGGCCAGCACGCCAAATTCATGCCGCTCCGACGGCCTGGCGTAAAGCCAGCGATGGGCCAGGCTAAAGGACGGTGCGGGCATGGCGCTGTGCAGCAGTTCGGCGAAGGCGCCGTGCAGGTGTTCGATCACCGCCTCTTTGGGCAAGTCGAGATTGGCCTTGCTCCAGGCGCTGGTGGCGTGCAGCACCCAGGTGTCGAGGGTGGCGTCACGCCCGGGTTTACTGCGGTTGCGCGCCAGCCAGTCGAGCGGGCTGTCTTGCACAAAGCAGCCTTGCATCGGCGTATCCAGCGGCGTGTCAAAGGCCAGCGCGACGGCCCAGGTGGGGTCCATCTTCACCCCGGCGGCGGCACTTGCAAGCTTGGGCGCGGCGGCCAGCAGGGCGGTGGCCTGGGGCGCCGGCGTGGCAATGACTACGTGGCTGAACGGGCCATGATTGCCGCCGTCGGCGTCCAGCAGGTTCCAGTGCTGCTTGCCTTGGAACACTTCGGTGATGCGGCAACCGAACTCAACCGGCAAGTCGTCAAGCAGTGCGCGGGTAATGGCGCTCATGCGCGGCGTGCCGACCCAGCGGATCTGCTCGTCGGGGGAGGGCGTGAGCTGGCCGGACTTGAAGTTGTACAGCTGCGGTTTCCACTGTTCGGCCCAGCCGTTGCTTTGCCAGCGCTGTACTTCGTTGACGAAGCGCCGGTCGCGGGCGGTGAAGTATTGTGCGCCCATGTCCAACGCGCCGGCATCGCTGCGCTTGCTGGACATGCGGCCACCACTGCCACGGCTTTTATCAAAGAGTTGTACAACGTGCCCCGCGTCTCGTAACGCTCGGGCGGCGGAAAGACCGGCGATGCCGGTGCCGATGATCGCGATGGGAACAGTCATTGGGGGCCTCGTTTTACCTTTGGGTACAGACTACGCCGACACCCATAGCTGTACAATATTGTTTTTTGGTATAAGTTTTGGCGTACCTGTTCTAACGGCGTGACCTAAGGTTAAGGGTGAGGGGTTAAGAAGGAGGCCTGAACCGGCCTCTGAAACCAACGTAACGCCCACTTACAAAAGATCCATGCTTATAAAATAGACTAGCGATGGGCGGCAAACGTTACATGAGGAGAAACCCATGCATATTTTGCTGACCGGCGGTACGGGCTTGATCGGTCGTCAACTCTGTCTGCACTGGCTTGCCCAAGGGCATCGCCTGACCGTGTGGAGCCGCGAGCCGGATACCGTGGCCAAATGGTGCGGTGCCGAGGTGCTCGGTGTTGGCCGCTTGCAAAACGTGATCGGCACGGTGGATGCGGTGGTCAACCTGGCGGGCGCGCCGATTGCCGATCGCCCATGGACCAAAAAGCGCAAGGCATTGCTGTGGAGCAGCCGCATCGGCCACACCGAAACCTTGCTGGCTTGGATGCAAGGCCTGGCGCAAAAGCCGGCGGTGTTGATTTCCGGCTCTGCAGTGGGCTGGTATGGCGACGGCGGCGAGCGCGAACTGACCGAAGCCAGTGGCCCGGTGCAGGATGATTTCCCCAGCCAACTGTGCATCGCCTGGGAAGAAACCGCGTTGCGCGCCGAAGCCTTCGGCACCCGCGTGGTGCTGGTGCGCACTGGCCTGGTGTTGGCGGCCAAGGGCGGCTTTTTGTCGCGCCTGCTGCTGCCGTTCAAACTGGGGCTGGGCGGGCCGATCGGCAATGGTCGGCAGTGGATGCCGTGGGTCCATATCAAAGATCAAATCGCCCTGATTGATTTTCTTCTGCACAACGACGACGCCAGCGGTCCTTATAATGCCTGCGCGCCACACCCGGTACGTAATCGCGAGTTTGCCAACACCTTGGGCCAGGTGCTGCACCGCCCAGCGTTCATGCCGATGCCGGCGTTTGCCTTGAAGGTCGGCCTGGGCGAGTTGTCCGGGTTGTTGCTGGGCGGGCAGAAGGCCGTCCCCGAACGGTTGCTGGCCGCCGGTTTCACTTTTCAGTTCACTGAGTTGCACGCGGCACTGGAAGACTTGTCCAGCCGCCTCTAGCCATAGGATGTTGCATGACGGATCACGCGTTGTTACTGGTCAACCTGGGTTCACCGGCGTCCACTTCGGTGGCCGATGTGCGCAGCTACCTTAATCAGTTCCTGATGGACCCTTATGTGATCGACCTGCCGTGGCCGGTGCGGCGCTTGCTGGTGTCGCTGATCCTGATCAAGCGCCCTGAGCAATCGGCGCATGCCTACGCCTCGATCTGGTGGGAAGAGGGTTCGCCGCTTGTGGTCCTGAGCCGTCGCTTGCAAGCGCAAATGACCCAGCAGTGGACCCACGGCCCGGTGGAGCTGGCGATGCGCTACGGCGAGCCGTCGCTTGAAACCACCCTCACGCGCCTCGCGGCTCAAGGCATTCAAAAAGTCACCCTGGCGCCGTTGTATCCGCAGTTCGCTGACAGCACCGTGACCACGGTGATCGAAGAAGCCAAGCGTGTGGTCCGCGACAAGAAGCTCAACGTGCAGTTTTCTATCTTGCAGCCGTTCTACGATCAGCCGGAATACCTCGACGCCTTGGTCGCCAGCGCCCGGCCGTACGTGGCACAGGAATTCGATCATTTGTTGCTGAGCTTCCATGGGTTGCCTGAGCGCCATCTGAAAAAACTCGACCCCACAGGCCAGTATTGCTTCAAGGATGCTGACTGCTGCAAGAACGCTTCGCCCGAGGTGCTTGCCACCTGCTACCGCGCCCAGTGCTTCAGCGTGGCGCGCGACTTTGCCGCGCGCATGGGCTTGCCGGAGGGCAAGTGGTCGGTGGCGTTCCAGTCACGGCTGGGCCGCGCCAAGTGGATCGAACCCTACACCGAGGCCCGCCTGGAGACCTTGGCCCAGCAAGGCGTGAAAAAACTGCTGGTGATGTGCCCGGCGTTTGTCGCCGATTGCATCGAGACCCTGGAGGAGATTGGTGATCGCGGGCTGGAGCAGTTCCGCGAGGCAGGGGGCGAGGAGTTGGTGTTGGTGCCGTGCTTGAACGATGAGCCGCAGTGGGCGGTGGCGCTTAATACGCTGTGCGAGCGGGCGCCAGTAGCGCTGTAGTCCGAGTGTCGAAACGATAGAGATCAACTGTGGGAGCCGGGCTTGCCCGCGATGGCGGTTTGTCAGTCGACATATTTGGTGACTGATAGGCCGCCATCGCGGGCAAGCCCGCTCCCACAGTGTTTTTCAGGGTTTATTCGTGGTGCGGTTCACCGAGGAAGGTCAACGAAGTAAACAGCCCGCGGGTGGCCACGTCGGCGTTGTCCTTGAGCGGAATCTCCACCTGCGCGGCAATCACATTCAACCCTTCATTACGCACCAGCACCTGGGCGCGGCCGTCCTTGTCGGTCTCAGTGCTCAAGGTGTTCGGCGCATTGCGATAATCGCCCACCAGCTTGATCCCCGCCGCCGGTTTGCCGTCCAGCAGTACCCGCACCGGCAGTGACTTGCCTGGCCCTACGGTCAGCGGGTCGACTTCCGGCAGGATCAGCAGCTTGATCTGGTCCAGCTTGGGCAGCTTCGCCCCAGGCTGGTAAATCGCCAGGCTGTACTTGAAGGTCTGGGTCGAACCAATCGCGCCTGGCACTTGGCTACGGCCCTGGTTGATCCACTTCTTGTCCGGCGTCTGCGACCACATCCCGTTATCCAACGCCACGGCTAAAACGGCGGGCGATTTGAGTGGCTTGAGGCGTGCGTGGTCGGCCAGGGGCTCCACGGTGACCGGGATCATTTTGCCGCTGGCGTCATACGCCCAGGCGCCGCTGATTTTTTGCGCCTTGAAGGCATTGTCTTCGGCGCCGTGGCCGTAGATCACTTCGATATTGCCGCGTCGTTGTTCGGTCCACAGGCCGTGGGCGGAGACTTGGCTGGCAAACAGCAGGCCGATCACGGCCAGGGATTTGAAGGCTTGCATGGGGCATCCTTTTACAGGTTAAGGGTCAGGCTGACGGTGAAGTTGCGCGGCTCGCCGGGAGTGACCCAGTAATTGCTGTAGGAGCGCTCGTAGTACTTTTCGTCGAATAGGTTGTTGAGGTTCAGGCCCACCGTGACGCTATCGCTGGCCTTGTAATGCGCCAGCAGGTCGACGGTGTGGTAGGCGGGCAGTTCGAACTGGCTGCCGGCCTCGCCGGAGCGATCACCGACGTAGGTAAACGCCGCGCCCAGGTCCGAGCCACGCAGCGCGCCATTCTGGAATTCATACACACCCAGCAGACTGCCGCTGCGCTTGGCTACGCCCAGAATCCGGCTGCCGGTGGGGATGGATTTGTCGCCCTTGGTCACTTCGGCGTCGATGTAGGCAAAGGCGCCGATCACGCGTACCGCGTCCGTCACTTGCCCGCTCAGTTGCAGGTCAAAGCCCTGGCTGCGCGCCTTGCCTATGGCGCGGCTGTTGTTGAGGGTGGCCGGGTCCTGGGTCAGAACATTTTCTTTTTCGATATGGAAGGCGGCGAGCGTGGTGCTCAAACGGTCGTCGAACAGCTCGCTCTTGATCCCCACTTCATAGCCCACGCCTTCTTCGGGCTTGAAGGATTTGCCGCCGGCATCCACACCGTTGTTGGGTTTGAACGAGGTTGACGCGTTGGCGAACACCCCGACTTGCGGCGTTAGCTGATAGAGCAGACCGGCGCGTTGAGTCAGGGCATCGTGGGTTTGCCGGCTCTTGGCGTGGTTGCGGGTGAAGTCGTCGGTGCGTTGTTCGACATGCTCGAAGCGCGCACCGAGCATGCCGCGCAGGCGGTCGGTGAAGATGATCTGGTCTTGCAGGTTCAGCGCCTGGCTTTTCGTCTGTTCGAAGACGTCGGTGCCGGTGCGTGCGCCGTTGGGTTTGGTCTGGCCGTAGATCGGGTTATAGATGTCGATGGGGTAGAGGCTGCCGGCAACCGCCGACACGCGTTCCTTCTTGCGGTAGTCCTCGTATTCGCCGCCGATCAACAGTTCGTGCTGCCAGCTGCCGATGTCGAACTGGCCGCGCAGTTCCAGCTGGGTGATGCTGTCGTGCCAACCGGTGGAGCGTTCGCGCAGGCGGCGGTTAACGGTATGGCCGTTGGCATTCAGCGCACGACTTTCCGAGGCGTCACCCCACAGGCTGCCCTGTTTGTAGTGGCTGGCCAGGCGCAGTTTCCAGGCGTCATTAAGGTGATGTTCCAACGCGGCCTGGATGCGATTGTTGTGGTTGCGGATATTGCCGTCGTTGGGTTCGCCGAGGAAGGTCGAGCGGGACATGCCATGGTTGGCGACGATGCCCCGGTCGAAGGTGGAGCTGTGGCGCACGAACTCGCTTTCTACGAGAAGACTGGTGTCGGGGTCCAACTGCCAACTGAATGATGGCGCGACGAATACGCGCTGGGCGTCGACGTGATCGCGGAAGCTGTGGTTGTCTTCCACGGCCAGGTTGACCCGCGACAGCACGCGGCCTTCGCTGTCCAGCGGGGTGTTCACATCCAGTGCGGTGCGATAGCGGTCCCAGCTGCCAGCACTGGTTTGCACGGTGGTAAAGGCTTCGGGCTGCGGCTTCTTGGTGACAATGTTCACGGTGCCGCCGGGATCGCCACGGCCGTACAGGCTGGCTGCGGGGCCTTTGAGCACTTCAATGCGCTCGATGTTGGCCGCGTCCGGGGTGCTCGGGTAGCCACGGTTGGCGCTGAAACCGTCCTGGTAGAACTCCGACGTGGTGAAGCCGCGCACGCTGTACTCGTAAAGCGTCAGGCCGCCGAAGTTGTTTTGCTTGGACACGCCGCCGGCAAACTCCAGAGCACGTTCCACGCTGGTGCTGCCCAGGTCCTTGAGCACCGTGGCAGGAATCACGCTGATTGATTGTGGGATGTCGCGCAGATCGGTGTCAGTTTTGGTCGCGCTGGCGGAACGGGTGGCGCGGTAGCCTTTGACGGGGCCGGTGGCGGATTCATAGGCGTCGGAGGTGACGCTGATGGTGTCCAGTTCGACAGTGTTGTCATCGGCGTAGGCGGGGTCCAGCAGCAAACCCAAGGCCAGGCCAGCCACGGGGGCGAATCTTTGAGACGGCATGATAGAGCGTTCCAATAGCGATATTGAAACAATATAACATGACCATTGAGAATGAATTTCTTTTGAAATATTCGGTAACAGGAGCCCGCGAACGGGCTCCCGTAGCCGTTATTCCTCTTCTTTCACCGGGGCGGGTGGCGGGCGCAGGCCGATCTCTGCCGACAGCTTGATCTCTTTGCCGTTGCGCATTACCAGGATCGACACCTTATCGGTCGGCTTGATCCGCGCCACCTGGTTCATCGACTTGCGGCCATCACCGGCCGGTTCGCCATCGATGCTCAGGATCACATCGCCCAATTGCAGGCCGGCTTTCTGCGCCGGGCCGTCGCGGAAGATCCCGGCCACCACGATGCCCGGGCGCCCGGTCAAGCCGAACGACTCGGCCAGTTCCTTGGTCAACGGCTGTACTTCGATACCCAGCCAGCCACGGATTACCTGGCCGTGCTCGATGATCGACTTCATCACTTCCATTGCCAGCTTCACCGGGATCGCAAAGCCGATGCCCTGGGAACCGCCGGACTTGGAGAAAATCGCCGTGTTGATACCGGTCAGGTTGCCATTGGCATCCACCAATGCGCCGCCAGAGTTCCCCGGATTGATCGCCGCGTCAGTCTGGATAAAGTCTTCGTAGCTGTTGAGCCCCAACTGGTTACGCCCGGTGGCGCTGATGATGCCCATGGTCACGGTCTGGCCGACGCCGAACGGGTTGCCGATGGCCAGCGCGACATCACCGACGCGTAGCCCTTCGGAGCGGCCGATGGTGATCGAGGGCAGGCTCTTGAGGTCGATCTTCAGCACCGCAAGGTCGGTTTCCGGGTCGCTGCCGACCACGCGGGCCAGGGTTTCACGGCCGTCGCGCAGGGCCACCACAATCTGGTCGGCGCCGGTGGTCACGTGGTTGTTGGTGAGGATGTAACCTTCCGGGCTCATGATCACCCCGGAACCGAGGCTGGATTCCATCCGGCGCTGCTTGGGCCCGTTGTCGCCGAAATAGCGGCGAAACTGCGGGTCTTCAAACAACGGATGCGCCGGTTTATTGATGACCTTGGTGGTGTACAGGTTGACCACTGCAGGCGCGGCGATGACCACCGCGTCGGCGTAGGTCACCGGGCCTTGTACCACCGAGCTGCTTTGTGGGGCCTGTTGCAGGTTCACATCAAGGCTGGGTAAGCCCACCCATTGGGGATAACGCTGAATAATCAGCATCGCGATCAGCACGCCAGCCAACAATGGCCATCCAAAAAAACGCAGTGCCTTGAGCATCAAGTAAGTCCTGACAGGTTGCAGGGGGCGGGATAGCGCCCATAATGTCGCGCATTATACGAGGCTGCGAGCGCCTCGGAACGGGATATTTAGGAGTCTTTTATGGCTGTCCCCCTTAGCACCCTGGTCGAGGAAGCGGACCGCTACCTTGGCAGCGCAAAAATTGCCGATTATTGCCCCAATGGCTTGCAGGTCGAGGGGCGCCCGCAGGTGATGCGCATTGTCAGCGGCGTCACGGCCAGCCAAGCGTTGCTGGACGCCGCCGTCGAAGCCCAGGCCGACCTGGTGCTGGTGCACCATGGTTATTTCTGGAAGGGCGAAAACCCGTGCATCACCGGCATGAAGCAACGCCGCCTGAAAACCCTGCTCAAGCACGACATCAGCCTGCTGGCCTACCACCTGCCGCTGGACCTGCACCCGGAGGTGGGCAACAACGTGCAACTCGCCCGTCAGTTGGACATCACCGTCGAAGGCCCGCTGGATCCGAACAACCCGAAAATCGTCGGCCTGGTCGGCTCCCTGGCCGAACCCTTGTCGCCGCGTGATTTTGCCCGACGCGTGCAGGATGTAATGGGTCGCGAGCCACTGTTGATCGAAGGCAGCGAGATGATCCGCCGGGTGGGTTGGTGCACGGGCGGCGGGCAAGGTTACATCGACGATGCGATTGCCGCCGGCGTCGACCTGTACTTGAGTGGCGAAGCGTCCGAGCAGACCTTCCACAGCGCGCGGGAAAACGACGTCAGCTTTATTGCAGCGGGCCATCACGCTACTGAGCGTTATGGCGTGCAGGCACTGGGTGACTATCTGGCACGGCGTTTCGCGCTGGAACATCTGTTCATCGATTGCCCCAACCCAATCTAAAGAACACCAAGGCTCAAATGTGGGAGCTGGCTTGCCTGCGATTGCATCACCTCGGTTTGCCTGAATGACCGAAGTGCCTGTATCGCAGGCAAGCCAGCTCCCACACAAGCCAGCTCCCACAAGCCTGCTCCTGCAGCCAAACTCGGGGGCATATTCATATACCGTTTCGATCTAGCTGGCTCCCTGAATAGAAGAAGGTGCTGTGCTAGCATGCCCCGCTCGAACACGGCCCGCTGGCCGTCCATAAGATCGTTTTTCCGTGAGTAGCCATGGTCGACAAACTGACGCATCTGAAACAGCTGGAGGCGGAAAGCATCCACATCATCCGCGAGGTCGCCGCCGAGTTCGACAACCCGGTGATGCTCTACTCGATCGGTAAAGACTCCGCCGTGATGCTGCATCTGGCGCGCAAGGCCTTCTTCCCGGGCAAATTGCCGTTCCCGGTGATGCACGTCGACACCCGCTGGAAATTCCAGGAGATGTACAAGTTCCGCGACAAAATGGTCGAAGAACTGGGCCTGGACCTGATCACCCACGTCAACCCTGATGGTGTGGCGCAGGGCATCAACCCGTTCACCCACGGCAGCGCCAAGCACACCGACATCATGAAGACCGAAGGCCTCAAGCAGGCCTTGGACAAGCATGGTTTCGACGCAGCCTTCGGCGGTGCCCGTCGCGATGAAGAGAAGTCCCGCGCCAAAGAGCGTGTGTACTCGTTCCGTGACAGCAAACACCGCTGGGACCCGAAGAACCAGCGCCCGGAACTGTGGAACGTCTACAACGGCAACGTCAACAAAGGCGAGTCGATCCGTGTGTTCCCGCTGTCCAACTGGACCGAGCTGGACATCTGGCAGTACATCTACCTGGAAGGCATCCCGATTGTGCCGCTGTACTTCGCCGCCGAGCGCGACGTGATCGAGAAGAACGGCACGTTGATCATGATCGACGACGACCGCATCCTCGAGCACTTGTCCGACGAAGACAAAGCCCGAATCGTCAAAAAGAAAGTACGTTTCCGTACCCTTGGCTGCTACCCGTTGACGGGCGCGGTGGAGTCCGAAGCCGAGACGCTGACGGACATCATTCAGGAAATGCTCCTGACGCGAACTTCCGAGCGCCAGGGCCGGGTCATCGACCACGATGGCGCAGGCTCGATGGAAGATAAAAAACGTCAAGGGTACTTTTAAGCTTCGAGTTACAAGCGGCAAGCTGCAAGTTAAAGGCGGTACGCGTAATTTTGCAGCTTGGTGCTTGCAGCCGGTTGTTGCGAGCCGCTATTGAGTGACTCGTAATGGATTTCGAGAAATTGGTTGTCTGGCAGAGAAGTAAGTGTTTGGCGGTGGGGATCTATAGAGCGTTTGCGCAGTGCGGGGATTTTGGCTTCAAGGATCAAATCACCCGGTCTGCACTTTCGGTGCCTTCCAATATTGCTGAAGGCATGGAACGTCGTGGCAGCAAAGAGAAAGCTCACTTTCTTTGGATTGCGAAAGCTTCTTGTGGAGAGCTACGAACTCAGATTCTCATCGGTCGTGACATCGCTTACATCGCCCGCCCGCTGGCTGAAAACTGGATTACAGAAACTCGCGAGCTCTCAAAAATGCTCTGCGGCTTGATCAACAAAATTTCTGACTAGCTGTACGCCGACAAGCTTGCCGCTTGAAGCTTACAGCTTGGAGCTTGAACGCAATGAGCCATCAATCTGATTTGATCAGCGAGGACATCCTCGCCTACCTGGGCCAGCACGAGCGCAAAGAGATGTTGCGCTTCCTGACCTGCGGCAACGTCGACGACGGCAAGAGCACCCTGATCGGGCGCCTGCTGCACGACTCCAAGATGATCTACGAAGATCACCTGGAAGCCATTACCCGTGATTCGAAAAAATCCGGCACCACGGGCGATGATATCGACCTGGCCTTGCTGGTTGACGGCCTGCAGGCCGAGCGTGAACAGGGCATCACCATTGATGTTGCCTACCGCTACTTCTCCACCGCCAAGCGCAAATTCATCATCGCCGATACCCCTGGCCATGAGCAGTACACCCGCAACATGGCCACCGGTGCGTCCACCTGTGACCTGGCGATCATTCTGATCGACGCCCGCTACGGCGTGCAGACCCAGACCCGCCGCCACAGCTATATCGCCTCGTTACTGGGCATCAAGCACATCGTGATTGCCGTCAACAAGATGGACATCAATGGCTTTGACCAAAGCGTGTTCGAGTCGATCAAGGCCGATTACCTGAAGTTTGCCGAGGGCATTGCGTTCAAGCCGAGCACCATGGCGTTTGTACCGATGTCGGCGCTCAAGGGCGACAACGTGGTGAACAAGAGCGAGCGCTCGCCCTGGTACACCGGCCAGTCGTTGATGGAGATTCTTGAAACCGTCGAGATCGCCAACGACCGCAACTACACCGACCTGCGTTTCCCGGTGCAGTACGTCAACCGTCCGAACCTGAACTTCCGCGGTTTCGCCGGCACCCTCGCCAGCGGCATCGTGCACAAGGGCGATGAAGTCGTGGTGCTGCCGTCGGGCAAGAGCAGCCGCGTCAAATCCATCGTCACCTTCGAGGGCGAGCTGGAACACGCAGGCCCAGGCCAGGCCGTGACCCTGACCATGGAAGACGAGATCGACATCTCCCGTGGCGACCTGTTGGTGCATGCCGACAACGTGCCGCAAGTCACCGATGCTTTCGACGCCATGCTGGTCTGGATGGCCGAAGAGCCGATGCTGCCGGGCAAGAAATACGACATCAAGCGCGCCACCAGCTACGTGCCGGGTTCGATCACCAGCATCGTGCACCGCGTGGACGTGAACACCCTGGCCGAAGGCCCGGCAAGTTCGCTGCAACTGAACGAGATTGGCCGGGTCAAGGTCAGCCTCGACGCCGCCATTGCGTTGGATGGCTATGACAGCAACCGCACCACTGGTGCGTTTATCGTCATCGACCGTTTGACCAACGGTACTGTGGCTGCGGGCATGATTATTGCGCCGCCGGTGGGCCATGGTGGCGCTGCGCAACACGGCCGCCTTGCTCATGTAGCCACCGAAGAGCGCGCCCAACGCTTCGGCCAGCAACCGGCTACCGTGTTGTTCAGCGGCCTGTCCGGCGCCGGCAAAAGCACCTTGGCCTACGCGGTTGAGCGCAAGCTGTTTGACATGGGCCGTGCGGTATTCGTACTGGATGGCCAGAACCTGCGCCGCGACTTGAACAAGGGCTTGCCGCAGGACCGCGTCGGGCGTACCGAAAACTGGCGCCGTGCTGCTCACGTGGCGCGTCAGTTCAACGAAGCCGGCCTGCTGACCCTGGCCGCGTTTGTTGCCCCGGATGCCGAAGGCCGTGAACAGGCCAAGGCGTTAATCGGCAGCGACCGCTTGCTCACCGTCTACGTGCAGGCCTCGCCGCTGGTGTGCGCCGAGCGTGATCCGCAAGGCCTGTACGCGGCGGGCGGGGACAACATCCCAGGCGAGTCCTTCCCGTACGACGTGCCGTTGAATGCCGACTTGGTGATCGACACCCAGGCCACGTCGCTGGAAGACAGCGTCAAGCAAGTGCTGGAGCTGTTGCGCCAGCGCGGCGCGATCTAAACCTCGCCGCCACAAAAAAGCCCGCCACCGATCATTCGGTGGCGGGCTTTTTACTTTCTCAAGGTCTGGCGCGGTCACTGTGGGAGCTGGCTTGCCTGCGATAGCGGTGGGTCAGCAACATACCCATCAACTGACACTCAGCTATCGCAGGCAAGCCAGCTCCCACATTAGATTGCATTCACAGGTCGGTCAGTGGCGGCCTGGGTATTCCGTGTGAAGCTTATCCAGCAGCGCATCCTTGTCTTCCCACAGCTGGTTGATCCACCCCTGGAACGCCAACCGATACTCCCCATCCTGCTCATAATTCTTGCCGATAAACCCGGCTGGAATCTGCACTTCCTCAAAGCGCACCACCACGTCTTTCACATTCCCGCACAACAAATCCCAATACCCTGGACGCCCGGCCGGGTAGTGGATGGTCACGTTCACCAATGACTTGAGCTGCTCGCCCATGGCATCCAGCACAAACGCAATGCCACCGGCCTTGGGCTTGAGCAGGTAACGGAACGGCGATTTCTGCTGTGCGTGCTTGCCCGGCGTAAACCGCGTGCCTTCGGCAAAGTTGAAAATACCCACCGGGTTGTCGCGAAACTTCGCGCAGGTCTTGCGCGTGGTTTCCAGGTCTTTGCCTTTCTTCTCCGGGTGCTTCTCCAGGTAAGCCTTGGTGTAGCGCTTCATAAACGGGAAGCCCAGCGCCCACCATGCCAGGCCAATCACCGGCACCCAGATCAGTTCCTGCTTGAGGAAGAACTTCAGCGGCCGAATCCGGCGATTGAGCACGTATTGCAGCACCATGATGTCGACCCAACTCTGGTGGTTACTGGTCACCAGATACGAGTGCTGGTAGTCCAGGCCTTCAAGGCCAGTCAGGTGCCAGCGTGTGCGTCGCACCAGGTTCATCCAGCCCTTGTTGTTGGTCACCCAGGCTTCGTGGGTGTGGTTCATCAGCCATTCGCTGAAGCGTTTGGCAAATGGCAGCGCCTTGAACAGCGCGACAACAAACAGGAACGAACACAGCAGGATCGTGTTCAGCGCCAACAACAAGGACGCGATTACCCCGCGTACGGCGGCAGGTAGAAAATCCAGCATTTAGATATCCATAGGTCGGTTGGCGGCTTGAATCGCCGTCAGGGCGATGGTGTACACGATGTCGTCCACTTGTGCACCGCGCGGCAGGTCGTTCACCGGTTTGCGCAAGCCTTGCAGCATGGGGCCCAGGCTTACGCAGTCGGCGCTGCGCTGCACGGCCTTGTGCGTGGTATTGCCAGTGTTCAGGTCCGGGAACACAAACACCGTGGCTTTACCGGCGACCTGGCTGTTGGGCGCCAACTGCCGGGCGACGGTTTCATTGGCGGCGGCGTCGTATTGCAACGGCCCATCGATCAGCAGCGAGCTTTGCTGTTCGTGGGCGAGCAAGGTGGCTTCGCGGACTTTCTCCACTTCTTCGCCGCTGGCCGAATCACCGCTGGAATAGCTGATCATCGCCACCCGTGGCGTAATGCCGAAGGCAGCGGCGGAGTCGGCACTTTGCAGGGCGATTTCCGCCAGTTCCACGGCGCTTGGGTGCGGGTTCATCACGCAGTCGCCGTACACCAGCACCTGCTCGGGGAACAGCATAAAAAACACCGACGACACCAAGGTGCAGCCCGGCGCCGTTTTAATCAGCTGCAGGGCAGGGCGGATGGTGTTGGCGGTGGAGTGAATAACCCCGGAAACCAGGCCGTCCACTTCATCCAGCGCGAGCATCATGGTGGCGATCACCACCGTATCTTCCAATTGTTGCTCGGCCATCGGCGCGTTGAGGCTCTTGCTCTTGCGCAGTGCGACCATTGGCTCGACATAGCGCTGGCGAATCAGGTCCGGGTCGAGAATCTCCAGGCCTTCGGGCAATTCGATGCCGTGGGCGCGGGCGACGGCTTCCACGTCGGCAGGTTTGGCCAGCAGCACGCAGCGCGCAATGCCCCGGGCCTGGCAGATGGCGGCGGCCTGCACGGTCAACGGCTCGCTGCCCTCGGGCAACACGATGCGTTTGTTGGCGGCCTGGGCGCGCTGGATCAACTGATAGCGGAACACCGCGGGCGACAGGCGCATTTCCCGTGGCGTGCCGCAGCGTTGGTGCAGCCAGCGTGCATCGAGGTGGCTGGCGACGAAATCGGTGATGATCTCCGCGCGCTCGCGGTCATCAATCGGGATTTCTTTGTTCAGGCTGTTGAGCTGGTTGGCCGTGTCGTAGGAACCGGTGCTCACGGAAAGGACTGGCAGCCCGGCCTGGAAGGCGCCACGGCACAGGTCCATGATGCGCGGGTCGGGCAGGGTGTCGCTGGTCAGCAACAGGCCGGCCAAGGGGACGCCGTTGATCGCGGCGAGGCTGACGGCCAGGATGATGTCGTCACGGTCGCCCGGCGTTACCACCAGCACGCCCGGCTTTAGCAGCTCCACGGTGTTACGCATGGTGCGCGCGCAAATGATGATCTTGGTCATGCGCCGGGTTTCGTAGTCGCCGGCGTTGAGGATCTGTGCGCCCATCAGGTCGGCCACGTCGCGGGTGCGCGGGGCGTTGAGTTCGGGCTGGTAAGGGATGCAGCCGAGCAGGCGGAAATCGCCGCTGCGCAACAGGGGCGAATGCTCTTTTAGGCGCGCCGAGAAGGCTTCCATGCTTTCGTCGGTGCGCACTTTGTTGAGGATCACGCCCAGCACTTTCGGGTCTTTGGGGCCGCCGAACAGTTGGGCCTGCAATTCCACGCGGCCCGATAGCTCGGTGAGCACTTCGTTTTCCGGTGCCGACACCAGGATCACTTCTGCGTCGAGGCTCTTGGCCAGGTGCAGGTTGACCCGGGCCGCATAGCTGGCGCTGCGGGTCGGCACCATGCCTTCGACGATCAGCACGTCTTTGCCCACGGCGGCTTGCTGGTACAGGGTGATGATTTCTTCGAGCAGCTCGTCGAGCTGGCCGTCACCGAGCATGCGTTCCACATGGGCCAGGCCCAAGGGTTGTGGTGGCTTAAGGCCGTGGGTGCGCGCCACCAGTTCGGTGGAGCGCTCGGGGCCGGTGTCACCCGGATGTGGCTGGGCAATCGGTTTGAAGAAGCCGACTTTCAGCCCGGCCCGCTCAAGGGTGCGCACCAGCCCAAGGCTGATGGAGGTCAGACCCACACCAAAATCGGTGGGCGCGATAAAAAAAGTCTGCATGCGAATTCTCTGGAGGTGCATGGCTTCGGTGGCGCTCTATGGCTGAGCGCCTACCGGGAATCAGGCACCAAGGTTATCGTTATTCAGGCGCTTGCGCACACCAGCCGCACGTAAAGGGTTGGCCTACTTTTTCAAGACGTTGCGCGGTATCGAGTACCCAGGCGCGCGACTGCCATGGCGGCTGGTGGCGCAGGTGCTGGGTGTGGCCGCAAGACAGCTCGGCCACCCAATGGTTGTCCTCATCCTGATGGAAACCGATGATGAAGGATGCCGTTGATCGGTTCCGTCTGTCCGGGTTCTGTTCGCTTTCGGGCAAATCCTTGTTTAGACTTGTCCGTTCTTCATTCTTATGCAAAAGGTCTCGCCCCATGACGATCGCCGCTAACAAGGCTGTCTCCATCGACTATACCCTGACCAACGACGCTGGTGAGGTCATCGACAGCTCCGCCGGCGGCGCGCCGCTGGTCTACCTGCAAGGTGCAGGTAACATCATCCCGGGCCTGGAGAAGGCTCTGGAAGGCAAGAACGTCGGTGACGAACTGACTGTCGCCGTAGAACCTGAAGATGCTTACGGCGAATACTCCGCCGAACTGGTCAGCACCCTGAGCCGCAGCATGTTCGAAGGCGTTGATGAGCTGGAAGTGGGCATGCAGTTCCACGCATCCGCTCCGGACGGCCAGATGCAGATCGTCACCATCCGCGATCTGGACGGCGACGACGTGACTGTCGACGGCAACCACCCTCTGGCTGGTCAGCGCCTGAACTTCCAAGTGAAGATCGTTGCCATCCGCGACGCCTCCCAGGAAGAAGTGGCCCACGGCCACGTCCACGGTGAAGGCGGTCATCACCATTGATTGTGGTTTGATCAATAGGTAGCAAAAACGCCCCGACTGGTTCGGGGCGTTTTTTTTGCGCCCGAAAATACACTGCAGTTCAAGTGTGGGAGCGGGCTTGCCCGCGATGAGGGCGTGTCAGCCGCCTTATACATCACTGACCCACCGCAATCGCGGGCAAGCCCGCTCCCACATTTTTGATCTTATCGCGCACAAACAAAAATGCCCCGGACCTTTCGGTTCGGGGCATTTCTTAACTGTTACGTAACCTGAGTTACGCGGCAGTTGTTACCACTTAGGCTGCTGCAGCGACGTTCAGAGCCTTGATGTGGCCATTCAGGCGGCTCTTATGACGAGCGGCTTTGTTCTTGTGGATGATGCCTTTATCGGCCATACGGTCGATAACAGGCACAGCCATGTGGGAGCGGGCTTGCCCGCGATGGGGGCGTGTCAGCTGGCCTGTTCACCACTGACCCACCGCAATCGCGGGCAAGCCCGCTCCCACATTTTGATCCGTGCGCCCAAGTTATTGGGCACAAACAAAAATGCCCCGGACCTTTCGGTTCGGGGCATTTCTTAACTGTTACGCAACCTGAGTTACGCGGCAGTTGTTACCACTTAGGCTGCTGCAGCGACGTTCAGAGCCTTGATGTGGCCATTCAGGCGGCTCTTATGACGAGCAGCTTTGTTCTTGTGGATGATGCCTTTATCGGCCATACGGTCGATAACAGGCACAGCCATGTGGGAGCGGGCTTGCCCGCGATGGGGGCGTGTCAGCTGGCCTGTTCACCACTGACCCACCGCAATCGCGGGCAAGCCCGCTCCCACATTTTGATCCGTGCGCCCAAGTTATTGGGCACAAACAAAAATGCCCCGGACCTTTCGGTTCGGGGCATTTCTTAACTGTTACGCAACCTGAGTTACGCGGCAGTTGTTACCACTTAGGCTGCTGCAGCGACGTTCAGAGCCTTGATGTGGCCATTCAGGCGGCTCTTATGACGAGCAGCTTTGTTCTTGTGGATGATGCCTTTATCGGCCATACGGTCGATAACAGGCACAGCCAGAACGTAAGCAGCTTGAGCTTTTTCAGCGTCTTTGGTGTCGATGGCTTTAACTACATTCTTGATGTAGGTACGAACCATGGAACGCAGGCTGGCGTTGTGGCTGCGACGCTTCTCAGCCTGTTTTGCACGTTTTTTGGCGGAAGGTGTGTTGGCCACCGTCGAGCTCCTCGAAAGACTTTTTAGGAAATAGCAAACAAAATAGGCCGCGAATCATGCCGATGACTTGATGGGTTGTCAAGGGCGGCTGATGCGAACTGCTGAGTGGTCGATCTGAAGAGGCGGGTGATTTATTTCCGGCGCTTGACCTGTAAACTCGCGAGCTTTGGCTCTGTGCTGTTGCAGGCGCGCAGTATCGCATAAGTGGGCGCTTTGTTCGCCTGCTCTTTATCTAAAGGCGCAAACTCTTTCAATGAATCTGCTCAAATCGTTGGCTGCCGTCAGCTCTATCACGATGATCTCCCGGGTTTTAGGGTTTGTGCGTGACACCCTGCTGGCACGCATTTTCGGCGCCAGCATGGCCACGGATGCGTTCTTTATTGCCTTTAAACTGCCCAACCTGTTGCGGCGGATCTTCGCCGAGGGCGCATTCTCCCAGGCTTTCGTGCCGATCCTGGCCGAATACAAAACCCAGCAGGGTGAAGAGGCGACCCGTACCTTTATTGCCTATGTCTCGGGCTTGCTGACCCTGGTACTGATGCTGGTAACCCTCGTCGGCATGCTTGCCGCGCCCTGGGTGATCTGGGCCACGGCCCCCGGTTTTGCCAATACCCCGGAAAAATTCGCGCTGACCACTGACCTGTTGCGGGTGACCTTTCCTTATATATTGCTGATTTCGCTGTCTTCCCTGGCCGGGGCGATCCTCAATACCTGGAACCGTTTCTCGGTGCCGGCCTTCGTGCCGACATTACTGAACGTCAGCATGATTATTTTTGCGCTGTTCCTGACGCCGTACTTCGACCCGCCGGTTATGGCCCTGGGCTGGGCGGTACTGGCCGGCGGCCTGGCGCAGCTGCTGTACCAACTGCCGCACCTGAAAAAAATCGGCATGCTGGTGCTGCCGCGGCTGAACCTCAAGGACACCGGCGTATGGCGCGTGATGCGCAATATGCTGCCGGCGATCCTGGGCGTGTCGGTGAGCCAGATTTCCCTGATCATCAACACTGCGTTCGCGTCCTTGCTGGTGTCCGGTTCGGTCTCCTGGATGTACTACGCCGATCGCTTGATGGAGTTGCCGTCCGGCGTACTGGGTGTAGCCTTGGGCACAATCTTGCTGCCGACGCTGTCGCGCACCTATGCCAGCAAGGACCGCCAGGAGTACTCGCGCATCCTCGACTGGGGCCTGCGCCTGTGCTTTATGCTGGTGTTGCCGTGTTCCCTGGCCCTGGGCATTCTGGCTGAGCCGTTGACCGTGTCGCTGTTCCAATACGGCCAGTTCAGCGCGTTTGACGCGTCAATGACCCAGCGCGCACTGGTCGCCTACTCCGTCGGTCTGCTCGGCATTATCGTGATCAAAGTGCTGGCGCCGGGCTTCTACGCCCAGCAAAACATCCGCACGCCGGTCAAGATCGCAATCTTCACCCTGATCGTCACGCAACTGCTCAACCTGGTGTTTATCGGCCCGTTGGCCCATGCCGGCCTGGCCCTGGCCATCAGCGCGGGTGCCTGCATCAACGCGGGCCTGCTGTTTTATCAACTGCGCAAGCAGCAGATGTATCAGCCGCAGCCGGGCTGGGGCCTGTTTGCCCTCAAGCTGCTGGTGGCGGTGGCGATGATGTCGGCGGTGTTGTTGGGCCTGATGCACTTCATGCCCGCCTGGGATCAAGGCCATATGCTTGAACGCTTCATGCGCCTGGGTGTTCTGGTCGTGGCAGGTGTGGTGGTGTACTTCGGGATGTTGCTGTTGCAAGGCTTCCGTCTGCGTGATTTCAATCGAAAGTCGCTTGGCTAGAGACTTTGCCGTGATAAAACGGTTGTTTTATCGATTCGATCCATTTGGCCTGCGCTGTTGCCTGTCGTCCGGGGCCGGGTGTGGTTATAATCGACCACTTTATGAGCAAGAAGCGCGTTATGCAGCTGGTTCGAGGTCTCCACAACCTGCGCCCCGAGCATCGGGGCTGCGTCGCCACTATTGGCAACTTTGACGGTGTTCACCGTGGCCACCAGGCTATCCTGGGCCGGCTGCGTGAACGTGCGGTCGAGTTGGGCGTGCCCAGCTGCGTGGTGATTTTTGAGCCACAGCCGCGGGAATACTTTACCCCCGAGACGGCTCCGGCGCGCTTGGCCCGCCTGCGCGACAAGCTGCAACTGCTGGCTGAAGAGGGCGTGGACCGTGTGCTGTGCCTGGCCTTCAATCAGCGTTTGCAAAGCCTCAGCGCCGCCGAGTTCGTTGACCGTATCCTGGTAGATGGCCTGGGCGTGCAGCACCTGGAGGTCGGCGACGACTTCCGTTTCGGCTGCGACCGCGTCGGCGATTTCGACTTCCTGCAACACGCTGGTGTGAATCAAGGTTTTACCGTCGAAGCCGCGCAAACCGTCGAACTGGACGGCCTGCGCGTGAGCAGTACCCAGGTGCGTAACGCACTGGCGGCTGCCGACTTCGCCTTGGCCGAGCGTTTGCTCGGTCGCCCGTTCCGCATTGCCGGACGGGTATTGCACGGCCAGAAGCTGGCGCGCCAACTGGGTACGCCAACCGCCAACGTGCAGCTCAAACGTCGTCGTGTGCCACTCACCGGGGTTTACCTGGTAAGTGTCGACATCGACGGCCAATCGTGGCCGGGAGTCGCCAACATAGGCGTCAGGCCCACGGTTGCAGGTGATGGCAAGGCCCACCTGGAAGTTCACCTTTTGGATTTTGCCGGTGATTTGTATGACCGGCGTTTAACGGTGGTTTTCCACCAGAAGCTGCGTGAAGAGCAGCGTTTCGCCTCCCTTGAGGCGTTGAAAACGGCGATCAATGCGGATGTCGCCGCCGCCCGTGCACTAGCCGCACCTAGCGCCCATCGCTAACCGAAGAGCCTTAAATGACCGACTATAAAGCCACGCTAAACCTTCCGGACACCGCCTTCCCAATGAAGGCCGGCCTGCCACAGCGCGAACCGCAGATCCTGCAGCGCTGGGACAGTATTGGCCTGTACGGAAAGTTGCGCGAAATTGGCAAGGATCGTCCGAAGTTCGTCCTGCACGACGGCCCTCCTTATGCCAACGGCACGATTCACATCGGTCATGCGCTGAACAAAATTCTCAAGGACATGATCCTGCGTTCGAAAACCCTGTCGGGCTTCGACGCGCCTTATGTTCCGGGCTGGGACTGCCACGGCCTGCCGATCGAACACAAAGTCGAAGTGACCTACGGCAAGAACCTGGGCGCGGATAAAACCCGCGAACTGTGCCGTGCCTACGCCACCGAGCAGATCGAAGGGCAGAAGTCCGAATTCATCCGCCTGGGCGTGCTGGGCGAGTGGGACAACCCGTACAAGACCATGAACTTCAAGAACGAGGCCGGTGAAATCCGTGCCTTGGCCGAGATCGTCAAAGGCGGTTTCGTGTTCAAGGGCCTCAAGCCCGTGAACTGGTGCTTCGACTGCGGTTCGGCCCTGGCTGAAGCGGAAGTCGAGTACGAAGACAAGAAGTCCTCGACCATCGACGTGGCCTTCCCGATCGCCGACGACGACAAGCTGGCCCAAGCCTTTGGCCTGTCCAGCCTGCCAAAGCCTGCAGCCATCGTGATCTGGACCACCACCCCGTGGACCATCCCGGCCAACCAGGCGCTGAACGTGCACCCGGAATTCACCTATGCCCTGGTGGACGTCGGTGATCGCCTGCTGGTGCTGGCTGAAGAAATGGTCGAAGCCTGCCTGGCGCGCTACGAGCTGCAAGGTTCGGTCATCGCCACCACCACCGGCACTGCGCTGGAACTGATCAATTTCCGTCACCCGTTCTATGACCGTCTGTCGCCGGTGTACCTGGCTGACTACGTTGAGCTGGGTTCGGGTACGGGTGTGGTTCACTCCGCGCCGGCCTACGGCGTTGATGACTTTGTGACCTGCAAAGCCTACGGCATGGTCAACGATGACATCCTCAACCCGGTGCAGAGCAATGGCGTGTACGCGCCGTCGCTGGAGTTCTTTGGCGGCCAGTTCATCTTCAAGGCCAACGAGCCGATCATCGACAAACTGCGTGAAGTCGGTTCGCTGCTGCACACCGAAACCATCAAGCACAGCTACATGCACTGCTGGCGTCACAAGACCCCGCTGATCTACCGCGCTACCGCGCAGTGGTTTATCGGCATGGACAAAGAGCCGACCAGCGGCGACACCCTGCGTGTGCGCTCGCTCAAAGCCATCGAAGACACCAAGTTCGTCCCGGCCTGGGGCCAGGCGCGCCTGCACTCGATGATCGCCAACCGCCCGGACTGGTGCATCTCCCGCCAGCGCAACTGGGGCGTGCCGATTCCGTTCTTCCTGAACAAGGAAAGCGGCGAGCTGCACCCACGTACCGTTGAACTGATGGAAGCAGTGGCGCTGCGCGTTGAGCAGGAAGGCATCGAAGCCTGGTTCAAGCTGGACGCCGCCGAACTGCTGGGCGACGAAGCGCCGCTGTACGACAAGATCAGCGACACCCTCGACGTGTGGTTCGACTCGGGTACCACCCACTGGCACGTGCTGCGCGGTTCGCACCCGATGGGTCACGCCACCGGCCCGCGTGCCGACCTGTACCTGGAAGGCTCGGACCAACACCGTGGCTGGTTCCACTCGTCGTTGCTGACCGGCTGCGCCATCGACAACCACGCGCCGTACCGCGAACTGCTGACCCACGGCTTCACCGTCGACGAGACGGGCCGCAAGATGTCCAAGTCGCTGAAAAACGTGATCGAGCCGAAAAAGAT
This sequence comes from Pseudomonas edaphica, assembly GCF_965277385.1. NCBI lineage: Bacteria > Pseudomonadati > Pseudomonadota > Gammaproteobacteria > Pseudomonadales > Pseudomonadaceae > Pseudomonas > Pseudomonas edaphica. The sequence continues at coordinate 2,350,690 of NZ_OZ255725.1, read as the reverse complement.
CAACGACACCCTGGGCGCCGACATCATGCGTCTGTGGGTAGCGTCGACCGATTACTCGGGCGAAATCGCCGTGTCGGACCAGATCCTGGCCCGTAGCGCCGATGCCTACCGCCGTATCCGTAATACCGCACGCTTCCTGCTGTCGAACCTGACCGGTTTCAACCCGGCCACCGACATCCTGCCGGCCGAGGACATGCTCGCCCTGGACCGTTGGGCCGTGGACCGTACGCTGTTGCTGCAGCGCGAGCTGCAGGAACACTACGGCGAATACCGTTTCTGGAACGTGTACTCCAAGATCCACAACTTCTGCGTGCAGGAGCTGGGTGGTTTCTACCTCGATATCATCAAGGACCGCCAGTACACCACCGGCGCCAACAGCAAGGCGCGCCGCTCGGCGCAGACCGCGCTGTACCACATCTCTGAAGCGCTGGTGCGCTGGATCGCACCGATCCTGGCCTTCACCGCCGACGAACTGTGGGAATACCTGCCGGGCGAGCGTAACGAATCGGTGATGCTCAACACCTGGTACGAAGGCCTGACCGAATTGCCGGCCAACTTCGAACTGGGCCGCGAGTACTGGGAAGGCGTGATGGCCGTCAAGGTTGCGGTGAACAAGGAGCTGGAAGTTCAGCGCGCGGCCAAGGCCGTCGGTGGCAACCTGCAAGCCGAAGTCACCCTGTTTGCCGAGGAAGGCCTGACCGCCGACCTGGCCAAGCTGAGCAACGAACTGCGCTTCGTACTGATCACCTCGACCGCGAGCCTGGCACCGTTTGCCCAGGCACCTGCGGACGCAGTGGCCACCGAAGTGCCGGGCCTCAAGCTCAAAGTGGTCAAGTCGGCCTTTCCTAAGTGCGCCCGTTGCTGGCACTGCCGTGAAGACGTCGGCGTGAACCCAGAGCATCCGGAAATCTGCGGTCGTTGCGTCGACAACATCAGCGGTGCTGGCGAGGTTCGCCACTATGCCTAATGCTTCCAGTCGTTTCGGACGTCTGGGTTTGCTCGTGCTGAGCGTGCTGGTCCTGGTCATTGACCAGGTCAGCAAGGCTCATTTCGAAGGCTCCCTGCAGATGTTCCAGCAGATTGTGGTCATTCCTGACTACTTCAGCTGGACCCTGGCCTACAACACCGGTGCTGCCTTCAGCTTCCTGGCGGACAGCGGCGGCTGGCAGCGCTGGCTGTTTGCCTTGATCGCGGTGGTTGTCAGCGCTGTGCTGGTGGTCTGGCTCAAGCGTCTGGGCCGTGATGATACCTGGCTCGCCATTGCCCTGGCCTTGGTGCTGGGCGGCGCGCTGGGCAACCTGTACGACCGCATTGCCCTGGGCCATGTGATCGACTTTATTCTGGTGCATTGGCAGAACCGCTGGTACTTCCCGGCGTTCAACTTTGCCGACAGCGCCATCACCGTCGGTGCAATCATGCTGGCGTTGGACATGTTCAAAAGCAAGAAAACCGGAGAGACCGTCAATGACTGATCAGGTATTGGCTGAGCAACGCATCGGCCAGAACACGGAAGTCACTTTGCATTTCGCACTGCGCCTGGAGAATGGCGACACGGTCGACAGCACGTTCGACAAAGCCCCGGCGACCTTCAAAGTCGGTGATGGCAACCTGCTGCCGGGTTTTGAAGCGGCACTGTTCGGTTTCAAGGCCGGCGACAAGCGCACCTTGCAGATCCTGCCGGAAAACGCCTTTGGCCAGCCCAACCCGCAAAACGTGCAGATCATCCCGCGCTCGCAGTTCCAGGACATGGACCTGTCGGAAGGCCTGTTGGTGATCTTCAACGATGCGGCGAACACCGAGCTGCCCGGCGTGGTTAAAACCTTCGATGACGCGCAAGTGACCATCGACTTCAACCACCCGTTGGCCGGTAAAACCTTGACGTTTGACGTTGAAATCATCGACGTTAAAGCGCTCTGACTGACGAAACCGGCGCTTATGGGGCCGGCTTGTGTGGGAGCTGGCTTGCCTGCGATAGCATCACCTCGGTGTACCTGATACACCCGGTCGTTTGCATCGCGGGCAAGCCCGGTTCCCACAGGGGCTTACTCCTGTAGAGTTGAGTTGATCCAATTTCTTGCCCTGCAAGACACGAGGCACAGCATGCAAATCAAACTCGCCAACCCCCGTGGCTTCTGCGCCGGTGTGGACCGGGCGATCGAAATCGTCAATCGCGCCCTGGAAGTGTTCGGGCCGCCGATTTACGTGCGCCATGAAGTCGTCCACAACAAATTCGTGGTTGAAGACCTGCGCGCACGCGGGGCTATCTTTGTCGAAGAACTCGACCAAGTGCCGGACGACGTTATCGTCATCTTCAGCGCCCACGGCGTGTCCCAGGCAGTACGTACCGAAGCGGCGGGCCGTGGCCTCAAGGTGTTTGACGCCACCTGCCCGCTGGTGACCAAGGTGCATATCGAAGTCGCGCGCTATAGCCGCGACGGCCGTGAATGCATCCTGATCGGCCACGCCGGTCACCCGGAAGTCGAAGGCACCATGGGGCAGTACGACGCCAGTAATGGCGGCGCCATCTACTTGGTAGAAGACGAAAAAGACGTGGCCGAGTTGCAGGTTCAAAACCCTGATCGCCTGGCCTTCGTGACGCAAACCACCCTGTCGATGGACGACACCAGCCGTGTGATCGATGCCCTGCGCACGCGTTTCCCGGCAATTGGCGGCCCACGTAAGGATGACATCTGCTACGCCACGCAAAACCGCCAGGACGCGGTCAAGCAACTGGCCGACGAATGCGATGTGGTTCTGGTGGTCGGCAGCCCCAACAGCTCCAACTCCAACCGCTTGCGCGAACTGGCTGAACGCATGGCCACGCCGGCCTACCTGATCGATGGCGCTGAAGACATGCAGCGCAGTTGGTTCGACGGCGTTGAGCGTATTGGCATCACCGCAGGGGCTTCCGCTCCAGAAGTGCTGGTGCGCGGTGTGATCCAGCAACTGCAGGCCTGGGGCGCCACCGGCGCGGATGAATTGGCCGGTCGCGAAGAGAACATCACGTTCTCCATGCCCAAAGAGCTGCGGGTTCGTTCGCTGCTCTGAGTGCCACGGTGCCGGAGCCGCACAGCGCCTGCTCGGTGGCCTCACTGCGCAGGCTGATGCGCCCGCTGGGCGCCAGCACCACTTGATAGAGGCTCTGTACCGGGTCGGTGCCGCAGATGTGCACCGTACCGGCGCGGAAGCCACCTCCCGCAAACACCGGCTCACCCAGCCCGCTGAAGCGTACCTGGCTCTTGACTGGCCCATTGCCCGCCATCAGCACGCGCCCATTGCCCTGCCGTTCCAGCAGTATAGGGTTGTCGGTACCCGGCTCGCCGCGCCCGCTTGTATCCACGATGATTTGCCATCCTCGGCTCCAATCGTTCTCCAGCGCCTGAATGATCACTGCGCGATTGCGGGTGATTGCCTCAGTGCGCGCCAACCGCAGGCCTTCGGCAAGTGAGTGTGCCGCGCTGCGTTGCTGCTGCGACGCAAGCAACCCCTTGAAGGCGGGCACTGCCACGGTCACCAGGATGCCGCCCAGTAACAGGCCGAACAGAAGTTCGATCAGGGTGAAACCGCGTTGTTGCATAGTCTGTCCCTCCATGGGCAAGGGTAAAAATGGGTTTGGAGACCTAGGTATAGCGCCCGGCGGCGGGGCTGAATGATGGCCTTTATGTCCAAAGTATTTCCCTTTGTTCCGATAGCAGCGCGAGCCAAAAACCGGCGCTAGTCTTGGGTCTCACAGCAGCATTGCGCTGCTTTTTTCAGCCTTCGACACGGATGACGACGGTAATGCTTGCCTGCCCGAACAGACTTTTTCCCTGCGTGCTGCCTCGACAGCAAACCGGCATGACCTTGATCGAAGTGCTGGTGGCGGTGCTGATTCTCGCCGTCGGGTTGCTGGGCGCCGCAGTGACCCAGCTCAATGCACTCAAGTACACCGACAGCTCAAGGATGACCAGCCAGGCCAGTTTCATTGCCTACGATATGCTCGACCGAATCCGCGCCAACTCAGGTGCCGACTACGCATGGGGGTTCGCGCAAACCGCCCCCGTCCTTAGCGCGACGGCCAGCGTGCGGGACCTGGACCTGCATGACTTCGAAGCCAATATCATCGGCTTCGCCGGCGAGGACGCCAAAGGCTCGGTGGTGATCAGCGATGGCGAGGTAACCGTGAGCATCAGTTGGGATGATGCCCGTGGGGCGAATACGCCCGGGGCGCGGGAAACCTTCACCCTCACCAGCCGGATTACCAGCGACCCGCAGGCGCCTCAATGAGAAGCTTTGTCCGTGGCTTCAGCCTGGTGGAGTTGTTGCTCGCGCTGGCTGTCGGGTTGCTGCTGGTGCTGGGTGTCAGCCAGGTGACGATCAGCGCTCGCACGACTCAAGCCAGCCAACAGGCCGCCATGCTGCTGCAGGATGACGCGCGGTTTGTGCTGGGCAAGATGATCCGGGATATCCGCCAGGCGGGCATGTTCGGCTGCCTGGCGACAGCCTCTATCGACAACGCACCCCCAGCCTTTGATCAACCTGTGGGTTGGCATTCTGCAGGCAGTTCCTGGTCGCTGACGCTGGTCACCGCCGATGTCGCAGGTGAGGGCGGCACGCCTGACTGGACGGTGCTCTCTGACTGCCTCGGCACGGCCCAGGCCTACGCGGGGAATTCACCGCCACCGACGCCAGGGCAGATCCGCTTTGCGCTGCGCCAACTCACCTACACCTATGAAACTGGGCAATTGAAGGTCAGTACGCCTGCGGCGCCGGCCAAGGCGGTGCTGTTGGACAACGTGCAGGCCTTCGACATCAGTTTCGGCGTGGCGGGCAAACCAGGTTCGCCTCAGGTAGCGCGCTATGACGCCAGCCCGGCGGATGAATCGCTGATCCGCAGCGTACGCCTGCGCATGACGCTGCAAGACCCGACCGGGCGCGTGAAAGATCAGGCCTACAGCGTCGTCGCAGCCCTGCGAAACCGGTTGGGGTAGGGCAGCATGTTCAATCATCAACGCTTTTATGCAGGGCAAGCCGGCATGGTTTTACTGATCAGCCTGGTGTTTCTGCTGGTGCTGTCACTGATCGGCCTGGCATCGATGCAAGGGGCGGTGTCCCAACAAAAGATTACCGGCAGCGTATGGCATCGAAACCAGTCATTCCAAAGCGCCGAAAGTGGCCTGCGGTTGGGTGAGTCGGTGATCCGGCGGGCAGGCGCGACACTGCCGGTGTGTCGGGCAATCCATTCCTGTGCGCCGCCGGTCGAGTCGTCGCAGGTGATAGAGGCTGGCACAAACCCCGTGTCAGCGGTCACTTGGGTTGCCCTGAAGGGCGGCCTGTATGGCGTGCAATCCCTGGGAGTGGGCGTGGGGATGGCGGGTTTGCCTGCCGAAACACCGGCCGCGTTGTACCGCGTGACGGCGGTTGGGAGCAGTGGCCAAGTGCGCACGGTGCTGGAGGCGGTCTATGCACAGGCAGAGGGCGGTCTGAGCGTTCATCGGGTGCTATGGCGACAACTTCACTAGTAAGGAGCGTATCAATGGGCAAGGATTGCCAAGGTTTTACCCTGATCGAGTTACTGGGCGCGGTCGCGATCATCGCGTTTTTGGCCGGGATTGCTTACCCCGCGTATACCGGGCAGGTGAAAAAAGCCTACCGCGCGCAGATCGTTGCGCTGTTGATTGAGCAGGCGCAGCACCTCGAACGTTTTTACACGCGCCACGGCACTTTTATTGATGCAAGCGGCGCCAGTGCCGGCAATGATCACTATAGAATCAGCACTGCATTGAGCCCCCAGTCATTCACACTGGTCGCCTCGCCTGCAGTCGGCGCCATCATGGCAAATGACCCATGCGGTGAGTTCAGTTTGTCCAGCACCGGCGTGCGCAGCAACCCGGGCGCGATACCTGAAATGTCGCGCCATGCGTGTTGGGGGCAATGATGAGAGTACTGGATGAATGGGCGCCGGGTGCGCTTTTCCCTTTTTATCGGCTGGATCAAATGATGGCTAAGCAACAGCAAGTGGTGATTGTCGGTGGCGGTGTCATCGGCTTGTTGACCGCGTTTAACCTGGCCACGGAGGGGCAGGCCGTGGTGCTGCTGGAGCGGTCGGGGCTTGGGCAGGAGTCTTCCTGGGCGGGTGGCGGCATTGTTTCGCCGCTGTATCCATGGCGCTACAGTCCGGCGGTCACCGCATTGGCCCATTGGTCGCAGGATTTTTACCCGCAGTTGGCAGAGCGGCTGTTTGCGGCCACCGGGGTTGATCCAGAGGTTCACACCACAGGCCTGTACTGGTTGGACCTGGAAGATGAAGCCCAAGCGTTGGCTTGGGCTGCCCGAGAAGGTCGCCCGTTGAGCAAGGTAGATGTGTCGGCCGCCCATGATGCCGTGCCGGTGCTGGGCGGTGGATATTCCCAGGCGATCTACATGGCGAACGTGGCCAATGTGCGCAACCCGCGTCTGGTCAAATCCCTCAAGGCTGCGCTGTTGGCGTTGCCGGGCGTGACCCTTCATGAGCAGTGCGAAGTGGAGGGGTTTGTTATTGAAGGTGGCAACGTCGTGGGTGTAAATACCGCTGCGGGGCCGATCCTGGGCGATCAGGTGGTGCTGGCTGCGGGCGCCTGGAGCGGCGAAATACTCGGCAAGCTGGGCCTGTCGCTGCCAGTGGAGCCGGTCAAAGGCCAAATGATTTTGTACAAATGTGCGTCGGATTTTTTGTCGAGCATGGTGCTGGCCAAAGGGCGTTATGCGATCCCGCGGCGTGACGGGCACATTCTGATCGGCAGCACGCTGGAGCATGAAGGGTTCGACAAGACCCCGACCGAGTCGGCCTTGGAAAGTCTCAAGGCGTCGGCGGTGGAGTTGATTCCCGCGCTGGCAGATGCGCAGGTCGTAGGTCACTGGGCCGGTTTGCGCCCCGGTTCACCGGAAGGTATCCCTTACATCGGTGAAGTGCCCGGTTTCAAAGGGCTTTGGCTCAACTGCGGGCATTATCGCAATGGGCTGGTGCTCGCGCCGGCATCCTGTCAACTGTTCGCTGACTTGCTGTTGGGGCGTCCCCCGATCATTGACCCGGCGCCGTATGCGCCCGCCGGTCGGATCAACGCTGAATAGACTTCGGCCCTTGTTCCAGGTGCGCCTGGGTGCAGTACCACTCCTGGCGTGAATTGAGTGCGCGATCCTGCGGCAGGTGCACGCCGCAGTGGGCGCAGCGCACCATCAGGGCCGCGCCCGGCTCGGCGGAGCGTTGCTGTTTAGCCGCCGGGCTTTTGAATTTGCGCCAGAACCATACCGCGGCAGCAATGACGGCAATCCAGAACAGTAGACGAAGCATGATGGGCAGTTTCTCGACAGGGAATGCGCCAGTTTAGCCAAGCGCGTGGCAAGCGCACAGCGCAATAACAAGACGCCCACAAAAAAGGAGCCTCGAGAGGCTCCTTCTTGATGACGCTGTGTGCAATCAGTCAAACACGCCGAAGGTCATGTAGCTGAACCACGAACGGTCTTCATTGTTGCCCAGGGCCTGCGGTGCTTCTTCTTCGATCACGTCGCCATTGGCGTCATGCGGCTTGAGCTCCGAAGGAATGGCTTCCTTGGCGTCCTGGAACTGCTTCATCACGTCCTGGTTGGCGCGGGTTTCGCCCGGCGGCAATGGTGGGCGGGAACTGATCAGGCCCAGGGTGTATTTGCTCAACCAGGAACGGTTGTCTGCTTCAGCTACCCGAGGCACGAACTGGCCGTCTTTCAGACTTGGGGAGTCCGGGTAGTTGAGCTTCAGGGTTTCCAGGCTGGTGGTTGCCAATGCATCCAGGTGCAATGCCTGGTAAGCCTGGGTCATCACCGCCAGGCCATCACCCACGGATGGGGTCTCCTGGAAGTTCTCAACTACATAACGACCACGGTTGGCGGCAGCTACATACGCCTGACGGGTCAGGTAGTAGTCGGCCACGTGAATCTCGTAGGACGCCAGCAGGTTGCGCAGGTAGATCATGCGCTGCTTGGCGTCCGGCGAGTAGCGGCTGTTGGGGTAGCGGCTGGTGAGCTGGGCGAACTCGTTGAAGGAGTCGCGGGCAGCACCAGGGTCACGCTTGGTCATGTCCAGCGGCAGGAAGCGCGCCAGCAGGCCAACGTCCTGGTCGAACGAGGTCAGGCCCTTCATGTAGTAGGCGTAGTCCACGTTCGGGTGCTGCGGGTGCAGGCGGATGAAACGCTCGGCGGCGGATTTTGCAGCTTCCGGCTCCGCGTTCTTGTAGTTGGCGTAGATCAGCTCGAGCTGTGCCTGGTCGGCATAGCGCCCGAACGGATAGCGCGACTCCAGGGCCTTCAGCTTGGCTGTGGCACTGGTGTAGCTATTATTGTCCAAGTCTTTTTGAGCTAATTGATACAGCTCGACTTCGCTCAGGTTTTCGTCGACGACTTCCTTTGTTGACGAGCAAGCAGCAGTCATGGCGAGGATGGCGATCAGCAGCAGGTGTTTCACTTGCATGGCGGCTTGCGTCCCTATGACGGCCGCTGTCTTGGGCGGGGCCGTCCTGTTATGATGAGCGCCCCGTTGAAAGCCTCGGGGCAAAAGACGCCGTATTTAACCACAAGCGCGCAGCCGAAACCAAAGGCTGTGCCACGCCTAGTCTGAGCATGTCCGATAAAATTGAACTTCGCGCAGAGGTGCCGTCCGAATTGGGCGGCCAACGCCTCGATCAAGTCGCCGCACAATTATTCGCTGAGCACTCGCGCTCGCGCCTTTCCGCCTGGATCAAAGACGGCCGCCTGACTGTGGATGGAGCGGTTATCCGCCCGCGAGACATAGTCCATGGCGGTGCGATTCTTGAGCTGACTGCCGAGCAGGAAGCCCAGGGAGAATGGGTCGCCCAAGACATCGAGCTGGATATCGTCTATGAAGACGATGACATCCTGGTCATCAACAAACCTGCAGGCCTGGTGGTTCACCCGGCGGTCGGGCACGCTGATGGCACTTTGCTCAATGCCTTGTTGCACCACGTGCCGGACATCGTCAACGTGCCGCGCTGCGGCATCGTGCACCGCCTGGACAAGGACACCACCGGCTTGATGGTGGTGGCCAAGACCATTCAGGCGCAGACGCAGTTGGTCACACAATTGCAGGCCCGCAGTGTCAGCCGGATCTACGAATGCATCGTGATCGGCGTGGTGGTGGCGGGTGGCAAGATCAACGCCCCGATCGGCCGCCACGGCCAGCAGCGCCAGCGTATGGCGGTGATGGAAGGCGGCAAGCCGGCCGTCAGCCACTACCGTGTTCTGGAGCGTTTCCGCTCCCACACGCATGTGCGGGTGAAGCTGGAGACCGGCCGCACGCACCAGATTCGCGTGCATATGGCGCACATCAACTTCCCGTTGGTCGGAGATCCGGCCTACGGTGGTCGCTTCCGTATTCCGCCAGCGGCCAGCCAGACCATGGTTGAATCGCTGAAAACCTTCCCGCGCCAGGCACTGCATGCACGTTTCCTGGAGCTGGATCATCCGACGAGCGGTAAGCGGATGAGCTGGGAATCGCCTCTGCCGGACGATCTGGTCTGGTTGTTGTCGCTGCTCAAGCAGGATCGCGAGGCGTTTGTAGGATGAGTGACTGGCTGATTCCTGACTGGCCCGCGCCGTCGGGAGTCAAAGCCTGCGTCACCACCCGTGCGGGCGGCGTCAGTCTGGCGCCGTTCGACAGCCTTAACCTGGGTGATCACGTCGAGGATGACCTTGGGGCTGTCCTTGAAAATCGTCGCCGTCTTACCGACGCTTTTACTATCCAGCCTGCCTGGTTACGCCAGGTTCACGGGATAACCGTGGTGGAGGCTGACCCTTCGCGTATCGCTGAAGCCGACGCCAGTTGGACCAGCACACCCGGCATTGCCTGCACCTCGATGACCGCCGACTGCCTGCCCGCGTTGTTCTGCAACCGCGCCGGCACCCGCGTGGCGGCTGCCCATGCCGGTTGGCGCGGGTTGGCGGCCGGTGTATTGGAAGCTGCGTTTGAAAGCTTGAATGCCGAGCCCGGCGAAGTGCTGGTGTGGCTAGGCCCGGCCATCGGCCCGCAAGCCTTTGAAGTCGGCCCCGAAGTGCGTGAAGCCTTCATGCAGCAACTGCCAGCCACGGCCGAGGCCTTTGTACCTAGCCGCAACCCCGGCAAGTACATGGCCGATATTTACCAGCTGGCGCGCCTGCGCCTGGCCGCGCGCGGTGTCACTGCTGTATATGGTGGCGGTTTATGCACCGTTACCGACCCACGCTTCTTTTCCTATCGTCGCAGCCCGCGCACCGGTCGGTTCGCCTCCCTTATCTGGCTTGAGCGCTAGACTCTCCTGACTTGGGTCAATGCTGATCCACATCAAGGATCAGTTGCTTGAATCTTCCAGAATCCACCCCATCTATAAGGGTATCTGGCAGGTTTCTTCATTCAGGATGTGTATTTCTAGCTCCGGCCTGCTCAAAAGGAAGGTGACTAATGCGTATTGATCGTTTAACCAGCAAATTGCAGTTGGCACTCTCGGATTCCCAATCCCTGGCGGTCGGCCTCGACCACCCGGCGATTGAGCCTGCGCACTTGATGCAGGCGCTCCTGGAACAGCAAGGTGGTTCTATCAAGCCCTTGCTGATGCAGGTGGGCTTTGACGTCAACAGCCTGCGCAAGGAGTTGAGCAAAGAGCTCGACCAACTGCCGAAAATCCAAAACCCTACCGGCGACGTGAACATGTCGCAGGACTTGGCGCGCCTGCTTAACCAGGCCGATCGCCTGGCCCAGCAGAAAGGTGACCAGTTCATCTCCAGCGAACTGGTGCTGCTCGCCGCGATGGACGACAACAGCAAGCTTGGCAAATTGTTGCTGGGCCAGGGCGTGAGCAAAAAAGCCCTGGAAAACGCCATCAACAACCTGCGTGGCGGCGAGGCGGTGAATGACCCCAATCATGAGGAGTCGCGCCAGGCCCTGGACAAATACACCGTCGACCTGACCAAGCGCGCCGAAGAAGGCAAGCTGGACCCGGTGATCGGCCGTGACGACGAAATTCGTCGCACCATCCAGGTGTTGCAACGCCGCACCAAGAACAACCCGGTGCTGATCGGTGAGCCTGGCGTGGGTAAAACCGCGATTGCCGAAGGCCTGGCCCAGCGCATCATCAATGGTGAAGTGCCGGACGGCCTTAAAGGCAAGCGCTTGTTGTCGCTGGACATGGGTTCGCTGATCGCCGGTGCCAAGTTCCGTGGCGAGTTCGAAGAACGCCTGAAGTCCCTGCTTAATGAACTGTCGAAACAGGAAGGGCAGATCATTCTGTTTATCGATGAACTGCACACCATGGTCGGCGCCGGCAAGGGCGAAGGTTCGATGGATGCCGGCAATATGCTTAAGCCCGCATTGGCTCGGGGTGAGTTGCATTGCGTTGGCGCGACCACGCTCAACGAATACCGCCAGTACATTGAAAAGGACGCGGCCCTTGAGCGCCGCTTCCAGAAAGTATTGGTGGAAGAACCGAGTGAAGAAGACACCATCGCCATCCTGCGTGGCCTCAAAGAGCGTTATGAGGTGCACCACAAGGTGGCGATCACTGACGGCGCGATCATTGCGGCGGCCAAACTGAGCCATCGCTATATCACCGACCGTCAGTTGCCGGACAAGGCCATCGACCTGATCGACGAAGCGGCCAGCCGCATTCGCATGGAGATCGATTCCAAGCCGGAAGTGCTCGACCGCCTGGATCGGCGCCTGATTCAGTTGAAAGTTGAATCCCAGGCACTTAAGAAAGAAGAGGACGACGCAGCGAAGAAACGCCTGGAAAAACTTCAGGAAGAAATCCTGCGTTTGGAGCGTGAGTATTCGGACCTCGAAGAAATCTGGACCTCGGAAAAAGCCGAAGTGCAGGGTTCTGCGCAGATCCAGCAAAAGATCGAGCAGTCCCGTCAGGAGCTGGAAGCGGCGCGCCGTAAAGGCGACCTGAACCGCATGGCCGAGTTGCAGTACGGGGTGATCCCGGACCTGGAGCGCAGCCTGCAAATGGTTGACCAGCACGGCAAGCCCGAGAATCAGCTGCTGCGCAGCAAGGTGACCGAGGAAGAAATTGCCGAAGTGGTCTCCAAGTGGACCGGCATTCCCGTGTCGAAAATGCTTGAAGGCGAGCGCGACAAGCTGCTGAAAATGGAAAGCCTGCTGCACCAGCGCGTCATCGGCCAGGAAGAGGCCGTGGTGGCAGTGTCCAATGCGGTACGGCGTTCGCGGGCCGGTTTGTCCGACCCGAATCGTCCGAGCGGCTCGTTTATGTTCCTCGGCCCAACCGGCGTGGGTAAGACCGAGCTGTGCAAGGCATTGGCCGAGTTCCTCTTTGATACTGAAGAGGCCATGGTGCGCATCGATATGTCCGAATTCATGGAGAAACACTCGGTGGCTCGCCTGATCGGTGCTCCACCAGGCTATGTGGGCTATGAAGAAGGCGGTTACCTGACCGAAGCCGTGCGGCGTAAGCCTTACTCGGTGATCCTGCTGGATGAGGTCGAGAAGGCCCACCCGGATGTGTTCAACATCTTGCTGCAGGTGCTGGAAGATGGTCGGTTGACGGACAGCCACGGGCGCACTGTGGACTTTCGCAATACGGTGATCGTGATGACCTCTAACCTGGGCTCGGCGCAGATCCAGGAGCTGGTCGGTGATCGTGAGGCCCAGCGCGCGGCGGTGATGGATGCGCTGACCTCGCACTTCCGCCCGGAATTTATCAACCGGGTCGATGAAGTGGTGATCTTCGAGCCTCTGGCGCGGGATCAGATCGCGGGTATTACCGAGATCCAGCTGGGCCGTCTGCGTAGCCGCCTGGCCGAGCGTGAGCTTGACCTGGAGCTGAGCAGCGAGGCGTTGGACAAGTTGATCGCGGTGGGTTACGACCCCGTGTACGGCGCACGGCCTCTGAAACGTGCGATTCAGCGCTGGATCGAGAACCCGTTGGCGCAGTTGATCCTGTCGGGCAGCTTCATACCGGGGACCAGCGTGGCGGCCACGGTGGAAAACGACGAAATCGTCTTCCACTAAGCCCGGCCTGTATGGCGATAAGAGGAGGCCCCGCATTGCGGGGCCTTTTTTTTCGATAGGGCGTTGAACTGTAAGGCAAAGGCTTGTAAAGTGCGCCCCGCAGCAACGTCAGCCCACGGGTTTCTTCTCCCCAAGAAGAAATCAGAAACAAGCGCAAATCATTGTCTTAAAAGCAATTTAAAGGGTTGACAGGGGTTTTTAAGATTGTAGAATAGCGCGCCTCAGAGACGTGAACGTAGCGATACGGACAAGCCGATGAGAAGGTTGTAAAGCAGTAGAAGTTGTAAATTTGAAATATGTAGTTCCGTGATAGCTCAGTCGGTAGAGCAAATGACTGTTAATCATTGGGTCCCAGGTTCGAGTCCTGGTCACGGAGCCAATTTCAAAACCGGGGTATAGCGCAGTCCGGTAGCGCGCCTGCTTTGGGAGCAGGATGTCAGGAGTTCGAATCCCCTTACCCCGACCATTTTTGGGTCGTTAGCTCAGTTGGTAGAGCAGTTGGCTTTTAACCAATTGGTCGTAGGTTCGAATCCCACACGACCCACCATTTTTGAGACCAGTTAACGCTGGAATCGAATCTTAAGATCAGAGGCCAAAAGCACTGATCGAAGAAGGCGACTGAAAGGTCGCCTTTTTTTACCGGGGTATAGCGCAGTCCGGTAGCGCGCCTGCTTTGGGAGCAGGATGTCAGGAGTTCGAATCCCCTTACCCCGACCATATTAAAAATCCTCGTATCGAAAGATACGGGGATTTTTTTTGTGCGCGAAAATCTTAGATATTACGCAAAAAAATGTGGGAGCTGGCTTGTCGAATCGTCGCACCGCTGCGATAGCGGTGTATCAGCCTGTGCATCTTGTGCTGATCGATCGCCATCGCGGGCAAGCCCGCTCCCACATTAGTTTGTGCTGTTAATGGAGCTTGAGCCGCGGCTCAGTCCCACGCCCAATCTTGCTGCCCAGCATCAGCATCGCCGTGCGAAAGAACCCGTACAGCGCCATCTGGTGCATGCGGTACAGCGACACATAGAACATCCGCGCCAGCCAGCCTTCGAGCATCACGCTGCCTGTCAGGTTGCCCATCAAGTTACCCACTGCCGAAAAACGCGACAGCGAAATCAGCGAACCGTAGTCGGTGTACTTGTAGCTCGGCAGGTCCTTGCCTTCGATCCGCAGTTTCAGCGACTTGGCCAGCAGTGAAGCCTGCTGGTGAGCGGCCTGGGCGCGTGGCGGCACATTGCGGTCGGTGCCTGGTTGCGGGCAGGCGGCGCAGTCGCCAAAGGCGAAGATATTTTCGTCGCGAGTGGTTTGCAGGGTCGGCAACACCTGCAATTGATTGATGCGGTTGGTTTCCAGCCCGTCAATATCCTTGAGGAAGGCCGGTGCGCGGATACCCGCAGCCCATACCTTCAGGCTCGCTGGAATGACCTGGCCGCTGCTGGTGATCAACGCATCCGCGGTCACTTCGCTGACCGCCGAGTTGGTCAGTACCGTTACCCCAAGTTTCTCCAGGGTTTTGTGCACAGGCCCGCCGATCCGCTCCGGCAGCGCGGGCAATACCCGTGGGCCGGCTTCGATCAGGGTGATGTGCATGTTTTCCGGTTTGATGCGGTCCAGGCCATAGGCAGCCAGCTCATGGGCGGCGTTGTGCAGTTCAGCGGCCAATTCGACGCCCGTCGCACCAGCGCCGACGATAGCGACGCTGATGTTCTCTTCCACGTCGGTCTGGCCCGCATGGGCGCGCAGATAGTGGTTGAGCAATTGTTGATGGAAGCGCTCGGCCTGTTTGCGGGTGTCGAGGAACAGACAGTGTTGCGCCGCGCCCTCGGTGCCGAAATCGTTGGTGGTGCTGCCGACCGCGATCACCAGGCTGTCATAACCCAGCACGCGCGCAGGCACCAGCTCACGGCCTTCTTCATCGAGGGTCGCGGCCAGCTGGATTTTTTTCTGTTCACGGTCAAGCCCGCTCATGCGCCCCAGTTGGAACTCGAAGTGGTTCCATTTGGCCTGGGCGACATAATTGAGCTCGTCTTCCGAAGAGTTCAGCGAACCGGCGGCCACTTCGTGCAGCAGCGGTTTCCAGATATGGGTGAGGTTGGCGTCCACCAGCGTGATGCTGGCGGTGCCGCGCTTGCCCAGAGTCTTACCCAGGCGGGTAGCCAACTCCAGGCCGCCGGCGCCGCCGCCGACGATAATAATACGATGGGTCATGGGGATATCTCGCAAGGCTAAAAGAAATCGGAGCAGTTACCCTCGCGAGCGCGATGCAGCTCATAGCGTCAGGTAACTCAAAAGGCGGCTCAGCAGGCCGAGCCCGATCACCACCAACAGCACCACACCCAGGAGCAGCCACGGCCGGAAAGGCTTGCGCTCGACTCGGTTTTGGGAGAGTTGCAGGTACTCTTCGACATGCTGTTGGTCATCGGGGTTCAGGCGGCTGGTCATAAAGGCCTCGTCAGGTAGACGTTGCAAAAGGGCGCCACGTTACAGCCAGAAGGTTGGCGGGCTCGCCACAAGCGTAGCCGGTGCCCGCGTCACAGGCTGATGCCCACGTCGAATACTATGCTGCGACCCAGGTTGTTGCGCAAGAAGTCCGGTGCGTCCGGGTGGGCAAACAGTACGCGCGCAAAGGTCGGGCCTACCAACGACAGCGAGCGCCAGCCTTGGCGCAGGTATTCGGTAGGCGGTGGGAAATGGCTGTTGAGGTCCAGCACTTCACGCTTGAGGCTGGTGAAGGCAATCAGGTCCAACTCGCCCAGGTCTATGCCGCGTTCTTTGTAGTTATGTGCCTTTTTGCGCAACGTCGGCGCCAGGCGCAGCAGGAATTCATGGGCCGGAATGCGCCGTGGCTTGGCTTCGCGTCGCACCAACTGGCTCAAGGAAAACGCACTGCGCCGCCGCAGCAACTCATCACGCCATTCGTCGTTCAGGCGCCGGCCTTCATCCAATACGAAAAAAACTTCGAAACTGGCGTCGCGAAACAACACGTCCGGCGGCTCTTGGCCGGCGGGGTGAAACTCTTCGGCACGGTAAGGCACGTTCAAGCCTTGCAGCAGGCGCTGGCAGACCCAACGCTCACGCTCCCATTTGCGGGCATTGGACAGGAACGCATTGGCTTGTTCGGCCGCTACGGTGAGCAGGCGCAAATAATCTGAGTCATCCATATTGGCAGCTTAGCGTCCAATTGATGACCGCAGGAAGTCTTGCTTTGAAACGCCGGTGTAGACTGCTCATTCAACAGCAACTGCATGGACGAGGTGTGTGGTGAGGTTTTCTGCAAAGGCATTACGCTCGTGATCAGCGCTGCAGTGTTGGCGCCGGAAACGCTCATCATTGGCTGGCTGTTGTACGCGCCATTGGTCATGTGGGCGATCCTGCGCGCACCGTGGGTCGAGTTGTTTGCCGACCGGCGGCGCCAGCATTTGCTGTTCGGCACCGTGTTTGCCCTGTTTATGCTCTGGCTGGTACGGCGGGATTTCGACACCGGTGTGTCTTACCACTTTATCGGCATGACCGCCGTGACCCTGCTGCTGGATTGGCCCCTGGCTATCGTCGGCGGGTTGGCCGCGCAATTGGGTTTGGTGTTGCTGGGGCGCCAGGACCTGGCGGCGGTCGGGGTCAATGGTTTGCTGCTGATTGGCTTGCCGGTGCTGGTCACCGAGACCTGCGCGCTGCTGGTGGAGCGGGCGCAACCGCGAAACCCCTTTGTGTATATCTTCTGTTCCGGCTTTTTCGCCGCAGCGCTGTCGGCACTGCTGTGCCTGCTGGCGGCGTTGGGATTGTTGTGGTTTGACGGCCGTTTTGCCATGCCCGAGTGGCTGGAAGACTTCGTCGGTTACCTGTGGCTGATCATCTTCCCCGAGGCGTTTATCAACGGCATGGTCATCACTGCCCTGGTGGTGTTCTGCCCGGAATGGCTGGAGACCTTCAACCGTACGCGCTACCTGTCGGCGCCGTGGAAGGATGACGATTCGCGGCGTTGATCCAGATCAAATCCCAGGCGGCCGCGCAGGCCCATGCTCTGCGAAATTTTACTGAGCAGGGCGGGGCACAGACTATGAGTGTGTACGAATGGGCGCGGCAAGAGTTGCGCAGAAGCCAGGATGCGGCACAGGAAATCGGTTTTGACCCAGGCCTTACCCTGCGCGCCATGCTCAGTGCGGTGGTGCAGCAGAGCAAGGGTGTGCGCAGTTTTGAAGACCTGGCCGACGAGCTGCAATACCTTGCAGAAAACCTCGACGACCAGCAGGAATACGCCTTTATGCGGCCTTAGTGGCGCGGCGGCAGGTCTTCTGAGAACAGCTCGTCCTCGGCATCCGGGCTCACCGGAATCTTGTGTTCTTCCGCGGCCCAGGCGCCAAGGTCGATAAGCTTGCAGCGGTCCGAGCAGAACGGCCGGTTGAGGTTGTCGGGTTTCCATTCCACGGGTGCGCCGCAGGTTGGGCAGTCGACGGTCAAGGGTTGGCTCATGATCGGCCTCCACGCAAAGTAAGGTAAAAGTGGTGCAGTCGCTCGACCTCGCTGTGCAGCCAGGCGAGGTCCTTGTCGTTGACCAGCACGTCATCGGCATGGTTCAGACGGTCTTCACGGCTGGACTGAGCCTTGAGGATCGCCTGCACCTGCTGTTCGCTGATGCCGTCGCGCTGCAGGGTACGCTGAATCTGCAGCGATTGCGGCACGTCGATCACCAGGATGCGCTGGGTCATGCTGTACTGGCCGGACTCGATCAGCAGCGGTGAGACCAGGATCGCGTAAGGCGATTGGGCGCGCGCCAGATGGCTGCGAATTTCTTCGCCAATCAACGGGTGCAGCAGGGCTTCCAGCCAGCGACGTTCTTCGGGAACTTCAAAGATCAGCTTGCGCAGGGCCGCGCGGTCCAACTGGCCGTCCGCCTGCAACACGCCTGCACCAAAATGCTCGGCAATGCGTGCGAGTGCTGGCCGGCCGGGTTCGACCACCCAGCGTGCGGCATGGTCGGCATCGACCAGGTCAATGCCCAGGTCGATAAAGTGCTGGGCGGCCGCGCTTTTACCGCTGCCGATGCCGCCGGTGAGGCCTAAAATCCAGGGTGTTGCGACACAAGTGGTCATCTGAAACCGACAGACTGCAAATAGAAGTCGGTTATTTGACCACCCCAGAGCAATGCAATCCAGCCGGCAATTGCCAGGCACGGGCCAAATGGCATCGGCACCGATGCCTGGGACTTGCGCAAACGCATCAGGACAAGGCCTGCGAACACGCCCAGCAGCGACGCTATCAGCAGCGTCATCGGCAGAATCTGCCAACCACCCCAGGCACCGAGCAGGGCCAATAGCTTGAAGTCGCCATAACCCATGCCGTCCTTGCCGGTGACCACTTTGAACACCCAGAACACGCTCCACAGGCACACATAGCCTACGACTGCGCCCCATAGCGCATCGGGCAGCGTCGCCAACAAACCGCCGCTATTGAGGACCAGCCCCAGCCACAGCAGTGGCAACACCAGCACATCCGGCAGCAGTTGATGATCGATGTCGATCAGGCTCATCGCCAGCAGGCCCCAACTCAGCAGCATCACTGCGCCAGCTTGCCAGCCGAAGCCAAAATGCCAGGCGACCATGGCCGAGAGCAGCGCACAGGCCAGTTCGGTAAAGGGGTAACGCGCGCTGATAGACTCGCGGCAGCGGGCGCAGCGCCCCTTGAGTAGCAGGTAGCTGAGTACCGGGATATTTTCCCAGGGGCGAATCGGCTGGCTGCAATGCGCACAGCACGAGTTGGGATGCATCAGGTTGTAGACAGGGCCGGCGGGGTCGGCCGGCAGGCCGAGTATTTCCTGGGCCTGGGCGCGCCATTCGCGTACGAGCATCTTCGGCAGGCGCCACACCAGCACATTGAGAAAGCTGCCGACGATCAGGCCGAGCACCAACGCCATCCCGACAAAGACCCAGGGTTGTTCACCCAGCAGCAGGCTCAAAACGCCGACCCCAACTGGAACACCGGCAGATACATCGCAATCACCAACGCGCCGACAATGCCCCCCAACACCACCATGATCAGTGGCTCCATCAGGCTGGTGAGGTTATCGACCAGGTTTTCCACATCGGCTTCATAGTGGTTGGCGACTTTATCCAGCATGAGGTCCAGGGTGCCCGACTCTTCACCGATGGCCGTCATCTGGATGGCCATGCCGGGGAACAGCCCGCTGTGGGCCATGGACTGGTTCAACGGCACACCTGTGGATACATCGTGCCGCATATGTTCGATCGCCTTTGTGAACAACCCATTACCTGCCGCGCCTGCCACGGAGTCCAGAGCCTGCACCAATGGCACGCCCGCGGCAAAGGTGGTTGAAAGTGTACGGGCGTAACGGGCGATGGCTGAGCGCCTCAGCAGTGTGCCAGCCAGGGGCGCGTTCAACAAAGCGGCATCCAGCCCGTCACGAAACCCCGGGTAAGCCCGATAGGCATGGCGCAGCGCAGTTATTGCCATACCCAGCCCCAGGGCAAGCATCCACCAGGCGTGCTGCAGGAAGTTGGACAGCGCAATCACCAGCAAGGTAAAGCCTGGTAGTTGGCCGTTTACCCCGGCGAAGAGGTTCTGGAACTGCGGCACCACGTGGATAAGCAAAACTGCACTGACCAGGCAGGCGACGACGATTACGGCGATAGGGTAGGTCATGGCTTTTTTGATTCGCGCCTTGAGCTGCTGGCTTTTTTCCAGGTGAATCGCCACCCGTTCGAGCAATGTTTCCAGGGCGCCTGCCTGTTCGCCTGCGGCAATCAGGTTGCAATACAAGTCATCAAAGTGACGCGGCTGTTTGCGCAGCGCTGCTGCCAGGCTACTACCGGCGGCAATCTCCTGCTTCAAGCCTTTTATCAACGCGCGCATCTGCCGGTTTTCGAAGCCTTCGCAGATGATGTCGAACGCCTGCAGCAGCGCAATGCCTGCCTTTAACAGGGTCGCCAATTGGCGCGTGAACAGCGCGATGTCGGCGGGTTTTATCGGCGCGGCAAAATATGGCCGGTGCGAAGCCTTTTTGCGCACGCGTCCGGGGTAAATCCCCTGCTGGCGCAGCTGTGCCTTGATCAGTGCCAGGTTATGCCCGGTGGCTTGCCCGGACACCCGGCGGCCTTTGCGGTTGGTGCCTTCCCAGGCGTAGATCGTTGAAGCGTCATTCATGGCACAGGTCCGCACACAGGTCGTCGTAGATTTATAGCTTAGTCAGATGACGGATTCGGACCGCTCGTGGGCGCACGATAAAATGTCAGAATGTGCGTCTTACCCACAATTGGGCGCTCACGGATGAGTACACTGGCGCCGCTGCACACTGCGGGGCGCAGGACGCGCCTTGATAAGGTTTTTATTCTGGAGAGTGAATGTGATGCGTCAGAAAGGCTTTACCTTGATCGAGTTGTTGATCGTCGTGGCAATCATCGGCATTTTGGCCACCATCGGTCTGCCCATGTACACCAAGCACCAGGCCAAGGCCAAGTTCACGGCGGGGCTGGCTGAAATTGCGGCGTTGAAGGCCGGTTTTGAAGACACCCTTAACCAGGGCACTGTGCCGACCTTGCCTTTGATTGGTGGCACCAGCCCGACTGCCAACTGCACGATCACCCTAACCGGCGATGTGGCCACGGGCGTCGGTTCCATTACCTGCGAAATCCTCGACGCGCCGGCGCCGGTACTGGGCAAGACCATCACCTTGACGCGCAGCGCCACCCAGGGTTGGGCCTGTGCCACCACGGTCGAGGCGCAGTACGCCGCCAAGGGTTGCGGCGCCGACGGGGCGTAATGCCTGCCGGCGGTCAGCGAGTTTGTTGCTGCCTGCCCAATGCGGTGCTAGCTTTAGCCCACCGCCCGTGTAGCTCAGTTGGTAGAGCAGCGCACTCGTAACGCGAAGGTCGCAGGTTCGACTCCTGTCTCGGGCACAAGGCAACACTGTTTCAACGGCGACACTGTTTCAAAGGCAACGTTTTCAGATGATCCCAGAATGGTTCTGAAGGCCAGACGAGGCGGCATTCGTGCCCACTCTTTTGTATCTGCGCAACCTTGATGACCCAGATGCATCCCCATTCCATGATCTAAGAGAACAACATGACCACACAAGAAATGACCCAGGAACAGCGGCACGAAGCAGCCCTCAAAAAATACGTCGCGGAATCCCCGGAACTGCTCGACGAGATCAAGGACCTGAGCGCCGATGATCAAAAGGACCAGATCCAGTGGGCCTTCGAGGATGAGGCCGAGGCCCAGGGCCTGCAGCCATGGGAACTGACCCTCAAGTACACCTCGACGCCGCAAGAGTTCGAAGCGGCGCGCCTGGCCTTGCACAAGGAGGCCGCCGAGGTACTGGGCGTTGACTGGAACGAGTATTGCGGGATGAATAATCTCGCGATCTGAGCGCGAAATTGAAGGAGCGAGCAACCTCGCTCCTTTTGCTCGGATGTTGCTTGCTCAGATGCTCAGTCGCATCGACAAATCCACCGCCTTCACATCCTTGGTCATCGCACCGATGGAAATGTAGTCCACCCCGGTCTGCGCGATAGGCAGCAAGGTGGTTTCATTGATCCCGCCGCTGGCTTCCAGCTTGGCCTTGCCGGCATTCAGGCGCACGGCCTCACGCATGTCATCCAGGCTCAACTCGTCGAGCATGATGATATCGGCGCCCGCCGCCAAAGCTTCACGCAGCTCCTCCAGGCTTTCCACTTCGATTTCCACCGGCTTGCCCGGCGCGATCTTGTGGGCGGCGGTAATCGCCTCGGCAATCCCGCCACAGGCGGCGATATGGTTTTCCTTGATCAGGAACGCGTCATACAACCCGATGCGATGGTTGTGGCAACCGCCGCAAGTCACGGCGTACTTCTGCGCCAGGCGCAGGCCCGGCAGGGTTTTGCGGGTGTCCAGCAACTTGACCTGAGTGCTGGCGACAAAGTCCGCCAAGTACTGCGCGCGCGTGGCGACACCTGACAACATCTGCAGAAAATTCAGCGCACACCTTTCGCCGCTCAGCAGTGAGCGTGCCGGGCCTTCAAGGTGGAACAGCACTTGATTGGGGCTCACACGCTCACCGTCGGCCACCTGCCAATGCACCGCAACCCGTGGGTCGAGCTGGCGGAACACCGCGTCCACCCAGGCGGTGCCGGCGATAACGGCTGCGTCGCGGGTAATGATGGTGGCCTTGGCCAGCCGTTCGGCCGGGATCAGTTGCGCAGTGATGTCGCCGCTGCCGATGTCTTCCAGCAGTGCGCGGCGCACGTTGGCTTCGATTTCGGCGGTGAGGTCGGCAAGACGGAGATTCGGCATAACAGGCTCCACAAACAAAGTGCCTCGATTATAGGGGCAGCGCGCTGCCGAACCCATACTCGCCACTCATTTACAGCGCATTGGCAGAGTTCACTGGCGCAACAGCCCCCATTTGCAAGATAATCTCGCGCCTTGCGATTGGCGTCATAGCTTTGACGTCCTTGGAGATAACCGGTGTTTGCAGCCCGATGGGGCCTGTAGCCGATTTTTCCCCAACTCAACACCGCCGTTTCAGGAGGCCAGGATGCACATTGACGGAAAGGTGGTGCCCATCAATCGGGCACAGGCCACGCCATCGCCGCTCGCGCGCCTGCCGGTGGTGTTGCTGCAGGTTCGCGACAAGGCTGCACAGCAGTTGCAGCAAGGTTTGCAGGAGCTGTTCGATAACGCTGACGACACCTTGTTTGAAATGGCCGACAAGGCCCGCAGCAACGTCGACCACCATATTTTCTTTGAAGCCATGCGTGACCTGCGCCTCAAGCGCAAGAATTTCGAGCGCGTGTTCATGGAGCAATTGTTCGCCGCATTTATCGACCTGGGCCAGGCCGAGCGCGGTGAGTTTCACCTGGTGCCGGTGGTGTCCTATGAGGCGGCGCCGGGTACGTCCAGTGATGAGCTGGAAAAAGCCGTCGCGCTGGAGGCCATGCTCGGCCGGGTGCGCCATCGCGATGGCCTGGCGCTGGGGCAATTGACCGCGCGCCTGGGTGCGTTGCTCGGCAACCCCCTGGATGAGCGCGATAACCCGCTGGGCCCGGCACTGCTGTGCGAGTTCTTCCTGCGTGCGGGGCGCAGCCTGGGGGTGGAGATTCGCGTCAAGCTGATCATGCTCAAGCTGTTCGAAAAGTATGTGCTCAGTGACGCCGACCAACTGTACGCCGAGGCCAACCAACTGCTGGTTGCCACTGGCGTTTTGCCGCAGCTCAAGGCTGTGCCGTCACGCCGCCCAGGTGGGCGTGAAGCTCGCGAGCAGCAGCGCGAAGGCAGTGTGCAGGCCGTTGATCAGCCCTTGGATGAAAACGGCCAGCAAGCCTTCGCCGCGTTGCAGAAGTTGCTCGCTGCCGTGCGTGGCAGCGTCGCGCCCACCCTGGAAGCCAGCGCCGAACCCCAGCCCATCGCCACCCGCGATTTGCTGCGCCTGCTCTCCCACCTGCAACAATACGTGCCGGAGCCAGAAGCCGAAGACGACTTCGACCTGCGTAACCAGCTTGAACAGTTGTTGACCCGCGTGAGCGTCAAGAGCGGTAAATCCCGTGTGGTGGAAAACGCCGATGAGGATGTGATCAACCTGGTCGCGCTGTTGTTCGAGTTCATCCTCACTGACCACTGCGTGCCTGACGTATTCAAGGCCTTGATCGCACGCTTGCAGATTCCGTTGTTGAAAGTGGCGGTGCTGGACAAGAGTTTTTTCAGCCGCGCCAGCCACCCGGCGCGACGTCTGCTCAATGAAATCGCCAGCGCCGCCATGACATGGAGCCCGCGCGATGATTATCAGCGTGACAGCCTGTACCTGCGCACTGAGCAGGTGGTGCAACGGCTGTTGAATGAGTTCGTTGAAGACCTGGCGATTTTCCCCCAGGTGCTGGCGCAGTTCAGTGCCTCTACTGCCGACGAGCGCCACCGCAGCGAATTGCTCGAACAGCACACCTGTGAGGCCGAAGAAGGCCGGGTGCGCAAAGACGCCGCGCGTCAGCGGGTGGCCGAGGTGCTCAATCGACGGTTGGTGGGCCGAGTGTTGCCGCAGTCCGTGGTGCAGTTTATCCAGCAGGCCTGGAGCCAGGTGCTGTTGCTGGCCAGCCTCAAGCAGGGCGAGCAGTCAGTGCAATGGCAGGCGGCCGTGCGCACCATGGACGAATTGATCTGGAGCGTCAGCCTGCAAAAAGACACCGAGGCCGGCCGGCACTTGCTTGAGCAACTGCCCGGCCTGCTCAAAGCCTTGCGTGATGGGTTGACCAGTGCTGCGTTCGACCCCTTCAGCACCCGCGAATTTTTTGTACGTTTGCAGGCCATGCACCTGCAGTCGTTCGAAGGCGAGCGCCTGGACACGCTGATCGAGGTGCGTGAGCCGTTTTCGCTCAGTAGCGAGGTGCCTGACGCCATCCCGAGTCTGCCCAGTGATGATCCGGAGTTGCTCAAGGTCCAGCAGTTGCACATTGGTCACTGGTTTGAGTTCCAGCAGGAGGACGGCAGCCGGCTGCGTTGCAAGCTGAAGGCCATCATGGCGCCGGCCAACCGCTATATTTTTGTCAGCCGCACCGGGCTCAAAGCCCTCGAGAAAAGTGCCGGCCAATTGGCCATGGCCCTCAAGCAGGGCGCGCTGCGCAGCCTTGATGAGGGGCTGCTGTTCGACCGCGCGCTGACGTCGGTGATTGGCACGCTGCGCCAACTCAATCGCGGCAAGTGATCGCAACCGCAGGGCTGAACGCGGCATACTGGTAACACCTCGTCTCATTCAAGGAACCCGTATGCAGTTGGACCCCACCAGCGGTTGGTGCCAGGGCATCCGTCATTGCCCGTCGCCCAACTTCAACGAGCGCCCCGCCGGCGAGATCTCACTGTTGGTGGTGCATAACATCAGCCTGCCACCGGGGCAGTTTGCTACTGGCAAAGTGCAGGAGTTTTTCCAGAACCGCCTGGACGTCACGGAGCATCCCTACTTTGAAAGCATTGCCAGCCTACGGGTGTCTGCGCATTTTCTGATTGAGCGCGACGGCTTGGTGACACAATTTGTGTCGTGCCTGGAGCGTGCCTGGCATGCCGGGGTGTCCAGTTTCGAGGGGCGTGAAGTGTGCAATGACTTTTCCCTCGGGATCGAACTGGAAGGCACGGACGAGCTACCGTTCACCGATGCGCAATATGTGTCGCTGATCGACCTGGCCCGGCAACTGTTGTCGGCCTACCCAGGCATTACCCAGCAGCGTATTTGTGGTCACAGTGATATCGCACCGGGACGCAAGACCGATCCGGGCCCGGCTTTTGATTGGACGCGCTTTCGCAGCGCCCTGCAGGATGGAGGACACGCACGATGAGTTTCCTGGTGTTGGTGCTGGCGGTGTGGATCGAGAAGTTCTCGGCCCTGCGTCGGCGGTTGCAACGTGACGGCGGATGGCTGCGCGAGCTGGCCAAGCTGGAGTCGAGCCCGCGCATGGGCAAGCAGCCTTGGCTGATCCTGGTACTGCTGGTGTTGTTGCCGGTGGCCGTGCTGGGGTTGTTGCTGTTGGTGCTGGAGCCCGTGGCTTATGGCCTGTTGGCGCTGCCGGTGCATTTGCTGGTGGTGATCTACAGCCTGGGGCGCGGCGACCTGCTGGGCGAGCTTGGGCCGTTTCGCGACGCTTGGCGGCGCGGTGACCTGCAAGCTGCCGAGCACGTTGCCGAGCGCGACCTGAAGGTGGCCGCCGACAGTGGCGAGCAACTGTTGGAGCGGGTTCAAGGCCATTTGCTGTGGCAGGCCTACCAAAGTTTTTTTGCGGTGATTTTCTGGTATTTCCTGCTTGGTCCGGTCGCGGCCCTGGCTTATCGCCTGTTGGCATTGGCCAGCGAGAACAGCCAGAACCCGCTGGTCGCCGAACGCGCCGGGCAATTGCGTCACGCATTTGATTGGCTGCCGGTGCGTCTGTTGGCGGCCAGCTTTGCCCTGGTGGGTAACTTTGTCGCGGTCAGCCGGGTGATGCTGCATGAGCTGTTGAGCTGGGACATCAGCGCTGCGCAACTGATGGAAAAAGTTGGCTTGGTGGCGGCTGAAATTCCACCACCGGTGGTGGGGGCCGATGGCATCAACAGCCTGGATCGTCTGTGGGAACTGCTGCTGCGGGCCGCGGTGCTGTGGTATGCCGGGTTCGCGATCTGGACGGTGTTGCCTTAGCTCCTCGCAACAGGATGGCTGCATGCGGTCAAAGTGTGGCAGCTGGCTTGCCTGCGATGGCCATAGGTATCTACACAACCGGTTAGGCTGTTGTGGCGAGCAGGCTTGCCCTGCGTTGGGCTGCGAAGCGGCCCCAAACCCAGACGCTGAGTTCTTTCAGGAAAATTGCAGTGCCTTTACTGGGGCTGCTTCGCAGCCCAACGCAGGGCAAGCCTGCTCGCCACAGGAGAAAGTGGCTGCCTTCAAAAGTTGTGTAGATACCTATGCTGCGATGGCATCAACTCGGTATGCCTGATACACCAAGGTGCCTGCATCCCCACATTGGGTCTGTGGTGAATTTCCAAGCCATTAACCTTACGTTACAAAACTCCCTTTCAAATTGAGCTATACAGTCAGAGCGCCAAATAGTGGCTATCTGCCGCCGCCCTGCGCCTCAATAAAAATAAGAAAGGGAGCTCACCCGTGAAGCGCTTGCTCTATCCCGCTGTCGCCCTGATGAACCGCCTGAGTTTTGGCATGAAGTTCAGCCTGATCAGCGTGCTGTTCCTGCTGCCGATGCTGGCGACCAACTATTTTCTGGTGCGTGACTCCTGGTCGCAATTCCAGGGCACCCGCATTGAACTGCAAAGCCTCGATTTGCTCGGCAGCAGCCTGGCCCTGCGGCGCGATCTGGAGACCCTGAACAATCAGGTGCAGATCAACGCGGTGCTGGGGCAATCAGGTAAGGCCGGCGACCTCGAAGGCAAGATCAGTGCCCTGGAGCAGGGCGTGCTGAGCCGTCTGCAAAGTCTCAATGCCATGACCGTCGACCCTGAGCAAGCCAGCGCCTTCGAGGGCAAACGCGACGAGTTGATCGCCGCCTTCAAGGCCCAGCAGCAGGAAACCTCGCTGCTGAGCAAAAGCGCGCTGATCGGCAAATTACTCAACAAGGCGCAGATGTTGAGCCAGATCATCGCCAGCCAGTCCGGCTTGAGCCGCGACCCTCAAAGTGATTTGCGCCAGCTCAGCGAGCTGCTCACCAGCGTCACCGCGCAAGTCACCCAAACCCTCGGCGAGGGGCGGGCCATGGGCGCGTACTCCCTCGGCCAGGGCTTTCTCAATTCATCCTCCAGCACGCGCTTTGACGAACTGTTGCAACAGTTAGAAAAACTCCAGGCTGAATACGCCTTGAAGCTGCAGGATGCCCTTGGCGCCAGTACCGCCGCGCACACGGCGCTCGACAGCTTGGCCCAGGCCAGCAGTGCCAGCCTCAAACAAGGCAGCGAGTTGTTTGAAGAGCAGGTCGTCATGGCGCAAACCCTCGACGCGCCGTGGCAGGGGTTCTACGACGATGTCAGCCGACTGATGGCCCAGACCTACCAGCTCAATGACGCCACCCTGACGTTCCTTGAGCAGCAACTGCAGCAGCGCCTGGCGCAAAACCGCACGCACATGGTGGTGCTGGTGTGTGCCCTGGTGGCGGTGTTCTTGCTGATCTTCTATTTGTATGCAGGCTTCTATGCCTCCACGCGCACTACCTTGCGCCGATTGGGCGCGATGATGGACAAAGTGGCGGCCGGCGACATGACCGTCACGTTTGTGGCCCACAGTCGCGATGAACTGGGCGACCTGGGCCAAGTGTTCAACGGCACCGTGGCCAAGATCCACGACCTGATCGAACGTGTGGGGCACACCGTCAGCCAGGTCGAGCTGCAAGCCGGCCAGGTGCAGGCCGTCTCCTCGCAAAGTAACCAAGCGGTGTCCGGCCAGCGTAGCCAGATTGAACAGGTGGCGACGGCGATGAACCAGATGTCTTCCACCGCCCAGGAAGTGGCACGCAGCGCGGCGGCGGCGGTCAACAGCGCCCATAGCGTCAACGACGAAACCGTCACCGGCCGTGGCCTGGTGCAATCCCAGCAGGGCAGCATTGCGCGCCTGGCGTCGGAGATTGATGAATCGGTGCGGGTGATCAATCAACTGGCCGCCGACAGCCAGTCCATCAGCAGCGTGTTGGAAGTGATCAAAAGCATCGCCGAACAAACCAACCTGCTGGCGCTCAATGCGGCGATCGAGGCGGCGCGCGCCGGTGAGCAGGGGCGTGGTTTTGCGGTGGTGGCCGATGAGGTGCGCACCCTGGCCCGACGCACCCAGCATTCCACTGAAGAAATCGAACAGATGATCAGCCGTTTGCACGGCGGTGTAGGCGCGGCGGTGAAGGCCATGGGCACCAGCCATACCATGGCAAACGGCACCGTGGCTCAGTCGGAAAAGGTCCAGCAGGCCCTGGAAAATATCCTTGGCGCCGTGGGCATGATCGTCGATCAGAACCAGCAGATCGCCGCCGCCGTCGAGCAGCAAACCGCAGTCGCGCAGGATATCGACCAAAACATCGTCGAAATCAATCGAGCCGGCGAACATGCGGCCCAGGGCGCGCAGCAGACCGAGGCCGCCAGCCGGCAGCTGTCGTTGCAGGTCATTGAACTGAAGCACTTGATCGGGGCGTTTCGCGTGTAAGACCTGCGCGTAGGAATAGGCTTGATGGTTTGTGGTGCCTGTCCTGATTTTTCGGTGTGCCTGTTTTGAAGCCGTGATTGGGTGAGAATTTGTTTCACCCACTCAGGGGTCTCGGGAGGCAACGCGATGACGGCGGTTATCGGCATCAAAGGGCACTGCGCCCATTGCGACATCACCTTCGAACTCAAGCCCTGGCAATTGAACGCGATTGCCATCCGTGAGCCGTTTGATTGCCCGTATTGTCAGTGGGTCCTGGAATTGAATTGCCCCAGGCAGCTGCGCCAGTTCAAATCCCTGGATCACTGGGCCATGGTGCACCCAAGCTTGATGGTATTGACCAGCGTGGTGCTGATCGTGGCGATGGTGGCCGAGTGGCTCGGCCTGATCAGTATGGTCGGGCAGCTCAACGTTTCATTGATAGTGGTACTTATGCACTTTCTGACGCTGCGTTACGTGCGCCACCGGCAGCGACTGACCTTGGATTTGCAGGTGGTCAACGTGCTACCAGTTGAACAGCTCGCACGCGTTGCGTGTGCTCGTTTCGGCCAGCACTGAAGGGCTGATGCCCATGCGTTCGGCCAAGGCGTCGCAGATAGCCGGCAGGTGTTGCGGGCTGTTGCGCTGGCCGGGGTACATGGCCGGCGCCATGTCCGGCGAATCAGTTTCCAGCACCAGCGCCTCAAGCGGCAGCTGGGTCAGCACCTTGTGCATACGCAGCGCCTGGGGCCAAGTGGCCGCGCCGCCCAGGCCCAGTTTAAAGCCGAGTTTGATGTATTCGCGGGCCTCCTCAACGCTGCCGGCAAACGCATGAATGATGCCGCCGCGCGGCAGGCGGATGCGTTTGAGGGTGGCGATCACTGCCGCGTGGCTGCGGCGCACGTGCAGCAGGGCTGGGAGCTGGAAATCCACAGCCAGTTTCAGCTGCGCTTCAAACAGGCTTTGCTGACGTTCGCGGTCCAGCTGTTCGAGGAAGTAATCCAGCCCGATCTCACCGACGGCGCACAGTTGCCGATGGCCCTGTAGACGGGTCAGCCAATCACCCAACTCGATCAGGTCGGCGGGGCGATGATCTTCCAGATACACCGGGTGCAGGCCGAAGGCGGCAAATAAACTTTCATCGTCCTGCACCAGATCCCACAGCCGTTGCCAGTTCTGCTGATACACACCCAGCACCACCATGCGCTGCACGCCGAGTTGGCGGCTGTGGGCGAGGACTTCCCGGCGATCCGTGTCGAAATCCGGGAAGTCCAGGTGGGTGTGGGTGTCGATCAGCTCCACGCTCAAGCCTCGTGAATGCGCTGCTTGAAGGTTCGGCCGATGGCATGCACGCCGGGCTCATACTGTTCTTCTTCGATGGCCGCCAGGGCCAGGCGCAGGGCGGTGTCGGCGATCAGTTGATGCTGCTGGGCCATGGCGTTGACCGGCAGGGGCAGGAAGTCGAGCAGTTGGGTGTCGCCGAACGTGCCCAGGCGCAACGGCCGGGACTTGAGCGGGAAGTCATGCAACGCGTCGAACACACCTTGCAGCAGCACGTAGGAAGTCGTCACCAGCGCGTCAGGCAAATGCCCCAGGCGTTGCAGGAGTTCTTCCATCAGTTGGCGGCCACAGTCACGGCTGAAGGCTTCACCCTGCTCGATCAGCACGTCGCCCTTGAAGTCTCTCAAGGCTTCACGGAAACGCGGCAGCGCGTTCCTGGCTGATGCTCAGTTCGGGGTGTGCGCCGATCAGCGCGATCTGCTTGGGCAGCGGCTGCAACAGGCTGCTGGTGAGTTGCTGGCAGGCCTGGCGGTCGTCGCTGACCACCGAGCAGAACTGCCCGGGTTCCATCACCCGGTCGATGGCGATCACCGGTAGGCCCTTGGCTTGCAGCTCACGGTAGCTGTCATCGCTGGCCGGCAAACAACTGGCCACGAACAGTGCATCGCAGCGCCGCGCGCGGAACAGTTGCAGCAGTTGGCGTTCGCTGTCGGCTTCATCATCGGAGCTGGCGATCAGCAGTTGGTAGCCGCGCGCCCGCGCGCCTTGTTCCAACAGCTTGGCGATGCGTGCGTAGCTGGGGTTTTCCAGGTCGGGCAAGATAAAGCCCAAGGTGCGCGTGTGCCGACTGCGCAGCCCGGCGGCCTGAGGGTTGGGCGTAAAGCCATGGGCTTCGACCACAGCACGCACACGCTCGACGGTGGCGCTGCTGATGCGTTGCTGTTCGGCCTTGCCGTTGATGACATAGCTGGCGGTGGTAACGGACACACCGGCCAGACGTGCGATATCACTGAGTTTCAAACCGGGATTTCCTTGTTTTTTAGAGCTTGCCCCGACATTTTGTCCAATCGTAACCGATTCCTGCACACGACTATTGTCTGAGCTCAAGTGCCGAGTGGTCCTTCAAGCTTGCATAATTAGCGCATAATCTGCCATAAATTCTAGATTAAACGTTTCAGCAAGCGTATTTTTACGATGTTCGCCACTGAGTGACTACTGCCAATTGACCACTCAGTCAGTTATTTATGAACGCGCCTGCGCTGATTTATTCAAAACAATACCTAGTGCCCACAGTGCACTAACTAGGAGAACGGCATGCTTGAGCTCACTGTAGAGCAGATTTCCATGGGCCAGGTGGCTGTGGATAAATCTGCTGCCTTGCACCTGCTCGCGGACAAACTGGTGGCCGATGGCCTGGTCGCCGAGGGTTATCTGAGCGGCTTGCAAGCCCGTGAAGCCCAAGGCTCGACTTTTCTCGGCCAAGGTATTGCCATCCCCCACGGTACGCCGGAAACCCGTGACCAAGTGTTTTCCACGGGCGTACGCCTGCTGCAATTTCCCGAAGGGGTGGATTGGGGCGACGGCCAGATCGTCTACTTGGCGATCGGCATCGCGGCCAAATCCGATGAACACCTGCGCCTGCTGCAACTGCTCACCCGCGCCCTCGGAGAAACCGACCTGGGTCAGGCGCTGCGGCGTGCCGGCTCCGCCGAAGCCTTGCTGAAACTGCTGCAAGGCGCACCACAGGAACTGGCGCTGGACGCGCAGATGATCAGCCTGGGCGTATCGGCCGACGATTTTGAAGAGCTGGTCTGGCGTGGCGCACGCCTGTTGCGTCAGGCCGATTGTGTCAGTAATGGTTTCGCCGCCGTGTTGCAGCAAGTCGACGCGCTGCCGTTGGGCGATGGCCTGTGGTGGCTGCACAGCGAGCAGACGGTGAAGCGCCCAGGCCTTGCGTTCGTGACGCCGGACAAACCGATGCGTTACCTCGGCCAGCCCCTGAACGGCCTGTTCTGCCTGGCCAGCCTGGGTGAGGCGCATCAAACCTTGCTCGAACGCCTGTGCGCCTTGTTGATTGAAGGTCGCGGCCAGGAATTGGGCCGCGCTACCAGCAGCCGCGCGGTGCTTGAGGTGCTCGGCGGCGAATTGCCACCGGACTGGCCGAGTGCGCGCATCACCCTGGCCAATGCCCATGGTTTGCATGCACGGCCGGCGAAGATCCTCGCGCAGTTGGCAAAAAGTTTTGACGGCGATATCCGCGTGCGCATCGTCGACGGCCCGGTAGGTGCCGTCTCGGTGAAAAGCCTGAGCAAGTTGCTGAGCCTCGGCGCCCGTCGCGGCCAGGTGCTGGAGTTTGTCGCCGAGCCTGTGATTGCCGGTGATGCATTGCCCGCGCTGCTGGCAGCGGTGGAGCAAGGGCTCGGTGAGGAAGTCGAGCCGCTGCCGACCGTGAGTGCCCAACCTGCCATCCTTGATATTGAACCCGCGATCAGCGCGCCTGTGTCCGGCAGCCAGGTCCAGGCCATCGCCGCCGCGCCTGGCATTGCCATTGGCCCGGCGCATATCCAGACCCAACAGGTTTTCGATTACCCGCTGCGTGGCGAGTCTGCGGCCATTGAGCGCCAGCGCCTGCACGCCGCGCTCACCGAGGTGCGCGCTGATATCCAGGGTTTGATCGAGCGCAGCCAATCCAAGGCGATTCGCGAGATTTTCATCACCCACCAGGAAATGCTCGACGACCCGGAGCTGACCGACGAGGTCGACACGCGCCTCAAGCAGGGCGAAAGCGCCGAAGCTGCGTGGATGAGCGTGATCGAAGCCGCGGCCAAACAGCAAGAGTCGCTGCAGGATGCCTTGCTCGCTGAGCGCGCCGCCGACCTGCGCGACATTGGCCGCCGGGTGCTGGCGCAATTGTGCGGCCTTGAAACCGCCCAGGAGCCGAGCGAGCCTTACATTCTGGTGATGGACGAAGTCGGCCCCTCTGACGTTGCCCGCCTGGACCCAACCCGCGTCGCCGGCATCCTCACCGCCCGTGGCGGCGCCACGGCCCACAGTGCCATCGTTGCGCGTGCCTTGGGCATTCCTGCTTTGGTAGGCGCCGGCGCGGCGGTGTTGTTGCTGGCCGCTGGCACACAGCTATTGCTCGACGGCCAGCGCGGCCGCCTGCATGTCGACCCCGACGCGGCCACGCTGCAACGCGCCACGGTCGAGCGCGACACCCGCGAACAGCGCCTGCAAGCGGCCTCGGCCCAGCGTCATGAACCGGCACTGACTCGCGACGGCCATGCCGTGGAAGTGTTCGCCAATATCGGTGAAAGCGCCGGCGTTGCGGCGGCAGTGGAGCAGGGCGCCGAAGGCATTGGGCTGTTGCGCACCGAACTGATTTTTATGGCTCACCCGCAAGCACCGGATGAAGCCACCCAGGAAGCCGAATACCGCCGCGTGCTCGACGGCCTTGGCGGTCGCCCGCTGGTGGTGCGCACCCTGGACGTGGGCGGCGACAAACCGCTGCCGTATTGGCCGATTGCCGAGGAAGAAAACCCCTTCCTCGGTGTGCGCGGCATTCGCCTGACCTTGCAGCGCCCGCAGATCATGGAAGCGCAATTGCGTGCGCTGTTGCGCTCGGCGGACAACCGCCCGCTGCGCATTATGTTTCCCATGGTCGGCAGTGTCGATGAATGGCGAGCCGCCCGCGATATGACCGAGCGCCTGCGCCTGGAAATCCCGGTGGCCGACCTGCAACTGGGCATCATGATCGAAGTACCGTCTGCCGCTTTGCTCGCGCCGGTACTCGCCAAGGAAGTCGACTTTTTCAGCGTCGGCACCAACGACCTCACCCAGTACACCCTGGCCATCGACCGTGGCCACCCAACCCTGTCGGCCCAGGCCGATGGCCTGCACCCGGCCGTGTTGCAACTGATCGACATCACCGTGCGCGCCGCCCATGCCCATGGCAAATGGGTCGGCGTGTGTGGCGAACTGGCGGCGGACCCGCTGGCGGTGCCTGTGCTGGTCGGGCTGGGTGTGGATGAGTTGAGTGTGTCAGCCCGCAGCATTCCCGAAGTGAAGGCGCGGGTGCGTGAATTCAGTCTGAGCGAGGCCCAGGGCCTGGCGCAAAAAGCGCTTGCGGTGGGTTCGCCCGCGCAAGTTCGAGCCCTAGTGGAGGCCGTGTAAATGGCGAAGATTCTGACCCTGACGCTGAACCCGGCGTTGGACCTTACGGTACGCCTGGCACACCTGGAGCCCGGTGCAGTCAACCGCAGCGAAACCCTGTTGACCCATGCTGCCGGCAAGGGCGTGAATGTTGCCCAGGTGCTGGCGGACCTCGGGCATGAGGTGAGCGTGGGCGGTTTTCTCGGCGCCTCAAACCCTGAGGCTTTCGAGGCATTGATCGCCAGCCGCGGGTTTGGCGACGCGTTCATCCGCGTGCCGGGCGAAACACGTAGCAACATCAAGATTGCCGAGCAGGATGGTCGGGTCACCGACATCAATGCGCCGGGGCCGCTGGTGAGTGAGCAGGCGCAAAAACAACTGCTCAAAATGGTCGCGATCATCGGCCCTGAATTCGATGCGGTGGTGGTCGCCGGCAGTTTGCCGCGTGGCGTCAGCGCACAGTGGTTTCAGGAACTGATACACGCGTTGAAAGACCTTGGTTTGAAAGTCGTCCTCGACACCAGCGGCGAAGCCTTGCGCGCGGGCATCAAGGCCGGCCCGTGGTTGATCAAACCCAACACCGAAGAACTCGCCGAAGCCCTCGATTGCGCCACCGACTCCATCGCACAGCAGGCCCAGGCCGCCGAGCGTTTGCATGCTCAAGGCGTGGAGCATGTGGTGGTCTCCCACGGCGCCGAGGGCGTGAACTGGTTCAGCCCAGGCACCGCGCTGCATGCCACGCCGCCCAAGGTCAGCGTCGCCAGCACGGTGGGTGCGGGCGATTCGTTGCTGGCCGGGATGCTGCACGGTCTGCTCAGGTTTGATCTGCCGGAAACCACCTTGCGCCGGGCCACGGCGATTGCCGCCATGGCGGTCACGCAGATCGGTTTTGGCATCAGCGATGACGCGCAGTTGGCGCGCCTCGAAAGCGGCGTCCATGTGCGCGCGCTGACAGAACAATAAGAGGGTTTGTGATGAAGTTAGCCATTGTTACCGCCTGCCCGAACGGCATGGTCACCAGTGTGCTGTGCGCCCGCTTGTTGGACGCCGCCGCGCAGCGCCAGGGCTGGAGCACCAGCACCGAAGTCGTGGATGTGCAGCACCCGGAGCGGGCGTTGTCCCAAGCGACTATCGACGCGGCCGAGTGGGTATTGCTGGTCAGCAGCACGCCGGTGGATATGCAGCGGTTTGTCGGCAAGCGTGTATTCCAGAGCACGCCGGCCCAGGCGCTGGCGGATGTCGACGCGGTGCTGCGCCGTGGTGCCGAAGAGGCCCAGGAATACGTCGCCAGCCAAGCGCCGGTGGCGGCGAAGAATGCCCCGCGTATCGTCGCGATCACGGCCTGCCCGACCGGCGTGGCCCACACCTTCATGGCCGCCGAAGCCTTGCAGCAAACGGCCAAGCGCCTGGGCTATGACTTGCAGGTCGAGACCCAGGGGTCGGTGGGCGCACGCACGCCGTTGAGCGCGCAGGCCATCGCCGATGCCGATGTGGTGTTGCTGGCGGCGGATATCGAAGTCGCCACTGAGCGTTTCGCCGGCAAAAAGATTTACCGCTGCGGTACCGGCATCGCCCTCAAGCAGTCCGAGGCCACGCTCAACAAGGCGCTGGCCGAAGGCGCGGTAGAAAACGCCGCCAGCGGTGCGGTCGGCAAAAAAGAAAAAACCGGCGTGTACAAGCACCTGCTCACCGGCGTGTCGTTCATGTTGCCGATGGTGGTGGCGGGCGGGCTGTTGATCGCTTTGTCGTTTGTGTTCGGCATCCATGCTTTTGAAGAAAAAGGCACCTTGGCTGCCGCCCTCAAAACCGTCGGCGACCAGGCCTTTATGCTGATGGTGCCGTTGCTGGCGGGCTACATCGCTTATTCGATTGCCGACCGTCCGGGCCTGGCGCCGGGCATGATCGGCGGCTTGCTGGCGGGCACCTTGGGCGCCGGGTTTATCGGCGGCATCCTCGCCGGTTTCCTTGCCGGTTACTGCGTCAAGCTGATCACCCGCGCGGTGCAATTGCCGCAAAGCCTGGAGGCGCTCAAGCCGATCCTGATCATCCCGCTGCTGGCGAGCTTGTTCACGGGCCTTGCGATGATCTATCTGGTTGGACCGCCGGTGGCGCGGTTGCTCACGGGGCTGACGGATTTTCTCAGCACCATGGGCACCACCAATGCGGTGCTGCTGGGCATTTTGTTGGGCGGCATGATGTGTGTGGATTTGGGCGGGCCGATCAACAAGGCGGCGTATGCGTTTTCTGTTGGCCTGCTGGCCGCGTCCAGTGGTGCACCGATGGCGGCGACCATGGCCGCTGGGATGGTGCCGCCAATCGGCATGGGCATCGCCACCTTGCTGGCGCGGCGCAAGTTCGCCCAGACCGAGCGCGAGGCGGGCAAGGCGGCAATGATCCTGGGGCTGTGCTTTATCTCTGAAGGCGCGATTCCATTTGCCGCCAAAGACCCGCTGCGGGTGATCCCGGCCAGCATCGCCGGTGGCGCGTTGACCGGCGCGCTGTCGATGTATTTCGGCTGCAAACTCGCCGCGCCCCATGGCGGTTTGTTTGTGTTGGTGATTCCGAATGCGATGAACCATGCGCTCCTGTATTTGCTGGCGATTGTGGCGGGCAGCTTGGTGACTGGGCTGGTGTATGCGCTGATCAAGCGTCCGGAGGCGGCGGAGCTGTCGGTCACTTCAGCCAAGGCCTGACACTGTTCAAAATGTGGGAGCTGGCTTGCCTGCGATTGCTTTCTGTCAGTCACCCTTTCAGTGACTGATTCACCGCTATCGCAGGCAAGCCAGCTCCCACCTTTGATCTCCAGTGTTCTTACGGTCGGTGTCACATCCGCTTCATGCTCCCGTGTTTAAGTTGCCCTTTTGATACTCAAGAGGGCACCTGCATGAGCCACTTCGATCTCGGCCGTCGCCGCGTGATGCAAGCCGTTGGCGCCGGTTTGTTGCTGCCGGGCCTGGCGCCGGCAGTGATCGCCTCGGTCAAGGACCGCCCCCAACTCACCGACGGCGTGCAGTCCGGCGACTTGCTGGGCGATCGGGCGATGATCTGGAGCCGCAGCGACCGCCCGGCGAAGATGGTGGTGGAGTGGGACACCCGCAGTGTGTTCAGCAACCCGCGCAAATTTATCTCGCCCCTGGCCGACAGCCGCACCGACTTTACCGCCCGCGTCGAACTCACCGGGCTGCCGGTCGATCAGGCGATTTTCTACCGTGTGCACTTTGAAGACGCCCAGACCGGCGTGGCCAGCGAGCCGTGGTTCGGCCACTTGCGCAGCGTGCCGCAGCAGCGTCGTGATATCCGTTTTGTGTGGAGCGGCGACACTGTCGGCCAGGGCTTCGGCATCAACCCGGACATAGGCGGCATGCGCATTTACGAAGCCATGCGCCTGCGCCTGCCGGACTTTTTTATCCACAGTGGCGACACCATCTACGCCGACGGCCCGGTGCCGGCCCAGCTGACCGTTGAAGACGGGCGCATCTGGCGCAACATCACCACTGAAGCCAAGAGCAAAGTCGCCGAAACCCTCGACGAATATCGCGGCAATTATCGCTACAACCTGCTGGATGAAAACGTGCGCCGCTTCAATGCCGAAGTGCCGCAGATCTGGCAGTGGGACGACCACGAGGTGATCAACAACTGGTCGCCGAGCAAGGTGCTCGATGAGCGTTACCAGACCAAGGACATCAACACCTTGGTCGGCCGCGCACGCCAGGCCTGGCTGGAGTATTCACCGATGCGCCGCCAGAGCGCCGATGGCGGTGGGCGCATCTATCGCAAGCTCAGCTACGGGCCGTTGCTGGATGTGTTCGTGCTGGACATGCGCAGCTATCGCGGGCCTAACGACGACAACCTGGGCGGCGAAAAGCCTTTTATGGGCCGTGAGCAGTTGGACTGGCTCAAGCGCGAACTCAAGGCCTCCCAGGCGCAGTGGAAAGTCGTGGCTGCCGACATGCCTATCGGCCTCGGCGTGCCCGACGGCGAAGTCAGCCCCGGCGTGCCACGTTGGGAAGCCATCGCCAACGGCGACCCAGGCCCGGCCCAAGGTCGTGAGTTGGAGATTGCCGAACTGTTAGGCTTTTTGCGCGCGCAGCAGGTGCGCAACCATGTGTGGCTGACGGCGGATGTGCATTACTGCGCGGCGCATCATTACCACCCGGACCGCGCGGCGTTTCAGGATTTCGAGCCGTTCTGGGAGTTTGTGGCCGGGCCGCTGAATGCGGGGAGCTTCGGGCCTAATCAACTGGACAAGACCTTTGGACCGGAGGTGGTGTTCCAGAAGGCTCCGCCTGCGCAGAACACTTCGCCGTTTGCCGGTTTTCAGTTTTTTGGTGAAGTGCAGATTGACGGGCAGACGGCGGAGTTGACCGTGATCTTGCGGGACTTGGATGGGGTCTCGGTGTTCGAGCAAAAGCTGCAGCCCGCCTGACCTGCAATGCACGTAAAACTGTGGGAGCTGGCTTGCCTGCGATGGCATCACCCTGGTGTCACTGATACACCGAGGTGCCTGCATCGCAGGCAAGCCAGCTCCCACAGTTGCTCCTCGGTGTTTATGAGGGCTTAGTACACATCCCGACGATAGCGGCCCTGCTCAATCAAACGCTCCACCGCTTCGCTGCCCAGCACCTCGTGCAGCACTTGATCCACACCCGTGGCCATGCCCTGCAAGCTGCCGCACACATAAATCGCGGCGCCTTCGGCCAGCCATCTACGCAATACGTCTGCCGACTCGCGCAGGCGGTCCTGTACGTAGATTTTCTCTGCCTGGTCGCGGGAAAACGCCAGGTCCAGCAGGGCCAGGTCACCGCTGGCCAGCCAGCCTTGCAGCTCGTCCTGGCACAGGTAGTCGTGGGCAATATTGCGTTCGCCGAACAACAGCCAGTTGCGCTGCTGGCCATCGGCGATGCGCGCTTTAAGCAAACTGCGCAGGCCGGCCAGGCCGGTGCCGTTGCCCAGCAGGATCAGCGGCACCGGCGCTTCGGGCAAGTGGAAGCCACTGTTGCGGCGCAGACGCAGGCTGACGCCGGAGCCGATGGCGGCGTATTCGGTCAGCCAGCCCGAGCCCAGGCCCAGGCTGCCGTCGGGGTGGCGCTCCTGGCGCACGATCAGCTCCAGCACACCGTCGCTGGCGATCGAGGCGATGGAGTATTCGCGCATGCCCAAGGGCACCAGCGCGTTGACCAGCGCTTGTGCGTGCAGGCCCACCAGATGCGCGCGGTTGTCCGGCAGTTGGCGGGTGGCCAAAGCCTGGTTGAGGGTTTGCGCCAGGCCGTCGATCAACACACCATCGCTGCCGACCAGGCCCAGGCCTGCGAGGAAATGCTCGATGGCCCACGGGCAATTGCGCGGCAGCACTTCCACCAGGTCACCGGCCAGCCAGCTTTGCGACGCGGGCGGCGTGAGGCCCAGCAGGTAGATGTCTGAGCCAACGCTGTCGCGGTTAAGCAGGGTACGATGGGTGAGGGTCCAGTTTTCAAACTGAGGCGCTTGCCAGGCCGCTGCCGGTGCTTGGCCGGTGATTTGGCCCAGTTGTTGTTGCCACATCAGCAGCGCTTCGCTGTCGCCGCTGTCGACTTCCACCGGCGCGAATAACGGCGTGCCGCCCTGGTGGGTCAGCCAGAAGTGCAGGCGCCGGGCAAAACCGCAGAAGTGTTCATACTGGCGATCACCGAGGGCCAGCACCGAGTAGTTCAAGCCTTTGAGCGACAGATCCTGGCCGAGCACGCTGCGCTCAAACCCCCGGGCGCTGTCTGGGGCTTCGCCGTCGCCGAAGGTGCTGACCACGAACAGCGCATGCTGCGATTGGCTCAGGTCGTGCTGGCTGACGCTGCCCAGCGGCTGCACTTTCACCGGCAAGCCGGCGGCCTGCAATTGCCCGGCGGTTTGCCAGGCCAACTGCTCGGCAAAACCGCTCTGGCTGGCAAAACCGATCAGCCAGGCCGGCGCATCGCTGTGGTTGGCGCCGAGGCCGTTGCGGGCGTCGCGCACCTGGCGCTTTTTGCGGCGACGGTCCAGGTACAGCAGCCAGCCGGTGATAAAGAACAACGGCATCATCAGCGAGCTGAGGGTGAGGAGGATGCGCCCGGTCCAACCGAAGTAGCTGCCGGTGTGCAACGCATAAATGCTGGTGAGCAATTGGGACTTGAGCGTCTTGCTGGCGTACGGGGCGTGGGTTTTGACCTCGCCGGAGGACGGGTCCAGGTTGATCTGGTTCAGCGCGCGGTCGTGGGGCGATGTGTTGAGCAGGTAATACACGATGGCCGGCTGCCCGGCGACGGCCGGCATGCGAATGTTGTAGGCGATCAAACCGGGGCCGGCGTTGGCGTAGATGCTGCTCCATATGGCGTCGTAGTTGGCCACCGGCGCCGGGCCTTCGGGCGGCGGGCCGCGTTTGCGCAGGCGCTCGTTTTGCGGCGCGTCGGACAGCAGTTTGTTCAGGCCCTGGCTGTACCAGTCGTAGGACCAATACAGGCCGGTGAGCGCCGAGAACAGATAGAACAGCAGGCACCAGGTGCCGAACACCGAGTGCAGGTCCCAGTTGAAGCTGCGACCTTTCTTGCGCCAGTCCAGCGTCAGCCAGGCGCGCCAGCTTGCCACTTGGCGCGGCCAGCGCAGGTACAGGCCCGAGAGGCAGAAGAACACCAGAATGAGGGTGCAGGCGCCGGTGATGTTACGCCCGGTTTCGCCCATGGCGAGGAAACGGTGCAGCTGCAAGATAAAGCCGAGCACATCCTGGCCGACGGCGTCACCCATGTAGTCGCCGGTGTAGGGGTCGAAGTAGCGCATCTGGCCACGCCGTTCGCCCGGCGGGGCGGTGAAGAACACGCGCGCGGCGTTGCCGCTGTCGCTTTCCACCCACAACATCGATACGGTCTTGCCTTCGGTGGCCTCAAGCTTGCGCACCAGTTCGGCAGGCGGCAGCACACCGGCTTCGCGTTTTTCGACCTTCAAGACTGTGGGGTTGAGCGCCCGCAGGATTTCATCCTGAAACGAGACCGCAGCCCCGGTCATCCCCATCAACGCCAGCACCAGCCCGGCAGTGATGCCGAAGAACCAGTGCAATTGGAACAGGGTTTTTTTCAACACGTCGGACCGCCTCGCTCATCTGGATGTCGTTGTCACGGCGCGCATTATGCCGTGGGTTAACGAGAAAAATTCTGTTTTACACGCAAAAGCCCCACGCATCCGATGCGTGGGGCTTTTGGCTGAACGTTGACCGGGTTTAGAAGTGGAAACTGGTGGTCAACAGCGCCGTACGCCCGGCGGCCTGGTTGGCGAAGTGCGCCGCATAGGCCTTGTCGTAGTAGGTCTTGTCGGTCAGGTTTTGCACGTTCAATTGCAGGTCGACGTTCTTGGTCAGCTTGTAGCTGGCCATCGCGTCGTAGCGGGTGTAGGCCGGTACGTACACAGTGTTGGCTGGGTCACCGTAAACCTGATCGACATAGAACGCGCCGCCGCCGATGGTCAGTTTTGGCGTGATGTCGTAAGTAGTCCACAAGCTGAAGGTGTTCTTCGGCGTGTTGGGCATTTGGTT
Source organism: Pseudomonas edaphica (assembly GCF_965277385.1). NCBI lineage: Bacteria > Pseudomonadati > Pseudomonadota > Gammaproteobacteria > Pseudomonadales > Pseudomonadaceae > Pseudomonas > Pseudomonas edaphica. The sequence goes on along the minus strand of NZ_OZ255725.1, from coordinate 2,309,108 downwards.
GCCTTTGTTGGAGCCTGCAGACACTACGTTTTGACGGTTGCCGATCTTGCCTGGGTCGACCAGTTCGCTTTTCAGGTAGCTGTAGCCGGCAAATACTTGCCATTGATCGGTGAGCTTGCCGCTGGCCGACAGTTCCAGGCCATCAACACGGGATTCGCCGCCGTTTTCGAAGGTGTTGGAGTCCACCAGGATTCGCGTGTTTTTCTTCTCGGTACGGAACACTGCTGCCGTCAACGACAGGCGGTTGTGGAACAGGTCCCACTTGGTGCCCAACTCGTAGTTGACGGTCTCTTCGGGTTTCAGGTCGCTGGTGTTGATGCCGGTAACGAAGCCATTGGTTTCTTGCCCTTCACCCACCAGGCCGCCAACCGGCTGCGCCGAGGTGGCATAGGAGGTGTAGATGCTGCCGTTTTCCAGCGGCTTCCAGACCAGACCCGCCTGCCAGTTGAAGAACTGGCTGTCGTCCTTGAGCTTGCTGCGCCCGGCTACGGCGTTGGTATTGGCTTGTGTATCAAAGGTGTCGTAACGCAAACCGACGTTCAGCAGCCATTTCGGGTCCAGCTCGATGGTGTCGAACACATAGGCGGCGCGGCTGGTGGCCTTGGTGTTGGTGCCCATGTAGTTGCGTGCCACGCTGCCGGTCCAGGCGTCATCCGGTGTCGGGTTGCTCAGCGAGGTGCACTGGCCGCCCAGGCTGCCTTTGGCCACGGTGCAGGTCGGGTTGCTGTTCGGGCTGACGGTGTAGCTGCTGACGCGGGTTTCTTCACCGGTGAATTCCAGGCCGGTGGAGTACGAGTGTTTCATGCCCGCCAGTTGGAAGTTGCCGAACAGATCAGTCTGGTTGGTGGTGGTGTCGGTGGTCGACACGCGGGTGTTGGCGCGGCGCCACACGGTGCCGAAACGGCTGACGTTGCGCTGGCTGTCATCCGGCTGAGTGAGTACGTAATCCTGGCCGGTGCTGCCATGGCGCAGGGTGTTTTTCAGCGTCATGTTGTCGTTCAGGTCGTGCTCGATGGAGAACGTGCTGATGTCGGCGCGGGTCTTGCGGAAATCGCGGTCTTTCAAACCGTAGAAGTTGTTGCTGTCGCCGCCGTCGGTGGGTTTGTCATGCCCGTGGGCAGTGGCGGTCGGCGAGCTGTAGCCATACGGAATGCCCGAGTCCGGCAGGTCGTCGCTTTCCATGTGGTAGTAGCTGAAGTTGACGCGGGTCGGTGTGCCCAGGCCGAAAGTCAGCGACGGTGCCACGCCCCAGCGGTCGTAGTTGATGGTGTCGCGGCCGGCCACATTCTGCTCGTGGCTCATCAGGTTCAAACGGAACGCGGCGTTGTCGAGGAACTGACGGTTCACGTCGAGTACGTAGCGGCGGGTCTGGTCGGAGCCGTAAGTGAAACCGCCGTTGGTGAAGTCACGCGCCTGTGGCGTCTTGCTCACCAGGTTGATGCTGCCGCCGGCCGAGCCACGGCCGCCGAACGAGGAATTGGGACCTTTGCTGACTTCGATCGACTCGATGTCGAAGATCTCGCGGCTCTGGCCGCCAGTGTCGCGCACGCCATCCAGGTAGGTGTCGCCCTGGGCGTCAAAACCACGGATGAACGGGCGATCGCCCTGGGGGTTGCCGCCTTCACCGGCGCCAAAGGTGATGCCCGGCACGGTGCGCAAGGCATCCTGCAGCGAGGTGGCGGCAGTGTCTTTCAACACTTGCTGCGGCACCACGGTGACCGAGCGCGGGGTGTCCACCAGCGGCGCGGTATATTTTTGCGACGAGGCTTTTTCGACCTGGTAGGAGGTGTTGTCCTGTTCCTGGCCGGTGATGCTGGTGGCGCCGAGGGAGATGCTGTTGCGCTCGCCTTTTTGTTCGGTGCTTTCGGCCGCTTGCGCCAGTTGGGCAGCAGAGCTGGCACTGAGTGCAACGCCAATGGCCGAAGCCAGCATGCGCGGTGAACTGGCAGGTGTTTTTAGCGTGGTGCGCGACATAACGAGTCCTTTCCCCAAGGAGGTGAGGCCGCGGAATATAGGGTCAACAAGACTTTCTATCAATTGCGATACATTACTATTCGCACTAAATTTACATTCTTTACACTTTTGCCTTACGGTTTTTACCCACTCATTCGTCCGCCGCGTTTTACAGGGCAGATAAGAATCAATACCATTAGCGCCTCTCTGTTTTCAGGTATTGCCCCATGTTGCTGCATATTCCCGGCCTGTTCTCTCGCGAGGAGGTGCTGCGCATTCGCCAAGCCCTGGAAAACACTGAGTGGGCCGACGGTAAAATCACCGCCGGGCACCAATCCGCCAAGGCCAAGCACAACCTGCAATTGCCCGAAGGCCACCCGCTGGCCAAGGAAATCGGCGCGGCGATGCTGGAGCGTTTGTGGAACAACCCGCTGTTTATGTCGGCGGCACTACCGCACAAAGTCTTCCCGCCGTTGCTCAACTGCTACACGGCCGGTGGCAGTTTCGATTTTCACATCGACAATGCCGTGCGCCAGGCGCGCGGCAGCCACGAGCGGGTGCGCACGGATCTGTCGTCCACGCTATTCTTCAGCGACCCGGAGGAATACGACGGCGGCGAACTGGAGATTCAGGACACTTTTGGCCTGCAACGGGTAAAACTGCCGGCGGGCGATATGGTGCTGTACCCCGGCTCCAGCCTGCACAAAGTCAACGCCGTGACCCGTGGCGCGCGCTATGCCTCGTTCTTCTGGACCCAAAGCCTGGTGCGCGAAGACAGCCAGCGCACCTTGCTGTTCGAAATGGACGGCGCCATCCAGCAACTGACCACGGACGTACCCGACCACCCGGCGCTGATCCAGCTCACCGGCACCTACCACAACCTGCTGCGCCGCTGGGTTGAGGTGTAAGCATGGGCTTTTTATTGCGCCGTGAAGAAGTGCTCAATGTCGAGCAACTGCAAAGCATGCTCGACGACTCCCCGGTGCGCGCTGCGCAGGCGATCCTCGTGGCGGCGAAGGAAGGCGTGGTCGACGCTCAAGCGTTGCTCGGGCAAATCCTGCTGGAAGGGCGCGGCATTGCACGCGATGAAGCGCTGGCACTGCGCTGGTTCCAGATCGCGGCCCATGGCGGGCATTGGATGGCGCGCAATATGACCGGGCGTTGCCTGGAGCATGGTTGGGGTTGCGCCGTCGATGAAGCAGCGGCTGCGCGCAATTATCGTCTGGCGGCAGAAGCTGGATTGGATTGGGGGCAGTACAACTACGCCAACTTGCTGGCGACCGGCCGCGGTGTTGCGCAAGACCGAGCGCAAGCGTTGGCGTTTTACCGGCTGGCCGCAGAGCAGGGCCATGCCAAGTCGATGAACCTGCTGGGGCGTTATCTGGAGGACGGCCAGTATTGCCCTCAGGATCTGGATGCGGCCGTAGCGTGGTATCGCCGTTCAGCCGAAGGCGGGGATTTTCGCGGGCAGTTCAGTTATGCGGCGGTGTTGGCTGATAGGGGCCAGATCGAGGAGGCGCTGGGTTGGCTGCGCCAGGCACTGGCTGGAGGGAACCTCAAGTTTTTGCGCACCGCGCACAAGGCGCTGTTAAATGCAGCGCAGCCGGAAATCAGGTCTTTGGCTAAAGATTTCGAGCAGCGAGTGGCCCAATTAAACGATGAGCGGCATGGGTTAGCAGTTGCTGCACCGCTCTAAATCACTATGATTGAAGCTGATTCAGATTTAATCATATGTTTCGCAATGCTGCGAAGAGAGGATTTATGGGCGCCGACACTAAAGTACTGACCGCTCACGTCCCCACCGCCTTGGCGCAAAAAGTCGATCAGATGGCGGCACGGATGGATCGTTCGCGGGGCTGGATCGTTAAGCAAGCGCTCGCCGATTGGGTCGATATGGAGGAAGCACGCAGCCGGCTGACACGAGAGGCCATGGCCGATGTCGATGCCGGTCGGGTGATTGATCAGCAAGCGGTTCAAGCCTGGGCGGATAGTTTAAGCACTGATTCGCCGCTGCCGGTACCTCGCTGATGGAGTTGAAGTGGACCAGTAAGGCCTTATCGGATCTGGCTCGACTTTTCGACTTCCTGGCCGTCGTAAATCGCATGGCGGCGGCGCGTACGGTGCAGTCACTTTCCCAAGCACCTTTGAGCTTGTTAAGTACCCCGCGCATCGGTGAACGCGTTGAAGAATTTGAACCGCGGGACGTAAGACGACTGTTGGTTGGTCATTACGAAATGCGCTACGAAATTCAAGAATCAACACTCTATATTTTGCGTTTATGGCACGTGCGCGAAGATCGCTGAAACGTAGCCCCCATAAAAAAACCCATGACATGTCATGGGTTTTTTGTGTGCAGCGTGCTTACACGTAGTAAGACTTCAGCGGCGGGAAGCCATTGAATTCAACCGCGCTGTAGCTGGTGGTGTACGCACCGGTCGACAGCCAGTACAAACGATCACCAATCGCCAGGTTCAGCGGCAGGCCGTACTTGTAGTTTTCGTACATGATGTCGGCGCTGTCGCAGGTAGGACCGGCGATGACCACTTCTTCCATCTCGCCTTTTTTCTCGGTCCAGATCGGGAACTTGATGGCTTCGTCCATGGTTTCGATCAGGCCGGAGAATTTGCCCACATCCGTGTACACCCAACGCTCGACGGCGGTGCGCGATTTACGTGCAACCAGTACCACTTCGCTGACCAGGATACCGGCGTTGGCGATCAACGAACGGCCCGGTTCCAGGATGATTTCCGGCAGGTCGTCGCCGAAATCTTCCTTGAGGAAGCGGATGATTTCTTCGGCATAGGTTTCCAGGCTGTTGGTACGGGTGATGTAGTTGGCCGGGAAGCCGCCGCCCATGTTGATCAGCTTGAGGTGGATGCCGTCTTCTTCCTTCAGGCGTTCGAAGATCACTTTGACCTTGGCGATGGCGGCATCCCACACGCTGATGTCGCGCTGTTGCGAGCCGACGTGGAAGGAGATGCCGTAAGGCACCAGGCCCAGGTCGCGGGCGAGGATCAGCAGGTCCATGGCCATGTCGGTCTGGCAGCCGAATTTGCGCGACAACGGCCAGTCAGCCGTGGTCGAGCCTTCGGTGAGGATACGCACATACACTTTCGAACCCGGCGCGGCCTTGGCGATGTTGCGCAGGTCGGCTTCGGAGTCGGTGGAGAACAGGCGCACGCCTTTATCAAAGAAGTAGCGGATGTCCTTGGATTTCTTGATGGTGTTGCCGTAGCTGATACGGTCCGGGCTGACGCCACGGTCCATCACTTTATCCAGCTCGTAGATCGAGGCGATGTCGAAGCTCGAACCCTTGTCTTTCAACAGGTCGATGATCTCGACGGCCGGGTTGGCCTTGACCGCGTAATAGACTTTGGCGAATTCGAAACCGGCGCGCAGGTCATCGTAGGCCTGGCTGATCATCGCGGTGTCGATCACCACGAACGGGGTTTCTTGCTTGTCGGCGAACGCCTTCATTTTGTCAAAAGTGGCGCGCGCGAAATAATCTTCGACGTTGATCGACATGCTGGGAACTCCTAAGGGCAAACTGTAGTAATCAATGGGTGCAACTGAACGTCCTCCGTATCCCCACTTTGGTTCGCCTACTTCCCAAGGCATGTCGCCGAAAGCAAAAAGGCCATGGGATAACCGCGTCCCTTGGCCTTGCTGTCTCGTCGTCAGTACTTGAGCCGGATGGATCGTTTCCAGCATGGACGTTCGGCGCGAACTTTAGGACGTGAGGGGCCATAGATCAACTAAAAATGTCGCGTTTTTGCACGCGTTCGTCGCGGGACCCGGTGCAGCTACTTATGTAACCGACAGGTGTGACGGATTGATGTTCCCCCGGGAGTGTTATTTGAGGGGGATTTGGAGCGCTTTGTGGCGAGGGAGCTTGCTCCCGCTGGGGCGCGAAGCGGCCCCAAAATCAGTCAACCCCGTTTACCTGAAACTATTGAGTCGTCTGTTCTGGGGCTGCTGCGCAGCCCAACGGGAGCAAGCTCCCTCGCCACAGAAGTTAATCAGGCCAGTGCTGTCTCGGCAGGCGACACGATACTGGTCTTGCCCCCACGCGACTTACCGGAACTCAGGTACTCGGCAATCGATTCCTGGGTCACTTCACCGAGGAACACCCGCTCCGCATCCATCACCGGCAACCACGAACGGTTGAACTCATACATACGCGACAACAGGATGCGCAAATGCTCGTCGTACGCCGCCGTGGCGTTGAACTCGCGCAGGTACTGCCCGCAGGTGCCGGTCTGACGGTGCAGGTCGCGACGTCGTACATACCCCAGTGCCTTGTTCTCGGCGCAGGTGACCACCACATAACGGCGGTCAGTTTCATCCATCAGCTCCAGCGCATCCGCCACCGGAGTTTCCGGGCTCACCGACGGGGCGTTGTCGGCTGCATCTTCGGCTTTGACCAGCAGCAGGCGCTTGAGGGTGCTGTCCTGGCCGACGAAGTTGCTGACGAACTCGTCAGCCGGATGCGCCAGCAAGGTGTCCGGATGGTCGATCTGCAGCAGCTTGCCGGCGCGGAAGATCGCAATCTTGTCGCCCAGCTTGATGGCTTCATCGATGTCGTGGCTGACCATGATCACGGTCTTGTTCAGCGCCCGTTGCATCTCGAAAAACTCGTTCTGGATCATCTCGCGGTTGATCGGGTCGACTGCGCCGAACGGTTCGTCCATCAGCAGCAACGGTGCATCGGCCGCCAAAGCGCGGATCACACCGATCCGCTGTTGCTGGCCACCCGACAGTTCACGCGGGTAACGGTGCAGGTACTGCTTGGGTTCGAGCTTGATCATGCTCATCAACTCGCGGGCGCGGTCGTGGCATTTCTGCTTGTCCCAGCCGAGCAGCTTGGGCACGACCACGATGTTTTCCTCGATGGTCATGTTCGGGAACAGGCCGATCTGCTGGATCACATAGCCGATGTTGCGACGCAGGGTCACTTCGTCGAGGTCGGTGGTGTCCTCGCCGTTGATCAGAATCTTGCCCGAGGTGGGCTTGATCAAGCGGTTGATCATTTTCAGCGTGGTGCTCTTGCCGCAGCCCGACGGGCCGAGGAATACGCAAATTTCGCCTTCGTTGACGGTCAGGCTTACGTCGTTCACGGCGGAGACAGTCTTGCCGTTGCTTTGAAAAGTCTTGGTCAGGTTTTGAAGTTCGATCATTTGAGCAGTCCTTTTGGAGTCAGCGAGCGTTGCAGCCATTGCAGAAGCAGGTCGGCGAAGATGGCCAGGAGACTGACCAGCACGGCGCCCACGATCAGCATCGACATGTCGCTGCGGCTGATGGAAGCCAGAATAAGTACACCCAGGCCACCGGCGCCGATGGTGGCGGCGATGGTCATTACACCAATGTTCATCACCACGGCGGTGCGCACACCGGCGAGGATCACCGGCACGGCAATCGGCAGTTCGACCATGCGCAGGCGCTGGCCGAAGGTCATGCCGATGCCTTTGGCGGCTTCGCGAATGCCAGGCTCGACGCCGGTCAGCGCCAGGTAGGTGTTACGCATGATCGGCAGCAGTGAGTAGAGGAACACCGCGGTAATCGCCGGCATCGGCCCCAGGCCCTGGCCGAACTTGGAGTAGAACGGCAGCAGCAGGCCGAACAGCGCGATGGACGGCACGGTCAGCAGCACCGTGGCGCTGGCTTGCAGCGGGCCGGCCAGGGTCGGGAAGCGTGTCATCAGCACGCCCAGCGGCACGCCCACGACAATCGCGAGAATGACCGCAATGCCGACCAGGGTGATGTGCTGCCAGGTCAGTTGCAGGACAAGTGCCCAATCAAGATGGGAAAAGGCGTTCAGGAATTCCATGTCTTCTCCTCTTATTGGCTGATGGGATGTTGGCGCAGAAAATCTGCGGCCACGGCGGATGGGCTTTCATGGTCGACGTCGACCCGCGCGTTTAACTGGCGCATGGTTTTATCGTCGAACAACGCGGCCAGCGGTTTCAGGTCGGCGGCCAATTGCGGGTGAGCGTCCAGATAAACCTGACGCACCACGGGCGCTGCGGTGTAGTCCGGGAAGTAGTGCTTGTCGTCTTCCAGCAGCTTCAATTTGAAGGCGTTCAGGCGACCGTCGGTGGTGTAGACCAACCCGGCAAACACCTGGCCATTACGCAGCGCGGTGTAGACCAGGCCGGCGTCCATCTGCCGAGTGTTTTTACGCGTGAGGTTCATGTCATACAGCTTGACCATGCCGGCCATGCCGTCGGAACGGTTGGCGAACTCGGTGTCCAGGGCTACCAGGCGGTTTTCCTTGGTTTTTTCCGCCAGGGCTTGGGTCAGGTCGCTGATGCTATTGACCTGCGGGAACTCCTTAGCCACGTTCTCCGGCAATGCCAGGGCGTAGGTGTTGCTGAATTTCGACGGCGACAGCCAGACCAGGCCTTTTTTCGCGTCGAGTTCTTTCACCCGAGCGTAAGACTGTTCGCTGTCGAGCTTCTCGTCGATATGGTTGTAAGCCACCAGCGACACGCCGGTGTACTCCCAAATTAAATCAAGCTGCCCGCTTTCCTGGGCACTGCGCGCCAGGTTACTGCCCAGGCCGCCGGTCACACGGGTGTCGTAGCCCTTGGTGCGCAGGTACTGGGAAGTGATTTCGGCGAGCAGGGTCTGTTCGGTGAACACCCGGGCGCCGATGCGAATCACCGGTTTTTCGGCGGCTTGCGCAATGCCTGCAAACAGCAGGACGCAGCTCAATATCAAAGTCAGTTTTTTCATGTGATTTCCTTTGCCAAGCCTTAAGACGCACGCACTCCGCGTTCCAGCCAGAGGCGGCTGGCCATGGTCACCAGACCGTCGAGCAGCAATGCCAGCAGCGCGGTGCACGCGGCGCCGAGCAGCAGTTGCGGCTGATTGTTCAGGGCGATGCCGGGGAAAATCAGGCTGCCCAGGCTGTTGGCGCCAATCAGGAACGCCAGCGGTGCGGTGCCGACGTTGATCGCCAGGGCCACGCGCACGCCGCCGATGATGATCGGCACGGCGTTAGGCAGCTCCACGCGAAACAGCACCTGGCGCGGCGTCATGCCGATACCGGTGGCAGCTTCTTTGAGTGAGCCTTGAACGTTTTTGAGGCCTTCGTAGGTGTTGCGCACGATGGGCAGCAACGAGGCGAGGAACAACGCGAAGATGGCCGGGCCACTGCCGATGCCGAGGACGCCGAGGGCGATGGCCAGTACGGCCAGGGGAGGGACGGTGTTGCCGATGTTGAAGATCTGCATGAAGCGTTCTGCGCGCCCGACCATGTTCGGTCGGCTGAGCAGGATGCCGGCGGGGATGCCCACAACGAGGGCGGCCAGCATGGAGACTAGAACGAGGATCAGGTGTGCTTGCAGGTAAAACAACAAATCGTCGCGGTACAGTTCGATCGTGTTGATGCCGATCCAGTGGACCAGCAGGGCCAGGAGTGCGACGACAACCGCACCTCCTATCAGCCCTTTGCCATAGCGAATAGCCACAGGCGGACTCCTTTTTTCTTTTGTCGGCGAACACATTCTCCGGCGGCAATGCCATTGCTGGCTGCCTTCGAATGTGTTCGCGAAAAGCAGCTCGCCGATACCGGCAACGCGGTATGCGATCGAGCCATGAGCGCAGCCTCGTCAGGCTAACTTGCTGATTTTTCAGCCCCTGTTCCGAGTGCGGTAGCAGGGGAGTGGACGTCTCTACCTTTTAAAAGGTTCCATACTTGGCAGCATTTAGCCACCCCCAATCGGGTGAACGGTGGTCCGGCGCCTGGGGTTTGCGCTATACTCGCCGCCCTTTTTTGACTCACCTGCCAGGCGATTTCCCATGACCCACCAGGCCGCCGAAGTCGCGAAACGCCGCACTTTCGCCATTATTTCCCACCCCGATGCCGGTAAAACCACCATCACCGAGAAGCTGTTGCTGATGGGCAAGGCAATCGCTGTGGCCGGCACGGTGAAATCCCGCAAATCCGACCGCCATGCGACATCCGACTGGATGGAAATGGAAAAACAACGGGGTATTTCCATTACCACGTCGGTCATGCAGTTCCCGTATCGCGACCACATGGTCAACCTGCTCGACACCCCCGGCCACGAAGACTTCTCCGAAGACACCTACCGCACCCTCACCGCGGTGGACTCGGCCTTGATGGTTCTCGATGGCGGTAAGGGCGTTGAGCCACGGACCATCGCGCTGATGGACGTGTGCCGTCTGCGTGATACGCCAATTGTCAGCTTCATCAACAAACTCGACCGCGATATCCGCGACCCGATCGAGTTGCTGGATGAAATCGAAGCCGTCCTGAAGATAAAGGCCGCGCCGATCACCTGGCCGATCGGCTGCTACCGCGACTTCAAGGGTGTGTACCACCTGGCCGACGACTACATCATTGTCTACACCGCTGGCCACGGTCACGAACGCACCGAAACCAAGATCATCGAGAAGCTCGACTCGGACGAAGCCCGCGCCCACCTGGGTGACGAGTACGACCGTTTTGTCGACCAGCTGGAACTGGTGCAGGGCGCCTGCCACGAGTTCAACCAGCAGGAATTCCTCGACGGCCAGCTGACGCCGGTGTTCTTCGGTACTGCACTGGGCAACTTCGGTGTCGACCACGTGCTCGACGCCGTGGTGGATTGGGCACCCAAGCCTCTGGCCCGGGTTGCCAACGAGCGCACCGTGGAACCGGTCGAAGAGAAATTCACCGGCTTCGTGTTCAAGATCCAGGCGAACATGGACCCCAAACACCGCGACCGTATCGCCTTCATGCGCATCTGCTCCGGCAAATACGAAAAAGGCATGAAGATGCGCCACGTGCGCACCGGCAAGGACGTGCGCATCGGCGACGCCCTGACGTTCTTCTCCTCCGAGCGTGAGCAACTGGAAGAGGCGTTTGCCGGCGACATCATCGGTTTGCACAACCACGGCACCATCCAGATCGGCGACACCTTCACCGAAGGCGAAGCGCTGGGCTTTACCGGTATCCCGCACTTCGCCCCGGAACTGTTCCGCCGCGTACGCCTGCGTGACCCGCTCAAGTCCAAGCAACTGCGCCAAGGCTTGCAGCAATTGGCCGAAGAGGGCGCCACCCAGGTGTTCTTCCCCGAGCGCAGCAACGACATCATCCTCGGCGCCGTCGGTGTGCTGCAGTTCGATGTGGTCGCCAGCCGCTTGAAAGAGGAATACAAGGTCGAATGCTCCTACGAGCCAATCACCGTGTACTCCGCGCGCTGGATCGATTGCAGCGATAAGAAGAAGCTGGAAGAGTTCTCCAACAAGGCCGTAGAAAACCTCGCGATCGACGGCGGTGGTCACCTGACCTACCTGGCACCGACGCGGGTCAACCTGGCGCTGATGGAAGAGCGCTGGCCGGATGTGAAATTCCGGGCGACCCGCGAACACCACTAAGGTCTGCGCGGTACACCAAAGGGCGAAGCTGTCATGGCTTCGCCCTTTTTTGTGTGCGCGACGCTGGTCCATTGTGGGAGCTGGCTTGCCTGCGATGGCGGTCTGTCAGTAACCCTATCAGTGGCTGGCCCACCGCTATCGCAGGCAAGCCAGCTCCCACATTTTGATCTTCATCTGTCCGGGCCATTGGCGCGAACCCCGCATCCGGTCTAGTGTTTTCAAATGCTTCACCCACTCACCGACGGATCCGGAGGCGACCTTGCGTATAACTCAACGTGCCGTCCAGCTGATGTTGCTGGCAGCCCCAGGCTCAGCCCGCGCCCAAGGAATATCAAGAAAACCCCTACAATGACGGTGAGGACAGGATACGTGAGGCCTGATTGGCATAAACCCGAGAACGGAACTAGCTTCATTCACAGCGCCGGTCGAACGCTGGCGCACGTGTTTCACTGACTGGACGGAAATCGACCATGACTATCTTTCAACGTTTGGTGCTGTTGCTGAAAGTGTTGGTGATGTTATCGCTGGGCGCTTCTTCGGCGTGGGCCAGTACGGCTGTGCAGAGCCAGGCCCCAGGCTATGTGGCGGCGAAGACGGCGCAGGTGGGTGGTTTGCAGTTGGCCAAGAGCGAGTCTGAGGCCGGTGATGAGGACCAGGGCGGTTCCAAGGATGATGATGACCAGCAAGCGCCGCCAGATGACGATGACAACTCTGAAGGTGACAGCGATACCTGAGTCGAGATGAAAAAAAGCCCCGCCTGCCGGACTGATGCGCAATCCGACGGGTGGGGCGGTAGAACTCCTCTAAGTCGATCGTTCCCACGCTCCGCGTGGGAATGCATCCTGTGACGCTCTGCGTCACGCCTTAATCGAGCGACGGGACGCAGAGCGTGGGAACGATCCAGCGATCTCGTCAGGCCACGAATTGCTCCGCATAGTGGCAAGCCACCTGACGGTTATCCAACGCTCGCAACTGCGGCTCCTCACTGCTGCACCGCGCCGTGGCATACGGGCAACGCTTGTGGAACGCGCAGCCAGGCGGCGGGTTCAGCGGGTTGGGCAGTTCGCCGACGATCTTGATCTTCGGCTTGTTCGGGTCCGGGTGGATGGTCGGGGTGGCCGACAGCAGCGCCTGGGTGTAGGGGTGCAGCGGGCGCGCGTAGATGTCTTCCTTGGGGCCGACTTCCACGGGGCGGCCGAGGTACATCACCATCACGTCGTCGGCGACGTGTTGCACCACCGCCAGGTTGTGGGAGATGAACACGTAGGCGGTGTTGAATTCCTGCTGCAGGTCCATGAACAGGTTGAGTACCTGGGCCTGGATCGACACGTCCAGCGCCGAGGTCGGCTCATCCGCCACCAGCACTTTAGGCTGCAACATCATGGCGCGAGCCAGGGCGATGCGCTGGCGCTGGCCACCGGAGAACATGTGCGGGTAGCGCTGATAATGCTCAGGGCGCAGGCCCACTTGCTTCATCATGGCCTGCACTTTCTCGCGGCGTTCGGCGGCGGACAGGTTGGTATTGATCAGCAGCGGCTCGCCGAGCTGGTCACCGACCTTCTGGCGCGGGTTCAACGAGGCGTACGGGCTCTGGAACACCATCTGCACGTCTTTGCGCAATTGTTTGCGCTGGGCCTTGTCGGCGCCGGCGACTTCCTGGCCGGCGATTTTCAAGGAGCCGGACGACGGCTCTTCAATCAGCGTGAGCGCACGGGCCAGGGTGGATTTACCGCAACCCGACTCGCCTACCACGGCGAGGGTCTTGCCGGCTTCCAGTTCAAACGACACGCCATTGAGCGCGCGCACCAGTGCATGGCCCTTGAACAGGCCACGGGACACTTCGTAGTGACGGGTGAGGTCGCGGGCGGTAAGAACGACGGCCATTACGCCACCTCCTGGTTCAAGGGGTAGAAGCAGCGCGCGAGGCTGTTGCTTTTCGGGTCAAGGCCGGGGCGCTGGGCACGGCAGGATTCCTGCACGTACGGGCAACGTGGCGACAGCAGGCAACCCTGCGGGCGGTCATAACGACCAGGCACGATACCCGGCAGCGTGGCCAGGCGCGTGGCGCCCAGGCTGTGCTCGGGAATGGCCTTGAGCAGTGCTTCGCTGTACGGGTGCGCCGGAATGTCGAACAGTTGCGGCACCTGACCGACTTCCACGGCCTGGCCGGCGTACATCACGCACACGCGCTGGGCGGTTTCAGCCACGACCGCGAGGTCGTGAGTGATCAGCACCAGGCCCATGTTCTGCTCTTTTTGCAGGGCCAGCAGCAGTTCCATGATCTGCGCCTGGATGGTCACGTCCAATGCCGTGGTCGGCTCATCGGCGATCAGCAGCTTCGGCTCGCCGGCAATCGCCATGGCGATTGCCACGCGCTGGCTCATACCGCCGGACAGTTGGTGCGGGTAAGCATCCATACGGCTGGCGGCGCCTGGGATTTCTACCTTTTCGAGCAGTTCGATAGCGCGTTTGCGGGCTTGCTTGCCGGACATTTTCAGGTGCAGGCGCAGCACTTCTTCAATCTGGAAACCCACGGTGTAGCTGGGGTTCAGCGCGGTCATCGGGTCCTGGAACACCATCGCCAGGTCTTTGCCGACGATCTGGCGACGCTGGCGGTTGCTCAGCTTGAGCATGTCCTTGCCGTCAAAGTTCAGCGCGTCGGCAGTAACGATACCGGGGTGCTCGATCAGGCCCATCAGCGCCATCATGGTCACGGATTTACCCGAGCCCGACTCGCCAACGATCGCCAGTACTTCGCCTTTGTCGACGGAAATGTCGAGGCCATCGACCACCGGCACGGCGGTCTTGTCGCCGAAGCGCACGTTGAGATTCTTGATTTCTAACAGTGACATGGGAATCTCCTCAGGCGGCGTTCTTGAGTTTCGGGTCCAGCGCATCGCGCAGGCCGTCACCCATCAAGTTGATTGCCAGCACGCTGAGCAAAATGGTCAAACCAGGCAAGCTCACCACCCACCAGGCGCGTTCGATGTAGTCACGGGCCGAAGCCAGCATGGTGCCCCACTCAGGGGTTGGCGGTTGTACGCCAAGGCCAAGGAAGCCCAGGGCGGCAGCATCGAGGATCGCCGAGGAGAAGCTCAAGGTGGCCTGTACGATCAGCGGCGCCATGCAGTTGGGCAGCACGGTGATGAACATCAGGCGTGGCAGGCCGGCGCCGGCGAGGCGGGCGGCAGTCACGTAGTCGCGGTTCAGTTCGCCCATTACCGCAGCGCGGGTCAGACGGACATAAGACGGCAGCGACACGATAGCGATGGCGATGACGGTGTTGATCAGGCCAGGGCCGAGGATTGCGACGATGGCAACAGCCAGCAGCAGCGATGGCAGGGCCAGCATGATGTCCATCAAGCGCATGATGGTCGGGCCAAGCACGCGTGGGAAGAAACCGGCGAACAGGCCCAGCAGGATGCCCGGGATCAGCGACATCACCACCGACGACAAGCCGATCAGCAACGACAGGCGCGAACCCTGGATCAGCCGCGAGAGCAGGTCACGGCCCAGCTCGTCAGTACCCAACAGGAACTGTATTTGCCCACCTTCCAGCCAGGCCGGTGGGGTGAGCAGGAAGTCGCGGTATTGCTCGCTGGGGTTATGTGGCGCAACCCACGGGGCGAAAATCGCGCAGAACACGATCAGCAACATAAACAGCAGGCCGGCAACCGCGCCTTTGTTTTTGGAAAAGGCTTGCCAGAATTCTTTGTACGGGGACGGGTACAGCAGGCTTTGATCGACTGCTACCGCTTGAGTAGGTGTGCTCATGGTCATGATCTCAGCGCTGGTGACGGATGCGTGGGTTGGCGAAGCCGTAGAGGATATCCACCACGAAGTTCACCATGATCACCAGGCAGGCGATCAGCAAGATGCCGTTTTGCACCACCGGGTAGTCCCGCGCGCCAATGGCTTCGATCAGCCATTTGCCGATGCCGGGCCACGAGAAGATGGTTTCGGTCAGGACCGCACCGGCCAGCAGGGTGCCGACTTGCAGGCCGACCACGGTCAGTACCGGGATCAGCGCGTTACGCAGGCCGTGCACGAATACCACGCGCGCCGGCGACAGGCCTTTGGCCTTGGCGGTGCGGATGTAGTCTTCACGCAGTACTTCGAGCATCGACGAACGGGTCATGCGCGCAATCACCGCCAGCGGGATGGTGCCGAGCACGATGGCCGGCAGGATCAGGTGGTGCAGGGCATCCCAGAACGCGTCCGGCTCGTCAGCCAGCAAGGTGTCGATCAGCATGAAGCCAGTGCGCGGCTCGATGTCGTAGAGCAGGTCGATACGCCCGGAAACCGGGGTCCAGCCCAGGCTCACCGAGAAGAACATGATCAGGATCAGGCCCCACCAGAAGATCGGCATCGAATATCCCGCAAGGGAGATGCCCATCACCCCATGGTCGAACAGGGATCCTCGTTTAAGGGCCGCGATCACCCCGGCCAACAGGCCCAGGATACCGGCGAACAACAGGGCGGCCATGGACAGTTCCAGGGTCGCAGGGAAGAGGGCGGTGAATTCGGTCCACACGCTGGTGCGTGTGCGCAGGGATTCGCCGAGGTCGCCGTGGGCGAGCTTGCCTACATAGTCAAAGTATTGCGCATAGAGCGGCTTGTTCAGGCCAAGGCGTTCCATTGCCTGTGCGTGCATCTCGGGGTCGACACGGCGTTCGCCCATCATGACTTCTACGGGGTCGCCGGGAATCATGCGAATCAACGCAAACGTGAGCAACGTGATGCCGAAAAACGTGGGGATCAATAACCCCAATCGGCGGGCAATAAAACTAAACATCTTGTTGTGTACCTCAATCAGCCGGTTAGGCAGGTTCGGCACCGTCAATGTCGACGGTGCCGAGCGTCTTCTCTTATTTACTTCACCTGGGTGGTGGCGAAGTTATTTGTACCCAGAGGGCTTTGGGTAAAGCCTTCTACGTTCTTGCGCATGGCGGTGAACAATTTCGGGTAAGCCATGGGAAGCCATGGTTGATCTTTTTCGAAAACGTCCTGTGCTTGTTCATAGAGCGCAGCGCGCTGGCCGGGTTCAGCGATCGCGCGCGCTTTGTCGATCAAGTCTTGAAACTCTTTGTTACACCAGCGGGCGTAGTTTTCGCCGTTTTTCGCTGCATCGCAACTCAGGTTTGGCGTGAGGAAGTTATCCGGGTCGCCGTTATCACCGACCCAACCGGCCGAAACCATATCGTGCTCACCGTTTTTGGCACGCTTGAGCATCTCGCCCCATTCCATCACTTTGATGTTCACTTTCAGGCCGATCTGCGCCAGATCCGCCTGCATGCGCTGGGCGCCGAGCATCGGGTTGGGGTTGGTCGGGCCGCCACCGTTACGGGTGAACAGGGTGAACTCGGTGCCTTCCGGCACGCCGGCTTCCTTGAGCAGGGCGCGGGCCTTGTCGAGGTCACGGGTTGGGTTTTTAAGCTTGTCACTGAAACCCAGCAAGGTTGGCGGGTAAGGGCCGGTGCCCACCACGGCATTGCCTTTGCCGAACAGGGCTTCGGTATAGCCGGCCTTGTCGAATGCGATGTTGATCGCGTGACGCACCCGTGCATCGCTCATGTACTTGTGGGTGGTGTTAAGTGCGGTGTAGCTGGTGGTCATCGCCGCCAGTTCATCGACTTTCAGGTTCGGGTCTTTCTTGATGCTTGGAATGTCATCCGGCTTGGGAAACAACGCGATCTGACATTCGTTGGCCTTGAGCTTCTGCAGGCGCACGTTGTTGTCGACGCTGATCGCCAGGATCAGCGGGTCGACTGCCGGTTTGCCGCGGAAGTAGTCGGGGTTGGCCTTGAACCGCGCCTGGGCGTCTTTCTGGTAACGGATGAAGACGAACGGGCCAGTGCCGATCGGCTTGGCGTTGAGGTCTTCGGTCTTGCCGGATTTGAGCAACTGGTCAGCGTATTCCTTCGAGTGGATTGAAGAGAACGCCATGCCCAGGTCGGCAAGGAAAGGTGCTTCAGGACGGGTCAGGGTAAAGACGACGGTGTGATCGTCGGTCTTCTCTACGCTCTTGAGCAGTTCCTTGAAGCCCATGCTTTCAAAGTACGGGTAGCCCACGAGGGACTTGTTGTGCCAAGGGTGATTCGGGTCCAGCTGGCGCTGAAAGCTCCAAAGCACGTCGTCGGCGTTCATGTTGCGCGTGGGTTTGAAGTAGTCGGTGGTGTGGAACTTTACATCGTCACGCAGGTGGAAGGTGTAGGTCAGGCCATCAGCGCTGATCTCGGGCAGGGCCTTGGCCAGTGCCGGTACAACTTCGGTGGTGCCGGGCTTGAAGTCCACCAGGCGGTTGAACATGGTTTCAGCGGCGGCGTCGGCGGTTACTGCGGTGGTGTACAGAACCGGGTCAAAACCTTCCGGGCTGGCTTCGGTGCAGACCACCAGCGGTTTGGCCGAAACGCCGATCGCAACGCTCAACAGCGCAGCGGCAATGGCAGCTTGTAGCGGGAGCATTTTCATTCAGAGCCCTCTGCAATCGATTAAACCAGACAAGCGTAGACGGCGGGCTCGTGATGAGCCCGCCGTCTACCTGGCGCTAATTAAAGAATGTTGAACGGGATGGTGGTGACCAGGCGGAACTCACGGATGTTGCCGTCAGCCTGGTTGGCGCTGGCACGGTGAGTCACGTAGGTACCACGGATGGTGGTGGCCTTGAGTGGGCCGCTCTGCAGGGCGTAGGAAGTACCGATGCCGTATTCCTGGTGTTTCTCGCCATCCTGATTCTGGATGCCGTTGTAAGCGAAGCCTTTCACGCCGCCGTCGCCGGTGTAGTGAGTGCCGTCGATGCCCCAGCCGCGAGCCGAGTAGATGTTGAACTTCAGGCCAGGCACGCCGTATTCGGCCATGTTGAGGCCGTAAGCGACCTGGAACGATTTCTCGTTCGGACCGTTAAAGTCGGACGTCAGGGAGTTGGCCAGGTAGATGCCGTTGGTTTCGTGCAGGTAGTCGAAGTACTCGTTACCGTTCACTTCCTGGTACGAGAAGGTCAAGCTGTGAGCCTGGTGAGTCAGGCCCAGCGACAGCGAGTAGGTGTCGTTGTCGATCTTGCCCATCAACTTTTTGCCTTCGTCGACGGTCTTGTAGTAGTTCAGGCCAGTGGTCAGGGCCAGGGTCTGAGCATCACCCAGTTCGTGGGTGGCGCCGAAGTAGTACTGGTTCCAGAAGTCTTTGACTTGAGCGCCAAAGAAGCTGGTTTTCAGGCTCTTGAACGGCTGGTAGTTCACGCCGGCGGTGTAGACGTGATCCGCTTCCTGGCCATTGCCGTATTCACTGCGGAATTTCGACAGGCTCTGTTCGGTACGTGGCGACACGCGGTCGAAGTAAGCGCCCTGGAACGACAGGTTGCTGAATTCTTCGCTGTTCAGGGCGAAACCTTCGAAGCTCGATGGCAGCGCACGGTTGCCGATGGTGTCGACGATGCCGCTGCTGAAGTTCTGGCGACCGGCGGTCAAGGTGGTGTTCGACACACGGAACTTCACGTTGGCCAGGCCCAGTTTGCTCCACTGGTCGACTGCATCACCGTTGGAGTCGGCCAGGGTACGGTTGGAACCACCCTTGATGTCGCGCTTGCTGCGGTCCAGAACCAGAGCGTTGTAGGCCGCGACTTCGGTAGCGACGCCCACGGTGCCTTGGGTAAAGCCCGAGCTCAGGTTGAGGATGGTGCCCTGTACCCAGTTGGTACGGTAAGCGTCAGTGCGCGCTTCGCCGTGCTTCTGGTAGGTGAACTTGCCGCCACGGAACTTCTGTTCGTTGGAGAACCAGTTACGGGTGGTACCGCCCAGGCTTGCGCCGTCGACAAAGCCTTTGGCCTCGCTTTGGGCACTGGTGCCGGCCAATGTGGTTGGAACGAAGTCCTGGCTCTGGGTTTCAGCGAAGGCGGTTGCCGTGATGCTGCTGATGGCCAGGGCCAGAAGCGCTTTGCTGCTCAGTTTCATGGGTGGAGCTCCTTTGGTTCTCTTTTTAATGCCGGTCTTTTTAGGTGAACCGGCTATTGGGTGTGTAACTCGTTCAAGCTATTGCAAACGTTTGCCGTAGGATAAATCCCAACAAAAGGCTGCACGTTTGCTACGGAGCCGATTTGGCTCCGCACCATCCGGTTATTTTCTTATGGGTTGAAACTGACGCCCGAGAACACGTTGCGGCCGAAGGGGCTGACTTTGAAACCTTCGACTTTGGCGCTTAACGGCTGGTTGACCGTCGAGTGGGCGACTGGCGTGATCGGCACTTGCTGTTTAAGCAATTGCTGCGCCTGTTTGTACAGAACAGTCCTTTGTTCGCGGTCGGTCACGACCTTGGCTTGCTTGATCAGCTTGTCGTACGCCGGGTCACACCACATGGAGTAGTTGTTCCCGCCGATGGCGTCGCAGCTGTAGAGGGTGCCCAGCCAGTTGTCCGGGTCACCGTTGTCGCCGGTCCAGCCGATCAGGCTGATATCGTGCTCGCCGTTTTTGGTGCGCTTGATGTACTCGCCCCATTCGTAGCTGACGATCTTGACCTTGAGGCCGATCTTGGCCCAATCGCTTTGCAGCATTTCGGCCATCAGCTTGGCGTTGGGGTTGTACGGGCGCTGCACCGGCATGGCCCACAGGGTGATCTCGGTGCCTTCTTTAACGCCGGCGGCCTTGAGCAGTTGCTTGGCTTTTTCCGGGTTGTAGGCGGCGTCCTTGATGCTGTCGTCGTAGGACCACTGGGTCGGCGGCATGGCGTTGACCGCCAGTTGGCCCGCGCCCTGGTACACGGCATTGAGGATACTTTGCTTGTTCACCGCCATGTCCAGCGCCTGGCGCACTTCGAGCTGGTCGAAAGGTTTGTGGCGCACGTTGTAGGCGATGTAGCCGAGGTTGAAACCTGGCTTGGTCAACAGTTGCAGGTTTGGATCGGCCTTGAGCGCGTCGACGTCAGCGGGGCGCGGGTGCAGGGTCACCTGGCACTCGCCAGCCTTGAGCTTCTGCACCCGCACCGAGGCGTCGGTGTTGATGGCGAAAATCAGTTGGTCCAGCTTGACGCGGCTCGGGTCCCAGTACTGCTTGTTGCCCACATAACGGATCTGCGAGTCTTTCTGGTAGCGCTGGAATACGAACGGGCCAGTGCCGATCGGCTTCTGGTTGATGTCGCTGGGTTTGCCTTGTTTAAGCAACTGTTCGGCGTACTCGGCCGACAGGATCGAGGCAAAGCTCATGGCGATGTTTTGCACAAACGCGGCATCAACCGTGTTCAGGGTCATCACCACGGTGTAAGGGCCGGTCTTCTCGACCTTGGCGATGTTCTTGTTCAGGCTCATCCCGTTGAAGTATGGAAACTCGGTGGGGTAGGCCTTGCGAAACGGGTATTCAGGGTCAAGCATGCGGTTGAAGGTGAACAGCACGTCGTCGGCGTTGAAGTCGCGCGTCGGCTTGAATTCCTTGTTGCTGTGGAACTTCACCCCTTCACGCAGGTGAAAGGTGTAAGTCAGGCCGTCTTCGGAAATATCCCACTTGGTTGCCAGCCCAGGCACCACGTCAGTCGCGCCTTTTTCGAATTCAACCAGGCGGTTGTACAAGGGCTCCGCCGCGTCGTTGTCGGTGGCGGTGGTGTACTGCGCGGTGTCGAACCCGGCCGGGCTGCCTTCAGAGCAGAACACCAGGCTCTTCTTTTCGGCGGCTTGGCCCATCGTGGCCACAGCCAGCAGGCTGGTGCCAAAAATTGCGGATAGAACAGTGGTATGGCGCATGACGATCCCGATCCTTGTTTGTTGTTGTCACCAGCGAACAATCACCCAGGCGTCAGGCCTGGGCGACATCACTGATCCCACATACAGCAAGTGCCTTTCCTAGGTTGGAGCCTCTGCTGTCCTACGACGGTATGGGTCGCGGAGCTTGCAGTAAATGCGCCAAAACGGATTGACCTTGTAGGCAACGGATGCACATGCCGCAGTTCATTGCTGTAGGACGGCAATGTTGCGGATGTGGTCTGTTTCCTACGGTCTGGGCGGATGCAATAACGGCGACGTTATGAAACGTCGCCGCTACTGAGCCTTACTTGCCGCTTACGCTAACGCCGTAGAAGGAGTTCAAGCCAAACGGGCTGATCTTGAAGTCCTGCACGGTGTTGCGCATGGGTTGATACACCGTCGAGTGCGCGATAGGTGTCATCGGGACTGCATCTTTGAGGATATGTTGCGCCTGCTTGTACAGCTCGGTGCGTTTGGCGACATCCGATGTGGCTTTGGCTTCTTTGACGATGCCGTCGAATTTCTTGTCGCACCATTTGGAGAAGTTGTTACCGGACAGCGAGTCGCAGCCGAACAGCACGTTCAGCCAGTTGTCCGGGTCACCATTGTCACCGCTCCAGCCAATGATCATGGCCTGGTTCTCGCCGCCTTTGGAACGCTTGATGTACTCGCCCCACTCGTAGCTGACAATGTTGACCTTCAGGCCGATCTGTTTCCAGTCGTTCTGCAGCATCTCGGCCATCAGCTTGGCGTTCGGGTTGTACGGACGTTGAACCGGCATGGCCCACAGGGTGATTTCGGTGCCTTCCTTGACGCCCGCTTCCTTGAGCAAAGCCTTGGCTTTGGTCACATCATACGGGGCATCCTTGATGGTGGTGTCGTAGGACCACTGGGTCGGCGGCATGGCGTTGACGGCCAGTTGGCCTGCGCCCTGGTACACGGAGTCGATGATCTGCTGCTTGTTCACCGACATGTCCAGCGCTTCACGTACACGCAGGTCAGACAGTGGGTTGGCGGCGGTCTGGCCCTTGAGCACCGGCATAACGTTGTAAGCGATGTAGCCCAGGTTGAAACCGGCCTGGTGCGGCAGTTTCAGGTCCTTGTCTTCACCCAGCGCCTTGAGGTCGGCTGGACGCGGGAACAGGGTCACCTGGCATTCGTTTTTCTTCAGCTTCTGGATACGCACCGACGGGTCAGTGGTGATGGCGAAGATCAGGTTGTCGATCTTCACGTCTTCAGGCTTCCAGTAATCCTTGTTGCCGGTGTAACGGATGTTGGAGTCTTTCTGGTAGCTCTTGAACACGAACGGGCCAGTGCCGATTGGCTTCTGGTTGATGTCCTGTGCCTTGCCTTCTTTCAACAGTTGGGCGGCGTATTCAGCCGACTGGATCGACGCGAAGCTCATCGCCAGGTTCTGGATGAAAGCGGCGTCCACAGTGCCAAGGGTGAACTTGACGGTGTGGTCATCGACTTTCTCGATGTTCTTGATGTTGGTGTCCATCCCCATGTCCGTGAAGTACGGGAACTCGGTGGGGTAGGCTTTGCGGAACGGGTCGTCCTTATTGATCATGCGGTTGAACGTGAACAGCACGTCATCAGCATTGAAGGTACGGGTCGGCTTGAAGTACGAGGTGGTGTGGAACTTCACGCCATCACGCAGGTGGAAGGTGTACGTCAGGCCATCCGGGGAAACGTCCCAGCTGGTGGCCAGCCCAGGAATCACAGCAGTGCCGCCGCGTTCGAACTGGGTCAGACGGTTGAACATGGTTTCGGCCGAGGCATCGAAGTCTGTTCCGGTGGTGTACTGGCCTGGGTCGAAACCGGCCGGGCTCCCTTCGGAGCAGAACACCAGGTTAGTCGCCGCTTGGGCGAATGGAGCTGCGGCCATAAGGCCAGCACTCACTAAAAGCGGAAGGACTGCGTGTTTAAGCATGTTGGCCTCATGATTTGTTGTCATTTTTGGTGGTGAGGGCGACCTCGTGAGTCGGCCTGCGGATACTTATGCAGGGGCCATACCCATTGCAAGATGCTGAACCGTTGCGAGAGGCAAACTGTGGTACGAACGTACAGGAATGTCGCATTTATGAAAGTTTGTACATAAATGCATATATATAGAGGGTTTTTTCGGTGCATTGCGCGCACCAAAAAGGCCCAACCGAAGCGTCTGGCGCACTCGGTTGGGGCGGTGATGTTACTTATCTAGACTGACACCATAGAACGGCGTAAGCCCAAACGGGCTGATCTTGAAGTTTTGCACTTCCTTACGCAGTGGCTGGAAAACCGTCGAGTTCGCAATAGGCGTTATAGGTACTTGTTCCTTAAGTATTTTTTGCGCCTGTTGATACCACTTGATGCGTTGCTCGCGGTCGTTGCTGGCCTTGGCTTGTTGCACCAGCTTGTCGTAGGCCGGGTTACACCATTTGGCGTAGTTACTGCCCTTGACGGCGGCACAACTGTAGAGCACGCCGAGCCAGTTATCCGGGTCGCCGTTGTCGCCGGTCCAGCCATAAATCATGGCGTCATGCTCGCCATTTTTGGCGCGCTTGATGTATTCGCCCCATTCGTAGCTGATTATGTTGGCCTTGATACCGACCTTCGCCCAATCCTGCTGGATCATTTGTGCCGACATGCGTGCGTTGGGGTTTGAAGCGCGCTGTACCGTCATGGCCCACAAATTGATGGTGGTACCTGGTGCAACCCCTGCTTCTTTTAGTAGCGCCCGGGCCTTGGTCGGATCGTAGGGCGCATCCTTGATAGTGGGGTCATAAGACCACTGCGCCGGTGGCAGTGCGTTCTGCGCCAATTGTCCGGCGCTTTGGTAAACAGCCTTGATAATTGCCGGCTTATCGATGGCCATGTCCAGCGCCTGGCGCACTTTGAGCTGGTCCAGCGGCGGATGCGTCACGTTGTAGGCCAGGAAACCCAAGTTGAAACCGGCCTGTTGCAGCACGCGCAGGTTGGGGTCTTGTTTCATTATTTCAATGTCGGACGGACGCGGGTAACCGCTGACCTGGCATTCACCGGCCTTGAGTTTCTGCAGGCGCGCGGCGGCGTCCGGGGTGATGGCGAATACCAGATTGTCGAGCTTCACATCCTCGGGCTTCCAATACTGCTTATTGGCCACGTAGCGAATCTGCGAATCTTTCTGGTAGCGCTTGAACACAAACGGGCCTGTACCCACCGGCTTCTGGTTGATCTCTTCGGCTTTGCCTTCTTTGAGCAACTGAGCGGCGTACTCGGCTGATTGCACCGAAGCGAAGCTCATGGCCAGGTTCTGTACGAACGAGGCATCGACATTGTTCAGGTTGAACTGCACGGTGTGCTCGTCGAGTTTCTCGACGGTTTTGATCGTGGTGTTCAGGCCCATGTCAGTGAAGTAGGGCGACTCGGACGGGTAAGCCTTGCGAAACGGGCTGTCGGCATCCAGCAGGCGATTGAACGTGAACAGCACATCATCCGCATTGAAGTCGCGGGTAGGGGTGAAGTAGTCGGTGGTGTGGAATTTGACGCCATCGCGCAGGTGGAAGGTGTAGGTCAGGCCGTCTTTGGAGACCTCCCAGCTTGTTGCAAGGCCAGGTTCTACCTCGGTGCCACCGCGCTTGAACTGGGTCAGGCGGTTAAAGACGGTTTCGGCTGAGGCATCGAAGTCGGTGCCGCTGGTGTACTGGCTGGGGTCGAAGCCGGCGGGGCTGGCTTCGGAGCAGTAGACCAGGGTAGTCGCCGCCTGAGCGGTCGGCATCAAGGCCAGGAGGCCGGCGGCAAGGAGCAACGGTTTTAAGGTGATTCTTTCCATGGAGACCCCTGAAGTGGCAGGCATATAAAAGCTGCCCAAACGAAAACGGCGGTCACCGAGGTTACCGCCGTTCAGGGTTGTCAGGTAGGGGTCACTGCATCTGTACTTCAATCACCCCATCAGCGCTCATGTTGACTTGACTGGTGCCGGCTTCTACTTCTGGCGTTGGCGCCGAATCCGCCATGGCCGCCTTCATCATCATCCCGCCATTGCGGGCGTAAGGCATCGGGTAACCATTGGTGTTGAAGTTCAGGTTGACGATCTTGTAGCCCTTGCCACCCAACGCGTCAGTTGCGAGCTGGGCACGGGCCTTGAACGCGGCGACCGCATCCTTGAGCAACGCATCTTCGCTGGCCTTGCGCGTGGTGTCGGCGATGGCGAAGTCCATGTTTTCCATTTTCAGGGTGTTCAACAGCTCGCCAGTGAGTTTGGACAGTGCCGGGAAGTCGGCGCTTTCCAGACGCAGTTCGGCGCGTTCGCGCCAACCGGTGATCTTCTGGTTCTTGCTGTCGTAGATCGGGTAGCTGTTGCGGCTGCCTTGGCGCAGGGTTACGGCTTTGACTTCACGTGCCTGGCCCAACGCCTTGTTCATGGTGTTGGTGATTTCGGCAGCAAGCTTGGCCGGGTCAGCATTTTGCGATTCGGTGTACAGCGTGACGATCATCTTGTCGCGGGCAACCTCCTGGCTGACCTCGGCGCGCAGGGAAATCTGGTTGTAGTTCAGCCCTTCGGCTGCCAAAGCGGGGAGGCTGGCAAGGGTGGCGACGCCCAGGGTGATAACAGCTGCACTGCGAGTGAAACGAGACATGGAAGCTCCTTAAGGTGTTCGTATCGGGTATGACTGTAGACGGTGGCATCGGGTTCTTCGGGTTTACACATTCGCTACAAGTTGTGATGGCGCCGACGAACGGTCGTTTGGCCGGCCTGCGTCAAAGAGCCACACGCGCCGTGCCAGCGGGTCTGCTTCGTTTATACTCGTGCCGATCCGCCTGCAGCGCTCACCGGGAGAGCTCATGCTCGCCGCCGTAAAACTGACTTCCGCCACACGCCAGAACCTCTGGCGCCTGACGTTCATCCGCACCCTGGTACTGGCCGCACAGGCCGGCTCCGTCGGGCTTGCCTATTGGTTCGACCTACTGCCGCTGCCGTGGCTGCAACTGGGTGTGACCCTGGCGTTTTCCACTGTGCTGTGCGCGTTCACGGCCATCCGCCTGCGTACCACGTGGCCTGTGACCGAGCTGGAATACGCACTCCAGTTGGCCTGCGATCTGTTTATCCACAGTGTGTTGCTTTATTTCTCTGGTGGTTCCACCAACCCGTTTGTTTCTTACTACCTGGTGCCACTGACCATCGCCGCCGTGACCTTGCCATGGCGCTATTCGGTAGTGCTGTCGGGTATTGCGCTGACGCTCTATACCTTGCTGCTGGCGCAGTTCTATCCGTTGCAAACCTTTCCCATCGCTCGCGAAAACCTGCAGATCTACGGGATGTGGCTGAGCTTTGCGCTGTCTGCTGCAGTGATCACGTTCTTCGCTGCACGCATGGCCGAAGAACTGCGCCGTCAGGAAGAACTGCGCGCCATACGCCGCGAAGAAGGCCTGCGCGATCAGCAATTGCTGGCCGTCGCCACCCAGGCCGCGGGTGCCGCCCACGAGTTGGGCACGCCGCTGGCGACCATGAGCGTGCTGCTTAACGAAATGACCCAGGACCATCACGACCCGGTGTTGCAAGAAGATCTCGGCGTGCTGCGCGAACAGGTCAAACAATGCAAGCAGACCTTGCAGCAACTGGTGCGCGCCGCCGAAGCCAATCGCCGCCTGGCGGTGGAGATGCAGGACGTGACCCAGTGGCTCGACGAAGCCCTGAATCGCTGGCACCTGATGCGCCCCGAAGCCAGTTACCGTTTTCATCTATTAGGGCAGGGCAGTGTGCCGCGCATGGCGCCGCCGCCGGACCTGACCCAGGCCTTGCTCAACCTGCTGAACAACGCCGCCGACGCTTGCCCCGAAGGCTTGGGCGTGCAGTTGGACTGGGACGCCGAAAACGTCACCATCAGCATTCGTGACCACGGCGCGGGCGTGCCGCTGGCCATTGCCGAACAGATCGGCAAACCCTTCTTTACCACCAAGGGCAAAGGCTTCGGCCTCGGCCTGTTTTTGAGCAAGGCCAGCGTGACCCGCGCGGGCGGCTCAGTGAAGCTCTATAGTCATGAGGAAGGTGGCACGCTCACCGAGCTGCGCCTGCCCCGTGTCGCACGAGGAGATATCGATGAGTGACGAGATCCAAGTCGAAGGCGAAGAACTGCCGCACCTGTTGCTGGTAGATGACGACGCCACCTTTACCCGCGTGATGGCGCGCGCCATGAGCCGTCGTGGCTTTCGCGTGAGCACCGCAGGTTCGGCTGAAGAAGGCCTGACCATCGCCCAGGCCGACCTGCCGGACTACGCCGCGCTCGACCTGAAAATGGATGGCGACTCCGGCCTGGTGCTGCTGCCCAAGCTGCTGGAGCTCGACCCGGAAATGCGCGTGGTGATCCTCACCGGTTACTCCAGCATCGCCACCGCCGTCGAGGCCATCAAGCGCGGCGCCTGCAACTACCTGTGCAAGCCGGCGGATGCCGACGACGTGCTGGCTGCCTTGCTCTCCGAGCACGCCGACCTCGACACCCTGGTGCCGGAAAACCCGATGTCGGTGGACCGCCTGCAGTGGGAACACATCCAGCGCGTGCTCACCGAACACGAAGGCAATATCTCCGCCACTGCCCGTGCCCTGGGCATGCACCGTCGCACCCTGCAACGCAAGCTGCAGAAGCGTCCTGTACGGCGCTGAACAAAGTCTGAACAATCTGCTTCAGGCTGCACAGCGCGCTGAACCGATCGTCTATGATCGGTTCAAACGCCTGTCACATTTTCTTACAGAGCCTGAACGATGAATCAGAACGCTGAGTATTCCGCGGTCAACGACGCGGTGCGTGGGCAATTCTTGCGCCGAACCTGGGCGATGATCACACCGTATTGGCGCAGTGAAGAGAAGGGCAAGGCCTGGTTGTTGCTGGCTGTGGTGATTGGTCTGACGCTGTTCAGCGTGGCGATTTCCGTGTGGCTTAACCACTGGTACAAGGATTTCTACAACGCCCTGGAAAAAAAGGACACTGCGGCCTTCTGGCAACAGATCATCTATTTCTGCGGCATCGCTGCAGTGGCTATTCTCGGCGCGGTCTACCGCCTCTATCTGACCCAGATGTTGACCATTCGCTGGCGCGCGTGGCTCACCGAAAAGCACTTTGCACGCTGGCTTAACAACAAGAACTACTACCAGTTGGAGCAG
Source organism: Pseudomonas edaphica (assembly GCF_965277385.1). Classification (NCBI taxonomy): domain Bacteria; kingdom Pseudomonadati; phylum Pseudomonadota; class Gammaproteobacteria; order Pseudomonadales; family Pseudomonadaceae; genus Pseudomonas; species Pseudomonas edaphica. The sequence goes on along the minus strand of NZ_OZ255725.1, from coordinate 2,280,927 downwards.
GGCGGCTACACCGATAACCCGGACCAGCGGATTTCCGAAGACCTCAATAGCTTTACCTTGAACACATTAGCTCTGGGTTTGGGCCTGCTGCGCAATGTGGTCAGTCTGGTGTCGTTCTCGATTATCTTGTGGGGCGTGTCGGGCAGCATCGAAGTCTTCGGTATCACCATCCCCGGCTACATGTTCTGGTGCGCATTGCTGTATGCCGCCGTCGGCAGTTGGCTGACGCACCTGATCGGCCGTCGTTTGATCGGCCTTAGCAACCAGCAGCAACGGTTCGAAGCAGACTTGCGTTTCTCCATGGTGCGCGTGCGGGAAAATGCCGAAAGCATTGCTTTGTACAATGGCGAGTCAAACGAGAATCAACGTTTGAGTGCGCGGTTCGGCAAGGTCTGGCACAACTATTGGGACATCATGAAGGTGTCCAAGCGCCTGACATTCTTCACCGCAGGCTATGAGCAGATCGCGGTTGTCTTTGCATTTATCGTGGCGGCACCGCGCTATTTCGCCGGCAAGATCGAACTGGGCGAGCTGATGCAAATCAACTCGGCGTTCGGCAATGTGCAGGGCAACTTCAGTTGGTTTATCACCGCTTACTCCGACCTCGCCAGCTGGCGTGCCAGCAGTGACCGTCTGCTGAGTTTTCATGAGGCCATGAGCCGCAACGAACAACGTGCTCCGGCCATCGATGTGCGCCCGCAAGGCGAGCAACTGGTGGTCAAAGACCTGGGCATGGACCTGGCCGACGGCCGCCACCTGCTCACCGACGCCGACATGACGGTAGAGCCTGGCCAGCGCGTGATGCTCAGTGGGCGTTCCGGTAGCGGTAAAAGTACGTTGCTGCGCGCCATGGGCAACTTGTGGCCGGCGGGCCACGGCAGCATTTGCCTGCCGGCGGCGCGTTATCTGTTCCTGCCGCAAAAGCCTTACTTGCCGATTGGCAGCCTGAAGGCCGTGTTGAGTTATCCACAAGACGACAGCACCTACCCGGCCGAACGTTATGCACAGGTCCTGGAAACTTGCCGCTTGCCGCATCTGGTCAGCCGTCTGGATGAGGCCAACCATTGGCAACGCATGCTCTCGCCCGGTGAGCAGCAACGTCTGGCCTTTGCGCGTGCCTTATTGTTCGCGCCGCAGTGGCTGTACATGGACGAAGCCACCTCGGCGATGGATGAAGAGGATGAAGCGAACCTGTATCAAGCGCTGATCGATGAACTGCCGGGCCTGAGCATCGTCAGTGTCGGCCATCGCAGCAGCCTCAAGCGTTTTCATGGGCGGCATGTGCGGATTGAAGGCGGGCTGTTGCAGGAGCAACAACCGGCTTAAGGTCTTACGCGGTCAATGTGGGAGTCGGGCTTGCCCGCGATGGCGGTGTGTCAGGCAATGGAAGCTTTGCTGATACACCGCTATCGCAGGCAAGCCAGCTCCCACAGTTGACCGGTGTCGCCTGCTTGATTGAGGCCCACAAAAAAGCCCGGCTGATCATCGATCAACCGGGCTTTTTAGTGTTTGAAAAAACTTACTTCTTCAAACCGTAATGCTCATCCAGCATGCCTGGGGCGTTCGGCGTTTTTGGCGCGTAGTCCCGTGGTGGCTCCTGGTTTTCCCGCGGTGGCGTCAGGCGCTCCCGTGGGGCTTGCGGTGCATCGGAATGCAACGCGGCCAGCAGGCGCTGGCGGGTGATGTCGTCGAGGGCGAGGCGGTTGGCGCCATCGGCGAGATGATCCTGTACTTCCTGGTAGCTCTGGGTGAGCTTCTTGACCAGGGTCGCGGTGCTGTTGAAGTGGGTAACAACCTCGTTCTGATAACTGTCAAAACGTTCCTGAATGTCATCCAGCTGACGCTGCGTGCGGTTAGGCGCGGCATTCGGCAGCAGGCGGGCAACCAGGAATCCAATGGCGACACCGGCAACCAGGGCAAGAGTCGGCAACAACCAAACTAAGAGCGAGTGTTCCACGAGTCCTTCCTCTATAAACGGCTTTGCTTTACGTTAACGGCTCAAACCTGCGCTGTATACCGCGATTAAGCTCGCAATGATGCCATGCACAGACTTTTAGCTAGACGAGTCGACCCTTTGAGAGGTCACGGAGTTCATTCCTTGCTCATGCGTGAAACCCCCGTTTTGATCGCTGGCCCGGTGGGCCAATTGGAAGCCTTGTACCTGGATCACCCCGAGCCACGTGGCCTGGCGCTGATCTGCCACCCTAACCCGGTGCAAGGCGGGACCATGCTCAATAAAGTCGTTTCGACCCTGCAACGCACTGCCCGCGATGCTGGTTTGATTACTTTACGTTTCAATTACCGTGGCGTCGGCTCGAGCGCCGGTACTCACGACATGGCCACCGGTGAGGTGGATGATGCCGAGGCGGCCGCCACCTGGCTGCGGGAAAAGCACCCCAACCTGCCGATCACCTTGCTCGGCTTTTCCTTCGGCGGCTACGTCGCGGCCAGCCTCGGTGGCCGCCTGGAAGCCAAGGGCGAAAAGCTTGCGCACCTGTTCATGGTTGCCGCTGCGGTGATGCGCCTGCGCGATAGCGACGTGCTGCCCCAAGGCTGCCCGTTAACCCTGATCCAGCCGGAAACCGACGAAGTGGTCGACCCACAGACCGTGTACGACTGGTCCGCCGCCCTGAAACGCCCCCATGAGCTGCTGAAAGTGGCAGAATGCGGACACTTTTTTCATGGCAAGCTCACCGACCTCAAGGATCTGGTGCTGCCGCGCCTCTCGAATTGATAGCAGTCTGATAAGCGATTACCCATGACGACTCGTACCCGTATCCTCACCGGCATCACCACCACCGGCACGCCGCACCTGGGCAACTACGCCGGTGCGATCCGCCCTGCGATCCTCGCCAGCCAGGACGCGAATGCCGATTCCTTCTACTTCCTGGCCGACTACCACGCCCTGATCAAGTGCGATGACCCGCAGCGCATCCAGCGCTCGCGCATGGAAATCGCCGCGACCTGGCTGGCCGGTGGCCTGGATGTGAACCGGGTGACCTTCTATCGCCAGTCCGACATCCCGGAAATCCCAGAACTGACCTGGCTGCTGACCTGTGTTGCCGCCAAGGGCCTGCTCAACCGCGCCCACGCCTACAAGGCCTCGGTGGACAAGAACGTTGAAGCCGGCGAAGACCCGGACGCGGGCATCAGCATGGGCCTGTACAGCTACCCGGTGCTGATGGCGGCGGACATCCTGATGTTCAACGCGCACAAGGTGCCGGTCGGCCGTGACCAGATCCAGCACGTGGAAATGGCCCGCGACATCGGCCAGCGTTTCAACCACCTGTTCGGCAACGGTAAAGAATTCTTCACCATGCCTGAGGCGTTGATCGAAGAAAGCGTCGCCACCTTGCCGGGCCTCGATGGCCGCAAGATGTCCAAGAGCTACGACAACACCATCCCGTTGTTCACCAGCGCCAAGGACATGAAAGACGCGATCTCGCGGATCGTCACCGACTCGCGTGCACCCGGCGAAGCCAAGGACCCGGACAATTCGCATCTGTTCACCTTGTTCCAGGCGTTTGCCAGCAAGGCTCAGGAACAAGAGTTCCGCGCCGATCTGCTGCAAGGCCTGGGCTGGGGCGAGGCGAAGAGCCGCCTGTTCCAACTGCTCGACAGCCAACTGAGCGAGCCGCGTGAGCGTTACCATCAGTTGATGTCGCGCCCCTCGGACATGGAAGACCTGCTGCTGATCGGCGCCAAGAAAGCCCGCGCCGTGGCCGCGCCGTTCCTTGCCGAGCTGCGTGAAGCCGTGGGCCTGCGCTCGTTCGTCAACCGGGCCGCCGCGCCGGTGGCGGCCAAGAAGAAAGCCGCGAAGGCTGCGCGCTTCGTGAGCTTCCGTGAAGACGACGGCAGCTTCCGCTTCCGCCTGCTGTCGGCCGATGGCGAGCAATTGCTGTTGTCGCGCAACTTTGCCGACGGCAAAGCGGCGGGCGCAGTGACCAAGCAACTGCAAAGCGGCGACGCGCTGGATGTGCGCAATGAGGCCACAGGCTTCAGCGTATGGCTGGACGGTGCTGCCGTGGCCGACAGCGCTGAATTTGCCGACGAAACGTTGCGTGATGCTGCCATCGCCGCCTTGCGCGTTGCGTTGACCCCCATCGAGGATTAACCCGACCAAGGGTTGATTGCCATTATCCAGGGCCGTCGTTACAGTGACGGCCCGTTTTTGTTGCCTTGCTAACGAAATTATGACGCCCCTAGAACGATATCAAGCTGATCTGAAACGCCCTGAGTTCTTCCATGACGCGGCCCAGGAAAATGCGGTGCGTCATTTGCAGCGCCTGTACGACGACCTGGTCGCGGCCTCGCACAACAAGCCAGGGATGTTCAGCAAGCTGTTTGGCAAGAAAGACCACACGCCGGTCAAAGGCCTGTATTTCTGGGGTGGCGTGGGCCGCGGCAAGACTTATCTGGTCGACACCTTCTTCGAAGCGCTGCCGTTCAAGGAAAAGGTCCGTACGCACTTCCACCGCTTCATGAAGCGTGTACACGAAGAGATGAAGACCCTGCCGGGCGAGAAAAACCCGCTGACCATCATCGCCAAGCGCTTCTCCGAAGAGGCAAGGGTGATCTGCTTCGATGAGTTCTTCGTCTCCGACATCACCGATGCCATGATCCTCGGCACCTTGATGGAAGAGCTGTTCAAGAATGGCGTGACCCTGGTCGCGACCTCGAACATCGTTCCCGATGGCTTGTACAAGGACGGCCTGCAACGCGCACGTTTCCTGCCGGCCATCGCGCTGATCAAGCAGAACACCGAAATCGTCAACGTCGACAGCGGCGTCGACTACCGTTTGCGTCACCTTGAGCAGGCCGAGCTGTTCCACTTCCCGCTGAACGAAGCGGCGCATGAAAGCCTGAAAAAGAGCTTCCGCGCGCTGACGCCGGAATGCACCCAGGCGGTGGAAAACGACAAGCTGATAATCGAGAACCGCGAAATCATCGCCCTGCGTACCTGCGATGACGTGGCCTGGTTCGAGTTCCGCCAGCTCTGCGACGGCCCGCGTAGCCAGAACGACTACATCGAGCTGGGCAAGATCTTCCACGCGGTGATCTTGAGCGGTGTGGAGCAAATGAGCGTCACCACGGACGACATTGCGCGCCGGTTCATCAACATGGTCGACGAATTCTACGACCGTAACGTCAAGCTGATCATCTCGGCCGAAGTCGAGCTCAAGGACCTCTACACGGGCGGTCGCTTGAACTTCGAATTCCAGCGCACCCTGAGCCGCTTGCTGGAAATGCAATCCCACGAGTTCCTGTCGCGTGGGCACAAGCCGTAAGCGATGTGCATGAAATGACCAAGGCCTGCAGTGATGCAGGCCTTTTTTATGGGTGTTCTCCATAACAATGGAGATCACCTGTGGGAGCTGGGCTTGCCCGCGATGGCGGTGGTTCAGGAACAAATGTACTCACTGATACACCGCTATCGCAGGCAAGCCAGCTCCCACATGGGTTTGTGGTTACCTTGGCTTACGCGGTCTGCAGTGATGCAGGCCTTTTTTATGGGTGTTCTCCATAACAATGGAGATCAAATGTGGGAGCCGGGCTTGCCCGCGATGGCGGTGGGTCAGGAACAAATGTACTCACTGATACACCGCCATCGCAGGCAAGCCAGCTCCCACATGGGTTTGTGGTTACCTTGGCTTACGCGGTCTGCAGTGATGCAGGCCTTTTTTATGGGTGTTCTCCATAACAATGGAGATCAAATGTGGGAGCCGGGCTTGCCCGCGATGGCGGTGGTTCAGGAACAAATGTACTCACTGATCCACCGCTATCGCAGGCAAGCCAGCTCCCACATGGGTTTGTGTTTACCTTGGCTTACGCGGTCTGCAGTGATGCAGGCCTTTTTTATGGGTGTTCTCCATAACAATGGAGATCAAATGTGGGAGCCGGGCTTGCCCGCGATGGCGGTGGTTCAGGAACAAATGTACTCACTGATCCACCGCTATCGCAGGCAAGCCAGCTCCCACATGGGTTTGTGGTTACCTTGGCTTACGCGGTCTGCAGTGATGCAGGCCTTTTTTATGGGTGTTCTCCATAACAATGGAGATCAAATGTGGGAGCCGGGCTTGCCCGCGATGGCGGTGGTTCAGGAACAAATGTACTCACTGATCCACCGCCATCGCAGGCAAGCCAGCTCCCACATGGGTTTGTGTTTACTTTGGGTCAGGCGGCTTGCTGGAACTGCTGGCGATACTGGTTCGGCGACAGCTCGGTGTGCTGCCTGAACAGCCGCGCGAAGAAGCTCGCATCGTCGTATCCCACTTCATAGCTGATGGTCTTGATGCTCTTGCGGCTGCCTGAAAGCAGGCCTTTGGCCGTCTCGATGCGCAGCCTTTGCAGGTAATGCAGCGGCTTGTCGCCGGTGGCCGTCTGGAAGCGGCGCATGAAGTTACGGATGCTCATGCCGTGTTCCCGGGCGACGTCTTCGAAGCGGAACTTGTCGGCAAAGTGCTCTTCGAGCCAGTGCTGGATCTGCAGGATGATCACGTCCTGGTGCAGCTTCTGCCCGCCAAAACCGATGCGCCCTGGCGCGTAGCTGCGCTGCACTTCGTAAAGAATGTCGCGGGCCACGGCCTGGGCAATGTTGGCGCCGCAGAAGCGTTCGATCAGGTAGATGTAAAGGTCGCACGCTGAGGTAGTGCCGCCGGCGCAGTACAGGTTGTCGGCGTCGGTGAGGTGCTTGTCCTGGTTGAGCTGTACCTTGGGGAAACGCTCGCTGAAGGCGTTGAAGAAGCGCCAGTAAGTGGTCGCCTCCTTGCCATCGAGCAACCCGGCTTCGGCGAGCCAGAACACCCCGGTGGCTTCACCGCACAACACCGCGCCACGTGCATGTTGCTCGCGCAGCCAGGGCAGTACTTGCGGGTAACGGGTGCACAGCGCGTCGAAGTCGTCCCAGAAGGCCGGCAACACGATGATGTCGGCGTTTTCCAGGCCGCCGTCCACCGGCATGATCACATCGCTGAAGCTGCGTACCGATTGCCCGTCGGGGCTGACCAGGCGTGTTTCAAATGCCGGGGTCAGGCCCAGGCCTTGCTGCTTGCCGTAACGCAGGCTGGCGAGGTGGAAGAAATCCTTGGCTTGCATGAGGGTGGAAGCGAATACCCGATCAATGGCCAAAATGCTGACGCGCCGCAAGGGCGTGGAGATTTGGTTAGACATAATTTCATTTATTCTTATAGGGGAAAGTGGTCACCAGACGGCTGGATCGTCTTATTTTTTGTCGCATGTGTCCAGTGTCCTGTGACGCCTTCGCGGCATAGGCTCTGTGGGCTGGTCTTTGTCCGACAATCCACGCAGGTGACCCATGATCCCCAGAACCTTGTTCAGCTCGGAGCACGAACTCTTCCGCGAGAGCGTGCGTACCTTCCTCGAAAAACACGCCGCGCCGTTCCACGGAGAGTGGGAAAAGCAGGGTTACATCGACCGTAACCTGTGGAGCAAGGCGGGGGAGGCGGGGATGCTGTGCTCCCACCTGCCGGAAGAATATGGCGGGCTGGGCGCGGACTTTTTGTACAGCGCGGTGGTGATCGAAGAGATCAGCCGCCTGGGCCTTACCGGCATTGGCTTTTCCCTGCATTCGGACATCGTCGCGCCGTACATCCTGCATTACGGCAGTGAGGCGCTGAAGCAAAAGTACCTGCCCAAATTGATTTCCGGCGAGATGGTCACGGCCATTGCGATGACCGAACCGGGCGCCGGCTCTGACTTGCAGGGCGTCAAGACCACCGCCGTGTTGGACGGCGATGAGTATGTGATCAACGGCTCCAAAACCTTCATCACCAACGGCTACCTCGCCGAGCTGGTCATTGTCGTGGCCAAGACCGACCCCAAGGCCGGCGCCAAGGGCACCAGCCTGTTTCTGGTGGAAGCCGATACGCCGGGCTTCGACAAGGGCAAGCGCCTGGAGAAGGTCGGCATGAAGGCCCAGGACACCTCGGAACTGTTCTTTCAGGATGTACGCGTGCCCAAGGGTAACCTGCTGGGCCAGGCAGGCATGGGCTTCGCCTACTTGATGCAAGAACTGCCTCAGGAGCGCCTGACGGTGGCGATTGGCGCGCTGTCATCCGCCGAAGCCGCGCTGCAGTGGACCCTGGACTACACCCGCGAGCGCAAGGCGTTCGGCAAGGCGATTGCCGACTTTCAGAACACTCGATTCAAACTGGCGGAGATGGCCACCGAGATTCAGATCGGCCGCGTGTTTGTCGACAAATGCATGGCGCTGCACCTGGAAGGCAAGCTTGATGTGCCCACTGCCGCGATGGCCAAGTACTGGGCCACGGACCTGCAATGCAAGGTGCTCGACGAGTGCGTGCAGTTGCACGGTGGCTACGGCTTTATGTGGGAATACCCGATTGCGCGGGCTTGGGCAGATGCGCGGGTGCAGCGCATTTATGCGGGGACCAATGAGATCATGAAGGAGATTATTGCGCGGGCGCTTTGATGGTCCTGTGGTGCTGCTTGAGGCCCCATCGCAGCGATGCGGCGACCCGACAAGCCAGCTCCCACATTTGACTGTGTTCACAGTTCAAAGTGTGGGAGCTGGCTTGCCTGCGATAGCTATCTAAAGATCAATCAAGGCGCAGGATTCGGATGATCCTTCTGAATCGCCTCAATCCCTTCCAGCACTTCCTTGGACAGCTTCAAATCAGCACTGGCAATGTTGCTGTCCAGCTGCTCCAGGCTCGTGGCCCCAATAATATTACTGGTCACAAACGGCTGTTGCGTCACAAATGCCAGCGCCATCTGCGCCGGGTCCAGGCCATGTTCCCGCGCCAGGGCCACATAACGGCTGCACGCGGCTTCCGACTGCGGGTTGAAGTAGCGGCTGAAACGGCTGTACTCGGTGAGGCGCGCCTTGGCCGGGCGTGCGCCATTTTCGTATTTGCCGCTGAGCATGCCGAATGCCAGCGGCGAATAGGCCAGCAAGCCGCATTGCTCGCGAATAGCCACTTCCGCCAAACCCACTTCAAAGCTGCGGTTGAGCAGGTTGTAGGGGTTCTGGATCGACACGGCGCGGGTCCAGCCACGGGCTTCGGCCAGGGCCAGGAACTTCATGGTGCCCCACGGGGTTTCGTTGGACAGGCCGATGTGGCGGATCTTGCCGGCTTTTACCTGCTCGTCCAGCGCCTCGAGGGTTTCTTCCAGCGGGGTCAGGTCGTCTTCGTCCTTGTGCTTGTAGCTCAGTTGGCCAAAGAAGTTGGTGCTGCGCTCCGGCCAGTGCAACTGGTAGAGGTCGATCCAGTCGGTTTGCAGGCGCTTGAGGCTGGCATCCAGGGCGTCGACGATGTGCTTGCGGTTGTGGCGCAGGTGGCCGTCGCGGATGTAGTCGATGGTATTGCCGGGGCCGGCGATCTTGCTGGCGAGGATCCAGTCGGCACGGTCGCCGCGGCTCTTGAAGTAATTACCGATATAACGCTCGGTGGTGGCATAGGTGTCGGCCTTGGGCGGCACCGGGTACATTTCTGCGGTGTCGAGGAAGTTGATCCCTGCGGCCTTGGCCCGTTCGATCTGTGCGAAGGCCTCTGCCTCGCTGTTCTGCTCACCCCAAGTCATGGTGCCCAAGGCGATCGCGCTTACGTTCAGATCGGTGCGGCCCAGCTGTCGATAATCCATCGGGTACTCCTTCGGGGAAAACAATCATAAAAGCAGGTTGAATTTTTTTTCGCAATCTGCATAATTGCCCACCTCTTTCTGCAGTGGAAGTGATGCGCCGCCTGCCGAAGAATCTTGCCGTTGAACGGACGCGCCGACCCGAGCCCCCGATAGCGTCTGTATCCGGCTGCCTTTGACTTGTCAAAGTACGCACTATTCAGTAAGATCCGCCGTCTAATTTACAGGGCGGCCCCTGAGGCTATTAAAGAATGACAACTTTTACTGCAAAACCGGAAACAGTTCAGCGCGACTGGTTTGTCGTCGACGCCGCTGGTCAGACCCTGGGTCGTCTGGCCACTGAAGTCGCCAGCCGTCTGCGTGGCAAGCACAAGCCTGAGTACACCCCTCACGTTGACACCGGTGACTACATTGTCATCATCAACGCCGAGCAGGTACGTGTTACCGGCAACAAAGCGCAAGACAAAATGTACTACCGTCACTCCGGTTTCCCAGGCGGTATCAAGTCTTCGAACTTCGAAGGCCTGATCTCCAAGAAGCCTGAAGCCCCGATCGAAATCGCGGTCAAAGGTATGCTGCCTAAGGGCCCACTGGGTCGCGATATGTTTCGCAAGCTGAAAGTCTATGCGGGCGCTGTACACCCTCATGCTGCTCAGCAGCCCCAAGAACTGAAGTTTTAACGGAATAGTTCATTATGTCGGCGACTCAAAATTACGGCACTGGCCGTCGCAAAACCGCTACCGCTCGCGTTTTCCTGCGTCCGGGTACTGGTAACATCTCGATCAACAACCGCACTCTGGAAAACTTCTTCGGTCGCGAAACTGCCCGCATGGTAGTTCGTCAGCCGCTGGAACTGACCGAGACTGTTGAAAAGTTCGACATCTACGTCACCGTTATCGGTGGCGGTGTAAGTGGTCAAGCTGGCGCAATCCGCCACGGTATCACTCGCGCTCTGATGCAGTACGACGAAACCCTGCGTGGCGCTCTGCGCAAAGCTGGCTTCGTAACTCGCGATGCTCGTGAAGTTGAACGTAAGAAAGTCGGTCTGCGTAAAGCGCGTAAGCGTCCGCAGTACTCGAAGCGTTAATTCGCTTTACGTTCCACAAAAACGCCCAACTCCTCACGGAGCTGGGCGTTTTTTATTGCCTGCGATTTATGCATAAATTTCGCCGTGACAACTTGCCACATCCGTAGACGCCCTATACTACAAGGCCTGGAGGCTGAGCCCAGGGCAATTCCCTTGTCATACGTGGGGCTTTTCATTACCATCCGACAAAATTTTTATAAGTAAAGATTCAACACTTAGTAGACGCCTGATTTAACAGGCCAAAAAGCTGATGGGAGAGGACTGAATGAGCAATGACGGCGTGAATGCAGGCCGGCGTCGCTTCTTGGTAGCAGCCACATCCGTGGTGGGTGCTGCAGGAGCGGTGGGGGCTGCGGTCCCGTTCGTGGGGTCATGGTTTCCCAGTGCCAAGGCGAAAGCCGCAGGTGCACCGGTGAAGGTGAATGTCAGCAAGATCGACCCAGGCCAGCAGATGATTGCTGAGTGGCGCGGTCAGCCGGTCTTCATCGTTCGTCGTACTGAGGAGATCCTGGGGAATCTGAAGAAAATCGAAGGTCAGCTGTCTGACCCCGACTCGAAGAACTCCGACCAGCCCGCCTACGTCGATAAGGAAATCCGTTCGATCAAGCCAGAGATCCTGCTGCTGATCGGTATCTGCACCCACTTGGGTTGCTCGCCTACCTTCCGCCCGGAAGTTGCTCCTGCCGACCTTGGCAAGGATTGGGTCGGTGGCTACTTCTGCCCTTGCCACGGCTCCCATTACGACCTCGCCGGTCGCGTCTACAAGTCACAACCCGCACCACTGAACCTGCCAGTGCCGCCACATCACTACGAGACTGACAGTGTCATTGTCATTGGCGTCGACGAGGGGGAGAAAGCCTGATGAGCAAGTTCATGGATTGGGTGGATGCGCGCTTCCCCGCCACTAAAATGTGGGAAGACCATCTCAGCAAATATTACGCGCCAAAAAACTTCAACTTCTTCTACTTCTTCGGCTCGCTGGCCTTGCTGGTGCTGGTCAACCAGATCGTCACCGGTGTGTGGCTGACGATGAGCTACACGCCGTCGGCGGAAGAGGCGTTCGCCTCCGTCGAGTACATCATGCGTGACGTCGAGTACGGCTCGATCCTGCGCCTGCTGCACTCCACCGGCGCATCGGCGTTCTTCATCGTCGTGTATATGCACATGTTCCGCGGCCTGCTCTACGGCTCGTACCAGAAGCCACGCGAACTGGTGTGGGTCTTCGGCATGCTGATCTACCTGGCGCTGATGGCCGAGGCCTTCATGGGTTACCTGCTGCCGTGGGGCCAGATGTCGTACTGGGGCGCCCAGGTGATCATCTCGCTGTTTGGTGCGATCCCGGTGATCGGCAACGACCTGACCCAGTGGATTCGCGGTGACTACCTGATCTCCGGCATTACCCTGAACCGCTTCTTTGCGTTGCATGTCGTTGCATTGCCTATCGTGATTCTGGGCCTGGTGGTGCTGCACATCCTGGCGCTGCACGAAGTGGGTTCGAACAACCCCGATGGTGTGGACATCAAGAAGCACAAAGACGAAAACGGCATCCCGCTGGATGGCATTCCGTTCCATCCGTATTACACCGTCAAAGACATCGTCGGCGTGGTGGTCTTCCTGTTCATCTTCTGCTCGATCGTGTTCTTTTTCCCGGAGATGGGTGGTTATTTCTTGGAGAAGCCTAACTTCGAACAGGCCAACGCCTTCAAGACGCCTGAGCACATTGCACCGGTCTGGTACTTCACGCCGTTCTACGCGATCTTGCGTGCTATCCCCGACAAGCTCATGGGCGTAATGGCCATGGGCGCGTCGATTGCGCTGCTGTTCGTACTGCCATGGCTCGACCGCAGCCCGGTCAAGTCGATGCGCTACAAAGGCTGGCTGAGCAAGATCTGGTTGTGGGTGTTCTGCATTGCATTCGTGATCCTGGGTGTGTTGGGCGTATTGGCGCCGACCCCTGAGCGCACGCTGCTGTCGCAGGTCTGCACCTTCCTGTACTTCGCCTACTTCATTCTGATGCCGTTCTACACCCGGCTCGAGAAGACCAAACCGGTTCCGGAAAGGGTGACTGGCTGATGAAAAAGTTATTCGTTGCTTTGATCCTTGCGGCGCTGCCGCTACTGTCCTTCGCTGCCGAGCACGGCGCGGAGCTGGAAAAAGTCGATATCGACGTGTCCGACAAGGCCGCCATGCAAGATGGCCTGCGCACGTTCACCAACTACTGCATGGGCTGCCACAGCGCCAAGTTCCAGCGTTACGAGCGTGTCGCCGATGACCTGGGCATTCCCCATGACGTGATGCTCAGCCACGCCGTGTTCACCGGCGCCAAGATCGGCGACCACATGAACATCGGCATGCAGCCTGCGGATGCCAAGGCCTGGTTCGGCGCTGCGCCGCCCGACCTGACCCTGGTGGCGCGCGTGCGCGGCACCGATTGGCTCTATGGCTACCTCAAATCCTTCTACGAAGACCCGGCGCGCCCTTACGGCGTGAACAACAAAGTCTTCCCGAACGTCGGTATGCCTAACGTTCTGGTCGGCCTGCAGGGTCGCCAAGTGGTAGGATGCAAGCAGGTTCAGGTCGTTGAAGACGGCAAGAAGCAATATGATCCGTTGACCGGCACGCCTTTGACACACGAAGCGTGCGATCAACTGACCATCGTGCCCAAGACCGGTACGCTGAACGAAGAGCAGTTCGACGAGAAGGTCAAGAATCTGGTGACCTTCCTGGCCTACTCGGCCAACCCGGTCAAATTGCAGCATCAGCGCATCGGTACGTATGTGTTGCTGTACCTGGCCTTCTTCTTCGTATTCGCTTATCTGCTTAAACGCGAATACTGGAAGGATGTGCATTGATCCAACCGTAAGCAATTGCTGTTAATCTTGCGCGCCCAGCGGCATCTCTGAATACGTAGCGGTCTGGTTGAACCAGGCACTACAGGGATGCTCTCTGGGCGCGCTCGTTTTTGAGCTTTCCATAATTTCAACAAGCGAGGAGGACCGCCATGGGCGTGACCAATCGGTTGGCCTGTTACTCCGACCCCGCCGACCACTATTCCCACCGAGTACGCATCGTGCTCGCAGAGAAGGGTGTCAGCGCCGAGATCATCAGTGTGGAGGCAGGTCGTCATCCGCCGAAACTGATCGAAGTGAACCCTTACGGCAGCTTGCCCACCCTGGTCGATCGTGACCTGGCGTTGTGGGAGTCAACCGTGGTGATGGAATACCTGGATGAGCGTTACCCGCATCCGCCTTTGCTGCCGGTGTATCCGGTGGCGCGTGCCAACAGCCGCCTGCTGATCCATCGGATCCAGCGTGACTGGTGCGGGCTGGTGGATGTGATCCTGGATACGCGCAGTAAAGAAGCCGTTCGTGTGCAAGCGCGCAAGGAATTGCGCGAGAGCCTGACCGGCGTTTCGCCGCTGTTCGCCGACAAGCCTTTTTTCCTCAGTGAGGAACAAAGCTTGGTGGATTGCTGCCTATTACCCATACTCTGGCGCTTGCCGATCCTGGGCATTGAACTGCCACGGCCGGCCAAGCCGTTGCTTGATTACATGGAGCGCCAGTTTGCGCGTGAGGCTTTCCAGGCGAGTCTGTCTGGTGTCGAACGCGACATGCGCTAAGGCTTAAGGAGCCGCTGATGAACTCCAGTCGACCCTATTTGGTCCGCGCGCTCTATGAGTGGATTGTGGACAACGATTGCACCCCGCACATGCTGGTCAACTCTGAATTTCCCAAGGTTGACGTGCCGCAGGGTTTTGCCAGTGACGGGCAGATCGTGCTGAACGTATCACCGAGTGCAGTGCGTCACTTGCACATGGACAATGAAGCCGTCAGCTTCGAAGGGCGTTTTGGCGGCGTGCCGCATACGCTGTTCGTGCCGATTGGTGCCATCCTCGGGATCTATGCCCGGGAAAATGGCCAGGGCATGGTGTTTGATCTGGAATCGCCTTTCGAGGGCGACGAAACGATCGAAGGCGAGGACGGTGATGATGTACCGCCACCGGACTCCGAGCCGCCGCGTCCAAGCGGTCGGCCAAGCCTGAAAGTGGTGAAGTAAGCGGCGTTCACCCTTGGGTGAAGTCTTAAAATGCCTCGGCCTGTGCCGGGGCATTTTTTTGCGCAAAGGATATGGATGAAAGTCGTGACAGACCGGTGATCGTACAACCGCCATGGGCTATGATGCGGACTCAAGTTCGCCGAGAAAGATCATTCGTCATGGAAAACGCCAACATCGCCCCTCGTCTTCCCCGCAAGCGCCGCAGCCTTGCCCAGGAATTGGTCACGGTGTTGTCCGAGCAGATCCGCGACGGCCAGCTCAAGCGTGGCGACAAGTTGCCCACCGAGTCGGCCATCATGGAAGCCCATGGGGTCAGCCGCACGGTGGTGCGTGAGGCTATCTCACGTTTGCAGGCGGCGGGGCAGGTGGAAACCCGCCACGGTATCGGCACCTTTGTGTTGGACACGCCAAGCCCGAGCGGTTTCCGGATCGACCCGGCCACGGTGGTGACGCTGCGGGATGTGCTGGCGATTCTTGAGTTGCGTATCAGCCTGGAAGTGGAATCGGCTGGCCTTGCCGCGTTGCGCCGCAGCGACGAACAATTGGCGGCCATGCGCGCAGCCCTTGATGCGTTGAATGAAAGCGCGGCCCACGCAGGGGATGCGGTGGCGTCAGACTTTGCGTTCCATCTGGAAATTGCGCTGTCCACCGGCAACCGCTACTTCACCGACATAATGACCCACCTGGGCACCAGCATCATTCCGCGTACCCGCCTGAATTCGGCGCGCCTGGCCCATGATGACCAGCAGCACTACATGGGCCGCCTGAGCCGCGAACACGAAGAGATTTATGAGGCGATTGCCCGCCAGGATTCGGATGCGGCCCGCGCGGCCATGCGCCTGCATTTGACCAACAGCCGTGAGCGGCTGCGCCATGCCCATGAAGAGGCGCAAGCACAGCGCGGTTAACCGCCAAACACGCCCTAGCGTGGGAGCTGGCTTGCCTGCGATGGCTGAGTGTCAGGCAACTGATACTGTGTGCACGCACCGCTATCGCAGGCAAGCCAGCTCCCACATTTTGGTCTCTTTGGCCTGGAGTTGATCGTTCCCGCGCTCTGCGTGGGAATGCCGCCCTGGACGCTCCGCGTCCCGATGTGCGCGAGTATCTCAAGCCCCGTGCAAGGTGACGCAGAGCGTCACAGGATGTATTCCCACGCAGAGCGTGGGAACAATCATTCCGCGTGCCCGCCAGGATTCGGATGCGGCCCGCGCGGCCATGCGCCTGCATTTGACCAACAGCCGTGAGCGGCTGCGCCATGCCCATGAAGAGGCAGAGGCGCAGCGCGGTTAACCGCCAAACACGCTCTAGTGTGGGAGCTGGCTTGCCTGCGATGGCTGAGTGTCAGGCAACTGATACTGTGTGCACGCACCGCTATCGCAGGCAAGCCAGCTCCCACATTTTGATCTCCTTGGCCTGGAGTTGATCGTTCCCACGCTCTGCGTGGGAATGCCGCCCTGGACGCTCCGCGTCCCGATGTGCGCGAGTATCTCAAGCCCCGTGCAAGGTGACGCAGAGCGTCACAGGATGTATTCCCACGCAGAGCGTGGGAACAATCATTCCGCGTGCCCGCCAGGATTCGGATGCGGCCCGCGCGGCCATGCGCCTGCATTTGACCAACAGCCGTGAGCGGCTGCGCCATGCCCATGAAGAGGCAGAGGCGCAGCGCGGTTAACCGCCAAACACGCTCTAGTGTGGGAGCTGGCTTGCCTGCGATGGCTGAGTGTCAGGCAACTGATACTGTGTGCACGCACCGCTATCGCAGGCAAGCCAGCTCCCACATTTTGATCTCCTTGGCCTGGAGTTGATCGTTCCCACGCTCTGCGTGGGAATGCCGCCCTGGACGCTCCGCGTCCCGATGTGCGCGAGTATCTCAAGCCCCGTGCAAGGTGACGCGGAGCGTCACAGGATGTATTCCCACGCAGAGCGTGGGAACGATCATTCCGCGTGCCCGCCAGGATTCGGATGCGGCCCGCGCGGCCATGCGCCTGCATTTGACCAACAGCCGTGAGCGGCTGCGCCATGCCCATGAAGAGGCAGAGGCGCAGCGCGGTTAACCGCCAAACACGCTCTAGTGTGGGAGCTGGCTTGCCTGCGATGGCTGAGTGTCAGGCAACTGATACTGTGTGCACGCACCGCTATCGCAGGCAAGCCAGCTCCCACATTTTGATCTCCTTGGCCTGGAGTTGATCGTTCCCACGCTCTGCGTGGGAATGCCGCCCTGGACGCTCCGCGTCCCGATGTGCGCGAGTATCTCAAGCCCCGTGCAAGGTGACGCAGGGCGTCACAGGATGTATTCCCACGCAGAGCGTGGGAGCGATCAGTGGCAGGTCGGTTGGTACGATCAGTGTCAGGCCGGCTGGTTGGGCTTGTAGTCCTTGAGCAGCAGGTAAGTGCTCCAGCCCCACCAATCATTGGTCCAGTGCTTGTCGTTCAGGTCATTCACGTCCTTGCGGCGCAGCACCTTGTCACCCTCCATCTTGAACAGCGGCGAAAAGTTGTTCGCCGGGTTCTGCGCAGCATTCAGGTCCGGCACATACAGCGGTGCCTTGAAGCTGGCCGGGGAGGGCGCAACACCGCTGATAAAGGTCTCGAAGATCTCATCGGCCGAGGCCTGCACTGCACGTTTAACCATGGCCCGATTGTCCGCGTCGATCGCATCGAAGTAGCGCTTGTCCCCATAGGCCTGCCATTGATCACCCTTGGCATTTCGTACCTTGAGCCCGAACTTGCTGTCTTCGTCGTGCATGAAGCGGCTGATCAGTGAGCCCAACTCTCCTGGCGTGACCACCGCCGCCAATTGCTTGCGCGGCACGCGCAGGTGGCCGGCAGAAAACAGATCGGTCAAAAAGTGATCGGCAAAGCTGTTCATTGCATACGCCAGTTCCAGCGCCTGGTCGGTGCCAGTCTGGTGCGCGATGACCGCCTGTTGCAGTGCCGCCGTATGGCCGGCCAGGTACGCCGACAGCGCCCATTCGCCAAAGTGGTCGGCGTTGTCTGCTGCCAGCTTCAAGTAACGCCCCAGTGGAATCAGCGCCGAAACCGCACTGCCGCCGCCGGTAATGCGGTTCCATTCTTCGGACAACGTATCACCCAGCGCGTCATAGGCTTCATGGGGTTGTTTGCCGTCGCGGATGGCCTGGTTGACCGCGTTGATCTCCTTTTGCATGACTGCGAGGATTTTCCCGGCTTCTTCACGCGAGGCCGGTAGCACCGCCAGTGAGTTGAAAGCGGCGGTAAAACGTTGCACACGCTCGGCCGGGGAGGCGCCATCGCTGATGGCCTGGCCGGGAATGCCATAGAAATCACCGCCCAGGGCAATCACTTGGCCGTAGGTCAGCGCCAGGCCGTTGGGCAGGTGCAGTTCGACTTGCCGCGCAGGAATCGCCGGGGCGTCCTTGACGAAACGCAGCAGCGTGTCATCGCCGATGGCAGTGTGTTCACCGCCTTCAAAACGTAGGGTGGGCGGTGTTTTTTCGGGTGCTGCGAGTTCAAGACCTGACATGTTAGCTCCTTGCTATGTCGTAGGAATCTTCCGTAATAACTGTATATGCATACAGTCATTCAGAGCATAGAGGAATAATTTCCTACGTCAAGAAGCTGCGTTTAAACACGTGCCTGCGGATGAAGCCCGATGAATTGCAGTTGACGAATCATTTTATAGTTGTACGATGACGTACGACATCATCAAAACCAACAACAACCTTTCGACAGAAAGTCTTCATCCAGGGTGTTCGAATAATGAATCCACAAGAACTGAAGTCCATCCTCTCCCACGGTCTGCTGTCTTTTCCGGTAACCGATTTCAATGCCCAGGGTGACTTCCACCAGGCGGGCTACATCAAGCGTCTGGAATGGCTGGCCCCTTATGGCGCCACCGCCTTGTTCGCCGCCGGCGGCACCGGTGAGTTTTTCTCCCTGGCCGCCAGCGAATATTCCCAAGTGGTGAAGACCGCCGTTGATACCTGCGCCACCAGCGTGCCGATCCTCGCCGGTGTCGGCGGTTCGACCCGTCAGGCCATCGAATATGCGCAGGAAGCCGAGCGTCTTGGCGCCAAAGGCTTGCTGCTGTTGCCGCACTACCTGACCGAAGCCAGCCAGGACGGCGTCGCCGCCCACGTTGAGGCCGTGTGCAAGTCGGTCAAAATCGGCGTAGTGGTCTACAACCGCAATGTTTGCCGCCTGACTGCACCCTTGCTCGAACGCCTGGCCGAGCGCTGCCCGAACCTGATCGGCTATAAAGATGGCCTGGGTGATATTGAGCTGATGGTGTCGATTCGCCGCCGTCTCGGCGACCGTTTCAGCTACCTCGGCGGCCTGCCGACTGCCGAGGTTTACGCCGCTGCCTACAAGGCCCTGGGCGTGCCGGTTTACTCCTCGGCGGTGTTCAACTTCATCCCGAAAACCGCGATGGACTTCTACCACGCGATTGCCCAGGACGATCACGCCACTGTTGCCAGGATCATCGACAACTTCTTCCTGCCTTACCTCGATATCCGCAACCGTAAAGCCGGTTACGCGGTGAGCATCGTCAAGGCGGGCGCCAAAATTGCTGGTTACGACGCAGGCCCGGTGCGCACGCCGCTGACCGACCTGCTGCCGGAAGAATACGAAGCCCTGGCCGCGCTGATCGACAAGCAAGGTCCGCAGTAACTTATCAACAAGGCCGCTGAGTAATCAGCGGCCTTTTGCGTCAGGAGAAGATTTGTGTCCCAAGCCAAACGTTTTGAAAACTACATCAACGGCGAGTGGGTGGCCGGTGCCGACTACTGCAATAACATCAATCCGTCGGAGTTGTCCGATGTCATTGGCGAATACGCCAAGGCCGATGTAGCCCAAGTCAACGCTGCTATCGATGCTGCCCGCGCCGCGTTCCCGGCCTGGTCGACGTCCGGCATCCAGGCACGCCACGATGCACTGGATAAAGTCAGCAGCGAAATTCTCGCCCGCCGCGAAGAACTTGGCACCTTGCTGGCTCGGGAAGAGGGCAAGACCCTGCCCGAAGCCATCGGCGAAGTGACCCGCGCCGGTAACATCTTCAAATTCTTTGCGGGCGAATGCCTGCGCTTGTCTGGCGATTACGTGCCTTCGGTGCGCCCAGGCGTGAATGTGGAAGTCACCCGTGAAGCCCTCGGTGTGGTCGGCCTGATCACGCCGTGGAACTTCCCGATTGCCATCCCTGCGTGGAAAATCGCTCCGGCCCTGGCCTACGGCAACTGCGTGGTGATCAAACCGGCAGAACTGGTGCCGGGTTGCGCCTGGGCCTTGGCCGAAATCATCTCCCGCGCCGGTTTCCCGGCCGGTGTGTTCAACCTGGTGATGGGCAGCGGCCGTGTGGTCGGCGATGTGTTGGTCAACAGCCCGAAAGTCGACGGCATCAGTTTTACCGGTTCGGTTGGCGTCGGGCGTCAGATCGCGGTCAGCTGCGTGTCGCGCCAGGCCAAAGTACAGTTGGAGATGGGCGGTAAAAACCCGCAGATCATCCTCGATGACGCCGACCTCAAACAGGCCGTCGAGCTGTCGGTACAGAGCGCGTTCTACTCCACCGGCCAGCGTTGCACGGCCTCCAGCCGCTTGATCGTCACCGCCGGTATCCACGACCAGTTCGTCGCGGCCATGGCCGAGCGCATGAAGTCGATCAAAGTCGGCCACGCGCTCAAAAGCGGCACAGACATTGGCCCGGTGGTCTCCCAGGCCCAGTTGGACCAGGACATGAAGTACATCGACATCGGCCAAAGCGAAGGCGCGCGGCTGGTCAGCGGTGGCGGCCTGGTGACCTGTGACACCGAAGGTTACTACCTGGCGCCGACGCTGTTTGCCGACAGCGAAGCCGCCATGCGTATCAGCCGTGAGGAGATCTTCGGCCCGGTGGCCAATGTGGTGCGTGTTGCGGATTACGAGGCGGCGCTGGCCATGGCCAATGACACCGAGTTCGGCCTGTCGGCGGGCATCGCCACCACCTCGCTCAAGTACGCCAACCACTTCAAGCGCCACTCCCAGGCCGGGATGGTGATGGTCAACCTGCCGACCGCCGGTGTGGACTACCACGTGCCGTTCGGTGGGCGTAAGGGTTCATCCTATGGTTCGCGTGAGCAAGGTCGCTATGCGCAAGAGTTCTACACAGTGGTGAAAACCAGCTACATCGGTTCGTAATACCTGGGAGCCCTGCTTGTGTGGGAGCTGGCTTGCCTGCGATAGCATCACTGCGGTGTACCTGACACACCGCGGTGCCTGTATCGCAGGCAAGCCAGCTCCCACACAAAGCCGGTCCCGCATACAACAAGACCATTACCCGCAAAAAAAATAATTAGTGGGAGTACATCTTCATGCAAGCGACCAAGCCGACTCACGTCCGCTATTTGATCCTGCTCATGCTGTTCCTGGTGACCACGATCAACTACGCCGACCGAGCCACTATCGCCATCGCCGGCTCCAGCCTGCAAAAAGACCTCGGCATCGACGCGGTCACCCTCGGTTATATCTTCTCTGCATTCGGTTGGGCCTACGTGGCCGGGCAAATCCCCGGTGGCTGGCTGCTGGACCGGTTCGGTTCAAAAAAAATCTACGCGCTGAGCATCTTCACCTGGTCGCTGTTCACCGTGCTGCAAGGCTATGTGGGTGAGTTCGGGGTTTCCACCGCGATTGTTGCGCTGTTTATGCTGCGCTTTTTGGTGGGCCTGGCTGAGGCGCCTTCGTTTCCCGGAAACGCCCGTATTGTGGCGGCGTGGTTTCCTACGGCCGAACGCGGCACTGCTTCGGCGATTTTCAACTCGGCGCAGTACTTCGCTACGGTACTGTTTGCACCGCTGATGGGCTGGATCGTCTACAGCTTCGGCTGGCAGCACGTGTTTATCGTGATGGGCGGCATCGGCATCCTGTTCTCGCTGATCTGGCTGAAACTTATCCACAGCCCGCGCCAGCATCCGATGATCAACGAAGCCGAGTTCAACCACATCGCGGCCAACGGTGCGATGGTCGACATGGACCAGGACAAGACCAAAGGCCAGAAAACCGACGGGCCGAAGTGGGATTACATCCGCCAACTGCTCACCAACCGCATGATGCTCGGCGTGTACCTGGGCCAGTACTGCATCAATGGCATCACCTATTTCTTCCTGACCTGGTTCCCGGTGTATCTGGTGCAGGAGCGTGGCATGACCATTCTCAAGGCGGGGTTCATTGCATCCTTGCCGGCCATCTGTGGGTTTATCGGCGGCGTGTTGGGCGGTTTGATTTCCGATTACCTGTTGCGCCGGGGGCATTCGCTGACCTTCGCGCGCAAGGCGCCAATCATTGGTGGCTTGCTGGTGTCGTGCAGCATCGTGGCGTGCAACTACGTGGATATCGAATGGATGGTGGTGGGCTTCATGGCTTTGGCCTTCTTCGGTAAAGGCGTTGGCGCACTGGGTTGGGCGGTGGTGTCCGACACCTCGCCGAAACAAATCGCCGGGCTCAGTGGCGGCTTGTTCAATATGTTTGGCAACCTGGCGTCCATCAGCACGCCGATCGTGATTGGTTACATCATCGCCACCACCGGCTCGTTCAAGTGGGCGTTGGTGTTCGTCGGCGCCAACGCGCTGTTGGCGGTGTTCAGCTATTTGGTGATCGTCGGCCCGATCAAGCGCGTGGTGCTCAAAGAGCCGCCAAGCAAAGGGCCGGAACTGACTAACCTTACCCAAGCGCACTCCTGAGGGGCGATGTAATGCAGTTGATTGAACATGCCGACTCGCCGCGCTCGATTCGTTTGCACGCGCGCGACAACGTGGTGATCGTGGTGAACGACCAGGGCGTGCCGGCCGGCACCGAGTTTCCGGACGGCCTGGTCACCGTGGATTTCATTCCACAGAGCCACAAGGTGACCCTGGAAGATATCCCCGAAGGCGGTGAGATTATTCGCTACGGCCAGACCATCGGCTATGCGCTGGCGCCGATTCCGCGTGGCAGTTGGGTGCAGGAAGACCAATTGCGCATGCCCACTGCGCCGCCGCTGGACAGCTTGCCGCTGTCGACCGAGGTGCCAGCAACCCAGGTGCCGTTGGAAGGCTTCACGTTTGAGGGCTACCGCAACGCTGACGGCACCGTGGGCACGCGCAATATCCTCGGCATCACCACCACGGTGCAATGCGTCACTGGTGTGCTGGACCATGCGGTCAAGCGCATCAAGGACGAGTTGCTGCCCAAGTACCCGCACGTTGACGACGTGGTGGCGCTGACCCACAGCTACGGCTGTGGCGTGGCCATCACCGCGACCGATGCCCACATCCCGATCCGCACCGTGCGCAACCTGGCGCGCAACCCGAACCTGGGCGGCGAAGCGCTGGTGATCAGCCTGGGCTGCGAAAAGCTGCAGGCCGGGCAGGTGATGCACGACAACGACAGTTCTGTCGACCTCAGTGAGCCTTGGCTGTACCGCTTGCAGGACTCCAGCCACGGGTTTACCGAAATGATCGAGCAGATCATGGCGCTGGCCGAAACCCGCTTGAAGAAACTTGACCAGCGTCGCCGGGAAACCGTGCCGGCGTCCGAGCTGATCCTGGGCATGCAATGCGGCGGCAGTGATGCGTTTTCCGGCATCACCGCCAACCCGGCGTTGGGCTATGCCTCGGATTTGCTGCTGCGGGCCGGGGCGACGGTAATGTTTTCCGAAGTCACTGAAGTGCGCGACGCCATCTACCTGCTGACGTCGCGCGCCGAGAGCAAGGAAGTTGCCCAGGAACTTGTCAGGGAAATGGACTGGTACGACCGTTACCTGGCCAAGGGTGAGGCGGATCGCAGCGCCAACACCACGCCGGGTAACAAGAAGGGCGGGTTGTCGAACATTGTCGAGAAGTCCCTGGGCTCCATCGTCAAATCCGGCAGCAGCGCGATCAATGGCGTGCTTGGCCCGGGTGAGCGGTTCAAGGGCAAGGGCCTGATCTTTTGCGCCACGCCGGCCAGCGACTTTGTCTGTGGCACCTTGCAACTGGCGGCCGGGATGAACCTGCATGTGTTCACCACCGGGCGTGGTACGCCGTATGGGCTGGCGATGGCGCCGGTGGTCAAGGTCTCAACGCGCACGGAACTGGCGCAGCGCTGGCCGGACTTGATCGATATCGACGCCGGGCGTATCGCCACCGGGCGTGCGACCATCGAGGAGCTGGGCTGGGAGCTGTTCCACTTCTACCTGGATGTGGCCAGCGGCAAGAAACAGACGTGGGCGCAGCGGCATAAACTGCATAACGACATCACCCTGTTCAACCCCGCGCCCATCACCTGAGACCAGCACGGACTCTGTGGGAGCTGGCTTGCCTGCGATGGCGGTGTATCAGTAACGAATGCATCGACTGACACTGCGCCATCGCAGGCAA
The DNA here is from genome assembly GCF_965277385.1 of Pseudomonas edaphica. Taxonomy (NCBI): domain Bacteria; kingdom Pseudomonadati; phylum Pseudomonadota; class Gammaproteobacteria; order Pseudomonadales; family Pseudomonadaceae; genus Pseudomonas; species Pseudomonas edaphica. The sequence goes on along the minus strand of NZ_OZ255725.1, from coordinate 2,256,819 downwards.
GCCAGCTCCCACATTTGCTCGGGGTTGCCCAGACGAACCGGGCTGCATGGCTTATCATTAGCCACCTGACGACACCCACCAAGGTTCTCCCCGGCATGCTGGCTATCTTCCTCACCACCCTGACCATCACCGCGCCGGTGTTTGCCATGCTGTTTTTGGGGGTGCTGCTCAAGCGCATCAACTGGATCAACGACAACTTCATCCACGTTGCATCGTCGCTGGTGTTCAACGTCACCATGCCGGCGCTGCTGTTTCTCGGCATCCTCCACGCCGACCTGCATTCGGCGCTCAAGCCCGGTTTGTTGATCTACTTTGCCGTTGCCACGCTGCTGAGCTTTGCCCTGGCCTGGGGCTGGGCGATCTTTCGCTGCCCGCGTGAAGACCGTGGCATCTATGCCCAAGGCGCGTTTCGCGGTAATAACGGCGTGATCGGCCTGGCGCTGGCGGCCAGCATGTACGGCGACTACGGCATCTCCCTTGGCGCGATTCTCGCGGCGCTGGTGATCCTGTTCTACAACACGCTGTCGACCATTGTGCTGGCGGTGTACAGCCCGGTGATCAAGTCCGACCCGTGGAGCATTTTCAAAAGCGTGATAGCCAACCCGCTGATCATCAGTGTGATCGTCGCCGCGCCGTTCGCGATCTTCAAGATCGGCTTGCCGGGGTGGCTGGAGTCGTCCGGGCAGTATCTGGCGGACATGACCTTGCCGCTGGCGCTGATCTGCATCGGCGGCACCTTGTCATTGGCGGCCTTGCGCAAAAGCGGGAGCATGGCCTTGAGTGCCAGCCTGGTGAAGATGATCGGCCTGCCGCTATTCGCGACATTGGGCGCGTGGCTGCTGGGCTTTCGTGGGCCGGAATTGGGGATTTTGTTTCTGTATTTCGGCGCGCCGACGGCGGCGGCGAGTTTTGTCATGGCCAGGGCGGCTGAGGGCAACCATGAGTTGGCGGCGGCGATTATTGTGATCACCACGTTGATGGCGGCGGTGACCACCAATATCGGGATTTTTGTGTTGCAGGCGGGTGGTTGGATCTAGGGTTTGTGGTGTGCTTGAGGGCCAATCGCAGGCAAGCCAGCTCCCACACTTGAACTGTGAATACATTCAGAATGTGGGAGCTGGCTTGCCTGCGATTGCGATCTAACAGTCACTACTGGTCTGCCTGATACGCCTCTATCACTTCCTGCGCCGCCCGAAACGCATCAATCGCCGCCGGCACACCCGCGTACACCGCGCAATGCAGCAGCGCTTCGCGAATCTCCTCCACCGTGCAGCCATTGTTCAGTGCGCCGCGCACGTGGCCCTTGAGTTCCTGTGGGCACTTGAGTGCGGTCAGGGCTGCAAGGGTGATCAGGCTGCGGGTCTTTAAGGGCAAACCCTCGCGATTCCACACGCTGCCCCAGGCATGTTCGTTGACAAAATCCTGCAGCGGCTGGGTGAACTCGGTGGCGTTGCCCAGGGCGCGATCGACGAACACGTCGCCCATCACCTGGCGACGCATCTCAACCCCGGGCTTTCTCTGATCGGTCATTGCGCTTCCCTCTTGTGTTGGCGACGCCAGGCTCGCAGCGTGCTGAGTACCAGAAACGCCACCAGCGCCGGCAGGACGTAATACAGCATCAGTTTTTCCAGCCGGGTAGCCAAGGGCATGCCGAACGTGAACGAGACCACATGCAATGCGTACACCAGGTACAGGCCCAGAAAGACCAGGCCTTCGGCGCGGGTGACTCGGTAACCGGTGTAGAACACCGGCAGGCACAGCGCCACCACGCCGAGCATTACCGGCAAATCGAAATCGAGGGCGTTGGGCGATACCGACAGCGGTGACGGCGCTACCAACGCGGTAAACCCCAGCACACCGAGCAGGTTGAACAGGCTGCTGCCGATTACATTGCCCACGGCAATCTCGCGCTCGCCGCGCACTGCGGCAATCAGCGAAGTGGCCAGGCACGGCAACGAAGTGCCGACGCCGATCAAGGTCAGGCCGACGATGCGCTCCGACAGGCCCAGGTCGCTCGCCACGTCCACCGCCGCGCCCAGCAGCAAATGCCCGGCCAGCACCAGAATCAGCAGCCCGCCGAGCATCAGCAGCACGCTGCTCAACCACGGCGCTCTGGCCACGGTGTCCAGCGTCCGCGGGCGCCGGGAATGGCGGGTCTGGTAATGCAGCACACCCAGGTAGGCCACCAGCGCTGCGAGCAGTACCAGCCCGTCAACGGGCGTTAAACTTTCATTGGCCGACAGGGTAAACACCAGCAGCGCGGCGCAAATCATCACCGGGATGTCCAGGCGCACCAGTTGTCGCGACACCCGCAGCGGGATGATCAGCGCAGACAGGCCCAGGGTGACGAGGATGTTGAATATGCTGCTGCCGATCACGCTGCCCACGGCGATATCGGTATTGCCGGCCAGTGTGGCTTGCAGGCTGACGGTCATTTGTGGCGCGCTGCTGCCGAAGGCGACGATGCTCAAGCCGATGATCAGCGGCCGCACCTTGAGGCTGGCCGCCAGGCGCACGGCGGCGCGCACCAGGATTTCGGCGCCGAGAATCAGCAGCAGCAGGCCGCTGACCAATTCGAGCAGGCTGAAGGGCGAGAGGGCGGTGAGTACGGAAATGGCCAAGGCTCCTGTCAGTTGCTCAGCGCTTGCACGCGAACCCGTGCGGTGCCGCTGCCCAGCATACCGAGTTGCTCAGCCGCTTTGCGGGAAACATCGATCAGACGGCCACGGGTGTGCGGGCCGCGATCATTGATGCGCAGCACGACGGATCTGTTGTTGTCGAGATTGGTCACCTTGACCCGCGTGCCGAAGGGCAGGCGCCGATGGGCGGCGGTCAGGGCGTATTGGTTGAAGGGTTCACCGCTGGCGGTTCTATTGCCATGGTGCTTGGCGCCGTAATAGGAGGCGGTGCCGGTTTCGTCGTAGCCGTTGGGGTCGATGAGGCCGCTGGCGCAACCGGCCAGCAGAGAGAACAGGGCCAGGAGGCCGAGTAGACGCTTCATGTTCAACAAACCCCCAATTTGAATGTGGGAGCTGGCTTGCCTGCGATGCAGGCACCTCGGTATTTCAGTGGCACCGAGGTGATGCTATCGCAGGCAAGCCAGCTCCCACATGAGGCCGAAGTGTTTATGGAATCCCACTCCGACCGTTCACCGCTGTCAGCCTTCGAGCTTGCTTTTGAGCAGTTCGTTCACCTGTTGCGGGTTGGCTTTGCCTTTGGAGGCTTTCATCGCCTGGCCGACAAAGAAGCCGAACATCTTGCCGCGCTTGGCTTCGTCTGCCGCACGGTATTGTTCAACTTGCTCGGCATTGGCGGCGAGCATCTCATCGAGCACGGCCGAAATAGCGCCGCTGTCGGTGACTTGCTTGAGGCCACGCTTCTCGATGATGTCGTCGGCGCTGCCTTCGCCTGCGGCCATCGCTTCAAACACGGTCTTGGCGATTTTGCCGGAGATAGTGTTGTCTTTGATGCGCAGCAGCATGCCGCCCAACTGCTCGGCGGTCACCGGGGCTTCGTCGATCTCCAGGCCCTGTTTGTTCAACAGGCTGCCCAGCTCAACCATCACCCAGTTGGCCGCCAGCTTGGCGTCGCCGGCAATGCTCACGACTTTTTCGAAGTAGTTGGCTTGCTCACGGCTGGAGGCCAATACGCTGGCATCGTAGACCGACAGGCCGAACTGTTCCTGGAAACGCTCGCGTTTTTGCGGCGGCAGTTCCGGCAGGGTGGCACGCACGTCATTAAGGAACGAGTCCTCGATGATCACCGGCAACAGGTCCGGGTCGGGGAAGTAACGGTAGTCGTTGGCTTCCTCTTTGCTGCGCATGGCGCGGGTTTCGTCTTTGTTCGGGTCGTACAGGCGCGTTTGCTGGATCACCTTGCCGCCGTCTTCGATCAGCTCGATCTGGCGACGCACTTCGGTGTTGATCGCCTTCTCGATGAAGCGGAACGAGTTGACGTTCTTGATCTCGCAGCGTGTGCCGTACTCGGCCTGGCCTTTTGGCCGCACCGACACGTTGCAGTCGCAACGCAGCGAGCCTTCGGCCATGTTGCCGTCGCAGATACCCAGGTAACGCACCAGCGCGTGGATGGTCTTGACGTAGGCCACGGCTTCCTTGGCGCTGCGCATGTCCGGCTCAGAAACGATCTCCAGCAGCGGTGTGCCGGCACGGTTCAGGTCGATGCCGGTGGCACCGTTGAATTCTTCATGCAGGCTCTTGCCGGCATCTTCTTCCAGGTGCGCACGGGTCACGCCGACACGTTTGATGGTGCCGTCTTCCAGCGGGATGTCCAGGTAGCCCTTGCCGACGATCGGCAATTCCATCTGGCTGATCTGGTAGCCTTTGGGCAGATCCGGGTAGAAGTAGTTTTTGCGCGCAAACACGTTGTGCTGGCCGATTTCGGCGTCAATCGCCAGGCCGAACATCACCGCCATGCGCACCGCTTCCTCGTTCAGCACCGGCAGTACGCCGGGCATGCCCAGGTCGACCAGGCTGGCCTGGGTGTTGGGTTCTGCGCCGAACGTGGTGGCGCTACCGGAGAAAATCTTCGATTGGGTGGCGAGCTGGGTATGAATCTCCAGCCCGATCACAACTTCCCATTGCATAGTGTTCTCCTCAGAAGCCGGTAGGGGTGCGAGTGTGCCAGTCGGTGTTCAACTGGTACTGGTGCGCCACATTGAGCAGGCGGCCTTCCTGGAAATACGGGGCGAGCAATTGCACGCCGACCGGCAGGCCATCGACGAAACCTGCGGGCATGGACAAGCCCGGCAAGCCTGCGAGGTTGGCGGTGATGGTGTAGAGGTCTTCCAGGTACTCGGCGATCGGGTCGCCGGTCTTGGCGCCGATCTTCCAGGCCGGGTTTGGCGTGGTCGGGCCGAGGATCACGTCGACTTCTTCAAAGGCGGCCATGAAGTCGTTCTTGATCAGGCGACGGATCTTTTGCGCCTTGAGGTAGTACGCGTCGTAGTAACCGGCGGAAAGTGCGTAGGCACCGACCATGATCCGGCGTTGTACTTCGGCGCCGAAGCCTTCGCCACGGGAGCGTTTGTACAGGTCGGTAAGGTCTTTCGGGTTTTCGCAGCGGTAGCCGAAGCGCACGCCGTCGAAACGCGACAGGTTCGAGGAGGCTTCTGCCGGCGCGATCACGTAGTACGCAGGAATCGCGTGCTGGTTGTTCGGCAGGCTGATTTCCTTGATCACGGCACCGAGCTTTTCCAGCTCTTTAATGCTGTTGTGCACCAGTTCGGCGATACGCGGGTCGAGACCGGCGCTGAAATACTCTTTCGGCACGCCGATACGCAGGCCTTTAAGCGAGGTATTAAGGCTGGCGCTGTAGTCCGGCACCGGCTCATCGATGCTGGTGGAGTCCTGTTTATCGAACCCGGCCATACCTTGTAACAATATTGCGCAGTCTTCAGCCGTGCGTGCCAGCGGGCCGCCCTGATCGAGGCTGGAGGCATAGGCAATCATGCCCCAACGGGAAACGCGACCGTAGGTCGGCTTCAAACCAGTGAGGTTGGTGAAAGCGGCGGGCTGGCGGATCGAGCCGCCGGTGTCGGTGGCCGTGGCCGCCGGCAGGAAACGCGCGGCAACAGCAGCAGCCGAGCCGCCGGAGGAACCGCCGGGCACGTGCTCCAGGTTCCACGGGTTTTTTACCGCACCGTAGTAGCTCGACTCGTTGGCCGAACCCATGGCGAATTCGTCCATGTTGGTCTTGCCCAGGGTCACGGCCCCGGCGGCCGCCAGCTTGGACACTACGGTGGCGTCGTAGGGTGCCTTGAAGTTGTCGAGCATCTTCGAGCCGCAGCTGGTGCGAATGCCCTGGGTGCAGAACAGGTCTTTGTGGGCGATGGGTGCGCCCAGCAGTGCGCCGTTTTCACCGTTGGCGCGACGTGCGTCGGCGGCCTTGGCCTGGCTCAGGGCCAGTTCCTCGGTGAGGCTGATAAAGCTGTTGACCTTGGGGTCCAGCGCGGCAATTCGCGCCAGCAGGGTCTGGGTCAGCTCTTCGGAAGAAAACTTTTTGTCGGCGAGACCGCGGGCGATCTCGGCCAGAGTCATGTGATGCATGAAAGGCTCTTTCCCTTTAGTCGATGACTTTCGGAACCAGGTACAGGCCGTTTTCGACCGCTGGCGCGATGGACTGGTAGGCCTCGCGATTATTTCGCTCGGTCACAACGTCTGCACGCAGGCGCTGGCTGGCTTCCAGCGGGTGAGCCAGGGGCTCGATGCCGTCGGTATTTACGGCCTGCATTTGGTCGACCAGCCCGAGAATGCTGTTCAGGGCTGCGGTGGTCTGTGGAAGATCGGCGTCATTAAGGCCAAGCGAGGCCAGATGCGCGATTTTTTCCACGTCGGAGCGTTCAAGCGCCATGGGTTTCTCCAGTGGAAAACAGAACGGAGGGCATCCGTGTGTTAGATTGTCGGAACACTACCGCATTTCTACGGTCATAAGGCCGCGATTGTGGGGGTTGGTGCACAGAAAGTCGGCCAATTTAGCACATTGGCGCCTTGCCCAAAATCCCTGTCGTTGTTAGAGTTTGCCGCACTTTTTTACCCACGCGTTGCCTAGGGTCCTTTCCCCATGTTCAAGAAACTGCGTGGCATGTTTTCCAGCGATCTTTCCATTGACCTGGGCACTGCCAACACCCTTATTTACGTGCGCGAGCGCGGTATCGTTCTGAATGAGCCATCGGTTGTGGCCATTCGGACCCATGGTAATCAGAAAAGTGTCGTTGCCGTAGGCACCGAGGCCAAGCGCATGCTCGGCCGTACACCAGGCAATATTGCTGCCATTCGTCCGATGAAAGACGGCGTGATCGCCGACTTCAGCGTCTGCGAAAAGATGCTGCAGTACTTCATCAACAAAGTTCACGAAAACAGTTTTCTGCAGCCCAGCCCACGTGTGCTGATCTGCGTTCCGTGCAAGTCCACCCAGGTGGAGCGTCGTGCCATCCGTGAATCGGCCCTTGGCGCCGGTGCCCGCGAAGTGTTCCTGATCGAAGAGCCTATGGCTGCCGCAATCGGCGCCGGCCTGCCGGTTGAGGAAGCGCGCGGTTCGATGGTGGTGGATATCGGTGGTGGTACTACCGAGATCGCCCTGATTTCCCTGAACGGTGTGGTGTATGCCGAATCCGTGCGTGTAGGCGGCGACCGTTTCGACGAAGCGATCATCACGTATGTACGCCGTAACTACGGCAGCCTGATCGGTGAGTCCACTGCTGAGCGCATCAAGCAGGAAATCGGCACCGCTTACCCGGGCGGCGAAGTTCGCGAAGTGGACGTTCGTGGTCGCAACCTGGCCGAAGGCGTTCCACGTGCCTTCACCCTGAACTCCAATGAAGTGCTGGAAGCTCTGCAAGAGTCGCTGGCCACCATCGTTCAGGCTGTGAAAAGCGCCCTGGAGCAATCGCCGCCGGAACTGGCTTCCGATATCGCCGAGCGTGGCCTGGTGCTGACCGGTGGTGGCGCCTTGCTGCGCGACCTCGACAAGCTGCTGGCCCAGGAAACCGGCCTGCCGGTGATCGTCGCCGAAGACCCGCTGACCTGCGTTGCCCGTGGCGGTGGTCGTGCACTGGAAATGATGGATAAACACACCATGGACCTGCTCTCCAGCGAATAAGATCGTTGGTTGCGCCATGCTTCGTCCGCAGGCAGCACTTTGCAGTGCTGCCTGTTGGCGTTTATCTTCTTCAATCTGCATCCAGGCCGGTTTGATGCCGTATGAATAAAGAGAACATTTGCCTGGGAGGAGCGGCTTATTAAACCGCTTTTCGCCAAAGGCCCCTCATTGGGCGTGCGCTTATTGGTGCTGGTCGTGCTTTCGGTCGCGCTGATGGTGGTCGATGCCCGCTTTGCACTGCTCAAGCCCGTGCGCAGCCAGATGTCGCTGGTGTTGATGCAGACTTACTGGATCACCGACCTGCCGCAACGTCTCTACCAGGGCGTGGCCAGCCAATTCGGCAGCCGCACCGAGCTGGTCGCCGAGAACGAAAAACTCAAGACTGAAAACCTGCTGCTGCAGGGGCGCATGCAAAAGCTCGCGGCCCTCACCGAGCAGAACGTTCGGCTGCGCGAGTTGCTCAATTCTTCGGCACTGGTCAACGAGAAGGTCGAAGTGGCCGAGTTGATCGGCATGGACCCCAACCCCTTTACCCATCGCATCATCATCAACAAGGGTGAGCGCGACGGTGTCGTGCTGGGCCAACCGGTGCTTGATGCCCGTGGCCTGATGGGCCAGGTGGTGGAGCTTATGCCCTACACCTCACGGGTATTGTTGCTGACGGACACCACCCACAGCATTCCGGTACAGGTCAACCGTAACGGCCTGCGGGCGATTGCCAGCGGCACCGGCAACCCGGAGCGTCTGGAGTTGCGTCACGTTGCCGACACCGCCGATATCAAGGAAGGCGACCTGCTGGTCAGCTCCGGTTTGGGTCAGCGCTTCCCGGCGGGTTACCCGGTGGCGACGGTCAAGGAAGTGATCCACGATTCCGGCCAGCCTTTCGCTATCGTGCGTGCCGTGCCAACCGCTGCCTTGAACCGCAGCCGCTATCTGTTGCTGGTATTCAGCGACAATCGCACTCCGGAAGAGCGCGCCAACGACGCCGCCCAGGCCCAGGAAGCGGAAGACAAGCAGAACGGTATAACGCCGATCGTTCCCGCAACGGTGCCCAAGCCCGCATTTGTTGGGCCGCCTGCACCGGTGGCAACTCCGGCAGCACCGGTGGCGACGCCCGTTAAACCTGCCACCCACAACGCCCGCCCGGCGAAACCCGCCGCAACCAAACCGCCTGCGTCGACGCCTGCCGCCACACCAGCCGCTCGACCAGCGGCCGCTGCCCCGGCAACCACGCGGCAGAGGGAGGAATAATGGCCGGTACTCATTCACGCAATGGTTGGATCGTCTGGCTGACCTTCGCCATCGGCTTATTGCTCAGCGTCTCGCCGCTGCCGCAATTCATGGAGATCCTGCGACCGCTCTGGCTCGCGTTGTTGCTCGCGTTCTGGTCGCTGACCCTGCCGCATAAAGTCGGGATGGTCACGGCGATGTGCCTGGGCTTGGCGGAAGACGTGCTCTATGGCACCTTGCTGGGTCAGAACGCATTGATCCTCACGCTGATTACTTTCCTGGTGCTGTCGTTGCAGCAGCGTTTGCGCATGTTCCCGATGTGGCAACAGTGCCTGGTGATCCTGGTGATCTTCGGCCTGGCGCAGTTGGTGCAACTGTGGCTCAGTGCCTTGACCGGCAACCGCCAACCGACCTTGGCGCTGGTGTTGCCAGCGTTGGTCAGTGCGCTGCTGTGGCCTTGGGTCAGTTTCGGCCTGCGTGGGTTACGTCGTCGCTATAAAATCAATTGAATGGATTGCGAGGCTCTGCCTGGTTATCAAACTCTACAGGGAGAGTCTGCAATGAATTCGCTTTACCTGGCCTCGGGCTCACCGAGGCGGCGTGAACTGTTGACCCAGATCGGTGTGCCTTTCACCGTGGTCAGCGCCGCCATTGATGAAACCCCTCTTACTAATGAACCCGCCGTTGCCTACGTCGAGCGCCTTGCGCGCGGCAAGGCCGAGGCGGGTTTTGCTGCGCTTGAACAAAGTGTGCAGGCCTGTGTGCTGGGTGCGGACACGGCGGTGATCGTGGATGGCCAGATCCTTGGCAAGCCCGTGGACCAAGCCGATGCCTTGGCGATGCTGATGGCGCTTTCAGGTCGTGAACATGAAGTGCTCACTGCCATTGCCCTCACCGACGGCCATCGTTGCGAAACGCGTTGTGTAAGCAGTCGTGTACGTTTTCGCGCTATTTCTGTCCAGGAAGCTACATCCTACTGGCACAGTGGCGAACCTGCGGACAAGGCCGGCGGCTATGCTATCCAGGGGCTGGGTTCGGTGTTTGTCGCCGGGCTCAATGGCAGCTATTCCGCTGTGGTCGGCCTGCCGGTGTGCGAAACCGCGCAACTGCTCGGCCAATTCGGCATACCCTGTTGGCAAAACCTTACCGCGCGCTGAACGCCTTTATTTGCGCGCCAAGCCTTAAGCGATCGGTCACTATTGTGAAAACGCCTGAACGAGACCCAGCCATGAGTGAAGAGATTCTGATCAATATCACGCCGATGGAATCGCGCGTGGCGGTGGTAGAAAACGGTGTTCTGCAGGAAGTGCACGTCGAGCGCACCCAGAAGCGCGGTATTGTCGGCAATATCTATAAAGGCAAGGTGGTGCGCGTATTACCGGGCATGCAGGCGGCTTTCGTCGACATCGGCCTGGACCGTGCCGCGTTTATCCACGCCTCGGAAATTTCCCTGCGTGAAGGCCCTGCGGTGGAAAGCATCAGCGCCCTGGTGCACGAAGGGCAGAGCCTGGTGGTGCAAGTCACCAAGGATCCGATCGGTTCAAAAGGCGCGCGGCTGACTACGCAACTGTCGATCCCCTCGCGCTATCTGGTGTACATGCCGCGTACCGCGCATGTGGGTATTTCCCTCAAGATTGAAGACGAAGCCGAGCGTGAGCGCCTCAAAAAGGTGGTCAGCGACTGCGTGGCGGCCGAGGGCATCAAGGAAGCGGGTGGGTTTATTTTGCGTACTGCGGCAGAAGGCGCCGGTGCAGACGAAATCCTCATGGACATCCGCTACCTGCGCAGGCTCTGGGACCAGATCGGCGCACAGATCAAAACCATTGGTGCGCCGAGTGTCATTTATGAGGACCTCGGTCTGGCGTTGCGTACCTTGCGTGACCTGGTCAGCCCGAAGATCGAGAAAATTCGCATCGATTCGCGGGAAACCTTCCAGCGCACTACGCAATTCGTGGCCGAGCTGATGCCGGAAATTGCCGACCGCCTGGAGCATTATCCTGGCGAGCGGCCGATCTTCGACCTGTATGGCGTCGAAGATGAAATCCAGAAAGCCCTGGAGCGCAAAGTGCCGCTCAAGTCCGGCGGCTATCTGGTGGTCGATCCGGCGGAAGCCATGACCACCATCGACGTCAACACCGGCGCGTTCGTGGGCCATCGCAACCTCGAAGAAACCATCTTCAAGACCAACCTCGAAGCGGCCACCGCGATTGCCCGTCAGCTGCGCCTGCGCAACCTGGGCGGCATCATCATTATCGACTTCATCGACATGGAAGACGAAGAGCATCAGCGCCAGGTGCTGCGCACCCTGGAGAAGCAACTGGAGCGTGACCACGCCAAGACCAACATTATCGGGATCACCGAGCTTGGTCTTGTGCAGATGACCCGCAAGCGCACCCGCGAAAGCCTTGAGCAAGTGCTGTGCGAGCCGTGCAGCAGTTGCCAGGGACGCGGCAAACTGAAGACCCCGGAAACGGTTTGCTACGAGATTTTCCGCGAAATCTTACGGGAGGCACGTGCCTATCAGGCGGAAGGTTATAGAGTGCTTGCCAACCAGAAAGTGGTCGACCGATTGCTGGATGAAGAGTCCGGTAACGTTGCTGAGCTTGAGGGTTTTATCGGGCGCACCATTCGTTTCCAGGTCGAAACCATGTATTCCCAGGAACAATACGACGTGGTGCTGCTCTGATCCCCAATCGCTTTCTTTATTCGAGACCGGCAGGCATTGATCTGCCGTCCGCTAACTGCCTTGAGGGTCGCCTGACATGGAGCGTCTGACACGCTTTTTTGCCGCCTTGACCCGTTGGGGCCTGGGCCTGTGCGCCTTGCTGCTGGTGCTGGCGGCGGTGTACGTGAGCCTGGGTCGTGAGTTGGTCCCACTGGTGGCGGAGTACCGCGCCGAAGTTGAAGCCAAGGCGCAGGCTGCGGTGGAGATGCCCCTGCACATCGGCAGCCTCGAAGGGCGCTGGAGTGGTTTCGCGCCGATATTGCTGGCCCACGACGTGATGGTCGGCGAAGGCAACAGCGCCTTGCGCCTGGATCAGGTTGAAGTGGTGCCGGATATCTGGGCCAGCCTGATGGCGCGCGAAGTGCGCATCGCCCACCTGGAAGTCAGTGGCCTGCAGTTGAGTGTCAAGGAAGACCAGGACGGCCACTGGGCGCTGCAAGGTTTGCCGGTGCAGGACGACCAGCCGATGGACCCGCAGCAGGTGCTCACGCGCATGCAGATGGTCAAGCGCGTGTCGTTGCTCGACAGCCAGGTGACATTGCAGCCGTTCGAGCAAGCGCCGTTGACCCTGACCTATGTGGGCCTGAGCCTGCATACCGGCAACACCCGCCAACGCCTGGATGCACGCCTCACCCTGCCGGACGGCCAGCCTTTGGCGCTGAGCCTTCGTAGCCGTATTCGTGCAAGCGCATGGAAAGAGGGCGAAGTCGAAGCCTACCTGAGCCTGCCTCAAAGTGACTGGGCCAAATGGATTCCCGTCAGGCTGACCCAGCAATGGAAGCTCACTCAGTTCAAAGCCGGTGGCGAGTTCTGGCTCAATTGGGGCAAAGGCACCGTCCAAAGTGCCGTGGTGCGCCTCAACTCACCGCAAGTAAAGGGCAGTTACGCCGACCGCAAACCTGTGCATATCGAAAACCTCGCCCTGACCGCCTACCTGCAACGCAGTGACAGTGGCCTTAAGGTGTTGTTCGATTCACTGGCGATGAACATCGGCGATACCCGCTGGGAATCACACCTGCAACTGCAACAAAGCGTGGCGACCGACAAAGACCAGGAAACCTGGAAGCTTCAGGCTGACCGCCTTGACCTGACCCCTGTTACCCCGCTGTTGAATGCCTTGGCGCCATTGCCGGAAGGTTTTGCCAAAACCATCGAGCACCTCAAGGCCACGGGCGTGTTGCGCAATGTGTTGGTGGATTTCCGTCCGCAGGACGCCACCGATAAAAAACTCAGCTTCGCCGCCAACCTTGAACGCATCGGTTTTGACGCGTACTTCGGTGCGCCAGCCGCACGGAACGTATCCGGGAGTATCAGTGGCGATTTGGGCCAAGGTGAGTTGCGTATGGACAGCAAGGATTTTTCCCTGCACCTGTACCCGATCTTCGCCAAGCCCTGGCAGTACATCCAGGCCAACGCGCGCCTGACATGGAAGCTGGATAAAGAAGGCTTCACCCTGATTGCCCCTTACATCAAGGTGCTGGGCGAGGAGGGCAAAGTGGCTGCCGACTTCCTGATTCGCCTGCACTTCGACCATGCCCAGGAAGACTACATGGACCTGCGGGTCGGTATGGTCGATGGCGATGGTCGTTTCACGCCCAAGTATTTGCCGGCCGTGTTGAGCCCGTCCCTGGATGAATGGCTGCGCACCGCAATTCTTAAAGGCGCCGTGGACCAAGGGTTCTTCCAGTACCAGGGTTCGCTCAACCATGACGCGCTGCCCGCTGCGCGCAACATCAGCTTGTTCTTCAAGGTGCATGACGCCGAACTGGCCTTCCAGCCGGGTTGGCCGCATGTGAGCAAGGTCAATGGCGAAGTGTTTGTCGAGGAGAGCGGCGTGCGCATCCTGGCCAGCAAGGGCCAATTGCTCGATACCAAGGTCAAGGACGTCTACGTCAATATTCCCCACGCGCCGGCTGGTAAAGACAGCCACCTGCTGATCACCGGTGGGTTTGCGGGCGGCCTGGGTGATGGTTTGAAGATCCTTCAGGACGCGCCGATAGGCACGGGTTCAACCTTTGCCGGCTGGAAGGGCGACGGCGACCTGCAAGGCAATCTGGACCTGGACATTCCGCTGGTCAAAGGCACCGAGCCCAAGATCGTGGTGGACTTCAAGACCGACAAAGCCCGTCTGCAATTGGCGGAGCCGACCTTGGACTTGACACAGCTCAAGGGCGATTTCCGCTTCGACAGCAGCAAGGGCTTGAGTGGCCAGAACATCTCGGCCCAGGCATTCGATCGACCGATCACCGCGCAAATTGTTGCCGATGGCAAGCCAGGCAACATCAGTACCCGCGTCACCGCCAAGGGCCAGGTCACGGTCAAGCGCCTGACCGATTGGTTAAAAATCAGCCAGCCGTTGCCAGTGTCCGGTGATATTCCGTACCAGCTGCAACTCACACTGGACGGCGCCGACAGCCAACTGATGGTCAGTTCCAATATGAAAGGCGTGGCGGTAGACCTGCCGGCGCCCTTCGGCATGCCGGCCAGCCAAGGCCGTGACAGCGTGTTCCGCATGACCTTGCAAGGCCCGGAGCGGCGTTACTGGTTCGATTATGGCGAACTGGCGAGCTTTACCTTTGCCTCGCCGCCGGACAAATTCAATGACGGGCGCGGGGAGTTGTTCCTTGGCGCCGGCAATGCTGTGTTGCCCGCAGCCAAAGGCTTGCGTATTCGCGGTGTGCTGTCGGAACTGGATATTGACCCATGGAAAAAACTCGCCAACCGCTACGCCGGTAACGACCCAGGCGGCAGCGCCAAACAGTTGCTCAGTGGTGCCGACTTCAAAGTGGGCAAACTGATCGGTTTTGGCACCCAGCTTGATCAGGCCAACCTTCAGCTGGACCGCAAGCCTGCCGCCTGGGGTTTGCAGCTCGACAGCCAGCAGGCCAAGGGCACGGTCAACCTGCCGGACGCCAAGGGCGCGCCGATTGCGATCAACCTGCAATACGTGAAGCTGCCGGCGGTGGACCCGACCGCGCAGGCCGACGAAAACGCACCGGACCCGTTGGCGGATATCGACCCCAAGGACATCCCCGCGCTGGATATCGCAATCAACCAGCTGTTCCAGGGCCCCGACCTGGTGGGCGCCTGGTCGCTGAAGATCCGCCCGACTGCCAAAGGCCTGGCCTTCAACAACCTCAACCTCGGCCTCAAGGGCATGCAGCTTAATGGTGCCGGCGGTTGGGAAGGCGCGCCCGGCGCCAGCAGCAGCTGGTACAAGGGCCGCCTGGACGGCAAGAACATTGCCGACGTGCTCAAGGGCTGGGGTTTTGCGCCGACCGTGACCAGCGAAGACTTCCATCTGGATGTGGATGGCCGTTGGCCGGGTTCGCCGGCCTGGGTTGGCCCCAAGCGTTTCTCCGGTAGCCTGGATGCGTCATTCCGTAAAGGCCAGTTTGTCGAAGTGGAAGGTGGCGCCCAGGCCTTGCGGGTGTTTGGTTTGCTCAACTTCAATTCGATCGGTCGCCGTTTGCGCCTGGACTTCTCGGACCTGCTCGGCAAGGGCTTGAGTTATGACCGGGTCAAAGGCTTGCTGGCCGCCAGTGATGGGGTGTTCGTCACCCGTGAACCCATCACCATGACCGGCCCGTCCACCAACCTGGAGCTCAATGGCACCCTGGACCTGGTGGCTGACCGTGTCGACGCCAAGCTGCTGGTCACGTTGCCGGTGACCAACAACCTGCCGATTGCCGCGCTGATTGTCGGCGCGCCCGCCATTGGCGGCGCGTTGTTCCTGATCGACAAGCTGATCGGTGACCGTGTTTCGCGCTTCGCCAGCGTGCAATACAAGGTTCAAGGCCCGTGGAAGGATCCAAAAATCACCTTCGACAAGCCATTTGAAAAGCCAAACTGAGAGCCTGTGGAGTAGCATGGCCGCATGCCTATTATGGAGTGTCGGCCCATGCCCTTTGCGGTAATTCAAATGGTCAGCCAGAGCGATGTGCTGGCCAACCTGGCCCAGGCCCGGCGCTTGCTGGAGCAGGCGGCAGCGGGCGGTGCGAAGCTTGCGGTACTGCCGGAGAACTTCGCTGCCATGGGTCGCCGCGACGTGGCCGATATCGGTCGCGCCGAAGCCTTGGGCGAAGGCCCGATCCTGCCCTGGTTGAAACAGACCGCCCGCGACCTCACCTTATGGATAGTGGCCGGCACTTTGCCGTTGCCGCCCAAGGACCAACCGCACGCCAAGTCCAACGCTTGCTCGCTATTGATCGATGATCAGGGCGAAATCGTCGCCCGGTACGACAAATTGCACCTGTTTGATGTCGATGTTGCAGATGCCAGGGGGCGTTATCGCGAATCTGACGACTATGCTTTCGGGAGCAATGTGGTGGTGGCGGATACGCCGGTGGGGCGCTTGGGCTTGACGGTGTGCTACGACTTGCGGTTTCCCGAGCTGTACAGCGAGCTGCGTGCGGCGGGGGCGGAGTTGATTACTGCGCCTTCGGCCTTTACGGCGGTGACCGGCGCGGCACATTGGGATGTACTGATTCGAGCGCGAGCCATCGAAACCCAGTGCTATTTATTGGCCGCCGCTCAAGGCGGTGCGCACCCGGGGCCACGGGAAACCTTTGGCCACGCAGCCATTGTCGACCCTTGGGGGCGTGTGCTGACACAACAGGATCAAGGCGAAGCGGTGTTGTTGGCCGAACGCGATAGCAGTGAACAAGCGTCGATACGGGCGCGCATGCCGGTGGTCAATCATCGGCGCTTTTTCTCGCAGGGCGCGCAGCGGCCTGCTTCAGAACGATGAATTTAAGGCCAAACCTATGAGCGAGTTGTTGTCCTCAGTCAGTGAACACCTCCTGGCACCCGGTGGCGTGACCATCGAAAGTTTGCAAACCGTGCTCGGTGATCTGGCCGGGCCGGGCATCGACGCGGCCGACCTGTATTTCCAGGGCCAGATTTCCGAGTCGTGGGCCCTCGAAGACGGCATCGTCAAGGAAGGCAGTTTCAACCTTGACCAAGGCGTAGGCGTGCGCGCGCAATCCGGTGAAAAGACTGGTTTTGCCTACAGCAACGCCATCACCCTTGAAGCCCTCGGCCTGGCGGCGCGCGCGGCACGCTCGATTTCCCGCGCCGGCCAGAACGGCACTGTGCAGGCTTTCAGCACTCAGGACGTGGCCCAGCTGTACGCGCCGGATAACCCGCTGGAGGTGATCAGCCGCGCGGAAAAGGTCGATTTGCTCAAGCGTATCGATGCGGCCACTCGTGCGCTCGACCCGCGTATTCAGCAAGTAACGGTGAGCATGGCTGGCGTGTGGGAGCGCATTCTGGTGGCGTCCACGGACGGCGGGCTGGCGGCGGACGTGCGGCCGCTGGTGCGTTTCAACGTGAGTGTCATTGTTGAGCAGAACGGCCGCCGCGAGCGCGGTGGCCACGGCGGTGGCGGGCGTACCGACTACCGTTATTTCCTCGCTGAAGACCGCGCCATGGGTTACGCCCGTGAAGCGCTGCGTCAGGCGCTGGTCAACCTGGAAGCCATTCCGGCGCCGGCCGGTACCTTGCCGGTGGTGTTGGGCTCGGGCTGGTCTGGCGTGCTGCTGCACGAAGCCGTGGGCCACGGCCTGGAAGGCGACTTCAACCGCAAAGGCAGTTCGGCCTACAGCGGGCGCATGGGCGAAATGGTTGCATCCAAACTCTGCACCATTGTCGATGACGGCACCCTGGCCGGCCGGCGTGGCTCGTTGAGTGTCGACGACGAAGGCACGCCGACCGAATGCACCACGCTGATTGAAAACGGCGTGCTCAAGGGCTATATGCAGGACAAGCTCAACGCCCGCCTCATGGGTGTGGCGCGTACCGGTAACGGCCGTCGCGAGTCTTACGCGCACCTGCCGATGCCGCGCATGACCAACACCTACATGCTCGGTGGCGAAAGCGACCCCGCAGAAATCATCGCCTCGGTAAAACGCGGGATCTACTGCGCCAACCTCGGCGGCGGCCAGGTCGATATCACCAGCGGCAAGTTTGTGTTCTCCACCAGCGAAGCGTACCTGATCGAAGACGGCAAGATTACCGCGCCGGTCAAAGGGGCGACGTTGATTGGCAATGGGCCGGAAGCCATGAGTAAGGTGTCGATGGTCGGTAATGACCTGTCGCTGGACAGCGGCGTGGGCACCTGCGGTAAGGATGGGCAGTCGGTGCCAGTCGGCGTCGGTCAGCCAACCTTGAAAATCGATGCGATCACCGTGGGTGGCACGGGGTCGTAATGGCCGGAGCTTCGGGTGGCGAAGACCGCCACCCGGGGAAGAGGGTCAACGCAGGCCGCGTTGAGTCTCGTCCAGCTCACGGATGTATTTGAAGATTTTACGGCTGGTGGCCGGCGCCTTGTTATGCGCCTGCTCGTGCTGGGCCTGACGGATCAGGGAGCGCAGTTGCTGGCGGTCCGCGTCCGGGTAGTCCAGCACGAATTTCTCCAGCACCGCGTCATCGCCCGAGATCAGGCGGTCACGCCAGCGCTCCAGGTTATGGAAGCGTTCGTTGTACTGGCGAGTGGAGGCATCGGTTTGATCGAGCAAGGCCAGAATGGCATCAGTGTCCTGATCGCGCATCAGCTTGCCGATAAACATGATGTGCCGTTTACGCGCGATATTCGCGGTGTGCTTGGGAGCATCCGCAAGCGCCCGGCGCATTTCGTCGGTCAGTGGCAATTTGGCAATCAAGTCTTTCTTGAGCGTTGTAAGGCGCTCGCCGAGGTCAACCAGCGCATGCAGCTCGCGTTTGACCTGGGTTTTGCTTTTCTCCCCATCGAGGGAGTCGTCGTAAGAATCAACCATGGTGGCAGTCCGCAAAGAAACGCCGCCATGATAACCAGTCGGGGGCCGCTTGTCCGGCCCGGTCGCTCGATGGCCTTAACCGAAAGCAGAATTTGAGTGGAGAAAACCATGAGTGCAGCCCAAAGCGTCGGTCCGCAAGCGTTACCGGCACTGCAGGAACAAGTCGAGCAGATCCTTGCCGAGGCCAAGCGCCAGGGGGCCAGCGCCTGTGAAGTAGCCGTGTCGCTGGAGCAGGGGCTGTCGACGTCGGTGCGCCAGCGTGAAGTGGAAACTGTTGAATTCAATCGCGACCAGGGTTTTGGTATCACGTTGTATGCCGGGCAGCGCAAAGGCTCGGCCAGTACTTCCGCCAGTGGGCCGGAAGCAATTCGTGAAACCGTCGCAGCGGCGCTGGCGATTGCCAAGCACACCTCCGAGGATGAAAGCTCGGGCCTGGCCGACAAAGCGCTGATGGCCAAGGACTTGAAGGATTTCGATCTGTTTCACGCCTGGGACATCACGCCCGAGCAAGCGATCGAAAAGGCACTGATCTGCGAAGCAGCGGCGTTTGATGCCGATGCCCGCATCAAGAACGCTGATGGCACCACGTTGAGCACTCATCAAGGCTGCCGTGTCTACGGTAACAGCCATGGTTTTATCGGTGGTTATGCCTCCACTCGCCATAGTTTGAGCTGCGTGATGATCGCCGAAGCCAATGGCCAGATGCAGCGCGATTACTGGTACGACGTGAGCCGCCAGGGCGAATTGCTCGCCGATCCAGTCAGCATCGGTCAGCGCGCGGCGCAACGTGCAGCGAGCCGCCTGGGCGCACGCCCGGTACCAACGTGTGAGGTGCCGGTGCTGTTTTCGGCCGAGCTGGCTGGCGGTTTGTTCGGCAGTTTCCTGGGCGCGATTTCCGGCGGCAACCTGTACCGAAAATCTTCGTTCCTTGAAGGCGCGATTGGCCAGAAACTGTTTCCTGAATGGCTGACGATTGATGAGCGGCCGCACCTGATGCGTGCCATGGGCAGTTCCTCATTCGATGGTGATGGCCTGGCCACCTATGCCAAGCCGTTTGTCGAAAAGGGCGAGTTGGTGTCCTACGTGCTGGGCACTTACGCCGGTCGCAAGCTGGGCTTGCCAAGCACGGCGAACGCCGGTGGCGTGCACAACCTGTTCGTCACCCATGGCGATGAAGACCAGGCAGCGCTGTTGCGTCGTATGGGCCGAGGCCTGCTGGTCACCGAGCTGATGGGCAGTGGCCTGAACATGGTGACCGGTGATTATTCACGCGGTGCGGCGGGTTTCTGGGTAGAAAATGGCGAGATTCAATTCGCCGTCCAGGAAGTGACTATTGCCGGCAACATGCGCGATATGTTCAAGCAGATCGTCGCAGTGGGTAACGACCTGGAGCTGCGCAGCAACATTCGCACCGGTTCGGTGCTGATTGAGCGGATGACCGTCGCCGGCAGTTAACGGCGCGACGCTTCATCAAAAAGGCACGCCATCCTCAAGATGGCGTGCCTTTTTTAATGGCTGCAATTTGCTGCTCTTGTTTTGATTCTCAATATCATTTAATAATAAATATCATTACCGAATGAGCGTGGATCATGAGTTCTGTCCTGCATGAGGATCCGTACCTGGAAAGTTGGCGTTGGATGAGTCGTCAGATTCGCTGCGGCCTTGATCCCAATGAACCGCGACTGATCGAACATTACCTCAACGAAGGGCGATACCTGGCGTGCTGCACCGCGACCCATCCGTGGACGATCGCCGAAACGTCATTCCGCCTTTTGATCGACACCGCGGGCGACATCGCCTTGCCCTGGCACTGGCGATCCATGTGCCTGGACCAGGCCTGGCGCCCACTTCGCGACCTGGAAAAACTTTCCCACTGTGCCTGCCGCCTCAAGCGCTGGCAGACCTTTGCCTGGCAATTGGCGACCTGCGAATTGCTGCCGTCTATTTCTCACTCCGACCTGGTGCAAGGATCAAACGATGAGTAACACCCGTATCGAACGCGACAGCATGGGCGAGCTGCAAGTGCCTGCCGAGGCTTTGTATGGCGCGCAGACCCAGCGCGCGGTGAACAATTTTCCGATCAGTCATCAACGCATGCCGGCGCAATTCATTCGCGCCCTGATCCTGGCCAAGGCCGCCGCCGCGAAGGTCAATGTCGACCTCAAGCAAATCAGCGAAGGGCAGGGCAAGGCCATCGTTGACGCGGCCCAGGGCTTGCTCGAAGGCAACTTCATGCCGCACTTCCCGGTGGATATTTTCCAGACCGGCTCCGGCACCAGCTCGAACATGAATGCCAACGAAGTGATTGCGACCTTGGCCAGCCGTTTGCTGGGTGAAGCGGTTAACCCCAATGATCATGTGAACTGTGGCCAAAGCAGCAACGACATTATCCCAACCACCATCCACGTCAGCGCAGCCTTGGTGCTGCATGAGCAAACGCTGCCGGCCTTGCTGCACTTGGTGCAAGTCATCGAGCAAAAGGCCGAAGAAGTCCACCCGTTCATCAAGACCGGCCGAACGCACCTGATGGACGCCATGCCGGTGCGCATGAGCCAGGTGCTTAATGGTTGGGCGCAACAGCTCAAGGCCAATATCGGCCATTTGCAGGATTTGCTGCCGAGCTTGCAGGCGCTGGCACAGGGTGGCACGGCGGTTGGCACCGGGATCAATGCGCACCCCGAATTTGCTGCGCGTTTCAGTCAGCAACTGAGCATCCTTAGCGGGGTGAAATTCACCCCCGGCAAGAACCTGTTCGCGCTGATTGGCTCCCAGGACACCGCCGTTGCCGTTTCCGGCCAGTTGAAAGCCACTGCGGTATCGCTGATGAAAATCGCCAACGACCTGCGCTGGATGAACTCCGGCCCGCTCGCAGGCTTGGGTGAAATCGAATTGGAAGGCTTGCAGCCAGGCTCCTCGATCATGCCGGGCAAGGTCAATCCAGTGATTCCGGAGGCCACCGCCATGGTTGCCGCCCAGGTCATCGGCAATGACACGGTGATCACTGTGGCGGGTCAGTCCGGCAACTTCGAGCTGAACGTGATGCTGCCGATCATCGCCCAGAACCTGCTCAGCAGCCTCGAATTGCTGGCCAATGCCAGCCTCCTGCTGGCCGACAAAGCCATCGCCAGCTTCAAGGTCAACGAAGCCAAGCTTAAGGAAGCGCTGTCGCGCAACCCGATCCTGGTCACCGCACTCAACCCGATCATTGGCTACCAAAAGGCCGCTGAAATCGCCAAGAAAGCCTATCAGCAAGGCCGCCCGGTGATCGATGTCGCTCTTGAGCACACCGACTTGTCACGTAGCCAACTGGAGATCCTGCTGGACCCGGAAAAGCTCACGGCCGGCGGCGTGTAATCACCGACCCTGCTTTGGAGGCGCACCATGGAGCACTGGAAACGCACGATCGAACGGGCCAATCGCTGTTTTATGGCGGGCGAGCTGGTCGACGCTCGTGAGGCCTATTTGCAAGCCCTGGCCCTGGCGCAAGTGTTGTTCGAGCGTTGGGCGGATGCCGACGAAGCAGTGGCGGCTTGCGTCATTTCCCACCACAACCTGGCGGACCTGCACCTGCGCCTGAACCAGCCGGAGGAAAGCGCGGAATACCTGTGTGCCATTCACCAACGGCTGTTGCAGACCATGCAGGACCCGCGTCTGAACCCGCAATTGCGCGAGGCGGCGTTGCGCCAGAGCAGCAAGACCTACGTCGAACTGTTGAATTTCATCAGCGATCACGGCGAATACCCGCGTACCCATCGCCTGCTGGGCGGCACTGCGGCGCAACCGATCACTCCACACTACGGAGCACATTGATATGACCTACACCTTGCCTGCCCTGCCTTACGCCTACGACGCCCTGGAGCCGCATATTGATGCGCAAACCATGGAGATTCACTACACCAAGCATCA
The DNA here is from genome assembly GCF_965277385.1 of Pseudomonas edaphica. NCBI lineage: Bacteria > Pseudomonadati > Pseudomonadota > Gammaproteobacteria > Pseudomonadales > Pseudomonadaceae > Pseudomonas > Pseudomonas edaphica. The sequence goes on along the minus strand of NZ_OZ255725.1, from coordinate 2,234,565 downwards.
CCAAACCTACATCAACAACCTCAATGCAGCGGTCGAAGGCACGGAGTTTGCGGGTTGGCCGGTAGAGAAGTTGGTGTCCAGCGTGCAGCAACTGCCGGAAAAGCTGCGTGCTGCCGTGATCAACCAAGGGGGTGGTCACGCCAACCACTCGTTGTTCTGGGCGGTGATGTCTCCAAAGGGCGGCGGTAAACCTGACGGCGCGCTGGGCAAAGCCATCGACGAGCATTTGGGCGGCTTCGACAGTTTCAAAGAGGCCTTCACCAAGGCCGCCTTGACCCGCTTCGGCAGCGGCTGGGCATGGCTGAGTGTCACCCCGCAAAAGACGCTGGTGGTGGAAAGCAGTGGCAATCAGGACAGCCCGTTGATGAGCGGCAACACGCCAATCCTGGGCCTGGACGTGTGGGAGCACGCCTATTACCTGCTGTATCAGAACCGTCGCCCGGAATACATCAACGCCTTTTATAGCGTGATCAACTGGCCGGAAGTCGCCGCACGCTACCAGGCCGCCCTGGCCTGATATTCAACCTATAACAAGATCTAAGGCCGACTATGGGCACTGAAACACTGGCGATCAGCAGCGGGCGAATGTTTCGTTATGCGTTTGGCTCGCTGTTGCTGTTGGCAGGGACTGCATTGCTGGTGGCCCATGGGCTGGCCTGGCTAAACCTTGAACCGCGTATCCTGCGCGCCTTGCAGGGCGGCGCTATCTGCGCGCTCGGCACGGCACTGGGCGCGGTGCCCGTGCTGGTCATACGCCGCATGCCGGTAGCGCTGAGCGATACCTTGCTGGGCTTTGGTGCCGGGGTAATGTTGGCGGCGACGGCTTTCTCGCTGATCGTACCGGGCATTGCGGCTGCCGAAGGCCTGGGGCTCTCGCCTTGGGGTGCCAGTGGTTTGATCAGCTTCGGCATCATGCTGGGGGCGTTCGGGCTGTATCTGGTAGACCGCAAGGTTTCCGGCGCGAGCCCGGAGATGCTGGTGGGCACGTCGGGTAAACCCGTGATTGCGCCGCGTATCTGGTTGTTTGTGTTCGCCATCATTGCTCACAACATTCCGGAAGGTATGGCAGTGGGCGTTTCTGCCGGTGGTGGCATGCCGGACGCCGACAGCCTGGCCATGGGCATTGCCTTGCAGGATGTGCCGGAAGGTTTGGTGATTGCACTGGTGCTGGCTGGGGCGGGCATGTCGCGGGTCAAGGCGTTCTTGATCGGCGCCGCGTCAGGCTTGGTCGAGCCGGTGTTTGCCGTGCTGTGTGCGTGGTTGGTGAGTCTGGCTGAGGTTCTATTGCCATTGGGGCTTGCGCTGGCGGCGGGGGCCATGTTGCTGGTGGTGACTCACGAAGTGATCCCGGAATCGCGCCGCAACGGTCACGAAAAGCTTGCCAGCCTGGGGTTGTGCATCGGGTTTTGTTTGATGATGGTGATGGATACCGCATTAGGGTGAGGCCATTGCAGCCTCACACCTGTCTCAAAGGGTGGGTTTACTCACCCTCGTCAAAGTAGTTGTTGATCAACTTGACCAGGGCGTCCATCGCTTCCTGCTCTTGTTCGCCTTCCGTCTTCAAGTGAATCTTGGTGCCCTTGCCCGCAGCCAGCATCATCATGGCCATGATGCTTTTGCCGTCGACCATCGATTCCGGCGTGCGCCCGGCGCGGATCTGGCAAGGGAACTGCCCGGCAACGCCGACAAATTTGGCCGAGGCGCGGGCGTGCAGGCCCAGCTTGTTGATGATTTCAATTTCCAGAGCGGGCATCGCGGGGGTGTTCCTTTCAGCTAAGGTCGCGGTGGCGAACCTGGACGTTCTTGAGGGTTTGTTGCAGCACCTGGCCGAGGCGTTCGGTCAGGTAGACGGAACGGTGGTGGCCGCCGGTGCAGCCGATGGCAATGGTGACATAAGCCCGATTACTTGCAGCAAAGCGCGGTAACCATTTGAGCAGGTAGCTGGAGATATCCTGGAACATCTCCTCGACATCCGGTTGCGCAGCCAGGTACTCGGCTACTGGCTGGTCCAAACCAGACTGGTCACGCAGCTCCGGCTTCCAGTAGGGGTTGGGCAGGCAGCGCACGTCGAACACCAGGTCGGCATCCACCGGCATCCCGCGCTTGAACCCGAACGACTCAACCAGAAAGGCCGTGCCTGGCTCCGGCTGGTTCAGCAGGCGCAGCTTGATGGCATCGCGCAACTGATACAGGTTGAGGTCCGTGGTGTTGATCTTGAGATCCGCGAGGTCAATGATCGGCCCCAGCAGCGTGGTCTCATCCTCTATGGCTTCGGCCAGGGAGCGATGCGGACTGCTGAGGGGGTGACGTCGACGGGTTTCGGAGAAACGCTTGAGCAGCGTCTCCTCGTCGGCATCCAGGTACAGCACATCGCAATGAATATGCTTGGCGCGTACTTCCTCGAGCAGTTGCGGGAAGCGCTCGAGGTGGCTGGGCAGGTTGCGGGCGTCAATCGAGACGGCCACCAGTGGCTGCGGCAGTTCAGTGTGGATCAGGGCGCGTTCGGCCAACTCCGGCAGCAAGCCCGCCGGCAGGTTGTCGATGCAGTAGAAACCGTTGTCCTCAAGGACGTTGAGGGCGGTGCTTTTACCCGAGCCGGAGCGGCCGCTGACGATGATCAAACGCATGGTTACTGCCCGCTTTGCTCATCGAGTACAACCTGATAAAGCGCCTCGTTGCTGCTGGCACTGCGCAGTCTGTCGCGTACTTCTTTGCGGTCGAGCATGCTGGCTATCTGCCGAAGCAGTTCCAGGTGCGCATCGGTGGCGGCTTGCGGGACCAGCAGAACGAACAGCAGGTCAACCGGGGCGCCGTCGATGGCGTCGAAATCGATGGGGGCTTCGAGGTGGAGCAGGGCGCTGACGGGGGTCTCGCAGCCTTTGAGGCGGCAATGAGGAATGGCGATGCCGTTGCCAAAACCGGTTGAACCGAGTTTTTCACGGGCGATCAGCGCGTCGAATACATCCTGCATCTCCAGATCCGGCACTTCGCGCGCGATCAGGTTGGCAATTTGTTCGAGGGCTTTCTTTTTGCTGCCGCCCGGCACGTTCACAAGGGAACGGCCGGGGGTCAGGATAGTTTCAAGTCGGATCATGGGTGGGGAGTGTTAGCGGCCTGTGCCTTGAAGAAGGCTCTGCTGCTTTTCCTTATGCTTTTTAAGTTGGCGGTCAAGCTTGTCAGTCAAGGCATCAATTGATGCATACATGTCTTCATGCTCGGCATTGGCGACTACTTCGCCACCGGGTATCTGGAGAGTCGCCTCAATTTTCTGCTGAAGCTTGTCGACCTTCATGATGACTTGCACATTGGTGATTTTGTCGAAATGACCCTCAAGCCGTTTCAGCTTCTGCTCGACGTATTCGCGCAATGGAGGGGTGACTTCTACATGGTGTCCACTGATGTTGACTTGCATACAGCTTCTCCTTCGTTGCCAGTGCATAAAGCGGTGGGTAGGAATACCCACCACTGGAACGCTATGGCCCGCCCGTCACATCAAACGCTTACGCTCGCTGGAAGGCGCGATCCCGAGGGACTCGCGGTACTTGGCGACGGTTCGACGGGCGACCTGAATGCCTTGTGCCTCCAGTAAACCAGCGATCTTACTGTCACTCAATGGCTTTTTCTGATTTTCCGCCGCAACCAGTTTTTTGATGATCGCGCGGATCGCCGTGGACGAGCATTCACCGCCTTCGGAGGTGCTGACGTGGCTGGAGAAAAAGTATTTCAGCTCATAAATACCCCGTGGGGTATGCATGAATTTCTGCGTGGTTACCCGTGAAATCGTCGATTCATGCATACCTACCGCTTCGGCAATGTCATGCAGAACCAGTGGCTTCATCGCCTCGTCGCCATATTCCAGGAAGCCGCGCTGGTGCTCGACGATCTGGGTGGCCACTTTCATCAGGGTTTCGTTACGGCTTTGCAGGCTCTTGATGAACCAGCGCGCTTCCTGCAACTGGTTGCGCATGAAGGTGTTGTCGGCACTGGTGTCGGCGCGGCGCACAAAGCCTGCGTATTGTGGGTTGACCCGCAGGCGAGGCACCGATTCCTGGTTCAACTCCACCAGCCAGCGTTCGTTGTCTTTGCGCACGATCACGTCGGGCACGACATATTCGGCTTCGCTGGACTCGATCTGCGAGCCGGGGCGCGGGTTGAGGCTCTGTATCAGCTCGATGACCTGGCGCAGGTCGTCTTCCTTGAGCTTCATGCGGCGCATCAACTGGCTGTAGTCGCGGCTGCCCAGCAGGTCGATGTAGTCGGTGACCAGGCGCTGGGCTTCGGCGAGCCACGGGGTCTTGGCCGGCAGTTGGCGCAGTTGCAGCAACAGGCATTCGCTTAAGGTGCGAGCGCCAATGCCGGCAGGCTCGAACTGTTGGATGCGATGCAGGACGGCTTCGATTTCGTCCAGTTCGATGTCCAGTTCCGGGTCGAAGGCTTCAAGAATCTCGTCGAGCGTCTCGTCCAGGTAGCCCTGATTGTTGATACAGTCGATCAGGGTTACGGCGATCAGGCGATCGGTATCGGACATCGGCGCCAGGTTCAGTTGCCACAGCAAGTGGCTCTGCAGGCTCTCACCGGCGGACGTGCGAGTGGTGAAGTCCCACTCGTCGTCGTCATTGCTGGGCAGGCTGCTGGCGCTGGTCTGGTAGACGTCTTCCCAGGCGGTGTCCACGGGAAGCTCGTTGGGAATGCGTTCGTTCCATTCACCTTCCTCAAGGTTGTCCACCGTAGGGGCGGTTTCCTGATAGGACGGTTCCTGCACGTCGGGGTTGGGTTTTTGCTCGATGTTGTCGGCCAGCGGGTCTGCATTGTCGAAGTCGTCGCCTTCTTCCTGGCGTTCGAGCATCGGATTGGACTCCAGGGCCTCCTGGATTTCCTGTTGCAGGTCCAGGGTCGACAATTGGAGCAGGCGGATGGCCTGTTGCAGCTGCGGTGTCATCGTCAGCTGCTGGCCCATTCTCAGGACTAGCGATGGTTTCATGGCAGGGGCTTAACACCTTATTCGCCGGCGCAATGCGCCATCCACGACAGGGCGCGTGAGCGCCAAACATAAGCAAATTATATGCCTGATATCAGGGGCTTTGCCTAGAGCGCGGTAACAATAAAAAAACTGAGGTTTTTATTGACTTGCACGCGCCCCGAGCAATGGCCTGATACCACCGTGTTTACAGGCGGAACTCGTGACCCAGGTACACTTCCTTCACCAGTTCATTGGCCAGGATAGTGGCGGAGTCACCTTCTGCAATCAGTTGCCCATCGTTAACGATATAGGCGGTTTCGCAGATATCGAGGGTCTCACGCACGTTGTGGTCGGTGATCAGTACACCGATACCCTTGGCCTTGAGGTGATGGATGATCTGCTTGATATCGCCAACCGAGATCGGGTCAACACCGGCGAAAGGTTCGTCCAGCAGGATGAACTTCGGCGCGGTAGCCAGTGCACGTGCGATTTCCACACGGCGACGCTCGCCACCGGACAAGCTCATGCCGAGGTTGTCGCGGATGTGGTTGATATGGAACTCCTGCAACAGGCTTTCCAGCTCTTTGCGACGGCCGTCACGGTCGAGTTCCTTGCGGGTCTCGAGGATCGCCATGATGTTGTCGGACACCGACAGTTTGCGGAAGATCGATGCTTCCTGGGGAAGATAGCCGATACCTGCGCGTGCACGACCGTGCATGGGCTGGTGGCTTACGTCCAGGTCGTCAATCAATACACGGCCCTGATCCGCCTGGACCAGGCCAACAATCATATAGAAGCAGGTGGTCTTGCCGGCGCCGTTGGGGCCGAGCAAGCCGACGATCTGGCCGCTGTCGATCGACAGGCTGACGTCGCGTACGACCTGACGGCTTTTATAAGCTTTGGCCAGATGCTGGGCTTTCAGGGTTGCCATCAGTTCGTCTTCTTCGCAGCGGGTTTTGGCGCAGGGGCGGCAGCGTCTTTCTGCTTCGGCTGGATAACCATGTCGATGCGCGGCTTCGGTGTGCCGATTTTTGTGCCATTGGCGCGACCGGCGGTAGCGATCTGCTTGACGGTGTCGTAGGTGATTTTTTCACCTTCGGTGGTATTGCCGTCAGTACTGACAACCCGTGCCTGGTCAATCAGGATAATGCGGTTCTGCTGGGCGTGATACTGGATGGTCTTGCCGTAGCCTTTCATCGGTGCCGGGTCGGCAGCCGCCTGCTTCTGTTCGAAGTAAGCCAGGTTGCCCACCGAAGTCACCACGTCGATGTCGCCAGCCGGGGTGCGAGTCAGCGTTACCGTGTTGCCGGTAATCTTCATCGAGCCCTGGGTGATGATCACGCCACCGGTGTAGGTCGCGACGCCTTGTTTATCATCCAGCTGCGCATCGTCAGCCGAGATATGGATCGGTTGCTGGCTATCGTTCGGCAGAGCCCAGGCGCTCACGCTTCCCAGTGCTGCGCCCAGACCGAGCAAAATAGGGAGGGTTTTAACGAGCCTCATACTGTCCTCTTACGTTCGATAGCAGGTGTATCCTGCTTTCTTTCAAATACGCTTTCATTCCCTTGCCAGTCGATACACCGCCAGCGCCGTCAATTCTAACGTCTTGCTCGGTCTGCGCATATTGCTGTTGTGGGAAAACGGTCATGCGACTGCTGGTGATGATGGTGTCACGCTTGTGTTCATCGGTGCGCGCAACGCGTACCGAGTCGATCAACTCAACCTGGGTGCCGTCCGCATTGACCTCGCCACGTTTGCTGGTGACGTGCCACGGAAAGTCGGTGCCGCGGAACAGGTTCAGGTCCGGGTTGGTCAGCAAGCTGACGTCGGAGGCTTTGACGTGCTCCACCTTATCGGAAGTCATCTCGTATTGGACCTTGCCGTCAGGCATGAACTGCACCGTATAGGCATTGGTGGCGAAATTGTCGATCAGCCCCTCGTCAACCTGTGCTACAGGCTTGTCGAGAAAGCGCTCCGGGCTGATATTCCAGTAGCCCACCGCCAGGAACAGCGCGGCGATGACCCCGAATAACAGGAAGTTGCGAATCTTTTTGCTCAGCATAAAACGCTCTATAAGTAGGCGGCGTGGGCCGCTTCAAGACTGCCTTGGGCACGCAGGATCAATTCGCAGAACTCGCGGGCAGCGCCTTCACCGCCACGTGCGACAGTAATGCCATGGGCGTGTTCACGAACAAATGCCGCTGCATTGGCGACGGCCATGCCCAGGCCCACTCGGCGAATGACCGGCAGGTCAGGCAGATCATCACCCAGGTACGCAACCTGCTCATAGCTTAGGTTGAGTTGGCCAAGAAGCTCGTCCAGAACCACCAGTTTATCCTCACGGCCTTGATACAGGTGAGGAATCCCCAGGTTTTGTGCGCGGCGTTCCACAACCGGTGTCTTTCGACCACTGATAATTGCCGTTTGCACACCGGCGGCCATCAACATTTTGATGCCCTGGCCGTCGAGGGTGTTAAAGGTCTTGAATTCGCTGCCATCTTCGAGAAAGTACAGGCGGCCGTCGGTCAGCACGCCGTCCACGTCGAAAATCGCCAGTTTGATGTGTTTGCCGCGTTGCATCAGGTCGCTGGTCATTTACATCACTCCCGCACGCAGCAAGTCGTGCATGTTCAGGGCGCCGATCGGGCGGTCGTCACTATTGACCACCACCAGCGCGCCAATCTTATGGTCTTCCATGATCTTCAGCGCTTCGGCTGCAAGCATCTCGGGGCGGGCGGTCTTGCCGTGGGGCGTCATCACCGCATCAATGGTCGCGGTGTGGATATCGATGGTGCGGTCCAGGGTGCGGCGCAGGTCGCCGTCGGTGAAGACTCCGGCCAGACGCCCGTCGGCTTCCAGGATTACGGTCATGCCCAGGCCCTTGCGGGTCATTTCCATCAGCGCGTCTTTGAGCAAGGTGCCGCGTTGCACGTGGGGCAGCTCATCCCCCGAGTGCATGACGTTTTCCACTTTGAGCAGCAGGCGACGACCCAGCGCGCCGCCCGGGTGCGAAAACGCGAAGTCTTCAGCGGTAAAGCCACGAGCTTCCAGCAACGCCACGGCCAGGGCGTCGCCCATGACCAGGGCGGCGGTGGTGGAGGAGGTCGGTGCCAGGTTAAGCGGGCAGGCTTCGTGGGCCACGTGCACGTTCAAATTGACTTCGGCAGCCTTGGCCAGCGTGGATTCCGGGTTGCCGGTGAGGCTGATCATCTTGATGCCCAGGCGCTTGATCAAGGGCAGCAAGGTCACGATTTCGTTGGTGGTGCCCGAGTTCGACAGCGCCAGGATAATGTCATCCTTGGTGATCATGCCCATGTCACCGTGGCTGGCTTCGGCCGGGTGCACGAAAAACGCCGTGGTCCCGGTGCTGGCCAGGGTGGCGGCGATCTTGTTGCCGACGTGGCCGGATTTGCCCATGCCGACCACCACCACGCGGCCCGTGCTGGCCAGAATCATCTCGCAGGCGCGTACGAAATCTGCGTCGATATGGGCCAGTAAACCTTCTACGGCTTCAAGCTCGAGGCGGATGGTGCGTTGTGCGGATTGAATAAGGTCGCTGGATTGGCTCATGTCTGAAATCGTATAGCCTGACGAAAAGTCGGCGATTATAGCGGTAATGATCAAATCCCTCACGCTAGTTATTCTGCAGGTGCCTGGGATTTATGCTCAGCCACGTGTTTTCCCTGTCCCGAATCTGAACAAGCGCTGTTCCGGCCTTGGGGGCTCTGTACCAGCAGTGATATAGTTCGCCGCCAGTTCGGTCGGCCCACCCCATGCCGCTAACTTTTGTGCATCTGTTGCAAACGAAAGTCGCAAGCATGGTGTCTGAGTGAAAGGCTGCATCCCAAGGAGATTAGATGAGTGCCGATAACGCCTACGCGGTCGAGCTGAAGGGCCTTACCTTCAAGCGCGGTTCGCGCAGCATCTTCAATAACGTCGATATTCGCATTCCCCGCGGCAAAGTCACGGGCATCATGGGGCCTTCCGGTTGCGGCAAGACCACTTTGTTGCGCCTGATGGGCATGCAATTGCGGCCCAGCGCCGGCGAAGTGTGGGTCAACGGCCAGAACCTGCCGACCCTGTCGCGCAGCGATCTGTTCGATGCGCGCAAGCATATGGGCGTGCTGTTCCAGAGCGGTGCCCTGTTTACCGACCTCGACGTTTTCGAAAACGTAGCGTTTCCGCTGCGGGTGCATACCCAGCTGTCCGATGAAATGATTCGTGACATTGTGCTGCTCAAACTGCAAGCCGTGGGCTTGCGCGGTGCCATCGACCTGATGCCCGACGAGTTGTCCGGTGGCATGAAGCGTCGTGTTGCGCTGGCGCGGGCTATTGCTCTCGATCCGCAGATCCTCATGTATGACGAGCCGTTCGTAGGCCAGGACCCGATCGCCATGGGCGTGCTGGTGCGCCTGATCCGCCTGCTCAACGATGCGTTGGGGATCACCAGCATCGTGGTTTCCCACGACCTGGCCGAAACCGCGAGCATTGCTGACTACCTTTATGTGGTCGGCGATGGCCAGGTGCTGGGGCAGGGTACGCCTGAAGAACTGATGAACGCTGATAACCCGCGCATTCGCCAATTCATGACCGGCGATCCCGATGGCCCGGTGCCTTTTCATTTTCCGGCAGCGGACTACCGCTCAGATCTTCTGGGGAAGCGCTGATGCGCAAGACATCTTTACTCGAGAAGGTTCGCCTTTTCGGCCGTTCCGGCATCGACTTGGTCGAGGTCCTGGGGCGTTCGACAATTTTTCTGTTTCACGCGCTGCTCGGGCGTGGCGGCATTGGCGGCGGTTTTGGTCTGTTGTTGAGACAGCTGCATTCGGTGGGCGTGATGTCCCTGGTCATCATCGTGGTGTCCGGGATATTCATCGGTATGGTGCTGGCGTTGCAGGGGTTCAATATCCTATCCAGCTACGGTTCGGAGCAGGCAGTCGGGCAGATGGTTGCCCTGACGCTGCTGCGTGAGCTGGGGCCGGTGGTCACCGCTTTGCTGTTCGCTGGCCGTGCGGGTTCTGCATTGACCGCCGAAATCGGCAACATGAAGTCCACCGAGCAGTTGTCCAGCCTGGAAATGATCGGCGTGGACCCGCTCAAGTATATTGTTGCCCCGCGCCTGTGGGCCGGCTTCATATCCCTGCCGCTGCTGGCGATGATTTTCAGCGTGGTGGGCATCTGGGGTGGTTCGTGGGTGGCGGTTGACTGGTTGGGCGTCTATGACGGCTCCTACTGGGGCAACATGCAAAACAGCGTGACCTTCAGCGGCGACGTGCTCAATGGCATCATCAAAAGCATCGTTTTCGCCTTTGTAGTGACCTGGATCGCCGTATTCCAAGGCTATGACTGTGAGCCCACTTCAGAAGGGATCAGTCGCGCCACCACCAAGACCGTTGTGTACGCCTCGCTGGCGGTACTGGGCCTTGACTTCATTTTGACCGCCTTGATGTTTGGAGATTTCTGATGCAAAACCGCACTGTGGAAATCGGTGTCGGCCTTTTCTTGCTGGCTGGCATCCTGGCTTTACTGTTGCTCGCCCTGCGAGTCAGCGGCCTTTCGGCCAGCCCCACCGCCGATACTTATAAGCTTTACGCGTACTTCGACAATATTGCTGGTTTGACGGTCAGAGCTAAAGTGACCATGGCCGGTGTAACCATCGGCAAGGTCACGGCAATCGATCTGGATCGCGACAGCTTCACTGGCCGGGTGACCATGCAAGTCGACAAGAAGGTAGATAATCTGCCGACTGACTCCACTGCATCTATCCTCACTGCTGGGCTGCTGGGCGAGAAGTACATCGGCATCAGCGTGGGTGGGGAAACAGCCCTGCTCAAGGATGGTTCGACAATCCACGACACACAGTCGTCGCTGGTGCTTGAAGACTTGATCGGTAAATTCCTGCTCAATACGGTCAATAAAGACGCCAAATGAGGAACCTTTTCATGATCTCTACCTTGCGACGTGGCCTGCTGGTGCTGCTGGCAGCGCTGCCGCTGATGGCTAATGCCGCTGCCGGCGGTTCTGCGCACGATCTGGTGCAGGACACCACCAACAAGATGTTGGCTGACCTGACTGCCAACAAAGAGCAGTACAAGCAAGACCCGACCAGGTTTTACGAAGCACTGAATACCATTGTGGGCCCGGTGGTCGATGCCGAAGGCATTTCCCGCAGCATCATGACGGTCAAGTATTCGCGCAAGGCTACCCCTGCGCAAATGCAAACATTCCAGGAAAACTTCAAGAAGGGCCTGTTCCAGTTCTACGGCAACGCCCTGCTGGAGTACAACAACCAAGGTATTACCGTCGCCCCAGCCGGGGATGAGTCGGGTGATCGCACCAGCGTTAACATGAGCGTCAAAGGCAACAACGGCGCCATCTACCCTGTGCAGTACACGCTGGAGAAGGTCAACGGCGAGTGGAAACTGCGCAACGTGATCATCAACGGCATCAACATCGGCAAGCTGTTCCGCGATCAGTTCGCTGATGCGATGCAGCGTAATGGCAATAACCTGGACAAAACCATCAATGGTTGGGCCGGTGAAGTCGCCAAAGCCAAGGAAGAAACCGACAAACAAGCCGGGAAGCCTGCGCAATGACCGAGTCGGCTGTTCGTCTGGGTGACGCCGGCGAGTTGTTCCTCAGTGGCGTGCTGGATTACCGCACCGGGCCTGACCTGCGCAAGCAGGGTCAGGTGCTGATCAACAGCAGTAACGCACCTGCGTTGGTGCTTGATTGCTCGGCGGTGACCAAGTCCAGCAGCGTCGGCTTGTCGTTGTTGCTGTGCTTCATGCGTGATGCGCAAGCCGCCAAGAAGCCGGTCAGCATTCGCTCAATGCCCGAAGACATGCGTGAAATCGCTCAGGTTTCCGGTATTACCGAACTGTTGGCGCATCCTTAATACACATTATTAAAGAAGCCCCCCGTCAGAGTCCTGCTATGCGGGGTTCGCAGGCGCGGGGCTTTTTTGTATGATGTGCGACCCGTGCGCACTGGGCGCCGATAGAGGTTGAGCATGCAGGCCCTAGAAGTTAAAAGCTTCCTTGAAGGAAAGCTGCCGGAAACGATCGTAGAAGTTGAAGGCGAAGGCTGCAATTTCCAGCTGAACGTGATTAGCGATGAACTGGCGAAATTGAGCCCGGTCAAGCGTCAACAGCAGATCTATGCCCATTTGAACCCGTGGATCACCGATGGCAGCATCCACGCGGTTACTATGAAATTTTTCAGCCGCGCGGCCTGGGCCGAGCGTACCTGAGCCCCCAAGGCGTCGAGATTCTTATGGATAAATTGATTATTACCGGTGGTGCCCGCCTCGATGGCGAGATCCGCATTTCCGGTGCAAAAAACTCCGCCTTGCCGATCCTGGCAGCGACCCTGCTGTGCGATGGCCCGGTAACTGTGGCCAACCTGCCGCACCTGCACGACATTACCACCATGATCGAGCTATTCGGTCGCATGGGTATTGAGCCGGTGATCGACGAGAAGCTGTCTGTCGAAATCGACCCGCGCACCATCAAGACCCTGATCGCGCCGTACGAACTGGTGAAAACCATGCGTGCCTCGATCCTGGTGCTGGGCCCGATGGTTGCCCGTTTTGGCGAAGCTGAAGTAGCACTGCCTGGCGGTTGCGCGATTGGTTCGCGCCCTGTCGACCTGCACATCCGTGGCCTTGAAGCCATGGGCGCGGTCATTGACGTAGAAGGTGGCTACATCAAGGCCAAGGCGCCGGAAGGCGGTTTGCGCGGTGCCAACTTCTTCTTTGATACCGTCAGCGTCACCGGTACCGAGAACATCATGATGGCTGCCGCCCTGGCGAACGGTCGCAGTGTGCTGCAAAACGCAGCGCGCGAGCCTGAAGTAGTCGACCTGGCCAACTTCCTGATCGCCATGGGTGCCAACATCACCGGCGCCGGCACCGACACCATCACTATCGACGGTGTGAAGCGTCTGCACTCGGCCACCTACAAAGTGATGCCGGACCGTATCGAGACCGGCACCTATCTGGTTGCCGCTGCCGTTACCGGTGGCCGCGTCAAGGTCAAGGACACCGATCCGACCATCCTGGAAGCCGTGCTGGAAAAACTCAAGGAAGCCGGTGCTGAAATCACTACCGGTGAAGACTGGATCGAGCTGAACATGCACGGCAAGCGGCCAAAAGCCGTAAACGTGCGTACGGCTCCTTACCCGGCGTTCCCGACCGACATGCAGGCGCAGTTCATTTCCTTGAACGCGATTGCCGAAGGCACAGGCGCCGTGATCGAGACCATCTTCGAAAACCGCTTCATGCACGTGTATGAACTGCACCGCATGGGCGCCAAGATCCAGGTCGAAGGCAACACCGCCATCGTTACCGGCATCGACAAGCTCAAGGGCGCGCCAGTGATGGCGACCGACCTGCGTGCCTCGGCCAGCCTGGTGATTTCGGCGTTGTGCGCCGACGGCGACACCTTGATCGACCGCATCTACCACATCGACCGTGGTTACGAGTGCATCGAAGAAAAGCTGCAGATGCTCGGCGCTAAAATCCGCCGCGTACCGGGCTAGCTCCTGGAACTGTAAACACCGTCACCTGTGGCGAGGGAGCTTGCTCCCGCTGGACTGCGCAGCAGTCCCGTTCTTGGGGGCCGCTTCGCGACCCAGCGGGAGCAAGCTCCCTCCCCACAGGGTTGTGTTTTCAGCTAATCCTGCTGAATTTGTTTCAAGTCGAGGCTGTAATGGCCTCGATCTGTGTCTGGCGCCGTTTGCGACCGGGCAGCAATAGCCTGATGAAGGACTGACGTTTCCCATGTTGACCATCGCACTGTCCAAGGGCCGCATCCTTGACGACACTTTGCCGCTTCTGGCTGAAGCGGGCATCGTGCCAACCGAGAATCCGGACAAGAGCCGCAAGCTGATCATCCCCACGACCCAGGACGACGTTCGCCTGCTGATCGTGCGGGCTACCGACGTGCCGACCTACGTTGAGCATGGCGCCGCCGACCTCGGTGTTGCCGGTAAAGACGTGTTGATGGAGTACGGTGGCCAGGGCCTTTACGAGCCGTTGGACCTGCGTATTGCGCTGTGCAAGCTGATGACCGCCGGCCGTGTCGGTGACGTTGAGCCTAAAGGCCGCCTGCGCGTGGCCACCAAGTTCGTCAACGTCGCCAAGCGCTACTACGCCGAGCAAGGCCGTCAGGTCGACATTATCAAGCTCTACGGCTCGATGGAGCTGGCGCCGCTGATCGGCCTGGCTGACAAGATCATCGACGTGGTCGACACCGGCAACACCCTGCGCGCCAACGGCCTCGAACCCCAGGACTTCATTGCCGACATCAGCTCCCGCCTGATCGTCAACAAAGCTTCGATGAAGATGCAACATGCCCGTATCCAGGCGTTGATCGACACCCTGCGCAAGGCAGTGGAGTCTCGACACCGCGGTTGACTCACCCGCGCGGCCTTAGGCCGCGCCCGTCTATCCGCCTCATAGCCAGAATTCTCAGGTGCCCAAGCGGAAATGACTGCTAGTTTAGGGCGCCTGAGTTTTTGCCAATTCTATTGAGGCCCTCGCTATGACCACGTCCACTGCAATTGCCCGACTCAACGCTGCCGACCCGGATTTCGCCCATCATCTGGATCATCTGCTGAGCTGGGAAAGCGTGTCTGACGACTCGGTCAACCAGCGAGTGCTCGACATCATCAAGGCCGTGCGCGAGCGCGGTGATGCGGCGCTGGTGGATTTCACCCGTCAGTTCGATGGCCTGGACGTGAAGTCCATGGCCGACCTGATCCTGCCCCGTGAACGCTTGGAGCTGGCGCTGACACGCATCACTGCACCCCAGCGCGAAGCCCTGGAAGTGGCGGCGGCGCGGGTGCGCAGCTACCACGAAAAACAGAAACAGGATTCCTGGAGCTACACCGAAGCCGACGGCACCGTGCTGGGCCAAAAAGTCACGCCGCTGGACCGCGCCGGTCTGTACGTGCCCGGCGGCAAGGCCTCGTACCCGTCATCGGTACTCATGAACGCGATTCCGGCCAAAGTGGCGGGCGTGACCGAAGTGGTCATGGTGGTGCCGACCCCGCGTGGTGAAATCAACGAGCTGGTGCTGGCCGCTGCCTGCATCGCCGGCGTCGACCGCGTGTTCACCATTGGGGGTGCGCAAGCCGTTGCAGCCCTGGCCTACGGCACCGAAAGCGTGCCGAAGGTCGACAAGGTGGTTGGCCCCGGCAACATCTATGTCGCCACCGCCAAGCGCCACGTGTTTGGCCAGGTCGGTATCGACATGATCGCCGGCCCTTCGGAAATTCTCGTGGTGTGTGATGGCCAGACCGACCCGGACTGGATCGCCATGGACCTGTTTTCCCAGGCCGAGCACGACGAAGACGCCCAGGCGATTCTGGTCAGCCCGGACGCCGAGTTCCTCGACAAGGTCGCCGCCAGTATCAATAAGCTGCTGCCGACCATGGAGCGCGCCGAGATCATCGAGAAGTCGATCAATGGCCGTGGTGCGCTGATTCTGGTGCGTGACATGGAACAGGCCATCGAAGTGGCCAACCGCATTGCGCCAGAGCACTTGGAGTTGTCCGTAGCCGACCCACAGGCCTGGCTGCCGTTGATCCGCCACGCCGGTGCGATCTTCATGGGCCGTCACACCAGCGAAGCCCTGGGCGACTACTGCGCCGGCCCCAACCACGTGCTGCCGACGTCCGGCACCGCGCGGTTCTCGTCGCCGCTGGGGGTGTATGACTTCCAGAAGCGCTCGTCGATTATCTTCTGCTCGCCACAAGGCGCCTCCGAACTGGGCAAGACTGCCTCGGTGCTGGCCCGTGGTGAATCGCTGAGCGCTCACGCGCGTAGCGCCGAATATCGCATCCTTGAAGAGGGGAAATGAGGCATGAGCAAATTCTGGAGCCCCTTCGTCAAGGACCTCGTGCCTTACGTACCCGGCGAACAACCGAAGCTGACCAAACTGGTCAAGCTCAACACCAATGAAAATCCCTACGGCCCATCGCCCAAGGCGCTGGCGGCGATGCAGGCCGAGTTGAACGACAACCTGCGTTTGTACCCGGACCCCAACAGCGACCTGCTCAAGCAGGCCGTGGCCAAGTATTACGCGGTCGACGCCAGCAAGGTGTTCCTCGGCAACGGTTCCGACGAAGTGCTGGCGCACATCTTCCACGGCCTGTTCCAGCACGACTTGCCGCTGCTGTTCCCGGACATCAGCTACAGCTTCTACCCGGTGTATTGCGGACTTTACGGCATCAAGTGCGCCCCGGTGCCGCTGGACGAGCAATTCCAGATCCGCGTGGCCGACTACGCCAAGCCCAACGGCGGGATCATCTTCCCCAATCCGAACGCGCCGACTGGCTGCGTACTGGCGCTGGACGCGGTGGAGCAGATCCTCAAGGCCAGCCCGGATTCGGTGGTGGTGGTGGATGAAGCCTATATCGACTTCGGCGGCGAAACCGCCATCAGCCTGGTGGATCGCTACCCGAACCTGCTGGTGACCCAGACCCTGTCCAAATCGCGCTCACTGGCCGGTTTGCGTGTAGGCCTGGCCGTGGGCCACCCGGACCTGATCGAAGCGCTGGAGCGGGTCAAGAACAGCTTCAACTCCTACCCGCTGGATCGCCTGGCGATTGTCGGGGCGGCGGCGGCGTTTGAGGACCGTGAGTATTTCGAGAAGACCTGCAAGCAGGTGATCGACAGCCGCAACACGGTGGTCGCGCAATTGGAGGGCAAGGGTTTTGAAGTGTTGCCTTCAGCGGCCAACTTCATCTTCGCGCGTCACCCACGGCACGACGCCGCGGGTTTGGCCGCAAAGCTGCGTGAGCAAGGCGTGATTGTGCGGCACTTCAAGCAGGAGCGGATTGCCCAGTTCCTGCGGATCAGCATCGGTACGCCAGAGCAGAACCAGGCGCTGATCGATGGCCTCGGTGAGCTTTAAGCCACACTGAAGATAAAAAAATGTGGGAGCTGGCAAGCCAGCTCCCACATTTTTTTTGCGTTGAGCCAGTTAGATCAACGGCTCATCCGGCTTCTTGTTCTTCCAGCCATCATTGCCCGGCAGCAGCAGGTTCAAACCAATCGCTACCACCGCACACAGGGCGATGCCCTTGAGGCCGAAATCATCCGGGCCAGTGCCGGTGCCGACCAGCACACCGCCAATCCCGAACACCAAAGTCACCGACACAATCACCAGATTGCGCGCCTCACCCAGGTCGATCTTGTGGCGGATCAACGTGTTCATGCCAACCGCCGCAATCGAGCCGAACAGCAGGCACAGAATCCCGCCCATCACCGGTACCGGGATGCTTTGCAGCAACGCGCCGAACTTGCCGATAAACGCCAGGCTGATGGCAAACACTGCCGCCCAGGTCATGATTTTCGGGTTGTAGTTCTTGGTCAGCATCACTGCGCCCGTCACTTCGGCGTAAGTGGTGTTTGGCGGGCCGCCGAACAGGCCGGCAGCGGTGGTGGCAATCCCGTCACCCAGCAGGGTGCGGTGCAGGCCGGGCTTCTTCAGGTAATCGCGACCGGTCACGCTGCCCACCGCAATCACACCGCCGATATGCTCGATCGCCGGGGCCAGGGCCACCGGGACGATAAACAGGATGGCCTGCCAGTTGAACTCCGGCGCGGTGAAGTGGGGCAGGGCGAACCACGGCGCGGCGGCGATCTTCGCCGTGTCGACCACACCAAAGTAGAACGACATGGCAAAGCCGACCAGCACGCCGGAGATAATCGGCACCAGGCGGAAAATGCCTTTGCCGAATACCGCGACGATCAAGGTGGTCAGCAGCGCCGGCATCGAAATCAGCATCGCCGTCTGGTAATGGATCAGCTCGCTGCCATCGCCGGCTTTGCCCATTGCCATATTGGCGGCAATCGGCGCCATGGCCAGACCGATGGAAATGATCACCGGGCCAATCACCACCGGCGGCAGCAGGCGGTCGATGAAGCCCGTGCCTTTGACCTTAACAGCCAGGCCCAGGAAGGTATAAACGAAACCGGCCGCCATCACCCCGCCCATGGTCGCCGCGAGGCCGAACTGGCCTTTGGCGAGAATGATCGGGGTGATAAACGCAAAGCTCGATGCCAGGAATACCGGCACCTGCCGCCCTGTCACCACCTGGAACAGCAGCGTGCCCAGGCCTGCGGTGAACAGTGCGACGTTTGGATCAAGACCTGTGATCAGTGGCATCAACACCAGCGCGCCAAATGCTACAAACAGCATTTGTGCGCCAGACAGGATCTGGCGCCAAAGCGGGTCGTTGAATTCATCCTGCATGCTCACGCGTCCTTCTGCTTGGTGCCGAAGATCTTGTCACCGGCATCGCCCAGGCCTGGGATGATGTAGCCGTGTTCGTTCAAGCGCTCGTCGATGGAGGCGGTGTAGATCTGCACGTCCGGGTGAGCCTTTTCGACGGCAGCGATGCCTTCGGGTGCAGCCACCAGCACCATGGCGCGGATGTCCTTGCAGCCAGCTTTTTTTAGCAGGTCGATGGTGGCAACCATGGAACTGCCGGTGGCGAGCATCGGGTCGATGATCATTGCCAGGCGTTCGTTGATTTCCGGGACGAGTTTTTCCAGGTAGGTGTGCGCCTGCAAGGTTTCTTCATTGCGAGCCACGCCCACGGCGCTGACTTTGGCGCCCGGGATCAGGCTGAGCACGCCTTCGAGCATGCCGATACCGGCGCGCAGGATAGGCACTACGGTGATTTTCTTACCGGCGATTTTCTCTACTTGTACGGGACCGGCCCAACCGGGGATCTCGTAGGTTTCCAGCGGCAAATCCTTGGTCGCTTCATAAGTCAGCAGCGCTCCGACTTCCTGAGCAAGCTCACGGAAATTCTTCGTGCTAATGTCGGCACGGCGCATAAGGCCGAGTTTGTGTCGGATCAGCGGGTGGCGGATCTCGCGAGTGGGCATGGGAAAGGCTCCGGCGGCGGGCAAAAAAACCGGCCTAGATTAATCTATCCGAGGGTGTTGTCCTATAGACATCTAGTACGTTAGTCCATTAAGGCTTGATCGTTGCGCCTCACATGCGTACCTTTGCCCGCTTTTCTTGCCACAGCACCCCCTTGGAGAGCGCCATGTCCGCTGATCTCGAGCATATCCGTCAAATCATGCGCGAGGCTGACTGCCTGTACACCGAAGCGCAAGTCGAAGAAGCGATCGCCAAGGTCGGCGCACACATCAGCCGCGAAATGGCCGACACCAACCCGGTGGTCTTCTGTGTGATGAACGGCGGCCTGATTTTCGCCGGCAAATTGCTGACTCATCTGCAATTCCCGCTGGAAGCCTCCTACCTGCACGCCACCCGTTATCGCAACGAGACCAGCGGCGGCGACCTGTTCTGGAAAGCCAAGCCGGAAGTGTCGTTCATCGACCGCGACGTGCTGATCATCGACGACATCCTCGATGAAGGTCACACCCTGGGCGCGATCATCGACTTCTGCAAACATGCCGGCGCGCGCAAAGTGCACACCGCCGTACTGATCGACAAAGACCACGACCGCAAAGCCCGTCCGGACCTCAAAGCCGATTACGTCGGCCTGCCGTGCATCGACCGCTACATCTTCGGTTACGGCATGGACTACAAAGGCTACTGGCGTAACGCCAATGGCATCTATGCGGTTAAAGGGATGTAAACCATGGTGCGCTTTCTTGATCAGACGCTGTTCGCGCAATTGGCCGAGAAAGCCGCCGCCAGCCCTCGCGGCCGGCACCATCACAACTTCCATCAGATGGAAGAACCCTGCCATCGCCTGGCCGTTGGCCTGCAACCCGACACCTATGTGCCGCCGCATCGGCACCTGCGTGCCGACAAGGCGGAAACCCTGTTGGTGCTCAAGGGCAGCCTCGGCTTACTGGTGTTCAGCGATACCGGCGAGGTGATTGCCAAGCGCATTCTGCAGGCGGGCGGTGAGTGTGCAGGCGTCGATCTGCCGCCAGGCGTGTTTCATGGCCTGGTGGTTCTGGAGCCTGACAGTGTGATGTTTGAATGCAAGGCCGGGCCGTATCGCCCGATAGGCGAGGGCGAGTCACCCGACTGGGCGCCCCGCGAAGGCGATGCCGGTGTGGCCGAGTATCAACGCTGGATGCTCGCCCAGTTCGATTGAGCTACAGTGCTCGGCCTTCTTCTACGGAGCGGCCCATGAGCCTGTTGACACGCACCTGCGCCGCCCTGGCGTTGACTCTCAGTTTGCCACTGGCTGCCGCGCCCGCGCCGATGCACAGCCAGTTCCTGCCGCCCGATGACCTGACCCTGCGTGCGCAAACGCCCGACCAGCAGCAACTGCTGCAAGTTACCGAATATGCGGTGGTGGTGGGTAACCAGCGGCAGTCGACGCAACAGCCGATTCCGGTGACCTCGCCGTTGATGATCCGCCTCAAGGGGAAATCCCTGAACAAGGGCGCGACGATCAGTCAGGTGGTGCTCAATTTTGATGCCGAAAGCAAAAGCCTGAAAAAGCCGATGTTCGATGACGCCAGCAAAACCCTGACCCTGTCTTACCCAATGGCGCAATATCGAGTGATTGTCGACCTGCTGCGCAATGACACGGTGTATGTGCAGTTCCTCAGTTATGCCAATGGGCATATCTGGGCGGATCTGCATACCGGCGCCGTACGCGCAAAGTAATTAAGCCGAATGCAGTCAATGTGGGAGCTGGCTTGCCTGCGATGGCGGCGGGTCAGTTGGCCCAACTGTCACTGATGCACCGCTATCGCAGGCAAGCCAGCTCCCACATGAGTGTTTGGTTGTTTTCGAAGGTGGTGTCTGGCAGGTAGACTCCCAATCCCGTGTAAATGTCTGCAGGCTGGAGTCGGTAATGCGTAAAGATAAGAAACAGGTGATTGGTGACGAGATCGGCGACGACCAGATCAAGTTGTTCCTGGATTTTGAGCCAGTCGACGCGACTTCACCGTCCCTGCACAAGCTGATCAAGGCCTACCGTGGCCTGCGTATCGACGACTTCGAGCGCTTCCTGGGCTTTTTCAAGGAAGCTGGCCTGGACCTGGATGGTAAGGACGAGCACGGCAAGACCTTCGTCGAGCTGATCAAGGACCAGCGCAACGCGCCTGAGTACATCGCGCTGATCGAAAACGCTCGCGGCTGATTATCCCGGCCACAAAAAAACGCCCCGAGGGGCGTTTGATCGTTCCCACGCACCGCGTGGGAATGCCTGCAGTGACGCTGCGCGTCACGACCTCAAGCGTAGCTCTCGGCCTCGTTGCTTTGCTCAACCAGCTCCAGGCTGATGTTGTTCTGCGCATTGATCTTGCGATACAGCTCAGCGTCCGTCTCCAGCACTTTTTCCCTCGCCGGGAAGATCTCGTGCAGCTTGGCCGCCCACTCACCAGCAGCCTTGGCCGGGAAGCAGCGCTCGATCAGTTCCAGCATGATCGAAACCGTCACCGAAGCACCTGGGGATGCGCCCAGCAGGGCTGCCAGCGAGCCGTCTTTGGCTGCGACCAGCTCGGTGCCAAATTGCAGCACGCCGCCTTTTTTCGGGTCTTTCTTGATGATCTGCACCCGTTGGCCGGCCACTTCCAGGCGCCAGTCTTCGGCTTTGGCTTCAGGATAGAAGCGGCGCAGGGATTCCAGGCGCTGCTCCATGGACTGCATCACTTCGCTGACCAGGTATTTGGTCAGGTCCATGTTGTCGCGAGCGACCGCCAGCATCGGGCCGATGTTGCCGGCGCGAACCGACAGCGGCAGGTCGAGGAACGAGCCGTGCTTGAGGAACTTGGTGGTAAAGCCGGCGTATGGCCCGAACAGCAGGGATTTCTGGCCATCGACCACGCGGGTGTCCAGGTGCGGCACCGACATCGGTGGCGAGCCCACGGCGGCCTGGCTGTAAACCTTGGCCTGGTGGTGCTTGACCACTTCCGGGTTGTCGCAACGCAGCCACTGGCCACTGACCGGGAAGCCGCCGAAGCCTTTGCTTTCTTCGATGCCCGAAGCTTGCAGCAGCGGCAGGGCCGCGCCACCGGCGCCGAGGAACACGAACTTGGCGTCGACTTCGCGGGTGTTGCCGCTGTTGACGTCCTTGATGCTCACGGTCCAGCCCGCGCCATTGCGCTTGAGGCCGGTAACGCGCTTGCTGTACTTGACCTGGGCATCCGGTGCGCTGGTCAGGTGCGACAGCAGTTGGTTGGTCAGGGCGCCGAAATTGACGTCGGTGCCGTTCATCACGCGGGTGGCCGCGATTTTTTCGTCGAGCGGGCGGCCCGGCATCATCAGCGGCATCCACTCGGCCATCTCATTGCGGTCTTCGGTGTAATGCATGTCCGAGAACGCATGGTGCTGGCTGAGGGTTTCAAAGCGTTTCTTGAGGAAAGACACGCCTTTGTCGCCTTGCACGAAGCTCAGGTGCGGCACCGGGCTGATAAAGGACTTGGACGAGCCAAAGGTGCCCTTTTTGGTCAGGTACGCCCAGAACTGCTTCGACACCTCGAACTGGGTGTTGATGTGCACGGCTTTCTTGATGTCGATGGAGCCGTCGCCAGCCTGCGGCGTGTAGTTCAGCTCACACAGCCCGGCGTGGCCGGTGCCGGCGTTGTTCCACGGGTTGGAACTCTCCGCGGCACCCGAATCCATCAGCTCAACGACTTCCAGCTTGAGGCCGGGGTCGAGCTCTTTGAGCAATACGGCCAGGGTGGCACTCATGATGCCGGCCCCTACCAGTACTACGTCGACTGCTTCGTTATGCGCCATTTAACGCGTCTCCAAAATCTGCAGCACCAAATTGACGGCATGGCTGCCAGGAGTGACGGGGCGGTTCACGTGTTGCCCCAGGTTACCCATGGCCAGGATCGCCATGTCCGTTTCGCAATTCTTTGCAACTTCAGCACACGCTTCCTGCCAGGCTAATCTGCCTATGAACGCATTCATGGGCGCCTGTGGCAATTCGACTTATGGTCAAAGCGTGCGATTTGTGCAATCAATCCGTAGCGGACAGGCTCAAGCTCCGGTGTTTGAGGAGTACTCGGTCCTGTGTGGTTGGGCTGTTCCAGACGCTGATGGTGCTTGTACAAACGCCAAACTATTCATTTGCTCGCCACACTCTTGTGAAGTTGTGAAAACCCGTTTTTTCACGCTCTTTTGAAGACGTGAACCTCAAAAAAGGGCTGCCCCAGCCTGGCACCTGGCCCGTAAACCCCTGCCGACACGCGGCAAGACGGGCAAACAACTCAAGTGGCCGAGCGCAATGGCAGCTCTGGCAGATTCGGTAAAGAGGGGTGGTTTGCAAAGAAAACAGCAAGCGCGCCAGCTTCACTCGATCTGTGTGGGCGGCTCTCTGTGGGCGATTGGGGGGTTAATACCGAGGCATTAACGATGCTGCGAGGCCCGATCAGGAGACGTCCTTATAATCGGGGGGAGATTGTAGCGAAGAACGCCAGGGAAATGGGCGTGTTTTGTGACTTTTATTAGGGCGTTCAGGAAGCCAGTGCGTGCCGCGAGTGCGTGTGGGCAACCCGTGGGCTGATTCGGGCGTTCATTGGCAGTGGGCGGTGCATCCAGCCCAGATGTGTTTCCGAGACTTCCACCCAGCCCTCGCCCACGGGTGGCAGGCTGCACTGCTTGAACGCCACGCAATGGCCATTGGCATCGAGCCGTGCGTAGTGGCGATGGCGGGGGTGGGACATGAACAATGATTTAAGAAGGCGCATGGCTTTGTACCTGTTACGTTACATGCTTGAAGGTTGCCAGTGTGCCATGACAGTGGAGTGACGAAATTATGCGAAATTGTAATTTCAGCCCGCCTTCAGCTGCCGTTCAGGATGGCTGGTGAGTGGCCCACATGCGCCGTTATACTGGCGGCCTGTTTGCACCTAGTCCTGGAGAAATGAGTATGTTGCAACGCCTGTTGTTCGGTTTGATCACTGTGACCAGTTTGACCCTGGTTGGCTGCGCCAACAGCCCGCAACAACTCAGCCCGCAACCTAAAGTCACGGCGCAACTGGCGCCTGTCGGCCACGGCCAGCCGGTATCGGTGCGCGTGGTAGATGGTCGTCCTTCGCCAACCCTGGGTTCCCGTGGTGGTCTGTACCCTGAGACCGCGCTGATTTCGGTACAAGGCCAGGACGTGCTGCCCAAGCTGCAAGCCCAGGCTGAAGCCGCCGTGCGCCTGCTGGGCTTCACCCCGGCCAACTCGCCGGGCGCGCCGCAGTTGACCATCACCCTGGCTGAGCTCAAGTACCAGTCGCCCAAAGAAGGCCTGTATGTGACGGAAGCCTCCATCGGCGCGACCTTCAAGTCCGACGTCAGCGCTGGCACACGCCGCTACAGTGGCCGCTACGGCGCGTCCCTGAACCAGCGCTTCGGTATGTCGCCGAACCAGGAAACCAACACCAAGCTGGTCAGCGACGTGTTGAGTGATGCCCTGACGCGCTTGTTCAAAGACCCGAGCATCGGTTCGCTTCTCAACGCGCAGTAACCGTCAGGCGGGCGCGCAACGCCCCGATCGCCGGGCTCAGCAATGAGCCCGGTTTTTTTATGCCTGTAGCCTTCATGCAGCCGTTTCGACATAAAAGTCCAGCACACTCACGCCAGTGAGCAGGTCCAGCTCCGGCAGGTCGGCATGTTGGTGCCCGCCGAGCGCGCAATACACCAGCCAGTGGCGGTCCTGGACGTTGAATGCGAGGCCGCCGACCAGCGCTTCCTGTTCATCGTTCTGGGCCATCAGGTACAGCCGATCCTGGTTTTGTGCGTGCAGCATGACAAGCTCCCAAGCGTTCGAAGGGCAACAGAGTGGCTTGTTAAGGTGACGTTCAGGTGACGCTGTAAATTACTGGATACATTAACCGTACATGGGGGACGGAACGTTTCAGCGGCAGGAGGCCAATATCATTCAGGTTTGTATCTGAATTGATACCAAGACACTCGTCTACCGAGGTTTGCGATGGCGCTGCCCGCACTGCTGATCAATGCTGTGGCTTTATTGGTGGCCTGCCCGGGTGCAGCGCTGCTGTTCATTACCCGCCTGCGCGAGCAGCGAGCGCTGGCCGACCTGACCGCCCAAAGCGAAGACCGCGCGATCGACCAACCGATGTTGTTTCTGGATGTGCGTACCGAACGGTCGCATCGCCTGGCTTACCGCGTCGGGTTTGCCTGCCTCGGCCTGGCGCTGGCCGTGTCCTGGCTCAGCACCCACCTCTAAAACCACCGAAAGACCAATGTGGGAGCTGGCTTGCCCGCGATAGCAGTGTGCCAGTCGATAGATTCGGTTCTGACACGCCGCCATCGCGGGCAAGCCCGCTTGTGTCTTGATCTGGGAATAAACTCTGAGGTGAGAGGGGTGGATGGCAAGCTGTGAGTCCGCGGTGCTAGAAGCACGAGTGGGAGCAAAGCTGCCATCCACCTTTCCACTCTGGCCGACAAGCCCGAACAGTTGGACGAGCACCACTCGAATCACAAGCGTGGGCATAGCCAGAGCACTCTCACTCCTGAGTGTAAGAGGGTTTTGCCATGATTTCCTGGGTCGGCATCGATATCTCTAAATTAAACCTTGTTGTCTGGGTTCAACCTCAGAAAGAAGGCTTCGAGATTCCAAACACATCTGAAGGCTTTGTTGAGCTGATCAAACGATTGAGCTGCTATGAGGTTGGCCGGGTATTGCTGGAGGCCACGGGAGGCTACGAGCGCCAGGTCATGGCGGCACTGCAACAGACGAATTTCCAAGTGCTCCGAATCAATCCTCGTCGGGCCAGAGCCTTCGCGGTGGCCATGGGCAAAAATGCCAAGACCGACCCGATTGATGCGGCAGTTCTGGCTGATTTTGCCGAAGTGCTGCATGGGTCTCACGAAAAGGTCATTTCTCCTGAGCGCGAAGCTCTGCGCGAACTGATCCAATTACGTGAGCACTTCGTTCAGCAGCGCGACGACAATAAGCGTCGACTTCAGCAGGCTCAGTTGCCAACCGTTGTCAGCGCTACCAAAGATCATATTCGCTACCTGCAAGCGCAGATCAAAGCCCTGGAAAAACACCTCGTTCAGGGCATGTTTGATTTGGATGCAGAAAAGGCCAGGCGACTCATGTCTGTGAAGGGGATTGGCAAAGTCGCGGCCGCCAGTTTGCTGGTTTACTTGCCGGAGTTGGGCGAGTTGGATCGCAGAGAAGTGGCGGCGTTAGCAGGCATAGCCCCTTACAACGACGACAGCGGAAACCACAATGGAAAACGGCAGATATACGGAGGAAGAACCCGTGTCAGGCATGCGTTATACATGTCGAGTTGGGTTGTTATCCGCTTTCAAGCAGACTTTAAAACGCGCTACGAGGCTCTAAGGGAGCGAGGCAAGAGCGCGAAAGTCGCGCTCATCGCCTGCATGCGGATACTGCTGATCAGACTAAATGCCATGCTGCGAGACGGTACAGAATGGCGCTGACGGACGGTGGGTTAAGACAGTTGCTCCCACATTTTGGTTTGGTATTTACAGAGGAATCCCGGCCTTGACCCGGTATTGATTCCTCACCGGCGTCGCATACTGCGTCACCAAGTACGGCCGGTGTTCCACCGGGCATTCATTCAAGCGCCGCTCCCACTCCGCTTTGGCCTTGGCCAGCTCATCGGCCGGGAACACCTCGGCTGCCGCCGGCACCTGCAATTGCGGGTCGGCGTCGCTCCACTGCGCATACGCCAGGTAATGCACCGGGAACAGGCGATAACCGCCGAGAATCTGGCGGTCCATTTCTACGGCCAACAGTTTGGTGTCTTCAAAGCGTTCGGTGATCGGCGGTGCGAAGTTCACGTGCACGCGGCCCTTGTAGCCGGTAATGCCCAGCGCAATGCTCACATCGTCTTCACCTGGCGCCTTGCTGTAGGTGCCGGTGGTGGCGCGGATATAAAGCTCGCGGGCCTTGGCGCTGTCGCATGGGTCGTATTCATAGCTGATCGACACCGGCGTCAGGTTCAGCGACTGGATCACCTCTGCAAACGGCTCGTCCTTGCGGCTGACGTGGAACATCTTGAGGATCGCCGACTCGGTGCGATCATCCCCGTCCTTGGCCCGCCCTTCGGCCTGGGCGATCCAGATCGACTGGCAGTCGTTGCGGATCGAATGGTTGATATAGGCCGACAGCAGGTTATACGCCGCCATCTTCTCCTTTCGCCCGGTGATCGAGCGGTGCACGATAAAGCTCTTGTTCAGGCGCATCAGGTCGCTGACAAACGGCTTTTGCAGCAGGTTGTCGCCGATGGCGATGCGTGGCGTCGGCAGGCCGGCGTGGTACACGGCATAGTTGACGAAGGCCGGGTCCATCACGATATCGCGGTGGTTGGCCAGAAACAGATAGGCGGTGCCGGACTTGAGCTGCTCGACGCCGGTATAAGTCACGCCGTCGGTCGCCCGATCTATGGTGTGATCGACGTAGTACTCGACTTTGTCCTGCAGCGTGGCCACGGTGGTGACGCCGGCAAATTCACGGCGCAGTTTGCGGGCGATCATCGGCTTGAGCAGCCAGCCCAGGGCGCCGGCAAAGCGCGGGAAGCGAAAGTGAGTCAGGATGTCCAGAAAGGCCTTGTCACTGAACAGGCGCGCCAGCACGGCCGGGACTTCGCTGTCGTTGTAAGGTCGGATGGTATCGAATTCGCCCATCATGCTCTCTTGTTAGAAACGGCTAGGGTAAGTAAAGGAAATATCAGGGTGCGGCCGCAATATTGGCTCTGCCGTGAATAGCCCTGTAAATAGACCGGCGATTATACGCACAAGTCACCTGGGAGACCGCGATGGAAGAGGAGTCGTACGAATGTCCTTATTGTGGAGAGGTGGTCACGGCGTTGCTGGACCTGTCGGGAGGCGATCAGCAATATATAGAGGATTGCCCGGTGTGCTGCCGGCCGATTACTTTCGAGCTACAGGTGCATGATGACGAATGGATGCTGAACGTGCGCAGCGAAAACGAGTAACAGGTACACCCCATGCAGCGAATCTACGAACCGGAAAACCTGATGGAGGGCGAGCTGCTGCAACAGATGCTTGCCAGTGAAGGCATCGAGGCGCACCTGGTGGGGCGCCATTTGCTGGGTGGGACCGGCGAGTTGCCGATCTTCGGCCTGTTGGGCCTGGAAGTCGACAACGACCAGGCCGCCTACGCCCGCGAATTGATTACGGCCTATAACGGCGCGCAACCCATGCCCGGCGATGAACCCGACAGCTTCCCCGACGTGTTGGTCTGTTAGGCTGTCGGTCGGTTTACCCCAAGAGTCGTGTTGCCCCATGTGTGGACGTTATGCCCTGTTTCGCTGGAACCCTTCCTTTGCTGCCTTGCCGGGCTTCCCGGCCGACCAGCAGGCCCAGTGGAACATCTCCCCGAATGATTCGGTGCTGATCCAGCGCCTGAGCGAAGGCCAGCGCACCCTGGCCCGTGCGCGCTGGGGCCTCACGCCACCGTGGCTCACCGACCTTTCGCGCACGCCAGCCCACGCGCGCGCCGAAACCCTGGCCGAACAACCGATGTTTCGCGAAGCCTTGCGTCAGCGCCGCTGTTTGCTGCCGGCCAACGGTTTCTACGAATGGCGCGGCACCCAGCGCAAACGCCCGTATTGGCTGACGCCGGGTGAAGGCTCGACACTGTTTTTTGCGGCGATCTGGGAGGCTTATCCGGTGCAGGAGCAGGTGTGGCTGAGTACGGCGGTGGTGACCCAGGCCGCGCAGAGTCAGCGGCGGCCGTTGATTCTGGATGCGGCAGGGCAAGAGGCGTGGTTGAATCCTGAGACGCCGCTGCACGTGTTGCAGGGCTTGTTGGCCAGCGAGCCTGCCGCGTTGCGCGAGCGGGTGTTGGCCAATATGGTCAATGATCCGAAGTTGAATGGGCCGGAGTGTCTGACCCCAGGTTGAGGTTGGCTTTGCTGGCCTCATCGCAGGCAAGCCAGCTCCCACATTTGAATTTGTGAATACATTCAACATGTGGGAGCTGGCTTGCCTGCGATAGCAGCCTTAAAACCTACGAAAACCTTAAACCTTGAACTGATTGATCAATCGCCGCTGCTGCTCCGCCAACTTGGTCAGATCCGCACTCGCTGCGCTGGACTCATCCGCACCGCCCGCCACCTCATTGGCCACCTGGCCGATATTGATCACATTGCGATTGATGTCCTCGGCCACGGCGCTCTGCTCTTCGGCCGCGCTGGCGATTTGCGTGTTCATGTCGTTGATCACCGACACCGCCTGGGTAATGGTCTCCAGCGCTTCGGCCGCTTTCGCCGCGTGCTGCACGCTTTCGTCGGTACGGTTCTGGCTGTCTTCCATCACCCGCACCACATCCCGCGTGCCTTGTTGCAGCTGCTGGATCATGGTCTGGATTTCTTCGGTGGCCTTCTGGGTTTTCTGCGCCAGGTTGCGCACCTCATCGGCCACCACCGCAAAGCCACGCCCTTGCTCACCGGCGCGGGCCGCTTCGATGGCGGCGTTGAGCGCCAACAGGTTGGTCTGCTCGGCAATCCCGCGAATCGCCGTGAGGATCGCGTTGATATTTTCGCTGTCCTTGGCCAGGGTTTGCACCACACCGACCGCCTTGCCGATTTCTTCAGCCAGCGCGCCGATGGAAGTGGACGTGTCGCGCACAATACGCATGCCTTGGCTTGCGGCCTGGTCGGCATGGCTGGCGGCTTGCGCGGCCTGGGTGGCGTTGCGTGCCACGTCTTGCGCAGTGGCGGTCATTTCGTGCACAGCGGTGGCCACCTGGTCGATCTCGACCATTTGTTTATGCACGCCCTGGTTGGTGCGAATCGCGATGTCGGCGGTGTGTTCTGACGAGTCGCTGACCTTCTGCACCGAACTCACCACCTGAGTGATCATGCCCTGCAACTTGATCAGGAAGGTATTAAAGCCGTTGGCAATCGCGCCCAGCTCATCGGCGCGATCACTGGTGAGGCGGCGGGTAAGGTCGCCTTCGCCCTGGGCGATATCGTTGAGCATGGCCACCATTTGCTTGAGCGGGCGGGCGATGCCATGGCCCACCAGCCAGATCACCAGCAAACCGATACCGGCGATCAACAGGCCGACCATGGCCATGCCGAAGGTGTCGGTCTTGCGCTGGGCTTGCAGGTCGCTTTGCAGCTTCTGCGAGTCGGCCATTACCGCACTCAGCGGCAGTTGCAGCATCAAGGTCCAGCGCGCTTCGGCCTGACCGATGTTGAAGGGCAGGAACAGCTCGATATGCCCGTGCTCCTTGTCGATGTCGTAGCGCACTTCGCCGACTTTCAACTGGCCGAGGTTGGCCAGCTCGTTGCTGTCGAGCAGGTCGCTGGCTTTTTCGCCAAGCTTGCTGGCGTCCTTGGTATAGGCCACCAGGCGACCGTTGCTGGAGATCAGCGCCAGTTCGCCGGCGCCGTTGTACAGGTTCTGGTCGGCGCGGGTGAGCATGTCCTGGATGAAGTTCACCGACAGGTCGGCGCCGACGATGCCCTGGAACGTGCCGTCGACCATGATCGGTTCGATAAACGAGGCGAGCATCACCATCGCATTCCCGACTTTATAAGGCGCCGGGTCGATGGCGCAGGGCTTCTTGCTCTCTTTGGAGCACAGGTAGTACTCACTGGCGCGCACGCCGGTGGACAGGATCTTCTGATCGTTGACGTCAGCGAGCTTATCCAGGCCCAGGCTGCCATCGGCGTTGCGGTACCACCACGGCAGGAAACGGCCGTCGGTGCCCATGCCGACAATCGTGGTGTTCACGTAGGCAGCGTCGTTATGGTCGATGGCATTGGGCTCCCAGCCGATGTAGGCGCCGAGGATTTTCGGGTTGCGCACCACGGTTTCATGCAGCAGGTTGATCAATTGCTCGCGGCCGACCTGCAGCGCGGGTTCGCCCTTGGCGTCTTTCATCGCCAGCAGGGCATTGGCGGTGGCCAGGCCTTTGGCGGTCACCAGTGGTGCCTCCAGTTCGCGCTGAATCAGCGTGGCCTGGGTTTGCGCCAAAGCGGTGAGGCGCTGCTCGATGATCTGCTCAAATTGCGCCTGGGTTCGCTCCTGCACCAGCTCCTGGGTGCGGGCACCGGCAAACACTGCATAGAGCACCAGCACTGCGACCACACTCAGCACGATGGCCCCGGTCAATGCGGCGACAGAAAACTGAATCGACTTGAATTTCATGGAGGCTCCAGGCGCAGGGCAGGTGGGCTGCCTTTTTGTATCGGCCATGGGCACTGGAGGCTTAAGGCTTGGCGGGCGAAATAGTGCGAGATGTCGCAAACGGGCAGTTCGCCGCCGCTGTGGGGGTGTGGGATGTATCTGAAAGTTAGTGGTTACACGTCGTGTGTATCTGGCGCAGATACACATGACCGCCTAGGATACGCGCCAGGATTTCAGGGAGAGCGTCATGAAAAAGTCATTGGTGGTAAGTGTACTCAGTGCAGCGATGCTGCTGGCCGGTTGCCAGGTGGTCAACACCACCAGTGGCGGTGCCGTTGGCGTTGAGCGCAAGCAATATATGTACAGCCTGTTGTCGAGTCAGGAAGTCGACCAGATGTATGCCCAGTCCTATCAAAAGACCTTGGGCGAGGCGAGCAGCAAAGGTGTCGTCGACAAGACGAGTGCCAACGCCAAGCGCGTGCAAGCGATTGCCAAGCGTTTGATCGTGCAAGTACCGGCGTTCCGCCCGGACGCGGCGCAGTGGCAATGGGAAGTGAACCTGATCAAAAGCGACGAGATCAACGCTAACTGCGGGCCAGGCGGCAAGATATTCGTATACAGCGCGCTGATCGACGACCTCAAATTGACCGATGACGAGTTGGCGGCGGTGATGGGGCATGAAATCGCCCACGCCTTGCGCGAGCACAGTCGTGAGGCCATGTCCAAAGCGTACGGTATCGAAATGGCCAAGCAGGGCGCCTCAGCCTTGTTGGGGTTGGGCCAAGACAGTATGGCGATTGGTGATGCTGCCGTTAAATACGGCCTGACGTTGCCCAACAGTCGCGGCAACGAGAATGAAGCCGACTTGATCGGCCTGGAGCTTTCGGCCCGCGCCGGCTACAACCCGAATGCCGCGATCACCTTGTGGAACAAGATGGCCAAGGCTTCCCAGGGCGGGACGCCCGAGTTCATGAGCACTCACCCGGCCTCCGACAGCCGAATCGCCTCGTTGCAGGCGGCGATTCCGAAGGTGATGCCGCTGTACCAGCAGGCCAAAAAGTCCTGAGTTAACGCGGTCCAGTGTGGGAGCCGGGCTTGCCCGCGATGCAGGCGACTCGGTTTGTAAGGTGTACCGAGGTGATGCCATCGCAGGCAAGCCAGCTCCCACAGGTTTACATCGGGTTTAGATCCAGCCGCTGCTTTGCATGGCCTTGTACACCGCCACCACCGCCAGGACGAAAAACGCCGTAGCCGCCAGTCGACGAATCAAAGTCAGCGGCAGTTTTTCCGCCGCAAAATTCCCCGCCAATACCACCGGCACGTTGGCAATCAGCATGCCCAGCGTGGTGCCGATAATCACCAGCCACAACTCCGGGTACTGCGCCGCCAGCATCACCGTGGCGATCTGGGTCTTGTCACCGATTTCTGCGAGGAAGAACGCAATCAGCGTGGTCAGGAACGGCCCGAACTTGCGCGTGGTACTGGCTTCGTCATCGTCGAGTTTGTCCGGCACCAAAGTCCACAGCGCGGTGGCACAGAAGCTCGCTGCGAGGATCCAGTGCAACACCGCATCCGAGAAGAAACTGCCGAACCAGGCCCCCACGGCACCGGCGGCCGCATGGTTGGCCAGGGTCGCGGCGACAATGCCGGCGATGATCGGCCAGGGTTTGCGAAAGCGTGCGGCAAGGATGAGCGCGAGCAGTTGCGTCTTGTCGCCGATTTCGGCCAAGGCAACGATTGCGGTAGGAACGAGTAATGAATCCAGCATCAGGTAGGTTTCCAGGGGCGGGCCGACACGGCTATGACACGTACAGCCTTCCCGCCCCGGGTAAGGTGTGCGTGTCATAGGTCTTGTCAAACCCCGGTCCGTCTGTGCGGACTCCTGGGTCGCATACGCCATGGTCTGTTGACCAAGTATGTTGACGTATGCCGGACGAGCATGGCGCTCGTGGGAGACTACTCCCCTAGGACGGAGCGGATTCTGCCTAGGCAAAACCCATTCGGCAAGCGTTCTTTTTCAAATCGCCCTCAGCCGCGTTTGGCACGGTAAATGCGAAAACCATTGCCCTCGGCCTTGATCGCACACACGCCCAGGTGCTCTTCGATCAATGGTTGATACTTGAGGAAACTGTTGGCGACCAAGCGAAGTTCGCCACCTTTTGCCAGGTGTTTCGCCGCTTTTCGCAGCAGGTTTTCCGTAGCGAAATAATCCGTATGTACACCGACATGGAACGGCGGGTTGCTTAAAATCGCGTTCAAACCCATCGGCGCGGCGTCGATACCGTCACCGGTCAACACCTCGGCTTCCAGACCGTTGGCCGCCAGAGTCAGGCGGCTGCTGGCGGCGGCGAAGGCGTCCACATCGAGCATCGTCACGCTGTTATGCGGGTAACGGCGCTTGACCGCCGCCCCGAGCACGCCGGCGCCGCAACCAAAGTCGAGCAGATGCCCGCTCGGTAGCTTATCCAGGTGCTCCAGCAGCAGCTCGGTGCCGCGATCCAGGCGACCATGGCTGAACACGCCGGGCAGGCTCACCACCTTCAGCGGCCCTTCGGCCAGCGGCACCTCGAAGACTTGCGCCAGGCTTTCCAGCTCGACCGCTTGCGGGGCGTTGGCCACGGTGACTTGCCACAGCTGGCAATGCCGCGCGTTGTCGAGCTTGCGCGGCTTGCCGTACGGAATCATCTGCTTGGCGGCACTTTCGATGCCGCCCTTTTTCTCCCCGACCAAAAACAGCTCGGCACCGGGCAAGCGTGCGGCCACGGCGTTGAGCAGGTAGTCGGTGAGGTCTTTGGATTTTGGAAGGAAAATCACTGCCGCATCAAACCCGCGTTCGGGCACGTTCACGCCGAACTGGCTGCGCTCGGGAAAGCGCGCATCCAGTGCGGCCTGATCGCCGGCATGCCAGCTCCAGCCGTGGGCATTGGGCAGTCGGCCGAGCAAGTCGTCAGCGGGCAAACCTACCAGCAGCAGGTTGCCTTGAAAAAGTTCGGCCTGACGAAGCAGTACTTCACTGCGCGGATCCATAGTCTGCTCCTTGAAAAGGGGCGCAGTTTATCAACTGACGACGCGCAGCGGGGCACCGCTGAAAAAGCCTCGGGCGTTTTCGGCCAGTTGGCCAACGATACGCTGGCGCGCTTCGCGACTGCCCCAGGCGTTGTGCGGGGTGACGATCAAGCGGGGAATGTCGCCGGCCAGCAACGGGTTGCCATTCACGGGTGGTTCCACGCTCAGCACGTCGGTGGCCGCGCCGCCCAAATGGCCGCTGCGCAAGGCATCTGCCAGCGCCTGCTCGTTGATCAAACCACCACGCGCGGTGTTGACGATAAACGCGCCCGGCTTGAGCAGTGCCAGTTCACGGGTGCCGATAAAGTCGCGAGTGTGTTCATTGAGCGGGCAGTGCAAGGTCAGCGCGTCGACCTGTGCGAGCAGCTCATCCAGCGGCACGCGGTCGGCGCGGGCAGGGCGCCCGGGAATGGCGCCGAGCACCACGCGCATGCCAAAAGCTTCGGCCAGGCGTGCCACCGCGCCGCCCAGTTCACCATGGCCGAGCAGGCCGAGGGTTTTGCCTTCCAGCTCGACAATCGGGTAGTCCAGCAGGCAGAACTGCTTGGCCTGTTGCCATTTGCCTGCCGTTACATCCTGTTGATAGTCCTTCAGACGCGTCGCCAGGTTGAGCAGCAGCATGATCGTGTGTTGCGCCACCGATGGCGTGCCGTAGCCGTGGCAATTACTCACGGTAATGCCGTGTGCGCGGGCGGCGTCGAGGTCGATGTTGTTGGTGCCGGTGGCCGACACCAGGATCAGCTTGAGCTCAGGGCAGGCCGCCAGGGTTTGCGCGTTGAGGGGGATCTTGTTACTGATCACCACCTGAGCGCCTTGCACGCGTTCAAGCACATTTTGTGGCGTGGTGTCGGTGAACAGCTGCAAATCACTGAAGCTGTTGCGCAGCTCGCTGAGGTCGAGGTCGCCCAGGTCCAGGGACGGGTGATCAAGGAAGACGGCGCGGCGATTGTTCATTCTCAACTGTACCTTTTGCGACGAGGTTCGAAGGCGTAATCTGCCGAGCCTATCAGATGAAATAATCAGTTACTTAATGGAGTGAGCATGTACGTCGCCGAGTTTTTGACCGTAGCCCTGATTCACTTGTTGGCAGTGGCCAGCCCCGGCCCGGATTTCGCCGTGGTGGTGCGTGAAAGTGTTACCCATGGCCGTCGCGCCGGCACCTGGACTGCGCTGGGCGTGGGCTCGGCGATTTTCCTGCACGTGGGGTACTCGCTGCTCGGCATCGGCTTGATCGTGTCGCAGTCCATTGTGCTGTTCAACGCGCTGAAGTGGGCCGCCGCTGCGTACCTGCTGTACATCGGCTTCAAGGCTTTGCGCGCGCAGCCGGCCAAGCCGCCCGCCGAGGGCGAGTTGCACCGTGAAGTCGGCGAGCGCACCCCACGCGGGGCGTTTACCGCAGGGTTTGTCACCAATGGTTTGAACCCGAAGGCCACGCTGTTCTTCCTGTCGCTGTTCACGGTGGTGATCAACCCGCACACGCCACTGGCGATCCAGGCCGGTTATGGCGTGTACCTGGCAGTGGCGACGGCGTTGTGGTTCTGCCTGGTGGCCATGCTGTTCAGCCAGCAGCGCGTGCGCGCCGGGTTTGCGCGGATGGGGCATTGGTTCGACCGGACCATGGGCGCGGTGCTGATTGCCATTGGTGTGAAGTTGGCGTTTACCAGCATGAAATAAACCCACACGGGTAACACACGGCCACTGTGGGAGCCGGGCTTGCCCGCGATGCAGGCGCCTCGGTGTATCAGTTGCACCGAGGCGACGCTATCGCAGGCAAGCCAGCTCCCACAGGGAATCGCTATAAGGCTCCAGTAGTGGCGCAAAGCTAGCATTCATTGGTCGCTGCAAATCATTCCTTTGGCTGATTTGGCTGAAACATTAGCGCTCTACAGTGCAGGTCTTAGCCAAGACCGTGCAGTCAGATAAGGGATTCGTATGTTGCAGACCCGTGTTATCCCGCCCGCCGAAGGCGCTTACCAATACCCGTTGTTGATCAAACGCCTGTTGATGTCCGGGGCGCGTTACGAGAAGACCCGGGAAATCATCTACCGCGACAAGCTGCGTTACACCTACCCGACCCTGATCGAGCGGGTCGCGCGCCTGGCCAATGTGCTGACCCAAGCCGGGGTCAAGGCCGGTGACACCGTGGCAGTGATGGACTGGGACAGCCACCGTTACCTGGAGTGCATGTTCGCCATCCCGATGATCGGCGCGGTGATCCACACCATCAACGTGCGCCTGTCGCCGGAACAGATTCTCTACACCATGAATCACGCCGAGGACCGCTTTGTGCTGGTCAACAGCGAGTTCGTGGGGCTCTACCAGGCGATTGCCGGGCACCTGACCACCGTCGACAAGACCTTGCTGCTCACCGACGCTGACGCCAAGACTGCCGAGTTGCCGAACCTGGTCGGCGAGTACGAAACCCTGCTGGCGGCCGCCAGCCCCAAGTACGACTTCCAGGACTTCGACGAAAACTCCGTCGCCACCACCTTCTACACCACCGGCACCACCGGCAACCCCAAGGGTGTGTACTTCACCCATCGCCAGTTGGTGCTGCACACCATGGGCGTGGCCACCATCATGGGCAGTGTCGACAGCGTGCGCCTGCTGGGCACCAACGACGTGTACATGCCGATCACACCGATGTTCCACGTCCACGCCTGGGGCTTGCCGTATGTGGCAACCATGCTCGGTTTGAAGCAGGTCTACCCCGGCCGTTACGACCCGGAATACCTGGTGGAGCTGTGGCGCAAAGAAAAGGTCACCTTCTCCCACTGTGTGCCGACCATCCTGCAAATGGTGCTCAACGCCAAGGCCGCCCAAAACGTGGATTTTGGCGGCTGGAAAATCGTCATCGGCGGCAGCGCGCTCAACCGCACGTTGTATGAAGCGTCCAAGGCGCGGGGCATTCAGCTGACTGCCGCGTATGGCATGTCCGAAACCGGGCCGCTGGTGTCCTGCGCCCATCTCAACGAAGAGTTGATGGCCGGCACCGAAGACGAGCGCACCACCTACCGCATCAAGGCCGGCGTGCCCGGGCCGTTGGTGGAAGCGGCAATTATCGACGGCGACGGCAACTTTTTGCCCGCCGACGGCGAGTCCCAGGGTGAACTGGTGCTGCGTGCGCCGTGGCTCAGTGAAGGTTATTTCAATGAACCGCAAAAGGGCGCCGAACTGTGGGAAGGCGGCTGGATGCACACCGGTGACGTGGCCACCCTGGACGCGTTTGGCGTGATCGATATTCGCGACCGCATCAAGGACGTGATCAAGACCGGCGGCGAGTGGATTTCGTCATTGGCCCTCGAAGATCTGGTCAGCCGTCACCCGGCGGTACGCGAAGTAGCGGTGGTGGGCATCGCCGACCCGCAATGGGGCGAGCGCCCGTTTGCGTTGCTGGTGGTGCGTGATGGCCATGTGATAGGTGCCCGAGAGCTTAAGGAGCACCTCAAGCCGTTCGTGGAGTTGGGGCACTTGAGCAAGTGGGCGATTCCAAGCCAGATCGCCGTTGTTACTGAAATTCCCAAGACCAGTGTCGGCAAACTCGACAAAAAACGTATCCGCGTTGACATCATCGAGTGGCAGGCCAACAACAGTACGTTCCTGTCCACGCTCTGACCCCCTTCGCCGCGCCCGTTCGGGCGCGGCAATGCTCTAACTCGCGGCTTCACTTGTGATTTCAGAATTTTCAGCCATCCTTCCCCCGCCGGCCTTCGTCGGCGTGGCGAAAGGGTTGTGGCAGACAGGTTGGTGATGCAAATCACACTTTAGAGGGATCAAGCGCTACCCCCTGCTGGCTATAGTCCCACTCAGAGTTTTTCACGGATGTTGCGCTGCGGGCCATGGGGGCCCGGTTGCCGTTCGGCATTGGGATCGTTGTATTCCGGCCGTTACATGCATCCAGAAGAAAGAACTCACTGCCATAACAATAATGCACATGGAGTAGCGTCGATGACCTCAGTAAACCAGTTCTGGCGCCGGGCAAGACTGCCCCTGGCCGTCAGTCTCGCTTCTACGCTCGCCGGGCCCGCATTCGGCGTCAGTTTCAACATCGGTGAAATCGAAGGCAGCTTCGACTCATCCCTGTCGGTGGGGGCGAGCTGGTCGACTGCCGGTCGCAATAAAGACCTGATCGGTGCCAACAACGGTGGCAGGGGGTTGTCGCAGACCTCCGATGACGGCCACTTGAACTTCGACAAGGGCGACTCCTTCTCGAAGATCTTCAAGGGTATCCATGACCTTGAGTTGAAATATGGCGACACCGGCATCTTTGTGCGTGGCAAGTACTGGTATGACTTCGCGCTGCAAAACGAAGACCTGGACTTCAAGAACGTCAGCAACAACAACCGCAAAGAGGGCGCCAAGTCTTCCGGTGGGCAGATCCTCGATGCCTTCATCTACCACAACTACACCATCGCCGATCAGCCGGGTAACGTGCGGTTTGGCAAGCAGGTGGTGAGCTGGGGTGAAAGCACCTTCATTGGTGGCGGTATCAACTCCATTAACCCGATCGACGTGTCCGCGTTCCGTCGTCCGGGCGCCGAGATCAAGGAAGGCTTGATTCCGGTCAACATGTTCTACGTCTCGCAGACGCTGACCGATAACCTCTCGGCCGAAGCGTTTTATCAGCTGGAGTGGGACCAGACCGTCACCGACAACTGCGGCACATTCTTCTCCCAGCCGGACGTCATCTCGGATGGTTGCAGCAATAACCTGCGGGTGCTGAACAAGCGCTCCACCATCCCTGGCGCGGCCTTGCCCACCCTTAACGCCCTGGGCGTGGACGTGAACAACGAAGGTGTGCTGGTACGTCGCGGCGGTGACCGTGATGCACGCGACAGCGGCCAGTTCGGCGTGGCCATGCACTACAACTTCGAGCCGCTGGACACGGAGTTCGGTGCGTACTTCATGAACTATCACAGCCGTGCGCCGATCTTCAGCGCCACCGGCGCGCCAAACTCGGCCTACACCCGTCCGTTGGGGCCGCTGGCGGCTTTGCGTCCGTTGATCGTGGCAGGCAGCTCCCAGTACTTTGTTGAGTACCCGGAAGATATCCGCCTCTACGGCTTGAGCTTCTCCACCACGCTGCCTACCGGCACCGCCTGGAGTGGTGAATTGAGCTACCGGCCAAACGCGCCGGTGCAACTGAGCACCACCGATATCCTGTACGCGGGCGTCACGCCGATTCCGGGCTTTGGCAATGCATCGGTGCTCAAGGGCACACCGGGCCAGGACCTGCACGGCTACAACCGTAAGGAAGTGACCCAGTTCCAGACCACCTTCACGCACTTCTTCGACCAGGTCATGGGCGCTTCTCGCCTGACAACCGTGGGCGAAATCGGCGTGACCCATGTGGGCGGCCTGGAGAGCAAAAACCAGGCACGTTATGGCCGTGATCCGGTCTTCGGCCCTGGCACGCTACCCGGCGGCTTCTGTAATGCGCTTAACAATTCGACAGCCAACGGCGCAGGCCTGCCCAATGCGTCCGGCCTGAACACCAATTGCAACAACGACGGCTACACCACCGCCACGTCCTGGGGTTATCGCGCCCGGGCCATTTGGGAATACCCGGATGTGTTTGCCGGTGTGAACCTCAAGCCCAACGTGGCCTGGTCCCATGACGTCAAAGGTTATTCGCCTGGCCCTGGCGGCAACTTTGAAGAAGGTCGCAAGGCCGTCAGCCTGGGTGTGGATGCCGAGTACCAGAACACCTACACCGTCAGCCTCAACTACACCAACTTCTTTGGTGGCAAGTTCACCACCGTGGATGACCGTGACTTCATCGCGCTGAGCGCCGGCGTGAACTTCTAAGCACAACCTCTTTAAGCAGTCTGTTTTCAGGAAGAACCAGAACATGAAAATAACTAAAAGTCTGTTGCACGTGGGTGTGCTTGGGCTGTCGATCCTGGCGAGCAACGTCATGGCGGCAGTCTCGGCGGATGAAGCCGCCAAGTTGGGCACGACCCTGACGCCGATGGGCGCTGAAATGGCCGGTAACGCGGCCGGCACCATTCCTAAATGGTCGCCGCTGCCTACCAATGCCGGCGCCGTGGATGCCCGTGGCTTCCTGGCCAACCCGTATGCCAGCGAACAGCCGCAGTTCACCATCACCGCGCAGAACGTCGAGCAGTACAAAGACAAGTTGGCGCCGGGGCAGTACGCGATGTTCAAGCGCTACCCTGACACCTTCAAGATGCCGGTCTACCCGACCCATCGCGGCGCTACCGTGCCGGCCGATGTGTTTGCCTCGATCAAGAAGAACGCCACCAGCACCAACCTGGTGTCCGGCGGCAACGGCCTGGAAAACTTCGAAACCGCGATTCCGTTCCCGATTCCGAAAAGCGGCGTGGAAGTTATCTGGAACCACATCACCCGCTATCGCGGTGGCAGCGTGACCCGCCTGGTAACCCAGGCCACGCCGCAAACCAATGGCTCGTTCAGCCTGGTGTACTTCCGCGATCAGTTCGTGTTCCGCGACAAAATGAAGGACTACGACCCGAAAAACCCGGGCAACGTGCTGTTCTACTTCAAGCAGCAAGTCACCGCACCGGCGCGTCTGGCCGGTGGCGTGCTGCTGGTGCACGAAACCCTGGACCAGGTGAAAGAGCCGCGTTCGGCGTGGGTCTACAACGCCGGCCAGCGCCGTGTGCGCCGGGCGCCGC
Source organism: Pseudomonas edaphica (assembly GCF_965277385.1). Classification (NCBI taxonomy): domain Bacteria; kingdom Pseudomonadati; phylum Pseudomonadota; class Gammaproteobacteria; order Pseudomonadales; family Pseudomonadaceae; genus Pseudomonas; species Pseudomonas edaphica. Next base: position 2,193,823 of record NZ_OZ255725.1, on the reverse strand, counting down.
AAGTGTCCTATGACGGGCCAGGTACCGCCGCCGATGGCCTGCGTACCTCCGACAACCTCGACATGTACAACGGTGCCCCGGATCGCTACGACTGGAAGCTCGAAGGCAAGAAAGAAATCTACATTGCCTCCAACAGCTACAAGATCGACGATCCGAAGCTCAAGTACGCCGACATCATCAAGGCCGGCCACATCAACCAGGACCTGGCCCGCTACGAGCTGCGCCGCGTCTGGCACGTGGTTGCGACCCTGAAGGAAGGCCAGCGCCACATCTATGCCAAGCGTGATTTCTTCATCGACGAAGACACCTGGCAAGCGGCGGTCATCGACCACTATGACGGTCGTGGCCAACTGTGGCGCGTCGCCGAAGCCCATGCCGAGAACTACTACGACAAGCAAGTGCCGTGGTACGCCATCGAAACCCTCTACGACCTGCAGTCCGGCCGCTACCTGGCCCTGGGCATGAAGAACGAAGAGAAACAGGCCTATGACTTCGGTTTCACCGCTTCCACCGCAGACTTCTCCCCGGCGGCCTTGCGCCAGGATGGGGTTCGCTAAGCTGCTTTAACTGAGGCCGCACCCTCAGCGTGAAGCCCCGACTGGTTCGGGGCTTTTTTATGTGGGGATATTTTTTGTCGCAGTTCTTTTTCAGGCAAATGCCGCAAAGATCTACAAACCCGCCGCTTTTACCGCTAGTCTGCGGACATCTGCAATGCCGACAACAGCCTTCTACAAGAGCCCGGCGATGACTGATCTGTCCCGAATCCAAGGGCCTGCGAGCGCGGTGATTCCGACCCTGGAAGCGCGTTTCTACAGGCCACCGCTGCCTGACGGCTACGTGCTGCGCCCTCGCCTGTGCGAACGCCTGAGTGCTGGCCTTGCGGGACGACTGTTGCTGGTAAGCGCCCCGGCCGGGTTCGGCAAGAGTTCGTTGGCGGTGGAGTTTTGTCAGAGTCTGCCGGCGCATTGGCAAAGCCTGTGGCTGGGCCTGAGCCCACGGGATAACGACCCCGGCCGCTTCCTTGAGCGCTTGCTCGACGGCTTGCAGCAATACTTCCCGCAACTCGGCGCCCAATCCCTGGGCCTGCTGAAAATGCGTCAGCGTCACCAACCCTTTGCCTTTGAAGAATGGCTCGACGGCTTGCTCGACGAGCTGACGTTGCACCTGTCCACACATGCGCCCTTGCTGCTGGTGCTGGATGACTACCATCTGGCCCAAGGCCCGGTGCTGGATCGCTGCCTGCAATTTTTCCTCAATCATTTACCCGATGGGCTGCTGGTTTTGGTCACCAGCCGCCAGCGCCCGGACTGGCACCTGGCGCGGCTGCGACTCTCGCGCCACCTGCTGGAGCTGCACGAACAAGACCTGCGCCTGACCCACGACGAATCGCTGGCCGTACTCGATAGGCACAGCAGCTCGTTGCGCGGCGAAGCCCTCGACAACCTGATTCGTCGCAGCGAGGGCTGGGTGGCTGGCCTGCGCTTCTGGTTGCTGGCCCTTTCCGAAGCTGGCAATGAAGCCGCGTTGCCGCAACATTTGCACGGTGGCGAAGGGCTGATCCGCGACTACTTGCTCGAAGAAGTCATTGATTGCCTGCCAGCAGAAGTTCAAGCCTTCCTCTACGACACTGCGCCTCAGGATCGTTTTTGCAGTGAGCTGTGCGACGCCGTGCGCGAAGCCCACGACAGCGCGCACATCCTCGGTTATTTACAGGCCCACCAAGTGTTTCTGGTGCCGCTCGATGAGCAGGGCCACTGGTATCGCTACCACCATCTGTTTTCCGACCTGCTGCGTACCCGCCGTGCGAGCAGTGCCACCGTGCCGATTGCCAGCCTGCACCTGCGTGCCTGCCGCTGGTTCAACACCCAGGGCTTGATCGATGAAGCGGTGGAACAGGCGTTGCGCGCCGGCCACCTGGATGTGGCGGCGAACCTGGTGCAGAACCTGTCGGAGGAGCAACTGCTGGCCGAACAGAACGTCGGCATGCTGCTGCGCTGGAAGATGGACTTGCCCGACAGCCTGCTGATCAGCACGCCGCGTTTGATCGTGCTCTACAGTTGGGCATTGGGGCTGGCCTGCCAACTGGATGCGGCCGAAGAACTGTCTGGCTACCTCAGCCGCTTCCTGCCGGCACCGTCGGCCACTGCGCAAAAGTCGATGCTGGCACAGTGGCTGGCGCTGAGCGGGATTATCGCTCGAGGCCGAGGCGATCGTGAGTCGACCCTGCGCTACTGCAGCGAGGCGTTGGAAAGCTTGCCGCAAAAACGTTACGGCCAGCGCCTGATGTGCCTGTCGACCCTCTCAAACCTGGCAATCGTCGATGCCGACCTGTGGCGTGCCCGTGGCCTGAATCGTGAATCCCTGGAGCTGGCGCAGCGCGTCGGTAACCCGCTGTTCGAGGCGTTGGCCCATTACGATCGCGCGCGGGTGTTGCAGGCGCGGGGCGAAATCCTGCGTTCCCTGGACGAAGTGCGCCAGGGGCTGCAACGTCTGCATGGCTTGGCGCCGCAGCGGCTGTACGCGGTGCGCGCGCGGTTGTCGCTGTACGAGGGCTATCTGCTGCTGGTGCGCTATCAGCCCGAGGCCGGCCTTGTACGTTTACGCGCGGGTCTGAACGAAGCCCGCGCCTGCCGGGATATCAGCGTGCTGATCGGGCATTGTGTAATTGCCAGCTTTGAAGGGCGCCGTGGGGACTTTCCCACAGCGTTTGCCGAGCTTGCCGAAGCTGAGCGCTTGATGCACATCTGGGATGTGCCGCCGATCTACTACCTGGCGATGATCACCCTGATCAAATGCGAGCTGTGGCTGGCTCAAGGCCGCACTGACTTGGCAGATGCCTGGTTGACCCGGCTGGGGCAAACCTACAACGGTGAACACGCAGCAGCAGCGCCGGAATTTCACCCGCACTTGCCACAACATATCGAGCTGCAACAGGCTGCGCTGGACGCCACCCGTCATCAGCCGGCCGCCGCGTTGCAACGCCTCGAGGAGCTGGCTCAGCAAGCGCATAACAGTGGGCGGCAAATGATTGCCCTAATGGCCCTGACCCAGCAGGTGCAGTTGCTGCTGGAGTGTGGGCAGCAAGACCAGGCCCGGCAAGTATTGGCTCGCGCCCTTGAGGCGGGCGCCGGTGGGGCGTTGCAACCCTTTCAGCGGCTGCTGGAGAGTTATCCGGACTGGATGCGTGAGCAGCTTGGCCGGGAGGCTCATGGCTTGCTGAACCAGAGTTTGTTGGCGCTGTTGCCGGTTGTAGCTGACGCCCAAGTACCGTCCGGCCAGGAAACCCTCAGCGTCCGCGAACTGGCGGTGCTGCAACTGATCGCCCAGGGGTGTTCGAACCAGGAAATCAGCAATCAGTTGTTTATCTCCCTGCACACGGTGAAAACCCACGCCAGCCATATCAACAGCAAACTGGGTGTAGAGCGCCGGACTCAAGCGGTGGCCCGTGCCAAGTCGATGGGGCTGCTGGCCTGATAATGGGCCAGCTTTCCTGTAGAAGCTGGTGTGTGTGGGAGCTGGCTTATGTGGGAGCTGGCTTGCCTGCGATGCAGGCACCTCGGTCTATCAGTCAAACTTAGGTGATGCTATCGCAGGCAAGCCAGCTCCCACACTGGTCTGACTGTCTCGCTACGGCGCAGTCGGGCACGCTTTCAGCGACGTGTCGGCGGTTTTGCTGACCAAGGCCGCGAAGCGCTTGAGGTTGTTCTGATGCGCCACCACCAGGTCATCAATGCTCGGGCCTGCGGGTGTCTGCAAGGTGGTGCGGCAAGTCAGCGGTGCGGCATCTCCCCCGCTTGTGGACCGCAGGCGCCAGCGCACATCGAGCAGCGCGTATTGGCCCGGCGCCGAGTCAAATCGCTGCACTTCAACGCGCAACGACAGGGGCTGCCGGGCGTGACTGTTGGCCAATTGATCCACCAGCGCGCTTTTCAGCTCATCGGCCAGGGTTGCGGCCCACCATTGGGTTTCCAGGATCGCCACGCCACTGTCGCCCTGGCGAATCACGATTTGTGCGCGGTCGACCTGAGGCGGCACGCTGATGCTTTCAATGCGGATATCGCTGGCCTGTGCCTGAGTGCTGTTATTCCAGTGCACCGGGGTGAGAGTGTGGAACGCAATCGGCTCACTGCGACAGGCCGCGAGCAACACCAGCGCGGCGACCAAGGTGATTTTCAGGGGAAAGCTCATGGCGGCTCCAATGGTCATTTGCGCGGTGGCCCTTGCAGGTCTGTTGGTGCGGCGCTGTCGGGGCGACCGCGAATCAGCGATTCCGGATGCCGGCCCAGGTAGTCCGACAGTTCGCGCAAGGAGCGCGACATACGCGCCAGTTCATCCAGGGTCTGGGTCAGTTGTTCACGCTGCGGCGAGTCTTCGGCCAGGGTTGAGTTGGCCGACTGCAAGGTCTTGCTCACGTCGCCCAGGGTGCTCTGCACGCCAGGCAGGGTCTTGGCGTTGAGCTGGGCAAGGCTTTTGCGCAGCTCAACCAGGCTGCCGTCGAGGTTGCCGGCGATGCGCTCCATCGGCAGTTGGTTGACCTTGTTGACGATGCCTTCGAGTTTCTCCTGCAACTGTTCCAGATTGCCGGGGATGGTCGGAATGTTGACCGGGCGCAGGTTCGGGTCAAACGTGACTTTGTCGGCTTTCGGGAAAAAATCCAGGGCGATGTACAGCTGGCCGGTCAGCAGGTTGCCGCTGCGGGCCTGAGCGCGCAGGCCGTTTTCGATAAAGGTGCCGATCAGGCGCACGCCGCCTGCTTCATCGTTAGGGTCATGGTTGGTGGCCTTGAGCAGCTTGGTGTTGGCTTCGCCGAGCAATTGCGGGTAAATCACGATGCCGACGTTGATCGGGAAACTGCGTTTTTTGGCATCGAAGTCCAGGTTGATCGACACCACTTTGCCGAACTCGACACCAAGAAATTCCACCGGCGCGCCGACCTTGAGCCCACGCAATGCCTGATCAAAACGCAGCGCCATGTATTGCCCTTGACCGTTGGGCGGGGCGAGGGCGCTTTGCTGGTCGTCGAACAGTTCATAGGGGTGATCTTCGCTGGCCGGTTTGTCGTTGGGGCTGTAGGGCGGTGCCTGGAATGCGATGCCGCCGGCCAACATCGATGACAAGGACTCGGTTTTCAGTGCGAAACCATTGGCGCCGACGCTCAGGTCAATACCGCTGGCATTCCAGAATCGCGTGTTTTCGGTGACGTACACATCATTGGGCGCATGCACAAAGACCTCGATCTTCACGCCCTTGCCATCGTCATCCAGCTCGTAGGCCACCACCTGGCCCACCGGGATCTTGCGGTAGTACACCGGCGAGCCGATATCCAGGGAGCCCAGGCCCTGGGTATGCAACGTGAAGCGTTTGCCCGGCTCGCCATAGGTGATAGGCGGCGGGTTTTCCAGGCCCTTGAACTGTTTGGCGCGGGTATCGGATTGGCCGATATCGGCACCGATATAGTCACCGGACAGCAGGGTATCGATGCCCGACACGCCACCGGCACCGATGCGTGGGCGCACCACCCAGAACTTGGAGTCTTCACGGGTGAAGCTTTCCGCCTGCTTGGCCAACTTGATGGTGGCGTTGACGCTTTTCTGGTCATCGCTCAAGGCCACATCCGAGACTTGGCCGATCACCACGTTGCGGTATTTGACTTCGGTTTTATTGGCGACCAGGCCGTTGCCGGTCTTGAAGTTGAGGACGATGACCGGCCCCTGTTGCAGCACGCTGTGTACCACCAGCGAGATGCCCACCAGCACCGCCACGATCGGCACGATCCACACCAGCGAAACGCTGAAGCGCCGCGTCTTGATCGCCGGTGAGCCGGCGGGGGTGTCAGTGTTGCGTGAACTCATCCGAGATCTCCTCGTTGTGTGGGTTTTCCCAGATCAGGCGCGGGTCGAAACTCATCGCCGCGAGCATGGTGAACACCACCACCAGACCAAAAAACAAAATGCCCAGGCGCGGCTCGATGGTGCCCAGCGCCTGGAACTTCACCAGCGCGGCCACCAGCGCGACCACAATCACATCGAGCATGGACCAGTAGCCGATCAGCTCCACAAACCGAAACAGCTTCGAGCGCTCCTTGCGCGCCCACTGGCTGTTGCGCTGCACGGTGACCAGCAACAGGGTCAGCGAGAGAAACTTGATGCCCGGCACCGCAATGCTGGCAATGAAGATGATCAGGGCAATGTCCCAGGCACCATGCTGCCAGAACTCCAGCACGCCGCTCATGATGGTGCTGTCCGCGCCGGAACCAAGCAGGGTGGTGTTCATCACCGGCAATAAATTCGCCGGGATATAAAACGCCAGTGCCGTGAGCATGTAGGCCCAGGTGCGGGTCAGCGAGTGGAGTTTGCGCCGATGCAGCGGCGCGCCGCAGCGTTCACACGCGCTGGGTTCGTCGCGCATGTCGCACGGCTGGCCGCAGGTATGGCACAGGCACAGGTTGAGTTCACGGGCGGTCGGTGGTGAGTTCATACGGCGTCCCACAAGTCGCGTACGTCACGCCCGGCGATGCGAATCAGCAGCAAGGCGAGGGCGGCGAGGGCGAACAGGCCGGTGCCGGGGATCACGTCGAGCATGCCGGCCAGCTTGAACACCGCGACCATGGCGCCCAGCAGGCAGACTTCGAGCATGCTCCACGGCCTCAGGGCTTCCAGCCAGCGCATGCACAGTTTGAACGCTGGCGAGCGCTTGCCGGCCAGGGCGAAACTCAGCACCCACATCAGCAAGAGCAACTGAAACACCGGCGCGATGATGATCGAGATCGCCGCCACCAGCGCAATAAAAGTGATCGGCCCCAGGCTCAGTGCGATCACCGAGTCCCACAGGGTCGCGCTGTTTTTCAAGCCTTTGAGGCTGATGCTCATCACCGGATAGAAATTGGCAAAGGTCCACAACACGGCTGCGGTAACGGTGAGCGCGAGGCGCTGTTGCACCGACAAACCGTTGTAGCGCTGCAACACGCCCGCGCAACGGGTGCACAGGGCTTTTTGATGTTTGGCGAGCGTGACCTTTTCGTACACGCAATCGCAGTGTTCGCAGATGATCCGAGGATTGGCCATACGTCTTGCTCCAAATGCGACGCTGCGGTGCGGGTTCCATGGCGCTGGAGTAGCTTAGTAGCCTAGACGCGCATCAGGCGTGGCCCAGTAAAAAGTGTTTGATAGTCGTTGCGTAAGGTTGCCAGCGAGTACTTTCGATTTCGTAGAGGAAGTATTCATTACGGTCGTCCTCATCCCACGATGCCAACTCTTCAATATCCTGATCCTTGATCTTCCGATAGCTGCGCACGGCATTGGCCCGGGCGCCAATCAATGCTCCATTGTCCAGGCCGAATACACGAATGGTCTCTGCTGCACGATGCTGCTCTTCAGCATTCAGTGAGCTGCGTGCACGCACCTCACCGGAGGAGTGGAAATAGAGGTAGAACTCAGGGTCATGCTCGTCCGGTTTGACGAGCTGGTCAGCATCATAGTGGGGGGCCGAGCGTCGGTCTTTATAGTGCCCGCAATGTTCGTCGGCTCCGCAGGCGAGGAAAAAATTACTCCATTCAAACGTCAACTCTGGGTAGCCATTAGGGTGCTTTTGGCTTTTTCGACGAAAATGTTCGATGTGGCCTTCGTGGTAAATAGCACTTTCGCAATAGGCACAACGCACACCGTATTCGGCCGCCTCTGCGGTGGTGATGCCGGGAATACCCTGTAACTGAACCAAGGCAAAACGCAGCTGTTTTTTACAAGCACCGCGAAAGTCATCCCAAGTTTGGGTGTGATAGTCGTATTCCGCCAAGCAGGCTGGGGCGTTGATAGAGGCGCGATCCAGTTTGAGCATGACGATCAGTCCTTCGTGTTCAAATGTTTGCGCAACTTGAATGTTTGAAAGCGAATGAGCCTGTCAGACTCGAGCATGACAAGGTTTCTTGGACCGTAGAAATCCAGCAGCTTTGAGCGTAGGGCGCAGCCGTCGGCGTCTTCATGGGTGCCGTTTTCAATTTTTGCGGTGTAGTCGGCCAGCCATTGCGCCTCCTCTACCGGTGGAATCGGGTTCACACCCATTACGTCGTTGAGTGCGACTGCGCTTTCAACGCCTTTGACTTCTTGCGATGGGCATACGGCCTGCCACTGTCCTTGAGCGTTTTGGTAAACAATTCGAGTGTTTTCGCGTTTTACAGTTGAGAGAACCTGAGGGCTGTGGGTGCTCACGATGAACTGTATTTTAGGAAACGCGCTGCGCAAGCTGGCAATGACACGTTGCTGCCAAGCGGGGTGCAGGTGCAGGTCGACTTCGTCAATCAATACGATGCCGGTCGTCTCACGCGGTGCTCTTTCTTTGAGGTGCCCATTAAGTCGAGCGCAGCGTAATGCCAGATCAGCTACCAATGTAATCATGGCGCGCACACCATCACTGAGCAAGCTGAGTGGCAGGGCCGCGTGATCTGGGTGCGACATGGACAACCCTTCAAATGTCAGGCTGTAATGGAAGTCGCTCCAGCCCTCTTCGGCCATCACGTTGTTTACGGCATCTCTGATGCCTTGCAAGCGGGGTTCCAAGTTGGAGTGCTCGTAACCAGGCTGCTGTTTTTGTTGCAGGGCTGCCAGTGTGGCTTTCCTCATCCATTCCTGTAGTTGAGCAAATGTAGAGAACACAGAGAGGCAATCTTCATAACCGGCGGTACGACTTTCAGTCAGTACCGCTTTACTCGATACATTTTTATGGCTTACCCACAGTCGCCTGGAACTGTAGTAGCGCACGATCGGAAGTGAAACCTCTGAAGTGTTTCGCAGCATCGTCTGAAGCGCTCGCCCCCATGCCGCCAGTGGTTCGGCTTCGCGGGTGGTCGTGCGACTTTTCGGGCCATTTAAGGCCCGCTGCCAATGCACTTCTGGATCGCCCAACTGGGCGTTGATAACAACAGGAAATTGTTGCTCGCTCTCGAAGCCCCCGCCAACTCTTACATAACGCGCATCGGTGCGCTCAATATGCTTGGATACGCCCTGATCAAATGCGCCAACGAAAGGTCCTAGAGCAGCCACGATAGCCTCTAGAACGGATGTCTTGCCTTGACCGTTGCGCGCCGCGATCACCGTCAGTTCGGGATCGAAGCTGATTTCGAATTCGTCAAAGCGGCGGTAGTTTTTCAGGCTTAGCTTTGTGAGATTCATAGGCTCTCTTCTGACTGAACAACGCGGCCCTGGCAGTTCTTGCAGCGCATCAATAATGGCTGTCCTGCGAGCGCGAAACTAATAGACGAGCATACTAACAGTGCTACACACCTGTGTGGGGGCGCTGAGATTCTCAATGCGCTTCGTCTTATAATGGCCTGCTAAAAAATGATTTTAATCAAAGGAATCTATATGGACGCCCCAGGGATTGCGTTGATCCGCGAAACCTTCCCCGTCGGCCCTTTGCAGTGCAACTGCACCATCATTGGCGATCCGATCAGCAAAAAAGCCATAGTGGTCGACCCGGGCGGCAATCACGAGCTGATCCTGGCGCGCCTCGATGCGCTGGGCCTCAAGGTGGTGAGCATTATCCACACCCACGCCCACTTGGATCACTTCCTGGCGTCCGGCCAGTTGAAAGAGAAGACCGGCGCCACGCTGCATTTGCACAAAGAAGACCAATTTCTTTGGGATAACCTGGAAATGCAATGCCAGATGTTTCGTGTGCCCTACACGCCGGTGCCGTCGCCGGACCGCTGGCTGGAGGACGATGAGGAGTTGGCGTGTGGTTGTGGGGTGGCGCTGCATACGCCGGGGCACACACCGGGTTCGATGAGCTTCTGGTTTGCCGATGCCAAGCTGCTGATCGCCGGCGATACCTTGTTCAAGCGCGGCGTGGGGCGTACCGACCTGTGGGGTGGCGACCAGGCGACTATCGTGCGCTCGATCAAGCAGCGGTTGTACACCCTGGATGAGGGCGCGACCGTGGTGACAGGGCATGGGCCGGACACCTGTTTGGGTGATGAGATGCGCGAGAACCCGTTTGTGCGGGCTTGAGGGTACGCCTGGAAATAATTCCTGGGCGGGGGCTGTTCTCTCTCAAGCACCGCAGTAGCAAAAAACGCAGGTCGCATTCAGCCTGCGTCTGCTACGGTTTCCCTGGCGGTGATAGGGGCCAGTATTTTGTTCTGGCTCGGGACGTGGCCACGGAATTTTTACCGTTTGTCGCGTTCCAAACTCCGCACAGGTCGATTGCCAATGTCCTCTGCACCACAGAATGCAAAAGTAGGAGCTCCCTTCATGTTCACTCCGCGTCGTCTGCTTGTTGTCGCTACCGCTGTAGCCCTGTTGTCCGGCTGCGCTTCACCTAATCCTTATGGCGGCAGCCAGGGACAGGCCAGCAACGGTTCCGAAGGGGGTATCAGCAAAACCGCCAAATACGGCGGCCTGGGTGCTCTGGCCGGTGCGCTGGCGGGTGCTGCCATCGACCATAACAACCGTGGCAAGGGCGCACTGATCGGTGGTGCTATTGCAGGCCTGGGCGCCGCCGGTTATGGCTACTACGCCGACCAGCAGGAAAAGAAACTGCGCGAAAGCATGGCCAACACCGGTGTTGAAGTGCAGCGCCAGGGTGACCAGATCAAGTTGATCATGCCGGGTAACATTACCTTCGCGACCAACTCCGACGCCATCGCCAGCAGTTTTTACCAGCCGCTCAACAACCTGGCCAACTCCCTCAAGCAGTTCAACCAGAACACCATCCAGATTGTCGGCTACACCGACAGCACGGGCAGCCGCCAGTTGAACATGGACCTGTCCCAGCGTCGTGCCCAGAGCGTGGCCAACTACCTGACCTCTCAAGGCGTCAGCCCGACCAACCTGAGCGCCCGCGGTGCCGGCCCGGATAACCCGATTGCCAGCAACGCCGATGTGAATGGCCGTGCCCAGAACCGTCGTGTAGAAGTTAACCTCGGCCCGATCCCCGGCCAGCAATACGGCCAGCCTGGTCAACAGCAGCAACAACAGGCGCCGCAGCAGAACAACCAGTTCCAGGGCAACCCGTACCAGCAATACCAGTAAACCCTGGGCAATAAAAGGGCGCCGTGCAGTCAATGCACGGCGCCCTTTTTTGTGGCTGGCGATTACATCAGTCGATGTATTCGAACACTTTCACGATCTTCTGCACGCCGGACACGCCCTGTACCAGGTTGGCGGCACGGGTGGCTTCTGCCTGGGTCAGCAGGCCCATCATGTAGACGATGCCATTATCGGTGACGATCTTGATGCGCGAGCCGGGTACACCGCTGTCGGTGAGCATCTGCGCCTTGATCTTGGTGGTCAGCAGCGCATCGTTGCTGATGGCCAGCAGGGTGATCGGGTCCATGACCTGCAGCTCGTTGTGGACCTTCTTGACCCGCTGGACCGTCGAGGCGGCTTGTTCGGCCTGGGCCTTGAGGTCGGCACGCGGCGTCTGCCCGGCCAGCAGTACCACGCCGTTGAAGCTGGTGACCACAATGCGCGAGGCGCCGTTGCCCAGGTCGGTAGCGGCCTTGGCGACGTTGACCTTGACCTTGGTTTCGATCAGCGAATCGTCGATGGTGCTGCCAAAAGTGCGTGTGCCCCGGTCATCCTGAATGGGTGTGTCACGTGTCGCAGTGATTGCCGTGCTGCACCCGCTGATGGCGAGGCACAGCGTAATGGCCAAAAGGCTGAGGCGGTTAACGGTCATTCTTCACTCCCGAACAGTTGGCTGTCGATCAGATCGCACAGGCAGTGGATCGCCAGCAGGTGGACTTCTTGAATGCGTGCAGTGACGTTGGCCGGGACACGGATCTCCACGTCCTCAGGCAATAACAGTGAGGCCATGCCGCCGCCGTCGCGCCCGGTCAAGGCTACGACAATCATTTCGCGGTCATGTGCGGCCTGGATCGCTTGAATAATGTTCGCCGAGTTGCCGCTGGTAGAAATAGCCAGCAACACATCGCCGGGTTGGCCCAGGGCGCGGATCTGCTTGGAGAAGATTTCGTTGTAGCTGTAGTCGTTGGCGATCGAAGTGATCGTCGACGAGTCGGTGGTCAGCGCGATGGCCGGCAGGCTCGGGCGTTCGCGCTCGAAGCGGTTGAGCAGCTCGGAGGAAAAGTGCTGGGCATCACCGGCCGAACCGCCGTTGCCGCACGAAAGCATCTTGCCCTCGTTGAGCAAGGCATTGACCATGACCTGACTGGCTTGCTCGATGTGCGGTGCAAGTACGTCCATCGCCTGTTGCTTGGTGTCGATGCTGGCCTGGAAAAGCTGGCGAATTCGGGATTGCATGTCCATCTGTGTGACCTTAAGTAGCGCGGCTGTTTGGCACAGAAATGTGCAGCCCGCAAAGCAAAGAGCAAAAGTGTGTGGTGAAGATATCCGGGCAATCAGCTGTCGAAGGCATTCTTGAGCCAGTTCAAATCAGCTGGGCCTGCCGGTGTGCTTTCCATGGCAACCACATCGAAACGGCAGGGGCTGTCAGCCCAGCGATGCTCTTTTTGCAGGAAAAACTGCGCGGCGAGTATCAGCTTCTGACGCTTGCGCCCATCGATACTGGCGAGCGCGCCACCCCATTGTGCGTGTTTTCTGTAGCGGACTTCGACGAATACTACTGTATCGCCGTCAAGCATGACCAGATCAAGCTCACCGCGTTTACATAACCAGTTCTGCGCCAGAAGGCGCAGACCCTGTTGTTGCAGATAGTTCAGAGCTTGCAGTTCGGCGTCCTTGCCGCTTTGTGCGCTGGACCGCTCGAGCATCAGCGCGGGGTGTCCGGCAGGCGTTGAATCTCGCCGCCGACGAACTTCGCCCATGGCATCTGGCGGTCAACACGCTGGTAGGCGCCGATACCCAGGTTGCCCGACAGGCCGTCAACGCGAGTGTCCGGCAGTGCCTTGAGTTGGCCCAGGCGCGGTGCCAGGCGGTAGGCGTCCACGCCCATCGCATACAGGCGGCCAAGGCTGCCATTGGCCTGTGGCCATTGCGCGGCAACCTGGTTGCGCAGCGGGTCGGTGGTGTTGAGCAGCCACGGGGTTTCGCAGAACATCACGTTGGTCATGTCCAGGTACTGGTTTTTGTCGCCGCTGGCGCTGAACACGTGGGACGTCGCATACACAGGCACATCACCGGCGTACTGGAAGTTAAGTGTCGGTTTGATCTGCTGGGCCAGTTGCGGCGTCACAGCCAGGAAGATGAACTCGATGTCCTGGCGGCGCGAAGGTTGCGCGGCGACGTCGGTGCCGACGGTGCTTTGCAGGCTCTTGGCGCGGCCTTCGCTTTTACGCAGTTGGAACAGGTCAGCAATCTGCTGGGCGAGGGCCACCGGCTGATCGACGTACTCAACGCCAACCACGGTGCCGCCGTTGGCTTCCCAGTCCTGACGGAAGGCTTTATAGACGCGCTCACCCCATTCGCCACGCGGCACCATGGCGGCGGCGCGGTGCAGGCCGTCGGCACGGGCGCGACGCGAGACTTCGCGGGCTTCGTCTTCAGCGGCCAGGCCGAACTGGAACAGTTGCGGCGGGTTTTCGTTAAGTTCGCTGTAGTTCAGGCCCAGGGTGGTGATCGGCAATTGCCCGCGGGAGGCGAGCTGCTTGACCAGTGGTTTCTCCAGCGGGCCGACTACCAGTTGCACGCCGGCAGCCTGGGCCTTGGCGTAGAAGTCGTCGAGGGAGGTCAGGCGCGAGCTGTCATAGAACTCGATCACCGGCGGCTTCTGCCCGGCTTGTTCAGCCTGGAAGTGCGCCGCCATGAAGCCTTCACGCAGCGCCTTGCCGACCGCCGCCAAAGGGCCTTCCTGCGGCAGCAGCAACGCGATTTTGGTCAACGGCTGGCTGGCCAGCTCCTTGAGCTTGGTCAGCGGGGTCGGCAGGTTGACTGCCGCCGGGTGGCCTGGGTTCTGCGCGCGCCAGGTATCAATGGCGGCTTGCTGTTGTTCCAGGGTGCCGGCGCCTTTGATTGCCTGGGCCAGGGTGATCCAGCCGTCGAGGGTCGGGTTGCCGCTGGCTTGCAGTTGCTCTGCAGGCAGCGCGGCGACCAGCGCCCAGATGGCTTCGTGGTTGCTCTTGGCGGCATCACCCGTCAGCAACGGGGCCATGGCCACCCGCTCACGCGCGGCAGCCATAGTCTGGCCATCGGCTTCATAGGCGCGAGCATGCACGGTGCCGGTACGGATCTGCTGGTCAGTCGGCAGCTCCTTCAGGCTTTGCAGGCTGGGGTGGTTCAGGGCGGCCAGAGCCGCTTTGGGTTGGTTGCGCGCCATGGCCAGTTCCGCGGCCAGGGTGCTGGCAAAGACTTGTGCGGCCGGCTTCAGGACATCCAGGGGCACCTGCGCAAGAATCTGCGACGAGCGGCCAGGGTTGTTCTGGTGGTAGGCCAGGTCTGCCGCACTCAGGCGCAGCATCGCGGCCTTTTCTGGCGTACTGGCCTTGGTGGCCTGTTCGAGCAGTTGCTCGATACTGGCATCCGGGGTCCGGGGGAGGTCGCCAAGGCTGGACGAGGGCGAGCTGGCGCACGCGGCCAGTAAGGCAGCGAGGCAGAGGGCGGAGAGCAGCCGCAGGCAAGCGATCATGTAAGTGTTCCTGATACCGATCAAATTAGCGTGGAATTGTACCCAAGCACTGGCCCAGGCGCGATGTTACTGGCGTGAAACCATCGATTTAGGTCGTGTAAATGTTGCGAGCCGGCATCGATGGCCGACCTCGAGGGCATATTATCGGGGCGCCTACGCGCTACAATGCGACTTTTCCTTACCATCGAGGTGTGCGTTTTGACTGCTCCAGGTCCTTTGAATTCCACTGCAGGCTCGCTTTTTGTCGTGGCGACGCCCATTGGCAACCTGGACGACATCAGTGCTCGGGCGCTGAAAGTGTTGCGTGACGTAAAATTGATCGCGGCGGAAGACACGCGGCACTCCCAGCGTTTGATGCAGCATTTTGGCATCAGCACGCCATTAGCCGCGTGCCATGAGCATAACGAGCGAGAAGAAGGCAGCCGTTTTATCACGCGCTTGCTGGCGGGTGACGATGTGGCGTTGATCTCGGATGCCGGCACTCCGTTGATTTCCGACCCTGGCTATCACCTGGTTCGCCAGGCGCGTGCCGCTGGTATCAATGTAGTGCCAGTTCCGGGAGCGTGCGCGCTGATTGCGGCATTATCGGCCGCCGGGTTGCCGTCGGACCGTTTTATCTTCGAAGGTTTCCTGCCCGCCAAGGCGGTTGGGCGCCGTGCGCGACTGCAAGCGTTAAAGGAAGAGCCGCGTACGTTGATCTTTTACGAGGCGCCGCACCGCATTCTCGAGTGCTTGCAGGACATGGAGCTGGTGTTCGGCGGCGAACGCCTGGCGCTGTTGGCTCGGGAGCTGACCAAAACCTTCGAGACCCTCAAAGGTTTGCCGTTGGAAGAACTGCGTGCGTTCGTTGAGGGCGACAGCAACCAGCAGCGCGGTGAGTGCGTGGTGCTGGTGGCCGGCTGGACCGCACCGGAAAATGAAGATGCGGTGGGCAGCGAGGCTATGCGCATCCTGGATCTGCTGCTTAAGGAAATGCCCCTGAAGCGTGCGGCAGCCCTGGCGGCTGAAATTACCGGCTTGCGTAAGAACGTGCTGTATCAAGTCGCGCTGGATAAGCAGAAAGCCGAATAGTTCCGGGGTTACGCCGGTATCCCGTCCGAACGTGATGGCATTGCTGCACTTTTAATACTTGTCCTCAAGCCGTCGTGCCGTTAACCTGCGCGGCGGAGAGTCGATTGGACAGTCGCTGCCCTCTATGAAAATTAGGGGGGGGAGGAAAGTCCGGGCTCCATAGGGCGAAGTGCCAGGTAATGCCTGGGAGGCGTGAGCCTACGGAAAGTGCCACAGAAAATAACCGCCTAAGCACTTCGGTGCCGGTAAGGGTGAAAAGGTGCGGTAAGAGCGCACCGCACGACTGGCAACAGTTCGTGGCTAGGTAAACCCCACTTGGAGCAAGACCAAATAGGGTCCCAAGGCGTGGCCCGCGCTGGGACCGGGTAGGTTGCTAAAGATGTCCAGTGATGGCCATCGTAGACGAATGACTGTTCAAGACAGAACCCGGCTTACAGATCGACTCTCCACCTTTTTTCCTTCTGCCCGAATCTCGTGCAGAAAACCGGTAGTAACGCAAGAATCCCTCCCTGCCAAATCATTGGCAGATGCATCTTCGTAATACCAAAAAAATCTTACTCTTAATAAATTACTTTAACTTTAAGCCGTAGCTCCATGAGCTATTTGCGGTTGCTGAGTCAAAAACATCGCCAAACTCGCGTTTCTCCTCCTTTTACGTTCCTAAATCTCCGTTCTGTAAGGCTTTTCCTTGAATCCGCGCCTTGACGGTGTGGTGGGCGCATTCCTATAGTGTGCGCAAGTGGCGGAAAGTGGCACAAAGTGGGTTTTTTGAACGTAAAACGCTAAAATTTGGAGAAGCGCATCTGTGTTTCGCGGAGCTAACGCTATCAGTCTCGATGCAAAAGGCCGTCTCGCCATGCCGAGCCGGTATCGTGACGAGCTCATTTCGCGAAGTTCAGGCCAGTTAATCATCACGATTGACGCCGTTGACCCTTGTTTGTGTGTTTACCCCCTCGATGAGTGGGAGTTGATCGAAACCAAGTTGCGCGCTCTGCCTTCATTGCGTGAAGAAAACCGCCGCCTGCAGCGTCTGCTGATCGGTAATGCCGTCGACCTTGAACTCGATGGCAGTGGTCGTTTCCTGGTGCCGCCGCGCTTGCGCGAGTACGCCAAGCTGGATAAGCGCGCAATGCTGGTGGGCCAGCTGAACAAGTTCCAATTGTGGGACGAAGATGCCTGGGATGCTGTTTCTGCAGCAGACCTGGCTGCTATTCAACAACCGGGCGCTATGCCTGATGAACTGCGTGATTTGATCCTGTGACTATTGATAGCGGCTTTAACCACATCACCGTACTGCTTGACGAAGCCGTTGAGGCTCTCGCCGTACGCGCGGATGGCTGCTATGTGGATGGCACCTTCGGCAGGGGCGGGCACAGCCGGTTGTTACTCAGCCAGCTCGGCTCCGACGGTAAACTCCTCGGGTTCGACAAAGACCCTCAAGCGATTGCCACCGGGCAAGCGCTAGCGGCCGAAGACGGCCGCTTTGTCGTTGTGCAGCGCAGCTTTGCCGAGCTGGGTGCCGAAGTCGCCGAGCGCGGCATGGCAGGTAAGGTAGCCGGGGTTTTGCTCGACTTGGGCGTATCTTCGCCACAGCTTGACGACCCCGAGCGCGGCTTCAGTTTCATGAACGACGGCCCTCTCGACATGCGCATGGACCCGACTCGTGGCATCAGCGCTGCGCAGTTCATCGCCACTGCGCCCCATGAAGAAATTACCCGCGTGTTCAAGGAATACGGCGAAGAACGCTTCGCCGGCCGCATGGCCCGTGCCGTGGTTGAGCGCCGTGAAATCCAGCCGTTCGAGCGCACCGCCGACCTGGCTGAAGTGCTCAAGGTCGCAAACCCTGCGTGGGAAAAGGGCAAGAACCCGGCAACCCGTGCGTTCCAGGGTTTGCGCATTCACGTCAATAACGAACTGGGCGATCTGGAAGCCGGCCTCGAAGCCGCACTGGATGCCTTGGAAGTGGGTGGTCGCCTGGTGGTGATCAGCTTCCACTCCCTGGAAGACCGCATCGTCAAACTGTTCATGCGTCGTCTGGTCAAGGGCGAGTCCGATAACCTGCCGCGCAACCTGCCGGTGCGTTTCGAAGCCTTTGTGCCGAAAATCAAAATCCATGGCAAAGCGCAGTTCGCCTCCGAAGCCGAACTCAAGGCCAACCCACGTTCCCGTAGCGCCGTTATGCGCGTCGCGGAGAAGCTGCGGTGAGCAAGCTTTTCGCCAAGCCCCTCCCGGGCGGCAGCTTCTTTATGTTGCTGTTGTTTGTCGGCGTGCTGGTGTCCGCAATTGCGGTGTCTTACAGCGCCCACTACAACCGTCAATTGCTTAACACCCTGTACGGGGAATTGAGCGTGCGTGACAAAGCGCAGGCGGAATGGGGCCGGTTGATCCTTGAGCAAAGCACCTGGACGGCCCATAGCCGTATTGAAGTGCTGGCCACCGAACAGCTGAAAATGCACATTCCTGGTGCGGCCGAAGTGCGGATGGTGGCGCCATGATGAAACTTGAAGGTGCACTTTACCCGTGGCGCTTTCGCCTGATGCTCGGCATCTTGGCTTTGATGGCTGGCGCGATTGCATGGCGGATTATCGATCTGCAAGTGATCGACCGCGACTTCCTGATCGGCGAGGGTAATGCCCGTAGCCTGCGGCATATCCCGATTCCTGCGCACCGCGGCCTGATCACCGACCGTAACGGCGAACCTCTGGCCGTGAGTACGCCGGTGACCACCCTGTGGGCCAATGCCAAGGAGCTGCAAACCGCCAAGGACAAATGGCCTGAGCTGGCTGCCGCGCTGGGCCAGGACCCTAAAGCCTTGAGCGAGCGTCTGGAAGCCCAGGCCAACAAGGAATTCATCTATCTGGTGCGTGGGCTGACGCCTGAGCAGGGCCAGCAAGTGCTCGACCTTAAAGTCCCCGGTGTCTATGGCATCGAGGAGTTTCGTCGTTTCTACCCGGCGGGTGAAACCACCGCGCATATGGTTGGCTTTACCGACATTGATGACCACGGCCGTGAAGGTGTGGAGCTGGCCTACGACGAATGGCTGGCCGGCGTGCCCGGCAAACGGCAGGTCATCAAGGATCGACGCGGCAGACTGATTAAAGATGTCCAGGTGACCAAAAACGCCAAGGCCGGTAAGCCCTTGGCGTTGTCGATTGACCTGCGTCTGCAGTACCTGGCCAACCGCGAGCTGCGTAACGCGATCATCGAGAACGGCGCCAAGGCCGGTAGCCTGGTGATCATGGACGTCAAGACCGGCGAGATCCTCGCCATGGTCAACCAGCCGACCTACAACCCGAACAACCGTCGCAACCTGCAACCGGCGATGATGCGTAACCGCGCCATGATCGACGTGTTCGAGCCGGGTTCGACCATGAAAGCCATTTCCATGAGTGCCGCCCTGGAAACCGGGCGCTGGAAGCCGAGCGACAAGGTCGAGGTTTACCCAGGCACCTTGCAGTTGGGCAAATACACCATTCGTGACGTGTCCCGCAGCGAAGGGCCGGTGTTGGATTTGACAGGCATCCTGATCAACTCCAGTAACGTCGGCATGAGTAAGGTCGCCTTCGATATCGGCGGCGAAACCATCTATCACCTGGCGCAAAAAATCGGCTTGGGCCAACCCACCGGCCTGGATTTCCCAGGCGAGCGCGTGGGCAACCTGCCGAACTACCGCGACTGGAAAAAAGCCGAGACTGCCACGCTCTCCTACGGCTACGGCCTGTCGGTAACCGCGATCCAGCTGGCCCATGCTTTCTCTGTATTGGCCAATAATGGCCGTATGGTTCCACTGAGCTTGATCCACGTCGACGAAGCGCCGAAAGCCACCCAGGTAATCCCGGAAAAAGTCGCCAAGACCATACAAGGCATGCTGCAACAAGTGATCGAAGCCCCGCGCGGTGTGTTCCGGGCACAGGTGCCGGCTTATCACGTGGCCGGCAAGTCCGGTACTGCACGTAAAACCTCGGTCGGCACCAAGGGCTACGCCGAAAACTCTTACCGCTCGCTGTTCGCCGGCTTCGGTCCGATGAGCGATCCGCGCTACGCCATCGTCGTAGTGATTGATGAACCGAGCAAGGCCGGCTACTTCGGTGGCCTGGTGTCGGCTCCGGTATTCAGCAAAGTGATGTCCGGCACCCTGCGCCTGATGAATATTACGCCGGACAACCTGCCGCCGACTCAACAAGCGAACGCAGGACCACCGGCCGCAGCTGTCAAAGCCAATGGAGGGCGCGGCTGATGTCTCTTAGCCTGAACAAGATTTTTGCCCACGCCGGACGCGATCTGCTGATTCGTGAATTGAGCCTGGACAGCCGTAATGTACGCGCCGGTGATCTGTTCCTGGCGGTGCCCGGCGGCAAGCTCGATGGCCGTGCACATATCGCCGATGCCCTGCAACGAGGCGCGGCCGCCGTGGCTTATGAAGTGGAAGGCGCCACCGTGCTGCCGATCACCGACGTGCCCTTGATTCCGGTCAAGGGCCTGGCCGCGCAACTGTCGGACATCGCCGGGCGTTTTTATGGTGACCCGAGCCGTCAGTTGAACCTGATCGGTGTGACTGGCACCAATGGCAAGACCAGCGTGACCCAATTGGTTGCGCAGGCACTCGACCTGCTGGGCCAGCATTGCGGCATTGTCGGTACCCTGGGCACGGGTTTTTACGGTGCGCTGCAAAGCGGCCTGCACACCACGCCGAACCCGATCGCCGTGCAAGCGACCCTGGCCGACCTGAAAAAGGCCGGTGCCAAGGCGGTTGCCATGGAAGTGTCATCCCACGGTCTGGACCAGGGCCGTGTGACTGCCTTGGCGTTTGACGTGGCGGTAATGACCAACCTGTCTCGCGACCACCTCGACTACCACGGCACCATGGAGGCGTACGCCGCCGCCAAGGCCAAGCTGTTCGCCTGGAATGACCTGAAGTGCCGGGTGGTAAACCTGGATGACGCATTCGGCCGCCAACTGGCTGCCGAAGACAGCGAAGCACGCCTGATCACCTACAGCCTGGAAGATTCCAGCGCGTATCTGTATTGCCGTGAAGCCCAATTTAATGACGAAGGCGTGCTCGCCACGCTGATCACGCCCCAGGGCGAACACCACTTGCGCAGCACCTTGCTTGGGCGTTTCAACCTGAGCAACGTGCTCGCGGCTGTTGGCGCATTGCTTGGCCTGGATTACGCCCTGGACGAAATCCTGCGCGTGCTGCCCAAACTCGAAGGCCCGGCCGGCCGTATGCAGCGTTTGGGTGGCGGCTCTCAGCCACTGGTGGTGGTCGATTACGCCCACACGCCGGACGCGCTGGAAAAAGTCCTCGAAGCCCTGCGCCCACACGCCAAGGGCAAATTGCTCTGCCTGTTCGGCTGCGGCGGTGACCGTGATCGCGGCAAGCGCCCGCTGATGGCTGAAATCGTCGAGCGCCTGGCCGATGGCGTGCTCGTGACCGACGACAACCCACGCAGCGAAGACCCGAACCAGATTTTCGACGACATCCGTGTCGGCTTTAAAGACGCCACCAAGGCCACCTTCGTTGCCGGTCGCGGCGCCGCCATTGCCCAGCTGATCGCCAGCGCCAGTGCTGAGGACGTGGTGGTACTGGCTGGTAAAGGTCACGAGGACTACCAGGAAATCAACGGCGAACGCCATGCCTTCTCCGATCTGGTCGAGGCTGATCACGCCCTGACTGCCTGGGAGGTCGCCCATGCTTAAAGCGATGAAGTTCAGCGAACTGACCCAGGCCTTGTCGGCCCGTGTAGTGTCGAGCGATTGCAGCTTCGACGGCGTCAGTATCGACAGTCGCAACATCAAGCCGGGGCAACTGTTTATTGCACTGGCCGGCCCACGTTTCGATGGGCACGACTACCTGAACGAAGTAGCCGCCAAAGGTGCCGTGGGTGCCTTGGTGCAGCGTGAAGTCACGGACTCGACGCTGCCGCAATTGCTGGTCGCCGATACCCGCCTGGCCCTCGGGCTGTTGGGCGCGCTGAACCGCGCCGCATTTGATAAGCCCGTTGCCGCCATCACTGGCTCCAGCGGCAAAACCACGGTCAAGGAACTGCTTGCCGGCGTGCTGCGCACACGCGGGCCGGTGCTCGCCACCCGTGGCAACCTGAACAATGATTTCGGCGCTCCATTGACCCTGCTCGAACTGGCCCCGGAACACACCGCGGCGGTAATCGAGCTGGGCGCTTCGCGCGTCGGCGAAATTGCTTACACCGTGGCGCTGACCAAGCCTCACGTGGCAATTATCAACAATGCCGGCACCGCCCACGTGGGCGAGTTCGGTGGCCCGGAAAAAATCGTCGAAGCCAAGGGCGAAATCCTCGAAGGCCTCGATGCCTCGGGCACCGCAGTATTGAACCTTGACGACAAAGCCTTCGAGACCTGGCGTGTGCGCGCCGCCGGTCGCAAGGTGCTGACGTTTGCCGTGCTCAACGCGGCGGCTGATTTCCACGCAGCCGACATCACCGTCGACGCCCGTGGTTGCCCGTCCTTCACCTTGCACACACCGCAAGGCAGCGAGCACGTGCAACTGAACCTGCTGGGCAACCATAACGTCGCCAATGCCTTGGCCGCCGCCGCTGCCGCCTCCGCCCTGGGCGTATCACTGTTCGGTATCGCCACCGGCCTGGGCGCGGTGCAGCCAGTCAAAGGCCGCACCGTGGCACAACTGGCGACCAATGGCATGCGTGTGATTGATGACACCTACAACGCCAACCAGTCCTCCGTCTGCGCCGCTATTGACCTGCTTAAAAGCTTCGCCGGGCGCAAGGTGCTGGTGCTGGGCGATATCGCCGAATTGGGCGACTGGGCCGAGCAGTCCCACCGTGAAGTCGGCGCCTACGCGAGCGGTAAAGTCGACGCGCTTTACGCCGTTGGCCCGAACATGGCCCACGCCGTTGACGCCTTCGGCCTCGGTGCGCGGCATTTCGCTACCCAGGCCGAGCTGATCCAGGCACTGGTGGCGGCTGAACACGACAAACACACAACCATTTTGATCAAGGGATCGCGCAGCGCGGTGATGGAAAACGTCGTCGCGGCCTTGTGTGGCTCAAGTACGGAGAAACATTAATGCTGCTGCTGCTGGCTGAGTATCTGCAACAGTTCCACAAAGGCTTCGCGGTCTTTCAGTACCTGACCCTGCGCGGGATCCTGGGTGTGCTGACTGCGCTGTCTTTGTCGCTGTTCCTGGGGCCGTGGATGATCCGCACCCTGCAGAACCTGCAAATTGGTCAATCGGTTCGTAATGACGGCCCGCAGTCGCACCTGTCCAAATCCGGCACCCCGACCATGGGCGGTGCGCTGATCCTGTCTTCCATCGGCATCAGCACCTTGCTGTGGGCCGACCTGCATAACCGCTACGTCTGGACGGTGCTGCTGGTGACCCTGTTGTTCGGCGCGATCGGCTGGGTCGATGACTACCGCAAAGTGATCGAGAAAAACTCCAAGGGTTTGCCCAGCCGCTGGAAGTACTTCTGGCAGTCGGTGTTTGGCCTTGGCGCCGCGATCTTCCTGTACATGACCGCGCCAAGCGCCGTCGAAACCACCTTGATCATTCCGATGCTCAAGGACGCCAGCATTCCACTGGGCGTTGGCTTTGTGGTGCTGACCTACTTCGTGATCGTCGGCTCCAGCAACGCGGTGAACCTGACTGATGGCCTCGACGGTCTGGCAATCATGCCGACCGTGATGGTCGGCGGTGCGCTCGGTATCTTCTGCTACCTGTCGGGTAACGTGAAATTCGCTGAATACCTGCTGATCCCGTATGTGCCGGGCGCAGGTGAGTTGATCGTGTTCTGCGGCGCCCTGATCGGTGCCGGCCTGGGCTTCCTGTGGTTCAACACCTATCCCGCACAAGTCTTCATGGGCGACGTCGGCGCGCTGGCGCTGGGCGCAGCCTTGGGCACCATCGCGGTGATCGTCCGCCAGGAAATCGTGTTGTTCATCATGGGCGGTGTGTTCGTGATGGAAACCCTGTCGGTGGTCATCCAGGTGGCCTCCTTCAAATTGACCGGGCGCCGCGTGTTCCGTATGGCGCCGATTCACCACCACTTTGAACTCAAGGGCTGGCCAGAGCCGCGTGTGATTGTCCGTTTCTGGATCATCACCGTGATTCTGGTACTGGTCGGCCTTGCCACCCTGAAACTGAGGTAGAAACGAGTGTCCCTGATCGCTTCAGACCACTTCCGCATCGTTGTCGGCCTCGGCAAGAGCGGCATGTCCCTGGTTCGCTTCCTGGCGAACCGGGGCACGTCGTTTGCCGTGGCCGATACGCGGGAAAATCCACCGGAGCTGGTCACGCTGCGCCGTGACTACCCGCACGTGGAAGTGCGTTGTGGCGAGCTGGATGTCGAGTTTCTGTGCCGTGCCGACGAGCTCTACGTGAGCCCCGGCCTGGCCTTGGCGACACCGGCCCTGCAAGCGGCAGCGGCGCGTGGCGTGAAGCTGTCCGGCGACATCGACCTGTTTGCGCGCTATGCGAAGGCACCGATCGTGGCCATCAGCGGCTCCAACGCGAAAAGCACCGTGACCACCCTGGTCGGCGAGATGGCGGCTGCGGCCGGCAAGCGCGTGGCCGTGGGCGGTAACCTCGGCACGCCAGCGCTGGACCTGCTCAGCGACGACATCGAGTTGTACGTGATGGAACTATCGAGCTTCCAGCTCGAAACCACCCACGATCTGGGGGCTGAAGTCGCCACCGTGTTGAACGTGAGTGAAGACCACATGGACCGCTACAGCGGCCTGCCGGCGTACCACCTGGCCAAGCACCGGATTTTCCGTGGTGCCAGGCAATTTGTGGTCAACCGCCAAGATGCCCTGAGCCGTCCGCTGATGGGCGAAGGCATGCCCTGCTGGACCTTTGGCCTGGGCAAACCGGATTTCAAAGCCTTCGGCATTCGCGAAGAGAACGGCGAGAAATACCTGGCCTTCGAATTCCAGAACCTGATGCCGGTACGTGAATTGAAAATCCGTGGCGCGCACAACCAATCCAATGCATTGGCGGCCCTGGCGTTGGGTCACGCCGTCGGCCTGCCATTTGATGCGATGCTGTCGAGCCTGCGCACCTTCGGCGGCCTCGAGCATCGCTGCCAGTGGGTGCGCGACCTCAATGGCGTGAGCTACTACAACGATTCCAAGGCCACCAACGTGGGTGCCGCACTGGCTGCCATCGAAGGGCTCGGCGCTGATATCGACGGCAAGCTTGTGCTGATCGCCGGTGGCGACGGCAAGGGTGCCGACTTCAAAGACCTTAAAGGCCCGGTGGCTGCACATTGCCGCGCCGTGGTGCTGATCGGCCGTGACTCGGACTTGATCGCCGCCGCGTTGGGCGACGCAGTACCGCAGGTACGCGCCACCTCGCTGGACGATGCGATTGCCCAATGCAAAGCCCTGGCCCAGCCGGGGGATGCGGTGTTGCTGTCGCCGGCGTGCGCCAGTTTCGACATGTTCAAGAACTACGAAGAGCGCGGCCAGCTGTTCGCACGCGCCGTGGAGGCCTTGGCATGAATTTCAGAAATATTATCAAGCCGTACCCATCGCCGATCATCACCGGTCGCGGTATCGACCTCGACTTCCCGATGCTCGCCGGCTGCCTGGCGCTGCTGGGCCTGGGGTTGGTCATGATCACTTCGGCGTCCTCGGAAGTGGCCGCAGTGCAGTCGGGCAACACCCTGTACATGATGATCCGTCACCTGGTGTACCTGGTGATCGGTCTCGGCGCCTGCATCGTCACCATGATGATCCCCATCGCTACCTGGCAGCGCCTGGGTTGGCTGATGCTGATCGGCGCGTTTGGTTTGTTGATCATGGTGATCCTGCCCGGCATCGGCCGTGAGGTGAACGGTTCGATGCGCTGGATCGGCTTCGGCGCGTTTAACGTGCAGCCGTCGGAAATCGCCAAGGTGTTCGTGGTGATCTACCTCGCCGGTTACCTGGTCCGTCGCCAGAAAGAAGTACGCGAAAGCTGGATGGGCTTCTTCAAGCCGTTCATCGTGCTGCTGCCCATGGCTGGCCTGTTGCTGATGGAGCCCGACTTCGGTGCCACCGTCGTAATGATGGGCGCGGCGGCGGCGATGCTGTTTCTCGGCGGTGTGGGCTTGTTCCGGTTCGCCATGATGGTGGTGCTGGCGGTGGTCGCGGTTTACCTGCTGGTGGAAGCACAACCGTACCGTATGGCGCGCCTGATTACCTTTACCGACCCCTGGTCCGATCAGTTCGGCTCCGGCTACCAGTTGACCCAGGCGCTGATCGCCTTTGGTCGCGGCGGATGGCTGGGTGTTGGGCTGGGCAATAGCGTGCAGAAGCAGTTTTACCTGCCGGAAGCGCATACCGACTTCGTGTTCTCCGTGCTGGCCGAAGAACTCGGTGCCGTGGGTTCGCTGTGCACCGTTGCACTGTTCATGTTCGTCTGCGTACGGGCGCTTTACATCGGTCTTTGGGCCGAGAAAGCCAAGCAGTTTTTCGCAGCTTATGTCGCCTACGGCTTGGCGTTTTTGTGGATTGGTCAGGTGCTGATCAACATCGGGGTAAACATCGGTCGCTTGCCGACCAAGGGTTTGACCCTGCCGTTTCTCAGCTACGGCGGCAGCTCGTTGGTCATCTGCTGCGTGTGCCTGGGCTTGCTGCTGCGCATCGAGTGGGAGAGTCGCACCCACCTGGGCAGCGAAGAGATGGAATTCAGCGAGAGCGATTTTGCCGAGGAGCCGGACCATGGGCGCTAACGTGCTGATCATGGCAGGCGGCACCGGGGGCCATGTGTTCCCGGCCCTGGCTTGCGCGCGCGAATTCCAGAACCGTGGCTACACCGTGCATTGGCTCGGTACGCCACGTGGCATCGAAAACGAATTGGTCCCGAATGCCGGCTTGCCGCTGCACTTGATCAACGTCACTGGTTTGCGTGGCAAGGGTAAGTTGTCCCTGCTCAAGGCGCCGTTCGTGTTGCTCAAGGCGGTGTGGCAGGCGCGCAAAGTGATTCGTGAGTTGAAGCCGGTGTGCGTGCTGGGCTTTGGTGGTTATGTGACTGGCCCTGGTGGTGTGGCCGCCAAGCTCGCTGGCGTACCGGTGATCGTGCACGAACAGAACGCCGTTGCCGGTACTGCCAACCGCCTGTTGGTGCCGTTGGCCAGCCGAGTGTGCGAGGCGTTCCCGAAGACCTTTGGCGCCTCGGACAAGTTGCGTACCACCGGCAACCCGGTGCGCACCGAACTGTTCATGGCCATTGCCCGTCAGGCGCTGGAGGGCCGTAAGCCACACTTGCTGATCCTGGGCGGAAGCCTGGGCGCGGAGCCGTTGAACAAATTGCTGCCCGAAGCCTTGGCGCTGCTGCCCGTGGACCTGCGTCCCGAAGTGTTCCACCAGGCCGGTAAAAACCACGATGAAATCACCGCTGCCCGCTATCGCGAGGCCGGTGTCGAGGCGAACGTACAGCCTTTTATCAAAGACATGGCCCATGCCTATGGCTGGGCCGACCTGGTGGTCTGTCGCGCTGGTGCGCTGACCGTCAGTGAATTGGCCGCCGCCGGTCTGCCGTCCTTGCTGGTGCCTTTGCCCCACGCCATCGACGATCACCAGACCCGCAACGCCGAATATTTGGCCGGGGAGGGCGCTGCCTTCCTGCTGCCGCAAAGAACGACTGGCGCCGCCGATTTGGCCGCACGCCTGACCGAGGTTTTGATGCAACCGGAACGACTCAACAGCATGGCGAGCACCGCAAGCCGCCTGGCTAAACCTGACGCAACCCGCACCGTGGTCGATATCTGCCTGGAGGTGGCCCATGGTTGAGAATCAGAAAGCCATGCCGCAGCCCGAAATGCGCCGCATCCGTCGTATCCACTTCGTCGGCATCGGCGGCGTGGGCATGTGCGGGATTGCCGAAGTGCTGCTGAACCTGGGTTATCAGGTATCCGGCTCGGACTTGAAAGAGTCGCCGGTGACCGATCGCCTGAAAACCTTCGGCGCACAGATCTTTATCGGCCACCGCGCCGAGAACGCCGCCGAGGCTGACGTGCTGGTAGTGTCCAGCGCCGTGAACACCTCCAACCCGGAAGTGGCCACCGCCCTTGAGCGCCGTATTCCAGTGGTGCCGCGCGCCGAGATGCTGGCCGAGCTGATGCGCTATCGCCACGGTATCGCCGTGGCCGGTACACACGGCAAAACCACCACCACCAGCTTGATCGCCTCGGTGTTCGCCGCCGGTGGCCTGGACCCGACCTTCGTGATTGGTGGTCGCCTGAATGCAGCCGGCACCAATGCCCAGCTCGGCACCAGCCGTTACCTGATCGCCGAAGCCGATGAAAGTGATGCGAGCTTCCTGCACCTGCAGCCGCTGGTCGCTGTGGTGACCAACATCGACGAAGACCACATGGCCACCTACGACGGTGACTTCAACAAGTTGAAGAAAACCTTCGTCGAGTTCCTGCACAACCTGCCGTTCTACGGTTTGGCCGTGGTGTGCCTGGACGATCCGGTGGTGCGTGAGATTCTGCCATCGGTCAAACGCCCAACCGTGACCTACGGCTTCAGCGAAGACGCCGACGTGCGCGCGATCAATGTGCGCCAGGAAGGCATGCAAACCTTCTTCACCGTGCTGCGCCCTGACCGCGAGCCGTTGGACGTATCGGTGAACATGCCGGGCAACCACAACGTATTGAACTCGCTGGCGACCATTTGCATTGCTTCCGATGAAGGCGTCAGCGATGAAGCCATCGTCGAAGGCCTGTCGCGCTTTGCCGGTGTCGGCCGGCGCTTCCAGGTCTACGGTCAACTGCCGGTAGAAGGCGGCGACGTGATGCTGGTGGACGACTACGGTCACCACCCAACTGAAGTTGCAGCCGTTATTAAAGCCGTGCGCGGTGGCTGGCCGGAGCGCCGTCTGGTGATGGTTTACCAGCCGCATCGCTACAGCCGCACCCGCGACCTGTACGACGACTTTGTGAATGTATTGGCCGATGCCAACGTGCTGCTGCTGATGGAAGTCTACCCGGCCGGTGAAGAGCCGATTCCGGGCGCCGACAGCCGCAAGCTGTGCAACAGCATCCGTCAGCGTGGCCAGTTGGACCCAATCTACATCGAGCGCGGTGTGGACCTGGCGCCGATCGTCAAGCCGCTGCTGCGTGCCGGTGACATCCTGCTGTGCCAGGGCGCCGGTGATATCGGTGGCCTTGCGCCCAAGCTGCTCGCCAGCCCGCTGTTTGCGGCTGCAAAGGGGAAGTCGAAATGATCACGCATTACGACACCCTGTTCTCGACCATCACGCCTGCCGACTTCGGCCGCGTAGCGGTATTGTTCGGCGGCAAGAGCGCTGAGCGCGAAGTCTCGCTCAAGTCCGGCAATGCTGTACTGGAAGCGCTGCAAAGCGCCGGCGTAAACGCATTCGGTATCGATGTGGGCGATGATTTCCTTGCCCGCTTGCAGGCCGAGAAGATCGACCGTGCCTTCATCATCCTGCACGGCCGTGGCGGTGAAGACGGCAGCATGCAAGGCTTGCTCGAGTGCGCTGGCATCCCTTACACCGGCAGCGGAATCCTCGCTTCGGCACTGGCCATGGACAAGTTGCGCACCAAGCAGGTGTGGCACAGCCTGGGTATTCCAACCCCACGTCACAGCGTGCTGTGCAGCGAAGACGATTGTATTTCTGCAGCCAAGGAACTGGGCCTGCCTTTGATCGTCAAACCTGCCCATGAAGGCTCCAGTATCGGCATGGCCAAAGTGAACTCGGCCGCCGAATTGATCGACGCATGGAAAGCGGCAAGTACCTACGATTCGCAAGTGTTGGTGGAACAGTGGATCCAGGGTCCCGAGTACACCATCGCCACCCTGCGTGGCCAGGTATTGCCACCTATCGCATTGGGCACGCCCCACACCTTTTACGACTACGACGCCAAGTACGTGGCTTCCGATACTCAGTACCGGATCCCGTGTGGCCTCGACGCAACCAA
Organism: Pseudomonas edaphica; assembly: GCF_965277385.1. NCBI lineage: Bacteria > Pseudomonadati > Pseudomonadota > Gammaproteobacteria > Pseudomonadales > Pseudomonadaceae > Pseudomonas > Pseudomonas edaphica. Next base: position 2,164,286 of record NZ_OZ255725.1, on the reverse strand, counting down.
GGAACAGGAATTGATGGACCTCACGGCGAAAGCCTGTGAGGCACTGGGTATCGCCGGTTGGGCGCGGGCAGACGTGATGCAGGATGACCAAGGGAATTTCTGGTTCCTTGAAGTCAACACCGCTCCCGGCATGACCGACCACAGCCTGGTACCTATGGCAGCCCGTGCTGCCGGTCTGGACTTCCAGCAGTTAGTGCTGGCGATCCTGGCCGCAAGCATTGAGCCAAGAGGCTAACCCCATGAACGGCGCATCGCTTCGTCATCAGCAACCTCCAGTGCCCAGCCGCAAGCCGGTGCCTCGAGGTGCCAGCCGAATGGTGGCTAAAGAGCCGATGTCGGCGCGCCTGCCGAAAGCCAACTTTGGTTTTCTTAAAGCGCTGTTCTGGCCGGTGTTGCTGGTGGCGTTGGGCTTCGGCACTTACGAGGGCGCACAACGCTTGTTGCCGTATGCCGACCGGCCGATCACCAAGATCAGCGTGCAGGGCGACTTGAGCTACATCAGCCAGCAAGCGGTACAGCAGCGCATCGGCCCGTACCTGGCGGCGAGCTTCTTTACCATCGACCTGGCGGGTATGCGCGCAGAACTGGAACAGATGCCGTGGATCGCTCACGCCGAAGTCCGCCGTGTATGGCCGGACCAGGTGACGATCCGTCTGGAAGAACAACTGCCCGTGGCCCGTTGGGGTGATGGCGCGCTGTTGAACAACCAGGGCCAGGCGTTTGCGCCGCGTGAAGTGGCCAACTATGAGCACCTGCCGCAGCTGTTCGGGCCGCAGCGGGCGCAGCAACAAGTGATGCAGCAGTACCAGGCGCTGAGCCAGATGCTGCGGCCATTGGGTTTCTCCATCGCACGCCTGGAATTGCGTGAGCGGGGCAGCTGGTTTTTGACCACCGGGGCAGGCAGTTCCGGCCCGGGCATCGAGTTGTTGCTGGGACGCGACCGCTTGGTGGAAAAGATGCGCCGCTTTATTGCCATCTATGACAAGACCTTGAAAGAACAGATTACGAACATTGCGAGCGTCGACCTGCGTTACGCCAACGGCCTGGCCGTCGGCTGGCGTGAACCAGCTGCGCCGACGACAGCCAAACCCGCTGTCGCGAAGAATTAAGAAGAGGCAGGACCCATGGCAAACGTGCAAAGCGGAAAAATGATCGTCGGTCTCGATATCGGCACCTCCAAGGTGGTGGCGCTGGTCGGCGAGGTCGGGGAAGACGGTGTGATCGAAATCGTCGGTATCGGCACGCATCCGTCCCGGGGCCTGAAGAAGGGCGTGGTGGTGAACATCGAGTCCACCGTGCAGTCGATCCAGCGCGCCATTGAAGAAGCGCAGCTGATGGCCGGTTGCCGGATTCACTCGGCGTTCGTCGGCGTGGCCGGCAACCATATCCGTAGCCTGAATTCCCACGGCATCGTGGCGATCCGTGATCGTGAAGTCAGCTCTGCCGACCTTGAACGCGTACTCGACGCCGCCCAGGCCGTGGCGATCCCGGCTGACCAGCGCGTGCTGCACACCTTGCCGCAGGACTACGTGATCGATAACCAGGAAGGCGTACGTGAGCCGCTGGGCATGTCGGGCGTGCGCCTGGAAGCCAAGGTTCACGTGGTGACCTGTGCCGTCAACGCCGCACAGAACATTGAAAAATGCGTGCGCCGCTGCGGCCTGGAAATCGACGACATCATTCTTGAGCAGTTGGCCTCGGCCTACTCAGTACTCACCGACGACGAAAAAGAGCTGGGCGTGTGCCTGGTCGACATCGGCGGTGGCACCACCGACATCGCGATCTTCACCGAAGGTGCGATCCGTCACACCGCCGTGATCCCGATTGCGGGCGACCAGGTCACCAACGACATCGCCATGGCGTTGCGTACACCGACCCAGTACGCCGAAGAAATCAAGATCCGCTACGCCTGCGCCCTGGCCAAACTGGCCGGTGCCGGTGAAACCATCAAGGTGCCGAGCGTGGGCGACCGTCCACCGCGCGAACTGTCGCGCCAGGCCCTGGCCGAAGTGGTCGAACCACGCTACGACGAGCTGTTCACCCTGATCCAGGCTGAACTGCGCCGCAGCGGCTACGAAGATTTGATCCCGGCCGGCATCGTGCTGACCGGTGGCACCTCGAAGATGGAAGGCGCGGTCGAACTGGCCGAGGAAATCTTCCATATGCCAGTGCGCCTGGGCGTGCCCCATGGCGTCAAAGGCCTGGGCGACGTGGTGCGCAACCCGATTTATTCCACCGGCGTGGGCTTGCTGTTGTACGGGCTGCAAAAGCAGACCGACGGCATTTCCCTGTCGGGCCCGAGCATCCGTGACAGCTACCGTGGCGGCGACGATGAAGCCAAAGCGCCGTTGTTCGAGCGGTTGCAGGCTTGGGTAAAAGGCAATTTCTAAAGATTTACCGCAACACCGCAGTAAGTAGTAGGCGAAAAAACTAGAGAAAACGAAAGGAGAGGGAACATGTTCGAACTCGTAGACAACATCCCCGCAAGCCCGGTTATCAAAGTAATCGGTGTTGGCGGTGGCGGCGGCAACGCTGTCAATCACATGGTCAAGAGCAACATTGAAGGCGTTGAATTCATCTGCGCCAACACTGATGCCCAGGCGCTGAAAAGCATCGGCGCGCGGACCATCCTGCAATTGGGCACAGCCGTGACCAAGGGCCTCGGCGCTGGCGCCAACCCGGAAGTCGGCCGTCAAGCCGCGCTGGAAGACCGCGAGCGTATTGCTGAAGTGCTGCAAGGCACCAACATGGTGTTCATCACCACCGGCATGGGCGGCGGTACCGGTACCGGTGCTGCTCCGATCATTGCCGAAGTGGCCAAGGAAATGGGGATTCTGACCGTTGCTGTCGTGACGCGTCCGTTCCCGTTCGAAGGTCGCAAGCGTATGCAGATCGCTGACGAAGGTATCCGTCTGCTGTCTGAAAGCGTCGACTCGTTGATCACCATCCCCAACGAGAAGCTGCTGACCATCCTGGGCAAGGACGCAAGCCTGCTGTCCGCATTTGCCAAGGCTGACGATGTACTGGCCGGGGCCGTTCGCGGTATCTCCGACATCATCAAGCGCCCAGGCATGATCAACGTCGACTTTGCCGACGTGCGTACCGTGATGAGCGAAATGGGCATGGCGATGATGGGCACTGGCTGCGCCAGCGGTCCGAACCGTGCACGCGAAGCCACTGAAGCGGCGATCCGCAACCCGTTGCTCGAAGACGTGAACCTGCAAGGTGCACGCGGCATCCTGGTGAACATCACCGCCGGTCCTGACCTGTCCCTGGGTGAGTACTCCGACGTGGGTAGCATCATCGAAGCCTTCGCTTCCGAGCACGCGATGGTCAAAGTCGGTACCGTTATCGACCCGGACATGCGCGACGAACTGCACGTGACCGTGGTTGCCACCGGCCTGGGCGCAAAAATCGAGAAGCCTGTAAAGGTCATCGACAATACCGTTCACACCGGCCACAACAGCCACGCCAGCCAGCAAGCTGCCGCTCCAGCGCCTGCGCGCCAGGAACTGCCGTCTGTGAACTATCGTGACCTGGACCGTCCGACCGTGATGCGCAACCAGGCTCAGGCCGGTGCTGCGGCGTCCCGTAGCCCGAATCCGCAAGATGACCTGGACTACCTGGACATCCCGGCATTCCTGCGTCGTCAGGCCGATTAATGGAATGTATCAGGGCTATGAAGGTGATTGGTGTTCAGCAAAGGTCTGGTCTGTTATTATCGCCAGCCTTTGTTGATACCAGTTCGCAATTTGCGCTGAAGCGGTCCAAGCCATGATTAAACAACGCACCCTGAAGAATATTATCCGTGCCACAGGTGTAGGTCTGCACTCCGGGGAGAAGGTATACCTGACCCTCAAGCCCGCACCTGTCGACACCGGCATCGTGTTTGTTCGTGCCGACCTGGACCCTGTGGTGCAGATTCCTGCTCGCGCGGAAAATGTTGGCGAAACCACGATGTCGACCACGTTGGTCAACGGTGACGTCAAAGTGGACACGGTGGAGCACTTGCTCTCGGCCATGGCTGGCCTGGGCATCGATAACGCCTACGTCGAGCTCTCCGCGTCCGAAGTCCCCATCATGGATGGCAGCGCTGGACCCTTCGTATTCTTGATTCAATCTGCCGGCCTGGAAGAACAGGACGCAGCCAAGAAGTTCATTCGCATTCTGCGGGAAGTGACAGTAGAAGACGGCGACAAGCGCGCCACCTTCGTCCCGTTCGAAGGCTTTAAAGTGAGCTTTGAGATCGATTTCGATCACCCGGTATTCCGTGACCGCACCCAAAGTGCAAGCGTGGATTTTTCCAGCACTTCGTTCGTAAAAGAAGTCAGCCGCGCCCGTACCTTTGGTTTCATGAGTGACATCGAGTACCTGCGCAAGCACAACCTCGCACTCGGCGGCAGCGTTGAAAACGCCATTGTGGTCGACGCGGATGGTGTACTGAACGAAGACGGCCTTCGCTATGAAGACGAATTCGTGAAGCACAAGATCCTCGATGCAATCGGTGACCTCTACCTGCTGGGCAATAGCCTGATAGGCGAGTTCAAAGGCTTCAAGTCGGGCCACGCCCTTAACAACCAGCTGCTGCGCAAGTTGATTGAGCAGACAGACGCTTGGGAAGTCGTGACCTTCGAAGATGCCAGCACCGCACCGATCTCTTACATGCGTCCCGTTGCGGCGGTGTAAGTAACAACTCTCTTTCTTTAGTTTTGAAAGGCCACCTTCGGGTGGCCTTTTTTTATGCCGATCGTTCCCACGCTCCGCGTGGGAATGCAGCCCTGGACGCTCCGCGTCCCGAAGCCTGACGCAGAGCGTCAGAAGAGGCATTCCCACGCGGAGCGTGGGAACGATCACCTAGCGGGCCGCAGCCTCCACAATGCGGTTGCGCCCGGTGTGCTTGGCCTCATACAGCGCCTGATCAGCATTGAGCAGCAAGTCCTCAAGTGCCATGCGGCTGCGCTTTTGCCAGGTGCTCATGCCGATACTCACTGTAATAGGCCCGTCGGCACCGGCCACCCGTGGCAAATGCTCGACGCTGCTGCGGATATGTTCGGCAATCAACCAGGCACCCTTGGCGTCGGTATGGGGCAGCACCACTGCAAACTCTTCGCCACCGTAGCGCGCTGCCAGGTCAGCCGGGCGGCGGATGTTGTCTTCGATCACTTGGGCAACCGCGCGCAATGCCTCATCGCCGCCGTGATGGCCATGCAGGTCGTTGAAGGCCTTGAAGTGATCCACGTCGATCATCAGCAGGCTCAGCGGCTCGGTTGAGCGTTGTGCGCGGTCCCATTCCAGGCGCAGGCGCTGGTCCAGGGTACGGCGGTTGGCAAGGCCGGTGAGGGCGTCGGTGGCTGCCAGTTCTGACAGCACTTGTTCGGCACGATGACGGCGACGCAGTTCCTTGCTCAGCATCCAGGTCAGCCACAACAGGCCGATGCACAACACGCCCGTGGCCATGCTGACCAGCCACGCGGCACGCCGCCATGGGGCAAAGATTTCATCGCTGGACAACGCCACCGCGACAATTAAGGGCAAGCTGCCCACATTCGAGAAACTATAGAGCCGTGGCTGGTTGTCGACGCTGGAGACGCCCCGAAAGCTGCCATCGCGTTCACGCAGCATGCGCGCGACATTGGGGCGCTGGCTCAAGTCCTTGTCGATCATGTCCACTTCCAGCAGCGGTTGTTGCGCCAGCAGGATGCCTTGGTGGTTGATCAGGTTGATGGTGCCGTTGCTTCCGATGTTCAGGCCGCTGAACAACTGTTGGAAGTACGACAGGCGCATCGAGGCCACCGCCACGCCCAGGAAGCGCCCGTCCGGCGATGACACGCGGCGGCTGAATGCGATGCGCCACTGGTCATCACACACGCAACGGGCCAGGAATGGGCGGCTGATATACAGCCCCAGGTCGGGGTTTCTGCGGTGTGCCTGAAAATAGTCGCGATCAGCGAAGTTACCGATCTTGGGGGTGAGCAGCGAGGAGTCGGCGATCACTTCACCACTGGGGTCCAGCAGCAGAATGTCGCCCTTGAAGGGTGCAGCGGCAGAGCGATCGAACAGCACCAGATGGCGGATACTGGCGGACACACCCTGCAGGTCGCTGCGTTCGGTGGCGGCGATCAGGCCCTTGAGGGCCATGTCATAGAGTTCGACGTTACGCAGCACATCGGCGTCGATCAGTTGGGTGATGTTATTGGCGGTGCGCTTGGCGGTCTGCAAGGTGTTGGCATGTTCGCGAATCAGCAGCGCGGTGACGATCGCCACGATCACAAAGACCGTCAGGCAACTGCCCAGAATCAACAAGCGTTCCGGGCGACGGGTGGGTCGGTTGAGACTTGGGCTCATCGGGCGTACTTCTGCTTCGAGGATGCCAATAGCGTAGTAGGCAAACGCAGGTTTGGTGGGAGCTGGCTTGCCTGCGATGCAGACACCTCGGTACATCTATAACACCGCAGCGATGCTATCGCAGGCAAGCCAGCTCCCACACAAGCCAGCTCCCACATCAGCTATTCATCGTCTGGCAGATTTATGCCTAAAACACGTTGATCGGGTAATCCACAATCACGCGATATTCATCCACATCCCGGTCCACCGCCGAGTAGCCATTGCCACCGCGATTGGTTGCCCATTGCAGGCGCACGGCCAGGTCCTTGGCTTTGCCGCCTTGCACCACGTACTTCACGTCGATGTCGCGTTCCCAGTGCTTGGCGTCTTTGCCGTCGGCGCTGTACCAGGCGCTGTAGCCGCGGCTGTTGGGGTCGACCTTGGTCAGGTCGGTCTTGCCGCTGATATACGACACGGCGGACGTCAGCCCGGGCATGCCGAGGCCTGCAAAGTCGTAGGCGTACTTGAGCTTCCACGAGCGCTCGTTGGGGCCGTTGAAGTCCGAGTATTGCTGGGAATTGTCCAGGTACACGCTGTCGCCCTGGGTGATGTAGTCGAACGGCGTGTTGCCGTTGACCCGCTGGTACGCGGCGGTGACGCTGTGGTGACCAACACCTACGGTGAAATGCAGGCTGTAGGTGTTGTTGTCGATGCTGCCGAGCAACGACTGGCCGGTGTCCTGGGTGTGGTAGTAGTGCAGGCCTGGGTTGAGGCTGACAAGATCGTTCAGCGCGTAGGTGTAGTCCAGGTCGTAGTAGTACTGGTGCCATACATCCTTGAGTTCGGAGGCGTACAGGTTGCTGGTCAGGCCCGGGACGCCGCTGAAGGACACACCGGCCCAGTTCAGGTGCTGGCTGTCGGCGTTGGCGGGCAGGGTGCCGTAGCTGGTGCCGATGCGTCGGTGGCCGCTCTGGTTGTAGAGTTTGGTAAAGCTGGCCTGGCCACCTTCGAACATCCAGCCATCGAAGCTGTGGTTGGCCAGGCTCACACCCCGGAACGTCTGCGGCAACATGCGGGTCATGCCGCCGGCGATCACCGGGTTGTTGAGGAACAGGTCGCCGGCTTTGAGTTCGGTGTCGAAGGCGCGCATTTTCAAGGTGCCACCGGCGGTGGAGAACGAGCCAGGCGCTTTGCCGTTGCCGCTGCCGTAAGGGAGGATGCTGGAACCGTCAGTGCCACCGCCGCCGTCGAGCTTGAGGCCGAGCATGGCATTGAGGTCCAGGCCAAAGCCGACGGTGCCTTGGGTGTAGCCGGATTCGAATGTGCCGATGAAACCCTGGCCCCATTCTTTGCTGTCATCGGTGTGAGTGTCGCGGCGGTCGCGGTTCATGTAGTAGTTGCGGGTGTTGATCTTCAGGCTTGAGCCTTCGACGAAACCGTCAGCGGGGGTCGAGTCTGCCGCGTGGGCAAGGGGGACGATCGTTGCTGCAATCGCGAGGAATAACGGGGTGAACGTCAGCGAGTTCTTCACCGGTTTAGCTCCTTTGGTCAATCGAAAACGGCCAATGTCGTGGGGGTGTGCCTGGCCTTTTTTTACGGCAAAAAAAAGCCGCTGAAGTCAGCGGCTTTAAACAGATTCCCAGTGTAGAGCCCTGGAAATAAGTCGAGGGAAATTCGGGTGAGCGGGAAGCTGCCTTGCCGTCGCGCTCATCGGTGCGTCAAAGTAACGCAGGTGAGCGGTGCGATATAGAGTGTAACAAGATAATGACTGTTGCCCAAACCGCAACAGTCAGACCCTTGAGATCCAGTGGGGAAGCTGGCTAAGTGGGATCTGGCTTGTGTGGGAGCTGGCCCACACTGGATCGATGTGTTCTGGTGAGTCAGACCGGCAAGGTAATGCCAAAAGTATTGCCACCGCCCTCACTGCGCACAAACACATCACCGCCGTGCATCAATGCAATCGCTTTGACGATCGCCAGCCCCAGCCCATGATTTGCGCCGCTGTTACTGCGCGACGCGTCCACCCGGTAGAAGCGTTCAAACAAGCGCGGCAAATGCTCACGGGCGATCTCATCGCCGGGGTTGGTCACCCCGATCGCCACCCACTGCTCCTGCACCTCAATGCTCACTTCGATGATCTGCCCCGGCGCAGTGTGCTGCACCGCATTGCTCAGCAGGTTGATCAGCGCGCGGCGCAGGTGGGCTTTTTCGATGTGCACCAAGGCATCTCCGTGTACGCGCACTTTGACTTGGGCGTCCTCGAGGATGAAGTCCAGGTAGTCGAGGGTGGTGGCGACTTCATCGGCCAGGGAGCTTTCGATCAGTTTGGTGGCCTTGCTGCCCTGGTCGGCGCTGGCCAGGAACAGCATGTCATTGATGATCGAGCGCAGGCGTTCCAGCTCTTCGAGGTTCGATTGCAGCACCTCGAAGTAATGCTCGGCCGAACGACCACGGGTGAGCGCCACTTGGGTCTGGCCGATCAGGTTGGTCAGCGGCGAGCGCAGTTCGTGGGCCACATCGGCATTGAACGACTCCAGGCGCGAATACGCCTGTTCCACCCGATCCAGGGTGGAGTTGAATGAGTTGACGAACTGGCTCAGCTCCGGCGGCAAGGGCGACAACTGCAGGCGCCCGGAGAGTTTGGGCGGTGCGAGTTTTTGCGCTTCATCCGAAAGTTTGCCCAGCGGCTTGAGGCCGATACGCGAGACCCAAAAGCCCAACAGTGCCGCCAGTGCCACACCGACACAGGCCAGGCCGATCAAGGCCATCAACAGATGGTGCTGAGTGGCGCGGAAGTTCTCGGTGTCGATGGCGATCATAAAGCGCAGCGGCGGGCGTTGATCCTTGGCCGCGAACTGGCTGAGCAACACCTTGAACGGGTATTCATGCCCAGGCAGGCGCAAGTCGCGTTTGCCGGTCGGCCCTTGGGCGAATGCGCGGATCTGCGCGTCGGGGTTGCCGTATTCGTAGCTCGGGTCGCTGCTCACCACCCAGAAGCGAATGCGCGGGTCTTCTTCGCCGAGCAACTTCAACTTGGCGGTGATTTTTGCCCAGTGGTCCGGTGTGCCGAAGCGGTTCACCGAGGATTCCAGCACGCTGTAGCGCGCATCCAGTTCGGCGCCCGGCAACAAGCCCAGGCCGCGATCCACTTGCTGGTACAGCGCGCCGCCGATCAACACGAAGATCAGCAGCGCCACCAACGTGAACATGCCACTCAGGCGCAGGGCGATGGAGTTAGCCGACACTTCTGCTCTCCAGCACATACCCCATGCCACGAATGGTGTGCAGCAACTTGTGTTCGAACGGCCCGTCGAGCTTGGCGCGCAGACGCTTGATCGCCACTTCCACCACATTGGCGTCGCTGTCGAAATTGATGTCCCAGACCATTTCCGCAATCGCGGTCTTGGACAGGATTTCACCCTGGCGCCGTGCCAATACGCTGAGCAGCGAGAACTCTTTGGCGGTCAGGTCCAGGCGCAGGCCGTTGCGGCTGGCCTTGCGGCTGATCAGGTCGATCCACAGGTCGGCCACGGTGACTTGCACCGGCTCATGCCCGCCACTGCGGCGGGTCAGCGCTTGCAGGCGCGCCACCAGTTCGAGGAACGAAAACGGTTTGCCCAAATAATCATCGGCGCCTTCACGCAAGCCACGGATGCGGTCTTCCACACGCTCGCGAGCGGTGAGCATGATCACCGGCGTCTGCTTGCGTGCCCGCAGTGCGCGCAACACACCAAAGCCGTCGAGGCCGGGCAGCATCACGTCGAGTACTATCACCGCGTAATCGTTCTCCAGCGCCAGGTGCAAGCCCTCGATGCCTTCGCGCGCCACATCGACGGTGTAGCCTTGCTCCGTCAGGCCGCGGTGCAGGTAGTCCGCAGTTTTCTCTTCATCTTCAATAATCAGGACGCGCATGACCCCGCCTTTAGTGTGTGGTCGCCAGCGCCAGCGCTGGTTTGGGCCTGTGGAAAAACTTCTCAAGGTACAAGTATATGACCGGTGTGGTGAACAGCGTCAGCGCCTGGCTCACCAACAGGCCGCCGACCACCGCGATCCCCAGCGGCTGGCGCAGTTCGGCGCCTGGCCCGGAGCCCAGCATCAACGGCACGGCGCCGAGCAGGGCGGCGAGGGTGGTCATGATGATCGGCCGGAACCGGGTGACGCAGGCTTCATAAATCGCCTCCTCAGGTGGCAGCCCGCGCACGCGCTGGGCCTCCAGGGCAAAGTCGATCATCAGGATGCCGTTTTTCTTGACGATACCGATCAGCAGCACCAGCCCGATCAAGGCCATGATCGAAAAGTCCTGGCCCAGCAACCACAGCATGATCAACGCGCCCAAGCCCGCCGAGGGCAAGGTGGAGATGATCGTCAGCGGGTGCACGAAGCTCTCATACAGCACGCCCAAAATAATATAGACCGCCACCAGCGCCGCCAGGATCAGCCACGGTTGGCTGGCCAAAGAGCTTTGGAACGCCTGGGCCGCACCCTGGAAGGTGCCGATCAGGGTGGTCGGCATGCCGATTTCGTTTTTGGCCTGGTTGAGCATGATCACCGCATCACCCAATGCCACGCCGGGTGCCAGGTTGAACGACAGGTTGGCGGCCGGGAACATGCCGTCATGGCTGATGGACAACGGCCCCACGCTGGGTGGGTCGACCTTGGCCAGTGCCGACAGCGGCACCATCTCGTTGGTCAACGGTGAGCGCAGGTAAAAGTAGTTCAGGCTTTCGGCCTTGCCGCGCTGTTGAGTGTCGAGTTCCAGCACCACCTGGTACTGGTTGATCTCGGTCTGGAACTCGTTGATCTGGCGCTGGCCGAACGCGTCATACAGCGCCTGGTCGACATCGGTAGCGGTGAGGCCAAAGCGCGCCGCCGCCTGGCGGTCGATGCTTATGTGAGTGATGCTGCCGCCCAGTTGCAAGTCGTTGGACAGGTCGCGAAAGGCCGGGTTGGCGCGTAGTTTTTCGGTGAGGCGTTGGGTCCAGGTATTGAGCGTCGCGCCGTCGTTGCTCTTGAGCACATATTGATACTGGGCGCGGCTTGGGCCGGAACTCAAGTTGATGTCCTGGCCGGCGCGCAGGTACAAGACGATGCCCGGCACCTTGGCCAGTTTGGGGCGGATGCGGTCAATGAACTGGCTGGCGGATACATCGCGATCACCGCGGTCCTTCAAGGCGATCCAGAAACGGCCGTTGGCGATGGTCTGGTTGCTGCCGGTCACGCCCACCGAGTGGGAAAACGCGGCCACTGCCGGGTCGTCCTTGACGATCTCGGCCAGCGCCTTGTGCTTGGCGACCATGTCCGGGTACGACACGTCGGCCGCCGCTTCGCTGGTGCCGAGTACAAAGCCGGTGTCCTGCACCGGGAAGAAACCCTTGGGGATAAACACGTAGCCGACCACGGCCAACGCGAGGGTCAGCATAAAGATCGCTGCCATGCTGCGTTGATGCGCCAGCGCACGGCGCAGGTTGCGTGCGTAGCTGGCGAGCAGGCGCTCGCTGAAGCCCGGTTTGTCATGGGCATGATGAGTCGGCGCGCGCATGAACAGCGCGGCCAGGGTCGGCGCCAAAGTCAGCGAAACCACCACCGAAATCAGGATGGTCGAGGTGGCCGTCAGCGCAAACTCCTTGAACAGCCGCCCGACCACACCGCCCATGAACAACAGCGGAATAAACGCCGCCACCAGCGAGAAGCTGATGGACACCACGGTAAAGCCGATCTCGCCCGAGCCCTTGATTGCCGCCTCGCGTTTATCCAGGCCCGCCTCCAGGTGACGGTGAATGTTCTCCACCACCACGATGGCATCGTCGACCACAAAGCCCACGGCGATCACGATCGCCACCAGCGTCAGGTTATTCAAGCTGAAGCCCAGCACATACATCAGCGCGAAACTGGCGATCAGCGACACGCCGAGTACGCTGGACACAATCAGCGTCGCCGACAATTGGCGCAGGAACAGCGCCATCACCGCCACCACCAGCAGGATGGCGATCAGCAGGGTCACTTCTACTTCATGCAAGGACGCGCGGATGGTCTTGGTGCGGTCGGTCAACACGCTGACCTGCACCGAGGCGGGCAGCATGCCTTCCAGGCGCGGCAGTTCGGCTTGAATGCGGTCCACGGTCTCGACAATGTTGGCGCCGGGCTGGCGCGAAATCACCAGGTTGACCCCGGGCGTGTCACCGGACCAGGCCTGTACGTAGGCGTTTTCCGAACCGTTGATGACTTTGGCGACATCACGCAGCTGCACCGGCGCGCCGTTCTTGTAGGAGACGATCAGTTGGCCGTATTCCTCGGGGTGAAACAGCTGGTCGTTGGTCGATAGCGTCGACACGCTGTTCTTGCCGTAAATCGCACCTTTGGCCAGGTTCAGGCTGGACTGCTGGATGGCCAGGCGCACATCGGCGAGGGTCAGGCCGATGGCCGCGAGTTTGTCCGGTGAAGCCTGTACGCGAATCGCCGGGCGTTGCTGCCCGGTGATATTGATCTGGCCAACGCCGTCAATCTGGCTGATCTGCCGCGCCAGCAAGGTTTCTACATAGTCGCTCAGCTCGGTGCTGGGCATGCTGTCGGAGCTGACGCTGAGGATCAGCACCGGGCTGTCGGCCGGGTTGACCTTCTTCCAGGTCGGCAGGCTCGGCATGTCGCTGGGCAGCTTGCCGGAGGCGGTGTTGATCGCCGCCTGCACTTCCTGCGCGGCGGTGTCGATGCTTTTGTTCAGGGTGAATTGCAGGGTCAGCAGGCTTGAACCCAAGGCGCTGCTGGAGGTCATCTGGGTCATGCCAGGGATGGCGCTGAATTGCACCTCCAAGGGCGTGGCCACGGATGAGGCCATGGTGTCCGGGCTGGCGCCGGGCAAGGTGGCGGTGACCTGGATGGTCGGGAACTCCGCTTCCGGCAGCGGCGCCACAGCCAGGCGCGGGAAGGCAATCAGCCCCAGCAACACCAGCGCAAAGGTCAGCAACAGGGTGGCAACCGGATGGTCGACGCACCAGGCGGACGGGGAACGGCTGCCGCTCATGGTTGCACCTTGGTCTGGGCGGTCTGGATCACTTGTGGTGGCTCTTTGAGCACCTCGATTTGCGCACCGGCCTTGAGCCGCGACTGGCCGTCGCTGACCAGCACATCACCGGCTTGCACGCCCTTGATGATGGTCACGTCGCTGTCCTGATACGCCACCTGCACCGGCACAACCTCAACCTTGTCACCGTTGACGCGGTACACAAAATGCGCGTCGAGCCCACGTTGCACCACGGTCGGTGGCACCACCAGCGCGTTCTTGTCGAGGGCGGTCTGGATCTTGATAGTCACCAGTTGCCCCGGCCACAGACGCTGCGAAGCGTTGTTGAATTCAGCCTTGGCGCGCAGGGTGCCGGTGGTGGAGCTGATCTGGTTGTCGATCAGGCTCAGGTGGCCTTCGCCGAGCAGGTCGCCGGTCTGGCCGTCGGTGTCGGCGCCCATGTAGGCATCGACGCTGGCTTGGGTGGGCGCGGCGATCAAGCCTTGCAGGGTCGGCAACATTTGTTGCGGCAACGAGAACTCCACGGCGATCGGGTCGATTTGCGTCACAGAGAACAAGCCTTGAGTATCACTCATGCGCAGGAAGTTGCCTTCATCCACGGTGCGAATGCCGACACGGCCAGTCACCGGCGAGCGAATCTGGGTGTAGGAAAGCTGTACCAGGGCCGAATCAATGGCGGCCTGATTACCTTGCGCCGTGGCCTTGAGCTGGTTGACCAGGGCTTGCTGTTGGTCATAGGTCTGCTTGGATACGCCGTCGTCGACGCTCAGCTCTTTGTAGCGCTTGAGGTTCACCAACGCCACTTGCAACTGCGCCTGGCTTTCGCCCAACTGCGCCTTGGCCTGATCAAGGCTCGCGCGGATCGAGCGGTCATCGATGGTCGCCAGCAGGTCACCGGCCTTGACCAATTGGCCCTCCTTGACCAGCAGCTTGGTGAGGATGCCGTCGATTTGCGGGCGGATCACCACGCTGTGCAGCGACAGCACCGAGCCGATACCGCTGACAAATAGAGGAATGTCCTGCTGTGTGACGCTCACCACTCGCACCGGGATAGCGGTGGACACCGCCAGTTTGGTTTTCGCCGGTCGGTTGAAGGCCCAGGCTGCAACTGCCACGACCACCAGGGCAGCCACGATCAGGGCGGTTTTTCGTTGAATGTGCATGGGAGGACGCCGTAGGCGCAGTTGCAAGTTTAAAGTTGCAAGCTGCAAGTTAAAGTCTGGATCACTGCTTTATAGTCCTGTGACCCGGTCAGTATCGTGACGGCTAACTGACAGCCATGACAGCTAACGCTCTTAACTTGCCGCTTGAAGCTTACCGCTCGCAGCTCCGGCCCCGCTATACTCTTACTTTTACACCTATAAGCAGCGCCGGAGCCCTTATGCCTTCCCCGACACAACCCCCTGTTGACGCGGCCGACCTCGTCGATCCGGCCGACGCTCAAAGCGTTGAAAAAGCCGAGATCCCGGCGTTCAAGTTTCCGTTCAAGCCGGGTGAACTGGCTGGGGCCAAAAACGCCGCCCAGCCTTGGTACAAGAATGGCGCCAAGAACGGCCACACCAAGTCGCCAGGCATGGCGCCGCCGGGCACTCGCCGCTCGATGGGTAAACGCTGAGAATAGAACGACCAGCGTTTTATCAGGTGCGGACTACAACACCTGCTGACATTTCCGATTGAAGACCCGCGACCGTTTCTAGAAAGCTTGCACAGCCTTGATTCCATCCCGACCGTTCAGATCGGGCGGGTGGCCAAGGCTGGTCTTTCTGGAAAAGGATGTTTCCCGTGGCTCTGATACCCCTGTGTGCAGCACTTGCCCTTTTGCTGTCGATCGACGCCGTGGCCGACGATGATCAACCCCGGCGCGAAATCCGCTTCGCTGTTGCCGCGCAGTTTCCGCCCTTTCAGAGTCGTAGCCCGCAAGGTCAATTGGTGGGCTTGAACATCGACTTGGGCAATGCCCTGTGTACACAGTTGAATGTGCGCTGCACCTGGGTCGACCAGGTGTTTGTCGAAGACTTCCCGGCCCTCGAAGCCCGGCAGTTCGATGCGATCATGGGCATTGCCGCCACCTCGGGGCGGCGGCGGTGGGTAGGGTTCACCGATAATCTCTACCCTTTTACCACGCGTTTGGTGGCCCGTAAGGCGTCCGGCCTGTTACCCGACGCACGCTCGCTCAAGGGTAAGCGTGTCGGTGTGCTGCTGGGCAGCAATCGCGAAGCCTTTGCGCGGTCGCAGTGGGCACCGGCGGGCGTCATCATCAAAAGTTTCTGGCTCAATGACGAACTGGCCCGCAGTCTGGTAGCCGGCAAGATTGATGCGACGCTGCAAGGCACTGTGGAAATTCGCAGTGCACTGCTCGACACCCCGGTTGGCCAGGATTTCGACTTCATGGGGCCGCCCTTGTCCGGTGAACTCTTAGGCAATGGCATTGCCATTGCTGTGCGCAAGTTTGACTCCACTTTGCGCAACGACCTCAATCACGCGCTTGAGCAACTGATGCACAACGGTGAATACCAGCGGATTCTGGCGCCTTATCACTTGGATGAGCCGCCCTCCACTCAATGATGGCCAATTAATTGCGGCACGTGAGCAGGCCCCGTGTTTTGCAAGCCATGGCCAACAGGCGGGCCTACCCGTTCAACTGTGGGAGCTGGCTTGCCTGCGATGGCATCACTTCGGTGTACCTGGTGTGCCGAGTTGCCCGCATCGCAGGCAAGCCAGCTCCCACATCCACACTGGCCGCATCGAGCCTAAGCCGCCCTCAACGAGATAAACGCATAGTTGGCCGGCACCTCAGTGGCAATCTGCGCCCCCGCATCCAGCACCTGCTCGGCGATGTCCATGCCGGAGACGTGAAACACCCACTCATTAGCCACCGATGGTTGCTCAATCGCCAACTCAATCGCCTGCGCAAAGGCAGCCATATCCGGCAAATACGCGGTAAACCCATCGCCCTTGAGCGCCGTGGTACGAATACCCAGCAAGGCGCACACGGCCTCCTTGGTCTGCACATCGTCACGGTCGGCCTGGCGTGAGCGGCGGATCAGCTCAGCCAGTTCTGCATCCATCAACTCACCGCCGACGATCAGCGCCGGCCCCTGTTCCCAGGATTCTGGCGGGCAATCCTTGGCGGCGGGGTTCAATGGGATATGCGGGTTGATTTCCATCGGGTAGATGCGACACACCAGTGGGCGACGCTCATAGATGCCACAACGGTTGTCTTCGTCAAGATTGCGGCAACGCCCGGCGTTGTAGGCGGCAAAGGTGATTGCCACAAACGCCTCGGTATTGCCGCTCGGCACTACCACTGAACGGCGTTCGGCATGCTCGCGTTGTTGCACCGGCAAGCCCAGGCCGGTGCCAAGAAAGCCCTCCACCAGCACGATGACGTTACCACCGTCAGCCGCCCAACTGCGGGCTTCTTCGAGGGTCAGGGGAACGTGATGGTCGCTGCAGCATTTGCCGCAACCCACGCAGGAAAAGTGAGTATTCATGGAGGATCTGTCACCAGGCAAGGTCAGAGGGCACTCTTGAACGGTGACGGGTTTTTGCCTCTATTCACTGTTCAGACTCAGTGGAAGCAAGTTATGCGCCAGTGCCGGTCAATCCTCGGGTAGCTGGTCGCGCAGCACAAACACCATGCCGGCACTTTCATACAACTGCCGGGCGCGTTGGTTGGTTTCCAGCACCTTCAGGTCCACATAGGGCTCGCCGCGTTGCTTGAACACATGGAAGGTATGCAGCAACAAGGCACGCCCCAGCCCCTGGCCTTGGGCGCACGGATGGATCGAGAGGTTCTTGATAAACGCGCTGGTCCAGCACTGAGCCACGCCAAGAATGCCGTCTGCGTTACTGGCCACCAGGCATAGCGTGGGGTCGAACTCGGCGTCGGTGACGAACTGCCGGCGCCATTCTGCCAGACTGGGGACACGGCCGCCGCCCTGTTCCTGGGTCATGCGCAATACGGCGTGGATGGCCGGGGCCAGCTCATCGCGGTAATGATCCAGCCGGGTATTGGCCGGCCACTGCGGTGCTGGCAGGCTGGTAGTAAGGTCGCGGCGCAGCAGTTGGAAATACTCCGCCACCGCTTACAGGCCTTTTTGCGCCACAGTTTGCGCGGCAACCACCAGGCATTTGGTCAGCTCGGGCGACGAGAACTTGGTGAGCACCGCGTCGGCACCGGCCAGGCGGGCCTTCTCGCTGTTCATCGCGCTGTCCAGGGAGGTGTGCAGCAGCACGTAAAGCTCCTGGAAGTCCGGGGTTTCGCGCAGGGTGCGGGTGAGGGCGTAACCGTCCATTTCGGACATCTCGATGTCCGACACCACCACGTTGATCTGCTCGACCGTGCCTTGCAGCTCCAGCAGCACATCAATGGCTTCCTTGGCACTGCGCGCGGTGTGGCACGTCAGGCCGAGGTTGCGCAGGGTGTGTACCGATTGCTGCAGAGCCACCTGGCTGTCGTCCACCACCAGGATTCGCGCGTTGCCGAGCACTTCGGCTTCTTCCATGGTCAAGTCGGTCGGCGCCGCTTCAACGGGGGCCGGGGCAATGCCGTGGATGACCTTTTCGATATCCAGCACCTGCACCAGGCCGCCTTCGACCTGAGTCACGCCGGTGATAAACGAGCGATTGCCGCCGGAGCCATAGGGCGGCGGGCGGATGTCGGTGGTCAGGCAATGCACAATCTTGCTCACCGCCTGCACATGCAGGCCCTGCTTGGAACGGCTGACATCGGTGACGATCAGGCAGCCGCCGTTCGGATCTTGCAGCGGCATCTCACCGAGGGCGCGGCTCAGGTCGATCACCGACAGCGAGGCACCGCGCAGGGTGGCGATGCCTTTAACGTGCGGGTGCGACTCCGGCAGCTTGGTCAGCGGCGGGCAGGGGATGATTTCACTGACTTTGAGCAGGTTGATGGCCATCAGCTTGCCGCTGCGCAAGGTAAAGAGCAGAAGCGAGAGTGAATCTGCGCGGGCTTTGGTGGTGGACATAAAAACCTTCTGTGGATCAGGGATGACGATCTATGGAAGGTTATCGACTTGGGGGAGCCAGGCTTTAACCGGATTTTGTGTCGGGCTGGGCTTGTGTGGGAGCTGGCTTGCCTGCGATGCAGGCACCTCGGTCTACCAGTTGCACTGAGGTGATGCCATCGCAGGCAAGCCAGCTCCCACACAAAACCCATCCCATATGAGATCGGCGTCAGCCCTTCCAGACTTGCGGGTTGACCAGATCCTGCGGACGTTGCCCCAGCAAGGCGCTGCGCAGGTTGTCCAGGGCGCGATTGGCCATGGCTTCACGGGTTTCATGGGTGGCCGAGCCGATATGCGGCAGGGTCACCGCATTGCTCAGTTGGAACAGCGGCGATTCGGCCAGCGGCTCTTGCTCATACACATCCAGCCCGGCGCCACGGATTTTCTGGGTTTGCAGCGCCTCAATCAGCGCCGGTTCATCCACCACCGGCCCACGGGAAATATTGATCAGGATCGCACTGGACTTCATCAGCCCCAATTCGCGGGTGCTGATCAAGTGGCGGGTCTTGTCGCTCAACGGCACCACCAGGCAGACAAAATCCGCCTCGGCCAGCAACTGGTCCAGGCTGCGCAACTGCGCGCCCAGCTCTTGCTCCAGCTGGGTCTTGCGGCTGTTGCCGCTGTACAGAATCGGCATATTGAAGCCCAGGCGCCCGCGCCGGGCCACGGCTGCGCCGATATTGCCCATGCCCACTATGCCGAGGGTCTTGCCGTGTACATCGCAGCCAAACAGCGGCGCGCCAACGCTGGCTTTCCACTGGCCGGCCTTGGTCCAGGCATCCAGTTCGGCCACACGGCGCGCACTGCTCATCAGCAGGGCGAAGGCCAGGTCGGCGGTGCTTTCGGTGAGTACGTCCGGGGTGTTGGTGAGCATGATCCCGCGCTCGTTGAAGTACGGCACGTCGTAGTTGTCGTAACCCACCGACACGCTGGACACCACTTCCAGCTTGCTCGCGCCTTCCAGCTGCGCACGCCCCAGCTTGCGGCCTACGCCAATCAGGCCATGGGCGTGGGGCAGGGCTTCATTGAATTGAGCATTAATGTCACCCAGCTTGGGGTTTGGCGCGATGACCTCGAAGTCCTGTTGCAGGCGTTCGATCATTTGCGGGGTGACACGGCTGAAGGCGAGGACAGTCTTTTTCATTGCAGAACTCCGCTCAAAATGTGGGAGCTGGCTTGCCTGCGATGCTGGCGCCTCGGTGTATCAGCAGTACCGAGGCGATGCTATCGCAGGCAAGCCAGCTCCCACAGTAAATGGATGGTGTTTGTGGGTCCGTATTCCAAAATCAGTTCGCCAGGCGTGTGCCGCCCAGGCTGCCACTCAACTCATACGCCACCAACTCCGCCTGATGCGCCGCCAGAATCTCCGGCAACGACCCTCTAAGGTATTCCACCCAGGTCTTGATCTTCGCATCCAGATACTGGCGCGAGGGGTAGATGGCATACAGGTTCAGCTCCTGCGAGCGGTAGTTGGGCATCACCCGCACCAGCGTGCCGTTACGCAAACCCTCAATAGCCGCATACACCGGAAGCAGGCCGACGCCCATGCCGCTGGTGATCGCGGTTTTCATCGCATCAGCCGAGTTGACCAGGAACGGCGAAGTGTTGATCGCCACGCTTTCCTGGCCTTCGGGGCCGTTGAAGGTCCATTTGTCCAGCTGGATCACCGGGCTGACCAGGCGCAGGCAGGCGTGGTTGAGCAAATCCTGGGGCCGCTGTGCGCAACCTTTGGCCTTGACGTAATCCGGCGAGGCACACGCGATGCTGTAGGTGATGCCCAGGCGCTGGGACACAAAACCCGAATCCGGCAGTTCACTGGCCAACACGATGGACACGTCGTAACCTTCGTCGAGCAGGTCCGGCACGCGGTTGGCCAGGGTCAGGTCGAAGGTCACGTCGGGGTGGGTGCGACGGTAACGGGCAATTGCGTCAATCACGAAATGCTGGCCGATACCGGTCATGGTATGCACTTTCAGCTGCCCGGCGGGGCGTGCGTGGGCGTCGCTGGCTTCGGCCTCGGCTTCCTCGACATAAGCCAGGATCTGCTCACAACGCAGCAAATAGCGCTTGCCGGCCTCGGTCAGCGCGATGCGGCGAGTGGTGCGGTTGAGCAAGCGGGTTTGCAGATGGGCCTCAAGGTTGGAGACCGCGCGCGAAACGTTGGCGGTGGTGGTGTCCAGTTGCACGGCGGCGGCGGTGAAGCTGCCGGCCTCGGCCACGCAACTGAAGGCGCGCATATTTTGCAAAGTGTCCATGGAGTGTTCTCAAGGGAGATAGCAAATTGTGACAGAAAGTTACGCCGTCCAGTGATCCCTACCAACGGATTATCGCCTGAACGGTAACAAAGATTCACAGGAATGCCAGCTTATCGTTCCCCATGGCGCCCCCTAGAATTGCGCCACCTTCCCCGCCTCACCACCTCAGGAATTCGTTCGCCGTGCCGCGTCGCATCAGCAGAGAGCTGAAGGCTCTCATCAACAGAGCGCTGAAGGCTCTCAGTGTTTTGGCCTTATCGTTAGCAATCAGCGGCTGCATCGGAACCGGAGGAATCGCCCCCCAAGGCCAAGCCTTCAACGCCAATACCCTGGCCACCGACGCCGCCATCCAGAGCGCCGCGCAGGACGCCCACTGGCCCACCACACAATGGTGGCAAGCCTATGGCGACATGCAACTCAACCGCTGGGTCGACCTCGCCACGCAAAACAGCCCGAACATGGCCATGGCCGCCGCGCGGGTGCGGGAAGCGCGGGCCATGGCCGGGATCGCCGAGTCGGCTGAGTCGTTGCAGATCAACAGTGACAACACGCTCAAACGCCACAACTGGCCGAAAGATCAGTTCTACGGGCCGGGCGAATTGAGCGGTGCCAATACCTGGGACAACACCGCGTCCCTGGGCCTGAGCTACGCCCTCGACCTGTGGGGCCGCGAAAGCAATGCCAGCGAACGCGCCGTCGACCTGGCGCATATGAGCGCTGCCGAAGCGCGTCAGGCCCAGCTCGAATTGCAGAACAATGTGGTGCGCGCCTATATCCAGCTGTCGTTGCACTTCGCCAACCGCGATATCGTCGCCGCCACCCTGGCCCAGCAACAGCAGATCCTCGACCTGGCCAATAAGCGCCTGAATGCCGGCATCGGCACGCATTTCGATGTGAGCCAGGCCGAAACGCCCTTGCCCGAAACCCATCGCCAGCTCGACGCACTCGACGAAGAAATCGCCCTGAGCCGCAACCAGCTCGCGGCATTGGCCGGTAAAGGCCCAGGCGCAGGCGCGCAACTGCAACGCCCGAGTTTGTCCTTGGCCGCGCCGCTGAAGCTGCCCTCAAGCCTGCCCGCGCAATTGCTCGGCCAACGCCCGGATGTGGTTGCCAGTCGCTGGCAGGTCGCCGCCCAGGCGCGCGGTATTGATGTGGCGCACGCCGGTTTCTACCCCAACGTCGATCTGGTCGGCAGCCTCGGCTATATGGCCACCGGCGGCACGATGCTGGGGTTTCTCAGCGGGCAGAAATTCAACTACACCGTCGGCCCGGCGATCAGCCTGCCGATCTTCGACGGCGGTCGTTTGCGTGGGCAGTTGGGCGAAGCCAGCGCCGGTTATGACATCGCCGTGGCCAAGTACAACCAGACGCTGGTCAACGCGCTCAAGGGCATCAGCGACCAGTTGATCCGCCGCGAATCCATGGACAAGCAAGCCACCTTTGCCGCGCAGTCGGTGGCTTCGGCGCAGAAAACCTACGACATCGCCATGATCGCCTACCAGCGCGGCCTCACCGATTACCTCAATGTGCTCAACGCTCAGACCTTGTTGTTTCGCCAGCAACAGATCGAACAACAGGTGCAGGCCGCGCGCCTGAGTGCGCATGCCGAACTGGTCACGGCCCTGGGTGGCGGGCTCGGCGCCGGTAACGACGTACCACCGGACGCCAAGACACTGCCGAGCAAAACCCCGGCGGCGCTCGCCGTGTTTGATCACTGAGTAGACTGTAATGACTCCCTTGCCTGCCCCGCTGCGCTGGTTGCACTCCCTTGAGTGGCGCCGTGGTTTTTTCGACTGGGCACGCAGCGACGGCGTGACCTGGGTGTATATCTTCAAGGTGCTGATCGCTGCGTTCCTGACGTTGTGGCTGGCCATGCGCCTGGAGTTGCCGCAACCGCGCACGGCGATGATCACCGTATTTATCGTGATGCAACCGCAGAGCGGCCAGGTGTTTGCCAAGAGTTTCTATCGCTTCCTCGGCACCTTGGCGGGCTCGGCGGTGATGGTCTTGTTGATTGCCTTGTTTGCGCAGAACACCGAATTGTTCCTGGGCGCGTTGGCGATCTGGGTGGGCATCTGCACCGCTGGCGCCACGCGTAATCGCAACTTTCGCGCCTACGGGTTTGTACTGGCCGGCTATACGGCGGCGATGGTTGGTTTGCCGGCGCTGACAAACCCGGACGGCGCGTTTATGGCAGCGGTATGGCGCGTGCTGGAAATTTCCCTGGGGATTTTATGCTCCACCGTGGTCAGCGCCGCGATCCTGCCGCAAACCTCCAGCGCGGCGATGCGCAACGCCCTGTACCAGCGCTTTGGTGTGTTCGCGCTGTTCGTCACCGACGGCCTGCGTGGGCGCAGCCAGCGCGAAGGTTTCGAGGCCAGCAACGTGCGTTTTATCGCCGAAGCCGTGGGCCTGGAAGGGCTGCGCAGCGTCACCGTGTTTGAAGACCCGCACATGCGTCGGCGCAATGGTCGACTCAGCCGCCTCAACAGCGAATTCATGAGCATCACCACGCGCTTCAACGCCCTGCACCAGTTGCTCGAACGGTTACGTGCGCACGCGGCTGATCATGTGGTGGCTGCGATCAAGCCCGGCCTGCAAGGCCTTGCCGAAGTGCTCGACGGCTTCTCCGGTCGGGCGCTCACCAGCCCCGACGCCGAACGGCTGGTCAACCAACTCAGCGCCTACAAAGACGAGCTTCCCGCCACGGTGCGTGCCCTGCGTGCAAGCTTTCAGGAAGCCAACCCAAGCGAAGCTGAACAGCTGGATTTTCATACCGCCTACGAGCTGCTTTATCGCTTTGTCGATGACTTGCACAACTACGCGCTGACCCACGCTTCCCTGGCCGACCACAGCCATGAGCGCGAGCAGTGGAACGAGACCTTTATCCCCAAGACCAACTGGCTGGCCTGCGCGGCTTCGGGTATTCGTGCGTCGTTCATCCTCATTGTGCTCGGCAGCTACTGGGTGGCCACCGCCTGGCCCAGCGGCGCAACCATGACGCTGATTGCCGCCGCCACCGTCGGCCTGTCCGCCGCTACGCCCAACCCCAAGCGCATGGCCTTTCAAATGGCCTGCGGCACCTTGATCGGCGCACTGGTTGGCTTTGTCGAAATGTTCTTCGTGTTCCCCTGGATCGACGGCTTCCCGCTGCTGTGCGTGATGCTCGCGCCGGTGATCATCTTCGGCTCGTTCCTGGCCTCACGCCCGCAATACGCCGGGGTAGGGGTAGGCCTGTTGATCTTTTTCAGCACCGGCTCGGTGCCGGACAACCTCACGGTCTACAACCCCTACACCTTTATCAACGACTACATCGCCATGATCATCGGCATGCTGGTGTGCGCGGCGGCGGGGGCGATCATTCTGCCGCCCAACAGCCGTTGGTTGTGGCGCCGTTTGGAGCAGGACCTGCGCGAGCAGGTTGTGTATGCGATCAGCGGCAAGCTCAAGGGCCTGGCCTCGAGTTTTGAAAGCCGCACCCGCGATTTGCTGCACCAGGCCTACGGCCTCGCCGTTGGCCAGCCGCAGGTGCAGCGTGATTTGCTGCGCTGGATGTTCGTGGTGCTGGAGGTCGGCCACGCGATCATCGAACTGCGCAAGGAACAGGCGATTTTGCCGGTGCACCCGGCGTATGCCCAATCCCAGCCGTGGCGTCAGGCGATCCGCGTGATGGGGCGCTCGCTGGTGCGGCTGTTTTTGCAACCGAGCGCGAACAATCTGGAGCGTGGACTGGTGGCTGTCGACCATGCGATCAGCCGTGTGCAGGCCACCGACGAACCCTTCGCCCCGCATTTTGATACCTCGGCGCTGCGCCGGGTGAAAAGCTACCTGCACTTTATCCGCACCTCGCTGCTAGACCCGCAATCGCCATTGGCTGCTCTCAAAGGAGCCCCGCATGCCCCGTGAAATCGCCTTCCATGGCCTGTACATGCCGACCATGACCCTGTTGTTTTTTATCGCCGCAGGGTTGGCCTGGGCGTTGGACCGCTTCCTGGCCGGGTTCGACCTCTACCGTTTTTTCTGGCACCCGGCGCTGCTGCGCCTGAGCCTGTTCGTTTGCTTGTTCGGCGCGCTCGCGCTGACCGTCTACCGTTGAGAATGCCCCGATGAAAAAGTTTTTCAGCCTGCTCGCGACCTTGCTGGTATTGGCATTGGCGATCTGGATTGGCCGCACGTTGTGGGTGCACTACATGCAAACGCCGTGGACCCGCGATGGCCGCGTGCGCGCCGACATCATCAATGTGGCGGCCGACGTTACGGGCGAAGTGGTGGATGTACCGGTGCGTGACAACCAGTTGGTGAAGAAGGGCGACCTGCTGATGCAGATCGACCCCGAGCACTACCGCATTGCCGTCAAACAGGCGCAGTCGCTGGTGGCTTCGCGCAAAGCCACCTGGGAGATGCGCAAGGTCAACGCCCACCGCCGTGCCGACCTCGACGCGCTGGTGATCTCCAGGGAAAATCGCGACGACGCCAGCAACATCGCCGACTCGGCGTTGGCCGATTACCAGCATGCGTTGGCGCAACTGGAAGCCGCTGAACTTAACTTGAAACGTACGCAGGTGGTGGCGGCAGTGGACGGTTATGTCACCAACCTCAATGTGCACCGTGGCGACTATGCGCGTATTGGCGAGGCCAAGATGGCCGTGGTCGATATGAACTCGTTCTGGGTCTACGGCTTCTTCGAAGAGACCAAGCTGCCCCATGTGAAGGTGGGCGACAAAGCCGATATGCAACTGATGAGCGGCGAGACGCTCAAGGGCCACGTGGAAAGCATCTCGCGGGGTATCTACGACCGCGACAACCCCGAGAGCCGTGAGCTGATAGCGGATGTGAATCCGACCTTCAACTGGGTGCGCCTGGCCCAGCGGGTGCCGGTGCGGATTCACATCGATGAAGTGCCCGACGGCGTGCTGCTGGCGGCGGGGATCACCTGCACGGTGATCGTCAACCCAACGCAACATTAAACTGTGGGAGCTGGCTTGCCTGCGATAGCGCACTGTCAGTTGACCTGTTTTCAGCTGACCCACCGCCATCGCAGGCAAGCCAGCTCCCACAGTTTTGGCTGTGTTATGCCTTGATGAAGGTTTCATGCAGATGGCGCCACAGCAGCGCGCCGCTGGCCTGTTTTTCGAATACCACGGTGGCGCGGCGGTCAGTCTGGGTGCCGCTGTCATCAATCTGGTGTTCGCGGTAAGTCACCGTGGCGCCGCGCGCGTGCCGGTCGATCCCGGCCATTTCGCTCAAGGTGATCTTCAACCCCGGGCGCATACCGCCCAGGCGCGTGAACAACGCTTTAACCCCGGCTGTATTCACTCTCGTGCCGGTGGCGGGTGCGACCATACTGAAATCGGGTGAAAAGCGCGCAAGCAAGGTTTCCAGGGTGCCTTCAGGCGCAACCCCGGCAAACCATTGCTCGATCTCGACGTGGGTCTGGATCACTTCTTCAAAAAAATCGTTGTAATCAATCATGGCTGGGCTCGCTGGCAGGGTGAAGCAGCGTGCGGACTCTGGACGTATCCAGGCGCAACACGGCAAAAAGGGGCAGCAGTGTCAGGGCTGCGGCTATCGTGAAGGTTATGACGAAGGAATCCAAGGCCGACAACAACGCACTGAGGGCGGCAGCGCCCAGGCAGAAGCTGACTTGTCGGTTGATGTTCCACAGCGCACTGGCGTGGCCCATGCGCTCGGCGGGTATGTCGAGAAACGCCAAGGTCTGCGCCGTGCTGCTGCACAGGCTGCCGCCCAGGCCCATCAACGCGTAGGCCAGAATAATTACGGCCGGTTCGGGTTTTGTCAGCAGCAGGATGCCGATGCATTGCAGGGCCATGCCCGCCAGCAGCAAGGGTTTTGGGCCGTAGCGGTTGAAGCGTTTTTTGCTCAGGAAAATCGCCAGTGCCGACGCCAGCGCCCACGGCAACATCAGCGCGCCGGTGTGTGTCGCGTCGTAGCCCAGGCCTCGCAGGTAGAGAATAGCGATCAGGCTGGTGCCGATAAATATGCCGGGGATGAACAGATAGACCAACATCGCCACGCGCAGCATCGGGCTGCGGATCTGTTTGAAAATACTGCCCACATCCAGGGCCGGGCGCACCGTTACAGGTGCATCAGGTTTTATCCACAGCAGTGCCAGCAGCAATGTGAGCAACGCCAGCGGCAGGTTGGCGTAGAAGATCCAGCGCCATGACACACTGTCGACGATCAGCCCGCCCAAAGCCGGCGACAATGCCGGTACCAGCAGCGCCACCGACATCACGCTGGCTGTCAATTGGCTGCGTTCTGCCGCTGGATAGTGCCGGTAAGCCATGGCCTGGCCCACGGGGATCAGCAAGCCACCGCCCAAACCTTGCAACGCCCGCCAGCCAATCAGCGTTTCGATGGAACCCGCCTGGCCAACCATCACCGAGGCGCCCGCGAACAACAGCAGGCTCGCCGCGATCAGCGTCCGTTCGCCCATGATCGCCGCCAGCCACACACTTAACGGAATGATCACGGTCAGCCCGAGTACGTAGGCGTTGCTGATCCACGCCAATTGCGTGACCGAGGCGTGCAGTTCGCGGGCGATGTCCGGGTAGGCGACGGTGGCGACAAACATGTTCACCAGGTCCAGGGCAAAGCCGAGTAAAAAGATCCAGGCGACTTTCGAGCGGTAGTTCATAAACGCGATCCTGCGAGTGAAGCGGGCAGGGTAGGTCGCAAGCAGCGTTTGGGATACGGTGATTTGACTGTTAGTTTGTCAAAAATATTTTGACAAAGGAGCGCGCGGCCAATGGTCAGCCTGGACCGATTCGACACCTTCAAGGCCGTGGTCGAGGCCGGCTCGCTCACCGCCGCCGCCGATCGGCTGGGCCAGACCCGCGCCGTGGTCAGCTTCAACCTCAAGCGCCTTGAGGCAGAACTGGGCGTGACCCTGTTAACTCGCAGCACCCGCCAGTTGGCACTGACGGATGCCGGTGAGCGCTTTTACCTGCGTTGCACGCGCATGCTGGAAGAAGCCCGGCTGGCGGTGGAAGAAGCCCGCTCCGAACATGCGCAACTCAAAGGCACCTTACGCATCACCACCACGGTGGAATACGCGTTGGCAGTCGTTGCTCCTGCGGTGGAGGCTTTTCGGCGCCTGCACCCGGACTTGAACATTCACTTATCCACATCCTCCACCCATGCTGATTTGATCTCCGAGCGCTTTGACGTGGCGATTCGGTTGGGGCGACTGCTCGACTCCAATCACCGGGCGGTGCAGCTGTCGACCTTTGAGGTGTTTGCTGTCGCCGCGCCTGAGTTTGCCCTGGTGCAAACCCTGGATGCGTTGGAGCGCGTGCCCAAGTTAGGCCATGGCCGTTTGACGGAGCTGAGCCTGACCGACCCGGCCGGCGGCGAGCATCAATACCGTTCCGGCCCTGCGGCACTGGTGGCCGACAGTGCGTCGGTTCTCCAGACCTTCGCCGTGCGTGGGCATGGTGTGGCGGTACTGCCGCAATGGCTGGTGCAGGGTGATCTGGACGCGGGGCGGTTGGTGCGCTTGCTGGCGGACCATCGCTTCGCGCCGCAAGGGATTTACGCCATGTACCCGGATACACGGCATTTGCCGCTGAAGGTGCGGGCGTTTATTGATTTTATGAAGGGCTAGAGTGAGCCAGAGAGTCCGAACCGCTTCTTCAGGACTTTCTCCAGCAACCCTTTTGGCAACAGCGCCGCCATCAACGGCAACGCTCGGCTGCCATTGCCCGCACGCAACATCCGTGGCGGTGTTGGATGTTGCACAGCCTTGAGCACTTGAGCTGCAAATTGCTCGGCCGAAGTCGGGTTGCCCTGCGAGGCCTGGGAGCGTGCACGAATACCTTCGCGCACCGGCCACCAGGGCGAATGTTCGTTGATCAGCAGCTCGGCCTGGGCGCCGGCGTTTTTCGCGAAACTTGTGTCGATGGCTCCTGGCTGCACTTCCATCACCCGAATAGCAAACGGCGCCAGTTCCATACGCAATGCATCGCTCAAGGCATGCACCGCGGCTTTCGATGCGCAGTACGCACCCGCAAACGGCGTGACCAGCACACCCGAAACGCTGCCGATATTCACCACCAGCCCTTTACTGCGCCGCAGCGCGGGAAACAGTGCCTGGGTGACGCCGACGATGGAAAACACATTGGTCTCGAACTGTCGCTGCATGGCTTTGGTGCCGCCGTCGAGCAGCGGCCCCATGGCGCCGTAGCCGGCATTGTTGATCAACACGTCCAGTTCGCCGAGCTGTTCGGCCAGGCGCTGCAGCGCCGCACTGTCGTTGACGTCCAGTAGCACGGCATTGAAGCCGGCAGCAGCGAGAGCGGCGACGTCCGCTTCGCGACGGGCGCTGGCCCACACGTCGAAACCGGCGGATTTAAATGCGTCAGCCAGGGCGCGGCCAATGCCACTGGAGCAACCGGTGATGAGTACGTTGGGCATGGATCAATCCTTTGTCAGTCCGAGAAACTGCCTTGCAGGTGCTCGGCGCGAAATTCCAGGGTTTGCGGGCGGTAGCCGGGGCGCAGCGGCGGCGTGGGTAAACAGTCGTCCCAGGTGGCGCCGGCCTGTAATTCGCCGGGGCCGCGGTAGCGCGGCGCAGCATAAACGTTATCGGCCAGGTTCACTGTGTCCCCCGGCGCATACGCTGCGAGGCGCCAGCGCAATTCAGTGAGCGGCACGTCATTGCCGTTGATCAGCACCAGTTTCAACGGTCGGTCGGCCGGGCATTCCTGTGGCGCGTAGCTGATGCGCAGTTCCAGGCGTGCCAGTTGCGACGCTTCGCGGCTGTCCAGCCACACCACCCAGATGGCGACAAAACCCAGGCCGACGGCGGCGGCCAGCGATACCGGCAAGGCTTTGGCGGGGTAGCGCAGCAGCAGGATCAGCCAGGTGATGATCAGTAGAACGCCGAAGAACATGGAGACCACCTCGAATAGGGAACCAGCATCCTAACTTAAGCGTAGGTGGGATTGGGTAGCTTGAGATAAGTGTTGATTGGTCGGGCGCCATCGCAGGCAAGCCAGCTCCCACAGTTGGAATGCATTCCCCTGTGGGAGCTGGCTTGCCTGCGAAGACTTACTTACTGAGTAGAAGAGTCTGCCTGCAAGCCCTCGATGGAGGCCTCA
The DNA here is from genome assembly GCF_965277385.1 of Pseudomonas edaphica. Lineage (NCBI taxonomy): Bacteria > Pseudomonadati > Pseudomonadota > Gammaproteobacteria > Pseudomonadales > Pseudomonadaceae > Pseudomonas > Pseudomonas edaphica. Next base: position 2,134,537 of record NZ_OZ255725.1, on the reverse strand, counting down.
ACCAAAGCCAGTCCTGTTTCAGCCAATTGCAGGCTGGCCCAGTGCATGTTCGATGGGAATGCCGGGTTGTACGCAAAAAAGAGGTTCTTCACTGCGGTCGCTGGGGCCGAAGGGGGTGGGGCGGGTGGTTTGTTTGGACATGGTGGATCTCCTGATGAAAATGGGATCCTATGAGTTCGCGAGGCCGTCAAACCTCATCACGAATGAGTCGTGACAGGCGCGAGGATAGGCAGGATGGAGACAAGGGTCAATGCTGGCGGGATGCTTTCGGACGCCATCGCAGGCAAGCCAGCTCCCACATTCGACTGCATTCCAAGGGCATACCCGGTCCAACTGTGGGAGCTGGCTTGCCTGCGATGAGGCCCTTACGGTCACTGCAAAACCCAAGAAAAAGCCCCCACCCAGCCCACTGCGGATAGGGGACGCAACGGGCTGGATGAGGGCTTCTTGTACGACCGTGTTACTGCGCGATAGTTTTCACCGAAACGCCACGTTCAACCGGCGTCGAGCGACCGTAGATATCTTCAAAGCGCTCGATATCGTCTTCGCCCAGGTAGCTGCCCGATTGCACTTCGATGATCTCCAACGGGATCTTGCCCGGGTTACGCAGGCGGTGCACCGAGGCGATCGGGATGTAGGTGGACTGGTTCTCGCAGAGCAGGAACACGTTGTCGTCACAGGTGACTTCGGCCGTGCCGCTGACCACGATCCAGTGTTCGGCGCGGTGGTGGTGCATCTGCAGCGACAGGCACGCGCCCGGCTTGACCGAGATGTGCTTGACCTGGAAGCGCCCACCCATGTCCACCGAGTCGTAGGAACCCCACGGGCGGTAGACTTCGCAGTGGTTCTGGGTTTCGCTGCGGCCCTGGTCGTTGAGGGTGGAGACCATCTGCTTGACGCCCTGGACCTTGTCCTTGTGGGCAATCATCATCGCGTCCTTGGTTTCCACCACCACGATATTGTCCAGGCCGATCACCGACACCAGCTTGCCGTTGCCGTGGATCATGCAGTTGCGGCTGTCCTGGATCACCACGTCGCCTTTACTGACGTTGCCATTGACGTCTTTGTCATTGACCGCCCACAACGAGGCCCAGCAACCCACGTCGCTCCAACCGGCACTCAACGGCACCACGCAGGCGCGTTGGGTTTTTTCCATCACCGCGTAGTCGATGGAGTTGTCCGGGCAGCAGGCGAAGGTAGATTCGTCGAAGGTCACGGTGTCGGCATCCTGCTCGCTGCGCTCCAGGGTCAGCACACAGGTGTCGTAGATGTCCGGGTCGTGTTTTTTCAGCTCTTCGAGGAAGCGGCTGGCGCGGAACAGGAACATGCCGCTGTTCCAGAAGTAGCCGCCGCTTTTGACGAACTCGACGGCGCGTTTTTCATCGGGTTTTTCCACGAACTGTTGCACGCGGCTGACGCCTTCGGGCAGCAGCGAATCGTTGCTGGACTTGATGTAGCCGTAACCGGTTTCCGGGCGGGTTGCCGGCACGCCGAACAGCACCATCTCGCCACGCTCGGCCGCCACGGTGGCCAGGGCCAGGGCGCGTTGCAGGGCTTTCTGGTCGTCGATCACGTGGTCGGCGGGCAGCACCAGCATCAGCTCGTCGCGGCCTTCGTTGACCAGCATCATCGCAGTCAGGGCCACGGCCGGCGCGGTGTTGCGGCCGAACGGCTCCATCAGGATGCGTTGGCATTCGAGCTTACGCGTGCTCAGTTGCTCGTTGACGATGAAGCGGTGGTCCTTGTTGCAGACCACGATCGGGGCGTCCATGCCTTCGAACACCAGGCGCTCCAGGGTTTGCTGGAACAGTGTGTGTTCGCCGGTCAAGGCCAGGAATTGCTTGGGGAACTGTTTGCGGGAAAGCGGCCAAAGACGTGAGCCGCTACCACCGGAAAGGATTACTGGGATCATGGGTGTTTCTCCTTGAATCGATTTGGGTCAGAGCTACGAAGGTTTGTCGTTTCACTCTTGTTTTTGTCTCGGTCCGAATTGACTCCAGGGCCCTTGTTGGAACTGGGCTTGTGTGGGAGCTGGCTTGCCTGCGATAGCGGTGTTGGATTCACCACCGCCATCGCGGGCAAGCCCGGCTCCCACAGGGCCCTGTTTCCACAAGGGGAGTGGGTCAATTCGAGAAATTAATCAGCGGGTCGACACGGGGCGCTTGACCCACACTGGCGAAATGCTCGAGCCGGAACCGGTCACATACAGCACCGCCGCTTCACCGCGTTCCAAAGCCACCGGCTTCACATCGCCGACTTTCTTGTCACCGTCATATAACGCCAGGCTGACTTTCACCGGGTTGATTTCGCGCTCGCCACGGCCCTTGGCAGCCACCGACTTGACCACGTCGGTCTTGCCGTCGGCGGTTTTCAGGGTCAGGGCCTTGTCGCTGAGGTTCTGCACACGCACCAGGGATTTCTGCTTGTTCTTGAACGGCGGCTCTTCGATCAGCTGTGGCTGGCCGCTGCCGCTGTTAACCAGGGTGTAGTAGTGATCGGCCGCGAGCTTGACCGGTACGGTCTGGCTGCCGACCTTGGCGCTGTAGTCGCCGCCGGGCATGAAGCTGAAGTCACTGCTGGCCAGCGGCGCAACGTCGCTCAGGTTGGTGGCGCCGACGGTGGCGCTGACTTCCTGGTTCGATGCGTTGTAGATCCGCACGAAGCTGGAGCCTTTTGGTGCCGTCGGGCCGTACAGGGCGGCGTCGCCCCCGGCGAAGGCGGACATCGATACGAAGCTCAAGCCGGCAGCGATGGCCAGGGTCTTGGCGAGACGACGCGGAGTAGTAGTGAAAGTCATGTGAGTTACCTCTCTTTCAGTTTTGCGCCCGGTCGGGCGTCTCGGATTTTTGAGTGTTCAAAGCCATGTTCTGTTGGCGCGAACCGGCTTGTTTAAGCTGCGCAACCCACTGCGGGTCGGCATCACCGATTTCGTTGTTGACGGGCAGATAACGTTCCGGAAACTCCCAGATCAGCACTTGGGGCGGGCTGTTCTTGAAGTCATCGCTTTTCAGGTAGCTGAGCATCGGCAGGATCGGGCCGTGGCCGTCTTCGGAGTAGTTGATGACGTCGCTGTGCAAGGCTTGCTTGAGCGCGCCGACGAAGTTCCAGTTGGGGTTGGCGCTGTAGCTGGTGCCCACCAGTGCTACCGGCGTTTCACTGTCGGCAAACAGGGCGTCGTCGCCTTTGTTTTCCGCCAGGTGCGTGACGCGTTTTTGCAGCGGCTCTTTAGGCGGCATCAGGTTTTCAAACAGTGGGTCCAGCGGCAGGAACAGGCGCAGGTCGCCTTTGTGCGGTTCGGTTTTTTCGGCTTCGGTGACAAAGCGCTGTGGCTCGCCGCTCAACGGCGTCTTGTCGGCAATGGTCTTGGCCAATTGTTTGGCAGCGATTTCCGCACCGTCCGGGGTCCAGTGGGTATCGGTGCGCAGGAACACTTGCGTGCCGCCCAGCTTGGCCTGTTGCAGCGGGCCAAGCAGGTCAGGGGCGATGATCTTGTCGGCCGCCACACGGGCGTGGAAGTCCTCGTACAGGTTGGCGTGGATGCTCGCCGGTTTCACTTTACCCAGGTGTTCCGGGTACAAGCGCACCTTGGCCGGCACGATCGCCATCACCAGTTGGATGCCCTGGGCCTTGAGTTTTTGGCGCACGCCTTCGACCAGCGCGTAGTTGCCTTGCAGGTTCTGGTCTTCGTTGACGATGGGGTTGAATTCCTCGTCGCTGTACAACCAGTGGTCGCGGCCCAGCACCACGCCGGGGCGGCCTTCATTGAACAGCTTGTAGTCCAGCGCCGCCCAGAGGTTGGTGCCCAGGCGCTTGATCGGGAACTCATCGTCGTAGTGGGTCTCGACGGCCTTGGTCCAGCGGCCGTTGAGCACGGTGGCGTCGGCGTTGGTGCTGAAGCCGAAGAAGCTGCGCAGCGACCAGGCGCCCAGGGCCAGCAGCACCAGCAGGAACAGCGTGATATAGAGGACGCGAAATGAACGGGTCATGGTCGGCTCCCTCAAAATTGGAAGTAAAGGAACGGCGAGAAGCTCTGCGCCGACAGTTTCAGAATCGAGGCCACGAACAGCAGCAGCACGGTGGCGCGCATGGCGTAGCGTGGCCAGTCAGCGGTCCAGTAGGCCGGTTGCACGGCGGCGTCCTGGCCCACGCTGAAACCGGGCTGGTGGATGCTGCCTGGGTTGTCGCCCGGTACTGCCTTGATCAGGCTCGGGTCGGCGGGTTTGGCTTTTTCGGCAGGGCGATTGTTGTAGAAATCGCGCAGGCCAAAGAACGCCAGTGTTGCGTAGGCCACCACCAGGGTTGCCACTTGCAGGCCAGTGAGGCTGGCGCGGTTGAGTTCCGACAGCGACCACTCGCCAAAGCTGAACATCGCACCGTACATACGCCCGGCGACGTGCAGGTTTTCGGCGCGGAAGATCACCCAGCCCATCACCACCAGCAGGAAGGTGAAGGCCCAGCGCAGCAGATTGAAACTGCGTGGCGCGGTATTCAGGCCGATGGCTTTTTCAATCGCCAGCCACATACCGTGCCAGGCGCCCCACACGATGTAGGTGATGTTTGCGCCGTGCCACAGGCCACCGAGCAGCATGGTCAGGAACAGGTTGCGGTAGGTGATCAGCGTGCCTTTACGGTTGCCGCCCAGGGTGATGTACAGGTAGTCACGCAGCCAAGTGGACAGGCTGATGTGCCAGCGCCGCCAGAACTCGGTGATCGACTGGCTGATGTACGGCTGCTTGAAGTTCTCCATGAAGCGGAAACCCATCATCAAGCCCAGACCGATGGCCATGTCGCTGTAGCCGGAGAAGTCGAAGTACAGCTGCGCGGTGTAAGCCAGCGCGCCGAGCCAGGCATCGCCCGTGGTCGGGTTTTGCAGGGCGAAGCAATGGTCGGCCACCACCGCCAGGGTGTCGGCGATGAAGACTTTCTTGATGAAACCCTGCATGAACCGCGTGCAGCCCTCGGAGAACTTGTCGAGGGTGTGGGTGCGGTTGTTGAACTGGTCGGCCAGGTCACGAAAGCGCAACACGGGACCTGCAATCAGGTGCGGGAAGATCGCCACGAACGCCGCGAAGTCGATCAGGTTGCGGGTTGCCGGGGTATCGCCACGGTACACGTCGATGATGTAGCTGATGGACTCGAAGATGTAGAACGAGATCCCGATCGGCAACAGCACGTGGGTGAGGATAAACGGCTCCAGGCCCGCCGACTTCATCATCACATTGATGCTGTCGACGCCGAAGTTGGCGTACTTGAAGTAGCCGAGGATGCACAGGTCGACAGCCACGCCGAGCAACAGCCAGCGCTGCGCTGGTTTGGTGCGCACGCCGGCGGCACCGACCTTGAGGCCGATCCAGTAATTCCACAGCGTCACGGCGGCGAACAGCGCCAGGAAGTCCACTCGCCACCAGGCGTAGAACACGTAGCTGGCAATCAGCAGCAGCAGATTGCGATAGCGTTGCCCGCTCAAGTAGTACAAGCCGAGAAAGATCGGCAAGAACAAAAACAGGAACACATTGGACGAGAAAACCATCCCGATCTCTCCATGTTTAACCAACAGTCAAGGGCCAACGGCCCCCCCAAACCCCCCCACCCAATTTGGGGGAGGGCTGTATTGCAATTTCACTGAAGGAACCTGGTTAATTGTGGGAGCTGGCTTGCCTGCGATTGCTTTGTGTCAGTCGACATCAATGTTGAATGTCAGACCGCTATCGCAGGCAAGCCAGCTCCCACCCTTGGACCGAGTCCAACCATCAGGAACCTTTGTTGCCTTTTTCGTGCGTCGGGTCGTAGACCTTGGTCAGGTCACCGCCGAGGCGGAAGGTCTTGAACGGCTGCATGCCGTGCTTGCGCTCGATCACCTCCGGCGCGCAGGTGTAGAGGGTGCAGAAGGGTTCAAGCCAGGCAAATTTCATGTCCTCCTTGAGGTCCTTCATGTCCTGCTCTTTGCCGTTCTTCTTCTCGAAGATGTCCGGGTCTTTAACCCCGGCCAGCACCTTGTCGCCCAGGCGTTTGAGCGCGCCGTTATTTTCCTGGCGCAGGTCCACACCGTTGACCAGCGCAAAGCTGGCGATCATCGACAGCGGCGGCAGCGCGTAGTTGTGGTACGCCAAGGCGCGTTGCTGGCGCTTCAGTTCGTTGGGCAAGAACCCTTGGGCGTCCACCTGATTGGCGCCGACCTTGTATTCCTTCACCGCCCAATCAAACAGGTCGCGACGGTTGGTGGCGATGGACGTGGCCATCACCGACCACGCGGCCCAGTAGGAGTGGTTGTTGGTTTTATCCAACGGCAGGTTGTCCCAGTCGCTGACGACTTGATCGGCGAGCTTGTTGAACCAGGCTTCGATCAACTGCGACTCCTGCTGATGGTTGGCCAGCGGGTGCGAGTCGGAGAACTTCAGGCGCACATAGGCCGACGCCATGCTGCCCAGCGCCCATTTGCGCATGGACTTGCCGGTGTGGTTGAAGTCCTTGGACATCAACGCATCCGCTTTGGCCCAGCTCGTAAGCCAGTTGAGTGTGCATTCCAGCTGCTCCGGGCGGCCGTCGCGCATAAACTGCATCACGCGTTTGCTGGTGTCTTTTTCCAGCTTGGTGATGTCGGCAGTGCTGTCACGAAAGGCTTTTTCCGATCGCACATTCAGGGTGGCGCGGGCCTTGTCCGAGCCTTCGTACTTGCTGCGAAATTGCAGCGAGCCGGTGTACGGCGCCGGCATGGCGTCGCAGTCATTCTTGAAGTCGCCGGTCTTGAATGCTTCCACCGGGGCGAAATAGCCTTGAGGTGGACGCAGTGGTGCGGCGGCGTTTACTACACCTGCGAACATCGCCAGGCCCAGCAGCGTTGGAATCAATAATTTCTGCATAAGTAACCTCACTTCCCAAGCTGGGCGGTCTGTTGACCGCTCGCCGGGAACACGTTGCGTGTGCAAATTTTCGCTTCGACTTTCTGCGCGGCAGTGCCCGCTTCGGGGCCTTGCACTTCCACGGCCAGCAAGTTCTGCGAGGCCCAGTCTTCATCGGTGCGCAGTTCAAAGGCGAAACGCCCGTCTGTATCGGATGTTTCGGGTTTCTCGATCTTGATGTCCTCGTGGCGCCCGTTCATGTACCAGAGGATGGCTTGCAAGGTTTTCACCGACGGGTCGGCGAAGCGGATATCGACCTGATGGTTGGCGTTGCGCAGGTCTTTGTTCGAGCTGTTGACCATCAACTCGTTCTTGCCGGGTTTGAGCGTGGTGCTGGCGCTCATTTGCGCAGGCTTGCCTTCGCAGCCGTTGTCGAGCAGCGCCATCATCTGGCGGTAAATGGTTTCCTGGTCGAGGCGGTACAGCGGCGAGAATTCCCAGATAAGGATTTTCGGCGGCGTCTTCTGGAACTCGTCGCTGCCCAGGTACTGGATCATCGAACCTTCCAGGCCGCCGCCGGGGAAGGCGACGTTAAGGATGTCGGCACCGATTTCCTGCTCCAGGAAGCCGGCGAAGTTGTAGTTCTTGCCGCTGTGGCTGGTGCCCACCAGGGTGATCTGCGGGTTACCCGAATCGCCGAACAAGTCTCCATCACCGGCTTCGCCTTTAGGCTCGGTGGTGAACTGGTCCATGTACTGGATCGCGTAGCTGGTGCCGCACAGTTGCCCGGCCATGTTGTGCAGGGTGCCGGTCTTGCCCATGCGCCCGGAGCGTTTGGTTTCGAACTCGCGCTTGGGAATATCGGCAAACTCGGGCATGGCCCGCACTTTGGCGCCGACGATTTTTGCCGTGCGTTGGGCGCCGTATGGCGTCCAGTGCTGGTCACCACGGAAGTAGAAGTCGTGGGCCGGCAGTTCATCGGGCAACTGTTCGTTGGTCAGCGGCGACAGGTCCGGCACCACATAACCCATCTTGGCAAAGCGGCCGAGCATGCTTTTGTAATTGCCCAGCGCCTTGTCAAAATTGAACGCGGCTTTTTCCTCAGGGTTGAGCTTGTTGCGATTCACCAGGCCACGGGTCGGCTGATAGACCACCACCAGTTCCACGCCCTTGGCCTTGAACGCATCGTGCAGCTGCTGCATGCGTTTGTAGCCGGCGGGGCTGGTGTCGAATTCGGTGCGCAAATCTTCCTGGGTACGGAACAGCCAGTCGCCCTGGGCTTGCACCAGGGTGGTGAAGTTCTGCTGGTAGCGCGTGGTGTAGTTCTTCGCGTCATGGGCGGCCGGGCACAGGCTGCAGCACGGCTCGGCAGTGAAGGTCGGTGCCTTGATTTCATCGGCGCGCACGCCCTGGCTGGCCGCCAGCAGGCCGAGGGTCAGACCCGAGAGGCTCAGCAGTTTGATCATGTGTGGGTGCATAAGGGTCATCCTCAGTCCTGCATTTGGGTCTGGCGTTCGACAGGGTCGATCAGCACGGCTTTCTGCTGGCGCACCAGCAGGTCGAGAATCTCTTCCTGGCGATCGCCCAGCACACCGGCAAAGCTGATGCCGCTGGATTTGGTCGGCGCCAGCATCGACACGCGGTACAGCTCGATGCTCAATGGCGAATCAATCGACAGCGGCCCGCTGCCGTTGCCGGCCAGCTCGCCGCCGACCACGATCAGCGAGACTTTCGCGTCAAACGGGTCGAGGGCGATGTCGCGGTCGGTGTCGGTCAAATCCTTGATGTGCCCGTACACGCCGGTCAGCCCGTTGGCCATGGCGGAGTTCTCGTACAGGCGAATGTTCACGCTGTTACGCACGCGGATGCCGTGGCGACGGTTGGCGATGACCTTGTTGCCCCACAACAGGTTGTCGCCGCTCTCATAGAGGGTGATGCCGTCGGTGTGGTTGCGGTAGATCTCGTTGTCGGCGATCAGGTTGTTGACGCTGTTACGGTCGATCACCAGGCCCGAGAGCTTGTTGTCGTAGCTGCGGTTGTTGAAGATGAAGCTGTCGTTGACCTCACGGGAAATAATGATCCCGTGCTTCTTCTTGGTGCCGTAGACGGTGTTGTCAGCAATGATCAGACCGTGGGAACGGTCGTGCGGGTCGATGCCGTAGACGATGTTGTCTTTGTAGGTGTTGCCCTTGATCACAAAGCCCGTGGTCTCGTAGCAATAGAAGCCGTACCACATGTCCGAGAACTCGGAATCGATGATCCAGCCGGTCGGTTCCGCACGCTTGAGCACCTTGGCCATGTTCGGCGTGTACTGGGAAATACTCACGCCGTACGACTTACTGTTGGCGTAGCCGAAGCTGGCCATCTTGGTCTTGGAGATGTAGGTTTCGGTGCCGCCCCAGGCCAGCAGGAACGGGCGGAACTCCTTGGGCGACTTGAACAGCGCCGGGCCGTTGGTCTTTTCGTCCCAGCCGGTGATTTTGGTGTCACGTACAAACAGCTGGCCGTCGTTGATCAGGAATGAACCGGCTTGCTGGGACAGGCGCAGCTCCTGGGTCTGCTTGTCGATGTCGAGGATGCCTTTGCGCCCGACCACAATCGGCAGCTTGGCCAGAAACACCCCCGGCGAGGTTTCACTGAGGTACTGCTTGGGCACTTTACCGAGCAGGTCCTTGAGGTTCAGGTAGCCGTCGTCGACAAAGATCGCCTGGGGAATGCCGTGCTGGCGTACCACCCATTCGGCCATCTTGTTATCGCCGCCGATAAAGTCCTTGAGCGCGTCTTCCTGCATCATGCGGCGGATGCTGACTTTGCCCGGTTTGCTGCGCACGATCTTCTTTTCCATCGCCGCTGCGGTGTAGCCAGTCAGGTCGGGCAGCGCAGGCTTGGGCAGTTCCAGCGGCGCGGTGGGCGGGCTGGAAATGGTGTAGGTCTTGGCCTGTTGCAGTTCCTTGGCGATGGTCGGCGCCTTGGCCGCCGTATCGGCAAACGCTGTGGCGCTGGCCATCAGCATTGCCGCGACGAGTAGGCTTTGAGCATTCATTGCGCAGGCTCCCATCAGAATTTCCAGATCACGTCGACAAACGCGCGGTGCATGTACGAGTCAACCTGGCTGCCATAGGCATCGCCCGGCTTGAACACGCCTGCACGAAAGCGCACCAGTGCGGACGGCTCGTCGATTGACTGGCTGAGGGCGGCCGGCAACAGGCCCTTTTTGAAGTACTTGGTGACCACCAGGTCCATCTCCTGACCCAGGTCTTTTTTGCCGTCTTCCAGCGGTAACGAGGTGCTGGACAGGATCGCGCCGGTCACGTCGTCGGTGTTGTTCTGCACCGCATCGATGCCGTTGCTGCCCACCGGCTTGTTGCCGTCGACGCGCCAGAATTTGTGATAAACCAGGCTGGCGTCGTAGTCCTCGCGCAGCTGCCAGGAACCGAACAGGCTCATGGACTGCATGTTGTTCATCTCGCCGCGAAACGCTTCGCCAAAGCGATGCACGCGTGACTGGGTGCCGGTCCAGTTCGAACGGTTGCTTTGCAGGCCGTTCTGCTCGTACTCGGCGCTGGCACGGGAATAGGCCGCACCGACCTGCCACTGCGGGTCAAGGCGCAGGCGCACGCCGATGTCAGTGGCCCAGCCATTCACGTCGTCGCTGCGCTTGGCCTGGGTTGGGCGGGTGCCGTCGGCGTTGAGGGCGTTGACCGTGTCGCGGTTGCCTTTCATGCCGGTGACGCTGGCCCAGTAGTTGACGGTGTTGGTGTTGCGCCAGTTGTAGGCGTCGCTGTTGGCTTCGATGCCGAGCCAGGTCAGGTCGCCGTTTTCGCGCTTGTCCAACGAGTCGGTCGCCACGCCCGGTTCCGGGTAGTCGAGCTTACCGTTGTCATGGGTGTGGTGGGCGCGCAAGCCGATCCACTGGCCTGGGGTCCACTGGTAGGCGGCGTCGGCGTAGAGGTGCTGGCGGTCCTTGTCCTTGGGCGACAGTTCCTTGAGGTCGGTGCGGTATTCGCTGAAGCGTTCGGCGACGCCGACATTGGCCTTGAGCAGGGTGGTATCGAAGGTCCAGTTCAGCGCTTCGATATTGGTGTCGCGCCATTGGCCGTCGTCATTGCGCAGGCGTTGGCGACCCAGCTTGAGCAGCTCGCCCGGGTAAGGCGTGAAACCGCTGTAGCCGACCCAGAACTCGCGCATGGCCAGGTAGTTTTTCTTGGACTTGCGGTCGTTGTTGGTGGTTTGCTGATTTTCGTCATCGGCCGATTGTTGCAAGGGGTCGGTCTCGATGATGTCACTCGACACGACCGCCTGCCCCATGGCGTAGGCGCTCCACGCGCCGCTTTCGCCGTAGACCCACGGGCGCAGGTCGAGGCCGATGCCGTTCACATCGCCACCTTTTTGCGTGCCAAGGTCGCGGTCATCTTCGGACTGTGCGGTGGCTTTGACTTCCAGGCCGAAGTTCTTGGCTTCGGTGAGCGCGGCCAGGGTCGGGCACGACCACAGCAGGGCGAAGGTCAGGCCGATACCGGCCTTGACGAATGGGTTGAGCTTCATAGGGATTCCTCGCCGTCTTCTTCTTGCAGGGCGTGCAGTTGCAGCGTGCTCTGGGCCAGGGTGCCGCGCGTGGCCAGTTCCTGTTGCACCAGGCGTTGGCCTTCGGCGCGTTGTTCTGGCGTGAGCGGGGCTTCGAGCTGCGTGGCCAGGTCATTGGCCTCTGGCGTGTCCTGGGCTTTGGCCAATTGGCTGAAGACATAGGCGTTCAATGGGTCGGGCTTGGTGCCCTTGCCCTGGGAGAACAATTGCGCGATGGCGAAGTCGGCGCTGTTCTGGCCGTTGCGTGCAGCGGTCAGCAGGTGGTCGAGGGCTTTTTGCGAGTAGACCTTGCCCAGGTAGCCACGGCGGTAGATCTGGCCGAGGTAGTAATCGGCGGCGACTTCACGGCCCACGGCTTTCTCGAAATGCGCTTCGGCGGCCTTGGCGTCTGCCGGCACCCATTTGCCTTCGTAGTAGAGCTTGCCCAGCAACAGCTCGGCGCGCGGTTGGTCGGCGGCGCGGCCGTTGTCCAGGTACTTCATCATCTGGTCGACGTCGCCCAGTTCGGGGAAGTCGTAGAGCAGTTGCGCCAGGCTGACCCAGGAGGCCGGGTAGCCGGGGGCGATTTTTTCCAGCAGCGCCTGGGCGGTTTTTTCATCCGGCTGGCCGAGGGTCGCGTCACCCAATACGCGGGCCACGCTGTCGACACGCTGGGCGGTGACGGTGCCACGGGCGTAGCCGGCTTCGAGCTGCTTGAGCAGTTCGGCCTGTTTTTCCGGCTCGGCTTTTTTCTGGTAGACCGTGGCCAGTTCGACGTAGCAGATATCGGTGGTGTTCAGCGCCGCCTTGCAGATGCGCTCCACATCATCCAGGTGCTGGTCGTAGGTGCCCTGGGTGCGGTACAGCAGCACTTGGGCCAGGCCGGCTTCCGGATAACCCGCCGCTTGCCATTTGCTGATTTGCTGTTGGGCGTTCACGTTGGGGAAGCTGTGCGGGTATTGCAGGTACAGCATCGCCAGCGGGATCAGGGTGTTGCCTTCGCCATTGGCAAAGGCTTTTTTCAACAGGCCTTCGGCTTCGTGCTGTTCGGCTTCGGTAGCGCCGGGTTTGGCCACCAGCAGGCGACCCAGGCGGGCCTGGGCGCGCGGCGAGGTATCGGCGGCTGCGCGGTAGGTGGCCTCGGCCTGGCGGATCTGCTCGGGGTCGCGGGTGGTCACCTGGATATCCGCCAGGCCGACTTGAGCCTCGCTGTAACCCAGGTCTGCCAGCTGCTGATAGTTCTGCTGGGCGGTGACCGTGTCGCCACGTTTGAGCGCTTCGTTGGCCAGGCGCTGGTCGGGCAGGCCGGCGCAACCGGCGAGGCTGACCGCCAGTGCCAATGTGCAGAATGCAGAGGCGAAGTGCGACCCGCTCTGTGTGGGAGCTGGCTTGCCTGCGATGCGGGCAACTCGGTCTTTCAGGTGCACCGAGTCGATCCCATCGCGGGCAAGCCCGACTCCCACAGTGCTCTGTGTTGTGCTTGAAATAGGGTTCACAGGCATGTCCTCCGCTTACAGACCGTGAGCCATGGCTTTATCGATCAGCCAGTTCAGCGAAGGGCCGCGGTCGCTGGTGACTTCCACTGGGCGCCCGGCATAGGTGCTGTCCAGCGGCGCGTCCGGCTTGATCTGCACGCGAATGTCTGAGGACAAGTCGGCGCTGTTCAGGCTGGTGCTGCTGACAATGGTGCCGGTACGGATCTGTTCTTCGTCGGCGACCTGGAAGTTCACCTGGGTACCTGGGCGCACGTCAGCGAACTGGCGATAGGTAAAGCGCGCTTCCACATTGGCCTGGCTGCCGCGTGGCACCAGTTGGAAGATCACATCGCCCTTGCTGGCGTACTGGCCGTCAGCGACCAATTGCTGGGCGACCACGCAATCGCACGGCGAGGTCAGGGTGCCGGTCATTTGCTTGCCGAACAGCTCTTCAACCTTGGCCGGTTGCAGCTGGTCTTCGTCCAGATGGCCCTTGAGCACATCGAGCATGCTGGTGCTGAACGTTGCCAGTGGCGCACCTTTGGCTGCAACCGCGTCGCCTTTGAGCAGGCTCTGCACAGTGCCGTCGCGCGGCATGGTCACGTTCATGCCGGGCACGCTGACAAGGCCGGCCTGGGCGTGGCTGACGAAGTACATGCCGTACACCGACTTGAACACAAAACCGAACGCGGCGAGGCCGACAATGAAGATCCCGGCGCTGAACACCACCGCGCGCAAGCGACCGAACGCGGTCATGCCGCTGCCGCCGTCCTTGACCTTGCGCGCCTTGGTGAAGTTGTCGCGTTGCAGGGTGGCCAGCACGTCGCCCATGGTCACGATGTCGCCGGACAGGTGCGAAGTGATCAGATGTCGCAGGGTGGAAATATCCTGGGCGTCGAGGTTCTGGAACTGGCAACCGGTGCGGCCGCTCTGGCGGTCGTAGGAGCGAATCTGCAGCTCTACATCCATCGCCAGACCGAGGTTATCGATCACGAACTGCAGGCGGCCCTTGTGCACTTCACCGACGGTCAGCGGCTGGGTGGCGGTGAACGCCAGGCCACCGGCGGACAGGTCGATCACCCGTGCTTCGGTCTGGGTACGGTCGGTGTTGAAGAAGCGCAGCTTGGCCGGGATTTTGACCCGGGCATGTTGGCGCTGGGCTTCGGATTCGTGGACAACGTTGGCGTTTACTGGGCTGTTCATATGTTCGATTTCCTAGTTAATTCAGGCTTGGCTGGGTCAGACCATCATCAGCAACACGGCGACGAAAATGCTGCCGGCGGAGAAGGTCATGGTCCGAGACGACCAGGTGTTGAACCAACGTTGAAAGCTGGCCAAATCGCGGGTCAGTTTGGTGTCCTGGCGGGTCCAGGACTGTTGATCAAGGCGGAAGAACACGTAGATCTTCACCAGCGCGCCCATGATCTGGTTGTAATAGAGAATCACCGGGTAAGCCGGGCCGATCTTGTGGCCGGAGCACGACAGCAGCAGGGTCAGGATCAGGCGGGTGATACCGATCCACAGCAGGTACGCGAGGATGAACGCGCCGCCGTATTTGAAGGTGGCGATGATCGCCACGGTCAGGCCGAGCAGGGAGGTCCACATCGATACGCGCTGGTCGAACAACACGATGCTGGTGAACAGGCCCAACCGACGCATACCCAGGCCCAGGGCGCGGGAGTTCTGGCGCAGGTTGTTGCCGTACCAGCGGAACATCAGCTTGCGGCTGGCCTTGATAAAGCTCTTTTCCGGCGGGTGTTCCACGGTGTGGATTGCGGCGTCCGGCACGTAGAAGGTGTCGTAGCCCAGGCGCATCAGGCTGAACCAGCTCGACTTGTCATCGCCGGTCAAAAACTTGAAGCGGCCCAGGCGCCAGTGTTGCAGCGAGTCGCTTTCCACGTCGGCGATAAAGCCGGGGTCGGTCACCACGTTGGCGCGGAACACCGACATACGCCCGGTCATGGTCAGCACGCGCTTGGACAGGGCCATGGAGCACATGTTGATGTGGCGTTGGGCGAAGCGCAGCTTGTGCCATTCGCTCATGATGTAGCCGCCGCGTACTTCGCAGAATTCGTTGGTGGTCAGGCCACCGACATTGCCAAACAGCTGGAACCACGGCACGGTCTTGCGCACTACACCTTCGGCGAGCACGGTGTCGCCGTCGATCACCGCTACCACGGCGCGGTCATCCGGCAGGTGGCGCGAGATAGCGCGGAAACCGAAGGCCAGGCCGTCGCGTTTGCCGGTGCCGGCGATGCGCACGAAGTCGAGCTTTACGCGCTCCGGCGGGTTCATGCGTTCCCACAGGCTTTTCACCAGCAGCTCATCGGACATCTCCACCAGCGAGCACACCACAGTGGTCGGGAAGCCGCATTCGATGGCCTCGCGAATCACCGAGCTGTAGACCTGCGCGGTGGTCAGCGCGTCGATACGGAAGCTGGTGACCATTAGGAACACATGGGACGGGTCGGCCGCCTTGCCCAGCTTGCGCACCTTGCGGCGCAAGTGCGGGTAGACCACGTACAGGAACAGCATGCCGCGAAAGAAATGCGTAGCACCCATCGAGTAGCGCCAGATGCCGACGGCGCCAATCAGGAAAATAAAATTCTTCGACTGCGAGTCGAACGTACTGGCTGGCAGAGCCAGAGCTAGAAGCGCTAAAAGCGTCAGAAAAAGTAGCCAGCCAGCAGCTTGGTTTAGCCTTTGCATAGTTGCATCCGTCACAGAGAAGTAGGGCTGCAAGCTGCAAGCTACAAGCCTCAAAATCAGCGCTTTTAACTTGCCGCTTGCCGCTTAAAACTTACTGCTGCCCCTTACCAGCAAATGCCTTCGGTGCGGCCGGTCGTACTGGTGGCCTTGGACATGAAGCCCACCAGGTCGATGACTTGCTTGCCGTGCGGTGCGTTCTGCGCCAGGGCACGGAATTTCTCGTCACGGTTGCCGAGGATGATCACGTCGGAGTTGTTGATCACGTCGTCGAAGTCGGAATTGAGCAGCGACGACACATGCGGGATCTTGCCTTCGATGTAGTCCTTGTTCGCGCCGTGGACACGGGCGTATTCGACGTTGCTGTCGTAGATGCTCAGGTCAAAACCCTTGCCGATCAGCATTTCCGCCAGTTCGACCAGCGGGCTTTCGCGCAGGTCGTCGGTGCCGGCCTTGAAGCTCAGGCCCAGCAGGGCGACTTTGCGTTTGTCATGGCCGGCGACGATGTCGAAGGCGTTCTGTACCTGGGACTCGTTGCTGCGCATCAGCGAGTTGAGCAGCGGCGCTTCCACATCCAGCGAGCCTGCGCGGTAGGTGAGGGCGCGCACGTCTTTGGGCAGGCACGAGCCGCCGAACGCGAAGCCTGGGCGCATGTAGTACTGGGACAGGTTGAGGGTCTTGTCCTGGCACACCACTTCCATCACTTCACGGCCATCGACGCCGACGGCCTTGGCGATGTTGCCGATCTCGTTGGCGAAGGTGACCTTGGTGGCGTGCCACACGTTGCAGGTGTACTTGATCATCTCGGCGACGGCGATGTCCTTGCGGATGATCGGTGCATCGAGTTCTTCGTACAGCGACTGCAGGACATCGCCGGAGGCTTTGTCGAATTCGCCGATGACGGTCATCGGTGGCAAGTCGTAGTCGGCGATGGCCGTGGATTCACGCAGGAACTCAGGGTTCACCGCCACGCCGAAGTCGACACCGGCTTTTTTGCCGGAGCAGTCTTCCAGGATCGGGATCACCACATTGGCTACGGTGCCCGGCAATACGGTGCTGCGCACCACGATGGTGTGACGGGTGGTTTTGTCACGCAGGACAAAACCGATCTCGCGGCATACCGCTTCGATGTAGTTGAGTTCCAGGTCGCCGTTTTTCTTGCTCGGCGTGCCCACGCAAATCATCGACAGGTCGGTATCGCGGATGGCGTCGGCGAAGTTGGTAGTGCCGCGCAGTCGACCGTTTGCGATGCCTTGGCTCAACAGTTCGCCCAGACCCGGTTCAACGATCGGCGATTTACCCGCGTTGATCAGGTCGATCTTATCCTTGGAGATGTCTACGCCGACCACTTCATGGCCACGGGCAGACAGGCAACCGGCACAGACTGCGCCAACGTAACCCAAACCAAATATGCTGATGCGCATCGCAATTACCTCGTTGTTTAATACAGGCCATTAGATGGCTGGAGTTCATGTTTGCAAGCGTCACTGATGCCGCGAAAGTTGGGCGAATAGACGCCGACTTACCGCGTGCAGGCATGTTTAATGACGAGTGACTAAAAAGTGCACCCAAGGTGTGCGCAACGTGGCCTTGTTATTGGAGCTTGCCCTGAAATGCAGCCGGCCTTCCTGGGAGAAGGGCCTGGCGTCAGTGCCGCAGGGCCTTGATAGAGGCTGATAGCCTTTAAATATCAATGCCTTGGGTTGTATCACTGACCCATTAGGGGAAGCTTGGCCTTGGCCTTATAGTGCGTGGCAATTCATCCTTGTCGCCGCTATCAACTAATTAATTGGCAATATGACTCCTGAGTCAAAGTTGAAATATGACAACTTTGCTACTTCCGTGGGTTGGTCATGTAAGTCATCTCTTACAGCAACAGAGAATTTCGTTACCGGTGGTATGAGCGGTGCTTTAGGGTGAAGTTCCTGGCCGCTCATCCTGTTTCCGGAAATTTCTTGAAATATTAGAAAAGATGGCACTGGTACTATATTGATAGCACTTGCTATTTGGGCGAGTGGATATGGGGAGTTGAAGAGAGGGGATAGTTTTGTGCCACTAGTGTTTGAAAAAAGTGGTGCCACTACGAAAAAAAATGACGAATGTCGAGTGAAAGATTCGTTAGGAATCTGCCTGCGGATTTTTTGACGTCAAGTAAATGACTTTTCCGGCGTGGAATGCAGACAAAACTGTGGGAGCTGGCTTGTCGGGTCGCCGCATCGCTGCGATAGCGGTGGATCAGTCAGTATTTCTTTACCTGACACTCCGCCATCGCAGGCGAGCCAGCTCCCACAGTTCGAGTGCGGAGTGAGAGCGGGCGCTATTCCGGTGCGTGATCGCGCAGGAACACCAAATTATCCGGCTTGGACTGCTCCGCATTGAAGCGATAACCCTGCACATCAAACTGCTTCAGTTTGGCAGGATCATTGATGCGTTCTTCAATCACAAAACGGCTCATCATGCCCCGCGCCTTTTTGGCGTAGAAGCTGATGATCTTGTACTGGCCGTTCTTCAGGTCCTTGAACTCGGTGTTGATGATCCGTGCGTTCAGAGCCGTGCGCTTGACCGCCGAGAAGTACTCGTTGGAGGCCAGGTTGAGCAGCACGTCGTCGCCTTGATCGGCCAGCGCTTCATTGAGCCATTCGCTGATGCGCGTGCCCCAGAATGCGTAGAGGTCTTTGCCGCGGGCGTTGGGCAGTTTGGTGCCCATCTCCAGGCGGTACGGCATCATCAGGTCCAGCGGGCGCAGCAGGCCGTAGAGGCCCGAGAGCATGCGCAGGTGGTCCTGGGCGTAGCTGAAGTCGGCATCGCTGAAGGTTTCGGCATTCAGGCCGGTGTAGACGTCGCCCTTGAACGCCAGCAGCGCCTGCTTGGCGTTGGCCGGCGTGAAGGCCGGGGTCCAGCTGCCGAAACGGGCGGCATTGAGGCCGCCGATTTTGTCGGAGACGTGCATCAACTCGCTGATTTGCGCCGGGCTCAATTCGCGCAATTGTTCGATCAGTTCCTGGGAGTGGTCGAGGTATTGCGGTTGAGTGAAGCGTGGGGTTGCCGGCTTTGACTCGAAGTCGAGGGTTTTGGCGGGGGAAATCACCATCAGCATGAAGTTGGCTCCTGTAATCGTGGCAGGGATTCTAGGGGGTTGAGTGGTTTGACTCCACCTATGATGGCGATAGGCACGATCCGCTATGATGGGCGGTAACTCTGGAGAGGGAGACCCTGCGTGCGCCTAGCACTATTATTGTCAGCCTGCTTACTGTGCCTGAACGCCAGCGCCGCGCCGGTGGATGTCGCCAGCCTGGACCGTGGCATCTGGCCCGAAAAGCTCAGCAGCCCGGCGCTGTTCGATGTCGCTTCGCGCGCTGAAATCCTGATGTTCGCCCATAGCCTGCTGGCCAGCGAAAACCAGGATGAGGCCGCCCTCAAGCAGCGTCTTGGTCTGAAAAATATCAACCTCGCCGCCATCGACGACCTGCGTCGCCAGCTCTGGCAGCGCCTGCTGGAAAACTACACGGCGGCCCAGCAGAGCTGCGAAGAGGACGCCTCGTTCTGCTACCTGGTGGAAAACATGGACGATCTGCGCGAGCAGGCCGGCAAGTTCCAGGTCAGCGATAACTCCTTCTATATAGGCTGGGCCGGGCCTAGCCATAACTTCCATGAACGCTACCTGGAGGAGCTGTTGCGCAAAGCCGCGCTGTTCCCGCAGATCAGCAGCGAAGTGCTGCGCTTTGGTGACCACGAACGCAATGGCGACGAGTTCAACGACCGTCTGTTCCTGCTGACCTTCGACGGCGGCCCGGCGCCGGTCAGCGGCAATACCGACTGGCTCACCGACTACCTGCGCAAGCAGAAGATGAACGCCATGTTCTTTGCCCTTGGCAGCAGTTTGCAAACCCGTGTGGAGCGCAGTTCCAGCAGTGACGTGCAGGCCTTGTACCAAGGCCAGTGCGTGGGCACCCAGGGTTGGCAATACCGCTCCCACAGCCATTGGGTCGAGTGGCAAAGCTCGATTACGCGCAGCGCTGCGCTGGTGCAGAACCTGATGCCGGAAAACTACGTTCCGCTGTTTCGCCCGCCCTATGGCCAGCGCCGTGCCGACAGCCAGGGTTTCTTCCAATCCCAGGGTTTGCAGGTGGCGTTGTGGGACATCGACTCCCAGGACGAACCGGGCAAACTCAAGGCCGATGAGTCGGCGCAACGGGTGCTGACGTTGATGCTGCTGTGGCGCAAAGGCGTGATCGTGTTTCACGACACCCAGGACAAGGCGCGGGTGGCATTGCCGATGTTATTGCAGGCAACGGCGCAAAGTGGCTTGGGGTGGCAGGACTGCCGGGAGGCATTTCGCTGAAGTGCCCGGCCCTGTTAGGGATGGGGGAATTCAGGGGTGATTTTGTGCGACATTTCGATGCAGGCGGACTTCCGACTTTAACGGGGTCACTGGCACTCGGCTAGTGCTATTCGTCATCCTGAAAAATAAACTTCAAAAAAGCGTCAAAGTGCTTTTTCCTGTCATGGGTTTTGCGGTATTACGAAGTCAGATCGCCGAACCCTGCAACACAGGTGGCGTCTTCCAAGACTCCTCATGTGGGCACTGCACTTGACGTCACTCAGGTGCAGTCGGTGGTCGAATCGAGGCGCAGCACCGCCCAGGTATTGCGTCGAATGGCTCCCACAAAGGTGACCGAGTATGGATGATCATGGACGTAACCCTTCTTCCGACCAGCCAATCCTTTATGTGCTTGATACCAACGTATTGATCCACGATCCAAACGCACTGCTTAACTTCGAAGAACACCACGTCGCCATCCCGATGATCGTGCTTGAGGAGCTCGACAAACTCAAAAGCGGGCACCACAGCGTGGCTGCCGAATGCCGCCAGGCGATCCGCCTGATCGACAAGACCCTGGGCGAAGCCTCACCCGAGGACGTTGAAGTCGGCGTGCCGATCCAGCGCGGCAAAAGCGGGCCGAAGGGCTTGCTGTCGATTCTGATGAGCAAGCGCAGCGAGCCCAACAGCCTGCTGCCGGAAAACCTCAACGACAACAAAATCATCAACCAATTGATCGACCTGCACGCGCGCGACAAGGACCTGCGCCTGGTGCTGGTGACCAAAGACATCAATATGCGCCTCAAGGCACGAGCGTGTGGGATCGCTGCCGAGGACTACAGTACCGACCAGCTCGTCGACGACGTGTCGATGCTGTCGCGGGGTTATCACACCGTGACCGGTTCCTTCTGGGATCTGGTCAGCAAGGTCGAAACCCGTCAGGACCATGGCCGTACCTGGCACCAGGTGCAGTTGATCGACAACCTGCCGGCCGTGCACATCAATGAATTCATCATCGACGAACAGGGTTTTGTGGGCTGGATCAAAGAGATCCAGGTCGACAAGCTGCTGATCCTCGACCTGCATCAGGAACCCCTGTTGCACCAGGAAGCCTGGGGCCTGAAACCGCGTGACATCTACCAGAGCCTGGCGCTGTATGCGCTGCTCGACCCGGACATTCACCTGGTCAACCTGACCGGCGCTGCAGGCTCGGGGAAAACCATCCTCGCGCTGGCGGCCGCCATTGAGCAAACCATGGTGACCAAGCGTTATCGCCGCATCATCGCCACCCGCAGCGTGCAGGGCCTGGACCAGGAGATCGGCTTTCTGCCCGGCACCGAAGCGGAAAAAATGGAGCCGTGGCTGGGGGCGATCACCGACAACCTCGAAGCCTTGCACATGGATGACGAAAACACCCATGGCAGCGTCGACTACATCCTCAGCAAAGTGCCGTTGCAGTTCAAATCCCTCAATTACATCCGAGGTCGCAGCTTCCAGCAGAGCCTGATTTTGATCGATGAATGCCAGAACCTCACGCCGCACCAGATGAAAACCATCATCACCCGTGCCGGCGCCGGTTCCAAAGTGGTGTGCCTGGGCAACCTGGCACAGATCGACACCCCTTACCTGTCCGCGACCAGCTCCGGGCTGACCTACCTGACGGAACGCTTTAAAGACTTCCCGAACGGCGTGCACATCGCGCTGCAAGGGGTGCCACGTTCGATTCTGGCCGAGTACGCCGAATCCCATCTGTAATCGCCCGTGCTGTAGTTAGTGGCTAAATGCCACAAAACACCCCGGATTTCTCGCGAAGTCCGGGGTTTTTGTTATGGGCGACATTTGTCTTCGTTAATGCGTCCTGGGTGCTTGTAGGCTTTGTAATTATTTTGTTACATTTTTTATCGCCGAAAACTATAAGAAAACCGCGTAACCCCGTCGAAACGCGATTGCTTTGATTCGACGATTTATTCAAGACCCGGCGTTGGTCTTGTGCGTGATCCTGCCTATTACAAAAAGCCCGATACATCGCTCATTGACGAAGCACATATCCAAAGGGAAAGGAAAATGGACGCAGCAGGTAATGGCTTCACTTTGTCGCAAAAACGCAAGCGCGCTACAGGCTCCAAATCGATACCCCTTACACCCATCGCACTCGGCTTGGCCTTATGGCTGGGCCAGGGCTCCATGGCCTGGGCCGATGACGCCAACCCCTACACGTCGCCAGTGCTGGAGTCGGCCTTCAGAAAAGCCGTTGCCTCGTTTGGCCCCAACACCGATGTGTATAAAAACCTGCGGTTCGCCTACGCCGATATCGTCGACCTGGCCGCCAAGGACTTTGCCGCACAGTCCGGCAAGTTCGATTCGGCCCTCAAGCAAAACTACGAACTGCAACCGGAAAACCTCACCATCGGCGCCATGCTCGGCGATACCAAACGCCCGCTGGACTACGCCTCGCGCCTGGATTACTACCGCAGCCGGCTGTTCAGCAACAGCGGGCGCTATACCACCAATATTCTCGACTTCTCCAAGGCCATTATCGCCAACCTGCCGGCGGCCAAGCCCTACACCTACGTAGAGCCTGGCGTGAGCAGCAACCTCAACGCGCAACTGAATGCCGGCCAATCCTGGGCTGGCGCCACCCGTGACTGGAGCGCCAACGCGCAAACCTGGAAAACCCCCGAAGCCCAGGTCAACTCCGGCCTGGACCGCACCAACGCGTATTACGCCTATGCCCTGGGCATGACCGGCAAGGGCGTGAACGTCGGCGTGCTCGACTCAGGCATCCTCACTGAACACTTCGAGTTCCAGGGCAAGAATGCCCAGGGCCAGGACCGAGTGCAGGCAGTGACCTCCACTGGCGAGTACTACGCCACCCACCCGCGTTACATTCATGACACGCCGGACGGCCAGTTCCAAAAAGGCGAGCACTTCAGTATTTCCGGCGAGTACGACCCGAAGATCAATGACGGTCACGGCACGGAGATGTCCGGCGTACTGGGCGCCAGCCGCAACGGCACCGGCATGCATGGCATTGCGTTTGATGCGAATATTTTTGTCGCCAATACCGGCGGCACCGATGACAACCGTTTCCAGGGCTCCAATGACCTGGACTACAACGCGTTCATGGCCAGCTACAACGCGCTGGCGGCGAAGAACGTCTCGATCGTCAACCAGAGCTGGGGTCAGAATTCGCGCAATGATGTGGAAAACCACTTCGGCAACGTAGGCGACAGCGCGGCCGATAATTTGCGCGACATGACCGCTGCCTATCGCCCGTTCTGGGACAAGGCCCACGCCGGGCAAAAGACCTGGATGGACGCGATGGCTGACGCCGCGCGGCAAAACACCTTTATCCAGATTATCTCGGCGGGCAACGACAGCCACGGCGCCAACCCGGACACCAACGCCAACCTGCCGTTTTTCAAGCCGGATATCGAGAGCAAATTCCTCTCGATCACCGGCTACGACGAGACCAGCGCTCAGGTCTACAACCGCTGCGGCACGTCGAAGTGGTGGTGCGTGATGGGCGTTTCAGGCATCCCGTCCACCGGACCCGAAGGGGAAATTATCCCCAACGCCAACGGCACCTCTGCGGCTGCGCCGAGCGTTTCCGGGGCGCTTGCGCTGGTGATTCAACGCTTCCCTTACATGACCGCCAGCCAGGCGCGGGATGTGTTGCTGACCACCTCCAGCCTGCAAGCGCCGGACGGTCCCGATACGCCGGTGGGCGACCTGACCGGTGGCCGCACCTACGACAACCTGCAGCCGGTGCACGACGCCGCGCCAGGCACGCCGCAAGTGCCGGGCGTGGTCAGCGGTTGGGGCTTGCCCAACCTGCAAAAAGCCATGCAAGGGCCGGGGCAGTTCCTCGGCTCGGTGGCGGTGGCCTTGCCGGGTGGTACACGCGATATCTGGGCCAACCCGATTTCCGATGAGGCAATCCGCGCCCGCCGTGTAGAAGACACCGCCGAACAAGCCACCTGGGCTGCCACCAAGCAACAGAAGGGCTGGGTCAACGGCTTGCCCGCCAATGCCTCTGACGATGACCAGTTTGAATATGAAATCGGCCACGCCCGGGAACAGGCGACGCTGGCACGCGGCAAGGATTTGCTCACCGGCACGACCTACGTCGGCAGCCTGGCCAAGTCCGGCGACGGCGAACTGGTGCTCGAGGGCCAGAACACCTATTCGGGCAGCACCTGGGTACGCGGCGGCAAGCTGTCGGTAGACGGCTCGTTGACCTCCGCGGTGACCGTGGATGGCAGCGCGGTAGGCACCCGCAATGCGGATAACGGCGTGATGACCACGTTGGGCGGCACACTGGCCGGTAACGGCACGGTGGGTGCCTTGACCGTGAACACAGGCGGGCGCGTGGCGCCGGGCCATTCGATCGGCACGCTGCACACCGGCGACGTGACCTTCAACCCTGGTTCGGTGTATGCCGTGGAGGTCGGCCCGAACGGGCGAAGCGACCAGATTCAGAGCAGCGGCGTCGCCACCCTCAACGGTGGTGTGGTGACCGTGTCCCTGGAAAACAGCCCGAACCTGCTGTCGGCCACTGAGGCCCGTAGCCTGGTGGGCCAGCAGTTCAACATCCTGACGGCCAGCCAGGGCATCAACGGCCAGTTTGCAGCGATCACGCCCAACTACCTGTTTATCGGCACTCAGCTGAGCTATCAGCCGAACCAACTGAGCCTGGCGGTGGCGCGTAACCAGACGACGTTTGCCAGCATCGCGCAAACCCGCAATGAACGCGCCGTGGCGACGGCGGCCGAAGCCTTGGGCGCAGGCAGCCCGGTGTATGAAAGCCTGCTGGCTTCAGATTCGGCAGCTCAGGCACAGGCCGCATTCAAGCAACTCTCGGGGCAACTGCACTCGGACGTGGCCGCAGCGCAAATGGCGGACAGCCGTTACATTCGTGAAGCGGTCAACGGCCGTCTGCAACAGGCTCAGGCGCTGGACTCCAGCGCGCAGATCGACACTCACGACAACGGCGGCTGGGTACAGCTGCTGGGCGGTCGCAATAACGTCAGCGGTGACAACAACGCCAGCGGCTACTCCTCGTCTACCAGTGGCGTGCTGCTGGGCCTGGACACCGAGGTCGGCGACGGCTGGCGTGTGGGCGCCGCCACCGGCTACACCCAAAGCCACCTCAATGGCGAGTCGGCATCGGCAGACAGCGACAACTATCACCTGTCGATCTACGGCGGTAAACGCTTCGACACCATCGCCCTGCGCATGGGCGGTGCCACCACCTGGCATCGTATCGACAGCTCGCGCCGCGTGGCGTACGCCAACCAGTCGGACTACGACAAAGCTGACTACAACGCGCGCACCGACCAAGTGTTTGCCGAGATCGGTTACACCCAATGGAACCAGTTCGAACCCTTCGCCAACCTGACCTACCTGAACTACCAGAGCGATTCGTTCAAGGAAAAAGGCGGCGCCGCAGCCTTGCATGCCAGCAAGCAAAGCCAGGACGCCACGCTTTCCACCTTGGGCCTGCGCGCACATACCCAACTGCCGGTCAGCTCGACCTCGGCGGTAACGTTGCGCGGTGAGCTGGGCTGGGAGCATCAGTTTGGCGACACCGATCGCGACGCCTCGCTGAAGTTTGCCGGCAGCGACAACGCCTTTGCGGTCAATAGTGTGCCGGTGGCCCGCGATGGCGCGGTGATCAAGGCCAGTGCGGAAATGGCCCTGACCAAGGACACGCTGGTGTCGTTGAACTACAGCGGTTTGCTGTCCAATCGGGGTAACAACAACGGGATCAACGCCGGGTTTACTTTCCGGTTCTAACGGCCGATACCCTGTGGCGAGGGAGCTTGCTCCCGTTGGACTGCGAAGCAGTCCCATGCTCTTAAAGTAAAGAGCAGGGGCCGCTTCGCAGCCCAGCGGGAGCAAGCTCCCTCGCCACAGATGTTCTTCTTCAAGGATAAACAGCCCTGCGCAAAATTGACTCACAGGTTTACAATTGCCGCTCCTGATCAGGAGTATCCCTGTGCTGACTCATCTCGATTCCCAAGGTCGCGCCCACATGGTCGACGTCACTGACAAAGCCGTGACGTTCCGTGAAGCCGTGGCCGAAGCGCGGGTGCGCATGCTGCCCGAAACCCTGAAAATGATTGTCGACGGCGCCCACCCCAAGGGCGACGTGTTTGCCGTGGCTCGCATCGCCGGGATCCAGGCGGCGAAAAAAACCAGCGACCTGATCCCGTTGTGCCATCCGCTGATGCTGACCGGCGTCAAGGTTGAACTGCGCGCCGACGGTGTGGACGCTGTGCATATCCTCGCGCGCTGCAAACTCAGCGGCCAGACTGGCGTGGAGATGGAAGCGCTCACCGCCGCCAGCGTCGCCGCGCTGACGATCTACGACATGTGCAAGGCCGTGGACCGTGGCATGACCATCGAAAGTATTCGCCTGCTGGAAAAGCTTGGCGGCAAAAGCGGGCATTTCAAGGCGGACCAGGCATGAGCATCAACGTATTGTTTTTTGCGCGTTACGCCGAAGCGACAGGCTTCGATTCGCTGGAGATGGAAGGCGAGTTCGCTACCGTCGATGCGGTGCGACTGGCGTTGGCGGCAGACCCTGAGTTTGCGGTGCTCAACGAGAGCAGCCTGATGTGTGCGCGCAACGAGGAGCTGTGCAGCCTCGACGAGCCGGTGCAGGCCGGTGATGACGTGGCGTTTTTTCCGCCCGTGACCGGAGGATGAGCATGGCCATTCGTGTACAGGCCGAGGCATTTGACCCCGGCGCAGAGGTCAACGCCATGCACGCCGCCAATGTTGGCGTGGGCGCGGTGGTGAGTTTTGTCGGCTATGTGCGCGACTTTAATGAGGGGCGCGACGTGTCGGGGATGTTCCTTGAACATTACCCCGGCATGACCGAAAAAGCCCTGGCCAAGATCACCGTGGAAGCCGGGCAGCGCTGGCCGTTGCTCAAGCTGGAAGTGCTGCACCGGATCGGCGCGTTGGAGCCGGGCGAGCCGATTGTGTTTGTTGCGGCAGCCAGCGCGCATCGCCAGGCGGCGTTTGATGCCTGTGCGTTTGTGATGGATTACTTGAAGACGCGGGCGCCGTTCTGGAAGAAGGAAAACACGCCTGAGGGGCCACGTTGGGTGGAAGGGCGGGGCAGTGATCACGCGGCGGCGGAGCGTTGGAAGTGAGCATCTGCTGAAGATCGATGGAGATCCAAATGTGGGAGCTGGGCTTGTGTGGGAGCTGGCTTGCCTGCGATACAGGCACCTCGGTTTTTCCGTTGCACCGAGGAGATGCTATCGCAGGCAAGCCAGCTCCCACACAAGCCAGCTCCTACACAAGCCAGCCCCCACATCTCCTACTGCATTTCAGCTATTAAGGGCGTTTGCGTTCCACAGCCCGCAGCAAATGCGTCGGCGGCGTTTCGCAGCTGATCTTACGACCCAGCAACGTCTCAATCGACGGCAGCTGGTACGAGTCATCTTCCCCCGCAAAGCTGATCGAAACACCCGCCGCCCCGGCACGGCCAGTACGGCCAATGCGGTGCACGTAGTCGTCCGGTACTTCCGGCAGGGTGAAGTTGATCACGTGGCTGATGCCGTCGATGTGAATGCCGCGCCCGGCCACGTCGGTGGCCACCAGCACGCGGATCTTGCCTTCGCGGAAACCTTCCAGGGTCTTGATACGCTTGTGCTGCGGCACATCGCCGGACAGTTGCGCGGCATTGACGCCATCGCGCACCAGGCGTTCTTCGATGCGGCGTACTTCGTCCTTGCGGTTGGCGAACACCATCACGCGCTCCCAACCGTTGTCGTTGACCAGGTTGTAGAGCAGTTTGTACTTGTCGGCCCCGGCCACGGCATAGATGTGTTGCTCAACGTTTTCGCTGGCAACGTTCAGCGCTTCGATCTCGACGATGGACGGGTCGGTGGTCCACTGCTTGGCGAGGTTCATCACGTCTTCGGTGAAGGTCGCAGAGAACAGCAGGGTCTGGCGCTCGTTTTTCGGCGGGGTCTGGCGAATGATCTGGCGCACTTGCGGGATAAAGCCCATGTCGAGCATGCGGTCGGCTTCGTCCAGCACCATCACTTCAACCATGTCCAAATGCACGTCGCCGCGCTGGTTGAAGTCGAGCAGGCGGCCTGGCGTGGCCACCAGGATGTCGCAGTGACGGGCTTCGAGGTGCTTGAGCTGCTTGTCGAAGTCCATGCCGCCCACGAACGTCATGACGTTGAGGCCGGTGTACTTGGTCAGGTCGGCGGCGTCCTTGGCGATCTGTACCACCAGCTCGCGGGTCGGGGCGATGATCAGTGCACGCGGCTCACCCATGTAGCGTTCTTTGGGCGGTGGCGTTTGCAGCAGCTGGGTGATGATCGAGATCAGGAACGCGGCGGTCTTGCCGGTGCCGGTCTGCGCGCGGCCGATGGCGTCTTTGCCGGCGAGGGTGAAGCCCAACACCTGCGCCTGGATCGGCGTGCAGTACGGGAAGCCCAGGTCCTGGATGGCATGCATCAGTTCCGGGGCCAGTTTGAAGTCATGGAAGCGGGTCTTGCCTTCCTGGGGTTCAACCACGAAGTCTTCGAGTTTCCACGGGGTCACGGGCGGCTTCGGTGCACGTTCACGACGGGGCGCTTTCGGCGCCGGCGCGGGGGCTGCCTCGACAGGTTGGGCCTGTTCGGGCGCGGTCACCTTTGGCTTCTGCGGCTGTGCGGCAGGTGCGGTCCGGCCGGGCTGTTGGCCGTCATTGCGGCTGCCGGAGGAGGGCACAGGAGCACTGGGAACTGGCGCGAGCGGCTCAGCCTCGCTTTTGCCGAACATCTTCTTAAGTGCTTTGAGCACGGTGATCTCATTAATTGGTTAAGGAATGTACGCCGGCCAGTGTAATGCAAGAAACGGGCGCGGCGTAGTGCGTCTGTCATACGGCTACATAAACTGTGGTTTTCAGCCCAGCCGGGCGGTCAACCAGGCACCGATATCGGCGATCTCTTGAGGTAACACTTCGTGACCCATTGGGTATTCCTGCCATGTCACGGTGACACCACGGCTGTTTAAATGCTCGTAGGCGCTGCGGCCCATGGCGTTCTGCACCACGTCGTCGTATTGGCCGTGCAGGCACAGCGTTGGAATGCGCTGCTGGCTGGCGGACAACTCCAGCTCATCCCCGAAGGTCGGTGCATAAGTCGAGAGGGCGATTACGCCACCCAACGGTCCCTGCCATTTAAGGAAGGCGGTGTGGAAAACCACGGCGCCGCCCTGGGAAAAACCGGCGAGGAAAATTCGCGAAGCGTCTATTCCGGTTCTCTTCTGTTCTTCGATCAAATCCGTGACCATTTTGGCCGAGGCTTCCAGCTCTTCCAGGCTGATCGAGCGAGCCGGGCTCATGGCCTTGATGTCGTACCAACTCGGCATCTCGTAACCGCCATTTATGGTTACCGGACGTGTCGGTGCCTGGGGCAAAACGAAGCGGGTGCTCAACAGGCTTTCCTGCAACGCTTCGGCCACCGGCAAAAAATCGTAGCGATCGGCACCCAGGCCATGCAACCAGATAACGCAGGCGTCTGCGGGCTTGGCGGGCTGAAGAATCAAGGGTTCGGTCATATCTGCTCCATATATGTGCGTGCGCTCCGATTGGGTGCGTCGGAACGGTGCGCGACGGGTTGATCTGTTAAGAGAATGTCGCAACGTTGAATGTTTTTCTATTGACCAAGGGCTGAAACGACTCAGCCACCACTCTGGTACGCGCCTTGCTATGTGTAGGTCGATGTCAGAACTATCTTGGGACGGTAACACTATCAGTGACTGCCGCTTGTGGGATAGCAACTGGAATTACCGCGAAAACCTCATGCCGCTTGACCCTAAAAAAAGCCAACACGGGTTGATATCGCCTCATAAGGGTGCGCTGGGGTTTTAGCTCCGACACAACAAGAGCAACTGGAGGTTTGAATGAAGGTATTGAAATCCACCCTGGCCATCGTTTCCGCGGCTGCTGTACTGGGTGTCAGTGGTTTTGCCCAAGCTGGCGCCACCCTGGACGCCGTGCAGAAGAAAGGCTTTGTGCAATGTGGCGTGAGTGATGGCTTGCCGGGTTTCTCGGTGCCGGATGCCAGCGGCAAGATCCTCGGGATCGACGCTGACGTTTGCCGCGCTGTGGCCGCTGCCGTGTTCGGTGACGCAACCAAGGTCAAATTCAGCCAGTTGAACGCCAAGGAGCGTTTCACCGCGCTGCAGTCCGGCGAAGTCGACGTACTGTCGCGCAACACCACCATGACCAGTTCGCGCGATGCGGGCATGGGCCTGAAATTCCCAGGCTTCATCACCTACTACGACGGTGTTGGCTTCCTGGTGAACAACAAGCTGGGTGTTAAAAGCGCCAAGGAACTGGACGGTGCAACCATCTGCATCCAGGCCGGTACCACCACTGAGCTGAACGTTTCCGACTACTTCCGCGCCAACAACCTCAAATACACGCCGATCACCTTCGACACCTCCGATGAAAGCGCCAAGTCGCTGGAATCCGGTCGTTGCGACGTGCTGACCTCGGACAAATCCCAGCTCTACGCACAGCGCAGCAAGCTGGCTTCGCCGAAGGACTACGTGGTTCTGCCGGAAACCATCTCCAAAGAACCACTGGGCCCGGTCGTGCGTAACGGCGACGACGAGTGGCTGGCCATTGTGCGCTGGGTTGGCTACGCCATGCTCAACGCTGAAGAAGCTGGCATCACTTCGAAAAACGTTGAAGCTGAAGCCAAGTCCACCAAGAACCCGGACGTTGCGCGTCTGCTCGGTGCTGATGGCGAATACGGCAAAGACCTGAAAGTGAAAAAAGATTGGGTTGTACAGATCGTCAAGCAAGTCGGTAACTACGGTGAAGTGTTCGAGCGCAACCTGGGCAAGAGCACCCCACTGGAAATCGACCGTGGCCTGAACGCACTGTGGACCAACGGTGGCATTCAATACGCACCCCCTGTGCGCTGATCGCTGATGGTTCTATCACCCGGTGGGCCAACCACCGGGTGATGTTCTGTTCCATTCTTTGCGGGGCACTTCATGCAAAATCAAATCGGCGCACCCAAGCAGAAGCTCAGCTTCAGCGACCCTAAAGTGCGTGCGTGGCTCTTCCAGATCATCACGATTGTGGCGGTGGTCGCGCTGGGCTGGTACCTCTTCAACAATACGCAGACCAACCTTCAACACCGGGGTATCACCTCGGGTTTCGAC
This sequence comes from Pseudomonas edaphica, assembly GCF_965277385.1. Taxonomy (NCBI): domain Bacteria; kingdom Pseudomonadati; phylum Pseudomonadota; class Gammaproteobacteria; order Pseudomonadales; family Pseudomonadaceae; genus Pseudomonas; species Pseudomonas edaphica. The sequence goes on along the minus strand of NZ_OZ255725.1, from coordinate 2,103,437 downwards.
TTTCTTGAGCGCAGTGCCGGCTTCGGTATCGCTCAGCATCTGATCGACTACACCGAATCGGACAGCTATGCCCGCGTCTTCGTGATCGGGCTGCTTAATACCTTGCTGGTGACTGTGATCGGTGTGGTCCTGGCGACTATCCTTGGCTTCATCATTGGCGTGGCGCGCTTGTCGCCCAACTGGATGATCAACAAGCTGGCGACGGTGTATGTGGAAGTGTTCCGCAACATTCCGCCGCTGCTGCAAATCCTGTTCTGGTACTTCGCGGTATTCCTGACCATGCCGGGGCCGCGCAACAGCCATAATTTCGGTGACACGTTCTTCGTCAGCAGCCGTGGCTTGAACATGCCGGCGGCGATTGCTGCCGATGGGTTCTGGCCGTTTGTGGCCAGTGTGGTGGTTGCCATTGTGGCAATCGTGCTGATGGCGCGCTGGGCCAACAAACGCTTTGAGGCCACCGGCGTACCGTTCCATAAGTTCTGGGCGGGCCTGGCGTTGTTTATTGTGATCCCGACATTGTGTGCCTTGGTCTTCGGCGCGCCGCTGCACTGGGAAATGCCCAAGCTTTCAGGTTTCAACTTCGTCGGCGGCTGGGTATTGATCCCTGAACTGCTGGCGTTGACCCTGGCGCTGACCGTGTACACGGCGGCGTTTATTGCCGAGATCGTGCGTTCGGGCATCAAGTCCGTCAGCCACGGCCAGACCGAAGCCGCACGTTCCCTAGGCCTGCGCCCTGGGCCAACGCTGCGCAAGGTCATCATCCCGCAAGCCCTGCGGGTGATCATTCCGCCGCTGACCAGCCAATACCTGAACCTGGCGAAAAACTCGTCGTTGGCCGCCGGTATCGGTTACCCGGAAATGGTTTCGCTGTTTGCCGGCACGGTGCTCAACCAGACCGGCCAGGCCATCGAAGTCATTGCCATCACCATGAGCGTGTACCTGGCGATCAGCATCAGCATTTCCCTGCTGATGAACTGGTACAACAAGCGCATTGCGCTGATCGAGCGGTGAGGAAACGCACATGAGTTCGCATACTTTCAAACCCGATATGCCGCCGCCGAACAAAGTCTTCGGACCGATGGCCTGGATGCGCGCCAACCTGTTTTCCAGCTGGCTCAACACCTTGCTGACGCTGTTGGCGTTCTATCTGATTTACCTGATCGTGCCGCCCATCCTGCACTGGGCCATCCTGGATGCCAACTGGGTCGGGACCACGCGCGCCGATTGCACCAAAGAGGGCGCCTGCTGGGTGTTTATCCAACAGCGCTTCGGGCAGTTCATGTATGGCTACTACCCCGGCGACCTGCGCTGGCGCGTGGACCTGACCGTGTGGCTGGCTATCGTGGGCGTGGCGCCGTTGTTCATCTCGCGGTTTCAACGCAAGGCTGTGTATGGCCTGGGTTTCCTGGTGCTGTACCCGATCATCGCCTACTGCCTGCTGCACGGTGGGGTTCTGGGCCTGACCAACGTGGCCACCAGCCAATGGGGCGGCTTGATGTTGACCCTGGTGATCGCCACTGTTGGTATCGCTGGCGCCTTGCCGTTGGGCATTGTGCTGGCGCTGGGGCGACGCTCGAACATGCCGGCGATTCGGGTGGTCTGCGTGACCTTCATCGAGTTCTGGCGCGGCGTGCCGTTGATCACCGTGCTGTTCATGTCCTCGGTGATGCTGCCGCTGTTCCTGCCTGAAGGCATGGGCATCGACAAGCTGTTGCGCGCATTGATCGGCGTGATCCTGTTCCAGTCGGCCTACGTGGCTGAAGTAGTGCGCGGTGGCTTGCAGGCGATTCCCAAGGGTCAGTACGAAGCGGCTGCGGCGATGGGCCTGGGTTACTGGCGCAGCATGGGCCTGGTGATTCTGCCGCAAGCCCTGAAGCTGGTGATCCCTGGCATCGTCAACACGTTTATCGCGTTGTTCAAGGACACCAGCCTTGTGATCATCATCGGCCTGTTCGACCTGCTCAACAGCGTCAAGCAAGCCGCTGCCGACCCTAAATGGTTGGGCATGGCCACTGAAGGCTACGTGTTCGCCGCCCTGGTGTTCTGGATTTTCTGTTTTGGTATGTCGCGCTATTCCATTCATTTGGAACACAAGCTCGACACAGGCCACAAGCGTTAGGAGTTGTTGTTATGAGCGAAGCGATCAAACAGCCTGTGAGCCCTGAAGGCATTATCCAGATGCAGGGCGTCAACAAGTGGTACGGCCAGTTCCACGTGTTGAAAGACATCAACCTCAACGTCAAGCAGGGCGAGCGTATCGTGCTGTGCGGCCCGTCGGGTTCGGGCAAGTCCACCACCATCCGCTGCCTCAACCGCCTGGAAGAACACCAGCAGGGCCGCATCGTGGTCGATGGTGTGGAACTGACCAACGACCTCAAGCAGATCGAAGCGATCCGCCGTGAAGTCGGCATGGTGTTCCAGCACTTCAACCTGTTCCCACACCTGACCATCCTGCAGAACTGCACGCTGGCGCCGATGTGGGTGCGCAAGATGCCCAAGCGCAAGGCCGAAGAAATTGCCATGCATTACCTTGAGCGCGTGCGCATTCCGGAGCAGGCGCACAAGTTTCCGGGGCAACTGTCCGGCGGCCAGCAACAGCGTGTGGCCATCGCCCGTGCCCTGTGCATGAAACCGAAAATCATGCTGTTCGACGAGCCGACTTCGGCACTCGACCCGGAAATGGTCAAGGAAGTGCTCGACACCATGATCGGCCTGGCCGAAGACGGCATGACCATGTTGTGCGTCACCCACGAAATGGGCTTTGCGCGCACCGTGGCCAACCGCGTGATCTTCATGGACAAGGGCGAGATCGTGGAACAGGCGGCGCCCAATGACTTCTTCGACAACCCGCAGAATGATCGGACCAAGTTGTTCTTGAGCCAGATTCTGCATTGATCGAAGCTTGAACCCATAAACCCAGCCTGCAGGCTGCATAACCTTTGGCGAACACAAACCAATGTGGGAGCTGGCTTGCCTGCGATAGCGGTACAGCAGTGCGTACATCTGCTGCTGACCCACCGCCATCGCGGGCAAGCCCGGCTCCCACATTTGATCGCCATTGCTCTGCAGAACACCCATAAAAAGCCTGCTGGTGCCGGGTTTATTTTTGCCTGTTCAAGACGCTTTGAGGGCTTCTTGTGTTTGGTTATGGGTCGTGCAAGTAAAGGCGTTGCGCAGGTCTGCGCCTTCGGCCAGCTCTTTGGCGTCGGCGAGCAAATGCGGGTAACGGTCCAGCAGGCGCATCAACACCATCAACGGTTTGGGCGGCGTTATTTCTCCGCGTTCGTAACGTGAGAATGCGTTGTGCCCGCCACCGGACAACAACTGCACGGTTTCTTTTTGCGTGAGGTGCAGCTTGCGGCGGATACGCTTGAGTTCGGCGCCCATCATCCGTCGCGCGGCGTGCAGCAGGTCATCACTTGCCTTGGCATGGCGTTCGCTGCTGTCGGGGTCATACATGCCGTCTTCGCACAGTTGGCACTCCCAGCCGGACAGGTCCTCAATGTGCTGTTCCATGCCTTTGATGCGCAGGGTTTCACTGCGGCCCTCAAAACGCACCATGGCGTCGGGGGCACCGCATATGAAGCAATGTTGGGTGTTCATAGGTTCATCCCTTTGAAGGAGATCACCGGTGGGTTACCGCCGGAGCAGTAAGTGACCTTGATGTAAATCTCCAGACCGTGTGAATGGATGTGGTAGACGTCCTGCCAGACGCGGTGATCGGCATAGGTGGTCATCGACTTGTACAGCATCCTGTTCTGTAGTTTGAAAACGACCGCCTGCATCTCGCTGATGTCGAGGTCGAGTTGCTTTCCCGCCTCCTTGGCTGCACGGGTGAATGCTTTTGCACCCAGTCGCCTGACATCCGCCTTGATCACGGCCAGATCGTAGTGAGGTGTGTACTTTTCCATAAGACACCTGAGTCCAATAATTACCCTTAAAGGGTAATTTTACCAATCGAAAATACTGCTCCTTTTGCTGCCTATGAACCCTAGTGCGTTGCCTTTGTGGGCAAGTCTGAATAGGCTGTAGGAAAATTCATCCTATGATTGGACGAAAGTGCAAAACTCATGACAGACATCGCCCCCCTGATCAAACGCTCCCTGGTCGATCAAGCGTTGGAGCAACTGCGCTGGCGTATAACTGAAGGCAAATGGGCCATCGGTGAGCGCCTGCCCACCGAGCCGGAGTTGTCCGCCGAGCTGGGCATCAGCCGCAATACCGTGCGTGAGGCCATGCGTGTGTTGGCGTTCTCGGGTCTGATCGAAATCCGCCAGGGCGACGGCAGTTACTTGCGCTCGATGACCGACCCGTTGGGGACGATGCGCGCACTGTCCCACTGCACGTTGGCGCAGGCGCAGGAGACGCGGCAGATTCTCGAAGTGGAGGCCATCGGCCTGGCGGCGTTGCGTCGTACCGAGGACGATCTCGAAGGGTTGCGTGAAGCCCTTGAGCGCAGCGGCGAGTTGTACCACGGTGACCTGGAGGCCTATATCAGCGCCGACCTGGTGTTCCACAAGCGCCTGGTGGATGCAGCGCACAACCCGGCGCTGAGCGAGCTGTACCAGTATTTCTCCAGCATTGTCGGCGCCCAGTTGCGTCAGACCCTGAACATCTCACCACGTCGCCAGGCGGTATTCGACCTGCATATCGCCTTGCTCGACGCGGTGGAAAACCAAGACCCCGAATGTGCCAAATCCCTCTGCCGGCAGTTGATCAATGAACCTTGAAGCCAAACGTACGACTGAACTCGAAGAACTGTTGATTGACGCCGAAGCCGATGACGAAGCCGTCCAGCAGGCCCCTCCGTTGGTGGCTCGCCCGTGGCTCCTGCTGCTGGGCCTGGTGCTGGTGGCATTGAACCTGCGCCCGGCGCTGTCGAGCATGGCGCCATTGCTGGCAGAAGTGTCCAGCAGCCTGGGGTTGTCCGCTGCCAAGGCGGGCTTGCTGACTACCTTGCCGGTGTTGTGCCTGGGCCTGTTCGCGCCCACTGCGCCGATCCTGGCCAGGCGTTTTGGCGCTGAGCGCGTGGTGCTGGGGATTCTGCTCACCCTGGCTGGCGGCATCATCCTGCGCAGTTCGTTCGGTGAAGTGGGGTTGTTCGCGGGCAGCCTGATCGCTGGCGCGAGCATCGGCATCATCGGTGTATTGCTACCGGGTATCGTCAAGCGTGATTTTGCCAGGCAGGCGGGCGCCATGACTGGCGTCTACACCATGGCATTGTGTCTGGGCGCCGCGTTGGCAGCCGGGGCCACGGTGCCCCTGAGTCAGTACTTCGCAGACAGCTGGGCCGTCGGACTGGGGTTCTGGGTTATCCCGGCGTTGCTGGCGGCGTTGTTCTGGTTGCCGCAAGTCGGACCAAAGCACGGCGCCCATCAGGTGGCTTACCGGGTCAAGGGCTTGCTGCGTGACCCACTGGCTTGGCAGGTGACTTTGTACATGGGCCTGCAATCGTCCCTGGCTTACATTGTGTTTGGCTGGTTGCCGTCAATCCTCATTGGCCGGGGGCTCAGCGCCACCGAGGCAGGGTTGGCGTTGTCCGGTTCCATCATCGTGCAACTGCTCAGTTCCCTGGCCGCACCGTGGCTGGCCACCCGCGGCAAGGACCAGCGCCTGGCGATTGTGGTGGTGATGCTGCTGACCCTTGGCGGCCTGTTCGGTTGCCTGTATGCGCCGCTGGATGGCTTGTGGGGTTGGGCGATTCTGCTCGGCCTGGGGCAGGGCGGCACCTTCAGCCTGGCGCTGACCCTGATCGTGCTGCGCTCGCGTGATTCCCATGTCGCCGCCAACCTGTCGAGCATGGCCCAGGGCATTGGCTACACCCTGGCGTCGATGGGGCCGTTTGCGGTCGGCCTGGTGCATGACTGGACCGGCGGCTGGTCGGCCATCGGCTGGATCTTCGGCGTGATCGGCCTGGGCGCGATTGTCGCGGGCCTGGGCGCCGGACGTGCGCGCTACGTTCAAGTGACCAGCGAGAAGCTCTAGAGGTACACCACCTCCAGGGTGGCCGAGCCATCGAGTGGGGTTTCCACACTCAAGTCGAGGTTCTGCCGGGCGTTGATTACGGTTTGCACCGTCACGGCGCCCACCAGGGTGCCGATGGCCGTGGGCCCGCTGACGCTGCCCTCGACCTCGGTAAAACCCAGGTAGCTTCGCGAGCCGATGTCGATAGGGTTGAGGTTGGACGTGCGCCACGCCAGGCCGCCGGTGGTGGACTCGGTGCCGAAGATCTGCGCGGTGTTGCTGGCTTGGGTCTGGCGCGGGTCGAAGGTCATGGAGTAAACCCCCAGGCGGTTGCCGCTGATATCAAACCCCAGCCCGTAGTAAATCTCACTGTTGACCATGGCCGAGCCGTCGCGGTTGTCGCGCATGCGCAGGGCATAGCGGGTAGGGCCGTTGCAGGCGATGCCTATACGCAGGGTCTGCACGGGCAGGCGCGTGGCGGTCGCCAGGTTCAAGTCTTGCTGGGCGATCTTGCCGTAGTCGATCAAGGCGCCGCCGGGGAATTGCGGCAAACAGGCGGCGGGCGTGATCAGGCCTTTGACGCTCAAGTCCACTGCCGAGGCAGCCAGTACCGAGGGGGCGCAGGCCAGTAACAGCAAGCTGTAAAGGACGTGGGTTTTCATGGGGCGGACTCCTTGCAGTGACGGGTTAGGGGTAGATGATTTCAAGGGTGCCGGAACCGTTGATATGAACCACATCGCGCAGATCCAGGCTTTGCATGGGCGCCAGGTAAGTCTTGATGCGCAGGGTGCCGGTCAGGGTCTGGATGGCGACCGGGCCGGTGGTGACACCGGTCTTGTCGGTAAACCCGAGGATGCTGTTGGCGGCCATCGGGATCTGGCGTGCGGTGGAGCTGCTCCACGCCACGCCATTGCTGGTGGAGTCGGTGCGGTACAGCGTGGGGAAGGTATCGGCGCTGAACTCCGCCGGGTCGATGGTCAGGTAAAAACGCCCGATCTTGTTGCGACTGGCGTCCAGGTCCAGGCCGTAAGCGGTTTCATCGGTGCCGCCGGTGGCCGAACCGTCGCGGTTGTCTTTCATGCGCAGGGCAAAGGGGATCGGCGCGTCGCAGGTCACGCTCAGGCGCAGGGTGCGGGTGGGCAGCGGCGATTCGTTGGTGGCACTCAAGTCCTTGGCGTACAAGGTGCCGTAGTCCACCACGCCGTGGTCCGACAGCGAGGGCAGGCAGGCGATGGGCGCAAAGTGCGCGCGCAGCGTCAGTTCCCGGTAACGCCCGTGCTTTGCACCGTACAAGGTTCCGGTGGTTTCCCAGGTGGTGGCATCGCGCACTTGTGTGGCGGCGATATCGGCCCAGGCGCGCAACGTCAGTTGCAGCGACAGGGTTTTACCCGTAGCCACCGTACCCTGTTCGACCGGTGCTATGCCGTGGCCGGGGCGCCACTCCAGCACGTTGCCATTGGTAACGGGCGCCAGGCCGGCGGCGGGCAGCAAACCCAGTTCTACGCTGCGGCCGTCGAGCACTGCGTTGCCGACTTCGATGGCATAACTGCCGTGCTCGGTAAATTGCAGGCGTTGCGGGTTGGCGGCCAGGGCACGGTAGAACAGGCTGAGGTCTTCAGCTTGCGGGCAATTGACGGTCACGCTCAGGCGCCGTTCGCCCAGCAGGCGTTGCGCCGCGCTGTCGTTTTGAGCCAGGCGGCTCATCACGCCGAAATCCACCAGCGGTTCGCTGACGTTGAGTTGGCATTCTTCCAAGGCCTGGGCAGTGCCGGCTACGCCGACCAGCAGCCACAGGCACAGTTGACGCATATAAGTTGTGATGGGCATGGCGGTCATCCTCAAGGCAGGTTGCAACGTGCGGGAGCGGTTTCGAAGTACACCGCCGGGTCGGCTTTTTCCGGCAGTTCGTAGCGCAACTCGCAACGCCCGCTTTGCGGCGTGGTGATCCACAACGTCGGCTGTTCCAGCACATTGGGCAGAAACACCTGGCTGCCGTCCTGCACCAAGGTGACGAATTCGCCACTGGCAGTGCTGACGGAGGCGCCCGCAGGCAGCGGCGCGCCCTGGTCGTTGCTGACGGTAAGCAGCACTCGACGGGTCAGGCCGACGCCAAATTCGACGCGGTCCACCGCGCCACGCCCGGCCGAGATCATCGCCAGGCCGTTATTGATATCGGCATTGCGCGGCAGTGAGCGTGTCTGCACTTCAACCGGGCTGCGCCCGTATGCGGCAACTTGCGGCACTACGGCCTGGCCCTGCCAGTCGGTCCACACCGGGCCGCTGGGGGTACTGAGCTTAATGCCGCTCATGTCGCCGACCGACACCACGGCAAAGGTGTCGCGCACCGGGTAGGGCGAAAAGGTCACGCCGTCGCCGTGCAGCACCACACCGCCACGAGCGCCGCCCTGGTAGCTCGAACGCTCGGCGTCGGAGCGGCTGTAGCTGAAATCGAGCTGGCTGTAGCGCGGCAGTGCCGAGACGCCTACGGAGGTTTCCACCTGATGGTCACTGCTGTCGTGTTCGGCGCTGACGCGGTAGCTGAGTTGGTCGTCGATCTGTTCGGTCAGGCCCAGGCCGGTACGGTTTTCACCGCCGGAATTGCGCACCCAGCTGCGTAGCCTGCGGCTTTCGCCCAGCGGTACGCTGATGTTGAGATAGACGGCGTTGTCTCGCTGCTCGCGGCCGCCCATTTGCCACTCGGCACTGGCCGACAACGACACGGCGCCGATACTGGTACCCCAGGACGCCAGCGCGCGGCTGCTGCTGTCACCGGCAAAGTTGGACGAGCGCGAAACCCCGGCACTGAAGGCGCCCAGCAGCGGATGCGACCAACCCAGGTTGAGGCTTTGCTGGTCGCGATAGCGGGAGTTGCGACGGCTGTCATTACTCTCATGGCTGTGGTCGCGCTCATAGGTGCTTTCTTCGAGTTCGCGGTAGCCGATGCTGCGCCAGGAGTTGGCGGCGCTGACCGACCACTGTTCACTCAAGCGCTGGGACCATGACAGGTCGGTCTGTACACCCGAGACTTTTTCCCAGCCCTGGGTGTTGGACAGTTGGGTTGACAGCTGGATCTGGCTGTCAAGCCACGGCAACCAGCCCAGGCTGGCGCCTACCGAACGGTATTCACTGGCGGCCAGCACGCCACTCCCCAGTGTCAGTTGCGGGTGCAAGGCGCCGGTCCAGCCGGCACTCACCACCCAAGGATCATTACCCTCGGCGTCACCCACATTGCGTACTCGGCCTGCGGCCACGGAGTAGCCCGGAGCCGGCAACCCGAGGCCAAGCATGGCGGCGGGCACGGTGAAACGTCGCTCACCGCCAACACTTTCCTTGACCGTGACTTCGACATCCGAGCGCGTGTTCAACCGACGTACATCGTTCAAGGTGAAAGGCCCGGCAGGCACCACGGTGGAGTGAATCAGTGCTCCGTTCTGACGTACTTCCACTTGCGCCGGGCTGTTGGCGATACCTTGGATCTGCGCGCCCTGACCCTGTTCTTGAAGTGCATGTTCGGTCAGCACCTGCACGCCGGTGATCTGCGCACCGGAGAGCACCGGGTTGTAGAGGTTGATCTGCCCGGCCTGCAGCACCGCCTGGTGGCTGGCGAAGGTGCGTTGCGCGTAGGCCTCCAGATGCGTACTGCGCGACAGGCCATCCTGCCAGGTCTGCACCTGGCGGCTGCGCACGATCCAGTCGCCGGCGTTGAACCCGACTTCGGTATTGGCCGAGCCAAAGCGGCTGGCGTCATCGCCGAAGCGGTTGTAAAAACCGCTGAGGTCATAGTTGAGCAGCCCGGCAAAACCGCCGGTTTCATACCCTGAAATATCCTGCTGCACGGGCCGCAGGGCTTCGGTGGGCACCACCAGTGACACCGTCAGTGTCGCCGGGTCCGGCTCCACCAGGGTTTGTGGATACTGCGCGAGAAAATCCCGGCAGCCTGGCGTCTCGCTGGGCGTCACCAGGTCAGCGGCGTCCAGCAAGGCGCGGTCCAGGCACAGGTTGCCCTGTTGATCGAAGGTCAGATCCTGTCGGCCACGGCGTTGGCCGTTGACCCGCAGGTTAACGGTGTGCCGCCCGGCAGCGAAGCGCGGTGCCGCCAGCAACAGGCTGGCCAGCTGTGGGTCAATGCCACGCTGATGCAAGGTCTGGGCGTCGAAGCCAACCGGGCTGGAATCGTCGGCCCAAGCCTTGTCGGGCACGAGGGCACACAGTAACAACACCAGCGGCAAGGTCTGGCAGACGGGGGTATCGGACACGGCTTCGCCGTCACGGTAACTCAATACTGTTTTCACGCAAGGTACTCGAGTAGTGAGTGCACTGGCCCCCGTTGTGTCGGGGATTCCAGGCGCTCTGGTGACGGTCAATAAGCCGTCACTTCGTTATCCAGGTGCCGGTCTGTCACGACACCTGTGGTTGTCAGTCAGAGGGTGATAGGGGCGTCGTAGGCCTTGACCGCAAACCCATACACCGTGGCCGGCTGTAGACGCACCGTTCTGGCCTGGCCACCGCTGGCCGGTACGCTCAAAGCTTCGCCCGGCAGCACATAGGTACGCGGCAGCATTGCCCTGCCGTCACCGGGCAACAGCAACAGCTCCTGTGCAAGGCGCACCACATAAGGCGTGTCGTTGCGCACCTGTAACTGGCCGTCGCGCAGCGTCCAGGTCAGGTCGGTCCAAGGGGTGCGGTTCGGCGCAAGGCCCTTGGGGTGCACGATCACGGGCAGGTTCTGGCGCACGGTCACGCCCACACGGGCGTGACCGGCGGCGGTGGCGGCGCGACCTTGGGGCATACCTTCGAACACTGCCCGTTTAAGCCGCTGGGTCAGCAACGGCTTCTGGTTTTGCAGAATGAAGCGCACCAGCTGGGTTTTGGACGCTTCTACCCGTGACAGCGGCGGTGTCACCACCAACAGCGGCTCGGTGTCTTCAGGAATGTCCTGCAAGGTCACATGCAGCAGCGCGAGCTGGCTGTCGGTATTGGTCACCGACACCGCCGCTTCGCCTTCGGCTTCATGCACGATCACCACGGAGGTGTCCGGGACCATGCCGTCGGCTTTGACTTGATTGCCAAGGATCAGCAGCAGGGCGACAAGGCCTACCACGGTGTTTGAGAATGACGTCGTCATGATGGGGTTTCCATTAGGCCAAAAGGGGGGCGGTCAGAGGTAGCGCAGGTCCAGGACAACGGCGCCGTCGAGCGGGACTTCCTGGTCCAGGGTCAGGTACTGCGAAAAATTGATGGCGGTGCTCACCTGAACCTGGACGGTCAACTGGCCGATGAAATCCGGTTGGCGGTCCCCGACTGGCGCAAAGGCCATATGCGCGCGTGGGTAGGCGTTGGGCTCCTGTGACCAGGTTTCGCCGTTGTCGTTGGACGCCAATACCTGCATGGGCTGCGCATCGCCCACTGCGTTGCGATAGGACAACGCCACGGATCCCAGGCGCTCCTCTGGGACGTGGATGTTCCTGCCCAGCCCGTAGAAATAATCGGGTGCCGACGAGGAGTCGGCACGATTATCAATACCTACCAGCGCAAACAACATGGGCCTGGCGCACTGCACGCGCAGATCGAGCATCTGGATAGGCAGCACGGTGAATTCGTCGGCGTTGAGGCTATGGGAAGGAATCTTGCCGTGATCGACGGTGCCTTCATTAGTCAGCTCGACATGGCAGGCGTCCGGCGTTATCCGGCCGGTTACCGTGAGGTCGACGATCGACGCCGCGTGGGCGTTGACTAAGGTGGCCAGGCAGAGCAGCGCAGCCACGCAACGGCCAACGGTGTTCAGTACCGGCACAGGTAGGCGCAGCCCATGCCCGGCGGTAGTCAAGGGATGGGCGGCCATGGGTTACAGGTACTTCACTTCAACGGTGGCCGAGCCATCGATGGTTACCTCATTGCTGAGGTCCAAGTTGGCGGCGGCATTGATGATAGTAAGCACTTCCAGATCGACGCTCAGGTTTTGGATCGGCAGCGGCTGGGTGTCGTCGCTCATCGACGCTGCCGCCATGAACATGTTCGGCTCCCAGAATTTTTCGGGGGCCCAGGTTTTGCCCTGGTCCAGCGATGCGATGGGTTGAACGGTCACGCCGTCGGCAACCATGCCGCGCCAGGTGAGGGAGAAGTGGCCCAGCTTCTGGGTTTCGTTGATAAAGCCCAGGCCGAAGTCCGTGGTTAGACCTGAGGCTGCGCGGTTATCGATGGGGTGCAGAGCAAACTGGATCGGCGCGTCACAGTCGACGGTCATCGACAGGGTATGCACGCCAATCGCGGTGCCCCAGTTCGGGTTCAGGTCCTTGGCAGACACTTTGCCGTGGTCGATCATGCCACCGCCGGACAGGCTGGGCGTACAGGCGCTGGGCACAATCAGGCCTTTGACGGTCAGGTCGACGCTGGAGGCGGCAAAAGCAGTGGCCGAACTGAGCAGCAGTGTGCTGACGGCCAGGGTGGTCAAGCGAGTGTTCATCGAGAGGTTCCTTAGAGGTAATTGACTTGCACGGTTGCGTGACCGTCGATAGGCACATCGTCGGTCAGCGTCAGGCTGCTGGCGGGCGCAATGTGGGTGATCAGGCGTATCTCGGCGTCCAGTTCCTGGATCGCAATCGGCACCACGCCGTCGTTGTCGGCGACCGCCGTCAACACGGTATGGCTGAGCATCACTGAAGGCATCCAGGTGACGCCGCCATCCCGTGAGGTGATGGTGCGCACCGGTACGCCGTCGGCCACCGGCTGGTAGAGACCAAGCCCGGCATCGCCGAGTTTTTCATCGCTGGGGGTCAGGCCCAGGCCGTGCCAACTGAAGTGGCTGGCGGTGGTGCCGGCGCGGTTGTCGATGGTGTTCAAGGTAAAAAACGTCGGCCCTTCGCAGCGCACGCTCAAGAGCATGGTTTCTCTGGGCAGGTCGGTGTAGGTATCAGCATTGAGGTCCTTGACCGACACCTTGCCGAAGTCGACATTGCCGCCGCCGGAAACCACTGGCGCGCAGGCGCTGGGCGTGATGATGCCCTTGACGGTAAGGTCCAGGCTGCTGGCGGCCAGCGTGAGAGACGAGGTGCCCAACAACAGGGCGGCCAGGGGCGCCGCTCTTAAGTAAGTCATCGTTTAAACCTTCCTTAGTAAGAGGATGAGGGGTTACAGGTACATCACTTCCAACGTGGCGGAGCCATCGACAGGTTGTTCCTGGGTCAATGTCAGGCCACTGGAAGGGGCGATAGTGGGGTGAACCACCAGATTGCTGGTCAGTGCCTTGATCGCGATGGGCGCCCAGGTGCCACTTGCGTTGTTGCCGAAGGCGGCGAGCCTGCCGCGCATCCAGATGGAGTCCTCACTGTTTTCGCTCCAGGTGGCGCCGTTGTCACGGGAGGCCAGCTTGCTGACCGGCAGGTTGTCGGCGAGGTAGTTGGTGATAATGATCACGTAGTCGCCGACCCGCTCTGTTTCGTTGATGAACCCCAGGCCATACGAGTAATCGTTGGGGCTGCTGGCTGAGCCGGCGCGGTTATCCACACCATTGAGTGCAAACAGCGTGGCGGCCTCGCAGCTGAGGTTGAATGGCAAGGTAGTGGGCGGCAACGGAGTAGCCTGGTTTTCTTGCAGGTCCTTGGCGGCGATCTTTCCGTAGTCGGCAACACCGCCTTGGGCCAGTGTCGGGGTGCAGGCGCTGGGTGTGATCAGCCCCTTGACTGTCAGGTCCACACTGCTGGCGGCGAACACTGACGAGGCGCTTGTGAGCAACAGCGCAGCGCTGAGCAGGGACAGCGAGGTCTTCATTTCAAAGGTCTCCATTTACAGGTACATGACTTCAAACGTTGTGGAGCCGTCCAGCGCCACTTCGTTGGCCAGGCTCAAGCCGTTGGCAGGCGCAACGGCGGTGTGCACGGTGATGTCCATGAGCGCGTCCTGCACGGGGTGCGGGGCCCAGCCGGAATCGCCACGGCTGCCCAGGGCCACCAACATATCGTCTTGTACGGGGTCCTCTGGATAGAGCGGCGCCCAGTCGCGCTGTTCGTACTGGTAGAGCAAGGTCGAAGGCGTTTCGGCGACGGGGTTGCTGAACATCAGTTGATACCCGCCGAGCTTTTCTGTGCCGTTGGCCAGACCCAGGCCGTAAGCGCCAAAGGTTGAAGAACCGGCTCGATTGTCGATGGGGTTGATGGCAAACAGCGTCGCCGCCTCGCAGTTCACGCTCAACTGCAATGTCTGGTCCTCAAGCCAGGTGTGGCTGTCGGGGTTCAGGTCTTTTGCTGCGATTTTTCCGTAGTCCACGGCGCCCGGCAGGTTGGGAGTGCAGGCGCTGGGGGTGATCAAACCCTTGACGGTCAGGTCCACGGAACTGGCGGCGAAGGCGGATGAGGTAATGGCGAGCAACAGCGCGCTGCTCAACAGGGGCAGGCAGGTCTTCATTTGGGAAATATCCATTTACAGGTACTTCATTTCAAAGGTCGCAGAGCCGTCGATTGCCACTTCGCTGGTCAAGGTCAGGTTTCTTGCCGGTGCAATTGAGGTGTACAGCGTCATGTCCATGATCGCGTCTTTTATCGGGTGGGGTGCCCAACCGCTGTCGCCCCGGCTGCCCAGCGCCACCAGATCGTTGGGAGCGATGGCGTCATCTGCAAGGATCTCCGTCCATAGGCCCGCGGAGTTGAACATCGCAATCAGGGTGGAGGGCGTTTCGGCGGTGGGGTTGGTGAACGCCAGCTGATATACGCCGAGCTTCTGGTTTCCGTTGATCAAACCCAGGCCAAAGGCGGCGCCGTGAGCGGCGGAACCGGCTCGATTGTCGAGGGGGTGGATTGCAAACAGTGTCGCCGCGTCGCAATTGACGCTCAGTTGCAGGGTCTTTCTCTCAAGCGGCGTATAGCTGTCTAGATTCAGGTCTTTTGCCGCGATTTTTCCATAATCGACGTCACCTGGCAGGTTGGGTGTGCAGGCGCTGGGCGTGATGATGCCCTTGACGCTGAGGTCGACGCTGCTGGCGGCGAACACCGATGAGTTCATGGCGAGCAGCAGGGCACTGCTCAGCAGGGATACAGAGATCTTCATTTCATTTGTTCCATTACAGGCTGGCAGATTGAGGCGCGTGCGGGGCCACGCCCGACCCGGTATGAACGGGTGGTTGGCCAAGCGGCGGTCTCGGTGTTTATTGGCTGTTGCCTGGGAGTGGCAAGCCGACCCTCTTTGGGGTGGGCACAATTTAGCGAGGGGGGCGAGCAGGGGAAATACAACTAATACGACATTGGCAGGGCGGTGTGAAGGCGATGATTCAGGGGGGATTTTCGTAGTTGTTGTATGGGCTTTGGTTAACTCAAAAGGTTATTTGTTTTCGGCCGATAGCATTCAGAAGAATGCGTCGACCATTGCTGCATGATAGGCCTCAAGAGCTATTGCATCAGTGCTGCGGATTGCTGCTGGATCAATAGTTGCGATAGAGGTACTGATGGGTTCGCTGGTAGGTTCCACAGCAGGAGCGAGCCACAACCTGAAGCCGCCAACCCTTCCCCCGTTTCATTGGCGGCAGTTGAGTGTGCTGGTTGTGGATGATCATTCTGCCTACCGCCTGTTGTTGGGTGGTTTGTTGCAGAAACTGGGGCTGGGGCACGAGACGGCCGCCGACGGCTACCTCGGGCTGGTGGCCTTTACCACCCGACCCTTCGACCTGGTAATCAGCGATTGCCAGATGCCCTTCATGGACGGGTACAGCATGGCCCGCGCCATTCGCCAGCATGAGTGCGATACCGGGATGAGGCGAGTGCCGATCATTGCCTTGACCGCTAACCTGCAAAATGACAGTCCCAAGCGTTGCCGCGATGCCGGCATGGATGCCTGGTTGCTCAAACCCTTGACCCTTGAACAATTGCATGCGGTGTTGGTGCGCTGGTTGCCTGGCGTGGATGATCGGTATGTCGAACAGGCGGCCATTGTACCGCTCGCCGGCTGGCCAACGCGTGCCACGTTGGTCGCGACGTTTGGCAGCGAGCCTGTCGTCGATCAATTGTTGGAAACCCTGCTGTTCGAGGCGTGGGAGGACCATCGTTTGTTACGCCATGCCTGTGCGACGTTGAACGCATCATTGACGGCTGAACGCCTGCATCGCTTGGTGGGCAGCCTGGTGTTTTTGGGCGGCACCGGCCTTGAACCCATGGCGGTGAGGCTGATTGAGCAGGTCCGGTCCCAGGGCGTTGCTGCGCACAAGGTGCAATTGGAGTTGTTCCTGGCTCGGTTGTACGTCTATCTCGAGTACCTGTCCGATGTCTGAGGAGTGGTGTTTTCACTGAGCGTTTGCAATCCGACGATCTAGTTTTGGCTGTAGGTTTTTTCCTGTTGTTATGTAGGCAAAAAAATGTGAACGAGTGAACATTGGGGTTGGCTGTAAGCGGCTGTTTGTTAGCGGTTGTTGATGAGCGCCAGCGGGGGTATTTTGCGCGGATTCAAGTTGCCATCATTCGTGGGAATTTATGCTTCGAGTAATTATTGCTGACGATCACCCCATTGTTCGTATCGGGCAGAAAGTCGTGATTGAGGCGCATGGCCGCTGCAAAGTGGTCGCGGAGGCCGATGGACCCGATCAATTGCTCGACGTGTTAAGTACGACGCCGTGCGACTTGCTCATCACCGACTTCGCCATGCCCGGCGGTCAGCAGGCCGATGGCTACGGGCTGTTGAGCCTGCTGCACCGCCAGTATCCGAAGTTGCCGGTGATTCTGGTGACCATGTTCGCCAGCGTCGCCACCCTGCGCGCTTCCTTCGCCCATGGTGCCAAGGCAGTGGTGGCTAAAAGTGCTTCGGCCAAGGAGCTGCCCCTGGCGATCAAGGCCGTGTGTGCCGGCCAGACGTTCGCCAGTGAATCCCTGCGGGTGCAAATGGTCGAGGCGGGCACGGGCGATCAGTCCCAGGAGCCGCAATTATCCGGCAAGGAGCGCGAGGTGGTGCGCATGTTGGCCAGCGGCATGACCGTCAGCGAGATCGCGGCACAGGTCAATCGCAGTATTTCCACGATCAGCAAGCAGAAAAGCACGGCCATGCAACGGCTGAGTATTTCCACCGATGTTGACCTGTTCGCCTATGCTCGCAGTGTTGGGATGGTGCCGTAGGCTCATCATTTGCGTGGCGAATGTCAGTAGCCAGCGCAGTGTGGGCAGCTTATCGTGCGCCTATTCTTTCGACGCCTGCGGAGCCTGCCCATGAGTGATGCCCATAACGCCCTGATCACCGAGTTCTACAGTGCTTTCCAGCGCCTGGACGCCGAAGCCATGGCCGCCTGCTACACCGACGACGTGGTGTTCAGCGACCCGGCCTTTGGTGAGTTGCGCGGGCGCGACGCCGGGGACATGTGGCGCATGCTCACCACGCGGGCCAAGGATTTCTCCCTGACCTTCGACCATGTGCGCAGTGATGACAGCACGGGCAGCGCGCACTGGGTGGCGACTTACCTGTTCAGCGCCACCGGTAATACGGTAGTCAACGATATCGGTGCGCGGTTTGTGTTTCGCGATGGCAAAATCTGCGCGCACCACGACCACTTCGACCTGTGGCGTTGGTCGCGCCAGGCGTTGGGCTTGAAGGGCTTGCTGCTGGGCTGGTCGCCGGCATTGAAGAACGCTGTGCGTGCCCAGGCGCTTAAAGGCTTGAAGGCATTTCAGGCCGGTCGTTGATAAGATTGGTGTTCTTTTGGTTTGCAGCAATCGTCCCGTGACTGATCTTCCTGAACCCAAACCCTGGTTCGTCTACCTGGTGCGTGCCGCCAATGGTTCACTCTATTGCGGCATCAGCAACGATCCGGTGCGTCGCTTTGCTTCCCACCAGAGCGGCAAGGGCGCGCGGTTCTTCCTGTCCAGCCCGGCCGTGGCACTGGTGTACACCGAGCAGTGTGCTTCCAAGGGCGAGGCGCTGCGTCAGGAGCGGCTGATCAAAAAACTCAAGAAAAGCGCCAAGGAATGCCTGGCGGCGAGCGGCTCATTGATTTGACTGATGGGTTCCCATCGTCCCCACGCACGGTTTTGCAGGCTAAGCTGGCGGCTCACCTATCGAGCGGAGCCTGGCATGTCTGAGTTGATCCTGCACCATTACCCGACCTCACCCTTTGCAGAAAAAGCCAGGCTGCTGCTGGGTTTCAAGGGGTTGTCCTGGCACTCCGTACACATATCACCCGTCATGCCCAAACCCGACTTGACAGCCTTGACCGGCGGCTACCGGAAAACCCCGGTACTGCAAGTCGGCGCCGATATCTATTGCGACACTGCCCTGATCGCCCGTCGCCTTGAGCAGGAAACGTCCTCGCCGGCGCTGTTCCCGCTGGGCCAGGAAATGATCACGCAGACGTTCGCCACCTGGGCCGACAGCGTTGTGTTCGCCCATGCCGTCAGCCTGGTATTCCAGCCGGAGTCAGTGGCGGTGCGCTTTGGCAAATTGGCGCCGGAAGCGATCAAGGCGTTTATCGCTGACCGTGCCGCATTGTTCAGTGGCGGCACGGCCAGCAAGCTCCCGGCCGAGCTGGCCAAGCACCAATGGCCGGCGATCATGGCGCGTCTGGAGTTCCAGCTGCAGCACGCGCCGGGAGACTTTCTGTTCGGTGAACCGTCGATTGCCGACTTTGCCTTGGCCCACCCGATGTGGTTCCTCAAAGCCACTCCCGTGACGGCTCCATTGGTGGATGCTTATCCGGCCGTCTTGGCTTGGCTGGCGCGCGTGCTGGGTTTTGGTCACGGCAGTGCGAGTCAAATGACGGCGGAGCAAGCATTGGCGATCGCCCGTAATGCCACGCCTGCGGCATTGCCGGATGACGAGTTCGAGGACTTGAATGGTTTCAAGGCGGGTCAGTCGGTAACGATTGCGGCCATTGATTACGGGGTTGATCCCGTTGCCGGTGAACTGCTGTTTGCCGGGCGTGAAGAGCTGATCCTGCGCCGTACCGACGAACGGGCGGGCACCGTGCACGTGCACTTCCCACGCATGGGTTTCCGCATTCAGGCGCAATAAATAAAAATTTCTGTAAACAAAGGTGAGGTAAATCGCCCGCCCATCCGTGTAGTGCATGAAACTGCGAGCTATTCGCATTAACAGCGTTTTCTACACGGGTTATCACAGCATGAAGTCGACGGCGGGCGGTTGGGTAAAACAGTGGCTGGGAGCCTCGGTATTGGCGGCATCAGGCCTGGCGTTGCTGCCTCTGGCGATTGCGCAGGCGCAGGCGCAACAAAGCGCCCAGTTCAATTTTGCCCTGGCAGCCAAGCCGCTGCCCCAGGCGCTGAGCGATTTCAGCCGGGTCACCGGCATCAGCGTGATCTACACCGACGAAGCGCCCTATGGCCTTAGCGCCCCGGCTGTCAGCGGGCAGATGAGTGCCACCCAGGCCCTGCAACGGCTGCTCGGCAACTCAGGCTTTACCTTCCGCCAGATCGACGCCCGCACTCTGGCGCTTGAGCCTGTGCCCACCGACGGCGCAGTCAACCTGGGCGCCACCACCATCAGCGGCGCGAGCCAAGCCCAGGACACCACCAGCTATCAGCCCCCGCCCACCAGTTCGGTGATGCGCTCCCACGGCCTGCTGCTGGAAACCCCGCAAACCGTCAACGTCGTGCCGGCCCAAGTGCTGCGTGACCAACAGCCGCGCAACCTGGATGACGCCCTGGGCAATATCAGTGGCATCACCCAGGCCAACACCCTCGGCAGCACCCAGGACGCGGTGATGCTGCGCGGTTTTGGTGACAACCGTAACGGCTCGATCATGAAGGACGGTATGCCCGTGGTGCAGGGCCGGGCGCTGAATGCCACCGCCGAGCGCGTCGAAGTGCTCAAAGGCCCGTCGTCTTTGCTGTATGGCATCCAGGACCCGGGCGGCGTGGTCAATATCGTCAGCAAGAAGCCCGAGCTGGTGCAGTCCACCTCGTTGACCGCGCGCGGCTCGACCTTTGGTGACGGCAAGAACGGCAGCGGCGGCAACCTCGACACCACCGGCCCGATTGGTGACAGCGGCCTGGCCTATCGCCTGATCGTCGACCACGAAGACGAAGATTACTGGCGCAACTTCGGCACCCACCGCGAAACGTTGGTGGCGCCGTCGCTGGCCTGGTACGGCGACACCACCCAAGTGGTGTTCGCCTATGAGCACCGCGAATTCCTCTCGCCGTTCGACCGTGGCACCGCCATCGACCCCAAGACCAACCACCCGTTGAACATCCCCGCGACCCGTCGGCTGGATGAGCCGTTCAACAATATGCAAGGCCGCTCCGACCTGTATCGCCTGGAAGTCGACCACGACTTGAACGACGACTGGAAAGCGCACTTCGGCTACAGCTGGAACCGCGAGACCTACGACGCCAGCCAGGTGCGCGTAGTCAAGGTCAACACCAACGGCACCCTGACCCGCAGCATGGACGGCACCCAGGGTGCGCTGACCACCGACCGCTTCGCCACCACCAGCCTGGAAGGCAAGGTCAATGTCGGCGGCATGCAGCACGACCTGGTGTTCGGGCTCGACGACGAGTACCGCAAGATCTACCGTGCCGACCTGATTCGCCAGGCGCCGCGTGGTGTCTTCAACTATAACGATCCGGTGTACGGCAACGAAGTCGCGGGCACCAAAGTCAGCGCGCCGGACAGCAACCAGACCGACCTGCTGCGCAGCGATTCGCTGTTCTTCCAGGACGCCATCCACCTCAATGACCAGTGGATTCTGGTCGGCGGTGCGCGCTACCAGATGTACGACCAATACGCCGGCAAGGGCGTGCCGTTCACCGCCAACACCGATGGCAACGGCCAGAAGTGGGTGCCGCGTGCCGGCCTGGTGTATCGCTACACCGATCAACTGTCGTTCTACGGCAGCTACACCGAGTCGTTCAAACCCAACTCCACCATCGCGCCGTTGGCGAACAAAAGCGTATTGGATGGCAGCCTGGAACCGGAGCAGTCCAAAGCCTGGGAGCTGGGCACCAAACTCGACATACCGGGGCGTATAACCGCCAGTGCGGCGCTGTTCAATATCGAAAAACGCAACGTGCTGGTGCAGGTCGGTGACGGTTTGGCAGCGGTCTACAGCGTGGCGGGCAAAGTGCGTTCCCGTGGCCTTGAGCTGGACGCCAGCGGCCAGTTGACCGACAACTGGAGCCTGATCGGCAGCTATGCCTACACCGATGCCGAGGTGATTGAAGACCCGACGCTTAAGGGCAATCGCCTGCAAAACGTTGCGAAAAACACCGCTTCGTTGTCGGCCGTGTATGACTTCGGCAGCATCTTTGGTGGTGACCAGCTGCGTGTGGGTGCCGGTGCCCGTTACGTGGGCGAGCGGGCCGGGGACGCGGCCAACAGCTTCGAGCTGCCGAGCTACACCGTGGCCGATGCGTTTGCCAGCTACGACACCAAAATCGACGGGCAGAAGGTCAAGTTCCAGCTCAACGTGAAGAACCTGTTTGATCGCACCTACTACACCTCGTCGGTGAACACGCAGTTTGTGTCCATCGGCGATGCGCGGCAGGTGTCGGTTTCCAGCACGCTGCAGTTTTAAGGCAAGCGACCTCTTGTGGCGAGGGAGCTTGTTGTGGCGAGCGGGCTTGCCCCGCGTTGGGCTGCGTAGCGGCCCCAAAACCTGGCACAGCGTGAAGCCTGAAAAAATGCGGTGGGCTTACTAGGGGCCGCTACGCAGCCCAACGCGGGGCAAGCCCGCTCGCCACAACAGCCCAGCTCCCACAACAGCCCCGATCCCACCACAGCCACACTCGCCACAACGGCAATGAGCTGGTAGCGTTGCCGCCACTGAAGGCTTTGCGGGAAAACGGTACTGATGCAGTTGGGTCGATGGATACACACCAGCGCGATGCTGGTGGGCTTGAGTTTGTTACTGGGCGGTTGCGCCACGCCTTCCAAGACGGCCACCGGGCACAGCCTCGACCAGTTGCTGGCCGACCCGGCGCTGCACGGCGCCTCGGTCTCGCTGATGGTGCGGGACGCCAACAGTGGCGCCACGCTGTATCAGCACAACCCGCGCACGCGGCTGGTGCCGGCTTCCAACCTCAAACTGCTGACCACGGCCGCGGCCATGGATGTGCTTGGGCCGCAGTACCGTTTCGCCACGCAACTGCTGAGCAACGGCATTCGCCAGGGCGACCGCTTGACCGGCAACCTGTACCTGCGCGGCCTGGGTGACCCGACCATTCAGTTCGCCGATTACCAGGCGTTGGCGGCGCAGTTGGCCAGCCAGGGCGTGCGTCAGGTGCAGGGCGACCTGGTGTTTGACGACACTTGGTTTGACGCCGAGCGGCTGGGCGTCGACTGGTCCCATGACGATGAAACCACCTACTACGGCGCACAGATTTCGGCGCTGACCGTGTCGCCCAATACCGATTTCGATGCTGGCAGCGTGCTGGTCACCGCCAAGGCGCCAGCGCGGGCCGGGCAGCCTGTGAGTGTCGACATCTTCCCGCCGACCAACTACCTGCAACTGAGCAACCGCGCTATCAGCGGGCCGGGCAACACCTACGGGATCAACCGTCGCCATGGCACCAACCTGCTGCAGCTCAGTGGGGCCGTGGCGCCGGGGCGACAGAGCGAGCAACTGGTAAGTGTCTGGGAGCCAACGCAACTGGTGGCCAACCTGTTCGAGCAAGCGCTGGCGCAGCAAGGCATCACAGTGCTTGGCCGTCGAGTGATGGGCGGTGCCAGCCCGGTTGCGGTGACGGTACTGGCCGAGCACAAGTCGGCGCCGTTGCAGGAATTGATTACGCCGCTGCTCAAACTTTCGAACAACAACATGTCCGAAGCCTTGCTCAAGGCGATGGGCCGCCAGACGGCCAACAGCGGCACGGCGGCGGCGGGTGCGGTGGCAGTGGCCGGGTTTCTCAAGCGCCAGGGGCTGGATACGGCGACATTGAGCCAGGTCGATGGTTCGGGGCTGTCGCGGCGTAACCTGGTGTCGTCGCAAAACCTCACCGACCTGCTGCTGGCCGCGAGTAAACAGCCGTGGTTCAACGCCTGGTACAACGCGTTGCCGATTGCCGGCAACACCGACCGCATGACCGGCGGCAGCCTGCGGTATCGCCTGCGCGGCACACCGGCCGAGAACAACCTGCATGCCAAGACCGGCTCCATGGGCGGCGTGTCGTCCTTGAGCGGTTACATCACCGATAGCAAGGGGCGCAAGCTGGTGTTCTCGATGCTGAGCAACAACTACGTGGTGGGTGGCGCGCAGGTCAAAGCCGTGGAAAACCGCGTGGCGCTGGCTTTGTCAGGCTGGGACGAGTGATTCAGGGCTGATAGCCCATGCGCCAACTTACGGCCCGAGTCGCCGCCAGCAAGTGCTGCGCCGCCGGGCCGTCTTCATCGGCATGGAACAGTGAGGTGGGGCCGACCACGGTCATCACCGCCGCGACGTGCCCAACCGCATTGAACACCGGCGCCGACAACGCATCGACGCCGGGCATCAGCAAACCATGCACGAAGTGCAGGCCCCGGCGGCGAATCTGTTCACAGGCGCTGGCGTAAGCCTCGTCGTCCGCCAGGGCATGGGCAGTCCCGGCCTGAATCTCGCGTTCGCGCAATTCCACGGTTTCCCGCGACGGTAAATAGGCGCTGAACACCAGCCCGGTGGACGAGCTGAGCAGCGGCAGCACCGAACCCAGCTGCGTCACCACGGTGACGGCGCGCACCGCCGGCTCGATCTGCACCACGGTCGCGCCCTGGTTGCCCCACACCGCCAAAAAGCAGGTTTCATTCAATTCATCGCGCAGTTCTGCCAGCGGCATTGCGCCGACTTTCAACACATCCATGCTGCCCAGCGCTGCCAAGCCCACGCGCAAGGCCTCGCGACCCAAGCCGTAATGGTTGGTGGCGGCGTTCTGCTCGGCGAAGCCCGAGGCGATCAGTGCCTGCAAATAGCGGTGGACCTTGCTCGCCGGCATCTGCACATGGTCGGCCAGGCGCGACAGCGAAGTGGCCGGGGACAGCTCGGCCAGCGCCTTGAGGATATCGGTGCCCACTTCGGCCGAGCGGACTTTCTGTTTACCGGTGTCGCGGGGCTTTTCCATGGAGGGGCGAGAATCCGAGAGATGAATGGGCGTCTTTATAGCTTGACGGTCGATAGTGATCAAATTACGTTATGCGTAACTGGATTACGATAAAAACAACTTCCGCACAGAGGATGATCCATGAACCTCGAATACCTGTCGGGCTTCGGCAATGAATTCGCCAGCGAAGCCCTGCCCGGCGCGCTGCCCGTCGGCCAGAACTCCCCGCAAAAAGCCCCCTACGGCCTGTACACCGAACTGTTCTCCGGCACCGCCTTTACCATGGCGCGCAGCGAAGCCCGCCGCACCTGGCTGTACCGCATTCAGCCATCAGCCAACCACCCGGCGTTTATCAAGCTGGAACGGCAATTGGCCGGTGGGCCGTTGGGCGCGGTGACGCCGAATCGCTTGCGCTGGAACCCGCTGGATAGTCCAAGTGAGCCGACCGACTTTGTCGACGGCCTTGTAGGCATGGTCGCTAACTCCGGGTCGGAAAAACCCTCAGGCATCAGCATCTACAACTACCGCGCCAACCGTTCCATGGAGCGGGTGTTCTTCAACGCCGATGGCGAACTGTTGATCGTCCCCGAGCAGGGCCGTCTGCGTATCGCCACCGAATTGGGGGTGCTGAACGTTGAACCACTGGAAATCGTGGTGCTGCCTCGTGGTTTGAAGTTTCGCATCGAACTGTTGGATGCGCAGGCTCGCGGCTATGTCGCGGAAAACCATGGTGCGCCACTGCGCCTGCCAGACCTTGGGCCGATCGGCAGTAACGGCCTGGCTAACCCGCGTGACTTCCTCACGCCGGTTGCCCACTACGAAGACAGCAAAAAGCCGACCACGCTGGTGCAGAAATTCCTCGGCGAACTCTGGGCCTGCGAACTGGACCATTCGCCGTTGAACGTAGTCGCCTGGCACGGCAATAACGTGCCGTACAAGTACGACCTGCGCCGCTTCAACACCCTCGGCACGGTGAGTTTCGATCACCCGGACCCGTCGATTTTCACCGTATTAACCTCGCCCACCAGTGTGCACGGCTTGGCCAACCTAGACTTCGTGATCTTCCCGCCGCGCTGGATGGTGGCCGAGAACACCTTCCGTCCGCCGTGGTTCCATCGCAACCTGATGAACGAATACATGGGCCTGATCCAGGGCGCCTACGACGCCAAGGCCGAGGGTTTCCTGCCGGGTGGCGCGTCGCTGCACAGCTGCATGAGCGCCCATGGCCCGGACGGCGAGACCTGCACCAAAGCCATCAACGTGGACCTGGCGCCGCACAAGATCGATAACACCATGGCCTTCATGTTTGAGACCAGCCAGGTGCTGCGCCCGACACAGTTCGCCCTTGAGTGCCCACAACTGCAACCTTCCTACGATGCGTGTTGGGCTTCGCTGCCCGCCACCTTCAACCCGAACCGGAGATAACCCATGACTCAGCCAACACTTGCCCGCAGCTGGGTAGCCTCCGCCAACGGCCACCGCGATTTCCCCTTGCAGAACCTGCCGCTGGGCGTGTTCAGCATCAATGGCTCGGCGCCGCGCAGTGGCGTGGCGATTGGCGATTCGATTCTCGACCTGCACGCCGCGCTGGATGAGTTCGAAGGTGAAGCACGGCGTGCCGTTGAAGCCACTGCCGGTGGTCAACTGAACGCGTTTTTTGAACTCGGCCGTGGCCCGCGCGTAGCCTTGCGCGAGCGCCTGCTGGAGCTACTCGCCGAAGGCAGCAAGCTGCACACCCGTGAGGCGCAGGTGCTGCACCGCGCGGCTGATTGCCAGATGCATCTGCCGGCAAAAATCAGTGATTACACCGACTTTTATGTGGGCATCGAACACGCGCAAAACGTCGGCAAACTGTTCCGTCCCGACAACCCGTTGCTGCCCAACTACAAGTACGTGCCGATTGGCTATCACGGCCGCGCCTCGACCATTCGCCCCTCGGGCACGGACGTACGTCGGCCTAAAGGCCAGACGCTGCCGGCCGGCCACACCGAGCCCACCTTCGGCCCGTGCGCGCGCCTGGATTATGAGTTGGAACTGGGCATCTGGATCGGCCAGGGCAATGCCATGGGCGACTCGATTGCCATTGGCGACGCCGCCGAGCATATCGCCGGTTTCTGCCTGCTCAACGACTGGTCGGCGCGGGATATCCAGGCCTGGGAATACCAGCCGCTCGGCCCGTTCCTGTCGAAAAGCTTCATCACCAGCATTTCGCCGTGGGTGGTCACCGCCGAAGCCCTGGAGCCGTTTCGCAAAGCCCAGCCGGCGCGCCCCGAAGGTGACCCGCAGCCGCTGCCTTACCTGCTGGACACGCGTGACCAGGCCGCTGGCGGTTTCGACATCGAACTGGAAGTGCTGCTGACCACCGCCGCGATGCGCGAGCAAAACTTGCCGGAACACCGCCTGACCCTGAGCAACACCCAGCACATGTACTGGACCGTAGCGCAAATGGTTGCTCACCACAGCGTCAATGGCTGCCAGTTGCAGGCCGGTGACCTGTTTGGTTCGGGCACTTTGTCCGGGCCGCAGCCGGGGCAGTTCGGCAGCCTGCTGGAAATTACCGAAGGCGGCAAAAAGCCGATTGAACTGGCCTCCGGCGAGGTGCGCAAGTTCCTTGAAGATGGTGACGAAATCATCCTGCGCGCCCGTTGCAGCCGTGAGGGGTTTGCCTCCATCGGTTTCGGCGAATGCCGTGGCACTGTGATCGCAGCACGCTAAGAGGGCAGGGCGATGGAACTCTATACCTACTACCGTTCTACGGCGTCGTACCGGGTGCGTATCGCCCTGGCACTCAAGGGGCTGGACTTTACCGCCGTGCCGGTGAACCTGCTGGTGCCGCCGGGCGGTGCGAATCGCCAGCCGGCTTACCTGGCGATCAACCCGCAGGGCCGCGTGCCGGCGCTGCGTACCGATGAGGGTGAACTGTTGATTCAATCACCGGCAATCATTGAGTACCTGGAAGAGTGTTATCCACAGGCGCCGCTACTCTCCAAGGACTTGGCGACCCGCGCCCATGAGCGCGCGGTGGCGTCGATCATTGGCTGCGATATACATCCGCTGCACAACTCCAGCACGCAAAACCTGCTGCGCAAATGGGGGCATGACGAGGCGCAAGTGCTCGAGTGGATCGGGCATTGGATCAGCCAGGGCCTGGGCGCGGTGGAGCAGTTGATTGGGGATGAAGGCTTTTGTTTTGGTGACCAGCCGGGGATCGCGGATGCGTTTCTGATCCCGCAGTTGTACGCGGCTGAGCGTTTCAAGGTGCCGTTGGGCGCGTACCCACACATTGGACGCGTGGCGGCGCTGGCGGCGCAGCATCCGGCATTTGTGCAAGCGCATCCGGCCAACCAACCCGACACACCCTAAATCAATGTGGGAGCTGGCTTGCCTGCGATAGCGGTCTATCAGTTGATCATTCACTGGCTGACACACCGTCATCGCAGGCAAGCCAGCTCCCACAGTTTGATCCGCGTCATCCTTATAAAAATAACAGGTACCTTGCGATGCACAATCAGATTGCCAGCTTTCGCGCGGCACTCGACGCCCGTCCGGTGTCGCGCTACCAGTGGTTGATTCTCCTGTTGCTGGCGTTGCTGCTGGTAACCGACGGCTATGACGCCCAGGTGCTGGGCTACGTAGTGCCGGCATTGGCCAAGGATTGGGGGCTGGAAAAAGCCGCGTTCGGCCCGGTATTCAGCGCCAACCTGTTGGGCCTGACCCTGGGTTCGTTATTGGTAACGCCGCTGGCCGACCGCTTTGGTGTGCGCCGTATCCTGCTCGCCTGCGTGCTGATCTACGCGAGCCTCACCGTGCTGATGGTGTTCGCCAACTCCCTGACCACACTGATGGCCGCGCGGTTTATCTGCGGCATTGGCATGGGCGGCGCGATGCCCAGCGCCATGGCGTTGATGTCGGAATATTCCCCGCCGCGCATGCGCACCTTGATGGTGACCCTGGCCGCCTGCGGCTTCTCGTTCGGTGGCGCGGCGGGTGGGTTTGTAGCCGCAGGTTTTATCGAAGGCTACGGCTGGCAGGCGGTGTTTCTGGCAGGCGGGGTGACGCCGTTGCTGCTGTTCCCCTTCCTGGTGTGGTTGCTGCCGGAATCCTTGCCGCGTTTGCTGCGGGATGCGCCGCCGTATGCGCGACTGCATAAGGTTACGGCGCGCATGCTGCCCGACTGGCAGCCGCCGCTGGCGAGCGAGGCAGAGAATCTTCAGGAGCAGGGCAGCAAACTCACAGTGGTGGAGCTGTTTCGCAACGGCTACGCGCGTCCGACCATACTGATTTGGGCCACTTTTTTTGTCAGCCTGATCCTGCTGTATTTCATGATCAGCTGGCTGCCGACGCTGTTGCTGGAAAGCGGCCTGACGTTGAAGCAAGCGAACCTTGTGACCTCGATGTTCCTGTTTGCCGGCACTTTGGGCGCCATCGGCATGGCCTGGTTTGCCGACCGCCTGAAAAGCAAAGTGCGGCTGCTATCCGGCGTGCTGGCGGCGGCTGCGGTGTGCACGATTTTGCTCGGGCTGAACCACGACAACCCGCGTTATCTGGTGGCCTGCGTGTTCGCGGCCGGCTTCTGCATTATTGGTGGGCAACTGACCCTCAACGCCTTCGCCAGCAACTTCTATCCGGCGCATGTGCGTGCTACCGGCACTGGCTGGGCGTTGGGCGTGGGGCGCTTTGGTTCAATCCTGGGGCCGTTGTTTGGCGGCATGTTGCTGGCGATGCATATTCCGGTGGAGCAGATTTTCTTCTTCTGCGCGATTCCGGCGGTGATTGCGGCGCTGCTGATCATTCAAGTGCGCTCGCCTGGCTCCAACGCGCCGCAGGGCCCGTTGCACATCGATATCCTCAAGGCGCCGGCCAATCATTGATTCAACGCAGATCAAATGTGGGAGCTGGCTTGTTGTGGCGAGCGGGCTTGCCCCGCGTTGGGCTGCGAAGCGGCCCCAAAACCTGCCACTGCGGTGTGTCTGGAGAAATGCGGTGACTGTCTTGGGGCTGCTGCGCAGCCCAACGCGGGGCAAGCCCGCTCGCCACAATAAATCCTGATCGCCAAAAATAAGTATGTCAGTGCACCACGGTGTTAGGCGGCAAATGCCCCAGCCGCTCGGTCAGGCGCAGGCGCTGGATCGGGTCTTCGCTGAGCAGCAGTGCGTGTTCGAGGTCAAAGCGCTCGGCGCTCGGGCAGTCCAGGCGCTGGTAAAGGCTGGCCCGCGCCAGGTAATCCGCAGCGCTGGCGTTGCCCAACTCCAGCACGCGCTCGGCATCAATCAGGGCCGACAGCGGGTGGTCATTGGCCAGGTGCAGTTGGCGCAGGTTACGTGACAGCCGTTGCAGTATCGCGCGCGGTTCGGCGGTGAGCAGGTGCTCGGCCTGCAACTTGAGGTTTGGCCCGTACTGGCGGTGCAACAGCTCGCGGCAGTCGTTGGGGTACAGGCGCCGGCCGCCGCAGGGGTCCAAGAGGTGGTCGGCACCGGGCACTCGCAGCAGGAAATGGCCGGGGAAATTAACCCCCACCATGGGGATATCCAGGCGCCGCGCCAGCTCCAGCGCGATCAGGCCCATGGCCAAGGGCTGGCCGCGTTTGCGCTGCAGCACCTTGTCGAGCAGCGCGGCGGCGGGGCGCAGCGGTGTGGAGTCATCCTGGGCAAACCCCAAGTCATTCATGCGCCGCAGCAACGGCTGGCCGAGCTCATCCGCTGGCAGCATGGGCATACCGACGCTGACCTGTTGTTGCAGCAAGGTCAGGTCTTGCAGGATCAGCACGGGTTGCACGCTCGGATCGTGTTCAGCCGCCATCCACAACGCAGCTTCAAACAGCGCAGGCGGTGAGCGGTCCAGGCAGGCGAAAAAGGCTTTGCGGGGATTCATTGCATTCTCCGGCGGATGCCCACGTTTTAGCCTTGCTGTGAATTTTCGTCCAGTAACTTAAGAAATGTCCTGCGTGCTTATGTCGTGATGCCTACGAAACCTGGCGGCTTATTCCAGCGTGATTCAGCAGTTTTCTACCGCAAGCCTATACTGGGGCCTCTACCAGAAGTGATTCGGGAGCCTGACGATGTTTGCGCTTATGCACAGCACCCGCCTTGAATCGCTGCACCTGAGCATCGACCCGGTCACCGGGTTGAAGGCCGTCATCGCCATCCACAGCAGCCGCCTCGGCCCTGCCTTGGGCGGTTGCCGTTATCTTGCTTACCCCGACGATGAAAGTGCCGTAGCCGATGCCGCGCGCCTGGCCCAAGGCATGAGCTACAAAGCCGCCCTGGCCGGCTTGCCGGTGGGCGGTGGCACGGCGGTGATTATCCGCCCCGTGCACGTGGAAAGCCGCGCCGCGCTGTTTGAAGCGTTTGGCCGTTGCATTGAAAAACTCGACGGCCGTTTTGTGACCTCGATCGACAGCGGCACCAGCGTTGCCGACATGGACTGCATCGCCCAACACACCCGTTTTGTCACCAGCACCACGGCCGCCGGCGACCCGGCACCGCATGCCGCCATGGGCGTGTTCACCGGCATCCGCACCACTGCCATGGCGCGCCTGGGCAGCGATAACCTCGAAGGTTTGCGCGTCGCGATCCAGGGCCTGGGCAATGTCGGTTATGCCCTGGCCGAACAGCTGCACGCGGCGGGCGCCGAACTGTTGGTCAGCGACATCGATCACGGCAAGGTGCAATTGGCCATGGAGCAGTTGGGCGCACACCCTATCGCCAACGATGCGTTGCTCAGCACACCCTGTGACATCCTGGCGCCGTGCGGTGTGGGCGCGGTGTTCAATCGCCACACGGTCGGCCAATTGCGCTGCGCTGCCGTGGCGGGCTCCGCCAGCGCGCAACTGAGCAGCCTGGACATCGCCGACCAGTTAGAGGGACGCGGCATCCTCTACGCCCCGGACTACGTGATCAACTCCGGCGGCCTGATCTACGTCGCCCTCAAACACGCCGGCACCGAGCTGCCAGGTATCACCGCGCACCTGTCAAATATCGGCACACGCCTCACCGAGATCTTTGCCCACGCCCAGGCCGAAAAACGCTCCCCTGCACGGGTGGCCGATGAACTGGCCGAGCGCCTGCTCTATAAATAATCCAGGCATTAAAAAGGCCCTGAATCAATGATTCAGGGCCTGTTCAATTCGGGCTTTACTCTGCCGCCGGGTTCAGCAACTCGGACAATGCATCCGGCTGGCTCTTGAACGCCTTGGCAAACACATCGCGATTCTTCGCCATGTAGATCCCGGCTTCTTCCACCTGCTGCTCGCTCAGGGACGGCACGGCTTTTTGCAACACTTCTGCCAGCAACTCAGCGAGTTCAAGCATCTTGTCATGACGATCAGCTTCGGCTTTATCCATGAACAAACGCTCCAGATCTCGGCTGCTGCGGTATACCACTTCGACGGCCATTCACCACCTCACATGCCTTCACGATAGTTGTCTTATGCGACTACTGTATTCATATACAGTAAAAAGGGTAAGCCAAACCACGGGGTTTGGGTAGCAGTTTTTTAATGTAGCCGGTAAATAGGGGTTTGCAGTGCCTCATGTCACCCCGCCATCATCTTATACCTGCCGCTGGCCTTTTTTCTGCATGCAGAACAACCGTCACGTCTAACCCGCAATATCCGGTCGAATCGACCTAAGGAAGCTTCATCGTGAAAATTAACTGGGCCGAAAAGCTGCGTCAGCAAGTCCATGGGCTGGCCGAGTCGCTGGGCAATCTGTTTGTCGAGACGTTCCACTACCTGGCGTTGTTCGCCATTGGTGCGGTGACGGCCTGGGCGGCGGTGATGGAGTTTCTGGGGATGCTGGAGACGGGGCACATCAAGATCGATGACATCTTGCTGCTGTTCATCTACCTGGAATTGGGCGCAATGGTCGGGATTTATTTCAAGACCAACCACATGCCCGTGCGCTTCCTGATCTACGTGGCAATCACCGCGCTGACGCGCCTGCTGATCTCCAACGTGTCGCACCACAACCCGCCGGACATCGGCATCATCTACCTGTGCGGCGGCATTCTGTTGCTGGCGTTCTCGATTCTGGTGGTGCGCTACGCCTCGTCGGCGTTCCCGTCGGTGAAGGTCGAAGGCCCGCGTCGCAAGGGCGAGGCGAGCCTGGAAACCGAGAAGGGCGAGCTTTAAAGCCCGACGCTGAAGGGCAAGGTGCGGGCGGGCGGTGGCTGCAATAATTTGTGGCTGTCGCCGTCCGTCATCACCGCCAGAATCTCCATGGCGCTGTGGCCCTGTTCGATGGCGATGCCGAACTGAATGCTTTGCACCAGGCGCTTGAGTCGTTGCGGGTCGTTGCGTTGTTCGGCGCTGATCATGCGTTTGGCCACCACGCCCGTCTCGTCCGAGAGGGTGAGCATGATGCTGCCGTCGAGCCGTTGGATGCTCAGGTTGACGCGGTAGGTGGGCGTGAAGGTGTCAGTGATGATCTGAAAAGGATTGTCCATGGTGCGTTACCGCCTGATAAGAACATGCAGTCATTGACGACCGGTGCCTGGTTTAGTTCGCGTTGCCTGACCACCGGCCACTCCGTCGCTGAGGTTTCACAAGGTCCGTTTGCCTCGGTAGCTGTAGAGCAAGGGGCGTGCCGTATAGCGCTCTACCAGGCGCTGCAATGCCCATGTGGGAGCGGGCTTGCCCGCGATTGCGGTGTATCAGCAGAATAATTTCTGACTGACAGACCGTTATCGCGGGCAAGCCCGCTCCCACAGGGGATGTGGGTTGTGTTCGATTTCAGGGCAAAACCGAAAAAACGATCGCAGACAGCGCAATCAACCCGATCAGCACCACAAACACATTCGACACCTGACCCGAATACTGGCGCAGAGATGGCACGCGGCGGATCGCGTACATTGGCATCAGGAACAACAGGCACGCGATGATCGGCCCGCCCAGGGTTTCGATCATGCCCAGGATGCTCGGGTTGAAGGTCGCCACGGCCCAGCAGGTCAGGACCATGAACAGTGCGGTGCAGCGTTCCAGCCCTTTGGACGACATCGAGCGGTTGCGCCCACGCAGGGATTTGACGATCAAGCCCTGGAAGCCTTCGCTGGCGCCGATGTAGTGGCCGAGAAAGGACTTGGTGATGGCCACCAGCGCGATCAACGGCGCGGCGTAAGCAATCACTGGCGTCTGGAAGTGGTTCGCGAGGTACGACAGGATCGAAATGTTCTGCGCCTTGGCAGCCGCCAGGTCAGCCGGCGACAGGGCCAGTACGCAGCTGAAGCAGAAGAACATCACCGTCAGCACCATCATGCCGTGGGCGGTGGCGAGGATGCCGCTGCTTTTGCGTTCGGCTTGTGGGCCGTAGACGCGCTTCTGGTCAACGGCAAAGGCGGAAATGATCGGCGAATGGTTGAAGGAGAACACCATCACCGGGATCGCCAGCCACAGGGTCTTGAAGAACAGCGGCAACGGCATGCCTTCGCTGGCGGAAGCGAAGAACGCGCCGTTCCAGTTGGGGATCAGGCTCACGGCCAGCAACAGCAGGGCGGCGACGAAGGGGTAAACCAGCACGCTCATGGCTTTGACGATCACGCCCTGGCCGCTGCGCACAATGGCCATCAGGCCGAGGATCAACACCAGCGACAGAATCGCCCGAGGCGGCGGGGCCATGTGCAGTTGGTGTTCCATGAAGCTGCTGAGGGTGTTGGTCAGCGCCACGCTGTACACCAGCAGGATCGGGAAAATCGCGAAAAAGTACAGCAGCGTGATCAACTTGCCCGCGCCCACGCCGAAGTGTTCTTCGACCACTTCGGTGATATCACCGGATTTGCCCGACAGCACAAAGCGCGTCAGCCCACGGTGAGCGAAGAAGGTCATGGGGAAGGCCAGCAACGCCAGCACGATCAGCGGCCAGAAACCGCCAACGCCGGCGTTGATCGGCAGGAACAAGGTGCCCGCGCCAATGGCCGTGCCGTAGAGGCCGAGCATCCAGGTGGTGTCGTGTTTGGTCCAGCCGGTGGTTACGGTGTTATCTAAAACGTTATCTACAGCAACAGCAGGGTTTTCAGCGGCAGGTGTACGTACATCAGTCATCGATATTGCCTCGTTATTATTTTTGCGCGGGCTCACGTAGGGGGCGGGTAGAAGTGCTCCGATCAGCACTCCACCCAGCTGACCGCCAGGCCGCCCCGTGAAGTTTCTTTGTATTTGTCATGCATATCGGCGCCGGTATCGCGCATGGTGCGGATGACCCGGTCCAGGGAAATAAAGTGTTTGCCGTCACCGCGCAGGGCCATTTGCGTGGCGTTGATCGCCTTGACCGCCGCGATGGCGTTGCGCTCGATGCACGGCACTTGCACCAGGCCGCCGACCGGGTCGCAGGTCAGGCCGAGGTTGTGTTCCAGGCCGATTTCGGCAGCGTTTTCCAATTGCTCCGGTGTGGCGCCGAGGATGTCGGCCAAGCCGGCAGCGGCCATGGCGCAGGCCGAGCCGACTTCGCCCTGGCAGCCGACTTCGGCACCGGAGATCGAAGCGTTCTTCTTGCAGAGAATGCCCACGGCAGCGGCTGCCAGGAAGAAATTGACCACATCGTCATCCGACGCATCGGCGTTGAACTTCATGTAGTAATGCAGCACGGCCGGGATGATCCCTGCTGCGCCGTTGGTCGGCGCGGTGACCATGCGCCCACCGGCGGCGTTTTCTTCGTTGACGGCGAGGGCGAACAGGTTGACCCATTCCATGGCCGACAAGGTGGAAGTGATCACGTTGGGTTTGCCGATTTCCAACAGGCTGCGGTGCAATTTCGCCGCCCGGCGCGGCACGTCCAGGCCGCCTGGCAAGATGCCTTCATCGCGCAGGCCTTGCTCCACGCACTCGCGCATCACCGACCAGATATGCAGCAGGCCACTGCGGATTTCGTCATCGCTGCGCCACGCGCGTTCATTGGCCATCATCAGCTCGGAAACCCGCAGGCCGTGCTTGTTGCACAAGGCCAGCAGTTCGACGGCGCTGGAAAAGTCGTAGGGCAATTCAACATCGCTGGTAGGCGCGATGCCCGAGGCTGCTTCAGCCGCTTCGATGATGAAACCGCCGCCTACCGAATAATAGGTTTGTTCGCTCAGCAGGCCGTTTTCGCCATAGGCGTGCAGGGACATGGCGTTGGGATGGTAGGGCAGGCTCTCATCGAGCAGCAGGAGGTCGGTGTGCCAGTTGAAGGCAATGTCCTGCGAGCCTGCGAGCAGCAATCGGCCGGATTCGCGCAATTGCTGAATACGCGCATTGATCGAGGTGGGGTCGACCTTGTCTGGCCATTCGCCCATCAGCCCCATCACGGTGGCGCGGTCGGTGGCATGGCCCACGCCAGTGGCGGACAGCGAACCGTACAGGCGCACTTCGATACGTCGCGTTTCACTGAGCAAATGCTGGTCGGTCAGGGCTTGGGCGAAGGTCGCCGCTGCGCGCATCGGGCCGACGGTATGGGAGCTGGACGGGCCGATGCCCACTTTGAATAGATCGAAAACACTGATAGCCATGCTAAAGCCTTACAAGCAATGGAGTAGAAATCGCTGCCATGTTTTGTAGAGCAGGCGGAATTGGCGCGATACTGAGCCTCTGGATCGGCACTGACCAACGAATTATCCTAAGACACCCTTTAGCAGGACTAAACGCTATGACTCGCCCTCTCCATGGCCAGACCTATGTCTGGCTGCACGTGTTTTCTTGCGCCGCGCGGCATTTGTCGTTCACCCGCTGCGCCGAAGAACTGCACATCACGCCGGGGGCGGTGAGCCAGCAAATTCGCCAGTTGGAAGAGCGCCTGGGCTTTCGGCTGTTTCATCGGCGCGCCCGTGGCGTGGAGTTGAGTGCCGAAGGGCAGAGGCTGGCGGCGACGGTGGGCGAGGCTTACGGCAGCATCGATGCGGAGTTGCAGCGGCTGGACGCGGGGATGATCAGCGGTACGTTGCGATTGCGTTCAATCCCGTCGTTTCTCGGCAAATGGCTGACCCCACGTTTGCCGCGTCTGCAGCAGCGCTTCCCGGATATCCAACTGCGCATGGTCGCCGAAGACAGCAGCATCGCCCTGCACGAGGGCGACTTCGACCTGGCCATCGACTTGAACGACGGCAGCTACCCCGGCCTGTTATCCACAGCCCTGCTCGATGAACAGATCTTTCCGGTGTGCGCGCCGAGCCTGCTGCGCGGGAGGCCGCCGCTGCATGGCCCGGCGGACCTGGTGCATTTCCCGCTGTTGCACGACATCACCGCGTGGCGTGGGAGTTATGAATACGCCGAGTGGGAGTTTTACCTGAATGCTATCGGCTACCACGACGCCGACGTGCGGCGCGGCCACACCTTCAACCGCAACCACCTGACCATCGAGGCGGCTATCGCGGGTATGGGCGTGGCGATTGCGCGGCGTACCTTGCTCAACGATGAGCTGGAGCGCGGCACCTTGATCGTGCCCTTTGGCCTGGCTGTGCCCAACCACAAACGTTATGTGCTGCTGTATGCACCGGGCGCGTTGAGCCACCCGGGTGTGCGTGCGGTGCATGACTGGCTGGTAGAGGAAGCAGGGATTTTTCGCGGATTGCACCCGTTGGGAGAGGGGCAATTGTAAGGTTCGCTGAGCGTAAGAAGATGTAACCAACTCCCCACCCTAACAGCGTTTTTGTTCGTCGTCAGGGTTAATTTGTAATGTGGGATTTATCTTTGCAAAGGGGTTGAAATGTTCTTCTGACTGCTCAATTGTGTAATCAAGAGGTCATGGTTTCACCACCCCGGTGTCGCAGTTGTGACCTCTCGCGAGCTAGCTGAAATAAGGGAAGAACTATGCAAATCCAAGTCAATAGCGATAACCATATTGAAAGCAGCATCCGACTGGAGGAGTGGGTACGTACTACCATTGAGAGCACGCTCGAACGTTATGAGGAAGACCTGACCCGCGTTGAGGTCTATCTGAAAGATGAAAACGGCGATAAGCCCGGCCCCCACGATCTGAGTTGCCGTCTGGAAGCACGGCCAAAGGGCCATCAACCACTGTCGGTCCTGCATAAGGCCGATACGCTGGAACAGGCGATCGATGGCGCCGCCACCAAGCTTGAGCATGCGCTGGAACATCTGTACGGCAAACTGCGCGGCAAACCACGCGCCGCAGGGCAGAGCCTGCCTGATACCAAGGCTGACGAGGCCGAGCTGGAAGAGGAATTTCTGGAAAACGAACAGGCTGCGCTTAACAGCTGATAGCTGAGTGTTTTTTCAACCCCAATAAACGGGCCTGCATCTGCAGGCCCGTTTTCGTTTAGCGGCGCTGCTGGAAGAAGTACCGGCTCAAGCCTGCCAATCCGCAAGCACCGAGGCCGGCAAAGAGCATGGCCCAGCCGGCGCCATGGCGCAGCGCGGCCTGGGCTTGCGCAGGTTCCAGTCCTGCTATATCCAGCTTGCCTGCTGCAATGTTCTGGCTGATGGTGGGCCAATCCAACGCCGTGGTGGCAGGCAGCAGGCTGGAAAGGTGATGGCCGATGCCCAGCAGCAGCACCAGCCCCATCAAGGCGATGTTCAGCGCCAGCGTGATCAGCCGCGCGCTGAGGTCGATACCCGAGGCCATGCCTGCGCGGTCGGCCGAGACGGCTCCGGTGGTGGTGTTGGTGGTCGGTGAGTTGGTCAGCGCCAGTCCCACGCCTGCTAACACACAGCTCAACAGCACTAAGACGATACTCGGTTGCTGCGCCGCATTGATCGCCGCCATGGCGATAAAACCTGCGCCCATCAAACCCAGGCCCAGCGGGATAATACGTTCGGCGCCGAAGCGCAGGGCCAGGCGTTCAGCCAGCGGCGGCACCAGCAAGGTCGGCAGCGTGTAGGCCAGCAAGGCCGCGCCGGTGGTCAGCGTGTCGTAGCCCAGGCCGGCCTGGAAGTAGAGCGGCAGGTAGATCATGAAGGGCCAGAAACTGAAATTCATGCCGATCGACCCCATCAGCGCGCCGTTGAAGCGCTGGATGCGCAACACCGAGAAATCGAACATCGGGTGCGCGCTGCGTCGCTCAACCACGATGAACAGCAACAGCCCGACCAGCGACAAACCGGCCCAGCCAAGCATCGCCGGGCTGCCGAAGCCGTTTTCGCTGCCCTGAGTAATGAAATACACCAGGGCGAACACCGACAGCGTCAAGGTCAGCATGCCGGCGATATCCAGCCGATGGCCGGCCGGGTCGCGGGATTCCTGCACACTGATGCGCAGCAGCAGCAAGGTCAGCAGCGTAAGCGGCACATGCACCAGGAACACCCAACGCCAGTCCGCGACTGCCAGAATCAAAGCGCCGACCATCGGCCCGAAGCCCAGGCCCACGCCTGCGATCACGCCCCATACTGCGAAGGCGCGCGCGCGTGCCGCCGGTTCGCGGAACTGGTGCGACAGAATGGCGAACTGGCAGATCATCATCGCCCCGGCGCCTATGCCTTGCACAAAGCGCGCGGCGATCAGTGTGGAAGCCTCATTGGCCAGCCCGCAGGCCAGCGAAGCCAATCCAAACAGCCACAGGCACAACACCAGCATGCGCCGCCGTCCAAAGCGGTCGGCCAGGGTGCCGGCGGCCATCAAGACGCTGGTGCAGGCCAGGGTGTAGGCGTTCATGATCCATTGCGCATCCTGAAAACCGGTGCCCAACTGCTGTTCCAGGGTTGGCAGGATGACCGGCACGCTGGAGATCTCCAGGCCGAACATCAATGCCACAAGGCACACGGCGGTGAGTGCCAGGCCATCTCTGGCGGTGCGCGGGGCACTGACGGCGGATACGGCGGCGGCGGGCGGCATGGGATATTCCTTTTGCTTGGGGGAGAGCGCTATTCTCGCGGGAGCAGAATTCTTTATTCGTGATAAGTTTTCCTTTGATAAGGGAATTAAGGGCGACAATTAAGCATGGCCACTCCGCGTTTTGATGGTGTTGAGCTCTTTCTGCAAGTCGTCGAGAGCGGCAACCTGACCGAGGCTGCCGAACGACTGAACCTTACGCGTTCGGCCGTGGGTAAAGGCCTGGCGCGCCTCGAAGCGCGCTTGGGCACTCGCCTGTTGCAGCGCTCCACCCGCCGCCAGCGTCTGACTGAGGATGGGCAGGCGTACTACGAACATTGTTTGCGTGCGCTGGCAGAGCTGGAAGCTGCCGAATCGGTGTTGGAGAGCGGCCGGCAACAGCCACGCGGGCGTTTAAGGGCGAGCTTGCCTTTGGCTTTCGGCCATCATTACGCGGCGCCAGCGTTGTGGGGGTTGATGGACCGTTACCCGGCGTTGGAGATCGAGATCTCGTTCTCTGACCGGCTGATCGATCTCGCACAGGAAGGCTTCGACGTGGCCGTGCGTATTGGTCCGCTGCCGGACACTGACCGCCTGAGTGCGCGTCGCCTGGGCGAACAGTCTGTTGGGCTGGCAGCTTCGCCGGCCTATTTGCAGCGGGTCGGGCCTATCGACTCTATCGATGACCTCGCCGCCCACCGAGGCATTGCCTACCGCTGCAATACCTCGCAGCGCCCCGGTGTGCCTTCGCTGTTGATGCTCGACGACCTCCAGGCCGTGGCCGATGCCGCGATTGCGGGCGTGGGCCTGGCCTGGTTGCCGAGCTGGTTGATTGCGCATTACGTGCTGCGCGGGCAACTGGAAGCGGTACTGCCAAGCCACCGCGACCAGCCTGCGCCGATCCACGTGATCTGGCCGACGGCCGCACACATGCCAGCCAAGACGCGCTGCGCCATCGACGCCTTGGTGGCCGGCACCCCGAGTTGCCTGGCAGGCAGTTAGAGTCGGCCAATGCAGATCTAAACGACAATGCCGATCCCCTGTGGGAGCTGTCGAGCTTTAGCGAGGCTGCGAAAGCGGTGGGGCAGGCAACTTATGTGTCGCCCGTGCCGCCGCCTTCGCAGCCTCGCTGGGGCTCGACAGCTCCCACATTGGATCTTTGTCGCTGGCGGGATTTGTGTATGACGCGATGGCCCTATGAACTGAGCTCTAACCGACACAGCCGATCCCCTGTGGGAGCTGTCGAGCTTTAGCGAGGCTGCGAAAGCGGTGGGTCAGGCAGCTTATGTTTCGCCAGTGCCGCCGCCTTCGCAGCCTCGCTGGGGCTCGACAGCTCCCACATTGGATCTTTGTCGCTGGCGGGATTTGTGTATGACGCGATGGCCCTATGAACTGAGCTCTAACCGACACAGCCGATCCCCTGTGGGAGCTGTCGAGCTTTAGCGAGGCTGCGAAAGCGGTGGGTCAGGCAACTTATACTTCGCCAATGCCGCCGCCTTCGCAGCCTCGCTGGGGCTCGACAGCTCCCACATTGGATCTTT
Organism: Pseudomonas edaphica; assembly: GCF_965277385.1. Taxonomy (NCBI): domain Bacteria; kingdom Pseudomonadati; phylum Pseudomonadota; class Gammaproteobacteria; order Pseudomonadales; family Pseudomonadaceae; genus Pseudomonas; species Pseudomonas edaphica. The sequence goes on along the minus strand of NZ_OZ255725.1, from coordinate 2,063,213 downwards.
GTCACTGGGGGGATTTGCGCATGCCTCGATGGCCCTGCGAACTGAGATCTAACCAACACAGCCGATCCCCTGTAGGAGCTGTCGAGCTTTAGCGAGGCTGCGAAAGCGGTGGGTCAGGCAGCTTATGTTTTGCCAGTGCCGCCGCCTTCGCAGCCTCGCCGGGGCTCGACAGCTCCCACATTGGATCTTTGTCGCTGGCGGGATTTGTGTATGACGCGATGGCCCTACGAACTGAGATCTAACCAACACAGCCGATCCCCTGTGGGAGCTGTCGAGCTTTAGCGAGGCTGCGAAAGCGGTGGGTCAGGCAGCTTATGTTTTGCCAGTGCCGCCGCCTTCGCAGCCTCGCCGGTACCTAAAACGCGATGGAGGTCTGCACGTACACCGTGCGCGGCTCGCCTACATATTTGCCTTTGTTGTTGTCGTCGAACGAGCGCGTGAAGTACTGCTTGTTGAAGATGTTTTTCACTCCGACCGCCACGTTCAAGTCCGACAGTTGCGGGCCGAAGTCATACGCTGCGCGGCTGCTGAACAGCATATAGCCGGGGATACGCCCGTTGGCGCCGTCGGCAGTTTCGGCCTGGGTGTTGGCGTTGTCGGCGAACTGGCTGCTCTGGTAGCTGCTGTCCACATTGAGTTTCCAGCGGCCTTCGGTGTAACCCACGCCCAGCGTGCCTTTGTGCTTGGACGAGAAGGGCACGCGGTTGCCTTTGTTCGGGCCGTCTTCGCGGATGGTCGCGTCCACATAGGCGTAGGTGGCGTACACGTCAAAGCCCGCGAGCGCGGGGCTCAAGCCGTCGAGGGCGTAGTTGATGCTCGACTCGACGCCCTGGTGGCGCGTTTCGCCACGGGCGATCACGGTGTCGTTGGTCTGGTTGCTGTCGTACTGGTTGTCGAAGTTGATCAGGAACGCGCCGATCTCCGCACGCAGGCTGCCGTTGTCGTAGCGCGTGCCGAGTTCCCAGGTGCGGGCTTTTTCCGGTTTTACTTCGCCGCTGCTCACACGGTTGGGCATCTGGCTGTATTGCACGCTGCCGAACGAACCTTCGGTGTTGGCGTAGAGGTTCCAGTCTTCGGTGAGGTGATAGAGCAGGTTCAACGCCGGCAGCGCGGTGTTGTAGTCGCCTTTGTATTTGACGTTGCTCAAGTTGTTGGTCTGCTGGGACTCGATCATCTCGTAGCGCACGCCCGGGGTGATGGTCCACTTGCCGATATCAATGCGGTCGTCGATGAAGAACGCATTGGCTTCGGTGGCGCCACGGGTGTCGCGGTCGTTGCGGCTGTTGGTGTTGGGCAGTTGCTGGTTGGCGCTGATCGGCGTGCGGTAGCGCATCTCATGGCCGGCTTCGCTGATGTAGCGGTAGCCAACGCCCACTTCATGGCTGGTAGGGCCAAGATCGAAGCCTTGGGCGAAGCGCGTTTCCAGGCCACGTACCCAGTATTCGCGCGGAGACAACGAGAGGAAGTTGCCCTGGTCCAGGTAGCCATTACGCAAGGTGGTGGTGAAGAAGGTGTTGGCAGTGAATTCGCGGCGGTCTTCCTGGTAACGGTAACCGGCGTTGAACATTGTGCGGCGGCCCCAGAACTTGTCGTAAGGGCGGGTGGATTGGTACGGGTCAGCCTTGTAGTCCTTGACGTTCAAGCCGCCGGGCATATCGGCCTGGCCTTCGTAGTACTGCGCCATGGCGTTGAAGCTGTTGGCGTCGTCCAGCTGGTATTTGCCCTTGAGGATCAGGTCGTCGATGCGCGTGTTGCTGTTTTCGCGCCAGTCGCCGCCACGCGTGCCGGAGTACAGGATCGCACCACCCAAACAGTTATCCGCGGTGCCGCCAGCCAGCAGGTTACCGGTGGTCTTGAAGCCGTCATGGCTGGAGGACGGGCTGGTCTCGGTCTGCAAACCGCCTTTGACGGTCGGCGCATCCGGGATTGCACGGGTCACGAAGTTGACGATGCCGCCGACGTTCTGCGGGCCGTAGCGCACGGCACCGCCACCGCGAACCACGTCTACGGCGTCCATGTTGCCCATGCTGATCGGCGCGAAGGACAACTGCGGCTGGCCATAGGGCGCGAACGGCACCGGAATGCCGTCCATCAACACGGTGGAGCGCGAGGCCAGGCGCGGGTTGAGGCCACGAATACCAAAGTTAAGCGCCATGTCATGGCTGCCGGTGCCGTTGTTTTCCGGGGCGTTGACGCCGGGGATGCGGTTGAGCACATCGCGGGCCTGGGTGGCACCTTGGCGTTCGAACTCTTCGCGGCGGATCACATCACGGGCGCCAGGGTGCTCGAACACATTGGTTTGCGCCGCATCGCCAAGCCAGTTACCGACCACGCTGGAGGTTTGCAGCTCCACGGTCGCAGCCGCACTGGCCGGTTGCAGGCTGTAGGCCTTGTCGCCCTCGGCGCGGGCTTGCAGGCCGGTGCCTTCCAGCAGTTTTTGCAGGCCTTCGTCGGCGCTGTAATTGCCCGACAAACCACGGCTCTGCAGGCCGGCCGTGACTTGCGAACCGAACGAAATCAGCACGCCAGCTTCGCGACCAAATTGATTCAGCGCCGCTTCCAGCGAGGCCGGTGCGATGTGATACGGCTTGGCCTCGGCCGCCACCACCTGAGGCAGTACGGTAAAACTGAGGCTGGCGCCCAGTAACAGTTGGCGCAAGGTGCGGGCGAGAGGGGTCGGCTGCTGGGGCATGACGTGCGGTCCTGAGAAGGAAGGATCAAGGTGGCTTTCCTTCTCTGTCACGCGAGGTGTGGAAAACGGCTCACTGTTATTGAAAATAATTTTTCAGGCGCGGGCCTGAACGGTCACCCAGTAACGGGTAAAGCGCCGCACTTTGACCGGCAGGCTGACTTCCAACAGGTCGAGAATGCGCTCGCTGTCATCCAATGGATAACTGCCGGACAACAGCAGGTTGGCCACTTGCGGGTCACAGTTGAGCTGGCCCCGGCGATAACGGCCAAGCTCTGTGAGGAAATCTTCCAGGCGCATATGCGCCGCCACCAGCATGCCTTCGGCCCAGGCGCCGCTGTTGGCGTCGTTCGGGCGCGGCGTGTCCCAGCCTTTGCGGGTGAAATTGACCTGGCGCGCGGCCTCGACGGTCAACGGCAAACCGCTGTAGCTGTTGGGCATGACCTCAACATTCCCTTCAAACACCGCCAGTTGGGTATGGTCGTTGAACTGGCGTACGTTCAGCCGGGCCGCCTGGCTGCTGAGCAAACCCTGGCCGGTGAGTACGCGCAGTGGTGTATCACCTGTGCGTGCAGTCAGCAGGATCTCGCCTTCAAGCAAGCGGATCAGGCGCTGCTGCCGATCAAAATGCACATCCACCGCACTGCCGGTATTGAGCTGCAACTGGCTGCCATCGGCCAATTGCACCTTGCGTCGTTGGCCCACAGGGCTTCGGTAGTCGGCGCTCAAGGGCGGCAAAATATGCTGTTGGCGCAAGCCCCATGCGGCGGCTGAACCCGCGCCGAGAATCAGCAACAGCTTCAGGGCCTGGCGTCGGCTACTCGATTGCGGCGCGTTCAGCGCTGCGTGAGCGAGAGGCGAGGGCATGCCACGCAGGCGCTGGTTGACGCGTTGGATATGGTCCCATGCGCGCTGATGTTCACTGTGGGCATTCAGCCAGTGCTGCCACGCCGCTTGCTGGCGCGGGTTAAGCGCACCTTGCTGCATTTTCATCAGCCAGTGCACAGCCTGTTCCGCAACCTGGGTAGAAAAGTTCATAGGGCGAAGTAGCAGCGCATCGCTGCTTTATTCAGATGGCGTTTGACCGTGGCAATGGAGATGCCCAGTTCGGCGCCGATTTGCGCGTAGGTCAGGCCGTCGAGCTGGGCCAGCAGGAAGGCGCGCTTGACCTGCACGGGCAGGCCGTCGAGCAGTTGGTCCAGCTCCACCAGCGTTTGCAGGATGATGGCGCGGTCTTCTTCCGAGGGCGCCACGTGTTCGGGCATCTGCGCGAGGGCATCGAGGTAGGCGCGCTCCAGGTCCTGGCGGCGGTAGAAGTTGAACAGCACACGTTTGGCCACGGTGGTGAGGAAGGCGCGTGGCTCGATCAGCGTGGGGGCTTCGCGGGCCGTGAGCACTCGGATGAAGGTGTCTTGCGCCAGGTCCGCCGCGCTTTGCGGGCAGCCGAGTTTGCGTCGCAACCAGCCGGTAAGCCAGAGGTGATGGTCGTGGTACAGGACTTCGACGGTGTTGGACGGCTGCAACGCGTTCACTCCGAAAGTATCAATGCACTTTAGAGAACAAGAATTGTTCGCATTGTAAGGGGCGTGATACGCGTTCGGCAATCCATGCGGGCAGGTGATTCATCCGTTCTCTTTTGCTTATGAGAATATTTATCATTAATATTGCGCGCTGATGAATCTGGCGTCTCCCCGATGAAAAGCAAACCCTCACTGGCCGTCTCTTACCGCCTCGCCGTCACCTCGCGTGCATTGGCCGCTGTGGTCGGCGGCTATCTGATGGCGTCCTTGGCGGCCGTGTGTATGGCGCTGTGGATGCCCACCTCGCGCGCCGACGCGGTGATCACCGGGATGATGAGTTCGTTTGTGTTCTATCTGCTGGCCGTCATCTGGTGCTTCGCCTGCCGCACAGCCTCGCGCGCCTGGTTTGGCGTGATGCTGCCGAGCGCGTTATTTGCCACCCTGGCGGGCGTGGGTTTTTGGATGGCACGCACATGAAAGAGGGCTTTCGCCAGGCGATGGCCTGGTTGCACACCTGGGCCGGCCTGATCTTCGGCTGGCTGCTGTTTGCGATTTTTCTGACCGGCACCCTGGCCTATTTCAAGGACGAAATTACCCACTGGATGCAGCCCGAAGTGCAGGCCCATCCGCTGGACGCGGCGCGCAGCCTCGCCGCCGCGCAAACCTATCTGCAGCAACAGGCGCCCAACGCCGCGCGCTGGTTTATCACCCTGCCCAACAGCCGTGACCCTGGCCTGTCGGTGATGTGGCAAGACAAGATCGACCCCGGCAAACGCGGCAACTTTATCCAGAAAGTCCTCGACCCTGTCAGCGCTCAACCGGTCCAGGCTCGCGAAAGCATGGGCGGCGATTTCTTCTACCGCTTCCACTTCCAGCTGCAAATGCCTTACCCATGGGGCCGCTGGCTGTCGACGATCGCCGCGATGGTGATGTTCGTCGCGCTGATCACCGGGATCATCACCCACAAGAAAATCTTCAAGGACTTCTTCACCTTCCGCCCACGCAAGGGCCAGCGCTCCTGGCTCGACGGGCATAACGCGGTGGGCGTACTGGTGCTGCCGTTTCACCTGATGATCACCTACAGCAGCCTGGTGATCTTCATGAACATGGTGATGCCTGCGCCGATCCTTGCCTCGTATGGCGACGACAGCCGTGCGTTCTTTAATGAAGTGTTCCCCAATACCAACAATGCGCCGGCGCTCGGCCAGCCGGGTAAGTTGCTGCCATTACTGCCGATGTACGAGCAGGCGCGCACGCAATGGGCCGGTGGGCATGTGGGCCGTTTGGTGGTTAACAACCCTGGCGATGTGAACGCGTCGGTCAATGTGGTGCGCGCCGGCTCCGACCGTGTGGTACATGATTTTGGCAGCAGCGTGTCATTCAGCGGCACCACCGGCGAGTTGCTGCGGGTCAGTGGCGAACAATCGCTGCCGGCGGCGATTGGCGGCAGTTTCTATGGCCTGCACATGGGCCATTTCGCCGGCCCGGTGCTGCGCTGGCTGTACTTTATCTGCGGTCTGGCGGGCACGGCGATGATCGGCACCGGCCTGGTGATCTGGCTGGGCAAGCGCCAGCTCAAGCACGCTAAAACCGGGGCGATGCCGTTTGAACTGCGGCTGGTGGAAGTGCTCAACATCGCCAGCATGTCTGGCTTGATGATCGCCATCGCGGCGTTTTTCTGGGCCAACCGCCTGTTGCCGATCAGCTTCGCCGAGCGTTCCGATTGGGAAATACAAACATTCTTTATCGCCTGGGGCCTGAGCCTGCTGCACGCCGTATTGCGCCGTGGTCGCCAGGCTTGGGTCGAGCAACTGAGCTTCGCTGCGCTGCTGTTTGTGGCGATCCCTCTGCTCAACGCACTGACCACCTCGCAGCACTTGGGTACGTCATTGGCCAACGGTGACTGGGCCATGGCCGGCTTCGACCTGACCTGCCTGGCCAGCGGCCTGTTCCTCACCTGGGCGGCGTGGAAGATGCAACACCGCACGCAACCCAAGGCCGAACGTGTGCGGGCAATGACGCTCAAGCAGGAGGCGCACTGAATGCTGCTCGCCCTGTTGATGTGCTACGCCGGGTTTACCGCGTTGTGCCTGGCCACCGACCGCCATCACGGCGAGTTGCTGCACAGCAAGCCGTCGCCCGCGCGGCGCTCAAGCCTGCGCATGGCCGGTTGGTTGTTGCTGGGCGTGTCGATCTGGCCCGCCGTCGCCGCTTCAGGTTGGGCTCAAGGGTTGGTGGAGTGGTGCGCGGTGTTGATGCTCAGCGCGCTGCTGCTGGTGTTGCTGTTGCCGTATCGGCCAAGGCTGGTCTTGATTCTGGCGGGCGCCGGCCTGCTGGTCAGCCCTGTGGCGGCCTTCGCCTTATGCTGAGCCAGTGATGATGATCAGCACGCCACCCGAATCCCAGGACAGCCCGCACACCGATGCGGCCGGTGGACGTGCGCATTTTTTGCAGGTGTTTTTGTCCCAGCGTTCGCAAATGGAAGCCTTGGTCAGCCGCCGGGTGGGGTGCCGCGCCACGGCGGCTGATTTGGTACAGGATTTATTCCTGCGGTTCTGGCGCCGCCCGTTGGTGCAGGTCGAAGAACTCAGCACTTACTTGCTGCGCTGCGCCGGCAACATTGCCATCGACCATTTGCGCAGCGAAGGCGCCCGCGTGCGCAGCAGCGAAGGCTGGCTGCCGGAGCAACAGGACAATCAGGGCTGCGAACCCCAGGCGGCACTCGAAGCGGGCAATGATCTGCGCCATGTCGAAGCCGCCTTGCGCAGCCTGCCGGAGCGCACGCGGCAGATTTTTTTGCTCAACCGTATTCATGGCCGCAAGTACGCCGAAATCGCCAAGGCCATGGGCTTGTCCCAAAGCGCAGTGGAAAAACATATGATGCGTGCCCTTGAAGCCTGCAAGGCCAGCCTTCGCGAACCATCGCCCCCACGCACGCCAGGGAAAGCACCGTGAACGTCACCCCCACGCCCGCCCAGGAGCAGGCCGCACTCGACTGGCTGAGCCTGTTACACGACCAGCCCAGCAGTGGCGACCAGGCCACCTTCAGCCGCTGGTTGCGGGCCGATCCTGCCCACGTCGAGGCTTATTCCCAGGCCCAGGTGCTGTGGGAGTTAAGCGAAGTACCGGCGCGCACACTGGCGGGCGAAGACGCCCTGGCCTTGCAGGGTTACCTCAACGCGATGAACACCTCGAAACGTTCGCGCGGCGTTCGCTGGTCCGGCGCCTTGGCCATGGCCGCGTGCCTGCTGGTGATGGTGTCGATGGGCGCCGGGTGGCAGCCGTCGCGTTGGGTTGATGACTTCGGCGCCGATTACGTGACCGCACCGGGGGAAGTGAAGACCGTGACCCTGGCCGACCAGTCCCAAGTGACCCTGGATGCCGACAGCGCCATCGCCGTGGATTTCAGCCACGGTGAGCGGCATATCCAGCTGCGTCGCGGTGCCGGTTTTTTTAGCGTGACCCACACCGGCCAGTCCTTTGTGGTCGAGGCCGGCAGTGGTGAAGCGCGGGTGTTGGGCACACAGTTCGAAGTGCGCCTGCAACCGGCGGGCGCGCAAGTGACGGTGTTGTCCGGTCGGGTTGGCGTGACGCCATCCTGGCAAGGCCAACAGCAAATTCTGACCGCAGGCCAGCAAGTGGCTTACGCCGACGGCGTGGTCGAAGCGATGCACGCGGTCGACAGTGAATCCCGCCTGGCCTGGCGTGACGGTTGGCTCAATTACTACAAAGCGCCGTTGGCTGACGTGGTCGAGGACCTGAGTCGTTACTATCCGGGGCGCATTCTGTTGCTGAACGACGAGATGGGCGCCAAGCGTGTCAGTGGCAGCTTTCCGAGCAAGGACCCAGTGGCGGTTTTAAATGCCCTGCAGGCGGTGCTGGGTTTTGAACAGCACACACTATTAGGCCGAATGATTGTGTTGCGTTAGACACGAACGGTTTGCTGGCCACCTTCTTTTACAACTGTTTCCCTCGCGATCATTTCCTGCCGGCAGTTACAGGCCAGGTATCACGCTGCCTGTAGATCCTTCACTTAACCTTCATCGCAATTGCCAAAACCTGTCACCAAACCGTTACACGTGCCAAGGATGATCCTCGGATTCCTGAGCAGATGGTCAGGAAGGCTGGCGTCGCCGTTCACCCGGTTCTGACAGCCAGTACCGCCCTCCATAACAACAGATAGATGCACGTAAGGGATCTACTTGTGAAGATCAACACACTCTCTGCCCTGCTGTTTGCATCGGGCCTAGGTAGCTTTGCGCCATTGGTTTTGGCAGACACCACGCAGGACGTTGGTTCGGTAGACATCGCGGGTAAACAGACCCTCGGCAACGGCCATATGATCCGCGAAGAAAGTGCCAAGGCGCGGTCGACGGTGACCAAGGAAGCCATGGACCAGATGTCGTCGACTGCCAACGCCATCGACAAGCTCAAATACACGCCGGGCATCAACGTTTCCAGTGATGACGCCAGTGGCACCAGCGGCACCAACTTCACCATGCGCGGCATGAACTCCGACCAGATCGGGGTTTCTGTCGACGGCGTGCCGATCAACGATTCGGGCAACTACAGCGTCTACTCCAACCAATTGGGCGACCCGGAAAACCTTGCGGAAGTATTCGCAACCCAGGGATCTTCGGAAGCAGACGGCCCGCACATCGGTTCCAGTGGCGGCAACATCGGCATGATCACGATTCGGCCGACCAAAGAGGCCGGATTGTTCGCCAAGCAGATCGTCGGCGCCAACGACTTGCGCAAGACGTTCGTGCGGGTCAATACCGGCGATTTCGGCGGCCTCAAGACCTGGGTCTCGGCGTCGCACCTGGAAGGCGACAAGTGGCGTGGCAAAGGCACCCTGCGCAGCGACAAGGTCGAGTGGAGCAGCCTGTTCGAAGACGGCAGCGGCAACTCCACACTGGCCACGATCAAGTACAACAACCAGGAAAACTACAACTACAACTCCTTGAGCAAGTCGCAGTTCGACACGGATGGGCGGCGCAAGGACTACTCGGAAACCCCGGTGTACAAATCCGGTTTGCTGTCGTCTTCCTACAAGCTCAATCGCAACCCCTTCGAAAGCGTCAACGCCACGCTCACCCAGCGCTGGCAGTTGCAGGACAACCTGGCGCTGACGGTCACGCCCTATTACTACTGGGCTAACGGTGGCAGTTTCAGCGGCCAGACCGCATCGAACCTGGGGCCGAAGTCCGACAAGGCTGGCAACTACGACCTGAGCAACCTCAAATCGCTCAACTACTACCGCCCTTCGTGGACCGAAACCTGGCGCCCAGGCGTTACCGCCAAAATGAAATGGGACATCAACGAAGAACACAGCCTGGACTACGGCTACTGGTATGAGCGCGCACGCCAGCGCCAGAGCCAGCCGTTTATCGGCATCAACGGCGAAGGCGCACCCGATGACGTGTGGGGCGACTACAACGGCGGCGGCCAGGTGGTCGACAAGAACGGCGCGACGGTACAAGGCCGTCATTACTACACCGTCACGCCGGCGCAGAAGCTCTGGGTGCAGGACAGCTGGCAAGCCACGCCAGACCTGAGTTTTGTCGGCGGCGTGGCCTATCAGTACGTCGAGCGTGACGGCAACAACCTGGGCAGCCTCTACGACAAGCCGGAAAAACGTAACACCCGTTACCACCAGTTCCTGCCGAACTTCAGCGCCAAGTACCAGATCGACGAGAGCAACCAGGCGTTCTACAACGTCACCCGCAACATGCGCACACCGCCGAACTACGTGCTGTACAACAAAGGCGATTCGGTAAGCCTCAAGCCTGAGTTGAGCTGGAACCAGGAACTGGGCTGGCGCTTCACCGAAGACGATGTGGCGCTGAGCGCGACGCTGTTCTACATCAGCTTCAAGGACCGCCAGTTGTCGACCACCGACCTCAACGGCGACTACGCGGTAATCAACGTCGGCAAAGTCGACAACAAAGGCCTGGAGCTGGAGTGGAGCGGGCTGTTGCCGCATCACTTCAACTACTACGCGTCCTACACCTACACCCAGTCTGAACAGAAAGACAATCTGCTCAGCAAGAACGTGTTGTTGCCCACCGCCGGCAAGCAGCTGGCCAACGTGCCGGAAAACATGTTCAACCTGGTGTTTGGCTACGACGACTCGCGCTTCTACGGCAACGTTGCCGGCAAATACGTAGGCAGTTTCTACGGCGATTTGACCAACGACGAAAAAATCTCCGGGCGTACCGTGGTCGACCTCAACGCGGGTATCTATTTGCCGGTGGACAAGAAAGTCATCAAATCCGCGACCCTGCGGCTGTCGATGCTTAACGTCTTCGACAAGGAATACCTGAGCTCGGCACGCACCGTGTCGTTTAACTCGGCGCCGGTAAAAGGCCTGGCGCCAAGTACGGCGTATTACAACGTGGGTGAAGAGCGCACGGCGATGGTGTCGCTGGAAGCCAACTTCTAAAGACGCTGCAGAACTGAATGTGGGAGCTCGCTTATGTGGGAGCTGGCTTTTTGTGGGAGCTGGCTTGCCTGCGATGCAGGCAACTCGGTCTGTCAGTTACTGCGCGGTGATGCTATCGCAGGCAAGCCAGCTCCCACACAAGCCAGCTCCCACACAAGCCAGCTCCCACAAAAGCCAGCTCTCCTACAAACCAGCTCCCACACAAGCGGGATGCTGCAACGGTGGGGTTATTTCAAGGCAGCCATGATCGCATCCGGGTTGTAATCGCGAATGAGCGTGCCATTGACCTCCACAAACGGAATCCCGCCGCCGCCCAGCGCCTCATACGCCTTGCGCGCCTGGGCATCCTTCTCGATATCGAACGCCTGGTACGGCACACCTTTCTGATCCAGAAAGCGCCGGATCTGCTTGCAGTAGCCGCACCACTCGGTGGAGTAGAGCACCACGCGCGCTGAGGCGCGTACCTGCTCCGAAACCACCTGCGAGGGGTTGAACAGCCGCTCGATCTTGCCCCAGTGCTGAATCACCACCACCACCAGCAATACCAACAGGACTTTCTTGAGTACCCCGCCCAGCATCAGTTACGGCGCTTGAGCTGGTCGGTCAGTTGGGTCGGCAGGCCCTTGATGATCAAGGTGCCGGCGGCTTCGTCGTACTCGATCTTGTCACCCAACAGGTGCGCCTCAAAGCTGATGGACAAGCCTTCGGCGCGGCCGGTGAAGCGGCGGAACTGGTTGAGGGTGCGCTTGTCGGCCGGAATTTCCGGCGACAGGCCGTAGTCCTTGTTGCGGATATGGTCGTAGAACGCTTTTGGCCGATCTTCATCGATCAAGCCCGACAGCTCTTCCAGGCCCATCGGCTCGCCGAGCTTGGCCTGGCTGCTCGCGTAGTCCACCAGGGTTTTGGTCTTTTCGCGGGCGGATTCGTCCGGCAGGTCTTCGCTTTCAACAAAGTCACTGAAGGCCTTGAGCAGGGTGCGGGTCTCGCCCGGGCCGTCGACGCCCTCCTGGCAGCCGATAAAGTCGCGGAAGTACTCCGAAACCTTCTTGCCGTTCTTGCCCTTGATAAACGAGATGTACTGTTTGGACTGTTTGTTGTTCTGCCACTCGGAGACGTTGATGCGCGCCGCCAGGTGCAACTGGCCAAGGTCCAGGTGCCGCGACGGGGTCACGTCCAGCTCATCGGTCACTGCCACGCCTTCGCTGTGGTGCAGCAGGGCGATGGCCAGGTAATCGGTCATGCCTTGTTGATAGTGGGCAAACAGCACGTGGCCGCCGGTGGAGAGGTTGGATTCCTCCATCAGCTTTTGCAGGTGCTCGACCGCCGTGCGGCTGAAGGTGGTGAAATCCTGGCCACCGTCGAAATACTCCTTCAACCAGCCGCTGAACGGGTGCGCGCCGGATTCGGCATGGAAGAAACCCCAGGCCTTGCCTTGTTTGGCGTTGTAGCTCTCGTTGAGGTCGGCCAGCATGTTCTCGATGGCGGCCGATTCGGACAACTCAGAATCGCGGGCATGCAGAACTGCAGGTGTGCCGTCGGGTTTTTTGTCGATCAAGTGAACAATGCAATGACGGATCGGCATAGGCTTCTCGGCTGGTTGAAGGGGAGCGGTGGGCCTCCCCCAAAAGTCGCCCAGTGTACCGCACCCATTGGCCAAGACGCGCCTGCAAGGCGGTTTTGGACGACCTCCGACGGCCCATATGCCTTTTTTTCACGGTTTAGAGCGATAAAGCTGACCAAATGGGTATGTTGAGGCGGATATTTCCCCGTCTCTGTGCTAGTTTTGCCCCGTCTTACGCCAAGTCTCGGCGTTAAGCGTGCATTCAGCATCTGTCAGGTCGAACCAATCCCCGTTTCAAGCATCTATAACCCCGATCTCCGTGGTTATGGCCGGGGGTGCCAGGCCATGACGGTCGGGCTCGACGGCTGACACTGCACTCTGCAATCCATATGAATTTGATAGGGAAGGAACACCACAATGGCTATTACTAAAGACCAACTGATCGCTGACCTGGCTGAAGCAGTAGACGCACCGAAAACTACCGTGCGCGCTCTGCTGGACCAACTGAGCCAAGTTGTTGCTGATCAGCTGGAAAACGGCGGCGAAATCACTCTGCCAGGCGTTGGCAAACTGAAAGTGACCGAGCGTCCAGCCCGTACTGGCCGTAACCCTTCGACTGGCGCTGCCATCGAAATCGCTGCCAAAAAAGTTATCAAGCTGGTTGTGGCCAAAGGCCTGACCGACGCTGTTAACAAGTAAGACGCAGCAAAAAAAACCGTGCCTCGGAGCGATCCGGGCACGGTTTTTTGTTGCCTGCGATTTGTGATGTGCTTTGTGTGGCGAGGGAGCTTGCTCCCGCTGGACCGGGCTGGCGCTCCAGTGCTAAGCGCTCCCAGGATTTTGGGGCCGCTGCGCAGCCCAGCGGGAGCAAGCTCCCTCGCCACAATGATTCAGTCGCGAACCCAGCGCTGGCGCCAGATCTGCTGCTCGTTCTTGGTCTGGAACGTCCAGGCCACAAAACGGCTTTGCTTCTGGCCCTGGGACATCTCCACCACCTGGCTTTCCAGCACGCCGGCTTTTTTCAGGGCTGTCTCGATCGCGGGCAAGTTCGACGCTTTTGACACCAGCGTGCTGAACCACAGCACCTTGTGGGCAAAGTGCGCGCTCTCGGCGATCAGCTGCGTCACAAAACGCGCTTCGCCGCCTTCACACCACAGCTCCGCCGATTGACCGCCGAAGTTCAGCACCGGCAGCTTGCGCTTGGGATCGGCCTTGCCCAGGGCGCGCCATTTGCGCTCGCTGCCCTTGGTGGCTTCGTCCATGGACGCGTGGAAGGGCGGGTTGCACATGGTCAGGTCAAAACGCTCGCCCGGCTCCAGCAGGCCCAGCAGGATCTGTTTGGGGTTGGGTTGCTGGCGCAACTGGATGACCTTGCTCAGGTCATTGGACTGCACGATGGCCTTGGCGGCGGCCACAGCGATTGGGTCGACCTCGGAGCCGAGGAAATTCCAGCGGTACTCCATATAGCCGATCAGCGGGTAGACGCAGTTGGCGCCCATGCCGATGTCCAGCACTTTGACGATGGAGCCGCGCGGAATCTTGCCGTCGTTGACGCTGGCCAGCAGGTCGGCGAGGAAGTGCACGTAGTCGGCACGCCCCGGCACCGGCGGGCAGAGGTAATCCTGCGGGATATCCCAATGCTGGATGCCATAGAACGACTTGAGCAGTGCCCGGTTGAACACCCGCACCGCGTCCGGGCTGGCGAAGTCGATGCTCTCTTTGCCATACGGGTTGATGATCACGAACTTCGCCAGTTCCGGCGTGGTCTTGATCAGCGCCGGGAAGTCGTAACGGCCTGTGTGGCGATTGCGCGGGTGCAGGGTGGCCTCTTTGCGCGGCGCGACGGGCTTGGCCGGGGCTGCGGTTTTAGGCTTCTTGCGCGGTGGTTTGGGTGTGCTGGGGGCGGTCATGTTGATTCTGGTGTTGGCTCAAAGTGGTGGGCATTGTCACACATTCCTGACTGAAAACAGGAATATCTATCTTTTGGGGGAGTAACCTGGATGTGCGTGTAATCGTAATTATAACGTGACGACTTATTCTTTAATGATTAGTTGACCTGTTACTTCTGACAGTAGATTGATGGTTTTTCAGTGTGTTAGTTTTTTATTGAAATATCAGGTTGGCCTCAATCTACTTAAGGTGATAACACAATGAATAAGCACTTTTCTGTAATTTTAGTTGGATCGATGTTGCTGGCGATGAATGCGTGGGCGGCTGAGGAGTCTCCTTCGGAGAATACGATGAATGGTAAAGCCGCCGGGACTATTATTGTAGAGTCAGACGGCGCATCTGTGTTTAGGGTCAGTGATGGCGACTTTGCCGATCCGCTCACTATTGGAGTGGCTGGGTCTTTGCTCCGAGAAGGTAAAAACCTCTATATCGAAAACAAAGGTTCAAAGGCGACTAATATTAATATCCAGAATACGACACTTACTTCTCCGCTGAATCTTCCAGCGGAGTCAAATGTCCAGTTTACTGTTACCTCTGGGAAATGGGTTTCTAAGGGGGTCAGGGCGAATGAGAAAGTGGGCGCTCCGGGTACAGGCCAGGTAACTGTTCCGCCTGTATCGAAATAATACACAGCCCTCCAGCTGCTGCTCGCTCGTGGCAAGTTGATAGTTGCCATATTGATCAAAAAGCGCCCATAAAAAAGAGACCTGAGAAGGTCTCTTTTTTACATGGTTTCCAGCTTACAGACTGGAGATCCACACATGTGCTCGGCCAGCTTACCCAACGCCCGCTCAGCCTCGGCCAACTTGGCGGGTTCCTTCTCGATCACTTCAGCCGGCGCATTGTCCAAAAACGCCGAGTTGGACAGCTTGCCGTCCACTTGCTGCACGGCCAAGCTCGTACAAAGAGCATGGCAAAGACATAGTGATCGGCAGTGTGCTACGCGGGTTTGAGTATGCGAAAGCGCAAGTCAGAGCCAAGGTTGAGCATCCGTTTCGGGTGATCAAGCGCCAGTTTGGCTATACGAAAGTGCGCTTTCGTGGTCTGACGAAAAACAGTGCTCAGCAGACGACGTTGTTCGCCTTGTCGAACTTGTGGATGGTGCGAAAACGATTGTTGAATACTGGAGAGGTGCGCCTGTAATGCGGGCTAATCGCCCAGAAACAGCGCGACTTAGAGGAAAATCATGAATTAAGAAGTGGAAAGGTCTAATGATTCGACCGAATCAGCGCTTTTTGAACCTCACGCAAAGAGGGGATCAAAAAACGGTGGGTACTTCAGACCTTCCTTAGGGGGTGCACTTTCAACTTGGTGGCGGCGTGTATCAGGCCGATGCCGGCTCCCGAGTGCATCGGGAGCGCGGTGTTAGCGAGGTCTCCATCGTGAGTAGGAGATGTTGCTTGGTTAAACTCGATTAGCCAATGAGGCGTCCATGTCCAGTACGAACATGCGCCATTTTGAATGTCTTATTCTTTTGATTTCTGCGACGCCAACGAAATCCCGAATAGGACCCCGGCAAAACGAGCCGTATATTTTTTTGTAGTTCTGCGCTTGAAGTGACGTGATCAATTCGCTGAGCGGTATCTGACCCTTTGGGCGAATAATATCGATACTATGGGTCGCTGCTAATTGTTTCATTACTTTGTCCAGGTCTTGCGGCGTTTTGAGAATATCGTTGGTTACCATGTCTTTAGGCTTGAACTCGGTCAAGATATAGTCGGGTGCTAATTTGGGGTTAAGTGAATTGTGTGCTTTGCTTATATAGTTTCCATTCAGCCTTCCCGAAAGATGCTGTATCAATCGGCTATCATCTGTCGCAATTGACGCGCCTTTAGGTGCGAAAAAATGAAGGTCCACTCCTGATGGAAGAGCGAATCGGAACTTCTCGGCACGCGACGCTCCGTGGCTGTAAATATACGCTTTAGTAGCGTTCGGACCTCCGCTGTAAAGCTCATATGAAGCGGGTCCATTGTGAAAACCAAGACTCCGTGTCTTAACGGTCAGCGTTTCAACGCCCATCTGGCCTTTGGCTATGCTGCTGTGTTGATACGCGAGACTGGTTTCCCTGGCTGCCCCCTTTGCCCCTGCTCTTGCAGCGCGCAAAGCTAGCCCGGCGCCTGCGCCTGCTTCGAGCAGACCGGTCCCGAGTGCAGCCCAACCTAATGCTTCTGAGAGGTCAGGGTCACTTTCTCGTAGTGCCGCAGAGGCGATACCAAAGCCCGCGGACACAGTAGCTAAACCTACCGCTGCTACCGTCCACCCTATTGAAGCACCGCCGGTAAAGGGTGCCAGTGCGATACCGACTACGCCGATCCCCACAGCGGCTACAACCGGGTTTTCGATCGCTGGCGCGTGGGTAATGACAGAGTATTGGTTCAAGACCTCCGCGAACCCAGAGGGGTCACTTTTATTGACCGGGTCGTTGCTGCAATACCGATATCGATTTGATCCACCTGCACCAAACGGACTGATAGGGTCAGGAGCGTCAAAGCTTTGTTTCGCGGGATTGTAGACTCTCGCTCCGTTCCCCAGAGGATAATTACCGGTAACGCTGTCCATGGGGTGGCCGTTAAACCCAACCCACGAGCGCTGATCGATGGTATGAGGGCGATAGCCGTATGGCGTGTAAACAAAGTATGAAATTGAATTGGTAGACAGGTCGTAACTGGCAATCACCGAGCCTTTGATGTCTTTTACCTCGAAACTGCGGCTTGTTGTTGGCATGTTGCTGTCTTGGTTGATACTCTGCTGCAGCAATAAGCAGGAAGTACTCTGGTTCATCAAAATAGAAGTGCGGTAGCTAAAAACTCCATTGCTGCTAAATACACCTTTCCGAGCGTATTGGAAGTCATCTTTATAATAGTACTGGTCGTAGTGGCCCGTACCTGAGCACCCAGCGAGTCGGCCAATGTTGTCGTAATGGTAGTCGAAAAGTTGTTGTGCGTCACGGTGAACGGTTAATTGACCCTGGATATTGTAAGTGAGTGGGAAGCCGTCTTTGTTTATTAAATAACCAAGGCTGTCATATTTATAAGAATGGGTTTGTTGAGTCGTACCTCTCTGAAGTGTAGTGGATTGAGGTTGGCAGGGGTCTGCAGCCCCAAATGTGTATTTATCGATAAACGTACTGCCATTGCTTGTCACGGTACATTGAATCAGGTTGCCGGCCATGTCGTATATAAAATCCTGTCGGTCAATCACATAGCGGTCAGGCGTGGAGGGTTTATGGGGGCCGCTGCACAGATAGGTTTCGAGTTGCCCTCTGAAATCGTAACGGTACTCTTCCTTGCGCAACAGTGATGCATCTTGCAGTATTTCCATTTCAGCGATTAAAGAGGTGGTATACGTTGTTTTTAATGTAAGGGGTGGAAAACCTGTGGCATTGAATTGACGTTGAATTTCTTGACCGGATGCGTTGTAAGTGTACGCAGTCGTCATGGTCTTACCATGGGTTAGATCATTCAATGTTTCGGATTCCAGTCTACCTAGCGGGCCATATATAAAGTCTACGGTCAGCGTTGCGCTGGCGCTGTTCAGTAGACGGCCTTGGGTGTCGTAAGTGTATTGAGTGCTGTTACCGAACGCATCAGTTGATCGCAGTAAGAGGCCTTGAATGGAGTATTCGTATCTTGCTTGAGAGGTAGTTGAATCACTACCTCGGTTAATGCCTCCGGTAATGGTTTCAGTAAGGGTACGGGTTTGCGCGTCCCAAGCATTGCTCAGCTGAATGCGAGTAGATGAGGTGTTCGTTGCGCTGGGTTGAGTATCTGCTTTGCCCCAATTCCCGCTGCCGATATAGGCATAGTTCACTTTAGTGCCGCCGAGTACGGTAGCCGTCACGCGGCTCAGGCCATCTACTGTCTGGGTGCCCAGTGAAACTGTTTGGCCGCTGGATTCCAGCTTGGCAGCTGTCGCTACGGGTGCTTGGATATGGGCAGGAAAGTCATTAATCGTTGTGATACCGGCGGTTTCCATACGGCTTACGCGACCAAAAGCGTCGTAATTACGGTGAATCGCATATGCCTCGCTTGAAGCCTCGGTGGTCAGACGACCTAGGGCGTTGTAGCGATACGTCTGTGAGCTCACGAACTTACCATTGGCATGAAGATACGACTCGTGGCGTTGTTCTCCACCGGGTTCGTCGAATACCTGTATGGTGCGCCCGCCCGTTTCACTGCCTTGTGCTACCCAGGTTGAGGTCTTGCGGTTGACCGGGTCGTACGAAAAATTCTCGGTCTCACCACTCGCGGCCCACTTGATTTCTGAGAGCTGCCCCCAGCGGTCATAGCTGAAGTTACGTGTTTGCGGGGGCAATTGCGTTTTATTGGCGGTGTAGTCGAATTGTGTCGTGGACGCCTCTCGACCTTGGGCGTCGTAAGTTATTTCGTATAACTTCAGCCATGAACCATCAGTGTGTAGCCACTCGTTTCGGATGGGGCGGCCCAACGTATCAAATACGTCTCTGCTTTGTTCTCCGAACGGGCTGGTACGCGTTACTTGAGTTTCGGTGCCAGCGTCTACGTAGGTGAAAGTGGTCGTGCCTTTGAGCTCGGGCTCGCCGGCATATACGGTTTGTTGGATTATACGGCGCTGCGCGTCGTATTCATAAAGGGTCGTATTGTCTTGGGCATCAATGTGGGCCTTAAGCAAGCCGGTGAGCGTTTGAATGACTTGAGTTCCGGTGACTGCAGGTGCAGTGCCCGCGGTCACATAAGTGGTTGTAGTGAGTTGATTGTTGGAAAGCCCGTAGCCGATCGCAGTACTGACTACAGAGCCCGGAACGACCTTGCCGGCGGCGTCAAGGATAGATTGTGTGCTGTTCAATAACCGCCCATGGTGAGGTGAATTAATGTCAGTATCATAAGTATTCTCTTCAAGCACCATGTTGCCGTTCGCCCATGATGAGAGCCTGCCATTGGCATCCCCAACCGGGTTATAGATTGTCAATTTTTTCGAAGGTTTGAGGGTTGGACCTTTTACCAGGGCGTCTTTGACCGGCAGCCCATCGTAACTGTAGAAGGTCCACTGCAAGTCAGTCCGTTGGCCGTTGTTCAGGGTATAGACCTTTTCGGATTCGACGTGAACCTTGAAGTAATTTGGGTCGCCAGGGCAACGAATGGCCACCGGGAGGTTGAAGGTCTGTTGACCGTTACTGGTGACGTAAGGCGAAATAACCTTTTGGCGCAGCTCACGTGTACCCCAGGTCAACCCGGCTTTACCGAACAGCAGGTATCCCCAGCCGATAGGGTTTGCGTAATCACCTATGCCCGCAATAACACTCAAAGGCGTTGTGGGAGTGTTAACTCTTTCTGTTTTGACGAGTATGTCTTCTTCCAACATTCCCCGATAATAAGTCCACTCCGTTGTTACGCCGTTTTCTGTCTTTGAAATGATGTTGCCTAAGGTGTCCATTGTGATAACGACGACTTCCGTGCGAGCGGTCAGGTCGGGGTTGGTGTAGGTCGTGCTAGTGGTGCTTTCCATACGGTCTGGGAGGGGGTCATTAGCGGCACCCGTGAGGACCGTCCCTCCGTTTTTCAGGGTTCTACTTAACTCAACGGTTTTCAATAATAAGCCATCTACCCAAGTTGTTTCTTTTGTCGGTAGGCGGTTGGTCGAAAACTGATATTCAGTTTTTTTATTGCCTATCTCCGTTACTGAGGTGATTTGGTTGCCTTTTGAGGTGGTGTAAATATATTGAGTGTTTTGTATGATGGTCGCGTTGTTGTCGGTAATAAGGTGGTTGGAAACTTTGCCGTTCTGATAACTAATTGCCTCCGTG
Source organism: Pseudomonas edaphica (assembly GCF_965277385.1). Taxonomy (NCBI): domain Bacteria; kingdom Pseudomonadati; phylum Pseudomonadota; class Gammaproteobacteria; order Pseudomonadales; family Pseudomonadaceae; genus Pseudomonas; species Pseudomonas edaphica. Next base: position 2,043,266 of record NZ_OZ255725.1, on the reverse strand, counting down.
AGTCCGCTGCTGTGTTTTATTTTGCTGATAGAGCCGGTGTACTCGAACGCTGTCGTGTCTATCTGGTTGCTCTGCCGTACTGTACTCAACAAGCCCTTGGTAAATTGAAAATCCATCGTGTAATTGTCGTTGGTTCCTGGCCATACATCGAAAGTGACCTGCATTATGCTGCCGAGCATGGTGTAATCAACGGTCAATAGGGTTCCTGACTCGTCGGATACTGACTGTAGGCGTGGGAGCCACCGGTTCTTGAGTGAGTTGGTTTCTTTAATCAAATCCCATTGGAGGTAAATTTTATGCCCAGAGGGTGAACTTATTGTAGTTGGAAGGTAATAGCCTTCATATATTAGTATTAGCGGGTTGGATGAGGGGGCTCGGAATTTGGTAAGACGTTCTTGTTGTCCACTTTTATGTGTGAATTTAAGTTGCTCGCCATCCCGGCTGATAACGACGTGGGGTAAGGCAATATCGCTTTTTCCGTCCCATGTCCAACTGGCTCCGTTCTCTAAGTAAATTTTGCCGAAATTGTTGCTCAGATTTTTTGGTAGAAGGTCTTCGTAAAAATAAGCATGGTTAAATCGGATACTACAATTTTCGAGGTAGTGGGTGCCGCGGCCCGACGTGTGGTAAACCTTCAGATCCAAAGTCGGGCCCAACCCATTATTTCCAACTAATTCAGCTATCGGGATAAATGTGCAAAATGCGCCCGAAAAGGGGTCGACCCCATGAATATTCGGGCTACCTTCGTCAACGACACTTTGTTTAACAGCTGTCGAATTAGCCATCTGGAAACTCCTTAAAAAGTAGGCTGCCTCCGTGCTTCAAAATGATGCACGGCAGAGAGCTTTGTTTCAGAGTAATGCCGCTTTCCAGTGGGTTGATACTGTCAATGTTGACAGTTTTTTATAACTTTTCGCGCTTAAGTGTCTCCATAGTTAGACCAGTTAATTTTGCGCAAAAAAAGAGACCCGAAGGTCTCTCTTTTTATTCCAGCATTGACTTACAAGCTGGCAATCCGACTGCGTTGCTCCGCCAACTTGCCCTGAGCCTGTTCAGCTTCAGCCAACTTGGCGCGCTCCTTATCGATCACCTCCGCCGGCGCCTTGTCGACGAACGCCGCGTTGGACAGCTTGCCGCCCACTCGCTGCACTTCGCCTTGCAGGCGCAGGATTTCCTTATCGAGACGGGCCAATTCCGCGCCTTTGTCGATCAGGCCGGCCATCGGCACCAGCACTTCCATCTCGCCGACCAGCGCGGTCGCGGACAGCGGTGCTTCGGCGCCGTCAGCCAATACCGTGATCGACTCCAGCTTCGCCAGCTTCTTGAGCAGTGCGTCGTTCTCGCTGAGGCGACGCTGATCTTCGCTGCTGGCGTTCTTCACAAACACTGCCAACGGCTTGCCCGGCCCGATGTTCATTTCGGCACGGATGTTACGCGTGCCCATCATCAGGGTCTTGAGCCATTCGATATCACTTTCGGCCGCTTCATCGATGCGCGCTTCATTGGCCACCGGCCAAGGTTGCAGCATGATGGTCTTGCCTTCGATACCGGCCAGCGGCGCGATGCGCTGCCAGATCTCTTCGGTGATGAACGGCATGAACGGGTGCGCCAGACGCAGCGCCACTTCGAGTACGCGCACCAGGGTGCGGCGGGTGCCGCGCTGGCGTTCGATCGGCGAGTTTTCGTCCCACAGTACCGGCTTGGACAGTTCCAGGTACCAGTCGCAATACTGGTTCCAGATGAACTCGTACAAGGCCTGGGCGGCGAGGTCGAAACGGAACTGGTCGAGCTGGCGGGTAACTTCGGCTTCGGTGCGCTGCAGCTGCGAGATGATCCAGCGATCAGCCAGGCTCAGCTCATAGGCTTCGCCGTTCTGGCCGCAGTCTTCGCCTTTATCCAGCACGTAACGTGCAGCGTTCCAGATCTTGTTGCAGAAGTTGCGATAGCCTTCGACGCGGCCCATGTCGAACTTGATGTCGCGACCGGTGGACGCCAGCGAGCAGAACGTGAAACGCAGGGCGTCGGTGCCGTAGCTGGCAATGCCATCGGCAAACTCGTCGCGGGTCTGCTTCTCGATCTTTTTGGCCAGTTTTGGCTGCATCAGGCCCGAGGTGCGTTTCTGCACCAGGGTTTCCAGGTCGATGCCGTCGATGATGTCCAGCGGGTCCAGGACGTTGCCTTTGGACTTGGACATCTTCTGGCCCTGGCCATCACGCACCAGGCCGTGCACGTACACGGTCTTGAACGGTACTTGCGGGGTGCCGTCCTCGTTCTTCACCAGGTGCATGGTCAGCATGATCATCCGGGCAACCCAGAAGAAAATAATGTCGAAGCCGGTCACCAGTACATCGGTGGAGTGGAATTTCTTCAGGAACTCGGTCTGCTGCGGCCAGCCCAGGGTGGAGAAGGTCCACAGGCCGGAGCTGAACCAGGTGTCCAGTACGTCGTTGTCCTGTTGCAGCGCAACGTCCGGGCCGAGGTTGTGCTTGGCGCGCACTTCGGCTTCGTCGCGGCCTACATAGACTTTGCCCGACTCGTCGTACCAGGCCGGAATGCGATGGCCCCACCACAGTTGACGGCTGATGCACCAATCCTGGATATCGCGCATCCACGAGAAGTACATGTTTTCGTACTGTTTAGGCACGAACTGGATGCGGCCGTCTTCCACGGCAGCAATCGCAGGCTCGGCCAGCGGTTTGGTGGACACGTACCACTGGTCGGTCAGCCACGGCTCGATGATGGTGCCGGAACGGTCGCCCTTCGGCACTTTGAGGCCGTGGTCGTCAACGCTCACCAGCAAGCCGGCAGCGTCAAAGGCGGCCACGATCTGCTTGCGCGCTTCGAAACGGTCGAGGCCGGCGTATTCGGCCGGGATCTTGCCGTCGATGCTATCGTTCAGCGTGCCGTCCAGATTGAACACCTGACAGGCCGGCAATACGGCGGCGTTTTTGTCGAAGATGTTCAACAGCGGCAGGTTGTGGCGCTTGCCGACTTCGTAGTCGTTGAAATCGTGGGCCGGGGTGATTTTCACGCAGCCGGTGCCGAATTCAGGGTCGCAGTAGTCGTCCGCGATGATCGGGATACGACGGCCGACCAATGGCAGCTCGACGAATTTGCCGATCAGTGCCTGGTAGCGTTCATCGTTCGGGTTAACCGCCACGGCGGCGTCTCCGAGCATGGTTTCCGGACGGGTAGTGGCGACGATCAGGTAGTCGTTGCCCTCAGCGGTCTTGGCGCCATCGGCCAGCGGGTACTTGAGGTTCCACAGGAAGCCTTTCTCGTCGTGGTTTTCCACTTCGAGGTCGGAAATGGCCGTGTGCAACTTGGTGTCCCAGTTGACCAGGCGCTTGCCGCGGTAGATCAGGCCGTCTTCGTGCAGGCGCACGAAGGCTTCTTTCACCGATTCCGACAGGCCGTCGTCCATGGTGAAGCGCTCGCGGCTCCAGTCCACAGACGAACCCAGGCGACGGATCTGACGGCTGATATTGCCGCCGGACTGGTCTTTCCACTCCCAGATCTTCTCCAGGAATTTTTCGCGACCCAGGTCGTGACGGTTTTGGCCGGTGGCTTCGAGCTGGCGTTCCACCAGCATCTGCGTGGCGATACCGGCGTGGTCGGTGCCCGGTTGCCACAGGGTGTTACGGCCCTGCATGCGGCGGAAACGGATCAACGCATCCATGATCGCATTGTTGAAGCCATGGCCCATGTGCAGGCTGCCAGTGACGTTCGGTGGCGGAATCATGATGGTGTAGGACTCGCCCGCACCTTGCGGGGCGAAATAGTTCTCGGACTCCCAAGTGTTGTACCAGGAAGTTTCAATGGCGTGCGGCTGGTAGGTCTTATCCATGCGCGGCGGGACCCTATTGGCATTTATTCAGGAAAAGCCGGGAAGTATAGCGGGGATGAGCCAGCGCGCGTAGGGCGAGGTGATGGGCGATGTAAAAAACTGCATCACCCAGTTGAACTCGATGTGGTTTACATAGGCTGGCACTATGTTTTTGAGCGGGGGTAATTGTTACGTAAGCCCATTCTGGCAATACGCTGCCGTTCAGACCGCTTTAGCCCCGTGAAATGGGCGCTTGGTCGCTGGTATCGCACGCTGAGTCATTGCGCTTCGCGCGTCACCAGGTACCGTGCGACCAGACTGGTTTATGTCTTGCTCATGGTCAGGGTAACTGCTGTCCAGCCAGACATCAGAGCACCGTTGGCATTGAATTCCGCCAGGGACAGCGGCGTCGAGCTGGAGTAGATGTCCTGACTCAGTTGCAGTTGCCAATCACCGTTGCTGTCAGCTTGAGGTTTGCCAAACAACACGCTGCCGCCTTCAAGATAAACGTAGACGATGGCATTGGGCGCCGCTTTGCCGGTCAGCAAGGGGCGCAGTGAGTTGACGGTGGTGGGGCTGGTGAGTTGAGGCGCGCTGCCCGGCGGCAGGGCGTTGCCAGAACCAGATAGTGCGATGTTAAGCGTATGGGCCGTATCGGCCGATAGCCTAGCGGATTGACTGAACTGGCCGAACTTCAACGTGACCTGGCCAGGAGCAAGATCTTGAGGAAATGGGTAGGTCCAGTTGCCGTTGGCGTCGGCATAACAATCGCCGTAGTAGACGTTGACGGCATCATTGTGTACACCAATCCTGGCGTTGGGCGCGGCTTTGCCGGTGAATGTTGGTCGGACTGTCTGGACGGAGCTGTTGTTGGCCGGGCTGTTGATGACAGGTGGGGTGCCATCGGCCATGGCGCCGCCCCCAGTGCTCATGGTCAGGGTAACTGCTGTCCAGCCAGACATCAGAGCACCGTTGGCATTGAATTCCGCCAGGGACAGCGGCGTCGAGCTGGAGTAGATGTCCTGACTCAGTTGCAGTTGCCAATCACCGTTGCTGTCAGCTTGAGGTTTGCCAAACAACACGCTGCCGCCTTCAAGATAAACATAGACGATGGCATTGGGCGCGGCTTTGCCGGTCAGCAAGGGGCGCAGTGAGTTGACGGTGGTGGGGCTGGTGAGTTGAGGCGCGCTGCCGGAAGGCAAGGCGTTACTGGTGGGTGCAGCGCTCATGGTCAGGGTAACGGCTGTCCAGCCAGACATCAGAGCACCGTTGGCATTGAACTCCGCCAGGGCCAGTGGCGTCGAGCTGGAGTAGATGTCCTGACTCAGTTGCAGTTGCCAATCACCGTTGCTGTCAGCTTGAGGTTTGCCAAACAACACGCTGCCGCCTTCAAGATAAACGTAGACGATGGCATTGGGCGCCGCTTTGCCGGTCAGTAAGGGACGCAGTGAGTTGACGGTGGTGGGGCTGGTGAGTTGAGGCGCGCTGCCCGGCGGCAGGGCGTTGCCAGAACCAGATAGTGCGATGTTAAGCGTATGGGCCGTATCGGCCGATAGCCTAGCGGATTGACTGAACTGGCCGAACTTCAACGTGACCTGGCCAGGAGCAAGATCTTGAGGAAATGGGTAGGTCCAGTTGCCGTTGGCGTCGGCATAACAATCGCCGTAGTAGACGTTGACGGCATCATTGTGTACACCAATCCTGGCGTTGGGCGCGGCTTTGCCGGTGAATGTTGGTCGGACTGTCTGGACGGAGCTGTTGTTGGCCGGGCTGTTGATGACAGGTGGGGTGCCATCGGCCATGGCGCCGCCCCCAGTGCTCATGGTCAGGGTAACTGCTGTCCAGCCAGACATCAGAGCACCGTTGGCATTGAATTCCGCCAGGGACAGCGGCGTCGAGCTGGAGTAGATGTCCTGACTCAGTTGCAGTTGCCAATCACCGTTGCTGTCAGCTTGAGGTTTGCCAAACAACACGCTGCCGCCTTCAAGATAAACGTAGACGATGGCATTGGGCGCCGCTTTGCCGGTCAGTAAGGGACGCAGTGAGTTGACGGTGGTGGGGCTGGTGAGTTGAGGCGCGCTGCCGGAAGGCAAGGCGTTACTGGTGGGTGCAGCGCTCATGGTCAGGGTAACGGCTGTCCAGCCAGACATCAGAGCACCGTTGGCATTGAACTCCGCCAGGGCCAGTGGCGTCGAGCTGGAGTAGATGTCCTGACTCAGTTGCAGTTGCCAATCACCGTTGCTGTCAGCTTGAGGTTTGCCAAACAACACGCTGCCGCCTTCAAGATAAACGTAGACGATGGCATTGGGCGCCGCTTTGCCGGTCAGTAAGGGACGCAGTGAGTTGACGGTGGTGGGGCTGGTGAGTTGAGGCGCGCTGCCCGGCGGCAGGGCGTTGCCAGAACCAGATAGTGCGATGTTAAGCGTATGGGCCGTATCGGCCGATAGCCTAGCGGATTGACTGAACTGGCCGAACTTCAACGTGACCTGGCCAGGAGCAAGATCTTGAGGAAATGGGTAGGTCCAGTTGCCGTTGGCGTCGGCATAACAATCGCCGTAGTAGACGTTGACGGCATCATTGTGTACACCAATCCTGGCGTTGGGCGCGGCTTTGCCGGTGAATGTTGGTCGGACTGTCTGGACGGAGCTGTTGTTGGCCGGGCTGTTGATGACAGGTGGGGTGCCATCGGCCATGGCGCCGCCCCCAGTGCTCATGGTCAGGGTAACTGCTGTCCAGCCAGACATCAGAGCACCGTTGGCATTGAATTCCGCCAGGGACAGCGGCGTCGAGCTGGAGTAGATGTCCTGACTCAGTTGCAGTTGCCAATCACCGTTGCTGTCAGCTTGAGGTTTGCCAAACAACACGCTGCCGCCTTCAAGATAAACATAGACGATGGCATTGGGCGCGGCTTTGCCGGTCAGCAAGGGGCGCAGTGAGTTGACGGTGGTGGGGCTGGTGAGTTGAGGCGCGCTGCCCGGCGGCAGGGCGTTGCCAGAACCAGATAGTGCGATGTTAAGCGTATGGGCCGTATCGGCCGATAGCCTAGCGGATTGACTGAACTGGCCGAACTTCAACGTGACCTGGCCAGGAGCAAGATCTTGAGGAAATGGGTAGGTCCAGTTGCCGTTGGCGTCGGCATAACAATCGCCGTAGTAGACGTTGACGGCATCATTGTGTACACCAATCCTGGCGTTGGGCGCGGCTTTGCCGGTGAATGTTGGTCGGACTGTCTGGACGGAGCTGTTGTTGGCCGGGCTGTTGATGACAGGTGGGGTGCCATCGGCCATGGCGCCGCCCCCAGTGCTCATGGTCAGGGTAACTGCTGTCCAGCCAGACATCAGAGCACCGTTGGCATTGAATTCCGCCAGGGACAGCGGCGTCGAGCTGGAGTAGATGTCCTGACTCAGTTGCAGTTGCCAATCACCGTTGCTGTCAGCTTGAGGTTTGCCAAACAACACGCTGCCGCCTTCAAGATAAACGTAGACGATGGCATTGGGCGCCGCTTTGCCGGTCAGTAAGGGACGCAGTGAGTTGACGGTGGTGGGGCTGGTGAGTTGAGGCGCGCTGCCCGGCGGCAGGGCGTTGCCAGAACCAGATAGTGCGATGTTAAGCGTATGGGCCGTATCGGCCGATAGCCTAGCGGATTGACTGAACTGGCCGAACTTCAACGTGACCTGGCCAGGAGCAAGATCTTGAGGAAATGGGTAGGTCCAGTTGCCGTTGGCGTCGGCATAACAATCGCCGTAGTAGACGTTGACGGCATCATTGTGTACACCAATCCTGGCGTTGGGCGCGGCTTTGCCGGTGAATGTTGGTCGGACTGTCTGGACGGAGCTGTTGTTGGCCGGGCTGTTGATGACAGGTGGGGTGCCATCGGCCATGGCGCCGCCCCCAGTGCTCATGGTCAGGGTAACTGCTGTCCAGCCAGACATCAGAGCACCGTTGGCATTGAATTCCGCCAGGGACAGCGGCGTCGAGCTGGAGTAGATGTCCTGACTCAGTTGCAGTTGCCAATCACCGTTGCTGTCAGCTTGAGGTTTGCCAAACAACACGCTGCCGCCTTCAAGATAAACGTAGACGATGGCATTGGGCGCCGCTTTGCCGGTCAGTAAGGGACGCAGTGAGTTGACGGTGGTGGGGCTGGTGAGTTGAGGAGGGCTGCCGGAAGGCAAGGCGTTACTGGTGGGTGCAGTGCTCATGGTCAGGGTAACTGCTGTCCAGCCAGACATCAGAGCACCGTTGGCATTGAATTCCGCCAGGGACAGCGGCGTCGAGCTGGAGTAGATGTCCTGACTCAGTTGCAGTTGCCAATCACCGTTGCTGTCAGCTTGAGGTTTGCCAAACAACACGCTGCCGCCTTCAAGATAAACGTAGACGATGGCATTGGGCGCCGCTTTGCCGGTCAGTAAGGGACGCAGTGAGTTGACGGTGGTGGGGCTGGTGAGTTGAGGCGCGCTGCCCGGCGGCAGGGCGTTGCCAGAACCAGATAGTGCGATGTTAAGCGTATGGGCCGTATCGGCCGATAGCCTAGCGGATTGACTGAACTGGCCGAACTTCAACGTGACCTGGCCAGGAGCAAGATCTTGAGGAAATGGGTAGGTCCAGTTGCCGTTGGCGTCGGCATAACAATCGCCGTAGTAGACGTTGACGGCATCATTGTGCACACCAATCCTGGCGTTGGGCGCGGCTTTGCCGGTGAATGTTGGTCGGAGTGCCTGGACGGAGCTGTTGTTGGCCGGGCTGTTGATGACAGGTGGGGTGCCATCGGCCATGGCGCCGCCCCCAGTGCTCGTCAATAAAACCGTCAACTGCACACCCACCCAAGACGATAAGGCTTTGCCCTCGGCATCTTTCGCGATTAGAGCAAGGTCTACCCAGTTATTGGCATCAACGACAAGGTCAGTAGTCGGCGTGGCTTCCCAATAGCCATTACTGTCCGCACCCACTGAAGCGTAGTAAACGCTGCCACCCGAATGGGCAATCACGACCGTCGCATTCGGTGGAGCCGTCCCTGTAAGCCATGGACGAAGGGAGTCAACGATAGTCAGGCTGGTGAGAACGGGGGAGTTATCTGACTCGGAGGGGCCGTTTCCTGCCATTGGAGAAGGGTCGCCAACGTGAAAGGCAAGATTGGGTGCATACCCTTGGCTCAGGTCGTAATAGGCGGAGACAGAATAGGGGCCCAAAGGTAGCGCTATATCGGATTGAGTCAGCCAGTTACCGTTTTCATCGACGGTTGTTTGTGCAACGACTAGACCGGTATTTGATTGGCATATGGTGACAGGCTGGCCTGGAATTCCTTCGCCGAAGAAAATCGGGAATTGCGCAGGTGTCCATTCGGTAATTGGATAAAATTGAGTAGGAACGCCCATCATCTAAATCTCCGACAAGGAATAATTTCAGATGAGCTTTGTCCAAAATCGCTGGTGCATCTACTGTTAGAAATACCAGTTACGACAGGTGGTCATGTCATGATGTGAGTGGATGCATGCCCTCCTTGGCACCGACCGCATCGCGACATAGGCATTCTGGACAGGCATCCTGGCTCAGGACTGGTATTGGCTGAGCAACCGCTCCATCCGCGCATCCATCCGCCGTTTGATCTCGGCTTCAATATGCGGAGCAAAGTCGTCGATCACATCCTGCATGATCAGTTGCGCGGCGGCACGCAGTTCATTGTCCAGGTGCAGCAGCAACGCGTCGGGGGCTTTTTCTGCGGCGGGTGCCGGTTCGGCAGCGGGGGCTGGTGTGACAGGTTCAGGTGCGGCAGGTTTGCCACCGACCATGTCGAACAACAGCGGAATCTGTACCTCGCCCTCGACCGATTCGGTCAGCAGCGGCGGTTGCAACTCATCATCACCGAGCAATTGACGGATCGACTCCAGGTCGTCCAGCAAGTGGTCGTCTTTTTTCAGCGGGTTTGGAGTGTCCATCGTGTGCTCAAAGTCGTTGTAGCCGGTGATCTTGCAGAGGATAGCCCTGTTCGCGGTAGAAACGGAAACTCTCCCGCGCGGCCTGACGAATAGCCGGGTCTTCGACCACCACTTCCGCCACGCGGGCAAAAGCCTTGGCAAAGGCCGGTACTTTCAGGTCGAGGTTCACCAGCAGGTCTTGGTGATCGCCGCAGTTGTCGCCCAAACCCAGCACAATCAGGCCTTCGGGTTCGGACTCGGCGGGGCCGTGGGGCACGAAGCTTTCGCCCTTGAAGCGCCACAGGCGGGCGTCAAGGTCTTCACGCTGAGCGGCATCGCTGCAATGCAGGTAGATGCGGTGGCCCATGCGCCAGGCTTTTTCGGTAAGTTTGCAGGCAAAGTCCAGGCGCGCAGAGGGATCGGCGCTGGGCAATATATAGAAGTCGACTTGGGTCATTGCGGTTCCTGAGACCGGGGCGCCGTGAAGGCCGCCCCGGAATCTTCAGTTTCAGGCTTTGGCGCGATCCAGCAGGTACTGGGTCAACAGAGGAACCGGACGGCCACTGGCGCCCTTGTCCTTGCCGCCGCTGGTCCAGGCCGTGCCGGCGATGTCCAGGTGCGCCCAGTTGAAGTTCTTGGCGAAGCGCGACAGGAAGCAGGCGGCGGTGATGGTGCCGGCTTTTGGGCCGCCGATGTTGGCGATGTCGGCGAACGGGCTGTCCAGTTGTTCCTGGTACTCGTCGAACAGCGGCAGTTGCCAGGCGCGGTCGTCGGCAGCCTTGCCGGCGCTGAGCAGTTGCTCGATCAACTCGTCGTTGTTACCCAGCAGGCCCGAGGTGTGAGCGCCCAGGGCGACCACGCAGGCACCGGTCAGGGTGGCAATGTCGATCACGGCCTGTGGCTTGAAGCGTTCGGCGTAGGTGAGGGCATCGCACAGCACCAGACGGCCTTCGGCGTCGGTGTTGAGGATCTCGACAGTCTGGCCGCTCATGGTGGTGACGATGTCGCCCGGGCGTGCAGCACCACCGCTCGGCATGTTCTCGGCGCAGGCCAGGATGCACACCAGGTTGATCGGCAGCTTGAGTTCCAGCACGGCACGCAGGGTGCCGAACACGCTGGCGGCGCCGCCCATGTCGTATTTCATTTCGTCCATGCCGGCGCCCGGCTTGAGGCTGATGCCGCCGGTGTCGAAGGTGATGCCTTTGCCGACCAGCGCGTAAGGCTTCTCGGACTTCTTGCCGCCGTTGTATTGCATCACGATCAGGCGTGGCGGCTGGTCGCTGCCCTGGCCCACGGCATAGAACGAGCCCATGCCCAGTTCCTTGATCTTCTTCTCGTCCAGCACTTCAACCTTCAGGCCCTTGAACTCCTTGCCCAGCGCCTTGGCTTGTTCGCCCAGGTAGGTTGGGTGGCAGATGTTCGGCGGCAGGTTGCCCAGGTCACGGGTAAACGACATGCCGTTGGCGATGGCGGTGGCGTGGGTGACGGCGCGCTCGACTTCAGCCTGGGCGGCTTTGATGGTCAGCAGGGTGATTTTCTTGATGGCGCGCGGTTCGGCCTTCTGGCTCTTGAACTGGTCGAAGACGTAACCGCCGTCCACCAGGCTTTCGGCCAGCAGGCGGGTCTTGCCGTAGCTGTCGCGGCCTTTTACTACGATTTCATCGAGGGCCAGCGCCGCATCGGTGCCGCCCAGGCCTTTAAGAGTGGTGAGGATACCGCTGATGATTTTGCGGAACGGGCGGTCGCCCAGTTCGGCGTCCTTGCCCACGCCCACCAGCAATACACGGTCGGCTTTGAGGTTGGGCAGGCTTTGCAGCAGCAGGCTTTGGCCGACTTTGCCGGCCAGGTCGCCGCGCTTGAGGACCGCGCTGATGGCGCCGCCGCTCAGTTCGTCCAGTTGCTTGGCGGCGACGCCGAGCTTGCGCCCTTCGCCGACGGCGACCACGAGGGTGGCGGTTTTCAACGTTTCGGGGCTAACGCTTTTTACAACCAATTCCATTTTCGGGTCCCTTATTTAAGGTCTGTGAGCCTGGCGTCTGTACGCAGGCTTTGATGCTTGGCAGCTTTGTAAACCGCCCGCGACAAAGGCCGCAGTTTGAACCTCGCCAGAGCAGCCTGACAACCCTTGCAGCACGCTTTGTGCGCGCGTATGAGCAAGCACCGTGACAGGCGCGGTCAATCACAGGATAATGCGCAATCTTTTTAGCCGGCCCGTGCATGTGGGTCGACTCGGTATGCTTGCTTGTTTGGCCGCCTTAGCCTGACAACCCTGGAGTGTCTGGTTTGATCGTCTTCCGTTATCTGTCCCGCGAAGTCCTGTTGACCCTGAGTGCCGTGAGTGCGGTATTGCTGGTCATCACCATGAGTGGTCGTTTCGTCAAATTCCTCGCTCAGGCGGCCTCGGGCGCCCTGGATCCGGGCTCGTTGTTCCTGATCATGGGCTTTCGCCTGCCGGGTTTTTTGCAGCTGATCCTGCCGCTTGGCCTGTTTCTCGGCATCCTGCTGGCTTATGGCCGGCTTTACCTTGAAAGTGAAATGACCGTGCTTTCGGCCACCGGCATGAGCCAGCAGCGTCTGCTGGCCATGACCATGGTGCCGGCCACCGGCGTTGCGCTGGTGGTGGCCTGGTTGAGCATGAGCCTGGCGCCCCAGGGCGCCATGCAGTTCCAGCTGCTGCTGAACAAGCAGGACGCGATGACCGAGTTCGATACCCTGGAGCCCGGGCGCTTCCAGGCGCTCAACGACGGCACGCGGGTCACCTATACCGAAACCATGACCGACGACCGCTCTAACCTTGGCGGTGTGTTCATCTCGCAGAAAAACCTCGGCCTGAACCAGAAGGACCGCGGTATTTCGATTCTGGTAGCCAACAGCGGGCGCCAGGAAATACGCCCTGACGGTAACCGCTACCTGATCCTGGAAAATGGCTACCGCTACGACGGCAGCCCTGGGCTGGCGGAATACCGGGCGGTCAAATACGACACTTATGGCGTAATGCTGGCCAAGCCTGACATCAGTGAAGAGGTCACCGACCGCGATGCACTGCCGACGCTATCGCTGATCGGTAATCCCGAGCTGCGCTCCGTTGCCGAGCTGCAATGGCGACTCTCCCTGCCGCTGCTGGTGTTCATCGTGACGTTGATGGCGGTGCCGCTGTCGCGCGTCAACCCGCGCCAGGGCCGCTTCCTCAAGCTGTTGCCGGCGATCCTTTTGTACATGGCTTACCTGACCATCCTGATTTCCGCCCGTGGCTCCCTGGAGAAGGGCAAGCTGTCGCCAACCCTGGGCCTGTGGTGGGTGCACGGGATCTTCCTGGTGATCGGCCTGGGGCTGCTCTACTGGGAACCTATCCGTTTGAAAATGAAGAGCCGTCGTGGCCTGAAGGAGTTGGCTCGTGGCTAAGCTCGACCGCTACATTGGTAGCAGCGTACTGATCGCCATCCTGGCGGTATTGGGCATCATCCTTGGCCTGGCTTGCCTGTTTGCCTTTATTGATGAAGTGGGCAACGTCACCGACACCTATACCGTCACCCACGTATTGAGCTACGTGGCGCTGACCGCACCGCGTCGCCTCTACGACATGATGCCGATGGCGGCGCTGATCGGCTGCCTGATCGGCCTGGGCAGCCTGGCCAGCAGCAGCGAATTGACCATTATGCGAGCGGCGGGCGTTTCCATCGGCCGCATCGTCTGGGCCGTCATGAAACCCATGCTGTTGCTGATGGCGTGCAGTGTGCTGATCGGCGAGTACGTAGCACCACCGACCGAAGCCACGGCCCAGGCCAATCGAGCCCTGGCCCAGGGTTCGGGGGATGCGCAGAGCGCCAAGCACGGCCTGTGGCACCGCCAGGGTGATGAGTTTATTCACATCAACGCCGTGCAACCGGGCGGTTTGCTGGTGGGTGTGACGCGTTATACGTTCGACAAAGAGCGGCATATGCTGACCTCCAGTTTCTCCAAGCGTGCGCAGTACGACGAGGGGAAATGGGAGCTGTACGATGTCACCACGACGTATTTCCGTAATGTGGGGCAGGGCATCAAGGCCTACACCGAAGTGATCAATGTGCCGTCTGAACAGTGGGACATTGCCCTGAAGCCGGAACTGCTCAATACCGTGGTCATGATCCCGGAAAGCCTGCCGATCTCCGGTTTGTGGAGTTACATCCACTACCTCAAGGATCAGGGCCTGAACAATGGCCGTTACTGGTTGGCATTTTGGGTCAAGGTGTTGCAGCCGCTGGTCACCGCCGCGCTGGTGCTGATGGCTATTTCGTTCATCTTCGGCCCGCTGCGTTCGGTAACGCTCGGCCAGCGTGTGTTTACCGGCGTGCTGGTGGGCTTTACCTTCCGCATCGCCCAGGACCTGCTTGGCCCGTCGAGCCTGGTATTCGGTTTCTCGCCGCTGTTTGCGGTGCTGGTACCGACGGCGGTCTGCGCCGTGGCCGGGTTCTGGCTGTTGCGCCGGGCCGGTTGATACCGCGCTTATGCACAAAAAATGCCCCGCTCATATGACCGGGGCATTTTTGTTCTGGTCAGCAAAGATGACGCCCGGCCCGAGCATCAGGTACAATTCCCGGCTATTTTTCAGCGGGCAATCTGCCTGCAGCCTTTTTGAGTGTTGATCCGTGAGTGATTTGAGTCATATCCGCAATTTCTCCATCATCGCCCACATTGACCATGGTAAGTCGACGCTGGCCGATCGATTCATCCAGATGTGCGGCGGCCTTGCCGAGCGTGAAATGGAAGCCCAGGTCCTGGACTCCATGGACCTCGAGCGCGAGCGCGGCATCACCATCAAGGCCCACAGCGTTACCCTGTACTACACCGCAAAAGACGGTATCAAGTACCAGCTGAACTTCATTGACACCCCTGGCCACGTTGACTTCACCTACGAAGTCAGCCGTTCGCTGGCCGCCTGTGAAGGTGCCTTGCTGGTGGTCGATGCCGGCCAGGGTGTTGAAGCCCAGTCCGTGGCCAACTGCTACACCGCGATCGAGCAGGGCCTTGAGGTCATGCCGGTACTGAACAAGATCGACCTGCCCCAGGCCGATCCTGACCGCGTTAAAGAAGAAATCGAAAAAATCATCGGCATTGACGCCACCGACGCCGTCGAGTGCAGCGCCAAGACCGGCCTGGGCGTTGACGAAGTGCTCGAGCGCCTGGTCAAGACCATTCCTGCGCCTACCGGCAACTACGAAGATCCGCTGCAAGCGTTGATCATCGACTCCTGGTTCGACAACTACCTGGGCGTTGTTTCCCTGGTACGCGTGCGCCACGGCCGTGTGAAGAAGGGCGACAAGATCCTGGTCAAATCCACCGGCAAGATCCACCTGGTGGACAGCGTCGGTGTATTCAACCCGAAACACACCGCCACCACCGACCTCAAAGCCGGTGAAGTGGGCTTCATCATCGCCGGTATCAAGGACATTCACGGTGCGCCAGTGGGTGACACCCTGACCTTGAGCTCCACCCCTGACGTCGACGTGCTGCCGGGCTTCAAACGCATCCAGCCGCAGGTTTACGCCGGCCTGTTCCCGGTCAGCTCCGACGACTTCGAAGACTTCCGCGAAGCGCTGCAGAAGCTGACCCTCAACGACTCGTCGTTGCAGTACACCCCGGAAAGCTCCGACGCCCTGGGCTTCGGCTTCCGCTGCGGGTTCCTGGGCATGCTGCACATGGAGATCATCCAGGAGCGCCTCGAGCGCGAATACGACCTGGACCTGATCACCACGGCGCCGACGGTTATTTTTGAGCTGGCGCTGAAAACCGGTGAAACGATTTACGTCGACAACCCGTCCAAGCTTCCGGATCTGTCCTCCATCGAAGACATGCGCGAGCCGATCGTGCGGGCCAATATCCTGGTTCCGCAAGAGCACTTGGGCAACGTTATTACCCTGTGTATCGAAAAACGTGGCGTGCAGCACGACATGTTGTTCCTCGGTACCCAGGTGCAAGTGACCTACGATTTGCCGATGAACGAAGTGGTTCTGGACTTCTTCGACCGTCTCAAATCCACCAGTCGCGGCTATGCTTCGCTGGATTACCATTTCGACCGTTACCAATCGGCTAATCTGGTGAAACTGGATGTGCTGATCAACGGCGACAAGGTGGATGCACTGGCGCTGATCGTGCACAAGGACAACGCGCACTACAAAGGTCGCCAGTTGACCGAAAAGATGAAAGAACTGATTCCGCGCCAGATGTTCGATGTCGCGATCCAGGCCGCCATTGGCGGGCAGATCATTGCACGGACCTCCGTCAAGGCACTCAGAAAGAACGTACTGGCCAAATGCTACGGCGGTGACGTAAGCCGTAAGCGCAAGCTGCTTGAGAAGCAAAAGGCCGGTAAGAAACGCATGAAGCAAGTGGGCAACGTGGAAATTCCACAAGAAGCCTTCCTTGCAGTGCTCAGGTTGGATAGTTAGGTCCTATGTCACTAAATTTCCCGCTGTTGCTGGTCATCGCCGTTGCCGTTTGCGGTCTCCTGGCGTTGCTCGATCTGGTGTTCTTCGCCCCGCGTCGGCGGGCGGCGATCGCCTCGTATCAGGGCAGCGTCAGCCAGCCCGATGCGGTGGCAATCGAGAAACTGAACAAAGAGCCTTTGCTGGTTGAATACGGCAAGTCGTTCTTCCCGGTGTTGTTCATCGTGCTGGTGCTGCGTTCGTTCCTGGTGGAGCCGTTTCAGATCCCTTCGGGGTCGATGAAACCTACCCTGGACGTGGGCGACTTCATCCTGGTGAACAAGTTCTCCTACGGGATCCGCCTGCCGGTGCTCGACAAGAAAGTCATCCCGGTCGGTGACCCGCAGCGCGGCGATGTGATGGTGTTTCGCTACCCAAGCGACCCGAACGTCAACTACATCAAGCGTGTCGTGGGCCTGCCGGGCGACGTGATTCGCTACACCAGCGACAAGCGCCTGTTCGTCAATGGTGAGTCGGTAGCCGAGAAGTTGATCGGCACCGAGCCGAACACCCTGGGCAGCGCTGAGCTGTATCAGGAAAAACTCGGCGCAGTAGAGCACCAGATCCGCAAGGAAATGAGCCGCTATCGCTCGCCGCCCGACACCGAATGGAAAGTGCCGGCCGGGCACTACTTCATGATGGGCGACAACCGTGACAACTCCAACGACAGCCGGTATTGGGATGACCCTAATATCCCCAAGGACCTGCTGGGCATGGTTCCCGACGAGAACATTGTCGGCAAGGCCTTTGCGGTCTGGATGAGCTGGCCGGAACCCAAGCTCAGCCACCTGCCGAACTTCTCGCGGGTCGGGCTGATCAAGTAATACAGGCGGCGCTGTGAACACAGCGCCGAATGCTTTTCTGGGGTTGGGACAATTATTGGCCCAACTCCTTGCTGTACCAATCAGGATTTGAATTTGAACACTGCGTCAATCGTCGATGGCCGCCGGTGCCACCAAACAGAAATGGGTAAACCGTGAGCGTTTCTCTAAGCCGTCTCGAGCGCCAGCTCGGCTACACCTTCAAGGACCAGGAATTGATGGTCCTTGCCCTCACACACCGCAGCTTTGCAGGGCGCAATAACGAGCGCCTGGAATTCCTCGGTGATGCCATCCTCAACTTTGCCGCCGGTGAGGCGCTGTTCGAGCGTTTCCCGCAAGCGCGCGAGGGCCAGCTGTCACGCCTGCGTGCACGCCTGGTAAAAGGCGAGACCCTGGCCGTGCTGGCCCGTGGTTTCGGCCTGGGCGAGTACCTGCGCCTGGGGTCCGGCGAGCTGAAAAGCGGCGGCTTTCGCCGCGAGTCGATCCTGGCCGATGCCCTCGAAGCGTTGATCGGTGCGATCTACCTGGATGCAGGCATGGAGACCGCCAAGGAGCGCGTAGTCGCCTGGCTGGCGTCGGAGATCGAGAGCCTGACGCTGGTCGACACCAACAAAGATCCCAAGACCCGCCTGCAGGAATACCTGCAGTCGCGTGGTTGCGAACTGCCACGTTACGAAGTGGTGGATATCCAGGGTGAACCCCATTGCCGCGTGTTCTTCGTGGAATGTGAAATCACCTTATTGAATGAAAAAAGCCGAGGTCAGGGTGTGAGCCGTCGTATTGCCGAACAGGTAGCGGCCGCTGCAGCACTGATTGCCCTGGGCGTGGAGAATGGCCATGACTGATTCAACCGCAACACGCTGTGGCTATGTTGCCATCGTCGGCCGCCCGAACGTGGGCAAGTCCACGCTGCTGAACCACATCCTCGGCCAGAAGCTGGCGATCACCTCGCGCAAGCCGCAGACCACCCGCCACAACATGCTGGGCATCAAGACCGAAGGCAATGTGCAAGCGGTCTACGTCGACACCCCAGGCATGCACAAAGGTGGCGAGAAGGCGCTGAACCGCTACATGAACAAAACCGCTTCGGCGGCGTTGAAAGACGTCGACGTGGTGATCTTCGTGGTCGACCGCACCAAGTGGACCGACGAAGACCAAATGGTTCTGGAGCGCGTGCAGTACGTCACTGGCCCGTTGATCGTCGCGCTGAACAAGACCGACCGCATCGAAGACAAGGCTGAGCTGATGCCGCACCTCAGCTGGCTGCAGGAGCAACTGCCGAACGCCCAGATCATCCCGATCTCGGCCCAGCACGGCCACAACCTCGACGCTCTGGAACGTGTGATCGCCGAGCACCTGCCGGAGAACGAGCACTTCTTCCCGGAAGACCAGATCACCGACCGCAGCAGCCGTTTCCTGGCCGCTGAACTGGTACGCGAGAAAATCATGCGCCAGATGGGCGCCGAGCTGCCGTACCAGATCACCGTCGAAATCGAAGAGTTCAAGCAGCAGGGCAAAACCCTGCATATCCACGCGTTGATCCTCGTTGAACGTGACGGCCAGAAGAAAATCATCATTGGCGACAAGGGCGAGCGCATCAAACGCATCGGCACCGAAGCGCGCAAGGATATGGAATTGCTGTTTGATTCCAAGATCATGCTTAACCTGTGGGTGAAGGTTAAAGGTGGTTGGTCCGATGATGAGCGCGCGCTGCGTTCCCTGGGCTACGGCGACCTGTAACACCCCGCAGTATCTCTGTGGGAGCGGGCTTGTGTGGGAGCTGGCTTGCCTGCGATAGCATCACCTCGGTGCAACTGAATGACCGAGGTGCCTGCATCGCGGGCAAGCCCGCTCCCACATTGGTTTGTCGCTGTTCTTAAGTTCTGCGAAGAGACTTGCATGTCCCAAACCCCACCCCCCAGCCAACTCGCCTACGTCCTGCACAGCCGCGCCTACCGCGAGACCAGCGCTTTGGTGGATTTCCTCACGCCCCAAGGCCGCTTGCGCGCGGTGTTGCGCAGTGCGCGGGGCAAAGCGGGTACGTTGGCACGGCCGTTTGTGGCGCTGGACGTGGAGTTTCGTGGCAAGGGCGAGCTGAAAAACGTCGGCCGCCTGGAAAGCGTCGGCACCTCGGCCTGGCTCAATGGCGAAGCGCTGTTCAGTGGCCTCTACCTAAACGAACTGTTGATCCGCCTGCTGCCCGCCGAAGACCCGCACCCCGCCGTCTTCGATCACTACGCTGCCACGCTGGTGGCCCTGGCCGAAGGTCGCCCGCTGGAGCCGCTGCTGCGCGCCTTCGAATGGCGCCTGCTCGATGACTTGGGCTACGGCTTCGAACTGAGCAATGACCTGCACGGCGACCCCATCGCCGCCGACGGTATGTACCGCCTGCAAGTCGACGCCGGCCTTGAGCGCGTATACCTGCTGCAACCGGGCCTGTTCCAGGGCACCGAGCTGTTGGCCATGAGCGAAGCGGACTGGACCGCGCCTGGCGCCTTGTCCGCCGCCAAGCGCCTGATGCGCCAGGCGCTGGCCGTGCATTTGGGCGGGCGCCCGCTGGTCAGTCGCGAGTTGTTTCGAAAGCCCTGACAAGCCCGTGTATGCTGTGCAGCGTTTCTTTCCCTTTTCAGGAGCGCTTCCGTGACCACCAGCAATCGCATTCTTCTTGGCGTCAACATCGACCACGTCGCCACCCTGCGCCAGGCCCGGGGCACCCGTTACCCCGACCCGGTCAAGGCCGCGCTGGACGCCGAAGAAGCGGGTGCCGACGGCATCACCGTGCACCTGCGCGAAGACCGCCGCCACATCCAGGAGCGCGATGTACTGGTGCTCAAGGACGTGCTGCAAACCCGCATGAACTTCGAGATGGGCGTCACCGAAGAAATGATGGCGTTCGCCGAGCGCATCCGCCCGGCGCATATCTGCCTGGTGCCGGAAACCCGCCAGGAACTCACCACCGAAGGCGGCCTCGATGTGGCCGGCCAGGAAGCGCGGATCAAGGCGGCGGTGGAGCGCCTGTCGAAGATCGGCAGCGAAGTGTCACTGTTCATCGACGCCGACGAGCGCCAGATCGAAGCGTCGCGTCGCGTCGGCGCGCCGGCGATCGAACTGCACACCGGCCGTTACGCCGATGCCACCACGCCCACCGAAGTGGCTGAGGAACTGCAGCGCATCATCGACGGCGTCAAGTGCGGCCTCAACGAAGGCCTGATCGTCAACGCCGGCCATGGCTTGCACTACCACAACGTCGAAGCCGTGGCCGCGATCAAGGGCATCAACGAGCTGAACATCGGCCATGCGCTGGTGGCGCATGCGCTGTTCGTCGGTTTCAAAGGCGCGGTTGCCGAAATGAAAGCCCTGATTCTGGCGGCTGCCAAGCACTGATCAGACACTGGAAATCTCCTGTGGAGCGGGCTTGTGTGGGAGCTGGCTTGTGTGGGAGCCGGGCTTGCCCGCGATGCAGGCGCCTCGGTTTTTCAGTTTTACCGAGGTGATGCTATCGCAGGCAAGCCAGCTCCCACACAAGCCAGCTCCCACAGGAAATCTTCAGAGTCTTCATCGGCGTTTTCGCCATGCGGCAATGCGAAGCCTTACTGTTTAGCCGATGCAGGTGTATCGTATCTGCCCTTTGCGGGCCTCTGGCCTGCGGCAGATACGTGAGGTTGTTGTGTCCCGATCCTTTTCCCGTCGACAAATCCTGGGTGGCCTGGCAGGCCTGGCCGTCGTGGGCGTCGGTGCCGGTGGCGCCTATCGCTACTGGCTGGGGAAAGTCGCCGAGGCCAACGTGGGCCACGATTACGAGCTGATTGCCGCACCGTTGGACGTGGAACTGGTGCCCGGCCACAAGACCGAAGCCTGGGCGTTCGGCCCCTCGGCGCCAGGCACCGAGTTGCGTGTGCGCCAAGGCGAGTGGCTGCGGGTACGTTTTATCAACCACCTGCCGGTCGCCACCACCATTCACTGGCACGGCATCCGCCTGCCGCTGGAAATGGACGGCGTGCCCTACGTCTCGCAACTGCCGGTACTGCCCGGTGAATATTTCGACTACAAATTCCGCGTGCCCGATGCCGGCAGCTACTGGTATCACCCCCATGTGAACAGCAGCGAAGAACTCGGCCGTGGCCTGGTCGGCCCGCTGATTGTCGAAGAGCGCGAGCCCACCGGTTTCAAACACGAATGCACCTTGAGCCTGAAAAGCTGGCACGTGGACGAAGAGGGCGCCTTTGTCGCCTTCAGCGTGCCCCGTGAAGCGGCGCGTGGTGGCACGGCCGGGCGGTTGTCGACCATCAATGGCGTGCCCCAGGCGGTGATCGATCTGCCTGCCGGGCAGATCACCCGCGTGCGCTTGCTCAACCTCGACAACACCCTGACGTATCGCCTCAACATCCCCGACGTTGAAGCGCAGATCTACGCACTGGATGGCAACCCCATCGAGCCGCGCCCGTTGGGCAAGGAATACTGGCTGGGCCCGGGCATGCGCATTTGCCTGGCGATCAAGGCGCCACCGGCGGGTCAAGAGCTGTCGATCCGTAACGGCCCGGTGCGTCTCGGCACTTTCCGTTCAGTTGCCAATACCGACGCGCCGAGCGAATGGCCGCCAGCACTGCCCGCCAACCCGATTGCCGAGCCGGACCTGGCCAATGCCGAGAAACTCAACTTCAATTTCGAGTGGGTCGGCAGCGTGTCGGTGGATGACGGCAAACCGCCGAGCCTGTGGCAGATCAACGGCAAGGCCTGGGACATCACCGACAAGACCTGCGCCGACCGCCCGATTGCCAGGCTTGAGAAGGGCAAGAGCTACATTTTTGAATTGAAGAACATGACCCAGTACCAGCACCCGATTCACCTGCACGGCATGAGCTTCAAGGTGATCGCCTCGAACCGCCACAAGGTGATTCCGTATTTCACCGACACCTACCTGCTGGGCAAGAACGAGCGTGCGCGCGTGGCGTTGGTGGCCGATAACCCAGGCGTGTGGATGTTTCACTGCCACGTGATCGACCATATGGAAACCGGCCTGATGGCCGCCATCGAGGTGGCGTGATGCGCCAGATTCGCCCCGCAGCGATTATCGACCGCAGCCGCGACCAGCACTTCATGCGTGAGGCTCTGGCCCTTGCCGCCCAGGGCGCGGCACTTGGCGAAGTGCCCGTGGGCGCGGTGCTGGTGCAAGGCGGTGAAATCATCGGCCGTGGCTTTAACTGCCCGATCAGCGGCAACGACCCCAGCGCCCATGCCGAGATGGTCGCCATTCGCGCCGCTGCGCAGGCGATCAGCAACTACCGGCTGGTGGGCAGCACGCTGTACGTGACGCTGGAGCCGTGCAGCATGTGCGCTGGTTTGATTGTGCATTCGCGTATCGCGCGGGTGGTGTACGGCGCGCTGGAGCCCAAGGCCGGGATTGTGCAAAGCCAGGGGCAGTTTTTTACCCAGGGCTTTCTCAACCATCGGGTGCTGTATGAAGGCGGGGTGTTGGCCGAGGAATGCGGCACGGTACTGAGTGAATTCTTCAAGGCCCGCAGAGCCAAGCCCACACTCTAAAGAACACCGAGGAGCCAATGTGGGAGCTGGCTTGCCTGCGATAGCGGTGTATCAGTCACTGATGAGTTGTCGGGCTGGCCGCCATCGCAGGCAAGCCAGCTCCCACATTTTGATCCCCATTTAGTCAGGGAAATCAGTGTTTATTTCTTGGCGATAATCACCGCCCGCATCGGCGCCGGCAGCCCTTCGATGGTCTTGCTGTGATCATCCGGGTCCAGGAAATCACTCAGCGACTGATACTTCATCCACTCGGTGCCGCGTTGTTCTTCAACCGTGGTCACACTCACATCCACACAACGCACTTCACTGAAACCCGCGCGGCGCAGCCACAGCATCAGTGCCGGCACCGACGGCAGGAACCACACGTTGCGCATTTGCGCATAACGGTCTTCCGGCACCAGCACCTGCTGCTGATCGCCTTCGACGACCAGGGTTTCCAGGACCAACTCGCCGCCTTTGACCAAGGTGTCCTTGAGCGCCAGCAAGTGCTCAATGGGCGAACGACGATGGTAGAACACGCCCATGGAAAACACCGTGTCGAAGCCTTCCAGGTTCGACGGCAGGTCTTCAAACGGGAACGGCAAGTGCCAGGCCTTTGGCTCGTTCAGGTAGCGCTGCACGGCCTGGAACTGGCAGAAGAACAGCCAGTTCGGGTCCACGCCAATGACGCTGTCGGCCCCCGCGCCGAGCATGCGCCACATGTAATAGCCGTTGCCGCAGCCCACATCGAGGATGCGCTTGCCCTTCAAGTCCAGGTGCGGTGCAACCCGCGACCACTTCCAGTCTGAACGCCACTCGGTGTCCACATGCACGCCAAACAGGTTGAACGGGCCTTTGCGCCATGGGCTCAGGCCCATCAGCGCGGTGTGCATTTGCGCGCGGGTGGCGTCGTCGCAATCGGTATCAAGCGTCAGGCCATTGAGCAAATCGACTTCGCTGGGCTGGATCTGCGGCAGTGCGTCCAGCGCACTTTGCCAGCGCTCCAGGTCGCCATGGCCCTTTTCCATTTTGCTGTCGAGCTGCGCTTGCAGGCCCTGGGCCCATACGGCCAGAGGAGTACCGACCAAGTGGCGGGCGAGGGGGGACAAATCAATCATGGCAAGGCAATCAACGAGGCAAAGTTAAGACACTGGAACCACGGCACGACTTTCGAGAACCCGGCCGCCAGCAGGCGTTCGCGGTGTTCTTCGAGGCTGTCGGGCTTCATGACGTTTTCGATGGCGCTGCGCTTCTGGGCAATTTCCAGTTCGCTGTAGCCGTTGGCGCGTTTGAACGCGATATGCAGGTCGGTGAGCAATGCGTGTTCTTCGGGATCGTTGAAACGCAGCTTTTCCGAAAGGATCAACGCCCCGCCTGGCAGCAGCGACTGGCGGATACGCCCGAGTAACGCCAGGCGTTGGTCAGGCGCGATAAATTGCAGGGTGAAGTTCAACGCCACCACCGAAGCAGGCTTAAATTGCAGCGCGAGAATGTCGCCCTCAACCACCTCAACCGGCAGCAACTCCTGGAACATCGAGTCCTGACCGTTGAGGTATTCGCGGCAGCGCTCGACCATGGCGGCGGAGTTATCCACTGCAATCACCCGGCAGCCGTCGGTGCGCACGTGGCGACGCAAGGCTTGGGTCACAGCGCCTAGGGACGAACCGAGGTCGTAAAGCACGCTGCCCGGCTGGGCAAATTGCGCCGCAAGCACGCCGAGGTTCTCGACGATGGTCGGGTAACCCGGCACCGAGCGCTTGATCATGTCCGGGAACACCCGCACCACGTCCTCGTTAAAGGCGAAGTCCGGCACCTGGGGCAGGGGCTGGGCGAATAGGCGATCGGGTTCTTTGCTCACGGTTGTTCCGGCGACGAGGGGGGAAAGGCCGGCATTTTAGCCAAGTTGGCCCTCATGTGCGCGGGTTGTCTGATGGAAAGCCGAAGCGGTAATACCCCACTGACCCAGCCAATAGGTGGTGATCAGCAAATACGGTGCCGCATCGAAGGCCAACACAAACCGGTTGATGCCGATCAGCGTGTCGGAAAACACAAACGACACCGCCCCCGCTGCCGCAAGCCATGCCGAGCGTTTGGGCACTTCACTGCCCAGCCGTGCGAGCGCACGCCAAAGCATGGCACTGATCACCAGGGCGTAAACCACCACTGGAATCAGCAAGTCGCCGAGGCCGTGGGAAATCAAAATACTCAGCAGGATTGCCCCCACACCCAGCGCCAATACCAATGGCAACACCGCCAGGCGGCGGCAATCGCTGAAATAGGCTTTCAGATACGCCAGGTGCGCAAACAGGAACGCGCCGAGGCCAAAGATAAACAGGTCGCCCGGCCAAGCGAGCAGCACATCACCGACCAGGGAAAAAATCAGCCCCAGGCTGATCCAGCGTCGATAGTCAGTGGGCGGCGCATCATGCAGCCAGCCCAGCAGTGCCAGCACCGGCAGTGGTTTGACCAGCAGGCACAACAAGGTGGCGTGGGTGGTCAGGCCGTAGATAAAGGTGCCGGCGCCCATCAGCGCAAGGATCAGCCATGGCATATCAGTTCACCGTAATGGCGCAGTCGAAGGTTTCGGCCGGTTCGGCTTCCGGCTCCCAGGGTTGCTGGGATGTCAGGCGCAAACGGCCCTGGCCGGCTGCGAAGGCCTGGAAGCGCCAGGTGGAGTGGCCACCGCCGCCGATCACACCGGATTCCGCGCTGCTGTAGACCTCCGGGCTCAAGGCACGCAGCACACCGCCGGCGGAATCCTGGATGGCCCAGCGGTAGCCGGTGGTGGGGTTGCTCAGCAGGGTGAGGATCAGGTTTTGTCCGGTTTTAAGCTGCAGCGGGCAGGCGCTCTGGTTGTCCACTGTGACGTTTTGCTTGGGGGCACTGGCGCATCCGGCCAGCAGGGCAAGGCTCAAGGGGAGAAGCAGGCGGGCAGCGGTCATGGAGGCTCCGTTGTGTGGCGACGAAGGGCGAGCATAACCGAAGATGAGACAAGGTGTGACAAGCAGACAGTGACAGAAACCTTTGTGGCGAGGGAGCTTGCTCCCGCTGGCCGCGAAGCGGCCCCGGCTTTGTTGGGACTGCTGCGCAGTCCAGCGGGAGCAAGCTCCCTCGCCACAGGGTTGGAGTGAAATTTAGAAGAGCACCTTCGCCACATCCGCAAAGCGCTTGGCAAAGTGTACCGTCATGCCTTCCTTCAGGTACTCCGGCAACTCCTCAAAGCTCCCGCGATTCGGCTCCGGCAAGATCAGCTCGTGAATCTTCTGGCGGCGCGCCGCAATCACCTTCTCGCGCACGCCGCCAATCGGCAGCACATGCCCGGTCAAGGTCAGCTCGCCGGTCATGGCCACACCTTTTTTCGGCGGCTGGTTGCGTGCCAGCGACAGCAGCGCACTGGCCATGGTGACACCCGCGCTCGGGCCGTCTTTTGGTGTGGCGCCTTCCGGCACGTGCAGGTGTACGAAGGCTTCATCGAAGAACTTCGGATCGCCGCCAAACGACTTCAGGTTCGAGCTGATGTAGCTGTAGGCGATCTCGGCGGACTCTTTCATCACTTCACCCAACTGCCCGGTGAGTTTGAAGCCGCGATTGAGCGTGTGGATGCGCGTCGCCTCAATCGGCAAGGTCGCGCCGCCCATGCTGGTCCAGGCCAGGCCAGTGATCACACCAGTGCCCGACAGCACTTGCTCGTTGCGGAACACCGGCATGCCCAATGAGCTTTCCAGGTCCTTGTTGCCGATCTTGATCACCGAGTTCGGCTCATCCAGCAACTTGACCACGGCCTTGCGCACCAGTTTGCCCAGCTGTTTCTCCAACTGGCGCACCCCGGCTTCCCGCGCATAACCGTCGATCAACGCACGCAGGGCGCCGTCGCTGATGCTCAGGCTGGTTTTCGCCACGCCGGCTTTTTCCAGCTGCTTGGGCCACAGGTGACGCTTGGCGATGGCGACTTTTTCTTCGGTGATATAGCCCGACAGGCGAATCACTTCCATACGGTCCAGCAACGGGCCGGGGATCGAGTCCAGGGTGTTAGCGGTACACACGAACAGCACTTTGGACAGGTCCAGGCGCAGGTCCAGGTAGTGATCGAGGAATTCGACGTTCTGCTCAGGGTCGAGGGTTTCCAGCAGCGCAGACGCCGGGTCGCCCTGGAAGCTCTGGCCCATCTTGTCGATCTCGTCGAGCATGATCACCGGGTTCATCACTTCCACATCTTTAAGCGCCTGCACCAGCTTGCCCGGCAGGGCGCCGATGTAGGTGCGGCGATGGCCCTTGATCTCGGCCTCGTCGCGCATGCCGCCAACGCTGAACCGATAGAACGGCCTGCCCAGGGATTCGGCGATGGATTTACCCACACTGGTCTTGCCCACGCCCGGCGGGCCGACCAGCAGCACGATGGAACCGGCGACTTCGCCTTTGTAAGCACCGACCGCGAGGAATTCAAGGATGCGACTTTTGATGTCGTCCAGGCCTGCATGGTGCTTATCCAGCACTTTGCGCGCGTGTTTCAGGTCGAGCTTGTCCTCGCCATATACGCCCCACGGCACGGAAGTGGCCCAGTCCAGGTAGTTGCGTGTGACCGCGTATTCCGGCGAACCGGTTTCCAGGATCGACAGCTTGTTCATCTCTTCGCCGATGCGTTTTTGCGCCTGGGCCGGCAGCACTTTGCCCACCAGGCGTTGCTCGAACTGTTCGACGTCAGCGCTGCGGTCATCTTTGGTCAAGCCCAACTCTTGCTGGATGACCTTGAGTTGTTCCTTGAGGAAGAACTCGCGCTGATGCTCACCGATCTTGCGGTTTACCTCGGCGGAGATTTCCTTCTGCAGGCGCGCGACTTCAACTTCCTTGCGCAGCATTGGCAATACTTTTTCCATGCGCTTGAGCATGGGGACGCAGTCGAGCACTTCCTGCAACTCGTTACCGGTTGCCGAGGTCAACGCGGCGGCGAAGTCGGTGAGCGGCGAGGGGTCGTTGGGGCTGAAGCGGTTGAGGTAGTTCTTCAACTCTTCGCTGTACAGCGGGTTGAGTGGCAGCAGTTCCTTGATCGCATTGATCAGCGCCATGCCGTAGGCCTTGACCTCGTCGGTAGGCTGGGTGGGCTGGTGCGGGTATTCGACTTCCACCAGGTATGGCGGGCGATGGTGCTTGAGCCAGGTCTTGATGCGCACGCGGGTCAGGCCCTGGGCGACGAACTGCAGCTTGCCGTTCTCGCGGCTGGCGTGGTGCACCTTCACCAGCGTGCCGTACAGCGGCAGGCTGGAGGTGTCGAAGTGGCGCGGGTCTTCGGGTGGTGTGTCCATGAAAAACAGCGCAAGCGAGTGGTGGTCGGATTTGCTCACCAGCTCCAGGGTTTCGGCCCACGGATCTTCGTTGACGATGACCGGCAATACCTGCGCCGGGAAGAACGGCCGGTTGTGGATCGGGATGATATAGACCTTGTCCGGCAGGTTTTGCCCAGGCAGGGCCAGGCCGGTGTTGGACGAGGTTTCGTGCTCAGCGTTTTCGGGGTCGGCGTAATCGTTCAGGTCGATGTCCGGGAATTCTTGCTGGTCGCTCATGGGGCACCTGCATAAGGAAGTATGCAGGTTAGATGGGGCGGGGTAGCGGTGGTTTCAATGGTGGGCGTGAGATAGCAACATATTGCATGAAATTTCTAAAACGACGCTGAGTCCATGTGGGAGCTGGCTTGCCTGCGATAGCGGTGTGCCAGTTGATACATCGGGTGACTGATACACCGCCATCGCAGGCAAGCCAGCTCCCACATGTCAGACCGAGTGGCGTCAGCTGATTTTGTGCAGGTAAGCCGGCAGCGGCTGCTCCGGTAACACCGACAGCACCTTCAGGCGCTGCAACATCCGCTGCCGCGCCCGCTGCAAATGCTCGCGCAAATTCAGCGCTGCCGCATCAAATGCCCCATGCAGCAACAACTCCAGAATCAAGCGATGTTCGGCGAGCATGGCGGGATCTGCGCCGATTCCCAGTAAACGGTAAAAAATACGACTGATGATCATCGGGCTTTGGCCCTGGCGGATCAGCGCGGCGATCTTGCGGTTTTGCAGGCCGGCCAGGCAGCGTTGGTGCAAGTCCTCTTCGATCTGTTCGATGGTTTCCAGGCTGCAGTGTGGGCTTTGCTGGGCATCCAGCACGCGCTGCAACATCGCTTCGAGCATCTCGCGGTCCAGGTTCGGCGCGCTCTGGCGCAGCGCTTCGGGTTCCAGGCAGGCGCGTAGTTCGTAGTCTTCGGTGACTTCCCGCGCGGTCAACGGCCCGGCCAGCCACTGGGAGTAGGGTTCTTTTTCCACCAGGCCACGGTCGCGCAGGCGCATCAGCGCTTCACGCACCACCGCGCGGCTGACGCTGTAGTGGTCAGCGGCGGCTTGCTCGTCCAGGCGGTAGTGGCCAAAAGCGATACACGTGGACAGCGCCGCGCCGATTTCCTCGACGATCCGCTCACCCAGCGGCCGCGTATCCACCAACTCAGCTTCGCCATCAAGGCCCAGGTGCGCATGGCTCAGGGGCAAGCGCAGCGGCTCCATGACCAGGCCTTTGGGGTTGATCAAGTAACCTCGGCCATTGAAACGGCAGATCAAGCCCTCGTCATGCAGCAGGTCCAAAGCCTTGCGGACTGGAACGCGGCTGGTGCCGAACAGCTCGGCCAGCGGCGCTTCCAGCAACACCAGCCCGTGGCGCGCAGTGCCGTTAACGATCGCATCACGCAACAGTTGGTGAATCATCGCGTAACGGGAGGCCGAGGCGGACACTGCTTTCATCGTGTTCTCTTGGGCGTGTAGGAAATTGGTCAGGGATTCTCTCATAGATGCACCTGTCACTCTGCGCTACAGCGGTGGCACTTTTTTGGGGCCGCCAAGAGAGAAACGTTACTTTTTGCACCAAAATGTATTTATTAACAAAAGATACATTATTTCAATTCGAGCTAGGCTCAGCACGTGCGCCGATATTTTTTGCAGCCTGAAAAACCATCTATCTCGCTGGTGTTGACGTTATGGCTTAGGAACACCACAACACGTCCAAAGAGACTGGCACGAAATCTGCCTTTGTAAAACGTACATTTTATTAATATGTACGTTTTGTGAGGGTCATCTTGATGTCAGACGCCACCTCAATGGCCCAAGCGTTCGCCAGCGGTCGCAACGACCCGGTGCAGGCACTGGAGCAGGCACTCGTCCACGCGAGCATGGCGCCCAGTGTCTTTATTTCCCTGACCGCCGAGCGCGCACGCCGTGAGGCCGAGGCTGCCGCCGCGCGCTGGCGTGCCGGGCAGCCTTTGAGCGCATTCGATGGCGTGCCACTGGCCTGGAAAGATTTGTTCGACGTGGCCGGCAGCATCACCACCGCAGGCGCCGCCTATCGCCGCAAGGCTGCGCCGGCCTTGGTCGATGCGCCCAGTGTCGGGCTGTTGTGCCGCGCCGGAATGGTCAGCCTGGGCAAGACCAATCTCAGTGAACTGGCGTATTCCGGCCTGGGCCTGAACCCGCATTTCGGCACGCCCCATAACCCCAATGGCAGCGATCAACCGCGCATTCCCGGCGGCTCGTCGTCGGGCTCGGCGGTCGCTGTGGCGGCGGGGATCGTGCCCATCGCCATGGGCACCGACACTGCCGGCTCGATCCGCATCCCCGCAGCGCTCAATGGTGTGGTGGGCTACCGCAGCAGCTGTCGGCGCTACAGCCGTGACGGTGTATTCCCGCTGGCGCACACCCTCGACAGCCTCGGCCCGCTGACCCGCAGCGTGCGCGATGCGCTGGCCATCGACGACCTGCTCAACGGCCGCACGCAACAGCACGTCGCCCGTAGTCTCAAGGGCCAGCACTTCGTCCTTGAGCAGGGCACGTTGGAAGACATCGAGCCCGCCGTGCGCAATAACCTGCTGCGCGCGGTGGACCAGCTCAAGGCTGCCGGTGCGCTGATCGAGGTGCGCGCGTCAGCCACCTTCCAGGCCACCCTCAACCTGATCAAGCAGGACGGCTGGCTCGGCTCATTCGAAGCCTTCGCCCTGCACGAAAACTTGTTGGACAGCAGCGATGCCGAGCAACTCGACCCGCGTGTACGCCGTCGCCTGGAGGCCGCGCGTGAATTGCCTGCCAGCCAATTACTGCACCTGATCGACGCGCGTCGCCGCTTGCAACTCCAACTGGTCGATGAACTCGACGGTGCCGTTCTCATTACCCCGACCGTCGCCCATGTCGCCCCGGCCCTTGCACCGCTGCAAGCCGATGACGAGCTGTTCGTCAAAACCAACCTCGCCACCCTGCGCCTGACCATGCCCGGCAGTTTGCTCGACATGCCTGGCGTCAGCCTGCCCAGCGGCCGTGATGCCCTGGGTTTACCCACCGGCCTGCTGCTCAGCGCCCCAAGCGGCGAAGACGCACGTCTGCTCAGGGCCGCACTGTCGGTCGAAACCACCCTGAATTTTTAAGGAGACATACCATGGCTAAAGACATTCTCTGTGCATTTGGCGTCGACGTAGACGCCGTCGCCGGCTGGCTCGGCTCCTACGGCGGTGAAGACTCGCCGGACGACATCTCCCGCGGCTTGTTCGCAGGTGAAATTGGCGCGCCGCGCCTGCTCAAACTGTTCGAACGCTACGGCCTGCGCACCACCTGGTTTATTCCCGGTCACTCAATGGAAACCTTCCCCGAGCAGATGAAAGCGGTGGCCGACGCCGGCCACGAAATCGGCGTGCACGGCTACAGCCACGAAAACCCGATCGCGATGACCGCCGAGCAGGAAGAAATCGTCCTCGATAAGTCGATCGAGCTGATCACCCAGGTCACCGGCAAGCGCCCGACCGGTTATGTCGCACCCTGGTGGGAATTCAGCAAGGTCACTAACGAGTTGCTGCTGAAAAAAGGCATCAAGTACGACCACAGCCTGATGCACAACGACTTCCATCCGTACTACGTGCGCAAGGGCGACAGCTGGACCAAGATCGATTACAGCCAGCACCCGGATACCTGGATGAAACCTTTGGTGCGCGGCGAAGAAACCGACCTGGTGGAAATCCCGGCCAACTGGTACCTCGACGACCTGCCGCCGATGATGTTCATCAAAAAAGCCCCCAACAGCCACGGCTTCGTCAACCCGCGCCACCTGGAAGAGATGTGGCGCGACCAGTTCGACTGGGTTTACCGCGAACACGAACACGCGGTGTTCACCATGACCATCCACCCCGACGTGTCCGGCCGCCCGCAAGTGCTGTTGATGCTCGAGCGCCTGATCGAACACATCCAGAGCCATGCCGGCGTGCGCTTCGTCACCTTCGACGAAATCGCCGACGACTTTATCCGCCGCCAACCGCGTACCTGATCTGAGTCATCCGTTACCTGTGGTTCAGGTTCCACCTTGGCTAGTCGGCATTTGCCCCAACCCTGCGAGGCGCGATTTATGTCCATCTACAACAAGCTTGACCTGACTGGCTGGAAACCCCGGCAACTGACGTCGCAAGAGGTGCGCTTTGCCACCTGGATCGCGTTTTTCGCCTGGGTGTTTGCGGTGTATGACTTCATCCTCTTCGGCACCTTGCTGCCGGAGATCGGCCGGCATTTTGGCTGGGGTGAAGTGGAGCAAGCTGAAATCGCAACATGGGTGGCGGTGGGCACAGCGGTGGTCGCCTTTGCGATTGGCCCGGTAGTGGACAAGTTGGGCCGGCGCAAAGGCATTATTTTTACCGTGGCAGGTTCCGCGCTGTGCTCGGCACTTACCGCGATTGGCGGTGCGTGGGGCAAGTCACCGCTGATTCTGATTCGTTCGCTGGGCGGCCTGGGCTATGCCGAGGAAACCGTCAACGCCACGTACCTGAGCGAACTGTATGGCGCCTCGGAAGACCCACGACTGACCAAGCGCCGCGGGTTTATCTACAGCCTGGTGCAGGGCGGCTGGCCGGTGGGCGCGTTGATCGCTGCCGGGTTGACCGCGCTGTTGCTGCCGATTATCGGCTGGCAGGGGTGTTTCATTTTTGCAGCGATCCCGGCCGTCGTGATCGCGATCATGGCGCGCAAGCTAAAGGAGAGCCCGCAGTTCCAGATCCATCAGCGCATCAGCGAACTGCGTAAAAGCGGCGCGGTAAAAGAAGCGCAAAACGTCGCTGTGACTTACGGCGTCGACTACGACGAACACAGCAAGGCTGGCCTTAAAGCTGCCTTCCGTGGTCCGGCACGGCGCGCCACGCTGGTGATCGGCGCCGCGTTGTTGCTCAACTGGGCAGCGATTCAGGTGTTCAGCGTGCTCGGCACCTCGGTGATCGTCAGCGTGCACCATATTTCGTTCGAGAACTCGCTGATCATCCTCGTGCTGTCGAACCTGGTGGGTTACTGCGGCTACCTGACCCACGGCTGGATGGGCGACAAGATCGGCCGCCGCAACGTGATCGGCCTGGGCTGGATGCTCGGTGGCCTGGCATTTGCCGGGATGCTGTTTGGCCCAAGCAATATGCCGATGGTGGTGGGGCTGTACAGCCTGGGCCTGTTCTTCCTGATCGGGCCGTACTCGGCGGCGTTGTTCTTTATCAGCGAGAGTTTCCCGACCAGCATCCGTGCCACCGGCGGCGCGATCATCCATGCCATGGGGCCGATTGGTGCAGTGGTCGCAGGGTTTGGCGCCACCCAGGTGTTGTCCGCCGGCAGTGACTGGCAGACCGCCGCGCTGTGGTTCGGCGCGCTGCCGTGCTTCTTGTCCGGTGCGCTGATGTTTGCCGCACGCCATGTGCGTCCGGAAACCGTTCAGTAAGGAGTGTTAGATGAGCCGTAAAGTTGCCTTGATTACCGGTGCCGCCAGCGGCATCGGCCAAGCCCTCGCCGTGGCGTATGCGCGCAGCGGCGTGGCGGTGGTCGGCGGGTATTTCCCGGCCGATCCCCATGACCCGCATACCACCGTGGCCCTGGTGAAAGAAGCCGGAGGCGAATGCCTGATGTTGCCGCTGGACGTGGGCAATAGTGCCTCGGTAGACGCCCTGGCCGAGGCCGCCGTGCAGCACTTCGGCCGCCTCGATTATGCCGTGGCCAACGCCGGTTTGCTGCGCCGCGCGCCGTTGCTGGAGATGACCGATGAGCTGTGGGACGAGATGCTCAATATCGACCTGACGGGAGTGATGCGCACCTTCCGCGCTGCAAGCCGGCACATGAAAGAGGGCGGCGCGCTGGTGGCGATTTCATCGATTGCCGGCGGTGTGTATGGCTGGCAGGAACACAGCCATTACGCGGCGGCAAAAGCCGGCGTGCCGGGGTTGTGCCGTTCGCTGGCGGTGGAGTTGGCGGCGTTGGGGATTCGTTGCAATGCGGTGATTCCGGGGTTGATCGAGACGCCGCAGTCGTTGGATGCGAAGAATTCTTTGGGGCCGGAAGGCTTGGCCAAGGCCGCCCGGGCAATTCCGTTGGGCCGGGTAGGGCGGGCGGATGAGGTGGCGTCGCTGGTGCAGTTTTTGACCAGTGAGGCGTCGAGCTACCTCACAGGCCAAAGCATCGTCATCGACGGTGGTTTAACTGTGCGCTGGCCCGACTGACGGTACTCGATCTAAACATGTGGGAGCTGGCTTGCCTGCTCCCACAGGAGACCGTGTTTGCCTTAGGAGATTTGTGTATGTCTCAATTGAACAACCGCCGCGCCGTGATCACCGGCGCCGGCAGCGGCATCGGTGCCGCCATCGCCCGTGCCTACGCCGCTGAAGGCGCACGCTTGCTGCTGGCCGACCGTAACGCCGCCAGCCTCGCCGAAACCGCGATCACCTGCCGCAACCTCGGCGCCGAGGTGGTCGAGTGCCTGGCCGATGTCGGCAGCGTTGAAGGCGCCCAGGCCAGTGTCGACCGCTGCGTCGAGCACTTCGGCGGCATCGATATTCTGGTCAACAATGCCGGCATGCTCACCCAGGCACGCTGCGTCGACCTTTCCATCGAGATGTGGAACGACATGCTGCGCGTCGACCTCACCAGTGTATTTGTCGCCAGTCAGCGCGCCTTGCCGCACATGCTGGCGCAGCGTTGGGGCCGCATCATCAATGTGGCCTCGCAACTGGGTATCAAGGGCGGCGCCGAGTTGACCCACTACGCCGCGGCCAAGGCTGGGGTGATCGGCTTCACCAAATCCCTGGCGCTGGAAGTGGCCAAGGACAACGTGCTGGTCAATGCCATTGCGCCCGGCCCGATCGAGACGCCGTTGGTGGGCGGCATCAGCGAAGACTGGAAACGCGCCAAAGCTGCCGAGTTGCCCCTGGGCCGCTTTGGCCTGGCCGATGAAGTGGCGCCGACCGCTGTACTGCTTGCCAGCGAGCCGGGAGGCAACCTGTTTGTCGGCCAGACACTCGGCCCGAATTCCGGCGATGTCATGCCATGAGTGAGGTGTAAGCATGTGCGGACTCTGCGGCTTGCTCGGCGAAGACCTGCACTGGAGCAACCCCTTGGGCGATGAACTGCCCAGGCGCCGTGAGCGTCTGCGCCGGATTGCGGCGATCAATCAAGTGCTGGCGGTGTTCCGACTCAAGGTCGAAGACTTCCAGGGCGCGTCCTACCTGTTGTTGGGCGCGACCGGCAAACAGGCATTGGCCAGTGGCCTGGATCAACTGTGGCAGGCGGCGGAGACCATGCTCGGGCGCCCGCTGGACCCGCTGGACCCGCGTTTGCTCGATCATCTGGAGTTGTCATGAGCATCGCCCTTAATGTCATCACCGGCTTTCTCGGCAGCGGTAAAACCACCTTGCTCAAGCGTTTGCTGCAAGGCGAAAGCCTCGGTGATACCGCCCTCTTGATCAATGAATTCGGTGATATCGGCATCGACCATCTGTTGGTGGAAGAGGTCGCGCCAGACACCGTGTTGCTGCCCAGCGGCTGTGTGTGCTGCTCGATTCGCGGCGAGTTGAAAGACGCGCTGCTTGGCCTGTTGCAACGCCGTGAACGCGGTGAGATCCCGGCGTTCAAGCGCGTGATCCTGGAAACCACCGGCCTGGCCGACCCGGCGCCGATCCTCGCCACCCTGAATAACGATGTGCAACTGCGTGGGCGTTTTCATATTGGCCTGGTGATCACCTTGGTGGATGCCAGCCACGCCCAATTGCAAGAGCGCCTGCACCCGGAATGGCTGGCCCAGGTGGCGGCGGCGGATCGTTTGCTGCTGAGCAAAACCGACCTGGCCGGCGATTGCTCCGCGCTACGGGCGCACTTGCGGGCATTGAATGCCGGCACGCCAATCCTCGATACCCATGCGGTTCACAGCGGCGACCAACTGTTGCTCGGTGAGGGGTTGCGCAGCGCCGAGCCTTCGGTTGAAGTCAGCCGCTGGCAACTGCACCGCACCACCACGGCGAGCCACGGCGCTGCCCAAGTCTGCTGCCTGACCTTTGAGCAGCCGCTGGATTGGGTGGGCTTCGGGGTGTGGTTGTCGATGCTGTTAAGATGCCACGGCGAACGAATCCTTCGCGTCAAAGGACTGCTTAACGTGAACGCAAGCTCGGCCCCCATTGTTATCCATGGCGTGCAGCATTGCCTGCATACTCCGGTGCATTTGCCTGCATGGCCAGGCACCGACCGCCAGTCACGCCTGGTGTTTATCCTGCGCGGTCTCGACCCGGCGTTGTTGCAGCGCTCCTTTGATGTGTTCTCACGGCGGTTCGCGGCATGATCACATTGCGTGTCCTCGGTACTTCCGTGACCTTGCTGGAATGCCTGCGCGTGCGCGCCGAGCAAGAGCTGGGCATTCGCCTGGTGTACCAGGTACACGATGTGGAGCAGGCCCAGCGCATTGCGGTGATGCAACCCGAGAGTTACGACCTGTACGACCAGTGGTTTCACAACGTCGACTTCGTATGGCCGGCGCGGGCGATCCAGCCCATCGACACACGGCGTATTGCGTTGTGGCATGAGATCAATGACCTGCCCAAGCGCGGCCGGCTGTCGGCCAGCGACCGCCTGGGCAGCGGCAGCGTGCCCAGTGAGCGCCTGTTCGTGCAGCACGACGGCAGCCTCGGCAGCACGGTGACCGAGCGCATCAGCATGCTGCCGCTGACCCACAACGCCGATAGTTTTGCCTACCGCCCCGAGCGTTTGCCCGATGGCTTCAGCCACGGCAATGAAAGCTGGGGCTGGCTGCTCGACCCGGCCTGGCGCGCGCGTACCGCGTTGCAAAGTGACGCGGCGATTGGCGCGCTGGATGCCGCGCTGGCCGTGCAAGGCGCGGGGCTGGCGCAGTTCAAGGACATCGGCAATATGAGCATCGAAGAGATCGATGTGCTGGCCGACATCCTGGTGCGCAAGCAGAAGGAAGGGCACTTCGCCGCGTTCTGGTCCGATGATGAAGAAGCCGCGCAGTTGATGCTCAGCCCAAGCATCGATATCCAGAGCCTGTGGTCGCCGACCTTGATGCGCCTGCACCGTGCGGGGGTGAAGTACCGGTTGGCGGTGCCGCGTGAAGGCTATCGCGCCTGGTTTGGCGGCTTGTCGTTGTCACGCCATGCCCAAGGCCCGGTGTTGGATGCGGCGTATGCCTATCTCAATTGGTGGTTGTCCGGCTGGCCGGGCGCGGTGATGGCGCGCCAGGGTTACTACATCGGCAACCCGGCGCGCACCCGCGACCATTTGAGCAGCGCCGAGTGGGATTACTGGTACGCGGGCCTTCCGGCCCGCGAGGAGTTGCCGGGCAGCGATGGGTTGCCGTTGATCGACATCGGTGACGTGCGCGATGGCGGTTCCTACGAGCAACGCATGGGGCATATCGCGGTGTGGAACTCGGTGATGGATGAGCACAACTACTTGGTGCGCCGTTGGGGGGACTTTATGCGCGCGCGCAGCGTTTAAGCCGGATATTTCCCACGCTCCGCGTGGGAGTGCCTTCCCGGACGCTACGCACGCCTTTACCGCCAATAAAATGACATTCAAGTCCCCGCTCCAATTGGGTGTACTTATCCCAAGTCCCAGCTAATCTGCTAAAACCAAATATTCAGTTTAAATGGATGTTTTTTTGACGCCAGATCAGCTTCGTCAGGGATGCGTATGACCAAGGAACCCAGTGGCACAGAGAGGCGAACGCGGCCGCAGGGTTCGGCCATGCAGTGGCGCCACACGTTCCAGACCCGTATCGCCGGGGTGCTGGCGCTGTTGTTGCTGGTGGTGGTGGCGGCCACTTACTTTGCAGTCAAGGCTGCTACCACTCGTGCCGTGGAGAACCAGGCCCAGGTTCAGCTCAGTACCGGCATCCAGGTCTTTGAGCGCCTGTTGGACCTGCGCGGGCGTCGCCTGCAATACGGCCTGGACTGGCTGACGGCGGACGGCCCTTTCAAACAGGCAGTGATCGACGCCAAGGCTGATTCGATCCTGACTGCGCTGCGCCGGCATGGCACCGGTATCCACTCCACCGAGGTGTTTGTCCTCGACCTGGATGGCAAGGTGATGATCAGCACCTTGCCGGTGTTGGTACAGGGCGCGGTGTTTCCTTATGAGCAGGCCTTGCGCCATGCGCGGCGCAGTGGCCAGCAAATGTTCATCGTCGCCATGGACGGGCAGCCGTATTTGCTGGTGCAGGATGAAGTACTCGACCCGGAGCCCATTGCCCGCGTGGTCATGGGTTTCCCCATGGACAAGTTGTTCGCCAATGAATTGCGCTCCATGAGCAACCTTGAAGTGTCGTTCCTTGGTGAGCAGGACGGCCTTGTCGGCCAGTTGTTCAGCACCCAGCCTGAAGCCTATCAAGACACCGTCATCAGCCTGATGCGCGAAAGCCCTCCCAACCCTGAGGCGCAGATCAATGTGTTTCACGGGCAACGTGCACTGAGCCAGGTGCTGCCGCTGGCCAATACCGGCGATGGCGATCAAGTACGCGTGTTGCTGCAAAGCCCGCTGGACCATGCGCTGGAATCCTTTGCGCCGCTGGACCGGCAGTTCCTCGGGATTGCCCTGGCGGTGCTGCTGGTGTCATTGGCGGCGGCGTTGTTGCTGGCGCGCCGTGTGTCGCGCCCGCTCACTGCCTTGGTGGAGGCCGCTGAACGCATTGGCGCCGGTGACTACCGCACGCCAGTGCGGGTGCGCAGTCATGACGAATTCGGCTTGCTGGCCCGTGCCTTCAACGCCATGCAAAGCGGCATCGCCGTGCGCGAGCGGCAACTGGCGCATAACGCCTTGCATGATCCGCTCACCGGCTTACCCAACCGCGCCTTGGCTATGGAGCGCCTGGGCAGTGCGATCAGTGCGCGGCGGCCAGTTGTGTTGCTGTACGTGGGGATCGAAAACTACCGGGTGATCAACGAAGGGTTTGGCCCTCAGGGCGTCGAAGAAATGCTGCGTGAAGCCAGCCGGTGTTTGTCCATGAGCCTGTTGGCCAGCGACACCGCGGCGCGCATCGCCGGCAGTGAGTTTCTGCTGTTGCTGGAAAACACCGAGATCGACCGCGCCGTGGCCCGCGCCGATCGCCTTTACGGGCTGCTTACCGAACCCCAGCGTATCGGCAATGACGAAGTGCGCCATGAAGTCAGCATCGGCATCGCCGCGTACCCCACCGACGGCCAACAGGTCGAAGAGTTGATCAGCCGCGCGGCCATTGCCCGGCATGATGCGGCGAGCCTGCCGGGGCATTTGCAGATCTACCAGCAAGACCGCGACCTTGCACACCAGCGCCAGATCACCCTGATCCGCGACCTGCGCCGGGCGGTGGTCGAGGGCGAATTGTTCCTGTGTTACCAGCCCAAGCTCGACCTCAGGCACGGCCATGTGCGTCAGGCAGAAGCCTTGCTGCGCTGGCAGCATCCGACCCTTGGGCAGGTGTCGCCCACCGAATTCATTCCATTGGCCGAGCGCACCGGCAGCATGGGCAGCCTGACCTTGTGGGCAATCGAGGAAGCCATCCGCCAAATGGCCGAGTGGGCGCAACGGGGTTTGCACCTGCAACTCTCGGTCAATATCTCGGTGGATGATTTGGCTGATGATGACTTGGCCATACGCGTCACCGCCTTGTTGATGCAGTACAAGGTCTCGGCCGACCAACTGATTTTCGAGATCACCGAAAGCGCGATCATGCATAACCCGCAACAGGCCCTCAGTGTGCTGGAGCAACTGCGTGGCTGCGGCATCAGCCTGTCGGTGGATGACTTCGGCACAGGCTATTCATCGCTGGCGCAATTGCAGCGTTTGCCGGTGCAGGAATTGAAGATCGACCAGTCGTTTATCCGCAACCTCGACAGCGCCAGTGGCGACGGTGTGATCGTGCGTTCGACCATTGAAATGAGCCACAACCTGGGGCTCAAGGTGGTGGCAGAGGGCGTGGAGTTTGAGCCCAGCCTGAAGTTGCTCAGGCAGTGGAAGTGCGACACGGCGCAGGGGTACTTGATCAGTCGGCCGTTGAATGCCATGGCATTTGAAATGTGGATGCGGCGCGAGCGGATGGTGTTGTAAATCGTGATCTCCAGGCATTCCTGTGGGAGCTGGCTTGCCTGCGATGGCGGTTGGGCAGACGACCTGAGTGTTGAAGCCGTACTCGGTCAAAATGGTTTCCAGCAGGGCATAAAAAAGGCGGCTACCCATCAGGTAGCCGCCTTTGTTTTACCGCCGGTTCAGCTTAATCCGGCAGTTTGAACGCCATCACATAGTCACCCTGTTTGGTGCCCAGCGAGCCGTGACCGCCGGCCATGACCAGCACGTACTGCTTGCCGTCCTTGCCGGTGTAAGTCATCGGTGTGGTCTGCGCGCCTGCAGGCAGGCGGCCTTCCCACAGTTGCTTGCCGTTTTTCACGTCATAGGCACGCAGGTACTGGTCGAGGGTGCCGCTGAGGAACGCGACGCCACCGGCGGTGGTGAACGTACCGCCCAGGCTAGGCACGCCCATGGTCAGCGGGATCGGAACCGGCGAGCTGTCGCGCACGGTGCCGTTCTTGTGCATCCAGATGGTCTGGTGGTTGGTCAGATCGACCGCCGCCACATAACCCCACGCTGGCGCCTGGCACGGCAGGCCCAAAGGCGACAGCAGTGCTTCGAGGATCACGCCATACGGCGCGCCTTTGTTCGGCTGCACACCTTCGGTTTCGCTGACGCGTGGGCCTTGCTTGGCAATTTCGGCCGCCGGGATCAGTTTCGATTTGAACGCCATGTAGCTTGGGTTCACGAAAGCGATCTGGCGAACCGGGTCAACCGAGATACCGCCCCAGTCGAACACGCCGAAGTTACCCGGGTAAACGATCGAGCCTTGCAGCGATGGCGGGGTGAATGGGCCGTCGTAGCGCATGGATTTGAAATCGATGCGGCACAGCATCTGGTCAAACGGCGTCACGCCCCACATGTCGCGTTCTTTCAGCGGCGGCGGCATGAAGTTGAGGTCGGACTTCGGCTGGGTCGGCGAGGTGTGATCACCGGCCACTGCGCCTTGCGGTACAGGGATTTCGTTGATCGGCACCACCGGCTTGCCGTTGCTGCGGTCCAGCACGTAGATGCTGCCTTGCTTGGTCGAGGCCATGACTGCTGGCTTGACGCCGTCAGCGGTCTTGATGTCGATCAGCGAAGGCTGGCCGCCCACGTCCATGTCCCAAAGGTCATGGTGAGTGAACTGGAAGGTCCACTTCACGTGGCCGCTGTCGATGTCCAGAGCGGTCAGGCCGGCGCTGTATTTTTCCGAGTCTTCGGTACGGTCGCCGCCGTATTGGTCAGG
Organism: Pseudomonas edaphica; assembly: GCF_965277385.1. Lineage (NCBI taxonomy): Bacteria > Pseudomonadati > Pseudomonadota > Gammaproteobacteria > Pseudomonadales > Pseudomonadaceae > Pseudomonas > Pseudomonas edaphica. The sequence continues at coordinate 2,002,096 of NZ_OZ255725.1, read as the reverse complement.
CATCTGGTTGCCCATCGGCAGGTAGAGCATGCCGAGTTTTTCATCGACGCTGAACATGGACCACATGTTCGGCGAGTTGCGGGTGTAAGTCTTGCCCTCGGCCAACGGCGTGGTGTCGTCCGGGTTGCCGCTGTCCCAGTTCCACACCAGTTTGCCGGTGTGTACGTCGAACGCGCGGATCACGCCGCTAGGCTCGTCGGTGGAGACGTTGTCGGTCACGTGACCGCCGATCACGACCAGGTTCTTGGTCACGGCCGGTGGCGAGGTGGAGTAGTAACCGCCTGGGGCGAAGCTGCCGATGTTGGCACGCAGGTCGACCTGGCCTTTGTCACCGAAGTCTTCGCACATCTTGCCGGTGTCGGCGTTCAGGGCGATCAGACGGGTGTCGGCAGTCGGCACGAAGATGCGTTTAGGGCAGACAGCGCTGACAGGTGCAGTGCTGGCGCTGCCGGTAGGGCTTTGCGCGGAAGCGTAGACGGTGTCATCGTGATACGACACGCCACGGCAGGTCATGTGCGCCCAACCTTTGAAGTTCGCGGCACCCTGGCTGCTGATCTTCGGGTCGAAACGCCAGATTTCCTTGCCGGTGTCCGGGTCCAGGGCAATCACCTGGCTGTGCGGCGTGCACACATAGAGCATGCCGTTGACTTTCAGCGGGGTGTTTTCTGCGGTGGTTTCACCGGGATCGCCTGGGCCAGGGATGTCACCGGTGCGATAGGTCCACGCCGGCACCAGCTTGTGGGCGTTTTCCGGGGTGATCTGCGCCAGAGGCGAGTAACGATCACCGAAGGCCGAGCGGCCATAGGAATTCCAGTCGCCATCGGCCTGGGCCGGTGCAGTGCTGGCCATGCCAGGCGCGGCGTCGCGGTCCAGTTGGCCGGTCTTGACCATCTCACCCGGGTTGGTGAATTGGCTGGCCAGGGCGGCAGCGCCCGCCAGCACCACGGCTACGCTCAGCGCGCCAGTGCCCAGCGGCGCAGGTTGACCACGCAGCAACGGACGGCGAAACCACGGCAGCAGCAGGACGATGCCCAAGGCGAACAGCAGGGCCAGGCGCGGCACCAATTGCCACCAGTCCAGGCCGACTTCCCACAGTGCCCACACGGTACTGGCGAACAGCACCAGTGCGTACAGGCCCAGCGCTGCGCGGCGGGTGGCCAGCAGCAACACGCCGGTGAGGGCGATGCCGATACCGGCCAGCAGGTAGTACAGCGACCCGCCGAGCATGCTCAGCTTGACGCCGCCAGCCAGCAAGGCCAGCCCCATGATCAGCAGCAAGACGCCTAGCAGCCTGGGCAGCAGGCGGCTTGGGCTTGAAGCACCATCAGTGCTCATAGTGTGTTTCTCCGTGACGTTGGAATTATGTAACCCCGTGCTTCACTGTAGATGACGATTCGGCGCGGGCTTGGTTCAGCGTTAAATTGGGTTTTTCTGGGGATAAGTCGGTTATCCACAGGCGGGCGATTGAACCCCACGCGCGGGTCGGTTTAAGACAGCGCTGTCTTTAAGGCAGGGAATATTCGGCAAGATGGGATCGACCGCAGGCGTGAAACGTTTCAGTTTGTTGCGGCAAGGATAAAGCGCCTTCTCATTTTGAGAAAGCGTAATTAGAGAGATGCATCATTTCAGATCTGGTAACAGTGACAGAACGTCGCTGCAAGAATGCTTGTAGCGGCTAGTGTCTGTGGGAGCTGGCTCGCCTGCGATAGCAGTTGTGGCGAGCAGGCTTGTCCTGCGTTGGGGCGCGAAGCGGCCCCGGTAAAGGCACTGTAACTTTCCTGAAGGAACTCAGCGTCTGGGTCTGGGGGCTGCTTCGCAACCCAACGCAGGACAAGCCTGCTCGCCACAGGAGAAATTGGCAGCCTTAAAAAGTGTGTAGATACCTATGGCTATCGCGGGCAAGCCCGGCTCCCACAGAAGCCGGCTGCCACAGGGGATTTGCGCTGCTGTTTAGAAGGTGGTGCGCACGCCGAACTGCACGCTGCGCCCAGGCGCCGGGGCGATATCGCGCAGGATCGAACTGGCATAGCGCACGGTCTGGTTGGTGAGGTTTTCGCCATTGACGAACGCCAACCACTGGCTGCCACCCACATTGAAGTGATAACCGGCGCTGGCGCCCAAGGTGGTGTAGCCGTCGGTGCCGCTTTCGTTATCCGGCACACGCCCTTGGCCTGCGGCGTGTTCCACGTCGATCCGCGCCTGCCAGCGGTCCAGTTCCCACAGTAAGCCGCTGTTCAAGCGCAGAGGCGCAATACGCGGCAAGGCTTCGCCCGTGTCCAGGTTGGTGGCGCGGGTGTAATCGCCCGACAGCTCCAGGGCGAACTTGCCGTAGGCGCTTTCGCCCAACTTCCAGTGATCCTGGGCTTCGAAGCCGGCGAAACGTGCGCGTACACCGGAATATTTGTATTCCGGGATACCGCCCGCGTCTTCTTCGCCTTCATCGTTCAGCGTGCGCCCTGTGCCCAGTAAACCGATGTAGTTGGAGAAGCGACTATAGAACACGCCGAAACTGCCTTTGTGCGTGCCGTTGTCAAAGCGCAGTGCCAGGTCGCTGGACACGGCTTTCTCTTTCTTCAGGTTGGCGTCACCCAACTCGTAAGTGCCGGTGGCGACGTGGGCGCCGTTGGCGTACAGCTCGTAGAAAGTCGGTGCGCGCTCGGTGTAGCCCAGTGTCGCGGCCAGCGACCAGACCGGCGTGAGGCTGTATACCGCGCCGGACGACAGGCTGCCGGCGGTAAAGTCATTGGATTTATCGGCACCGGCAAAGCGCGCATTGCCCTTGGCATTCGGGTCGACATTGGTGTGTTCCACACGCCCGCCAAGGCTGAGCTTGAGACGCTCGGTGGCCTGCATCTCTTCGAGAATAAACAGCGCGCCGGCGTTGGTGTCGGTCTGCGGTACAAAGGCCTCTTCACCCAGTGCCGAGAACTCATTGCGCGTCACTTGGGCGCCGACCACACCCTCGAACGGGCCGAGCGGCTGGTGGCGCGCTTCAACGCGGGCTTCATAGCCCTTGTTCTTGAAGATCGTGCCGGTTTCGCCGCCTTCGATTTCACGGTGTTCGTAATCGGTGTAGCCCGCGTCGAGTTTTACCGAGGTGAACGGGCCTTGCAGGTTGCGGATCTCGGACGCAAAGGCGTAGTGATCCTGCTTCATGCGGATGCGCACATCTTGCTCGGCGGGTGAACCGTAGTTGCTGTCATAGTTGCTGTAGGACAGCCCGGCATAACCGTCGTCCCAGGTGTAGGAACCGCCGACCGCGCCGCCATCCTGACGCCCGTCGCTGTTGCCCAGTCGACCATTTTTGCCAGGGCCATCCTCGGTCTCCGGGGCATGGCGGCTGCGGGCCTGGCCTGGGATTTTGAGGTCGTTGAATTCCCGCGCGTTCGCGTCCAGGTGCAAGGCGAAGGTGCCGTTGCCGGCTTCCAGTTTACCGGCGCTGCTGCGGGTGGTGTCGGCGCCGCCGTAGCGCAGTTCACCGGCACCGTGGATGCCTTCGATGGCTTCTGTGGGAATACGGTTGTCGAAGGTGTTGACCACACCACCGATGGCGCTGCCGCCGTAGAGCAAGGCTGCCGGGCCACGTACGATTTCGATGCGGTCGACGTTGATCGGGTCCAGGGGCACGGCGTGGTCATAGGACAGCGACGAGGCATCCAGTGCACCCACGCCGTTGCGCAGGATGCGAATGCGGTCGCCATCCTGGCCACGAATGATCGGGCGGCTGGCGCCTGGGCCAAAGTACGACGACGACACGCCTGGCTGCTTATTCAGGGTTTCGCCGAGGCTGCCTTTTTGTTGCAGGGTCAGGTCATCGCCTTCCAGCACCGTGGTGGGCGAGGCGAGTTGTTCGCTGCCCAAGGGGTTGCCGGTAATGACTTGGGGTTGCAGTTCCAGGGCGTGGGCTTCGGAGCCGATCAACAGGGCGGCGGCAAGCGGGGTCAAGCGCCACAGAGTAGAGAGGGACATCAAACATTCCTTGGTAAAAGGCACAGAAAAGAGAAGGCTTAAAACGGTATCGATTTTGATAAGTATCGTTACAATATAACATCACTTTTTTGCCTGAAAAGGGGAACTTTTTTCCAGGGGCTATATTCAATGCAGTGCTTCCACCTCTACGCCCCGTCGGCTAAGGTGCGCGGCTGTGTTTCCTCTTTTTGCAAAAGGCCTGGCATGACCGCGACAAGCAACGACCCACTTCACGGCGTGACCCTGCAGCACGTGCTCACCACTTTGGTGGAACACTACGAATGGAGCGGTCTGGCCGAACGCATTGATGTGCGCTGTTTCAAGAGCGACCCAAGCATCAAGTCGAGCCTGACCTTCCTGCGCAAAACGCCGTGGGCGCGGGAGAAAGTCGAAGGTTTGTACGTCAAGCTGATGCGTACCAAACGCCCGCTGGATTGAGGCCATGAAGCGGTATGTGGCCACGGCGGCGCTGGCTGGCTGGACAGGGCTGGCGATTCAGCAGTACTTGATTTTCTATTCGCGCTGGGAGGCCGGCGCGAGCCTGTTGGGCGGGCTGATCAACTTTTTCAGTTTCTTCACGGTGCTGACCAACACCCTGGTGGTCGTGGTGTTGAGCTATGCACTGGTCAATCGCGAGTCGGCGGCAAAACGTTTCTTCCTGGCGCCCGCTGTCAGTAGCGGTATTGCCGCGAGCATCGTGGTCGTGAGCCTGGCCTACAACCTGTTGCTCCGACATTTGTGGAGCCCCACCGGCTTTCAATTTATCGCCGACGAGTTGTTGCACGACGTGATGCCGCTGCTGTTCGTGATCTATTGGTGGCGGTGTGTGCCCAAGGGCACGTTGCACTTCAAGCACATTGGCGGGTGGGTGATTTACCCGCTGGTGTACTTCGGCTATGTGCTGCTGCGCGGGCATTTGCTGGGGCAGTATCAGTACCCGTTCATCGATGTGGACAGCCTCGGTTATCCACAGGTGTTTGTGAATGCCGGGGGGATTTTGGCGGGGTTTGTTGGGATTGCGTTGGCGATGGTGGGGTTGGACAAAATCTTGAAGACACCGGCGAACTAATGTGGGAGCTGGCTTGCCTGCGATTCAGGCACCTCGGTACATCAGGTACACCGAGTTGCTGTCATCGCAGGCAAGCCAGCTCCCACAGTTGAATCGCGTCAGTTTTTATTCTTCTTCGCTGCCTTCCGCACGCCAGTATCCCACGGCCTTGAGGAACGCCTCATTGACCTGGTGCGTGTCCAGCAACACGCGGCGCAGCTGGCGCGACAGTTTGGTTTCCGTCGCGACAAAGCTGTACAGCGAACCGCCCGGCAGGGTCAGGTTGCGCACCGTCTCAAGCAGGTCGTCCTGGCCGCGCACCACCCAAACCACCTGCACATCGGCGGCACTGTTCAGTGGTTGCTGTTCCGCCGCGTTGGCGATTTCAATCACCGCCAGCACCTTGCGCCCGGCCGGCAATTCTTCCAGGCGACGGGCGATGGCCGGGATCGCGGTTTCATCACCAATCAGCAAATAGCTGTCGAAGATGTCCGGCACGATCATCGAGCCGCGCGGCCCGCCGATGTACAGGTGCTGGCCAACCTGCACCTGTTCGGCCCAGGTAGAGGCTGGGCCATCGCCGTGCAGCACGAAGTCGATATCCAGCTCGCCGATGCTCAGGTCGAAGCGCCGTGGCGTGTAGTCGCGCATGGCCGGTTGCGGGCCGTCGCCCTTGATGTTGAAGGTCGGGCTTTCCAGCGCAGCCTGTTCGGCGGCGTTCTGGGGGAACAGCAGCTTGATGTGGTCGTCACTGCCCAGGCTGATAAAACCGGCCAGTTCCGGCCCGCCCAAGGTGACGCGGCGCATGCGTGGGGTGATGTCGACCACACGCAGCACTTGCAGTCGGCGGCGTTTGATTTCGTGGGTAACGCGATGGATAGCTTGAGTATTCATTGGTCTTTCCCGTCGGCAATGGCTTGCGCGGTGCCGTTGAGCAGCGCCGCGACACGAACGATTTCTTCCGGGCTCCAGCGCCCGTGGTGCGAATGCAAGGCGTGGCGCAGGTTATGCACCGCCTCGTGAATCTCGGGTGGGCGGTCGTGGCCACGCAGCGAGCGCTTGCTGACATCAATGCGCATGCGCACGCCTTCCAGGGCAACGGCTTGCTCGCTTAAGAAGAGACGACCGGCGTCGGTGATTGTGTAGCGTTTTTTTCCATTCTCGGCGTCGCCGCTGATCAACTCGCTCTCTTCCAGAAAGGTCAGCGTGGGGTAGATCACACCGGGGCTGGGGCTGTAGGCGCCGTCGAACAGGCTTTCGATCTGGCGGATCAGGTCATAGCCATGGCAGGGCTGCTCGGCGATCAAGGCCGGTAGCAGCAACTTCAGGTCGCCAGGGGCAAATACCCGAGGGCCGCGCCCGCCGCGTTTTTCAAACTCGCTGCGATATTCGTGTCGCATCTGCAGGCTCTCCGTCACGTCAAGATATAACTTAAGATACAACTTAAGATATATCTTAAATTGACGGTAGCCCGAAACGACCAACGGTCATGATCAGTGCTGACATGCGCTCTGACTGCCGCCTTGCAGGTAAGGCGTCAAGATCGGCGCCATGCCTTTGAGCACCTGCACCGGCAGCGCCGAGGTGAATTTGAAGTTTTGCGCCGAACTGCCTGGCACAAAGGCGGTGAGGGTGCCGAAGTAGCGCTCGCCGATGTAGAACACGAACGTGGCGGTGCGGTTGATCGCTTTGGAGCTGATCACTCGGCCGCCGGCGCCCATCGCTTCGATGCGGTTGTCGCCGGTGCCGGTCTTGCCGCCCATGGCCATCGGCGTGCCGTCGGCCTGCACGAAACTGCCGGAAACACGCTTGGCCGTGCCCGCGTCCACCACTTGCGATAACGCGCCGCGCAGCGCGGTAGCGACCTCGGACGGCATCACTCGTTTACCCGCATCGGGCGTGTTGACCACGCGGGTTTCGTACGGCGTATCGGCGGCAAAGTGGAGACTGTCGATGCGCAGCACTTTGCCGCGCACGCCGTCGTTGAGGATGATGCCCATCAGTTCGGCGAGCGCGGCGGGGCGATCGCCCGAGCTGCCAATCGCGGTGGCCAGCGACGGCACCAAGTGGTCGAACGGGTAACCCACCGCCTGCCAGCGCTGGTGAATATCCAGGAACGCCTCGACCTCCAGTATGGTGCGAATACGACTGTCGCGCGCGCTTTGGTGACGGCTCTTGAACAGCCAGCTGTAGACCTCCTGGCGTTCAAATTGGCTGGCCTTGACCACTTCGCTGAAGGTCGCGTCGGGGTGGTTGAGCAGGTAACCGAGCAACCACAGGTCCAGTGGGTGGACCTTGGCGATGTAGCCCTGGTCGGGCAAATCATAGCGGCCCGGGCCGTAGTCGGTGTACAGGCGTTGCAGGCGTTCGTCGGTGAGTTTGTCGCTGGTTTTGGCATTCACCAGATGTGAACGCACGAAGCGATTAAAGGTGTCCTGGTCGGCCTCGGGGAACAGGTAGCGATGCACAGCCGCCATACGGATCGCCGTGGGGTGCAGCCCGTCAAGAAAGGTCTCAAGGCGCGCCTGGGTGTCTTTTTTCTGGTACTTCTTCCAGAACTTGAGCAGGAAGGTGGTGCCTTCGCGATCAGCGAATTGGGCCAGGTATTCCTGGCGCCGTGGGTCGTTATCGTCCTTGAGCAATTGCGCACTGTTGTTGGGGCCTGCGTAAGTAACGTAGCGCTCCAGGTCACGCATCAGCCGGATAAATGGCAGGTTGATCGACTCGCGCAAGGCGTCTCGCAGCGACGGGCTGCGGCCATTGTCCTGGTTGCGGAAGTTGTGGAAGTGGTGCATGCCGCCGCCGGTGAAAAAGCCTTCGTTGGGGTTGGCCGAGTAAGTCCGGTCGAGGGCGGCATCGAGCATGTTGGCCAGGGACTTATCGGGATTCTGGATCAGGTAATCGACCGCCCACCGGCTGATGCGGTCCTGCTCGGCAATCTCGGTTTTTTTCAACGCGGCGGGTGTTTGCGCCGCGTAGCGATCATGCAGCTCGCTGATGATTTGCAGGTAAGTGGTGAGCACTCGCAGCTTGGCAGTGGAGCCCAGCTCCAGCTTGCTGCCCTCATTGATGTCGAAGGGCTGGTCGGTGTTGTCGGTTTGCACGCGCACCCGCGAGCCATCCGGGGTCAGTTCGAACAGGGTGAAGCTGTAGCGCACCTGGGGCGTGCTGGCGGGCGTGAGCAGGCGTTCGCCGAGCAGGCCCATTTTGCCGGCGAAGGCGGGGTCGGCCAGTTGCTTGAGGTAGTCGGTGGCCTGGCTTTGCAGCTCGGCTTGCAGGGTGCTGGTGGCCGACAGGTCCAGGCGGTCGAGGTCGTACAGCGGCCGGTTGAGCAGGTCGGCGAGACGGCTGCGGGCAACGCTGATGCCCTTGTTGGTGTCGATGGGTTGCACGGTCGGCTGTTGCTGCCAGTCGCGGTAAGTGACGTGGGATGCCAGGGCGGCCTTGAGCAACGGCGGGTCGATCACGGCGTTCTGCGCCAGCAGGCGCAGGTGGCTGTCGGTGAGTTGCGCCAGTTCATCGCGGCCGTTGGCCAGGTAATGAGACGGCCGGCGTTGGGCGATCATCAGCGACAGCACCTGGCGCAAAGCCAGGCCACGTTGCGCCACATGGACCGCATCATTTTCAGTGCCGCTAAGGGCCAGGTTCACCTGCTTGAAGTCAGCGCCGTACCACACGCGCAAACCCTCGGCCATGCCATGCACTTCGCCATGCCCCGGCACGGCGGACAGCGGCACGCTGTTGAGGTAGTCGCGCACGATATTCTGGCGTGCCACCTGGGTGTCAGGCCCAGGCTGGTAGGCGCGCACACCGGCGGACAGCATCTGGCGCAGTTTTTCACTGCCGGACAAGGTCAGGCCGTCGGGCGAATGCCGGTATTTTTCCAGCTGGGTGGCCAGGGTACTGCCGCCGGCACTCTGACCGGGCAGGTGCAATACCTTCGCGACTTGCGACCAGGCCGCCATGGCAAAGCGCGGCCAGTCCACCGCCGGGTTGGCCTGGGGCTGGGCAGGGTCGAGCAGGTCACGGTTCTCGATGAACAACAGGCTGTGGACCACCAGCGGCGGGATGGCGGCAAAACTTGAGTACAGCTGCTGCGGGTACTCGAACTGGTACAGGGGCAAGGCGCGACAGTCGGTGATCGAAAGGCCGGCCTGGATTTTCTCCGGGTAAGGCACGAAGAGACCGTGGCCGGCGTAGCTCATTAGCGCTGGCGAAAACTGCACCTGGGACTGGATCACATAACCGCGCTTGAGCAGGCGCGGCAAAAAGGTGCCGAGGTCGCTGTAGCCCAAGCGGCGATCGAACGGGCCGGCGCCGGGGTAAACCATTGCCTGGCTGGGGCCGGGTTCCAGCCGGTAGGTGAGGTCGTGGGCCAGCCGGCTCAGTTGCCGGGCTTGCAGTGCGGATGTGCGTATCTCTTTGGCGGCGGCGAACCCCAGCGCAATCACCACCATCAACACAATCAGCCAGAACAGGCGACGTATGTAACGGGGCCTGGGTTTATTTTTGGGTAAAGGCGCTGGGTCCGAACTGCCTTGTAATTTCGCAGCCTTGGTCGATTCGGTTTGCCACAGTGCGCCCATAGTCGATTGATCCTGCACGCAGATTGATCGGACTTGCCTGAAGCTTAGTCGCTGGGCGACAGGTGTGAGGGAATTGTGGTTGGGTAGTCGGAATCTTCTTGGATGGCGTGTGAATGCAGGGTGGGTTGCGACGTTTTGTCGCTCAGCGCAGGTAATATGCTCCTGTAAAGTGGCTTTTTAGCCGGGTCTTTCACTGAATTGCATGGTTTTTATAGTGAAAGACCCTGGTCCCGGCTTTTTATACTGCACGTCCCGCTGATCTTGCCCGGCAAGAAGGGCCCGTCCATGAGGCGGCCCCGGTTTCAACAAGGGCACAGGCTTACCGGCCTGGCCCCGGAAACTCGACGGACAATCCAATAACAAAATGAGGTTGTTTCCCTATGCCTGTCGGCAAACCACTGCCCCCTGGCGAGACCGCTCAAGGCGGCCCGCTCAAACGTGAACTGGGTGAACGACACATCCGTTTGATGGCGCTCGGCGCCTGCATCGGTGTGGGCCTGTTCCTCGGTTCGGCCAAGGCCATCGAGATGGCCGGCCCGGCAATCATGCTCTCCTACATCATCGGCGGCCTGGCCATTCTGGTGATCATGCGCGCCCTTGGTGAGATGGCCGTGCACAACCCGGTAGCCGGCTCGTTCAGCCGTTATGCCCAGGATTACCTCGGCCCGTTGGCGGGCTTTCTCACAGGTTGGAACTATTGGTTCCTGTGGCTGGTGACCTGTGTCGCGGAAATCACCGCCGTGGCGGTGTACATGGGTGTCTGGTTCCCCGACACGCCGCGCTGGATCTGGGCCCTGGCGGCGCTGATCAGCATGGGCACGATCAACCTGATCGCCGTCAAAGCCTTTGGTGAGTTCGAGTTCTGGTTTGCGCTGATCAAGATCGTCACGATTATTGCCATGGTGATCGGCGGCGTCGGCATCATTGCATTCGGCTTCGGTAACGACGGTGTGGCCTTGGGTATTTCCAACCTGTGGGCTCACGGCGGCTTCATGCCCAATGGCGTGCAGGGCGTGTTGATGTCCTTGCAGATGGTGATGTTCGCCTACCTGGGCGTCGAGATGATCGGCCTGACCGCCGGTGAAGCACGCAACCCGCAGAAGACTATTCCAAGCGCCATCGGCTCGGTGTTCTGGCGCATCCTGCTGTTCTACGTCGGTGCGCTGTTCGTGATCCTGTCGATCTACCCGTGGAACGAAATCGGCACCCAGGGCAGCCCGTTCGTGATGACCTTTGAACGTTTGGGCATCAAGACCGCCGCAGGCATCATCAATTTCGTGGTGATCACCGCCGCGCTGTCGTCCTGCAACGGCGGCATCTTCAGCACCGGGCGCATGCTCTACAGCCTGGCGCAGAACGGCCAGGCGCCGGCGGCTTTCGGCACCACCTCCAGCAATGGCGTACCGCGCAAGGCGCTGCTGCTGTCGATCTTTGCCCTGCTGCTGGGCGTGTTGCTCAACTACCTGGTACCTGACCAGGTATTTGTCTGGGTAACCTCCATCGCCACCTTCGGCGCGATCTGGACCTGGCTGATGATCCTGCTGGCCCAGCTCAAGTTCCGCAAAGGCCTGAGCCCGGCCGAAGCGGCGGGCCTCAAATACCGCATGTGGCTGTACCCGGTCAGTTCCTATCTGGCGCTGGCGTTCCTGGTGTTGGTGGTGGGCCTGATGGCGTACTTCCCGGATACGCGGGTGGCGCTGTATGTGGGGCCTGCGTTTCTGGTGCTGCTGACCGTGCTGTATTACGTGTTCAAGTTGCAGCCGACCAATGCGGCGGCACGCTCCGTAGCCTGACGGCCTGGCGCACAACAAAAAGCCCCTTGATCGGGGCTTTTTGTTTTCAGGCGGCGGCCATGCGTGTCGATTGGTCCAGCCGTTTGTTGAACTCCAGCCAGGCGCCCAACATCGCCATCAAGCCAGCGCCCACAAGCGCGGTAAAAATTTGCATGGCAAAGGCATCGCCGGCCATGGCGTTGACCATGTCCGCCAACGGCGCCAACAACACGCCAAGGCAGAACACTTCCAGCGAAAAGCGGCCCATCCGGCAGGTCTGCTGTGCCAGCCAGTTTTGCGTCCAGGCACGCCCCGGCAACAGTTTGGCGGTGACATAGGCCAAGGCCAAAAAATGCAGCAGACGCACCGGCGACAGGTCGGTCTTGCTGATCGGGTACAACAGTTCGCTGAGCGCGTGCGGCATCAGTGCGTCATGCACCTCGGGCCAGCGCCAGCCGATCGTGATCACGCCGGCCATCAATGCGTAGGTCGCGGCCATCATAAATAACGGCTGCCGCAGCAGTGGCCGATTGTTCTGCGCGCGGGGTTGTTGCCCATGAATCGCCGCCGCGCCACCCAGCACGAACAGGAACTGCCAGGTAACCGGGTTGAAGTACCACACCCCGTCGGCAATCGCGGCCAGGTTCCAACCCAGGTGTGGCGCCAGCAGGTACACCGCCATCGACCCCGCCACCACCCACCCGGTTTTGCGCAAGAGCCACGGCAACACCAGCGGCAGGCCGGCCAGCAGCACGATATACAAGGGCAACGGGTCCATCAGGTTGGGCTTGAAGCGCAGCAGCAATTCATCCACCAACGCTTGCTGTGGTTGGGTGACAAAGTGCGTCAGGCCCATCTCCTGCACCAGATCGCGGGTTTCCACATGGCTGTTGGCGAAGAACACGATGCCCATCAGCATCGCCAGCAAGAAAATATGCACCACGTAAAGCACCCAGGTGCGCCGCAGGATCTTCAGGCAGGCCATCCAGTAGCCTTCGCGTTGCAAGACCTTGCCATAGGCCAGCACTGAGGCATAACCGGCAAGAAATACAAACACTTCAGCGGCATCGCTGAAACCGATATTGCGCAGGGTGATCTGGCCGAGTGGGTTGTGGGGGACGTGATCCCAGAAAATGAAGATCAACGCCAAGCCCCGAAAAAAATCGATGCGCGGGTCGCGTCCGTTCAGCATGGCAGCGGGCTCTTGAACAGGGGTTTAAGTCATGACAGGCGAATGCGCGTGTTGTCACACGCCGCACGTCGGGCGCGCGCAGGTTGGCGGTATTTGTAAGCAATTGCAAAGGCTGGGTATTACTGAATGTCTCTATACATCGATGATGACCAACGTGCCCCGGCTGCCGGGGCTTACAGCATGGGGAGTGCCGGCTTCTACGAGGTACATCTGGCCGGCAGCAACGCGTATTTGCTCGGTGCCAATGCTCAGGCACAACTGGCCGCTGACTACCAATAACCCCTCGTTGTAATCATGGGTTTCCTCTTTATAAGCTTGGTCATCCATACGCAACACCTTGATCCGCGCTGGGCCGACCTGGCCCAGGCGTGCGGATTTCCAGCTGTCGGGCAGTTGCGCCGCAATGGCGCTGAAGTCGAGTAACGGCATGTGAGGCTCCTTGTTTCAACGATGCCGTCGGTGGTCCGGTTCAGCAGGGAGTGGGTGTTTTCAGAACGCGTCCATCAGCAAGACACGACAGGGCTTGGCCTGGTACTCGTTGATTTTCGGCACCAGCCGGGTGAAGTGTTCGGTCTGGCAATGAGCGTCCAGCGCCGCCTGGTCGGGCCACTGCTCGATAAAGATGAAGTGCCCCGGGTCTTTTTGATCGATAAACAGATCGTAGGCGATGCACAGTGGTTCCTGGCGGGTTTTCTCCACCAGTTCGGTGTACCACGGGCGCACGGTGTCCAAGTGTTCAGGCTGGATAAAATCTTCAGCGATGACTTTCAACATGGCAGGCATTCCTTACGCAGCGGCGACTTCCTGCGGCTCAAAACTGTCCGCCCGTGCCATTTGCCACATGCGCGAATAGAACTCGCCGTTCACCTCGCCGGTGAGCAACTCGCCGGGCTTGAGGAACACATGCAGCTGCGAGAACAGTTTGATCTCGGTTGCCGACATGCGCCGTACCAAATGCTTGGCCGACAACTGCGACGGATGATCCAGGCCGGCCGCAGCGAGCATTTCCGCCAAGGCGTGCAGCGTGTTGCGGTGGAAGTTGAACACGCGCTGGGCTTTGTCGGGCACCACCAGCGCACGCTGGCGCAGCGGGTCTTGGGTGGCGACGCCCGTCGGGCATTTGTTGGTGTGGCAGCTTTGCGACTGGATGCAGCCGATGGCGAACATAAAGCCGCGCGCCGAGTTGGCCCAGTCGGCGCCGATGGCCAGCACGCTGGCGATATCGAAGGCGCTGACGATTTTGCCGCTGGCGCCCAGCTTGATCTTGTCGCGCAGGTTCAGGCCCACCAGGGTGTTATGCACAAACAGCAGGCCTTCACGCAGCGGCACGCCGATATGGTCGGTGAACTCCACCGGCGCGGCGCCGGTGCCGCCTTCCTTGCCGTCGACCACGATAAAGTCCGGGAGGATGCCGGTCTCGAGCATGGCCTTGGCGATGCCCATGAACTCCCACGGGTGGCCGAGGCAGAACTTGAAACCCACCGGTTTGCCGCCGGACAGTTCACGCAATTGCGCGATGAACTGCATCATCTCGATCGGTGTGGAAAACGCGCTGTGGCGCGATGGCGAGATGCAGTCTTCGCCCATCATGATGCCGCGTGTCTCAGCAATTTCCTGGGTGACTTTGTGCTTGGGCAGAATCCCGCCATGGCCGGGTTTGGCACCCTGGCTCATTTTGATTTCGATCATGCGCACTTGCGGGTTCTGTGCCTGTACGGCAAAGCGCTCCGGGTCGAAACGGCCGTCGCTGGTGCGGCAGCCAAAGTAACCGCTGCCCAGTTCCCAAGTCAGGTCGCCGCCGTTTTCGCGGTGGTAGGGGCTGATGCTGCCTTCGCCGGTGTCATGGGCAAAGTTGCCGAGCTTGGCGCCTTGGTTCAACGCGCGAATCGCATTGGCGCTCAGCGAGCCGAAGCTCATCGCCGAGATGTTGAAGACCGAGGCCGAGTAAGGTTGCGTGCACTGCGGGCCGCCGACCATCACGCGAAAGGCGCTGGGGTCGCTGAGCGGCGCCGGTCGCATGGAGTGGCCGATAAACTCGAAGCCCGACTGGTACACGTCGATCAGGGTACCGAACGGCTTGTCGGCGGTTTCGTTTTTGGCGCGCGAGTAAACCAGCGAGCGCTGAGCCCGGGAGAAGGGCAGGGCGTCGCTGTCGGATTCGAGCAGGTACTGGCGGATCTCCGGGCGAATGGCTTCCACCAGGTAACGGATATTGCCCAGGATCGGGTAGTTGCGGCGCACCGCGTGGGGGCTTTGCAGCAGGTCGAAAACGCCGATCAGGCTGAGGATGCCGGTGACCACGGTGATAGGCCACAGCCATTCATGTTCGATAAACGGAAGGCTGGCGAGGGTGAAAATGACGCACACGGCAAAGAAGGCGTAACGGCTTAGCAACGACAGGCTCATACGGTTTTTCCTCAGGTTCAACTCTATAGGTCGATCGGGCATTCTGCGCCTGTACGGAAACCATAGACAACCTGTGGGAATAATCAGTTTGGCTGCACCTGTGGGACAGACTGGCCCGGAATAGACAACTGGCGGCTATCGGTGACGTCGAATTGCGCCTGTTGGGTGGCGGTCGAGTCGGCCCCGACGAAGACGGTAAAGGTGCCCGCTTCGACCACTGGCGAGAGGTTCATATCCAGCAAGGCGAAGTCCTCTTGATCGAGGGTGAAAGTCACGCTCTGCGCCTCGCCGGGGGCCAGGTGCACTTTGCTAAACCCGCGCAGCTGTCGGACCGGGCGGGTCACACTGGCGACGTCATCGCGCAGGTACAACTGGGCGATTTCATCGCCGGCACGCTTGCCGGTGTTGGTGACGGTGACCTCGACGGTCAGGGTTTGGGTGGACTCAAGCCGGGTGCTACTCAGTTTGGGCGTTGAGTAGCTGAACGTCGTGTAGCTCAAGCCGAAGCCAAATGGATAGGCTGGCGTGTCATTGATGTCCATGTAGTTGGAGCGATAGCCGGACGGCGAACCGTCGATATTGCTGTTGGGGCGGCCAGTATTTTTGTGTGCGTAGTAAAGGGGGACCTGCCCGATGCTGCGTGGGAAGGTGATCGGCAATTTGCCGCTGGGGTTGACATCGCCAAACAACACATCCGCCACGGCATGCCCCATTTCGCTGCCGAGAAACCAGGTTTCAAGCAATGCAGGCGCCTGTTGAAGGGGCTGCGTGAACACCAATGGGCGGCCGTTCATCAGGATGACTACCACGGGTCTTCCGGTGTCCAGAAGCGCGCGCAATAGCGCATCCTGGCCGCCGGGCAAGCCAAGTTCGGCGCGGCTCTGACCTTCGCCGCTGTACTCGGCATTTTCGCCCAGTACGGCGACCACTACGTCGACGTCGCGGGCGGCTTTTTCGGCGGCTGCGATACCTTGGGTGTCGGCGCTGCTGGGGGAGGCGCCGGGCAGGTAGGTTACGTCGGTGTCGGTGGAGACGGCGTTCTGTATGCCTTGCAGGACTGTTACCGCGCCGATGGGGGTGCCTGGCCAGGACGCCGGGCCGAGCGTGGCGGCGGCATCTTTGGCCAGGCTGCCGACCACCAGCAACCGGCGCAGTTTCTTTGACAGAGGCAGTAATTGACCGCTGTTTTTCAACAATACGATAGACTTTTGCCCCGCCTCACGGGCCAAAGCACGATGCTGCGGTATATTCGCGCTATTGGCTTCGCGGATCGGGTCACTGTAGCGGTAAGGGTCTTCAAACAGTCCCAGGCGCTGCTTGGCCTTGAGTACGCGGCGCACGGCTTCATCCACGTCTGCCATTGAAACCTGGCCGTTGCGTAGGAGCGTCGGCAGGTGTTGCCGGTAAGTCTGGCTGGCCATTTCAATATTGATGCCAGCGTTAAAGCTTAACCATGCCGCATCCGATGGGGTGCGGGCGATGCCGTGCTGAATCAGTTCCTCTACGGCGGAGTAATCGCTGACGATAATACCGGTGAAGCCCAACTTCTGACGCAACAGCCCTGTCAGTAGGGCCTTGTTGCTGTTCATGGGCGTGGCGGCGACCTCGTTGAAGGCGGGCATGATTGCGTCAACGCCCGCGGCTACGGCCGCCTGGAAAGGGGGCAGGTAGACCTCCATCAAGGTTCGTTCCGACAGATCGGCGACGTTGTAATCCCGCCCGCCCTCGCCAGCCCCATAGGCAACAAAGTGTTTAGCGGTAGCCATCATGTACGAGTTGTCAGGCCGGCCTGAGCCGTGAAAACCGCGCACCCGCGCAGCCGCCAGGATCGAGCCGAGAAACGGGTCTTCACCAGCACCCTCCACCACGCGTCCCCAACGTGGGTCACGCGCTATGTCGACTACGGGAGCGTAGGTCCAGTGCACACCGCTGGCGGTGGCTTCAACAGCTAACGCGCGGGCACTTCGTTGCGTCAGTTGAGCGTCCCAGGCCGCAGCCTCCGCCAGTGGCACCGGGAACACGGTGCGAAAGCCATGAATGACATCGAGGGTAAACAACAGCGGTATATGTAAGCGCGAACCTTGTACCGCCTGTTTTTGCAGCTGGCGAGTCAGGTCGGCACCGTAGGCTCCGATGACAGAACCGACGGTTATCGTTGGCCGTTCTTCCAAGCCGTTTTGATCAACGACAGTGCCGGTCGGTGTTTCCTTGATGCCGAGCAGGCTGAGTTGGGCGACTTTTTCCTCCGGCGTCATTTGCGCCAGTAGGCGTTCGACAACATCATCCTGGGCGGTTGCTGCCAAGGCCAAAAAGCTCAGTAATAGCATCAAGAGGCGAGTAGACATGGGTATCAACGCTGGCCGAAATATGCACATAAGTGTTCAGCGCGCAGGCAAACCCAGCTACTGTCAGAAATAACAGTTCATCAACGGTTTCAGACAAACGGTCAGGCGTTTTGCGCCTGAAGAAAGATCGAGAACAGCTCCGACTGGGATTTGATCCCCAGCTTGCTGTACATGTGTTTCTTATGGACTTTTACGGTTTCAACAGAGATTTCCAGCTTGCGGGCGATCTCCTTGCTGGAGCAACCGCTGAGCATCAAACGGCCTACGTCCAGCTCACGGGCGGTGAGTTGTGCGCCCCAGCCATCATTTTGAATCGGCGGTTGCGGCGCGCTCACCTGGTTCAGTTCATGGGGCAGGCGCTGGCGCAGCAGGCTCACCACCCACGGCTGGATCAGTGACAGCAGGGCAATTTGCTGTGGGTCAAAACGCTGTTTCGAACCCAGCGACAGGCACAGGGTGCGCCCGTCCGGCAGGTGGTAATTGAACTGTATTTCATCGGCCACCACGTTCAGGCGAAAGTAGCGCTGGTAGTACTCGGTCAGCTCGAAATGCTCCGGCGCCACGTCTGCCAGGCGCAACAGGCCGGTGCGCGCGTGTTCGCGGCTGGCGATGTAGAACGGGTCGAGCAGGTACAGGCCGTTGAGGTAGTCCTGGAACAGAGGGTCCGGCGTGCCATCGGCGCCCGGGGATTCGGCGAACACCAGCGGGCGGTGCTGACTGCTGAACAGCAAGGCCACCCAACTGTCGGACGGCACGTATTGGTCCAACAGCCGCACAAGCTGGGTCCAGAAATTGGGCTGGTCCAGGGCGTCTATCATTTGCCCCACCGAACGGTGCCAGGCGATGTCTTGCAGCGTCATGCTCATCAATCTACCCCTATCGGGTTACCTCGGCCGCGTAATTCCCTGGCCGGTGTTGGCTGCGCATACTGCGACACGGATAAAGAACAAGGAATACCCATGAAGGTCGAATTTGCCCAATTGGCAGGCCGCGATAACGGTACAGCTTACAACCTTGAGCGCGCCTTGGCGGCCATAGCTGCGTGCGCCGCCGACACGCAACTGATCGTCTTCCCGGAAACCCACCTGATGGGCTTCCCGTCGGCCGAGACCGTCGCCACTATCGCCGAGCCGGTAGACGGCCCCACCGTACAAGCGGTTATCCAGGCGGCCCGTGCGCGCAATATCGCCGTGGTCATCGGCATGGCCGAACACGACGGTGGCCAGTTCTATAACACCACCTTGCTGATCACCCCCGAGGGCATCGCCCTGCGTTATCGCAAGACGCATCTGTGGGCTTCGGATCGCGGCGTGTTCACCGCTGGTGATCGTTACGCCACATGCCTGTGGAACGGCGTGCGCGTCGGCCTGCTGATTTGCTACGACATCGAGTTCCCGGAAACCGCCCGCGCCCTGGCGCAACTGGGTGCCGAACTGCTGATCGTCACCAACGGCAACATGGACCCTTACGGCCCCACGCACCGCACCGCGATCATGGCCCGCGCCCAGGAAAACCAGGCGTTTGCGCTGATGGTCAACCGGGTCGAAGAGGGCGACGACGACCTGTTGTTCGCCGGTGGCAGCGCCCTGGTGGACCCGATCGGCACCTTGCTGTTTGAAGCGGGGCGTGAGGAAGGGCAATTCACCGTCGAGCTGGATCTTGACCAATTGGTGGCGGCTCGCAAGGACTACCGCTACCTGGATGACCAGCGCTTGAAATTGCCCGGCGAGGTGATTGAGCGCAGCGATGGGACGCGCGAATTGCTGATCCCCCACGTTTAAGACTGGCCCCTAGTGGCGAGGGAGCTTGCTGTGGCGAGCGGGCTTGCCCCGCGTTGGGGCGCGAAGCGGCCCCAAACCCTGCGACCGTGATTTAACTGGGAAAAAGCGTTGGCTTTATTGGGGATGCTACGCAGCCCAACGCGGGGCAAGCCCGCTCGCCACAAAAAAGCCTTCTACACAAAAGCGACATCATTCATAAAAATAGTTTGCGCTTCACCGACTTCAGTTCTGCCATAAATCTAATAAATCAGCGGAGAATCGCTCATGGCTCGTTTGCAACGCACCCTGTCGTTAGGGTCGGTGGTGCTGTTTGGCATCGCCTATATGACGCCGATCATTGTGCTCGGCACCTTCGGCATCCTCGCGCAATCCACCGGCGGTATGGTCCCGGCCGCGTACCTGGCGGCCCTGGTGGCGATGTTCTTTACCGCCATGAGCTACGGGCGCATGGCCTCGGCATTCCCGGTGGCCGGTTCCGCCTACAGCTATGTGCGCAAGGCCATCAGCCCCAAGCTGGGCTTTATCGCCGGTTGGGCGGTGTTGCTCGACTACCTGTTCTTGCCCATGGCCATCTGGCTGATCGGCGCTGCGTACCTGCATTCGGCGTTCCCGGCGGTGCCGCAGTGGGTGTGGGTGCTGGCCTTTATCGGTATCACCACGGCAATCAATATCATCGGGTTGAAGCTCGCCAACGGCATCAACGCGCTGCTGATGCTGGTGCAATTTCTGGTGCTGATCGCATTCGTCGCGCTGTGCATCCACTACATCGGCGGTGACGCGAGCAAGCCACTGTGGACGCTTGCCCCGTTCTTCAACGGCCAGATGCACATGCCATTGATCATGAGCGGCGCGGCCATCGCCTGTTATTCGTTCCTGGGCTTTGACGCGGTCAGTACCCTCACCGAAGAAACCCGCGACCCACGCCGCACCATCCCACGGGCGATCATGCTGATCACCTTGATCGGCGGGCTGATCTTCGTCGGTGTGTCGTACTTCGTGCAGATCGCGCACCCGTCGTTTGAGTTTGCCGATGTGGACTCGGCGGCCTATGAGATTGCCCGCAACGTGGGCGGTGACCTGTTTGTGTCGATCTTCCTGATCGGCCTGATCGTCGGCCAGTTCGCCTCGGGGCTGTCGGCCCAGGCCAGCGGTTCGCGGCTGTTGTTTGCCATGGGCCGTGACGGTGTGTTGCCCAAGTCGTTCTTCGGCACCTTGCATGCGCGCTTCGGCACGCCGGTCAACAGCATCCTGTTGTGTGCGGTGGTGGCCTTGCTGGCGTTGAAGCTCGACGTGACCACCTCAACTTCGTTCATCAACTTCGGTGCGTTCCTGGCGTTCAGCCTGGTGAACCTGTCGGTGATCTTTCACTACTGGATCGGCGCCAAACAGCGCGGTGTGCGTGAGCTGATCCTGTTCCTGGTATTCCCGACCATCGGCTTGCTCGCGGACGTGTGGCTGATGGTCAGCCTTGATCACCTGGCGATTTACCTGGGCGCGGTGTGGTTGGCGATTGGCCTGGTGTACCTGGGCTTTCTCACACGCGGTTTCTCGAAACAACCCCCGGAAATAGACTTCCAGGAAGCGGCATAGAAGCAGTCGGCCTATTCTTATTGCAATCGGTTCTCGTTTGGGTGCATGATTTGTGTTACTGTATAACACTTGAGTTGCACCCATACGCCCCGGAGGCCTTATGAAAGCTGGTATCCATCCCGACTACCGCACTGTGCTGTTCCACGACACCGCCGCAGACGCGTTCTTCCTGATCGGCTCCACCGCCGACAGCGACCGCACCCATACACACAGTGACGGCAACACTTACCCGTATATCCCGCTTGATGTGTCCAGCGCCTCGCACCCGATCTACACCGGCCAGCAGCGCAAGACCCAGGTCGAAGGCCGGATCGCCGGCTTCAACAAGCGTTTCGCTTCGTTTGGGTCGAGCCCAAAAAAGGCGGATGCATAACCCCGACTCGGCGGCGTGCCCTACGCCGCCGTTTGCCGAATCGGCAGCACCACCCGAAAGGTTGTGCCCTTGCCCAACTCACTGCTGACCGAGATTGAGCCCTGGTGTTTCTTGACGATGCCGTAGGAGAGTGACAACCCCAGGCCAGTGCCTTCGCCGACGGGTTTGGTGGTGAAAAAGGGGTCGAAAATCTTCTGCACGGTTTCCGGCGCAATGCCACAGCCGTCGTCCGCCACTTCCAGCCAGATGTTCTCACCTTCCACGCCGTTGCTGATGGTAATGGTCCCGCGTTCCGGGCCCATGGCTTGTGCGGCATTGATTACCAGATTCATCACCACTTGATTGAGCTGCGACGCCAGGCACTCTATGTCCGGCAGCGGCATGTAGTGCTTGACCACATCAGCCCTGTACTTCAGTTCGCTGGCGACGATGTTCAGCGTCGAATCAATGCCTTGTTGCAGATTGGTGAATTGCCAGGTCTGGTCGTTGTCCACCCGCGAAAAATTTTTCAGGTCTTTGACGATTTGCACCACGCGGCCAATGCCATCCTTGGATTCGCGGATCAGGATCGGGATGTCCTCCTTGAGAAAGTCCAGCTCCAACGTCGTGCGCAAAGCCTTTAGCTGGTCGCGCTGTGGTTGCGAAGCGATTATTTCCTCGCTGTGTCGATAAGCTTCAAGCATCTGTTGCAGCTGGTTGAAGTAGCCATCGAGGGTGCTGAGGTTGGACGAAATGAAGCCTACCGGGTTGTTGATCTCATGGGCGACACCAGCGGCAAGCTGACCCAGCGACGCGAGCTTTTCCGACTGCACCAGCTGGCTTTCCAAGTGCTTGCGCTCGTCGATTTCCAGTTGCAGCGCCTGGGTACGTTGTTCCACCAGCTGTTCCAGATGGGAGGTTTGCATGGCGGCGCGACGGGCCATGTCCCACTTGTTGGCCAAGGTGTTGGCCATTTGCTGGACCTCAATGTTGTCGAAGGGTTTTTTCAGGATCAGCAAGCGGTCATGGGCGTGCAGGCGAAAGAGCAGGTCCTCCCAGGAGTAATCCGAGTACGCGGTGCACACCACCACTTGCAGGTCGGGGTCGACCTTCCACAATGCCTCGATGGTCTTCGCACCGTCCCAGCCCTGGGGCATGCGCATGTCCACAAAAGCCAGCGCATAGGGCCGTTGTTCTGCCATGGCCGTGGTCAGCAAGCCCAGGCCTTCTTCGCCGCCGTACGCCGAATGCAGGTCAAATACCTGAGCCTGAGGCGTGGCGGCGGCGCCGAACAGCGCTGACTCCAGGTCGTCCAGTGCAGGGTTGGCGGCCACGCTCGGCATCAGAATCTTGCGAAAGTCTTCATGAATTGACGGTGTGTCATCAATCAACAGAATGCGCCGGTTGGGAGTCTGGTTCATGGGGCAGTTCCGGCAAGGGTAAGAGGAATCGTCAAGGTGAACACTGCGCCAAGGCCTGGCCCATCGCTGTGGGCGCTGAGTTGGCCGTGCATTTCCACAGCGGCCAGGGCGCAGCTGTGCAGGCCGAAGCCGTGGCCTTCTTTGCGCGTGGTGAAGCCGTGGGTGAATATCCGGGTCATGTTCTCGGCGGGTATGCCCTCGCCATCGTCCCTTACACTGATTTTCAGCGTCTCTTCAGCCGCCGGTTGCACGGTCAGGGTCATTTGCCGTGGCCGGTCACTGAGGTTGGACATGGCGTACTTGGCGTTGCTGATCAGGTTGACCATGATCAGCAATAGCCGGTGTTTGTCGCCCAGAATCTCCGGTACTTGCGCGTACTCCTTGACCACCGTGACGTGATGACGGCTCAAAGCGCCGGCGTTCATGCGCAGGGCGTCTTCCATCAACGCGCTGATGTTGACGGGTTCGAGCAGTGTGGAGGCGCCGGCATAGGATTGCTGGGTCGAGACGATGTCCTTGATGTGGTCAACGCTTTTGCTCAGTTGCGTCAGTTCCTCGCTCATGTCTTGCTGTTCGACTGCAATCGCTTCGACCAATTGGTTCAGGTAGCCCGGCAGCAACTTGCCCTTTTCATCCTCGCTGAGGAAGGTGCCCAGGTCGCCCTGATGCGCGTTGATCAATTGCATGGCTTTGCCCAGGCCCTGGGCCTTGCTGTTGCGCAATTTGCGCCCCACCAGGTCGGCGGAAATGTTCACACTGTTGAGCACGTTGCCGACGTTGTGCAGCACGTTCGTGGCGATTTCCGCCATGCCCGCCTGGCGGGCGCTGTCCATCAGCTCGCTCTGGGCGTCCTTGAGCTGTTGCGTGCGCCGCTCCACCCTTTGTTCCAGGGTTTCGTTGGCGGCCTGCAAGGCACGATTGATCCGGTTGATCTCGGCGAAACTGCGCAACAGGCGTACCGCCAGGTACAGCAGCAACACCACCAGCAAGGTTGAGAAAATCAACAGGTAGCGGTGGTATTGATGATCAATGAGGTCGGCCGCCTGCTGGTCCTGGTTGAGGTGGGTGGTCAAGTCATCCAGGCGCTCGGCCACGGGCACTGCGGCAATTCGTTCGAGGAGGCTGTTGACCACCGGTTGCTCGCGCAGGATCAGCGAAATGTGGTTGCTGAGGATCTCGACCGGGGCCTGGAACTCAATGGGCAGGCGTTCCTTGTTAATTTCCAGTTTGCCCAGGCCCACCAGAATATCGGCGGCGCGGTCGTCGCTGGTGACCTGGGCGAACTCCAGGCTGCTGAGCAGCAGGTCGTAGGTGTCGGTGGCCACGCTTTGCAGTTGCAGCCGCCCTCCATCGTCAACACGATTGAACTGGGCCTGGATATCGTCTTCAGCGGTCGGCAGAAATGCCAGCGAGTTGCGCAGCACCGCATTGTGGGATTTGAACCGGTCTACCAGCCGCGCCTTTTCCTGGATGGCGGTTTCATACGCTAGCTGGATGGTGCGCCAACGGGGCAGGTCGACGCTGTTGTGGTAGGTGCTGCGGCTGCTAAGTTCGGCCCATATACGCGTCATTTCGGTGAGCGGTGTCACCAGCGGATCGTAGTTGTGGGTAATCGCAATCCGGGCCTTGAGCACTTCGCTGTCCCATTGTGCGTTGAGTTGCTGGAGCTGGCGGATCAGGTCCCGTGACTGGGTGTAGCTGGCTGTTTGGTCGCGGGAGGACATGAGGTACAAAAAGACCAGGGTCGAGGCCAGCAGCAGGGTCATCAACCCCAGCAACAGCTGACTGATACGGCGGCGGGACAGGCTCGGCAGTCGGCTCATAACGGCTTGCCCGCCCATTGGCCAGTCAGGGTCTTGAGAAACAGGATGATCAGGTCCTTGTCTTCCTGGGTCGGAGTGCGCCCCAGCTGATACTTGAACATCACGTCCACAGCCTCTTCCAGGCTCTTGGCCGAAGCGTCGTGAAAGTAGGGCGCGGTGACCGCCACATTACGCAGGCTGGGCACCTTGAACACATAGCGGTCCTCTTCATCCTTGGTCAACAGGTAACGCCCCAGGTCCGACTCGACCGGGTTGCCGCGGTCCTTGAAGTAGTCAGCCATCACGCCGAATTTTTGAAACATGTTGCCGCCGATGTTCACACCCTGGTGGCAGGCTATACAGCCGTAATCTTTGAAACGCTGGTAGCCGTACTTTTCCTTGAGGGTCAGGATCTCCGTATTGCCCTTCAAGTATTGGTCAAACCGTGAGTCGGGCGTGAGCAGCGTGCGCTCATAGGTGGCCAGGGCGTTTTGCACATTGGCTGCGGTGACCCCATCGGGATAGGTCCGCTGGAATGCGTTCTGGTAGGCGGGCACGGCGGCGAGGTTCTGCACCACGGTTTTCCAGTCGCTGCCCATTTCTGCCGTGCTGGTGACCACGTGTTCGACTTGCGCCTCCAGCGTGTCGACACGACCATTCCAGAATTGTTTGAAATTCAGGCTGGCGTTGAACACCGATGGGGTGTTGACCTCTACCGGTTTGCCGTCAAAACCGATCGAAAACGGCTTGTCGTCGGCGCCGCCGGACGCCAGGCGATGGCAACTGGCGCAGGACAGGGTGTTGTTGGCTGACAGGCGCGGCTCATTGAACAGTTGCCGGCCCAGTTCGACTTTGGCCGGGTCCAGCGTCGGCACGTCCGGCAAGGGTTTGAGTGCCTCGTCCAGCGGTGCGGCTGCCAGTGGCAGACTCGCGCCTAACCATAAGGTGAAAATGAGCCCTTGGGTTGATACTTCGCTCAAGCGAGCACTCCTTGCAATCGGCTATTGATCGGGCATCAGGGCAGGGTGACCGGCTTGCATCAACTGCGCAAAATCCTTTGGGGGTACGGCTTTGCTGAATAGAAAACCCTGGCCTTCTTCGCACCGCTGAGCTTGCAGGAAGTTCAGTTGTTCGATCGTCTCCACGCCTTCGGCAATGATGCTCATGTTCAGACTTTTGCCCATGCCGATGATAGCGCTGATCAGTTGCGCGTCCTGGCTATTTACGCTCATGCCGCGTACGAAAGATTGGTCGATTTTCAGCACGTCGATGGAAAAGCGCCGCAGGTAGCTGAGGCTGGAATAACCGGTGCCGAAGTCATCCAGGGCCAGACGCACGCCCATGGCCTTGATGGTGTTCAAGGTGGTGACGGTGTCGTCGACATTCTGCATCAACACGCTTTCGGTGATTTCCAACTCCAATTGGGCAGGCGGCAGGCCGGTCTGTGTGAGTATCTCGGCCAGGTTGTCGGTAAAGTCCCGCTGGCGAAAGTCGATGGCCGAGACGTTCACCGAGATGCACAACGGGCTCAAGCCCATGGCGCGCCAGGCTTGCCCTTGCTCGCAGGCCCGGCGCAGCACCCACTGGGTCAAGGGCACTATCAGCCCACTGTCTTCGGCCACCGGAATGAACTCAGACGGACTGACCCATCCGGAGCGCGGCGCAAACCAACGTATCAAGGCTTCGGCACCGACGATTTTGCCGGTTTTCAATTCCAGTTTCGGTTGGTAGTGCAGCACGAACTCGTCACGCTCCAGGGCCTGGCGGATCGCGCTTTCCAGGCCTTGCTGGTGTTGCGCGCGCAGGTTCATGGTCTCGGTATAAAAGCTGAAGTCACCCGGGCCGCGCTCCTTGCTGGTGTGCATGGCGGTTTCGGCATGTTTGATCAGTTCCACCGCCGTGCTGCTGTCATTGGGGTAAATACTGATGCCCAGGCTGGCGGTGACGCTCAGGTCGTGCCCGGCGACGTGGCGGGTTGTGCGCACGGCCGTGAGCAACTTTTGCGCAATATGCTGGGTTTGTTGCGGGTGCTGGATATCGTTGAGCAGAATCACAAACTCGTCGGCCCCGTAGCGAAACACTGAATCCGAGTCTCGCACCGTCGCCACCAGGCTCTGGCTGACCTGCTGGAGCACCTCGTCGCCCGCCGGATACCCCAAGGCATTGTTGATGCGCTTGAAGCGGTCGAGCCCGATAAATATCACCGCCAGTTGTGTGTCATGCCGTCGGCCCAAGGCGATGGCCTGGGTCAGGCGGTCACCCAGCAACGTGCTGTTGGGCAACTGCGTGAGTGCGTCGTATTGCAACAGGTGCGACACTTTGAGCAGTTCCTGCACGCGTTCTTCAATGGTGCGCTCCAGGCCCAGTACCTTGAGGGCGAGGTCTTGGGCGAGCTGCCATTTCCAGGTCAGGGCGCTGGCCATCTGGCGGATTTCCAGGTGGTCAAAGGGTTTTTTCAGGATCAGTAGCTGGTCGTTGTACTTCAATCGCGCTTCGATGGCCTCAAAGGAGTAATCGGAGTAGGCGGTGCACAGGGCAATCTGCAGGTTGGGGTCGACGTTCCACAACTGTTCGATGGTGTGCAGGCCATCCCAGCCGGGCGGCATGCGCATGTCGATAAACACCATGGCGTAGGGCGCACCGTCCGCCAGGGCTTTGTTCACCAGGGCAAGGGCCTCCTGGCCCTGATAGGCCGAATCCAGCAAAAACGCCTGGCGCACCGGCGCCGCGGTGCCGAACAGGGCTTCTTCAGGCTGTCCAGTGAGGGGGCATCGTTGGGATTGGCGCACAGAATCTTGCGGAAATCTTCGTGGATAGAGGCGGTGTCATCCACGATCAGAATGCGTCGGTTGGCCCGCCCTGAATCCGGGTTCATGGCGCACTCTGCATTGGCAACAGGGTTGATGGCATAACACTTCCTTCCTTGGTTTGACATCCGGGAGGAGTACGTACCGGTTGAGACAGCATAGTTGAGTTCCCTTGAAATCGACGGCAAGTTGGCGTCAAATCAGCGGCGTGGCTGCGTGCATCAAGCGCAGAAACGCGGCGGGATACCAGGGTTCAATTTAGCTCTATTACGTTTATTTTTAAGGCGCAGTAACCATGGATGAACAGCTTGCGACCCCACCCACGATTCTGCTGGTTGATGATGAAGAATCGATCCTCAACAGCCTGCGCCGCCTGTTGCGCGGCCAACCCTTCAATGTCGTACTCGCCGGCAGCGGCGCCCAGGCCCTGGAGATCATGGCGGCCCAGCCCATCGACCTGGTGATGAGCGACGCGCGCATGCCCGGCATGGACGGCGCGCAGTTGCTGGCTGAAGTCCACCGGCTGTACCCGGCCACCAGCCGCATCCTGTTGACCGGCTATGCTGACCTTGCGACGATCATCAAGGCGATCAACGAAGGGCAGATTCACCGTTACATCAGCAAACCCTGGAATGACGAAGAACTGCCGCTGGTGTTGCGCCAGGCCCTGGAGCATCAGCGCCTGGAGCGCCTGGCCCATGAGCAGAACGATCAGCTCAAGGTGTTGAACGCCAACCTGGAAAAGCGCGTGGCAGCCCGTACCAGCGAGCTGCAACAGACCGCCGACATGCTCGATCTGGCCTACGAAGAGCTCAAGCGCAGCTACGTGACCGGTACCGAAGTGTTTTCGCTGTTGGCCAACCTGCGCTTGCCCAAGGACAAACAGACCAACCGCGCCTTGATCGAACTGATCCGGGTCTACTGCGCGGCCCAGTCCATCGACGAAGCCAGCACCCGCGACCTGACCATGGCCGCTGCGCTGTACAACATTGGCAAGCTGAGCTGGAGCGACAGCATGATGGTTGCGCCGTCGGACAAGCTGCACAGCACCGACCGTGGTCTGTATCGCGAGTACCCGACCCAGAGCGAATCGCTGCTGATGACCCTGGAACCGATGAAGGATGCGGCGCGGATCATTCGCCACCACCAGGAGCGTTGGGACGGTACAGGGTTTCCCGATCACCTCAAGGGCGATGCGATCCCGCCCGGCTCGCGCTTGCTTAAACTGGCAGTGGACTTCATCGAACTGCAAAAAGGCTTGATCCTTGAACGGCATCTGAACAGCGACGAAGCGTTGCTGTATATCCGCAAGTACGCCGGTCGCCTTTACGATCCGGAGCTGGTGGAAGACTTCGTGCAGGCCTGCGCGGCCTTCCTCAGCGATGTGACCTTGGGCGACCCCAGCGTCAAGGTCCTCTCCACCCGAGAGCTGGAAGCCGGCATGGTGCTGGCCCGCAACCTCAATGCCGATAACGGCATGCTGTTGCTTAACGCCGGCAAGGTGTTGAATCTGCCGCTGGTGGACAAGCTGATTGCGTTCGAGGCGATGGAAGGCGCGAAATACAGCGTATTTATCAAACAACCTGAAGAGACACCGATCCTTTCATGAGCATTTCCACTATTCGAATCGCCGCCGCCCTGCTGATCGGCAGCGACGGTCAAACCCTGCTGGTACGCAAACGTGGCACCCAGGCGTTCATGCAGCCCGGCGGCAAGATCGACGCCGGTGAGCAACCCGCCGAGGCGCTGGCCCGTGAGCTGTACGAAGAACTGAACCTGTGTATCAAACCGAGTGATGCCGTGTACTTGGGCCACTTCTCGGCGCCTGCCGCCAACGAACCGGGTTTTACGGTGCACGCCGAGTTGTTCCAGGTGCACATCGATGTGCCGGTAGCGCCCGCTGCCGAGATTGAAGAAGTGCGCTGGATCGACCCGGCCGGTGACGGCGGCTTGCAACTGGCGCCTTTAACGCGGGATTTGATCCTGCCGTTTTACCGAAAGTCGCTCACCGCATGCTGATTCGCCCACTGGGTGCCCACGACGCCGAGGCATATCGAGCGCTGATGCTTGAGGCCTACGGCGCCTATCCGCAAGCGTTTACCTCCAGCGTCGCCGAGCGCGCGCGGATGCCTATGAGTTGGTGGGAAAAGCGCCTGGACAATCCGTTGGACCGGGTACTCGGCGCGTTCGCGGCTGACACCTTGGCCGGGATTGTCGGCCTGGCCTTCGAACCCCGGGAAAAGGCCCGGCACAAAGTCACGCTGTTCGGCATGTTCGTGACCGAGGCTTATCAGCGCAAGGGCCTGGGCCGTGAGTTGCTGGAGGCGGCGCTCGATGCCGCGCGACGCCAGCCCGGCGTCAAACTGATCCAACTGACCGTCACCGCCGGCAACGACGCAGCCTTCGCGCTGTACCAGCGCTGCGGTTTTATTCAATACGGCCTGGAGCCGTTGGCGGTGCGGGTGGGGATCGAGTATTTCGACAAGGTCCACATGTGGCGTGAACTCAAAGGCGACTGAAGTTCCATAGGGGAACCATAGTTCTGTGTGGGAGCTGGCTGCGATAGCATCAACTCTGTGTACCTGACACACCGAGGTGTCTGCATCGCAGGCAAGCCAGCTCCCACATTAGAGTCCTCATTGTGTTCACCTTGGTGCGTGATTAACGCACGGCGCTGACTCCATCCAAGGTCGAAAACGACGTGTCTTTCGCCGTCAGCAAGAAGTCGCGCATATACGGCGCATCCAGCATGTCCGCACGGATCCCCGCATACAACGTCGCGAACAAGCCTTTTTCGCCCAAACGCTTGGCCTTCACATACCCACGCGCGCTGTATTCATGCAGCGCCCAATGGGGCATGCCGCACACGCCACGGCCGCTGGCGACCAATTGCATCATCATCACCGTCAGCTCCGAGGTGCGCACCTGGGCCGGCTCCACGTCGGCCGGTTCCAGGAAGCGCGTGAAAATGTCCAGGCGGTCGCGCTCAACCGGGTAGGTGATCAGGGTTTCGCTGAGCAAGTCTTGCGGCACGATGTACGACTTGTTCGCCAGCGCATGCTGGTTGGCCACGGCCAACATGGCTTCGTAGGTAAACAAGGGCACATAGGTGATGCCCGGCAGTTCCAGCGGGTCGGAGGTCACCACCAGGTCCAGGTCGCCACGGGCCAGGGCTGGCAGCGGCGCGAAGGCAAAGCCTGAGGCCAGGTCCAGTTCGACTTCCGGCCAGGCATCGCGGAACTGGTCGATGGTCGGCATCAGCCACTGGAAGCAGCTGTGGCATTCGATCGCCATGTGCAAGCGCCCGGCGGTGCCACCGGCCAAACGCGCAATGTCACGCTCGGCGCCGCGCAACAAGGGCAGGGTGGCATCGGCCAGTTGCAGCAGGCGCAAGCCGGCGCTGGTAAAGCGCAACGGTTTGGTTTTGCGCACGAACAGCGGCATGCCCAGGCGCTCTTCCAGTTCTTTGAATTGGTGGGACAGCGCCGATTGCGTCAGGTGCAGGCGTTCGGCGGCTTCGACCAGGCTGTCGGCTTCGCGCAACGCGTGCAGGGTCTTGAGGTGGCGGATTTCGAGCACGGGCGCTCCATGAAGATAATTTGTGATGATTAGATATATCGTGAGTTTGCCTCATGTTACCCGTCATGTCGACCATGACCGTTGGGCGCACTTCATCAAACTGTCACGCAACTGTGGCAGCGCGCTTGTACAAACTTCATCAGACTCGCGCTCTACTGGGGTTCTGCGTTTCGGTGTTTTTCATGCGCGTGTTGTTTTTATTGGCCGCTCTAGTGTTCGGCCTGCCGTCTTTTGCGGCTTCTCGATGTGATGTCAATGTCCCGACCCAAACGGTCGACCTGGAAAAAGTCAGCATCGCCTATCAGAGCATCGGCCGAGCGTCGGACCCGGCGTTGCTGTTGGTCATGGGCCTGGGCGGGCAGTTGATCCACTGGCCGGATGAAGTGGTGGTGGCCTTGTGTGAACAGGGTTTTCGCGTGATCCGCTACGACAACCGTGACGTTGGTTTGTCCACCTGGCGCCAGGCTCCCGCCAGCGCCAACCTGACGTTCGAAGTGCTGCGCTACAAGCTCGGTTTGCCGGTGGCGGCGCCGTACACGCTGACCGACATGGCCGACGATGCATTGGGCTTGATGGACGCGCTGCAGATCCAGCAATTCCACGTGCTGGGCGCGAGTATGGGCGGCATGATCGCCCAGCACCTGGCAGCCATGGCGCCGCAGCGGGTCGAAAGCCTGACGCTGGTGATGACCAGTTCCGGCGCCGAAGGCCTGCCGGCGCCCAATGCGGCGTTGGTGCAGTTGCTGTCGCGGCGCAGCGCGCCGAACCGTGAAGTGGCGTTGGAGCAACAAGCCGATTTGCTCGCAGCCCTGGGCAGCCCCAACGTGAAAGATGATCGCCAGGCGCTGCTGCACCAGGCCGCGCTGTCCTACGACCGCGCCTTCAACCCGGACGGCGTGAAGCGTCAGATCATGGCGATTTTGGCTGAGCCGAGCCGCGTTCCTTTGCTTAACCAATTGCGCGTGCCGACCCTGGTGGTGCACGGCACCGCCGACCCGTTGTTGCCGGTGATGCACGGCGTACACCTGGCCGCGCATATTCAGGGCAGCCAGCTGAAGCTCATACCGGGCATGGCCCACCGCTTCCAGGAAGCCTTCAAGGCACCGCTGCTGACGGCTGTGTTGCCGTATCTGAAAGCCCATCGCGAAGATGCCGCGCATTGGGCGCAGATTGATCTGGGCGAGCCTTCGAAGGTGCTGTGAAGTTGGTGTATGGTGCAACCTTTATGGCGCACATTAATGCCAGCGAGGTTGCCTACCATGAGTACTCCCCTGAAAATCGATTTCGTCAGCGACGTGTCTTGCCCCTGGTGCATCATCGGCCTGCGCGGCCTGACCGAAGCCCTCGACCAACTGGGTAGCGAGGTGCAGGCCGAGATTCATTTCCAGCCGTTTGAGCTGAACCCGAAGATGCCGGCCGAAGGGCAGAACATCGTCGAGCACATCACCGAAAAGTACGGCTCCACCGCCGAGCAATCCCAGGCCAACCGTGAGCGTATCCGCGACATGGGCGCGGCGCTGGGCTTTGCCTTTCGCACGGACGGGCACAGCCGTATCTACAACACCTTCGATGCGCACCGGTTGCTGCATTGGGCGGGGCTTGAAGGGTTGCAGTACAACCTCAAGGAAGCGCTGTTCAAGGCGTATTTCAGTGATGGGCAAGACCCGTCCGACCACGCGACGCTGGCGATCATCGCCGAAAGTGTTGGGTTGGATATCAAGCGTGCGGCTGAAATTCTGGCGTCTGACGAGTACGCTGCTGAAGTCCGTGAGCAGGAAGAATTGTGGATTACACGCGGTGTGACTTCAGTACCCACCATCGTGTTCAACGACCAGTACGCGGTCAGCGGTGGGCAGCCGGCTGAAGCCTTTGTCGGGGCTATTCGTCAGATCATCCAGGAAGCCAAGGCCTGATGATCGTTCCCTTGCTCTGCGTGGGAACGCCGCCCCGGACGCTCCGCGTCCTGCCCTTGAAGTTATGACGCAGAGCGTCACAGGATGCGTCAGTCGAACTTGTAGCTGATCGCCGTCTGGACCTGGCCCTGGTTTACCTTGCCGGTTTCCTTGACGATGGTGCTGTTCGCCGCCGACCCCACCAGGCGAGTCCAACTGGCGCTGGTCAACAGTGACCAGTGGCTGTCCAGTGGGAATTCGAAGCTCTCGGTCAGCGTCAGGTTCTGAAAGCCTGCGCTGGCGTTATAGGTGCGGATGCCGGACGCAACGGACTCTTTATCATCAACGCCAAAAAACGCCTGGGTCTGGCGCGCATCAGCAAAATGCGCCATCAAGCCAGTGCTGCCGATAATACCGCCGCCCAGCGGGTAGCCCAACTCGCCGCCCAGTTTGCCGAGCACGCCACTTTGGTCACGCGAGCCGCCGACGGCTTGGCCAACCTGGGCGTATACGCGCCAGAACTCGGCCGGTGAGTACTGGACGAACCCCCCGACTTCGGCCATGTCCGGCACATCCCGCAAGCCACGCAGTGAACCGTTGGCCGTGCGGCCCGGCAGGTAATTGATATACGGGCCTGCGGTGAAACCGTTGGTATTGAGTGCGCTCCAGGTCAGGCCGTCGTCGGTGCCCAGGCTCACATTGCCCCAATCCAGATCGAAATAAGGAATCGGCCGGGTTTCGTAGCGGCTGCCTGTCGGGTCATGGGGCTCATAGCTGACGCCCGCGCCGACTTCGCCGGTAATACCTTCGGCCAATACCGAGCTGGAAAAGCTCCACAGCCCCAGCAAACCGGCGAATACAGCAGAAGTAACCTTGAACATGGAGCGTTTCCTTATCTGAACCTGCGCGCATTCACGCGCGAAGAGCGTCCCTGAGGCAAGCACTCATCTTGTTTGTAGCAAGCTACAAAAATTGTAGCTCCTGCGACACAAATCACCCTGTTTATCGACCAAAACCCCAGCCCCGCTGGGCTTTGGCCAGTTGGCACAGTCTCTGCAATACCTCTGGCACAAGCGCACAGAGCGCTCCTCTTCCAGGTAAACGCAATGATCCAGTGGCATATCGTGTGCGACTTCGACGGGACCATCACCCCCACCGACGTCATCGACAACGTCCTCCAGCGCTTCGCCGGCCCTGAGTGGGAAACCATCGAACAGGAATGGCTGGATGGGCATATCGGTTCCCGCGAATGCCTGAGCCGTCAACTGGCGCTGATCAAGGCCACCCCGGCTGAACTGCTGGCGTATTTCGACAGCGTTGAAATCGACCCGGACTTCCCGGACTTTGTCGATCACGTCATGGGCCTGGGCGCGACCATCGAAGTGGTCAGCGACGGCATCGAGCAAGGCATCGCGCGCATTCTGTCGCGCAACTACGTGACCTTGCTGCCGATCCTCGCCAACCGCCTGCGCCAGGTCGACCAGAGCAGCTGGCGCATCGACTTCCCGTATTCCAGCGATGCCTGCCGCGCCGCCTCCGGCAACTGCAAGTGCAAATCCACGCCGCGCAACAAGCGCGTGCTGGTGATCGGCGACGGCAAGTCCGACATGTGCGTGGCTTCCACCGCCGACTTCGTTTTCGCCAAAGGCAGCCTCGCCAAGTACTGCGAAGCCAACAACATTCCGCATGCGCGCTTCGACACCTTTGCCGAATTGCCCGCACTGCTGACCGCTTTGCCACAAGGCATCGCCGCTAACTCCGGCACCTTTGCCGCCGACCTCTCTGTTGAAAATCAGGAACTCTTCCACCATGTCTGATATTCGTATCGCTACCGCCGAAGACCAGATTCTTCTGGATAAAGAAGCCAAATACTGCTCCTACGGCGACACCGTTCACTACATCGAGCCGCCGCGTATTTTCAGCCGTTGCGAAGGCTCCTACGTGTGGGACACCGAAGACCAGGCCTACCTCGACCTGCAAATGTGGTACTCGGCCGTTAACTTCGGCTACGCCAACCCGCGCTTGAATAATGCGCTGAAACAGCAGATCGACACCCTGCCGCAAATCGCCAGCCAGTACCTGCACAAAGGCAAGATCGAGCTGTCGGAAATGATCGCGGTCGATGCCAAGAACAAATTCGGCCTCGACGGTCGCGTGCACTTCAACGTCGGCGGTTCGCAGTCGATCGAAGACTCGCTGAAAGTGGTGCGTAACGCCTCCAACGGCAAGAGCCTGATGTTCGCCTTCGAAGGCGGCTACCACGGCCGTACCCTCGGCGCTTCGTCGATCACCTCGAGCTTCCGCTACCGTCGCCGCTACGGCCATTTTGGCGAGCGCGCCAACTTCATCCCGTTCCCGTACCACTTCCGCGGCCCTAAGGGCATGACCAAAGAAGAATACGGCAGCCACTGCGTGCAGCAATTCGCGCGTTTGTTCGAGACCGAATACAACGGCGTCTGGGACCCGAAAACCAACCAGTGCGAATACGCAGCGTTCTACGTCGAGCCGATCCAGGGCACCGGCGGCTACGTGATCCCGCCGATGAACTTCTACCGCGAATTGAAGCAAGTGCTGGATCAGCACGGCATCCTGATGGTGTCCGACGAAATCCAGATGGGCTTCTACCGTACCGGCAAACTGTGGTCGATCGAACACTTCGACGTACAGCCGGACGTGATCGTCTTCGGTAAGGCGCTGACCAACGGCCTCAACCCGCTGGGCGGCATCTGGGCGCGTGAAGAGCTGATCAACCCGAAGGTCTTCCCGCCAGGTTCGACCCACTCCACCTTCGCCTCCAACCCACTGGGTACGGCGGTAGGCCTGGAAATGTTCAAGATGACCAGCGAAGTCGACTACGGCGCAATGGTCATGGCCAAGGGCAAATACTTCCTGGAAGGCCTGCAAGACCTGCAGAAACGTTTCCCGATCATCGGCGACGTCGATGGCCTGGGCCTGGCCCTGCGCTGCGAAATCTGCGGCCCGGATGGCTTCACGCCGGATAAGGCGACCCTGGACTACATGGTCGAAGAAGGCATGAAGGGCGACATGATCGTCGATGGCCAGAAACTCGGCCTGATCCTCGACGTGGGCGGCTACTACAAAAACGTGATCACCCTGGCACCGTCCCTGGAAATCAGCTACCCGGAAATCGACCTGGGCCTGAAACTCCTCGAGCAACTGCTGGTGCGGGCGACCAAGCGGTGAACAACATCGGGATCGACCTCGGTGAAGGTGATGCCGGCTTCGTTCTCGGTGAAGGTCCGGTCGGGATCCTGTTGATCCACGGCCTGACCGGCACCCCGACGGAATTGCGCCAGGTCGCCAAAGGCCTGGCCAAGGCGGGTAACTGCACGGTGTATGTGCCCACACTCGCTGGGCACTGCGGCGATAACAGCGACCTGCAGGCCACCGGCTGGCTAGACTGGTACGAAGGCGTGCGCAAGACCTTTGCGCAGGTCAAGCAGCGCCATGAGCAGGTGTTTGTCGGTGGCTTGTCCATGGGCGCGGTGATGTCGATGTACGTGGCCGCCGAGCACCCTGGGCAAGTGGCCGGGCTGCTGATGTATTCGACCACCTTGAAGTACGACGGCTGGAGCATTAACAAGCTGGCGTTTTTGACGCCGTTGCTGATGAAGATCCCGTTCGGCGTGCACATCTGCCGCTTCGAAGAGAAGCCGCCTTACGGCATCAAGAACGAGCGCCTGCGGGCGATCGTCGAGCGTCAGATGAAGGAAGGCGAAAGCAGCGAGGCCGGTTTGCTGACGATGGAAGGCATCACGGTGCGCGAGTTGCACCGCATGAACGCGGTGGTCAAAAAGCGCATGCCCGAGGTCAAGGTGCCGGCGCTGGTGCTGCACTCCATCGAGGACGACATCACCAGCCGCTGGAACGCCGATTATGTCGAGCGCCACCTGGGCGGCCCGGTGACCAAGATCCTGCTGGATAACTGCTACCACATGATCACCGTCGACCTGCAATACCGCCGAGTGATCGAGTTGAGCGCAGAGTTTGTCGAGCAACACGCCGCCCCGGCTGTGCAGGCGCCCGTGGATTATCGACAGCGGGCCTCAGCCTAAGGACTAGACGTGATCACCGCCCAAGCCTTCTCGACTATCCGGGCCATCCCGCGTTGCGCCTGGAATGACTGCTTTCCCGCAGCCCTGGAGGATTGGGATTTTTACGTTGCCGTGGAAAACGCCGCGATCGATGATTTCAAGTGGCGTTACCTGGCCGTCTACGACGATGAAACGCTGGTGGCCGTTGCCGCCGCGTTCATCACTTATTATCGCCTCGACACCACGGTGTCGGGCGCCGGCAAGCGCTTTACCGAGCGCCTGGAGCGACTGTGGCCGGGTGTTTTGCGCTTGCAGTTGTATGCCATCGGCTCGCCGGTGGCCGAGCGTTGCGATGCGGGCATCGCCAGTCACGTGCCCCAGGGGCAGCGCCGACTGTTGATCAAGCATTTGCTGGAGGCGGCACGTGAGGATGCCACTACCTTCGGGATTGGCCTGGTGGCGGTCAAAGACGTGCCGACCAGTGACCTGGACTGGGCAGAAAATTGCCGCCAGGCAGGCTTTCAGAGTATGCCAAGCTTACCCAGGGGTTGGTTGACGGTGCCTTACGGCTCGGTGGAGGCCTACCTGGGCTCGCTGTGCAAGGCGACCCGCAAAGACTTGCGCCGCAAGTTGCGCGCGCCAGGCCCACGGGTCGAGTGGCGGCACACTATTGATGATGTGTTGCCCGAGGTGATGCGCCTGTACGAAGACACGCTCAGCCGCGCCGATTTGCAGTTCGAACGCCTGCCGGCGCGTTATTTCACCGGTATTCTTGAACAGCTGCAAGGGCGTGCGGTCTGTGCTCTTTACTGGGTGGATGAGCGTCTGGTGGCGTTCAACCTGGTGCTGTTGGACCAGCATCGGCTGATCGACAAGTTTTTCGGGCATGACCGTGAGTTCAGCCGTGCGTACAGTTTGTACTTTCGCTACTGGTTGACCAATGTCGACTACTGTATTGCACACAAGATCCCGGTGTACGAGTGCGGTCAGGAGGGCTATGCCAGTAAGCTGCGCCTGGGGTGCGAGTTCCAGGGCAACAGCATGTTCTTCCGTCACCGTAACCGGCTGGTCAACGGCCTGCTCAAACTCGTGAAAATGTACATAAGACCGGACCGTTCCGACCCTGCCATGGCTGCTGCGATAAGCGAAACCTGATGATCACCAAGACCCGCCCAAAAGCCCGCCCCTTTGCCATTTCGCGTTGGAGCGTCCAGCGCAAGCTGGTGCTGGCGTTCTGGCTGGTCAGCGTTATCCCGACCATGATCGCGGCCGAACTGGCGGCGACCACGTTGTCGCAGATTTTTGACAGCAACGTGCGCATCTGGCTGCAAGAGTCGACCAAGATCGTCAAGGACGAAATCGGCGACATCCTGCATGACAACGCGCGCATGGCCAAGCTGTTCCTGCGCTACACGGCTCCGCCGTTGAACAAACAAGCCGCCAAGCATGACCGGCTCACCGCCGATATTGCCGAGGCCACCGATATCGACGTGGTCTCGCTGATTCGTGTCAGTGACCACAAAATTGTGTTCAGCACGGCCCCTGACGATGTCGTCAAGCAGATCAACCTGACCAGCAACGCAGTGTTGCAAACCATCCAGGTGGCCGGCGTGACGACGGGCCTGGTGGTCTCAACGTTCGAAACCACCCAAGAGGGCGTCGACTACGTGCTGTTGGTGGCCACGTACCTGGACAGCAGCTTCCTCACCAGCGTGGCCGATGTGCACTCCCTCGACCTGCGCCTGTACCTGGCCAACCCTACGGGGTTTTCCGAGATATTCTCGACCCAGCGCTTTGAGAATCATCCGTCACGCATTCCCACGAATGTTGAAACGGCGATGCGCGCCACCAAGCAACCGAGCGAGCAGTTCACCAATAACTACAGCGGTTTGTACTGGCCGATCTTCAATGATGGCGGCGAACTGCAAGGCGTGATTTTCAGCGGCCTGTTGCGCCATACCAGCCTGGTGGGGCTGGTGAACCAGAGCAACCTGTTCGTGCTGATCTTCTTGCTGAGTTCGGCGTTGTCGCTGGGCGCCGGTGTCTTGGTGTCACGCCGCCTGACCAAACCGTTGCGCGATTTATCCCAGGGCGTGGACGCAGTGATCTCGGGCAATTACGAGCATCGCGTGCTGGTCAGCGGCGGCGATGAGCTGGCGCAACTGAGCAGCACCTTCAACCACATGACCGAACGCCTGGGCGAGTTGCACCACCTCGAGGCCCAGCTGCGCCGCCGCGACCGGCTGCATGCTTTGGGCGAAGTCGCCATGGGCCTGGCACACGAGATTCGCAACCCGCTGGGCATCATCAAGACCGCCACTCAACTGCTGCACCGTCGCGTCGACCTGCCGGACACCGACAAGCGCCACCTCGAATACGTTATCAGCGAAGTCAGCCGCATCAACGACCTGATCACCGAGTTTCTGGATTTCGCCAAACCCAACCCGCCCCTGCGTGTGTTGCAGGCGGCGCGCCCGGTGGTGGAAGAGATCCTCGGCTTTTGCAGCCCGGAGCTGGTCACCCATAACATCGATGCGCACATCGATGACCAGGCGCCCGGCGCGACGATTTATGCCGATGCCAAGCAACTCAAGCAGGCATGCCTGAACCTGATCCTCAACGCCATTGATGCGATGCCCGAAGGCGGGCGCCTGACCTTGGGCATTCGCAGTGTGGACGGCAATACGGTGATAAGTATCGCTGACACCGGCCAAGGCATTCCGGCCGATATGATCGAGCGAATCTTCACGCCATTCGTCACCACCAAGGCCTCGGGCACGGGCCTGGGGCTGGCTAAAGTCTATTCGATCATGGAAAGTCATGACGGCAGCATCGAATGCGCCAGTGAGAAAGATGCCGGCGCCACCTTCAGCCTGTACATTCCGGCTCATGGCGAAGACGACGGTGACGATGAGGAAGTTCATGACGCATAACGTATTGGTAGTCGACGACGAGCCCAAGCTCTGCGACTTGTTGTCATCGGCTTTGAGCCAGAACGGCATCCAGGTATTTACCGCTGGCAATGGCCTGCACGCGCTCAAGGTGCTGGAGCAGGAAGACATCGACCTGGTGATCAGCGACTGGCGCATGCCAGGCATGGACGGGCCGGCGCTGTTGGCCGAGATAAAAGTGCGCTTCCCGGAGTTGCCGGTGATCGTGATGACCGCCTACAGCACGGTAAAAAACGCCGTGCAGTCGATGCGTAATGGCGCCTATGACTACATTGCCAAGCCGTTCGATATCGACGAGCTGGACATCACCGTGGCCAAGGCCCTGCAGTTTCGCGACATCATGCGCGACAACGCACGCCTGCGCGCCGAGCTGGATCACCATGCGCAGTTCGACAGTCTGGTGGGCGACAGCCCGGCGTTTCGCCAGGTGTTGCACGCGGTCGATTCGGTACGCGACAGCAACGCCACTATCCTGCTGACCGGCGAGAGCGGCACCGGCAAGGAAATGGTCGCCCGCGCGATTCACAAACATGGCAGCCGCGCCGACAAGCCGTTCGTGGCGGTCAACTGCGCGGCCATCCCCGAAGGCTTGCTGGAAAGCGAGATGTTTGGCCATCGCAAAGGCGCCTTTACCGGCGCCGTGGCCGATCGGGTAGGGCGCTTTATGCAGGCTGACCAAGGCACTTTGTTTCTGGATGAAGTGGGCGACATGCCGTTGGCGTTGCAGGCCAAGATCCTGCGGGCCTTGCAGGAGCGGGTGATCGAGCCGGTGGGTGACCCGCGCGAGCGCAAGGTGGATGTGCGCGTGATCGCTGCCACCAACAAGAACCTGCTGGATGCGGTGGCCAATAAAGAATTTCGCGAAGACCTGTATTACCGCCTCAATGTATTCCCGATCCCGTTGCCGGCCTTGCGCGAGCGCGCCGAAGACATCGTGCCCCTGGCCCGGCACTTCGCCCAGACCCTGAGCGCTACCGCGGGCAAACGCATCACCGGCTTCAGCCCCGAGGCATTGCAGGCGATGGCGGCTTACCACTGGCCGGGCAATATTCGTGAGCTGCAGAACTGCGTGGAGCGGGCGACCATCGTGGCGGCTTCGCCGGTGATCGAAGACATTGACCTGCCGGCTTACCTGTTTGCGTCCAAGCCTGCCGAAGACGGCGTGACGGCGCTGCTCGGTGACACACCGGGCGTGCCTGCCGACCTGGATGCGGCGCTGGCTGAGGTCGAGAAAACCTACATCATGGCGGCGTTGAACGAGAGCAACGGCGTGCAGGCTGCGGCGGCGGCGAAGATCGGGATTTCCGAGAGGAGTTTTTGGTATCGGCTGAAGAAGCTGGGGATTCAGGTCGAGAAGATCATCCGCTGATCTATCAGGCTCACCATGAACCCCAATGTGGGAGCTGGCTTGCCTGCGATAGCGGTATGTCTGTGCCAGATAAGTTGGCTGATACACCGCCATCGCAGGCAAGCCAGCTCCCACAGGTTTAACCGCGGTGTGTCAGGCGTGGACGCGCACCCACACACTCACCAGAATCGTCGCCGCCATCAACCATGCCACTGCCGCCACGGCGAGTGACGCCTCCAGGCGCATGCGGTCGACCATCACATACAGCGTCGCCAAATACACAAAATACGGAATGATCGACCACATCCCAAACAGGATGGTGGTCTTCAAGTCGTCCACCGAACGGCCCTTGCCGACGATGTAATGCGCGATCAGCGCGAAGGTCGGAAACAGCGGCACCAGCCCTGCGATATAGTAATTTCTGGTCTTGGCCAGCGCCGCCAGGATCAGCACCACCGCCGCGCCCAGGGCGGCTTTCAAGAGTAAGTCCATCAGTGGCTCAACCCGTATTTCTTGACCTTGTCGAACAGCGTGGTCTTGGCCATTCCGAGTTCCAGGCTCGCCTGGGTGAGGTTGCCGCCGCTGCGTTGCAGGGCGTCGTTAAGCAGGTTGCGCTCGAAGGCTTCCACCGCTTCGGTAAAGGCCAGGCCGTGGTTGCTGCTGCTGGCGCCGCTTTTCTTGAAGGCTGGCAAGCCCAGCGCAAAGCGCTCGGCGACGTTGCGCAGTTCACGCACGTTGCCTGGCCAGTCGTGGCTCATCAGGGTCGATACGGTCTGGTTGTCCAGCTCCGGCACACTGCGGTCAAAACGCAGTGACGATTGCTGCAGGAAGTGTTCGAACAGCTGCAGGATGTCTTCACGGCGCTCGCGTAACGGTGGCAATTCCAGGGTCACGACGTTGAGGCGGTAGTAAAGGTCGCTACGGAATTGGTTGGCGCGGCTCAGTTCATCCAGGTCGGATTTGGTCGCGGCAATGACTCGGCAATCCACCGCCACACTCTGGTTCGAGCCCAGGCGTTCCAAGGTGCGTTCCTGCAACACACGCAGCAGTTTGATCTGCAGGTTGATCGGCATGCTTTCCACTTCGTCGAGGAACAGCGTGCCCTCATGGGCGTGTTCGATCTTGCCGATGCGCCGCTTGCCCGCGCCGGTAAAGGCGTTGGCTTCGTGGCCGAATATTTCGCTTTCGAACAGGTTCTCCGGCAGGCCGCCGCAGTTCAGGGCAACGAACTGATGGTCGTGGCGTCGGCTGAAATCGTGCAAGCAACGCGCAACCAGTTCCTTGCCGGTGCCGGTTTCGCCTTCGATCAGCACGTTGGCCGAGGTATCAGCGACGTTGGCGATCAGTTCGCGCAGGTTTTGCATGGCGGGCGAGCGGCCGATGATGCGGCCTTCCAGCGAGTCGCGCTCGGCCAGTTGGCGGCGCAGCGACCAGACTTCCCGCGCCAGCCCACGTTGCTCAAGCGCACGGCGCGCCACATCGACCAGGCGCTCGGGGGAGAAGGGTTTTTCCATGAAGTCGTAGGCGCCGTTACGCATGGCACCGACTGCCATCGAAATATCCCCGTGGCCGGTGATCAGCACCACCGGCAGGCTTTTATCCAGGGCCTTGAGGCGGGTGAGCAGCTCCAGGCCATCGATGCCTGGCAGGCGAATATCGCTGATGACGATGCCGGCAAAGTTCTCACCGATGCGCTTGAGCGCTTCCTCGGCACTGCCCACACCCACGCTGTGAATGTCTTCCAGCGCCAGGGCTTGCTGGCAGCCGAGCAGCACATGGGGGTCGTCTTCGACGATCAGAACGGTGAGGTCTTTAGGATCGGTACTCATCATGTCGACTCAGCTTTTTGGGTGCCCACCAACGGCAGGCACAAGACGAAGGCAGTACCACCACTGGCCGGGTGTTCCACGGCGAGGTTGCCGCCGGTGGCCGCCGCCAGGCTGGCCGAAAGTGTCAGGCCCAGGCCCAGGCCTTGTTCGCCGGGTTTGGTGGTGAAGAACGGTTCAAATAAATGTTTGCGCGCTTCGGGGTCGATGCCGTGGCCATTGTCGCGCACTTGCAGGCGGTACTTGCCCTCGCTGCTGTGGCCGTCCAGCCATAGTTCGGGGGCCGGTTGTGCCTGCATGGCGTCGAGGGCGTTGCCGATCAGGTTGACCAGGATCTGTTCCAGGCGGGTCTGGTCGATCTGCAATTGCGCGCTGACAAAGTCACGGTGCACGGTCAACGGCAAGCCGTCCAGGCGCGCGCCCAGAACCTGGAAGGCGGCGTCCACGGCTTTGCCTAGGTTGGCCTCGCCCTGATCATCGCCGCGCCGGGCAAACGAGCGCAGGCTGGCGGTGATGCGGCCCATGCGGTCGATCAGCTCGTTGATGGTCTTGAGGTTGGCGCTGGCGGTGTCGAGGGCGCCACGCTCCAGGAAGCGCACGGTGTTACCCGACAGCGTGCGCAATGCCGCCAGCGGCTGGTTGAGTTCATGGGCAATGCTGGTGGACATCTGGCCGATGGCCGCCAGCTTGCCGGCCTGCACCAGTTCATCCTGGGCGCGACGCAGGGTTTCTTCGGCCTGGCGGCGTTCGCGGATCTGGCCCTTGAGCCGTTCGTTACTGGCGCGCAGGTCGGCGGTGCGTTCGGCAATTCGCCGTTCCAGCTGGCTGTTGGCTTCCTGCAAGGCTTCGCGCGCAGCGAGGCGGGTGGCGATGACTTTGCGCCGCTCGTTCCAGGCAATCAGCAGGAACGCGACCAGGCCAAATGCGACCGCCACCAGAATGCCCTGATTGATCGCGGCGCGACGCAGGTCGTTAAGTGGAGTCAGCAGGGTGAAGTTCCAGGGCGTGTCGCTGAGCGGGCGGGTCTGGGCCAGGTAGCTGACTTCGCGCTCGTCGTTGACCACTTCGCTGTTGGCCGGAAAGGTGAGTTTCTCGGTGCCTTCGTTGAGACGCTCGCGGGCCAACGGCTCCAGCTCGTTCAATGTCGCCCAGTAATATTGCAGGCTGTGGGCCAGGCGTTCCTTGGTGTCATCGCTCAGCGGGCGCACGGCCTTGAGACGCCGGGCCGGGTCGCTGGAGAGGATGATGATGCCGTTCTCATCGCTCACAAAGGCTTCGAGACGCGCGCGCTGCCAGCGTTCTTCGAGTGCTTCAAGGCGCACTTTGACCACGGCCACGCCGATGATCTTGCCGTGCTCTTCGAGGCCGTGCGCCAGGTAGTAACCGGGTTCGCCGTTGGTGCTGCCAATGCCATAGAAACGGCCGGGCTGGCCGCGCACGGCGTTTTGGAAATAGGCTCGGAAGGACAGGTCTTCACCCTGGTAACTGTCGGCATCGCGCCAGTTACTGGTGGCCAGCACGCGGCCGGTGGTGTCCATCACGTAGATGGCCCGACTGCGACTGCGTCGGTTCAGGCCTTCGAGGTAACCGTTGACCGTTTGCCGGGTTTCCTGGCTCGGGTCGGCCAGCAGCCTGGAGACGCTGGATTCCAGCTCCAACAGGCTGGGCAGGTAGGTGTATTTGCTCAGTTCGCTTTCGACGGTACGGGCATGCAGCTCCAACTGGCGTTCGCCGTTGTCGCTGAGGGTGCGGATGCCATAGTACTCACTGACCCAGAAGCCGATATAACCCAAGCCGATCATCAGGGCGATGATCAACGGCGGCAGGAACAGTTGGCGAATCAGACGAGGTTTCACGGCAAGTGATGGCGGTGCGGCGCGAAATTGGTTGGGGTCGCATTTCATCACAGATGCCTTGGGTCAACCAGCGCTGTCAGCCCTGTTGCGAAGCCGGTTGTGTGGGCAATTTGATCATGTGGGAGCCGGGCTTGCCCGCGATGCAGGCGCCTCGGTGTATCAGTTGCACCGAGGTGATGCTATCGCAGGCAAGCCAGCTCCCACACAAGCCGTCTTCCACACAAGCCCGGTTCCCACAGGGAGAACAGTGCTGCTTTTTAGTGCTGCAGGATTTTCTCAAGGAAGTGCTGCGCGCGTTCGGAGCGGGCGCTGATATCGCCGAAGAACTCCTCTTTCGGGCAGTCTTCGATGATCTTGCCGGCGTCCATGAAGATCACGCGGTCGGCCACTTTGCGCGCGAA
This sequence comes from Pseudomonas edaphica, assembly GCF_965277385.1. Lineage (NCBI taxonomy): Bacteria > Pseudomonadati > Pseudomonadota > Gammaproteobacteria > Pseudomonadales > Pseudomonadaceae > Pseudomonas > Pseudomonas edaphica. The sequence continues at coordinate 1,957,117 of NZ_OZ255725.1, read as the reverse complement.
GCCCATTTCGTGGGTCACGCACATCATGGTCATGCCTTCGTGGGCCAGTTGCACCATCACGTCGAGCACTTCGTTAACCATCTCCGGGTCGAGCGCGGAGGTCGGTTCGTCGAACAGCATGACGATCGGGTCCATGGCCAGGGCGCGGGCAATGGCCACACGTTGTTGCTGGCCGCCGGAGAGCTGGCCCGGGTGCTTGTGGGCGTGCGCCGACAGGCCCACACGGTCAAGCAACTGCAGGCCCTTCTTGGTGGCTTCTTCCTTGCTGCGGCCCAGCACTTTGATCTGTGCGATGGTCAGGTTTTCGGTGATGGTCAGGTGCGGGAACAGCTCGAAGTGCTGGAACACCATGCCCACGCGCGAGCGCAGTTTGGGCAGGTTGGTCTTCGGGTCGGCGATGGAGGTGCCGTCGACCACGATGTCGCCCTTCTGGAACGGTTCCAGCGCGTTGACGCACTTGATCAGGGTGGATTTGCCCGAACCCGATGGGCCGCACACCACGATCACTTCGCCTTTTTTGACATCAGTGCTGCAATCGGTCAGCACCTGGAAGTCGCCATACCACTTGTTGATGTTCTTGATAGAGATCATACGGCAAACCTTTTTTGCAGACGCTTGACCAGCAGCGAGGCGGAAAAGCTGATGATGAAGTAGACGACACCGGCGAAGATCAGGAACTCATTGGAGCGGCCGATGATGTCGCCGTTGGAGCGGGCGGAGTTGAGGAAGTCCACCAGGCCCACGGTGTAGACCAGCGAGGTGTCCTGGAACAGGATGATCGACTGTTGCAGCAGCAACGGGGTCATCTTGCGGAACGCCTGGGGCAGGATGATCAGACGCATGGTCTGGCCATAGGTCATGCCCATTGCCTGGGCTGCGCCCATCTGGCCCTTGGGGATCGACTGCACGCCGGCCCGCACGATTTCACAGAAGTACGCAGCTTCGAACATCATGAAGGCCACGACGCAGGAAGTGAACGCGCCGATCGGGGTGTCTTCGCCGGTGATCCAGCGCAACACGAACGGCACCGCCAGGTAGAACCAGGTGATCACCAGCAGCAGCGGGATCGAGCGGAAGTAGTTCACGTAGGCGCCGGCCAGGCGCGACAGCAGTTTGCTGGACGACAGGCGCATCAGCGCCAGGACCGTACCCAGTGCGATGCCGCCGACCACGCCCATGACCATCAACTGCAAGGTCATGACCATGCCGTTCCACAGGCCCGGAATGGCGGGGATGATACCGCTGAAATCGAAGTCCATTATTTACCCCCCACGGAGATCAGGCCGGGCACCGCGACTTTCTTCTCGATCACGCGCATCAGCAACATCAGGCTCATGTTCAAGGTGAAGTAGATCAACGTGGCCAGGGTGAAGGCTTCAAACAGGTTGGCCGAAAACTCGGCGGTCTGTTTGGTTTGCGCCAGCAGTTCCATCAAGCCGATCAAGGACGCCACGGAGGAGTTCTTGAACACGTTGAGGAATTCGGAGGTAAGCGGCGGAATGATGATGCGGTAGGCCTGGGGCAGCAGCACGTTCCAGTAGATCTGTGGCAGCTTGAAGCCCATGGCGCGCGCCGCAGCTTCCTGGCCACGTGGCAGCGCCTGGATGCCGGTACGCACTTGTTCGCACACACGGGCGGCGGTGAACAGGCCCAGGCACACGACAACGCTCAGGTAGGCCGAGGTGGTCGGGTTGAGGTCCTGTTTGTACCAGTCCTGCAGGTTCTGCGGCAGCATATCGGGCACCAGGAAGTACCAGATAAACAGCTGCACCAGCAGCGGCACGTTACGAAACAGCTCCACGTAGCAGGTCGCGATGCCCGCTACGATGCGGTTTGGCACGGTGCGCATGACCCCCAGAATGGAGCCAAGCAACAAGGCGATAATCCATGCCACGACAGCGATGGCGATGGTCCAGCCCAAGCCGGCGATGTACCAGTCGAGATAAGTCTCGCTGCCCACGCCAGTGGACTTGAAGAACACGCCCCAGTCCCAGTTGTAATTCATTAGGGTCTCCCCTCGAGATCGATCGATGTACAAGCACCCGCTTGGGGAAGATCCTTTCCCGCCTGACGGTGAACGCCAGGCACACGCGATCGGCTCGAAAACCGCCAGGTCGAGTGTTCCACATTAATGCCAGCAGGTAGTAACAGACGCCTGAGGGAGGGTTGGCTCCCTCAGGACATAAGCTTAGTCAGGTATCAGATTTTTACGTCAGGGGCTGGCTTGTCGCTTGGGTTGGCGATCAGCTCCTTAACCTTTTCGCTCATCGGGAAGTTCAGGTTCAGGCCTTTTGGTGGGATCGGGCTCTCGAACCATTTGCTGTAGATCTTGTTGATCTCGCCGGATTTGTACAGGGCAACGATGGCGTCATCCACGGCTTTCTTGAAGGCCGGGTCGTCTTTACGCACCATGCACGCGTAGGCTTCGAAGGACTGTGGAGTACCGGTGATGACCCAGTCGTCCGGCTTCTTGGCCTTGGCTTCTTCGCCGGCCAGCAGGGCGTCGTCCATCATGAACGCAACGGCACGGCCGCTTTCGAGCATCTGGAAGGATTCGCCGTGGTCTTTGGCCGAGATAACGTTCATGCCCATCTGCTTGTCGGCGTTCATCGCTTTGATGATGCGCTCGGACGTGGTGCCAGCGGTGGTCACGACGTTTTTGCCTTTCAGGTCGGCAAAGTCAGCGTAGGACGGCTTGCCATCCTTGTCCTTCTTGACCAGCAGACGGGTGCCGATTTCGAAGATGTTGACGGTGAAATCAACTTGCTGGGCGCGTTCGGCGTTGTTGGTGGTGGAGCCGCACTCAAGGTCCGCAGTGCCGTTCTGGATCAGCGGGATACGAGTCTGCGAAGTCACCAGGTTGTACTTGACCTTCAGGTCGGGCTTGTTCAGGTCTTTTTTCAGGGCTTCAACCACAGCCAACTGAACGTCGTGGGAGTAGCCCACGGGTTTGCCCGAGCCATCCGCGATGTAGGAAAACGGAATGGAGCTGTCGCGGTGAGCGAGGGTGATGGTGCCGGAGTCGTTGATTTTCTTCAGTGTGCCGGTGAGTTCGGCGGCGAAAACTGGAGTGCTGATCAGAGCAGCAGCGATAGCTGCGCCCAGGATATGGGGAACGATGCGCATCAATACTTCCTCGACATTTGTTTTTTTTATGAAGCCGGCTTAGCGGCTCTCTTTGTACTGCGAATGCCCATGACGGCTCCTAAGGCGCCTCAGGCAATCGTCAGGGAGTGTAGAGCATGAGTCGTGCCATACCAGAAATAAAAGGTTATTTGATTGATTTATAAGGAGATTAACTTTGTGTTACGAGGAATTTGTAACGGTTTGGTCCGGCAAACCGAATGGGGTGGGGTGTGGCGTTCGGAAAACCGAATGGTCAGCAAGGTATTCCGAGCCAGGCTTGTTGTGGGAGTTGGCTTGCCCGCGATGCCTGCACCTCGGTCTTTGATTGAACCGAGGTGATGCAATCGCAGGCACCGGCGGCCTATCCGGTGCTGCTGGGCTCGGCCTTCAGCGTGATTCGCGACATGGGCCTGCGCTATGCCAGGACACACCCCATAAAAAAGCCCCTGGACCTTGCGGTACAGGGGCTTCTCGTCACTGCCTGCGATCAGGCTGCTTCAATCTTCGCGCGGTTTTGCTCGACCTTGGACAGGTAGCGCTGCACGTTTTCCTGCTCTTGCGGTGTGGTGAACAAGCCCAGCTTGGTCCGGCGCCACAGCACGTCCTGCGGTTGCGTCACCCATTCTTCGGCGCACAGGTAATCGACTTCGCGGGTGTACAGGCCGCCACCCAGGTGTTCGCCCAAGTCAGCAAGCGATTGCACGCCTTCGAGCAAGCGCCAGGTACGGCTGCCGTACGTGGTGGACCAACGGCGTGCGATTTCGCTTGGCACCCAGTCAAATTTGGCGCGAATCGCTTCGGCCAAGGCTTCTGGCGTAGTCATGTTCTCGCCGCCCGGCAGGCTCGCCGTGGCGGTCCAGCTTGGGCGCATCTGCGTGAAAAACGGCGCCAGTTGCGCCATCGCCGATTCGGCCAGCTTGCGGTAGGTGGTCAACTTGCCACCGAACACCGACAGGATCGGCGCTTCACCGTTACCGCCAGACAGCGACAGGGTGTAGTCGCGGGTGATGGCCGACGGGTTGTCCGATTCGTCGTTGCACAGCGGGCGCACGCCGGAGTAGGTGTGCACGATGTCGTCGCGGCTCAACTGCTTCTTGAAGTGCGCGTTGACCACTTTGAGCATGTAGTCGGTTTCACCTTCGGTAATCGCAACCTTCGCTGGGTCACCGGTGTACTCACGGTCGGTGGTGCCGATGATGGTCAGGTGGTTCAGGTACGGAATCGTGAAGACAATGCGCTGATCTTCGTTCTGCAGGATGTGCGCGTGCGCACCTTCGTAGAGTTTCGGCACGATCAAGTGGCTGCCCTGGATCAGGCGGATGCCGTAAGGCGAGTCCAGCTTCAGGTCTTCCTTGATGAACTTGGCGACCCACGGGCCGGCGGCGTTCACCAAGGCGCGAGCGCGGATCGAGAACAGGCTGCCATCGGCGCGTTCCATGTTCATTTCCCACATGCCGTTGCTGCGATGTGCGCTGATGCAACGGGTCTGGGTGTGGATATGCGCGCCTTTTTCACGGGCGGCCATGGCATTGAGTACCACCAGGCGGGCGTCATCAACCCAGCAGTCGGAGTATTCGAAGCCTTTGGTGATTTCACTTTTCAACGGGCTGTCGGGGCCGAACTTAAGGCTCTTGGAACCGGCGAGTTTCTCGCGCTTGCCCAAGTGGTCGTACAGGAACAGGCCCGCGCGAATCATCCACGCCGGGCGCAGGTGCGGGCGGTGCGGCAATACAAAGCGCATCTGCTTGACGATGTGCGGGGCCTTGGCCAGCAGCACTTCACGTTCGGCCAGAGCCTCGCGCACCAGGCGGAATTCGTAATGTTCGAGGTAGCGCAGGCCGCCGTGGATCAGCTTGCTGCTGGCGGAAGATGTGTGGCTGGCCAAGTCGTCCTTTTCGCAAAGGAATACCGACAAACCGCGCCCGGCTGCGTCTGCTGCAATGCCGACGCCATTGATTCCGCCGCCAATTACGGCAACGTCATAGACTTCGGCAAGCGGTGGAGCAGGCAAGGTGGAAGGGTTCATCGGCTGGCCTCGCGATCTTTTCGTCTTGGAATTCGAACATTAATGTTCATTTGCGAAAATGGTAGCTGATAAACGCGCGCACAGCCACCCGACTTCGATTGAAAAAACTCATCGAAGGGCTGAAAAAGGAAGAATTGTGAACATGAGCCTAGGGCCGGCTCGGGAGTTGTGGTGTCGGAACTATCGCCATCGCGGGCAAGCCCGGCTCCCACAGTTGACCGAGTGCCTGCATGAGAATGCGGTCAACTGTGGGAGCGGGCTTGCCCGCGATGGCGGTGTTACAGACTCTAAACCACTTCCAGCCGAACCTTATGCTGGTTCAACAACTGCACCAACGCCGGCACCGGCTGCTGATCAGTCACCAAGCAATCCACCAGACTGATCGGCCCCAAGCGAATCATGGCATTGCGCCCGAATTTGCTTGAGTCGGCCGCCAGGATCACCTGGCGTGCATTGGCGATGATCGCCTGGGAAACCCTGACTTCCTGATAGTCAAAGTCCAGCAGGCTGCCGTCTTCATCAATGCCACTGATGCCGACCAAGGCAAAGTCGACCTTGAACTGGTTGATAAAGTCGACACTCGCCTGGCCCACCACACCGCCGTCACGGCGCACGTTGCCGCCGGTCAACAGCACATCGAAGTCGTCCTTGGCACTGAGCATGGTCGCAACGTTGAGGTTGTTGGTGATGATTTTCAGGTGGTTGTGATTGAGCAGCGCACGCGCGATGGATTCGGTGGTGGTGCCGATATTGATAAACAACGAGGCGTGATCAGGGATTTGCGCGGCAATGGCTTCGCCGATGCGTTGTTTTTCGTCACGCATCTGGTCGGCACGCATGGCGTACGCGGTGTTCTCGACACTGGAGTCATAGGCCGCGCCGCCGTGGTAGCGGCGCAGCAGGTTGGCGTCCGCCAGCTGGTTGATATCGCGGCGGATGGTTTGCGGGGTGACAACGAATAGCTGCGCCATCTCCTCGATACTGACGTAGCCGCGTTCGCGCACCAGTTCGAGGATTTGTTGTTGGCGGGGAGGCAGATTCATGGGGCGTCCTTTGGGCTGCCATACAAAAGTGGCCCATGATGCCGCAGCAATCGACTCCCCGCCAGTTACAACCCGATTTGGGTCCGACGGTTGGCTTATTCAGCGCCTTCGTGCGGTTCCCAGTCGCGGGTGCGGCTGACTGCTTTTTGCCAGCCGGCGTAGAGCTTCTCTTTGGCGGCTTCATCAAGCTGTGGTTCGAATTCGCGCTCGATGACTGCCTTGCCACGCAGTTCTTCCAGGCTGCCCCAGAAACCGCAGGCCAGGCCTGCCAGGTACGCGGCGCCAAGTGCCGTGGTCTCGCGCATTTGCGGGCGCTCGACCTGAGTGCCGAGGATGTCGGCCTGGAACTGCATCAGGAAGTTGTTGGCCACCGCACCGCCGTCCACACGCAGAGCTTTGAGGCGTTCGCCCGAATCCTGTTGCATGGCGTCCAGCACGTCGCGGGTCTGGTAGGCAATCGACTCCAGGGCGGCACGAATAATGTGGTCCACGCGCACGCCACGGGTCAGGCCGAACAGTGCGCCACGGGCATACGGGTCCCAGTACGGAGCGCCCAGGCCGGTAAAGGCTGGCACCAGGTACACGCCGTTGCTGTCCTTGACCTTGCCGGCGAAGTATTCGGTGTCGGTGGCGTCGGCGATGATTTTCAGCTCGTCACGCAGCCATTGCACGGTGGAACCACCGTTGAAGACCGCGCCTTCGAGGGCGTAAGCCACTTCGCCACGCGGGCCGCAAGCGATGGTGGTGAGCATGCCGTGCTTGGATTTCACCGCTTTGTCGCCGGTGTTCATCAGCAGGAAGCAACCGGTGCCGTAAGTATTCTTGGCCTGGCCGGCTTCTACGCACATCTGGCCAAACAGCGCCGCTTGCTGGTCACCGGCAATACCGCCGATGGCGATGCCGCTTTTGGTGCGGCCGTAGATTTCCGAGGAGGACTTGACTTCCGGCAGCATTTCGCGCGGCACGTCGAGAATCTCCAGCATCTTCGCATCCCACTCCAGGGTGTGGATGTTGAAGAGCATGGTGCGCGAGGCGTTGGTGTAGTCGGTGACGTGGGTCTTGCCGCCGGTAAATTTCCAGATCAGCCAGCTGTCGACGGTGCCGAACAGCAGTTCGCCATTGCGCGCACGCTCGCGGCTGCCTTCGACGTTGTCGAGGATCCACTTGAGCTTGGTGCCGGAGAAGTACGGGTCGGTGACCAGGCCGGTGGTGTCGCTGATGTATTGCTCGTGGCCATCGCGCTTGAGCTGCTGGCAGATCTCGGTGCTGCGGCGGCACTGCCACACGATCGCGTTGTAGATCGGGCGGCCGGTGATCTTGTCCCATACCACGGTGGTTTCACGCTGGTTGGTGATACCGATGGCAGCAACCTGGTCATGGTGCAGGCCGGCTTGTGCCAGGGCTTCAACCATTACCGCGCTTTGGGTGGCGAAGATTTCCATCGGGTCATGTTCGACCCAGCCGGCTTGCGGGTAATGCTGAGCGAATTCACGCTGGGCGGTGCAGACCACGTTGGCGTCACGATCGAAGATGATCGCCCGCGAACTGGTGGTGCCCTGATCGAGGGCAATGATGTAGTTCTTATTCTGAATGTCGGTCATGTCAATTGCCTTGGACGAAATAAGGAAGTCAGAAATCAGCCTGGGCCGCGAAGGGCAGGGGCACCAGGCCGGCGCTTTCAGGAAATACGAGTCTTGCCGTTGACAGCCGTGTCAGGTGTTTCTTCAGCTATAGCAGGTGCGGCGCTCGGCAGGTGGCGGGCAATCAGCCCGCGATATGCCGCAGCGCCGAGGCAGGCGCCGACAATCGGCGCGAAAATCGGTACCAGGAAGTAAGGAATATCGCGGCCGCCAGTGAAGGCCATTTCACCCCAGCCGGCGAAAAAGGTCATCAGCTTGGGGCCGAAATCCCGCGCCGGGTTCATCGCAAAGCCGGTCAGCGGGCCCATGGCACTGCCGATAACTGCAATCAGCAGGCCGATTAACAGCGGGGCCAACGGGCCGCGGGGCAGGCCATTGTTATCGTCGGTCAGGGCCATGATCACGCCCATCAGGATGGCGGTGATGACCATTTCCACCAGGAATGCCTGGGCCGTGCTCAGCAGCGCGTGCGGGTAGGTGGAGAACACCGACGCCAATTCCAGGCTGGCCTGAGAGCCGCGAATCATGTGGTGAGTTTGTTCGTAATCGAAAAAGAGGTTGCTGTACAGCGTGTAAACCAACGCCGCCGAGCAGAACGCGCCGGCGATTTGCGCGAGGATATAGAAGGGCAGTTTGCGTTTTTCGAAATCGGCAAAAATGCACAGCGCGATACTTACCGCCGGGTTGAGGTGCGCCCCGGAAATACCGGCGCTCAGGTAGATCGCCATGCTCACGCCGACCCCCCAGATAATACTGATTTCCCACAGCCCGAAGCTGGCACCCGCGACCTTGAGCGCAGCGACGCATCCTGTACCGAAGAAGATCAGAAGCGCAGTCCCCAGGAATTCGGCCATGCATTGGCTCGAAAGTGAAGGCTGTTGAAGAGCAGTAGTCATGGCAAACCTCGATTGTTGTTCTTGTTGGCGCACAGCCTCAACGGGCCGTTGCGCGATTTTCACCGTAATCAGGATCCCCATCCTGACTGCAGCTTCCCGCTGGAACACTGGAGCACTATTCCTACAGTATTCGGAAACGAAAAAATATAGACAAGAATGACCGCTGTCAAAGGTCGAAAGTGAACCATTGGTCATTTTCGAACTATTGGTCTGGTGAATGATCACGGGTGAGGCTGCAAGCGCGCATGGCGGGAGGGGCGCACTAGAGCGTTTTGCGCGGGCTTGGCCTAGAATTGGCGATCTTTTTGCTGCGCCAGGAGTAGTCATGACCCCCGCACTGGACCTGTTGAAAAAAGTTCGCGCCGAACATCGCATCCACAGTTACGAGCACGACCCCAAGGCAGCGTCTTATGGCCTGGAGGCCGCGGAAAAATTGGGGCTCGACCCGGCGCAGGTGTTCAAGACCTTGCTGGCCAGCAGTGAGAAAGGCGAACTGTTGGTGGCGGTGGTGCCGGTCGTCGGAAGTCTGGACCTTAAGGCCCTGGCCCATGCGGCCGGCGTTAAAAAAGCCGAGATGGCCGACCCGGCGGCAGCGCAACGCTCTACCGGTTACCTGTTGGGGGGCATCAGCCCTTTAGGGCAGAAGAAGCGTTTGCGCACATTTATCGATGAGACCGCGCAACAGTTTGCGACGATTCATGTAAGCGCCGGCAGAAGGGGATTGGAAGTGGAACTGGCCGCAGCGGTGTTGGCCGAGCATACCCAAGCCAAGTTCGCGCCGATTGGGCGGGGCTGAAACTCACGTCTGAATGCACTAAAAAACCTAATGTGGGAGCTGGCTTGCCTGCGATGCAGACACCTCGGTCTATCAGACAGACCACAGTGATGCCATCGCAGGCAAGCCAGCTCCCACATTTTTTACCCGGTTTAGTCAGTTGCTCAGTGGGCGGCGCTGTAACGTCGCACGCCGGATTCCACCTGAGGAATCTGCGCCGCCGTGCTGCCCGATGCCTGAAACAACACCAGATGCTCCGCCGCCACCCGAATCCCCACCTGCGCACCCACCTGATGGTCCGCATGGCTGGGGAAAATCGACTCCAGCTGTGCGCCGGTTGGCAGTTGCAGGCGGTACAAGGTCGAAGCGCCAAGGAAGGTCTTGCCGACGATCCGTGCCTTCAACGTACTGTCCGGTGCGTAAACGATGTCATCCGGGCGTAGCAACACATCCACCGCGCCACCGGTTGGCCAGGTGTAGGCACGGTTGCCACGCAAGTCACCCAGTTCGGTGCTGACCGATTCCGGTGAGCTCAATTGCCCACGAATGAAGTAACCCTGGCCGATAAAGCTGGCGACATAGGGCGTCTGCGGTTCGTGGTAGAGGTTGTAGGGCGTGTCCCACTGCTCAAGACGGCCTTCCTTGAATACGCCCACCTGATCACTCACAGCGAAAGCTTCTTCTTGATCATGGGTGACCAGAATCGCACTGGTGCCGCGTGCCTTGAGAATGTCGCGCACCTCATGGCTGAGCTTGCGCCGCAGTTCGCCATCGAGGTTGGAGAAGGGTTCGTCGAGCAGCAACAGTTGCGGTTCCGGCGCCAGCGCGCGGGCGAGGGCAACGCGTTGTTGCTGGCCGCCGGAAAGTTCGTGGGGGAAACGCTTGCCGAGGTTTTTCAGGTTGACCAGTTCCAGCAGTTCGCCAACCACGCGGTCTTTTTGCGGGTGCTTGCGAATGCCAAAGGCGATGTTGTCGGCCACGCTCAAATGCGGAAACAGCGCGTAGTCCTGAAACACCATGCCAATGCGACGTTTCTCCGGCGCCAGGGTGAACCCGGCACTGGAGATTACTTCACCGGCCAGGCTGATCTCACCTTCATGCACCGGCTCAAACCCGGCGATCGCGCGCAAAGTTGTGGTTTTTCCGCAACCCGAGGAGCCCAGCAGGCAGCCGATGTCACCGGCGTTGAGGTGCAGGTTGAGGTGCTGCACCACGCGTTGATCTTGATAGCCGCATGCCAGATTGCGCAGGTTCAGCAGTAATGGCTGGCTCATGCGTGGTGGTACGACGGCGGGACGAGGAATTCGAGCAGCGCCTTTTGCGCATGCAGGCGGTTCTCAGCCTGGTCCCACGCCACCGAACGCTCATCGTCGAGCAGGTCGAGGCTGATTTCTTCGCCCCGGTGCGCGGGCAGGCAGTGCATGAACAGCACGTCTGGCGCGGCCAGGTCGAGCAGGGCACGGGTCACCTGGAACGGCGCGAACAGCGCCAGGCGCTTGGCGGTTTCTTCTTCCTGGCCCATGGAGGTCCACACGTCGGTGCTCACCAGATGCGCGCCGATGACCGCGTCACGCGGGTCGCGCACCACGGTCACGCGATCGCCCGCCTGGGCCAGGAAACGTGCATCCGGCTCGTAGCCTTCGGGGCAGGCCACACGCAGTTGGAAGTCGAACTGGATCGCCGCTTCTATATAGCTGTTGCACATATTGTTGCCGTCGCCGATCCAGGCCACGGTCTTGCCCTGGATCGAACCACGGTGTTCAAGGAAGGTTTGCATGTCGGCCAGCAACTGGCACGGGTGCAGGTCATCGGACAGGCCGTTGATCACCGGTACACGGGAGTTGGCGGAAAATTCGGTCACGGTGCTGTGGGCAAAGGTGCGGATCATCACCGCATCGAGCATGCGCGACATCACGCGGGCAGCGTCGGCGATCGGTTCGCCGCGGCCCAGTTGGGTGTCACGCGAGGACAGGAAGATGGCTTGGCCACCCATCTGGATCATGCCGGCTTCGAACGACACGCGGGTGCGGGTCGACGACTTCTCGAAAATCATCCCGAGCACACGGTTTTTCAAAGGCTCGAACAGTACGCCGCGGTTACGCAGGTCTTTAAGCTCAATGCCTCGACGGATCACGCTGACCAGCTCTTCGGGCGTGCAATCCATCAGGGAGAGAAAGTGCCTTGCGCTCATCATTAACTACCTTTTTGCAACAGACCGCAGATACTCAAAGCCTTGTTTATTGTGACAACGGGCGAGACCTGCGGCGAAAGCCGCACGGGGCGACGAAATAGGGGAAGGCGCGATCTTATAATTAAATGTCGCGTCTTACCAATAGGGCTACAGTTTTTAAGGGCGTTCAAGAGGGGCGCCGAAGCGCTTTTGAAGACTGATTCCTGACAGCAGCGCCCCATTTGTTCACTGGCGCCAAGACCTTTTGCAATGTGTGGGGCGGGCCTGGAGCGGGTTGTGTCGGTTTCGGAGCGCCTATGCAAAGATTTGAAACACTTGCCCATGGCCTGGCCTGATGCCCCTCGATTCACAGAACGAACGTTGCTGGTGCGCGTTCAGGTGTCGAGCCATAGTTGGGCCAAAGCCCAATAAAGAGACTGGCCATGACCAAGACTCTCCACCACCGTGCCTGCCATCTGTGTGAAGCCATCTGCGGCCTGACCCTGGAAACCACCCAGGCGGACGACGGCAGCCTGGCGATCACCTCTATCAAGGGCGACCCGCTGGACACGTTCAGTCGCGGACACATTTGCCCAAAAGCCGTGGCGCTGCAGGATATTCAGAACGACCCCGACCGCCTGCACCAGCCCATGCTGCGAGTGGGCAGCGACTGGCAGCCGATCCCGTGGGACGAGGCCTTTGCACTGGTAGCCGAACGCCTCGCAGGCATCCAGGCCCGGCATGGGCAGAACGCGGTGGCGGTGTATCAGGGCAACCCCAGCGTGCATAACTACGGGTTGATGACCCACAGCAACTACTTCCTTGGCCTGCTGAAGACGCGCAATCGGTTTTCCGCCACCTCGGTAGACCAGTTGCCCCATCACCTCACCAGCCACCTGATGTACGGCCATGGCTTGTTGCTGCCGATTCCGGATATCGACCACACCGATTTCATGCTGATCCTGGGCGGCAACCCGCTGGCGTCCAACGGCAGCATCATGACCGTGCCCGATGTGGAGAAACGCCTCAAGGCCATCCAGGCCCGCGGCGGCAAAGTGGTGGTGGTTGACCCCCGGCGCAGCGAGACGGCGGCGATTGCCGATCAGCATGTGTTCGTGCGGCCCGGTGGCGACGCGGCGCTGCTGTTCGGGCTGCTCAACACCTTGCTCAGCGAAAACCTGACCCGCGACAGCCATTTGCCGATTGCTGGCCTGGAGGATGTGCGCCAGGCGATCGCTGGGTTTACCGCCGAAGCCATGAGCCGCCAGTGTGCGGTGCCTGCCGAACAGATCCGCCAGTTGGCGCGGGACTTTGCGGCGGCGGACAAGGCCGTGTGCTACGGGCGCATGGGCGTATCGACCCAGGCCTTCGGCACGCTGTGCCATTGGCTGGTGCAATTGATCAATCTGGTCACGGGCAACCTCGACCGTGTCGGCGGCGCCTTGTGCACCACGCCGGCGGTGGATCTGGTGGCCTCCACTGGCGGCGGGCACTTCAATCGCTGGCAAAGCCGGGTGTCCGGGCGGCCGGAGTACGGTGGCGAGTTGCCCGTTTCGGCCCTGGCCGAAGAAATGCTCACCGAAGGCGAAGGGCAGATCCGCGCCCTGGTGACGGTGGCCGGAAACCCGGTGCTGTCCACGCCTAACGGTCGCCAACTGGAGAAGGCCCTGGACGGTTTGGAGTTCATGGTCAGCGTCGATCTGTATATCAACGAAACCACGCGCTATGCCGACCTGATCTTGCCGTCCACCTCAGCGTTGGAAAACGATCACTACGACACCACGTTCAATATGTTCGCAGTGCGTAACGTCACCCGCTTCAATCGCGCGATCCTGCCCAAGCCGGCCGGCGCGTTGCATGATTGGGAGATCTTTGTCGGCTTGGCCAAGGCCTTCGCTGCGCACACTGGCGTCGTGCTCAAGCCGACCATGGCGCCGGCACAGATGATCGACTTTGGCTTGCGTGCCGGGGTCTATGGCGATGCGTCCGAGCACAAACTTTCGGTGGCCATGCTCGCCGATCATCCCCATGGCGTGGATCTGGGGGCGCTCAACCCCAACTTGGCCGCACGCTTGAAAACCGCCGACGGCCACGTGCAGGCAGCGCCTGCGGTGATCCTGGCAGACCTGGCGCGCTTTGCGGCCCAGCCGGTGCCAATGGTCAATGAGCTGTTACTGATCGGCCGTCGGCATGTGCGCAGCAACAATTCCTGGATGCATAACTATCACCGCCTGGTGAAGGGCAAGCCGCGTCATCAACTGCATATGCATCCCGACGACCTTGCCAGCCGACAATTGAGTGATGGGCAGTGGGTGCGCGTCAGCTCACGCGTTGGCGAGATCGAAGTGGAAGTGGTGGCCAGCCTGGACATGATGCCTGGCGTGGTCAGCCTGCCACACGGCTGGGGCCACGGTCGCCCAGGCGTGCGCATGACCATCGCCAGTGGGCAGCCTGGGGCCAGTGCCAATGACCTGACCGACGAGCGGCAATTGGATGAATTGTCTGGAAACGCCGCGCTCAATGGCGTGCCGGTGCAGGTGGCCGCCGCATAAGGCCCGAGCACTGCGCTGGAATTTTGCGTTACAATGCGCCACCGTGCCGACCTGTGAGTCGCAAAGTTCCAGCCGAGGTGTTCCATGGATATCATCGAAACGATCAAAGAGCAGATTGCCAATAACACCATTCTGCTTTACATGAAGGGCGCCCCGAACGCTCCTCAGTGCGGTTTCTCCGCGAAGGCTTCCCAGGCCATCATGGCGTGCGGCGAGAAATTCGCTTACGTGGATATCCTGCAAAACCCGGAAATCCGTGCCAACCTGCCGAAGTACGCCAACTGGCCAACTTTCCCACAGCTGTGGGTAGCCGGTGAGCTGGTCGGCGGTAGCGATATCATCACTGAGATGGCTGCTGACGGTTCGCTGCAAGCGCTGATCAAAGAAGCAGCGGTAAACGCGGCGGCCAAGACTGACGCTTGACCCGAATGCAATAAAAAGCCCCGCTTCTCGAAAGAGAGCGGGGCTTTTTTGTGATCGTTCCCACGCTCCGCGTGGGAATGCATCCTGTGACGCTCTGCGTCACCATGCTCAAGTGGGAACGATCTTCAGCGCTTACTCACCCATCTGCGATTGCAGGTAGTTTTCCAGGCTGACTTTAACGATCAAGCCCAGCTGGGTTTCCAGCCAGTCGATATGTTCTTCCTGATCTTCCAGGATATCTTCCAGCAGCTCACGGCTGCCGAAGTCACCTTTGGTTTCGCAGTGAGCGATGGCGGCCTTGAGGTCGCTGTGGCTCTTCTGCTCGAACTTCAGGTCGCTGCTGATCATTTCCTGGGTGTGCTCGCCAATGTTCAGCTTGCCCAGGTCCTGTACGTTCGGCAGGCCTTCCAGGAACAGGATGCGCTTGATCAGCGCGTCTGCGTCCTTCATGGCCTTGATCGATTCTTTGTATTCACGCTTGCCGAGCTTTTCCAGGCCCCAATCGTCATACATGCGCGCATGCAGAAAGTACTGATTGATCGCGACCAGTTCATTGGCAAGGATTTTGTTGAGTTGCTGGATGACTGAGATGTCGCCTTTCATGACTGGGGTCCTGCCCTGTAATAGCTGTGTATAGGGCGGAGTTTGAGCGGCGAAATCCCTAGTGTCAAACCTAAGTTATTGAATAATAAATGAAAATTAATCGGAATAAGAATGTTTGTGTTCCGCGTCTTGACGCTAACTAATTGAATTACGGGCATAAAAAAACCGGACATTAAGTCCGGTTCTTCAAAACACGCCTATTTAAGCGTGTGTAAATTCTGCTGAGTAGGGGAGTGCGGCCTGGGCTGTTTGCAGCTGCGTCAGGGTTTCCCGTACCACTTGCTTGGCGAGGCAAGCACATTTGCCGCACTGGCTGGCAACGCCGGTGGTTTCACGTACTTCCTTGTAGCTGCAGCAACCTTCATAGATTGCTTCGCGGATTTGTCCGTCGGTGACGCCAGTGCAGAGGCAGACATACATAAGGGAGAACCATCGCGGGTTTAAGGCTTAAGTGCGATGGATCTTAATGTTAACGAGAATGATTGTCAAAGTAGATTCGCAGGGTATTGCCAGGTACCTGCGGCGCGCTGACGAACGGTTTTTTCAGTGTATGATGGTCGGTCTTCACGAAGCGTGACCGCGTCACAGGCCTGTCGCTTAACTGCGCCAGACTTGGGCTGGTCCTTTTACTTCAATCGTCACCCTTACATCAGGAGATACCCAATGAGCGTACTCGTCGGCAAACAAGCCCCGGATTTCGACGTACCTGCCGTCCTCGGCAATGGCGAAATCGTAGACAGCTTCAAACTGTCTGAAGCCATCAAAGGCAAATACGGCCTGGTGTTCTTCTACCCTCTGGACTTCACCTTCGTGTGCCCGTCGGAGCTGATCGCTCTGGACCACCGCATGGACGATTTCAAGGCGCGCAATGTTGAAGTGGTAGCCGTTTCCATCGACTCCCATTTCACCCACAACGCCTGGCGCAACACCGCCATCAATGATGGCGGCATCGGCAAAGTCAAATACACCATGGCTGCCGACATGAAGCACGACATTGCCAAGGCCTACGACGTTGAGTCCGAAGGCGGCGTGGCGTTCCGTGGCGCGTTCCTGATCGACGACAAGGGCGTTGTACGCTCGCAGATCATCAACGACCTGCCGCTGGGCCGTAACATGGAAGAGCTGATCCGTCTGGTTGACGCCCTGCAATTCCACGAAGAGCACGGCGAAGTCTGCCCTGCCAACTGGAAAAAAGGCGACAAAGGCATGAACGCTTCGCCAGAAGGCGTTGCGGCTTACCTGACCGAGAACGCTGGCAAGCTGTAAGCCAGGTTCGCGGCACAAAAAAACCGGCCTGAAAAGGCCGGTTTTTTTGTGCGCTGCATTTGGTTCTGTGGCGAGGGAGCTTGCTCCCGCTGGGCTGCGAAGCGGCCCCATAACCTGACACCGCGGTTTAACAGGTTAACCGCGGCGGTCTTATTGGGGCCGCTGCGCAACCCAGCGGGAGCAAGCTCCCTCGCCACAACCACAAAGGCGTCAGCCTCAGTCGTTGAAGTCTTCCCAGCCGCCCATTTGCTTCCACCGATTGACGATGCCGCAGAACAGCTCGGCAGTCTTCTCGGTGTCGTAGCGGGCCGAGTGGGCCTCACGACCGTCAAAGTCGATACCGGCCGCCTGGCAGGCCTTTGCCAGCACGGTCTGGCCGTAAGCCAGGCCCGCAAGCGTGGCGGTGTCAAAGCTGGAGAACGGGTGGAACGGGTTGCGCTTCATGTCCAACCGCGTCACGGCAGCATTCAGGAAGCCCAGGTCGAAGCTGCTGTTATGGCCCACCAGGATCGCGCGTTTGCAGCCATTGGCCTTCAACGCTTTACGCACACCACGGAAGATATCGGTCAGCGCCGCTTCTTCACTCACGGCCATGCGCAGTGGGTGATCGAGCTTGATGCCGGTGAACTCCAGGGCTGCAGCTTCGATATTCGCGCCTTCAAACGGCTCAACACGGAAGAAGTGGGTGTGTTCCGGGAACACAAAACCCTGTTCATCCATGCCGATAGTGGTCGCGGCGATTTCCAGCAATGCGTCGGTGGCGCAGTTGAAACCACCGGTTTCTACGTCGATGACAACCGGCAGATAACCGCGAAACCGCTCGGCCATCGGGTGGCGGGAGCCGCCACCACTGTGCTCGTGTTCGTCGTCGTAATGGTCTTCACTCACTTGCTTTCCTCCAGCAGGCGCCAGCGCAGTGTTTCACCGGCGCGCAGCGGGATAACAGTCAGCTCGCCAAACGGCAGGCTGGCAGGGGCGGTCCAGTCTTCACGAACCAGGGTAATGCGGTCGGTATTCGCCGGCAGGCCGTAGAAGCGCGGGCCGTTGAGGCTGGCGAAGGCTTCGAGCTTGTCCAAGGCGTTGCGCTGTTCAAACGCTTCGGCATACAGCTCGATGGCGGCATACGCGGTGTAGCAACCGGCACAGCCGCACGCAGCTTCTTTGGCGTGCTGGGCGTGGGGCGCCGAGTCGGTGCCGAGGAAGAACTTCGGGCTGCCGCTGGTAGCGGCGTCCAGCAGGGCCACCTGGTGGGTGTTGCGCTTGAGGATCGGCAGGCAATAGAAGTGCGGCCGAATCCCGCCCACCAGCATGTGGTTGCGGTTGTAGAGCAGGTGATGCGCGGTGATGGTCGCGCCGACGTTGGCCGAAGCCTCGTTGACGAACTGCACGGCGTCGGCGGTGGTGATGTGTTCGAACACGACCTTGAGGGTCGGGAACAGCTCGACCACGCGGCGCATATGCTCGTCGATGAAGATCTTTTCACGATCAAACACATCCACATCGCCACGGGTGAC
Source organism: Pseudomonas edaphica (assembly GCF_965277385.1). Classification (NCBI taxonomy): domain Bacteria; kingdom Pseudomonadati; phylum Pseudomonadota; class Gammaproteobacteria; order Pseudomonadales; family Pseudomonadaceae; genus Pseudomonas; species Pseudomonas edaphica. Next base: position 1,939,083 of record NZ_OZ255725.1, on the reverse strand, counting down.
TTCACCGTGGATCAGCAGCGGCATGCCGACTTCAGCCATGGCTTCGATTGCCGGCAGGATCTTGTCGATACTGGTCACGCCGGAGTCGGAGTTGGTGGTCGCGCCCGCCGGGTACAGCTTGGCGGCGTACACAAAACCGCTAGCCTTGGCCTCGCGGATTTCGGCAGGCTGGGTACGGTCGGTGAGGTAGAGCACCATCAACGGTTCGAAGCGGCTGCCGGCCGGGCGCGCAGCGAGGATACGCTGGCGATAGGCATCGGCTTGCTCGGCATTACGCACCGGAGGTACCAGGTTAGGCATGATAATCGCGCGGCCAAACGTGCGCGCTACATCGGCCACGGTTTGGGGTAACGCAGCACCATCGCGAAGATGAATATGCCAGTCGTCGGGACGCAGCAGGGTCAGGCGGTCGGACATTGGGGATTCCAGGCGGGTCAATCTGGTGGGAATGCTACCGGAAAAGACTCTTGCAGGCACTCGCTATCAAGTTTTGCCGCACGTGTCCGATATCCCTGGGTATGCCTTAACGACGTATGACGCTTTGAAGTGTTGTAGAAACCAGTGGAGCCTCCCGTGCGCCAGCATTATCTAGCCCTGCTCAGTGTGTTCGCCAGCCTGCCTGCGATGGCACTCACATTCCAGACACGTCTGGAGAATATTGAGTGGAAGGTGGAAGGCGACCAATTCGAGTGCCGCCTGGCCCAGCCGATCACCGATTTCGGTTCGGGTGAGTTCGTGCGCCGGGCCGGCGAGCAGGCGACATTTCGCCTGAAAGCCTATAGCGGCGCGCTCGGAGCGGGCTCGGCGACCTTGCTGGCTGCGGCTGCACCCTGGCAACCGGGCCGTGGTGATATCAACCTGGGCGCCGTGCGTGTTGGCAGTGGCGACGTGCTGTTCAACAGCTCCCAGGCCCAGGCCGGGCGTTTGTTCACGGGTTTGCTGGAGGGGCGTAGCCCGACGGTGCGGCATTACGGGCGTGAGGGCGGCTACTCGGAAGTCCGCCTGTTGCCGGTGAAATTCAACAAGGCCTTCAACGACTATCAACTGTGCACCACCAAGCTGTTGCCGATGAATTACGATCAGGTCAAACAGACTGAAGTCGGCTTCCCCGGAGGCGGTATCGAGCTGGACGCCGCTGCCAAGAAGAAGCTGGACGTGATTCTCGCGTTCATGAAAGCCGACCCGACGGTTAATCACGTCGAGCTCAATGGTCATTCCGACAACAGCGGTAACCGCCTGACCAACCGTGACGTCTCGCGCCGTCGTGCCCTAGCGGTGATGGACTACTTCAAGGCCAATGGCATTCAGGAATCGCAGATCACCCTGCGTTTTCACGGTGAAAGTTACCCACTGGCGCCCAATACCAATGCCGCCAACCGCGCTCGCAATCGTCGCGTGAATATTCAGCTCGAACGCGTGGCTGCCCCCGAGAAACCGGCACCCCAGGCCACTGGCCCGAGCAGCGCGGCACACACGTCATAAGGTGCGACCATCGGTCGCCCGCTCGACATAATCTGTCGCTTTATCTTCATTTGCTGTCGCGCCTCTGTAAATTCACGGTTTTGGTCGGTAGAATCGACGGCTTTCCGTACAACCCCGTGGAGTGATGGCATGGCCGACGTAAACAAGGTCGTTCTCGCGTATTCCGGCGGCCTGGACACTTCGGTGATCCTCAAGTGGCTGCAGGATACTTATAACTGTGAAGTGGTGACCTTCACCGCTGACCTGGGTCAGGGCGAAGAGGTCGAACCTGCACGTGCCAAGGCGCAAGCCATGGGCGTGAAAGAGATCTACATTGACGACCTGCGCGAAGAATTCGTCCGCGATTTCGTCTTCCCGATGTTTCGCGCCAACACCGTCTACGAAGGCGAGTACCTGCTGGGTACTTCCATCGCACGCCCGCTGATCGCCAAACGCCTGATCGAAATCGCCAACGAAACCGGCGCCGACGCCATTTCCCATGGCGCTACCGGCAAGGGCAATGACCAGGTGCGTTTCGAACTGGGCGCCTACGCCCTCAAGCCAGGCGTGAAAGTGATTGCTCCTTGGCGTGAATGGGACCTGCTGTCCCGTGAAAAGCTGATGGATTACGCTGAAAAGCATGCAATCCCGATCGAGCGTCACGGCAAGAAGAAGTCCCCGTACTCGATGGACGCCAACTTGCTGCACATCTCCTATGAAGGCGGCGTGCTGGAAGACACCTGGACCGAGCACGAAGAAGACATGTGGAAATGGACCGTCTCCCCGGAGAACGCTCCAGACAAGGCCCAGTACCTGGAACTGACCTACCGCAACGGCGACATCGTTGCACTGGACGGCGTCGAAATGACCCCGGCCACCGTGCTGGCGACCCTGAACCGTATCGGTGGCGAACACGGTATCGGCCGTCTCGACATCGTCGAGAACCGCTACGTGGGCATGAAGTCCCGTGGTTGCTACGAAACCCCAGGCGGCACCATCATGCTGCGCGCTCACCGCGCCATTGAGTCGATCACCCTGGACCGTGAAGTGGCTCACCTCAAAGACGAGCTGATGCCCAAGTACGCCAGCCTGATCTACACCGGTTACTGGTGGAGCCCGGAGCGTCTGATGCTGCAACAGATGATCGACGCCTCCCAGGTCCACGTGAACGGCGTTGTGCGCCTGAAGCTGTACAAGGGCAACGTGATCGTCACCGGTCGCAAGTCTGATGAGTCGCTGTTCGACGCCAACATCGCCACCTTCGAAGAAGACGGCGGCGCCTACAACCAGGCGGACGCGGCAGGCTTCATCAAGCTGAACGCGCTGCGTATGCGCATCGCCGCCAACAAGGGTCGCAAGCTGTTCTGAGTGCGACCCTCGTTGTAAAAATGGCCCCTAGTCCAAGGGGCCATTTTTTTTGCCTGCATATAAAGACGGGCGCATTTAAAAGCAAGCTGATGTTTAAACGCGGTCTGACTGTTTAAGGTTTGTTGAATGTTGAAGTTGAATTCGGCCGTTTCAGCGATGGCGTGTTTATTTCTGTACGGTTGAATGAATTTTTTACACCTGCACAGGAACTATGTCTTACGGAAAATTCACTACATAAGTACAGCGAGTATGTAGGGCGCTGAAACTTCTGTAGGAAATAGGGATGTAAACAGGTATGTTGAGTGGAACTAAATCAGTTGATTTCTTTTCAGCTGCTCACTGGCCTAGCTGCCATAAGCAAGGGGTATTTCCTGAAAGTCATGTGCGGTACATTTACCTCGTACCCATTCTGCGGCGTATATTTCACTCGAAATATGTATGGCCCCGGAAAGTTCTGAAGGGTTGCATAAAATTCCCTGCACCTGAGTTTGTGTTTTTTTGTAGGTTAATTCCTATATCGTTGTGGGTTGGGTCTCTGCTTGCTGTTGCTTGGGGGGGAGCGCTATGCCAACTAGGAAACGACTAGGCTATTGTGCTTGCTCTAAATAATTCGAACAGCGAAATTGGACTTTCTCATGAATAAAGTGCTGATCGTGGATGATCATCCCGTCATTCGACTTGCTGTGCGCATGCTAATGGAACGTCATGGTTATGAAGTCGTTGCCGAGACTGATAACGGCGTCGATGCGCTGCAACTTGCACGGGAACATATGCCGGACATTGTCATACTGGATATCGGGATACCCAAACTCGATGGCCTGGAAGTTATCTGTCGGCTGGCGTCTACCAAGCAGGCTACACCCGTCAAGGTGCTGGTGCTGACGTCTCAGGCACCCGGCCATTTCTCCATGCGCTGCATGCAGGCGGGGGCGGCGGGCTACGTATGCAAGCAGCAGGACCTGACCGAGCTGCTGAGCGCCATCAAGGCTGTACTCTCCGGCTACAGCTATTTCCCCAACCAGGCGCTCAACTCGGTACGCTCGACCATGGGCAATGCCAGCGAGGCGGACATGGTTGAACGCTTGTCGGGTCGCGAGATGATGGTGTTGCAGCAACTGGCCCGAGGCAAAACCAACAAGGAAATTGCCGATGGCATGTTCCTGAGCAACAAAACCGTCAGCACCTACAAGACCCGCCTGTTACTCAAGCTCAATGCACGCTCCCTTGTGGACCTGATCGAGCTGGCCCAGCGCAACGGCCTCGTGTAGACGCGGTGCGGTTTTGCACCAAAACCCGAAAACCCGGCAAAAAAAAAGCCTCCGTCAGGGAGGCTTCCGGCCGTCAGCGCATCGATCAGAGGTCGAAGTCGTAATCGGCGAGTTGTTTTTGCAAGCGTCGCTCTTCCAACAGGTTGTCGATAGTGCGGCGTTTGCTCAAATTGGTCTTGGCCACCTCTGCCACAGGGGCGTCCCCTTCGTCTTCCGCCACATCAACGAGATCGTCTTCTACATCCAGTTGTTCTTTGCCAGTGCTCATAAGGTTAACTCCAGGCTAAGACTGCCGTTGGCGCTCCTTATAACGATAATCCACGAACGGGTAAAAAAGATTTTTTCAATCGACTGATCGAGAAAACCAATGAACCCTCAATCGTCCGAGGTTTTGTCCTTGTACTCGCACAGGTCTTCGATGCGGCAACTCCCGCAGCGAGGCTTGCGGGCCTGGCACACATAGCGCCCGTGAAGGATCAGCCAGTGGTGGGAGTCGAGCAGATAGGGCTTGGGCACAAACTTCATCAACTGCTTTTCTACCTCGACCACATTTTTGCCACGCGCGATGCCGGTTCGGTTGCTGACGCGGAAAATATGCGTGTCCACTGCCATGGTCAGTTGCCGGAACGCGGTATTGAGTACCACGTTCGCAGTTTTGCGGCCTACGCCGGGAAGGGCTTCCAGGGCTTCGCGGGTTTGTGGCACTTCACTGCCGTGCAGCTCAACCAACAAGCGGCAGGTCTCAATGACATTCTTGGCCTTGCTGTTGTACAGGCCGATCGTCTTGATGTACTCCGACAAACCCTCCACTCCCAAGGCATAAATGGCCGCTGGCGTATTGGCCACTGGGTACAGCTTGGCCGTAGCCTTGTTGACGCCCACGTCCGTGGATTGTGCTGACAGGATCACCGCAATCAGCAACTCGAACGGCGACGAGTAGGCCAGCTCGGTCTTGGGTTCCGGATTGTCTTCATGAAACCTGCGGAAAATTTCCAGGCGTTTTGCGGCGTTCATGGGGCAGGTGGTTCCTTGCAGGCGATCAGCGCGATTGTAGTAATACACACAGCAGGGTTTATTTTCGGTTTAAGCGCTGTTATGAGCATCCACGTGGCGTTGTGCGTCATCGAGTTTGCTTTGCGCCTCGGCCAGTTGCTCTGGGGCGGCGTTTTGATTCTGGGCTTTGTGCAATTCTGCGCGACGCATGGCCAGCTGGATTTTAGCGCGCTTGAGATCGGCGCTGTTACTCGGCGCAACTGCTGGCGCCGGTGTGTCATGTACTTCCATGGCGGCCAGCGCCTGCTCCGCCGCTTCGAACTGCTGTTGCAGCAGGATCAACTGCGACTGCTGCTCAAAGGTCGGTGGATGTCCAAATGCCTTGAGTGATTTATGCAGTTGGGCGCGACTCATGGCAACGGTGATCTTGGCCTTCTTGACCGCTGTATCCCGGGCCGCCTGAGCGTCATCGGCTTGCACAGGGGCAACCGGCGGGGCCAAACGTTTAGCCCGCGCCAGGCGCTCGGCGAGTTTATGCGCTTCCTCGCGTTGCAGCCGCGCATTGCGTTGCTCAAAGCGCCGCCGTGCGCGGTCGCGCTTGAGGCCGCGCTCATGGCGTTGCCCATCATCGACCGCCAGGCCGCCGACAATCGCCAGCACAGTGGTCGCTGGACGCATTTCAATGCAATCCACAGGGCAGGGCGCAACACACAGGTCGCAGCCGGTGCATTCATCCATGATCACGGTGTGCATCAACTTGGCGGCGCCGACAATCGCATCCACCGGGCACGCCTGGATGCACTTGGTGCAGCCGATGCATTCGGCTTCGCGGATGTAGGCGACCTGGGCCGGGGCTTCGCCGCGACTGGTGTCCAGTTCCAACACCGGCACGCGCAACAGCTGGGCCAGGCCAGCAATGGTTTCCTGCCCTCCGGGCGGGCACTTGTTGATTGCCTCACCCAACGCGATGCCCTCGGCGTAAGGCTTGCAACCCGGATGCCCGCATTTGCCGCATTGGGTCTGCGGCAGCAGCGCGTCGATACGTTGAATCAAGTTCATGGGGTGATCATTGGTATGCCGGATGAACAAACAGGGCCTGTAGTTAGTGGCGAGCGAGCTTTCTGTGGCGAGCGGGCTTGCCCCGCGTTGGGGCGCGGAGCGGCCCTTGGTACAGACACTTGGCTTAACAGGCCAAATGCGGCGACTTTATTGGGGCTGCTGCGCAGCCCAACGCGGGGCAAGCCCGCTCGCCACAGGCAGCCCGTTTGCCACGGGAGGCCCGTTTGCCGCAGACGGGCTTTGCGGGCTTACTTGATACGCTGACCCGGCTTGGCACCGCTGTCAGGGCTCAACAGGTAGATCTCTTCGCCGCCTGGGCCGGCTGCCATCACCATGCCTTCGGAGATACCGAACTTCATTTTGCGTGGCTTGAGGTTGGCGATCATCATGGTCAAGCGACCGTCGAGCTTGGAAGGATCCGGGTAGGCGCTCTTGATGCCGGAGAACACGTTACGTTGCTCGCCACCCAGGTCCAGGGTCAGGCGCAGCAGCTTGTCGGCACCCTCCACGGCCTCGGCCTTGACGATCAGCGCAACGCGCAGGTCTACAGCGGCAAAGGCGTCGAAGTCGATTTCTGCCGAGATCGGATCCTTGGCCAGCTCACCGTTACCGGCGGGCGCAGCCGAACCGGTGTCGGTCTGGCTGGCGACCAGGTCTTCTTTCGAAGCGTCGGTCATGGCCTGGACTTTCACCGGATCAATACGCGTCATCAACGGCTTGAACTCATTCAACTGATGGTTGCTGAGCAAGGTGGTGTGGTCGTTCCAGGTCAGCGGCGCGACGTTGAGGAACGCCTCGGCATCAGCGGCCAGCAATGGCAGCACCGGCTTGAGGAAAATCACCAATTGACGGAACAGGTTGACGCCCGTGGCACAGATAGCCTGGACTTCAGCTTGCTTGCCTTCCTGCTTGTTCAGCGACCACGGTGCCTTGTCGGCGATCCAGGCGTTGGCGCGGTCGGCCAGGCCCATGATCTCGCGCATGGCGCGGGCAAAGTCACGGGCTTCATAGGCGTCGGCGATGCTCGGCGCGGCGGCCAGGAAGGCTTCGGTCAGTTCCGGTGCGGCGTTTTCAGCCACCAGTAAACCGGCATTGCCCTTGTGGATAAAACCGGCGCAACGGCTGGCGATGTTGACCACTTTGCCGACCAGGTCCGAGTTGACCTTCTGCACGAAGTCTTCCAGGTTCAGGTCGAGGTCGTCGACACCACGGCCCAGCTTGGCGGCGTAGTAGTAGCGCAGGTATTCCGGCGACAGGTGGTCCAGGTAGGTGCGCGCCTTGATAAAGGTGCCACGGGACTTGGACATTTTCTGGCCATTGACCGTCAGATAGCCGTGCACGGCGATACCGGTCGGCTTGCGATAGCCCGAACCTTCGAGCATGGCCGGCCAGAACAGCGCGTGGAAGTTGACGATGTCCTTGCCGATGAAGTGGTACAGCTCGGCGGTGGAGTCCTTGGCCCAGAACGCGTCGAAGTCCAGCTCAGGCGTGCGGTCGCAGAGGTTTTTGAAGCTGGCCATGTAGCCAATCGGCGCGTCCAGCCACACATAAAAGTACTTGCCCGGCTCGCCCGGGATCTCGAAGCCGAAGTACGGCGCATCGCGGGAGATGTCCCACTGCTGCAGGCCGCTGTCGAGCCATTCGGAGAGTTTGTTGGCCACGGCGTCCTGCAAGGTGCCGCTGCGGGTCCAGGTTTGCAGCATTTGCTGGAAATCCGGGAGCTTGAAGAAGAAGTGCTGGGAATCCTTGAGCACCGGGGTGGCGCCGGAGATTGCCGACTTCGGGTTCTTCAAGTCCGTCGGTGCATAGGTCGCGCCACATTTTTCGCAGTTGTCGCCGTACTGGTCTTCGGTGCCGCATTTAGGGCAGGTGCCCTTGATGAAGCGGTCGGCCAGGAACATTTTCTTTTCCGGGTCGAAATACTGGGTCACCGAACGCTGGTCGATGTGCCCGGCTTCCTTCAAGCGCAGGTAGATCTGGCTCGACAGCTCGCGGTTTTCTTCGGAGTGGGTCGAGTGGAAGTTATCGAAGTCCACCAGGAACTCGGCAAAGTCGGCGCTGTGTTCAGCCTGCACATTGGCGATCAGTTGTTCCGGGGTGATGCCTTCCTTCTCGGCACGCAACATGATGGCCGAACCGTGGGCGTCGTCCGCGCAGACATAAATGCATTGATTGCCGCGATGCTTCTGGAAGCGCACCCACATATCGGTCTGGATGTACTCAAGCATATGGCCAAGATGGATGGAACCATTGGCATAGGGCAGGGCGCTGGTGACGAGGATCTTGCGTGGCTCGGACATGGGGCTCGGCTACTTGATGAAACGGAGGTCGGCCACTATAAAGCGCCGGGAAATATATTTCACCCCGTGGTGCTGTTTCTGAATCTTCCCAGGTCTCGAAAGCATGCCGCTGGGCGGCCGGAACGGTTAGGATAGCCGCCTGTTTCAGTCAGTCTTTTTTCGGGAGTAGCCCATGAGCGCCGTCAATCGCGCAGCGGTGGAAGCCGTTCTTCGCCAGTACACCGACCCCTATTTGAACCAGGACCCGGTCAGCGCCGGCTGTGTACGTGCCATTGAAGTCCAGGGCGACCAGGTGTCGGTCCAGTTGGAACTGGGCTATGCCGCCGGTTTGTTCAAGAGTGGCTGGGCGCAGATGTTGCAAATGGCCATCGAAGGCCTGGAGGGCGTGCGTTCGGCCAAGGTCGACATCCAGTGCGTGATCGCCGCGCACAAGGCCCAGGCGCAGATTCCGGGCCTGGCCAACGTCAAGAATGTTATCGCCGTGGCCTCCGGCAAGGGCGGTGTGGGTAAGTCCACCACCGCCGCCAACCTGGCGCTGGCGCTGGCCCGAGAAGGTGCGCGTGTGGGCATCCTCGACGCCGATATCTACGGCCCGAGCCAGGGCGTGATGTTCGGCATTGCCGAAGGCACGCGGCCCAAGGTCAAGGACCAGAAGTGGTTTGTGCCGATCGAGTCGTTGGGTGTAGAGGTCATGTCCATGGCCTTCCTCACTGATGACAACACGCCGATGGTCTGGCGCGGGCCGATGGTCTCCGGCGCCTTGCTGCAACTGGTCACCCAGACTGCCTGGGGCGACCTGGATTACCTGGTGATCGACATGCCGCCAGGCACAGGTGATATCCAGCTGACCCTGGCGCAAAAGGTGCCGGTGGCCGGTTCGGTAATCGTGACCACACCCCAGGACCTGGCGCTGCTGGATGCCAGAAAAGGCGTGGAGATGTTCCGCAAGGTTAACATCCCGGTGCTGGGCGTTGTTGAAAACATGGCGGTACACATCTGCTCCAACTGCGGCCACGCCGAGCATTTGTTTGGCGAAGGCGGCGGTGAGAAGTTGGCGACCCAATACGGGGTTGAGTTGCTGGCGTCGTTGCCGCTGGCGATGGAAATTCGTGAGCAGGCCGACGGCGGCAAGCCCACCGTGGCCGCAGAGCCCGATGGACCGATCGCTATGGTGTACCAGGAGTTGGCCCGGCATGTGGGCGCGCGGATCGTCCTGCAGGAAGCCGCAGCACCGGCAATGCCGACCATCACCGTCAGCGACGACTGAACCTGCTGAAGGAAAACAGCCTCGGCGTTGTCGGGGCTTTTTTATGCCTGCCGATCAGTCAATGGTTCCGAATCATGCGTTTGCGCAATTGCGCGTGTAAGCATTTGCTTACTTTTTCGTAAGTGTTTGGTTTTTTTACCGGGCATGTCCATCTCGAAACGGTGAACGAATTTTCTATCCATCTGAAAAATAACAATTATTTATACTTGAATGAGCGTTCAAGTCTGTCAGCCGATCACTTGGATCCCGTTGAACTTCCCCCGGAACTCTCTAAGATCAGCCCTGTGTCCACGGATTGGCACAGCCATCAAGGAACGATGGTTGAAGGAACGTCGCAGGATGCGATTCATCAGGATGATGAAAAGGAATACAGGGACTAGGGAAAAAATGTGGGCGGGTCATACCGCCCCTTTTTTTTGCCTGCAGAAAAGTGAAACCGACCACTCGGAAATGCAAAAAGGCCCGCAAGGGGCCTTTTCGATGCAGCAAGTTGATCAGCGTTCCAGATCGGCGATCTTGCCTGGCTTGCCATCCCACTCTTTAGCGTCTGGCAGTGCATCTTTACGCTCTGTGATGTTTGGCCAAATGTCAGCCAACTCTTGGTTCAATTCGATAAAGTTTTCCATACCCGCCGGGACTTCATCTTCGGAGAAGATCGCATTGGCCGGGCATTCTGGTTCACACAGGGCACAGTCAATGCACTCATCCGGGTGGATAACCAGGAAGTTCGGGCCTTCGTAGAAGCAGTCCACCGGACACACTTCGACGCAGTCGGTGTACTTGCACTTGATGCAGTTGTCGGTAACGACGAAGGTCATTTCTAATTCTCTCCTCAGGCGGCGGCAGCGAAACCCTTTGTGGCAGGGCTCGCGAGGTTCGGGAGCGATAGTCTGCAGGCCAGGCTAATAACCCGCAGCATCCCAAACCGCGCGAGAGTCTACCAGCTTGCAAGCCTGTGCGTTATATCCGAACTTGCAGTGCATATAACATTTCGAGCGCTTTACGCGGCGTCAAGCCGTCCAAGTCAAGCTTTGCCAGCTCATCCAGCACCGGATGGGGCAGGCTGGCGAACATATCACTCTGGTGCGGCGCGCTGGGTTTGCTGCTGGTTTTGGCCGGGCTTGCCACAGGAATCTCGTGGGGCAGGGCGGTTTCTTCCAGGCGGCTCAAGTGTTCGCGGGCACGGGTGATGACTTGCGCGGGAACCCCCGCCAACTGCGCCACGGCCAAGCCGTAACTCTGGCTCGCCGGCCCCGGCAGCACGTGGTGCAGGAACACGATGCGCTCGTTGTGCTCAGTGGCATTGAGATGCACGTTGGCCACCAGCGGCTCGCTTTCCGGCAACACCGTCAGCTCGAAATAGTGCGTGGCGAACAGCGTATAGGCGCGCAAATGCGCCAAACGCTCGGCTGCCGCCCACGCCAGCGACAGACCATCGAAGGTGCTGGTGCCGCGCCCCACTTCGTCCATCAGCACCAAACTGCGTTCGGTGGCGTTGTGCAGGATGTTGGCGGTTTCGCTCATTTCCACCATAAAGGTCGAACGCCCGCCGGCCAGGTCATCACTGGAACCGATCCGGGTGAAAATGCGGTCCACCAGCGACAACTCGCAACTGGCTGCCGGCACAAAGCTGCCGATATGCGCCAGCAACACGATCAAGGCGGTCTGGCGCATGTAGGTGGATTTACCACCCATGTTGGGACCTGTGATCACCAGCATGCGCGTGTCGTCATCCAGCGACAGGTCGTTGGCCACAAACGGCGTGGTCAACACCTGCTCCACCACCGGGTGGCGCCCCTGCACGATGCGCATGCACGGCTCACTGACGAAACGCGGGCAATTGAGGTCAAGGTTCAGCGCACGTTCGGCCAGGTTGCTCAGCACATCCAGTTCCGCCAGGGCGGCGGCGGTGTCTTGCAGCGGCGCCAGGCGGCTGATCAAATCTTCGAGCAACGCTTCATACAGCATCTTTTCGCGCGCCAGGGCACGGCTCTTGGCCGACAGTGCCTTGTCTTCAAACTCTTTGAGCTCCGGCGTAATGAAACGCTCGGCGCCCTTAAGGGTTTGGCGACGCTGATAGTCAATCGGCGCCGACTCGGCCTGTTTGCTCGGCAACTCAATAAAGTAGCCGTGCACGCGGTTGTAGCCGACCTTCAAGTTGGCCAGGCCGGTGCGGGCTTTTTCGCGGGCTTCCAGGTCAATCAGGAACTGCCCGGCGTTTTCGCTCAGCGATTGCAGCTCGTCCAGCTCGCTGTCGTAACCGGTTTTAAGCACGCCGCCGTCACGGATAATCGCCGGCGGGTTGTCGATAATGGCTTTTTCCAGCAGCGCCGCGAGGTCCGGGTAAGTGCCGGCCGTGACGGCGAGTTGTTGCAGGTGCGGCGTGTCCAGCTCGGTCATCGCCACTTGCAGCTGCGGCAGCGCGCTCAAGGCATCGCGCAGGCGCGCCAGGTCACGTGGCCGCGCATTGCGCAGGCCAATTCGCGCCAGGATGCGCTCGATATCGCCGATTTCCTTGAGCTGCGGCTGCAGGTTTTCAAAACGATAGCGATCCAGCAGGCAAGTAATCGATGTCTGGCGCGCTTGCAGCACGGTCAGGTCGCGCAGCGGACGGTTCAACCAACGGGTCAGCAAACGGCTGCCCATGGCCGTCTGGCAACGGTCGACCACTGATTGCAGGGTGTTATCGCGGCCACCGGCCAGGTTGGTGTCCAGCTCGAGGTTGCGACGGCTGGCGCCATCGAGCACCACGGTGTCATCCAGGCGCTCATGGCGCAGGCTGCGCAAATGCGGCAGGGCGGTGCGCTGGGTTTCCTTGGCATAGCTGAGCAAGCAACCGGCAGCGCCGATGGCCAGGGTCAGGGTTTCGCAGCCGAAGCCTTTAAGGTCCTGTACCGAGAACTGCTGGCACAGACTTTTCAGCGCCGTGTCGCGCTCAAAGTCCCACGGCGCACGCCGCTTGGTCCCACGACGCTTTTCCGCCGGCAAATCCTTGGGCCAATCATCCGGAATCAACAACTCCACCGGGTTGATGCGTTCCAGTTCCGCCAGCAGGTTCTCCCAGCCCTTGATCTCCAGCACACTGAAGTTGCCACTGGTGATATCCAGCACCGACAGGCCAAACAAACGCTCATCGCCCAGCACTGCTGCGATCAGGTTGTCACGACGCTCATCCAGCAACGCCTCATCACTCACCGTGCCCGGCGTGATAATGCGCACCACCTGACGTTCCACCGGCCCTTTGCTGGTCGCCGGGTCGCCGATCTGCTCACAGATCACCACCGACTCGCCCAACTTCACCAGCTTGACCAGATAACCTTCCAACGAATGGTAAGGAATCCCACACATCGGAATCGACTGCCCCGCCGACTGCCCACGCGCGGTCAGGGTGATGTCCAGCAGCTTGGCGGCCTTCTTCGCGTCTTCGTAGAAGATCTCGTAGAAATCGCCCATGCGATAGAACATCAACTGATCAGGGTGCTTTTTTTTCAGGCGCCAGTACTGCTGCATCATCGGGGTGTGGGAAGACAGATCGGAGGTGTTTTTACTCATCAGATAGTTAGCAAATTCGTTGAAAGGAGTGGGGCAAAGGTGGGGCGCTTGGCCCTGCTAATTTTGCGATGGCGGCAAGGTTAACACGCGAGGTCGAGGGTTCGCAGGTCACAAACAGCCAGGTAAAAGCCAAAAATGGCGCAGCGCCCAATGGCCATCACTCTCAAGAATGAACACCGAACCCGTGGCGAGCTCCCACGCCACAGGTTAGCGTTGCTTGAGCTATCTCTTGAGTGATCGGAATCAGGCGCCGCACCGGTTTTTCATTCGCCCCTTACTGAAGGTTACCGGGCGAACCCAACACCTTCGCCACATCATCAACCACCGCCTTGACCATCTCCTGCAAGTAATGCGACGCCCAGGCGTAACGGTCCGTCTCCTTGGTCATCGCCGCATCTTCGGCGAGTTGCTTGGCGACGTGGAGGAGGTCGGAGGCATGGTGCAAGGCTTCGTGCAGGGAGACGCCGCTGTTGACGCGGAATAGCGGTTGGTCGCAGTGGAAGGAGAAGGGGGTGACGCCGAGGGTGGTTAACGCAGACGGATCTGTAGCGGTCATCGGTAAAACTCCCATATCAATTGAGAGCTGCCACATTCGTTATCAGGCGAATTGGGTGGCAGCTGTGCGCAGGCTGATAAACCGGAGATACAGGAACCCGGCAGACCCGAAGGTCTCCCACGCACAGCCGCCATTGCACGAAATGGTGGGCGAAAAAAAAACGCCAGCAAATCGGGTTTTGGGGGCGCTAGGTGCGCCTGCATCTTGCCGGGTTATCAGGCCCGGTCGCTGAATTGGCAGCGATGTAGTGGTCTAATGAAACCGGACACCCATTTAGGCGAGAATGCTCGCTAGATCGAGGTGTCAGATGACCAAACAACGCCGCTCCTTTACTCCTGAATTCAAGCGCGAGGCTGCCGACCTTGTGCTCAAACAAAACTACAGCTACATCGAAGCCAGCCGTTCACTCGGCATTGGTGAATCGGCATTGCGCCGCTGGGTTGACCAGATTCAGAAAGAACATAAAGGCGTTACCCCGCAGAGCAAGGCACTGACTCCGGAACAGCAAAAAATTCAGGAGCTGGAAGCCCGGATTGCTCGGCTTGAGCGAGAGAAATCAATACTAAAAAAGGCTACTGCGCTCTTGATGTCGGAAGATCACGAGCGTTCGCGCTGATTGACCAGTTGAGCGCCCATGAGCCGGTTGATTGGCTGTGCAAGGTGTTTGACGTCACTCGCTCGTGTTACTACGCCCAGCGCCTGCGGCGCCGCACGCCGGATGTTGAACGGCTTCGATTGCGTAGTCGCGTCAGTGAGCTGTTCTCGCAAAGTCGCAGCTCTGCGGGCAGTCGCAGCATCCTGTCGCTGATGCGTGAAGACGGTGAGCAACTCGGTCGATTCAAAGTGCGTAGCTTGATGCGCGAGCTTGATTTAGTCAGCAAACAACCCGGCTTCCATGCCTACAAACGAGCAACAGTAGAAAGACTGGATATCCCGAACACATTGAACCGCGAGTTCGACGTGCCAGCGCCCAATCAAGTCTGGTGCGGCGATATCACCTACATTTGGGCGCAAGGAAAGTGGCATTACCTGGCTGTCGTCCTGGATCTTTGTACGCGTCGGATCGTGGGCTGGGCGCTGTCGGAAAAGCCAGACGCTGAGCTGGTGATCAAAGCGCTGGATATGGCTTACGAGCAGCGTGGCAGGCCTTCGGATCTGCTATTCCACTCGGACCAGGGATCGCAATATGCAAGCCGACTCTTTCGCCAGCGGTTGTGGCGATACCGCATGCGCCAGAGCATGAGTCGACGAGGAAACTGCTGGGATAACGCACCGATGGAGCGCGTATTTCGCAGCTTGAAAACAGAATGGATACCGACCGTGGGCTATCGAACTGCGCAGGAAGCACAGCGCGATATCAGCCATTTTTTGATGCATCGCTACAACTGGATTCGGCCTCACCAATTCAACGATGGGTTGGCGCCAGCGCGGGCCGAGGAAAAACTTAACGTCGTGTCCGGGATTAGTTGACCACTACAGCGACGGAGGGGAGGGTAGCGTGGTGGGGGTATGAGGGCAACTGGGGATATTGCCTCACAGAAATGAATTTCCCCCCTTAACTATTCCCGCACGAAGGCAAACCCACTCAAAGCGCCGCATAGACCGGGGCGGCAAGGGGACAGATCTTAATTATTATCCAGAAAATAAATCAGTCCCCTTCGTTGTACTTCCCCCATTATCTAAGGCCCGCACGCGGGTAAAGCCGAGAATCACGGTAAAGCGTTGTTGCTCGAGCACCACTTCAATCTGCCAGCCCAGTTTTGCACATAGCTGGCGCATCAACTGCAGCCCCAGCCCGTAGCCAAAATCGTTGGATTCCTGCCGCGACTTGATCTCCCTGATGTGGTTGACGATGCGCAACTGAGGGTACTTGAAACTGATTTCCACGCTGCCGTCTTCTGCGTATTGCAGCGCATTGCGCAGGAAGTTACCGATCACAATGCGACACGCCGTGGGGGGCAATAGGCAGGGCTCGGTAGGGATGTTGATCATCAAGTCGATATCTCGGTTACCGATCAGGTAGCGATGCTGTTGAATCAACTCGCCAACCAACTCGCTGACGTCAATGTGTTCCTGCGGCAATGGCTCGGGGTTCTCGCGGCTCATCCACAGCAAGGTCTCGGCGATCAGTTGCATGTTCAGCACCGAACGTTCGATACGCTGCAAGGGCGGTGGCAGGACGCCGCCGGACTGCATGGCCAGCAATTCAATATTGGCCTTGAGCACGGCCAGCGGGGTCCGAAGTTCATGACTGGTATAGCGCAACAAGCGCTCTTCGCGCAGGCTGGCGGCCTGAACCTGCTCAACGCTTTGGGCCAGTACATCAGCCAGCATGTTGAACTCTTTGAAGCTGAAGTCCGGCCGCTTGCCGGACAAGGCTTCCGGATTTTTCAGCGTACTGGACCATTGGGCCAGACGCCCCAGCGGGCGGACCAACCACCAGACCAGTAATGCGATGATGATCAACGCCGGCACAAACACCGCCAGGCTGATCAGCGCAACGCTACGCAGTACCTGGTCAAAGTAGGCGTCGGACAGCGGCGTCTCGACCTCACCTCCGGCTTCATGATCATGGTCGACGTCGTACATATAAAGAATTTTGCCATCACCCAGGGGCTGCTCGAGGATTATCTGAATCGGCGCGTCGTCGTCATCGGAGTACAGGTCGCCAAAGATATGCACCGCGCCGAAGGACAGACTCGGTGGTGTCGCCAGTATCTGGCGAACGTTTTCCGGCAACGCCTGCTTGCCGATGACGCCGGTATAGAAGTAGTTGCTTGGAGGCGGCGTGGTCGGGTCGTTGTTGTAGTGCCTGGTGAAATACTGGGCTTCTTCTTCCATCATTGCACTGGCGGTGTAGAGCAACCCGCGCACAGTGAATGCAGGTAGCAGTTGGCTGTAAATCACTAGGACCACAGTAATCAGCAGCAGAAAGCTCCCGCTGATCACCCACTTCAGACTCAGGGCGTTACGCATGGGGTTTTACCTGAATACCGACCCCGGGAAGCGTGTGGATCAAGGGTCGACCAAAGGGTTTGTCTACCGTCTTGCGCAGTCGATGCATATGGACTTTAAGCGTATTGCTGTCGGGTGGCTCGTCGCCCCAGATGCTTGTTTCCAGGCGTTCCCGTGGTACGGGTTCTGGGCTGGCACGCATCAGGTGCTCCAATAAGGTCCAGCAAATGGGCGACAAATGCAGTGTTTGCCCGGCGCGACTGACTTTACGGGTGCTCAACTCCATCACCAAGTCATCCACCTGCAGGCGACTGGCCTGGCCGCTGCGGCGCAGGCTCAGTGCTCGAATCCTGGCCACCAGTTCGGCCAGCTCGAATGGCTTCACCAGGTAGTCATCAGCGCCCGCAGCAAAGCTGGCGAGTTTGTCCGACAGCGCATCCAATGAAGTGAGCATCAAGATGGGCGTCTGACTGCCTTGCTGGCGTAACCGTTCACACAATTGCTGGCCGTCCAGACGCGGCAACATGATGTCCAGGAGAATGACGTCGTAGTGCTGCTCAAGTGCCAGGTTAAGACCGGTCTGACCATTACTGGCGTGGTCGCAGACGATGCCGCTGATCTCCAGGTATTCAATGACGGTAGTGGCCAGATCGAGATTGTCTTCGACCAGCAGCAGGTGAATATGCACGGGATGTCCCCTTGGACGCTTGTCATTTATGGCCCGAAGGATAGCGGAAGTCGGCAGGGGTTCTCTGCAGGTTTACCTGACGTTAACCCGTCCCTGTTTAAGCTCAGGCTCTTCATATCCAGAGAGCGGCACAGCCATGAACCTGTCCTCGATGATCAAAGGCGCTTTGTTAGCCTTGATTTTTTTCGGCCTGATGGTCAGCGCCCTGCCGTCTCGGGGGCAGTTTGTGCGTCTGGGAGGTGGCGTCTGGTTTCTGATGGGCCAGCACATCGAGCAGGCACGTGCGTACGGCGTTGCCAATGCACAGCCATAACGACCGCGTCAGCTACGCCTGGCAGGTAGCCATATGCCTCACAGTGATTGTGTGTGTTACGGTGTCCATGGGGATCTATATCGTTCGCTTGAATACGCAGGTTGATAAGCAACGAGAACTGTCGCCGGTGTATCTGCACGATTGTGACAAAGGGCTCGGGGGCTTTGTGGTCTACACCGACGGCAGGCGTAGCGCGGACAGTTGCTACATAGTCAATGAAAGTGAATCAGAGGGCGTCGACGGGGCGCAGGACCCAACAAGACTCACCGCGTGGTGAACGGCTCAAATACACCCTTTAGTACAATAAATCCGCCCCCTGATCGGTTGGCACATTCCAGGCACCAAGAACTCCACCCGCAGGTCAACCCGCTCAAAGCGCTGCATACACCAGTGATGACAGCCTTCCAGGCCGAGGATCAATCATCGAATGACTGCCCGAAGTCGTGGTGACAAACCCAAAGCTCACTCGCCTCTCGGGGTCGGCGAAGCTGATCGGACCACCCAGCCCGATATGGCCAAAGGTGCCCGGGCCCATTGCGTGGGAAGCCGTCGGGTCACGTTGCTGTTCCAGCATGCAGCCCAAGCCATAACGCATTGGGCGCATCCAGACCCGGTCCATGCCGTGACTGTGTTCTCGTGTGAACTCATTGAGCAGTTCGCGACCGATAAAGTGTCCGGCCATCAATGCCGTGTAAAAACCGGCTAAACCGTGCGCTGTGCCATGCCCGCACACGGCCGGTTGCTGATAGGCCCACCAGCGTGGGTCACTGGTCCGCCTGGGCACCATACCGGGGTTGGTGAAGGCGAGTGTCGCAATGTGCGATGGCTCGTTTTTGAGCACCGTGCGCAACGCTTGCGAGTAACTGTCACCAATGCGTCCGCTGGCAGCGTCGAAACGAGCAATGCGATGAAAGTCTTTTGCGTCCACGCCAAGGTGAACGTCGAGGGCATGGGGATCCAGAATCTCTTCATGAATAAAGACACAGGGATCACGCCCGTCCACCCGGCGAATCAGCTCTCCCAGGATCCAGCCAAACGTCGTGGTGCCATACCCAAGGTCTGTTCCCGCTTCCCACCAAAGCGGCTCGGCCTCCAGGACCCGCACCATATGCTCCCAGTCATACATCATGGCGTTATGGTCGGGGGCTCGCAGTGCCGGCAGGCCCGCGGTGTGATTCATCACCTGACGCAAGGTCACCTTGGCTTTGCCGTTTTGGGCGAACTCAGGCCAGTAGCGGGCCACGGATGCATCCAACTCCAGCTTGCCCTGTTCAACCAACATCAGCACGGCCACCGCGACGTAGGGTTTTACCACGCAAAAGGTATTGGCCAGCGTGTCGTGGCGCCAGGGCGTGGTGCCTTCCTGATCCGCCGTACCGGCCCATAAGTCGATAACCTTCTTTCCGTCTACTTGCACACACAGCCCTGCACCACGCTCCTGCGGATCATCAAAAATGTCCTCGAAGGCTTGCCTGACCGCTGCGAACTGCTGCGCACAGATCCCTTGTGCTTTCATACTTCAGACTCCTTGTCGTTGTAGTGCTGCCCTTGATACGTGCGAGCGCGATGGCACTCACCCCCGCGACCGAGTGTGTGCGTGCTTCGTGGAATAACGGTTCGCGCGCTTGTAGGTGCCGAAGTCATTGAACCTGACACCGGCTTGCGCCATAACTTTATGCGCATGGGGTGCCGTCATCTGGCGAAGGTAGAACGGGTCTCTGACCACAAAGTGATGAATGCTGTGCGTGCTGCCGAAGTTGAAACAGAACATCTGGAACGGCCACAACCACCAGGGGTTCATCACCTGAGTTTGTTGTAACGGATTGCGCGCGGCAACATCGCCATAATAGTGCATGTTTGAACTGATGAAAAACAGGCAGAACTGGCGTATTAAGTTAGGCGCGATCAGAATAACAACGGCGCTGTTAACTATCTCGATTAACCCCGGCGTTGCAGCGGAAGGGTGAACCTCCTGGCCCATGATTGAGCCAAACCAGACAGTTGCGTGGTAGCCAAGGAACACATACCAGCACCCCCAATACAACAGGCCGAAAGGTGTGTTGAGCCGAATAATCTTGCCTAACAACTTAATCTTTTGCCGCCATCCAGGTGCAAAAATCGCGTTTAGAAAACCAAATATAAAACCATCCATCAGTTTCAATAAGCGCAGTATTCCCCACGGGCTACCACTGGTCGTTATCCAGGCCTCGACATCTGAATCAGTTCCGGACTCTTTGTGATGGTGAAAATGCAGACTGCGTCTTAACCAAGGACTGGGCATGCCCGGTCGGGCCAGCCAGCAAAAAAACATCATGGCATTATGGGCCAGTGGCTTTTTCCTGAAATAAAGACGATGAATCAAGTCATGCTCGATTTCATGAATAAGCGAAGTCAGTAGCGCATTGATAAAAATGCACAGCCATGCGGGGATAAAACCCTTGATGTAGAGACCTCCTGTGATAACCATGCCCACCAGTGAAAACACCATGACACTTGCGCCCAGCGCATCCTGGCGCAGCAAGATCGGATAACGTTCGCGCAGGTAATTGCCATGCTCGGTAATGCTGCGGGTAACCGTATCGATCTTTTCCTGATCGGTAGTTAGCCGATCAACTTCAACGGCTTTTTCCAAGACTTTCATCCATTCATCCTCTGCTTGCGTCAGGGAATTGCCAGCCTTGTCAAGCCGGCCACGTCAACTGTTTGAACTGGAAAACAATGGGTATTTAACGCTGTTGCGTAAATCCAATGAATGCAAAATCGACGCTGTGTCAAAAACTTGTTAGGATTAATCCAGGCCTCAAAATGATAAGACAAGTTCAAGTCTTTGCAACTGTGTATTTTGGGTGGCTTCAGTGTTACGGATGTGTAAGGATTTAGTGATTTAGTTACAGTTTGTACAAGTATAAAAAGGACTTTGTACAACTATTGCCAAGGAGGCACCATGAGATCTTATCGCATTAGATATTTCCGGCACTCTCTGCAAGCGCCCTGCGATAGCATCGAGAACATACCCAGCCGTGATGTATTTGACGCGGTGTTTTGCGATGAGGCAGCAGACGAGGCGGTAAATCGCGCTGGCCTGGAAAGACTCATTCGCTACCTGCAGTGCGGGGATACCGTGGTGGTCGATAGCATGACCTCGCTGACTTCCAGTACCGAACAACTGTGTACTCTTATTCGACGGCTGATTGAAAAGCAGGTAACGCTGGAGTTTCTAAACGAAAACCTGATTTTCCGGCATGACTGTCTTGAGGTTGTGGAGACCATCATTGCGGTAATGGAGCGGATTGCGGCGTTCGAACGCGCCACAAGAAGGGAGAAACAGGCAACCGGAATCGCTGCCGCAAAGGTCCGTGGGTGCTACGGCGGTCGCAAGAAAAAACTGTCTGGCAATCAGGTGGTCAGTTTGATTGGCCGAGCCAGCGCAGGAGAAAACAAATCTAAATTGGCGCGTGATTTTGATATCAGTCGTCAGACACTTTATCGCTATTTGAAACCCTCATAGGGCGTGTCAGCGGCCGAACGCAGCCGGGCAGAGGTTGAAAATTTTTGATATTGCATAAAATATGCAATTTAGCATTTGCCAACCCCAAAAACTCCCGGCACTATCGCCGTTATGCAAAAACGCAACGTTTCAACCGTCTTAAGAGAGCTGCTGGACCGCGACCGGATCTCCCCCACGGAGCTTCACCGGCGTACCGGCGTGCCTCAATCCACACTCTCGCGGATCCTCAGCGGCAAGATCGTTGATCCGTCGGACAAGCACATCTCGCGCATCGCCGAGTACTTCCGCGTCAGCACCGACCACTTGCGCGGGCGCGCGGCGATGGGTGCTGGGCGCGATGACGGGCGCGACCCGATGCATTCGGAACTCAAGGACATAAGCCTGTGGGACGACGACACGCCCGTTAATGATGACGAGGTGTCGATCCCCTTTTTGCGCGAGGTTGAATTGGCTGCTG
This sequence comes from Pseudomonas edaphica, assembly GCF_965277385.1. Classification (NCBI taxonomy): domain Bacteria; kingdom Pseudomonadati; phylum Pseudomonadota; class Gammaproteobacteria; order Pseudomonadales; family Pseudomonadaceae; genus Pseudomonas; species Pseudomonas edaphica. The sequence goes on along the minus strand of NZ_OZ255725.1, from coordinate 1,917,338 downwards.
GATCAGGAAGATTCGTCATCGAGGAAAGCGAGAAGGCCAGCCTGCGGTTCGGCAAGCGCAGCCTTCGCCACAACGGTGTGCAGTTCGACCAGGCCAAATGCGTGACAGTGCGTGGCAACAGTATGTTGCCGGTGCTGCGCGACGGCGCGACGGTTGGGGTGAATGCGGGCAAGAGCGGCATTGGTGATATCGTCGACGGCGACTTGTATGCCATCAATCACAATGGCCAGTTACGGGTGAAACAGCTCTACCGCCTGCCTTCCGGGATTCGCCTGCGCAGTTTCAATCGCGATGAGCACCCGGACGAGGACTACAACTTCCAGGATATCCAGGATGAGCAAATCAGCATCCTCGGCCATGTGTTCTGGTGGGGCATGTACGCCCGTTAACCTCCTTGCGTAAGATAAAGCCCGCCCATGTGCGGGCTTTTTTTCGACCGTAGAAAACCGGTAAACCCCTGGCCCATAAGGTTCGAAATGCGCTGGTGCATTCCGATAGCAAAAATAAATGCATTTGTGCATTGACTGTATATGCATACATGCATATTCTCCATCTCAAGCCAGCCAACAAGGTGGTGGAGGCGGCAAGGATGCTGCCAAGGAAAGTGACAAGGAAGGCACGCAACATCGGCAAGGACGCCATCGAAGCGATGGCAGGGATGCCAGGCAACACCGGCAAGGATGCCGACGCTCTTTAGTTACACCGCTTTAAAAAAACAGGCAGCGATGAACCGGCCTTAACGGTTCAGAGGGTTGGCAACTGACCCGGGTGTGCAGCGTAAAGCACCAGAAGCAGTTATCCGGCAGACAGGGATCGTGGTCGGAAAAACATTGAGGAAAGAACCGTACCGCGCCAGTAGCGCCGAACGTTCGAGGACATCATTACTGAAAAGCCCGGGCAACCGGGCTTTTTGGAATGCCGACCTATCGAAGCATGTGTAAATGAAAAATGGACTATTGAGTGCTCAGCCAGGAGGCGTGACATGACAAATGAACAGCAAGCGTTAGCGGAAATGCCTATCTGGCTGGTCATCGTATTGGCAGTGATCGGCGGTGTATCCGGCGAAATGTGGCGCGCCGACAAGGAGGGCGCACGTGGTTGGTCGCTGATCCGCCGCCTGGCCCTGCGCTCCGGCGCGTGCATGGTCTGCGGGGTTTCAGCCCTGATGCTGTGCTACGCCGCCGGCATGTCGATCTGGACCGCCGGTGCCATTGGTTGCCTCACCGCAATGGCCGGTGCCGACGTCGCCATCGGCCTTTATGAACGCTGGGCGGCCAAGCGCATCGGGGTCAACCAAGGCTCCGGCCAAGACCCGCAGTAACCGTTGCAAGGACGCTACTTAATATGACCCTTATCGAAAAACCCTCCCAACTGCCCCTTGCCATCGGCGCGGCGCTGCACGCGGCCTTCCCGAACTTGAAGGTCGGCAATCACCAGGATTTTCAGGGCGCCTTGGATAAAACCGGCGTGTTGATCACGGTCGAAGGCAATGGCCCAGGCATTCGCTCTCGCGAAGGGCGCAAGGCTCACGCCCTGACGATTTCGCTCCGGGCCATGGTGGCGCCGGGTGCGCTGCCGTTTGATGCCTGCGACCTGGCCAGCCAACTAATGGACCAAGTGCTGGATAACCGTTGGGGCCTGCCATTGGCCCAGTGCGATTTGCCGATAAATATCGTCGCCGCTCCGGTTGCTTCAACAGCAGCAGAAACGGACTACGACACTTGGACTGTCTCCTTCACCCAGACCGTCTACATCGGGCCGGTATTACTCACAGATCCTACCGGCCAGCCGCTGTTTGCCCGCACCTGGGAAGTGTCGAACATCGACGATCCCGACCAATACAAACCACTGGCGGAGTAGCCCATGTTCGACGCGCTGTTACGCATGCAGCTGGGGCCGATTGTCGAGCGCCTGGCAGAGATGGAAACCCAACTTGAAGACCTGTATCGACGCGCCGAGAGTTTTTGTCGGATCGGCACGTGTCAGTCGGTCGATGCCGCCAGCAATACCTGCAAGGTCAGCCACGGTGATTTGCTCACCCCGGCGATCCGCTTTTTCAACCCCAGCGCAGGCGCACAAACCGAAACGCGTATCCCGTCCGTGGGTGAACAATGCCTGTTGCTCAACTACGGCGGCGGCGAAGGCGGTGGGCAGTCTGTGGCTTTGTTCGGCCTCAACAGTCGTCAGTTTCCGCCCGTCTCCAGTGTTGCCACATTGACCCGACGACGCCACCAGGACGGCACCCAAAGCGACTATGACGATGCCAGCCACATTTTCAATTGGGTCAACGGCCCCACCACGTTCAGCGGTTCGCGCGAACAGGTAGACGTCAAAGTCGGCGCCGCCAGCTTGGTCATGAGCGCCCAGAACATCACCCTGCAAATCGGCGGCACCAGCCTGGTACTGGACGCTGGCGGCGCGCACTTCAGCGGCCCGCTGGTGGACCATCAAGGCCGCGTCATCAGCCCTCGATAAGGACATCCCATGCTCGGCATCGATCGAAACACCGGGGCAGCCGTCGATGACTGGCTGCAGTTCGTGCAGCGCGCCACCCGAGCGCTGACCACCCCCGTGGGCACTCGGCAGAAACGCCCGCTATATGGCTCGCTGATCCCGCAACTGCTCGGCCAGAACCTCGGCGACGACCTGCTGATACTCGCCCAAAGCCACGCCGCGCAGGCGTTCTACAACAGCCACAACGGCATCGGCGATTTTCAACCCCAGGTCATCGTCGCCACCCGCCAAGGCGCCGGCCTGCTGTTGCGCTTCGCCGGCACCTGGCAAAACCGCCAACAAACCTTCGAGGTCGTGACATGAGCATGCTGATCCCCGGCCAGAACCAACTGGCAGAACCGGCCATCATTGCGGTGGATGAGTTCGAGCCGTTGTTGGCCGAATTCAAGGCGTTTGTTGTGGACTACGTCGCCACCCGAGCACCGCAAAGCGCGGCCAAACTCAAGGTCAGCCTCGACAACGAAAGCGAGTTGCTGACCCTGGCCCTGGAAGCCTTTTGTGTAAGGCTGCAAACCCACGAACGCAAATACAATGCCCGTATCAAGCAGATGCTGGCGTGGTGGGCCACCGGCAGCAACCTGGATGCGCGCCTGGCGGACATGGGCCTGGAACGCCAAGTGCTCGATCCAGGCGACCCGGCGGCGTTTCCGCCGGTGCCGCCGACGTTGGAGAGTGACGACGACGCTCGCTTGCGTTATTACCTGGCGCCCCATGCACCGGCAGCCGGCTCGCGGATGCAGTATCGGCGAGAGGTTTTTACCCTGGGTGAACGGCCGTCGGTGAAGGTGCAAAGCGCGACGCCGGGCGTGGTGACGGTCAGCTACACCTTTGATCCCGACGGTTATGCCGCGCAGGTCAAGGACGGTAACGCTCGTCGAACAGCGCCCGGTGAAGTGATGGTGACTGTGCTTGCTCGTGAGAGCGACGGCACGCCGTCCGCCGATTTGCTTGACGGGGTTCGTCGCCATTTCGCACGGCCGGATGTGCGGCCGGAGACCGATCTGGTTAGCGTGCAAGGTGCGCAGATCCTGCCTTATAAAATCCGTGTGGTTGCGAAGATCAATGCCGGCCCGGATTCGGGGCTCACGCAAGTTGCCGCGCAGAAACTGCTACAGGACTATGCAGAGTCTTGTCATCGGCTGGAGGGGCGGGTGGATCCGAGTTGGATTGACTATGCGATTCACAGCGCCGGGGCGGCGCAGTTACAGATCTTTGAACCCTTGGCACCGATTATTGCGACGGCCTTTCAGGCGCCTTATTGCACCGGGGTGGAAGTACAGGTACGCACGCTATGAGTGAGCGCATACCGAGCCTGCTCCCCGCCAACAGTTCGCCCTTGGAAAAAGCGTTGGACCAAGGCTTCGGTCAGTTACTCGAGCGAGTAACCCCACCGTTCCCCGCGTTGATGGACCCCTCGCAAACGCCTACGGATTTTTTACCTTATCTCGCAGCGGATCGTGGCGTGAACGAATGGAGTTCTACTGCCGCCGGGGCTGAAAAGCGTGCGACGGTAAAACTCGCCTGGCCAACCGCTCGACAGGCCGGTACCCGTACAGCACTCGAAAATGCTGCCAAAGGCCTGCAACTGATCCCTGAGGTAAGGGCCTGGTATGAGCAGTCGCCGCGAGGTAATCCTTTCAGTTTTTCCATCAGGGCTTACTCCGAACTGCCGTACAGCGAAGAAATCGACGCGAGGCTGGATCTGCGTCTAGCAGAGGCCAAAAGCGAGCGTGACATTTTCACCGTCACGGTCGGGTTGAGCGCGTTTGGTAGCCATTCAGTCGGCGCTGCGACTGTCTGCGGTGAGCTGACCACTATCTATCCGATTGTTATCGAGGGGCTTGAAGCGTCCGGCATGGCCTTTTTGGCAGCCGGGTTCTACAGCGTCGAAACCGTCACTATCTATCCACAGGGGTCCTAAATGGCCGACTTTTATACCTTGCTGACCAACGCAGGGATTGCTTATGAAACTGCCTGCAAGGCTGCTGGTGTGCCTATCAAACTTGCGCAAATATCGGTCGGTGATGGCAATGGCGCTGTCTACAACCCCGATGCCACCGCAAAAGCGCTGAAACGTGAAGTGTGGCGCGGGCCATTGAATGCGTTGTTTCAGGATGAAAAAAATCCGAGCTGGTTGCTGGCTGAAGTGACTATTCCACCCGAGGTGGGTGGCTGGTATGTGCGTGAGGCTGGGCTTTGGACGGATACCGGAGTTTTGTACGCCATCGTTAAGTATCCGGAGTCGTTCAAGCCGGTGTTGGCAACGTCTGGCTCGGGGAAAGAGTTTTATATTCGGTCGATTTTCGAGACCAGTAATGCGTCGCTGGTGACGTTGTTGATTGATGACTCAGTGGTTAAGGCAACGCGGGCTTGGGTGACGGGGTATGTGGCTGATGAGTTGGCCAAGCTTGATGCCAAGCAGTCGGTTCGCGTGGCGACCACGGCAAACATCTCCTTGAGTGCAGCGCAAACAATTGATGGTGTGGCTGTTATTGCGGGGGACCGGGTTCTTGTCAAAAACCAGTTGGCTGCGAAAGATAACGGGCTTTATGTTGTGACGAACACTGCGTGGGTTCGGGCTAAAGATGCGGACTCCAGCACCAAAATGACACCTGCGATGACGGTGACTGTTGAGCAGGGTGCAACGCTCGCCGATACGATTTGGCAGCTGATTACCGACGGTTCGATTGTTGTCGGTAGCACTTCGCTGGTCTTTCAGAACATAACGTTTGGTTTTGCACCGCTCAGGTCGCCGGCATTTATTGGTCCTTCGGCGAATACTCCTGCACGATTTGACAACAGTAAGGCGTTGGCAACGACCGAGTTTGTCAAACAGGCTGGAGGCAGTTTTATCGGTATTCGTAATATTACTACCGCGACGCAATTTACCGTTGAGGACGTGGGTTTCGCCTGTGGTTTGGGGGGGAACTCTGGCTATACGGTGACCTTGCCGGATATCGCCGATGTGCCAGATGGTTCGGTTATTGCGATGCACTGTCGAAGTAACGGCACCGTTGTTGTGGCCAGTAAGTCAGGCCAGCAGATTAGTCCGCAAGGTGCTTATCTTAGCTCGATAACAATGGCTGCTGGCGAGAGCGCTTCCTTCGTTAAAGAGTGGGGTGTGTGGTGTGTCTATGGTACCGCAGCGCTGAAATACTCAGCCCAATTCTCTGCCAGTACGGGGGAAAATGGCTTTGAGAAGAAACCATCTGGCCTTATTGAACAATGGGGCTATGGAGTAAGCGATTCCTCTGGAAATCTCTATGTCACCTTCCCTGTCTCCTTTCCCGGGGCGATGCGCAACATTGTGGCAACTCATGTGGGCGGGGCAGGTGCAATTGTTATTTGTGTTGGCGGTAGTGCAACAAAGCAGGGGGTAACCTTAAGAATTCAAGAAGGGGTCTCGGGTTCACCTGGTGTTTGGAATATCTTCTGGCGGGCTATTGGAGTTTAAAATGACAGAAAAAATCCTGTTTAGCCCGAGTACGCTCGGCGCCTACTTGCCGACTATCAACGGCGACGATATTCCTGACGACGCAGTTGAGCTGCCATTGATCCAGTGGCAATCGGTACTTGCCGAACTAGCGGTCAGTCCTAAAAGAATAGGTGCTGACGCTGATGGTTTTCCTATTTTGATTGACCCGCCGCCACTGAGTAATGAGTTGCTTGAATCAGTAGAGCGGACGTGGCGGGATGTGCGGCTATCCTGGACTGACTCGATTGTGTCAAGGCATCGGGACGAGTTAGAACTTGGCGGAATGGCTACACTCAACGACGTGCAATACGCTGAACTGCAACTTTACCGACGCAAGCTACGTGACTGGCCGCAAGGAGCCGAGTTTCCTTTGGCTGATCACCGTCCAACTAGCCCTGTTTGGCTGACCACCTCACTTAAGTAAACGCCTCGCACAGACGGGGCGTTTTCTTTTCTGGCGCTCACTTATTCATAACCCACTAAAACCGCCCTGCGGTTTTTTTTATACCCGGAGATCCACCTATGGCCAATCGCCAAACCTACACCGTCCTCATCCCATTCCCCACCGGAGGTGGCCACTGGTCCACCGCCGGCGAGGAGCTTGAACTTCTGGACGTCGAAGCATCCGCCCTGCGCACCGCCGGCCGCCTGGAACTGACCAGCGTCCTTAACTCCACCCCCAAGAAGGCTGACTAATCATGGCTGAGGTTTTGAACTTCGAGCACAACGGCATCACCGTGAATGCCACCGAATCCCCCGAGGCCATGGGTGGCCTGGGCGACAACGTTATCGGCCTGGTCGGCACCGCGCCGAATGCCCACGCGTCGATCCCGAAAAACGCGCCGTTTCGCATCAACAGCTTCACCACCCAGGCGCTGCTGGACCCTACCGGCGCCGAGTCGGGCACGCTGTTTCAGGCGGTGTACCAGATCCTCAAAGTGGTAAAGGTGCCGGTCTATGTGGTGATCGTGGAGGAGGGCGCAACCCCGGCTGACACGATCAACAATGTGATCGGCGGCAACGAGCCGACCACCGGCCGCAAGCTGGGCCTGGCTGCACTGGCCAGTGTCCCTGAAGACCTGACCATCATCGGTGCCCCAGGCTTCACCGGCACCAAGGCTGTGGCCGGTGAGTTCGCCTCCTTCGGCAAGCGCATCAAGGCCCGTGTGGTGCTGGACGGCAAGGACGCGTCCGTCGCTGACCAAGTGACCTACAGCGGCGAGCTGGGCGGTGCCGACCTCGGCTTCGACCGTTGCATGCTGGTGCACAACATGCCGTCGGTGTACTCCAAGGCGGCGAAGAAAAACGTGTTCCTGTCGCCATCCTCGCTGGCCATCGCCGCACTGGCCAAGGTCAAGCAATGGGAAAGCCCAGGTAACCAGGTGACCTTCGCCGAGGACGTTTCCCGTGTGGTCGAGTACAACATCCTCGACACCTCCACCGAAGGCGACCTGCTCAACCGTTACGGCGTGAGCTACTACGCGCGCACTATTCTTGGCGGTTTTTCGCTGCTGGGTAACCGCTCCCTCACCGGCAAGTTCATCAGCTATGTCGGCCTGGAAGATGCCATCAGCCGCAAGCTGGTCAAGGCCGGCCAGAAAGCCATGGCCAAGAACCTCACCAAGTCGTTCATGGACCAGGAGGTCAAGCGCATCAACGACTGGCTGCAAACCCTGGTGGCCGACGAAACCATTCCCGGCGGCAGCGTGTACCTGCACCCGGAATTGAACAGTGTCGAGAAATACAAGAACGGCACCTGGTTCATCGTCATCGACTACGGCCGCTACGCGCCGAACGAACACATGATTTATCAACTCAATGCCCGCGATGAAATCATCGAGCAGTTCCTGGAGGACGTTCTCTAATGTTTACCAACCGTGTAAGACAGGCCATTGCGGCCACCCTTCAAGGCCTGCCGTTGTCCGCGACGGTGGAAGAGTTCACCCCACCGAAGATCGAGTTCGACATGGAATCCATGTCCGGTGGGCGCTTCATCGCCGAAGAAATGGCCAAGAGCGGCAAGGTGCTCAATGCCAAATTGGTTCTGCAAGGTGCCGGGCCGGAAATCATGTTGGCCCTGGGCGTGCGCTTGGGTGACGACATTCTGCTGAACGTACGAGAAGCCGGTCAGGATCAGGATGGCAAAACCTACTTCACCTACCACACGGTCGGCGGCAAACTCAAATCCTTGGAGGAGGCGAAGCTGAAGATGGGCGACAAGGTCACCACCACTTTGGAACTGTCCTGCCGTACCTACAACCGTCTGGAAAACGGCATTTCGGTGATCGACATCGACGTGCGCACCCAGAAGTTCGTGCTCAACGGCGTCGACATTCTCGGCGATGCACGCCGCGCGGTGCTGATGCCTTAAAGGCGAAGCGGGCACGGACAATGTGGGAGCTGGCTTGCCTGCGATGGCATCACCTCGGTGCACCAGACATACCGAGTCGCCTGCATCGCGGGCAAGCCCGGCTCCCACATTGACTGTGTTTAACCTCAAAAATGCTTAACAAGGAATTGCCCCATGGCCTGGATGCCACCGCTGCACATTCTGCTGTCCCCGATCACCGCCGATACTGGCGCGACGATCCAGCAGATTCAACTCAAGCCGTTGTTTTACGCCGCGCAAAAAGACGCGCTGGCCCGGGCCGGTGATGACGAGGACGACCAGTTTTTTGAACTGGCGAAACTCGCCACCGGCCTGTCGGAAAAAGAGCTCGACCAGCTCAAGCGCCCGGACTACGTGAGCATCGCTCAGTACGTACATGACATGTCGACACGCCCTGCGTCATTCTTCCTGGATCAGCCTGACGAAGCGACCCACGACCAGCCTGTTCAGCTGCTGCTGGCCCTCGACGCGGCCGGTCGCAGCCTGACCGAACTGCCCCTGGAAATGCCCGCCCTGCGCGCCACCAAGGTGATGAAAAAACTCGCCACCAACAAAGAACGCGCCGAGTTCATCACCGCGCACTGCACCGGCCTGATGATCCCCGATCTCGCTGGCCTGACCGTACCCGACTGGACGGAACTGCAGGAGCGCATCGACGATTTTTTAAATCAACCGGCGGACTTCTTTCGCAGCGCGACATCGAAGTAATCCTCGATGTGGTGCCGCTGATTTACTCGGTCAATGAGGCAGAGATCCTCGACTGGGACGCCGGCAAAGCATTGCGCCGCTACGACATTGCGATCACTCGCCTTGGCGTTAAACAGGAGTAAGCGGGATGCAAAACAAGTATTCGCTCGCGTATGCCATGGCCAAGGATGGCCAAGGTATTTTTAGCAACGCAGACAACGCAAAGGGGGGCGAGATTGTCAGCCCAGGCCCTTTGGTCTCTGGTGCTCTCGCAGAAGCGCCGTCGTTGTCCTCGATGAGTCTGGCGCTGACCAATGCAGGCTTGCAACTCAATGGCCTCTCGCTGTCCCTGGGGTTAGTGCGCAACAGCGTGGACGCGCTGGAAGACGCCTTGTCGCGGCTGAAGGCGGTGGACGTTGAACCGTCTAAAATCGATCAGCGTAGTGAGCAGAAGACGACCACCGAGGTTAAGTCGAGCGCATCGCAAGATCGGAGCTTGGTCCGTGACGCCATGACGTTGCGCGATGTAAAGAGCCTCGATCCGGTCGCAGCCTTCCAGCAATCGTTTGCTGCACCCGCCGTTGTGGAAAAAACTACCACTCAATTGCGAGAGGAGTCGTCAAAGAGTGAGGAGCGGCTCTCCACCACGCTGAAGCTCGCGCCGGTGCTCGGGGAGGACTGGTGGCTGCAAGCCAAGACCCATGTGATGGACCGCGCCAACACCATAGCGGGTGAGTCGCCCACAGCTGTCACCGCTGTAAAAATGGCTGAGGTGGTCGTTTTGCCGGTTATTTCACCCGTCATTACTGGCTTTTTTTCGGGCTTGGGAGAGACGATCAAAACCCGGGTAACGGGTAACTTGGTTGATGTAACGCTTGGCAAGTTGCCTGGAGTCGCCGGCAAGCTATTCAAGAGTGATGGCTTTAAAAAGGATAAGTCCTGCTGCTGTGCTGCTGCTGTTCAAGCCTCACCCAGTAGCCGCCGCGTCAGCCGTAGACGTTCTTCTGCCAGGAAGAAGAATACCCAACCGCCAAAATCGCAGAATAAGAAGACGCAGCGCGCGCAGAACAAGCAAGGTTCGCAGAAGAAACAGGCTTCCGTGGCCAAGCCAGCTGCCACCAGGCTTGCATCCACAAAAAGCGGCGGCGTGATGGCAACGCTGCGCGGTGTGTCCGAGCGCTTTGCCAAGTCCTTTTTCCCTGCGCAGTCGAATGGTTTTCACGCCGGTGGCCCTACTCAGGGGATGCAACTGCGCGAGGTCCAGGCAAATAGTCGAAAGCAGGGCGCTGATTACCGTCAACCGGCTGCTGGCAGAGGGCCGGGGCTGATGGAGGCCTTGGAGCGAGGGCTTGTCCCCCTGCCTTCTGATGGGCGTATGACTGCTCTGCCAAACACACAGACCTTCAGCCATGAGCGCTCAACTGAGGCGCTGCCTCACGCGCCGAAGCTGCCGGCCTCCGGCCTGTCAGGCGCGGTGAGCAAGCTGGAGTCCTCCGCCGCCCGCCGCCTCGGCCCGATGAGGTATGTCGACACTGCCATGGATGTGGCCGAGGGTATCCGCAACGGCGACGCCAAAGCCGTCGGTGCAGGCCTCACCACTGCAGGTGGCGCCTGGGCAGGAGCCTCCGCCGGCGCGGCCATTGGCACGCTGATTTTTCCCGGTGTCGGCACCGCGGTCGGCGGCGCCATTGGTGGTTTGCTTGGCAGTGAAGCGGGCACCTGGTTGGGTGACAAATTGTTCGGCTCAACCGACCGACTGCCTGCACCCGGTGCAGTGAGCAAAGAGCTCAACGCCGCGCGTACCGACAATGTGCAAGTCACCCTCGCGCCGAGCATTCAGATTACCGGCGTGAACCCCGCCGATGCCCAGCAAGTCGTCAACCAGGTGATCCAGGCCCTGCAATTTCAGTGCATGCCGATGGTCACCGACACCCTTGGCATTCGGCGCAACGCGGCGCTGGCCGATCCACCAGGAGGTGATTGATGCAACAACAAATGGTCCTCGGCGACTTTATTTTTGGCCTGTCCCGTGGCTTTGCCTATTCCGGGCTGGTGCGTACCACTGACGGCGGCTGGAGTGACCTGGCGATTATTGCCAGCAAACCCCAGTCGCGGCAAAGCGGGCAGAAGCTGGAGAAGCTCACGTTCACCGGCACAGCGATGTATGCCATCGGCATGCAGCGCCTGGACGAGTTGCGCGCCCTGCAAAATGCGCGTGCGCCCTTACCGCTGGTCGATGGAATCGGCCGTAACTGGGGCCTGTGGCGGATCAATTCGGTGATGGAAACCCAGAGCAACGTGATCGATGACGGCACTGCCATGGTCATGGCCTGGACTATGGAACTGGAGGAATTCGTCAATGCGTAGAGTGCGAAGTATTGCCGGTGATTCGGTCAACCTGTTGCTCTACCGCGAATTGGGCCGTTGCGATGACGCAGCGGAGGAAACCCTTTGGCGTCTGAACCCCGAGCTTGCCGAGTACGGGCCGGTACTGCCCGCTGGTGTGTGGGTCATCGTGCCGGAAATGCAAGCGCGGCCGGCTGCTGTGCGGCCGGTTCTGGCGTGGGATTAAGGAGGCAACATGGCACAGGGATTTACGCCGATCGTGGAGTTTTATGGCGCTAATGCCGCGCTGCTTAATCAACGCTTGATGCGTTGGAGCCATACCGACGCCGCAGGTATCGAGTCGGACCGGCTGGAGTTGACCCTCAATATCGAAGGGCTGGACGGTTTGCCCAGCCTGAGCGGCAAGATCGGTTTGCGCGTGGGTTATCAGGAGTCCGCGCTGGTGGAGAAAGGCGAGTTCGTGATCACCCAGCGCACGCCCGTGCTGTTTCCCATGCGCTTGATGATCGTGGCGACTGCCGCGCCTTTCAGCATGCTCGACGCCAGCGGTTATCGCCAGCGACGGTCGGCCAGTTACGGCCCAACCACGCTGGGCGCACTGTTTCGCCAACTGGTCAGTCGTCACGGTTTTTCACCGCGTGTTGCACCTGCGTTGGAAGGCATTGTGATTGCCCATATCGACCAGTCCAATGAAAGCGACATGGCGTTTATCACCCGCCTTGCCAAGCGCTACAGCGCGGTCACCAAACCAATCAACGAGCTGTATGTGCTGGCCGAAGCGGGGCAGGTCAAATCGCTGTCCGGGCAACTATTACCGCAGGTGAAGCTGTCCGTGACCCAGGACAATCGCCCCGGTGATCAAGCATTCATCACCGCCAAGCTCGACGAAACGTCTCGCTCCAAATACATGGGCAGCCGCGTGACCTGGTGGGATGCCGCAGGTGGCAAACAACAGGTCGTCGAGGTGGGAGTGGCCCCATTCAAAACCTTGCGCCAGCGCTGCCAGAACCAAGCCGAGGCGCGTGCCGTGGCTGAAGGCGAACTGCGACGTGTGGGACGCGAAGGTTTGAAACTGGTGATCGATTGCCCTGGCAACCCTTTGTTGGCTGCCGAAGGCGTGTTGTTGCTGGATGAAACCTGGCCTTCGTATATGCAGGGCCAGTGGTCGATGAAACAGGTGGTGCATGTTGGCGATCCGGCGACGGGGTATCGCAGTTCGATCACGGCAAATGGGTTGTCGGCGTGAACAGGTAAGTCATTCGCAGCAGCAGTTCACTGATGTTGGAGGAACTTATGTTGAAAGAGCTTCGATGCGGAAACTGCAAAAAACTCCTTGCTCGAATTGGCGAGGTTACAGAACTCCAGATCAAATGTTCCCGATGCGGGGCATTGAACCATGTGAAGGCCACGCGCCTCGAGCAATCGCCCATGAGCGCCATACGCCCAATATAGAGGCCTGAACTTAAATCAGCTCAGTAACGGAGTTTAAAATGGAAAACGCAAACTCAGCGTCTCAAACCTTGCAAGATCTTTGGACTCAAGTACAACCGGTGGATAACACCGGCATGCTTAGGCGCGTGGTTTTTGCGCAAGGCAAGTTTTATGCGGTTGGTGGCAACGGTCTTACCACAACCACTCAGGTTGTCAGCGGAGGCGCAACTGGTACCGCGTGGACCAAGCTTAAGGGCGCCCTCACCTCTGATAGCGGAAAGGTCCTCAACGAGCTGTACTGGAACGGTATTGGGTCATCTCTTCAAGCCCTTTCTCAATCCGGCAATCTGATCTTCGGCAGCGCAGACCACCCTGAAAGGGCTTGGACAGACCTTACGGCAACTGTTCGCGCGTCCGGAGACTTGCAAGGCATTGTGTTTTATTGGCCAATTTACGGCGAGAATTACACCTGGATACTGGTTGGGTCTAACGGTAAAGTCTTTTCCCGTTATGGCGATTGGTCAGGCCAGGTGGAGCGCACTACGACCTTCACTTCTAGCGAGACTGTGTACTGCGTCAACGTCATTGGCAGTTTTGTGTTGATTGCGGGATCGAATGGGAAGCTGCTTAGCGCTGTGAAGATGGCGACGGATAATCCGCAAACATTCACGACCAGAACCAGCACCTTCGGCTATAGCACCATCCTTTCCATGAAGCTTTGCAACGGGAAAATGTTTATCGTTGGTGCGGATGGCAAGATGGCATATTCATCCGATGGGCTTAGCTGGACTGCTGTTGAAGATACCAGTTTCGGTGGAACCATCATCCGCGACATTGCTTACGGTAATGGCAAGTATGTAGCTGTCGGCGACGGCGGCAAGACAGCCGTTTCCGAGGATGGGATCGGCTGGGTTCAGCAAGCCAACACTTTCGCAGGAACCGATATCCGGAGCGTTGCCTACGGCAACGGCAATTTTGCAGCTGTTGGTGCAGGCGGCAAGATTGCTTACTGGACTCCATGATCTTCTATCTCCTTGCGTAATAGAGCCCAGCCGTCGCGCTGGGCTTTTTATTGCCTAATTTTCCCCAAGCCCTCAAAGCCTCTGACTTGTCACGCTGATGAGGGACCTATTCAGGGCCTCAGCATTCGCTGGGGCTTTTCGTGTCTGGAGGTTCAGCATGCTGCTCAGAAGTCTCGAAGAGGCGAAGCTATTTGTGGTGGTCGACGGCATCGCATGCGCCTACTACGCGCAGATCGGTGCAACCGAAATCGAAAATGCAAAACAGGCCGACTCGATTACACCAGAGCAGCGCTGGTTCCTGAAAGGGCTCACCTTCGGACCTATCAATCGTTAATTCCAGGCCTCGCCATTGAACGGGGACGTTTGCCTTAAGCCGTTCGTCCATTGATTGGCACTGACCATGACCTGCCAGCCTCCCATGTTCAAGCGCGGATATCCCGAGCATAAAAACGGAGAGTCAGCATGGACATCGATAAGAATGCGCCAGGCAATATTTCTCAGCAGGAAGTCACACGCGGCACTGATAACGAGACAGGGCATGACCCAAGGCGTGATGAGGACAAGATCCCGCTGCCGCCTGACGACGATGCACCTCTCGAAGAGGATATGTCGGATGTGGACGCCGCTGATTCAGTAGCGAGCGAGCATCCTGACAACTGAGTAAAATCAGCTAACAAACCCGGCGATTGTGTCGGGTTTTTTATTGCCCACGGAAAGGGTAATTCAGCAAAAGGAATTTGCAGATGTTGAAAGAATTCAGATGCAGTAACTGCAAAAGACTTTTCGCCTGCACGGGTGGGTTTACAGAGCTCCAGATCAAATGTTCCCGATGTGGGATGCTGAATCATGTGGAGGCCGCGAGCCTCGAGCAATCGCCTTTGAGCGACATGAAAGCGGAATCTTCCGCGACAAGTCATTCGACTCCATAGGTGAATACACATGAGCACTATATTGAACTTCATCGTCTCTGAGAGCGCCAGGTCGCAGCATTCGCGTGCGGTTAATTCAAGGCGTGCGTGCTGCGTATTAGCTAAAGGATGGATAGGAAAGAGGGAGGCTCTATGTTTACGATTGACTACAACACTTATCGCACGCTTAAACCTTACGGCAAACGTGTACGTTTCCTGGTGTTGCACTACACCGCGTTGGACTTTTCTGGCTCGGTCAAATCGCTGACCACCGGGGCTGCAAGTGCGCATTATCTGATCCCGGATCCAACCGATCCGAGCTACATTGCGGCGGGCTTCAAGGGGCAGAAGATTTTCAGTCTGGTGGCGGAAGAGGACCGTGCGTGGCACGCAGGTGTCAGCCAGTGGGCCGGTCGTTCAGGGTTGAACGACACCTCTATCGGTATCGAGATTGTTAACCAGGCCACGGATGTCGACGGTGTTTTCACGTTCCCTGACTACCAGGCTTCGCAAATCAGAGCCCTCAAGCAATTGGCGAGGAACATCCTGCAACGTTACCCGGACATGTCGCCGAAAAACGTGGTAGGCCATTCCGATATTGCGGTCGGTCGCAAATCAGACCCGGGCCCCAAGCTTCCCTGGAAAGACCTTGCGCAGGCAGGTATCGGCGCCTGGTACGAGGATTCAGTCAAAGACAAATACCTCCAGCAATTCAGTGGCGAAACTCCTGAGCGTGAGCAAGTGGTTCAGGCATTTTCCCGCTATGGCTATGGCATTGAAACGCCCACTTCTGATGGTTTTTTCAGTGCGCTGGTACGGGCTTTTCAACTGCACTTTCGGCCTGAAAACCATGATGGCGTGCTGGATTGCGAAACCTGCGCGATCTTGTATGCACTGAATGAAAAATACGCCTGAGTTCGTGCGGCACTCAAAGCTCGATCTTCATTTCGAAGCGCCGAGGAGGGCAACATGGTCTTGTCCGAGCAACAGTTAGTTAAAGTCTTACCACGCTCACGGCTTAAAGCCGGCGTTTTCATTTCTGCGTTAAACGCGGCCATGTCACACCACCAAATCATCACACCTGAGCGCATGGCCGCATTTCTTGCTCAAGTCGGCCACGAATCCGGCCAGTTGCTCTATGTGCGAGAACTGGGCAGCGATCAATACCTGAGTAAATACGACACCGGCACCCTGGCCGCGCGTTTGGGCAACACCCCCGATGCCGACGGCGATGGTCAGAAGTACCGGGGCAGGGGGCTTATCCAGATCACGGGGCGGCGCAATTACCTGGCCTGCAGCCAAGCGTTATTCGGCGACGACCGCCTGTTGCAGCAACCGCAACTGCTGGAGCAGCCGCAATGGGCGTGTGCGTCCGCTGCCTGGTTCTGGCAGAGCAATGGTTTGAACGAACTTGCTGACAAAGACCAGTTCACCACCATTACCAGGCGCATCAACGGTGGGTTGAACGGGTTGGAGGAACGTCTGCAATTGTGGGCGCGGGCCAAGGCCGTGTTAGGCGTTTCCCAAGCGCGTTAGTGTCTTGATGCACTCTGCAACTTGCATGGCCGATAGGCTCCTGTAGGGTAGGCAAACCCCCGCCCATTCCTGGAGACGACCGTGAAGGAAATCACTCAACTGGCCGCTGAACTGGGTCGCCGTTTGCAGGTGCTCAATGCCCACGTCACCACTGCCGAGTCTTGCACCGGTGGCGGTATCGCCGAAGCCATTACGCGTATTCCGGGCAGTTCGGCGTGGTTCGAGGCCGGATATGTCACTTACTCCAATCGGCAGAAGACCCGCCAGTTGGGTGTGCCTGAGGCGCTGTTCCCCAAGGTCGGCGCCGTCAGCCAGGAAGTGGTGGAGGCGATGGTGCGCGGTGCGCAGGAAAAAAGCCTGTCGCGCTTTGCCGTGGCGGTCAGCGGTGTGGCGGGGCCGGATGGCGGTTCGCCGGACAAACCGGTGGGCACCGTATGGCTGGCGTTCGGCGTGGGCGATGAGGTAACGGCCGAGCTGGCGCACTTCCCCGGCAACCGCGACGAGGTCCGCCGACAAACGGTAAAAGCCGCGCTTGAGGGCTTGTTGCGACGAGCTGCAGCAGAAATCGAAAATCAGGGGTAGGCGATCCCGGATCTTTGTGGAACAATACTGTCTACTTATACAGGTGTTGGCCGTCAGGCCTTATTGATTACGTGAGGACTTTAATGGACGACAACAAGAAGAAAGCCTTGGCTGCGGCCCTGGGTCAGATCGAACGTCAATTCGGCAAGGGTGCCGTAATGCGTATGGGCGATCACGACCGTCAGGCGATCCCGGCTATTTCCACTGGCTCTCTGGGTCTGGACATCGCACTCGGCATTGGCGGCCTGCCAAAAGGCCGTATCGTTGAAATCTACGGCCCTGAATCTTCCGGTAAAACCACCCTGACCCTGTCGGTGATTGCCCAGGCGCAAAAAATGGGCGCCACCTGTGCGTTCGTCGACGCCGAGCACGCCCTGGACCCGGAATATGCCGGCAAGCTGGGCGTCAACGTTGACGACTTGCTGGTTTCCCAGCCGGACACCGGTGAGCAAGCCCTGGAAATCACCGACATGCTGGTGCGCTCCAACGCCATCGACGTGATCGTGGTCGACTCCGTGGCTGCCCTGGTACCGAAAGCTGAAATCGAAGGCGAGATGGGTGACATGCACGTGGGCCTGCAAGCCCGCCTGATGTCCCAGGCGCTGCGTAAAATCACCGGTAACATCAAGAACGCCAACTGCCTGGTGATCTTCATCAACCAGATCCGTATGAAGATCGGCGTAATGTTCGGCAGCCCGGAAACCACCACCGGTGGTAACGCGCTGAAGTTCTACGCTTCGGTCCGTCTGGACATCCGCCGTACCGGCGCGGTGAAGGAAGGTGACGAGGTTGTTGGTAGCGAAACCCGCGTTAAAGTCGTGAAGAACAAGGTGGCTCCGCCATTCCGTCAGGCTGAGTTCCAGATCCTCTACGGCAAGGGTATCTACCTGAACGGCGAGATGATCGACCTGGGCGTACTGCACGGTTTCGTCGAGAAGTCCGGTGCCTGGTATGCCTACAACGGCAGCAAGATCGGTCAGGGCAAGGCCAACTCGGCCAAGTTCCTGGCGGACAACCCGGATATCGCCGCCACGCTTGAGAAGCAGATTCGCGACAAGCTGCTGACCCCAGCACCAGACGTGAAAGCTGCTGCCAACCGCGAGCCGGTTGAAGAAGTAGAAGAAGTCGACACTGACATCTGAAGCAAACGATGACTGTTGTACTGGATACACTCGTCGCCGTTCGGCGCACTGCCATGGACCTGCTCGCTCGCCGCGAGCATGGTCGAGTCGAGCTGACGCGTAAACTGCGTCAGCGCGGTGCAGAGCCCGAGATGATCGAAACAGCCCTGGACCGTTTGACGGAAGAGGGGCTGCTTTCCGAAGCCCGTTACCTTGAAAGCTTTGTCTCCTACCGTGCGCGCTCCGGCTACGGCCCAGCGCGAATTCGTGAAGAACTGAGCCAACGTGGCCTGCAACGTGCCGATATCGACCTCGCCCTGCGTGAGTGCGGTATTAGTTGGCAGTCGCAGTTGGAAGATACCTGGCGGCGCAAGTTTGCTGGCCATCTGCCGATTGATGCCCGTGAGCGTGCAAAGCAAGGGCGCTTCCTGAGTTATCGCGGGTTTTCGATGGACATGATCAGCCGTCTACTCAGCGGTCGAGACTTGGACGATTGAGTCTTCAGGCTGGTTAAAATCCAAATGTGGGAGCTGGCTTGCCTGCGATAGCTGTGGGTCAGCAACCTATAAGCTAGCGGGCGAACCGCTATCGCAGGCCAGCCAGCTTCCACATTGGATTGTGTTGGCTGCTGGGATGCCAAATCCCGGTAAAACAAAAGGCCCACTACGACAGTAGTGGGCCTTTTTTTTTGCCTTAAAAATCACGCCGGCTCTGGCGCCGCCCGCTGCTGTGTCTTCCCCTGAGCCTGTGCCCAGTTCTCCGGCAAGTTGATGTAATCCACCAACTCCCGCAACCGGCCCTGATCACGACCGTTGAAGTTGAACACCAGCCGCGTCAAATGGCTGAACCTTGGTTCATCATGTTCCTCGCCTGTGTAAGCAAGCTGCTGGAACTCTCCACTTAGCCGCAAGCTGGCAAACTCGCTCTGCAAGTGGGTCAGTGCACGATCACTGAGCGGATGATTCATGCGCACCACAAACTCACGCTTCAACCAGCGCGTGGAGTGGAAGTTGGCATAGAACTGGTTGATCTCCGCCACCGCCTCTTCAGCGCTGTAGACCAGGCGGATCAGCTTGAGGTCGGTGGGCAGGATATAGCGATTGGCTTCCAACTGACTGCGAATGAAGTCCAGTGCGCCTTGCCAGAAACCACCGCCTGGGGCATCCAGCAGCACCACCGGCACCAGCGGGCTCTTGCCGGTCTGGATCAGGGTCAGCACTTCCAGCGCTTCATCCAGCGTGCCAAAACCGCCCGGGCACAGCACCAACGCGTCGGCTTCCTTGACGAAGAACAGCTTGCGGGTAAAGAAGAAGTGGAAAGACAGCAGGTTCTCGGTGCCATCAATGGTCGGGTTGGCGTGCTGTTCAAACGGCAGGTTGATGTTGAACCCCAGGCTGTGTTCCAGACCTGCGCCCTCGTGGGCAGCGGCCATGATGCCGCCGCCACCGCCGGTGATCACCATCAGGTCGGATTGCGCCAGCAGCGTGCCGACTTCCCTTGCCAAGGCGTACAGCGGGCTTTCGACCGGCGTGCGCGCCGAGCCAAACACCGTGACCTTGCGGCGGCCCTTGAACTGTTCCAGCACGCGGAAGGCGTTATCCAGCTCGCGGATCGCCTGCAGCGTGATTTTTGCATTCCAACGGTTGCGGTCATCCTTGGCCATGCGCAGCACGGTGAGGATCATATCGCGATAAAGGGGGATGTTCGGGCTGTTGGGAGCGACCAGCTGGAGTTGTGCGTCGACCTGCTGGGTGAGGTCAGCGCCGTTTGCTTCAAAATGACGGAGCAGGCGGTCATTCGGTTCGTAAGGCATTCAACTTCTCCTTCTTCACAGAACCTGGGCCATCGGCGAGAGATTCGTCCGCGGCCACGACACTGCGTGTGTCGCTGCACGCCTTAAGCGTTGCACGGTGTTCGCCAGGCGGCAAAACGGGCTCTGTATGTTCCTTGTGATTTGGAAACCTTTGCACTGCAAGTCGCAGGAGGGCAACCCTCTTTTGCCCTGGAAATGTTACAGAACGGCGTGAGAAACGCAGTAGATGGGCTGCCGGGATAGCTTGATCATGAGCCGAAAAACCCTTGGCTGGCAACCGCTTATTGGTCACTCATCAAGCAGTTTAGTTGGCGGCTGGCCAATAAGGCGAGGGAGGTGCGCGCCACCGGACAGCAGCGCGCGATGATCGAGCAACAGTTACTTTTTCTTCTTCGCCGCAGCGGGTGCCGGGCAATCGGCTTCCACGAACTTGACCGACGCTACCGGGCGGTTGGTCTTGTTCTCGGTGATCTCATAACGCATCACGGCGCCCTTGGCCATCAGCTCGCGATAGCCTTTGTTCAGGCATACGCTTTGACCCAGCTGGAAATACACAGCTTTGGGGTTTGCGCGCATCTGTTCGGCACGGTCAGGTAGCACACTGAGGTGATCAATCAGTTGCATGCCTTCAACGGTGTAGGCCACTTCCAGGGTCTTTGCATCGATTTCCCGGGGCAGGTCCTTATTGCTCTCGGCCGCGACGCTCTGCAGTTTCCTGTTCATTTGGGCCTCCAGCAGCGACGCCGCGTGGGCGCCCATGGGCAGAACCAGCGCAAGGGCGACGGATGGGGCAACAAGGCGCAGCATGGAACGCAGCATGAAACTCTCCTGATTCGGTTACTGGTGCATAGACCAGCCACTGCGCTGTGCGTTCAGTGGCGCGCAATTATAGGGGACCGCTTGCCACTACAGCCAGGCGTATCGCTGGTAAACTGCGGCCACTTAAGCCTGATTCGAGTTTTGCCTGTGTCGATTGACCTCTGCTTGCGGTGCGCCCGATGAGCCACGCCGTCTCCCGCTTGCGTACCCAGCGTCTGGCGCGCGCCGTCCGGCCGTTTCTCAACCGTGGTTCACGCGCCGAACGTTGCCCCGGTTGCCGGGTGATTCCCGAGTACTGCCTGTGCGCCTGGCGCCCAACAGTGCAGGCCCGCTCGGCCATGTGCCTGTTGATGCATGACGTGGAACCGATGAAACCCAGCAATACCGGCTGGCTGATCGCCGATGTGATCGATGACACCACCGCGTTCGCCTGGTCGCGCACAGAAGTGGACCCTGAGTTGCTGACCCTGTTAGCCGACCCGCAATGGCAACCGTATATCGTGTTTCCGGGCGAATTCGTTGCGCCTGAGCGAGTGTGCAGTGAGGTGAGGGTGCAGGACGGCAAGCGCCCGTTATTCATCCTGCTGGACGGCACCTGGAGCGAGGCGCGCAAGATGTTCCGCAAAAGCCCTTACCTTGCGCACTTGCCGGTGTTGAGCCTGGCGCCCGAACAGCTGTCACGCTACAAGCTGCGCCGGTCCAAGCGCGATGATCATTTCTGTACCGCCGAAGTTGCGGCGCTGTGCCTGGAGTTGGCCGACGACCCAGCGGCCAGCGAAGTGCTGGACGCCTACCTCGATGTGTTCAGCACGCATTACCTGGCCGCTAAATTTCAATTGCCGCTGGACCCGGCGGACAGCGTGCACATGCGGCTCGCGCCCCATATCCCTACGGTATAACCAGACGACGTTTGCATGATGGCACCGTAAACCCGCAACCGGCTAAAATGCCCACGGGCGTAGTGCTTGACCCCCCTGGCTGCGCTGGGCATGCTGGGCGCCGATTGGGGCGTAACCGTGACTTTTCAGTGTCGTTTCAGGTGTTTTTGATGCTGAGTGTGCCCTGTGGCGATGGCTGCCTGGCTATTGCCTTGTGTACTGGCGAACCCTGAACCCATCAGGGCTCCCATAAAAAACAGGATCATTTAATCAATGGCCACATACGAAATCCTGATAGCCGATGACCATCCGCTGTTTCGCAGTGCGCTGCATCAGGCCGTTACCTTGGGCCTTGGCCCTGACGTGAGCCTGGTCGAAGTGGCCAGCATTGCCGAACTGGAAGCCCGCCTCAACGAAAAATCCGACTGGGACCTGGTGCTGCTCGACCTGAACATGCCGGGTGCCTATGGCTTCTCGGGATTGGTGCTCTTACGCGGGCAATACCCGCAGATCCCGGTAGTAATGGTTTCAGCCCAGGAAGAAGCCGACGTGGTGGTGCGCTCCAAGGAGTTTGGTGCCAGCGGTTTCATTCCCAAGTCCAGCTCTATGGAAGCGATCCAGAAAGCCGTGCGCACCGTGCTGGATGGCGACGTGTCATGGCCGCCGCAAGCGTTTGAAGAAATCAACGTGTCCGACGAAGCCAAAGCCGCCCGTGATGGCCTTGCCAGCCTGACGCCCCAGCAATTTCGGGTGCTGACCATGGTTTGCGAAGGCTTGTTGAACAAGCAGATTGCGTATGAGTTGAGTGTGTCGGAAGCGACCATCAAGGCCCACGTGACGGCGATCTTTCGCAAGCTCGGCGTGCGTACCCGCACTCAGGCGGCGCTGCTCTTGCAACAACTTGAGTCAATTTCGCAGCATTAAGCTGTACCCGATTCACGCTTTTTTGACTTTGCGTGATCTAGTTTCCCCACTTCTTTGGTTCAGTTGCCTACATCTATGTCGCCTTTCAAGGGTCAAACCGGTATCAAACGTATCTTCAACGCAGGGGGCTATTCCCTGGATGGCCTGCGCGCAGCTTTCACCGGCGAGGCGGCATTCCGTCAGTTGGTGTTGCTGAACGTGATCCTGATCCCGCTGAGCTTCTTCCTGCACGTCAGTCGGGTCGAGCGCGCCTTGCTCATCGCGGTCTGCCTCCTGGCCTTGATCGTTGAGTTGCTCAACTCGGCAGTGGAAGCGGCTATCGACCGGATTTCCCTCGACCGCCACCCGCTGTCGAAAAACGCCAAGGACATGGGCAGCGCCGCGCAATTCGTAGCGCTGACCATGATTACCCTGGTGTGGGCCGTGATCCTGATCTAAGCCTCAGGCAATGTTTGGCAGCACGATCTCGTCGCTGCGCTGAACCCCGGCGGTGAAGGCGCGGCACAGTTCCAGAAACTCGCGCATCGCCGAGGTCTGGTACTTCTGTTTATGCCAGATGAAGTAAAACTGCCGGGCCAGGTCCAGGTCCGGGGTTTCAACCGGCACCAAACTGCCACGGCGGAACGCATCGCGCAGGGCCAGCCGGGAAATACAGCCAATCCCCAACCCTGACTCCACTGCACGCTTGATCGCCTCAGTGTGTTCAAGCTCCAGGCGGATATTCAGCGCGCTACGGTGATGGCGCATGGCCTGGTCAAAGGTCAGGCGCGTGCCCGAGCCCTTTTCGCGCAGGATCCACGCTTCATGGGTCAGCTCTTCCATCGTCGCCACACCGCGCTTGGCCAAGTGATGCTGCGGCGCACAGAACACCACCAACTCATCCTCGACCCAGGTTTGTACCTCGATGTCCGGGTGGCTGCAGTCGCCTTCGATTAGACCCAGGTCAATTTCGTAATGCGCCACTTGGTGCACGATATTGGCAGTATTCTGCACATGCAGTTTCACCTGGCTCTCGGGGTGCTGCTGCATGAAGCTGCCGATCAGCAGGGTCGCCAGGTAATTGCCGATGGTCAGGGTGGCGCCGACCGCCAGGGAACCAAAGCCGGACTTGCCGTTGAGCAAGTCTTCAATCTCCTTGGCCTGGTCCAGCAGCGCAACGGCCTGCGGTAATAACTGATGGCCGAGAGCGTTGAGGCTCAGGCGCTTGCCTGCGCGGTCGAATAATTGGCAGCTGGATTGACGCTCCAGCTCGGTGATTGAGGTGCTGGCGGCGGATTGAGATAAGGCCAGAAGGCCAGCAGCGCGTGAGACGCTTTCCTGCTGGGCGACGGCGACGAAGACTTGCAGTTGACGTAGAGTAAATCGCATATCGATATAACCGATAACCCTTATCTTAATAATCCAGTTAACAGATATTGTCGCCGCCATTAGAATGCTGTGCAATTGCGCATCTCATCTTTGGCGCAGACCCATTTCCAGGAGTTCCCCGTACATGAGCAACATGAACCACGAACGTGTCCTCAGTGTTCATCACTGGAACGACACGCTGTTCAGCTTCAAGTGCACCCGCGATCCGGGCTTGCGCTTTGAGAATGGTCAGTTCGTGATGATCGGCCTGCAACAGCCCAACGGCCGCCCACTCATGCGCGCTTACTCCATTGCCAGCCCGAACTGGGAAGAGCATCTGGAGTTCTTCAGTATCAAGGTGCCCGATGGCCCGCTGACTTCCCAATTGCAGCACTTGAAGGAAGGCGACGAGATCATCATCAGCAAAAAACCGACAGGCACCCTGGTGCTTGACGATTTGAAGCCGGGCAAACATCTGTACCTGCTCAGCACGGGTACCGGTCTGGCGCCGTTCATGAGCGTGATCCAGGACCCGGAAACCTACGAGCGCTTCGAAAAAGTGATCCTGTGCCACGGCGTGCGTTACGTCAATGAAGTCGCCTACCGCGAATTCATCACCGAGCACCTGCCGCAGAACGAATTCTTCGGCGAGGCGTTGCGTGACAAGTTGATCTACTACCCAACGGTGACCCGCGAGCCGTTCGAAAACGAGGGCCGCCTGACCGACCTGATGCGCAGCGGCAAGCTGTTCAGCGACATCGGCCTGCCGCCGATCAACCCCGAGGACGACCGCGCCATGCTGTGCGGCAGCCCAAGCATGTTGGACGAGACCAGCGAAGTGCTGAACAGCTTCGGCCTGAAAGTTTCGCCACGTATGCGTGAGCCGGGTGATTACCTGATCGAGCGCGCGTTCGTCGAGAAGTAAACACTGCTCAAAAAAATGTGGGAGCTGGCTTGTGTGGGAGCTGGCTTGCCTGCGAAAGCATCACCTCAGTTCAACTGAACGACCGAGGTGTCTGCATCGCAGGCAAGCCAGCTCCCACATGAGCGGCTCCCACATTTGATTTCGGCGTTTACTTGGCTGGAACCACTTCAAGCACACAAATCAGGCCCGCCTCTGGATAGTGCCAACGCACATCCACATCCCAGAACTGCGCGCCGTACTCACGCTCAGGCCCTGGCGTCTGATACGCCGGCCGTGGGTCCTGGGCCAGACACTGCTCGATCAATGCCACCAGCGGCTCATCAAGGCGCTGCGCATGGCCTTGTGCCTGGTGCAGTGCCGTCTTCAGCCACTGCACGGGAATCAGCTGCGGCGCACTGCTGGCAATATCATTGGTGGCGGTGTCAATGATGTCCGCGTACGGCACGTACGGCTTGATATCCAGCACCGGCGTGCCGTCGAGCAAATCGATCCCGGAAACCCACAAGCGGCCCGGCTCGACCTTATCCAGCTTCACCACCGACTGGCCAATGCCATTGGGCCGGTGTGTCGCGCGGGTGGCAAACACGCCCATGGAGGTATTGCCGCCCAGGCGTGGCGGCCGCACCTTGAGGCGCGGCTTGTCTTCCAGGGCCTGGTGGAACAGAAACAGCAGCCACACATGGCTGACCTGCTCCAGGCCCTGCACCGCCTCGCCCTGATCGAACGGCGCCACCAGCTCCAGCACGCCGCGTGCGGCCGGGGCCAGCTGCGGCTGGCGCGGGATGGCGAACTTCTCCTTGAAGCAGGAGCGCACGAAGCCGACGGGCGAGACGTGGTAGGTCATTTCTGATGCCTCAAGTTACAAGCTGCAAGCCACAAGCTTCTAACTTGCAGCTTGAGGCTCGTCGCTGTTCTTAAGCTCTGACGCGCAGGGTCAGGCCCTTAAGGAAATTGCGCAGCAACTGGTCGCCACAGGTGCGGTAGTTGGTGTGGCCGAACTTGCGGAACAGTGCGCTCAACTCAGGCTTGGACACCGGGAACTCAGCGGCCTTGAGGATGGCGTGCATGTCGTCTTCCTTCAGTTCGAAGGCCACGCGCAGCTTCTTGAGGATGATGTTGTTGGTCACCGGGGTTTCGATCGGCTGCGGCGGACGGCTTTCGTCCTTGCCACGCTTGAAGATCACCAGGCCATCGAGGAAGTGCGCCATGACATCGTCCGGGCAGAACACAAAACCTTCTTCCTCATCTTTCTTGAGGTAGGTCAGCAGGTCTTCCTTGGTGACGTCCATGCCGCCGAGCTTGATGATCTCGACCATCTTGTTGTCGCTGATGTCGAGCATGTAGCGCACGCTGCGCAATACGTCGTTGTGAATCATGGTGGGCAATCCTGGTATTCAACTGAGGGCACCGCGCAGAGTTGCCGGTGCCGGGAAAAGGGGAGCGGCTTAGAATTTCTCTTTGCCGGACAGGTAGCGCCATTGGCCGACCGGCACCTTGCCGATGGACACGCCGCCAATACGGATGCGGCGGATGGCGATGACTTTCAGGCCGACCGCTTCACAGAACAGGGCAATTACACCCGGCTGCGGGTTTTTCAGCGCAAACCGCAGGCGGTTTTCGTTCTGCCAGCTGGCTTTGACGGCCGGCAGCTCTTTGCCTTTGTAGGTCAAACCGTGGTTCAGGCGGTTGAGGCCATGGGCAACCATGTCACCCTCGACCTCAACCACGTATTCCTGCTCGATCTTGGCGGCATCGGCGGTCAACTTGCGCAAAATCTTCCAGTCCTGGGTGAACACCAGCAGGCCGCTGGCCTTGGCCTGCAGATCGGCGCTGGCGGTCAGGCGCAGGAAGTGGCCCTTGAGCGGGCGCTTGCTGAAACGGTGCTCTTCGGACAGCGTCTCGGCGCTGATCGAGGCCATTGCTGTTTCCACATCCACGCCCACCGGGGCGTGCAGCAGAATGGTCACCGGTTCCGGCACAGTGGCTTTAGCCTCTGGGTCCAGCTCGACCTTCTGGGTGGTGACCTTGAATTGCGGCTCATCGATCACTTCACCGTCCACCGAGACCCAGCCGCCTTCGATAAACAGCTCAGCCTCCCGACGGGAGCAACCGACCAGTTCGATAAGGCGTTTGGAAAGGCGTATGGGGTCAGTCATGACAAGGGCCGTAGCAAAAGGGGGCGGCTATTGTACCTGTGTGGGCGCGGTTAATCCCGGACCCATTTCAGCGTAGTGGCTTTTTGTGGGCGCTGGCTTGTGTGGGAGTCGGGCTTGCCCGCGATGCAGACACCTCGGTCGTGCATTTGGAATCGAGGTGATGCCATCGCAGGCAAGCCAGCTCCCACACAAGCCCGCTCCCACATTGGCGCTGTGTTGTGTCAGCCACTGCGCCGTTGCTGTTGGCGCAAGCGCATATGCAGCAACGGATACGGCTGGCCCAAGCCATCATGTTCCGCCCGTCCGACCACCTCGAAACCCTGCTTGAAGTAAAACCCCAGGGCCTGCGGGTTTTGCTCGTTGACGTCCAGCGCATCGGCATTCAGGTGCTCGATCGCGTACCGCAGCAATTGCCGGCCCAAGCCCTGGCCACGGTGTTGCGGGTCGATAAACAGCATCTCGACCTTGCCCGCCGCCACCCCGGCAAACCCGGTGATGCGCTGGCGCGCGTCCTTGGTGCAGATCAGCATCACCGCGTCCAGGTAGCGCGTCAGCACCAGCTCCTTGAGCAGTACGATGTAGCTGTCCGGCAAAAAGTCATGGGTCGCTCGCACTGAGTCTTCCCAGATCTGCGCCAATTGCTGGTAGTCGCTGGTTTTAGGTGTGTGGATAACCGAATGCTGACGCATGCCCGCTGCCCCTTGCCGATGATCGGCGCTGATGGGCAAACGATAGACCTAAAAAAGCCCCGCATCTTGTTCAGAGGCGGGGCTTTTAAGGTTTTTTTGATCAGTCGCGCTTTTCAGCCCACAGGTCGTACTCGTCGGCATCCGTCACGGTGCACCAGACCTTGTCGCCCGGCTTCAAGCCGCTGGCATCGTCGATAAACACGTTACCGTCGATTTCCGGCGCGTCGAAGAAGCAACGGCCCACTGCGCCTTGCTCGTCGACTTCGTCGATCAGTACTTCGATTTCCTTGCCGATGCGCAGTTGCAGGCGTGCGGAGCTGATGGCCTGCTGATGCGCCATGAAGCGCTCCCAGCGGTCCTGCTTGACGTCGTCCGGCACGATGGCCGCATCCAGCAGGTTGGCCGGGGCACCTTCGACCGGCGAGTACTGGAAGCAACCGACGCGATCCAGCTGCGCTTCGGTCAGCCAGTCCAGCAGGTACTGGAAGTCTTCTTCGGTTTCGCCAGGGAAGCCGACGATGAAGGTCGAACGGATGATCAGCTCCGGGCAGATCTCGCGCCAGTTCTTGATGCGCGCCAGGGTCTTGTCTTCGAAGGCCGGGCGTTTCATGGCCTTGAGGATTTTCGGGCTGGCGTGCTGGAACGGAATGTCCAGGTACGGCAGGATCTTGCCGGCGGCCATCAACGGGATCAGCTCGTCCACGTGCGGGTACGGGTAAACGTAGTGTAGGCGCACCCACACGCCCAGGCTGCTCAAGGCTTCGCACAGTTCGGTCATGCGGGTTTTCACCGGCGCGCCGTTCCAGAAGCCGGTGCGGTATTTCACGTCGACGCCGTAGGCGCTGGTGTCCTGGGAGATCACCAACAGCTCTTTCACGCCGGATTTGACCAGGCGCTGGGCTTCGTCCAATACATCACCCACCGGGCGGCTGACCAGCTTGCCGCGCATCGACGGGATGATGCAGAAGCTGCAGCTGTGGTTGCAGCCTTCGGAAATCTTCAGGTACGCGTAGTGGCGCGGCGTCAGCTTGATGCCTTGCGGCGGCACCAGGTCGATCAGCGGGTTGTGGTCCTGACGCGGCGGCACCACGTCGTGCACGGCGTTGACCACCTGCTCGTACTGCTGCGGGCCGGTTACCGCCAGCACGCTTGGGTGCACGTTGCGGATATTGCCTTCTTCCACGCCCATGCAGCCGGTGACGATGACCTTGCCGTTTTCCTTGATGGCTTCGCCGATCACTTCCAGCGATTCAGCCTTGGCCGAGTCGATGAAGCCGCAGGTGTTGACCACCACCACGTCGGCGTCCTGATAAGTGGACACGACGTCATAGCCTTCCATACGCAGTTGCGTGAGGATGCGCTCGGAGTCAACGAGAGCCTTCGGGCAACCCAGGGATACAAAGCCGACCTTTGGGTTGGCTTTTGCGATGGTGGTGGACATGTCTAACCTCGGTATTGAATGACGCCGCCAGTCGGGCACGACATGGCGGTAGACGGGCGCTTGGTGCGCCTCTGATCAAAAAGTGCGCAATTCTATCGACGGGCAGCGCGCTTGACCAGCTTTATACGGGGAAATGCGACGAGTGCTGCGCTATGCTTCGCGCCGTTGCGCACGGGTGAAACCCCGGGGTCAATAAAACGTCTGTTACGAGAAGTAAAACAGCGCATGCTAGGGTCAGCTTAGGCGCGTTGTTTATAAAAGACCTCAGGTCAAAGGGCAGGAGTGGTTGATGGGTCAGGCAAATAGTCAGGCAGCAGGTGCCGAGCATTCCAATGCAAAGCCGATTGGCATGTTGGTGGCAGCAGTCGGGGTGGTTTACGGCGATATCGGTACCAGCCCGCTCTATACCCTTAAAGAAGTGTTTACCGGTGGTTATGGGGTTCAAGTCAATCACGACGGGGTCTTTGGCATTCTGGCGCTGATTTTCTGGTCGCTGGTGTGGGTCGTGTCGATCAAGTACGTGCTGTTTATCCTGCGCGCGGACAACCAGGGCGAAGGCGGCATCATGGCCCTGACGGCGCTGGCGCGACGGGCGGCGTCGCCGTACCCCAAGTTGCGTTCGGTGCTGGTGATCCTCGGCTTGATAGGTGCGGCGCTGTTCTACGGCGACAGCATGATTACCCCGGCGATCTCGGTATTGTCGGCGGTTGAAGGCCTTGAACTGGCCTTTGACGGGATTGAACGTTGGGTGGTGCCGCTGTCGCTGGTGGTGCTGGTGGGGCTGTTCCTGATCCAGAAACACGGCACTGACCGCATCGGCAAGCTGTTCGGGCCGGTGATGGTGGTGTGGTTCCTGGTGCTGGGCGGTCTTGGCGTGCACGGCATCCTGCAACATCCCGAGGTGCTCAATGCGCTGAACCCCGTGTGGGGCGTGCGTTTCTTTGTGTCCCATCCGGGCATGGGCGTCGCGATTCTTGGCGCCGTGGTGCTGGCCTTGACCGGTGCCGAAGCGCTGTACGCCGACATGGGCCACTTCGGCCGCAAGCCGATCGCCCGCGCCTGGTTCGCCCTGGTGCTGCCGGCGCTGGTGCTCAATTACTTCGGCCAGGGCGCGTTGCTGCTGGAAAACCCCGAAGCGGCGCGCAACCCGTTCTACTTGCTCGCGCCGGAATGGGCCTTGGTGCCATTGGTCGCGCTGTCGACCCTGGCCACCGTGATTGCATCCCAGGCGGTGATTTCCGGTGCGTTCTCGCTGACGCGTCAGGCGATCCAGTTGGGTTACATCCCGCGCATGCATATCCAGCACACCTCCAGCGCCGAGCAAGGCCAGATCTACATCGGCGCGGTGAACTGGTCGCTGATGGTCGGCGTGATCCTGCTGGTGCTCGGCTTCGAATCCTCCAATGCCCTGGCCTCCGCCTACGGCGTGGCAGTCACCGGCACCATGTTGATTACCAGCATCCTGGTGTCGGCGGTGATGCTGCTGCTCTGGAAGTGGCCGCCGGTGCTGGCGATTCCGGTGCTGATCGGCTTCCTGTTGGTGGACGGCCTGTTCTTCGCCGCCAACGTGCCAAAGATCGTGCAGGGCGGTGCCTTCCCGGTGTTGGCGGGGATTGTGCTGTTTGTGCTGATGACCACCTGGAAGCGCGGCAAGGAACTGTTGATGGACCGCCTCGACGAAGGCGGGCTGCCGTTGCCGATCTTTATCAGCAGTATCCGCGTGCAACCGCCTCATCGCGTGCAGGGCACTGCGGTGTTCCTCACCGCGCGGCCCGATGCCGTGCCCCACGCGCTGTTGCACAACCTGCTGCATAACCAGGTGTTGCATGAGCAAGTGGTGATGCTCACGGTGGTCTACGAAGACATTCCGCGTGTGCCTGCCTCGCGGCGCTTTGAGGTGGACGCCTACGGCGAAGGCTTCTTCCGGGTGATCCTGCATTTTGGCTTTACCGATGAGCCGGACGTGCCCGAAGCGCTGAAGCTGTGCCACCTGGACGATCTGGATTTCAGCCCGATGCGCACCACCTACTTCCTCAGCCGTGAAACGGTGATCGCCTCGCGCATCAAGGGCATGGCCCGTTGGCGTGAGAGCTTGTTTGCGTTCATGTTGAAAAACGCCAACGGCAACCTGCGCTTCTTCAAACTCCCGGTAAACCGGGTGATCGAGCTGGGCACCCAGGTCGAGATGTAATCTTTTGCAACACGGGAGCCGGCATTCGGCTCCCGCTTTCCTTTCTGAACCCTGTGCAATCCACCGTTGTCGACTAGGCTCTAAGCACTGTTTGAATAGTGCCCACAGAACCCAGAAGAGGTGCGCCATGAGTCAGCTGCTCGAACCCTACACCCTCCGTCAATTGACCTTGCTCAACCGCATCGCCGTCTCGCCGATGTGCCAATACTCGTCCGACGATGGCCTGGCCAATGACTGGCACCTGGTGCACCTGGGCAGCCGCGCCGTCGGTGGTGCCGGGCTGATTTTTACCGAAGCCACCGCCGTCACCGCCGATGGCCGCATCACCGCCCAGGACCTGGGCCTGTGGAACGACGCGCAGATCGAACCGCTGCAGCGCATCACCCGCTTTATTGCTGCTCAAGGCGCGGTGGCGGGCATCCAGCTGGCACATGCCGGGCGCAAGGCCAGCACCCATCGGCCGTGGATCGGCAAGCACGGCAGCGTCAAGCCGGAGGAGGGCGGCTGGGTGCCGGTTGGCCCTTCGCCGATTGCCTTTGACCCGAACCACACGCAACCCAGGCCACTGGATGAAGGGCAGATCCAGCAGGTGATTGCCGACTTTGTCGCCGCCGCCAAACGCGCGCTGACCGCCGGTTTCGAAGTGGTGGAGATCCACGCTGCCCACGGT
Source organism: Pseudomonas edaphica (assembly GCF_965277385.1). Taxonomy (NCBI): domain Bacteria; kingdom Pseudomonadati; phylum Pseudomonadota; class Gammaproteobacteria; order Pseudomonadales; family Pseudomonadaceae; genus Pseudomonas; species Pseudomonas edaphica. The sequence goes on along the minus strand of NZ_OZ255725.1, from coordinate 1,885,474 downwards.
TACCTGTTGCATCAATTCCTCTCGCCGATCAGCAACCAGCGCCAGGACCACTACGGCGGCTCGTTTGAAAACCGTATCCGCCTGGTGCTCGAAGTGACCACCGCCGTGCGCGCCGTCTGGCCCCAGGAGCTGCCGCTGTTTGTGCGGGTATCGGCCACCGATTGGGTCGAAGACGGCTGGAACCCCGATGAAACCGTAGAGCTGGCGCGCCGCCTCAAAGAACTCGGCGTGGACCTGATCGACGTGTCCTCCGGTGGCACCGCCGCCAACGCCGAGATTCCCACCGGCCCGGGCTACCAGACACGGTTTGCCGAGCGCGTGCGCAAAGAGTCGGGTATCGCCACCGGCACGGTGGGTATGATTACCGAACCGGCCCAGGCTGAACACATACTGCGCACCTGCCAGGCCGACATCATCTTCCTCGCCCGTGAGCTGTTGCGTGACCCTTACTGGCCGCTGCATGCCGACGATGACTTGGGTGGGCGCAAAGCCATCTGGCCCGCGCAGTACCAGCGGGCGACTCACCGTGATCAGCCGATTCACGAGTCTGACCTGAGGGATTGAACCCGCGTCTGCCTGCAATAAACCCACCCGACTCGGTGGGTTTTTTGTTGCCCGCGTTTAACGCCTGCCTGATCCGCAGCTGTATGCGCAAGAGCTTCCCGATATCCACCTTTACCGGTCGCTGCGTGAGAAAGGGTTGTAGGTATTTGTTACTGAAGTAATTTTTTAAGTGAATACTCTAAAAAAATCCCACACGTGACGAGATTGTTTCTACGCTTAGGGTAAGTGTGATTTCTGGCCCAGGGAGTCAGGCTGTTTGTCCTCGAAGCCATTGCGCTTCGCGAGCATTGGGAATGGGCACCAGGAGTATTTGACTGATATCAGGAGTAACGGTCCATGACCAAATCCTATGGCGTAGTGGGTGCGGTGGCGTCTTTTTGGAGTCGCCGGATGTCCTTGCGAGGGCGAAGGTTGAGTTCGGATGAGGTGGAGTTGCTGGCGCAATATCGCGCCCTGACCGAAAACGATCAGGTGGCGATGCGCTATTTGATCGGCGCAATGAAGAGCGTGTCGCGGTTTTAACGGCATAAGCTCGTTCCCACGCTCTGCGTGGGAATTCAGCCCAGGACGCTCCGCGTCCTGCTATCACCACGGGATGCGCTCCCACGCGGGAGCGTGGGAGCGCTCTGTTGGCGCGTATCAGCTGTACTTACGCTGGTCCGGTGCCGGCGGGAAGTACTGATACAGCCAGGTTTCACTCAAGGTGCGGTCCTGGGTGCGGATAAACAGCCGCAGTTCAACCGGTTCCACACTGTCGCTGGTCGGGTACCAATCGAACAGAATGCGATAGCCCTTGATGTTGTCCAGCACCAGCACACTGAAGTCTTTGACTTCACCGTGGGAGCAGGTTACCACCGGCTCGATCCCGGTGCCGGCCGGCAGGCGATCCAGACCACCGCCCTTGAAGTCCACGGCAAAGCGGCGCGCCCACACTTCGGGGTAATGCTCGCCCGGTGCCCAGCCTTCGGTAAAACCGCCCATGCCGGAACGGGTGGCATCCACTTGCGCCAGCGGTGTGCTCACCGGCGGCAGCGCGCTCCAGTACAGCTTGTAGCCATAGTTGAGTGATTCGCCTGCGGCCACGGGCTTTTTTGGGGTCCAGAAGGCCACGATGTTGTCCAGGGTTTCGCCGGTGGTGGGGATTTCCAGCAGGTCGATCGAGCCTTCGCCCCAGGCGGTGGTGGGTTCCACCCACAGGCTAGGGCGCTTGCTGTACCAGTCCACAGTGTCCTGGTAGCTGGCGAACTCATGGTCGGTCTGTACCAGGCCGAAACCTTTCGGGTCGGTGTCGGCAAAAGCGTTGAACTGCAGCTTGGCCGGGTTGTTCAGTGGACGGCAGATCCACTCGCCGTTGCCACGCCACATGGCCAAACGGTCCGAGTCGTGGATTTGCGGGTGGATGGTGTCGCACATCCGGCGTTCATGGGTACCGCAGCTGAACATGCTGGTCATCGGCGCGATGCCCAGTTGCTCGATGGCGGTGCGCGCATTGATGTGCGCGTCGATGGCCATCACCACTTGGCTGGCCTGGCAGTCGATGTCAAAGCGATAGGCGCCGGTGGCGCTTGGCGAGTCGAGCAGGGCGTAGACCACAAAACGCGTGGCGTCCTTGCTCGGGGTTTCGAACCAGAATTGCGTGAAGTCGGGGAATTCCTCGCGTTTTTTCGCGTAGGTATCAATCGCCAGGCCGCGTGCGGAGAGGCCGTACTGGCCGGTTGCGTCCACCGCACGGAAGTAACTGGCGCCGAGAAACGACAGCACGTCATGGCGATCCAGTTCCGGCGCCTTGAACAGCTTGAAACCGGAGAAACCCAGGTCGCCGGTCAGCTGCTTGGTGTCCACCGTGGTCTTGGCATAGTTGAACAGCGACGGGCGGAAATGCACCTCGCGGGCTTCGCGGGTCTTGGGGTCGACGCTGTGCATGCGTACTGGCGTCTTGAAGCCCATGCCGACGTGGAAAAATTGCACGTCGAGCTGGCCGTTCAGCTCCTTCCACAGCGAATGGTTGCCGTCGTAGCCGATGGCATTGAAGTTCTGCGGGGTCATGGTTGCCAGCGTCGGTGGCAGCACCTGTTTGGTGTCTTTATACGCGTTGGCGGCGAGCTGCCTGGCCTGGGCCTTGAGCGTTTCGAAGTCGAACGCCACGGCCTTGCCATCGGCGGCACGGTTTCCCGCCCAAGCCTGCGCGGCCAACAGGCCACTGGCCGACAAGCCGGTGTAAGCCGCAATGGCCATGGACGCTTTGAGCAAATTCCTGCGGTGCATAGAGACAACCTGTCGTGAGCAAATCCCGCGCCGTTCCTGGCACGTAACGGATCATAAATAACGGTTCGGACATGCCTTCGACCAAACGCAACGGACAATAAACAGACGCCGGATAGCTTAAGCGGTTCGATGCAGAAGGAAAATTGATTGATGGCGGGGTGATGGCGTTGCATGTGAAACAAGACGTTTCAAATACGCGCTGCCGGCGTTACATCTGGAAGCACTCTAGATCGCGGCTTTTTGGCACTTAGTTTTACGCTGGGAGCCTATTGGTCCTACGAACCCAAGTGTCTGGAGGCTACGCATGAATACACGTGGATTGCTCGATCAGTTGCTCAAATCCGGCCAGGACCTGTTGCAAAACAAGGCGGGCGGGCAACACAAATCGGACGACAAAAGCGCCCTTGGCGGCTTGCTCGGCGGCGGTGGGCTCGGCAGTTTGCTTGGCGGTGCGGGTGGCGGTGCCCTGGCGGCGGGCGCGATGGGGCTGCTGCTGGGTAACAAGAAGGCGCGCAAGTTCGGTGGCAAGGCGCTCACCTATGGCGGGCTGGCAGCACTCGGAGTGATCGCCTACAAGGCTTACGGCAACTGGCAGGCGCAGCAGGCCGGCGCACCCCAAGGCGAGCCGCAAACCATCGACCGCCTGCCGCCGGCCCAGGTCGAACAACACAGTCAGGGCATTCTCAAGGCGCTGGTCGCCGCCGCCAAAGCCGACGGGCATGTAGACGAGCGTGAGCGCGCTTTGATTGAAGGCGAATTCACCAAGCTGGATAACGACCGTGAACTGCAAAACTGGCTGCACGCCGAGCTGAACAAGCCTCTGGATCCCGCTGATGTGGCGCGCGCAGCGAGCACTCCGGAAATGGCTGCCGAGATGTACATCGCCAGCGTGATGCTGGTGGACGAAGAGAACTTCATGGAAAAAGCTTACCTGGACGAGCTGGCGCGCCAGCTCAAACTTGAACCCGGCTTAAAGGCCGAGCTGGAAAAACAGGTACGCCAAGCCACGCTCTGACCTCCTGAATGATCGCTCCCACGCTCTGCGTGGGAGCGCAGCCCGTGACGCTCTGCGTCACCTGCACAGTGTTTTTGCGTTCTGTGAGCGCTACATCAAAACCTGTTGATAAATGCGGGCACCCGCTCAGCTATACTCCTCGGCATTTGATCGGCCCTTCGAGGAATTACTGTGAAGAACTGGACCTTGCGCCAAAGGATTTTGGCGAGCTTTGCGGTAATTATCGCGATCATGCTGTTGATGGTCGTGGTCTCGTATTCGCGCCTGCTGAAGATTGAAGTCAGCGAAAACTCGGTCCGGGATGACGCCGTACCCGGGGTGTTTTTCAGTTCGATGATCCGCAGCGCCTGGGTCGACAGCTACCTGCAAACCCAGGAATTGGTCGGTGCCCACCGAAGTCAGGGCATCTCGGAAGCCGACAAACAGGACTACAAGTCGTTTGAGGCACGTTTGGAACAGCACATGGCCAGTTACGCGAGCACGATCAATATTGATCAGGATCGCACTGAGTTCGACGCCTTCGAAAAGCTCCACCAGAACTACAACAAGATTCTTGCCCTGGTACTGGACGCCCATCAGGCTAACAACGGCGTTGAGGCGCAAAAGCTGTTCGACGAGCAACTCACGCCCGCCTGGACCGCAGGCCGCATGAAGCTCAATGACATTATCAATGAAAACAAACAGGTCGCCGATAACGCCACCGCCGCCATCGATGACGCGGTGGCCGCCGCCAAAGTCAGCATGTTCGTATCGTTGGTCGTGGCCATTCTCGCAGCGGGCCTGTGCGGCCTGCTGCTGATGCGCGCGATCATGGCGCCGATGAATCGCATCGTCGAAATCCTCGAAACCATGCGCACGGGCGACCTGAGCAAGCGCTTGAACCTTGAGCGCAAGGACGAATTCGGCGCTGTCGAAACCGGCTTCAACGACATGATGACCGAGCTGACCGCCCTGGTTTCCCAGGCCCAGCGTTCGTCGGTGCAGGTGACTACCTCGGTGACCGAGATTGCCGCCACCTCCAAGCAACAACAGGCCACGGCCACCGAAACGGCGGCCACTACCACCGAGATCGGCGCGACATCGCGGGAAATTGCCGCCACGTCCAAGGACTTGGTGCGCACCATGACCGAAGTGTCCACCGCCGCCGACCAGGCGTCGGTCGCTGCCGGCTCCGGCCAGCAAGGCTTGGCGCGTATGGAAGAAACCATGCACTCGGTGATGGGCGCCGCTGACCTTGTGAACGCCAAGCTGGCGATCCTCAATGAGAAGGCCGGCAACATCAACCAAGTGGTGGTGACCATCGTCAAGGTGGCCGACCAGACCAACCTGCTGTCGCTCAACGCCGCCATTGAAGCCGAGAAGGCTGGCGAGTACGGACGCGGGTTTGCCGTGGTGGCCACCGAAGTGCGCCGTCTGGCCGACCAGACCGCCGTGGCCACCTACGACATTGAGCAGATGGTGCGCGAGATCCAGTCGGCGGTGTCGGCGGGCGTGATGGGCATGGACAAGTTCTCCGAAGAAGTGCGTCGCGGCATGTTCGAAGTGCAGCAAGTGGGCGAACAGCTGTCGCAGATCATCCATCAGGTACAGGCCTTGGCGCCGCGGGTATTGATGGTCAACGAAGGCATGCAGGCCCAGGCCACCGGCGCCGAACAGATCAACCATGCGTTGGTGCAACTGGGCGATGCCAGCAGCCAGACCGTGGAATCCCTGCGCCAGGCCAGTTTTGCCATTGATGAACTGAGCCAGGTTGCGGTCGGTCTGCGCAGCGGCGTGTCGCGTTTCAAAGTCTGATGAGCGACCTTGCGGCTAAACGCGGCGTCGTCCCGGCAGCGAAAAAGGCGTTGTTTCTGGTGTTCCACATCGGCGGCGAACGTTATGCCCTCAAAGCCACGGAGGTGGCCGAGGTGCTACCGCGCCTGCCACTCAAACCCATCGCCCATGCACCGCTGTGGGTGGCGGGGATCTTTGCCCATCGTGGCGCGCTGGTGCCGGTTGTCGACCTGTGTGCGTTGACCTTCGGCAAACCGGCCCAGGCCCGCACCAGCACACGGCTGGTGCTGGTCAATTACCAGCCACAACCTTGGATCGAGTCACGCTGGCTGGGGTTGGTCCTGGAGCAGGCCACCGACACCCTGCGTTGCGACCCGGCCGAGTTCCAGCCTTATGGCCTGGATAACCGCGAGGCGCCGTACTTGGGGCCGGTGCGTGAAGATGCGTTGGGCTTGATGCAGTGGATCGGCGTGGCCGACTTGCTCACCGACGACGTGCGCGCCTTGCTGTTTGCCAGCGAGCTAAGCTTATGAGCAACGACCCACGCTTTTTTGCCTTCTTGAAGGACCGCATTGGTTTGGACGTCGCCTCGGTGGGCGAAGCGATCATTGAGCGTGCGGTGCGCCAGCGCAGCCAGGCCGTGCAGGCGCAGACCGTGCAGGATTACTGGCAGCATTTGCAGAGTTCGCAGGATGAGCAGCAGGCGCTGATCGAAGCGGTGATCGTTCCCGAGACCTGGTTTTTCCGCTATCCCGAGTCCTTTGCCACCTTGGCGCGTTTGGCCAGGGAGCGCCTGGCGGCGATCAAGCAGATGCGCGCCCTGCGCATTCTCAGCCTGCCGTGTTCCACGGGCGAGGAGCCTTATTCGATTGCCATGGCCTTGCTCGATGCCGGGCTGGCGCCGCACCAGTTCAAAGTGCTGGGGCTGGACGTCAGCCCATTGTCGGTGGAGCGCGCCAAGCGTGGGGTGTATGGCAAGAACTCCTTTCGCGGCGGCGATATCGAGTTTCGCGAGCGTCACTTCAGCGAACAGCCCGATGGTTACCACATTGCCGAGCGGGTGCGCGAACAAGTGCGTCTGCAAGTCGGCAATTTGCTCGACCCGGCGTTGCTGGCCAATGAGCCCACCTACGATTTTGTGTTCTGCCGCAACCTGCTGATCTACTTCGACCAGCCCACCCAGAAGCAAGTGTTCGATGTGCTCAAGAGCCTGACCCATGAGGACGGCGTGCTGTTTATCGGCCCCGCCGAGGGCAGCCTGCTGGGGCGCCATGGCATGCGCTCGATTGGCGTGCCGCAATCCTTTGCATTCAGTCGGCATACCGAGCCGGTCAAGCCTGAACCGGTATTTGTGCCCCTGCCCATCCCCCAGCGCAGCGCAGCACCGATTCCTGCCAAGCCGCGCCCGTTCAGCACCGCGAGCGCCCAAGTGGTGCCGATCAAGGCGCCGCACAGCGATGCGGGCGATTTGCTCAGCCGCATCGCTACGCTGGCTAACGAAGGCAAAAGTGCTGAGGCCCGTGCCGCGTGTGAACAGTATTTGAGTAACCACCCGCCGGCAGCCCAGGTGTTTTACTGGCTGGGGCTGCTCAGCGACGTGGCCGGCAGCGCCCTGGAAGCCCAGGGTTATTACCGCAAAGCCTTGTACCTGGAACCGCAGCACCCGCAGGCCTTGATGCACCTGGCCGCATTGCTCGAGTCCCAGGGTGACAGTGCGGGCGCGCGTCGCTTGCAGGCGCGCGCCGCGCGTAGCGAGCGTGCAGACAGTGAGTCCAAACGATGAATAACCTTGATGCGCTCGACACCGCAGGTCTGGACCTGACCCTGGCCGACACCCAAGCCATCGATGACTGCTGGAACCGCATCGGCATCCATGGCGACAAGTCCTGCCCGTTGCTTGCCGAACATATCCACTGCCGCAACTGCTCGGTGTATTCCGCCGCCGCCACGCGCCTGCTTGACCGTTATGCGTTGCAGCAGGACGACCGACAGGCGTATGCAGCCGCGGAAGTTGACGAAGACATCGTCACCCGTTCGATCCTGATGTTTCGTCTGGGTGAAGAGTGGCTGGGCATTGCCACGCGATGCCTGGTGGAGGTGGCGCCACTGCAGCCGATTCACTCGTTGCCGCACCAACGTTCCCGCGCATTACTGGGCGTTGCGAATGTGCGCGGTGCGCTGGTGGCGTGCCTGTCACTCGTGGAACTGCTGGGGCTGGACCCGGCCAGCACAGGCGCTACCGGCGCGCGAGTGATGCCGCGCATGTTGATTATTGCTGCCCAGGACGGCCCGGTGGTGGTACCGGTGGATGAAGTCGACGGCATCCATGCCATCGATGAGCGCACCTTGAAGGCTGCGTCGGCTTCCGGCACCCAGGCCAGCGCGCGCTTTACCCAAGGCGTGTTGCAGTGGAAAGGCCGCAGCCTGCGTTGGCTGGACGAGGCGCAATTGTTGTCTGCCGTGACCCGGAGCCTCACATGACCCCCGACCAGATGCGCGATGCCTCGCTGCTGGAGCTGTTCAGCCTGGAAGCCGATGCGCAGACCCAGGTATTGAGCGCGGGCCTGCTGGCCCTGGAACGCAACCCCACCCAGGCTGACCAGCTTGAGGCATGCATGCGCGCCGCGCACTCGCTCAAGGGCGCGGCGCGGATTGTCGGCGTGGACGCCGGGGTCAGCGTGGCCCATGTGATGGAGGACTGCCTGGTCAGCGCCCAGGAAAACCGCCTGTACCTGCAACCTGAGCATATCGACGCCTTGCTGCAGGGCACCGACCTGCTGATGCGCATCGCCACGCCGGGCAATAATGTCGGGCCAGCGGACATTCAAGGCTATGTAGCGCTGATGGAACGCCTGCTGGATCCGTCGCAGCCGATCGTCAACGCCACACCAGCCCCCGCCGCTCCCGAACCTGCGCCGGTGATTGAAGCGTTGCCGCCGGAGCCTGAGCCAGAGCCTGTGCCGCCGGTCAGCACTGACCTGCCGCGCCCGAACAAACGCCTGACCGAAGGCGGGGAGCGCGTGCTGCGCGTCACCGCCGAGCGCTTGAACAGCCTGCTCGACCTGTCGAGCAAGTCTTTGGTGGAGACCCAGCGGCTCAAGCCTTACCTGGTGAGCCTGCAGCGCCTCAAGCGCATTCAAAGCAACAGCGCGCGCGCCTTGGACACGCTCGATGGCCAACTCAAGGCCATGAACTTGAGCCTGGAAGCCCAGGAAGCCCTGGCCGACACGCGCCGCCTGTTGAGTGAAGCCCAGGCGTTGCTGGCGGATAAGACCGCCGAACTGGATGAGTTCGGCTGGCAGGCCGGGCAGCGTGCCCAGGTGCTTTATGACACCGCGCTGGCCTGCCGCATGCGACCGTTTGCCGATGTGCTCGCCGGCCAGGTGCGCATGGTGCGTGACCTTGGCCGCAGCCTTGGCAAGCAGGTGCGCCTGGAGATCGAGGGTGAAAAGACCCAGGTCGACCGCGACGTACTGGAAAAACTCGAAGCGCCGCTCACGCATTTATTGCGCAATGCCGTCGACCACGGCATCGAAATGCCCGAGCAGCGGGTGTTGGCGGGCAAACCCGCCGAAGGCCTGATCCGCCTGCGCGCCTCCCATCAAGCCGGTTTGCTGGTGCTGGAGTTAAGCGACGACGGCAATGGCGTCGACCTGGAGCGTCTACGTGGCACCATCGTCGACCGGCACCTGTCACCGCTGGAAACCGCGCTGCGCTTGAGTGAAGAAGAGCTGCTGACTTTCCTGTTCCTGCCGGGTTTCAGCCTGCGCGACAAGGTCACCGAAGTGTCCGGGCGCGGCGTCGGCCTGGATGCGGTGCAGCACATGGTCCGCCAACTGCGTGGCGCGGTGGTGCTGGAGCAGACGGCGGGGCAGGGCAGCCGCTTCCACCTGGAAGTGCCGTTGACCCTGTCGGTGGTGCGCAGCCTGGTGGTGGAGGTCGGCGAGGAAGCCTATGCCTTCCCGCTGGCGCACATCGAACGCATGTGCGACTTGGCGCCGAATGACATTGTGCAACTGGAAGGGCGCCAGCATTTCTGGCACGAAGGCCGGCATGTCGGTCTGGTGGCCGCCAGTCAATTGCTGCAGCGCCCGCCGGGGCAGAGCAATGACGAAACCTTGAAGGTGGTGGTCATCCGCGAGCGCGATGCGGTGTATGGCATTGCGGTGGAGCGTTTTATCGGTGAGCGCACCCTGGTGGTATTGCCGCTGGATGACCGCCTGGGCAAGGTCCAGGATATTTCCGCCGGTGCTTTGCTGGACGACGGCTCGGTGGTGTTGATCGTCGACGTCGAAGACATGCTGCGTTCGGTGGATAAATTGCTCAACACCGGGCGCCTGGAACGTATCGCACGGCGCAGCCAGCAGGCGACCGAAGCACCGCGCAAACGCGTGCTGGTGGTGGACGATTCGCTCACCGTGCGTGAGCTGCAACGCAAATTGTTGCTTAATCGTGGTTATGAAGTGGCGGTCGCGGTCGATGGCATGGATGGCTGGAACGCGCTGCGCTCCGGAGACTTCGACCTGCTGATCACTGACATTGATATGCCTCGTATGGACGGGATCGAATTGGTCACACTCTTGCGCCGTGATAGTCGCCTGCAATCGTTGCCGGTGATGGTGGTGTCGTACAAGGATCGCGAAGAAGACCGGCGCCGTGGACTGGACGCCGGCGCCGACTATTATCTAGCTAAGGCCAGTTTCCATGATGATGCGTTGCTGGATGCCGTGATGGAGCTGATTGGAGGCGCCCGGGCATGAGGATTGCGATCGTCAATGACATGCCCCTGGCGGTAGAGGCCTTGCGCCGCGCGTTGAGTTTAGAGCCGGCCCACGAGGTTGTGTGGGTGGCCAGCAATGGCCTGGAAGCTGTGCAGCGCTGCGCCGAATTGACCCCGGACCTGATCCTGATGGACTTGATCATGCCGGTGATGGACGGCGTGGAGGCCACGCGGCAGATCATGGCCGAGACCCCATGCGCTATTCTGCTGGTGACCGTCGACCGCCAAGCGAATATGAGTCGCGTGTTCGAAGCCATGGGCCATGGCGCCCTGGATGTGGTGGACACCCCGGCGCTGGGCGTGGGCAACCCCAAGGATGCGGCGGCGCCGTTGCTGCGCAAAATCCTCAATATTGGCTGGCTGATCGGCCAGCGTGGCAGTCGTGTACGCGCCGAAACCGCGCCGGCGCGCACCACTGGCAAACGTCAGAGGCTGGTGGCGATTGGTTCCTCTGCGGGCGGCCCGGCCGCCCTGGAAATCCTGCTCAAGGGTTTGCCCCGCGACTTTCCCGCCGCCATTGTGCTGGTGCAGCATGTGGACCAGGTGTTTGCCACCGGCATGGCCGAATGGCTGAGCAGCGCCTCCGGCCTGCCGGTGCGCCTGGCATGCGAGGGCGAACCGCCTCAAAACGGCGTGGTGCTGCTGGCTGGCACCAACCACCACATTCGCCTGTTGAAAAATGGCACGCTAGCCTATACCGCGGAGCCTGTGAACGAGATTTACCGGCCTTCCATCGACGTGTTCTTCGAAAGCGTCGCCAGCCACTGGAATGGTGATGCCGTCGGCGTACTGCTGACCGGCATGGGGCGCGACGGGGCTCAGGGCCTCAAGATACTGCGTGAACAAGGATATTTGACCATCGCCCAGGATCAGCAGAGCTGTGCGGTGTATGGCATGCCAAAAGCGGCGGCGGCGATTGATGCTGCTGTTGAAATCCGCCCACTGGACAGAATTGCGCCCCGATTGCTGGAGGTATTTGCAAAATGATCAAGACCTCTCGCAGTGCCGGCTTGCAGGAAAGTAATTCAGGTGACTGCACATGAATGATTTACAGATCGACGACATCAAGACCGACGAAAACGCTGCCATGGTGTTGCTGGTCGACGACCAGGCCATGATCGGCGAAGCTGTGCGGCGCGGCCTGGCTCACGAAGAAAACATCGACTTTCACTTTTGCGCCGACCCGCATCAGGCGATTGCCCAGGCGATCCGCATCAAACCGACGGTGATCCTGCAAGACCTGGTGATGCCCGGTCTTGATGGCCTGACACTGGTGCGCGAATACCGTAACCACCCGGCCACGGCGAATATCCCGATCATTGTGCTTTCGACCAAGGAAGACCCGCTGATCAAGAGCGCGGCGTTTTCGGCCGGGGCCAATGATTACCTGGTCAAGCTGCCGGATAACATCGAGCTGGTGGCGCGCATTCGCTATCACTCGCGCTCATATATGACGCTGTTGCAGCGCGATGCGGCTTATCGCGCGCTGCGTGTGAGCCAGCAGCAATTGCTGGACACCAACCTGGTGCTGCAACGGCTGATGAACTCCGATGGCCTCACCGGGCTGTCCAACCGCCGCCACTTTGACGAATACCTGGAGCTGGAATGGCGCCGTGCCATGCGTGACCAGACCCAGCTGTCGTTGTTGATGATCGATGTGGACTTCTTCAAGACCTACAACGACAGCTTTGGCCACGTCGAAGGTGATGAAGCCCTGCGCAAAGTCGCCGCGAGCATCCGTGAAGCCAGCAGCCGACCTTCGGACTTGCCGGCGCGGTACGGCGGTGAAGAGTTTGCGTTGGTGCTGCCCAATACCTCGCCGGGCGGTGCGCGCCTGGTGGCCGAGAAGCTGCGCATGGCGGTTGCGGGGCTGAAGATCCCGCACATTGCCCCGGCAGAAGGGGCGAGCCTGACTATCAGCATCGGCCTGTCGACCATGACGCCGTTGCAGGGTACGGATTGTCGGCAGTTGATCATGGCGGCGGACAAGGGGTTGTACACGGCCAAGCATAACGGGCGCAATCAGGTCGGTATCGAGTAAGCAGAACACCGCCGAACCCTTGTGGGAGCTGACTTGCCTGCGATAGCGGTCTGTCAGTTACCACATCTGTACCTGATACACCGCTATCGCAGGCAAGCCAGCTCCCACATTTGATCTCAATCGTTCTGGAGATCGTCAACAACCCCGCCTTTTCGCCAAGCGGGCTGCCGTTAGCGCCGGTTTGTCGTTATACTCGTCGGCTTTCAAAAGTTCGCCAACGAGTGCTGCCCGCCATGGAAATCAACCCGATCCTTAACACCATCAAGGACCTGTCCGAGCGCTCCGAAACTATTCGGGGGTATCTTTGACTACGATCAAAAGCATGAGCGTCTGACCGAAGTCAATCGCGAGCTTGAAGATCCGGCTGTCTGGAACAAACCTGAATACGCCCAGGAACTGGGCCGCGAGCGCGCTGCGCTGGCGCAGATCGTCGACACCCTCGACGAGTTGAACACCGGTCTGGGCGATTGCCGCGACCTGCTGGACATGGCCGTCGAAGAAAACGACGAAGGCGCAGTGGGCGATGTCGTCGCCGAGCTGGCCCGTCTCGAGGAAAACCTCGCCAAGCTTGAATTCCGCCGCATGTTCAGCCACGAAATGGACCCGAACAACGCCTACCTGGACATCCAGGCCGGTTCCGGCGGCACCGAGGCCCAGGACTGGGCCAACATCCTGCTGCGCATGTACCTGCGCTGGGCGGATAAGCGCGGTTTCGACGCCACTATCATGGAACTGTCCGCCGGTGAAGTCGCCGGTATCAAAGGCGCGACCGTGCACATCAAGGGCGAATACGCCTTTGGCTGGTTGCGGACCGAGATCGGCGTACATCGCCTGGTGCGCAAGAGCCCGTTCGACTCCGGCAACCGCCGCCATACCTCGTTCTCCGCCGTTTTCGTCTCGCCAGAGATCGACGACAAGGTGGAAATCGAGATCAACCCGGCCGACCTGCGGATCGACACCTACCGTTCCTCCGGTGCCGGTGGCCAGCACGTAAACACCACCGACTCGGCGGTGCGTATTACCCACGTACCGACCAACACCGTGGTCAGCTGCCAGAACGAACGTTCCCAGCACGCCAACAAGGACACCGCCATGAAAATGCTGCGGGCCAAGTTGTACGAGCAGGAAATGCAGAAGCGCAACGCCGCTTCCCAGGCGCTGGAAGACACCAAGTCGGATATCGGCTGGGGCCACCAGATCCGTTCGTATGTGCTTGATGCATCGCGGATCAAGGATCTGCGCACTAACATCGAACGCAGCGATTGCGACAAGGTGCTCGACGGTGATATCGACGAATACCTGGAAGCCAGCTTGAAATCGGGGCTGTAAACCGTCAGCCAAGACCTTAAGTCCCCTGCCACCGGTGGGGGCAACGAACCTGTGATGGAATTTCAAAAGACATGAGCGACCAACAACTCGACCCGCAAGCCCTGCAACAGGAAGAAAACTCCCTGATCGCCCTGCGCAAGGAAAAGCTTGCTGCCGAGCGCGCCAAGGGTAATGCCTTCCCGAACGACTTCCGCCGTGACAACTACTGCGATGCCTTGCAGAAACAGTACGCGGACAAGACCAAGGAAGAGCTGGCAGAGGCTGCAATCCCGGTCAAGGTGGCGGGTCGCATCATGCTTAACCGTGGCTCGTTCATGGTGATCCAGGACATGACCGGTCGCATTCAGGTGTACGTCAACCGTAAAACCCTGCCTGAAGAAACCCTGGCCTCGGTGAAAACCTGGGACATGGGCGACATCATTGCCGCCGAAGGCACCCTGGCGCGTTCCGGCAAGGGCGACCTTTACGTTGAAATGACCAGCGTGCGCCTGCTGACCAAGTCGCTGCGCCCGCTGCCGGACAAGCACCACGGCCTGACCGACACCGAGCAGCGCTATCGCCAGCGCTACGTCGACCTGATCGTCAACGAAGACGTGCGCCAGACCTTCCGCGTGCGTTCGCAAGTGATTGCGCACATTCGCAGCTTCCTGATGGCGCGTGACTTCCTCGAAGTGGAAACGCCGATGCTGCAAACCATCCCCGGTGGTGCCGCAGCCAAACCGTTCGAAACCCACCACAACGCGCTGGACCTGGAAATGTTCCTGCGTATCGCGCCGGAGCTGTACCTCAAGCGCCTGGTGGTTGGCGGCTTCGAGAAAGTGTTCGAGATCAACCGCAACTTCCGTAACGAAGGCGTCTCGACCCGTCACAACCCTGAATTCACCATGTTGGAGTTCTACCAGGCCTACGCCGACTACGAAGACAACATGGACCTCACCGAAGAACTCTTCCGCGAGCTGGCGCAGCTGGTACTGGGCAGCACTGACGTGCCGTACGGCGACAAGGTGTTCCACTTCGGCGAGCCGTTCGTGCGTCTGTCGGTGTTCGACTCGATCCTCAAGTACAACCCTGAGCTGACCGCTGACGACCTGACCGACATCGACAAGGCCCGCGCCATCGCCAAGAAAGCTGGCGCCAAGGTGCTGGGCTTCGAAGGCCTGGGCAAACTGCAGGTGATGATTTTCGAAGAACTGGTGGAGCACAAGCTGGAACAGCCGCACTTCATTACCCAGTACCCGTTCGAAGTGTCGCCGCTGGCACGTCGCAACGATGACAACCCGAACGTCACCGACCGTTTCGAGCTGTTCATTGGCGGCCGCGAAATCGCCAACGCCTACTCCGAGCTTAATGATGCAGAAGACCAGGCCGAACGCTTCATGGCCCAGGTGGCCGACAAGGACGCCGGTGACGACGAGGCGATGCACTACGACGCCGACTTCGTTCGCGCCCTGGAATACGGCATGCCGCCGACCGCCGGTGAAGGTATCGGTATCGACCGGTTGGTGATGTTGTTGACCAACTCGCCGTCGATCCGCGATGTGATCTTGTTCCCGCACATGCGGCCACAAGCGTAACCGTAGCGAAATCCGAAGCCGCCTTTTATAAGGCGGCTTTTTTGTGTGACGAATTCAGCCGTCAGCAGAACGGCGCCAAGAGGCACGCGCTGAGCGTTCCCACGCTCTGCACAGGAATGCAGCCCGTGACGCTCCGCATAACTCATTAAAGGAAGATCTGTCGTGAACCGCGTAATGGCTCAAGAAGGCGCCGCCGGCATTGCTGCTGCCGTGGCTGATAGTGTCCAGTACCAGGGCCGCAAGGCCAGCCGTCGAGGCAGCGAGCAACGCCGGCAAGACATTCTCGATGCGGCCATGCGCATCGTCGTGCGTGATGGGGTACGCGGTGTGCGCCATCGCGCGGTGGCAGCAGAGGCCGGCGTGCCGTTGTCGGCCACCACCTATTACTTCAAGGACATTGATGACCTGCTCACCGATACCTTCGCCCAATACGTGGAGCGCAGCGCTGCCTTCATGGGCAAGCTGTGGGTGCGCAATGAAGGCCTGCTGCGCGAGATGGTCGCCTATGGCGATGGCAGCTCGCAGTCACGCTCACAACTGGCCGATGACATTGCACGGCTGACCGCCGACTACGTGATGCGCCAACTGACCAATCGCCGCGAACACTTGATGGCCGAACAGGCCTTTCGCCAGGAAGCCTTGCTTAACCCGCGCCTGGCTGAGCTGGTGCGCTCGCACCAGCAGATTCTGTTGCAGGGCACCGGGCAGTTTTTCCAGGTATTGGGTTCCCGCGAGCCGCAACAGGATGCCAGAGTGTTGACGGCGATAATCGGTCGGATGGAATATCAGGGCCTGCTCGGCGGCCCTGAGCCTCTGACGGGTGAAGAGATGCTTGAGATTCTCAAGCGTTACATGCATTTGGTGTTGGCCTCGGTCTAGCCCCGTGCGCAATCTGCTTTATGTGGGAGCCAGCTCCCACACTTGATGGGGTGCCCAATGAAAGCCTGGCGTGTCATTGCAATCGCCTTGTCCTTCCTGCTGCTCAGCGGTTGCCTGGTCACCTTCAAGGATCCACTGGCGGCCCGTGAAGCCGCGCCCGACGCCTTGCTCGGCCACTGGTCAAGTAAAAACGCCTGGGGCGAACCGCTGAATCTGCAGATCACCCGTGTCGATCAGCAGCATTACAAGGCCGTGAGCTACCCTAAAGCCAAGCCGGGCCAGCGTGATGAGTACCTGTTTACGGTGTCGCGCCATGGCAACCGCTGGTACCTTTCTGCGCCGTTGCCGGCGGCCTTGGGTGGCAATTACTTCCTGGCCGGTTTTGACTTTGAAGGTAAGGGCGACAAAACGCGTGAATTGGTGGTCTACAACCTCGACCTTGAGCAGATCCATCAAGCCATAGGCCAAAATGCCTTGCGCGGCAGCACCGTGGAAACCGTCGAAGGTGACGGCGTGCGGGTCGACAGCCCCATGGACCAGGTATTTGCCTACCTGGATGACCCGGCCAATGCCGATGTGTTCGTTGAAGCCGTGCGCTACCGGCGCGCGGGCAAATAACGTTTAAAGAGGAAGCACCGGGTGGACGATTACCAGCAGACGATACGCACCTTGTCCGATCGCATTGTGCTGGCACAAACACCGATTCGCGTCCTCGACGCCGTGAAGTGGGACGAGAACATTCGCCAGGGGTTTCTCAAGGCCAAGGGCAAGGCCATGCCGGCGGTGGACCGCGATTACTACCTGGGCCGACCGCTGTCGTTCGACTCCAGCGCGGTGAAGCTGGAGTTCCAGAACATCGAGCGCGACATCACCCGCCGCCTCGGCCAGTTCAGCCCGGTGGGACAGATCATGCGCCGCATGTGCCGCGAGTACCGCATGGTGGTGCGCATGCTCGAAGCGCGGGGCACCGAGGACTTCGGCCTGATTTCACAGGAACTCTACGGCGCCGCCTCGGACGCGTTCCACGCCGGTGACCCGACGCTGGCCGACCTGGGCCTGATGATGTCCGACTACCTCAACCAGATCGACGGCCGTGGCGACCTCAAGGACGAAGCCAAGACGCTCACGGCCAAGCATGCCGTGGCCTTGCTGCAAACCCGTTTGAACAAGGTGTTCGGTGAGGCCGAAGAGACCATCCGCGTCTTCGAGTCCGATGGTATCGTCGCCGATGCGGCGGCGGGCGCCGACTACATCAAGATCCGCGCCGACGCGATGTTCAACGAGCGTGATGTGCGCGCGCTGGAAGTGCACGAAGGCCTGGTGCACGTCGGCACCACGCTCAATGGCCAGAACCAGCCGATCTGCACCTTTCTGTCCAAAGGGCCGCCCTCGTCAACGGTGACCCAGGAAGGCCTGGCGATTCTGATGGAGATCATCACCTTTGCCTCCTATCCCAGTCGCCTGCGCAAACTGACCAACCGCACCCGTGCCATCCATATGGTCGAAGAGGGCGCCGACTTCCTGCAGGTATTCGAGTTCTTTCGCGAGCAAGGCTTTGAGATGGCCGAAAGCTATGGCAATGCCAGCCGCGTGTTCCGTGGTTCGACGCCGACCGGTCTGCCGTTTACCAAGGATTTGTCCTACCTCAAGGGCTTTATCATGGTTTACAACTACATCCAGTTGGCCGTGCGCAAAGGCAAGTTGGAACAAGTGCCGCTGCTGTTCTGCGGCAAGACCACCCTGGAAGACATGCGCACCTTGCGCCAACTGGTCGACGAAGGCCTGGTGGTGCCACCCAAGTACCTGCCCGAGCAGTTTCGCGACATGAACGCCCTGGCGGCGTGGATGTGCTTCTCCAACTTCCTCAACCACCTGAGCCTGGACCGGATTGAGGCGGATTACTCGAATATCCTGTAGAGATTTCCCTGACACAACCGAATCAAAAAGGTGGGAGCTGGCTTGCCTGCGATAGCGGTGTATCAGTCACCGCTGTTTTAACTGAAAGACCGCTATCGCAGGCAAGCCAGCTCCCACATTTGATCTCATTGGTTCTTGAGAAATGAGTACAACCTATCAGCGAGGCTTCAACGGATGAGAATCCTCGGCATTCTTTGCCTGCTACTCACTTTAAACGGCTGCAGCTCACTGCTGTTCTACCCCGAACCCGGCCTGCCGTTCACGCCGGAAAAAGCCCGCCTGGCCTATCGCGACGTCACCCTCACCACCGTCGACGGCGTAAAGCTGCATGCCTGGTGGCTGCCGGCCAAACCCGGTGTGCCGCTCAAAGGCACGGTGCTGCACCTGCACGGCAATGGCGGCAACCTGGCCTGGCATCTGGGTGGCAGCTGGTGGTTGCCGGAGCAGGGCTATCAAGTGCTGTTGCTGGACTATCGCGGTTATGGCCTGTCTGAAGGCAAGCCGTCCTTGCCGGCGGTGTATCAGGACATCGATGCCGCATTCGGCTGGATCGACAAGGCCCCCGAAACCCAAGGCCAGCCGCTGATCGTGTTGGGCCAGAGCCTGGGCGGTGCGCTGGCGGTGCATTACTTGGCGGCACACCCGCAGCGCCAAGCCCAGCTCAAGGCCCTGGTCCTGGACGGCGTGCCCGCCAGTTATCGTGATGTAGGACAATTCGCCCTCAGCACCTCCTGGTTAACATGGCCGTTTCAGGTGCCGCTGTCGTGGCTGGTGCCCGACGCCGACAGTGCGATCAATGCCATGCCCCAGCTTACCGGCGTGCCCAAGCTGCTGTTCCATAGCCTGGATGATCCGATTGTGCCGGTGGCCAACGGCATTCGCCTGTATCAGGCCGCGCCGCCGCCGAGGGTGTTGCAGTTGACCCGTGGCGGCCATGTGCAGACCTTCGCCGACAAGACCTGGCAAACCGTGATGCTGCGCTATCTGGACGACCCGCAGCACTTCAATGGCCTGCGCCGCCTGGGCGAGATACCGAATTACCCTATTCCTAAAGTTGATTCATCAGAGAGCCCGCAATGAGCGAAGAACGCAACATGATCCCGCTGATCCTCACCGGCATCGGCACCATCATCGGCACCGTCGGCTGCCTGTGGTTTTACGGCTACTTGCACTTCGCCAAGCCGGAAGATGCCTTGTTGCTCAGCGACTTCACCATGCTCAAGACCGTGCCGGGCGAGGACTACAAGGTCTCGCTGACTCCGGCTGCGCAGGTGGCGCAATGCATTGATGGCGTATTGGTGATGTTTGATACCGAACAGAAAGGCTTGAGCGGCGTACTGGTCAATAACAAGAAACAAGCCGTGCGTTGCATGGGCCAGGAAACCCCGCAACTTCAAGAGTAAAGCGCTTCAATGCAGCGATACTGAAATATCTGGAACCGTATTCCGTAGGATGCCACTTAAGGGCTTGTCAGCGCTGCTGATGGATAACTTATGAATGGCCAGCCAAGGGAGAGTTACGGTGAATATTGCTGCGATAGACAGGATGTTGGATATGGCCCGGGCGCAGCAAAGTTTGGATGAGTTCAGCGAGTGGGACGCAGAGCTTTCCCAAAAGGAGCAGGACGAAACCAGGCGGCGCACGGAGTTCGAGCTGGCGGGCGGCGACGACAGCAACCGTCAGATCCAATTCTGAAGCAAAAAAAACCACCGTTTCCGGTGGTTTTTTTCATCCTGCGTCAATCAATCAGTTAGCAACGGAAGAGCGTGGCTTGACTGGCTGGTTGTCGTTGGAGATGGTCACTTCAACGCGGCGGTTCATGGCACGGCCCGAAACGCTGCCGTTGTCGGCAACCGGGTATTCCTTGCCGTAACCCTGGGTCACGATGCGCGAGATATCCACGCCTTGTTGAGCCAGTGCACGTTGTACCGAAGCGGCACGACGCTCGGACAGGCTCTGGTTGTACGAGTCCGAACCGGTGCTGTCGGTGTAGCCTTCGACGATCACTTTACGGTCCGGGTTGTCGCGCAGGAACTGAGCCAGTTTGGTGATGTTCACCAGGCCACTGGATTTCAGGTCGGACTTGTTGGTGGCGAACAGCACGTCACCGAAGGTCACCAGAGTGCCGCGATCAGTCTGCTTGGCGTTCAAGCTGTCTTGCAGTTGCTTGATCTGTGCATCACGGGCTTGCAGCAGGGCGCGGGCACGTTCGTCGCCGGCGTTTTTCAGCTTGGCTTCGGATTCACGCAGCGAGATGGTGTCTTTGGCCACTTCCACACGCTGGTTGGTCAGGTAGGCCAGTTGGTCGACCTTCTTCTCGTCTTCCTTGTCGCGGTAGGCCTTGTCAGCCTTGTCCAGCCAATCCTGCGCGTCCTTGGTTTCCAGCGCCGCTACCTTGGTGGCTTGCGGGTTGGATTGCAGGGCCGAGAAGTTGGTCCGTGCGTTTTCCAGGTTCTGGTTCGGCGGGGTGGAGCACGCCGCCAGAGCAACGCTCATCGCCAGCAGGGCAGGGATCATCAATTGTTTACGCATAGTCGTGTCGTCCTTTCAATTCGATATCGGGTGCAATGCAATCAGTGGCGGCGGCTTATTGCTGTTTGATAACAGCCGGGCGCATGCCTTCCTGACGCAGTTCCTGCACAGCTTTCTGGGAATCCTTCACAGCCTGGTCAGCCTTGGCAGCCTGGGCCTTGCGCTCTGCGACTCGGGCATCCCACTCGGCTTGCTCAGCCAGTTGACGCGCTTTGTCGTAGTTTTTGTCATGCATGGCCAGTTCGGCAGCTTTGAGCTTGTCCTGGGCCGACTTCATTTCTACCGCTGCGTACTCGGTGCCGCCGGCGCTGACTGCGCTGTTTACGGCGGACTGGGTCACGGCGTATTGCTCGGTCGGAGGGTTGCCGGCGCAGCCCGCCAGAACGAAGCTGGTGCCGATTGCCAGCGCGGCCAATTTCAGCCCGCGCAGATGGTTAAACGAGGATTTGGCAGTGCTGGTCTTCATCGTCTTCAACTCCATTGGATAACTCCTGAAAAAATCAAAATCCACTTCATTGGTTGGCGGTTGCAGGCCCGGCGGTAAAGCACCAAATGCCCTTTCAAACGGCCGTTCCAAGTGATGGCTTACTGGCTGTGACCGGAGCGTTTTTTCAAAAGTTCAGCGGAGATGGCGATTTGCCTAAAAAAATATCTGACTGTTTGGTCAGCGTTTAAAAGTTTGAACTTTCGCGTTGCGCAGAGGTACTCCGAGCCTCTGTGAGGCCCGGAATACAGGGGTTAAACGGGGGGTGTCGAAGGTTTGTCAGTGTTGCTGTTTATCGGCGGTGGCTGATAAATCATGCAGATAGCGGCGTGACAGAGTCAGAAAGCGCGGCGTCGGGCCGACGTCCTCGTACAGTGGGTCACCCTCTTCATCGGTGGCGATCACATGCTGGCCCTTGATGTAGGGGAAGCTCGCTTCCAGCTCTTCAAGGGCCGCGCCGATCAGTTCACCGAGCAATTCTTCGGTGCTGCGCTTGGGGTACATCTCGGCGATAGCGGCCAGGCGCGCTGCGGACTCGACGTCCAAGTGGATCGCGTACTCGGTTTTGGTCAGGCGACCCTTGGCGTTCTCTTCCCAATGTTGGGCCAGTTCTCGAATTTTCATGGCAACCTCAATAAGCCCGCGATGGCAGGCGGTGATGGGTGTCCAGTCGCCTGCGTGGGTAACACGACGACTCACTGTTGAGACTAGCTGCAAGTCGCAAGGTTTAAAGTGTCTTGTCAGAAACTGACGCGGGCGGCACTCTGGAAGGCCTGCGCGTCCCGGATTTCTGGCTGGAGATTGGCTGATGAGTGATATCGATGCACGCTTGCGTGAGGATGTTCACCTGCTGGGTGAGCTGCTGGGCAACACCATTCGAGAACAGTACGGCGATGCTTTTCTCGACAAGATCGAGCAGATCCGCAAAGGCGCCAAGGCTGACAGGCGAGGTGCTGGCGATGAGCTGAGCACCCGCCTCAATCAGTTACAGGAAGATGAATTGCTGCCCGTGGCCCGGGCCTTCAACCAGTTTCTCAACCTGGCCAATATCGCCGAGCAGTACCAACTGATCCATCGGCGCGATGAATCGCAACCAGCGCCCTTCGAGTCTCGCGTATTACCGGAGTTGCTGGCGCGCCTGCAAAGCGAAGGTCACAGCAATGAGTCCCTGGCCCGTCAGTTGGCGCGCCTGGAGATTGAGCTGGTGCTCACCGCCCACCCGACCGAAGTGGCGCGCCGCACCTTGATCCAGAAATACGATGCGATTGCCGCACAACTGGCGTTGCAGGATCACCGCGACCTCACCAGCGCCGAGCGCGAGCAGATCCGACAGCGCTTGCAGCGGCTGATCGCCGAAGCCTGGCACACCGAAGAGATCCGCCGCATCCGGCCCACGCCGGTAGACGAAGCCAAG
The DNA here is from genome assembly GCF_965277385.1 of Pseudomonas edaphica. NCBI lineage: Bacteria > Pseudomonadati > Pseudomonadota > Gammaproteobacteria > Pseudomonadales > Pseudomonadaceae > Pseudomonas > Pseudomonas edaphica. The sequence continues at coordinate 1,862,907 of NZ_OZ255725.1, read as the reverse complement.
TGGGGCTTTGCGGTGATCGAGCATTCGCTGTGGCATGCCATTCCCAATTATTTGCGCAAGGCCGACCAGGCCTTGCACGCCGCCACCGGCCTGCGCCTGCCACTTGAGGCGGCGCCGATCCGCTTTGCTTCGTGGATGGGCGGCGACCGTGACGGCAACCCGAATGTCACCGCGCCGGTCACCCGCGAAGTGTTGCTGCTGGCGCGCTGGATGGCGGCGGATCTGTACCTGCGAGATGTCGATCATCTGGCCTCTGAGCTGTCGATGCAGCAGGCCAGCCCTGCATTGCAGGCCAAGGTCGGTGATAGCGTCGAACCTTACCGTGCCTTGCTCAAGCAACTGCGCGAACGCCTGCGCGCCACGCGCCAATGGGCGCATACCTCACTGACCGCCAGCACGCCTGCGCCTGCCGATGTGTTGCAAAACAACCGCGACCTGCTCGACCCGTTGGAGCTGTGCTACCAGTCGCTGCATGAGTGCGGCATGGGCGTGATCGCTGATGGCCCGTTGCTCGACTGCCTGCGCCGTGCCGTGACCTTCGGCTTGTTCCTGGTGCGCCTGGACGTGCGTCAGGATTCCAGCCGTCACTCGGCGGCCATGACCGAAATCACTGATTACCTGGGCTTGGGCCGTTATGAAGACTGGGACGAAGAAGCGCGCATCAGCTTCCTGAGCAAAGAGCTGACCAATCGCCGGCCGCTGCTGCCGGGTTATTTCAAACCGTCGGCAGACACCGCCGAAGTGTTGAACACCTGCAAGGAAGTCGCCGCCGCACCGGCAGCATCACTCGGTTCTTATGTCATTTCCATGGCGGGTGCCGCGTCGGATGTGCTGGCCGTGCAACTGTTGCTTAAAGAGTCGGGCGTGCAACGGCCGATGCGCGTGGTGCCGCTGTTTGAAACCCTGGCCGACCTGGATAACGCCGGGCCGGTGATGGAGCGTCTGCTGCAATTGCCGGGTTATCGCGCGCGCTTGCAAGGCCCGCAGGAAGTGATGATCGGCTATTCGGACTCGGCCAAGGATGCCGGCACCACCGCCGCTGCCTGGGCACAGTACCGGGCGCAGGAACGGCTGGTGGATATCTGCCGCGAGCAACAGGTGGAGTTGCTGTTGTTCCATGGTCGCGGCGGCACCGTTGGCCGTGGCGGCGGCCCGGCGCATGCGGCGATCCTGTCGCAGCCGCCAGGCTCGGTGGCGGGGCGTTTCCGTACGACCGAACAAGGCGAGATGATCCGCTTCAAGTTCGGCCTGCCGGACATTGCCGAGCAGAACCTCAACCTTTATCTGGCTGCCGTGCTCGAAGCCACGCTGCTGCCACCGCCGCCACCTGAGCCGGCCTGGCGGCATCTGATGGATGAATTGGCAGCAGACGGTGTCAGTGCTTACCGCGCCGTGGTGCGGGAAAATCCGCAGTTCGTCGAATACTTCCGCCAGTCCACACCCGAGCAGGAGTTGGGCCGCTTGCCATTGGGCAGTCGCCCGGCCAAGCGCCGTGCGGGCGGTATCGAGAGCCTGCGCGCGATTCCGTGGATCTTCGGCTGGACCCAAACCCGCCTGATGCTGCCCGCCTGGCTTGGTTGGGAAGCGGCATTAAGCAAGGCGCTGGAGCGTGGCGAAGGTGAGTTGCTCGGCCAGATGCGCGAGCAATGGCCGTTCTTTCGCACCCGCATTGATATGCTGGAAATGGTGCTGGCCAAGGCAGATGCCGATATTGCGCGGCTGTATGACGAGCGTTTGGTGCAGCCGGACTTGCTGCCATTGGGTGCGCACTTACGCGACCTATTGTCGCAGGCGTGCGACGTGGTACTTGGCCTGACCGGCCAGTCGCAACTGCTGGCCCATAGCCCGGACACGCTTGAGTTCATTCGCTTGCGCAACACTTACCTCGACCCGCTGCACCTGTTGCAGGCCGAATTACTGGCACGCTCGCGACAGCAGGAGGCGGCGCAGGACAGCCCTCTGGAACAGGCGCTGCTGGTGTCTGTAGCCGGTATTGCCGCCGGTTTGCGCAACACTGGCTGAGGTTTTCTGCGTGTTCTCAATGGCTTGCAGATAAACAACGACGGCCGCCCGGAAACGGGCGGTCGGCGTTTAGGAGGCGGGGTTGCACTCAGGCACACCCTACCTATGACTGCATGGCGGGCGCGGTTCTTGCGACTTTTGGCGGCTTGTATGGATAGAGCCCGCTGTGTATCTTGATCAGCCTTTGGCCGTTTGATCGGCCAGGACCCACATTTTTACGAGATTGGCCCCACGCGGCGAATCCGAGCGTCATCTCTATAAAAAATTGAGGAGCACATCGATGCGCGTCATTCTGCTGGGAGCTCCCGGGGCCGGTAAAGGTACTCAGGCAAAGTTCATCACTGAAAAATTCGGCATTCCACAAATCTCCACCGGTGACATGCTGCGTGCCGCCGTCAAGGCCGGCACCGAGCTGGGCCTGATCGCCAAGAGCGTAATGGACAGCGGCGGCCTGGTCTCCGATGACCTGATCATCAACCTGGTCAAGGAACGCATCAGCCAGGAAGACTGCGAGAACGGTTTCCTGTTCGACGGTTTCCCACGCACCATTCCCCAGGCAGAAGCCTTGGTGAAAGCCGGCGTTGAGCTGGACGCTGTGGTTGAAATCGCAGTTGAAGACGAAGAAATCGTTCAGCGTATTGCGGGCCGTCGCGTTCACGAAGGCTCGGGCCGCGTGTACCACATCGTCTACAATCCGCCAAAGGTTGAAGGTAAAGACGATGTGACCGGTGAAGACCTGGTACAGCGTAAGGACGACACCGAAGAAACCGTGCGCCATCGCCTGTCGGTCTACCATTCGCAGACCAAGCCGCTGGTGGATTTCTACCAGAAGCTTTCGGCTGCCCAAGGCAAGCCGAAGTACAGCCACATCCCTGGCGTGGGTTCGGTAGAATCCATCACTGCCAAGGTGCTTGAAGCACTGAGCTGATCCTTCGATCGGCTTTGCGTACAACGGCCCGCTTGCGGGCCGTTGTTGTTTATACTGGCGCACTTTTTTTCGACTTGGACACCTACACCGATGAGCACCCTGCTGGCCCTGGACACCGCGACTGAAGCTTGCTCCGTCGCCTTGCTGCACGATGGCAAGGTAACGAGCCACTACGAGGTGATCCCGCGTCTGCATGCGCAGAAGCTGTTGCCGATGATCAAGCAACTGCTGGAAGAGGCGGGCACCACGCTGTCTGCCGTGGACGCGATTGCTTTCGGGCGTGGCCCGGGCGCCTTTACCGGCGTGCGTATCGCCATCGGCGTAGTGCAAGGCCTGGCCTTTGCGCTGGAGCGCCCGGTGTTGCCGGTGTCCAACCTTGCGGTATTGGCCCAGCGTGCATTGCGTGAACACGGTGCCACGCAGGTGGCGGCTGCGATTGATGCGCGCATGGATGAAGTGTATTGGGGCTGCTACCGCGAAACCGCTGGCGAAATGCGTCTAGTGGGCGTGGAAGCCGTACAGCCTCCGGAATCGTCGGTGTTGCCTGCTGATGCCAGCGGCGAGTGGTTCGGCGCCGGCACTGGCTGGGGTTACGGTGAGCGCATCGACGTAAAGCTGGCTGGCCAAGATGCAACAATGTTGCCGCATGCCGAAGACTTGCTGACCCTCGCACGTTTCGCTTTTGAGCGCGGCGAAGCGATTCCTGCTGACCAGGCTGCACCGGTTTACCTGCGCGATAAAGTTGCGCAAACCAAGGCTGAGCGCGGCCTTTAACGGTGGCGAGGGAGCTTGCTCCCGTCGGGCCGCGAAGCGGCCCCGCTGTTAATAGATCGGGACTGCTGCGCAGTCCAGCGGGAGCAAGCTCCCTCGCCACATTTAGTGCAGCGCACCGGCAAAAATCCCCAATCGTCAGAATTTGCCTCGGTTTGTAAACCTTTTACAAATTATGTGTTCTAGTTATCACCAGAGCATTTGCGCGCTACGGAAAGTGCCGCTAAATTGCCATCATTGATACCGAGTCTGCATGTATGCGTATAGACGGCTTTTCCTCACAGTCCTACCCACTCAAGCGTAAGCCGCGCAAGGCGAACGTCACGGTAGACGAGTCCGTCGAAGATTCGCCGGACTTCATCGAGGTTCAGTCAGAGTCGCAACCCAGTGCCCAAGGTTCTGGCGCTGCACGCATCAGTGGCCTTCCTGCCCGTCAGCAAGACATGGTCTTCCCCCGTTCCATGAGCAAAAGCGTCGCCACCGCGCTGGCCAGCTACCTGACCACCGCCGGCTTTGTCGAATGGGATATGGAAGTGCTGGGTCTCGACATCCACATCTGATGCGCCTGCCTTACTACATCGGCTGCCCGTCCTGGAGTGAAAACGCCTGGCGCGAGTACCTGTACCCGGCCGATGCCCGTTCCAGCGACTACCTTGCCCTGTATTCCCAGGTCTTTAACGCCGTTGAAGGCAACACCACCTTTTATGCCCGCCCCTCGGCCGCCACGGTGCAGCGCTGGGCTGAAATCATGCCTGAGGGTTTTCGTTTCACCGCCAAATTCCCCGGAGATATCAGCCACGGCGGCGACTTGCGCGAGCAATTGCCGGCAGCGGAAAGTTTTGTCGGCTTGATGAGCCCTTTGGGCGAGCGGGTTTCGCCGCTGTGGTTGCAATTGTCGGCGAGCTTTTCGCCGCAACGCCTGGGCGAACTGGCGGGTTTCATTGACGGCCTGGAACGCCCGCTGGCCGTGGAAGTGCGTCACCCTGAGTTCTTCGCCAAGGGCGATGCCGAGCGCAGGCTCAACCGGCTGTTGCGCGACCGTGGTGTGGAGCGTATTTGCCTCGATCCACGTGCGCTGTTCAGCTGCACTTCAACGTCGGCGGCCGTGCTGCACGCCCAATCGAAAAAGCCCAAGGTGCCAACACGGCCGGCGGCGCTGACTCAATTTCCCCAGGTGCGCTTCATCGGCCATCCGGAACTGGAAGCCAATGACCCGTTCCTGGTCCCGTGGGTAGAAAAAATTGCTGGCTGGATCGAAGAGGGGCGCACGCCATATGTGTTCCTGCACACCTCGGATAACCGCCTCGCCGCGCAACTGGCGCTGCGCTTTCACCAACAGTTGATGCTGCGTTTGCCGGGTTTGCCAGCGCTGCCAACCTTGCATCGGGAACCCGCAGCGGAGCAACTGGGGTTACTCTAGGGCTCCTTTTTCCGACAGGAGTCAGCCATGGATGCCCAAACCCTTCGCGCCGAAACCTTCAAGGCCTTGCATGAGCGTGACCGCGCATTCGTGATGCCCAACCCGTGGGATGCCGGCTCCGCCATCATGCTCGCCAGCCTGGGTTTCGAGGCGTTGGCCACGACCAGTGCGGGCTATGCGTTCAGCCTCGGGCGCCCGGATGCGGAAGGCGCATTATCGCTTGAAGACACCTTGGCCAATGCCTCGGCGATTGTGCAGGCCACTGCGCTGCCGGTAGCGGCTGATCTGGAGAACGGCTTCAGCGACACCCCCGAAGGCTGCGCCCAGACCATCCTGCGCGCCGCGGCCAGCGGTATTGTGGGTGCCTCTATCGAAGACGCCACAGGCATTGCGGTCGACCCGATCTATCCGTTTGACCTGTCGGTGGAGCGCGTGGAAGCCGCCGTCGCCGCTGCCCGCAGCTTGCCATTTGCCTTTACGCTCACCGCCCGTGCAGAAAACCTCCTGCATGGGCGCCTGGATTTGCCTGACACTATTCGCCGCCTGCAAGCCTACGCCGAAGCCGGGGCGGACGTGCTCTACGCTCCCGCCTTGCGCAGTGCCGAAGAAGTGCTCGCGGTGGTCAAGGCGGTGGCGCCCAAACCGGTAAATGTACTGATGTCCGGTGGTTTGAACCTGAGCGTGGCGCAGTTGAGCGAAATGGGCGTGCGCCGCATCAGTGTAGGCTCAGCCATGGCGCTGGCGGCGTATGGCGAGTTCTATCGGGCGGCGCAGGAGGTGTATGAGCTGGGCACTTTTACCTTCACTGAACGCAAGATGCCGTTCAGCCAGGCCAACGGTTTTTTCAAAGACTGAATCAGGCCGCCAGGCGCAGGTTGTTGAGGACCAGCGGGCGCGCCCAGTGATAATCGAAGTCCAGCGCCTTCTGTTGCGCCTCCAGCTCCTCGGCCGGGTAAGGCGTGGCAGGCGGTGGCAGCAGGTCCAGTTCGAATTCGGCAATCGGCAGGTGCAGCGGCTGGGGCTGCGGCGCCGGGCCAGGCTCAGGCGGCGGGTTGCCGGCATTGAGCACAATCGGGCGGACCCAGCCGCTTTCGAAGTTTTGCTGGCGCTGCTGTGCGATGATTTCTTCTGCCGGGAACGGCGTGGCAGGCGGCGGCAGCAGCTCGGTTTCAAATTCGGCGATGGGCAGGAACAGCGGCTCCGGCGGGGCGACCTCGGTGTCGTGTACGTCGCATTCACGCTGGGTGAGGATCTGTGACAACAGGTCGGCGCCTTCGCTGGGTTCTACCGCCGGGTCCCTCGGCGCCGGGGCTTTGGCCGCCAGCGCACCCGGCGTATCGCCAAGCTGCTCGGCCAACGCACGGGCGAAGAAGTCCTGCCACACATGGCTCACCCCAGCCAGCGCTTGAGTATTGCGCAGGCCGTAGTGGTTGTGGGTCGGCAGTACACCGATGGTTAGGGGAAGAATGTCTGACATTTTTCTCGGTCGACGCTCAGCTCTGGCAAAATACCTGACTGTTGTTTTTATCGGCCGTTGTTTGCCGATCCTTAATATTTTTGAGCGTAGCGATTGATGAGCGAACAACCAGCGGCCAGCCGCATTCGGGTCGAGGCTTTGGCCGACGGTTTCAAGGCCCGCGCCGAGCACTGGGCCGCGCAGCTTGGCCTGCCTTTACAGCTGGAGGAGGCGGACTTTTCCCTGCAAGTCGGGGAACACGGCCTGCAACTGCAACAGCTCGGGCCTGACGCGCCGGGGCCGGTGCGCGTGGACTTCGTCGAAGGCGGCGCGGCGCATCGGCGTCTCTACGGCGGTGGCAGTGGGCAGATGATCGCCAAGGCGGTCGGTGTTGCCCAAGGCGTGCGTCCACGGGTGCTGGACGCTACGGCGGGCTTGGGCAAGGACGCGTTCGTACTCGCCAGCCTGGGCTGCGAGATGAGCCTGATCGAGCGTCAGCCGTTGATCGGCGCCTTGCTCGAAGACGGCCTGGCCCGTGGTGCGGACGACTTTGAAGTGGCGCCGATTGTGGCGCGCATGCAGTTGCTCAAGGGCAACTCGATCGAGGTGATGCGCAACTGGGAGGGCGAGCCGCCGCAGGTGATCTACCTGGACCCGATGTTCCCGCACCGTGAGAAAACGGCGCTGGTGAAGAAGGAAATGCGCCTGTTTCGCCCCTTAGTGGGCGATGATCCGGACGCACCGGCCTTACTCGCTGCCGCTTTGGCGTTGGCCAGCCACCGCGTGGTGGTCAAGCGCCCGCGCAAGGCGCCGTGCATTGACGGGCCCAAACCGAGCCATGCGTTGGATGGCAAGTCCAGCCGGTATGACATCTATCCAAAGAAAGCGCTCAAGTCCTGAATCATTGTTGTTCTTTCGGGCCTCATCGCAGGCAAGCCAGCTCCCACCTTTTGATTTGCAAACACAGTCAAAGGTGGGAGCTGGCTTGCCTGCGATAGTGCCCGATCAGGCAGCTCAAACCCTCAAGGCCGATACGCCCGCATAAACAACCCCACCACCTCCTGCACATGCGCTTCGGCAGCTTCTTCACTCAGCTGCCCGCCACACCCATACAACAAGCAAAAATTTGCCGTGCCCTTGAGCAGGCAAAAGAAGTGCTCAGCCGCCGTAAATGGTTTGTCGATGCTCAAGGCGCCGCTCTGGTCAATGCGGCTGAGCAGGCGCTCCATGCCTTGCAGCATGCGCATAGGCCCGGCTTCAAAGAAGATCTGCGAGAGTTTCACGTCCTGGTTGCCGGTGGTCATCATCAGACGGTGCAGGTTCACCGATTCTTCGCTGTTGATCAGCCGATGAAAGCCGCGCGCGATGTTCAGCAGCACGGTGTGCACCGGCATGCCCTCGGGCAACTCGAAATACATCACCGGCAACTGCTCCTCGCACTTGGCCACGACGGCGGCGGTGAACAAGGTCTCTTTATCCGTGAAGTGGCTGTAGACCGTCAGTTTTGACACGCCGGCCTCAAGGGCCACGGCATCCATGCTGGTGCTGGCGTAGCCATTGCTCAAAAACAGGATTTTGGCTGCTTCGAGGATTGCCTGGCGTTTTGCCATGTCCTTGGGACGCCCGGGGCTATTGGTGTTTACAGGATTGTCGGACATTTTCACCTTTAATACTGGACTGGTGAGTTTGGTATTAATAACATACCGGCCAGTATAATTATTCCTAGCTCCATTTGCGAAAGGTCCTTCAGCATGCGCAGTACTTTCCTGCCCCTTGCGTTGCCTGTCAGCCTGATCTTCCTGTTGACCGCCTGCGGTCATGAAGAAGCGGCCCAAACCACCATCCGCCCGGCCATGGTGGTGCAACCGCAGCCGTCGGCGCTGGCGATGGACAGTTTTCCGGGGGAAGTACGCGCCCGTTATGAGCCGGACCTGGCCTTTCGCATCGGCGGCAAAGTCAGTAAGCGCCTGGTGGAGGAGGGCGAGCGGGTCAAGGCCAACCAGCCATTGGCAGAGCTCGACCCACAGGACGTGCGCCTGCAACTGGAAGCCACCCGCGCCCAGGTTGCCGCCGCCGAAGCCAACCTGAGCCTGGTGCGCGCCGAACGCGACCGCTACAAGACCCTGATGGACCGTCAGATGGTCAGCCGCTCGCAGTACGACAATTCCGAAAACCTCTACCGATCCGGTGAAGCGCGTCTTAAGCAGATCAAGGCCGAGTTCGACGTATCGAGCAACCAGGCCGGCTATGCCGTGCTGCGTGCGCCCCAGGACGGTGTAGTGGCCAAGCGTGCGGTTGAAGTCGGCCAAGTGGTGTCCGCCGGCCAAACGGTGTTTACCCTGGCCACCGATGGCGAGCGCGAAGTGTTGATCAGCCTGCCCGAGCAAGGCTTTGGCCGCTTCAAGATCGGCCAACCGGTATCGGTGGAGTTGTGGAGCCAGCCCGACCAACGTTTTGCCGGGCGCATTCGTGAGCTCTCACCGGCAGCCGACCCAAAATCCCGCACCTTCGCTGCGCGCGTTGCCTTCACCGGCGGCAAAGTCCCCGCCGAGCTGGGCCAGAGCGCCCGCGTCTTCATCCAGGCTGATGGCATCGTCCCACTGTCAGTGCCGCTGTCGGCCCTGAGCGCGGAGAACGGTGCGTCCTACGTCTGGCGGGTACAGCCGGACAACACGCTCAAACGAACGCCGGTGCGCATCGGTGCTTTCGGTGAAAAAACCGTGCCGGTGCTCGAAGGCTTGGCCCCCACCGATTGGGTGATCGCGGCGGGTGTGCATGTGCTCCATGAGGGCCAGCAAGTGCGCCCGGTGGATCGCGCCAACCGAGTAGTGAATCTGGCGGCCAAGGAGTAGTCCCCGATGGGTTTCAATCTTTCCGAATGGGCGTTGCGTAATCGCCAGATCGTACTGTTCCTGATGATCCTGCTGGCAGTGGTCGGCACGTTGTCCTACACCAAGCTGGGGCAAAGTGAAGACCCGCCGTTTACCTTCAAGGCCATGGTCATCAAGACCAACTGGCCGGGCGCCACGGCCCAGGAAGTTTCGCGCCAAGTCACCGAACGTATCGAGAAGAAGCTGATGGAGACGGGCGAGTACGAGCGCATTGTCTCGTTCTCACGGCCCGGTGAGTCGCAGGTCACCTTCATGGCCCGCGATTCGATGCACTCGGCGCAAATCCCGGAGCTGTGGTATCAGGTGCGCAAGAAGATCAGCGATATTCGCCAGACCTTGCCGCCGGATATCCAGGGGCCGTTTTTCAACGATGAATTCGGCACCACCTTCGGCAATATCTACGCCCTGACCGGTGACGGTTTTGACTACGCGGTGCTCAAGGACTACGCCGACCGCATCCAGATTCAACTGCAACGCGTGCCGGATGTGGGCAAGGTCGAGTTACTGGGCCTGCAGGACGAGAAGATCTGGATCGAACTGTCCAACCTCAAGCTCGCCACCCTCGGCCTGCCATTGGCTGCAGTGCAGCAGGCACTGCAGGAGCAGAACGCCGTCTCCACCGCCGGTTTCTTTGAAACCCCGACGGAACGCGTGCAACTGCGCGTCTCGGGTAACTTCAAAACGGTCGATGAGATCCGTAACTTCCCGATCCGCGTCGGTGACCGCACCTTCCGCATCGGTGACGTGGCGCAGATCCATCGCGGCTTCAACGACCCACCGGCGCCGCGCATGCGCTATATGGGCGCGGACGCCATCGGCCTGGCCGTGGCGATGCGTGACGGCGGCGACATTCTGGTACTGGGCAAGGCCCTTGAAGGCGAATTCGCACGCCTGCAGAAGAACCTTCCGGCAGGCATGGAACTGCGCAAGGTCTCGGACCAACCGGCCGCGGTGAAAACCAGCGTCGGCGAATTCGTCCAAGTATTGGCTGAAGCCTTGGCCATCGTGCTGCTGGTGAGTTTCTTCTCCCTTGGTGTACGCACCGGCATGGTGGTCGCCCTGGCGATTCCGCTGGTACTGGCGATGACTTTTGCGACCATGTATTACCTGGGCATCGGCCTGCACAAAATCTCCCTCGGTGCCTTGGTGTTGGCCCTGGGCTTGTTGGTGGACGATGCGATCATCGCCGTGGAAATGATGGCGATCAAAATGGAGCAGGGCTACGACCGGCTCAAGGCCGCGAGTTTTGCCTGGACCAGCACCGCGTTCCCGATGCTCACCGGCACATTGATCACCGCCGCAGGTTTCCTGCCGATTGCCACCGCGCAATCGAGTACCGGTGAATACACCCGTTCGATTTTCCAGGTGGTGACCATTGCCCTGCTGGCCTCGTGGGTTGCGGCGGTGGTGTTTGTGCCGTACCTGGGGGAAAAGCTCCTGCCGGACCTGGCGAAGATTCATGCGACCAAACACGGCACCGATGGGCCTGATCCCTACGGCACGCCGTTCTATCAACGTGTAAGACGCTTGGTCGAATGGTGTGTGCGTCGGCGCAAAACCGTGATCGTGTTGACCTTGTTGTTGTTTATCGGCTCGGTGGCGCTGTTCCGTTTTGTGCCACAGCAGTTCTTCCCGGCCTCCGGCCGACTGGAGTTGATGGTCGACCTGAAACTGGCTGAAGGTGCTTCGCTGAGCAACACCGCCGACCAGGTCAAGCGCCTGGAAGCCTTGCTCAAGGAACATGCCGGTATCGACAACTATGTGGCCTATGTGGGCACCGGTTCGCCGCGCTTCTACCTGCCGCTGGACCAACAACTGCCGGCCGCTAGCTTTGCGCAGTTTGTGGTACTGGCCAAAACCATCGAGGAACGCGAGAGCCTGCGCACCTGGCTGATCGAGACCCTTAACGAACAATTCCCCGACCTGCGTTCACGCGTCACGCGCCTGGAAAACGGCCCGCCCGTGGGCTACCCGGTGCAGTTTCGCGTGACCGGCGAGCACATCGAAGAAGTCCGTGCCCTGGCGCGCAAGGTCGCGGCCAAGGTTCGCGAAAATACCCACGTGGTCAACGTGCACCTGGACTGGGAGGAACCGAGCAAGATCGTTTACCTGAATATCGACCAGGACCGTGCCCGTGCGCTGGGCGTCAGCACTGCCAACCTGTCGAAGTTCCTGCAAAGTTCCTTGACCGGCTCCAGCGTCAGCCAGTACCGCGAGGACAACGAGTTGATCGAGATCCTGCTGCGCGGCACCGTGCATGAACGTACCGAGTTGTCGCTGCTGCCGAGCCTGGCGGTGCCGACCGACAACGGCAAAAGCGTAGCGCTGTCGCAGATTGCGACCCTCGAATATGGCTTTGAAGAAGGCATCATCTGGCACCGCAATCGCCTGCCGACGGTGACCGTGCGTGCCGATATCTACGGCAAGGAACAACCGGCAACCTTGGTCCAGCAGATCCTGCCGACCCTGGAAGGCGTGCGCGCCGAACTGCCGGACGGCTACCTGCTCGAAGTGGGCGGCACCGTCGAGGATTCGGCCCGTGGCCAGAACTCGGTCAAGGCCGGCGTGCCGCTGTTTATCGTGGTAGTGCTGACCTTGCTGATGCTGCAACTGCGCAGTTTCTCACGCACTGCAATGGTGTTTCTGACGGCGCCGCTGGGCTTGATCGGCGTGACCTTGTTCCTGCTGGTGTTCCGCCAGCCCTTCGGCTTTGTCGCCATGCTCGGCACCATCGCGCTGTCGGGCATGATCATGCGTAACTCGGTGATCCTGGTGGACCAGATTGAACAAGACATCAAGGCCGGGCTCGCACCCTGGCAGGCGATCATCGAAGCCACCGTCCGACGCTTTCGCCCGATTGTGCTGACGGCGCTTGCGGCGGTATTGGCAATGATTCCGCTGTCGCGCAGCGTGTTCTTCGGGCCGATGGCGGTGGCAATCATGGGCGGGTTGATTGTGGCGACCGCGTTGACGTTATTGTTCTTGCCAGCCCTGTATGCGGCATGGTTTCGCATTAAGAAGGAGGCGCACTAGTTCATAACGGGAGGCGTGAAGGCGTATCGATAGTATTGACGGGTGTGGGAAAAGCCTGAAATTCGATAACTGCTGTTTAAGCCTGAATGTCTCCCACTTGTTTATTTAGAATATTGGCAGTTTCTTCTCGACGGTTTTTATAATGGAGGTGTTGGTGTCGGCCAACGGCGTTATTTTTTGCAAGGTTTGATCAAGGTGGTTAACGGAATGTGTGTACAGATGGCAGACGAAACTGTCTTCCCCGGTGATCTTGTAACAGACAATACATTCAGGCATGTCTGACAGTAGCTGCTCCACTGTTTGAAAATTTCCCGTCAGCGGTTTTACCCGCACCAGTGCCTGCAGCGCAAACCCCAGTGCCTGTGCGTCCAACTCTACGCTGAACCCACTTATAACCCCTGCCACTTCCAGGCGTTTGAGACGCTCACTGCAACCAGGAGCGGACAATCCCACCTGCCGGCTGAGCGCGCGGATAGAGGCACGGGCATTCTGATGCAGGGCGACCAGCAGCGCGCGATCAATGGCATCGAGTGTCTGATCGTTTTTTGTAAGCCTTTTCATTAGATGAACCTTACGAACATTGATGAAATAGCGTGAAAATCTTACATACCACAGATCCCTGACAAAAGAATGGATTTTTAAAAGGTTTCCATCTATTTTTTTATTCTTGAATGTGCGAATTACAGCTGCGTTCAAAAGTTACCGCCGGCTAAGCGATGCGGCTGTGTTTGAGTGAGTGTTTTTAACTTGCTATAAATTTTATTGAATGGGTGTATGAAAGTGCAAAGCGGTCCAGTGCGTGGTGGTTGTGAGGGGTGCTAACGTTGAGTTACAACTACAAGGCGGTGCGGTTTCATTAAGTTTTGAATAAAGCTACCGAGGCGCTTCACATGTTTGATGTCACGCTAAGTGTTTACCAGGCGATATTCACCTTTACCCTCGCAGCTATCGCCTTACTGGCCAGCCCCGGCCCCGCGACTCTGGCGCTGGCTGCCAGCGGCGCGGCGTATGGCATGCAACGCTCGTTTCAGTTTTTTGTCGGGATCACCCTGGGTTTAGTGATTGCCATGGCGTTGGTTGTTTCTGGGCTGTATGTGGTCTTGCACAGCTTTCCCGGGTTGGCGGTGGCGCTGACGGTCATCTCCATTGTTTATATTTTTTGGTTGGCTTACCGCATTGGTACGGCACCGCCCATTCAGGATGAGCAAGCTGTGGTCACGCCGGGCTGGGGTGCCGGTTTTGTGCTGGGGGTTGCAAATATCAAGGCGTATGCCGCGTTTGCAGCGTTACTGGGCAGTTTCACCTTGGGCACTTCGCCCGCCTGGGAGCAGGGCACAAAGTCGCTTATTTGCTTATTGGTTTGCGTGGTATTCGATTTTTTGTGGCTTTTTGCAGGCAGCCGGATGCGCAAGTTGTTCATCCATCCCGTTTGGAGTCGACGACTTAACGTAAGCTTCGCGATTTTGATGGTAGCGACGGTCGCCTGGTCATTCACGCTGACGTAGTAGCGCTATCGGTGGGAGGGCCCGTGATCATTCCGACCGAGGAGAACCTTCATGTTTGGGACCGTTTCTGCACTGGTGTTGTTACTGGTCGTACCTGGGCCGACAAACACGCTGCTGTTACGCGCGGGTGTGTTGTTTGGGTTTGCCGCTTCGTGGCGTATGGCATTGATAGAGTGCCTGGCGTATTTGCTGCAAGTATCTGTCTGGGGCGTGGCGTTGTTTTACCTCTCGGCCTGGTCGCCATGGGCGGTGAAAGCCACGCAACTGGCGGCTGCCTGCTACCTGCTCAAATTGTCTTACGCGCTGTGGCAACGCCATTACAGCATCGCCGATTCAAGCCACGATCGATTTTCCAGCCTGCATTTTTTCTGGCTCACGGTGATGAACCCCAAAGGCTTGCTGATTGTTTCGTTTATCGCGCCGCTCGGCACCTTCACTTCGCTGCCAGGCTATGTCGGGTTTATGACCCTGCTGGCGATGGTGGTGCTACCGGTAGGCACCGCCTGGATCGTACTGGGCAGCCGGTTTGAAGGCGTTCAGAAAGCCTGGTTAACCCCCTTGAAGATCAACCGCATCGCCTCCGTGGCCATTGGTTGTTTTGCCACGATCATGATGGGGCGATTGGCAGGGGCGGTGATTCACTGATTCACATGCTGATGCAAATAGGCGTGTGCGGCTTTGGAACGTTTGTTTTTTTTACTCCACTCAGAATTGCCTGATGGACAGGCACAGGTTTGGACTTTGCCAATTCGGCAGTCTGGCCTTTTTGAATGAGTTTATGGAGTTTTATATGGCTTTTTTAGATGCTATTGCTGCTTTCAAAGGTGCGTTTCTCGGTGCCTTGCTGGGCAATAATGTACCGCGCAATGATTTTGGAACGGGGTATAGGTCAGGGCACGCAACAAACGATCACCACCATCATCAACAACATCGTCCTCATACAGTCCGGCCGAACGTGGGCCATACCTATCCAACCCAGACCAACCATGGCAGGCCGTATCCACAGCAGCACACGTTCCACGAGCCGTCACCCTACAGGCCTACCTATCCGCTTTTTACGCTGAATCGTTAATGGGCTTTGCCTGAAACAACTGCGCCAAGGCCCGTGGTAAGCGGCCTTGGCGCAGTAGGTCCAGCGTGTTCGGAGCTTACAGCGCGCCAAACACCTTCTTGGCCAGGCTGGTGGCCGCGGCCGCCGGGTTTTTGCGAATGGTTTCTTCCTGCTGCGCGATCATCTTGAACAAGCCGTCCAGCGCCTGTTCGGTCACGTAGTTTTCAACGTTGGCACTTTTGGCATCCACTGCGCCAAATGCTGCCGCCTTGCCAGCCAGGGCGTTGTACTGTTGCGCAACCCCAACCTTGTCGGTAGCGGCCTTGACGATCGGCAGGAACTTGGCGCGAATCTGCTCACGGCTGCTTTTGTTCAAGTACTGCGTTGCCGAGTCCTGGCCACCGCTGAGAATGCCCTTGGCGTCAGTCACGCTCATGTTTTTGACGGCATTGACCAGGATCGGTTGCGCCTGGGTCACGGCCGTTTCGGCGGCCTTGTTCATGCTGGTTTCCAGCTGCGTGACCTGGTCACCCATGCCGAACATCTTCAGCTTGTCGGCGACTTTGCCGAGTTTGCCTGGCAAGCCGATCTTCACTTCGGGGTTGTTGCTGAAGCCACCGGGCACGCCCAGTTGTTTCACGGCGATCTGGGCGCCTTGGGTCAGAGCGTCTTTGAGACCGCCGCTGGCGTCGCCCTGGGACAGGCTGCCAAGGTCCAGGGCCATGGCGTTGGCACCGAGCAGCAAGCCGGCACACAGGGCAGTGAGGCGAAGAGAGTTACGGAGCATGAGCGCTTCCTTATGTTCGGGCTTATGGTCTGGAAAGGTCAGTGTGCGACAGCATCAACGCGCAGACGCAGTGGCTGTTCGTCCTTGCCGTCGAGCTGCACCGCGTGGCGTTCGGTGGTAATAAACAGTAGCTTGCCGTCCAGCTCGATGCGAGCGCTCACCGAGTAAGTGTGGCCGGGTTTGACCTGGGCCGGGTCGTAACTCAGGTGAAACGGCAGCGGCACCTGGCCTTTGACCGGGCCTTTCTGTTCGGCCAGGGTCACCGCCGGCGCGTCCATCAGCGACACGTCCTGCAGGCTGACGCTCAGGGTGGCCGCGGGCGGCAAGGCGATGCGTTGCAGGTAGAACACTTCGCCGTCGAGGCTGGCCTTGGGGGCTGGGGTCATGGATTGGCAGGCTCCGAGCAGGGCGGTAAGGCCCAGGAGGATGATCTTTTTCATGGTACAGCTCCTTTTCAACGGCGCCGGAAACAGCCCGGCGCCTCAGTCAATCTAGCGGCTTTCTGCCGGTTCCACAGGCGCTTCAACTGCGCCGTCGACGCGATGCAAGGCCACCTGGCGAATCGACAGACGAATCTCGGCAGGCAGCACGCGTTTGGCCGCGCCTTCCGCCAGCTCACCCAGCAGGTCGTGGTAACTCAATTTCCCGGCCTCGTCGCGGCGCAGCACATCTTGCTCCAGCAATGTCTGGATAAAATGTCGGAAAAGACTCTTGTCGAAGAACTCCGGCGCGTTCAGGCCATGCAGGATCGACAGGCGCTGGGCCATGATCGTGCACAGGTCTTCCAGCTCTTCGGCGCTGATGCTGTTCTGGCCGCTGTTAAGCAGCAGCGAGATCGCCATGTAGAAGCGTTGCAGGGTCTGGGCGATGCTCTTGGACAACAGCGTCAGCAGCACAAAGTGCCGCGAACTCGGGGCCGGGCGCAGGTACACGTTGTTTTCAAAACGCAGCAGGCCTTGCTCGACAAAGGCTTCCAGCCATTGGTCGACGACGGCGTCCAACTCTTCCAGCGACCAGCGGATAAACAACTCCGATTGCAGGTAAGGGTAGAGCGCGCGAGTAAAGCGCAGGATCTGCTCGCGGCTCATGCGCGAGCTGCTCTGGAAGAAGCTCGCCAGCAGCGCCGGCAGGGCAAAAATATGCAGCACGTTGTTGCGGTAATAGGTCATCAGGACGGCGTTCTGCTCATCCAGATACACAATTTTGCCCAGGGCGTCACTCTGCTCCGAGAGCAGGTTCATGTCCTTGACGTGTTTGATCAGCGCCAGCCCATCGCCTTCCGGCAAGGTGGTGTGCGGCGAGTAGGGCACACGGCGTAGCAGTGCCAGGTACAGGTCCAACTGGCGGGCCATGGCCTGTTCATCCAGGGCCAGGCGTGTGGTCGAAAGCAGCGCCAGGGCCACCAGGTTTACCGGGTTGACCGCTGCGGCTTCGTTGAGGTGGCGTGCCACCTGTTCGCCGAGGCGGTTGGTGGTTTCGTTGAGCCACGCCGGTTTGTAGTTCGGGCCCAGCTCTTGGGCACGCCAGTCCGGCTGCTCGGCGTCGAGGAACTCGGCCAGCTTGATCGGCTCGCCGAAGTTGACCGCGACCTGACCAAAGCGCTGCTTGAGCGCGCCGACCACTTTGAAAATATCGAAGATCGATTCTTTCTTCTTGCTCGCACCGCGCAACTCGCCCAGGTAGGTACGGCCTTCGAGCACGCGTTCATAGCCGATATACACCGGCACGAACACGATCGGCATGCGTGAGGAGCGCAAGAAGCTGCGCAAGGTGATCGCCAGCATCCCGGTTTTCGGTTGCAGCATGCGCCCGGTGCGCGAGCGTCCGCCTTCGACGAAGTACTCTACCGGGAAGCCCTTGGTGAACAGGGTGTGCAGGTACTCGTTGAACACCGAGGTGTACAGCGGGTTGCCCTTGAAGGTGCGGCGCATGAAAAATGCACCGCCACGGCGCAACAGGCTGCCGATCACCGGCATGTTCAGGTTGATGCCGGCGGCAATGTGCGGCGGGGTCAGGCCGTTTTTGAACAGCAGGTACGAAAGCAGCAGGTAGTCGATGTGGCTGCGGTGGCAAGGCACGTAGATCACCTCGTAACCCTGGGCAACCTTTTGCACACCTTCGATATTGTTGACCTTGATGCCGTCGTAGATCTTGTTCCAGAACCAGCTCAATACCACTTCCAGAAAGCGAATCGCGGTGTAGGTGTAGTCCGAAGCGATCTCGTTGCCGTAGCGCAGGGCCTGGGCCTTGGCTTTTTCCGGG
Source organism: Pseudomonas edaphica (assembly GCF_965277385.1). Classification (NCBI taxonomy): domain Bacteria; kingdom Pseudomonadati; phylum Pseudomonadota; class Gammaproteobacteria; order Pseudomonadales; family Pseudomonadaceae; genus Pseudomonas; species Pseudomonas edaphica. The sequence continues at coordinate 1,844,781 of NZ_OZ255725.1, read as the reverse complement.
GTGATTTTCTCGCGCTCGGCTTCATCGGCGATGGCCTGGCGCACCAGCGGCATGTTGACCAGGCCTTTGACCAGGTTACGGCGGTGAGACAGGTCGGGGCCGATCACCGCAGTCTTCAGGTTACGAAAGTGCACACGCAGGATGCGCTGGGCCATGCGCACGGTGCGTTCGTGGCCTTTATTGTGCTCGATCAATTCACGCAGGTTGATAGGCGCGGAGAATTGCACACGGGTCTTGCGGCCCAGGATCAGGATGCTCAACAAGCGGCGCAGGCGGCCGGTGACGGCCCAGCTGTCGGCAAACAGCAGTTTCCACGGGCTGGACTCGCTTTCGGGCGACTGCCCCCAGAACACGCTGACCGGAATGATTTGTGCATTCTCTTCGGCGTGCTCGGTCAGGGTGTTGACCAGGCGGGTCAGGGTTGGCGGCGCGCCGCGCTTGTCCTGGCGGCCGAGCCAGTCGGGTTCGGGCGTGAGGTAGAAGAACGCGGCGGGTTCGATCAACGAACCCACCGACACCGGCAGCACCGGGCGCGGCAGGCCGGCCTTGGTGCATTCCTTGTCGACCACCGCCAATTCGGTGAGAGAGGGCGATTGCAGGACGTAAAACACCGGCCGGCTGCGGTCCAGGTTAAGGGTTAGGGACGACTGATTGATCGTCTCCGAGCGAACCCAGAGGTACAACAGTCGGCGCAAGGTGCCAAACACCAGACGGCGGAACGGGGAGCGGGTCATAGGCGTGCTGCTTCAAGTGGAAAAAACCGAGCAGGTGCTCGGGTGGGTAGTGTGCCGTATTCGCCGAAAATCGGCAAAAAAGCAGCGATGTAAACTTGAGTTGATCGTTTTTGAGCCTGTCTTATACTCGGCAGTTCAATGCGAGCGACTCAACAATAAAAATGCATGTGGGAGTAAGACAGATGGCAACGCGTGAAACCGGCAATGTGAAGTGGTTCAACGATGCAAAGGGCTATGGCTTTATCCAGCGTGAAGACGGCAAGGATGTGTTTGTGCACTACCGCGCCATTCGCGGTGAGGGCCACCGCTCATTGGCCGAGGGCCAGCAGGTGGAATACGCCGTGGTGACCGGCGAGAAGGGCTTGCAGGCTGAGGATGTGGTGGGTCTGTAACACCCTTGTCCTGCCAACCCAATCAACTGTGGGAGCTGGCTTGCCTGCGATGCAGACACCTCGGTCTATCAGTCGGACCGCGGTGATGCTATCGCAGGCAAGCCAGCTCCCACATTGATTGGGTTTTCCGGTTTGGATCAGGCAGTTTTCCAGGTGATCTGCTCTTCGCCGTCAGCACTGATGCGAATCCAGCTATCAGCGCTTTCCTCGCCTTCCTCCTCAACCCAGGTACCCGGCGCGCAGCGCACTTCGACGTTCAGCGCGGCAAAGGCGGCGCGGGCGCAGGCGATGTCGTCATCCCACGGCGTCTGGTCGCTTTCCAGGTACAGGCTGTTCCACTTGCCCACGGCTTTTGGCAACCAGGTGACCGGTACAGTGCCGGCCTTGCACTTGTAGGTCTGGCCTTTCTGAACCCAGTCGGTGCATGGGCCCAGAGCGGCACCCAGCCAGGCGGCGATGGCCTTGTAGTCGACGTCGGCGTCTTTCAGGTAAATCTCGATATCAGGTTGGCGCATGGATGTTCCTCGTTGCGGGATTCGAAAATCCATTCGCGGATACTTAAAAGTCGGTTATTGAAGCACGAAATAATCGTAGCGCATCGACACGGTGACCAGCAGCGGCTCGGCGGCCTCGATCACTTCAGCACGGCGCTCGGCACTCGCGCGCCAGCCATGGGGCGTCATCGCCAGCAGGTTGGCGCGGTCCTGGGGTTCGATCAGGCTCAGGGTGAATTCCAGCGTTTCACTGTGCGCCAGGCGCATGCCTTGCGGCACCAAAGCCAAATGCTTGTCGTCGGTGTATTCACGCACTTCGTCGTACAGGCGTTCGCGCAATTCCATCAGGTGGCCGGCAGTCGGGCCAACCTTCATCAAACCGCCGCCGGGGCTGAGCAGGCGCTTGGCCTCTTCCCAGTCCAAAGGGCTGAACACGCTGGCGAGAAACTGGCAACTGCCCGACGCCAACGGCACGCGGGCCATGCTGGCGATCAACCAGGTCAGCGCCGGGTTGCGTTTGCACGCGCGTTTCACCGCTTCCTTGGAGATATCCAGCGCATAACCGTCAGCGTGGGGCAGGGCGTCGGCGATTTGCGCGGTGTAGTAACCCTCGCCACACCCGATGTCCACCCAGCGCTGCGGCGCGCGCTCGGCGGCCAGTTCGGCCAGGCGCCTGGCCACTGGCGCATAGTGCCCGGCATTGAGAAAGTCGCGGCGTGCCTCGACCATGGCCAGGTTGTCGCCTGGGTCGCGGCTGTTCTTGTGCTGCACCGGCAACAGGTTCAGGTAACCCTGGCGCGCACGGTCGAAACGGTGCCCAGCGGGGCACGCCACGCCATTATCCACCGCGTTGAGCGGTGCGCTGCAAAGGGGGCACGCGAGCATCAGGCGAGCAACTTGATCAGGGTTTGGTAGTAGATTTCGGTCAGCACATCGAGGTCGCTGGCCAGAATGCGTTCGTTGACCTGATGAATCGTCGCGTTGACCGGGCCCAGCTCCACCACTTGAGTGCCGAGGGTGGCAATGAAGCGCCCGTCGGACGTGCCGCCGCTGGTGGACGCTTTGGTCTCGCGGCCGGTAATTGCCTTGATGCTGGCCGAGACAGCATCCAGCAACGCGCCCGGCTCGGTGAGGAATGGCAGGCCAGACAAGGCCCAATCAACGTGCCAGTCCAGGCCGTGTTTATCCAGAATCGCCGCAACCCGCTGTTGCAGGCCTTCGACGGTGGATTCGGTGGAGAAACGGAAGTTGAACACTGCTGTCAGGTCACCCGGAATCACGTTGGTGGCGCCGGTGCCGGAATTGAGGTTGGAGATTTGAAAGCTGGTCGGTGGGAAGAAGGTGTTGCCATCGTCCCAATGCTCGGCAGCCAGTTCCGCCAGCGCCGGTGCTGCCAGGTGGATCGGGTTTTTCGCCAGGTGCGGGTATGCCACGTGGCCCTGCACGCCGCGCACGGTCAAGGTGGCGCCGAGGGAGCCGCGACGGCCGTTCTTCACAACATCGCCCACCAGCGTGGTGCTCGACGGTTCGCCGACGATGCACCAGTCCAGACGCTCCTTGCGTGCCGCCAGACGCTCAATCACCGCTTTGGTGCCGTGGTGCGCCGGGCCTTCTTCATCACTGGTGATCAGAAAAGCCACCGAGCCCTTGTGGTCCGGGTAGTCGGTGACAAAACGCTCCGAAGCCACCAGCATTGCCGCCAGGCTGCCTTTCATGTCCGCTGCGCCACGCCCGCAGAGCATGCCGTGCTCGTCGATCAACGCATCGAACGGGTCGTTCTGCCAGGCCTGCACCGGGCCGGTTGGCACCACGTCGGTGTGGCCGGCAAAGCACAGCACCGGGCCTTCGTGCTTGCCATGGGTGGCCCAGAAGTTGTCCACATCTTCGATACGCATCGGCTCAAGTGCAAAACCTGCGTCGCCCAGGCGCTGCATCATCAGCTTCTGGCAGTCGGCATCAATCGGCGTCACTGAGGGGCGACGGATCAAGTCGATGGCAAGTTGAAGGGTCGGCGAAAGGTCGGCATGGGCCGTCATGGGAAAACTCCGGGAAGCGTGTAATGGGCGCGCAGGACGAATGTGGAATACAGAACCTGAATCGGCGCAAATCTAATGTGGGAGCTGGCTTGCCTGCGATACAGACGCCTCGGTCTGGCAGCTACACCGCGGCGCTGCTATCGCAGGCAAGCCAGCTCCCACAGAAAGCAGGGCCTGGCCAAGTCTCGTAAAACGGCCGTTATCTTATAGCAAAACGGCGGCCAGAGGCCGCCGTTTAGTGCATTGCGCAAGTTTTTACTCAGCGGTTGTCGGCTCAACCTTAGGTGCAGGTTTTGGCAGCGACGACAGGAACGCCATGATCAGCGCCGCCACATACGGCAGCGATTGCACCAGCAGCATCACCACCCAGAAGCGTATGTCATTGCTCGGCAGGCCCTGCACCAGGTAAATCCCGAGTGCGGCGCCCCACAACAGCAACATGATGAACATCTCTTCGCGGGCTTCGGAAATGGCTACCCAGAAGCCGTGGTTATCGGCGTTTTTCGGTGTGCGAAAGAACGGAATACTGGTGGTGAAGAAGCCATACAGCACCGCCTTGGCGATGGTGTGTGACAACGCCAGCCCGGCCAGCGCCGCGCAGAATGCGTCTTTCAAGTTCACACCCACCGCACGGCGGTAGAGGAAGATGATCTTGCCGACCTTGAACACAAACAACGCCAACGGCGGGATCGCGAAAATCAGCAGCGGCGGGTCAACACGGGTCGGCACGATGATCATCGCCGCCGACCACAACAGGGCGCCGACTGTGAAGAAGATGTTCATGCCATCCGCCACCCACGGCAACCAGCCCGCGAGGAAGTGGTAGCGCTGGCCGCGGGTCAGCTCGGTGCCCTTGCCGCGCAACAGGCTGGCGGTGTGGCGCTTGATGATCTGGATCGCGCCGTAGGCCCAGCGGAAACGCTGCTTCTTGAAGTCGATAAAGGTATCCGGCATCAAGCCCTTGCCGTAGCTGTCGTGGTAATACGCGGCCGACAGGCCTTTCTCGAATACCCGCAGGCCGAGTTCGGCGTCTTCACAGATGCACCAGTCGGCCCAGCCCAGTTCCTCGAGCACCGAGCGACGGGTCATGGTCATGGTGCCGTGCTGGATGATCGCGTCACGGTCGTTGCGGGTGACCATGCCGATATGGAAGAAGCCTTTGTATTCGGCGTAGCAGAGCTTCTTGAAAGTGCTCTCGTTCTGGTCGCGGTAGTCCTGCGGCGACTGCACCACGGCGATTTTCGGGTCGGCGAAGTGCGGCACCATGTGCTTGAGCCAGTTGGGCGACACGCAGTAGTCCGAGTCGATCACCGCGATCACTTCGGCATCCTTGGCGGTATGCGGAATCAGGTAGTTCAGCGCGCCGCCCTTGAAACCGGCCAGGGGCGAGACGTGGAAGAACTTGAAGCGCGGGCCGAGGGTTTCGCAGTAGTCGCGCACCGGCTCCCAGACGGCCGGGTCCTTGGTGTTGTTGTCGATGATCAGGACTTCGAAGTCCGGGTAATCGAGGGCGGCCAGGGCGTCGAGGGTCTGTTTGACCATCTCTGGCGGCTCGTTGTAGCACGGCACATGGATCGAGACTTTCGGGCGGTAGTCCGAATCGCCTTCCACCGGCAGGAATTCACGCCGGCGTTTGTGGGTCCACACCGCTTCCGCCAGTTCGTGGGCTTCGGTGAGCAATACGATAAACACGCCCAGCGCGCCGAGGGCCAGCAAAATGCCGACGGTGACGCTGAACCAGGTGCTGTATTGCTGGCTGTAGTCGTAACCGATCCAGACCAATACCGAACCACAGAGGAACGCGATAAAGGTCAGGAAGGTGCGGCCACGCTGGCGCAGGGCCGAGCCGTCGATCATCAGCAGGGTCAGCGACAGCAGCGCCAGCACCACCGAGCCGATGGCCAGCACGCGCCATTGCGGGATCGCGACGACCGGTCCTTCAAAGTTGAATTTCTGCTGGCGTGCGGCGTTGTACACGCCCCAATAAGCGCCCGCCGAGCCTTCGTCGCTGACTTTCCACGGCTGGTCGAAGGCCTCGATTACGAAGTAGTTGTAACCCTGGCGGTTCAGTTTGTTCACCAGCGTACGCAGGTAAATCGCCTGGTCTGCCGGCGAGCTTTCATTGCCACCGCGCATACGGCCGTTGCTCGGCCAGCCCACTTCCGAGAGCAGCAGCGGTTTTTTCGGGAACAGCTTTTTCAGATCCCGTGCACGGTCCAGTACGTACTGGCCGGCCTTGTCCATCGGGATGAACTCCCAGAACGGCAGGATGTGCGCGGCGATCAGGTCGACGTGCTTGGCCAGTTGCGGGTTCTTTTCCCAGATGTGCCATTGCTCGGAGGTGGTCACCGGCACTTTCACGGCGGCGCGCACCCGGTCCAGCAGCACGATCAGCGCCTCCGGGGTGATTTCTTCGCGGAACAATGCCTCGTTACCGACCACCACGCGCACGACACTGCGCGAGTTGTTGGCAATCTCGATGGCGCGCTGGATTTCACGCTCGTTGCGTTCCAGGTCCGGGCTGATCCAGATCCCCAGGGTCACGCGCAGGCCGAACTCTTCGGCCAGTTTGGGGATATCGCCCAAGGTGCCGTCGACCGAGTAAGTACGGATGTTGTCCGTCAGCTTGCTCATGATCGCCAGGTCCTGGCGCATCTGGTCGTCAGTGGGGTACTGGTCTTTCTGCGGGAACTGGCCTTGTTGGAACGGCGAGTAGGAGAACCCGGAGATCTGTTCTGGCCAGTTAGGGGTGGTGACCGGGCGGTTTATCAGCGCCCAGAAGCCGGTAAACAGCGCGGCAATTGCCAGCACTACCACCAGGTTGAGTCCAAATTTACGCGATGACATGGCTATTTCGGGTTCCAAAGGGTGTGGAACGAAAAGAGGTGTCGGCCTACGCCGAACGGCGCGCATCCTACACCGGCCTTCAACTGAGCGTACAGCAGACAGAGAAAAGCCGGACGTTAGTCCACGAATGTTCACCTAAGTTCTTAACTTGTAACTTGTAGCTTAAAACTTGCCGCTGCGTAGCCCATAATGCGCGCCGGTTTTTGGGGTAATGGTCATGAGCACAGAAGATCCGCGGTTTGCAGGCGTCGCCCGCTTGTATGGCATTGAAGGCCTGGAACGCTTGAAAGCGGCCCATGTGGCGATCGTCGGCGTCGGCGGCGTGGGCTCCTGGGCGGCGGAAGCCATGGCCCGTTGCGGCGTGGGCGAGATTTCGCTGTTTGACCTGGACGATGTCTGCGTCAGCAACAGCAACCGCCAGTTGCACGCCCTGGACAGTACCGTGGGCAAGCCCAAGGTCGAGGTAATGGCCGAACGCCTGCGCGGCATCAACCCGGACTGCACGGTGCACGCGGTGGCGGACTTCGTGACCCGTGACACCATGGCTGAGTACATCACGCCGAATATCGATTGCGTGATCGACTGCATCGACGCCGTGAACGCCAAGGCCGCGCTGATCGCCTGGTGCAAGCGCCGCAAGATCCAGATCATCACCACCGGCGGCGCCGGCGGGCAAATCGACCCGACGCTGATCCAGGTCTGCGACTTGAACCGCACCTTCAACGACCCGCTGGCCTCGAAAGTGCGCTCCACGCTACGCCGCGACTACGGCTTTTCGCGCACCGTGACCCGCCATTACAGCGTGCCGTGTGTGTTCTCTACCGAGCAGCTGCGCTATCCCAAGCCGGACGGCAGCATTTGTTTGCAGAAAAGTTTTGTCGGTGACGGCGTGAAGCTGGACTGTGCGGGCGGGTTTGGCGCGGTGATGATGGTCACGGCCACGTTTGGCATGGTGGCGGCGACCAAGGCGGTGGACAAGATTGTGGCCGGGGTGCGCAGGCCGTCGGAGCGGGTTAAACCTACCCAGATCTAGCTGTCCTGCACAAAACAAAATGTGGGAGCTGGCTTTGACTGATAGACCGAGGTGCCTGCATCGCAGGCAAGCCAGCTGTCACACAAGCCAGCTCCCACATTAGTTTTGCGTACAGGTCAGCTCTTGCATGCGCTGCAGTACAGCATTAAGACCATTGCTGCGCGACGGCGACAGCTGGCGCGAAAGCCCCAGTTGATTGAACCAGTCCGGCAAGTCAACCGCCTGCAACTCACTTGCCGACAACCCATTGACCCGTGCCAGCAGCAACGCCACCAACCCCCGGATCATTCGCGCATCGCTGCTCGCGGCAAACTGCCAATGGCCGTCCTGTAAACGGCCGACCAACCACACCAGGCTTTCACAGCCCTGCACGAGGTTGGCCTCGACCTTTTCGTCAGCCGCCAACGCCGGCAGCCGCTCGCCCCACTGCATCAGCATGCGGGCGCGTTGTTCCCAACTGCCTACTGCCTGAAACGACTCAAGCGCGCTGATGGCATCCGCAGGCAAGCTCATCGCAACATATCCAGCGCCTGATCCAGCGCTTCAAAGAAGCGCTCCAGGTCATCGGAGTCGTTATACAGCGCCAGGGACACACGGATCGCTCCGGACAAGTGCATGGCCTTGAGCAATGGCATGGCGCAATGATGGCCAGCTCGCACGGCAATGCCTTGTTCGGTCAACAGATGAGCCAGGTCGGCGTTATGCACGCCCTCCACCACGAAACTGGCGAGTGCCACCTGGGGCGAGCCCAGTACGCGCACGCCATTGCGTGCTTTCAGGCCGCGCAGCAGGTAGTCATGCAGGGCTGCTTCATGGGCGACCACGGCCGGCTGGTCCAGAGAGTTCAGGTAGTCCAGCGTGGCACCCAGGCCGATCACACTTGCAATCGGCGGCGTGCCCGCTTCGAAACCCAACGGGGCAGGGCGAAAGCTCGCACTTTGATACTCGGCCTGCTGCACCATCTCGCCGCCAAACTGCCAGTGGCGCAGGTGATGCAGCGCTTCGTTGCGGCCATACAGCACGCCGACGCCGTCCGGGCCGTAGAGCTTATGACTGGAAAACACGTAGAAGTCGCAACCCAGCGCCTGTACGTCGTGGCGACCATGGACAATGCCTTGGGCGCCATCGACCACGGTCAAGGCACCGTGGGCCTTGGCCATTGGCAGCAAGACCTCCAAAGGTTGCCAGGCGCCGAGTACGTTGGACAGCTGGCTCACTGCCAGCAAGCGCGTGCGCGGGCTGATCAATTCGGCGGCGGCTTGCAGGTCAATCACGCCATCATCGCCAAGGGGCAAGACCACCAGCGTCAGCGCGCGACGTTTGGCCAGTTGTTGCCAGGGCAGCAGGTTGGCGTGGTGTTCCAGGGCGCTGATGACAATTTCATCACCCGCATTGAATAAGTGCTCAAGGCCATAGGCCAGGAGGTTCAGCGCAGACGTCGCGCCGTGGGTAAACACGATCTGCCCGCTGTCACCTGCATTCAACCACTGCGCGACCTTGCTGCGACTGTCTTCAAACGCCTGGGTCGCGTGGGCACCCGGCAAATGCTGGGCACGGTGCACATTGGCTGCGCCATTGGCGTAGTAATGGCTGATGGCATCCAACAGGGCTTGGGGTTTTTGCGTGGTGGCGGCGTTGTCCAGGTAGGTCTGGTCTTGCCGTTGCAGGGTGGCGATGGCCGGAAAATCGGCGCGCCAGGGGGAGGGCACAAGCATGGTCTTAAGACTCGTATAAGCGAGCCCCAGGTGTGGGGCCCGCTAGTGGCATCGAGTGGCTGCTTAGTTGTGAGCGTGCAGCGCTTCGTTCAGTTCGATCGCCGATTTGTGGGTTTTGCACTCCACGGCACCGGTCTGGGAATTGCGGCGGAACAGCAGGTCCGGCTGGCCGGCCAGTTCGCGCGCCTTGACCACTTTGACCAGTTGGTTGTGCTCGTCTAGCAGAGCAACCTTGGTACCGGCAGTCACGTACAGGCCCGACTCCACGGTATTGCGGTCGCCCAACGGGATACCGATACCGGCGTTGGCGCCGATCAGGCAGCCTTCGCCCACCTTGATCACGATGTTGCCGCCGCCCGACAGGGTGCCCATGGTGGAGCAACCGCCGCCCAGGTCCGAACCCTTGCCGACGAATACACCTGCCGATACACGGCCTTCGATCATGCCCGGGCCTTCGGTGCCACCGTTGAAGTTGACGAAACCTTCGTGCATCACGGTGGTGCCTTCGCCCACGTAGGCGCCCAGGCGGATGCGCGCGGCATCAGCGATACGCACGCCAGCCGGCACTACGTAGTCAGTCATTTTCGGGAACTTGTCCACCGAGAACACTTCCAGCAGCTCGCCACGCAGGCGTGCTTCCAGCTGGCGCTCGGCCAGCTCGTTGATGTCGATTGCGCCCTGGCTGGTCCACGCCACGTTCGGCAGCTGCGGGAACACACCGGCCAGGCTCAGGCCGTGGGGCTTGACCAGGCGGTGGGACAGCAGGTGCAGCTTGAGGTAGGCCTCAGGCGTGGAGGTCAGTGCGGCGTCTTCGGCCAACAGGGTGGCGACCAACGGGGTGTGGCTTTCAGCCAAACGGCTGAGCAGCGCGGCCTGGGCCGTGTCGACACCTTTGAGCGCGTCAGCCAGTTGCAGCGCCTGGCTCACGGTGAAAGTAATGGCCTGGTTGCCTTCGGTATAACCGAGGATCGGCGCGATGGCGGCAACGATCTCGGCCGACGGGTTGAGCAGCGGTTGTGCGTAAAACACTTCCAGCCAAGCACCTTGGCGGTTCTGAGTGCCGACGCCGAAGCCCAGGCTGAACAGGGAATTGGACATGCTGTTACCTCTACAAAAATGGAAGGCTGGCCTACTTGAGGGCCGCCGAATAACTATCTGGCTTGAAGCCAATCAGGGTTCTGTCACCGAGATCGAGCACCGGGCGCTTGATCATCGAGGGTTGTGCGAGCATCAATTCAATGGCTTTCGACTGATCGAGATCGGCTTTGCGTTCGTCTTCGAGTTTGCGAAAGGTGGTGCCCGCACGGTTCAAAACCACCTGCCAACCGTGCTCGTTGCACCATTGGGTCAAGTGTTCGCGGTCGATACCGGCTGTTTTGTAGTCGTGGAACTCATAGCTCACAGCGTGCTCATCGAGCCAGGTGCGCGCCTTTTTCATGGTGTCGCAGGCTTTGATGCCGAAAAGGTGCAAGGTTGTGCTTGAAGCGGTCAAGGAATTGCCCCCCTTTGGACGTATGAAAGTTAAAGGTCACGGATTATGCCACGACCAGCGGGTTTGGGTGCCGCTCGTCATACTTGCCGATGATTCAGTGCGACTTATGTGCAAAAGCCGTTGCGCAGCCAAGCGGGTAACATAGCCGGTTAATATGGCACTTCAACGGCCAGTTGTTGCCAGATCGGTGTCATAGCAAGTCGATTGTCCGGGAAACCCGCGTTATGCAAACCGCCTATACCGTTCTTATCCTGCTGATGCTGGTCAGCGTTTCGCGCCTTGTCGGGCGCATTATTCCCCTGCCGTTGCCCTTGGTGCAGATCGCCGCCGGCGCCTTGCTGGCCTGGCCTACGCTGGGGTTGCACGTGGCGCTGGACCCGGAGCTGTTCCTGTTTTTGTTCCTGCCGCCGTTGCTGTTCTCCGATGGCTGGCGCATGCCCAAGCGCGAATTGTGGCGGCTCAGAGGCCCGATCCTTACGCTGGCGGTGGGTCTGGTGCTATTTACCGTGGTGGGCGCCGGTTACTTCATCCATTGGATATTGCCCACGATCCCGTTGCCGGTGGCCTTCGCCTTGGCGGCCGTATTGTCCCCGACTGACGCCGTGGCGGTGTCGGCCATTTCCCAAAATCGCCTGCCAAAACCTTTGATGCATATGCTTCAAGGCGAGGCATTGATGAATGATGCCTCGGGCCTGGTGACCTTCAAGTTCGCCCTGGCGGCGGCGTTGACCGGCGTGTTTTCCCTGGCCGATGCCAGCCTGACTTTTGTGCTGGTAGCGGTGGGCGGCCTCGCGGTAGGCGTGGCGCTGAGCTGGTTGGTCGGCCGTTTACGCGCCTGGATGATTGCCCGTGGTTGGGACGACCCGGCCACCCACGTGGTGTTTATGTTGCTGCTGCCGTTCGCAGCCTACGTGCTGGCCGAGCGCCTGGGTGCATCCGGCATCCTGTCGGCGGTGGCGGCGGGCATGATGCAAAGCTGGCTCGACTTGCTGCCACGCCAGACCAGCACGCGTTTGCTTAACCGCAGTGTGTGGTCGCTGCTGGAGTTTGCGTTTAATGGCCTGATCTTCCTGCTACTGGGCCTGCAACTGCCGGACATCATCAAGGCCGTGGTCAGTCACGAACCGACACTGTGGCCAACGCTGTTGTATCGCTGCCTGGATGTGGTTGCGATCTTCCTGGTGCTGGTGGTGCTGCGCTTTATCTGGGTGCAAAGCATCTGGCGTTTGTCGGGCCTGTTACGGCGGCTGCGTGGGAAAAGCGAGCTGACACTCGTGCCTACGGCCCGGTCCTGCTGGCTATTGACCGTGGGTGGCGTGCGCGGTGCGGTCACTTTGGCGGGTGTGATGTCGGTGCCTTTATTGCTGGCGCCTGGCCAGGATTTTCCCGAGCGCGACCTGCTGATCTTTATCGCCGCCGGCGTGATCCTACTGTCGCTGGTGGCCGCCTGCATCGCCTTGCCGCTGCTATTGCGTGGCATCGAGCAGAGCCCCGATGAAAAGCGCCATAACGAAGTGCGTGAGGCGTGGAAAAAAACCGCGGTAGCCGCCATCCACGCGCTGGAAGCGGACGAGCCTGCCGAAACCGAAACCCCAGACGCCGCCCAGGCAGCACTCGCGACCGAGCTAAAGGCGCGGCTGATGTCGGAATACCGTCATCAGTTGGAAGTATTCAACGATTCAGCCGAAGCCCAGGCACTGGCGCATCAGATGGACCTGCTTGAACGCAAATTGCGCCTCAAGGCCCTGCGCGCGCAGCGCTTGGAGTTGTACAGCCTGAGCCGTCATCACCAGATTGGTGATGACGTGTTGCGCGAGGTCCTGGCGGATCTGGATATGAGTGAGGCGAATCTGGGTGTGATGAAGTAGTTGTCCACACCGCGGTGCCTTAAGGTTTGGGGTACTGCTCGGCTATGAAAGACTTATCCAGTTCTGTCAATCGGGTGGGCCAAGGGATTGCCGGCTGCTTCCATAGTTCGTCTCTGGTGAAGCCGTAATGCATGATTGAGTTTCTATCGTATTTGGAGGCAGCGACGTTTTTTCCAGTGAGGCGCTGGAGAATGTCTTTATGGATGGCTTCATTCGATCCATGGCCTTTAAAGTGTCTGTAGATGGTTGGCGTATTAAAATCAATCGTTCTATTGGGGTGTTTATGTTCGTGATGCAACCCTAGGGCATGCCCGAACTCATGGGCTGCAATGGCTTCGAATCTTGGGTTGTCGTAAGGGTTTGGCAACACCATGGTCGGTAGGTAGAGGGGTACCTTTTGCGCGTCGGTTCCAAGTGCAGAGCTGCCTGATTGAGTCTCCCCATAGTCCAGCGCGATGCGTATATCTCCCTCTTCCCCTGAAACAAATTCAAAGGTCAGGTTGATATGCGACAGCCAAAGATTCGCAGCCTTTTTTATGTGCTCCAGTGCTTCTTCGTCGGCATCATAGACAGCAATCTTCAGCGTGGAATTTTGCGGCCAGTATTTGTCGGGTGCTGAAACAGCGCGGGTTTTTCTTGAGTGGGATTTATCCGGGGGCGCTTGATATATATCAATGTCGTGAGTGCGTGTGGAGGTGAAACCGAGAGTTGCTGTGCTCAGGTTTGTCATCGTGCCATGCCTACATTGTTCAAGACGTTAATGAACATTGAGTGGCACTTGTCGTTGATAGGATTCCACCGATTATCGTTTTTAAGCAAATGGCTACTTATGCAGCGCAGTGTCGATCGTGTGGCGCTGCCCGCACTTTATTACAGTGCGGGCATTGTGGGGTGTTCAGCGACGGTTTATGAAGTCCCGAATCCGTTCCGCCGCTTCCACACACTCCGACAACGGCGCAACCAGCGCCAGGCGTACGCGACCGGCGCCAGGGTTGAAGCCGTCGACTTCGCGCGACAGATACGAACCCGGCACTACGGTCACGTGTTCTTCCACGAACAAGTCACGGCAGAACGCGGCATCGTCGCCCTTCACATTCGGCCACAGATAGAAGCCGCCGTCTGGGGCTTGTACATCCAGCACCGGCTTGAGAATCGCCAGCACGGCGTCGAATTTCTCCCGATACAGGTCACGGTTGGCCAATACGTGAGCTTCATCCTGCCAGGCAGCAATGCTGGCCAGCTGGGTTTGCACCGGCATCGCGCAACCGTGATAGGTGCGGTACAGCAGGAAGGCCTTGAGGATATCGGCATCGCCAGCCACGAAACCCGAGCGCAGGCCTGGCAGGTTGGAGCGCTTGGACAGGCTGTGGAACACCACGCAACGCTTGAAGTCCTGGCGGCCCAGTTCGACACAGGCGCTGAGCAGGCCTGGCGGCGGGGTCTGTTCGTCGAAGTACAGCTCGCTGTAGCACTCGTCGGCGGCGATCACGAAGTCATACTCGTCGGCCAGGGCGATGAGCTTTTTCAGGGTCTCGACCGGGATCAGCGCGCCGGTCGGGTTGCCGGGTGAGCACAGGAACAGGATCTGGCAGCGTTTCCAGATGTCTGGCGAAACGGCGTCGAAGTCCGGGTTGAAACCATTGCTGTTCAGGCACGGCAGGTAATGCGGCTTGGCCCCGGCCAGGAACGCAGCGCCTTCATAGATCTGATAGAACGGGTTGGGGCTGACCACCAGTGCATCGTCAGCGCGGTTGACCACGGTTTGTGTGAAGGCAAACAGCGCCTCGCGGGTGCCGTTGACCGGCAAAATGTTGCGCGCCGGGTCGAGCCAACCTTTGGGCACGTTGAAGCGCCGTTCGCACCAGGCGCCGATGGCCTCGCGCAGGGCCGGGATGCCCAGGGTGGTCGGGTACACCGCCATCTGGTCGAGGTTATCCGCCAGGGCCTTGGCTACGAAGGCCGGGGATTTGTGCTTCGGCTCGCCGATGGACAGCGCGATCGGGCGTTTATCCGGGTTCGGTGTAACGCTGCCGAGCAGGGCGCGCAGTTTTTCGAACGGGTAGGGCTGGAGCTGGTTCAGGGCGTTGTTCATGTAAGCCTCGATCAAGATGAGTGCGGCCTTTTGTGGGAGCTGGCTTGCCTGCGATCACATCGCTGCGGTGTACCAGATGCACCGCGGCGCCCGCATCGCAGGCAAGCCAGCTCCCACAGGGACCGTGCCCACTGGGAAGTTAAAAATCAAATGGTCAGTCTGGTCAGCTCGACACCCGGTTCCTGGCTCACGCTCAATTGCTGCACGATGGCTTCCTGCAAACGCAGGCACAGCTGCGGGTCGGACAGCGGCTGGTTGTCGGCGTCGGTAATGAAGAACACGTCTTCCACGCGTTCCCCCAGGGTCGCAATCTTGGCGTTTTGCAGCGACAGGTCGAACTCCAGGAAGATCCCGCCGATGCGCGCCAGCAAGCCTGGGCGGTCCGGTGCGCTGAGTTCCAGCACGGTCACTGGGCGCTGGGCGTCGTTGGAAATGGTCACCTGGGGCGCAAACGCAAAGTGCTTGAGCTGGCGCGGCACCCGGCGCTGGATGATGGTCGGGTAGTCATCAGGGTTGCGCAGGGCCTCGGTAAGGCCTTCGCGGATCTTTTTCACGCGCACCGGGTTGTCGCCGATCGAGTCACCGTCGGTGTCGAGCACAATGTAGGTGTCGAGGGTGAACTGGCTGCTGGAGGTGATAACCCGCGCATCATGGATGTTCAGGTTGAGCTGGTCCATGGCGGCCACGGTTACGGCGAAGAAGTCGTGCTGGTCCGGCGCGTAGATGAAGATCTGCGTGCCGCCCTCGAATTCGCGCTGGGTGGTTTCCTTGATCAGCACCAGTGGGCCGCCGTCGGCCGGCTGTTGCAGGATCGCGTCACTGTGCCAGGCCACGTCGCCGGCGGTGTGGCGCAGGAAGTAATCATCGCCCAGTTGCGACCATAGCTGCTCGACGTCATCCGGGTCGTTGCCGCCGCGCACGAGGATATCCAGGGCCGCGCTTTGGGTGCGGCGGATCTGCTCCTCGCGGTCCACCGGGTTTTCCAGGCCACGGCGCAGCGCGCGCTTGGTCTCGGTGTAGAGCTGGCGCAACAGGCTGGCGCGCCAGGAATTCCACAGTGTCGGGTTGGTGGCGTTGATGTCGGAGACGGTCAGCACGTAAAGATAGTCGAGGCGGGTTTCATCACCGACGATCCCGGCAAAGTCGTGGATCACCTGCGGGTCGGACAGGTCCTTGCGCTGCGCGGTCGTCGACATCACCAGGTGGTTCTGCACCAGCCACACGATCAGGCGGCTGTCCCACTGCGGCAATTGGTGGCGCTGGCAGAAGGCTTCGGCATCGACCGCGCCGACTTCAGAGTGGTCGCCATGCCGGCCTTTGCCAATGTCGTGGTACAGGCCGGCCAGATAGATCAGTTCGGGTTTGGGTAGCTTGGCCATGAGTTTACTGGCCAGCGGGAATTTTTCTGACACCTGGGTGTACTGCAACTTGCGCAGGTGTTTGATCAAATTGAGGGTGTGGGCGTCGACGGTATAGATGTGGAACAGGTCGTGCTGCATCTGCCCGACGATAAAGCCGAACTCCGGCAGGTAGCGGCCGAGGATGCCGTAACGGTTCATGCGCCGCAGGTTGCGGTGAATGCCGATCTTGCACTTGAACAGTTCGATAAACAGGCTGGTGTTACGGATGTCGTTGCGAAAATCATCGTCGATCAGGTGACGGTTTTCCCGCAGCAGGCGGATGGTATCGGCGCGCACGCCTTTGATTTCCGGCTGCTGGGCCATCAGCACAAAGATTTCCAGCATGGCGAACGGCGTGCGACGGAATACATTGTCGTTGCGCGCCTCAATATAGCCGTCGTGCAGTTGGAAGCGCGAGTTGATCGGCTGCGGCGGGGCTTCGTCTTCCGGCGCCAGGATCACCTCTTCGAAGTGCTGGATGATCAGGTCGCTGAGCTGGGCAATGCTCATGACCACGCGGTAATACTGCTGCATGAAGCTTTCGATGCTGGTTTTCGCGTCCTCGCCTTCAAACCCCAGCAGGGTGGCGATGGAGCGCTGGTGGTCGAACAGCAGGCGGTCTTCGGAGCGCCCGGCGAGCATGTGCAGGGCGTATCGCACCTTCCACAGGAACTCCTGGGACGAGGCCAGCAGCGCATTTTCGCTCTCGACCAGAAAGCCTTCACCGGCCAAGGCGCGCAGGTTGAGGGTGCCGTACTGGCGGCGGGCCACCCATAAGATGGTCTGGATGTCGCGCAGCCCGCCCGGCGAGCCTTTGACGTTGGGTTCCAGGTTGTATTCGGTGTCGTTGTACTTGTGGTGCCGGGCTTTTTGCTCGGCACGCTTGGCCAGGAAGAACTCCTTGCTTGGCCACATATGCGCGGTGCTGGTGACCTCCAGCATGCGCTGGCGCAGGCGTTCCGGCCCGGCGATGGTGCGGCTTTCCATCAGGTTAGTGATGACGGTGAGGTCGGCGCGTGCCTCTTCGGCGCATTCGTCCACCGAGCGCACGCTCTGGCCGACCTCCAGGCCGATGTCCCACAACAGCGTCAGAAAACGCTCGATGGAATCGCGAAAGATCTCATGATCGGCACTGTCCAGCAGGATCAGCAGGTCGATGTCGGAGTAGGGGTGCAACTCACCTCGACCGTAGCCGCCGACCGCTACCAGGGCGATGTCGGCGTCTTCGCTCCAACTGAACTGCTCCCAGGCTTTTTGCAGGATATTGTCGACGAACCAGGCGCGGTCCTCGATCAGCCGACGAATGTCCCGGCCGCTGCGAAAGCGCTCATCGAGCACCTCGCGGGCCTGGCGGATAGCCTTCTTGAAGGCGGCGATGGGGCTTGCCTTCAGGGCCAGTTCGGCCTGGAACTGGCCACGGTCGAAGAGTTCGGGGTCCACCTGGGGCATCGATCGGCTTTCCTATCTGTCTATTGAGTCAGTCACAACGGTGTAGCTGGAAAACCGAGGCAACCATCACGCCGAAACGCGAGGGATCGTGTCGTCTGCGCGCAGGGTGAAGATCTCGTAGCCGGTTTCGGTGACCAGCAGGGTATGTTCCCACTGGGCCGAGAGCTTGCGGTCCTTGGTGATGGCGGTCCAACCGTCGCCCAGCACCTTGGTGTCGGCTTTGCCCTGGTTGATCATTGGCTCGATGGTGAAGGTCATGCCTGCCTTGAGCTCCATGCCGGTGCCGGCGCGGCCGTAGTGCAGGATCTGTGGTTCTTCGTGGAATACGGTGCCGATACCGTGGCCGCAGAATTCGCGCACCACCGAAAAGCCGTTCTTTTCTGCGTGCTTCTGGATCACTTCACCGATATCGCCCAGGCGGCAACCAGGTTTTACGATCTCGATGGCCTTGTACATGCATTCCTGGGTGACCTGGGACAGGCGCTCAGCCCAGACCGGCACGTTGCCGACGTGGAACATACGGCTGGTATCGCCGAAATAGCGGTCCTTGATCACGGTGACGTCGATGTTCAGGGTGTCGCCGTCCTTCAACGGCTTGTCGCCTGGAATCCCGTGGCAGACCACGTGGTTGACCGAGGTGCAGATCGATTTGGGGAAGCCCTTGTAGTTCAGTGGGGCAGGGATGGCCTTTTGCACGTTGACTATATAGTCGTGGCAGATCTGGTTCAGAGTGTCGGTGGTGACGCCTGGCTTGACATGCTCGGCAATCATTTCCAGCACGTCGGCAGCCAGTTTGCCGGCAATGCGCATGCCGGCGATGTCTTCGGCGGTTTTCAAACTAACGGTCATACAGGCTCTCTCTAGCGCGACGCGCTGAAATCAATACGGTTTACGGGCGTGCGACAAATGGTTACGAAATTCGCACAAGCCTCAAAAAACGCGATTCTAACAGACGATGGCGTCAAATCATGATCCTCTGATAATCGCATCTCTCTATAGAGTAGGGGTATGTCGGCTCTATTCAAGGGGTTACACGAACACGGTTGCTGGCAAATGTGATTGCAGGTTTCGTTTTCGTCCTTCGTGTGGTATAAAATGCGCCGCTTTCCGGGGATACCCCGCAAAGCTTAAATCCACACACGTGTCGACACGATGACCTGGGTGCCGGAGGCCTTGATGCCGCTGGTTGGTCATTGGGATACGTGGAGGCCAAACCCGACTTATTAAGGAACTATCATGTCCCAAGTCAACATGCGCGATATGCTGAAGGCCGGTGTGCACTTCGGTCACCAGACCCGTTACTGGAACCCGAAAATGGGTAAATACATTTTCGGCGCGCGTAACAAGATCCACATTATCAACCTTGAAAAAACCCTGCCAATGTTCAACGAAGCTCTGACTTTCGTAGAGCGTCTGGCCCAGGGCAAAAACAAGATCCTGTTCGTCGGCACCAAGCGTTCCGCTGGCAAGATCGTTGCTGAAGAAGCAGCACGTTGCGGTTCGCCGTACGTCGATCACCGCTGGTTGGGCGGCATGCTGACCAACTTCAAAACCATCCGTGCTTCCATCAAGCGTCTGCGTGACCTTGAAGTGCAAGCCGAAGACGGTACTTTCGCCAAGCTGACCAAGAAAGAAGCGCTGATGCGCTCCCGTGACCTGGAAAAGCTCGATCGTTCCCTGGGTGGTATCAAGGACATGGGCGGTCTGCCTGACGCACTGTTCGTTATCGACGTTGATCACGAGCGCATCGCGATCACCGAAGCCAACAAGCTGGGCATCCCGGTTATCGGCGTAGTCGATACCAACAGCAGCCCGGAAGGCGTTGACTACATCATCCCAGGCAACGATGACGCAATCCGCGCTATCCAGCTGTACATGGGTTCGATGGCTGACGCTGTAATCCGTGGTCGCAACCACGTTGCTGGTGGTACCGAGCAGTTCGTTGAAGAAGCTCCGGTAGCTGCCGCTGAGTAATTAGCGCCCTGGCGTTGACTCAGTAAGCAAAAAGGGGGCTTGGCCCCCTTTTTGCCACCTCGAAAACCATTTGTCGGCAGCGCAGCTACAACTTCTGTAACGTGCAGCGGCCTACAAGGGTGA
Organism: Pseudomonas edaphica; assembly: GCF_965277385.1. Taxonomy (NCBI): domain Bacteria; kingdom Pseudomonadati; phylum Pseudomonadota; class Gammaproteobacteria; order Pseudomonadales; family Pseudomonadaceae; genus Pseudomonas; species Pseudomonas edaphica. Next base: position 1,825,132 of record NZ_OZ255725.1, on the reverse strand, counting down.
TTCGGGAAGAATTGATCGCCCGTTTGATCGGGTGGAATGGTTGAAAACCTATCCAAGAGGATTTTGAAATGGCAGAGATTACTGCAGCGTTGGTTAAAGAACTGCGTGAGCGTACCGGCGAAGGCATGATGGATTGCAAAAAGGCCTTGACCAAGGCTGGCGGCGACATCGAAAAAGCCATTGATGACATGCGTGCTTCCGGCGCTATCAAGGCTGCCAAGAAAGCAGGCAACGTTGCTGCTGAAGGCGCTATCGCTCTGGTTGAAGACGGCAAGGCTGCCGTTCTGCTGGAAGTGAACTCCCAGACCGACTTCCTGGCTCTGCAGGACGACTTCAAGGCATTCGTTGCTGCCAGCGTCAAGAAAGCATTCGACGACAAGCTCACTACCGTTGAGCCGTTGATCGAAGCTCAAGAAGCTGATCGCCTGGTACTGGTCGGCAAGGTTGGCGAAAACGTCAACATCCGTCGCCTGACTCGCGTTGAAGGCGATGTTGTTGGTGGTTACCTGCACGGTAACAAAATCGGCGTCGTAGTTGCCCTGAAAGGCGGCGACGTTGAGCTGGCAAAAGACATCGCTATGCACGTAGCGGCCAGCAACCCGGAATTCCTGCTGCCATCGGAAGTGTCCGCTGACGCAATCGAACGCGAAAAAGCCGTGTTCCTGAGCCTCAACGCTGACAAGATCGCCGGCAAGCCGGAAAACATCGTTGAAAACATGATCAAAGGCCGTATCAGCAAGTTCCTGGCTGAAGCGAGCCTGGTTGAGCAGGCGTTCGTCAAGAACCCTGAAATCAAGGTTGGCGAACTGGCCAAGAAAGCCGGTGCTGAAATCGTTTCCTTCACCTACTACAAAGTAGGCGAGGGCATCGAGAAGCCGGTCGACAACTTCGCTGAAGAAGTTGCTGCCCAGCTGGCTGCCGCCAAGCAGTAAGACAGTTTTCAACTGTCGCCGAAAGAGGCTGCCCGCTCACGCGCGCAGCCTCTTTTCAAATGGGAAGGCCAATTTTTATTTGGCTTCCTTTCGGAACTGGCTTACAAAGCCGTGTTCCGATGGCGCTGTAATAGCGTCCAGCTAGAGTGAATGCAAGCCGTAAACGGCTCGCCAAGAATTTTTAAAAAATACGCCGCAGGAGAGATTCGCAATGGCTCAGCAGGGCAGTGGTTATCAGGCTCGCTATAAACGCATTCTACTCAAGCTCAGCGGCGAGGCCCTGATGGGCTCGGAAGAGTTCGGGATCGATCCCAAGGTGCTCGACCGCATGGCGCTCGAAGTCGGCCAACTGGTCGGCATCGGCGTTCAAGTCGGCCTGGTGATTGGCGGCGGTAACCTGTTCCGTGGCGCGGCACTGAGTGCTGCCGGTATGGACCGGGTCACTGGCGACCACATGGGCATGCTGGCCACTGTGATGAACGCCCTGGCCATGCGCGACGCCCTGGAGCGCGCCAATATCTCGGCCATCGTGATGTCGGCTATTTCCATGGTTGGTGTGACTGATCATTATGATCGTCGCAAAGCCATGCGCCACCTGAACGCCAAGGAAGTCGTGATCTTTGCCGCAGGCACGGGTAACCCGTTCTTCACGACCGATTCGGCTGCCTGCCTGCGTGCCATCGAAATCGATGCTGACGTGGTGCTCAAGGCCACCAAGGTAGACGGCGTCTATACTGCCGACCCATTCAAAGACCCGCATGCCGAGAAGTTCGATCATCTGACCTACGATGAAGTGCTGGATCGCAAGCTGGGTGTGATGGACCTGACGGCTATTTGCCTGTGCCGCGACCACAAGATGCCGCTGCGCGTATTTAACATGAACAAGCCCGGCGCCCTGCTGAATATCGTACACGGCGGCGCGGAAGGGACTCTGATCGAGGAAGGCCAACAATGATCAACGAAATCAAGAAAGACGCTCAAGAGCGTATGCAGAAATCCCTGGAGTCTCTGGCCCATGCATTTGGCCAGATTCGTACCGGCAAGGCTCACCCAAGCATCCTGGGTAGTGTGATGGTGCCGTACTACGGCGCAGATACCTCCATCACTCAGGTAGCCAATATCACCGTAAAAGACTCGCGCACCCTGCAAGTCGTGGCTTTTGAGCGCAACATGCTCGGCGCTGTCGACAAGGCCATCCAGAGCGCTGGCTTGAACCTCAACCCGACCAACCTGGGCGAGTTGCTGTTGATCTCCATGCCGGCCCTGACCGAAGAAACCCGTAAGGGCTTCACCAAGCAGGCGAGCGCTGCGGCTGAGGATGCACGGGTTGCCATGCGAAACATTCGCCGTGATGCCATGGGTGAGCTGAAGAAGCTGGTCAAGGATAAAGAAATCAGTGAAGACGAAGAGCGTCGTGCTGCTGCTGATATCGACAAGCTGATCAAGGATTTCGAAGGCAAGATCACCAAGGCCTTCGAGGAGAAAGAAAAGGACCTGATGGCCGTATAAGGGGTCAGGACACCTTCATGGAAAAGACCAAGCAGACTGTGCCCTCTGTGGTGCCGCGCCATGTCGCGATCATCATGGACGGGAATAATCGCTGGGCGAAAAAACGCTTTATGCCGGGTGTCGCCGGGCATAAAGCGGGTGTCGATGCAGTGCGCGCGGTGATTGAGGTATGTGCCGAGGCCAAGGTCGAAGTGTTGACCCTGTTTGCCTTCTCCAGTGAGAACTGGCAACGGCCGGCCGAAGAAGTCAGCGCCTTGATGGACCTGTTCTTCAAGGCTTTGCGTCGTGAGGCCAAGCGCCTCAACGACAACAACATCAGCCTGCGTATCATCGGTGACCGTTCGCGGTTTCATCCGGAGCTGCAGGCGGCCATGCGCGAAGCTGAAGCCATCACCGCTGGCAGCAACCGTTTTGTACTGCAGATCGCGGCCAACTATGGCGGCCAGTGGGATATCGCCCAGGCCGCGCAGCGCCTGGCTCGCGAAGTACAGGCCGGGCACCTGCGGCCCGACGACATCACGCCCGAATTGTTGCAAACCTGCCTGGTGACCGGTGACCTGCCGTTGCCGGACCTGTGTATCCGCACCGGTGGCGAGCACCGCATCAGCAACTTCCTGTTGTGGCAGTTGGCCTACACCGAGCTGTACTTCTCCGACCTGTTCTGGCCGGACTTCAAACACGATGCCATGCGTAATGCACTGGCCGATTTCGCTTCCCGTCAGCGCCGCTTCGGTAAAACGAGCGAGCAGATCGAAGCTGGAGCCCGGGTTTAAATGCTTAAACAACGAATCATCACCGCACTGATCCTGCTGCCGATCGCCTTGTGTGGGTTTTTCCTGCTCGACGGTTCCGGCTTTGCGCTGTTTATCGGCGTGGTCGTGACCCTGGGTGCCTGGGAGTGGGCGCGTCTGGCGGGCTTTAATGCGCAATTGCCACGCGTGGTCTACGCCGCTGTTGTAGCGCTGTTGCTGTTTCTGATGCATACCCTGTCGAGCATCGTGGTGCCTTGGGTATTGGGCGCTGCGGTGCTGTGGTGGGCGCTCGCGACCTTCCTGGTGCTGACCTTTCCGCGCACCAGTGGCCATTGGTCCAGTGTTGCCAGCAAATTGGTGATTGGCTTGTTGATTTTGCTGCCGGCCTGGCAAGGCCTGGTGGAAATCAAGAATGCACCGATGGGCAACTGGCTGATCATGGCGGTGATGGTGTTGGTGTGGGGCGCCGATATTGGCGCCTACTTCTCTGGTCGCGCCTTCGGCAAGCGCAAGCTGGCCCCGGCTGTCAGTCCCGGCAAGAGCTGGGAAGGCGTCTACGGCGGCTTGGCGTTGACCTTGTTGATCACGCTCGTAGTGGGTGTTGTGCGCGACTGGTCGGTGAAGGAAATACTCCTGGCCCTGCTGGGTACGGCGGTCGTGGTGTTCATCTCGGTGGTGGGCGACCTGACTGAAAGCATGTTCAAGCGCCAGGCCGGGATCAAGGACAGCAGCAACCTGCTGCCGGGCCATGGCGGCGTGCTGGATCGTATCGATAGCCTTACCGCTGCTATCCCGATCTTTGCAGTGCTGTTGTGGATGACGGCTTCGTGAGCCGCCTGCAACAGGTGACCGTGCTGGGGGCAACCGGCTCGGTGGGGTTGAGCACCCTGGATGTGATCGCTCGCCATCCTGACCGTTATCAGGTGTTTGCCTTGACCGGGTTCACCCGTTTGGCCGAGCTGCTGGCCCTGTGCGTGCGTCATACGCCGCGCTTTGCCGTAGTGCCTGAAGTGGCGGCAGCACGTGGCTTGCAGCAACAGTTGCAGGCTGCCGGGCTGGCTACGCAGGTGCTGGTGGGTGAGGAAGGGCTGTGCCAGGTGTCGGCCGATGCCGAGGTGGACACCGTGGTGGCGGCCATCGTCGGCGCAGCGGGTTTGCGCCCGACGCTGGCAGCGGTGGGTGCCGGCAAGAAGATCCTGCTGGCCAATAAAGAAGCGCTGGTCATGTCCGGCACGCTCTTTATGCAGGCGGTACGCAAGAGCGGCGCGGTGTTGCTGCCCCTCGACAGTGAGCACAACGCAATTTTCCAGTGCATGCCCGGCGATTTTGCCCGCGGCTTGAGCCAGGTGGGTGTGCGGCGGATTCTTCTTACGGCATCCGGTGGCCCGTTCCGGCAAACTCCACTGGCTGATCTGGAGCACGTGTCGCCTGATCAGGCCTGTGCACACCCGAACTGGTCCATGGGGCGCAAGATTTCCGTGGACTCGGCGAGCATGATGAACAAAGGCCTGGAGTTGATCGAGGCGTGCTGGTTGTTCGACGCTCGGCCGGATCAGGTTGAAGTGGTGATCCATCCGCAAAGTGTGATTCATTCCCTGGTCGACTATGTGGACGGCTCGGTGCTGGCGCAGTTGGGTAACCCGGACATGCGCACGCCGATCGCCAATGCCCTGGCCTGGCCGGAGCGGATTGACTCGGGGGTCGCGCCGTTGGACCTGTTCGCCGTTGCGCGCCTGGACTTCGAGGCGCCGGACGAACAACGCTTCCCGTGCCTGCGTTTGGCGCGGCAAGCAGCAGAGGCGGGCAACAGTGCGCCGGCGATGCTTAATGCGGCTAACGAGGTGGCTGTGGCGGCGTTTCTTGACGGGCGTATTCGCTTCCCGCAGATCCCGAGTATCATCGAGGAGGTTTTGAGCCTTGAGCCCGTTGTGGCAGTGGAAGATTTGGGTGCAGTGTTCGAGGCCGATGCAAAGGCCCGTGCCCTGGCCGAGCAATGGTTGAACCGCAACGCGCGTTAGCCTGTGGGCAGGTTTGAGCCTTCAGGCACTGGATTGGAATGCGGAGAAATTAGATGAGTGCGCTCTACATGATTGTCGGCACCCTGGTTGCTCTGGGTGTGCTGGTCACCTTCCACGAATTCGGCCACTTTTGGGTGGCGCGTCGTTGCGGCGTCAAGGTACTGCGCTTTTCCGTCGGTTTCGGCATGCCGTTGCTGCGTTGGCACGATCGTCGTGGCACCGAATTCGTAATTGCGGCCATTCCGCTGGGTGGCTACGTCAAAATGCTCGATGAGCGTGAAGGCGAAGTGCCGGCTGATCAATTGGACCAGTCCTTTAATCGCAAGACCGTTCGTCAGCGTATCGCGATTGTGGCTGCCGGTCCGATCGCCAACTTCCTCTTGGCGATGGTGTTCTTCTGGGTCTTGGCCATGATGGGCAGCCAGCAGGTGCGCCCGGTCATCGGCGCGGTCGAAGCGGACAGCATGGCGGCCAAGGCCGGTCTGGTCGCAGGGCAGGAAATTGTTTCCATTGATGGCGAATCGACCACGGGGTGGGGCGCGGTCAATTTACAGCTGGTACGCCGCATGGGTGAAAGCGGCACCATTAATGTGGTGGTGCGCGAACAGGATTCCACCGCCGAGACGCCTCGCGCCCTGGCCCTGGATCACTGGCTCAAGGGCGCAGATGAGCCTGATCCGATCAAGTCGCTGGGGATTCGGCCTTGGCGCCCGGCCTTGCCGCCGGTGCTGGCTGAGCTGGATCCGAAAGGCCCGGCGCAAGCCGCAGGTCTGAAAACCGGCGACCGTTTGTTGGCCCTTGATGGCCAGGCGCTGGGCGACTGGCAGCAAGTGGTTGATCTGGTGCGTGTACGCCCTGATACCAAAATTGTGCTGAAAGTTGAGCGCGATGGTGCTCAAATCGACGTCCCTGTGACCCTGGCGGTACGCGGGGAAGCCAAGGCCGCTGGGGGTTACCTGGGTGCCGGGGTGAAAGGTGTCGACTGGCCACCCTCGATGGTGCGGGAGGTCAGCTTCGGGCCGTTGGCGGCGATTGGCGAGGGTGCAAAACGCACTTGGACCATGAGTGTGCTGACCCTCGAATCGCTCAAGAAAATGTTGTTCGGCGAGCTCTCGGTAAAAAACTTGAGTGGACCGATAACCATTGCTAAAGTGGCGGGCGCTTCTGCCCAGTCGGGTGTCGCGGATTTCCTGAATTTCCTGGCTTATCTGAGTATTAGCCTTGGAGTTCTGAATTTGCTGCCCATTCCAGTATTGGATGGGGGGCATCTGTTGTTTTATCTGGTCGAGTGGGTGCGTGGTCGCCCCTTGTCGGATCGGGTGCAGGGTTGGGGGATACAGATCGGTATCAGTTTGGTGGTTGGAGTGATGTTGTTAGCTCTGGTCAACGATCTGGGACGACTGTAACGCTTCGCTGAATTGCGAATCTGCCGCATTTTGCGGCAGTTTGTTTATTGCCAGTTGGAATAAGAAAGGACTTCATGAAACGTCTGCTGCTAACTGCGGTTCTCACCGTATTGATGATCGCCGAAGTTCACGCCGAGTCCTTCACTATCTCCGATATTCGCGTCAACGGCCTCCAGCGGGTTTCCGCCGGTAGCGTCTTTGGTGCCTTGCCGTTGAACGTCGGGGAACAGGCGGATGATCGTCGCCTGGTGGAATCCACTCGTGCGCTGTTCAAAACCGGGTTCTTTCAAGATATCCAACTGGGTCGCGAAGGTAACGTCCTGGTCATTACTGTCGTTGAGCGACCTTCCGTCGCCAGTATCGAGATCGAGGGTAACAAGGCGATCTCCACTGAAGACTTGATGAAGGGTCTCAAGCAATCCGGCCTGGCCGAAGGCGAGATCTTCCAGCGCGCCACCCTCGAGGGTGTGCGTAACGAACTGCAACGTCAGTACGTCGCCCAGGGTCGCTATTCCGCGTCCGTGGAAACCGAAGTGATTCCGCAGCCTCGTAACCGTGTTGGCCTCAAGGTCAAGATCAACGAAGGCACCGTGGCGGCGATCCAGCACATCAACGTGGTGGGGAACACCAAGTTTGCTGATGACGACCTGATCGACCTGTTCGAACTCAAGACCACCAACTGGCTGTCGTTCTTCAAGAACGATGACAAGTACGCCCGTGAAAAACTCTCCGGTGACCTGGAACGTCTGCGTTCCTACTACCTGGACCGTGGCTATATCAACATGGATATCGCTTCGACCCAGGTGTCCATCACCCCGGACAAGAAACACGTCTACATCACCGTCAACGTCAACGAAGGTGAGAAATACACCGTGCGTGACGTCAAGCTCAGCGGCGACCTGAAAGTCCCTGAAGACCAGGTGAAGTCGCTGTTGCTGGTGCAGAAAGACCAGGTGTTCTCGCGCAAGCTGATGACCACCACGTCCGAACTGATCACCCGTCGCCTGGGTAACGAAGGCTATACCTTCGCCAACGTCAACGGCGTGCCGACCCCGCACGACGAAGACCACACCGTGGACATCACCTTCGTTGTCGACCCAGGCAAGCGTGCCTACGTGAACCGCATCAACTTCCGTGGCAACACCAAGTCTGCGGACGAAGTGCTGCGCCGTGAGATGCGTCAGATGGAAGGTGGCTGGGCGTCGACTTACCTGATCGACCAGTCCAAGACCCGTCTTGAGCGCCTGGGCTTCTTTAAGGAAGTCAACGTCGAAACCCCGGCCGTACCGGGTGTGGATGACCAGGTTGACGTGAACTACGCCGTTGAAGAACAGGCCTCGGGTTCGATCACTGCCAGCGTCGGTTTTGCACAGAGTGCCGGTCTGATCCTCGGTGGTTCGATCACCCAGAACAACTTCCTCGGTACCGGTAACAAGGTCTCCATCGGCCTGACCCGAAGCGAATACCAGAGCCGCTATAACTTCGGTTATGTCGACCCCTACTGGACAGCTGACGGTGTGAGCCTGGGCTACAACGCCTTCTATCGCACCACCGACTACAAAGACCTGAACGTTGACGTTGCCAGCTACGCGATCGACAGCCTCGGCGCCGGTGTCAACATCGGTTACCCGATCAGTGAGACTTCGCGTCTGACCTTCGGTTTTACTGCGCAACAGGACAAAATCAAGACCGGTGTGTACACCACGGATGAGATTTTCGACTTCGTGCGCCGTGAAGGTGACCAGTTCCTGAACTTCAAGGCGTCGGTTGGCTGGTCGGAATCGACCCTGAACAAAGGTGTGCTGGCGACACGTGGCCATTCCCAAAGCCTGACTGCTGAAGCCACCACGCCGGGCAGCGACCTGTCGTTCTTCAAGCTCGACTACCGTGGCCAGTTGTTCCAGCCGCTGAGCGACAACTACACCGTGCGCCTGCACACCGAATTGGGTTATGGCGACGGTTATGGTTCGACCAGTGGTCTGCCGTTCTATGAGAACTACTATGCAGGCGGTTTCAACTCGGTTCGTGGCTTCAAGGACAGTACCTTGGGCCCGCGTGGTACGCCGAGTCGTGGTCAAGGCGTAACCGGTAACCAAGGCACGCTTGCTGATTCCAACAATGACGCTCTGGCATTCGGTGGTAACGTACTGATCCAGGGTGGTGCTGAGCTTCTGTTCCCGCTGCCATTCGTCAAAGATCAGCGTTCGCTGCGTACTTCGGTCTTCTGGGACGTGGGTAACGTGTTCGACTCCAAGTGCCAACAGGTCAACAACCCGGCTCCTGTTCCTGGTCCTGGTTCTGTGTCCCAAACCCAGTGCAACGACGTCAGTCTGGCCAACCTCGCCAGCTCCGTAGGTGTTGGCGTGACGTGGGTGACCGCGCTTGGCCCATTGAGCTTTGCTCTGGCCATGCCGATCAAGAAACCGGATAACGCTGAAACCCAGATTTTCCAATTCTCCCTCGGCCAGACGTTCTAAGCGTCTGACCCAAGATAACGACAACGGATTCTGTAGGAGTACATCGTGCGTAAGTTGACTCAATTGGTTCTGCTGGCCACCGTGCTGGTAACCACACCGGCCTTCGCCGAAATGAAAATCGCCGTCCTGAACTATCAGATGGCCCTGCTGGAATCCGACGCGGCCAAGCGTTACGCCGTGGATGCCGAGAAGAAGTTCGGTCCGCAACTGACCAAGCTCAAGACTCTGGAAAGCAGTGCCAAGGGTATCCAGGATCGGCTGGTAGCCGGTGGCGACAAAATGCAGCAAGGCGAGCGTGAGCGTCTGGAGCTTGAATTCAAGCAAAAGGCCCGCGACTACCAGTTCCAGTCCAAGGAACTGAACGAAGCCAAAGCCGTTGCTGACCGTGAAATGCTCAAGCAGCTCAAGCCTAAGCTCGACAGCGCTGTGGAAGAAGTCATCAAGAAAGGTGCCTTTGACCTGGTGTTCGAGCGCGGCGCCGTGATTGACGTCAAGCCTCAATACGACATCACCCGTCAGGTGATCGAGCGCATGAACCAGCTGAAGTAAGCCATGACCGCGACTATCAAGCTCGGCGAGTTGGCCGAGTTCCTGGGGGCCACCTTGCGTGGCTCCAAGGAGAAAGAAATCACTGGGCTAGCCACCTTGCAGGAGGCTGGCCCAGCTCAGTTGAGCTTCCTCGCAAATCCCCAATACCGTAAATACCTGGTCGACAGCCAAGCCGCAGCCGTGTTGCTGAAGGCCGCTGACGCCGAAGGGTTTACCGGGGATGCGCTGGTGGTTGCCGACCCGTACCTGGCGTATGCCCGGGCGTCGCACCTGTTCGATCCCAAACCCAAGGCGGCGGCTGGTATTCACCCGTCGGCCGTGATCGCCGATGATGCTCAGGTTGACCCTGCGGCCAGCATTGGCGCGTTTGCCGTGATCGAGAGTGGTGCGCGCATTGCTGCCGGCGTCACGGTGGGCGCGCATTGCTTTATCGGTGCGCGTTGCGAAATCGGCGTCGATGGTTGGCTGGCGCCTCGCGTTACCCTTTATCACGACGTGCGTATTGGTGAGCGGGTTGTCATTCAGTCAGGCGCAGTGATCGGTGGCGAAGGTTTCGGTTTTGCCAACGCCAAAGGCATCTGGCACAAAATTGCCCAGGTCGGCGGCGTATTTATCGGCGACGACGTGGAAATCGGTGTCAACACCGCTGTAGATCGCGGGGCCTTGGCCGATACCGTGCTCGGTAACGGGGTGAAGCTCGACAACCAGATCCAGATCGCCCACAACGTGCAGATTGGCGATCACACCGCCATGGCGGCGTGCGTGGGTATCTCCGGCAGTACCAAGATCGGCAAGCATTGCATGCTCGCCGGTGGCGTTGGGCTGGTGGGGCATATTGAAGTTTGCGACAACGTCTTCATCACCGGCATGACCATGGTGACCCACTCGATTACCGAGCCGGGTGCCTACTCTTCCGGTACGGCCATGCAGCCTGCGGCTGAATGGCGCAAAAGTGCGGCACGTTTGCGCAAGATCGACGACATGGCCCGACGCCTCAAGCAGGTCGAAAAGCGTGTCGAGGACGTGACCCCTGGCGGTAATGCTTCATCAGAAGGCTGATACCATTTCCATATCAAGTGTGCACAGCCGCTAGACTGCCTCCTTGATTTGCTAGCGGGGCGTGCGTTTAGTTCGCCCGCCCCCAATCTTTATTACAGGCTTCCCCCCGAAATGATGGACATCAACGAGATTCGCGAATACCTGCCTCACCGTTACCCGTTCCTGCTGGTGGACCGTGTAGTGGACCTCAATGTCGAGGAAAAGCGCATTCGTGCCTACAAGAATGTCAGCATCAACGAACCGTTCTTCAATGGTCACTTCCCCGCGCATCCGATCATGCCGGGCGTGCTGATTATCGAAGCGATGGCCCAGGCTGCCGGTATCCTTGGTTTCAAAATGCTCGACCTCAAGCCTGCCGACGGCACGCTTTACTATTTCGTGGGCTCCGACAAACTGCGCTTTCGCAACCCGGTCACTCCGGGTGACCAGTTGATCCTGGAAGCCAAGTTCATCAGCTGCAAGCGCCAGATCTGGAAGTTCGAATGCCAGGCCTCGGTGGACGGCAAGCCGGTGTGTTCCGCTGAGATCATCTGTGCGGAACGCAAACTATGAGTTTGATTGACCCTCGCGCAATCATCGATCCGTCGGCCGTTCTGGCCGCCGACGTTGAGGTCGGCCCTTGGTCGATCATCGGCGCAGGTGTTGAAATCGGCGAGGGGACTGTCATCGGGCCACACGTGATCCTCAAAGGTCCGACCCGCATTGGCAAACACAATCGTATCTACCAGTTTTCCTCGGTAGGCGAAGACACCCCGGACATGAAGTACAAGGGTGAAGAAACACGCCTGGTAATCGGTGATCACAACATCATCCGTGAAGGTGTGACCATTCACCGTGGCACTGTGCAGGATCGTGCCGAAACCACGCTGGGTGATCACAATCTGATCATGGCCTATGCGCATATCGGCCATGACAGTGTGATCGGCAACCATTGCATCCTGGTCAACAACACGGCGCTGGCCGGCCATGTGCACGTTGACGATTGGGCGATCCTGTCCGGCTTCACCCTGGTCCACCAGTACTGCCATATCGGCGCCCACAGCTTTTCCGGCATGGGTACCGCGATCGGCAAGGATGTTCCGGCATTTGTCACGGTGTTCGGCAACCCTGCCGAAGCCCGCAGCATGAACTTCGAAGGCATGCGCCGTCGCGGTTTCAGTGAAGACGCGATTCACGCTCTGCGCCGCGCCTATAAGACGGTTTACCGTCAGGGGCTGACGGTTGAGCAGGCACTGACTGAACTGACCGAGCCAGCAGCGTTGTTCCCGGAAGTCGCGGTGTTCCGCGACTCTATCCAGGCATCGACGCGCGGCATCACCCGCTGATCATGGCGACTCTGCGTATTGCGCTGGTGGCCGGTGAGGCTTCCGGCGATATCCTGGGCGCTGGCCTGATGCGGGCGCTCAAGGCCCAGCATCCAGCGGTGGAGTTTATTGGCGTGGGCGGCCCGCTCATGCAGGCCGAAGGTCTGACATCCTACTTTCCCATGGAGCGCCTGTCGGTCATGGGGTTGGTGGAGGTGCTGGGCCGACTGCGTGAGTTGCTGGCGCGCCGCAAGCTGCTGATTCAAACCCTGATCGAAGAAAAGCCCGACGTCTTTATTGGCATCGATGCGCCGGACTTCACCCTCAATATCGAACTCAAGTTGCGTCAGGCCGGCATCAAGACCGTGCATTACGTTAGCCCGTCCGTATGGGCGTGGCGGCAGAAGCGTGTGCTGAAGATCCGCGAAGGCTGCGACTTGATGCTGACCTTGCTGCCGTTCGAAGCCAGGTTCTACGAAGAGAAGGGCGTACCGGTGCGGTTTGTCGGGCATACCTTGGCCGACACCATCCCGCTACAAGCTGACCGCGCCGCCGCGCGCGCCCAGCTGGGCTTGCCTGACGGTCCGCTGGTGGCATTGATGCCAGGCAGTCGTGGCGGCGAAGTCGGGCGTCTGGCCAGTGTGTTTTTCGAGGCTGCCGAACGCCTTCAAGCCCTGAAGCCAGGCGTGCGTTTCGTATTACCTTGCGCCAGCCCGCAACGGCGTGCGCAAATCGAGACGTTGCTCGAAGGCCGCAATCTGCCGTTGACCTTGCTCGATGGCCAGTCGCACCTGGCGCTTGCCGCCTGTGATGCGGTATTGATTGCCTCGGGCACCGCGACCCTGGAGGCGCTGCTGTACAAACGCCCGATGGTCGTGGCTTATCGCCTGGCGCCGCTGACGTTCTGGATTCTCAAGCGCATGGTCAAGAGCCCTTACATCTCCTTGCCTAACCTGCTGGCCCAACGCCTGCTGGTACCGGAGTTGTTGCAGGACGATGCAACGCCCGAAGCCTTGGCACAAACCCTACTACCCTTGATCGACGGCGGCGAAGAGCAGACCCGTGGTTTTGACGACATCCACCGCACCCTGCGGCGTGATGCATCGAACCAGGCGGCCGATGCTGTATTAACCTTGATCGGGCAAAAACAGGACGCTTTATGACCACGCAAATGGGCCTGGATTTCAGTCTGGTCGCACACGCCGACGCACTGGTCGCCGGTGTGGATGAAGTGGGGCGTGGCCCGTTGTGTGGCGCGGTGGTGACGGCGGCGGTGATCCTCGACCCAAATCGCCCGATCCTCGGTCTCAATGACTCGAAAAAACTCACCGAAGCGCGCCGTGAAAAGCTCTACGACGAGATCTGCGAAAAAGCGTTGAGCTGGCACATCGCCCGGGCCGAAGTCGAAGAGATCGATGAGCTGAACATTCTTCACGCCACCATGCTGGCCATGCAGCGCGCCGTTGAAGGGCTGCACATCACACCGAAAATGGCGATGATCGACGGCAACCGCTGCCCCAAACTGGCGATGCCTTCAGAAGCCGTGGTCAAAGGGGATAGCAAGGTTCCGGCGATTGCCGCCGCCTCGATCCTGGCCAAAGTCAGCCGCGACCGCGAAATGGCGGCGTTTGAATTGATCTATCCGGGCTACGGCATCGGTGGTCATAAAGGTTACCCGACGCCCGTTCATCTGGAAGCCTTGGCTCGCCTGGGCCCGACGCCGATCCACCGTCGTTCGTTCGCCCCGGTCCGTCAGGCTTACGAGGCGCGTGAGAGTCTCAGCGAGGTTTAGTCGCGAGGCTGATGTTTTGCTCAAGGCCCGGTACAATCCCGGGCCTTGTTGTTTCTAAGTTTTTAGACAGGATCACTATGCCGGCTTCATTCGTTCACCTGCGCCTGCACACTGAATACTCCCTGGTCGACGGCCTGGTACGGATCAAACCGCTGGTCAAAACCCTGGTGGGCATGAACATGCCTGCGGTGGCGGTTACCGATCAGAACAACATGTGTTCCCTGGTCAAGTTTTACAAGAACGCCATGGGCGCCGGCATCAAGCCGATTTGCGGCGCCGACCTGTGGCTGTCGAACAAAGACCCGGATAACCCCCTGAGCCGCATCAGCCTGCTGGCGATGAATGGCGTGGGTTATCGCAACCTCACCGAATTGATCTCGCGCGGTTTTATCGACGGCCAGCGCAACGGCTCGATCATCATTGAGCGTGAGTGGGTGGCTGAGGCGAGTGAGGGCGTGATCATGCTCTCGGCCGCCAAAGAGGGCGAGATCGGTATCGCGCTGCTGGGCGGCAACCCCCAGGAAGCCGAAGTGTTGGCCCGCGAGTGGATGGACGTGTTTCCCGACCGCTTCTACCTGGAAGTCCAGCGCACCAATCGCCCCAATGACGAAGAACACCTGCACGCCGCCGTGGCCCTGGCCGACAAGCTGGGCGCGCCGCTGGTTGCGACCAACGATGTGCGCTTTATCAAGAAAGAAGATTTCGAGGCCCACGAAACCCGCGTGTGCATTGGCGAAGGCCGGGCACTGGATGACCCGCGCCGCTCCAAGAACTACAGCGAAGAGCAGTACCTCAAAAGCGCCGATGAAATGGCCGAGCTGTTCAGCGACCTGCCTGAGGCGCTGGAAAACTCGGTCGAAATCGCCAAGCGCTGCAATATCGAAGTGAAGCTGGGCAAGCACTTTTTGCCCAACTTCCCGATTCCCGATGGCATGACCATCGATGAGTACTTTCGCAAGGTGTCGTTCGACGGCCTGGAAGAGCGTTTGAGCGTTCTGCTGCCCAAGGACACCACCGAAGACTATGACGCCAAGCGCCAGGTCTACGTCGACCGGCTGAATTTCGAGCTGGATATCATTATCCAGATGGGGTTCCCCGGTTACTTCCTGATCGTGATGGACTTTATCCAGTGGGCCAAGAGCAACGGCGTGCCCGTAGGCCCAGGCCGGGGTTCGGGTGCCGGGTCGCTGGTGGCCTATGTGCAGAAGATCACCGACCTTGACCCGCTGGAATACGACCTGCTGTTCGAGCGGTTCCTGAACCCGGAACGGGTTTCCATGCCCGACTTCGACGTCGACTTCTGCATGGACGGTCGCGACCGTGTGATCGAGTACGTGGCCGAGAAATATGGCCGCAATGCCGTGAGCCAGATCATCACCTTCGGTTCCATGGCGGCCAAGGCCGTAATCCGTGACGTGGCGCGGGTGCAGGGCAAGTCCTACGGCCTGGCGGACCGTCTTTCGAAGATGATTCCGTTTGAAGTCGGCATGACCCTTGAGAAGGCTTATGAGCAGGAAGAAATCCTGCGCGACTTCATCAAGATCGATGAAGAAGCCGCCGAAATCTGGGACATGGCACGCAAACTCGAAGGCGTGGTGCGTAACGTCGGCAAACACGCCGGTGGTGTGGTGATTGCGCCAACCAAGCTCACCGACTTTTCGCCGATTTATTGCGATGAAGAAGGCGATGGCCTGGTCACCCAGTTCGATAAGGATGACGTGGAGGCAGCCGGCCTGGTGAAGTTCGACTTCCTCGGCCTGCGAACCCTGACGATCATCGACTGGGCGCTCAAGACCATTAACCGCGAACGCGCCAAGGTCGACGAGGAGCCGCTGGATATCGCGTTCATCCCGCTGGATGACAAACCTACCTACCAGCTGCTGCAAAAAGCCGAAACCACCGCGGTGTTCCAGCTTGAGTCGCGCGGCATGAAAGAGCTGATCAAAAAGCTCAAGCCCGACTGCCTGGAAGACTTGATCGCACTGGTGGCCTTGTTCCGCCCAGGCCCGCTGCAGTCGGGCATGGTGGATGACTTTATCAACCGTAAGCACGGCCGCGCCGAACTGGCGTACCCGCACTCCGATTACCAGTATGAAGGCCTAAAACCGGTACTGGCGCCGACCTACGGCATCATCCTGTATCAAGAACAGGTGATGCAGATTGCCCAGGTCATGGCCGGTTACACCCTTGGCGGTGCGGACATGCTGCGTCGCGCCATGGGTAAGAAAAAGCCCGAGGAAATGGCCAAGCAACGCGGCGGTTTCATTGAGGGTTGCGCCACCAACAATATCGACGCGGACCTGGCCGGTAACATTTTCGACCTGGTAGAGAAGTTCGCCGGTTACGGCTTCAACAAATCCCACTCCGCCGCCTACGGCCTGGTGTCGTACCAGACCGCCTGGCTGAAAGCCCACTACCCGGCGCCGTTCATGGCGGCGGTACTCTCGGCGGATATGCACAACACCGACAAGGTCGTGACCTTGATCGAGGAAGTGCGCACCATGAAGCTGCGCCTCGACGCGCCGGACGTGAACGCCTCGGAGTTCAAGTTCACGGTGAACGACGAAGGCCGCATCATCTATGGCCTGGGCGCCATCAAGGGCGTGGGCGAAGGGCCGGTTGAAGCAATCACCGAAGCGCGTCAGCATGGGCCGTTCGAGGATTTGTTCGACTTCTGCGCACGGGTTGACCTCAAGCGTATCAACAAGCGCACCCTCGATGGTTTGATCCGCAGTGGTGCGCTCGATCGTCTCGGCCCGTATTTCCATGATGAACCGAAGGCTTACCAGGCGAACATCGACCGCAACCGGGCGGTGCTGCTCACCGCCATGGAAGAAGCGATCAAGGCCGCCGAACAGACCGCCCGCACCCATGACAGTGGCCACGCCGACCTGTTTGGCGGGCTGTTTGTCGAGGAAGATGCCGACGTTTATGCCAACCATCGCAAGGCCAAGGAGCTGACCCTCAAGGAGCGTCTCAAAGGTGAGAAAGACACCCTGGGCCTGTACCTGACCGGTCACCCGATCGACGAGTACGAAGGTGAAATACGCCGTTTCGCCCGTCAGCGCATCATCGACCTGAAGCCAGCGCGCGATACCCAGACCGTCGCCGGCATGATCATCGCCCTGCGTGTGATGAAAAATAAGAAGGGCGACAAGATGGGCTTTATCACCCTCGATGACCGCTCGGGCCGCATCGAGGCGTCGCTGTTTGCCGATGCGTTTCACTCCGCGCAGTCGCTGCTGCAGACCGATGCCATGGTGGTGGTGGAAGGCGAGGTCAGCAACGATGACTTCTCCGGCGGCCTGCGCCTGCGGATCAAGCGGGTGATGAGCATGGAAGATGCGCGCACCAACCTGGCCGAAAGCCTGCGCTTGAAGGTCAAGACCGAAGCCCTTAAAGGCGATCAGCTACGCTGGTTGGGTGACTTGCTCAAACGTCACCGTGGCGCGTGCCCGGTGACCATGGAATACACCGGCAATGACGCCAAGGCGATGTTGCAGTTTGGTGAGACGTGGCGAATTGATCCCGCTGATGGCTTGATTCAAGCTTTGCGTGACCAGTTCGGGCGAGACAACGTCTTCCTCCAATACCGCTGACGGTCAGATACGTCTGATCTCGGCTGAACATTTAATCTCGACCTAAACGCGCCTCTCCCTTAAGGTAGGGCGCGAATAGACAACCGGCTGGCCAGGCACTCCTTGGCCGTCGACCCAAGACGGACGCTTATGAACCCGAATTTTCTTGATTTCGAACAGCCGATCGCTGACCTGCAAGCCAAGATTGAAGAACTGCGCCTGGTCGGCAATGACAATTCGCTGAATATCGGCGATGAGATCGCTCGCCTGCAAGACAAGAGCAGCACGCTCACCGAAGACATCTTCGGCAAGCTGACCAGCTGGCAGATCGCGCGCCTGGCCCGCCACCCGCGCCGTCCGTACACCCTGGATTACATTCAGCACATTTTCACCGAATTCGACGAGTTGCATGGCGATCGCCACTTTTCCGACGACGCGGCCATCGTGGGCGGTATTGCCCGCCTGGACGACCAGCCAGTGATGGTGATCGGTCACCAGAAAGGCCGTGAAGTGCGTGAAAAGGTTCGCCGTAACTTCGGCATGCCGCGCCCGGAAGGCTACCGCAAGGCGTGCCGCCTGATGGAAATGGCCGAGCGCTTCAAGATGCCGATCCTGACCTTCATCGACACCCCGGGTGCTTACCCCGGTATCGATGCCGAAGAGCGCAACCAGAGCGAAGCGATCGCGTGGAACCTGCGCGTCATGTCCCGTCTGAAAACCCCGATCATCGCCACCGTGATTGGTGAGGGTGGTTCCGGCGGTGCACTGGCCATTGGCGTCTGCGACCAACTGAACATGCTGCAATATTCGACCTACGCGGTGATTTCGCCGGAAGGTTGCGCCTCGATCCTGTGGAAAACCGCCGAAAAAGCGCCGGACGCTGCCGAAGCCATGGGCATCACCGCCGATCGCCTGAAAGGCCTGGGCATCGTTGACAAGGTTATCGCCGAGCCATTGGGCGGCGCCCACCGCGATCCGGCTGCCGCTGCTGCGACTATCCGTGCCGAGCTGGGTTCGCAACTGGCGATGCTCAAGAAGCTGGACAACGAAGCGCTGCTCAAGCGTCGTTATGAGCGCCTGATGAGCTACGGCCTCTAAGTCCTCGCAGTACCCAATGTGGGAGCTGGCTTATGTGGGAGCTGGCTTGCCTGCGATAGCATCAACTCGGTGTAACAGATGAACCGAGTTGTAAGCCCGGCTCCCACACATGCCCGCTCCCACATTTGCTTTGTGTATGCTTGGCTGCCGTATTCCAGTTCTGCGCCGGTATTTTTGATGAGCCCGACTTTACCCGCCAAACTTCTGCAAAACCTCGCCCCTTGGCGCAACGCCCCCGCCTGGCATATTGCCTTCTCTGGCGGCCTTGATTCCTCCGTCCTGCTGCACCTCCTGGCCTCCCTGGCAAACACCGAAACCCTGCCGCCCCTCAGCGCAATCCATGTCCATCATGGTCTGCAAGCTGCCGCCGATGCCTGGCCAAGTCATTGCCAGGGCGTATGTGACGAGCTGGACGTGCCCTTGCAGGTGGTGCGTGTGCAAATCCAGTCGGGTGCCAGCGTTGAGCGCGCAGCGCGGGAGGCGCGCTACCGGGCGTTTACCGAAGTGACCGGGGCAGGGCAGGTGATGCTCACCGGCCAGCATCGTGACGATCAAGCCGAAACCCTGCTGTTTCGCCTGTTGCGTGGCGCGGGGGTGCGAGGCTTGGCGGCCATGCCGGTGCATCGCCCATTGGGGGGAGGGCACTTGCTGCGGCCGTTGCTGGATGTCTCACGCGTCGAGCTGCAAGCCTATGCGCACCAGCACCAGTTGCAGTGGATCGAAGACCCATCCAACGCCGATTCCCGATTTTCGCGCAATTACCTGCGCAATCGTGTGTTCCCGCTGCTGAGCGAGCGTTGGCCCCAAGCGGTCGCCAGCCTGGCCCGCGCTGCCGAGCACCTGAGCGAAGCCCAGGGCTTGCTCGACGAATTGGCCGTCATTGACCTGCAAACCGCCGACCAGCCTTCGCCGTTTCCCTGGCTGGCCTTGCCGTCATTGGCCCTCGCTCCCTTGCGCGAACTTTCTGATGCCCGCCAACGCAATGCCCTGCGCCACTGGCTCACGCCGCTGACGCGCTTACCCGACAGCGACCACTGGGCCGGTTGGTATTCCTTGCGGGATGCCAAGGGTGATGCGCAACCGCTGTGGCGCCTGGCCGATGGTCAATTGCACCGCTGCGGCGAGCGTGTGTGGTGGCTGCCTTCCACCTATTCAGCGTTTTCCGACACGCCGGTGAGCTGGCCCCATCCGCAAAACCCACTAGAGTTACCGGGTAATGGTCAGCTTGAACTTATCGGAGAGGCGCCTGCAGGCCCGTTGGTGATTCGTTATCGCCAGGGCGGCGAAATCATCGATGTGCCTGGTCGGGGCCGGCGGGACTTGAAGCGCCTGCTGAATGAAAGTAGCTTGCCGGGCTTCATCCGTGGCAGATTGCCGCTGCTCTATCAGGGCGAGCAATTGCTGGCTGTCCCAACCCTTGCGGGGCTATGGGCCTGCTCGACTGGCAAGTGGCAATTACATTGGATGCCACAGAGGTGCGATCAAGGTTTGAGCTGATAGAGGCTTTCCGGTAGACTACGCTCCCTTCTTGATACAACTTCTGTGGATTCAACTGAATCGCAGCAGTTGCCGATTACCAAGCAGTCTTTGCTGGGCGATTCCAAAAAATGTGTAGCGATCAACGTACCGGTGTTTCATTGCTGGTCTGTCACCACGCGGCGGTTTTTTTGAAAGGTGCACTGTGATTAATGCAGGTGATCGGGGGCTTCGGCCTTCCTTCGCTTTCCCCGGCGGCTCGGACCGCTTTAACGCAGACTTCTAGGGTTTTTCATGACGCGCTACATATTCGTCACGGGCGGTGTTGTTTCTTCATTGGGGAAAGGCATTGCCTCCGCTTCATTGGCGGCCATCCTGGAGGCGCGGGGACTTAAGGTCACCATGCTCAAGCTGGACCCGTACATCAACGTTGACCCGGGCACCATGAGCCCGTTCCAGCACGGTGAAGTGTTCGTCACCCACGACGGCGCCGAAACCGACCTGGACCTGGGCCACTACGAGCGGTTCATCCGCACGACCATGACCCAGAACAACAACTTCACCACCGGTCGTGTCTACGAGCACGTGCTGCGCAAAGAGCGCCGTGGTGACTACTTGGGTGCAACCATCCAGGTGATCCCGCACATTACCGACGAAATCAAACGCCGCATCATCAAGGGTGCAGGCGATGCCGACGTGGCAATGGTCGAGATCGGTGGCACCGTGGGTGACATCGAATCCCAACCGTTCCTCGAAGCCATCCGCCAGCTGCGTTTCGAAGTCGGCGCCAAGCGCGCGATGCTGATGCACCTCACGTTGGTGCCGTACATCGCTACCGCCGGCGAGACCAAGACCAAGCCAACCCAGCACTCGGTAAAAGAGCTGCGTTCGATTGGCCTGCAGCCGGACGTGCTGGTGTGCCGCTCCGATCACCCGATCGACATTTCCTCGCGTCGCAAGATCGCGCAATTCACCAACGTTGAAGAACGTGCGGTCATCGCGCTGGAAGACGCCGACACCATCTACAAGATCCCGGGCATCCTGCACTCGCAAGGCCTGGACGATTTTGTGGTCGAGCGTTTCGGCCTGCAGTGCAATGGCGCAGACCTGTCCGAGTGGGAAGCCGTGGTTGACGCCAAGCTCAACCCTGAGCACGAAGTCACCATCGCCATGGTCGGCAAGTACATGGAACTGCTGGACGCGTACAAGTCGCTGATCGAAGCGATGAGCCACGCGGGTATCAGCAACCGTACCAAGGTCAACCTGCGCTACATTGATTCCGAAGACATCGAGAACCAGGGCACTGCACTGCTCGAAGGTGTTGACGCGATCCTCGTGCCAGGCGGTTTCGGCCTGCGTGGCGTGGAAGGCAAGATCACCGCGGTTCAATACGCTCGTGAAAACAAAGTGCCGTACCTGGGTATCTGCCTGGGCATGCAAGTGGCCGTTATCGAGTTCGCCCGTAACGTGCTGGGCTGGAAAGACGCCAACTCCACCGAGTTCGATCACACCAGCGGCCACCCGGTCGTGGGCCTGATCACCGAGTGGGAAGACGCCACCGGCGCCGTTGAAACCCGTACCGAAACCTCCGACCTGGGCGGCACCATGCGCCTTGGCGCACAGGACTGCCTGCTGGAGCCGGGCTCGCTGGTTCACGACTGCTACGGCAAGGACGTGATCGTCGAGCGTCACCGTCACCGCTACGAAGTGAACAACAACCTGCTGCCGCAGATCAAAGAAGCCGGCCTGAAAATCTCCGGTCGCTCCGGTGATGGCAAGCTGGTTGAAGTGGTCGAGGCGCCTGATCATCCGTGGTTCGTGGCCTGCCAGTTCCACCCTGAGTTCACCTCGACGCCGCGCGATGGTCACCCGTTGTTCAGCGGTTTCGTTAAAGCAGCACTGACGCAACATCAGAAGAAGGCGTAAACCTGATGGCCCAGAAGATCATTCGCGTAGGCGACATCGAGATTGCCAACGACAAGCCCATGGTGCTGTTCGGCGGCATGAACGTGCTGGAAAGCCGCGACATGGCGATGCAGGTCTGTGAAGAGTACGTAAAAGTGACCGAGAAACTCGGTATCCCTTACGTGTTCAAGGCCAGCTTCGACAAGGCCAACCGTTCGTCCGTGACCTCCTATCGTGGCCCCGGCCTTGAAGAAGGCATGCGGATCTTCCAGGACATCAAGCAAGCCTTCGGCGTGCCGATCATCACCGACGTCCACGAGCCTGAACAGGCTGCCGTGGTCGCCGAGGTGTGCGACATCATCCAGTTGCCGGCCTTCCTGTCGCGCCAGACCGATCTGGTCGTTGCGATGGCCAAGACCGGCGCTGTGATCAATATCAAAAAAGCCCAGTTCCTCGCGCCTCAGGAAATGAAACACATCCTGAACAAGTGCGTGGAAGCGGGTAACGACCAGTTGATCCTCTGCGAGCGTGGTTCGAGCTTCGGCTACAACAACCTCGTGGTGGACATGCTCGGTTTCGGCATCATGAAACAGTTCGAATACCCGGTATTCTTCGACGTGACCCACGCGCTGCAAATGCCCGGTGGTCGCGCCGATTCTGCTGGCGGGCGACGTGCCCAGGTGCTGGACCTGGCCAAGGCGGGCATCAGCCAGTCGCTGGCGGGCCTGTTCCTGGAAGCTCACCCGGACCCGGACAACGCCAAGTGCGACGGCCCTTGCGCCCTGCGCCTGGACAAGCTGGAGCCGTTTTTGGCCCAGTTGAAGCAGTTGGACGAACTGGTCAAGAGTTTTCCGACGGTAGAGACCGCGTAAGCCGCGTTTCTCCGGTAAAGTATCCCACGCTAAACGCTCAGGCCTGCGGGCCTGAGCCTTGTCGCCTGCAAGTCTGCCCTGTTGTTCCACCCTTGCGGTCGGTCAAAAGATTTCCTACAGCTGCGTCGTTTTCGTCAACTTTGGAGTGTTTACAACAATGGCAAAAATCGTCGACATCAAAGGTCGTGAAGTTCTCGACTCCCGTGGCAACCCCACCGTCGAAGCCGACGTGCTTCTCGATAACGGCATCATCGGCAGCGCTTGCGCGCCGTCCGGTGCGTCTACCGGTTCGCGCGAAGCGCTGGAACTGCGTGATGGCGACAAGAGCCGTTACCTGGGCAAAGGTGTACTCAAAGCTGTAGCCAACATCAACGGCCCGATCCGTGACCTGTTGCTGGGCAAAGACCCGCTGGACCAGAAAGCCCTGGACCACGCGATGATCAAGCTCGACGGCACCGACAACAAAGGCAGCCTGGGCGCCAACGCCATCCTCGCCGTGTCCCTGGCCGCTGCCAAGGCGGCTGCACAGGACCAGGACCTGCCGCTGTACGCACACATCGCCAACCTGAACGGTACCCCGGGTGTTTACTCGATGCCGGTGCCGATGATGAACATCATCAACGGTGGCGAGCACGCCGATAACAACGTCGACATCCAGGAATTCATGGTGCAGCCGGTTGGCGCCAAGACCTTCTCCGAAGGCCTGCGCATGGGCACCGAGATTTTCCATCACCTCAAGGCTGTGCTGAAGGCCCGTGGCCTTAGCACTGCGGTGGGTGACGAAGGTGGCTTTGCACCGAACCTGGCGTCCAACGAAGATGCACTTAAAGTCATCTCCGAAGCTGTGGCCAACGCTGGCTACAAGCTGGGCACCGACGTGACCCTGGCCCTGGACTGCGCGGCCAGCGAATTCTACGAAGACGGCAAGTACAACCTGTCCGGCGAAGGCCACGTGTTTACGTCGGAAGGTTTTGCTGATTACCTCAAAGGCCTCACCGAGCGCTACCCGATCATCTCGATCGAAGACGGCCTGGACGAGTCCGACTGGGATGGCTGGAAAGTCCTCACCGACAAGATCGGCGAGAAAATCCAGCTGGTGGGCGACGACCTGTTCGTCACCAACACCAAGATCCTGAAAGAAGGCATCGATAAAAAGATCGCCAACTCGATCCTGATCAAGTTCAACCAGATAGGCACCCTGACCGAAACCCTGGAAGCCATCCAGATGGCCAAGGCTGCGGGCTACACTGCCGTGATCTCGCACCGCTCCGGCGAAACCGAAGATTCGACCATTGCCGACCTGGCTGTGGGCACCTCGGCGGGCCAGATCAAGACCGGCTCCCTGTGCCGTTCCGATCGTGTGTCCAAGTACAACCAATTGCTGCGTATCGAAGAGCAACTGGCAGGTAAAGCCAAGTACAACGGTCGCAGCGAGTTTCGCGGCTGATTGTTAAGTGGTAAAAGTCTAAGGATTGTGTCGGAAAGTTCACGACAGTGTGTATTTCGGCGCTAATCTGATGGCTATCAAGCACAAGCCTGGGTCTTCCAGGCTTCGTGCTATCAGTTGCTGTAGAAGTTTTGCATGGCTGTCTTTTTTTACTGGATACCCGGATTTCGATGCGCAGTCCCAATTGGTTGTTCCTCGTCTTGCTCTTGTTGCTGGCTGGCCTGCAATACCGCCTATGGGTGGGTAATGGCAGCTTTGCGCAGGTAAAAGAGTTGACCCAGCAGATTGCCGACCAGCATGCCGAAAACGAACGTCTGCTGGAGCGCAACCGCGTCCTCGATGCCGAAGTGCTTGAGCTGAAAAAAGGTACGGAGACCGTTGAAGAGCGGGCTCGCCATGAGTTGGGCATGGTCAAGGAGGGTGAAACCCTCTACCAGTTGGCCCAATGAGTAACGATTTACCGGCCTTCTGGGCCGTGATTCCTGCCGCGGGCGTCGGTGCCCGTATGGCTGCGGACCGTCCCAAGCAGTATCTGCAACTGGGCGGGCGCACTATTCTGGAACACAGCCTTGGCTGTTTTCTCGACCATCCAGGCCTCAAGGGGCTGGTGGTCAGCCTTGCTGTCGATGATCCCTATTGGCCAAACCTGTCGTGTGCCAACGACCCTCGCATCGTGCGTGCGGACGGCGGCGACGAGCGCTCGGGCTCGGTGCTCAATGCGCTGTTGCAACTCAATGCCCTGGGCGCCAGTGATGATGATTGGGTGCTGGTGCACGATGCCGCGCGGCCAAACCTGAGCCGTGATGACCTCGACACACTCTTGGCTGAACTGGCGGATGATCCGATCGGCGGCCTGCTGGCGGTGCCGGCGCGCGACACCCTCAAGCGCGTCGACAAACATGGACGTGTGGTTGAAACCGTCGACCGCAGCCTGATCTGGCAGGCGTATACGCCGCAGATGTTTCGTCTGGGTGCGTTGCATCGTGCCTTGGCCGATAGCCTGGTGGCCGATGCGGTGATCACTGATGAAGCCTCGGCCATGGAATGGTCCGGTCAAGCGCCGCGCTTGATCGAGGGGCGTGCGGACAACATCAAGGTGACCCGGCCAGAGGATCTTGAATGGCTCAGGTTACGGTGGGCTAACCGCAGGTAGTCAGTTAAACCGTGTCGACTTCATCGCAGGCAAGCCAGCTCCCACCTTTGAAATGCATTCCCCTGTGGGAAGCAAGCCAGCTCCCACCTTTGAAATGCATTCCCCTGTGGGAAGCAAGTTAGCTCTACCTTTGAAATGCATTCCCCTGTGGGAGCCGGGCTTGCCCGCGATGAGGCCGGTACAGGCGCCGAATAATCAGCCACAGTACTCCGGCCTTTCAGCCAACCCAGCCTTCAAAAAGTCCACCAGCTTCCTGACCTTCGGCGATAAATGCCGCTGCTGCGGATACAGCGCCCACACCGCCGTATTCGGCGGCTGATGCGCCTCCAGCAACGACACCAGCGCGCCAGTGTGCAAATGTTCCAGCACGTAATAATCCGGCAGTTGGCACAACCCAACCCCTTGCAGCGCCGCATCCAGTACCGCCTGCCCACTGTTACAGCGCCAGTTTCCCTGCACTCGCTGGGAAAATTCCCGTCCATCCTGAGCCAGTTGCCAGATATCCGAGCTGCCGATCAGACAGTTATGCCGACTCAATTCCGACAAACTATGTGGCCGACCATACCGCGCTAAGTAGGACGGCGATGCGCAAAGGTACATGCGCCGAGGTGCCAGGCGGCTGGCGACCATGCGTGAGTCTTGCAAGCGCCCCAGGCGAATCGCCAGGTCCAGCCCCTCGTGCACCAGGTCCAACTGGCGATTACTCAATTCGATATCCACGCGCAACTGCGGGTACAGCCCCATGAACCGCGTGACCAACGGCACGATGAAGCGCTCGCCGTAAGCCACCGCGCAGGTCATGCGCAACATGCCCTTGGGTTCGCTGGTGAGGTCGCCCACCGCGCGCAACGCTTCTTCACGACCATCTTGCAAACGCTGGCAATGTTGCAGAAAGGTCTGGCCGGCTTCGGTGAGCGTCACCTTGCGCGTACTGCGATACAGCAAGCGCGTTTGCAGCCGTTCTTCCAGGCGCGCCACCTGCCGGCTGATATGCGATGAAGACACGCCAAGCCGCTCGGCCGCCGCGGTGAACTGGCTGCATTCAGCCACGGCGACGAACTCATCTATGCCTTCCCAGCGGTTTTCCAGCATGTTGATTGTCCCTGTGCAGCAATAATGTTTTGCTTTTGCCTGGATTATTCATCAGTGAGCCATGTTTTACACTCACTGCCTCAGTTTTTAACTCCCTGGAGAAACCCGGATGATCAAGTCCCGCGCCGCCGTAGCCTTTGAAGCTAAAAAGCCCCTTGAGATCGTTGAAGTGGATGTCGCCATGCCCAAGGCCGGCGAGGTGCTGTTGCGTGTGGTTGCGTCCGGCGTGTGCCATACCGACGCCTACACCTTGTCGGGCGCCGACCCGGAAGGCATCTTCCCGTCGATCCTCGGCCACGAAGGCGGTGCGGTGGTTGAAGCGATCGGCGAAGGCGTGACCTCGGTAGCGGTTGGCGACCACGTGATCCCGCTGTACACCCCGGAATGCGGCAAGTGCAAATTCTGCCTGTCGGGCAAGACCAACCTGTGCCAGGCCATTCGCTCCACCCAGGGCAAAGGCCTGATGCCCGACGGCACCACGCGTTTCTCCTACAAGGGCCAGCCGATTTTCCACTACATGGGCACCTCGACCTTCTCCGAGTACACCGTGTTGCCGGAAATCTCCGTGGCCAAGATCCCTAAAGAAGCGCCGCTGGAAAAAGTCTGCCTGCTGGGCTGCGGCGTCACCACCGGCATTGGTGCAGTGATCAACACTGCCAAGGTCAAGCCGGGCGACACCGTGGCCATCTTCGGCCTCGGCGGCATCGGCCTGTCGGCGGTGATTGGCGCGGTGAAAGCCAAGGCCGGTCGCATCATTGCCATCGACATCAACCCGGCCAAGTTCGAAATCGCCAAGCAACTGGGCGCCACCGACTGTATTAACCCGAAAGACTACGACCGCCCGATCCAGGACGTGATCGTCGACTTGACCGACGGCGGCGTGGACTTCTCCTTCGAGTGCATCGGCAACGTACAACTGATGCGCGCCGCCCTCGAGTGCTGCCACAAAGGTTGGGGCGAGTCGGTCATCATCGGTGTGGCCGGTGCCGGCCAGGAAATCTCCACCCGCCCATTTCAACTGGTCACCGGTCGCGTCTGGCGCGGTTCGGCGTTCGGCGGTGTGCGCGGTCGTACCGAATTGCCAAGCTATGTGGAAATGGCCCAGACCGGCGAAATCCCGCTGGACACCTTTATCACTCACACCATGGGCCTGGAAGACATCAACAAAGCGTTTGATCTGATGCATGAAGGCAAGAGCATTCGTACCGTCATCCACTTTTGAAACAGCGGCAAGCTACAAGCTACAAGCCGCAAGTGGGCGTACGCCTTCTTGCCGCTTGAGGCTTGCGGCTTGCAGCTAGGAGCACGCCCATGACCCTGGAAAATATCTCCTGCCAAAAGAGTTTTGGTGGCTGGCATAAACGGTACAAGCACAGCTCCCACGTGCTCGGTTGCGACATGACTTTCGCCGTCTACCTGCCGCCGCAAGCGGAGCAGGGCGGCAAGTTGCCAGTGCTGTACTGGCTGTCGGGGCTTACCTGCACCGATGAGAACTTCATGCAAAAGGCCGGCGCCCAGCGCATGGCCGCCGAGCTTGGGTTGATCATTGTCGCACCCGACACCAGCCCGCGTGGGCCGGGTGTGCCGGGCGACCCGGACAACGCCTGGGATTTTGGCCTGGGTGCCGGCTTCTACCTGAATGCCACGCAGGAACCGTGGGCCAAGCACTATCGGATGCATGATTATGTCGTGCAGGAATTGCCTGCCTTGGTTGAAGCGCATTTCCCGGCTTCAGACAAGCGCGGCATCAGCGGCCACTCCATGGGCGGTCACGGTGCGCTGGTGTGTGCCTTGCGCAACCCGGGGCGTTACCAATCGGTGTCGGCGTTTTCGCCGATCAACAATCCGATGGATTGCCCGTGGGGCCAGAAAGCTTTCTCCCGTTACCTGGGCGAAGAGCGCTCCAAATGGCGCGAGTGGGATGCCTGCGTGCTGATCAGCGAAGCCTCGGAAAAACTGCCGCTGCTGGTGGATCAGGGCGATCGCGACGATTTCCTTGCCGTGCAGCTTAAGCCTGAGGCGTTGCAGCAAGCGGCCAAGGCTGCCAACCATCCGCTTGAACTGCGCCTGCAGCCGGGTTATGACCACAGTTACTTCTTTATCGCCAGCTTCATCGAAGATCATTTGCGACATCATGGTCGTGCTTTGCTCGGTTAATGTGAGGCAAAAGTAGGTAGAATCACGCCCTGAATTAAATCGGGGCGTTTTTTTATGCGTATTGGCCACGGCTACGATGTGCACCGTTTCGCTGAAGGCGATTTCATCACCTTGGGCGGCGTGCGCATTGCACACCACCATGGGTTGCTGGCTCATTCCGACGGCGACGTTGTGCTGCATGCCTTGAGTGATGCCTTGCTCGGCGCGGCTGCGTTGGGCGATATCGGCAAGCACTTTCCAGACACCGACCCGACCTTCAAGGGCGCGGACAGCCGTGTCTTGCTGCGCCACGTGGTCGGTTTGATCCATGCCAAGGGCTGGAAGGTCGGCAACGTCGACAACACCATCGTGGCCCAGGCACCGAAAATGGCACCCCACATCGAATCGATGCGCGCGCTGATTGCCGCCGACCTGCAAATTGAATTGGATCAAGTCAACGTGAAAGCCACCACCACCGAAAAGCTCGGGTTTACCGGCCGGGAAGAAGGCATCGCGGTGCACTCCGTCGCCTTGTTGCTGCGCGCATGAATGATCTGCAATTGCTGGGCCCGCGTGCCTATGGCGAGGCTCTGGGCCGCGCGGTTTTGAAAGCGACGGCTGAAGATTTCCAGGTCGACGAAGTGCTGGACATTCCCCTGAGCGGCGACGGTGAGCACCTGTGGCTGTGGGTAGAAAAGCGCGGCCTGAATACCGAAGAGGCTGCGCGCCGTATCGCCAAGGCTGCTGGCGTGCCCTTGCGCACCGTCAGCTATGCCGGGCTCAAGGACCGTCAGGCGTTGACCCGTCAGTGGTTCAGCGTGCAACTGCCGGGCAAGGCCGACCCGGACATGAGCGGGGCCGAAAACGACACCCTCAAGATCCTCAAAATGGGCCGCCACAAGCGCAAGCTGCAACGCGGCGCGCATTCGGCCAACGGGTTTACCCTGCGCCTGACGCAATTGGCCGGCGATACCGCCGCCATCGACGCACGCTTGCAACTGATCGCCCAGCACGGCATCCCGAACTACTTCGGTGCCCAGCGTTTCGGGCATAACGGCGGCAACGTGGTGGATGCCCGTGAGTGGGCGGCACGCAAGGCGTTGCCCGAGCAGCGCAATGTGCGTTCGCGGCTGCTGTCGACCGCGCGCAGCTTTCTGTTTAACAAAGTGTTGGCGGCGCGGGTCGCGGACGGCTCCTGGCAACGTGCCCAGGTCGGTGACCTGCTGGCGTTTACCGACAGTCGCAGTTTTTTTCCGGCGGGTGAGGCTGAATGCAGCGACCCGCGCCTGGCGATTCTGGATCTGCACCCCACCGGCCCACAGTGGGGCGAGGGTGATTCACCGGCTGGCGGCGCGACCCACACGCTTGAGCAAACCATTGCCGCGAGCGAGCCAGAGCTGCGCGATTGGCTGGTGAACGCCGGCATGAGCCAGGAACGTCGCATTCTGCGACTGCCCATTGGCGGGTTGACGTGGCATTATCCCGGTCCTGACATTCTGCAATTGGAATTCGTCCTGCCGGCCGGATGCTTCGCCACTGTGTTGGTGCGCGAGCTTGTTGATCTGGTGCCGGTGGGGCCGACGGACAACCCATGCGTATTCTGATATCAAACGATGACGGTGCCACCGCACCCGGTCTTGCCGCGCTTTATGCTGCGCTGCAGGATTACGCCGAGTGTGTGGTGGTTGCCCCGGACCAGGACAAGAGCGGCGCCAGCAGTTCGCTGACGCTCGACCGTCCGCTGCACCCGCAGGTTCTGGCCAATGGCTTTATCAGCGTGAACGGCACCCCCACCGACTGCGTGCACCTGGCAATCAACAGCTTGTTGGACCAGGAGCCGGATCTGGTGGTGTCGGGCATCAACCTGGGCGCCAACCTGGGCGATGACGTGCTGTATTCCGGCACCGTGGCGGCGGCCCTTGAAGGGCGTTTCCTGGGGCGCACCTCATTCGCTTTTTCGTTTGCCTCACGGCAACTGGATAACCTGGCGACGGCGGCGTATTTCGCCCGCAAGCTGGTGGAGGCTCACGGCTCGCTGGACTTGCCACCGCGCACGGTGCTCAACGTTAATATCCCCAATTTGCCCCTCGACCATATCCGCGGCATCCAGCTGACGCGCCTGGGCCATCGCGCTCGTGCGGCAGCACCGTTGAAGGTGGTCGACCCGCGTGGCAAGGAAGGTTACTGGATTGCCGCCGCCGGCGATGCCGAAGACGGCGGCCCCGGCACCGACTTTCATGCGGTGATGCAAGGTTATGTTTCGATTACCCCGTTGCAGCTCGATCGCACCTTCAGTGATGCCTTCAGTAGTCTGGATGGCTGGCTTGAGGGGTTGCGTTAATGGCGCGTGAACAAGACGACCTGTTGCGTCGTGGTATCGGGATGACCTCCCAGCGTACCCGCGAGCGTTTGATCCAGCGTCTGTATGAAGAAGGCCTGTCCAACGCCCAGGTGCTGGAAGTCATCCGGCGCACGCCTCGGCATCTGTTCGTGGATGAGGCGCTGGCGCATCGTGCCTATGAAGACACTGCGTTGCCAATCGGCCATAACCAGACCATCTCGCAACCTTATATGGTCGCGCGCATGAGTGAACTGCTGCTGGCGGCGGGGCCGTTGGACAAGGTGCTGGAGATCGGCACCGGTTCGGGTTACCAGACCGCCGTGCTCTCGCAGCTGGTGGAACGGGTGTTCTCGGTGGAGCGCATCAAGGTCCTGCAGGACCGCGCCAAGGAGCGCCTGGTGGAGCTCAACCTGCGCAACGTGGTGTTCCGTTGGGGCGACGGTTGGGAAGGCTGGCCGGCGCTGGCGCCGTATAACGGCATTATCGTCACGGCGGTCGCCACCGATGTGCCCCAGGCGTTGCTCGATCAGCTCGCCCCTGGCGGGCGCTTGGTCATCCCGGTGGGCTCTGGCGAAGTGCAACAATTGATGCTCATTATTCGCGAGGACGAAGGCTTTTCCCGGCATGTACTGGGTGCTGTGCGCTTCGTTCCGCTGCTCAATGGCCCGCTGGCCTGATCATTTCTTTGCAAACAGTGAATTCTGTTGATGGGGATGTGTCTTACGGCGGGGCTTATTGAGTCAACATGATTGGAAGCCGGGTTTAAACGCGATGAATTTTTCGTTTCAGTCGTGTACCGGTAAAAAGCCAATGCCCAGTTATACTTGCGACATATTTCAAGCCTGATACAGGCATTCATGTTCGGCCAGCACAAAGGGAGCGGCGGGTGAGTCTCACAGGTCTAGCGCAGCGTATGAGTAAAACAAGTTTTCAGCGACTGGTGCTTGGCCTTGTCTTGAGTTCCTTATTGGTGGGTTGCTCAAGCTCTCCGTCCAGTGGCGCTCGGGTTGTCGACCGAAACGGTGCCAGCGCCGTGCCGCAAAAACCGACAGTCACCACCGGGCAATATGTAGTGCGAAAGGGGGACACGATGTTCTCAATCGCCTTCCGTTACGGCTGGGATTACAAGGCGCTCGCAGCTCGTAACAATATTCCTGTGCCGTATACGATACATCCCGGGCAAACCATCCGTTTCGATGGGCGTACCGGTTCGGCGTCTACGGCAGTTGTGACAAAGTCCGGATCTTCGGCCTCGTCCTCAAGCAAAACCACAATCATCACCAGGCCTGCAGGCACCGCTGCGCCTACGGTTGCGAGCAAGCCGGCAGCCACGCCGTTGCCACCTGCCGGGCCGGCGCCGACCGGTTGGGGATGGCCTTCAAACGGGGTGCTGATTGGAAAATTCTCTTCAAACGGTAGTTTGAATAAAGGCATTGATATCGCCGGGGATTTGGGACAGCCTGTTTTAGCTGCGTCTGATGGGACAGTGGTTTACGCCGGGAGTGGTTTACGGGGCTACGGCGAGCTGGTCATCATCAAACACAGCGATACCTACGTCAGTGCCTACGGTCATAACCGCAGGCTGTTGGTTCGGGAGGGGCAGCAGGTCAAAGTCGGACAGACAATTGCCGAAATGGGGTCAACTGGTACAGACCGGGTGAAACTGCACTTTGAGATTCGCCGTCAAGGGAAGCCTGTAGATCCGCTGCAATTCCTACCCCGTCGTTGATGTGTTGCACAGCCTGTTCCCTCACGTAGAAGGAACAGGCTCCAGCGTTGCCAAGGATAAAGGCGTCGCTTGAGCTTGAGGTCGAACTCACCAAAGGACTATAACAATGGCTCTCAGTAAAGAAGCGCCGGAGTTTGACATCGACGATGAGGTTCTCCTTGAAATGGAGATCCTCACCGAAAAGGAATCGATGTCGAATGATGAAGGAGCTGCTAAACCTTCAGTTCGCACCAAATCCAAAAACGCCACCGCGTTAAAGCAGCACAAGTACATTGACTACACGCGGGCGCTCGACGCTACGCAGTTGTACCTCAATGAAATTGGCTTTTCCCCTTTGCTGACTCCCGAAGAAGAAGTCCATTTTGCGCGCTTGTCGCAAAAGGGCGATCCGGCTGGGCGCAAGCGCATGATTGAAAGTAACTTGCGGCTGGTGGTGAAAA
This sequence comes from Pseudomonas edaphica, assembly GCF_965277385.1. NCBI lineage: Bacteria > Pseudomonadati > Pseudomonadota > Gammaproteobacteria > Pseudomonadales > Pseudomonadaceae > Pseudomonas > Pseudomonas edaphica. Next base: position 1,792,067 of record NZ_OZ255725.1, on the reverse strand, counting down.
TCGCCCGACGCTACGTCAATCGTGGCCTGTCGCTGTTGGACCTGATCGAGGAGGGCAACCTGGGCTTGATCCGGGCAGTGGAGAAGTTCGACCCTGAGCGGGGCTTCCGCTTCTCTACCTATGCCACCTGGTGGATTCGCCAGACCATCGAACGGGCGATCATGAATCAGACCCGTACGATCCGGTTGCCGATCCATGTGGTCAAGGAGCTCAACGTCTACCTGCGGGCGGCACGTGAGCTGACACAAAAACTCGATCATGAACCCTCGCCTGAAGAAATCGCCAACCTGCTGGAAAAGCCAGTGGGCGAGGTTAAACGCATGCTCGGCTTGAACGAGCGCGTGTCTTCGGTCGATGTCTCGCTGGGTCCGGATTCGGATAAAACCCTGCTGGACACCCTGACAGATGATCGCCCGACAGATCCTTGTGAGCTGTTGCAGGACGATGATCTTTCCCAAAGCATTGACCAGTGGCTGTCCGAACTCACGGACAAGCAGCGCGAGGTGGTGATTCGCCGCTTCGGCTTGCGCGGCCATGAGAGCAGCACCCTGGAGGATGTAGGCCTGGAGATCGGCTTGACCCGTGAGCGGGTGCGGCAGATTCAGGTGGAGGGCCTCAAGCGCTTGCGTGAGATCCTCGAGAAGAACGGCTTGTCGAGTGAGTCGTTGTTCCAATAAAGACGCAGTACAAAGTGTGGGAGCGGGCTTGTGTGGGAGCTGGCTTGCCTGCGATAGCATCACCTCGGTGTACCTGATACACCGAGGTGTCAGTATCGCAGGCAAGCCAGCTCCCACATAAAGCTCGCTCCCACATTTTTTTGTGCCTGGTATTACCTGGGGGCCGGGACTAAATCCCAGGCATAAAAAAACCCCGCTTTTAAGGGCGGGGTTTTTTCGACTAAGTCAGTACAAGTTAGATAACTTGAACTTCTTCAGCTTGCATGCCTTTCTGACCGCGGGTAGCGATGAAAGAAACCTGTTGGCCTTCTTTCAGGCTTTTGAAGCCGTCGGATTGGATAGCTTTGAAGTGAACGAACAGGTCGTCACCGGATTGTGGAGTGATGAAGCCGAAGCCTTTTTCATCGTTGAACCACTTAACGGTACCAGTTTGGCGATTAGACATGGTGTATCTCCTTGGACAAAGTTAACTGCGACTCAGGAAAAGCCCTGGCCGAGACTGAGTGCAAAGAGCAGGAAAAATTCTTGGAGATGGTTGGATCGAAATTCAACATATCGTGTAGAGATTCTCAGTGACACAAGCAGCACAGTGGCGCCACCTTAACCCTTTTTCCGGGACGTGCCAATGGTATTTCCGAAGGTTTCTCTATTTTCGTGACTGGCGGTGGTATTTACAGTCACCTGGCACTGTAATGTGGGGCCCGGCCCCGCTGGCTGCCGCTTATAGACGGCTGCACATTCATCAACAAATGCCCTGCGCCCTTTGAACCCCAGGGCCAGCCCCGGTAAGATGCCCAACAGAATTTTTCCACCTCGCTATTCAGGACACCCGCCATGAGCATCAAATCGGACAAGTGGATTCGCCGCATGGCGCAAGAACACGGCATGATCGAACCTTTCGTTGAACGCCAGATCCGTGGCGAAGGCGCGGCTCCCGTGATTTCCTACGGTGTTTCCAGCTACGGCTACGACGTACGCTGTGCCGATGAATTCAAGGTGTTCACCAACATCAACTCGGCGATCGTCGATCCGAAAAACTTCGACGAAAAGAGCTTCGTCGACGTTAAAAGCGACGTGTGCATCATTCCGCCAAACTCCTTTGCCCTGGCGCGCACCGTGGAATTCTTCCGTATTCCACGTGACGTGTTGACCATCTGCCTGGGTAAAAGCACCTACGCGCGCTGCGGCATCATCGTTAACGTGACGCCGCTTGAGCCGGAGTGGGAAGGCCACGTGACCCTGGAGTTCTCCAACACCACCACCTTGCCGGCAAAGATCTACGCCAACGAAGGCGTGGCGCAGATGCTGTTCCTGCAGTCCGACGAAGCCTGTGAAGTGTCCTATAAAGACCGCGCCGGCAAGTATCAGGGCCAGCGTGGCGTTACTCTCCCACGCGCTTGATCGAAAGGTCTTACACGCAAAGGGAATTAGTCTGCGTGAAGTGACTCTATTGGGTGTACTGCCTCGGTGCGTGCAAAACGCGCCGAGCCACGCTTGAGGAGTACTTTATGAAGATCGACCCGCGAATCAGCGCCGAACTCGCCCGGCTTGAACCCAACCAGATTGGTGTTCTGGCCTGGTCCCTGATGGCCGACCCAGCGTATGCGGGTGGCATCCCTGGCCAACCTGACGAAGATTGGCCGCAGCAGCCCACCGAGCCCGGTGAGCCAGTCCTTCCCGATGAGCCGCCTCCCGCGCCTGTCGCCTGACTTATCAAAAGACATGGCTGGCGCTTCAGCACACCGGCCATACGTCTTGATCGCCGATCACAAATACTCGCCGATCGTCGCTTTTCTCTACGGAGTAACCGCCGGTAAAAGCTCCGAACGCCGGCAGCAAGCTGATCTTCGAGCCGATCTGGAAGCACGGCAAACGCAAACTCTGCCGACCTTTGCCGCGCAACCGGTACACAGGATGCACATGCCCGGCCAGCACATGCTGGCTGGGGTGGGCATCCGGCTCATGCTGCAATGCAAACGGCCCCATCAATAGCGGCTCGGCCACCACTTCAATCCTCAAGTCGGCAGGCGGGTCGCCAGCGCGTTTATCGTGATTGCCGCGAATCAAGGTCAGGTTCAGTGCGTGATTGCGCTCGCGCCAGGTTCTCAAGGCGCTCAGGGTGCCGCTGGCGTGCGAACCCGGGCCGTGCAGGAAGTCACCGAGAAAGATCACCTGCGTGCACGGCAGGGCCGATAACAGGCGGTCCAGGCGCTGCAGGTTGTCGGTAGTGGTGCCCTGCGGCACCGGTTGCCCGAGGCTGCGATACGCCGAGGCCTTGCCAAAATGCGCATCGGCGATCAGCAGGCACTGGCGGGCGGGCCAGTAAATCGCCTTTTCCGCCAGCAGCCACAACTCCTCACCCTCAAGCGTCAGCAAATAATGCATCAACGTTTCCCGGTATCCGCGACTTTTTCCAGGTCCTTGACCATGCGTGCAATACGCTCGGACAGCTTCTCCGAACTCATGCTCTCGCGCATTCGCTCAACCAGCAGTGGAAAAGCCAGCGGCGTCGGCCGTTCGATCATGTGCAGGTCGAGTTTCAGCGCCGACAAATGACGCAATGTCTCTTCCAACCGACGAATATCCAACTCATCACGCAGGACTTCTTCTCCGGCCTGGGTCAGCAAAAGGTTCTCTGGGTCGTATTGTTTGAACACCTCAAAGAACAAGCCGCTGGAAGCCTGCACCTGCCGTGTGCTTTTCGGCGCGCCAGGGTAACCGGCAAACACCAGCCCGGCGATGCGGGCGATTTCGCGAAAGCGGCGCAGCGCCAGCTCACCGGCATTCAAGCTGGCCGCCACGTCCAACAGTAAGTTCGTTGGGCTCAGCAACGCTTGATTCAACACAACCGGCCAGTCCACCGGCGTAGCGCTCAATAGTTCCAGCCCGTAATCATTCACCGCAATCGAAAAGGTCACCGGCTGGCCTTGGCTGACCCGCCACGCCAGCAGGCTCGCCAGCCCCAGATGCACCTGGCGACCGGCGAACGGGTAGAGAAACAGGTGCCAGCCTTCCCGCGACTTCAGGGCTTCCGCCAGCAAGTACGCACGTGTCGGCAGGCCAGACCAGCGCAACTGGGTTTGTAACAGGGGTTGCACTGCCCGCATCTCCGGGCCATCGAAGTGCCCGTGGGCGGCTGCATCAAAGCGCTCGACCACCGCCTGCGCCAATTCATTGGATAGCGGCATGCGCCCGCCATTCCAGCGCGGCACGGCCGCCTTTTTCGCGGTGCTGCGCCGTACATACGCGGTCATGTTTTCCACACGCACCAACTCCAGCAAACGCCCTGCAAACAAAAAACCGTCGCCAGGCTTGAGCCGGGCGATAAAACCTTCCTCGACACTGCCCAGATTCTTGCCGCCGCCGCCCTTGCTCCAGAATTTCAACTGGATACTCGCATCGCTGACGATAGTGCCCACGCTCATGCGATGACGCCGCGCCAGGCGTGCATCCGGCACGCGCCACACGCCATGCTCATCGGGCTCCACTCGGCGGTAATCCGGATAGGCCGTCAACGACAGGCCGCCATGGCGCACAAACCCCAGCGCCCAGGCCCAGTCGGCGTCAGTCAGGTCACGATAAGCCCAGGCATCACGCACCTCCGCCAACAGCGCATCCGGGGTAAAACCACCGCCCAGGGCCATGCTCACCAAGTGTTGTACGAGCACATCCAATGGCTTGTAGGGCGATTCGCGAGCTTCGATGCGCCGCTGCGCTATCGCGTCCTGGGCGGCGGCGGCTTCCACCAGTTCCAGGCTATGGGTTGGCACCAACGTCACCCGTGATGGCCTGCCTGGCGCATGACCAGAGCGGCCGGCGCGCTGCATCAGGCGCGCCACGCCTTTGGCCGAGCCGATTTGCAGCACGCGCTCCACTGGCAGGAAATCCACACCCAGGTCCAGGCTCGAGGTACACACCACGGCCTTGAGCTGGCCGTCTTTCAGGGCCCGCTCCACCCAGTCGCGTGTTTCACGCGACAGCGAGCCATGGTGCAGGGCAATCACGCCGGCCCAATCCGGACGCGCCTCCAGCAACGCCTGGTACCAGATCTCCGACTGTGCCCGCGTATTGGTAAACACCAGGCAACTGCTGCTGGCCTCCACTTCGGCCACCACCTGCGGGAGCATCTTCAAGCCGATATGCCCAGCCCAGGGAAATCGCTCGGTGGTCGGCGGTAACAAGGTGTCGACCTTCAGTTCTTTAGCCGTTTGGCCCTGCACATTGATCCCGCCGCCTTGTGGGACCAGAACCTCAAGGGCGTGGGACTGATTGCCCAAGGTCGCGGAAATCCCCCACACCATCAAATCCGGATGCCAGCGCCGCAAGCGCGCCAACGCCAGTTGCAGTTGCACGCCACGCTTGTTGCCGATCAGTTCGTGCCACTCATCCACGATCACCATGCGCAGGTGCGCCAGGCTGGTCTCACTGTCGGCACGCGCGAGCATCAATGTCAGGCTTTCCGGGGTGGTCACCAGCGCGGTGGGCTGACGCCGGGTTTGGCGCGCGCGTTCGCTGCTGCTGGTGTCGCCGGTACGCAGGCCGACACTCCATGGAATCTCCAGTGCCGCCAGTGGCGCCTCCAGGGCGCGCGCCGTGTCGGCGGCCAAAGCTCGCATGGGCGTGATCCACAACACCGTCAGTGGCTCAGCGGGCGCTTTGCGTTTACCGGTGGCGGGCGGGCGAGTGACGGCGAAGCGGTTGAGGGCGGCAAACCACAGCGCATAGGTTTTACCCGCGCCGGTGCTGGCGTGCAGCAGGCCTGATTGGCCGTCTTTAACCGCCGCCCACACGGCTTTTTGAAAGGCGAACGGCTTCCAGCCCTTGGTGGCAAACCATGTTTTGGCGAAATCGAGGGGTTTTGCCATTCGGCAGCTGACGCTCTGGAGGCTCTATGTCAGAGACCCTCCAGGCGTCGCAAAGGTTTACTTCAAGTTACCGCTCAGAAATTGCTGCAGGCGCTCGCTCTTCGGGTTGCCCAACACATCTTCGGGCGTGCCTTGCTCTTCCACCAGGCCCTTGTGCAGGAACAGCACCTGGTTCGACACCTTGCGCGCAAAGCTCATCTCGTGGGTGACCATGATCATGGTGCGGCCTTCCTCGGCCAGGCCCTGGATCACTTTCAACACTTCGCCGACCAGTTCGGGGTCGAGGGCCGAGGTGGGTTCGTCAAACAGCATCACCTCCGGCTCCATGGCCAGGGCGCGGGCGATGGCCACCCGTTGCTGTTGGCCACCAGAAAGGAACGCCGGGTATTGATCGGCCACGCGTGCCGGCAGCCCGACCTTATCCAGGTAGCGACGGGCACGGTCTTCGGCGTCCTTCTTGCTGCAACCCAGTACCCGGCGCGGTGCCATGGTGATGTTTTCCAGCACGCTCATATGGCTCCACAGGTTGAAGTGCTGGAACACCATCGCCAGCCGCGTACGCAGGCGTTGCAATTCGGCGTCGTCGGCCACGCGCATGCCATGGCGATCGCTGACCATGCGGATCTGCTGACCATCTAGGGTCATGGCGCCGTCGTTGGGCGTTTCCAGAAAGTTGATGCAGCGCAAAAAGGTGCTTTTGCCCGAGCCGCTGGCGCCGATCAGGCTGATCACATCACCGGTGTTGGCCTTGAGCGAGACACCTTTGAGCACTTCATTGTCGCCATAGCTTTTATGCAGGCCTTCAACGGTCAATTTGTACATGGGGCGTGCATCCTCAAGGCGAAAGTAGGTAGCCGCTGCGGTAGGCTTGCGTGCCTGCAACATGGCTGATCACCATGCCGGCAGTGGCCATGCGCCGCAGCGAACGGGCGTAAAGCAGGCCGGCATGTTTGCAGTGCACAGGCGTTACGCGGTCAGTAATGGGGTCGATGATTTCGGCGATCAGTTGCCCGGCTTCCAGGTATTCACCGGGCAGGGCGCTGAACACCAGCAAGCCGCCGACCGGCGTGGCCACCGGTTCCACGCCCGCCAGCGGCGTGGCCGGGTAGGGCAGCTCGGGCAGGGGCGCCGCGTCACCTTTAATGGCACCGAAGTGAGTCAGGTAATCGATGATCGCCTGGCAATCCAGCGCCGCCAGGCCGTGGTTGACGTCGCCCTGGCCGCGCAGTTCGACGGTCACCGAAAAACTGCCCATTGGGATCGGGAAGCGCTCGCCGAAGCGTTGCTGTAACTGCCACCACACCAGCGTGAAGCACTCGTCGAACGACTGCCCGCCGGAGTCGGTCGCCAGCAAGTTGGCTTCCGAGCCGATATAGCGCGCCAGCGGCTCCACCTGCGGCCAGGCCTCGGGCGTGGTGTACAGGTGCGCCACGGCTTCGAAGTCGCAATGCAGGTCCAACACCATGTCGGCATCGCAGGCCAGGCGTTGCAACACCAGGCGTTGGGATTGCAGCTGGGTAGCAGGCGTTTGCGCCGCAAGGGCCAGGCTCAGGGCGTCGCGAATAAGCTCGACGTTGTGCGTGGGGTCGTCGCCCAGCAGGTCTTCGACCTGATTGCCGACCTCCTCACTGAGGTCGACAAACAGGCGATTGAAATTTTGCCCGCTTTCCAGCTCGTAGCGGCCCAACGGAATGTCCATCAACACCTGCTCAAGTCCCACCGGATTGGCGATGGGCACCAGCACGATCTCACTGCGCAGGCGCCCAGCCGCCGCCAGCTCCGCCAGGCGCAGCTTCAGGTGCCAGGCCACCAGCATGCCCGGCAGCTCATCGGCATGCAGTGATGACTGGATATAGATCTTGCCTTCAGCCTGTTCCGGGCCGAAGTGGAAACTGTGAACCTGCCGCGCCGTGCCCGGCACCGGCGCGATCAGTTCATGCACCTGATGACGCATGACGACTCCTTAGTGGCTCGGCCCGAGAAAGGCCAGCCAGCGACGTTCCGCCAGACGAAACAGCCCGACCAGCGCGAAGGTCACGGTCAGGTAGATCAGCGCGGCGATGCCGAATGATTGAAAGGTCATGTAGGTGGCCGAGTTGGCATCCCGCGCCACCTTGAGAATGTCCGGCACCGTCGCGGTAAACGCCACCGTGGTCGAGTGCAGCATCAGGATCACTTCGTTGCTGTAGTAGGGCAGCGAGCGGCGTAGGGCCGAGGGCATGATCACATAGGCATACAGCTTCCAACCGCTCAGGCCGTAAGCCTTGGCCGCTTCGACTTCGCCATGAGCCATGCTGCGGATCGCGCCGGCGAAAATTTCCGTGGTGTATGCGCAGGTGTTGAGGGCGAAGGCCAGAATGGTGCAGTTCATCGCATCGCGAAAGAACGCATCCAGCACCGGTTGCGCGCGCACGGCGGCGATGCTGTAGATGCCGGTGTAGCAAATCAACAGTTGGATATACAGCGGCGTGCCACGAAACAGGTAGGTGTAGAACTGCACCGGCCAGCGTATGGAGCGTTTGCGCGAAACGCGGGCGATGGACAGCGGAATCGAGACCAGAAAGCCGATCACCAGCGCCGCGCTGAGCAGCCACATGGTCATCGCCAGCCCGGTGATGTGCTGACCGTCGCTATAAAGGAAAGGCCGCCAGTATTGCTGGATAAGTTCGATCATCGCACGGCCTCCCGGGACCCAGCGGAGTAGCGGCGCTCAAGCCAGCGCAGGACGACGTTGGATGCACTGGTGATCAGCAGGTAGATCAGCGCCGCGATGACCAGAAAATAGAACAGCTGATAAGTACTCTTGCCCGCATCCTGCGCGGCCTTGACCAGGTCCGCCAGACCGATGATCGACACCAGCGCGGTGGCCTTGAGCATCACCATCCAGTTGTTGCCGATGCCCGGCAAGGCAAAACGCATCATCTGCGGGAAGGTCACGAAGCGAAACCGCTGCCCTCGCGTGAGCCCGTAGGCGGTCGCCGCTTCCAGCTGGCCACGCGGCACGGCGAGGATCGCGCCGCGAAAGGTCTCGGTGAAATAGGCGCCATAGATGAAGCCCAGGGTGATGACCCCGGCGCTGAATGGGTCGATCTCGATGTAGTCCCATTCCATAAAGTCGGTAAAGCCGGTCAGCCAGATTTGCAGGCTGTAGAAAATCAGCAGCATCAGCACCAGGTCGGGCACGCCGCGAATCAAGGTGGTGTAGAGCTGGGCGGGGATGCGGATCAGGCTGACGCTGGACAGTTTGGCGCTGGCGCCGAGCAGGCCCAGCAGGACGCTGACGGCCAGGGAGGCGACCGACAGTTTCACGGTCATCCACGTACCTTGCAGCAACAGCGGGCCGAACCCCTTCAAGCTGAAGGCACCCAGCCCCAGGGTTTGCAAAAGATCTTCAAACATGAATTCAGGACCTAATGGCGATAAAAAAGCGCCCACCGCAAACCGGTGGGTGCCGGGGTGTTATTTACCGCTGTAGAGGTTCAGGTCGCCGAAGTGTTTCTTCTGGATGGTGGCGTAGGTGCCATCATCGTGTAACGCTTTGATACCTTTATCGAGCAAGGCCTTGAGGTCTTTGTTACCTTTTTTGATACCGACCGCAGTTTTGGATGGCAGCAGTGGGTCATCGATGGCCTTGCTGACTTCGTAGTCAGCGCCGGCTGGCGACTTCAAAAAGCCCAGTTCGGCTTGCAGCATGTCCTGTACGGAAGCATCCAGGCGGCCTGAGGTCAGGTCGGCGTAGACCTGGTCCTGGTTGGCGTAGGCCTTGGTGGTCACACCGGCTTTGTCCAGCACGGCCTTGGCGTAGGCTTCCTGGATGGTGCCTTGCTCGTAGCCCACGGATTTGCCCTTGAGGGACTCAGGCGTGGAGAAGTTCGCGCCCTTTTTGAACACCAGGGACGTCGGGCCGGAGAACAGCTCGCTGGAGAAATCGATCGCCTTTTCACGGGCTTCGGTCACGGTCATCGAGGAAATCACGCCGTCGAACTTGTTGGCGTTGAGGCCTGGAATCATGCCGTCGAAGTCGCTTTCAACCCACTTGCACTTCACTTTCAGCTCGGCACAGATCGCATTGCCCAGGTCGATATCGAAGCCTACCAGGCTGCCGTCGGCGGCCTTGGACTCGAATGGCGCGTAGGAAGGATCGACACCAAAACGCAATTCCTTGTATTCCTTGGCCAGCGCGGTACCAGCAGCCATGCACAGAGCCAGTGCAGAAAGGGTCAGCAATGCTTTTTTCATTATGTAATCCCTGGAAACCAAGATAAGCGCTTGTGGCGCGGTTAGGACTGTTACTGAACGGTGTCAGACGGATCACAAGTAGCAATTTCTGCACCATAGTTCCGAATGAGTGTTTTAAAAGGTGGGATAAGGGAGATGTGAGTGTAGGAGATGCCCGAAAATGGGCATGGAAAATTCAGCGCACCATTTTGAAGCAAATTAAATTCAAAATGTTGGAGCGGGCTTGCCCGCGATAGCGGTGTGTCTGCCCAATCTCTCTAAGCTGACCCACCGCCATCGCGGGCAAGCCCGGCTCCCACAGGGTTTTGCAGTGTTTGGGGGGAAGGGGTCAGGTCAACAAATCCTGCAACGTGCCGAGGTTGTCGGCTTCTTCCACTGTCTTATCCTGCCGCCACCGCAACATCCTGGGAAACCGTACGGCAATCCCGCTCTTGTGGCGTTTGGACAAGGCAATCCCCTCAAACCCCAGCTCAAACACCATGCTCGGCGTCACGCTGCTGACCGGGCCGAATTTTTCCACCGTGGTCTTGCGCACGATGGCGTCGACCTTGCGCATTTCTTCGTCAGTCAGCCCTGAATAAGCCTTGGCGAATGGCACCAGCGTGCGTTCAGTGCCGGGCGGGCCGTCCCACACTGCAAAGGTGTAGTCGCTGTACAGACTGGCGCGGCGGCCATGGCCGCGCTGGGCGTAAATCAGTACGGCATCGACACTGAACGGGTCGACTTTCCACTTCCACCACACGCCCATGTCCTTGGTGCGGCCCACGCCGTACAGGCCATCGCGGGCTTTTAGCATCATGCCTTCCACGCCGAGGCGGCGAGAGTCTTCGCGTTGCTCAGCCAGGTCCTTCCAGCTCTTGCCCGTCAGCAAGGGCGATGGCAACAGCACGGGCTGGTTGCACTGCGCAATCACTTGCTCAAGCTGGACGCGGCGCTTGGCCTGGGTGTGGTTGCGCCAATCGTCGCCCTGATGCTCCAGCAGGTCATAGGCCAGGACCGCGACCGGCGCATCCTCCAGGACCTTTTTGCTCAAGGTTTTGCGGCCGATGCGCTGTTGCAACAGCGCGAAGGGTTGCACCGCGTCTTTCCACACGACAATTTCGCCATCGATCACCGTGCCATCCGGCAGGCCGCTGACCAGGCTGTGCAGTTCGGGGAAGCGCTCGGTGACCAGCTCTTCCCCGCGCGACCAGACCCACAGGCGACCGTCGCGCTTGACCAGTTGCGCGCGAATGCCGTCCCACTTCCATTCCACCTGCCAGTCGGCGGGTGCGCCGAGCAAGGCGTCGAACTGCTCCACCGGTTGCGCCAGCCCATGGGCCAGAAAAAACGGATACGGCTGACCGCCGCGTTGCGCATGCTCGTCGGCCGATTCGGCGGCGATCAGCTTGAGGTAGCCTTCGGCCGTAGGCCGGTTGGACAAATCGGTGTAGCCCACCAAGCGTTGTGCCACACGTTTGCTGTCCAGGTCGGCCATGGCGGCGAGGGCGCGGGTGACCAGCAGTTTGGACACGCCGACACGAAAACTGCCGGTGATCAATTTGATGCACACCATCAGGCTCGGCTGATCGAGCTGCGCCCATAACGCCGGCAGGCGTTCGGCCAATTCCAGCGGCGGCAGGCCACGCAGGGGCAGCAGCTTTTCCTCCAGCCACACTGCCAGCCCGTCTTCCGAGGTATAGGAGGATTCGGGCAACAACAGGGAAATGGTCTCGGCCAGGTCGCCTACCGACTGGTAACTTTCTTCGAATAACCAAGGTTCTATGCCCGATGCTGCGGTGGCCATGTCGCGCAGCAGACGGGTCGGCACCAATTGCCGAGGTCGGCCGCCGGAGAGGAAATACACCGCCCAGGCCGCATCTTTGGGTGGCGCCTGGCGGAAGTAGGCTTGCAGCGCGGCCAGCTTGGCGTTGCTGGAGGTGGTGGCGTCGAGGTTGGCGTACAGCTCGGCGAAGGCTTTCATGCCGTGGCCTCTTCTTCGTCATCGCCGTATTCGGTGGTGAAACCTTGGGCATCCAGGCCTTTTTCCCGCAAGTGGCGCACCAATACGCCGACAGAGCCATGGGTGACCATCACCCGTTCGGCGCCGGTCTGTTCGATGGCCCACAGCAGTCCGGGCCAATCGGCGTGGTCCGAGAGCACAAAGCCTCGGTCCACACCGCGCCGCCGTCGCGTGCCACGCAGGCGCATCCAGCCGCTGGCGAAAGCGTCGCTGTAGTCGCCGAAGCGCTTGATCCAACTGCTGCCACCGGCGGACGGCGGCGCAATGATCAGTGCCTGACGCAGCAATGGGTCAGTCTTTTTGAAGTCCCCGGCATATAAGGTTTCGGGGATATAGATGCCGGCCTCGCGGTACACGCGGTTCAGCGGTTCCACCGCGCCATGGCTGAGAATCGGGCCGATGCTGGCGTCGATGCCATGCAGGATGCGCTGGGCTTTGCCAAAGGAATAACAAAACAACACGCTGGCTTTGCCGACCGCGATATTGGCCTGCCACCAGTCATTGATCCCGGCAAAAATCTGCGCCTGGGGTTGCCAGCGGTAAATCGGCAGGCCGAAGGTGGATTCAGTAATAAAGGTGTGGCAACGCACCGGCTCAAAGGGCGCACAGGTGCCATCGGGTTCGACTTTGTAGTCGCCGGAGGCTACCCAGACTTCGCCCAGGTATTCCAGGCGCACCTGCGCGGAACCGAGCACATGCCCGGCGGGATGGAAACTCAGGGTGACGCCGTGGTGTATGAGTTTTTCGCCGTAGGCCAGGGTTTGCAGGTTGATGTCCTGGCCCAGTCGCGAACGCAGGATGCCTTCGCCGGGAGCGGCGGCCAGGTAATGCTGGTTGCCGGTGCGGGCGTGGTCCCCATGGGCGTGGGTGATGACGGCGCGGTCCACCGGGCGCCATGGGTCGATGTAGAAATCTCCCGCAGTACAATAGAGGCCTTCGGGGCGGGCGATGACAAGGTCCATGGGCGTGCCGGGGCAGTGGGCTTATCAGGTATGAGGGGAGCGAGACTTGAGAAGTTCTATCTAAATGCAGGCGATCAAATGTGGGAGCTGGCTTGCCTGCGATTGCGGTGTGTCAGTCGATTAATTAGTGACTGACACACTGTTATCGCAGGCAAGCCAGCTCCCACATTTTTATCCGGTTCCCTCAGCGGGAACCGGGTTACTTGCCGGGTGTGAGGGTCAAGCGGGTTTTCCCGTACACCTTGTCAAAGTTCTGCGGCTGCATCGGGAAGCTCAGGTATTGCGCCTTGAGCGACGCATCGATGCCGTTCGCATAACTCGGGCTGGCCGGGTTGCCGGATTGGCCGATGCCACCTTGACCCATCATCGGTTCGATTTGGCTGAAGTCGACGATCATGCGCAGCGCCGGCACTTGGGTGGTGACAAAATCCTGCCCCCAGCTGTACGGCGCCGGGTTCAGGGTGTTGTGGTCGCCGCCACTGGCAAACGGCCCGCGGATCACCTGGCCATTGGTGTTTTTCCAGGTGGTGGTGTGCAGTTTGCCCCACTGCCAGGCCTTGTGATCGCCACCCAATTGGCTGTCGCCAGCGGTGATGGCGGCGGCAAGGCTGCGGGCGAGGATCGCCGGTTTGTCTTCTTTTTGCGCGGTGCGCACGTCGTCCCAGAAGGGGCTGTCTTCGCGGCCCAGCAGGTGGTCGGCGTTGGCGGAATAGGACAGGTTGGCGTTGCTGACAAAGGCTTTCCAGCTGGCGCTGGTTTCCGGGCCGAGTTCGTCGAGGAAGATCTGCTTGGTGCTTTCCTGCAGGAACAACTCATAGATCGCCGCGTCTGCGGAGGTCGGTGCCAGGCGGCCATCAAACGCCATCAAGCGACTGAGCGCTTCGCGTGCCTTCACAGCTTCGGCTGCCGGCAGCGCATCGATTGCCTGTTTCAGTGGCTGGGCCATACCCGGCGCCTGGAACATGGTCTTGAGCTTGGCGGCAAACGTGGTGGTCTGGTCGTACTGCATGGCGATCATGCTGCGGCTGTCATGCTTGCCGGCGTTGGCCAGTTGTGCCAGGCGCTCGCTGCGCTCCGGGGCGTCCCAGGAATTGGACAACTGCATGCCATAACCGCGTGGCGCGGTGCGCTGGTTGGCCGTGCCGATCCAGCCTTGGGCCGGGTCCTGATCGTAAGGGTGCAGCATCGCGTCGGCGTAGCCGTCCCAGTCAAAGCGCGCGTCCCAGCCCGGCGAGGGCAGCAGGCCTTCGCCTTCGCGACGGTTGGGGAAGCGGCCAGTGACTTGCCAGCCAATGCTGCTCGCGTCGGCAAAGATCATGTTGAGGGCGATGGCGCGGATTTCCCGGGTTGCGTCCGAGGCCTTGCCGGCGCTTTGGGCGCGGGACAGGTCGAAGAATGCGTCCAGGCTCTTGTCGTCCTTGAGGTCGGCGGTTTGCAGGGCCAGGCCGAATCCGGTGGTGAGTGCCTGGCTGCTGTTGAGCAGGGCGCCGTGGCGGGTTTCGTACACCACTTCGCGAATCGGCCGCTGGCCCTTGGCGAAGTAGGTTTCGTTGCGCACGACGGCCGGTAGCCATTTGCCGTTGTTCTCGTAGTACAACGCGCTGCCTTGGCGTTTGACCTTCTCCAGGAACAGGTCCTGGGTGTCGCCTTTTACCGCGCTCATGCTCCACGCCACTTTGCCGTTGAAGCCGGACAGCAGGGTCGGCAAACCGGCAATCGAGACGCCGACCGCCTGGTATTTCGGGGCACGGATCTGCACGTAGTTCCACGGCGATGGCGCTTGTGGCTGGGCCGCCAGGTCGCTGGCCAACAGGCTTTTGCCACTGCGGCTGCGTTGCGGGCCGATGGCCCAGTTGTTAGAGGTGGTGACGGCCAGTGCGTTGAGGCTGTTCAACTGCTGGCCGACGCTTTCAAGCCCTGCAAGGCCGGTGATCTGGCTGAGGTTCACGCCCTTGAGCTTGTCGGCTTCGTCCATCGGGATCGGCTCGTCCGGCGCACTCGGCGTCAGCCAGGCGAGCTTGTCGGCCCCGACTTTCTGCGCCAGCACCAGCGACGAGAGTTCTTCCTGCAGGTTGCTCGACTCGCTGAAATTCAGCAGGCAGAACAGCAGCGCCGAATCTTCCGGCTTCCAGTACTCGGGCTTGTAGCCGGTCTGGGCCAGGTCCGGCGGCAGCTTGTCGCGGTAGCGGAACAGGTAGGCGTTGACGCCACGGGCATACACTTCAAAGAAGCGCTTGAGGCGCGGCGACGAAGCGTTATACAGCTCGCCGGCGCTTTTTTTCAGGTTGACCGCGCGCATGAAACGGTCGACATCCAGCACTTGCGGGCCGGACATCTCCGCCAGGCGGCCCTGGGCCAACAGGCGCAAAGTGACCATCTGCGTGATGCGGTCGCTGGCATGTACATAACCGAGGCTGAACAGCGCGTCATGGAAGGTGTTGCTTTCGATCAACGGCATGCCCTGGGCATTGCGGCGCACTGACACATTCTGTGCCAGGCCCTTGATCGGTTGCACACCGGCCACCGGCGGCAGGGTGTCCTGGGTGCTCTGGAGCTGGCAACCGGCCAGGCTTAAAGCACTGGCCACTGCCGCGGCAACGCCGAACCGGGGGATAAAGTGTGAGAGGGCTGGCGAGGCCATGGCAAAGCTCCTGCGGGGGTAGCGTCATTAAAGGCGCTACGTTAGTGAGCGCGGCGAAACGACGCAAGCAGGAGTTTGGGTTAAGCGTGAGATCTTGAGACCGGTAGAGAACAATGTGGGAGCTGGCTTGCCTGCGATGCTGACGCCTCGGTGTGTCAGTTACACCGAGGTGATGCTATCGCAGGCAAGCCAGCTCCCACATAGATCAGGATTTTGGCGGATTCACTTTCTGCACCAGTTCATACGCCCGCACCGTCGCCGGCCGTTCCTTAATGCTGTTGAACCAGCGCTGCACGTGCGGGAAGTCCTCCAGACGCTGGCTCTGCCACTTGTGGGAAACGATCCACGGGTAGATCGCCATGTCGGCGATGCTGTAGTCCTCACCCGCCACGAACGCGCGGTCCGCCAGGCGTCGGTCCAACACGCCGTACAGGCGCGCGGTTTCGTCCACATAGCGCTTGATCGCGTAAGGAATCTTTTCCGGTGCGAATTGGCTGAAGTGATGATTCTGACCCGCCATCGGCCCCAGCCCGCCCATTTGCCAGAACAGCCATTGCAGCGCTTCCTGGCGGCCGCGCAGGTCTTTTGGAATGAATTGGCCGGTTTTTTCCGCGAGGTACAGCAAGATCGCGCCGGATTCGAACAGCGAAATCGGCGCGCCGCCGTCGGTCGGGCTGTGATCGACGATGGCCGGGATGCGGTTGTTGGGAGCGATCTTCAGGAAGTCCGGCTTGAACTGCTCGCCCTGGCCAATGTTGATCGGGTGCACCGTGTAGGGCAAACCGGCTTCTTCCAGGAACAGCGATACTTTGTGACCGTTGGGGGTGGTCCAGTAGTACAGGTCGATCATGAAGCTCTCCAAATGAGCGAATGCCTGTCTCTATAGGTGATGATCAAGGGGCAATAATTCAATCAAACATTTGCGTCTAACCTTAGAAGCCAATCACACCGCCCCATCGACCAACACCTGCAATGACTGCTGCGAGCACCGCTCAATGCGCACCTGTACGCCATAGACCTCGGCAAACAACGCCGGGTCGAGCACCTCATCCGCCACGCCGCTGGCGTACAACCTGCCCTGGCGCAGCACGGCAATATGGTCGGCGAAGCGTGCAGCCAGGTTGATATCGTGCAGCACCACCACGGCGATCAAATTGTGTTCGCGCACCAGCGTGCGCACGCAGCCCATGACTTTTAATTGGTAATTAAGGTCGAGCGCGCTGGTGGGTTCGTCTAGCAGCATCACTTGCGGGCGACGCGCAATCAACTGGGCGAGGCCGACCAATTGGCGCTGGCCGCCGGACAACGTGCTCAGCAGTTGATCGGCCAAATGCGCGATGCCGATACGCTGCAACGCTTCGAAGGCTTCGCCCAGGCAGGCCTCGCTGGACAATGGAATGCCGGCCACATTGGCCACACGTAGCGCGGCGATCACGCTTTCCATCACGCTGAGGCTCAGGCCCGGCGGCAGGTTTTGCGGCATGTAAGTCACGCGGCGCGCACGCTCGGCCACCGACATGGCTGACAGGTCGAGGTCACCCAGCCTTACTACGCCTTGCATCTTTTCCAGCCCGGCAATGGCCCGCAGCAGCGTGGATTTACCCGCGCCATTAGGGCCGATCAAGGCGGTGAGGCTGCCGTGGGGCAGGGTCGGCAAGCTCAGCTCATGCACAATCTGCCGACGCCCGTAGCTGACCGTGGCGTTGTGTACCGATAACCCCGCACTCATAACTGCCTCCCGCGCTTGAACACCAACACCACAAAAATCGGTACGCCCACCAAGGCGGTGACAATGCCCACCGGCACAATCACGCCGGGCATGATCAGTTTGCTGGCAATCGACGACAGCGCCAGCAGCAAGGCGCCGGTCAACGCACTGGCGGGCAGGAGGAAACGCTGGTCTTCACCCACGAGAATCCGCGCGATATGCGGCCCTACCAAGCCGATAAAGCCGATGGTGCCTACAAACGCCACGGCGGTGGCCGACAGCAGGCTGATGCGCAACAACGAGAAAAACCGCAGGCGCTTCACGTCCACGCCAAAGCTTTGTGCGCGGTCCTCGCCCATGCGCAGCAGGGTCAGGCGCGGCGCGGCGGCGAAGGAAAACGGCAGCACCACGGCAACGACAAAGGCGAGGATGCCGAGCTTGTCCCAGTTGGCGCGGGTCACGCTGCCCAAGGTCCAGAACACCAATTGTTGCAGCACGTCTTCGGTGGCCACCAGTTGCAGCAAAGCCACCACGGCGTTGCAACTGAACACCAGTGCGATGCCGAACAGCACCAGGCTTTCCACGCCCGCACCGCGCAGGCGTGACATGGCTTGCAGCAAAAACACCGAGGCGGCGGCAAAGATAAACGCCGAGATGGAAATCGCGGTGTTGGCCGACACCCACAGCGTGGTCACCGGAAACACGATGACCAGCGAGGCGCCCAAGGCCGCCGCCGACGACACGCCCAACGTAAACGGGCTGGCCAGCGGGTTATTGAGGATCGCCTGCATCTCGGCCCCGGCCAGAGACAGCGCGCAACCCACCAGCACCGCCATCAGCGCGTAGGGCAGGCGCACGTTCCAGATGATCACCTGGTCGGTGGTGCTCAGGTGCGACGGATGCAGGATGCCGTCGAGCAACGCCAGCAGGCCCATGCCCGACGGGCCGCTGGCCAGGTCCACCAGAATGGCGCAGACCAGCGCGATGCCGAGCAGCGCCAGCAGCCAGGCACGCCGGGCCAGCAAACGGCGATAGCCGTGAGTGGCGCTGGCAAGGTCGAGGGTTTGAGTGGTCATGGGGGCTCACACAATGTTGAAAACAACGAAAATCCACATGTGGGAGCTGGCTTGCCTGCGATAGCGGTGTGCCAGTCGATTAATTCAGTGACTGACACACCGCTATCGCAGGCAAGCCAGCTCCCACACTGACTGCATTCCTGCATTCCTGCATTCCTGCATTCCTGCATTTGTGCATGGCGATTGGGGTTACTTGGTTCTGGCGTCAATCCAATAAGCACCCTGCAACGGCATCCCCAAAAACTGCTGGTTGATCTGTTCCATAGTCGCTTGCGGGTCGAGCTTGGTGAACAGTTCCGGGTGTACCCATTTGGCCAATACTTCAATCGCCAGCAGGTTGTACGGCGAGTTGTAGAAATCGTGCCACAGGCCGTGGGCATTGCCTTCGCGGATGGCACGGAGGCTGGCGAACTCCGGCCGCGCCAATACCCGATCAAACGCCTCACGGGCTTCATCGGTGCTCACGCCAGCGCCGAGAATCAGCCCAGGCTTGTGGTTGCCGGTGGCCACGTACACATCCGGGTCGGCCTTGAGCGCGTATTCAACGCTGATATCCCCCAGCGCACCCGGCACCACCTCGGCGGCGATATTGCGCCCGCCGACCAGCTTGATCACTTCACCCATGCCGCTTTTGCCGGTGGTGTGCCCCGGCGCCTGCCAGGCACCGGCCAGTAATTCGAGGAACACACTCGGGCGCGGGCCGGCAGGCAAGGTGGCAACGGCGTCGGTGATGGCCTTGATGTGCTGGTCATAGAAACCCAGAAACGCCTTGGCCTGGGCTTCACGGCCCAAGGCCTGGCCCAGCGCGTTCATGCTGGTGTGGGTGCCTTGCACCGGGTTGATGCGAAAGTCGACGAACAACACCGGGATGCCGGCTTTGGCCAGCACGTCTGCCACCGCGCTGTGTTCGGTCGGGCCGTGGCCGGAAATGCTGAACACCGCCAGATCCGGTTTCAGCGAGAGAATCTCCTCAGCACTGACACTCTGCTCCGACGCTTGCCCGATCAACGGGATGTCTTTCACCGTAGGAAACTTCGCCACATAGGCGTTGTAAGTGTGCTGGTCCAGCAGCTTCAAATCGTTCTGCCAGCCGACGATGCGCTGGAACGGCGCGTCCTTGTCGAGCAAGGCAAACGCCGAAATCAAGCGGCCTTCGCCCAGCACCACACGTTTGACGTGGTCTTTGACCTCGACCTTGCGGCCCAACACGTCGGTGACTTCATGGGCAGCGGCAGTTTCGGCGTGGCCGAGGACCAGCGCGGCGCACAGCACGCCGAGCTTAAGCACGTTACGAGGTTTGAACATGGAAAGGACTCCGGGTGAGGGGCAATCAGAATTCATAATCGACACTGGCGGTGAGCGTGCGACCGGCACCTGGGATGCCGTAGAGCTGGAAGCCGTCAAGGGACGCGCCAACCTGGCTGTAGTAGAACGTGTTGAACACATTGTTGAGGTTGAGGTTGACCGTGGTGTCCTTGTTCACCTTGTATTGCGCCGCCAGGTTGCTCAGCCAGTAACCCGGGGCTTTTTCGTGGTCGCGGGTGTAGATCGCATACACGCCGGACGGGCCGTTGGCGTAGCTGCTGTTGTTGTTCAAACCGCCGACATCCTTGTTGTCGCTGTAGCGGCGACGGCCCACGTATTGCTCGCCGTAGCTGAGGCTCAGGGCGTCGGTGACGGCGTAGGTGGTCCACAGGTTGGCGGTCAGGTCGGGGACGTTCTTGGCTTCCGCACCTTTATTGATACCTTTGGTCTGCGTGCTTTTGAGCGCCGAGAAGCCGGTGTAGACGGTCCAGCGCGGGGTGATGTTGCCTTGCAGGCCGAGTTCGATGCCGTCCACACGCTTGGCGGGCAGGGCGCGCACCGGGGCGGATTCGCCGTCCTGGTATTCCCAGGCGTTGTCCAATTCGGTGCGGAAGATCGCCGCCGTGACATTGAGCATGTCGTGGGCAATGTCCCACTTGGTGCCGATCTCGTAGGTTTTCGACTTGGCCGGGCTGTAGTTGCTGGTGGTGGACGCGCCGTAGATCTGGTTGTTGGTGGACGCGCCCAGCGCCGACGGTTGCGCCGCCTCGCTGTAGGACACGTAAATGCTGCCGTTCGGCAATGGCTTGTACACCGCGCCGACGCGACCGCTCACTGCGCCGTCGGTGCTGCTGATGTCGGCCTGGCCGCGCTGGCTGGTTTGCGCGCGCCAGTTGTCGTAGCGCAGCGAGCCGAGCACTTGCCATTGCTCGTTGAGGGTGACGGTGTCGCCCGCGTAGATGCCGGCGTTATCGATCACCGAGCGCGGGTCGCCTTCGCCTTTGGTCACGTAGGTGCTGGCGAAGCTGTGGCTGGGGTCGTTCATGTTGAAGAACAGATCGCCGGCCGGCACTTCGGCGTTGCGTTTCAGGCCGCCGTAGGTCTCGTGATAGAACTCCAGGCCGCTGACCACGGCGTGCTGCAGGCTGCCGGTGTTGAACGTGAAGCTGAAGTCGGTCTGGTTATCCAGGATGGTGTAGCGCTTGGACAGGCCAAAATCGCTGCCCCGCAGGATGCCGTAGCCGGTGTTGCTGTTGTTCACGTAGTCGGTGTAGGCATTCACCATGCTGCCGGGCACTTGGCTGATAGGCCCTACGCCGGTGTAGCCCAAGGTCGCACAGCGGGCGCCGGTGCAGGTTTTTTTACCGCTGGCATCGGCGACGAAGAAGCGTGCTGGCGACAGCACGGCGAAGTTGTCGCTGCGTTCCCAGCGCGTCTGGTTGCGCAGGTAGGCGTCGTGCCAGTCAAAATCATGCTCGAAGCGGGCGGTCAGCGAGGTGGTTTCGTTCTCCTGGGTATAAAGGCTGGAGTCGCCGTACCAGTCGGAGCGTTTGACGCCAGGCATGCGGTGGCCGTCGGTGCCACGCTGGATCGGCACGCCGCCGTCCGGCGTATTGGTGTCTTTCTGGTAAAAGGTGTCGACGAAAAAGCGCGTGTCGGTGCCCAGGCCGAAGCCGAATGAGGTGGCGATGCCCCAGCGGTCGTAGTCCACGTCGTCGCGGTCGGCCACTTGGTTGTAGTGCTTCATCAGGTTGATACGTACGGCGGTGGTGTTGGTCAGCTGTTTATTGAGGTCGGCGGTGAGGCGACGGTAGCTGTCGGTGCCGATCCCGGCGGACACCTTGTTGGCATCGCCCAGGTGCGCTTCTTTGCTCACCAGGTTGACGCTGCCGCCCACGGCGGAAACGCCGGACTCGATCGAACCCGTGCCCTTGAACACTTCGGCCTGTTGCAGGTTGAAAGTGTCGGTGCGTGTGGACATGCCCGCGTCGCGCACGCCGTCGACGGTCAGGCTTTGCTCGGAGGAAAAACCGCGAATCGAAAACAGATCGCCCCAGCCCAGGTTGCCTTCGCCGGACATGAAGGTGATGCCGGGCACGTTGCGCAACACTTCCTGCAAGGTCTGCGCGTTCTGCTCCTTGAGCACCTGCTGCGGCACGATGGTCACGCTTTGCGGGGCGTCGAGCAGCGGCTGGCTGATTTTGGCGGAGGTCACGCGGTCGACTTTGAAGGTGGAGGTGGCTTCCTGGCCGTCGACCTTGATTTGCGGCAGGCTTACCACCGAATCATTCGGCGTGGCGGCCGGCGCATCGGCCCAGGCGGTCGGCGCAACACTGCCGGCGGCGAGGAAACCGAACATCGGTGCCAGGGTTGTGTGCAGCGTGTGACGTTGGGGCGTGGGCAATGACATAGGTGATGATCCGAGTCTAAATTACAATTACTCTCATTTAGGTTCGGTAGTCTAAAGAGCGATTCCGCCTGCCATGCCCTGGCTTTGTATCGCTGATGCGTGATTATGGTTTCCCACAACATTCCATTACATTTGCGTGTATCGCTGGATGAACTTTCGGCTATCTCCTGCGTTTTGAGTTTTCGGATTGACTGCCCATGGCCAAGCTTGACCACCTGCTGATCGTTGATGATGACCCGCAAATCCGTCAGTTGCTTTGCGACTACTTGAGTGACGCGGGGTTTCAGGTGTCCACCGCCGCCGACGGCAAGGAAATGCGCCGCCGCCTGGCGCTGAATGTGATCGACCTGATCGTGCTTGACCTGATGCTGCCTGGCGAAGACGGCTTGAGCCTGTGCCGCGAACTGCGCGTCAGTTCCAACACGCCGGTGGTGATGCTCACCGCCAAAGGCTCGTTGATCGACCGCATCGTCGGCCTGGAAATCGGCGCCGACGACTACCTGCCCAAGCCGTTCGACCCGCGTGAGTTGCTGGTGCGAATCAAGGTGGTGTTGCGCCGGGTGCAGAGCTTTCCCGATCGAGCACGCCTGGATGAAGCACCGAGTATTCGTTTTGCCGGCTGGCAGCTCGACACACGGGCGCGGCAATTGCTCACGCCCGAGGGCGTGGTGGTGAGCCTGGGCAACTCGGATTACCGTGTGCTGCGCCTGCTGTTGCAGCACCCCAACCGGCCGTTGAGTCGCGACTTTTTGCTCAACCATGTGTTCGACAAGGACAGCACGCCGTTCGACCGCTCCATCGACGTGTGTGTCAGCCGCCTGCGCTCGCAGCTGCCGGTGGGGCTGATCAAAACCGTGCGCAATGAGGGTTACATGCTGACCGCCGATGATGTGGTGCTGGAGTCGTGAGACTGCTGCCGCGTTCGCTGTTCGGGCGGCTGGTGCTGATTCTGGTCAGCGGCATGCTCGCGGCCCAGGCGCTGACCAGCAGCATCTGGTACGACCGTCGGCATGGCCAGGTGCTGGAGATTCCTGCGCGGTTGATCGCCACACGCCTGGCAGACGTGGTGCGCCTGGTACACAGCGACCCGCAGCAGGCCGACCAGTTGATCAAACTGCTCAATACGCCGCATTTTCAGCTGACCTTAAGCGATCAGGCCAGCAACACGCCGAGCACGTTGACCGACAGTGACCGGCCCACCGAGCGGCTGATCAAGCAGGTGCTGACGGAGAAAACCGGTTCTGCCCAGACCCTGATGTTGCTGCGCCTGTCTCTGGTTGATGGCGAAGGGCAAGGCGCCGGGCTCTCGACCCTGCTCAGTTCCAAGCCGGTCATCGGGCAGTTCCTGATCGACCTGCGCCTGCCCGATGGGCGCTGGTTGCAGGTGGACGCCAGTGAGGAGCAGGGCTGGACCAGCACGTCGCCGCTGGACTTGCTGTTCGACTACGTGATGCGCATCTATTTGCTGCGCGTGCTGGTGCTGGTGATCATCGCGTTGGTGGCGGTGCGCCTGGCCATCCGCCCGCTCAATGCCTTGGCCAAGGCCGCCGAAGCCCTGGGCCGGGATATCCAGCGCCCGCCGTTAGCGTTGGACGGCCCCACCGAAGTGCGCCGCGCCGCCCAGGCGTTTAATGCGATGCAGCAACGGCTGATAGCCAATATTGCCGAGCGCACGCGCTTTCTGGCGGCGATTTCCCACGACCTGCGCTCGCCGATCACACGCCTGCGCCTGCGCACCGAAATGCTCGAAGGCACGCGCACCAAGGAGCGGTTTCGCAGTGACCTGGAAGAAATGGAACACATGGTGTCCAGCACCCTGGATTTTGTCAGCAGCGGCGAAATCAACGAGACGCGGCAGAACATCGACATCAATGCCTTGCTGCAAAGCCTGCAGGCCGACCTTGAAGACGTGGGCGAAAGCGTGACCATTGTCGGTCGCGCCCGGCAACCGCTGCCGGGCTATGCACGCAGCCTCAAGCGTTGCGTGCAGAACCTGCTGGAAAATGCGGTGCGTTATGGCCGAGAAGTGGTGGTGCGGGTTGAGGATCAGGTGGACAGTTTGAAAATCGTCATCAGTGACCGTGGCCCAGGGATTCCCCAGGAGCAACTGGAGCAGGTGATGGAACCGTTTTACCGCATCGAAGGCTCACGCAATGCCGACACGGGCGGTTACGGGTTGGGGCTAAGCATTGCGCACACGATTGCGCGGGCGCATGAGGGGCGGTTGAGTTTGAGTAATCGGGAAGGCGGGGGGTTGGAGGTGGTGTTGCAGTTTCAGAGAAAGCTCTGATCTGAAATGCTGAGCAAATGTGGGAGCTGGCTTGCCTGCGATGGCGGAGGGTCAGCTGACACATTGTTAACTGTCAGACCGCTATCGCAGGCAAGCCAGCTCCCACACTGACTGCATTCAGGGCATCAGGCCCCGTGGCACTTCTTGAATTTCTTCTCACTGCCGCACGGGCACGGATCGTTGCGACCCACGTCCTTCAACGCGTTGCGCACCGGCTCCTGGTGAGCGTGGCCGCAGTTCGGGCCGTGGACATGGCCGTGGTCGTGATCATGGCCGTGATCATGCTGATCGTGATCGTGGTTGCAGTCAGGACCATGGACATGGGGTTGCTGAGTCATCGATGTCGCTCCGGAATAAAATCGCCGGGGATTATCTCGCCATTGTGGGCGACCTGCACGTCATTACCGATGAATAATCCGGTTTTCAGCTCGCCTTCCAGGCGATAGGGCACGGGTTTGGTCGGGTTTTTGAGCATTTGCACCACATCGCGGATCTTCGGCCAGAGGTTGGTGCGCACCTTCACCCGAAAAAACCCATGACTGCGCGGCGGTATGGTCAGCCATTCGTTGGACTCGCCTTCGGTGAGCACAAAACCGCCCAGGCTGACCTTATAGATCAGGCCGCGCACCGTGAGGTCGGCGTCGTCGCGGTTATCGACGCGAAACCACAGTTTGAACTTCTGCTCCAGCAGCTTGGCCCGTACCACCTCGACTTTCACCAGGGCGACGTGGGGCGTAGGCGCATCGTCTTCAAACCACGACGCGCAGCCGCTGAGACTCAAGGTCAACGCCAGCATCAAGCTGTACATCCGAAGCATGGCGTTTTCCCTGTGGGTGATTAGAGGTAGCTGGAACAGCACTTCTTGAATTTTTGGCCACTGCCGCACAAACATACATCATTGCGCCCGGCCTTGAACTCAACCGTCGGATCGATGAAGTACCAGCGCCCGTCATTCTGTACGAAAGACGACTGCTCACGGTGGCTGTGTTCGCCGGTGCTGTCATGCCAGCGTGCGGTAAAGGTCACGAATGCATGTTCCGGCTGGCCGCCGAACACTTCCGAACTTTCCACCTCCAGGCCCAGCCAGGTGCTCTGCGCGCTCCAGGCGCTGATCGCAATGCGGTCCAGGCCGGCTTGCTGCGCGGGCAAGGTTGTGGCCACCAGGTAGTCCACCAGGCCCAGTACATAGGCGCTGTAGCGCGAGCGCATCAGCGCGGTGGCGCACGGCGCCGGGTGGCCGGCGTGATAGTGGCCGCAGCAGGCATCCAACAGGTTGCCGCTGCCGCAGGGGCAAATGGATGTACTCATCGGGTTACCACCAATACTTTCCAAAATTTTCCGGGTTGGCCCAGAAACGGGCGTTGAGCCAGTCGGGCACCTGTTTGTAGTCAAGCAGATCATAGGTAAACAGTGTCAGTACCTGCTCGTCGCGCTGGAAACGCTCGCCGGCTTGCAGGGCCAGGGAGAAGAAGTCGGTGTCTTTCCAGCCGCAGGCGCCCAGGTCCACCAGCACCGCAATGCGGCTGCTATTAAGGTTGCGAATGCCGCCGAGCAAGGTCAGGCCTTGCGGTTTTGACAGGTGCTCCAGGCAGTCGACCACCAGCGCCAGGTCAAAACGCTGCGCCGCCAGTTCTGCCGGCAACGGCCCGGGCGGGGCGATGGCCACGATGGTGTCCGGGTGCTCGGCCTGGAACGCCTCCAGCGCCGGAAACTGGCTGGCGCCCAACAACAACAGGCGTTTGGGCTGGTGTAAATCGAGCAAAGCGGCCAGGGCTTGCTGGGGTGTACGGGAAGAAATACCAGCGGTCATCACAGATCCTCACATCAGAACCCTAGAGACTAGCGCGGCTGAGCGTGCGGGCCTAGAGCGGGCGGCAGCGAAAAGTCCTACAAATGCGGCGATCCTCAATGAAACCGGGGGTGTGGCGTACTGGCGCAGATGAAAAGAGCGGTCTTTACTCCACCTGTCGGCCCCCGCCGATCCCCTCAGGAGAAATCACATGAGCATCATGCGGACAGCTCTACCCTTGGTTCTGCTAACCGGAGTATTGACAGGTTGCGCAGGGTTGCAAAAAACCGATTGGCCACCTGTGCAGCAGTCGGTGGTGTGACGGGCGCTGCCATTGGCGCCACTGAAAGTTCAGCCTATGCGGGCGCAGGCGCGCTGTTGATCGGCGGCATGGCCGGCGCCTATTGCTGGGTGCATGGCGACGGCGACGAAGATGGTGACGGTGTGCCGGACAGCCGCGACAAGTGCCCTGGCACGCCAAAAGGCGTGCAGGTCGATGCCAATGGTTGCCCACCCGCACCGCCGGCCGCAGTGGTTGAGGAAGTGGTGGTGGTCAAGGAAGAAACCATCGTGATTCGCGATGTGCACTTCCAGTTCGATTCGGCCAAGTTGACGGCAGCGGACAAAACCAAGCTCGACATCATTGCCACTCGCCTGAAAAAAGAAGCCCCAGGCGCGCAACTGCGGGTCAGTGGGCATACCGACAGCGTCGGTAAAGATGCCTACAACCAGAAACTCTCGGAAAAACGCGCCCACTCGGTGACGGATTACCTGGTGAGCTCCGGTGTGCCTCGCAGCAACTTTGTCTCGGTGACCGGTGCTGGCGAAAGCCACCCAGTGGCCGACAACAAAACCGCTGAAGGGCGTGCGTTGAACCGTCGCGTGGAAATCCAGATCAACCGCTGACAGCCCTTGCCCCTGCGGGCACCGCAGGGGCATTGCCGGCGAGCCCTGGCAAGTTTTTTCATCCTTCACTGGCAAATCGCCTGCAGAAGTCGGTACTGTGCGCCCAAAGAATAATAGGCAGGGGCATGCGGGATGAAGGTGTTTTGGGGGCTGGGAAAGTTTCTGACGTTGTTGTTCTGGGTAGTGGTGCTGGTCAACCTGTTCCGGCCGCTGACGAATCCGTTTCACCTGTTGGTCAGCCTGGCCGGCAGTCTGTTGATGCTTACCCACCTGCTTGAATTGCTGTTGTTCAACAGCAGCTTGAAACACCGTGCCCACCCTTGGCGTGACCGCTTGCAGATTCTGCTGGTGGGGATGTTCCATGTGCGGGGCCTGTCGGCGCCTGCTGCGGTTAATGAAACGAACGAGGAGGCCAATCATGCGTAAGGTTTTTCTGTTGGCCCTGTTGGTCAGCCCCATTGCTATGGCGCAGAGCGTCAGTGTTGAAACCAACTCGCTGATGCGCCTGCCCAGCAGCACCAGCCTGTTGCAACTGGAGCGCCTGGATGTGGCGGACTACGGCACGTTGCTGGTGCCGGCGACCATCAGCCAAGTGACCGTGGATGAGTTGCACCTGGGTCGCGAGGCGCGTATCACCATCGCCCCCGGCAATACCGCGCTGCAATTGCAGGTGCGTAATGCGCAACTGGAACATGGCAGCCAGATCACGTCGCGCGGCGCCCCCGGTACCCACGAAAAGCCGGCCAAGGCCGGGCGTGACCTGGTGCTGCGCATTAATGCGCTGACCGCCGAAGAGCTGTCGGTGGACGCGCGTGGCGGCGCCGGTGCCCAAGGTTATGCCGGCCTCGATGGCGCCAACGGTGTGGACCCAGGCTGCACCTGGGGTTCCGCCGGGCGTGGTGCCAATGGCGATAACGGCGGCGACGGCCTGCCGGGCGCGTCGGGGGCGACTGTGCGGGTCGAGCTGCCACAGAGCTTCCCGGCAGAGCAGATCAAAGTGTGGGTCGACGGCGGGCCGGGTGGCTTGGCCGGTACGGCGGGCAAACCGGGCAAAGGCGGGCAATCCAAAGGGTGCCTGGTGTACCGCGCCGACGGTGGCGATAAAGGCCGGCCAGGGCTGGAAGGCCAGCCGGGGCCGGCTGGGCCTGCGGGCGCTGTGACTATTCAGCGGTTGTGAGTCGCTTGAACTGACGCTATCGCGGGCAAGCCCGGCTCCCACAGGTTGGAATGCATTCCAAATGTGGGAGCCGGGCTTGCCCGCGATGGCGGACTAACTGCCGCCTCAGAACATCGGCCGCGCCGAAGCAATCGCCACCACCACCAACCCCACGATCAAATTAATCCCCACCAGTTTGCGGATCTGCCCCAGCGCAGCCGCGCCCGCCGGCCAATCCTCAGCCGCCACCGCTGTGCGCAGTTCCGGGAACTTCAGTGCCTGGATGCGGATAAACAGCGCCGTCATCACCAGATACAGACCCATCATCACCTGCACATAGCGCGGCGCAGTCTCAAAACCACTGAAGCGCAGTTGCAACAGGCCGATGCCGCTGATCGGCAAAATCAGCACCGCGACCCAGACCCACACAAAAAAACGCTGAAACACATTTGCCCACAGCTTGAGCCGGGCAGGGCCTTCAAGTGCCGCCATGGCGGCGGGACGCAGGATCATCCAGGCGAAAAACATACCGCCGACCCAAACCAGGGCGGCCAATACATGCAGGGTGTAAGCGAGGCTAAACGCGGTCATTGTGGTACTCCGTTCTGCGCGGGATTAATTAGCGGGGTATGATAGCGGCCGATCCGAACCACTGAAAATTTATCCAGCGTTTTTTGCGCCCGACTATCCATGATCAGCACTGAACTCAAAACCACGATCCAGGGCGCCTATTCGCGTTTTCTCGAAGCCAAGAGCTTGAAACCGCGCTACGGCCAACGCCTGATGATCGCCGAAGTGGCCAAGGTCCTCGGGGATATCGACACCGACGACGAAGGGCGGCGCAGTGGCGACCCTGCGATTGTGGCGGTCGAGGCCGGCACCGGCACCGGCAAGACCGTGGCCTACAGCCTGGCCGCGATCCCTACTGCCAAGGCTGCCGGCAAGCGCCTGGTGATCGCCACCGCCACTGTCGCCCTGCAAGAGCAGATCGTCTACAAAGACCTGCCCGACCTGATGCGCAACAGCGGTCTGAACTTCACTTTCGCCCTGGCCAAGGGGCGTGGGCGCTACATGTGCCTGTCCAAGCTCGACGTGTTGCTGCAGGAAGGCCATGCGCAAACCGCCACTGCCTCCTTGTTCGAAGAAGAAGGCTTCAAGATCGAGGTGGATGAAGTCAGCCAGAAGCTGTTTACCAGCATGATCGAGAAGCTGGCCGGCAATAAATGGGACGGCGACCGCGACAGCTGGCCCACCGCTCTTGAAGATTCGGACTGGGCGCGCCTGACCACCGACCACAGCCAGTGCACCAACCGCCATTGCCCCAACTTCGGCCAGTGCGCCTTTTACAAGGCCCGCGAAGGCATGGGCAAGGTCGACGTGATCGTCACCAACCACGACATGGTACTGGCCGACCTGGCCCTGGGCGGCGGCGCGGTGTTGCCGGACCCGCGCGACACCCTCTACGTATTCGACGAAGGCCACCACCTGCCGGATAAGGCAATTGGCCACTTCGCCCATTACACGCGCCTGCGTTCCACGGCCGACTGGCTGGAAACCACTGCCAAGAACCTCACCAAACTGCTGGCCCAGCATCCGCTGCCCGGCGATTTGGGCAAGTTGATCGAGCAAGTGCCGGAGCTGGCGCGGGAGATCAAGACTCAGCAGCAGTTCATGTTCAGCGCCTGTGAACAGGTCGCCGACTTCAAGCCCGGCGAAGACGTGGAGGGCCGTGAGCGGCCGCGCCACCGCTTTGTCGGCGGGTTGATCCCCGAGCATATGCGCGAAATGGGTATTGAGCTGAAGAAGGGCTTTTCACGCCTCACCGACCTGTTCACACGCCTCACCGACTTGCTCAAGGAAGGCATGGATGGCGAGGTCAATATCGGCATCGCCAGCAACCAGGCCGAGGAGTGGTACCCACTGTTCGGCAGCCTGTTGTCACGCTCCCAGGGCAACTGGGAGCTGTGGACCGCCTTCACCGTCGAAGACCCGGAAGACAACCCGCCGATGGCGCGTTGGCTGACCCTGTCGGAAAGCGGTGCGCTGTTCGATATCGAGGTTAACGCCAGCCCCATCCTCGCCGCCGAAATGCTGCGTCGCAACCTGTGGAACGTGGCTTATGGCTGCCTGGTGACCTCGGCCACGCTGACGGCCCTGGGCACTTTCGACCGTTTCCGCATGCGCGCCGGGCTGCCGAAAAAAGCAGTGACGGCCGTGGTGCCGAGCCCGTTCCACCATGCCGATGCTGGCGTGCTGCGCGTACCGGACCTCAAGGCCGACCCACGGGATGCGGCCGCGCACACGGCGGCGATCATCCGCGACCTGCCCGAATTGGTCGAAGGTTCGCGCGGCACACTGGTACTGTTTTCGTCACGCAAACAGATGCAGGACGTGTTTGACGGCCTCGACCGTGACTGGCGCAAACAGGTGTTTATCCAGGGCAACCTGTCCAAGCAGGAAACCCTCAACAAACACAAGGCGCGGGTTGATGGCGGCGATTCCAGCGTGCTGTTCGGCCTGGCCAGTTTTGCCGAAGGCGTGGACTTGCCCGGCGCCTATTGCGAGCACGTGGTGATTGCCAAGATCCCGTTCTCGGTACCGGATGACCCGGTCGAGGCAGCCTTGGCCGAGTGGATCGAGGCGCGGGGCGGTAACCCGTTCATGGAAATCTCGGTGCCGGATGCGTCCTTGAAGCTGGTCCAGGCCTGCGGTCGCTTGCTGCGTACCGAGGAAGACCGGGGCACCATCACCTTGCTCGACCGCCGCTTGGTCACGCAGCGCTATGGCAAAGCTATTCTCAATGCCTTGCCGCCGTTCAGGCGCGAAATTTCTTAAGCCACTCATTTATTAAGCTGCTGTGGGCGAAGTCGCCCACTTCGTGGTCTATCTCACTGCCAACGCTTTATGTCATCAGGCCAGTTATCGGCCGATTGGGAGAACCTTGTTCGTATGATTCGCACGCTGCCTGCTCTTTTTGCCCTGTTATTCGCTGCGCCCTTGATGGCCGCGCCTGCCGGGCAACAAACGCTGTTCAACTTCGTCCGACCTGCCGATGTGGTCAAGGTGGCGACTCAGGACGCCAGCCTGCCGCAATACAACGCCGAACAAACCCCCGAAGGCGAGGTGTTGCGCCGCATCACCTTCAACCCGGCGGCCGAACCGAGCCTGGTGCTCAGCCCGCAGGCCGGGAGCTGGGACTGGTCGCAATCCGGCGCCATGAGCCTGCGTATCCAGAGCGCCATGGACTGGGCGTTGACCCTCTATGTCAAAGTACAGAGCGTCGACGGCAAGACTCTGGTCAGCCGTATCGACCTGCCGGCCGGCCCGGCCCAGACCCTGTTGATCCCGTTGCAAGCCAACTCGCCGCTGAGCCAGGGCATGAAGGCCGGCCCGCCCATGCCGATCACCCTGGACGGCCAGCGTGTATTGCTGGCCGCCAGTGCTGGCGAGATCGACCGCAGCCAAGTGGCCTCGGTCACCTTGTCGATGCTCAAGCCCAATGCCGCCCAAAGCATTTTGCTTGAGCGTTTTGGCGTGCAGGACAGCGAGCCGGTGCTGAAGGCGGTCTACAGTGAGCTGGTGGACGCTTATGGCCAGTCCACCCGTGCACGCTGGCCGGAAAAGGTCAGCACTGACGAGCAACTCAAAGCCGCAGCGGCCAAGGAGCAGCAACAGCTCAAGGGCTGGCTGGCCGAGCGTGACAAATCCGCTCTGGACCCATACGGTGGCTGGAACAAAGGCCCGGCGTTCGACGCCAGTGGTTTTTTCCGTACCGAGAAGCGTGACGGTCGCTGGTACCTGGTGACGCCGCAAGGCCATCCGTTCTATTCGTTGGGTGTTAACACCGTGGCACCGGACAACAACCAGACCTACGTGGCCGGCCGCGAGTGGATGTTCGCCGCGCTGCCCAAGGCTGGCGAACCGTTCGACAAGTACTACGGCAGTGGCGATAACCGGGGCGGCAACGGTGCCGATCAGGGCCGCGGCTTCAATGTCGGGCGTTGGTACGATTTTTACGGCGCCAACTTGCAGCGTACTTATGGCGGCGAAGGTTTCGACCAGAAGCGCTGGGTCAGCCACACCCTCGACCGCCTGCAAGCCTGGGGCTTCAACACCGTGGGCAACTGGAGTGATGAGGACCTGGCCCGCGCCGACCGTGTGCCCTACACCTTGCCGCTGTCGATTGTCGGTGACTACGCCAGCATCAGCACTGGCACCGACTGGTGGGGCGGCATGCCCGACCCGTTCGACCCGCGCTTTGCCATGGCCACCGAACGCGCCGTGGCCATTGCCGCCCGCGACCACCGTGATGACCCGTGGCTGATCGGCTACTTTGCCGACAACGAGCTGGCCTGGGCCGGCCCCGGCGATGATCCAAAATCCCGTTACGCCTTGGCCTATGGCACGTTGCGCATGACCACCGACGTACCGGCCAAACGCGCATTCCTCAAACAACTGCGCGACAAGTACCGTAACGAAGAAGGCCTGTCGAAAGCCTGGGGCATCCACCTGGCGGGTTGGGAGCTGATGGAAGACCCAGGCTTCGAGCCGCCGATGCCGAGCCCCGAGCACCCGGAAATCGAAGCTGACTTCAAATATTTCCAGAAGACCTTCGCTGATGCCTACTTCAAAACCATCTCCGATTCGTTGAAATGGCACGCGCCCAACCAGTTGCTGCTGGGTGGTCGGTATGCCGTCAGCACGCCCGAGGCCGTGGCGTCCTGCGCCCAGTATTGCGACGTGCTGAGTTTCAACATGTACACCCTGAAGCCGCAGGACGGTTATGACTTTGCTGCCTTGCGCGCGCTGGACAAGCCGGTGCTGATCACCGAGTTCAACTTCGGCTCGGCCGACCGTGGCCCGTTCTGGGGCGGCGTGACACAGTTGGCCCGTGAAGAAGACCGTGGCGTGGCGTACAGCAACTTCCTCAAGCAGGCCATGGCCGAGCCATCGATTGTCGGCGTGCATTGGTTCCAGTACCTGGACCAGCCGGTCACCGGGCGTCTGCTGGATGGTGAGAACGGCCACTTCGGGCTGGTGGGCATCACCGATGTGCCGTTCCAGGGCTTTGTCGAGAGTGTGCGTAAAAGCAACCTGGCGGCGGTCGACCAACTGGGCAAGGAAGCCGAAAAAGCCAAGGCGGCCAGCAAGGTTCGCGAGAACGAAGGCGGCAAGTCCGGGCAAGAAGGCAAAGGCGCGGGGCAGGGCGCCGGGCATGCGGGTGGACACTCTGGAAATGGCCATTGATTCATCACTGACGGGTTCACAAAACCTGCAATGACTGGAACAATGTCGGCCACTTCTTACGGTGTTTTCCAAGGCGGCTTAGGTGCAGATTCAGGGTCATTACGAGCTCCAGTTCGAAGCGGTACGTGAAGCCTTTGCCGCGTTGTTCGATGACCCGCAGGAGCGTGGTGCCGGGCTCTGTATCCAGATCGGCGGCGAAACCGTCGTCGACCTGTGGGCCGGTACCGCCGACAAGGACGGTGCCGAGGCCTGGCACAGCGACACCATCGTCAACCTGTTCTCCTGCACCAAGACCTTCACTGCCGTCACGGCCCTGCAGCTGGTTGCCGAAGGCAAGCTGAAACTGGATGCGCCAGTTGCCGACTACTGGCCCGAGTTTGCAGCGGCGGGTAAAGAAACCATCACGCTGCGCCAGTTGCTCTGCCACCAGGCCGGGCTGCCGGCGATTCGCCAGATGCTGCCGACCGAAGCCCTGTATGACTGGCCACTGATGGTCGACACCCTGGCGGCCGAAGCCCCCTGGTGGACGCCGGGCGAAGGGCATGGCTACGAGGCCATCACTTATGGCTGGTTGGTCGGCGAGTTGCTGCGCCGTGCCGACGGGCGCGGGCCGGGCGAGTCGATTGTGGCGCGGGTTGCGCGGCCCCTGGGCCTGGACTTCCATGTCGGTTTGGCGGACGAAGAGTTTTATCGGGTTGCGCATATAGCGCGCAGCAAAGGCAATATGGGCGATGAAGCCGCGCAACGTTTACTTCAAGTAATGATGCGCGAACCTAATGCCATGACCACCCGTGCATTTGCCAACCCACCGTCTATTCTGACCAGCACTAATAAGCCCGAATGGCGGCGGATGCAGCAGCCAGCGGCAAATGGTCACGGTAATGCGCGCAGCCTGGCAGGGTTTTATAGCGGATTGTTGGACGGTAGTTTGCTTGAGAGCGACATGCTCGAACAATTGACCCGCGAACACAGTATCGGGCCAGACAAAACATTATTGACTCAAACCCGTTTCGGTTTGGGGTGCATGTTGGATCAACCGCAACTGCCCAATGCGACCTTTGGCCTTGGCCCGCGTGCGTTTGGCCACCCTGGCGCCGGTGGTTCGGTGGGGTTTGCCGACCCTGAGCGCGATGTAGCATTTGGTTTCGTGACTAATACACTGGGCCCTTATGTACTTATGGACCCGCGTGCGCAGAAGTTGGTCGGAATATTGGCCGGTTGTCTGTAAAGAGCTTGCTGTTTCACGTTTTTTTGTTACAAAGGCAAGTATAAGAAGGCGCTGAACGAAATTGTGTAACTTTACTGTTCTCTAAGCGTCTGTTTAACGGGTCAACCAGGCCCCCCGTTTTTTTCTCATTTTGTGGATACCTCATGTTATCGAACAAGTCCTTGGCACTGGCGCTGTGCCTCACTATTACTGGCTGCGCACAAACACCACAAAGTGATGCCGAAGGTGGGCACTGGTGGTCATTTGGATCTGACAAGGCTGCTACCAAGGACGCCGTGACACAAACCGACGCCAAGCCGGATGCCAAACCTGCCGCCGGCGCCAAGCCCGTCGACCCTGTGGCCGCCGCTGCTGCTCCAGCGCCTGCACCGGTAGCCAAGGCTGACACCGGCTTCAACTGGTGGCCGTTCGCTGCCAAAAGCGCCGACGAAAAAGCGGCGGATGCCAAAGCCGACCTGAAAGCCGACCTCAAGGCCGCAACCCCTGCTTCCACGCCGGATGCTGCGCCTGCCGTCGCCAAGACCGACACCGAAACCAAATGGTGGTGGCCGTTCGAAAGCAAGCCAAAGCCACTGGCCAAGGTTGATGTGACCAACGTGCAGATGCCGGACCCGAAAATCACCCAAGCCTGGCTGGATGATTATGAGCCGCGTCTGCGCGCCGCCATCAAGGACAGCAACCTGCAACTGGAACGTCGTGACAACGTATTGGTCGTGATTGCCCCGGTGGACGGCTCCTACAACCCGAAACGCCCGGCAATGCTGCTGCCGGTCACACTCGGCCCGTTCACACGCGTTGCCAAAGCTGTTGAAGCTGACCCCAAGACCGCGGTCCTGGTCCTGGGTCACGTTGATGCCACAGGTACCGCCCCGGCCAGCCAGGCGTTGACCAAAGAACGCGCGCAATCCATCGCCTCTATCTTCAGCCTCAGCGGCTTGAAGCAGGATCGCTTGATGCTGCGCGGTATGGGCGACCTGATGCCGCGTGCCGCCAACGACAGCAATCAGGGGCGTGCGCTGAACCGTCGCATGGAAATCATGTTCACTCAGCGTACAACTATGTTGGCGCTGCTGAGCAAGTACAACTCGGGCAAACCACCGGTCGCTGACATGGTCGCTGTGCAAACTGCTCCGGCCCCAGTACCGGCTCCGGCAGCGAAAAAAGCCGCTCCGGCGAAAAAGGCCCCGGCCAAGAAAGCCGCCGCCAAGCCCGCTGCGAAAAAAGCCGCTGCCAAGCCGGCCGCGAAGAAAGCCGCACCGAAGGCCGACGCGCCCGCAGCAAACGACCAGGCGAAAAACTGATCCGTTGAAACACAAGGATAAAACCGCATGACCCAGGCACTGGCCGATATGCGCCGTGACTACACACGGGACGGTTTGAGCGAGGCCCAGGCCCCGGGCGAGCCGTTTGCGTTGTTCCACCAATGGTTTGGCGATGCGGTGAAAACCGAGCAGCCGCCGGTGGAGGCCAATGCCATGACCCTGGCCACGGTCGACCAGGACGGTCGCCCGCACTGTCGCATCCTGCTGCTCAAGGGCCTGGATGCACAGGGTTTTACCTTCTTCACTAACTATCAGAGTGCCAAGGGTGAACAACTCGCGGCGCGGCCGTTTGCGGCCATGACCTTCTTTTGGCCCTCCCTGGAGCGCCAGGTGCGCATCGAAGGGCGGGTTGTCAAGGTCACGCCTGAAGAGTCGGATGCCTATTATCAGGTCCGGCCTTTGGGCAGCCGTCTTGGCGCCTGGGCATCGCCGCAAAGCCAAGTCATTCGTGACCGTGAAGAGCTGCAGGAGCTGCTCAAGCAGACCGAACAGCGTTTCAGCGATACCCAACCCGACTGCCCCGAGCATTGGGGCGGCTATCGTTTGTTGCCTGAGCGCATCGAGTTCTGGCAAGGCCGCGCCAGTCGCCTGCATGACCGCCTGAACTATCGCCTGCAAGCGGGCGAGTGGACGCGCGAGCGCCTGGCGCCCTGAGCTACACCTTTCGTCATTCCATCTGAATGGTGATCATCACGCCGAAGTCTCTACACAGAGGCTTCGGCGTTTTTGATTGCGTGACTACAATAAAGAGCGCTTCCACGTGATTTTTGGATCGGGGCGGGAGCTACCGTTCGTCGAGTTTTTTGGTGCTGGCAGTCTGTACTCAGGCTGAATGAAAGCAATTTTCTGGCGTGCTTGCCGTGACAGGCGCCAAGCAGCGGCGTCTAATGAATACCTGTCCTTTGGAGTTGATGCTATGCGTAAGTCTGTTTTACTAGTTGCCTGCTTTACCACCCTGTCGTTGCTGTTGGGTGGCTGCGCCTCGAGTCTGACCGGCGACTCGTACTCCCGTGACGAGGCGCGTCGTGTACAGACCGTTCGTATGGGCACCATTGAATCCCTGCGCCCGGTGAAAATCGAAGGCACCAAGACCCCAATCGGCAGTGTTGCCGGTGCAGTGGTCGGCGGCGTTGGCGGCAGCGCGATCGGTGGTGGCCGTGGCAGTATCGTCACTGGCGTTATCGGTGCGGTTGCCGGTGGCTTGCTGGGTTCCGCCGCTGAAGAAGGTCTGACCCGCACCCAGGGTGTTGAAGTTACCGTTCGCGAAGACGACGGCAGCATGCGCGCCTACGTCCAGGCCGTCGACCCTAACGAAATCTTCCGCATTGGCGACCGCGTGCGCATCATGACGGTTAACGGCACCAGCCGTGTAACGCGCTAAGCGCTGGTTGTAGAAACGCAAAACCCCAACCGGGTGACGGGTTGGGGTTTTTTATTGCCTGCGGTTTTTTGAGAAAATGCAGG
This sequence comes from Pseudomonas edaphica, assembly GCF_965277385.1. Lineage (NCBI taxonomy): Bacteria > Pseudomonadati > Pseudomonadota > Gammaproteobacteria > Pseudomonadales > Pseudomonadaceae > Pseudomonas > Pseudomonas edaphica. The sequence continues at coordinate 1,754,780 of NZ_OZ255725.1, read as the reverse complement.
CAATAAAAAAACCGCTTTAGTAGGGCGGTTTTTATTGCAACCCATGTCTAAGTTTGCCTGTGGCGAGGGCGCTTGCTCCCGTTGGACTGCGTAGCAGTCCCATGCTTTTAAAGCAAAGAGCAGGGGCCGCTACGCGACCCAGCGGGAGCAAGCTCCCTCGCCACAGTTACAGTGTCCGGGCAGGCATTCGCGCGGATACTTCACACCTGAAAGTGCTTCACCATCGTATTCAACTCATGCGCCAGGCTGGCAAGCGATTGCGAAGCGGCGGTGGTCTGAGTCGAGCCTTCGGCGGACTGAATCGACAACTGTTGAATATTCAGCAAGTTGCGGTCGACCGCCCGGGCAACGTCAGCTTGCTCCGCCGCCGCCGTGGTAATCACCAGATTGCGGTTGTTGATCTCGTCATTAGCGGCAAGGATATCCGCCAGCGCTTGCTGCGCCAGTTCGGCCAGGCCAATGGTTTGCTGGGTCATGGTGCTGCTGTCGAGCATGGTGTTGACGGTGCTGGCGGTGTTGGTCTGGATGCTGCCAATCATCTGTTCGATTTCCTGGGTCGATTGCGCGGTGCGATGGGCGAGGGCGCGTACTTCGTCGGCGACCACGGCAAAACCACGGCCCGCATCACCGGCCCGCGCCGCTTCGATGGCCGCGTTCAGTGCCAATAAATTGGTTTGCTCGGCAATGGTGCGGATAACGTCGAGCACTTTGCCGATGCCTTTGGCCTGCTCGGCCAGGCCGCCCACTTGGCTGGAGCTTAGCTCTACACCACGGGTCAGGGCCTGGATGGAACTCAGTGCCTCGACCATACGTTGCTGGCCTTTCAAGGCGATGCTGCGCGACGCCTGGGACAGGTCGGAGGTGGTGGCGGCATTCCGGGCGACCTCTTCAATGGCCGTGGTCATCTCGGTGACGGCCGTGGCGGCCTGCTCGATCTCGCCATGTTGCTGCTGCAGGTCGCGGCTGCCCTCGGCAGTAACGGCATTCAGTTCCTCGGCCGCTGCCGCCAGTTGGCTCGACGAGCCGGTTATTTGCCGCAGTGTCTGCACCAGGTTATTACGCATGGTCTCTTGTGCCCGCAACAGGCGTGTGGCTTCGTCATTGCCGGTCGGGTTGATGGGCTGGCTGAGATCGCCCTTGGCGATGGTTTCAGCTACCCGTACCGCCTCAATGATGGGGCCGGTGATGCTGCGGGTCAGCAGCCAGGCCACCAGCACCGTGCCGCCACTCACCAGCACGATGACGATGGCGATACCGCCCACGGCATGCTGGTACGCGGCCACGGAAGTCTGGCCGGCAAGTTCTGCGCCCTTGTTGGCGAGGTCGATCAATTGATCGAAGTTCTTGGTCATCTGCTCATAGCTTTCTCGAATGCTGTTGAGAAAGTCACGGGCGCCAGCCTTGTCACCTGAGCGCGAGCGTTTGAGCATCTCGGTGTGGTTCTTGGCGTACCCTTCCAGGCTCTGGTTAAACACGTCCAGGCGCGACTTTTCCTCCGGCGTGCGCAACAGCGCTGCATATTGAGCCAGTTGCTCCTTGACGCTTTTCAGGCGACCCGCGGATTTGTCTTCGTAGGTCTGCATATCGGCGTCGCTGGCGGACAGGATGTGCGCCATTTCCCCCAAGCGAAAACGATCCAGCGAGGCATTGGCCAAGGCGAGGATCCTCACGCGCTGCATCCAGTTGTTTTGGATGTCGGCAGCCTGGGACTGCACTTCGCCGATCTGCTTGAGCGCGAACAGGCCGAGAAACACACTCAGCGACGCAATAGCAGCGAAGCCGATGAAGGCTCTGGCTGCGATTCTTATATTTCTCAGGAACATGGGTTTTCGCTCGGGCTGGGAACGCGTTGAAGAGCTGTGTCAGGCGGGTGCCCCAGACGGGGCAGGCGGATCGCCACAATCCTTAGTCGGCGGCCGAGACAAAGTCTTTAGGCGTTACGCGAAAGTGTCATCTTCGCCAAAAGAAAAACCCCAACCGGGTAACCGGTTGGGGTTTTTTGTGGGGCGTTCAGAGCGCTCAGGCTTTCTTGCGACTCGCCAGCGCTGTGACCGCGTAGCCAATACAGGCTGCCAGGATCGACCCGGTGAGGATGCCCATTCGATCCTCACCCGCGAACTCACTGGCGCCCGGCACAAAGGCCAGGGAGCCGACAAACAGGCTCATGGTGAAGCCGATGCCGCACAAGATGGCCACTCCCAGCACCTGGCCCCAATTGGCGCCGCTGGGCAGGGTGGCGATTCCGGTCTTGATGGCCAGCCAAGTGAGGCCGAACACGCCGATGGTCTTGCCGATCAGCAGGCCGGCAGCGATGCCCATGGGCACGTGGTGAGTGAAGCTGTCCAGGGTAACCCCGGTCAGCGACACGCCAGCGTTGGCGAAGGCGAACAACGGCAGGATAGCGTAGGCCACCCAAGGGTGCAGGGCGTGCTCCAGAGTCAGCAGTGGCGAGGGTTCGGCATTTTTGGTGCGCAGTGGAATGCAGAACGCCAAGGTTACCCCGGCCAGGGTGGCGTGCACGCCACTCTTGAGCACGCAGACCCACAGGATCAGGCCGATGATCATATACGGGCCGAGTTTGACCACGCCCAGGCGGTTCATCGCGATCAAGGCGACCAGGCACGTGGCCGCGCCCGCCAAGGCTGCATTCGACAGTTCGGCGGAGTAGAACACCGCGATGACGATGATAGCGCCCAGGTCATCAATGATGGCCAGGGTCATCAGGAACAGCTTCAGTGACACCGGTACACGCTTGCCGAGCAGGGCCAGGACGCCGAGTGCAAAAGCGATATCGGTGGCCATCGGGATTGCCCAGCCGGCGAGTGCGGCTGGGTTGTCCTTGTTCAGGGCCCAGTAGATCAAGGCCGGCACCACCATGCCGCCAATCGCGGCCGCCCCCGGCAGTACCACTTGCGATGGCTTGGACAGGTGGCCGTCGAGCAACTCGCGTTTGACCTCCAGACCGATCAGGAGGAAGAACAGCGCCATCAGGCCATCGTTGATCCACAGCAGCGCTGGCTTGGCGATTTTCAGCGCGCCAACCTGCGCCACCACCGGCGTATCGAGGAAGGCGCCGTAGAGGTGGGATAGTGGTGAGTTATTGATGATCAGCGCCAAAGCGGCAGCGGCGATCAATAACAGACCGCTGGCGGCCTCCAGCTGGAAGAAACGGGTGAAAGTGTTACGCAGAGGCAAGGGATGCTCTCCAATAAGGTTCAATAGGTGGGTACCCTAACCCGTACTGTTAGTTGTTAAAACAAAAGTTATATTCTTATTTGTTATAAGAGAGGGGCAGGATTGGTCTTGCGTCAAAGCTTAGCAATTGTGTGTCTAATTGAGTCGTCACTGTATCTGTGTGGCGTGTAGGAAAGCCCCTAAAATCGGGACTGAAACCCTTAGAGACTCACCTCATGAACGACCACCGTACCTGGGCTCGCGAAGCCATCCGTGTCATCGAAGCGGACTTCCAGCGCAGCGCCGACACGCACCTCATCCCTCTTCCATTGCCGGGGCTGCCGGGTATCGAGTTGTACTTCAAGGACGAGTCCAGCCACCCCACTGGCAGCCTCAAACATCGGCTGGCGCGTTCGCTGTTCCTTTATGCGCTGTGTAATGGCTGGCTCAAGCCGGGTGCGCCGGTGATCGAAGCGTCCAGTGGGTCTACTGCGGTGTCGGAGGCGTACTTTGCGCGTTTGCTTGACCTGCCGTTTATCGCGGTGATGCCGGCCACCACGTCCCAGGCGAAGATCGACCAGATTGCCTTTTATGGTGGCAAGAGCCATCTGGTAAAGGATCCGACGCAGATCTACGCCGAGTCCGAACGTTTGGCGAAGGAAAGTGGCGGTCACTTCATGGACCAGTTCACCTACGCCGAGCGCGCGACGGACTGGCGGGCAAACAACAACATCGCTGAGTCGATTTTCCAGCAGATGCGTTTTGAGCATTACCCGGAGCCGAGCTGGTTGATTTCCAGCCCCGGCACCGGTGGCACCACGGCGACCCTGGGCCGCTACGTGCGTTATCGCCAGCATTGCACCCGCGTGCTGTGTGCCGATGCCGAGCGTTCGGTGTTTTTTGACTACTACCAGACGGGCGATGCCAGTTTGCGTCTGGAGTGCGGTTCACGCATCGAAGGGATCGGCCGGCCACGGGTCGAGGCTTCGTTTTTACCCCAGGTGATTGATGCGATGGTCAAGGTGCCGGATGCGCTGTCATTGGCAGCCATGCATTACCTGGCCGAGCGGTTGGGGCGGCGGGTGGGTGGTTCCAGCGGGACTAACCTGATCGGCGCTTTGGTCGCGGCGCTGCAGATGAAAGCGGCGGGGGAGTCGGGGTCGATCGTGGCGATCTTGTGTGATGGGGGCGAGCGGTATGCGAACACATACTACGATCAGGCTTGGTTGGCGGAGCAGGGGTATGAGCTTGGCGGCTTGATTGCAGCCGTTGCGGCCAGTGTAGAGAAGGGTGAGCCGTTGCCTGCCAGCGTCCTGCGCGCCAATATCTGACACGCCCCACAAACTAATGTGGGAGCTGGCTTGCCTGCGATGGCGGTGGTTCAGTCGATAAATTCGGCGACTGACACTCCGTTATCGCAGGCAAGCCAGCTCCCACATTTGATCCGGGTTGGCTGTAAGAAGTGCTTAAGCTTCTATACCCAGCATATCCCGCGCCAACGCTTCGGCAATCCGAATTCCGTCAACACCCGCCGACAGGATGCCACCGGCGTAACCTGCGCCTTCACCGGCCGGGAACAAGCCTTTTACGTTCAGGCTCTGCATCGACTCGTTACGGGTAATGCGCAGTGGCGACGAGGTGCGGGTCTCAATACCGGTCAGTACCGCATCGTGCAGCGAGTAACCTTTGATCTGTTTCTCGAACGCCGGCAGCGCTTCACGAATCGCCTCAATGGCGAAGTCCGGCAGAGCCAGGGCCAGGTCGCCCAGGGCCACCCCCGGCTTGTAGGACGGTTCCACACTGCCAATGGCGGTGGACGGCTTACCGGCGATGAAATCACCCACCAGCTGCGCCGGCGCCTCGTAGTTGCTGCCGCCGAGGATGTAGGCGTGAGACTCCAGGCGCTCCTGCAACTCGATACCGGCCAGCGGTCCGCCTGGGTAATCCACCTCAGGCGTGATGCCGACCACGATGCCGGAGTTGGCGTTGCGCTCGTTGCGTGAATATTGGCTCATGCCATTGGTGACCACGCGGTTCGGCTCGGAAGTCGCCGCCACCACGGTGCCGCCCGGGCACATGCAGAAGCTGTAGACCGAACGGCCGTTCTTGGCGTGGTGTACCAGTTTGTAGTCGGCGGCGCCCAGTTTCGGGTGCCCGGCGTATTTGCCCAGGCGCGCTGCGTCGATCAGTGACTGCGGGTGTTCGATACGGAAGCCCACCGAGAATGGTTTGGCCTCCATGTACACACCACGGCCGTGCAGCATACGGAAGGTGTCGCGGGCGCTGTGGCCCAGGGCCAGAATCACGTGCTTGGAGAGGATCTGCTCGCCGCCGTCGACGACCACGCCGTTCAACTGGCCGTCTTCGATCAGCACATCAGTGACGCGCTGCTCAAAACGCACTTCACCACCGAGAGCGATGATCTGCTCGCGCATGTTTTCCACCACGCCGGTCAGGCGGAAGGTGCCGATGTGCGGTTTGCTGACGTAGAGGATTTCTTCCGGCGCGCCGGCCTTGACGAACTCGTGCAGCACTTTGCGACCGTGGAACTTCGGGTCTTTGATCTGGCTGTAGAGTTTGCCGTCGGAAAAGGTCCCGGCACCGCCTTCGCCAAATTGCACGTTGGACTCGGGGTTGAGCACGCTTTTGCGCCACAGGCCCCAAGTGTCTTTGGTGCGCTGGCGCACTTCCTTGCCGCGTTCGAGGATGATCGGCTTGAAGCCCATCTGCGCAAGCAACAGCCCGGCGAAAATGCCGCAGGGGCCGAAACCCACCACGATCGGCCGTTCAACCAGGCCTTGCGGCGCCTGGCCCACCACTTTGTAGCTGACGTCCGGTGCCGGGTTGATGTTGCGGTCATCGGCGAACTTGAGCAGCAGGGCGGCTTCGCCCTTTACGTTCAGATCGATGGTGTAGATGAAGCACAGCTCCGACGATTTCTTGCGCGCGTCGTAGCTGCGTTTGAACAGGGTGAAGTCGAGCAGGTCATCACTGGCGATGCCCAGGCGCTGCACGATGGCCGGCCGCAGGTCTTCTTCGGGATGGTCGATGGGCAGCTTGAGTTCGGTGATTCGTAACATGACAGGATCCGGTGGGCGGCGGGCTTCGATGCCGGCTGTTTTGCAAACCGGCGATTATAAGCCCCAAAGGCTGATTCTCGTCATGTTAAAACAGCCCAAGGCTGAATCAGTCGTCCCGCGAGCCGCCGAATGATGCACAACCGCGCTGGACCTGGCCATTGACCCGCAACTCGGCGGTCATGTGTTGCAAGCTCCCGCTGACGGCATCGATGCAGCGTTGTGGGGCTACCCACAGTTCGATGTGCTGGTTATTGGCTTCGGTCATCAGGTTGAAACGGCCGTCACCCAGTTGCTCTTCGACAAAAGGCACCGCCAGTGGCGGCTGGCCTTCGCGCTCCAGCACCATGCCTTTGCCGGTAACGTTCATCGCCCAGGCCGGTTTATGGCCATTGGCCCGCAGAATCATGCGTTTGAAGTCCGGGTCGTTACAGGCCGAGGTCGAGCGTTCTACACGATACAGTTGTTGCAGGTCGACCGAACCCTGGGTGCCGCTGGCAACCCCGGAAAACTTGCCGCGTAAATCGGCAAACAGCACGCCTTGCTGGCCGGCCAGGGACGCGGCTTCCTGCAAGACGCTGGTGCCGCCGGTGTCATTGACCACGTAGTTGCGTTTGTCGCCGCACGGCTGGAACAGCAGCTTGTCGCCCACTGCCGTGAGCTCACCCTGCATGCGGGTCAGCCCGACGGTAGACGGTTTGGCCGGCTCGCTCTCGAACATCTGGCAAGCGGTGAAGAGGGGCAGCAGGGCAAACAGAGCAAGGGTACGGGCGGCGCGCATTATTGGGTCTCCAAACTAGTGCCGCCACGTTACGCAGGCTCGCACCGCACCACAAGCCCGTTCGCCGGGTTCAGGCGATTCTGACAGACATCATATTTCAGCCAACGATGAAGGTCTGGCCAGTCTGTAAGCCTTCGACGCTTTTTGCGTAGGCCAGTGCTACGTCGGCACCCGAAGCCGGTTTGAAACCGCGGAAGTACGGCGCGTAGCTGCCCATGGCTTCGAGCAAGACGGTCGGGCTCACCGAGTTGATGCGCAAGCCGCGCGGCAATTCGATCGCCGCCGCCTTGACGAAGGCATCCAATGCGCCGTTGACCAATGCGGCAGAGGCGCCGGTGCGGATCGGATCGCGGTTCAGGATGCCGCTGGTAAAGGTGAACGAGGCACCGTCGTTAGCGTAGTCGCGGCCGATCAGCAGCAGGTTGACCTGGCCCATCAGCTTGTCCCGCAGGCCCAGTTCAAAGTCGGCTTCGCTCATCTCACCCAGTGCCACAAAATTCACACTGCCTGCCGGGCAGACCAACGCGTCGAACTTGCCGGTCTGCTCGAACAGTTTGCGGATCGATGCGCTGTCGCTGATATCCACCTGGAAGTCGCCGCCGCTGCGGCCGATGCTGATCACCTCGTGACGCTGCGCCAGTTCCGCCTTGACCGCTGAGCCGACCGTGCCGCTGGCACCAATCAATAGGATTTTCATCGTGCTGTTCCTCCGGGGATTAAGTGAGGTTTCAGTCTAGGATGGCTTTTTAAGTGGATAAACGCGCTAATAGGCAACCTTTGGTTTTTAATTGGAAACAATCCATGAGCGAAATGGATGACCTGGCGGCCTTTGCCGTGCTGATCGAGGCGGGCAGTTTTACCCTGGCGGCGGAGCAATTGGGCTGCAGCAAGGGCCAATTGTCCAAGCGCATCAGCCAATTGGAAGCGCAGTTTTCGGTGGTGTTATTGCACCGTACCACTCGCAAGCTCAGCCTGACCGCCGCCGGTGCGGCGTTGTTGCCCCAGGCTCAGGCACTGGTGGCCCAGGTGGAGCGCGCCCGTCAGGCGTTGGCGCGGCTCAAGGACGATCTGGCTGGGCCAGTGCGTATGACGGTTCCGGTGTCGCTGGGGGAAACCTTCTTCGATGGCTTGTTGCTGGAGTTCACCCAGCAATACCCGCAGGTTCAGATCGAGCTGGAACTGAACAACAGCTACCGCGACCTGGCGCGTGATGGCTTCGATTTGGGCGTGCGCATGGGGGCGATGGATAACGAGCGGCTGGTGGCCAAGCCACTGTTGGCCTGGCATGAAATGACCTGCGCCAGCCCGGCCTACCTTGCGCAGCATGGCGAACCGCTGACGCCTGCGGATCTGGCCGCGCACACCTGTCTGCTCAACAGCCATTACAGCGGGCGTGAGGAGTGGTTGTACCACCAGCAACATGAACTGCTGCGGGTGCGGGTCAGCGGTACCTTCGCTTCCAACCACTACAACCTGTTGAAAAAAGCCGCCTTGGTGGGCGCCGGCATCGCCCGCCTGCCGTCCTACGTGTTACCGGCAGAACTGGCCGACGGGCGCTTGCGCTGGCTGCTGCGTGATTATCAAACGCGCAGCATGCCGATGTACCTGGTTCATCCTTATCAAGGTGGCCTGCCGCGCCGAACCCAAGTGTTGGCCGACTACTTGGTGGACTGGTTCAGACGCAGCGGCGAAACCCTGGATCGCCTTCAGCGGTAACGGCGCGCGATCAGGTGATCAATCGACAGGCAACCTGGGCCTTTGGCCACCAACAGCAGCAGTAACGCGATCCAGGTGCCATGGGTGGGGTAGGCCTCGGGGTAGACGAACAGTTGAATGGTCAAGGTCATGCCGATCAGCGCCAGGGCCGAGAAGCGCGTGGCAAAGCCCACCAGGATCAGTACCGGGAAAAAGTGTTCGGCAAATGCTGCCATGTGCGCGGCCACTTCCGGTGACAGCAAGGGCACGTGGTACTCGCTGCGAAACAGCGGCAGGGTTGAAGCGGCAAGCTTGGGTTCGCCCAATTGGAAGGTGCCGTTGATGATATCAATCGCAAAGCCTTCGACTTTGGTCTGGCCGGACTTCCAGAACACCGCCGCAATGGAAAACCGTGCGAGAAAGGCGATCAGGCTGTAGGGGATTTTTTCGAACAGCGCGATGGTCCGTTTTACCAGGCAAGTAGGGGAAGTGTTCATGGCGATTCCTTTTGTTCTGTGTGCAAATGAATGATGGCGTCGTGGCTGATCAGCAGTGTCAGGCAATGGTTGAGGTCGAATTCGGCTGATGCTTCAAGCGCGTGCTCTACCGCCATTTCCAGGCCTGATCCCTGGTCAAGGCTGTTGATAAACGCCACCGAACCGCTGTCGATGGCGAAGACCTTGACCGCCAAGCCCTGGCGTAACACCAGTGCACTTTGGGCGTACCAAGGGTTCAAGGTGGCAATGGTGCCTTCGGTCTGGTGCGCGGCCCATACCGCAACCACGGCGTAGGGTGAATTCAAGGTGGCCAGGGACGGATGCAGGTGCAGGCTTAGCTGCCCCAGGTCGGTCGGCCCTTGCAGTTGTTCAAGGATGGCCTGCTGATTCAGTGGCTGGCGGTCCGCGGCGTGATAAGCACGCACCCGCAGGCGTTCCAGGCGTGCGACGTCCGCCAGGTAAGGCACGCTCGCAGCCGGTTCGAACGCCTGGATGAACGCGGCAAACGTGCTGCCGTAATCGCTGATCAGCGGGCTGTCGGGCGGGCTGGCTTGCACGTACAGGCTGGCCATCGCGCGAAAAAATTCATCGCCAACCAACTGCAGCGTTACCGGATAAGCGGCGGCGAGCGCGTTGATCAGCGAGCTGTGGACATTGTTTCGATACACCGCGAAACGGCTGGCCGGGTCGGCGCCGTTGCTGCTGAACAATCCGTCGGGGCAGGCCTGGTCGGCGTCGAGCAATGCGCCGGCAAATGCAGCTTGATCGCTCATGGCTTCAATACCTTCGCCTGTGACAGATGCCAGTCGGCGTGTTGGGCTTCGGCGTGTAACACGCTGAAGGCAGGCACCTGGTTGTCCCGCTCGATCAGCGTGGCCACCGGGCCGGTGTACTTGAGCACCTGTTCATAGAGCTGCCACACCGCGTTATCGATGGGCGCGCCATGGTCATCGATCAGCAGGCGGTCGCCCAGGCTGTCGGTGTCTTCGGCAAAGCCGGCCAGATGAATCTCACCGACGGCCTTCAGCGGTAGCGCATTGATGTAGGCCAGTGGATCGCGCTGATGATTGATGCACGACACATAGACGTTGTTGACGTCCAGCAACAGCCCGCAACCGGTGCGCCGGATGATCTCGCTGATGAAGTCCGTCTCGTCCAGGGTCGAGCGTTGGAACTGCAGGTACGTCGAGGGGTTCTCCAGCAGCATCGGCCGCTTGAGGGTGCTTTGTACCTGATCGATGTGCTCGCACACCCGGTCCAGGGTCGCGGCGTCGTAGGCAAGCGGCAGCAAGTCATTGAGGAACACCGGGCCGTGGCTGGACCAGGCCAGGTGTTCAGAGAAAGAGTGGGGTTGATAGCGTTCGATCAGCGTGGCCAACCGTGCCAGGTGCTCACGATTAAGCGGGCCTTCGCCGCCGATGGACAGACCCACGCCATGCAATGACAGTGGGTACTGTTCGCGTATCAAACCCAGGTAGTGATGAAACGGGCCGCCGGCGACCATGTAGTTTTCGGCGTGAACTTCAAAAAAACCGATATCGGGCGAGGTCTTGAGCACTTCAAGAAAGTGCTCGTTCTTCAGCCCCAGCCCGGCCCGGTAAGGGAGGCCGGGCACCTGAGCCGGTGAGACCGTGTGTTGGGGTAAAAGCGTCATCATCAGTACTCAGGTTTTGCAGGGTTTCAGGACTTGGCGGTGAAGGCTGCTTCCTGGCCGAAACCGGTCGGCGAGGTGGCGCTTGGGGTCTTGGCGCAAGTGCCGGCTGGGACCAGTTTCCAGGCGTTGGCCTGGTCTTTGACTTTCGAGGTACCGGCGCAGGTAGTACCGGCGCCTGCAGCGCAATCGTTCTTGCCGGCTTCGGCGACACCAAAGCACTTGTCCATTTTCGCTTCGTCAGCGTGGGCCATATTGGTCAGGGCGGAAAAGCTCAGGGCCGAACCCAGGGCCAGAACGAGGGTAGCGGCGGACAGCGAACGGGATTTAGTAGTCATGGTGTAACTCCAGCAGTGAGGGTGAGTAAGGAAGCGTTTTTGCTTGCTTACCCCTCTAGAGTTGGGGCATCAGGTTGCGTTACAGCAGGTAGTAAATAAATTTTCGATGCCGAGCAAATGGCGCTTTGAGTCTTGGTGTTCGCTAGCCCTGTATGCGCTTGCTGTAGGATCAAGCCATGCCTGGCACTGGGCGAATGTGCGCAAGACCAATAAGGAGCGTTGGCTGTGAAGAACCGCTTTGCAGATTTTTTCATCAGCAGAAATTTCTCATTCCTGTGGCTGGGGCAAGCCCTCTCATCGTTTGGCGAGTTCGTTTTCGAGAGCACCGTCATTGTGTGGCTGGTGACTGACTTGTTTCACGACAGCGCGTTCTTGCCGACGGCCGTAGGCCTGGCAGTGGCGGCTTCGGCTATACCGCGTGTATTGGTAGCACCACTGGCCGGGGCTTGGGTGGACAGGATGACGCCGCTGTACGTGATGATCGCGGCGGACGGCATTCGGGTGCTCAACTTCCTGATCTTTTTTGTGATCTATTCACTGTCCGGCCTGGACCCGATGCAAGTGCTCGTTGGTGTTCTGCTGTTGTTGTTGGTTAACAGCACGGCCGCACAGTTTTTCAATCCGTCACGCCAGGCGATCATGCAAGTGGTCATCCCTTCGGCACGCCGCGTTGAGGCATCGGCCAAGGCAATGTTTTCCCTGACGGGTATTTCAGTGTTGTCGGCGTCCCTTGGGCCGGCCTTATTTGTCTGGGTTGGCCCCGCCCTGGCACTGCTGATCAATGTGCTGGCTTTTGCCTGTTCGGCCCTGTGCATCGCGTTTACCCGGGGCCTGCGCCGGACCTTGCTGGCCGAGCAACAACGGCTGCCCTTCTGGCATGGAGTGCTCGCAGGGCTGCGGTTTTCCTGGGGGCACGCCTCGATTCGAACGTTGTTGATCGGTGTCGCGTTGTACGGGTTTTCCCTGGGGGTCAATAACGTCGCATTGTCCTTGTACGCATTCAAAACCCTGGGCTTGAGCCCTTATGAATACGGCCTGATTCTCGCGGCGTTCCCTGTCGGCGGGTTGGTTGCTGCCGTGCTGGTCCGGCCGCTGTTGAAGTCATTGAGCACGCGCCAGGCCTTTACCTTTGCGCTGCTGTGCATGGGGTTCAGTTACCTGGCGTATTCGCTGCATCCGCCGTTTTACCTGGCCTGGGCGCTGATGTTCAGTTGTGGGTTGTTCTTCTCGGTGTTTGCGATTGTGCAAGGGCCGATGCTCCAGGAAGCCGTGCCGGAAGGTTACATGGGGCGTGTGTCCGCAACGGTCACGCCGGTGCTGGCCATCGCCTCGTTGACCGGTACGCTGGTGTGTTCTCAGACATTGAATAGGGCAGAGCGCGTCATAGCCTATTTCGACGCGCCGCTGGATGTGTACGGCGCGTATATCTTCCTGGCGGCGGGCTTGTTGCTATTGGGCGGGGCATTGATGCTGGCCGGCCAGCGCGCGGGCAAGGGGGAGTTGGTCGCGACGCTTTGAACCGCGATAGAAAAACGGCCCGAAGGCCGTTTTTTTGTTACCTCAATGGCTCAGCCACCGAGATAGGCTTCACGCACCTTCGGATCCGTGAGCAATTGCTCCCCGGTGCCCTGCATCACCACCCGGCCGTTTTCCAGCACGTAGGCGCGGTCGGCGATTTTCAGCGCCTGGTTGGCGTTCTGCTCCACCAGGAATACCGTCACACCGTCCTTGCGCAGTTGTTCGATGATATCGAAGATCTGCTGGATGATGATCGGTGCCAGGCCCAGTGAAGGCTCGTCGAGCAGCAACAGCTTGGGCTTGCTCATCAGCGCCCGGCCGATGGCGAGCATTTGCTGCTCGCCGCCGGACATGGTGCCGCCGCGCTGGCTGAAGCGTTCCTTGAGCCGTGGGAACAGGTGCAGCACCTTGTCCATCTGCTCCTGATAATCGCCCTTATCGGTGAAGAACCCGCCCATGGCCAGGTTCTCTTCCACCGTCAGGCGCGAGAACACACGACGGCCTTCGGGCACCACGGCAATGCTCTTGCGCATGATCTCGGAGGAAGCCTGGCCCACCAGCTCTTCACCCATGTAGCGGATGCTGCCGCTGTGGGCCTGGGGTGAACCGCACAGGGTCATCAGCAAGGTCGACTTGCCGGCACCGTTGGCGCCGATCAGCGTGACGATTTCACCTTGGCGCACTTCCACGTTGACGCTGTGCAGCGCCTGGATCTTGCCGTAGAAAGTGGAAACGTTTTCGAATTGCAGCATTTTACGCTTCCCCCAAATAGGCTTTGATCACTTCCGGGTTGTCGCGGATCTGCTCCGGCGTACCGTTGGCCAATGGCGTGCCCTGGTTGATCACCACGATGTGGTCGGAAATGCTCATGACCAGTTTCATATCGTGTTCGATCAACAGCACCGTAGCGTTGTTTTCCTCACGCAGCACCGTGATCAGCGCCTTGAGGTCTTCGGTTTCCTTGGGGTTCAGGCCGGCGGCCGGTTCGTCGAGCATCAGGATCCGCGGGCGGGTCATCATGCAGCGAGCGATTTCCAGTCGGCGTTGTTGGCCGTAAGCCAGGGTGCCGGCCGGGCGGTTGGCAAACTCGGTGAGGTTGACCTTGTCCAGCCAGTACGCCGCGTATTCCATGGCCTCGCGCTCGCTCTTGCGGAACGCCGGGGTCTTGAACAGGCCAGCAAAGAAGTTGGTGTTCAAGTGCCGGTGCTGGGCGATCAGCAGGTTTTCGACCGCCGTCATGTCCTTGAACAAGCGCACGTTCTGGAAGGTACGCACCACGCCCTTGCGGGCGATCTCGTGACCGGCCAAGCCCTGGATGGGTTGGCCATCCAGCAGGATGCTGCCACCGCTCGGCTTGTAGAAGCCGGTAAGGCAGTTGAACACCGTGGTCTTGCCGGCGCCGTTCGGGCCGATCAGCGCCACAACCTGTTTCTCTTTGACGGTCAGGGCCACGCCGTTGACCGCGAGCAAGCCGCCAAAACGCATGCTCAAGTTTTCGACTTTCAGGATCTCGCGGCTCATTTGCGCAGCTCCATGTGTGGGCGTTGCATCGGCAGCAGACCTTGAGGACGCCAGATCATCATCAGTACCATCATGGCGCCGAACATCAACATGCGGTATTCGCTGAACTCACGCATCATTTCCGGCAGCAGGATCATCACGATCGCCGCCAGGATCACGCCCAGCTGCGAGCCCATGCCACCCAGTACCACGATGGCGAGAATGATCGCCGACTCGATAAAGGTGAACGACTCCGGGGTCACCAGGCCTTGGCGCGCGGCGAAGAAGCTGCCGGCGAAACCGGCGAAGGTTGCCCCCAGGGTGAATGCCGAGAGTTTGATGACGGTCGGGTTCATGCCTAATGCACGGCAGGCGATTTCATCTTCGCGCAACGCTTCCCACGCGCGGCCGATCGGCATGCGCAGCAGGCGGTTGATCACGAACAGTGCCGCCAATGCCAGCAACAACGCCACCAGGTACAGGAACACCACTTTGCTCACCGGGTTGTAGTCGATCCCGAAGTATTCGTGGAAGGTCTGCATGCCTTCGGCTGCGGTGCGGTCGAACGACAGCCCGAAGAACGTCGGTTTGGGGATGCTGCTGATGCCGTTGGGGCCACCGGTGATATCGGTGAGGTTCCGCAGGAACAGCCGGATGATTTCACCGAAGCCCAGGGTCACGATCGCCAGATAGTCACCGCGCAGGCGCAGCACCGGGAAGCCCAGCAGGAAGCCGAACGTGGCCGCCGCCATGCCGGCCAGTGGCAGGCAGATCCAGAAGCCCCAGCCCAGGTAGTGCGAGAGCAGCGCGTAGGTGTAGGCACCCACGGCATAGAAACCCACATAACCGAGGTCGAGCAGGCCGGCCAGGCCGACTACGATGTTCAGGCCCAGGCCCAGCAACACGTAGATCAGGATCAGGGTGGCAATGTCGACGGCGCCGCGCGAGCCGAAGAACGGCCAGATCAACGCGGCCACGATCAGCCCGATGATGATGTAGCGCTGGGTACGCGGCAGGGTCAGGAATTGGCTGACCTTGGGCGACACCAACGGGCCACGGTTGCCCTTGAGCAACGCACCGACCTGCTGGGTGAACAGCACACGCAGGAACATCAGCACCGAGCACAGGGCGATGATGGTCAGGGTCACGGGACCGGTGCCATGCACTTCCAGGTTGATGCCGACAATGCTCAGCTTGAGGCCGAGTACCGGAAAGGCCACGGCCCAGACCAGCAAGGCGCTGAAAAACGCCGATTTAAGATATCTGCTCATACTTTCTCAACCTCCGGACGGCCCAGGATGCCGGTCGGGCGGAACAACAGCACCAGAACCAACAGGCCGAACGCCACGACGTCCTTGTACTGGTCGCCGAACACGTCGGCGCCAAAGGCTTCAGCCACACCCAGCACCAGCCCGCCGAGCATCGCGCCCGGAATACTGCCGATACCGCCCAAGACCGCTGCGGTAAAAGCCTTGAGGCCTACCAGGAAACCGGCGTTGGGGTTGATCACGCCGTACTGCATGCTCAGCAGCACCGCCGCAATGGCTGCGAGTGCGGCACCGATCACGAAGGTCAGGGCGATGATGTTGTTGGTGTTGATGCCCAGCAGGTTGGCCATCTTGATGTCTTCGGCGCAGGCCCGGCAGGCGCGCCCCAGACGGGAGCGGGAAATGAACAGGGTCAGGCCGAGCATTGCCACCAGGGTGACGACGAAAACCAGCACCTGCATGTACGAAATCAGCACTTCTTGTGCGCCACCTGGGCCGAAGGAGAAGCTCCCCGGAATCAGGTTGGGAATGGACTTATCCTTGGAGTCCTGGGACAGCAATACAGTGTTCTGCAGGAAAATCGACATGCCGATGGCGGAAATCAGCGGGATCAAACGGTTGCTGCCACGCAAGGGGCGGTAGGCGACGCGCTCGATACTGTAGCCATAAGCACTGGTCACGACGATCGATGCCAGGAACGCAGCGGTCATCAACAGCGGCAGGGAATGGATACCCAGCATGGCCAGCCCGGCAAGGGCGATGAAGGCCACGTAGGAACCAATCATGTACACCTCGCCATGGGCGAAGTTGATCATTCCAATGATGCCGTAAACCATTGTGTAGCCAATGGCTATCAAGGCATAGGTGCTGCCAACGGTCATGCCGTTAACCAGCGTTTGGAAAAAATGATAGATCTCAGGCATTACAGCGCTCCTAAAAACCCGATACGCATTTCACTGGTGGAGTCATTTCCGGCTCGGTGCCCTGCTCTGTGATCAGGTTGCACGAAGCGTTTGCCAGCGAACCGCTGGTGACGGTTTTAAGATTTTCAGGTGAGCCAGCGCCCGGATCGCGGGTGACATGGCCCATAAACCTCGTAAAACAAAGCCCACTGCTCTCACAGTGGGCTTGTTGGACCAGTAACGCCTGGCTTACTGAGGGGAAACTTCGGTTTTTGGTTTACCGAAGTGCCATTCGTAGACCACGAATTTGAAGTCCTTCAGGTCGCCCTTGGCGTCGAAGCTCAGGTCGCCAGTTGGGGTCTTGAAGGTGCCGGCGTGGATAGCAGCAGCCACTTTGGCGGTGTCTTCGCTTTTCGCGGCGGCGATACCGCCGGCGATCACTTCAACGGCCGAGTAGGCCGGGAACACGAACGGACCGGTTGGGTCCTGCTTGTTCTTGGTGAACTCTTCAACGATGGCCTTGTTGGCCGGGTCGGTGTCGAAGGATTTCGGCAGGGTAACCAGCAGGCCTTCGGAAGCGCCCTGGGCGATTTGCGAGATGGAGTCGTTACCCACACCTTCTGGGCCCATGAACTTGGCGTTCACGCCTTTTTCCTTGGCCTGGCGCAGGATCAAGCCCAGCTCTGGGTGGTAGCCGCCGTAGTAGACGAAGTCGACGTTGGCTTGCTTGAGCTTCTGGATCAGCGAGCCGAAGTCTTTGTCGCCAGCGTTGATGCCTTCGAACAGGGCGACTTTCACGCCTTTCTTCTCGAGGGTCTGCTTAACGGCGGTGGCGATGCCTTCACCGTACTGCTGTTTGTCGTGGATAACAGCAACGACTTTCGGCTTCACGTGGTCGGCGATGTAGTTACCGGCCGCTGGGCCTTGGGCGCTGTCCAGGCCGATGGTACGGAACACCAGCTTGTAGCCACGGGAAGTGATTTCCGGGCTGGTAGCCGCCGGGGTGATCATGATCACGCCTTCGTCTTCATAGATGTCGGACGCTGGCTGAGTGGAGCTGGAGCAGAGGTGACCGACCACGAACTTGACGCCGTCGTTGACCACTTTGTTCGCTACGGCAACGGCTTGTTTTGGATCGCACGCATCGTCGTATTCTTTCGCTTCAAGCATTTTGCCGTCGACACCGCCCTTGGCGTTGATGTCAGCGATTGCCTGCTTGGCACCCATGAATTGCATGTCGCCGTATTGCGTCACTGGACCTGTCTTAGGCCCGGCGATACCGATCTTGATGGTGTCGGCTGCGAACGAATGGCCGGCAACCCCAGCCAGGACCATAGCGGCAAACAGTTTGGAAATCTGCTTAGTAGCCTTATTCATAGTGCTCCACTCTTACTGTTGTATTTTTTATAGTTCTAGCGGCCTTGTGAGCTGCAGAACCGGATCAGATATCGCGGATATCCCCCCGGCATTGCCCTGGCAACTGTACCGGTACAGTGTAGAGCGCCGGTTGATCGCTTGAAAAGCTGGCTGCTGGGGGCAAACCTTGGGTGTGTCGCTTTAATGAAAGAAAAAGACAGAATTGCGGCGGGCTTATGCCAGAGTTTCGGGCAATCCTTGGCTTTCCTGACACTTTCGTTCGGTGCCTCATTTGCAACTGGGTTTTTCTGCCTGACGCCTGACGCTATGATTGCGCCGATTTTTTCTTCAGGTGAATTCCCATGACGCAAGAACCTAGCACCCTCTATGCCAAGCTGCTCGGTGAAACCGCCGAAATTTCCTGGAAGGAGCTTGAACCGTTCTTTGCCAAGGGTGCCCTATTGTGGGTCGACGCTGGCCTGGATTTGATCGAAGCGGCCGAAGGAATGGCCGAGGATAACCGCGACAAAGTCGCTGGTTGGCTGGCCGCAGGGAGCCTTGGCGAGGTGTCTGCGACGCGGGCGTTGGACTTGGTTGAGCGTGATCCGAGCCTGTGGGCGGTCGTGGTTTCGCCGTGGATTCTGATCCAGGAAAGGGCGGCGCAAGAAAGGCTCGCACTATAAAGGTGCGCGTTTTCTTGCCGAGCAAGTGTGTAGCCGAGTAACCGCTGGCGCCGTGATGGCATCTTGCCGTAGAGAAAGGTCACAGGTGACGGTGACGTAAGCGTCACGGGAACAGTTTTAAAGTGGGCGGAACATCGGGGTAATTGTTTCCGGGTGTGGCAAAGCCAGAGCGTTCCCACGCTCCGCGTGGGAATGCATCCGGCGACGCTCTGCGTCACGAAGAGCGGACGCAGAGCGTCCAAGGCGGCATTCCCACGCAGAGCGTGGGAACGATCAACCCTGACTTTTCAAGAGGAGTACCCGGCGTACTCCGATGATTCGGCCGCTCGTCGGCGTTCATCCAAGTAGATGATGGCTAAATCCCAAAGATACGACGTCATCGAATGGGCCTGACAATCGACGGCGGGCCGATGCGGCCTGCACCAGGGTCCTTCGGCGCGATGGCGTCCTTATTGCCCTCGATGCTGAACGGGTAGAGTGGGTTGCGCATCTGGATGCCCTGGATCACACCCACCACATCGCTCAAAGGCACCGCCGGGCTCAGCAGGTAACCCTGGATAAAGTCGCAGCCGTGCTTGAGCAGCAGTTCAAATTGCGCCTGGGTTTCAACGCCTTCGGTGACCACCTGCAAGTGCAGGGTGTGGGCCATGCCGATGATCGCCTGGACGATCTCGACATCGGCGGTGGACTTGGGAATGTCCTGGATAAACGACCGGTCGATCTTCAGGGTATTGAGCGGCAGGCGCTTGAGGTAGGCCAGGGATGAATAACCGGTGCCGAAATCATCAATGGCCAGCGAAACGCCCAGGGCGCGGATCTGGCGCAACAGCGCCAGGGTGCTGCTGATATTGCCCATCAGCGCGTTTTCGGTGACTTCCAGTTCCAGGCGGCTGGCGGCGATCCCGGCAAAACGCAGGGCGGCTTCGATCTCATCGGCCAGCTCGTCACGGGCCAGATTCAAGGCCGAGCAATTCACGGCCATGGTCAGCTCGGTGTAACCGCGGTCAGACAGCAGGCTCAAATCGTGACAGGCCTGACGCAATACCCAGTGGTCGAGTTCGGCAATCAACCCGTTGTTTTCGGCGATGCCGATAAACCGGTCCGGGGCCAGCAGCCCATGTTGCGGGTGTTGCCAGCGCACCAGTGCTTCCAGGCGGGTGACCTTGCCCAGCTTCATGTCGAAGATCGGCTGGTAGAACAGCACCAATTCATTGCGGCCGCGCAACGCAGCGCGCAATTGCTCCTCCAGTTGCAGCTCGAGGAAGGCGCGGGTTTTAAGGTTGGAGCTGAAGAAGTTCAAGCTGTTGCGACCGGCATCCTTGGACTGGTACAGCGCCAGGTCAGCGGTTTTAAGCAACTCTTCGCAGGTCAGTCCGTCATCGGGGAACAGGCTGATGCCAATGCTGGTGGTCATCACCATGCGCCGGCCGGCCAGTTCGATTGGTTCTTTCATCTTATGCATGATGCGCTGGGCCAGGTGCCGCGCTTCGTCGCGATGGTGAATGTTGATCAGGATGCAGAACTCGTCGCCGCCAAACCGCGCGACCACATCGCTATGGCTGCGCACCGACCCCTTGATATGCCCGGCCAGTACGGTGAGCAGTTGGTCGCCGGCATCGTGGCCGAGGCTGTCATTGATGCGCTTGAAGTGGTCGATATCGAGGAAGATCACCGCCATCATGCCGTGGCCGGCGGTTTTTTCGGCGACCTTCTCGGCAAAGATCTGGTTGAAGCCGCGACGGTTGAGCAGGCTGGTCAGCGCATCGAAGTGCGCCACTTGTTGCAGCGAGGCACGGGCTTGGTCCAGCTCACTGAGCAGGGCGTTGACCCGGCGCAGGTCACGCTCCTTGTGCTGCAGTTTTTTGTCGGCGAGGGCGGCGCTGACGCTGCTGCCAATCACCAGCAGGGTGATCACGGCCACCGACAGGCCCAGTTGAATCGGGTTGTTATCCAGTGGCAACGACAGGTCAGCACCGGCCGGTACCAGCATTCGCATGGCCGCCATGCCGGTGAAGTGCATGCTGAGGATGCCGGCGCCCAGCACGAGGCTGGCGGCGTACTTGAGCAGTTGATGAAACACGCCGGCGCCGGTGCGCAGGTAGCTCGACAGCAACAGCGCGGCCAGGCTCGCGCCGATGGCAATCGCCACGGAGGCCATGAACAGGTCGGTCTCGAAGTACACATCGGCCTGGGAGCGCATGGCCGACATGCCCACGTAATGCATCAGCGCGATACCCAGGCCCATCCATACCGACGCCAGCAGGTATTGATGGAATCGCAGATGGGTATGACTCAGGGTTTGCATGGCGAACAGTGAAGCGATCAAGGCGATCACCAGCGAGGCGAACGTCATGATCAATTCATAATGAATGGCGATAGGTGCCTGGAAGGCCAGCATGCTGATGAAGTGCGTCGACCAGATGCCACCCGCCAGGCAACCCGCTCCCAGCCAACGCCAATGACGGCGGGCGGTAGGGTCTTCGACATGGCCCACGCGCTCAGCCATGTCCAGCGTGCCGAAGCCGGCCGCGCAAGCAACCAGATACGCCAGTAGCACCAGAAAAGGGTTATGACTGCAATTGAGTAATAAGTGCCCGTTCTCTGGCAGGTCGGTAAAAAAATGCAGACCCAGCCATTCCATAGCAAGCCCCGTCATAGCGTCACGTCACAGCCAACGGCGATGACCTATGAAGTCGAGTATAGAAGCCGCGCGGGATTTGCCATGGATAATGGCACTTTGCTTTCAACCATTTTGGCATGCCCGCCATAGCGTTTGATGCTAAGCGCTGATCGGCAGGTCCAGTTCAAAAGGTGCTTCTAATGGCGGCAGGCCAAAGGCGGCGCGAGCGGTATCGCAGTCGACGTTCTGCTCGCCCTGGCTCCACGACGCATCGAACTCTCGGCAGGGGCTTGAGCGTTGTTCATAGATGGTGCAACGGGTGCCCTTGCCGACCTCACCCTCGAGGCTGCAACACCTGGCGGGTTTCTGGTCGGTACCAATCATCGCCACGCGTGTGGGGTTGATCTGCACCACCAGGTCATCGGGCACCGTGCCGCCCGATGAGGCGCACTCGCCCCAGAAGAAAGACACGCGAAAGTGTGAACAGCAGGCACCGCAACTCAGACACGGACTGGCTTCGGACATGGGCGTCATCGATAAGAAAAGTAGGATGTGGGTGTTACGGAAGGCTCGCCATTCTATCCGTGCCATGGCGGTTGGGAAGGGGGGCGCGAACTTATATTTTCGTAGGGAAAGTCCCGTCGCTGCGGGTGAAATCATGCCCTATCAGCTTTACGAATCATTACAGACAAGCGTGCCTGGCCTGATTATGTTGCAGGTACCGGGCAGGATGCATCGGGCATCGCAGCTCTCATAACAATAAAAGAGACGGACCCATGCAGAACTCGACCCAAGCGGCGAATGCCTGGCGCATTCTGTTCCTGCTGTTCCTCGCCAACCTGTTCAATTTCTTCGACCGCACCATCCCCGCCATCATCATCGAGCCAATCCGCATGGAATGGCACTTGAGCGACTTCCAGCTCGGTATCATCGGCACCGCCTTCACCATCGTCTACGCCATCGCCGGCCTGCCGCTCGGGCGCCTGGCCGATACCGGTTCACGCAGCAAACTGATGGGCTGGGGCCTGTTTGCCTGGAGCGGGCTGACGGCGGTCAACGGCATGGTCGGCAGCTTCTGGACCTTTTTGCTGGTGCGCATGGGCATCGGCATCGGTGAAGCCAGCTATGCGCCGGCGGCTAATTCGTTGATCGGCGACCTGTTTCCCGCCCACCGCCGCGCCCGGGCCATGGGCATTTTCATGCTGGGTTTGCCGTTGGGCCTGCTGCTGGCGTTCTTCACCATTGGCGCGATGGTCAAGGCGTTCGACAGCTGGCGCGCACCGTTCTTTATCGCCGCCGTGCCGGGGCTGATCCTCGCGATCTTTATGTTCTATATCAAGGAACCCAAGCGCGGCGCAGCGGAAACCGTGCAAGTCTCCCAGGAGCGCGTCGACCGCCCGATTCGTCGCGTTCTGGCGGTGCCGACCTTCCTGTGGCTGGTGCTGGCCGGGTTGTGCTTTAACTTCGCCACCTATGCGTGCAATTCATTTTTGGTGCCGATGTTGCAGCGTTACTTCCTGATGCCGTTGCAGGACGCCGCGGTGGCCACCGGCGTGATCGTCGGCATCACCGGGCTGGTGGGCCTGACCCTGGGCGGCTGGATTGCCGACAAGATCCATCAGCGCGTCGCCAACGGCCGGCTGCTGTTTGCCGCGTGCAGCTTGATTATCTCGACCATTACCACTGCCTGGGCCTTGCACGCCGGGCGCATTGAGATTGGCGTGTTTGTGGCGCTGTTCAGTGTGGGCTGGTTGTTTGCCTATAACTTCTACACCTGCGTGTACACGGCGATTCAGGACGTGGTTGAGCCACGCCTGCGCGCCACGGCGATGGCGCTGTTTTTTGCGGGGTTGTACTTGCTCGGCGGTGGCATGGGGCCGGTGGTGGTGGGCGGCCTGTCTGATCATTTTGCCCATTCGGCAATGTATGCCGATGGCGCCTCGCGGATGACCGAGGCGTATAAAGCGGTTGGGTTGCACGACGCCATGTACCTGATTCCGGTGGCGCTGTTCTTGACCATGCTGTTTCTGTTCCAGGCCTCGCGCAGTTTTGTGCGCGATGCCAAGAAGATGAAGGATGGGTTGGGGACAGTTGAGTTGCCGGCTGGGGCGGCTACGGCTTGAAACCGAGGTGACGCCATCGCAGGCAAGCCAGCTCCCACATTTTGATGTGTGAATATCTTCAAATGTGGGAGCTGGCTTGCCTGCGATGAGGCCCCTAAGGCCAATAAAAAAGGCCCGCATTGCGCGGGCCTTCTTTTTAGCAGGGCAGGGCGGTTATCAACCCGCCACCAACACCCGAATCGCTTCCAACCGCAGCGCAGCCTTGTCGAGCATGGCCAGGCCTTGCTCGCGCTGGTTGCGCAGCGCCACCAGTTCGCTGTCGCGCACGGTCGGGTTGACCGCTTGCAACGCGGTCAGGCGCGCCAGTTCTTCGTCGGTGTCGGCTGCCAGGCGGCGTTTTGCCTCGGCCACACGCTCGGCGTGGCGCGGGGTGATCTTCTCTTCGCCGGCATTGATGCGTGGCGTGAGCTGATCACGCTGGGCCTGCACGAACTTGTTGGCGCTGGCGCGTGGCACACTTTCCAGCTGGTCGTTCAAAGTTTCAAACGACACACGACCGGACAGGTCATTACCGTTGGTATCCAGCAGGCAGCGCAAGGCGGCCGGTGGCAGGTAGCGGCCCAGTTGCAGCGAGCGCGGCGCAACCACTTCACTGACGTAGAGCAGTTCGAGCAACACGGTGCCTGGCTTGAGCGCCTTGTTCTTGATCAGCGCCACGGCGGTGTTGCCCATCGAGCCGGACAGCACCAGGTCCATGCCGCCTTGCACCATCGGGTGTTCCCAGGTGATGAACTGCATGTCTTCACGCGACAGCGCCTGGTTACGGTCGTAGGTGATGGTCACACCTTCGTCGTCGCCCAGGGGGAAGCTGGCGTCGAGCATTTTTTCGCTGGGCTTGAGGATCAGTGCGTTTTCCGAATGGTCCTCGCTGTCGATGCCGAAGGCGTCGAACAGGGTTTCCATGTAGATCGGCAGGGCGAACTGGTCGTCTTGCTCAAGAATGTCTTCCACCAGCGCATCGCCTTCACCCGCGCCGCCGGAGTTGAGCTCCAGCAAGCGGTCGCGACCGGTGTGCAGTTCCTGTTCCAGACGCTCGCGCTCGGCACGCGCTTCGTCGATCAGGGTTTGCCACTCGCCGTCGTCGGCGTTTTCCAGCAGCGGCAGCAGGCGTGGGCCGAACTGATGCTGCAAGGCGTTGCCGGTCGGGCAGGTGTTGAGGAACGCGTTCAGCGCTTCGTGGTACCACTGGAACAGGCGCTCTTGCGGGCTGGTTTCCAGGTACGGCACGTGCAGTTCGATCACATGCTTCTGGCCGATCCGGTCCAAACGGCCGATCCGCTGTTCCAGCAGGTCGGGGTGGGACGGCAGGTCGAACAGCACCAAGTGGTGGGAGAACTGGAAGTTGCGGCCTTCACTGCCGATTTCCGAGCAGATCAGCACCTGGGCGCCGAACTCTTCGTCTGCGAAGTAGGCAGCAGCGCGGTCACGCTCGAGGATGTTCATGCCCTCGTGGAACACCGTGGCCGGGATGCCGGAGCGCACGCGCAGGGCGTCTTCCAGGTCCATGGCGGTTTCGGCGTGGGCGCAGATCACCAACACTTTGGTGCGCTTGAGCATTTTCAGCTGGTCGATCAGCCACTCGACGCGCGGGTCGAAGCGCCACCAGCGGTTTTCTTCTTCAACATCCGGTTGCGATTGGAAGCTGACTTCCGGGTACAGCTCGGCGTGTTCGCCCAGCGGCAGTTCGAGGTATTCGTCCGGGTTCGGCAGCGGGTAGGCATGCAGCTTGCGCTCCGGGAAACCCTGCACGGCGGCGCGGGTGTTACGGAACAGTACGCGGCCGGTGCCGTGGCGGTCGAGCAGCTCACGCACCAGGCGTGCGCTGGCTTCGGTGTCGCCATCGTTGACGGCGCTGAGCAGTGCTTCACCTTCGTCACCGAGGAAACCCTGGATGGTTTTGTGCGCTTTTGGCGACAGGCGGCCCTTGTCCAGCAGTTCCTGCACGGCTTCGGCTACCGGGCGATAGTTCTCGCTTTCGGCGCGGAAGGCGTGCAGGTCGTGGAAGCGGTTCGGGTCCAACAGGCGCAGGCGCGCGAAGTGGCTGTCCTGGCCCAGTTGTTCCGGGGTGGCGGTGAGCAGCAGCACGCCAGGGATCACTTCGGCCAGTTGCTCGACCAGCGCGTATTCCGGGCTGGCTTTTTCTTCATGCCACACCAAGTGGTGGGCTTCGTCGACCACCAGCAGGTCCCAGCCGGCGGCGAACAACGCGTCCTGGGCCTTCTCGTCGTCCACCAGCCATTCGAGTGCAACCAGTGCAAGCTGGGTGTCTTCGAACGGGTTGGCGGCATCGCTTTCGATAAAACGCTCTTCGTCGAACAGCGCAACCTGCAGGTTAAAGCGGCGGCGCATTTCCACCAGCCACTGGTGTTGCAGGTTTTCCGGCACCAGGATCAGCACGCGGTTGGCGCGACCCGACAGCAACTGGCGATGAATCACCAGGCCGGCTTCGATGGTCTTGCCCAGGCCCACTTCGTCGGCCAGCAATACCCGTGGCGCGATACGGTCAGCGACTTCGCGAGCGATGTGCAGTTGGTGAGCAATAGGTTGTGCACGCACGCCGCCCAGGCCCCACAGCGAGGACTGCAACTGACGGCTGGTGTGTTCCAGCGTGTGATAGCGCAGCGAGAACCAGGCCAGCGGGTCGATCTGCCCTGCGAACAGACGGTCGCTGGCCAGACGGAACTGGATGAAGTTCGACAGTTGGGTTTCCGGCAGGGTGACCTGCTCGTTCTGCCCATTGAGGCCGTGGTAGACCAGCAGGCCATCGACGTCGTCGACTTCCTGTACGGTCATTTTCCAGCCTTCGAAATGGGTGATGCTGTCACCCGGCGAAAACCTCACACGAGTGAGGGGCGCATTCCGTAGCGCATACTGACGAGTGTCGCCAGTGGCCGGATAGAGCACGGTCAACAAGCGCCCGTCCTGTGCCAGAACGGTGCCTAACCCCAGCTCTGCTTCGCTGTCACTAATCCAGCGTTGCCCCGGTTGATACTGCTGCGCCATGCTGCCTGACTCCCGCCGTGAAAAAGCCGACTATTCTAACGGAACACGGCTTCCAGACCAAAAGGAATAGCTTCAAGCTTCAAGCTTTAAGCTACAAGCGGCAAGAAAAAGGGCGATATGTTCGTCGGATAGATGACGATTGGTTCACAAGTTGGGGGCTTGATGCTCAAGTCGCCCCTCCCGCAGCCGACAGTCTGCTGAATAGGAGACTAAAAACCATGCTGCCACCCATACTCCCCCTGAGTGTTGTGCCGGTTACGTCACAGCTTGATCCGGTGCGCCAGAAGCCGGATATCCCGCCCGTGGTGCCCGTGCAGGCCGGTTCCAACGAAAGCACCATCGACCTGAAAAAGGGCGATGCCGAGCAGTCGACTTTTTTACTGCGCGAAGAACAACGCCGTCAGCAAGAACAGCACAAACGCCGGCGCGAAGCGGATGAAGACCCCGAGGCGCATCTGGCGATCCCCGGCGATGAACTCAACGCCGACAACACGGTGCCGGTGGCGCCGCTGATCGAAGACGCGCCGCGCCAGGGTTTGTGGGTGGACGTCGAGGTTTAATCGCGCAACTCGCGCAGCGCGGCGATCAGCAACTCGATGTCGTGCTCGGTGTTGAGCGGGCTGACAGACACCCGCGCAATGCTTGTAAGACCCCGCGCCTGCATATCCAGAGGCGTGTAGGCCACACCATTGGCGCCGATGTTGATGCGCTTTAATCCCAGCCTGCGCTTGAGTTCAAACGCCTCCCAGCCGGCGAGGTTAAAGGCGATCAGTCCTGAGTGAAGCGTGCCCAGATCGTGCAGGGAAACGCCCGGAATCTGACGCAGCGCGTCGCGGATTTGTCCGCTGAGCTGCAAGACCCTTGCCCACGTCTGCTCCACGCCCAGTCGGTTAATTTCCTGCAGCGCATTGCCCAGGCCCGCCAATAAGGCGTAGGACACTTCACTGGTTTCAAAGCGGCGGGCATCGCTACGCAGGTCGAACCCTTCAGCAGTCCAGGGCGCCGAGAACACGTCGCGCTGGGCCGGGTTCAGGCGTTGCAGAAAGTCCGCTCGCACATATAGCAGCGCCGTGCCACGCGGCCCGCGCAGGTGTTTGCGCCCGGCTGACTTGAGTACGTCGCAGTGCAACGCCTGCACATCCACCGGCAACTGGCCGACGGCTTGGCCGGCGTCGATAAAGTAGGGGATTGCGTGGCGCCTGGCCACTTCGCCGATGGCCTGGGCAGGGTTGATCAGGCCGCCGTTGGCCGGCAGCCAGGTCAGGTCGATCAGCTTGACGTTGGCATCAATCATCGCCTCCAGCGCCAATGGGCACACTGCGCCGGTGGCATCGCAGGGAATGACCTCCACTCGGGCACCCGCTTGCACGGCCAACTGCATACTCGCCAGGTTGCCGCCCCATTCATGGCGCCCGACCAGGATGCGATCGCCCGGCTGCCACGGCCCCAGGGCCTGGAACGCCAGGCTCCAGGCGGTTGAGCCGCTGCTGGCGAAGGCAATCGAGGAGACGGGCGCATTGAGTAATTGCCCAGCTGCGCGCCGGGCTTTTTCTACCAGGATCGCGCCATGCTCGCCGGCCTCCATCGGGCCATCGCGGGCTTCGCGTTGCAACTGGTCGATGATCGCGTCGAGGGTGGCTTGGCTCGGCAGCGAGGCACCGGCATGGTTGAAGTGCACGATGCCTGATTGGCAGCCAGGTGTGTCGTCACGCAGATGCTGGACCTGCAGCGGGCTCACGACAGCAGCTCGAAAATTGCGTCCACCTCCACGGCGACGCCGGCGGGCAGGCTCGACACACCGACGGCGGTGCGCACGTGCCGGCCTTTGTCGCCCAGGGCATTGACCACCAGATTGGATGCGCCATTGGCAACTATGCTCTGGCGCGTGAAATCGCCGCTGCTGGCGATGAACACGCCCAAGCGGAGAATGCGCACTACACGCGACAGGTCATCACCGACGGCAGCACTTAACTGGCCGAGCAAGCCCAACGCCGCCAGCTCTGCTGCCTGGGCACCTTCTTCATCGCTGAGGGATTGCCCCAGCCGGCCGATGTAGGCGGGTTTGCCGTCGAGCATAGGAATTTGCCCGGAGATAAACAGCTGGTTCTGGCTGACCACATGATTGATGTAATTGGCCGCCGGCTGGCTAGGGGTTGGCAGCGTCAGGCCAAGGGCTTGTACGCGTTGGCGGATGGAGTCGCTCATGTTGGATCCTCTTGGGTTAAGAGGTTTGAGCATGTTTGTTGTATCAATGGGCGACAAACGGATAGATCTCACTCGACGTATCGAAATAGCTCATGCATCGGCGCAGGTGTCTTTCAACCATTGACTGAAGCATTCGACCGCTTGGCTCGTGGGCCCTTGAGGCACGATCAGCCAGTAACCGATTTCACTGTGGTAGGGCGGCCAGTCAAAGGCTTCCACCAGGCTGCCGTCCTTGAGCCTGCGCTCTATCAGGCGGTGACGGCCCATGGCGATGCCTTGGCCAGCCACGGCGGCTTCGACCACGATGTTGTAGTCGTGCAGCAGCACGCGGGAATGGTGGTCGAGGTTGACCTGGTAGTGCGCCGACCAATCCGTCCATTCGAAAGGGCGGTGCGAGGTGGCCATCAACAAGGGCGCATTGTGCAGTTGGCTGGCCTTGAAGGCCGGGCTGCACACCGGTGAAATGACTTCCGCCATCAAACGCGTGGCCTGTACATCGGGCCAGTCGCCCTTGCCATAGCGGATGGCCAGGTCGACCTCGGCGGTGGCGACGTTGGCTAATTGAATCGCGGGCAGCAGTTCCACCTGGATATGCGGGTAGCGGTTGAGAAACCCGGCCAGACGCGGGGCCAGCCACAGGGTGGCAAACGAGGCCAGCAGGCCCACGCGCAAAATTGTGGTCGTGGGGGCGACTTTCTGCGCGCGGGTGGCGGCGGCGATCATATCGAGGGCCGGGCGGATTTCGTCGTAGTAACCTTGGCCGTCGGCGGTCAGATCAATCGCGCGGGTGCGTCGGATAAACAGTGGTTTGCCCAGATACTGTTCGAGCTTTTGCACTTGGTGGCTGAGTGCGCTCTGGGTAACCGACAACTCATTGGCGGCCTTGATAAAACTCAAGTGCCGCGCCACCGCCTCAAAAGCGCGCAGGGCCAGCAGCGGCGGAAGGTCATTGTGCAGTGCCAACTGAGTGCGCCTACAGGGTAAGTTGGAAAGTGTCGATTTTGGGCGATGTGCTTCCTTTTGTCGCCCGCAGATTCTCCTGTCGTAGTTTGGGGATATGCCCTACATCTCCCCGGGCAGCCGTGCGCAAAGCTCTGTGTCTTTTTTGAGACGGTAGAGCGATGAAATTCCCTATAAAGGCAAATGTGATCGGGTTGGCTGTTTCGATGGGCCTTTGCGCGGGCGCAGCAGCGAATGAGTCACCGCTGGTCGGGGCCTGGAAGCTGGTCGGCTATCAGGTCGAGTCCCAGGATACCCGTGAGAAAATCCCGGCAATGGGCAGCCGTCCTTCCGGGCGCGTTATTTTTACCGCGGATCATCGAGTGGCTTTCGTGTTGACCGGTGAGGGAAGAAAGCCCGGCGCTTCCGACGCAGAAAAATCAGCGCTGTTGAATACGCTGGTGGCTTATACCGGTATTGAGCAGGTCGAGGGCAATCAATGGTGCACAGAGGTTGATTCTGCCTGGAATCCGGAGTGGGTGGGGACGGTGCAATGCCGCGATTTTCAGGTCAGGGGCGATACGCTGGAAGTGCTGACGCCCTGGCGCCAAATGCCGAATTGGCCGGGGACTACACGTTCCATCATTACATTTGAGCGGGATAAATAAGCGCCAGGAAAGAGAAGTACGAGGATTTTCACCCTGGCATTTGCCGTCGAGCGGGAGAGGCCGCATTATTGAGCCATTCCCGCCACGACGTAAGCCCAGCCATGAGTGAAGACGACAAACTGATCGACCTGAATGCCGAACGTGCCAAACGTGTGCATGACTTGAATGACAAGCGCCTGAATGAGGTTCGCCAGGCATTTGAGCAGGCGATGCCGCTTGGCAAAGTTAAGAAAAAACCCAAGAACAAGCCGAAAAAGCGTTGAAACAGCCTGCATTTGTTGATGCAGGTCAGTTATTACCCTTCTTTAAGCCCCGTTGCGGGCGACATTGATCCCGGTCAATTTTCCACTCCGCCTTCTCCATTAACTTAGCCCTATCGCAACAGGGCATGAGCAGGAGGCCGGTCATGTTTTTCGATAATGTGGTGTTTGCCGGGGTGCTGACTGTCAGCCTCATGGTGCTGTTTTTTGTAGGGTTTGGGATTTTTATCTGGAAGGACGCTAATAAGCGTAAAGAACCGTAAGTTCTTCTGGGTTACATGAGCACGCAAGGCATTTTGGGCGACTTCGGTCGCCCTTTTTTTTGCCTGCTATTTAATGTGATCGTTCCCACGCTCCGCGTGGGAATGCCGCCGAGGACGCTCTGCGTCCCGCACCTGTAGTTGTGAGATAAAAAAAAGCGCGATCCCCATCAGGATCGCGCCTTCTTTTTCAGCCGCAGCGTATCAACTACCCAATGCCTTGGACGCCAGCCAGAACAACCCGGCTGACAGACCCACGGTTGCCGGCAAGGTCAACACCCAAGCCATCAGGATGGTCTTCACCGTGCCGCCTTGCAGGCCGCTCTTATTGGCAACCATGGTGCCGGCCACGCCTGAAGACAGTACGTGAGTGGTGGAAACCGGCAGGCTGAAGATGTTGGCCAGGCCAATCATGCTCGCCGTGGTGATCTGTGCCGACATGCCTTGGGCATAGGTCATGCCCTGCTTGCCGATCTTCTCACCGATGGTCAGTACCACACGCTTCCAGCCCACCATGGTACCCAGGCCCAGGGCCAGTGCGACGGCGAGGATCACCCAGAACGGGGCGTACTCGGTGGTGGCGGTCAAGTCTTTGCGCAGCTTGTCCAGGTCGGACTTCTCACGCGCATCCAGGCCCGGCAGCTTGCCGACTTTCTTCGCGGTGTCGTCCAGGCACAGCAAGTAGCGGCGCACTTCAATGCGGTGCTCGGCAGTCAGCGAGTGGTAGTCGGAAACGCCTTTCAGGGTTTCCATCAATGCATTGATAGTCGGCTCGGTCTGTTGCGGGTTGCACCGGAACTTGCCCGGCAGGTCGTCCTTCACGCTTTTGCCCAGTGCCAGGAACTCGCCGAGCGTGGCGTTATTGCGCTCGTAAAACTGGCTCAAATGCACGGTGGCATCGCGAGTACGTTCAATCTGGTAAGTGGTGCTGCCCAGGTCGAGTACGAACTGCGCCGGTACGATACCGATGAGCACCAGCATGATCAGGCCGATGCCTTTCTGGCCATCATTGGAGCCGTGTACGAAGCTCACGGCCATGGCCGAGATCACCAGTA
This sequence comes from Pseudomonas edaphica, assembly GCF_965277385.1. NCBI lineage: Bacteria > Pseudomonadati > Pseudomonadota > Gammaproteobacteria > Pseudomonadales > Pseudomonadaceae > Pseudomonas > Pseudomonas edaphica. Next base: position 1,723,207 of record NZ_OZ255725.1, on the reverse strand, counting down.
CCAGACGGTTCCAGAACGGTGGGTGCTTCTTGTCGTCAAGTTTGCGGCGCTGGTCCGGGGTCTTGTGCATTTTCGACAGTGGGCGCCACCATTTCAGGCCGATCAGCACCAGAGCAGCGACCAGGAAGCCGGCCATCGGCGAGAACACCAAGGAAGCACCGATATCGACGGCTTTCTGCCAGTTCACACCGTCAGCCAAGGGGATGTCGTTGATCAGGGCATTGGCCAGGCCGACACCAAGGATCGAGCCGATCAAGGTATGGGAGCTGGAGGCCGGGATACCGAAGTACCAGGTGCCCAGGTTCCAGGTGATCGCCGCTGCCAATAAAGAGAAGACCATTGCCAGGCCATGGCCGGTGTTCACATTGATCAGCAACTCCACCGGCAGCAAGTGCACGATGGCGTAGGCGACGCCGACACCACCGAGCAACACGCCGAGGAAGTTGAACACCCCGGAGAAGAACACGGCCAGGTGCGGCGGCATGGCTTTGGTGTAGATGACTGTGGCCACCGCGTTAGCGGTGTCATGAAAGCCATTGATGAACTCGAAGGCGAGGACAAAGGCCAGGGCGAGCAACAGGCTCACTAGAACCCAAGCATCCAGTCCGCTGAATAAATCGATCATGAAGGTTTTCTGACCCGGTCGTAAGGGGGCGCGATTATGCCAGAAAACCTCAGTAATCGATGCATTAGCTGCTCATCGGTAACAATCTTCACTGAAAAAACACCGGGCAAAGCGGCGCATCCCAGGGTTTTCGGGGCTTTGGCAAGTCTTTGATTTATAAAGTGCGGGGCCGAAAAGACACGGATTTGTCATGCAAACGTCATGTCTGAAACATTTGTATGAAATTTCGTTGGCGGCAGCAGGACGCTGACCAATGGTGAGCCAATGCACGGTGCCTTCCGCCGGCGCTGGGCCGGCAGAGACAGCAAGACCCTGGAAACTCTGAGCGAAGGGCTTATGGCTCTTCGGTCTTGAGTTCCTGTTCAATCTTTTGAATTTCCTGGGCAAATGCCTGATCCAGCAAACTGGCCCGTTTGCGCCAGGGTTTGCGCTCGGGTTCAGGTTGCGCGGCGTAGGTGGTGACTTCCCCGCCGTAAACGTCCTTGTAACGTTGTTCCTGGCGCTCAAGTTCCGCGCGCAGTTCGTCTTTCGTCACAGTGTTACCTAATTAAGTTGAGTGTATTGACGGTGCAGCGTCATGCCTGAAAGTCGTCCTCGGGTTGTTCAAAATTGAACAGTAGAACCATTCAAGTTTGAAAAAGGGCCAAAGGGCAGATCTTATAAACAGGTATGTGTGACCGATGATGCCTGTAACGCGCATCGCCTCGTGAGCTCCACTCCCGATGATAATGAAATCGGGCTGACCTCTGCACAAGCTGCATTATAGCGGCGCATTTGGATAAAACTATCAGCATTAAGTTAAAAAGCGTCAACTTCGTGTGAGACTTTTGTTACATGACGGTGTGAGTCATTTGCGCGTTTTGCGCATGACTGTAGTGGTCTACCCGGCTGTCGGGTTCCATCGGCAAAATTGCGATAATCGCATGGCTGTCCGATAATCGCCCGATGTTGCGGGCGCAACCTTGTGCATCCCGGCCGGCACGGCTTGTAATGGCGGCCAACCCTCCCTGCGGTTGAAAACAAGAGAAAGGACCCTGGAAATGAACGATCAATTGCGCAACTCCTTCGCATCAGTGGCGCCGCCGATCGTGGCTTCACCGGCCAAGCGTATCCAGGCGTTTACCGGTGATCCGGACTTCATGACCTCCCTGGCGCGCGGCCTGGCCGTGGTGCAGGCGTTTCAGGAGCGCAAACGCCACCTGACCATCGCCCAGATCAGTCATCGCACCGAAATCCCGCGTGCCGCCGTGCGCCGTTGCCTGCACACCTTGATCAAGCTCGGTTATGCCACCACCGATGGGCGCACCTATTCGCTGCTGCCCAAAGTCTTGACCCTGGGGCATGCGTATTTGTCCTCCACGCCATTGGCCGTATCGGCCCAGCCTTACCTGGACCGTATGAGCGAGCAATTGCACGAGGCTTGCAACATGGCGACCCTGGAAGGCGACGACATCCTTTATATCGCCCGCTCGGCCACCACCCAGCGCCTGATCTCGGTGGACCTGTCGGTGGGCGGGCGCTTGCCGGCGTATTGCACATCGATGGGGCGCATCCTCCTGGCGGCGCTGGACGATGCTTCGCTCAAGGACTATCTCGACCACGCCGACCTGCAAACCAAGACCAGCCGCACCCTGACCACGCCCGAAGCCTTGTTCGAATGCCTGCAACAAGTGCGTCAACAAGGCTGGTGCATCGTCGATCAGGAGCTGGAGCAGGGCTTACGCTCCATCGCCGTGCCGGTGTACGACGCTTCCGGCCAGGTGTTGGCCGCGCTCAATGTCAGCACCCACGCCGGGCGTGTCAGCCGCAGCGAGCTGGAGCAGCGGTTTTTGCCAAGCATGCTCAGCGCCAGCCGCGAGCTGAGTGCGCAATTGTTTGCCTAAGTGTTCGGTGACCGCACAGATCCCGGCTTGATCAATTGACGCTGTTTCCCCCGACTTATTACTGTGCGGCAGCGCTCTGAAGAGCCGCCCAATAATAATGACGACCCCAGGTCGTTGGCCCGCCATCGGTGTGGAATAAAAATAATGAATCAGCCTTCTGTCGGTACCACCCTGGACGTGCAGTCCTTTATCAACGCCCAGCCACTCTCGCGTTACCAGTGGCGTGTGGTAATCCTGTGTTTCCTGATTGTCTTCCTCGATGGCCTCGACACCGCTGCCATGGGCTTTATTGCGCCTGCGCTGTCCCAGGACTGGGGCATCGACCGCGCCAGCCTCGGCCCGGTAATGAGTGCCGCGTTGATCGGCATGGTGTTTGGTGCGCTCGGTTCCGGCCCGCTGGCGGACCGTTTTGGCCGCAAAGTGGTGCTGGTGAGTGCGGTGTTGGTGTTTGGCGCATTCAGCCTGGCCTCGGCCTACAGCAGCAACGTCGACCAACTGCTGGTGTTGCGCTTCCTGACCGGGCTGGGCCTGGGCGCAGGGATGCCGAACGCCACGACGCTGCTGTCCGAATACACCCCCGAGCGCCACAAATCGTTGCTGGTGACCAGCATGTTCTGCGGTTTCAACCTGGGCATGGCCGGCGGCGGGTTTATCTCGGCCAAGCTGATCCCGGCGTTTGGCTGGCATAGCCTGCTGCTGATCGGCGGCATTCTGCCGTTGATTTTGGCGGTGGTGCTGTTGGTATGGCTGCCGGAATCGGCGCGTTACCTGGTGGTGCGCAACCGTGGCACCGACAAGGTGCGTAAAACCTTGTCTCCCATCGAACCCACGATTGTTGCCCAGGCGAGCAGCTTCAGCGTGCCCGAGCAAAAAACTGTCAAGGCGCGCAACGTGTTCGCGGTGATCTTCTCCGGCACCTACAGCGCCGGCACCCTGCTGCTGTGGCTCACCTACTTTATGGGCCTGGTGATTGTTTACCTGCTGACCAGTTGGTTGCCGACCCTGATGCGCGACAGCGGCGCCAGTATGGAACAGGCTGCCTTTATCGGCGCGTTGTTCCAGTTCGGCGGCGTGCTGAGCGCGGTCGGCGTGGGCTGGGCAATGGACCGCTTCAACCCACACAAGGTTATCGGCACGTTCTACCTGCTGGCCGGGGTATTTGCCTACGCAGTCGGGCAGAGCCTGGGCAATATCACACTGTTGGCGACCTTGGTGCTGATCGCCGGGATGTGCGTCAACGGCGCGCAATCGGCAATGCCATCCCTGGCCGCGCGCTTCTACCCGACACAGGGCCGCGCCACCGGTGTGTCGTGGATGCTTGGCATTGGCCGCTTTGGCGCGATCCTTGGCGCGTGGATGGGCGCCACCTTGCTGGGCCTGGGCTGGAACTTCGAACAGGTGCTGACGGCGCTGGTGATTCCGGCGGCGTTGGCCACGGCTGCCGTGGTGATCAAGGGTATGGTCAGCCATGCGGATGCGACCTGATCCCCGCGCGATTCAAGTGGGCGCTAAATTGTGTGGGAGCTGGCTTGCCTGCGATGCAGACACCTCTGTCTGTCAGGTAAACCGTGGTGATGCAATCGCAGGCAAGCCAGCTCCCACATAAGCCAGCTCCCACATAAGCCAGCTCCCACATAAGCCAGCTCCCACATAAGCCAGCTCCCACATAAGCCAGGCCCTCAGACTGAGCGAGTTTTCGTAAACGATTAGCTAGACAACAATCCGTTCGATAATCGAACGCTGAGTCGATTATCGGATTGTTTGGCCCATTTGCCCGGCTTAATCTTCAAGCACTTCGGCGCCACCTCAGCGCCTTTTTCGATCAACACCGGGAGCCCAACCCCATGGCTGAAATTCTCACCCTGCGTGATGCGGTCAAGCGCTTCGTGAACGACGGCGATACCGTCGCCCTCGAAGGCTTCACTCATCTGATCCCTACGGCAGCGGGTCATGAAATCATTCGTCAGGGCAAGAAAGACCTGACGCTGGTGCGCATGACGCCTGACCTGATCTACGACCAGTTGATCGGTGCCGGCTGCGCGCGCAAGTTGATTTTCTCCTGGGGCGGCAACCCGGGCGTGGGTTCCCTGCATCGCCTGCGCGACGCCGTTGAAAAGCAATGGCCGCAGCCGCTGGAGATCGAAGAACACAGCCACGCCGACCTGGCCAATGCCTACGTCGCCGGCGCCTCGGGCCTGCCGTTTGCGGTGCTGCGCGCTTATGCCGGCTCCGACCTGCCCAAGGTCAACCCGCTGATCAAAACCGTGACCTGCCCATTCACTGGCGAAGTGCTGGCGGCCGTGCCGTCGGTGCGTCCGGACATCACCGTGATCCACGCACAAAAGGCCGACCGCAAGGGCAATGTGCTGCTCTGGGGCATTCTCGGTGTGCAGAAGGAAGCGGCCCTGGCGGCCAAGCGTTGCATCGTCACCGTCGAAGAAATCGTCGATGACCTGAATGCGCCGATGAACAGCTGCGTACTGCCGACCTGGGCCTTGACTGCGGTGTGCCATGTACCCGGTGGTGCGCACCCGTCCTACGCCCACGGCTACAACGAGCGCGACAACCGCTTCTATCAGGCGTGGGACCCGATCGCCCGCGACCGTGGGACCTTTACCGCGTGGATCGACGAATACATCCACGGCACCGCTGACTTCAGTGAATTCCAGGCCAAGCTGGCCCACGCGCAGGAGGCCAAGTAATGGCTTACTCGACCAATGAAATGATGACCGTCGCCGCCGCGCGCCGCCTCAAGAACGGCTCGGTGTGCTTTGTCGGCATCGGCTTGCCTTCCAAGGCCGCCAACCTGGCACGCCTGACCTCGTCGCCGGACGTGGTGCTGATTTACGAATCCGGCCCGATTGGCGCCAAGCCAAGCGTATTGCCGCTGTCGATCGGTGACGGCGAACTGGCAGAAACCGCCGACACGGTCGTGCCGACCGGTGAGATTTTTCGCTACTGGCTGCAAGGCGGGCGCATCGACGTCGGCTTTCTCGGCGCCGCCCAGGTCGACCGCTTCGGCAATATCAACACCACCGTGGTGGGCGACTATCACCAACCCAAAGTGCGCCTGCCGGGTGCCGGTGGCGCGCCGGAGATTGCCGGTTCCGCCAAGAGTGTGTTGATCATCCTCAAGCAGTCGGCGCGTTCGTTTGTCGACAAGCTGGACTTCATCACCTCGGTCGGCCATGGCGAAGGCGGTGACTCACGCAAACGCCTGGGCCTGCCTGGCGCCGGCCCTGTAGGGATTATTACCGACCTGTGCATCATGGAGCCGGAGGAGGGCAGCCATGAGTTTGTGGTCACCGCGCTGCACCCTGGCGTCACCCGTGAACAAGTGGTGGCAGCCACCGGTTGGGCAATTCGTTTTGCCGACCACGTAAGCACCACCGCCGAGCCGACCGAGGTGGAGCTGACCGCGCTGCGTGATCTCGAAGCGCGCACTGCCGCCGCCCACGGCCAAGCACCGGGAGAAGCCTGATGCGCGACGTCTTTATTTGTGATGCCATCCGCACGCCCATCGGCCGTTTCGGCGGTGGCTTGTCCACGGTGCGCGCCGATGACTTGGCAGCCTTGCCAATCAAGGCACTGATCGAGCGCAACCCGTCGGTGGACTGGAGCGCGGTCGACGAAGTGTTCCTTGGTTGCGCCAACCAGGCCGGTGAAGACAACCGCAACGTCGCGCGTATGGCGTTGCTGTTGGCGGGCTTGCCGCAAAGCATTCCGGGCGTGACCCTCAACCGCCTGTGCGCCTCGGGCATGGACGCGATCGGCACGGCCTTCCGCGCCATCGCCAGCGGCGAGATGGAGCTGGCGATTGCCGGTGGCGTCGAGTCGATGTCCCGTGCGCCGTTCGTGATGGGCAAGGCTGACGCGGCGTTTTCGCGCAACATGAAACTGGAAGACACCACCATCGGCTGGCGTTTTATCAACCCGTTGATGAAGGCCCAATACGGCGTGGATGCGATGCCGCAAACGGCCGATAACGTCGCCGACGACTACAACGTGTCCCGCGCCGATCAGGACGCCTTCGCCCTGCGCAGCCAGCAACGCACCGCCGCCGCGCAAGCCGCCGGGTTCTTTGCTGAAGAAATCGTGCCGGTGCGCGTCGCCCATAAAAAAGGCGAAACCGTGGTGGAGCACGACGAGCATCCACGCGACACCACCCTGGAGGCCCTGGCCAAACTCAAGCCGGTCAATGGCCCGGATAAAACCGTCACCGCCGGCAATGCGTCGGGCGTGAATGACGGTGCGGCGGCGCTGATTCTGGCGTCTGCCGAAGCGGTCAAAAAGCACGGCCTCACCGCCCGCGCTCGCGTATTGGGCATGGCCAGCGCCGGCGTTGCGCCGCGTGTAATGGGCATCGGCCCGGTGCCGGCGGTGCGCAAACTGGTGGAGCGCCTTGGTTTGGCGGTCACCGACTTTGACGTGATCGAACTCAACGAAGCCTTCGCCAGCCAAGGCCTGGCGGTGCTGCGTGAACTGGGGATCGCCGACGATGCCGCGCAGGTCAACCCGAACGGCGGCGCCATCGCCCTTGGCCACCCGTTGGGCATGAGCGGCGCGCGGTTGGTGCTGACGGCACTGCATCAGTTGGAGAAAACCGGCGGCCGCAAAGGCCTGGCGACCATGTGTGTGGGCGTCGGCCAAGGCCTGGCCCTGGCGATTGAACGCATCTGATAAGAGAGGATTGCTCCATGAGTGACAAGCCCGGTTACCGGCGCCCGCAAGCGGGCACCCAACCTGATTACCTGCACCCGGCCTACCAGTCGACGAACCTGCGTTCGCCCTCCCAGCCATTGGTGTTTCTGCCGCACTCCTTGTCGGAAATCACTGGCCCGACCATCGGCGCAGAGCGGATCAACGAGAAGGACAACGACCTCACCGCCCAGCACGAAGGCGAGCCCCAGGGCGAACGCATCATCATCCACGGCCGTGTGCTGGATGAAAACGGCCTGCCGGTGCCGGGCATTCTGGTGGAGATCTGGCAGGCCAACGCCGCCGGTCGCTATAACCACAAGCGCGACCTGCACGATGCGCCGCTGGACCCGAACTTTACCGGCACCGGCCGCACCGTCACCGACGCCGACGGCTGGTATCAGTTCCAGACCATCAAGCCCGGCGCCTACCCGTGGGGCAACCACCACAACGCGTGGCGCCCGGCGCATATCCACTTCTCGCTGTTTGGTCCCAGCGTGCTGACGCGGCTGGTCACGCAGATGTATTTCCCCGGTGACCCGCTTCTGGAATACGACCCGATCTACAACTGCGTGCCGGACACCAGCGCCAAGCAGCGTCTGATCGCACGTTTTGATCTGGAAAAAACCATTCCGTCCTATGCCCTCGGCTATCGCTGGGACATCGTTTTGCGCGGCCGCGACGCCACGCCGATGGAGAAATGAGATGACCCTCAATGCGACCACGTCCCACACCGTCGGGCCGTATTACCACATCGGCCTGACCTGGCTGAACCGCGAAGACCTGACCGTGCCGGCCACCTTGGGCGAGCGCGTGGCAATCAGCGGGCAGGTGGTGGACGGCAACGGTGATGTCGTCAACGACGCCATGCTGGAAGTCTGGCAAGCCAATGCCGCCGGCAAGTACGACCACCCCGAAGACGAGCAGGCCAAGGCCATCGACCCCAACTTCGAAGGGTTTGGCCGGGTGCCGGTGGATGCCGAAGGCCGCTTTCGGTTTACCACCATCAAGCCGGGCAGTGTGCCGGGCCTGCAAGGCACGACCCAGGCGCCACACCTGGTGGTGTTGGTATTTGCCCGTGGTTTGGTCAAGCACCTGCTGACGCGGATCTATTTCGACGGTGAAGCGTTGAATGGCGATGACCCGTTGCTGGCGTGTGTGCCTGCTGAGCGTCGCGGCACGTTGATTGCCAAGCCGGATGCGCAGGGTGTGCATCAGTGGAATGTGATTTTGCAGGGCACAGACAAGGAGACGGTGTTCTTCGATTATTGAGTTGAGCTGGCGGGCGCCATCGCGGGCAAGCCCGGCTCCCACATTTTGAACTGTGAACAGGTTCAAAGGTGGGAGCTGGCTTGCCTGCGATGGCGCCCTCAAGGCCGCACCTATGCAAAAGTCTGCTTGCGGAACATGGTTGTTGCAAAGTATGTCTAGGCTATAACCGTTCCCACTGAGTAAAAAAACATGACAACAAAAACGAGTCACTACACCGGAGAAGAACGCAGCAAACGGATTTTTGCGATTGTCGGGGCCTCCTCCGGCAACCTGGTCGAATGGTTCGACTTCTACGTCTATGCCTTCTGCGCGATTTATTTTGCCCCGGCGTTTTTCCCCTCGGACGATCCCACGGTCCAGTTGCTCAACACCGCCGGGGTGTTTGCTGCCGGATTCCTGATGCGACCCATCGGTGGCTGGCTGTTTGGCCGAGTGGCCGACAAGCACGGGCGCAAAAACTCGATGATGATCTCGGTGCTGATGATGTGCGCCGGTTCGCTGGTCATCGCCTTTTTGCCCACCTACAAAGATATCGGCGCCTGGGCGCCGGCCTTGCTGCTGGTGGCGCGCCTGTTCCAGGGTCTGTCGGTGGGTGGCGAATACGGCACCACGGCGACCTACATGAGTGAAGTGGCACTCAAGGGCCAGCGCGGCTTTTTTGCGTCATTCCAATACGTGACCCTGATCGGCGGCCAATTGCTGGCGGTGCTGGTGGTGGTGATCCTGCAACAGATCCTGAGTGAAGAAGAACTGCGCGCCTGGGGCTGGCGTATTCCGTTCGTGATCGGTGCCATTGCTGCGGTGATCTCCCTGCTGCTGCGTCGCACCTTGAAAGAAACCACCAGCAAGGAAATGCGTGAAGACAAAGACGCCGGCAGCATCGTCGCGCTGTTCCGCGACCACGGCAAAGCCTTCATTACCGTGCTGGGCTACACCGCCGGTGGCTCGTTGATTTTCTACACCTTTACCACGTACATGCAGAAATACCTGGTGAACACCGTGGGCATGCACGCCAAGACATCGAGCTACATCATGACCGGCGCGCTGTTCCTGTACATGTGTATGCAGCCGCTGTTCGGTATGTTGGCGGACAAGATCGGTCGACGTAATTCGATGCTCTGGTTCGCAGGCCTGGGCACGCTGTTCACCGTGCCGATCCTGCTGACCTTGAAAACCGTCACCAGTCCGTTCCTGGCCTTTGTGCTGATCACCCTGGCTTTGGCGATCGTCAGCTTCTACACCTCGATCAGCGGCCTGGTCAAAGCGGAGATGTTCCCGCCGCAGGTGCGCGCACTGGGTGTGGGCCTGGCGTATGCGGTGGCGAATGCGATTTTTGGTGGTTCGGCCGAAGTCGTTGCGTTGAGCCTGAAATCCATTGGCATGGAAAATACCTTTTACTGGTACGTCACCGCGATGATGGCGGTCGCTTTCCTGTTCAGCCTGCGTCTGCCCAAACAGGCGGCTTATCTACATCACGACCTCTAGGGATGAGTTATGACACTGCGCACGAGCAATCAACTGTTCGACGCTTACTTCACCGCTGACAGCATGGCCGAGGTGTTCTGCGACCAGGGACGTTTGCAGGGCATGCTGGATTTCGAAGCGGCGCTGGCCCGGTCCGAGGCCCGGGTCGGATTGATTCCGCAAGCCGCCGTCGCACCGATTGCCCAGGCGTGCCTGGCTTCGCTTTACGATGTGGATGCCCTGGGCGAGGCGATTGCCTCGGCGGGGAATTCGGCAATTCCGCTGGTGAAGGCCTTGGGCAAGTTGATTGCCGCTGAAGATGCCGGTGCCGAGCGTTACGTGCACCTGGGCGCGACCAGCCAGGATGTGATGGACACCGGGCTGGTGCTGCAACTGCGCCAGGCGTTCGCGCTGATTGAAGCGGACCTGGCGCAATTGGGCGAGGTGCTTGCTGCCCAGGCCCAGCGTTATGCCGACGTACCTTTGGCTGGGCGGACCTGGCTGCAGCATGCGACGCCGGTCACGCTGGGGATGAAAATTGCCGGGTGGCTGGGCGCGGTGACGCGCAGTCGCCAGCGCCTGGCCGAGCTGAAGCCGCGCTTGTTGGTGCTGCAGTTCGGTGGCGCGTCCGGCACCCTGGCGGCACTTGGTGAGCACGCCATGCCGGTGGCGCACGCCTTGGCGGCTGAGTTGCAACTGGGCTTGCCCGAGCAACCCTGGCACACCCAACGTGATCGGCTGGTGGAGTTTGCCAGTGTGCTCGGCCTGATCGCCGGCAGCCTTGGCAAACTGGGGCGCGACCTCAGCCTGCTGATGCAGACCGAAGCGGCGGAAGTGTTCGAGCCGTCTGCGCCGGGCAAGGGCGGCTCATCGACCATGCCGCACAAGCGCAACCCGGTGGGCGCCGCCGTGTTGATCAGCGCTGCCACCCGCGTGCCGGGGCTGGTGGCGACGATGTTCAGCGCTATGCCCCAGGAGCACGAGCGCAGCCTGGGCCTGTGGCACGCCGAGTGGGAAACCCTGCCAGAGATTTGTCGGCTGGTGTCCGGTGCCTTGAAACAGGCGCTGTTGGTGAGCCAAGGCTTGGAGGTCGACCCCGAGCGCATGGCGCACAACCTCGACCTGACCCAAGGCCTGGTGCTGGCCGAAGCCGTGAGTATCGTGCTTGCCCAACGCCTGGGCCGCGAGACCGCTCACCATCTATTGGAGCAATGTTGTAAACGCGCCGTCGCCGAACGGCGACATCTGCGCGCGGTTCTGGCGGACGAAGCACAGGTCACCGCCGAGTTGTCGGCGGTGGAACTGGACCGCCTGCTCGATCCGGCCCATTACTTGGGCCAGGCTCAAACCTGGGTTACCCGTGCGGTGACCGACCATTTTGCTTTGACTGCGTAAGGAGACCGCCGTGGCATTTGTACAACTGGCCGAAGGCCCATTGCATTACCAACTGGACGGGCCTGAGGGCGCGCCGGTGCTGGTGTTGTCCAACTCGTTGGGCACCGACCTGCATATGTGGGACATCCAGATCCCGGCCTTCACCCAGCACTTTCGCGTACTGCGTTTCGATACCCGTGGCCATGGCAAATCCCTGGTCACCGAAGGGCCGTACAGCATCGAGCAGCTGGGTCGCGATGTGATTGCGTTGCTCGATGCGCTGGATATTCAGCGTGCGCATTTTTGCGGGCTGTCCATGGGCGGCCTGATCGGCCAATGGCTGGGCATCCACGCAGGTGATCGCCTGCTGCGCCTGGTGGTGTGCAACACCGCCGCCAGGATCGGCACGCCGGAGATCTGGAACCCGCGAATCGAGATGGTTTTGCGTGACGGTGCGGCAGCCATGGTAGCGCTGCGCGATGCGTCGATTGCACGCTGGTTTACCGCCGATTTCGCCGCCGCCAACCCGCACCAGGCCCAGCAGATTACCGACATGCTTGCCGCCACGTCGCCCCAAGGTTACGCCGCCAACTGCGCAGCCGTACGCGATGCGGATTTGCGCGAGCAACTGTCCACGATCCAAGTGCCGACCCTGGCGATTGCCGGCACCGAAGATGCCGTTACGCCGCCGGCCGGCAGCCGCTTTATCCAGAATCAGATCAAGGGCGCCGAGTACGCCGAGTTCTACGCGGCGCACCTGTCCAACGTACAGGCCGGCGCCGCGTTCAGCGACCGCGTGCTGGCGTTCCTGTTGGCTGATTAAACCTGTGGCAGCGAGCTTGTTCTGGAGAGCTGACGTGTTCTGTATAGCAGGCTTGTTGTGACAGACAGGCTTGTTGTGGCGAGCAGGCTTGCCCTGCGTTGGGCGGCGAAGCGGCCCTGATACAGCCACCGCGTTCTTCCCGATGAACCGCATCGCCAGGTTTTGGGGCCGCTTCGCGCCCCAGCGCAGAGCAAGCCTGCTCGCCACACGTGTTCGAGCTTCTATCAAATGTTTAAGGAGTTTTTGTGGACGAGAAACAACGTTATGCCGATGGCCTGCAAGTGCGTCGCGAAGTGCTGGGCGATGCCCATGTCGACCGCAGCCTCAATGCTCTGACCGAGTTCAACAGCGAGTTCCAGGAAATGATCACCCGCCACGCCTGGGGTGATATCTGGACCCGCCCCGGCCTGCCTCGGCATACCCGCAGCCTGATCACCATCGCCATGTTGATCGGCATGAATCGTAGTGAAGAATTAAAACTTCACCTGCGTGCCGCCGCCAGCAACGGCGTGACACGCGCCGAGATCAAGGAAGTGCTGATGCAGAGCGCGATCTACTGCGGGATACCGGCAGCCAATGCGACGTTCCACTTGGCCGAGTCGGTGTGGGATGAGCTGGGCGTCGAGTCACGGGAGTCGGTTTGATCAACCCACTCCCTCGCTCAATACCCCTCAGGTGTAGGTAGTGCGTAACTGACGGCGCATCTCCTCTCGAAACCCATTTTCGGAAAACGGCTTGGGGTTTGTTGTACTCGGTTCGGCCGCGGGGTGACCTACAAAATTAAATGGCTGAGCAACGGTAAACAGTCCTACGGCTTGCCGTTCATCATTGGGTTCACCGTCGGGGTTCTCCGGTATGGCGGTGCTGCCTGCGAGGAACGTTCCCGAGGCGCCATTATAGGCGTGGGCCATTTCGTGATAGAGGGCGTTGACGGGTGCGCTGTCTGCATCCAGCGAATACGAGGGGTTGTATTGTATCTGCGCACCCGTTGCGACGGCGCCAGCTTGTTGGTGTGTGATGAAGCCTTGGGCCGCAGGTGCCAGCGTATCCATAGAGTGACCTGCTTCGAGGTGGTTGCGAATGGCCGCATTACTGAAGTAGTAGCTGCCGTTGTCCTCCGTCAATTCAGTAATGCGTACCGGGGAATCATTCCGCTGAGCCGCGGCGTCGGCAGTACCGAGCATTCTCTTGCCTTGCCGGGATATTCTTAGCAGCTCCATATCGTCTTCTACGTTTTGTACGAACTCGGCAGAGCCCTCAATCACATAGCCACTTTTGCCCACCTCGCTGTGTTGCGTGTGAACGCGCTGGGAGCCCGGGGTACGATGAACCTCGTCCGACGGTTTGGCGTAGATGACGGTATTGTCGTTATCAGACCTGACGATGTTTTTGTCGCGCCCGGTGTAAATTGTGGCGGGGCCATTTGTGACGATCAGGTTTTCACCTTTGCCACCGTGCAGGACTGTCGGGATTTGAGTGTCGTTGCGCGTGACAATCATGAAGTCGTGACCGTCGCCGCCGTCCATGAACAGGCGACGATCAGCCGAGCCTTTTCCTGCCTGCATACGGTCATTGCCATTGTTGCCTTTCAGGACACCGTTCCCGGTGCCGGCGATCAACACGTCATTGCCATCGTTACCGAATGCGATGCCGTCGCCGCTCCCAAGCCTGAGCAAATCGTTCCCCGCACCGCCATAGAGGCGGGTGTCTCCTGCGCCGGCACGCGCGTAATCATTGCCGGCGCCGAGCTCGATGCGAATGGCGTTTTTAACTTCAGGATCGATCAGAACACAATCGTCGCCCCCGTTGGTCCTGATGCGTAAGGGTTGCGATTCACTGCCGTCAGGGGACGTCAGCAGGTTCAGTTGATAGGGCTTATTGTTGATGGTCGCGATCAGACTATGACCCGGGCCTTTTTTAATGGTTACCTTGTCGGCACGGTTACCGGTCTCGATTACAAGTTCGTTGGAGGACGAGCCTATCGGCTTGCCGTTTTCGCTCATGTAGGCGATTTCCTGGTAGAACTTCACGTGCTTGTCGTGTCGCAATACGTCGGTGTTGATGTATTTTTTTTGGGTACTGTCCAGCGGATGCTGATCGGGAGTGAGTTTGGAATGCGAGGATAGGTATAGAAAATCTATCGGTCTGTCGCGCCCCACGTAGTAGGAACGCCGGGCACTGATCTCAATGGGCGCTTGCGATGCTGTTGGCGTTGTATCCGGGAGGGCAATCGAATGCTGATTAAGCGATGGCGAAGTGACGTTCATGGGATTCTCTTTTTTATTGACGTCCCTATGTGTGTTGGCGGCGTGAACTTGAGTTCCCCATGAGCGGCAAGCGCAAGTAGCAGCAAATATAACCGGTCGTCGCAGAGCGACTAATGCGAGTCCGCATCCCACACCCAGTTCCACACCCCCGGCAGATGCACTACTTCATTCATATCCTTGACTGTGCGTGCCAGCGCTGCGCGTTCCAGCGTGGCGTGGTCGGTGTAGAACGGCTCGGCTGCGACCTTCATGCCATTGATCCGAGCGCTGTCCATCAGGATTTGCAAGTACTCCTGCATGTGTCGCGCGGTGTAACGGTTGATATCGTGGAAGGTCACCACCACGGGTATCACGCCGTCCACCGTTGGCAATTCGCCCAGAGCAATGCGTTCGCGCACCACAGACAGTTGCCGATACAAGTTCGCTCGCCGGCGTGGGCTGCCATTGAAACCCCAGATTTTTCCGTCATTGGCACTCAGGTCAGTCAGCAGCACATGCATGCCGTGGCGCTGGTAGGCGGCGAAGGTGCGCCGGTCGTAGTTCCAGAAGGGTGGGCGTACCAGCGTGGGCGCAGTGCCAGTGATCGACGCAATGTCGGCTGCGCCCTCGGTGAGGGTGCTTTCCAGCTCGGCGTCATTGAGCCAACGGTGGTTGGTGTGAAACGCCGTGGCTGTGTGAAAGGCCAACACATGCCCGGCGGCGTATTCGCGCTCCATGGTCTTGCGACCCCGCAGGCTGCCACCGGAGCGGGACGCTTCGGTCTGCAGGAAAAATACCGCCTTGATGCCCGGCAGTATCGGGTTGTGCAGCAAATCGGCCATCACTGACCGGCTGGGGTTGTTATAACCCGAGGCGCTGGGGCCGTCATCGAAGGTCAACAAAAAGCGGATGGGCGCCTGAGCCTGCAAGCGTTGCGCCGTCTGCGGCGTCAGGACGACAGGTGCGCCGATGCAGCCGCAAAGGCTCAGAGCCAGGACCAGCATGGCGAAGAATTTCATGGTGTGCATGCGCTCGAATAGAGGCCGCTGCTGGGCGGATCAGCAGCGGCAGGCGCGCACCATACAGTAAGTCCGACGCTGGTTTACAGCAGACTTATCGGGTAGCTGACGATCAACCGGTTCTCATCAAATTCGTTGTTGCTGTAATCACGACGCATCGTGGAGTTGCGCCAGCGCACATTGAGGTTCCTGAAGGTGCCGCTTTGCACCGTATAGCCCACTTCGCTCTCGCGCCCCCATTCCTTGCCGTCGGTGATGGTGCCGGTATGCACGTTGCTACCGCTGATATAACGGTTCATCAAAGTCAGGCCAGGTATGCCCAGCGCGGCGAAGTTGTAGTCGTGGCGCACTTGCCAGGACTTTTCCTGGGCGTTGTCGTAGCTGGAGTTATAGCTGTCGTTGGCCAGGGTGCCGCCGCTGGTGCCGTTGACGCGCATCCAGGCACTGTTGCCGGTGAGTTTTTGCAGGCCGACATAGAAGGTGTTGCCGCCGTAACGGGCGGAGAAAAGGCCGGACCAGGTCTTGTTGTCCAGCTCGCCTGCGCGGGCGCTGCCGTCGTCCTTGCCGTAGAAGAACCCGAGGTTGGCGCCCAGGGTCCAGTCGCCTATGGGTTGGCTGTGGATCAAGTTGATGTATTGCTGGCTGTAGATGTCCTTGAGCTGGGCATTCCACACGCCGACTTGGGTGCGTTTGTCGTTGAACGCGTATTCACCGCCCTGGAAGTTGAAACGGTCGGAGGTGAAGGCGGTTTTACCGACCATCGACATGTCGGTCATGCTGCTGTCGTCGCGTGGGCTGTTGGCGCGGAACTGGCCGCCATAGAGGGTCAGGCCGTCGATCTCCTTTGAGGTGATCTGCCCGCCACGCAGGGTTTGCGGCAGGGAGCGGCCGTCGTCCGAGCGCAAAATCGGCAGCACCGGCATCCATTCGCCGACCTTGACTTCGGTCTTGGAGATTCGCGCCTTGAACGCGACCCCAAGACGCCCGAAGTTATCCGCCGGGCGGCCGTCGCGGTCCAGCGGCAATAGCTGGGTGCCGCCGGTGCCGCGCCCGCCATCGAGCTTTTGCGAGTACATGCCCAATACATCCACACCGAAACCCACCGTGCCCTGGGTGAAGCCGGAGCGGGCATCGAGGATAAAACTCTGCGTCCACTCCTGCGCGCCACCCTGAGTTTTGGTCGGGTTGGTGTAATTGCGGTTGAAGAAGAAGTTGCGCAGGTTGAGGTTGGCGCTGGCGTCTTCGAGAAAGCCGTGTTCTTCGGCGGCGACGGGCAGGGCAAGGCTGGCGACAGCGGTTGCCAGCAATAGCTGGCGCGGGCGGAACGTGCTCATGGTGTTGGACCTGTTGTTATTGGGTTTATGCAGGTGCCGGCCATGGTGCGGGGCGGTGCGGGGGCGATGAAAGTGGGGGAGGGCGGGTTGTGGGCGATGATCGAACGCAAGTTGCGGGCCAGCGCACTACGCTCAGGCCCGATCTTCTTGTTACCGTTTTGGCAGGTCGATATGTGTCCATGGCACAGTTGGCAGGTAATGCTGCGCGACGATGATCACCGCCACCATCACCACCAGGAATACCACTTGCAGCGGGCTCCAGAAGGCCCAATGCAGACCATTGAGCCACGGATAGTTGAGGCTTTTCTCACCCATGTGGCCGATGCGTTTGCTGTGCAGCAGGTTGATCAGCAGCATCCCGGCATAAGTAATCGCCCCCAGAATCCCCAGCATCAGCCCGCAAGCCACGAGCATGGCCAATTGCGGGATGCCGTGGCGTAACACCAGCCAGTACTGGTTGGGGTTGACGCGCTTAGGGATCAAATACTGGCTCAGCCACAGGTCCGCAACCATAAAGGACGAACTCATCCAGACCCACACCTGCGTGATCCGAAAGAAAACCGCGGCCGGCAAGATCGCCAATGCCACTAAGATGAGTACGACCCCGAAGTCCAGCTCTTCGGTTTGAACGTGAGCGAGGTTCAGGACAGCGGCCAAGGCAAAGATCGCCCAGAGCCGGATAAGCACTTGGACGTAAATCGGTCGTGGGACGAATTTGCGCCAGAAGAACAGGTCGCTTTGGGGCAGGCGTTCGATCAACTGCGGATAACGCCAGGTCAGGGTTTCGCCCAGATGCTGGCAAGCGTTCCATTCGTTTTGGCCAAACGTGCCGATGATGCTCATCTGTTGGGTTGCGGTCATGGGCGTGAGCAACAAGCGCGCGGCCAGGGCGTCGGCGCTGGTGCGCCGGGTGTCCTGGGCTTTGTCCTGGAGGTTGATATAAAAGCTTTCCTGCTCGCAACGCGACACCAAGCCACGCCACATCCACTCAGGTTCCGGGTACACGCCTTTCTGGTCGTCCCAGCCAAAGGCCTGGCACACGCGTTCAAACAGCGGCACGCTCCATTGGGTGTCGTGCAGCAGTTGCAGAATAATGCGCTGCCACTGTTGCTGCTGATCGAACACCCGCAGCCAGGCTTGCTCGTTGTACTGCGTCAGTTGGGTGATGAACTCGCGCTCGGCCTTTTGCTCCAGCAGTTCCTGCAAGGTGCGGCGGTAGTCCTGCAGCAGCTCGCTGGTGAGGGCTTCGTGCTGCCACGGGGTCATCACCACCTGTTGCCAGGGCGTCAGCCATTCCAGGTGTTGCATCGCCCAACCGGCAATTGCACTGCGCTCGCCGGGGGCTTCAAAGCAATGGCGCAGCAGGCCGGCCTGGAATGTTTCTTCGCAGCTCTGCTGTTGGGCCTGGGCCCAGCGTTCATCGAGGTTGTGCAGGTTCACTCCGGCGAGCAGCGCGTGGGCCGGGTCGGGCTTTGGCGCTTCAAACGCGGCGGGGCTGAGTGGGCTGATGTTCATCAGCTCGGCGAGGTCATACGCGTTTTTCGCCATGGGCGGTTCGAACGACGCAGGACTCAAGGGGCGAACGTCCATCAGTTCAGCCAGATCGTTGAGATTGCCGTGTGCCTGTTCGGCCATCGGCGCCTCGACGGTTTCCACTTCCTCGTTGTCGGCCCGCCAGCGCGCGATGTTCAGCGCCTGTTCATAGGCCTCGCGCAGGCGCTGGAAACCCTCGGCGTCATCGTCCGGGCGGCAGCTTTTCAGCAGTCGCGCGTAGGTGCGCTTGATGGTCCGTTCGTCGGCATCGTCTGCCAGTTGCAACACTGTCCAACAGTCCATGTGGATTTCCTTCAGCGCCAGAACCCGTTATCGAGTTGCTCAAGTTGTCGGGTCAGCTCGCTGCGGGCCTCACGGATGCGGCGTTCGTCCTGGGTGTCGAGCACTTGCTGGAACTGCGCGGCCCAGTGTCCGAGTTGCTCACGCAATTCGCCGAGGTTTTCCTGGTAGAGCCGCTCGAGGCGGGCGGTCAGCACGGTGTTGACCTGCTGGTCGCGCGGGTGAATTTTCAACAATGCCAACGCTTGCAGGCGTTGCTGGATCTCTTGCGGGCTGAGCACGCCGGGGTTGTTCTCGATCACCAGCGAGTGCTGCTCACCGGTCAGCGGGATGTTCACCTGGGCTTCGAGCAAACCGTTGTTGTCGTAGGTGAAGCGCACGTCCAGTGAGACTTCGCCAGCCTTGCGCTTGGGCACGGGGATTTCCAACTGGCCCAGTTCGATGTTGTCTTTCACCAGGCGACTTTCGCCTTGGTAGATTTTCAGCAGCACGCGGGGCTGGTCGTCGTAGAGCGTGACCACGCTTTTGACCCGGCTCACCGGCACGCTGCTGTTGCGTTCGATCAACGGCAGGTAATGCCCGCTCTCGATATGGCCGCCGTACTGGTTCGAGGTTTCGATACCCAGGGTGTAGGGGCAGACGTCGGTCAGCACGATTTCTTCCAGCGCCGCCGAGCGGGCCTTGAGCGCGGCCTGGATCGCCGCGCCGTGGGCGACCACCTGGTCCGGGTCGAGGCTGATGGACGGGAAACGCCCGAACAAACCTGCGGCCAGTTTGCGCACCAGCGGCATGCGCGTGGTGCCGCCGACCAGCAGGATTTCATCGAGGTCGCCGACGCGAATCCGTGCGTCGCGCAGGGCGCGTTCAATCGGTGCGCGCAGGCGTTCCAACAACGGCGTGTAGAGCTTGGCGAGTTCGGCCTGGGTGATGGTTGTGACCCACTGTTGGCCATCTATACGCAGGGCGAACTCGGCGCTGTCGTCCTGACCCAAGGCTTTGCGCACGCGCTCGGCTTCGCGGCGCAGGGCTTGCAATACACTGCTGGTGGGCGGGAAACCCTGGGCATTGCGCTGGCTGTCGACGAAGTGTTCCAGCAACAACGTGTCGAAGTCTTCGCCACCCAGGAAGTTGTCGCCGGCGCTGGCGCGTACTTCCATCACACCGTCGAACAGCTCGATGATCGACACGTCAAAGGTGCCGCCGCCGAGGTCGAAGACCAGGAACGAGGTTTCCTTGTCACGCTGGTGCAAGCCATAAGCCAAGGCGGCGGCGGTGGGTTCGTTGATCAGTTTTTCAACATTGAGCCCCGCCAGTTCACCGGCAATGCGCGTGGCTTTGCGCTGGCCGTCGCTGAAGTAGGCGGGCACGCTGATCACTGCTTCGGTGACGGTTTGGCCGTAGGTGCGCTCGATGTCTTCTTTGAGGCTTTTGAGGACCAGCGCCGACAGCTCTTCGGGGCGGAACGAGCGGTCGCCCAGGCGCACTTCGGTGGCACTGCCCATGTAGCGCTTGAACAGCGACGTGGTCAGGAGTGGGTGAGTATGCAGGCGTTCCTTGGCGGCTTGGCCCACCAGGATACGGCCTTGATCATCCAGGCCGACCACGCTGGGGGTCAGCAACTGGCCAAGCGCATTGGGCACCATTTCGGCCGCATCGCCGCGCCACACGGCGGCCAGGCTATTGGTCGTCCCCAGGTCGATTCCTACGATCATTACGACAAGCTCCCTCTGTGGTCTGTAAGAATCTGTTACTAATTTTACCCTGAAAGGTTGAAGGGAAGGCAAGCCAGCGCCCACCTTTGATTCGCGCTGATTAACGACATGGCAAAAAAAAACCGCTTCCGGTAAGGGAAGCGGTTTTATCTACATCAGCACGATCAGAACAACTTCAGCGCCGGTGCTTCTTCTTTCAACGGCTCGTTCTTCGCGGTCTGCTCGTTCCAGCCGCCGCCGAGGGCCTTGTACAGGTTGACCTCGCTGTTGAGCTGCGCCAGGCGGTCGGTGATCAGCGATTGCTGGGCACTGAACAGTTGGCGCTGGGCGTCGAGGAAGGTCAGGTTGCTGTCGACACCAATGCGGTAGCGACGCTCGGCCAGGCGGTAGTAATCCTGGTTGGCCGCAACGAAGCCGCGCTGAGCATCCAACTGCTGCTTGTAGGTCTCGCGGGCGGCGAGGCCGTCGGAGACTTCCTGGAAGCCGGTCTGGATCGCCTTCTCGTAGTTGGCCACGTTGATCTCTTTCTGGATCTTCGAGTAGTCCAGGCTTGCGCGCAGGCTACCGGCGTTGAAGATCGGGATGTTGATCTGCGGGGCAAACGACCAGGTGCCCGAACCGCCTTTGAACAGGCCACCCAGGGTAGGGCTGGCGGTACCGGCGCTGGCAGTCAGGCTGATGCTCGGGAAGAACGCAGCACGGGCCGCGCCGATATTGGCGTTGGCGGCCTTGAGGTTGTACTCGGCCTGCACAATGTCGGGACGACGTTGCAGCAGGTCCGAGGGCAACCCGGCAGGCACTTCGCTGAGCAGGTCATCCGACAGCGGCTTGCTGGTGATATTGGCTGGCAGGCCAGTGCCCAGCAACAGGGTCAGGCTGTTTTCGTCCTGTGCCACCTGACGCGTATAGCGCGCCAATTGAACACGGGCGTTTTCCACCGAGGTGCGTGCCTGGCTGAGGTCGAGGGCCGAGGCCACGCCGACTTCGTTGCTGCGCGAGGTCAGCTTGAAGCTCTGCTCAAACGCGCCGAGGGTGTCCTGGGTCAGCTTGAGCAGTTCCTTGTCGGCCTGCCAGGTCAGGTAGGCATTCGCCACACTGGCCACCAGGCTGATCTGGGTGCTGCGCCGCGCTTCTTCAGTGGCGAAGTACTTTTGCAGCGCTTCTTCACTCAGGCTGCGCACGCGGCCGAACAGGTCCAGCTCATACGAACTGATACCCAGGCCGGCCGAGTACTGGCTGGAGATGCTCGATTCGCCGGTCTGTGACAACTTGGCCGGGGTGCGCGAGCGGCTGCCGCTGCCGGTGGCCGAAACCGCCGGGAACAGGTCGGCACGCTGGATCTGATACTGCGCCGCATAAGCGTCGATGTTCAGGGCAGCGACACGCAGGTCACGGTTGTTGACCAACGCGGTCTGGATCAGCTGTTGCAGGGCAGGGTCATGGAAAAACTGCTTCCAGCCCTGCTCGGCAGCGGCCTGGCTCGGCGCCTGGGCCGACGAGTACGCCGGCCCCTGCGGGAACTGGGCTGCTACCGGCGCTTCAGGGCGCTGGTAGTCAGGGATCAGCGAGCAGCCACTGAGCACGAATGCGGTGACGGCTAAGGAAAGTAGCGACTTGCTCATTGGCCAGCCTCTTTAGGAGTTTCAGTAGTGTCTTTCTTTTTGCGTTCGCCAGCGGCGGATACAGTTGCGTAGAACAGCGGCACCCAGAAGATCGCCAGCACAGTGGCCGTGATCATACCGCCGATCACGCCGGTACCGATCGCATGCTGGCTGCCTGAGCCTGCGCCCGTGGAGATCGCCAGCGGCAATACGCCGAGCATGAACGCCAACGAGGTCATGATGATCGGGCGCAGACGCATGCGGGACGCTTCGATAGCCGCCTCGACGATGCCTTTGCCTTGCTCATGCAGCTCTTTGGCGAACTCCACGATGAGGATGGCGTTTTTCGCCGCCAGGCCCACCGTCACCAACAGGCCCACCTGGAAGAACACGTCGTTGGACAAGCCGCGCAGGCTGGTGGCGATCAACGCACCGATCACCCCCAAAGGTACCACCAGAATCACCGCGATCGGGATCGACCAGCTTTCGTACAGTGCCGCCAGGCACAGGAACACTACCAGCAGCGACAGTGCGTACAGCGCTGGCGCCTGGGAGCCGGAAAGGCGCTCTTCGTACGACAGGCCTGTCCAGGCATAACCAACACCGGCCGGCAGTTCTTTGGCAATGCGTTCGACTTCGGCCATTGCATCACCGGTACTGTAGCCAGGTGCCGGGGTACCGAGGATTTCCATCGCCGCTACACCGTTGTAGCGCGAAAGCTTGGGCGAACCGTAGATCCACTTGCCCGACGAGATGGCCGACAGCGGCACCATTTTCCCGTCGTTGCTGCGCACGTACCATTTGTCCAGGTCTTCCGGCGACATGCGGCTGGCGGCGTCACCTTGTACATACACCTTTTTCACGCGACCACGGTCGATGAAGTCGTTGATGTAGCTGCCACCCAAGGCAATGGCCAGTGTCTGCTGGATATCCGCTAGGCTGATGCCCTGGGCACTGGCCTTCTCGTCGTCAACGGTCAGCTCGTACTGCGGCTCGTCGTTCACGCCGTTAGGACGTACGCCGGCCAGCACCTTGCTTTGTGCCGCCGCACCCAGGAATTGGTTACGTGCAGCCATCAGCTTGTCGTGGCCGACGCCACCCTGGTCTTGCAGGAACACGTCGAAACCAGTGGCGTTACCCAGCTCCAGTACCGAAGGCGGCACGATGGCGAAGACCATGGCGTCCTTGAAGGCCCCGAAGAAGTAACCCTGCGCACGCTTGGCCACTTCGAATACCGATTGGGTAGAGTCACGCTCATCCCACGGCTTGAGCATCACGAATGCAAGCCCCGAGCTCTGGCCACGACCGGCGAAGTTAAAGCCGTTCACGGTAAACACCGACTTCACCGCCTTGCCTTCGCCTGGCTCGCCTTCCTTGTCGTTCAGCAGGAAGGCGCGCATGTCGTCGACGACTTTTTGCGTGCGCTCAGCCGAAGCACCGACCGGAGTCTGCACCTGGGCGAAGATCACACCCTGGTCTTCCTCAGGCAGGAACGCGCTTGGAATACGGGTGAACATCCAGATCATGCCGGCCAGGATCAGCGCATACACCAGGAATGCCGGAATCTTGTGCTTGATCATGCCGCCCACGCCGCGCTCGTACTTGAGTACGCCACGGTCGAAGGTGCGGTTGAACCAGCCGAAGAAGCCGCGCTTGGGCTGGCCGTGTTTTTCCGGATCAATCGGCTTGAGCATGGTGGCGCACAAAGCCGGGGTGAAGATCAGGGCAACCATTACCGACAAGGCCATCGCCGAAACGATGGTGATGGAGAACTGCCGGTAGATCACACCAGTGGAACCACCGAAAAACGCCATCGGCAGCAGTACCGCCGACAGTACCAGGGCAATACCCACCAGGGCGCCCTGGATCTGGCCCATGGACTTGATCGTCGCTTCCTTGGGCGACAGGTGCTCCTCGGCCATCACCCGTTCGACGTTTTCCACCACGACGATGGCATCGTCCACCAGCAAGCCGATGGCCAGGATCATGCCGAACATGGTCAGGGTGTTGATGGTGAAACCGCACGCCGCCAGGATCCCGAAGGTACCCAGCAATACCACCGGTACGGTCATGGTGGTGATGATGGTGGCACGGAAGTTCTGCAGGAACAGGAACATCACCAGGAACACCAGCACGATCGCTTCGACCAGGGTGTGAACCACACCGGAGATCGATTCGGTCACTACCGGGGTGGTGTCATATGGCACCACCGCCTTCATGCCAGGCGGGAAGAACGGTTCCAGGGACTTCACTGTTTCGCGGATGGCCTTGCCGGTGTCCAGTGCGTTGGCACCGGCCGCCAGCTTGATCGCCATACCCGAAGCCGGCTTGCCGTTGAACTGCGCACTGATGCTGTAGTTCTGGCCGCCCAGTTCGATGCGTGCGAGGTCACCCAGGCGAACCTGCGAGCCGTCGGTGTTCACCTTCATCAGGATCTTGGCGAATTCCTCGGTGCTTTGCAGGCGCGTCTTGCCGATGATCGTGGCGTTCAGCTGGGTGCCGGGCAGGGCAGGCAGGCCGCCCAATTGGCCGGTGGCCACCTGCACGTTCTGGGCCTTGATGGCATTGCTGACGTCCACTGGCGTGAGCTGGTAGTTGTTCAGCTTGGCCGGGTCGAGCCAGATACGCATGGCGTACTGCGAACCGAACACCTGGAAGTCACCCACCCCCGCGGTACGGGAGATCGGGTCCTGGATGTTGGACACGATGTAGTTGGAGAGGTCGTCCTTGGTCATGCTGCCGTCTTCCGACACCAGACCGATCACCATCAGGAAGTTCTTCACCGACTTGGTCACGCGGATACCCTGTTGCTGCACTTCTTGCGGCAGCAGTGGGGTCGCCAGGTTCAGCTTGTTCTGTACCTGGACCTGGGCGATATCCGGGTTGGTACCCTGGTTGAACGTCACGGTGATGGTCATGCTGCCGTCGGAGTTACTGTCCGAGGAGACATAACGCAGGTTGTCGATACCGTTGAGCTGTTGTTCGATCACCTGCACCACGGTGTCCTGCACGGTTTGTGCGGACGCGCCTGGGTAGGTCACCTGGATGTCGATGGCGGTCGGCGCAATGGCCGGGTATTGGTTGATGGGCAACTTCAGGATCGAGAGTGCCCCGACCAGCATGATCACCAGGGCAATTACCCAGGCGAAAATGGGACGGTCGATAAAAAATTTCGACATGGATTACTCCCCTTTACCAGCATCGGCAGCAGGCGCTGCGGCAGTGCCGGCGGGTTTGGCGTTGTCAGCGTCTTTAACCTTGACTTCGATGCCCGGCTTGATGAACTGCAGGCCTTCGGTGATCACGCGGTCACCGGCATCCAGGCCCTTTTCCACCAGCCAGTAGGCGCCGGCAGTGCGGTTGGCAACCAGTTGACGCTGCTCGACCTTGTTGTCCTTGTTCACGATCAGCGCAGTCGGGATGCCCTTGAGGTCACGGGTCACGCCTTGCTGAGGTGCCAGGATGGCCTTGCTGTTCACACCGGCTTGCAGCTGGGCGTGAACGAACATGCCCGGCAGCAGGGTGTGGTCAGGGTTGGGGAACACCGCGCGCAGGGTCACGGAGCCAGTAGTCTGGTCCACCGACACTTCGGAGAACTCCAGCTTGCCGTCCTGGGCGTAGGCGGTGCCGTCTTCCAGGGTCAGCTTGACCTTGGCAGCGTTGTCGCCGGCTTTTTCCAGCTGGCCGCTTTCGAGGTCGCGGCGCAGTTTCAGCATTTCTGCCGAAGACTGGGTGACGTCGACGTAGATCGGGTCCAGTTGCTGAATCACGGCCATGGCATCGGCCTGGCCATTGCTGACCAGCGCGCCTTCGGTGACCGAAGAACGACCGATACGCCCGGAGATCGGCGCGAACACTTTGGTGTAGCGCACGTTGATCTGGGCGGTTTGCATGTCGGCTTCAGCCGTCATGCGGTTGGCCACGGCGGTGTCGTATTCCTGACGGCTGACGGCTTGCTCATCGACAAGTTGCTTGTAGCGGTCGGTGATGGACTTGGTCTGGGTCAGTTTCGCTTGAGCGCTTTTGAGGGTGGCGTCATACACCGACGGGTCGATCTGGTAGAGCTGTTGCCCTTCCTTCACGTCGCCGCCTTCCTTGAACAGGCGCTTGAGAATGATGCCGTTCACCTGGGGACGAACTTCCGCGATGCGGTAGGCAGTGGTGCGGCCTGGCAGCTCGGATGTCAGGGTAAAGGCTTGCGGTTGAATAGTGACCACGCCGACCTGAGGGGTTTGAGCGGGCGGAGCCGCTTCTTCCTTTTTACATCCGCTGAGCAGCGATGCCAGGGCGACGGCAGTGACCAGAGCGGTAACAGCTGGCTTAAGTTGCATGAAGATCCTCGGGTCAGGCGCGCAAAATGCGCACAAGAAGTGTGGAAGGGTAAAAAACAAGCCGTGAGTGGATAAGTAGCTTGCTACGCAATATACTTACGTTCACGGTTGTTTGTAAACTCTTGACAGGCTTCGCGGATTGTTGACAAAGCATCCGCCAAAGCCTCGATTTTAGTACGTTCGGCGCCCAAGACGACGTCGTCCCACAATTATTCAGATGATGCTCAAGCACCATCCACAGTGTCCTGATTGAGGTTTTACTGCCATGGTTCGTCGCACCAAAGAGGAAGCTCAGGAAACGCGCAGCCAGATTCTCGACGCCGCCGAGCAAGCCTTTTATCAACGCGGAGTGGCCCGCACCACGCTGGCGGACATCGCCGCGTTGGCCGGGGTGACGCGCGGGGCTATCTATTGGCATTTCAGTAACAAGTCCGATTTGCTCCAGGCACTGCTCGACACGCTGCACGAACCCCTGGACGAATTGGCCCGGGCCAGTGAAAGCGAGGATGAAGTCGACCCGCTGGGCTGTATGCGCAAGCTGTTGATCCATCTTTATCATCAAGTGGCCCTGGACCCGAAAACCCGGCGCATCAACGAAATCCTGTTTCATAAGTGCGAGTTCACCGATGAAATGTGCGACATGCGGCGCCAACGCCAGACCCATAGCCTGGAGTGCAACCTGCGTATCAGCCTGACACTGCGCAACGCGGTCCATCGCGGGCAACTTCCGGAAAACCTCGACACCACGCGTGGCGCGGTGTGCATTCATGCCTATATTCACGGCCTGATTGGCCAATGGCTACTAGTCCCCGACAGCTTCCAGTTGCATCAGGACGCCGAACGCTGGGTTGACGCAGGGCTGGACATGCTGCGCTTGAGCCCTAGCCTACGCAATTAAGACAAAATGCGTAATTGCATCCAGTTGTGTCAACAGTAAAGTCCAGAGACAGTCAATCGTCCCTTCGCAGGATTTGTGGGGTGACTTTATATACGGGCTGGCGGGCGGTTGATAGGTAGCCGCCTAAGTATTTTGTAGCGATTTTGTTGCAAGGCTGTGAAGGAATGTTTCCCAGCCTTTATACGATCGTTCCCACGCAGAGCGTGGGAACGCTCAAATGTGGGAGCTGGCTTGCCTGCGATGCAGGCACCTCGGTGAGTCAGTTACACCGCAGCGATGCTATCGCAGGCAAGCCAGCTCCCACATAAACTTGCTCCCACAGTAGATCTGCGGCGTTTTTCAGGTGTAATAAAGCCCCGGTTGTTGCCAGCCGGGGCTTTTTGCGTTTCAGGCGATTACAGCGCCAGCGTGGGGTAGTCGATGTAACCCACTGGGCCTTTGCCGTAGAAGGTTTCCGGGTGCGGTTCGTTCAACGGCGCATCGGCCTTCAGGCGCGCCGGCAGGTCCGGGTTGGCAATGAACGGCACGCCGAAGGCCACTGCATCGGCCTTGCCGGCCGCCAGCCAGGCGTTGGCGCTGTCTTTGGTGAAGCGCTCGTTGGCGATGTACGGGCCACCGAAGGCTTTTTTCAGTTGTGGACCGAGGCTATCGCCGGCTTCTTTTTCACGGGAGCAGATGAAGGCGATGCCACGCTTGCCCAGCTCGCTGGCGACGTAGGTGAAGGTTTCCGCCAAATTGTCGTCGCCCATGTCGTGGGAGTCGGCGCGTGGTGCCAAATGCACACCCACACGGCCGGCGCCCCAGACTTCAATGGCGGCGTCGGTCACTTCCAGTAGCAGGCGAGCACGGTTTTCCAGGGAGCCACCGTAGTTGTCGGTGCGCTGGTTGGTGCTGCTTTGCAGGAACTGGTCGAGCAGGTAGCCGTTGGCGCCATGGATCTCCACGCCGTCAAAGCCTGCGGCCTTGGCGTTTTCAGCGCCGACGCGATAAGCGTCAACGATGTCGGCGATTTCAGCGGTTTCCAGGGCGCGTGGCGTCGGGTAGTCGGCCAGCGGGCGAACCAGGCTGACGTGGCCTTTAGGCTGGATGGCGCTCGGTGCCACCGGGGTTTCGCCGTTGAGGTACGACTCATGGGAGATACGGCCCACGTGCCACAATTGCAGGAAAATCTTGCCGCCCGCGCCGTGTATAGCCTTGGTTACATTGGCCCAGCCGCGAACCTGGTCGTTGGACCAGATACCCGGTGTGTCCGGGTAGCCAACGCCCAGCGGCGTCACGGAGGTGGCTTCGCTGAGGATCAGCCCGGCGGAAGCGCGTTGCACGTAGTACTCGGCCATCAGCGCGTTGGGTACGCGGCCTTCATCGGCGCGGCAGCGGGTCAGCGGCGCCATGATGATGCGGTTGGACAATTGCAGGTCGCCCAGTTTGATCGGATCGAAAATAGTCGTCATGGGAAAACACCCTTCTCTTTAAGTGGATTGATCAGTTGGTCGCAGGGGCCAGGTCGGCATCGCCGCTCTGACGGAAAGTAATCAGGGTCACCAGCAGGGCCAGAATCGCCAGGGCCGCCGCGGCCAAAGGCACGCTGGTCAGGCCGAAACCGTGGGCAATCACGCTGCCGCCGACCCAGGCGCCGAGCGCGTTGCCGATGTTGAAGGCGCCGATATTCAAGGTGGACACCAGGTTTGGAGCGGCCTTGCCGAAGGTCACCACGTTGATTTGCAGCGCCGGTACGGCGGCGAACGAAGCGGTGGCCCACAGGAACAGGGTGATTTCCGTCGGGATCACCGCGACGCTGGTCCAGGTCAGCACCGTGGAGACCACTGCCATGCTGATGAACACGCCGATCAGGGTGGCGGCCAGGCGTTTGTCCGCCAGCTTGCCGCCGATGATGTTGCCGACGGTAAGCCCCAGGCCGATCAGCAGCAGGGTCCAGGTCACGCCTTTGGGCGACACGCCGGTGACATCGCCGAGCAGCGGTGCGACGTAAGTAAAGAGGGTGAACATGGACGCGGCGAACAACGCAGTCATGGTCAGCGACAGCCAGATGCCGGCGCCCTTGAGCGCGGCCAGTTCGGCGCGCATGTCGAGTTTTTCTTCGTCACGCTTGGCCGGCAGGAAGCGGATCAGACCGATCAAGGCGACTACGCCAATCACCGTCACCGCCCAAAAGGTCGAGCGCCAGCCGGCTTCCTGTCCCAGTGCGGTACCCAGCGGCACGCCGAGCACGTTGGCCAGGGTCAAACCGGTGAACATCAAGGCCACGGCCGAAGCCCGTTTGTTGGCCGGCACCAGGTTGGCCGCTACCACCGAACCGATCCCGAAGAACGCACCGTGGCACAGCGCGGTGACCACACGGGCAAACATCAGCACGTTGTAGTCACTGGCCAGGGCGCAGAGCAGGTTGCCGACGATAAAGATGCCCATCAACGCTACCAGGGCGGCCTTGCGTGGCAGCTTGGCGGTGGCCAGTGCCATGAACGGCGCGCCGATGGCCACGCCCAGGGCGTAGCCGGTGACCAGCCAGCCGGCGCCGGGGATCGACACGCCCAGGTCCGCCGCCACATCGGGCAGCAAGCCCATGATGACGAACTCGGTAGTGCCGATGGCGAAGGCGCTGAGGGCCAGTATGAGTAGCGAGAGGGGCATTGGCGTTTCCTTGTTACAGCGCTGCGTTTTCGTCAGCACTGAGTTCGGTGATGAGCGCCGCGAGGAAGGCCTGGATGGTTGCCTCGTTGCGTTTGAAAAAATGCCACTGCCCGGCCTTCTGGCTGCTGATTAACCCGGCGCGTTGCAAGGTGGCCAAATGGGCCGACACGGTCGACTGCGACAAGCCGCAGCGCTGGTCGATCTGCCCGGCACAGATCCCGTATTCGTGGTTGTGTACTTGCTCGGGGAACTGCACCTTCGGGTCTTTCAGCCAGGTGAGGATGTCTCGTCGTACTGGGTGTGCCAGGGCTTTTATTATTTCGTCGAGGTCGATGGACATGGCGGTTGCTCGGTTTCGTACAGCGTTATATCGCGATGAGGCGAACTTTAAATCGGTCTATCCCGATATACCAATATGATTTTGATCTGAGATCAGGCTATTTCGGTATATCGGGTTATAACGATACGTAGTCGGCAGTGGTAGACTGCGCGGCATGAATTATCTCGCACATCTGCACCTGGGCGGCCAACTTCCTGCTCAATTGCTCGGCAGCCTGTATGGCGACTTTGTAAAAGGCCGCCTGCAAGGCCAGTTCAGCCCGCAAATCGAGTCGGCGATTCAGCTGCATCGCTCGATCGACCGCTTTACCGACAGCCACCCGCTGGTGGATGAGGCGTTGTCACGCTTCAGCCTGACCCGCAAGCGCTACGCCGGGATTGTCCTCGATGTGTTTTTCGACCACTGCCTGGCGCGGGATTGGGCGCTGTACGCCGAGCAGCCTCTGGAGCACTTCACGTCGCAGGTGTACCGCGTACTCGCCGCCGAGCCCCAGTTGCCGGGGCGGCTGGCGCAGATTGCACCGTATATGGCAGCGGATGATTGGCTGGGCTCATACCGTGAGTTCGCGGTGATGGAGCAGGTGCTGCGCGGGATTTCGCGGCGGCTCACCCAGCCTCAGGAGCTGGGCCATGCGATGCAGGAGTTGCGGGTTTTGTATGAGCCGTTGAGTGAAGATTTTCGGTTGTTCTATCCCGAGTTGCAGAAGTTTGCCCAAGCTCAACTGATGACTGAGCTCTAACTGAGATCTAAATGTGGGAGCTGGCTTGCCTGCGATAGCAGTCTGTCAGTTGAAAGAGATGTGGCTGACCCACCGCTATCGCAGGCAAGCCAGCTCCCACATTTGAACCGGTGTTCAGTTCATCTCAGGCCGCAAATGCAGGTCGAGCCGCCACCTGCTCAACTTCCGGCAACGGCCCAAACAACGCTTTCTGCACCGCCTGCTGCGCCTGATACGCCAGCGCCGCACGTTCCTGCCCGGCACAGGCAATCGGCTGGAGCACATGAATCTCCACATCACCCTGGTCATTACTAAACAGACGCATCAAGTGCGAGAGCAAATCGTCATCGCCAATAAAAGGTGCCAACGCATCCACCTGCCCATCACGCAAATAACGAATCGCTACCGGTTGCAGGGACACATCCGCATCAATCGCACTGGCCAGCAAACGCCCGTGGAACGTACGCAGGCTGCGCCCATCAGTGGTGGTGCCTTCGGGGAACATCAGCAGCGGATGCTGTTGCTCAAGATGGCGAGTCATCTGCTTGCGGATCAACTGGCTGTCGCCTGAGCCGCGGCGAATAAACAAGCTGCCGGCCTTGGCCGCCAACCATCCAGCCACCGGCCAGGTGCGCACTTCGGCCTTGGACAAAAACGACATCGGCGCCACCGCGCCGAGCAGCGGAATGTCGGTCCAGGACACGTGATTGCTTACCCACAGCATCGGCTGCGTCGGCAGCTCACCGTGTACCGTCACGCGAAAGGGCAGGGCGTTAGTCAGCCGTGCCATAAAAAACCGCGACCAACGCTGGCGACGCACCATCGAGTTGGCAATGCCCATGCGTTCGAACACACCAAACACACTGGCCATGCTCAACCCCAGCGCCACCACCAGCAGCACCCGGGCAATGCGCCCGTACACGCGCAGGCGGCTCATCACATGGCCGCCTTGAAGTGGCGGGCGTAGCGCGGGCACAACTCATCGCGCTTGAGCAGGATGAACACGTCGGCCACCTGGAAGTCTTCATCCCAGCACGGCTCGCCGCAGATCTTCGCACCCAGGCGCATATAGGCTTTGAGCAGCGGCGGCATTTCCGCGATGACGTTGGACGGCAGGTCCAGCGCCGGCAGTGGTTTTTTCGGTTCGGCGCGCAGGTGCTCGTTGCACAGGTAGCGTTCGCGCAGGCGCTGCATGATCGCGTGAGCCTGGATGCCGCCGTCGTGCATCGGGATGCTCGCGCAACCCATCAGGTAGCTGTAACCGCCTTGGTTGAGCACTTCGGCCAATTCGCCCCACAACACCGCGATGGTGCCGCCGTTGCGGTAGGCCGGGTCGACGCAGGTGCGGCCGATCTCCAGGATCGGGCCTTGCAAGTGCAGCAAGCCGTGCAGGCTGAATTCTTCTTCGCTGTAGAACCGGCCCAAGGTGCTGGCGGCCTGGTGGTCGAGCAAACGGGTGGTGGCCACCAGTCGACCGCTGTTCAAATCCCGCACGCCGATGTGGCTGCAGTGAACATCATAGTCATCCATGTCCAGACCCTGTTCCGCGCCTTTCAGCTTGGCGTTGAACTCGCCGCTGAACACGTTGAAACGCAGGGCCTGGGCTTCCTGCAAAGCCTTGGCGCCAACCAGGCGTTCGGCTTGCAGACGGCGTTCATTGCCGGTGTCGCTGATGCGGGCGATCTGAGTCATGGCGAATCTCCGAGTGCCGGCCACTTACCGGCCGGTCGACTTGTTTGTCCAAACTCAGGCTATGTAGGCTCGGTGTCAGCTCCATGAAGTTATGGTGACGCTTGGATGACAGGCCTTCCTGTCGCAAATCTGTCATGCGCCTGGGCTAGGCTCGCGGGCTTGAAAGCCCCCTTGAGTTTGCGTCCATGGTCCGAGGCCTGTTGTGCGTTGCCCTGCTGTTAGTCACCGCTGCCGCCCACGCCGACACCTGGCCGGACAAGGAATGGGCCAAGGGCGCGCCGCTCGAAGGCCCGGCGGTCGATGCACTGAATGCCTACGCTTTTCCACCCCGTGACGACGCCACTCGTAAAGGCATCCGCACCGATGCGCTGCTGGTGATCCGCGATGGCGTGATCGTTTACGAGCGCTACGACGCGCCCACCACCGCCAGCACGCCGCACCTGACCTGGTCAGTGAGTAAAAGCCTGATGGCCACTGTGCTCGGCGTGGCCTACGGCGAAAACCGCTTCAAACTCACTGACCCGGCCGCGCGTTTTTACCCGCCAATGAAGCAACACCCCAAAGTGAGCATGGCCGACCTGCTGCACTGGGCCTCGGGCCTGGACTGGCAGGAAGACTACGAATACGCCCCGCTGAAATCCTCGGTGGTGGCGATGCTCTACACCCGTGGCCGCAGCGATATGGCCGAGTTTGCCGCAGCCACCGAGGCCACCGCCGCACCGGGCCAGGCCTTTCGTTATTCCAGTGGCGACAGCAATATTTTGTCCGCCGCCCTCAAAGGCATGCTCGGCCACAAGGCCTATATGAGTTACCCGTGGGACGCGCTGTTCAAGCCGCTGGGCATTCACAACGCCACCTGGGAAACCGACGCCGATGAAACCTTCGTCGCCTCGTCCTATGCCTACCTCACCGCTCGCGATTTAGCGCGCGTCGGCCTGCTGATGGCGCGCGACGGTCGTTGGGGGGAACAACAACTGCTGCCTAAAGAGTGGGTTGCCTTCAACCGCCAGCCATTCGACAAATACCAGGCCGGCCAGGACGACGCCGTCCCCGGCGGGCAATGGTGGCTCAACCTCGACGTACAAGGCGCGCCAAGACCCTGGCCCGATGCGCCTGCCGACACCTTCGCCGCCCTCGGCCATTGGGGCCAGGCGCTCTATGTGCTGCCCGACGAACACCTGGTGATCGTGCGCTACGGCGATGACCGCGACGGCACTTACCGCCACAACGAACTGCTCAAGCGCGTACTGGCGGCGGTGCAACCATGATCCGTCGTCATCCGTTTATCAGCGTGTTTTTGCTGCTGTTGCTCGCCCTGTCGGGCTGGGTGTGGCACGAACGCGTCAACCTGCAAGCCTTCCCCGACATCATCGCGGCGTACACGGCCAAGGAGTATTGCTCGTGCCGGTATGTGGAGAACAACCCGGCGGAGTATTGCCTCGGGTATGTGAAGCAGTATGTGCCGACCAGCGCGTTCACTGACTCGCCGGAACGCAGTGAAGTCACGGCAAGCGGCTTGGGGCGCACGCATACAGCGCGCTGGTTGGGTGATCGCCAGGGCTGCCGCCTCAACCCCTGACGCACCAAAGATTTTCTGTGGGAGCTGGCTTGCCTGCGATGACGGCGGCACAGGCAACAGTGATGTTGACTGACCGGCCGCCATCGCAGGCAAGCCAGCTCCCACATTGGATTTGTGCTGATCTTGGGAAATGAGGCAGTCCAGACAGGCGCCCGATGCACTGCACCGGGCGCGGACGACTTACTGCGGGGTTGGGCTGCCAGGCTGCAAGGCCAGCAACAGGTCATCGATGATCGCCTTGCCCATTTCCCCCAGGTAATGCGAGGCGAATGCAAACTTCTCCGCCTTGGGGTCCATGGCGGCTTCAAGGGAGAGCATTTTTGCGTAATAGAGCACGTGGGATGCGTGTTCGAGGGCTTCTACGAGCGGAACCCCGGCGTTGACGCGGAAGAGTTTCAGGTGGCTTTTGTTTTCTCCGCAGTCTGCGAAGGTGGCGGCGCCGATGGTTTCGGCTGAGGGTATTTCGTACGGCATATGCTTGCTCCTTTGGTATAACCAAAAAGAGCTTCTTTTCTCGGGATTCCAAGCCCGGTCACTCATGAGCAGCGACGGAGGCGAGGTTAACCCTATGCACGCGCCGTCGCAACCGGTGGCCAATAGCTGTCCGCAATCTGCGTTGTGTGGCGAGGGCGCTTGTCGGATCGCCGTACCGTCCCGTTTGACTGCGCAGCAGTCACCGGCTTTTTGGGGGCGCTTCGCACCCCAGCGCAAGCAAGCTTGCTCGCCACAGGGTTATGCGCAGCGGCAGAAGTGTCGGTTGTTGCCTTGAAACTTGCCGGGTGCTGTGTTTCCAGCGCGCGCCCCTGTAGTAACCTTGCCCGCGGCCGACCCCACACACGTCGGCCGTTAACAGGCATAAAAGGAGACTTATGACGCTGGGGCGCAAGGCCGAAAAATACTTCAGGATGATAAGAACGCGAATGGGCCTGGAGAAAAACTATTATTTAAAAAGCTTCGTTATTGCGCTGTTTATTTTCTGCATGAGCGTCTCCGTTTTTAAATCCAGCGATAAGGCCGTGATCATTATCTTGATCTGCGGGGTTAATGCGCTGCTGTTCCCGCTGGCCAGGCGTGCAGTCGAAAACGTTGTCTTTCGTTTTACTGGGAAAGAATTTTGGGCGACACATCCCCTTCGGGCCGCCGCATCTTATGGCGGTCACGTACTGCTGTGGATGTTTTATTTCGTTTTTGCCATTCCGCTTGGCGCGTTCTATTTGCTGTGGTTGTGGCTGAAAAAATAGTGCCTGTTCGCGCGGCCTCTGTTTTCTGAGGACGGAACCTCTAGTTGTTGGGCCTCGCGTTTTGGGGCCTTCGCACCCCTGCGCAATAAAGTTGTTTACCTTATGTTTCACTGTTTTCGAGTCTTTATCACGCGGTCATCGAGCGCTTTTTAGCAACTTAATGTTGCATGATTGACCCATTCGGACGTCCTTGCATGCAAGCTGCAGGGCGCACAGTACGGATTCTGCGGGGGCGTGCAGGGTATTTTCAGCACAAAACAGACGTGCTGGCCCAAGTACTGTGGATGGAGTGAATGCCATCGTCATGTAGTAATCTCGAAGACGGTCGGAGTGCTCTGTAGGTCAGCCTCAAGCATAAAGGATGCGTCTGGCTCTCACCCATATAGTCGGTAAAGGTTGGTAAGTATGGAAAATAAATATTATTTTAAAAACCTAATATTTGGTTTGTTTATGTTTTTCATCTGTGCGTTTTATTCCAGGTCGGACGATAATGCTGCGGTGGTTTTTATTGTCGCAGGCGTAAATGCACTATTGTTTCCCTTTGCAAAGCGCGCAGTAGAAAATATAGTTTTTCGTTATATTCGCAAGGGTTTTTTGAGTTCGGGGCCAGTATTGACTGGCGCGGCAAATGGTGGTTATGCACTGGTGTATGGGTTTTATTTTGCATTTGCGATTCCCATTGGTTTGCTTTTTTTAATAAACTTGTACGTTAAAAAAAAGGCCGCCATGTAGGCGGCCCAGCGTTATAATTGTATGATGAAATTGTTCAGGCTTTCTACGCTTGCGTCATTAATTAATACACTGGTTGCAGCGATCAGCAAAGCAAATGCCAGTATCCCTAGCGGAGTGACCGCGATGAATCCAAACATGGCGCTAACCAATGCTGTTGCTGAAATGCCAAGAGCAATCGCTTCGACCTTTACAAAAAAAGGCTTCCAGTTATCTGTTTTGCTAGCTTTTTTAAATTCAATATAAGCATCTTTAAAGTCTATCGCGTACCCAGCATATCCAAAACCTTTGCTGAATTTAGCTGAAGCCCTACCGATAGCCTCAAAGTCCATTGAGTCTATGTATTTTGCTGCTGCGGCTCTGTCCTTGGCGCTGAATTTTTTATCCAGAGCATCTTTGTACTTGTCGAAAGCATTAAAAGCTTCATCTGCACTACGGATCTTGTTACCTTTCGCGCTTTCTGCTAACTCAACTGCGAGCTTTGATGCGTTATCGCCGAATTTTCTAGCCACTTCGCCACTAAAGGCAATGGTGAATTTTATGGCGTCGTCTATGTTAGCAAGCTTTGTAGCTGCTTCTGCGTTAATGCGTGCTTCTTCAGCTTGCAATTTCGACCACGCTTTTTGTTTGTTCGCCAGTTCAGCTAAATCATTAAGCCGTTTGATCTCATAAGCTGCCTTAAGCGATTTTTGCCAATCTTCAAAGCTTTTTTTGGAGTCGGCGATACGGTACGCCAATCGCGCGGCAGCTTCTGTAATAAACGCATTGATGGGCTGGTCGAAAAAGTCACGTTTATAAAAACTGTTTGCTACTGCTTGAAGTGAAATGGTCTCCAGAGCTGTTTGTGAAATAATCGTGTCCATAGACCCGATTTCACTCCACAGGTTAGCGACACGGTCGTCTGCTTTTACATCACTTTTGAGCTTGTCTTCTTCAATTTTTCTTTGAATTTCCTCCGGTATCAATTGACGTTTAGCTGCGTAATCAGCTTCTTGCGCCGCGACTGCGTTATTGATCGGTACTTTGTAGTTTTCACTGACTTCTTTGCGGGCATTCGCTGCGACCTTTCTTCCTATGGTGCTGTTACCAAAATCATCACCGTAGCCACCGCCGCCCACTGGGCCAGAGCCAAAGACCGTTGGCTCATAAGCTCTGATTTCGGTCAGGCCGAGATAGATCGTAATACGATCGCTCATAGCGAAGCCCCTTTTTTCATATTTGCCGGCATGGTGTTTTGTCGCCTGAGCATCGTATTTGCAGGCCGTCGGTTCGTCCTGGACAAACTGTTTAGTAAAGCGCCTGAACTGTCAGGAGAGGTCTTCGCCATAACGATGGAAGCGTTTTTTGACGTGTTCATTGTCTATATCCTTATATTAGGCTCAATGCGTGTTTGTCTTTTTGTCTGAATTGGTTTTTGTTTTTAGGTTTTGTGAAGTTTTGCGTTTTGGGTATTGGTTAATTGGTAGAGGGCGTGTGGTTAAGAACTGTAAGTGCGTTTGGTTTTTTTAAACAATAAACATTATGCTTGGGTGTATATCTTGTTACATAAGTTAAGGTTTAATTAGGAACTGTTATTTCCTGGCTGCGAGTAGGGTTGGGCGGTCGCAATATCTGTTGAGTTAACGGCGTTAGCTTCCGTTTGACTGCGCAGCAGTCACCGGCTTTTTGGGCGCGCTTCGCACCCCGGCGCAAGCAAGCTTGCTCGCCACAGGGTTATTAGGTGTCGGCCTTAGGTTCCACCCAGTGGAACCACCTTTGATTGTCCTCGCGCCCACATCGCGCTTAGCTGTCGATGTGCAGCCAACAAGAACGGGACCACCCGCCTGTGAGGAGAATCACCATGCGCCCACACCAGCACATTATGGATTGGCTCAGCGACGTCGCCAGCGACTTGCACGCTGTGCGCCACGATATCCACGCCCATCCCGAACTCGGCTTTGAAGAAAACCGCACCAGCGCGCTCATTGCGCAATCCTTGAAGGAATGGGGCTACGAGGTGCACACCGGCATCGGCAAAACCGGTGTGGTCGGCGTGCTGCTCAATGGCAGCAGCTCGCGCACGCTGGGGATTCGCGCCGACATGGACGCCTTGCCCATTATCGAAAACACCGGCGCGGCCTACACCAGCCAGCACGCTGGCTGCATGCATGCTTGCGGGCATGACGGCCACACCACCATGCTGCTCGGTGCCGCGCGTTACCTGGCGGCGACGCGGCAATTTGACGGCACCTTGAACCTGATTTTCCAACCCGCCGAAGAAGGCCAGGGCGGCGCCGAGGCGATGCTGGCCGATGGTTTGCTCGAGCGCTTTCCGTGTGACGGCCTGTTCGGCATGCACAATATGCCGGGCTTGCCGGCTGGGCATCTGGGCCTGCGGGTCGGGCCGATGATGGCCTCGCAGGACTTGCTCACGGTGACGCTGGAAGGCGTCGGTGGCCACGGTTCCATGCCGCATCTGACGGTGGATCCGCTGGTGGCCGCCGCGAGTATGGTCATGGCGTTGCAAACGGTGGTGGCGCGCAATATCGACACCCAGGAAGCCGCCGTGGTCACGGTCGGTGCGCTGCAAGCGGGGCAGGCCGCCAACGTGATTCCTCAGCAAGCGCTGTTGCGCCTGAGCCTGCGCGCGCTGAACCCCAAGGTGCGCGAGCAGATGCTCGAACGGGTCAACGCGATCATCCAGACCCAGGCCGCGAGCTTCGGCTGCACGGTGCAGGTCGAACACCGCCCGGCCTACCCGGTGCTGGTCAACCACGCCGAAGAAACCGAGTTCGCTCGCCAGGTCGGCGTGGCCTTGCTCGGCGCCGACGCGGTGGACGGCAACACCCGCACGCTGATGGGCAGTGAAGACTTCGCCTGGATGCTGCAACGCTGCCCCGGCAGTTACCTGTTTATCGGCAACGGCGTGTCGCGGCCGATGGTGCATAACCCTGCCTATGACTTCAACGACGACATCCTGCTGACCGGCGCCGCCTACTGGGGCGCGCTGGCCGAGAGCTGGCTCAAGCCTGCCTGACGACCTCTTTTTTTCTGCCGCTGGACCCTTGCCCTTATCGGTTGAATGGAGTGTTCCTCATGCAGACTTCAAACACAGGCGTATCGCGCACCCGCCAGGTGGTGGCGGCGGTGATCGGCAATGCGCTGGAATGGTATGACTTTATCGTTTACGGCTTTCTGGCCAGCATCATCGCCCGGCAATTCTTTCCGTCGCAGGATGAATACGCCTCGCTGCTGATGGCCTTGGCCACCTTCGGCGTGGGCTTTTTCATGCGCCCGGTGGGCGGCATCCTGCTCGGCATTTATGCCGACCGCAAAGGCCGCAAAGCCGCGATGCAGTTGATTATCCGGCTGATGACCGTGTCTATCGCGCTGATCGCTTTCGCGCCCAATTACGCCGCCATCGGCATGGGCGCGCCGCTGCTGATTGTGGTGGCGCGCATGCTCCAGGGCTTTGCCACCGGCGGTGAGTACGCGAGTGCCACGGCGTTTCTGGTGGAAAGTGCGCCGGCCCATCGCAAGGGCTTGTATGGCTCCTGGCAGTTGGTGGGGCAATGCCTGGCGGTATTTGGTGGGGCGGCGATGGTGGCGTTGGTCACGCACTTCTTTTCGCCGCAAACCCTCGACCTGTGGGGCTGGCGCGTGCCGTTTGTGCTGGGCTTGCTGATCGGCCCGGTGGGCTTGTGGATTCGCCGGCACCTGGAAGACCCGGAAGAGTTTATCCAGGCACGCAAACAGGCCACCGGCCCGGCGCCGAGCTTGATGGGCGTGCTGCGCGAGCATCGGCGCAGCATCCTTGTCTCCATGGGCTTGGCCTGTGGGGCGACGGTGTCGTTCTATGTGGTGCTGGTGAATATGCCGACCTTCGCGCACAAGAGCCTCGGTTTGCCGCTGGACCAGGTGCTGATGGTGCAGATGTTCGCAGTGGCGCTGATGACCGTGGTGATTCCGCTGTCCGGCATGCTCTCGGACCGGCTGGGGCGGCGGCCGGTGTTGATGGCCTTCACCCTGGCGTTTTTCGTGATGGTTTACCCGTTGTATGTGTGGGTGGCCGCGGCACCGTCCATCGAGCGCTTGCTGGTGATGCAAGTGCTGCTGTGCACGGTCATCGGCGGCTTTTTCGGCCCGGCACCGACGGCCCTGGCCGAGCAGTTTCCGATTGAGGTGAGGTCAACGGGTGTGTCGGTGGCTTATAACGTCGCGGTCATGGTGTTCGGCGGTTTCGCACCGTTGATCGTGACCTGGCTGACCAAAGTACTCGGTACGCCAGTGGCGCCGTCGTTTTATGTACTGTTCGCTTGCGTGCTGACGTTGATGGGCACTTACTGCATGCACGAAGCCCCACGGGCGAAAAAACCGCTGCCCTTTTCCAATGAGGTGAAGCCTTGAGCCGTGTTGATTGGGATGCCACGCAGCTGTCGCAAGCGATCCATGCGCGGCAGGTGTCGTGTGAAGACGTGATGGGCGATTACCTGGCGCAGATCCAGCGTTTTAACCCGAGTGTGAATGCGCTGGTGTCGTTACGTGATGCCGATGAAGTGCTGGCCGAAGCCCGCGCTTGTGATCGCGAACTGGATCAGGGCAAGTCCCGTGGCTGGATGCACGGCATGCCTCAGGCGATCAAGGATTTGGCGGCCACCAAGGGCTTGCGCACCACCTTGGGCTCGCCGCTGTTCGCCGAGCATGTGCCCACCGAAGATGCGATCAGCGTGTCGCGCGTACGGGCCAGCGGCGCGATCATCATCGGCAAGACCAATGTGCCGGAATTCGGCCTCGGCTCGCAGACCTACAACACGCTGTTCGGCACCACCGGCAATGCCTATGACCCACGTTTGGTGGCCGGAGGCAGCAGCGGCGGGGCGGCGGTGGCGCTGGCGTTGCGCATGCTGCCGGTGGCCGATGGCAGCGACATGATGGGTTCGCTGCGCAACCCGGCGGCGTTCAATAATGTGTTTGGTTTGCGCCCTTCGCAGGGGCGCGTGCCCCACGGGCCGGTGCCGGAATTGTTTGTGCAGCAACTGGGCACCGAAGGCCCAATGGGCCGCAGCGTCACGGATGTGGCGAAGTTATTGAGTATCCAGGCCGGTTACGACCCGCGGGTGCCGCTGTCATCCAGGGACGATCCGTCGGTGTTCGGCCAGCCGTTGCAGCGCGATTTTAAAGGCGCGCGCCTGGGCTGGTTGGGGGATTACAACGGCTACCTGCCGATGGACGACGGCGTGATGAACCTGTGCGAGTCGGCCCTTGGCGATTTCGCTGCGCTGGGCTGCGAGGTGGAAAGCTGCCAGCCGGCATTTTCCCTGGCGCGCCTGTGGCGCTGCTGGTTGGTGCATCGCCACTGGTTGGTGCACGGCAACCTCGGTGCGGCCTACGCCAACCCGCAAAAACGCGCGTTGCTCAAGCCTGAGGCGCAATGGGAAGTGGAGGGCGGCCTGGGCCTGAGCGCGCAGCAGGTGTACCAGGCGTCGGTGGACCGCAGCGAGTGGTATCGCGCCTTGGCCAAGCTGTTTGAACGTTACGATTTTCTGCTGTTGCCCAGCGCCCAAGTGTTCCCTTTTGATGCACAACAGGCGTGGCCGCGCAGGGTGGGTGGGCGTGAAATGGACACCTATCACCGGTGGATGGAAGTGGTGATTGGCCCTACGTTGGCAGGCTTGCCGAGCATGAGCATTCCGGTGGGGTTCAATCCTCAAGGCTTGCCCATGGGCTTGCAGATCATCGGCCCGGCCCAGGCGGACCGGGCTGTCTTGCAGCTGGCCTATGCTCATGAACAGCTGACGCAATGGGTACAACGCCGCCCGCCTGCGTGCCTTGAATCGATGAGTTGACCTGCGATCGGGCCTGTATCTTGCTGTGAAAAATGATCATCCACCGGCAACAGGGAGATCGAACATGGAGACAGGCACGGTACGGTCGGTTGAGCGCGCACTCGCCATCGTCGAACTGCTCGGCGAACACCAGGCCTTGGGGTTGGAGGAGTTGCACTACCTCACACGACTGCCCAAGGCGACGGTGTCGCGCATGTTGCTGACCTTGCAGGAACAGGGGTGGGTCTATCGCGGCCTCAGCGACCGTCGTTACCGCCTGCGCGCCCAGCGCTTGTTCGGCGACACCCAGCAACGTTTCAAGCGCCAGGTGGTGGAAAGCGCCGCGCCCTGGCTGCTGGAACTCAGCGAGCGCACCGGGCTGGTGGTGGATTTATCCTGCTTTGATGGTGAGCGCCTGGAAGTCATGGAAAGCGCGATCCCCAGTGTGTTGCGCAAGCTGTACCCCAACAACTGCCAGATCGTCGGCCAGCACGCCAGCCTGTTTCACTCGGCGATGGGCAAGGCGTGCCTGACGCAATTGCCGGTTGAGGAGGTGCAGCGTCTGGCGGGCCGCGATCATGTGGCCGCGGACGAGCAGGTGCATACCTGCGAGCAAACCCAGCACCAGGGGTTTGGCCAGCGCACTGAAGGCTATTGGGAATACCCGGTGCGCCTGCCGTTTCTGATTCGCGCGGTGGCCCTGCCGGTGCAGGCCAATGGGCGGCTGGTGGGCAGCATGGCGCTGCACTGGCCGATGCATCAGGCGCCGGTGGAGCGCGTATTGAACCTGCACATGGCCAGCCTGGAAGCGACGGTACGCGATGTGCAGCGGGCGCTGATCTGAAGGCAACCACCGAACCCTGTGGGAGCTGGCTTGCCTGCGATAGCGGCAGGTCAGCCACCTTCACTGTTGCCTGTGGCGAGCAGGCTTGCCCTGCGTTGGGCTGCGAAGCAGCCCCAAAATCAAGCGCTGAGTTTTTTCAGTAAAAATTCCAATGCTCTCATGGGGCTGCTGCGCAGCCCAACGCAGGGCAAGCCTGCTCGCCACAGGGGTTTGGCTGCCTTGAAAAATTGTGCAGATACCCAGCTCCCACATTGGATTTGCGCCGCTTGTGAGATTGCGCTTAAGGTTCGTGCAGGTTTTTTGCCCCATGAGTTTCTATGTTCAATCTCAAACCCCTGGCCTTCACGCTGTTGACGTGCGCCGCCTTGCCTGCCCACGCCGACTGGTACCTGGATAACGAATCCTCGCGCCTGTCGTTCGTCACCACCAAGAACACCGAGATTGCCGAGGTGCATCGTTTCCTGGTGTTGCACGGCAAGGTCGACAGCAAAGGCGCGGCGCAGCTTGAGGTCGAGATGGAGTCGATCAACAGCGGCATCCCGCTGCGCGATGAGCGCATGCGCAATGACCTGTTCCAGATCAAGGCCTTCCCCGAAGCGCTGATCAGCGCGCAGATTAATCTGCAACCGATCAATGACCTGGCCCCAGGCGCGCAAATTGAGTTGCGCCTGCCACTGTCGGTGACTTTGCATGGCAAGACCCAAACCTACAGCGCCGAACTGCTCGCCACACGCCTGGATGATCGACGCTTCCAGGTGGTGACCCTGGAACCTGTGGTGCTGCATGCCGAGGATTTCGATTTGGTGCCGGGTGTGGCGGCACTGCGCAAGGCGGCCGGCTTGGCGTCGATCAGTTTGTCGGTGCCGGTCGGTGCGGTGCTGATTTTCACGGCGCGCTGACGTGAGCGGCGCAGTGTTCCCATGGCGCAGCGCCAACCGCTTCGAGTTGCTGATCGACGGCCCGAGTTTCTTCCCGCAGATGCTGGTGGGTATTGCCCGGGCCGAGCGCCAGGTCGATCTGGAGTTGTACCTGGTGGAGGCGGGTGCTTGCGCTGAAGCCATGGTGCAGGCGTTGGTGCAAGCCGCCGAGC
This sequence comes from Pseudomonas edaphica, assembly GCF_965277385.1. NCBI lineage: Bacteria > Pseudomonadati > Pseudomonadota > Gammaproteobacteria > Pseudomonadales > Pseudomonadaceae > Pseudomonas > Pseudomonas edaphica. Next base: position 1,679,408 of record NZ_OZ255725.1, on the reverse strand, counting down.
GCGGCGTGCAGGTGCGCTGCCTGTTTGATGATTACGGCAGCCTGGCCTTCACGCTGGGCCTGCGTAAGCGCCTCACCGACGCGGGCGTGCAACTGCGCTTCTACAATCGCCTGAGCTGGCGCCGTTGGATGCGTAACCTGTACCGCGACCATCGCAAACTGTTACTGATCGATCAGGGCATCGCGGTGGTCGGCGGCACGGGCGTTACCGATGAGTTCTGGACGCCAGGGCAAGACACCGCCGACTGGCATGAAGTGATGGTGCAGATCAGCGGCCCGTTGGTGCTGGACTGGCAGGCGTTGTTCGACCGCCAATGGCATGCCAACGCGGCGCGCCGTGAGTGGAAACCCGCCACCCATTTCGGTTTGCCGCGCTTGCCCAAGGTGCCGGCCACCGGGCCTGGCCTGGGGCGCGTGGCGTATGCCGATGCTCGTCAGCACCGCGATATTTTGCAGTCGCTGATCCGCGCGCTGAACAGCAGCAAGACGCGCATCTGGCTGGCCACCCCGTATTTTCTACCGACCTGGAGCGTGCGCCGTGCGTTGCGCCGCGCAGCCGGGCGTGGCGTGGATGTGCGTTTATTGCTGACCGGCCCGCGCACCGATCACCCTTCAGTGCGCTACGCCGGGCACCGGTATTACCCACGGTTGTTGCGCGCAGGCGTGCAGATCTTTGAATACCAGCCGTGTTTTTTGCACCTGAAAATGGTGCTGGTGGACGACTGGGTGAGCGTTGGCTCGTGCAATTTCGACCACTGGAATTTGCGCTTCAACCTGGAGGCCAACCTGGAAGCGCTCGACCCAGAATTGACGGCAGCGGTGGTGGGCAGTTTCGAGGGTGATTTTGCCAAGAGCCAGGCGGTGAGCCTGGCGGCCTGGAAGGCGCGGCCACTGTGGCGGCGGGTGAAGCAGCGGGTGTGGGGCTGGATTGATCGGTTGGTGGTCAACCTGCTGGATCGGCGGGGGTAGGACACCCCCGCCTGCTGCTTAAAACTGCAGTGAATATTGCGCGGTGATGCTTTGGTCTCGCGTGCGCTCACCACGCTGCTGGGCAAAGCCCAGGTCGATCGCACTGTTAGGCGTCAGGCGCGCGGTGGCGCCCAGTTCCAGCCGGGTGCTGAGTCGATCCAGCGGCGCGCCGCTGACACTCATGACTCGCCCGCCGTCCCAGGCAGCCTGGGTAGAAGGTTGCAGGTCACCGCTGGCACGGGTGTAAGCCAGGCCGCCGCGCACACTCAACCACGACGGGCCGATCTGCGCCTTGCCCAGGTCGAGGTTCACCCGCACACCGCCGGTGGCCAGGTTCACGCTTTCTTTCGAACGTTTGCCGCGCAGTGCCGTGATGCCGCCCCGCTCGGTGTAGCCTTCGCTGCGCTGTTGCACATTGGTCAGTTGCAGGTACGGCTGCCAATCCCAGAAGTCATGGCTGAACTTATAGTTGGCCTCGGCAAATGTCTGCACGCTACGACTGGCGTACTTGGCGGACAGGTGGTTTTCTACCCCAGGGAAACTGACGCGACGTTTGGTCTGGATCTCATGTTGCGCGTAGGCAATGCCGCCATACAGGCCAAAAGCGTCCCAAGTGTGGCCAACATGCAGGCCCAACTGGTAGGTGTCGACACTCGCCTTGCCGCGTGCACCGGCCTTCACCTCGATTTGACTGCTGCCGGCCACCACGCCCACGCGAGTGCCTTGTTCCAGTGTGTGATCAAACCCAAGCAGTAGGCCCGTGCTGCTGTGGGCGGTGCGCGAGGTGCCGGTGTCGCCTGCGAGTTGGCCGGATTGCCGCGGCAGTTGCACCCAGACGCCTTGGTTTTTTGCATCGAGCCCGATGGTCCGGCCGTCTTGCGCCAGGCGCTGACGGTCGAGTGCGGCTTGACGCAACACGCGGCTGTTCTCGATCAGCACCGCTTGGGTGCTGGCATGCAGTTCGCCGCTCAGTTGGTCCAGGGCCGAAGGTGCCTGCTCGGGAAACAGTGCGGTCAGGCGCTGCAGCAGCGGCGAAGGCTGAGTCTCAGCATCCGCAGCGCGGGCGACGGCGCGCTGGTTGGCAGTGCCCGCCGCCGACGCCAGTGACCGACCACGGCCGAACTCCACCAGTAAGTTGTTGCCTTGTTTGACCTGGGAAACGCTGAGGAAGGGTGAGAACTCACGGTGGTCGATCGAAGCAAACTCGCCGCTCAACGCACCTTTGGCCTGCAGGATGCTGTAGCGCTGGCCCAAAGGGTAGCTGTTGGGTTGCGCGCTCAGGTACAGCGTGCCGCCGTTGATTGAGGCTTGCTGGCTGACTTGCAGTTTTGCCGGGGCTGCCTGGGGCACCAGGCCGGTCATCAAGGTTGCGCCGGACGCTTGCTGGTAGTCGCCTTCGACGGCCAAGCTGCCGTTCAGGCGCAGGACGCCGCCGTCGAGTTTTACGTCGCCCTTGAGGTTGTTGACGCCATCCAGTTCCAGAATGCCCTGCTTGACGGTGGCGCCGGCGAAGCTGTTATTGCCGCTCAGGCGCAGCCAACCGATGCCGGTTTTTTCCAGGCGGCCGGGGCCACTGATATCGTTGCGCCAATCGTCCCAGGCGCCGCCTTGCCAGACAATCGCGCCGCCAGCGGGGCGATCCATATTGACGTTGGTATCGACGCGCAATTGGCCGGGGCCATCGATGGCTTTTTTCAGGTTCATCAAGCCCCAGCCGTAAACGTCGTCCACGCCCGGCTCGCCGAGGTCGGTGGCGGTGGTGAGCAATATGTCGCGGATTTGCGGGTTGTCGAGGTAGGGGAAACGTTCTATCAGCAGTGCCAAGCCGCCGGTGACGTGGGGCGCGGCCATGGAGGTGCCAGAATTTAGCATATAGCCTAGTTCGGGGTTATCACCGGTCACTGCGAAGCCATCGACACCATCGTCCTGGTCGAAGTGGTTTTCGGTTTGTATTGAACCTGCGACCCAGGACGAGTTGATATCTGTTCCGGGCGCGGCCAGGCACCAGTCTTTGCTGAAGCCGCAGCGCCTGGAATAATCGCTCAAGGTGAGCTCTTTAGTTAAGTTGACGACGGTCAACCAATAAGGCTCCAGCTCTGCAATGGCACGTGGCAGGTTGGGATGAAGCCCGGAGTTTGGCGCTTTTTGAGGTGATTCGTTGGCTGTGGTGACGTTGCCCGCTGACCATACTTGCAGGATCCCATACTTGATAGCGTTGTCTGCGATGGCCTTGAGTTCTGAATAAATGGAGGTTCCGGTTTCGCTTAATGCCAGGTTCAGCTCTGTTTCATTCGCAGGCGAAAATGCGCTGCCCCAACTATTATTGACGACACGCACATTTTGACTGTGCAACTGGGCATAGGCGACGTTTACCGCTGCAACAGTCGGAAGGGGCGCGCGCGTAATATCTCTTAAGGCAAGTGGGCCTCCCAGGTAGGTATTACCGTACTTGCGCACTGCACTCACGTTGGCAGCGTAAGCCACGCCCTGCACTCCAGAGCCATCACGATTGGCGAGCGCTATGCCGGCAACGTGAGTGCCGTGCGCGTCGTATTTAGAACCTACCGCTCTGAGATAGTCATCAAGTTGCTCACGGGTAAGCGTGCCCTCGGCAATGGACTCTTCAAGGCCGGGCAATGCTTCAGGTGGCAATGCGTCGATAACGGTGACCGAGGCGCGGTCACCTTCGGTATAGAAGCAGCCGTTCTCCAGTACGGTCCCACTCATGCAGCCGGTGTCAGCCATAAGCACGCCGATGGCTGGCTTCCCCGCAAACTCGCTATGGCGCAGGTCTGTTCCAGTATCGTAAACCCCTAATCGTACCCCTGCGCCACTCAAACCCCGTGCATAAGCGTAGTCCGCCCCGACCGCGCCCAACCCCCAGTTACTCTTGAACTCGTCACTGCGCCAGCTGGCCGCATCGTGCAGTCGGCCCTGTTCGGCATAGCTTGCGGCTTCAACGGGCATACCCGACAGGCACCCAAGCACACAGAGGGCGATAGTATTTTGTTTGAAAGAGGATTGAGCGGCCGCATTCAGGGCGTTCGCTCGGTCTTTTTTCGAGGGCGACATGGTCCACACACCTGCACATAAAAATGGGCTGACAGGGTGTGCGAGCGTGCGGAGAAGGTTATGTAGGACTTGGCTGGAGAGAGTGAGTGAAAGTTCACTTTTTGCTGATTGAGGCGGGCAAGTACCGCAAGCCCCCTCTTAAAAAAGAGGGGGCCGCAAGTGTTACAACAACTCGAACGTCTGCTGCTGCACATCCTGGGAGTCCAACCCGATCTGCACATTGAACTCGCCCGGTTCCGCCGCGAACTTGAGTTGAGTGTTGTAGAACTTCAAGTCTTCCTCGCTGATGGTGAAGTGCAAAGTGCGCTCTTCACCGGCCTTGAGCATGACTTTCTGGAAGTTCTTCAGCTCTTTAACCGGGCGGATCATCGAGCCGGCCACGTCCTGGATATACAACTGCACCACGGTTTCGCCATCGACCTTGCCGGTGTTCTTCACGGTGACGCTGGCATCAAGCTTGCCGGTCTTGTTCAGGGTGGTGGACGACAGTGCCATGTCCGACAGGCTGAACGTGGTGTAGCTCAAGCCATAACCGAACGGGAACAGCGGCCCGGTAACGTCATCGAAGTACTGCGAGGTGTAGTTGCCCGGCTTGCCTGGGGTGAACGGCCGGCCGATGCTCAGGTGGTTGTAGTAGGTCGGAATCTGCCCCACCGAACGTGGGAAGGTGATCGGCAGCTTGCCCGATGGGTTGTAGTCACCGAACAGCACGTCGGCGATGGCGTTGCCGCCTTCAGTGCCGGCAAACCAGGTTTCCAGGATCGCGTCAGCCTCTTTGTTTTCATCCACAATCGACAGCGGGCGGCCGTTCATCAGCACCAAGACCAGCGGTTTGCCGGTGGCTTTGAGCGCCTTGATCAGGTCGCGCTGGCTTTGTGGGATGTTCAGGTCGGTGCGGCTGGAAGACTCGTGGGACATGCCACGGGACTCGCCCACGGCGGCGACCACTACGTCGGCTGCCTTGGCGGCCTTGACCGCTTCGTCGATCATCACCTGGGCTGGGCGGGTGTCATCCACCACTTCCGGCGCATCGAAGTTGAGGAAGTTGAGGTAGTCGACCACGGCCTTGTCATTGGTGATGTTGGCGCCACGGGCGTAGATGATTTTGCCTTTGTCGCCGATTACAGCGTTCATGCCGTCCAGCAGCGTGACGGATTGTTCAGGCTTACCGGCGGCGGCCCAACTGCCCATCATGTCGATCGGTGCCTTGGCCAGCGGGCCTACCAGCGCGATGGTCGCGGATTTTTTCAGCGGCAGGGTGTTGTTGTGGTTTTTCAGCAAGACCTGGCTGCGGCGTGCAATATCGCGCGCATCGCTGCGGTGCAGGCGGCTGTCGGCATAGGTGTCGGCCGGGTCATCTTCGGCCTTGCCGATGCGCAGGTACGGGTCTTTGAACAGGCCCATGTCGTACTTGGCGCCGAGCACTTCGCGCACCGCATTGTCGATGTCGCTTTGCTCGATTTCGCCGGATTTGAGCAGGCCGGGCAATTCCTTGCCGTACAGCGAGTCGTTCATGCTCATGTCGATGCCGGCCTTGATCGCCAGCTTGGCAGCCTCACGCCCGTCCTTGGCCACGCCGTGCTTGATCAGCTCGAAGATCGCGCCATGGTCGCTCACGGCCAGGCCTTTGAAGCCCCACTCTTTGCGCAGCAGGTCGTTCATCAGCCAGGTGTTGGCGGTGGCCGGTACGCCATTGATCGAATTCAAAGCCACCATCACGCCGCCGGAACCGGCCTTGATCGCCGCGTGGTACGGCGGCAGGTAGTCCTGGTACATCTTGACCGGGCTCATGTCGACCACGTTGTAGTCGCGACCGCCTTCCACCGCGCCATACAGGGCGAAGTGCTTGACGCTGGCCATGATGCTGTCGGCATTAGCCGGGCTTACGCCCTGGAAGGCCTTGACCATCACTTCGGCAATGCGTGAGACCAGGTAGGTGTCTTCACCAAAACCTTCGGAGGTGCGGCCCCAGCGCGGGTCGCGGGAAATGTCGACCATCGGCGCAAAGGTGATGTCGAGGCTGTCGGCAGCGGCTTCCTGGGCGGCGATGCGCCCGGAGCGGCCGATGGCGTCCATGTCCCAGCTGGAGGCCAGGGCCAGGCTGATCGGGAAGATGGTGCGGTGGCCGTGGATCACGTCATAGGCGAAGAACATCGGGATCTTCAACCGGCTGCGCATGGCCGCGTCCTGCATCGGACGGTTTTCCGGGCGGGTGATCGAGTTGAACGTGCCGCCGATGCGGCCGGCGGCGATTTCCTTGCGGATCAGCTCGCGGGGCATTTCCGGGCCGATGCTGATCAGGCGCAATTGGCCGATCTTTTCATCCAGGGTCATCTGCTTGAGCAGGTCGCTGACGAAGGCGTCCTTGTCTTTAAGCGCAGCAGGCTTTGTTTCTGCCCAGACGGGGTGGGTGGCCAGAGTGGCAACAAGGCCGAGCAAACACAGCTTTTTCATGAATATCCTTTTTCGGCTACTGCACAGCGAAAATGCGCTGGTCTGCCAAAATGTGGGGGAACCTATGTTGTTGTTCGAGTGTTATTGCAGTAAATGCACCACACTTGTGAACTCTTATTCGCGCTGGGCATCTTTTTAGCTGATTGGCTCGACGCAATCCAGTGGTGGCGGATTATGCCCCAAGCGCGCGGTTTATAGGGTTAGTCGTCACATTCCATCCAGATTGGGCAGGAGAAACACTATGCAAGCAGCACAACATTACCGCTGGGGCTTCAAGGCCGCGGCTTTGCTACTGATCAGCACGGTGCTGAGCGGTTGCGGCATCAACACCATTCCGACCCTGGACGAACAGGCCAAGGCGGCCTGGGGCCAGGTGCAGAACCAGTACCAACGCCGCGCCGACCTGATTCCCAACCTGGTGGAAGTGGTCAAGGGCTATGCGGCCCATGAGCAAGACACCCTCACCGCTGTGATTGAGGCGCGGGCCAAGGCCACCTCGATCCAAGTGGATGCCAGCACCCTCGACAACCCCGAGAAACTCAAGCAGTTCCAACAGGCTCAAGACGGTTTGAGCGGCGCACTCAGCCGTCTGATGGTGGTGTCCGAGCGTTACCCGGACCTCAAAGCCAACCAGAACTTCCTGGCGTTGCAGTCTCAGCTTGAAGGCACCGAAAACCGTATTGCCGTGGCCCGTCGCGACTTTATCCAGGCGGTGCAGGCTTACAACACCGAGATCCGCACCTTCCCCGGCCGCCTGTGGCATAGCGTGATGTACAGCGACTTGCCGATCCGCGCCACGTTTGAAGCCACCAGTGCCGACGCCGATAAAGCGCCGCAAGTGAAGTTCAAATAAGGCTTCTCTGAGGTGTCGATGCGTTTATTACGGATAGGCTTGGCGCTGTGGCTGCTGGCCTGCGTGGGCGTGGCCCAGGCGGCGCTGACCTTCCCGGCCTTGACCGGGCGGGTGGTGGACACCGCACAGATGATCGACCCGGCGGTACGTGCGCAGCTGACCCAGCAATTGCAGGCGCTGGAGCAAACCTCGGGTGACCAGATCGTGGTGGTCACTGTGCCTGACCTGCAGGGCGTGCCCATTGAGGACTACGGTTATCAATTGGGCCGCCAGTGGGGCATCGGCCAAAAGGGCAAGGACAACGGCGCGCTGTTGATCGTCGCCCGCGATGAGCGCAAATTGCGCATCGAAGTCGGCTATGGCCTCGAAGGCGTGCTGACCGATGCGCAGTCGTGGGTGATCATCAACCAGGTGATCGCGCCCAAGTTCAAGGCCGGTAATTACAGCCAGGGCATCAGCGACGGCGTTGCGGCCATGATTCAGGTGGTGGGCGGCGAGCCGCTGGCCGTGCCGGCGCATGTGGCGGATGCGAATTTTGCCAAGGATAATCCGGGGTTTTCCATCGGTTTGTTCATCCTGCTGATCGGCGTGTTGTGGCTGTGTAATCGGCTGGGGCTGCCCGTTGGCGCTATCCTGCTGGCGATTCTCAGCAGCAGTGGACGCGGCGGCGGTGGCGGGGGCGGCGGTGGTGGCTTCAGAGGCGGCGGCGGTGGTTTTGGCGGCGGTGGTGCCTCAGGTGGCTGGTAATGACAATAACTAGAACAGAGCATCTACAACCATGGCATTACTGACTGAACACGAGCAGCGCCAAGTCGCCGAAGCGATCGCACGCGTCGAAAAAACCACCGACGCCGAGCTGGTCACCGTGCTGGCCGCGCGCGCGGATGATTACGCCTATATCCCGCTGCTGTGGGCCAGCCTGATCGCCTTGGTGGTGCCTGGCATCGTGCACTACCTGTCGGGCTACCTGACCATGTACACCTTGCTGTTGGCGCAATGGGCGACCTTCATTGTGTTGTGCCTGGTGTTTCGCCTGCCCAAGGTCACCACCCGCCTGATTCCGCGTTCGGTACGCCACTGGCGTGCATCGAACCTGGCCCGTCGACAGTTCCTGGAGCAAAACCTGCACCACACGCTGGGCAGCACCGGCGTGCTGATTTTTGTCAGCGAGGCGGAGCGGTATGTGGAGATTCTGGTGGACGATGGTATTTCCAGGCACCTGGATGACAGCAGTTGGGATGAGATCGTCAAGGCATTCACCCAGCAGGTGAAGCAGGGGCAGACGCTGGCGGGGTTTATTGCCTGCATCGAAGCGTGTGGTGAGTTGCTGAAGGTGCATGTGCCGGTGACGCAGACGCGTAATGAGCTGCCTAACCGCCTGATAGTGCTGGAATAGCTGCTTTTCTGTGGGAGCCGGGCTTGTGTGGGAGCTGGCTTATGTGGGAGCTGGCTTGCCTGCGATGCAGACACCTCGGTCCATCAGAAAACCCAGGTGATGCCATCGCAGGCAAGCCAGCTCCCACAAAAGCCAGCCCCCACATAAGTCAGTTCCCAGAGAAAAGTGGTTCCCGCATTTGATTTGCGGCGGCTGAGCGACCGTTGATCAAATAACCCCGTGCCCTAAACCTTCATCCCCCCTAAAATGCCCGGCATTCTTTGCCCGAGGCGTTTTTGTTCATGTCTGTCACCGCTCAACCTGCCAGCCCTGCGCCGGATCATCACGCCCAGTTCATCGAACTGCTGAGCGCAAGCCTCGCGCAGAACGCGTTTATCAAGCTGGTGCTGGCCAAGTACGTCGGCGAAGAAGCCGAGTTGCAGCGGCTGATCATCAAGCAGGTCGTGGTCAAGGAGCAGGCGTGCCTGTCCTTTGTTTATCGCTACAAGACCCGCGACATTACCAAGAACTTCCCGCTGGCCGAAGGCGTGGCGGCAATTGCCGCGCTGCTGCCGGCGTCGTTCAAGAATGCGCACCTGTTGTCGCTGACCGACGAAGCCCAGCTGGAATACAGCAAAAAGAACAAAAGCTCGTTGTTCAAAAGCAAGCCGCAGCAATTGCGCGAGGCGCCTTCGGCTGAGCATAACCGCGAGAAAAACCGCTTCCTCGACTTGAGCCGACCCTTCCTCGCGGACCTGGGCGTCACCGACACCAAGCAGGCGCTGATCCCATCGATGTCGCGCAAATGGAAGCAGATCAACAAGTTCATCGAAGTGTTCAGCCATGCGCTGACCTCATCGCCGTTGAAGCTTGACCAGCCGGTGCGCGTGGCGGATTTCGGTTCGGGCAAGGGCTACCTGACGTTCGCCATTCACGATTACCTGCGCAACACCCTCAAGGCCGAGGGCGAAGTGACGGGTGTGGAATTGCGTGAAGACATGGTAACCCTGTGCAACACCGCCGCCGCACGCCTGGAGCATCCGGGGCTGGTGTTCAAGTGTGGTGATGTGCGCAGTGTGGCGCCCAGCGAACTGGATGTGATGATCGCCCTGCATGCCTGCGATATCGCCACCGACTACGCGATCCACACCGGCATCCGTTCCGGTGCGTCGATCATCATGTGCTCGCCGTGCTGCCACAAACAGATCCGCCTGCAGATCCAGAGCCCGGTGCTGCTCAAGCCGATGCTGCAGTACGGCCTGCACCTGGGCCAGCAAGCGGAAATGGTCACCGACAGCTTGCGTGCGTTGTTCCTGGAAGCCTGTGGCTACGAGACCAAGGTGTTCGAGTTCATCTCGCTGGAACACACCAACAAGAACAAGATGATTCTGGCGGTCAAGCGCACCGAGCCTGTGGACAATGCGCAACTGTTGGAAAAAATCCAGGAGCTGAAGGCGTTCTACCACATCAGCGAACACTGCCTGGAAACCCTGCTGCGCGCGGATGGCTTCTTGAACTGAATGCGGTCTCCTGTGGGAGCTGGCTTGCCTGCGATGGCATCACCTGGGTTTGCTGATAGACCGAGGTGTCTGCATCGCAGCGGTGCGACGATTCGACAAGCCAGCTCCCACACAAGCCGGTGCAGGCTGCACCGCCGTCTTGCGCCCGAGCATCACCGTCACGATCACCCCACACGCAAACACCCAGGTAATCGGCTCGATATGTTCACCAAAGAACAACGCCGAAAACGCGATGGTAAAGAAGATCTGCAACAGCTGAATCTGGCTGACCCGCGCAATGCCGCCCATGGCCAGCCCGGCGTACCAGGCGAAGAACCCCAAAAACTGCGAGAACAGCGATACATACCCAAACGCCCACCAGGTGCGCATGGAAATCGCGCCTTGATGCTGCGCCGCCAAGTACCACACCGGGCCGATCAATACTGGCGTCGACAGCACCAGCGCCCAGCAGATCACTTGCCAGCCGCCCATTTCCTTGGCCAACCGGCCGCCTTCGGCATACCCCAGGCCGCCCACGGCAATCGCGCCGAGCATCAGCAAATCGCCGGCCTGGATACTGCCCGCGCCGGTGATCAACGCATAACTCAGCACCAACGCACTGCCCAGCGCTGCGCAGGCCCAGAAGGCTTTTGACGGCCGCTCATGTGACAGCCACGCCGCATACAGTGCCACGCACAGCGGTTGCAAACCGTTGACCAGCGCGCCATGGGACGCCGGCAAGGTTTGCATGGCCCAGGCCGATAACACCGGGAAACCCAGGATCACCCCGGCAATCACCAGGCACAGTCCGCGCACCTGGCGCCAGGTTGGCCAGCGCTCGCGTCGCCACAACAACAGCGCTGCTGCCGGGATCGCCGCGAACAAGGCGCGCCCGAGGCCATTGAGCAAGGGGTGGATTTCCTGCACCACGATACGGGTGAAGGGCAAAGTCAGGCTGAAGATGACGACGCCCAGCAGGCCGAGGGCCATGCCGGTGTTTTCGCGCGAGCTCATGAGTGGGGACCAGAATCTGGAGGGCTTCAAGGGAAGCCCATCTAGCCACAACCCCCGCTGATTAAGGGCCTACAGCTGGTCGCAGATTTATCCGTACAGTTTCAATCTTTAAGCTGGCAGGCACGGCGCCATCGCGGGCAAGCCCGGCTCCCACATTGGATCTCTATTGTCTGGCGGACCGAGATCTCCTGTGGGAGCTGGCTTGCCTGGGGTTGATCTCTATTGCCTGGTTGACCGAGATCTTCTGTGGGAGCTGGCTTGCCTGCGATGGCGTCACCCTGGTCTTTAGAAGAACCGCGTAATGCTGACCTTCGCATCGCGGCCCTTGGTGTAGGCACGATCACCGCTCAAGGCCGGGCGGAAGTTGTTGTTGAACAGGTTGTCCACGGTGAAGTTCACCTCGGTGCCTTTGAGGTAGGCCTGTTGCGGTTTCCATTTGGCGAACAGGCCTTGGGTGTTGTAGGCCTTGTTGCCGTACTGGTCGTAGAACAGGTCGCCCAAACTGCTGCCCGGGCCGCCGGAATATTTGTCACTCGGCAAGCGATCGGTCGCGCCAATGAACTGGCCCATCCAGCCCACCTGGGCATCCCAGGCCGGGATGTTGGTGCCCACTACCAGCACCCATTTGGTCGGTGGAATGTCACGTGCCGGTACATCCGGCCCCCACGGGTTGGTGTACGCGCCTTCGTGTTCACCCTTGGCGTAGGCGAACGACACCGAGCCGAACAGGTAGGTGGAGTTGTAGAAGGACTCCAGCTCAAAGCCCTTGATGGTCAGGCCACCGATGTTGCGGTAGTTGGACATCGCCCCAGGCGGGCAAGCGTTGGCAATGGTGCCGCCGTTGACGGCCTGGTTTTGGCAACCAACGCCAGTGGCCTTGAAGATTTCATCTTCGACTTTGTTGTGGAACAGTGTGGCGCGCACTTGCAGGTTGTCGTTCTGGGCGATCAGGTGGTCGAAGCTGGTGACACCGCCCAACGTGATCGAGGTGATGCGTTCCGGGTCGAGGTCGACACTGGTGGCGGTGCGGCTGCCCAGGCCTTGCACTTCATATTGCTCGTCGATCACCGGCGCACGCCAAGTCTTGCTCCAGTTGGCGAACAGCCCCAGGTTCGGCGTGACGTTCCAGAACAGCGCCAGGCGCGGCGACCAGCCGGTGTAAGTGCGGTCGCTGTAATCGTGGCCGAAGGACGGATTCGGGTTGTTGTAGTACGGCGCGTCATTGCCTTCGCCACGGTTGCGCACATGGTCGTAGCGCAGCGACGGGGTGATGGTCACGTCGCCCACGGTGACTGCGTCCTGGACAAAGAAACTGTTGGTGTCGACCTTGCCGTGGGGCATGAAACCCGGCTGGAAGTGCCCGTAGTTGTAGCGCGCGGTGTTGTAGGTGGTGCCGGGCATCCACATTTCGGTTTCGCGGATGTGCTTGCGGATTTGCCCGCCGACGGTCACCGCATGCTGCAAGGGGCCGGTGTCAAACAGGCTGACGTTGCGGATGTCGAGGTTCTTGTCGGTGTAGGCGGTGTCCATCTTGCGCCCGCCGGTGGCCAGTTGGAAAAACGCGGTGGCGTCGCGTTCGTCGGTCTGGTCGGTATTGGACTGGGAATATTTGACGGTCAGGTCGATCAGCGGGTTATTCACCGGCGTGTATTCGTACTTGCCTGACCAGGTGGTGTCAGTGGTGTCACGCTGGGCTAAAAAACGCTTCAGCGCGTTTTCGTAACCGTAGCGGTCGATGTTGGCCTGGGTCGGCGGCGTCGGGTAGCTGGCGGCGGAGAATGGTGTCCAGCGGTTGCTGTGGGAGCGCGAGTAAGAGAGGCCAACGCTGTGCTCCTCGGTGAAGTGGGCGTTGACCTTGAAGAGTTTGCCGTCCACATCCTGGGCACTGTTGGGCAGGCGCTGAGGGTTGACCGGGTATTCGTTGTTGTCGTTGGGTAGTTTGGCGGCCACCTTCATGTCGCCGCCGTCGCGCTGGGTCAGGTAGGCCAGCGCGTCAAAACGCCCGTCGTCGGTGCGGCCGTACACGGCACTGCTGTAGATCTGTTCGTGGTCGTTGCTGGAGTAACCGTATTTGAGCATCGCGCCGCTGTTGCGACCGTCTTGCAGCAGGTCCGGGGCGTCCTTGGTGGTCATGTTGACCGTGCCGCCAAAGCCGCCGTTGCCGGTGAACGGCGAGTTGGGGCCTTTCTCGACCTCGATGCTCTTGATCAGCTCCGGCTCGATAAACACGGTGCCTTGCTGGTAGCGCTCAAAGCCGGTTTTGGTGGCGCCGTCGACGGTCATCGGCACGTCTTCGGCATCGCCGAAACCTCGAATATTGATGGTCTGGCCACCAGGTTTCAGTGAGCCGCCCTGGCTCACGCCGGGCAAGGTCTGCAACAGGCTGGGGATGTTGTTGGATTGGTAGCGGTCAATGTCGGCCTGGGTCATGGTCGAGCGGTTGACGGTGCTGGAGTCGACTTCGTTACCGGTGCCGATCACGCTGAGGGCATCCAGCTGGATGGCGCCGCTGTGGGTGGTCTTGCCCTCGTCGGGGCGCACCACGTAGGTGCTGCCGACTTTGATCAGGGTGAACTCGCCGTTTTTCAGCAGGCTGCGAATCGCCACTTCCGGGCTGAATTCACCGTTGAGCGCCGGTGCCTGCACGTGTTTGAGCAGTGTCTCATCGAACAACAGCTGGATTTTCGCCTGCTGCGCGACAAAGCTCAGGGACGTGGCCAGCGATTGGGCAGGCAGTTGCAGCCTGAGCGACTCGGCCTGGGCGTTGAGGCTCAAGGCCATGCAGGTGGCAATAAGGGTCGGTCGAAGAAACAGGTGCGGAGCGTGGCAAGGCGCGCGAAACATGAAATCCCCCGGGGTGGCTAAATAGCCAAAAGGTGTGCGTATCCAACACAGTCGGGAGGAAGACGGGGCAGCTGCAAAAAACCACACATGCGAATGCAAAATATTCTCAAGTGTGATTTTTGCAGGCTTTACTTGAGCGGTTCGATTCTGACTATGCCATCGGCCGAGGCCACGGTTTTAACCGGCAGCAGGGCGGGCAGGGCGCTGAGCAGGGCGTCTGGGTCATTCACATCCAGATTGCCCGAGACCTTCAGTTGCGCCACGGCTTTGTTGACCTGCAAGGGTGCTTGAGGCCGGTAGAGGCTCAGTTCATCGATCAGGCTGGCCAACTCCCGATTGCGAAACGACAGGTGCCCACTGCGCCAGTCGGCCACTTCTTCGGTGGTGAGTGTCTGTTGCTGCACGGTGCCCTTGGCGTAGCTGTACGTGGCACGTTGCTGGGCGCTAAGCAACGCCACCGGGCTTTTGGCGTCCGGCTCGAAGGCGACCTGGCCGTGGGCGACGCTGACCACCAGTTGTTGCTGGCTGCGTCGCACGTCAAACCCGGTGCCGACCACCCGCACATTGGCCTCGCCGGCTTGCACGTAGAGCGGGCGCTCTTTGTCGGCGGCAACTTCGATAAAGACCTGGCCCTTGTCCAGGTGCAGGATGCGTTGATGCGCGCTGAAATCCACGCGCAGATGGGTGTTGGCGTTCACATACAGCGTGCTGCCGTCGGGCAAGGCGAGGGTGCGCATGCCTTTGGCGTGCCCGGCAATCTGGCTGTGGAACAGCGCGCGGGGCGCACCGATATTCGTCGTCAGCACGGCGCAGACCAGTGCGGCGGCCACGGCCAGGGCAGGGCGCACTATCGACGGTTTGCGCGGGGGCAGTGGCACGGGTTTGTTCAGTTGCTGCAGTTGGGCGAGGTCGTCCCACAGTTGTTCGAACTCGGCATAGGCGCGGGCGTGGGCGGGCGTTGCCTGCCAGGCGGCAAAGGCTTTGCGCTCGGCCCGTGCTGCGCCATTGCGGTTGCGGGCAAACCAGCTGGCGGCTTGGGCATCGATGGAGTCGCTCGCCTCGATGTCCAGGGCGTCAATGTCGCTCAGGCGGTTCATTCTGGCTGCTCCGTGCCGGGTTCTGGTTGAAGGCGTCGCTTGCAATGCAGCAGGGCAAAAGCGATGTGCTTTTCTACCATGCTGGTCGAAATGCCCATGCGCTCGGCGATCTGCGCCTGGCTCAAGCCTTCGAAGCGGTGCAGCATAAGGGCTTCTCGCCTGCGGGGCGAGAGTTCGGCAAGGACTTCTTTCAACCGTTCCAGGCGTTGCAGGCGCTGCGCGGCGGCCATGGGGTCGTTTTGCGCGTCGGTGACCGGCTCCGTGTCAGCGTCGGCCGGGTCGGAGTGAGCGCTTTGGCGTACCTTCTGTTTACGCCAGTGATCGCGCAACAGGTTGCGCGCCATTTGGAACAGAAACGCCCGTGGCTGCTCGACCTTGGCGCGGTCGCGGTAGTCCAGCCACTGGGTGAAGACATCCTGGGTCATGTCCGCCGCGTCGCTGGCGTTGTCCGTGCGTTTGCGCAGGAAATGCAGGATATCTGCATAAAACCCGCGAAAGGCATCGGCCGACAACGGGTCGGGCTTGGGACGAGACATGGATATCCTTCTTGAGGAAGCACGACGTAGATAAGTCGCGAATGATATCGAGAACTATTGTCATTTGTCTCTATGTAACGGGTTCATGGGTTCAAAAATGTGGGAGCTGGCTTGCCTGCGATAGCGACGATTCGACAAGCCAGCTCCCACAGGAGGCCGTGGTTTTAGCGCAGTAATGCTTTGAGCTGTTCGATCCCGGCCTCACCCAACGGGAACACCGGCAAGCGTGGATCGCCTACCTCCAGGCCGGTCAGCCGCAACCCGGCCTTGATCGTCGCCGGCAAACCGCCTTTGAGGATGAACTCCAGCAACGGCAACTGGCGATAGAACAGCTCCCGCGCTTTATTCAGGTCATTGGCCAGCACCGCGTCATACAACTCCAGGTTCAGCTGCGGGATCAGGTTCGGCGCCGCCGTGCACCAGCCCTTGGCACCCGCCGCGAAGGCTTCCAGCGCCAGCGGGTTGCAGCCGTTGTAGAACGGCACGTCGCTGTGGCGGCGCAATTGGTGCATGCGCTGAATATCGCCAGTGCTCTCCTTGACCATGGTCACGTTCGCCACCTGCTTGACGATGCGCAGGATCAAGTCCACCGACATGTCCGTGCCGCTGGTGGCCGGGTTGTTGTAAAGCATGATCGGTACGCCGATGCTGTCGCCAATCGCAGCGTAGTGGGCGAGGATTTCCGCTTCGCTGAGTTTCCAGTACGAGGCCGGCAGCACCATCACCACATCGGCACCATTGGCTTCGGCATAACGGGCGCGACGCACGGCCTTGGCGGTGGTCAAGTCAGACACGCTGACAACTGTGGGTACGCGCCTGGCGATTTTCGCAAGGCTGTAGGCGCTGACCTCATCCCACTCCGCATCGCTCAAATACGCGCCTTCACCGGTACTGCCCAAAGGCGCGATGGCGTGTACGCCGCTGTCGATCAGGCGGTCGATTGAACGGCCGAGGGCGTCGAGGTCAATGCGCTGGCCGTCGGCGCTGAACGGGGTGATGGTGTAGCCGATGATGCCGTGAATAGTGGGGTTGGACATGGGAGGTCTCCGCTTGAAAAAGGGCAATCAGTTCAGGCAATCGGCGTGTTTGCGCAGGTTCTGCCGGGCGTAGTAGTTGAACGCGGCGCCGTGGCGCTTGGGCTTGGAGATCCAGTCATGGGCCTCGCGACCCAACTCCGGCAGGATCGGCTTGATGGTGCCCGCCGACATTGCCAGCAACTGCAACTTGGCCGCCCGTTCGATCAACTGCGCGATCACGCAGGCTTCCTCGATGCTTGCGCCGGTGGACAGCTGACCGTGGTGCGAGAGCAGAATTGCGCGCTTGTCGCCCAAAGCTGCTGTGATGATTTCGCCTTCTTCATTGCCCACCGGCACGCCCGGCCAGGCTTCCAGGAAGGCGCAATCTTCGTACAGCGGGCACAGGTCCATATGCGACACCTGCAGCGGCACTTCGAGCATCGACAGCGCGGCAATATGCGTGGGGTGCGTATGGATGATGCAGTTCACATCCGGCCGCCCACGGTATACCCAGGTGTGAAAACGGTTGGCCGGGTTGGGAATGCCATGCCCCTCGAGTACTTCAAGGTCTTCGTTGACCAGCAACAGATTGCTGGCCGTGATTTCATCGAAACCCAGGCCCAGTTGCTGAGTGTAATAGGTGCCAGGCGTTGGCCCACGTGCGGTGATCTGCCCGGCCAGGCCGGAGTCGTGTCCGTGTTCGAACAGGATGCGGCAAGTGAGCGCCAGCTTTTGCCGGTCGGTCCACGTATTATCCGCCAGGCTGTTTTGCATCTGGATCAGTGCTTGCTTGACCAGTTGGTCTTTGGGAAGTGCTAATGTCTTGGCCATATCGGTGTCCTTTGGGTTAGAGCAAATGACACTAAAGATGCTATATGACACATTGTGTCATTGGCAAGCGTGATTCTGCCTTTTCTGCAGGGATTAACCGCAGCACATGTCTATCCGTTTGAAACTATTGAGAAAAAAACTTGGCGTAACCCTGGAGTCGCTGGCCGAAAAGTCCGGGATGACCAAGAGTTATCTGTCCAAGGTCGAGCGTGGGCTCAACACACCGTCGATTGCTGCCGCGCTGAAACTGGCCAAGGCGTTGAACGTGAAGGTCGAAGAACTGTTCAGCGAAGACAACGTCAGCCTCGACAGCTACAGCCTGGTGCGCAGCCACGAACGTCCCGACACCGCGCCGGGTTATGCCGTGTTGGCCCATCAGGTCAGCGAGCGCAGCCTGCTGCCGTTCATCATTTACCCGCCGGCAGAATTCACCGACAAGACCTTCAAGGAGCATCTGGGGGAGGAGTTTTTGTTTGTGCACGAAGGCCAGGTGGAAGTGGACTTCATGAACGAGCGGGTGATTCTGGAGCGGGGCGACGCGCTGCACTTCAATGCACAGAAACCTCACCGAATTCGCTCGGTGGGAGAGGTGCAGGCGCAGTTGCTGGTGGTGGTGCACAGCAGCGACGAGTGACCGTGTTCCCAGGTTGGAACACAGTCACTGTGGGAGCTGGCTTGCCTGCGATAGCGGTGGGCCAGTCAGTACTGTCTTAACTGACACACCGCTATCGCAGGCAAGCCAGCTCCCACAGTTGATCTTCGTTGTTCAGTGGATCAGCGTTCGACCGGCACAGACAAAGCGGCATTACCCAACGGATGCGTACGCGCCGCAAAGAACTTCAGCTCCACGCCACTGCCGTCAAACAACTGCGAATACCGGCGCTTCTGCTGGCGGATAAACCCGTCACTGCGCCCCGACACCGAGATTGCCAGGGTCGTGAGTCTGGCCTGGCGAATCGCGTCTACCAAGTGGCTGTCCTGAGCCCCCAAGTCATGGCCGAAGATGCACAACGCGCCTTCATGACTCAGCAATTGCTCGTAGCAGAACGACAAGTAATCCGAACTGCGAATGGTCTTGAGCTTCTCCTCCACCTTGCCCTCACTGACAAACAGCGGCACATCGTCCAACGTCTTGATCGTGTTGTTTATTGCAAAGCTGCTGAGCAAGGTGCTCTCGGTGGTCGGCAATTTGCGCGCGGTGCCGTCGAGGTTGCGCACCAGGTGCAGGCCGCCGTGCAGGTAGAGGATGCGTGTGGCGTCGGTGCGGGTGTTGCGCAGGTCGAAGCTGGCGTCGGCGCTGCGGAACAGGTCGTCGATGCCCGGCGTGTGCAGGATTGCCCAGTAGTTGAGCAAGTCGTAATTGCTGGTGAACACCGTCGCGTAATGCTTCAGTTCAGTGTTGATCGTCGCCAGTGTCGACGGCTGCACCAGGCGCCACGGAATGTGCACGGCGTGGATGGTGTTGATCAGCGCTTCCTTGATTGCGTAGTAGCGGTTGCGCGGCGCCGCCGAGCTGACCGCCAGTGCCTTGTTGACCCGGCTGGTGGTCTTCAAGGCGCCCAGCGCTTGCTCGAAACTGCGGGTTTGCAGGGCGTCGAACACGCTGAGTTCGGATGGGCTCAGGGGCTTTTCTTCGACGGTGCGGGCGTTTTCGAACAGCGAGTCGTAGGCAAAGTCTTCCCAAATCGCACGGCTGGCGCCATTGCCGATCAGAATCCCATTGAAGTCGATGGCGCTGCGCAGTGCGCTCCAGTCTTCAAGGTGGGCGTCAATATCCTGGAAATCCTTCATTGCGGCGGGTCTACTCGAAATCGGCTGGGTGGTGACTTTATCATGAGCGGGCGTTGATCCTGATCAAGATGCGCCACGCGTTAGCGGTTGATTCTGTCGGCATACCGCCTCCGAGGATTGACCATGAGCAGCACCTTTTTTATTCCCGCCGTCAACATCATGGGCACCGACTGCCTCGACGAAGCCATGACGGCCATCCGCAACTACGGTTTTCGCAAGGCGCTGATCGTCACCGACGCCGGGCTGGCCAAGGCCGGTGTGGCCAGCATGATCGCCGAGAAGCTGGCGATGCAGGACATTGACTCGGTGATCTACGACGGCGCCAAGCCCAACCCCAATGTGGAAAACGTCGAGAAAGGCCTGGCGATGCTGGAGGCCACCGCCTGTGATTTTGTGGTGTCCCTGGGCGGCGGTTCGCCCCATGACTGCGCCAAGGGCATCGCGTTGTGCGCCACCAACGGCGGGCACATCGGCGACTATGAAGGTGTCGATCAGTCGAGCAAGCCGCAGTTACCGCTGGTGGCGATCAACACCACCGCCGGCACGGCCAGCGAGATGACCCGTTTCTGCATCATCACCGATGAAACCCGCCATGTGAAAATGGCCATCGTCGACCGCAATGTCACGCCGCTGCTGTCGGTCAACGACCCGACGCTGATGGTCGGCATGCCCAAGGGGCTGACGGCGGCCACTGGCATGGATGCGCTGACCCATGCGATCGAAGCCTATGTGTCGACGGCCGCCACGCCAATCACCGATGCCTGTGCGATCAAGGCCATGGAGCTGATCAGCGCCAACCTGCGTCTGGCGGTGCGTGATGGCAGCGACAAAGCCGCGCGGGAAAACATGGCGTATGCGCAGTTCCTCGCCGGGATGGCCTTCAACAATGCCTCGCTGGGGTTTGTGCATGCCATGGCCCACCAGCTCGGCGGCCTCTACGACCTGCCCCACGGCGTGTGCAACGCGGTGTTGCTGCCACATGTGCAAAGCTTCAACGCCAGCGTGTGCGCTAAACGCTTGAGCGACGTGGCGCGCGCCTTGGGTGCCGATATCAAGGGCATCACCCCGGAAGAGGGCGCCCAGGCGGCCATCGTCGCTATTCGCGCCTTGGCCCATGACGTTGAGATCCCGGCCGGTTTGCGCGAGTTGGGCGCCAAGTTGCAGGATATTCCGCTGCTGGCCACCAATGCGTTGAAGGATGCCTGCGGTCTGACCAACCCGCGCCGGGCGGATCAGCGACAAATTGAGGAGATATTTCGCAGCGCGTTCTAAAGGCGGCAGCCGCACGCCGCAAGCGTTAAGCTACAAGTTGAACGGTATTTAACTTGAGCATGAAGCTTGCGGCTTGCCGCTGAGGTCCCCTGATGAGAGTTCTATTATTCGGCGCCACCGGCATGGTCGGCCAAGGCGTGCTGCGTGAGTGCCTGCTGGCCGCTGACGTGCAGGAAGTGGTCGCCGTCGGCCGCACGCCGCTGACCCAGGAGCACGGCAAGCTGCACCAGGTGTTGCACAGTGACATGCTGGACTTCCAACCGCTGGAAAACCTGCTGCAAGGCTTTGATGCATGCTTCTTCTGCCTCGGCGTGTCGTCGGCGGGCATGAATGAAGCCAAGTACACCCACCTCACCTATGACCTCACCCTGGTCGCGGCCAGTACCTTGGCGCGGCTCAATCCGCAGATGACCTTTATCTATGTGTCCGGCGCCGGCACCAACAGCTCCGAGGCGGGCAAGTCGATGTGGGCGCGGGTCAAGGGCAAGACCGAAAACGCCTTGCTGCGCTTGCCGTTCAAGGCGGTGTACCTGTTTCGGCCCGGGGTGATTCAGCCGTTGCATGGCGTGCGCTCGAAAACGCCGCTGTATCAATCGTTCTATACCGTGCTCGGGCCGCTGTTGTCGTTTTTTCGTCGGGTCAAACCGAGCTGGGTGGTGAGCACCGAGACCGTCGGCCTGGCGATGTTGGCGGCGGCGCGTCATGGCGCGCCGCAAGCCGTGGTGGAGCAGGCCGAGATCAATCGCCTGGCCAGCGAGCCGCGCTGATGCTGCACAAAAGCCTGGTGCGTCGCCTTGACCTGATCACTCTGCAACTGTTCGTTGCAGTGTTTGAAGAAGGCACGCTGACCCGCGCTGCGGCCCGTGAAGCCATCGCCGTGTCGGCAGCCAGCAAGCGCCTGATGGAGCTGGAGCAGGTATTGGGCGTGAGCCTGTTCGTGCGCCGTGCCAAGGGCATGGACCTGACTGCGGCGGGCGAAACATTGCTGCACCATGCGCGGCAGATGCTGTTCAACGTCGAGAAAATGGGCCTTGAACTGGGCGAACACAGCCACGGCGTGCGCGGTTATGTGCGCATGCTGGCGAATCTGTCGGCGATCATTCAGTTCCTTCCGGAAGACCTGCGCGACTTTTCCCAACGGCACCCCGAGGTCAAGACTGATCTGGAAGAGCGCCCCAGCAACGGCGTGGTCCAGGGCGTGCTGGACGGGGTGGCAGACCTGGGCATCTGCTCCAGCGACACTGACACCAAAGGCTTGCCCAGTGTGCTGTATCGCCATGACAAGCTGGTGGTGTTGATGCCGGCGGAGCATCCCTTGGCCGCACGCCAAACCCTGGCGTTCGAGGAAACCCTGGGCAGCGATTACGTCGGCCTGCACGCCGCCAGTTCGATCAACATGCGTACCCATGCCGCTGCGCGTGAGGCCGGCAAGATGCTGCGCCTGCGTATCCATGTGCCGGGGTTTGATGCGATGTGCCGGATGGTCCAGGCGAATATGGGCATCGGTATCCTGCCGCAAAAGGCCTATGAGCTGTTTGGTCGCGCGCTGGGGTTGCATGCGGTGCCGCTGACCGACACGTGGTCGGATCGCAGCTTGATTGTGGTGGTGCGTGATGAAGCGCAGTTGTCGCCGGTGAGCCGGTTGTTGTTTGACTACCTGCGCACGCCACTGAAGTGAGCAAACCCTGTGGGCCTCATCGCGGCATAGGTATCTACACAACCGGTTAACACGAAGTCTGTGGCAGGTGGGCTGTTGTGGCGAGCAGGCTTGTCCTGCGTTGGGCTGCGAAGCGGCCCCAGTACAGGCACGGCAATTTTGCTGAAAGTACTCAGCGTCTGTTTTTGGGGCTGCTTCGCAGCCCAACGCAGGACAAGCCTGCTCGCCACAGGAGAAATAGGCTGCTTTTAAAAGTTGTGTAGATACCTATGCTCATCGCGGGCAAGCCCGGCTCCCACAAGGGGCCGCATTCCTCCTGTGGGAGCCGGGCTTGCCCGCGATAGCGATCTGACTGACGCCGGCACCCAATAGCCGTTCGCATTTCGCGAACGCTCCTTGCCAACTGACGGTTGGATTTATCTTCCCTCTGTCCTCTAGCCTTGGCTGCATATTCCAAGAACAAGAGGACCATCCCATGACAGCGCCGTTGAGCGGTATCAAGGTGATTGAAATCGGCACGCTGATTGCCGCGCCGTTCGCCGCGCGGATGCTGGCCGAGTTCGGCGCCGAGGTGATCAAGATCGAAGCCATGGGCCAGGGCGACCCGCTTCGTAAATGGCGAAAGCTGCACGAAGGCACATCGCTGTGGTGGTACCTGCAATCGCGTAACAAAAAGTCGCTCGCCCTGGACCTCAAGTCCCCGGAAGGCCTGGGGTTGATCAAGCAATTGCTGGGCGACGCCGACGTGCTGATCGAAAACCTGCGCCCCGGCGGCCTGGAGAAACTCGGCCTGGGTTGGGACGTGCTGCATGCGCTGAACCCCAAGCTGACTCTGGTGCGTATCTCCGGCTACGGCCAGACCGGGCCTTACCGCGATCGCCCAGGGTTTGGTGCGATCGGTGAGGCCATGGGCGGCATTCGCTACACCACCGGCAACCCCGACTCTCCGCCGGCGCGGGTTGGCGTCAGCCTGGGTGACTCTCTCGCCTCGTTGCACGCGGTGATCGGCGCGCTGATGTCGCTGCTGCGGGTCAAGACCGGGCAGGGCGAGGGGCAGGTTGTCGATGTGTCACTGGCCGAAAGTGTGTTCAACCTGATGGAAAGCCTGGTGCCCGAATACGACATGCTCGGCCATGTGCGTGAGCGCAGCGGCGGCGCCTTGCCGGGTATTGCGCCGTCCAACACCTACCTGACTGCCGACGGCGCCTATGTGGTGATCGCCGGCAACAGTGACCCGATCTACAAGCGTCTGATGCACACCATCGGCCGTGCCGACCTGGCTGAAGCGCCGGAGTTTGCCCACAACGACGGCCGCGCCGCCAACAGTGGCCTGCTCGATGCGGCCATTACCCACTGGACCAGCAGCCTGCCTATCGACCAGGTGCTCAGCGCGCTCGAAGCCGCCGAGGTGCCGGCCGGGCGCATTTACTCGGTGGCCGATATCGTCAGCGACCCGCACTACCAGGCGCGTGACATGCTGCTCAATGCCCAATTGCCCGGCGGCGTGTCGGTGAAGATGCCCGGCATTGTGCCCAAACTTTCTGAAACCCCCGGTGGTGTGAACTGGCAAGGCCCGACCCTGGGCCAACACACCGATGACATCCTTGGCAGCCTGGGCCTCACCGGCGCCGATATCCAGCGCTTGAAAACCGCGGGAGTGGTGCAATGATCACTGATTATTCCGATGCGCTGATCGTGCAGGAAGTGTCCCCGCGCGATGGCTTGCAAATCGAACCGACGTGGGTTGAAACCGCCGACAAGATCACGCTGATCAACGCGCTGGCGCAGGCCGGTTTTTCGCGAATCGAGGCGGGCTCGTTCGTGTCGCCCAAAGCCATTCCCGCGTTGCGTGATGGCGAGCAGGTGTTCCAGGGCATTGAGCGCCGGGCCGGTGTGATTTATGTGGCGCTGATCCCCAACCTCAAGGGCGCCCAGCGCGCCATCGAGTCGCGCGCCGATGAGCTGAACCTGGTGATGTCCGCCAGCCAGACCCACAACCTGGCGAATATGCGCATGCGCTGTGAGGCGTCATTGGCAGCCTTTGGCGATATCGTCAGCTTTGCCGCCGACCACCCGGTGCGCCTTAACGGCAGCATTGCCACCACCTTTGGCTGCCCGTTCGAAGGCAAGATCGATGAAGACCGCGTGCTGCAAATAGTCGACGCCTATCGCGAGTTGGGCATTCAGGGCATCACGTTGGCCGACACCACCGGCATGGCCAATCCGCGACAGGTCGAACGTCTGGTCAAGCGCGTGCTGCAACAGGTGCCGGCCAGCGATCTGACCCTGCATTTTCACAATACCCGTGGCCTGGGTTTGTGCAATGTGCTGGCCGCTTACGAGGCCGGAGCCCGCCGGTTTGACGCGGCGTTGGGTGGCCTCGGCGGTTGCCCGTTTGCACCGGGCGCGTCAGGCAATATCTGCACCGAAGATTTGGTCAACCTCTGCGAAGAGGTCGGCATTCACACCGGCATCGACCTGCCGCACCTGTTGCAAATGTCCCGCCGCCTGCCGGCCTTGCTTGGGCATGAACTGCCCGGCCAAGTGGCCAAGGCCGGGCGCAATGGCGACCTGCACCCGCCACCGGCTTACATCGCCACGCTGTAACGCGCTACCAGACAACAAAAACAATCGGGCGCCTGTGAGCAGCCCGCTGGAGAGAAACCATGAGCACTAATACGTTAGAGGTCGGCGTGCGCCCGGCCGCTGAAATCGATGCCGAAAAAGCCCTGGTCAGCAAGGTCGCCTGGCGCCTGATGCCGCTGATCATGGTGTGCTACCTGTTCGCGTTTTTTGACCGCATCAACATCAGCTTCGCCAAGTTCCAGCTGCAAACCGACCTGAGCCTGAGCGACACCGCCTATGGCCTGGGCGCCGGCTTGTTTGTGGTGGGTTATGTGCTGTTCGAAGTGCCGAGCAACATGATGCTCTACAAGGTCGGTGCCCGCCGCTGGATCGCGCGCATCATGATGTCGTGGGGCCTGGCCACGGCGGCCATGGTGTTTGTCACCGCCGAATGGCAGTTCTATGGCCTGCGCTTCATCATTGGCGCCATGGAGGCGGGGTTTGCGCCTGGCGTGCTGTATTACCTGACGCTGTGGTTCCCGCAGCACTTTCGTGGGCGCATCACCTCGATGCTGTTCCTGGCCTCGGCGTTCGCTGGTTTGGTCGGCGCGCCATTCTCCGGGCTGGTGCTGGAGCACCTCGACGGCGTGCTGCAAATGCGCGGCTGGCACTGGCTGTTCCTGCTCGGCGGCTTGCCCTGCATCGGCCTGGGTTTTCTGGTGCTGACCTTGCTCAAGGACCGCATTGAAGACGCGCATTGGCTGACGCCTGCCGAGAAAACCCTGCTGTCGAGCCGCATCGCCAAGCATGAGCCGAACGCGCACGGTGGCTCGTTGCTCTCGGCGATCCGCATTCCAGGGTTTTTGATGCTTGGGTTTATCTACTTTCTGATCCAGGTGGCGTCTTACGGCCTCAACTTCTGGGCGCCACAGTTGATCCGCAGTGCCGGCACCCAGAGCCCGGTGATGATCGGCCTGCTCACCGCCATTCCCTATGTGTGCGGGGCGATCAGCATGGTGGTGATCGGGCGACTGTCGGACGCCACCGGTGAGCGCCGCAAGTTTGTCTGCGGCCTGGTGGTACTGGGCGCCATTGGCTTCTTCTGCGCCGGGATCTTTGCCGACCACACCACCTTCCTGATCATCGCCCTGGGCCTGTTGGGCGCGGGCATCATTGCCTCGATCCCGGCCTTCTGGACCCTGCCGCCCAAACTGCTGGCTGGCGCCGGTGCGGGTGCGGCCGGTGGCATTGCGGTGATCAACACCCTCGGGCAGTTCGGCGGTATCGTCAGCCCGGTGATGGTGGGGCGCATCAAGGACCTCACCGGTAGCACCACGCCGGCGCTGTATGTGATCGGCGTGTGTGCGCTGTTGGCGGCGGCGCTGCTGTTGTGGGGCTTGCCACAAAAACTGCGCACGCTCGACAGGGGCTGATCAGCCTGCCGTGGCAAGGGCGCGGGCCGGTGTGGCGCTGAACTGAATCAACACCACCCCGCCAATCAACAATAACGCCCCCAGCACGCGGGGCGTTGTCAGTTGGCGTTCCATCAGGCCGAACAGGCCAAAGTGATCGAGCAGCAGCGAAGCGAGAATCTGCCCGGCCATGGCCAGCGCAATAAACCCTGACGCGCCGAGCTTGGGCAGCAACATCAGCGCCAGCGAAATAAAGCACACGCCAAACGCGCCTCCGGCCCATATCCACAGCGGCGCCTTGGTGATAAAGGCCAGGCTCGGCAAGGGCAGGCGCAGCGCGATGATGACCGGCAGCAACACAATAATGCTCACCAGCAGTGACGCCAGCGTGGCCCACAACGGGTGCCCCAGCCCACGCCCGAGGCTTGCGTTGATCGCACTTTGAAACGGCACTACCGCGCCGGCGATCACCGCCAGTGCCAACAGACCAGCCCAATGCAACGTCGTCATCTCAGTTCTCCCAGAGGTTTTGCTGGACTCTAGGCTATTCGTCGCGCAAATTTAAATTCCAAGTTCTTATGCTGAGCATGCAGCTGATGAATGATCTGCGCCGCATCGACCTCAACCTGCTGGTGATCCTCGACGCCTTGCTCAGCGAGCAACACGTCACCCGCGCCGCCGAGCGCCTGCACCTGAGCCAGCCGGCGGTCAGCCATGCGCTGGCGCGCTTGCGTGATCTGCTTGGTGACCCATTGCTGGTGCGCCAGGGCGGTGCCTTGGTGCCGACCGCCCGCGCCCTGGAGCTGGCCGCGCCACTGGCCGAAGCCCTGGCCCAGGTGCAGGCGCTGCTGGCGCCCAACCGGTTTGATCCAGCATCGGCCAAACGCCGGTTTCGTGTGGCGATGTCGGACTACAGCGCGGCGATTTTCCTGCCGGGGCTGGTCCGCACCTTGCGCCGTGAAGCGCCTGGCATCGACCTGCAAATCGTCCAGGCCAGCCGCGAAGGCATGGTCGACGGCGTGCTCAATGGTGACCTCGACCTGGCCGCCGGGGTGTTCCCCGACATGCCCGCCGAACTGCGCACTACGCCGTTATTCGAGGAGCATTACACCTGCCTGATTGACCGCGAAAGCCTGCCGAAAAACGGCGTGCTCGACCTGCCCGCTTACCTGTCGCGTCCGCATGTGTTGCTGGAAATGCGCGGCAGTGGCACCCCGGAGATCGAACGGGCGTTGACGGCAATTCGTGAGCGCCGGCATGTGGCGATCAGCCTGCCGCACTGGGGCGTGGCGCCGCAGTTGATCCAGGGCACAGACCTGGTTTTGACGGTGTCATCCAGAGGCTTGCTCAACATCGATCAGCAGCACCTGCTGGCTGTGCCGCCGCCGTTTCATATCCCTTCGTTTGCGTTTGAGTTGGCGTGGCATGCGCGGCGGGGCGGGGATTCGGGGTTGCAGTGGTTGATTGGGCAGGTACAGGGTGTGTTGTCCGTCTGAACCGTGGCTACCAGGAAGCGGGTGGCTGGCGGCGTGTATGAAAAATTCGCATCACCTGTAACCGGCCATCTCGAATACGGTAGGGAACGATATAGGGCCATCGGGGCAATACCCATTCGCGCGTGCCGGGCACTCAGCCTTCTTTGCCCATCGCCGGAAATTCAGCGACATGTTCAAGCCCGGTCAAGATCGCCTGCACGAACTCATGGGCAACTTTCGGGTTTTCTTCGGCAATGTAGGCCGCTTCATTATTAAGATTCCTGAGGCCAGCCCTCAGCCACTCAACCTGCATTGTTACGCCATTTATCGGCGACTGCTTTTACTTCGGCCGCTGTCGCAAAGTCGCCCGCATCAGCTTCTTTCAATGCTTTTTTAATTTCCTCTATTTGCCAGGCCTCACGCGTCAGGTATTCGCGTAATGCATCTACGGCTAGAAAGGATTTGCTGCGCCCGGTCGCCTTGGCGAGACTGGCAAGCGTGTCGGCGACGTCTTCCGGTATGTGTAGGGACATAACAGGCATAAGAGCCTCGATGTAGTGATGTGTAGTGCAACATACTGCATTGTCATCGCAAAAACGGTTTGCCCCGTTCGTCACTGGGTGAATAGATAAAAGGACATTCCATGCTCTGCGGCCTTAACCACCTGACCCTTGCCGTCACCGACCTGAACCGCAGCATCGGCTTCTACCATCAATTGTTGCAACTTCGGCTCGATGCGACCTGGGACGGCGGCGCCTATTTGTCCCTACCCGGTTTATGGCTGTGCTTGTCCCTCGACCCATTGCGCTCGCCAGAGCCTGCGGCTGAATACACGCACTACGCGTTTACCGCCGATACCGGTGATTTTGCGGCGCTGGTGGCGCGCCTGCGCGCTGCGCAGGTGCGGGAATGGCGCGACAACCGCAGTGAAGGCGCGTCGTTCTACTTTCTCGACCCCGATGGCCACAAGCTCGAAGCCCACGTCGGCGATCTGGCCTCACGTTTGCAAGCCTGTCGCGCCAAACCTTATGCAGGAATGAAGTTTTACCCGTAGCGGCGGAACGTGCAGAATCGATCCACCTCATCACCGTCTATCAGAGTCGCGCCCATGACCCTATCCCTGCTGTTCGCCGTGCTTGCTTCGGGTTTTATCTATGGCATTACGCCCGGTCCGGGCGTGCTCGCCGTATTCGGTATCGGCGCTGCCCGTGGTCGCCGTGCCGGGGCGGGTTTTTTGTGCGGGCATTTGCTCGGTGACGTGGTGTGGTGCAGCACGGCGTTGATTGCCATCGTGGGCGCGCGGGAAGTGGGCAGCACAGCCTTTGATGCACTGGGCGTGCTCAGCGGTTTATACCTGTTCTGGCTCGGCTGGCGTGCGATCCGTACCCAGCGGCGCAGCAGCGATGCACCTCAGGGCGCGGCTCGGCACCCGTTCTGGCACGGCATTGTGTTCGGTCTCACCAACCCCAAGGCTTACCCGGTGGCCGTGGCGACCTTCACCGCGTTGTTGTCCAGCCGTGCCGAGTTGCTGACGTGGGCGATGCTGCCGTCGTTTATCTTCCTGAGCTTTATCGGTGGCCTGCTGGCCTATGCCATTCTGATCGGCGTGGTCGGCGCCCAACGTGTGCGCACCGTGTATCAGCGCCATGAAATCCTTATCACCAAACTCTGTGGCGTGATGTTTATCGGCTTCGCCATCAATGCCCTGGCGCATGCGTTGCCGGGCCTGTTTGGCAGCAAACCCGTCTGATACAGCGACGACCGTTCGTCGCACTGGCGAGTTTTTTCTAAACCTTTGCCGCCCTGAAAATTCGAATTCAGGGCGGGGCGTCTGTTCCCGCACCTATTTTTGACCTGGAGGAACCCATCATGAGCCGCATGGCTATCCGGTTACGCACCGCCAGTTTCGCGATGCTGCTGGGCCTCGGCGCCAGCAATGTTTTCGCCCAGTCGCCTGCTGAATTCATCGAGCAGGCTTCGGCCAAAGGGATGGCCGATATCGAAACCAGTCGCATGGCCCACGCCAGAACCTCGTCCCAGGAAATCAAGGACTACACCATCGAGGTGATCAACGAACGCACCCAGGCTAACCAGCACCTGGCAGCCATCGCCAAGAAACTCGACTTGCCTGTGGCCCCGCGCGAGAAGATCGTCGATAAAGCCGAAACCTTGATGCCCGAACTCAAGGACGGTGACTCCTTCGACGCGGCCTACACCGCGCAACAGGTCAAGGAAAACGAAGACGCCATTGCCCTGTTCAAACAGGAAGGCGCGGCGTCGGATGTGCCGGAAATCAAAGCGCTGGTGGATGAAACGCTGCCCAAGCTGGAAGAGCGCCTGCAAAAGGCCCGTGCCTTGGCGTCAACCTATGGCAAAGGTCATCAAGGCGACGGTTGAGTCCGTCACTTGAGATAGAAAACGGCGGTTGGACTTTCTCCAACCGCCGTTTTTTTATGCCTGGTTCAGATCGGTTTTGTTGGTCACCGCATCGTCGACTACTTCGCCGCAACTGCTGTTGAGGCTGACATTGCCTGCGGCGCCGATGCTGCGGTATTCGCTGCGCAGTTTTTCCAGTTCCTTACGGTCCAGGCCATCGAGGCTCAGCACGGCGTTTTGCGCATCCTTGGAGACGCGCAGCAACTCGTCGATCTTGATATGCAGGATGTCGTTGTCGCGGTTTTGCGTGTTCTGGATCAGGAACACCATCAGGAAGGTGATGATGGTGGTCGAGGTATTGATGATCAGCTGCCAGGTGTCGTTGTAGTGGAAATATGGCCCGCTGAGGCTCCACAGGAAAATCAGTGCGACAGCCACGTAGAACGTGCGGGCACTGCCTGCCCAGCGGGACAGAGATTGGGAGACTGCAGAGAATTTCATGACCGTTTTTCCTTGACCGGAGGGTGATGAAATTATGGACCGCAGGCCCGCTTCGAAATTTCTTTTTACATTTTAGGGTTAGAACAATGTCGTGCTTTTTCCTCCGGCTATCTTAGGAATTGGCCTACTGCGCCTTTGAATGGCGGGAGCAAGACTGGTTTTTTTATCCGGATGTTCTCCCATGCACGCTAACGCCGCCTGCGATTTGCCCACGCTCTACGGTAAAACCGAAGAGCATTTTTTTGCCGCGGTGTGCCCAACGCATCGTCGATACAGCGGCGGCATCAATGCTTATTTCACGGATGAGTATTTCAGCCCGTTCAATTTGTTGTTTATCCGGGTTGGCAGCACTTTGCTGGATAACGCTTTGGCCGCACCGCTGGAGCTCATCCGGCGTACCACGCAGGCAATACGCGTGGTGATCCATGAGGAACAGGTCGAAGCGCTGGGTGAGGTGTTTTTGGCACACGGCTTTAAGCCGGTCGAAAAGACCACCGCGATGGTGGGTGACCTGGCGTGCCTGGCTCCATGGGTGGGCGAGAGCGGTGTGCAGGTCCAGCTCACGCGGAACATGAACGATTGGGCTGAGCCCTTTGGCAGTGCGTTCATGAGGCTGCCCGAGGAGGTTGAGCGTTATCAGGTCCGCCACCAGCGGGCCCTGGACGCGGGTGAGGCGCTTTACCACTTCACCTTGTCCGATGAGGGGCAGGTAAGGTCTTCGCTGGTGCTGTCCCTGTGTGATGGCGAGGCCCGGCTTAGCGATATCGGCACACTCATGGGCTTGCGTGGCAGAGGGTACGCCACTCGATTGATCCATGCCGCTCTGCTGCACGCGTCGAGCCTCGGGGCCCTGCGATGCTTTCTAGAAGCCTCGCAGGGTGCCTTCGCGCTGTACCGGCAACTAGGTTTCGAACCTTTGTACGAGTGCCAGGCCTTTACCCGTGACGCCCTTGCAGACGCGTAATCAGAGGGCCAGCTTTGCCTGGCCGCGATCCTCAAGCGCCAGCAAATACTGCTTGGCCTCAAGCCCACCGGCAAACCCGGTCAGCCCGCCCGAAGCACCGATCACCCGGTGGCAGGGCGCGACGATCGAGATGGGGTTTCGGCCATTGGCTGCGCCTACCGCGCGCACGGCCTTGGGGTTGCCGATCTGCTGGGCAATCTGGCTGTAGCTGCGGGTTTCGCCGAAGGGGATGGTCAGCAGTGCCTGCCAGACTTGTTTTTGGAAATCGGTGCCGTCGAAGTCCAACGCCAGATCGAACTGATTGCGGGTGCCGGTAAAGTATTCCCGTAGCTGGCGCTCGGCTTCCAGTAACACCGGGCTGTCGTCGGCTAGATGCAACTCGCCCAGACGCACGCGATTGGCGCGTTCTTTTTCCCACAGGATGGCGCTGAGTTTGCCGTTGCGCGCCACCAGGGTGAGCTGGCCGACGGGGGAAGGCATGAGCTTGTATTGGTAGGGCATGAGCGGGCTCCTTGAAGATGTAGGGGGCCACTATCCACCTTGTGGGCGGTTGGGAAACCCAGTTTCTTGCGGTCAAATTCTACTGGGACTAAATGCTCCAGTGAATCCAGTTACCGGAACCATAGGCCCAAGCGACGAAATAGATGAACCAGACGATCGAGGGCGTCGACAGTGCTACCCATGAACCGAGGTTAAGTAGCGCAAGTGCGGTTGCGCAGAGTGTGATGCCTCGGCTGGCGTTCTGCCTTGAATACCAGACGCCATAGATGGATCCCGCCAGAGCCGCTATCGACGCCAGGCTCCTCAGGCCGAAAGGGATTGGCGTCAGCGGTAACAGCAGTGGAATGATCAATACCAGCCCCACCACCTTTCTAACGACTTGGCTCTCAGTTTTTTGTACAGGCACGCGCATTGGCTCTGCTCATGGGTAAGATATGTGCGCATTTTTAACGAAGGTCGTCTTCGTCGCTTTAGGAATTTGCTTAAGTCAATGTTCCTGCTGCAGAACCTTTAGTGCTGCCGATGCCAGAAAGCCGGAACGGCTTTTTTCTTCAGGATGATGCAACACGTATTCATCAATTCGATTCAGCAGGTAACCCGGCAGGGTGATATTGAGCTTCTGCGCTTTGCCCAGATATTTAGTGACATCAATATCAACCACGGCCCAAATGCAGCCGGCATATGCCTGGTTGGCCGCGTGCAGGGTGACTTTCTGAGCGGTGGGAATCGGCGCGCCATCCTCTGCAAGGATTTCAAAGTGCCCTTCGATCGCTTCGCGGGCCATGGCCATGGCGTCGTCCAGGTCGTCGCCGGCGGAGTAGCAGCCAGGAATATCCGGCACTTCCACACCCCAGGCGTGGTCCTCGTCACCGGTTGAAATTGCGATGGGGTAAAGCATGTCTATTGCTCTCCAGGGGCGCTCAGCTCAGCAGCGCCTGTTTCAAAATGCTCTTGGCGGTCTTGTCCAACAGGTCTTTCTTTGGATGAGGAATCGTCACCAGCCCCGGTTTGGTCGGGTGTTTGAAGTGGTGGTGACTGCCTCGGGTGCGTACCAGGCACCAGCCATCCGCAACAATGTGACCTATCAAATATCGGCTATCCACAGCACCTCCTTGTGGTGTGTGTTGGTGGTGACTATAACCACTGAAAATAAATTATCAACACTCTACCTACCGACGGCTGACGACCGGCGTTTCGGTAAGTGCTGAATGAAGTGTATGAGCCTTTGAAAACGGCGTCTTAGAGAGGTATTGCGGGGATTTTCGAAGTGTTACTCGTTGTTTAAGACATGGGCGAGAACGGCGAGAAATGCGTCAGCCAACAGGCTTTTTCTGGCCGCAGGCGTCAGCACCAACAGCTGCGCACAGGCATCCACCTCGACCATGGGCTTATAGGTGACACCCTTGTTCATCAAGCTCCGGGTGCATTCGGGCACCAATGCCACGCCTTGCCCGGCGGCCACCAACGCAATGATCGAAGTGATCTGCCGCCCGGTCGGCCCCGCACGCAGGGGCACGCCGTGGTGTCGGTACAACTGCTCGATCGACTGGTTCAACCCCGACCCGTAATCGGGCGGAAACAGAATCAGCGGGTAAGCACTGAGCTGCGCCAGGCTCACCTGCGTTTGGCCGGCTAACGGACTTTCACTGGAAACCGCCGCCCACAAGCGCTCCTCACCCAGCGACAGCGCTTGCACGGCCTGGCTTTGCGGCAGCAGACGACTCAGGCCGACATCCAGGCGCCCATCTGCCACCTGTGCGCCCAGGCTGCCGGAAGCGCACTCCACCAAGGTCAACTGCACATCGGGAAAACCCTGGGCGAAGGCCTGGATCGCCTGGCTGAACAGGTCCGACAGCGCGATCGAACTGACGTAACCCAAGGTCAGTTGCCCAGCGGTCCCGGCGGCCAATTTACCGGCGATTACCTGTGCCAGCTCCACCTGTTCCAACACGCTACGCGCATAGGGCAAGAACGAACGGCCCTGAGCGGTGAGGGAAACCGTGCGGCTGGTGCGATCAAACAACTTGAAGCCCAACTCCGTTTCCAGCGCCGAGATCTGCCGGGTCAACGGCGGCTGGGCCAGGTGCAGGCGAAGGGCTGCGCGACCGAAGTGCAGTTCTTCGGCGACCGTCAGAAAGTAACGCAGCTTGCGTAGGTCGAGCATCCTGATCCCTGGGTATTGATCGGTTCGAATTCGGTATTGGTTTAAGACCCGCTGGCCATTCTATAAAGACCTCACAAAATAAAACGAGAGGTTTCATGAAACCGCGCCTGCATTGTGCCCGTCTTGCCCTGTTCCTGTGTGGCTGCGCGGCGTTTCTAAACCTGTATGCCACCCAGAGCATCCTGACCACGTTCGCCGAGCAGTTTCATATCAGCGCCAGGGCGGCGGGCTGGAGTATCACGGTCACCACCCTGGCCGTGGCGGTTACCGCGCCATTTGTCGGCCGGCTGACCGGGCGTTTCCAGCAGCGTACGGTCATCGCTGTGACCGCGCTGTTACTGGCCGTGCCCGCGCTGATGACCGCCTACGCCGGCAGCTTTGTCGAAGTGTTGGTGTGGCGCTTTGTGGAAGGCATGTTGATCCCGGTGGTGTTTGCCACCAGCGTGGCTTACATCGGCGACCGCTGGCGCGGCGCCACGGTGACCGAAGTCACCAGCCTCTATGTGGCGGGCACCGTACTGGGCGGGTTCGCCGGGCGCTTCGTCACCGGCGTGATGACCGAATATGTCGGCTGGCGCGAGGCCTTTGAATTGTTGGCCGTATTGAGTCTGATGGTCGGTGGGTTCATTCAGTTTTTGCTGCCCGATAACCCGCCGCGAGTCGCACCGGTCAAGGCTGCTTCGTCAGGCGTTTTTCGCAAGCCATTGGTAGCTGCCTACGCCGTAGGGTTTTGTGTGTTGTTCTCCCAGGTTGCGGCATTTACCTACGCGGGACTCTACCTTGGCCTACCGCCTTTCAACCTCGGGCCTGCGGCCTTGGGCACGCTGTACATGGTGTTTCTGCTGGCCTTGATCGTGATCCCTGTCGCCGGTCGCCTCAGCAAAGCCCGGCCCCACGCCGAGCTGCTGGCTGTGGCTGCCGTGCTGGGCATCAGTGGCTCGGCACTGACCCTGGCGCCGTCGCTGGGGTGCATCGTGGCGGGCCTGGCGCTCAGTTCGACCGGTGTCTTTCTCGCCCAGGCCGCCGCCAACGCGTTCATCAGTGCCACCGCGCAGGCCAACAAGGCAGGGGCCGTGGGCGTTTACCTCACGTGTTATTACCTGGGCGGCAGTTGTGGTGCCATCGTCCCCGCCTTGATGTGGGAGCGCTGGGGCTGGGCTGGGTGTGTAGCGCTGATTATCGGCTTTCAACTGCTGACTTTGCTGATCGCCCTGACGGGCTGGAAGCCCCTTAAACCTGACTTGATCCAAGCATCATGACCGACACCAGCGCTGTGCCTGCCCGCGAAACCTCAAACCGCCGCCGCTCGCTGATCGCCGGGTGCGGCGCCCATGCCGTACACGATGGCCTCACGGATGTGATCTACGTGCTGCTGCCCATTTGGCAGGCACAGTTCGCTCTTTCCTACGCGCAGATCGGGCTGTTGCGCGGTGCCTATTCCGGGATGATGGCCGTGTTTCAGCTGATGGCCAGCCGCGCCGCCCGACGATGGGGGCGCATGCCGATGCTGGTGGGCGGCACGGCGCTTGCTGGCGTCGCTTATTTGTTGGTAGGGCAGGCCACTGGGCTGATCATGCTGCTATTGGCGTTGCTGTTAGGCGGTTTGGGCGCCAGCACCCAACACCCATTAGCCTCTTCGATGATTACTGATGCTTACGAGGACGGCGGTGGGGTCAAGCAAGCCTTGTCCCAATACAACTTTTCCGGCGATATCGGCAAAACCCTGATCCCGGGGTTGGTCGGCTTGCTGCTCACCGTCATCAGTTGGCGCGCCAGTGCCACACTGTTGGGCTTGCTCGGCGTGGCGGCGGCGGGGTTGTTGTGGTGGCTGGTGCCTGCGCAAATGTCCGAAACCGCTTCTGTAAAAAAAGCCAAACCCCTCAGCGGAACCGGTTCCATTACCGGCCTGCGTGCCCTGATGCTTACCGGCACGCTCGACAGCGCCGTGCGCATGGGCTTTCTCACCTTCCTGCCGTTTCTGCTGCAAGCCAAAGGCGCGGGAACTGCCGGCATCGGCCTGGCGTTGACACTGCTGTTTATCGGTGGCGCGTTCGGCAAATTGCTCTGCGGCTACCTCGGTGCCCGCATCGGCATGATGAAAACCGTATGGCTGACGGAAACCAGCACGGCGCTGCTGATCATTGCCGCCGTGTACCTGCCGCTGCATGGACTGATGGTGATGCTGCCGCTGCTAGGGTTGGTGCTCAATGGCACCTCCTCAGTGCTGTACGGCGCCGTGCCGGACCTGGCAGCGGCGGGAAAACGCGAGCAGGCGTTTGCTGTGTTCTACACCGGTACGATCGGCGGCGGCGCGCTGGCGCCGGTTCTGTTTGGTGGTGTGGGCGATGCACTGGGCGTGCCGGTGGCGGTGATGGTATTGGCGGGCATGTTGTTGGTGACGTTGCCCTTGGCGTGGGTGGTGCAGCGGGGGTGTGTGCCTCAGGCAATCGAGTGATTGCAGGAGTGTCCAGGCCGAGCCAACAGATCAATGCCAAGTGAGTGCAGCACCTTCAGAACCGTTTCAAAACGCGGTTTTGCGCCCGGGGCAAATGCCTTGTACAAGCTCTCGCGTCCTACACCCGCATCAGTGGCGATTTTTGTCATGCCACGGGCTTTGGCTACGTAGCCTACTGCGCGAAGGAACTCCTCGTTGTCTCCGTCTGCCAGCACCTGAGAAAGGTATTCGCTGATGGCTTCATCACTGTCGAGCAGCTCGGCCATATCAAATGTCGTCAGTGTTTGAGTCATGCTCAAATCTCCTTTGCTAATTTTTTTGCTCGCCGGATATCGGCTTCTTGTGAAGACTTGTCGCCACCTGCCAGCAAGATGACGACCTCCCTGCCGCGCAGGGTGAAATAAACGCGATAACCCGTACCCACGTCTATCCGCATCTCTGAAATACCGCCGCCCAGCATCTTGAAATCACCCAGATTTCCCACACTGGCTCGCTCGATACGTCGAGCAATAGTGATTTTGGCTCGCAGATCGCGGATTGCCGAGCACCAGTGAGTGAAGGCTTGGGTTTGCTGGATTGAATAACGCACGGGGCCTCACAGAGTTTCACTGTATCTAGTTGGATACGGGCTGGCAAGAGACATGTCTGTGTCGAAGGCTGGGGAGAGTGATGCGAGGGCGTGCCGGTTTCAAACCTTCTTCAGGGTTTTCCTATTGCCAGAATTTACGGTCTGAAGGAGAACGGTACAGCGGTCCTGAATGTTGCGTTATTGCCTACACAACACACAGAATCGTCTGAGTTGTACGCCTTGGACGAGCGCTTTAAGGTTCGTCTGCCGCTGCCCATCAGCGGTCGGGTTTAGTAGCCCGATTTGATCAACGGCGTATGGCTGTCCTATCAGTCAGGCATCTCGATGTCTGTCCTCAATGGTGGCTGTACGCAGGGCACTTTCGGGTGCGCCGGTTTCGTTGATCCGCCGGTCTACTAACCTGCATACAGCCGCCACCCATTGTTTAGTAGCTCTGGAAGGTGGTCCTTACCGAGGATCAACAGATGTGTACTGACTCCTGCAACCCAACCGCGACCCTGTTCAGCGTTCGCCCTGAAGCCAACACCGAAGCCTTGCTCGCCAACGCCTACGAAACCATTGCTGGCGCGGGTGCCATGACCAACGAGTTCGCCGAAAGCCTGCCTTCTCAACATCGCTACCTGGCCTTGGCCATTCAGCAAATGATCGAACTGGGGCTGATGCTGGTAGAAGCGGCGCAAGACCGCGTGGACCGCGCCGCGTAGGTTTTTCACGCCCTGCAACAGGCTTGCCTTCCCAGGCCGCACATACCAAGGGGAAGGGGAGCCATCAGAACTGCAGCTGGCCGAGGTCGGTGACCGCGACTGCTTCTTCAACCAGATCATGGGTGTCCGACTGTAAATTTTTTCATGATTTCAGTTTGGCGTTTCTGGGCGTAGGGGAGTATCAGGGCACGGCAAACAGATGAAACGCACTTGTATGAGTCCCAGTGTGGGACTAGGATCATTCTATGAGAATCATCGCGATTAGCCAGCTCAAGACTTTTTGGCAGAAACACCCGGATTCAGAGCAACCCCTCCTTGCCTGGATTGACGAGGTCAAGAAAGCGAACTGGCAAACGCCCGCAGACATCAAGGGCCAATTTCGCCATGCGAGCGTTCTCAAGAGCCGTCGGGTCGTGTTCAACATCAAAGGCAATGACTACCGACTAGTGGTCTCTGTGGCCTACCGCTACGGCGCGCTCTACATCAAATTTGTCGGCACACATAAGCAGTACGACGCCGTTGACGCAGATACTGTTGAAATGGAGTAACCCATGAACATTCGACCCATTCATACCGAACAGGATTACCAGGAAGCGCTGAAGGCTGTCTCGCCGCTGTTCGACAACGAACCAGAGCCAGGGACTTCTGAAGGGGATTACCTTGAGGTAATGATTACGCTGATAGAGGCTTATGAAACGAAACACTTTCCGGTTGACCTGCCCAATCCGGTAGATGCCATACGTTTCAGGATGGAGCAGTCTGGTTTGTCAGCAACAGACCTTGTGCCTGCCATCGGGCGCAAAAATCGGGTTTATGAGGTGCTGAACGGGAAACGAGCTCTCACGCTGCCGATGATTTGGAAACTGCATGAGATGTTTGGGATTCCGGCGGAGAGTTTGATTAAGCCGGTAAAAGCTCTGTAGTACTCAGATGGTTTGGCTCGCTGAGAAATCCGGGCTACTTATTAGGGCACCGGATTTTTTTGCCTGCCGTTCCCGGCTGTCAGTCATCCTCGCCCAGCACCCCTTTGCCGGCAACGATGGAGTGCCTGCGCCGCTGGTAACGGCTTCAACGACGGCCAGTGCGGCGTTCATGGCGGGTTTATGGCTGATGGGGTCAATGCCGTCTGCACTCAGCTTCAGTGCTGCGTCTGATCCTTTACCTCTGGTCCCAATGCGGTCAATACCGTTTCGGCGAAGGGCTGGCGCTGGATAGGTGGGGAATGATGCGTAAAACGAGGGAAAAGCAGAAGTGGAGCGGGTAGAGGGAATCGAACCCTCGTCGGAAGCTTGGGAAGCTACTGTTCTACCATTAAACTATACCCGCTCAGAGCGGCTGACTTTGTACCAGATGTTCGCCGGGATTTGAAGTTTTTCTTCGAAAAATGTGTGAGTTGGGTTCATCAAGCTTGTGTGGGAGCTGGCTTGCCTGCGATTGCATCACCTGAGTGTGACTGGCACACCGCGGCGCCTGCATCGCGGGCAAGCCCGGCTCCCACATAAGCCGCCTTTCAGATAGCAAACGCATGCTGCGTCTGGCCCTGGTGATAACGCAACCGGCTCACCTGGCGTTCTGGTTTCAAAAATCCCACCACCGCATCCCGGCTGTCCCGGCAGGCCGCCTTGTGCTCCATGTCCAGAAAATGCCCGGTCGCCTGGATGGTGCTGAAGCTGCTGTTGGCCACGTGCTGGCCAAACAGCTTGGCATCCTCGGCGCTGGTGTATTCATCCCATTCGCCATTCAAAAACAGCACCGGAATGTCGATCTGCCTGGCGGCTTTTAGGTAGCACAGCCGGTCGCTGTTGAGCACGTGGCTGATGTGGAAGTGCATCTGCCCGTATTCATGCTCGGCCAGGCCGCTCACATGCTTGTAGTTGAAGCGCTTGAACAGTGACGGCAGGTGTTTGCCGATGGTGCTGTTGACCAGGTGGCCGACGCCGTGGCGGTCGAGGTTGCCGAGGTAGTCGACACCGCGTTCGAGGTAGTCGCGCATGGGGGTGTTGATCACCGGCGAGAACGAGCTGATCACGGCCTTTTCCACCCAGCGCGGGCGGTGGGCGAGGGCGACCAGGGCAGCGGCGCCGCCCCAGGAGAACGACAGCACGTGTTCGGCGCCGAAGTGTTCGATGAGTTCCAGCAGGATCTGGCCTTCGACTTCCTTGGTCAGCATGTGCTCATGACGGTTATGGATTTTGGAGCGGCCAGCGTAGGGCTGGTCGTACAAAACCACATTGAATTGCGGGTACAGGCTTTTCACGGTTTGAGCGAAGGATGCCGTGGTGGCCATGGAGCCGTTGACCAGGATGATGGTCTTTGCAGCAACGTCCGCGCGATAGAACTCCGTGTAAACCCGATACTGACCCTGTATATCCAACACAGCGATTTCTGGCCTCATGTCGTAAGACTCCTGGCAAGCGGGTAGGGCGCGCAGATCACTCTGCACGAGCTTTATGACAGGTAGGCATACGCCTGGAAGATGAGGGCCCATGTCGGTCCGATAGCGGCTGGCCGACGGGTGTTGTTGTGGCGGGCTGTTTGCCTGAAAGGCCCGTAGATCAAGCGCGGGCGGGGCAAGGTGTTTCTTGGAGGTTATGGGGCGACTCGCCAGTCATAATTTGGCTGGCATCTTGATTCAAGCAGCACAGGCGCCAGCTCGCAAGGCGCCAAGCTGGTTTTTTGCCATCACCGGCCGAACGGTCGTCAGACCTGTCGGATTTCTTCGTCGGTCAGTTCCCGATATTCGCCCGGCGCAAGGGTGGCATCCAGCACCAAAGGCCCCATACGCTCACGGTGCAGGCAGATCACCTTGTTATCAAAGTGCCCGAACATGCGCTTCACCTGGTGATAACGGCCTTCGATGATGCTCAGGCGTGCGGTCCTTGGGCCGAGTAGCTCAAGGTCGGCGGGTTGAGTGGTGAGATCTTCAAAGGCGAAATACAGGCCAGCGGCAAAGGTGGCTGCATACTCAGGACCAATGTCCTGCTCGGTTTCAACGAGGTAAACCTTGGGCAGTTTGGTCTGGGGCTGTGTCAGGCGCCGCGACCATTGGCCATCATTGGTGATCAGCATCAGCCCGGTGGTGTTGAAGTCCAGACGGCCGGCGATGTGCAGCTCATGCGTGTCCGGTTCACTCAGCCAATCAAGCACGGTGGGATGCACCGGGTCGGCGGTAGCGCTCACGCAGCCTTGGGGTTTGTGCAGCATGAAATAACGCGCCGGTTTGCCGGCTTGCAGTACCTCATCATCGACACAGACGCGGCTGAATGCTCGCACTTCATGGTGTGGGTCGCTGACGGCCACGCCATCAACTGTCACCCGTCGCTCAACCAGCAGCACACGCACTTGTTGGCGATTGAAACGCGGCAGGTTGCTGAGGAAACGATCAACGCGCATTACGGCTGTTCAGCCCCACGCAATTGCGCATCTACCTGCGCACAGCGTGGGCACAGGCAGGCCTTATTGCGCAGTTCATCGGGCAGCGCTTCGAGTACCGCCGGGTCGATGGTGACGCTGTAGCACCAACAGGCTTGGTCGGCGGTGCGTGGGTCGGCCAGGGTGCAGTCGTTGCGGGCACCGCAGGCAGGGCAAAGGGTGGGTGTGGTCATGTCGGTTCGGGCTGTATCGCGCAATTCCCTGCACGATACAGCCCCGCCCCGCTATTGCAAGCTGCGCAGGTAGCCGCGCCAGCCGCCGAAGTGGCTGATGTCCACGGCGCCGGTCAAGCCATAGGGCTCGCAGATGAAGCCGGTTTCCCAACGCCCGTCGGCCAGTTGCACCTTGCCCAGGCCCAACGGTGCGGGGATACCGGTGAGGAAGGAGCCCAATTCGCGGCTCGGCAGTTCCCACACTTCCACCTCAATAGCCACGCCGCCTTCGCTCACCCGCAGCATGCCGGGGCGATAGGGTGGCCCACCGGCCAGCGCGAACAACTGATAGTCGGCCGAGCTGTGGGTGCGCTCCAGCAGGCGCGCGCCACGCCGCACTAATTGGCCGTTAAGCGCCAGCCCCTGCAGATGCGCGCCGCACACCACCAGCCGGGTGAAGTCATGACCTGCGCTGCCGACAGGCACAGGCAGCGACGTATCGTGCTGGCGCTGCAACGCATCTGCCACGCCCAACAGGTATTGGTCGGTGAACGCTCGGCCAAACAGCGTCACACCCCAAGGCAAACCGTTGTGCATAAAGCCGCTGGGCACGGCGACGGCGGCGTAATCCAGCAGGTTCATGAAGTTGGTGTAGTAGCCCAGCTCGGCGTTGCGCAGCACCGGTTCGGCGCGCAGTTCTTCCAGCGTCACCGGGCGGCCGATGGTCGGCGTCAGTACGCAGTCGAGGCCTTCAAGCAAGCCATCGCACTGCGCTTTCAAGGCTTGCAGGCGGTACTGCGCACGGAAGGTCTGCACGCCGTTCACCGCAGGCGCCTTGGCCAGCACCGCACGAATCACCGGCAGCACGGCCTCGGGGTTCTGCTCCATCAGTTCACCGGCCACGCTGTAGCGTTCAGCCACCCACGGCCCTTCGTAGAGCAGGCGCGCGGCTTCCAGGAAGGGCGACAGGTCCAGCGTCACCGGCTCGCCACCCAGTGCAATCAAGCGGTCGATGGCCTGCGCAAACAACTGCGGGCCTTGCTCGCAGCCGAAGTACTCCAGGTCCTGCTCGCGCGGCACGCCAAAACGAAACGCGAGTGGTGCGCCAAACGCCGACGCATCATTCCA
This sequence comes from Pseudomonas edaphica, assembly GCF_965277385.1. NCBI lineage: Bacteria > Pseudomonadati > Pseudomonadota > Gammaproteobacteria > Pseudomonadales > Pseudomonadaceae > Pseudomonas > Pseudomonas edaphica. The sequence continues at coordinate 1,636,711 of NZ_OZ255725.1, read as the reverse complement.
CGCCGGGTTCGCTCGGCTGTACGCATCCAACGGATCGAGTTTGGCAGTCAGCGCCAGTAACTGGCTGGCCTCGCGCGCGGTGCGGGTAAAGGTGGTGACGCAATCCAGCGTACGGCACGCCGGCACCACGCCGGCTGTGGAGATCAAGCCTTTGCTCGCCTTGAGCCCCACCAGGTTATTCAGCGCCGCCGGCACCCGCCCGGAACCGGCCGTGTCGGTGCCCAGGGCAAAACTCGCGACACCCAACGCGACGGCCAGTGACGACCCGGCGCTGGAGCCGCCCGACGGATACTCCGGCAACACGCTGTTGGGGCACGCGCCATACGGCGAGCGGCTGCCATTGAGCCCGGTGGCGAACTGGTCGAGGTTGGTCTTGCCCACTGGCACCGCGCCCAAGGCGATCAACTGCTCGACAATGCTCGCGTTGCGCTGCGGCACGTAGGCGAACGCCGGGCACGCGGCGGTGGTGGGAATGCCGGCCAAGTCGATGTTGTCTTTGATCGCAAACGGTACGCCGAATAACGGCAACTCAGCCGGTTCGCGCGCGTCCAATGCGGCCAGGTACGGCTCCAGCTCCGCTTCGGTAAGCAAGTGGATAAACAGGTGATAATCGGGGTTCAAGTGCGCGGCTTTCTCGCGCAGGTGCAGCAGTACTTCACGGGGCGTGGTGTCGCCGCTCAGGTAGGCATTGCGCAGGTTGTCCAGTTGCAGGTTCATGGCTTGTCCGCCTGTAGAAATAGAAGAGTCAGTCACGTTCGAGCACCACCACCCGTTGCCCGGCGCCGATGCCGCTGCCGGGTTGCACGGGGATCTCGCACACGGTGCCGGCGAACGGCGCCACTACCGGGATTTCCATTTTCATTGACTCCAGAATCACCAGCACATCGCCAGCCGACACGCGCTCGCCGTTAGCCACCTGGACTTGCCAGAGGTTGCCGGCGATCGGGCTGTCGACACTGATTTGGTTGGCCTGCAACGGCGTGTCTGCACCTTGTGGTGCCGCGAGTTCTTCACTGTCGAAATGCGCCTGGCCACTGGCAATCCAGCGTTCACGCTCGGCATTGAAGGCGTGCTGCTGATGCTCACGAAACGCGCCAATGCTTGCGGCTTCGCGCGCGAGGAAATCCTGATACTCCGCGAGGTTCAACTGGCTGTGCTCGATGCTCAATTCAAAGCGCCCCAGCGGAAAGTCGCGCCGGATCTGCACCAGCTCATCAGCCGTCACCGGGTAAAAACGGATCTGGTCAAAGAACCGCAATAACCACGGCTTGCCATCAAACGCCGAGACCTCCCGGTAGCGGTTCCACATCTGCAAGGTGCGGCCCACAAACTGATAACCGCCCGGGCCTTCCATGCCGTACACGCACAAATAAGCGCCGCCAATGCCCACCGAATTCTCGGCGGTCCAGGTGCGGGCCGGGTTGTATTTGGTGGTCACCAGACGGTGGCGCGGGTCCAGCGGCGTGGCTACCGGAGCGCCGAGGTAGACGTCACCCAGGCCCATCACCAGGTAGCTGGCATCGAACACCGTGTGGCGAACTTCGTCGAGGTTGGCCAGGTCGTTGATGCGACGGATAAACTCCAGGTTGCTCGGGCACCACGGCGCGTCCTTGCGCACGGTGGTCATGTATTTTTCGATTGCCAGCTGGCACGCCGGGTCGTCCCACGACAGCGGCAAGTGCACGATGCGCGAGGGCACTTGCAGGTTGGGGGTGGCGCACACAGCGGCCCATTGCGTGGTGATCAACGCCAGTAAACCGGCCAGCGGCAGTTGTTCGGGCTGGTAGTGGATTTGCAGGGAACGGATGCCTGGGGTCAGGTCGATGACACCTGGCAGGGCGAGAGTTTCCAGGGCTTGCATGAGTACATGAGCACGAAAGCGCAGCACCAGGTCCAGCTCGGGGGCGCCGATTTCCAGCAGCAGGTGAGTGTCGCCCGCGAGGCGGGCGACGAGGCGGGTGTCGCCTTCACCCAACTCCAGCACCACAGGCGACCCGATCGTAAGTGGGCCACGGTCAATGTGGGAGCCGGGCTTGCCCGCGATGGCATCAATGTGGTCTGCCTGAGGTACCGAGTTGTCTGGATCGCAGGCAAGCCAGCTCCCACATTGATCCCATTTCAGGGCGAGGTCGCGGGCGGTTTTCAGGTTCACCGGTTCGAACCGAAGCTTGTCACCCGCCTTGAGTTGCCCCAACTGCCAAAGGTCCGCCTCGATCACCGTCACCGGGCACACAAACCCGCCCAGGCTCGGCCCATCCGGCCCCAGGATCACGGGCATGTCCCCGGTGAAATCCACCGCGCCGATGGCATAGGGGTTGTCATGGATATTCGACGGATGCAGCCCCGCTTCGCCACCGTCCGTGCGCGCCCATAAAGGTTTTGGCCCGATCAGTCGCACGCCGGTGCGGCTGGAGTTGAAGTGCACTTCCCATTGGGTTGCGAAGAAGGTGTCGATGTATTCAGGCTTGAAGTATTCCGGCGCGCCGTGCGGGCCATAAATCACCCGCAGCGTGCGCACCGCAGGCAGGGGTTCAGCGATCAATTGCTGGCCGGCGTCGGCGTCTGTCAGTGGCAGCAAATGCAACACATCGCCAGCCCGTAAAGCGCGCCCGGCGTGCCCGCCGAACTGGCCGAGGGTGAAGGTGCTTTTGCTGCCCAGGTAATCTGGCACTTGCAACCCGCCGCGCAGGCACAGATAGCTGCGCGCACCGACACCTATGATGCTGCCAAGGCTCAACACCGCGCCTGCTTCAATCCGCAACGCGGTGTTCATCGGCACTGGTTGGTCATTCAGCAACAGCGTGATGGCTGCGCCGGTAACAGCGACGACCGCCGTGCAATTAAAGCGCAACAGCGGCCCATTCATGGTGATTTCCAGCGCCGCCGCGCCGTCGTCATTGCCCAGCAGGCGATTGCCCAGGCGCAGTGCGCGGCTGTCCATCGGCCCGGAGGGCGGCACACCGACGGCCCAGTAGCCGAGGCGGCCGGGGTAGTCCTGCACACTGGTTTGGGTGCCGGCGCTGAGCACTTCGAAGGTGCTGGCGCTGTAGACCAGGCCTTCCAGGCAACGCGTCCACGGGCGGCCGCTGGCAAACGGCGTGGCCAGCAGGATTTGGCGCAGGTAGTCGCGGTTGGTTTCCACGCCGTAGAGCTGGCTGTCGCTCAATGCCTGATGCAGACTCAGACGCGCCTGTTCGCGGGTCGGCGCCCACGTGATGAGCTTGGCGATCATTGGGTCGAAGTAGGGCGGGATTTCGCAACCGGCTTGCACCCAGGTGTCGATCCGCAAACCTTCAGCCGTCGGGAAATCCACACGGGTTAACAGGCCTGGGCTCGGCTGGAAATCCTTGCCTGGATCTTCCGCATACAGCCGCGCCTGAATCGCGTGGCCCTGAGGGTGCAGCTTCAAATCTCTCAACGCAGGTAGTTCACCCGCCGCCAATTGCACCATCCAGCGCACCAGGTCGATGCCCCAGACTTGTTCGGTGACGCCGTGTTCTACCTGCAGGCGCGTGTTCACTTCGAGGAAGTAGAAGCGGCCGTCAGCGCTGTCAAAGATGAACTCCACGGTGCCGGCGCTGCGGTAATTGACCGCCCTGGCCAGGGTGATGGCCGCCGTGCACAAGGCTTCGGCCATGCCGTCGGGCAGGTTCGGCGCGGGTGTTTCTTCGAGGACTTTCTGGTTGCGCCGTTGCACGGAACAGTCGCGCACGCCAAGGGCGATGACGTCGCCCAAACCGTCGCCGAACACCTGCACTTCCAGGTGGCGGGCGTGCTCGATGTATTTCTCGATAAACACACCGGCATCGCTGAAGTTGTTTTGCCCCAGGCGTTTGACCGCTTCAAAGGACTCGCTCAGCTCTGTCGCATTGCGGCACACACGCATGCCGATGCCACCGCCGCCTGCGGTGCTTTTGAGCATGACCGGATAGCTCACGGTTTCGGCCGCCAGCAACGCTGTATCGAGGCTGTCGAGCAGCTCGGTGCCTTCCAATAATGGAATTTGATGGTGTTTGGCCAAGGCCCGCGCGGTGTGCTTGAGGCCGAATACGCGCAGCTGTTCGGGTGTCGGACCGACGAAGGCTATCCCCGCATTTTCGCAGGCTTGGGCAAAGGCGGCGTTCTCTGAGAGAAAACCGTAGCCAGGATGAATCGCCTTGGCGCCACAGGCCTTGGCGGTGGCGAGGATTTTTTCGACTGCCAGGTAGGTGGCCGCCGCCGCGCCTTCGCCGAGGCTGTAGGCCTCGTCGGCTTGCTGGATATGCAGGCTGGCTGCGTCGGCTTCGGCGTAGACGGCGATGCCTTTGACCTGCAGCTCGCGCAAGGTGCGCAGGATGCGGCAGGCGATGGCGCCACGGTTGGCGATCAAGAGTTTTTCGAACATGGCAAAACCCTGCGGGCCGTCCCGCAAAGTGAGGGAGCACTGCGGTCGTCCGCAGTGCCTGTGGTCAGTGTGGGAGCCGGGCTTGCCCGCGATGGCGGTAGGGCAGTCAGCTTATCGGTTGGCTGATGGACCGCTATCGCAGGCAAGCCAGCTCCCACATTTGAACTTCAGTGTTTTCGGATGCATTGCCCGGCTCGGGACTGGCACAGGGCGAATAACCACTTACGCAGGCGTTTTATTTTCAGTTCCATACCAGTAACTCCGCAGGGGTCGGGTTGTAGCCATTGCATGGATTGTTCAGTTGCGGGCAGTTGGAGATCAGCACGATCACGTCCATCTCCGCACGCAGGTCAACGTACTTGCCGGGTGCGGAAATACCGTCTTCAAAGGTCAGCCCGCCGTCGGCGGTGACCGGCACATTCATGAAGAAATTGATGTTCGGCCCGATGTCACCTTTACCCAGCCGGCCGTCGTGGGCGCAGGCGCGCAGGTAGTTGTCGCGGCAGCTGTGCATGTAGCGTTTTTCCAGGGCGTAGCGCACGGTGTTGCTCTCTTGGGCACAGGCACCGCCGAGGGTGTCGTGGCGCCCGCAGGTGTCATCGACGATGGTCAGCATCGGCTGGCCAAGGTTGGAATACAGCACGCTGCCGGTGCTCAGGTACACGCGGTTTTGCCGGCGTAATGTGCGCTGTACGTCGTAGCGTTCCTTGGGGTTTTTGCGGCTGTAGAACAGCGTGTCGACGGCCTGGTTGCCCTCCAGGTCGAGGATGCGCAGGGTCTGCCCGGCCTTGACCTCCATCAGCCACGGTTCGCCGGCGGGAATGATGGCGCGGTACACGGCTGCCTCGGGTTGTTTCAGTGCGATAGACATGGCAGTTCCTCAGGCGAACAGGCGGTCGGTGTTGATAAAGCCGCGCTCGTTTTCCGGGCGCGAAGTGCGGCAGTGTTCGGCGACACTGGAATCGGCGTTCATCCAGCTGAGTTTCAGCGGTTGCGGCGCGTAGTTCGGGTTGGGGTCCATCGGGTGTTGCAGCGCGGTCAGCACCACGAGTGTGTCCATCGGCGCGTAGAGTTCGATGTAGTCGCCGGCTTTGGAATTGCCCGGCACAAAATGCAGGCCGCCGCCTTCGTCAACGCTGACCCGGCTGAACAGGTTGAGGGTCATCAGCAGGTCGCTAAGCCCCAACCCCCACTTGCCCAATTCCACCAACAGGTTGTCGGTGCCGTTGCGAAAGAAGCCGTTGCGCAGCTCCTGATAACGGCCCTGGCCGTACTTTTCAGCGACCTCGGCGGCGCACAGCACGCCGCCGATGCTGTCGCTCCAGCCGCAGGTGTCGGCGGTGATGGCGGCCAGCACGCGGCCCATGTCCGAATACAGGCAGTGGCCGCGGGTGAGCTTGGCGGTGTGTTGGCATTTGAGGCTGTCGGGCAGGTTCAGACGCTCGGTTTTTTCATTGGCATTGAGCAGGGTCAGGCTGACGTTGGCGCCACCGCGAATATCCGTGAGGCGCAGCAGTTGGCCGCGCTTGAGTACAAAGGAGCGGTGGCCGCCGCCGGGTAGCATTTCTTCGGCGAAGGGTGGGAACAGTTGAATGGAATCGGTCATTTGCAAGTCGCTCCAAGTTCGGCGGCCAGCGCTTTGCGGCGCTCGCTGTTCAAAGGGATGTCGTAGGTGATGCGCGCGCCATAGGCGCCGGGGGCGTGGGGGTCGACACGGACTTTGTCGAACACCAGCAAGCGTGTGCCGAGGCTGAAACCTTCGCTGAGGTCGTGGGTGACCATGAACACCGTCAGCCGGGTTTCGCGCCATAGCGCCAGCAACAGCTGATGCATGTCTTTGCGAATGCCCGGGTCGAGGGCGCCGAAGGGTTCGTCCAGCAGCAACACGCGGGGTTTCATGATCAGGGCTTGGGCGATGGCCAGGCGTTGCTGCATGCCGCCGGAGAGCTGCGCCGGGTATTTGTCCAGTGCGTGGCCGAGGCCGACTTTTTGCAGCAGGGCGGCGGCCTGTTCCCGTACGTCTTGTTTGGCTTTGCCGAACAGCCGTCCCAGCAGCGGCGAGCGCGGTAGCTCAAGGCCAAGCGCAACGTTGTCCAGCACCGTCAAATGCGGGAACACCGAGTAACGCTGGAACACCACGCCACGGCTGGCATCCGGCTCGCCGGCAAGTGGTTGGCCGTCCAGCAGGATCTGGCCTTTGCTCGCGGTTTCCTGGCCCAGCAACAAGCGCAGGAAGGTCGATTTGCCGCAGCCGGACGTGCCGACCAGGGTGCAAAACTCACCCTCATCGACATGCAGGTTGAGCCCTTCCAGCACCACCTGTTCGCCATAGCGCTGCCACACATTGTTGACGCTGATAAAACTCATGGCCGCGCTCCTTCGTACCAGGGGAACGCACGCCGTGTGAGGGTTTTGAGGCCCCAATCCATCAGCCAGGCGAGCAGGGTGATCCACACCACGTAGGGCAAGATCACGTCCATCGCCAGGTAGCGGCGCACCAGGAAGATCCGGTAGCCGAGGCCGTCGGTGGAGGCGATGGCTTCGGCGGCGATCAGGAACAACCACGCCGAGCCGAGCATCAGCCGCAGCGAGATCAGCAAGCGCGGCAGCAGTTGCGGCAGTACCACACGCAGCATCAACGTCCAGGTGGAAGCGCCGAGGGTCTGCGCCTTGACCAGCACCTCCACGGGGATTTCCCGCGCGCGTTGCTCCAAGTCACGGGCCAGCGCCGGGGTGATACCGATGACGATCAGCATCACCTTGGACAGTTCGCCCAGGCCAAACACGATGAACAGAATCGGCAATATCGCCAAAGGTGGCACCATCGACAGCACCGTGAGCAGGGGCGATAGCGGCGCGCCAAACAGCGGCAATGTGCCGGCGGCGATGCCCAGGCACAGGCCGGCGAGGGCGCTGACGCCTAAGCCGATCGCCAGGCGGCGCAGGCTGGAGGCGCTGTCTTGCCACAGCACATATTCACCGGTACGCGTATCGGCGCTGAACGCCAGGCGTTTCACCGCGTCGCCCATTTGCGCGGCGCTGGGCAGCAGTTTGTCGTTGGGGTTATCCGCCAGGCGCTCGGCCGAGCCTACAAAGTAGGCGAACAGCAGCAGGGCGAACGGCAGCAGCACCAACAGCAGGCGGCTGGAGCGTTCCGGGTGACGGTTTATCAGGCGCATGGCCGGGTCCTCTTACAGCGTGCCGTCGGCGGCCATCTGCACGTAGCTGGGGTCGAAATGCAGCTTGAGGTTGGCGGTGTCGCCGCTGGTTACGCCATTGGCGAAGCTCATGCCCACGGCGCTGGCGTCCCTGGCCCCTTCGCCGAGCAGGCCGTGTTTAAACGAGAACTCGGCGACCTTGCGCAGGGTGGCGGGCAGTTGCGCGCTGGTGGCGAACGCCAGCGCTTCCTTGGGCGTGGCGAACAGCTTGGTGGTGTCCAGTTGCGCCTGGAAACCCTTGAGGTCGGTGCCGGAGGCCTTGGCCATATGTTCAAGCGCCGCGGTGCTGGCAGCGTTTTTGGCGTTCATCAGCGCGACCACTTCAAACCAGGCGCCGGTCAGCGCTTTGCCCAGGGCCGGGTTGTCTTTGAGGGTTTGGGTGTTGACGACCATCATGTCCATGATTTCGCCGGGCACTTTGCTGGAGTCGAACACTTGGGTGACGCCCGGTTTAGCCTTGATCTCGGAGAGCATCGGGTTCCAGGTGGTCACGGCTTGCACCTGGTCGGTGTTGAAGGCCGCGGCGATGTCGGCGTCGGAGGTGTTGACGACTTTGAGGTCTTTTTCGGTGAGATCAGCGGATTCCAGGGCGCGGGCGAGCAGGTAGTGGGACACCGAGAGTTCCACCAGGTTGACGTTCATGCCCTTGAGGTCGGCCACGGTCTTGCCGGTGCCCTTGATCACCACGCCATCATTGCCGTTGGAAAAGTCGCTGACCACCAGCGCGGTGCTGTCCACACCACCGGCGGCGGGAATGGTCAGGGCGTCCATGTTGGTCATGGTGCAGCCGTCGAACTGGCCGGCGGTGTATTGGTTGATGGACTCGACATAGTCATTGAGCTGCACCATGTCGATCTTGATGCCGTACTTCTTGGCCCACTTGTCGAGGATGCCTTGGCTGCCGGCGTATTCCCACGGCATCCAGCCGGCATAGATAGTCCAGCACACACTGAAGTGGTCTTTGGTCGCGGCTTGGGTTTGAAAGCTCAGCACGGCGGTGAAGGCGGCGGCGAGCAGGGCGGGTAAACGGATTGTGGGCATGGGGCTTCTCCAGTTGAACATGGGCGAGCAGGAGCAACGCGGCACCGTGAACGGTGGCTTGTCTCCCGGGCTTTTATCCCGCCGTGTAACCTCAACTGGAGGTCGCCAACTCTCGGACCAGCCACTCGCTTTTCAAGCGAGCCGGAACCCTAGTCGGCCATTGCAAATTGTGGTGCCGCGAACCTGTGATGAATCCTGCACAGGCTTGCTAAAGCGAGAGTCGTGCCAAGTGGTGGGTGGGCCTCTAGGGCGCGGGGTTGCAGCGAGGTGGTGGTTGGTTGGTGCGCTGACGTGCGTTGTGCTGGTGCGCCGTCGCACTGCAATGAGGCGTTCAGTTCGTCCGAAACAGGTATTTCAAACTGTGTCAAAAACGCACCAGATTCGGTTTTTGATGTCAGATATTTCGTCATTCATTGAAACACGAATGCCGCCCTTCAGCGTCGCTGAAGGTGCTCCCCAGCGGTCCAGGAGGCCGCCATGTATCGACGACTGCTGCTTAGCGCTTTATTTGGCCTGACCCTTTCCGCGTGCGTGCCCTATTACGACGGTGGTGCCACTTACTACCGCTCCGAGGTCTACACCGCACCGACGCCCGCTTATTACTACGGCGGCCCTGCTTACTACCAATACGGACGCAGCTATTACGCGCCGCCGCCGCGCTATTATTCGGCGCCGCGTTATTACCAGCCGGCGCCGCGCTACTACCCACGGCCCGGTTACCGGCCGTATCCGAACCAGGGTTGGGGCGGTGGTAACCGTTGGGGCAATGGTGGTGGGCATAACCAGGGCGGCAACCGAGGCGGTGGGCATGGTGGGGGGCACCGCTAGATATCGGATAAATCCGCCAGCGGGTGCCGTCCTTCCCAAGCCTTGTGAAAGTGCGCTTCGACCACGGCGTCGGGAATGGTATTGATATCCGGCCAATGCCAATGGGGCGTCTGGTCCTTATCGATCAACCGTGCCCGCACGCCTTCGGCAAACTCCGGGTGACGGCAGCAATTGAGGCTCAGGGTGTATTCCATCTGGAACACCTCGGCCAACGACAGGTGCCGCGCCCGCTGGATCTGCTCCCACACCAGGTGCGCGGTCAGCGGGCAGCCTTCACTCAGGTTTTTGCCGGCGCGGCCCAACAGCGGGTCGGCGTGCTCACGTAACGGGCTCAAGGCGCGCCAGCCACAGCGCACATCAGCCACATCCAGCCATTCGTCGATCTGCGCACGGCGCGGCAGCCATTGCGCTTCGGGTTGCTGGTCGACGGCTTCCTGGGCGAGCGCCTTGAGCAGGCTGTTGAGCTGCATCGCGGTTTGTTCCTGCCAGTTCAATTGCAGCAGGCCATCTATCAACGCTTCCTGCTGGTCATCGCGCAGGAAACGGTCGGCCAGGCCCAGGTCCAACGCATCGCGGCCGTTGATATGGGCGCCGGTGAGGCCAAGGAATAACCCCAGCTTGCCCGGTAACCGCGACAGGAACCAACTGGCCCCCACATCCGGGTACAAGCCGATGCTGATCTCGGGCATGGCGAGGCGGCTGCTCGGTGTGACGATACGCACCGAAGCGCTCTGCAGCAGGCCCATACCCCCGCCCAATACATAGCCGTGGCCCCAGCAGATCAGCGGTTTGGGGTAGGTGTGCAGGCGGTAGTCGAGGCGGTATTCAGCGGCGAAGAACTGCGCGGCCAGGGCGGGCACTTCGCCGGGGAATTCACGGCAGGCCTGGGCCAGGCTGCGGACTTCGCCACCGGCGCAAAAGGCTTTGGAGCCATTGCCGCGCAGCAGTACACACACGATATTCGGGTCTTTGGCCCAGGCCTCCAGGCGTTCGTCCAAGGCCAGGATCATGGGCAGGGACAGTGCGTTGAGGGATTTTTCCGCGTCCAGGCTGGCGATGCCGAGGCGGGCACCGTCGCTGCCGGTCAGCTCTTCGAAGTGCAGGTTCATCGTGACCTCAATCGAGAAAGTGAAGGTTCAGTATGAACGCTTCAAAGGAAAGTGCCGATGATGTGTCAGATCAATTGACAAGCGGGGTCGGCTTTCCTAGGGTTCGCCCATTCTTTTTTACACGATGAACACACCATGACCGAAGGCGACCGCATCAAACTCGAACCCAGCTGGAAACACGCCCTGCGGGATGAGTTCGACAAGCCCTACATGGCCGAACTACGCGAGTTCCTGCGCCAGGAACATGCCGCCGGCAAAGAGATTTACCCGCCTGGCCCGTTGATTTTCAACGCGCTCAATTCAACGCCTTTGGACAAGGTCAAGGTGGTGATCCTCGGCCAGGACCCGTACCACGGCCCCGGCCAGGCTCATGGCTTGTGCTTCTCGGTACAACCGGGCGTGCCAACGCCGCCGTCGCTGGTCAATATCTACAAAGAACTCAAGCGCGACCTGAACATCGACATTCCCAACCACGGCTGCCTGCAAAGCTGGGCCGAACAGGGCGTGCTGATGCTCAACACCACCATGACCGTGGAGCGCGCGAATGCCAATGCCCACGCGGGCAAGGGTTGGCAGTTCTTTACCGATCGTGTGATCGAAGTGGTCAGCGAGCACCAGCCGCACCTGGTGTTCCTGTTGTGGGGCGCCCATGCGCAAGGCAAGCAAAAGCTGGTGGATGCGACCAAGCACCTGGTGCTGACCTCGGTGCACCCGTCGCCGCTGTCGGCGTATCGCGGGTTTTTGGGGTGTGGGCACTTCGGTCGTACCAACAAGTTTCTTGAGCAGAATGGCGAGACGCCGATTGAGTGGCGGTTGCCGCCACTCTAAAGGTTAGTCACAAACTAATGTGGGAGCTGGCTGCCTGCGATGACGGTCTGTCAGCCGATACATTTATTGACTGAACCACCGCTATCGCAGGCAAGCCAGCTCCCACATTGGAATTTTTTGAAGGCTTAGATTTTTTCCGGCTGACGATTCCAGTGCCTGAACAACGGCTCAGCCAAAAACAGCACAAACAACAAGCGCATCACTTGCATCGCCGTTACCAGCGGCACCGATAGCTGCAAAGTCTCTGCCGTGAGGCTCATTTCGGCAATGCCGCCCGGCATCATGCCCAGGGTGAGTGAGCGCAAATCCAGCTGCGTCAGCGCGCTCAAGCCCACCGCCGCCAACGTCGCAAGCGCCATGGTCAAGGCGGTGCCGATCAAGGTACGGCCCATGAACGACGGCGCACGACGGAAGAACTGACGGTTGAAGTGGCAGCCCAGGCCGCTACCGATCAGCCACTGGCCGATCTGGCTGCCGCCGTCCGGCAGGCCGTAATGCAAGTCCCAGACAACACTGGCAGTCGCGCTGACCAACAGTGGCCCGAACAACCACGGGTTTGGCTGACGTAAACGCTGCCAGCCCCAGGCCACCAGCGCGCCCAGCGGGAACAGCAGCGCCAGCCAACCCCAACTCACTGGCGCCGGGTGAAACTGCGGCGTACCGCCTTCGAGCAAGTACTTGAAGATCGCCGGCACACACAGCACCACCACCAGCACACGCAAACTTTGCCCCGCTGCGACACGGCTGAGCACTGCGCCGTTGCGGGCGCCGAGATTGACCATTTCACCGGAACCGCCCGGCATGCTGGAGAAAAACGCGGTGGCGCGGTCTTCGCCGCTGCGGCGCATTAACCACACGCCGACCACGCTCGACAGGCTGGTGATCAGCGCACCGAAGAAAATCAGCCCGAAGTGGCTCATTACCTGTTCGATCACCACCGGTGTGAAGTGCAGCCCGATGCCGATGCCTACCACCCATTGGCCACATTTGCGCCCGCCGGGAATCTCCGCCAACTGCCACGGCGTGAGGCAACGCACCAGGATAATCGCCAGCAACGAGCCGACCATATAGGGCAAAGGCCAGCCGACGAGGCTGGCCAGGTAACCGCCGGCCAGGCCGACCAGCGGTGTTGCCCACCATTGTTTAAAGGTGACCTCAGACATCGGCCAGGGCGCGACGCTGTTGGGCACGTTTACGCCAGATACGCAGCAGCGGCACGAACAACATGATCGCCGTCAGTACCCACACGCCAAAGGTGATCGGGCTGGACCAGAGGATTTCCAGCGCACCGTTGGAGATCGACAGCGCGCGGCGCAGGTTCTGCTCCATCAGGCCACCGAGGATAAAGCCCAGCAGTACCGGCGACAGCGGGAAGTCCAGCTTGCGCAGGATGTAACCGAAGATGCCGATGCCGACCATCAGGAACAGGTCGAAGGTGGTGGCGTGAACCGCGTACACACCGATGGCGGTGATGATGGCGATCACCGGCACCAGCGCCCAGTTCGGCACGGCGAGGATGCGCGTGAAGATGCGGATCATCGGGATGTTGAGGATCACCAGCATGATGTTGGCGACAAACAACGAAGCGATCAGGCCCCAGACGATGTCCGGTTGTTGTTGGAACAGCAGCGGGCCGGGGGTGATGTTGTACAGCGACAGGGCGCCGATCATCACTGCGGTGGTGCCAGAACCTGGCACGCCGAGAGTCAACATGGGGACCAGAGCGCCACAAGCGGCCGCGCCGATCGCAGTTTCCGGTGCAGCCAGACCGCGTTTGTCACCTTTACCGAATTCGCCCGAGGCGCCGGCGATGCGCTTCTCGGTCATGTAGGCCACGGCACTGGCCAAGGTCGCGCCGGCACCCGGCAAGACACCCATGATAAAGCCGAGCACGCCGCAACGAATGTTCACGACAAACACTGATGCGGCTTCCTTGACGTTGAACATCATGCGCCCAGTGGTTTTCACGGCTTCCTGGCCACGGTGGGTTTTTTCCAGCAGCAACAGGATTTCGCTGATGGAGAACAGGCCCAGTACCAACACCACAAACTGGATGCCGTCGGTGAGGTGGATGTTGTCGCCGGTAAAACGGTACACGCCGCTGTTGGCATCGATGCCCACGGCCGAGAGGAACAGGCCGATCAGCGCTGCAACAAACGTCTTCAGCGGTTTGTCACCGGCCATGCCGCCCAGGCAGACAATCGCGAACACCATCAGTACGAAATATTCCGCCGGGCCGAAGGCAATCGCCCATTTGGCCAGCAGCGGCGCAAACAGCACCATGCCGCAGGTGGCGATAAACGCGCCGATGAACGAACTCCATGCCGACAGCGACAACGCCACACCGGCCAGGCCTTTGCGGGCCATCGGGTAGCCGTCGAGGGTAGTCATTACGGTAGAAGCTTCGCCCGGGATGTTGAGCAGGATCGAGCTGATACGGCCGCCGTATTCGCAGCCCAGGTACACAGCCGCGAGCAGGATCAGCGCCGATTCCGGCGGCAGGCCCAACGCGAACGCGATGGGGATCAACAAGGCCACGCCGTTGATCGGGCCCAGGCCTGGCAACAGGCCGACCACGGTGCCGATCAAGGTGCCACACAGCGCGGTCACCAGGTTGTAAGGGGTCAGTGCAACGCCGAAGCCCTGGCCCAAATAGCTGAACGTATCCATATCAGTTCTCCAGAACTTCAAGCAGGCCGAGGGGCAGCGGTACATCCATGGCCTTGTCGAACAGCAGGTACAGGCCGATAGCCATGAGGGTGACGATCACTACGCTGGGCAACCAGCGGCCGCCATACAGGCGTGCCATCGGAATACCGATCAACATGCTGCTGAGGATGAAGCCCAAGGGCTCGAAAGTGCCGGCAAACACGATCAGCAGCGCGACGCAAAGGCTGATCTTGATCAGGGTTTCGCGGTCCAGCGCGGGTTCTTCTTCGGTGTGCTTGGTTGGCTGCGGGCGAAAGATCATGTAGATCAGGCCCAGGCTCATCAGGCCGAGCATCAGCAGCGGAAAGGCACGTGGGCCGACCGGCTCGTAGGAAAACGCCGCCTGATACGGCCAGGCCATCAGTGCCAGGCCGGCGCAGACCAGCAGCATCACCGAGGCGAAAATGCGTTGTAAGAGCATGTGGAACTCCTGGGCCGCGCCGCCCGTTAAAGAGGGCGCAGCCGTGCAAAAGAGGGGCGATTACTGGATCAGGCCGAACTCTTTGGCCAGCACTTTGTAGTCAGCCACCTGTTTCTTCACGTAGGTGTCGAGCTCCGGGCCGGTCATGGCAAACGGGAACAGCTCGCGCTGGTCACGCAGCTTGGCGAACTCTTCGGAGGCCAGCAGTTTGTCGAACGCTTCTTTCCACCAGGCGTAGTCGGCATCGCTGACTTTTGGCCCGAGGTAGAAACCGCGGACCACTGGCCAGACGATGTCGTAGCCTTGCTCTTTGGCGGTCGGAATGTTCTTCATTTCCGGCTCGTCCAGGCGCTCTTCGGCGAACACCGCTAGCAGGCGCATGTCACCGCTGAGGATGTGCGGCATGGAGTCGGAGATGTCGGTGCTGCCCACCTGGATGTGGCCGCCGAGCAGGGCGGTGGCGATTTCACCGCCGCCTTCGAGGGCGACATAACGCAGTTCGCGCGGGTTGATGCCGGCGGCCTTGGCGATCAGGGCGGTTTGCATCCAGTCCTGGCTGCCTACGGTGCCGCCGGAACCGATCACCACGCTGCCCGGATCTTTCTTCAAGGCTTTGACGAGATCGTCGAGGGTCTTGTAGGGCGAATCGCTTTTCACTGCGATGGCACCGTAGCTGGTGCCGACCGCTGCCAACCAACGCACGGCGCTTTCATCAAAACGGCCGAACTTGCCCTGGGCCAGGTTCAACAGCGAACCGCTGGACCAGGCCACCAGTGTGCCGCCGTCCGCTGGGCGCTGTGCTACCACCGCGTTATAGGCCACCGCGCCCACGCCGCCGGGCATGTAGGTCACACGCATCGGTTTACTCAGCAGCTTCTCATTGACCAACGCGCTTTGCGCCAGTTTGCAGGTCAGGTCAAAACCACCGCCGGGGGAGGCTGGGGCGATGCATTCCGGGCGTTTGGGTTCGTCGGCGGCCAGCAGTTGGCCGGCGAACAACATGCAGCCGGCGGCGAGGGCCAATTTACGCAGTGAATAGGTCATTTGAATCTCCGTCTTGTTGTTATTTAGGGGCTACTACCAAAGTGCGACGCTATAGCTGACCAGCACGCGTACTTCATCCGCATCACGGGCCGAGTAGTTGGAACGGTACGTGGCATTACGCAGGCGAAACGCGACATCCTTGAACGTGCCACTTTGTACGATGTAGCGGATCTCGCTGTTGCGTTCCCACTCCTTGCCGGTCTCACCGTTCTTGAGCTTGATGTTGTCACCCGACAGGTAACGGCTCATGAAGCTCAAGCCGGGAATGCCCAGCTTGGCGAAGTCGTAGTCGTAACGCGCTTGCCAGGAGCGTTCTTCGGCGCCGGCAAAGTCGTTGATCTGTACGAAGTTGACCAGGTACGGGTCGGCCCCATCCACATACGGAAAGGCGCTGTCGCCGGACATGTGCTGGTAGCCGGCGCTGAGCTTATGGCCATTGAGGGCATAGCTGAACAGGCCGTTGAGCGATCTGTTGTCGATCTTGCCGCCATGGGCCGCGCCCGTGTCATCACTGATGGCCAGGCGCAGGTCGGTGCCGAAGGTGCCGGGGCCGAGTGGGCGCGAGGCAACCAGGCCGAGGAAGTGCTGGCGGTACACGTCATCGAGTTGGGCGAAGTGGTAACTGCCGGTGATCTTGTCGGCGAACTTGTAGTCAACGCCGCCGAAGTTGAAGTGCTTGCCGGTAGCGCCGCTGACGAAACGGCTGTTCTTGTTATTGAGGGCGATTTCTTCGTAGTCGGTGGAATCGCGGTCTTTGGTTTTGTCCAGGCGGCCGCCGGTAAACACCAGGTTCTTGAATTCTTTGGAGGTCAGCAAGCCACCGTTGAAGGTCTGCGGCAGGATGCGGCCGTCGTTGGGCTTGAGGGTCGGCAGTTCGGGGATCAGCGCACCGATCTTGAGTTCGGTGGCGGAGATCTTCACTTTGCCGGTCAGGCCGAGTTTGGCGTAGTCGTCGACAGCGCGGCCGTTGTCAGTGGGCAGCAAGCCAGAACCTGTGCGGTCGGGGCTGGAGTCGAGCTTGACCCCAAGCATGCCCAGCGCGTCCACACCAAAGCCGACGGTGCCGTCGGTGTAGCCCGATTGCAGGTTGAGCATGAAGCCCTGAGCCCATTCGTCGCGCTTGGATTGCTGCGCGCTGGTGCCGTCGCGAAAGTCGCGGTTGAAGTACATATTGCGGGTTTCCAGGGTCGCGCTACTGTCTTCAAAGAAGGCAGCCTGGGCAAGCGGCGAAAAGCCGGCAAGGGCGGTGGCACTGGCAAGGGCGGTCTTGGCAAGACGGGAAAAACGCACAGGCGGGCAAGCCTGGGGCTGTGTCGACAGCATCGTGGTGTACTCCGTTATTGTTCTTATTTTGGCGAAAACGCTTCGAGGCGTTTTTCGATCGCTACGGATCAGGTAGCTCGGCGGGCATTACCCACCGTTGCAGGATGCTAAAGGGCGAAGCTTTCACTAACCTTTCAGCTGCCTTTCAATGTTTTCGGGCTTCACAGGGCAGGCGGCGCCTGTAAACTGCCCGCCAAAGCGTGGCGTCGACCATGCCCGAACGAGGTGAAAATCCATGCGTGTCCTCTTGGTTGAAGACCATCTGCAACTCGCCGAAAGTGTTGCCCAAGCGCTCAAGAGCACGGGTTTGACCGTCGACGTACTGCACGACGGCGTGGCCGCGGACCTGGCCTTGAGCAGCGAGGAATATGCGGTGGTGATTCTCGATGTGGGGCTGCCGCGCATGGATGGTTTTGAGGTGTTGGCGCGTCTGCGGGCGCGTGGGAAAAATCTGCCAGTGTTGATGTTGACGGCGCGCAGTGATGTAAAAGACCGTGTGCATGGCCTGAACCTGGGCGCTGATGACTACCTGGCCAAGCCCTTCGAGTTGACCGAGCTGGAAGCGCGGGTCAAGGCGCTGTTGCGCCGCAGTGTGCTGGGCGGTGAACGTCAGCAGGCGTGCGGCGTGCTGGTCTACGACCTGGATACCCGGCGTTTCACCGTGGGCGGCGAGCTGATGACGTTGACCTCTCGCGAGCAGGCGGTGCTTGAGGCGCTGATCGCGCGGCCCGGCCGCGTGATGAGCAAGGAGCAACTGGCCTCCCAGGTGTTCGGCCTGGACGAGGAAGCCAGCCCCGACGCGATTGAAATCTACGTGCACCGCCTGCGCAAGAAGCTCGACGGCCAGCCCATCGCCATCGTGACCTTCCGTGGCCTTGGCTATTTGCTGGAAGCCCGTGATGCATAAGCCCAGCAGCCTGCGCTGGCGGCTGCTGTGGAACCTGGCGCTGCTGCTGGTGGTGCTGATGCTCGCCAGCGGCATGAGTGCTTACTGGAATGGCCGCGAAGCCGCCGACACCGCCTATGACCGCACTTTGCTGGCTTCTGCGCGCACCATCGCCGCCGGGTTGACCCAGGTGGACGGCACCCTGAGTGCCAATGTGCCGTATGTGGCGCTGGATACCTTCGCCTACGACAGTGCCGGGCGGATCTATTATCAGGTCAATGACATCGATCGAAAATTGATCTCCGGCTACGAAAACCTCCCTGGCCCACCGCCGGGCACGCCGCGCACCGATGATTACCCGGCGTTGGCGCGGTTCTACAACGCCATGTACCAGGGCCAGCATGTGCGGGTGGTCAGCCTGCTCAAGGCGGTATCAGAGCCGAACATGAACGGCATGGCGGAAATTCGCGTGGCGGAAACTGACGAAGCCCGCGAAAGCATGGCCCGCAGCCTGATGGCCGACACTTTGCTGCGCCTGGGCATGTTGGCGGTCGGTGCGTTATTGCTGGTGTGGTTTGCCGTGAGTGCGGCACTGCGCCCGCTGGAACGCCTGCGCACCGCCGTGGAAGAACGCCAGTCCGATGATTTGCGCCCGCTGCCGCTGGTGGAGGTGCAGCATGAGTTCGGCCCGTTAGTGCGCTCGCTCAATCATTTCACCGAGCGCTTGCGCGGCCAGTTCGAGCGCCAGGCGCAGTTTATCGCCGACGCCGCCCACGAATTGCGCACCCCGCTGGCGGCGCTCAAGGCCCGGCTTGAGCTGGGCCTGCGCAGCAGCGACCCGGCGACGTGGCGCAGTACCTTGGAAACCGCCGCTCAAGGCACCGACCGTCTGACCCACTTGGCCAACCAATTGCTGTCCCTGGCACGCATCGAAAACGGCGCGCGGGCGATTGCCGAGGGCGGTGCGCAATTGCTTGACCTCAGCCAGCTGGCGCGGGAACTGGGCATGGCCATGGCGCCGCTGGCCCACGCGCGGGGCGTTGCCCTGGCATTGGAGGCGGACGAACCGGTGTGGCTGCGCGGTGAGCCGACCTTGCTGAATGAACTGCTGAGCAACCTGGTGGATAACGCCCTGGCCCACACCCCATCGGGCGGGAACGTGATTCTGCGGGTGACCGCGCCGGCGATCCTGGAAGTTGAAGATGACGGCCCAGGCATCCCGCTGGATGAGCGGGACCGGGTTTTCGAACGTTTCTACCGCCGCAGCCAGCAGGGCATGGGCTCGGGCTTGGGGCTGGCGATTGTCGGCGAGATCTGCCGGGCGCATTTGGCGCAGATCAGCCTGCATGATGGTGAATTGGCGGGGTTGAAGGTGCGGGTGAGTTTTATCGCGGGGTAGTCAATAGAACATCGAGCGCGCTTCATCCAGCTCGGCACGCAATGTTTCGCTGTAGGGGTCGATGCGCAGCTTCTTGAGCGCCGGCAGGCTGGTAACGTCTACGTTGGCCAATGGATGCGCGGTGCCTCGGTGGCAATACAGTACGGCGATTTGCACCACGTCGATGTAGTCCAGGCTTGGGGAGTCACGCTCCAAATCCAGGTACTGCCCCGGCAGCTTGGCCAGCATTTCCGGGAAATCCCACACACCCAGCAGTTTGTCACCCAGCAACGGGTGAATACTGTCGATGACATGGTTGAGGCTGACCGGGTCGGCCAACAGCTCGTAACGGTCTTCGGCGTAGGTGAGGATCGGCAGCACGCCAATCTGATGCACCAGCCCGCCGAGGGCGGCCTGGTCCGGCTTGAGGTGGCTGTGGTTGCGGCACAAGGCATAACTCACGCCTGCCACTTCCAGGCTGCGGCGCCACACTTCGCGCATTTTTAGTTCGACGACTTCGGAGCGGGCGTGGAAGATCTGTTCCATGACCAGACCGATGGCCAGGTTGCTGCTGTAGTTGGTGCCCAGCCGCGTGATGGCGGTATGCAGATCAGTGACTTCCTGGGTTGCGCGTAGCAGCGGGCTGTTCACCACTTTGATCAGGCGCGCCGACAGCGCGGTATCGCGACCGATCACTTTGCTCAAGTGGCTGATGCTGATCTCCGGGTCTTCCGCGGCCTGACGAATGTTCAAGGCCACTTCCGGTAATGTCGGCAGAACCAGGTCATCGTTGTCGATGGCCGTTACCAAAGCCTGTTGGACTTTTTCCGCCAGCTTGTTCATTCATGCTCTCTAGGGTGTTGCAAAAAGGTGCGGCGATTAACGCTGGATCTCTTTATCTCGATCCAGTAGGTACGGCAGGTCGAGCAGTTGTAAGCCGGGGCCTTCCAGGGTGCCGACGTGCACATCGCCGCTGTCGGCAGCTTCGGCTTGCAGCACGGCCAGAAGTTCAATGGAATGGTCAGCTTTTGCCGCGATGACGACTTCGCCGATCGCGCTGTTATGGTTGGGCGAGAACAGCGGAGTGCCTGGCTCGGGCAATTGCGCCGCATTGAGGCTCAGGCGATACAGGCGACGCTTGAGTTTGCCCAGGTACTGCATGCGCGCGACGATTTCCTGGCCGGTGTAGCAGCCTTTTTTGAAGCTGACGCCGCCTACGGCCTGCAGGTTAAGCATCTGCGGGATAAACAGTTCGCGGGTCTGCGGCATGACCTGGCCGATGCCGGCGCGGATCTGGCCGAGCAACCAGTCATTCAAGTCAGCTTGTTGCAGTTGGCTGGCCAATTGCTGGCGTACGCCTTCGGCGTGTTCGGCAGGCACCCAGAGTTCGGCGCGGTTCTGGGAGACACGAATGGCAATCAATGTGTCGGTGCGCACCACGCTGTCGGTTTCAGTTGGCAGCTCAAGCCCAAGGGTGGCCAGGGTTTGATCCGCATTCGACAGGCCAAAGCGTGCCCAGGCGGCGCTTTCGTCGGTGAGTTTGGATTTGGAGAACACCGCGTATTTCTTCAGGTCTGCCAGTTGCGGTTCGAGCAGCTCAGTGGCCATGGCCAGCAACACGCCGTCACCTTGCAGCAGGATGCGAAAACTCGACTGCATGCGGCCTTTTTGCGTACAACGCGCGCCAAGGCTGGCCTGGGTGTCGCTCAGGTAATTGAGGTTGCAGGTCAGTTGCCCTTGCAGGAACTTGGCGGCGTCGGAGCCGCGGACGGCAAGGACGCCTTCGTGTGTCAGGGGGCAGAAAAATGCAGAGTCGGCCATGGGTCTTCGCAGGTCAAAAAGTCATGCGTGCATCATAGAGGGGCGCCCGGCAAATGGATAGTTTCCGTATGGGGCGACCAAAGCCGAGTGTTCCGCTGCCGTTGGGCCTGTATACTTGCGCGCTATTTGAGGAGCAGTCCATGGTCGAAGATGTAGAAATCAACCGCCTCTACTGGCACAGCCGCCGTGGCATGCTGGAGTTGGATGTGTTGCTGGTGCCGTTCACTAAAGAAGTGTACGCGACGCTGGATAAGGTAGACCGCGATCTCTATGTGCGGCTGCTGACGTGCGAAGACCAGGACATGTTCGGTTGGTTCATGGAACGCGCCGAATCTGAAGACCCGGAGTTGCAGCGCATGGTTCGGATGATCCTGGATCGTGTCCAGCCCAAGTAATCGCTTCGAATGCCGCTGGCAGGCCTCTCGGCTGTTGCTGGCGGCGTATCTGTTTGCCCAAGCGTTCGCGCTGGGTGCCTTGTTGATTATTGATTTGCCCTTCGCAAGCCTTGGCATTCTGCTGTGCCTGGCGCATGCCGCCTGGGTGTTGCCGCGTCATATCCTGCTGACTCACCGTTCGTCGATTCGTGGCCTGCGCCGTGACGAAGATGGCTGGCAATTGTTCAGTGCCGAGCGCGGCTGGCACAGCGTACAGCTGCGTCCGGACAGCCTGGCGTTGCCGCTGATCGTGGTGCTGCGCTATCGGGTGCAGGGCGAGTGGTGGGTGCGTTCTGTTTGCGTACCGATGGATTCGCAGGTCGCCGATGTGCACCGGCGCCTGCGGGTGCGCTTGAAGTTCAGTCGCCGTAGGTGGCTGGCACCAGAATAGTGTCGCGGGCTTCGGGCAGCATCTGCGGGTAGTCGAGGGTGTAATGCAGGCCGCGGCTTTCCTTGCGTTCCATGGCTGAGCGGATCATCAACTCGGCAACCTGGGCCAGGTTGCGCAACTCGATCAGATCGCGGCTGACTTTGTAGTTGCTGTAGAACTCGTCGATTTCGTCCAGTAGCAAACGTACGCGGTGTTGAGCCCGTGCCAGGCGCTTATTGGTGCGCACAATGCCTACGTAGTCCCACATGAAGCGCCGCAGTTCGTCCCAGTTGTGGGCGATGATCACGTCTTCGTCGGAGTCGGTCACCTGGCTGGCGTCCCAGCGCGGCAGGGCAGCGGGCACCGGGATGCGGGGTAGCTGTTCAAGGATGTCGGTGGCCGCCGAGCGTGCGTAGACGAAACATTCGAGCAGCGAGTTGCTGGCCATGCGATTGGCGCCGTGCAGGCCGGTGAAGCTGGTTTCGCCGATCGCATACAGGCCGGGCACGTCGGTGCGACCGTGTTGGTCGACCATCACGCCACCGCAAGTGTAGTGCGCGGCCGGGACCACCGGGATCGGGCCTTTGGTGATATCGATGTTGAACGCCAGGCAGCGCTCATAGACGGTGGGAAAGTGCGTCTTGATGAAGGCTTCGGGTTTGTGGCTGATGTCGAGGTAGACGCAGTCGATGCCCAGGCGCTTCATTTCGTGGTCGATGGCGCGGGCCACGATATCCCGTGGCGCCAGTTCGGCGCGGGGGTCGAAGCGCTGCATGAAGCGCTCGCCGTTGGGAAGTTTCAGGTGCGCACCTTCACCGCGCAGGGCTTCGGTGATGAGGAAGCTCTTGGCTTGCGGGTGATACAGGCAGGTGGGGTGGAACTGGTTGAATTCCAGATTGGCCACCCGACAGCCTGAACGCCAGGCCATGGCGATACCGTCACCGCAGGCGCCGTCGGGGTTGCTGGTATAGAGGTAGACCTTGGCGGCACCGCCTGAGGCGAGAATGGTGAAGCGTGCGCCGTAGGTGTCCACTTCGCCACTGGCGCGGTTGAGCACGTAGGCGCCGAGGCAGCGTTCGCCATCCAGGCCCAGGCGCTTTTCGGTGATCAGGTCGACGGCGACGCGTTGCTCCAGCAATTCGATGTTGGGGCGTTGGCGGGCTTGCTCGAGCAGGGTCTTGAAGATGGCGGCGCCAGTAGCATCGGCGGCGTGGATGATGCGGCGATGGCTGTGGCCACCTTCGCGGGTCAGGTGGAACTCGAATCCGCCGTCATCGCTGCCCGCGTGTTCGTCGCGGGTGAACGGCACGCCCTGGTCGATCAGCCATTGGATGGCTTCGCGGCTATGCTCGACGGTGAAGCGCACCGCGTCCTCGTTGCACAGGCCGCCGCCGGCGTTAAGGGTGTCTTCGACGTGGGATTGCACTGTGTCGGTGTCGTCCAGTACCGCGGCGACACCGCCTTGGGCCCAGAATGTCGAGCCATTGGCCAGGTCGCCCTTGCTCAGGACCGCAATGCGCAGGTGGCTGGGGAGGGTGAGTGCCAGGCTCAAGCCGGCCGCACCGCTACCGATCACCAGAACATCGTGTTGAAACTGTTGGCTCATTTGAAGGATTCCGCAAAAAGCGATCCAAAGGGCTGGCGCAAACAGGACGCCTGGATCGGCGAATCAAAGGGTCACACGGGCCACTAGTATATAGAGGGGGGGAGCGGCACAATAGCCGGGCATTCGTGGCAATGTGAAATTACGGTGCACAGCTGGGTCATATGGGCCGGCTATTGAGATGGGAACTTTTTGCATGAGCCCCGACTCAATAGCAGGTTGCCCGAAAGCTGGGAAAACGTTGAGTTTATTGGCCCGTCGGGAGCATTGGACGCGTCAGAAAACCGGCGACAAGATTATTCGCGCAGCCGGCCTAGCCCGTGCTGCGTTTTTCGTGTGTGCCAAATCAGTGCATGCCGGAAACTTGCTTGGAGGGGGAGAACTTTTGCGAGAAGTCCTAGTCTATGTTTGCAAGCCTGATCGTTTAGTTATGCAAGCCTCCTGCGAGTACAACGAGGAGTGTTCATGCTAACCCAGGAAGAGGATCAGCAGCTGGTCGAGCGCGTTCAACGTGGCGACAAGCGAGCATTTGATCTGCTAGTGCTGAAATACCAGCACAAAATTCTCGGGTTGATCGTGCGGTTTGTGCACGACACCCATGAAGCGCAGGACGTTGCACAGGAAGCCTTTATCAAGGCGTACCGTGCACTTGGCAATTTTCGCGGTGACAGTGCGTTTTACACGTGGCTGTACCGCATCGCCATTAACACGGCGAAGAACTATCTGGTGTCTCGCGGCCGCCGCCCACCGGACAGTGATGTAAGTTCAGAAGATGCAGAATTTTACGATGGTGATCACGGCCTCAAAGATCTCGAGTCGCCGGAACGTGCTTTGCTGCGCGACGAGATCGAGGGCACCGTTCATCGCACTATTCAGCAACTGCCAGAAGATTTGCGTACGGCGTTAACTTTACGTGAATTCGATGGTCTCAGTTACGAAGACATTGCGAGCGTCATGCAATGTCCGGTGGGGACTGTAAGGTCACGGATTTTCCGGGCCCGGGAAGCCATCGACAAAGCCTTGCAACCGTTGTTGCAGGAAAACTAAAGACAGCGGCGACAGCCAAGAGAGGAACCGCCATGAGTCGTGATGCCCTGCAGGAATCGCTGTCCGCAGTGATGGATAACGAAGCGGATGAACTGGAACTTCGTCGAGTGCTCAACGCATTTGATGATGCCGAAACCCGTGATACCTGGTCTCGTTACCAAGTCGCTCGGGCGGTGATGCACAAGGATCTTTTAATCCCTCGTCTGGATATTGCTGCGGCCGTTTCTGCCGCGTTGGCCGATGAAGCCGTTCCGGCAAAAGCTGCTCGTGGTCCATGGCGTAGCCTGGGTCGCCTGGCAGTAGCTGCCTCGGTGACTGTTGCCGTGTTGGCCGGTGTTCGCCTGTACAACCAGGACGAAATTGCCGGTGCCGAACTGGCCCAGCAGACTCAGCAACCGGTCATGGCCGGTCCGCAAGTCAAAGGCCCAGCGGTACTGGCCGGCTACAAGGAAAGCTCTGATGCCACCGGCCCTATGGCCAACGGCGTACTTCAAGGGCAATCCGGCTGGCAGGACCAGCGTCTTCCAGGCTACCTGCGCCAACACGCACAGGAATCGGCCTTGAAAGGCACTGAAAGCGCTCTGCCATACGCTCGTGCAGCCAGCCTGGAAAACCGCTAAACCGCTAAGGGGCCCTATGCGCGCCATACCGCTCCTTACGCTTTTGCTCAGTGGTTGTTTTGCACTATCCGCCCATGCCGACGAAGCCCAAGACTGGCTGACTCGACTTGGGCGTGCAGAACAGCAGCAAAGCTTTGCAGGTACGTTCGTCTACGAGCGTAACGGCAGTTTCTCTACCCATGACATCTGGCATCGCGTCCAAGACGGTCACGTCCGCGAGCGGCTGTTGCAACTCGACGGCTCTGCCCAGGAACTGGTGCGCGTAGATGGACGCACGCAGTGTGTCAGTGGCACCTTGGTTGCCGGCCTTGGCAACTCGCCTGATGCGCCTTCGCGCGCTCTGGATCCGCAAAAACTAACTCAATTCTACGAACTGGCCGTCATTGGCAAATCTCGCGTGGCCGGTCGGAATGCGGTGATTGTGTCGATTACTCCCCGTGATCAATACCGATATGGCTTTGAGTTGCACCTGGATCGTGAAACCGCGCTGCCGCTAAAGTCCCTGTTACTCAATGAGCAGGGTCAGTTGTTGGAGCGCTTCCAGTTCACTCGACTGAACACTTCGGCTGCGCCATCAGATCGTGACTTACTGCCCAGCAGCGAATGCTCACCTGTGGCTGTTTCCAGCACCAAAGCACCCGAGGTGCCCGCCACCCACGCATGGCATCTGGACTGGTTGCCTCCAGGTTTTCAGCTCACCAACAGCGTCTCGCGAAAAGATACTCAGACCCACGCCACTGTCGACAGTCTGATGTACGACGACGGGCTTGCACGTTTCTCAGTGTTTCTTGAGTCCACCGACGGTGCGAGTGTGAGCGAAACACGCACGCAGCTTGGCCCAACTGTGGCCGTGTCGCGCCGTCTGAACACGGTCGATGGCGAAGTCATGGTGACGGTTGTAGGCGAAATCCCCATCGGCACCGCCGAACGCATCGCGCTGTCGGTGCGCGGCGAAAAGACCGCCGCCAAGCCATGAGTCGTTAATCCTATGTTCATCCTGACCTTTCAATGTGAGCCTTTGCGCGGTTGGGGGCTGAGAGCATGAAATTTCTGGATCAGTATTTTCACTTGCAAAAAATCCCCATGTTTTTTATAGGTCAGAGCTTGTCGGCTCTGACCTTATTTTGTTCGCGGAACAAAAATGCCGGTCGAAGTTTTCGGCGTTTCTTGAACCCTGTCGCTCAACCCTGCTCGTCGTAACGGGAGCTGTATGTCGATACCACGTTTGAAGTCTTACCTAACCATAGTCGCCACGGTATTGGTGCTGGGTCAGGCAGTGTCCGCGCAAGCGGCCGAGCTGCCTGACTTCACCCAATTGGTGGAGCAGGCTTCGCCTGCCGTGGTGAATATCAGTACCACGCAGAAGCTGCCGGATCGCAAAGTCTCGAACCAGCAGATGCCTGACCTGGAAGGCTTGCCGCCCATGCTGCGCGAGTTCTTTGAGCGCGGTATGCCGCAACAACGCTCCCCGCGTGGCGGCGGTGGCGGGCAGCGTGAGGCGCAGTCCCTGGGCTCGGGCTTCATTATTTCGCCAGACGGCTACATCCTCACCAATAACCATGTGATTGCCGACGCTGACGAAATTCTCGTGCGCCTGGCCGACCGCAGTGAGTTGAAAGCCAAGCTGGTGGGCACCGATCCGCGTTCCGACGTGGCTTTGCTGAAAATCGAAGGTAAAGACCTGCCCGTACTGAAACTGGGTAAATCCCAGGACCTTAAAGCCGGGCAATGGGTGGTTGCGATCGGTTCACCGTTTGGCTTCGACCATACCGTGACCCAGGGTATCGTCAGCGCCATCGGTCGCAGCCTGCCAAATGAAAACTACGTACCGTTCATCCAGACCGACGTGCCGATCAATCCGGGTAACTCCGGTGGTCCGCTGTTCAACCTGGCGGGCGAAGTGGTGGGGATCAACTCGCAGATCTACACCCGTTCCGGTGGTTTCATGGGCGTGTCCTTCGCCATCCCGATCGACGTGGCCATGGACGTTTCCAACCAGCTCAAAAGCGGCGGCAAAGTCAGCCGTGGCTGGTTGGGTGTGGTGATCCAGGAAGTGAACAAAGACCTGGCTGAATCGTTCGGCCTCGACAAGCCGGCCGGTGCCTTGGTCGCGCAGATTCAGGACGACGGCCCGGCTGCCAAGGGCGGCCTGCAAGTGGGCGACGTGATCCTGAGCATGAATGGCCAGCCGATCGTCATGTCCGCCGACCTGCCGCATCTGGTAGGCGCTCTGAAAGCCGGCAGCAAAGCCAAGCTGGAAGTGATTCGTGACGGCAAGCGCCAGACCGTTGAGCTGACCGTCGGCGCGATCCCGGAAGAGGGTGCAACCCTGGACGCACTGGGCAACGCCAAGCCAGGCGTTGAGCGCAGCAGCAATCGCTTGGGCATTGCCGTGGTTGAGTTGACCGACGAGCAGAAGAAGAGCTTCGACCTCAAGAGCGGTGTTGTGATCAAAGAAGTCCAGGACGGCCCAGCCGCCTTGATCGGCCTGCAGCCGGGCGACGTGATCACCCACCTGAACAACCAGGCGATCAACTCCACCAAGGAATTCACCGACATCGCCAAAGCGTTGCCGAAGAATCGCTCGGTGTCGATGCGCGTGCTGCGTCAGGGCCGTGCAAGCTTCATCACCTTCAAGCTGGCCGAGTAATCCGCTAGCTCAATAAAAAGCCCCGCTTTCGGTTACCGAAAGCGGGGCTTTTTTGTGGGCGATGGTTTTAGCTCATCATCCCTTTCACCAAGCGTTCCTGTTCGATCAGCTCACGCTGGCGCGCGTCGATACGCGAGGACAGTGGGAAGTTGTTGCCGGCCCGGCGTTTGGCAAAGTCCAATTGCTGAATGGCCTGCTTGAAGTCACCCACCAAAGCAAAGTACTCGGCGCGCGCCTGATGCAGACCAATGATATTGCCGGACAGGCCGCGAGTCTCTGCCACCTGGTACCACACATCCGGATCATCGGGGCGCGACTTGAGCAACCCGTCCAATGCCTTTTCAGCATCGGCCGTACGGTTCTGCTTGAGCAGCACATCTATGCGAATCTGATTAAGCGGATAGCTGCCGGGGTACTGGGCCAGCATCCGGTCAGTACGTTGCTGGGCATCCGGCAGACGGTTGCTGTCGATATCCAACTCGATCTGCGCCAGGTTGTAGGTAATGTCGTTGGGCGCCTTGGCCAGCAGCGGCTGCAAGCTTTCCCGCGCCTCTTTGAACTGGGTACCCTTGATCTGCGCGATGGCCAGGCCATAACGCGCTATATCGTTTTTCGGGTTCTCGTCCAATTGCGCCTGGAAGCGCTTGGCGGCCAGCCCTGGCGTGTCTTCGTATTGCAACTGCACCCGTGCGCGAATCAGTTGGTAGCGCAAGCTGTCTTCCTTGCCGCCCTGCTTGGCTTGTTCGGCACGGTTGCGGGTGTCGGCGATCCGCGACTCGGTCACCGGGTGAGTCAGCAAAAACTCCGGTGGCTTGGCATCGAAACGGTATTGGCGCATCAGGCGTTCGAACATCGTCGGCATGGAGCGTGGGTCGTAACCGGCTTTTTCCAGGTTAAGGATGCCGATACGGTCGGCCTCTTGTTCGTTCTGGCGCGAAAACCTGCGCTGTTCCTGGATAGCTGCCGCCTGGCTGCCCGCAATCGCGGCAATGCCAGCATCACCTGCACCGGCTGCCGCCGCGATAATGCCGCCGAGCAGGGCGGCCATCATCGGAATCTGCATGCGCGACTGCGCTTCCACACCTCGCGCGAAGTGACGTTGGGACAAGTGAGCCAATTCGTGAGCGAGTACCGAGGCATATTCGCCTTCAGTCTGAGCATTCAGGAACAAGCCGCCGTTAACCCCTACAATCCCGCCGGGTGCGGCAAAGGCGTTGAGTTGCGGGCTGTCGATGAGGATGAACTCCAGGCGTCGGTCATTCACCTGGCTGGTCTCCACCAGCTTGTACACGCTGGTTTCGACGTAATCCTTGAGCTGCGGGTCATTGAGTTGCGAGACCTGGCCTCGCAGGTAGGCCAGCCATGCGCGGCCCAGTTGGAATTCCTGTTGCGGCGAGACAATGGCAGAACTGGCGTCGCCGAGTGACGGCAGGTCGTCAGCGAAGGCCGGGGAGGCCAGCAGGCAAGCCAGCGTCAGCAGGGTAGGGCGCAAAAAAGTCATGCACAAAGCCTTTCGACAAAGAGCTTACTGTAGCCGGACACTGAGCTTCGGACCAGATATTCTAAGCACTCCAAACGCATGCCCGGAGCAAACCGATGACCAACGCTGTAGCCTTTGACGCCGAACTCGATGCCAGTGGCCTCAATTGCCCGCTGCCCCTGCTCAAGGCCAAGCTGGAACTCAACCGCTTGGCCAGCGGTGCCGTGCTCAAGGTGATCGCCACGGACGCAGGCTCCCAGCGCGATTTTCGCACCTTTGCCAAGCTGGCCGGGCACACCCTGCTGCACGAAGAAGATGCCGCCGGTGTGTACCGTTACTGGTTGCGCAAGGCCTGAACTGTTCGCCACCACCGCCCGAGGTTGATTGATGTTCAAAGTGTTACGAGACTGGATTCAGCGCTATTTTTCCGATGAAGAAGCGGTGGTGCTGGCCGTCCTGCTATTCCTGGCTTTTACCGCCGTGCTCACCTTGGGCGGCATGCTGGCGCCAGTATTGGCGGGTATGGTGCTGGCCTACCTGATGCAAGGTTTGGTCACTACCCTGGAACGTCTGCGTTTGCCCGGCGGTGTGGCGGTAGGGCTGGTCTTTGCCCTGTTCATGGGGCTGTTGGTGGTGTTTATCGTCGTGGTGCTGCCATTGCTGTGGCATCAGTTGATCACCTTGTTCAACGAGTTGCCGGGCATGCTCGCCAAGTGGCAATCGCTGTTGCTGCTGTTGCCGGAGCGTTATCCACACCTGGTATCGGATGAGCAAGTGTTGCAGGCCATTGAAGTGGCGCGCGGCGAAATCGGAAAGTTCGGACAATGGGCGCTGACTTTTTCCCTGTCCAGCCTGCCGCTCCTGGTCAACATCATGATCTACCTGGTGCTGGTGCCGATCCTGGTGTTCTTCTTCCTCAAGGACCGCGCAATGATCGGCCGCTGGGTCAGCGGCTATCTGCCGCGTGAACGGGCGCTGATCACCCGAGTGGCCGAAGAAATGAACCGGCAGATTGCCAACTATATTCGCGGCAAGGTCATTGAGATTGTGATCTGTGGCGGCGTCACCTACATCGCGTTTGTCTCGCTCGGGCTGAACTATGCGGCGCTGCTCGCCTTGCTGGTGGGTGTATCGGTGGTGGTGCCGTATGTGGGCGCGGTGGTGGTGACCGTGCCGGTGATGTTGATCGCGTTGTTCCAGTGGGGCTGGAGCGACCAGTTCATCTACCTGATGGCGGTGTACGGGATTATCCAGACCCTGGATGGCAACGTGCTGGTGCCGCTGCTGTTCTCGGAGGCCGTCAACCTGCACCCGGTGGCGATCATCTGCGCGGTGCTGTTGTTTGGAGGGCTGTGGGGGTTTTGGGGCGTGTTCTTTGCAATCCCGCTGGCGACGCTGTTCAAGGCCGTACTGGATGCGTGGCCGCGGCAAGAGCCGGTGGTTGCACCTTTGTTGTAGCAGCAACCTTATTGTGGCGAGGGGGCTTGCTCCCTTTGGGTTGCGTAGCGGCCCCGTAAAAGCGGGAGCGCTTCGCACTCCAGCGCGAGCAAGCTCGCTCGCCACAACAAGCTCGCTCGCCACAGCAAGCTGGTTCAGCAGGGGTCAAGCTTTATTCAATGCCTGTGCCGCCGCCAACACCGCATCCACATGGCCCGGCACTTTCACACCACGCCATTCCTGACGCAGCACGCCATCCTTGTCGATCAGGAAAGTGCTGCGGTCCACGCCCAGGTATTCCTTGCCATACAGCTTCTTCAGCTTGATCACATCAAACAGCTGGCAAACCGCTTCGTCCTTGTCGCTGATCAGCTCGAAGGGGAATTCCTGCTTGGCCTTGAAGTTCTCGTGGGACTTCACGCTGTCTCGCGACAAGCCAAACACTTCGGTGTTGGCAGCCTTGAACGCGGCGTACTGGTCACGAAAACCCTGACCCTCGGTGGTGCAGCCCGGGGTGCTGTCCTTTGGATAGAAGTAGATCACCACTTGCTTGCCCTTGAGGGCTGCAAGGCTGAACGTCTGGCCGCTGGTGGCCTGGGCTTCGAAATCGGCCACGGGTTTGTCGATGGCTACCGGCATAGGTACTTCCTTACATTGGGTTCTGTGGGCGCCATGGCTCGATCAGTGCGTCGAGGTTCAGGGCATCGGCGAAATCCAGGAATTGGTCACGCAGCCAGCTGATCTGCACGCCGGCCGGCAAGGTCACGGTGAACGTGGCGTTGAGCATGGTGCCGCCGGTTTGCGGGGCCTGGTAGGTGTCGCAGGTCAGGTTTTCCAGCTCGACGTTGTGGTCGATGAAAAACTGGCACAGCTCATTGACGATGTCCGAGCGGTAGGCCGAGCTGACATACGCTACATAAGGCAGGGCCTGCGGGCGGTTTTCCAGGGCGGCGCTGCGCACGACGTTGACGGTGAAGTTGTGCTTCTTGGCCAGGCCCGGCAGGCCGGTTTCGAGGCGCGCCAGGGCGTCCCAGCTGCCGGAGATCTGTAGCACCAACGCGCTGCACTCGCCGTGGCGGGTGAGGCGGGAGGTCACGACGGCGCAGCGGTTCTCATGGCTGGCGCGGCACAGGACGTTGGTCAGCTCCATGGGGTTGGCGCCGAGGGCACTGATAACAAGGAATTGTTCGCGAACTGTGGGGGTGGACATGCAGCCTTCCTAAAGCGATGAGCGGTCGATACCGTGTGGGCTGTATCGATCAAAGGATGAAGGGTAGCGAAAACCATCGCCAAGGGCTAGGAGGTGGCGTTTTCATTACGCGATCGGTCTGATTTCAGCGTGCTTCAAGCCGCGCTTTGGCCCAATGATGGCATTGCCCGTCGTTTAGTTGCCCCAGAACGCATCCTCAGGCGGTACTTCGCTTGTACAAGCATCTTGGCGCCAGTACCATTACGGCTCTCTTTTTCCGGCAGGAGCGGTTGCATGATTGCGGGCAGTATGGTGGCACTGGTCACACCCATGGATGCACAAGGTCATCTCGACTGGGACAGCCTTGGCAAACTGGTGGACTTCCACCTGCAAGAAGGCACCAACGCCATCGTGGCGGTCGGCACCACAGGTGAATCGGCCACCCTTGATGTGGAAGAACACATCCAGGTCATCGAATTCGTGGTCAAGCGCGTGGCGGGCCGCATTGCCGTAATCGCCGGCACAGGCGCCAACTCGACGCGTGAAGCGATCGAGCTGACCAAGAACGCCAAGAAAGCCGGCGCCGATGCCTGCCTGCTGGTAACCCCGTACTACAACAAGCCGACCCAGGAAGGCTTGTACCAGCACTTCAAGGCCATCGCCGAAGCCGTCGACATCCCGCAGATCCTCTACAACGTTCCTGGCCGCACGGCCTGTGACATGAAGGCCGAGACCGTGATCCGCCTGTCCACCGTGCCGAACATCATCGGCATCAAGGAAGCCACCGGCGACCTGCAGCGCGCCAAGGACATCCTGGCCGGCGTGAGCAGCGACTTCCTGGTGTATTCCGGTGACGACGCCACGGCGGTCGAGCTGATCCTGCTGGGCGGCAAAGGCAACATCTCGGTGACCGCCAACGTCGCGCCACGCGCCATGAGCGACATGTGCGCCGCCGCCATCGCCGGTGACGCCGTAAAAGCCCGTGCGATCCACGAGCAACTGATGCCGCTCAACAAGACACTGTTTATTGAATCCAACCCTATTCCCGTGAAATGGGCACTGTTTGAGATGGGCTTGATGCCGGACGGTATCCGTCTGCCGCTCACCCGGCTCAGCGAAGCCTGTCACGAACCGCTGCGACAGGCCCTGCGCCAGTCCGGCGTCCTGGTTTAATTGAGGAAGCACTACGCATGAAGCGATTGGCCGGACTTTCCGCACTTGCCTTGATTATCTCCAGCACCAGTGGCTGCGGTTGGGTATGGGGCCCGGAAGGCTACTTCCGTGACCGCGGCAGCGATTACCTGGAAGCCCAAGCAACCAAACCGATGCAACTGCCGCCGGACGTCAACGTCGCCAAGCGCCTTGACCCGTTGTTGCCGATTCCGCGCAACGTCGCCGATGACACCACCAAGGGCGAGTACGTAGTGCCACGCCCGCAGCCGATCTCGGCCGTGGCGGACACCAGCGACTACAGCCTGCAAAAGAGCGGCGACAACCGCTGGATCATGGCCCAACGCCCACCGGCTGAAGTCTGGCCAGTGGCGGTGCAGTTCTTCCAGGACAACGGTTTCAGCATTGATCAACAACGCCCGCAAACCGGTGAGTTCACTACGGCATGGCAGCACGGCAGCGAACTGTCCGCCAGCATGGCCAAGCGCCTGCAGGCGAGCGGTGTAGCGCCCGACAGCGAAGCCCGTGTGCGTGTGCGCATCGAGCCAGGCGTGCAGCGCAATACCAGTGAAGTCTACGTGGTGAGCGCCGAGCGTCCTGCCGGCAGCACTGCCAACGTCGATTTCACCCCGCGTTCGGTCAACATGGGCGTAGACGCCGCGTTAGTCGACGAGATGCTGGCCAGCATGAGCCGTATCTCCGAGAAGGGCGGTTCGGTTTCCCTGCTCGCCGCCGGTAACTTCGACACGCCTAACCGCGTCAGCCTCACCGAAGACGGCAGCGGCAACGTGGTGCTCACCCTGGGTGAAGACCTCGACCGTGCCTGGGCCAGTGTTGGCCGTGCGTTGGAGCAAGGTCCATGGCGCGTTGAAGACATTAACCGCAGCCTGGGCCTGTACTACATCAACGTAGCGGAAAAGGCCGAGAAGAAAGACGACGAGCCAGGTTTCTTCGGCAAGTTGTTCGGCAGCAAGCCGACCAAGGAAGAGATCGAAACCCGTGCCGAGCGTTATCAGGTTCGTTTGAGCAAGGTGGGCGAGAGCGTACAAGTGACCGTCGAGAAGAACATCAACACCGTTGCGCCGGCTGAAACAGCCCGCAAAGTGTTGGGCGTGATTCAGGACAACCTGGGCTGACCCGATGCGTTTTGCCGTTCTCGGCAGCGGTAGCCAAGGGAACGGCACGCTGGTCGCACATGACGACACGTATGTGCTGGTGGATTGTGGTTTCTCGTTAAAAGAAACCGAGCGGCGCCTGCTGCGCCTGGGGGTTCACCCCTCGCAGCTGAGCGCAATTGTGGTGACCCACGAACATGCCGACCACGTGCATGGCGTGGGTTTGCTGTCTCGGCGCTACAATCTTCCGGTGTACCTGAGTCGCGGCACCTTGCGCGGGATGCGCAAACCCATAGAACCCGCAGGCTTCCTGGCCGGTGGCGAGACGCTGCAGATCGGTGCGTTGAGCATTGACGTAGTTGCCGTAGCGCACGACGCCCAGGAACCGACGCAGTATGTATTCAGTGGCGGTCAGCGGCGTTTCGGCGTGCTCACCGACCTGGGCTCCTACTGCTCCAAGGTGCTGGACGGTTACCGTGACCTCGATGCCTTGATGATCGAGTCCAACCACTGCCGCGACCTGCTGGCACGTGGTCATTACCCCTACTTTCTCAAGCAGCGGGTAGGCGGCGAACTGGGACATTTGAACAACCACCAGGCGGCGTACCTGGTGTATGAGTTGGGCTGGCAAGACTTGCAACACCTGGTCCTGGCCCACCTGAGCAGCAAGAACAACCTGCCTGCGCTTGCGCGGCAATGTTTTGTCGACACCCTTGGGTGCGACCCGGACTGGCTGCAACTGGCCGATCAAGATTCAGGGCTCGACTGGCGACACATCGCCTAGCCCACCATTTAGCAAGCGGAGCCCATCATGGAAAAACGTGAAGAACTCTACCGCGGCAAAGCCAAGTCGGTATACAAGACCGACGACGCCAACCGCCTGATCCTGCTGTTTCGCAACGACACCTCGGCGTTCGACGGCAAGCGCATCGAACAGCTTGATCGCAAAGGCATGGTGAACAACAAGTTCAACGCCTTCATCATGCAAAAACTCGAAGCGGCCGGCATTCCGACCCAATTCGACAAACTGCTGGGCGATAACGAGTGCCTGGTCAAGAAGCTCGACATGATCCCGGTTGAATGCGTCGTGCGTAACTACGCCGCCGGCAGCCTGGTCAAGCGCCTGGGCGTGGAAGAGGGCCTCAAGCTCAACCCTTACACGTTCGAGCTGTTCCTGAAGGACGACGCCAAGGGCGACCCGTTCATCAACGAATCCCACGTGGTGGCATTCGGCTGGGGCACCGCTGAGCAACTGGTACGCATGAAGGAGTTGTCCCTCAAGGTCAACGACGTGCTGAGCAAGCTGTTCGACGACGCAGGCCTGCTGCTGGTCGACTTCAAACTCGAATTCGGCGTGTTCCACGACGGCACCATCGTCCTGGGCGACGAATTCAGCCCGGATGGCTGCCGCCTGTGGGACAAAGCCACCAAGAAAAAGATGGACAAAGACCGCTTCCGCCAAGGCCTCGGTGACGTCATCGAAGCCTACGAAGAAGTCGCCAACCGTCTCGGCGTACCGCTGTAATCGACGCAAGCATCTGATAGCACGGAAAAAAATCACTTTTTTGGTTTGCTTTCGCGAAACACACTGTTATGATGCGCGCCGTTGGAGAGATGCCAGAGTGGCCGAATGGGACGGATTCGAAATCCGTTGTACCTTCACCGGTACCTAGGGTTCGAATCCCTATCTCTCCGCCATTATTGAATAACGAAAAACCCCCGATAACTTAATTGTTGTTGGGGGTTTTTTGTTTGGGGCAGAAATGTCGAGGCGATTTCTGCTACGGTCATTCATCAGATGACACGTGGAGCGCAACATGAACGTTGAGCAAGTGTTGGCTCACTTATTGGCCGGTATTCCTGATCTGATCGCGGTTTATGTCTTTGGCAGTCAGGCGACAGGCGAGGCACATGCTGACAGCGATCTGGACTTGGCAGTGCTTGTTGCGGGCTCTGTGGATCCGCTGCTGTTGTGGCGGTTAGCTGGAGAGCTTGCTGACATTGTGGCGGTGCCCGTTGATTTACTCGACCTGCGGGCGGCGTCCACCGTCATGCAATATCAAGTCATAACAACAGGG
The DNA here is from genome assembly GCF_965277385.1 of Pseudomonas edaphica. NCBI lineage: Bacteria > Pseudomonadati > Pseudomonadota > Gammaproteobacteria > Pseudomonadales > Pseudomonadaceae > Pseudomonas > Pseudomonas edaphica. The sequence goes on along the minus strand of NZ_OZ255725.1, from coordinate 1,600,528 downwards.
CGCAGGCTCTGGAGCAAGGACAGCCAAGCAGGTATTTTCGAGAGTTACATCCTCAGCGAAAAAACCGAGCTGGACACTGCAAGGGCAGGGTTGCTGGCCGATATCCAGAAGGAAGGGAAAGTGCATGGTCGATGATGTGCTCATCAACAAAGCGTCGAGCATTGAGCGTTGTGTCGCTCGCGCTCGCGAGGAATACGACAAGAATCCCACCAGTTTCGCTACTGATTTCACCCGTCAGGATGCGGCGATTCTTAATATCCAGCGTGCGTGTGAGGCCGCTCTGGATATGGGGCAGCATCTAATTCGACGTGAACGACTGGGTGTTCCTCAGGGTGCTCGAGACGTGTTTGAGTTGCTGTCACGAGGCGGTTGGGTCCAATCGTCTCTGCTGACCAACCTGAAAAACATGGTCGGTTTCCGCAATATCGCAGTGCATGAGTATCAAACGCTTCAGTTGCCGATCACTGTTGCAATCATCACTCAGCATTTAGGTGATTTTCTGGCATTTAGCGCATTTATCCTGACTAAGGATGCAGGGCAGTCAGCGGTTGTCGCAGATACTGGGTTCATTTGAACGAGCTTGACTTGGTCCCCCTGGGCTTTCTGTCCAAGCGCAATATTGCGAAGGATGTCAGATCTACTGCTAGCTCAAACGCTCGCCCGCTTTACGATAAGCCTGTTCACGCTCCCGTTTATCAATGGCCACCACCACCACGGTGATTTCCTGATCGATCACCTGATAAACCAGCCTGTAACCGCTACTACGTAGCTTGATTTTGTAGCAGTCGGGCAGGTCATGCAGGCGATTGGCTTCAATACGTGGGTTGTTCAGGATTTCCACCAGCTTCTTCTTGAGCTGCTGACGAATGGTGTCGCCGAGCTTTTGCCACTCCTTCAATGCACGCGCATCGAAATCAAGGCTATAGGTCATCTATAGAAACCTTTACCCGTTGAGGCGATGCCAATCGTTCCCGGACGGTGGCCATCAACGCTTCATCTTCCTCAGTCATCAGAACGGGCTTGAAAGGTAGCTGGCCGCGATCCGCCACGTATTGCAGGGCCTGGCGCATCAGTTCGGAAGGCGTAACGCCGAGCTTTTCCAGTTCGAGATAGGCGCGCGCTTTCAGGTCGTCATCGATACGGATGCTTATAGTCGCCATGGGAAAGATCCTCGTGTAATGACGTTGGTCATTACATTGGATCAAGAGGGGCTTATTGGCAAGCCTGTCGGGATGTATGGCGTTCGCATACTCCCTTGTTAGCGCGTCACAATGTCCATGTGTCATAGAGGCTCCTCAGCACACCAGCGATCTTTTTTAGGCTAGCCCAGGGGCTTGGGTACACAAGCTTCATTGTGGGAACACTCATTACTGGGCGTTTCCAAATGCGTGATTACCGGTGGCATTGACTCTGCAGCTATCATGGGCCTCGCGCAATTGATCGAGAATGCTCAGGCATTGGTCGACGCTGTACTTGAGCGTCATGCCCCAACGGATAAACCAGGCAACTAACCCTCTACCCCTGAAACAAAAAAAGCCTGCCGAGCTTAATGCTCAGCAGGCTTTTTAGTGGTTACCGAGTCGTATCAGCCAGGCTGCGCCGCCAAGCTATTACTCACATTACGCCCCAACACCAGCACGGTCACAAATCCAAGCCCCACCAGCGCCGTGGCCAGGCTCAAGAGCATTGCGCTGCCCATCTGGTCCACGATCCGTCCGCCAAAGAATGAACCCAGGGCGATGATCACTTGGAACAGGGCAACGAACAGCGGCATGCCGCGTTCGACGTCTTTAGGTGCGACCACAAACATCCAGATACTCGCGCAGGCCGGGAAGGCGCCGAAGGCGAAGCCCCAGAGTGCGATCAGCATCGCGGCGCCGGTCATGCCGGTGGCGAAGTGAGGGAACAGCGCGGTGCTGGTGCCGATCATCAGCGCGACTAGCAGCAGGGTGTGACGCACGCTGCGGTTGGCGGCGAAACCGGCAAAGACGTTGCCCATCACGCCGGCCACGCCATACAGCAGCAACAGTGAGCCGATGGTCGGGCCGTCGAACCCGGAACTGTTTTTGAAGAACGGCGCGACATAGGTGTAGGCAGCAAAGTGCGCCAGGCCGATCAGCAGCACGGCGATCAAGCCGACCCGCGCTTGTGGGTTGATAAACAAGGCCGGCAGGTCACGGATCTGGATGGCCTTTTCCGGGGTGAGTCGCGGCAGCAGGAACACCTGCGCCAGCAGCACCGGCACGCCGACAATCGCGGTCACCAGGAAGGTCATGCGCCAGCCCATCAGGCCACTGAGCCAGGTGCCGACGGGTACGCCCAGCACGGTGGCCAGGGTCACGCCCATCATGATGATCGAGGTAGCCTTCGCTACGCCTACGCCCTTGGGCGCCAAGCGGCCGCTGAGGGCAATGGCCGTGGCCCAGAAGCCGCCGATGCTGATGCCGAGCAGGACACGGCCGAATAGCAGCAGGCTGAAGTCGCTGGCGTAGGCCACTACCGTGTTGGCGATGATCATGATCAGCGTCAGGCCGATCAGCAGGTAACGACGGTCCATGCCGCCAATGATCACCGACAGCAACGGCGCGGCGAGGGCGGCCATGATGCCGGGCAGGGTCACCATCAGGCCGGCGTGACCGGCACTGATGCCCAGGTCGCTGGCGACGTCATTGAGCACGCCCACCGGCAGAAACTCACTGGTTACCAGGGCGAAAGCGCCTACGGCGACCGAGAGAATCGCCAGCCACTGCTGTTTGACACTTTGTTGATTATGTTCGGGACGGCCGCTGTGGGCCTGGCTGGGGCTTGGCATAGTGTCGGTTCCAGAAGGAATGTCGCCTGAAGCCAGGCGAAGGGGAGGGAAAGTGGAGGCGATTATAGGAACCGGTGCTGGCAATCACACAGGCGCTCGTTTCGATAATAACCATCAGTGCAATCGATTCGACGCTCTGGGACGGCCTTGATGGTCGGTGAGCCAGCCTGCTATGGCAAGTAGCCTTGTGGCGAGCAGGCTTTTTGTGGCGAGCAGGCTTGCCCTGCGTTGGGCTGCGTAGCGGCCCTAAAACCTGCCACCGTGATCCCCCCCCTGACACTCGGCGCCTGGGATGGGGCGGCTTCGCCGCCCAACGCAGGACAAGCCTGCTCGCCACAACGAGCCTGCTTGCCACACCAGACCTGCTTGCCACAGTGACAGTGTTTACGGTTGAGCGGCGGTCTCTGCGGTCGTATTTGTACTCTGCGCGGTCATCTGGTCATGGAGTTTGCGGGCAACGCCCAAACGCGAGAGCTTGGTCAAAATACAGAAGACCGCAAATATCGACAGGCAGGCGATGAACAGCAAAAAGCCTTTTTGCTCTTTCAACCCGGTTTTTACATTTTCACCATAAGTGGGCGAAAGAAATAGCGTGCAAATGGTATTGATGGTGCTTTCCGAGAAGTCCTCGTTATAGAACTTTTCCAGTGCCGTTGGTGATTTGCACTCGTCCACAGACAGCGTTTCGCTGGGCCAGAAGTGGAATTTGGCGTTGTTTTCCGACAGATAGAAAGACGGCACGTCCGAGGCTTTTTTCAAGGACACCATCAGGTAGCTGGAGTCAGCCAATGGCGGCGTGATGCTGATAATCGCCAGGAAGAAGGCGCCCAACCCCAAAAACCAATTACGCTTGAAGGGGGTGATCATTGCCTCTTTAAGCGATAGCTGAGTGAAGTCTTTCCAGTCAATGTACTTTCTGATCCTGGCCACATCGTTGTAACTGAAGTTGTTGTCAGTGATCCACTGATCGGCTTGCCGCGCGTGTTCCAGGTTTTGCGCGGGGATATTGAATTCGAACCGATAATATTCAACTTCGCGCAGGTCTTTGCGGGTGGCCTCATATTTTGGGTTTTCAAATGTGGTCGAGCCACCGAAGAACCGCCACATCAAGTCACGCAGAAAAATCAGCGAGCCTGAGCGCGAGTAGATATATAAAACCAGCGCACATATTGCCAGGCCACTGAGCAGCCCGACGATGGCGGCATAGTTTTGAAACGTCCATGTGACGATATTATCGTTGAGTACAGGTTGGGACATGCAGGGTCATCCTTGAAGGGTTATTAGAGCGGCGCGTCAGCGAAGTTGCTGTGACTGGCCGGGCGAAAATCTAATAAAAACAAGACGACTTTTCAAACATTATCATTGCGTTGAACTTCGAACTGGGCGGGTACTACATAACGCTGGAATCTTTCTTACGTGGTTTAAAAACAAAGGCTACAGCCAGTTCGTTGCGAACGGATATTTAACTCACTATCTTCTGACTACGAGACGTTCACTCGTAGGCTTTCCCCTCAAACGCAAAGGAAATGCACCATGAGCAAAAACACCAAAAAGACCTCCAGCACGATGGCGACGTTGGCCGCCGAAACCTTGAATAATCCAAACGCCTCGGCCATAGCCAAGAGCCTGGCTGCGTCGGCGCTGTCCCAGACCGGTACTGATAAGCAGACGAGTGCACACATGGAGGAAAAGGCCGGCAAAGCCCTTCAAAGCGATAAATACAGTGAGGAGACCAAATCCCTGGCTGCATCGGTCCTCTCTCAAGCTAACAAAGAGCGGGGAAACTGAGTCATAAAAGCCGTATAAAAACGCCCCGTCGTTGAATCAGCGACGGGGCTTCTTGGTTTCCCGATCAGCAAAAATTATTCGCCCCCCACCGAATAACTTTCGCCACTGCGGTGTTCACTTCACAGACCACCCAGGAAACACCCATGAACACAGCATCCGACCGCTACGACCGCCTGACCCGCAGCTTCCACTGGCTGACCGCCGCCGTGGTGATCTTCATGTTTGCCAGTGCGCATATCTGGGAAGTCCTGGAGAAGGGCACACCGCTGCGCAAGGGCCTGCAAGCGCTGCATATCTCTTTAGGTATCGTCATGGCGCTGTTGATTGCCGCGCGGATTGTGTGGCGTATGTTCGGCGGCAATCGGCCCAAGGCCGACAGTCACCGGGCGCTTAACCTGCTGGCGAAATTAGCGCATGGTTGCCTGTACCTGTTGCTGGTGTCGCAGATTGTGTTGGGCTTCCTGTTTCGCTGGGCTCAAGGTGAACCCTTCAATTTTTTCGGACTGTTTGCCGTGCCCGCGCCTTTTGTGATCGATCATGCCTGGCGGGGCACCTTGGGCGGCCTGCATAACAATGTGGCCTGGGCGATCATCCTGCTGGCGGGCGTGCATGCCATTGCTGCGCTATGGCATCACTACGTGTTGGGCGACGGCACCTTGCGCCGGATGTTGCCGGGCGCACGCAATGCGCTTTAACAGTGATGTTTCCTCCCTATCGTTACGGAGTAAGACAACCATGAAGGCTCGCCACGAACACCCTGTCACCTACCGCACCGCGCTGGTCTTCGGCGCTTGCCTGGCCGCCGCTTTGCTCGCAGGCCAGGCCCACGCCTCCGGCGATGAGTCGGCCCCGCCCAAGCCCAACTGCCCCAAGGGCCAGGTCTGGGACACCAAGACCGGCAAGTGCGTGCTGCAAACCAGCAAGGCCACCTCCGACGCCGACCGCACCGATTACGCCTACCGCCTGGCCAAGGATGGGCGCTTTGATGAGGCGCTGGCCTTGCTCGACACTCTGCAAAATCCCAACACCGCCAAGGCCCTCAACTATCGCGGCTACGCCACGCGCAAGCTGGGGCGCACCGATGAGGGCATCGGTTATTACCTCAAGTCGGTTGCACTCGACCCCAACTACGCACAGGTTCGCGAGTACCTGGGCGAGGCCTATGTGATCAAGGGCCGGGTCGACCTGGCGCAAGAGCAACTGGTGAAAATCAAAGCCTTGTGCAGTACCACCTGCGAAGAATACGAAGACCTGGCCGCAGCCATCGCCGCAGCGCCACAGGCTTGAACGCCGTGAACCTGTCCGCAGGAGGCAGCCATCGTTCGGGACGCTGAGTTTCGCCGCGAGTTGGGCCAATTGTTGCCACGCTTGTGGCGATACGGTTGGGTGTTGTCGCGGCAAAAGCACCTGGCCGAAGATCTGGTGCAAGCCACCTGCGTAAGGGCCTTGGAGCGTGCCGGGCAATTCGTGGCCGGCACGCGCCTGGATCGCTGGTTGCTGGCGATCATGCACTCGATCTGGCTCAACGAACTGCGCTCGCAACGGGTGCGGCAAGGGCAGGGGTTTGTTGATGCCGAGCAGGTGCTGTCGTTTGATGGCGAGCGCCAGGCGCAGGAACAGATACTGGCCGCACAAGTGATCAAGCGCGTTAACGGTTTGCCCGAAGCGCAGCGCGAAACCGTGTTTCTGGCGTATGTCGAAGGGCTTTCATACAAGGAAATTGCCGAAATCCTGCAGATACCTATCGGCACGGTGATGAGCCGGTTGGCGGCCGCCCGCATTAAGCTGGCCGAAGCCGCCTCCCCAACAGCCCGGCAGGATAAAGCCAACGGAGAACGGCGATGAGCCACACTGACACACCGTCCGATGAGCAGTTATCGGCTTATCTGGATGGCGAACTGAGCGCAGACCAACATAAACGGATCGCCGACCAGGCCAGCGCTGACCCGGCGCTTGCCGCACGCCTGGACGCATTGCGCTGCGCTGACTTGCCGTTCAAGGCCGCCTTCGACACGGTGCTGGAACACGCCCCGACTGAACGCCTGCACGCAATGCTCAACGCCTTGCCACCGGCGGCGCCCCAAGCCTGGAGCCGTCGGCGTTTTCTTGCCGTGGCTGCGAGTTTCGCGGTGGCCGGCGTGGCGGCCGATCGCCTGTTCATAGGGTGGCAGCGTGCTGAACCCGGCCAAGGCTGGCGGGCCTCGGTGGCCGAATACATGGCCTTGTATACGCCCCAGACCCTGGAAAACCTCAGCCTCGACCCGGCCTCCCACACGGCCCAGTTGACCGCCGTGGGCGCACAACTGGGCGTGTCGTTATCGCCTGAGTCCGTGAGCCTGCCTGGCGCCGAATTCCGACGGGCGCAGATCCTCGACTATGACGGCGTGTTGATCGGTCAACTCACCTACCTCGACCCACGCCACGGGCCTTTGGCACTGTGCATCACCTCCAGTAAAAAGGGCATGCAGCCGTTGGCCAGCGAACAGCGCCGAGGCCTGAACGTGGTGTATTGGGCCAACCCTGCGCATGCTTTTATGCTGATTGGGAGAAACCCGGTTGAGGATTTGCAGCACATGGCCATTGGTGTCGAGAGCCGCTTGCCGGCCTGACCTCGGTGAGTCGTCGTCCGCAGCGCGTCGCCGTGCTCGACACCGACCTGCACCACGGTCAAGGTTTCCAGGAGATTTTCTACGAGCGGGACGACGTGCTGTATGTGTCCATCCACGGCGCCCGTGAAGCCGTGTTCTTCGACAAGCTCGAACTGGCCCAGCGGCGCTGAAGAACTTTTCGGCGGATGCGCTGGTGTTGTCCCTGGGCTTTGAAATTTGCGAGCTGGACCCGCAAAGCAAAGTCGCGGTGACGCGCGTCTGGCGAGAGGTGGTGTCGCGATAGAAGATGTCCTGTTGATTTTATGACAGGTTCGCGAGCATTCAAATTGGCCCGTATTGCAAAATTTTAAGGCGACAGCGTGCGAGTCTCAGGCGTCAACTCCAACACCCGATTCCTCCCGCCTTCCGCCAGCAGATAAGTGCCTCGATTCGTCGGCACAATTGACTGCGGCGCCTTCAGGAACGACAAAATCGTCTGTTGCCGCCCCTGTTTATCAATGAGCAGCAATCTTGCTCGGTGCGTCGAATCTTCATTCACCCACAGCCCGCGCTCATCGCACATCAAGAACGTGGGTTTGTTCAAGCCTGCCAGCACCACCGGATCGCTGCCGTCGTCGGTCAGTTCGCGCACCACGCCTTTTTTCTTTTCGGTGTAGAGCATTCGGCCGTCGGTGCAACGGGTGATGGACTCGCCTTCGTGCAGCTTGTCGCGTATGACAGTCAGCGATTGGTCACTCCAGCGGTAACGCAAAAGTCGCCCGTTGTCTTTGCGGTCTTCGATGGCGTAGAGGTCGTCGCCCTCGACCCACAGGCCTTGCACGTTTTCGCCGCGAAACAGCTCGGTCACCACGCCGTCCTTGAGAAAGCTGACCGGGGCGTCGCCGGTTTCCTGGCTGAACACCCAACCGCCATGGGTGGCGAACATGCCATCGGGCTTGGACAGGCTGCCCACCACCACGTCACGTCGCCCGTCGGGATGGATACGCACGATGCTGCCTTTGGCGTCATTGAGTTCCTGGCTGATCATCAGCGAGCCATCCGGCATGGGCATCAATGAGGCGGCTTTGGGCACGTCACTGTGCACGGTTTGCACGCTCCAGCCGGTCGCCGCGCTGACGGGGTAGAAGCTTTGCCAGGCGAAAAAGCCCAGGGTCGCAACAGCCAGCAAGCCGGTCAGGCTTAACGCCCAGCGCAAAGGTCGACGCGGGTTTGGGGTGTCATTCATTTTTTCTTCCTTGTTTTTGGGCACGCCATCGGTGGGCGTGATGCTTGCTCTCACCCGTGATTCTGAAATTGGGCGGCGTAATCCTGGCCGCCGTAAAACACGCCCAGGATCGACACGGTTTCAGTCTCGGCGGCCACGCTGAATGCGATGGCGGTGGTGTGCCGGTAATGGGTGATGCGCAAGGCAGGCAGCAGGTCGTTACGGCATTTACCGCGCAATGGAAACACACTGAGGCTGTCGCAGTAACTGATGATGTTGTCGATAAAACGTGCTGCAGCATCGGGGGCTTCGGTTTTGCTGATGTAGTCTTCAAGGGCGTCCAGTTGGGCTAACGCCTCAGGCGCAAAGGCTACCGTATAGCTCACGGTTTTTCTGTACCGGTTCGCTGGCGTTTGGCTGCCATGTGTTCGCGAACCTGCTCGGTGGAGAGCGCTCGGCCAGGGGCTGCCTCGAGAGCGGCGGCGGCGGGGATCACCTGGTCGCGCAACCAGTCTTCCATGGCGCGATCACGGGCCATCAGCGCCCTGAGGCCGTCGCGTATCACTTCACTTTCGCTCGCATATTCACCGGAGGTGACCTTGGCTTTGACCAGGGCGGCCATCTCGAGTGGCAAGGTAATGCTCATTTGCTGGGTTGAGCGCATGTCGAAGCCTGCGGACAGTGGGTAGGATTCAATCCTACTCGACCATTGGCGTGTTGCAAGGAGCAACTGACCGATGTCGGTGTCCGGCGTCTCATCGTCGATCCAAAATAGGTAGGGGTTCTGGCAGGTTTCCATGAGCGTTTCTCTCTCCTGTTGAGTAACTCAGGCTGCAAGTATTGACGCTTTTCAGCGACTGCGTGGCGCCACTCAGCCAATAACGCACTGATATGTATGACTTCATATTTGTAGCAGGGTTATTAACGCCAACCGTCCCTGCACGCATGGCGCCTTACCACCGGCCATACGATAATGCCCCCCAAATCGACCACACTGGCCCATCCCCCGTGATCATCAACTTCGACCTCAACGACCTCCAAGCCTTCCGCGCCGTGGTAGACAAGGGCAGTTTTCGCGGCGCCGCCGAGGCCATCCGCATCTCACAGCCAGCCCTGAGCCGGCGTATCGAAAAGCTCGAGTCCGCCCTTGACGTAAAGCTGTTCGAACGCACCACGCGCCGGGTTAGCCTGACCATGGTCGGGCGCGCGTTTCTGCCTCAGGTGGAGCGCATTCTCGACGACCTCGACATCGCCTTGATGGGTATCAGTAACGTCGCCTCCACGCGCATGGGCAACGTGACCATCGCCTGCGTGCCGTCCACCGCGTATTACTTCATGCCCCACGTGATCTCCGAATTTCACAAGCTATACCCGAAGATTCGCCTGCGTGTGCTGGATGCCAGCGCCGGTGAGGTGTGCAATGCGGTGGAAAGCGGTGAGGCGGATTTCGGCGTGAGTTTCAGCGGCAGCCTGGCCGATGAAGTGGAGTTCGAGTTGCTGTTCCAGGAGCGCTATGTGCTGGCCTGCCGCCGTGACCATGAGTTGGCCGAACGCGACAGCGTAAGCTGGGCCGAAGCCTACGAGCACGACTACATCACCGTCGACAAAACGTCGGGCAACCGCTTCCTGCTGGACCAGGCTTTGCGCGGCGTGCGGGTGAAAAAGCCGAGTATCTGCGAGACCCACCACGTGACCACCATGATCGGGCTGGTGGAGGCGGGGCTGGGCGTGGCGATGGTACCGTCGATTGCGATGCCGGCGTGCGAACACCCGATTCTGGTGAGTGTGCCACTGATCGAGCCGCAGGTGATGCGCCATGTGGGCTTGATAAAACGCCGCGGGCGGACATTGCCGCCAGCGGCGCTGGAGTTGGAGCGGTTGGTGCGCGAGATGCCGTTTCGGTCAGTGTGAAACCGAGTCCAGGCCGGTGGATTGCACCACCGGTTGCGCTTCGGGCGAGGCCAGGAACTGCAGCAACGCCTTGGCCTGGGCCGGGTGTTCGGCGTTGACCGGAATGCCCGCCGCAAAGCGCGTCACCGACTGCACGTCTTCCGGGATCTTGCCGACGTAGGTCACGCCCGGCACCGGCAACAATTCGGCCACTTGCTGCAGGCCCACCTCGTAATCACCCTTGGCGACCACTGACGCCACCGGGATGCGTTCGATCATGCTGCCCTTGGCGGGCATGCCGAGCTTCTTGAACAGCTCCTTCTCGACATACACACCGCTGGCGCTGTCCGAATACGCCACGGACTTGGCCTGGCTCAGCACTGCCTTCAGCTCGGCATCGGTGCCGATCGCAGGTTTGGCTGCGCCGGCTTTGACCACCAGGCCGATGCGCGAATCCGCCAGTTCCACACGGGACGCCGGGTCGACCTTGCCTTGTTTGATCAAGTCATCCAGGGCATAGCCGACCATGATCACCACATCGGCGTGTTCGCCACGGGCCAGGCGGTTGGGGATCGCCTCCGGCGCCTTGCCCATCGACGGGCCGAGGATGGTGTCCAGGGTGTCGCCGCTGTGCTCGGCATATTGCGGGCCGAGCAGTTTATAGGCGGCGGTGAAACCGCCGGAGGTCATCACCTTGAGCTGTTCGGCCTGGGCCGTCAGCGCCAGGGCGCCGAGGGCCAGGGCCGTCAGGGTTTTCAATAGTGTCTTCATTACACCGCCCCCTGCATGACTTGGCCACGCGTGTTGGCACGACGGTACAGCGCCAGGGTCGAGCACAGCGCGCACAACGCGGCAAACATCATCCAATAGGCCGGCGAGGCTTTGTCGCCAGTGATGTGAATGAACCACGTGGAGATCGCCGGCGTGAAGCCACCGAAGATCGCCGTTGCCAGGCTATAGGCCAGGGAGAAGCCCGCCACACGCACTTCCACCGGCATGATTTCGGTCAGCGCCGGGATCATCGCGCCGTTGTACATGCCGTACAGGAACGAGAACCACAGCAGGGTTTCGAGCATATGCGCAAAGCTTGGCGCATTGACCACGAACGACAGTGCCGGGTAGGCGGTGATCACGGTCAGGGCGGTCATTGCGACCAGCACCGGCTTGCGGCCAAAGCGGTCACTCAGGGTGCCGCCGATCGGCAGCCAGACAAAGTTCGACACGGCCACCAGCAAGGTCACCAGCAGGGCGTCGGAGGTGCTCAGTTGCAGCACGGTCTTGCCGAAGGTCGGCGCGTATACCGTGATCAAGTAAAACGCGGTGGTGGTCATGGCCACCATCAGCATGCCGCCGATCACCACACTCCAGTTTTTCACCAGGGTCGCCAGCACTTCGCGCATGGTCGGGCGATGCTTGCGGTTGGCGAACTCTTCGGTTTCCTGCAAGTTGCGACGCAGCACGAAGATGAACGGGATGATCACGCAGCCGAGGGCGAACGGAATGCGCCAGCCCCAATCGGCAACGACCGAGGGTTCCATCCACACATTCAGGCCGTAGCCCAGTGCGGCGGCCACTACGATGGAGATCTGTTGGCTGCCCGACTGCCAGCTGGTGTAGAAGCCTTTGCGGCCTGGCGTAGCCATTTCAGACAGGTAAACCGACACACCGCCCAGTTCTGCGCCAGCCGAGAAGCCTTGCAGCAGGCGGCCCAGCAGCACCAGCAACGGCGCCCACAGGCCAATGGTCTGGTACCCCGGCACGAGCACGATCAGCAACGTACCGCTGGCCATGATCGACAGGGTCACGATCAAGCCTTTGCGACGACCGACGTCATCGATATAGGCACCCAGGATAATCGCGCCCAGGGGCCGCATCAGGAAGCCTGCACCGAACACGGCGAAGGTCATCATTAATGACGCAAACTCATTAGCGGCGGGGAAGAACGCGGCAGCGATATAGGTGGCGTAGAAGCCGAACAGAAAGAAGTCGAACTGTTCGAGGAAGTTGCCCGAAGTAACGCGCAATACCGCACCAACTTTCGAGCGGGCAGAGTCGGGCCGGGAAGGGCTAGTCATGGTTTTGTGTCTCCAGCGTTCTTTTTAAAGTGCTTGTTTCGCTTAAGACCGCGGATAGTGGCTGACACATTTAGAAATGATAAGTGAGTAATTTGGATGGATTGATGCGTCTTGGCTATCAATCGCGGCGTCCGTCAAAATCTCACTGCTGTTCTATGCTTTACAGGTGACCAATTCTTACGGATGGGAGGTGCGTATGGGTAACGAGTACGAACGCCAGGACAAGCCGGAGCATGAACAGCCCCAGCGGCAACGCGAAGAAGACAAGCCGCAGACCTGGAAACATCCAGACGACGGCACCGAGCTGTCCGAGCGCGATCAGGAGCGACCGCTCAAGCCGTGAATTCCAAGGCGATGATGATCAAACTGTGGGAGCTGGCTTGCCTGCGATGGCGGCGGGTCAGTCTCTACATCTGTGCCTGACACACCGCTATCGCAGGCAAGCCAGCTCCCACAATGTTTCTGTGTTCAGCCCACTATCGGCGTACACAACTCCACCAGCGTGCCATCCGGGCAGCGCACATACGACACCACTTGCCCCCAGGGCTTGGTGCTCGGTGGCGACAGCTCCTTCGCACCGTGTAACAGCGCCTTGGCATGGGCGACGAATACATCCTCGGTGACAAACCCCACCTCCATCCCCAGCGGCTTTCGGGAGGCGTGCGCCTCGACGTGCCCGCCGTCGAAGTTCATTTCGCCCAGTTCATGCGCGGCAAACGACAGCGTGGTGTCCCCCGTTTCCAGCTCGCCATAAGTGCCGGATTCATGCAAAAACCGGCGACTGAACCCAAAGGCTGCTTCAAAGAATGCCAGTGACGCGGCAACGTCGGGCACATAGATAATGGTGTAGGCGAATTTCAAGATAGGCAGTCCTTGCAGAAAAAGTGACAGTTCATGAAGCCAATACTGAGATAGGAAAACCCCACGCCAGCACCCAATAGGCCACTGCCGCGGCCAGGCATAAGCCAATAAACACCCGCGTCAGTGTCCTGACGGTAGGGTTGGCAATGAACCGGACGACCCAGAGGCAGAGCCCGGCCACGACCATGGCCAAGGCAATAATGACCAGCACGATGGCGTTCCTTTGACCTTCAAGCGCTGATTTATAGTCCCAAAGGCGCCGGATGAACAGTGTTCACATAGACGCAGCCCCGCGGGCTTTCTAAACTGCGGCTTGTCTTGGGGAAAGGGGCAGGCGCCGATGAATCGCAATGAATTACGCAAGGCCGACATCAACCTGATGGTGGTCTTCGAAGCACTGATGCTCGAGCGCAATGTGACGCGGGTGGCAGAGAAGCTGTTTCTCGGCCAGCCGACCATCAGTTCGGCGCTCAACCGCTTGCGCACCTTGTTCAACGACCCACTGTTTATTCGCGTCGGTCACCGCATGGAGCCCACCGCGCGGGCCGAGGAGATCATCCAGCACCTGTCGCCGGCCCTGGACTCTTTGTCGTCGGCCTTGAGCCTGACCCACGATTTCGACCCGACCCAAAGCACCATGACCTTCCGCATCGGCCTGTCCGATGACGTCGAGTTCGGCCTGCTGCCGCCGCTGCTGCGGGCCTTGCGTCAGGAAGCGCCGTTGGTGGTGTTCGTGGTGCAACACGTCGATTACTGGCGCATCCCCGACCTGCTGGCTTCCGGCGATATCACCGTGGGCATCACCCAGACCCGCGGCCTGCCGGCCAATGCCAAGCGCAAGTTGTTGCGGCATATTCGCCCCTGCCTGTTGCGCGCCGATGCCTCGGACACACCGCTGACCCTCGACGAATATTGCGCCCGTCCCCATGTGCTGGTGTCTCACACCGCCAACGTGTCGGGGTTTGCCGACGAGTGGCTGGCCGAGATTGGTCGCAAGCGCCACGTGGTGCTGTCCGTACCTCAGTACAGCGCATTGCCGGCGTTGCTCGCCGGCACCGACATGATCGCCAGCCTGCCGGATTACACCGCCCATGCCATGGCCGCCGGCGGCAACCTGTTTTGCGAGCCGTTCCCGTTCGAAACCCCGACCCTGGACCTGTCCATGGTCTGGCTCAGCCACGTCGACACGGACCCTGCCGAACGCTGGATGCGTTCACGGCTGGAAGCGTTCATGAGTGAACGCGACAGGCTGCCGGTAATCGCGGAAAAATCTTGAGATAAGCCTTCAGGGAGATCCACCGATGACTTCATCCCGTTCTTTGCTGCGTGGGCGCGGCAGTCATGACAGCGGCAAGGTGGGCATGGTCGAGCTGTTTTTCGACCTGGTGTTCGTGTTCGCCGTGACCCAGTTGTCCCACTCGCTGCTGGCCCACCTGAGCCTCGGCGGCGCGGTGCAGGTGGCGCTGATGATGGTCGCGGTGTGGTGGGTGTGGATCTTCACCTCGTGGATCACCAACTGGCTGGACCCGGAAAAAATCCCTATCCGCATTGGCCTGTTCGGCTTGATGGTCGCCGGCCTGTTGCTGTCTTCATCAATCCCCAAAGCCTTTACCGATCGCGGCCTGTTGTTCGCCGGCGCTTACGTCTTCATGCAGGTGGGCCGCACGCTGTTTGCGTTGTGGGCCGTTCGCGGCGAGTCGCTGAACATGACCCGCAACTTCCAGCGGATCCTGGCGTGGATGCTGTGTTCCGGGGTGTTCTGGCTCACCGGCGGCCTGCTCGAAGGCGAGCAACGCCTGGCTTTCTGGGCGCTGGCGCTGCTGATAGAACTGATATCGCCGTCGGTGTATTTCTGGGTGCCAGGGCTTGGGCGCTCGACCCTGGCGGACTGGAATGTCGAAGGCAACCACATGGCCGAGCGTTGCGGCCTGTTTGTGATTATCGCCCTGGGTGAATCCTTGCTGGTGACCGGCGCCACGTTCGCCGAGTTGCCGTGGAGCGTCGAAGGCCTGGGTGCTTTCCTGGTGGCCGTGGTGGGCAGTATTGCGCTGTGGTGGATCTATTTCGACAGCGGCGCCGAGCGCGCCCATCACCGGATTGCCAGCTCCGCCGACCCCGGCCGCCAGGCGCGTATCGCCTACACCTATCTGCATGTGCTGATCGTCGCCGGGATCATCGTCAGCGCGGTGGCCGACGAACTGGTGCTGGTGCATCCAGGGCATGCCAGCCAGGCGGGCGTGCTGGCGATGATTGCCGGGCCGTTTTTGTTTTTGCTCGGCAGTGCGTTGTTCAAGTGGGTGATGAGTGACCGGCCGTTGCCACCGCTCTCGCACCTGGGCGGGCTGCTGATGTTGCTGGTGCTGTTGCCGCTGGGGTTGCAGCATATGTTTTCGGCGTTGGCGCTGGGCGCGTTGACCACGGCGGTGTTGGTGATCGTGGCGTTCTGGGAAAATCGTTCGCTGCGGGGGCTGACCGAAGTTTCACATTGAAATCGGTCTGCCTTCGTTCAACTGCATGCTATATGTAGGTTTCTTTTCAAGCCCACTCGGAGCTTTTCATGCCGCACCTGCACCTGGAATACACCGCCAACCTGACCGGCCTTGCCGTCGAGAAAACCCTGCTGCGCCTGAACAACGTGCTGATGGCGTCCGGGCAGTTCGGTTCCGAGTTCGATATCAAGAGCCGCGCAATCAAGGTCGAGAGTTTCCAGGTGGGCACTTCCCTCAGCCCGCGCGGTTTTATTGCGGTAAAGCTCTCGCTGCTCAGCGGGCGCTCACCGCAGGTCAAGCAGCAGTTGTCGGAAAGCTTGTTGGCGGCCCTGCAGGACGCGGCTGAGTGGCCGGCCGATCTGCAGGTTCAACTCAGTGTGCAGTTGATGGACATGGATCGTGATTCCTACAGCAAAGAAACAGCGGTGAGCGGGAAGCTGCAAGCTTCAAGTTGAGAACGCGAGCACTTGCAGCTTCTAGCTTGCAGCTTCTAGCTGATCTTCACACACCTTGACGATCTGCTCGCGAAACCAGGTATTGGCGCTGTCCTGACCACTGGTTTCATTCCACTGCATATCCAGGGTAAACCCCGGTAACCCGTTCGGCGCTTCGCAATGGCCGAACACGGTGGCCGGGGCCAGCAGCTTTTGCACGCGACGGGGCAGGGTGACGATAAAGTCGGTGCCACTGATCATCTTCAAGGCGGCGCTGTAGCTGTTGGCACGGGCAATCACCTGGCGCTTGTGAGCCTGGCGTGCCAGCCAGCCGTCGATCATGTTGGTGTCGGAGGTCCAGGGCGCGGGGAACACGTGGCGCCGTTCGACAAACGATTGCAGGCTGAAGGCCGGCTCGCGCGGCGTGGCGCGTTTATCAAACACACACACTAAATCGTCTTCCAGCAGCATCTGGGTCTTGAAGTCTTTGTGGGCACGGTGAAGGTGCGGGCCGAAGCAAATCACCAGGTCGAGACGGCCTTCGCGCAGGTCCTCGGCGGGCAGCTCGGTTTCCAGCTTTTGCACATTGATGATCACCGGCAAGTCGGCTTGGTCGAAGTTCTTCAACAGGCGTGGCAGGATCAGTTGCTCGAAGTATTCCGGGGCACAGACATTGAAGGTCACCGCCTGCTGCGTCGGGTCGAAGGCCTGGCTGCCGGCATGGCACAGGTTGATGCTTTCAAGGATCTTCTGCACGTGTTCGTACATGGTTGTGGCCTTGTACGTCGGGCGCATGCCGGCCCGCGTGTTGATAAACAGCTCATCCTCAAAACTGGTGCGCAGCTTCTTCAGGCTGTAGCTCACGGTTGACTGACTGACGAACAGCGTCTCGGACACCTCGGTAACGCTGCTCTGGTCATAGACGGCGATAAACACCATCAAGTCCTGCATATCAAGCTTTCTGAGCAAGTTACTGTTTAGCATCGGTTTCGTCCGTAAACCCTTTGTACCGAACTCAGTACAAGACTGGCAAAAGCTTAACGGAACGGTCGTACCAATAGAAAGCGCTGTAGGGCGTTTCTATGTTTGGTGTGGGACATAAAATGTTGGCAACACGACGTCAGTGAATATGTCGGCTGTAATGCTTTGGGTTCAAGCGTGTGACGATCAGCACAGTGACCACCAGGCCACAGCAGGTCGAGGGGTTGCGGGCTGAAGATAGGGCAATAAACAGCACCGTGGGAGCTGGCTTGCCTGCGATGGCAGTCTACCTGCAGCGAATTTACCGTCTGACACACCGCTATCGCAGGCAAGCCAGCTCCCACAGGGGGACGGTGTTGTCAGCTCGCGCGAATCACATGCTTGATCTCCTGAAACGCCGCCAAGCCCCACGGCCCCAGTTCGCGGCCGATACTGCTCTGCTTGTAGCCGCCCCATGCCGTCTGCGGGAAGATCACCTGCGGTGCGTTGATCCACACCAGGCCCGCCTGCAAGGCATTGGCCACGCGTTCGGCGGCTTCGGCATTGGCGCTCACCACACTGGCGACCAGGCCGAAATCGCTGTCGTTAGCCAGGGCGATGGCCTCGGCTTCAGTGGTAAAGCGTCGTACACACAGCACCGGGCCGAAGATCTCTTCATTCCACAAGGCGCTGCCTGATGGCACGTCGGTAAACACTGTCGGGCGAATGAAAAAGCCTTTTTCCAGATCAGCCGGGCGATCGCCGCCGCACAACAAGCGCGCGCCTTGGTCGATACCACGCTGGATATGCCCCAGCACCCGCTGATACTGCGCACGGTTGATCAGCGCGCCCATCTCCACATCCTCGGCAAACGGGTCGGCCACGCGAATCCCTTCAGCCCGCGCCTGCAAACGCTGCAGGAATTCATCCGCCAGGTTGTCGGCTACCAGCACGCGACTGGTGGCCGAACAGATCTGCCCGGCATTGAAAAAACCACCGCCACAGGCCAGCTCCACTGCCAGGTCGAGGTCGGCATCGGCCAGCACCAGCAATGAGGATTTGCCGCCCAGTTCCAGGCTCACACCCTTGATGGTTTCGGCGGCGCGCTGCATCACCTGCACGCCCACCGCATTGCTGCCGGTAAAGGAAATTTTCGCCACGCGACGGTCCGCAGCCAGCGGCGCACCGACCGCCAGCCCCGTGCCACACACCAGGTTAAACACACCCGCCGGGAAGCCTGCTTCGGCAATAATCCGCGCCAATTGCAACTCCGCCAGGGGCGTGACTTCCGACGGCTTAAGCACCACGCAGCAACCGGCCGCTAACGCGGGGGCAAGCTTCCAGGCGGTGGTCACCATCGGGAAGTTCCACGGCACGATCAAACCCACCACGCCACAGGGTTCGCGGCGCAGGCGTGCGCTGAAATCGTCGCTGGGCAATGCCACCATGCAGTCTTGACCTGCGTCCATCGCGTCGCAGATGCCCGCGTAGTATTCGAAGGTGGCAATCACGTCATCCACATCAATAGCCGCTTCAAACAGCGGCTTGCCGTTGTTGCTCGACTGCAACTGCATCAGTTGTTCACGTTGCTCGCTCACACTTTGGGCGACCTTGCGCAACAGGGCGCCGCGATCACGGCCACTGCTTTTCGACCAGTCGACAAAAGCCGCGCTGGCCGCGTCGACCGCCAGTTCCACTGCTGAGGCATCGCCCACGCTGACATGGGCCAAGGTCGCTTCGGTAGCCGGGTTGATCACCTCCAGCACCGCATGGCCCGCCTGCCATTGGCCGTTGATAAACACACCGTTCAAGACTGCGCTCATACCGCCACCTCCTGCATCCAGAGCCCTTGGTTGATTTCAATCAGTGTCGGCCCCTGGCGATCCGCGGCGGTGCGCAACGCGCTGCGCAATTGCTCGACGCCCTGGATACTTTCTGCTGCGCAACCCAAGGCCTTGGCTACGCCGATAAAGTCCGGGGTGTAGATGTCCACACCGACCGGCTCGATGGCGCGGTTGAGCATGTATTTCTTGATCTCTTCATAGCCCTGGTTATTCCACAGCAGCACAATCACTGGCACCTGCGCCTCTACCGCGCTGGCCAGTTCCGGCAGGGAAAATTGCAGGCCGCCGTCGCCGATCAGGCACACCACCGGCTGGCCGTCACCTCGGCCCAGCCAGGCACCGACTGCAGCGGGCAGGGCGTAGCCCAAGGTGCCGTAGCCGGTGGAGGAGTTGAACCAGCGGCGTGGGTGGTCAAGGTTCAGTGTCAGGTTGCCGCTGTACACCGGCTGGGTGGAGTCGCCCACCAGCACGGCGTTGGGCAGCGCTTGCAGCACGGTGTTGAGGAACAGGGTTTGTGCGCGGGTGGCAGCGTCCCAGTTGGGCGCCAGTTCGGCCCACAAACGCGCGACTCGTTCAGCGCCCCAATCGCGGTTGCGGGCAGGCAATGGGGTTTTATTCAATTCGGCGAGCAAGGCGTCGGCGGCTATCTGTGCATCGGCTACCAGTGCCACGTGCGGCGGGTAGTTGCGTACAGTCTGGTCGGGGTCGATGTCGATACGCAGCAGTGCGCCGGGGATCTCGAAGCCGCCGGCGAAGGTCACGTCGTAGTCGGTTTCTGCCAGCTCTGTGCCGATGGCCAGCACTACGTCGGCTTCAGCGACCAGCGCACGGGTGGCGACCAGGGTTTGCGTCGAGCCGATCAGCAGCGGGTGGGTCGCTGCCAGCATGCCTTTGGCATTGATGGTCAGCGCCACCGGCGCGCCGAGGATGTTGGCCAGGCGCGTCAGCTCTGGCGCGGCATCGATGGCACCGCCACCGGCCAGGATCAGCGGGCGTTTGGCCGCTGCGAGCAATTGGCTCATCTGCTTGACCGCCGACGGCGACGCACCGGCGCGGGCAACGCTGACCGGCTCGCTGCCCAGCAACGCGTCGGCATTCTCCACCAGCACATCCAGCGGGATTTCGATATGTACCGGGCGTGGTCGCCCCGCCTGGAACAATGAAAACGCCCGTGCCAGCACACCAGGCAATTCCGCCGCCGACATCAACGTGTGGGAGAACGCCGACACGCCGGCGATCATCGCGCTCTGGTTCGGCAGCTCATGCAGTTTGCCGCGCCCGCCGCCCAATTGGCTGCGCGACTGCACGCTGGAAATCACCAGCATCGGGATCGAGTCGGCGTAGGCCTGGCCCATGGCGGTGGTGATATTGGTCATGCCCGGGCCGGTGATGATGAAGCACACGCCGGGTTTGCCGCTGGTGCGTGCATACCCGTCGGCCATGAAGCCGGCGCCCTGTTCGTGGCGCGGGGTGACATGGCGGATGCCGGAATGCGCCAGGCCGCGATACAGCTCAACGGTGTGTACGCCTGGAATGCCGAACACCTGGTCCACGCCGTAGCTTTCCAGGAGGTTGACCAATACTTCGCCGCAGGTCGCCATACATGTCGCTCTTGTTATGGATTCGAGGCGCTATTGGAGCGGCTGGCCCGTAGCGGCAACAATCGATAAAAAGTCATACTAGCCATGTCCCCACGTCATGGCTCACACACGATGAAACGCCTTCCGCCGCTGCCTGCGCTGCACACGTTTTGGGTCACTGCCCAGTGCTGCAACTTCACCCGCGCCGCCGAGCAACTGCACATCACCCAGGGCGCAGTGAGCCGCCAGATTGCCGGCCTGGAAAGCCATTTGGGTTACGCCCTGTTTCAGCGCCAGGCGCGGGGCTTGAGCCTCACCGAAGAAGGCCGCGAGTGGTCACTGCGTGCGCAGCAAGTATTCGGCCTGATCGGTGACGCGGTGGAGCAGATCGGCAGCCGCCGCGCGACCCTGCAACTCAAGGCCTCCACCTGCGTGATGCGCTGGCTGCTGCCGCGCCTGTTGCAATGGCAGAAGGAGCGCCCGGATGTGCCGGTGGAACTCACCACCACCGTGGCCTATACCGTGGACTTTCGTCGTGAGCAATTTGATGCGGCGGTGATCTATGCGCCCATCGCCGAGCAGTCGGCTGAGGCACGGCACCTGTTTGATGAGCAACTTACGCCAGTGTGCGCACCGGCGCTGCTCGGCGCTTTGGATACCCCGGCAGACTTGCAGCAACAAGTGCTGCTGCACCCCACGCGGGACGAGCGGGATTGGGCGTTGTGGTTAAAGGCGGCGAATACGCGGTTGAGCAACCTGGCCCAGGGGCATCATTTCGAGACGCTGGACCTGGCCATGACGGTGGCGTCACAAGGCTCGGGTGTGGCGATTGGCGACAGTGCGCTGATTGGTGAGGATGTGAAAGCCGGGCGGCTGGCGACGCCGTTTGAACTGCGGGTGCCGACGGGGATGGGCTATTACCTGGTGTACCCGCCGGGGATCGAGCCGTCGGCTGGGCTGCAAGCGTTGATGGGGTGGCTGGTGAGCGAGGCACACCAGTCTTAACACTGAAGATCAAATGTGGGAGCTGGCTTGCCTGCGATGGCATCAACTCGGTTTAACAGGTACACCGAGTTGCCCGCATCGCAGGCAAGCCAGCTCCCACACAAGCCAGTTCCCACAGAGTCAGTAACCGACGGTGAAGCGTTGGCGCGAGTGCTTCGGCGATTCCACTTCGTCGATCAGGGCGATGGCAAAGTCAGCAAAACTGATCCAGCTACGGCCCTCGGCGCTCACCAGCAGATCGTCCTGGCCCAGACGGAATTTCCCGGTGCGCTCGGTTTCAACAAACTCCGCCGATGGCGACAGGAAGGTCCAATCCAGTTCTTTTTCCTGACGCAGCACGTCGAGAAACTCAGCCCCGGCGCTGGCTTCGGCTTTGTATTCAGCCGGGAAACCCTCGCTGTCGATCACTCGACTGCCACCTGGCAACAACAGCGAACCCGCACCGCCCACCACCAGCAGGCGTTTCACGCCGGCTTTTTTTACCGGGCCGATCACGGCGCTGGCGGGCAGGGTGGCGAAGTGCGCCGCACTGATCACCACGTCGTTGCCGCTCACTGCTTGCTGCAAGGCCGTTGCATCAAGGGCGTCGACCTTTTTAACGGTAAGGCCTGGGCGTGCGGCCAGCGTGTCGGTATTACGCGCAATGGCAGTAACGGTATGCCCACGACGCAGCGCTTCTTCCAGCAGTTGGCTACCGGCACGGCCGGTGGCACCAATGATTGCAATCTTGCTCATGACGTTCTCCAGTACGTTAGGGTTTAAAACCAATCACCACTTCATTTCGCCCTTGGCGACTTTGGCACCCAGTTCCAGGCTGCTTTCGTCTTTAAGGTTCGGGTAACGCTTTTTCATCGCCGCGATCAGCGCAGTCGAGTCCTTGGCCTTGGCGGTCTCGATATCGAAGGCCTTGATGTAGTCGGCGGTAAAGGCCACGGACTGCACGGTCGGTGTGCCAAGGTAGTGGCCAGGGATCACGGTGGCCGGTTTCAGGTCCTGGATACGTTGCAGGGTGGCCAGCCAGTCGGTGTGGGATTTGGCGGTTTGCGTGTCGGCCATCCACACGTGGGTGTTTTCAAACACCACGACGCCACCGACGACCGCCTTGATCGAGGGGATCCACACAAAGGTGCGCTCAGGTTGCGGACCGTCCAGGCCGATCACTTCCAGGCTTTTGCCTTCCAGCGTCAGGGTATGGCCCTGCAACACCTGCGGGATGATGGCTTTGCTTGGCTTGTCGTCGCCGAGTTTCGGGCTCCAGAACGCGATTTTTTGCTCGACGGTGGCCTTGATATGGTCCACCACCGGCTGGGTGGCCAGCACTTTGGCGTCGGGGAACGCGGCGGTCAGGGTGTCGAGGCCGAAGTAGAAGTCCGGGTCGCCGTCGCTGACGTAGATGGTGGTGAGGTGTTTGCCGCTGCTGCGGATTTTCTGCACCAGTTGCTCGGCTTGGGTCTTGCCGAACTGGGCGTTGACCAGGATGAGGTCTTTTTCACCGCTGACCAGTACCGAGCTGACCGGCATCATGGCCGAGGTGCCAGGGTTGTAGGCATCCAGCTTCAGGTCGGCAGCCGCAGCATGGGCAGCGAACGCCAGGGCGGCCGAAGCCAGGGCAAATCGTTTAAGTACCGAGATCATGTGCAGCTCCAGCAGCAGGTAAGTGATGCACAGAGCTTAGTTGCACCAAACACAACAAAAAATGCGATGCTTGGACATAGTTTGTTTCTAAAAGCGTGCAAATCATGGATCGTCTTCAAGCAATGCGGGTGTTTGTCACGGTAGTTGACCTGGGCAGCCAGTCCGCCGCCGCCGATCAGTTGGACCTGTCGCGGCCGGTGGTCTCGCGCTATCTGGCTGAACTTGAGGATTGGGTCGGTGCGCGCTTGATGCATCGCACCACGCGCAAGCTCAGCCTCACCGCCGCCGGCAGTGAAACGCTGCCGCGCTGCCGGCAAATGCTGGAGCTGTGCAGTGACATGCAGGCGGCCGTCAGTGAGCCGGATGAAGCGCCGCGTGGCCAGTTGCGCCTGAGTGTCAGTAGCTCATTCGGCCAGGCTCAGTTGGCGGATGCTGTGGCCGAATTCGTCAAGCGCTTCCCGTTGGTCAACATCGACCTGCAGATGCTCGACCGCACGGTAAACCTGGTGGATGAGCGTATCGACCTGGCCATCCGCACCAGCTTTGAGCTGGACCCCAACCTGATCGCGCGCAAGCTCACGCTGTGTCGCTCGGTGATCTGCGCGTCACCGGCGTACCTGCTGGAACACCCGCAGCCTCGGCAAGTCCACGACTTGGCGGAGCACAACTGCCTGACGCATTCTTACTTCGGCAAAAGCCTGTGGCACTTCACCGAGAACGGCGAAGCAGTCTCAGTGGCGGTGCAGGGCAATATTACCGCCAACGAGGCCACGACCTTGCTGCGGGTGACGCTGGCGGGCGCCGGGGTGGCGCGGCTGCCCAGTTATCAGGCGGGGGACTACATCCGCAGTGGCGAATTGATCAGGCTGCTGCCCGAGGCTGAGCCGCAGCAAATGAACGTCTACGCCGTGTATGCCTCGCGTAAACACATGCCGTTGGCGTTGCGCAGCCTGCTGGATTTTCTGGTGCTGCGGTTCCCGGAAGAGCCAGTGTGGGATATCGGTCTGTAAAGCCGACATAAAGATGTTGAATGACGCCCAATAATGGCAACTCGCCCTGACTGACCTATGCTTTAAACAGCACCGAGTCGATCTATTCAGAGGTGTGCCATGACCCTAAAAATTAGAAAGTACCTGATGATTTTCATCCTGTGCGCGTTGGCTACCGCGCTGTACGGCACGGCCGCCTATCGGGTTGAACAGACCCGTATGCAACCGACCTTTGCGATCAGTTGCCATCAGGATCTGTGTGTGCCGCGTACCGGTAGTTTCAGCGCGCTCAGGTAGGCTGTGATCGTTCCCACGCTCCGCGTGGTAATGCAGCCCAGGACGCTCCGCGTCCCGCGTCAATCCGCCTTCAGCTGCTCGCGAAACGCCTTGGGCGAAAACCCCACCCGGCGGCGGAACAGCCGGGAGAAGTTGGTCGGGTCGGAAAACCCCAACACCTCCGACATCTCATTGATGGTCATGCTGGTATAGGTCAGCAAGCGCTTGGCTTCCAGCAACTGGCGGTCATGCATGATCTGCAAGGCAGGCTGCCCACCCAATTCCCGACACGTACCGTTCAGGTGTGAGACCGAGATACCCAGCTTGTGCGCCAGGTCTTCAATCTTCGGGTGTTCGCGGTAATGTTGCTCGACCAATTGCGTGAAGCGACGGAAATACTCCCGACCACGTGGGGCACGCGGGTGGCGGCGCTGGATGGCTTGACGGCTGATCCACACCAGCAGCACGCTGACCAGGGCGTGCATCATCATGTCGCGGGCCGGTTGTTCATCGGCGTACTCATCCTGCAGTCGGTCGAACAGGCTGTTGAGGTAATCGCTGTCCTTGCCGGCGGGGTAATTGCCCAGGGCCTGCAAACCGTCCACCGTCGCGCCCAACTGTGTCTGCAAATGGCTGACCAGCGGCGCGGCCAGCGTCAGGATAAAACCTTCCACATCTTCAGAAAACCGAAACCCGTGTACACACAACGGCGGCAGCACCTGCAAGGTGGCTTCGCTGAGGGTAGTACGCTGGCCTTCGATTTCCAGCTGCGCCTGGCCTCTGTGTACGTACAGCAACTGGCACAGGTCCGCGTGCCGGTGGGGTTGGATTTCCCACTGGTATTCCCGGCTCCGTCGGGAAATGGTTTCACAGTGCAACAAATCCGGAGTCGGCCATTGCTGACTTTCTCCGTAAAGCTTGAAGACCGGAATCGCGGTACTGGCAGTTTTGGTCATGGTTTCAATCCGATACTCAGGATAGTGGTGCGGTAATCGCCCCAATTGGCAAAAAGCGCAGGCTTTGTCTCAGTTTTCACCTTCTTATGGCGGCCACTCAAGTGAAAAATGATCAGCAACAGGATGAATGACAACTCTTTCACCCTATCCGTTCGGGTGAAGCTTGCGAGCCATAAAAATAATGAAAACGCTGAAAACCCAAGTCGCCATTATTGGCGCCGGTCCCTCCGGATTGCTGCTCGGCCAACTGCTGCATAACGCTGGTATCCAGACCCTGATTCTAGAGCGCCAGAGCGCCGACTACGTGCAAGGCCGCATCCGCGCCGGTGTGCTGGAACAAGGCATGGTCGACCTGCTGCGCGAGGCGGGCGTCAGCCGACGCATGGACGCCGAAGGCCTGGTGCATGACGGCTTTGAGTTGGCACTCAATGGCCAACTGACCCATATCGACCTCAAAGGCTTGACCGGCGGTCAGTCGGTGATGATCTACGGCCAGACCGAAGTCACCCGCGACCTGATGGCCGCCCGCGAAGCTGCCGGCGCTGTGACCCTGTACGAAGCGCGCGACGTGCAGCCCCATGACCTTAAAACTGATCGGCCCTGGCTCACCTTCGAACATGACGGCGAACACGTGCGCCTGGACTGCGACTACATCGCCGGATGCGACGGTTTTCACGGGGTGGCGCGCCAGTCGATTCCGGCGCAGTCGTTGCAGGTGTTCGAGCGCGTCTATCCGTTCGGCTGGCTGGGCATCCTCGCCGATACACCGCCGGTGCATGACGAGCTGGTGTATGCCAAACATTCGCGTGGCTTTGCGTTGTGCAGCATGCGTTCGCCGACCCGCAGCCGCTATTACCTGCAGGTGCCGGTCGATGAGCCTCTGGATGATTGGTCGGATGAGCGTTTCTGGGCCGAGCTGAAAACCCGCCTGCCCAGCCAGTTGGCTGAGCAACTGGTCACCGGGCCGTCAATCGAAAAAAGCATCGCGCCGCTGCGCAGCTTTGTGGTGGAGCCGATGCAGTACGGGCGCCTGTTCCTGCTCGGTGACGCCGCGCATATCGTGCCGCCCACCGGCGCCAAAGGCTTGAACCTGGCGGCCAGTGATGTGAGCACGCTGTTTCGGATCATGCTCAAGGTGTACCGCGAGGGCCGCGTGGACTTGCTGGAAAAATACTCGGCCATCTGCCTGCGCCGGGTGTGGAAGGCCGAGCGGTTTTCCTGGTGGATGACCTCGATGTTGCACCAGTTCCCGGACGCCGACGGCTTCAGCCAGCGAATTGCCGAGAGCGAGCTTGAGTATTTCATCCATTCGCAGGCGGGGCGCAAAACCATCGCAGAAAATTACGTCGGACTTCCTTACGAAGCTATCGAGTAGCCTGCTATCGTATCCAGCATTCCCGCAGGCTCTTCCTTGCCTGCGGGCCTTGCTCGAAGGTTCTGCCGTGACCAGCCTCAACCAACCCGCTCAGCCCGTTCCTGCCGTTCGCAGTGTGCTCGCCGCCTTGATGCTGGCGATTTTCCTCGGCGCCCTGGACCAGACCATTGTCGCCGTGTCCATGCCGGCGATTTCCGCGCAGTTTCACGATGTAAACCTGCTGGCCTGGGTGATCTCCGGCTACATGGTGGCGATGACCGTGGCCGTACCGATCTACGGCAAGCTCGGCGACCTGTACGGGCGCCGGCCGATGATGTTGATCGGCATGGGTGTGTTCACCCTGGCCTCGCTGTTTTGCGGCATGGCGCAAAGCATGGAGCAGTTGGTGCTGGCGCGGATTCTCCAGGGCATCGGTGCCGGCGGGATGATCTCGGTCAGCCAGGCGATCATTGGCGACATCATCGCGCCCCGTGAGCGTGGGCGTTACCAGGGCTATTTCAGCAGCATGTACGCGGTGGCCAGTGTGGCCGGGCCAGTGCTGGGCGGCTACATGACCGAATACCTGTCGTGGCGTTGGGTGTTTTTGATCAACCTGCCGCTGGGCGCCGGGGCCTGGTATGTGGCGCACCGCACACTGGTAGGGCTGCCGGTGCCGCAGCGCAAGCCGATTATCGATTACCTCGGCACCGTGCTGATGATCATCGGCCTGACCGCCTTGCTGCTGGGCATCACCGAAATCGGCCAGGGCCATCATTGGCGTGACGAGCAAGTACTGGGACTGTTGGCCTGCGCGTTGGTGGCCTTGACGGTGTTCGTGTGGCACGAACGCCGGGCGCGCGAGCCATTGTTGCCGATGCACCTGTTCGCCAATCGCAGCGCGGTGCTGTGCTGGTGCACGATTTTCTTCACCAGCTTCCAGGCGATTTCCCTGACGGTGTTGATGCCGTTGCGTTATCAGACGGTGACCGGCTCGGGGGCCGACAGCGCCGCCTTGCACTTGCTGCCATTGGCCATGGGCTTGCCGATGGGGGCCTATTTCGCCGGGCGCATGACCTCGGTGACCGGGCGTTATAAACCGATGATCCTCACCGGCGCATGCTTGAGCCCGCTGGCGATTCTCGGCATGGCCTACAGCGCGCCGCAGGCGGTGGAGCTTACGGCGGTGTTTATGCTGCTGTGCGGGATTGCGGCGGGGATGCAGTTTCCGACGTCCCTGGTGGGTACACAGAACTCGGTGGAGCAGCGCGACATTGGCGTGGCCACCAGCACGACTAACCTGTTCCGCTCGTTGGGCGGGGCGGTCGGTGTGGCGTGCATGTCGGCACTGCTGTTGGCGTTGTTGCAGGACTCCAGCTTTGCGCATTTGGCCAGCGGCGCGCTGGGGGCTGAAGGCAGTTCCGGCAACGTGTTGCTCGACGGCCTCAACGCCGCGCCGGGGCCTGCGCAGGATGCCTTGCGCGGGGAGCTGGCGGTGACATTCCGGCATTTGCTGATGGTGAGTGCGGCGGTGTCGTTGCTGGGGTTGGCGGCGGCCATTGCGATGCCCAATCGTGTGCTGCGTGGGCGTGAAGACAAAGCACGTTAACTGACACAACGATGATCAAACTGTGGGAGCAGGCAAGCCAGCTCCCACAATGGATTGCATTCCAACTCAGATCAGGGGCTGTAGTACCCAACCGCCACCATAAAATGCCCGGCCTTGCGCACGTACGCATGCTTGTTCTCAACCTTGTCGGTCACCGGGTTCTTCCAGCGGTACTTGTATTCGCCCTGATCCTGCTCGGCCATCAGCTTCAGAATCGGTTCACCCACCGGCTTGCCATCCGGGTCTTTGATCTTGCGAAAGTCGGTATTGACCAGTCGCAAGTTGGTGCCATGCGCCACATACCGCCCGGTGTTCAGATCGACCACAAATACATACAAATCATCCTGCAGAAACCCGCCCTGCAATGAGTTGATGGCCTTGAGCGTGCCTGCCTCATCCTTGACCAGCGCCTTCACAGCCTTGTTGCGCAACGCTCGGGCCTGTTCCGGTGTGGCCCGTGGCAGGTAGTAACCCACCGCCAGGATGCGTTCACCCACGCGCTGATAAAACACGTGCTTGTGCTCAACCTTGCCGTCGTTCCAGTTCTGCCAGCGGTAGTCGGCTTGTTGGATGCCCTGGCCTTCGGGCACGGTCAGCGCCTGTTTGAACGAAGCTTGCAGGTCTGGCCCG
Organism: Pseudomonas edaphica; assembly: GCF_965277385.1. NCBI lineage: Bacteria > Pseudomonadati > Pseudomonadota > Gammaproteobacteria > Pseudomonadales > Pseudomonadaceae > Pseudomonas > Pseudomonas edaphica. The sequence continues at coordinate 1,571,531 of NZ_OZ255725.1, read as the reverse complement.
AGCACCTCGGACACATCACGGCCGATCAATGCAGAGGAAGGCCCGCCGCTGGCTAACAACACGCCCTTGGTGTCGACCACGAACACATAGCGGTCATGGTCGATAAACTCACCCTGGCGGCTGAACGCGGCGAAGGCTTTGTCGCCGTTGCTTTGGAAGTAAGTGACAGCCTTTTCCAGCAGAGCCTTGGCGGCCCGAGCGTCCTCATCCTGAGTGGTCGCGTGCACCTGGCTGAACCCCAACAGCAGCAGGCAGGTGAGTCGGAGCAATCCCTTCATTACCGATCCCTCGTTATGGTTGATGTGAGCACAGCGTAGACGGCTCCTGCTCAGGGCGCCGCCAGCCACTGATTGACGATGCCTTCATACACCCCGGTGGCCATGCTCAGGTGCAGCCACTGGTCGACGTAGCTTTTCCACGCCACATCATCGCGGGGCAGCAGGAAGGCCTTTTCGCTGTATTGCATCTGCCGCTCGGGGTTGACCGCACACAGCCCAGGTTTCTGTTTTTGCTGGAAGCGCGCTTCGCTGGCGTCGGTGATCATCACGTCGGCTTTGCCCGCCAGCAGTTCGTCGAAAATCGTCACGTTGTCATGCAGGCGGATTTGCGCCTTGGCCAGGTGGGCGCGGGCAAACACCTCGTTGGTGCCGCCCGCCGGCTCGATCACACGCACCTGCGGCTGGTTGATCTGCTCGACGCTCTGGTAGCGCTGTACATCGGCGCAGCGCACCAGCGGGATCTTGCCATCGACGCCGAGAGGCTGGCTGAAGAAGGCTTTTTTCTGGCGTTCCAACGACACCGAAATACCGCCCACCGCGATGTCGCAGCGCTGGGCGAGGAAGTCCGGCATCAGGGTTTTCCAGGTAGTGGGCACCCATTTGATGTTGGCGTTGAGGCTCTTGGCCAGGGACTCGGCCATGGCGATATCAATGCCTTCGTAGCGCCCATCGGCACGCAGCGAGGTGTAGGGCTTGTAGTCGCCGGTGGTGCAGACGGTGAGGGTGCCGTTTTGCAGCACCTCGTCCAGGCGTGAATCGGCCAGGGCGTGGGTGGCCACGCTTGCCAGTAAACAGAAGACCAGGGGAGCTTTCATGCGGTCAAATCCTTGGGGCATGCTCGGGTCGCCATTATTTCCAGCTATGCGCAGGGATGGCAATTGTTTAGCCAGGCTGCAACCAAACTCCGTCAACCCTGAATTGAACAACCTTTGTGGGCGTGTGACGCTGCCGGGCATCTACCTCACTGTGAATCTCGCATGGACGGCTCCCCCGACACTCACCTCGCGACACTGCCGTCCGCGCTGGCCTTCTGGGCCTTGTTCCACTGCCGACACGCGCGCCCACCGGATACCTTTCTCTTACGTTGATTTGCCCCATGAATGACGCGCACCTGTGCGCCTGCCTGACGCAAACGTATGAGAGTTCCCATGAGTGTTTTTGCCAGCCTGCAAGAAGCCCAGTCTTTTCTTGAACAGCACCCGGACATCGAAATGTTCGAGTTGTTTATCCTCGACAACAACGGCGTACCGCGCGGCAAGTTGCTGCACCGCGATGAGCTGCTGGCGGTGTATGAAAGTGGCCGCCCGTTGCCCAGCACCATCCTGGGCCTGACGATTAACGGCGACGACGTGGAAAACTCCGGGCTGGTGTGGGAAGTCGGCGATATCGACTGCCGCGCCTACCCGGTCAGCGGCAGCTTGCAGCGTATGCCGTGGCGCCTGATCCCCACAGCCGCCGTGCAAGTCAGCATGCACCCCACCGAAGGCTTGCCGGCCACCGTGGCTGACCCTCGGCATTTGCTGGCCAAGGTGATCGACGACCTCAAGGCCGACGGTTATTACCCGGTGATGGCGGCGGAGTTGGAGTTTTACCTGCTCGACCAGAAACCCGACAGCAACGGCCGCCCACAACCGGCACGGGATGTGGACGGCAATCGCCCGCGCTCGACCCAGGTGTACGGCCTGCGTGAGCTGGAGCAAATCGAGCCGTTCCTGGCCGACCTCTACAGCGCTTGCAAGCTGCAAGGCATTCCGGCGCGCACGGCGATTTCCGAGTATGCGCCGGGCCAGGTGGAAATCACCCTGGAACATCGCGCGGATGCCCTGCAAGCCATGGACGAAGCGGTGCGCTACAAGCGTCTGGTCAAGGGCGTGGCGCATAAGCACGCAATGACCGCCTGCTTTATGGCCAAGCCGTTCGATGACCTGGCGGGCACCGGCATGCACATGCATGTGAGCCTGGCGGATGCCCAGGGCAATAACCTGTTCGCCAGCGAGGCCGCCGATGGCACGCCGCTGCTGCGCCAGGCGGTGGGCGGCATGCTCAGCACCTTGCTTGATTCGCTGCTGATGTTTTGCCCGAATGCCAACTCTTATCGGCGCTTCCAGACCAACAGCTATGCGCCGCTGGCGGCCACCTGGGGCGTGGATAACCGCACCGTCAGCCTGCGCGTGCCGGGCGGGCCTGCCTATTCCCGGCATATCGAACACCGGATTTGCGGGGCCGACGCCAATCCTTACCTGGCGGCTGCCGCCATCCTGGCGGGTATTCACCGAGGCATTCGCGAACAGCGCGACCCCGGTGCGCCGGTGGAAGGTAACGGATACGCCCAGGCCAAGGAGTTGCTGCCCACTGACTGGCTGACCACCTTGCGTGCGCTGGAGGGTTCAAGCTGGGCGCGGGAGGCGTTTGGCAGTGAGTTTCTCGGCGTCTATTTGGCGGTGAAGCGTGAGGAATATCGTCAGTTCATGGGGGAGGTGGGCGAGCAGGATTGGCGCTGGTATCTGCATCAGGCGTGATCCGCTGGCAGCAGATTTGGATACACCGAAGAGCTGCTTTTCTGTGGGCGCTGGCTTGCCTGCGAAGGCATCAACTCGGTGTACCCGATGTACCGAGGTGCCAGCATCGCAGGCAAGCCAGCTCCCACAGTCGAACGTCGGTGTTTTACAGGCGTCACGGTTTCAACCTTTTTTTCACGTTGCAGTGGTTAAGCTGCGGATCAAGGTCGTTCACCACCGTTCCACCCACATGAGCCCGCGATGTCGCCACAACCTCCATCCTCTATCGAGATCGAATTCACCGAGCGCTGTGACCGCGAGCATGCGCAGGTCTGCGGCGACACGCGTCCGCCCGCGCTGCTCAAGCGTCTGGCGGCCTGGCGCGATGAACGGCTGGTGCGCCAAGCGTTGAAAGTGGCCGGTGAGCCTGGGTTGATCCTCGACCTGGCGTGTGGCTCCGGCCGGTTTTGGCCCGTGTTGGCCGAACACGTCAACCGGGTGATCCTGGCATCCGACAACTCCCAGGACATGCTCGACCATGCGCGCACCCATCACCCGGCGGCGTTGCTCAAGCGGGTCAAAACGTTCCAGGGTTCGGCGTTTTCCATCGGTCTGTCGGCCAACGCCGTGGACTGCATTTTCTGCCTGGAACTGTTTCGTCATGTGCCCAGCAGCGACGTACGCATGGCGCTGTTGCGCGAATTCCACCGTGTCAGTCGCGACACAGTGATTGTCGCGGTGAGCTCGCGCACACCGGTGGAGGACGAATTCCGCCAGGCCGGTTTCAAGGTCCTCCATCAGCAGGAGTTCCTGCCGGGCTCCAAGCTGTGGCGTGTCTACGTCTTGCGTAAGAGAGGCTAAGTCCCGCCTGTCGGACTATTCTTCCTCTCTTGTCAGAGTTTTCATGATGGTGTGTGCACTGCGGATGCTCGCAAGTCCCTTTCGCGATATATACTGCGCGCCATTCTTCAAGGGAGAGCCGTGTGGCCATCGATATTCACTGGATCTGCGACAACGATAGCCTCGGCCAGCATTGCGCCGAATGGCAGCAGTTGCCATTCGTCGCCCTCGACACCGAATTCATGCGGGTCGACACCTTTTATCCCATTGCCGGGCTGATCCAGATCGGTGATGGCGTTCGCGCTTACCTGATCGACCCCCTGACCATCGATAACTGGCAACCCTTGGCCGCCTTGCTGGAGAACCCGGCGGTGATCAAGGTGGTGCACGCCTGCAGCGAAGACCTGGAAGTGTTGTTGCGCCTGACCGGCAGCCTGCCGGTGCCGTTGTTCGACACTCAATTGGCAGCGGCTTACCTGAACCTCGGTTTCTCCATGGGCTACTCGCGCCTGGTGCAGGCTGTACTCGACATCGAACTGCCAAAGGGCGAAACCCGCTCGGACTGGCTGCAGCGGCCGTTGTCCGAGACCCAGGTGAGCTACGCCGCCGAAGACGCGGTGCACCTGGCCGAAGTCTATGTGCGCTTGCGCCCGCAGCTGTCGGATGACAAATATGCCTGGGTACTGGAAGACGGCGCCGAACTGGTGGCCAACCTGCGCCGCGAAGTCGACCCGCATGAGGTCTACCGTGACGCCAAGCTGGCGTGGAAACTCTCGCGTGCGCAGCTCGCCGTATTGCGTGAGCTGTGCGCCTGGCGCGAGCAGCAGGCCCGTGCCCGTGACCTGCCGCGCAACCGCATCATTCGCGAACACTCATTGTGGCCCTTGGCCAAATCCCAGCCGGATAACCTCGCTGCGCTGGGCAAGATCGAAGACATGCACCCGCGCACTGTGCGTCAGGACGGCCAGTTTCTGCTGGACCTGATCAAGCGCGCCGGCAGCGTGTCGATGGATCAGTGGCCGCCCGCCGTGGCTGAGCCGCTGCCGGTGGACGCTGCTGTGCTGATCAAGCAACTGCGCGCCCTGGGCCAGGCCGAGGCCGAGCGCCTGGAGATGGCGCCGGAACTGATGCTGCGCAAGAAAACCCTCGAAGCCCTGGTCAAGAGCGGCTACCCCGATGGGCCTTATACATTGCCAGACTCGCTGCGTGGCTGGCGCCGCGAGTTGATGGGCCAGGCGCTGCTCGACAGCCTGGCCACTGCCGGAGAACAGCCTTGAAACGTATTTGCTCCATTTATCGCAGCTTGAAAAAAGACGGGATGTACCTCTACGTGCTCAAAAGCGATGCGCTGGAGCGTGTGCCGGAACCCTTGATGACTGCCTTCGGCAAAGCCCATCTTGCATTCGAGATGATACTCACGCCGGAGCGCAAGTTGTCGCGCGAGGACATTACCGTGGTCCTGGAAAACCTCGACAAGCAGGGCTACCACCTGCAAATGCCACCGGCCGAGGACGAGTACATCGAGCACTTGCCCGAAGAGCTGCTGCGCCGCAACGACCCGATGTAACCGGTCAGTGCCCTGTCCAGGGCACATTCTTTTATGGACTCGTATTCGTTTGGCGGTGGCCGTAAGGAAGCGGGCGGCCGTCTGCACTGTTTTTGAAAGGTTTGAACCATGCGTGTTCTGATTGCTGAACAGGATCACCCGCTCTACGCCCAATTGCTGAGCGAAGCGGCCCCGGACCTTGAGGTGCTGACCAGCGGCGACTCGGCCGAACTGTCGCGCCTGGCCGCCGATTGCCCGGTTTGGCTGGGCCAGCCGGACCTGCTCGCCACCTTGCTGCGCCAGGGCCATAAGCCGCAATGGCTGCAATCGACCTGGGCGGGTATCACGCCGCTGCTGGCCGATGGCTTGCCGCGCGACTATCGCCTGACCCGCGCGGTCGGCATCTTTGGCCAGGTCATGGCCGAGTTCGTGCTCACCTATATGCTCGGCCATGAGCGCGAAGTGCTGGCGCGACTGGTCAGTCAGGTCGAGCGCAAGTGGGACAACCGCATGGGCCAAAGCCTGGCGGGACGCAAGGTGCTGGTGGTTGGCACCGGCGATATCGGCCAGAGCGTTGCTGATTTTTTGCTGCCGTTTGGCGTCAAGCTCTACGGGATTGCCAGCAGCGCGCGGGAACAGGCACCGTTTATCGAAGTGGCCGGGTTGGACCAACTGAGCCGGCTGGTGGGCGAGGTGGACTACGTGATCAACCTGCTGCCGAACACGCCTGATACCCATGATTTGTACAACGCGGCGCTGTTCAAGCAATTCAAGCCGACGGGGTTGTTTATCAACGTTGGGCGCGGCGTGGCGGTGGTCGATGCCGATTTGGTCGAGGCGCTTAAAGAGGGGCACTTGGCCGGTGCGGTGATCGACGTGTGCCGTCAGGAGCCTTTGCCGCAACGCCATCCGTTCTGGACTGCCTGGGGCTTGCTGTTGACCGGGCACAGTTCCGCGCCGACGTCGCCGGGGATGATGGTGGAATTGTTTGTGCAGAATCTGCGGGCTTATCAGGCCAAGGATGCACTGCGCGGGGAAGTCAGCTTCGAAAGGGGCTATTAAACGTGTGAGCTGGGCTTATGTGGGAGCTGGCTTGCCTGCGATAGCATCACCTCGGTCTACCTGATTCACCGAGGTGCCTTCATCGCAGGCAAGCCAGCTCCCACACAAACCAGCTCCCACACAAGCCCGCACATATTGGATCTATGCAAGGCTTACAGGCTGAAATCACCCTCGGACACCAGTTCGCTCAGCGGCCGACGCGGGCTTGGCGCTTCACGACCTTGCAGGTACTCCGGCAAGCTCGACTTGTCCCCCAGCTTGCCCACGGCCACAGCCGCGTGCAGGGCATAACCTTCTGGAATCTTCAGCTCTTTGCGGGTCAGCTCCTGATCGAAACCGGCCATGCCGTGGGTGTACCAGCCGCTGAGGCTGGCTTGCAGCGCCAGGTGGCCCCACGCCGAACCGGTGTCGAAGGTGTGCCACAACGCCGGGGTTTCTTCGCTGGCGCCGGGGGCGGTAAAGTCGGTTTTTGAAGCGATGATCACCAGGGCTGACGCGTGTTGCGCCCAACCACGGTTGAATTCATTGAGCAACCCCAGGAAACGCTCCCAGTTCGGCGTGTCGCGGCGCGCGTAGAGAAAGCGCCATGGCTGCGAGTTGTAGGCCGACGGCGCCCAGCGTGCGGCTTCGAAGAAGCTCAGCAGCGTCTCCTGCGGGATGCTTTCGCCGGTAAAGGCGCGGGGCGACCAACGTTCGGTGAACTGGGTGTGGATCGGGTAATCGGCAACGCGTGTCATGGGCAGTTCCTGATCGTCAATTCGGCCTTCAAAGCTACTGCGCGCCCACTAGACTGACAAGTGTTGTTACACCGCCAGTCGTAAGCGCTTGGCCCCAGGCGCCTTGGGCACTAGACTGGCGGCCTTTTCACCTTCCGATACTGATGTAGAGCCATGGCCGCCAAAGTCGAACCTTTCTGGATACGCAAAACCCTTGAACACCTCGACCAGGAGGAGTGGGAGTCGTTGTGCGACGGCTGTGGCCTGTGCTGCCTGCAAAAGCTTGAGGATGAAGAAGACAACAGCGTCTATTACACGCGCATCGCCTGCAAATTGCTCGACCTGAAAACCTGTCAGTGCAGCGACTACACCAACCGCCGCGCCTCGGTGCCCGATTGCATCCAGCTCACGCCGGGCCAGGCCGACCAGTTCAAATGGCTGCCGCCGACCTGCGGCTACCGCCTGGTCAGCGAACGCAAGGACTTGCCGCTGTGGCATCACCTGGTGTGTGGCGACCGCGATGCTGTGCACCATGAACGCATTTCCCAGTCCGGGCGCATGCTCGCCGAAGGCAGCGTGCCCGAAGATGACTGGGAGGATTACCTGATCTTCCGCGCAGGCTGAAAAAGGAGTGTGTATGAGGGTGGCAACCCGGCTGGCGGCATCCTTGGTGCTGCTGGCACTGAGCCTGCCTGCGTGGTGCGCGAAGAAAGTCGACCTCGATTATCACGTCAAGCTGCTGCCCCAGAGTGATCAGGCCGAGGTCCGCGTGAGCCTGTCCCAGGGTTCGGCTGTGCGCAGCCTGAACTTCGACCTGGGCCGTGACGGCGACTACAGTGACTTCAAGGCCGACGGCCAATGGCAGGTCACCGGTAGCCGTGGCCTGTGGCAACCCAGCGCCGACAAAGCCAGCCTGACTTACCGCGTGCGCCTCACCCATGCGCGCAAGGCGGGCGTGTATGAGGCACGGATGACGCCGAGTTGGGCGCTGTTTCGTGGCGACGACCTGGTGCCGGTCGCGCGGCTGGACCAGCAGGACGGTACCGAGTTGGTGTCGCGCCTGATGTTTGAATTGCCGGCCGGCTGGAAGAGCGTCGAAACCGCCTGGCCGCGTATCGGCAAGCACAAGTTCCGTATCGACAATGTGTCCCGCCTGTTCGACCGGCCTACCGGCTGGATGCTCGCTGGCGGCCTCGGCAGTCGTCGCGTGCGCCTGGGTGAAACCGACGTCACCGTGGCCTCGCCCAAGGGTCAGGCCATGCGCCGGATGGACGTGCTGACGCTGCTGACGTTCGTCTGGCCGCAAGTCGAAGCCGCACTGCCACGCCATCCTGCCAAGCTGTTGATCGTCGGCGCCAGCGACCCGATGCGCCGTGGCGCTTTCTCATCGCGCGATTCGATCTACCTCAACAGCCGCACGCCGCTGATCAGCGAAAACGGCAGCAGCCCGTTGCTGCGCGAAGTGGTGCAAGCCATTGGCCGTTTTAACGACCACGATGCCAGTGACTGGATCAGCGAAGGGTTGGGCGAGTATTACGCCATTGAACTGCTGCGGCGTGCCGGCGGCATTACCGATGAGCGGTATGCGGCGATACAGACGCGGTTGGCCAAGGAGGGCAAGGGCGTGATCAGCCTGCGCGGCAATCAAGTCAACGCTGCGACCGTGGCGCGGGCGGTGCTGGTGTTGCAGGAGCTGGACCGCGAGATCCGCGTCAAGACCCACAACAAACGTTCGCTGGATGATCTGGCGCAGGCGGTGATGCGGGCGAACAGTGTTAATACGGCGCAGTTTGTGCAGTTGGCTGAAAGTGTGATCGGCGAGTCGTCGGTGGTGCTGGACAACAAATTATTGCGTTGACCCAAAACAACTGTGGGAGCTGGCTAGCTCCCACAGTTGATTGGGGTTGGCCGGGCTATTTAGTGGCTTTCTCCGCCGCCACTTCAGCCTTGGTCTTCAAGTTCTTCAACTCTTCGCCCGCGCGTTCGATCTTGGTGCGCACACTGTTCATTTCCTGGCGGCCTTGCTCCAGCTTGTCCTTGAGCGAGCTGTGCCCGGTCACGCCGCGCACCAGCGCCACGCCACCAATCGCCACCTGGATCAGCCCGAAGATGCCGCCACGGCGCAGGCCTTTGCCGACCATCATCACACCGCCGGCCACCGAAAGAATGCGTTCCGACCCGTGTACGTTTTGCTCACTTTTGGGGGCTGGTTGCAGGTGTTCGATGATAGGTCGCAGGGTTTTGCTGTCGCTCATGGTTTGTCTCCAACAAAGGCAAGTGTAAGTAGCTGACTGTTTGCAGGCGCCGGATGTTCCCGAAATATCAGTACTTGGGGCCTGAGCGGGTGTTGTTGCCCTTGGCCAGACGGTCGTACAGCACCACATTGACGGTGGCGGCAAGGTTCATGCAGCCGGTGGTCGGGATGTACACCACGTCTTCACACCAGTCGCGGATCTCTTTGTCCAGCGAGCCGTCTTCGGGGCCGAAGATGTACAGCGCGCGGTCCGGGTGCGTGTATTCGGGCAGCGGGCGGGCGCCTTCCACCAGCTCTACGGCGACCGGGATACAGCCCAGCGGCAGGATCTTTTTCAGGTCATCGATGCCGATCAACGGAATGTCGTGGTGGACCTTCTTGGTGTCGGTGATGAAGTCCCGGGCGCGCTCGTAACGCACGCCGGTGTAAAACACCGAGGCCACGCCGTAGCAGCCGGCGGCACGCATCACCGAGCCGACGTTTTCGGGGGATTTGGGGTTATACAGACCGATGCAGCTGTAGCGTTTATTGCCCACGGGGAAGGGTGCCTTGGAGGAAAACCGCGATTATACGGCCTTGGAGGCATGTGTTGCTTGGGCGATCGCTATCGCGGGCAAGCCCGGCTCCCACACTTGGAATGCATTCCCCTGTGGGAGCTGGCTTGCCTGCGATGAGGCCCGCACAGACAAAGAAGGGCTTCAGTCGTCCTTTTTCATCAACCCCGCCAACGCCGCAAACGGGTTGTGCGTCGCCTTGGCAATCGTCGGGCTGCTGGTGGAGCCTTCGCCGAAATACTGCTGGTCGGTGTAGCGCGAGTGTTCGTTGTCGTGGCAGTACAGGCACAGCAACTCCCAGTTGGAACCGTCCTGGGGGTTGTCATCATGATTGTGGTTGCGATGGTGTACGGTCAGTTCGCTCAAGCGTTTGCCGGCAAACTCACGGGCACAGCGGCCGCACACGTGCGGGTACATCTTCAAGGCTTTGTCGCGGTAGCCCATTTCCCGGTCGCGCTGGGCATCGGCGAGGATGCGGTCCAGCTTGGCGGTGTGGGAGGGCGGGTTGGTCGAGCTCATCATGGCTCCTGGCTATTTGGGGGTTCACGGATAGGGTTGATTCTAGCCGCTCGCGAGGCAAATGACCGCTGGCTTTTTCAGCCGCGGTACAGCTGCGCTTGAGCGAACGTTTGTAGTATCGGCATATTCACTTCACAAGGATCTGAAACCTATGCGTGTGTACACATGGACCGCAGCCCTGCTGCTCAGCGCCCTGGCCGCTCAAGCCCAGGCGTTCTCCACACCCAAGCCCGGCCAGGTGATCGAGGTGGCCCTTGAGCAACTGCACCCGACCCAGGCCGTGGTGGGCTTTGACCAGATCTACTACAGCCTGGGGCTGTTCGCCGACAAACCGGCCAAGGTGTTCGACGAATACTGCGAAACCAACGGCCAGGGCGCCGCCGACAACGTGCCGAAGAAAGCCAACCTGCACCAACCCGATAGTTTCACCTGCAAAAACCCGGTGGGCACCCACCCCGACGACATGAAAACCGTGGTGGTCGGCCCCGGTGGCCAGTTGTACCTGACCGACGGTCACCATAGTTTTACCACCTTGTGGGAAGTGCCCGGCGGCGGCCCGCAGCTGAAAATGTGGGTCAAGGTAACCGATGACTTCAGCAACAGCGCCGACATGAATACCTTCTGGCAGCGCATGGAGGCGGCCCGCAAGGTCTGGCTCAAGGACAATCAAGGCCAGACCCTGCCGCCGCAACAGCTGCCTGCGCACCTGGGCTTCAAGAACCTGCAGGACGACACGTTTCGCAGCCTGGTGTATTTCACCCGCAAGGCCGCCTATGGCAAGCCGGACGATGGCGCGATTGCGCCGGAATTCCTGGAGTTCTACTGGGGCAACTGGCTGCGTACGCAGATTGATTTGAAGGCGTACAACTTGAACAAAAAGGGCGGCTACAAGGATGCGATTGAGGCGGTTGCCAAGCGCATGGTCAGCCTGGCGCCGGGTTCACAGGTGGGCAGCAGCGGTTTTACTGCCAGGCAACTGGGCGGTATGACCCAACTGGACCAGGGCGAGCTGGACAGGACCTTCGAGAAAAAAGTGCCGTATGTGATCGACTATCGAAAATCCCGGGGCTGACACGGGACCAAAATGTGGGAGCTGGCTTGCCTGCGATTGCATCACCTCGTTCTACCTGAATCACCGAGGTGCCGGCATCGCAGGCAAGCCAGCTCCCACACAAGCCAGTTCCCACAGGGAATTTGTGGTGTCAGCGGGACTCAGCCCTTGAGCTTCTCGGCAATCCAGATGGTATGCCGGGTGCCCTTGTTGCCATGGGCGAACACCTGCACTTCCTCGGCCTTGAACCCGGCCTTGCGCAGTTTGTCGCTGAATAGCTTGTCGGCGCTGGCTGACCACACCGCCAGCACGCCTTTAGGCCGCAGCGCTTTGGCACACGCGGCCAGGCCACCGGCCGAATACAGCCAACTGTTGGCTTTTTGCGTCAGGCCTTCGGGGCCGTTGTCCACATCCAGCATGATCGCGTCAAAGCCTTGCGGCTCGGCCTGCAGCACCTTGGCCACGTCTTCCATGCGGATCACCGTGCGTGGGTCCAGCAGCGGGCGGCCGGATTTTTCCCCCAGTGGGCCACGGTTCCATTCCACTACGCCAGGCACCAATTCCGCCACCACCACTTCAGCGCTCTTGCCCAAATGCTTGAGTGCCGAGGCCAGGGTAAAGCCCATGCCCAGGCCGCCGATCAGCACCCGCGAACCCGGCCGACCGGCGACTTTACGGCAAGGAATCTCCGCCAGCGCGTCTTCGGAACCATGCATGCGTGTGTTCATCAACTGGCCGCCGTCACCGCCCTGGATCTTGATGACAAAATCCTCGCCGTATTCGAACAGGCACAAGGCACCGCCGTTGTCGGGGATTGGGGTGGTGTCGAGCAGAACGAAACGTTTCATGGAAATCTCATTGGGAAGGGCATTCTTGCGCGGTTGGGAGTAGCCTTACGACATTCCGGTCAGGCCATGGAGCCATCGATGAAGTGCAGCATTCTAACGGTCATTGCGTTGAGCGCGCTCACATTGGGTGCGGCGCAGGCGCAAGAGGCGCAAACCGTGCCCGTGGCGCCTACGCCAACCCCCGGTGCGCCGGGCACGCCGACGCCCACCTTGTACCCGCAAGTCACTCCGCCCGTGGCGCCCAAAACCACCGCGAACGGCTCACCGGCGCTGGTGCCGATTGTGTTGCCAACGCCGCCCAAGGATCAGACGGTGCCCGGCCTGCTGCAAAATGACAGCAAGCCGAAGACGCCCGGCGGTTAAAATTGCTGGGACAGTAATTGCCCGTCGGCCATGCGCAGGCGCTTGGACAAGGCAATCGCAATCGCGCGAATGATCTTGGCCGCTACCCTGGGGGCTTCGTTGAGCATTTTTTCCAGCGCATCTTTGCCCAGGTTCAACAGCACGCAATCACTGGCGGCCACGCAACTGGCGGAGCGCCGCTCGCCGTCAAGCACGGCCATTTCGCCAAAGGCCCGACCACTGCGCAAGGTGGCGATGGTCAGGCGCTGGCCGGTGTGATTGGTTTTTTGCACGGCCACCTGGCCGCTGTGCAGGATGCACATGAAGGTGCCTGCATCGCCCTCGAGGAAAATCACCTCATCGCGGGCAATGCTGCTGATATTGAAGTAGCCGGCGGCCACGTGAAAATCTTCCGGTAACAGCGGGTCGAACAGGCCGCAATCCATGAGCATGTCGCGGATTTCGTTGTTCATCAGAGTCGGTAGTGGCATAGCTGCAATCTTGGTCCATCAATCAAGTCGGGCGGTCTTGTGTTCAGACAGGACCGCCTTGCTAAGTTCCTTAAACGAGCCCCAGGGCCTTGAAGACAAATCCATATTCGAGCGCTACGTCACGTAATCCCTGGTAACGCCCGCTCATCCCGCCATGGCCGGCACCGAGTTCAGTCTTGAGCAGCAACAGGTTGTGGTCGGTTTTGGTGTCGCGCAATTTGGCCACCCACTTGGCCGCTTCCCAATACTGCACGCGGCTGTCGTTGTAGCCGGCAATCACCAGCATGTGCGGGTAAGCCTGGGCCTGGACGTTTTCATAGGGCGCGTAGGCCTTGATGCGTTCATACACCTCGGGCTCTTGCGGGTTGCCCCACTCGTCGTACTCGGTAATGGTCAGCGGCAGTTCCGGGTCGAGCATGGTGTTGAGCACGTCGACGAACGGCACTTCGGCAATCGCCGCCTGAAACAGCTCCGGGCGTTGATTGAGCACCGCGCCGATCAACAGGCCGCCGGCACTGCCGCCGCTGATAGCCAGCTGCTTGGAGGTGGTCAGCCCTTCGGCGATCAAGTGCTCGGCGCAGGCGATAAAGTCGCTGAACGTGTTCTGTTTGTGTTCCTGCTTGCCATTGCGGTACCAGGCTTCACCCAGCTCACCGCCGCCGCGTACATGCGCGATGGCAAATGCCACGCCACGCTCCAGCAAACTCAGGCGCGCATGGGAAAACCAAGGGTCGAGGCTTGAGCCGTAGGCGCCGTAGCCATAGAGGTACAGCGGCGTGGGTTGGCCAAGCTGATCACGCTTGACCACCAGGCTGATCGGCACCTGAGTGCCATCTGCAGAAGTCGCCCACAGCCGTTGGCTGACATAATCGTCGGCGTTGAACACACCGAGTACCGGGGTTTCCTTGAGCACCACCTGCGCGCCGCTGGCCAGTTCAAGCTGGCGCACCTGGGCCGGACGGTTCAGGGCTTCATAACGCAGGCGGATCTTGTCGCTGGCAAATTCCAGGCTGTTCTGCACGTAAAGGCTGTAGGCGGCGTCAGGCAATTCCACGCGGTAGGCGCTCGAACCCTGCGGGTGCACTTCGATCACCGGCAGGCCGCCGATACGCAGACTCAAGGTCATGGCGCCGGCATTGAGGGTCACGCCGTCGAGCATCACGTCATCGCTGTGGGGGACCAGGTTCTGCCATTGATCCTCGCTTGGCACACTGCCAGTGTCGGCGGCGATGAACAGCGCATAGTTGATGCCGTCACGGTTGCTGCGGATAAACCAGGTCCATTGGTCATCCAGCATGCCGTGGTCGACATCGTATTCATGGTCTTCGACCCGTGGCGCCAGGCAGGTGAAAGCCTGCTGTGGCTGGTCGGCGTCCAGCGCCCAGATTTCGCTGGTGGTCTTGCTGCCCAGGGCCAGCAGCAATTGGCGCTCGGAGCTGGAGCGGTAGCAATGCAGGAAGAACCGCCCGTCGGGCTCATGGAACACTTCCTGCGCCGCCGTGCCATCCAGGCGGTAGCGGTAAAGCTTGTGCGGGCGATGGGTGTCGTCCAGTTCGCCGAAGAACAGCGTCAGGCTGTCGTTGGCCCAGGTCATGCTGCCGTCGCAGTCTTCAAACTCCAGTTCGCTGACCTTGCCGGTGGCCAATTCCTTCACGTACAGGGTGTAAATCTCTTCACCGCTGGTGTCGAGGCTGTAGGCCAGGCGCAGGTGGTCGGGGCTGATGCTGAACGCGCCCAGGGAGAAAAAGCCGCCGTTTGCCAGCACATTCGGGTCCAGCAGCAATTCTTCGCTGCTTTCGTCCACCGTGTTGCTGTCATCCGACGGGCGACGGCAGCGGTAGTGGCGGGCGTATTCATCACCGGCGGTGGTGCGTGTGTAATACAGGTACGGGCCCCACGGCGAAGGCAAGGACAGGTCGGTTTCCAGGATGCGGCCCTTGATCTCTTCGAACAGGCTTTGACGCAGGGCTTGCTGGCCGGCGAGCTGGTCTTCCTGCCAGGCGTTTTCGGCTTTGAGGTAATCGAGGACTTCAGGTGTGTCACGTTCCTGCAGCCAGGCATACGGGTCCGGGCCTTGGGCCTTGCGTGCGATCGGGGCAGTCGATATAGGCATGGATCACTCTCTGTCTGGCGGATGGTGGCAGGCATTGCAGCCGAGACACGCAAAAGCCGTTATCATAGCCGCCTCTTTGCCAGCCTTGCCATGGACACCATGACCGAGAACGACTATCTGACCGCTTGGGGCCTTTACGCCTTCGCCGCTTTGGGCTGCCTGTTGGTGTGGTGGCGCATGACCCGCTGGATCTGGCGCTGGCTGCGTGAGCCGCTGCAATTGTTGATGGCGGTGTTGCTGTTCAGCCCGACCATCGTCGACCCGGTCAAGACCCAGTTTGCGCCAGCCGTGGCCATTACCGCCCTGGACCTGGTGCTGCATGTGGGCAATAACGCCTGGCGCGCCATCTCCGACCTGTTCATGTACACGATGATCGCGTTTGGCGTGTATATCGTGTTCGTGTTGATCCGCTGGCCCATCGAGCGTGCCGCCAACGCCCGCCGTGAGCGCAAGGCCGCCGCCGACGCCGCACTGGCCGCCGAGCCGGTAGACGAAGACGACGAACCTTTCCGTCGCCCGCCGCCTGCCGGCAATCTGCGGGTTGAGCCGCGTCTTTAACGTTGTAAGCCCTGCAGCGAGAGCCCTGGCATGTGTGAATTATTGGGCATGAGTGCCAACGTCCCCACCGATATCGTGTTCAGCTTTACCGGGCTGATGCAGCGGGGCGGGCGTACCGGCCCCCACCGCGACGGTTGGGGCATCGCGTTTTACGAAGGCCGTGGCCTGCGGCTGTTCCAGGACCCGGCCGCGAGCAGCGAGTCGGAAGTCGCCCTGCTGGTGCAGCGTTATCCAATCAAAAGTGAAGTGGTGATCGGCCATATCCGCCAGGCCAATGTGGGCAAGGTGAGCCTGGCCAACACGCACCCGTTCGTGCGTGAACTCTGGGGCCGTAACTGGTGCTTTGCGCATAACGGCCAATTGGCCGACTTCAACCCGCGCGCCACGTTCTACCGGCCGGTGGGCGACACCGACAGCGAAGCGGCGTTCTGCGACCTGCTCAATCGCGTGCGCGAAGCCTTTCCGGAGCCGGTGGAGATCGAGCAGGTGCTGCCGGACCTGATCGCCGCCTGCGCCGAATACCGCAGCAAAGGCGTGTTCAACTGCCTGCTCAGCGACGGCGACTGGCTGTTTTGCTACTGCTCGACCAAACTGGCGCAGATTACCCGGCGCGCCCCGTTTGGCCCGGCGCGTTTGAAAGATGTCGACGTGATCGTCGATTTTCAGGCCGAAACCACGCCTGATGACGTAGTCACGGTGATCGCCACCGAGCCCTTGACCGACAATGAAAACTGGACCCGCTACGAACCGGGCCAATGGAGCCTGTGGCGACGCGGTGAATGCGTCAGTCAAGGCGTTACCGAGTAAGGATATCGACCATGTTGCTCAGTTATCTGCGGTTGGTGCTGTTTGCCATTGGCTTGTTGGTCGGCGTGCAAGTGCCGGGGTTTATCAACGACTACGCCAAGCGCGTTGAAGCCCATTTGATCGAAGCCCAGACCGGCCTGCGCGGCTTTGATGCCACGGCGCAGCAGTTCTTCAATGGGGACTTGCAGGCGTTGGTGGCCCATTACCGCGCCAGTGATGACCCGGTGTTTCGCAGCGATGCCAACAGCCTGGGCACTTTGCTCGATCGTCAGGTGGCGTTGGACAAGCAGTTCCAGGCCATGCAAGGCCCGTGGTATATCCGCGCGCTGCAAGTGGCGGTGGCTGCCGACCCGGATATCCGCCTGGAAACCTGGAATGGCTACAGCTACCAGATTTTGCTGACGCCTGAGGCGATGGGCTGGGGTTTGGGCGGGGCGATGCTGTTGTCGTTCGGCATCGAATGCCTGTTTCGCCTGATCGACTGGGTGGTGTTGGGCGGCAAGCGCCTGCGCCAGAGCCGGCCGATTGAAGAGCGCGACCTTAAAGGCCTCTAAAGATGATCGTTCCCACGCTCTGCGTGGGAATGCCTCTTGTGACGCTCTGCGTCAGGCTTTGGAACGCAGAGCGTCCCGGGCTACGTTCCCACGCGTGGGAACGATCATTGGCTTAGTACCATCCTTTCTTCACCCACTTCCTCGGCATACCGCGCCACCACCTTCTGACACAACCCCACAATCTCCTCCACCAACTCCACCCCCACACGCCACGACACCACCACCTGCAAGTTCGGCAAGCGTTGCGCCATTGGCAGCATCACCAACTCCCCACTGGCCAATTCCTCCATCACCAGCACCGGCGGTAACGCGCCAATCCCGAAGCCATCGCGTAGCAAGCGGGTAATCGCCGACACCGAGTTCACACAGTTCATGCGTGGCGAGGCCACCCCGTTGGCCTGCATCAGGCTCAGCACATCCTGGTGTGGGTGGGAATTTTTCGAGTAGGTGATGATGCGCTCCTGGGCCAGTTCGGCGAGGGAGGCGTAGTCACGGTTGTAGATGGAGTGGCTGGCGACTATCCAGGCCATGGGGTGGCTGGCCAGCTCCAGGCTGCGCACGGTTTCCAGGCGCAGCAGGTCGGTTTGCAGGATCAGGTCGAGGAAGCCTTTTTGCAGCTGATCGCTGAGGTTAAGCGCCGTATCGGCGACCAGTTCGATTTCTACCCGCGGGAAGTGATCCATCAATTGCGCCACCAATGGGCTCAGCCAAGTGTGGATTACCGTGTCCATGGCACCGATGCGGATGCGCCCAACCTTGCTGCTGGTGGTCTCCAGGGACTGCTTCAAGCCCTGCATTGTGACCATCATCTGCTCGGCATAATCGAGCACCTTCAAGCCTTCCGGGGTCAGGCTGACGCCGCGTGAATCGCGCAGAAACAGCTTCACACCCAGTTCGCTTTCGAGCACGGCGATGCGGCTGGAAATCGAGGCCTGGGTGGTGAACAGCTTTTCGGCGGTCAGGCGAAAGCTCTTGAGCTTGGCCACCCAGACGAAAGTTTCGAGGAACTTCAAATTCATGGGATCAACTTTTCTTATGCTTGGATCGGTTTTTATTAGTTGGACGCCGCACCCGGCAAACGCCAAAAATCGAGGCATTCCACGATAAGCGCCGTTAGGGTGTCAGGACAAGTTGCGAGTTCTGCGTAAAAAATCCCACACTACAAAAAATACAAAGCCTACAGGAGCAACCACCGTGAGCCGTCTGCTTTTGAATTGCGACATCGGCGAAAGCTTTGGTAACTGGACCTTGGGTCTGGACGCCGAGGTCATGCCGTTCATCGATTGCGCCAACGTGGCCTGTGGGTTTCATGCCGGCGACCCGAGCATCATGCGCCAGACCGTCAGCCTGGCACTCAAGCATGGCGTGCAAATAGGTGCGCACCCGGCCTACCAGGACCTGCAAGGGTTCGGCCGCCGTTCCATGGCCTATACGCCGCAGGAAATCCAGGACCTCATGCACTACCAGATCGGCGCCCTTGAGGGCATCTGCCGTGCGCAGGGTACCCGCGTCAGCTACGTCAAACCCCATGGTGCGCTGTACAACGACATGATGGCCAAACCGGCGCAACTGCGAGCGGTGATGCAGGCTGTGGCCGCGTATGGCGATTTGCCCTTGATGTTGCTGGCCAAAAGCGACAACAGCGAAGCCCAGGCGATGGGCGATGAATTCGGCCTGACACTGTGGTTCGAAGCCTTCGCTGATCGCGCCTATGACCCTAAGGGCCATCTGGTTTCGCGTCAGTTGCCGGGCGCGGTCCATCACGACGCCGACACCATCGTGCAGCAAGCCCTGACCATTTCCCGTGGGCAAGCCCTGACGGCCAGCGACGGCAGCGCCCTGGTGTTGCAGGCCAACACCCTGTGCGTACACGGCGACAACGCCAGCTCGATCGCCGCTGTGCAGCGCATCCGCGAGGCGTTGAAACCAGCATGAAGCCACGCATTGAAGTGGTGGCCATCGACTGCCTGATGGTGCGTCTGTTTGAGGTGATTGCGGAAGCCAACATGCCGTGGATGCTCGCCGCCACCCAACGTCTGCGTGAAGGTTTTGGTGACGCGCTGGTGGATCTGGTGCCGTCCTACACGACCTTGATGGTGCATTACGACCTCACAGCGTTAAGCCCGGCCCAGGCGCGGGAGCTGATCGACCGTGCGCTGACCGACTTGCAACCCCAGGCGCAGGGCAGCGGCCAGTGCCACGTGTTGCCGGTGTGGTACGACCTGAGTGTCGGCCCGGAACTGACGTTGCTCAGCCAGCGCAGCGGGTTGTCGATCGAGCAGGTGATCCATCGCCACAGTGCCCACGAATACCAAGTCTTTGCCCTCGGCTTCGCGCCCGGTTTTGCCTTTATGGGCTTGGTCGACGAAATCCTCGCCACACCACGGCTCAACACGCCGCGTAAACGCGTGGCGGCCGGCAGTGTCGGCATTGCCGAGCGGCAAACCGCCGCCTACCCGGTGGTGTCGCCGGGCGGCTGGAACCTGATCGGCCGCACCCCGGCCAAACTGTTCGACCGCGAGCGTGACGGCTACAGCCTGATGCAGCCGGGCGATACCGTGCGTTTCGAAGCGGTCGGCCACGCCGAATTCATCCATTTGGGTGGCGATGACACGCCGTTGGAGGCGCAGGCATGAGCCGCTTGTTGATCGAGGCCAGCACGCCGCTGTGCCTGTTACAGGACGCCGGACGCTTTGGCGTGCGCCACCTGGGCGTGACCCAGGGCGGGGCGCTGGATTGGGTGTCGATGTCTTGGGCCAATTGGCTGCTGGGCAATGCGCTGGATGCATCGGTGGTGGAAATCACCCTGGGCGGGTTTACCGTGCAGGCGCAAGACTATTGCTTGCTGGCATTGGCCGGTGCGGATTTGGGGGCCTATATCGACGAACGCGCCATCAGTCCCGGGCGCAGTTTTATCCTGCAAAAGGGCCAGCGTCTGCGTTTTACCCAGCCGTTCAGCGGTGCGCGGGCTTACCTGGCGGCGCCCGGCGGGTTCGATGCGCCGAGCGTTCTGGGCAGTTGCGCCACCGTGGTACGTGAGGAATTGGGTGGGCTGGACGGTTTCGGCAAGGCCTTGGCCGAAGGCGGGCGGTTGGTTTATTCCGGTACGGGCGGAGCGATGAACGTGCTGAGCACGCCTGATCTGCCGGCAAAAGCGCCGCTGGACGTGATTGTCGGCGCGCAGATCGGCCGGTTCAGTGGGCAGAGCCTGTTCGATGCATTCAATACCGACTGGTCGCTGGACAGCCGCGCCGACCGCATGGGCATGCGCCTGCTGGGCACGCCGTTGCAGTACCAGGGGCCGTCGTTGATCTCTGAAGGCATCCCGTTGGGCGCGATCCAGGTGCCGCCGGATGGGCAGCCGATTGTGTTGCTCAATGATCGGCAGACCATTGGCGGCTATCCGCGTTTGGGCGCACTGACGCCGTTGGCATTGGCGCGGCTGGCGCAGTGTTTGCCGGGGGAGAAGGTGAGGCTGGCGCCAGTGGTGCAGGAGACTGCGCATCGGCAGCACATCGAGTTTTTGCAGCGGTTTTTGAATCGCTAAAAGCATCGCAGGCAAGCCAGCTCCCACAGGGGAATGCATTTCAACTTTGGAATGCACTCCCCTGTGGGAGCTGGCTTGCCTGCGATAGCGTCAGTGAATACACCACCTACTTAGACAGAAAACGCATGCCTTCTTCCAGCCCACGCAACGTCAGCGGATACATCTGATCCTCCACCAACTCGCGCACAATCCCCGTCGACGCCGTATAGCCCCAAGTGTCTTTCGGGTACGGGTTAATCCAGATCAGCTTCTTGTACTTGGCCATGAAGCGCTGCATCCACACATACCCAGGCTCCTCGTTCCAGTGCTCGACACTGCCGCCGGCCTGGGTGATTTCATACGGCGCCATCGACGCATCGCCGATAAAGATCACTTTGTAGTCGGCGCCGTACTTGTGCAGCAGATCCTGGGTTGAGGTGCGCTCCGAAGTGCGGCGCTGGTTGTTCTTCCACACCGACTCGTACACGAAGTTGTGGAAGTAGAAGTACTCCAGGTGCTTGAACTCGGTTTTGCACGCCGAAAACAGCTCTTCGCAGATCTTCACGTGAGCGTCCATCGAGCCGCCGATATCGAACAGCAGCAACAGCTTGATGGTGTTGCGCCGCTCCGGGCGCATCTGGATATTCAGCAAGCCGGCATCCCGCGCCGTGTGGTCGATGGTGCCATCAATATCCAGCTCTTCAGCCGCACCCTGACGCGCAAACTTGCGCAGGCGGCGCAGGGCGATCTTGATATTGCGCGTGCCCAGCTCGACCTGATCGTCGAGGTTCTTGTATTCGCGCTGGTCCCAGACCTTTA
This sequence comes from Pseudomonas edaphica, assembly GCF_965277385.1. Classification (NCBI taxonomy): domain Bacteria; kingdom Pseudomonadati; phylum Pseudomonadota; class Gammaproteobacteria; order Pseudomonadales; family Pseudomonadaceae; genus Pseudomonas; species Pseudomonas edaphica. The sequence goes on along the minus strand of NZ_OZ255725.1, from coordinate 1,550,155 downwards.
CGGCTTTGCCCTGGCGTTTGCCGGCATCACCAACCCGGATACCTTCCGGGTTGTAGCCGCCGGAGCCAAACGGGCTGGTGCCGCCAGTGCCGATCCACTTGTTGCCGCCGGCGTGGCGTTCTTTCTGTTCTTCCAGGCGTTTCTTGAATTCTTCGATCAACTTGTCCAGGCCGCCAAGGGACTGGATCTGCGCGCGTTCCTCATCGGTCAGCGAGCGTTCGAATTCCTTGCGCAGCCATTCTTCAGGGATCAACGCCTGCAGGTGGTCGTCGAGTTTTTCCAGCCCATTGAAATAGGCGCCGAACGCGCGGTCGAACTTGTCGAAATGCCGTTCGTCCTTGACCAGGATCGCCCGGGCCAAGTAATAAAACTCGTCCATGTCAGCGAAGACCACGCGCTGTTTAAGCGCGTTGATCAGGTCGAGCAGCTCGCGCACCGACACCGGCACCTTGGCGGCACGCATTTCATTGAACAGGTTGAGCAGCATCAGCGATTACCGCGACGGCTCATGAACGCCAGACGCTCCAGCAACTGCACGTCTTGCTCGTTCTTGACCAGGGCACCGGCCAGCGGCGGAATAGCCTTGGTCGGGTCGCGCTCGCGCAGCACCGCTTCGCCGATGTTGTCGGCCATCAGCAGCTTGAGCCAGTCGACCAGTTCGGAGGTGGACGGCTTTTTCTTCAGGCCCGGCACTTTGCGCACGTCGAAGAATACGTCCAGCGCTTCGCTGACCAAATCCTTCTTGATATCGGGGTAGTGCACGTCGACGATCTTTTGCAGGGTGCTGCGGTCGGGGAACGCAATGTAATGGAAGAAGCAGCGGCGCAGGAACGCGTCCGGCAGCTCTTTTTCGTTGTTGGAGGTAATGATGATGATCGGGCGTTTCTTGGCCTTGATGGTCTCGTCGATTTCGTAGACGTAGAACTCCATCTTGTCGAGTTCTTGCAGCAGGTCGTTGGGGAACTCGATGTCGGCCTTGTCGATTTCATCGATCAGCAGGATCACGCGCTCCTCGGACTCGAAGGCTTCCCAGAGCTTGCCCTTTTTCAGGTAATTGCGCACATCGTGGACTTTCTCGTTGCCCAGTTGCGAGTCGCGCAGGCGGCTGACCGCATCGTACTCATACAGGCCCTGATGCGCCTTGGTGGTCGACTTGATGTGCCAGGTGATGAGCTTGGCACCAAAGGACTCGGCCAATTGCTCGGCAAGCATGGTCTTGCCGGTGCCCGGTTCGCCCTTGACCAGCAGCGGCCGCTCCAGGGTGATGGCGGCGTTGACGGCCAGTTTCAGGTCATCGGTAGCCACATAGGCCTGGGTGCCTTCGAACTTCATCGGTCATTCCTCGAATTCATCAATGCCCGGACTATACCGCGCAGCCCTGGCGACTGTGAACGCAGACGGGTTATTCAGTCTCTGAATGGCCGGTCACATCGCAGTTCTGCTGCGGGGTCGTGCTTATGCTTGTGTGGGAGCTGGCTTGCCTGCGATGCGAGCACCTCGGTGATTCAGGCAGACTGAGTTGATGCTATCGCAGGCAAGCCAGCTCCCACACAAGCCAGCTCCCAGGGTTAGTTGGCGGAAGGCTTGGGTTGTTCGTAGCGCGCATTGAACGCCTGGATGAAGCCATTACGCAAAATCGCCAAAAATGCGGAGAACGCGCTGATATCTTGCTGATGCACGCTGCCACTGAGTTCCACGCGGGTGGCAAACTGGTTTTTGTTCTGGTTCTTGAGCACGGTTTCGCTGGTGCCTACCACGGCTTCCCAGATCGAGCGGAAGATGTTTTTGTCCTTGTTCTCCACGTCCTGTTTCCAGTCGAACACTTCTACATCGCGCAGCAGCGGCTTGATATAGCCAGTGAGCTGGCCTTTTTCCGCTTGGGCTTCAATCACCACGTCGCCGGTGCCAGCCTTGAAGTCGAATTTGCCATAGGCCGAGGCGAAGTCGTTCATGCGTTTAAGTTGCAAGTCGCGGGCGCGGAAGCGGAATTCGAAGTCTTCAAAATTATTTAAAGGATCAAAGGTTGCGTTGGCCTCCATAGGGGCCTGGCCCTGCAGCAGGGCCTTGCCTTCGAATCGCGCGTCGCGTTTGCCTTTGAGGTCTACCACGTTGGTCAGGTTGTACAGACTGGCATTGACCTCAGTGGCCTTGATGTTCACCTGGGGCTTGGAGCTGAAATTATGAAAGGCGATCTTGCCATCTTCAATGCGCACTTCATTCAGCGTGATCGGCAGCAGTTTTTTCAACTGTTGCTGCCAGTCGGTGCCTTTACCGGTTTGGGACGCCTGTTTGTTGGCACCGCCGTCGACGAAGTTGATTTCAGGCTTTACGAAATGGCCCTCGGCGACGACGGCATGGTCGTACCACAGCGAGTGCCAGCTGACGGCAAATTCAATCAGCGGCGCGTTGACGAACGGCACAGGTACTTTACCGTCGACCTTGACGATTTTCAGGCCATTAATGCGGTAGGCGCCACGCCACAAGGCCAGGTCCACGTCAGTGACCTGGCCACGGTAGTCGCCCATGTCGGCCAGCTTGTCGTTCAGGTAATTGCGCACCAGATAGGGCAGGGCCAGGTCCAGGGCGATCAGTACTACCACCAGTACGGCGACGATCCATAGCAGCCCACTGTAGCGACGTTTCATGTCATTACTCTCCAACGGTATAGGCGATGGACCGCACGCGCGGGCGCAACGTTCCTCTGACTGGACGCCCAAAGGCCTGAGGCATACCCTTGGGGCCTTCTTGAAATTGCCTTAAGGACCCGTCATGAGCCGTATCTTTGCCGACAACGCGCACTCCATCGGTAACACGCCCCTGGTGCAGATCAACCGCATTGCGCCGCGTGGCGTGACCATCCTGGCCAAGATCGAGGGGCGTAACCCGGGTTACTCGGTGAAGTGCCGCATTGGCGCCAACATGATCTGGGACGCCGAAAGCACCGGCAAACTCAAGCCGGGCATGACCATTGTCGAACCGACCTCCGGCAACACCGGCATCGGCCTGGCATTTGTCGCCGCCGCCCGTGGCTACAAGCTGCTGCTGACCATGCCGGCCTCCATGAGCATCGAGCGACGCAAAGTGCTCAAGGCCCTGGGCGCCGAGTTGGTGCTGACTGAGCCGGCCAAGGGCATGAAAGGCGCTATCGACAAGGCTGGCGAGATTGTCGCCAGCGACCCGGCCACCTACTTTATGCCGGCCCAGTTCGAAAACCCGGCCAACCCGGCTATTCACGAGAAAACCACCGGCCCGGAAATCTGGAACGACACCGATGGCGCCGTGGACGTGCTGGTGGCGGGCGTGGGCACTGGCGGCACCATTACTGGCGTTTCGCGCTATATCAAGAACATTGCGGGCAAGCCGATTCTGTCGGTGGCGGTTGAGCCGAGGGTATCGCCGGTGATCACCCAGGCACTGGCCGGTGAGGAGATCAAGCCGAGCCCGCATAAAATCCAGGGCATCGGCGCCGGGTTTGTGCCGAAGAACCTCGACCTGTCGATGGTTGACCGCGTGGAGCTGGTGACCGACGACGAATCCAAGGCCATGGCCCTGCGCCTGATGCAGGAAGAGGGGATTTTGTGCGGTATCTCCTGCGGCGCCGCCATGGCTGTGGCCGTGCGTCTGGCCGAGAAGCCGGAAATGCAGGGCAAGACCATCGTGGTGATCCTGCCGGACTCCGGCGAGCGTTACCTGTCGAGCATGTTGTTCAGCGATCTGTTTACCGATCAAGAAACCCAGGCGTGATGATCTTCTGTGGCGAGCAGGCTTGCCCTGCGCTGGGCTGCGAAGCAGCCCTAAACCCGACGAATCGGTCTATCAGGTACACCGCGTAGTCTGAATTGGGAGTGCTTCGCACTCCAACGCAGGGCAAGCCTGCTCGCCACAACAAGCCTGCTTGCCACAACGGCTCCGCTCATCATCGGAGTTGATGTATATCAGCCGGTCGGCCTGGGCCTTCTGCATAATGGCCCAAGTGTTTATCATGGCCGGCTGCTACGTCTGGTTTCCCGTTGACGGGAGGTTGCTGGCCAGGCGCTTATTTTCAGGAGTTGCTGCATGACCTTTTCTTTGGCCGCCAAACTGTCGGTGCTGGCGTTGTTTATCGGCAGCATTCTGTATGTGCACTTGCGCGGCAAGGCGCGTTTGCCGGTGTTGCGCCAGTTCGTCAACCATTCGGCGCTGTTCGCCCCGTATAACGCCTTGATGTACCTGTACTCGGCCGTGCCGTCCAAGCCATACCTGGATCGCAGCAAGTTCCCGGAACTGGATGTGCTCAAGGATAACTGGGAAGTGATCCGCGAAGAGGCCATGCACCTGTTCGACGAGGGTTATATCCGCGCCGCCGAAAAAAACAACGACGCCGGTTTCGGCTCGTTCTTCAAGAAGGGCTGGAAGCGTTTCTACCTCAAGTGGTACGACAAACCCCTGCCATCGGCGGAGGCGCTGTGCCCGAAAACCGTGGCCTTGGTGAGCAGCATCCCGAACGTCAAGGGCGCGATGTTCGCGCTGTTGCCGGGCGGCAGCCACCTCAACCCGCACCGTGACCCGTTTGCAGGCTCCTTGCGTTATCACTTGGGCCTGTCCACGCCGAACTCCGACGACTGCCGCATCTTCGTCGACGGCCAGGTCTACGCGTGGCGCGACGGTGAAGACGTGATGTTCGATGAAACCTACGTGCATTGGGTGAAGAACGAAACTGAAAAGACCCGTGTGATTCTGTTCTGCGATATCGAACGCCCGCTGAGCAACCGCCTCATGACCGGCATCAACCGCTGGGTCAGCAAGCAGCTGGGTCGCGCGACTGCGCCGCAGAACCTGGATGACGAGCGTGTGGGCGGGATCAACCAGGCGTATGCCTGGAGCAAGACGTTCAGTGACAAGTTCAGTGGTGTGGTCAAGCAGTGGAAACGCAAGCATCCCAAGGCCTACCGCATTGCGCGGCCGGTGCTGGCTGTGGTTGTGCTGGTGCTGCTGTGGAAGTGGCTGTTCGGCTGATCTGAACACGGTCAAAACTGTGGGAGCAGGCAAGCCAGCTCCCACATTTGATCTCCCGTGTTGCTTAGGACGCGATCAACTGGCGCAGCACATAGTGCAAGATGCCACCGGCCTTGAAGTATTCCACCTCATTAAGCGTATCAATCCGGCACAGCACCTCAACCTTCTCGCTGCTGCCGTCTTCACGGGTAATCACCAGCGTCAGGTTCATCCGTGGCTCGATCTCGGCATCGGTAAGCCCAAGAATGTCGATCTTCTCCTTGCCGGTCAGCTTGAGCGCCTTGCGGTTCTGATCCAGCTTGAACTGCAACGGCAACACGCCCATGCCCACCAAGTTGGAACGGTGAATCCGCTCGAAACTCTCGGCGATCACTGCCTTTACCCCCAGCAGATTAGTACCTTTGGCCGCCCAGTCGCGGCTTGAACCGGTGCCATATTCCTGGCCTGCAATCACCACCAGCGGCGTGCCCGAGGCCTGGTACTTCATGGCGGCGTCATAGATCGGCATTTTCTCGCCGGTGGGGATGTACAGCGTGTTGCCGCCTTCTTCGCCGCCGAGCATTTCGTTGCGGATACGGATGTTGGCAAAGGTGCCGCGCATCATCACTTCATGGTTGCCCCGGCGTGAGCCGTAGGAGTTGAAGTCGCGTGGCTCCACGCCTTGCTCGCGCAGGTAGCGCCCGGCGGGGCTGTCGGTCTTGATATTGCCGGCGGGGGAGATGTGGTCGGTGGTCACCGAATCGCCCAGCAGGGCCAGCACGTTGGCGCCCTTGACGTCTTCGATCACCGGCAGTGGCCCGGAAATATCGTCAAAGAACGGCGGATGCTGGATGTAGGTGGAGTCCTCCTGCCATACATAGGTCGCGGCCTGCGGCACTTCAATCGCCTGCCATTGCTCGTCACCGGCAAACACTTCGGCATATTCCTTGTGAAACATACCGGTGCTGACCTGCGCCACCGCGTCGGCAATCTCTTTGCTGCTCGGCCAGATGTCTTTGAGGTACACCGGCTTGCCGTCCTTGCCTTCGCCCAGCGGCTCGCTGCTGATGTCGATACGCACGGTGCCCGCCAAGGCATAGGCGACCACCAGCGGCGGCGAAGCCAGCCAGTTGGTTTTCACCAGTGGGTGCACGCGGCCTTCGAAGTTGCGGTTGCCCGACAGCACCGAAGCCACCGCCAGGTCGGCCTTCTGGATGGCTTTTTCGATCGGCTCAGGCAATGGCCCGGAGTTGCCGATGCAGGTGGTGCAACCGTAGCCGACCAGATCAAAGCCCAGCTTGTCGAGGTATTGGGTAAGGCCTGCCGCCTTGTAGTAATCGGTCACCACCTTGGAGCCGGGCGCCAGGGAGGTTTTCACCCACGGCTTGCTGGTCAGGCCTTTTTCCACGGCCTTTTTCGCCACCAGGCCTGCGGCCATCATCACGCTGGGGTTGGAAGTGTTGGTGCAGGAGGTAATCGCGGCGATCACCACCGCGCCGTTTTTGAGACGATAGGTGTGGCCGTCGTACTCGTAATCGGTCTCGCCGACCAAATCCGCATTGCCCACGGCAACCCCGCCGCCGCCTTCACTTTCCAGGCGACCTTCTTCTTTGCTGGCGGGTTTGAACTGCAGGTCGAGGAAGTCCGTGAACGCCTGGCCAACATTGGGCAGTGACACACGGTCCTGCGGGCGTTTCGGCCCGGCCAGGCTGGCTTCGACACTGCCCATGTCCAGCGCCAGGGTGTCGGTGAACACCGGTTCCTGGCCGGCGTTACGCCACAGGCCCTGGGCCTTGGTGTAGGCCTCCACCAACTTGACGGTTTCTGCCGGGCGGCCGGACAGGCGCAGGTAGTCCAGCGTCACTTCATCCACCGGGAAAAAGCCGCAAGTGGCGCCGTATTCCGGGGCCATGTTGGCGATGGTAGCGCGGTCGGCCAGAGGCAGGTCGGCCAAGCCGTCGCCGTAGAACTCGACGAATTTGCCCACTACGCCTTTTTTACGCAGCATCTGGGTGACAGTCAGCACCAGGTCAGTGGCAGTAATACCTTCTTTCAATTTGCCGGTCAGCTTGAAGCCGATCACTTCCGGAATCAGCATCGACACCGGCTGGCCGAGCATCGCCGCTTCCGCTTCGATACCGCCCACGCCCCAGCCCAGTACACCCAGGCCGTTGATCATGGTGGTGTGGGAGTCGGTGCCCACCAACGTGTCGGGGAAGGCGTAAGTGCGGCCGTCTTCGTCCTTGGTCCACACCGTGCGCCCCAGGTACTCAAGGTTGACCTGGTGGCAGATGCCGGTGCCCGGTGGCACCACGCTGAAGTTGTCGAACGCACTTTGGCCCCAGCGCAGGAAGGCGTAGCGTTCGCCGTTGCGCTGCATCTCGATGTCGACGTTCTGTTCAAAGGCGCTGGTGCTGCCGAACTTGTCGACCATCACCGAGTGGTCAATCACCAGGTCCACGGGGGACAGCGGGTTAATGCGCTGCGGGTCGCCACCGGCCTTGGCCACGGCGGCGCGCATGGCGGCCAGGTCGACCACGGCGGGCACACCGGTGAAGTCTTGCATCAATACGCGAGCCGGGCGGTACTGGATCTCGCGGTCGGACTGGCGCTCTTTGAGCCAGGCGGCGATGGCCTTGAGGTCGGCGCCGGTGACGGTCTTGTTGTCTTCCCAGCGCAGCAGGTTTTCCAGCAGCACCTTGAGGGACATCGGCAGCTTGTCCAGGTCACCCAGGCTCTTGGCAGCTTCGGGCAAGCTGAAGTAGTGGTAAGTCTTGTCGTCGATTTGCAGGGTTTTGAGGGTTCTCAGGCTATCTAGCGATGACATTACATGACTCCTTATGGTCCGCACGGCTACGGACCTGACGGGACGAACAGAGCTTTCAACTTAGCCCTGTTTTCATTAGCAGGCTAATAACTGGACTCTATCGTTAAGTCCAAGGTTCCGAACTCGGCTATCATGCGCGCGTTTTCATGACAGGTATTGCGATAGCGCAAGGCCGGTTGAGTCACCAGGAGAGTTGATGAACACCCTTTTTATGCACTGCCGCCCGGGTTTTGAAGGCGAAGTCTGTTCCGAGATCGCGGAACACGCCGCGCGCCTGAACGTTTCCGGCTACGCCAAGGCCAAGACCGGCAGCGCCTGCGCCGAATTTGTCTGCACCGAAGAAGACGGCGCCCAGCGCCTCATGCACGGCCAGCGCTTTGCCGAGCTGATCTTCCCAAGGCAGTGGGCGCGCGGGGTATTCATCGACCTGCCGGAAACCGACCGCATCAGCGTGATCCTCGCCCACCTGCGCGAATTCCCGGTGTGCGGCAGCCTGTGGCTGGAGATGGTCGACACCAACGACGGCAAAGAGCTGTCGAACTTCTGCAAGAAATTTGAAGTGCATCTGCGCAAAGCCTTGCTCAACGCCGGCAAGCTGGTGGACGACCCGAGCAAGCCGCGCCTGCTGTTGACCTTCAAAAGCGGCCGCGAAGTGTTCATGGGCCTGGCCGAGTCGAACAACTCGGCGATGTGGCCGATGGGCATCCCACGCCTCAAGTTCCCGCGTGACGCGCCAAGCCGTTCGACCTTGAAGCTTGAAGAGGCCTGGCATCACTTCATCCCCCGCGACCAGTGGGACGAACGCCTGCATGGCGACATGACCGGCGTCGACCTCGGCGCCGCGCCGGGCGGCTGGACCTGGCAACTGGTCAACCGTGGCATGCTGGTGACCGCCATCGACAACGGCCCCATGGCCGAAAGCCTGATGGACACCGGCCTGGTGCAGCATTTGATGGCCGACGGTTTTACCTTCGTGCCCAAGCAGCCGGTGGACTGGATGGTCTGCGATATCGTCGAGAAACCGGCACGTAACGCCGCGCTGCTGGAAACCTGGATTGGCGAAGGGCATTGCCGCGAAGCGGTGGTGAACCTCAAACTGCCGATGAAGCAGCGTTATGCTGAGGTAAAGCGTTTGCTTGAGCGCATCGAAGACGGCTTCAAGGCTCGTGGTATTCGGGTGGAAATCGGCTGCAAGCAGCTGTATCACGACCGAGAGGAAGTGACTTGCCACCTGCGTCGGCTGGTTGATGCAAAAAAACCTAAAGGTCGCTGAAACCCAATGTGGGAGCTGGCTTGCCTGCGATAGCGGTATAACGGTTGAAATCTATGTTGAATGTGCCCCGGTCATCGCGGGCAAGCCCGCTCCCACACTGGAGCGGGCCAGTTTCAGGAGTGATTATGAGTATTGAATTGCCTGTCGACGGCACCCTCGACGCCACCGGCCTCAACTGCCCGGAACCGGTGATGATGTTGCACCAGCACATCCGCGACCTGCCGCCTGGCGGCCTGCTCAAGGTGATCGCGACCGACCCGTCGACCCGTCGCGATATTCCCAAGTTCTGTGTGTTCCTTGACCACGAACTGGTGGATCAGCAGGAACAGGCCGGCAAATACCTGTACTGGATTCGCAAGAAGTCTGCTTAAACCAGGCGAATCCGCCGGCGCGCGCTGCGTGCCAGGCGGATCACCAGCATCGCCGCGGCGCAGCTCAAGCCCACGATCAGCCCTTGCCACAGCCCACTCGGCCCACTTGCTGCGCCCAGCCAATCGGTCAGCCCCAGGGCATAACCCACCGGCAACCCCACGCCCCAGTAAGCAAACAAGGTCAGCACCATGGTCACCCGTGTGTCCTGGTAGCCACGCAACGCGCCGGCTGCGGTGACCTGGATCGCGTCGGAGAACTGGAACAGCGCCGCAAACACGATCAGCATCGATGCCACGTGGATCACCCGCGGGTCAGGCGTGTAAATCGTGGCAATCTGTTCGCGAAACAGCAGCATCAGGCTGCAGGACAGGCACGCGTAGGTCAGTGCCGTGCCCATGCCGACCCCGGCGGCAAAGCGTGCTTCACGCGGCTCGCCACGGCCCAATGCCTGGCCGACCCGCACCGTGACCGCCATGCTCAGCGAATAGGGGATCATAAACACCAGCGAGCTGAAGTTCAGCGCGATCTGGTGCCCGGCGACCACGTTGGCGCCCAGGCTGCCGATCAGCAGGGCGATCACCGCAAAGATGCTCGATTCGGCAAACACCGCGATCCCGATCGGCAGGCCGATGCCCAGCACGCGCTTGATCACGGCCCATTGCGGCCAGTCGAAACGCTTGAACAACTCGCTGCTCTGGTACGCCGGTGCCCAGCGGGTCCAGGCGGCGAGGCCGAGCATCATCACCCACATCACAATGGCTGTAGCCCAGCCACAGCCTACGCCGCCCATGGCCGGCACACCGAAGTGGCCATAAATGAACACGTAGTTCAGTGGAATGTTCAACGCCAGCCCGCACAGGCCCATGACCATGCTGGGGCGCGTACGGCCCAGGCCATCACTGAAGCAACGCAACACGTAATACAGGGCGATGGCGGGCATGCCGGACGCGATGCCGTGCAGGTAGGCCATGCAGGGTTTGATCAGCTCGGGGTCGACATTCATCGCGTGCAGGATCGGCTCGGCGCTGATCAGCATCAGCAGGGCAGTGATGCCCACCACCACTGCCAGCCACAGGGATTGGCGCACCAGCGGGCCAATCTCGGTGTGGTGACCGGCGCCGAAGCGCTGGGCGACTTTGGGCGTGGTGGCCAGCAGCGTGCCGGTCATCAGCAGGTACACCGGAATCCAGATCGAGTTGCCCAAGGCCACCGCCGCCAGGTCTCGCGGGCTCACGCGCCCGGCCATCACCGCATCGACAAAGCCCATGGCCGTGGTGGCGAGTTGGCCGATCATGATCGGCAGGGCCAGGGTCAGCAGGCTGCGCACCTCGCGACTGACGCGGGCGGGGCGGGAGAGGGTGGCGGTGGCGGTGTTCACGTGCGGTTGTCCAGTAAAAGAGTTGCAAAGGACGGCGAAGTCTACGCGTTGACGCTGTGGTCAGGAAAAAACCTGTGTTGCTGATTTGTAATGCGCTTTCCCGGTAGAGGATAAACCCCTGTGGGAACTGGCCCATGTGGGAGCTGGCCAGCTCCCACACTCGAACTACGCATCCCTGTACACTGCTGGTCCGCGAAAGGAGCCTGCCATGCTGATTATTGCCGACGAAAATATCCCGCTGCTCGATGCCTTTTTTGAAGGGTTTGGCGAGATTCGCCGCGTACCCGGGCGTTCCATCGACCGCGCCATGGTCGAGCAGGCCGATGTGCTGCTGGTGCGCTCGGTAACAAACGTCAATCGTGCCTTGTTGGACGGCACTCAAGTGCGCTTTGTGGGCACCTGCACCATTGGCACCGATCACCTGGACCTGGATTACTTCAAACAGGCCGGTATCACCTGGTCCAGCGCCCCGGGCTGTAATGCCCGAGGCGTGGTGGACTATGTGCTGGGCAGCTTGCAGACCCTGGCCGAGATCGAAGGCGCCGACCTGAACCAGCGCACTTATGGCATCGTCGGTGCCGGTGAAGTGGGCGGGCGCTTGGTCAAGGTGCTTAAAGGTCTGGGTTGGAACGTGCTGGTGTGCGACCCGCCGCGCCAGATTGCCGAAGACGGTGATTACGTCAGCCTGCAGCAGATTATCGAGCAGTGCGATGTGATCAGCCTGCACACGCCGCTGACCAAGTCTGGTAACGGCTCCACCTGGCACCTGTTTGATCGTGAACGCCTTGGTCGCCTCAAGCCCGGCACCTGGCTGATCAACGCCAGTCGCGGCCCTGTCGTCGATAACGCGGCCTTGCGCGAAGTACTGCTGGAGCGCGAAGACCTGCAAGCCGTGCTGGACGTGTGGGAAGGCGAGCCCGAAGTGGACGTCGACCTGGCCGACCTGTGCGTGCTGGCCACACCGCATATCGCCGGCTACAGCCTCGACGGCAAACAGCGTGGCACCGCGCAGATCTACCAGGCTTTGTGCGCCCATATGGGCCAGGAACCCAGTATCCAGTTGAGTGATTTGTTGCCGCAGCCATGGCTGGCCGAGGTGCACTTGAATGCATCGACAGACCCAGCCTGGGCGCTGGCGACCTTGTGCCGCAGTGTGTACGACCCGCGCCGCGATGATGCGGATTTGCGCCGCAGCCTTGTGGGAACCGTGGAAGAGCAACGCAAGGCGTTCGACCTGCTGCGCAAGCATTACCCGGAGCGTCGCGAGATAGATGGCTTGAAGGTGCGGATCAATGGCGAGTCGGCAGTGTTGTCGAACATCGTCACTGCATTGGGCGCCATGCCTTTATAGGACGGTTACGCCTGTGGCGAGGGAGCTTGCTCCCGTTCGACTGCGCAGCAGTCGCAGGCTTTCAGGGGCGCTGCGCACTGGAGCGCCAGCCCGGCCCAGCGGGAGCAAGCTCCCTCGCCACAAAAGGCGGACCACAAAAAACAGGCATAAAAAACCCGGCCATCAAGGCCGGGTCTGAAAGAGCGTGGGCGCGTCAGCCTTGCTTGGCAGGTTTGACCAGTCGCTGTTCCAGGTCGCTGCACGCTTGCTGGATCATTTCTTCGGTAATCTGCACTTCGCGGCCCTTGGCGTCGATATACGAGCAAGGCAGGTGCTGCGGCTGGCGAATCACTTCAATTTTGGCGTCACTGCTGTTTTGCAAGGTCATGGCCTGTCTCCTCATCAGGTTGTGTGCCTAATCTAATACCTGCGCGTGACCGCGCTATTACAACTGCTTACACGATCACCGCTTCGAACGCCCAGTCCAGCAGAAACCGATACAAATTTCCACCCAGGCGTTAGACCGATAGCCTCTAGGCATCAACATCGGCGGGCATAATTAACCTGACGCATTGTTATTTAGCTAAGTTCCCCCAATGTTGGTGTACAGGTTCCTCATCGGTATGCCCGCCATGTTCTCAGTCCGTCAACGCCGTGCCATTCGCCTGGCCAGCCGCTTTATCGCGCCGTACCGCTGGCAGGCACTGGGTGCTTTGTTGGCACTCATCGTCACTGCGGGCATCACCTTGTCCATGGGGCAGGGCATTCGCCTGCTGGTGGACCAGGGGTTCATGACCCAGTCGCCGCACCTGCTCAACCAGTCTATTGGCCTGTTTATGGTGCTGGTGCTGGGTCTGGCCGTGGGTACGTTTGCGCGGTTTTACCTGGTGTCGTGGATCGGCGAACGGGTGGTGGCGGACATTCGTCGGCAAGTCTTCAATCATCTGATCTACCTGCACCCAGGCTTTTACGAGAACAACCGCAGTTCGGAAATCCAGTCGCGGCTGACCACCGACACCACGTTGCTGCAATCGGTGATCGGCTCGTCGCTGTCGCTGTTCCTGCGCAACGCCTTGATGGTGATCGGCGGCATCGTGCTGTTGTTTGTCACCAACCCCAAGCTCACCAGCATCGTGGTGGTGGCGCTGCCGCTGGTGCTGGCGCCGATCCTGATCTTCGGTCGCCGCGTGCGCAGCCTGTCGCGGCTGAGCCAGGACCGTATTGCCGATGTGGGCAGTTACGTGTCGGAGACGCTTGGCCAGATCAAGACCGTGCAGGCCTATAACCACCAGGTGCAGGACGAACAGCGCTTTGCCATCACCGTGGAAGAGGCGTTTGCCACGGCGCGTAAACGCATCGCGCAGCGCGCCTGGCTGATTACACTGGTGATCATGCTGGTGCTCGGTGCGGTGGGGGTGATGCTGTGGGTGGGCGGTATGGATGTGATCAGTGGGCGGATTTCCGGCGGTGAACTGGCGGCGTTCGTGTTTTACAGCCTGATCGTCGGCAGTGCGGTTGGCACTCTGAGCGAAGTGCTCGGTGAGCTGCAACGTGCCGCCGGTGCCGCTGAGCGGATTGGCGAACTGTTGCAGTCGAGCAATGACATCCAGGCACCCGCCGAAGGCAGCGTGCAGTTGCCGGAGCGGGTCAGCGGTCGTATGGAACTGCAAGACTTGCGTTTTTCCTACCCGTCGCGGCCGGACAGCTACGCCATCGACGGTTTGAGCTTGAGCATCAACCCCGGTGAAACCCTGGCGTTGGTCGGCCCATCCGGCGCGGGTAAATCGACGATCTTTGATTTGCTGCTGCGCTTTTACGATCCGCAGCAAGGCCGCATCCTGCTTGAGGGCCACCCGCTGACCGAACTCGAGCCAATGGACCTGCGCCGTCATTTCGCGCTGGTTTCCCAGAGCCCGGCGCTGTTCTTCGGCAGCGTTGAAGAAAACATCCGTTATGGCAACCCGTCCGCCACCCGCGAACAGGTCGAAGCCGCGGCACGCATCGCCCACGCCCATGACTTCATCCTGCAAATGCCCGACGGCTACCAGACCCATCTGGGTGACGGCGGTATGGGCCTGTCCGGCGGCCAACGCCAACGCCTGGCCATCGCCCGCGCGCTGCTGGTGGATGCGCCGATCCTGCTGCTGGACGAAGCCACCAGCGCCCTGGATGCGCAGAGTGAGCATTTGATACAGCAAGCCTTGCCGCAACTGATGCAGGGCCGCACCACGCTGGTGATTGCGCATCGGTTGGCCACGGTGAAGAACGCCGACCGAATTGCGGTGATGGACCAGGGCAAGCTGGTGGCAGTGGGTACGCATCAACAGTTGATTGCGAGTAATCCGTTGTATGCACGGTTAGCGGCGTTGCAGTTCAGTGATGGCGGTGAGGTTGTGAAAAACCAAGGCTAGCGCGATCTATGTGGCGAGCGGGCTAGTGTGGCAGGCAGGCTAGTAGGGTGAGCAGGCTAGTAGGCTGAGCAGGTTTGTTGTGGAGAGCGGGCTTGATGTGGCGAGCGGGCTTGCCCCGCGTTGGGCTGCGTAGCAGCCCCAAAACCTGCCGACTCGGTCTATCAGTTACACCGTGGCGGGGCTGAATGGGGAGCGCTTCGCACTCCAGCGCAGGGCAAGCCTGCTCGCCACAACAAGGCTGCTCGCCACAATAAGCCTACTTGCCACATAAAGCCTGGTGGCCAAATGAAACCTGTTGGCCACAGCAAGCCAACTGATCGCACTTCAGTCAGTCTTACTGATCATCAAAATACCGCTCATGCCAATCCACCAGCGGCTGCGGTGAATTGAGTTTCTGCCCGTAGATCACCGAATAAGACAGCACGTTCTGCACATACTGGCGGGTTTCGTCGAACGGGATGCTTTCCACCCACACATCGAAACTCAGGTGGTCGGCACCGCGCAGCCACTGGCGCACACGGCCGGGGCCGGCGTTGTAGGCGGCGGAGGCGAGTACGCGGTTGCCGTTGAACTGGCTGTGTACCTGGCTCAGGTAGGCGGCGCCGAGCTGGATGTTTTTGTCCGGGTCCAGCACCTGGGCCGGGGAGGCCAGTGGGATGCTGAATTTACGTGCGGTTTCTTTGGCAGTGCCGGGCATCAGTTGCATCAGGCCACTGGCGCCGACGCCGGAGCGGGCGTCGTCCATGAAGGCACTTTCCTGGCGGGTGATGGCGAACACCCAGCTTGAATGCAGGCCACGCACCTTGGCTTCGCGTACCAGCGTGTCGCGGTGGGCCATCGGGAAACGGATATCCAGGTCATCCCAGTACTGCGCCTGGCTGATGGTGCGGATCGCCGGGAAGTACCACTTCATGTCGTAGGCCAGCTTGGCCTGGGCGACCATTTCATCGCGGTTGAAGTGACGGCTGACGTGGTACCACTCGCGGCGGCCATCGACAATCTGGCCGCGTGCGTAGAACTCCATCGCGCGGCGCACGCCGGGGGTGTTGCGCACTTTGTTGATCAACGCCTGGCTCATCACCAACGGTTTGTTTTTCAACTGGTAGGGCGCTTTGGAGCGATCAGCCGCGAGGAACCCGTAGAAATCACGTTCCTGCGCAAGGTTCTTGTACAGCACCAGCGGCTGCGGGTTCTTCGGCTCGGCCAGTTCCAGGCTACGCGCCTGCCAGTAGCGCCAGCGGTTGGTGGTGGCCAGGTCTTGCGGGAGTTTGCGGGTCAACTGGTAGGCATCTTCCCAGCGAGCCAGGCGCAACAGCAGGCGCAGGCGCCATTCGGAGACGGTGTTGTCACGCAGCTCGGGGTCGTACTTGGTCATCACGTCCAGGGCGCGTGGGTCGTAGCGGCGCGCGAGGGTCAGGCCGATTTCGCGGGCGATCGACACTTTTTCGTCACGGGAGAAGTGCATGCTGCTGGCATAGCCGTCGAGCAGGGCCATGGCCTTGTCCGGGTCCTGGCGTGCCAGGCGGCGCAGGCCCAGGCCAACGGCGTCAGACATGGCCTCGTTGGCCGGCAGGAAGCGCGACGGGTCGCTGAGCATGTCGGGCTTTTGCGCCACGTCGATCATCAAGCGGCCTTGGGCGCCAAGGGTTGGCAGGGTTTTCACCAGGCTGTTGGCCAACGCGTAGTTGCGGGCTTCGGCGGCGAGCTTGGCGCGGTCCCAGATTTTCTGTTCGGTGAGTTGGCCATCGGCGGCCCACTGGCCAAAGGTGGCGTCACAGGCGACCGGCTGGGATTTGCCGGTCATCCAGAGTTTTTCGGTGGTCTTGTAGCCTTCGGCTTTGAGGTTGTGCGTCAGCTGGTACTGGCCATGCAGGCAGTCCAGTTCGACGAAATTGAGCTTGGCGTCGTAGTACTTTTCGAAGGTTTGCCAGTCACCACGGTCGGCCAGCCAGCGCAACCAACGCAGTTTCATCCAGTTGGCCTGGGGCAGGTCGCCGTTTTTGGCGAGGAACTGTTCGATTTCTTCGTTGCTCGCGGTTTTGAGGCGCGCGGTCAGCTCGTCGTAGGCCAGGTACGGCGTGAGCGGGTAGTCGGCCAGGGCCTGGCTGTATTGCATATACGGGCCGCTGTCGCCTTTGGCGAGGGCGCGTTTGGCTTCATCGTAATACTGACGTTGGGTGGTGAGGTCCACGGCCTGGGCGGATTGAACGGCGGTGGCGGAAAGAAGCAGACAAGATAAAAAGTTGAAAAGGCGACTGCGCATGAGACGTCCGTGCAGAGAAATCACGACTAGTGCCGACGTCGCCGACACTGATTGCCCCTAGCTTAGCCTTTTGCCAGCGGCTGGCGAAAGCTTTGCCGGCCGGCTGGCAGCAGTTCACCGTAAATGTCCTACAGAACGTGTCTGTGGCAAAAATGCCGGCCGCATCCCACCTTCAAGTCAGGTAGAATGCGCGCCCAGTTTTTGGAGAAGCGTATGACCCTGCTCAAATTCAGCGATGTGTCCCTTGCTTTCGGCGCTATGCCGTTGTTGGACAAGGTGTCCTGGCAGATCGCCCGTGGTGAGCGGGTGTGCATCATCGGCCGCAACGGCACCGGCAAGTCCAGCATGATGAAGCTGGTAAAAGGCGACCAGAAGCCCGATGACGGCTCTGTATGGCGCGCGCCGGGCCTCAAGATCGGCGAATTGCCGCAGGAATTGCCGGTGGCCGACGGACGGACAGTGTTCGACGTGGTTGCCGAAGGCCTCGACGGCGTTGGCGAGTTGCTCGCGCAGTACCATCACCTGGCGCAGAACTGCGTCACCGAAGCCGACCTGGACAAGCTCATGCACGTCCAGCAAGACCTCGAAGCCCGTGACGGCTGGCGCTTGCAGCAACTGGTCGACAGCACCCTGAGCCGCCTGCAACTGCCGGCCGACAAGACCCTCGCCGAGTTGTCCGGTGGCTGGCGCCGTCGCGTGCTGCTGGCCCAGGCGCTGGTGTCCGAGCCCGACCTGCTGCTGCTCGACGAACCAACCAACCACCTGGACATCGGCGCTATCGCCTGGCTCGAAGAAGCCCTCAAGGATTTCCAGGGCGCCGTGCTGTTCATCACGCACGACCGCTCCTTCCTGCAAAACCTGGCCACGCGCATCCTCGAACTGGACCGTGGCGGCCTGATCGACTGGAACGGCGACTACGCCAGCTTCCTGGTACACAAAGAAGCCTCGCTGGCCGCTGAAGAAACCGCCAACGCGCTGTTCGACAAGAAGCTGGCCCAGGAAGAAGTCTGGATCCGCCAGGGCATCAAGGCCCGTCGCACCCGTAACGAAGGCCGTGTACGCGCCCTCAAAGCCCTGCGTGTTGAGCGCAGTGAGCGCCGCGAGCGCACCGGCAAGGCCAATATCCAGCTGGACACCGCCGACAAGTCGGGCAAGCAGGTGATGGTGCTGGAGAATGTCAGCTTCCACCACCCGGATGGCCCGTTCCTGATCAAGGACTTCTCGATGGTCCTGCAGCGCGGCGACCGTATCGGCCTGCTGGGCGCCAACGGCACCGGCAAGACCACCTTGCTCAAACTGATGCTCAATGGCCTGCAACCGACCAGCGGCACCGTGGAAGAAGGCACGCGCATCGACGTGGCCTACTTCGACCAGTTGCGCCATCAGTTGGACCTGGAAAAGACCGTGATCGACAACGTTGCCGAAGGCCGCGACTTTATCGACATCGACGGTCAGAGCCGCCACGTGCTGAGCTACCTGGGCGACTTCCTGTTCAGCCCGCAGCGTGCGCGTACGCCAGTCAAAGCCCTGTCCGGTGGTGAGCGTGCGCGCCTGCTGCTGGCCAAGCTGTTCAGCAAGCCGTCCAACCTGCTGGTACTCGACGAACCGACCAACGACCTCGACGTGGAAACCCTCGAGCTGCTGGAAGAGGTTTTGCTGACCTTCAACGGCACCGTGCTGATGGTCAGCCACGACCGGGCATTCCTCGACAACGTGGTGACCAGCACCCTGGTCTTCGAAGGTGAAGGCAAGGTGCGTGAATACGTCGGTGGTTACCAGGACTGGATCCGTCAGGGCGGCTCGCCGCGCCTGCTGGGCGTGACCGAGAGCAAGTCCGGCAAGGCCGACCTGACCTCGGCAGTCGTGGCGCCTGTGGCCGCTGCTGCTGCACCGGTTGCGGAAGCTGCACCGGCGGCCAAGAAGAAGCTCAGCTACAAGCTGCAACGCGAGCTGGAAGCCTTGCCGGGTGATATCGACGCCAAGGAACAGCAGATCGCTGCGGTAGAAGCAGACATGGCTGACGCGGGTTTCTACCTGCGCCCGGCGGCGGAAACCGCCAAGGTGATTGCTTCCCTGGAAACGTTGAACCAGGAGCTGGAAGTGCTGATGGAGCGTTGGGCTGAGCTGGATGCCTGATTGATTCGCACGCCATAAAAAAGCCCGGCGCTCATCGGTATGATCGCCGGGCTTTTTATATGAAATGCGATTCAAATGTGGGAGCTGGCTTGCCTGCGATAGCCTCACCTCGGTCTGCCTGAAGCACCGAGGTGCCTGCATCGCAGGCAAGCCAGCTCCCACATTAGATCTTCATCGGCCTTACGAGCTTTTTACCAGCTTGACCGCCAGCACATCACACGGCGCGCCGTGCAGCACGTCATTGGCGGTAGAACCCAGCAACAACGCCAGGCCATGACGACCATGGCTGCCGACCACGATCAGGTCGCAGTTCTGCTCTTTGGCCAGGTGATGGATTTCCTGGCGCGGTTGGCCGTAGGTGAGGTGGCAGTCTTCCTTTTTCAAGTGCGGGTACTTGAGAATCAAACGGTCCAGGCGCTCTTTGGCCTGGTCAAACTGCTGTTGCTGCAACTGGGAAAGGTCCATGGGGACGTCGCCACCAAAGGCCATGGCCATGGGCTCGACGATATGCACGAGTGACAGCTTGGCGCCGTTGGCGATTGCTGAAGCCTGAGCGCGCTTGATAACCGGGTCGCACTCTTCGGTCAGATCGACCGCGACCAGGATATGTTTGTAGGAATGTTCGTTGGGCATGGCGCGTTCCTCCAGGAGACTGCAATAAGTTCAGTATGGCTGGTTTCAAGCGGATGGGTTGCGTCAGCTCAAATCCGCGCATCTAGAAATTCGGGAGTACACATATGACGGTCTGGATAGTGGTGTCAATCCTTCTGGTGGTTCTTAGCCCCCTGGCCTGGCTGCGCCCGTCGCGCCATCAGAGCGGGCGCATGGCCCTGCGCATGGAGGCGCGCCGCATCGGTTTGGCCATGCAATTGGCGCCACAGGAGTGGCCGCACTGGCTTGCGCAAGAGCCGCCGAGCCCCTGCGCGCAGTACTGCAGACCACGGCGGGGCAGCACGCCGGCCCTGTGGAGTTATTGGCAAATGTCGCCAGGCGTATGGGTCAATCAATGGCGTGAAGTGTGTGAGGATGAAAAGTTGTTGCCGCATTTTGCGACGTTGCCGGCCAACGTCTACAAGGTCGAGGCCGACAAGCAAATGATCGCCCTGTATTGGGGCGAGAAGGGTGAGGCCAGTGTGCTGAAGGACATCGATACGCTGCTCAAGGCCCTGGCATGACGCCATTAGCGTTAAAAGACAGGCATTAAAAAGCCCGACATCATCATCGGGCTGGAGTTGGCCAGGCAGGCCGGTAATTCTGTGTTCCTCGCGCCGGGTGTTCATTACGGGGCGCTTTGCGGTTGTCGCAAGCCTAGCGGCATATCCGATTCTGTACAGCCTTTTCCCACATCTTTTTTATTATTGATTCTGTGAATATTTGAATATTGACAGGGCGCAGGCGTGGGCGTGGAGTTCTGAACTGACTGGAAAGTCGCGTTTTTCCTGGCCTTTCGAGCGATTGACAATTGCCCTGAATTGGATGAAGGTGACGTACCCAAATCAAACGGGCGTATGAATTGAGCGTTTGTCTGTCAGACGACTCATACAGAACCCCGACTAGCGCATTGGCGGGTGTGCCTGGCGGATTGGCATGAGCATTGAGGCAACTATCAATGTCCAACCAATAGGCCAGCGTCCAGTGTGTACTGTTCAGCTTCCATATCGTGGAGATCAGTTGATGATTTACGAAGGTAAAGCCATCACGGTTAAGGCTCTTGAAAGTGGCATCGTCGAACTGAAATTCGACCTCAAGGGTGAGTCCGTCAACAAGTTCAACCGTCTAACCCTGAACGAACTGCGTCAGGCCGTAGACACCATCAAAGCAGATGCTTCGGTCAAGGGCGTGATCGTCTCCAGCGGCAAGGACGTGTTTATCGTCGGCGCTGACATCACCGAATTCGTCGACAACTTCAAGCTGCCCGATGCAGAGCTTGTGGCCGGCAACCTCGAAGCCAACAAGATTTTCAGCGATTTCGAAGACCTCAACGTGCCAACCGTGGCTGCCATCAATGGCATCGCGTTGGGCGGCGGCCTGGAAATGTGCCTGGCTGCAGACTTCCGCGTCATGTCGGCCACCGCCAAAATCGGCCTGCCTGAAGTCAAACTGGGCATCTACCCAGGTTTCGGCGGCACTGTGCGTCTGCCGCGCCTGATCGGCGCTGACAACGCGATCGAGTGGATCGCCGCCGGTAAAGAAAACCGTGCCGAAGACGCGCTGAAAGTCGGTGCAGTCGATGCCGTGGTTGCCCCGGACAAACTGGCTGAAGCCGCCCTGAACCTGATCAAAGGCGCCATCAGCGGCGAATTTGACTACAAGGCCAAGCGTCAGCCGAAGCTGGAAAAACTCAAGCTCAACGCCATCGAACAAATGATGTCGTTCGAAACCGCCAAAGGTTTTGTGGCCGGCCAGGCCGGCCCGAACTACCCGGCGCCGGTTGAAGCGATCAAGACCATCCAGAAAGCTGCGAACTTCGGTCGCGACAAAGCCCTGGAAGTGGAAGCGGCAGGTTTCGTCAAACTGGCGAAAACCTCGGCAGCACAAAGCTTGATCGGCCTGTTCCTGAACGATCAGGAACTGAAGAAAAAGGCCAAGGCCTACGACGAAATCGCCCGCGACGTGAAACAGGCTGCCGTACTGGGCGCCGGTATCATGGGCGGCGGTATCGCCTATCAGTCGGCGTCCAAAGGCACGCCGATCCTGATGAAAGACATCAACGAGCACGGCATCGAGCAAGGCCTGGCAGAAGCCGCCAAGCTGCTGGTGGGCCGCGTTGATAAAGGTCGCATGACCGCCGCGAAGATGGCTGAAGTGCTTAACGGCATTCGTCCTACGCTGTCCTACGGCGATTTCGGTCACGTCGACCTGGTGGTCGAAGCCGTAGTCGAAAACCCGAAGGTCAAGCAAGCCGTACTGGCTGAAGTGGAAGCCCAGGTTAAAGACGACACTATCCTGGCCTCGAACACTTCGACCATTTCCATCTCGCTGCTGGCCAAAGCCCTCAAGCGTCCGGAAAACTTCGTCGGCATGCACTTCTTCAACCCGGTACACATGATGCCGCTGGTGGAAGTGATCCGTGGCGAGAAGTCCAGCGAGTTGGCGGTTGCCACCACCGTTGCCTACGCCAAGAAAATGGGCAAGAACCCGATCGTGGTCAATGACTGCCCGGGCTTCCTGGTCAACCGCGTGTTGTTCCCGTACTTCGGCGGTTTCGCCAAGCTGGTCAGCGCCGGTGTCGACTTCGTACGCATCGACAAGGTTATGGAAAAATTCGGCTGGCCAATGGGCCCGGCGTACTTGATGGACGTGGTCGGTATCGACACGGGCCACCACGGTCGTGACGTGATGGCTGAAGGCTTCCCGGACCGCATGAAAGACGACCGCCGCTCGGCGATCGACGCGCTCTACGAGGCCAAGCGCCTGGGCCAGAAAAACGGCAAAGGCTTCTACGCCTACGAGGCTGACAAGAAGGGCAAGCAGAAGAAAGTGGCCGACCCGTCGGTTCACGAAGTACTCGCGCCAGTCATCTACGAGCAGCGTGAGGTGTCCGATGAGGACATCATCAACTGGATGATGATCGCCCTGTGCCTGGAAACCGTGCGTTGCCTGGAAGACGGCATCGTTGAAACCGCCGCCGAGGCCGATATGGGCCTGGTGTACGGTATTGGTTTCCCTCCATTCCGTGGTGGTGCGCTGCGTTACATCGACTCGATCGGTGTGGCTGAGTTCGTTGCCCTGGCTGACAAATACGCTGATTTGGGCCCGCTGTACCACCCGACCGCGAAGCTGCGTGAAATGGCCAAAAACGGCCAGAGCTTCTTCGGTTAAGCGCCCAGACGACTAGAGCGAGAATATTTATGAGCTTGAATCCAAGAGACGTGGTGATTGTCGACTTCGGTCGCACGCCAATGGGCCGCTCCAAGGGCGGCATGCACCGCAACACCCGCGCCGAAGACATGTCGGCGCACCTGATCAGCAAATTGCTGGAGCGTAACGTCAAGGTCGACCCTAACGAAGTCGAAGACGTGATCTGGGGCTGCGTCAACCAGACCCTGGAACAGGGCTGGAACATCGCGCGCATGGCGTCGTTGATGACCCAGATCCCGCACACCGCAGCTGGCCAGACCGTCAGCCGCCTGTGTGGTTCGTCGATGAGCGCGCTGCACACTGCTGCGCAAGCGATCATGACCGGCAACGGCGATGTGTTCGTGGTCGGCGGCGTGGAGCACATGGGCCACGTCAGCATGATGCACGGCGTCGACCCTAACCCACACATGTCGCTGTACGCGGCAAAAGCCTCGGGCATGATGGGCCTCACCGCAGAAATGCTCGGCAAAATGCACGGTATTACCCGCGAAGCCCAGGACGCATTCGGCGTGCGTTCCCACCAGTTGGCCCACAAGGCGACCGTGGAAGGCAAGTTCAAGGATGAGATCATCCCGATGAACGGTTACGACGAGAACGGTTTCCTCAAACTGTTCGACTACGACGAAACCATTCGTCCGGATACCACCCTGGAAAGCCTGGCGGCCTTGAAACCCGCCTTCAATCCCAAGGGCGGCACCGTGACAGCCGGTACGTCGTCGCAAATCACCGACGGTGCTTCGTGCATGATCGTGATGTCGGCGCAACGTGCCCAGGACCTGGGCATTCAGCCGATGGCGGTGATCCGTTCGATGGCAGTGGCAGGTGTGGACCCGGCAATCATGGGCTATGGTCCAGTACCGGCCACACAAAAAGCCTTGAAGCGCGCGGGCCTGACCATCTCCGATATCGACTTCTTCGAGCTCAACGAAGCTTTCGCCGCACAGGCCCTGCCAGTGCTGAAAGATTTGAAAGTACTCGACAAGATGAACGAGAAGGTTAACCTGCACGGCGGCGCGATTGCCTTGGGCCACCCATTCGGTTGCTCCGGTGCACGTATCTCCGGCACTTTGCTTAACGTGATGAAGCAAAATGGCGGCAACCTTGGGGTTGCAACCATGTGCATTGGTCTCGGCCAAGGCATTTCCACCGTCTTCGAACGTATCTAAACGTTTCGCTGACGGAAGCCGGGGCCCAGTGCCCCGGTTTTTGTTTTTTGGAATTTTTAATATTTTTTTTCAACAAATTTTGCACGAGGGCCAAAGCATGAAAGTCGAACCAGGGCTCTACCAACATTATAAGGGCCCGCAGTACCGCGTTTTTAATGTGGCGCGGCACTCCGAGACCGAAGAAGAAGTGGTGTTTTACCAAGCACTGTATGGCGATTACGGCTTTTGGGTGCGCCCATTGAGCATGTTCCTTCAGACCGTCGAAGTTGACGGCGAGCAGGTCCCGCGCTTTGCTTTGGTGCAGGTCGAACCCAGTCTTTTTTCAGGGCAATAACGGCAGGCCGCGCAGAATGCTGCGCTTGACCTCACCTTGTTGCCACTATATATAGCGTTGCCGCGACAGGCGCCAACTGCCTTTCACTTCTCGAATTCAGGAATTTTCCGATCCATGGGCAAATCGCTGGTCATTGTGGAATCCCCGGCTAAGGCCAAGACCATCAACAAGTACTTGGGCAACGAGTACGTGGTGAAGTCGAGTATCGGCCATATCCGAGACCTGCCCACCAGCGGTTCGGCTAGCGCCAGCAAGGAGCCTGCCGCCAAGCGCGGCAAGGCCGCTGCGGGCGAAGGTCCGGTGCTCAGCCCTAAAGAGAAAGCGCGCAAGCAGCTGGTCTCACGCATGGGTGTGGACCCGGATCATGGCTGGAAGGCCAAGTACGAAATCCTTCCAGGCAAGGAAAAGGTCATCGAAGAGCTGCGCCGGCTCGCCAAAGATGCCGACACCATCTATCTCGCGACGGACTTGGACCGCGAAGGGGAAGCCATTGCCTGGCACCTGCGCGAAGCCATCGGCGGTGATGACAGCCGCTACAAGCGTGTGGTGTTCAACGAAATCACCAAAAAAGCCATCCAGGAAGCCTTCTCCAAGCCGGGCGAGCTGGATATCGACCGTGTTAACGCCCAGCAGGCGCGTCGTTTCCTCGACCGCGTGGTGGGTTACATGGTCTCGCCACTGCTGTGGGCGAAAATCGCCCGTGGCCTGTCCGCCGGCCGTGTGCAATCGGTAGCGGTCAAGCTGGTGGTGGAGCGGGAGCGCGAGATTCGTGCGTTCAACCCCGAAGAATACTGGGAAGTCCACGCTGACCTGGGTACTGCCAAGGGCGCCAACGTGCGCTTTGAAGTGGCCCGTGAGAAAGGCGAGGCCTTCAAGCCGCTGAACGAAGCCCAGGCCATGGCCGCGCTGGAGAAGCTCAAGGCTTCCAGCTACAGCATCGTCAAGCGCGAAGACAAGCCAACCAGCAGCAAGCCGTCGGCGCCGTTCATCACGTCCACCTTGCAACAGGCCGCGAGCAACCGCCTGGGCTTTGGCGTGAAGAAGACCATGATGATGGCCCAGCGCTTGTACGAAGCCGGCTACATCACTTATATGCGTACCGACTCCACCAACCTGTCGCAAGACGCGGTGGCGATGGCGCGCACTTATATTGAAAGCGAGTTCGGCAAGAAGTACCTGCCGGAAAAGCCTAACGTCTACAGCAGCAAGGAAGGCGCACAAGAGGCTCACGAAGCGATTCGTCCTTCCGACGCCAACACCGAGCCAAGCAAGCTGAGCGGCATGGAGCGTGATGCTGAGCGCCTCTACGAGCTGATCTGGCGCCAGTTCCTGGCTTGCCAGATGCTGCCGGCGCAATACCTGTCCACCACCGTCAGCGTGGGCGCAGGCGACTTCGAGCTGCGTGCCAAGGGCCGTATCCTCAAGTTCGACGGCTATACCCGCGTGATGCCGCAAATCGCCAAGCCAGGCGATGACGACGTGCTGCCGGACATGGCCCAGGGCGACACGTTGAAGCTGATCAAGCTCGACCCGTCCCAGCACTTCACCAAGCCGCCGGCGCGTTACTCCGAAGCCAGCCTGGTAAAAGAGATGGAAAAACGCGGTATTGGTCGTCCTTCGACCTATGCGGCAATCATCTCGACCATCCAGGACCGTGGCTACGTAGCGCTGCACAACCGTCGTTTCTACTCGGAAAAGATGGGCGACATCGTCACCGAACGCCTGTCCGAGAGCTTCTCCAACCTCATGGATTACGGCTTCACCGCCGGCATGGAAGAGAACCTCGATGACGTGGCGCAGGGCGAACGCGACTGGAAAAACGTGCTGGATGAGTTCTACGGCGACTTCAAAAAGAAACTCGAAGTAGCCGAAAGCCCTGAAAGCGGCATGCGCGCCAACCAGCCGGTGATGACCGACATCCCGTGCCTGACGTGCGGCCGCCCGATGCAGATTCGTACCGCATCCACCGGTGTGTTCCTCGGTTGCTCGGGCTACAGCCTGCCGCCGAAAGAGCGCTGCAAGGCCACCGTTAACCTGGTGCCAGGCGATGAGATTGCCGCCGACGACGAGGGTGAATCCGAGTCGCTGGTACTGCGCGGCAAGCACCGTTGCCCGATCTGCAGCACGGCGATGGACGCTTACCTGCTCGACGAGAAGCATAAGTTGCACATCTGCGGTAACAACCCGGATTGCAATGGCTACGAGATCGAAGAGGGCACCTACCGCATCAAAGGCTACGAAGGTCCGAGCCTGGAATGCGACAAGTGCGGCAGCGAGATGCAGCTCAAGACCGGTCGTTTCGGCAAGTTCTTCGGCTGCACCAACCCGACTTGCAAGAACACGCGCAAACTGCTCAAAAGCGGTGACGCGGCGCCGCCGAAGATGGACCCGGTGAAGATGCCTGAACTCAAGTGCGAGAAGGTCAACGACACCTACATCCTGCGTGACGGCGCTTCGGGCCTGTTCCTGGCGGCCAGTCAGTTTCCGAAAAACCGCGAGACCCGTGCCCCGTTGGTGATGGAAATCGTGCCGCACAAGGACGAGATCGATCCGAAGTACCACTTCCTGTGTGAAGCGCCGAAGAAGGATCCCGACGGTCGCCCGTCCGTGATCCGCTACAGCCGCAAAACCAAGGAGCAGTACGTGCAGACCGAAGTGGACGGCAAGCCTACCGGCTGGAAAGCTTTCTACGACGGTGGTAAGTGGAAGGTCGAGGACAAGCGCCAAGGCGCTTGATCGGCTGATCTGCCAGCTACAAAGGCCGCCTGAAAAGGCGGCCTTTTTTTACGCTTGCAGGAAACTTGGCTGATCCGTGACACTGTTCAGCCAGCATCACGCTTATTTCGTTGTGGAGATTGCCGTTATGGCCAACGAACTCTATACCCGTACCAATCAGAAAATTTACTTCGCGGGTTTGTCCCTGGAAGCCCTTGGCCGCGCCGAGGAAGGGAAGGAGATGAATGCCATCGCGCTGGTCCAGGCCGGGCGTGAGGCGGCGTTGTTCCACCTCTATGGCGCTTTGCTGGGCCTGTGCCATGAAATTGCCGGGTTCTACCGCTTGCCCCAGGCGGGCGCGCCCCGAGCAGAAATGCTCATGAACCGCGAAGTGCTGGACAGCATGGCGATTCCTGAACTGGCCGAACTGGTGGAAATGGCGCAGAGCCCCGACAGTTGGGTTGCTCGATTGCTCAAAGCGCATGCGGATATGTTCCAGCCGCCGCGTGTTCCCCATGTGCCCAAGGGTGATGTGACACAGCCGCTGATCGTGGCCGTTGCGCTGGGAGAGGATGAGCCCAAGCCCTTGAGCCGCGAAGAGCTGGAAAGCTGGCGCCAGGAGTTGAAGAAGATGGCGTTGCGGTTTCGTGAAGGCTTGAACGAGTGTTAAGAGGTTTGCGCTGAACAAAGGTGGGAGCTGGCTTGCCTGCGATAGCGCTGGGTCAGCTTGCCGGCCATTTGCTGATGCACCGCGATCGCAGGCAAGCCAGCTCCCACATTGAGAGCAGTCTTGCCGAAGAGCACCATTCATCAAGCCGTTAAGAAACCTGTTCAGATGCTCAGCGAGGCAGGGTGGATGACTGATATAATCCCGGCCTTTCGTGGAGAACAGACTTATATGCCAACGTCCTTTCTGGAAATTGTAGAGTTGCCTGACGGCCGAATTGAGCTGCGCAGGGCCGAGGACGAGGGTTCTCTGGTTATTTTGGATTTTTCCGAAGATGCAAAAGTGTTCCTGCAGGGCCAACATGTAGAAGTGGCAAAAGCCATGTTGAGCGTTGGTGTGCAGATGGCTGGTCGCCTGGCCGAAGGCGAGCCGGAGAAAGAAGATGGACCGCGGGTGCTTCACTGAGTAGCAATGACGTGCTCTGGCGACCGGGCTTCTGTGGCGAGGGAGCTTGCTCCCGCTGGGCTGCGAAGCGGCCCTGAATAGATTTAATGCGCTGTATCAGGTATTCCACGGTGCCTGGTTTTGGGGCTGCTGCGCAGCCCAGCGCGAGCAAGCTCGCTCGCCACAACAAGCTCACCTGCCACAACAGGCTCGCCTGCCATAGCAAGCCCATCCATACGGCTGGCCTGCAGCAGATCCCATTACCCCAATCGAATATTCAAACTCTGCGCATCGCCCGTGCGCGCGGCGCTGATCAGCTGCTGCTTGGCTGTTGCATTCAGCGGGTTCAACCAGCTCACCACCGTGTGGCTGCGCCCCAGGCGCAAGGCTTCGCACGTCAGTTGCTGGGCACTTTGCGCACCGCGCGGTTGCAGCAGCAGGATGCGCTGACGGTTGAGGCCAGCGTCCCGCAGCCAGGCCTGGGTCAGGCTGGCGGGTGGGGCAATCAGCGTCAGCCAGCGTGCGTCCTGCTCCTCGCTCAATTCTCGAAGGATCGGCGCCAGCAGGCTCAGGCAGCTCCCGGCAGCACCGCGCAACGACAGTTCACTGAACGCCTCAGGTTCGGAGCCCCAAGGGGCCTCGACTGCTTCCTTGAGAATGGGCGCAAGGGGTTGGGCCATAAAGGCCTCGAACAGCGACAGTTGTGTGTGTTGTGGGGTGTGCACGAGTTGCATGGTGCCTCCTTTAGCGGCGAATAACGCCGACGCTCAAGCCTTCGATCACCAGGTCCTGATCTTTCAGGTTCACTTCAATCGGGGCGAACTCAGGGTTCTCGGCCATAAGCCAGACCTTGCTGCCTTCGCGCTTGAAGCGTTTGACGGTGACTTCGTCGCCGATACGGGCGACGACGATCTGACCATTACGGGCTTCGCGAGTGGTGTGGACAGCCAGCAGATCACCGTCGAATATGCCCACGTCCTTCATGCTCATGCCGTGTACGCGCAACAGGTAGTCGGCACGCGGATGGAAGAACGTCGGGTTGATGTTGCAGGACTCTTCGACGTGCTGCTGCGCCAGGATCGGCGCACCGGCGGCGACGCGACCGATGATCGGCAGGGTCGATTCGTCGGCCTTGGCTTCAAAGCCAGGGATGCGAATACCGCGTGAAGCACCTGGGGTCATCTCGATCGCGCCTTTGCGGGCGAGGGCCTTGAGGTGTTCTTCGGCGGCGTTGGGGGACTTGAACCCCAGTTCCAGCGCAATTTCCGCTCGCGTCGGCGGGTAGCCGTTGTCGTCGAGGCAGCGCTTGATAAAAGCCAGAATCTCAGCTTGGCGTGGCGTCAGTTTTAGCATGTTGATCGCTCTGTCTTTTTATACAGTGACTGGGATTATATACAGTGAACTGCGCTTGGCAATCATCCTTTTTTGGCACTCCGCTGGACGGTCGTCTGTCACTCTTCCTGCAAGGCATAGACAGCGCTGCCTACAGGGCGCGAAGGATGTGATTAAATAGCGATGAAATAGATGACTGCCCGGCCGGAAAACGGCCTCGCAGGCTTGACAAGACACACCCTGAAACGTATGTTTCAAACAAGTGTTTGTCAGGCGGAGTAGCCATGGCCCAGTCGGAAACCGTTGAACGCATTCTCGATGCTGCCGAGCAATTGTTCGCGGAAAAAGGATTTGCTGAAACTTCATTGCGGCTGATTACCAGCAAGGCTGGGGTTAACCTCGCCGCTGTGAACTATCATTTCGGCTCGAAAAAAGCCCTGATCCAGGCGGTGTTCTCGCGCTTCCTGGGGCCGTTCTGCGCCAGCCTCGACCGTGAGCTGGAGCGTCGCCAGACCAAGCCCGAAAACAAGCCAAGCCTGGAAGACCTGCTGGAAATCCTGGTTGAGCAAGCCTTGGTGGTTCAGCCACGCAGCGGCAATGACCTGTCGATCTTCATGCGCCTGTTAGGGCTGGCCTTCAGCCAGAGCCAGGGCCACTTGCGCCGTTACCTGGAAGACATGTACGGCAAGGTGTTCCGTCGTTACATGCTGCTGGTCAACGAAGCTGCGCCGCGTATTCCGCCGATCGAACTGTTCTGGCGTGTGCACTTCATGCTCGGCGCCGCCGCGTTCAGCATGTCCGGTATCAAGGCGTTGCGCGCGATTGCTGAGACCGATTTCGGCGTCAACACCTCCATCGAGCAAGTGATGCGCCTGATGGTGCCGTTCCTTGCCGCCGGCATGCGCGCCGAAACCGGCGTGACCGACCCGGTCATGGCCGCCGCCCAGTTGCGTGCGCGCAGCAAATCTACGCCGGCCGTCGCCAAGGCGTGATTGCCCCAGGTGTGCGCGGCGGCTAAGCTAGCCGCCATGCCGATTTCAGCTATTTACTCACAACCCGTTGTGCTCGCTGCGCTTATTGCGCCAGGTGAGGGCAACGGGTTGTGTGCGTTATTTAAGGAAAGTTTATGACTGCTGCCCTGCAAGGTTCGTTAATGGTCGATGTGGCCGGTACTTGGCTGACGGCCGAGGATCGCCAGTTGTTGCGCCAGCCTGAAGTGGGCGGGTTGATCATTTTTGCGCGCAATATCGAGCACCCGCGGCAAGTGCGCGAATTGAGCGCGGCCATTCGCGCGGTGCGCCCAGACCTGCTGCTGGCGGTCGATCAGGAAGGCGGGCGTGTGCAGCGCCTGCGCCAGGGCTTTGTGCGCCTGCCGGCCATGCGCCTGCTGGCGGATAAACCCAACGCCGAATACCTGGCCGAGCAGTGCGGCTGGATCATGGCCACTGAAGTGCTGGCGGTCGGCCTCGACCTGAGCTTCGCCCCGGTGCTTGACCTCGACTACCAACGCAGCGCCGTTGTCGGCACCCGTTCCTTCGAAGGCGATCCGGAGCGAGCTGCCGTGCTCGCGGGTGCATTCATTCGCGGCATGAACAGCGCCGGCATGGCGGCCACCGGCAAACACTTCCCGGGCCATGGCTGGGCCGAGGCGGATTCCCACGTCGCGATTCCAAACGACGAGCGCAGCCTGGAACAGATTCGCGCAAATGATCTGGTGCCTTTCGCACGCCTGAGCAAGCAATTGGCGGCGGTGATGCCGGCCCACGTCATTTATCCGCAAGTGGACGCCCAACCCGCCGGCTTCTCGCGTCGCTGGTTGCAGGACATTCTGCGCGGCGAGCTGCAATTTGATGGGGTGATTTTCAGCGATGACCTGTCCATGGCCGGCGCTCATGTGGTCGGTGATGCGGCCAGTCGAATTGAGGCGGCGCTGACGGCCGGTTGTGATATGGGGTTGGTGTGTAATGACCGTGCTGCTGCTGAGCTGGCACTGACTGCGGCGCAGCGCATGAAGGTCACGCCGTCGGCGCGGATTGCGCGGATGCGTGGGCAGGCAATTGCCTCTACGGAGTACAAGCAGGATCCGCGTTGGCTGGTGGCGCTTACCGCGTTGCGCGATGCTCAGTTGATCGACTGAACACCGCGTCGCTGCCATCGCAGGCAAGCCAGCTCCCACTCTCGATTTGTGAATACATTCAAGGGTGGGAGCTGGCTTGCCTGCGATAGCGATCTAACCGTCAGCGCTTCTCTTGCTTGTTGGGCAACGGCGCAAACAACGCCTCGATATCCTCATTACCCAACTGCCAATCCCCGGTCGTGCGCCCATCCAGCACGCCTGCTGCCAGATCAGACTTTTCCTTCTGCAGGTGTTGGATCTTCTCCTCCACCGTGCCTCGCGCAATCATCTTGTACACGAACACCGGCTTCTCCTGCCCGATGCGATACGCACGGTCGGTCGCCTGGTTTTCCGTCGCCGGGTTCCACCACGGGTCATAGTGGATCACCGTATCCGCCTCGGTCAGGTTCAAGCCCACGCCGCCGGCCTTCAGGCTGATCAGAAAAATCTGCAGCTTGCCGCTCTGGAAATCCTTCACCGGCGTGCGCCGGTCGCGGGTCTGGCCGGTGAGTAATGCGTAGGGCACGCCGCGTTTTTTCAGCTCGGCTTCGATCAGGCTCAGCATCGAGGTGAACTGCGAGAACAACAATATTCGGCGCCCTTCGGCGAACAGCTCTTCGAGCATCTCCAACAGGCTGTCGAGTTTGCCCGAGCTGCTGCCACGGGCGGGCAGGGTGGCATCGTTGACCAGGCGCAGGTCGCAGCACACCTGGCGCAACTTGAGCAGTGCTTCAAGAATGATGATCTGGCTGCGCGCCACGCCTTTACGGGTGATTTCGTCGCGCACCTTTTTGTCCATGGCCAGGCGCATGGTTTCGTACACGTCGCGCTGGGCCTCATTGAGGTCGACCCAATGGATGATCTCGGTCTTGGGCGGCAGCTCGGTGGCCACCTGCTCTTTGGTGCGGCGCAGCAGGAAAGGTTTTATCCGGCCGTTGAGGTGTTGCAAGCGCACCTCACTGGCGCGCTTTTCGATGGGCACGCGGTAATCGCGGTTGAAGCTTTTTACGTCACCCAGCCAGCCCGGCAGCAGGAAGTGGAACAGCGACCACAGCTCGCCCAAGTGGTTTTCCAGCGGCGTGCCGCTCAGGCACAGGCGCTGGCGAGCAGTGAGCTCGCGCGCGGCCTGGGCAGCCTTGCTGTTGGGGTTCTTGATGTATTGGGCTTCATCGAGGATCAGCACATGCAAGGGCAGGGCGGCGAGCGTGTCGATGTCCTTGGGCAGCAGCGCGTAGGTGGTCAGCAGCAGGTCATAGTCCTGCAAATGGGGGAAATGTTTCTTGCGACCTGCGCCGTATAGCGCCTGCACCCGCAGTTGCGGTGTGAAGTGCGCCGCCTCATCCAGCCAGTTGGGAATCAGGCTGGTGGGCATCACCACCATGCACGGTCGGTCGAGGCGCCCGGCAGCCTTTTCGCTGAGAATATGCGCCAGGGTCTGCAGGGTTTTGCCCAGGCCCATGTCATCGGCAAGGATCCCGCCGACATCGAGCTGACGCAGCGACTGCATCCAGCTCAAGCCTTCCAGCTGATACGGGCGCAAGGTCGCGTTCAAGCCCTCGGGCGCCACGCAGGTGAAGTCCTTGATGTCGCGCAGGCGCTGGGCGAAATTGCGGATCTTCTCACCGCCTTCCCATTGCAGCGGCAGATCTTCCAGCGGGTTCAGGCGAATGGCATCGGCTTTGGCCAGGCGCAAGCTGGTGGTGCCGGTTTCCTGTAGGTAGAACTCGCCAAGGGTTGCCAGCACCGGCTTGAGCCTGCCGTACGGCAACGCCACTTGCAGCGGGCCGTGGCCGTTGGGCAGGCCGGGAATATTCACCAGGATCAGCTCGTCGTCACGGCGCCGGGCGAGTTTTTCCGGGTTGAGGATTTCGGTATGCGAACGCATCAAGTTGAGCAAAATCGGCAACAGGCTCAGGCGCTCGCCATTGACGATAATCCCCAGCTCCAGGTCGAACCAGTCGCGTTCCGGGCCTTCATCGACGGTGGCGTACCAGTCATCGACGGTGCTCAAGTCGAAACCGAAATCCTCATCGATCTGCAACTCCCAACCCTCGGCGCGCAAGGTCGGCGAGGCGTTGAGAGTGAAGTTCAACCAGGCGCTGTCATTGACCATTTCGAACAATTCACCGGCACTCTCCGGCAAGGCCTTGCTCTGGCGTGTAGCGATCTTGAAGCCCAGCAGGCGCAGTTGTTCGCGATAGGGTTGCTCCAGTTCCGGATGGCGCTTGATGCGCAGGCTCTGGGTTTCCTGGCGCACGATGATGTCGGCGTTTTTTTGCCCGCTGACATAGTTGCCCAGGTAATTGAACGACAGCGCCGCACGGTGCTGGATATAGCGCTGCATCTTGCCATTACGCGGTTCAAAAGCGCTGAACTCGACGCTGGCCAGCCACAGGCGCGGCACCGGCCGCACCTCCTCCATGACCACTTGTGGCAGCACCACGCGGTTATCCAGCACGGCCTGGAGTTTTTCCAACAGTTCGGCATCTTGCGCGGCGGCCGGGTAGGCCAGGGTTTCCTGGACCTTGAGCAGCACTGCCGCGATGTGTTTGCAGTTGGTGTGTACCGGGCAGGTGCAGCGGCTGTCCACCAGGATCAGCGTGCCCTTGGCCGATTCGCGCAGCGAGATGGTTTGTCGGTAAACATTGCCGCCCGAGCCTTCGCAGCTGGCGATGATGGTGCTGTCGCCGGACTCGACGATGCGCACGCGGTTTTCCAGGGCGTAGCGCCGCCCGCGCTCAAGGCTTTGCTCTTTAAAGCGATTGGCCCACGAAGGGGCCAGGGGTTTGGTCAACGACGACGTCAGGGGCATGGCGCTGGATCAGTCCTGAATGTCGGGCGGTGGCGCACTGGGTGGTTTGGCGGTCAGCGACGTGATCTTGATCAGCAGCGCCAAGTGGCCGCCATCCAGGTAATTGAGTTGGTTGTTCTTGGTGCGCACGTCTTGCTGGCTCAAGTGTTCGCTGGCAATCACGCTGCCATTGGCGTCGAACTGGTTGATCCAGAAATCCGCGTCGATATCGGTAAAGCGCCCCAGTTGCAGGTTCAGCGTGCCTTCGATGGGGAACTGGCCGAACTGCTCCTGGCCGTCGGTAATGGCCAGCTTCACGGGTTGCTCGCCCAGGTTCTGATCCCAGGCGCGGTGCAGCAATACGGTGTAACTATTGTCCGCACTGAGCTTGTCGACGATGTTGGCCAGCCGCGGTGGGCTCAGCTTGTCGGTCGGCAACCGCGCAGCGCCGGCATCCCAGTTTTCCGGCGCGGCGCGGCTGTTGATCACCGGTTCGGCGTTCTGGCGCACCAGGATCATTTCAACCAGGTACGGGCTGTCGGCAAACGCCGAAGGTGCGACCACCACCAACACTAAGCTCAGAATGCGGAACAGGCGCATGGGGGCGTCCTTCAAGCAGATTTCGGGATGAGGCGCTCAAACAGCGCCTCCAGGGTATTGAAGCGTTCTTCGGCACGCTCCATCGGCACCATGAATTTGAACAGCGTAGCCCCTTCGAACTTGTAGCGGTTGGGTTGGCCCTGAATCAGTTTGATCAGCACCAATGGGTCCACCGGCGTTTGCGCCTCGAACTCGATGCGCCCACCCTGCGGCCCGGCGTCGACTTTCTTGATGCCCAACTGTTCGGCCTGCAATTTCAGCAGCGTCAGGCGCACCAGGTTCTTGGTTGGCTCGGGCAGCAGGCCGAAGCGGTCGATCATCTCGACTTGCAAGTCCTTGAGGCCTTCTTCGTCGGTGGCCGAGGCGATGCGCTTGTACAGAATCAGCCGCGCATGCACGTCGGGCAGGTAGTCCTCGGGAATCAGCGCCGGCAAACGCAGGTTGATTTCCGGGCCGCCGCCCAAGGGTTGGTCGAGGTTCGGTTGTTCGCCCTTGCGGATGGCTTTCACTGCGCGCTCGAGCATCTCCATATACAAGGTGAAACCCACGGCCTGGATCTGCCCGCTCTGGCCGTCGCCGAGCAGTTCGCCGGCGCCACGGATTTCCAGGTCGTTGGTGGCCAGCACAAAACCGGCACCGAGGTCCTGGGTATTGGCGATCGCTTCCAGGCGCTTTTCGGCATCGGAGGTGATCTGTTGGCGCGGCGGAGTCAGCAGGTAGGCATAGGCTTGGTGGTGACTACGGCCCACACGGCCACGCAGCTGGTGCAATTGCGCCAGGCCGAACTTGTCGGCGCGCTCGATGATGATGGTGTTGGCGCTTGGCACGTCGATGCCGGTCTCGATGATGGTCGAGGCAATCAGCACGTTGAAGCGCTTGTGATAGAAGTCGCTCATGACTTGTTCGAGTTCGCGTTCGCGCATCTGCCCGTGGCCGATGGCAATACGGGCTTCCGGCACCAGTTCGGCGAGGTCGGCGGCGCATTTCTCGATGGTCTTCACGTCGTTGTGCAGGTAATACACCTGGCCGCCACGCAGCAATTCGCGCAGCAGTGCTTCCTTGACCGTGCTTTTGTTCTGCTCCATCACAAAGGTGCGCACCGACAACCGGCGCGCCGGCGGCGTGGCAATGATCGACAAGTCGCGCATGCCCGACACGGCCATGTTCAGCGTGCGTGGGATCGGCGTCGCAGTGAGCGTAAGAATGTCGACTTCGCTGCGCAGGGCCTTGAGCTGTTCTTTTTGACGCACACCAAAGCGGTGCTCTTCGTCGATGATCACCAGGCCCAGGTTCTTGATCTTCACATCGTCCGACAGCAGCTTGTGCGTGCCGATCACGATATCGATCTTGCCCTCGGCCAGGTCAGCGACGGCGGCGTTGACTTCCTTGGCGGATTTGAACCGGCTCATCACTTCCACGGTCACCGGCCAGTCGGCAAAGCGATCACGGAAGCTGTTGTAGTGCTGTTGGGCGAGCAGGGTGGTGGGTACCAGGATCGCCACCTGGCGGCCACCATGCACGGCAATAAACGCCGCGCGCATGGCCACTTCGGTTTTGCCGAAGCCCACGTCGCCGCAGACCAGGCGGTCCATCGGCTTGGGCGCCAGCATATCGGCACGCACCGCTTCGATGGTGGTTTGCTGGTCGGGAGTTTCTTCGAAGGCAAAGCCGGCGCTGAAGGTGGCGTAGTCGGCTTTCGGGTCGGCAAACGCATAGCCTTCGCGCGCGGCACGGCGGGCATAAATGTCGAGCAACTCGGCCGCTACGTCGCGCACCTGTTCGGCGGCCTTGCGCTTGGCTTTCTGCCAGGTCTCGGAGCCCAGGCGATGCAACGGCGCCAGCGCGTCGTCGCTGCCGGTATAGCGGGCGATCAGGTGCAGGCTGGCCACCGGCACATAGAGCTTGGCGCCTTCGGCGTATTCCATGGTGAGGAATTCGGCGGCCTGGTTGTCGATCTCCAGGGTCTGCAGGCCCAGGTAGCGGCCCACGCCGTGGTCGATATGCACCACCGGCGCGCCTTCGCGCAGCTCGGTGAGGTTCTTGATCACCGCGTCGTTGTTGGCGTCGGCGCGTTTTTCACGGCGCCGGCGCTGCATCACTCGCTGACCGAACAGCGGGCTCTCGGCGATGAGTGCCAGCGCCGGGTTGTCCAGCAACAAGCCTTCGTCCAGCGGCGCAATGGTGATCGCCAGGCGCTCTTTGCCGGCGACGAAATCCGGCCAGCTGTCGACGGTTTTCGGGCGCAGCTTCAGGCGTTCCAGCAACTCCAGCAGCACTTCGCGACGGCCGGCGGATTCGGCGGTAAACAGCACGCGACCAGGGAAGTCGCCAAGGAAATTCGACAGCGCTTCCAGTGGCTGGGTGGCTTTGGCCTGGATCGCCAAGTCCGGCAGCG
Organism: Pseudomonas edaphica; assembly: GCF_965277385.1. Lineage (NCBI taxonomy): Bacteria > Pseudomonadati > Pseudomonadota > Gammaproteobacteria > Pseudomonadales > Pseudomonadaceae > Pseudomonas > Pseudomonas edaphica. The sequence continues at coordinate 1,512,770 of NZ_OZ255725.1, read as the reverse complement.
TGCTCGCCGGGAAACGCTCGCGACCACTGCCGGTGTCCACGTCCTGCTGGCTGGCGACCACGCGCGGCCAGTTTTTCAGGCGGGCGAAGCAGTCTTCCACCGGCAGGAACAGCTCGGCGGGCGGCAATAAAGGTCGCGCCGGGTCGACGCGGCGCTCTTCGTAGCGGTTGCGCACGTCGTTCCAGAAGTTTTCCGCCGCCTGCTCGATGCCCGGCAGCGAGAATACTTGGGTGTCTGCGGGCAGGTAATCGAACAGGGTGGAGGTTTCGTCGAAGAACAGCGGCAGGTAGTACTCGATACCGGCCGGTGTAATCCCGCTGCTTAAATCCTGAAAGATCGGGCAGCGGCGGAAGTCGACGTCGAAGCGTTCGCGAAAGCGCGCCTTGAAGCGCGTGACCGCGTCTTTTTGCAGCGGGAATTCGCGCGCCGGCAGCAGCTTGATCGACTCTACTTTGTCGATGGAGCGCTGGTTGTCTGGGTCGAAGGTGCGCAACGTCTCGATTTCGTCATCGAACAGGTCGATGCGGTACGGCAGTTTGCTGCCCATCGGAAACAGGTCGATCAACGCACCACGCACCGCGAATTCGCCGTGTTCGTACACTGTGTCGACGCAGCGGTAGCCGCTGGCTTCCAGGCGCGTGCGCATCTGCTCTACATCGAGTTTCTGGCCGACATCCAGCACCAGGCTGCTGCCGAGCAGGAACTTGGTCGGCGCCAGGCGGTGCAGGGCGGTGGTGATCGGCACCACCAGCACGCCGTGCGCCAGTTCCGGCAGGCGGTACAGGCTGGCGATGCGCTGGGAAATGATGTCCTGGTGCGGCGAGAACAGGTCGTAGGGCAGGGTTTCCCAGTCGGGGAAATGCAGCACCGGCAAATCGGGGGCGAAGAAGCTCAGCTCCTGCTCCAGCCGCTCGGCGCTTTGGCTGTCGGCGGTGAGTAGCAGGGTAAAGCGCTTGGCTGCGCTGGCAGCCTCGGCAATGGCCAGGCTCAGGGCGGCACCGGGCAGGTTGCCCCAGTGCTGTTTACCTGCCGCGGCAGGGAGAAGCGGTAGACGCAGAACGGGCACGGAAGGTTGAGCTCCAAGCGTTGCGACAAAGTCGGTAATTGTAGCGGCCCAAGGTGCCGCCTGTCAGTTGCTGACTGAACCTATTACGGTTTGCAGGAAATGTAGTGGCTAAGACAAACAATGGCGGGTTTTGACTCAATATGTAGTGCCATTTTGTGCAGATGTTTCGGAGGGTTACGGACAAGTCGGCGTTGGCGCTCAACCGGCGGCCTTCTGGAAGCCGCGTATTTACTGGGCTGCAGCGGTGTGTGATTTTTTCGCAAGCACTTTTTGTTGCCTGACGCGCATTGCTCCGAGGCCGGTCGGGCGGCATAATGTAGCCCCTTTTTTCTGCCCCTACATGTGGAAGGTTCCCGTGACTCAGAAGCCCGACCAGTGTCTTGGTGAATGGATCGACCGTGAAGCACTCGCTGAAGCGATGATTCCGCTTATCGGTCAGCTGTACCGCAATAACAATGTGGTGAGCTCGATCTATGGCCGCAGCCTGATCAACCAGTCAGTCATCGCGATTCTCAAAGCCCATCGCTTTGCTCGCCATCGTTCTGCCGACGACAGCGAACTCTCCGTCCACGAAACATTCCCTCTGCTTAAAGCCATGAGCGAGCTCAAGCTCGGCGCGGCTTCGGTAGACCTGGGCAAGTTGGCTTACAAGTTCCGCAAAGAAGGTGCCGGCCGCAGCGCCGAGCAGTTCGTGCGTGAAGAAATGGCCGATGTGGTTGGCCAGCAAAACGCTGCAGCCCGCAAAGGCACCGACGTGGTGTTGTACGGCTTCGGTCGTATCGGCCGCCTGCTGGCGCGCATCCTGATCGAAAAAACCGGTGGCGGCGACGGCCTGCGCCTGCGTGCCATCGTGGTGCGTAAAGGCGCCGAGAACGACCTGACCAAGCGTGCCAGCCTGCTGCGCCGCGACTCGGTACATGGCCCGTTCAACGGCACCATCGTCATCGACGAAGAAAACAACACCATCACCGCCAACGGTAACCTGATCCAGGTGATCTACGCGAAGAACCCGGCCGAGGTGGATTACACCCAATACGGCATCAAGGACGCACTGCTGGTGGACAACACCGGTGTATGGCGTGATGCCGAAGGCCTGGGCCAGCACCTGGCCTGCCCAGGTATCGACCGCGTTGTGCTGACTGCGCCTGGCAAGGGCAAGCTCAAGAACATCGTGCACGGTATCAACCACGGCGAAATCACCGCTGACGACAAGATCGTGTCCGCTGCTTCCTGCACCACCAACGCCATCGTGCCGGTGCTGAAGGCTGTGAATGACAAGTTCGGCATCGTGAATGGTCACGTTGAAACGGTTCACTCGTACACCAACGACCAGAACCTGATCGACAACTTCCACAAAGGCGATCGCCGCGGCCGTAGCGCCGCGTTGAACATGGTGATCACCGAGACCGGTGCCGCCACCGCTGCTGCCAAGGCCCTGCCTGAGCTGGCCGGCAAGCTGACCGGTAACGCGATCCGCGTACCGACGCCGAACGTGTCGATGGCCATTCTCAACCTGAACCTTGAGAAAGCCGCCACCCGCGAAGAGATGAACGAGTACCTGCGCTACATGGCGCTGCACTCCGACCTGCATAAGCAGATCGACTTCGTTAACTCGCAGGAAGTGGTGTCCACCGACTTCGTGGGCTCGCGTCACGCCGGTGTGGTCGACGCTGAAGCGACCATTACCCAGGACAACCGCGTTGTGCTGTACGTGTGGTACGACAACGAGTTCGGCTACAGCTGCCAGGTGGTTCGAGTGATGGAAGACATGGCCGGGGTTAACCCGCCAGCATTCCCGCGCTAAGCCTTTGCGGTAAATGAAAAAGCCCCGACTGGTTCGGGGCTTTTTTGTGGCTGTTGGTTTTGTGGTGAATATCAGGGCCTCATCGCAGGCAAGCCAGCTCCCACATTTCGACTTGTGAACACCGTCAAATGTGGGAGCTGGCTTGCCTGCGATAGCGGTCTATCAGGCGCCGCCAACCACCGAAGCCTGCGCCGTCCGCAGTTCATGCCGATTGCCTTTAAACAGCACCAACGTCGCAATCAGCCCCAACACCGCCGCGCCACTCAGCCAAATCCCTGGCGCCGCCTTGTTATCCAGTACATGGATCAGGTAAGTACAGGCCGCCGGCGTAAACCCACCAAAGGTCGCCGTTGCCAGGCTATAAGCCAGCGAGAATCCAGTGGTGCGCACTTCAATCGGCATGATCTCGGTAAGCGCCACCACCATCGCCCCGTTGTACGAGCCATACAGGAACGACAACCACAACAGCACGATCAGCAGATGGCTGAAACTCGGATTCGCCACCAGCCACGACAGCGCCGGATACGCTGTGAGAATTGCCAGAATCGTCGCACCCAGCAGCAAGGGTTTGCGCCCGATCTTGTCGGACACCGCGCCCATCACCGGCAGCCAGATAAAGTTGGAGATGCCCACGCACACCGTCACCAGCAATGCGTCGAAGTCAGACAGGTGCAGTTCGGCCTTGCCGAAGGTCGGGGTGTAAGCGGTAATGAGGTAGAACGACACGGTGGTCATCACCACCAGCGCCATGCCGGCGATGACGATGCCAAAGTTCTGGCCGATCGAACGCACGATTTCCTGCAGGGTAGGGCGGTGTTTACGTGCCTGGAACTCTGGGGTTTCCTCCAGCGAACGGCGAATCACGAAGATCACCGGCACGATCAGGCAGCCGATCAGGAACGGCACGCGCCAGCCCCAGTCGCCCATCTCTTCCGGGCTGAGCCAGTGGTTGAGGCCCACGCCGAGCAAACCGGCGAACACCACCGCAGCCTGCTGGCTGGCGGACTGCCAACTGACGAAAAAGCCCTTGCGTCCCGGTGTGGCGATTTCTGCCAGGTACACCGACACACCGCCCAGCTCGACGCCGGCAGAGAAACCCTGAAGCAGTCGACCGAACAGCACGATCAGCGGCGCGGCCACACCCAATGTGGCGTAGCCGGGCACGCAGGCAATCAGGATGGTGCCGGCGGCCATCAAGGCCAGCGTGATGACCAGGCCCTTTTTGCGGCCGTGGCGGTCGATATAGGCGCCAAGGAAGATTGCGCCCAGTGGCCGCATCAGGAAACCGGCGCCGAAGGTCGCAAGCGATAGCATCAACGAGGCAAACGCGCTGTCGCTGGGAAAGAAGGTCTTGGCAATGGCCGTGGCATAGAAGCCATAGACCATGAAGTCGAACATCTCGAGGAAGTTGCCGCTGACAACGCGAAAAATCGCTTTGCCTTTGCCCGTGGTAGTGGACATGTCATGCACTCATGTTGGCTGTCTTATTAGTGATCCCTGGTCATTACTCGTCCTTGCTGCAGTTTTGTAACCATATGTGTATTGGCCATTACCGGCAATAAAAATTGATAGCAAGCATGACTAAATGCGCAGTTGTCGAGGGCGATGAAAATCAAATGTGGGAGCTGGCTTGCCTGCGATAGCGGTGTGTCAGTCCGCAAATGAATGGCTGACCCACCGCTATCGCAGGCAAGCCAGCTCCCACAGGGTTCTTTGGTGTTTTTGGGGGCGTTGGTTAGTTCAGGAGGGCGTTGCGCAGGCTGTCCGACAGGCCTTTCGGCGCGAGCCAGATACCGAGGTAGGCTTTCGCCAATTCATCATCGCGACTGCTGAACACCACTTGCTCATTGATCTCCAGGCTCAGCCCACGCCCAGGACGAAAATCCAGGGCGTAACGGTCACCGCTGCGAATGTTGCGGAAACTGGCGTGCAGTTGGTCCAGCTCGGGCTTCAGGCGGGCGAGGGTTGCAGCGGATTGCTGGCGTTCAAGGGTAGCCGTAGCGGCCTTGATCACATCATTGCGGTCGATGTCGCGAAAGTAATACAGCGCCAGGCGCACAGCCTTTTGCTGGTCCCAGGCCTGTTTGGCGCTGATATCAGCTGGAGCGTACAGCGCGGCCGCATACACATCCGCCCAGAGATACACCAGCACCGCCTGGTTTTTCAGCGCCAGCTCATGCGTTTGCGCAGCAAAACCGGCTTGCTTAAGCCGACTCGCTTCACTGGCGTGCGCTGTCAGCGAAAAAATCATCATTAAACAGAAAACCACATGCCGCATAATGGCCCCGCCTGCGAAGGTGCGTGTCAGCAGTGTAATGCCAGTTTGCAGTTCCTGTAGTAAAGGCAAGACTGGCCTACGACGCGACCAAGGGTTAATGTGCGCGGCGTTGAGCCTTATATAGACTGTGCCCCGGCTCACACACTTGAGCCAAAAATTTCCTTCATGCCCGCTGGCCGCGGCATGATTTAGCCAGGCGTCCAACCGTACGCCTGGCCTGTTCTGAGGAGTACGCATGGCTGTCTACAACTACGACGTGGTGGTACTGGGTTCCGGCCCGGCTGGAGAAGGTGCGGCAATGAACGCCGCCAAAGCGGGGCGCAAGGTGGCGATGGTCGATAGCCGTCGCCAGGTCGGCGGTAACTGCACCCACCTGGGTACCATCCCGTCCAAGGCCTTGCGTCACTCGGTGCGCCAGATCATGCAGTTCAACACCAACCCGATGTTCCGGGCCATTGGTGAGCCGCGCTGGTTCTCGTTCCCGGACGTGCTTAAAAGCGCCGAGAAGGTCATCTCCAAGCAAGTTGCGTCTCGCACGGGTTACTACGCCCGTAACCGCGTCGACCTGTTTTTTGGCACCGGCAGTTTCGCCGACGAGCAAACCGTCGAAGTGGTCTGCGCCAATGGCGTGGTCGAGAAGCTGGTGGCCAAGCACATCATCATCGCCACCGGTTCGCGCCCGTATCGCCCAGCCGATATCGATTTCCACCACCCGCGTATCTACGATAGCGACACCATCCTGAGCCTGGGCCACACCCCGCGCAAACTGATCATCTATGGCGCCGGCGTTATCGGCTGTGAATACGCCTCGATCTTCAGTGGCCTGGGTGTGTTGGTGGAGCTGGTCGACAACCGTGACCAGTTGCTGAGCTTCCTCGACTCGGAAATCTCCCAGGCGTTGAGCTACCACTTCAGCAACAACAACATCACCGTGCGCCACAACGAAGAGTACGAGCGGGTCGAAGGCCTGGATAACGGGGTGATTTTGCACCTCAAGTCCGGCAAGAAGATCAAGGCCGACGCCTTGCTGTGGTGCAACGGCCGTACCGGCAACACCGACAAGCTGGGCATGGAAAACATCGGGGTCAAGGTCAACAGCCGTGGCCAGATCGAAGTGGATGAGAACTACCGCACTTGCGTACCGAACATCTACGGTGCCGGTGACGTGATCGGCTGGCCGAGCCTGGCCAGTGCTGCGCATGACCAGGGCCGTTCGGCCGCTGGCAGCATCGTCGACAATGGCAGCTGGCGTTATGTGAACGACGTGCCGACCGGGATCTACACGATTCCCGAGATCAGCTCGATCGGCAAGAACGAGCACGAACTGACCAAGGCCAAGGTGCCTTATGAAGTCGGCAAGGCGTTCTTCAAGAGCATGGCGCGTGCGCAGATCGCCGGTGAGCCGCAAGGCATGCTGAAGATCCTGTTCCACCGTGAAACCCTTGAGGTTCTCGGCGTGCATTGCTTCGGCTACCAGGCCTCCGAGATCGTGCACATCGGCCAGGCGATCATGAGCCAACCGGGTGAGCAAAATACCCTCAAGTATTTTGTAAACACCACGTTCAACTACCCGACCATGGCCGAAGCCTATCGGGTAGCGGCCTACGACGGCCTCAACCGGCTTTTTTGAGCGGCTCCGGCCGGTGGCCTGAGCCGGCCGGGGAGACCGATTTCAGTAATTCTCGAGGGTGGCAGTGGCCAAACCGGGAAAGTCTGTAATCAGGCTATCTACGCCGAAGTCGGCGAGCCTGCGCATCAGCGCAGGTTCGTTGACCGTCCACACGGACACGTGCAAACCCTGACGCTGGGCTTTTTCCAGGCGCTCGGGGGTGCACAGCGTCCAGTTCAACGCCAAGTACTCACAGCCGTAGTTCTGCGCGACCTTCAACGGGTCGAGCCAGGCGTATTCGGCCACCAGGCCGCGTGACAGGTCCGGGGTGAGCTCAACCGCCGCTTTTAATACTTCCCGAGAACTTGAGGTCACGGTGACTTTGTCCATCAGGCCATGCCGCACGGCCATCTCGCGGATCGCCAGCACAGTGGTCGCGGCGCGGGTGCGCGAGGCACTTTTGACTTCCAGCTGCCAGTGATCGAAGTCGCACTGTTCGAACAGTTCTTCCAGGCGCGGAATCGGGCACGGTTTGACCCAGCCTGGGCCACCTTTGCGCGCGTCCATCTTTACCAGGTCTGCCGCCGAATACTCGACGACTTTGCCGCGCCGGTCGGCGGTGCGCTTGAGGGTCGGGTCGTGGATCACCATCAACTCGCCGTCCATGGACAGGTGCAAGTCCAGTTCGCAACGGCGTACACCGTGCTTGAGGCACTCCTGAAAGCTGGTCAGGGTGTTTTCCGGTGCTTCGCCTTTGGCACCGCGGTGGCCGTAAATCAGGGTCACAGTTGCTCCTTTGCGCCAGATAGGCTGGCGTGTTCAATACGTATTCAGAGGTCGTCGCTTTGTTCCCGCGCCAGACGGCGTTCCTGTGCCTGTTTCTGCAGGATATAGCGCGCCAGCAACTGGCGTTGGGCGTCGGTCATGGATTCGAACTCCGTGCCCACGTCAAAACCATCGCCTTTGGGCTCGCAATGCGTCACGCGTGCGCGCAACAGCAGGCCGAGCGCCTGGGGCATCAGCACCAGCTTGACCGCCAGGTGCGCGCCGGGCGCCAGCGGCGTGGGGTGCTGGAAGTCGATGCCGCCTTCGGAGATGATCACCGGCTGCGGTGCGCCGACTTCGTCCAACAGACCACGGGCCATGATCTGGCTGAGCAGGTCCACGCGTTTGTTCTGGACTTTGAGAAAGGCCGCCAGGCTGCGATCTTTCTCGCTGATCTGGCGCAGCAGGTGTTGGGCTTCGAATTCGCTGAGGTGCAGTTCGCTGAGCAGATTGAACAGCGGGGAATCATCCAGCAACACTTCCTTGCTCGCCGCTTCCGGGGCAGACAGTGTGCTGATTTGAAGTGCGATCATGTCGTCGATACGGTAGTATTCGCGGCGTTCTTCTTCATCTAATGTCGACATGGCGAACCCCAGGTAACGGTAATGGTCAGAGTGTAAAGCTGCTTACCAGACCCCGCCACCGGGACGTCTTCTTTTCCTCCGAACAAGCCCCGACATGTTCAGACCTCTCTTCGTATTTATCGGCACGCGTTATACCCGTGCAAAGCGCCGCAATCATTTTGTGTCGTTCATTTCCCTGACCTCGATGATCGGGCTCGCCTTGGGCGTGGTCGTGATGATCGTGGTGCTGTCGGTGATGAACGGCTTCGATCATGAGATGCGCACCCGCGTGCTGGGCATGGTGCCCCACGCGACCATCGAGTCCGATGAACCCATCAACGACTGGCAAAGCCTGGCCGCCAAGGTCAAGCAGAACCCCAAGGTGGTGGCCGTTGCGCCGTTTACCCAGATGCAGGGGCTGCTGACCAACGACGGCAAGGTGCAGAAGATCCTGCTCAATGGCGTTGACCCGGCCCAGGAACGTAACGTGTCGATCATCGACAAGTTCATGTTGCAGGGCAAACTCGACGACTTGGCACCCGGCAGCTTCGGCATCGTGATCGGCGACAAGGCGGCGGCCAAGCTCGGCGTGGGCATCGGCGACAAGCTGACCTTCGTCGCGCCGGAAGTCACCGTGACCCCGGCCGGCATGTTCCCGCGCATGAAGCGCTTTACCGTGGTCGGCACCTTCCACGTCGGCGCCGGCGAAATCGACGGCTACCTGGGCCTCACCAACCTCACCGACCTGGCCCGCCTGCATCGCTGGCAGCCGGATCAGGTGCAGGGCCTGCGCCTCAAGTTCAACGACCTGTTCGATGCACCGCGCGGCGCGTGGGAAATCGCCCAGCACCTGGGCGACTCGCAGTACTACGCCCGTGACTGGACCCGCACCCACGGCAACCTCTACCAGGCCATCCGCATGGAAAAAGCCATGATTGGCCTGCTGTTGCTGCTGATCGTCGCCGTGGCTGCGTTCAACATCATCTCCACGCTGGTGATGGTGGTGAACGACAAGAAGGGCGATATCGCCATCCTGCGTACCCTTGGCGCCACGCCGGGCCAGATCATGGCGATCTTCATGGTGCAGGGCACCGTGATCGGTGTGGTCGGCACCTTGATCGGTACCGCCGTCGGCATTCTGGCCGCGCTGAACGTCAGCGCCGCCATTGCCGCGCTGGAAAAAGTCATCGGCCACAAGTTTCTCAACGCTGACGTCTACTTCATCGACTACTTGCCGTCCCAGGTTCAGGCCCAGGACGTGTTGATGGTGGGCGGCGCCGCGTTGCTATTGAGTTTCCTTGCCACCCTGTATCCAGCCTGGCGCGCGGCACGCACCCAGCCAGCACAGGCCTTACGTTATGAGTGAATCGGGCATGAGTGAAAAAGCTATCTTGAGCTGCCGCAACCTGGGCAAATCCTACGAGGAAGGCCCGGAGTCGGTAGTGGTGTTGTCCAACCTGCAGCTGGAACTGCACCCGGGCGAGCGCGTGGCGATCGTCGGCAGTTCCGGTTCCGGCAAAAGTACCTTGCTCAACCTGTTGGGCGGCCTGGATACGCCTTCCGAGGGCAGCGTGTGGCTGGCCGGCGAAGAACTGTCGGCACTCGGTGAAAAAGCCCGTGGCCAACTGCGCAACCGTTCGCTCGGTTTTGTGTACCAGTTCCACCACCTGCTGCCGGAATTCACCGCACTGGAAAACGTGTGCATGCCGCTGCTGATCGGCAAGACCGCGATCCCGGAAGCCCGCCAGCGCGCCAAGGCACTGCTGGAGCGCGTTGGCCTTGGCCATCGCCTGGAGCACAAACCGGCGGAACTGTCCGGCGGCGAGCGCCAGCGTGTGGCCATCGCCCGTGCCCTGGTCAACAACCCAGGCCTGGTGATGCTCGACGAGCCAACCGGTAACCTCGACTCGCACACAGCGCAAGGCATCAAGGACTTGATGCTGGAACTGAGCACCCAGATGCGCACCGCGTTCCTGGTGGTCACCCATGACATGAGCATGGCCCGCCAGATGGACCGCGTGTTGCACCTGCAGGAAGGTCATCTGGTCGCCATCTGACCCGTTTCAAGCCTGGCTTTTTAAGCCAGGCTTTTTCATTTTTTTAAACGGTGCCCGCGAATGTTCAGACCGTTATCGATTTTCATCGGCACGCGCTATACCCGCGCCAAGCGCCGCAACCGTTTTGTCTCGTTTATCTCGATGACCTCGATGATCGGCCTCGCCCTGGGCGTGCTGGCGATGATCGTGGTGCTGTCGGTAATGAACGGCTTCCAGCGTGAAATGAGCACGCGCATCCTCGGCATGGTGCCCCACGCCACCATCGTCGGTGTAAACCCGATTGATAACTGGCAGCCCGTGGCCGCCGCCGCGCTGAAGAACCCCGAGGTCACCGCTGCGGTGCCGTTCACACAGATGGACGGCATGTTCTCCTACAAGGGCGCGATGCAGCCGATCGAGATCAGCGGCGTTGACCCGGCCCAGGAAGGCAAGGTGTCGATCGTGGCCCAGCATATCGTGCGCGGCAAACTCGAAGACCTCAAAGCCGGCGAGTTCGGCGTAGTGATCGGCGACATCACCGCTCGGCGCTTTCGCCTGAATGTGGGCGACAAGCTGACCCTGATCGTGCCGGAAATCAGCACGGCCGCACCGGGCGGCATCACCCCGCGCATGCAGCGCTTGAACGTGGTCGGTATCTTCAAGGTCGGTGCCGAGCTGGATGGCTCCATGGCCCTGATCAACATGGCCGACGCCGCCGAGATCCAGCATTGGCAGCCGAACCAGGTGCAAAGCGTGCGCCTGGCGGTGAAAGACTTGTACGCGGCCCCCAAGGTTTCGGCCGACATTGCCGCTAGCCTCGGCGCCGACTACAAGCCGGATGACTGGACCCACACCCAGGGCAGCCTGTTCAGTGCAATGAAGATGGAAAAGACCATGATCGGCCTGCTGTTGCTGATGATCGTCGCCGTCGCTGCGTTCAACATCATCGCCACCCTGATCATGGTGGTGAACGACAAAGGCGCGGACATCGCGATTTTGCGCACCATCGGCGCCACGCCACGGCAGATCATGGCGATCTTCATGGTGCAGGGCACGGTGATCGGTATCGTCGGCACCTTGATCGGCGGCGTGCTGGGCGTGATTGCGGCGCTGAACGTGAGTGAACTGGTGGGCTGGCTGGAGCGCGTGACCGGGCAGCATATCTTCAGTTCGGACGTGTACTTTGTCAGCAACCTGCCTTCCGAGCTGCAAGGCGGCGATGTACTGCTGATTTGCACGGCCGGGTTTGTGTTGAGCTTTATGGCGACGATTTACCCGGCGTATCGGGCGGCGAAGATTGAGCCGGCGCATGCCCTCAGGTATTCGTAAACGCTAAGACCGCTATCGCAGGCAAGCCAGCTCCCACATTTTGATGTGTGAATACATTCGAATGTGGGAGCTGGCTTGCCTGCGATAGGGCCGGCCCAGCTTGCATCAATCCCCCTTGGGCAACTCAATCACAAACCTTGTCCAGCCCATTTCAGACTCACAATAAATCCTCCCTCCATGCGCCCGCACAATCGACTGGGTAATCGCCAACCCCAGCCCAGCATGCTCGCTGCTGCCTTCACGGCGCGCCGGGTCCGCCCGATAGAACCGGTCAAACAATTTAGGTAACAAAGCCGCAGGGATACCTTCCCCTGTATTGGCGACAGTCAGCGTCACAGCCTGTGCGCTTTCCGTTATCCGCACCCGCACCTCGCCACCCACGGGGGTAAACCGCAGTGCGTTATCCAGCAAGTTCGACAAGGCCCGGCGCAACATACCGCGATCGCCCGCCGTTTGAGCCGTGCCTTCGCACACCAGATTGACCTGCGCGTCTTCGGCCAACAGCGCAAAAAACTCCAGCAACGCCTCCACTTCATCGTGCAGCGCCAGCGCTTCGCGCTTGGGCATCAGCAGGCCATGGTCGGCTTTGGCCAGGTACAACATGTCATTCACCAATTGCGCCATCCACTGCAACTCCTCCAGGTTGCTGTGCAGCGCCTCGCGGTAGTCCTCCAGCGGGCGCGGCTGGGTGAGGATCACCTGGGTTTGAGTCAGCAGGTTCGACAGGGGCGTGCGCAGTTCATGGGCGATGTCGGCGGAGAAAGACGAGAGGCGCTGGAACGCGTCGTCGAGCCGTCCCAGCATCGCGTTAAACGCTTGGGCGAGTTCGGCCAGTTCCACCGGCATTTGCGCCTGGGGCAAGCGTTGGGTCAGGGAGTGGGCCGACACGCCGGCGGCCACTTCACTCATGCGCCGTAACGGCCGCAGCCCGCTGCGTGCTGCCCATGCGCCGAGCAGCGCGGTGGCCAGGGCGGACAAGCCGACCGTGAGCCAGATCAACCGCTGCATGCGTTGCAGAAAGTGCTGGTGGTGCGTGATGTCGAGGATCAGCGTCACTTGCGGCGAACTGGCTTGGCCCGCCAGCAATGGCGCGTTGTAGACGCGATAATCGGTGCCGGCATTTTGCAGGCTGTGCAGGCCGGGCGCTGCGGGCAGCGTGACGCTCGGCGCGCCATCAAACCAGCGTTGGTCGGCGGCACTGATGCGCAAGGCAAGGTCCGGCTGGCGGCTGAGTTCGGCACGCAGTTGCGCTTCTCGCGGGGTGAAGGACGCCAGTGAGTCGACACCCTGCAAGGTGCTGCGCAGCGCGATCAGTTTGCCGTCGAGTTGCTGCTGGTCCAGTTCGATAAAGTGCGCTTCGCTGGCCTGGTTAAACAACACGCCAGCGATGAGCGAGACCACCGCCGTGCAGCCGGCAAACAACAATGCCAGACGGCTGGCCAGGGACAGGCGCGCAATCAATTGCACCGTTCCTCCAGCACATAGCCCATGCCGCGCACGGTGTGGATCAGCTTGGTGGGGAAGTTGTCGTCGACTTTAAGGCGCAAGCGGCGGATCGCCACTTCGATGATATTGGTGTCACTGTCGAAATTCATGTCCCACACCTGGGAGGCAATCAGGCTCTTGGGCAGCACTTCACCCTGGCGGCGCAGCAGCAGTTCGAGCAAGGCGAACTCCTTGGCGGTGAGGTCGATACGCTGGCCGTCGCGCTCGACGCGGCGGCGGATCAGGTCCAGGCGCAGGTCGGCCAGTTGCAGGGCGATTTCCTGCGGCGTGCTGCTGCCACGGCGCAACAGGCTGCGCACCCGCGCCAGCAATTCGGAAAAGGCGAAAGGCTTGACCAGGTAATCGTCGGCGCCCAGCTCCAGGCCGTGCACACGGTCTTCCACGGCGTCGCGGGCGGTGAGGAACAACACCGGAATGTCCAGGCCGGCACTGCGCACGGCGTGCAGAATTTGCCAGCCGTCGCGGCCGGGCAGCATCACGTCGAGGATCAGCAGATCGTAATCGCCGGTCAGGGCCAAATGCTGCCCACTCGTGCCGTCGGCCACCAACTCGGTGGTAAAGCCAGCCTCGGTCAGGCCCTGGCGCAGGTAGTGGCCGGTTTTCGGTTGGTCTTCAACGATCAGCAGTTTCATGGGCAACTCGTGGCAACAGGTGGCGATGGGCTTTATACCGTGGGCGGCAGCGTCAGGGCGTAACCTGACAAAGTTGTAATCTAGCAGTCAGCTGGCTGGCAGCAGAGCCATCTTAAAGTGCTGACCAAGCTGGACACACTTTTTTGGAGAAGCGTCATGGCGTTGCGTACACCTCTGTTATTGGCGGGCTGTCTGTTGGCATTGAGCGTTAATGCAATGGCTGATGAGGCTCACACCTACGCGTTTGGTCACCCGGCACCGGCCGATAAAGCCACGCGCACCGTAGAAGTAACCCTGCAGGACATTTCCTTTTCGCCCAAGGCTCTGGATGTAAAAGCCGGTGAGACCGTGCGCTTTGTGCTGGTCAACAAAGGCCAGTTGCTGCACGAGTTCAACCTGGGTGATGCGGCGATGCACGCCGAACACCAAAAAGAAATGCTCAAGATGCAGGCCAGCGGCATGCTCACGGCCACCGGCATGGGCAAGATGGACCACGCCGCCATGGGGCATGGCGATATGGGCGAGATGGGTGGCATGAAGCATGACGATCCCAACAGCGTGCTGGTGGAACCGGGCAAGACCGCCGAGCTGACCTGGACCTTCAACAAGGCCACCGGTCTTGAGTTTGCCTGCAACATTCCGGGGCATTATCAGGCGGGCATGGTCGGCAAGCTGACCGTTGAGTGAGGCGATTCTTAAGGGCGGGAGCAAAGGCTGGTAGACTGGCGCGGTTTATTTAGCCAGGTTTCCGCCATGCATCCCGCAGCCGAACATTCGCCGCTGGGCAAGTCCAGTGAATACATCTCTACCTACACGCCGTCGTTGCTGTTCCCGATCCCTCGCGCCGCCAAATGGGCCGAGCTGGGCCTGACTGCCGAAACCCTGCCTTATAAGGGCGTGGATTTCTGGAACTGCTTCGAACTGTCGTGGTTGCTGCCATCGGGCAAGCCGGTGGTGGCCATCGGTGAATTCAGCATCCCGGCCGAGTCGCCGAACATCATCGAGTCCAAATCTTTCAAGCTGTACCTCAACTCGCTGAACCAGACCGCGTTTGCCGACACGCAAAGCCTGGAAACCACCTTGCGCACCGACCTCAGCGCCGCCGCTGGCCTGCCTGTGAGTGTGCGCATCCGCAGCCTGGCCGAGGTTGAGGCTGAAGGCGTGATGGCGTTGCCGGGCGCGTGCATCGACGACCTGGACATCAGCGTCAGCAACTACGAGCACCCGCGCCCGGAACTGCTGCGTTGCGACGACTCGCGCATTATCGAGGAGAGCGTGCACAGCCACCTGCTCAAATCCAACTGCCCGGTCACCAGCCAGCCGGATTGGGGCAGCGTGGTGGTGGAGTACCGTGGTCACGCGTTGGATCACGCCAGTTTGCTGGAATATATCGTGAGTTTCCGCCAGCACTCGGACTTTCATGAACAGTGCGTGGAGCGCATCTTTTTGGACTTGCAGCGGTTGCTCAAGCCAGAGAAGTTGACGGTGTATGCGCGCTATGTGCGGCGCGGTGGGTTGGATATCAACCCGTATCGCAGCACTGAGAATGTGCAGTTCCAGAACGTGCGCCTGGCTCGTCAGTAGCCGTCACACAAAACAAATGTGGGAGCTGGCTTGCCTGCGATAGCGGCCCATCAGTCATACATCGGGTGACTGATACACCGCCATCGCAAGCAAGCCAGCTCCCACATTTTGGTTCTGTGTTTGGCTTGGGGCCGGGTTAGATCCCCATGTTGCCCAAAGTGATCATGATATTGCGCAATGTCCCGGAAATGACCGGGTGTTCGGCATCGAACTCTATGGCTGCTTGATTCACATCGTCGGAAATACTGGGCGTTTGGGTGGCCGGTTCAAGTTCGAGTTGTAATTCGAACTTGGCAATCAAGGCTTCCAGTGCTTCACGTTTTTCTTCAGACAGCGGCGGTTGCTGTTCCAACTGCCCGCGCAGGATGTTGACCTGTTCTTCAAGCTTTATGCGGTCAGGCATGACGTTCTTCCTTTTATCGATAGGCACTGGCATAGACCGCGGCACGCCGTGAAAGGTCTACGGGCTGACCTGTAGATTAATCCACCGGCGCCTTGAGTGCATGATCTCTATCAGGGCTTCTCGCCTTTAAGCTGGCGCAGGCTGATATCCGCCAGGCAGGTGCCCAGCTCGCCAAGGTGATCGATCACCGAATGCACGCCCAGCCCATACAGCGCCACCGTGGCTTTGCCGCGCTTGTGCTCGCGCTGTTGTTCGGTCAACGCCTGCCATTGCTCAGGTGACAGGCCGCACAGCGAGCCGCAGGACGCCAGGCCGATGGTCCATAACCCGGCATTCAGGCCTGATTGCAGCAAACGCGGCTCGCCGCTGACCAGCACACAGCCTTCGAGGCGTTCGATATTCAGTGCCATCAAGGCTTGCCAGCAGGCATGTGGCGCCGGCCAGCGGAGGGAGGAGGGCGGTGTTGCCTTCACCCAGTCGGGCAATGCGGCCGACAGGGGTGTGGTGACAGAAGCGGGCAGTTCATCCAGCCAGGCGCAGGGCACGCCTTGGTCCTTGAGGCTGCGCAGAATCTTCAGCGCGCCGGGCGTGGCCTGGGAGTCGGGGCAGGGCGAGTCTGTGCGGGCTTGGGAACCGAAATCCACCAGGCAGCCACTCAGGCCAAACAGCACGGCAGTCAAGGTGGGGGCGCTGGCTATGGCAATTTCGGCGTGAGGCATTTCGACTTCCCTGAAATAACTATCCTGAAATAGCTACGACGCTATCCGGGCTGCATGACAAGCGGATGACACTTAACCTGTTTGTAGGAATTTTGTGCATTTTGCGTATGTCGTTTCCTCGTTACTGCCTAAATCCACACATCCGTCATATACTGACGGTCTTATTCAGGGCATAGCGCCCATGACAGATCATTCAAGGAGCCAAAGCTATGCGCTGGAGCCAGTACTTCGCTCAGCTATCTGTGTGTGCAACTATCCTGCTCGCCCCCTTCGCAGCCCAGGCTGCGTCGGAAGACGATCCATGGGAAAGCGTCAACCGCCCGATCTTCACCTTCAACGACACCGTTGATACCTACGCGCTCAAGCCGATTGCCCAGGGTTATCAATTTGTAACCCCGCAATTTGTGCAAGACGGCATCCACAACTTCTTCCGCAACATCGGCGATGTCGGCAACCTGGCCAACAACGTGCTGCAGCTCAAGCCGCACGCCGCCGGTGTAGACACCGCCCGCCTGTTGATGAACACCACCTTCGGCGTGCTTGGCTTTGTTGATGTGGGCACCAAAATGGGGCTGCAACGCAGCGATGAAGACTTCGGCCAGACCCTCGGCTACTGGGGCGTTGGCAGCGGTCCTTACGTGATGCTGCCGCTGCTCGGCCCAAGCACCCTGCGTGATGCGCCGTCCAAATACGTCGACAGCTACACCCAACCGTACCGCTACATGAACGATATCGGCTGGCGCAACAGCACCTTCGGCCTGAACATCGTTGATACCCGTGCCAGCCTGCTCGACAGCGAGAAGCTGATCACGGGCGACAAATACACCTTTATCCGTAACGCTTACCTGCAGAACCGTGAGTTCAAGGTAAAAGACGGCAAGGTCGTCGACGACTTTTAAGCCGTGACGTTTTGAAATGAAAAAAGGCGACCTCTATAGGTCGCCTTTTTTGTGCGCGTTTTTCAGCGCATTTTCAAGATCCTGAGGCCCAGGTGCTGGCGCTCGCCTTCGTTTTTGGCCCACACCACCTCGGTGTCCGCCTCCAGGCCCGTGAGGGCGGCGTGTTCCGAATCGATGCGCACGGTCAGTTGGTCTCCCACCTGAAACTGGCGAGGTGCCTCAACCTGCATGCCGGAGCTGGAAAGGTCCACACAAACCCCGGCAATCTCTTGCCCCGCGTGGATCAGCGCCACATCGGCATCCACGCGCATGCGGATGAAATCGCGTTTTTCGTCGTAGCCGCGCTCATGTTCGCTCACGGGTTCCATCCTTACTTTGTGTTGTGGTGGTGACTGTTCTTATAACTCCCGGTGATTTGCGGTGTAAAGACGCCCGGCGACCATCGGCATGAGCTTGAAACCCCTGACGGATGGGAGTACCGTCTGCGCCTTAGAAGGGCACCTCTGCTTTACCGTTGTGCATGGGAGAAATCCCAGTACTTTGTAGGACAGAGAGGCTAGAAAGCGAATCCAGTACGTGAGCCCGGCCATTGCCGAGCCGCCTACGCCAACCTAATTCTGGCGCCGTTTGCCCACATGCAAAAAACCAGTGCCACGCTGCTGATAATCGATGACGACGAAGTAGTGCGCGCGAGCCTCGCGGCCTATTTGGAAGACAGTGGCTTCAGCGTCCTGCAGGCCAGTAATGGCCAACAGGGTCTCCAGGTGTTCGAGCGCGACAAGCCCGACCTCGTGATCTGCGACCTGCGCATGCCCCAAATGGGCGGCCTCGAGCTGATTCGCCAGGTAACCGAGCGTGCGCCGCAGACGCCAGTGATTGTTGTGTCCGGTGCCGGCGTGATGAACGATGCTGTCGAGGCCCTGCGCCTGGGCGCTGCCGACTACCTGATCAAGCCCCTGGAAGACCTGGCGGTGCTGGAGCATTCGGTGCGCCGCGCGCTGGACCGTGCTCGCCTGCTGCTGGAAAACCAGCGCTACCGCGAAAAGCTCGAAACCGCCAACCGCGAACTCGAAGCCAGCCTCAATTTGCTCCAGGAAGACCAGAACGCCGGTCGCCAGGTGCAGATGAACATGCTGCCGGTGAGCCCGTGGACCATCGACGAATTCAAGTTTGCGCACCAGATCATCCCGTCGCTGTACCTGTCGGGTGATTTTGTCGACTACTTCCGCGTCGATGAGCGACGTGTGGCGTTCTACCTGGCCGACGTGTCCGGCCACGGCGCTTCTTCTGCGTTTGTTACCGTGTTGTTGAAATTCATGACCACACGGCTGTTGTTCGAATCCAAGCGCAATGGCACCTTGCCGGAGTTCACCCCCTCCGAGGTGCTGGGCCACATCAACCGAGGCCTGATCAGCTGCAAGCTGGGCAAGCACGTGACGATGGTTGGCGGCGTTATTGATGAAGAAACCGGTCTTTTGACCTACAGCATCGGCGGTCACCTGCCGATGCCGGTTTTATACACTCCCGACAGTGTGCGTTACCTGGAAGGCCGTGGTCTGCCGGTGGGCTTGTTTAACGAAGCCACCTACGAAGACCACATCCTGGAATTGCCGCCGACGTTCAGCCTTACGCTGATGTCCGACGGCATACTGGACCTTCTTCCAGAGCCTACACTCAAAGAGAAAGAAGCCGCCTTGCCCCAAAAGGTCAAGTCGGCGGGCGGCAGCCTGGATGGCCTGCGGCAGGTTTTTGGATTGTCCACGCTAGGGGAGATGCCGGATGATATCGCCCTATTGGTGTTGAGCAGGAATCTTTGATGAGTACCGGAAGAATCCAATTCGCCGAGCAAGACGGGACCTTCGTCCTGAAGTTTGTCGGTGAAGTGCGCCTGACCTTGTGTTCGGCGCTGGATGCGACGATTGAGCGGATCTTCACCGCGCTGAACTTCTCAGCGATCGTGATCGATCTGACCGAAACCCGCAGCATCGATAGCACCACCCTTGGCCTGTTGGCCAAGTTGTCCATTCTGTCTCGGCAGAAGGTTGGCCTGTTGCCGACCGTCGTCACCACCCACGAAGACATCACCCGTCTGTTGCAGTCCATGGGCTTTGATCAAGTGTTCAACATCGTTGACCGCCCGATCCCGTGCCCGGAATGCCTGACCGACCTGCCTTCGCAAGACCAGTCCGAAGAAGTGGTACGGGTCAAGGTGCTGGAAGCGCACAAGATCCTGATGGGCCTGAACGAGTCCAACCGCGAAGCCTTCCACGACCTGGTCAACGCCCTAGAGCGCCACTGACCTTCAGTTGAAACCCAATCCAATGTGGGAGCTGGCTTGCCTGCGATAGCGGTATGTCAGCCACCTATTCATTGCTGACCCACCGCTATCGCAGGCAAGCCAGCTCCCACAGTTTGAACGGTGACTGGTTTGAGAACTGCGAACCACAAAAAAGGGCGGCACCCTCACAGGTGCCGCCCTTTTTGTCGCCGCCTGCCTTACAGCTTGGCAGTCAACAACGCCTCCAGCTTCTCCTGGTCCCGAGCAAACTGACGAATCCCCTCCGCCAGCTTCTCAGTCGCCATTGCGTCCTCGTTGGACTCCCAACGGAACTGCGCTTCAGTCAAATGCACCCGCGCTTCACCGGCATGGCCTGGCGACAGCTTGCGCTCCAGCTTGCCTTCATCGGCGGCCAGCTTCTCCAGCAGGTCCGGGCTGATGGTCAAGCGGTCACAGCCGGCCAGCTCTTCAATCTGGCTGAGGTTACGGAAGCTCGCACCCATCACTACAGTTTTATAGCCATTGGCCTTGTAGTAGTTGTAGATGCGCGTTACCGACACAACGCCTGGGTCTTCAGCGCCGATGTAGTCGTTGCCGTTAGCCTTCTTGTACCAATCGTAGATACGGCCCACGAACGGCGAAATCAGGAACACACCGGCTTCGGCGCAGGCGACGGCCTGGGCAAACGAGAACAGCAGTGTCAGGTTGGTTTGAATGCCTTCTTTTTCCAGCTTCTCCGCTGCGCGGATGCCTTCCCAGGTGGAGGCGATCTTGATCAGCACGCGGTCACGGCCTACGCCGGCTTTGTCGTACAGGTCGATCAGACGGTGCGCACGCTTGAGAATCGCGGCTTCATCGAACGACAAACGCGCATCCACCTCGGTGGAAATACGCCCCGGTACGACTTTGAGAATCTCTTGACCTACCGCCACCGCAAAACGGTCGCTGGCCAGGCCGACGTCACCGTTGCAGTCCTTCACAGCCTCATCCAGCAGCGTGGCATAGCTTGGAATCGACGCCGCCTTGAGCAGCAGGGAAGGGTTAGTGGTGGCGTCTTGCGGCTTGAGCTTGGCGAGGGTGGAGAAATCGCCGGTATCGGCTACAACGGTGGTGAATTGCTTGAGTTGTTCCAGCTTGGAAGTCATGGGCGTGCTCTGTCCTGTGGGTCTGATGACATTACCCGAGCGCCGACAAGCGCTCAAGGGCGCAAATACATTCAGTCGTTTGCGAGGGCAACAACCTGAAAACAGCCGTTTGAATGCCCCGTCTTGGTGCTAAATAGGAGACCAAAACCCCCGACAGGTTCAACCCAAGTTCCCCCAACCAACGCGGCCCCGTGTGAGAGCTGGCTTCCTGTGGCGAGCAGGCTTGCTGTGGCGAGCAGGCTTGCCCTGCGTTGGGCTGCGAAGCAGCCCCAGTAAGGCGATCGAGTTTTTCATTCAGAACGCCGTCATAGTCATCAGGGCCGCTACGCACCCCAACGCAGGGCAAGCCTGCTCGCCACAACAGCCCAGCCACCGACCAACCCTGACACCCATCACCCAAAACGGTGGGAGCTGGCTTGCCTGCAATAACGCCAGCCCAGCCACCAACCACCCCCTGACACCCTGCACTCAAACTGTGGGAGCTGGCTTGCCTGCGATAACGCCAGCCCAGCCACCACCCAACCCCCTGACACCCCGCACTCAAACCTGTGGGAGCTGGCTTGCCTGCAATAACGCCAGCCCAGCCACCACCCAACCCCCTGACACCCTGCACTCAAAACGGTGGGAGCTGGCTTGCCTGCGATAACGCCAGCCCAGCCACCACCCAACTCCCTGACACCCCGCACTCAAAACTGTGGGAGCGAGCTTGCTCGCGAAAGCCGCCTGTCAGCCTCCAAATAAACCAACTGACACCCAACCCCTCACCGCCCCTCCAACAACTCCCCAGCCTGATCCAACAAAGCCAACGGATCACTCGCCTTATGAATATCCACCGACAACAACTGCCTGAACCGACGAGCCCCCGGAAACCCGGTCCCCAACCCCAACACATGCCGAGTAATGTGATGCATCGCACCACCACTGGCCAAATGCTCCGCAATATAAGGCCGCAACTGCGCCAACACCTGCGCCCGACTCACCACCGGCGCCTCACTCCCAAACAACCGCTGATCCACCTCCGCCAACACATACGGATTGTGATAAGCCTCCCGCCCCAACATCACCCCATCAAACACCTGCAAATGCTCCTGGCACTGCTCCAGCGTCTTGATCCCGCCATTCAACACAATCTCCAACTCCGGGAAATCCTGCTTCAACTGCGCCGCCACGTCATACCGCAACGGCGGAATATCCCGATTCTCCTTCGGCGACAACCCCTCCAGAATCGCAATCCGCGCATGCACCGTAAAACTCGTACACCCCGCATCCCTCACCGTCCCAACGAAATCACACAACTCGGCATAACTGTCCCGCCCATTAATCCCGATACGATGCTTCACCGTCACCGGAATCGACACCGCATCCCGCATCGCCTTCACACACTCCGCCACCAGGGCCGGGTGCGCCATCAAGATCGCGCCGATCATATTGTTCTGCACCCGATCACTCGGGCAGCCGACGTTCAAGTTCACTTCGTCGTAACCGGCCGCCTCAGCCATACGCGCGCAGGCAGCCAGGTCGGCGGGGACGCTGCCGCCCAACTGCAGCGCGAGTGGGTGCTCGGCTTCGTTATGGCGCAGGAAGCGCTCGTGGTCGCCATGCAGGATCGCGCCAGTGGTGACCATCTCGGTGTAGAGCAGGGCGTGCTTGGAGAGCAGGCGCAGGAAGTACCGGCAGTGGCGGTCGGTCCAATCCATCATCGGGGCGACGGAGAAGCGGCGGGAGAGTGGGGCGGATTGTAGGGGCATTGAGGGATCTGAGTCAGCGGGGTGAATGGGGCGCAGTTTATCAGGGATGGGTCTTGGGTGTGGGAAGGGCGTGTTTCGCGGCCTTCACCACTTCGAGCGCGGACGTTGTCTTGTGTGGAATATGCCAAGAATTTGTAAGCGATCTTCGCGTACCCGATACGGGATCAGATAGGACCAGTTGGGCACCGCCCATTCTCGGGTGTGTTTTACCCGACCTTCACGGCCCATGGAGGGAAACTGAGCTAGCTTGTCGACGCTGGCGAAGATGACATCGGAGAAGTCGTCAGCCGCCTTTGGATTTTCGAGAGCGATATAGTTTGCTTCGTCTTCCAGATTTTTGAGTGCTTTTTCAAGCCACTCTCAACCCGCATTCCGGCTCCAGCGCCTAGCGCGCATCGCTGCCACTTGGTCGTCGGTGGCGAACTTGCCTTGGTCGGCTTCTTTTACTGCCAGTTCGATCTGGGCGGTCAGCGTTTTTTCGTGTTCGATGTAGTCGCGAAGAACGTCCATCGCCAGGTAGGTCGCAGTCTGGCCGTTGGTTTTGGCCAGGTCGGCGAGAGAGTTGGACAGGTCTTCCGGGAGGTTTAGGGAGATTCCAGACATGGCTGCCTCGATGGTGGGCGGTAGTTGGGCATCTTACACCTTGGAGCACTCGCTTGAATCGACAGGTCGTCGCTAGGTGTATCCGGAAGTGATTTGTTCGACATCACTGCCGGAGTATCGTGGCCTGACCCCGATATCTCTAGTAGGGCCCTATCAGGGCATGTGTGCGTATTGGGAAAGCATGGCTCGCGCTAGCTTAAGTATTCATACTCGGAAACGTTAAAATGGAGTCCCGCATGGCGCAGCTACCTGATTTCATAACGCTTGACGAGCTGGGTGACCTCATCGAAGGCCAAGTACATCCGGTAATTTTGAGCTACGAAAACGAGCACATCGCTACTCATCATGGCGTAGGAACTGCATTCGTCCTAGAACATGGAGGGGAGCTATTTGTTATCTCTGCACAGCATGTGCTCGTTAGCCAGTATGCAAAAGCTGAAGACCTGCGTATCAGGCTACGTAACGCTCCTATTTCTATCGTTTTTGACCGAAAAGCGGTTTTCGTTCCTGACTTCGACCCAGATTTCGATTTACTGATCCTGCGCATTCTTGAATCCCAGCACGAAGCGTTGATAGCTGCTGGCCTCAGTTGGATTCGTGCCACAGATATTATTCAAACTGAGCACCAGCCAAGCGCCGACGTCTTCCGAGTTTTCGGATACCCAGATGTCGGCAGAGCCTACGACTACGATAAGCAGTTGCTCTCGGCAGTTCTTTACTCGGTCAATGGAGTCCTTGTTGAATCGACACTACCTGGGCTCACAACCCTGAAAGTTGTCGGTGATCGTCCCGGTGAATTCAGAGGTATGAGCGGTTCAGTCGTGATCGCTGAGACCAATGATCAATGGCAATTCGCGGGCATGGTGACTCTCGCAAGCGACGTCAATGGACTACTCAACTTCATACCCGCTGAGAAAATCCTCTACTACCTCGACCGAATTCTAATGCTAGAAATGACCGGCGAGTTTTTGAAGGATTAGGGCAACACCATATCTGGGGATCGCGACATCCGCTGTATCACGGTCGTCAGGTGAGATCAGGGAGTTGAATCTTCCGGCAGCGTCAGGGATTCCGTGTCATAGCAGCCTCAATGATTGCATCCAGTCGGGATCTTAAATCGTTGGTTGCTGTTTTGGTTCGGCAGGCCACCTTAGGACCGCTAAATAAATCTGTCCCCTCCAATTAGATTCATCGTTTCCATATGTCCCAAGCACAAAGGACGTTTGTAGTAGTGTATTAAGATTAGATTTTAGTGCTCTTGGGGTGTCTGATTCTTTTGAGCATTTCCCTCGTGCTTACAGGTTTAAGCATTCCATGCGAAATTGCTCGAAAGGAAAGAACAGATACACCGAAGGAGAAAAGTAAAAGTAACATTGGGATAAAGAAAATTAATAATATTTTGGATTGTGGTCCACCATCTCCTGTGTCGATTTTCAATTGCAGCATTATGGTGATTATAATTGCACCAAGAGCAAGCCCTGATGTAAACAAAATCGTTGCCTGAAGTGCTCTTTCAGCAGCGTATAGGGAGCGGCGTTGAGCGGGGCCGGGGTTGAAAGCACGAGATCTGTTGTAAAGTAATGCCGAAAAGCCGAACAAGATAGCTAATATTGTAAAGCATAAAGTTGCCAGGTAGAAAAACTCTTTTTGCGCCAAGTAATGGTAGGTTGTGGTGAAAAATATAGTTGAGCCAAGAGAGAAAATCGTGAAGAAAAAAAGTCTTAGTGTCAGTCTTTTTATTAATTTTTCAGCTCGATTTAACAAGTAAGTAATCCTTTCTAAATATTTTTAAAGCCGAATTTTCGATGTTCTGTTAGGAGAGCGGTAGGCATCTCTCGCCTGGGCCGGCCGATCCAGGGAATTGTAAGCCTAAGCTACTGATGGAATTAATAACCTCGCAGACGAGCTGGGAGGCTTGAGTGCGGATCTGCTGGAGGTAAGCGACATCGATGCTAGTGGCAAAGATCCTCTGCTTCCGATCAACAAACGATGGCAATGACTTGCCGTTGACATCCGGTGCCCCCCAAGCGCCATGGCATATGACGTTGCGCAACTCGGCAGCATGTATCAAATCGTCCACCAATTGATCAAAATTGCTAGGGGGCCTTTTATGGTAATTGCGCAGGGCACTGCCGTATGAATCAATGAGCCCTCTGAGAGGATCAGACAGCGCCCGCTCAAGCTGGCCCGGCCATTTGCTGTATGCCTGCTCCAACTCATCCTGCGCGTACCTGCGCGTAGCGGTCAGGGCGAAAATGGCTCTGCCCAATACCTGCTCCAGAAAGCCGTAAGTTGCAACCGTACGACCCAGTTGCTCCCAGAATTCACCCGAATGACGATGGGTGGGATAGTCGACTGGCAATTGGCCTTCGTCGAGCTGGTAATATTTGGCACTCATCAGCTACCTCCAAAAACGTTCTAGAATAGAGGCGCCCAGGGCGCTTTTTCACAGGCGCGGCGTCGTGAGTGCACCGGTTTCAGCTTTCTGCCATTTTCTTGGCCCAGAGAGCGTCGGTGTATTCGGCATTAAACGCGTCAAAATCGTCCTGGTCGAAAATTCCCAGTTCTTTCAGCTCAAGCATGCGTCCATCGATCATGCCTTGTCGCCAGGAACTGCTGCCGGGGTCTTCGTCGCTCAGCAAATAGCCTAGTTCTTCGCGTAATCGCGTCAGGCGACGAGCTTTCAGAGTTTCGTTGGGATCGAGAGTCATCTACCGTCCTCTGGCTTTGTTAACGCGAGTTTACGTGGGTAGATCCAAAGTAGCGCTCCATCGGCGACTATTCTTCTCTAGCCTGTCTAAATCGACTATTACGTCTCTCATACTTTGATCTCGACTCCACTCGCCTGGTGAAGGTTCGTCAGCGGGTAGATCTGCATGTGATCGAAGTTTTCTAACTATGTCAGATGCTTGGAGCCCTAGTACTGCATACCCTCGTCTCCTTACCCAGAAAAACTCGGGATGATCGGGTGGGTCGTAGTCGTACTCCTGAATTCCCCGGAGCTTTCCATGAAGCTGGTCTTGTAGATCGGGAATTCGAAGTATCGAGTACATCAGATCTTTGGGTAGCAGCCTCCAGTCGACGTCGAGCTCCAAGGGAGCAAATACAGGCGTCGCGGTAGTGGTTTGAGATTGGCCATCCTCGCCTGCGGGTTGACCCCGCAATGTGCCATCGTCTATGCAGACGTCAAAGCATTGAGTTGCGAATTGCTCCAAATGCGAAACAACGATAATCCCAAGGTATGTTGTGTTCTGGTTTACCGTATTCCGCTTGATCCAAGACTCCTTAGCTAGAACGAACAAATTTCCGAGCAGGACACCGCTGATACCTGCTGCTGCCGAAATGATCGCTGAAACGTTCCCTGGGTCCATGATCGCTCCTGCGCGAATGTCACGAGTTAAACGCTGATTGTAGGCATACAGGAGTCAAAGGAGCAGACATAAATCCATCATCTGGAATGAGAATATGATGCATGTGTCGGTTTGCGTGGTACGAAAGTGGTACGGGGTTTTTTTGCCTGATCTGGAGTGACCGGATTATGTAGCCTATAGGATTAGTAGTTCCAATCCATCACCGAAAAGGCTGATATTTTTCGCTGGTGACCGGCAGCAGTCGACCCATTGCGACCATTCGCAGGAGCCACCAGAATCGGGGGACTTCTGGTGGTGAGGTGGTGAGGTGGTGAGGTGGTGAGGATTGAAGTATCAGAAGCAGCCGACTGGACGCTTTTCGAGGACGTGGCCCGGGTTCTTGAGCAAGGGCTGGGAGGTTGCTGGAAAGAGAGGCTCGATGGTCAAGATCAGCGCTACTGGGATCTGTTGGTAGATGAACACACGCTCACCCTGCACCTTGAACACTATTTAGGCATTTCAGTGGACATTCCCGATGGCGCAGATGACATCGCTCGAAGAGTATGTGCGTTGCTCAAGCAGCCTCTTTGCGGGTAAGCCCGCTCCAACAAAGATCACGTCTGATCTAGACGGCAGCAGTGGGTCGATTTCTGCCTGTAGCCACCGTCAGCTTTTGGCCGTTTTCTGCCTGTCGCGAAGGGCTGAAAACGACCCTGAGCGGTCCGTCAAACCGCCCGAAAGGCATATTCAATGCAGTGTGTCAGACACGGCCTCGAATGGAGAAGACATTGCAACAAGAGCCAAAATGTTTCGATTTGAGCAGAGACCTGCCTATTTTGGTGCGCTAAATCACTGGTACAGTGCCGTGATCAAAAAGAAGTGGCGACCATACGGATGCACTGAATATGTCCAGCCCTTTTGTTCTGCCATCTCAGGTCGATCGAGCGGCTTGTCAGTTTCATCGTAGACAAGGTTGTAGAAGAAGTTCGGTCCAGTAGCCCCACCGGTTTCCCCCCAATCCCACTTCCCGTATTTTGGCGACGGCCCGGGTAGATTGCGGGCCAGTTCCGCATAGTGACCACTCGTCAATTGGAATCGTATCCAGTCGGGATTGATTTCGTAGTGGGCAAAGGCCACTAGCAACCCGATCGTTAGGGCTGGCGCGCCCATGACGGAAAGTAACCTACCCCATAGGCGGTACCATAAACTGGCGATCAGCCCGACGATGAAGGTACCCATTGCAATGAGCGCGGGGACTCCAAGCAGCGGAATCATTAAGAGCCAAAGCCCATACACGCGGTCGAGTTCGTCACCAAAATAGAACACCGCGCCGGCCGTTAGCCAAACATAAAAATGAGCCGGCCTCAGCCATCCTGCTGTGCTCACCGGGGATTGATCTGCTTCGGTACTGGTTTGATTCATCGGTCCTCCGTGACCATAGTTTATTTCGCACTTCGGATAGTAGAACCTGACAACTTGGGACTCCGGCTTCCGACTATTGTCGCACTTGGGAAATCGCAGAAACTCCACGTAATGCCTCTCGTGTGCTGACCGTCCCTGTGCAGATTGTCGCCGATTTACACACGTCCGTCGAACGGCTGTAAATGGCCGATTCTGTTGAAAAAGTCGGCTTCGAATTCCACGCCAGAAAAGTACGCGCCTGAGATTGAAATCTGAATTTTTGGCAGAAGGTTCAGTACTCGGATTTCACGTAGCAGCGGGCAACAGAGGTGTTTTCATCCATCAATATTCGAGTGTTTTGGGAAAACCGACTTTTTCAACACAATCGGCCGATTGCTGCCTGTCGTTAGGAGCATGGTGTCGCTGCTTGGAAGTAGTATTGGTACGAAAGTGGTACGCAGCTTTCAGGTCGGCTCTACAGAGCAAGTAATACGCGGCCTATAGGATTAGTAATTCCAATCCATCATGGGGGGCGAGGCAGGAAGGACTAAGTGATCCGAAGAACAGGCCAAATCCTCTAGGAAAAATCCCACACGTTTCTCAGCTTGCCCCTCAGACCCCCTCTAGCTAACCTCCCCCAGCCGCTGCCAATCCAGCGGCCGGATGTGGAAGTCCGACCAAGCTGAAGGCGTTCAATCGCCCATAAACACCTACCGACGTTTTTTTACGTCTGTATGATTGCTTATGGCGGCTGTGCGCGGGGCACTTCGGTGCGCCGGGTCCTTTAGCCCTGGTCTTCCACACCTGCGTACAGCTGCCACCCTCATGTGGAAGTGAGTTTGGTAGTTCCTGGAATTCTAAAGGAGCTTCGCCATGTACAAGGTCACACCGAATCCGCCTCATGCCTCAAACGCTGAACCCACCGATGCCAAGCTTCACGCTGCGGCTCAGCGCGCTATTCATCATTACCTGCCGCCATCTGACGACAACGCCGCCCCCGCCGACCACCCAACCACCAACCTATTCCACGTCAGCCCCAACATCGACACCGAAACCCTCCTAGCCAACGCCGCCGAGCACCTCGACTCCGCCAACCAAATAACCGCCACCCTGGCCTTCGACCTCGAAGACCCGCACCGCGCCATCATCCTCGGCATCCAGCAACTCATCGACCTAAGCGCTCTACTCGTCGCCCGAGCCCAAGAGCAAGTCGCCCCTGCCGCCAGCCCAGCCACCGCCTGACCCCCAACCCCGCCGCCTTACCCAAAGGCGGCAACCTGAACCCATGCTGTCACCGCGCAAAATTTCATAATCCCCAGCGCCTTTGAGGTCTACGATCCTCTTCAAGAGAGGACCCCCGCGCCTCCAGCCCACAGGGAACTGAAAACATGATCTCGAACCTGGTTAAAGTCGCGCTGATTGCTGGCACGTTGCTGTTGGGCGCTTGTTCGACGGGGTCGTCGGGCGGGAGGGGTGACCCTTGTTTTACTGGCGGATGCCAGGCGTTTGGGGACCATAGCCCGAGCAAGGCGGCCAAGATGAGTTTTGGCGGGAGTGGGTTGGGGAGTAGTTATGGGGAGTATGGGGCGGGGTTGTTGCATGATGATTGATGGGTGGTGGGGCAGTCGTTGATTTGTTGACTGACCCACCGCTATCGCGGGCAAGCCCGCTCCCACATTGGTGCAGGGCTCCCGCATTGGAATAGGGGTGGCCTGATATTTCAGTGGCCGCCTTTCATGCGGCGGGCGATGAGGTAGATGCCCAGGCCGACCAGCGCGGTGGCGGCGCCGATGTAGCCGGTGCTGGTCCAGCCGTATCCCGCTGTAATTGCCATTCCGCCGAACCACGGCCCTAGCGCGTTTGCCAGGTTGAACGCTGCGTGGTTTGACGCTGCCGCCAAACTTGGGGCTTCGTGGGCAATGTCCATCAGGCGGATTTGCAGCGGCGCGGCCATGGCAATCATGGTGCCGACCAGGCCGATGCCCAGCAGTACGCTCCACAGCGAGCTGGCGGCGAAGGTGAAGAAGATCAGTACGGCCATCGACCACACCATGATCCAGCCCACGGCGCGAAATTGCAGGCGGTCGAACAGTTTGCCGCCGGCGATGTTGCCGATGATGCCGCCGACGCCAAACGCGGCGAGGCCGAAGGGGATCCATTGGGGCGAGACTTTGGTCACTTCGAGCATGGTCGGGGCGAGGTAGCTGAACACGCAGAACATGCCGGCAAAGCCAATCGCGCCGATGGATAGGGCCATCCACACTTGGGGTTTGGTGAAGGCGCGCAGTTCTTTGCGCGGGTCGCTGCGCGGTTCGTCGTGGCGGTCGGGGACGAATTGCCAGACGAGGGCGATAGTGCACAGGGCGATGGCGCTGACCAGTGCGAACGCCGAGCGCCAGCCCAGGTGTTCGCCCAGGAAGGTGGCGATGGGGTTGCCGAGCAGCATGGCGAGGGTGAGGCCCATCATCACGCGGGCCACGGCGCCGGCGCGTTTGTCGTTGGGCACCATGCTGGAGGCGACGACGGCGGCGATGCCGAAGTAGGCGCCGTGGGGCAGGCCGCTGATGAAGCGGAAGGCCACCAGCGAGCCGAAGGTGGGGGTGAAGGCGGTGGCGAGGTTGCCCAGGGCGTAGAGGCCCATCAGCAGTAAGAGCATGTGTTTGCGCAGCAGTTTGGCGCCGAGAATGGCCAGCAGTGGCGCGCCGACCATCACGCCCAGGGCGTAGGCGCTGATCGCGTGGCCGACTTGGGGTTCGCTTAAGCCCAGGTTTTGGGCGATGTCGGGCATCAGGCCCATGATGGCGAATTCGCCGGTGCCGATCGCGAAGGCGCCCACGGCCATGGCCGCTTCCATTTTGGCGGCGCTGCGCGCGGGCAGTACGTGCCCGGGTGTTTGCTGGATAGTCATGGGTAACTCTGTAGGAAAAAAGTGCACGAAGGACAGTGGCGATGCTACGCAAGCCGCCACGAAGGTGTCTAGAACAGCGTTTTGCGCGAGGGTTCAGTTTGATTAAACGCCCTGTGACCCCAGGTCGCGGCTGCGATGCTTGACACGTGCGCGTTAAAAGCCGCGATTTAGAGCTGTCAATTGGCCAAACGGCGCATAAATGCGGTTCAGCGTGATATTCTGCGCGCCGTCTTGGTCTAGTCTTTCCCCGGTGCGTACACCCGTATACGTCCCGGCGGTCGGCTGTCGCCCAGGTAGCTGAAGCCAATAATGATAAGAAGTCAGCGCAGAAGGGACAAAAACAGTGAGGTCGCTACGTCGGCCTTGTGTGCCCACCCTACGGCCTGCAGAGTCAGGGGCGGTGGGGCGGATGGCGTTTTATCATAGGTGCTACTGATGTTTAAAAAAGTAAACACTGCCCTGCTGGGGCTGGCTTTGTCGATGGGGATCACGTCCGTTCACGCGGAAGAGGCAAAGAAAGTCGATGTGCTGCTGATCGGCGGCGGCATCATGAGTGCGACCCTGGGTGTTTGGCTCAATGAGCTGCAGCCGGACTGGTCGATGGAGATGGTCGAGCGCCTCGATGGCGTGGCCGAAGAAAGCTCCAACGGCTGGAACAACGCCGGTACCGGTCACTCGGCCCTGGCCGAGCTGAACTACACCCCGGAAAACAAGGACGGCACCGTTGAGATCCCGAAAGCGGTCGAGATCAACGAAGCGTTCCAGATTTCCCGTCAGTTCTGGTCCTGGCAGGTTCAGCAGGGCGTGCTGAAGAACCCGCGTTCGTTCATCAACTCCACACCGCACATGAGCTTTGTGTGGGGCGATGACAACATCAAGTTCCTGAAAAAGCGCTACGAAGCCCTGCAAGCCAGCCCGCTGTTCGCCGGCATGCAGTACTCCGAAGACCCGGCGCAGATCGCCAAGTGGGTTCCATTGATGATGGAAGGCCGTGATCCGAAGCAGAAGATCGCCGCCACCTGGACCCCGATCGGCACCGACGTGAACTTCGGCGAGATCACCCGCCAGTTCGTCGCTCACCTGCAAACCACGCCGAAGTTTGATCTCAAACTGTCGAGCGAAGTGCAGGACATCACCAAGAACGCCGACGGTTCGTGGCGTGTGAGCTACAAAAACCTGAAAGACGGCACCAAGACCGAAACCGACGCCAAGTTCGTGTTCATCGGCGCGGGCGGCGGTGCACTGCACCTGCTGCAAAAGTCGGGCATTCCTGAAGCCAAGGAATACGCAGGCTTCCCGGTTGGTGGTTCGTTCCTGGTGACCGATAACCCGGCCATCGCCGAGCAGCACATGGCCAAGGCCTACGGTAAGGCTTCGGTTGGCGCGCCACCGATGTCGGTTCCGCACCTGGACACCCGCGTGCTGGATGGCAAGCGTGTGATTCTGTTTGGCCCATTCGCAACCTTCTCGACCAAGTTCCTCAAAGAAGGCTCGTACCTGGACCTGCTGACCAGCACCACCACCCACAACATCTGGCCTATGACCAAAGTCGGTATTCGTGAATACCCACTGGTCGAGTACCTCGCCGGCCAACTGATGCTGTCCGATGACGACCGCTTCAAGGCGCTGCAAGAGTACTTCCCGAACGCCAAGCAGTCCGACTGGCGCCTGTGGCAAGCCGGTCAGCGCGTGCAGATCATCAAGCGTGACGAAGAGCAGGGCGGCGTCCTGAAACTCGGCACCGAAGTGGTCAGCTCCGCCGACAACACCATCGCCGGCCTGTTGGGTGCATCGCCGGGCGCGTCCACCGCGGCTCCGATCATGCTGACCGTGCTGCAAAAAGTGTTCAAGGACAAGGTCGCGACTCCTGAGTGGCAGGCCAAACTGCACCAGATCGTACCGAGCTACGGCACCAAGCTGAACGACAGCCCGGAAGCGGTTGCCAAGGAATGGGCCTACACCGCCGGTATCCTGCAACTGACGCCTCCGCCTGCGATCCCGCAGTTGAGCGCACCAAAGGCAACCCAGGCCACCGAGGCTGCCAAGCCTGCGGCTGAGCCGAGCAAGCCGACGTCTGACCTGGCGCTGTAAGCCAAGCCTGATGTTAAAAAGCCCGCTGAACCGGTAACGGTCAGCGGGCTTTTTTGTGGGCGTGTGTTCAGGTGCGGGAGCGTTCGGCTGGCGGCAGTTCAACTGTGCGCTCGGCGGCGGCCAATGCGGCCTTTAAACCTGCTTTATCCAGCGGCACGCAGTACGCAGGCTTGGCCCGCTCAAAGCGCCAGCTTTCATCCAGCGTTCCCGCGTCCACGGCGTCGAAACCCAGCTCGTCGAGCAGCGTGATCACATGCGCCTTTGCCGTCGCATCATCGGCGGCCACCGGCAGGGCGCGACGGTCAGGCGCGCCGTGGGGGCGTGCATCGCGGTTGATGTCTGAGTCAAAGATCGCATTAAACACTTTGACGACCTTTGAGTCGGCAAAATGCTCGGCCAACAGGCGGCTGGTGGTGGTTTCAAAACGGTCCAGCACCGGGATATGCCCATCGCGGTCAGGGTAGTAATTGTTGGCGTCCAGCACCGTTTTGCCTGCCAGCCACTGCGCGGGCACGCTGCGGTAGTGTTCAAGCGGGATCGCCACCAGCACCACGTCGCCAAACTGGGCGGCATCCTGCGCGCTGCCCACTTGCACACCGGGTATGCCGCTGCGCACGCTGCTCATGGTCTGCGGGCCACGGGAGTTGCTCAGCATCACCGCGTGCCCGGCAGCCAGGGCCAGTTGGGCCACGGCGCGCCCGATAAAACCTGCTCCAATCACGCCAATCTTCATGGCTTTGCTCCTGCGAAGTGGGGGAGTGGCTATGATGATTGGCAACCATTGGGTGATAAATGTGTGGTTTGGAGTCAGTGTAGTTACTGGGAGTAGTTAATTGTGGACCGTCTAACCAGCATGAGTGCGTTTGTAACGGCCGCCGAGCTGGGTTCTTATGCCCGCGCGGCCGAGCGCTTGAACCTGTCGCCGCAGATGGTGGCCAAGCATGTCACCGCGCTGGAGCAACACCTGGGCGCCCGCTTGCTCAACCGCACCACGCGCCGGCAAAGCCTGACGGAGTTGGGTAGCGCGTACTACGAGCGCTGCAAACATATCCTCACGGAAGCCGAGGCGGCCGATTCGCTGGCGCAGATCATGAATGACACCCCGCGCGGCAAGTTGAAGGTCACCGCCCCGGTCACGTTCGGCTCCTACAGCCTGATGCCGCTGATAACCGGGTTTTTGCGTGACAACCCGGATGTGGAAATCGACTTGCACCTGACCGACCGTTTTGTCGACCTGGTGGAGGAGGGTTATGAAGCGGCTTTTCGCATCGGCCCGCTTGCGACGACCGGCCTTACGGCGCGGCCGCTGGCACCTTATCGCCTGGTGGCCTGCGCCGCGCCTGCCTACCTGGCCGCACGGGGCGTGCCTTTGGTGCCGGCAGACCTTGAGCATCACGAATGCCTGGGTTATGCGTTCTGGTCACGCCCGGCAGAGCGTGAATGGGTCTTTTACCAAGGCACCACTGTGCACAAGGTGCAGGTTGCCAGCCGTTTGCAGGTCAACGAAAGCCGGGCGTTGATGACGGCGGCACTGGATGGTTTCGGCATCGTGCTTGGCCCTGAAGACTTCTTGCGCACGGCACTGGCCAAGGGCGAGTTGGTGCGGGTGCTGCCAGGCTTCGAGGCGCCGAGCCGCTCGATGCACCTGGTCTACACGGCGAACCGCCAGCGCACGGCCAAGTTGCGGCGCTTTGTCGAGGCGGTGCTGGGGCGTTTCGGACCCGCTTGAGCGCTCAAATACCGGCCCTGTGGTGCGAATACCTCAGGTTCAGCAACCTGACAGACACCACCTGTTAAAAATAACCCAGAGCCAAGCAGGAGCGAGGCTGCAGCAAGGGGGCATTTTTTACCGGTGTATTCGTTGGGCGCTGGCGCCCGAGGGGTGTGTATGTTGCTACGTTATGCGGCATTGGCGGCGTTTGTCGTCGCGGCGTCCGGGTGTGTACAAGAGCGCGTGGTGCACGAGCGCGGGCCGGTGCAACGAGAGTATGTCGAGGTGGTGGCGCCGCAGCCGCCGCCGGTGCAGGTGATCGAAGTCGAGCCAGCGGCTCGCTACGGTTATGTGTGGTCACGCGGCTACTGGCGTTGGGAAGGTGGGCGCTATGTGGCGGTGCACGGCCATTGGGAGCAGGTGCGCGAAGGTTATCGTTATGTGCATCCGCACTGGGTGCAGCGTAATGACGGTTATCACTGGCAGGGCGGTGGCTGGGTTCGCTGAACCTGGCACCTGACAAAACGGCTAGCTCGGCTTTTGGGTGCCTAACAGCTTGACCTCGCGCAGCAGCGCGGCACCGAGTTGATCGCTGCCCAACTCCTGATAGCCAACTATCTGGGTGTCGCCGTGTTCTTCGGCCTGGATGATGATCACCGGTGTCTCCTTGCCGGTGGCTTCATCCACATGCAGGGCGTACTGCGGCACATCCACCTTGATCGGTGAACCCGCGGGCTTGCCTTGCACATTCAGCGTAAACGCCGCGCAGCCGCTGTCGATATCCACGCTGGTCGCGGAGCGGCCGCTGACGAAGCAGGTTTTGGGCAGGGCGGGCCAGGTGATGGTCTCGGCCAGGGCGAGGGTGGGCGCCAGGGCCATGGCAACAAGAAGCAGCATGCGCACGTGGGGAGTTCTCTTGATCAAGGGCAGTGGCGTTTTTTACCAAAGCCCGGCATGCGTCGCAATGCTGCGGCTCAAGCCAGGCGCTTCATTCCCGTGGCTTTTGCCGCATTAAGGTCGAAGGTGGCGGTGTATTCACAGCCGGCTGCATGGGCGCAGCGTTCGATCAGGTAGTCGGCGAAATCGGCTTTGCCGGCGGTGAATCGTCGCAGTGCCTGCCAGATGATCTCGGCGTGCTCGACGGTCAGTTCACGGGTGCGCAGCAGCGTTTCCAGCACGGTCACCACGTCGCTTTTGGCCGATTGGTAGCAGCTTTGCAGCACCCAGACCAATTCCACCACCGACACCAGGCTGACAAAGCCCGGTGACACGCTGGTGAGCGACTCGATCAGCGCCGAGGCCTTGGGCGATTGCACGGGGTCATCCTGGGTGACATAGCGCACCAGCACATTGGTATCGAGCCCGATCATCCGGCGTTTGCTCCTTGCGCGGCGATGGCGCGGTTCATGTCTTCGATCGACACGGCCTGTGCGGGCTTGCGGATCAGCCCCTTGAGGTCCTGCACGGTTTTGCTCGCGGCGATAATGGAAAACTTGCCGTCTTCCGTTTCGACAAATTCAACCCGATCGCCTGTTTCCAGGCCAAGCGCGGTGCGCACTTGCACGGGGATAGTGATTTGCCCTTTCGAGGTGAGTGTGGCGGTGGCCATAGTGAAAATCTCCATCGTGATATTCCTTACATTAAGGTAAGGATTTATGAAGGACAAGATCCGTTGGTCCATAGGGTGCTCTGCTGGTGTGAGTGAGTGGGAACAGGTAAAACCCTAGCTCGAACTCTGCGCGCTCACACGCCCGCCTGCGACCCAAAGAGATACAAGCTATGACCGAACGTCAGCTCATCATTCCTGCCGCCATGCAACCCATTGTCGAGCGCGCCGGCTACGTGCCTGCGGTAAAAGTTGGCAACACTCTTTACTGCGCAGGCCAGGTCGGCCGTACACCGCAGCTGGCCGTGATCGAAGACCCCGAGGCGCAATTTATCGCGGCCTGGGAAAACCTGAGGGAAGTATTGGAAGAGGGCGGTTGCAGCTTCGATGACGTGGTGGACATGACCACTTATCACGTGAACATGCGCCAGCACATGGCGGTTTTTCGGGAGGTGAAAAACCGCCTGTTCCCGCGCGGGCATTGCGCCTGGACCACGATCGGGGTGTCCGAACTGGCACACCCCGGCCTATTGGTGGAAATCAAATGCGTGGCGGTGCAGCGCTAGTTACTGCACCACGCGATAGCACGGCACATAGGCTGCGCCGCCCGGCAACTTCATACGGTGCTGGGCGACAAATGCCTGCAACAGCTCGTCCAAGGGTTTCATGATCGCCGGGTCACCGTGAATCTCATACGGGCCATGCTGCTCGATCAGGCGAATACCCTTGTCCTTGACGTTACCGGCCACAATCCCCGAGAACGCGCGGCGCAGGTTGGCCGCCAGCTCATGGGGCGGCAGCGCGTGGCTCAGTTGCAGGCTGGCCATGTTTTCGTGGGTGGGGTCGAACGGGCGCTGGAAGCCTTCGTCGATCTTCAGCAGCCAGTTGAAGTGGAACGCGTCGTTGCGCTCACGGCGGAATTGCTTCACGGCCTTGAGCCCGATGGTCATCTGGCGGGCCACTTCGGCCGGGTCGTCGATGATGATCTGGTAGTGCGCCTGCGCCGCTTCGCCGAGGGTGGCGCCGACGAACGCGTGCAGTTGTTGCAGGTACGGCGCGGCCTGTTTCGGCCCGGTGAGGATGACCGGGAACGGTACATCGCGGTTATCCGGGTGCATCAGGATGCCCAGCAGGTACAGGAACTCTTCGGCCGTGCCGGCGCCGCCCGGGAAGATGATGATGCCGTGGCCCACGCGCACAAAGGCTTCCAGGCGTTTTTCGATGTCCGGCAGAATCACCAGCTCGTTAACGATGGGGTTCGGTGCTTCGGCCGCGATGATGCCCGGCTCGGTCAGGCCCAGGTAACGGCCGTTGGTAATGCGTTGCTTGGCGTGGGAAATGGTCGCGCCTTTCATCGGGCCTTTCATCACGCCGGGGCCGCAGCCGGTGCACACGTCAAGGCTGCGCAGGCCCAGTTCGTGGCCGACTTTCTTGGTGTATTTGTATTCTTCGGTATTGATCGAGTGCCCGCCCCAGCACACCACGATTTTCGGTTCGACACCCGGGCGCAATGTACGGGCGTTGCGCAGCAGGTGGAACACGTAGTCGGTGATGCCCTGGGAGTTGCTCAGGTCGATGCGCTGGCTGTCCAGCTCGTTCTCGGTGTAGACAATATCGCGCAGGGCGCTGAAGAGCATTTCGCGGGTGCTGGCGATCATCTCGCCATCGACGAAGGCATCGGCGGGGGCGTTCAACAGTTCCAGGCGCACGCCACGGTCCTGCTGGTGGATACGCACTTCAAAGTCTTTATAGGCGTCGAGGATGGTCTTGGCGTTGTCGATATGCGCGCCGGTGTTGAGGATGGCCAGGGCGCACTGGCGGAACAACGTGTAGATGCTGCCGGTACCGGCTTCACTCAGTTGCTGGACTTCACGTTGGGACAGGGTTTCGAGGCTGCCCTTGGGGCTGACGGAGGCATTGATGACTTGACGTTGGGGCATTCTGATTCCTTGAAAGCACAGCCATCGCAGCCGCCAGGGGCGGCGATGGCTGGAGAATGGTGAGCGCCGAACTCGGTCGCACTAGACAGTTAGTTTGGCCGCCGCAAGGGCCGGGCGCAAACACCGTCAACACCATCATGCCGCAGAACTTACTGAATCAGCTTCCAGTTTTTGTAGAAAACCCGACGCAGGGTAAACACCAACCCGGCAAAACCCGAAATCACGGCGTTGAGCACTGAGGGCAGCAAGGTCGGCCGCACGATGTCAATGAACAGGCAGTAACGCTTTGCGTCGTTTTTGTTGAAGGAGGCATGCATCAGCGTGTCATCGAAGATGAACAGCGGGTCATCGTGCCAGTAGTGCTTGTGCTTGCCCACCTGGATGTAAACACCGTCGTGATGAGGCGCCGGCGCCATGTTGTAGAGCACGCGGAACATCATGCGCAGCGGGCCGAAGTGGAAGGACGTGGAGCGGTTTTCGTTGAACACCGAGACGCCGATGGTCTTCACAAACGGCAGTTTCTTGCGCAGTTGCGGAATGTCCAGGGTGGTTTCGATCGGGCGACCGTACCATTGGAAGAACAACATGCCGCGCTTTTTCTCGGCCATGCGCTCGTCCAGGTAGCTGATGATTTCGTCCTTGTTGGCCATGGCGTCGTCGATGACTTGTTGCAGGTCTTCGCGCCAGGCGGGCGGCAGGTCGCGCATGGTGTAGACGTGGCGGTTGCGCAGGCTCAACAGGTCGAACAGGGTATTGAACGGCGCCAATATCCAGGTGTTGCGGCCGTTACCAACGAAGTATTTCTTGATGGTGTCGCGGTCGTACAGGCCGTTGCGCAGGAAGTCATAAATGCCGCAGAACAGCACCAGCAGCAGAAACACCAGGCTGGTACGTGGGAAGCAATAGATGAACAGCAGAACGCCGAGTACCCAGGCGACTGAGACCAATTTTTTTTGCACAGCACTTTTACTCATGAAGCGAGGCTCCGGACCTGAAACAAAGCGAAACAATCCCGCCATGATAGTGGGTTATCACGGTGCCGGGCGTTTTAAATATTGCGAATTTGTGAACGTTGAACACAGTTTTTAACCAGGCGGTGCTGCGCGCCAGCTGTTTTGCCGATTGGATTTTGTAAACAGAAGATTTGCGTCTATCGTGACGCTTCGGTTTTTCGCGCGTCATAGACCGGTACGATTGAAGTTGAATGGCCACCACTGGCCGTCGACCCCTTGGAAGAGGCAGAAATTTTATGATCATCAAACCGCGGGTTCGTGGCTTTATCTGTGTGACCGCTCACCCTGTTGGCTGTGAAGCGAACGTCAAAGAGCAGATCGACTACGTAACCCAGCATGGCGCCATCGAAGGCGGCCCCAAGAAGGTGCTGGTCCTCGGCGCTTCCACCGGTTATGGCCTGGCCGCGCGCATCAGTGCTGCGTTTGGCTGCGGCGCCGACACCCTGGGCGTGTTTTTTGAGAAAGAAGGCGAAGAAGGCAAGCTGAGCTCCGCCGGCTGGTACAACAGCGCGGCGTTCGAGAAGTTTGCCGTGGAAAAAGGCCTGTACGCCAAGAGCATCAACGGCGACGCGTTCTCTGACGAGATCAAGCGCCTGACCATCGAAACCATCAAGAAAGACCTGGGCAAAATCGACCTGGTGGTTTACAGCCTGGCCGCGCCGCGCCGTACCGACCCGCAAGGCGTGGTGCACAACTCCACCCTCAAGCCGATCGGCAAGGCCGTGACCCTGCGCGGTATCAACACCGACAAAGGCGTTGTGGTCGACACCACCCTTGAGCCTGCAACCCAGGAAGAAATCGACGGCACCGTGAAAGTCATGGGCGGCGAAGACTGGCAGCTGTGGATCGACGCCCTGCGTGACGCCGACGTGTTGGCCGAAGGCGCCAAGACCACTGCGTTCACCTACCTCGGCGAGAAGCTGACCCAGGATATTTACTGGAACGGCTCCATCGGCGAAGCCAAGAAAGACCTCGACAAAAAAGTCCTGACCCTGCGCGACAACCTCGCCGCGCTGAAGGGCGACGCCCGTGTGTCTGTGCTCAAGGCCGTGGTTACCCAGGCAAGCTCCGCGATCCCGATCATGCCGCTGTACCTGTCGCTGCTGTTTAAAGTGATGAAAGAGCAGGGCACCCACGAAGGTTGCATCGAGCAGGTTTACGGCCTGTTCAAAGACAGCCTGTACGGCAGCGAGCCGAAGCTGGACGCCGACGGCCGCCTGCGCGCCGACCTGGCTGAGCTGGAACCGAAGGTTCAGGACGCCGTGGCTGCACTGTGGAATCAGGTGACCGATGACAATGTCAACGAGATCAGCGATTTCGCTGGCTACAAGGCGGAGTTCCTGCGTTTGTTCGGGTTTGAAATCGACGGCGTGGACTATGAAGCTGATGTGAATCCGACTGTGAAGATCAAGGGCCTTATCCAGGCCTAAACACGATCAGAAAAAAATGTGGGAGCCTGGCTTATGTGGGAGCTGGCTTGCCTGCGATACAGTCACCTCGGTATATCAGTTGCACCGAGGCGATGCTATCGCAGGCAAGCCAGCTCCCACACAAGCCAGCTCCCACACAAGCCAGCTTCCACACAAGCCAGCTCCCACATTTGCCTTGGGTTAATTCAGAACCCTCCTACATTCCCTCGCGCTCCCACCCTTCCTCACAATCTGCCAGACTCCTTGCGCTATCAAGCCACGCTAACGGAGGATCTGATGACGATTCGTGCAGTAGTTTTTGATTTTGGCGGTGTCCTGTTCGATTGGAACCCGCAGCACCTTTACCGCAAGCTGATTGCCGACGACGCCGAACGGCAACACTTTCTCGACACCATCTGCACCCAAGCCTGGAACACCGAGCAAGACGCCGGCCGCAGCCTGGCCGAAGGCACCCGCCACCTTATCGAGCAATACCCGCAGCACGAACCCCTGATCCAGGCCTATTACGACCGTTGGCACGAAATGCTGCGTGGCGCGTTGCCCGATGGCGTGGCCATTCTTGAGGCGCTGCATAAGGCCGATATGCCGCTGTTCGGGCTCACCAATTGGTCGGCTGAAACCTTCCCTTACGCACGGGCCAACTACCCGTTTCTGCAGCACTTGCGCGATATCGTCGTGTCTGGCGAGTTGAAGTTGATCAAGCCGGACCCCGCGATCTATCACGCGAGCCTTGATCAGGTTCGCGCTCACTTGCCGGATATCCAGGCCAGGGAAGTGGTGTTTATCGACGACGTTGCCGGCAATATCGAGGCCGCTGAAGCCCTCGGCTGGCAGGGCATTCACCATGTGTCGGCCGAGCGCACTGCGGCGCGTTTGCGCGCGTTGGGCGTGAGCTTTTAGCGCGCCCACTTTTCCATGGCGAAATCCACAAAAGCGCGCAGCTTGGGCAGGCGGTAGCGGTCCTGTCGGTAGAGCAGGTGCATGGGGCGGCTGGGCAGTTGATAGGTGGTCAGCAACGCCACCAGCTTGCCGCTCTCCAGGTCCGGTTGCACCAAGGCATCGGCCAGCATGATGATGCCCATGCCGTTCACGGCTGCCTGGCGCAAGCCTTGGGAGCTGTTGATGGTCAATGCTCCGGCCACCGGCACCTCCACTTCGCCTGCATCGCCGGTCATGCGCCACAGTTTGCTGGTGTCTCGCCAGTTATCGTTCGCCGGGTAGGCAAACGCCAGGCAGTCGTGCTGGCGCAAGTCGTCGGGCGTCTGCGGAATGCCACGTCGCGCCAGGTACGCCGGTGACGCACAGAGCGTCAGGGTATAGGCCTGCATCGGCCTGGCGATCAGGCTTGAGGTTTCCAACTCGCCCAGGCGGATGGCAACGTCGAAGCCGCTGTCGACCAGATCCATGCGCTCATTGCTGAGTTCGACATACAGATTGATCTGCGGGTAGCGCTGGGCAAATTCGCTCAAGGCCGGTGTGAGGCGCTCGGTGCCGAACACCGGTGGCGCGGTGATGCGCAGGCTGCCTTTGGGGGTTTCGCTGTGGATCTGCTCCGCCAATAGCTCAGAGTCGGCCACCAGCCCCAGCACCTCCAGGCAACGCTGGTAATACTGCCCGCCAAATTCGGTGAGGCTCTGTTTGCGCGTGGTGCGCTTCAGCAAGCTGACCCCCAGCCGTTGCTCCAGCGCGCGCAAGTGGTTACCGACCATGGTGGTCGACAGCCCGCATTCCTGCGCGGCGGCGGTCATGCTGCCGGCCTCGACCACTTTCACGTACACCGACATCGACTGGAACAGATCCATTATCAAGCCCTGGTTTAAAGTCATTGCAGGAATGCGCAGTTTATCCAGCTCAGGTGGCTAACGATACTGGCAGCATCACAACGATGCACTGGAGCCTGCCACCATGACCGCCGCCTGCCTGATGACCACCTATCAACCCATGGCCCTGAGCTTTACCCGTGGCCTGGGCACGCGCCTGTGGGACCAGCAGGGCCGTGAATACCTCGACGCCGTGGCCGGTGTGGCGGTAACCAATGTCGGGCACTCCCACCCCAAATTGGTCACGGCGATCAGCGAGCAGGCGGGCCTGTTGCTGCACACCTCCAATCTCTACAGCATCGACTGGCAGCAGCGCCTGGCCGAGCGCCTGACGCGGTTATCCGGCCTGGACCGTGCGTTCTTCAATAACTCCGGCGCCGAAGCCAACGAGACCGCGCTGAAACTGGCGCGGCTGCACGGCTGGAAAAAAGGCATTGAAGAGCCGCTGGTGGTGGTGATGGAGAACGCATTTCACGGGCGCACCCTCGGCACCATGGCCGCCAGTGACGGGCCTTCGGTGCGCCTGGGGTTCCAGCGCCTGCCGGGGGACTTTCTCAAGGTGCGCTTTGGCGACTTGGCCGCATTGGCGGCCATTACCGAGCAATTCGGCACGCGCATTGCGGCGGTCTTGCTCGAGCCGATTCAGGGTGAAAGCGGCGTGCTGCCCGCGCCGCCCGGTTACCTGAAGGCGCTGCGCGACCACTGCACGCGCCACGGCTGGTTGATGATGCTCGATGAAATCCAGACCGGTATCGGCCGCACTGGCGCCTGGTTTGCGTTCCAGCACGAAGGCATCGTGCCCGACGTGATAACCCTGGCCAAAGGCCTCGGCAACGGCGTGCCCATCGGTGCCTGCCTGGCCCGGGACGCCGTGGCCCAGTTGTTTACGCCAGGCAGCCACGGCAGCACGTTTGGCGGTAACCCGCTGGCCTGCCGCGTGGGTTGCACAGTGTTGGACATCATTGAAGAACAAGGCTTGCTGCACAACGCCGCGCTACAGGGCGAGCGCCTGCTGGCGCGGTTGCGGGTGGAGTTGAGCGAGCACCCGCAGGTGCTGGCGATTCGCGGCCAGGGCTTGATGGTCGGCATCGAGTTGGCCAGGCCTTACCGTGACCTGGCCCAGCGTTCGGCCCAGGAGC
Organism: Pseudomonas edaphica; assembly: GCF_965277385.1. NCBI lineage: Bacteria > Pseudomonadati > Pseudomonadota > Gammaproteobacteria > Pseudomonadales > Pseudomonadaceae > Pseudomonas > Pseudomonas edaphica. The sequence goes on along the minus strand of NZ_OZ255725.1, from coordinate 1,469,334 downwards.
ATGGGCTGCTGATCAATGTGACGCGGGGCAAGATCATCCGCCTGTTGCCGCCGCTGACGCTGGATGCCAAGGAGGTTGAGATGATTGTGCGGGCCATCACCCGTCTCCTGGATTGAAACCGGATCAAACTGTGGGAGCTGGCTTGCCTGCGATAGCGGTGTGTCAGCCACTGTAGTTGGCACAGACAGTCCGCTATCGCAGGCAAGCCAGCTCCCACATTGGATCGGCGTGATATTCAGAGATCCGGGCCATTGAGCCATTCCTGGTTCATGGTTTCGGTATCGCCCAGGTATTCCAATAACCAACTCATCGCCGGCGATACCTTATCCTGCGCCCACGCCACACACGACGGGCTGGCCGGAAACGGTCGGCTCAGTTGCAGCGCCACCAGGTCGCCACGCTCGACCCACGGCAATACCTGATGAGCCGGCGCCATGCCCACGCACAGCCCATCGCGCAGGCAATCGAGTGCCGAGGCCCAGTTGGGCACGACCAAACGGCGTTGGTTATCCAGGGTCCAGGTGTCACGCTTGGGCAGGTTGCGCGAGGTGTCGGTCATGCACAGCGAGGCGAACGGGCGCAGTTGGTCGTCACTGAGCAAGCCGCTGACGCTTGCCAGCGGGTGCTGGGCGCTGACCACACACAGCCAGTTGAGCAGGCCCATGTCCCGAAACGTGAAGCGGCTGGCCACCGGCACTGCGCTGGTGGCGCCGATCACAATGTCGGTACGCTCATCGGCCAGGGCGTCCCACACGCCGTTGTACACCTCGTATTCGAGCAGCAATTCCACCTCGGGGAACTGTCGATAAAAATCCAGCACCAGTTGCCGGCAGCGCTGGGGTTTGACGATGGAGTCCACCGCGACCTTCAACTGGCCGCTCCAGCCATTCGCCACCTGCTGGCACAAACGCCGGGTGCCGAGCATTTTTTTCATCACCCCGCGCGCTTCGTCTATAAATAGACGGCCGGCGGGAGTCAGCTCCACATCGCGATGACGGCGCACAAACAGCGGCACCGCCAACCATTCCTCCAACTGGCGCACCGTATAGCTGATGGCTGACGGCACGCGGTGCAATTCCTGGGCAGCGGCGCTGAAGCTGCCATGGCGTGCCACGGCATCGACTACATCCAGGGAGTATTCGGACCACATAGCGGTTGCCTTCAAAATATTTGATTCAAGTGTCCAATTATTATCGCTTCACACACAGCCTGTCAGCTTCATAATGGGCGCCAGTCAGCAAATAGTTTGATGGCAGCATCCACAAGGCTTCAATGAAAAATTCTTTTGGTTTCACCTGGTATCTGGCGGGGCTGAGCATGCTCGGTTATCTGGCCATGGACATGTACTTGCCGGCGTTTGGCGCCATGGGCGAGCAGTTGCAGATCAGTGCGGGCGCGGTGGGCGCCAGCTTGAGTATTTTTCTCGCCGGCTTTGCGCTCGGGCAGTTGCTGTGGGGGCCGTTGTCCGATCGCCTGGGGCGCAAGCCGGTGCTGCTCGCCGGGCTGAGCCTGTTTGTGCTGGGCTGCGCCGGGATGTTCTGGGTCGAGACGGCGCCGCAGTTATTGGCGTTGCGTTTTATCCAGGCGATTGGCGTGTGTTCCGCCGCCGTGAGTTGGCAGGCGCTGGTGATTGACCGTTACCCGGCCGACAAGGCCCACCGTGTGTTCGCCAGCATCATGCCGCTGATGTCGCTGTCACCGGCCTTGGCGCCGCTGTTGGGCGCGATGGTGCTGAACCACTTTGGCTGGCAGGCGATTTTCGCGGTATTGCTGGGCGTGTCAGTGCTGTTGCTGTTGCCGACGTTGCTGCTGCGCAAAATGCCGAAACGTCGGGCCGAGGAGGGCGAACCTTCGCGCCTGGGCTATGGGCAGTTGCTGACCTCCCGCGTATTTACCGGCAATGTGATGATCTTCGCCGCCTGTTCGGCCAGCTTCTTTGCCTGGCTCACCGCGTCGCCGTTCATCCTTGGCGACATGGGTTACAGCCCAAATGACATCGGCCTAAGTTACGTGTTGCCGACCTTGTCCTTTCTGGTCGGCGGTTACAGCTGTCGCAGCGCCTTGCAGCATTACCAGGGCAAAACCCTATTGCCGTGGTTGCTGGTGGCCTATTGCATCAGCATGGTCGCGTTGTACCTGGTTGCGACCTTGACCGTGCCGACCCTGACCACCTTGTTGATTCCGTTCTGCCTGATGGCGTTGGTCAACGGTGCGAGTTACCCCATCGTGGTGGCGAATGCGTTGATGCCCTTTGCGGAAAATTCCGGTAAGGCGGCGGCGCTGCAGAACACCCTGCAGTTAGGCCTGTGCTTTCTGAGCAGCCTGCTGGTGTCGTCGTTGATCGACCAGCCGCTGTTGATCACCGTGATTGTGATGCTGGCGACTGCGCCGCTGGCGGTGTTGGGTTACTGGCTGGCGCGGCCGAAAGCCGATAAGTCGGAACTCGCAAGCGCCTAAAACTGAAACCCAATCAAACATGTGGGAGAGGGCTAGTGTGGGAGCTGGCTTGCCTGCGATGGCATCAACTGGGTGTACCTGATGCACCGGGTTGTCTGCATCGCAGGCAAGCCAGCTCCCACACTAGCCAGCTCTCACAGTTGATTGGGTTTCTTCAGTTAGAACGTCACTTCCATATTCAGCGTAGGCGTGGAGGTCCGGGTACCCATACCTCCATCCACCCCGAACTTGTTATGCCAGTACTCGTAACCCACCCCCAGGCACAGGTTCGGCTTCACGCTTTTTCCCGGCCGCACCGCCACCATCAGCGCGGTGCGCATCAGGGTTTCCGGCGCGGTGTCGCGGCCGTGGTAGTCCTCGCCCTTTTCCCCGACGTAATTGATAAACCCCTGGAACTTCGCCGCGTGGTTGGCGATGTCGAACGGGCGCATCCAGGTCAGGTTGAGCATGTAGGTGTCGTCGAAGGTGTGGTTCGACTCTTTCGCACCGGGGATGCCGGTGTGGTTCTTTTCCTTGTAGTACATCAGGCTCAAATCCAGCACGCCGACGGTGTTGAACTTCAACGTCGGGCCGATCACCAGCGCGCGTTTTTTAGCTGAGGCGAAGTTGTTGTTGCGGTTGGCGTCGAAGCCCAGGGTCAGGGCGTAATCCTTGACCAGGCCGGTGCCCAGCGGCACATCGAATACCCGTGAGGCGTACAGCTGGTGTCGGTACACGGCGTAGACCTCACTGCCACCGTGGTCGGTGCCCTTGCGTGGGTCGCTGCTGTCGGACAGAAACACATCGAGGTTCAGGTAGTTGCTGCCGTACTGGTAGCCGCTGGCGTGGGTAAAGCTGTAGATGCGCTTGCTGAAGTCGTCGGGGTTGTTGGGGTTGGTGAAGTGCTGGCCGTAGCGAAACCCTACGCTGTTGTTCATCCATTCCAGCGCGACGGCCTCCCCGCCGCCGAGAAGGGTCAATGCAACGGTGGCGCCCTGTAATGCCTTTTTCATTGTTCTAGGTCCTTTGGCGTTCTGGCTCATGACGGCCGGATTGTTTTTGTAACGCCGATGGAGGGTATCTTGTTCGATTGATTGTATACAACTCTATGGACATCCAGTCCAAACATTGCATACAGTGTTCGCACAACAAAAACAGAGAACCCCTCACCATGACTATCCCGAAGGCGTCACCGCAGCGGCCAGAAGACGAGAATCTCGGCGTCGCGGCCAACATGGCTTACGGCCTGCAGCATGTGCTCACCATGTATGGCGGCATCGTTGCCGTACCGTTGATCGTCGGCCAGGCGGCCGGGTTGTCGCCGGCGGATATCGGCCTGCTGATTGCTGCCTCGCTGTTTGCCGGTGGCCTGGCCACGTTGCTGCAAACCCTCGGCCTGCCGTTTTTTGGCTGCCAGTTGCCGCTGGTGCAGGGCGTGTCGTTTGCCGGTGTAGCAACCATGGTGGCCATCGTAGGCAGTGATGGCGCGGGCGGGGTGCCGGCGATTCTCGGGGCGGTGATGGCCGCGTCGTTTATCGGCTTATTGATCACGCCGGTATTCTCACGGATCACCAAGTTCTTCCCGCCGCTGGTCACCGGCATCGTGATCACCACCATCGGCCTGACGCTGATGCCGGTGGCAGCGCGCTGGGCCATGGGCGGCAATAGCCGCGCAGCGGACTTTGGCAGCATGGCCAACATCGGCCTGGCGGCACTGACCCTGGTGCTGGTGTTGCTACTGAGCAAGATCGGCAGCGCGACCATCTCGCGCCTGTCGATTCTGTTGGCCATGGTGATTGGCACCGTGATCGCGGTATTCCTGGGCATGGCGGATTTCTCCAGCGTCGCCCAAGGGCCGATGTTCGGCTTCCCGACACCTTTCCATTTCGGCATGCCGACCTTCCATGTGGCGGCGATCATTTCCATGTGCATCGTGGTGATGGTGACGTTGGTGGAAACCTCGGCGGACATCCTCGCGGTCGGCGAGATCATCGACACCAAAGTCGACTCCAAGCGCCTGGGTAATGGCCTGCGTGCCGATATGCTGTCGAGCATGTTTGCGCCGATCTTCGGTTCATTCACCCAAAGCGCCTTCGCCCAGAACGTCGGCCTAGTGGCGGTTACGGGAGTGAAAAGCCGCTTTGTAGTGGCCACTGGCGGTGTATTTCTGGTGGTGTTGGGCCTGCTGCCCTTTATGGGGCGGGTGATTGCGGCGGTGCCGACTTCGGTGCTTGGCGGCGCCGGTATTGTGTTGTTCGGCACCGTGGCGGCCAGTGGGATTCGCACGCTGTCCAGGGTGGATTACCGCAACAACATGAACCTGATCATCGTGGCAACGAGCATCGGTTTCGGCATGATCCCGATTGCAGCGCCGAACTTTTATGATCACTTCCCCACCTGGTTCGCGACCATTTTCCATTCGGGCATCAGTTCGTCGGCGATCATGGCGATTCTGCTGAACCTGGCGTTCAACCACTTCACTGCCGGTAACTCGGACCAGCAGTCGGTGTTTGTGGCCGGGACTGAGCGCAGTCTGTGCTTCCACGACGTGGCGGCGTTGCGCGATGGGGATTACTTCAGTGGCGGTAAATTGTTTGATGCTGAAGGGAAGGAGATTCCAGTGGTGGCGCAAGTGCCGAGGAAGGCCGCAAAGCCTGAGACCACCGAGGTCTAAAACTGTGGGAGCTGGCTTGCCTGCGATGGCGGCGAGCCAGTCACTGCACCTGTAACTGATGTACCGCTATCGCAGGCAAGCCAGCTCCCACAGTTGAACTCAGCCGGCCTTGAGTTCTTGGTGCGGCAGCGAACACGCTTCGTCCAGAAACTTCACCACCGTCCCCATGCACGCCTGGCGTTCTTCCACGTGGGGCATGTGGCTGGAGTCTTCAAACAACGCCCAGCGCACGTCAGTGATTTCATCCAGGAACGGCTTGACCACCAAGGGCGTGGCCTCGTCGTGGCGTCCTGATATCACCAGCGTCGGCACATTGATCGCCGACAGGCGCCCGATCACGCTCCAATCCTTCAAGCTGCCGATGATGTGAAATTCGGTCGGGCCGCTCATGGCGTGGTACACCGTCGGGTCGGCGTCCACCGCTGCAAAGGTGCGCGCCACTTCTTCCGGCCATGGGTTTACTCGGCACACATGCTGGTCATAGAAGATCCGCGCGGCCGCAAGGTATTCCGGGTCTTGGTAAGTGCCGGCCTGTTCGTGTTTGAGCAGGGTTTGGTGCACGCCTTCGGGCAACAGTTGGCGCAGGCGGTTGGCTTCGCTGACCCAGGTGCGCATGCAGGTGGGCGAGTTGGCCGGGATAAACGCGCGCAGGCCCTTGGGTCGCAAAATCGCGTGTTCGCTGCCGAGCATGCCGCCCCAGGATTGCCCCAGGATCGCGTAGTTGTCACTGATCTGCAGGTGGTCCAGCAGGTTGTTCAGCTCGTCGAGGAACAGGTCGATGGTCCAGAACGACGCGTCCTTGTCCGGCAAGTGCGTAGAGCGGCCATTGCCGATTTGATCGTAGTGAATCACCGCATGGCCGCTGGCGGCGACGTCCTTGAACGCGTCTACGTAGTCATGGGTGCAACCGGGGCCGCCATGGAGGATCACCAAGGGCGTGCGGCCGGTGCCCAGGTCGCCAGTGACGCGGTACCAGGTCTGGTAGGCGCCGAAGGCCGCGTAGCCTTCGCGGACTTTCTCGATGAATTCCATTTCGTACCCTGCTCTGAAAAAAAGGATCAGGGATACGATAGTCGGCACGCAGCGTTTAAGTAACTAGCAAAACAGCTAGGTTTTATCGACGGATCAATCTTCGAGCAGGCGGTAATGGGTCGCGCGCACCACCGCCTGTACGCGGTTCTTGGCACCCAGTTTGTGCATGGCCGAGGCCAGGTGCAGGGTGACCACCGCCAGTGAGCGGCTTAACTGCGTGGCGATCTCGGCGGCGGTCAGGCCCTCGGCCGCCCATTTAAGGCACTCGCGCTCGCGTTTGGTCAGATGGATGTGCGGGTAGGTGCGTAGCTCTTTGCTCAGCAGCGGGTAGGCCGCTTCCTGCAAGGCATGGGTGATCAGGCTGAAGTCCGTCAAGGTTTGCTGGGCATCTTCCAGCACCGTGCTGGCCTTGCCGGTGCGCAGGCCGGTCAGCGACGCGAAGCCGCCACGCGGCAGGTGGATCGGCACGGTGACGCCGCAGGTCAGTTGGCGCTCATGCAGGTAAGAGGACACGGGCGCATGGCACGGGTCGATGATCTTTTGCAGCGCAGTGTCGGCTTTGGCCTCATAGGACCACACGAACGGCGACACCGTGCTCAAGGCCAGGTGCTGCACCGGGTCGATCTGGTAAAAACCTTCGCTGCACCATAATGCGTGCCAGTCCGACGGCGTGTTACGCGACTCCAGCACCGAAGGCGTGATCAGCGAACCGTCCTGGTCGATGGGCACCGGCGTGTAGTCATACACCAACGCATCAAAGCCCAACTGCTGGGCGAGGACAAACGTGTTGTCCACCTGTTCAACCAGGCTCCTGCCGGGCATGAGGCGGTTGTTGAAGGCAGTAAGTTTGGACAGCATCCGTTCTGCTCCCGAATTCATTTGAATCTCGACTTGCGGCAAGTAGAATGCCACGCCCCGGCGAAGGACTGCCAGGCCAAACCTATAAGAACTACTAGGTTATGGACGCGCGGCATCCTCGGTAGTGTTGGCCCTGTAAACGGCCGCTACCTGCCAGGCCGATACAACACAAGGAATGTATGTATGTGGCGTGAAATTGCCCCCGACCAGCAATACAACGTGCAGGTCGATGGCCATAACCTCGTGGCCTACAGCTTTGGCGACGGCGATGAGGTGCTCTTGTGTCTCAACGGCGGCCCGGGCCTGCCGTGTGACTACTTGCGCGACGCCCATGGCTGGCTCAAAGAGCATAACCTGCGAGTGGTTGCATTCGATCAGCTTGGCACGGGCGCATCAGCCAGACCATCAGATGTTTCCCTGTGGGAAATTGGCCGTTATGTCGAAGAAGTCGAAACCGTGCGCCAGGCACTGGGCCTGGGCCGCGTGCATCTGCTTGGGCATTCGTGGGGCGGCTGGTTGGGCATCGAGTACGCCATCCACTATCCCGACGCCCTGAAAAGCCTGATCCTGGAAAACACCGTCGGCGATATTCCGCACCTGTCCCAGGAGCTCGAACGCCTGCGCGGTGCCCTCGGCAGCGAAACCGTGGCCATGATGCAGCGCCATGAAGCCATGGGCACACTCGATCATCCGCAGTACCAGGCCGCTATCACCTTGCTCAACTACCGCCACGTCTGCCGTCTGGACGAATGGCCGGAGCCGGTCAAGCGCTCCCTGGGCGACTGGAACATGGGGCCTTACGAAACCATGCAAGGCCCCAACGAGTTCCTCTATATCGGCAACCTCAAGGACTGGAACCGCATCCCGGAGATGGCCGATTTCAAGATGCCGATCCTGATCACCACCGGCCAGCACGACGAACTGACACCCGCCTGTGCCCATCGCATGAAACTCGCCGCCACACACGCCGAGTTGCATGTATTCTCCAACAGCAGCCATATGCCGTTTTATGAGGAACCCCATGCGTACTTCCCGGTGCTGCTGGACTTCCTCGCTCGCCACCGAGGCTGACGGATGAATCTTGCGCGTTACCGTTTTGTGTTGTCCCGGCCGCTGCAATTGCTGCCGGTGTTGTTTGGCATCAGCCTGATCACCTTTGTGCTGGTGCGCTCGATCCCCGGCGACCCGGCGCGGGCCTTGCTGGGCTCGCGCAGCACGCCGGACGCGCTGCTGAAAATCCGCGCCCAATACGGCCTGGACCAGCCCTTGTGGCTGCAATATTTCTACTTCCTCAAGAACCTGCTCAAGGGCGATCTCGGCCAGTCACTGCTCTATAAGGTCGACGCGTTGAAACTGATCGTCACCCGCATTGAGCCGACGCTGGTGCTGGTGCTCGGCAGTGTGCTGCTGGCGCTGTTGATCGCGGTGCCGCTGGCCACCGTGGCGGCGCGCAACAAAGGCGGTTGGGCGGATAACCTGATCCGCGTGTTCACCACGGTCGGCCTGGGCATGCCGGCCTTCTGGCTGGGCTTGATGCTGATTTTGTTGCTGAGTGTGAAGTGGGGCTTGTTCCCGGTATCGGGCTACGGTCGCACGTTTACAGATAAAGCCCACCACATGGTCCTGCCGTGCTTGACCATTGCGCTGGCGCTGGCGGCGGTGCTGGTGCGCAACCTGCGGGCGAGCATGCTGATGGAGTTGCAGGCTGACCATGTCACCGCTGCCCGCGCACGCGGGTTATCCGAGGCGGCGGTGTTTCGTCGGCATGTGTTACCCAATTCCCTGGTGCCGACGGTTAACCTGCTGGCGGTGAATATCGGCTGGCTGATCAGCGGCACGGTGGTGATCGAAAGCCTGTTCGCGATTCCCGGCATCGGCCAATTATTGGTGCGCGGCATTTTTACCCGCGACTACATGGTGGTACAGGGCGTGGCGATGGTGCTGGCGTGTGCGACGGTGGTGGTTAACTTCGTCGCGGACGTGGCGACCGTGGCCCTCGACCCACGGGTGAAGATGCAATGAGCAGCCGCCCACTGATTGCGCCGTGGCGTTTGCGCCTGCGGTTTGGTTTTCGCAATGGTCGGCTGACCGCTGCGTGGGGGCTGTTGATCCTGTTTATGTGGCTGGCCCTGGCGTTATTCGCGCCGTGGATCGCGCCGTATGACCCGATTGCGCAGAACACCGATCTGAGTTTGCTGGCGCCCAGCCTTTCCCATCCATTTGGCACGGATAACTACGGCAGAGACATCCTTTCGAGGGTGATCTGGGGCGCGCGGATTGACCTGCAATTGGCCGTTATCGGCGTGATCTTCCCGTTCCTGATCGGCACTTTTATCGGCGCCGTTTCCGGCTACATCGGCGGGCGTTTCGACAGCGTGTGCATGCGCGTGATCGACGTGGTGCTGGCGTTCCCGTTCCTGGTGCTGATGCTGGCGATCATGGCCATCCTTGGGCCAGGCTTGCAGAGTTTTTATATCGCCATGGCGTTGGTGGGCTGGGTGTCGTATGCGCGGTTGATCCGCTCGCAGATCCTGGTGCTCAAGGAAAGCGACTTCGCCCTGGCCGCCAAGAGCCTGGGCTTTGGCCATGGGCGCATTCTGTTCCGGCACTTATTGCCCAACGCGATGTTTGGCTCGATTGTGTTTTCGATGTCCGACGCCGTGCTGGTGCTGCTCAACGGCGCCGCCGTGAGCTACCTGGGCCTGGGCGTGCAACCGCCGACGGCGGAGTGGGGCACGATGGTCGCCGAAGGGCAGGCGTTTATCACCACCGCCTGGTGGCTTTGCACCTTCCCGGGCCTGGCCATTGTGACCCTGGCCATGGGTTTCAGCCTGCTCGCCGATGGTGTGGCGCAAGTGTTGGGGGATCGTTCATGAGCCTGCTTCAGGTGCAGGACCTCAGCGTGATCGCCAACAATGGCGGGCGTGAGGTCACGCTGGTTGATCGTGTGTCCTTTGATTTGGCCGAAGGAGAAATCCTCGGCCTGGTAGGTGAAAGCGGCTCGGGCAAGACCCTGGCCTGTCGCGCCCTGATGCGCCTGTTGCCGTCGCCCAACCTGCGGGTGCAAGGCGGCGCCGTGCGCCTGGCCGGTCGCGACCTGTTGCAACTCGATGAGGCTGGCATGCGCGCCGTGCGCGGTGGGCAACTGGGCATGATTTTCCAGAACCCCAGCAGTCACCTGGACCCGTTGATGCGCATCGGCGAGCAGATTGCCGAAGGTATCCGTTTGCATCAGGGCGCGTCGAAAAAAGACGCACGCCTGCAAGCCATCGAGGTGTTGCGCCAGGTCGGTATTCCCGATCCCAAGGCGCGGGTCGACAACTACCCCCATGAGTTCTCCGGCGGCATGCGCCAGCGCGCGATGATCGCCGTGGCCCTGGGTTGCAACCCGCAAGTGCTGATTGCCGACGAGCCGACCACCGCGCTGGACGTGACGGTGCAGGCGCAGATCCTGCGCCTGCTGCTGGAGCTGCGAGACCAGCGTGGCCTGGCGATCATCATGATCACCCATGACCTCGGCGTGGTGGCGCAGACCTGTGATTCCATCGCGGTGATGTACGCCGGACGCCTGTGCGAGCACGCGAGCAAATACGACGTGCTGGCCCATCCACAACACCCGTACACCGCTGGCCTTATCGATTGCCAACCCGCCCACAGCAGCGGCCACGCCTTGCTGCGCACCATCCCTGGCCAGCCGCCGTTACTGGATGCCTTGCCCGACGGTTGCCGCTTCAACCCGCGCTGCCCGCAAGTGGCGGCGTTGTGCACTGAGCTGCTGCCCGAAGGTGCGCGCGTAGCCTGCCACTATCCGCTGGGAGAGCGCCCATGAGCCTGTTGCAGATCAAGGACCTGGAGGTGCGGTTTGCCGCGTCCGGCACGGGTGTGTTGGGCCTTAATAAACAGTGGGTGAGGGCGGTCAATGGTGTGTCGCTCAACCTGACCGCAGGTCAAACCCTGGGGTTGGTGGGCGAGTCCGGCAGTGGCAAAAGCACGCTGGGGCGGGCAATTCTGCACCTCACCCCGATCAGCGCCGGGCAGGTGTTGTTCGATGGCGTCGACATGGCGCGGGGCAGTGCTATCGACATCGCCCGCCTGCGGCATGAAACCGCAATGATTTTCCAAGACCCCTACGCTGCCCTGAACCCGCGACACAGCATTGGCGAAACCCTTGCCGAAGTGCTGCGGGTGCAGCGCAAGATCGCCCCGGAGCAGATACCGGCTCGCGTGGTCGAGCTGCTTGACCTGGTGGGCCTGCGCCCTGAACTCGCCAGCCGTAAACCCGGCTCCCTCAGCGGTGGCCAGTGCCAGCGCGTCGGCATCGCCCGCGCCCTGGCGGTGGAGCCGCGTCTGATCATTGCCGATGAATGCGTGGCGGCACTGGATGTGTCGATTCAGGGCCAGATCATCAACCTGTTGCTGGCGCTGCAACAGCGCATGAACCTGGCGATTCTGTTTATCGCCCATGACCTGGCCATCGTGCGGCGCCTGTGCGACCGCGTGGCGGTGATGTACCTGGGCAAAATCGTCGAAGAAGGGCCAGTGGAAGCAGTGTTTACTGCGCCACGCCATCCGTATACGGCGGCATTGATCGAGGCGATTCCCGAGATTGATCCGCACCGGCCGTTGCCCGCAGAACCGTTGCCCGGTGAGCCGCCGAGCCCGCTGAAGTTGCCCACCGGCTGCGCCTTTCACCCGCGTTGCCGGCACGCCCGGACGATGTGTTCCGTGGTGTTGCCGCCGACCCATTACCTGCACGAGCATCGGTACAGTTGCGTGCTTGAAGAACCTCTGTTTTGACCCACTTCTGCCATTCATGAACAAGGAGTTATGACATGCAATCGCGCCACTTGAAGTTGCTCGCCGCCGCTACATTGACCGCCTGGTCCCTCACTGCTGGGCTGGCCCACGCCGCCGGCGTGCTGACCATCGGCTGCCGTGAAGACAGCACCACGTTCGACCCGATCAAAAGCGCACAGAACCGCGACACGTGGGTGTTCGCCAACGTCTACGACACCTTGGTGCGCGTGGATAACCTGGGCACCAAGATGGAACCGGGCCTGGCCGAAAGCTGGGAGATTTCCAAGGACGGCCTGACCTACACCTTCAAGCTGCGTGACGCCAAGTTCTCCGATGGCTCGGCGATCACCGCCGATGACGCGGCGTTCAGCCTGTTGCGCATCCGCGACAACAAAGCGTCGCTGTGGGCAGATCCGTTCAGCCTGATCAACACGGCCAAGGCCAGCGACCCGCAGACCCTGGTGGTCACCCTTAAAACCCCGGCTGTGGCCTTCCTCTCGCAACTGGCCTCGCCGACGGTATCGATCCTGTCGCAAAAAGCCATGACCACGATGGGCGAAGACGCCTACTCGGAAAACCCGGTGACCTCCGGCGCGTTTACCGTGGAGGAGTGGCGCAAGGGCGACCGCGTGATCCTCAAAAAGAACCCGAACTTCTGGCAGGCCAGGAACGTGAGCCTGGATGGCGTGGAGTGGGTCTCGGTCACCGACGACAACACGCGCATGCGCATGGTGCAGAACAACGAGCTGGACACGGCGATCTTCGTGCCGTTCTCCCGCGTGGAAGAGCTGAAGAAAGACAAAAGCGTGGTGATCCATGCCGACCCGTCGACCCGCGAAGATCACCTGCTGATCAACCACGCCCACGGCCTGCTGGCCAAGCCGCAGGTGCGCGAGGCGCTGGACATGGCCATCGACAAGCAGTCGCTGGTCAAGAGCGCCACGTACGGCCAAGGCACCGTGGCCTATTCCTACATCCCCAAAGGCTCGCTGTACCACTACGCCAACAACCTGCAACGCCCGTATGACCCAGCCGCCGCCAAGAAACTGCTGGAAGAGGCTGGTGCCAAGGACTTGAAACTCAACTACGTGGTCAACGCCGGCAACGAAGCTGACGAGCAGATTGCGGTGATCATCAAGGACCAGTTGGCCAAGGTCGGCGTGACCGCCAACCTGCAAAAGGTCGACCCGACCCAAAGCTGGCAGATGCTGGTGGACGGTGAGTACGATATTTCGGTGATGTACTGGACCAACGACATCCTCGACCCGGACCAGAAGACCACTTTCGTGCTCGGCCATGACACCAACCAGAACTACATGACCCGCTACAAGAACGACAAGGTCAAGGAACTGGTAGCGCAGGCGCGGATCGAGGCCGACCCGGCCAAGCGTGAGCAGATGTATGTGGAGTTGCAGAAGCTGGCGAAGCAGGATGTGAACTGGATTGACCTGTACTACAGCCCGTACATCAACATCTCACGCAAGAACGTGAGCAACTTCCTGCAGAACCCGCTGGGGCGTTTTACCCTTGAGGAAGTGGTGAAGAACTAACGGTCACCGCTAAGCAAATGTGGGAGCTGGCTTGCCTGCGATGGTATCAACTCGGTTTAACAGATAGACCGAGTTGCCCGCATCGCAGGCAAGCCAGCTCCCACACAAGCCAGCTCCCACATGAACCCAGTTTCACATTGGGGTTTCAGGTGAACAGTGTCAGTGCTTACTGCGCATCAAACGCCTGCCCATTGATCCCCGCACTGTCCTGCCCCATCAGGTACAGGTACACCGGCATGATGTCTTCCGGTGCAGGCCTTTCCATCGGGTTTTCCCCCGGATACGCCTGGGCACGCATGCTGGTGCGTGTGCCGCCCGGGTTGATGCTGTTGGAGCGTACCGATGCCACATCTTCCAGCTCGTCGGCCAGGGTTTGCATCAAGCCTTCGGTGGCAAACTTCGACACCCCATAAGCGCCCCAGTACGCCCGGCCCTTGCGCCCGACGCTGCTGGAGGTGAACACCACCGACGCATCCTGGGACAGCTTGAGCAGTGGCAATAATGTGCTGGTCAGCATGAACATCGCGTTGACGTTTACGTGCATCACGCGCATGAAATTCTCACCGGACAACTGCTCGATCGGCGTGCGTGGGCCAATGATCGAGGCATTGTGCAGCAGGCCGTCGAGGCGACCGAATTCTTTTTCGATCATCGCTGCCAGCTCATCGTATTGATGGGGCAGGGCGGTTTCCAGGTTGAACGGGATCACCACCGGCTGCGGCTGACCGGCCGCTTCGATCTCGTCATACACCTGGGCCAGGTTGGCTTCGGTCTTGCCCAGCAACAGCACGGTAGCGCCATGGGCGGCATAGGTTTTTGCCGCCGCCGCGCCGATCCCGCGACCGGCACCGGTCACCAGGATCACCCGGTCTTTGAGCAGTTCTGGACGTGCGGAGTAATCAAACATAAAAAACCTCGACAGAATTCAAGCTGAAACAGGCCTTGAAGTGGAATCCATTTCATGTGGGAGCTGGCTTGCCTGCGATGGCGGAGTATCAGTCACCGCAAGTGCTGGCTGGCAGGCCGCTATCGCAGGCAAGCCAGCTCCCACAGTGATCTCAGTGCTCGAACAATCAGCAGCTGCACAGTGCGTTATCCAGCACCTTGCGCAGTTCCAGCGGGTGGTCCACTACCACGTCGGCGCCCCAGTTGCGTGGGTTGTCGTCCGGGTGGATGTAGCCGAAGGTGACCGCTGCGGTGCGGGTGCCAGCGTCGCGGCCAGACTCGATATCGCGCAGGTCATCGCCCACGAACAGCACGCTGGCCGGGTCCAGGTCGAGCATCTTGCACGCCAGGATCAGCGGCTCGGGGTCGGGCTTACTGTTCTTCACGTGGTCCGGGCAGATCAGCAGTGCCGAACGCTCGGCCAGGCCCAGTTGCTGCATGATCGGTTCGGCAAAGCGCAACGGTTTGTTGGTGACCACGCCCCAGACCAGTTTGGATTTCTCGATGTCTTCCAGTAACTCGGCCATGCCGTCGAACAGTTTGCTGTGGATTGCGCAGCCCTTGAGATAGCGCTCCAGGAATTCCAGGCGCAACGCTTCAAAGCCAGGCGATTCGGGGTCCATCGAGAAGGTCACGGCGACCATCGCCCGTGCCCCGCCGGAAATTTCATCGCGGATGTGCTGGGGGTTGATCGGCTCCAGGCCTCGGTCGGTGCGCATGGCCTGGCAGATCGCGATAAAGTCCGGCGCGGTGTCCAGCAAGGTGCCGTCCATGTCGAAGAGAACTGCTCGCAACTTCACAGGCTTACTCCTCGCGCAGGGTCTGGATCATGTAGTTGACGTCCACGTCGCTCGCCAGCTTGTAGTGCTTGGTCAGCGGGTTGTAGGTCAGGCCGATGATGTCCTTGACGGTCAGCCCGGCCTGACGGCTCCAGGCGCCCAGCTCGCTTGGGCGGATGAATTTCTTGAAGTCGTGGGTGCCACGCGGCAGCAGCTTCATGATGTATTCGGCGCCGATGATCGCGAACAGGTAGGCCTTGGGGTTGCGGTTGATGGTGGAGAAGAACACCTGGCCGCCCGGCTTGACCATACGGAAGCAGGCGCGGATCACCGAGGATGGGTCTGGCACGTGCTCGAGCATCTCAAGGCAAGTAACCACGTCGAACTGCTCGGGCATCTCTTCGGCCAGAGCTTCGGCGGTGATCTGGCGGTATTCGACGCTCACGCCGGATTCCAGCTGGTGCAGTTGGGCCACGGCCAGCGGCGCTTCGCCCATGTCGATGCCCATCACGGTGGCGCCGCGCTGGGCCATGGCTTCGCTGAGGATGCCGCCGCCGCAACCGACGTCCAGCACCTTCTTGCCGGCCAGGTTGACGCGCTCGTCAATCCAGTTGACGCGCAGCGGGTTGATGTCGTGCAGGGGTTTGAACTCGCTTTCGCGGTCCCACCAGCGGTGGGCCAGGGCTTCAAACTTGGCGATTTCGGCGTGGTCGACGTTGCTCATGGTGAATCCTCTAAATCTGATAAATCGGTTATTCAGTCCTGAACGGCGCGGTTCAAGACCTTCGTTATTCGCTGTGCCCGCTGATCCGTTGGCCCCAGGCGATGGCCGTGGCGGTCAACTGTTGTTCATCCATGCGGGTCAATCGCCGGTCGTCGAGCAACTGCTTGCCGGCGACCCAAAGGTGTTTCACACACTCGCGTCCGGTGGCATATATAAGCGTTGAGACCGGGTCGTAGATCGGTTGTTGCGCCAGCCCCGAAAGATCGAATGCGACGATATCCGCCGCCTTGCCGACTTCGAGCGAGCCAATCTCGCTGTCCAGGCCCATGGCACGCGCCCCGTTGAGCGTAGCCATGCGCAGGGCGCGATGGGCGTCCAGGGCAGTGGCCGAGCCCGCGACAGCCTTGGCCAGCATCGCCGCCGTGCGGGTTTCGCCCAACAGGTCGAGGTCATTGTTGCTGGCCGCGCCGTCGGTGCCGATGGCCACGTTCACGCCAGCCTGCCACAGACGCTCTACCGGGCAAAAGCCGCTGGCCAGTTTCAGGTTCGATTCCGGGCAATGGATGACGCTGGTGTTGCTTTCTACCAGCAAAGCCAGGTCGTCCTCGCTGATTTGGGTCATATGAACGGCCTGGAAGCGTGGGCCGAGCAGGCCCAGACGGCCCAGGCGCGCCAGTGGGCGTTCGCCGGTCTTGTCCACGGCTTGTTGCACTTCGAAGGCGGTTTCGTGCACATGCATATGGATGGCGGCGTCCAGTTCTTCGGCAATCACGCGGATTTTTTCCAGGTTGGCGTCGCTCACGGTGTAGGGCGCGTGAGGGCCGAAGGTGATCTTGATACGCGGGTGGTGCTTGAGGTCGCCGAACAGCTCCACGCCCTGGCGAATCGCCTCATCAGCGCTGCTGGCGCCTGGGATCGGGAAGTCGAGGATCGGCAGCGCGATCTGCGCGCGCATGCCGCTGTTGTGTACGCAGTCGCTGGCGACCTTGGGGTAGAAGTACATGTCCGAGAAGCAGGTGATGCCGCCCTTGAGCTGTTCGGCGATGGCCAGGTCGGTGCCGTCGCGCACGAAGGCTTCATCGACCCATTTGGCTTCGGCGGGCCAGATGTGTTTTTCCAGCCAGGTCATCAGCGGCAGATCGTCGGCCAAGCCGCGAAACAGGCTCATCGCCGCGTGGCCGTGGGCGTTGATCAAACCGGGGCTGAGCAGCATGCCCGGCAACTCGCGCACTTCGCTGGCTGTCAGCTTCAAGGCCGCCGCCCGTGGCCCGATAAACGCAATGCGCCCGTCACGGATGCCCAGGCCGTGCTCCTTGAGCACCACGCCAGCGGGTTCGACAGGTACCAGCCAGGTTGGCAGCAGCAATAAGTCGAGCGGGGCGGCAGTGGAGGTCATCGCAGGCTTCTTCCCAGGCAGCTATAAAAGAAGGGCGAAGTATACCCGAGCGTCCTGGCTGGCGGATCGCTATAATCGGCGGCTTTTGTTCATGAGTGCGGGGTAAGGGATGCGCGACCGACTGTTAGCTGCAGAGAAAGTGAAGGCCATCGATTGGCGTGATGGCGCACTGCACCTGCTCGATCAGCGTGCCTTGCCCTCGCGGGAAACCTGGGTGGCCTGCACCACGGCGGCTGAAGTCGCCCAAGCCATTCGCAGCATGACTGTGCGTGGCGCGCCGGCTATCGGCATCAGTGCTGCCTACGGCCTGGTGCTGGCCGCCCGCGAGCGGATCGCCGAGGGCGGTAACTGGCAGGCGGCATGGGAAGAAGACTACGCATTGCTGGCCGATAGCCGTCCGACCGCCGCGAACCTGTTCTGGGCCTTGAAGCGCATGCGTGACCGCCTGGATCGGGTCAAAAAACACGCCGACCCGCTGGCGGTGCTGGAAACCGAAGCCATTGCGATCCATGAAAGCGACCGCGAAGCCAACCTGGTCATGGCCCAATTGGGCCTCGAGCGCATTCGCAAGCACCAGGGCAACGCCCAGGCGATCCTCACCCATGGCAATGCGGGCGCCCTGGCCACTGGCGGCGTGGGCACGGCCCTTGGGGTGATCCGCGCGGCGTTCCTGGAGGGTTTGGTCGAGCATGTCTACGTCAATGAAACCCGCCCCTGGCTGCAAGGTTCGCGGCTGACCGCGTGGGAGTTGGCGGGTGATGGCATCCCGGCCACGGTCAATGCTGACTCGGCCGGTGCGCATATCCTCAAGACCAAAGGCGTGACCTGGGTCGTGGTCGGCGCCGACTGCATTGCGGCCAATGGTGATGTGATCGGCCCGATCGGCACTTATCAATTGGCGGTGTGTGCCATGCACCACGGCGTGCGTTTTATGGTGGTGGCGCCCAGTTCGACGCTCGATTTGATGATGGCCACCGGTGATGATGTCAGCCTGGAAGAGCGTGATGCGGCGGAGTTGCTGGAGGTTAACGGTCAGCGGTTGGAGGTTGCGGCGTTTAATCCTGTCTTCGATGTGACGCCGGCGGACCTGATTGATGTGATCGTGACCGAAAAAGGCATTGTCGAACGGCCTGATACTGCCAAGCTGGCCAAGTTGATGTGCCGTAAGCGCCTGCATTGAGGGCTTTGGTGGCTGTTGGATCGCTATCGCAGGCAAGCCAGCTCCCACACTTACGGTGCTCGCAGGCCAACATGTGGGAGCGGGCTTGCCCGCGATTGGCCCTGTAAGTCAATAAAACCCTTGGATCCAGCCTCAAAAAACGGCACCCACCCCGCTCTGAGCCTCTCTCGTCCCTCTCAAGCCTGTCATCCGTCAAATTACTAGCCTCCATGCGCATCAGGGGGATAGGTGCGTGGCGGCGATTGTGATAACATCCGGCGGTTTCCAGGGCCGCCCCGAGGGGTTGCCCATAACGTGCAGATCCGTGTCATAACTCGTTGATTTGTCGTAAGTCGTTGTCAGGCACTCTGCCAGCAACGGCGAGCTTCGTTCGTCCCATATGGATGTGACGAGGTTTCACCCGAAAAAGGAATCAGGCTTCTCATGGGCGAACTGGCCAAAGAAATCCTCCCGGTCAATATCGAAGACGAGCTGAAACAGTCCTACCTCGACTACGCAATGAGCGTAATTGTCGGTCGGGCACTGCCTGATGCGCGCGATGGCTTGAAGCCCGTGCACCGGCGTGTGCTGTTCGCGATGAGCGAGCTGGGTAACGACTGGAACAAGCCGTACAAGAAATCTGCCCGTGTTGTCGGTGACGTGATCGGTAAGTATCACCCTCACGGCGACACTGCGGTGTACGACACCATCGTTCGGATGGCCCAGCCGTTTTCCCTGCGCTACCTGCTGGTAGACGGCCAGGGCAACTTCGGTTCGGTCGACGGCGACAACGCTGCGGCCATGCGATACACCGAAGTACGCATGACTAAGCTGGCGCACGAGCTGCTGGCTGACCTGCATAAAGAAACCGTGGACTGGGTGCCGAACTACGACGGCACCGAAATGATCCCGGCTGTCATGCCAACCCGTATTCCCAACCTGCTGGTCAACGGTTCCAGCGGTATTGCCGTGGGCATGGCCACCAACATCCCGCCGCACAACCTCGGTGAAGTCATCGACGGTTGCCTGGCCCTCATCGACAACCCTGAGCTGACCGTCGATGAGCTGATGCAATACATCCCCGGTCCGGACTTCCCGACTGCCGCGATCATCAACGGTCGTGCCGGCATCATCGAAGCCTATCGTACCGGCCGTGGCCGCATTTATATGCGCGCCCGCTCGATGATCGAAGACATCGACAAGGTCGGTGGCCGCCAGCAGATCGTCATTACCGAACTCCCGTACCAGTTGAACAAGGCGCGTTTGATCGAGAAGATCGCCGAGCTGGTTAAAGAGAAGAAGCTCGAAGGCATCACCGAACTGCGCGACGAGTCTGACAAAGACGGTATGCGCGTGGTGATCGAGCTGCGTCGTGGCGAAGTGCCTGAGGTGATCCTCAACAACCTCTACGCCCAGACCCAGCTGCAAAGCGTGTTTGGTATCAACGTAGTGGCCTTGATCGACGGCCGCCCGCGCATCCTGAACCTCAAGGACCTGCTCGAAGCCTTCGTGCGTCACCGCCGCGAAGTGGTCACCCGCCGCACCGTGTTCGAACTGCGCAAGGCCCGCGAGCGCGGCCACATCCTGGAAGGCCAGGCGGTAGCGCTGTCGAACATCGACCCGGTGATCGCGCTGATCAAGGCTTCGCCGACGCCGTCGGAAGCCAAGGAAGCGCTGATCAAGATGCCGTGGGAATCCAGCGCTGTCGTGGCGATGGTTGAACGTGCCGGTGCCGATTCGTGCCGCCCGGAGACCCTGGACCCGCAATACGGCCTGCGCGACGGCAAGTACTTCCTGTCGCCGGAACAGGCCCAGGCCATTCTGGAACTGCGTTTGCACCGTCTGACCGGCCTGGAGCACGAGAAACTGCTGGCCGAGTACCAGGAGATTCTCAACCAGATCGGCGAGCTGATCCGCATCCTCAACAGCGCTGTGCGCCTGATGGAAGTGATCCGCGAAGAACTGGAAGTGATCCGTGCCGAATACGGCGACGTGCGCCGCACCGAAATCCTCGATGCGCGCCTCGACCTGACCCTGGGTGACATGATCCCGGAAGAAGAACGTGTGGTGACCATTTCCCACGGTGGCTACGCCAAGACCCAGCCCTTGGCTGCGTACCAGGCTCAGCGTCGTGGCGGTAAAGGTAAATCGGCTACCGGCGTGAAGGATGAGGACTACATCGCTCACCTGCTGGTTGCCAACAGCCACACCACGCTGTTGCTGTTCTCCAGCAAAGGCAAGGTGTACTGGCTCAAGACCTACGAGATTCCGGAAGCCTCCCGCGCTGCCCGTGGTCGTCCGTTGGTTAACCTGCTGCCGCTGGACAGTGATGAATACATCACCACCATGCTGCCGGTTGAGGAATACACCGAAGGTCACTTCATCTTCATGGCCACCGCCAAAGGCACCGTGAAGAAGACTCCGCTGGAATCCTTCAGCCGCCAGCGCAGCGTGGGCCTGATCGCCCTGGAGCTGGACGAAGGCGACGTATTGATCTCTGCGGCCATCACCGATGGCGAGCGTGAAGTCATGCTGTTCTCCGATGGCGGCAAAGTGACACGCTTCAAGGAATCCGACGTTCGCGCCATGGGCCGTACCGCTCGCGGTGTGCGCGGTATGCGTCTGCCGGAAGGGCAGAAGCTGATTTCGATGCTGATCCCGGAAGAAGGCAGCCAGATCCTCACCGCTTCGGCGCGTGGTTATGGCAAGCGGACCGCCATCAGCGAGTTCCCGGAGTACAAGCGTGGCGGCCAGGGCGTAATCGCCATGGTCAGCAACGACCGCAACGGCCGTCTGGTTGGCGCGGTGCAGGTGCTTGATGGTGAGGAGATCATGCTGATTTCTGACCAGGGCACTCTGGTGCGTACCCGTGTGGCTGAAGTGTCGAGCCTGGGCCGTAACACCCAGGGCGTGACGCTGATCAAGCTGGCCAGCGACGAAACGCTGGTAGGCCTGGAGCGCGTTCAGGAGCCATCGGAAGTCGAAGGCGAAGAGCTGGAAGGCGAAGACGGTGCAGTGTTCGATGGCGAGGTGATCGCAACCGGCGATGACAACGTCGACGAGCCAACCCTCGATGCTGCCGCAGACGAAGAAGAACCGCAGGAATAAGCGGACACACAGGGGGCGGATGAAGATTCGCCCCCTTGTTGTTTGTGTCCCCTTTGAAACACAGGTCCTTGGTCTGGCTTCGATCCCTGTGGGAGCTGGCTTGCCTGCGATAGCATCACCGCGGTATCACTGCAACTACCGAGGTGCCTGTATCGCAGGCAAGCCAGCTCCCACAAGGGCTCGCGCCAGCGCAAGGCCGTTGCCGAACATGATTGCAGCCCCAACCAGATCAGAGTGAGATTGGATGTGAGCAAGAGAGCCTATAACTTCTGTGCCGGTCCCGCGGCGCTTCCTGAAGCAGTCCTGCAGCGTGCGCAGGGTGAACTCCTCGACTGGCATGGAAAAGGCCTCTCCGTGATGGAAATGAGCCATCGCAGCGATGAGTTTGTGTCCATCGCCACCAAGGCCGAGCAGGATCTGCGCGACTTGCTGGACATCCCTTCCAACTACAAGGTGCTGTTCCTGCAAGGCGGCGCGAGCCAGCAGTTCGCCCAGATTCCGCTGAACCTGCTGCCGGAAGACGGCACTGCCGACTATATCGACACGGGTATCTGGGGTCAGAAGGCGATTGAAGAGGCCTCGCGCTACGGTCACGTCAACGTGGCGGGTACCGCCAAGCCGTACGATTACTTCGCCATTCCGGGTCAGAACGAGTGGAAGCTGTCCAAAGACGCGGCCTACGTACACTACGTCGCCAACGAAACCATCGGCGGCCTGGAGTTTGACTGGGTGCCGGAAGTGGGTGACGTGCCGTTGGTGTGCGACATGTCTTCGGACATCCTCTCGCGCCCGATCGATGTGTCCAAATACGGCATGATCTACGCCGGTGCGCAGAAGAACATCGGCCCGAGCGGCATCCTGGTCAACATCGTCCGCGAAGACCTGCTGGGCCGCGCGCGTTCGCTGTGCCCGACCATGCTCAACTACAAGGTCGCGGCCGATAATGGCTCGATGTACAACACGCCGCCGGCGTTCGCCTGGTACCTGTCGGGCCTGGTGTTTGAATGGCTGAAAGAGCAGGGTGGTGTTGCCGCCATGGGCAAGCTCAACGAAGAGAAGAAGCGCACCCTGTACGACTTCATCGACGCCAGCGGCCTGTACAGCAACCCGATCAACCTCACCGACCGCTCGTGGATGAACGTGCCGTTCCGCCTGGCCGATGACCGCCTGGACAAGCCATTCCTGGCCGGTGCCGACGCACGTGGCCTGCTGAACCTCAAGGGCCACCGTTCGGTCGGTGGCATGCGCGCCTCCATCTACAACGCTGTCGACATCCACGCGATCAACGCGCTGGTTGCCTACATGGCAGAGTTCGAAAAGGAACACGGCTAATGTCTGAGCAAGAACTCAAGGCCCTGCGTGTACGTATTGACAGCCTGGACGAGAAAGTCCTGGAGCTGATCAGTGAGCGTGCGCGCTGCGCCCAGGAAGTCGCCCGCGTGAAAATGGCGTCCCTGGCTGAAGGCGAAGTGCCGGTGTTCTACCGGCCTGAGCGCGAAGCCCAGGTGCTCAAGCGCGTGATGGAGCGCAACAAAGGCCCGTTGGGCAACGAAGAGATGGCGCGGTTGTTCCGTGAAATCATGTCGTCGTGCCTGGCGCTGGAGCAGCCACTTAAGGTGGCGTACCTCGGCCCGGAAGGCACCTTCACCCAGGCAGCGGCCATGAAGCATTTTGGCCACGCGGTGATCAGCAAACCGATGGCGGCCATCGATGAAGTGTTCCGCGAAGTGGCGGCCGGTGCGGTGAATTTTGGCGTGGTGCCGGTGGAAAACTCCACCGAAGGCGCGGTCAACCACACGCTGGACAGCTTCCTTGAGCACGACATGGTGATCTGCGGTGAAGTCGAACTGCGTATCCACCACCACCTGCTGGTGGGCGAGAACACCAAGACCGACAGCATCAGCCGTATCTACTCCCACGCCCAATCGCTGGCCCAGTGCCGCAAGTGGCTGGACGCGCATTACCCGAATGTCGAGCGCGTGGCGGTGTCCAGCAACGCCGAAGCGGCCAAGCGGGTCAAGGGTGAGTGGAATTCGGCGGCCATCGCCGGTGACATGGCTGCGGGCCTGTATGGCCTGACGCGCCTGGCCGAAAAAATCGAAGACCGCCCGGATAACTCCACGCGCTTCTTGATGATCGGCAGCCAGGAAGTGCCGCCGACCGGCGACGACAAAACCTCGATCATCGTCTCCATGAGCAACAAGCCCGGCGCGCTGCATGAGCTGCTGGTGCCGTTCCACGATAACGGGATTGACCTGACGCGAATCGAAACTCGCCCTTCGCGCAGCGGTAAATGGACTTATGTGTTCTTTATCGACTTCATCGGCCACCACCGCGACCCGCTGGTCAAAGGGGTGCTGGAGAAAATCAGTCAGGAAGCCGTGGCACTCAAGGTGCTGGGCTCTTACCCGAAAGCGGTTTTGTGAGGCTTTAACATGAGTGGCAACTTCCTCGCCCTGGCTCAGCCGGGCGTGCAACAACTGTCGCCTTACGTTCCAGGCAAGCCTGTGGACGAGCTGGCGCGTGAGTTGAACCTGGACCCGTCGAAGATCGTAAAGCTGGCCAGTAACGAAAACCCGCTGGGCCCAAGCCCAAAAGTATTGGCGGCGATTCGTGAGGAACTGACTGAGCTGACCCGCTACCCGGACGGTAATGGCTTCGCCCTCAAGTCGCTGCTGGCCGAGAACTGCCGCGTCGAGCTGAACCAGGTAACCCTGGGCAACGGTTCCAACGACATTCTTGAGCTGGTCGGCCGTGCGTACCTGGCGCCAGGCCTGAATGCGGTGTTCAGCGAGCACGCGTTCGCCGTCTACCCGATCGTGACCCAGGCTGTGGGGGCTGACGCCCGCGTCATTCCTGCCAAGGATTGGGGCCATGACCTGCCGGCCATGCTGGCGGCCATCGACGCGCAAACCCGCGTGGTGTTTATCGCCAACCCGAACAACCCGACCGGCACCTGGTTCGACGCCCAGGCGCTGAACGACTTCCTGCAGGACGTGCCCGAGCACGTGCTGGTGGTGCTGGACGAAGCCTACATCGAGTACGCCGAAGGCAGCGACCTGCCGGACGGCCTGGACTTCCTGGCGGCTTACCCGAACCTGCTGGTGTCGCGCACCTTCTCCAAGGCCTACGGCCTGGCATCGCTGCGCGTGGGTTACGGCTTGTCCACCGCGGTGGTTGCCGATGTGCTCAACCGTGTGCGCCAGCCGTTCAACGTCAACAGCCTGGCGTTGGCGGCGGCGTGTGCGGCGGTCAAGGATGCCGAGTACCTCGAAGAAGGCCGTCGCATCAACGAAAGCGGCATGCTGCAGCTGCAGGAAGGTTTCCGTGAGCTGGGCCTGGGCTGGATTCCTTCCAAGGGCAACTTCATTTGTGTGGACCTCGGCCAAGTCGCCGCGCCGGTGTTCCAGGGCCTGCTGCGCGAAGGCGTGATCGTGCGCCCGGTGGCCAACTACGGCATGCCGAACCACCTGCGTATCACCATTGGCTTGCCGGCCGAAAACAGTCGCTTCCTGGAGGCGTTGGCCAAGGTTCTGGCTCGTGGTTGATGTCACTGCATTGCAACCTGCTGTGCCTATGATCGGTCGCCTGGTGGTGGTCGGCCTGGGGTTGATCGGTGGCTCCTTCGCCAAAGGCCTGCGTGAAAGCGGGCTGTGTGGCGAGGTGGTCGGTGTGGACCTGGACCCGCAATCGCGCAAGCTGGCGGTGGAGCTGGGCGTGGTGGACCGCTGTGAGGCAGACCTGGCGCTGGCGTGCCAGGGCGCGGATGTGATCCAGCTCGCCGTGCCGATTCTGGCGATGGAGAAGTTGCTGGCCTTGCTGGCCGGCATGGACCTTGGGCAGGCGATCCTCACGGACGTCGGCAGTGCCAAAGGCAATGTGGTGCGCGCCGCCAAACTCGCCTTTGGCGGCATGCCGGCGCGTTTTGTGCCGGGCCATCCGATTGCCGGTTCCGAGCAGAGCGGCGTCGAGGCGTCCAATGCGCAGTTGTTCCGTCGCCATAAGGTGATTCTGACCCCGCTTGAGCAGACCGATCCGGCGGCCTTGGCGGTGGTGGATCGTCTGTGGCGCGAGTTGGGCGCGGATGTCGAGCACATGCAGGTCGAGCGCCACGACGAAGTGTTGGCGGCGACCAGCCATTTGCCGCACTTGCTGGCCTTTGGCTTGGTGGATTCTCTGGCCAAGCGCAATGAAAACCTTGAGATTTTCCGTTACGCCGCCGGTGGTTTTCGCGATTTCACGCGGATTGCCGGCAGTGATCCGGTGATGTGGCACGACATCTTCCTCGCCAATCGTGAAGCTGTGTTGCGCACCCTGGACACCTTCCGCAGTGACCTCGACGCCTTGCGCGATGCGGTTGATGCGGGTGATGGCCATCAATTATTGGGCGTGTTCACCCGTGCGCGGGTTGCGCGTGAGCATTTCAGCAAGATCCTGGCGCGCCGGGCCTACATGGAAACCGCTGTGAACGCCAATGAGCAGACCTTTCTCGCCAACCCGGGCGGCCGCTTGAGCGGGCAGATCCGGGTGCCGGGCGACAAGTCGATCTCCCATCGTTCGATCATGCTGGGTTCATTGGCCGACGGCGTGACCGAAGTCGAAGGTTTCCTTGAAGGCGAAGATGCCCTGGCAACCCTGCAAGCGTTTCGTGACATGGGCGTTGTGATTGAAGGGCCGCACCATGGGCGCGTGACGATTCATGGCGTGGGTTTGCACGGTTTGCAGCCGGCGCCGGGGCCGATCTACCTGGGTAACTCCGGTACGTCGATGCGTTTGCTGTCCGGGTTGCTCGCGGCGCAGCGCTTTGACAGTGTGTTGACCGGTGATGCATCGCTGTCCAAACGCCCGATGAACCGCGTGGCCAAGCCACTGCGGGAAATGGGCGCAGTGATCGAGACCGGGCCGGATGGGCGTCCGCCGCTGACGATCCGCGGTGGCCAGGCGCTTAAAGGCCTGGACTATTCGATGCCGATGGCCAGTGCGCAGGTGAAGTCCTGCCTGTTGCTGGCCGGGTTGTATGCCGAGGGCAAGACCTCGGTGACCGAGCCTGCGCCGACCCGTGATCATACCGAGCGGATGTTGCGTGGGTTTGGTTATCCGGTTGCCGTGGCGGGGGCTACGGCGTCTGTCGAGTCGGGCCATGCATTGAAGGCTACACATATAGAAGTGCCGGGGGATATTTCCTCTTCGGCGTTCTTCCTGGTGGCGGCTTCGATTGCTGAAGGCTCCGAGTTGCTGCTGGAGCACGTTGGCGTTAACCCGACGCGCACTGGTGTGATCGATATCCTGCGGCTGATGGGCGCGGATATCACCCTGGAAAACCCGCGTGAAGTGGGCGGTGAGCCAGTTGCCGACCTGCGCGTGCGCGCCGCTGAGTTAAAAGGCATCGAGATTCCCGAGGCCCTGGTGCCGCTGGCGATCGACGAGTTCCCGGTGTTGTTCGTGGCGGCGGCCTGCGCCAAAGGGCGCACCGTGCTGCGTGGCGCCGAAGAACTGCGGGTCAAGGAGTCCGACCGCATCCAGGTCATGGCCGATGGTCTGTTGGCCCTTGGCGTGAAGTGTGAACCGACACCTGATGGGATTATCATTGACGGTGGCCCAATGGGCGGTGGCGAAGTGCAATCCCATGGTGATCACCGCATCGCCATGGCGTTCAGCGTGGCCTCCCTACGGGCGGCCGCGCCGATTCGTATCCGTGACTGCGCCAATGTTGCTACGTCTTTTCCGAATTTTCTTACACTGTGTGCCCACGTCGGCATCCGTGTTGCCCAAGAGGCTCAATTGTGAATATCAAAGCACCGGTGATTACCATCGACGGGCCAAGCGGCTCGGGCAAAGGCACGATCGCCGGCATTCTGGCCAAGCGCCTGGGCTGGTGCCTGCTGGATTCCGGCGCGCTGTACCGCCTGCTGGCCTTTGCCGCACGCAACCATGGCGTCGACCTGACCAACGAAGAATCCCTGAAGCTGCTGGCGGCGCACCTTGATGTGCAGTTCGTCGGCGCGACGGAAGGTCATCCGCAGCGCATCATCCTTGAGGGCGATGACGTGACCGATGACCTGCGCAACGAACAAGTCGGCTCCTGGGCCTCCCAGGTTGCCGCTCTGCCGGCCGTGCGTGACGCATTGCTGCAGCGCCAGCGGGCGTTTCAGGAGCCGCCGGGCCTGGTCGCTGATGGCCGTGACATGGGGACCGTGGTGTTTCCCGAGGCGCCGCTGAAGATTTTCCTGACCGCCAGCGCCGAGGAACGTGCTCGCCGCCGTTACTTGCAGTTGAAGGGCAAAGTCGATGGTGTTAGTCTGTCGAGTCTGCTAGATGAGATCCGTGCACGCGATGAGCGTGATACCCAGCGTGCGGTAGCCCCGCTAAAGCCGGCGGCTGACGCCATACAGCTGGATTCCACGGAGTTGTCCATCGAGCAGGTGCTGGAACGCATCTTGAGTGAAATCGCCATTCGCGATATCGCCGGGTGATCAAGAAGGCCGCAGGGGACCAGTCATAGTCCTGCGGTGGCTTCTTTTAACTGAAACTGACCCACACCGTCTGGGGTGTGGAGATGGGCGTATTCTTCGCCCTTATCAACAGGAATTAAAATGAGCGAAAGCTTTGCGGAACTCTTTGAAGAAAGCCTAAAAACCCTGAACCTTCAGGCAGGCTCCATCATCACCGGTGTTATCGTTGATATCGATTACCAAGCTCGCTGGGTAACCGTTCACGCTGGTCTGAAGTCTGAAGCTCTGATCCCGCTGGAACAGTTCTACAACGATGCTGGCGATCTGACTATCAATGTCGGTGACGAAGTTCACGTTGCTCTGGACTCGGTTGAAGACGGTTTCGGTGAAACCAAGCTGTCCCGTGAAAAAGCCAAGCGCGCTGAATGCTGGATTGTTCTCGAAGCAGCCTTCGCAGCTGAAGAAGTGGTCAAGGGCGTTATCAACGGTAAGGTTAAAGGCGGCTTCACTGTCGACGTTAACGGCATCCGTGCGTTCCTGCCAGGTTCTTTGGTCGACGTTCGTCCTGTGCGCGACACCACGCACCTGGAAGGCAAAGAACTCGAATTCAAGGTCATCAAACTCGACCAGAAGCGCAACAACGTTGTCGTTTCCCGTCGCAGCGTCCTGGAAGCAGAGAACTCCGCCGAGCGTGAAGCTCTGCTGGAATCCCTGCAGGAAGGCCAACAAGTCAAAGGTATCGTCAAGAACCTCACCGATTACGGCGCATTCGTCGATCTGGGTGGCGTCGATGGCCTGCTGCACATTACCGACATGGCTTGGAAGCGTATCAAGCATCCTTCCGAAATCGTCAATGTTGGCGACGAGATCGATGTCAAGGTTCTGAAGTACGATCGTGAGCGTAACCGCGTTTCCCTGGGCTTGAAGCAGCTGGGCGAAGATCCATGGGTTGCTATCAAAGCTCGTTACCCAGAAAGCACTCGCGTAACCGCGCGTGTTACCAACCTGACCGACTACGGCTGCTTCGCAGAGCTGGAAGAAGGCGTGGAAGGCCTGGTACACGTTTCCGAAATGGACTGGACCAACAAGAACATCCACCCTTCGAAAGTCGTACAAGTCGGCGACGAAGTGGAAGTTATGGTTCTGGACATCGACGAAGAGCGTCGTCGTATCTCCCTGGGCATCAAGCAGTGCAAATCTAACCCATGGGAAGATTTCTCTGGCCAGTTCAACAAGGGCGATAAAATCTCCGGCACCATCAAGTCGATCACCGATTTCGGTATCTTCATTGGTCTGGACGGCGGCATCGACGGCCTGGTTCACCTGTCCGACATCTCCTGGAACGAAGTGGGCGAAGAAGCTGTTCGTCGTTTCAAGAAGGGCGACGAGCTGGACACCGTTATCCTGTCGGTTGACCCAGAGCGCGAGCGCATCTCCCTGGGTATCAAGCAACTGGAAAGCGATCCGTTCTCCGAGTACGTTCAAGAGAACGACAAAGGCGCAATCGTTAAAGGCACTGTGAAAGAAGTTGACGCCAAAGGCGCCATCATCGTTCTGGCCGACGATATCGAAGCGACTCTGAAAGCCTCCGAAATCAGCCGTGACCGCGTTGAAGACGCGCGCAACGTTCTGAAAGAAGGCCAGGAAGTAGAAGCCAAGATCATCAGCGTTGACCGCAAGAGCCGCGTGATCCAACTCTCCATCAAGTCCAAGGACGAGATCGAAGAGAAAGAAGCAATCCAGAGCCTGCGCGACAAGCCAGCTACCTCTGACATCGCTTCGGGTCCGACCACTCTGGGCGACCTGCTGCGTGCACAAATGGAAAAGCAGAACTAAGTTCTGTCAGACCATAGAAAAAGGGCGACTTCGGTCGCCCTTTTTTGTGCCTGAAATTCGTTGAATCAACAAGTTAGAACCAAGGCGTGCAGCCCAGTGTCAGAGCTGACTATAGTTCTTAACAAATGCTCCGCTGTGTTGTTGTTTCAATAAGGATTTGAATGAACAGGCTTATCGTTTTATTTGCAGTGGTGCTGCTGGCAGGCTGCACTGCCACCAGTGCCAAAACCCACGCCAAGCGCGGCGTCAGCGGCATTGAGATCGACTGCTCGGGCCTTGGCAGCAACTGGGACAAGTGTGAGAAGCGCGCTGCCCGGGAGTGCAAGATGCAGGGCTACAAGGTCATCACCCGATCCAGTGACGCCAAGGACGAGGAGGGTGACTATTTGTTCGGCTGGAACCCTGCTGGCGCTGTCACTCGTACCATGTTGGTGATCTGTAATTGAGGGGGTCAAGCATGTGTTCCGGGTATCCGTTTATGCTGCAGATAAGTTGGCAGGTGGGCTGTTCAAATTCACCAAGTCATGCTAAAACCTTCGAAGCGCTTTTCCTAGCTGCTTGAAAAAGAAGGGAAAAATATGACGAAGTCGGAGTTGATCGAACGAATTGTCACCCATCAAGGGCTGCTTTCATCCAAGGATGTAGAGCTGGCTATCAAGACTATGCTTGAACAGATGTCCCAATGCCTGGCTACCGGGGATCGGATTGAGATCCGTGGTTTTGGCAGTTTCTCCCTGCACTACCGTGCACCGCGAGTGGGTCGCAACCCGAAAACCGGGCAATCCGTCAGCCTTGACGGTAAGTTTGTGCCTCACTTCAAGCCGGGCAAGGAATTGCGCGATCGAGTTAATGAGGACGAAGACGAGGTTTGATACTCGTGAGGGAGTGGGCATGAGTAGATTGACGCGTGTTATTGCAATGCTGGTAGTGTTGGTACTGCTGCTGTGCATCGTGGCATTTGTGCTGGAAAATCAACAGTCGGTTTCTCTGCAGTTTCTGAGTTGGGCAGCCCCGCAGTTACCAATTTCTGTTTTCGTAGTGCTCGCTTTATTGGTCGGAATGCTTGTTGGCCCACTGATGGCGTGGGTTGCCAGGGCGCGGCGCAAGACTCGAGTTTGATCCTGGCCACTATTGATGAGTGGAAGGAAGGGGAGGCGATCGCCGCCCCTTTGCACTGGTTCAATTCGGTTCTTTCTCTCCTGCCCTGAACTTTACGGCCAACGCTATCAGCGGCAGATAGGCCACCAGCAGTCCCAGAAAGCCATCCACCGTTCCGTTGCCCACGAGCAGCGCCATAGGTAACAGCCATCCAATGTTGATTGCCGCTACCACCAGGGTAACGGGTGCGTGTTTACCGAACTGGCGAGAAGCGAACTGGTAGGCGTGGCTGCGGTGGGCCTCATAGACTTTGTCGCCTCTGAGCAGGCGGCGCAGCAAGGTCCATGTCGCATCAGTGATAAACACACCCAGCAGGATCAGCCAGCTCCACAGTAGCTGCGGCGAGACCCAGGCCGCTTGCAGCGACAGCACCCCCAGCGTGATGCCGAGGAACCCGCTGCCCGCATCGCCCATGAAGATACGGGCTTTTGGGAAGTTCCAATACAGGAAGCCAACCACTGCAAACGCCAGTAATAACGGTGTAAACGCGATCAGCTCATGACCTGTTAGCCAATAGAGCAGCGCACTGCCAAGGCATACGCAAATAGCCTCGACGCTGGCTATTCCATCAATTCCATCCATGAAGTTATACAAGTTCAGCAGCCATACCAGGTAGACCGCTGCCAGCATATGGCCGATCCAGCTCAAGTCGACGGCGAATCCCGCCACCACCAGCGGCGGCAGGCCACCGATCCAGAACAGTGCCCATGCCGCGGCTATAAAGTGCCCTAGCAGGCGCCAACGTGCGCTGATATGGCCATGGTCGTCCAAAAAACCCAATACCGCGATGCCGGTCCCGGCGCCGAATAATGCGTACGTGAGTGGCCATGTAATCAGGCCAAGGCTGGCAGTCAGCAATAGCGCTAACAGAAAGCTGACGACGATCGAGACACCACCGCCCCTGGGCGTAGGCACGACGTGCGAGCTGCGCGCATTCGGGATGTCGATCAGGCTTCGAGCCAGAGCGTAATGACGCAAGGCCCCCGTTAAAAGGAGTGCGACAATCGTCACAGCCGGTAACAACCACCACATATTCATTTAGTTTGCCGTTCCAAAAAGTGTTTACCTGTTTTACTCAGTGCCTGGTCAACGCTGCTCGGCGGTGTCCAGCCCAGCAGTTCGCGGGTCTTGCCAATATCGACCTGCAGGGAGCCGCATAGCCTTTGAGCGAGTGCCCGGCGACCAAGCGCAGTGGCGCCGGTTTGCAGCAACCAACTCGGCACAGGTAGCAAGCGTGCGGGCTTGTTCAGAGCCGTTCCCATTCGACGCAAAAGCGCTGTGGTCGAGAGGTCCTCCCCGTCACTGACCAGGAAGGTTTGATTGGCGGCAGCGGGGTGCTCGGTGCACGTCACAATCAAATCAATCAAGTTGTCCAGGGCAACCAGGCTGCGTCGATTGTTCACGGCGCCAAAGGGCAAGGGCAGGCCTTTATGCAACCAGCGCATCATGCTCAGGAAGTTCGCTTGAACGCCGGGTCCGTAGACCAATACGGGACGAATGATCACCACTTCCATGCCAGTTTCAGAAGCCAGTTTTCGCAGGCCTTGCTCTGCTTCCTTCTTGGAGATGCCGTAAGGGTCGGTAGGGGTTGTGGGACCGTCAGCCGTATACGGCGCGCCAGTCGCCGTGCTCTCGCCATTGACCTTGATCGAGCTGATAAATATAAAGCGCTTAACCCCGGCAGCCGCCGCTTGGCGGGCCAGGTTTAAGGTGCCTTCGACATTGACCCGCCGGTATTCGGCAAGTGGATCGGTGGATGCGTCACTCATGACATGGACCCGGGCGGCCAGGTGGATCACCGTTTCTTGGCTCTCGAGCAACACCTGCCAATCCTGATCGTCGGATAGCCCGCCGATAAGGCGCTGGTTGACGCGCGTATCAAGATCGGCCTTGAGCTCGCGTACAGCAGCGGTAATCGAGTGCTGGCGTTTAAGCAGTGGCGCGATTAACCCGCTACCGACAAAGCCACTCGCTCCCGTCAGGAGGATTTGCATAATCAAGGAGTTCCTGTGAGTGAAAGAACATCTTTCGCCATTTCGCGCATGATGCGGCCACGTGCGAAACGCTCGACGAAGGCATGGCGCGGGCGCGTCATAATATTGAGAGTCTTGAAGGACTGGATTCCTGCGGCGGCGTCACACGGCGCAAACACGGCAGCGTTTTCAATATGTTCAGAGACAAAACTGGCTGCGTAACCAGAGATGCCCGCCCAGATCGGTTTGCCCAGTGCAGCGTATTCAAAGACTTTTGATGGCAAGACCTTGCGGAAGGCGTCGTGGTCGTTCAAATGCAGGAAAAGCACATCCGCCGACTGATAAGCCTCGATCAATTGTTCGCGCTTGACCGGTTTCAAGAGTTCAACGTTAGTACAGGCGTGAGTGACAATGGCTTGTTTTAACAGCTCGATCCGGCCTCCGTCGCCTATCACGCGGAATCGCACCTTCCCTTCAAGTTGTTTGGCCAGTTGGGGGATAATGTTGTGCAGCCCCTGGCCTTCACCGATATTTCCCGCATAGACAATGTCCAGGATCGGGCTGGGCACCTTTTCTTCAGCGACGGGTTGCGCATCCAGGAATTCGCCATCGATGCCATTCGTATAGGTGGAGTAGCGTTGGTCGGGATAGCGTGATTTGAAGTAAGGAAGAAAACCTTCAGAGACCAGGTTGACCTTTTGCGCCGAGTGAATGGTAAAACGTTCAACCAGCGATAATAAGGGTTTAAGTAACCAGACTTTTTCTTTGGACAGCACATCCTTGATCGTGTCGACAAAGATGTCGCGTATATCCAAGTAGAGCGGCGTTCGTTTTGTGCGTGCGATCACCGCTCCCAGCGTAGCGGTCATCAGGCGTGAAGAAGTCGCATAGACAAGATCGTAGTCTTGGTTTCGCACAATCTTGCGTGCAGCGTTGGCATACACCAGAAACGCTCTTGCTTGATCGACCATCCCGCTCTTGTGGCCAGGCAGGGCCACTCGGCGGATGGTGAGCCTCGGGTGCTTCTCCAGTTCAGGGGCTTGACTGCTGAAGGAGCTGTAGCGATTCGGCAGGGTTGTGATCAACTCAATATGGGCGTCTGCAGGGAGTTGCTCCAGAAGTGCGTCTACCAGTGCTGTCGTGCGGAATGAACCGGCTGACAGATCAGGCTGGTAGTAAAAGCTCAAAATCAAAAGTTTCACGTAAGCCTCACCAGGTTATGCGGGTGGTCAGTTTGTCTGTCGACATTTCAGCGACGATGCACTGATTGGGAACAGACTTGCCGAATTCCGGATGCCATGTGGAAGACACCACATTGATCCGGGTTGCGCCCTCTAGTGTCGCGACAGCGACCTGACCGCCGGGCAGGGTGATCGTTACCGTGTTGCCTTGTTGAGTGGTGCGGATATCAGGGTGTAAAAATAGCCTTGATACAGCTTGATCGAATGTGCCGGAGACGGAATCTATCACCTGTAATTCACCGGCCATCGCAACCCACTCACGAACGTGCAGGTTTTTCCCCGGTAGACGCAGGTAGCCGTCATGGCTGCCACTGACACGTACGGTGTCGACTGTGTGTTCCAGCTTACCCACGCAGGTGCGTGCGCGTCGTGCGACCCTGAATCCGGCCCAGACTTCAGATGAGTTTTCACCGTTCACTTCTATTGTGTTGTGCGCTGCCGTGCTGCGTTGCCGTTGACGTTCCGCGTCTTCGCCGTATTGAGACGTTCCAGAGTTGACGAACACGCGCTGTCCAAACAGGCTGAGTTCGAAGCTCAGGGTGTCCGCATGGGTATGACCTGGCTGGTAATCAGGCGCAACCTGCGCAAGGTTCAACAATGCTTTGCACTGATCGCCAAAATTGATCGCCACGTAGCCACTTTCAGCCTGGTGTACAGCTGCAATCGTAGTGGTGGGCATGTCATTGGGCGCACGGCATCCCAATTCAAACGCGTACGCCTCTATATCGAGCAGTGTGGGTGCAATGCCGAATGCCGAGTCATTAAAGAACGCAATGCCACCATCCGGGTGCTGGAGGCTGCGTAACCAGACCAGGCCTTGCTCAATCTGGTGTTTCCATTGGTTTTTGCGAATGTTAAGTTCCGGCAGCTCGGAGTGAGTGGCCAGGTTCAGCAGGTCGCAGATGTCCCAAAGAAGAGACGCGTGGTACATGGGTGAAAGTTCGAAGTGCGCACCGTCCGCCAGAAACTGCTCCTTGATTTCCTCATCAAGGATCTTCAAACCCTTGGACAGCCAGCGGTCTGCCCGATCGCCGTTCAGAAAGCTCCCGGCAAACACCAGTGCCTTGCCATTCACGAACAAATGGTTAGCGAGAATGTGATATTCGATCTGTTCGGACAGCGCGTGGGCCTGTGTAGCCAGGCTGTCCAGCCAGTGCGGTTCCAGGCTCGGTTGTTGTTGCAGCCACTTGATCAGATTTACGATGCGTAAAGAGAGCGTGTAGGGTTCCCAGCCGCATCCATGAAAGGGGGCGTTGTTTGTGATCCAACTGTTGACCAGGCGCGTGTCGAAGTCTCTTCGGTCTTCGCCTGAAGAGGCCAGATGATCCAGATAATGCAGGTTGTATTGCCAAATTTTCGGGCGTGTCTGATCGTGCCAATCAATCGGCGCCGTCAGGCCCATGAATTCAAACTGTTCGTCGGCACCGAAGCGCGAGGCACACCAATGGGGAGCCTTCGCCAGGTTAATTCCGGGGCGCCGGGTAAAGCCTTGTGCCGAAAAAGGCCGAACTTTAGCGAAGCGATAGTAAAGACGGTAAACAACCTGCTTCAATCGCAGCATTTTAACGGTGTGGTAGAGCTTGATTATTCGTTGCATCAACGTCCTGCTTAGGTCAGTCACTTGAAAGTTAAAGTAGTGAGTATTGACTGACGCCAGTTAAGGGAAATTTATTTTCAGCCAGCGCTCGAAGTACAACACCTGCCAGAGTTTGTAGGTGTTGTTTGCGCTGCCTGAAAAATGATTGTTCACTAATTTTTCCACCTCTCCCCGGGCCACATAGGTGTAGATGCGCTCGAACTCGGCGAGCAGGCGTTGTTGGCCTATGCGTTGAATAATGCCATCGAGAGGTGGGTTGAAGCCTGTTTTGGGGCGATCAACCAATGAGGCGGGAAGCAGACTTTTCAGGAGCTGTTTGAGTGGGGCCTTTGGTGCTCCGCCTTTAAGCAAATCTGCACTTGAGGTTGCAAGACCGCTGGCCACCACACGCTCGTCCAGCAAGGGGACGCGCAGTTCGATACTGGCCAGCATACTGGCCTTGTCCGAGACACTCAGGTTATGGCTCAAGAAGCCTGTCTGGTCAAAATGCTGTGCACATTTGACTTTGTCTTCAACGGCGCCGCTGTACTGATCCATTACGCTGGACAGGCGTTGCTTGTAGTGTCGTTCAAGCTCGTTGTAGTCACGAAAAAAGCCCTGCAACTCTTGGCGGGAGAAGTACCCCAGCATGCGCGAATACGCCAGGGGCCAATAGTTTTCCTGAGCATAGGACACCAACCGTTCGAACTTTTTGTCGAGCCGCTTTGGAAATAACTTGAGTTTTAGCAGTGCACTTAATACGGGATACAGCAGCCTGATGAGTGTGTGATGCTTGAGTACTGTGTAGCGTGGGTAACCTGCAAACGCCTCATCTCCGCCCATGCCACTGAGCATGACGGTATATCCACTTTTCCTGGCTTCGGTGGACAAGCGGTAGGTTGCCCAGAACGTATAGTCGGATACCAGTTCTTCGGTGTTGGCAGCGACGAAGTCGATGGACTCGAAGGGGTCTATATCTGAGTCGAGAATCTCCGTGACCACCAGCTTTTTGCCAAGGTGTTCGGCGATCCTGGCGGAAAACTTCGTATCGACAGCGGAGTCGTCCGTTGCGTCGTACTGTGCAAAAAATAGGTCAGCATCACCGGTGAAACTTGCCAGGATGCTGGAGTCTGCGCCACCACTGAAAAATACCCCGACCGGGACGTCCGCTTCCAATTGGCGCGTCACGGCAGAACGCACATCCTGCACGAGGCTTTGCTCGGTCTTGAAGTGCATGGCGCTCTGGTAACGCTGGGTTGTCATCTTGCCGGTTGCCAGGTCGAACGCCAGGTAACTACCAGGCATCAGTTTCTTGATGGATGTGTAGCCGGTGTTGGGTTCGTAGAGAAAGCCGTTGTTGAAAAACTCAAAGACATCATCAGGGTCTATGTCGGTGTTTACCTGCGAAAAACATTTCAGGCCGCGGATTTCTGAGCAGGCGTAGAAGCCGTCGACGCCGGTGTAGCAATACACCGGCTTGATGCCAACGACGTCCCTTACCAGAAAGGTTTTTTGGCGCGGCTCATCCAATATGACAAACGTGAACATGCCTTCAAGCAGTGCAAAGGCCTGCTCTTGATGTTCTACGTACAATTGCAGGATAACTTCGGTATCGGAGGTGCCTTTGAAGGTATAGCCTTTTTCGATCAGTTGCCGGCGCAATTCGTGATGGTTAAACACCTCGCCATTGAACACGATACTTACACCATGATTGTCGGCAAACATCGGCTGGCTGCCAGTCGGTGACAAATCCAGGATGCTCAGCCTGTTATGTCCTAGCCCTACCTGATAGCCCGCGACACTGGCGAAATAGGTGCCGGATGCATCCGGGCCACGGTGCCGTGTAACCGCCAGGCTTTTTTCCATTTGGGCCTGGGTCTCGGGTACACCGTCTTTGACTGCAAAAAAGCTGAGGCCACACATTATACCGACGTCTCCCTGGGGTCTTTGACGACCGTTTCCGGCCTGGTGTTGGAGAGTGACGCTGTATGCCCGTCAGGCAAGGCGGTACCCATCATTTGATTTGAATGCTTATGCGCCAGCATTACGCCCCAAGCTGCTGCGAGCAGTAAGTTGAAAGAGATCAGGCGAAACACCGCGAAGAACAACCCGTAGATCGCCAGCGTTATGACCGCCGTGCGAATCACGGTGAGGTGAGCGGGGTCGGACTTTAGAGTGGTGAACCGATATAAAACGGGAGCACCGAGGACAGTGATGTACATCAGCAGCCCTAAGACGCCGCCGACCATCAGCATGTACAGTGGCCAGTTATGGATATAGCCAACTGACTCCGTGAATGAATCACCGCCGGGCTTCTCCCAGCGCATCTCGTGTTTGATCCCGATACCATTGCCCAGCGCGGGGTGGTCCTGAAACATGCGCCAGGCGATTTTATATTCCTGTACCCGGGAAGAGACGTTGAAGTCCTGCTTCTCGTTGGCAGCGGGCTTGGACTCGGAGACTACAGGCGCCGCAGCGTCAGGTTGCGTGTGTTTCTCTCCCATGGACGCAATGGAAGAGGTTGCGATAGGTAATGCAGTATTCGCCAGGGAGTTCATGCGCCCGAGCCATACGTCTTGCATGCCGGTGGCAAAAATAAACACAAGGCAAAACAGCGCTTGAATGACAATGCCGGATACTACTTTTAGCCATAAGTGCCTGCGCGCGAAAAAGGTATAGAGCGCGAACAAGCCAATGACGAGAAGTGCACTGATCAGCATGCTTCGTGTGAATGTGATCAGCACGGCGGCTGTGCACAGCAGCGATATCAGGCCACTGATCCATGCAACCCTTCGGTCAGGGGTCAGCGTGCCGACGACATAGCCGAGCACCATGCCCAGCGGCAGGATCGCGTCGGTTGCTTGCGCCAGCACCATGGTGATGCGATCACGCATTGGGCCCTGTGCGTTAACGTTGCGCAGCGCTTCTTCATAAGGGATTTTTACCATCTCCCCGTTGACCTCAAGGGTCCAGTACGGCTGCCACAGACCGTGATAGAAGTAATAGAAAACGATGTAGCCTGCGGTCAATAAAATCAGGGTTCCCACCGAAGCGCCGAGCCAACGAACGTTGTTTTCTTCGCGGCCTACAAGAGCGCAGATCGGGATCAGTGCATAGATAAACAGAAAGGGCACGACCCCTCTGAGCCAATCAGCCATCGGAACATGGTGGTACATCGCTACAACCAGGTTCAGCACTAGAAACCCAAGGCCTATTAGCAATGGCGCGGCGAACAGGCGCAGGACCGATGTAAAACCCAGAGTACGGAGCAATTTGATCAATGCGCTGAGGAATACCGCCACCAGCAGGGCAGCAAACGCCACTTCCTGAGCGCCCAACGAAGTGGGCGCGGGGTGGAGAGCAAAGGCCAATGGGAATAGCGCCAATAAACCCAGCCAAGGCGACATGATGGCCGTCAATACCAATAAAGCGCTGCCGATAATGGCCGTGTAGAAAAGCACGCCAGGATCCAGCATAAATAAAATGGCGATGAGCGCTGCCGCCGTGATCGCCATGGAATTTTTTACGCAGTCAGGTTGACGCATTGCGGTACTCCATTGTTCAAGGGCGTATGGCTTTATAGTCGCTGGCTGTTTGTCCAATCACTTTTGCGGGTATTCCCACAACGATTGAATTATCAGGCACGTCTTTCAATACGA
This sequence comes from Pseudomonas edaphica, assembly GCF_965277385.1. Lineage (NCBI taxonomy): Bacteria > Pseudomonadati > Pseudomonadota > Gammaproteobacteria > Pseudomonadales > Pseudomonadaceae > Pseudomonas > Pseudomonas edaphica. The sequence goes on along the minus strand of NZ_OZ255725.1, from coordinate 1,429,981 downwards.
CCGCTGAAGCGCCAATTTGACAGTTATTGCCGATGACGATATCGCCAATGATCTTTGCCCCGGCCCCTATGTAGCAGTTGTCACCGATGACGGGGCAGCGATTGATCTCGCTGGTGACATAACCCTCAGCGGCGCCGATGGTGATGCCTTGGCCCAGCACACAGCCGTCGCCAACCTTGGCATTTGCGTGCAGTACAACGCCGATCGCGCCATAGGCGAATATCGTGCCCCTTCCGATCGTTGCGGTGATTGGAATGTAAGAGTTGAACAGTAGGAAAATCACATTTCGAACAAGGCCTGGTAATAACGGCACTCGACGCCGGTGCAGCCAGTTTCCAACTCGATAAAGTTTTACTGCGTTCACGGTTAAAACCTCAACGTGCGAAGATCAGCGGGTCGAAGCTGGAGTGCTCCCACTGCAATGATCATGAGCGAGCACATATACAGCACGGCCCAGACCAGGCTGATGTGTGTCAAAAAGATAGTCAGGGGAGAGAGTAAGGCGACCCAAAAAACTACCGGCAAGCGAATGCCTGGACGGCAGCTTATGTGCAGGAACAACAAGTAGGCCGAGAACCCGATAGCGTAGAACAACTGTGCCTGGTTCAAGTCTTTGACAAACAGAATCATGCTCGTTATGGCCAGTGGGGCAATGACAAGGTTTGCCACGATGACTTTACGGTGCAGGCCGGAGGCGACCAGATAGCGCTCTGTCACCACTGCCCAGTACAGCACTGGCAGGCAGGGCAGCATCACCAGATAGTTCGAGTACTGAGGGAACAGCCAAACCGCTGCGTACCCCGATAAGCCTACCAACGCGAAGTAGAAAATAGCGATCGACGTGATGATTCTATATTGCGCTTGGCGTTGCCCGCCCGAGACGAAGGCGACAAACACTGCCCTGACGTTGATGGGGAACAGGCTGGTAGCGGATTGAATGATCGAGACGATGACCCTGAACAATCCAAGGTCGCGCACGGGCAGGCTCTTGGAAAGAATGAAGGGCAAGATGTTGGTGAACAGATTGAACACCAGGGTGATGGATATCATTCTGGGTAATAACAGCAGCACACCTTGGCAGGTCTGCAGCAGCTGTTTGCCGACGGGCAGTTTCGCACCTTTGAAAAACAGCACCGCTACCGCAAACGCGCACGGAATCAAGTTGGTCAGAATCAGTATGTCGACGATAGTCAGCGAGACTATTTGTTGGTAGCTGATAAACAGGAGCGTGAAAAACACGCCAAGAAATAGCACCAGGTAGGCCACGATCCAGCGTTGCAGGCGTAGCCCGAACAGCGATAACAGGCATGCCGAGCTCAAAAGCATCACCCCAAGCAGGAGTGGGTTGCCAATGTGGTCAATCAGGTTCACAGCGCTGAACAGTACAAAAATCAGTACGGCCATAAATAATGAAGTTACCAGAATGTACTCGGCCTCCACGGTGGCAATCAGCTGCTCATTGACGATATCCAACAGTTTTTGAAATAAAAATACCAGCACGTTGGCCTTGATGAATGCGCCGTACGCTTCCAAGCCGTAAAGTCCGGGAATCACAAAGTTAACAACCAGGCCACTTATCAGTGTCAGCACCTGGATCAATAAATTGACCATGCCAGAACCTCTTGAACCTCATCATGACAAATGCAATTGCATGATCATTTAACAAACGTGCCCAGCTCGGTGCTCGGAAACCGACGCAATACTAACGGCTTGCGTCGATTTCCAAGCGGTATTCATCAAGCTTTTTTCAAGCCCACACACCGCGTGTGTCGATGACTTTGAGCGAGGACAGGCGTGCGCCCGGGATTTTCTTGAATACGCTGTGATCGACCAGCAGGACAATCACGTGCGCAGATGACAGCGCCTGATCGATTCCGCTCAGGGTTGCAATACCTTCAAGGCGAGCCGGCAGGTGCGCGATATTCGGTTCAATCGCCAGAACAGTACCGGGATGGGACTGGGCAATGTGTGCGGTGATCTCTAAGGATGGACTTTCACGCAAGTCGTCGATGTCCGGCTTGAAGGCCAGCCCGAGGCAGGCAACCGTAACGTCCTTGGCGGTTTTCGACGGGTGTTCCTGCAGGAATTGACCGATAGCCAGTTGAACCTGCTCCAATACCCACTTTGGCTTGCTGTCATTCACTTCCCTTGCGGTGCGGATCAGGCGTGCCAGGGCGGGCGTTTTGCTGACAATGAACCAGGGGTCGACAGCGATGCAGTGACCGCCCACACCGGGGCCAGGTTGCAGGATATTAACGCGAGGGTGGTGATTCGCAAGGCGGATCAGCTCCCATACATTGATGTTGAGTTCGTCGCAGATCATCGACAGTTCATTGGCAAACGCGATATTCACGTCGCGAAAGCTGTTCTCTGTGAGTTTGCACATTTCGGCGGTGCGGGCGTCGGTGATGATGCATTCACCCTCAACGAATGTTTTATACAGAGACCGCGCAGCTTCTGAACATTTGCTGGTAAGCCCGCCGATGATGCGATCGTTTTCGATCAACTCCCGCAGTACGTGACCCGGCAGCACGCGCTCGGGGCAATGCGCTATGCGGATGTCTGACTCTGCGCCATGGGTTTGCGGAAATGTCAGGTCCGGACGGGCTTCTGCCAGCCAGGCAGACATTTGCTCGGTAGCCCCGACAGGGGAGGTTGATTCCAGCACGACCAAGTCACCCTTTTTCAGGACGGGAGCAATGGCTCGGCTGGCTGATTCGATGTAGGAAAGATCGGGTTCGTGATCGCCCTTGAACGGTGTCGGGACGGCAATCAGGAAGGCATCGGCCGGCTCTGCGGTTAGAGTTGCCCGCAAATAGCCTTCGGTAACGGCGGCCCGTACGACGATATCCAGATCCGGTTCGATAATATGGATTTCGCCGCGGTTGATGGTTGCAACTGTGTTCGGGTTGACGTCGACGCCAATGACTTTTTTCTTACGTGCAGCGAAAACAGCTGCCGTCGGAAGCCCTATATAGCCGAGGCCGACTACAGAAACAGTTTCAAAGCTCATGAATTAGCCTTTTTAATTCGTGAAAGTACATCGAGAATTCGTGCGGATGCTTTTCCGTCACCATAGGGGTTGTGAGCGAAGCTCATCTGGCCATAGGCTTCAACATCAGTCAGCAAGACTCTCAAGTTAGAGGTAATGGCCTCAATTTCAGTCCCGACAAGTTTGACTGTGCCCGCGTCAACCGCCTCTGGACGCTCTGTGGTGTCACGCATCACCAGCACAGGTTTACCTAAAGAGGGGGCCTCTTCCTGAATGCCACCTGAATCACTCAAAATTAGATAAGAGCGATCCATCAAATACACAAAGGGCAGATAATCCAGGGGTTCGATCAGATGGATATTCTGGATGTCGCTGAGCAGGCGATTGACTGGCTCGCGTACATTCGGATTCAGGTGAACGGGGTACACAATCTCGACATCGGGGAACTCCAGGGCCGTATTGATCAAGGCCTGGCAGATATTCTCAAAGCCACCGCCGAAACTTTCGCGGCGATGACCCGTGACCAGGATCACTCGCTGGCAATCGCCCAGAAACGAGAACTGCTGGTGAAATTGCTGTTGCAGGGCCGGACGGGTCTTGATTCGGCCCACCACATCCAGCAACGCGTCAATGACAGTGTTGCCGGTCACATGGACGCTTTGGCTTGCGACCCCCTCTCTCAGCAAATTCTGCCTGGACGTTTCAGTGGGTGCGAAGTGCAATGCCGCAAGAGCGCCAGTCAGCTTGCGGTTTGCCTCTTCAGGCCACGGAGAATAGAGGTTTCCGGTGCGCAGGCCGGCTTCGACGTGAGCCACAGGAATTTGGTGATAGTAAGCGGCCAATGTGGTGGCGAACGTCGTCGCTGTGTCGCCATGGACCAGGACAATATCCGGTTTGAAGGTTGCGAAGACAGTTTTCATTCCCTGCAAGATGGCACTCGTGACATCGGTCAGATCCTGGCCGGACTTCATGATGTTCAAATCGAAATCAGGCTTGATTTCAAAGAGACTGAGCACTTGGTCGAGCATTTCTCGGTGCTGTCCAGTCACGCAGACCTTGGCAGTGAAGCGCTCATCTGCTGCAAGGCTCAACGCCAAGGGAGCCATTTTGATTGCTTCAGGTCGTGTGCCGAATACACACAGGGTTCTTAAAGTCATCGCAACACCGCTACTTAAAGTAAAAATCAATGCACGCTTACGTCATAATCCGCGGATTAGGGTGCCGTCAGTTGTGATACGTTTTTGCACACGCTATGCCAGGGCGCAGGGCCGCGGGACAGCACAATCAGATAGTGGAAACATGACATCTGATAGTTGTGCATGCGTTATTTTTTGGAATTCCACTCGCAGGCAGTTGCAGGCCCGTGAGTTGAGGTTCGTGCGAATTCCAAGCCATTTGCCTGGGTCTAGTGAAAATTCTCGGGCGTCCTCCTTTCGTCCCGTTTGGCAGTGCGTATGTACACCTGCGATGATCACTCAGCAAGTAGTGCGCATACTCTAAAGTATCCCTCCCATTCGGCTCCAAGGCAAAAATTGGCTTGCATTGGGGCTGGTTAGTTTCGTTAAAACATGATCGCGGATTAGCATCTCTATGATTAAAGTCAACCGTCAAGTGCGGGTGATCCGGTCATTATTTTGTCGCGGCGGATGCTTACAGATTTTTCCTACAGCGCTTTCCGCTGTAGCGGCGCAGGTGAACGCGTTGCGGAGTATAGCCTCTTTAGGCGTGTTTTTTCCAAGATTGGAATGGAACAGCTGTTCGACTGGCTCTAAAAGGGCATTCGCGAGACGTTCTAGATTAAGGGACTTAGAGTCCAGCTATACCATTAATGAACATCGACGGTGGCATCAGCCTCTCTCGTATTGTTTTAAGGGTGACCATTTTTGTTACATTTTGCTATACGATACTGTTGCTGTGCTAGCTAATGATACGGCTGCAACTCAACGTCTCGGGCCAAGCCTAGCAGCTTGTCAGGTGTTCGCCATTTTTTGTTCATGAGCGCTCGAACCCCGCGGTTTCGTAGGGGTCAGTGCCTACCCGTCCTGGTTTTTTTTGGGGCTGACAAAGGATTTCAAAGGATTTCCGACACAACAAGGGTATCATCCCATCTATGGTGTTTACTGTAGGTGTCGAGTACCACCGTGGTATTTTCTGTACAGAATAGGGGTTATTAACCCAAGGAAAGGTCGTCAAAGGAGTGCGATTTTTCTGAAAGGAGATTTTCATGCAGTTGCCACGTCTGTACGATTTTTGTTCAGTGCGGGTTATTCATTGTGGATCGCTATTTTCGTCTATTCGCGGGCAGGGTTTTGATTCTAGGAGCGTGGAAAAGTGTTGGAGAGGGGCATGGATAAGATGAGAGTTTTTTTATTAAATCTGCCGCGCCGCCACAAGCGCATTCTTCAGGTGCTTGTCGATATTGTACTGGTGTGGATTTCATTATGGTTGGCCTTCGTCGTACGGCTTGGAATTGCCGAGATGGAACAACCGATCCAGCGATACTTATGGCTGTTCGTGAGCGCTCCGGTTATTGCCATTCCCCTGTTTGTTCGCTTTGGCATGTACCGCGCCGTCATGCGTTACTTTGGTAACGATGCACTTATTACTATTATCAAGGCGGTGAGCCTTTCTTCACTTATTCTTGGCTTGGCTGTCTATCTTTACAGCAACCATCAATACGTTGTTCCACGCTCGGTTATTTTCAATTATTGGTGGTTGTGCCTGGTTACCGTAGGCGGGTTGAGACTAGCGATGCGCCAGTACTTCATGGGGGATTGGTTCTCTGCAGCACAGCATGTTCCCTTTACCAATCGTGATGATGGCTTGACGAAAGTTGCCATTTACGGAGCCGGCTCGGCGGGTAATCAATTGGTTGCTGCGTTGCGCATGGGGCGTGTCATGCGGCCGGTCGCGTTTATCGATGACGACGGGAGTATCGCAGGTCGTGTCATCTCTGGGCTGCAGGTGTTCAAGCCCAAGCATATTCAGCAGATGATCGACACAACAGGCGCTCAGCAGATATTGCTCGCAGTGCCTTCGGCGGGCCGCGGGCGCAGGCGTGAGATTCTCTCGAACTTGGAGCGTTTTCCGCTGCATGTGCGCAGTGTTCCGGATTTTATGGACCTGGCCAGTGGCCGCGTCAAGGTCGACGATATTCAGGAAGTCGATATTGCCGACTTGCTGGGGCGTGATGCAGTGCCAGCCCAGGAAGACCTGCTTGCACGTTGTATCGTTGGCCAGTCGGTCTTGGTCACGGGAGCAGGGGGGTCGATCGGGTCTGAGCTATGCCGGCAGATTTTGACGCAGAAACCCAAGACCTTACTCTTGTTCGAACACAGCGAATTTAACCTCTACAGTATCCTGTCCGAACTTGAACACCGCGTTGCGCATGAGTCAATGCCCATTAAGTTATTGCCCATTCTGGGTTCGGTACGCGACGAGAATAAATTACTTGATGTTATGAAGAGCTGGCACGTCGACACGGTTTATCATGCGGCTGCGTACAAGCATGTGCCGATTGTCGAACACAACATTGCCGAAGGTGTCTTGAATAACATCATTGGTACTTTGAATACCGCCCAGGCAGCCTTGAAGGCCGGTGTGGTGAACTTTGTGCTGATTTCCACCGACAAGGCTGTTCGCCCCACTAATGTGATGGGGAGTACCAAGCGCCTTGCAGAATTAGCCCTGCAAGCCCTCAGCGTTGAAAAAGCGCCGGTGATGTTTGGCGACAAGTCTGGCGTGGCCCGCGTAAACAAAACGCGCTTCACGATGGTCAGGTTCGGCAATGTACTGGGTTCTTCCGGCTCAGTGATTCCGCTTTTTCACCGGCAGATCAAGGCCGGCGGTCCATTGACCGTCACACACCCAAAAATTACGCGTTATTTCATGACCATCCCCGAAGCGGCCCAACTGGTGATCCAGGCCGGTTCCATGGGGCAGGGGGGGGACGTGTTCGTTCTGGACATGGGTGAGCCCGTAAAAATTGTAGAGCTTGCGGAAAAGATGATTCATTTATCCGGGCTGAGTGTACGCACGGATAAAAACCCTCTCGGGGATATCGCGATTGAGTTCACCGGATTGCGGCCAGGCGAAAAGCTTTACGAGGAGTTGCTGATCGGCAACAACGTCGTCGCTACCCAGCACCCGATGATTATGAGCGCCAACGAGGATCACCTGGCGTGGGACGTACTCAAAAGCAAACTGAGCGAATTGCTCGGCGCGGTGAGTGAGGACGACTACACCCGTGTGCGTCAGATCCTGCGCGAGACAGTCAGTGGCTACTCGCCCGACGGCGAAATCGTCGATTGGATCTACCAGCAGCGCCGTTTGGAGCCGTGAGTTAACACCCTGTTACTCACCCGTTTTTGACTCTCTCCCCACATCGCCTAAGTTAGAAAAGCAGCTTTTGGAAAGCTGCTTTTCTTCTACCGATGTCATGGAGTGTCACCAATGCAAAACGCCTATATCTCTTCCCTGATCTTTGCCGTCCTCACCAGCCTCTCCGTAGCAACCACCGCAGCCCCCTCCATCAAACCCGAAGCCCCGGCGCCTATCACGGCCCAGATGGCTAACGTCGAGCAATCCACCAAGGTCAATCTCAACACCGCCGACGCTGAAGTCCTGCGCCGCGACCTGTTCGGTATTGGCGCCGCCAAGGCCAAGGCGATCATCGCCTATCGCGACAGCAACGGGCCTTTCACGGCGGTAGACGAGTTGCTGGAAGTCAAAGGCATCGGTAAGGCGTTGCTGGAGAAAAACCGCGACAGGCTGGCAATCAACTAAGGGTGTAAATCCTGGGCAAGAGGCCGGTCATTGACCGGCCTTCTGTTTGTCCGAGACCTGTTCTTTCAAACACCCGCGTACCACTTCCATGATATGGGCTGCCAGTTCCGGGTTTTCGACGCTTCTGGCCAACACCAATGCGCCCACCAATGTCGACATCAGTACCAGGCTCTCGTGTTCCCCCTTTGGGTGCTCCAATGCTGAGTCGATCTGCGTCAACCTGGCTTCAAGTACCGCATCCGTTACCGGACTATGCTGCCCTCGCAGGCCCAGCTCCGACGACATCGTGGGCAGCGGGCAGCCTTCACCCGGCGAGGTCTGGTGCCATTGCGAAAGGTAACTGTCGATGAACGCATCCAGCGGCCGTTTCTGGCTGAACAACATTGCGCAATGGGCATCCAGCTCTACGGCGGCGGCCAGAAGGGCTTTGTCCACTAGGTCATCCTTGGACTTGAAATGCGCGTAGAACCCGCCGTGTGTCAGGTTCAACGCTTTCATCAAGGGCTGCAGGCCGGTGGCGCCAATACCATCGCGGCGAAATCGTACGGAGGCTTCCTTGATGATGCGTTGGTGAGTCTGGGCTTTGTGGTCTGTTGAATAACGCATAGGACGGCCTCGAGAACGAGTGCGCATTTTAGCGGAGTCGAACCTGTTTACCCATAGAGACGGCATTCAGCGGGCTTGGCATGAAAAGTGATTACATCTGCTGCATGAATTGTTCAACAATCGAGACTCGATGATGACGCTCAGCTTGTCTCTAGCCGATCAGATTGCCCTTGAACTGCGCGCCGACATCATGGGTGGGCGGCTGTTACCGGGGATGGCGCTGGTCGAAGTGGACCTGGTCAAACGCTATAACGCCTCGCGCAATACCATTCGCGAAGCGTTACACCGTTTGGGGCAGGAGGGGCTCACCCGTTATGTGCGCAACAAGGGCGTGATGGTCCGGCGTGTGGCGCGCGACGACGTGCGTGACCTGTTTGTGGTCCGCCGTACCCTTGAGCTGCAGGCCATCGCCCAGAGTGGCACGCTGACGGGCGACCACGACGTGCGTATGCAAAATGCCATCGACGCCACCACGCTGGCGCGAGAGCGCGAAGATTGGCGCGCCGTTGCCACTCATAGCCTGGTGTTCCACCAGCACATTGTCGGGTTGATGCGCAGCCCTTTATTCGATGAGTTTTTCGCCCAAGTGATTGCTCAATTGCGCCTGGTGTTTTGTGCGGCGCCCGATGAACAACGTTTTCAGTCGCCCTGGCTGGAGCGTGATCGTGAGATCTACACCTTGCTGGCGCAGGGCAATAAACCAGCTGCGCAGGAGGCGATGAGCCTCTATCTGCACGATTCTGAACAGCTGTCCCTGGCGCTGTTTGACTACCCTTGATGGAGGATTGCACCCATGTACAAAGACTATCCGGCTGCCTATCAGGTCAGCAAAGGCTCGGCGCTGCAAGTGGACACGGCCTTCTACGCACGTATTCGCGACCAGGCGGGTAAACGCACATTGATCGAGCAGTTCGAAGTGCCGATTCGCACGGGCAGGGCGTGGAAAGTGCCGGCCGGGCATGTGTTTCGCGTGACAACGCCGGTAGGGCCACAGGTCGGCGATTTCAATGTGTGGAACGCCAATGACCCGCGCGAACGCCTATGGGCGGCACGCACGCGGCAGTTGCAGGGCGCCCATGTCAGTACCCATGACCGGCTATGGTCGAACCTGCCGTTTCTGCGCCCCTTGGTGACCATCACTGATGACAGCCTGGCGGGCTACGGCATCGATGAACACGGTGGGCGCCTGCACGATTTGCTCGGCACTCGCTGTGACCCGTATGTGAACCGCATGCTCACCGGCGAAGACTTCCACCACCATTGCCATTCCAACTTGACCCGCGCCGTGCTGCCCCATGGCCTGACCGAATTTGACGTGCACGATGTGCTGAATATTTTCCAGTGCACCGGTCTTAATCATGACGACATGTACTTCATGAAAGCCTGCCCGGCGCAGAAGGGCGATTACCTGGAGTTTTTTGCCGAGATTGATTTGCTCTGCGCATTGTCGACGTGCCCGGGCGGGGACTTGTCGCTACCGATGTGGGGGCCGGACGCACAAGACCCATTGACCGTGTGCCGCCCGCTGGGCGTAGAGATCTATCGCTTGGAGGTGGAGTTGCTCAACGGCTGGAGCCAGCCTGAGCGTGCTGCCTACAAAGGGCAGCACGGCTTGCATATTGCCAAGGCAGCCTGGGAATAACCTGCTTCAGCGGTCCTGCGCATCCTTGGCGTCCGCCTGGGCGTTGCGCTCGACCACGCGTTTGCGTTGTTCGTCGGTGAGTTCCACCTTGTTGGCGCTGTCACGCAGCATCAGCAGCCCACCGACGATCGACCCGATCGCTACCACTAAAATCAACCACGCATACCACGGCATAATGCTCTCCTTGAGGCGGACCAGCGTCGGAGGATGTTCCCACGCTAATAACGGCTTTGAGTAACAGGCGTTCTGAGTAGTTCATTGTAGGCCTGTTCCGCCTCGTTAACCTTAGCGCCCGTTCAACATCGCATCAGCCGGTGCGTCGGCACGGTCTTGGGCGGTCAGCTGGAAGTAGATGAACCCCGCCAGCATAAAGCCCAGGAATATCAAACCGATCAGCGCATTGAACCAGGCCATGGCCACCAGGCACACCAGCGCCAATACCAGCGCAATAGCCGGCACGATCGGATAGCCCGGTGCGCGGAATGTGCGCTCCAGCAGCGGTTCGGTCTTACGCAGCTTGAACAGGCTGAGCATGCTCATGATGTACATCACAATGGCGCCGAACACCGCCATGGTGATCATCGCTGCGGTCAGCGTCATGCCACCCAGGTTGATCAGGCCGTCGCTGTAGATCGCGGCGATACCGACCACACCGCCGGCGATAATGGCCCGGTGCGGTGTCTGAAAACGCGACAGTTTGGCCAGGAACGGCGGCAAGTAACCAGCACGGGCCAGGGCAAAGAACTGCCGCGAATAGCCGAGGATGATGCCGTGAAAGCTTGCCACCAAGCCAAACAGACCAATCCACACCAGCATGTGCAGCCAGCCGGAGCCGGTGCCCACCACGCTTTTCATCGCCTGCGGCAGCGGGTCGTTGATGTTCGACAGGGTGCGCCAGTCGCCCACGCCACCGGCGAAGAACATCACGCCCATGGCCAGGATCACCAAGGTCAGGATGCCGCTGATGTAGGCTTTTGGAATAGTGCGCTTGGGATCTTTCGCCTCTTCAGCTGCCATGGCTGCGCCCTCGATGGCGAGGAAGAACCAGATGGCGAAAGGAATAGCCGCAAACATCCCGGCAATGGCCGGTGCGCCAAAGGTGTCGGAACCCGCCCAGCCGTTCAGGGCAAAGTTGCTGAAGCTGAACGCCGGCGCGACCACGCCCATGAACACCAGCAATTCAGCGACGGCGAGCACGCACACCACCAGTTCAAAGGTCGCGGCGAGCTTCACCCCCAGGATATTCAGGCCCATGAACACGATGTAGGCCCCCACAGCCGCGTGTTTCGGGTCGAGTGCCGGGAACTGCACGTTCAGGTAAGCGCCGATGGCCAAGGCAATCGCGGGTGGTGCGAAGACAAATTCGATCAAGGTCGCCAGGCCCGCGATCAAACCGCCTTTCTCGCCAAAGGCGCGACGGCTGTAGGCGAACGGCCCGCCCGCGTGAGGAATCGCGGTGGTCAGTTCGGTGAAACTGAATATAAAGCAGGTGTACATGGCGGCGACCATCAACGAGGTCACCAAAAAGCCCAGCGTGCCGGCCACGCCCCAGCCATAGCTCCAGCCAAAGTATTCGCCGGAAATCACCAGCCCGACGGCAATGCCCCATAAATGCAGGGTGCCCAAGGTGGGTTTGAGTTGTGTGTTCATCGTGTGGCGCTCCCTGAACGGGTTGGAATGATTACTGGGTGTTGCAGCGGCCATGCCATTGCGCGAACTCATGTCGTAAAGGCGCCGAACTGTCGCCATGGGGACGGTTTGGCGTTTGAATTTTTTCGGCGTCGCACCAGATGGGTGCGGTGGTGGCCTCACCGACGCCATCGCGGGCAAGCCCGGCTCCCACAGGGAATGCATTTCAATGGTGGGAGCCGGGCATGCCCGCGATGAGGCCCGCCCAGGCGCTGAAAATCCCCCTGTAAACCCCGCATAAACCCACTCTTTACGCCGTCTTTACGCCCCGCCCATACCCTCGCTCTCGTTCCTTTACGCCACTCCTGCCGACAATTGCCCCACACGCGGCAATCGCCGCAAAACGGAGAGACTTCCATGAGCGTTCTGGACGGGGTGTCACTGCTATTGGCCGTGGCGCTGTTCATTTATCTGCTGGTTGCGCTGTTACGCGCGGATCGGAACTAGGAGCAGGCTATGCACAGTTATGACTATTGGCTGATCATCGCCTTCTTTGCCGTGGTGCTGGTGCCGGCACCGTTCCTGGGGCGGTTCTACTACAAGGTGATGGAAGGCCAGCGCACCTGGCTCTCGCCCGTGCTCGGCCCCGTCGAGCGCGGCTGTTATCGCCTGTCCGGCGTGGACGAGCACCAGGAGCAGAGCTGGCAGAAGTACACGTTGGCACTGCTGGCGTTCAACCTGGCCGGTTTTGTGTTGCTGTTTACCGTGTTGTTGTTCCAGGAATATCTCCCACTTAACCCGCAGAAATTGCCGGGTCAGGAATGGACGCTGGCCTTCAACACGGCGGTCAGTTTCATGACCAACACCAACTGGCAGAACTACAGCGGTGAAGCCTCCCTGAGCTATCTCAGCCAGATGATCGGTCTCACCGTGCAGAACTTCGTCAGCGCCGCCACTGGCCTGGCTGTGCTGGTCGCGTTGTGCCGTGGTATCGGGCGTAAATCCACCAAGACCCTGGGCAACTTCTGGGTCGACATGACCCGCGCCACCCTCTACGGCCTGCTGCCGTTGTGCCTGGTGTTCGCGTTGTTCTTGGTGTGGCAGGGCGTGCCGCAAACCTTCGCGCACTATGTGAATGCCGTGACGATGCAGGGCGTGGACCAAGTGATCCCACTCGGCCCGGCAGCCAGCCAGATTGCGATCAAGCAGTTGGGCACCAACGGTGGCGGGTTCTTCGGTGTCAACTCGGCGCACCCGTTTGAAAACCCGACTGCCTGGGCCAACCTGTTCGAGTTGTCGGCGATCATCCTGATCCCGGTGGCGCTGGTGTTCACCTTCGGTCATTACGTGAAAGACCTGCGTCAGAGCCGGGCGATCCTCGGTTGTATGCTGGCCTTGTTCCTGATCGGCGGCGCGACCTCGCTGTGGGCCGAATACCAGCCCAACCCCACCCTGAACAACCCAGCTGTTGAGCAAACCGCGCCGCTGGAAGGTAAAGAGGTGCGCTTCGGTACCACTGCCACCGTGTTGTGGTCGGTCACCACTACAGCGGCGTCCAATGGTTCGGTCAACGGTATGCACGACAGCCTCAACCCGCTGAGCGGCATGGTGGCGCTGGTCAACATGATGGTCGGCGAAGTGATCTTCGGCGGCGTCGGCGCCGGTATGTACGGCATGTTGCTCAACGTGTTGATCGCGGTGTTCCTCGCCGGCCTGATGATCGGCCGCACCCCGGAATACCTGGGCAAGAAGCTGCAGGCCAAGGAAGTGCAATTGCTGGTGGTGACTTTGCTGGTGATGCCGATCGGCACCCTGGTACTGGGCGCCATCGCCGCCAGCCTGCCGGGTCCGGCGGGGGCCATCAGCAACCCCGGCCCGCACGGTTTCAGTCAATTGTTGTATGCCTACACCTCGGCCAGTGCCAACAACGGCTCGGCGTTCGGCGGCTTCAGTGCCAACACCACGTTCCACAACCTGATGATGGGCCTGGGTATGTTGATCGGCCGCTTCGGCTACATCCTCCCGGTACTGGCCCTTGCCGGCAGCCTGGCGATGAAGAAAACCGCACCGATTGGCCAGAACAGCTTCCCGACCCATGGCCCACTGTTCGTGACCCTGTTGACCGTGACCATTTTGCTGGTGGGCGGCCTGACTTTCCTGCCGACGCTGGCACTGGGCCCAATTGCTGAACACCTGAGCATGGCTGCTCCTAAATAAAGAGCTAGAGGGGATATGAACATGAATATGCCTGCAAAAAATGCGGCCCCTGTGAGTTCTCAGGAACCGGCCAAAACCGCCATCTCCGCTCTTTGGCGTCCGGCGCTGGTCCAGGCTTTCGTCAAGCTGGACCCACGCCAACTGCAACGCTCGCCGGTGATGCTGGTGGTCGAGTTGACCGCCATCCTCACCACCGTGTTGTGCTTTGTGCCGGACACTGCGGTGCCGACCTTTGTTGCGGTACAAATCGCCGTGTGGCTGTGGTTCACCGTGCTGTTCGCCAACTTTGCCGAAGCCTTGGCCGAAGGTCGCGGCAAGGCCCGCGCCGACAGCCTCAAAGCCGGCAGCGAAGGCCTGAGCGCCCGCCGCAAAGAGGCCGACGGCAGCTTCAAGGTCGTGCCGGCCACCAGCCTGCGCAAAGGTGATGTGGTGCGCGTCGCGGCCGGGGAGATGATCCCCGGTGACGGCGAGGTCATCGAAGGTATCGCGGCCGTCAACGAGGCGGCGATCACTGGCGAATCCGCACCGGTTATCCGTGAATCCGGCGGCGACCGTTCGGCCGTCACCGGCAACACGCGGCTGGTGTCGGACTGGTTGCTGATCCGCATCACCGTCAACCCGGGCGAGTCCACGCTGGACCGCATGATCGCCCTGGTGGAAGGCGCCAAACGCCAGAAAACCCCGAATGAAGTGGCGCTGGATATCCTGCTGATCGGCCTTACGCTGATCTTCCTGCTGGTGGTGGTCACCCTGCAGCCGTTCGCCCACTTCGCCAATGGCAGCTTGCCGCTGGTGTTCCTGGTCGCGCTGCTGGTGACGCTGATTCCGACCACCATCGGCGGCCTGTTATCGGCCATCGGTATCGCCGGCATGGATCGCCTGGTACGCCTCAACGTCATCGCCAAATCCGGGCGTGCGGTGGAAGCGGCGGGTGACGTGCATGTGCTGCTGCTGGACAAGACCGGCACCATCACCTTCGGCAACCGTCGCTGTGCAGCCGTGATCGCAGCGCCTGGCGTCAGTGGTCGCGACCTGGCTGAAGGCGCGTTGCTGGCGTCCCTGGCGGACGACACGGCGGAAGGCAAATCCATCGTCGAATACCTGCGTGCTTTGCACCCTCAGGCCGAGCCAACCGTGGAGGAGCTGACCTCCGTGCCGTTCAGTGCCGAAACGCGCTTGTCCGGTGTCGACTACCAAGGCCGTGTGTTCCGCAAAGGCGCGGTCGATTCACTGCTGGCGTTTATCGGCCAACAACGCCGTGACCTGCAGCCGGCACTCTCGCGGGAAATCGACAAGATCGCCCAGAGCGGCGGCACGCCATTGCTGGTATGCGCCGATGGCAAACTGCTCGGTGCGATCCACCTCAAGGACGTGGTTAAACCCGGCATCCGCGAACGCTTCGCCGAACTGCGCAAACTGGGGATTCGCACCGTGATGGTCACCGGCGACAACCCGTTGACCGCCGCCGCGATTGCCGCTGAAGCGGGCGTGGACGACGTGCTGGCCGAAGCCACGCCAGAGAAGAAACTCGCCCGCATCCGCCACGAGCAGAACGACGGTCGCCTGGTTGCTATGTGCGGCGACGGCGCCAACGACGCTCCGGCGCTGGCCCAGGCCGACGTCGGCATGGCGATGAACGACGGCACCCAGGCCGCTCGCGAAGCGGCCAACATGGTCGACCTCGACAGCGACCCGACCAAGCTGCTGGATGTGGTGCAGATCGGCAAGGAACTGCTGGTGACACGCGGTGCGTTGACGACCTTTTCCATCGCCAACGACGTGGCCAAATACTTCGCGATTTTGCCGGCGCTGTTTGCCTCGATCTACCCGCAATTGGGCGTGCTCAACGTGATGCATTTGCAAAGCCCGCAGAGCGCGATTCTCTCGGCGATCGTCTTCAACGCGCTGATTATCGTGGTGTTGATTCCCCTGGCACTGCGCGGTGTGCGCGTACAGGCGGCGAGTGCGGCGGCGTTGCTGCGCCGCAACCTGCTGATCTACGGGCTGGGCGGGCTTTTGGTGCCGTTCGTGGGCATCAAGGCGATCGACATGCTCCTGACCGCGCTGCACCTGGTGTAACTGGATCGCACTTTTTGTGGAGAGGGAGCAAGCTCCCTCGCCACAGTGGTTACTCGATTTATTGAGGATTTCAAGATGACTAACATGATCCGCCCGGCCCTGAGCCTGCTGGTCCTCATGACCCTGATCACCGGCGTTGCCTACCCGCTGGTGGTCACCGGTGTCGCCCAAGTTGCGTTCCCCGACCAGGCCAACGGCAGCCTGGTGCGTGACGCCGAGGGCAAAGTGCGCGGCTCCAGCCTGATCGCCCAGGATTTTACCGGTGACAGCTGGTTCCACCCACGCCCATCGGCTGGCGCGTTTGCGACGGTCTCCAGCAGCGCCAGCAACCTGGCCCCAAGCAACCCGGCATTGGCCACGCGTATTTTTGATGACGCGAATAAACAGTTGGTGCCAGGCCAGGGGCCGGTGCCTTTGGCCTCCCTGACTACCTCCGGCAGCGGCCTTGATCCGCACTTGCCACCGGCGGCGATTGCCTATCAACTGGCGCGAGTGGCGGCGGCGCGAAATGTGCCCGTGTCTACACTGCAGCGCTTGCTCGATGAGCACATCGAAAGCCCGCTGGTGGGGCCGCCGGTGGTGAATGTGCTGGCGCTGAACATGGCGCTGGAAACGTTGTAAACCGTGGTGCCGTTATCGCGGGCAAGCCCGCTCCCACAGGGAAATGCATTCCAAATGTGGGAGCGGGCTTGCCCGCGATGACGGCCTGAAGGATTCCAAATAAACACCTGAAGGAACTCCAAAGCATGAGCGACTCCGGCCGCGCCGATGCCCTGTTAGCCGATCTGCCACGGGACGGCCGTGGCCGGCTCAAAGTCTTCCTCGGTGCGGCGCCCGGTGTGGGCAAGACCTACGCCATGCTCCAGGCCGCCCACACCCAACTGCGCCAGGGTGTGCGCCTGATCGCAGGCGTGGTTGAAACCCACGGCCGCGCCGAGACCGAAGCCTTGCTCAGCGGCCTGCCGCAGCAACCCTTGCTGCGCAGCGAATACCGTGGCGTGATGCTCGAAGAAATGGACCTCGACGGCCTGCTCGCCGCCAAGCCCAAGCTGGTGCTGGTGGATGAGCTGGCCCACAGCAACGCCCCCGGCAGCCGCCATGAAAAACGCTGGCAAGACATCCAGGAACTGCTCGCCGCCGGCATCAACGTGTTCACCACGGTCAACGTCCAACACCTGGAAAGCTTGAACGATCAGGTGCGTGGCATCACCGGCGTGCAAGTGCGTGAAACCTTGCCCGACTGGGTGCTGCAAGAGGCCGACGAGCTGCTGCTGATCGACCTGCCGTCCCGCGAGCTGCTGGAGCGCCTGCGCGACGGCAAGGTGTATGTGCCGGAACAGGCCCGCGCCGCCATCGACGCATTCTTCACCCAGACCAACCTGATGGCCCTGCGCGAGCTGGCCATGCAAACCGCTGCTGCGCATGTCGATGACGATTTGGCCCAAGGCTACCGCCAGCTCGGCCAGGCCGCCCCGGCGGTGCGCGGGCGTTTGCTGGTGGGCGTGGACGGTGATGCGCAGGCCGAACGCCTGGTACGTCACGCCAGCCGCGTGGCCCAGCGCCGGCATTTGCCGTGGAGCATGGTGCATATCGATAACGGCCGTGCGCACGACGAGCAATCGCGTCTGCGCCTGCAGAACGCCCAGCAGTTGGCTGAACGGCTGGGCGGCGAAGTGGTGTTGCTGCGCGCCGGTGAAGTGGCCAAGACGCTGATCCAGCATGCCGCCGAACGCCGCGCCAGCCTGCTACTCGTGGGGCAGTCGCGGATGCGCTGGCGGCGCAGGCTGTTCGGAGGGGGTTTGGCGGCACGCTTGCTGCGCAATGCGCGGGGTTTGGAGATCAACGTGCTCGACAGCGACGACATGCCCGCGCCGCCACGCCTGCCGGATGTGCGCGGGCTGGTGTGGTTCGACTATGGCCTGGCGGTGGTTGCAACCATCGTCGCGGCGGCGCTGGCCTGGGCGGTGGCCAGTGTGTTGCCGCTGCCGAATATCTCGTTGGTGTTTCTCGCTGCGGTACTGCTGGTCGGTGTGCGCAGCAGCCTGGGACCGTCGCTGGTGTGTGCGGCGCTGTCGTTCCTGAGCTACGACTTTCTGTTTATCCCGCCGAAATTCTCCTTCGCCATCCAGCGTGAAGAAGACGTGCTGACCCTGTTGTTTTTCTTGCTGATGGCGGCGCTGACCGGCAACCTCGCGGCGCGTCAGCGTCGGCAGTTGCAGGCCTTGCGCGACACCCAGGAAGAAACCAGCGAACTGCTCGACCTGTCGCGCAAGCTCACTGCGGCCACCGACCGCCAGGCGGTGATCAGTGCAGCGGCCCATCATCTGGACGGCTGGAGTGATCTGGACCTGTGTCTACTTAATCGCGACGGCCAGGGCGGCTGGAAGGTTGAAACCGGCACCGCGCTGAACCTCACCGAAGCCGAACGCGCCGCCGCCGATTGGGCCTGGCAGCATGATCAACCGGCTGGCATGGGCACCGGCACGTTGCCGTTTGGGCGTTGGTGGTGGTGGCCACTGTCGGGCGAGGAGGGGCCGTTGGGCCTGCTAGGCGTCAGCCCCAAACCCGGCCTGGAATTGAGCGGCCAACGCCGTCGTCTGCTCACCGCATTGAGCCAGCCATTGGCCCAGGCTCTGGCGCGCGCGCAACTGGCGCAGGAGCTGGAATCGGCGCGCCTGCACGGCGAAACCGAACAACTGCGCAGCGCCTTGCTGGCCTCGGTGTCCCACGATTTGCGCACGCCGTTGACCTCGATGCGCGGCAGCATCGACAGCCTGCTGGCGCTCGGCGAAGCCATCCCGCTGGAAGACCGCCGCGAATTGCTGGAAGGCACCCGCGATGAAGCCGAGCGCCTGGACCGCTATATCCAGAACCTGCTGGACATGACACGCCTGGGTCACGGCGCCCTGAAGCTGGCGCGCGATTGGGTCTCGCCGGGTGATATCGTCGGCAGCGCCCTGGGCCGCTTGCGCGCGGTACTGGCGCCGTTGCAGGTGCACACCGACGTGCCGGCGCAGTTGCCGTTGCTGTATGTGCACGCCGCGTTGATCGAGCAGGCCTTGGTCAATGTGCTGGAAAACGCCGCGCGTTTCTCACCGCCCCACGGCCGTTTGCAGGTGAGTGCCGGCGTGGCCGATGAGCAACTGTTTTTTTCGGTGGCCGACGAGGGACCGGGGATTCCCGAGGACGAGCGTGCGAAGATTTTCGATATGTTCTACACCGCCGCCCGTGGTGATCGCGGCGGGCAGGGCACGGGCCTTGGCCTGGCGATCTGCCAGGGCATGGTGGGCGCTCACGGTGGGCATATCCGCGTCGAGGATGGTATAGAAGGGCGC
Source organism: Pseudomonas edaphica (assembly GCF_965277385.1). NCBI lineage: Bacteria > Pseudomonadati > Pseudomonadota > Gammaproteobacteria > Pseudomonadales > Pseudomonadaceae > Pseudomonas > Pseudomonas edaphica. The sequence goes on along the minus strand of NZ_OZ255725.1, from coordinate 1,410,696 downwards.
GGCACCTGCATCAGCTTGTTCCTGCCGTTACCGACGCAACCTGGCCCGGAGCGCGAGCCTTGAGCTACCCTCTTTTTTCCACGGATTTTGATTGGACACCATGAGCCAGACCGCGACGATTTTAGTCATTGATGACGAACCGCAGATCCGCAAATTCCTGCGTATCAGCCTGGCCTCCCAGGGCTACAAGGTGATCGAGGCCGGCACCGGCAACGAGGGCCTGGCCCAAGCGGCATTGAGCAAACCGGATTTGCTGGTGCTCGACCTTGGCCTGCCCGACATGGACGGCCAGCAAGTGTTGCGCGAGTTTCGTGAGTGGTCGACGGTGCCGGTGTTGGTGCTGTCGGTGCGCGCCAGCGAAGTGCAAAAAGTCGAAGCCCTGGACAGCGGCGCCAATGACTACGTGACCAAGCCCTTTGGCATCCAGGAATTTCTTGCCCGTGTGCGCGCCTTGTTGCGCCAGGCACCGGCGGGAGAAGCTCAGGAAGCGGCGTTGAGTTTCGGCCCTTTGACGGTGGACCTGGCCTATCGCCGGGTGCTGCTGGACGGTGTCGAGGTGGCCCTGACCCGCAAGGAATACGCGGTGCTGGCGCAACTGGCGCGGCATCCTGGACGGGTGATCACCCAGCAGCAATTGCTCAAGGATATCTGGGGGCCGACCCATACTGAAGACAGCCATTACCTGCGCATTGTGGTGGGCCATCTGCGTCAGAAGTTGGCGGATGATCCGACGCAGCCACGGTTTATCGTGACCGAGGCGGGTGTGGGGTATCGGTTGTTGAATGCCTGAATGTTGCAGTGCCTGAACGGGCCTCATCGCAGGCAAGCCAGCTCCCACCTTTCGATTTGTGACTACATTCAAAGGTGGGAGCTGGCTTGCCTGCGATAGGGCCATCAGCCACACCCACACGTTCAACCCTGCTCACTCTCATACTTGTCCAACGTATCACTGGCAATTTCGCGCCCCAACGCGATCAACTCCGGCGCCTTGTAGAACTCGAAAAACCGGCACACGCGCTTCGGCACGTTGATCAACACGTCCGGCGGGTAACCGGCAATCTTGTACTGCGCCAACGAGGTCTGCATCACTTCGAAGCTCTGGTTGATCAGGTCCAGCAGTGACGCCGGCCCGACGTTATCGATAATGAACGAGCCGGTCGCGGACTTCGGTGCGCCTTGTTTTTCCGGGGCGGCCGCAGGTTGTTGGGCCTCGGGTTCGGCCGACTCCAGCCACGGGTTGATTTCGGCGGCCTGGGACTGCAAGGCTTCCTGTTCCAGCTTCATCAGTTGCTCGGCCTGTTTGCGCCGAAACGGCAGGTGCGAACCCAGCGATTTGGCCAAGCTGTTGAAGCGGCTTTTGAACGCCGGCGGGCGCTGGATCACTGGCAGGTGGTAGTGCTTCTGGTTGGTGGCGTTGAGGTTGACTGCGATGATCAAGTCGCAATGGCTCGACACCACCGGCACGATCGGCAGCGGGTTGAGCAGGCCGCCGTCCACCAGCATGCGGTTGCCTTGCATCACCGGTGTGAACAGGCTGGGAATCGCCGCCGAAGCGCGCATGGCCTGGTGCAGGCAGCCTTCCTGGAACCAGATTTCCTGTTGGTTGGTCAGGTCGGTGGCCACGGCGGTGTAGGGAATGCGCAGTTCTTCGATATTGATCTCGCCGACGATCTTGCGGATTTGCCCGAAGACTTTTTCGCCACGAATCGCCCCCAGTCGAAAGCTCACGTCCACCAGGCGCAGCACGTCCAGGTAGTCGAGGCTCTCGATCCAGTTGCGGTATTCGTCGAGCTTGCCGGCGGCGTAGATCCCGCCGACCACGGCGCCCATGGAGCAGCCGGCGATACAGGCGATGTCGTAGCCGCGCCGTTCGATTTCCTCGATCACGCCGATGTGGGCGTAACCGCGGGCGCCGCCGGAGCCGAGCACCAAGGCAACACGTTTTTTCATGAGCTGATCCTTCGCAAAACAGTGGCCCACAATGCGCTTACCGGCCGAGGGCATCAAAATATTTTTCCAGAATAGCCATTACGCTCGGGTATGCTCTGGCGGTAGGCATTTCTGAGCAGGCACTTCTGAAAGCACTTTTGAATGGACACTTCTGATTTCAGGCGGCCCCCAAGGCACTTTTCCTTGGAGGCAACGTCTACAGCCTACGACTGTTTTTCTATATTTGAGGTGTCATTGATGAAAGCCTGGATGTGTGTGCCTGTGATCGTGTTGGCCCTGGCCGGTTGTGCCGGCAAAACCGCATACCGCGACAGCTGTGGCACACAATTGGATGCGGCCTGGCACGAGTTGGATTTGGCCAAGGCCGAAGGCTTTGCCGGCACCGTGAGCTACTCTAAGGCTTTGTCGCTGTTGACCGGCGCCAAGACCCAGCAGCAATTCGAAGCGTTTGAAGGCTGTTCCAACAAGGCCGAGAAAGCGCGCTTCTACATTCGTGAGTCCCGCGCCGGGCGTTGATCGGTAAGCGGCGACTAGGGTTTCATCGTTAAGGGGGAAGGGATGTCAGCGCTGGTTGATCAGTTAGTCGCTCAGGTCATTGGCCTGGAAGTAGGGTTACTGAGCTGCCAGGCTCGCCTCGCCGCCGTTACCGACGATGAAGCCTTGCATGACCTGCGCACCACCGTGCGGCGCCTGCGCAGTTTGTTGCGCCCCTTGCGTGGGCTACCGGGTGTCGAGCAGCTGGAATTGGCCGCCAGCACGGTCGGCCAATTGACCACGCCGTTGCGTGACCGTGAGGTGCTGGCGGCGTATTTGCAGCAGCACGGCCATCACGCGGCGGCCGACCGGCGCCTGCGTTTGCAGGCCGATGCTTACCGCCAGGTGGCGCAAAGTCCGGAACTCGCGCATTTGCTGCTGATCCTGGATGCCTTCCCGCGTTTTATCCGCGCCTCCCAACACCAGAAACTGCTCAAAGGCCTGCGCCCGCGCATCGAGAAGCGTCTGGCCAAGCAGTCGCAGAAACTCGATGACGCCCTCAAAGACCCGGATCATGACCGCCACCGTCTGCGCCTGCTGATCAAGCGCGTGCGCTACGCGGCCGAAGCCTACCCCGAACTGGACAAACTGCCGGCCAAGGCGATGCAACGCCTCAAGCAAGCGCAAGGCGCCCTCGGCGATTGGCACGATTGCTGGCAATGGCTGGCCCAGGCTGAACATCAACCCGACCTGCAGCCGTGTGTTGCGGTTTGGCAGCGCACCATGGCCAAGGCTGAAGGCCAGGCGGATCGGGTGCTGGACAAGCTCAGCGCGGATTGTTTCTAAACCGGTCCGGCTTTTGGCCGGAATAGGCGCTGTGCCTGCTCAACCTGCTGGTTAAGATCCCGACATCGGTTTTCTGGATGTGAGGTTGCCATGCGCTTTTGTGATTTGCTCGATGCCGCCCGTAACAACCCGCTCGAAGTGACCATCCCTGCCGAGTGGGCGCAGGGCCGCGCAACCTTTGGTGGCCTGGTGGCTGCCTTGCAATACGAAGCCTTGCGCGCCCAAGTGCCGGCGGAACGGCCTTTGCGCTCGCTGGCCATCACCTTTGTCGGCCCGGTAGCGCCGGATGTGCCCGCCAGTTATCAAGTCGAAGTGCTGCGCGAAGGCAAGGCGGTCAGCCAGTTGCTCGGCCGCGTGGTGCAGAACGGCGAAGTGGCGACCTTGGTACAAGCCAGCTTTGGCGCGGCCCGTGAGTCGGTAATTGATGTGTCGAGCGAAGCGCCGCCGGTGTTCAAACACTGGGATGAGTGCCAGGAACTGCCCTATATCAAGGGCGTTACCCCCGAATTCATGCGTCACTTGGCGATGCGCTGGAGTGTCGGCGGCCTGCCGTTTACCGGTAATAAATCCCGCGACATGGGCGGTTGGGTGCGTTTGCGTGGGGACGTGAAGGAAGAGCCGCTGACCGAGTCGCATATTCTTGCCCTGGTCGACGCCTGGCCACCGGCCTTGCTGCCGCACCTGACCAAGCCCGCGCCGGGCAGCACCTTGACCTGGACCATCGAGTTCATCCAGCCGCTGCAAAGCCTGACCACCCTCGACTGGTGCCAGTACTACGTCAACATCGAGCACGCCCGCGACGGCTACGGCCATGCCGCTGCCGCGCTGTGGAGCCCGAGCGGCGAGTTGATCGCCATCAGCCGCCAGACCGTGGTGGTCTTCGCCTGAGCCTCAGAAGTGCTGGCTGCCCTGGGCCTCCAGCGTGCGGCCGTGGCGTTGCAGCGCCACGCCCGCCAACACGCCGACGACGCCGATGGCAAAACTGGCCAGGCTGAAGCTGAATACGCCAGACACCATCAACAGAAAACCAATGATCAGCAAAGGCACGGCAATCAGTTGCAGGCCCAGGTTGGTGGGGTGCTGGTGAGCCTGTGGCTGAGTGCGCCATTGCCAGGCGGGGAAGTTGGGGTGACGTTTGCCCATGATGATCAATCCTCTGTCCGTTGAAACAACATGGACAAAGTTTAGGTCGCAGGCACCTGGGACGGCGAATCAAGGCTCGCTATGGAGGCCATAGCCAGCCTTGTTTGGCTTATAGCTTCAATTGCCCGATCGCCTTGCTCAACTCCCCGGCCAAGGTCGCCAGCTGATTGCTGGTGGTGGCCGACTCCACCGTCTGCTGCACGGTGTTCTCGGTCACATCGCGAATGCTCACCACCGCGCGGTTCATCTCTTCGGCCACATGGCTCTGCTGTTCGGCGGCCACGGCAATCTGGGTGTTGCTTTCGCGCATCTGGGCCACGGCACTGGTGATTTCGGCCAGTGCGGCACCGGCATCCTGGGCCTGTTGCACACAGTCGTCGGCCTTGAACGAGCTTTCCTGCATGAAGTCCACCGCGTCGCGGGTGCCGGCTTGCAGCGCCGAGACCATGCGGGTGATTTCGTCAGTGGAGCTTTGCACGCGCTTGGCCAGGTTGCGTACTTCGTCGGCGACCACGGCAAAACCACGGCCCATTTCGCCGGCGCGGGCGGCTTCGATGGCGGCGTTGAGGGCGAGCAGGTTGGTCTGTTCGGCAATGCTGTGTATCACGCCGACCACACCGTTGATTTTCTGGCTGTCTTCGGCGAGTTTCTGGATCATTTCAGCCGTCTGCTGCACGCCGGTGGACAGGCCGGCGATAGAGCGCTGTACCCGGGTGACCACTTCCTGGCCGCTGCCGGCGAGGGTGTCGGCGGTCTGGGACAGGTCGCGGGTAGCGCCGGCATGTTGAGCGATATGGTAGACGGTGGCGGTCATCTCATTGATGGCGGTAGCCGCCTGGTCGGTTTCGCTTTGTTGGCCGAGCATGCCGTGCTGTACCTCGTTCATGCTGCTGGCCAGGCGCGCGGCGCCGTCATCGAGTTGCTGGGCGGTGCGCGCCACGGTACTCACCACGCGCTGATAGCCGGCCTGCATGGCGTTGAAGGCGCTGGCCATCTGGCCCACCTCGTCCGTGCAGGCCAGGGGCACGCGGGCCGACAGGTCGCCGGTCTTCTCCACGTGCAGCATTACGTCCTTGAGGGTGTTGAGTTGGCTGAGCAGGAAGCGGATCAACAACTGCGAGGCACCGAGCATCGCCAGCATGAGGATCAACACGGCCACGGCGTAGTTGGCGAAGCGTTCGCTGAAGACCTGGCTGAGGCTGCGGCCATAGGCCAACACGGCGATCTGTTGGCCATCGGCCCGTGTGACGACGTCGGCACCGATCAGTGGGTTTTCCCCGAGCAAGGGCATGTGATTGAGTTCGACCCAACCGCTGGCGGTGCTCAAGGCGGTCAGATCCTGATCAGCCAACGATGGGATTTGGCCGCGGGCAAAGGTCAGCCAATGTTCATCTTTGGGTAATGGGGTGTTGGCCGGCCAGGCACCGAGTAATCGCGCCTGGGCCTGCGCCGAGGCCCGAGATGCATCGCTGCGGGCCTGTTGCTCGAGCTGCACGGCATAGAGCACCAGCAGTAAGGTGGTGATGAAAGCGACCGCATTCACGGCCCAGAATTTGTACTTCAGCGAGATATTGCTAAGCCAGGCACCCATGGAAGGTTTTCTCTGATAGCGGAAACAGCATTGGCAAGGTGCCATTATTGTGCCGCTACTCAGGAAAGCGTTTTTGACATGGGTCAATGCGCCGCATCATGTGTGAGCTGGCTTGCCTGCGATGGCATCAACTCGGTACACCTGACATACCAAGGTGCCTGCATCGCAGGCAAGCCAGCTCCCACATTTAATCGGGTATGGCTTCTGAGCTCAGGTCAAACCCTAAGTTGCCGCTAGACAGGCTACCGAGGGCAAACCGAAAAACGCACGGGAGCAGGCGGTGCTGTGCTCGGCCAGGTCTTCCGGCGTTTCATTGCGATGCAGTGCCACTTCACGCAGCACTTCGGGCAAATAAGCCGGTTCATTGCGGCCATTTTTCGGTTTCGGCCGCAGGGTGCGCGGTAGCAAGTACGGCGCATCGCTTTCCAGCATCAGGCGGCCACGGGGAATTTCTTTGACCAGCGGATGCAGGTGTGTGCCACGGCGCTCGTCGCAGATCCAGCCGGTGATGCCGATATGCAAGTCGAGGTCGAGGTAGCTGAACAGCGCCTGTTGCTCGCCGGTAAAGCAATGCACCACGGCGGCGCTGAGGTGGTCGCGGTAATCCTTGAGGATCTCCAGCAGGCGCTGGTTGGCGTCACGTTCGTGCAGAAACACCGGCAGTTTCAGCTCAACCGCCAGTGCCAGGTGCTCTTCAAGGACTTTTTCCTGCTGCGGACGCGGGGAAAAGTCGCGGTTGAAGTCCAGCCCGCATTCGCCCACCGCACGCACGCGGCTTTCGTTGAGCAACCCGCGCAAACGTTGGGCGCTGTCGCCGTTCCAGTCACTGGCCGAGTGCGGGTGGATGCCGGCGGTGCTGAACAGGCGTTGGCCGCTGTCATCGAGTTTTACGCACAGTTCCAGGGCTTGCTCGCTGCCTTCGACGCTGGTACCGGTGAGCACCAATTGTTGCACGCCGGCGGCGTAGGCACGGTCGAGAACGGCCTGGTGCCTCTCGTCGAAACTGGGGTTGGTCAGGTTGACGCCGATATCAATGAGTTGCATGGTGCTAGCTCCGCCTGCGGCCGGAAAGCATATCAGAGCTGTAGATTTATAAGAAAAACTAAGAACTACAACGCGTTATAGCTGTCTTTGAACGTCGCAAGTGACATTGTGGCTGGCCCGCCGCCTGCCCCGACGCCACCGTTGCGTGCCTTGCCAGCGCTTGAAGCGCTCTGTTTCTGACCTCCAGCTTCTCGTCTTTCACGAGATGGCTGGCCAGTATTCTTTCCGGAGAGCGGATGATCCGACCCTCGGCGTTGCTTATGTTGTGCCTGACGTTATTGCTGCCCACGGCGGCGGTCGCGCGTCTGGACGGGCCGCTGGAAGTGACCAAGCCCGGCAAGGTTCGTGATTTGGCGCAGATCCGTTCCAGCCGCACCCTGCGTGTGCTGGTCAACCAGAGCCGTAACAGTTCCGGTGAGGTCCAGGGCCAGGCCATCGGGGTCGAATACCATCGTCTGCGAGCCTTCGAGCAATACCTGAACGGCCATGCCCGGGATGGAGAAGCAATCAACCTCAAGATCATTCCCAAGGCCAAGGACCAATTGCTCGGCGCGTTGGCCCGTGGCGAAGGCGACTTGGTGGCGCCGGGTGAATTACTCGATGTGAAGGCCGCGCACAAAATCAGCACCAGCGACCCGATTGCCAGTGGTGTGCCGCTATGGCTGGTGGGCGTGAAGGGTGAGCGGCGGTTTACCAAGCTGGAGCAATTGTCCGGGCGCACCCTGGCGTTGACCACCGGCAGTGCGGCGGCGGACGCGATCAATCAGGTCAACCAGCAACTGGCGCTGCACAAGCGCCCGCCGGTAAAGGTGGAGTGGGTTGACCCGACGCTGGCCGTGGAGGATGTGTTGGAGATGGTCCAGGCCGGGATCTTCCACCTCACCATCGTTGAAAAACCGATTGCCGAACGCTGGTCGAAAATCCTGCCCAAACTGCGTTTTGATCGGCAGGTGGTGATCAGCGAGCCGGGCGACGAATACTGGTTTGTGCGCCAGGATGCCTCGATGCTGCGGGCCAGTATCGATCGCTTCCTCAAGACTTACCACACGCCGTCCGACCAGGACGTGGCGTTCCAGCGGATCTATCGACGTCTCTACCAAGTGCGCAACCCGCTGGCCCGCGCCGACCGCCAGCGCCTGGAGAAACTGCGTCCGGTGCTGCAAAAGCACGCCCGTGAGCAGGGCATGGACTGGCTGAACCTGGCCGCGCTGGCGTTCAAGGAATCCGCCCTGGACCCTGGCGCGCGTAACAGCGGCGGGCCTACCGGCCTGATGCAAATCACGCCATCGGCGGCGCAGCGGGTGGGGGTGAACAATATCGAGAGCCTGGACAGCAACGTGCAGGCCGGTGCGCGCTACCTGGCGATGATCCGCCGCAAGTTCTTCGCCAGCCCCAAACTCAACGAGCGCGAGCGCATGGCCTTTGTGCTGGCGGCTTATAACATGGGGCCGGAGCGGGTCCAGGGTATGCGTGCAGAAGCTCGCCGGCGGGGCTTGAACCCCAATCAGTGGTTCTTCCAGGTCGAACGTATTGCCATGGAACAGGTGGGAATGGGCGGCGTCAGCTATGTTAATAGCGTGAACAAGTATTACTTGGCGTTTGATCGGGAACGTGAATCCTTGGAGCCGTCGGCGCCGAAAATTGCCTCACGAAAATAATCGGTTTTATCGATAAGTATTAGGCGATTTTTGCGCTTTTATCATTGTCTGATCCGATTAATATAGCGGCCAACCAACCCCTACTTTGAAAAGGATTCTCTCCATGAGCCCACTGATCACTCGTATTCTGTCCACTCGCGCCGGTTACGGCCTGACCATCCTGCGAATTTTTGTCGGCATCGTTTTCGCCGCTCACGGTTCGCAAAAGCTCTTTGGCTGGTTTGGCGGCGGCGGCTTGGCCGGTACTGCGCAATACATGGAAAGCCTCGGCCTGACCCCAGGCACGCTGATGGCGGTGTTGTCCGGCGGTACTGAGTTCTTCGCCGGTCTGGCCTTGATCATCGGCTTGCTGGCGCGCCCAGCGGCTTTGGGCCTGACCTTCCTGTCGCTGGTGGCAATCTTCTCGGTGCATATCCATAACGGCTTGTTCATGGCCAACAACGGTTATGAGTTCGCCTTGGCCTTGCTCGGTGGTGCGTTGGCGGTACTGTTCGAAGGTGCTGGCAAACTTTCGGTCGACCGCGCCATCGCCCACTGATGACCCGCGTTACCTGCTGAAAAAGCCCGCCATGAGCGGGCTTTTTCATTGCTCGGGATTCTTGACATCGCCCCACCGGCTTCTCTAGGATGCTGCTCATGCGCCGATTTAAACAGCTAATTGCGGGGCGCCACTGGGACTCAATGCAGCCCGACAGAAGCATGCACTCATCAAGAGTCAGGTTTCGAAATACCGCTAAAGCGCTGGTTCGGTGTTGCCTCTCACCTGCCCGCAGACTTTTGAGGCAGAGACACGACACGATGAATGCACCACGCCCCCTCATACGCCTGGCTCCGATCACCGCGGACCTGACTCAACGCAACCCCAAAATCCTCTTGGGTGGCAAGCATCAGCCGACCTTGCTGCGTTACCTCGACGGATGGCCGCGCCGCACCGGGCGCCCTTCAGCGTTTCTGATCCAGTTTGTGGAAGATGGCGACTCCCTGGCGCGTTTTGCCAGCAACAGCTTTGATCTTGCCGTTATCCAGGCACCCAGCGCGGGCGATGCCGAGGAAGTGATCCGCCAACTGACGCGCATCGCCCGGCAAGGGCTGATTGCGCGTCGTTGACGGCTGATCAGTGAACGACAGCCGCCGATCGACGACGCCGGTGGTAGAGGAACACTGCACAGGCGATCAGGCATAACGGCAGCGGTACTGCGCCAATCATCAGCAGCTTGAGGTTGCGTTCTGTTCGATGCACCGATGCATACGCCTGGACCTTGAGTGCCTGCAACTCCATGGGCAGCCGCAGGCGTTCCTTGTTGAGCGCCTGCAACTGGATATTGGTGTCCACTGCACGGGTGCCGAAGCCAATACTCGGTGGGTTCAGGCGTTGCCATTCTTGCTCGGTTTGCTCCAGCCGTTTTTGCAGTTCCCCGGCCTTTTGTGCATAAGCCTGTGCGGCCGCCTCGCGCAGTTGCTCCAGTGCGTGGGTGGACTGGCTGCTTGCACGGGGTTGAATGCTTGCGAGCACGTCGGGAGCCGCAAGGTTATCCAAGGTGTTCAAGACAAACATCACGTTGTTGTTGGGCGCAGAGTTGATCACAGCGTCCATCAGTAAATCGGTGTCCGCGACCACCACCACCTCGATCTGTGCGGCCTTTTGCAAGCCTGCAGGCTGCCCGTCAATGCCGTCTGGAAAGGCCGAGTAGGCGGGGCCTTCGAGGCGCGCCGCGATCACGTGGGGTTGCGTGGCAGCCGGTATCCGTTCAGCCAGTAAGTCGTCTGCAGACGTTGCTGCAAAGCGGCCTGCGTCCAGCAGGGTGGAGCGCCTGGAGCTTTGTAACAGAGGCGTGAGTGTGGTGCGGCTTTTCCTCACGCGCGACAGCGCACCGCTGCTTGATACGATGACTGTATCCAATTTCCAGGCACTCACATCGTTGGCCGCCATTGCTTGCCGTGGCAGGTTCAGCTTGGCCGGGTGCAGTACTGCTGGCGCACCTGAACCAAATGCGTGATCGACCAGCAGTTTGTCCGCCGGCATCTGTATGCCCCAAGCCGCCAGTAGCCCGTCCAGCCTTGTGTCGACGGGTTTGGCGTTTGTCTCGGCCTCGCTCACCGGGTCAATAAAGAGCATCAGTTTGCCGCCCCTCAATACAAACTGGTCAATCGCATACAGGGTTTGTTCCGGCAGGGCGCGCGGGTGCACAACCATCAGGGTTTTGATCGATTCGGGCACTGTCGGAGTGCTTGATGCCAGACCTGTCAGATCAAAATGCTGATGCATCTGTGCCAGCAACTGTTCACCGGACGCGTTCAATGCCAACCCCGTCAATACGCCGACGGTGGGGGGCTCGGGGTGCATCAGTTGGTGGATCAGATGGCTGATTTCGTACTCAAGCAAGGGCTCGTCATCCAGGCGCAGTACATTGATACGTTGCGCGGGCTGGCCTGGGCGGGTGCCGATGAGGCCAAGAAAGCCTTGCTTGTCATCCAATCCGAACAGGCCGGCCTTGTAGGCATCCTCTGAATAAGGAGTAGGATCTATAACATGTAGGTTAATCATGGTTGCTGACGCTTTTTCGAACTCTTTGAGTAAATCTTCCACTCGTTCGCCGAAGCGGTTTATTGCCTGGCTTCTTCTGGGGTCATTACCTGAGTTGAAGTAATACAAATCCAGTGGGTGTTCCAGAGAGGCAAGCAGTTGTCGCGCAGGGGGCGATAACGTGTGGATTTTCTGCTGTGAGAAGTCCCAGCGGATATTCGGTAGTTTGCCGACCCACGCGAGATTGAATGCAAGGAAAAGCAGCAATATGACCACCAGTGTCATACCCGTACTCAGAGTAGAACGCATCGTTTGCTTTCCTTCTCAACTGGTTTTGTAGTTGAGCGTGACGGTGGATGCCGAGAGAAAGGCAAGGATCATGCTGATGTAGTACAAGCCGTCATGCAGCGTTAGTTTGCCGTTGTCGATAGCCCCGAAACGCGAAATCGGGTTAATCGAGACCAGGCTGTCTACGACCCAGATCGGCGCCTGATGCTCAAGTGCGTCGAGAACCGATGAAAGTCCGCTGGCGGCCAGTAACATCACCACCGTTATCAGGAAGACAGCCAAACGTTGGTGGGTCAGGGTAGACGTAAAGCATCCGACAGAAAGATAAGCGCCGGCCAGCAACCAACTGGCTAGAAACTGTGAAGCGATAACACGGTTGTCGGCGGTGCCGAGGTAGTTGGCGAGGATTACCAGTGGGAAAGTAAGCAGCAATGCGATTGCGCACACGACCCACGCAGCCAGAAACTTTCCGATGACCCGCTCTGCGCTGGTGATAGGCAGGGTTTTCATCATGTCGCGCATGCCGGCGTGGTGTTCGTCCGACCATAATTGTGTCGACAACATGGGAATCAGCAGCAGGTAGAGCCAAGGGTGCAATTGGAAAAACACCTGCAGGTCGCCGCTTTCCTGTTCCAGCCATTTGCTTGTGTACAACCCCAAGGTGGCGCACAACACTAGAAACGCGGCAATACCGAGGTACGTGCTGGGTGTACAGGCATAACTGGCCAGTTGGCGCTTGAAAATGACAGGCAGCAGTTTCAAAGAGTGACCTCGTGGCTCAGATGCTGAACGACTTCGTTCAGGCGACCTGGCTCCAGATTCAGTGACGTTATGTTCCAGCCGCGGCTGGCGATAAGTGCGTTGATATGGGGGTAGATGGCGTGCCCGGGCATCGCCAGAACCGTTACGGTGCCGGGCGCATGCCGGTCCTCTTCTATACCTGCCACGCCGGGTAATACTGCAAGTGCGAGTAAATCCAGGGGTGTTTCTGCGGCCAGCGTGACAGCTCGGTAATGCCGGGAGTTGCGCTGCAAATCGGGCAGCGGGGTGTCTGCCACAAGGTGCCCTGCAGCGATAACCAAGGCGCGCGTGCAAAGGCTCGACAGGTTGTCGCAATGCCGGGAGGCGATCAGGACCGTCATGTCTTCGGTCAGCGACTGGATCAGGGTCTTGAACTTGAGCAGTTGATCCGTTGCCAGCCCCTCAATCGGTTCATCGAGCAGCAGCAGGCCGGGGGTGTGCAGGATCGCCTGGGCGATAGCGACTCTGCGCTTCAAACCGACGGAAAGCGTATCGATCGGTGCATCGAGTACACGTGATAATTCCAGGCGCATGGCTGCTCGATCAACCCGGCTGCGTTTTTCAGCACCGCTGAAGCCGCGTACGGCGGCAATGAAATTGAGCACGCCTTTGACCGACATCGTTTGATGGCTAAGGCCGTCCTGGAGTTGATAGCCGAGGGCTCTTCGCGCTTGCAGAGGATGAGCCTGGGTATCAAAGCCTTCGACAGTGACATGCCCGGCCGAGGGGCTGGCCAAACCGGAGATAACATTCAGCAGTGTGGTTTTGCCTGCGCCACTCTCCCCGAACAAGCCGATACATTCCTAGCGTTGAGCGCTGAACGAGAGATTAGTGATGACGTTTCTTTTACCCAAACGCTTTGTCAGGCTGCTTATCTCGAGCATCTTTTTACCGAATAAGTTTTGCGAGGCGTAAGAACTTGTACCGTCATGCACGGTAAGCGCCGAGAAAGATACGTTTAATCATTGGACTTGGGAACAAGGGGACATACTTCTCAGATAATTCCTACGCCGAATCGGATAACTTGCTGAAACAATTGCGTTGTTCCGAGGTTAGTTAATGGCCGGGTATTTATCTGGCGCTTATATAAGGTTTACTCTTTCGCAATAAGGCCTGAATATCATGATGCTTCTTCGCACGCTTGTTCTTGAACGCAGCGGTCAGGACACGCCGGTCAACGGTGCACTGCTTTGTGGGTTTGCCGTTGCACAGACCGATTCCAATTTTTTGGTCTATAGCCTGGATGAAGAGACCGAACCTGGTAACTCCAGGGTCTACATCGCGGCGCTACGCAAGAAACTCGACCGGTACTTCCTCGGCGGGGTCGAGTCCAAGGAAGACCTGCAAGTTGCCATGCAAGTGTTCAAGCAAATCCTGATGGTGGCCGCCGCTTCCGGGACTAAGAACGGCACCGTTATCGAATCCTCGGTGCCTTTTCATTTCATTGATTTGAAAGGCTGCAAGTTACCGCCCGCCAGGCCTGAGGACCATCACTCGATGATCATCAAGAAGGCATTGGTCATGAAGGTCATTACCCTGGGCATGTCGGCACCCGTACTGCCGGCCATCGAAAGTGCTTCGTTGATCGTGCCTTCGATTCGTTTCTCGTCGCAGATGATTTCGCCGCCCAGGGCCACGAACCCAGCCAGGCCCGTCGAGCCGCCCGTTTCAGAGCCAGCCCAGGCTCAACCATTGGAGGCTCCCGCCGCGATAGCCCCTGCGCCAGAACCTGAACCAGAGCCCGAACCAGAACCAGAACCGGCGCCAGAGCCAGAGCCAGTGCCCGTCGAGCTCAGCGCGCCACCTGTTCAGGTCGAGCAAGCAGCGCCTGCACCGCGCCCACCTGCGCCGAAGATGGAACATGCCTCGTTGGCTGAGGTAGACAGCACGTTGTCCAGCCTGGCAAAGGTCGCCCAAGAGCTGTCGCAACAGCAACTTGCGGTGAACGAGCGCGAGGAAATGCTGACGCAGTGGCAGGCACGACTCGAGCAGGAACAGGGTGAGCTGGACGAAAGGAGCCAGGAGTTGCAGCAACAAGCAACGCAGTTGCAGGCGCGAAACCTTGAGGTTGGCCAAAAGGCTGAGAAGTTGACGCTGGCGCTGTCGCAGGTGGCGGGAATACGCCAGCGCCTGCAGAGTGTACTCCTGGAGCTTGATCAAACCCTGGACGGCCAGGCTTGAAGCTGATGTGTTCTACGGTCTGGCTACTTTTCAGGGTTCATTTATCATCAACCCCAGCCGGCCGGCGCCAGGGCATGACGCCTTGGCGTATCGGCACCATTGGATACTGTCTGGGGATGCACGCGTTTGAGTACCAAGCTGATAACCAAAGAAGGTCATGAGGCGCTGAAAAAAGAGCTGGATTACCTGTGGCGTGAAAAGCGTCCGGATACCACCCGCAAGGTGACTTGGGCGGCGTCCCTCGGTGATCGCAGCGAGAACGCGGACTATCAATACAACAAGAAACTGCTGCGTGAGATTGATCGGCGTGTGCGTTACCTGCGCAAGCGCCTGGAAGACATGCGGGTGGTGGAGTACATGCCCGAGCAGGAGGGCAAGGTGTTTTTCGGCGCCTGGGTCGATATCGAAAATGAGCAGGGCGAGACCAAGCGGTTTCGGATCGTTGGCTATGACGAAATTTATGAGCGCATGGATTACATCTCCATCGACTCCCCGATGGCCCGGGCGTTGCTGCGCAAGGAAGTCGACGATGAAGCCATGGTGCAGACGCCAACCGGCGAGGTGTGCTGGTGGATTACGGGTATCGAGTATGTGAAGTAAACGCTGGCCGGCACTCCGTCGGGCGTGCTGGCCAGCGCTGGTTTCAACCTTCGCGTAACACCGTCAATGGGCTGGCATTCAACGCGCGACGCGTACCGAATACACCAGCGCCGCCGATCAGCACGGCACCGATCACTGGCAGCAATAGCAACCACGCGTGTGGATGCCACGCCAGGTCAAAGGCGTAACGGTACAGCACCCAGGTCACCAGCTCGGTGCCCAGGGCTGCCAGCAAGCCGCTTACCGCACCCAGCAAGCCGAACTCGATCCGTCGCGCCTTGACCAGCAACTTGCGCTCGGCCCCCAGCGCACGCAACAGCGCGCCTTGGCGAATCCGCTCATCCAGAGTGGCCTGCAGGCCCGAAAACAGCACGGCCATGCCCGCCGCCAGCACAAACAGCAACACGTACTCCACCGCCAGGGTCACTTGGGCGAGGATGCTGCGCAACTGCTCCAGCAAGGCTTCGACCTGCAGGATAGTGACGGCCGGGAAGGCCCGGGACAGGTCGACGATCTGCTGGTCATGCCCCGGCGCCAGATAGAAGCTGGTCAGGTAAGTGGCGGGCAGGTCCTTCAAGGTGCCCGGCTGGAAAATCATGAAAAAGTTGGGCTGGAAGTTGTCCCAGTTGATGGTCCGCAGGCTCGTCACCCGTGCTTCGCGGTTCTCGCCACCGACGGTGAACACCAGGTGATCATCGAGCTTCAGCTTGAGGCTTTCAGCGACCTTGGCTTCTACCGACACCCCTGGGATGCCATCGCCCGGTTGCTGTGACCACCAAGCGCCTGCGGTGAGGAGGTTGCCCGGTGGCAGGTCGGCTGCCCAGGTCAGGCTCAGGTCGCGCTGCACAGCGCGGTCACCGCTGGAGTCTTTGCTGACAATCTCCTGCACTGGCGCGCCATTGATGCTGATCAAGCGGCCCGGCACCACCGGGTACAGCGGCGCCGCTTGTGCTTGCAACTCCAGCAGGCGGGCGCCAAAGGCGTCTTTATCGGCCGGCAGGATGTTCAAGGCGAAATAGTTGGGGGCGTCCTTGGGTAGCTGGTTTTGCCAGGTGTCGAGCAATTCGCCGCGCAGCAGGGCGATCAAGCCCATGGACAACAGGATCAAGCCAAATGCCAGGGACTGGCCGGCTGCGGCCAAGGGATGGCGCAGCAACTGGCCCAAACCCAGGCGCCAGGGCAGCGAGGCGCGAGCCAGTAGCCGGCGCAGGCTTTGCAGTAACAACAACAGCAGGCCGCCAAGGATCAGCGCGGCCATCACGCCACCGCCGAGCAATGCGAAGGTCAGCACCAGATCGAGGCTCAGGCGCCACATGATCAGGCCGAGGGCGAACAGCGCAGCGCCATACACCATCCAGGTGCTGGAAGGGATCGGCAGCATGTCACGTCGCAATACCCGCAGCGGCGGCACCCGGCCCAACGCTGCCAGGGGCGGCAATGCGAAGCCGGCGAGGGCGACCAGCCCGGTGCCGATGCCCGCCACTGCTGGCAGCAGCCCGCCGGGCGGCACGTCGGCCGGCAGCAAGTCATGCAGGAAATAGAACAGGCCAAATTGCGCCAACCAGCCGAGCACGGCGCCGGTGAGGCTGGCCAACAGGCCCAGTACGCTCAGTTGCAGGCTGAACAGCAGCATTGTTTCGCGGCGTGACAAGCCCAGGCAACGCAGCAGCGCGCTGGCGTCGAAACGGCGGCTGGCGAAGCGGTTGGCCGACAGCGCCACGGCCACGCCGGCCAGCAGCACTGCCACCAGGCTGGCCATGTTCAGGTAACGCTCGGCCTTGCCCAGGGCTCCGCCGATCTGCTGGTTGCCGTCACGCGAATCCTGCAAGCGCTGGTTGGCGGCAAGGCCCGGCTTGACCAGGTCGCGATAGGTTTGCAGTGCCGTGCTGCCCTGGGGCGCACGCCACAGTTCGCGGTAGCTCACGCGGCTGCCGGGTTGCACCACGCCGGTGGCATCGAGGTCGGCGAGGTTGATCATTACCCGTGGCGTGAGGCTGTAGAAGTTACCGGCGCGGTCGGGCTCGTAGGTCAGTATGTGCGTCAGCCGCAGGGTTTTCATGCCCACGTCGATGCTGTCGCCGACTTTGAGGTCCAGCGCCGTCAGCAGCCGTGCTTCCACCCAGGCTTCGCCGGGTTTTGGGCCGCCTCCTGCAGTTTCTGCGCCGAACGGCTGCGTGGCGCTTTTGAGTTCGCCGCGCAACGGGTACTGCTCGTTGACCGCCTTGATGCTGGAGAGCTGGATGCCATTATCGGTCGCGATAACGCTGGAGAACTCAACAATGCGCGCGTGATCCAGGCCCAGTTCGGTGCCTGACCTGATTTGCTCGAAGCGGGCCGGCGAGCTGCCTTCGAGCACCAGGTCGGCACCGAGGAATTCGGTGGCACGCAACAGCATGGCGCCGTTCAGGCGTGCACCGAAGTAGCCAATGGCGGTGCTGGCCGTGACCGCCACCAGCAGGGCGAAAAACAACACGCGCAACTCACCGGCGCGGGCGTCGCGCAGTAATTGGCGCATGGCAAGGCTGAACAGGCGCAACAGCGGCAAACGTGCCATCAAGGCTCCAGGGGCGCGACCATCAGGCCGGCTTCAAGGCGGATCAGGCGCCGGCAACGGTGGGCCAGGCGCTCGTCGTGGGTGACCAGCACCAGGGTCGTGCCGCTTTCTTTGTTGAGTTCGAACAGCAGGTCGCTGATGCGCTCGCCGGTGTGGCTGTCGAGGTTGCCGGTGGGTTCATCGGCAAACAGCACATCCGGTTCGGCGGCGAAGGCCCTGGCGATAGCGACGCGCTGCTGCTCGCCACCGGAAAGCTGGCGCGGCGAGTGGGTCAGGCGTTGGCCCAGGCCCACACGCTCCAGCAGGTGGGTGGCGCGCTCGCGGGCGTCCTTGCGGCCGTCCAGCTCCAGCGGCAGCATGACGTTTTCCAGCGCATTGAGGCTGTCGAGCAGTTGGAATGACTGGAAGACAAAACCCACGTGCTCGGCGCGTATGCGTGCGCGCTGGTCTTCGTCGAGGGTGCTCAAGGCTTGCCCGGCCAGCGTGACTTCACCGCTGCTGGGCAGATCGAGGCCGGCCAGCAGGCCGAGGAGGGTGGATTTGCCGGAACCGGAGCTGCCGACGATAGCCAGGCTATCGCCCTTGTTCAGTTCCAGGCTCAGTTCGTGCAGGATAGTCAGTTCACCTTCCGCGCTGGGAACCACTTTGCTAAGGTTTCGCGCGGTGAGAATGCTTGCGCCCATGGAGAATCCGATGCGAATGTGGTTTTTGAGTGCTGGCCTGGCCTTGATGTGCATGGCCCAGAACGCAGCGGCGGGTACAGTCCTGATCGTTGGCGATAGTATCAGTGCCGGTTTCGGGCTGGATACCAGCAAAGGGTGGGTAGCGTTGCTGGGACAACGGCTCAAGAGCGAAGGTTTCGACGATACAGTGGTCAACGCCTCCATCAGCGGCGACACCAGTGCCGGAGGCCTGGCGCGGCTGCCGGCGGCGCTTGCAGAGCATAAACCGGATGTGGTTATTCTCGAGTTGGGCGGCAATGATGGCCTGCGTGGGCAGCCGCCAGCGCAATTGAAACAAAATCTTGCGTCGATGATTGACCAGTCCAAGGCCAAGGGCGCCAAGGTGCTGCTGCTGGGGATGCAGTTGCCCCCAAATTATGGCCCTAAATACACCACGGCATTTGCCGAGGTCTACGGTACCTTGGCCAAGGAAAAAAGCATCCCGCTGGTGCCGTTTTTCCTTGAGGGCGTGGGCGGCCATCCCGAGTTGATGCAGGCCGATCAGCTTCACCCGGCAGTCGGCGCACAGGGCAAGTTGCTGGAAAATGTCTGGCCGACGCTAAAACCGCTGCTATGACGCTTTTCTACCGGCAGGCTTTCGGCTAAGGTGGCGCCCCCCCGATCTGGAGCCCCCGATGTCGCGCCCTGCCTGGTCCCTGTTCAACTACCAACTGATCGAGCCTGACGAGCAGCTGGATCTGTTCGCCTGCCAGGAAGTCCGGGTGCATCTGGTTGCGCGTCAATTGGAGCTGGGTGGCTCGATCGACCGCACGCTGTGCGGCACTTTGTTGCCGGCGCAACCACGCTGGTCATCGGTGGACCGTGCGATTTTTCAGGACCAGCGCCTGTGCCCGCTGTGCCGGGCAATTCTCGAATCGCAAAAGCGTGGCACGCCGCTGATCTGGCCAGAGCTGCGCTTTGAATAATTGAAGCAGCTGCAAGCTTCTAGCTATAAGCTGTAAGCTTGCTGCTTGCGGCTCGTTTTTTACCTACCCGTCGTTCTGCGAAGGATTTTCCGGATGTTGTCGCGCCTTTCCGTCGTTACCTGCTGCCTGTCTCTTGCTGCCTTGTGTGCAGCCGGTTCGGCGTCAGCCTTGCAGTTGCCCTTGCCACCGCCGGGTGAAGACATCGTCGGTCAGGTCCAGGTGATCAAGGCCAAGTACGAAGACACCTTTGCCGACCTGGGCACCACCTATGACCTGGGCTATTCGGAAATGGTCGCGGCCAACCCCGGTGTGGATGCCTGGTTGCCCGGCGCGGGCACCGAGATTGTGCTGCCTACGCGGTTTATTCTGCCGCCCGGCCCGCGCGAAGGCATCGTGATCAACCTGGCGGAATACCGGCTCTATTACTATCCCAAGGGCCAGAACGTGGTGTACACCTTCCCGTTGGGCATTGGCCGTGAGGGCTGGGGTTCGCCGGTCGCGCACACCACCATCACCGGCAAAATCCCCAACCCGACCTGGACCCCGCCCGCCTCGATCAAGGCCGAGCACGCCG
Source organism: Pseudomonas edaphica (assembly GCF_965277385.1). Classification (NCBI taxonomy): domain Bacteria; kingdom Pseudomonadati; phylum Pseudomonadota; class Gammaproteobacteria; order Pseudomonadales; family Pseudomonadaceae; genus Pseudomonas; species Pseudomonas edaphica. The sequence goes on along the minus strand of NZ_OZ255725.1, from coordinate 1,390,820 downwards.
CCAATGGCGACCCGCTGCCCAATGTGGTGCCGGCCGGGCCGGATAACCCACTGGGGCCGTTCAAGTTCACCTTGGGCACGCCGGGTTACCTGATCCATGGTTCGAACATGAAATTTGGTATCGGCACGCGTACAAGCCACGGTTGCTTCCGCATGTTCAACAACAACGTGCTGGAGATGGCCGACATGGTGCCGGTCGGCACCTCGGTGCGCATCATCAACGATGCGTACAAGTTCGGCAGCAGTGGCGGCAAGGTCTACCTTGAAGCGCATACGCCGCTGAACGACGATGGCACGCCTTCGGTGGTCGACAAGCACACCGCGGTCATCAATGCCCTGCTCAAGCGCGAAGACCTGGCCAACAATTTGCGCGTCAATTGGGATCAGGTGCGTGATGTGGTGGCCGCCGAAGATGGCCTGCCCACCGAGATTGGGGTACCGGGTGCCAACACGCCGGTGGTGTCCAGCACGCCAATCGATCTGCAGCAATAAGCCTGTTCGATCAAAAGCCCGCCAAGGCCTTGCGCTATGGCGGGCTTTTTATTGCGCTGGATTCAGGCCTGAATTGCAGGCAATAAAAAAGCCGATCCAAGAATGGATCGGCTTGATAACAACCCCGAGGGATTATTACTTGCGGCTTGCTTTTTCAAGCATGCGCAGAGCGCGCTCGTTAGCTTCGTCAGCAGTCTGTTGTGCTTTTTGAGCAGCAGCCAGAGCTTCATCAGCTTTACGGTAGGCTTCGTCTGCACGAGCCTGGGAGCGAGCTGCTGCGTCTTCAGTTGCAGTCAGACGAGCTTCGGTTTCTTTGGAGACGCTGCTGCAACCGGTAGCCAGAACTGCGGCCAGAGCCAGAGCAGAGAATTTCAGAACGTTGTTCATCGTGTTCCCCTTCAAGGACTTTCTATTAAATGGCTACTTTCTCAGGGTGAGCTGATAGCCGGCGTACATACTACTCATTACTTGTAGTAAGTAAACTGACGTAGCGCAAGAAGCAAAAAAAATTCTTGTGCCGTATCTATTTTGGCTAATCTTTTGGAGGTTTGTATAAAAACTGCTCAAAAATTTTCATTTCGACGGGAACTGGATCCAAGCTGAGAGGTCCGGCCAGCCTGTGTCAGGCTGGGTAAGCAGGTGTAAATTTATATATCTACGATGACACTTTTTTTCAGTTGGCCTTTGCCTGGCCCGGCATCTTTTGCGCATGTAGGCGCATCTAGAGGTGACTTTAAGAGCGGCAGTTCGTCTCAAGCTTCAACTGCCGGCAATGTTCAGGCTATCGATCATCGATTGATCGAAGCCCTTTCTGTAACCGCCAGCGGCAAGGGATGACGAGTGCGCCTTGAGCTATTGCAGCATTGGTGCCTACTATTCTCTACGTGCTGGTTGTGAGCGCTATAGGTTTTCTCGTTGTCGAAACCGGCACGGGGTGGCGTAGATGTTCCTTCGCCGGAAAAACATCGGTAAGGTAGGGGTCGAAATCCAAGACCCGCGAGGAGTAGTGATGAGCGAGGCGTTGTCCATCCACCATGACCAGGCTGGTCATCAGTTCGAGACCAATGTGGACGGTCATCGTGCCTATCTGACCTATATGGACCTGGGCAAACAGACCCTGGACATCTATCGCACCTTCGTGCCCAATGCATTGCGCGGGCGCGGCATTGCTGCTGCGTTGACCGAGGAAGCGTTGAAGTTCGCCGAAGAGGCCGGGTACACCGTGATCCCTTCGTGCTCTTACGTAGAGCGCTACATGGAACGCCATCAGCGCCATGCCGCGAAGCTCTGAATATTGAGTGAGGCGGGACGCGGAGCGTCCATGGCTGCATTCCCACGCAGAGCGTGGGAACGATCAATCAGATGCCGTACACAAAAACGCCGGGCTAAGCCCGGCGTTTTTGTGTGCGCAGTTTAAGGTCAGGTGCGTTTGCGCTTGGGCAACACGTCCTTGAGCTTGGCATGCATGCTGCGCAGGGTGGTCTCGGTGGCTGACCAGTCGATGCAGGCATCGGTGATCGACACGCCGTACTGCAAGTCGGCCAGGTCTTTTGGAATCGACTGGCAGCCCCAGTTCAAGTGGCTTTCGACCATCAAGCCGATAATCGACTGGTTGCCTTCAAGAATCTGGTTGGCGACGTTTTCCATCACCAGCGGTTGCAGGGCCGGGTCCTTGTTGGAGTTGGCGTGGCTGCAGTCGACCATGATGTTCGGCTTGATCCTGGCCTTGTTCAGCGCCTGTTCGCACAGCGCCACGCTAACCGAATCATAGTTGGGCTTGCCGTTGCCGCCGCGCAGTACCACGTGGCCATAGGCGTTGCCCTTGGTGGTGACGATGGACACGCCACCTTCCTGGTTGATACCCAGGAAACGGTGCGGGCTGGACACCGATTGCAGGGCGTTGATCGCAACCGTCAGGCCGCCATCGGTGCCGTTCTTGAAGCCCACGGCCGAGGACAGGCCGGACGCCATTTCGCGGTGGGTCTGGGACTCGGTGGTGCGTGCGCCGATGGCCGACCAGCTGATCAGGTCCTGCAGGTACTGCGGGGAGATCGGGTCCAGCGCTTCGGTCGCGGTCGGCAGGCCCATTTCGGCCAGGTCCAGCAGCAATTGGCGACCGATATGCAAACCGTCCTGAATCTTGAACGAGTCGTCCAGGTACGGGTCGTTGATCAAACCTTTCCAGCCGACGGTGGTGCGTGGTTTCTCGAAATAGACGCGCATCACCAGATACAAGGTGTCGGACACTTCAGCCGCCAGCACTTTAAGGCGCTCGGCGTATTCGTGGGCAGCCTTGAGGTCGTGGATCGAGCACGGGCCGATCACTACAAAAAGGCGGTGGTCGGTGCCATCGAGAATGTCACGAATGACTTCGCGGCCCTTGGTCACGGTCTGCAGGGCAGCATCGCTCAAAGGGATTTCGCGCTTGAGCTGATCAGGGGTGATCAGGGTCTCGTTGGATTCGACGTTAAGGTCATTGATCGGTAAATCAGCCATCGTGTTACTCGCCAGGGTCACGGGTGCCGGCCGCCAGCTATCCCCGTGCGGCGGGCACAGCATGATTTGAATGCAGGGGGGAGGAACCTTAGCGCGTAACACAGGGCCGCGACAATGGGCAAAGCCGGCTTTAATCCAGCACCGGCGCCACAAAGGTGTCGTGGGCGAACTCACTGGCATGGCGTGAAACCCACTCACGGGCCATGGTCTCGAGCTGGGCAGGGGTTGGCTCGGCGTCTTCGTGCAGGCGGCAGTAGCGTTCGATCTGGCACACTTGCTCGCCCATGCGCGCACCGAACAAGGCATGTTCATCGGTAAAGGAAATGCCGATACGGTAGCCATTATCGACTTTGCGACACCAGGCTACATAGCCCGGATAACGGGCGCTGGCACCCAGTGACGGGATGCGCAGATCAACCGCCGTGCCCTGGCGCCAGGCACGCGGGCAATTGCAGGCGACGCCGCCCAGGCCGATAGTGTGCAGGCGTTGGCGGGGAATAGCTGGGGCGGGACGTTGGATTAACTCGACAGCGACATCATCAGGGTGAGGTAAAAAACGACCCATGTACACGGACTCCGAGCACCGTCCAATTGACGGCAGTGGCAGCAGTATAGTGAAGGAACTGGAATTGACCGACCTGGATATTGACCAGCAATTGCTGGGATTGCCAGGTATTTCGCTGCTGGTGTTTACCAGCGTGGGCTGTTCCAGTTGCCGTTGGGCACGCCAGCAACTGCCCGGCTGGACGTTGCCGGTCGAGCGCGTGTGCTGGGTGGATGCCGGGCACAACGGCGGGGCGGTTGAGCGCTACCAGATCTTTCATTTGCCCGCGTTGTTCCTCGTGTGCGAGGGTCAATTCCTTGGGCAATTACAGGCGCGTCTTACCCGGCCCGACCTTGCGGACGCGATTAATCAAGCACTTACCCGTACTCCAGAGGATCTGCCATGACAGCACAGTCGCCCCGCATCGGCATTATCGGCACCGGTGCCATCGGTGGTTTTTACGGCCTGATGCTGGCGCGTGCCGGGTTCGATGTGCACTTTCTGTTGCGCAGTGAATATGCGGCGGTCGCCGAGCATGGCCTGCACCTCAACAGTACTGTGCACGGCAAGTTGCACCTGCACCCTGTGCAGGCCTATGCCCAGGCTGCCGATATGCCGGCGTGCGACTGGCTGCTGGTCGGCACCAAATCCACCGGCAATGTGGAGCTGGCCCCAACCCTTGCCCAGGTCGCTGCACCGGGCGCCAAGGTAGTGCTCCTGCAAAACGGCCTTGATGTTGAAGACAGCCTGCGCGAACACCTGCCATCGTCGCTGCACCTGTTGGGCGGCTTGTGTTACATCGGCGTGCATCGTTCCGGGCCGGGTGTCGTCGAGCATCAGGCGTTGGGCCGGGTGAATCTTGGCTATCACAGTGGCACGGCGGCCAACGATGAGGCGCAGCAGAAGGCCATTGTCGAGGAGGGCGCCGCGCTGTTTCACCAGGCCGGCATCGAGTCCCAGGCCATGGCCAATGTGCACCAGGCCCGCTGGCATAAATTGGTCTGGAATGTGCCGTTCAATGGCCTCTCGGTATTGCTGGGCACCGGCACCAGCGCGATGATGGCCGATGAGTCCAGCCGCGAACTGATCCAGGCCCTGATGACTGAAGTGGTGAAGGGCGCCCACGCCTGTGGCCATGAAATTCCCGGCAGTTACGTCGAGCAAATGCTCACCATGACCGACACTATGGCTGACTACCTGCCCAGCATGTACCACGACCACGTGCACAAACGCCCGCTGGAACTGGCGGCGATCTACGCCCGGCCATTGGCCGCTGCCAAAGCGGCGGGCTGTGAATTGCCACGCATGCAGGCGCTCTACCAGGCCTTGAGTTTTATTGATCGGCGCAATCGCTGAATTGGGGAGAAACACTATGGCGAAAGGATTGGGCGACAAACTGGTGCTGGCGATTTCGTCGCGGGCACTGTTCGACCTGAGCGACAGCCACAAGATCTACCTGAACGAAGGGGTGGAGGCGTATCGCAAATACCAGATCGAACACGAGGAAGAAACCCTCGAACCCGGCGACGCCTTCCCGCTGGTCAAAAAGCTCCTTAGCCTTAACGCCAGCCTCGGGCGTGCCCGCGTCGAAGTGGTGTTGGTGTCACGCAACAGCGCCGACACCGGTTTGCGCGTGTTCAATTCGATCCAGCATTACGGCCTGGATATTTCCCGCGCCGCTTTCGTAGGAGGGCGTAGTCCATATCCTTATTTGGCCGCGTTTGGTTGTCATTTGTTTTTGTCGACCCACGCTGAAGATGTGCGCAGCGCCCTGGATGCTGGTTTTGCTGCGGCGACGATTCTGTCCGGCGGCGCGCGCCGGGCATCGAGTGAAGAACTGCGCATTGCGTTCGACGGCGATGCGGTGCTGTTTTCCGATGAGTCGGAGCGCGTGTATCAGGTCGGTGGGATAGAGGCGTTTCATGCCAGCGAGCGCGAGTCGGCACGCGAGCCTTTGCACGGCGGTCCGTTCAAGGGCTTCCTGGCGGCGCTCAACCTGTTGCAGCGCGAGTTCGCGGACGACGCCTGCCCGATCCGCACCGCCCTGGTCACCGCGCGTTCGGCGCCGTCCCATGAGCGGGTGATTCGCACCTTGCGCGAATGGGACATCCGCCTGGATGAGTCACTGTTCCTTGGCGGCCTGGAGAAATCCGCGTTTTTGGAGGCGTTCGCCGCCGATGTGTTTTTCGATGACCAGGCCGGTCATTGTGAGAAAGCCAGGGAGGTGGTGACCACCGGGCATGTGCCCCATGGCATCAGCAATGAGTTGAAAATCCAGACCGAGAGCTAGCTGCTAAGCTCAATCAATCCCCGCCATCCTGGCAGTCCAGGAGGTTCTATGATTCGTTCGATGTTGTATGCCACGGACCTCGGTCTGTATGCGCCGTATGTCATGCAACATGCGCTGGCGCTGGCCCGGACGTTCAAGGCGGATTTGTATGTGATTCATGTGGTCGAGCCGATCGGGTTGTTCGCCGAATCGGTGTTGCAAAGCTACCTTGATGAGAAGGCCCTGAGTGAATGGCAGAGCCAGGGCCTGAACACGGTGATGGCGACCATCGAGCAACGGGTGCTCGACAGTTTCCGCGAGGAGTTGGGGGAGGGCGAGCAAGACCTGCAGTTGATTCGCTCGGTGCGCGTGATCCAGGGGGACCCGTGCGAGGTGATTCTCGATGAGCTGCGTAAACTTTCCGTGGACCTGTTGATCGTAGGTAGTCATAGCCACGCAACCGCGGCCGCCACACCGCTTGGGCGCACGGCGGCGCGGGTGCTGCAACTGGCCACAGTGCCGGTTTACATGGTGCCGTCGCTGCAGCGTCGACGCAGTGATGACGCGTGATTGGTAAAAACGATAAAAAGTTCTAGATTTATCTGTCTGACCTTTAATATAGTTATATACCGTCGCTGATACCCGTGGCGTCTATCCGCTTTGAGGGACATATATGAAGCTTCAACAACTGCGCTACATCTGGGAAGTGGCGCACCACGACCTCAACGTTTCCGCAACCGCTCAAAGCCTTTACACCTCGCAACCCGGTATCAGCAAGCAGATCCGCCTGCTCGAAGACGAGCTGGGCGTCGAAGTATTCGCGCGCAGCGGCAAACACCTGACCCGTGTGACCCCGGCCGGTGAGCGCATTATCACCACCGCCGGCGAGATCCTGCGCAAAGTCGAAAGCATCAAGCAGATCGCCCAGGAATTCTCCAACGAGAAGAAAGGCACCCTGTCGATCGCCACCACCCACACCCAGGCGCGTTATGCCTTGCCGCCGGTGATCCGCGATTTCATCAAGCAATACCCCGATGTGGCCCTGCACATGCACCAGGGTTCGCCGATGCAGATCGCCGAGATGGCCGCTGACGGCACCGTCGATTTTGCCATCGCCACCGAAGCCCTTGAGCTGTTCGGCGACCTGGTGATGATGCCGTGCTACCGCTGGAACCGTTGCGTGGTCGTGCCCCAGGGCCACCCGTTGGCCAAGCTGCCGAAGCTGACCCTCGAAGCCCTGGCTGAATACCCGATCGTCACTTATGTGTTCGGCTTTACCGGCCGCTCCAAGCTCGATGAAGCCTTCAGCCATCGCGGCCTCACGCCGAAAGTGGTGTTCACCGCCGCTGACGCCGACGTGATCAAGACCTACGTGCGCCTGGGCCTGGGTGTGGGTATCGTCGCCAAGATGGCGGTCGACACCAACCTCGATAAAGACCTGGTCGTGCTCGACGCCAGCGAATTGTTCGAGTCCAGCGTGACCAAGATCGGCTTCCGCCGTGGCACCTTCCTGCGTGGTTTCATGTGCGACTTCATCGAGAAGTTTGCACCGCACCTGACCCGTGAAGTCATGGCCAAGGCGATCCAGTGCCATAACAAGCAGGAACTGGAAGAGCTGTTTGACGGCGTTGAATTGCCCGTCCACTGATATTGATTATTGCAGGTGTGGTGAGGGAGCTTGCTCCCGCTCGGGTGCGTAGCGCCCGCAAGTTTTTTGGGGCTGCTACGCACCCCAGCGGGAGCAAGCTCCCTCGCCACAGGAGTGGTTTATTTGGCCTCGGTAACCGTGAAGTGTTGCCGGGCGCCCGCCACCAGAATCTCCACCTCATCACCCTCGAACTTGCCCAGCAGGCTTTTGCCCAGGGGCGAGCGCGGGGTGATGACGGTCACCGGCTGGCCCACCACATCGACTTTCAAGCCTGCCGCATCCGGCGCCAGGAACAGCCACTGCTGGCGGCTGTTCTCGTCCTCCAGGCCCAGTAGCGTGCCGACCTCAATCCCGCGTTGATCATCGTAGGCGCGTAGTTGCAGGTTCTGGCACAACGCCAGCGCTTGCTTGATCTCTTCGACGCGTTTGGCTTGCCCGGCCGCGAGGTAGGAAGCTTCCAGCCCCAAGGTGTCGTACTTGTTCTCCGCGATGTTTTCTTCGTGGGTCGCGGTTTCGTAGGCGGTCTGTGCGGCACGCTGAGCGATGTCGAGGTCGACGCTGAGTTTTTCCAGGATCAACTGGTGAACGGCATGTTTATTCATGAGTGTGCTGGGTCATTCGCAAAATTGCAGGACATTCGCCTTGCTCTTTTCATTGGGCGCGTTCTGGTCTTGTTGCAGCCAGAACTGGCATTTGGGGTTGGACAGGTTGCGCGCATTGTTGCGCGCCTGGTCCAGGGTTTGTTGTTGTTCCTGCTTGCGCAGGTTCTCGGTGTATTGCTCGAACATACGGTTCGGCGGCTCCGGCGCCACAGCGGCCGGTTTGCCCATCTGTTGAACGGCTTGTTGAACCGCTTGAGCCACGGGTGCGAGGCTTTGCGGGAACAGGTAGCGCGAGGCCAGCCAGGCGGTCAGCACAATGGCGATAAACCCCAGCCACAGGCCAAAGGCCACGGCAGCACTGAGCTTGAACAGCGACAACGGACGTTCGGACATGTTGGCCTCCTGGCAGGCATTGACGGCGTGGCGGCGATTGTCGCACAGCCACTGTGCAGAATAATCGCGATCAAGCCTTCTGCATCGGTGCATTTATGCGGACAATCGAGCCTTTGAATGTTGGAGCCCGGAATGAAAGCCCGCTGGGATATTTTTTGCAGCGTCGTCGACAACTACGGCGACATCGGCGTGACCTGGCGCCTGGCCCGGCAGTTGGTGGTTGAGCACGGGTGCGAAGTGCGCTTATGGGTCGACGACCTGCGCGCCTTCGAGCGCATGTGCCCCGAAATCGAGGTGCAGCGCGATCAGCAATGGCAGGAAGGCGTTGAAGTGCGTCACTGGCCGGCCGACTGGCCGCAGACGCCACCCGCCGACGTTGTGATCGCCGCCTTCGCTTGCCAGTTGCCGCCCGATTATATGGAGGCCATGGCCGCGCGCGAACGCACGCCGTTGTGGATGAACCTGGATTACCTCAGCGCCGAAGACTGGGTGGTGGGTTGCCACCGTCTGCCGTCGGTGAAGTTCAAGGGCGTGCAAAAGTACTTCTTCTTTCCGGGGTTTCGTCCGGGCACGGGCGGGCTTTTGCGTGAAGGCGGGCTGTTGGAGCAGCGTCAGGCATTTCAGCATGACGGCGCAGCGCGACAACAATTCCTGCAGTCGATAGGCGTCGTTCCGGCAGCCGGTGCGCGGCTGATGTCGTTGTTTGCCTATGAAAATGCCGGGCTCGCCAGCTGGCTGGACGTGTTGGCGACGGATGGGCATGCCACTCATCTGTTGGTGCCGGAAGGCCGCATCCTCGGCGACGTGCAGCGCTGGCTCGGTGTCGAGGCGCTGGCGGTGGGCGATGTGCATCAACGCGAGGCGCTGACCGTGCAGGTGCTGCCGTTCGTGCGCCAGGAACAATATGACCGCCTGCTGTGGTGCTGCGACTTCAACGCCGTGCGCGGCGAAGACTCATTCGTGCGTGCCCAATGGGCGGGGCGGCCGTTGCTGTGGCACATCTACCGCCAGGACGAAGACATCCACCTGGACAAGCTCGACGCCTTTCTGGCGCTGTACACCGCCGCGTTGTCGCCCGCCGCCAAGGTCGCTGTGGTGACCCTGTGGCAAGCCTGGAACGCTGATGGCGATATGGCACAAGCGTGGAAAATGCTCATGGAACACTGGCCGGAGGTACACCTGCACGCGCAAACCTGGTGTCTGGAACAAGGCTTGCAGGCCGATCTTGCGACGGCGCTGGTACAGTTTTATGAAAGTTGGATATGATACGCCACCTTGAATTTTGTAAATCCCATCCAAATTTCGGATATATGCAATGAAAACTGGTAAAGAACTGAAACCCGGTACAGTGATCCGTCTCGAAAACGACCCTTGGCTGGTTCAGAAAGCTGAGTTCACCAAGTCTGGTCGTAACAGCGCAATCATGAAGACCAAGCTGAAGAACCTGCTGACCGGTTACAAGACCGAGATCGTCTACAGCGCCGATGACAAACTGGACGACGTGATCCTCGACCGCAAAGAAGCGACCCTGTCCTTCATCAGCGGCGACACCTACACGTTCATGGACACCACCGACTACACCATGTACGAGCTGAACGCTGAAGATATCGAAGCCGTTCTGCCGTTCGTGGAAGAAGGCATGGAAGACGTCTGCGAAGCGATCTTCTTCGAAGACCGTCTGGTTTCCGTAGAGCTGCCGACCACCATCGTGCGTAAAGTTGCCTACACCGAAGGTTCCGCTCGCGGCGACACTTCGGGCAAGGTGATGAAGCCTGCCAAACTGGCTAACGGTACCGAGCTGCAGGTTGCTGATTTCATCGAAATCGACGACCTGATCGAGATCGACACCCGTGAAGGTGGTTCGTACAAAGGTCGCGCCAAGAAGTAATTCTGGCCAAACCCTACGACAAAAAAAGCCCGACCTGGCGTCGGGCTTTTTTGTGCGCGTGTGTAAATCAGACCGTCACGTGCAGGCGCACATCGACGTTGCCACGGGTGGCGTTGGAGTACGGGCAGACCTGGTGCGCGGCGTCGACCAGGCTTTGCGCCTCGTCTTGTGCCAGGCCCGGCAGGCTGACGTGCAGGTCGATATCCAGGCCGAAACCGCCGGGGATTTGGCCGATGCCGACGTGGGCGGTGATCGAGGCGTCATCCGGGATTTTGCGTTTTGTCTGGCTGGCGACGAATTTCAGCGCGCCGATAAAGCAGGCCGAATAGCCGGCGGCGAACAGTTGCTCGGGGTTGGTGGCCTGGCCGCCAGCGCCGCCCAATTCTTTTGGGGTGGAGAGTTTGACGTCGAGGATGTTGTCGCTGGAAACAGCGCGACCATCACGGCCGCCGGTGGCGGTGGCTACTGCGGTATAGAGCGTTTGCATGGTGTCGTCCTCTTGTGGTTTAGCGCTAAATGTTTGCGCGCTAAGTAGTTGGTGAGGCGAATATATAGCGCTAATATTTAGCGCGCAAGATAAATATAAAAAATGTTTTGTTGAGTACAAAAATCCCAAAATGTGGGAGCGGGCTTGCCCGCGATGGCGGTGAATCAGTTAGCACATCTGGCGACTGACACACCGCTATCGCGGGCAAGCCCGCTCCCACATTCAGATTTTTAGTGTTTGGAAAATCGCGTCAGACAGCGCCCTGCAAATTACTACGCAACGCAATCAGATCCGCCTGCAGCTTGCGCAACTGCTCAAGCTGCATACCGCTCGCTCCCAGAATGCACTGCGGAATCCCCATCGCCTTTTCCTGCAAGGCACGTCCCGCTTCGGTCAGTTCCACCACCACCACCCGCTCATCTTCACGCTTGCGGGTGCGGCTGAGCAGGCCTTCGGCTTCCAGGCGTTTGAGCAATGGCGTGAGGGAGCCCGGGTCGGTGAGCAAGCGGTGGCTGATTTCGCCGACGGTCAAGCCATCCTCTTCCCACAGCACCATCATGGCCAAGTACTGCGGGTAGGTCAGGCCGAGGGCTTGTAGCAGCGGCTTGTAGACTTTGGTCATCAGCAACGAGGTGGAGTGCAGGGCGAAACACAGCTGGTTGTCCAGCATCAGGTTTTCGCACGGGTTGGGATTTTTACTCATGGTGCTGCCTTAAAAAGCGTGTATGCCCAGGAATCTAGCGGGCAAACCTTTAATGCGCCAGATAATTCTGGCGCAGCGGTCAGACCAGGCCGCTTTGCAGCGCCAGATCCCATGGCGGCACAGGGCTGAAACGCGATTTGAGGTATTCCAGCAGCAAACGGCTGCGCGCATTCGGTTGCTGTTCCAGGCGCAACGCGTAGATGCCAGCGGTTTCCGGGCTGGGCAGGCCGTTTTCGCAAAACAGCGGCAGCAACTCGCCGCGCACCAGGTATTCGCTGGCCAGCCACGTGGGCAGGTGGGCGATACCCAGCCCGGCAAGGGCGCCAGACAGTAGGGCTTCGGCGTTGTTGGCGCTCATGCGGATACGCCGCGGCCGGTAGAGGGTGCGGCGCCCGTCCAGTTCGAAGCGCCACGCGAACATCGGCGCCAGGCCGTCCCAGTCCAGGCCATCGTGCTCGCTCAGCTCGCGTGGGTGGCTGGGCGTGCCATGGCTTTTGAGGTATGCCGGGCTGGCACAGGCGATGCGCACAATGCTCGCCAGGGGAGTGGCCACCAGGCGAGTGTCAACGATATGCCCGGCGCGCAGCACCAAATCGACTTTGCCCAGGTGCGCGCCCTGCATATCGACAAAGCTGTCGATCAAGTGCAGGTGCACATCGAGCCCAGGGTACACATTCAAAAAGTCGGCAATTACCGGCGCCAAGTGCCGTCGACCAAAGGCGGCCGGGGCGTCCACCCGGATCAAGCCTTCCGGCGCATGGCTCAAGGACACGGCTTCGGCACGGGCCAGTTGCAATTCGCTGACGATCCGCCGCGCCCGCTCGGCGAAGGCCAGGCCCGCCGGCGTGGGCAGCACCGCGTGGGTGCTGCGCTGGAACAGGCGGCTGCCCACCGAGCTTTCCAGGCTGTCGATGCGCCGCGCTACCGCCGAGGGTGTCAGTGGGTGGCGGCGCGCGGCGGCGGAAAAACTGCCGGTCTCCAATACATCCAGAAACAGGCTCAGTTGCTCGGTCAGAGTGTTGGGGTTCATGGGCGTGCGCTTATGCGAGATTGGCACAGCCATTGTGCGTTGCTGTGCGTTTCCACGCTATAGCCGACTGCGTAGCATGCAAGGCCTGGGCTTCTGGAGTGGTGAGCGGTGATGGATTTGGCGATGTATCTGGTATTGGGCGCGGCGCTCGGTACGGTCGGCGGCTTGTTTGGCATTGGTGGCGGGCTGATCGCAATTCCGGTACTGGGCGTGTTGTTCGGCCTGGATCAACAGATTGCCCAAGGCACGGCCTTGGTGATGGTCGTGCCCAACGTGATGCTGGCCTTGTGGCGTTACCACCAACGCAACCGGATTGAATTGCGTCACGCGCTGCCGCTGGGGGTCATGGGCTTCAGCTTTGCCTGGCTGGGTTCGATCTGGGCGGTGGGCCTGGACGCCGGGGCCATGCGCATCGGCTTCATCGCGTTCTTGCTGACGCTGGCGGCGTACAACCTGCTGCGCCTGTTCACCCGCAACGCACCGCCGACTGCGCAAATGCGTTATTCCTGGCCATGGCTTGGTGTGCTGGGTGCTGCGTCCGGTTCCATGGGCGGCTTGTTCGGCGTGGGCGGCGCGGTGGTTGCCACGCCGGTACTGACCAGCCTGTTCGGCACCACCCAAGTGGTTGCGCAAGGCTTGTCGCTGGCCCTGGCATTGCCCAGCACCAGTGTGACGCTGGTCACCTACGCCTGGCACCATGAGGTGGACTGGATGATCGGCGTGCCGCTGGCGGTGGGTGGCCTGCTGAGCATCAGTTGGGGCGTGAAAGTCGCCCATGCGTTGCCGGAGCGTGTGTTGCGCGGGCTGTTCTGCGCTTTCCTGGCGGTGTGTGCGGTGATGTTGACCTTTAAAGTCTGAAGCCTTCGACGATGTATTGCGCCAGGCATTCGGTGATCGGCGAGGTCATTGCCGGGTTGCGTAACAAGTGCAGGTTCATCGAGGGCAGTGGCGGGAAGCCTTCGTCGCTGCTCAGGATTCGCAAGTCGTCGGTCACCAGGCTTTCCATGCACACCATCACTGCCAGGCCAGCGTTAACCACCGCCTGGATCGCCGCCACATTAGAGCTGTGGTAGGCCATGCGATAATCACGCCCGGCCGCATCCAGCGCTGCACGGGTCCACTGGTAGTAGAGGCAGTCAGTACCGGAACCGGCCAGGGGCAGTGCCTCGTGCTCGTCCACGCAGAAGCACGGCGCGGCCGCCCACACCATGCGCTCGGTGCGCAACAACTCGCCGATTTCCTTGCCGGGTTCACGGCTGATGACGGTCAGCGCCAAGTCTCTGCGCTGCATCAACACCGATGACGACTCGCAGTGCATCTCGATCTGGATCAGTGGGTAGGCCTTGGAAAACTGTTTGAGAATGCCCGGCAGAAAACGCATCACGTAGTCATCCGGCGTGCCGATGCGCACCAATCCCACCATATGTGGCTCGCGCAAGGTGTTGAACACTTCACTGTGCAGTTTCAGGATGCGCCGTGCATAACCCAGTAATACCTCGCCTTCCGGCGTGAGCCTTACTTGGCGGCCATCGCGCTCGAACAACTTGCGTTGCAGCACGTCTTCTTCCAGCCGCTTCATCTGCATGCTCACCGCCGATTGCGTGCGGTTGACCAACTCGCCGGCGCGGGTAAAGCCGCCCTGGTCGGCGATGGCGACGAAGGTGCGCAGTACGTCGGTGTCAATGCTTGGGTAGCTGGACAATTGATCAATCTCAGAGATGTATTGCATAAGAAACATTCGTTGGATTGATCATAAGGCCAGGCACACACTTGCGCCATCCCCACTGGAGGGCGAGAAGATGAAAGGTCAGAAAGGTTTTGTGTTGCTGGGCAAGCGCCCGTTTTCCGTGCTGCTTCGCAGCATTGCCCGCTGGCAGGCGCTGCATGAGGAGCGCCATGCCCTGGCAAGCTTGAGCGATGAAGCGCTTAAGGATATTGGGCTTAACCGCAGCGATGTCGAGCAGGAGCGTCATCTGCATTTCTGGCAAGACCCGCTGCGAAAATAAGCCAGGATGCAGTAGGGTGGTCGGCGAGCTCACACGGAGAGACCCATGCCCGTCGACCTGTCGTTTTCCCTCAAGCAAGCGCGCCGCATGGCGCTGGTGGCCCAGGGATTTTCCGGGCGCCAAGCGCCAGCATTGATCAAGGCTGCGCACCTCAACCGTTTGATTGAGCGGTTGGGTGTATTGCAGATCGATTCGGTCAACGCCGTGGTGCGTTCGCATTACCTGCCGCTGTTTTCGCGCCTGGGCCATTACTCCCCGTTGATCCTTGAACACGCTGCCTGGAGCCAGGGCCGGCGCCGCTCGTTGTTTGAGTATTGGGGCCATGAGGCCTCCTTGCTGCCCATGGCGCTGTACCCGTTGATGCGCTGGCGCATGGAGCGGGCGAAGTTGGGGCAGGGCATCTATTCGCAGATGGCGCGCTTTGGGCGTGAGCAGCAGGCCACCATTCAGCGCGTGCTGCACACCGTCGAGCAGCAAGGCGCATTGGGCGCGGGCAGCTTGTCGACCCGCGAGGAGCGTGCCGGCCCCTGGTGGGATTGGAGTGAGGAAAAACACGCACTGGAATGGCTGTTCGCTGCCGGTTTGGTCACTGTCGCGGGGCGGCGCGGTTTTGAGCGGCTTTATGATTTGCCGGAACGGGTCATTCCCGCCGATATTCTTCAAGCGTCTGTGAGCGAAGCCGAGGCTCAGCGCGGTTTGCTGCTGCACAGCGCGACTGCATTGGGCGTCGCCACCGAAAAAGACCTGCGCGACTATTTCCGCCTGGACCCCGCCGACAGCCGTGGCCGCCTGGCCGAGTTGGTCGAGGATGGGCAGTTGCAGGTGTGCCAGGTGCAAGGCTGGAAGCAGGCGGCTTACTGCGTGCCTGAACCCAAAGTGCCACGCAAAGTGCCCGCAAGCGCCTTGCTCTCGCCGTTCGATTCATTGATCTGGGAGCGCAGCCGCACCGAGCGTCTGTTCGATTTTCGTTACCGGCTGGAGATCTACACCCCGCAACACAAACGGGTGTATGGCTACTACGTGCTGCCGTTTTTGCACAATGAGCGGATTGCCGCGCGGGTTGACCTGCGCGCCGAACGCGCCAATGGGCGCCTGGCGGTGCACGCGGTGCACGAGGAAGAACCGGGGCTGGATGAGGAAGGGATGCAGGCGTTGGCCCTGATTCTGCGGCAGATGGCGGACTGGCTTGGGTTGGAGCAGGTGCAGCTCAACTGCCAGCGGCCGAGTGCGGCGCGGCTTCGGGTGGCGATGCTCAGCTTGGGTGTTGAACTTTAGGACGCCATCGCGGGCAAGCCCGCTCCCACATAAAAATTGCATTCCCCTGTGGGAGCGGGCTTGCCCGCGATGGCGTCGGCCCAGGCAACTAAAATCTCAGCGTTTGACTTGCTTCAACGTCTCGGCAATCAAAAACGCCAATTCCAGCGACTGATCGGCATTCATCCGTGGGTCGCAATGCGTGTGATAACGGTCAGACAAGCCATCTTCGGTAATCGGCCGCGCGCCGCCAATGCATTCGGTGACGTTCTGCCCGGTCATCTCGATATGGATCCCGCCGGCATAGCTGCCCTCGGCCTGGTGCACCTGGAAGAACTCCTTCACCTCGCCAAGAATCTGCGCAAAGTCGCGGGTCTTGTAGCCGCTGCTGGCCTTGATGGTGTTGCCGTGCATCGGGTCCGAACTCCACAGCACCTGCTTGCCCTCGCGCTGTACTGCACGAATCAGGTTGGGCAGGTGGTCGCCGACCTTGCCGGCGCCCATGCGCGCAATCAGGTTGAGGCGGCCTGGGTCGTTGTCCGGGTTGAGGATGTCGATCAGGCGGATCAGGTCCTCAGGCTTCATGCTCGGGCCGACCTTGACCCCGATCGGGTTGTTGACCCCGCGCAGGAACTCGACGTGGGCACCGTCCAGCTGACGGGTGCGGTCGCCGATCCAAAGCATATGGGCCGAGCAGTCGTAGTAGTCGTTGGTCAGGCTGTCGCGGCGCACGAAGGCCTGTTCATAGTTCAGCAGCAGCGCTTCGTGGGCGGTGAAGAAGCTGGTTTCGCGCAATTGCGGCGAGCTGTCCATACCGCAGGCGCGCATGAACGCCAGGGTTTCGTCGATGCGGTCGGCCAGTTGGCTGTATTTTTCGGCCAGCGCGGAGTTGGCGATAAAGTCCAGGTTCCACTTGTGCACTTGGTGCAGGTCGGCAAACCCGCCCTGGGCAAACGCGCGCAGCAAATTCAGGGTGGCAGTGGACTGGTGGTAGGACTGCAGCAGGCGGTCCGGGTCTGGCACGCGGCTCTTTTCGTCGAAGCCGATACCGTTGACGATATCGCCCCGGTAGGCGGGCAGGGTGACGCCGTCGATGGTTTCATCGTTGGCCGAACGCGGCTTGGCAAACTGGCCGGCCATGCGTCCAACCTTGACCACCGGGCAACCGGCGGCGAAGGTCATCACGATCGCCATCTGCAACAGTACTTTGAAGGTGTCGCGGATTTTTGCAGCAGAAAACTCGGCAAAGCTTTCGGCGCAGTCACCACCTTGCAACAGGAAGGCGCGGCCCTGGGTCACTTCGGCAAACTGACGGCGCAATTCGCGTGCTTCCCCGGCAAATACCAGTGGCGGGTAGCTGGCCAGGCTGTGCTCCACTTGCAGCAAGTGCGCAGCGTCCGGGTACTGGGGTTGTTGCTGGATCGGCAGGGCGCGCCAGCTGTCGGGGCTCCAGGGTTGGCTCATCATGAACTCGATAGGTTGATTGACGGTCGGGCGCCAATGTTAGCAGCAATTAGTGCGTGACCTGTTGCCGCCGCTTGGCCGACAATCGCGCCTTTGCCGTGCGGTAAACCCTTTAGGAGTAGTGATGAGCGAGGAGCGTGTCGAGCGCCTGCTGGCTGAAGTCCATGATGATTTCGGCATGATTCGTGTGCTCGAAGTGGCCGATTACCGTTTTCTCGAGTTTGGCGATGCCATCGAGCAAAGCTGCGTGTTTACCGCCGACCCGAGCTGGCTCGAGTACGACTACACCCGCGCGATGTTGATTGGCGCGTTGTGCCATGAGCAACCGGAAAGCGCGCTGTTCCTCGGCCTGGGCGCCGGTACGCTGACCCAGGCGTGCCTCAAGTTTCTGCCGCTGGAAGACGTCGAGGCCATCGAGCTGCGCCCGGATGTGCCGCGCCTGGCCATCGAGTACCTGGGGCTGGATGACGACCCGCGCTTGTACATCCGTATTGGTGACGCGTTGCAATTGCTCGATACCGCCGAGTCGGCCGACCTGATTTTCGTCGACTTGTATACGGATGTTGGCCCAGGCGTCG
Source organism: Pseudomonas edaphica (assembly GCF_965277385.1). Classification (NCBI taxonomy): domain Bacteria; kingdom Pseudomonadati; phylum Pseudomonadota; class Gammaproteobacteria; order Pseudomonadales; family Pseudomonadaceae; genus Pseudomonas; species Pseudomonas edaphica. The sequence continues at coordinate 1,372,967 of NZ_OZ255725.1, read as the reverse complement.
GGCACCTGGCCTGGACCTTTCTGGAAAACTGCCAGAAAAAACTCAACCCGGGTGGCTGGCTGGTGATCAACCAGTGGGCGACCGATGACGGTAAACCATTGGGCGCGGCGTTGTTGCGCGGGTTGTATCACCGGCATTACTGGGAACTGCCGGTGAAGGAGGGCAATGTGATTTTGCTGGTGCCATCGGAGCTGGATCAGGAACTGGATATGGCAGCGTTGTCGGACCGCGCCGAGGCGTTGGCGCCGCGGTTGGGGTATTCGTTGCAGGCGTTGATCAAGGCGATTCGGCCGGCGACCTAGTTGCCTGTACTGACGCCATCGCGGGCAAGCCCGGCTCCCACAGTTGAATAGCATTTTCCGGTTGAAATGCATTCCACCTGTGGGAGCGGGCTTGCCCGCGATGAGGCCCGCACAGCCTACTCAAATCCCCTTGAACACCCCCGGCCGCTTCTCAACCATCGCCCGCACACCTTCTTTGGCATCTTCACTGTTCAACAATTTCTCCACCACCACCTGCAACCCGGCCGCCGCCACGGCTTCACCTTCCATGCGCGCCTGGCGCGCCGACATCAACGTCGCCTGCACGCCCAGCGGTGCCTGGCGGGCAATGCGGCTGGCCAGTTCGATGGCGCGCGGCAGCAGGTCTTCACTGGCCATCACTTCCTGCACCAGCCCCAGCCGCAGCGCCTCATGGGCGTCGAACTCATCGCCGGTGAGCAGCCAGCGCATCGCGTTGCCCCAGCCGGCGATCTGATGGAAGCGCAGGGTCGCGCCGCCAAACGGGAAAATCCCGCGCTGCACTTCCATCTGCGCAAAGCGCGTATTGCTGGCACAGAGGTTGATATCCGCCGCCAGCATCAATTCGATGCCGATGGTCAGGCAGTAACCCTGGGCCGCGACGATTACCGGTTTATTGACGCGGGGGCCGGCAAACACGCCCCACGGATCGCAGCCGCCCAACGGTGGTTGCCAGCCTCCCGACATCACGCCACTGACATTGGCCAGGTCCAGCCCGGCAGTAAAATGTTCGCCGTGGGCGAATACCACGGCCACGCGAGCGTCGTCGTTTCGATCAAATTCGCCATAGGCCAGGCTCAGCTCATTGAGCAGGTCCAGGTCAAAGGCATTGCGCTTGGCCACTCGATCCAGTCCCAACAGCAGGACATGACCCTGTAATTCACGGCTGACGCGACTGCTGCTGGCTTGATTCATCGGGGGTGGCCTCGGGGGCTTGGGTAGGGTTTTAGACCAGTGGGCCTTAATGGGCAGGTGAACCGTTTAAGTGTTGTGACCAACAGGGCCGGGCCTTTGAAAAATAGACCTTGGCGCGGGTATACGCAAAGAAGGTGACGCAGCGCGGTATATCGGCACTTTCGGATAAAAAAAGCTCCCTTTTTCAGCTATTTCCGGTATAGTGCGCGCCGGCCTTTAACCGGGCCGCGTTTAGGTAGCGCAATTCCCCGAAGTCAGCTTCGGCTGCACGTCCGCACAGCGGACTCTCCCTTGACGAATCTTTTTCATTCATTCGTTTTCGCAAATCCCCGCCGACAAAGCAGCCAGGGCGACTCTTGAGTCTCAACACGGCATGCGCAGCTTTGGAGCATGGGTCTTTGCGGATGCACTTAGAGGCAGACCCATGACCCAGGAAACCGGCGGCTTCGCCGCTTTTAATCTTAACCCGAACATTCTCGCTGCCGTCATCGCGACCGGCTACGAAGAACCTTCGGCTATTCAGCAGCAATCGATCCCGATCATCATGGCCGGCCAGGACATGATTGGCCAGGCGCAAACCGGTACCGGTAAAACCGCCGCGTTCGCCCTGCCTATCCTGCACTGCATCGATCCTGCCAAGCGCGAGCCGCAAGCCCTGATCCTGGCGCCAACCCGTGAGTTGGCGCTGCAAGTAGCAACCGCTTTTGAAACCTACGCCAAGCAAATGCCAGGCGTAACCGTTGTGGCCGTTTACGGCGGCGCGCCTATGGGCCCACAACTTAAAGCAATCCGTAACGGCGCACAGATCGTTGTCGCCACGCCGGGCCGTCTGTGCGACCACCTGCGTCGTGACGAGAAAGTGCTGTCGACCGTGAACCACCTGGTTCTGGACGAAGCTGACGAAATGTTGAAGCTGGGCTTCATGGATGACCTGGAAGTCATCTTTAAAGCACTGCCACCGACCCGTCAGACCGTACTGTTCTCGGCCACCCTGCCACAGTCGATCCGTGCCATTGCCGAACGCCACCTGCGCGATCCGCAACACGTGAAGATCCAGACCAAGACTCAAACCGTTACCGCGATCGAACAGGCTCACCTGTTGGTTCACGCTGACCAGAAGACCTCGGCTGTATTGAGCCTGCTGGAAGTCGAAGACTTCGACGCCCTGATCATGTTCGTGCGCACCAAGCAAGCGACCCTGGACCTGGCCAGTGCCCTGGAAGCCAAAGGCTACAAAGCCGCTGCGCTGAACGGTGACATTGCCCAGAACCAACGTGAGCGCGTGATCGACTCCCTCAAGGATGGCCGTCTGGACATCGTTGTGGCGACCGACGTTGCCGCCCGTGGCCTCGACGTTCCACGTATCACTCACGTGTTCAACGTTGACATGCCTTACGATCCAGAGTCCTACGTTCACCGTATCGGCCGTACCGGCCGTGCGGGTCGCGAAGGTCGTGCACTGCTGCTGGTGACTCCGCGTGAGCGCCGCATGCTGCAAGTGATCGAGCGTGTAACCGGTCAGAAAGTTGCCGAAGTCCGCCTGCCGGATGCCCAGGCCGTTCTCGATGCTCGCATCAAGAAACTGACCAACAGCTTGTCGCCGCTGGTGGCTGACGCTGAATCGACCCACGGCGACCTGCTGGACCGCCTGACTGCCGATATCGGTTGCACCCCACGTGCCCTGGCTGCAGCTCTGCTGCGCAAAGCCACCAACGGTCAGGCTCTGACCCTGGCAGCGATCGAGAAAGAACGCCCACTGGTACCGAACAACGCGCCACGCGGTGATCGTCCAGAGCGTACCGGTGACCGTCCAGACCGTGGTGATCGTGAGCGTCGCGCTCCGGTTCCATTGGCTGAAGGTCGTGCTCGCTGCCGTACCGCGCTGGGCGCGCGTGATGGCATCGCTGCCAAGAACCTGCTGGGCGCTATCCTCAATGAGGGTGGCCTGGCACGTGAAGCCATCGGTCGCATCCAGGTTCGTGACAGCTTCTCCCTGGTGGAGCTGCCGGAAGACGGTCTGGAAAAACTGCTGGCCAAGCTCAAAGACACTCGCGTTGCCGGTAAGCAGCTGAAGCTGCGTCGCTACCGCGAAGATTGATCCGCCCTTGGGCTGATTGATCGCATATAAAAAATCCCCGACTGGTTCGGGGATTTTTTATGCCTGGCATTTTTTGCGAGGCTGCAGGGTCAATTGTGGGAGCTGGCTTGCCTGCGATAGCGGTGTATCAGTGGCAAATAGGCTAACTGAACCACCGCTATCGCAGGCAAGCCAGCTCCCACCTTTAGATCTCCGTCAGCCGAAACGGTAGATGTCCATCCCCAGCGCGCCCAAGGTGAACCCCTGATGCGCCACACTGAAATCGCCTCCGGCGCCCCGTGCAAAGTACAACGGCAACAAATGCTCATCGCTGGGATGGCTGCGCACGGCATGCGGCGCCTGGCGGCGGTAGTCGTGCAGGGCCGCTTCATCGTTGGCGGCAAGTTTATCCACCACCCAATCGCGAAAATCCCGCGCCCACGGCTCGATGCTCTCAGGGCCGGCGCGCCAGTTCAGCTCACCCAGGTTATGGGTGATGCTGCCGGAGCCGATCAACAGCACACCCTGTTCGCGCAGGCTCGCCAGGGCATGCCCGACTCGGGTTTGCAACGCCGGGCCCATGCGGCTAGGCAAGGAAACCTGCACCACTGGAATATCCGCCGCCGGGTACATCAGTGACAGCGGCACCCAGGTGCCGTGGTCGAAGGGGCGGCGTTCATCGAGTTGCGCGTCGAGGCCATCGGCTTGCAGCAGCCCGACGATTTGCGCGGCCAGCTGCGGGTTGCCCGGCGCCGGGTACTGCACGGCAAACAGTTCGGGAGGGAACCCACCGAAGTCGTGCCAGGTTTGCGGGGCGGCGCTGCCAGTGACGAGTAATTGGTCGCTTTCCCAATGCGCCGATACCACCACAATCGCCTTTGGCCGTGGCAGTTCAGCCGCCAAACGGCGCAGCGCCGGGCCACTGGCACCGGGTTGCAGGGCGAGCATGGGCGAACCGTGGGAGATAAACAGGCTGGGGAGCATAAGTCGGGTCCTGAGGGTTAACATAGGCCCATCTTCAATCAGATCATTGATCTAAATCTAATATAAGTTTTAGCGCCTTTTGATCGAATTTTCAGGGTGATTTATGGAGCCTAAGTTTTGGCAAGAGCGCTGGGCGCGCAATCAGATTGGCTTTCACCTGCCTGACGTCAACCCTTACCTGCAACGGCATTGGCCGAAACTGGTACTGCCGGTTGGCGCAAAAGTGCTGGTGCCGTTGTGTGGCAAGAGCCTGGATATGATCTGGCTCGAAAGCCATGGGTATCGCGTAATGGGCGTGGAATTGTCGGAGCAGGCGGTTGAAGCCTTCTTCAATGAGCAATCGTTGACGCCGCATATCCGCCAGCAGGGCGCGTTCAAGGTGTATGCGTCCGGCTTGATCGAGGTGTGGTGCGGCGACTTCTTCGCCATCGACGCCGATGCGGTGAGCGATTGCACTGCACTCTATGACCGCGCGGCGTTGATCGCTTTGCCGCCACTGATGCGGGCGCAATACGCTGAGCACCTCAATACGCTTCTGCGTCCGGGTTGCAAGGGGCTGCTGATCACCCTGGACTATGATCAGACGCAGAAGGCTGGACCGCCGTTTGCGGTGACTGACGAAGAAGTAAGGGTATTGCTGGGCTTGCGTTGGAGCCTGACTGTACTTGAAGAGCAAGACATCCTGGGCGAGAGCTGGAAGTTTGTGCAGGACGGCGTTACGCGGCTGGAGGAGCGTGTGTATCAACTGACTCTGCGTTGACTATTGCATCGCCATCGCGGGCAAGCCCAGCTCCCACAGTGAATGCGTTCACTGTGGGAGCCGGGCTTGCCCGCGATGGCGTTATCAGCACCCACAAAAAAGGGGCGATCAAATCGCCCCTTTCTGTGTCGCATCAGCCCCGACGACGCAGCGCGTCGATACGCTCCTCCAGTGGCGGGTGGCTCATGAAGAAGCGGGCAAAGCCTTGCTTGATGCCACCGTTGATGCCAAACGCGGTCAGGCTGTCGGGCATGTGTACCGGCAGGCCCTGTTCGGAGCGCAGGTGTTGCAGCGCTGCGATCATTGCACCGGTGCCGGCCAGGCGGGCGCCGGCTTCGTCTGCGCGGAACTCGCGTTTGCGTGAGAACCACATGGTGATCGCACTGGCCAGGAAGCCCAGCACCACTTCAGCAAAGATGGTCGCCACGAAGTAAGCGATACCACGGCCTTCTTCGTTCTTGAAGATCACCTTGTCGACAAAGTTGCCGATGATCCGTGCGAAGAACATCACGAAGGTGTTCACCACGCCTTGTACCAGCGCCAGGGTGACCATGTCGCCATTGGCTACGTGGCCGATCTCGTGGGCCAGCACGGCCTTCACTTCGTCGTAGGAGAAGCGTTCGAGCATGCCCTGGCTCACCGCAACGAGCGCGTCGTTCTTGTTCCAGCCGGTGGCGAAGGCGTTGGCTTCATAGGCGGGGAAGATCCCGACCTCAGGCATCTTGATGCCGGCCTCGCGGGACAGTTGCTCAACGGTTTGCAGCAACCATTGTTCATGCCGGGTGCGTGGCTGGGTGATGACCTGGGTGCTGGTGCTCATCTTCGCCATCCATTTGGAGATGAACAGCGAAAACAGCGAGCCGGCAAAACCAAAGACCGCACAGAAAACCAGCAGCTGATTGAGGTTCAGATCAACCCCGTTGGCCGCCATGAACCCGTTGAAGCCGAAAAGGCTCAGGGTGATGCTGGCAATCAGCACGACCGCCAGGTTAGTGGCCAAGAACAGCAGGATGCGCATCATGGTTGTAGAGTTCTCCTCATGCTTAATATGTCGCGTACTGCGGGGTATATAAGGTGCGGCCTAAGGTGATTCAACCGAGCGACTATTTCAAACTGTGTCCTACAGCATCAATGTAGAGCCTTGAAGGGAATTTCTGACCTGGAAAGTGACGGGTGATCACCCCGCTCATGCCTTGGCGCCCTGTAATTACAAGGGGTTGACCGGTGCGTGGTGTGCAGCGGCGAGCGAGGAGGGGGGGCAGGCTAGAGAAGTGTTGCCAGATACTCGCTGTACGACCGAATGGCGGTCGTACAGCGACTTTTAGATTACTGGCGATAGGACTTGAGGAAGTTGCCGATGCGACCAATGGCCATGTCCAGGTCATCCACTCGCGGCAAGGTCACCACGCGGAAGTGATCCGGCCACGGCCAGTTGAACGCCGTTCCCTGCACCACCAGCAGCTTTTCCGACAGCAGCAGGTCGAGCACGAATTTCTCGTCGTTGAGGATCGGGCAGACTTTCGGGTCGATGCGTGGGAAGGCATACAACGCGCCCATGGGTTTCACGCAGCTGACGCCCGGGATCGCGTTGAGCAGTTCCCAGGTGCGGTTGCGTTGCTCCAAGAGACGGCCCTGGGGCAAGACCAGGTCGTTGATGCTCTGGTAGCCGCCGAGAGCGGTCTGGATCGCATGTTGGCTCGGCACGTTGGCGCACAGGCGCATATTGGCCAGCATGTCGATGCCTTCGATGTAGCTCTGGGCATTGTGCTTGGGGCCCGAGATGGCGATCCAGCCGGAGCGGAAACCCGCCACCCGGTAGGACTTGGACAGGCCATTGAAGGTCAGGCACAGCAGGTCCGGTGCCAGGGAGCCGGTGCAGATGTGCACGGCGTCGTCGTAGAGGATCTTGTCGTAGATCTCGTCGGAGAACACCACCAGGTTGTGCTGGCGCGCCAGTTCGAGCATGCCCAGCAACACTTCTTTGGAATAGACGGCGCCGGTGGGGTTGTTCGGGTTGATGATCACCAGGGCCTTGGTGTTCGGGGTGATCTTGGCCTTGATGTCGGCCAGGTCCGGGAACCAGTCCGCGCCTTCATCGCACAGGTAGTGCACCGGGTGGCCGCCGGCGAGGGTCACGGCAGCGGTCCACAGCGGGTAGTCGGGCGCCGGCACCAGCACTTCATCGCCATTGTTGAGCAAGGCCTGCATGGACATCACGATCAGCTCGGACACGCCATTACCCAGGTAGATGTCTTCGATGCCGACACCTTCGACCTGCTTTTGCTGGTAGTACTGCATCACGGCTTTACGCGCGCTGAACAGGCCCTTGGAGTCGCTGTAGCCCTGGGCTGTCGGCAGGTTGCGGATCACGTCCTGGAGGATTTCGTCCGGCGCTTCGAAACCAAAAGGCGCCGGGTTGCCAATGTTCAGCTTGAGGATGCGATGGCCTTCCTCTTCCAGGCGTTTGGCGTGCTTGAGCACTGGGCCGCGAATGTCGTAGCAGACGTTGGCGAGCTTGTTCGATTTGCTGACCTGCATGGCGATGTGATCCTGAAAATGAACGATCCAGACGGCGTGGACACTACCGTACTGCGGAACCTGCGGGGCTCGCACCCATAAATACGTTTGAATGCCGGTAGCGCGGGTGCCAGACTGGCGTTTTGAAGAGGCGCAATCATACGTGCCGCCTGATCCATGGAAAAGACACAGATCAGGGTTTTTCAGTTGCCGAGGTGTATCGATGGATAAGTTGCAGAAAACCGTTGAAGAATGGAAGGCGATGCTCGATCCGGAGCAGTACAACGTGTGCCGTCTCAAAGGCACCGAGCGACCTTTCAGCGGCAAATACAATGCCACCAAGACTGATGGCGTGTACCACTGCATTTGCTGCAATGAGCCGCTGTTCGATTCCACCACCAAGTTTGATTCCGGCTGCGGCTGGCCGAGTTTCTACGCGCCGATTGCCGACAGCGCGATGATCGAGATCCGTGACATCAGCCACGGCATGATCCGCACCGAAGTCACCTGTGCCAAGTGCGACGCGCACCTGGGGCATGTGTTCCCGGACGGTCCGCCGCCCACCGGCCTGCGTTACTGCATCAACTCGGTGTGCCTGGACCTCGTTCCACGCTGACTGATCGTTCGCACGCTCCGCGTGGGAACGCCTCCTGTGACGCTCCGCGTCACGACTTTAGAAGCGGACGCAGAGCGTTCTGAGCTGCATTCCCACGCGGAGCGTGGGAACGATCTATGTGCAGGCATCACTGCGGTCAATTAAATTGCACGCAATTGAATTGCCTACTACCTTTATAGCTCTTTCTCCGTATCCGAGGCGCTGCCATGAGCGACAACCTGCTGAGCATCCCGTGCACCACCATCAAGGGTGAGCAAAAGACCTTGGCCGATTTTGCCGGCAAGGCCATTTTGGTGGTCAACACTGCCAGCAAATGTGGTTTCACCCCACAATACAAAGGCCTGGAGCAGGTTTGGCAGCAGTACAAGGACCAGGGCCTGGTGGTGCTGGGTTTTCCCTGCAATCAGTTCGGCAAACAGGAGCCAGGCAACGAAGGGGCGATTTCCGAGTTCTGCGAGCTGAACTTCGGCGTCAGCTTCCCGCTGTTCAAGAAGATCGACGTGAATGGCAGCGACGCCCACCCACTGTTCGTGCAACTTAAAAAACAAGCGCCGGGGCTGCTGGGCTCCAAAGGTATCAAGTGGAACTTCACCAAATTTCTGATCGGCCGTGATGGCAAGGTGGTCAAGCGTTTTGCCCCGACCACCAAGCCCGAAGCCCTGACCCAAGAGATTGAAGCCCTGCTCAAATGACCGACTTGCCCCGCGTGTCCCTGGCGCTGGACGACCAGCTGTGTTTCAAGCTCTATGCCGCGTCCCGAGCGGTGACGCGGGCTTACAAGCCCATGCTCGATCAGTTGGGCCTGACCTACCCGCAATACCTGGCGATGCTGGTGTTGTGGGAATGGCACTGCGCGACCCCAACGCAACCCACTGTCAAGGCCCTGGGCGAGCGCCTGATGCTGGACTCTGGCACGCTGACGCCGCTGCTTAAGCGCCTGGAACAACTGGCGCTGGTGCAGCGCCGGCGCAGCGCGCTGGATGAGCGCGAGGTGCATCTGAGCCTGAGCCCCGCGGGCGTACAGTTGCGCGACCAGGCCCATGCCCTGAAAACCCGGCTGCTGTGCGACAGCGGTGTCGACCTGAACCAGGCCGACGTCTTGCGCAATGGTCTGGACGAGCTGCTGGCGCAGATCAAAAACTTGTCGAGTTCGGCACCCACAGGTCCAGCAGAGCTTTGAGCTCTTCGCGACGAAACGGTTTGGCCAGGTAGTCATCCATTCCCGCCGCCCGGCAGCGCTCGCGTTCTTCCGCCAGGGCGTTGGCGGTCAGGGCGACGATAGGCAACTCCGGCCAGCGCCCGCTGCGGCGAATCTGCCGGCTGGCCTCGTAGCCGTCCATCACCGGCATATTGCAGTCCATCAACACCATGTCGAAGCGCTGCTCCTCCAGCAACTTGAGCGCCTCGCCGCCATGGGCAGCCACGATCACTTCGCAGCCGAGCTTGCTGAGCATGCCCTTGGCTACCAATTGATTGACCGGGTTGTCCTCCACCAGCAGGATGCGCGCGCGATGTGCCAGGGGCACGGTTTCCATCTGGACAGGGTCGAGGATCAGTTGCGCCTCGCTGCGCAGGTTGCGCTGCAGAATCTGATACAGCGCGTTGCGGCTCAACGGGCGTGCCTGTTGCTGCAGCGGCATCAGAGCCGCGACTTCTTCGCTGGGCATGAAGTTGCCATAGGCCGTCACCAGCAGGATCGGCGCGCTGATGCCTGGGCGCAGGCGGAACAGGCACTCCGGGCAATCGGTGATCAGCAGGTCGGGGGCCAGCCCGGTCAGGTCGTCATCCTGGGAGTAACAGCGCAGCGCCAGCCCCCAAGCCGGCAGCAAGGTGCCGAGCAATTCCGCCAGGCCACTCCCGGTGTTGGTGATGGCGATGACTTCGCCCAACAGCGGCGCTTGTCGTGCGGCCGGCAAATGTGTGGGCAGCGGCAGGTCGGCGCAGAACTGGCTGCCAAAACCGACTTCCGAGCTGATGCTCAAGCGGCCCTTCATCGCTTCACACAGGTTATGCGTCAACGCCAGCCCCAGCCCGGTGCCGCCGAACTGGCGTGTGATACCCGCACCGGCCTGGGTAAACGGCTGGAATATTTTCACCTGCGCTTCCTGGGCAATGCCGATGCCGGTGTCACAGACTTCGATTTTTACCCGGCCACCCTCGGCACTGAGGCGCACGTCCACACGCCCGAAGCGGGTGAACTTCAAGGCATTGGAAAGCAGGTTGCTGACGATTTGCCGCACCCGTGTCGGGTCGCCAATGACTTGCGCAGGAAACAGCGGGTCGATCAGGCAGGTCAACTCGACACTCGGCGCCGCGTTCTGCGACAGCAGGTTGGCGGTGTCTTCCACCAATGAGCCGAGGTCGAACGGGATGCGTTCGAGCTCCAACTGGCCGGCGTCGAATTTCGACAGGTCGAGGATATCGTTAAGCAGTTCCACCAGCACCTTGCCCGAATCGTGGGCGATGGACAGTTGCTGGCGTTGTTCGGCGTTCAGCGGGCTGTCCAGCGACAGCGCGATCATGCCCAGCAAACCATTGAGCGGCGTGCGGATCTCATGGCTCATATTGGCCAGGAACGCGGCGCGCGCCTGGGCCATGGCCAGGGCGGTCAATTTGGCGGCTTCGAGTTCATCGTTGGATTGGCTCAAGCGCTGGTTGCTGGCCTTAAGCTCCAGAGTGCGTGCCGAGACGATATCTTCCAGTTGGCCCAGGTACTCGGTGAGGCGGTCCTCGGCATGGCGCCGTTGCTGGATTTCGGTCTGCATGTTTTCGAATTGCTGGTTGGCGACGTTCACCAGCACGCCGATTTCATCGTTTTCGTGACCTGGCGGGCAATCCAGGCGAGCCTGCTTGCTGGTGCTCAGGGCACGGATGATGCGCACCAGTGGCTGGGTCAGCATCACGTAGAACAGGCCCAGCAGAATGCCTGTCAGCAGCAGGCTGCGGGCGAACCCGTTGAGCAGGGTTATCTCGGCGCGGTGCAGGAAACGGCTGCCAAAGGCGTAGGTGTCGACGTCCAGGCGCAGCACGCCGAGGGAATCCTCGGGCATGTGGCTCAGGAACAGTCGATCTTCAAACAAGCGGTTGGCGCCAAACAGGAAGTCACTGATGGGCCGGTAGGCGTTCTCTTTGCGCGGCCGGTTCACGTCGGCCAGTACCACGCCATTGTTATCGACCAGTTGCGCGTGGGTGATGGCCGGCGAGTGCAACAGGCCCAGGGTCAGTTCCTGGGCAAGTTCGGCATCAATGTTGTAGGCGATACGTGAGGCAGGGTTATGGCTGATTTCGATCAGTGAGCGTATTTCACGGTTGATCGAGGCGTCTTCGCTGGCATAATCAATGCCGATTTGGATCAGGCTGAGCAAGGTTCCCAAGACGAAACCGACCAGCACAGTCAATCGAGCTTGTTTATAAGACAAGCGGTGGGCGAACTTGATATCCATCGGGTGTTGAACCACTTCACGTTTCCCTTCGCCCGGCAAGCATAGCTGAACATCCACAGGCTTTGGCTTGGCCGGCATGAATCGTTTTATACGCAGCCTCGTGGGGTCTGCCACAGGGTTGCCAATACGCCATCTTTTGCAAGAACTTGCCAGAGGAATAATCGTGGATTCTCGATTGAATGCCTTTCTTGAGCGGGCCGATGCGGTCCTTGCGCGCCTGGAACCGCTGTTACCTGCACCGCGCCAAGCCATCGATTGGAATAACTGCCTCGCCGCCCGTTGGCAGCGCGAAGGCCGTACTGGCTTTTTGCTCCCGCTGGAAGTGAGCCTGGACATGCGCCTGTCCGACCTTATCGGCGTGGACAAGCAACGTGAGCAACTGGCTCGCAACACTCAGCAATTTCTCGATGGCCTGCCCGCCAACCATGCGTTGCTGTGGGGCTCGCGCGGCACCGGCAAATCCTCCATGGTGCGTGCTTTGCTGGCCCAGCATGCCAAGGCCGGTTTGCGCCTGATTGAAATCGAGCGCGATCACCTGGCTGACCTGCCGCGCGTGGTCGAGCAACTGCTCAAGCTGCCGCAACGGTTCATCCTGTTCTGTGACGACCTGTCTTTCGAAGCGGGTGAGGGCGATTATCGCGTACTCAAGAGCGTACTGGACGGCTCCCTTGAGCAAGCGCCGGAAAATGTGTTGCTGTATGCCACCTCCAACCGTCGTCACCTGGTGCCGGAAAACCAGAGCGACAACGACAATTGGAAGCGCGTGGACGGTGAGTTGCACCCCAGCGAGGCGGTGGAAGACAAGATCGCCTTGTCCGACCGTTTTGGCTTGTGGCTGTCGTTCTATCCGTTCAGCCAGGAACACTTCCTGGACGTGGTCGAACACTGGATCGGCGAACTGGCCAGCAAGGCCGGCTTGCAGTGGCAGCGTGATGAAGCCCTCGACATCCTGGCCGTGCGCTGGGCCACCGGGCGTGGCAACCGCAACGGCCGTTGCGCGTATCAATTCGCCCGTTACTGGGTGGGTCTCAAGTTGTTGGAGCGTCAACCATGATCGATTTACAACAGGCCGGCACCGGCCTGGATGGCTACGCCATGCTCTGCGCGCAGCTGGAATCGCTGCTCGCCGATGAGCGTGACTTTATCGCCAACAGTGCGCAGTTCTCGGCGTTCCTGTTCAACCAGTTGGACGACTTGAACTGGGCGGGCTTCTACCTCAATCGCAATGAAGAACTGGTGCTTGGCCCGTTCCAGGGCCAGATCGCTTGCGTGCGTATTCCCTTCGGTCGTGGCGTCTGCGGTGCGGCGGCGGCATCCCGGCAAACCCAGCGGGTAGAAGATGTGCATGCGTTCCCAGGCCATATTGCCTGTGACAGCGCCTCCAACAGCGAACTGGTGGTGCCCTTGGTCAAGGATGGCCTACTGGTGGGTGTCCTGGATCTGGACAGCCCGTCGCTGGCCCGTTTTACCGCGCAGGACCAGGCGGGCATCGAGCAGTTGGCGGCGATTTTCCTGCGGTTGACCGACTGCTGATCCCGCAGGAGAGGGTCGGCCGCCGTTATTGGCTGTCCAACTGATGGAGCTGCACTTGCAACGTCCTCTCCAGCTCCAGCATGAGTTTTTCCAGGGCCTTGACCCCCATGTCTATCGTGGGGCGCTCCTCGTTGCGGGCGCAGGCCAGCTCCAGTGCTTCGCATTGCGCGGCCAATGCACTTGCCTGGACGATGCGCGCGGCGCCCTTGATCTTGTGGGCTTGCTCAATGATCGCCTGGGGCGCTGCCTGGCGGGCCATCAAGGCCACCAGGTCCTCGCGGTCCTGACGGCTGCTGCTTAACAGTTGCGCAAGCAAACGCCGGCTCAACTGCGGGTCGCCTCCGGTCAGTGCGTCCAGGCAATCGAGTTCCAGCCGCTGGCCGCTGGATCGGGGTTTGATCTGCGCCAGTTGCTGCTCCAGTGCAGTGAGGCTGATGGGCTTGAACAGGCAGTCATTCATGCCCGCCTGCGCACAGCGAAGTTTCTCCTCGGGTTGGGCATTGGCGGTGAAACCGAGGATTACGCAGGGCACCTGCTGTTCTCGCTGCTCGTATTCACGGATCGAACGGCTCAGCTCATAGCCATTCATGATGGGCATGTTGCAATCGGCAATCACCAGGTCGAAGTGCTCCTGGCGCCAGGCCTGAAACCCGGCGGCGCCATGTTGGGCTGCCGTGAACTGGTGCCCGAGGTAACCTAATTGCTGGCACATCAGCAAACGGTTCGCCGGGTGGTCGTCCACTACCAGCACATTGAGCACCGCCGCGGCTGTCGGCGCCTGAGACTTGAGCTCGTCCAGCGCTTCAATGGGCTTGAGGCAGGTCATCTTCAGGCTGACCTGCACTTGAGTGCCCACCATTGGCACGCTGCTCAGGCTCAGTTGCCCACCCATCATCTCGCACAGGCTGCGACAGATCACCAGCCCCAGGCCCGCTCCGCTCCTGGCCAGGTGCCCGGAGTTGTCCGCCTGGGCAAAGGGTTCGAACAGGCGCAATTGGTCGTCCCGGCTGATGCCGATGCCTGTGTCCTCGACCACCAGCTTCATCTGCACCTCTTGGGGCTGCTCGGTGGCTTGCACCTGCACCTTGATCTTCACCTGCCCGCGCTCGGTGAACTTGATCGCGTTGCTGACCAGGTTGGACAGCACCTGCTTGAAGCGCAGCGGGTCTATCAGCACGGCGGTGTTGTCGAGATTGGGGTCGAATTCGAGTAACAGGCTGAGGGTTTTCTGGCGGGCCAGACCATCGAAGACGCGCACCACCGATTCGATCACTTCGCGCAGGTTCACGCGCTCGGGAGCCAGGCTCAGGCGGCCGGATTCGATACGTGCAATGTCGAGGATATCGCCGATCAGCTCCAGCAGGTCCTTGGCCGAGTTGTAGGCCACTTCGATAGCCGGACGGTCGAGATGGCCCTGATCGGCGCGCTTGAGCGTCAGTTCCAGCATCCCGATCACGGCATTCATCGGCGTGCGGATTTCATGGCTCATGGTGGCGAGGAAGGTGCTTTTGGCGCGGTTAGCCTCGTCGGCGCGTTCCTTGGCAGTGCGCAACTCGTCGAACAGTTGGCGTCGGTCACTGATATCGATCCAGCCACCGATGATGCCCTGAACTTCGCCGTCCGAGTCGCGATAGGGCAGGATCCAGTGGTAGATCGTGAGTTTTTTGCCGTGAATGTGCAGGGTGCGGTCGAGGATCAATGGCGTGCCTTCCACCACCACCCGTTGGTAGTCGGCATGGTACTGCGCAGCCTCAGGGGCCAGGGCCATGTCCATTTGCACCACACTCTTGCCGATCACCTCTTCGCGTTTGACCCCGAACACTTGCAGGTAGCTGTCATTACAGGTCTGCAACAGGCCCTTGCGATCACGCACATAGATTGGGTGCGGTGTTTCATTGACCAGTGCGCGCATGAACTCGAACTGGTCATTGAGGGCGCGCTCGGCCATTTTGCGGTGCTTGATCTGGCGGCGCATGTAGGCGTTCCAGGTCAGGGAAATCAGCAGCAGCAACCCGGTGCCAATGATGATTTGCGCAATCAGTTGGTGGTAATTGCGCCAGTAACTGTCCGAGGCTGGCGTGTAACCGCGCCAGCGGCTGTTGATCACGCCCATTTCGTCCGGGGCAATGCTCAGCAGCGCCTTGTCCAGGATTGAGCTCAGTTCGACGGCACCGCGCGGCGTGGCCAGGGCGAAGGTGGCGGGCAGCGTGCCAATGCTGGCGCTGATCTGCAGTTTGTCCTGGAACACCTGGGAGGCCAGGAAATAGTTGGCGATGACCAGTGAGTTCACGGCCCCGTCCACGCTTCCCTGAGCCAGCATTTCCGAGGCCTTGAAGGTATCGCTGACTTCCACCAGGCGAATCTGTGGGAAGTTTTCTTGCAAGGTTTTTTCCAGCGGGTTACCGAGGGTGATTGCCAGGCGCTTGCCTGCCATCTGCTCCAGGTTTGTGGCCGCGTCGGGCTCCTTGCGGGTCAGCAGGACGTAGGAGTTTTCCAGGTACGGGCGGCTGAAGCTGAGCTGAACCTCGCGTTCGGTGCTGGGGACGATGGCCCCGATGATATCGGCTTTACCCGTGGTGAGCTGCTCGATCATCGTGCTGACTTCGCGACTGCGCTGTATTTCAAAACGCAGGCCGGTGCGCAGGCGGATCAGTTCCAGCAGGTCGGCGGTAATACCGCGAAAGTTGCCGTCGGCATCGAAGAACGTCAGCGGCGCGAACGTCTCATTGACCACGACTTTTACCACCGGGTGATCTTTGAGCCAGCGCTCTTCACGCTGGGTCAGTTGCAGTTTCTTGTCGGTCAGCAAGATGTCGCTGCCGGCGCTCCAACGCTTGGCGATGCTGTCTCGTTCATTAACGGGAACGGCCGTCAGCACCGCGTCGACGATACTCAGTAGAACGTCCTGATCGTGACGCAAGGCGAAGCTGAACCCATAGGCTTCATGCTTGCCGAAGTTGGCCATGTGGATATTTTTGAGGTAGCCCTTGTTGATCATGTAATGGGTGGAAATAGTGTCCCCCAGAAACACGTCCGCCTGATCGAACGCCACGGCATTGAGCGCGTTTTGATAGGAAGGAAAGGCGCGGATATCCGCCTGCGGGTACAGTTTTTTCACTTCGTTCAACGGCAGGTAGTGATAAACAAGGCTTAAGCGCAGGCCAGCCAGGCCATCGCTTAAACTGCGCGTTTCACCTTCGCGGGTCACCAGTACGGGCTGGTCCACCGCATACGGCTGCGACAGGATGAGTTTCGGGTTGGCGGCCTCAAAGCCATTGGATGAGCCCAGCAGGTCGATTTCCCCGGTTTCCAGCGCATGGATCGCGGCGTCTCGTGTCGGATAACGTAATACCTTGACGGGCAAGGCCATGGCTTTGGCCAGCAGCCCTGCGTAATCGGCGGTCAGGCCTTCATAGTCGCGACCGCTGGAGGTGAGGTCGAAGGGCGGATAGTCGGGTGCCGAGGTGCCCAGTACCAGCTCGCGTTTGTACATTAGCCACTGGCGCTGGGTCTTATCCAGCTGAATATCGAGTTGAACGGTACCCGCGCGGCTCAATAAGGTGAAGTGTTCCGGTCCGATTTGAGTGGCCGCGGGCACGGTAGTGCTCAAGCACAGGCCGGCCAATAATATAATCAGATAGTCCTTTATACGCCTTGGCATCCGCTTTCTCACACTAGCGCGTTTCGTTTTGCCATCTCGATAAGTTCTACCAAGGACTTGGCTTTAAGTTTTTGCATCAGCCTTTTTTTGTAAGTGCTTACTGTCTTGTTACTTAGAAACATACCTTTGGCGATTTCTTTGTTCGTACGACCTTGTGCAAAAAGTTGCAGCACCATCAGTTCCCGGTCGTTCACGGCCTTGAATAACTCAAGTTCCAGTGCGTCCTTGCTGTCGGCGCCATTGGAATTGAGTGCCTGGCTGGGGAAGTAGTTGTAGCCAGACAGTACCGCACGAATGGCACTCAGCAGTTCGCTCAGGTCGCCTTCCTTGCACACATAGCCATCTGCGCCCGAGCGCATGCAGCGGGTGGCAAACAACGTCGGGCTCTGGGCCGTCAGGATCAGGGTTTTCATCGAGGTGTTCATCGCGTTGAATCGGCAGAGCACTTCGAGGCCGTCGAGTTTCGGAATACTGATGTCCAGGATGATCAGGTCGGGCAGGCATTCGCGAACCATTTGTATCGCGTCACAACCGTTGTCCGTTTCGCCAACGATTTTATAACCTTCGTGTTCCAGCAACATGCGAATCGCCAGCCTGATAACCGGGTGATCATCAATGATAAAAACCGTGTTCATAATCATATTCCATGCAAGTGCAAATAAAGCGGGCACATTAGCTCAGAAGAAGAGGGAGGAGGACGAGCGTTGGGGGGAGTAGATATAAAACAGGAGAATTCCTACATAATAAAAGGTAACGACCTACCGTTCGATAAGGCTTTGCGTCGTCGGATGTAAGCAATAGTTGGATCAGTAAGCCTTGGAGCCGTGCCAGGGATTCGGCGATGGTTTTGCGGCGATTGTTTACCGGTGAGCGGTGTTTATAGTCCTACAGTTATAACGAGAGTAGTGGCTCAATCAACTCTGCCAGTGCGTCTTTATTCAGGGGCTTCAATAAATAACCAAGCAGGGGCAGCCCGCGCTGCCGGGCCTGGAGTGTCAGGTTGGACAACTCTGTTGCGGGCAGCCCGCTCAACAGGATTGCGCCGGTGATGAAGTGTTGGCGGCTGGCAATGTCTACCAGTTCCAGCCCAGGCAGGTCAGGCAGGCATTGATCGCACAGCATCAAGTCAAAGGGGCGGGTGGCGCAAGACATCGAGCGGATCGCCTGCTCGGCATTTTCCGCAAGGGTCAGTTGTTCGAAACCGAAGCTTTTGAGCAGGCACTGAGTGGCCAGGAGTTGAAAGGGATGATCCTCCACCAATAGGATTCGAAGACGGGGTATGGGCATAGAAGGCACATGGCTCAGTCAGAGGGGCGTGACGTAGGAATTGCGTGTCGGGTTCGCAAGAAGCGTGCGCGATTATTCCTCGAGCGGATGTGCGAATTCGATCAGGCCGCTCTGTTCCCGTCGTAGGTAAAGTCTGTACGGGACGCAGGCGGCATAACCTAAGGTTTTACTGTGGGCTGGAACGCCCGGTCATCTCCCGTGCCATTTCGGTGGCGTAGCTGTCGGTCATGCCGGCGATAAAGTCGATCATGCGCAGAAACGAAGCGTGCAGCGACCAGGCAGGATTCGGCGCACTGTTGCCCAGCAAGTCAAGGATGCGCCGGTTCTTGAACGACGGCGTGCGCCCTCCATGCTGCTCCAGGGCGGCACCGCAAAACGCGTTCAACAGGATTTCCAGGGTGGTGTAGGCGCCGATTTCGTGCAGGGTCTTGCGCTTGTCCTGGAAAATTTTCTTGCGCGCCATGTCCTTGGCGTCCAGTACACAGCGCTTGGCCGGGCCGTGCATGTGTTCCACCAGGTCGCCTGGCAGCGTGCCGGCGAGCAAGGCGTCCTGCTGCTCGACGAAGGCGCGTGCCGCTGCGTTGGTCAGGTGCTCAATGGCCTTGCCGCGCAGGATCGCTAGCTTGCGCCGGCGTGAATCCTGCGGGCCCAGTTGCCGGTAGGTCTGGGGCAAATCATCACCCACCAGGTCGAGCAGCAGCGACTCGACTTCGGCATATTCGAGCAGCTCCATTTCCAGGCCGTCTTCGAGGTCGATCAAGGCGTAGCAGATATCGTCGGCCGCCTCCATCAGGTAGACCAGCGGGTGACGGGCCCAGCGTTGCTCTTCCAGCTGGGGCAGGCCGAGCTTGTGGGCGATCTGTTCAAGGATCGGCAACTCGCTCTGATAACAACCGAACTTATGCTTCTTGTAGCCCAACGAATCCGCGTGGCGGGCGGTCCAGGGGTACTTCAGGTAAGTGCCGAGGGTGGCGTAGGTCAGTCGTGTACCGCCGTCGAACTGGTGGTACTCCAGCTGGGTAAGCACCCTGAAACCTTGGGCATTGCCTTCGAAATTGAGGAAGTCGTTGCGTTCGGCACTGCTCATGTCATCCAGCCAGCCGCGTCCGGCCGCCTGTTGGAACCAGTGGCGAATGGCATCTTCACCCGAGTGCCCGAACGGCGGGTTGCCGATGTCATGGGCCAGGCAAGCCGATTGCACCACCATGCCCAGATCGCTTGGCTCGCACCAGTCGGGCAGGGCGCTGCGCAAGGTTTCGCCGACACGCATGCCAAGGGAGCGGCCGACGCAGCTGACTTCCAGGGAGTGGGTCAGACGTGTATGGATATGGTCGTTACTGGACACCGGGTGCACCTGGGTCTTGCGGCCCAGGCGGCGGAACGCGCCGGAGAAAATAATCCGATCGTGGTCTTTGTGGAACGGGCTACGGCCGAGTTCTTCCGGGCTGTGCAGGGGTTTTCCAAGACGTTCGCGGGTAAGCAGGGTGGGCCAATCCAAGGCGGTTACTCTCCGTGCGGTGAATGACCCTCCCAGCTTCCCGGTTCAGCGCGGCATCGGCAAGCAAAAATCTACAGGCCGGCCGCATCGATATCGATTAACAGCAAGCGCTGACCGTTATCGAAGAACTGCCCGGCGGTGAGGCAGTACTGGTTGGTGGTGGCATCGCGGTAGGTCGACGACAGCGTCAGGCGCCGCTCCTCCCAGCCTTCAGCGAGCAAGTAATAGAAATATGGCCGCCATGACCAGTTGTGGCCCAGGTAGCGGCTGTCGGCTTGCCAGGCATCCTGGCGCCACTCGAAGTTGGGCGTCAGTTGGGTGCCATGGCGGTCGCACTGGTAAAAGCGCAGCAGCCATGGAAAGTCCGGCAATTGGGGCAGTTGATCGAGCGGCGCGCGGGCCTGTGCCCAGCGTTGCAGGATGTTCATCAGCTCGGCCAATTGCACGCGCAACTGCATCACACGGCCACGCTCGGCGAGTTTGTGTTGCACGTAAACCCCGCGCAATTGGGCAAAACGCGCGACGAACGCATCGGCCGCAAACCAGTCCAGTTGGGCCTGGGCAAACAGATAGCCCTGCACATAACGTGCGCCGCACTCCAGGGCAAAATTCAGTTGCGCCTCGGTTTCCACGCCCTCGGCGATGATCCAGCAGCCGGTTTTTTCGGCCATTTGCGCCAGTGCCCGCACCACGTCACTGCTCGGCCCGCCTTTGGCGGCTTCCTGGAACAGGCGCATGTCGAGTTTGAGAATATCCGGCTGCAGCGCCAGTACGCGGTCGAGTTGCGAATAGCCGGCACCGAAGTCATCGATGGCGATGCGTGCGCCAGCGTCGCGATAGCGTGCGACCACCTCGGCCAGGCGCTGGATGTCGCCGCCCAGTTCGGTGATTTCAAACACAATGCGCCGCGGATCGACATTGTGGGCCTGCACTTGTTTCAGGCTGGGCAAGGCTTGGCCAGGGCGCAGGCGGTTGATCCAGCGGGGTGAGATATTCAGGCTCAGAAACCAGTCGGCGGGGGCTTCATGCAGGCGGCTCAAGGCATTCTCTCGGATCTGCCGGTCCAGGCGGCGAAGGGCCACGCCCGGTGTGCGCGGGTCGGCAAACAGCGGCCCCACCGATTGCAAGCGGCCATCGGCCTGACGTAGGCGGCCCAGGGCCTCGACGCCGGCAATGCGCCCGGTGGCGGTGTCGATGAATGGCTGGAAACAGGCGAGCGGTTGCCCGTCGATCACGGGGCCTCCTTAAGAGAGCTGGCGAAAAAAGGCCCGGCCCTCAGTGACGAGGGCCGGGCCGATTCTGTTTGCAAGAATGCAGCCAGCCAGCTTCAGCCTTTACGCTGCATGGCCAATTTGATCAGCGGGATCAAACCGGCACCCAGCCGCACCAGGCGCGTCAGGCTGCTGATGCCGCCGCCCTTGGCGCCCTTGCCGGTAAAAAAGCCCATCAGGGTCACCGCCGCCACGCCCCACAGCGGCGCGTGCTTGATGCCCAGGCTGTCTTGCCAGTTGTGGCGCATGTCGCGCATTTTGTTCAGCGGCGCCATCAGTTGCTGGGACTCGTGACGGATCTCCTGGCGATGCATTTCCATGCGCAGGCGAATCAACGCCTTGCGCATTTCCCGGCGCGAGGTGTTTTGCGGGATTTCAGTCATGCTCATGGCAGCAGGCGCTCCCGATCATTGGCCAGCTCTTCGAGGGTGGCGTGGAAGGGCGTGGACTCATCGAACACCGCCGCTTTCAAGCGCACCCCGCAGAAGGCCGCGGCCAGGCTGTAGAACACGCAAAGGCAGATAATCCCGGTGAGACGATAGCCGGTGTCCCACACCAGAATCATCACCAAGGTCGACAACCCCACCAGCAATAACAGGGCAAACACCAGCGCCAAGCCTGCGAACAGCAACAGGCTCACGGTGCGGGCTTTCTGTTCCTGCAACTCGATGCCAAATAATTCGACGTGGCTGTGCAGCAAGCCCAGAACGGCTGCGCCCAGGCGTCGTGAAGTGGAACTGGTGCCCGTGGACGAGCCGGTTTCGCCGATAGACATGATAGTTAGCGCCTTGTAGCCAGCAGGCCGATCAAAAAGCCCACGCCGGCGGCAATGCCCACCGACTGCCAAGGGTTGGCCTGCACGTAATCTTCGGTGGCCGTGACCGCCGCCTGGCCGCGTTCACGCAGGGAATCTTCGGTCAGTTGCAGGGTTTCACGGGCTTTGAGCAGGCTCTCGTGAATCTTGCTGCGCAGCTCATCGGCCTGGTCACCGGCCAGCACGGCGGTATCGTCGAGCAACTTTTCGGTGTCACTGACCAGGGTTTGGAAATCCGCCATCAGTATTTCTTGAGCAGTCTTTGCAGTTCTTCTGGCCATGGGTATCTCCGTGATTGGCTGATCTGTTTGGTACGTGTGGTTTCGAGTCACCGGTTTCGGTGAAGGTTCAGTTCAATTGTCTGGTACAGCTTTTGCTTTGCCTTGGTGCGCAGGCCCTGGGGCTTGCGCCGAGTCGGGGCGGATCGAGGCCAATGCCTGGAAAAACCTTACCCTAAATCACACAAACTCGCGGAAAAACCCTGTCGGCAACGGCTCATTGTGTTGATCGCTGCGCTAAAGCGGTTCACGCCCTCTCAAGAGGGGCGGTGCCGGTGGTGCCAATTTAGTGCGCGCAACCCTGGCTTGAACCGCTTTGGTGCTTTTTGCCTTGAATGCAGGCCTGCCAACCTCCATGGAAAATTTGCAAAGCGCAGTGGACACCCTCGTCCACAGCTCCAATACCCTGTTTATCCTGATAGGTGCGGTCATGGTCCTGGCCATGCACGCCGGCTTCGCGTTCCTCGAAGTCGGCACCGTGCGCCAGAAAAACCAGGTCAACGCCCTGTCGAAAATCCTCAGTGACTTCGCCATCTCGACCCTGGCTTATTTCTTTATAGGCTATTGGATCTCCTATGGCGTGAGCTTTATGCAGCCGGCGGCGGTGATCAGCGCCGATCACGGCTATGGCCTGGTGAAGTTCTTCTTTCTGTTGACCTTCGCGGCCGCGATCCCGGCGATCATTTCCGGCGGCATTGCCGAACGCGCCAAGTTCGCCCCGCAGCTGTGTGCCACCGCGCTGATCGTGGCGTTTATCTACCCGTTTTTCGAAGGCATGGTGTGGAACGGCAATTTTGGCCTGCAAGCCTGGTTGCTCGCGCGCTTTGGCGCCAGCTTCCATGACTTTGCCGGCTCCGTGGTGGTGCACGCCATGGGCGGCTGGCTGGCGCTGGCGGCGGTGCTGCTGTTGGGCCCGCGCAACGGGCGCTACAGGGAAGGGCGGCTGGTCGCGTTTGCGCCTTCGAGCATTCCGTTCCTGGCGCTGGGTTCGTGGATTCTGATCGTCGGCTGGTTCGGCTTTAACGTGATGAGCGCGCAAACCCTCAACGGTGTCAGCGGCCTTGTCGCCGTCAACTCACTGATGGCGATGGTCGGCGGTACGGTCGCGGCCTTGGTGATCGGCCGCAATGACCCTGGCTTCCTGCACAACGGCCCGCTGGCAGGGCTGGTGGCGATTTGCGCCGGCTCCGACCTGATGCACCCAGTGGGCGCGCTGGTCACGGGCGTGGTCGCGGGTGGGCTGTTCGTGTGGTGTTTTATTGCCGCCCAGGATCGCTGGAAGATCGACGACGTGCTGGGCGTATGGCCGCTGCATGGCCTGTGTGGTGTGTGGGGCGGCATTGCCTGCGGGATCTTTGGCCAGACCGCATTCGGTGGCCTGGGCGGCGTCAGCCTGATCAGCCAGTTGATCGGCACCGCGCTGGGCGTGGCCGTGGCATTGGGCGGCGGCTTGCTGGTATACGGCGTGATCAAGCGTGTACACGGCCTGCGCTTGAGCCAGGAGCAGGAGTATTACGGCGCGGACCTGTCGATTCACAAAATTGGTGCGGTCAGCCAGGATTGATCGACTGTCTGGCAACAGGCTGGCCCGCTCGCCACAGTCAGGTGGGTGGGCTTAGAATGGTTGCCTGTTTTTGATCGAGTCCATTCGCCATGCTTCCTGAATGCCAGTTGTTCGGCACCCTGGGTTGCCATCTCTGTGAGCTTGCTGAAGCCGAAATCATGCCGCTCGTCGAGGGCGGGTTGCTGGTGGAGTTAGTGGATATTACTGACCCCGACGACCTCACTGAAGTTTACGGGCTGCGCATCCCGGTGCTTCGGCGCGCCGATACAGGGGCGGAGCTGGATTGGCCGTTCGAGACCGAACAGGTGGTCAACTTCCTTAAATAGCGCGAGCCCGGTGGCTTGCCGACCACCAGGCTTTGGTTGTTCAAGCGTTTTGAGTGTTCTCCAGACCGCAGCGCTCATGCGCGATCAAGTCATCGTGGGTTTCGCGCCGCCGTATCAATTTGGCGTGTGCTCCCTCCACCAGCACTTCTGGTGGGCGCCCTCGGGAGTTGTATTGGCTGGCCATGCTCATCCCATAAGCGCCACATGAGAAAATCGCCAACAAGCTTGCGTCTTCCAGTACGGGCAAGGGCCGGCCTAATGCGAAGTGATCGCCGGTTTCACAAATGGGGCCAACAATGTCGACCTCTTCCAGAGGCGCGGCTCCCGCCTCACGGACGCTCTCGCTCAACGCCGTCCAATGGCCGGAAAAGTCGCCAAATCGGGTTGGCCAGATGACGTGATTCGCGCCGTATAAAGTGGGGCGCAGCAGGACGTTCATACCCGCATCAACAATCGCAATCTTGCGGTCCCAGCCTTGTTTGATGTACTCGACCGTGGTGAGTAAAACGCCCGCGTTCGCGCTGATCGAACGGCCCGGCTCAATGATGAAGCGCAGACCACGACGTTTCAGTTCTTGCAGACGCTCACAAATATGCGCTCCCGTTTCAGTCAATGAACAGACGGGATTGCTTTCGTTGCTGTATTGCGCTGGAAACCCACCGCCGATATTGATGAACTCAATCGGGCAGTCAGCGGCCTGAAGCCGGTTGACCATTTCTTCAATCTTGTCGATGGCAGACAAGTAGGTGTGGGCCGATGGGATCGGGGACCCGAGATGTATATGGATGCCAACGACATCGACGCTCGCGTAACGCTTTGGGGTAAACAGTTCATAGGCGCGTTCAATCGGTATGCCAAATTTCGTCTGGCGGCCGCCAGTGGCCGTTTTCTCATGGGTACCGGCATCCACCACATCCGGATTGACCCGAATGGCCACCTTTACACGCTTGCCGGCCGCCGACGCTACCGCATCCAGGCGCAGCAGCTCTGCCTCGGACTCCACATTGAAAAGGAATACGCCCACGTCAACGGCATAGCTGATTTCTTCGTGGGACTTGCCGACACCCGCGAACACTATCTTGTCTGCGGTCACGCCTGCCATCAGTGCCCGGTACAGTTCACCGCCACTGACCACATCGAGGCCGGATCCTTGGTCGACCAAGAGCTTGAGGACGCTGAGATTGCTGCAGCTTTTAACCGAGAAGCAAATCAAAGGCGCCAGTGCAGAAAATGCGTTTTGTAGTACGGCATAGTGATTTTTCAGCGTCTGTGCTGAATAGAGATAAACAGGGCTGCCGTGCTGTTCGACAATGGCACTTACATCCACTTGCTCTACATGTAAATGGCCGTTGATAAAATTAAAATGGTCCATCTTCCTACCTCGATTGGATGACTCCGACTAAACGCACTGACAGGTTTCTCGGCGCAGACGATGCAAGTGTGCATGGCGAAAAAATAAAGAAAAAATATCAAAATGATGGCCATCTATTCATTTCTGATATGGTTCGACCCATTCAATTCAACGCGTGGGTTTGCTCATGAATTTCAGTTTTCGCCATGTGGAAGTGTTCTGGGCGGTCATGACCACCGGCAGTGCGACCGCTGCCGCGGCATTGCTGCATACCTCGCAGCCCACTATCAGCCGCGAGCTGAGTCGTTTTGAAACTTTGACCCAGTTGACCTTGTTCAAACGCGCGGGCGCAAAACTGATTCCCACCGAGCATGGCCTGATGCTCTTCGATGAAGTTCAGCGCAGCTATGTGGGCCTGGCTCGCGTCAAGAACGCCGCTGAGGCCATCCGGCACTTTCGCCATGGGCAAATTTCGCTGACCTGCCAGCCTGCGTTTTCGAATGCCTTGCTGCCACAGGTCTGCCAGGATTTTTGTATTAAATTCCCGGGTGTCAGCATCAATGTCACGCCGCAGGAATCTCCCGCCCTGGAAGAGTCACTGACGGCTCAGCGTTATCATTTGGGGCTGACTGAAACCCTTGAGACACCACCTGGAACCCACAGCGAAACCTTGTTAAACCTTGATGTGGTGTGTGTATTGCCTTCTCATCATGTGCTTAATGCAAAAGCAGTCCTCACGCCAGAGGACTTCAATGGGCAAAACTTTGTTTACCTTGCGGCGGATGACCCCTACAGGATCAAAACCGACGCGATCTTTCAGCAGGCGGGCATTGAGAGACGGCTGGTGGTCGAAACGCATAACGCCAGCGCTGTGTGTGCGACCGTAAACCTGGGTGTGGGCGTAGCAATCGTCAATCCGCTCACCGCTCTGGACTATGTAGGCAGAGGTTTGCAGATCCGGCGTTTTTCCCATTCGATTTCTTACTGTGTGAGTGTCGTACGGCCATTGCACCGCCCCGAATCGTCCAGCGTCCTCCACTTTGTGGAGGTGCTGCGCAGCAATTGTCAGCGCATAAGTGCTCAGTTGCAGAACCTCTGAGCAAACCCACTGGTCGTGCACGGGTGCTCTTGATCGCCCGGGCGCGTTTTCGCGATGGCGAGTTTCCGAATATTACGTTACTGTATGTTTGTACAGCGATTGAATAGAGGGAACGCCCGTGGTGAATGTTGAACAACTGAAAAGCAGCGTCAATCGCATGTCCGCCGACGTCGTGCGCGACGCGGTGAACGAGCTGCGCCTCGACGGCCTGGTCACGGAAGGCAAGACGCCGTTTAACAAAGTGCATTTCAATACCTGCTTTGCCGAGATCGAGGCGTTGTTCCAGCGCGCCGGTTACCACAAGCAGCTGGACGTGGTGGGTTACCAGGGCTTGTTGTACGCGCTCTACGATCCCGGCCGCTGGGAGGCGGTGGATGTGTTGCGTTGGCTTAAGGAGTTCACCGAGGCGGCCAGTGCTTCGCCGGTACTGCGGGCGCAATTGGCCAAGGCCTGAGATCCGCCCTAGGCTCAACCGCGCTCCATGCGGGATAATGCCTGCCGGTTTATCCAGGTTTCGAGCATTGCATGTCCACATCCGCTTTCTCTGCGTCCCAGCATCAAGCCAGCACCTTGTACCTGCCACCCGGCCCCTGGGCGACGGTGCTCGATTGCCTGTGCGAGCACTTTCCGGCGATCAACCGTGAACACTGGCTGGACCGCGTCGCCCGTGGCCGTGTCCTGGACATCAATGGCCAGCCGATCAGCCTGGACCTCGCCTACAAGGAAGGCCTGTGCATTTACTATTTTCGCGAAGTGCCGAATGAGAAGGTGATCCCGGTTCAGGAAACCATCCTGTATGCCGACGAGCACTTGGTGGTGGCCGACAAGCCACACTTTCTGCCGGTGACCCCGGCCGGCGAATACGTCGAGCAAACCCTGTTGCGCCGCCTGATTCGTCGCCTGGACAACCCCGCGCTGGTGCCTTTGCATCGTATTGATCGGCACACGGCGGGGCTGGTGCTGTTCTCGGCCGACCCGCAAACCCGGTCGGCGTATCAGCAGCTGTTTCCCACACGGCGCATTGATAAATTCTACGAAGCCATTGCCCCGGCCTTACCCGACCTGACCTTCCCGCTGGTGCATAAAAGTCGCCTGGTCGATGGCCAGCCGTTCTTTCGCATGCAGGAAGGGCCGGGCGCCAGCAACACTGAAACGGCGGTGCAAGTGCGCGAGAAAAATGGCGATCTGTGGCGCTACGGACTGTTCCCCGTGACCGGCAAGAAGCACCAGCTGCGGGTACACATGACGGCGCTGGGGGCGAGTATCTGCAACGACCCGTTCTACCCCGATGTGCTCAAGGATGCCGAGGACGACTACGCCAACCCACTCAAACTGCTGGCCCAGGGCGTGCGCTTTATTGACCCGGTGACCGGTGAACAACGCCATTTTCGCAGCCGCATCACCCTCGACTGGTAACCGCCAGAAACGACAAGGCCCGCACATGGCGGGCCTTGTGGGCAAACGCTTAAGACTTACAGGTCTTTAACGGTGCGAACCTGATCCTTGTTGATACGGGTCTGCTTGCCGTCAAGTTGTTCGAACTCGTAGAAGCCCGAAGCCTTGTCGTATTTAGGGGTGTCGACGGCCTGGATTTCGCGACCGTCATTCAGGGTGATCACTGTAGGCGAAGCGCAACCGGCGAGAGTGGCGAGGCCCAGTGCAAGCATGAGAGCGGCGATGGTCCGTTGAGTCATGAGTTTGTCTCCAAGAGAATTCTTTTAAATAGCTGACCTTGTGACGCGCATGGCGTCGACAAAGTTCCTTGTGCGAGGTTCATTCTGACACGCCAGACCCAGGGTGCAACAGCTCGGGTGTATTCAGATTGGCCAGGCGTGGGTCGTCAGCTTGGCATTCCAGGCCCACACCGCCCAACTGCAGGAATATCTTGCGCGGGCTGCGCTCACCGGCGTCCCATGCCTGTTGTACCTGGGTTTTGAGGTGGGTGGGGATGATGCAGATCAAGGGTTCCCAGAACTCGCCATGGCGTACCATCACCGGCACCTGCGGGTTGCGGTGTGCCGTCTCACACAAATCGGCCAATAGTCCCAC
The DNA here is from genome assembly GCF_965277385.1 of Pseudomonas edaphica. Classification (NCBI taxonomy): domain Bacteria; kingdom Pseudomonadati; phylum Pseudomonadota; class Gammaproteobacteria; order Pseudomonadales; family Pseudomonadaceae; genus Pseudomonas; species Pseudomonas edaphica. Next base: position 1,344,625 of record NZ_OZ255725.1, on the reverse strand, counting down.
GTCGATGTTGGGTACGTCACACGGCAGTATCAGCACATGCGCATGGCGCGCGGCGGCCAGGCCCGCGCGGATGCCCGCCAGCGGGCCGGGGAAGTCCGGGCTGTCGTCGCTCACCAACTGGTCGGCATAGGGCGCGTACTGCTCATGGTTGCGGTTGCACGAGATGATCAGGTCATCGGTCAGCGGTCGGGTCAGGCGCTGCAAATGTGCAACCAATGGCTGGCCGTGCCAGGGCAGCAGGCCTTTGTCCTGGCCGCCCATGCGTTGGCCACGGCCGCCGGCCAGCAGCAGGATCGAATAAGGCAGGGGCGAAGAATCAAGCGACATGGTGGTTCCGCAGCGGCAGGCAAATAGGGGCCTGTGATATAACATCGGGCTGTTCATTCGACAACCGGACCAAGCCATGAAAGCCAAGGCTGATGCGCCCTTCGTACCCCTCAATATCGCTGTGCTGACTGTCAGCGACACCCGCACCCTGGACACCGACACCTCCGGCCAGGTCTTCGTCGATCGCCTGGCCGCCGCCGGCCACAACCTGGCCGAGCGCGTGCTGCTCAAGGACGACCTGTACAAAATCCGCGCCCAGGTCGCCCACTGGATCGCCGAAGACGTGGTGCAAGTGGTGCTGATCACCGGCGGCACCGGCTTCACCGGCCGCGACAGCACGCCCGAAGCCGTCAGCTGCCTGCTGGACAAGCAGGTCGATGGTTTTGGCGAACTGTTCCGCCAGATCTCCGTGGCTGATATCGGCACCTCCACCGTCCAATCACGCGCCCTGGCCGGCCTGGCCAATGGCACGCTGGTCTGCTGCCTGCCGGGTTCGACCAACGCGGTGCGCACCGGTTGGGATGGCATCCTTGCCGAGCAACTGGATAACCGCCACCGCCCGTGCAACTTTGTGCCGCACCTGAAGCAGGCCGAACCCTGCGAATCCCGTGGATAAGCCTGGCAAGTCCGGTGCACTGATGCCGGTGGAACAAGCGCTGCAGCAACTACTGGACATGGCTGAAGCAACGCCGATTCGCGAGCACGACGTGCAGCCCTTGGCCGAATGTGATGGCCGCGTATTGGCGCAAGATTTGGTCTCCACCCTCGACCTGCCGCCCTGGCCCAACAGCGCCATGGACGGTTACGCCCTGCGCCTGTCGGATTGGACCGGCGAGCCGCTGCCCGTGAGCCAGCGCATCTTCGCCGGCCAGGCACCGCAGCCACTGGCGGCCGGCACTTGCGCGCGCATCTTTACCGGCGCGCCCGTGCCCGAAGGCGCCGATTGTGTAGAGATGCAGGAAAACGCCGTGGTCCACGCCGACGACCGCGTGAGCTTCACCGAGCGCTTGCGGGCCGGCCAGAACATCCGCCCCCAAGGCCAGGAAACCACGGTCGGCGAGTTGGTGCTAAACGCAGGCACCCGGCTTGGCCCGATAGAGCTGGGCCTGGCTGCTTCCCTCGGGCATGACTGTTTAAGTGTGGTGCGCCGGGTACGCGTGGCCGTGCTGTCCACCGGCGATGAACTGATCGAACCCGGCCTGCCGCTGGGGCCGGGGCAGATCTACAACAGCAACCGGCGTGTGTTGTGCAGCTGGCTTGTGCGCATGGGCTGTGAAGTGATCGATGCCGGGATTCTTCCGGATGACCTGGAAAAGACCCGCACACGCCTAACAAGCCTGGGCAGTGTCGACCTGATCCTGTCCACCGGCGGTGTCTCGGTCGGCGAGGCGGACTTTCTCGGCATCGCCCTGCGCGAAGAGGGCGAACTGGCCCTGTGGAAACTTGCGATCAAGCCGGGCAAACCGCTGACCTTCGGGCGCTTTCGCGGTGTGCCGGTGATTGGCCTGCCCGGCAACCCGGCGTCGACTTTGGTGACCTTTGCGCTGCTGGCCCGGCCCTATCTGCTGCGCCGCCAAGGCGTGCAGGACGTGGCGCCGCTGCGCTTCGAAGTGCCGGTGGGGTTCGTGTGGCCTCAGCCGGGCAACCGCCGCGAGTACCTGCGCGGGCGTATCGAGCAGGGCCGGGCGATTATCTACCGCAACCAGAGCTCCGGCGTGCTACGCAGCGCGGCGTGGGCCGAAGGGTTTGTGGAGGTGTTGGAGGGGACGACACTCGATATTGGCGACCGCGTCAATTTCATTCCCTTGAGTGAAGTCCTGAACTGACAATAGAGACCGACTGTGGGAGCTGGCTTGCCTGCGATGCAGACACCTCGGAGTGTCAGGTACACCCGGTTGATGCCATCGCAGGCAAGCCAGCTCCCACATTTGGATTTGCGTGTAGCTAGTAATCATCCCCACGTGCCGTCACATCCCGCTCCATCGGCTCGGCATTCGGGTCATAGCCCACCGGGAATTTGCCCTTGAGCGTCCACGCAAACGCAATAATCTCGGCCACCGTGCGGTACAGCTCCTCCGGGATGCTGTCGCCCAATTCCATGCGCGCCAGCAGTTTCACTAGCTCGGCATTCTCATAGATCGGCACTTCATTTTCCCGCGCCAACTTCAAAATGGCTTCGGCCAGGGCATCGTCGCCCTTGGCCGTCAGGGTTGGCGCTTGCTGGCCGTCGTACTTGAGGGCAATCGCCTGGCGTGGCGGAAGGGAGTTTTTCATGCGGTTTCATCCACCCAGCGTTGCTCCAATCCGGTTCGTGGCCCACGTGGCGGCGTACCGAGGTGGCAGTCCAGGTCGCCGACATTGATGCCCGAGGTCACCAGGCGCTCGCGCAAGCTGCCCAAATGGCTTTCGATCAGGCTGGCGGTAAACGGGCGCGAGGCCCACAGCTGGCTGGACAATTTGCCCTGGGTCAGTTGCGCCTGCACCTGCAACGGCCCCAGCGGCTCCATGTCGAAGGCCAGCTCGACGCGCCAGAGCATTTGCTTGGGGTCTTTCTTGTCCTTGCGCTCCGGTTGGTCCTTGTCCGGCGGCGGTTCTTCACGCTGGAACTTGACCTGCAACGGCACAATGTCCTGCAAGGTGCGCATGGGGATTTCCAGCTGCCAAGTGGTTTGCAGGCGGCCATCGGCGGTAGTGCCGGTTTGCTCCAGGCTCGATAACTGATGGCTTTGCAGCCGGGAAATGGCCCCGGCGGCCAGGCGCAGCAGGTTTTCCAGGTCGCCTTCGCCTGCAAGTTTGGCCATCAGCCGGTCCGGCAGCGGAAAGCCCGCCGGGGCTTGTCGTGCGCCGATCTGGCCGAGGGTGCTGAGCGGGTTGCGCACGAAGTTGGGCAGTACCTGGGCCAGGGTATTGGCGGCGAGGATGGCGTTCAGATTAGTGGCGGCGGGCAGGGCGGGCAGCAGTTCGGCGACCAGCCGCAGCAGGCTGCCTTTCATGTCCAGCGGTGGCACTTGCGGGTCTTGCCCGGCCAGCAGTTTGGCTTCAAGAAACACGCCGCTACTTTGTACCAACTGCGCCAGCACCTTGGGGTTGCTGACTTGCGCCAGGTCGGGCAGGGCGTTGAGCAAGCGCGCGGCGGCGGCGCGCAGGTCGCTGGAGGTGGTGTCGTCGGCAGGCAGGCTTTGCAGCGCGTTGAACAGCACATCCAGCGAGCCTTGGCGACTTTGCTGGGTCGACAACTGTTGCGCCACGGCCAGTTGATCCTTGAGACCGCTCAACGGCACGAAATTCAGGGTCTGCGCGTTCTGCACCACCGCACTGAGCAAGCTGCCGACCCGCAGCGGCTGCGGGCTTTCCAGACTCAACGTGGTGCCGGCCAGGGCGTTATTGAGCACGCTGACCAATGAGCGATAGATCGCCGGTTGCGCGGTGCCTTGCGGCAGCATCTGGGTGGTCAGCACCTTGGCCTGCAACAGCGTGCCCACCGGCAGTTGCGTGGTGTCGATGCGGGTCAGGGCGGCCACATTGGCGCTCAGGGCTTGCTGCAAGGTGATGGTCAGGTTGCCGGTCGGCGTCTGGCTCACCGCTACGTTGCTGCCCAGCGGCAACGGCTGGGCGCTGCTGGCCTGTACCAATGTCTGGCGGCCGCCTTCGAGGGTCAACTTGAGCAACAGCTGAAACGCATCGCCGCCTTGTTTAAGCGCTATCACCTCGGCGTTCGCGGTTTTGCCAGGGTCGATCAGGCCGGTCTGCGGCTCCAGCAGTTTCAACAACTCGCCGGTCGGCGGCAGCGGGGCAGGCCCGGGCGTCGGTGCTGGCGGCAGCGTAGGAAGGTTGATCTCACCGGTCATCGTGCGCGTCGTCTCTGGGGAAATTGCCCTCTTTAGAGTAGGGCATCACATGTATAATGCCGCCCGTCTGCAAAGAGAGCGGTAAAAACCTCACAACTATTTGATCCAGCTCTCTAAAATCGGTCGCCAAAGCCGTTATTGTGCACTTCTCTATAACGGCCGCTGCACCGCCGACTTGAACCGTAAAGGCCCGCGATCTTTTGACCAGCCCTCTTCTAGAAGCCGTAGCGCTTGCCTGTGAACGCGACCTGCGCCTGCTGTTCGAGCACCTCGAACTGCGGCTGGCGGGCGGCGACATGGTGCAGATCAGCGGCCCCAACGGCAGCGGCAAGACCAGTTTGCTGCGCCTGCTGGCCGGGTTGATGCAGCCGACGGCCGGTGAGGTTCGACTCAACGGCAAGCCCCTCAACGAACAACGCACCGAGCTTGCGCGCAACCTGATCTGGATCGGCCACGCCGCCGGCATCAAGGACGTGCTCACGCCGGAAGAAAACCTCAGCTGGCTCAGCGCCCTGCATCATCCGGCGCCCCGCGATGCCATCTGGCAAGCCTTGGCCGCTGTTGGCCTTAAAGGCTTCGAAGATGTCCCTTGCCACACCTTGTCCGCCGGCCAGCAGCGCCGCGTGGCGCTGGCACGTTTGTATCTGCCTGGCCCGCCGCTGTGGATTCTCGACGAACCCTTCACCGCCCTCGACAAGCAGGGCGTCGCCCAACTCGAAGAACACCTGGCACAGCACTGTGAACAGGGTGGCCTGGTGCTGCTCACCACCCACCACACGCTGGCGCGCAGGCCCGCCGGTTACCGCGACCTGGATTTAGGGCGGTGGTCGGCATGAGTGTGTTCGCGCTGTTAGTCGCCCGTGAAGCCCGCCTGTTGTGCCGTCGCCCGGCTGAATTGGCCAATCCTTTGGTATTTTTCGCCATCGTTATCGCGCTGTTCCCGCTGGCAGTCGGCCCCGAGACTAAACTGTTGCAAACCTTGTCCCCGGGACTGGTGTGGGTGGCCGCGCTTTTATCGGTGCTGCTCTCGCTGGACGGGCTGTTTCGCAGTGATTTTGAAGACGGTTCCCTCGAGCAGTGGGTCCTTTCGTCGCACCCCTTGCCACTTCTGGTACTGGCCAAGGTGCTGGCACACTGGGTTTTTTCTGGCTTGGCGCTAGTATTGCTCTCGCCGCTGCTGGCGATGATGCTCGGCTTGCCCGTTGAGTGCCTGCCGGTGTTGCTCCTGTCCTTGTTACTCGGTACGCCGGTGCTCAGCCTGTTGGGGGCGGTGGGCGCAGCGTTGACCGTCGGTTTGAAGCGGGGTGGCCTGTTGCTGGCCCTGCTGATTCTGCCTTTGTACATCCCGGTGTTGATCCTGGGCAGCGGCGCCTTGCAGGCCGCGCTCATGGGCATGCCGGCGACCGGTTACCTCCTGTGGCTTGGCAGCCTGACCGCCCTGGCGGTAACCCTGACACCCTTTGCTATAGCGGCTGGCCTGAAGATCAGCGTCGGCGAATAATGAGGTCTGGCCAAGTGTTATGCCTTGGCCAGTAAAGACCCTGAGCTTTGCGCAATGACGCACAGCCACCGTGATGGAAACAGCAATGAACTGGACCTGGTTTCACAAGCTCGGCTCGCCCAAATGGTTTTACGGCATCAGCGGCAAATTGCTGCCGTGGTTGAGCATCGCCGCCATTTTGCTGATCGGCATCGGCCTGGTCTGGGGCCTGGCCTTCGCGCCGCCGGACTACCAGCAAGGCAACAGCTTTCGCATCATCTATATCCACGTGCCCGCCGCCATGCTGGCGCAGTCCTGCTATGTGATGCTGGCGGTGTGCGGCATCGTCGGGCTGGTGTGGAAGATGAAACTGGCCGACGTGGCCCTGCAATGCGCCGCGCCCATCGGCGCCTGGATGACCGCCGTGGCGCTGGTCACCGGCGCGATCTGGGGCAAACCCACCTGGGGTTCGTGGTGGGTGTGGGATGCGCGACTGACCTCCATGCTGATCCTGCTGTTCCTGTACTTCGGCCTCATCGCCCTGGGCAATGCCATCAGCAACCGCGACAGCGCGGCCAAAGCCTGTGCGGTGCTGGCGATTGTCGGCGTAATCAACATTCCGATCATCAAATACTCGGTGGAGTGGTGGAACACTCTGCACCAGGGCGCCACCTTCACCCTCACCGAAAAACCGGCGATGCCCGTGGAAATGTGGGCGCCGCTGCTGCTGATGGTGCTGGGGTTCTACTGCTTCTTCGGCGCCGTGCTGCTGATGCGCATGCGCCTCGAAGTGCTCAAGCGTGAAGCCCGCACCAGTTGGGTCAAGACCGAAGTGCAAAACAGCCTGGAAGCGCGCGGATGAACTTCAACTCGTTCAGTGAATTTCTCGCCATGGGCCATCACGGCCTGTATGTCTGGACGGCCTATGGCATCTGCCTGGCAGTGCTGGCCCTCAACGTTGCCGCGCCGATCCTGGCCCGCAAGCGTTACCTGCAACAAGAGGCGCGTCGTTTGCGCCGGGAGACCGATAAGTGAATCCGCTGCGTAGAAAGCGTCTGTTGATCATCCTCGCCATCATGGCCGGCGTCGGCATTGCCGTGACCCTGGCCCTGAGCGCCTTGCAGCAGAACATCAACCTGTTCTACACCCCGACCCAGATCGCCAATGGCGAAGCGCCTGTCGACACGCGCATCCGCGCCGGCGGCATGGTCGAGAAGGGCTCCTTGAAGCGTTCCGGTGATTCCCTTGACGTGACCTTTGTGGTCACCGACTTCAACAAAGCCGTGACCATCACCTATCGCGGCATCCTCCCGGACCTGTTCCGTGAAGGCCAGGGCATCGTCGCCCTGGGCAAGCTCAACGCCGACGGCGTGGTGGTGGCCGATGAAGTACTCGCCAAGCACGATGAGAAGTACATGCCGCCGGAAGTGACCAAGGCGTTGAAAGACAGCGGCCAATCGGCCCCAGCACCTGCCAAGGAGGGCTAAGCCATGACGTCCGCACTGTTTATTCCGGAGCTGGGCCAGTTGGCGATGATCCTCGCCCTGTGCTTCGCCATCGTCCAGGCCGTGGTGCCGTTGCTCGGCGCCTGGCGCGGCGACCGCCTGTGGATGAGCCTGGCGCAGCCGGCCGCCTGGGGCCAGTTTGCCTTTTTGGTGTTCGCGTTTGGCTGCCTGACCTACGCCTTTATGACCGACGACTTTTCCGTCGCCTATGTCGCCAATAACTCCAACAGCGCGCTGCCGTGGTACTACAAGTTCAGCGCCGTGTGGGGCGCCCACGAAGGTTCGTTGCTGCTGTGGGCCTTGATCCTTGGCGGCTGGACCTTTGCCGTATCGGTGTTCTCGCGCCAACTGCCGCAGGTCATGCTGGCCCGCGTGTTGGCGGTGATGGGCATGATCAGCATCGGCTTCCTGCTGTTTTTGATCATGACCTCCAACCCGTTCACGCGCATCCTGCCGCAGATCCCGATGGATGGGCATGACCTCAACCCGTTGTTGCAAGACATCGGCCTGATCGTGCACCCGCCGATGCTCTACATGGGCTACGTCGGTTTCTCCGTGGCCTTTGCGTTTGCCATCGCCGCCTTGCTCGGCGGGCGCCTCGATGCGGCCTGGGCGCGCTGGTCGCGGCCATGGACCATTGTGGCCTGGGCGTTCCTCGGTATCGGTATCACCCTCGGTTCGTGGTGGGCCTACTACGAACTCGGCTGGGGCGGCTGGTGGTTCTGGGACCCGGTGGAAAACGCCTCGTTCATGCCCTGGCTGGTCGGCACCGCGCTGATTCACTCGCTGGCCGTCACCGAAAAACGCGGCGTGTTCAAAAGCTGGACCGTGTTGCTGGCCATCGCCGCGTTTTCCCTCAGCCTGCTGGGTACTTTCCTGGTGCGTTCGGGCGTGTTGACCTCGGTGCATGCGTTTGCGTCCGACCCGGAGCGCGGCGTGTTCATCCTGATCTTCCTGCTGTTTGTAGTCGGCGGCTCGCTGACCCTGTTTGCGTTGCGCGCACCCGTGGTCAAGAGCCAGGTCGGCTTTAACCTGTGGTCGCGGGAAACCCTGCTGCTGGGCAATAACCTGGTGCTGGTGGTGGCCGCGTCGATGATCCTGCTCGGCACCCTGTACCCCTTGGTGCTGGACGCTTTGAGCGGCGCCAAGCTGTCCGTCGGCCCGCCGTACTTCAACGCGTTGTTTATCCCGTTGATGGGCCTGTTGATGGTGGTCATGGCCGTTGGTGTGCTGGTGCGCTGGAAAGACACACCGGTCAAATGGCTGGCCGGCATGCTGATGCCGGTGCTGCTGGGCAGCGTGGCCCTGGCAGTGATCGCCGGGTTCGCCTACGGCGATTTCAATTGGGCGGTGCTCGCCACCTTCCTGCTGGCTGCCTGGGTATTGCTCGCCGGTGTGCGCGACATCTTCGACAAGACCCGCCACAAGGGCCTGTTCAAAGGCTTGCCGACGTTGACCCGCAGCTACTGGGGCATGCAAGTCGCCCACATCGGCATCGCCGTGTGCGCCCTCGGCGTGGTGCTGTCCAGCCAGAACAGCGCCGAGCGCGACCTGCGTCTGGCGCCGGGTGAGTCCATGGACCTGGCCGGTTACCACTTCATCTTCGAAGGCGCCAAGCACTTCGAAGGCCCGAACTTCACGTCCGACAAAGGCACTGTTCGTGTCGTGCGCAACGGCAAGGAAGTGGCGGTGCTGCACCCGGAGAAACGCCTGTACACCGTGCAAAGCTCGATGATGACTGAAGCGGGTATCGACGCCGGTTTCACCCGTGACCTCTATGTGGCATTGGGTGAGCCGCTGGGCGACGGCGCCTGGGCGGTGCGCGTGCACGTCAAACCGTTTGTGCGCTGGATCTGGTTCGGCGGTTTGCTCACCGGTTTCGGCGGGTTGCTGGCCGCGCTGGACCGGCGTTATCGCGTCAAGATCAAAAGCCGTGTGCGTGAAGCCCTCGGCCTGCAAGGAGCGGCGGCATGAAGCGTTGGTTGATGGTGTTGCCGCTGGCGGCCTTTCTGGTGATGGCAGTGTTCTTGTATCGCGGCTTGTACCTCGATCCGGCCGAGTTGCCCTCGGCGATGATCGGCAAACCCTTCCCTGCGTTCAGCCTGAAGACCGTGCAGGGCGACAAAACCCTGACCCAGGCCGACCTGCTGGGCAAACCGGCGCTGGTCAATGTGTGGGGCACCTGGTGCATTTCCTGCCGCGTTGAACACCCGGTACTGAACAAACTGGCCGAGCAGGGCGTGGTGATCTACGGCATCAACTACAAGGACGACAATGCTGCCGCCTTGAAGTGGCTGGCCGAGTTCCATAACCCTTACCAGCTGGATATCCGCGATGAGGACGGCAACCTCGGTCTCAACCTCGGTGTATACGGCGCGCCGGAAACCTTCTTCATCGATGCCAAAGGCGTGATCCGCGACAAGTATGTTGGCGTGATCGACGAAGTGGTCTGGCGCGAGCAACTGGCCGCCAAGTACCAGGCACTGGTCGATGAGGCCAAGCCATGAAGCGTCTGTTAGCCGCTGCTGTGTTGGCACTTGGACTGGTTGGCGTCGCCCATGCGGCCATCGACACCTACGAGTTCGCGAAGGACGGTGACCGTGAGCGTTTTCGCGAACTGACCAAGGAACTGCGCTGCCCCAAGTGCCAGAACCAGGACATCGCCGACTCCAACGCCCCGATCGCCGCCGACCTGCGCAAAGAGATCTTCCGCATGCTGGGGGAGGGCAAGGACAACCAGCAGATCATCGACTTCATGGTCGACCGCTACGGTGATTTCGTGCGCTACAAACCGGCCCTCACCGGCAAGACTGCGCTGCTCTGGTTCGGCCCCGCCGGGCTGTTGCTGGCCGGTGTGGTGGTGATGGCCGTGATCGTGCGCCGTCGCCGCGCTGCGCCTACTGATGGTTCCGATGCGCTCTCCCCGGATGAACGCAAACGCCTCGACCAATTGCTGGACACCAAGACTGATGATTGATTTTTGGCTCGCAGCAGGGTTGCTGCTCCTGATTGCCCTGAGTTTCCTGTTGATCCCTGTACTGCGCGGCCGCCGTGCCCAGCGTGAAGAGGACCGCACCGCACTGAACGTGGCGCTCTACCAGGAACGCGTGGCCGAGCTGCAAGTGCAGCAGGACGAAGGCGTGCTGAATGCCGCCCAGCTCGACACCGGCCGTGCCGAGGCTGCGCGTGAGTTGCTGGCCGACACCGAAGGCGTAGAAAAGCCCCGCGAATCGCGCCTGGGCAAACCACTGCCGTTGTTGGCGGCGTTTCTCGTGCCGGTCCTGGGCGTTGCGCTGTACCTGCATTACGGAGCGAGCGACAAGGTCGAACTGACCCGCGAATTCTCCCAGCCGCCGGTGTCGATGCAAGACATGACCCGCCGCCTGGAGCGCGCCGCCGCCGCCCAGCCTGACTCGGCGGAAGGCTTGTACTTCCTCGGTCGCGCTTACATGGCTCAGGACCGTTCCGCCGATGCCGCGAAAATCTTCGAGCGCACCGTCGCACTCGCCGGGCGCCAGCCCGAGCTGCTCGGCCAATGGGCGCAGGCGCAGTACTTTGCCGACAATAAACAATGGTCGCCCAAGGTGCAGGCGCTGACCGATGAAGCCTTGAAGCTCGACCCCAAAGAAGTCACCAGCCTTGGCCTGCTGGGTATCGCCGCCTTTGAAGGCCAGCGTTATCAGGAAGCCATCGATTACTGGAACCGCCTGTTGGCCCAGTTGCCAGCGCAAGACAACTCCCGTGTCGCGCTGCAAGGTGGTATTGACCGCGCGGCCGAGAAGCTCAAGGAAAGCGGTGGCACCGTCGCGGTAAAAACCGTGATGAAAGTCCGTGTGGACCTGGCACCTGAGGTAAAGGCCAAAGCCCTGCCCACCGACAGCGTGTTCATCTTCGCCCGTGCGGTAAACGGCCCGCCGGCACCGCTGGCAGCCAAGCGTGTCACCGTGGCTGAACTGCCGGTTACCGTCGAACTGGGCGATGCGGACGCAATGATGCCGCAGTTGAAACTGTCGAACTTCCCCGAAGTCCAACTGGTTGCGCGCATATCCCGGGCCGGTCAGCCGACCACTGGCGAGTGGATCGGCCGCAGCCAACCTTTGGCCAGCACTACCACTGCGCTGCAGCAACTGACCATTGACACTCCGGACAAGTAAATCGAGGAAACGCCTATGACCGCATTTGCACGTATCACCTTGCTCAGCCTGGTATTGGGGCTGAGCGCTTGTGCGGTCCATCGGCCTCCCGCACCCACCGGCCCGACCATCCCACCGTCTGGCCCGTCGACCCAACCGAGCACCAAACCTTCCGGCCCGGTAACACCGCCGCCGAAACCTGTGCCAAGCAAATCGCCGACCTTCGCCCCTCCACCGGGCGCCGCCAGCCACTGGGACGGCAAGATGCAGGTGTATGTATTGGACGAACAGCCCGACACCTTCTACCGCCAACGCACCTACTACCGCTGGAGCAACGGCTGGAGCCGCTCCATCAGCCCGAACGGGCCGTGGGAAGACACCGATGTGCATGGCGTGCCGCCGGGCTTGAGCAAGCAGTACGCGCAATAACAAAAGGCGACCTCAGGGTCGCCTTTTTCATTCCCGACTTGAAATGCAATCCCCTGTGGGAGCTGGCTTGCCTGCGATAGCGGTACACCTGCTGGCTAGGTATTGCCTGGTCCACCGCCATCGCGGGCAAGCCCGCTCCCACAGTTTTGATCTCCATTTGATCTGAGATTTACGCCAGTTCTTGAATGCGGCGCGGCGCTCCGAGCCAGTGAATCACCCCAGCCACCACCCCCAACACCACCCCAAATTCCACAATCCCCACCCAACCAAACTGCGCCATCAACCACCCACTCACCGTCGCCCCAACCGCTCCACCCACAAACGTCGCGGTCATATACAAACTGTTAATCCGCCCCTGCGCCTTGGGGTCCACCGCAAACGCCCGCGTCTGATTGGCCACCAACCCGGCCTGCACACCGATATCCAGCACGATCACGCCCAGCACCAGCAAGATCAGCGAGGTCTGCGCCCCCGCCAGCAGCAAAAACGCCAAGGTCACAATCCCCACGCTGGCCCCGATCACCTTGCGACAACCCAGTTTGTCTGCCGCCCGGCCGCCATACGACGCTGCGAACGCACCCACCGCGCCGATAATTCCGAAACCACCGGCCCAGGCACTGCCCAGCTGCCACGGCCCATTGGCGAGCAACCCGGCCAAATTCACCCAAAACGCGTTGAAGCACGCCCACAACAACGCCTGCACCATCATTGATTGCCGAATCGGGCTGTTATCGCGCATCAACGGCCACAGCGATGCCAGCAGCCGCGGATAAGACAGATTGGTACTCGGCACGCCCGGCGGCAGTAGCCTGGCTGCGATGAACCAGACCGGAATCATGAACGCCGCCTCCATGGCGTACACCGCCCGCCAGCCATACGCCTCACCGACCACACCACTTATGGTGCGGCCGAGCAAAATCCCCAACATGATCCCGCTGACCACCGTGCCCACATTGCGCCCGCGTTCGTGGGGCTGCGACATCACTGCCGCAAAGGGCACCAGTTGCTGCGGAACGCAACACACCACGCCCAGCCCGAAAGAGGCGCCGATCAACGCCCAGATACTCGGCGCAAAAGCCGCCGCCAAGGCAAAGCAGAACGCCAGCGCAATCTGCCCGAGTACCAGCTTGCGCCGATCAAAGCGGTCGCCCATGGGCAATAAAAACGCCAACCCGGTGGCAAACCCCAGCAAGGCCGCGCCTGCCACCAGGTTGACCGTCGACACTGCGACGCCCATGTCCGAGGCGATCAACGGCAGCACCGGCTGGGTGCAGTAAATGTTGGTGACCACCGCGCCGGCGATCACCGCCATCATGATGATCTTGCCTCGCGGCGGTGCATTCTCGGATGTCATGGCGTTTGCCTCATGTCGCTGGGGGATGAGTCGCCAACCTTACGCAGTCGCGTTTATATCGATAATCCCCTAGGATCGGTAATCATCCTTCCAAAAAATGATAGGGCGTTATGAACCGTCTTGAATCGATGTCGGTGTTTGTTGCGGTGGTGGAGGCGGGCAGCCTGTCGGCGGCTGCGCGCCAGTTGGGCATGCCGCTGGCCACCGTCAGCCGTAAAGTCGCGGAACTGGAAGCTCACCTGAAATCCCGGCTGCTGCACCGCACCACGCGGCAGTTGTCGCTGACGGACGTGGGCGCTTCCTATCTGGCGGCGTGCCGGCGGATCCTCGAAGAGATCGGCGAAGCCGAGCGGGCCGCCACCGGCGAATATGCCGTGCCCAAAGGCGAGCTCACGGTGACCGCGCCCATCGTGTTCGGGCGCCTGCATATCGTGCCGGTGGTGGCGGAGTTTCTGGCGCAATACCCCGAGATCAGCGTCAACCTGATGCTCACCGACCGCGTAGTACACCTGATGGAAGAACAGTGCGATGTGGCCGTGCGCATTGGTGACCTGCCGGACAGTTCGCTCAAGGCGCTGCAAGTCGGCACGGTGCGGCGGGTGGTGTGTGCCAGCCCTCGCTATTTGCAAACCCATGGCGAACCGACCACGCCGCAGGCGCTGACGGACCACAGTTGCATCACCTTTGAAGTGCTGTCCTCGGTGGGCGCCTGGGTGTTTGGGGCGGGTAAAGCGCAACAGGCCGTGCCCGTGCATTCGCGGCTGTCGGTAAACATGGCGGAAGCGGCGATCACGGCGGCAACACTGGGTGTTGGCGTGATTCGGGTGCTGTCGTATCAAGTGGCGGACGCAGTGCAAAAGGGTGATTTGCAGGTGGTGTTGCAGCCCTATGAATCAGCGGCATTGCCCATCAGCCTGGTGCATAAAGGGCAGGCGCCATTGCCGTTGAAAGTGCGCGCCTTCCTAGATTTCGTCACCCCGCGACTGCGCGTGCGTGACGCAAATATCCCCTGATGTACGCGGACGCAATGTGGGAGCTGGCTTGTCGGATCGCAGGCAAGCCAGCTCCCACACTAGATCGCCTCAGCCATCAGGCCACGGGGCACTCCCGATTCAGCGCTTGATCCACCAACAACTGCGCAATCTCAACCATCTGCACCACCGCCAGCACCTGCTTGCGGCTTGATCCATCCAGGTGCTCGGCACAGTCGTAGGCACACACCGTCGCCGATTCCAGCATCTCGCTGGCATTGCTCAAGGCAACTTCGGTACTGAGGCCGGGGCGGACGGTGAAGATGAGGTTCTTTGTGGTTTGTGAGGTTTCATCCAAGGTAGATGATATTGGGTTAGGCGTTACTTTTTTCATACGGACGCTCCGTGAATTATGAAAAAAGCGCTCACTTCTGTGGGCGCTAATGCGCCTGGATCATTCGGGCTTCCACACCCGGCCGTTGATTTTGCAACGACTCGAGAAGGTTAGCTGTGAGCTTTGCTCGGACGCAACCCGAAAACTTTGTAGGGCATGTCCTAACAAGAGGGCAGCTAAAAAGGGTGAGCCATACGCAGGTTAGTCGACCGGGGAATGGGAAACCCGGCAGGGGCTTGGCCCTCCTGCGTATGGCTCGGTCAACATAATGCAGAGCGGTTAACTGACTGGGCGTAGGGAAAGTCTTGTTCAGCTTTGGTTATCACCAAGCCTCTCTATCAATGTAGTCAGCGCGCCCTTAAAGATTGGGTGCCATTCATGGGTAAGTTCACTGCTCAATGGGTGCCAGAAAAATCGAAATTCATGGCCTCCATCATCTTCAGCAAAATGGGTCCAGGTATCCGCAAGCTCTACCGAAGCCCGGCATTGGTGAAACGCCCAGGTATGGCCGGTGATCTCTGAATGCCAGGTGCCCAAGCCCCGTATTACGCTGCCGTTTATTCCGGACTCTTCGCGCAGTTCTCGGATGGCGGCGGCCTCTGTGGTTTCGCCTGGCTCTACGCTGCCCTTGACCAGTTGGAAACCGGCGAGGGGGTGTTCGAAGGCCAGGATTTCCAAAGTCTGTCTTGTTCGCAGTACGACGGGGCAAGCCTTGGCGATGATCATTGAGGTTTGTCTTCCATGTTTTGGGACAATTTATATGGGCGTGAAGCAATCGCAGGAACATTGAATACCTTAAGGCAAGCCAAGCCCCTGTGGCGAGGGAGCAAGCTCCCTCGCCACAGGGGATTGTGGTGGCTTTGCAACCTTTCACAAAACCTTCATCAATCCGCCCCCCGCCAGTCATGTGCAAGTAATAGCACTGACACCTCCCGCGCCTACTGTCGTTTGAACTCAACCGCAGCCCTTGTGTGGCTGTTCAGACCAGACAGAGAAGCCCATGACTCACGCTATCCATGTCGATCACTTGAACAAGACCTTTGCGAAGAAGTCCGCATTGGTCGACCTCGAACTCACCATTGCCGCAGGTGAGATGGTCGCGCTGATTGGCGCTTCCGGTTCCGGCAAGTCCACGTTGTTGCGCCATTTGGCGGGCCTGGCCTGTTGCGACAAGAGCAACGGCGGCAGCGTCAAGGTGCTGGGCCGGGAGGTGCAGGCCAGTGGACGCTTGAATGGCAAGGTGCGGCGGTTGCGCGCAGACATCGGCTACATCTTCCAGCAGTTCAACCTGGTCAACCGCCTGAGCGTGCTCGACAACGTATTGCTCGGCTGCCTGGGCCGTATGCCGCGCTGGCGCGGCAACCTCGGTTTGTTCAATGCCGAGGAAAAGGCGTTTGCCCTCGAATCCCTCGCCCGCGTGGGCTTGGCCGACCTGGCCGGGCAGCGTGCTTCGACCTTGTCCGGCGGCCAGCAGCAGCGCGTGGCGATTGCCCGTGCATTGACCCAGCGCGCCGAAGTCATCCTCGCTGACGAGCCTATTGCCTCGCTGGACCCGGAGTCGGCGCGCAAGGTCATGGAGATCCTCGCCGACATCAACCGCCGCGACGGCAAGACCGTGGTGGTGACCCTGCATCAAGTCGATTACGCCATGCGTTATTGCCCGCGTGCCGTGGCCCTTAAAGGCGGCCGCATTCATTTCGACGGGCAGGGCAGCGCCATGAGCAGCCAGTTCCTCAATGATTTGTACGGTGCCGACGTCGACACCAGCCTGATGTTTTCCGACCACACCCGCACAGCCGTCGCCACGCCTCGGCTGGCCATGGCGCGCGCTTGAAACCCTACTCACGACCCACAGGAATCCCGTCCATGTTGAACCGTATCGGCCACGTGTTTCTGTCTGCGGTGTTGCTGGCCGGCGCCGCCATGGGCACTGCCCAGGCCGCCGACAAAACCATCAACTTCGGCATCATGTCCACCGAGTCTTCGCAGAACCTCAAGAGCATCTGGCAGCCGTTTTTGGATGACATGCACAAGAAGACCGGCCTGACCATCAACGCCACCTTCGCCTCCGACTACGCCGGCTTGATCCAGGGCATGCGCTTTAACAAGGTCGACGTGGCCTGGCTCGGCAACAAGGTCGCGATGGAAGCGGTGGACCGTTCCAACGGCGAGATCTTCGCCCAGACCGCCGCCGCCAACGGCGCCGCCGGTTACTGGAGCGTGCTGATCGTGCGCAAGGACAGCCCGATCAACAACGTCGACGACATGCTCAAGAACGCCAAGAACCTGACCTTCGGCAACGGTGACCCGAACTCCACCTCGGGCTACCTGGTGCCGGGCTACTACGTGTTCGCCAAGAACCATGTGGATGCCGCCACCGCGTTCAAACGCACGCTCAACTCCAGCCATGAAGTCAACGCACTCAGCGTGGCCAAGGGGCAGTTGGACGTGGCCACCTTCAACACCGAAAGCTGGGACCGCCTGGAAGTCACCCAGCCGGACAAAGCCGCAATGCTCAAGGTGATCTGGAAATCGCCGCTGATTCCGGCCGACCCGATGGTGTGGAGCAAGGCGCTGACGGACAGCGAAAAAACCAAGATCCGTGATTTCTTCGCCCACTACGGCGACACCGATGAAGAGAAAGCGGTGCTGAAGAACATGCAACTGGGCAAGTTCCTCGCCTCCAACGACGACCAGCTATTGCCGATCCGCCAGCTGGAGCTGTTCAAGCAGCGCACCACCATCAGTGCAGACAACAAGCTTGAGGCAGCCGACAAGGCCAAGAAGCTCGCCGACATCGATGCGGACCTGGCCAAGCTGCAACAGCGCATCTCCGAGCTGGACAAGAAGACCGCAGCAAACGGCTAACCCCTGTGGGAGCGGGCTTGCCCGCGATCGCGGTGTATCAGCCAACAAATTTGTAACTGACAGACCGCTATCGCAGCGGTGCGGCGATCCGACAAGCCAGCTCCCACATTTTGATCGAGGACAACCATGACGACTTTACATGCTGAAGCAGTGGGTAAAAGAACCTGGCCGCAATACCTCGGCTGGGGCCTGTTCCTGGTCCTGCTGGCCTGGGCCTGGCACGGCGCCGAGATGAACCCGCTGGCGCTGTACCGCGATTCCGGAAACATGGCGACCTTCGCCGCCGACTTCTTCCCGCCCGACTTCCACGAATGGCGCTCCTACCTCAAGGAGATGATCGTCACCGTACAAATCGCCCTGTGGGGCACGGTGCTGGCCATCGTCTGCTCGGTGCCGCTGGGCATCTTGTGCGCCGACAACATCACCCCGTGGTGGGTCCACCAACCGCTGCGCCGCGTGATGGATGCCTTCCGCTCCATCAATGAAATGGTGTTCGCGATGTTGTTCGTGGTCGCCGTCGGCCTCGGTCCTTTCGCCGGTGTTTTGGCCTTGTGGATCAGCACCACCGGCGTGCTCGCCAAGCTGTTTGCCGAAGCCGTCGAGGCCATCGACCCCGGCCCGGTAGAAGGCGTGCGAGCCACCGGCGCGAGTGCTTTGCAGGAGGTGATCTACGGCGTGATCCCGCAGGTCATGCCGCTGTGGGTGAGCTACGCGCTGTACCGCTTCGAAGCCAATGTGCGCTCGGCCACCGTAGTGGGCATGGTCGGCGCCGGCGGGATCGGCGTGATCCTCTGGGAAAACATCCGCGCCTTCCAGTTCGTACAAACCTGCGCGGTGCTGCTGGTGATCATCGTGGTGGTGAGCGGTATCGACGTGCTGTCCCAACGCCTGCGCAAGCAGTTCATCTGACGCCGGAGGGGTGCCCACGCGGCGCTTTTTTTAAGCATGCAGTTGTCTAGACAAGATGAGCCGGTGTACCGCGAACTCGCGGATATCCTGCGCCGTGAATTGAGTAGCTACCAGGCCGGTGACTTCCTGCCCGGCGAGGTGCACATGGCCGAGCGCTTTGGCGTCAACCGCCACACCTTGCGCCGCGCCATCGACGAGTTGGTGTTCGAAGGCAGCCTGCTGCGCCGTCAGGGCAAGGGCACCCAGGTGCTCGACCGCCCGCTGATTTACTCGATGGGCGCCGAGACCTCCTACAGCCAATCGCTGTCGGCCCAGGGCGTCGGTGTGCAGGCGGTGTTGCTCAAACGCCGCTACTGCTACGCCAGCCGTGACGAAGCCGAGCATTTGGGCATCGCCGAGATGGCGCCGATGATCGAGCTGCAAACCCTGCGCAAGCTTGATCACCAGCCCGTCAGCCTGATCCGTCATCGCTACTGCGCCAGCCGTGCGCCGTTGCTGGCGGATTACAACGGCGGCTCCCTGCGCCAGTACCTGCGTGAACGAGCGCTGCCGCTGACCCGCACCCAAAGCCTGATCGGTGCGCGTCTGCCCAACCGTGATGAAGCCGCGCTGCTGATGATGCCTCGGCACTTGCCGGCCCTCACGGTGTTTACCCTTTCCTGCGATCGCGATGGCCGCCCGGTGGAGCTGGCGCAGTCCACCAGCCGTTCGGATCGCTTCCAGTACCAAGTGGTGACTTGAATGATGAGTGTGTCCCCGCGACAACATTGGATCGGCGTATTAGCCCGCGCCCAGCTCAATGAATTGCAACCCTTTGAGTCCGCCTTGAAGGATGCCGAATACCAACTGATCCGCGCCCCGGAAATCGGCATGACCCTGGTACGCGGGCGCATGGGCGGTGACGGCGCAGCCTTCAACGTCGGTGAAATGAGCGTGACCCGCTGCGTGGTGCGCCTGGCCGACGGCCGTACCGGCTACAGCTACCTGGCCGGGCGCGACAAGCTGCATGCCGAGTTGGCCGCGTTGGCGGACGCCCATCTGCAAGGCACGCAACCGAGCCTGTGGCTCAGCGACTTGATCACCTCCCTGGCCACTGCCCAAGCCAAACGCCGCGCCGAAAAAGAAGCCGACACCGCTGCCACCAAGGTCGAGTTCTTCACCCTGGTGCGAGGAGAAAACTGATGAACGCTCAACTGTTGCAACCGGCGTTTGTCGAGCCGGTGCTGGATGCCCAGCGTGGTTTTCGTGCTGCCCTCAAGGCGTTGGCCGAACCCGGTTTGATCCAGCATCTGCCCTCGGCGCCACGCCTCGACGGCCTGGCGCCTGCTACTTACGCGCTGTGCCTGGCCCTGCTGGATATGGACACGCCGCTGTGGCTGGCGCCGAGCTTCGACACGCCGCTGATCCGCGCCAACCTGGCCTTCCACTGCGGTTGCCCGCTCACCGATAAACGCGAAGACGCGGTGTTCGCGCTGCTCGGCGAGCAAGACCTGCTCGACCTCGGCGGCTTCGACCACGGCAACGACCGTTACCCGGATCAGTCCTGCACCTTGCTCGTGCAGCTTACCGACCTGGAATCCGGTCGCGGCCTGCACTGGCGCGGCCCAGGGATCAAAACCCAGCGCCTGGTCAACCTGCCGGTGCCGCAAGCCTTCTGGCAAGAGCGCCAACGCCGTGAAGCTTTCCCGCGTGGCCTGGACCTGGTGTTCACCGCCGGCCACCACCTGATCGGCCTGCCGCGCAGCAGCCGTATTGCACAGGAGCACGCCTGATGTACGTAGCCGTCAAAGGTGGCGAACAGGCCATCGACAATGCCCACCGCCTGCTGGCGAAAAAACGCCGGGGCGATACGGCCATTCCTGAGTTGAGCGTGAGGCAGATCCGCGAGCAATTGCCGCTGGCGGTGGCGCGGGTGATGACCGAAGGCTCGTTGTTCGACGAAGAGCTGGCTGCGCTGGCAATCAAGCAGTCAGCAGGGGATTTGGTCGAGGCGATCTTCCTGCTGCGCGCCTACCGCACCACGCTGCCGCGTTTCAGCCCGAGCCTGCCGATTGATACGTCGCAGATGTGCTTGAGCCGACGTTTGTCGGCCACGTTCAAGGACGTGCCCGGCGGCCAACTGCTCGGCCCGACCTTCGACTACACCCACCGCCTGCTGGATTTTTCGCTGCTGGCCGAAGGTCAATACCCAGGCCCGCAGACCACGAAGGATGCGCAAATTGACGCCTGCCCTCGGGTGCTCGGTTTGCTCGCCAAAGAAGGTTTGATCAAAAACGAAGCCGACGACAACGCCAGCGTCGCCGACATTACCCGCGACCCGTTGGAATACCCGGCCAGCCGCGCCGAGCGCCTGCAAGCCCTGGCTCGTGGCGACGAGGGTTTCCTGCTCGCGCTGGGCTATTCGACCCAACGCGGTTACGGCCGCAACCACCCGTTTGCCGGTGAGATTCGCATCGGCGACGTCGAGGTGTGGATCGACCCCGAAGAGCTGGGCTTTCCCATCTGCCTGGGCAGCATCGAAGTCACCGAGTGCGAGATGGTCAACCAGTTTGTCGGCTCGGCCACTGAGCTTGCGCAGTTCACCCGTGGTTACGGCCTGGCGTTCGGGCATGCGGAGCGCAAGGCCATGGGCATGGCGCTGGTCGACCGCTCGCTGCGCGCCGGGGAATACAACGAAGAAATCATCTCACCGGCCCAGCGCGAAGAGTTTGTGCTGGCCCATTGCGACAACGTCGAGGCGGCGGGGTTTGTTTCGCACCTCAAATTGCCTCACTACGTGGACTTCCAGTCCGAGCTGGAACTGATCCGCAAACTGCGCCAACCGGCCGAGGGCAACCGCCATGAATGACTTGACCCTACCGGCTGTGCGCGACCCGGCGTACAACTTCGCCTACCTCGACGAACAGACCAAACGCATGATCCGCCGCGCCTTGCTCAAGGCCGTGGCGATTCCCGGTTACCAAGTGCCGTTTGGCGGCCGCGAAATGCCGTTGCCTTACGGCTGGGGCACCGGCGGCATGCAATTGACCGCCGCGATCCTCGGTGATGATGACGTGCTCAAGGTGATCGACCAGGGCGCCGACGACACCACCAACGCCGTGTCGATTCGGCGCTTTTTCGCCCGCACGGCGGGGGTTGCCACCACTGAAGCGACGCCCGATGCCAGCGTGATCCAGACCCGCCACCGCATCCCGGAAACGGCGCTGCAGGCCGGTCAGATCATGGTTTACCAGGTGCCGATCCCCGAGCCGCTGCGCTTTATCGAACCCTCGGAAACCGAGACCCGCACCATGCACGCCCTCAATGACTACGGGGTGATGCACGTCAAACTCTACGAAGACATCGCCACCTTCGGCCATATCGCCACCAGCTACGCCTACCCGGTGATGGTCGATGAGCGCTACGTGATGGACCCGTCGCCGATCCCCAAATTCGACAACCCCAAACTCGACATGAGCCCGGCGCTGATGTTGTTCGGCGCCGGTCGCGAAAAGCGCCTGTACGCGGTGCCGCCGTACACCCGGGTCACCAGCCTGGACTTCGAAGACCATCCGTTCGAAGTGCAGCAGTGGGAACACAACTGCGCCATCTGCGGCAGCCACGATTCCTTCCTCGACGAGCTGATTCTCGACGACGCGGGAACCCAGAGTTTTGTGTGTTCCGACACCTGGTATTGCGCCCAACGGGTCAAGGAGAACAACCAGTGAGCCAGCCTTTGCTTCAAGTACGTGACCTGTCGTTGCTTTACGGCCCGGAGAAGGGCTGCCAGGGCGTCAGCTTTGATCTTTACCCGGGTGAAGTGCTGGGGATTGTCGGCGAATCCGGCTCAGGTAAATCCACCTTGCTCTCGCTGCTGAGCGGCCGTTTACCGCCGCAAGCGGGCAGCATCGGCTATCGCAGCAAGGACGGCGAATGGCTGGATTTGTACAGCTCCAGCGAAGCCGAGCGCCGCACCTTGCTGCGCACCGAGTGGGGCTTTGTCGAGCAGAACCCACGGGACGGCCTGCGCATGGGCGTGTCGGCCGGTGCCAACATCGGCGAACGCCTGATGGCCCAAGGAGTGCGCAACTATGCGCAACTGCGCGGCGCCGGTCTGGATTGGCTCGGCCAGGTGGAAATCGACCCGCAGCGCATCGACGATTTGCCGCGCACCTTCTCGGGCGGCATGCAGCAGCGCCTGCAAATCGCCCGCAACCTCGTCTCCAGCCCGCGCCTGGTATTCATGGACGAACCCACCGGCGGCCTGGATGTGTCGGTGCAAGCGCGCCTGCTCGACCTGTTGCGCGGCCTGGTACGTGAGCTGGATCTGGCGGTGGTGATCGTCACCCACGACCTGGCCGTTGCACGTTTGCTCGCCGACCGCCTGATGGTGATGCGCCGCTCCCATGTGGTGGAAACCGGGCTCACTGACCAGATCCTCGACGATCCACAGCACCCTTACTCTCAACTGCTGGTGTCTTCGGTATTGCAGCCATGACAAATGCCTTGATCGAGGTCCGTGACCTCTCGAAAACCTTCACCCTGCATCAGCAACACGGCGTGGTGCTTAACGTGTTGCGCGGTGTGGCGTTCAGTGTGCAGGGCGGTGAGTGCCTGGTGCTGCATGGCCAGTCCGGCGCGGGTAAAAGCACCTTGCTACGTACCCTGTACGGCAACTACCTGCCGGCGGGCGGCAGTATTCGTGTGCAGCATGCCGGTGAGTGGCTGGAGCTGGTCGGCGCCGAGCCGCGTGACATTCTTCAGGTGCGTCAGCAGACCCTCGGTTACGTCAGCCAGTTTCTGCGCGTCATCCCCCGCGTGGCCTGCCTGGACGTGGTGATGGAGCCGGCCCTGGCGCGTGGCTGGTCGAAGGCCGATGCGCAAGCCCGCGCCGAACAGTTGCTCACGCGTCTGAACATCCCGCAGCGCTTGTGGCAATTGGCGCCCGGCACGTTCTCCGGTGGCGAACAACAGCGCGTCAATATCGCCCGGGGCTTCATGGTCGCCTGGCCGGTGATGTTGCTGGACGAGCCCACCGCGTCCCTGGACGACAGCAACCGCCAGGTGGTGCTGGAACTGATGAACGAAGCCAAGGCCGCCGGCGCGGCGCTGATCGGCATCTTCCACGACCGCGCCGCCCGTGAAGCGGTCGCCGACCGCCATTTCGACATGACCCCTGCAGCCGTTGCCGAAGAGGAATACGCCCATGCCCGCTGAACAGATCCTCACCCATGCCCAGGTCGTCACGGCTGAGCGCATGTTCCTGGGCACGGTGGTGCTGCGCGACGGCAAGATTGTCGACCTCGCCGAAGGCCGCAGCCAGTTGCCCCAGGCCCAGGACCTGGGCGGCGATTGCCTGTTGCCGGGCCTGGTAGAGCTGCACACCGACAACCTGGAAAAACACATGACCCCGCGCCCAGGCGTGGATTGGCCGTCGATCTCGGCGGTGCTCAGCCATGATGCGCAAATCATCGCGGCGGGGATCACTACAGTGTTCGACGCGGTGTCCATCGGCGATGTGAACCCCAAGGGCAACCGCATGAAAAAGCTGCCGGCGATGCTCGACGCGATCGCCCAGGCTGAAGACGCCGGCCTGACCCGCGCCGAACACCACCTGCACCTGCGCTGCGAGCTGTGCCACCCGGACACCCTCAGCGTGTTCCGCGACCTGGTGGAAAACCCGCTGGTGCGCCTGGTGTCGGTGATGGACCATTCGCCGGGCCAGCGACAGTTCGTGCTCGAATCCAAGTACCGTGAGTACTACATGGGCAAGTACCACCTCAACGACGAAACCATGGACGCGTTTATCGTGCTGCAAATGGCCAATTCCAAGCAATACAGCGACCGCTATCGCGCCGCCATTGTTGCGCATTGCCTGGAGCGCGGCCTGTCGGTGGCCAGCCATGACGACGCGACGCTGGCGCATGTGGAGGAGTCGGCGGGCTATGGCATGACCATTGCTGAATTCCCCACCACGCTGGAGGCGGCCAAGGGCTGCCAGGCGCTGAACATGAAAGTGCTGATGGGCGCGCCGAACGTGGTGCGCGGCGGGTCGCACTCGGGTAATGTGGCCGCCGCCGGCCTGGCTGCCGAGGGATTGCTGGATATACTTTCCAGTGATTACTACCCGGCCAGCCTGTTGCAGGCGGCGTTTGTGCTGGCCGATCAACAGGACGGCGGCGACCTGTCGCGGGCCGTCAAGATGATCAGCCTGGCGCCTGCACAAGCGGCGGGCCTCAATGATCGCGGTGAAATTGCCATTGGCCTGCGAGCGGATTTGGTGCAAGCCCGCCGCTGCGAGGGGCTTCCTGTGGTGCAACAAGTCTGGCGACAAGCGAAGAGGGTGTTTTGATGGCAGGCAGGTTGATCTATCTCATCGGGCCATCCGGTTCGGGCAAGGACAGCCTGCTGGATGCCGCACGCCCGCGCTTGGCCGAGCGCGGCTGCCGCATTGTGCGCCGGGTGATCACCCGCTCGCCGGAAGCGGTGGGCGAGGCCGCACAAGGGGTGAGCCCGGAACAGTTCGCCGCGCTGCTGGCCGAGGGCGCGTTTGCCCTCAGTTGGCAGGCCAATGGCTTGTGGTATGGCATTCCCAAGGCCATCGACGAATGGCTGGCGGCGGGGGACGATGTGCTGGTCAATGGTTCGCGTGCGCACCTGGCACAAACCCGCGAGCGCTATCCGAGCTTGCTGGTATTGCTGTTGACGGTGGATCAGGCCGTATTGCGCCAGCGCCTGATGGCACGCGGGCGCGAGTCCCAGGCCGATATCGAGGAACGCCTGGCGCGCAATACGCGGTTCACCGCCGATTTGATCGCGGGTAATGGCGCCGGCTTGTTTGTGCTCGACAATTCCGGCCCGCTGGAAAACACCGTCGAGCGCTTGCTGTGCTGCCTCGATCACGGGCATACCGCATGCGCCTGACCTTGCTGGGCACTGGTGACGCGCGGCAAGTTCCGGTGTATGGCTGCGAGTGCGCGGCGTGCGGTTTGGCGCGCACCGATGCCAGCCTGCGCCGCCGCCCGTGCAGCGCGCTGATCGAGTGCGGCGACCAGCGCTGGTTAATCGACAGCGGCTTGCCCGACCTCTGTGAACGCTTCCCGCCGCGCAGCTTCAACGGGATTTTGCAGACGCACTATCACGCCGATCATGCGCAGGGTTTGTTGCACCTGCGCTGGGGCCAGGGCTTGATCATTCCGGTACACGGCCCCGCCGACCCGGAGGGTTTGTCCGACCTCTACAAACATCCGGGCATTCTCGATTTCAGCCAGCCGTTTGCCGAGTTTGAAACACGGCAGTTTGGTGAGCTGAGCGTCACTGCATTGCCGTTGCAACATTCAAAACCGACCTTGGGTTATCTGCTGGAAGGCGAGGGGCGGCGCATCGCCTACCTCACCGACACGGTGGGTTTGCCGCCGGCCACGCTGGCCTGGTTGCAACGGGAGCCGTTGGACGTGTTGGTGCTCGACTGCTCCATGCCGCCGCAGCCGCAAGCGCCGCGTAACCACAATGACCTGACGTTGGCGTTGCAGAGCATTGAGGAGACGGGTGCGCAGTTGGGCGTTTTGACCCATGTGGGGCACACCTTGGATGCGTGGCTGCTGGAGCACCGACGCGAGTTGCCACGGCATGTGACGGTGGCCTGGGATGGCCGGATTATTTGAACACCGCATAACCCTGTGGGAGCTGGCTTGCCTGCGATGCAGGCACCTCGGTGTATCAGGCACACCCAGTTGATGCCATCGCAGGCAAGCCAGCTCCCACAGAAAAGCAGCTCTTCAGTGCATGCAAATCCGCCGCCGACCAATCAACTGTGGGAGCGAGCAAGCTCCCACATTTAGACTGTGTTGCATCAGGTAGATAGGCTTTTGCTTTGCACTTGATCTGGCTCTTGCTTCAACCACTCGACTCCAAAGCGCGCTGCAAACGCCTTGCGCCCCTTGGCCGTGACCCCCAGCGCGCGGCTGTCCAGATCCTGGGTCACCCACCCGCGATGGATCACGCACTGCAAAAAACCTGCGCCCAATGCCCCGGCCAAATGCGGGCGGCGCATGCTCCAGTCCAGGCAGGCACAGGCGAAACGCCGACGTTGCGCGCGCAACGCAGGCATATCCAGCCCCAACGCGATCATTGCGGTTTCGCCGGGGGCCGTCAGTGCATAGGTGCCGTCGCCAACCAGCCAACCAGAGGCGATGAAATGGTCGTGCAGGTGCACCGCCAGCGTGCCGGCCATGTGGTCGTAGCAGGTGCGTGCGAGCTGCAGGCGGTTGGGCGTGCTGGGGACAAATGCCTGGGCGGTGTTGCGGCTGATCACCATCAACCCTTCGATGGCCTGGGCCACGTGTGCGCCGGCGAGGCTGTAGTAGCGGTGTCGGCCCTGGGTGTGCAGCTTGAGCAGGCCATCGTCCTTGAGCCTGGCCAAGTGGGCGCTGGCCGTCGAGGTGCTGACGCCGGCAATCACGGCCATCTCGGTACTGGTGCGCGCATGGCCATCCATCAGCGCGCAGAGCATTTTTGTGCGCGCAGGCTCTGCTATCGCCCCGGCGATTTGTGAGAGTGCCGCGTCATCATCAAAGGCGTTCATATTTCGTTCCTGAACGAATCATTGCCGCGTGGGAGGGCCGATAGTAACGCTTCTTTAAGCACAGGACGTCCCGGATGACACCGCTGCAAGCCGCTACCCATGTTGATCCCTATCCGTATTACGCAAGCCTGCGTCGCCATGAAGAGCTGCTGTTCGATGCCGAGCTGGGCCTGTGGGTCGCCAGCCGCGCCAAGACGGTGGAGGCGGTGTTGGCACACCCGGATTGTCGCGTACGCCCATTGCATGAGCCGGTGCCCAAGGCGCTTGCACAGGGCGCGGCAGGACAGGTTTTTGCGCGGTTGATGCGCATGAACGAAGGCCCGGCGCATCGATGCCCGCGGGCGGCGATTGAACCCGCGTTGGCAGCGGTGGAGGCGTCGGCCATTGCTGAACGGGTCGCTCGGTTGATCGACAGCGTGCAGACCCTGGATGCGCTGATGTTTACCTTGCCCGTCTCGGTGGTCGCGTCGCTGCTGGGATGCCCGGCGCCACAGCTGGCGTGTGTCGCCGGGCTAACGCGGGCGTTTGTCGCCGGCCTTTCACCGCTGAGCAGTGAAGCGCAGTTGTGCAATGCGCAGGCCGGCGCGTCGCAGTTGCAGCAGATGTTTTGTGCGGTGTTGGAAGAAACAGCGCTGCTGGCTCATATCCGCAGTGGCAACTGGGAAAGTGCGCAGGTATTGACGGCCAATTTGATCGGCCTGCTGTCGCAGACCTGCGAAGCCAGCGCCGGGTTGATCGGCAACTCACTGGTGATGCTCGCGCGCCAACCTGACCTGGTGGCGCAGATTATGCGCACCCCAACCCTCGCCACGGCGCTGGTGGAAGAAGTGGCTCGTTACGATTCACCGGTGCAAAACACACGGCGATTCGTGGCGGCGCGCTGCACCATCGGCAACCGGGTGTTGGCCGCGGGAGAGAGTGTTTTAGTCCTGCTGGCGTCGGCCAATCGGGACGCCGAGGCCAACCCCAATCCTGACAGCTTCTTGTTGGAGCGCGCGCAACGGCGCCTGTTCAGCTTTGGTATAGGGCGCCATCAGTGCCCAGGCCAACAGATGGCGTTGACGATCGCCGCGCAAGCGCTTTTGGCCTTGCTGCGTCATCAGCCCGATTTGCTGGCTGACGCTGGCCGGTTTTGCTACTGGCCCTCGCTTAACGGTCGTATCCCCAGGTTCAGTGCTGCGTCGCCAAGCCAGTAACCCTTCTGCATTTCAATATTCAGCAAAACACCCGCCAGTCCGACCAACAAAAACTGTGCTTGAGTAAAGATAACTCTAGGGTTATTTTTATTCAGGCCAAGCCAAGGAGGCTGGGGTGCAAAGCAGGTTATTGATCAAGGAGCTGCAAGAGGCGGGTTGGGTGCTGGATCGGGTCACGGGCAGTCATCATGTTTTTACCCACCGCTATAACCCGTACACGATCCCGGTGCCTCATCCCAAAAAGGACCTGCCTATGGGCACGGTCCGCAGCATCAGAAAGCGCGCCGGGCTGTTTCAGTTTTAAGGAGAGCATGCATGCAATACCCAATGTGTATCGAATGGGGCGATGACTTCACCGCCACCGGTATCCAGATCCCCGATATTCCAGGCGCGGTCACCGCCGGGGACAGTTTTGAAGAGGCGTATAACGCAGCGGTAGAAATCGCCCACATCCTGCTGCAAGAGATCGCGGCCGAAGGCGGGGTGATTCCGATGCCGACGTCAGTGGCCAACCACCATGCCCACGAAGATTACGCAGGCATGGGCTGGGGGATGCTGGAGTTGGATATCTCGCCCTATCTGGGCAAGACCGAAAAGGTCAATGTGACCTTGCCCGGTTATGTCATTCAGCGCATCGACCGCTATGTGCGCGAGCACAAGGTCAAAAGCCGCTCGTCGTTTCTGGCGGATGCGGCGTTGGAGAAGTTGGTGCGTTCCTAAGCGGTAGCCACCTCGGCCTGGCGCGAAGCACCCAGGAACCGCAACAACGCCACCAGCGGGAACGCACTGCCCACCAGCATCACGCCCAGCCAGCCGCCGTGTTCATACACGCTGCTGGCAATCGCCGAGCCGAAGGCGCCGCCGATGAAGATGCTGGTCATGTACAGCGCGTTCAGGCGGCTGCGGCTGTTGGCGTCGAGGGCGTAGATGGTGCGTTGGCCGAGGACCATGTTCATCTGCACGCAGAAGTCCAGGACCACGCCGGTCACCGCCAGGCCGATCACGCTGTACAACGGGTGCACAAAGGCTGGCAGAAAACTCAACGCGGCAAACAGCATGGCCAGCAGTGAAGCGCGGTGCGTGTGCCCGGCATCGGCCAGGCGCCCGGCGATAGGCGCGGCGATCGCGCCCAGAGCGCCGACCAGGGCAAACAGGGCGATTTCGCTTTGGCTCAGGCCGTGGTTACGCGCCAGCTCCAACGGTGCAGCGGTCCAAAATAGGCTGAAAGTGGCGAACATGCAGCCTTGGTAGAAGGCGCGCTGACGCAGTAGCGGTTGCTTGCGCAGCAAGGTGCCCAGCGAGCCCAACAGTTGGCCGTAACTGGCGCTGTGGTCGGGTTGGCGCTTGGGGATAGTCAGCATCAGCACGGCACTGATAAACACCATCACCGCGGCCGCCGCCATGAACATCGCACGCCAGCCAAAGTGGTCAGCCACCAGGCTGGACACCGGCCGCGCCAGCAGGATGCCCAGCAACAGGCCGCCCATGATGCTGCCGACTACACGGCCTCGGGACTCGGCGGGCGCCAGATGCGCGGCCAGCGGGATAAGAATCTGCACCGAGACGGAACTGAAGCCGATCAGCAACGACACAAGCAGTAACACATTCGGCTGCTCGGCAAACGCCGCACCCAGTAGGCTGGCGATGGCCACCAGGTTGGTGATGATCATCAGCTTGCGGTTTTCCAGCAGGTCGCCCAGCGGCACCAGAAAGAACAGGCCCAGGGCATAGCCGATTTGCGTGAGTGAGACGATCAGGCTCGCCAGTGCCGGGGTCAGGCCGATGTCCGGCGCGATCAACTCGATGATCGGCTGGGCGTAGTAGATATTGGCAACAATGGCGCCGCAACAGAACGCAAACAGCATCACCATGCCTCGGGTCATGGTGCTTGAAGCGTGTGAGGTAGCGGTCATGGTGTTCTCATTCAAGCGAAGGAAGGTAGCGGGCGAGAATAAAGACAACGCCTGCGCCGGTGTAGAGCGCGCGCATTGATATCACTCATGCCGCAAATTAATGACTGAATCGTTAACTTTTGGGGCGAGCGCCAATGATACATTCAGGCATAACTGTCGAAACAGGAAATCCACTGCGATGAAAATCACGCTGAACAAGATGCTCCTGGCCTCCACCCTGGCTGCGGCCATGGCCATCGGGCTGGCCAACGCCGCCGAAGCCCCACGGGTCGGCGTACGCGGCGCCATTACTGCGATGGACGGTGACGCGATGCACGTCAAGGTCAACAGTGGCGAAGAGGTTGTGGTGCATCTGACGCCGGCCACCCAGGTACGCGCCGTTACCTTGGCCAAGATCGATGAGATCAAGCCCGGCAGCTACATTGGCTCGGCGGCCATGCCGAACGCCGATGGCACCCTGACTGCGCTGGAAGTCCACGTATTCCCACCGGCCATGGCCGGCACGGGTGACGGGCACCGCGCGTTTGATTTGAAAGAAGGCAGCAGCATGACCAACGGCACGGTTGGCGACCTGGTGGTC
Organism: Pseudomonas edaphica; assembly: GCF_965277385.1. Lineage (NCBI taxonomy): Bacteria > Pseudomonadati > Pseudomonadota > Gammaproteobacteria > Pseudomonadales > Pseudomonadaceae > Pseudomonas > Pseudomonas edaphica. The sequence continues at coordinate 1,314,155 of NZ_OZ255725.1, read as the reverse complement.
AGCAACGGGCGCACCCTGACCGTGAAGTACAAAGGCGGCGAGCAGAAGATTGTGGTGCCGGATGATGTGCCAATCGTGAACCTGGAGCCGGGCGATCGCAGCTTGCTCAAGGCGGGCGTGAAGGTGGTGTTGTTTGCGGCGCAGGGCGCGGATGGGACCATTACGGCCCAGGCGATCTCGGCCGGCAAGGATGGCGTGACACCGCCGATGTAACGGACCCAACACAAAACAAATGTGGGAGCTGGCTTGTGTGGGAGCTGGCAAGCCAGCTCCCACATTTTTTACCGCGTACCTTCAGTTATTGACCCGAATAGATCTGGTCAAAAACCCCGCCATCATTGAAGTGGGTCTTCTGCACGGTACGCCAGTCACCAAAGGTCTTCTCCACCGACAGGAAGTCGACTTTCGGGAAGCGGTCGGTGTACTTGGCCAGCACTTTCGGGTCACGTGGGCGCAGGTAGTTGTTGGCGGCGATTTCCTGACCTTCCGGCGACCACAGGTACTTCAGGTAATCCTCGGCAGCCACACGGGTGCCTTTCTTGTCGACCACTTTGTCGACCACCGACACCGGCGGCTCGGCTTCGGCGGAGACGCTTGGGTAGATCACTTCGAACTGATCACGGCCGAATTCACGGGCGATCATTTCCGCTTCGTTCTCAAAGGTCACCAGCACATCGCCGATCTGGTTGGTCATGAAGGTGGTGGTAGCGGCACGGCCGCCAGTGTCCAGCACCGGTGCATGTTTGAACAATTCACCGACGAACTTCTTCGCCTTGTCTTCATCACCACCGTTTTTCAGCACATAACCCCAGGCCGACAGGTAGGTGTAGCGGCCATTACCCGAGGTCTTCGGGTTGGGCACGATTACTTGCACGCCATCTTTGAGCAGGTCGGGCCAGTCTTTCAGGGCTTTGGGGTTGCCCTTGCGCACGATAAACACGGTGGCGGAGGTGAACGGCGCGCTGTTGTTCGGCAGGCGGGTCACCCAGTTGTCCGGCACCAGTTTGCCGTTGTCCGCCAGGGCATTGATGTCGGTGGCCATGTTCATGGTGATTACATCGGCCGGCAGGCCGTCGATCACCGAGCGCGCTTGTTTGCTGGAACCGCCGAAGGACATCTGCAACGTCAGCTTGTCGTCCGGATGTTCGGCTTCCCAGTGCTTCTGGAAGGCGGCGTTGTAGTCCTTGTAGAAGTCGCGCATCACGTCGTAGGAGACGTTAAGCAGTGTGACCGGTGCGGCTTGCACGGCACCGGCCAGGGCCAGGCCCGCGGCCAGAAGAGAGGCGCTGAGGATTTTTTTCACTGCTCATTCCTTGTTGTTCGAGAGAAGAGTGGGGGCAATTTGCCAGCGACTATAGCCGGGCCTGCATAGGCGTTTAAAGATTAAAACGTACTGTGCTTATTCCACTTTATGAAACAGGTTGCTGCCGCAGCGCGAGCAAAACGCTGCGTTGGGTTCGTGGCTGTTTTTCTTGCACACCGGGCAATCGTGTTCCAGCTGCTCACCGCGCATGGCGCTGGCCAGTTCAGCGGTAAAAATCCCGGTGGGCACGGCGATGATCGAGTAACCGGTGATCATCACCAGCGATGAGATCACCTGGCCCAGCGGCGTCTTCGGCACGATATCGCCAAAGCCTACGGTGGTGAGGGTCACGATCGCCCAGTAAATGCCCTTGGGAATGCTGGTAAACCCGTGCTCCGGGCCTTCAATCACATACATCAGGGTGCCGAATACCGTCACCAGGGTGCACACGCTGACCAGGAACACCACGATCTTCTGCTTGCTGCCGCGCAGCGCCGCCATCAAGTAGTTGGCTTGCTTGAGGTAGGGGCTGAGCTTGAGCACGCGGAAAATCCGCAGCATCCGAATGATGCGGATAATCAGCAGGTATTGGGCGTCGCTGTAATACAGCGCGAGGATGCCGGGCACGATGGCCAGCAAGTCCACCAAGCCATAAAAGCTGAAGGCGTAGCGCAAGGGTTTGGGCGAGCAGTACAGCCGCAAGCCGTACTCGATGGCGAAGATCAGCGTGAAGCCCCATTCGATATAGGCCAACACATCGGCGTAGTTCTGGTGGATTTCGTCGATGCTGTCGAGCATCACGATCACAATGCTGGCAAGAATGATCAGTAGCAGGATGCCGTCAAAGCGTCGCCCGGCTGCGGTGTCGCTCTGGAATACCATGACATAGAGGCGCTGGCGCCAGTCGCTGTTGCTGTTCATAAAACCCGCCTGAATCGAATATCGAGCAAGCCTAGGGGGATTCGAACGGGCTGTCCACGCGGGCTTTGAACATCCGCTGCGTGGCGCGCACCAGCCAGCAGGCGAGGATAAACGGCGCAGTCAACGCGGGCAGGTGCAGGGTGGCAAAACCGGGTGTGAGGATAATCGCCAGCAGGATGCCCAGCAGTGGCAGCCACGGCTGGCGTCGTGACTGGCTCAAGGCCAGTGCCGCCAGCGCCGGGTTGTAGCTGTGCAGGCCGAGGAGGGCGCTGGCGGGCTCGTCGAGCAGTAGAGCGACCAGCACGCCAGCAGTAGCACCGACCAAGGCCCACAGGGCGGCGCGACGGTTGGCCAACAACAGGCCGACGGCAATCAAGACTCCCGCCAGTGGTTGGTCCAGCAGCATGACTTGCGCAAGGCCAATAAAGGGCGCGCTGACAATCGCAAAGAAGTTGGGCTCGACCAAGGCAAACGTAGGCTGAGGCGCGCTGCCGATCAACAGCCAACCCAGGCCGACAAAGGGCGCGGTGTACGCGGACAAGTCATCCGGGTGATGGGTATGTTTCAACCATAGCCGCGTTAGCATCGCACTCAGGCCGCCGCACGCCAGGATCAACGGCGGCAACAACGCAGACCAGGCGAAGTGCTGGCTGATCAACACACCCAGCAGCACGCCGTTGTAGCTATACAGGCCGGCCTGGCGCTCTGCCTTGGGATAACCCCGGCGCTGGGCCGTGAGCAAACCGGCGAGGCCGCCCAGCAACGCTCCGCCGAGCAAGGCCGGGGCGCCGATCAGGATGGCCAACAGGCACAGCAGGCCGCACAACGGCTGGCGCTGCAGGAATATCTGGCTGAAGCCGTTGAGCAGCGCTTCGGCCCAGTCGGGGCAGGTTGGGTTGTGCATGGTGGTTAGTCAGTGAGACCGAGTTGCCCTTATCGCAGGCAAGCCAGCTCCCACAGTTGGCTGTGTTCACACATAAAGAGGTGTGAACCCAATCAACTGTGGGAGCCGGGCTTGCCCGCGATGAGGCCCTTACAGACGCTAAATCAACGTCTCGATACGCAACGAATTGGTCGACCCCGGCTGCCCAAACGGCACGCCCGCGGTAATCACCAGGGTGTCCCCGCGCTGCGCCATGCCCTGCGCCTGGGCAATCTCCAGCGCCGTCGAGCACACCTCGTCCACCTGGCGCAGCCGGTCATTGACCACCGAATGCACGCCCCAGGCCACACTCAGCCGCCGCGCCGTGGACAGGTTCGGCGTGAGGTTGAGGATTGGCGCCACCGGCCGTTCCCGCGCCGCGCGCAGGCTGGAACTGCCGGACTCGCTGTAGTTCACCAGCACCGCCACTGGCAGGATGCTGCTGATGCGCCGGATCGCGCAGCTGATGGCGTCCGACACCGTGGCATCCGCCTTGGGCCGGCTCACATCCAGTTGCGTCTGGTAATCCGGGCCGTTTTCCACTTGGCGGATGATCTTGCTCATCATCTGTACGGCTTCGAGCGGGTATTCGCCCGAGGCGGTTTCGGCCGAGAGCATCACCGCGTCCGCGCCTTCGGCCACGGCGTTGGCCACGTCGGTCACTTCGGCGCGGGTCGGTGCCGGTGAGAAGCGCATGGATTCGAGCATCTGCGTGGCCACCACCACCGGCTTACCCAATTGGCGGCAGGTGCTGATGATGTCTTTCTGGATCTGCGGCACGCTCTCGGCGGGCACTTCCACACCCAGGTCGCCTCTTGCCACCATGATCGCGTCGCTCAGTTCGGCGATCTCCTGCAAGCGCAGCACGGCTGAGGGTTTTTCGATCTTGGCCATCAGGAAGGCTTTGTCGCCGATCAGTTCGCGGGCTTCGCGGATATCTTCCGGACGTTGCACAAACGACAGCGCCACCCAATCCACGCCCAGCTCCAGGCCGAAGCTCAGGTCGCGGCGGTCCTTGGCGGTCAGCGGGCTGAGTTCCAGCAGCGCTTGCGGCACATTCACGCCTTTACGGTCGGACAGCTCGCCGCCATTGAGCACGGTGGTGTCGATGGCGTCGGCATGTTTGGTGATCACGCGCAGGCGCAATTTGCCGTCGTCCAGCAGCAGGTCCATGCCCGGCTCCAGCGCCGCGATAATCTCGGGATGGGGCAGGTTGACCCGGCGCTGATCGCCCGGGGTCGGGTCCAGGTCCAGGCGCAGCGCCTGGCCGCGCACCAGTTGCACTTTGCCCTCGGCAAAGCGCCCGACCCGCAGCTTCGGCCCTTGCAGGTCCATGAGGATGCCCAGCGGGTAATTGAGCTGGCGCTCCACCTGGCGAATCCACTGGTAGCGCTGGGCGTGGTCGGCATGCTCGCCGTGGCTGAAGTTCAGCCGGAAGATATTCACCCCGGCTTCCACCAGCTCGCGGATGTCATCGATGCCGTCAGTGGCCGGGCCGAGGGTGGCGAGGATTTTGACTTTCTTGTCAGGCGTCATGTTTGGCAGTCTCAAGAATCAGGATGGCGCGCAAGTCATTGACATTGGTGCGGGTCGGCTCGGTGACGATCAAACCGTCGAGCGCGGCGAAGTAGCCATAGCCATTGTTGTTGTCCAGCTCGTCGCTGGCGCTAAGGCCCAGGGCTTCGGCGCGGCGGTAGCTGCACGGGGTCATGATTGCGCCGGCGTTGTCTTCGGAGCCGTCGATGCCGTCGGTGTCACCGGCCAGTGCGTAGACGCCGGGCAGGCCTTTGAGGCTGTCGGTCAGGCTCAGCAGGAATTCGGCATTGCGCCCGCCACGGCCATTGCCGCGCACGGTAACGGTGGTTTCACCGCCCGAGAGAATCACGCACGGCGCCGCCAAGGGCTGGCCATGCTGCACGATCTGCCGGGCGATACCGGCGTGTACCTTGGCCACGTCGCGTGCTTCACCTTCGAGGTCACCGAGGATCAACGGGCTGAACCCGGCCTGGCGAACTTTCACCGCTACCGCTTCCAGCGATTGCTGCGGGCGGGCGATCAATTGGAAGTGGCTGCGCGCGAGTACCGGGTCGCCGGGTTTGACGGTTTCCGAGGCGGGGTTCTGCAACCAGCTGCGCACCGATGCCGACGCCTCAATGTTGTAGCGCTTGAGAATCGCCAGAGCCTGCTGCGAGGTGCTCGGGTCGCCGACGGTGGGGCCGGAGGCGATCACTGTGGCCTGGTCGCCCGGCACATCCGAGATGGCGTAGGTGTACACCGTCGCCGGCCATGCGGCCTTGGCCAACCGGCCGCCCTTGATGGCCGAGAGGTGCTTGCGCACGCAATTCATCTCGCCAATGGTCGCGCCGGATTTGAGCAGGGCTTTGTTGATGGTTTGTTTGTCGGCCAGGGTGATGCCTTCGGCGGGCAGGGCCAGCAAGGCCGAACCACCGCCGGAGAGCAGGAAGATCACGCGGTCGTCTTCGGTGAGGTTGCTGATCAGTTCCAGCACACGCTTGGCGACGGCCAGGCCGGCCGCATCGGGCACCGGGTGTGCGGCCTCGACCACTTCGATTTTCTTGCACGGTGCGCCGTGGCCGTAACGGGTGACCACCAGGCCCGAGACTTCGCCCTGCCAGCAGTTTTCGACCACCAGCGCCATGGCGGCCGCGGCTTTGCCGGCGCCGATCACGATTACACGGCCGCTGCGGTCGGCGGGCAGATAAGGTTCAAGGACTTGTCGGGGGTGGGCGGCGTCGATGGCTGTGGCAAACAGCTCGCGAAGCAGGTGTTGCGGATCGACCGACATAAGCGGGCTCCCGGGGGATTCTTGTTATTAGAGTTAAGACTTGAAACGGGATCAAAATGTGGGAGCTGGCTTGCCTGCGATAGCGGTGTACCAGGCAATGAATGTCTAACTGAAAGACCGCTATCGCAGGCAAGCCAGCTCCCACATTGGCTTGCATTTCAAATTGGATTACTTATCGCGAATCGAAAAATTCGCCATATGCTCCAACCCTTTGATCAGCGCCGAGTGGTCCCAATTGCCGCCACCAATCGCCGTGCAGGTGCTGAACACCTGCTGCGTGCCAGCCGTGTTCGGCAGGTTGATCCCCAGCTCCTTGGCCCCGGCCAGCGCCAGGTTGAGGTCTTTCTGGTGCAGGTTGATGCGGAAGCCCGGATCAAAGGTGCCCTTGATCATGCGCTCGCCATGCACTTCCAGGATCTTCGACGAAGCAAACCCGCCCATCAGCGCTTCGCGCACCTTGGCCGGGTCGGCGCCGTTCTTCGCTGCGAACAGCAGTGCTTCGGCCACTGCCTGGATGTTCAGCGCGACGATGATCTGATTCGCCACCTTGGCGGTCTGGCCATCACCGTTGCCGCCGACCAGGGTGATGTTCTTGCCCATGGCCTGGAACAGCGGCAGGGCGCGTTCGAACGTCTGCGGCTCGCCACCGATCATGATGCTCAAGGTGCCAGCCTTGGCGCCGACTTCACCGCCGGAGACCGGCGCGTCGAGGTATTGCGCGCCGGTTGCATTGATCTTGGCGGCAAAGGCTTTGGTGGCGGTGGGGGAGATCGAACTCATGTCGATCACTACTTTGTTGGGTGACAGGCCGGCGGCAACACCGTCGGCGCGGAACAGCACATCGTCCACCTGTGGGGTGTCGGGCACCATCACGATTATGAACTCGGCTTCCTGGGCGACTTGCTGCGGGTTGGCCAAGGCCACCGCGCCGGCCGCGATCAGGGCTTCGGGCGCCTTGCCGTGATGCTCGGACAGGAACAGTTGGTGGCCGGCCTTTTGCAGGTTGGCGGCCATGGGTTGGCCCATGATGCCGGTGCCGATAAATCCGATTTTAGCCATGATCAACATCCTCTTTTTATTCTAGGTGCAGGGCGGACACGGTCCACCAAACACTGAAGATCCAAATGTGGGAGCTGGCTTGCCTGCGATGGCATCACCCGGTTTTGCCCGATACACCGCAGTGTCTGCATCGCAGGCAAGCCAGCTCCCACATTCTGTTGTGTTGTTGTGTTGTGTCAGTTAGATGGCGTTATGGGTCTTGAGCCAACCCAGTCCCGCTTCGGTGGTGGTCAGCGGCTTGTACTCACAGCCGACCCAACCGGTGTAACCAATCCGATCCAGATGCTCGAACAGGAAGCGATAGTTGATCTCCCCGGTCCCCGGCTCGTTACGCCCAGGGTTGTCGGCCAACTGGATGTGGTTGATCTCACCCAGGTGCGCCGCCATGGTCCGGGCCAGGTCGCCTTCCATGATTTGCATGTGGTAGATGTCGTATTGCAGGAACAGGTTGGCGCTGCCCACCTGCTCGCGAATCGACAGGGCCTGCGCCGTGTTGTTCAGGTAGAAACCCGGGATGTCGCGGGTGTTGATCATCTCCATCACCAGCTTGATGCCCGCCGCTTGCAGCTTGTCGGCGGCGTACTTGAGGTTGGCGACAAAGGTCTTTTCCACGGTTTCATCATCCACACCGGCGGGGCGAATCCCGGCCAGGCAGTTGATCTGGGTGTTGCCCAGCACCTGGGCGTAGGCGATGGCCAGCTTGACCCCGGCACGGAACTCCTCGACCCGGTCCGGGTGGCACGCCAAACCGCGCTCGCCCTTGGCCCAGTCACCGGCCGGCAGGTTGAACAGCACTTGGGTCAGGCCGTTGGCATCCAGCTGCGCCTTGATCTCGGCGGAGCTGAACTCGTACGGGAACAGGTATTCCACACCCTGGAAGCCGGCGTCGGCGGCCGCTTTGAAACGGGCGAGAAAGTCCTGCTCGGTAAACAGCATGGACAGGTTGGCGGCAAAACGCGGCATAGGGTTCTCCTTAATCGAGCAGGGAAATGGCAGTCGGCGCGTCGTTGCCGACCAGGGCCAGATCTTCGAATTCGTTGACGGCGTTGATCTCGGTGCCCATGGATATATTGGTCACGCGTTCCAGAATAATCTCAACAATCACCGGAACCTTGAATTCTTCGATCATTTCCTGCGCCTTGCGCAACGCCGGCTGGATCTGGCCCGGCTCGAATACGCGCAGCGCCTTGCAACCCAGGCCTTCGGCGACAGCGACGTGGTCGACGCCATACCCGTTGAGTTCCGGGGCGTTGAGGTTGTCGAAGGACAGCTGCACGCAGTAGTCCATTTCAAACCCGCGCTGGGCCTGGCGAATCAGGCCCAGGTAGGAGTTGTTCACCACCACGTGGATGTACGGCAGCTTGAACTGCGCGCCCACCGCCAGCTCTTCGATCATGAACTGGAAGTCATAGTCGCCCGACAACGCCACCACTTTGCGGCTCGGGTCGGCCTTGACCACGCCGAGTGCCGCCGGAATGGTCCAGCCCAAGGGGCCGGCCTGGCCGCAGTTGATCCAGTGACGTGGCTTGTACACGTGCAGGAATTGCGCGCCGGCAATCTGCGACAGGCCGATGGTGCTGACGTAACAGGTGTCTTTGCCGAACACCTGGTTCATCTCTTCGTACACGCGTTGCGGCTTGACCGGCACGTTGTCGAAGTGGGTCTTGCGGTGCAGGGTGGCCTTGCGCTGCTGGCAGTCATGCAGCCAGGCGCTGCGATCCTTGAGCTTGCCGGCGGCTTTCCACTCGCGGGCCACTTCAATGAACATCGTCAGCGCAGAACCGGCGTCGGACACTATGCCCAGGTCCGGCGTGAACACGCGGCCAATCTGCGTCGGTTCGATGTCGACGTGAATGAACGTGCGGCCTTCGGTGTATACCTCCACCGAACCGGTGTGGCGGTTGGCCCAGCGGTTGCCGATGCCCAGCACCACGTCCGACTTGAGCATCGTTGCGTTGCCATAACGGTGCGAGGTTTGCAGGCCGACCATGCCCACCATCAGCGGGTGATCGTCCGGGATCGTGCCCCAGCCCATCAGGGTCGGGATCACCGGGATGCCGGTGAGTTCAGCAAATTCAACCAGCAACTCGCTGGCGTCGGCATTGATTACGCCGCCACCGCTGACCAGCAAGGGGCGTTCGGCCGCATCCAGCAGCGCCAGGGCTTTTTCCACCTGGATGCGCGTAGCCAAGGGCTTGGCCAGCGGCAGTGGCTGGTAGGCGTCGATATCGAATTCGATCTCGGCCATCTGCACGTCGAACGGCAGGTCGATCAGCACCGGGCCAGGGCGGCCGGAGCGCATTTCATAAAAGGCTTTCTGGAACGCGTAGGGCACTTGGCCGGGCTCCAGAACAGTGGTCGCCCACTTGGTCACCGGCTTGACGATGCTGGTGATATCCACGGCCTGGAAGTCTTCCTTGTGCATCCGTGCACGTGGGGCCTGGCCGGTGATGCACAGAATCGGGATCGAGTCGGCCGAGGCGCTGTACAGGCCGGTGACCATGTCGGTGCCCGCCGGGCCGGAAGTACCGATGCACACGCCGATATTGCCGGCCTTGGTGCGGGTGTAGCCCTCGGCCATGTGCGAGGCGCCTTCAACGTGGCGAGCAAGGACGTGATCGATGCCACCGACCTTCTGCAAGGCCGAATACAGCGGGTTGATCGCGGCGCCCGGGATACCGAAGGCGGTGTCCACGCCTTCACGGCGCATTACCAGGACGGCGGCTTCGATTGCTCTCATTTTGCTCATGGTTTTGGTGCCTCTTGCGTTTTGTAATTGTATACAAGTGGTGTCTGGACAAAGTGTATTCACGGCGAGCGGCGAAGGTCAATGCATTTTGCAAAGTGGCCATGGCGTTCGTCGGAAGCACTTTTTTCGACGTGTGGAGCCTTTGTGTGAAAATATTGTATACAAAAATAAATGTCATTGTGTTCTATTTGTTTGATCGAGCATCTGATCAAACAGACCTCCACCGCATTCCCAATAACAAAAGAAGGACGGCACCATGAGCGCTTTAACCTTGAAACTTGCCACCCAACTGGCCAGTCAGGCCCTCACCGCAGGCCGCACGATCTCGGCTGCGCCGCTGACCATCGCGGTGCTCGACAGCGGCGGCCACTTGATCACCCTGCAACGCGAAGACGGCGCCAGCCTGCTGCGCCCACAAATCGCCATCGGCAAGGCCTGGGGCGCGATTGCACTGGGCAAGGGCTCGCGCCTGCTGGCGCTGGACGCACAGCAGCGCCCGGCGTTTATCGCCGCGTTGAACAGCCTGGGGCAGGGCAGCGTGGTGCCGGCACCGGGTGGTGTGTTGATACGGAATCAGGACGGGCTGGTGCTGGGGGCGATCGGGGTCAGCGGAGATACCTCGGATATTGATGAGCAATGCGCGATTACGGCGATCGAGGGGGTGGGGTTGTTGGCGGATGCGGGGGTTTCTGCTTGATTCTGTGGTGACTGTAAGGGCCTCTTCGCGAGCAAGCCCGCTCCCACACTTGGCTGCATTCCAAAGGTGGAACTCGGTCAAGTGTGGGAGCGGGCTTGCTCGCGAAGGCGGCGACCCGGTCTTGGCTTTAAACCCAAATCGCATCCCACAACGGATAGTCGCCAATCCGCTCTACCAACCCTGCTCGCAGTGGATTGGCCACCACATACCTGGCCATTTTTACCAAATCATCCTCCCTGCGCAGTGCCCGATCATGAAAACCGGTTTGCCAAAGCCGGCCCTTGCGCCCGGTTGCACCATTCACCGATCGCGTACTTTTGGATTTCACCTGACACATCAAATCCCCCAACGAGCCTTTTTGCAGTTCGATCAGCCAGTGGAAATGGTCTGGCATCACCACCCAAGCCAATGAATTAGCCAGGCCTTGGTATTGGGCCAGTCTGAACTGCCAGACCACCAGGCGGCCGAGGTGAAAGTCGCCGAATAGTGGGACTCGCTCCTGGGTGTTGGTGGTGATCAGGTAGACGCGGTTCGGTTCGCTGAACCGCCCGATGCGCAGGCGGTGTGAAGTCGCTAGATCAGGCATTCCATGGCCTCTCTTCAGATGGGTTCTGAGAGGCTAGATCTCGGTGGCTGATGCTGATCGGCAGGCTTTTGGCAGGATGTGTCTGGATGGGCGCTTTCGCGAGCAAGCCCGCTCCCACATGGGGTCTGCGGTGTTAATACAATTTATGTCTCGCGCGGATCAAAATGTGGGAGCGGGCTTGCTCGCGAATAGCACCGGCACCTCGGCCCATCAACCCAACTCACACCCCTTCAACACCAACCGAATAATCGTTTGCGCCGCCGCCTCATAATCCGCCTCATCCAGCTTGGCTTTGCCGGTCACCGCCGATATCTGCCAGTCAAAATCGGCATACGTCTGCGTCGCCGCCCAGATGCTGAACATCAGGTGGTTGGGGTCTATGGCGGCGATCAGGCCGCGATCTACCCAGCTTTGGATGCAGTTGATGTTGTGTTTGGCCTGGGCGTTGAGCTGCTCGATCTGCTCGGGGCTCAGGTGCGGGGCGCCGTGCATGATTTCGCTGGCAAACACCTTGGACGCAAACGGCAAATCGCGGGAGATGCGGATTTTCGAGCGGATGTAGTTGCTCAGCACCACCGCCGGCTCGCCCTCGGGGTTGAACGGTGTGGAGGCGGCCAGGATCGGCTCGATAATGCTTTCGAGCACCTCGCGGTAGAGGTTGTCCTTGGACCTGAAGTAGTAATAGACGTTGGGCTTGGGCAGCCCGGCCTTGGCGGCGATGTCGCTGGTTTTGGTCGCGGCGAAGCCCTTGTCGGCAAACTCCTCGCTGGCCGCCCGCAGGATCTTTTCTTTATTGCGCTCGCGAATGGTGCTCATAAACCAGGAGTTTCCTTGCCAGATCGGCGGTTGTGCATGGTAGCACCGGCTATCCGCGAGCCTCAAGAATGCGCCCGTAAAGCTTTGCGCCGCGCTATGCTCGGCGTTTCTCATTCTTATGGAAGCCCGATTGATGGCAGGAAGCAGCTTGTTGGTATTGATCGACGATATCGCCGCCGTACTCGATGACGTTGCGCTGATGACCAAAATGGCCGCCAAGAAGACCGCCGGCGTGCTGGGCGATGACTTGGCACTCAACGCCCAGCAGGTTTCCGGCGTGCGCGCCGAGCGGGAAATCCCTGTGGTGTGGGCGGTGGCCAAGGGGTCGTTTGTCAACAAACTGATCCTGGTGCCGGCGGCATTGCTGATCAGCGCCTTTGCGCCGTGGGCGGTCACGCCACTGTTGATGCTCGGCGGCGCCTATTTGTGTTTTGAAGGCTTTGAGAAGCTTGCGCACACCTTCTTGCATAAACGCACCGAAGAACAGGCTCACCTGGTTGAAGCCGTGGCTGATCCGGCGACTGACTTGGTGGCATTTGAGAAGGACAAGATCAAAGGTGCAATTCGCACCGATTTCATCCTCTCGGCGGAAATCATCGCCATCACCCTGGGTACCGTTGCGGATGCGCCTTTGATGCAGCAAGTGATAGTGCTGTCGGGCATCGCCATTGTCATGACCATTGGCGTGTACGGGCTGGTGGCCGGTATCGTCAAGCTCGATGACCTGGGTCTGTGGCTGACGCAAAAGCCCGGCCAGGCGGCTCGCAGTATCGGTGGGGCGATCTTGCGCGCCGCGCCTTACATGATGAAAAGCCTGTCGGTGATCGGCACAGCGGCGATGTTCATGGTCGGCGGCGGCATACTCACCCATGGCGTGCCGGTGGTGCATCACTGGATCGAGACGCTCAGCCAGAGTGTCGGCGCGGTGGCGTGGTTGATGCCTACGTTGCTCAACGCAGTGGCCGGGATTATTGCCGGGGCGCTGGTGCTGGCCGTGGTTTCACTGGTAGGCAAAGTGTGGCGCGTGCTGAAACGCTAGATTGGCATTTGGCGGGTATATAGATACTATGCTAATCATTAGCTAGCTATCTATGTGTTCGCTGAATGAAGCTTTCCACGTTTCAACTGCCTGACTTCTGGCAAGCCACCCTGGCGCCCTCGCGGGACGATCTGCTGTTTGCGTTGCGCAACATGATCGCCGGCGGGGTCGCGTTGTATCTGGCCTTTTGCTTGGACTTGCAGCAGCCGCAATGGGCGCTGACCACGGTATTTATCGTCGGCCAGTCCACCAGCGGCATGGTCTTGGCCAAGGGTGCCTATCGGTTACTGGGCACGTTTGTGGGCGCGGCGGCTTCGGTGGTGATGATTGCTGTCTTCGGCCAAGCGCCTTTGTTGTTTCTACTGTGCATGGCGTTGTGGTTGGCGTTTTGCACCACAGGCGCGTCGTTGCTGCGCAATCACGCCTCTTATGGGTTTGTGCTGGCGGGCTACACCACGGCGATTATCGCGCTGCCTGCGACTGCGGCGCCGCTTGGGGTTTTCGATGAGGCGGTAGCCCGTTGCCAGGAAATCAGCCTGGGGATTCTCTGCGCGTCTATCGCCAGCACGATTTTATGGCCGCGCCGGGTTGAGCAGACGCTGGCGGTTCAAGGCCGTGCGGCCTGGCAGGCGGGCCTGCGCGCCGCGGCGTCGGAGCTGCTGGGCACCGATCAGCGCAAGGGGTTGCTCGAAGCACTGGGCCGTTTGGTTGCAGTTGATGCCCAGCGTGACCATGCCTGGTTCGAAGGCCCCAAGGGCCGGCGCAGATCCCAGGCGCTGCGGGTGCTGAGCCGGGACTTGCTGGGACTCTTGCGCGCGGCCCGCGGCGTGGCACGGCAGCGACTGATGCTGGAAGATGCGACCCGCGTGGCGCCTTGGGTGGACGAGGTGGCCGCGACGCTACAGCAAGAGCGGCCCGATGCGCTGCCTGCACTCTCGCAGCGCCTGAGGTTGGCGCTGGGTGATCCACGTTTGAGCGCGGAGGCGCGCTTTTGCCTGGTGCAATTGGCCGAGGTGCTGCGCTTGATTGACGTGGGCACAGTGACCCTGGCGGCCGTCGAAGCCGGCACGGTGCCACCCGGTGCGCCAGGCGCCCTGTCCTGGCATCGGGATATCGAGCAAGGCGTGCTCGGTGGGCTGCGCAGTGCCTTGGCGTTTCTGGCCGTTGCGGCATTCTGGATTTTTACCGACTGGCCGTCGGGCCTGGGTGCAGTGTCGATCAGCGGCGTGGTCTTGAGCCTGTTTGCCGCGCGGGAAAACCCTTCTGCGTCGGGCCTCAATTTTCTCAAGGGCATTGCACTGTCGATCCCGATAGCCGGCTTTGTGCGCTTTGCCTTGTTGCCCGGGTTTGATGCTTTCGCGCTGTTATGCGTGGCATTAGGCGTGCCGTTGTTTTTTGCCTCGTTGTGCATGAGCCGGGTAAAGCTGGCCGCCACAGCCTCGGCGTTTTGCATCTTTTTCGTCAACAACGTCGGGCCGAGTAACCTGATGAGCTACGACATTGCCGCCTTCCTCAACAAGGCCATCGCGACCTTGGTGGGCGTCGGGATTGCGGTGCTGGTGTTTCGCCTGATCCAGCTCAACCCTGGCAAGCGACACTACCGGCGTATGTTCAAGGCTTCGTTGTTCGATTTGGCGCAGTTGACTTCGCGCCCTCTGGAGCAAGCCGAGAGCTGGTTTGGCGGGCGCATGGCCGATCGCTTGATTCGCCTGTCACGCTACAGCCAAACCTTGCCCGCCGAGCGTCGTACCCATTGGGATAATGGCCTGCTCGGGTTGGACCTGGGTGATGAGTTGCTGGAGTTGCGTGCAAGCCTTGCGGGCAGCCAGGGCGCGTTGGCTGGCGTGCGTGATGATTACCTGCGGCAGTTGGCGGTGATACTCAGGCACGCGGGGCCAGGCTTGGCAACGGCGGGGATGTTGGATGGGCCAAGTGCTGCACTGCTTCAAGCACTTGAGCAGCCGTCGGGGTTGACGGAGCAGGATCGGGAGATGGCCAGGGCGGCGGTGCTGCAGTTGCGGTTTACCTGGCGCAAGTGGTGTCAGCGAGGCATATAGCAGCAGGAGCTGGCGAACCAGCTCCTGCAGGGAGGTTACTCGGCGATCTGCAACTTGCGCGACTCGGTGTAGATATACCGCACCTTTTCATACTCAAACGGCGAGTTCATCTGACCGTAGCGGAAGCTGGTCTGGTAGCGCTTGTCGACGGCGCGCAAAGCCCAGATTTCCGGGTGGTTTTCGCTGACCTTGGAGACGTTGAGGAAGTTGATCTCGGTCTCGGCGCCGTAGTCGACGATCAGGCCGGTAGTGTCACGCAGGTTCGAGGGGCCGAAGATCGGCAGCACCAGGTAGGCGCCGCCAGGGACGCCGTAGAAGCCCAGGGTCTGGCCGAAGTCTTCGCTCTGGCGTGGCAGGCCCATGGCGGTAGCCGGGTCCCACAGGCCGGCGATGCCGATGGTGGTGTTGAGCAGCAGGCGCCCGGTGGTTTCCAGGGAGCGGTGGCCCTTGAGTTGCAACAGGCTGTTCACCAGGTTGGGCACATCGCCCAGGTTGTTGAAGAAGTTGCTCACACCGGTACGCAGGAAGCTGGGAGTGACGTAGGTGTAGCCGTTGACCACCGGCAGGAACACCCATTGGTCGAAGCGGTAGTTGAAGTGGTACACGCGGCGGTTCCACGACTCCAGCGGGTCATAGACGTTAAGTGCCGTCAGTGATGAACGCTCGAATTCACGCTGGTCCAGGCCCGGGTTGAACTTGAGTTTGGTCAGCGGTTCCTTGAAGCCGTCGGCGCCGACTTTGACCGGCTCGTGGGCCTTGCTGTTGTCGGCATTGGCCACGCCTGCGCACATCAAGGCGGCAAGCAGCAGAAGATATTTAGCCACGGAAGAACTCCAGCATGGCGTCGGCGTTGACGCGGTAATTGAGGTTGCCGCAGTGGCCGCCCAACGGGTAGACGGTCAAGCGATCGCCGAAGGTTTTACGCAGGAAACCCAGGTCGCCAGGGCCGAGGATCAAGTCGTCGGCGTTGTGCATCACGGCAATTTTCGGGCTGTCGTGCAGGTAGTCCTTGAGGGCATACAGGCTGACCTGATCGATCAGTTGCAGCAGGCTGCCGCCGTCGGAGCGCGCGCGCCACATCGGGATCACTTGTTCGGTGAGGTAGCAGTCGAAGTCGCATTGCAGCGCACGCTTGAGGAACGGCGTGAGGCTGGTGCCTTCGGTGATCGGGTATTTCGGCGGGATGATCAGGCCGCGACGGTTGATCAGGTCCGAGGTGAAGGCAATGTCGGCCGCCGAGAAGCGGAACGAGGTGCCGATCAGCATCGCCATCTGTTCGTTGGTCAAGTGCTGCTTGGACTGCTGGAAGTCGTAGAGCAGGGCATCGTTGAGGTCGATGTAGCCTTTTTGCTGGAAGTAACGGGTCAGCTTGCTCAGCACCAGCTCATAAAACGTGGTGGTGTTGTTGATGCCCTTGACCTCGGTCTGTACCAGCTTGTCGAGGTTGGTGATCGAGGTGTAGAGGTTGACCGGCGGGTTGAGCAGCAGCACTTTCTTGAAGTTGAAGCTGCGGCGGGTCTCGTCGAGCTTGCTCACAAATGCCGCGTCCAAAGCGCCCAGGCTGTAGCCGGAGAGGTAGTAGTCGGTCACCGGCAGCGTGGAGTTCTGCGCGCGCACCGCCTGCATCACGCGGTACATGTCTTCGGCGTCTTCCTGGGTAATGCCGGGAGTGGCGAAGCGCGAAGCCGCGGCGATGAAGTCGAAGCTGGTGGGCGAGGACAACTGGACCACGTGGTAGCCAGCTTTGTAATAGAGCTTTTTGAGGTATTCGTTGATGCTGCTGTCATACCGCGCACCGGTGCCGGAAATCAGGAAAATCAGCGGTGCGGCGTGGTCTTGCTTGGCGATGCGGTAGGTGAGTTTCTTCACCGCCCAGAAGTTGTCCGGCAGGCTGAACTGGCGCTCAGGGCGCATGGTCAGGCTGTAGTCGGACTGGTTGATCTCGTCGTCGCTCGGCAATTGCGGGCGCAGATTCGGCGGAGTGGTGGCGATAGTCGCTTCGAACGGGTTGGTCAAAGGGTAGCCATAGCTGGCTGGGTCGATATCGACGGCCAGTGCTGACGCACTCAAAAATAGGCTGCCCAGCAAGGCAGCGCAGCGCAAGGAACGGAGCATGACTTAATCCCTAAGAGGAAACGTGCTGAATGAAGTTCGCAGGCTATGACCACCGCGTTGCCACCGAAGTGCCAGCCCTCGGCACTAAAAGTCGGAAAAAACCACGGAATCGGGGTAATAGTAGCCAGAAGATACACGTTGCCATGCATTGATGAACACTAATTGTGTGTATGCGCCTTGCTAACGGCTGCCGGCGCATTAAGCTGAGCGCCGTTTTTGCCTATCGGAGTACCCCATGTCCCGTCGTTTGCCACTGATCCTGCTGCTTATTGCCCTGCCGTTATGGTTGGCCGCCAGTTATGGCGCCCGTTACGGGTTTATGGAAGACGGCCAGTGGGTGGGGGTCTGCGTTGACGAGGCCAGCCGCTGGGAATGCCAGTTGCGCTCGAACCTGGGGCTGATGATTCACTTCAAGGTATTGGGCTGGGCCGCATTGGTCACGTCGGTGCTGGCGTTTTTTGTGCCGGGGCGAGCGGGCTGGGGTTTGGCGGTGTTGGGGATGGTGTTCGGGTTGCCGGCACTGGCGTTGTATAACACCACGTTTGCGGTGTTTGCGGTGGTGATTGCGGGGTTGCGGTTGGTTAGGAAGCCTCGGGGCGTCTGATAGAGCCTCATCGCAGCGGTGCGACGATTCGACAAGCCAGTTCCCACATTAGATTGGGTGCATCCCATGGAATGCGGTCGAATGTGGGAGCTGGCTTGCCTGCGATAGCATTTTTAAGCTTTGCGCACCCGCAAGCAACGCCACAACGCTACAACCATCAACCCGCTGACCACCGCCCAACCCCACGCCTGCTGGTTCAGCAAGCCTTCGCGATACAGCTGCGGCGCAATGCCGGCGCCAATAATGAAGGCCAGCAGCGCAATCTCCCGACGCGGGCCGGTGACCGGGCGAACCAGGTAAACCAGTGCCGGCAATACCAGTGCCGCACTTGGGAAGCTGCGATAGCGCGGGTCAAACACCAGCGCCAGCATCATCACTGCACCGGCGAACCCGGCAATTGCCACCAGCCAACCTGCGCGTTGCTCCAGCCAAGTGAAGGCGCGTTCCCGCCAAGCTTCCCGAGCGCTTAAAGCCAGCGCGGCATGGGCCAGTACCAACAGGTTCAACACCACCAGTAAGCCCGCCCACACCCATTCATCGTTGAAACGTGCTGTGACACGGGTCAGCTCGGCCCAGGTGCCAATGGAGCAGGCGGCCACTACGCCGAGTAATGGCAGCATGAATGCGGCACGCGCGCTGCGCACCCGGCCGCCCAGTGCCAGAGTGCCCAGCAGAATCAGGCCGCCGATGCCCAGCCACAGCGGCCAATACGGCACGTTACTCACCGGCCCGGCAAGGATGCCCTTGTCCTGGCGGTCGGCGTCAAACAAGCCCCAGTAACCACCGACTGCACCTTCGCTGGCGCGTTTCCACGGCTGGTCAAACGCTTCGATCAGGTTGTAGCGCCAGCCATTGGCCTCGGCCATGGCCACAAAACCACGCATGAACTTGGCCTCGTTGACCCGGCTCGGCACCGCGGTTTCGCGCTGGCGGCCTTCGCTGGGCCAGCCGGTCTCGCCGATCAGCACATCTTTAGGGGCGAATTTGTTGCCAAAGGTCTGGCGCACATCCCCCACATGCTTGAGGGCCTGGTCGATGCCCGACGGGTCATCTTCCCAGTAGGGCAGCAGGTGAATGGTCAGGAAATCCACCGCCGGGGCGATTTCCGGGTGTTGCAGCCAGAACTCCCACACATCGGCATAAGTGACCGGCTGCTTGATCTGGCTTTTGACCTGATGGATCAGCGTCACCAACTGCTTGGCGGTGACTTCCTTGCGCAGCAGGGCCTCGTTACCGACGATCACCGAAGTGACCACATCGGGGTTGGCATTGGCAGCAGCAATCAGTTCTTTGATTTCTTTTTCGGTGGCCACCGGGTCACTGCTGACCCAAGCGCCGGCCATCACCTTCAAACCATGCTTGCGCGCCATGCCAGGCAGTGCTTCCAGGCCGGTCATGGAATAAGTGCGGATGCATTCAAAACGGGTGGCCAGCAGCGCCAGGTCGGCGTCCATGCGCTCAGGGCGCAGTTTGAACGGCTGGTCGAACGGCGACTGGTCCTTGTCGAACGGCGTGTAGGACGCGCATTGCATCTTGTGGCTGGCACTGGCCACATCCGGCAACACCACCGGTCGGCCAAGGCCGTACCAATAGCCGACGAGGGCAAGCACGCCGAGGATCAAGGCGCAGAAATAGGGCAGGGCAGGGAAGCGGGCAGTCGCGGGCATGGTCAGCTTATCTGGGGGAGCAAAGGCGCGCATCTTACCCGGATTTGGCCCGTCCCAGTGGGGCTGCATAATTTAGACATGCAAAGTTCGGGCGGGAAATTGACGCCAAGTCCTAGGAACTGTCCTGCTGGCGATGTGATGTCGTTTCTTGCTTACCCGAGGTCGCTGACAGAGCAGGTCCAAGGCCCCGGCAGGTTGATGATCGAAGTGTCAGCACTCCACTGGCGGCGCACCACCGTGATCGACGCGCGTGAAGGGGGCGCGATGCACCCTATAACAACAGGTTGACGTCGCTCGGCATCCGCCGAGCGCAGCACTTTCGGGGAAGTATTATGAAGATGCGACGACTCTTGGGCGCAGCTGCCACTCTGGTAGTTGCGATGGGCTCCACACTGGCCAGCGCCGACAGCAAAACCCTGAGCATCGGCTATGTAGATGGTTGGTCCGACAGCGTTGCCACGACCCATGTGGCAGCCGAGGTGATCAGGGAAAAACTCGGTTACGACGTGAAACTGCAAGCGGTCGCCACCGGGATCATGTGGCAGGGCGTAGCTACCGGCAAACTCGACGCCATGCTCTCCGCCTGGCTGCCCGTGACTCACGGTGAATACTGGACCAAGAACAAGGACAAGGTGGTCGACTACGGCCCCAACTTCAAGGATGCGAAGATCGGCCTGATCGTGCCGGAGTACGTTAAAGCCAAGTCCATCGAAGACCTCAAGACCGACACCACCTTCAAGAACAAGATCGTCGGCATCGACGCCGGTTCAGGCGTGATGCTCAAGACCGACGAAGCCATCAAGGCCTATGG
Organism: Pseudomonas edaphica; assembly: GCF_965277385.1. Classification (NCBI taxonomy): domain Bacteria; kingdom Pseudomonadati; phylum Pseudomonadota; class Gammaproteobacteria; order Pseudomonadales; family Pseudomonadaceae; genus Pseudomonas; species Pseudomonas edaphica. Next base: position 1,294,003 of record NZ_OZ255725.1, on the reverse strand, counting down.
CCTGGACTACAAACTGCAAGCCAGTTCGGGCGCTGCGATGATCGCCGAGCTGACCCGTGCCGAAGACAAGCAGGAATCCATTGCGGTGACCGGCTGGGTGCCACACTGGATGTTCGCCAAGTGGAAACTGCGCTTTCTGGACGACCCAAAAGGGATTTATGGTGCTGCTGAGACCGTCAACAGCATCGGCAGCAAGGGCCTGGAGAAGAAAGCGCCGGAAGTCGCCGCTTTCCTGAAGAAATTCCAGTGGGCCTCCAAGGACGAAATCGGCGAAGTGATGCTGGCAATTCAAGAGGGCGCCAAGCCTGATGCTGCGGCCAAGGATTGGGTCGCCAAGCACCCTGAACGTGTCGCCGAGTGGACCGCAAAATAAAGCACTAACCCTTGTGGGAGCGGGCTTGCCCGCGATGGCAGCGTATAAGTCACAGATGTTTTGACTGATACACCGCCATCGCGGGCAAGCCCGCTCCCACATTAGCCTCGCACGCCCGTAAACCCTCGCTACACTCCCTCTACTACTAAGGTCGTCTGGAACCTGTTCCGCAGCCGCATACAGTGGATATGTTCCAAAATAATAAAAAGCTGTGCTGCGAGGATAAAAACAATGAACGACAGCATTTACCTCTCGATTCAAAACAGCCCGCGTTTCAAGGAGCTGGTCAGAAAAAGGGAAAGGTTCGCCTGGATTCTCTCGGCGATCATGCTAGGGCTTTACTCCGCTTTCATCCTGTTGATTGCCTACGGGCCACAAATACTGGGGGCCAAACTCAGCCCCGGCTCATCCATCACCTGGGGCATCCCCATCGGGGTCGGCCTGATTGTCTCGGCCTTTGTCCTCACCGGCATCTATGTACGACGCGCCAACGGCGAATTCGACGACCTGAACAATGCGATTCTCAAGGAGGCTGCGCAATGATCCGTCGTCTATTGGCTGTACTTGGCGCTTCGGTCTTTGCGCCCGCCGTTTGGGCGGCGGATGCATTGACCGGTGAAGTGCACAAACAACCGCTGAACGTTGCAGCGATCCTGATGTTCGTGGTCTTCGTCGGCGCGACGTTGTGCATCACCTACTGGGCGTCCAAACGCAACAAGTCGGCGGCCGACTACTATGCGGCTGGCGGCAAGATCACCGGTTTCCAGAACGGCCTGGCGATTGCCGGCGACTACATGTCGGCGGCGTCCTTCCTGGGGATTTCCGCGCTGGTGTTCACCTCCGGCTACGATGGCCTGATCTACTCGATCGGCTTCCTGGTGGGCTGGCCGATCATTCTGTTCCTGATCGCCGAGCGCCTGCGTAACCTGGGCAAGTACACCTTTGCCGACGTGGCGTCCTATCGCCTGGGGCAAACCCAGATCCGCAGTCTGTCGGCCTGTGGCTCGCTGGTGGTGGTGGCGTTCTACCTGATCGCGCAAATGGTAGGGGCGGGCAAGCTGATTCAGCTGCTGTTCGGTTTGGACTACCACGTAGCGGTGATCCTGGTGGGTATCCTGATGTGCATGTATGTGCTGTTTGGCGGCATGCTGGCAACCACTTGGGTGCAAATCATCAAGGCGGTGCTGTTGCTGTCCGGTGCTTCGTTCATGGCGTTGATGGTGATGAAGCACGTCAACTTCGACTTCAACATGCTGTTTTCCGAGGCGATCAAGGTTCACCCTAAAGGTGAGGCGATCATGAGTCCCGGCGGCTTGGTGAAAGATCCGATTTCGGCATTCTCGCTGGGCCTGGCGCTGATGTTCGGTACGGCCGGCCTGCCGCACATCCTGATGCGCTTCTTCACCGTCAGTGACGCCAAGGAAGCGCGTAAGAGCGTGCTGTATGCCACCGGTTTCATCGGCTACTTCTATATCCTGACGTTTATCATCGGCTTTGGCGCGATCCTGCTGGTGAGCACCAACCCGGCGTTCAAGGATGCTGCAGGTGCCTTGCTCGGCGGTAACAACATGGCGGCGGTGCACCTGGCCAACGCGGTGGGTGGCAGCATTTTCCTCGGCTTCATCTCGGCCGTGGCGTTTGCCACCATCCTGGCAGTGGTTGCCGGTTTGACCCTGGCCGGTGCTTCGGCGGTGTCCCATGACCTGTACGCCAGTGTGATCAAGAAGGGCAAGGCCAACGAGAAAGATGAGATTCGCGTGTCGAAGATCACCACCGTGGCGTTGGGCGTGTTGGCGATCGGCCTGGGTATCCTGTTCGAAAGCCAGAACATCGCGTTCATGGTCGGCCTGGCGTTCTCGATTGCTGCCAGCTGTAACTTCCCGGTGCTGCTGCTTTCCATGTACTGGAAAAACCTCACCACCCGTGGCGCCATGATTGGCGGCTGGCTGGGCTTGATCAGTGCCGTTGGCCTGATGATCCTTGGCCCGACCATCTGGGTGTCGATCCTGCACCATGAAAAAGCGATCTTCCCTTACGAATACCCGGCGCTGTTCTCGATGATCATTGCGTTCGTCGGCATCTGGTTCTTCTCCATCACTGACAAGTCGGCGGCGGCAGAAAAAGAGCGTGCGCTGTACTTCCCGCAGTTTGTGCGTTCGCAGACTGGCCTGGGGGCGAGTGGGGCGGTAAACCACTAAGATTTGTAACGGCTACAAAAAAATGCCCCGGTCGTGAGATCGGGGCATTTTTTTGCTTTTATTGGTAACGGATTTCACAAAACAGTTTCTCAACGCTTGCATCAATAAAGTGCCTGTATGTCGATCGTTCCCATGCTCTGCGTGGGAATACAGCCATGGATGCTCTGCGTCCCGGTTGGCGCTGGCCTCAGGTCTTGCGCTCAATTCCTGCACAAATAAAAACGGCCTCCTTGTGAAAGGAGGCCGTTTTTAAGACCAAATAGTTAGATGCTTACTTGCGATCTTCCAGTTTGGTGATATCACGCGACTCGTAGCCGGTGTACAGCTGGCGCGGACGGCCAATCTTGTACGGGCTGGAGAGCATTTCTTTCCAGTGCGAGATCCAGCCGACAGTGCGTGCCAAGGCGAAGATCACGGTGAACATGCTGGTTGGAATGCCGATCGCCTTGAGGATGATCCCCGAGTAGAAGTCGACGTTCGGGTACAGCGAGCGTTCGATGAAGTAAGGGTCGGTCAGGGCGATCTCTTCCAGGCGCATGGCCAGTTCGAGTTGCGGATCGTTCTTGATGCCCAGCTCCTTCAACACTTCGTCGCAGGTCTGTTTCATCACGGTGGCACGCGGGTCACGGTTCTTGTAGACGCGGTGACCGAAGCCCATCAGTTTGAACGGATCTTCCTTGTCCTTGGCCTTGGCGATGAACTTGTCGATGTTGGACACATCGCCGATTTCATCGAGCATGGTCAGCACGGCTTCGTTCGCACCGCCGTGGGCAGGGCCCCACAATGCGGCAATGCCGGCGGCGATACAGGCGAACGGGTTGGCACCCGAAGAACCCGCCAGACGTACGGTGGAGGTGGAGGCGTTTTGCTCGTGGTCGGCGTGGAGGATGAAAATCTTGTCCATCGCCTTGGCCAGCACCGGGCTGATCGGTTTGATCTCGCACGGGGTGTTGAACATCATGTGCAGGAAGTTTTCCGCGTACGTCAGGTCGTTGCGCGGGTACATCATGGGTTGACCCATGGAGTACTTGTAAACCATTGCGGCCAGGGTTGGCATCTTGGCAACCAGGCGGATCGCGGAAATTTCGCGATGCTGCGGGTTATTGATGTCCAGGGAGTCGTGATAGAAGGCCGACAGGGCGCCGACTACACCGCACATGACGGCCATCGGGTGGGCGTCGCGACGGAAGCCGTTGAAGAAGGTCTTCAACTGCTCGTGAACCATGGTGTGGTTCTTCACGGTGCTGACGAACTGGGCTTTCTGCTCAGCTGTTGGCAATTCGCCATTTAGCAGCAGGTAGCAGGTTTCCAGGTAGTCCGACTGTTCAGCAAGCTGTTCGATCGGGTAGCCGCGGTGCAGCAAAATACCATTGTCACCATCGATGTAGGTGATCTTCGACTCGCAAGAGGCGGTCGACATGAAGCCTGGGTCGAATGTGAAACGGCCCGTGGCCGTCAGGCCCCGTACGTCGATAACATCGGGACCAACGGTGCCGGTTAAAATGGGCAGCTCGACGGGGGCTGCGCCCTCGATGATCAACTGCGCTTTTTTGTCAGCCATGTGGCCTCCTATTTATGCTTCAAATCATCAGACAGACCCCCCACGCAGGGCCCGCACCACTATATTGATATAAATCCAGATGTCAATTTGCCTAAAGTCTTGCTCCAGAAGGCTTTAACCATACTTTTTCGTCGAAATTGACTGCCATTTACGCCTTTTATACCGCCAGCGCAATCCGCTATTAGGGTGAGGAGTGCGCGTTGTCATTAGTAACCTAACTGTCTATACTCGGCCACCGACCGCCAAGGGCTTTTGGGCTTGCTTTCATTGGGGGTCGCACTCCCTGGGTGGTGCTTACCTGACCAGTGCACTCCCCAACAACTTTGCCCTGATTGTTAGGGGCTCTTCAGTGTGAAAAAAAGCCGTGAATAGCCAACGACCTGTAAACCTAGACCTAAGGACCATCAAACTCCCCATCACCGGCGTTACGTCGTTCCTGCACCGTGTTTCCGGCATCATCCTGTTCCTGGGCTTGGGCATCATGCTTTATGCATTGAGCAAATCCCTGGGTTCCGAGGAAGGATACGCCGAGGTGAAGGCATGCTTGACCAGCCCGCTGGCCAAGTTCGTAGCATGGGGCCTCCTGTCCGCTCTGCTGTATCACCTGGTAGCCGGTGTGCGCCACTTGATCATGGATGCGGGTATCGGTGAGACGCTGGAAGGCGGCCGCCTGGGCTCGAAAATCATCATCGCCATTTCCGTGGTGCTGATCGTTCTGGCAGGAGTTTGGATATGGTAACCAGCGTTACGAACCTTTCGCGTTCGGGCCTCTATGACTGGATGGCACAGCGTGTGTCTGCGGTCGTTCTCGCGGCTTATTTCATTTTCCTGATCGGATACCTCGTCGCAAACCCGGGCATCGGCTATGAGCAATGGCATGGCCTGTTTTCCCACAATGCGATGCGAATCTTCAGTCTGCTGGCCCTTGTAGCCCTGGGCGCTCACGCCTGGGTCGGCATGTGGACCATCGCGACCGACTACCTGACGCCGATGGCGCTGGGCAAGTCCGCGACTGCAGTACGTTTTCTCTTCCAGGCAGTCTGCGGCGTTGCGATGTTCGCGTACTTCGTCTGGGGTGTGCAGATTCTTTGGGGTATCTGATTCATGGCTAACATTCCAACTATTTCCTTCGACGCCATCATTATTGGTGGCGGCGGTGCCGGCATGCGCGCAGCGCTGCAGCTGGCCCAGGGCGGTCACAAGACTGCCGTGATCACCAAGGTGTTCCCGACCCGTTCCCACACCGTATCGGCCCAGGGTGGCATCACCTGCGCCATCGCTTCCGCCGACCCGAACGATGACTGGCGCTGGCACATGTACGATACCGTCAAGGGTTCCGACTACATCGGTGACCAGGACGCTATCGAATACATGTGTCAGGAAGGCCCGGCCGCCGTGTTCGAGCTGGACCACATGGGTCTGCCGTTCTCGCGTACCGAGCAAGGTCGTATCTACCAGCGTCCATTCGGCGGCCAGTCGAAGGATTACGGTAAAGGCGGGCAGGCTGCCCGTACGTGCGCCGCTTCCGACCGTACCGGTCACGCGCTGTTGCACACCTTGTATCAGGGCAACCTGAAAGCCGGTACCACGTTCCTGAACGAGTACTACGCGGTTGACCTGGTGAAGAACGCCGACGGCGCCTTCGTCGGTGTGATCGCCATCTGCATCGAAACCGGTGAAACCACCTACATCCGCGCCAAGGCTACTGTGCTGGCAACCGGCGGCGCAGGTCGTATCTACGCGTCGACCACCAATGCCCTGATCAACACCGGTGACGGCGTCGGCATGGCTCTGCGTGCTGGCGTGCCGGTACAAGACATTGAAATGTGGCAGTTCCACCCGACCGGCATCGCCGGCGCCGGCGTACTGGTTACAGAAGGTTGCCGTGGTGAAGGTGGTTACCTGATCAACAAGCACGGCGAGCGTTTCATGGAGCGTTATGCTCCGAACGCCAAAGACCTTGCGGGTCGTGACGTTGTGGCCCGTTCGATGGTTAAGGAAATCATCGCCGGTAACGGCTGTGGCCCGAACGGCGACCACGTACTGCTGAAACTCGATCACCTCGGTGAAGAAGTCCTGCACAGCCGCCTGCCAGGTATCTGCGAATTGTCCAAGACTTTTGCGCACGTTGACCCGGTAGTTGCTCCGGTGCCGGTTGTTCCGACTTGCCACTATATGATGGGCGGCGTGCCGACCAACATTCATGGCCAGGCGATCACCCAGAACGCCGAAGGCGTGGACGAGATCATCCACGGTCTGTTCGCCGTAGGCGAAGTGGCTTGCGTATCGGTACACGGTGCCAACCGTCTGGGCGGCAACTCGCTGCTCGACCTGGTGGTATTCGGTCGTGCTGCCGGCCTGCACCTGGAAAAAGCCCTGACCGACGGCATCGAATACGATGACGCCACCGACGCCAACATCGAGGCCGCCCTGGCGCGCCTGAACGCTCTGAACGAGCGTACCGATGGCGAAGACGTGGCTACCCTGCGTCGCGAGCTGCAAAGCTGCATGCAGAACTACTTCGGTGTATTCCGTACCGGCGAATACATGCAGAAGGGTATTGCCCAGCTGGCCGACCTGCGCACGCGCATCGCCAACGTCAAGATCAACGATAAGAGCCAGGCGTTCAACACGGCTCGTATCGAAGCCCTTGAGCTGCAAAACCTGCTGGAAGTGGCCGAAGCCACTGCGATCGCCGCCGAGGTTCGTAAAGAATCCCGTGGTGCCCACGCCCGTGAAGACTTTGAAGATCGCGACGACGAAAACTGGTTGTGCCACACCCTGTACTTCCCGGGTGACAAGCGCGTGACCAAGCGTGCCGTGAACTTCTCGCCGAAGACGGTGCCGACGTTTGAACCGAAGATTCGGACTTACTAAGGGTGGCTGCCATGTTGAAAGTCAGTGTTTACCGCTACAACCCTGATCAGGACGCCGCGCCGTTCATGCAGGAATTTCAGGTCGATACCGGTGGTAAAGACCTGATGGTGCTGGATGTACTGGCACTGATCAAAGAGCAGGACGAAGGTTTCTCCTATCGTCGCTCTTGCCGTGAGGGCGTTTGTGGCTCCGACGGCATGAACATCAACGGCAAAAACGGCCTGGCGTGCATCACGCCGCTGTCGGCTGTTGTTAAAGGTAACAAGCTGATCGTTCGTCCTCTGCCAGGTTTGCCGGTTATCCGTGACCTGGTGGTCGATATGAGCATCTTCTACAAGCAATACGAGAAAGTTAAGCCGTTCCTGCAGAACGACACGCCGGCTCCGGCCATCGAACGTCTGCAGTCCCCTGAAGAGCGTGAAAAGCTCGACGGTCTGTACGAGTGCATCCTGTGCGCTTGCTGCTCGACCTCGTGCCCGTCCTTCTGGTGGAACCCGGACAAGTTCCTGGGTCCAGCTGCCCTGCTGCAAGCGTACCGCTTCCTGGCAGACAGCCGTGACACCAAGACGTCCGAGCGTCTGGCTTCACTGGATGACCCGTTCAGCGTATTCCGCTGCCGCGGGATCATGAACTGCGTCAACGTATGTCCCAAAGGCCTGAACCCGACTAAGGCCATTGGTCACATCCGTAACATGCTGCTGCAAAGCGGCGTGTAAGCGACGTTGTAGCAAAGCAGGACCGTTGTGCCCGTAAATGCTACGGCGCAGGCTTCAACCGGCGCCGTAGTTTTAACTTGAGCAGCGACTTACAAAGCCGCAGCTCTTATTTTGAAGAAATGAGACAAGCAGGGGCATTCGGGTTGGTACCCGAACTATCAGCGTGATCCTAAGTGGCTTGTTTTGGTCGCTGCACTTGGCCTTTTGCAAGCAAACTCGGTGTTTTCGCCGGTGGTGTCCCCAAATCGAGGGTGACCAAGCATGCAAGAAAGCGTGATGCAGCGCATGTGGAACAGCGGCTATCTTTCAGGTGGTAACGCTGCCTATGTGGAAGAGCTTTATGAGCTCTACCTGCACGACCCTAACGCTGTGCCAGAAGAATGGCGCACCAAATTTCAGACGTTGTCTTCAGACGGCAACGCTGCCACCGATGTATCGCACGCAACAATTCGCGATCAATTTGTGCTGCTGGCAAAGAACCAGCGCCGCGCCCAACCGGTTTCCGCCGGTAGCGTGAGCAGCGAGCATGAGAAGAAGCAAGTTGAAGTATTGCGACTGATCCAGGCTTACCGGATGCGTGGCCACCAGGCGGCCCAGCTTGACCCGCTGGGGCTCTGGAAGCGTCCTGCACCTGCTGACCTGTCGATCAATCATTACGGCTTGACCAATGCCGATCTTGATACGACCTTCCGTGCCGGCGACCTGTTCATCGGCAAAGAGGAAGCGAGCCTACGCGAAATTCACGAAGCGTTGCAGCAGACATATTGCCGCACCATCGGCGCTGAGTTTACGCACATCACCGATTCCGAGCAGCGCCACTGGTTCCAGCATCGCCTGGAGGGTGTGCGTGGCCGTCCGGTTTTGTCCGCCGACGTGCGCAGCCACTTGCTGGAGCGCGTGACCGCGGCCGAAGGTCTCGAGAAATACCTGGGTACCAAATACCCGGGCACCAAGCGTTTCGGCCTGGAAGGCGGCGAAAGCCTGATTCCAATGCTCGACGAGCTGATCCAGCGTTCCGGTTCCTACGGCACCAAGGAAATCGTGATCGGCATGGCTCACCGTGGTCGCCTGAACGTGTTGGTCAACACCTTCGGCAAGAACCCGCGTGAACTGTTCGACGAGTTCGAAGGCAAGAAGAAGGTCGAACTGGGTTCCGGTGACGTCAAGTATCACCAGGGCTTCTCGTCCAACGTAATGACTACCGGCGGTGAAGTTCACCTGGCCATGGCCTTTAACCCGTCCCACCTGGAAATCGTTTCTCCGGTGGTCGAGGGTTCGGTGCGTGCTCGCCAGGATCGTCGTAACGATTCCACCGGTGAGAAGGTCCTGCCGATTTCCATCCACGGTGACGCGGCATTCGCCGGTCAAGGCGTGGTCCTGGAAACGTTCCAGATGTCGCAGACTCGCGGCTTCAAGACCGGCGGTACGGTTCACATCGTCATCAACAACCAAGTCGGTTTCACCATCAGCAACCCGCTGGACGCGCGCTCTACCGAGTACGCGACCGACGTTGCCAAGATGATCCAGGCGCCGATCCTCCATGTGAATGGTGATGATCCGGAAGCCGTGTTGTTCGTGACCCAGCTCGCCATCGACTACCGCATGCAGTTCAAGCGTGACGTGGTCATCGACCTGGTTTGCTACCGCCGTCGCGGTCACAACGAAGCGGATGAGCCGAGCGGCACCCAGCCGTTGATGTACCAGCAGATCACCAAGCAGCGCACCACCCGTGAACTGTACGCCGACAGCCTGATTACGGCCGGCGTGGTTGACGATGCGCGTGTTCAGGCGAAAGTCGACGAATACCGCAACGCGCTGGACAACGGCCTGCATGTAGTGAAAAGCCTGGTTAAAGAACCGAACAAAGAGCTGTTCGTGGACTGGCGCCCGTACCTGGGCCACGCCTGGACGGCGCGTCACGACACCTCGTTCGACCTCAAGACCCTGCAGGAACTGTCCGCCAAGCTGCTGGAAATTCCAGATGGCTTCGTGGTGCAGCGCCAGGTTGCGAAGATCTACGAAGACCGTCAGAAGATGCAAGCCGGCGGCCTGCCGATCAACTGGGGTTACGCCGAAACCATGGCGTACGCTACCCTGGCGTTCGAAGGTCACCCGATCCGCATGACCGGCCAGGACATCGGCCGTGGTACGTTCTCGCACCGTCACGCGGTACTGCACAACCAGAAAGACGCGACCACCTACGTACCGCTGCAACACCTGTACGAAGGCCAGCCACGTTTCGACCTGTACGACTCGTTCCTGTCCGAAGAGGCCGTACTGGCGTTCGAATACGGCTACTCCACCACCACGCCAAATGCGCTGGTGATCTGGGAAGCCCAGTTCGGCGACTTCGCCAACGGTGCCCAGGTGGTTATCGACCAGTTCATCACCAGCGGTGAGCACAAGTGGGGCCGTCTGTGCGGTCTGACCATGTTGCTGCCACACGGTTATGAAGGTCAGGGTCCGGAGCACTCCTCGGCCCGTCTGGAGCGTTACCTGCAGCTGTGCGCCGAGCACAACATCCAGGTGTGCGTGCCGACTACCCCGGCCCAGATCTACCACTTGCTGCGTCGTCAGGTGATCCGCCCGCTGCGCAAGCCGCTGGTAGTGCTGACCCCGAAATCGCTGTTGCGTCACAAATTGGCCATCTCGACCCTGGAAGATCTGGCCGACGGTTCGTTCCAGACCGTGATTCCAGAAATCGACACCCTGGACGCTGCCAAGGTCACTCGCCTGGTCCTGTGCAGCGGCAAGGTTTACTACGACTTGCTGGAAAAACGCCGTGCCGAAGGCCGCGAAGACATCGCCATCGTGCGTATCGAGCAGCTTTACCCGTTCCCGGAAGACGACCTGATGGAGGCCATCGCGCCTTACACCAACCTCACCCACGCGGTGTGGTGCCAGGAAGAACCGATGAACCAGGGCGCGTGGTACAGCAGCCAGCATCATTTGCGTCGCAGTATCGGTAACCACAAAACAGGCCTGGGCCTGGAGTACGCCGGTCGTGATGCTTCTGCTGCACCTGCGTGTGGTTATGCGTCGATGCACGCCGAGCAGCAGGAAAAACTGCTGCAAGATGCTTTCACTGTTTAACGCCTTCGCGCTGACTGAAACCGAATTTTAAGGACCCACAGATAATGGCTATCGAAATCAAAGCCCCGTCATTCCCGGAATCGGTTGCCGATGGCACCGTTGCCACCTGGCACAAGAAACCAGGCGACGCTGTAAAGCGTGACGACCTGATCGTCGACATCGAGACCGACAAAGTCGTTCTGGAAGTGTTGGCCGAAGCTGACGGCGTGCTGGGCGCGATCGTGGCTGAAGAGGGCGCTACCGTCCTGTCGAACCAGATCCTGGGCTCGATCGAAGCGGGCGGCGCTGCTGCTCCTGCTCCGGCCGCCGCTGCTGCTCCAGCTGCCGCACCTGCCGCTGCCGCTCCGGCTGCAGGTGGTGAAGACCCGATCGCTGCACCGGCTGCGCGTCAGCTGGCTGAAGAAAACGGCATCAACCTGGCGTCCCTCAAGGGCACCGGCAAAGACGGCCGCGTAACCAAGGAAGACGTGGTTGCTGCTGTCGAAGCCAAGAAAAACGCTCCGGCTGCTGCACCGGCCAAGGCTGCAGCACCTGCTGCCGCTGCGCCTGTGTTCGCTGCTGGCGACCGTACCGAGAAGCGCGTACCGATGACCCGCGTGCGTGCCACCGTGGCCAAGCGTCTGGTTGAAGCGCAGTCGAACATGGCGATGCTGACCACCTTCAACGAAGTCGACATGACTGAAGTCATGGCCCTGCGTTCGAAGTACAAGGATCTGTTCGAGAAGTCCCACAATGGCGTGCGCCTGGGCTTCATGTCGTTCTTCGTGAAAGCGGCCACCGAAGCGCTGAAACGCTTCCCGGCAGTCAACGCTTCCATCGACGGCAGCGACATCGTTTACCACGGCTATGCAGACGTCGGCGTTGCCGTGTCCAGCGACCGTGGCCTGGTAGTACCGGTTCTGCGTAACGCCGAGCTGATGAGCCTGGCTGAAATCGAAGGCGGCATCGCCGGCTTCGGCAAGAAAGCCCGTGACGGCAAGCTGACCATCGACGAGATGACCGGCGGTACCTTCACCATCACCAACGGTGGTACCTTCGGTTCGATGATGTCGACCCCGATCGTCAACCCGCCGCAAGCTGCGATCCTGGGCATGCACAACATCATCCAGCGTCCGATGGCCATCAACGGCCAAGTCGTGATCCGCCCGATGATGTACCTGGCGCTGTCGTACGATCACCGCCTGATCGATGGTAAAGAAGCCGTGACTTTCCTGGTAACCATCAAGAACCTGCTGGAAGACCCGGCTCGTCTGCTGCTGGACATCTAAAGACGCAGCTGCAAGTTGCGAGCTACAAGCTGTAGGAAAAAGCAGCTTGGCTTGCAGCTTGTCGCTTGAAGCTTGTCGCTGAATAGAGGATCTATTTTCATGACACAGAAATTTGACGTTGTAGTGATTGGTGCCGGTCCTGGCGGCTACGTTGCCGCGATCAAGGCCGCACAACTGGGCCTCTCGACTGCTTGCATCGAAAAATACACCGACAAGGAAGGCAAACTGGCGCTGGGCGGTACTTGCCTGAACGTTGGTTGCATTCCTTCCAAGGCGCTGCTGGACAGCTCCTGGAAATTCCACGAAGCCCAAGACGGTTTCGCGATCCACGGCATCAACCATGCTGGCGTGACCATGGACGTGCCAGCAATGGTCGGCCGTAAAGCCAACATCGTTAAAGGCCTGACTTCCGGCGTTGCCACCCTGTTCAAGGCCAACGGCGTCACTTCCCTGCAAGGCCACGGCAAGCTGCTGGCCGGCAAGAAAGTTGAAATCACCAAGCCGGACGGCTCGGTTGAAGTCATCGAAGCCGAAAACGTGATCCTGGCACCAGGTTCGCGTCCAATCGACATTCCGCCTGCTCCTGTTGACCAGAACGTGATCGTTGATTCGACCGGCGCCCTGGAATTCCAAGCGGTTCCCAAGCGTCTGGGCGTGATCGGCGCTGGCGTAATCGGCCTGGAACTGGGTTCGGTATGGTCGCGCCTGGGTTCTGAAGTGACTGTGCTGGAAGCCCTGGACACGTTCCTGCTGGCTGCCGACACTGCAGTGTCCAAAGAAGCGCTGAAAACCCTGACCAAGCAAGGTCTGGATATCAAGCTGGGCGCCCGTGTTACCGGTTCCAAGGTCAACGGCGAAGAAGTCGTTGTGACCTACACCGATAAAGAAGGCGAGCAGACCATCACCTTCGACAAGCTGATCGTAGCCGTGGGTCGCCGTCCAGTGACCACCGACCTGCTGGCTTCCGACAGCGGCGTGAACATCGACGAGCGTGGTTTCATCCACGTTGACGATCATTGCGCTACTACCGTGCCAGGCGTGTATGCCATCGGCGACGTGGTTCGCGGCATGATGCTGGCGCACAAGGCTTCCGAAGAAGGCATCATGGTTGTCGAGCGCATCAAGGGTCATAAAACCCAGATGAACTACGACCTGATCCCATCGGTTATCTACACCCACCCGGAAATTGCATGGGTCGGCAAGAACGAACAGCAGTTGAAAGCTGAAGGCGTTGAAGTTAACGTCGGCACCTTCCCGTTTGCCGCTTCTGGCCGTGCCATGGCAGCTAACGACACCGGTGGTTTTGTCAAAGTCATCGCTGATGCCAAGACTGACCGCGTATTGGGCGTCCACGTGATTGGCCCGAGCGCTGCAGAACTGGTTCAGCAGGGCGCGATCGGTATGGAATTCGGCACCAGTGCCGAAGACCTGGGCATGATGGTCTTCTCCCATCCGACCCTGTCCGAAGCGTTGCACGAAGCAGCGTTGGCAGTGAATGGCGGCGCCATCCACATCGCCAACCGCAAGAAGCGCTAAGCGAGATAATAAGAAACCACGGCGGAGTTGCCCGTCGTGAGCCTTGCGCGCAAGACTCACCGCGGAATATCCGCTGGACGCAGCCTTGCACAGTTTTACGGGTCTTAAGCCTCGCAAATTGTGCAAGCAGCAGTCACAGGTGGTGCGGCACTCATAATGAGCGCAGCGCCGAATGCGCAGTACCTAACGAAGACGGTAAAAAGCATGAATCTTCACGAGTATCAGGGTAAGCAGCTGTTCGCTGAATACGGCCTGCCAGTATCCAAGGGTTACGCAGTAGACACCCCGGAAGCAGCAGCAGAAGCTTGCGACAAAATCGGTGGTACCGAATGGGTTGTCAAAGCCCAGGTCCACGCCGGTGGTCGCGGTAAAGCGGGCGGCGTCAAGCTGGTTCGCAGCAAAGAAGACGCCAAGGCCTTCGCACAGCAGTGGCTGGGCAAGCGTCTGGTGACTTACCAGACTGATGCCAATGGCCAACCAGTCACCAAGATCCTGGTTGAATCGTGCACTGATATCGCTAAAGAGCTGTACCTGGGCGCTGTCGTTGACCGTTCGAGCCGTCGCATCGTGTTCATGGCTTCCACCGAAGGTGGCGTGGACATTGAGAAGATCGCCGAAGAAACCCCAGAAAAAATTCTGAAAGCCACTATCGATCCACTGGTTGGCGCTCAGCCATTCCAGGGTCGCGAGCTGGCTTTCCAGCTGGGCCTGGAAGGCAAGCAAGTTGCCCAGTTCGCCAAGATCTTCGTAGGTCTGGCCAAACTGTTCCAGGATCACGATCTGGCCCTGCTGGAAGTGAACCCGCTGGTGATCAAGGCTGACGGCGATCTGCACTGCCTCGACGCCAAGATCAACATCGACGCCAACGCCATGTACCGTCAGCCTAAGCTGAAGACTTTCCACGATCCGTCGCAAGACGATCCGCGCGAAGCGCACGCTGCCAAGTTCGAACTGAACTACGTAGCCCTGGAAGGTAACATCGGTTGCATGGTCAACGGTGCTGGCCTGGCCATGGGTACCATGGACATCGTCAACCTGCATGGCGGCAAACCAGCCAACTTCCTCGACGTGGGCGGTGGTGCTACCAAAGAACGCGTTACCGAAGCGTTCAAGATCATCCTGTCCGACTCCAACGTCGCAGCAGTATTGGTCAACATCTTCGGCGGCATCGTTCGTTGCGACATGATTGCCGAAGGCATCATCGGTGCAGTGAAAGAAGTTGGCGTTAAAATCCCGGTTGTTGTTCGCCTTGAAGGTAACAACGCTGAACTGGGCGCTAAAGTACTGGCAGAAAGCGGTTTGAACATCATCGCGGCTACCAGCCTGACCGACGCTGCTCAACAAGTTGTCAAAGCTGCGGAGGGCAAATAATGAGCGTCCTGATCAATAAAGACACCAAAGTTATCTGCCAGGGTATTACCGGTTCGCAAGGTAGTTTCCACACCCAGCAAGCCATCGAATACGGCACCAAGATGGTTGGCGGCGTAACTCCGGGCAAAGGCGGCACCGAGCACCTGGGCCTGCCAGTGTTCAACACCGTGAAAGATGCTGTAGCTGCCACAGGCGCCACCGCCAGTGTGATCTACGTTCCAGCTCCTTTCTGCAAGGACTCGATCCTGGAAGCAGCCTTTGGCGGCATCAAGCTGATCGTTTGCATCACCGAAGGCATTCCTACCCTGGACATGCTGGACGCTAAAGTTAAGTGCGACGAGCTGGGCGTAGTCCTGATCGGCCCTAACTGCCCAGGCGTGATCACCCCAGGCGAATGCAAGATCGGCATCATGCCTGGTCACATTCACTTGCCAGGTAAAGTCGGTATCGTTTCGCGTTCCGGCACCCTGACTTACGAAGCTGTCAAGCAGACTACTGACGCCGGTTTCGGTCAGTCGACTTGCGTCGGCATCGGCGGTGACCCGATCCCAGGTTCGAACTTCATCGACATCCTGAAGCTGTTCCAGGAAGACCCGAAGACCGAAGCGATCGTGATGATCGGTGAGATCGGCGGTTCGGCTGAAGAAGAAGCGGCTGCCTACATCAAGGCACACGTGACCAAGCCGGTTGTTTCCTACATCGCTGGTGTGACTGCCCCTGCAGGCAAGCGCATGGGCCATGCTGGCGCAATCATCTCTGGCGGCAAGGGCACAGCAGACGAGAAGTTTGCTGCCCTGGAAGACGCAGGCGTTAAAACCGTGCGTTCGCTGGCAGACATCGGCAAGGCTTTGTCCGAGCTGACCGGTTGGGCTGTCAAGTAAGCCTCGCGCTTAGCTGACGCTTCACCACACAAAGGCCACCTTCGGGTGGCCTTTGTGCATTCTGGATTTGCCTATTTTTTGGCAGATTTACTCGGTCAAATGTGGGAGCTGGCTTGCCTGCGATAGCAGTGTGTCAGCCAACACATTTGGCACAGACAGATCGCTATCGCAGGCAAGCCAGCTCCCACAGGGACGGCACTGCCAAATTAAGTATGAAAACGCGACATTTGGATGTCGCTTATCGGACAGTCCGCCCCGCAACAGTGCGTTTGTCGGCTTATTTCTGTACTCTAGCCGCCTCTTTATGCGTCCGCCTCCCAAAAGGAAGCCGCGCGCTAGACCGGTCGGTCCCCATCAGGGCCGGCAGCAGTTCCCTCATCCACAGGGAATCCCTCTCTAAATTCCGATTCAGTAGTGTGGTATTTCCTGAAATGAAAGTGTTGAAAAGCCAGGACATCCTGGCGTTAGGCTTTATGACTTTTGCCCTGTTCGTGGGCGCTGGCAACATCATCTTCCCGCCTATCGTTGGTTTGCAGTCCGGGCCTCACGTCTGGATGGCAGCGCTGGGCTTCCTGATCACCGCAGTTGGCTTGCCGGTGGTCACCGTGATCGCGCTGGCCAAGGTCGGCGGCGGCATGGACGCATTGAGCAGCCCGATCGGCAAGATCGCCGGTGGCCTGCTGGCGGCGGCGGCGTACCTGGCGGTAGGTCCGCTGTTCGCCACCCCGCGCACCGCGACCGTTTCGTTTGAAGTGGGCCTGGCGCCGCTGACCGGCGAAAGCCCGCTGGCGCTGTTCCTCTACAGCTCGGTGTACTTCCTGCTGGTGTTCTTCATTTCCCTGTACCCAGGGCGTCTGCTGGACACGGTAGGGCGTTTTCTCGCACCGTTGAAGATCATCGCACTGGCTGTGCTGGGCATCGCTGCGTTTGCCTTGCCGGCCGGAGATGTCGGTGTCGCCACCCCGGAATACGTCGCTGCACCGTTCTCCCAGGGCTTTATCAATGGCTACTTGACCATGGATACCCTCGGCGCGCTGGTGTTCGGTATCGTCATCGTCAACGCGATTCGTTCCCGTGGTGTTGAGTCGCCAAAGCTGATCACTCGCTATGCGATCATCGCCGGGCTGATTGCCGGCGTGGGCCTGGCGCTGGTGTACATCAGCCTGTTCCGCCTGGGTTCGGGCAGCCACGCGGTGGCGGCCGGTGCCAGCAATGGCGCGGCAGTGCTGCACGCCTACGTGCAACACACCTTCGGCTCCCTGGGCAGTGGCTTCCTCGCTGTGCTGATCTCCCTGGCGTGCCTGGTCACTGCCGTGGGCCTGACCTGTGCTTGCGCCGAGTACTTCAGCAAGGTCCTGCCACTGTCCTACAAGACGCTGGTGGTGATCCTGGCGCTGTTCTCGCTGTTCGTGTCCAACCTGGGCCTGACCAAGCTGATTGCCTTCTCGATCCCGGTACTCACCGCGATCTACCCGCCGTGCATCGTGCTGGTGGCCCTGAGCTTCTGCAAAGACTTCTGGCAGGAGCAGGGCCGTATTGTTGGCCCGGTGATGCTGGTGTCGTTCATCTTTGGTTGCATCGACGCGCTTAAAGGCGCTGGCTTGGCCGATTGGATGCCTGCACAATTGGCGCACCTGCCGCTGAGTGAGCAAGGCCTGGCATGGCTGGTGCCGTCGGTGATGACGCTCGGCGTGGCGGTAGTGGTTGACCGTATGCTCGGCAAGCGTAGCGAAGCCATCGCCTAAGCCGCGGTTTCACGCTGTACTGAAATGCCCCGTATCAATCGATACGGGGCATTTTTTATGCCTGCAAGACCACAACGCTCTAAAGTTGGAGTTCGGTCAATGTGGGAGCTGGCTTGCCTGCGATGGCGTCGGTTCAGTCACTGCTGTGTCGCCTGATCCACCGCCATCGCAGGCAAGCCAGCTCCCACATTTTTAACCGTGTTTGTCTTTAATCATCGTATACAAGGCCCTGCATGTCGTTCATCGAAACCAATCAAATCCACCTGCTGGCCGCCTTCTGGTTCGCCCTGTGCTGGGGTGGCTACACCCGCTATGCCAGTTGGAAAGCCCGAGACACCGCCTGCCTGGCCAGCGTGCTGCACCTGTATCGCGAAGACTGGATGCGCCGTATGCTGCTGCGCGATAACCGGATTGCCGACGCCAGTGTGATCGGCAACCTGGAGCGCAATGCCTCGTTCTTCGCCTCCAGCACGTTGATTATTCTCGCCGGTATTCTCACCGTGCTGGGCGCGTCCGAGCGTGCGGTATCGTTGCTGGCGGACATCCCCATGGTGCAGCAGGCGTCACAGGGCATGTCGGAAATCAAGCTGCTGTGCCTGGCGCTGGTGTTCGTCTACGCGTTCTTCACCTTCAGTTGGTGCATGCGCCAATACAACTTTGCCGCCGTGCTGGTGGGCTCGGCGCCGATGATCGGTGAGCGGCAGGTGTCGGAGCAGGAGCGCAAGGCATTTGCCCTGCGGGCGGCGCGGGTGATTTCGATGGCGGCCAACCAGTTCAACTTTGGCCTGCGCTCGTATTACTTCGGCATGACCATGCTGGCCTGGTTTGTCAGCCCCTGGTTGTTCATGTTGATGAGCAGCGGGGTGGTACTGGTGCTGTATCGCCGCGAGTTTCATTCCGACGTACTGCAGGTGATGGTTTATACGCCGACCGATATGCCGGTGGCGGAGCCGGCTAAAGAAACCGTGTCTTGATGAGTGGCACCCAGGGTTAATCAAATTCTATAAATCGCAGGCAAAGTAAAGCCCGCTATGTAAGCGGGCTTTCTTTTTGCAGCAAATGCCAGGCTATTAGTTCTTGGCAGGTTCTGCAGGTGCAGCAGGTGCAGCTTCTTTCGCGGCGGCTTCGTTCGATTCAGCCTGAGCTTTGGCAGCATCGGCGTTTTCTTTCGCAGCGTCGTTCACTTTATCCTGTGCTTTCGCCATGTCCTTCTGAGCTTGCTCAGAATGCGCGGCGGCATCTTGGGCTTTGTCTTCGGATTTCTTATCGCAGGCAGCGAGACCGAGGGCAGCGGCCAACATCATGGAAATAGCTAAAGTCTTGCGCATGGGGTGTTTCTCCTTATTGAAGATATCTACTGGCCTTTCGAGCTTGGACGGCCAGCATTAGTTCCTTTTGTTTCAAAGATATATAAAACACCGTCACCCAGGAACTTTTGCGCCCACACCCGCACCGTGAAAACCCACACTAATAAGAGTCTGCACACATGACCGAAAATCCCTTGTTAGAGCGTGCCACACGCTTTGTTTTGGCCCTGCGCCATTGCCAGGTGCTGGGCATCATCGTGCATGCCGCCAGCGAGGAGGGCATGACGCTGGCCCTGCCTTACGGTCCGCATATCGTCGGTGACCCTCAGACCGGCGTGATTCACGGCGGCGCGCTGACCTCACTGATGGACACCGCCTGCGGCATGGCCACGCTGTGCGTGCTGCCGGAGTTCGAGGTGTGCCCGACCCTGGATTTGCGCGTCGACTACATGCATCCCGCCGAGCCGCACAAGCCGGTGTATGGCTTTGCACAATGCTACCGGGTGACCACCGACGTGATCTTTACCCGTGGCTTTGCCTACCAGGATGATCCTCAGCAACCCATCGCCCATGTGGTGGGCACCTTCATGCGCATGGGCAAGCGCCTCAAAGGCACGCAAGGACTCGGCAATTCGATCAAGGGAGACCAGGCATGACGCATCGATTCAAGACCCGCCTCGAACAGGCCCATGAGCGCGGCGACTATGAGGCGTTGCTCAACCTGGTGCCCTACGCCAAGCTGATCGGCATCGAATGCTCAAGGTTGGGGGATGAGCTGCTGTTTCGCCTGCCGGCCAACAAGGACAATATTGGTAACCCGATATTGCCAGCGCTGCACGGCGGTGTGATCGCAGGCTTTATGGAGCTGTCGGCAGCGTTACATTTGCTGGTATTTACCGGTGCGCCAGGTTTGCCGAAAATCATCGATTTTTCCCTGGATTACCTGCGTGCCGGGCAGTTTCGCGACACCTACGCCAAATGCCAGGTGTGGCGCCAAGGCCGCCGGGTGGCGAATGTGGCGATCACCGCCTGGCAAAGCACCGCCGCTGAGCCGATTGCCACCGCTCGCGCACATTTCAAAATTGAGGAATTGGTGCGCCCTTGAAATCCTGGTCTTAGCCCCCAACTTTGATGACAACCCGCCGCCAACCCTTTCGGGCGCGGCCACTGCCATCCAATTGGAGTTTGATGACCATGAGTGTGGAAACTCAAAAGGAAACCCTGGGCTTCCAGACCGAGGTGAAGCAACTGCTGCACCTCATGATCCATTCGCTGTATTCCAACAAGGAAATCTTCCTTCGCGAATTGATCTCGAACGCCTCTGACGCTGTCGACAAATTACGTTTCGAAGCCCTCTCCAAGCCTGAGTTGCTGGAAGGTGGCGCCGAACTGAAAATCCGTGTGAGCTTCGACAAGGACGCCAAGACCGTCACCCTCGAAGACAACGGCATCGGCATGAGCCGCGAAGACGCGATTACCCATCTGGGTACCATCGCCAAATCCGGCACCGCAGACTTCATGAAGAACCTGTCGGGCGACCAGAAGAAAGATTCGCACCTGATCGGCCAGTTCGGCGTGGGCTTCTACTCGGCCTTCATCGTTGCCGACAAGGTTGAAGTATTCAGCCGCCGCGCCGGCCTTGACGCCAGCGAAGGCGTGCACTGGGCCTCCAAAGGTGAGGGCGAGTTCGAAATCGCCACTGTCGACAAGGCTGACCGTGGCACGCGTATCGTGCTGCACCTCAAAGCCGCTGAAGATGAATTCGCCGACGGCTACCGCCTGCGCAATATCATCAAGAAATACTCCGACCACATCGCTTTGCCGATCGAACTGCCGAAAGAACAAGCGGCTGTCGAGGGCGAAGAGAAACCTGCCCAGGAATGGGAAGTGGTCAACCGTGCCAGCGCCTTGTGGACCCGCCCTCGTACCGAAGTCAAAGACGAGGAGTACCAGGAGTTCTATAAACACATCGCTCACGACTACGAGAACCCGCTGAGCTGGAGCCACAACAAGGTCGAAGGCAAGCTGGAATACAGCTCGCTGCTTTATGTACCTGCCCGTGCCCCATTCGATCTGTACCAGCGTGAGGCGCCAAAAGGCCTGAAACTGTACGTGCAGCGCGTGTTCGTGATGGACCAGGCGGAATCGTTCCTGCCGCTGTACCTGCGCTTCATCAAAGGTGTGGTCGACTCCAACGACCTGTCGCTGAACGTGTCGCGGGAAATCCTGCAGAAAGACCCGATCATCGACTCCATGAAGTCGGCGCTGACCAAGCGCGTGCTCGACATGCTGGAAAAACTGGCGAAGAACGAGCCTGAGCAATACAAGGGCTTCTGGAAAAACTTCGGCCAGGTCATGAAAGAAGGCCCGGCAGAAGATTTCGCCAACAAGGAAAAAATCGCCGGCCTGCTGCGTTTTGCCTCGACTCAGGGTGACGACGGCGAGCAGATCGTGTCGCTGGCCGAGTACCTGGCACGCGCCAAGGAAGGTCAGGACAAGATCTACTACCTGACCGGCGAAACCTACGCCCAGGTCAAGAACAGCCCGCACCTGGAAGTCTTCCGCAAGAAAGGCATCGAAGTGCTGCTGTTGACCGACCGTATCGACGAGTGGCTGATGAGCTACCTCAGCGAGTTCGACGGCAAGACCTTCGTCGACGTGGCCCGTGGTGACCTGGACCTGGGTAACCTGGACTCCGAAGAAGAGAAGAAGGAAGCCGAAGAGGTCGCCAAGGCCAAAGAAGGCCTGGTTGAGCGGATCAAGACTGCCTTGGGCGATGCCGTCAGCGAAGTGCGGGTTTCCCACCGTCTGACCGACTCTCCGGCGATTCTGGCCATCGGTGAGCAGGACCTGGGCATGCAGATGCGTCAGATCCTCGAAGCCAGCGGGCAGAAAGTCCCGGATTCCAAGCCGATCTTCGAATTCAACCCGGCTCACCCGCTGATCGAGAAACTCGATGGCGAGCAGAGTGAAGAGCGTTTTGGCGACCTGTCGCACATCCTCTTCGACCAGGCAGCCCTGGCTGCCGGTGACAGCCTTAAAGATCCGGCCGCGTATGTGCGCCGGCTGAACAAGCTGTTGGTTGAACTGTCGGTTTAACACCGTTGTAGAAAAACCCGCTTCGGCGGGTTTTTTCGTTCTAACGCACCTCAACTGGAGTAAATGATGAGCCAAGTCACTGTACGTTCCGTGGTCTATCAGATTGATGGCCAGTCTTATGAAAGCCGCCTGGCGTTCGATGCCAGCCACAAGGGCCCGCTGCCGGGCCTGCTGATGGCGCCGAACTGGATGGGGGTGAGTGCGGGTGCCGAGGAAATCGCCAAGAGCGTGGCCAGCAAAGGCTACGTGGTACTGATCGCCGACCTGTACGGGCAAACCGTGCGCCCGACGAATGGCGATGAAGCCGGCGCTGCGATGATGCCGTTGAAGAACGATAACCCGGCGCTGCTCAAGCGCATGCAGGCGGCCTTTGAGCAACTGCAAAGCCAAACCGAAGCGGCCGTTGATACCTCGAAGCTGGCGACCTTCGGTTTCTGCTTTGGTGGTTTCTGCTCGCTGGAGCTGGCACGTACCGGTGCGCCGTTGAAGGCTGCTGTGTCGTTCCACGGCACGATCGACACACAAAACCCGGCAGGTGCCAAGCACGTCAAGGGTTCGGTGCTGGTGCTGCACGGCGCGTCCGATCCGTTGGTGCCGAAAGAGCAACTGCCGGCGTTTGAGCAAGAAATGAACGCCGCCGGTGTGGATTGGCAACTGCTGAGCTACGGCGGCGCGGTGCATTCCTTTACTGACCCGCACGCCAATGTGCCGGGCAAGATGATGTACGACGCCAAGACGGCCAAGCGTGCGTTCCAGTCGATGCATAACTTGCTGGATGAAGTGTTCAAGGGCTAAACCTTTAGCGCCTGTTCCGGCATCATCGCAGGCAAGCCAGCTCCCACACCTTGAACTGTGAAAACAGTCGACAGGTGGGAGCTGGCTTGCCTGCGATAGCTATCTGACAGGCAACTCAATCCTTTCAGACTCACCCGGCACCGTCGGCCAATCCCCGGCCGCCCAGCGCTGCCTGGCCTGTTCAATCACCGCCGGATCGCTCGCGACAAAATTCCAATTGATCCGGCGTGGCCCATCCAGCGGCGCGCCGCCGAACACCACCACGTGGCAATCGCTTTCGGCAAACAAGGTCATTTCCTGCCCGCTCGGCAATACCACCAGGCTATGCGCCTCCACTGCCTCACCGTCCAACTGCACCTCGCCGTCCAGCACATACACCGCGCGCTCCTCATGCTCATCCGGGATCAGCAGCGTCGTGGCCGTGTGCATCTGCACCTCGGCATATAACGTAGGCGACAGCACCGGCACCGGCGATTTAAGGCAGAAGCCCGCGCCTGCGATCAGGCGAATCTGCACGCCCAGGTTATCGCTCACCGGCAGGCTTGCCGCCGGGTGATGGCTGTAGTGGCCCGGCCCGGTTTCATGGTCCTTGGGCGAGGCCAGCCACACCTGCAGGCCGTGCAGGCTGAAACCACTGGCCTTGAGGGCTTCGGGCGTGCGCTCGACGTGGGCAATTGCGCTGCCGGCGGTCATCCAGCTGACGTCACCGGCTTGCACTACCTGGTCCGAGCCCAGGCTGTCCTTGTGTTGCAGGGCGCCTTCGAACAGGTAGGTGAGGGTGGACAGCCCGATATGCGGGTGCTGGCGGATATTCATGCCGGTGCCGGGTGCATAGCGGGTCGACAACATATGGTCGAAAAACACAAAAGGCCCGACGCTGCGGCATTCGCGTGACGGCAGCGGTCGCAGGATCGGCTGGCCTTCGACGTCTTCGGCGCGCGGGCGGATCACGGTGAGGGTGGTCATGGGGCGTCCCTGTCTGAGCGGGTTAGGTGCTACTGAGCATAACCCGCTCGACGGGAGGTTGGGGCTACTGGCTGAAAGCGCCTTCGGACAGTTTGGTTTCGATGGTGACGTCGGCGGTGGTCATCAGCTTGTGTACCGGGCACTTATCGGCGACGCGATGCAGTTCATCGCGCTGCTCATCGCTGAGTACGCCCTTGAGCGTCAGCTTGACGTTGAGCGTGTACTTACCTTTTTGCTCCTCTGAGCTGTCGTGGGTAACTTCCACGGTGACGCCGGTGAGCGGGATGTCTTTTTTCTGCGCGTAGAGCTTGACGGTCAGCGCCTTGCACGAGGCCAGGGCGGCGTCGAAATAATCGTGGGGCGAGGGCGCCGAATCATCACCGCCCAGGCTCTTGGGCAGGTCGGTGAACAGTTCGTGGTTGTTGATGTTCACGCTGTGGCGAAAGTTGTCGTGGTTAAGCGTATTGACGGTAACAGGCATGGCAAACCTCACGAGGGCAGTAAAAGGTCATGCAGTTATAGAGCATGCTGGCACTTCAGTGTTCCGTGTTTTTTCCAATGGCTGCCCGCGCGATTGCCAAGCGCGTTGATATCGCGTTTTCGTCTTACGCAAACGCGACAAAGGGCCGATACCTTTCAGGAGACCTGCTGCAGGTGGATGCAGCGCATTCGGAAGGAATCCAGGCATGAGTATCCGTAGTTTGAATATCGCCCCGCGCGCAGGCTTAGGCTTTGGCGTGCTGGCATTGATGGTGTTTGCCCTGGGCGGCTTCGCCCTGCTGCAGATGGCCAATATGCGCCAGCAGTCCGATCAGGTGGAGAACAACTGGCTGCCCAGCGTGATGGCGGTGGGGGAGATGAGCCAGGACCTGTTGCGGGTGCGTGCCCTCACCCTGCGTTTGGTGGTCAACCGTGACCCGCAGGCGCTGGCGCAGAACGAACAGAAGCTCACCGACCTGAAAAACGGCCTGCACCATGCGCAGACGCTCTACGAAGCGTTGATCGTACTGCCCGAAGAGCGTGTACTGTTTGATCGTTTCAAAAACCAGGAGCAGCAATACCTGCAACGTCAGGAGCAGGTGATGGCGTTTTCCAAGGCCAACCAGCTGGAGGATGCGGTCAGGATCGTCAATGGGGAGATGAATCAACTGGCCGATGAGATGGCCGCGACCCTGCACGACCTGGTCGCCTTGAACAAGGCCAGTGCCAACCAGGCCGCGAACCTCGCGCAGAGCGTGTTCACCCAATCGCGCACATGGGTGGTTGGCATGATAGTGCTCACAGCATTGATCACCATTGGCCTGGCGGTATGGCTGACCCGCAGCATCGTGCTGCCGTTGGCGCAGTCGCTGAAGGTTGCCCAGGGCGTGGCAGGCGGCGACCTCACTGGTGAGATCAACGTAACCGGCAACGATGAACCCGCGCGCTTGCAGCAGGCGCTCAAGGGCATGCAGGAGAACCTGCGCGACACCATTCGACGGATTGCCGAGTCTTCGAACCAATTGGCCTCGGCTTCTGAAGAACTCAGTTGTGTGACTGAAGATGCGACCCGTGGTTTGCACCAGCAGAACCAGGAAATTGAACAGGCGGCCACGGCGGTCAACCAGATGACCGCGGCGGTGGAGGAGGTGGCGAGCAATGCGGTGGCCACGTCACAGGCGTCCCGCGAGTCTGACCGCATTGCCCAGCGTGGGCGCGAGCAGGTGCATCAGACCGTGGTGTCGATTGAAGCGCTGGCCGATGACGTCACATCCAACGCGACCCAGGTTGAGGACTTGGCGCAGAAGGTCTATGGCATCAGCAAGGTGTTGGATGTGATTCGCTCGATTGCCGAGCAGACCAACTTGCTGGCGCTGAATGCCGCGATCGAAGCGGCGCGCGCGGGCGATGCCGGGCGTGGGTTTGCGGTGGTGGCCGATGAAGTGCGGGCACTTGCCCATCGCACGCAGCAGTCGACTCAGGAAATAGAATTGATGATAAGCGGGATTCAGCAAGGCACCGATCAAGCTGTCAGTTCGATGCAGCAGAGCAATACGCGGGCGCGCTCTACGTTGGATATCGCCAAGTCGGCGGGCACGGCGTTGGAGGAGATTGCGTCGGCCTTTACCTTGATCAACGAGCGCAACCTGGTGATTGCGAGTGCCTCGGAGCAGCAGGCAGCGGTGGCGCGGGAGGTGGATCGCAATTTGATGAATATTCGCGACCTGGCGCATCAGACGTCGACGGGCGCTAACCAGACCAGTGCGGCGAGCCAGGAGTTGTCGCGGTTGGCGGTGGACCTGAATACCATGGTGGCGCGGTTTTCGGTGTAGGGCTTGGGACCGAGGTGACGCTATCGCAGGCAAGCCAGCTCCCACATGTTGAATGGCGAACACCGTCATATGTGGGAGCTGGCTTGCCTGCGATGTAGGCGACTCGGTCTCATTCCATTGCCCACAAAAAAGCCCCGAACCAGTCGGGGCTTTTTCAGGTGATCAACCTGCGGGGCTTACTTGCCCTGCCAGCGTTTCAGTACCAGGGTGGCGTTGGTGCCACCGAAGCCGAAGCTGTTGCTCATCACGGTGTCGATTTTTGCGTTTTCAACGGTCTTGGTCAGGATCGGCATATCGGCGACGACCGGGTCTATCTCGTCGATGTTGGCCGAGCCGGCCATGAAGTTGCCTTCCATCATCAGCAGGCAGTAGATCGCTTCGTGAACGCCGGCTGCGCCCAGGGAGTGACCCGACAGGCTCTTGGTGGAGCTGATGGCCGGAGCCTTGTCACCGAATACCGCACGCACGCCTTCCATTTCCTTGGCATCGCCGACCGGAGTCGAAGTGCCGTGGGTGTTCAGGTAGTCGATTGGGGTGTCCACGGTGGACATGGCCATCTGCATGCAACGAATGGCACCTTCGCCGCTCGGCGCAACCATGTCGTAGCCGTCGGAAGTAGCGCCGTAGCCGACGATTTCCGCGTAGATTTTTGCACCACGGGCCAGAGCGTGTTCCAGCTCCTCGACCACCACCATGCCGCCACCGCCGGCGATGACGAAGCCGTCACGCTTGGCGTCGTAGGCGCGGGAGGCCTTTTCCGGGGTTTCGTTGTACTGGGTGGACAGCGCGCCCATGGCGTCGAACAGGAACGACTGGCTCCAATGTTCTTCTTCGCCGCCGCCGGCGAATACGATGTCCTGTTTGCCCAACTGGATCTGCTCGACCGCAGTACCGATGCAATGAGCACTGGTGGCGCAGGCGGAGGAGATCGAGTAGTTCACACCCTTGATCTGGAACGGGGTGGCCAGACAGGCCGAAACAGTGCTGCCCATGGTCCGCGTTACACGGTACGGGCCAACGCGCTTCACGCCTTTTTCGCGCAGGATGTCCAGCGCTTCCATCTGGTTGAGGGTCGATGCGCCGCCGGAGCCGGCGATCAGGCCGGTGCGTACGTTCGAAACCTGGTCTTCGCTCAGGCCGGAATCGGCAATGGCGTCTTTCATGGCCAGGTAAGCGTAAGCGGCAGCGTGGCCGACGAAGCGATAGATCTTGCGATCAATCAGTTCTTCGAGGGGCAGGTCAATGGAGCCGGAAACCTGGCTACGCAGACCCATTTCGGCATATTCCGGGTTGAAGCGGATGCCAGGGCGACTTGCACGCAGGTTAGCGGTGACGGTCTCTTTGTCATTGCCCAGGCAAGAAACAATGCCCAGACCAGTGATAACGACGCGGCGCATGCGGATAACCCTTAAAAGTTGTCAGTGGAAGTGAATACGCCGACCCGAAGGCCTTCGGCAGTATAGATCTCGCGACCGTCGACAGTCACCGAACCGTCGGCGATAGCGAGGTTCAGCTTGCCCTTGAGGACGCGCTTGATTTGAATGTTGTAGGTGACTTTCTTGGCAGTCGGCAGGACCTGGCCAAAGAACTTCACTTCGCCCGAACCCAGGGCGCGGCCGCGACCTGGCAGGCCTTGCCAGCCCAGGTAGAAACCGACCAGTTGCCACATGGCATCAAGGCCCAGGCAGCCCGGCATCACAGGGTCGCCTTCGAAATGGCAGGCGAAGAACCACAGGTCAGGGGTGATATCCAGCTCGGCGACCAATTCACCTTTGCCGTACTTGCCACCCTCTTCGCTGATATGGGTGATGCGATCCACCATCAGCATGTTCGGGGCGGGCAGTTGCGCGTTACCTGGGCCGAACAGCTCACCGCGACTGCAGCGCAGCAGGTCTTCCCGAGTAAAGGCGTTTTGTTTGGTCATGCGAGCTCCTCAATAATCCCATGCGGCAGGGCAGGGTAAATCTTCCCGGACCGAATGAAGCGTTCATGCCTCATACCGGCAGCCTACACATAGACTATTGCGTTGTAGTGAAAGTCACAGCGTCAAGGTACTCAATGTACACTTGTTCACTGAAATTTTAAACCGAGCCTGTTTATCGGCCCGTTTGGGTGCCTAAGACTGCCGCACTTTCGTCTCTCGCGCCAGTCGCAGTTGGTTGATGGCGCGGCGCTATTGCACCCAGCGCTGCAGTATTTGCTGCAAATCCGTGCGTTTGAACGGCTTGGCCAGGTAATCGTTCATTCCGGCTGCCAGACAGGCTTCGCGATCGCCCTGCAAGGCGTTGGCCGTCAACGCGATAATCGGCAGGTCGGCGCAGCCGGGCAGTTGGCGAATCCGGCGGGTGGCTTCGTAGCCGTCGATCAGCGGCAGGCGGCAATCCATCAGGATCGCGGTAAAAATCAGGCTCTCGGCGCTGCGGATTGCCTCGGCGCCGTCGGTGGCCAGGCTCACTTCAAAGCCCAGGCTGCGCAACATGGCCTCGACCACGGTGCGGTTGACCGGGTTGTCTTCCACCAGCAACACATGGCGGCCATCACCCGCGCTGGCCTTGCCCTCGGCGTCCAGGGCGATCGCCGGCAAGCTGTGCTGGTCGATGGCCAGTGGAATTTCCAGGGTAAATACCGAGCCACGGCCTTCCTGGCTTTGCGCGCGCAACGTGCCGCCCATTCGTTCGGCCAGCGTGCGAGCAATAGGCAGGCCCAGGCCGGTGCCGCCGTAACGTCTGGAAATGGAACTGTCAGCCTGCTGGAACGCATCGAACATCAGCTCCAGGCGTTCAGCGGAAATCCCGATGCCGCTGTCGCGCACCGTGCAGGTGAACCACACCAGTTCATGGTCGAGAGTTTGCCAATGGGGCTCGACGGTGACGCTGCCGTGCTCGGTGAATTTGAGCGCGTTACCGATCAGGTTCACCAGGATTTGGCGGATACGCGTCGGGTCACCCCTCACGCGCAAGGCGTCCATGCCCAGCGGAATCGGTAATTCCAGGCTCAACCCACGTTGCTGTGCGCTGTGCTGGAAGGCCTGGGCGCAACTGTTGATCAGGTCCGCCAGGTTGAAGGCGATATGTTCCAGCTCCAGCGCGGCGCGTTCGATACGTGAGAAATCGAGGATGTCGTTGATGACTTTAAGCAGGTGCTCGGTGGACTCCGAGGCCAGCGCCGCGTACTCGGTCTGCTCCTCGGTCATCTCGGTGGTTTCCAGCAGTTGCAGCATACCCAGCACGCCGTTCATGGGCGTGCGCAACTCGTGGCTCATCATCGCCAGGAAGTCCGACTTGGCGTTGTTGGCCCGTTCGGCTTCTTCGCGGGTCTGGATCAACTGGGCCATGGCCTGGTGCTGTTCGCGGCTGGCCTGGTTAAGGCCTTCGGCGAGGTTGTTGATGTGCCGCGACAAGTCGCCCAGCTCCGAGTCATCGACAATCGGCAGCGGTGTCTTGTAGTCGCCTTGCTGGATGGCTTTTACCGCGTGGCCCATGGCGCTGATCGGCTGCGACAGGCTCGCGGCCAGGCGCCGCGCGAGCAGGAAGGTAAACAGCAGGGCAAACAGTGCGAGGATGCCGGCCTTGAACAGAATCTCCTGCTGGCGCTGGCTGAAGGCGTCGTTGGACATGCCGACGATCACCCGGCCCAGGTAATCGGCACGCGGCGCCTTGGGTTCGTTGAGGTTGTCCTGGAAAAAGTCATTGCCCAGCTGGATATGCTGTAAGCGGATGGGCGCCTGGAACACTTTCACCGACAGCGAACGGTCGTGTTTTTCCGAAGGTTGTTCGACGTACACCAGGATGTTCTCAGTGCTGTCCTGAATCTCCAGGAAGCGCACATGCGGGGTGGCCAGCGTGGCACGCAGCAGGCTTTCGAGCACATCGTTGTTGCCGGAAATCACCCCGTACTCCGTGGCCGGGGCCAGTTGGTTGGCGATCAACTGGCCGGTGTGGTCGAGTTCCTGGCGCAGGTCCTGGATACGCACGAAGGTAAAGAAGCTGATCAACAGCAAGGTCAGCAACAGCGCCGGGCCCAGGGTGATGAGCTGGGTGCGGGTGTTGATGTCCCAACGACGGCGCAAGGTCATGGGCGTTTTTCTCCTTCGGCCAGGCGGGCGGCGACGGCGGTTTCGTCCACCTGTTCGATCCCCAGTGAGCGCGCGACCTGCGGGTTGCCCACGACTTTGAAGTGTTGCGGGTACAGGCTGCGTGGCCAGTTGGCTGGCGGATGATCCAGCAGCCGGTCGAGCACCGCCAGCCAGTCGGCCTGGTCGCTGTAGGTGCTGGCCAGGCTGCCGGCCTTGACGAACCCGGCGTTGGGCCCCACCAGCGGCAGTTGCTGGGCGTAGCTGCTGAGCAACAGGTTCTTCACGGTTTTCGGGTTGTACAACTGCGGGTCGTCGAGGCCGAGCAGCACGTCACTGTTTTTGAGCAGGTTTTGCAACGGGCGGCTGTCGTTAATGTTGTCCCAGCGTTGCGCCACGATTTCCAGGCCCATGGGCGCTGCATACTCGCGCAACTCCGGCAGCAGGAACTCACTGTCGCTGCCATAGAGCACACCGATGCGTTGGGCTTGCGGCAGGATGTTGGCGATCAGCTTGAGTTGGCGTGCCAGCGGCGGGTCGCTCCACAACAGGCTGATTTTTGCCGGGTGGGTGGTGCCCAGGCGCTGGCGTGCCTGCAAGCGGCTGATGCGCAACACCAGGGTCGGCGGGCCCTGGTCATCCTGCAGGCGCCAGTCGAGGCCGGGCAGGTCCAGCAGGATCAGGCGCGTGCCGGGCGGCAACTGGCTCGGCGCGGGCAAGTCTTTGAGCGGGACAAAGCTCACCTGGTCTTCGGGGCGTTGCTGGGCGAGGGCCAGGGTAAATGCCTGAACGCCGGCACCGTCTTCGGCGGCGGTCAACAGGATATCGGCGCTCCACGCCGGCGCGGTCAGCAACAGGCACACCAGCAGCAAGGCGCGGCGCCAGAGCCGAGAGATAAAGAAGGGGGTCATCCGTGACTGAGCGCCCATGTCAGAATTCCAGCTCCGCGCTGAAATACAGGACATGGCGACTGTCGTAGTTGTTATCGGCCCAGGTGGTGGGCTGGTTATCGAGGCGTTGTTGCAACATGCCGGCCAGCTCCACATTGGCTTTGCCCAGGGCAATGCGCTTGGCCACCCGCAGGTCGACCCGTTCGAAGCGATATTGGTTGAGCGCATCGTCGCCGTAGTAGAACAGCGCACTGGACCAGCCGTGGCCCCACTCGCGCAGCCAACCCGCCGAGCCGCTGTTGCGTGCGGTCTGCGCCTTGTCCAGCGGGTTGCTGGAAGCGGCGTCGACGTAAGCATAGGTCAGGCGCAGACGGTCGGTGTTGCTCATGCGCCAGTCGAACTGCGATTCGGCGCCGGTGAACCGTGCGCTGTTGGCGTTGCTGGCAATGTATTGGTTGTTGCGCAGCGGCGAGCTGATCATCTCGGTGATTTCGTCGTAGAACAGTTTCACGTCGACATTCAACCCGAAATCGGCAAAGAAGCCGTTGTAGCCCAGCTCTCGTGAACGCATCAACTCTTTATCGAGGTTGCCGGGGCCTCGCGTTACCACAAAATATTGCCCGGAGTTCTGCCCGTAGGTCGGGGAGCTCAAATTGGTGACGCGGTAGCTCCAGTTGACGTTGTTCTCGAACATGTCCGGCGAGCGAATCGCCTCGGAGTACACCGCCCGCAAGCCGTGGCGCGGGTTGATCAGGTAGTTGACCGCCACCCGTGGCGTCAGCGAGTTGCCGCTCAGGTGGGTGTCTTCGTACATGGCGCCGCCTTGCAGCAGCCAGTGTTCGCTGGCGCGCCATTCCAGGTGGCCGAACAAGCGCCAGGTGGTGTCGTCAAGGGTGCCGTTGAAGTAGGTGTCTGAGTCGGCGCGGTCGTAACGGTAGTTCATGCCGCTGACCAGGCGCAGGCTATCGGACAGGCTCAGGGTGTCCTGAATCTCCAGGTCGTAGCGGCTTTCGCGGGTGCTTTGGTCGATGTCGCCGCACACGCTTTGGTTCGCGCCGTTGCGCCACTGGTCGAGTACCTGGTTGCCCAGCGTTTGTTCGGCGGCACTGCCGGGTGGTGCAACGCCCTGGCTGTAGGTGTCCATGTGCCGCGCCAACCGTTCGGCATAGTTGGGGTTCAACTGCCACAACTGCGTCAGTTCCGGGCTGAACGAGACCTTGGCGTCACAGGCTTTCCAGACCTGCTGGCGGTCCCATTGCTGGGCCGAGCCTTGAATGTACAGGCTGTGTTCGGGGTTGAAGTCGAAGTTCCAGCGCAACGACCCGGCATAGTCCTTGGCGACGGCATCGGAATTGGTGCCGCCTTCGGTAATCCCGGCAAACACCGGCAGGTAGGTATAAGGACGCTGGTTGGTGCCTTCCTTGGCGTCAAATTGCCAATCGAGACTCTGTTGCGCATTCAGGGTCTGGCTCACCGCCAGGCTGAAGCGGTTGAGGCGGCGGCCGTCACGACGGTCGGCACCGACGGCGTCGCTGTCAAAGCCATCGTCCTGCTGGCCGGACAAGGACAGGCGCAAGTCACCGGTTTCCCAGCCCACACCCTGGCTGGCGTAATAGTCGTTGATGCCGCGTTGGCCACGGATGACTTTAATCCGCGAGCCGTGGCTGTTGGCCGGTGAGCGCGTGAGGATATTGACCACCGCCATCAGTGCGTTGGCGCCGTAGCTGACGGTGTTGGGGCCACGGAACACCTCGATGCGCTCGATATCTTCCATGGCCACCGGGATGTCGCTCCAGTCCACGGTGGCCAGGCCCGCGCGGTACACCGAGCGCCCGTCGATCAACACCTGCATGCGTCGCGCGTCGCTGGCGCTGGTGCCGTGGTAGTTCACCGCCGCCTGGTTGCCGGTGGTGTAGCCGACCATCATCCCCGGCACCAGCCGCAGCAGCTCGGCGATGTCGCGTGCGCCGCTGGCTTTGATCAGCTCGCTGTCGATCACCGTCATGCTGCCGGGCACGGCCGCGGCCGATTGCTTGAGGCGTGTGGCGGTCAACACTTGCGGCAGTGGTTGGCTGTCGAGAAACAGGTCATCCGCCAGCGCAGGTGTGCTGCACAGCAACATCAGCAACAGAGATGAGCGAGGAGGATGGCCCAGATGCACGGTGCAGCCTTGATAATTACGGATAGCCGCCCATGTTAACTGAGGTGGGGCCATTTGCCAGTCGTGGGACTTGCAATTACTTCACACAAGTGTGGCATTTTCCGACAAGCGCACGAATTGACGCGGGGGCTGGCCGCAAGCGGGTCGCCCCGTATAATGCCGCCATCGCCATGTAAGGATTAACGGATTGCATATGACTGAACAGCGCCCTATTGCGGTCCTGGGAGGCGGAAGTTTTGGTACCGCCGTGGCTAACCTGCTGGCTGAGAACGGCCACGCGGTGCGCCAGTGGATGCGTGATCCCGAGCAGGCCGAGGCCATCCGCGTGCATCGGGAAAACCCCCGTTACCTTAAAGGCATCAAGATTCATCCGGCGGTGGAGCCGGTCACCGACCTGTTGGCCACGCTGACCGACTGTGACCTGTGCTTTGTCGCGCTGCCTTCGAGCGCCTTGCGCTCGGTGTTGGCGCCCCACGCTGAACGCCTGGCCGGCAAGCTGCTGGTCAGCCTGACCAAAGGCATTGAGGCGCAGACCTTCAAGCTGATGAGCGAAATCCTCGCCGAGATCGCCCCGCAGGCGCGCATCGGCGTGCTGTCCGGGCCGAACCTGGCACGGGAAGTCGCCGAGCACGCGCTGACCGCCACGGTGGTGGCCAGTGAAGACGAAGCACTGTGCGAACGTGTGCAGGCCGTGCTGCATGGCCGTACCTTCCGCGTCTACGCCAGTGGCGACCGCTTTGGCGTCGAGCTGGGCGGGGCGCTGAAAAACGTCTACGCGATCATCGCCGGCATGGCCGTGGCGCTGGGCATGGGCGAGAACACCAAAAGCATGCTGATCACCCGCGCGCTGGCGGAGATGACCCGCTTTGCCGTGAACCAGGGCGCCAACCCGATGACCTTCCTCGGGCTGGCCGGCGTAGGTGACTTGATCGTCACCTGCTCGTCGCCCAAAAGCCGCAACTATCAAGTCGGCTTCGCCCTCGGCCAGGGCCTGAGCCTGGAAGACGCGGTCACGCGCCTGGGCGAAGTCGCCGAAGGCGTCAACACCCTCAAGGTGTTGAAGGCCAAGGCCCAGGAAGTCGGTGTGTACATGCCGCTGGTCGCCGGCCTGCATGCGATCCTGTTTGAAGGGCGCACCTTGGACCAGGTGATCGAGGTGCTGATGCGCGCCGAGCCCAAGACTGACGTCGACTTCATTTCCACCAGCGGTTTCAACTGAGGAACGCGCACATGAACGATCCTAAAGACACCCCAAAATACGAGTCCATCCTGCTGCGCGTCCTGTGGATGCTGGTGTTTGCCCTGGTGTGGCAAGTGGCGCAGTTCCTGCTCGGTGCGCTGGTGGTGGTGCAGCTGATTTATCGCCTGATCTACGGCGCGCCGAATCTGGGCCTGATGAATTTTGGCGACAGCCTCAGCCAGTTCCTGGCGCAGATCGGCCGTTTCGGCAGCTTTCACACCGAGCAGAAACCCTGGCCGTTCGCCGATTGGCCAACCCCGCGTGCACCCGAAGGCGAAGCCGCCCACAGCGTGCCGCCAGCGCCGCACCCGGTGCGTGATGAGGAGCCAAAGCTGTGAAGCTATGGATTTTGCGCCATGGTGAAGCCGAAGGGCATGCGCGCACCGACGCCGAGCGCAACCTCACCGAGCATGGCCGTGGTGAAGTGTTGCGCAGTGCTGCGCATCTGATTGGTCAGCCCATCAGTGCAATTATCGCCAGCCCTTATGTGCGGGCGCAGCAGACGGCGCATTTGGTGCGTGGTGCACTGGGGTTCGAGCCGCAGGTGCGCACGGTGCCGTGGTTGACGCCTGAGGGCAACCCGCAGCAAGTGCTGGAAAAGCTCGACACCGATGACAACGTGCTGCTGGTCAGCCACCAACCCTTGGTGGGCAGCCTGATCAGCTTTTTGCAGCATGGTCACCAGCGCCAGCCAGAGCCGATGCACACCGCCAGCCTGGCGGAGCTGGAAGGCGATTTTCCGCTGGCAGGGCTGATGAGCCTGGTCAGTGTGAAGCATCCGTAGGAAAAGCAATCGCGACTTTGTGTGCTATATAGTCAACCAAGCAAGTGCTTGGTTGGCTATCATCGGATCACAAAGGAGCGCGTCCCATGCCTGTCGCTTTTCGTTTGCCGTTGCAGGTCTTCTTCGAACGTGAAGCGCGACACCCGCGCAAACCCTTTCTGGTGCAACCCATCGGCGGCGGCGAGGTGCAGACGCTCACCTGGGGCGATGTCGGCCATCAGGCCCGTTGCGCCGCGCATTGGTTGCGCGCCCGGGAATTGCCCCAAGGCTCGCACATTGCCCTGATCTCGAAAAACTGTGCGCACTGGATCATTGCCGACCTGGCGATCTGGATGGCCGGGCATGTGTCGGTGCCGTTGTACCCCAACCTCACGGCCGAGTCCGTCAACCATGTGCTCACGCATTCCGAGGCGGCGCTGGTGCTGATCGGCAAGCTGGATGACTGGCCTGCGATGGCGCCCGGCATCCCGGCCGGGTTGCCGACCATCAGCTTGCCGTTGTGCCCGGCCGGCGACTTTGATTTCAGCTGGGCAGACCTGCAAGCCAATGCGCCGATCCAGGACAACCCCGCGCCGGATGCCGCAAGCCTGGCAACCATCGTCTACACCTCCGGCACGACCGGCCTGCCCAAAGGCGTGATGCAAACCTTTGGCGCCCTTGGATTTGCGGCCACGCGCGGCACAGAGATATTTGGCTTGGGCGAGGGCGACCGGCTGCTGTCGTACTTGCCGCTGTGCCATGTGGCGGAGCGCATGTTTGTCGAGCTGGCCTCAATCTATACCGGGCAAACTGTATTTTTCGCCGAAAACCTCGAGACTTTTCTGACCGACCTGCGCCGGGCGCGGCCCACAGCCTTGTTCGGCGTGCCGCGTATCTGGACCAAGTTCCAGATGGGCGTCTACGCCAAAATCCCGCAAAAACGCCTCGATACCCTGTTGCGTCTGCCTTTTATCGGCAAGCGCGTCGGGCACAAAGTGCTGGCCGGGCTGGGCCTGGATGCACTGCGCATCGCGCTGTCCGGCGCCGCCCCGGTGCCCGAGGCCCTGCTGCGCTGGTATCAACGCCTGGGCCTGGATGTGCTGGAGGTGTATGGCATGACCGAAAGCTGCGGCTATTCCCATGTATGCCGCCCTGGCCAACAAACGCTGGGTTGGATCGGCCTGCCGTGCCCTGGCGTCGAAGTGCGCATCGACTTGACGGGTGAAGTGCAGGTGCGCAGTGGTGCGACCATGCTCGGCTACTTCAAGGACCCGCAGAAAACCGCCGAAACCCTCACTGACGATGGCTTCCTGCGCACGGGCGACAAGGGTGAGCAGGACGCCGGTGGCCGCCTGCGCCTGACCGGGCGGCTCAAGGAGATCTTCAAGACCAGCAAGGGCAAATACGTGGCCCCGGCGCCGATCGAAAACCGCCTGGCTGAACACGCACGCATCGAACAGGTGTGCGTAGTCGGCGATGGCTTGCTGGCGCCGATGGGCCTATGCGTGTTGTCGGCTGGCAGCCAGGACCGGCAGGCACTGCGCAGCAGCCTGGAACGCTGGCTGGAACAGGTCAACGGCGCACTGGACAAGCATGAACGCTTGCGCCAACTGGTGGTGGTCAAAGACAACTGGGCGGTGGAAAACGGCTTTTTGACGCCGACCTTAAAGATAAAACGCAACGTGATCGAGTCGACTTACGGTGCACAATTTTCGGCTTGGAGCGAACGCAGTGAGCCGATTGTGTGGCAGGATTAGGACCGTAATAAAACCAATAAGGACGACTTCATGAGCTTGTGGCGCACCCAACCGAATATCGAGCAACTCAACGCCATCCAGAAAAACACCATCGGTGAACTGCTGGATATCCGTTTCGAAAGCTTCGACGACGAGTCGCTGACCGCGAGCATGGTGGTCGACCATCGCACCCACCAGCCGTACGGCCTGCTGCACGGTGGCGCGTCGGTGGTGCTGGCCGAAAGCGTCGGCTCCATGGCGGCTTACCTGTGCATTGATGCCAGCAAGTTCTATTGCGTGGGCCTTGAGGTCAACGCCAACCACTTGCGTGGTGTGCGCAGCGGGCGGGTGAGGGCGGTAGCACGGGCGATTCATATCGGCCGTACCACTCAGGTGTGGGACATTCGCTTGACCAGCGACGATGGCAAAGCCAGCTGTGTGTCGCGCCTGACCATGGCCGTGGTGCCGTTGGGCGAGAACCCGCCGGCACGATAGGCGTGGCGTGAGTGTCATCATTCCTGGCGGTTACAGTCATTGCTGTACGGCTTAAGGCTGGTGACAATTCACTTCTGTTCCCGTAGATGGATCCTGTATGTCGCAGCACGTGTTTTTTGCCCATGCCAATGGCTTTCCTTCGGCCACTTACGGCAAGTTGTTTGCCGCCCTGGCCCCGGAATACGCGGTGGCGCATTTGCCACAGCACGGTCACGACCCCAGGTTTCCGGTGGATGACAACTGGCAGAACCTGGTGGATGAGCTGATTCATCACCTGGAACAGCAACCGGAACCGGTGTGGGGCGTGGGCCATTCCTTGGGCGGCGTGCTGCACTTGCACGCGGCCATGCGCCGCCCGCAGCTGTACCGTGGTGTGGTGATGCTTGATTCGCCGGTGTTGACCCGCGCTGACCGCTGGGTAATTCGCGCTGCCAAACGTTTTGGCTTTATAGACCGCCTGACCCCGGCGGGGCGCACCTTGGGCCGGCGTGAAGAATTCAGCGACCTGGCCGCCGCACGCAGCTACTTCGCCGGCAAAACGCTGTTTCGCGGCTTCGACCCGGAATGCTTTGACGCGTACCTGCAACACGGCCTGCAACAGGTGGGCGATCGCCTGCGCTTGCGCTTTGACCCGGCCACCGAAATCAGTATCTACCGAGGCGTGCCCCATACCAGCCCAGGCCAGGTTCGCCAGCTGAAGGTGCCGCTGGCAGTGGTGCGCGGGCGTCAGAGCCGGGTGGTGATGCGTCACCATGCCAGTGGTGTCGATCGTCTGCCCATGGGTGAAATGCTCACCATGCCCGGCGGCCATATGTTCCCTCTCGAACGCCCTCAGGACACCGCGACGTTGATCAAGAACCTGTTTTCCCGCTGGGAAGCCCGTGAGCGCAGCTGCGCATGAGCAACCCCGTCGAAGAAGTGCGCCTGAGCCTGCCGCATATCGAATTGGCCGCGCATCTGTTCGGGCCTGAAGACGGCCTGCCGGTGATCGCCCTGCATGGTTGGCTGGACAACGCCAACAGCTTTGCGCGGCTGGCGCCCAAGCTTGCGGGTTTGCGCATCGTTGCGCTGGACATGGCCGGGCATGGGCACTCGGCGCATCGGCCTGTTGGGGCCGGCTACGCCTTGTGGGATTACGTGTTTGATGTGCTGCAAGTGGCTGAACAACTGGGCTGGAAACGTTTTGCATTACTTGGCCATTCCCTTGGCGCCATCGTTTCCCTGGTGTTGGCCGGAGCGCTGCCGGAACGCGTCACACACCTGGGGTTGATCGACGGCGTGATCCCGCCGACCGCCGCTGGCGAGAACGCCGCCGAGCGCCTCGGCATGGCATTGCAGGCGCAATTGAGCCTGCAAGACAAGCGCAAACCTGTCTACAGCACCTTGGATCGAGCCGTCGAAGCGCGCATGAAAGGTGTAGTGGCGGTCAGCCGTGAAGCCGCTGAACTGCTGGCCCAGCGCGGTTTGATGCCCGTTCCGGGCGGCTATACTTGGCGCACCGATGCACGCTTGACCCTGGCGTCGCCGATGCGCCTGACCGATGAACAGGCGATGGCTTTCGTGCGACGTGTGGGTTGCCCTACACAATTGGTCGTCGCGGCTGACGGCATGCTGGCGAAACATTCCGAATTGCTTTCTCAGCTACCTTTTACGGTGAACACGCTGCCGGGCGGCCATCATTTACACCTTAATGATGAGCCCGGCGCGATCCTTGTTGCAGACTGTTTCAATCGGTTTTTCTCCATGCCTTGACTTGGCGGGGTCAACTGCCGAGGCTGGGCGGATTGAAAGGGAGTCAACCATGTACGAACTCAACACCGCTGCGCACTTCGATGGCCAGGGCTCAATCATCCGATGAGCCTGCGTAAAGAATGTCTCCGTGTCCTCGGGCTGTGCTGTTTCAGCCCCTTGGTGTTCGCCGCCGATGTGCCAGGCAGCCAGGATCTGCCGACCGTGGCCCGTCAGGTCGACGCGCAAATCGTCGATTATCGCCCCGCCGAAGAAAAAGAACGCATCTACCCCATGGGCGCGATCCGCAAGATCAGCGGCCAGTTGCGCTACGAAGGCCAGGCTACGGCGCGCGGCCAAACCACTGCAATCACCTATGAGCTGCCTGCCGAGCACA
Source organism: Pseudomonas edaphica (assembly GCF_965277385.1). Lineage (NCBI taxonomy): Bacteria > Pseudomonadati > Pseudomonadota > Gammaproteobacteria > Pseudomonadales > Pseudomonadaceae > Pseudomonas > Pseudomonas edaphica. The sequence continues at coordinate 1,254,423 of NZ_OZ255725.1, read as the reverse complement.
CCTCCAGCGCCGCATTTACCGCGACGCGCGAAGCGCTTCAGGCCAAGGGCGCGCAGCTGTTGTTCTGGTGCCAGGCGCGTGATTGCGGCGAAAGCAGCCTGTGGGCCAATGAAGTGTTCGGCAATGCCAAGCTGGTCGGCGCCGACGGCCAGCAGGAATACCTGCTGCTGCGCCTGGCCGCCCCGCAAGACAACTCGTTGGTGGCGCTGTATGGCATAACGCGCGGCAACCGCCGGGCTTATCTGCATGTAGAACAACTGGACGCCGGAGCGCCGTTGGGCGACTTGCTGCCCACCTCGGCAACCTTGCTGCGCGAGCTGAAAAGCACCGGCGAGCTGGACTTTCCGGCACTCGGCAGCGCGCCTGACGCCACTTGGCTGACCTTGATTTCCCGTGGCTTGAACCTCGACGCCACCTTGCGCGTGAGCCTCACCGGGCCGACCGCCGAAGCCTGGCGCCAGGGCCTGATCGACAGCGGTGTGCGGGCTGCCCGCCTGGAAACCGGCAGCGGTGACGCTAAGGGTTTGCACCTGCATCTGATACGCTGACCGTTATCAAGGCGAACGGACCCGTGCCGTTCGCCTAAGCTCTCTTCCTACAGCCTTATTCTCGAGATACCCGATGCTCAATAACGATCGCCTACTGGTGCAAATCCTGCTGCTGGTGTTGTTTGGTGCCAGCTTCTGGGTGATGGCGCCGTTCTGGTCGGCGCTGTTCTGGGGCGCGGTGCTGGCCTTTGCCAGCTGGCCGCTGATGCGTTTGCTCACGCGCTGGCTGGGTGGCCGCGAATCCCTCGCGGCGGGCATTCTGACCCTGGGCTGGATGTTGCTGGTGGCGGTGCCGCTGGTGTGGCTGGGGTTCAACCTGGCCGACCATGTGCGCGATGCGGTCGGCCTGATCAAGGATATCCAGGTTGACGGCTTGCCCGCCGCACCTGCCTGGCTGAACTCGATCCCCTTTGTTGGCGAGCGGCTGGTGGCGACCTGGGACAGCATCGACCAACAGGGCGCGGCGCTGATGGTCAGCATCAAGCCGTACCTGGGGCAGGTGGGTAACTGGCTGCTGGCGCGCAGTGCGCAAATTGGCGGCGGTATCCTCGAGCTGACCCTGAGCCTGGTGTTCGTGTTCTTCTTTTACCGTGATGGGCCACGGCTGGCGATGTTTGCCCATCGGTTGCTGGAGCGCCTGATCGGCGAGCGCGCCGGTTACTACATCGAGTTGGTGGCCGGCACTGTGCAGCGCGTGGTCAACGGCGTGATTGGTACGGCGGCGGCCCAGGCCCTGCTGGCGCTGATCGGCTTCCTGATTGCGGGGGTGCCGGGCGCGCTGGTGCTGGGCATCGTCACCTTCCTGCTCAGCCTGATCCCTATGGGGCCGCCGCTGGTGTGGATCCCGGCCACGGCCTGGCTGGCATGGAAGGGCGACTACACCTATGCGGTGTTTCTCGGTGTATGGGGCACGTTCATCATCAGTGGCGTGGACAACGTGCTCAAGCCGTACCTGATCAGCCGAGGCGGCAACCTGCCGCTGGTGATCGTGCTGTTAGGCGTGTTTGGCGGCTTGATTGCCTTTGGCTTCATCGGCCTGTTTATCGGCCCGACGTTGTTGGCGGTGGCCTACAGCCTGCTGACGGATTGGAGCGCGACCCAGTCCCAGGAACGTCGCGAAGATAAAGCACTTTAGGCCCTCGGTAACCACATCACGGCCGTGAGGCCACCGCCTGGGGTTTCCTCCAGGCTGAGGTGGCCGCCGAGGCGTTCTACGGCTTCCTTGGAGATCGTCATGCCCAGGCCAACGCCGCCGGAGTTGCGGTTGCGTGAGCCTTCGAGGCGAAAAAACGGTTCGAACACCGCCTCGCGTTTATCCGCCGCAATCCCCGGCCCGTGGTCGATCACGCGGATCACCAGGGCGCCACGGCTGTCCGCCAACTCAATACGCGCCGTGCCGGCATACCGCAGGGCGTTGTCGATCAAGTTGTTGAGGCACGAACGCAGTGCCATCGGTTGCACCTGCAACGGTACGCACGTGCCGGAGAACTGTACGTCCGAGCCTTGGTCCTGGGCGTTTTCGCTGAGGGACTCGACCAGCGCCTGCACATCGAGCCAGTGCCGGGTCTCGCTGGTGCGTTGTTCGTGCAGGTAGCTCAAGGTGGCGTCGAGCATGCCGATCATGTCGTCCAGGTCCTGGCGCATCTGGCCTTGCAGCTTGGTGTCTTCGATCTGCTCCAGGCGCAGCTTGAGGCGTGACAGCGGCGTGCGCAGGTCATGGGAGACGGCGCCGAGCATGCGCGCGCGCTGGCTGACTTGTTCGCGGATGCGTTTTTGCATCAGGTTGAAGGTCGATGCAGCCTGGCGTGCTTCCCGTGGCCCGGATTCGTCGAGTGGCGGGCTGTCGAGGTCAAGGCTCAAGCGTTCGGCCGCTGCGCTCAGGCGCTGGATCGGCCGGCTCAGCAGTTTGGCGCCGTACCAGGCGGCGATGATCAGCGAGATAAACTGGAAGGTCAGCGGTACAACGGGGCCGCCGTACCAGGGGCGGTGATGGCGGGCCAATGGCTTCATCGTGCCGTCTGGTTGCTCGACAAAGGTTTCCTGGGGCCGTGGTGGTGGCGGGCCGTAATGACGGAACCAGAAAATGGCCAGTACATGAGCGAGCACAATAGCCACCAGCAATACGCCGAACAGCCTGCCAAACAGCGTATTGAAGGTGGCGCGCATCAACCGATATCCCGGGCGTCGAACAGGTAGCCTTCGCCACGCACGGTCTTGATCAGTTGCGGTGCTTTCGGGTCATCCCCAAGCTTCTGGCGCAGGCGCGATACGAGCAGATCGATGCTGCGGTCAAAGGCTTCGATGGAGCGGCCACGGGCGGCATCGAGCAATTGTTCGCGGCTCAAAACACGGCGCGGGCGCTCGATAAACACCCACAGCAAGCGAAATTCCGCGTTGGACAGCGGCACCACCAGGCCATCGTCGGCCACCAGTTGGCGCAATACGCTGTTGAGCCGCCAGTTATCGAAACGGATGTTGGCGCGCTGCTCGGTGCGGTCATCGCGCACCCGGCGCAGGATGGTCTGGATACGCGCCACCAGCTCGCGCGGTTCGAACGGCTTGGACATATAGTCATCGGCGCCCAGTTCCAGGCCGATGATGCGGTCGGTGGGTTCGCAGCGTGCGGTGAGCATCAAAATCGGGATGTCCGATTCAGTGCGCAGCCAACGGCACAGCGACAGGCCGTCTTCGCCCGGCAGCATCAGGTCGAGCACCACCACATCAAAGGTTTCGGCTTGCATGGCGGTGCGCATGGCCGTGCCGTCGGTGACGCCGGTGGCAAGAATATTGAAGCGGGCCAGGTAGTCGATCAGCAGTTCACGGATCGGCAGGTCGTCATCGACGATCAGCGCGCGGGTGTTCCACCGCTTGTCTTCGGCGATCACCGCGCTTTTTTGCTCTTCGTTTACAGAGACGGTAGGGGTATGCATAGTGCGATCATCTGCCTGGGTTGTTGCATTGAGCATAGGCGCCCGGCTCCATGGCTGGAAGTGCCGGGCGAGCGGTCATGTGCGCGAGGCTAGTCGCGGGGCGTGTTGAGGGCATGTCGGGAATGTATCAGTCTTGACACAACTTCTTAAAACACTGGGTTATGCGCGTTTGATCAGCATTTTACCGATCATCGGATCCCGCAACGGCGCCGCTTGCGCTACAATCCGCGCCGATTTCGACTTGCCTGAGAGCCCATTCCAATGTCCGTCTGCCAGACTCCTATCATCGTCGCCCTGGATTACCCCACTCGTGACGCCGCACTGAAGCTGGCTGACCAGTTGGACCCCGCGCTTTGCCGGGTCAAGGTCGGCAAGGAGCTGTTCACCAGCTGCGCCGCCGAAATCGTCGGCACTCTGCGTGACAAAGGCTTCGAAGTATTCCTCGACCTGAAATTCCATGACATCCCCAATACTACGGCCATGGCGGTTAAAGCCGCCGCCGAAATGGGCGTGTGGATGGTCAATGTGCACTGCTCCGGCGGCCTGCGCATGATGAACGCCTGCCGTGAAGTGCTCGAGCAGCGCAGCGGCCCGAAACCCTTGCTGATCGGTGTGACCGTGCTCACCAGCATGGAACGCGAAGACCTGGCCGGCATCGGCCTGGACATCGAGCCGCAGGAGCAGGTACTGCGCCTCGCAGCCTTGGCGCAGAAGGCTGGCCTGGATGGCCTGGTGTGTTCGGCCCTGGAAGCCCAGGCGCTGAAGACCGCGCACCCGTCGCTGCAACTGGTAACCCCGGGGATTCGTCCCGCGGGCAGCGCCCAGGATGACCAGCGTCGTATCCTGACGCCGCGTCAGGCGCTGGATGCAGGCTCGGACTACCTGGTGATCGGTCGCCCGATCAGCCAGGCGGCGGACCCGGCCAAGGCACTGGCCGCGGTCGTCGCCGAAATCGCCTGATACCTGTGGGAGCTGGCTTGCCTGCGATGCGGGTAACTCGGTCTTTCAGCCATACCGAGTTGATGCTATCGCAGGCAAGCCAGCTCCCACATTGATAGTGCTCACACCAGGTTCTGCAGTGGGTCAGCTGACTTTAAGCACCAATTTCCCAAAGTTCTCGCCGTTAAACAGCTTCATCAACGTCTCCGGGAACGTCTCCAGCCCCTCGACAATATCTTCCTTGCTCTTGAGCTTGCCCTGGGCCATCCAGCCGGCCATTTCCATGCCGGCGGCGGCAAAGTTCGCCGCGTGGTCCATTACCACAAACCCTTCCATGCGCGCACGATTGACCAGCAACGACAAATAGTTGGCCGGGCCTTTCACGGCTTCTTTATTGTTGTACTGGCTGATTGCGCCGCAGATCACCACCCGTGCCTTCAAGGCCAGGCGGCTGAGCACGGCGTCGAGAATGTCGCCGCCGACGTTATCAAAATACACATCCACGCCTTTAGGGCATTCGCGCTTGAGGGCGGCGGGCACGTCTTCGCTTTTGTAGTCGATGGCCGCGTCAAAGCCCAGTTCATCAATGAGGAACTTGCACTTGTCGGCGCCCCCGGCGATGCCCACCACGCGGCAACCCTTGAGCTTGGCAATCTGCCCGGCAATGCTGCCCACTGCGCCAGCGGCGCCGGAGATCACCACGGTATCGCCAGCCTTGGGCGCGCCGGTGTCGAGCAGGGCGAAGTAGGCGGTCATGCCGGTCATGCCCAGCGCTGACAGGTAGCGCGGCAGCGGGGCCAGTTTGGGGTCGACCTTATAAAAGCCGCGCGGCTCGCCCAGGAAATAATCCTGCACACCCAGTGCGCCGTTCACATAATCACCCACGGCAAATTTCGGGTTGTTCGAGGCAATCACCTTGCCCACGCCCAGCGCCCGCATCACTTCACCGATGCCGACCGGTGGAATGTAGGATTTACCCTCGTTCATCCAGCCACGCATGGCCGGGTCCAGGGACAAGTATTCATTGCGCACCAGCACTTGCCCATCACCTGGCGTGCCCACCGGCACTTCCTGGTAGGTAAAGGTCTCCCGCGTGGCGGCGCCGACCGGGCGTTTGGCGAGCAGGAATTGGCGGTTGGTCTGGGCAGTCATGGCAGGGACTCTGTTAGAAGTGAACCCTGAGTGATAGACCTTCAGCGGCCTGGGGGCAAGGTTAAGGGTGGCTGCGAATGCCCGCCGATAGGTTGGACTGATAGTTCGCCTGGGCGTCTTATCACTGCGATTCATGCAACCCCAACCGGCCATATGATAGTGCTGACGCGCCCGCCGTCGGCTTGGCTAGACTCGGCCCACGGCTATTTCTTGCATAGGACATCCCCCATGAGCATGACGTTTTCCGGCCAGGTTGCCCTGGTGACCGGCGCCGCCGCCGGTATTGGCCGCGCCACCGCGCTGGCATTTGCCGCAGAAGGCTTGAAAGTAGTGGTAGCCGACCTGGATGTGGCGGGCGGCGAGGGCACGGTTGCGTTGATTCAACAAGCAGGCGGCGAAGCGCTGTTCGTACGTTGCAATGTCACGCTGGATGCCGACGTACAGCAATTGATGGCACAGACCATCGCCGCCTATGGGCGCCTGGACTATGCCTTCAACAATGCCGGCATCGAGATTGAGAAGGGTAAGCTGGCCGACGGCAGCCTGGATGAGTTCGATGCAATCATGGGCGTCAACGTCAAGGGCGTGTGGTTGTGCATGAAGTATCAACTGCCGCTGTTACTGGCCCAGGGCGGCGGTGCGATCGTCAACACCGCCTCGGTAGCCGGGCTGGGCGCTGCGCCGAAGATGAGCATCTATGCGGCGTCCAAGCATGCTGTGATCGGCCTGACCAAATCGGCCGCAATTGAATATGCAAAGAAGAAAATCCGCGTGAATGCGGTGTGCCCTGCGGTGATCGACACCGACATGTTCCGCCGTGCCTATGAAGCAGACCCGCGCAAAGCCGAGTTCGCCGCCGCCATGCACCCGGTTGGGCGCATCGGCAAGGTCGAGGAAATCGCCAGTGCCGTGCTGTACCTGTGCAGTGATGGGGCGGCGTTTACCACCGGGCAAGCCTTGGCGGTGGATGGTGGCGCAACGGCTATCTAGGACTCCATGCCATGCACTCTTAGAAAAGGATGGGGCTGCTGTGGGGCGTTTCCATGGCTGGCACAAGGCCTCGTCAGAATGTGTATCAGCAGGTAAATAAGTCAATAAAATCAATACTTTAATAATTTTTTGCGGCCGGCTTGAGCGAGCTTCTGTGCTTAACTGTTTGGGGTTGAATAACAGACAGTTCAAGTGAGTGGCTCATGGATTTAGGGATCGATCGACAAGCCCTTGTACCGGTGGTGCAGCAAATCGTCAGCGCGGTGGCGCAATGGATACGCAAGAGCGGCGCGAGCCCCGGCACGCGCTTGCCGTCCATCCGGCAACTGGCCCTCGACAACCTGCTCAGCCAGTCCAGCGTGATCGAGGCTTTCGAGCGAATGGTGGCCCAGGGGTTGTTGGCGTCCAGGCAAGGCTCGGGATTTGTGGTCGCCCAGCCGCCTGTTTGCCTTGAAGGCCACTGGTATGAGGGTGCAGAGCTGGGCTGGGGCGCCTATGTCGATGGCCCGTTGGGCGAGTTGAAGCTGGGTTGCGGCTGGCTGCCGGACACATGGCGTGAAAGTGATGACCTGTGCTACGCGATACGGGAAATCAGCCGCACCGACACGGCCGGTCTCTTCAACTACAGCACGCCATTGGGCCTGCCAGCATTGCGCGAGCAACTGCTCAAGCGGCTGACCCAGATAAAGGTGGGCACCTGCCTGGATCGCATCCTGACCACCCATGGTGCCGGCCATGCACAGGACCTGTTGATCCGCTCATTGCTCAAGGCTGGCGATACGGTGGTGGTCGAGACGCCGGGCTACGCCAACCTCTATCGACAATTGGAGCGCCATGGCGTCACGTTGCTGGAAGTTCCGCGCACCGTGGGCGGCCCGGACATGCCAGTGCTTGAGCAACTGCTGCTACGGCATCGTCCCAAGTGCCTGTTCATCAACTGCCTCTACCACAACCCAACCGGCACCAGCCTGTGCCGCGCCGTGGCTGAACGGTTGCTGGAGCTTTCGCGACGCGATGGCTTCCTGATCATTGAAGAAGACGTCTATGGCGACCTGCAGCACGCCAGTTGCACGCGGCTGTCGGCGTTGCCCCATGATGACCGGGTGATCTACGTATCAAGCTTTTCCAAAACCCTGAGCAGTGCCTTGCGCGTGGGCTACGTCAGTGCCGGCACAGATATCGTTGCGAAAATGGCCAGCCTCAAGACCCTGACCGGTATCGGCACTTCACGGTTTGCCGAAGCAGTGGTCGCCACATTGCTGGCCAATGGCACCTACCGCAAGTGGGTGCAACGCCTGCGCAAGCGTTTGAATGCGCAAATGGCAGCCACCCTGCAGGTGCTGGAGGATGAGGAATGGCAGGTGTTTGCCGTGCCTGCTGGCGGTATGTTTGTGTGGGCGCGGCCGGGCCTGGGCGATCATTCACGGTTGCAGGCGTGCGCGCGCAGGCTTGGTGTCCTGCTGTCTTGCGGGGCGCTGTTCACTCCCCGCGGTGAGCACAGTGACTGGTTGCGCATAAATGTGGCCTATGCTGCTGATCAGCGGGCTTTGGAGTTGTTCCGTGCCATGGGGCCTGCCAGATCGACCTCAACCATTCTGAAAACGACGAGCATGTAGCTTTTTGCCATTATTGTGACGCCAACGTCTTGTGCCAATGGCGTCTCGTTGCGAATCTCGCTGCATGGCAACCAGGCTTGCTGGCATCTGCCCGTGCAAGAGGATTCAAGTGCAATGATTTCGGCCGTGCAACGACGTTTCGCCAACCTCGGTATGGCAAAAAAGCTGGGCTTGGGCTTCTTCCTGGTGCTGCTGCTGACGGCGCTGGTGGCGGCCATTGGCGTGTGGTCGCTGCAAACCATTGGCCAGCGTTTCGAAGGCCTCAATGCCATGTCCTCGCTCAACAGCGGCTTGCTCAAGGTGCGCTTGATCGAGCAAGACTACGCGTTGCACGCCGACCCCAAAGCCGTTGATGCCTTGCATGAGAGTGTCGATGCACTGGCCGCCCTGGCGGCCACGCTCAAGGCCCAGTCCGCCGCCAATGTGCCGGTGATGGGTGACGTTGAACAAGCGTTGGCCGCGTATCGCAAGGCGTTCGATGAATTTGTCGAGTTGACCCAGACCAAGGACCTGGCTTTGGAAATGGCCAGTTGGTCCGTTTCCAGCGTGGCCAATAACCTCGATGTGCTGCAAGCCGGCCTGGCCGACGATGGCGCCTATGGCCTCAAGGAAAGCCAGGGCAAGGAGGGCGCCGAGTTTATCGAGCAGGCCGGGCAGGTCAGCCAGGTGTCTCGCTTGATGCTGCAAGCCATGAACGAGGCGCGGGTACGCCTGGACCAGAGCCGCAAGGCCGATGCCGACAACGCCGAACAGGGCAAGATCGAACAGGCCGACCAGGCCCTGGCGCAGGTTGAGCAGTTGAAAACCTCGGTCAAGGACGCGGGTTACCAGACCGTGCTCAATGAGGTGTCCGGGCATATTGCGGCCTTCAGCGAAAAGCTCGGTGAGTACACCGGTTTGCTGGCTCAGGAAAAAATCGTCTACAAGCAATTGCATGACCGCGCCGACCAGGTGGTCAGCCGGGTCAACCAGGCGTATGCCGCCGAAGACCAGTCGATGCAGGCGCAATTGAAGAAAAGCACGCTGCTGATCGTCGGTTCCTCGGCACTGGCGTTACTGGTGGGGCTGGTTGCAGCCTGGCTGATTACCCGCCTGATCGTGGCGCCGCTGCGCAGTGTGATCGCAGTGGCCCAGCGGATCGCCGCCGGTGACCTGAGCGGGCGGATGGAGGTCAGTCGCCGCGATGAAATTGGCCAACTGATGCAAGCGATGCAACAGATGGGCAATGGCTTGAGCCAGATGGTCAGCGGCTTGCAGGCCGGCATAGAGCAATTGGCCAGCTCTGCGCAATCACTTTCCAGCGTCACCGAACAAACCAATGTAGAGGTCAGCAGCCAGAAGGAGGAGACCGAGCAGGTTGCCACGGCGATGAACCAGATGACCGCCACCGTGCATGACGTGGCGCGTAACGCCGAAGAAGCCGCGCAAGCGGCGCAGACCGCCGATGCCAAGGTCGACAGCGGCCAGCAGGTGGTGCGTCAGAGCCTGCAACGCATCGAATTGCTGGCGTCCTCCAGCACCAGTGCCAGCGCCAGCATCGACAGCCTCAGTGCCGAAATCCAGCACATCGGCACGGTATTGGGGGTAATTAAAAGTGTCGCCGAACAGACCAACCTGCTGGCCCTTAACGCTGCCATCGAGGCCGCCCGCGCCGGCGAGCAAGGCCGAGGGTTTGCGGTGGTGGCCGATGAGGTGAGGGCGCTGGCCAAGCGCACTCAGCAATCGACCGAGGAGATCGAGCGGTTGGTGAGTACTTTGCGCAGTGCGGCGCAGTCATCGGTGCAGCAGATTCAGCAAAGCGGCGAGCTGGTGAAACTGGCCGTCAGCGATGCGCTGGAAACCGAGAGCGCGTTGGGCAGCATCGCCGCTGCCGTCTCCCTGATCCAGCAGATGAATCAGCAGATTGCCGCCGCCGCCGAGGAGCAAAGTTCGGTGGCCGAAGAGATCAATCGCAGTGTCACCAGTATCCGCGCGAGTGCCGACCAATCGGCGCTGAGCATGCAAGGCAACGCCGCCTCGAGCATTCAGCTGGCGCAGCTGGGGGCCGAACTCAAGGGCATGGTGGGGCACTTCCGCCTTTGATCAATGAGCAAAGGCGGAGCCGTACGATCAGGCGTTGTTGGCGAGGAAGGTCAGCAGGGCTTCGTTGACGAAGTCCGGGTTTTCGCGGCTGGAGATGTGCCCGGCGTCTGGAATCAGGGTCAGGCTGCAACCGATCAACTCAGCCATTTCCCTGGATTCGGCGGGTGGGCGTGGCTTGTCCTGCTCACCGCACATGATCAGGGTGGTGTCGGTGTCCAGGCGGTGCAGTTGGTCGAGGATATCGGCGCGGCTGAATATCTGACGGCCCAATGGCACGATGCTGTCCAGCAAACGCTCCTTGGAGAAGGCCTGCAGTGACTGGCGGAAATCCTGGTACAGCGCAGATTCGCGGTCGATGCCCGGGCGGAAGAAGATCGGTGCGATCACATCCAGCAACGGCTCAGGGATGGCACCGGCGTCTTCGATCATCTTGAACAGCGAGAAATAATACTGACGCGTGGCCTCGGGCTCGGCGCCCAGGTAGGTGTCCATCAGCACCAGGCTGTTGATGCGCTCTGGGGCCAGTAATGCCAGGCGTGCGCCCCACATGCCGCCGACCGACAAGCCCACCAGATTGATCTGTGGGATGTCCAACTGATCCAGCAGGGCCAGGGTCTGGCGCGCCAGGTCGTCCAGGGACTGGGTTTGGGCCGGCAGCGGGCCGGATTCACCATGGCCCCAGAGTTCGGGGACGATCACGCGGTACTGTTGCGACAGCGCTTCGATTTGCGGCGCCCACATGTGGCGGTCCCACAGGTAGCTTGAGCCCAGCAGAACGACCGGGCCGGTGCCCTGGTCGACGTAGTGCAGCGGTTGTCCATCAATGACGGCGACAGGCATAGCAGGCCTCTGACTTCATGGAGTTAGGGGCACTTTTTTACGCTAGTCGGGGGCGGGGGGATAGGTGCAAAGTGATGGCACTTTGTTGTGGCGTGTTGCGTTGGGGGGCATATCCGTTATTTAGGTAACGGCGGTTTAGGAGTCCGCCCTGACAGCGGGGCACTTTTGTAAAGACCGGAATGGCGGCCCAGACAAAAGCAACCAAAAAGTCTTCGCCCCAACACTCGGCAACAGCGACAGCAACAGCAAAGCCAAACTCGGTCAACTGTGGGAGCTGGCTTGCCTGCGATGGCATCAACTCTGTGTACCTGATACACCAAGGTGTCTGCATCGCAGGCAAGCCAGCTCCCACAGAAAAGCAGATCTTCGGTGTATGCGGATCCGCTTTCGCTTTTGAACTAACCACTCAGGTCGGCTACTAGGCCGCCGTGCTCTGCTTTTGATCTTGCTTTTGATCTGAGGCGGCCCACGGATTCAAGCCTTCGTTCTGGCACACCGAGCCTAAGCGAGGTGCCGAGTGGTGGGGCGAAGACTTTTTGCTTACTTTTGGCTGGGCCGGCATTCCGGTCTTTCCAAAAGTGAGCCGCCGTCAGGGCGGAACCCTAAGTAGCCGTTACCGCAGCAACGGATATGTACCCAACCCATCCATCCACCGCGCGCGCCCCCCAACGATCAATCGTAGATAGCTTTCTTCTTCCACTCCGCATCCGCATCCACAACTTTAAGCCCTTCAGTCAACTCATTGACCTCATCTTCAGCCGGCTTGCTGTTAGTCAGTACCGTCGAATTAGCACGGGCCAATTGATTCTCAAGCAATTGCAACTGCGCGCTATAGAGCACCGGCTCCGGCTGTTTACGCAGGTACTGCACACCGCGCTCGAATGCCAGGCGTGCCTGGCCGGGCTGGTTTTGTTGCAGGGCGTGCTGGCCAAGGTTGTTGAAGAACTCGATGTGCAGCAGCACCAGGATATGGCGAATTTCCTTGATCCAGTGCTTGGCCTCGTTGGTCGGCAGAAAACCATCCTGAGCCGCGCGGGTCACTTGACCATGCAGGGCTTCAAGGAGGAAACGCACGTCCTTGGCCTTGGCTTCGGTCTGGATCGGCGCCGGCGGGTTGGTCACCGGAATCGATTCGCCCTGGGCGATCAGCGCATTCAACTCAGTGATACGCGCCTTGAGTGCTGCACTGGACTTGTTGAGGTGCAACAGACGCTGGTTGACGTTCAGCTCAAGGCGGGTGAGCAGCAGCTTGAGCGCCGGGGTCATCAATTGGCCAGGAAAAGTCTCGGTGATTTCACCGCACCGACGCAGCCGATCATTGAGCTCGATCTCGGTACGTTTTTTTTCCAGTTTGTTGTTTTCCACCACGTGGTTCATGTAGCCAATGGCGATCAGTATTACGATCCCGGCTATTACCAGCAGGGTGATCATGAGTGGTGTCACCGGTGTGACCTCTTTTATAGGGTTTGCTGTGGAGTGTAGTGACTGGACCATCCGGCGGATAGGACTGTTCGACCAGTTGCCCAGGTAGTTTCTTCTATATAGGTAAGCGTTGCCGGGCGGGCTCCCTGCATAGATGCACATTGCCATCATTTGCTTGGGCGAACTATAGCGCCTTGTCGGGCGCCAGAATATAGGCGTCAAAGCCCGGACGGGCAGAATGCCCGCCAAGGCCCGGAAAGCAGGGCGAAGTCATTGATTTAAATAAATTTATCCTTGGGGGTTGACGACCTTTCAATCCATCCATAGAATGCGCGCCACTTACAGCGTAAAGCACACAGCGAAACGCGGTAGGGAGTGAATGTTGTACGTGTGTCCCCTTCGTCTAGTGGCCTAGGACACCGCCCTTTCACGGCGGTAACAGGGGTTCGAGTCCCCTAGGGGACGCCATATGCGGGAATAGCTCAGTTGGTAGAGCACGACCTTGCCAAGGTCGGGGTCGCGAGTTCGAGTCTCGTTTCCCGCTCCAATTTACAAGCAATGTGGCCCTCGGGCGGCATTGAGTGAAACCAGGGCATAATCTTCGGATTTAACCTCTGGGCACTGAAACACACACCATGTGTTTCAGTTGTGTGTCCCCTTCGTCTAGTGGCCTAGGACACCGCCCTTTCACGGCGGTAACAGGGGTTCGAGTCCCCTAGGGGACGCCATTTTGCGGGAATAGCTCAGTTGGTAGAGCACGACCTTGCCAAGGTCGGGGTCGCGAGTTCGAGTCTCGTTTCCCGCTCCATATTTAACGAAAACGCCGATCAGCAATGATCGGCGTTTTTGTTTGTGCTGATTTTAATCAGCCGGGTCAGGAATCTGCGCCAGGGCATAGGCGAGAAGGAACAGGCTTATCAGGCCGCCTGCCTCGGCGTTGCTCATGTCGAATTCTTTGCGAATAAATGGCATCGCCACACCGAGGTTGGCGCGGTCGGCCGCCGCAATGGCGTAGATGACGAAAATCAAACCGGCGACCACCCAGCGATAGCGGCTGCACGCGACATGTGTAGGCCTTGTTGTGAAGTGCGTGGGAATAGTCTGTAGTTAATGGCGGGTGGGTGTGTACTGGTTCTGCTGTCTCTACTCTGGCCAGCCCAGTGTGTGTGTTCACTTCGGAGAACTGCCCAGATGATTCAACTCGATTTTTACTCAACCCTGGTCGCCGCCTCTCTGGTGCTGCTGTTGGGGCGTTGGCTGGTCGCCCGTATCGGCTTTTTACGCGCCTACAGTATTCCGGAGCCGGTGGTCGGCGGCTTATTGGTGGCTGCACTGCTGCTGTTGCTGCGCGCATTAACGGATATCGAGGTTCGATTCGACGCCTCATTGCAGGCCCCCTTGATGCTGGCGTTCTTTGCCACCATCGGCCTGAATGCGGACTTTGCCAGCCTGAAGAAAGGCGGGCGCATCCTCGGCATCTTCCTGCTGGTCGTGACGGCCCTGCTGGTGGTGCAAAATGCCATGGGCATTGCCCTGGCCAAGGCGCTGGGGCTCGACCCGTTGATGGGGCTGTTGGCAGGCTCCGTCACCTTGTCCGGCGGGCACGGCACTGGCGCAGCCTGGGGCGCGGTGTTCAGCGAAAAATATGGCGTGGCTTCGGCGTCCGAACTGGCGATTGCCTCGGCGACGTTTGGCTTGGTATTGGGTGGGCTGATAGGTGGCCCCGTTGCCCGCTTGCTGATCAAACGTGTGCAGGTGCCCGGCGTTGAGCTGGCGCAACCGCCCCAGCCCAAAGGCTTTGAGCAGCCCAACCAGGAACGCATGATCACCTCGTTTTCATTTATCGAGACCCTGGCGTTATTGGCGATCAGCTTGCAGGTCGGCACCTTCCTGTATGGCTTTATTAAAGGTACGGCTTTCGAATTGCCGACGTTTGTATGCGTGCTGTTTGTGGGCGTGGTGTTGCGCAACGGCTTGTCGGCGCTTGGCTGGCATCAGGTGTTTGAGCGTGAAGTGTCGCTGCTGGGCAATGTCAGCTTGTCGTTGTTCCTGGCGATTGCGCTGATGTCGCTCAAGCTCTGGGATCTGGCGGCATTGGCCTTGCCGATAGTGATTCTGTTGGCGGCCCAGGCGTTGCTGATGGCCCTGTTTGCGATCTTCGTGACGTTCCGGGTTATGGGCCGCAACTACGATGCGGCCGTGCTGGCGGCGGGGCATTGTGGTTTTGGCTTGGGGGCCACGCCGACCGCCATTGCCAATATGCAGGCGGTCACGCAGCGCTTCGGGCCATCGCCGATTGCGTTTCTGGTGGTGCCGATGGTGGGGGCGTTTTTTATCGACATTACCAATGCGGTGGTGATCAAACTGTACCTGGCGTTGCCGTTTCTGGGGGCGGCGGGTTGAGGGTACCTTCGAATGGTCGCCAAGCGGCGCCGTCCTGACGGATCAGTACGGCGTCGTGGCTCATGTACAGGTCGATGACTTGCTCTATTTGCACGTGGCGAAGCTTGAAGTCATGCGTGGGGGTGATTATCGCGCCATGTTTGTACAGCGTGTAAAAATGCACCTCACCCGAGAGTTGCAAGCCGGCCTCTTGCTGCGCAACTTCGAACGCTTGATCCGGTAATTGCACCTGAAAAAACGCCAGCAGAGGCCAGCGTTTTCGTTGTTCTTTGTCTGATCCGGCGCCTACTGCCTCATAAGCACGACGCATCCCCAGCACCCTCTGGTGGTACTGCGCGGTGCTGGTCTGCCCGGTGATGGCCAGTGACAGTTGGCCATCCAATGCGGCCTGCGTGTAGTCGCTGTACTCATAAGCACGGTACTGCACCAGCATGCGCCCCTGCGACTCAATCAAGGTGGGACCGGCGCGGCCATCCCAGGCCGGGCTGTCGCCCAGGCCGATTTCGCTGTCTGTCAGCGGAATGACCGTGGCCGAAACATTGCGCGGTTCAAAGCTGCGGGTGGAGTCAGGTGCCACCCCCGGCCAGTACGAGCCGAGTGCCGCACAGATGCGTGCATCCTCAGTAAACGGGCTGGCTAACTGATAACCGCACAGCATGTTCGTAAACGGAGCGTCTACCAGGCCCCGGCCCACTTCCCAGCCCGGCCCAAAGACCCCGCTGGCGAAATCCGGCAGCCAGGATTGTCGTTGAGCACGCCGCTGCACAGGCAGGGCCAAGTCGGGTGTTGTGGAGGACTGTGGGTGGGAGACGATGGCGGTGACGCCACGGTCTTCAGGGGCGAAGTAACCACCGGCAAGGGCTTGATTGATGAAAAAGCGCACGTCAGACAGTGGGTTGACCCGTGTATGCCAAACCTCTGGGCAGGGCGGCGCAGGGCAAGGGAAAACCGCCGGGTCGCTGGACCATTGCTTGAGCTCTCGTTGCCCACATAACGGAAAAAAATCCGGCGCACCGATGATGGAGTAGGCGGCGATGCTCGCCAGTTCCAGCGCAGGGCAGTGGGCCCGTACCCAGCCGTCGGCCATGGCATCCTGATAGTGCAGGGCTCGGTAGCCGCCCGCCTTGACGATGGCGTCGACATCCTGTCGCTGATTGAGGTCTTCGATCGAACCGTCGTCGCGTAGATGATGGCGCCCATGCACCAACCCGCCGGTATTTGGGGGCATCATGAACGACAGCGGACGGTCTTGGTAATAGGCCAGTTCCACCAGCGCTTCTTTGGCGTCGGGCATCAACAGCCCCGGCGCGAACTCATCGGTATTCGCCCAATGGGACAAGCCCTCGGTAATGACGAAAGGCGCGTTGAGAATGTCAGGCTCTTGCCAGCCGGTATCGCGAAATCGCCTATGGATCTGTCCGATTTTTTCATTGATCTGGTGGTTTTCCAGCTGCACAGTCAGGTCCATTCCGGCCAGGCACTCGTTGCCATCGAACACTTTGTGCAGGGGCACCCAGAACTCCAGATCTTCATCGATAGATTGAGCATCCATTGGGCCAAACCGCGCCGGTTGGCCGGTGTGCCGGGCAGCGATGAACGCGGCGTAGCGCGCGGGTATCACCCGCATCTGGTTCGGCTGGCCCTCGACAAAGGGCAAAAAACCTCTTTGCTGCGGGTTATACAGCGCGTCCGCCGTGCCGACCCGGGCCACCCCGGTACGCGAGAAACACAGGTCCGCCTGGCGCCTGTGCACAGTTTCGGCGTAGGGCCGGTATTCATACGCGAACACTGCAATCGCCAGTTGCGCCTCACCGGCCAGTTGCTGCAAAGCCTCCAGGGTCGGGGGAGCGGCGCCGTAGACATAATTGAGGACGTGCTCGATTTCAGCGGCTGTGGGGAAGGCCGAGAGCGTTTTACCCTTGACCGCGGTGACCACATGAGGCGAGGCGAAGGCATGAAACAGCAGGCTGTCGGCCGGGTGCCCTGGTTCTATGCCGCGTGTGGCATCAGCGGAAAAATCCTCAAAGCCTGGCTGGGTGCGATCAATCTGCACAGGCCTGGCGAGTTCCTCACGCAGGCTTGTCGAGGTGATGTCCAGGCCGTGGTGCAGCAACAGGTCATGCCATCCTGCTGAGGCCAGGCGTGTGCAAGCGCGTTCTACATCGCTGATCAAGGACATCACGCCCCCTCCGATAGAAACCAGGGGAAAGGGTAAGCAAAGGGGGCATGCGCGGTAACTGACCGAACGGCTAGGTTACCGCCCGGGGGCTTCTTGAGGATGGCGAGTGATCGCGCGCCTAACTCAGCGTGTAAACGTCCTGTTTAGGCATGAAAAAACGCGAAAAGAGTTCGGACTGCGATTTGATGTTGAGCTTGGTGTAGATATTGCGCCGGTGCACCTTGATGGTTTCTGTCGACAGCGCCAGTTTGCCGGCGATTTCTTTATTGGAAAAACCACTGAGCAGCAACTTGAGCACGTCCTTCTCGCGTGTGGTGATCTGTGTGCCCAACTGCACAATGGCTTCGGACCAGGGCGGCGGCTCACTGAGGTTTTTTTCTTCATCGACTTCAAAACACATGCGTTGATGCATCAATGCCATGACCCACGGCTTGATGATATCCAGTGTGGTGATCTGTTCCGGGGTGTAGCGCGTGTTACTGCCAAATGAAATGCACAGGGTTCGATCCGCGTCGAGCTGGACGTTGTACTGCACCTCATCGACGGACACGTACCGGGCGAAATACTGATGGTAGTACTCGGTGGTCAGGAAGTGCTCGGGTGCAATGTCTGACAGATGGAAAAAACCGCTCTGCGGGTTTTCACGGTTGGCAATGTAAAACGGGTCCAGCAGGTAAAGGCCTTTTACATACAGTTGCGTCAGGGCGTCGACTTCGTCGGCATCGGCTACCTCGGTCACACTGACGACATTGACTTGCTGGTCGCTGAATACCAGGACCACCCAATTGTCGATCTGCACATACTCATTCAACACGCGAACCAGTGAGCTCCAGAAGGCTGGGCGGTTCAGCTCCATGATCAGCTTGCCGGCCGACCGGTGCCAGGCGAGGTTGTGAAGGTCGAGTGACATGGACTACCCCTTTAGGGTTAGGGATTCAGGCGAATGAGCTAAGTATTTGTAGGTATTTACTATTCGACGACGCCGGGTATATTCACCCACCAGCGTTGATGGCCATGAAGGCCTGTCGTTTTTGACAAGGATAGTTATATGAATAAATCACATTTGCGAGCCATTTTTTTAGCCTCGCTTGTCTGTGTCGGGGCCAGCACGCCCGCAGCGGCGGCAGAACCCCGGGTTAACCTGTACAACTGGTTCGGGTTGATCGCGCCAGAAACGCCGAAGGAATTCGAGCAAAAAACCGGCACCAAGATGCACATCGATACCTTCGACAGTGCCGAGGTCATGCAAAGCAAGGCCATGGCCGGGCGCACGGGGTATGACGTCGTCGTCGCCACCTCCAACGTGTTGCCAAGCCTGATCCAGGCGGGTGTGCTGGCCCCGCTGGATCGCAGCCAACTGAGCAACTATGCGCATATCGACCCGGAAATGCTGGCCTTGCTCGCCACTAACGATCCGGGCAACCAATACGCGATTCCGTACCTGTGGGGCACCACCGGCATTGGTTATGACGTGGATAAGGTCAAGGCGGCACTGGGTGATAACGCCCCGGTGGACAGCTGGGACTTGATCTTCAAAGAAGAAAACATCAGCAAGCTCAAGTCCTGCGGCGTGGCGATGCTCGACTCGCCGAGTGAAATCATCTCCATCGCCTTGCATTACCTCGGCCTGCCGAGCAACAGCCAGAACCCTGAGGATTACCAGAAGGCCCAGGCGCTGCTGCTGAAAATCCGCCCTTATGTTCTCTACTTCGACTCCTCCAGAACCGACGCCGACTTTGCCGATGGCAATATCTGCGTGGTCGTGGGTTGGGCGAGCGGGGCGCTGACGGCCCAGGCCATCAATGAGAAAAACCACACTGGCCGCAAGATCGCCTATAGCTTGCCGGGCGAGGGTGGGTTGGTCTGGTCGGAAAACTTTGTGTTGCTAAAAGATGCACCGAACGCAAAGGCCGGCATGGCGTTTATCAATTACATGCTTGAACCCGATGTGATTGCCAAGAGCTCCAACCACACGCTGTACCCGAATGCCAACAAGGACGCCACCGCGCTGGTTGAGCAGAAGTTGCGCGATAACCCGTGGATTTATCCGTCCAAAGCCACCATCGCCACGCTGGTGCCGCTTGAGCCGTTGCCCTTGAAGCTGGAGCGTATCCGTACACGTGTGTGGACCAAGGTGAAGAGCGGTACGTGACTGGCTGAGTGAGGCCCGAGTGCTTTCGCAGAGATCCCAGAGAGGGAGATAAATCATGGCCCGACGTGATGACCCGTGCGATGTGAAATCGGACGATTATCAGGCGTACAAGGAGATTGAGGAGCAGATCGGTCACTGTACGCCGGAGCAGGCCTGGGCCATGTATTACGTCTCGACCGGGATGGTGCGTGAACACGTTACGCGGGCGGTCATGGAGCATATCGGCAGGGGTAATCGGGCGCTGCTGCTGGAGTTTCCTGAGTTGGCGCGGGTGCAAGAGCGGTCTCGTTTGATGCTTCCTCTTTGAGGGTGGTGCTTTTTCAGGTCTTTTGAGGCGGTCTTAGGGGCGGTGGTTTTGGGTGTATATCCGTTGCTGCGGTAACGGCTTCTATTGGTTCCGCTCTTACAGCGGGTCACTTTTGGCAAACGCCCCAAAAGTAACCAAAAGGTCTGTGCCCCACCACTCGGTGCCTCGCCTAGGCTCGGCATGCCCGCACTCCGGCTTGAATCCGTGGGCCGCCGCGATGGGCCATCCTTGGCCCAGCGCGGCTAACCCGGCGTCCTGCCGGGTTACCCACGGATTCAAGCCTGCGTTCGGCCATCGTGGTTAACGGGGCGCCTCAGATCAAAAGCAGATCAAGATCAAGATCTACAGCACGGCGGCCTGAAAGCCGACCTGAGTGGTTGAAGCAAAAGCCAGATCAAGTCCAAAGCAAACGACTCTCTGAATACACTGAAGAACTGCTTTTCTGTGGGAGCTGGCTTGCCTGCGATGCAGACACCTCGGTGTGTCAGGTACACAGAGTTGATGCCATCGCAGGCAAGCCAGCTCCCACATTAGACCGAGTATGGCTCTGCTGTTGCTGTTGCTCTGGCCCTTACATCCTTTTCGATGACGAAGTCAGCGGTCTTTTGATCTGCGCTTTTGATCTTGATCTGAAATCGCCCCCCAAATCACTGGCGGATTGCGGGCATGCCGAGCCATAGCGAGGCACCGAGTGTTGGGGCGAGGACCTTTTGGTTACTTTTGACTGGGCCGGCATTCCGGTCCTTGCAAAAGTGACCCGCTGTAAGAGCGGAACCATAAGCCGCCGTTACCGCAGCAACGGATATGTACTCAACAACCCCCCCCCCCACACAGAGCGTTCGGCCTGTGTTCAACACATCTTCATGGCCCGCGCCAAGCGCAACGTACCCTGGCGGATCTCATCCCGATTGAGCGAAGCAAACCCCAGGCGCAACGCGTTCTCCGCCAAGCCCTCAGGCGAAAACTGACGCGCACTGCGCACCACAACTCCCTGGCCCAGGGCATCCTCCACTAACCGGTCAACATTCGTCTCATCCTGGAAACGCACCCACAGCGCCAGCCCGCCCTCGGGCGTACGCACCTGCATACGCTCGCCGAACGCCTCGTGCAGACAGCTCTGCAACACTTCCCGCCGCGCGGCGTATTCTTTCGAAACACGGCGCAAGTGCTTCTTCAATTCACCCTCATTGATCAGGTCCGCCAGCATTTTCTGCGCGACGGCATCGGTGTCGCCCACCACCAGTGCGGCGCTTTTTTGCAGCACCTCAATCACATTGGCGGGCGCCACCACATAGCTGCACCGGAACGTCGATCCCAATGCCTTTGAGAGCGAGCCGATGTAGATCACATGGCGTTGCGCGCTGTCACTGGCCAGCGGCAAATAGGGCCGCCCGTTAAAGTGATACTCGTGGTCGTAGTCTTCTTCGATCACGCAAAAATCATGCAGCGCCGCCAAGGTCAGCAGCTGTTGCCGACGTGCCGCATGCAGGCTTACGGTGGTGGGGAATTGATGGTGCGGGGTGAGATAGATCATGCGCACTTTATGCGTTTGGCAGAGCTGCTCGATATGGTCGGTGCGGCAGCCTTCATCGTCCATGTCGACCGTGATCAAACGCGCACCGAGTTTGCGGAAAATCTCCCACGCCGGCGGGTAACTCAGGCGCTCCACCAACACCACGTCACCGGGCTGGATCAGCAGGCTGGCCGTGAGGTACAGCGACACCTGGGTGCCTGGCGTCAGGCAGATATTCTCGGCGCTGATCATCAGCCCGCGATTGTTGCGCAGCATGTCGGCCAGCGCGCAGCGCAGGTAATAGCCGGTGCCTTCGCTGCCGTAGCGCACTGTGTTGGTGGTAAAGCTGCTGCGCAAGGCGTTGCGGTAGTAACGATGCAGCACGGCTTGCGGCAACAAGCGGTGATCGCACGCGCCGTTATCGAAAAATAACGCGTCATGCCGGTGCTCCAGGGCAATCACCTGGGCGTTCTGGGCGAAGTAGGGCACGACCGCCTGTGGCACCAGCGCTGGGGCGAAAGACGGTTGCGAGCGACTGGGCACGGGCTTGGGCGCCAGTTGCGCATTGACGAAGGTGCCACGGCGCGGCTCGCTGATCAGCCAGCCTTTGGTCATGGCCTCTTCGTAGGCCAGGATCACGGTCTTGCGGTTGACGTCGAGCAGGTGCGCCATCTCCCGAGTGCCCGGCAGCAGCGTGCCGGGCGGCAGCCGCCCTTCGAGGATGGCGGCGACGAGGCCTTCGGCAATCTTGCGATAGGAGGCTTGGCTTGAACCGTCATCAAGTTTGAGCAAGGGGCGCCACTTACGCATCTGGACCATCTGAAGTATCCAAAACTGGAGGTTTTAATGGGCCTAGTCTAGCGCAACAATCAGGCCTCACTTACTCCGAGGTCTTTATGAACACACGCCATGTAATCGAACTCTCTCCCTCGGGTAAAACCTTTGAAGCCGGTGACGAGCTGTTGCTGGACGCGATGCTCGCCAGCGGTTTGTCAGTACCGTTCTCGTGCCGACGCGGTGCCTGTGGGTCGTGCAAGGTGGTGGTCACCCAAGGTGAATACCGCGCCAAGCAACTGGCCCCCGGCGCACCCGCGCCGAGCTACCCGCTGGCGGCCAATGAGATGCTGCTGTGCCAAAGCCATGCCTGCGCCGACATGCGCCTGGAAATTCCCGGCTGGTCGCTGGACACGCCCGCGCTGGTCGTCGAGTCGACAGTGCTGAGCAAGCGCGCACTGAGCTCCGACATCATCGAGTTGGTGGTGATGCCGGATATGCCATTGGCCGTGCGGGCAGGCCAGTACCTCAAGGTCCGCCTGGTCGATGGCGATTCGCGGTGCTTCTCGATCGCCAACTTGCCGGCCGACGGCGATGGGCGGCTGGTGTTTCAGATTCGCCAGGTGAGCGGCGGGTTGTTTTCCGAGACCCTGCTGGGCAGCCTTGAGGCCGGCGACCTGTTGCCGCTGGAAGGGCCTTTTGGTGCCTGCACCTGGCAGGACGATGACGCTGCGCCGGTCGTCCTGTTTGCCACCGGCACCGGCTATGCGGGTATCAAGCCGATCTTGCTGACCGCCTTGAAGCGTGATGTGGAGGTGACGTTTTACTGGGGCGGCGCGCAAGCAGCAGATTTTTACGACCGCGCATTCCTGGACCAGGCGGTCATCGACCACCCGCGTTTCCACTGGCACCCAGTATTGGCCTCGCAGGGCAAGGTGCAGGAAGTCGCGCTAGGCCACGGGCACCGTTGGGAAGCCGCTCAGGTGTATGCCTGCGGTAATGGCGGCATGATCAGCCAGACGCGTGCCGAGTGCCTGGAAGCAGGTTTACCGAGCCATCGGTTTATCGCCGAAGCCTTTGTGCCCAGCGGCCAGTCGAGCGCCGACGCGCTGCTCAAGACCCTGGATGACACCTGGGAAAAGGTCGGTCCGAGGTATTCGCTGGACGGCATGCTCGCCGCTCGTGAAAAAACCATCCGCGCCCTGGCAGCGATTGCCAGCCAGCTCAAGGTCGGCATGACCACCGGGGAAGCCCTCGACATGGCCGCCGAGCAGTTGCAGGCCATGGGCGCCTCCCACACCTGGCACCCGACGTACATCCGTTTTGGCGACGACACGGTTCGCCCACCGAGAGAAGGCATTGACCCACTGCGCCCGCTGCGTGCCAGCGATATCGTGGTGGTCGACCTCGGCCCGGTGTGGGATGGCTACGAGGGCGACTATGGCGACACCTTTGTTTTCGGCGAGTCAGCGCTGCACCGCGATTGCTTCAAGGCCGTGCATGAAGTGTTCGATGAAGCCCGCGAGGCCTGGAAGCGTGGCATGACCGGCTGTGAACTCTATGACTTTGCCGAGGAACGGGCCGTTTCCAAGGGCTGGCGGTTGTCGCGCAACCTGGCCGGCCACCGTATTGCGGATTTTCCCCACGCATTGTTCGGCACCACGGAATTGGCCGAGCTTGAGATCACACCGAGTGAAATGGTGTGGGTGCTGGAGATCCAGCTCTGCCACCCCACCGAGCCGGTTGGTGGGTTCTTTGAAGATATCCTGATGCTTGAAGCTTGAAGGACTGAGGCACTCTAGGTGTTATGTAGGAGGTTTCCCGAGTTTCCCTGAACTATATGGGCGCAGTCGGCTCATACAGCCATTGCCAATCACCGCAATTATTTCTGTGCGATAGGGATATCACCTGTGAAATATGCAATCTGCGCCACCTTGCTGCTGTCACTGAGCGGCTGCCTGACCATGTCGGGTGAATACACCGTGACGGCTCAGGACGCCTCCGGCGCCCCGTTAACCAGGCTCGGCACCTTCACCGCCGAGGGCCATAACATTTACCCCATACGCAATGCGTTCTGCCTCAATGCGCCGGGGGCGACGGTCATCATTCGCGATGCCCGGACCGGCGAGGAACTGCGCAGCGAAAGCCCTTATCACTGCCGTTAAGCCTCAAAAAAAGGATTTCCATGAGAGCGTTTCTGATAGCAGGCCTGGCCGTGGCCGTGAGTGGCTGCGGCAATATTTCCAATATCCGTGCTTACAACACGGCCTATGTTGAACCCACATCCGGGGATACCGCACGTTTGCGTGTGATCACCAATGGCATGGCGCGCGGCGTGCCGGGCCGTGATTGCATCGACTGGCGTGTGTCTGGCGCCGGGGTGATGGCCGTGTCCGAATCCGGCTTTGCAGGTCAGAATAATGGCCGCAGCCTGGGCATGCCCGAGAGCGACCGCCGGGTGGAGGCGCAAGGCTCGGCGCGTAGCGAACTGAAGGTGCCGGCGAACAAGCCTTTTGCCATGAACTTCCAGAGTGAGGGCTATGTTTCTGGCGGCAATTCCTACAGCTGCAGGCAGAGCTTTCACTTCACCCCCAAGGCCGGGCAAGATTACGAACTGATCCTGCTGGACGGTGGCCAGTGCCTGATTGCATTGCAGCGCCTGAACCCGACGGGGAAACCGGAGAACGTGCCGGTAGAGAAGGCCAAGCTGTGCAATGCGATGGATATGTTTTAGGCCGCAAGCCAGACCTGTTTAACCACAACGCCGATCAATGTTGATCGGCGTTGTGGTTTTTATCTGCGCTTATCAGAGCTTCGGCAGTTGCCCCACACGGCCGATCATTTCCGTGACGATCTGCAGGTCCAACAGGAACTGCTCGACGGTCTTGAACTCACCGTCGGTGTGCCCGGTGTACTTCACGTCCGGCTTTGCCAGGCCGAATTGCACGCCATTGGGCAGCTCATGCACGGAGGTCGCGCCGGCTGAGGTGCCGAACTTGTGCTCCATGCCGAGGTTTTCGCTGGCCACGGCCAACAGCGCTTTGACCCACTCACCTTCAGGGTTGCGATACATCGGTTCTGCCACCGAGTAAGTGACGTCCATGGCCACTTTGGTGTGTTTGTCCCAGGCGCTGATTTTCTCTTCGATCTCGGCCTTGAGTTTTTCCGGCGACTTGCCCTTGGGAATGCGCAAGTTCACCGCCAGTTTGAAGGCTTTGGCGTCTTGGCCAACAAAGGTCAGCGAAGTGGTCAGCGGCCCCATGAACGCATCGGAGAAGCCCACGCCCAACTTGCCGCCCAGGTAATCCAGGCCCCAGTTGTCGGCGGCATATTTTGCGGCGTCGGTGATGTGGTTGTGCTTGAGGGCGATCTTGCCGTCCACGCTGTGGATCAGCTCCAGCATACGTGCGACCGGGTTCACGCCGGTTTCCGGCTCGGACGAGTGCGCGGACACACCAGTGACCGTCAGCTTGACCTCTTTGCCCACCACCTTGGCCGCCACGGTGAAGTCAGCGCCGTTATTTTTGGCGTATTCGTCGCCGGCTTTTTGCAGGTTGGCCGCCAGCTCCGCAGGCTTGTCGCTGAGCAGAGTGGCCACCGACACCGAAGGAATCTGATTGGTGGCCGCGCCGCCGGTCATGGCGATGATTTCTGCGCCTTTGCCGTCACCTTTGCGCACCGGGAAGCTTGCCATGACAGTGCCGTAGCCTTTTTCGGCAATCACCACCGGGTAGCCGCCATCCAGCGCCAGGTTGTATTGCGGCGTCGGGTTATGCTCGAAGTAGTAAGGAATGGCGTCTCCGGACGTTTCCTCGGTGGTGTCCACCAGCAGCTTGAAGTTGCGCGCCAGTGGCAGCTTTTCTTCCTTGATGACCTTCATCGCATACATCGTCACCACGATGCCGTTCTTGTCATCCTCGGTGCCACGGCCGTACATGCGGTCGCCGATCAGGGTGACTTTGAACGGGTCGAGCCTGGTGCCGTCCTTGAGCACCCAGTTTTCCGGGGTCACTGGCACCACGTCGGCGTGGGCGTGAATGCCGACCACTTCATCGCCGCTGCCTTCCAGGGAGATTTCATACACGCGGTTGTCGACGTTACGAAAGTTCAGGTTGAAGGCTTTGGCCAGGCCCTGGATCTTGTCGGCGATCTTGAGGAATTCCGGGTTCTTGTACTGCGGCAGGCCGTCGATGTTGAAGGTCGGGATCTCGACCAGCTCGCGCAGGGTTTCCAGGGCGGCCTTGCCGTACTTCACGCGCGTATAAATCCCCAGCAGGCGATTGATTTCGTTCTGCTGGTCGGCGCTCAGGGGGTTGTTGGCGAGGAAGGCTTCGATGGCCGGGCCGACGTCGTCGGTTTTTGCCAGGTCGCCCTTGGCCAGGGTGCCGAGGAAGCCACGGAAATCGGTGGTTGGGGTTTCACCAAAGTGCTTGATGATGGCTGTGCTTTGTTCGACGCTGATATTGGCGGACGCAGGCGTGGCGACGGCCGCAAAGCTGGCGGCGAACAGGGTGGCAGCCACCAGTTTCTTGAGTGGAAAGTGCATGGTTAGAGGCATTCCTTTGCAGGCGGTGAGTAAGAGGTTTCTGATCGATCTGTCAGAAACATTTCCACACACTACCATCACCAAGGCCGGGATAGGGAGCCTTGGTGTAGGAAATGCCCTACTCGATTTTTAGAGTCACCCAGCAACCAAATGTGGGAGCTGGCTTGCCTGCGATAGCGGTGGATCAGCAATGAAGTTGTCGACTGACAGTCCGCCATCGCAGGCAAGCCAGCTCCCACAGGGGGTTACAGTGAAGTTTGAAATGGGTGCTCAAGGCTTACCCGGATGCGGCTCCGGATACGGTGCCGTCACGTCCAATGCCTTGGCATACGGGCCATCCCACAACTGCTCGTGCAACTGCCCGATGCGCTTGGCCATCGCCGCGTCGTGCATCACCACTTCCAGGTTGCGCGAGTTATCCAGATACCCGCCCAACCAATTGCTGGTGCCTACCCAGGCCACTTGCCCGTCGATCTCCATGGTCTTGCTGTGGATCACCCGCGCATACGGAATAAACCCTTGTTTGGCTTCGGGCAGGGTGACGATCTTGACCTCGACGTTGGGCAGCACGGCCAGGCTTTTGAGGTAGGGCAGTTCCAGCTTGTCGGTGTTCCAGTTGGACACCATCAGCTTGACCGACACCCCACGTGCAGCGGCGGCGCGCACGGCGTTGTCGATCACTGCGTAGTAGGGGCGGGTTCTATCCGGCCCGTAGGACAGCGGTGCGTAGTCGAGCAATTGCACGCGCACTTCTTTCTTGGCCTCGCTTAGCAGGCGCGGCAGTTCCAGTTGTGAGTCGCCCACGCCGGGCGGGTTGTAGCGTTGCGGGCTGGCCACCAGGTAGTTGCCGGTGCGCGCAGGCTCCGGGCTTGCGGCAGGCAGCGGCACAGCTTGTTTGTCTGCGAGGGCGGCCTGGGCCTGCCAGTCCTGGTTGAAGATCGCCTGCACCTGGCTGACTACGCTGGCATCGCTGATGCGCAGCCCGGTTTCATGGATATGCTCCAGCGAGCGCCAATCGAAATTCTGGCTGCCGACAAACGCCTGCTTGCCGTCCACCACCATGTATTTGGCGTGGATGATCCCGCCGCTCAACTGCCCATAGGCCAGCACGCGAAAGGTCAGGTTAGGAATTGCGCGCAGGCGTTCCAGCGTAGACGCCTCCGACAGCCGAATACCTTTTTCCTCCAGCAGAAAGCGAATCTTCACACCCCGTTTGCCGGCAGCTTCCAGATGCTCGATCACCTTGTCCATCACCGAACCGGGATGGTCGGCCGCGTAGAACTGGCCGATATCAATGCTGCTTTTTGCGCCGTCAAACAGCTCGATCCACACCGGCCCTGGCTGGCGCAAGTCGGCAGTCCCCAGCGCAGTGTCCACCGGCACGGTGTGTACCAGTTCAAACCCTGGAATTGAAAAGTCCGCCTGGGCAAGCGGACTCAACAGAAGGCCGGTCAGGCCTGCGATACGCAACTTTATCGAGAGGGACATAGGCGTCTCATCGGGGCAAAAAGAAAGGCGGGCGCATCATGCGCCCGCCCTGAAGGTCATGCAGTGCGGGTGTGCAACGGCGTTGGCACCAGATGCGGTACTTCACCCTGTACACGGGCGCCGGTGGCCGCACGGATCAGCAGGATTTTCAGCTGGTCGTTGATGCGCTCCAGGCTGTCCTGGAAGAAGTTGTGGAACACCACGCAGAACAGCGCGATGGCGATACCCAGGCCGGTGGCGAACAAGGCCGTGCCGATGCCACCGGAGATCTGGCCCGGGTCGGACACGCCGGCGCTGGCCAGCGCCTTGAAGGTGTCGATGATGCCGAGGATGGTGCCCAGCAGGCCCAGCAATGGCGCGGCGGTGGTGATGGTCTCGATGATCCACAGGCTACGCGACAGCGGTGCGCGGGTCTTGAGGTACTGGGTTTCGATTTCATCGTCCAGGTCTTTGCGCGAGCCGTTGGAGGCCTTTTGCGCGAGGATCGGCAGCACCATGTTCAGGGGCAGGCTGTCGCGGCGGGTGAGGCTTTCTGGCAAGTCGCGCTCGCTGTGCACGTTGGCGCCCAGCACGTCGGTCAGGGCGCGGGCCTGGCGGCGCACGTAAGCGAAGTAGATGCCCCGTTCGATGGTGATGAAGATCGCAATCGCCATCGCGGCGTACATCACATAGAAGGTGATTTGGTGCAGCAGGTCCATGTCCATGAGTGTGTTCCTCTCAGGTGATTAATCAGAAATTCGCTTCCAGGGAAACCGTGACGGTACGGTCCAGGCCGACGATGTAAGCCGGGTCGCCATCGCGGAAACCGCTGTAGCTCGCCGCGTTGGTCTTGGTGGTGTACACGCCGTCCAGGTACTTCTTGTCAAACAGGTTGTCGACGTTCAGGCGCAGGGTGGCGTCCTTGACCACTTTCTTGTCCACGGGCAGGTAGATACCGGCGCCGAGGTTGAAAACGGTGCGCGCCGAAATGGCTTCGTCGTTGGTCAGGTCACCGTAGAGCTTGCTGGTGAATTTGCCGCCGAAGGTGCCGTAGAAGCGCCCGTCGTCATAGCCGATGTTGGCCGCCAGCATGTTGGCCGGCACGTTGGCGAACTGCTTGCCGCTGGTGGGCAGTACGATCGGTTTGCCGGCGCTGAAGACGGTCAGGTCGTCCTGCTGCTTGGAGCTGGTGTAGGTGTAGGAGGTGTAGTAATTGAAGTTGTGCGGCAGCTTGCCGCTCCACTCCAGTTCCAGGCCTTTGTTGATCACGGTGCCGGCGTTGATGTCGGCCGAATCGCCGTTGCTGTCCAGGGACGTGAGCTGGCGGTTCTTGAACTGCATGTAGAACAGGGTGGCGGCGAGGGTCATGTCTTCGCCGGTGTAGCGCCAGCCCAGTTCCTGGTTCCAGCTCAGTTCCGGCTTGGAGTCCAGGGAACCCACGCCTTTGTCGTACAGCACGTAGTTCTGCGGGATACGCATGTTGCGCGAGAGGCTGTAGAACAACTGGTCACGTTCGTCGAGCTGGTATTTCAGACCGGCGTTGGGCAGCAGCTTGTTGTAGGTCTGGTTGGCCTTGCCCGGTTGCTCGGTGAGGCTGCCGTGGTTGGTGCCCTCACGCTCGACATTCATGTAGGCAAGGCCCGCGATCAGGGTCCAGTCCGAGTTGATGTACCAGGTGTCCTGAGCCCAGACTTTTTGCGCTGGCGTTACGGTGTAGCGGTCGCGGCCTTGTACGGTGTTGCCATTGGCGTCGACCACGGAGCTGGCGTCCGGCCAAGTGTCGCTGGGCTTGCCGCTGTTCTTGAGGGCAATGAACGGCTGGGTCTGGCTTTGGCGGGCGCGCTCGTACCAGTAGCCGAATTGCAGGCTGTGGTCGCCCAGGTCCCAGTTCAGCTTGGTGGTGATGCCCGGGCGCCAGGTCTGGGTGCGCGAAGGGCGGTAGTAGACGCCCGTCGTCGCGGAGCCGTCGGCGTTGTATTGGGCCTGCGTCGGCAGGTTGCCGAGGTCGAATACGCCGCCTTTGTTGGAACCGCTGTTGAGCGCATAGGCGGAGGAGCCCACGCCGCTGCCGTTGCCGTAGTAGTAATACGGGATCACCGAGAGCGACAGGTTGTCGCTCAGCTTGTACTGGGTGTTGAGCACGGCGGTGAAGGTCTGGAACGGGTTCTGTGCCAGGTCGTAATAGCTGCTGATCTTGCCGTTGGAGCCCAGCGCCGGCTTGGCCGGGTACGGGTCATACTGGCGGCCGAACTGCTGGAACTGCGCCTTGGTCAATTGGCTGTAACTGTTGTTGTCCTGCTCGTGGTACTTGAGGATCAGGTTGGCGGTGTTGCCGTTGCCGGCGTCGAAAAAGCTGTTCCACTCCACCTTGTCCGCACGCACCGCGCCCGAGCCGCGCCACATCTGGCCTTCGGTGTGGGACGCCGACAGCCAGTTGGAGAGGCCGTTGACTTCGCCGGTGTTCAGGCGCGCGAAGGTCTTGCGGGTGGCGTTGCTGCCCACCACTTGTTTAACGAACGCACCGGTTTCCTTGGTCGGGCGAATCGTCACGATACCGATGTTGCCGCCACTGGAACCGATGTGCGGGCCGTCGGCTTCCGACGAGCCCTGGGTGACGAAGATCTGGTCGATGTTTTCCGGATCGCCGAGCAGGTTGGAGTACAGCGCGTAGTTGCCGGAGTCGTTGATCGGCATGCCATCCACCGACATACCGACCTGGTCGGAGTTCATGCCGCGCATGGTGAAGCGAAAGCCCGACAGACCGGTGTTGTCCTCACTGGAGATGTTCAGGCCCGGCGTGTATTTGAGCTTGTCGATGGCGTTGCCGGTGGCGGTTTGTTTGTCCAACGCTTCCTTGGTGATGGTCGAGCGGCCCTTGGCGCTCTCTTCCTGGACCATGTAACCGCCCCCCGCGGTTGCCTTGCCTCCCTGAACTCCGATCGTGCCGACGTCACTGTCACTGGTATCAGCCATGACCACTCCATGGGTCATGCTCGTCGCGGCAACAAGTGCCAGATGAATACGTGTGAACCTCATCACTGTCGTCCTGGTGTCGGTGCTTATTGCACGCTGTAGTTGAAGGTGGCGGTGAAGCGTTGCTCGTTACGTCCACCGAAGGCTTGTTCGGGGAACGGCTTGACCTGCTTGATGCGGCGCAGGCTATTGGTAGCGGCCCGATTGAGCAGCATGCTCGGCGCCGGGGTCTGGATCCCGGCATCAAGGACGCGGCCTTGTCGATCCACCATCAACCACACCACCACCTCGCCACTGGGGCGCTCGAGGGACGCCTGGCGCCCGGTGGGGTATTGCTTGTACGTGTCCAGCTCGTTGCGCAGCCCCTTGAGGTAACCGCCTTCCAGGGCCTGGCCATCCACTTTGGGCGGTGCCGGTGGCGCGGGCGGCGCAGGTGTCGGCGCAACGGCGGCCTGTACCGGCTTGGCCGCGACGGGTGCGACTGGCGCTGGCGTGGGAGTCGGTTTGGCAGCCACCACGGGCTTGGGTTTGGGCACCGGCTTGGGCTTGGGTTCAGGTTTTGGCAAGGGTTTGGGCGGTGGTGGCGGCGGGGCCGGTTCGGCTTCTTCGTCCTCGATCACCGGCGGTGGCGGCTCTTGCTCGACCACAGGCTCGGGAACCACTTCGGGCTCGGGTTCGACCAGGGCCAGCTCGACCGCCGACTCGTCGTACTGCGGCTGGATTTTCAACGGTTGGGACTGGATACCCAGTGCAATCAGCACCAGGGCGATCAGGGCCGGGACACTGCCCAGCAGCTGACGCGCACGAAACAGTACATACATGATCAAGACTTACGCGTGGCAATGGACACGGAGGTAAAGCCACCCAGGCGCAGGGTGTCCATGACTTCCACCAGGCGCGAAACCTCTACGCCTTTGTCGCTGTTGACGATGATGGTCGACTTGGTATCAGGCTTTTCTGCAGCCTTCAGTGCCGGCACCAACGCATCGACCGTGAGGGCCTTGCCGTCGAGTTGCAACTGGCCTTCCAGGCCCAGGGTCAGGATGAATTTATTCTGCGGCTTGAGTTGCTGCGAGCTGCTGGCGCTGGGCAGTTGGGTCTTCATGCCGAGTGCGGGGATCACGTTCAAACTCACCAGTACGAAAAACACCAGGAGGAACATCATCACGTCGATCATGGGGATCAACTCGATATGTGCCTTGCGTTTCTTGGGTTCATCCCAGGTTCTCATTCTGTTACCCCGTCGTTGAATTAGGGGCGACACGCTAACAACCAAAAATGACCGAATGGTTAACTTTAATTGACGTTTTGACGGCTCTAGGACGTGTCTTTCAGAGTTTTTACCTTAGGGTTTGTGACGTAATGCAATTGACACGAAGGCAGTACATTCTGGGAAAATTTACTTGAAGAGCTGCCGCGTATGACCACTGCACTGCCTCAATTGTCGACCCCGCGACTACTATTGCGGGCGCTGGAAATGGACCAGGCCGAGGTGCTCTTCATGCTCGCCAACGGGCCGAAAATCGCTGACAACACGGCCAACATTCCGTCGCCCTATACCTTGGAAACTGCACAGAGTTTTATTGCCGGGGCCGCAGACAAATATCGGTCGGGCGAGTTGTTGAACCTGGGCATGCATGTGCGTGAAACCGGTGAGTTGGTTGGCATGGTCAGCCTGCGCCTTAACGCTCGTCATCACGCAGGGCATTTGGGCGGCTGGGTCGCGGCGCATGCGCGTAACCTGGGGTATGCCGCTGAGGCGGCGAGCGCGATGATGGGTTTTGGCTTCACCGAGCTTGGGCTGCAGCGTGTCGGCAGCCAATGCTTTGGCCGCAACAAGGAATCGGCGCGAGTGATGCAGAAAATCGGCCTGCGCTACGAGGGTTGCCTGCGTCAGGCGTTTCTCAAAAATGGCGTGTACGAAGACCTGCTGGGCTTTGCCACCGTGCGTGAGGACTGGGAGCGCGCGTTGTGAATGACGCAGTGGACCACGGCAGGCGGCGAGTCCTTACCGGGCTGGCGGTCGCTACCGCGTTTTCAATCCTCAGCCCGTTTGCGCGCAGTGCCGGGGTGGATTACCCGTTCACCCTTGGCGTGGCTTCGGGCGACCCGCTGCCGGATGGTTTCGTGATATGGACGCGCCTGGCGCCGTTGTTCAACGCAGCGGATGGGCAGGGCGGCTTGAGCCGCGCGGTGCCAGTGCGATGGTGGGTGGCCAGTGATGCGGCGATGACGCGTATCGTGAAGCAGGGTGAGGTCTTGGCGACTGAGCGGTTCGCCCATTCGGTGCATGTTGAAGTGGCCGGGCTTGCGGCGGGCCGGCCGTATTGGTACCAGTTTGAAGGCCTCGGCGCGCAGAGCCCGGTGGGCCAGGCACGTACCACGCCACCTTTGCAGGCGATGGCCTCGGCTCGGCTGGGGTTTGTTTCCTGCTCGCATTGGGAGCGCGGTTACTTCAGCGCCTATCGCCATTTAGCCGCAGAGCAACCTGACCTGGTGTTTTTTCTCGGGGACTACATTTACGACAGCTCTTACGCCGCCGACTCGGGGAAAGTCTTTCGGGCCCACGGCAGCGGCAACGCGGTGAGCTTGAGCGACTACCGCAACCGCTACGCGCTGTACAAAACCGATCCGGACCTGCAAGCCCTGCACGCGGCCGCCCCCAGCGTGGCGACCTGGGATGACCACGAAGTGCAGAATGACTACGCCAACCGCTGGTCCCAGGACCCGAAGATTCCCGTGGCGCAATTTCTTCAGCAGCGGGCGGCGGCGTACCAGGCGTTTTACGAGCACATGCCGCTGCGCGCCAGCAGTGTGCCGAAGGGGCCGGACATGCGCATTTACCGGCGCCTGGATTACGGTCGGCTGGCGCGTTTTCATGTGTTGGATGGGCGCCAGTATCGCTCCGAGCAACCCTGCATCCAGGCCAACGGCAGCCATCAGGGGCATATCGCCGCCAACACTTGCAGCGACCTGCGTGATCTCGGCCGCACCATGCTGGGTTGGCAACAGGAAGCCTGGCTGGACCAGGGCTTTGCCCAGTCGCAGGCACAGTGGAATGTGATCGCTCAGGACTTGCTGGTGGCACCCTTGCTCCAGCGCGACCTGAGCAACCACAAGGTGGGCCATTGGACCGATGGTTGGGACGGCTACGTGGCCAATCGTTCACGCATGCTGGCGTCCATCGGGCGTCACAAGGTCAGCAACCCGGTGTTCTGGGGCGGTGATATCCATTCGTTCTGGACCACTGACCTGCACGCCGACGCCAACAACCCGGACTCGCCAGTGATCGCCACTGAGTTTGTCGGCAGCTCGGTGACCTCCGATGGCCCGCCCTTTGAAGCGTTCAGCAAAATCCTGCCGCTTAACCCGCATGTGAAGTTTTTCGACAGCCGCCAGCGTGGGTATGTGTCGGTGGAGCTTGCGGAGCAGAAGATGCTGACGAACTTTCGGGTGATAACTGACCCCCGCGACCCCAACGCCGCGGTGTCGACCCTCAAGTCGTTTGTGGTGGAGCCGGGGCGGGCGGGCGCGATTGCGGTTTAGCGCACTTGTAGGGTGTAAATACTCAACGTGGCGAGCGCGGGGGGGATTTGTGGCGAGCAGGCTGTTGTGGCGAGCGGGCTTGCCCCGCGTTGGGCTGCGAAGCGGCCCCAAAACCAGGCGCTTATGTTTGCCTGAAAAAACGCGGTGACTGTATTAGGGCCGCTTCGCGCCCCAACGCGGGGCAAGCCCGCTCGCCACAACAGCCTGCTCATCACAACAGCCCGGTGACCACAAAAGCCGCGTGGTCTGTCAGTTGATTTCGTAACGCACCGACAGCGCGCCTTTTTTCTCCGACAGGGCCAGGATGGTCACCTGGCCCAGCTCACTCAACGCTTGCACATGGGTGCCGCCGCAGGCGTAGGCGGGCAGTTCGCCGAAACCCACTTCGCGGGCGCCGTCTTCCAGGGTCATATGGCGCGGGTAGTCGGCGGCGATCCATTGGTTGACCTGTTGCTGGATCGCCTCGGCGTCGATGGCCTGGGCCATTTCGCCACGGATAAAGGTGATTTTGCACTCGCCCGGCCAATGGTGGGCTTTGATCGGCATCCAACCGAAGCTTTCTCCCGCATTGCCGATCAGGTGCCCGGCCGAATGCAGGCGCGTGTACAGGGCACGGCGTTGTTCGTCGACCCGTGCGCTGATCGGGCCGGGCTGCACAGGCTGGTCCACGTAATGCACCACGCGGTCAGCCTCTTGAGTCACGCGCAGCACCTGGCTGTCGCCCAGCCAACCGGTATCAAAGGGTTGCCCGCCGCCTTGGGGATGAAAAATCGTCGACTGCAGGGTGACCGCGAACAGGCCTTCGTGGGGTGTACAGCTCAGCACTTCAAGCTCGGCGGTCAGGTGGTCGTGGGTGAAAAACAGGCGCTCGGTCATCATTTACATCCGCATCAGGGTTCTACGGGCAGTATAAATAGTGCATGGATGGGTGATAATCCGTTCAATTATCAATGGACCTGTGCGTCATGAGCATCAATCTTCCTTTGCCACTGCTGGGTGAAATGGCGATTTTCGTCAAAGTCGTGGAGACCGGCAGTTTCTCCGAAGCGGCGCGACAACTGAGCGTTTCGCCCTCGGCCGTGAGCCGCAGTATCTCGCGTCTCGAACAGGCGCTGGCGACACGCTTGCTGCAACGCACCACGCGTAAATTGCGCTTGAGCGAAGGCGGCGAAGAGGTGTTCAAGCGTTGCCAGGAGATGGTCAACGCGGCGCGCTCGGTGATGGAGATCAGTGGCCAGTTCACCCATGAAGCCGAAGGCCTGGTGCGGGTCAGCGTGCCCAAGGCGGTGGGCCGGTTTGTGGTGCACCCGCATATGCCGGAGTTCTTGCGGCGCTATCCCAAGGTGGATGTGCAATTGATCCTGGAAGACCGGCATGTGGACCTGATCGACGACAATGTGGACCTCAGCATCCGCATCACCGACAGCCCGCCGCCGGGCTTGGTCGGCCGCCAACTGTTACCCATCGAGCACCTGTTGTGTGCCACGCCGCAGTACCTGGCCGAGCAGGGTACGCCTGAACATCCCCATGATTTGCTGGAACACAGCTGCATTTACCTGGGCGAAACGCCGGGGGATTCACGCTGGAAGTTTCGTCAGGGTGCCAAGGCGGTGACCGTGGGCGTGCGCGGGCGCTACGCCGCGAACCACACCGGCGTGCGCCTGGATGCGGTGTTGCAGCATGTGGGGATTGGCAGCTTGCCGTACTTCACGGCGCGGCATGCCTTGGCGGCGGGGAGCCTGGTGCAGGTATTGCCCGAGTGGGATTTTATTGCGTCCTACCATGGTGAGGCGTGGTTGCTGCATTCGCCCACGCGGTATCTGCCACCGAAGTTGCGGGTGTTTATTGATTATCTGGTGGAGTGCATGGCGAAGGAGCCGACACTGCGCCGAAGGTAGGAGTGCGGTCCAACTGTGGGAGCTGGCTTGTGTGGGAGCTGGCTTGCCTGCGATTGTATCGCCTCGGTTTAACTGATAGACCGAGTCGCCTGCATCGCAGGCAAGCCAGCTCCCACACAAGCCAGCCCACACATTTAGATCTCGGCGTTCTGAAAAAATCAGTGCTTACTCTGATCCTGCGGCATGGCCAGCAGCTGTTTTTCTTGGTTCCAGTCGAACGGTTCATCGTTCTGTTCGGCTTCAAAACGACGTTCTTCCAGGGCCTGGTACAGGTCCAGTTCTTCATCGGGCATGAAGTGCAGGCAATCACCGCCGAAGAACCACAGCAGGTCGCGTGGCACCAAGTGGGCGATTTGCGGGTAGCGCAGAATGACCTGGCTCATCAGGTCCTGGCCCAGGTATTGGCTCTCGATCGGGTCGATCGGCAGCAGGGCGCGCAATTCGTCGAAGCGCTCCAGGAACAGGGTGTGGCTTTCCTCGGGCACCTGTTCGGCTTCGCCGACGGCAACCAGGATGCTGCGCAAGTGGTCGAGCAAGACGAGATGATCGGCAACGACGTTGGACACGAGATAAGTCCTCTAAAGCAAAAACGGGCGCGAGAGTATATGCCTCTCGCGCCCGTATTTATATGACCTTAGCTTTATAGGGTGTGAGCGGTCAGCGCACTTTACCCTCAGCCTGGGTCAGCTCTTCCTTGCTGAAATCATCCACATCGATCACCTTGCGGCGCGCGGCTTCGGCGTCGCGCAGGGTTTGCGCTTCGGCCGGTTGCAATACGCCCGCGTGCAGCGCCGCGTCGATGGCATGCTCGCCGGCGGCCGGTTTGACCTGGCCGCTTTTGAGCGCGGTGTGGAGTTTTTTCTGCAAGGGGTGGCTGGCACCCAGCAGGTCGTAGGCATGTTGCAGGGCACCCACCGGGTCTTCTGCCGATTGCGGGCGATAGCAACCCGCCAGCAACTCTTCCAGGGTCGGGTCGCCTTTGGCACGGCCAATCACCGCAGCCACTTCGGCGTCTAAAGCATCGGACGGCCCGGTGTGACGACGGCCGAACGGGAACACGATCACCCGCAGCAGGCAACCGAGGACCTTGTTCGGGAAGTTGCTCAGCAGCTCATCCAGGGCACGCTCCGACTCACCGAGGCTTTCTTCCATGGCCCAGGCAAACAGCGGCTCCAGGTGATCCGGCGAATCCAGGTCGTGATAACGCTTGAGCGCGGCCGAGGCCAGGTACATATGGCTCAGCACATCACCCAGGCGTGCCGACAGGCGTTCGCGGCGTTTCAGCTCGCCGCCGAGCAACATCATGCTCAAGTCGGCGAGCAGGGCGAATGCGGCGGCCTGACGGTTCAGTGCGCGGAAGTAGCCCTGGCTCAAGCGGTTACCCGGTGCCTTCTCGAAGTGGCCGATGCCGAGGTTCAGCACCAACGTGCTGGCGGCGTTACTCACGGCAAATCCGATATGTTGCATCAGCAGGCCGTCAAATTCCTTGAGCGCCTGGTCATGGTCTTCACGACCGGCCAGGGCCATTTCCTTAAGCACGAACGGGTGGCAGCGGATCGCGCCCTGGCCAAAGATCATCAGGTTGCGCGAGAGGATATTCGCGCCTTCCACTGTGATGAAGATCGGCGCGCCTTGCCAGTTGCGGCCCAGGTAGTTGTTGGGGCCCATGATGATGCCCTTGCCGCCGTGCACATCCATGGCGTGGCTGATGCACTCGCGACCGCGCTCGGTGAGGTGGTACTTGAGAATCGCCGACAACACCGAAGGCTTTTCGCCCAGGTCGACCGCGTTGGCGGTGAGCATGCGCGCGCTGTCCATCAGCCAGGCGTTGCCGCCAATGCGCGCCAGGGCTTCCTGGATACCTTCAAAGGCCGACAGCGGCACGTTGAATTGCTCGCGCACTTGAGCGTATTGGCCGGTCACCAAACTGGTGAACTTGGCCGCGCCGGTACCGACCGCAGGCAGGGAGATCGAACGGCCGACCGACAGGCAGTTCATCAGCATCATCCAGCCCTTGCCGAGCATTTCCTGGCCACCGATAAGGAATTCCAGGGGGATGAACACGTCCTTGCCGGAGTTGGGGCCGTTCATAAAGGCGGCGCCCAACGGCAGGTGGCGACGGCCGATTTCCACGCCGGGCGTGTCGGTGGGGATCAGCGCCAGGCTGATGCCCAGGTCTTCTTCCTCACCCAACAAGTGGTCCGGGTCATGGGCCTTGAAGGCCAGGCCGAGGAGGGTCGCGACCGGGCCGAGGGTGATATAGCGCTTTTCCCAGTTCAGGCGCAGGCCGAGGGTTTCCTTGCCTTCCCATTCACCTTTGCAGATCACGCCGGTGTCGGGCATGGCGCCGGCGTCGGAGCCGGCCAGTGGGCCGGTGAGGGCGAAGCAGGGGATATCGTCGCCACGAGCCAGACGTGGCAGGTAGTGGTTGCGTTGTTCGTCGGTGCCGTAATGCAGCAGCAGCTCGGCCGGGCCGAGGGAGTTGGGGACCATCACGGTGGAGGCGAGGTCGCCGCTGCGGGTGGCGAGTTTCATCGCGACCTGGGAGTGGGCATAGGCGGAGAAACCCTTGCCGCCATATTCCTTGGGAATGATCAGGGCGAAGAAACCGTGGGTTTTGATGTGCTCCCAGGCGGCGGGCGGCAGGTCCATGGCCTGGCCGATTTCCCAGTCGCTGACCATCGCGCAGAGCTCTTCGGTAGGGCCGTCGATAAACGCTTGTTCTTCTTCAGTCAGTTGCGCCTTGGGGTAGGCCAGCAATTTATCCCAATCGGGGCGACCGCTGAACAGTTCGCCGTCCCACCACACGGTGCCGGCGTCGATGGCGTCGCGCTCGGTCTCGGACATCGGCGGCAGGACTTTCTGGAACCAGCTGAACAGCGGCTTGGTGAAGTATTGGCGGCGCAGGTCGGGCCGCAACAGGGGCACGGCCACGGCGGCGATCAGTACCCAGAGGATGACCAGCAGCCAACCCGGTGCATGGCTCCAGGCGCCCATCGCCAGCAGGTAGACGGCAACCACGCCCAGCGCGGGCAGGGGCGCGGTGCGGCGGTGTGCCAGGTAGGCAATGCCGACCACCAGAACCAGTATCCACAACAACAGCATATTCAATCCTCCGTGAAACCAAGGGCGAAACCACCATGGAGCTTAGTCGGCATCCGAAAAAGCGCGGTGGCGAGGGTGTAACGAGTTGTGCTGGCGCACGCCGACATTTGGCCGAATCGTCGTTATCTCCACGGCAGGCCTGTCGTTAGACTCAAGGCTTCCCTTGGAGATAAAGCTCATGGATACGTACTTGAATCCCAGCCGCTTCATCGATAGTGACCACCCTGCGGTGGTGGAGTTCGCCGAAAAACATCGCGGAACCCGCCCGGATTTAAGTGACCAGGCGGTCAGTCTCTACTACGCCGTGCGTGAGGCGATTCGCTACAACCCGTACACCTTCAGCCGTGATCCAAATACCCTCAGTGCCAGCTTTGCCCTGGCCACCGGCGAGAGCTACTGTGTACCCAAGGCCACCTTGTTGGCCGCCTGTGCCCGTCATTGCGGGATCCCGGCGCGCATTGGCCTGGCGGATGTGCGCAATCATTTATCGACACCACGCCTGCTCGCGCTGCTTAAAAGTGATGTGTTCGCCATGCACGGCTATACCGAGTTGTACCTGCACGGTCGTTGGGTCAAGGCCACGCCGGCGTTCAACAGTCAACTGTGCGAGTTGTTCGACGTGCCACCGCTGGCGTTCGATGGCGTCAACGACAGCGTGTTCCACGCCTTCAACCGCCAGGGCCGGCGCTCGATGGAATATGTGCTGGACCACGGCCAGTTCAGCGACGTGCCCGAAGCGTTTTTTTTCGCGCATATTCAGCAGTGTTACCCGCACCTGTTTGCCGACGACACGCCGATCTCGCTGAAGGACATGCACAGCGATATGCACAGCGATTTAAGCCGCAGGTGAACCGGCGTATGCTGCTGCGTTCATCAAGCCATGTTCATCAACGATAAGGCGCGGTCATGCTGAAAATCTGGGGTCGTAAAAATTCATCAAACGTCAGGAAGGCACTGTGGTGCGCCGAGGAACTCGGCCTGGACTATGAGGCAATTGATGCGGGCGGAGCTTTTGGTGTGGTCGACACGCCGCAATACCGGGCCTTGAACCCCAATGGCCGGGTGCCGATGATCGAAGACGGCGACTTTGTGTTGTGGGAATCCAACACCATCGTGCGTTATCTGTGCGCCAAGAGCGCGTCGGATTTTTACCCGAGCGACCTGCAAGCCCGGGCCAGCGCCGAGAAGTGGATGGACTGGACCACGTCCACGCTCGCCGATCCGTTCAAGGCGGTGTTCTGGGGCATCCTGCGTACCCCGGCGGAAAAACAGAACTGGGACAGCATCAATGCCGGGCGCCAAGCCTGTATCGATGCGCTTAACACCGTTGACCAGGCCCTCGCCGAGCAACCCTACCTCAGCGGCCAGCATTTCGGCATGGGCGATATCCCCTTGGGCTGCTTTGCCTACGCCTGGTTCGAGATGCCCATCGAGCGCCCGGCAATGCCCCATCTAGAGGCCTGGTACCAGCGCCTCAAAGATCGCCCGGCCTACCGCAAGGCCGTGATGACCGCGTTGACTTAATACTGACTATTAATACAGGTGACTGTACTTGTGCGGCGCGGGCAAGCACCATGCTTGTCATGCGCCGCCGTTGAACTACATGCGCTGCGCGCTCATCTACTCTTTCTATTCCCTTCTCTGGTGCGTAATCCGATATGAGTTCCGCTCTGTCCATCCGGCAGCTAACCAAAACCTACGGCAACGGTTTCCAGGCCCTGAGTGGTATCGATCTGGACGTTGCCGAAGGTGACTTCTTCGCCTTGCTCGGCCCCAACGGTGCCGGCAAATCCACCACCATCGGCATCCTCTCGACCCTGGTCAACAAAACCAGTGGCTCGGTGAATATCTTTGGCCATGACCTGGACAAATCCCCGGCGGCGCTCAAGCGCTCCATCGGCGTGGTGCCCCAGGAATTCAACTTCAACCAGTTTGAAAAGACCTTCGACATCGTCGTGACCCAGGCCGGCTATTACGGCATCCCGGCGAAAATCGCCAAGGAACGCGCCGAGCAGTACCTGACTCAGTTGGGCCTGTGGGACAAGCGCGACGTGCCGTCGCGTTCGCTGTCCGGCGGTATGAAGCGCCGCCTGATGATCGCTCGCGCGTTGGTGCATGAACCGCGCCTGTTGATCCTCGATGAGCCGACCGCCGGTGTGGATATCGAGCTGCGCCGTTCGATGTGGACCTTCCTCACCGAGCTGAACGAGAAGGGCATCACCATCATCCTCACCACCCATTACCTGGAAGAGGCTGAGCAGCTGTGCCGCAACATCGGCATCATCGACCACGGCACCATTGTCGAGAACACCAGCATGCGCAACCTGCTGGGCCAGTTGCATGTGGAAACCTTCCTGCTGGACCTGAAAAACAACCTGTCGGTGGCGCCGCAACTGCTCGGCTACCCAAGCCGCCTGGTCGATGACCACACCCTGGAAGTGCAGGTGGACAAGGCCATGGGCATCACCGCGTTGTTCACCCAGTTGGCGGCCCAGAGCATCGAAGTGCTGAGCCTGCGTAACAAAACCAATCGCCTTGAGGAGTTGTTCGTGTCCCTGGTGGAGAAAAATCTGGCGAAGGTGGCGGTATGAGTTCCGAACTGCAACCCAACCTCGTCGCACTGCAGACCATCGTTTACCGCGAAGTGAAGCGCTTTACCCGGATCTGGCCGCAGACCCTGCTGCCGCCGGCGATCACCATGGTCTTGTACTTCGTGATCTTCGGTAACCTCATCGGCCGCCAGATCGGCGACATGGGTGGCTTCACCTACATGGAGTACATCGTGCCGGGCCTGATCATGATGTCGGTGATCACCAACTCCTACGGCAACGTGGTGTCGAGCTTTTTCGGCAGCAAGTTCCAGCGCTCCATCGAAGAACTGATGGTCTCGCCGGTGTCGCCGCACACCATCCTGATCGGCTACACCCTGGGTGGCGTGCTGCGCGGCTTGATGGTGGGTGTGATCGTGACCTTGCTGTCGCTGTTCTTCACCCACCTGCAGGTGCATCACCTGGGGGTCACCCTGCTGGTGGTGGTACTGACGGCAACGATCTTTTCGCTGCTGGGGTTCATCAACGCCGTGTTTGCCCGCAACTTCGATGATATTTCGATCATCCCGACGTTCGTGCTGACCCCGCTGACCTACCTGGGCGGGGTGTTCTACTCCATTACCTTGCTGCCGCCGTTCTGGCAGACCGTGTCGCTGGCCAACCCGGTGTTGCATATGGTCAACGCCTTCCGCTACGGCATCCTGGGCGTGTCGGATATCAAGATCAGCGTGGCGATCACCTTTATGCTGGTGGCGACCGTGGTGCTGTATGTCGGCTGTGCGCGGTTGCTGGTGAGTGGGCGCGGGATGCGTACCTAAGCCGTTAGCTGCAATAAAAAACGGCCTCCAAGTGAGGCCGTTTTTTATTGACTGCAGGCAGGGTCAATGTGGGAGCTGGCTTGCCTGCGATAGCGATGGGTCAGGCAGCCATTGTTTAACTGACAGACCGCCATCGCAGGCAAGCCAGCTCCCACCTTTGGTTTTGTGCAGAGCTTTAACCTTTAAGTGCCAGCTCGATCAGTCCGTGCAGCTCTTGCACCGTCAGCGGTTCGGTCGAGAACAAAATGCGAAACACCGTCGGCGCCGCCAGCAGGTTGATCAAATGGTCCACGCTCGGCGGCGTACTCTGTGGGTAGCGATCGATAATCGTCTGAAGCTGCCCACTCAGAATGCTCACGCAATAACCCGGTGTGATCATGCTCTGCAGGTCACGCATCATGTTGCGCCCTGGCTCGGAGCTCATTTCATCCAGGTATTGCTCGGCCCAGGCCCGCAGATCACCGCGCAGGCTGCCGGTATTCGCCGGCTCACAGTCGGGGCGCATGCGGGCCAGGGCCACATCGGCCAACAGCACGGATAAGTCGCCCCAGCGCCGGTAAATGGTCGAGGGCGTGACGCCTGCGCGCGTCGCAATCATCGGTACGGTAACGCTGGAGCGCTCATGGGCTTCCAACAGCTCACGCACTGCTGAATGCACCGATTCTTGG
Organism: Pseudomonas edaphica; assembly: GCF_965277385.1. Classification (NCBI taxonomy): domain Bacteria; kingdom Pseudomonadati; phylum Pseudomonadota; class Gammaproteobacteria; order Pseudomonadales; family Pseudomonadaceae; genus Pseudomonas; species Pseudomonas edaphica. The sequence goes on along the minus strand of NZ_OZ255725.1, from coordinate 1,211,006 downwards.
ACCCGGGCACTGCGGCCTCCCGGGCGAAGGCCTTCTTTTATCGCCATGCGTAAAACCTTAACACAAAGAATTTGCTTTAAGCGCGCGCCGGTAGCACACTGCGCAAAAGCAAAGTATTAGCTTTAGTGGAGTGTGCCCATGTCTCGCGTTATTTCCCAGCGGTCCAGCCTGGCGTTCCTGGTCATCACGGTGTTGACCTTCCTCGCCGCGTCCAGCGCGCCGACGCCGTTGTATCAGGTGTATCAGGAAAACCTGCATTTCTCCGCGACAATGCTCACGGTGATTTTCGGCGTATACGCCGTCAGCCTGTTGGCAGCGTTGCTGACCGTGGGTTCACTGTCGGATCACCTGGGGCGCAAGCCGGTGATTTTCGTCGCATTGCTGCTCAATATTGCGGCGATGCTGCTGTTTATCAACGCCGACAGCACCGCGCACCTGATTGCCGCCCGCGCGCTGCAAGGTTTCGCCACCGGCATGGCCACGGCGGTGCTGAGTGCGACCTTGCTCGACACCGACCGCCATCGCGGCCCGATGCTCAATAGCCTGGCGCCGCTGTTGGGCATGGCCAGCGGCGGGCTGGGCAGTGGCCTACTGGTGGAGTTCGCGCCGCGTCCGACCCAATTGATTTACTTCACGCTGTTGGGGTTGATGGTGTTGCAGGCTGTGTATGTGTGGCGCCTGGCGGAAACCGTCAGCCGTATTCCGGGGGCCTTGAAGTCGCTGGCGCCGACCCTGCATGTGCCGCAGCAAGCGCGCCGGGCTTTATGGCTGGTGATGCCGCTGAATGTGGCGGTGTGGGCGCTGGGCGGGTTCTTCTCATCCCTGGCGCCGTCGCTGATCAAGGCTGCCACCGGTTCCACTTCGCACCTGATCGGTGGCGGCCTGGTGGCGGTCGTGACCTTGAGTGGCGCGGTGATGATCTACAGCGTGCGCGAGCGCCCGGCCGATAAAATCATGCGGCTGTCGGCAGGGCTGCTGGCCGTGGGCGTCGCGTTGCTGCTGGTGGCCGTCCATATGGGTATTTTGTGGCTGTTCTTTGTCGCCAGTGTGATTGCAGGTTTTGGTTTTGGCGGCGGCTTCATGGGCAGTGTGCGCAGCATTGTCGGACTGGCGTTGCCCCATGAGCGGGCCGGTTTGATGTCGGCGTTCTATGTCTTGAGCTACTTGGCGTTTTGCCTGCCAGCGCTGTTGGCGGGTTACTTGTGTCAGGTTTACGGCCTTATCGTCACGACTGAAGGTTATGGTGCGGCGCTGATACTGCTGGCCCTGAGTGCCTTGGTCGGCTTGGTCCTGCAGGGCTCGGTGCGGGCCAAAGCGGCGATACAGTGACTGCCGTATATCTGTAAAGTAGATAACTTATAGAGATATTACCCGTTATATAGATATTCGTTCAGGTTCTATGATGGCTTCAACCTCATACGAGGAAGAGGATTGCCATCATGACCTGCACGACGACTCCCAGTTGCACGCCCCCAGGCTGCAAAACCCCCAGCTACAAGCCCTTGAGCCACCTGACCCGCCCACGGGAAGTGATTCGCCAGTTCACCCCCAACTGGTTCGCCGCGACCATGGGCACTGGCGTGCTGGCCCTGGCCTTGGCTCAACTGCCGTTCAACCTGCCAGGTTTGCACGCTATTGCCGAAGGGCTGTGGCTGTTCACCATCGGCCTGTTTGTGCTGTTCAGCCTGTTGTACGCGGCACGTTGGGTGATGTTCTTCCACGAAGCGCGACGCATCTTCGGGCACTCCACGGTGTCGATGTTCTTCGGCACCATTCCCATGGGCCTGGCCACCATTCTCAACGGCTTGTTGCTGTTTGGTCTGCCGCGCTGGGGCAGTGAGGTGATCCCGCTGGCAGAAGCCTTATGGTGGCTGGACGTGGCGATGGCCCTGGCTTGCGGTGTGTTGATCCCGTTCATGATGTTCACCCGCCAGGAACACAGTATCGACCAGATGACCGCCGTCTGGCTGTTGCCGGTGGTTGCCGCCGAAGTCGCTGCCGCCAGCGGTGGCTTGCTGGCGCCGCACTTGGCCGACGCCCATGCGCAACTGGTGATGCTGGTGACCAGCTACGTGCTGTGGGCGTTTTCCCTGCCGGTGGCGTTCAGCATCCTGACCATCCTGATGTTGCGCATGGCCCTGCATAAACTGCCGCCTGCCAATATGGCCGCATCGAGCTGGTTGGCCCTTGGCCCCATCGGCACCGGTGCGCTGGGCATGTTGCTGTTGGGCGGTGACGCCCCGGCGATTTTCGCCGCCAATGGCTTGCCGGGTGTGGGCGAAATGGCCAATGGCCTGGGCTTGGTAGCCGGCATCACGCTGTGGGGCTTCGGTTTGTGGTGGATGTTGATCGCGGTGCTGATCACCCTGCGTTACCTGCGCGCCGGCATTCCGTTCAACCTCGGCTGGTGGGGGTTTACCTTCCCGCTGGGGGTTTACGCGTTAGCCACGCTGAAGCTGGCGAGTCTGCTGCACCTGAGCTTTTTCAGCATCTTTGGCAGCGTGCTGGTGCTGGCACTGGCGCTGATGTGGCTGATCGTGGCCAAGCGCACCGTGCAGGGCGCCTATAAAGGTGAGCTTTTTGTTTCGCCATGCATTGCAGGACTAGCGAATAAGTAAGCGCGATTAGGTAAAGTCGTGGCCTGAGAAACTACACGCCTTCAGGCCACGCAGGAACACGGACGATGAGCCACCCCTCACAATTCACCTTGCTGCGCACACGGCGCTTTCTGCCGTTTTTCATCACCCAGTTACTGGGCGCATTCAACGACAACATCTTCAAGCAATCGCTGATCCTGGCGATTCTCTACAAGCTCACCATCGAGGGCGACCGCTCCATCTGGGTCAACCTGTGCGCCTTGTTGTTTATCCTGCCGTTCTTCCTGTTCTCGGCGCTGGCCGGGCAGTTTGGCGAGAAATTCAACAAGGACGCGCTGATCCGCGCGATCAAGATCGGCGAGATTGTGATCATGGCCGTGGGCGCCACGGGCTTTCTGTTCAACCACCTGGAACTGATGCTGCTGGCGCTGTTTGCCATGGGTACGCATTCGGCGTTGTTCGGCCCGGTGAAGTACTCGATCATGCCCCAGGCGTTGCACGACGATGAGCTGGTGGGCGGCAACGGACTGGTGGAAATGGGCACGTTTCTGGCCATTCTGGCCGGCACCATTGGCGCCGGGATCATCATGTCGTCGAGCAATTACGCGCCACTGGTGGCGGTGGCGATTGTCGGTGTGGCGGTGCTCGGCTACCTGGCCAGCCGCAGCATTCCGCGGGCGGCGGCGTCTACGCCCGAGCTGCGCCTGAACTGGAATATCTTCAGCGAATCCTGGGCCACCTTGCGCCTGGGCCTGGGGCAGACGCCGGCAGTGTCGCGCTCGATTGTCGGCAACTCGTGGTTCTGGTTTGTCGGTGCGATCTACCTCACGCAAATCCCGGCCTACGCCAAGGAATGGTTGTACGGCGACGAAACTGTGGTGACGCTGATCCTTACGGTGTTTTCGGTGGGCATCGCCGTCGGCTCGATGCTCTGCGAAAAGCTCTCCGGCCGTAAGGTCGAGATCGGCCTGGTGCCGTTTGGCTCGTTTGGCCTGACGGTCTTCGGCCTGCTGCTGTGGTGGCACTCGGGCGGCTTTCCGCAATCGGCCCAGGAACATAGCTGGCTGGCGGTACTCAGCTACGGTCAGGCGTGGTGGGTGTTGTTCGATATCCTTGGCCTGGGTGTGTTCGGTGGTTTCTATATCGTGCCGCTCTACGCGCTGATCCAGTCGCGCACGGCCGAGAACGAGCGCGCGCGGGTCATTGCGGCCAACAATATTCTCAATGCGTTGTTCATGGTGGTTTCGGCCATCGTTTCGATCCTGCTGCTGAGCGTGGCCAAGCTGTCGATCCCCGAGTTGTTTCTGGTGGTGTCGCTGCTCAACATTGCGGTCAACACTTACATCTTCAAAATCGTCCCCGAGTTCACCATGCGCTTCATGATCTGGCTGCTCAGCCATTCCATGTACCGCGTGGAGCATCGCAACCTTGAGCTGATTCCGGATGAAGGCGCGGCGCTGCTGGTGTGCAACCACGTGTCGTTTGTCGATGCACTGTTGATTGGCGGCGCGGTACGTCGGCCGATTCGCTTTGTGATGTACTACAAGATTTACCGTTTGCCGGTGCTGAACTTTATCTTCCGCACGGCCGGGGCGATTCCGATTGCCGGGCGCCATGAAGATATCCAGATCTACGAAAAGGCCTTCATGCGAATTGCCCAGTACCTGAAGGAAGGGGAGTTGGTGTGCATCTTCCCGGAAGGCAAGCTGACCGCCGATGGCGAGATCAATGAGTTCCGTAGCGGGTTGACGCGGATTCTGGAGCAGACCCCGGTGCCGGTGATTCCGATGGCGTTGCAGGGGTTGTGGGGGAGCTTTTTCAGTCGCGATCCGAACAAGGGCATCTTTCATCGGATCTGGTCGCGGGTGGTGTTGGTGGCGGGTGAGCCGGTTGCGGTGGAGGCCGCGACGCCTGAGCAGTTGCAGGCGCGGGTAGGGGTGTTGCGCGGGAGTGTCAGGTAGTTATTTGCTGGCTGTAAGGGCCTCATCGCAGGCAAGCCAGCTCCCACATTTGAACGCTGAACACCGTCCAATGTGGGAGTTGGCTTGCCTGCGATAGCGGTAGTGGCTCAGGCGCTGATCTTGAGCCCAACCAGCCCGCAAATAATCAACGCCACACTCGCCAACCTGAACAGCGCCATGGACTCCCCAAACAGGATAATCCCGGCGATCACCGTGCCTACCGCACCCACACCGGTCCAGATGGCATAGGCGGTGCCCAGCGGCAGCTCCTTCATGGCCAGGCCCAGCAGGCCGAGGCTGATGGCCATGGCGGCGATCGTCAGTGCTGTCGGCAGCGGCTTGCTGAAACCGTCGGTGTACTTCAGGCCGACCGCCCAGCCGACCTCAAACAGCCCGGCAAAAAACAGAATGATCCAGGACATGTTGATCTCCCCTCTATAGCTGGGGTCGTCCCCGGATTAAGCGCTTGAGAGCGTCGCGAGGTCGTCCCCGCGAAGCCCGGTAGCTTGCCGAAAATTGATCAGGTGATCAAGTTTACGGCGCGCTCTCCAGGGCGCGGCGGTCCTCTTTTTCGCTCATTCTGCGAAAGTAAGTCGACAACAATGCCCCGGAAATATTGTGCCACACGCTGAACAGCGCGCTCGGCACCGCCGCCAAGGGCGAAAAGTGCGCACTGGCCAGCGCGGCGCCCAGCCCGGAGTTCTGCATGCCCACTTCCAGCGCCAGGGATTTACGCTGCGCCAACGGCAGTTTGAACAGGCGGCCGGTGAAGTAACCGAGCAGATAACCGAAGCTGTTGTGCAGCATCACCACGGCCATGATCAACAGGCCGGACTCGGCGATCTTCGCCTGGCTCGCTGCAACGACTGCAGCGACGATGATTACGATGCTTACCACTGAGACCAGCGGCAATACCTCCACGGCATGGCGCACCCGGTCGCCCAATACGCGTTGCGCCACCACGCCAAGCACGATCGGCAGCAACACCACTTGCAGGATCGACCAGAACAGCTCCATGAACGACACCGGCAGCCAGGCCGAGGCCAGCAGCCAGATCAACGCGGGCGTCAGCAGCGGGGCGAGGAGGGTGGTGACGGCGGCGATGGCTACCGACAGCGCGAGGTCGCCCCGGGCCAGCCAGGTCATGACGTTGGATGAAGTGCCGCTTGGGCAGCACCCGACCAGTATCACGCCGACGGCGATTTCCGGCGGCAAGTGGAACGCCTGGCACAGCAGCCAGGCCACGCCCGGCATGATCACAAAATGCGCAACCACGCCGAGGGCCACGCGCCAGGGATGGCGGGCGACTTCGGCGAAGTCTTCCAGTTTCAAGGTCAGCCCCATGCCGAACATCACCAGGCCCAGCAGCGGCACGATGGCGCCTTTGAGGCCAATGAACCAGCCGGGCTCAAGGAAGGCGAGCACCGCGAAAATCAACACCCAGTAGGCGAAGGTATTGCCGACGAAGCGGCTCAAGGCGGCGAGTGCGCGCATGGGGAAGTCCTTGTTATTAGAGTTCGAGGGTGTAACTGCAATCAAATGTGGGGCTTGTGTGGGAGATGTTTGTGTGAGGACTGGCTTGTGTGGGAGCCGGGCTTGCCCGCGATGCAGGCACCTCGGTCTTCAGCTGGATCGAGTTGATGCTATCGCAGGCAAGCCAGCTCCCACATTTTGATCTTCACATGGCTTAGATGCCCTGCGGGGTTTCTTCGCCGCCCAGTGCCTCAACCAACGCCGGCAGGAACTCACCAAACGTCAGCATCATCAGGGTAAAGCTGGCATCCAGTTGGCCCAATGCCTCGTCGCCGCCGTCCTGTTCCGCCTGGTCTTGCAGCAGGTCTTCGAACTTCAGGCGCTTGACGGTCATTTTGTCGTCGAGCATGAAGGACAACTTGTCCTGCCAGGCCAGGGACAATTGCGTCACGACTTTGCCGGTGGTCAGGTGCAACTGGATCTCTTCGCCGGTCAGGTCCTGGCGCTTGCAGCGCACGATGCCGCCGTCTTCGTGGGTGTCGCGCAGTTCGCATTCGTCGAGGACGAAGAAGTCATCGGCCGGCTTCTGCGTGGTGACCCAGTCGGTCATGATCGCCGTGGGTGCGGTTTTAACCGTCAGCGGGCGTACCGGCAGGGTGCCGATTACTTCGCGCAGGGTCGACAGCAGGTCTTCGGCGCGTTTCGGGCTCGCCGAGTTGACCAGGATCAGGCCCTGTTTCGGCGCAATGGCGGCGAAAGTCGACGAGCGACGGATAAAGGCGCGCGGCAGGAAGGCCTGGATGATTTCATCCTTGATCTGGTCGCGTTCCTTCTTATAGACCTTGCGCATTTGCTCGGCCTCGATCTCTTCGACTTTCTCTTTAAGCGCGTCACGCACCACGCTACCCGGCAGGATGCGTTCTTCCTTGCGTGCAGCGATCAGCAGGAAGTCACCGCTGACATGCACCAGGGGAGCGTCTTCACCTTTACCAAAAGGTGCGACGAAACCGTAAGTGGTCAACTCCTGGCTTGCACACGGGCGCGCCAGTTTGGTGGCCATGGCCGCTTCCAACGCCTCGGCATCAACAGGCAGATCTTGGGTCAGGCGATAGATAAGCAGGTTCTTGAACCACATGGGGTGAGTCTCTCCTTTATACAAAGGGGGGCATTATTCTCTTGATCCGGGCTGAGGCCAACCCTGCCTAAGCCATTGGAAGGGCTGAAAAAAAAGATTTAAGAAAGTGCTTGCCAGACTTAAGGTCGCTCCGTAGAATGCGCGCCACACCGAAGCGAAGGGTGATTAGCTCAGCTGGGAGAGCGTCTGCCTTACAAGCAGAATGTCGGCGGTTCGATCCCGTCATCACCCACCATTCGTTTCAAGTGTTACGCGCAGCGGTAGTTCAGTCGGTTAGAATACCGGCCTGTCACGCCGGGGGTCGCGGGTTCGAGTCCCGTCCGCTGCGCCATATTCGGTAACCTGGAACACTGAACGCCAGGTCACCACAGAAAGCCCGCTCATTGAGCGGGCTTTTTGCTGTCCGGGGTTTGTAAAACCAAAAAAAACGCCGCCGATCATTTCCGATGATTGGCGGCGTTTTTTTATGGGCTGATCAGAAATCCCAACGCGTTGTCACCATCACGTTGCGCGGCTCAGGTGTCATTGATAATGGTTTTTAACTGTGCCGCCAAGCAACGTATAAACGCAATAGACTCACATTTGGGGCTTGAGGCCCCGTTTTCCGGGGCGCGGAGGACACCAGAGAAATTATTTTAAATAAATTGCATTTAAATCAAGACATTGCAGATTTTTGGTGTATTATGCCGCCCACACCGAAGCGAAGGGTGATTAGCTCAGCTGGGAGAGCGTCTGCCTTACAAGCAGAATGTCGGCGGTTCGATCCCGTCATCACCCACCATTCGTTTCAAGTGTTACGCGCAGCGGTAGTTCAGTCGGTTAGAATACCGGCCTGTCACGCCGGGGGTCGCGGGTTCGAGTCCCGTCCGCTGCGCCATATTCGGTAACCTGGAACACTGAACGCCAGGTCACCACAAGAAGCCCGCTCATTGAGCGGGCTTTTTTTTGCCTGCGATTCAGCTTTGCGCTTCGGCGGCGAGCGCCACAGGCGCGGGTGCAATCTCACGTCGGCTCAGAAACACAAACACCACCACCGCCGTAAACAGGGTGAGCCCGGCCAGCCATTGCAGCAACGTATTGAAGCCCGCGAGGTAGGCCGTGCGCAGCAATTCCAGCGGGAGGTTTGCACGGGTGTCGCCCATGACCAACTGCTGGGCAACCCCAGCAATGTCCTGCGAACTGTCTGCGGGCAGATGATGGGCAACCAGCGCACTCAACACCGCCACGGTGATGGCCAGCGCCACACCTTCACTGGCAACCCGGGTCGTATTGAAAATGCCTGCGGCCATGCCCGCACGCTCTGTGAGCACCACGCTGATCGCCAGGCCATCCATCAAACCCCACGGCAAGCCCGTACCTATCCCGATCACCAACATTGCCACGACAGTCGGCAATGGCTGGCCGGGCTGGGCCAGGCTCAGCCCATATAAACCCGCCGCCGCGATCAACAGGCCAAGGGCACACAACAGCCCCGCCGACAGCCAGCGTGTCAGCGTTGCGGCCAGTAACGGCACCACCAGCATCGGCGCAGACAGCGCCAGCATCATCAAGCCCGCCTCTGACGCGCTGGCGCCTTCGACCCCAATAAACCGCAGCGGCAGCAACACCACCAGCACGATGTAGCAGTAGCAGGTGCCAATCGGCAACAATTGCACGCCGATAAAACGCGCAAAGCGAAACAGGCGCAGATCCAGCATCGGTTGGCTCGCACGCTGTTCAACCAGGATAAACACCAGCAAGAAAGCCGCAGCCGCCGCAAGCAGGCAACCGGTCGTCACCGAAGCCCAACCCAACTGCGGCGCGAGAATGATCGCCGTGGTCAAGCTCACCAGCATTGCCGAAAACGTCAGTACGCCAGGCAGGTCCAACTGCAGCGCTTGCGGGTCGCGGCTCTCTCGCATGGTGGGTGCGGCGAACAGCAACGACAGGCCCGCCAGCAATGCGGTGGTGAAGAAAATCGCACGCCAGCCCCACAGTTCAATCAGCCACCCAGACAGCAGCGGCCCGAAAGCCAGGCCCGCGCCAAAGGTGGTGCCCAGCAAGCTGAAGGCGCGTGTCCTGGCATGGCCGTCGAACTCCTGCGCCAACGCTGCGCAGCCGCTGGCCAGTGCGGTAGCTGCCGCAACACCCTGAACACCGCGCAGTACATCCAGCCAGAGCATGCCCGGCGCCACGGTCAGCAGCAGCGAGACACCTGTAAACAGCGCCATGCCCCACAAGAACAAGCGCTTGCGACCATACCGATCGGCAAGGGTGCCGGCGGCCATCAGCAGGCTGCCAAAACTAAGCATGAACGCGTTGGTGATCCACGCCAACTGTGTGGGGTGCGCAGCAAATGCGTGGCCGATAAAGGGCGTCGCTACGGCGCCACCGGTAAAGCTCATGGGCAACACCAGAGCCGCCAGGCAGATCGCGGCAAGAATGGCATAGCGGCCATGGGCGGAGTCGGTTGTGTTCATCGGGAGATTCCTGTGGGCCTGTAAAGATAAAGACTCTAATCAGGATGTAATGGCGGATAAATGGGCCTACATTCCACACATAACGGACAAATTGGATGCATTGGTATGAGCGACAATCTCAGCGGTGTGATCGCCTTCGTGAAAACCGCTGAAGCGCTCAGCTTCACGGGCGCGGCGCGGGCGATGGGCATTTCCGCCTCGGCGGTGGGCAAAAATGTGGTCAAGCTGGAAGCGTCGTTGAATGTGCGGTTGTTGCACCGCAGCACGCGCAAAGTCAGCCTGACTGCTGAAGGCCAGTTGTTCTACGAGCGCTGTCGGAAAATTCTCGATGACCTGCAGGACGCCCGCGCCATGCTCTCCCATGCCATGCAGGCCCCCCGCGGCAAGTTGCGGGTCAGCCTGCCCACCATCGGTTACAGGTTTCTATTTGCGCATATGGTCGCCTTCAGGCGGGCCTACCCGGAAATTGAGTTGGAGCTGGATTTCAACGACCACCTGGTGGATCTGATCGAGGAAGGCTTCGACGTGGTGATCCGCAGCGGCGGTCTGGCCGATTCGACCTTGATGGCGCGCCGACTCGGGCCATTTCGCTTTGTGTTGTGTGCATCGCCTGAGTACCTGCGTGCGAACGGTCGGCCAGCAACCCTCAGTGACCTTGAGCGCCACCAATGCCTGCGTTATCGCTTCGCCACCACCGGCAAAATCATGGAGTGGACCTTATCCGCCAACCCGGCGATCACCCAATTACGGCTGCCCACGGCGCTGACGTTGAACAATATGGAAGCGATGCTTCGGGCCGCAATCGATGGCCATGGCATCGCTTACGTGCCGGACTTTCTGGCCCGAGAGGCGCTGGCCCAGGCACAGTTGGAAACCGTGTTGGACGGGCACTCTGATGACCAAGGCCAATTCTGGGCGCTGTGGCCTTCCAGCCGGCACCTGTCGCCAAAGATCCGGGTGTTTGTGGACTTTGTTGCTGAACGCCTGTTCACAGCCCCATCAACCGATACCCCACCTGCAACTCGGTAATAAAATGCTGTGGCTGCGCCGGATCCGCCTCCAGCTTTTGCCGCAAGTGCGCCATGTGTACACGCAGATAGTGCGGGCGGTCGACGTAGTCCAGCCCCCACACTTCGAGCAATAACTGCCGATGTGTCAGCACCCGGCTCTGGCCGCGAATCATTGCGCAGAGCAGGCGGTACTCGATGGGTGTGAGGTGCTCCGGCTGGCTCTGGCGCCACACTTCGTGGGTCGACAGGTCGACTTCAATTTCGCCAAACGCCACCTTGCTGGTCGCCGCCACAGCGCCCGTCTGCCCGTGCCGGCGCAGTTGTGCGCGGATGCGAGCGAGCAATTCGGGTACGCCGAACGGCTTGGTCAGGTAATCATCGGCCCCTGCGTCCAAAGCGGCGACTTTCTCTTCTTCGCGATCACGCGCCGACAACACCAGAATCGGCACCGCCAGCCAACCACGCAACTCACTGATCAGTTGCTTGCCATCGCCATCGGGCAAGCCGAGGTCGACGATCACCAGGTCCGGTTGACGGCTGGCGGCATGAATCAGCGCACGTTTGACGCTGTCGGCTTCGAACACCTGAAAGCCTTCATCTTGCAGGGCGATCCCGACAAAGCGGCGGATATTGGCTTCGTCTTCAACAATCAAAATGCGTGCAGTGCTCATAGGTTTTCCATGGCCGGCGGGGTGCCGGCCGGTAAGGTGATGATGAAGTGCATGCCGCACGTCTCAAGCGGGTGGGTGTGGATATGCCCGCCATGGGCTTCAACGATGCGTTTGGCCAGCGCCAGGCCCAGGCCGATGCCCGTGACGGAAGATTCCTGCTGGCCACGTGCGAAAGGTTCGAACAGGTTGGCGGGAGCCTTGCCCGGGCCGTTGTCGCTGACTTCCAGCACGATGCTGTCCGAAACTTTGCTGCCAGTGACGGTAATGAGGGTGCCCGCCGGCGTGTACTTGGCGGCGTTATCCAGCAGGTTGACCAGCACCCGCTCGATCAGCAGGGCGTCGATATCCACCAGCGGCAACTGTGAATCCAACAGGGTTTGCACACGGTGGTGTGCCAACGGCTCACGCAACTGGCGCAGGGCGCTGCCGAGGATTTCTTCCAGCGAATGCCACTGCCGGTTCAGGCGCACGCCGCGCTCTTGCATGCGCGCCATGTCCAGCAGGTTTTCGATCAGCCGCTGCATCGATGTAGCTTGTTCATGGATGCCGTGCAGCAATTCGGTCAGCGGACCTGGCGGGGCATGGGGCAGGGCGGTGTCGGCGGCGCCGATCAGGGTGGTCAGGGGCGTGCGCAAGTCGTGGGAAATAGCGGCGAGCAGGGTGTTGCGCATCTTCTCGCCTTCCATCTGCACCAGCGTGCTTTGCGCCACTTCGACGAAATGCACGCGCTCCAGTGCAATCGCCAATTGGCTCATGCAGGCTTCCAGCAGACGGCGCTCCTGCGGGTCGTTCAAGCGCTCGCTCTGGGCCAGTTCCAGTACCAGCACGCCGCGCACGCGCATCGGCGCTTTGAGCGGTAAGTAACAACCTTTGGCTGCTGACAAGGTGTCGGTGCCATGGCCTGCGGCTTGGCCATGGTCGTAAGTCCATTGGGCGATGCTTTCGTCAATCGGCAAGCCGCTGGCACTCACGCTGTGCACGCCATCGGCGGCGTCCGGCAACGCCAGGCCGACCCGTGCCTCGAACACGCCACTGAAGGTGCGCAGCGCGACTTCGATGATTTGCTCTACGGTCAGTGCCGCCGACAAGTCGCGAGCCAGCCGCGCCAAAGAGGTAGCGCGCCGTTCGCGCGCGGCCGCCGTGCGTGCTTCATGGCGCAGGCGGGCGGTGAGTTGCCCGGTGATCAAGGCAATGCCGAGCATCAGCGCAAAGGTGAAGAAATACTGAGTGTCATTGACGGTGAACGAGTAGCGCGGCTGTACGAAAAAGAAGTCGAAACACAGCACCGCCAGCATCGCCGCCCACACACCGGGGCCGCGCCCATAACGCAAGGCCACCAGCACCACGGTGAGCAAAAACAGCATGACCACGTTGGCCAGGTCGAACACTTGCAGCAGCAATGCAGCGACGGCGCTGGCGCTGAAGCAGGCGAGCGTGGCCCACAGGTAGGCCAAGGCGCGGCCGGGGGGCAGCGAGGGTTTTTCGAGGGTCGGCGCAGGCCCGGGCAAGACGCTGTGAGCGATCACGATCTGATCGATCTGCGGGTGATGTCGGCTGATCCGGTCGCTGACCGACTGATGCCAGAAGCGCCAGGCCCGACGCGGATGATGACCGAGCACCAGGCGATTGGCGTTGTGTTCGCGGGCGCAGGCGGCCAGGGCTTCAGCCACGTCCATGCCCGGCAGCGTCGCGGTATCGGCGCCGAATTCGCTGGCCAGGCTCAGGGTTTTCATCGCCGTGAGGTAACGCTTGGCGCCGCTGCCTTGGGCCGTTGCGACATGCACGACGATCCAGTCAGCTTCGAGCTTTTGCGCCAATCGTGCAGCTTCGCGCACCAGGCGTTCATCACCGGCGTCGCCCGCCACACCCACCAGCAAGCGTTCGCGGGCTGGCCACAAGGCTTTGATCGACTGTTCGCGACGGTACACGCGCATTTGCGTGTCGACCCGATCCGCCGTGCGCCGCAGCGCCAGCTCGCGCAGGGCCAACAGGTTGCCCTTGCGGAAAAAATGCTGTGCGGCGCGCTCCGCTTGCGGGCCGAGATAGACCTTGCCGTCCTTCAAGCGTTGCAGCAAATCGTCGGGCGGCAGGTCGATCACCACCACGTCATGGGCGTTATCAAACACGTGGTCCGGTACGGTTTCGCGCACGCGAATGCCGATGATGCCGCTGACCAGATCATTCAGACTTTCCAGGTGCTGGACGTTGAGCGTGGTCCATACATCGATACCGGCGCTGAGCAGTTCTTCAACGTCTTGCCAGCGTTTGGGATGCCGCGAACCAGGCGCGTTGCTGTGGGCCAACTCGTCCACCAGCAATACGGCGGGCTGCCTGCGCAACGCGGCGTCGAGGTCGAATTCGCTGAGCGCAAAATCGTGGTGCAGCAAGGCAGCGCGGGGCAGTTGCTCCAGGCCGTCGAGCCGCTCGGCAGTCTCCGTGCGGCCGTGGGTTTCTACTACGCCGGCAAGCACATCACGGCCCAGGGCGACTTCGCGTTGCGCCGCCGCGAGCATGGCGCAGGTCTTGCCCACCCCGGCATTTGAGCCGAAGTAAATACGCAATTTGCCGCGCAAGGCGGCCTGTTCTTCGAGCTGTACCCGCGCCAGCAGGGCGTCGGGGTCGGGGCGTTCGTGGTTGAGTGCGGGCATGTTCTTCCTGTTGAATACAACACGATTAACTGTGGGAGCTGGCTTGTTGTGGCGAGCAAGCTTGCTTGCGCTGGGGTGCGAAGCACCCCCAAAAAGCCAGCTCCCACATTGGGTTTGTGGTGTTACACCAAGCCCAATCCACTCAGCAGCATGTCAATCACCTTGATCCCCGCAAACGGCACCAGCACGCCGCCCACGCCGTAGACCAACAGGTTGCGGTTAAGCAACGCCGCCGCGCCGATGGCCCGGTACTTCACGCCGCGCAAGGCCAGCGGAATCAACGCGACAATGATCAGCGCGTTAAAAATCACCGCGCTCAAAATTGCCGAATTGGGGCTGCTCAGGTGCATCACGTTCAAGGCGCCAAGCTGTGGGTAGGTGGCGACAAACGCCGCCGGGATGATTGCGAAGTACTTCGCCACGTCATTGGCCACGCTGAACGTGGTGAGCGCGCCACGGGTCATGAGCATCTGTTTGCCGACCTCGACCACTTCGATCAGCTTGGTCGGGTTGCTGTCGAGGTCGACCATGTTGCCGGCCTCTTTGGCCGCCTGGGTGCCGCTGTTCATCGCCACGGCCACGTCGGCCTGCGCCAGCGCAGGTGCGTCGTTGGTGCCGTCGCCGGTCATGGCTACCAGCTTGCCCTGGGCCTGGTAGTCGCGGATCAGTTGCAGCTTGTCTTCCGGGCGGGCTTCGGCGAGGAAGTCATCGACACCGGCTTCCACCGCAATCGCAGCGGCGGTCAGGCGGTTGTCGCCGGTGATCATCACGGTCTTGATGCCCATGCGCCGCAACTCGGCGAAGCGCTCCTTGATGCCGCCTTTCACCACGTCTTTCAGCTCGACCACGCCCAAGGCCTTGGCACCGTCGCTGACCACCAGCGGTGTGCTGCCGCGCCGCGAGACTTCATCGACCTTGGCCTGCAATGCCGCCGGGAAACTCCCGCCCAGGGTTTCGATATGGCTGCGAATCGCATCCGCCGCGCCTTTGCGAATCGCCCGGCCTTCGGCCAGGTCGACGCCGCTCATGCGGGTTTGCGCGGTGAAGTGCACAAAGCGTGCGCCCAGGGCGTTGATGTCCCGCGCACGGATGTCGAATTTTTGCTTGGCCAGTACCACAATGCTGCGGCCTTCCGGGGTTTCGTCTGCCAGTGAGGCGAGTTGCGCGGCGTCAGCCAGTTCAGCTTCCTTCACGCCGGGTGCCGGCAAAAAGCTGCTTGCCTGGCGATTGCCCAAGGTGATGGTGCCGGTCTTGTCCAGCAGCAACACGTCGACATCACCCGCCGCCTCGACGGCACGGCCGGAGGTGGCAATCACATTGGCCGACATCATGCGGCTCATGCCCGCCACGCCGATGGCCGAGAGCAGGCCGCCGATGGTGGTGGGGATCAGGCACACCAGCAACGCCACCAACACCGTGGCGCTGATCACGCTGCCATTGCCGCTCATGGCCACGGCGAAGATCGAGTAGGGGCTCAGCGTGGCGATCACCAGCAGGAACAACAGGGTCAGGCCCACCAGCAGAATCGTCAGCGCGACTTCATTCGGCGTCTTCTGGCGCTTGGCCGATTCGACCATCGAGATCATGCGGTCCAGGAACGATTCGCCGGGGTTGACGCTGATGCGCACCACCAGCCAGTCCGACAGCACCCGCGTGCCGCCGGTGACCGACGAAAAGTCGCCACCGGCCTCGCGGATCACCGGCGCCGATTCGCCGGTAATTGCGCTTTCATCCACCGACGCCACGCCTTCAATCACCACGCCGTCGAGCGGCACCAGATCACCGGCTTCGATCAACACTACGTTGTCCTTGCGCAGCAGGCTGGCCTCCAACGGCAGCCACGCTGCACCGTGGCGCGGTTGCTGCAGCAATTTGGCCAGGGTCTGGCGTTTCATGCCGCGCAGGCTCGCGGCCTGGGCACGGCTGCGCCCTTCGGCCAGGGCTTCGGCGAAGTTGGCGAACAGCACGGTAAACCACAGCCACAAGGTGATGCTGAGGATAAAACCGCTGGGCGCTTCACCCTTGCCGCCCAGGGACTGGAACCACAGCAAGGTGGTGAGAATGCTGCCCAGGTACACCACGAACATCACCGGGTTTTTCCACTGGGCCTGGGGCAGCAATTTCTTCAGTGCATCGACGCCGGCAGTGAGCACGATGCGCCGGTCAAACAGAGGTAAACGAGCATTTTTCATGAAGGAATCTCTTACTCACTGAGCGCAATAGAGGGCTGACGCGCATCCAGCGCCACGTTGAGTTGCAGCACATTCACCCGTGGCTCGCCGAGCAGGCCGAAGGTGCGTGCGGCGGTGTGGTCGTTGAGCAGTTGCAGCAGTTCGGGTTCGGGGATGTGCCGCAAGCGCGCCACCCGTGCCAACTGCAGCCGGGCGTTGGCCACCGAGATATGCGGGTCGAGGCCAGAGGCTGAGGCGGTGACTGCGTCCACCGGCACCGGGGCGTCAGCGGCCAGGCCGTTATCCTGGCGATAGGCTTTGGCGCGGGCAGCCACCTGGTCGAGCAGTTTTTGGCTGGTAGGGCCGAGGTTACTGGCGCCGCTTGCGCCTGCGTTGTAGGGCTGCGGCACGCTTTTGCTCGGGTCTTGCGGATCAGCGCCGAGGGTCATGCTGGGGCGGCCCTGGAAGTACTCCGGCTTGGTGAAATTCTGGCCGATCAGCACCGAGCCGATCACCCGCCCATCGCGTTCAATCAGCGAGCCTTGAGCCTGAAACGGGAACAGCCATTGCGCGGCCACGGTGGTGAACGCCGGGTAAGCCAGCCCGGTCAGCAGCATGAAAAACACCGCCGACACCAGCACCGGGCGCAGCAGCCCTTTGAAGATCGATTGAGTGGTCATCAACATGTCCTTAGTTGTAGGTCTGGCCGGACAGCAACTGCAGTTGCTCCACCAGCGGGCCAAGCGCGAGCGCGGGCAAGAAGGTCAGGCCACCGACCACCAGCACCACGAACACCACCAGCAACATGAACAGCGGGGTCGCGGTAGGAATGGTGCCTGCGCCGGCGGGCACGGTTTTTTTCATCGCCAGGGAACCGGCCACGGCGAGCATCGGCAGCATCGTGAAGAAGCGCCCGATCAGCATCGCAAGGCCAATGGTGGTGTTAAAAAACGGTGTATTGGCATTCAGCCCGGCGAACGCCGAACCGTTGTTGGCGGTGCCGGAGGTGTAGGCGTACAGCACCTCGCTGAAACCGTGCGGGCCAAGGTTGTTGAGACTGGCCAGGGTGTCTGGCCACAGGGCGGCGAGGGCGGTGAAACCCAGGATACTGACCGGGTGCGCGAGCACCGAGAGCATCACCAGTTTCATCTCGCGGGCCTCGATTTTCTTGCCAAGAAATTCCGGGCTGCGGCCGATCATCATGCCCACCAGAAACACCGTGAGCAGCGCGTACTGGATCAGGTTGATAAAGCCCACGCCGTCACCGCCGAACACGCAGTTGAGCATCATCTGCGCCAGGGGCACGAAGCCGCCCATGGGCGTCAGCGAGTCGTGCATGGTATTGACCGAGCCGGTGGTAGCCGCCGTGGTGGTGGCGATAAACAAGCTGCTGTCGGCAATGCCGAAACGCAGTTCCTTGCCTTCCATGTTGCCGCCGCTTTGCTCGATCGACAGCACCTGGTTGGCGCCGGCCTGGGTCAGCAACGGGTTGCCGGTTTGCTCGGCGCCATACACCAGCGCAAGAAAGCCGATAAACATCACCAGGAAGGTGCCGAAAAACACCCAGCCCTGACGGCGTTGCAACAGCATGCTGCCAAAGGTGTAGGTCAGCGCCGAGGGGATCAACAGCATGCTGAGGATGTGCAGGATGTTGGTCAGCGGCGTCGGGTTTTCGAACGGGTGCGCGGCGTTCATGCTGAAGAAACCGCCACCGTTGGTGCCGATGTGCTTGATCGATTCAAAGCTGGCAACCGCGCCGACGATCAGCTGTTGTTGCGCGCCTTCCAATGTTGTCGCCAGGGCTTGGGAGGCTAAGGTTTGCGGCATGCCTTGCCACACATACACCAGCGCCATGCCCACGCACAGCGGCAGCATCACGCGGTAGAGCGTGCGGGTGAAGTCGACCCAGAAGTTGCCGATATCGGCCGCGCTTGAGCGGCTCAAGCCACGTATAAAACCGGCGGCCGCCACCACGCCGGAGGTGGCACCGACAAACATCAAAAAGGTAATGACCGCCATCTGGCTGAAGTTCGACAGGCTGGTTTCGCCCGAATACGCCTGCCAGTTGGTGTTGGTGATAAAGGACACGGCGGTGTTGAACGCCAGGTCCGGTGTTTGCGCAGCCAGCCCCAGTGGGTTGATCGGCGTTACCGCCTGCAGGCGCAGGATGATGTAGCCCAGCAGCATCATCGCCGCGTTCGACAGCAACAGCGCTGCACCGTAGCGGCCCCAGCTCATGGTTTCCAATGGGTTGATGCCCAGCAGGCGGTAGGTAAAACGTTCCGGCAAGGCGTGGCGGTTCCCGGTGAATACCCGGGTCAGCCACTTGCCCATGAGCACGGCAAGCGCGGTCATCAACCCCAGGACCAGCGCAAATTCCAGCAAAGTGCTTAGCATGTCGTGGCTCCGTTCAAAGCTTGCCCATGGCGACAATGGCCATGGCAGTCGCAACAAAAAACACCAGGGAGAGGCCCATAAACATCACGTCGTACATGGCGGGCTCCCTAGAACTTTTCGGCGCGAATGAGGGCATAGCCCAAGTAAGCGAACAGCCCCACGGCGCAAACGCCGCTGGCCACATAAATGAACGTTAGTGTCAGCACGGTGTAACTCCCCTTGTTGAGTAAGCCGGGGAGGTTAGGCGCTCTTGTATCAAGCTCGGGCACTGATTACGGCGGGCGGTATTAAGACGGTATATAGAAGGTTTAAAGCAGGGCACACGAAAACAAGGGATAGCCCACGGGTGGCTGATCCCTTGAAAGTCTGGGGTTCTGCTGATTTCGTTGACCAGCTTATTTGGCTTTCTTTTTCTTCTCGCTGCGGGTGGCGAGGTGTTCGAAGCAAAACGCGGCGGTGCCGAAGAGCGCAATCATTGACAGGACGACCATGCCTAAAGTTGAACTTTCCACGATGACTTCCTACGGGTTTTGGAGGTAGGAAGTGACGGTAGAGTTTAGGGCTTAGTTGTTCAATAGAGGCGACGTAATCGTTATGGGGAACTTCGGATTTATACGGATTCTTTACAGTGATTGGCTTTTCTGTGGGAGCTGGCTTGCCTGCGATGGCATCAACCGGGTGTACCTGATGTACCGAGGTGTCTGCATCGCAGGCAAGCCAGCTCCCACAGAAAAGCAGTTCCCAGGTGTATGCAAATCCGCTTTTCGCTTTTGATCTAACCACTCAGGTCGGCTACTAGGCCGCCGTGCTCTGCTTTTGATCTTGATCTGCTTTTGATCTGAGACGCCCCGTTAACCACGATGGCCGGAGTGCGGGCACACCGAGCATTAGCGAGGTGCCGAGTGGTGGGGCACAGACCTTTTGGTTACTTTTGGCTGGGCCGGCATTCCGGGCATTTGCCAAAAGTGACCCGCTGTAAGAGCCGAACCATAAGCCGCCGTGACCTAAATAACGGATATGCCCCCAAGATAAAACAGCCCAACACCACAAACGCCAATATTTGTGTAGAAGCCTATGCTGCATCACAAGCCAGCTCGCACCTGTTGACCGAGTGTTGCTTTTAATTGCGGCCTCTCTGCTCACAAATTCCGACTATGCCGATAGTCGCTCACCGCCTCATACACCGCCTTGCGCAACCGGTTGATCCCACCAATCGGCCGATGCGCCTCCAGCCCGAACCACGGGTTGAACGACTGGTTATCACAGGCAAGATTCAACGCGGGCGTATCAAAGTCCTGCGCAGGAATCCGCACCTTGGCCACTGTCTCATAGGGCGCGTCACTTTCCTTCCATTCGATGCTGGTGTCTTCGATCGGCATGAATTTCTGCGGATTTTGCCGCTGAATCTGCAACACAAAACACGCCGGTACACGGTCGGTGGACAGTTGCTGGTTCAGTGCGCTGCGCAGAAAGTTCGGCAGGTCCTGATTCTGCTTGGGCAACACATATTCCGGGCAACTCTGCGGGTCGGGTGCTACACGAAACTTGGCATTTGCCGCGCCAAATTTGTAGGGGGAAACCGAAAAGTACGTCGTCTGCGTCGGGCTCGCCGGAGCGGGCGCCAGGGTGGCCAGGGCGATAAACAGGTGGCGCACTTGCCAACTGCGCGGGTCGGCTTTAGGGAAGAACGCCAACACCTTTTTGCCGTCAGCCTGGGCACCGATGTTCTGCGCGTATTCGGCCACATCGCTGACAAAAAAGTTCGGGTGGCTGAACATCACAAAGTCTTGTTCGGTGCGCGTCTGTTGGTCGGCCATCAATTGTTTGCCTGGCACATCCAGCAGCTTGATCGCCATGCCCCGCGCATCGCGGATGCTGTCGAACTGCGGGTAGGCGTTGCCGTTGGACAGGCGCATCTGCGCCTGCCAGGTCTTGCCAGGTTCAGCGAATACGCCTTGGCGCAGCGCCGGGTCGAGGTCCGTCAGCACGCTGACTTCGGCCTTCACGCAGCCGTGGGCCTTGGCATGCGCGTCACGCAGGTAGCGCGTGCCTTCGCGATGCTGATCGACGATGCGCACTGCCGTCTGGATGATGCCTTGGGTCATGGCTGTTTCGCCGGGCGGGATCTGTTCATCCGGCGACACCGGGCCGCTGTGTTGCCAGGCGAACCAGGCCGTGGCGAACAGCCAGCCCAGCAGCCCCAAACCCAGCAGCCACAGCAGGGTTTTACCGAGAAAGGCGCCCAGGCGTAGCCAGAGGCGTGCGAGCAGCGAACGTTGGTTGTATTGAGATCGGATAATCATGGCAGTGGTTGCTCCAGCGGGCCGCCCAGCACTTTGAGGTATTCCAGCAGCGCCCAGCGTTCCTGCGGCAGCAAGCCACGGCCGATCACGCCATTGCCACGCTTGCCATCACGGAATTCGTGACCGCTGTTGTGGTTGCCGGTTATTTTGGTATCGAACAAAAAGGCGTTTTTGAACGCACCCGTTTCAAAGCCCAGGTGACGCGGGTCGTAATTGAACGTGCCTTTGTAGAAGGTGGTGCTGCGCTCGTCCTGGGGCGAGAGCAATTGATAGATCGTCGGCACCGAGCCGTTGTGCAGGAATGGTGGTGTGGCCCATACGCCGGCCAGCGGTCGGGCCTTATAGGCGCGCAATTCACGCACACCGATGGGCAGGCCAAAACCATCCAGGCCTGGGCGTTCGGCCGGGGTTACACCGGCGGCGCGGTAGGCGTGTGCTTCGACGAAGGCAGTGACGTAGGCCAGGCCTTGGGCCACCGACAGGTTGTGTAGGTCCAGCGGTGCGGTGGTTGTGGGGTGCAGCTCGACATTGAGCCTGGCCAGTTCCGCCGGGTCCCACTGCAGGGCGCTGAGGTCATAGCGCTGGTCGGCGATGTTATTGGCCGTGCCTGGGTCGGTACCGATGTAGTCCACGGGCAACATCTTCAGTTGCTGCACCGGGCGGCCGTTTTCCTGCGTGACTGCAGGCACATGGCAACCGGCGCAGTTCTCGGCGAACAGCGCGCGGCCTTGGGCGGCGAGGGGCTTGTCGATGGCGCCGAACAGGTCTTGCGGCCAGGTCGGCGGCTTGAGGCGTTGCAGGGTTTCTTCGATCCGGTTGAGGTCGCGCACGCGCACGCTGGAAGGGTAACGGGCATCGCCCTGGAGGGGTTGGCCGGCCGCGTCGAAAAAGGCCAGGGTCGCACCCACGCCCAAGGCCTCGCCGATGTTACGTGCCATGGGCTGCTGGGCCGAACCGTTCCATTGCACCCAGTCGAAGGTCCAGATATCCCACAGGTGCGGGTAGTCCACCGGCGCATTGGCGACCCGGTAGTTAGCCGGCGAGATAGCGTCGCCGAAGCTGGCATTGGCGATGCGGCCAAATGCGTCAGTGCGGCCCGGGCCTTCTTCGGTGGGGTAGAGGCCACGGTGCGTGTCGTTCCAGGCAACTTTAAGGAACTGGTTCAGCGACTGCTTGAAGTCCTGACGCAGTTGTTGCTTGTTGTGATCGTCATAGTCGTGGCCGAGCACGTTGTGGGCGAAGCGATCGAACTTCCAGGGCAGGTAATAGGTGGCGGCGAGGCTGGCCACCAGCGCCTGGCCGAAGCTGCCTCCGCGCAGGGTCGGTACGCTGGACGGCAGCACATGCTGGGCCGAACCGCCGTCGATGCGAAGCGCCTGGTTTTTGAAGTGCAGCTCGCCGGTGTGGCAGGCGGCGCAGGTGATGTCCAGGTACTGCACCTGGCTGCCGGCGTTCTGGTGCCGGGCGAAACCCACCGGCAGGTTGCCGGGGTTTTGTGCGTTGGGCACCTGCTTGGGATCGACCAGAAAGCCGAAGCGTGCGAGGTAGTCGGGTGTGGCAAAACGCCGGTCCGAAAAGGGCAGTTCGAGGGCGGTGAACCAGTCGTAATGCAGGCCTTTTACCTGGGTGCCCTGGGGCGTGAAGTAGTAGGTCTGGCGATCGGCTTCGCTCCATTGTTGCTGATAGTGCACCTGCTCCACGGGCACGTAGTCCGGCAGCTTGGGGTTGAGGGTGTAATAGAGGACCACGCCCAGCAGCAAACCCAGGGCGAGCAATATCAGAAGTAAAACACGGGAAAAAATGCGCAAGATGGCTATCCTTGTCTCGGCCTTGTCGAGTTGTAGCGTTCTTATGCCATTGCGTCACAGGTGCGGCAAGTGGCCAGCAGCCTGGTTGCGAATGGTCCCGCGATCCTTCGCGGGCCTCCATAATGAATGAAAATGCTTTTAAACACGTGAACTTATCAGAAGTTTCCTGCTCACATGCCGGTAGCCATTGGTCGTGGCCGCCTGATAAGCTCGCGACTTTACTCGAATGCCCTTTTGGCGCACGAACAAGGAAATAGCATGAAACAGCATCGGTTGGCGGCGGCGGTGGCCCTGGTTAGCCTGGTACTTGCGGGTTGTGATTCGCAGACCAGCGTAGAGCTGAAAACCCCGGCGCAGAAAGCTTCCTACGGCATCGGCCTGAACATGGGCAAAAGCCTTGCTCAAGAAGGCATGGATGACCTGGACTCCAAAGCGGTAGCCCAAGGCATCGAAGATGCCGTCGGCAAGAAAGAACAGAAGCTGAAGGACGACGAACTGGTTGAAGCGTTTGCCGCACTGCAAAAGCGTGCTGAAGAACGCATGACCAAAATGAGCGAAGAGTCGGCAGCCGCCGGCAAGAAATTCCTCGAAGACAACGCCAAGAAAGACGGCGTGGTCACTACCGCTTCCGGTCTGCAATACAAGATCGTGAAGAAGGCCGACGGCGCTCAGCCTAAGCCGACCGACGTAGTGACTGTTCACTACACCGGCAAGCTCACCAACGGCACCACCTTTGACAGCTCCGTAGATCGCGGCAGCCCGATTGACCTGCCGGTCAGCGGCGTGATCCCGGGTTGGGTCGAAGGCCTGCAACTGATGCACGTGGGCGAGAAGGTCGAGTTGTACATCCCGTCCGACCTGGCCTACGGCGCACAGAGCCCGAGCCCGGCGATTCCAGCCAACTCCGTGCTGGTATTCGACCTGGAACTGTTGGCCATCAAGGACCCAGCCAAGGCTGAAGCCCCTGATGCACCTGCGGCGCCAGCTGCCAAGAAGTAATCGGCACCTGAACACACAACGCCCCGTTTTTACGGGGCGTTGTTGTTTCTGGCGTTTGCATTAATGATTGTTCCCACGCTCTGCGTGGGAATACATCCGGTGACGCTCAGCGTCACATTCGCCTAGGGTGGAAATTTGCGCGGTTCGGGACGCGGAGCGTCCGGGGCTGCATTCCTTTGCTGCGCGTGGGAACGATCGCAAATCCGACCGAACCCCTGGAAACTGTCACAGTCTGATATAAGACTCGAGCACGGGTAGCCGCACATCAATGCCAAGTCAATGAATTCTTGGGTTTTTTTTATGTGCGCAAAAAACGCCCGATCTGACTGCAAGCCTTGTAAATCGCGGCTTTCAGCCGATAAAACAGGCTCTGTTCACAAGGTTATCCACAATTTGTGTGGATAACCTTTTATCTCGCCTGGAACTGGAGTGACCGATGAAACCACCCTTCAATTTCACCCGTTTCCTGCCCATGGCCGCACGCTTGCTTGGTCGTGGCCGGTTGCCGACCCTGCTGTTCGCCGTGGCCGCCAAAGGCTCAAGCCAGGGCAATCGGCTGGGTAAACTCAAGGATGATCTCAAATTGCTCCAGGCCTTGTGCCTGGCTTACTGGCGCGGTGAGTATCGCGCCATAAGCCCCAAGGCGCTGATCTCGGTAGTGGCGGGGCTGATGTACTTCCTCAGCCCGATTGACGCGATCCCGGACTTTATCCCGGTGTTCGGCATGCTCGATGACATTGCCGTGCTGGCATGGGTCATGAAGACCCTGGACGGCGAACTGAGCGCGTTTCGCGCCTGGCGCGACGCCCAGCGCCCGGAAAAACTCGCGGTGGTTGAGCGGCTGCCTGCGACGCCTGCGCTGCTGGCCCAGGAAAACCCGCAAAAAAACTGAACACGCTTATATCCCCCTGCGACCTTTGTGGCTGTTAGGATTACACTTCTAAGGAAAGAACTTACTTAGTAAGTGTTGTTATCCTACGGGGCAGTCATGGATATTCAGATAATTTCACGCGATGGCGCACCCGAGTATGCGGTGCTGCCATGGGACCAGTACCAGGCGCTACTAAAAGCAGCCGGTCAGCAACAGCCTGTCGCCACTCCTTCTTCTACCGCTCAGGTCGCGCCCGATCAGGCTTTACGCCCGCTCGCGGACCTGCGCGGCCTGCGTGAGGCCAAGGGCTTGGCCATTGAAAGCCTGGCCCGCACCGTGGGCATCAGCCCTTCGTACCTCGGATTGATTGAAAGTGGTGAACGCCAGCCGGATGCCGCCATCCGCCGCAGCCTGGCCTGGGAATTGGGCGTTGCAGGTTGGAGGGATGAATCTTGAGTCTACGAATCAGTCGTCAACACTGGGATGGGTTACTCAATGAACTGGACCAGGCGCGCCGCCAGCGCCATTTGCTCACCTACCGCGCGCTGCTGGAGCGCCTGCAATTTCCCACGCCGGCCATGCAAACCCTGGCCGCTGCCCTTGAGCACCTGGCCGCGTTGGACGCCAAGGCCGAGCAGCCGTTGCGCAGCTCGCTAGTGATCAGCCAGGGCGCCAGCCGCTTGCCGCGTATCGGTTTCTTTGAGTGTGTGGAGCGCCTGGGGCGTTTCAGCGGGCCGTCCGATGGTGTGGCTGCTGCGTCCTGGCATGCTTCGGAAGTGGTGCGGGTGTTCGAGTACGAGTACCCGGAGTCCGCCGAGGCCTAAGCGGGCAGGTTGTCCATGCTGTCGATCACATGGATGCTGTAGCCGGCGATGTCTTTGGCGTGGTGCTTGGCTTGCGAGGCCAGCTCCGCCAACTGGCTGGCATCCAGTTGTGCACAGGCCTGTGGATATAAATGCACCACGCCGATCGACAACGACAGCAAAGCGAATTCCTGACGCACGCCCTGACGGTTCAATGCCACGAAGCAACCGGCGTCCAAATGCTCGGCGCGATAGAAGCGTCGGCATTGGGTGTGGAAGTCATCCAGTAACTGGTTGAGCCGCTTGCGCCAATCCTGCGGGCCGAGCACCAGCAAAAAATCATCACCGCCGATATGCCCGACAAAATCGCGGCTAGGGTCAACCCGATCGTTCAGGCACTGCGCCAGGCACAACAACACCTCATCCCCACGCCCGTAGCCGTAGATATCGTTGAACGGCTTGAAGCTGTCGATATCCACGTAGCAGATCACCGACTCGCGTTGTTGCTGCAGCAACCGCGTCAGGCATTGCTGGATCGGCACATTGCCCGGCAGCAGCGTCAGTGGGTTGGCATAGCGTGCCTGCTGGATCTTCAGCTCAGTGATCAACTTGAGCACATCGATCACCCGACCCAGGCCCAGGTAGTCACCGTTGAGGGTGATGATGAAGTCTTCCTCGATCCGTTGCCGCGCGCGGCTGGTGAGCAGGCGGCTGACCTGTTGCAGGGACTGGCTCAACTCCACCGCCAGGAAGTCATCGCTCATCAAGCGGCTGATGGGTTTGCGCGCGAACAGGTCGGTGGCGAACGGTTTGAGCAGCGCATCCGACAACGAATGCCGGTGCACGATGCCGACCGGGTGACCGCGCCCATCCAGCACGGCCAGCGAGTTGAGGTTGGCCTGACGGCGGAAGGATTCGAGCACCTGGGCGGTGGCGGTGTCCTGATCCACCGCCGGTTGCTCGTTGAGCAAGGCGCTGAGGTCGCTGCCTTCTTCGTTGAGGGTGATGTTGGTGTGGTCCTGCTTGGGCAACATCAGCCGCGCTTCCTGGGGCGGTTGTTCCTGGGGGCGGCAAAGCAGGTAGCCCTGGACCAGGTCAACGCCCATTTCCGTCAACACCGCCAACTCCTCCGGCAGCTCGATACCTTCGGCAATCACCTGGGCGCGGGATGCCTTGGCGATTTGCAGGATGGAGCCGACGAACTCGCGCTTGAGCGCATCCTGATGGATACCGTCGATAAAGTGCCGGTCGATTTTCACGTAGTCCGGGCGTAGCTCAGACCATAAACGCAGGCTGGAATACCCGGCGCCCAAGTCATCCAGAGCGATGGCAAAACCCATGTCGCGGTAATGATGCAGCGCGGTTTGCAGCAGGTCGAAGTCGTCGGTGGGCGTTTGCTCGGTGAGTTCGATCACCACCTGGCTTGGCGGGATGCCGAAGTCGCGCAACAACTGCAAGGTGCGGCCCGGTTGATGCGCCGTCTCCATCAAGGACTCCGGCGAGATGTTCAGGAACAGCTTGCCCGGCAACTTTTGCTCGCTGAAGCGTCGGCAGGCACTTTCGCGGCAGGCCATTTCCAGTTCGCTGAGGCGCCCGGCATGGCTGGCCACGCTGAACAGGGCGACGGGGGAGTGCAAGGGGCTATTGGACGGGCCACGGCTGAGCGCTTCGTAGCCGAGGATTCGTCGCTCGGACAGGCAAATGATCGGTTGGAACAGGCTGTGTAAACTGCCTTGAGCCAGGATTGAGCCCAATGCATTCAGCTGTTCGGTCATGGTCATGGCGATCTCGATCGAAAAAAAAGGACCGCAGGCTTAACGCCTGCGGTCCCTTTATTTCACGACAGAATGATGTCTATATGATGACACTCCGTGGAGCGCTCACATTAAATTGCCATCATTTACTGCTTGGCCACCTGCTTGCTGATTTTCAGGTAGTCCAGCAGAACCCGGCCTGTCTCGGACAGATAGGCGTCGTCTTCCGGCTTGGTTTTTTCCGGCTCGGCCGGCAGCGCATCTTCATCTTCTTTCTTCAGCTCTTTGAGCGGGTCTTCGCCTTTGGCCTTGCGGCGAGCGTTTTCCAGTACAAGCTGCTGATTTTCGATGCTGGTGTGCTGCGCACGACGATCGACTTCGTTGAGGCTGACGGTTTTTTCTTCCATCAGCTTCTTGGCCAGGGCCAGTTTGTCGCGGATAAACACGAACTCGGCATCCTTGGCGGAGCGCGTCTCGTGGTCAGCCTTCAACTGCGTCAGGTACGGCTTGAACGGGTCCGAAGCCGGCTTGATCGCAGGGCGGATGGTGTCCCATGGCATTGCCTCAGGCAGCGCGCTCTCGCCGATTTCCTTGGTGTCGATGATCGACGGGAAGTCCACATCCGGCAATACGCCCTGGTGCTGGGTGCTCTGCCCGGAAACCCGGTAGAACTTGGCAATGGTCAGCTTCAGTTCGCCATGGTTCAGCGGCTGAATGGTCTGCACGGTGCCTTTACCGAAGGTCTGGCCGCCAACGATCAACGCGCGGTGGTAGTCCTGCATGGCGCCGGCGAAAATCTCCGAAGCCGAGGCCGAGAGGCGGTTGACCAGCAGCGCCATCGGGCCTTTGTAGAACGCGCCCGGGTTCTCGTCTTCGAGCACGTCGACACGGCCGTCCGCGTTGCGGACCAACACGGTTGGGCCTTTGTCGATAAACAGGCTGGTCAGCTCGGTGGCTTCCTGCAGGGAACCGCCGCCGTTGTTGCGCAGGTCAATGACCACGCCGTCGACTTTCTCTTTCTGCAGTTCTGTCAGGATTTTCTTAACGTCACGGGTGGTGGACTTGTAGTCCGGGTCACCGGCGCGGAACGCTTTGAAGTCCAGGTAGAACGCAGGAATCACCACCACGCCCAGTTTGTAGTCCTTGCCATCCTGCTTGAGGTTGAGGACTTGTTTCTGAACGGCCTGGTCTTCGAGTTTCACCGCTTCACGGGTGATGGACACGATCTTGCTGGTCTGGTCGTTCGGCGCATTGGTGTGTGGAATCACTTCCAGGCGCACCACGCTGCCTTTCGGCCCACGGATCAGCTTGACCACTTCGTCCAGGCGCCAGCCGACCACGTCGACCATCTCTTTGTCACCCTGGGCGACGCCGATGATCTTGTCGGCCGGTGCAACCTGCTTGGTCTTGTCGGCCGGACCTGCCGGCACCAGACGCACGATCTTGACCTGGTCATTGTCGCTTTGCAGGACGGCACCGATGCCTTCCAGCGACAGACTCATGTTGATATCAAAGTTCTCGGCGTTATCAGGCGACAGATAATTGGTGTGCGGGTCGTAGGACATCGCGAAGGTGTTGATGTAGGCCTGGAAGATATCTTCGGCGCGGGTCTGATCCAGGCGTGCCAACTGATTCTTGTAGCGCTTGGTCAACAGCTCTTGAATGGCCTTGGGCTCTTTGCCGGCGATCTTCAGGCGCAGCACTTCGTCCTTGACGCGTTTGCGCCACAGGTCGTCGAGGGCGGCGGTACTGGTCAGCCAAGGCGCGTCCTTGCGATCCACCAGAAGGGTTTCCTTCTGGGTGAAGTCGAGCTTGTCGACGCCTTTGTTCAGCTCACCCAAGGCGAAGTCCAGACGCGCTTTGACGCGATCCAGGTAGCGCTTGTAGATGGTGAACGCAGGCTGCAGGTCGCCGCTCTTGAGGAAGTCGTCGAACTGGGTCTTCCACTTGTCGAACTCAGCGATATCGCTGGCCATGAAGTAGCTGCGCGACGGGTCCAGCAGCTTGAGGTAGCTGTCGTAGATGATCACCGAGCGCGCGTCGTCCAGCGGCGGCTTGCTGTAGTGATGGCGCTTGAGCAACTCGACGACGTTAAGGCTGGCAATCACCTCATCGCGATCAGGCTGAAGATTGTCCCAGCTATTGGCTGCGAACGTATTGGTCGACATCGACGCAAAGCCGAGACCAATGAAAAAAGCGAGGGCGGTACTGGGGAACAAATGCTTCATGCTGATTCGACGCGGGGGCAATTGATAACGCATATTAGGCCGTCTTTGAGGGAGCCGGTTCCATATGATCCGGTCGCATAATGCAAAAAGCCCGGCGCTACAGCTACGGGCTCAGTCCAGACTCACTATGGAGGCACTGTGAAAGCATTGCAAGGCGTTGAAGGTCATGTGGAGTGGATGGAAGAACCCAGTCCTACTTGCGATGTAGGCCAAGTTCGCATTCGGGTGGCGGCAGCGGGCCTTAATCGCGCCGATTTATTACAACGTGCGGGGCTCTATCCGCCACCTCCTGGCGCCAGCCAAGTGCTGGGCCTGGAGTGTTCCGGGGTGATCAGCGAGGTAGGCGCGGGTTCTTCCTGGCAAGTCGGCGACCGCGTCTGTGCGCTGCTGGCCGGGGGCGGCATGGCCGAAGAAGTGGTGGTGGATGCCCGCCATGTGCTGCCGGTGCCGGAAGGTTTGACGTTGACCGAAGCGGCGGCGTTGCCCGAGGTGTACAGCACTGCGTGGCTGAATTTGTTCCAGTTGGCGGGCCTCAAGCCCGGCGAAAAGGTCTTGCTGCATGCCGGCGCCAGCGGCGTGGGCTCGGCAGCGATCCAGTTGTGCAAGGCGTTTGGCAGCCCGTGCTGGGTCAGCGTCGGCTCGGCAGAACGCCTGGCTTACTGCGAAGCACTCGGCGCCCAGGGCGGCGTGGTGCGTACCGACGGCATTGAAGGGCTGCGCGATTTCGGGCCGTTCGACGTGATCCTCGACCCGGTCGGCGGCAGTTATGCGGCGATGGATCTGAAGCTGCTGGCCCTCGATGGGCGTTGGGTATTGATCGGCTTGATGGGCGGCCGTGATGCGCAACTGGACCTGGCGCAGGTGCTGGGCAAGCGCATCCAGCTGCTGGGCTCGACCCTGCGCAGCCGCAACGATCAGTTCAAGGCCGACCTGTTCAGCGACTTAAGCCAGCATGTGTGGCCGCTGTTTGTTGAAGGTCGCCTGAGCCCGCAATTGGCCAGGACGTTTGCGATCAAGGATGCCGAGGCAGCATTTGCGGAGCTGGCGACCAACCAGATTTCCGGCAAGTTGGTGTTGGTGATTGACGAGACCCTGATCTGATCTCAAGTTGAAATACAGCCACTGTGGGAGCTGGCTTGCCTGCGATAGCGGTGCATCAATGAAGAATGTTTCATCTGATACACCGCTATCGCAGGCAAGCCAGCTCCCACCGTTGATTGGGTTTCAATTCAAACTGTCAGACCCAATGATGAACCGGCCAGCCAGCCTTTTCAGCGTGCTCGCGCAACACCGGATCCGGGTTCACCATCTGCGGATGATCCACCTTCAGCAACAGCGGCAAATCATTGCGCGAATCCGAGTAGAAATACGCGCCCTCCAGGCTTTCACCTTCCTGCTTCAACCATTCCAGATTTCCGGCAAGTTGGTGTTGGTGATAGACGAGACCCTGGTCTGATCTCAAGTTGAAATACAGCCACTGTGGGAGCTGGCTTGCCTGCGATAGCGGTGCATCAATGAAGAATGTTTCATCTGATACACCGCTATCGCAGGCAAGCCAGCTCCCACCGTTGATTGG
Organism: Pseudomonas edaphica; assembly: GCF_965277385.1. NCBI lineage: Bacteria > Pseudomonadati > Pseudomonadota > Gammaproteobacteria > Pseudomonadales > Pseudomonadaceae > Pseudomonas > Pseudomonas edaphica. The sequence continues at coordinate 1,180,142 of NZ_OZ255725.1, read as the reverse complement.
GTTTCAATTCAAACTGTCAGACCCAATGATGAACCGGCCAGCCAGCCTTTTCAGCGTGCTCGCGCAACACCGGATCCGGGTTCACCACCTGCGGATGATCCACCTTCAGCAACAGCGGCAAATCATTGCGCGAATCCGAGTAGAAATACGCGCCCTCCAGGCTTTCACCTTCCTGCTTCAACCATTCCAGCAACCGCGTGATCTTGCCTTCACGGTAAGTCAGCACACCCACGGTCTTGCCGCTGTACACACCATGGCTGAGGTCCAGGTCAATGCCCAGCACTTCATCAATCCCGATACGTGCCGCAATCGGCGTGACCAGGTGCGTGCCCGAGGCAGAGATCACCAGGATCCGGTCACCCTTCGCGCGGTGGCGGGCGATGGTCTTGGTGGCGTCGCTGTAGATCAGCGGCTCGATGATGTCCTCTACCCACGGTTCGACCAGATGCGCGATCTCTTCCGGCGTGCGCCCGATCATCGGCTCCAGGCTGAAGTCCATGAAGTCTTCCATGGCCAGCTCGCCGCGGCTGTAGGCGGCCATGAGTTCGTCGTTCTGGCGCATGAACGACTCTGGGTCAACCCAGCCCAGGCGGCCCATCTGTTCGCTCCACAAGGTGGCGCAGTCGCCGTGGATCAGGGTGTCGTCCAGATCAAAAATTACCAATGCCATCTGTCACGCTCTCTCAAATCAATCGTTGCGTCAGGCTACTTCACACAAGGCACTGGGGTCGATGGAAAGTGCCAGGCGCTGACCATCCGGGTGCAGATCGTCGGCCGAGCGGTTGAGCACGTCCACCACCAATTCCACGCCACGCGCTTCGATGCGATAGCGGATCACGTTGCCCAACAAACTGTGGCTGCGTACCAGCGCGTCGAGTTCGCCGCTGCGACTCAGTTCGATGGCTTCCGGGCGAATCGCGATGCGCCCGCTGATAGGCCGTTGCAGCAACCGGCTGGCCTTGTCGGCGTCAAGCAGGTTGTAGTTGCCGATAAAGCCGGCGGCAAATACATCCACGGGCGCAGTGTAAAGGGTCTCGGCATCACCGCTTTGTACGATCTTGCCCTGGTTCATGAGGAAAATGCGGTCTGACATGGTCAGCGCTTCTTCCTGGTCATGGGTCACGAAAATCGTGGTCAGGCCCAGTTCGCGCTGGATCTGGCGGATCTGCTCGCGCAGGTGCTTGCGAATCCGTGCATCCAGCGCCGACAGCGGCTCATCCAGCAACAACAGGCGCGGACGCGTCACCAGCGAGCGGGCGAGGGCTACACGCTGGCACTGGCCGCCGGACATCTGGTGCGGGTAGCGGCCGGCGAGGTCTTTGAGCTCCACCAGTTGCAGCACTTCCTGCACGCGCTTGTGGCTGTCGTCGGCGTTGACCTTTTGCATGCGCAGGCCGAAGGCGACGTTCTGTTCCACGGTCATGTTGGGGAACAGGGCGTAGCTCTGGAACACCATGCCGATGTGCCGTTTCTGAGGGCTCAAGGGCACGATGTCCTGGCCATCCAGCAGGATCTTGCCGCTGTCCACCGAGGTCAGCCCGGCGATGCAGCGCAGCAGGGTCGACTTGCCGCAACCCGACGGGCCGAGTAGGGTGACGAATTCACCCTTGGCGATTTCGCAGTTGATGTCACTGAATACCGGCGTGCCGGCGTAGGCTTTTTGCAGGTGTTGGACGCTGACGAAGCTCATTGGCTTTTGTCCTTGTTCAAGATATTGGCGGCCCAGGTCAGCACCAGCACAAAGAAGAAATAGGAAATGACGATGGCACTGGTGAAGTGGCCGCTCGTGTTGCGCATATTGTTCAGGTACACCTGCAGGGTCTCGTAGCGAGTGCCCACGAGGATGTTGGCGAACACGAACTCACCGAACAGGAACGAGAACGACAGCAACAGCGCCACCATCAGGCCTTTGCGCAGGTTTGGCAGCACGACAAAAATTGCGGCCTGCCAGGTGCTGGCGCCCAACAGCTGCGAGGCGTCCATCAGGTCACGCAGGTTGATCGCTTGCAGGTTGTTGGTGATCGCGCGGTACATGAACGGCAGGGCCACGGTGAAGTAGCAGCCGATCAGGATCCACGGCGTGCCCACCATCGCAAATGGCCCGGAGCCATAGAGTTGCAACAAGCCCACCGATGACACCACCGGCGGCACCGCGAAGGGCAGCAGGATCAGGATGTTCATCAGCGCGTCGAGCTTGGGAAAGTGGTAATGCACCACGAACAGCAGCGGCAGAATCAGCACCACCGACAGGATCAGCGCACCCACGCACACCAGCAATGACTGACCGAAGGCGGCCAGAAAGCGCGGGTCACTCCACAGCTGCACGTACCACTTCAGGGTAAAACCGGCGGGCAGGATGGTGGCCGACCAACTGCTGGCAATGGAGTAGACAAAGGTGCCCACCAGCGGCAATACCAGGATCGCAAACAACAGGTACACCACTGCCCGATGGTAGAGGGAGGCCGAGCCAGCTTCAGCGCGAGACATGATAGCTCCTCTTGAGCAGCAGTTGATGGACGACGGTGACCACCGTCATCAGCGCCACCAGCACTACGGCCAGGGCGCTGGCCATGTTCGGGTCCAGGGAGATGTCGCCGGAAACCATTGCCGCGATACGAATGGGCAGCACGTTGAAGTTGCCGGTGGTCAGTGCATACACCGTGGCATAGGCACCGAGGGCGTTGGCCAGCAGGATCACGAAAGTGCCAAGCAGCGCCGGGGTGAGCACCGGCAGGCCGATGTGACGCCAGAACTGCCAGCTGCTGGCACCGAGTAACGAGGCCGATTCGCGCCAGTCTTCGCGCAAGGCATCGAAGGCCGGGTAGAGCAGCAGCACGCCCAGTGGAATCTGGAAGTAGGTGTACAGAATGATCAGGCCTGTCTTGGAGTAGAGGTTGAAGTCCTGAATGATCCCCGCCTGCTTGAGCATGATGGTGATGCTGCCGTTAAAGCCCAGCAAAATAATGAAGGCGAAGGCCAGGGGCACGCCGGCAAAGTTGCTGGTCATGTTGGCGAAGGCCGTCACGAAGTTACGCAGTGGGCCATCCACGCGGCGCAACGAGTAGCTGCCGAGCACCGAGATGATGATTCCGAACACGCTGGAGTAGAAACTGATCTCCAGGCTGTACTGGATGGCTTGCAGGTAGAACTTCGAACTGAAGATTTTGGTGAAGTTGGCCAGGCCCCAGCCGAACTCCTCCGACTGCAGGCTGTTGATCATCACCCACACCAGCGGGGCGATTTCAAACACGATAAAGAACAGCGCAAACGGCACCAGGCACAGGATCGCCAGCCATTTGCCACGGGTTATGGCGTTCACTTGAGCAGCTCCCGGCATACAGGTTTGTCGTGGGGCACACCGAGCAGTTCGCAGACGGTGCCGCACAGGTCGGTTTGCTTCGGGATGGCGCCTGGGTCGAAGGTGAAGGCCGAGCCCATTACGAACAACGGCACTTCGCGTTCTTCCGGCAGCACACCGTTATGGGAGCGGTCGTTGTTCATGCCGTGATCGGCAGTCACCAGCACCTGATAGCCGGCGTCGAGCCAGGTTTGCAGGTAGTCGGCGAGGATGATGTCGGCCGAGCGCGCGCTGTTGCGGTATTGCGCGGTATCCAGGCCATGCTTGTGGCCGGCGTCATCAATGTTCATCGGGTGTACCACCAGGAAATTCGGCGCGTGTTTGCGGCGCAGGCTTTCGGCGTCGGCGAACAGATGGGAATCCGGGTAGTGGTCATTCCAGTAGAAATGCCCGTGCTGGATCGCCAGCGCCTTGTCGTCGGTATGACGATCACGCGCGGCGACAAAGGGCGTGCTGTTATACAACTCGCTGACCCAGTGGTAAGCCGCCGCCGCGGTGGTGAGGCCTGCGTCGGTGGCGTAATGGAAAATGCTGCGCTGGTTGGACAGGCGCGAGACATGGTTGTGGACAATGCCGCTGTCGATCGGGGGCACGCCGGTGAGGATGCATTCATACAAGGGCCGGGACAGGGCCGGCAGTTCACATTCCAGTTTGTAAAGCGCTGCGCGTCCTGCGCCGATATAGGCCTGGAGATGCCCCATGGCATGTCGGGCAACCTCGTAGTTCAGGCCGTCGAGCACCACAAGGATGACGTTGTGCTTCATAGGGGCTGGGGCTCCGCGACGAATTAGACTTGACTCGATTTTTCGGTTGGAAATGGATCAACTGTGGGAGCTGGCTTGTGTGGGAGCTGGCTTGCCTGCGATAGCATCACCTCGGTTCACAAGACAAACCGAGTCGTCTGCATCGCAGGCAAGCCAGCTCCCACACAAGCCCGCTCCCACATTGGATCTCCAGTGGACATCCAATGTGTCTATAGCCTTACTGCATATTGATGATGACTTCTTCCTGCCACTTCTGCGGCAGTGCCTTGGAGGTTTTCTCCCACGCGTCGGCATCTTTGATCGGCGTGACTTTCTTGTACTGCTCGTTCGGCAGCAGTTTGGCCTGTACATCGGCCGGCAAGGTCAGGTGCTCGGCGCGGATCGGACGTGCGTTGCCACGTGCCAGGTTGGTCTGGCCGGCGTCGCTGAAAATGTACTCACGGGTCAGCTTGGCGGCGTTCGGGTGCTTGGCGTATTTGTTGATGATGGTGGTGTAGCCGGAAATCACCGAGCCGTCCGACGGGATCAGCACCACGTAGTCATCCGGGTTGGCCATTTTGGCTTTGTAGCTCAGGCCGTTGAAGTCCCAGACCACGCCCACTTCGACTTCGCCTTTTTCCATGGTGGCGATGGTCGGGTTGGCCAGTGACAGGCGGCCTTGCTTGGCGATCTCGGCGAACATCAGCAGTGCAGGCTGGATGTTCTTCTCGTCGCCACCGTTGGCCAGGGCGGCAGCCAGCACGCCATTGGCGGCTTGGGCGGCGGTGCTCACATCACCAATAGAGACTTTGTATTTGCCGGTTTTAAGATCAGCCCAGCTTTTTGGCGCTTCAGAACCGTGCAGCAGTTTTTTGTTGACGATAAAGGCGATGGTGCCGGTGTAGGCCAGCGCCCAGTTGCCGTCTTTATCTTTGGCCCAATCCGGAACTTGTGCCCAAGTGGTCGGTTTGTACGGCTGTGCCACGCCCTGTTTCACCGCAATCGGGCCGAAGGCAGCGCCGACGTCACCGATATCAGCGCTGGCGTTGTCTTTTTCGGCGGCGAACTTGGCGATTTCCTGGGCCGAGCTCATGTCGGTGTCGATGTGCTTGAGGCCATAGGTCTTGGCCAGGTCGTCCCAGGTGCCTTTCCAGTTGGCCCAGTCATCGGGCATGCCGACGCTGTTGACGGCGCCTTCCGCTTTCGCGGCGGCTTCCAGAGTTTTTAGATCGGTATCAGCAGCCATGGCGGCGGTGCACATGGCAATGGTCGAGCCTAACAGTGATGCCAGGAAAAGCTGTTTCATCCGAAGCTCCTTTGGGCGTTTTCAACGCTGCGTTTTTATCGACGTTTGCGGTGGTGTTGGTCTAGGTCAGCAATACCTGAGCCAATTTAGGCTCGGTGGATGACAGTTTCATGTCGATGTCGTTTTTAAATCGTTTATGTCGCTGACTTCAGACTCAGCGTAGACCATGCCCAAGCGCCCGCAGGCCCTGGACTTGGCCGATGTATTGCAGGGTGTGGAGTGGGGCGGCGGCACGGGCTGTCATCTGTCGGTCATCTGTAATGCCTAGGCTGGCAGGTAACGGCAGACGCCCGAATACAGCGCGGTTTGTGCACCTGAACGGTGCTGGTCTAGTCCAGATAGGTAACGTTGATGCGTGATGAGGCAATCAAGGCGGTGACATCCATCGGCCTGGCACTGCAAGAGCAGATCGGCCACGGGCTGTTGCCACCCGCGAGCAAACTGCCCGCCGAGCGCAAGCTCAGCGAGTTGTTTGGTACCACGCGTATTACGGTGCGGGAAGCCTTGTTACAACTGGAGGCCCAGGGCCAGATCTATCGCGAGGAGCGGCGTGGCTGGTTCGTCTCGCCGCCGCGCCTGGCTTATAACCTGATGCAACGCAGCCATTTTCACGCGATGGTCAGTGAGCAAGGGCGCGTAGCCTCGACCGAAGTGATTTCGGCGCGGCTGCAGCCGGCATCGGCAGCGGTGTGTGCATGGTTGCAATTGCCGGCGTTGTCGAGTGTGATCCAGATCTGCCGGGGCCGGCGGATCGATGGGCGGTTGGTGCTGTATGTGGAGCATTACCTGAACCCGCAATATTTTCCGGGGATTCTGGCGTGCGACCTTAACCAGTCGATGACCGAGTTGTATGCACGCAAGTACGACCTGTACTACGGCCGCGTGCGTTTCGAGATTGTGCCAACCTCACTGCCGGTGGAGGCCGCCGCCGCATTGCGTGTGTCGGTGGGCAGCCCCGGCTTGCGGATCGCCCGGGTCAACTATGACCAGCATGAGCGCTTGATCGACTGCGACCTGGAATTCTGGCGCCATGATGCGATTCATGTGGGGGTGGATGTGGTTTGACCGCCGGACATTCAACGGATGCACCACACACTGAATGTGGGAGCTGGCTTGCCTGCGATAGCATCACCGCGATCTGACAGTGATACCGAGGTGCGCGCATCGCTGCAGTGGGGTTGCTGGTGTACATATCCGTTGCTGCGGTAACGGCTGCTTATGGTTCCGCCCTTACGGCGGGTCACTTTTGCAAGGACGCAAAAGTAACCAAAAGGTCCTCGCCCCAACACTCGGTGCCTCGCTATGGCTCGGCATGCCCGCAATCCGCCAGTGATTTGGGGGGCCGCCGCGATGGGCCATCCTTGGCCCAGCGCGGCTAAACCGGCATCCCTGCCGGTTTACCCCCCAAATCCCTATCGAATTGCGGCCATCGTGTTTGACGGGGCGATTTCAGATCAAGATCACGATCAAAAGCGCAGATCAAAAGACCGCTGACTTCGTCATCGAAAAGGATGTAAGGGCCGGAGCAACAGCAACAGCAACAGCAGAGCCATACTCGGTCAAAGGTGGGAGCTGGCTTGTCGAATCGTTGCACCGCTGCGATGGCATCTACTCTGTGTACCTGACACACCGAGGTGCCTGCATCGCAGGCAAGCCAGCTCCCACAGAAAAGCAGATATTCAGTGCATGCAAATCCGCAGCCGACCTCATATTCAAAACCGCATGCGGTCAACTGTGGGAGCGGGCTTGCTCGCGAATGCGGTGTATCAGTGACAGATGAGTTGACTGACACACCGCATTCGCGAGCAAGCCCGCTCCCACATTTAGACCCAGTTGCATCAGGTAGATAGGCTTTTGCCTTGCACTTGATCTGGCTTTTGCTTCAACCACTCAGGTCGGCTTTCAGGCCGCCGTGCTGTAGATCTTGATCTTGATTTTGATCTGAGACGCCCCGTTAACCACGATGGCCGAACGCAGGCTTGAATCCGTGGGTAACCCGGCAGGACGCCGGGTTAGCCGCGCTGGGCCAAGGATGGCCCATCGCGGCGGCCCACGGATTCAAGCCGGAGTGAGGGCATGCCGAGCCATAGCGAGGCACCGAGTGGTGGGGCGAAGACTTTTTGGTTACTTTTGTGTCTTTACAAAAGTGACCCGCTGTAAGAGCGGAACCATAGGTCGCCGTTACCCAAATAACGGATATACACCCCACTGCGACGATAAAACACCCCAACACCCCAGACGCCAATATTTGTCAAGATACCTATTCACATCGCAGCCAACCCAGCTCCCACATTCAGGGCGTCAGCGCCTTGATCACCTGATCCACATTGCCTTCCAGCTCCCCCACCGGGTCGGCCCCGTCGACATTCAATACCAACAGTTGCGCACCGCCCGCCGTCACCGCTGTTTTAACCGCCTCACTCGGTTGGCGGTGGTGCAGCACGATGGCCACGTCATTGGCCTTCAAGTCGGCGCTGAGAGTGTGCAATGCCTCAGGCGTCCACTCCGCGTCCGGCCGGGCATCGGTGCTGAGCACTTCCAGGTTCAAGCTGCTGACCAGATAAGCAAAGTGATCACTCAAGCTGACCACACTCAGGTTGTCCGCCTTGGCCAGTCTTGCTTCGCTGTCGGCGCTGAGCTTGAGCAGGCGCTGTTTGAGCGCCGCGAGGTTGGCGTCGATCCTGGGTTTGGCCGCGGGCGCCAGGCGGCTCAGGTCGGCCGCCATCACATCGGCCATGCGCCCCATATTGTTGCTCGACTGCCACGGCTGGCTGTTCAGGCCATCGGCACCGCCCGGTTGCACAGCAATACCCGGCAAGCCGCCGTCCACCGGGCGCGCGGCGTCCACTTCGACGATACGGATATTGCTGCGCCGCGCCACGGGGTAGAGCGGGTCATCCGCCCACAGCGAGCGCAGGCCGATGGCCGCGTCGGCGTCCTGGGCCAAACTGCCCAAGGCTGGGGCACCCCGGCCGGTGAAGTAGGACACCTGTCGCGAACCGGGCAGGTTGGCCGGTGCTGCGCGCTCAAGCTGTACATCGGTGCCTTTGAGCAGCACCTCGGCCAGGCCGTAGGTGATGGGCAGCGAGGCCAGCACTTTCACCGGTTTGGCGGCGTGAACCGCAGGTTTTGCAGCTTCAGCGGCCATCAACGGCGCAGTGAATAAACAGGCAATGGCCAGGGCCAGCGGATGAAAAACAGAGCGCATTATCCAAGATTCCCTTTGAGGCTGGGCACGGTGCCGCGCGCGATGGCGGCAAAGGCGAAGGCGATACCGGCCACCAGAATGATCGCGGCACCGGACGGGATGGGCAGGTCGAAGATGATCGGCAGCAGAATGCCGCACAGCGTGCTGAGCGTGGCGATTACCACTGAGACCCAGAAAAACCCCTTGAGCGACTGGCTCAACAGGCGCGCTGCCGCCGCCGGAATCACCAGCAGGGCGCCGACCAAAATGGCGCCGATCACCTTGACCGCCGCCACGGTGATCAAGGTCACCAGGATCACGAACAGATAATCCAGGGTCTTCACTGCCACGCCCCGTACGGCGGCCAGCTGTGGGTTGAAGCTGGCCAGCATGATGCGGTTGTACAGCGGCAGCGCCAGGGCCATCACCAGTGAGCCGACGACCGCCAACACCAGCAGGTCATTGCCGTTAACCGTCAGCACCGAGCCAAACAGTACGTTTTCCAGAATGTGCACATTGATCTTGCCCGCCAGAATCAACAGCAGGCTCGCGCCCAACGCCAGCGACACCGAGAGGAACACGCCGATCAGGGTGTCCGGCGCCAAGCCGGTGCGGTTGCGCAGGTAATTGAGCAGGATGCCGAACAACAGGCAGTAGCCGAACAGGCTGCCGTAAGGCCCGGTATAGGGCTCGCCGAGCAGAATGCCCACGGCCACGCCGGTCAACGCGGCGTGCCCGACGGCTTCAGAGAAGAACGCAAAGCGCTTGACCACCACCAGTGTGCCCAAGCCGCCCAGCACCGGGCCGATCAGCAAGCCGGCGAGCAAGGCGTTGACCACAAACCCATAGGCCAGTGCTTCCGGCAGGTACCCGGATGAAGCCCAGCCCTGGACCATCAAACGAAAGGCTTCATAACTCATTACGCCGCGCTCCGAGGATGGGTGGAAAACAGGGTCAGCAGGCGGTCCGGGGTCAGCGCTTCTTTCGGCGTGGCGTCGAACAGCACGCGGCGGTTCAGGCCGGTAACGCGATCGGCCAGGCGGCCCACGGCTTCCAGGTCATGCTCGATCCACAGCACGGTGATCCCGGCCAGGCGCCAGTCATTGAGCAGCCGTTCGAACACCTGGATACCGGCTTCATCGAGTGCCGACATCGGTTCATCCAGTACCAGCAGTTGTGGCGCCGGAATCAGGCCTTGGGCCAACAGCACGCGCTGGCGCTCACCGCCGGACAACGCGCCCATGCGGCGCTTGCGTTTGTCCTGCATGCCGACCCGTTCCAGCGCTTCGCCAATCGAGGCGGCGTAATGCCGGGACAGGCCCAGAAATGCCGGGCGCCGCTGGCACATGGCGGCCATGAAATCGTCGACGGTCATCGGCAGGCCCCGATCGAATTCCAGCGCCTGTGGCACATAGCCGACCGTGCCTGGCGTGTTCGGCCAGTGCAGGCGCAATTGGCCCTGGTGCGGGGTCTGCCCCAGCAAGGTCTTGATCAGCGAGCTTTTGCCGCCGCCGTTCGGGCCGACCAGGGCGTGGATGCTGCCCGGTTCGACCTCAAAACTCACCGCGTCGAGAATCACTGTGCGGCCCAAGGTCAGGGAGACCTTGTCGAACTCAAGGGTCGGGCCAATGCTGGCGACTTTCAATTGCTGCGCTGCCGTCATGCCCCCGACTCCTGAATCGCCCGCACCACGGTGTTGAGGTTGCCGGTCATTTCCACTTCGTATTTGTCGGGCGTGTATTCGCCGTAGGAAATATGCGACAGCGGGTATAGCTTGACCCCGGATTCACGCTGGATGGTCTCGACGTAGGTAGACGGGAAATCCATCTCCGAGAAGATCACCTTCACATCCAGTGCGCGAAGTTCATCGATGGTTTTTTTCAACTGGCTGGGGCTGGGCTCGATGCCATGGGCGGGCTCGACCACGGCGGTGACTTCCAGGCCGAATTCGCGCAGCAGGTAGTCGTAGGCCGCGTGCACGGTCGCAACGCGCAGGTCCGGGTTCGGCGCGCTGGTCAGCTTGGCGAGGGCATCGGCGCGCATCTGGCGCAGGCGCTTGCCGTAGGCGCGGGCGTTTTGGGTGTAAGTCTTGGCGTTGTCCGGGTCGAGCTTGCCCAGTTCGCGGGCGATGTTGTTGACCTGGGCAATCGACGCACTGATCGACAGGAAGGTGTGCGGGTTGACCACCTTGCCCGCACCGCGCGCGGCGTTACCGGTGGCGGCCAGCAGCGGTACGTTGGCGTTGGCTTCGATCACCGGGATGTCCGGGCGCTCGCTGGTGGCGATCATGCGGTCGGCAAAATCATCATGGCCGACGCCATTGAGCACGATCACGTCCAGGGTGCCGATGCGCTTGATGTCTTCGGCGCGCGGTTCGTAGGCGTGGGGGTTGAAGCCGGCGGGAATCAGCGGCACCACCTCGGCCTTGTCGCCGACGATATTGGCCACGTAGCTGTAATACGGGTGCAGGGTGATGCCGATGCGCAGGCGCTTGGCCGCTTCGGCATTCGCGAGCGGGGCGAGCATCAGGCTGAACAGGCCAACCAGCAACAGGCGTAACAGGGGCGATGAAATAGACATGGGCACTCGGTCTTCTGGTTCAGTGACGGTGCTGGCGGGTCACGCCGGCATCGAATTGCGTGACCACCTGGCGCCAGCCGGCGGCGATCAGCGCCGCGTCGGTGAGGTCGGCAGGGGCGGCGAGGTTGGCCTGGCGGTTGAGCCACACATCCGGCTCGTCACCTTGCACGCGCATCAGCACCGAGCCGCTGGTGCTTGGCGCTTGGCTCAAACCCAGGTAGGCCACAGGCTCAAGCAGCTGCCAGCGATGGTCGCCACGGCTCACCGAACTGGCGTCCTGGGCAAACGGTGCGAAACCTTCTTCGGCCAGTTGCTCAGGTGTCGGCGGGGCGTTTTGCTCCTGCTGCAACAGCTGGATTTCATCCAGGGTCACGCGCAGGTCGGCGTAGATGCCTTGCTCGGCAGCGCTCAGGTCACGGCGTGCGTCCAGTTGGTGGCTGGGCACGGCGGCGACCTCCTGGGTTTCACCGTGCAGCGCCACCACCGTGCCAGCCACCGCGAGGATGATCAGGCACAGCAGCAACACGTAGAGGGTTTCATGGCCGGCCCCGGCGGGGCGTACAACCTGTGTGGTGCTCATTGGGGCTGGATATCCGCTTGGTCGATTTCCACCACGTGGCCGGGGCCTGCATCAAACAGTACGTAAAACTCGGCCGAGGGCTTTTTGAACGTCAGGGTCGAGTCCTGGCCAAGCTTGCCGGGCAGCAGGATGGTTTCGTCGTAGCCGATCACGTCCAGGGTCACGCCCGGCGCGCCGCTGCCGTCGGAAAAACCGCCGGTGCACTGGATCTGTTCGCCGGGGATTTCCTTGCATTCGCACATCGGGTTATGGGCCAGGGCGACGCTACTGAAGCCGGCGCAGAGCAATAAAACGGCGCGAGTCAGGCGCATTAACGTCATGGTTTAACTCCTTGCTTGTTCAACCAGGCAATGGTGGCAGGCGAAGCCTGGCTCAGCGGGATGGAACCCTGGTGCATGGAGCCGTCCCAGCCTTCCATGGTCACCCACACTTCGGCATCCACGGGTGTGCGTTCCGGCACCGGCAATACCGCACCCATGCGGTACGGCGTGCCGAAGAAAATCACCCCGGCCGCGCGCAGGCTGCGCGGTTTGCCGATACGCAGGTAAGTGGCCTTGACCTGCTCGGCGCAGGTGTCGCACAGGGAAGCGTTGAAAAATTTCATCGGGCCGGCCGGGTCCGGGCGCGGGCCTTCGTTGCGAAACTCTGCGAGGGTCAGGCTCCACGGCCCCACCTGCACTTCGCCGGCCACGCGCTCGCCAATGCCGCTGTCACCGCGAAACAGTGCAGCGTCGGCAAAGTACTTGGGCATGAACCCCAGGGGCACCAGCAACAGCAGGACATTGATGTGGAAGCGCCACTTGAGCCAAAAGGCCCGCAACGGCGAAGGTGGTGTGGTGGTCGCACGTTTGCTCATCAATTGGCCTCCGAGGTTTCAGCCTGCCTGGCCGTGGCGGGGGCCGGCGCGCGTTGCGTCTTGGCCTCGCGCTTGAAGGCGTTGAGGGTGGCCAGCGCGGTGCGTTTGGTCCAGATCAGCAGACCGCTCAACACCATCATGCTCATGATCAGGCCGAAGAATGCCCAGATCAGCTTGACCCACAGGCCGCCAAAGTCGCCGGTGTGCAGCGGACGCATGGATTCGGTGACGAACTCCAGTGTCGAGCGGTCGGACAGCAGGTGCGACACGGCAATTTCACCGTCGTACGGGTTGAGCTGCGCCGTCTGGAACATCAACGGGTACCAGCCGCGCCCGCCGATCTGCAGGTGGCTATAGGCGTTGCTGGGCAGGAACACAAAACTGGCCTCCAGCCCGGGAATGCGCTGCGTGGCGATCTCGATGGCCCGATCGATCGGGATCATTGGAGCCGGTACGCCCGGTGCCGACACAGGCACCTTCTCCCGGGCAATTACCGGCACGATGGGCTCACTGGAGATGGAAATCTGGTTGTCGCCCAGAATTGCCCGGATCAGGAACCAGATGCCGGTGATGGAAATTACCGCGATAAACCAGATCGACCAGATACCGCTCAAACGATGGAAGTCACCCCAGAAGATCCGCGCTCCATGGCGGATTCGCAGGGTCGGGCGCAGAAACCCCTTCCAGAAACGCTTGTACACCACCAGCCCGGTGACCAGGGATGCCAGCAGCGGTATGCCAAGCGCCGACACCAGGTACCAGCCCCAACTGTAGCCATTGGTAAACGGCACCAGCCACCAACCGTGCAAGGCACGGGTAAATTGCTGGAAGTTGAACGCTGGGCTGATGCCCTGGATCACGCCGGTATACGGGTTGACGTAGACCTCCACCGAGCGCCCGTCGGGGTAACTGAGGTCGACACTCAGCGCGAAGTGCGACTCGTCCGGGCGGGTGATCGACTGCACGATTGCCTGGGGTTCGTTGCGCTTGATGGCGCCGATGACCTGGTCGTAACTCAGCCGTTCGGCATCGTCCGACGGCTTGCTGGCGCGGATGTCCGGGTTGGCCAGCCAGACGATTTCCTGGCTGACCACCGCCAGGGTGCCGGTGACGCAGACGATCAGTACAAAAAACCAGATGGGCAACGCCAACCAGCTATGAACCAGAAACCAGAGTTTTGAGCGTGACTTCTTCGACATGTGAATGCGGGTCTTGATCGGAGGAGGGCGAAGGAGGCCCGGAAAAGGCCAGTCGTAGCTTTTGCTGACGCGACGGGCTGTATCTAAGTTAAGACGGATGAGAATGAGAAATCCCTAAGCGGGATATGAAAGAAAATGTTTCAGCGTTGCCGGATTGAACACGAAACATGTTCCAAGCCATCACCCAGGTGCCATTGATGGGGCCGGGGGGCTGCGTAGGATGGGGTCATACCGTTGAGCGAGCGCTTATAAAAGTGAGTCCACAAACATGACTGCCAGAACCCTCTACGACAAACACATCGACTCCCACACGGTGTGCGCCCTGGATGACCAGGGCCATGTGCTGCTTTATATAGACCGCCAGGTGATCAACGAATACACCAGCCCCCAGGCGTTCAGCGGCCTGCGCGAGGCCAAGCGTGGCGTATGGCGCCCCGGCACCGCGCTGGCGGTGGTCGACCACGTAAACCCCACCACGCCCACGCGCATTGCCGCGATGCCTGACGCAGGCGGCGCGCGGCAAGTCTCGTACCTGGCGGAAAACTGCCAGGACTTCGGTATCGAGCTGCTGGACATCCTCGACAAACGCCAAGGCATCGAACACGTGATTGCCCCGGAGCAGGGCTTTATCCTGCCGGGCATGGTGATCGCCGCCGGCGACAGCCACACCACCACCTACGGTGCCCTCGGTGCCTTCGGGTTTGGCATCGGCACCTCGGAAATTGAGCACCTGTTGGCCTCGCAGACCCTGGTGTACAAACGTCTGAAAAGCATGCGCGTGACGGTTGAGGGCAGCTTGGGCAACGGCCTGACCTCCAAGGACGTGATCATGGCGCTGATCGGCAAGATCGGCGCGTCCGGTGCCACCGGTTACGCCATCGAGTTTCGCGGCGCCACCATTGATGCGCTGAGTGTTGAAGCGCGCATGACCATCTGCAACATGGCGGTGGAAGCTGGCGCGCGGGGCGCGTTTATGGCACCCGACGAAAAAGTCTTCGCCTACCTCAAAGGCAAGCCGCGTGCGCCCAAGGGCGAGTTGTGGGAACAAGCCCTGGTGCAATGGCGCACGTTGCACACCGACGCCGACGCGGTGTTCGACCAGGAAGTGCAGCTGGACGCCAGCACCCTGGAACCCATGGTCACCTGGGGCACCAGCCCCGACCAGGCCGCGCCCATCGGTGCCCGCGTGCCGGACCCGCAAGACGTCAGCGACCTGATCCTGCGCCAGGACATGCGCCGCGCCCTCAACTACATGGGCCTGGAAGCCGGCATGCCGCTCAGCGACATTGTGATCAGCCACGCGTTTATCGGCTCTTGCACCAACGCGCGCATCGAAGACCTGCGCGACGCCGCCAGTGTGGTGCGCGGCAAGCAGGTGGCCGAGCATGTGCGGGCGATGATCGTGCCGGGCTCCACCGAGGTACGCGACCAGGCCGAAGCCGAAGGGCTGGCGGCGATCTTTATCGACGCCGGCTTCGAATGGCGCCAGTCGGGCTGCTCGATGTGCCTGGCGATGAACGATGACGTGCTGGCGCCCGGTGATCGCTGCGCGTCCAGCACCAACCGCAACTTCGAAGGCCGCCAGGGTGCCGGGGCGCGCACCCACTTGATGAGCCCGGCGATGGTCGCCGCTGCGGCCATCACCGGCCGCCTCACCGATATCCGTCATTTTGGAGACCGCCCATGAGCCTGCAACCGTTTACCCAGGTCACCGGCCAGGCCGCGCCGATGCTGGCGGCGAATATCGACACTGACGTGATCATGCCCAAGCAATTTCTCAAAGGCATCGACCGCGCCGGCCTCGACCGTGGGCTGTTTTTCGACCTGCGCTTTTTGCCCAATGGCGCACCCAACCCCGAATTCGTATTGAACCAGCCGGCCTGGCTTGGCGCACGTTTCATGGTGGTGGGGCCGAACTTCGGCTGTGGTTCCAGCCGCGAACACGCGGTGTGGGGCTTGAAGCAGATGGGCATTCGCGCGCTGATCGGCAGCAGCTTTGCCGGGATTTTCTATGACAACTGCCAGCGCAACGGGGTGTTGTTGATCACCTTGGACGAGGCGGTGCTGCACACACTCGGGCAGACGGTCAGCCAGCCTGCGCAGGCGCAGATCAGCGTGGACCTTGAGGCGCAACAGATTCGCTTGGCCGATGGCCAGGTGATCTCGTTCCAGATCGACACCTTGCGCAAGACCGCGTTGTTGCTCGGCCTGGATGCGATTGGCAGCACATTGCAACGCAGTGAGCAGATCAAAACGTTCGAGCGCCAGCATTTGGCGGCTAATCCCTGGCTGGGTTAAAGTCTCAATGGTTTAACTACGTAGTCATATAAGTAGAGCAAACGCCCTCCTGTTATTGGAGGGCGTTTTTTTTTGGCTATTTACTTTTCAAATAATGCGAGTTGCAGCGCGCAACCTCAGTGATTACTAGGGCGGTGTCGAGGTGAAGGATTAAACCCTGAAAAAATATAAGGGTATGTTGTTGACACCTTGTAGGCCATCGGCTTAAGTGGGTGCTGACTTGGAAAGTCGCACATTATAAGAAAGGACGTTAAAACCATGACTGATGAATTAGTTGGCTTTTATACCTCTCTGGTTTCGGCGATAAAGTTTGTAACCTGATCGCGTTCTGCTACCTCTAAACCAGTTGTCATTGTTGCGGTTACCACTGTTTTTTCCACTGTGAAAAGACACGTAAGCCTATGCCTTAACATCCGTTCAGAACACAGAGAGTTCAAACTCATGTCGATTTTTGATCAAGCAATCCATCGTTCGGTGCAGTGGCAGGATTGGCGTTGGCAGCAGAAGAATGCCATCCGCGACGAACCGGCACTGCGTGCCGCGTGCGGTGGCTGGAATGAGGAAACCAGCGCGCATATCGAACACAACTTGCGCGACCGCAAACTGCAGATAACGCCTTATTACATTGACCTGATCAAGCGCTCTCTCACCGATGGCGAGGTGATGGACCATCCGCTGTGGCGCCAAGTAGTGCCCTACTGGAGCGAACAGGTCGCTGGCGATTACGACGGCACCTCGGAGAACTGGGAACTTGGCCACGAAATGAAAACGCCGATTTGCCAGCACAAATACGACAACCGCGTGATCCTGCGCATGACCAACACCTGCAACGCCTATTGCCAGTTCTGCTTCGAAGCGCTGCGCACCCTGCAAGTGGGTACCGAGAAGGCCAATGCCAGCGCCGACTCGTTCAAGGACTCGCTCGAGTACATCCGCAACAACCCGGCCATCGAAGAGGTGATTCTCAGCGGCGGTGACCCGTTGATGCTCGCCGACCGCAAGCTCGAAGAGAACCTCGCCGCCCTGCGTGGCATCCGCGACGACCTGCTGATTCGCCTGCACACACGGGCCTTGAGCTTTAACCCGTTTCGGGTGACCGATGAGTTATTGGCCATGCTGGAAAAGTACAAGGTCAATGCGTTTGGCGTACATGTATGCCACCCGCTGGAACTGAGTGCGGACTTTGCCGTGGCGGTTAAACGTATCCAAAGTGTGGTGCCGATTGTGTTCTCCAACATGCCGCTGTTGCGGGGCGTGAATGATGATGAAGCTACCTTGCATAAACTGTTTATTGATCTTTATCGGTTGGGCGTAAAGCCATATTACTTGTACCACTTCATGCCGTTTTCTCCGGGGGCGTCGGAATATAAAGCATCGATCAGCCACGCCATCGCTATTATGGATCGCCTCAAGCGGCGCGTGTCCAATATAGCCATGCCGGAATATGTGCTGCCGCATGCACAGGGCAAGTTTACCGTGCCGCTGCTGGACTTTGAAAAGCCACAAGATTTGCCGCACTTTGAAATGCGCGATGGGCAACGTCATTACCGCTTCCGTAATTGGGAAGGGCAGTGGTGCAGTTGGCAGGATGCCTGAAGTTATTGACGCATGAGGCGGTATTAATGATGAAACAAGATGCCATTCTTTTTATTGATATTGATGACAGTGCCTCTGTTCGCTATTGCTACCGCGAGCCGCACTTCGCGGCGGCCCGTGCCCAAGGCCTGGCCTGCTTGACGGCGGGTGTGGCCGGACGCAAGCACCTGCAGCGGCTGCGGGACGACAGTGATGCTGTGTTCCTGCTCGACGCGTTGAATGAACAATCGATTCTGGATTTGGTGGGGCGGCTGGATGGGCAGTACCAGATCCGCGCAATCTTCTGTCAGGCCGGCCACCCGTCTGCGCAGGGCGAAGTCGGCTGCATCGTGGCGCAGGCCTGTCGGCGGCTGGGCCTGGTGCATAGCGACCCACTTGCCATTGCTGCCTGTAACAACAAGTTCCTGATGCGCCGAGCGCTGAAAAAACACGGCGTGCGTTCGGTGCCGTTTGCGTTGTGCAACAACGAACAGCAACTGCGCGAAGGTGCCGAGCACGTGGGTTACCCGCTGATCGCCAAGCCACCCTTTGGCGGCGCATCGGCGTTTATCAAGAAATGCTCTGACTGGGCGCAGTTGCGCAGCCACTACGCGCATTTCCTGGCAGATCATGCCAGCGCAGCCTATGCGGATTTCTACGGCTGCGCCCACACGCTGCCGGAAGAGGGTGGGCAGCGACGAGAATACCTGCCGGGGCGTAGCCTTTTGCTTGAAGGGTTCATCCCAGGTATTGAAGGCAGCGTGGAGTGTGTGGTGGTGGGCGAGCAGGTTCACCCGCTGCTGATCAATGAAAAACTGATGTTGACCGAGCGCAGTGGCACCGTCCTGGAGAACCTGCTGATTTCGCCGCCGACGTCCTTTACCGACGCCCAGTGTGAGCAGATCCGCCAGTACGCCGTGGAGTGCCTGCGCGCGGTGGGCCTGACCAATGCCGTGGTGCATTTCGAGTTCCGCATGACGGACGCGGGGCCGGTGGTGATCGAAATCAACCCACGCGTCGGCGGGCTGTACGTCAATGCCGCGTTCCGTGACTTGGCGGGTATTGACCCGTACCAGCTGTATCTGTCGCTGCTGCTGGGTGAGCCAGATGTAAATGCGCGGTTGGACGCCGGCGCACGCCAGGTCGCGCAGGCCTCGCAACACTACTCGATGCTGGCGATCTATCCGGAGCACAGTGGCCACTTCAAGGGTATTGAAGGCCTTGAATGGCTCGCTCAACAGCCGTCGGTGCTGGAGTATGCCCAACAGGAGTCCGGTCACTCTATTGATGCCGATATCGAAGAGCATTACTTGCTCAAGTGCTGGGCCAAGGTCGACGATGCTGCCCACGCCCATGCGGTGCATGATGCAATACGGCACAATCTGCGCGTGATTATCGACAATAAGGGTTAGCGATATGGATATCCCACAGATTGGCGCGTACTTGCGCGAGCACCACTATTGTCACCGTCGGGACTTTGGCCAGTTGCTCAAGGTCGAGCCCGGCGAGGAGCAAAGCTTTCGCGCCTACTGGGCGAACCTGGTGCGCGATGAGGCGTTCAAGGCATACACGCATCGCGAACGGCGGATCCTGCGCTATCGTTTATCCCCGACGCGGCAGTTGCAGATCGATCGCAATAGCGCGTTCAAGTCGCCGGTCACCTATGCGGTCAACTATCGCCAGGGCGTGAACCACTTGAGCTACAGCGAGGAGGGCTTTATCGAGCACCCACTGATGCAGAAATTGCTCGCCACGGACCTGGCGGTGCTCGAACCGCACCTTGGCCCGCATGCCTACACCATTGATATCCACCAGTTTCGCGTGCGTGCAGAGGGGCCATCGCCCAGCCCGACTACCTCGGGTATTCATCAGGATGGCCTGGACTGGGTGTTCATGCACTTCATTGGCCAGAGCAACACGGTGCCGGTGGTGTCCGAGGTGTTTACCGGTGAGGCGGAGCATAGCCGCGTGCTGGACCTGGCGATGGAGCAGTTCCTGGAAACCATCGTGATCAACGACCGTGGGCTGTATCACCGCGCTGGCGCCGTGCGGGCGCAGGCCGATTCGGCACCGGCCTGGCGCGATGTACTGCTGGTGAGCCTGCGCGGCGTGACGGCTGATGACGTACGGGTAGAAGACGAGGTACAACCGGCATGAGTGACGTTCAGCCATTGGGCCTGTCGACCCGCAACGCACGCTTGATCATCTTTGCGCGGGGCGTGTCGGACTTCGGCGCATTCCTCAACATGGTGGCGCTCTCGACCTACGTTTACTGGCTCAGCCAAAGCGTGGTGTTTGTCAGTGTGTTCCTGGCGTGCCGGGTGACCGGCGGGATTGTCGCCAGCCTGTTCGGCATCCCGTTTTTCCGGCGCTTCCCGGGGCGCAGTACCTTGGCCGGGCTGGACCTGGCCCGCGCGCTGTTACTGGTGCCGCTGCTGGTGCTGATCCCGGCGCATCAACTTAACGTGCTGCCGTTTATCGCGTTCGGCATCGGCCTGTGCAATTCGCTGTTTGCCATTGGCCTGAACAGCCAGTTGCCGACCTGGGTGGCGCTTGAACAGCGGGTGGGCACCAATGCCTGGATCACCTCGGCGGCGGCTACCGGTGCGGTGTTTGGCAGCTTGCTTTCCGGTGTGCTGATCGCCACGGGCGGATTCGAGGCGGTGTTTGCCGTCAACATCGGCACTTACGTGGTGGCGGCTTGCCTGATCCTGCCGTTGCGCGCCTTGTATTCAGTCGCCGTTGCCGCGCATCGTGGGCTTGCGGCCGAATGGCATGAGTTGACCAAAGGCCTGCGCGGTGCACCGGTGTTGGCGGCGATGTTGTTGATCAGCATGCTCGACACCCTCGGCAGCGCGGCACATAACGTCGGCTGGCCGGTGTTGTCGCAGTACATTTCGCCGGACACCGCGAAAACCGTCATGGGCTACCTGCTGGCGGTGTGGGCCTGCGGCAAGTTCATCGGCGCGCGCCTGGCCAGTGCGTTGCTCAAGGGCCGTGGCACCCAAGGCATGGAGCGCTGGTTCATGGCGGGTGTGGCGCTGATGTCCAGCGGCTTTATCCTGACCTTCCAGCAAACCGAACTGTGGCTGGCGCTGCTGCTGGTGGTGTGGGCCGGGCTGGGCGATGGCATCTCCGAGGTGGCGCTGGTTTCCCGCGCACAAAGCGAGCCCGATAGCTTGCGCCTGCCGCTGTTCAGCCTGTTGACGCTGATCCAGATGGCCGGCTTTGGCGTGGGCATGCTGGTGGTGGGGCCGTTCTACCTGACGTGGACGCCGGCCCAGGTGATCGTGCTGTTCCACGGGTTGCCATTGACCGCCCTGGTGATCATGACGGTATGGCTGGGTGTCAGCGCCACGCGGGGCGTCAGATCGACAACCCCTTGAAGTGCTCCTGCAAAAATTCCACGCAGGCGCGCAATTTACCGGAGTAGGCCAAACGTGTCGGGTACACCGCCCACACGTTGGCACTCTGTGTGTAGGTGTGCAGCACCTGCACCAGCTTGCCCTGTTCCAGCAGCGGTTTTGCGTCCCACATCGAGCGCAATAACACACCGCGCCCGTCCAAAGCCCACTGCAACACGATCTCGCCATTGTTCGATGACAGCGGCCCGCGCACGCGCACGCTTTCGGGCGCGCCGTCACGCTCCAGGTTCCAGATGCCGAACGCATTGTCGCGCTCCTTGAGCACCAGGCAGTCGTGCTGCTCCAGGTCGCTCAACTGTTGCGGCGTGCCTTTGCGTTGCAGGTATTCCGGTGCCGCGCACAGCACGCGGCGATTGCTCACCAGCCGCCTGCCGATGTGCTGGCCGGGGATGTCATCGCCGACGCGAATCTCCAGGTCAAACCCTTCACTGACGATATCCACCACGCGGTCGAACAGGTCCAGGCGGATTTCCAGGTCCGGGTACTGCTCGGCCAGCAGCGACAGGGCCGGCGCCACATGGTTGCGGCCGAAGCCGAAGCTGCTGCACAGGTGCAGATGCCCGCGCGGGCTGTCGTGGGCGTCGCTCAGCTCATCGGACAGTTGCTGGAAATCTTCGAGGATGCGCACGGCCCAGCGCTGTACCCGCTCGCCGTCTTCGGTCAGGGCGATGCGGCGGCTGGTGCGGTGCAGCAGGCGCGTGGCCAGGGTGGTTTCGAGGATCTGAATGCGCTTGCTCACATACGCAGGCGACAGCCCCAGTTCATCGGCGGCGGCTGCGAAGCCGGCCTTGCGGATCACGGTGAGGAACACCCGCAGGTCTTCGGGTAGGGGCACGGTATCTTTCTTATGAGTCATCAGAAACAGACGTGGCGGCATGAGCCGCCAGAATAGCACCGGTGTGGCGAGGGAGCTTGCTGCCGCTGGACCTGGTGGGTGTGCCCAGGATTCTGGGGCTGCTGCGCAGCCCAGCGGGAGCAAGGTGATTGTCTTTAAAGCTTACTCGGCGGCGATCTTCGCCTGCGCGGCAGCCCGCGCATGGCGGCTATGCTTGAGGGCGATAGGGGCCATTTTTTCGCGGTCCAGCTCACCCTCCCAGGCGGCTACCACCAATGCCGCGACGGCATTGCCGATGATGTTGGTCAGCGAGCGGCACTCGGCCATAAAACGGTCGACACCCAGGATCAGCACCATCGCCGCCACCGGCACCGTGGGCACCACCGCCAGGCTCGCGGCCAGTGCCACAAAACCTGCACCCACCACCGCACCGGCGCCCTTGGAGGTCAGCATGGCCACCGCCAGCAAGGTCAATTGTTGCTCCAGCGGCAGGTGGATATTGGTGGCTTGCGCCATGAACAACACCGCCAGGGTCATGTAGATGTTGGTGCCGTCGAGGTTGAAGGTGTAGCCGGTCGGCACCACGATGCCCACCACGCCTTTGGACGCACCCAGGCTTTCGAGTTTCTGGATCAGTTGCGGCAGCGCCGACTCCGACGAACTGGTGCCGAGCACAATCAACAGCTCCGATTTGATATAGCCCATCAGCTTGAAAATGCTGAAGCCGGCGTAGCGCGCGATGCTGCCCAGCACCACGGCCACAAAGAAAAACGCGGTGAGGTAAAACGTACCCACCAGCTTCAGCAGCGGCAGCAATGAACCCACGCCGTATTTGCCGATGGTGAAGGCAATCGCCCCAAACGCGCCGATGGGCGCCACGCGGCTGATGATGCCGACGATGCGAAAGAACACTTCGCTGGCCTGGTTGATCACGCCCACCAGTGGCCGGCCTTTTTCCCCGACCATCACCAGGCCGACACCGAACAGTACCGAGACAAACAGGACCGGCAGGATTTCGCCCTTGGAGAAAGCATCAAAAAACGTGGTGGGTATCACGTGCAGCAGGAACCCGGTGATGCCTTCACCATGTTCGGCCTGGCCGACAAAACCGGCGATGGCCGAGCTGTCGAGGGTCTTCACGTCAATGTTGAAACCCACGCCCGGTTGCAGCAGGTGCGCGGCGATGAGGCCGATCAGCAGGGCGATGGTGGAAACGATCTCGAAGTACAGCAGCGCCTTGCCGCCGACCCGGCCCACCTGTTTCACATCGTGCATGCTGGTGATGCCGGAGACCACGGTGCAGAAGATGATCGGGCCGATGATCATCTTGATCAGCTTGATAAACCCGTCGCCCAGCGGCTTGAGGTCGATACCGATTTGCGGCCAGACATGGCCGATCAACACACCCAGCGCGATGGCGATGAGCACCTGGATATACAGGGTTCCCAGCAGTTTTCGGATTGTCATTGTTATTATCTCGGGATGTTTTTTGGGCAAAGCGAACCCGTCGCAGGCCATTGGCAGCCTGCGAGGCGGGTGTTTCAGATCACGGTGTCAGTGCACTCAGCGCAGGAAGGCCAGGACTTCGCCAAGCAATAACTCAGGTGCTTCCTCGGCGATGTAGTGGCCAGCCGGCAGAGCTTTGCCACGCACGTCGGTGGCGACTTTCTGCCATTCCTTGAGCGGCTCGAAGCAGCGGCCGACAGTACCTTCGGCGCCCCACATCACCAGCAACGGCAGGCTCAGGTGGTTGCCGGCGTCGATGTCGGCCTGGTCGTGCTCAAGGTCTATACCGGCGGCGGCACGGTAGTCCTCGCAGATACCGCGAGCGGTGCCGGGCAGTTGCAGGCAGCGCAGGTATTCGGCGAAGGCTTCATCGGTGAATGGCTTGAGCCCGGCGCTGCGGCTGCCCATGACGCTGCGCAGGTACAGCTCGGGGTTGCTCTCGATCAGCGCTTCGGGCAACGGCGCCGGGCGGATCAGGAAGAACCAGTGCCAGTAGGCGCGGGCGAAGGCTTCGTCGGTCTGGGCGTACATCGACAGGGTGGGCGCGATGTCCAGCAGCACCATGCGCTGCACGGCGGCGCGGTGGTCCAGCGCCAGGCGATGGGCGACGCGGGCGCCACGGTCGTGGGCCAGTACCGAGAAACTGTCGAAGCCCAGGGCTTGCATCAGCTCGACGCTGTCGCGGGCCATTTCGCGTTTGGAATAATGGGTGTGCTGGTCGTTGGCCGGTGGCTTGCCGCTGTCGCCATAACCGCGCAGGTCGGCGGCAACCACGGTGAAGTGTTCGGCCAACTGTTCGGCGACTTTGTGCCAGATGACGTGGGTTTGCGGGTGCCCGTGCAGCAGGAGCAGACCGGGACCTGTACCGCCTTTGCGGTAACTGATGTCCACGCCGTTGACGTGGCACTGGTCTTTTTGGAATCCGGCGAACATGGAATGACTCCTCTTTGTAAGTGCTTGCATCGTGGAATCACGCGGGGTTTGGGGCAAGGGGGAAAGCGTGGAGGGGTTGTTCATGAAGTGTGTAGGAGCGGGGTACATATCCGTTGCTGCGGTAACGGCTACTTAGGGTTCCGCCCTTACGGCCATGCCTTTCAAGGTCTATGTTTAAGAGTCCGTTTAACGTCATGTTTAGGCCTGTTTATCCGCCTTGGCAGCCTTAAGCACCCGAGCTGTTGAGACATGCGCCCGTGCCGCCTTACCTTCCAGCCACTCCTTGGGTTTAGCGACTTTGGCGCCGCGAGGGCTCTTTGCGACGGACTTGGGTTTGATCAACCTCGCCAGGGCCAGTAATCGCTCTGCCAGCCCTTGCGAGGTCTTTTCAAGGGGGAAATTTTCCGCAGGCAATGCGATCTGCAAACCCTGATAATCACCGCGAACATGCACCGCCAAGTGGAAAATCGAAGCTTCCCAACCCTCTGGCTGTGTTTCCCGGTGCGCCTGCTCAACACTACGTTTGAGAACCGATAAAACGTTGTAAGCCAGCACCGCCGAGGCAAAGCCCAGCAGCGCGGCTTTCGGGCTGCCAAAGCTTGTGATTTCACTCTCCAGTACCGATTCAAGGCGTTGGAACATGCCTTCAATACTCCAGCGACGACGGTACAAATCAGCTATCTGTTGAGCACTGATGGTGTCGGGCAAATTGCTCCAGAACCACATCACCACATCACCTGAGTCATTCGCTGTTTGCAGGCTCAATTCAACGCGTCTCCAGCGGCGGCCACTGGTCACTTCGATGATTTGTTCGCGAACGGTGCCGCTATCGACTGCTCCTGAATCTTGCCACTCACTTTCTTGGACGAGTCGTGGATGTTTGCTGGGTTGGCGAACGATGAACGAAGCCCCCGTGTCCTCGCAGGCTTGCAAGACGGGCAGCGTGCAATAGAGCCGGTCAGCCATCCACAACTGGCCCGCGCATGCGCGGGCCAGTAGCGGTAAAACACTGACTCGCTCACTGGCGTAGGCATCTTCCCACGGCTGAAGATCAACGACTAAATCCAGATCCGGATCGTAGGCAACTACTGAAAATCCTGGGCGTGC
Organism: Pseudomonas edaphica; assembly: GCF_965277385.1. Classification (NCBI taxonomy): domain Bacteria; kingdom Pseudomonadati; phylum Pseudomonadota; class Gammaproteobacteria; order Pseudomonadales; family Pseudomonadaceae; genus Pseudomonas; species Pseudomonas edaphica. The sequence goes on along the minus strand of NZ_OZ255725.1, from coordinate 1,154,654 downwards.
TGCGCCGCGCTCATTGCGCAGAGCACCTAGACGTTTTTCAGTGGCCGGCAGATGGTTGCCATCAACAATACGCAACTGCCAACCGGGAAGGATCGATGAATGGCCAAGCGTTTCTACGGTCGGTATCAAACGCTCGGCACTGCCCGAAATGAGGGCGCGCAGAAGCTCGGGTTCGGTTCGCTTGATCTTGTCATAGAGGGCTGCAAGGCTGACCGAAAGGCCCTCCATCTTGCGCGCCGCCGCGTGTAATGACGGCCTCAAGCCCAATGAAACAAGGGACATCAGCTCAACAACGGTTGAAAACAAAAGCTCACGGGAGTACTGACGCTGGCGATGATCATCGAACACCTTGTCTACCCACTTGGCATCTACGGCCTGCTCCAAGACCAGCTTGGTCATGACACTGGCTGGTGCTTGTTTTTCAAACCGTTCTAAAACCTTTTCCCACATAGCTTCGTCGTCCTGACTGAATTGATTAGGGGATTTTAAACCAAGACCTTGAAAGGCATGGCCCTTACGGCGGGTCACGGATTCAAGCCTGCGTTCGGCCATCGTGGTTAACGGGGCGCCTCAGATCAAAAGCAGAGCACGGCGACCTAGTAGCCGACCTGAGTGGTTAGGTCAAAAGCGAAAGCGGATCCGCATACACCGAAGATCTGCTTTTCTGTGGGAGCTGGCTTGCCTGCGATGCAGACACCTTGGTGTATCAGGCACACAGAGTTGATGCTATCGCAGGCAAGCCAGCTCCCACATTGGATGTGCAGGGTTATTGAAACTTCAGCCTTGCTTGAACATTTCCGTGGCTCGCTCGCGAATCTGCGCTTCAGTCAGGTCCTCCTTGCGCGTAGCCAAAAACCACAGATGACCAAAGGGGTCTTTCACGCTAGCCGAGCGGTCGCCGTAAAACTGATCTTTTGGCTCAGACACCGAAAGGGCGCCTGCATCAATGGCCTGTTGGTACTGCGCATCCACGTCGCTCACATACAGGTGCAAACCGACGCTGGTGTGTTCGTCAGGGTTGCGCAAGGCCATTTCGGGGCAAGGCGAGCCGAGCATGATCGCCGAGTCACCGATGCGCAGCTCGGCGTGGCCGACCTTGCCATCGGGCATGTCCAGGCGCATGACCTGGGTAGCGCCAAAGGCTTTCTTGTAGAACTCGATAGCCTCGGCGGCGTTATCGATGCCCATATACGGCGTGACGCTGTGATAACCCTCAGGGATTGGCTTAACGCTCATATCGTTCTCCTCAGGTGGGGTTGTGAAGGTCCGGCCTTTTCACTATAGGCCACGCCCGCCGTGGCTTGCAGGTAACCGACGAGGTGTTGGCAACTCGGTTTAACTGACAGGCCGGGTTGTCTGCATCGCAGGCAAGCCAGCGCCCACATTGATTGGGTTTTCAGGTCAGGTTTCGGGGCTGGGCTCAAGTAATTGCGCGCCGGGCCCACATTCCCCCAGCTTGTCATCCTGATTACGCAGGGGACACGCCTCCAGCGATAAACACCCGCAACCAATACAACCACTGAGTTTGTCGCGCAGCAGCATCAGCTTGTTAATGCGTTCATCCAGATCCTCGCGCCACAGCGCCGACAAGCGTTCCCAGTCCTGTGCAGTGGGCGTGCGCCCATCCGGCAAGGTCTGCAACGCCTCGCCAATGGTCGCCAATGGAATCCCCAAACGTTGTGCGATTTTGATCACCACCACGCGCCGCAACACATCCCGTGGGTAGCGCCGTTGGTTACCGGCGTTGCGGTTGCTCTTGATCAACCCCTTGGACTCATAAAAGTGCAGCGCCGTAACCGCCACGCCACTGCGAGCGGCGAGTTGGCCAACGGTGAGTTCCTTGGTAAGCATAAAAAACTCCAGATAAGCGCTTGACCTTGACTTAACTAGAGGTTTTACCCTGCGTGGCATTGAATCGCAAGATTCTGCCTACAGAGAGAGGGGAGTGTTCATGCAGGTATCAGAGAAAAATCGCAGCTTCACTCAGTTGATCGAGTTTCAGATCGAACCTCAGCAGCAATTTGCCCTGGTGGCCGCCTTGTCCACCCAGAGCGAACGCCTGGCCCAGGGCCATGGCGGCTTTATCAATGCCAGTGTTCAAGTCAGCGACGACGGGCGACGGGTGCTCAATTACCTGCAATGGCGCTCGCGTGAGGACGGCGAGGCGGCGTTCAAGTGTTTTGAGCACGGCGAGGAAGACTTCTGGATGCTGATTCGCGCCCACCAGGCCACGGCGGTGACCTTCGGTTCGTTCCAGGTGCTGCGCAGCTTCGAGCGCAGCCATGACAACGCGTTGCACTGCCGCCTAAATGGATAAATGCAGCATGCGCTCGCCCTGCACGTTTTCGCCGGGGCGGCGTTTGTTCACCGCCAACTCGCCGATCTTGATCAGGCGCGTGCGCGTGACGTTGCGGCTCAAACCCAGCAGGTTCGCGGTGTGCACCTGGTTGTAATGGCTGAAACGGTAAGCGGCGCGCAATAGCGCGTCTTCGACCTTTTCATGCAGGGCGCCGGCCTGTTCTTCGAAGAGCTTTTGAAAGGCGCGGGCCAGCAAGGCGTCGGCGCTGTTGTCGGTGCCGTGCTGGCTGTCGTCCTGGCGCTCGATGCGCATGTTCGACAGCCGCAGATCATCACGCTCGATCAGGCCATTACGGCAGATCAGCAAGGTGTGGTGAATCACGTTTTCCAGCTCGCGGATATTGCCCGGCCAGCTGTAGCTTTTGAGCTTGTGCTCGGCCTCGCGGCTGATGGTGATCGGGCCGTAGCCCAGGCGCTGGCTATAGGCTTCGATAAAATGCCGGGTCAGCGGCAGGATATCGCCGGGGCGCTCGCGCAATGGGCTGAGTTCGAGGCTGACCACATCCAGGCGGTAGTAGAGGTCTTCGCGAAAGTGCCCCGCGTTGATGGCTTTTTCAAGCTGCACGTTGGTGGCCGCCAGCACGCGCACATCAATCGCAATGCTCTTGCGCGAACCCAGGCGCACGACTTCGCGTTCCTGTAGTACGCGCAACAGTTTGACCTGGATCGCCATCGGCAGATCGCCGATCTCATCGAGGAACAAGGTGCCGCCGTCGGCCTCTTCGAACCAGCCGGCCTTGGCGCTGAGGGCGCCGGTAAACGCACCTTTTTCATGCCCGAACAATTCGGCTTCCACCAGGGATTCGGAGAACGCGCCGCAGTTCACCGCCACAAAGGGTCGGTTGCGCCGCGCACTGAGGTTATGAATATGGCGTGCCACCAGCTCTTTGCCGGTGCCGGTCTCACCGATGATCAGCACACTCGCTTCGCTGGGCGCCACTTGCTGGATATGGTCGAGCAGCGCCTGGGATTTGGGGTCTTCGAAGACCTGGGCCGTAGCGCGAATCGAGGTCGCGAGGGCGGGCGAGGGCGGTAAGGTTAACAGCTGCATGGGCACCTCTCTCAGGAGTAGAACGTCGGGATCGGCAGGGACTGGTTCAACGCCCAGTCCCCCAGTTCGTGGAGTTTGTAATCCACCGGGTCGTGCAGGGTTTGCGTGCGCAAGTTGCGCCAGTGGCGATCCAGGCGCAGTGAGGCATGGGTCGAGCGCGCGCCGGTGACTTCAAACAGGCGGCTGCACAGGTCCAGGCCCTGGCGGGTGGCGGCGACTTTGGCGGTGGCGATGGCAATGGCCAGTTCGCCACGTTGCTGTTCGCTTAAGCTGGCACCTTTGGCCCAGGCCTGGTCGAGCAATTCGCCTGCGCGTTCGACCAGCAGGCGCACGCCTTCCAGGGCCACCCAGAATTCGCCGTAGTGGTGCAGCACGTAAGGGTCCTGGCGCACATCGCCCGCCGAGGATTTGTGCCACGCACGGGTTTCGGTGCGGGTGTAGTTGCGCGCTTCTTCAAAGGCGCCTTCGGCAATCCCGAGAAACATATACGTGAACGTCAACTGCGCGATCAGCGGGCGCAGGCAGGCGAAGGGGGTGCTCAACGGGCCGGGATCGAGCAGCAACTCGGACTCTTCGACGCGCACCCGTTCAAAGCTGGCGCTGCCGCTGTCGGTTTGGCGCTGGCCGATGTTGTTCCAGTCGTTGTGCAACGTAATGCCGCTGCGCCCGCTGGGAATCGCGGCGATCAGCAGTTTGCCGCCGGCGCTTTCGTCCACGGCCGAGGCGATGAGCATTTCCGAATCGCTGGCGCCGGAGCAGAAGCTCTTCTTGCCGGAAAATTCTCGCCAGCCGCCGAAATCCTTGACCACCGTGCGCGTGTCCAGCGGGTTGAGGGCGTTGCCCCAGAACCAGTTTTTACGCGCAGTTTGTTCGAACCACGGCTGCCATTGGTCCGGGCGCGCAAACAGGCGCACGGTGGCGAGCATCAGGTGGTGAAAGCCGAAGACATGGGCGATGGAGCTGTCGACCTTGGCGAACTCGCGCACGATGCCCAGGGTTTCACTCCAGCGCGCGCCGAGGCCGCCGTATTGCGTGGGGATGCTCAGGGCCAGCAGGCCGCTTTGGCGCAGCGCGTCCCGTTCGGCCTTGGGCGTGCCGCCGCGCTCATCGCGTTCAACGGCGGTGAGGGCAAATTCGGCGGCCAGCAGCTTGGCGGTCTGCAAGGGTGAAGGCAGCACGCTGTGGGGTTTGGCTGTCACACGGGGTTCCTCAATGTCTGTCTGGCAATCACGTTCAAATGTGGGAGCTGGCTTGCCTGCGATAGCATCGCTGTGGTGCAACTGAAGCACCGCGTCGCTTGCATCGCGGGCAAGCCCGGCTCCCACAGGAGAGCAGTGTCCACATAGGGGGGGATTTCAGCGCGCTCAGGCTTTGGTGTTCGGCAACACATCATTGGCAATCATTTCGCCAAACGGCCCCGTGAGGTTGGTGATGCCGCGCCCGGCGAGGCTGGCGTAAGGTTCCGGCAACAGCGGGAACACCAGCTCGGCAAAGCGATAGGCTTCTTCCAGGTGCGGGTAGCCGGAGAAGATGAAGCTCTCGATGCCAAGGTCGGCGTATTCCTGGATGCGTTCGGCCACCTGCTGCGGGTTGCCCACCAACGCGGTGCCGGCACCGCCGCGTACCAGGCCGACACCGGCCCACAGGTTGGGGGCGATTTCCAGGTTGTCGCGGCGCCCGTCATGCAGCGCCGCCATGCGCCGCTGGCCTTCGGAATCAAAGCGCGAGAAAGATTTTTGCGCCGCGGCGATGGTTTCATCGCTGATGTGTTCGATCAGTTTGGCGGCGGCTTTCCAGGCGTCTTCTTCGGTTTCGCGCACGATTACATGCAGGCGAATGCCGAACTTGACGGTGCGCCCATGGCGCGCTGCGCGTTCACGCACGTCGGCAAGTTTTTGCGCAACGGCGGCGGGCGGCTCGCCCCAGGTCAGGTACACGTCGACCTGCTCGGCGGCCAGGTCGTGGGCAGCATCCGACGAACCGCCGAAGTACAGCGGCGGATACGGCTTCTGCACCGGCGGGTAAAGCGCTTTGGCGTTCTGCACACGCAGGTGCTTGCCTTCAAAATCCACCGACTCGCCCTGCAACACACGGCGCCAGATCTGCAGGAATTCGTCGGAGACTTCGTAGCGTTCACTGTGGTCGAGGAAGCTGCCGTCGCCACGGTTTTCGTCGGGGTCGCCACCGGTGACCACGTTGATCAGCAATCGGCCGTTGGACAAGCGGTCCAGGGTCGCGGCCATGCGCGCCGATACCGTGGGCGAGATGATCCCCGGGCGAATCGCCACCAGATAACGCAGGCGTTCCGTCAGCGGTACCAGCGCCGAGGCGATTACCCAGGAATCTTCACACGAGCGCCCGGTAGGAATCAGCACGCCGAAGTAACCGAGGCTGTCAGCCGCTTGCGCCACCTGCTTCAGATAATTGAGCGTGACCGGGCGCGCACCTTGGGTGGTACCGAGGAAATGGCCGTCGCCATGTGTGGGCAGAAACCAGAAAACATCCATGACAAATCCTTAAGCGATTTTCAGCAGAGATGGGGAGTGCGCGGCAAACAACGGCGCTGCGCGTTCTGCAGCCAGTTGAATGCGGGCTTTTAATAACTCGCTGGTTATTTGGTAGTCGGTGAAGTCAGCTTCGGTGGCGTACACACCGATCGGCAGGGTCAAGGCCTGGAAGAAGCTGAACAGCGGACGTAACTGGTGATCGAGGACCAGTGCATGGCGCTCGCTGCCGCCGGTGGCCGCGAGCAACACCGGAGTGTTGATCAAGGCGTTGAGGCCTACCAGGTCAAACAGGTGCTTGAGCAGGCCAGGATAGGAGCCGCGATACACCGGCGCGGCAACGATCAGCAGGTCGGCCTGTTCGATGGCCAACAGTTGCGTTTCGACCTCGGCCGGCAGTTCATCGCGTGAGAGTGCGCCGCCCAAGGGGCGGGCAATGTCACCCAACTCGATCAGGGTGGTCTGGATCGGCAGCAACGTGGCCAGTTCGGCCAGCACGGCCTGGGTCAATACCAAGGTGCGCGATGGGCGCCAGGTTCCGCCAGAGAGGGCAACGACATTCAGGGGACGGGACATAGAACAGTTCCTTTTTCAACAGGGGTGGGTAGCAGGTGAAGTGGAGCGTGTTGAGCAAGAGCTGTACCAATGGCTGCAAGCCTTGATTGGCGAGGGCTGCAGACGAACTGTTGAAAAAGGAGCTGTTGCCTGGTTGCGGTTTTGTTGAATGACTGTTGCCTGGGCAACAGTTGCGTGGCGAACAGTGTTGGTTGCGCGCAGGGCCATTTATAGAAGGTTATGGTTATGCCGTAAACGAACGTATTTCCATATTTATAGATCTTAAATGAATATGAGTAGGCGGCTATCAAGCATGCCGGAACGGTTGATAGCGACTATCACGGCGGATGATTTTTCACTGTGTTAGGGCGGGAGTAGCCTGTGTTCATTGACTACAAACCTCCTTCGCAGGGCCTTCACCATGAACCACTTTCTGGCTGTTTCCTTAATAGTTGTCAGCGCTGTCCTTGCCGGATGTGCGACCCATCCTTCGCCTGAGTCGCGTCCTTATACCGCCGAAGAAACCAAGCAATTGGCCCTTGAAGCCTTGAGCCGTCGTGGCCTGTCGTTTGATGAATATCAACAGCAGCGGGCCGCGTTGACCGGGCAGCCACAGAAGCCGTTCGGCTTCGACCACCAGGGCGAAATGAACGCCGAACGCAGTGTGGTGATGCACGGTCGCCCCAGTTGAGCCGGCGCCAAGTGGCAAAAAGCCCGAGGATTCCCTTAAGGAACCTCGGGCTTTTTGTTTGCCATTGGGATACTTCAGCCTGTTAAGCTGAATTTCAGGAGCGTTCCTACGCACATTTGCATAAAGTGGTCCTTCTTTTATGGCATCCGACGGGTTAAACCTGACGACCTCTGTTCCGGTCGATGCCCTCCCGAGGCGCTTTCCTGGGGAATACGCTCTGCGAGTCTTAACGTCATGAATAAACGTCCGTTGTATTTCGACTACGCCGCCACCACGCCGGTGGATGAGCGGGTCATTCAAGTGATGGTCGAGTGTCTGGGTTTTAATGCCAACTTCGGCAACCCTGCGTCCAGCTCCCATGCGTTTGGCCAGGCGGCCCGGCACACGGTCGAGCAGGCGCGGCGCCAAGTGGCCGAACTGGTCGGCGCCCAACCTGAACAAATCGTCTGGACCTCCGGTGCCACAGAATCCAACAACCTGGCGATCAAGGGGGTGGCCCAGGCGCGAGGTGTGGCAGGTGGGCATATCATCACCAGCCAGATCGAACACAAGGCCACATTGGATACCGCGCGGCAGTTGCAGGACGCCGGCGTGGCCGTGACCTACCTGGTGCCGGACGCTGAAGGCTTGATCAGCGCCGAGGCAGTCAGTGAAGCCTTGCGCGAAGACACCTTCCTGGTGTCGCTGATGCTGGTAAACAACGAGTTGGGCACCCTCAATGACATCCCCGCCATTGGTGCGCGCGTACGTGAGCACGGCGCGCTGCTGCATGTGGATGCGGCGCAAGGCGCGGGCAAGGTCGCGATCGACCTGGCTGAATGGCCGGTGGACCTTATGTCGTTTTCTGCGCACAAGCTGTACGGCCCCAAGGGCATTGGCGCGCTGTATGTCGGCCCGCGTGCGCAGCAGAAGGTGCTGGCGCAGATTCACGGCGGCGGCCACGAAGGTGGGTTGCGTTCCGGTACCCTGGCGACCCATCAGATTGCCGGCATGGGCACTGCATTCGCCTTGGCGGCGCAGTCCTTTGCTGAAGAAAAAGCCGCTATCGTCGCGTTGCGTCAGCGCCTGCTCAATCAGTTGGAAACGATTGCCGGCGTACGCCTCAATGGCAGCGCCACCCAGCGCATTCCCCATACACTGAGCCTCACGTTCACCGAGGGTGAATTTAATTCCCAGGCCCTGAGCGCAGGTATCGCGTTTTCGGCCACCTCGGCGTGCAATTCGGCGAGTAATGCGCCGTCACACGTGCTTCTGGCTTTGGGCCATGACGCACGCAGCGCCGGTCGAACTATTCGCTTGAGCCTGGGCCGGTTTACCACCGAGCAGGATATCGATGCGGCCGTGCAGTTGATCAAGGCCGCACTGGTCAGTGCGCCGGCGTTCTGGGCGGTCTGATTTTTCAGTCACAACACATAACAATTATGAGTGGTTAGCAGGAGACATGATGAGCACGCAGCCTTTGACCCATGGAACGGTTCCCCAGCGCCTGGCGCATACCCGCGAACTGATGCGCCGCGAGGGCATCCATGCCCTGCTGGTGCCGTCGGCGGACCCGCATCTGTCCGAGTACTTGCCGGGTTACTGGCAGGGGCGGCAATGGCTGTCGGGGTTTTATGGCTCGGTAGGCACGTTGATTGTCACCGCGGATTTTGCCGGCGTGTGGGCCGACAGCCGTTACTGGGAACAGGCGACCAAGGAGCTCAAGGGCAGCGGCATCGAATTGGTGAAGCTGCAACCGGGCCAACCCGGCCCGCTGGAATGGCTGGCCGAGCAAACCCCGGAAGGCGGCGTGGTCGCAGTGGACGGCGCGGTGATGGCCGTGGCCTCGGCACGTACCTTGGGCGCCAGGCTGGCCGAGCGCGGTGCGAGCCTGCGTACCGATATCGACCTGTTGAATGAAGTCTGGCAAGACCGCCCGGCCTTGCCGAACCAGCCGATCTACCCACACCTGCCGCCGCAGGCGACGGTCAGCCGTGGCGACAAACTCGCCGCCCTGCGTGCCAGCTTGAAAGAGAAGGGCGCCGATTGGCACTTCATCGCGACCCTGGATGACATCGCCTGGCTGTTCAACCTGCGCGGCGGTGATGTGTCGTTCAACCCGGTGTTTGTGTCCTTTGCCTTGATCAATCAACAGCAGGCCACGCTGTTTGTGGCGCTGAGCAAGGTCGATGCCGAGCTGCGCGCGGTACTGGAGCGGGACGGCGTGACCTTGCGCGACTACAGCGAAGTGACGGATGCGCTGCGTGCAGTTCCGGCGGGTGTCAGCCTGCAAGTTGATCCGGCACGCGTCACCACCGGTTTGCTGGAAAACCTCGATGCCGGCGTGAAGCTGGTCGAGGGCTTGAACCCGACCACGCTGGCCAAGTCGCGCAAAAGCCTGGCGGACGCCGAACATATCCGCCAAGCCATGGAGCAAGACGGCGCGGCGCTGTGTGAATTCTTCGCCTGGCTGGACAGTGCGTTGGGCCGTGAGCGCATCACCGAGCTGACCATCGACGAGCACTTGACCGCCGCGCGTACCCGTCGCCCCGATTATGTGTCGCTGAGCTTCAACACCATCGCGGCGTTCAACGCCAACGGTGCGATGCCCCATTACCACGCCACCGAAGAAGAGCATGCGTTGATCGAAGGCGATGGTCTGTTGCTGATCGACTCCGGCGGTCAGTACCTGGGCGGCACCACGGACATTACGCGCATGGTGCCGATCGGCACGCCAAGCGACGAGCAGAAGCGCGACTGCACGCGCGTGCTCAAGGGCGTGATTGCCTTGTCGCGTGCGCATTTCCCCAAAGGCATTCTCTCGCCATTGCTGGATGCCATCGCCCGTGCGCCGATCTGGGCCGAAGGCGTGGACTATGGCCACGGTACAGGTCATGGCGTAGGCTATTTCCTGAATGTGCACGAAGGTCCGCAGGTGATCGCCTACCAGGCCGCCACCGCACCGCAAACCGCAATGCAGCCGGGGATGATTACTTCGATTGAACCAGGTACCTATCGCCCGGGTCGCTGGGGCGTACGCATCGAAAACCTGGTGTTGAACCGCGAAGCGGGCAAGACCGAGTTCGGTGAGTTCCTCAGGTTTGAAACCCTGACCCTGTGCCCGATCGACACCCGTTGCCTGCAGCCGTCGTTGCTGACGGCGGATGAGCGTGAATGGTTCAACGCTTACCACGCCGAGGTGCGTGAACGCCTGAGCCCGCTGCTCAGTGGTGCAGCCTTGGAATGGCTGCAGGTGCGTACCGCCGCTATCTGATCGGTTGCCGTTCAGGGGCCTTGCCCCTGGCCGGCTGGCGTCGATTGGGGGCCGACACCACCTAATTCGCCGATACGCAACGTGACATGGATCCGCACCGTTTCGACCGGCATACGGTAAACGCCGCTTGCGATTTGCTCGCAAGCGGCGCTCAAGGGCGGCTGGCGATTGAGTTTTAGCGGAGCGCTTCGCGCACAAATTCCAGACGGTCCTGACCGAAGAACAGGTCATTGCCTACAAACATACTGGGTGCACCGAATACCCCGCGCTGAACAGCCTGTTCGGTTTTGTCCTTGAGGGCGGCTTTTACCTTTTCATCGTTGGCCAGGTTCAGGACTTCCTCTGGGTCGAAACCGGCCTCACTCAGCACGGCGGCCACGACGGCGGGGTCGCCCAGATGTTGACCTTCGACCCAAATGGCGCGAAACAGGCAGTCGATGAAGGCCTGGAAGCGCTCGGGCTGGCGCATCTGGATACCCATGACGGCACGCATCAGCACCAGGGTATTGATCGGGAAGTGCGGGTTGAACTTGAGCGCCACGTTGTAGCGTTTGGCGTATCGCGCCAAGTCATCAAACATGTAACGACCTTTGGCCGGCACGCTGATGGGGGAGGCGTTGCCGGTGGCTTTGAACACGCCACCCAGCAGCATGGGTTGATACACCAGTTGCGCACCGGTCTCGGCGCAAAGCGCAGGCAATTGCGTATAGGCCAGGTAAGTGGCCGGGCTGCCGAGGTCGAAAAAAAATTCCAGGGTTTTACTCATCGTCGATTCTCGCTGCTTATTGTTGTTCTTGATCGGAGGCGGCGTGCCTACCAGGGTTCATTCCAGGGGCGCAGGTCCAGTTCGAAGGTCCAGGCGTCGCGTGGTTGGCTATGCAGGTACCAATAGTTGTCGGCGATGTGTTCGGGGTTGAGGATGCCGTCCTGATCTTTCTGCGCGTATTTTTGCGGGAAATTGTCGCGAATAAAATCTGTGTCGATAGCGCCGTCGACCACCACGTGGGCCACATGGATGTTCCTGGGCCCCAATTCCCGCGCCATGCTTTGCGCGAGCGCACGGATACCGTGTTTGGCGCCGGCGAATGCGGCAAACCCTGCACCGCCACGCAGCCCGGCAGTGGCGCCGGTGAACACAATAGTGCCGCGTTCGCGGGTGACCATGCGTTTAGCGACTTCGCGGGCATTCAGGAACCCGGAGAAGCAGGCCATCTCCCAGATTTTGAAATATTTGCGCGCGGTTTCTTCGAGGATGCTGCACGGCACGTTAGCGCCGATATTGAAGACGAAAGCTTCGATGGGGCCAAGCTCGGTTTCTATCTGCTCAACCAGCGCGATCACCTCATCTTCTTTGCGCGCATCACAGGCAAAACCGTGGGCTTCTCCGCCCGCCGCCTGAATGCTCTCGACCAAGGGCTGTAGTTTATCGGCACTGCGACGGGTGACGCAGGCTACATAGCCTTCACGGGCAAAGCGTCGGGCAATGGCACCACCGGTTGCATCACCGGCACCAACCACCAATACGATTTTTTTGTTGGGTGTCATGGGAACTCCGTTGCTCGAGTGTCGGGCAGGAGTGTAGCCGCAGCAGAGCGAAGGGCGTGTAAAGAGAAAGGAGCAGCCGGAAGAGGACTGCTCGGGCGGTCATTTACAGATGACGATCATGCTGCGGCTGGTGTAGCCGGCAGGGTTGATACCGAAAGGATAGTCGCCTGGCTCTTCGGAATTGTCACCGGACTTGG
>NZ_OZ255725.1:0-1137500 GCF_965277385.1 Pseudomonas edaphica | reverse complement strand
AGAAAGCGTAATAGCTCACTAGTCGAGTCGGCCTGCGCGGAAGATGTAACGGGGCTCAAACCATACACCGAAGCTACGGGTATCACGTAAGTGATGCGGTAGAGGAGCGTTCTGTAAGCCTGTGAAGGTGAGTTGAGAAGCTTGCTGGAGGTATCAGAAGTGCGAATGCTGACATGAGTAACGACAATGGGTGTGAAAAACACCCACGCCGAAAGACCAAGGTTTCCTGCGCAACGTTAATCGACGCAGGGTTAGTCGGTCCCTAAGGCGAGGCTGAAAAGCGTAGTCGATGGAAAACAGGTTAATATTCCTGTACTTCTGGTTATTGCGATGGAGGGACGGAGAAGGCTAGGCCAGCTTGGCGTTGGTTGTCCAAGTTTAAGGTGGTAGGCTGAGATCTTAGGTAAATCCGGGATCTTAAGGCCGAGAGCTGATGACGAGTTAACTTTTAGTTAACGAAGTGGTTGATGCCATGCTTCCAAGAAAAGCTTCTAAGCTTCAGGTAACCAGGAACCGTACCCCAAACCGACACAGGTGGTTGGGTAGAGAATACCAAGGCGCTTGAGAGAACTCGGGTGAAGGAACTAGGCAAAATGGCACCGTAACTTCGGGAGAAGGTGCGCCGGTGAGGGTGAAGGACTTGCTCCGTAAGCTCATGCCGGTCGAAGATACCAGGCCGCTGCGACTGTTTATTAAAAACACAGCACTCTGCAAACACGAAAGTGGACGTATAGGGTGTGACGCCTGCCCGGTGCCGGAAGGTTAATTGATGGGGTTAGCTAACGCGAAGCTCTTGATCGAAGCCCCGGTAAACGGCGGCCGTAACTATAACGGTCCTAAGGTAGCGAAATTCCTTGTCGGGTAAGTTCCGACCTGCACGAATGGCGTAACGATGGCGGCGCTGTCTCCACCCGAGACTCAGTGAAATTGAAATCGCTGTGAAGATGCAGTGTATCCGCGGCTAGACGGAAAGACCCCGTGAACCTTTACTATAGCTTTGCACTGGACTTTGAATTTGCTTGTGTAGGATAGGTGGGAGGCTTTGAAGCGTGGACGCCAGTCTGCGTGGAGCCAACCTTGAAATACCACCCTGGCAACTTTGAGGTTCTAACTCAGGTCCGTTATCCGGATCGAGGACAGTGTATGGTGGGTAGTTTGACTGGGGCGGTCTCCTCCTAAAGAGTAACGGAGGAGTACGAAGGTGCGCTCAGACCGGTCGGAAATCGGTCGTAGAGTATAAAGGCAAAAGCGCGCTTGACTGCGAGACAGACACGTCGAGCAGGTACGAAAGTAGGTCTTAGTGATCCGGTGGTTCTGTATGGAAGGGCCATCGCTCAACGGATAAAAGGTACTCCGGGGATAACAGGCTGATACCGCCCAAGAGTTCATATCGACGGCGGTGTTTGGCACCTCGATGTCGGCTCATCACATCCTGGGGCTGAAGCCGGTCCCAAGGGTATGGCTGTTCGCCATTTAAAGTGGTACGCGAGCTGGGTTTAGAACGTCGTGAGACAGTTCGGTCCCTATCTGCCGTGGACGTTTGAGATTTGAGAGGGGCTGCTCCTAGTACGAGAGGACCGGAGTGGACGAACCTCTGGTGTTCCGGTTGTCACGCCAGTGGCATTGCCGGGTAGCTATGTTCGGAATAGATAACCGCTGAAAGCATCTAAGCGGGAAACTAGCCTCAAGATGAGATCTCACTGGAACCTTGAGTTCCCTGAAGGGCCGTCGAAGACTACGACGTTGATAGGTTGGGTGTGTAAGCGCTGTGAGGCGTTGAGCTAACCAATACTAATTGCCCGTGAGGCTTGACCATATAACACCCAAGCAATTTGACTACTCCTGACTTGGAAACAAGTAGGAGCATCATATTGCGGTGTGTGAAGACGAGATGAACCGAAAGTTCGACGCTCACAAAACACCGAAAGCTGTCACATACCCAATTTGCTGAAGCGAAGCCATTTGGCTACGACTCAGTACCCGAATTTCTTGACGACCATAGAGCATTGGAACCACCTGATCCCATCCCGAACTCAGTAGTGAAACGATGCATCGCCGATGGTAGTGTGGGGTTTCCCCATGTGAGAGTAGGTCATCGTCAAGATTAAATTCCGAAACCCCATTTGCGAAAGCAGATGGGGTTTTGTTTTGGGCGGTCGAAAAGCGCCAACTTCAAAACCTCTACGCCTTGATCAGCTCAATCGGCATCATCCCGATCGCCATTCTCACACGCGCCCGGCATAAAGCTGGAGGGTTATGTAATTGATCGCACTTGCGTGATTAAGGCCTTTTGCAGCCAAAATCGGTCCGTGTCTTACAAAACAGCATGCCGTTGGGGAAATCGATGCAAAGTGTTTCTGCATTTTTGGTATGGTGCAGCACATTTACACAAGGATTGATCTTTCAACCGCAGGACGCGGCGTCGAACTTCTTCAACGAGATGCTGTAGAAATGCCTGAACCGATACCGATCAAGGATCACGAAAAAGAAAACCGCCTGGTCAACAAGCGCTTGCTCGCCTGCGCACTCTTGGTGATTGGTATTACCTGCGCCCTGGTCGGGCGCATGTATTTCCTGCAGGTGGTGCAGTACGACTATCACTCGACGATTTCCGAGAACAACCGGGTCCACGTACTGCCGATCACGCCGACGCGCGGGCTGATTTATGACCGCAACGGCGTGGTGCTGGCCGACAACCGTCCCAGCTACAACCTGACCATCACTCGCGAGCGCACCACCGACCTCAAGGGCGAGCTGGACGCTATCGTCAGCCTGTTGCACTTACCCGCGGAAGACCGAGCAGTATTCGACAAGGCATTGAAACAAGCCCGCCATCCTTTTGTGCCGGTAACGCTGTTCTACGAATTGACCGAAGAGCAGATTGCCTTGCTGGCCGTTAACGAGTTCCGCTTGCCGGGCGTCGATGTTGAACCTCAGTTCGTGCGGCATTACCCGTTGGGCGCGCATTTTGCCCACTCGATTGGATACGTTGGCCGAATCAACGAGAAAGAATCCAAGGCCCTCGACTCGGTGGAATACCGCGGTACCCAGTCCATCGGCAAGACCGGTATCGAGCGTTTCTACGAGTCCGAGCTGCACGGCCATGTCGGCTATGAAGAGGTCGAGACCAACGCCCAGGGCCGCGTGTTGCGCGTACTCAAGCATACCGACCCGATCCCCGGCAAAAACATCGTGCTGAGCCTCGACGTCAAGCTCCAGGAAGCCGCGGAAGAGGCCTTGGGCGATCGCCGTGGTTCGGTGGTGGCCCTCGACCCGCAGACCGGCGAAGTGCTGGCCATGGTGAGTAAGCCGAGCTTTGACCCGAATCTGTTCGTCACCGGCATCAGTTTCAAGGAATATGCCGCGCTGCACGACTCCATCGACCGACCGCTGTTTAACCGCGTGCTACGCGGGCTTTACGCGCCCGGCTCGACCATCAAGCCGGAAGTGGCCATCGCCGGCCTCGACAGTGGCGTGGTGACCGCGCAAACCCGAGTGTTCGACCCCGGTTATTACCAACTGCCCGATTTTGACCACAAATACCGCAACTGGAACCACAGCGGTGACGGCTGGGTGGACATGGATGCGGCGATCATGCGCTCCAACGACACCTACTTTTACGACTTGGCCCACAAGCTGGGTATTGATCGCCTGCACGACTACCTGGCCGAGTTCGGCCTCGGTCAGAAAGTCTCTCTCGACATGTTCGAAGAATCAGCTGGCCTGATGCCTTCCCAGGCCTGGAAGCGTGCAACCCGTCGCCAGCCCTGGTTCCCGGGCGAAACCGTGATCCTCGGCATTGGCCAGGGCTATATGCAGGTCACGCCATTGCAGTTGGCCCAGGCCACCGCGTTGATCGCCAACAAAGGTGTGTGGAACCGTCCGCACTTGGCCAAGACCATCAATGGCGTGCCGCCGGTGGACGAGAACCCAATGCCTAACGTAGTGCTCAAGGATCCGCGTGATTGGGAGCAGGTCAACCACGGCATGCAGCTGGTGATGCATGACCCTCGCGGTATCGCCCGTGCAGCAGCGGCCGGTGCTCAGTACCGAATCGCTGGCAAGAGTGGTACTGCGCAGGTGGTGGCGATCAAGCAGGGTGAGCGCTATGACCGCAACAAGACGCTGGAACGGCATCGCGACAACGCCTTGTTCGTCGGTTTTGCGCCGGCCGAACATCCGAAAATCGTGATCTCGGTGATGATCGAAAACGGCGAGGCCGGTGGCCGCGTGGCGGGCCCGGTGGTGCGGCAGATCATGGACGCCTGGCTGCTTGACCAGGAAGGCCATCTCAAGCCGCAATATGCGACGCCGGCCAAGGCGCCCGGTGACCCGCACGTCTAGTCAAACCTTCCACTCATCCCAGTGCTCTACGCCTGCGTAAGCAAGCCAGGGCACATCATGGGCCGTCCAGATGTGCGAGGTGGGCCGCACGCCAGGGTCATCATCCAGTGTCGCCACCCGCACAATCACATGGGGCTGATGCCCACGCTCAGCCATCAGGTGTGACCCGCAGCGCGAACAGAAATGCCTGAGCTTGCCCGGTGAAGATTCAAACGACGACAGCAGCGCCTCACCCTGCATCCAGCGAAAGTGCTCGCGCATCACTCCGGCGGTGGCCACGAATGCGGCTGCATGCACCTTGCGGCAACTGTCGCAATGGCAGTGGCTGATGGGCATGTCCAAGCTGTCGATTTGATAGCGCACGGCTTTGCAGAAGCAACTTCCATTCAGCGGGTCAGTCATACACGTATTGCCTGATTAAGGACGGGGACAATCATCATTGCTTACAACCTGAGGTTGCGCATTGTTTGTTGTCGCCTACTTTCAATGGAGGAGGTGACTTATGCACGTGTTAGATCGCATCGAACGAAAAGTCCTGCTCAACGTACCGCGCAAGCAGATCTGGGAAGCGCTCACCAAAGCCGAGCAATTTGGCGAGTGGTTTGGCATCGCCCTCAAGGGTAAAACCTTTACCGCTGGAACAACCATCGAGGCGCCGATCACCTACCCAGGCTATGAACATGTGGTGTGGAAGGCGGAAATCGTGCGCATCCTGCCCCAAACCCTGTTCTCATTCAGATGGCACCCTTACGCTGTCGAAAAGGGCGTCGACTACGACCACGAAACTCCGACCCTGGTAGAGTTCACCCTCGAAGACCGCGCACCGGGCATCCTGCTGCGGGTGGTCGAATCCGGTTTTGACGCAGTGCCCGAACCCCGTCGACAAAAAGCCTTCAGGATGAATTCCCGAGGCTGGGACGAGCAAATGGGCAACATCGAAAATTATCTGAACCAGGCCCACCGCGCCTGAGCCAGCGATGCGCAAATCCGCTGACTCATGTGGTTACAACGCGTTTAGAAATCCACCGTCGCCGAGAACTTGGCGACCCGCGGATCACCTTGGGTCAGATAACCGCCCAGCGCCGATTCCCAGTATTTAGTATTCGCCACGTTCTCCACCGTGGCACCCAGGCTCACATCACGCTGGGCCACCTTGAAGTTGTAGCGGGCGCCCACATCGAAGCGATTCCAGGCCGGCAGGCTGAGGTTGTTCGCCGCATCGGCGTACTGGCCGCCGGTACGCAGCATACGGCCGTTGACGCTCACGCCTTGCAGACCCGGCACATCCCAATCCACGCCGGCATTAAGTTGGAAGGACGGCACGCCAATGGCGCGGTTGCCGTCGTTGGCGCCGTTTGCCGTGCCGTTGACTTCGGTGTGTATGATGGTCGCGCCGCCCAGCAGGCGCAAGCCGCTGACGGGTTCGCCGAAGACGTTCAGCTCTACACCTTTGTTGACTTGCTCGCCTTCGAAGACAAAGGTCGCGGTGCCGTCCGCATTCAGTTGGGAAAAACCCTGGGTCGGCTGTTCGATTCGGTACACACCCAGCGTTGCGCCGTAGGTGCCCATGTCGAGCTTGACGCCAGCCTCGGTCTGTTTCGAACGCGCGGGTGCAAAGGTCTGGTTGGCGTTGGTTACGATGGCGCTGCTGAAGGTGGAGGGAGCCGTCGGCCCTGACGCCAGGCCTTCGATGTGGTTGGCGTAGAGAGACACATGCTCCCATGGCTTGAACACCAGGCCATACACCGGCGTGGTGATGCCCTTGGCGTAGTTGGCGGTGCGTGTGCCGGTGCCGTAGGCGTAGCCCTGAACCACCAGCTCCTGGCGGCGCAGGCCGGCGGTGAACAGCAAACGGTCATCCATAAAGCCGAAGGTGTCCGACACCGCCGCGCTGCGGGCGAAGGTCTTGGCGGTGATGCCGGGGTCGTTCAGGTCGCTGCCGGAGGTGAAGCCGCCTTTGGCTGGAGCGGTCACATCGGCCGGGCTGTAAATATTGGTCGGCTGGCTGCCGGAGGCAAAGTCAAAGGCGTTGCGGGTCTGAGTCCAGATGCCGGTCAAGCCGAGGTTCAATTTGTGGCTGACAGCACCGGTCTGGAACTTGCCGTTCAGGCCGGCCATCAGGCTGGTGTTGTCTTCCTGATGCGCAATGTTCGAGCCGCTGACTGTGGCATTGCCCAGTGTGTCCCTCAAGGTCACCGACGAATAGCGGCCCAGCTCGTTGGTGTGCTTGGCGCCACCGGCGATGTAGGCGGTCCAGTTATCGTTGAGGTCATACTCGCCGCGCAACATGCCGAAGGTGTCTTCCAGGCTGGTGGTGCCCCAGTTCGGCGCGTAGTTGGTGTCGGCCGACGGCGCATTCGGGATATGGGTCAGCCCGCTGCCAAGCAACACCGTGTTGCGTCCGCCATTGACCTGCTGCTTCTGATAAACAAAGTCGCCGGACACCCGCAGGGCATCGCTGCGATAGTCCAGGCCGACCGAAAACAGCTTCGAACGCTGGCTTTCGTCGTCGATGGCGGTGTCGCCTTCGCGCTGGGAAATATTCACCCGCGCGCCAAAACGGTTGTCTTCGCCGAAGCGCTGGCCGATGTCCAGGTGTTCACCCACCCGGCCGTCACTGCTGATGTCGGTGCTCAAACGGCGCAAAGGCACATCATCAGCGCGCTTGGGTTGCAGGTTGACGCCGCCGCCGATGCCGGAGCCGCTGGGTGTGACGCCGTTGATGAACGCGTTGGGGCCTTTGAACACTTCAACCCGTTCCAGGGCGTCGGTGGACATGATCTGGCGCGGCAGGATGCCGTACAAACCGTTGAACGAAATATCGTCGCCGTTGAGCGGCAGGCCACGAATCACAAAGGCTTGAGCCTGGTTCGCATAGCCCGATGCCTGGCGCACGGACGAGTCATTGAGCAACACATCGCCGACGGTTTGCGCATGCTGCTCGCGGATCAACTTCTCGGTGTAGGAGGACATGCTGAACGGCGCGTCCATGATGTCCTGGTTGCCCAGCACACCTAATTGGCCGCCGCGCGCGACCTGGCCGCCAGCGTAAACCGGCGGCAATGCATTCGGTGCAGGTGCGTCGGCGCTGATGTTGGTTGCACCCAATTCCAGTGTGTTGCCGTCTGGACGGTTGTTAGTTTCTGGGGCTGCCGCGTGAGCGGCAAGGCTCAGTGAGCAGCAAAGGGCAAGCAGGGCAGGGCGAAACGGTACAGAAATTTGGTTGCAGGTGGGCATGGTCGATCCGGACGGCGAACCGTCAATGTGAGGAAAAGGGCAACAACGTTGCGCTTCCTCACTGCGCGGATACGACTCCGGCGCGAATGATAGTAATTGTCATTAATATTTCGCAACCAGTTTGTGAAATCGTTGTCCGCGCAGGCGCGAGCTGCCGACCAGCGGCGGCAAAGGTGCGTGCGGCGCACGCTTCTTCGGCCGCCTGGGCAAGGGCGATGGACCGTGCGCTGAGTACAAACGCAAAGGTAAATGCCATCGCCCATCGCGTTTGCCCGGATGCCGAGTAGAATCACGCCCTGAAAGCGATTCCTGAGGTGCGGTACGGTGGATTTACAGCAGGGTTTTGTCCTGACCCGGCATTGGCGCGACACGGCGGCGGGCACGGAGGTCAGTTTCTGGCTGGCCACCGACCAAGGCCCACGGTGCGTGCGCCTACCCGTGCAAACCTCGGTGATGTTTATTCCGCAAGCCCATCGCAAGCCGCTCGACTGGTTGCTCAAGGGCGAGCGCGAGATTGAACTGCGCCCGTTGCAATTGTGCGACTTCCATCATCGCCCTGTCCTTGGTCTCTACACCCGCCAGCACCGCCAGTTGATGGACCTGGAAAAGCGCCTGCGCGCCGCCGGTGTCGACGTCTACGAAGCCGACGTGCGCCCGCCCGAGCGTTACATGATGGAACGCTTCATCACCGCGCCCGTGTGGTTTGGCGGCACACCGGATGCCAGCGGCACCTTGCTTGAGGCGCAGATGAAACCCGCGCCGGACTACCGCCCGCCGCTCAAACTGGTGTCCCTGGACATCGAGACCACCGCCCAAGGCGACCTGTATTCCATTGCCCTGGAAGGCTGCGGCGAGCGCCAGGTGTACATGCTCGGCCCGCCAAACAAAGCCGATGCGGTGGACTTCAAACTCGACTACTGCGATACCCGCGCCCAACTGCTCGAGTGCCTCAACCAATGGCTGGCTACCCACGACCCCGATGCCATCATCGGCTGGAACCTGGTGCAGTTCGACCTGCGCGTGCTCCACGAACATGCCCAGCGCCTCAACGTGCCGTTGCTGCTCGGGCGTGGCGGCGAGGCCATGGCCTGGCGCGAACATGGCAGCCGCAACCACTACTTCGCCGCCGCAGCCGGGCGGCTGATTATCGACGGCATCGAGGCCTTGCGTTCGGCGACCTGGAGTTTCGAATCCTTCAGCCTGGAAAACGTCGCGCAAACCCTGCTCGGCGAAGGCAAGGACATTTCCACGCCGTACCAGCGCATGGACGAAATCAACCGCATGTTCGCCGAGGACAAGCCCGCATTGGCGCGCTACAACCTCAAGGACTGCGAGCTGGTCACGCGGATTTTCGCCAAGACCGAACTGCTCAAATTCCTGCTCGAACGCGCCAGCGTCACCGGGCTGCCGGCCGACCGTAACGGCGGCTCCGTGGCGGCGTTCACGCACCTGTATATGCCGCTGATGCACCGCCAGGGCTTCGTCGCGCCGAACGTGGGCGACAAACCGCCCCAGGCCAGCCCCGGCGGGTTCGTGATGGACTCGCGTCCGGGCCTCTACGAGTCGGTGCTGGTGCTCGATTACAAAAGCCTTTATCCGTCGATCATCCGCAGTTTTCTCATCGACCCGGTAGGCCTGATCGAAGGCCTCAAACATCCCGAGGACAGCGAATCGGTAGAGGGCTTTCGCGGTGCGCGTTTTTCCCGCACCCGGCATTGCCTGCCCTCGATTGTCGCGCGGGTTTCCGAAGGCCGCGAAGTGGCCAAGCGTGAACACAACGCGCCGTTGTCCCAAGCCCTTAAAATCATCATGAACGCGTTTTACGGCGTGCTTGGCTCCAGCGGTTGCCGCTTCTTCGACACGCGGCTGGCGTCCTCGATCACGATGCGTGGGCACCAGATCATGCGCCAGACCCGCGAGCTGGTCGAAGCCAAGGGTTATGATGTGATCTACGGCGACACCGACTCCACCTTCGTCTGGCTCGGCAGCGCGCATGCTGCGGAGGACGCCAGCCGCATCGGTCGGGAACTGGTGCAGCACGTCAACGAGTGGTGGCGCGCGCATCTGCACAACGAATTCGGCCTGCAAAGCGCCCTGGAACTGCAATACGAAACCCACTTCAGCCGCTTCCTCATGCCGACCATCCGCGGCGCTGAGGAGGGCAGCAAAAAGCGCTACGCCGGCTTGGTTGTACGCGCCGACGGCAGCGAAGAAATGGTCTACAAAGGCCTGGAAACCGTGCGCAGCGACTGGTCGCCGCTGGCCCGGCAATTCCAGCAGGAACTCTACCAGCGCATCTTCCATCGCCAGCCGTATCAAGACTACGTTCGCGACTATGTGCGGCGTACCTTGAGCGGCGAACTCGACGACTTGCTGATCTACCGCAAACGCCTGCGCCGCCCACTCGACGATTACGAGCGCAACGTGCCGCCGCATGTGCGCGCCGCACGCCTGGCGGATGAATATAACGACCGTCTGGGGCGCCCGCGCCAGTATCAGCGCGGCGGCTGGATCAGCTATGTGATCACGGTCAACGGCCCGCAGCCGCTGGAAGTACGCCAGGCGCCGATCGACTACGACCACTACGTCACCCGGCAATTGCAGCCGGTGGCCGATGCGATCCTGCCGTTCGTAAATGATGATTTCGGCACGCTGGTCGGCGGGCAAATGGGCTTGTTTTAAAACGCTTGCCTGTACGTGGGGCGAGCCTGCACTCTTGGCCGCTGACGACCACTCTCAGACGGCGCAGCTTCCATGACTCAGATCACGTTGACCGGCAGCACGGTCGAACTCCAGCCCCTGCAACGCGAACACAAAACCGCCTTGCTTGAAGCGGCCGCCGACGGCCAATTGTGGAACCTCAAGGTCACCAACGTGCCAGGTCCGGATACCATCGACACCTACATCGACACGGCCTTGGCCGGCCGCGACGCTGGCAGCGTGATCCCCTTCACCCTGGTGCGCGCAGGCACTGGCCAGGTGGTGGGCAGCACGCGGTTCTGGAAGGTCGATCGGGCCAATCGCAAGCTGGAAATCGGTCACACCTGGCTGGCCGAGTCCACGCAAAAAACCGGCATCAACACCGAAGCCAAGCTCTTGCTGCTGACCTACGCTTTTGAAGTGCTCGACTGTGTGCGGGTGCAGTTCACTACCGATGAACTCAACGAAAAATCCCGTGCCGCGATCCTGCGCCTTGGCGCCGTGCAAGAGGGCATTGTGCGCCACGAGCGCATCATGCCCGATGGGCGCAAGCGCAATTCGGTGCGGTTCAGCATCATCGATTCGGAATGGCTGCAGGTGAAGGCCAGCTTGCAGGCCAAACTGCAGCGATAAGGAGACAACCCCCATGTACACGCTCTACGGCATCGACGAATCCGGCTCCTGCATGATCGAAATCGCCCTGCAGCGTTGCGCGGTGGCATGGCGGCGCATCGACGCCAGCTCCTGGGAAGACGGCGAAGGCAGTGACGCCCTGGCCCGCATCAACCCACTCAAACAAATCCCCACGTTGGTGACGCCCGAGGGCCAGGTGCTGACCGAAAGCGCCGCGATCCTGATCCACCTGGGCCTGGAGTTTCCCGCCTCCGAGCTGCTCGCCGGCAACCGTGCGCAGATCCTGCGCGGGCTGGTATACATCGCCGCCAATTGCTATTCGGCGGTCGGCATCATCGACTACCCGCAACGCTGGCTCGGTAATGTGGATGAGGCCGCACAGGCGCAATTGATCAGCGGCACGCGCCGTTACCTGCACCAGGCCTGGGTGGTGTTTGCCGAGCAGTTTGCCGACCAGCTGTTCGCCCCCGGCAATGTGCCGAACGCGCTGGGCATTATGGCGGCCGCGGTGTCGCGTTGGGACGCGGCGCGGGAGGTGTTGAACAACCTCGCGCCAGGCTTTGCCCAAACGCTGGCGCGGGTGGATGCAGACCCGGTGGTGGCGCCGGTATTTGCGCGGCATTGGCCGCAATAGAACGCCTCGTAATGGTTCCGCAATCTGAAGAAACAATGACGGATAACCCCATTCGAGCCCTTGCGTGGCAGGCTTACTGACCTACGCTTCTTAACGAGGTGTAGGAATCATCCTTGAAATTGACTGTCGCAGACATGAAACTCAAGAACCCTGCATGGAATTCAAAGGAGGTGCGCATGCTCATCCGGTCGCTGACCCTGGCTACCTTGATGGCTTTTACGGGGCCGCTGTTGGCCGCTGATGATATCAACCCGCTCAAGCAGGACTTGGGCAAGGCTCGGCCGCTGGTGGTGGTGGAGCTCGATTCCGGCAACGACACCCTGGCGACCCTCAAGAAACAATTGGATGAGCCTGCTACCAAGCAGTCCTTTGAAGAGCGCAGCATGGTGTTCTACACCGTGAAGTTCGGCAGCATCGGTGCTGAAGGCGAAAAATTCGCCAAGGACCCCAAGGACAACAAGAAGCTCACGCCACCTGAAACCAACGCGCTGATCCGTGCCCTCAAGCTCGGCGCCGGCAGCGGTACAAAGGTGATCCTGATCGGCAAGGATGGCGAGAAGAAACTGGAGAAGACCGTACCGCCGGATCCCCTCGACCTGAAGGTGTTCTTCAGCACCATCGACCAGATGCCGATGGCCGAGAAAGAAGCGGCTGCTCCGGTTGTGCCAGAACCTGCGTCTGCGCCTGGCAAGAACGCTACCAAAGCGGGTAAGGCAGCCAAGCCGGCTGCACCTCAACAGCTGGATGACTGAGTCCGTGCAGGAGCTGGCTTACCAGCTCCTGCGCAGGCCGTTGCGGTGGTGGTTCCAGTTCACTGTTTCCACGGCTTGAACCACCCAGCCAACCCTCCCAATACCAGGGCTGCCGTCACGGTACTCAAGCCCAGTTGCCAGCCATCGTTTTGCAGTGGATGCAAGATGACGGCTGCAAAACCCAGTAATACCGCACTCAGCCCCCATTGCAGCGGCCAGCCCAGTTGGCCAAGCAATTGCTGGCGTTGCATCAGCAGCAGGTTGGTGACGATAACCCCGCCCAATGCCGCCAAGGCGATACCCGGTAAACCCAGAAAGTACGGCAGCAGCACCAACAGCAAAGCGTTGACCCCGCTGCCCAGCAATTCGCAGCGCAAGGGCAGGCGCGTGTCGCCGCTGGCATAGGCATAGCGGGCGAGCATGGCGTTCCAGGCGCCGAACACCAGTGGCGTCGCGAACCAGGCCAGCAGCGCCGGCAGTGGGCCGTCGGCGCTTTGGGTGGGCATCAGCAGATGAATCAGCACCGGGCTGGCGCCGATCAGTCCGAGGGCGGCCGGCAGGCTGAGCAGGGTCGCAGCATCCAGGCCGCGACGCAGCAGGGCCAGGCGCTGTTGGCCTTGTTCGCCGCTCATCATGCCCAGCAGCACCTGGTTGAGGCTCATCAGGGCGATCAATGGCAGGTTGATCAACTTGCGGGCAAGGTTGACCCACGTAACGGCACCTTCTCCCAGGTAACTGGCGATCAAGCGTTCGAGCAGCGCCAGCCCCTGGCTGGCGACATTGCTGGCCAACAATGGCCCGATGCGCCCCAACAGTTCGCGGCCCGCCAGCTTGTCGCCAGTGACTTGCCACGGTCGCCAGCCGAAAGACCAGACCGGCGCCAGCAGCGGCAGGCACATCAACACACTGCCGGCAAAAAAGCTCATGGCCAGTTCGCCGCTGTCGCTTGCGCTGCCACGGATAAACAGGTACAGCACCGGTGGCAGATTGAACAGTAAAGAGCCCAGGCCCGGCAGCACAAAACGTTGGCGTGCCTGCAAGGGAATACTGAACAACCCATGCATCACTAGGCCCGGCGCACAGGCCGCCAGCCAACGCAAGTTAGCGGCGGCTTCGGCATGGGCCTCGGCGTCCAGGCCGGGGCCGATCAGGCGCACCCACAGCGGCGCGCCCAGCGCCAGTACGGCAAACAGGGCCAGGCCCACGCCCAGCAGGCGTGGGGAAAGACTGGCCAGCCAGGCTTGCTGGCGTTGTGGGTCGCGTTGTTGATAAAGGGGCAGGGCAGCCGCCGCAAGCAAGCCGGCGGCCAGGGTCATGCGCAACGCTTCGGGCAAAAACACCGCCACCAGAAACCCGTCGCTGCGACTGCCCGCGCCCCAGGCCGCCACCAGCAGCCATTCGCGGGCAAAACCGGCGACCAGCCCGGCGAGGGTCGCGACGGTCAGCCAGAGCGTGCTGCCGAACATCAGTGGAACAGGGTGAACAGGCCCTTGCCACCCACCTTATAGTTCAGATCATGGCAGCGTTCGCCCATGATTTTGGCCCCGGAACCGCCAATGATTTTGTAGGGGGCCACAGCCTTGGCCACCACGGTATTGGCGCTGATCACCGAGCCATGCCCCAGGTGCGTGCCGTAGCCGATCAACGCCCGGCTGCCGATCCACACATAGTCGTCGATGTAGATCGGCCCGGAAATCGACCAGAACTCCGGAGCCTGCAAGTCATGACTGCCGGCGATGATCAGCACGTGGGAGGCGATTGCCACGTGGTTGCCGATCACCAGCCCGGCGCGGGCGTCCACCTGGCAATGCCAGGCGATCACCGTATCGTCACCGACTCTCAAGTTGTGGATGCCCAACACTTCGGTGTTACGCCACAAGCTTGTGCCCTTGCCGATCTTCGCGCCGCCCAGGCGCAGCCAGGCAATGCGCACATGGTGGCTGGGGATCTTGTTGATCAAAATGTTGTAGGCCATGTCCCAGGCGTTGCGCCAGCGATCCTTGATAGTTGCCCAGTTTTTGCCATAGCGCGGAAGTAGTTTGCCCGGCAGGTCCTGTTTCATACGACGGAACAAAAGGCGGGCCACCGGGTGCTCAAGGGCGGGTTCCAGGTCGATGGAGTTTATCCAGAAGCGCTTGTTGTCGCCTTCGCCCTCTTCAAACACCACGTCGTTGGCCAGGCACCAGTCCAGCGCCTCTTCCAGGTCCGGCAGGCTCACGCCTATTTCAGCGGCCAGTGTGGGGAGGCGGTCGCGCAAATCGGTGGAGTGAATCATCCGGTGCTTCATGGTTGGTTATCCTTTGGCGCAATAGCAGCAACAGGGGCGGTAATGGAGGGGCGCAGACGCACCTGTTGCAGGCTCATGCCCATCAACAGCCAGAACAGCGCGATCAGTACAAAGGTGAAGCTGAAATAGTGGTCGAAAATCCCCGTCAACAGCGCTGCCATCACGCCGCAGATACACCCCAGCCACAGGGCGTTGTCGGCGGTGACCTTGCGCACCTGGCCCAGGGGCCGCACTTCCCGCCACCACAACACAGTGACGGTGATAAACAACAGCATCCCCGGAATGCCGACCTTGTAGATGAAGTTCAGCCACAGGTTGGAGATGCCCAGCAGGTTGGTGCCGGGTACGGGTGGGTCGATCTTGAAGCCGATCCCCAGGGGATATGTCGACATTGCCTCGGGGAATCTTGCGTACTCGTCGAAGCGGATTTCGGTACTGGCATTGGTGGACGAGAAGATGGTCAGCAAGCGCTCCTGCAACGGCGGATAGAACATCACCAGCGCAACCCCAAACGCCACGCCGATACCGATGATGCGCCCGCTGTTAGGCACGCGCTTATAGGTCAGCCAGATCAGCACCAGCGCCAGGGCCACGATGGCGCCACGGGAAATACTCAGCAGCAGGCCGGCGCAACCCAGCACCGCCACCGCCAGGCCCAGCGCCCGGCGCCAGCCGCTGCGGGTCCAGCCGTAGAACAGCGCCAGGGGGATAAACAGCACCAGTACGCCACCCGTCAGGTTCGGGTGCACCCAGGGCGAGGCCATGCGCGTGTAGTTGGCGGAAAAAATATCCTTCACCGCTTCCGGGTGGGCGTACTTGAGGTCGGTGAGCACCTCGATCATCGACATGGCGTTGCGCGTCTTCAGAAACATGAAAATCGACAGCAACAGCATCGCCAGGTTGCCCAGCAGCAGGGCGACCACCACCTTGTCGCGGTCGGCGTCGGTGCGCAGCAGCAACGGCACGATAAACAGCAACGACAGGTTCATCAGCCAGCGTACCCAGTTCACCGGCCCGTTGCCTTCGGCATGGATGATGACCATGCCCCAGATAAACGGAATAGTGCTGAACAGCATCAGCCACATCAGCGCGCGCTCGGTCGGACGCCACAGGATCAAGCCGCGGGTCTTGCCGATAAACGATTGCCAGAACACCCCGACCCAGGTCAGCCCCAACACCGCTTCGCTGATGGTGGTGCGGATCCCCAGTTCCAACGTGGTGTAGGGAATGCTGGTGGCCAATACCGCGAAAATCAGCAAGCCCCACAGGGGAAAGCGGATCAGGGTCAAGGCCACACCCGCGCCGGCCACGACCAGCAAGGTCTTGATCGGCGACAGGGCCAACAGCAAAATGCCGAAGACCAGGCCCAGGAGCAGACTGATGAATTTTCCTGGCAGCATTAGCGGTCCAATTCCTTGAGCAAAGTATCCAGGCGCGAGCGATAGGCCGGTTCGGCAAATTGCCGGGCCCAGGCGCGCTGCGTTTCGGCGTCTGCCGTGTTGCCTGCGGTTGCCATTTGCTGCATGACGTTCTGCAATTGCCTGGCATCGTGTGGGTCGAAGCGCGGGGCGCCGGGCGGCGCGACTTCATCCAGGGCGGAACCGCGTGCCACCGCCACCGGCGTGCCCACACTCAAGGCTTCCACCACCGGCAGGCCAAAGCCCTCGGCATAAGACGGCTGCCATAGGCAGTCGGTATGACGGTAAAGGGCTTGCAGTTGGCCGTCGGATAAACCGCTGCACCAGTGCAGGCCCGGCAGTTCGCCAAGGGCGGACGGTACATCGCTGGCGTGGCCCACCAGTACCAGGTCCGGCACCTCAGGGTTCGCCGTACGGCAGGCCTGCCATTGGCGCAGGAAAAATGCCATGTTCTTGCGCGGCTCCCGTGTGCCCACCACCAACCAGTAACGCGCCGGCAGGTTGTCTGGCTGCGGTTCTGGCGCTGCATTCAATTCGGGCACCAGGTTGCTCAACACCCGGAACTTGGCCCGGGCCCAGGGGAATACGCGGGCGGCTTCGTTGCAGGAAAACTGCGAAGGGCACCACACCCGGTCAGCCTGCCACACCGACCAGGCAATCGAGGCACCGTCGATCAAGCGATAGGCCAGGGCCTTGAGCCTGGAGCGATGGAAGTTACGCTGAGTCAGCTGAAACAGGTCATGCAGCACCAGGACATAACGGGTGCCGGCGGGTTTGCGGCACAGCGGCAAGCCCATATTGGCCGTGGCGATGTGCAGGTCGATCTGTTGCTCATGCAAGGATCTGGGCAAAAATTTTCGCTCAAACCGCAAGCGTACCTGCGGCCGTTGCAGGCCATCCAGCGGGCTGGCCCACGGGGGGCATATGGCGGTCTGGCGTTGCGGGTGGTCCAGGGGCGCCTCAGTGAACAGCAGCACCTCAGTGTTGTCCCGCGCGCGCAGGGCATCTTCCAGCGCCAGGACCTGGCGGGCGATGCCCGACGAGGGCGCAACCGTGGCGGGGCGATAGTCCAGGGCTACGCGCATGGCTGAAATTCCTTAGAGTCGATCAAGGTGTTGTAGATGTGCTCCAGTTCGTCACCGGCCACCGCCCAGTCGTGGTACTGCCGCGCATACTCGCGTGCCGCATCGGCCAGTTGCCGGGCCAGCAGCGGCTGATCGAGCAGGCGCACGATGGCGTCGGCCAGAGCCTCGGCGCTTTCGCCCGCCAGGTAATGCGCCTGTGGTTGTACCGCCAACCCGGAAACACCCTGGGCCGTGCTGACCAGCGGCAAGCCGGCGGCCATTGCCTCCAACACTTTGAGCTTGGAGCCGCCGCCATGGCGCAACGCGGCGACAAAACCGGCGCAGCGCCGTTGCAGAGCGCACAGATCAGGAACAAACCCCAGCCACTCGACACGTTCATCCGGCCAACGGTCGCGCCAGTGTTCGGGCAAGCCGTAACCGGCCACCGCCAGGCGCGCGTTCGGACACTGCAGCCAGACCCGGGGGAATATCTCCTCAAGCAACCACTGCACAGCGTCCAGGTTCGGTGCGTATTCGTAATTGCCGACAAACAACAAACGCTGGCTCTGCGCATCGGCACTGACCTGGGCGAAGGCACGGCTGTCGACGCCATTGACCACCACGCTTACCGGCGTTGCAGTCAACGGCCGCATGGCCTGGGCGTCCGCCTCGGTCACCGCAATCACATGGGCGGCGGCATCGAACGCCTTGCGCTCCCATTGCCGGCAGCGCCATTGGTCGTACTGCACGAACGGCGCGGCCCACTTGGGGAAACGGTCATAAGTGGCGCCGCCCAGGCTTGATTCCAGGTTGTGCTCGGTCAGCACAAACTCGCGCTTGCGCTGCTGCAAGGTGCGCAGAAACGGTTGGAGGCTGTAGCTGTGTTCCACTTGAATCACGTCCCAGCGCTCGTTCAACAGTTGCGCAAATTGGGCTTGCAACGGTGCCGACAGGCCATTGACCGTGGTCAGCAGCGGCCACGGTGCGAATACGCCCGCGAGCAGGGTCATCGGGTGTTTCAGTGGCCGGCGCGGCACCACGATCAGGCGCTCGAGCAATGGTTCAAGGGCTGCGTGCGCCGCGTCATCGGCCGGTGTCTTCGATTGCGCCAGCAGCGTGATGCGATGCCCGCGCTCACTCAAGGTGCGCAGCAAATGATACTGCCGGGTCTTGCCGCCGCTGGTGGTCGGCCACGGCAGGTAGGGCACAATCCATAGGATTCTCATGTACAGCTCTCCATACCCGGGGCTACCACACCAGTATCTGCAAACTCGGCTTCACCACTGGGCGAATACCGTTGTCGTCGCTCAGGGTTTGCCGGGCTCCGGTCAGCGGGTCCAGCAGTTCTGCGCGTTTAATATCCGGCAGGCTGATGCTGCTGCCTTCGGCACTCCAGTACATCAACAGGTGTTTTCCGTCAGGCCGTGTCCAGGCCACGCTGTAGAAACTGTCCGGCACGTCCTTGAGTTGTGGCGTGGTGCCGGGTTTAAGAGAGGGACCGGTGATCTCAAGGAAGCGGGCGAGGGCGGTGTACACCGGCTTGGGTTCGCCGTCCAGGTTCAGCAGGCCGTAATGCTGGTCGCGTGGCGAGGCGCGTTGGTCGAGGTCGGACAGCGCGAACAGGAAAATCTTCTGATAGTCCTGGGACGCCATCAACGCCAGACGGCGCAAGGTGTAGTCGGCCTGCCCGTCGATACCGATCAGGTCCTGCATCTCTTTGGGGCCGGCATAGCTGGACCAGCCCCACTCGGTAGCCCATACGTTCTTGATCCCGGCACCGTGCAGCATGGTATTGAGTTGATCACCGCGCAGCAGCACTTCGTTCTTGCCCGGTTCATCGGTTTCCGGGGTCATCGAATAAGGGTGATAGGCCGCGACCATGCCCAGGTTTTGCACGCCCAGCGCGCCGAGCGCTTCGAACATCAGGGTTTTGCCACGCGGCGGCATTTGGCTGTAGTACGCCATGCCGCCCATGACCTGCAGTTTGCCAGGCGCGGCAATATTCAACGCCTGGTGACTGGCCAATAACAATTGCCCGTACTCCTTGGCGTTGACTTCGGGGCGCCAGTTGTTCGGCAGGTTCTGCTCGTTCCATACCTGCCAGGCATCAATATTGGGGTAGCGCTTGGCCAGGAGTGCCAGGCGCAGCGCATAGATTTCGGGGTCCCGCGGGCGATACTGGTCCTGGAACTTCGCGCCCTTGGGGGCGGTGGTGATAAAGGGCGCCGAGCCCACCAGGTAAAACACCGAGCGGATTTTTTCAGCGCTCAGGGTGCGGTCCAGTTCATCGAAGGTGCTGAGTTGATAACCGTCTTCTGTGGGCTCCAGGCGATCCCAGTGCAGGTCGACCCGCACCCATTGCAATCCAAGTTTCTTGTATTGCGTGATCTGCTGGCGGTACTGCTCGGGCGTGAACCACAGAAAGTGCGCGTTCACGCCGAGGAAGTCCTTCCATACCACACTGCGCTCCGGGGCCAGGTTCACCGGCTGCGCATCGACTTTTTCACTCGACAGCAGGGCGCCACCCACGGCGATTGCCAGCACCAGCGGCAGATAGCGCCACATCGGGCGAACAGATGAAATATTCATCGCAACGGCTCCTCACAAGCATCTCGAAATAGTTCGGCAAAACGTCGGGCCGTGGTGGCCCACTGGCGTTGGTGGCCGATTTCCGCTGCCCGGGTAGCCCATTGCCGGGCCTGCTGCGGGTCGAGGATCAAGCGGTTCAAGGCGTTGCTCAAGGAATCGATATCGCCCTGCTGATAGGTGATGCCATTGCCGCCGGCCACCTCTTCAGCAAAGGCACGCGCATTGGAGGTGATCACCCCGCGCCCGCAGGCATTGGCCCATGACAGCGCGCCACTGGTGCCACGCATCTGTCCCAGGAAACCGAGTTTTTTCGATTCGCGGTAGGGCAGCACCATCACATGGTGCGCCTGGATCGTAGCGGCGATCTGCGCTGATGGCAGGTCCAACTGCCAGTCCACCACATCCTCCAGGTGCAGCGCGATGATCTGTTGGCGCAGGCCGTCGAGGTAGTTGCCGGCCGGGTCGAAGGTCATTTCCGGGGCGGTGCCGCCGGCCAGGGTCAGGCGCACCTGGCCTCGGCATTGCGGGTGGGTGGCCAGTGACTGGGCCAGGGCCTGGAGCAGGTCCTCAATGCCCTTGCCGCGATAGATAAAGCCGAAATACAACAGACGCAACGGCGCAAGTGGCGGCAAGTCCTGGGCCGCGATGGGTAGGTTGCCGTGAGCAATCACCGCCACTTGCTGCGGACGCAGGCCCATGCGTTGGCGCAGGCAGTCGCCTCCCAGGTGGGTGAGGGTGATCAGCCGGCGCATACCTTTGGCCAGGCGTCGTTCTTCGTGCAAGGTCAGCGGGTCGGCCAGCAGTGCCGCCGCCTGGGGCAACGGGTGGGGCAGGCGTTCAAGCAGGGTCAAGGGGAAAAACAGCTTGGCCCGGCGCCAGATCAAGCGCTCCGGGTCATGCACCGTAGCGGTCAACGGCAGTTGTGGTTGTGCCCGACGCAGGTAGTCAAGCGCCTGGAACTCACCGAAGCGCCCACCTCCCAGTTCGGCATGGACCAGATCCACACCGTGCCAGTCAAAGGCTTGCAAGCGCCGCAACTGTTCAGCCAGGTCCTGGCAACCCGCGAGGGGGGTCACCACTTCAAGGCCCAGTTCGATCAACGCGTTGCGCAAATGCGCGGCGTAATCGGCGATCCCGGTCTGCTCCGGCGGCAGAGGTGCCAGCAATGCAATACGCATCAGGCCGCACCGCGCCAGCTGTTGATCCGCGCCAGGACCTTGGCCGGTACCTCGAAGCGGCGGCGGTTGAGGATCATGCCGTCGACTTTGCCGAACGCGGTGGTCAGCAGCGACACCGCGTTTTCGATGGTCGGTACGGTACTGGTGCGGGCTTCGATCACCAGCACGATCTGGTCGGCACGGCGCAGCGTCAGGAAGGCCTGCGGGTTGGATGACAAGGCCGAGGCATCCAGCAACAGCACTTCACCCGCCGTGGGCGCGTTCGCCCCGTCGACCGAGACGCGATGGCCACGTTCTTCCAGCAGGCGCTTGAGCTGCTCGATGATAAACGTTACACCCTCGCCATGCCGCGCCGAGGTCAGGCCCAGGGCAAAGCCTTCACTGGCGATGCGCTCCAGGGGCAGCAGGCTGTACAGGCGATAGAGGCTGGCGGTGACGGCGGCCGGCGTGGCGTCTTGCACGTCGGGGATGCTGCTCCACAACGGCACCTGGAACATCTCCTGCAAGCGTGTGCCATCGTGGATGCGTTGGTCCAGCAGGTACAGCACATAGATGGTTAAAAAGCCCACGGCCACGCCGGCGGGAATGGCGAACAACAGAATCAGCAGGCTTTTGGGAAACACACGTGACGGGTTCAGGGTGGCGTGTTCGATCAGGGCGATGTTGCTGATCTGGCTGTTGTCCAGTTCATGATCGATTCGCGCCTGTTCAAGGTTGTCCGAGTACAACGCGTAGCTTTTTTCGGCGGCGCGCAGTTGTTGGCTCAGCTTGTTGAGTTCCGGCTCATCGGTCATCGCCTTGTCACGCTGGTCGCGCAGCTCGGCGAGGGTTTTGTCGTAGTTCTCGATTTCGCCGGCCAGTTTGCGCTCTTGTAATTGGGCGTCGATCACTTGCTGCTTGATGTTGATCACCAGGCTGTTGGGCGCGGTGTTTTGCGAGCGTTCCAGGCGCGTGGCTTCCTGAGCGCTGAGGGCCTCGATGTCGCGGATATTCTGCTCGATCTGATTGACCTGCGGCGTGCCCGGCAGGTAGGTGCGCAACAGGCGTGCGCGTTCCACTTGCAGCGCATTGAGCTGGCGCTTGAGGTCCAGCTGGGTGGGGTTGAGGCTGGTTTCGCGCATCGTCACCACGTCTGCCGGCTGGCTCTTGATCTGCTGGCTGGCGTTGGCCAGGAGGCTGCGAATGCCCGAGATCTGGTTTTGTGCGCTGACCTTGGCGTCGGTGACACGGTCGATCTGGCTGGTGAGGTTCTTCAGGCGCGCATCGACACTGATCGAATCGATCTGCTTCAAACGGACTTGCAGTTGGTCCTTCAGGCTCTGGATATTTTCCGCCACCTTGGCGCGTTCGGTTTCATAGAAGGTATGCAGGCTCTTGCGCCCGAGAATCCGCGCACGTTCCTCAAGGTAGGCGTTGACCCATTCTTCGACGACTTTTTGCGCCACCGCCGGGTCGTCCCAGGTGAAGGAAATCTCGATCACCGAAGAGCCTGGCTCGTGAGCGGCTTTGAAGTTCTTCTCCAGCGAGGTCGCCAGGCGCTCCAGCGGGCTTTGTTTCTCGGCAAGGCCTACGAACTGCAGCACGCTGCGCACGCCGTTGACGACTTCGCCAACGCCCTTCTTGACGTAGAACTTGGTGACCTTCCAGAAGCCCTGCGGCGGCTCGGAGGTCATCGCCATATAGCGCTCGGCAACGATATGCACGATGGGCCGGCCCGTGAGCATTTTTTCTTCGTCGACAATCGGGTCGTGCTGGGTGCTCGGGGCAATCAGCGTCTGGCGGTTGGCGGCTTCGATCGGCAAGGTGGTGTTGTCCCGCCCCGGCTTGACCAGCAAGCGCGCGTCGGACTCGTAGCGAGCCGGCAGCAGGAAGGCACCCAGCACCGCGACGACGATCGTGGTGATCACTGCCAGTTTGAATTCGCGGCGGTAGATGAAAAACAGCCGCAGCAGGTCGCGAAGAGAGCGGATTTCGATCACAGGATCACTCCATTGCATATGGGGTTTACGAAAAACGGGAACGCTTGGTTCGAGTGATACGACGCCCGCTTCATAATCCTTGGCCTGTGTTGATGGTTGGGTTGTTGTAGATGGTGTTGCCGCTGTTTTTCACGTCGCTCTTGTTCAGGTCGTAATTCAAGCCAATGCCAATCCCCTTGTTGATCGGAAACAGCTTGGTGAAGTACATATCCACGGCCTCCACCGTCGCGCCGATGCCCGACTGCGGCACAAAGATCAAGTCGCCGCGCTGCAACGCCACCCGCGGGTGATTGGGGTTGGTCAACATGCTCTCCAGGCTGATGAAGTATGTCCTGTACTTGCCATCTGGCCCGGTGCGCAACAAGGCCACGTTGGAGGCATCCGCCGAGGGCAAAACACCACCGGAACTGAGCAGCGCCTGCTCGACGCTGACGTTGCCGGCCAAGTCGAAAAACGCCGGGTTGGACACCGCACCGCCGATAAACACCTTGTTGCTCGGTGCGCTGGCGATGTTCACCGTCACCGCCGGTTCGCGGTAGATGCGCTTATACTTCTCGGTGATTTCCTTGCCCAGGTCTTCGGGCGTGCGCAAGGCGGCCTTGACCCGGCCAATATTGGGCACCGAGATCACGCCGTCGGGGCGCACGACGAATACGGTCATGTCATCGGCCGCCGCCGGCTCCTGGGCATCGCGCACGATCCGCAGCGAGTCGCCGGTCTGGATCAGCACCTGCGGCGGTGGCAGGTCGGCCAGGGTCAGCGCCGCTTGATGGCCGGCCTTGAGCGTATTGTTGTCAGGAAGCGGCACCCGCGCGGGGGTCGAACAGCCCGCCAGCCAGATTGAGGCACTCAAGAGGCTGAGCAGGGTAAGACGGGAACGTCGGTTGGTAGTCTTCATGACGGCTCAAGTCCAGTAGGTGGAAAACATGCCCAGGCGCCGTTTAAGCGCGTTGGGCAAGTGGCGTTCAAGGTGGCCGAGGCGATAACCCAGCAATTTAAAGGCGCTGCGCACCACCACTTCCGGCGCGCGGTGCAGCGCGTTGGCCTCGCGCAATGCGCGCAGTTCGGCCAGCACATAACGTTTACCTTCGCCGCCGGCGTCGCCGAACGCCTGGCGAATCCACGCCTCGCGGCCGTAGAACACACCGATATCGAAGTAGCGCTTGAACTCGTCCAGCAAGCGGTAATCATGGGAGTGATACACCTGCGCGCTGGCGGCGTAGCGCACCTGGTAGCCGGCCAGCAACATGCGTGCGGCGACGTAGGCGTCTTCGCTGCCAATCACATCCTGGGGAAAACCACCCACCGCCTGCAGGGCGCTGCGCCGGTACACCGAAAACGAGTCGGAGCTGAAGCAGGTCTTGATCCCTAGCTGCGGTGCATCGGCCAGGCTTTTGCTGCGGCTGGCCGCCGGGTAATTGAAGTGCCGCGACTGTGCCCCCAGCACCCCTGCACCGGGGTGCGGCAGTTGCCGGCCGTAGGCCACGCCATTGAGCGGCTCCCGTTGCAATTCGGCGATCAGGTTGGCGAAGGTCTCGGCCGTGGCGGGGATCGCGTCCTGGGTCATGACGATCAAAGCGTCGCCGCCCACCTGTTCACTGGCCCAGCGCCGGGTGCCGCCGTGGTTGAAGTCGCGGGCATCAATCACCTCCACACGCGCGCCAAACTCGCGAAAGCGCGCCACGGTGTCATCGCTCGATGCGCTGTCGACCACCAGCATCTCGTCCGGTTGCAAGGTCTGCATGCGCAGCGCTGGCAGCAGGCGGTCCAGATGGCTGGCCGCGTTGCGGGTGGGGATGATCAGGGACGTGCGCATCAGGGTTTCACTTCCACCGGAGCGCGGCCGTAGATGTCGTCATAACGCACGATGTCGTCTTCGCCCAGGTACTCACCGCTCTGTACCTCGATCATCACCAGGTCGATGATGCCGGGGTTGGTCAGGCGGTGTTTGTGGCCGGCGGGAATGTAGGTGGACTCGTTCATGTTGAGCAGGATCTCGCGCTCGCCATTGGTGATCATCGCTGCGCCGCTGACCACTACCCAATGCTCGCTGCGGTGATGGTGCATTTGCAGGGACAGCGAGCCTTTGGGCTTGACCACAATGCGCTTGATTTTGAAGCGCGTGCTTTCTTCCAGCACCGTGTAGGTGCCCCACGGGCGGGTGACCGTGCGATGCAGGCTGAACGCCGGGTGATTCTGGCGCTTGAGTTCGGCGACGATATAGCGCACGTCCTGGCTGCGGTGGGCGTCGGCGATCAACAGTGCGTCCGGGGTGTCGACGATGATCAGGTCGCGCACGCCCACTGCACCGAGTACCCGCTTGGGCGAGTCGATGTAGCAGTTATGCACGTCGTGCAGGATCGCCTCGCCATTGATCTGGTTGCCATTGTCATCACTGGGGGTGAGTTGGCGCAGCGCTTCCCAGGAGCCGATATCGCTCCAGCCAATGTTGCAGGGCACGACCGCGACCTTTGCGGATTTTTCCATCAGGGCCACGTCGATGGAGATGTCCGGCGCGGTACTGAAACCTTCCGGGCTCAGTTCACGCTGGCGACTGCTGCTGTTCTGCAGGCTCTGGCTGTGCTCGAGTGCGGCCTTGGCAGCGTCCAGGACTGCCGGGGCGTGGCTGGCCAATTCTTCCAACAGGCTGGCAGCCTTGAAGCAGAACATGCCGGCATTCCACAGGTGCTTGCCGCCGTCCAAATAGCCTTGGGCGGTGGCCAGGTCGGGCTTCTCGACAAAGCGCCGGACCTGAAACCCGGCCCCTAACGCTGCGCCTTGTTCGATATAGCCAAAGCCGGTTTCGGCACGGTCAGGCTGAATGCCGAAGGTCACCAGGTAACCGGCCTCGGCCAGTGCGCGGGCTTTTTCTACCGCTTGGGCGAAGGCCGCTTCATCAAGGATCAGGTGGTCGGCGGGCATCACCAGCAACTGCGCTTCAGCGCCGAAATGCTCCTGCACATGCAAGGCGGCCACGGCGATGGCGGCGGCGGTGTTACGTCCAAACGGCTCCAGCAGCAGCTCGAGGGCCAATCGCTGGGTGTTCACCGCGCGGTAGTCGTCGAGGGTGCGAAACAGCAGGTCGCGGTTGGTTACCGTCAGGATGCTCTCCACCCCTGGCAAGTGGCTGGCGCGCAGGAAGGTCTTTTGCAGCAGGCTCTGGTCGTCGCGCATGCGCATGAAGGGTTTGGGCATGTTCTGCCGCGAAACCGGCCACAGCCGCGTGCCCGAACCACCGGAGATGATGCACGGGATCAATCCGTTAAGAGGGTTCATCAATAGACTTCCTTGGTGGAAAGGACGGCCGGAACCGTCATGAAAACGATGTACAGATCCAGCCACACCGACCATTTGGCGATGTATTCCAGGTCGTATTCGACTCGCTTCTGGATTTTGAACAGGGTGTCGGTCTCGCCACGGTAGCCATTGATCTGTGCCCAGCCGGTGATGCCTGGCTTGACCCGGTGGCGTGAGCTGTATTCGCTGACCGCTTGCTCGAACGGAACCCCGGCGGCCTTGGTGGCCGTGGCGTGAGGGCGCGGGCCGACCATCGACATATTGCCCAGCAGCACGTTGAACAGTTGTGGCAGCTCATCGATGCTGGTCTTGCGAATGATCCTGCCTACCCGGGTGATGCGCGGGTCCTGGCGTGTGGTCTGGTTCTCGGCGTTCAGGTCGGTCTGTTCGACGTACATCGAGCGGAACTTGAACACCCGGATCAGGTTGTCGTTGTAGCCAAAGCGCTTCTGGCGAAACAGCACCGGGCCCTTGGAATCGAGCTTGATCGCGATGGCCGTCGCCAGCATCACCGGTGACAGCAACAACAGGCCGATGCTGGCCAGCAGCAGGTCTTCGCAACGCTTGATAAAGGGCGACCAGCCGCGCAGCGGCAACTGCGAGGTATTGAACATCAGGATGCCGCCCACATCGGTGATGCGGTTATGCCCATAACGCAAGGCAGCCATGTCGGGCACCAGCATGACGTTCACCGACATCTGCCGCAGGCGCTTGACCAGCCCGTTGATACGCTGCTCTGCGGCCCAGGGCAGGGTGATCATGACCTGGCTGACCTGTTCGGAGCGGATCAGCTTTTCCAGGTCGCGGGTATTGCCCAGCAAGGGCAGGCGGCTCAATTCCTTGGGAATGCGCTCGGTACGGTCGTCGATAAAGCCGATCAGGCCGGAACGGATATCGCTGTTGCGCGACAGGTGTTCAGCCACATGCACCGCCGTCTCGGTAAAGCCCAGGATCACCGTACGTTGCAAGAACTTGCCGTTCTTCATCAAATGGCGATACAGGCGCAGCATCAATATCCGCTCCACGCCAAACAGCACCAGGCTCATGGAGAACCAGGCCGTCAGGTTGCGTGGGCTCAACTGTGGGAACAGCAGCAGGATCTGGTACATGAACAGCAAGATGCAAAACGCCGAGACCCAGGCCACCAGCATCACGCGAAAACGCAGGCGATTGCTGAACAGATCCTCGGAGTACACCCCCAGGGCCTGGAACAGAATGATGGTCAAGAGCGCAAAGAATACCAGGAGGCCCAGGTAGTGGTTGCGCATGTGCTCGGCGACAGGTTCCGGGTAGAACAGCAGGATAATTGCCGGCACCACAGCAGTGAGGCCGTGGATCAGTTTGACGAAGACGACAAAAAACTCAACGAAACCGGGACGAGTCAAAAACAGGCTATCGACCGACGATTTACCGCGCATAGATCAGATCCTCAATACACCACCAGAACGTTCCTGTTCGTTTTGCTCATCCATAAGGCAGGTTTGCTTTACAAGTGGTGCAAATCGAACAACTGCAGTTGCTGGGTAATACGTAATGCCTGTTCAGACGCAGGAATTTACGGAATGATGGCTAAATAGTGGCTTCCTTGAGGTTTCGTGTCAATGTTTTGGCTTTTTTCGCCGTCGCCCTCAATGGCTCTCATGAGACCCATGGTATGACGATTTATTGACATTAGAGGCCGTGTTTTCAGAAAAATCGAGAATCGATGATGGCTTTTTGGAGTGTAGGAACAAACGTGGGGATTTGCCTGCCAGCGAAAAAAGCTTTTTTTGACAGAAGCAGGGCGGGGGAAGGGGGGTTGTCGAACCAGAGCCGGCTTGCCGGCTCTGGTGCAAGGACTGGTGATGTTTAGAAGTTGCCTTTGAGGCTCAGCGTGAGGTTGCGCGGCTCTCCATAAAGATTACCCCAGCCTGAGGTACCCACGGTCTGGTAGTAGTTTTTATCGAACAGGTTGTTGCCGTTGAGCGCCACCGTCCAGGTGTCG
Source organism: Pseudomonas edaphica (assembly GCF_965277385.1). Taxonomy (NCBI): domain Bacteria; kingdom Pseudomonadati; phylum Pseudomonadota; class Gammaproteobacteria; order Pseudomonadales; family Pseudomonadaceae; genus Pseudomonas; species Pseudomonas edaphica. Next base: position 1,109,404 of record NZ_OZ255725.1, on the reverse strand, counting down.
TCCACCTGATACGCAATGCGCGCATTCCACAACGCATACCCGGCCTGCTCCAGTTTGATGGTTTGCAGGCGGTAGTTACTGCTCTGGGCGTTGACCCCTGCGCCAACTGTCCATTTTGACAGTGCACCGTCCAACTGGTAGTCGCCCCATAAACGCAGCATATGCCGGGGTACGTAGGTGTTGGACACCGCGCCTTCGGCTGCGCTGTCGATGTTCTTCAGGTTTTTGGTTTGCGTGTAGGTGTAGCCGCCAAACACTTGCAGACGTTCAAGCAATTCGCCGCTCAGCTCGGCCTCGACCCCTTGGGCGCGAACTTTGCCAGTGTCGGTGTAGCAGTAGCCGTCGGAGGAACTGCCGCAGCGGGTGATGAAATCGGTTTGGGCGGCGTTTTTTTCGATGGCGCGAAACAGCGCCAGGGAACTGTTAAGGCGCCCGTCAAACCATTCGCCCTTGATACCCAGCTCATAATTCTCACCCATTTTCGGCTTGAGGGCCGAACCGCTGACCGTGGCGTAGGAGCTTTGTGGCTGGAAGATATCGGCGTAGCTGGCGTACACCGAAAGGTTGTCATTGAGGTCGTAGATCAGCGCGGCAAACGGCGTGACCACCCCGGTTTCCTTGGTGCGCGCATCCTGGTCGGCCCACTCGCCCCAGGCCAGGTTCAAGGACTCACGGCGGTTTTCATACCAACTGACGCGACTGCCGAGAACCAGCATCAACGGTTCGGCCAGGCGCAGGCGCAAGGTGGCGTAGGCGCCGTATTGGGTGGCGGTTTCCTTGACCGTACCGCCCCGGTACATATTCGGCCAGAAGGTGTCGTTGGCCGGCTCCGGGAAGTGGTGGTCGGGTTGATAGATGCTCTGGCGAGTCGGCAGATTCCGGATCGCGTAGACGTCGTCCTGGGTGCCACGGCTGCCGTTGGCGCCGATGATCAGTTCATGCGCCAGGCCGAAGGCTTCGAACTTGCCGTCCAGGTAGGCGTCGAGGCCGAAGTCCTTGTGATCGTAGTCCATCAGCGCGGCGTAGGAATTGGCAGTGGGCGCGGGATCACCATAGGCGATAGTGCCTTCGCTGGCGGCGTACTTGGTGTCTTGCAGGTTGCGGCTATGCACGGCGGCGACCTTGAGTTGCCAGTCGTCGTTGAAGTGGTGGGTGAGGTCGGCGAAGAAGGTGGCGCGCTGGCTTTGCCAGTCGTTCCAGGATTGGCCAAGGCAGGTGGAGCGGCTCAATTTGGCGCTCTTGCCATCCTTGTAACGCGGTAGACCGCCCCAGCACGGGCTGGCGTCGATGTCTTCGTAGCTGGCGCCCAGCCCCAGGGTGGTGTCGAGGTTGAGGTCGACATCCAGCGCGGCGTAGAAGGCCTGGTCCTTGCGTTTGGAAATATCCATGTAGGAACCGCGATCCTGCTGGCTGAATGCCGCGCGGCCGCGCACGGTGCCGTTGTCATTCAAGGGGCCGCCGGTGTCGACGTCGGCCCGGTAGTTGTCCCAGGTGCCAGCGGCCAGCGACAGGCTGGAGGTCGGCTTGGCCTGGGGGCGTTTACGCACAAAATTGACGGCACCACTGGCGGTACCGGCACCCTTGAGCATGCCGGCTGCGCCCTTGAGCACTTCCACGCGGTCGTAGATCGCCATGTTGGCGCTGAAACTGTCGGCCTGTACGTAGTCTTTGCCCATGTCCAGCGGTACGCCGTCGTACTGGTATTGGCCGAGCATCTTGAAGCCACGGGAATAGAAATATTTACCGCCCATGGGGGATGCGTAGGCGGTGATTCCCGGGGTGTGTTCCATCACGTCTTCGATGGTGGTGAGGTTCTGGTCGTCCATCAGTTGGCGGGTCATCACACTGACCGATTGCGGGGTTTCCCGCAGGCTATGTTGACCTTTACCGATGGTGACCGCGCCCGTGGTGTAGGAACCGCTGCCATCGGTGGTGGCACCCAGACGCTCGCCGGTGACGGTGGTGGCGCCCAGGTTCAGCGCGCCGGTCTCGGCGATGTGTGGCAATAGCAGCCAAGTGCTTGCGCCTTGACGTTGTGCCTGCAAGCCGTGGCCACGCAAGAGTTCGCCCAAGGCTTGCTCGCGCTCATAGCGCCCGTTCAAGCCTGGGCTCGACTTGTTGGCGACGCTGGTAGCGTCGTAGGACAGGCTGATGCCGGCCTGGCGGGCGAACTGGTCCAGCACGTTGGCCAGCGCACCTGGGGCAATCTGCCAATCGCGTGCCTGGGTGTCGTTGGCGAGTGTTTCGGCCATCACGGCCAGCGGCAGGGCGCCGCCGCTCAGGCAGGCGCCCAGCAGGGCGGCCTGCACCGCGCGCTTGAGGGGGGAACGTTGGGAAGGGAACGCTTGCATGACCGCGGGATGCTCCTTTAAGGAAGTGAACAGAACCGGCCTGTTGATCGGCCTTTCCTTACAGGTCGAGCGGCAATGAGAAATAACCTCATTTATTTTTTATGCACTAAGCGCGGGACGTAACCGTCACCCAATAACGGCTGCGATAGGTGACGTTGACCGCCAGCGACTGCGCCACCAGGTTGAGCACCTGGTCGGTGTCATCCAACTGGTAAGTGCCCGATACGCGCAACCCGGCCACGGCCTCGCTGCAGCGCACCAAACCGTTGCGGTAGCGGCTCAGCTCGGCGAGGAAATCATCCAGGCGCATGTTGTGGGCGCTGATCACGCCGTCGCTCCAGGCCCAGGGATCCAGGCCGTTGGCGATCGGTGGGCGCAGGTGGGTGCGGTCGAATAGCACCTGTTCGCCGGGGTTGATCAGTTGGCGCGCGCTGCTGTCGTGCAGGTCGGCATACACCGCCACGCTGCCTTGTTGCACGGCGAGCAACGTGCCTTGGCCTTCTTCGCGCACCAGAAAGCGCGTGCCGAGGGCACGCAGGTAGCCGTCACGGGTTTGTACCCAGAACGGTCGACTGTCGGCGCCGGTGTTGATCAGCATTTCACCCTGGCGCAGGTGGACCCGGCGCCGTTCGGTACTGAGCGCAACGTCGATCGCACTGGCGCTGTTGAGCTGGATCTGGCTGCCATCGTTGAGCGTCACCCAACGACGCTCACCGGTGGCGGTGCGGTAGTCGGCCATCAGCACGGGCAGGGGCGTGTAGTCGCGCCCGAGCCAGGCGAGGCCAGCGGCGCCGGCAAACAGGCCCAGCACCTTCAAGGTGTCACGGCGGCTGATGCGTTGGCGTGCGCCTTTGAGGGCATGGCGCCCGGCACCGGCGGGCACGTGGCTGAACTCATCGCTCATGGTGGCCACCCGTTGCCACACCCGTTGGTGCTCGGGGCTGCTCTGCAGCCACTGTTCGAACGCAGCAGTGCTGACGTCATCGGCGATGTTGAAACGCAGCCGGATCATCCACTGGATGGCCTGGTCGACCAGGCGCGGGTCAAAGTTCGGCATAACGTAACCGGTAGCAGGCATGCAGGGCTTTGGCCAGATCGCGCTCAACCGTGGCCTTGGACACGCCCAAACGCAGGGCAATTTGTGCGCAGGTCAGGCCGTCCAGTTGCGCCAGCAAAAACGCTTCGCGCACCCGTGGCTTGAGCTGGTCGAGCAAGCGGTCGATGCGCTCCAGGCTGTCAAGGATCAACAGGCGGGTTTCTTCCGACGGCACATCCACTTGCGGGAAGTGCGCCAGGCTTTCAAGGTAGGCGCGCTCCAGCTCGCGGCGCCGGTACTGGTCGATCATCAGGCTGCGCGCAATGCTGCTCAGGTAGGCGCGCGGTTGTTGCAAGGTCTGTTGTTTGCGCGCGTTGAGCAGCCGCACAAAGGTTTCCTGCGCCAGGTCAGCGGCATGTTCACGACAGCCCGTACGCCGGCTCAACCAGCCGCGCAACCAGGAAGAATGGGCATGGTAGAGCTGGCCGATAGCGGCAGAGTCCAGAGGATGGTCGCTCAACAGGGGCATCCTGACGCAGGGTCTTATTGATAATGTTTCGCATTCTAATCGTTGGTTGTGGCAATGAGCAATCACCCGACATGACCGTTGGCGAAGAATGTATCCAGCACAATTTTTTGTTGCCGCACGGCGCGCCGTTTAATCTGCAGGCTTTCTCTGGTGGAGGGCTTGAGCATGATCGACCTTGCAACCCTTGCGGTGTTTTCCGGCGCTGTTTTGCTGTTGCTGCTGTCGCCGGGGCCGAACATGGCGTTTGTGATCAGCCATGGCGTGAGTTATGGCTGGCGCGGTGGCGTGGCTTCAAGCCTGGGAATCTGCGTGGCGGATTTGCTGTTGACCGCCTTGACGGCCAGTGGGGTCACCGCCTTGGTCGCCAGTTGGCCGCCGGCGTTTGATTTGATTCGTTACGCCGGGGTGATCTACCTGCTGTGGCTGGTGTTCAAGACCTTGCAAAAAAACACCGGCCTGGACATGAGCCAGGTCCGGCGCGTGCGTTTACGGCATGTGTTTGTGCAGGCCATGCTCAACAGTTTGCTCAACCCTAAGGCGTTGCTGTTTTTCATGGTGTTTCTGCCCCAATTCGTCAGGCCCGAGGCCGGCTCCATTGCGGTGCAGCTGTGGGTGCTGGGCGGCGTTTTGACCCTGATCGCCGGGGTTTTCCACGCCTTGCTGGGCATTTTTGGCGGGGCGATCAGCCGAGTGTTTGCGGGCAGCAGCCACAGCGCCAGGCTGCAGAAATGGGGCCTGGCGACCGTGCTGACGCTATTGGCGGCGCGGTTGGCGTTTATGTCCCGGCCTGCCTGACCCACCGCCATTACAGCACTACCGCCACAGAATTTGCTGCGCAGGTGCCATCAGCCCAGCCGCGCCGCCGCCCGCGCCACAATTTCACCGCGCACCCGACGCGATTCCGCCGTGCGCTTGTGGGCTTCTTCCAGCACATGTTCAGGCGCGGTGCTCGGGCTGCCCGCGTCAAACGGCGGTGCCGGCGCGTATTCGATCTGCAGTTGCACAAGCTGTGCGGCGGCTTCACTGTACAGCTCGGCGGCCAGGGTCAGTGCGAAATCGATCCCCGCAGTAATCCCGCCACCGGTGAACAGGTTGCCGTCACGCACCACGCGCGCTTGCACCGGGATGGCGCCCAGCGGGGCGAGCAGGTCGTGGTAAGCCCAATGGGTGGTGGCTTTACGGCCGCGCAGCAAACCGGCCGCGCCGAGCACCAGTGAGCCGGTGCATACCGAGGTCACGTAGCGGGCGGTCTGCGCCTGGGCTTTGAGGAAGTCGAGTGTTTGCGGGTCTTCCATCAAGGCCCCGACGCCGGAGCCGCCGGGCACGCACAGCACATCCAGGCGCGGGCAGTCGGCATACGTCGTGGTCGGAGTGAACACCAGTCCGGTGCTGGAGGTGATCGGTGCCAGGTCTTTCCACACCAGGTGCAGCTTCACATCCGGCAGCGACCCCAGCACGTCATAGGGGCCGGTAAGGTCAAGCTGCTGGATACCGGGGAACAACAGAAAACCGATCTGCAAGGTCATGAATCAAGCTCCGATAAAGGGGTGGACGGCTTCACTGTAGAGGCCTAGGCTTTGGCGAATACGCCATTGAGCCCACAAATCACGCCAATCATGACCCGGATCATCCACGTTCTCGCTTTTGAAAATGCCCAAGTGCTCGACGTGACCGGGCCGTTGCAGGTGTTCGCCTCAACCAATGACCTGGCGCGCCAGCGCGGCCTGCCGTTGCCTTACGCGGTTTCGGTGGTCGCCGCGCAGGATGCGCCGGTGATGACCTCCGCCGGCCTGGCGTTGGTGGCCGAGCCGCTGCCCGCGCTGGATACACCCTGCGACACACTGGTGATCGCAGGCGGCTGGGGCGTGTATGGCGCTGCCGAAGACCCCGCGTTGGTGCAGTGGGTGCGCGAAAAGGCCAGGCACACACGGCGCATGACGTCGGTGTGCACCGGGGCTTTTTTGCTCGCCGCCAGCGGCTTGCTCGACGGCTGCCGCGTGGCCACCCACTGGACGCGCTGTGAAGAGCTGGCGCGCAAGTTTCCCGCGCTGACGGTGGAGTCCAACCCGATCTTTATCCAGCAAGGTGCGGTGTGGACCTCCGCCGGTGTCACCGCCGGCATCGACCTGTGCCTGGCCCTGGTGGAAGAAGACCTGGGCCGCGCCGTCGCCCTGGAAGTGGCGCGGCATTTGGTGGTGTTCCTCAAGCGTCCGGGCGGGCAATCGCAATTCAGCGCGACGTTATCGCTGCAAAAGGGCGACAGCCGTTTTGCCGACTTGCACGCCTGGATGGCCGAAAACCTTACCCTGGATTTGAACATCGCCACGTTGGCCGCCCAGGCTGGCATGAGCGAGCGCAGTTTTGTGCGCCACTACCGCACCGAAACCGGCCAAACCCCGGCACGTGCCGTCGAACTGATCCGCGTGGAAACGGCGCGGCGGCAGTTGGCCGACAGCACGGCGTCGATCAAACGCATTGCCGTGCAGTGCGGGTTCGGCTGCGAAGAAACCTTGCGCCGCAGCTTTCTGCGCGCGTTATCGGTGACGCCCCAGGCTTACCGCGAACGCTTTTCGCCGGTGTCGTGAGCGAGCAGTTCAAACAGCGCCTCAAGGGTCACCTGCGGCGCTTCCTGGAACACATTGTGGCCAACGCCCGGCAACACCTGGCGCCGATACTCGCCGCTGAAGCACGCCACATCGTCGTCCTCGACCGGGGCCGGGCCGACGCCATCATCGGCACCGCACAGCGAAATGCTCGGCACCGAGATCGGCGGTTGCAGCGCCAGTGCCTGTTCGATCGCTTCCAACGCCGGGTCGCCGGGGGCGTACATGAAGCGATGGCGATAGGAGTGAATGACCACCTCGACAAAATCCGGGTTATCAAATGACGGCGCGGTCTTGGCGTAGAGGCTCGGCCCTTCGGCCCAGGTCGGCGACCACAGCTTCCACAGCAGCTCGCACAGCTCGCGGCGATTGGCGGTCAAACCGTCCACACCGCGCTGGGTGTGAAAGTAAAACTGATACCACAAGCGATGCTCTGTCTCGGGCGCACCCGGCTTGAGTGAGTTGGCGATGTCCTGAATGTTATAGCCATCTCCCGTCACCAACCCACGTACGCGCTCGGGCCACAGCGCGGCGACGATACACGCGGCGCGGCCACCCCAGTCATATCCCGCCAAAGTGGCTTGCGGGATGTGAAGGGCATCCATGAAGTCCAGCAAATCCTTGGCCAACGCCGCCTGTTGGCCGGAGCGCATGACCTGCTCATTGATAAACCGCGTCGGGCCATAGCCGCGCAGGTAAGGCACCAGCACGCGGTAGCCACGCTCGGCCAGCACCGGCGCGATGTCATCGTAGCCACGCGGGTCGTAGGGGAAACCGTGCAGCAGGATAATCGGCGCGCCGCCTTCGGGGCCGTGGGCTTCATAGGCCACGTCGAGCATGGAGGTGCGCACGTAGAGCAACTGGGCGAGTGGGTTCATGGTGCAAATACCAAATGATTGATCGAACGATAGATACCTGTGGCGAGCGAGCTTGCTCGCCACAGGTCAGGGTCAGGCCAACGTTGCTGGAACTCTAGCTCAAGCCGATGACGGTGCATTGCACGCTTGAAGTCAGTTGCCTGACTTGTCTAGCCCGTCGGTTGCGGTGCGCCAGTCTGGGACGTGAATGAGGATGGAAATGATGGGATTCAACCGAACACCACCTGTTGCCAGTGGGTTTCGCTGATGATTGCGATGGGAACGCCGCTGTTTCGCAACTCCACTGCTTTCTTGATTTTCGTACCGTAGGAACTGTGGAGCCACTGCTCATTGCCAATGCTGCCCACCACCAGGAAATGGACTTTTTTACTAACAGAGTTTCCGATCACGCCTCCTCGTTCGAGTACGAGCGACTCGCAGTCTTTGCGAGGGCCGTATGCCATGACTCCTGTAAACAGGAAAACCCTGCCCTGCCAATCGAGCTCAGGAACCGGGTCGTTCAACGGCAGGCTGCTAACGCCTGTCGTGCGCTGAGGCGCCCCAATTGGAAGGCCCGAGAATTGATGCAGCATTTCCAATAGCTCGTTCGACTCATCTTCATCCAGCACACCGTCGCTCAGCATATTGGCGAGACGTTGATAAAGAATGTTAACGACCGGATCTTCAAGTTGTATCAGATGGGTCTCTATCCAAGTTTTGAGAAACTCGGCTTCCCTTTGGTTGATTTTTCCATCAGCCGTCAAGCCGGCGGTAATCCCGACCAATGCATCGGCAGAGCGTCGGTCAATACGTGCCTGGTGAAAGAAAATGCTTCGCTCGAATTCCTTATGAAGATCCATGCGTCCTGCTCCTTAACCTTCAGATTCCGTGGTCTGATTGATGTACTTCGCTTTGTCGGGCGTGAACGTAACCATCATGTGAGTACGCGAGCACGTTTTAGGGACCTCCTGCTCAGGATCAATATCCAGTTGCCAGTGCCCGACCAACCTCCCAACATTTGATCAAGCCTTTATCGTAGCTTTCCCACGTTTCGCTGCAGCTCAATATAGGTCGGATCGGTGTGCTTACATCTCTTTCTAGGCACAGGATCATATTCATTCCTTGAATATCAGGGCGCGTTAAGTGGCATCGGTATCGTTATAGGCCTCTCAGTGGTTGTCTATACACTCTTGCGCCAATAACCCCAGCACCCTCAGGTCATGCCGCTGGCCATTCCAGAACCCTGCGTCTCGTAATGTGCCTTCGGTTTTAAAACCCAGGCGTTTCAATAGCGCTAGAGAAGCAGTGTTCTGCGGGTGCACCAAGGCTTCGATGCGATGCAACTGCATATGCTCAAAGCCCCAATCGAGCATGGCCTGCAAGGCTTCGCTCATCAAGCCCTGCCCACGAGCAGCAGGTGCCAGCTCGCAGGACAAAGCGCAACTGTTCCAGGCGCGGTTCCACTTGAACAGGCCGCAGCTGCCGATCAACTTGCCTTGGTGTTCAAGGCCCCAACGTGTGCCTGGGTTTGGGTGGGTGCGCCACTGGGCGAACGTTTCGATCAGGGCTTCGGCCTGGGGGAGGTCAGTCATCGGGTCGGCGCCGAACCAGCGTATGCTCGCGGCATCCGCGTGGATGGCGAACAGCGCGGGGGCGTCGCTCACTTGCAGTTCTCGCAGGTGCAGGCGCGGGGTAGCGAGGGCAGGAAATCCGCTCATGGCGCTAGTGTCGCGAAAACCGGCTCGCGATCAATGATTTTGGCAAAGGATGCCACCCCACATCTACCTCCAAGTTTTCCGAGCAGTCTAACGACGGGACTGCCCATTGTGCACAGCCCACCTCAGGGTTGCCACACGGTCTTTTCCCCACTGAGCTTACGGTCCAAAAACGTCGCCGCACTGATCAATGCCAGGTGGCTCAGCGCCTGGGGCGTATTGCCCAGGTGACGGGCCTGGCTGTCGAACTCTTCGGCGTACAGGCCCAGTGGGTTGGCGTAGCGCAGCAGTTGTTCGAATTCCAGGTGGGCTTTCTCCACTTGGCCGGCGCGGGCCAGGCATTCGACGTACCAGAACGAGCACGCAGTAAAGGCGCCTTCGGTGCCTTGCAGGCCGTCGATCTGGCTGTCGTCGTTGCGGTAGCGATAGACCATGCCGTCACGCACCAGGCTTTTCTGGATTGCTTGGAGGGTCGACAGCCAGCGCGGGTCGGTGGCCGCGACGAAGCGCACCAGCGGCATCAGCAGCATCGAGCCATCCAGTGCGGTGCTGCCGATATGTTGCACAAAGTGCCCGCGCTCTTCGTTCCAGAAATTGCTCCAGATATCGGCGTAGATGGCCTGACGGGTCTGGTCCCAGCGTGCGAATGGGGCCGGCAGCGAGCGTTTGGAGGCCAGGCGGATTGCGCGGTCCAGCGCCACCCAGCACATCAGCCGCGAATGCAGGAAGTGATGCTGCTCGCCGCGCATCTCCCAAATCCCGACATCTTTCTGGTTCCAGATTTCGCAGACCTGGTCGGCCACTTCCACCGTGTGTTTCCAGCCTTCGTGGGAAATCGCCTCGCCATATTTGTTAACCAGGTACACCGCGTCCATCAGCTCGCCGTAGATATCCAACTGGATCTGGTCGAACGCCTCATTGCCGACGCGCACCGGCTTGGCGCCGCCGTGCCCGGTCAAGTGATCGAGTGTGGTTTCCGGCAGCTCCTGGCGCCCATCAATGCCGTAGAGGATATTGATTTTGGTCGGCTGGCCGCAGCAATCGCTGACTCGGCCTTTGAGCCAGCGCATGTAGCTGTTGGCTTCCTCGACAAAGCCCAGGCGCATAAACGCGTAAACGGTGAACGAGGCGTCGCGGATCCATGTGTAGCGGTAATCCCAGTTGCGTTCGCCGCCGGGTGATTCCGGCAGGCCGAAGGTGGCGGCAGCGATGATTGCGCCGTGTTTGCGTGAGGTCAAAAGCTTCAAGGCCAATGCCGAGCGGTTGACCATTTCACGCCAGCGCCCACGGTAATTGGATTGCGCGATCCAGCCGCGCCAGAACTTCAGAGTGCGTTCCAGGTACAGGTCGGTGCAGTCATTGGTGACGCGTGGGTCGTCGGCGCCACCGAGGACAAATTCGGCGCCTTCCTCCTGGCTCAGGCTAAAGCTTGCGACTGCCGCGTGGTCTTCGAGGTTCAGCGGATGGCTACCGACCAGGCGCAGGGCGGGCTGGCCGTCAGCCGTAAACAGCACGCCATCGTTATCGGCCTTGGCCTGCGTCGCTGCGCGGGCGTAGTCATGGCGCACGGCGCAGCGCAGGTGAAGGGTCGCTTTGCCACTGACCACACGCACGCGGCGAATCAGCAGCGGCAGTTCATCGACGTCTTCGCTGACGGTCAGCAGGTCGGTGATTTCTACCACCGCTTCATCACTCAGCCAGCGGGTTTGCAGCACATTGGTGTCGGGCAGGTAGATTTGCTCGCGACGTGCGTTGGGCAGGTCGGGGGTGAGTTGGAAAGCACCGGCCTCGGGCGAGTCCAGCAGCGAGCAGAAGATCGACGGGCTGTCGAATTCCGGCCAGCAGAAAAAGTCGATGCTGCCTTTGTCGTTCACCAGCGCTGCGCTACGCATATCGCCGATGATGCCATGGGCATCGATGGCGCTCTGTTGTTCATTCTTGAAATCAACCATTGCCACGAAACTCCGGATAAAGGCTCATGCCGCCATCAATAAACAAGGTGCTGCCCACCACGTAATCGGAGGCATCACTGGCCAGCCAGACCACCGCATTGGCCACGTCTTCCACATCGCCTACGCGACCGTAGGGAATCAACTTGAGCAGTTCTTTTTCAGCCGCGCCTTCAGTGGCCGCACGGTTAATTGCCGTACGAATCGCCCCTGGCGCAATGCCATTGATGCGGATGCGCTGTTCACTGACTTCCTGGGCGAGGGTGCGCATCAGCATCTCCACACCGCCCTTGGAGGCTGCGTAATTCACATGCCCGGCCCACGGGATGAGCTGGTGCACCGAACTCATATGGATGATTTTGCCGGCCGCCCGCGAGACGCCGTCGCGAATGCCTTGGCGATTGAAGATCCGTACGGCGGCGCGGGCGCACAGGAACTGACCGGTGAGGTTGACGCCGATCACGGTGTTCCAATCGTCGAGGGTCATGTCGACCAGATTGGCGTCTTTTTGCAGGCCCGAGTTGGCCACCAGAATGTCCAGGTGACCGAAGGCCTCAAGGGTCTGGGCGAACAGGCGCTCCACGTCGGCTTCTTTGGACACGTCACCGCCGATGGCAATTGCCCGCCCGCCGCCTGCGTTGATCTGCGCAGCGAGGGCTTCGGCTGGCGCCGCCTGGGAGTTGTAGTTGAGCACCACGGCCGCGCCGGCTTCGGCCAACGCCTTGGCTGCGCCTGCGCCGATGCCGGAACTGGCGCCGGTGACCAGGGCCACTTGTTGCTGCAAGGAGATCTGCATTGCCCACCCACCGTTCTATGAGAGTCCTTTGTGCTGACTGACACGTGTCGGTAGAAGTTCAGCAGTCGCAAATGGGTTTTTCGATTGAAGTGCTTAGGTTTTGGGAATAAAAAACACAATATAAATAATTAAAAGTAATTAATAAACCGCTAAAAATCGTTTGACAGGATTTTTCTCTAGGCGTCTTATAAGCACACCTAAATGTGCTCCGCTGGTAGTTCAGAAGTCATCGCGGATATACCTATAAGAGATGCCCATGTACCCATTGGCCTTTATAGGGGAACTACCAGTTCAGGAGGCTGCGCCTGTTCGCGTGGGCGTGCCTAAGTTAGTGATCTTCGACTGCGACGGTGTACTTGTACAAAGCGAAGAAATCACCCTGTCTGTATTGATCTCCCTGCTGAATGAACAAGCACGTCGTGACGCACCAGAGGCTACGGGACTTGACTTAGTAGAATTTATTGAGCGCTTTCGTGGGCGCAAGATTGCCGACTGCTTACGTGAAGCTGAACGGGTATTGAGTATTTGCCTGGACAGTCAGTTTGAAGAAGCTTTCCGTCAGCGTGCACGGATCGATTTGACGGCGCAGTTAAAACCTACCGATGGAATAAGAGAAGTACTGGAGGGCCTGACGCGACCTTTTTGCGTAGCCTCCAGTGCGCCCCGTAATAAAATAGAACACTGTTTACGTCTCACGGGACTGTTGTCTTATTTTAAGGGGCACATATTCAGTTGTTACGAGTTGGGGCGTTGGAAACCAGACCCTTTAGTATTTTTAACGGCGTGCGCTGCTTATAACGTCGACCCCCGTGATGCATTGGTTATTGAAGACAGTGTTGCCGGCATTCGCGCGGCGGTTGCGGCGAATATAAGCGTGTTGGGTTTTGGGCCCGTGGGCCGACATTTAATTTTGGCTGATGCCGGGGCGTTGCCTTTTTCCAATATGCGTGAATTACGCACGGCGCTAGCGTGATATGACTACTCAGGGAGGAGGCGTTGTGAAGACTTCAGGTTATACAGAGCGGCTAAAGGGTAATGATCAACGTTCGGAGGTCTGGTGGGATTCGTCGCCTGCCGTCTATGTGCCTTATAAGAAACACTTGCTTGAAAAATACCCGGCAGCGTCCGGCTGCATAGAGCAGTTAATGCCAGACACATTTTCGCAACCCGGTGGGTTCAGCAATGTGACGACAAACCCTCGACTGGTCACTGCGGTGATTCTTGAAAAACGCGAGTATTGGTTGTCGCGGTTTAATCTTGCCAAACTGGCGCCCCAAGAGTTGCGCAGGAAACTGTACGACGAAGTGATCGTGCAGGGGGCTGCGGACCTGAAGCAACGCTGGGTTCAATCCGGGCAGTGTGAAGGCTGGATTAGCGCTCAAGTTGATCCGGTCGATGTGCGCTGCGCTGAACGCATGACTGCCAGGGGAGTGGCGCTGCGTCAGTTGTCTGCGAATGTGATGGTGAAGGTCCCCGCAAGCCAGGAAGGCCTTACGACTGTCGAGCACTTAGTGGCGCAAGGAAGTTCTCTCAACATCACGTTCTGCTTCACTGTTTCGCAATTCAAGGCAGGCATCCAGGCAATAGAGCGTGGAAGGGTGACTGCACGCAGCAAGGGTGTTGACACAAGCCATTGCAAGTACGTGATCACGTTCATGATCGGCCGCTTCGCCTGTCAACCCGAGCTTGCGTTACAAGCGGCGGAGCGTGGCCTGACGCTGAGTCCAGAGGATCTGCGCTGGGCCGAGTTGCTGGTTTATGAGCAGATACAGGCGCTGGTCTCGGCGTCTTCCGTTCCAGTCAAAACCCTGCTTTCCAGTATAAAAGTCGATGTCGACGAGCGTGGAAACAAGCATTGCTGGCACTTGGAGAAGACCGGCTTGTCGGCGACGTGCTACACACTGACGCCGGAGGTGGTTGAGTTTTTGATTGAGCGCGAAAGTCGCGGTAAACCTGTATTTCCTGCAGGGGAACCCTTGAAGCCCCCGGCTTCGACGCTCGCGAAGTTGTTTCGTATTCCGTACTTCTGCGAAGCCTACTGCCTGGACGGCATTGAGCCTTATGACTTTTGCAATCATGAGGCTTTTATCAACACGTGCAATGAGGCCAACAGTGCGCACCGACGCTTGGCCGATTTTTGCACTCGACTCTGCCCCCCTGTGCACGCTTTCAGCCGCTCGCTCAGTGCGATCATGGCGGCCGAATACGGGGTGCTCGTATGAACAAGATGGTCGGGTTATGGGCGCACCCCCGTTCTCGTTCAACGGTGTTGGAGCGCGTGTTTATCGAGCGCAAAGACTTTGAAGTCTTCCACGAGCCGTTTGCTCATATGGCATTTTCTGCAGACTCTGCCATTCCTTCGGATGAATGGGATCATAGTTTTCCAACCACGTATCAGGGCATAAAAGAACGACTGGTCAAGGCCAGGGAGACGGCCAGCGTATTTCATAAAGACATGTGTTATCACTGCCTCGATGACTTAAAAGTAGACGTGGACTTTCTGGCGCAACAAGACAATATCTTTCTTATTCGGGAGCCCGCCAGCAGCATTCTTTCGCATTATCGAATACACCCCAACATGCCGTTGCAAGCCATCGGGCATAAAGCCTTGTATGAGATCTTTTGTGTGGTCACCAAACTCACCGGCAAAGTGCCCTATGTGATTAATGCTGATGACCTGGCGGCAGCGCCGGAGCGCGTGATTGGCAAACTGTGTGACTATTTGGATATTGAATTTCTGCCGCAAGCCATGGTGTGGAAACGCGAGTGCCCTCCGCAATGGAAAACCTGGCGAAGTTGGCACGTCGCCGCAGAAAACAGTGAATGCATTATTTCGTCGAGTAAGACTCAGCCCGATAAAGAGGTTCTCGATAATACGCCAGCGTTAAAAGCGATGTATGACTATCACCGGGTTTTTTACGCGCGCATGAACGAATTCTGTCAATAGGAAACAGGGCATGAAAAAATTGATTATTACCGGTGCCGCTAATGGAATTGGTAGGGCGACACTGGAACAGGCGATTGTTGATGGTTACTTTGTGATTGCCGTCGATAAGGACGTGGATGCGCTCAACACCTTGCAACAGACTTACAGTGCGAGTGTATTAGAGACACAGGTTGCCGATCTTTCCAGTGACGCTGTGATCAAGGGCTTTATTCCAAGCCTGTATGAGCGTCATGCCACTATCTATGGGTTAATTAATAATGCAGGGCTGTATCACGGCAAAAGCATTTATGCCTATTCCGATAACGAAGTGGATGAAATGCTTAACGTTAACCTTAAAGCCTTGGTTTACCTCTCCAAAGATTTCGCCGAACGCGAAATGAAGCACGAAGCACCGCGCAGTATCGTCAATATCACCTCAGTGGCAGGGGAAGTGGGCAGTTGTGATGCCCTGTACGGCGCCACGAAGGCTGCAGTGATCGGTTTGACCAAGGCCAATGCCTGGAACTTCGCCCCTTTTGTGCGGGTAAACGCGGTGTCTCCGGCACTGATTCACGACACGGCCATCTACGACACTATTCCTGAATATCGGCGGGCTGAATACGCGCGCCAGGAAATTCTTAAAGACCCCATCCTGCCCAGTGGTGTTGCTGAGGTCATTTTGCTGTTGGTCGGTGAAGGTTTTCGTCATATGACCGGCAAGGTTATCCCGGTTGATAACGGAGCCTACCCACGGTGAGCCAGCCCATACCGAAGAAAAAGTTGCTGTTGGTGGGCGCAGGTAATTTGTGCCTGCACATTCTCAAGATTCTGGCGCCCAGGAACAGGTTCGAGTTTGTCGTGCTGGGGCGCAACGAAGAAATGACCATCCGGATGTGTAACCTGGTGACGCTGTCGTGCGCACAACTGGAGCAGTATGTTGCTATCTCGCCAGTGATCGCGGACTTGACGGATATCGGCAGCGTTACCCAAGTGCTTCGGGAACATGCGCCGGACATCATCGTGAACTGCGCCTCGTTGCAGTCATGGAGAGTGATCACCGGGTTGCCCAAACACTCGTTCGAACAACTTGACCAGGCACAGTTCGGTCCCTGGTTACCCATGCACCTGACACTGATGCATGACTTGATGCAGGCAGTGAAGGCTTCCGGTATCGCGACCCTGACCGTCAATGCGGCCTTTCCTGACGCCGTCAATCCGATTCTGGCCAGGGTCGGTCTGGCCCCTGACATCGGGGTGGGTAATGTCGCCAACCTGATTCCGGCCGTGCGTTTCTCCATCGCGCGGTTGCTGAAGTGTTCTCCCGCTGACGTGGAGGTGATGCTGTATGCCCAGCATTATTTCAGCCACTACGTGCCACGGGGCGGACGGCCCCCGCGTGCCAGCTATCGCTTGTTGTATGAGGTTCGCGGCCGGCGCGAAGTCGCTCGTCTGTCCGATGAGGTGATTTTTTCTACGGTGAAATCCGAGTTTCGTCGCTTGGGCGGGGTTGATGGGCAGTTTCTAACCGCGTGTTCTGCGGTCACCGTGATCGAAGGGCTGTTCTCACCGACGCCGGTACTGGTGCACGCGCCCGGTCCGTTGGGGCTTCCAGGCGGCTATCCGGTCTGGCTTCAGGACGGACGCATCAATGTGCAGTTCTCCGACAAATGCCCCTACGACGACGCGGTGCGCCTTAACAGCATTTGCCAAAGCCACGACGGTATCGACGAAATCCATTGTGACGGCTCGGTCACCTTCAACCCCAGGTGCATGGCAATCATGCAGACGATGCTGGGGTACTCCAAGGACATCATGTCGGTTCGGCAGTCCGCGGACTGTGCTCGGGAGTTGGCGGGAAAGTACCTGTCTTTCAAGAATTCAATCGGCTAGGAGCGGTGTGCCATGAGTCAAATCCTGGGGTATGAACACGAGGAAGTAGCCAATTACTCAACTCAATATTCGCCAGACTTTGTCGAACGCTGGGACGCGTTGATTGATTGGGAAAAAAGAAAGGCCGGCGAGAAGGGGTTCTTTGAGCAGTTGCTGAAAAGTCACGGTGTGAGTTCGGTGCTGGATGTATCCACGGGCAGTGGTTTTCATGCCGTGCAACTCAAACAGGCAGGTTTCAAGGTGGTCGCTACGGACGGTAGCGGCACGATGTTGAAAAAAGCCCGGCAGAACTTCCTTGAACGTGAATTGGCTATTGAATCCCACCATATGGAGTGGCTTGACCTCGACCCGGACGTGCTGGGCACGTTCGATGCCGTAGTGTGCCTGGGCAGTTCACTGTGCCATGTGTTTGAGGCGCACGACCGCATGAGCGTGCTGCGCAAGTTCAGGGCATTGCTCAAGCCAGGCGGTGTGTTGATTGTTGATCAGCGTAATTTTTTTGCTATCCGCGCGGGCAACTTCAAATCCAGCGGCAATTATTATTACTGCGGGGCCAGTGCGTCGGTCAGCCTGGGAAGGGTCGATGCACAGGTGTGCGAGTTCATTTACGACTTTGAAGATAAACACCGCTACAGCCTGAAAGTGTATCCGTTATTACCCAAAGAACTGGCCGACGAGATTCAGGCTAGCGGCTTCTCTGCCCATGAAGATTACGGTGATTTTCAGCGTGACTTCGACAGGATGAATTGTGATTTTGTCATCCACACCGCCCGCGCCGTGTGAGGGCGTCATGATGAGCACACTCGTACAGAATAATTCTCGCGCGCTGGACAGCGTGGTGCTGGCAGTCGTACTGACAGGGTTTGTGGCCAGTACCTATGGGTTCGGCGTTTACTTGTTCGCCAACCTGGTCGTTGATATGCGCCGAGATATCGGCTTTGACTACACCACTGTGGGCTTGATCACCGGCGGCGCACAGATCGGCTTCCTGCTGTTTTCTTCGGTCACCAGTTACATCAGCCGTTTTTTCGAAGGTTGGAAAATCAGCCTGGTATCCACCGTGGTGACGTCTCTGGCCCTGCTGGGCTTGAGCGTCAGCGACAGCATTTGGTTGTCGGGTGGGTTGTTGATTTTGCTGGGAGGGTGCTCCGCTTCGGTTTACATCCCGCTGGCAGAAATCGTCACCAAGGGTTTCAGTCCAGGTAATCGCTCCCGGGTCATGGGGCTGATCTCCAGTGGCACCAGCTATGGCGTGTTCATCAACGGGTTACTGGTGTCGTTTCTCACCTTGCAGGGTGGCTGGCGCTCGATCTGGTTGACCGCCGGCCTTGTGTCATTGGGCCTCTGTTTCGTGGCCTGGTTTCTGTTGCGTAACATGGGGGCGGAGCAGGCGGCTGGTTTTTCAGGTGAGCGCTCGCGGTCGCTCGATGGCCACACGCCATGGCTGAGCCGTTCGCTGTACCTGATCTGGGGCATCGCCTTTCTCAATGGGATGGCACTGCTGCCGTTTCAGACTTACCTGGCACCTTACCTTCGCGATGAATTAGGCGTTTCGGTACAGGACGCAGGGTTTATCTGGACGACGATCGGCGCTGTGGGGATGGCGTCGGGCTTTTTGGTGGGGTGGGTTGCGGACAAAGTGGGTGCCAGGGCGGCCTTGGCCATTTGCTTTCTGAGTGCGGGTCTGGCAGCCATGCTGGTGTTCAGTTTTAACGCTATCGCGTTGTTCTATTTGGCGGCTTTTTTGTTTGCGCTGGCGTTCTACCCTATCTTCGGGCTGGTCCCCAGCTATATCGGACAAATCGTTCCGGTCAACCGGCTGACGCAGGCATTTGGCATTGCCAATGTGCTGATTGGCCTGGGTGGCGTGTGCGGTAACTTTCTGGGCGGACTGTCCAAAGACCTGACAGGCTCGTTCGCGACAGTCTATTGGGTGGTTTCGCTGCTTCTGTTATTGCAATGCGTGATGGTGTTCATGTTGGGCAAACAGCCTGTTTCGCTGACGGAGGGAGAACGGTCATGAGCTATTTTGCACAGGGCCCACAACAGAATTTGCATGAGTTTGCGTTCAGCCACGCGCGTGCCGAACAGTCACTTATGAAGCAAATACCTAGGGTCATTTGGATGACTGGCCTTTCTGCCTCCGGGAAATCGACCATTGCCGATGCGCTGGATATTGCCTTAAGGGCCCAAGGCCGGTTTACCTGCATCATTGACGGCGATTCGGTACGCAGTGGGCTTTGTCGTGACTTGGGGTTTACCGACAGTGATCGGGATGAAAACATTCGGCGGGTCGCTGAGGTGGCGGGTTTGATGGTGGAGGCGGGACTTATCGTCATTGTCGCGCTGATCTCGCCGTCATCGGCCAGTCGGCATTACGCGCGCTCGATTATTGGCAACGACCATTTTGTAGAAGTCCACGTGGATGCCCCACTGGCAACTGTCGAACAGCGGGACCCTAAAGGTTTGTATAAAAAGGCGCGATCCGGGCTGCTCAAGAACTTTACGGGTATTGATTCGAACTACGACACTCCGCTGTTTCCTGAAGTGCATCTGCAGACCCACGTGTTTTCGGTTGAACAATCGGTCGGGATCATTCTTGATTGGATGGCGCGTGCGCAGGCCCCTGCTTAGCCATTGGTCTTCCAGCTACGGGGTGACGACTTCGACTCCAAGAAACGAGGTATTCTCTGCCAAGGCAGAGCGTGCAGGTTTTTCGGGAGTTGGAATGACACATTTCACGGGCACTGCAAAATCAATCCGGCTGATCGGCGGCGCCCGGGTATTGGATTTTATCAATACCACTAATGGGCGCAGGCCGTATTCCACACTTAAGGTGACGGAAGAGCGGCTCACCAGTTTAAAGTTCTTCATTGAGTGGGCATTACACGCCTCTTTGCTTTCTGAGCAAGAGTACGATGCATACTCGCCTATGGTGTTTGACTCGCCTATATCCTTCCAGCCAGACCTGGACGCTGTTATTGCATTCCGAGAGCGTCTGTACGGCGTCTTCCACAACCTGTCATTACGCCAGAACGTCACCGATGAGGCATTACAGCAGATCAATCTGCACTACCAACAAGGCGCGGTGTGGCGAGTATTGCGCTCCATTGACGGGATGCCCGCATGGGGTTGGCGCACCTGCGCATCTGCGCAGGAGTTGACGTCGATGCTGATCGCACGCCTGGCAACAGACGCGACGCAACTGCTGGTATCGAGTGAACTTCACGCGTTGAGGTGCTGCAGTTGCGCGGATTGCGATTGGATATTTCTCGATCTCTCCAAAAGTAAACAACGTAAGTGGTGCCAGATGAGTGTGTGTGGCAGCCGAGAGAAACTGAGCCGACTCAAACAGGCGGCCAGTCATCTTTAGTTGCAACGCAGTAAGGCGAGCGATGGGAAGCAATTGCTCCGCTTAATAGGAAGCATTACTATTCACGCCCCCGCCTCCCAGTGCTCACGCGATGATTCCTCAGCCGCCCCGCAGAACAGGCTTTTTCGAGCATTACGAAGAGTTGATCGGAACCTGGACACGCCGCCTGAGAAACCGTCAGCAGGCCGAAGACCTGGCTCACGACACCTTCGTGCGCGTGCTTGAGTCGCGTTCGAGCGACGTTGAGCAACCGCGCGCCTATCTGCATCAAACGGCGCGCAACATTGCGGTGGACGCTTACCGTCGCGAAGACCGGCGTGAGGCGCTGGCATTGGACGCCTTTGATCAGCGTTCGCCCCACAACGGTGACCCGGAGCATGTCATGCACGCGATCCAATTGGCGGACTCCATCGAGCGGGCCTTGGCCGAGTTGCCGCTTAACTGTCGTAAGATATTTATCTGGCAGAAAATCGAGGGCCTCACCCAGCAAGAAATCGCCGTACGCCTGGGCCTGTCTAAAAACATGGTGGAAAAGTATATGATCCGCACCTTGCGGCATCTGCGCGACCGCCTGGACGGGATGGCCCCATGAGCTCTGCCCGTTTTGAAACAGGATCTTCCACGATGGATAGCCGTGCTCGCGACGAAGCCGCGCAATGGTTTGTACGCCTGCAAAACGCCGAGTTGAGCCCCGAAGAACAACAGCGTTTTGAGGCGTGGTGTGACGAGCAGCCTGAGCATCAGTACGAATTTGAAGTGCTGCAAGGCCTGTGGAGCGCCGCCGACCTTGTGCCCACGGCGCGCTTGCAAGCGCTGTGCGAGGCCCCGGTCGAACGCCCCAAACGTCGCGCTATTGTGCGTTACGCCGTGGCTGCCAGTGTGGTGGCCATCGCCTTGGGGCTTGGCCTGTTCAGCGGGCTTGATCATCCCAAACCCTATAGCGCTGAGTTCAGCACGCGCTTGGGCGAGCATCGCCAAGTGGCATTGCCCGACGGTTCAGTGATGGACCTGAACAGCCGCAGCGTGGTGGCGGTGCACTATGAAAAGGGCCGACGCGGCGTAGAAATCAAACAGGGCGAAGCCATGTTCAGCGTCGAGCACGACACCCGCCGCCCATTTGTGGTGGCCGCCGGGGCAGGGCAGGTGACGGTCACCGGCACGCGTTTTGATGTCCGCCGTGATGACGACCAGACCCGCGTGGTGGTCGAGGCCGGCACGGTCAAGGTGCAGGGGCGTGCGTCGGATCAGATCGTGATGCTCACGGCAGGGCTGGGCACGCATGTCGATTCTACCGGGCAAGTCGTTACGGCGTATGCCGTGAATGCTGATGAGCTGACAGCCTGGCGCACGGGCAAGTTGGTGTTCAACAACGCCACCCTCGGCGAAGTCGCGCGGGAAGTATCGCGCTATCGCGAGCAGCCGTTGCGGGTCAACACGGCGGCGGTGAGCAACCTGCGGCTGACCAGCGTGTTCAAATCCAGCGACACCGACGCCTTGCTCAAAGCGCTGCCACATATCCTGCCAGTGGCCGTACGAGCCTTGCCGGACGGCAGTCAGGAAATTATTTCACGCTGATATTCAGGTTTTTTTCGAGTTCTTCGTCTTCTTCTGCAACTGCAACTGGTTTGCATTAACAGTCGCACACTCTTGCGATCACAGGACTAGGTTCGACGTGAAAAAACTTGTCGTGAACAACAATAAAGTCTCCCGTTGGGCGCCCCTGGCGCTGGCGCTTGCGGTCAGTTCCGCCCTGCCTGCGGCCTCTGCGGCCGACGGCATCCATATTCGCTCGCAGCCGCTGGGCGCTGCTCTGAGTCAACTGGGCCAGCAGACTTCCCTGCAAGTGTTCTTCAGCCCTGACATGGTCGCGGGCAAGCATGCGCCTGCAGTGGACGGCAACCTGTCTCCCGAGCAGGCTCTGCGCCAATTGCTCCAGGGCAGCGGCCTGGATTACCAGATCGATGCCGGTTCCGTGACCCTTCGCCCACTGCGCAGCGGCACGGGGGAAGCCGGCTCGCCGGTGGAGTTGGGCGTCACTGACATCAAAGTGGTCGGCGACTGGCTGGGCGATGCCAATGCCGAAGTGGTGCAGAACCATCCGGGCGCACGTACTGTGATCCGCCGTGAAGCCATGGTGGAGCAGGGGGCGATGAATGTCAGTGACGTGCTGCGCCGCGTCCCTGGCGTGCAGGTGCAAGAGGCCAACGGCACCGGTGGCAGCGATATTTCCCTCAACGTCGGCGTGCGTGGCCTGACCTCGCGCCTGTCGCCGCGCTCCACCGTATTGATCGACGGTGTGCCGGCGGCGTTCGCTCCGTATGGTCAGCCGCAACTGTCGATGGCGCCGATTTCTGCCGGTAACCTGGACAGTATCGACGTGGTGCGCGGCGCAGGTTCTGTCCGTTATGGGCCGCAGAACGTCGGCGGCGTGATCAACTTCGTGACACGCGCGATTCCTGAGCAAGCCTCGGGCGAAGTCGGCACCACCCTGGAAACCTCTGCCCACGGCGGCTGGAAACACGTCGACAATGCCTTTGTCGGCGGTACTGCCGATAACGGCATGGGCGTGGCGTTGCTGTATACCGGGGTAAATGGCAACGGCTACCGCAACAGCAACAACTCCAACGACATCGACGACGTGATCCTCAAGACCCACTGGGCGCCGACCGATCAAGACGATTTCTCGCTGAACCTTCACTATTACAATGCCAACGCCGATATGCCCGGCGGCCTGACCCAGAAGCAATTTGACGCCAACCCGTATCAGTCGGTGCGCGATTGGGACAATTTCAGCGGCCGTCGCAAGGATGTGTCCTTCAAGTACCTCCGCCAGATCGACGACCGTACCCAGGCCGAAGTGCTGACCTATTACATCGACAGCTTCCGTGGCAGCAACATTGCCAACCGCGACCTCAAGACCATCAGTTCCTACCCGCGCAGCTACTACACCTTCGGCATCGAGCCGCGGATCTCCCATGTGTTCGACGTGGGCCCGAGCACCCAGGAAGTCAGCGTCGGTTATCGCTACCTCAAAGAAGGCATGCATGAACAGGCCAGCAGCCTCAATCTGGTCAACAACGTGCCGACGCCGGGTGGGCAAAATGACGGGCATGTTTACCAGGATCGCACTGGCGGCACCGTCGCCAACGCGTTCTACATCGACAACAAAATCGATATCGGCAAGTGGACCGTCACGCCGGGCATTCGCTTTGAACACATTGAAACCAACTGGCATGACCGCCCGGTGGTTGCCTTGAACGGTGTGCGCACCGTGGAAAAGAATCGCAAAATCAATAGTAACGAGCCGTTGCCGGCGTTGAGCGTGATGTACCACATTTCCGATGCCTGGAAAGTCTTCGCCAACTACGAAACCTCATTCGGCAGCCTGCAGTACGCGCAGATCGGGCAGGGCGGTCGCGTCAACCAGGCGGCTGACGGCCTGAACCCGGAAAAAGCCAAGACCTACGAGATCGGCACACGCTACAACGACAGTGTCTGGGGCGGCGAAGTGACGCTGTTCTACATCGACTTCTCGGATGAGCTGCAATATGTGAGCAACGACGTGGGTTGGACCAACCTCGGCGCCACCAGGCACCAGGGTATCGAAACCTCGGCCCACTACGACCTGTCGAACCTGGACCCACGCCTCGATGGCCTGACTGCCAACGCGGGCTTCACCTACACCAAGGCGACTGCCGAGGGTGATGTGCCGTTCAAGGGCCGCGACCTGCCGCTCTACTCCCGTGAAGTGCTGACGGCGGGCCTGCGCTACGACATCAATCACTGGACCCATAACCTGGACGTCTATGCCCAATCCGGTCAGCGTGCGCCGGGTACTGGCACCACCTACATCACCCAGGGCACCGCCGATGGGCAGTACGGCGATATCCCCGGTTATGTCTCGGTCAACGTGCGCAGCGGGTATGACTTCGGCGCGCAACTGTCGAACCTGAAACTGGGTGTGGGCGTGAAGAACGTCTTTGACCAACAGCACTACACGCGATCCAGTGACAACAACGCCGGGTTGTACCTCGGTCAGCCGCGTACGTTCTTCGTGCAGGCGAGCGTCGGCTTCTGACCGACCGTTTGTAAGAAAAATCGCAGCTCAAGGGCTGCGATTTTTTTTGACTTGTTTTTCAAGGTGCTCACCAAGCTGCCCGGGCCCGGGCAGGAACTGTTTCCGCGCGTTTGCCACACAGGTTGTAACCAGCGACGTTGATCGTACTGGTCGTTTTCAGACGCTGAACCAGGGGCCAGACATGACTTCACCTTCGTTTCAATCCGGCCAGACCGATGGCCGGTGCACCTTTGATGGCTGGCATGAAGTTGCTTGCTCGACATCGTCAAGTAAGGAAGACACCTGCGCAGCCTTGTCGACGGTATACGCCACCGAAACGCTGCGAATGAAAGCATTTGTGGGTCAAAAAAAATTCCAGGCGCCCGTCGCAGATGATTTTGCCCGCGGGCTGCATGCGTCAGGGCCTGCCGACAACGCTAACGCTCACTGCTTGAGGCGCCCCATTTTTCGCTGGGCTGCGCTGATCAATGGCCTCTGCTCCCGGTGGCGTGGGCAAACACCTGGGTGATCCAGTGTTACATGCTGTTATTGGGATGCTCCTGCTGGCCGGAACTATCGCGTGGCGCTAACCACATATCGGTTGCTTGCTGCCCAGAGGGCGAATCGATGATTCGGGCCACTCTGGTACTGACTTTCAGGCAAGCATGGATCTGCAAAAGGCGAGAGATGAAGCATGAAGATTGAGGGTGCAATACTGCGCGCGCAGCCAATCGGCCTGGGCGGGCCAGAGGTAGGTCGGGTTTCATCGTCCCGCGTTTTTCATTCGCCCGGCGATGAGTCATTCGCAACGCGGGAGTTGCCGTCGCAGCGACCCATGTTGTGGCGTGGAGGCTTGTCTTCGCTGCGCCAGCAGGCGCTGCAAAATGCACCCACGGCTCGCGCCAACACCACACCGCCAGGTCCGAGTTCCACTGATAGCCAATTGGCGGGCGAGCTGGAGAAACACTTTGGCGAGCTGCACGGTTTTTTAAAAGAAGGCCGCTTGACGCAGGCGTCGTTGCGCCAGATCGCAGCTCAAACCTTGAGTGGAGAGTAAGGTGCGCGACCGTATGATCCTGCTGGTCAGGGAAATTCTCAACCGCCCGCTGCTGAACGACGCGATCATCGACGGCGCGGGATACATCACCCGCGACAGCCTGAGCGCAGCCGCTGCAGCGTTGCTGGGTAACAGCTCCCCTGGCGCCTTCAGCCAGGACCCTTTTCATGATCAGGGCAACGCCGAGGTCGTAATGGCTTTGCAAGGCTATTTCAAACAGTTGCGGGACATACCCAAAGACCGCACGGTATTTTTTGAAGCGCTTGAATACGTGGAAATAACCCAGCTCAAAATCGTGATGAGTGATCCTGACGACCTCGATTCGCAGGGCCGCCCCCTGTTGGAGCCCGCTACTGGGCTACCGAGGAAAAAGTACAGTGAACACTGCGTCTACACCGCCAAAAATATCATTGAGCGCCCAGGCCTGCTGCGTTCGCTGGAGCGTGCCAACAACATGCGTTTGCTGGGGCGTCCCAGGCATGAGGGTTGGCTTTGTAACAAAAGCCTGGAACGCTGGCTGGAACAATACGAAGCGCACAAAGCCAGATAGCCCATGGCCTTGTGCGGTGAGCTTGTTACACCTTGAGAATTTTACCGCTGATGGCCACCCCGGCCAGCAGCAGCGCAATCAGCACAAAGGCCGTGCTCAGGCTACTGCCGTGGGCGATAAACCCGATAACTGCAGGCCCAGCGAGAATACCGGCATACCCCAGCGTGGTGATGGCCGGCACGGCGATATGTTCCGGCATGACCGTTTGTTTACCGACGGCGGTGTACAGCACCGGTACGATATTCGAGCAGCCGGCGCCCACCAAGGCATACCCCAACAGCGCCGTTTCCCAGGCCGGCAATAATGTCGCGAGCAACATGCCGGCAGTCGCCAGCGCGCCGCCAATGACGATCACGCGGGTGGCGCCCAGGCGGCGGACAATCGAATCACCGGTCAGGCGCCCTGCGGTCATGGTCAAGGCAAACGCCGCGTAACCCAAGCCTGCGTAAGCTTCATCCAGACCGCGTTCTGCATTGAGAAACACCGCGCTCCAATCCAGCACGGCACCTTCGGCCAGGAACACGATGAAACACAGGCAGCCGATAAACAACACCACACCGTGCGGCACGGCAAACGCCGGGCCTGAGCTTTCGCTGCCGTAGGGCAGTAGATGAGGCCCGGCCTTGAACAATGCAAGCGCCATTATGACGATCACCACCAGGGTCGCCTGCAACGGCGACAAGCCCAGCCCCAGCAACCCGGCAACCCCTGCTGCGCCGACGATGCCGCCAAGGCTGAACAACCCGTGGAAGCCCGACATCATGGTTTTGCCGCTGGCACGTTCAACGATGACCGCCTGCAGGTTGACCGTCGAATCCACAGTGCCCAGGCCCCCACCGAACAGGAACAGCCCGGCGATCAGCAAGGGGATTGAACTGACCGTGGCGAGCATCGGCAGTGCCAGGCAGATCATGATTGTGCCGGCGGTCAGCACCCGGCGGCAGCCGAAGCGTGAAGCCAGGGCGCCAGCCATCGGCATGGCGATGATCGATCCGACGCCCAGGCACAACAGCAACAGGCCCAGCGTGCCTTCATTGAGGTTTGCCCGTGCCTTGGCGTAGGGCACCAGCGGCGCCCAGGCCGCGATACCGAAGCCGGCGATGAAAAAGGCAATGCGGGTCGACATTTGTTCCAGCCGTCCGGGAACCACGGGCGCTGGGGTGGGGATGGCAGTCATGAAAAATCCTTGGTTTTGCGTTCAACGAACGATGTCCGGCGCGACATCCTTGCACATCATGCCCTGTCGAGCGAGCCGGGTTCCCTTGAAGAGAGGGGCTGACACGCAGGTGCAGGTTTATTGTTACAGCAGCGGAACGTCATGGACGGTGGCGACCACACAGAGGCTATCGGATTGTTGGGCGGTGGTCTGGAAGGTGCGTAATCTGCGTGAAAACGGATGAACCCCAGGTTTTTGCGTTGGATTACCACCTTCCAGTCCACTTCCCACTGCGCCGGTTTTCTGTAATACGCTGCTACCAAGTGTGTAGGCAATCGGAGAAATTTTCCGGTGAATTTTCTTGGGAAGGTGTCTCGATGACTCTGTTCTATGACGCGCGGGGCAATATTTACGGTGTGGCCAGCCCCGACTACCTACGCAGCAGGGGCATTGCCGTGCCTGAATGTGCCGACCGCGCTGCCAGCACTCGAAAAGAGTGGGCAGCATTGGCTATCGCGTCGGAGTGTGAATGGGGCACGTTACCGCGTGCGGCCACTCCCAAGGCACACCGCTGCGATGGTTTGCTGGTCGGGCCGTTCCAGTCTGCGCCGCCGTTTGACGTGTTGATCGTCAATACTGATGGCACGCTCGCCGAACGCAGTGGTAACGGGTTGACGATTTTTTCCCAGGCGCTGACGGATCAAGGTTTGATGACGCAAGGGTGTGAGTTGCAGGTGCATCACGACAAGCAGGATTCAGTCTCTGTGCTGGTGACCTATTCACAACCGGCGATCTTTGAACAGGTTGCAGGCTTCTGGCTGGCCTTGGGCCGGCCGAGTTTCGGGCCAGCAGCGGTGGCCGCTACCGGTACTGGCGCAGCAACATTGGGGCAATGTGAGTTCAGCCATGTGGCTGCACTGGCGGCGATTGACCCGCAATGGGCCGTCAGCCAGTTCGTCCGTGTGGGCAATCCTCATTGTGTGACGCTCGTCGAGCACGCACAGGCCTTGCCGGACAATCAGTCGATGCACCAGCCCGCACTGTTTGAGTCGTTACGGGCCATTGCATTTGCACCGCCAGGTGGGCGCGGCCAACCTTGTTTGGCGGGGATCAATCTGCAATGGGCCGCACATGCTTCGGGCAATCGGGTCATCGCGCGGGTATTTGAGCGAGGAGAAGGCCCCACCGCGTCCTCGGGTACCAGCGCGAGCGCAGTTGCCTGCGCGGCATGGCGCGCGGGTTGGGTTGACGCCGGCGAGGTGGCTGTGGTCATGCCAGGTGGCACAGTGCCGGTGCGTTTACAGTGCCAGGCCGAAACGCTGCTGAGCGTCAGTCTGTTCGGGACTGCATGCGTGCAAGCCTGAAGGCGCAGAAGTGGCTGATATCTTGAATGCGTGTCAGCCGTTTCTTTATCGGTTAGTTGTGTGGTTAAAGTTGGCGTAAGAAGTTTCTTGTTGTTGAATGCTACTAAATTCTGCGAATTTATTATTTTGTAAAAGACACGTCCTACCACGTTGTGCGAAACGTCTTTTTTATTTTTAAAGGGTCAAATTCCGCCTGAAATCGCTAAGATTTATTGGGTTCAGGCGCTTTTTCCCGGCAGTTCAATCAATGCCCGATGGGGGGAGGCCTTTCAGTCAAATAATTGATGATGGGTAACTTAGGGATGGTTGAAACATCTGCCGCGCCACGTTTCAAGTTGATACTTCCAGACATAAACAATGACTTTCAGGTACTCGCTTTCAAAGGCCGAGAAGGCCTTGATCAGCCTTACTTCATTACCGTGCACTTAGTCAGCGAAAATCCCTCTCTGGATCTGGAGGCGCTGCTTCACCAGCCGGCTTATCTGGACTTTGGCGAATCCGGTGCGGGGCTGCATGGGCGCATCTACGCTATCGGCCGTGAGGGGCCCGGCGTTCGGCTCACTCGCTATCGTCTCACCCTGGCACCACGCCTGGCGTGTCTTGCCCATCGACACAACCAGCGGATCTTCCAGCAACGCAGTGTGCCGCAGATTATTGCGGCGGTCCTTGAGCACCACGGCATTCTGGCGGACGCCTATGCCTTCGAACTGGGCCCTGTGGCCTACCCATCCCGTCCGTTCTGCGTTCAGTACGCGGAAACCGACCTGCACTTTATCCAGCGGTTGTGCGAGGAGGAGGGTATTCACTACCACTTTCGCCATGGCCCGAATAATCACGTGCTGGTGTTCGGTGATGACCAGACGGTGTTTCGGCGTCTGGCTGCACAGCGATTTTGCGCGACGCACGAGCTGGCAGCCAAAACGAGAGCTATCCGGCAGTTCGACGTGCGCCTGGAGACCCGTACCCAGCTGACGGTGCGCCGTGATCATGACTTCGAGCATCCGTCGCTGCGCCTGGAAGACAAGGCCGGGCCTGCATTGACGCAGCGCCTTGAGGATTACCATTACCCTGGTGGTTTCAGCGACCATGCGCGAGGTCGGCAATTGGCGCAAAGGGACTTGGAGCGGCATCTGCGTGACCGCCATCGTGCCGTGGGCAAAAGTGATCAACCGGCGCTGGGCAGCGGCCATTTTCTTGAGCTGTGTGACCACCCGGATCCCACCTGCAACGATTTGTGGTTGCTCACGTCGGTGCATCACGAAGGCTATCAACCGCAGGTGCTGGAGGAAGCAGCACCCGTGGCGGGCACATTCCACGGCTACCGAAACCGGTTTACCGCAACACCCTGGCGCGCCGTGCATCGGCCCCCCATCAGACACCCTAAACCTACCCTCCACGGCAGCCAAACCGCCATCGTGACGGGGCCAGCAGACGAGGAGGTGCACTGCGACGCCTACGGTCGAGTAAAGGTACGTTTTCATTGGGACCGCCTGGACCCCACCGATGACAACAGCAGTTGTTGGGTACGGGTAGCATCCGGTTGGGCGGGCGATGGCTTCGGCGCCATGCTGATTCCGCGGGTGGGCATGGAGGTGCTGGTGACCTTTCTGGAAGGCGACCCGGACCAGCCGTTGATCAACGGCTGCCTGCCCAATGCGCTGCACAGGCCGGCTTACCCTTTGCCGCAACACAAGACACGCAGCGTGTTGCGCAGCCGCAGTGTTCCGGGGGGGACGGGTGCCAACGAACTGCACCTTGAGGATCGCCACGGCGAGGAACTCATCTTCCTGCGCGCCCAACGGGACCTGGAACAGCAGGTCGGCCATGACAGTCGTCTTGAGGTGGCGGGAGAGCGGCGTGAAATCATCCGCGGGTTAAGCACGGTTCATTTGGAAAGTGGCGAGCAGCGACACATCACCGGAGACCGCACTGTCATGCTTGGCACGAACGATCGGCTGGATGTGCAGGGAGACAGCCAGACGCATATCGGTCAGTCCATGGTTATCCAGGCCGGGCAGCAGATCGTCCTCAAGGCCGGCGCCAGCCTGATCATCGATGCGGGCGCACAATTGAGCCTCAAGGCTGGAGGCGAGCACCTGATTATCCAGGCGGGCGGCATTTTCAGCAGCCGGCCTGTCACCGTTGGCGGCTTGCCGCCCCTCACTCGGTCCGCGAACCCATTATCGGCCATGGATGCGCCGAACCTCTCGACGGCCCAAGGCACCCTTCTGGACGAGGCCCGGCAGTTGGGCGCGGACTTCTGCCCGGTGTGCGAGGCGTGTCGTGAAGGCCAGTGCACCCTCATGCGGAGGGCTGCCTGATGCCAAGTGAGCCAGGCCAGTGGATGGCCGAACAGCATCAGGCGGGGCGCCGACTGTGCTTGATCCTTGATGGTCACCACGGCGCACGTCAACAGCTGTTGGCGGTGCGTAACCTGTCGCAGTATTGCAGCCTGTACGCTGAGACCGCCCTGGTCGAGTTGGCAGCGGCAGGCCCGTTGATTCTGTTGGTGGAGCAGGCGGACGAGCCTGCGCTGGTTGATCTGCTGCAACACCCCGAGACGAACTGGGGCTGGCTGGGCAGCCTGCCCGGTGATGATCTGGCTGGCGTGGTTCGGCATTGGCGCGAACGTCTGCTGGTAGGGCGCCAGGGAAGCCAGGCCGTGTATCGCTTTCACGATAACCGTACCTTGGCACGTGCTTTGACCCATTTACAGGGCGAGCACTGGCCAGTGTTTCTCGGCCCACTGATCGGTGTGTGCTATTGGCACCAAGGCTGTTGGTGTCGGGGTGAAAACCCAATGCCGGGGGAGTATCCAGTGCCTGTGCCTGTGCCCTGGCTGAACACGCCCAATCCTCAGGCCGAAGTGATTCTGCACGCCAATATCCTGCGTTATCTGCTGACTGAACACAGCGAAAAGCTCGCCGGCTTGGTCGAGTTTCAGAACCCCAGAATCTGGCTGGCGCAGGTTCTGGAGCAGGCCCGTACCTGGCAATGGCGAGGCCCCCAGCAGCTCGAGTTTCTGGTGGTGCGTCGGTTGGAGGAGGCGACGCAAGGCAGCACGATTCGGTGGCAGCCGATAGAGGGCGAGGCGCCGTCGGAACATTTTGAGCGGGTGTTACGGGAGTGGCAAAAGCATGAATAGGTGGACGCGCAGCGTTTTGATAACGCTCGGTGCAGGATGGCTCTCGGGTTGTGCGCTGGCACCGCCGGCTAAGCGTTTTACCCTGGAGGTGGATTTACCCGCACAGTTTCGATTCATCGGTGCCGCTAAATACCGTCCCGCCAGATATGAACTCTGCACCTTGCCACAGCGTCGAGGCAAAAGGCCTGAACGCAAGATCTTTATTGCCGATTACAAACCCGTGGCCGAACGAGTGAGCTATGAGTTCCCGCTGACTGAAACCATTGAGGGGTGCCCTACGGTGTTGCGTAGCGTGGAGTTCACTCTTTATGCGAAGTGGGGTGAGCGATATAGCGATGTCGACGGGGATTCCGCAGGGATCTTTTTCGCCGATCCCATTGAGTCTGAACGTGTCGCAGGCATGCCGGACTCGGGTGTCCAGGAGTTCGCCGGGCAATGTATGTGGTTTTTTCGTACGGTGGGTCCCTTGCATGCGATCACGAAACTGTTGGAATGCAGAGCGTTGAACACAGCGGGGCAAAGGGAAGAAAGGCTGGCGGGTGGTGTAGTACAGAGAGAGATGCTCCCAGGAAAAAAAGTAAGGCTGACGTTGAACGTTATAGACGAGGAGGCACCCGCTTTTCAGGACACTTGGCTAGCTGTACCAGGGGGATGGAAACGGTGCCGGGGTAAAAGCTTTGAAGATCTGTCCGGATACTGTGGCAGTAACACCACGGACTTTAAACCCATAACGATGCCGGATGGACGTGTTTGCGATGTTTACCCAACGTGCAATTAACAAGGAGATGATTCATGAGCCAGGCAGCATGGAAGCAACCTTTTTTCAGCAGCAAGATGCCTGCTTGCCCGTTGAAAGGGCATTGGGCAAGCGTTTGCCTGGTGGATGAAACGGGCAGCGGGAAGGCTTACGGTGGGCTGGTCTACACAATCCAGGACACTACAGGGCGCCGGTACAACGGAAGGTTGAATGGAGAGGGATACGCCAAGGTGGAAGGGTTTTATTGCGGCCCTGTCATTCTTTCTTTGGATGCGCAGTATTCAGGCGACGAAGAGCCATATTCCAAATTGAGAAAGCGCAAGACTTACCCGTTACCTATCACCGAACTTCAAGCCCGCGCCGAACACACCCGATTTTCAGCGGCTGATGGCCAACGTATCGAGGGTAACCCTGCACAACGCCAGGCAGACCGGTTTTATCAGGTTGAGGTGCGCGACCTGGTTCGACATAGTGCCCACCTGCCGCCGTTTGCCTCCAGAACCTATCAGCCTCCAAGGCATGCATTGAAAATGATGGCTGAGCTGGGGTTTGGTCCGCCGCAGCCGGCATTGTCAGGCGTCGTGCTGTTCCCCAACCTGCACACGGTGTTGGAGGTACGGCCTTTGCGGGCCCTGCGCCCGATGTTGTCGACCGATGATCAGTTTTGTGCGTTGAACCTGTATCAATTGGCGTTGATGTCCACATTGAGTTACTGCGATTTTGGCCAGCAACCTCCAAAACCTCCGGTGGAACACGTCAGTTTTCCCCTGGATCCCAGCGCAGGCAATCTGTTCGCGGAAAAACTCTCGGGGTTTCAAGAAGCCTGGAAGGTCGATCGTGATCAGGCTCAACGCTTCTACCCGTTGTATGAAGAGGTTCCATACTCCCAGCGGTTTGAGATATTGCCTTTCGATCCTGAGTTGTATCCACAAAATCGTCCGGAGCTTGAAGAGAAACAGGAGCATCCAGCTAGCCTGCACTTTTTTGACGATGAAGCCTTCGGTACGGATACCCAGGCGTTTATCAGTCACCACAACGAAGTGATTCTGATCGCTGTACGCGGTACCGCCAGTGGTGCCGATGCTTTGCGAGACGCGAATGCCCACCAAGTGCCATTTGCTGAAGGTGTTGGCAAAGCCCATGAGGGCTTTTATCAGGCCTATCGAGCGATGCGCGACTTTGTTCTGCGCTACCTTTACCGATTTTACAGCGGACAGCGCATTGTGATTTGCGGCCACAGTCTGGGCGGTGCCATTGCATTGCTGTTAGCTGAAGGGCTACGCCGCGTTCCTGATCGTAAGTACAACATCCTCCTCTACACCTACGGCGCTCCCCGCGCCGCAGACTCAGAGTTTACCGACGGCGCCTCAGCCCTTATCCATCACCGCATCGTCAACCACAACGACCCGGTTCCCAGTGTCCCTGCCACGTGGATGAACACCACCGCCAAACTCTGGGTGCCGGGCGCCGTCACGCTTTTTGCCGCGCCCGGTGCGGGTGGCCTGCTGTTTGCCGCTGGCCTTGTGCGCGTCGGCGGCAATCCTTACCAGCATCACGGCGAACAACAGCACTTCATGCCCATCAAGCTGCCGGACGGCACGCACTCCTCAGTGTTATGGACGCCCGGTTGTGAGTCCATCCTTGAGGCGGGATGCAACCGTATACTGCAACTGCATGGCGATATGCCCGAGCGTGCCAACCTGTTGAAACAACTGTTCCAGGCCAGCCAGCATTTCATGACCGCCAGTTACATTCCAGCCGCGTGGGCCACTCTGCGCCGCTGGCAGCAAACCGTGGAGTGCCAGGGGCCTTTGATCACCGCCAGAGAGTTCGAGTTGATAGACCTGGCGCTCGACACCATGACCCAACAACTGCGCGACAAGAACCGCGAGCTCGAGCGTCGTCGCCCACCGAACCAACGCGATTATGGGCATGCGCATAACCAGGCACTGAACGCTGAAGTCGACCGCTTGCGCAGCAGTCGGCGCCGATTGGAGTCGTTACGCTGGCGCCGTCTGGACGTGCGTGACGTGTATGGCAGCCACGCCGATTCCACCGGCTTGCAGCCCAGCGTGAAACGCTGGTTGCGCCACCGTGAAAACCGCAAGTTGGCGCAAATCGCCAGTATTCCTGCGCCACTTCAGGACGGCGCCGGCCGGGTGCAGCCACTGGATATTGATTCAATCGTCTGACCCCGGGGCTTACAAAAACTCCACCTGTGCCGGTCTGCGTTGCATCAGCACCTTGCCATTGCGGATCGAATATAACGGCAGGCCTTGGCTGCGGATCACCTCGTAGTCACTGTCTGCCGAAAGCACCAGCAGGTTGGCCGGGCGACCGGCTTCCAGGCCGTAACGGTCACCCAGGGCCATGGCCTTGGCGCTGTTGTCGGTGACCAGGTCCAGGGCGCTTTGCAGGTTGCGGTAGCCCAGCATATGGCAGATGTGCAGACCGGCTTCCAGCACGCGCAGGATGTTGCCGTTGCCCAGCGGGTACCATGGGTCGACGATGGAGTCCTGGCCGAAGCAGACGTTCATGCCGGCCTCGAGCAGTTCATTGACGCGGGTGACGCCTCGGCGTTTCGGGAAACTGTCGAAGCGGCCCTGCAGGTGAATGCTTTCGGTAGGGCATGAAACGAAGCTGATGCCCGAGTGGCCCAGCAGGCGAAACAGTTTGGCGCAGTAGGCATTGTCGTAGGAACCCATCGCCGTGGTGTGGCTGGCGGTGACGCGCTCGCCCATGCCGCGGCTGCGGGCTTCTTCGGCGAGTACTTCGAGAAAGCGCGAGTGTGGGTCATCGGTTTCGTCGCAGTGCACGTCCACCAGACAGCCGGTGCGTTCGGCCAGGTCCATCAGGAACTTCACCGAGCTAACCCCTTGGTCGCGGGTGTATTCAAAATGCGGAATACCGCCGACCACATCAGCGCCCAGGCGAATGGCTTCCTGCATCAGTTCGCGGCCGTTGCGGTAAGACTCGATGCCTTCCTGCGGGAAGGCGACGATTTGCAGGTCGATCAGGTGCGTGCTTTCTTCGCGCACCTCCAACATGGCTTTGAGCGCGGTGAGGTCAGGGTCGGTGACATCAACGTGGGTGCGCACATGCTGGATGCCATGGGCGGCCAGGGCCTGGATGGTTTTCTTGGCGCGAGCCTTGGTGTCTTCCTGGGTGATGGTGGCTTTGCGTTCGCCCCAGCACTCAATGCCCTCGAACAGGGTACCGCTCATGTTCCAGCGTGGCTCGCCAGCGGTCAGCGTCGCATCCAGGTGGATATGGGGTTCCACGAACGGAGGTATGACCAGGTTGCCAGCGGCGTCGAGATCGTCAGCTGTTAATGTCGGCGCCACGGTTTGTGCAGTAATGCGGGCGATCCGGCCGTGTTCCAGGTGCAGATCATGCAGGCCTTCACGGTTGCGCAGGCGGGCATTGATGATATGCATGGGCAAGTTCCTCTTGGCTTTGGATAATCAGGCAGTCAGCCGCCAGGTCATCAGGGTTATCAGCCACAAGGTTACCATCCTCATGGCAACAGTCGGGTTCATGCCTGTACGTCAGCCAAAGGTGCGCGCACGCGCAGGGCCGCGGTGAGTGCGATGTAGGCCAGGGACGCGGCCACAATCCCCACCAACGGCGCCACCCACGGTGAGTGAAACGCCAGCACGGTGCCCACGGCATACGCCGCCAGCCCTGGCCAATTGAACGCCGGCAGGCGTACATCGGCCAGACGCGGGTACTGGCCGCGATAGCGGTAGAAGAAGTCCGCCATGATGACCCCGCCAATCGGCGGGATCACGGTGCCCAACAGAATCAGATAAGGCACCAGCAAGTCGTACATGCCAAGCAGTGCCAGCAGGGTGCCGATCACCGCGCCGGCCAGGGTTACGGTTTTGCGCCGCCGGGTACGCAGCAGATTGCAGCCGGCCACGGCGAAGTTGTAGATGGTGTTGTCCTGCGTGCTCCAGATGTTGAGCAGCAACATGACCATCGCCGCCATGGCGAAACCTTGCAGCAACAGTACTTCGACCACATCGGGTTGCTGATAGACGATGGCGCCATAGGCACCGATCAACACCATCAAGCCATTGCCGATAAAAAAGCCGATCAGGCTGGCCAGCACCGCGACCTTGGCCGAACGAGAAAAACGCGTCCAGTTGGTCGCCTGGGTGGCGCCGCTGACAAAAGTGCCGAATACCAGCGTGATGGCGGTGGACAAGTCCAGCTCCGCCGTCGGCACCACTGCCAGCAAGCCCTTCAGGCCGCCGACTTTGACGGTGGCGACCCACATCGACAGCAACAGCAGGATGCCCATGGCCGGCACCGCGATATAGGACAGAATCTCCAGCCCGCGATAGCCGATATACGCGGTGGCGCAGAACAGCAGGCCAAACAGCACCATCAGTGCCAGCACCGTGCCTTGGTTCAATTCGAAATATTTGCCCAGCACCACGGCCGCGGTGGCGGTGCCCCAGGCGTACCAGCCGATCTGGGTGAAGCCGAGGATCAAGTCGCTGAGTTTGC
This sequence comes from Pseudomonas edaphica, assembly GCF_965277385.1. Classification (NCBI taxonomy): domain Bacteria; kingdom Pseudomonadati; phylum Pseudomonadota; class Gammaproteobacteria; order Pseudomonadales; family Pseudomonadaceae; genus Pseudomonas; species Pseudomonas edaphica. The sequence goes on along the minus strand of NZ_OZ255725.1, from coordinate 1,072,778 downwards.
TGCCCACCTCGCCAAAGCAGAAGCGCCCCATCAGGACCGAATTCAAGCCGCTCTTGAAGGCGATGTAGCCCAGGCCTGCGGCGTAAATACCCAGCAACAGGTTACCCAGGGCCACGACGCCGAGCATGTCGGTAAAACTGAACGCCACGCCCAGCTTGCCGCCGGCGAACATGGTCGCGGTGAAGAAGGTGAAGCCCAGCAACACCATGGCGGTGGACGCAAGGCCCTTGCGCGCATGCATCGGCACTTCGCTGAGGGGGTAATCGTTACCCGGTTCTTGCTGCGTCATGGCCTTGCTCCCTGGATGACTGACGCAGCGCTGTTGCACTGCGCGTGCCAAACCGGCAGCGCGGCGTATTTGTCGCCAGGCAGCTGTGTCGAGCGCGCCCAAGCAGGCACGAAAGCAGTGCAGCGGTGAGACAAAATGGATCAGTCGAACAGCGTCTGGGTGGTCTCGCCACGATGAAACGCAAACGCCGCTTCAAGGTCGCTTTCGATGGTGCGCCCACGGGACAGGGGCGGCAGGTCGTCGAGGGTAAAAAAGCCCACTTCAGTGGTTTCAAAGCCCGCCATCGGCGCCCGTTGGTCGACCCGCTCGCACAGGAAATACAGCTTGTAGAAGTCCCGCACATCCGGGCGATACAAGCCCTTGGCCTTGTGCGTGACGCTGTACAGCGCGCGTGCCGTGACGCTCAGCCCGGCTTCCTCACGGATCTCCTTGACGATGTTTTCCGCCGCCGACAGGCCGATATCGGCGTACCCACCGGGCAGGGCCCAGCAGCCGTCGGTCAATTCGCGCACCAGCAGTATCCGGTCGCCCTCGATCACCGCGCCGCGTACGTCAATCATCGGGGTTGAATAACGCTTGGCAAAATCCGGCACCAGCCCGGTGATGCGCGCAAGCGGCACATCCGCCAGTTGCGCGAGCATGCTGTGGGCAATCTCGGCAATTTCCTCAAGGCGCTCACGCTCAAAGTCGTCAGTGCAAAAATGCAGCCCCGTGGACGCCAGTGCCTGCAAGCGTTTGGCCTGGGCCAGCCAGAGGTTTTCCATGGGGTGCTCCTATAGATGTTTGATCATAAATACGCGGCGCAGGCCGTGTTCCTCGGCGCGATGGGTTTGCACATAGCCACGGCGACTGTACAGCCCGAGGTTCTCGGTCATCACCTCATTGGTGTACAGGCGGATGGCACTGTAGCCGGCATCAAGTGCCTGCTGTTCGGCAAAATCCATCAGTTGTCGGCCGAAACCAAGGCCCTGGGCTTGTGGGGTGACGGCGAGGTTATCCAACAGCAACGCCGTGTCGGTGTGCCTCAGGATAACAAAGCCTTGAACCTGCCCGGCGTGGTCCAGCACATGCACGCCCCCGTCTTCGACCAACTGCGGGTAGTCCTCCAGCATTGGCCCGGGCTTGCGGCCGATGCGCTCAATGTAGGGCGCATAGGCAGCCTGGACGATGGCCTCGATAGCGGCACTATCGTCGGCAGTGGCGGGGCGTATCAATTCAGCGTGCTCCTGTCATAACGGCTCAGTCCACTGGCGCTTCGAAGATCGCTTCGATGGGCCGTTCGAACACCTTGTCGATCTTGAACGCCAGCGGCAAGCTCGGGTCGTAGCGACCGGTCTCGATGGCGTTGATGGTCTGGCGCGACACGCCCAGGCGCTGCGCCAGATCGGCCTGGGACCAACCCAGTTCTGCGCGTAACTGGCGCAACTGATTATTCATTGATAGCGCCTTTTGCCAATGATTGTGGCCACACACCAGACGCCGCCCATGATCGGCCAGACCATGAAGGCCGACAGGCGCGGCAGGCCCGCGGTTTCCAGGAAACCGTCGCTGAAGTTTAAGCAAAGGATGCTTTACGTTGGGTGTGCAGGTTTTTCATGTCAAGCACGCTTTACAACTGCAGTGGCCAGGCATAAAAAAACCACCCGCAGGTGGTTTTAAACACTCAAGCGCTTACTCGCCGCGATAGATGCAACCGCTGGTGCAGGTCTCGTGGATGCGAATCGCGCTGAGTTCCGGCAACAGGGGCTTGAGTTCGGTCCAGATCCACTTGGCCAGCACTTCGCTGGTCGGATTCTCCAGGCCAGGGATGTCATTGAGGTAGTTATGGTCGAGGCGCTCGTAGAGCGGTTTGAAAATCGCCTTGATTTCCGAGAAATCGCGGATCCAGCCGGTATGGGGATCCAGGTCGCCGCTCAGGTGGATCGCCACCTTGAACGAATGCCCGTGCAGGCGTCCGCATTTGTGGCCTTCCGGTACATGGGGCAGGCGGTGGGCGGACTCGAAGGTAAACTCTTTGAAGATTTCCACGGTGTGACCTGTAGGGCTTGTGTTGCGTGGCTTGTGGAATATTGCCAGTAACTGGTGTACTGATCAATGTACTGATTGGTCGTTGCTGGGCGTTGTTGATGTCATCCACTCAGCAATTGCCGACTGGCGCCAAGCGACCGAATTGGGGCCTATTCTAACCTGTTTTGGGAATGTGCCTTCCCTGATCCGCCGATAAACTGTATTGCGGCCCAGGCCGGTGGTGTAAAGCACCTCGTCGAGGCGCAGGAAACGATCAATTTTCTCTGCTGCTGCCATGTTGATTCTCCGTGCCGCGGGCGGCGTGAGTCAATGAGCCGCGCTGGGCGGCAGAAGTTGGGTTAGGGCTTGGCTGAATGCTTCGTGAGCATTGCCTTCTTCTTGACGATGGCGTCTGCTCGCTTCTGAAGCGCACTCCACTGCTCATCCAGCCGGCGCCAACCGGCCTCAATGGCTTTCTCCTTGGAGGTGAACAGATCTGCCTGGTGGTAGATCTTCCGGCTTTGCGCTCGCATCCAGCCGTCCGAGCTGTAGATGCCAACGATCTCGACTTTCTTTGGCGCGAAGCCTGCGGTCAGCACCCACGCCTCATAGGGAAATTGGTTTTCAGTCATGCAGGAATACCTCGCCCGCCGCTCACCGACAGGCATGTAGTGGGGGTTACATTTCGATAACAGTTCAGCAAGTGACAGCGCTGAAGTGTTTCGCCGAAAATTTGATATTCGGTCGCGCTGAGGCAGCCTAAGCATCTGAGCGGGCAGTTATTTATTGCTCGGCTATCTGGTCAGGCTACTCAATGAGGAGGTGTTTGCAGTGTTCAGGGGATACATCGTTGCAATGTTGGCCGTCGCCATATCAACGTTGGTGGCAGCTGAGGAACTACCGCAAGGGCCGTTGCTTCAGCGCTTTGGTGATGCCATTAATGAGTTGCCCAAACCAGCATCGCCCCCAGAGGCAAAAGCTACTCCACGCGAATTGCACATCGAAGGCCAAGAGGCGCTCAATCACCCTGGCAGACCCGCCATGCGCGATATGGAAAAAACTGGCAATCCAAGCATCGACAACATGCATGCGCGGGATAGAGATGTCTGTAGAAGAGTTCAAGCGGCAGCATTAGGGCAGGGAAGAGGTTTGAGTTTGGTTTGTGAGTAAGAGGGGGCTACTAAGATAATAGTGTTACCCGCTTGAACTCGACCACCCAGACCCACGGGTTGGCTTCCCACGACTCGGTGCCGTTGATCGAAGTCCAGAGATCCCGGAAAGCGAAACCGGCGGGTCGATCCACGCCGGTGACTTGGAACGCCTCAACTGCGCTGGTGCATGCGCCCTCGGCCTTGGCCTGGTCCTCGGTGATGTCCTGCAGCCGCTCGACGCGCACGGCGGTGATCTCCAGCAGGATGCGGCACGCAACCCGAGGCATGTGGATGCTGGGTTTGTACTTCAGGCCGAAGTCCTTCCTCGCCTCGTCGCTGTGTGACCCAGGTCGGCAGTCGGCAGCGTAGGCGTAGCGCTGGAGCGGGCCGTCCGTGTCTGGGCGATGCTCAACGCCAGTGCCGCGCAGATCGATGAAAGTCTCGCGCACCCACAGCCGGTCTCCGGGCTTTCCGAACCGGCAAAAGTCGTTGTAGTAATCAACGCTGTTCGGGTGCAACGGGCCTTCAGTAGGCAGTTCGTGGCACTCGCCGAGCCGAACGCCGTAGCCGATGTTCTTCAGCGCATGAGCATTCAAGGCCCTGCGTGTGACCGTCTTCCGGCCTTCCATGATGGCGCGCACCATCGGCGCCGAGAATAGGATGGGCCGTTCCTTTACTTGAGACATAGCTTCGCCTTGGCCACATATCGTGGCAGTGAATAGAGGGAGGTTTACAGCTGAGGGTGGTGGCTTTACGGCATCGCCGATATTGCGTAGAGTGCGCGAACCCTGAGTCTCCTCAGTCAAGTCGAAAGATCAAGCTTTACGGGGCATATCCGTAATTTCATCTGCCGAATAGGCAGTTGCATGAATTACACAGCGGGTACCCGTTGCGTCGTTCTATTTTGACTTAACCCAGGAGGTTCTTATGCAAATTGAGATTACTATCAGGCTAGATCTGAAGTTCTTGATCGTGCTGCTGAAATGCGCATTATCTTGATCTGATGGTTGCCCCGGGTTGCAGAGCCGCACCCGGGTTTCCCTCCCCTCTCCAAAAAGTTTTGGAGAGCATCATGCAGCGACAGCCTGCCGCTCAGTAATAGTCCACGGATCGTTGGCCCGCGCTAGCGCTGCCATCGGCGGCGGACTTACGCTGTTGCCGCACATGTGCACCTGCTGAGTCTTGGTGAACGGCTTGCCGTCGGCGCCGTGGCTGATGATGTAGTCGGCGGGGAATCCCTGGGCCTTGTACAGCTCGGCCGGCTTCAGCATCCGCAGGCAGATGTCGACGATCACATAGGGCGTTCCCTTGACCATCACGGTGACCATGGCCAGGCGGTCCTTGGTGGTTATCGTCGGCGCCGGCGAGTCGCATGCGCTGATGTTCTCGGTACCGTAGTAGCTGATCAGGAAGGCGGCGACGCGAAGGGCACCGGCTTCGTGCTCAGGCGACAACGTGAGCGACACCAGCGAGCTCTTGCCACCGCCGCCGGCTGTGATGGTCGGCGCCGGTTCTTCCAGGCCCTGGCCAATGCTGCCGCCGAATGCCCGCTCCATGAATGCGCTGGCCAACCCGTGGTGCTGGCCACCGGCGCTGATGGTGTGCAGCGGGTCGTTCACGTCACGTGCATCGCAGTTGCCGCGCAAGTGCACCAGGTTCGCCACCGCCAGCTGCTGCTGGCTGCCGGTGTTGGTCACTGTGGTCATTGGGTCTTCGATGCTCTTAGCGTCAGTGGTGTTGAAGCCGCCATTCATCTGCGCCATGAATACCGTGGAGATGCCCATGGCGTGCGCGGCGCCGGCCGGGCGCTGATAGTTGCCGCCGCTAGTGATAGTCGGTAGCGGCTGGTCCAGCGCCTTGCCCGCGTCATCGAAGCGGAACTTCACCAAGTGTGCCGCAGCGATCGCGCGGTGGTTCTGGGTCATCAGTGTGCCTACCGGCTGGTCCGTGCCCACCGGCTTGCCTGAGTACTCCGGGCCACCGGCCCCAACCATCAACGGGCTGATCAGCGTCAGTTCGCCGCGATTCGCGCAGGTCACTGTCGGCAGCGGTTCGAGTGGATCGTTAATTCGGTCGCTACCCTGGTGCGTTGCCGGTGCGATGATTGGGCTGACCACGCTGAAGGCGCCGCCCTTCGGGTAGGAGGTGACGGTGCGCAGCGGCTCGTCGGCCGATTGCACAGTCTCGCCTGACCAGTTGGCAATCGGCACAATGAACGGTGCCGCGCTATCGATGACGAACTTCTTCATGCCCTTGGCAACGCGGCGCAGGGTGGCCGGGGCCAGGTCTTTCTTGCGGCCGAAAATGCTCTTGCCCAGGTCGGTGAAGTCGATGCAGTCAGCGGCGGTTTTCCACTTTTGCTGACCCTTAACGGGGTTCTTGGCGTGGGTTGGCTCCGGCCACACAATCGGCTGGCCGTCGCACCGGGCGATCATGAATAGGCGCTCCCTGCTGGTCGGCGCGCCGAAGTCGCAGGCCTTGATGACTTTCCACTCAACGACATAGCCCATGCCTTCCAGCAAGGCCACGAAGCGGCGCCATGTGCGTCCCCGCTGCTTTGGGTCGGGAATCAGGAACTGCTGGCCCACCGGCACGACCTCACCAGGTGCCGCAACGTCGCCGCCGAGTTTCACCACGCGGCCGGTGGCCTTGTCGCGCTTGGCAATCAGTCGACCCCATTGCAGGATCTGCTTGACGTTCTCCAGGCTGATCACGCGGGGCCGCTTCATGCCTGCCCACTTGAGGCCGATCCATGAAAGGTTGCGGATCTCGCGCTTGCGCGGTTGCCCGCCGGCCGCCTGGGAGTGATGCGTGCAGTCCGGTGACATGTGGAACCAGCCGACGGCCTTGCCGCCGCACTCGGTGTCAGGATCACCCTCGAATACGTCGGTGGTGAAGTGCTTCGCGCTTGGGTGGTTCACTGTGTGCATGCTGATCGCTTGCGGGCTGTGGTTCTTCGCCACGTTCACCGCGCGGCCAAGGCCCATTTCCAGCCCGGTACCGGCACCGCCGCCGCCACAAAAGAAGTCGACAACGATCTCATCGTCCTGAGGGTTGAAGCCGAGTCCGTATTGGGTTTTGAAATCGAAGGGGTGTTTCTTCTGTTGTGCGGACATAGGGGATCCTCGCCGGCTGGCGTGATTCGTTTAAGTGGGTGATATGCTTTGCTGCTTATCAAACAAGGAGGTGGTAATGGCGGGTAAAAAGCTTGAAGCGTTCCGCAAGTGGTTCACGCCGCGTAAGCGCTTATGGGCAGGCATCGCTTTGCTTGTCACTGCGACATTCGGGCCGCTTCTCTATCCAGGTTTCAATGGTTATTGGGGTATCTTTATTGCTCCTGGGATCATGTTTCTCTGCAGTGCATGGAATCCCGAGGATCGCGCTAAGCGCTTATAGCCTCGCCGGCTGGCGTGATTCGTTGATATGGGGTATTACGGGTGACCGGCATGGAGCCGGATCAGGCTGCGTCGAACAGGCTCAGCTGCGATTCAGCGATGACAGGGACAGCGGCTTCCAGCTCTTCATCCTTGCCGAACTCGCAGATCACGATTTCGCACATCGGACTCACGCCTTTCCATTCATCCAAGTAGGTCGAGGTGTCGATGCCACAGTTCATTCCGAGCTCAATGCCGGTCTGTTCAATGAACTTTTGGCACTCCTTGTCGATTTCTACGCTATAGGTCTGGCGACCTGAATACCGGAATGGAGCAGATGTTTGCGGGACGATGAAAGTGCCCCAGTCGGCGATACGGCTCGCCAACTCGATCACCTTGTATTCGAATTTTGCGCCACTGTAGGAGCCCTCAAATACAGATCCTGTCTTGATGGCACCGAACGGAGGATTGGAAATCGCCCAGGAAAATCGGCCAACATCACCGATGCTGAAAACGTCGGATACGATCCACTCGGCATCAGGCATGACACGCCTGCCCACCTCGGCATATTCAGGGTTCTGCTCAACGCAAATGATTCGCTTGGCGCTGTGCATGCAGGCGAATGAAAGACGGCCGATTCCGGCGCATAGGTCGATAATCGAATCGCACTCAGCAACCTCAATCGAGAGATCGCGAGCCAACCCTTCTGGCGTGAAGAAAGCGCCGGCCAGGCCGTTCATGTTCGTGGCGCCCTCATGGAAGTTTTCGAGGATGAACAAGCGATCATCGAGACTGAGGTGTTTATCACTCTTCACCAGGTCGAGCGCCTGGTTGTGTCGCTTGGCGGCTTCCTTTGGAATTTTCGCCATGGATTATCTCCAGTCAGGCGCCGCCCTCCGTGACCGGATGCAGCGAGTAGGGTGGGTTATTCGTCGCCGTCGTCGGCGTTCATTTGGAGCGATTCGGCAAAGCCTGCTTGCCGTAATTTGCGCGCCACGTTTGCTGATATCTCGTAACCGTGGCGCTTAATTTTGAATAACGGAGCGGACTTCTCGGCGCCCAGTGAGTGGGCATGTGCGATCAGCCGCCAGATGGTTGCACGGTCTTTCGTTTCGCCCAGTTCGGCGGTGAGTGCTGCCAGCCTGTCCCGCATTCCCTGCCGGAAGTAGTGGCGGATGATGTCGGACGGCCCGTTAACTTTCGGCGGAGCCGGTGGCAAATCCTCTGGCTTGGCGTTGATCACCAGCAGTTGCACCGCCTCGCTGACTTCCTCGATCTCATGCCAAAGCATCAGCTCGTCGAGCATCTGCCGGGTGCCGTACGGGACCGTGTGCCGCAATTCCTGCTCGCCCAGTTCCTGCCGCTTCTCGGCAAGCTTGGCTGTGCGTTCCTTCTGTTCGGCAGCCATGGCCTACCTCTTCTATTCCGCTGGCCGGCAGTGCGAGCCAGGTTTGACGTTTGCGTTGCTGGATGCGGGCTATGCGGCGCATGAAGTCTTGCCCTGGCGCGCTTTTGGATAGTCGATGCCGTGGGCGGCGATGATCCGCTCGAAGGCCTTGTTGCCGATCGCCAGCCTGCCGCAGCACTGGCGCCGGGTGATGCCCAGTTCGAGGAAGGCGCGAATCCGCTCGGCGTACTTCGCGTCGCGCTCCTTGTCGACCCTGTTGTGCACCAGGTTGCGTGCGCCGCCCCGGGTTGGCGCCTTGAACGTGATGTCGTACCGCGAGGCGTGGTTGTAGATCAGCCGCCGACTAACGCCCAAGGCTGCGGCCACTTCGGTCTGGGTGTGCGTGACGCCGAGCTGCCGTATCTGCTCAACCAGCTTGAGGCGGGCCTGGGTGCGGATGTCATTCTTGTCGAGGGGCAGGGGAGCCGCTTCAACCCGGCGCCGAACAAACGGCTTCGGCGTCGGCGGCATCTGGTTGCTGTAGGTGATTGGCTTTGGCTTGTAGCCGATGGGCGCTGCTTCTTCGATCTGGCCGCCGGCCGCCAGGTACTGCTCTACCTGGGCGGCCAGTTCGTCCGATGCTGGGCGTAGCGCCTCGACCAGGCTTAGGTGGTTGCTGATCATGCTGCCGCCTTGGCCAGCGTCACCCCGGCCATGCTGAAGTTTGCACCCTGCGCCGCGACCATTGCGTCGAGCGCTTCCCAGTTGACCAAAAGGACAGTGGTCGGCGCCTGACCGTATGCCACTGCTTTGATCAGTGCCTCGAAGTCCGTCACGTTCGCCTGCAGCGCTACCTGCTCGACCACATGGCTCGTTACTGGCTTTGTATTCTGGGCGACGGGTGCCGCTGTCTGAACTGGCGTGGCGCAGACAGGCTCGGGTGTCGCAACTTTCTCCACGACTGGCCCTGGCTTGATGGCTGCAAGTCGCTGGGCTTCCTGCTCTTCGGCGATGCGCTTCGCGTCGGCCTTTGCCTGCTCCGCCTTCTGGTGTTCGGAGATGCGAAATTTGATCAGCGTTACCAGGTCATCGTTGGCCTTGGTCACCAACTGCTGCACGTCGCTGAACAGGAAGGCATGATCAACGGCGAGCTCTGCCAGACTGGTCAGGTTCAAGCGGATGCCGTCAGCAGCCTGACTTGCATCGATCTTCGCCCGGGCCAGTTCGGTATCAACTGCGTCCTGGAGGCTGGCGATGGTGCGCTTGTTCTTCATGGCGCCGGCGAAGTCCGAAACAACATGAGGAAGCGTGACTTTGCCCAGCGTCTTGTTGATTGCGGCGATGTGATCCGCCAATGCCAGTTCGGCTTTTTGCTTGATGTTGGTCTTCACCAGCAGCTCTTGAGCCTTCACCAGCTTGTCGACTTTTAGGCGAGTCTCGCGAGCATGGGCACTGATGCGATCCAGCGACGAAAACAGCTCATCGATGCTTTGGGTCTGCGACAGAGCCTGTTTCTTGGCGGCAGCGACAGCCTCTTCGACGTCACCACACCACTTGACGGCCTTCTTGGCGTCGGCGAAGTCCTGGTCGGTTGAGAGCGTAGTTTTGACAGAGTCGATGACAGCCAGCGCCGAGTCTTCAAACACTCTCAAGTTACTGGCGGTTACCATGCCGGTCAGTTCGATGCGCAGGGCTGGCAGCTCGTCAGGTGCCTTGCCGACGACGATTGAAGGAGCCTCGGCCATCTCGAAGTTGTCCAGGTCTGCCTCGAACTGTTTCCAGCCTTCGATCAACTGGGCCGCGCGCCCGGCGACGGGCCGGTACTCCATGTGCACGAAGTTCTCCGGCGTGCCGTCCGAGCAAACAAAGATGACCCGCTCAGCGCCGCTCACCAGCAGTTGCTGCTCAAGCTGCCAGTAGTAGTGCGGAGCCAGGTCGCCGGCCTTCACCTGGGCCACGACCGACTCATTCCAGAGTTTGTGCTCAAACAGTGTCTCGCCGAGCATCGTAGCGCCGTCCATGGAGGCGAGCAGGTTGCCCTCGGTAGCAACGATCGGATAAAGCTCTTCGCCGATAAGTGCTTCGGCCAGCGGGCGAGCCATGGCTTCGGTTGCGTGGCCTTTGTCGAAGATGAACTGCTGAGACGGCGTGACGTCCGGCGTGATGCCGGTCTTTTTGGCCGCCAGCAGATCCGTGCGGGTCTGGTACTTCGAAGCGCCCATCATCGCAGGGGCTTCAGAGGCAGTGCGGAACTTGGCGCGAAGGGCAAGCCACTCGGCGGAGCCTTGAGCTACGTTGTGAATTTTCATGCTGAATCTCCATCGAGGGCTTTGAGGTTGGTGATTTTTTCAATCTGCGCCGGGCTCAGCGTGTACTTGCTGCTGATGGTCGCAATGAGGTGTTCAGGGCTGGTTCGGTTCGAGTCGATAAGTGGCTGCCACTTCACGATGTTCTCGGTAAGCAGTTCGTCGGAGTAGGCGGGCAGCACTTCCGGTTCAGGCTGGGCTTGCTGTCGTGGGCTGACATCGCGTGCCGGCTCCTCGAACGCTTTGCCTTCCATCTCGTCGGCCGTTGGCGCAGACCCAACCTCAGGGAATGCTTTGCGCAGGGCCTGGGCCTCGGCGCATTTGGCGAGCTGGGCAAATGCTCGACGCTTCCACATTGCGTTGGGCGCCGCGGTGTCCTTGCTCGATGTCGCATAGTTTTCAAGCCAGCGCTCATTGGCCGTGTACTCGGCGACCAGGCCGTTGCTCATCTGCCGCTTGACGGTCACGCGGCACCATTCGGGATACGTGACTTCGACGCCGCTCAGCTTCGCGGTTACTGGAGGGCCATATTCAGGCTCGCTGATTCCAGCGTACTGGCCGGTGCGCGCCGCCTGGATGCGGTACAGCCCGATGCCTGGCATCACTGTGTCCTGCATCTTTTTCGTCTTAGAGTTCCAGATCGGGACGATGTGCACCGGCTTCAACATTGGGTCCAAGTGCGCGGCTTGGCAGTAAGCCAGCACCATCACTACAGAGTTCTTTTCGGCGCCGGGGTAGAGGCTGCTGCTCAGCACTTCAACGAGCGCGGCCTCCGACATCGCAGGCGTGTTGTCGTCCTGCTTCATTACTGCGGACATGGAGATTCCTTGCCGCGATGCTCGCAGCGATGTGAGGGGTGGGGGAAATAAGAGTTGATAAACGTTCTTATTCGTATTTAAGATACGTAATAACATATCAACTCAACGCAAGGAGCCTCACCTATGAAAGTGCTGTCCTCACTCAAAGAAGCGAAAAACCGTCACCGCGACTGCCAGATCGTTATGCGCCGGGGCCGGATCTACGTGATCTGTAAAACCAATCCGAAATTCAAAGCGCGGCAGGGCAGTGCTAAGAACAAGAACAAAGGCAAAGGCTGATCAGCTCTGCCGCTCAACTCGGTAGCGCAGGACCTGGAGCACTCGACCGCCGTAACCAGGTTCTGCGTATTGCTCAATCGGTGCTCCGTAGAAGCCACGTCGCTCGGCAAGGCTGTAGGCCTCGCGAAGGTTATGAGCGCTAATATCTTCGAGCTGCTCGTCGATCAGTGATTTAACCGGTGCGGTAGTCATGCCTTCTCCTTGCGCCGCCGGCTGACATCCAGGAGGCGTGCGCTATACCAATGAAATTCTTCTGCGTTGATGGCACCCAAGGTGAAGTGGCGCACGATCAAACCCTCAGCCAAGATCTCGTCGAGGGCGGGCTTATCTGGATCCTCAAGCGCAAACAACGCTTTATCGATCTCAACGTAGGGGCTCACAGTTCGTTATCCTCGGCCTGGGCGATAAGAGCGTCATCAGCCAAAGGTTGAAGGAGGCGTTCGGCAATCTCGCCTAGTTTTCCCAGTGGATGGTCGCTCCGGCCGAGTAGCTCCAGTGCTTCCGATTTCACCCTCGAACCCGCCATCCCTGCGATCAGTAAGTAGCCCAGGGCTGGAGTGTCGACGCCGCAGTCAGCAAGTAGGTTGTTGGCGTACTCATCGACAGCCAGTGCGAACTGGTAGGCCGTGACGCCTTGCTGGGGGTGCATGTGGCGCTTGAACACCACGCTGCCACCTCTGGCCAGCTCTTCGGCTGCGTTGTACAGCCATTCGCTGCGAGCCAATTGCAGAGAGGTTTCGCTCACCGGAGGCGGCAGTTGTTCGTCGTGCTCAAACCGAGCCTTGCGTAGTGCTGACATGGTCGCCTCCAAAGTGGCGGGTTGTTCACCTGTATTCGTCAACACTCATGCCTCCCGCTGGTTGCCGATGGGCGCGGGGGAGGAGTGCTGACGGGTAGAGGCGGGGAAGTGGGTGCAGATGGCCTGAGACAAGCCCCGGCGCGACAGGAAACCCCTGCGCATTCATCTGCTGTCTTGCGGTGATGCAGGTGGGCGGTTATAGGTCGCGATTTCGTCCGCATCGGACTGCTTTCAGGCTTCCGGTAGAGGTTCTTGAACAATCTCAAGCCCGCTGTGAAAGGTGGAGAGCAGTCCGGTACAGACTGCGCTTCGGCGCGCAGGTGGCAGTGCTATGGATTGCAAGTCTGGAGTAACATAGTTGACCCTCGCTAAAGTGAACCGTTATGAAAAACAGACCACCTCTCCCGATTATTGCGGTTGCGGTTGCTTACCTCCTCTACCTCATATGGCAATTAGTTACTGACTTCGTGCCGGTCATAGCAGGCCGTTTTGGGGTGTCGGTCATTTTGTTCTACTTTATTTTCAGGGGTAGCAGAGTTGCCGGTTACATCCTTGCCCTATTGTGTGTTGTAAGCGCTATGCCACTTTTGGTAGGCGCAATTGCGAGCATCAACGGAAACCTCAAAGGAGCAATCACGCTGACCGTTTTCGCTTCCCCCTTATTAGCGTTGGCAGCCTATGTATTGTTCAGCCCTAAAGTTCGTGCTTTTCAGCGTAACGCTGCCGCTCTCAAAAAGTCCTGAAGAAAAGACCAGGGCAGTCGGTTGAGCAGATGAGTGACTGCTCATTGCTCTGCGCTGTCATCCCAAGCAGCCTTTGCGAAAGGCTGCTCATTTATGCTTTCCGCGGTGATCCGCTACACCGTCAATTCAGCGCACTCAGCCCGGCGCACCATCCGCACCTGAGCCATTCGCCTTTCCGGGGCCCGGCGATCACGACGCAGGGAGTCGTCACTGATCATGGAGTGCATGGCAATCAGTGCCGCTAGCACAAAGCACGCCGGCGTGATGATCTGGCGCTTCATGGCCTCAGCCACCAAAGCAGTGCGCTTCGTCACCCCCAGCTTGAACATCGCATTGGTCAGGCGCTTTTTGACGGTGCCCGCCTCAATGCCTGCTTCCCGGGCGATCTCTTTCGAGGTGAAGCCCTGGGCAATCCAAAGAAGGAACTGAAGCTCTCGCGGCGCGAGGCCACGTCCGAGGTGGCCTTTCCATGAACCGTTGATGATTGTTGCTTCCATCGTCGTGACCCTCGGTTGGTTTCCCGTTAGGCCCTGTTGCCAAGGACTATCGGTGAAACCCCCGACCTCGCTACTGGCGACAGGCCGGGGTTGAATCGAACTACCGAGAAATCCTCGGTAGTTCCAAATTTTTCTTCCAGCCGCGGGCCTTTCGGCTTGTTCTCCCGCTGGATAACTCGTCTTGGCGCTTTACGCTGCACGCCCGGGTCAGTTGCCAACCCTCTGAACCGTTTAGGCCGGTTCATCGCTGCCTTTGAATCTGGGCCGGTGGTGATCCGGCAAGGGGTGTCGCTAAAGAGCGGCGCAGATTTCGGTGCTGGCCGGCGGTGTTCGTTGCTGGCTTGAGGTAAATTTACCATTTGGAAATTACCTGTCAATGCATAATGGTAAATAATTTGGTAAACAAGTCCAGGATTCAAGGTAAATCTATGATGCGTATTGGTTTTCTAAGGGCGTAAAAAAGCCCGCTTAGAAGCGGGCTCATTTACATGTCGCTGTATTTTCGCCACTCGATTCTGACGGCGCCGGAATCCAAATGGTCGATGCGGATACCTGCGATGTCGCCAATGTCTTGGATCACCTGTCGCCACGCCTCTGGGCTTTCGTCGTCCAATCTGAACACTTCAACTGCTTGGATCTCCTGCACATTCGGTGAGGCGATGATCCGCTGGAGTCGGTGACCGACAAGTTCATATGAGTTTCTCGGCTTGCCAGTGGAGTAGGGGGATTGGTTCATGCTGCGCTCCTTGCGAGTACTGTATGAATAAACAGTATTTCGGTCGTCGCACATTGGCAAGTGAAAATTCTTCCATTGGCTCTGAACCCGGCTGCGAGCCAGCGCCGGGATCCTGAATGACAGTAGGGCAACTGGTACACTGGGTCGATTGGACCAAGGAGATGGGAATGCGCGGATTAGCAATTACGGCCCTAGCGCTAGCGGTAACCGGATGCGGCGGAGATATAGACCGAGCTCGAACGTCAGTCGCTAGCCACCTAAAAGATCCTGACTCTGCAAAATTTAGAAATGAGCGGCAAGTTTCAGACGTGGCCATATGTGGCGAGGTGAACGGAAAAAATAAGTTCGGAGCTTATTCCGGATTCGCCCAATTTCTTGCCATGAAAAGACCTGGTGGATTTGACGTGATAATCGACTCAGATATGACGGACCGGTTCGCAGGAAGCGTATGCGGCCATGTCAAGGCCGAGACGATCACCAAAACTGAAGTAAAGGCGCCGCAGTCCGTGGTGGAAATCCCAGGGGTTCGGTGGTCAGTACAATTAGCGTCTGTCAGCAGCGAGGACACGGCGCAGGAGATTAGTAGAGATCTTGCGAGTTCTGGCTGGAAACCTTACACAACAAGGCGCGATGGAAAAAGTCGTGTGTTTGTAGGGCCATTCTCCATGAGAGCTGAAGCCAACGCTCAGATGGATGACTTGGCGCGCAAGAAGACCCTAAACGGATTCGTGCTGCGTTTCCAAGAGCCAGGGGAATCGAGCAAATAGCAGACACGTGAATAAATATGGCAGAAACAAGAAGCCCGGCGCTGGGCCGGGCTTTTGGTGGTTGTTGTTACTCAACCGACAGGAGATGGCGCTTGAAAATATCCTTCTTTTCGACCGAGTCCCAGTATTTCGATGTCTCAACGTGAACAACTGCGCGAGAGGCAATTTTCAGCTTTTGAACCTGCTCAGTTAGCTTTAGAGGGAAGCGCACAAGAACCTTCCCTTCCACTGTGCGTATAGCTAGCCGGCCAGTGTCAGTTATACCTGCAACGTTGCCTTGAATGGTTTCCTGATACTTTTCTGGCTCATTGATAGTGTCCAGAAGCGCCCGGACTCTTGTTATTTCGTCTGGTCGGCCATCCCAAGTCTGCATACCGGTAGAGGACCGCCAAGAAAACTGCACGGCAAGACCAGCACTACCCAGACCTTTCATGAATTCACTGAGTTGGTGAGCAGATTTTCCACCAACCGCATCTACAGCGTCATAAAAGTCTTCCTGATTGGAATTCAGCAGCCTGAACGTCTGCGTAAGCGTTGCTTGTAGCAGGCTATCGCCGGTCAAATCAGGGGCGGCGTTACCAGTGATAAACACATGAGTAGAGCCGTGCGCGAGCCCTGCGAGTTTGAAGTTGAGCGCATTTAGCACGTCACTTGCCACTCCGCGGACAGCGTCATTGCCATAGCGAAGGCGGTGCGCGGCAAGCTTCCAGGCTTTGGAAAGCGGCCCGATGGTATTTAGAAAGCTATCAAGCGGGATACTGCCATTCGCTTGAGGGCCTATTAGGCGAACGTCAACGAGCTCGCCGAGCTCATCGGACTCGCTAAGCGCAACCCTGCTTACAATGGAGCGCGCAGTGTCTTCTTGGTTTTTTGCTGCCAATTGCAGGAAAAAATCATCCGGGTTGTTTTTTGCTCGAGCTTTCGTATCTTCCGCAAATTCTTTCAAAGAAGCGGCGTGCTCTCGAAGGAAGCTGCTGCTCATATTGTGACCTCCGCGAATCCCTTCGCCGTTACTCGATCATGACAAGACCCTAGGATACCTCGCCAGTAAGCTTCCCGATGGAAAACCTGATCAGCAGCAGGTGTTTCGAGATACAAGTCTAGGTCATAAATCGCCTCGGCCGTCGCGTGGTCGAGTAGCCTCGCTACTTGCTGCTGCGCATCGACTGATGCTGCTGCCGGGTCACGCCAGTTCGGGCTCCATATCACGCAATCGATGTCGCCAGGGCTTGGCTTGGCGGTAAGAAATGAACCGTCAATCCAAATAGTCCCCGTTACGCCCGCCGCTACAAGAGCCTCGCTCCAAACGGACAACTTCCGGAATAGATCCGATCTCCGTGCATCATCCGGAAATGGAGCAACGGCAAGATCGTAAATTTCCTGCAGGGATTTGGCGTGCATGCCAGGTGGTAGTAACGCGGGGAAATCAGGCTTTTGCATTGGCGGTGGATTCCATTCCGTTAACTTTGAGGCGACGCGTGGCGACTTGAAACGGTTCGCAGGCTGGGAAGCCTATCTATCTTGCGTACATACCCCACCAGAAGACGTGCCCCAGGATGCCGATCTGCTCATCCTGCATCTGCTGGAAGGTGTAATCCTCATCGGGGTGCTCATCACGATTGAAGCTTCGCAGACGAATCCCCGACGGCAAACGGTACAGCTGCTTAACTCGCAGCTGGCCATTGTGGTTGATGGCGTAAAGATCGCCATCAGCAATGTCGCCAAGCCCGGTTTTTCCGGTATTGACTCCAACGGTCGCGCCGTCCCGGAGAACTGGGATCATGCTGTTACCGCGAACGGTTACGCACTTAGCATTGCTGAACTGGACACCGTTTTCGCGCAGGCTTTTTTTGCCGAATCGCAAAAACTCTGCGTCGTGCTCTTCGATGGAGAATCGCCCGGAGCCGGCAGCCAGTTCTACCTCCCTCAGAAATGGAACGCAGACCTCGTCATCGTTAACTGGTGTCTGATCGTCCCAGACGCTGATCTGCTTCAGGGGCACATCTACCTGGATCCGCGGCTGCGCCGCATCTGAAACGGTACCTGAAGATAATTCAGCTTCGCTCAAAGGCTGATCGAGAGATCCTGGCTCAAGCCCGCACTTCTGCTCGAAGTCGCGCGCCATCTTCTCCCCGATATTCCTCAGGTGTTCGGCCTTGTCCGTAAACAGCCGTGAAATGTAAGACGGCTGTTTGTCGACCTTGGCGGCGAAGTCAGCGTCTTTACCCCCGAAGTCGCGATCAATGATCTGGCGTACTCGGGCTCTGCGTATGTCTTTGATTTCCATCCCTCAATTAAAACCTTTATTTCCCTTAAGGGAAATTACCTTTACTTGGTAAACATTTATGGTAAATTCATACATAAATGAACCAGAAGGTAAATCCATATGGACTTCCCCACGTACGCAAAGCAGCTTCCGCGCGGCGGAAGAAAACGCCTCGCTTTAAGCCTTGGTATCCCAGCGAGCTACCTGTCTCGACTCATCTCTGGTGACCGGTCGATTACTGCCGAGCGCGCCATTGATATTGAACACGCCACGGGCGGGAAGGTGACGCGCCAGGAATGCTTGCCAGAAATCCAGTGGAAGCACGCCAGCTAAGCGACATCCCTGTCCGCCGTTCAATTGAAGCCAGATTAGAAGAGAGCAGTCCCCATGCAAACGTCCAGTTCCAGACACACCGTACAAACCCGTGATCAGGTGCTGGTCGCCCACGCTGCAAACCAGATCGCGCGCACCAGCCTCAGCCAGGATGATTTTGCCCAAGCGCTGAGTCGCGAGCTGCATCTGTCGTGCCCGGAGAAGGCTGTCGCCAAAGATGTCCCGGACTTCGCCGCGCTGACCTTGCAAAACGACGTTTCCGATTTCGTGAAGGCTACCGGCCGCTGGCTCAAACGTGTTCAGCGCTGGCTGTCTGGCGACCAGGAAATGCCGTCGTGGCTGGAAGAGTCGTGGGTCAACGCCCTTGAACCTGAATTCCGCGACCACTGCGTAAACGAACTGGCAAGCCGCCACGGCTTGACCGGCGCGCGCCAGATGACCAGCGACCAATGCGCCAACAAGAGTTTTGGTGCGCTGATCCGCGCGCTGGGTGATGTGATCGACACCGGCAGCGAAGTGTTCGACGACCAGGTGATGTGCGAACTGGATCTGCCGCACTTGCCAGCGTTCGCCAAGCAGTGCCGCCAGGTTGAAGCAAAGGCGGGGGAGTTGGGGCGTCGTGCGGAGCAGTTGCTCGCGGTGGCCCGGCCACTGAAATCCATAGCCTGAATCACAGGCACAAAAAAGCCGACGTACGAGGTCGGCTTCTTCTACAGCTGTAAGCGAGAGAAATCATGCCAAACATTGTTCCGATACACAACCCTCGGGGGTTCACCCGAATGGACAACCAGATGATGGATGGCTTGATGGCCATCGATTTGTCGGCGCGCGAAATGAAGATCGTTCTGTACGTGGCAAAGGCCACCTTGAACTTCAGCACGGGCGCCCATCGCATCCCGGCGGTCGATATCGCCAAGGCAACCCACATACACCCTGACACGGTATCGAAGGCTATCTCCGGCCTGCTGCGCCGTCGCGTGCTGTACCGGGAAGGCGGTGCGCGCGGTGACATCGGAGTTTGCGACCCAAAAGAGTGGATCTTCGTAGTAGAGCCGAAACAGACCATATCGTCTGATTCGGCTCAAGTGGTCCGAATCGGCTCAGCTGCGAAACAGACCAAAACCGACGACTCCCTTCTTTATACAAAGAAAGAACCCCTATTAACTCTTTCTACGAAAGAGATTAATCCGCCCCAAGAGCCAGTCGAGCCTCCGAAGTCTGATCGCAAGACTCCGTTCGGCATGGCCCAGCTGCTGGCCGACAACCCGCACAACGTCCCTGAGCAGTTGCTCGCCGACTGGCTGACTCAGCGCAAAGCCAAGCGTGCAGCAGTGACAGCCACCGTCTGGTCGACCGTGAATAGCGAGTTGGCCAAGTGCGCCGAGGCCGGGATCACCCCAGACGACGCAATCACCGAAGCGCTGAATTCCGGCTGGCAGGGTTTCAAGGCTTCCTGGGTCATCAAGCGTCTGGCTGAATCCGCACCGGTGCCGGCCCCTCAGTCTCGCCACACCGGTTTTGCTGACCGCAAATACACCGATGGCCTGATTCAGCGTGAGGACGGTTCCTATGCGATCTGAGCCGGTCCAGCAAACCCCTGAACTGCCGCCGGGCACCCGCATCCAGCCCGCCGAGTGCGAGACCCACGGGCACTACGACCAGAAGATTTTTCCGGTGCTGGGCAAGGAGCTGAAAAGCGGTTGCCCTGAGTGCGGCCGGATCATTCGCGAGAAGGCTGAAGCTGCGGAGTTGGCCAACAAGGCGATGGAGTTGCGCATGTCCATGGAGCGCAAGCTCGGTGCCGCGCTGATCCCCAAGCGCTTCGCCAGCAAGACCCTGGACGGCTACGTCGCCACCACCACGGAGCAACGCAAGGCGCTGAACACCTGCCGCCGGTATGCCGCGGAGTTCGCGCAGATTGCAGAGACTGGCCGCTGCCTGTTGCTGCTGGGAAAACCCGGTACCGGCAAGACGCACCTGTCCGTGGCGATCGCCAACGAGATCATGGCCAAGTCCAGTGCAACGGCGGTGCACCGCACCATCGGCGCCGTGCTGCAGGCCATCCGTGCGACCTACGACCACTCCAGCGACCAGAGCGAAAGCCAGATCCTGGCCAGCCTGATCAGCCCCTCGCTGCTCATCTTGGACGAGATCGGCGTCAGCAAGGAGAAGCCCAGCGACTTCGAGCTGACCACGCTGTTCGCAATCATCAACGGCCGCTACGAAGAACTTCGCCCGACGGTCATCGTTTCCAACCTGGACGGCCAGTCGCTGCCGGCCGCCATCGGCGAGCGCTGCATTGATCGCCTTCGAGAGGGCGGGGTGATCGTCATTCCGTTTGAGTGGGAATCGCAGCGCGGTAAGGAGGGTTTCTGATGTCCGACAAAATCTCAGTCAACTGCCAGGCCAAGCTCTCCGAAGTCATTACCAAAATCAGCGCCATGTACAAAGACAAGAAGTTTGTCGTGGTGACCCTGCGCCCGGGCAAGGACCGCACGCTCGACCAGAACCGGTTGTGGTTCGGGATGTACAAGCGCATCGCCGAGATGACCCAGATCGGCGACCCGGCCGACGCCCGCCGGTACTGCAAGCTGCACTTCGGCGTGCAGATCCTGCTGAACGAGGATGCCGGCTTTCAGGCCGAGTGGTACCGGGTCATGCGTCATCTGCCGTACGAAACGAAGCTGGCCATGATGGGGGAATGCCACCTGTTCGGGCCGGACGGTTTCCCGGTGACCAGCCTATTCAATCGCGCCCAGGGCATCAATTACACCGACCGCATCGCCGCCTATTTCACCGGCCAAGGCGTGGTTTTCACTGATCTACTCAGCAAGGAGGCTGCATGATCGCCAAGCAACCAAAACCGAAGAAGTGCAAGAACCCAGCATGCGGTATCAGCTTCCCGCCGCAGCGGCTGGGGCAGGCCGTATGTAGCCCCAAGTGTGGCCTGGCCATTAAGGATGTGAACCAGGCGAAGGCGCGTAAGTCGCTTGCCCTGGTTGAGCGCCGCGAGATCAAGGTCCGCAAGGAGAAGCTGAAGAGCCGCGGCGAACACATGCGAGAGGCTCAGCAGGCGTTCAACGAATACATCCGCATCCGGGACCAGTCCGCCGGACACCTCTGCATCTCCAGCGGCAAGCCGTTGGACTGGAGCGGCAACGCAGTCGATGCCGGCCACTACCGCAGCGTTGGCTCCGCGCCGCACCTGCGCTTCGATGAACGTAACTGTCACGCCCAGAGCAAGCAGGACAACCGCTTCCTTTCGGGCAATGCCGTGGATTACCGGATCGGCCTGATCGCGCGCATCGGCCAGGAGGCCGTCGACGCTCTGGAAGCTGGCCAGAGCGTGCGCAAGTACTCCGTCGAGCAGATCAAGGGCATCAAGGCCTACTACCGGGCAAAGACAAGAGAACTGAAGAGGGCTGCAGCATGACCTATCGCAACGTTGTTTCAGCAGTAGTTCGCGCCCTTGCGGCCGAGGCCATCAGTTCCGCCGGCGGCTGCGACTTCGAGCCGAAGGTGCAGTGCGCCAAGCAGAAGGGGGAGATCGTCGGCAAGGAGGCGGCGTTTCTCCAAGACTGCTGGGTATTCGGTAGGCTGCACAAGGCTTTGACTCCGGCGCACTGGCGGGCACTTGTGGCGAAGTATTCGACGCACCAGGAGCGCAAGCATGGCGCCATCCTGGAACTGTTGAATTCGGTGAAGACGCCGGCGCCGAAACGCTTCCGGGAATGCGCGGTGCTGACCTGGGCAATTCCACAAGTTGCCGGTGCTGAGGGCAAGCGCTCCGCCTCGGTGCTGCCGGCCGCCTGGTACGACATCACTAACTGGGATAACGACGGCAAGCCTGAGTCGACGCGTTACCGGTGGCGCTCAGGGATCCGAAAGACGCTTGATGACCAGGTGAACGAGGCGCTGACCGCCGCTCAGGAATTGCTCGACGCAGAGGGGTTAATCGAAAGTTGCGCTGCGTAGCAAAAAACCATTGCAACGAATGAGAAAGTGAGAGAGTATTTATCCATCCTGTCGATCTTGCGCGTTAGGGATTGATATTGAAAAGCCCAGCCATTGTGTTGGGTTTTTTTATTTCTGGGCTGTTTTCTAGCTGATACGCTCTTGTTGTCCCTCTACCTCTCGAAGGATAATTGCTTCCCAGAAGTAAAGAGAGAGAATGAGCATGTCTGGTAAATGTGATGAATGTGGTGCAGAAGATCAGGATCTGAGTTCCCGTAACCTTTGTGAGTCCTGCGAAGAAGTTGCTGACCCACGACCGGGTACGCAATGTGATTTTTGTGAGAAGGATGCGACCACGCATATTGGTGGTCACCCTCTGTGTGAAGACTGTGCCGAAAACTGATAGTTGACGCGAAGAGAGCCTCGCCAAGTGCGGGGCTTTTTATTGCCCACGGAAGGGCGATTCAGCAAAAGGAATTTGCAGATGTTGAAAGAATTCAGATGCGGTAACTGCAAAAGACTTCTCGCCCGCACGGGTGGGTTTACAGAGCTCCAGATCAAATGTTCCCGATGCGGAACGTTGAATCATGTGAAGGCCGCGAGCCTCGAGCAATCGCCTTTGAGCGACATGGAAGCGGAATCCTCCGCAAAAATCGTTCGACTCAATAGGTGAATAAAATGTCTAAGGGCGTATTTCCGATTGTTCAATTCACTCAAAACGGCAGCTCTGTCTTGCCTCCGCTCAACTACATGCTTCCAGGCCAGTACCTAGAGTCTCCGAATAAGCGCTACAAGCTTATTTTTGAAGCAGATGCTAACTTGGTGCTTTACGATAATGGCGTGAAAATTTGGGTAGCAGATAGCTCTGTGCCTTATTCCTACGTCGATAGCAAGCCTGATCCGAGTTACGTTAACTGCGTCGTAATGTATTCCTCCCTTCGACTCATTGATCACGTACACAACAGGCTTTGGATTGCGCTGAGGAGCTGGATTGCCGTTTCCGATCAGGCGACAGCTCCCGCGCGAGCGTTCTTGCAGCTCCAGGATGACGGTAATGTTGTCGTTGTTGACGGTGTGGCTACCTGGGCTCGATTCGGTTTCACGCCAACTGCCCCTCCTCGGCCGCGAGTGATCTACCCGGATCATGGCACTGGTCCTCTGCCTACGTACAAAGAATGGACTTGGGCGTTCTGACGGTCCTTAACGGGTAGCAAGCATATATCTTAGGATCATTGCTGGCCGCACGACTCATCTGCGCGGTTCAGGCCGTGTAATCACTCTTAGCCTCGCTATTACGCGAGGTTTTTTCATTTTCGGCCCCGCCACACCCTTCGCTCTAAGCAGGGAGTGCCGCCGGGGCTGACCTATTTCAAGCATGCCCCACGGAGTCGAGCGCATGGAGTATCTACAGCGCCTGCTCGACAAAATCGACAGGTTCGAATTACTGATCGCGGGCCTCGTTGGCGCTGTGATCGCCAGCTGGTGGCACAAGGACGACTTGAACGACTGGCGTGCCTGGCTGATCTTCCTAATCACCGGCATGGCCTGCTCGATCTACCTGACGAGCATGGTGAGCACCTACCTGGGCGTGACCGAGCCAAAGATCGTCGCCGGCATCGGCTTCCTGCTGGGCGCATTCGGCGGTTCGCTCTTGGCGGCCATCAATCGAGCCATCAAATCCGCTGACCTCTGGGCGCTCATTCGCCAGCGGTTCGGGGGAGGCAATCCACCATGAATCTTGAACTGATCAACTCCATCGCCTGCGGCCTTATCGCGCTGTGGGCAGCATGGTGCGTACTGAGCGGGAAGGTGAGGGACGGCATTCTCGGGAAGCTGATCTACTCGACGATCGCGATCAGCGGTTTCGTCGTCATGGCGCGCAGCCAGAACATCTTCTTCGGCCCGACCAGTGCTGGACTGACGCTGCATGTGTCCCTGGCCCTGGCTGGTGCTCGCCACATCTTCATGGTCACTTACTGGCAGCGGGTGAAGGTCTGGCTGTGCCGGACGCTGAACTGTGAGCACTGCCTGCACTGTGATAAGGCCCCTGGTGGGGTCGAACGCCGGGGTAAGTAATCCGCGCCACGTTTTAGGATGCGCCAATGCAAGGTGAATTGCGCGAGTCTTGTCGAGTTTTCATGCGCCGCGTTTCTCGCGAATTGCTGAAAGAGAGCGAAGGCTCGCGGTCATGAAGGCCGCCGTATAAAAGGTACCGTTAGTGACTGATGCCACGAGGGCGTAGATATCCAAGCGACTTGGGTATCCGCGAGCCACGCAGAATGACCAGATCAGGATCACAGAGAAACCAGCCCCCATGCCGAGCATTGCGCTCAATGCCGTGCTCTGCCATTTGCCTAAAATTTTGGTGGGTTTTGCCATGCGCGCCACTGACAGCGCGATACTGAGCAAAAGGAAAAACGTGGCTATTCCAGCGCGTAGCAATTGAGGGGAGCTTTCCATGCATGCCTTCTATTCAAGGTTAGTGATCGTGAGCCTCTGACGAGACTTGTGCCTCAGTGTAGACACTCCGACCTTTCTGTCCCGACCTATCTCCCTCATTGAGACTCAGTATGACGACCATTGCCTACAAAGACGGCGTGATCGCCTATGACTCCCAGGTAACGCGTGGTGATGTGATCACCTACGACGATACGAAAAATGCCTTGAGCGCAACGGTGTGAAGTTCTTCTGCTCCGGCGCTGTCTCGGACTATCAGCGCCTGGTTGATGCTTACTTCGGTGCAAAGCCTGAAGGCAACATCGACGTTACAGCCATCGTGTTGGATGGTGAGCAGTTGATGCTGGTTGCAGTGGATGACGCTACTGGCCTGTGGAGGTCGCCGATAATGCTGGATCGCCCTTACGCCATTGGTAGCGGTACGCCCTACGCGTTCGCCGCAATGGACATGGGCGCCAGTGCTTATCAGGCGGTAGAGATGGCCTCCAAGCGCGACACCAGCACCGGCGGCAAGATTCGCAGAGTGTTCATCAAGAAAGACTAAGGATTCCCCATGACAACCAAGCAACCCGACTGGGAGGCGATCGAACGTGCCTACCGGGCAGGTTCGCTTTCCATCAGGACTATCGCAGAGCGCCAAGGCGTGAGCGACACGGCAATCCGGAAGAAAGCCAAGGTTCAAGGATGGGCGAGAGACCTTTCTGACCAGGTGCGCAAAGAGGTTCGCAGCAAGCTGGTTCGCGGAGAGGTTCGCAACGACCAAGGCGCGAACTGCGAACTAGATGCCGAAATCATCGAAGAGGCCGCAGAAGAAGGGGCTCGGGTGGTTCGCAGCCATCGCCGAGACATTCGCAAGGCCACGAACCTTGCGAACCTGCTGATGGATGACTTACTCAATACCATCCAGCGCCGCGAAGAGATCGAAGACGCGATCATCGACGAGACTGACGAGGACAATAACGGCATGCGCCGGGCCTCGATGCTCGCTGCTGTCGCGCTACCCAGCAACTCCAAAACCTTGTTTCAGCTTTCCTCTGCAATGAAGAACCTGCAAGTTCTGGAGCGTCAGGCATTTAGCCTGGACGAGAAGGAGAAGACGGACGACGCCGACGAGATCTCGAAGATGATGGACGAATTATCACAGGACGCCTGATATGAAACCCGAGCACATGAAGCTGCTTCGGGATCGGTTCTGGCGACTGAATAATCTCTACTTCATCACCGACAAGCAGGGCAAAAAGGTTCGCTTCCGCATGACGCAGGAGCAGATCGATTACTTCCAGGGGATGCATACCCGGAACATCATCCTGAAAGCTCGCCAGCTGGGCTTTACGACGCTGGTGTGCATCGTCCAGTTGGATGCGGCGCTGTTCGAGGCGGCGAAGTGCGCCTTGATCGCTCACACCCTGAACGACGCGAAGCGTCTTTTCCGGGAGAAGGTCAAGTACGCCTACGACAATCTGCCGAAGGAGCTTCGGGCTGCCAACCCAGCACGAAATGACGCCGCCGGTGAGTTGGTGTTTAGCAAGGGCGGTTCGCTTTACGTTTCCACATCATTCCGTGGCGGCACGCTGCGCTACCTGCACGTATCCGAGTTCGGGAAGATCTGCGCCAAGTTCCCACACAAGGCGCGGGAGATCGTCACCGGTGCTTTCGAGGCTGTCGCTGCTGAGTGTTTCGTCACCATTGAGTCGACGGCAGAAGGACGGGCCGGGTATTTTTTTGATTACAGTCAGTCAGCAGAGCGCCAGCAACTCGCTGGTGTCCCGCTGGGCCTGCTCGACTGGAAGTTCTTTTTCTTCAGTTGGTGGAACAACAAGGCCTACAGCCTCGACTCTGCTGACGTAGTGCTGCCGCAGCGCCTGACCGACTACTTCAACGAACTGCACGCCAAGCACGGGATCGTCACCAACGACGGCCAGCGCGCCTGGTATGCGGCCAAGGAAAAGACACTCGGCGACGACATGAAGCGGGAGTACCCGTCGATCCCCGTCGAAGCCTTCCAGCAGTCGGTCGAGGGCGCCTACTACGCGCAGCAACTGACGAAGCTCTATGCGCAGCAGCGCATCGGCGTGATACCGAACAACAGCCACCTGCCGGTGATGACCTTCTGGGACATCGGCGTCGGCGACTCTACGGCCATCTGGTTCGTCCGCCAGGTCGGTGAAGAGTTTCACATCATCGACTACTACGAAAACAGCGGTGAGGGCCTTCGGCACTACATGAAGGTGCTCAAGGACAAGGGTTACACCTACTCCGAGCACTGGGGGCCGCACGACATCGATAACCGGGAGTTTGGCAGCGATGCCAAGACTCGCCGGGAGCTGGCCCGCGAGGGTTACGACATCGACGGCCAGAAGTACAGCATGACGTTCCAAGTCGTTCCGAAGCTCGGCATCAACGATGGCATCGAGCAGGTGCGGGAGATCTTGCCAAAGTGCGCCTTCGACGACTCGAAGTGCGAGCAAGGCGTCTCCTGCCTTGAGAACTACCGCAAGGAATGGGACGACAAGCGCGGCTGCTGGAAAGACAAGCCGCTTCACGACTGGACCTCTCACGGCTCCGACGGGTTTCGGTATTTCGCCGTAGCCAAGAGCGCCCGGAAGCCGGTCAAATCAATCAAAATGGGATTCGCACGCTAATGGCAGACGTCACATACACCCGCCCGGAATACGACGCGGCACAGTCCCGTTGGCGGCTGGTGCGCGACGTGTGCAAGGGCTCCGAGACGGTAAAGGGGCGCGGCGATGTGTATTTGCCCAAGCCCAACCATCACGACACCAGTCCTGAGAACATTGAGCGGTACAAGTCGTACAAGCAGCGTGCAGTGTTCTACAACGCCACGGGGCGCACGAAGCACAGCTTGGTAGGTGCCGTGTTCCGCACATGGCCGACTTTAACCGTACCTGGTACGCTTGATTACGTGGCCACGGACATTGACGGGCAGGGCGTGAGCGTTTACCAGCAGTCGCAGTCTGTCATCGGGCATCTGCTTGAGGTTGGTCGGCACGGTTTGCTGGTGGACTACGCAGCGGTGCAGGCCGGTACGGTGAGTAAGGCAGACGAGCAGGCTGGGCGCGCCCGTGCGAACGTTGCGAGCTACCCGGCTGAATCAATCAGGAACTGGAAGACCCGCAAGGTCGGTGGTCAGCACCTGCTGAGTCTGGTCGTATTGTGTGAAGAGGCAGACGTCGATACCGATGATGGCTTCGGTAGCGAAAAGGTCGTGCAGTACCGCGTGCTGCGTCTGGACGTGGCCGGCGTGTATACCCGGGAGCTGTGGCAGGAAAGCTCAAGCGAAACGGCGATCGTCATCCCCCCCTTCACTCCGTTGAATGGTGCGGGCCAGCCATGGCGCGTGATCCCATTTCAGTTTCTCGGTAGCGAGAACAACGACACCAGCATCGATGATTCACCGCTGTATGACATGGCTGTGCTGAACATCGGCCATTACTGCAACAGTGCGGACTACGAGGACTCGGTGTGGTTTTCAGGGCAGCCGCAGTTCTGGATATCGGGGTTGGACGAGGCCTGGCGCGATCACCTTGAGGCAAACGGGATCTATGTCGGCTCCAGGGCGCCGCTGACGCTTCCTGCGAGCGGATCGTGCGGATTTGCTCAGCCTGAGCCGAACACGCTTGTGAAAGAGGCGATGGACGCCAAGAAGCAGGACATGGTGTCCCTGGGCGCCCGCCTGATTGAGCGTGGTAGCGCGGTGAAGACCGCAACCCAGGCCGACAACGACAGCGCCGCCGAACACAGCGTGCTTTCCCTGGTGGTGAGCAACGTCAGCGAGGCGTACAGCCAGTGTCTTGAGTGGATGGCTGAGTTCGTGAACGCGCCTGGTGAGGTGGTCTACAAGCTCAACCAGGACTTCAGCCAGATCACTCTGGATCCGAGGATCCTCGTGGCGCTGTTCAATGCGGTGCAGGGCGGCAAGTTGCCGGAAGGCGACTTCTGGCAGTACCTGCGCGATCGCGGCGTGATCAACCCGGAGAAGACGGACGACGAAATTCGGGGCGAACTAGAGGCACAAAGCACTGGGCCTGACCTGGATGACGACGAGGTAATTCCGAATGGCCGCA
Organism: Pseudomonas edaphica; assembly: GCF_965277385.1. Taxonomy (NCBI): domain Bacteria; kingdom Pseudomonadati; phylum Pseudomonadota; class Gammaproteobacteria; order Pseudomonadales; family Pseudomonadaceae; genus Pseudomonas; species Pseudomonas edaphica. The sequence continues at coordinate 1,044,530 of NZ_OZ255725.1, read as the reverse complement.
AACCAAGCAATCCTTGACGCCACCATCCGGCACGCCGTCTTTCTGGAGCAGCTGAAGTCGGGAGAGGTTGCGAAGTTCGCTCCCTTCCTGAAGGAAATTGACCGCTCGATTCGTGAGCGGCTGACCCGGGCGGACCTGACGGATTACACCGTCGCCCGCCTGGAGCGGCTGCTGAGCGAGGTTGATAGCCTGCTGCTGGGCATTTTCGACCGGTACAGCGAGAAGCTGAACCTCGACCTCGTGGATATCGCCAACTACGAGGCCGAGTTTGAAGCTACCAGCCTGACTCGGGCGGCGCCGGCGGGCATCACCTTCGACGCTGCGGTGCCAGGTGCGGCGGCAATCAGGGCGGCGATCCTCACCAATCCGCTCAGTGTGCGCGGCGCTGATGGCGGGAAGCTGCTCAAGTCGTTCATTGATGGATTCACCGCAACCGAGCGGCAACGCCTCACAGGCGCGATCAGGCAGGGCTTCTTCGAAGGCCAGACGAACTTCCAGATCATCAAGAACATTCGAGGCACCAAGGCGCTCCAGTACAACGACGGTATCCTGGCCACGACCAACCGCAACGCCGGCGCCATCGTGCGGACGGCAGTGCAGCACGTCGCCACTCAGGCGCGCATGGAGACGCTGAAGGAAAACAGCGACGTTGTGCAGTCTGTGGAGTGGGTCAGCACCCTGGATTCGAAGACCACCAGCCAGTGCCGGACGCTCGATAAGCGCCGGTTCAAGCTGACGGAAGGGCCGAGGCCGCCGATCCACATCAACTGCCGCTCTACGGTGGTGGCGGTGACGCGTTTCAGCGCTCTGTTCGCCAAGGACGCCACGCGCGCATCCACTGGTGACGCCGGCGCCCAGCAGGTGAGGGCCGACCTCAGCTACTACGACTGGCTCAAGCAGCAGCCGGCGGTATTTCAGGACAAGGCTATCGGGCCGATGCGGGCGAGGCTTTTTCGCGAAGGTGGATTGAGTGTCGAGCGCTTTGGCGAGCTGCAGCTTGATCGCAACTTTGCGCCACTGACCCTCGCACAAATGCGCGCCCTTGAGCCGCTGGCTTTCGAGCGCGCAGGTGTTTGAGGGATCAATCGCTGCCCTTGTCGATCGACGATTTGTACCAGAAGTACGGATTGATGGGGTCTTGGACGGGCGGTTTCCCCGCAAGAAATTCTTTGGCTGCGTCGAGATTGAAGTCGAGAGCATTCACGGGCCGGTAAAAATCGAACTTTCGTTTTGTAGGATTGAAGATCCCAGTGCTCACCAGCGCGTTTACCACCTCTGTGGTTGCCTGCATGGTGTTGCGATACGGTGAGTTCTTCGGCAGAAATTTCGCCCGAATCAGAGGGTCCAGCGACCCCATCTGCCGAGCGTCGAAGTTGGCTAGTGCCTGCGCGCGCATATTTACTGGAAAGCTTTCACCGTACTCTTTCCGCACCTCGTCGAGATCGTCGTCCGCGCCCATGCTCACCTGGCTTGTCCGGACGCAATAGTCGACCAGCCGGACGAGATCAATATGCTCGCCCGGTGCGTGGGGCAATGAAATGCGCAGCCCGTCATCCGACAGGAGAGTGGTTTTTGTGGGAGCTGCACTCCGCTCCGTTATGTTTTTTTGAAGCATTACGTATTCCTCGTATGGGATCAGAGCAAACAGTGGTTTGCCCTCTTGATCACTGATTATTTGATGTTTTTTGTTCATGTTGCGTTCTCGTTTCGTGTGAGAAGCGAAATATTAAATGAAATAAATGAAAAAATCCAATCTGGATTTATCTCGGATATCGGGTTTTCACATCCGCAGGCAGGGCCTGCACCTACGTCTCTGGGAGACAACCAATGCTGAAATTCCAACTGGATACCCTGGAAGGGGTAGATGAAGCCGTGCGCGCTCTTTACACCGAGAAGGACGGCAAGTTCGTACTCGGCATTGAAGGTTTGCCGCAGCAAGAAGATGTATCGGGCCTGAAGGCCAAGGTTGATGAGCTGCTCGGCGAGAAAAAACTGGCCGAGAAGAAAGCGCGCGAAGCCGAAGAACTGGCCCGCACCGAGCGTGAAGAAGCCGCTCGCAAATCTGGCAACGTCGAAGAACTAGAAAAGTCCTGGTCCGAAAAGTACAACCGCCGCGAAGCTGAGCTGAACGGCATGCTGGAACAGGAGCGTGGAACGCTGAGCACTCAGATCCGGGATCTGACCGTCGGCCGTACCGCTACTGACATCGCGTCTGCCCTGGCAATCCCGGGCAGCGCCAAAGCCCTGTTGCCGCACATCGAACGCCGTCTGAGCGTCGAGCAGCGCGACGGGAAGCCTGTTGTGGTCGTCCTCGACCAGCAGGGCAAGCTCTCGGCGGCAACGCTGGATGAGCTGAAAGCAGAATTCGCAAACGACACGGCCTTCGCGCCGTTGATCGCGGGTAGTAAGGCATCTGGCGGCGGGGCTGCTGGTGCTGGAGGTGGCGGCGGGGCCGCAAAAGGAAAAATCGGCGGCACCAAAGAGGAACGACAGGCCGCGATCGCGAGCCGGTTCCCGGATCTCCCACAATCGTAAGGAAATAACTCATGTCCCTGTCGCAAATGCAGGTTTTCAACGAATACATCATGCCGGCGACTCTCGAGACGCTGGATCAGTATCTCGCCGCTTTCAACGCCGCCAGCCGCGGTGCAATCGTGCTGTCGCCGGACGGCTTCACTGGTGACTTCCTTCAGGAGTCGTTTTTCCAGACCCTGGCCGCAGCCCAGCGCCGCGTGGATCGCTACAGCACGAACGCCGCTGTCGCTGCAACCGATTTGACTGAGCTGAAGAATACTTCGGTGAAGGTCGCCGGTGGCTTCGGTCCGATCCGCTACGAGCCGTCGCAGATGACCTGGCTAGAGCGACCAACCGCCCAAGGCATCGAGGTCGCCAGCCGCGCGTTCGCTGAAATCCTGCTGAAGGACCAGCTGAACACCGCGATCGCCGCCTTGGTAGCTGCAATCACCGCCCAGGCAGCCGCGGTCAACGATGTGTCGGCTACCGTAGGCATCACCTACGCTGGCCTCAACAACGCACACGCGAAGTTCGGCGACGCAAGTCAGAACCTGGTAACCCAGGTGATGCAGGGCACCAGTTACCACAAGTTGGTCGGCCAAAACCTGGCAAACCAGAACCAGCTGTTCCAGGCCGGTAACGTCCGCGTGATCGATATTCTGGGCAAGATCTCCGTGGTGACGGATGCCCCGGCGCTGATGCAGGCCGGCACCCCGAACAAAGAAATCATCCTGTCCCTGGTGCAAGGTGCTGCGCTGGTCCACGACGGCCGCGACATCATCAGCAACGTCCAGACCACCAACGGCAAGGAGCGTATCGAAACCACGCTCCAAACCGACTACACCTTTGGCCTGGGCCTGAAGGGCTACACCTGGGACACCACCACCGGCGGCAAGTCGCCAACCGACGCCGAACTGGCGACCGGTACCAACTGGGACAAGACCGCCACCAGCATCAAGCACACCGCCGGTGTGGCTTTGATCGGTGACGCCTCTAAGTAACCCTGACAGCTGAGTCGGGCCCAGTGCCCGGCTTGGCGAGGACACGATCATGAGCAACAAGAACATCTGGTATCTGCCTGGTCCATTCCACCAGTACCAGGAGGACGTGAAGGCACTCGCCAAAGCAAGCGGCCTGCGCATCGTCGACGCAAGCGTTACCGAAAGTCGTGAAGATGCCGCCGACGAAGTGCCCGACGTGACGATCAAGGAGCTGCCTACCGTGCTGCTGATCGGCGGCGGTAATTCCAGTGTCGATATCGAAGCCTTCCGCGCCGAGCTTGAGTCTGTTGGCCTGATTGTCGAGTCATTCGCTGATCAGGAACTGGTGCGCCCCGAAGGCGAGCTTGGTCCTATCGCTGGCCGCCTGTTTCAGGTGTTCGAGGAGGTAAGCGCGGGCGTGGAAAGCCTCATCCGTGAGCGTGATGGCGAAGCAGAAAAGGCGAAGGCTCTGCAACTGCAAGTGGACGACCTTCTCCAGCAGGCCGCCAAGGCTCGCCTGGACGACCCGGACGCGAAGGAAATCGCCGAGCTGAAGGCTAAGCTGGACGAAGCCAAGGTTCCATATCGGGCCAACGCCTCGAAAGAATCCTTGGAAAAGCTCGTCGCTGATCTGACCAAGGCGTGATAATGCTGGCTGCCGGTGACGCGGCCGCCAATCCCAAAACATTCCAGCGAGTTGACGCATGACACTCATCATCGAGGACGGCACCGGTAAGCCTGACGCCGAAAGCTACGCGAGTGCCGAGGATCTGGCCCTTTATGCCGTGAAGTTCGGCACTATCATCCCTGCAGGTATTCGCGAGCAAGAAGCGTTGCTGCGCCGGGCCGCCTTGGCAATGGATGGCATGACCTGGAAGGGGCGCAAGATGAGCAGCGAGCAGGCGCTGGCCTGGCCGCGCCGGGGTGTTGAGTTGGACTACCAGATCAAGCCAGACAACTACATGCCGGCGCGCATCCAGTACGGCCAGATGGCCCTGGCCGCTGAAATTCATCAGGACGATATCGACCCGGTGGAGAAGCGCAAAGGTGCTGTGTTGCTGGATCGTGTTGAGGGGGCGGTAACGCGACAGTACGCGGCGATCCCGTCCACCAGCAACCGACTGCTGCCGGCGGCGCCGGATCGACCGAGCGCTACGCAGTTTGCCGACTATCTGAAGAGAAGGGGCTTGTTCGCTGTCCGAGCGTGAGATAGTTTTAACCCCTCAATACAGGGAGGAGTATTTCATGTCGCTCAAGCTTACGGTTCACGAGTTGGAAATTTGGGATAAATATGCAGCCGCCGCCCTTGCCGCTGTTGCTAATCTTGACGGCGGTCACGACAGAGCTGTTCGAGTTGCCGCAGATCTCGCGGATAAGCTTTTTGAAGAGAGAAACGCAAGGAAAAAGTCGTTGGGCGAGTCTTAACCCTCTGCCTGAGTATCGATAAAGCCCAGCTACCCTGCTGGGCTTTTTACATCTGGAGCCACCATGGCCTTCTACGACGAAATGGCCGTGATGGCTCTGGATATGATCACAGAGTTCGGCCAGCCCGTGACCATCAGCAAGACTGATCCGGGCGAGTACGACCCGGAGACGGGCGGGGAAGCGCCTGGCGCAACCATCGAGCAGATCGCCCACGGCATCCTGCTCGACTTCACCGGCCTGGAATTCCAGAACAACAGCCTCATCAGGCAGGGCGACAAGAAGCTCAAGATTGCCGCGCAAGGATTGGCTTGGGTGCCGGGTCTGCTCGACAAAGTCGTAGCCCAAGGCCGCACATGGTCAATCGTACCTCCTCTGAAAGAGATCAATCCGGCGGGCACGCCGATCCTTTATGAATTGCAGGTGCGATCATGAGCCGGGCAGGCGCCGGCCAGTCCGGTAGCTTCGCCCTGAGCCTGGCCGAGTTCGCCTCGCAGGCCAGCGAAGCCATCGATGCCAGCGTGCGTGAAATTATCATCGAGGTCGGCAGCAGCCTGATACGGATGTCCCCCGTGGGTAACCCGGAGATCTGGGCGCAGAACGCAGTGGCCACCCAGTACAACAAGGCCGTCGATGATCACAACAGCGCGCTGCGCGGTGACCCGGCCAACCTCACGAAGGGCGGCAGGCTCAAGAAGGGCCGCAAGCTCAACGACGGCATGGACATCAAGGCGCCAGAGGGCTACGTCGGCGGCCGGTTCCGGGCGAACTGGCACATATCGCTCGGCGTGGTTGAGAGCGTCACCTTTGACGAGGTGGATCCGAGCGGCGCCGAAACTACAGCGGCGCTGGTTGCAGCAATGAGCGACTTCACCGCCGGCCAGATCGCCTACATCATCAACAATTTGCCCTACGCGATCCCGCTGGAGTTCGGCCATTCCACCCAGGCCCCCGGCGGCATGGTTCGGGTCACCGTGGCTCGCTTTCAGCAGATAGTGCTGGAGGCCATCAGGAACAACCAGGTATGAGTCACGCAATTATCGCTTCGATCTACGAGGCCAAGCTAATCGCCTGGAACGCTGCCAGGCCGGAGAAGCTGAAGATCGTGTTCGATAACACGGCCTACACGCCGGCGGCGGGCGAGACCTATCTGCGAGCCTTCACTATCCCGGGCGACACCGCAAGCAACACGCTCGGCGGTGACCACCGGCTGTTCACCGGTGTTTTCCAGGTCAGCATCATCGCGCCGGCGGGCACCGGCAAGGCCAAGACGAACCCTATAGCGGCTGGACTGACCGATCTGTTCCCGCTATACGCCAGGGACACGAAGAGCGCTGTCACCGTGGTGACCATGTCCCCAGTCGACCAGGGCCCCGGTATCACCGGCGACTCAACCTACACCGTCCCGGTCTCGTTCTTGTACCGAGCCGACACGAACTGATCCCGCCCATTGGGCAAACCCACAAACCCGCCATTGAGCGGGTTTTTTCATATCTGCAAAGAGGAAATACCCATGGGCTACAAAATTCCGGACGGCGGCACCTTCCAGCACGGTGCGACCTATGGCCCGGACATCCCGTTTTCGGCGCTGAGCAACGCGGCTGAAGCCGTGGCCACTGTAACTGGCGGCACGCTCTCGGCTGGCGACATCGTGATCGTCACATCCGGCTGGACTCGCCTGGGCAATCGGGTGGTGCGTGTCAAGGCCGCCACTGCCACCGCCATCACCCTCGAAGGGGTCGACACTACCGACGCGCAGGTCTATCCGGCCGGCTCCGGCATCGGCTCGCTGAAGAAGGTGCTGACCTGGGTGCAGATTCCGCAAATCACTGACGTGGCTTTCGCCGGCGGCACCCAGAACTATCTGGACGTGGTGTTCCTGGAAGACAAGCAGGGCCGCCAGATGCCAACCGACAAGGCTGCCGCGAGCTTGGCGCTGACCATTGCAGATGACCCTGGCCAGGCGTTCAACGCCATCCTGCGTGCAGCGGATGCCAGCCAGACTATTCAGGCCGCGCGCCTGAACCTGCCAGGTAACGACACGCTGTTCTACGGCGCCTTCACATCGTTCTCCAACCAGCCGACTGTGTCTCGCAGCAACTTGCTGACCCGGACCGTGAACCTGGCGCTGCAGGGCGAACCGACCCGTTACCTGACTGCGGTGGCATAACCCATGGCAAAGATCAGAATCGCCCAGAACCCGACGTTCAAGGCCTTCGTGTCGATCCCTATCGTTGGGGGCGAGCCCGAGAAGATCGAGTTCACCTTCAAGTATCGGGATCGTCCAGGGCTTGCCGCCTTGTTCGATGAATGGACCCTGAAGCGTGACGAGGCACAGGCCGCCCTCGGCGATAAGCCTACGCTTTCCGAAATCGTAGCCGCTGACACTGAGCAGCAAGCGCAGCAGATCAAGGACCTGGTGGTCGGCTGGGGCTTCGATGACAAGTTCGACGATAAGAGCATCCTGGCATTGGTGAAGTCCTGTCAGGGCGCTGCTGAGGCAGTCGTGAACGCCTACCAGAACGCATTCAGCCAGGCCCGCCTGGGAAACTGACAGACGCCGCCCGCGCACTCTACGCGCCGGCGGCACCTGCTGAACTGATGGGTCTGTTTGGGCTTTCCCCGGGTGACCTTGAAGAGGTGACCGAGGTATGGCCCTGCAACTGGCCGGCGTTCTTCCTGTTCAACCGGATGTCGACTCAGTGGAGGGCGGGCGCCGGCGGCGCGATCGGTCTCGACTACACCTGCATCCGCGACGTAGCCGGGTTCCTCGGCATCAAGAAAAAGAAACTCGCTGAAATCTTCCCTGACATTCAGGTGCTGGAAGGCGAGGCCCTGCGCGTCATGGCGGAGGAAAGGGAAAACAGCCCGTAACCACGGGCACTTATTCAAGGTGAGTCGATGAACATTGCAGAACTCGGCGTCAAGATCGACTCGGCCGATGCAATCCAGGCTAAAACGAGCCTGGATGATATGGCCAAGGCCGGAGGCCGGGCCGAGCAGTCTGCCGTTTCGCTGATGAACGAAATGCAGGCGCTGGAAAAGTCGCTGTCTACCAGCGCCAAAACCACCCAGGACCTGGCAAAGCAGCGCGACGCTCTCGCCAAGCTGACCAAGACCGGCGCCTATGGCGAGGCTGAGGCAGCGAAGATCTCGGCTCAGCTCGACAAGCAGCAGGTGGCCTTGGCCAAGTCGGCCATGGATGAGCAGAAGGCCCTCAACAGTCTGTTGGGTGCCATCGACCCGGCTCGCGCGGCCCTGGCCAAGCTGGATACCCAGGTAGAGCAACTGGGCAAACATCTGGATGCCGGGCGTATCAACCAAGAGCAATACAACCAGGCCCTAAAGAAGATCGATGGCAAGTATGCCGAGATCGACAAGACGAGTTCGGCGTTTGCGGGCCTTGGACTGAACACCAAGGCCGCCAGGCAGAACGTGGTTCAGCTCGGCAATGCTCTGGCTGAAGGAAACATTCGTGTAGCGGCACATAACGTTCTGGAACTCGGGACCAATGCCGGCGCCTCGGCCGTTCGCATCGCAGCCATGGCCGCGCCTATTGGGCTTGCTGTAGCAGCGGTCGGCGCACTCGCTTATGGATTTGTTCAGGGCAGGGCCGAAACCGACAAATACAACAAGTCGCTGATCCTCACCGGCAACTACGCAGGCGTCAGTGCCGGACAGCTCGGCGATATGGCGCGCCAGGTCAGCGCTACTGTCGGCTCTACGGGGCAAGCAGCCTCTGTCCTGGCTCTGCTGGCTGACAACGGGAAGATCGCAGGTGCGAGCTTTACCGAGATCACTCAGGCCGCCGTGTCGATGCAGGAAGCGACTGGCAAAGCTGTGAGTGAGACAGTCGGTGAGTTCTCCAAGCTGGCAGACGACCCCGTCAAGGCGTCCGCTGCGCTAAACGAGCAGTATCACTACCTGACTGCCTCGGTTTACTCGCAAATCGTGGCCCTTGAGAAGCAAGGCGATCACGCCGGCGCCGTAAAGCTCGCGACCGATGCCTACGCTGATGCGATCAATGAGCGCACTCCGAAGATTCTGGCAAACCTCAGTCTTTGGGAAAAGGCTTACAACGCCGTGGCGCGCGCCGCCGACGGGATCAAGAATATTGGTCGTCGCGACATCAACGCGGATATTGAAAGCGCGAAGGCGGACCTGCTTGAAGCGCAAAACATGGACGGGTTGTTCCAAAACAAAAAGTCCAAAGACGCGCTGATTGAGTTTCGGCAAGACCGCCTAAACATGCTGGAAGATGAGAAGGCGGCCCAAGCCGATATCGCCAAGTGGGAGGGTGACCAGGCCAAGGCCCAAGGCGAAGCCGTGTCGTCGATGGCTAAAATCGATGCTTTGACTAAATCGTCATGGACGAATGAGCAGAAACGCGCCGACGCCCTCAAGGACTACAAGAAACAACTCGACGATATCCGCAAGGTAGCGCCGAACGATCCTCGCCTGGCTCAGGCAACGGTCGACAAAAACATCGCCAATATCAACGACAAGTTCAAAGACCAGAAGGCCGCCGGTTCCCAGGTCGACTTAACCAGTTTCAACAACGCCAAGAACGACCTGGCGGCGATCACCGACACCTACAAAAACTATCAGAAGGAACTGGACGCGGCACAAAAGGCCGGCCTGCTTTCCGAGGCCGATTACCTGCTACGGCGCCAAGCTCTCATCGGCAACGAACGCGACCAGGTAACGGCAGCCTACGAGGCCGAGATTTTGGCGCTGGAGGCTGCCAAGGGCAAGAAGACCACATCGGCCGCGCAAAGCATCCGGCTGGACCAGAAGATCGCTGACGCGCGCGCGGGGATGGTCAAAGCGCAGAAAGACGCTGACAGCCAGCTTGAAGTCCTGGCGACCAACGAGACCGGGCGCCTGGCCAAGCAAGAGCGCGCGATCAGCACCTACGTGCAGGCTCTGGGGCAGCAACAGCGAGCTCTGAAGCTCGCCGGCCAGCGCGCGGTTCTCGGCGTGGGTCAGGGTGACCGCCAAAACGCACTCAGCGGAGAGCTGAACAGCCAGCAAGACCGGTTTGCTCAGCAGTCGCTGGAGCTGGCCAACCAGAAGTCCGACCCATCGCGGAATATGTCGGAGGAAGAGTTCACCCGCAAATCGCAAGCGCTCGCAGACGCGAACAAGGCGGCTACCGACCAGATCCGGCAGAACTACGCGGATGTAGAGAACGCCCAGGGCGACTGGACGAAGGGGGCGGCAGCTGCCTGGGACAACTATCTTGACTCGGCGCACAACATCGCCGGCCAGACAAAAAGCCTATTCGGCAATGCCTTCAGCTCAATGGAGGACTCGCTGGTTAACTTCGCCGTATCAGGCAAAGCGTCGTTCGCTGACTTTACCAAGTCGATCCTGGCGGACATGGCACGCATTGCCACACGCCAGGCCAGCTCGGCATTGCTGGGAAACCTGGTGGGTGCAGCGGCAAGCTACTTCGGTGGTAGCGCCGCCGGCAACGGTTTGGCGGCCGGGTCTGCGGGGGCCGCGTCGTCAAACCTCGGCGCTTCGGCTGGCGGCTATTCCGGTTCGTACTTCCCGCAAGCCTTGGGTGGCGCCTGGTCGGGGGGTGTACAGATGTTCGCCGACGGTGGTGCCTTCACCAACACCATTGTCAGCAAGCCCACGGCGTTCGGTATGGCCAACGGCAAAACAGGGATCGCTGGCGAGGCGGGGCCGGAGGCGATCATGCCGCTGACCCGGACATCCAGCGGCAAGCTGGGGGTTATGGCGATGGGCGGCGGCGGGGCGGGCGCAACGCAGATCAATGTCGAAGTGCATATCGACGGAGACGGTAACGCATCATCCTCCGCCGACGCACCTGGTTACGATCTGTTTGGCAAAGAACTGGCTGCGTTCGTTGAGCAGAAGTATCAGCAACTGCGCAACAAGGACATGGGCCAGGGCGGCGTCATCAACAAAGCAATCAAGGGGCGCTGATGGCAATCGAGCGATTCACCTGGGCAACGGAGAAGGGCGCGGAGGGGGAAATCACCCAGCGCGTCCGTTCCAAAAAGTTCGGCGATGGCTATGAGCAGTCGGTCGAGGACGGACTGAATAATCAGTCGGAATCCTGGCCGGTTACGTTTACCGGTATGGCATCTCGTATCCTGGAGATAAGGAAGTTCCTCGACAGGCATAAGGGGGCAAAAGGCTTTCTCTGGACGCCGCCCCTCGGCGAGCTTGGTCTCTACAAGTGCAACGGCTACAAGCCGGTTCACCGTGGCGGCCAGGTCTACGCCATCACCGCCACCTTCCAGCAAACCTTTCACCCCTGAGATAACCGCCCATGGCACTGATCACGGACATCCAGAAACTGGAGCCCGGCGGCGAGATTCGCCTGTTCGAAATTGACGGCACCGAGTACGGCGCGGATTACCTGCGCTTCCATGGGCACGCAATTCCGCACACGCCCGAGGAACTGCTTGCCTACGAGCATTCGGAAGAAGATCTGCCAGCCAAGTCAATTTGGTGGCAGGGCGCCGAATATGCGGCCTGGCCGGTACAGATCGAAGGCATCGGCTCCAACAGCGACGGCACGGCCACCAGGCCGACGTTCGCCGCCGGCAACGTCAACGGGCGCGTCACGGCGCTGTGCCTGGCTTTCGAGGACATGCTCAAGTTCAAGCTCACAGTCCGCGAGACACTGGCCAAGTACCTGGACGCAGCCAACTTCCCCGAAGGCAACCCCACTGCTGATCCGACCCAGGAAGCGCTGGAGATCTGGTACATCGACCAGAAAACCAGCGAGGACGGCGAGGCGGTGGTCTGGGAGCTGTCCTCCCCGGGCGAGATCGATAACCACGGGCTGCCCGGGCGCCAAATGACGACGTTCTGCCACTGGGCCATGACCAATGGTTACCGAGGGCCGGACTGCGGATACACCGGCGCGTCCATGTTCGACGATGAGGACAATCCCACGGATGACCCGGCCAAGGACCAGTGCAAGGGTTGCTTGTCGTCCTGCAAGTTGCGCTTCGGCGAGAACAACGAACTTTCCTTCGGCGGATTCCCCGCCGTGTCCCTCATTGCCAGGAGCTGACCATGCGCAAGCACATCATTGCGGCGATCCAGGCGCATGCGGCAGCGGAGTATCCGAAAGAATGTTGCGGCCTGCTGCTGGCCATTGGTCGAAAGCAGAAGTACTTCCCGTGCCGAAACATCGCCACGGAGCCGAACGAAGAGTTTCGGCTCGATCCTGAGGACTATGCCGCGGCGGAAGACCTGGGCGAGGTGCTCGGCATTGTCCATTCGCACCCGGACGCCACCAGCAGGCCGTCACCGCATGACTTCGCCATGTGCGAGGCCACGGCTTTGCCCTGGCACATTCTGTCGTGGCCCGAGGGGGATTTGCGCACGATCACCCCAACCGGCCGCACGCCGCTGCTCAAGCGGCCGTTTGTACATGGCGCCTGGGACTGCTGGCAGGTCTGCGCTGACTGGTACCAGCGTGAATGGGGGCTCGAGTTCGAAGCCTTCCAGCGCACCGATGGCTGGTGGGAGGGCGCCGAGAACACCAGCCTGTACGAGGCGAACTACGAGGCGGCAGGCTTCGTGCGCGTAGACAGCCCTCAGCGCGGCGACATGATCGTTATGCAGGTTGGTCGGACGGTGCACCCGAACCACGCCGGGATTTACCTGGGCACCGATCCGGCGCTACCTGGTGAAGATGCGGTTACGTTTGGTCCTGGACCATTCTTGCTACATCACCTTTACGGTAGGCCGTCCGAAATCATAATTTTTGGCGGGCCATGGGCAGATAGAACTTGCCTAATCCTCAGACACAAAGACGCCAAAAAACGAAAGTGACGCAGTAAGGCCGCAGAAAAAGGGCAAGCAAACCTCACAACGCTACGTGAGCGAGATGCAAATTTGGAATACTGAGTTTTGCTAGATAAAAGTGACGGTCATGTCTCCGAAACTGGAAGTGGTTAGTTGCGGCGATACGCATGACCATCACGCGGCATAATTATTTCTTTCGCTCTATATGGGGTAGTTCATTATTGATTACGCCTTTAGATTCTGCTTCAGCGCAGGTTATAAAGGATGCTGCTACTACCTGGTCCTTTTTATTAAATGCTACGTAAAAAGGGGAGGTTTTCTCTCCGTTCGCTAACGTGAAGTCGTAGCAGGTTCCCTGAATCATCTTCGTAGGTTGTGTTTTAGTTGGTTGTTTTCCTACGGCCATGACAGATTTTTTTGTCGCTCTTTCATCTTCAGTAGCAGCTTTCACAAGTGGGTCCGAACTGAAAGACCTCAGTGTATCCACTGCGTCTAATATTGAACAACCACTTAGCATAAGTGTGGTTAAAGCTGATGCTGCCAGTATTTGTGCCGACTTCATATTGATTAATCCTTATCCAAGAAAACAGGTCTCGCCAGTGGCAATCCCAGGTTTTTCACTCTCATCACCTTAGGGTTGTCAAGGCTTAGCGAGCGTTATACTATAACGATGAATCGATTCATCTTGCAAGGCTTGATGGAGCTGCACTCTGAAGCCGCTGGTACTAGCTCAGTGAGCAGCGGCAAGGTCTGTTCCTTTGGGCAGGACTGAAAAGAGGCTCTTTTAGGGTAAATCCCAAAGAGGGGGTAAACGCTCATACGGTTTTCGATGACGCTATGGAAGACGGCAGACTGCGGCCCAAACGGACGGAGCAATCCGCTCCATCAACTGAACGTGGTGAGTTGTGGCTGGCATACCAGCGACTTTGGCCGAAGCTTCTGATTGGCGCTTGCGGGATATCATTTGCAGTCACAGCCATAACTGGTGAATTCAAACATTGGGTACTAGTTGAGGCTTTTGGAGTGGCTTGCTTGGTTTTAGATACAGTTCTGGATGATTTGTAGGGGGATTGGATTGATCTACAAGTCGTTAAAAGCGTGGCTGTACGAATTCTCTCAAGAATAAATTAGAAGAGGGTGCTTATGCATAAGCTATTTGCTGTATTTGGCTGTTCTTTTATGCTGTTGCCGGGGTCCGCGATGGCTATCAATGATTTTTGGGCTGAAACGATATCCTCCGGAACAACCTCAGCGACGACCTATTTGACCTCGCGAGATAAGAAGTTGGTTTTGGCTACCGAAGACGATGCTAACTGCTTCGTAGCTAGCGATGGTGCGATTAGAGGCCCGTATATTGAGGCTTCGATTAGGGAGTTTCGCAGCTCTCATCCGGAAATTGTGATAAGCGACATCGATCTGGCCAAATCTATACTGGTGCGTACGCAACAGGTGAGTATGCGTCCTTAGAGGAATGGAAAAGTCTCGATATATCAATAATATATATGTAAATATTATTTCTGGAGCATTCGATGAAAAGAGCCCTATTGCTAACTATGGTATTTAGCAACACAGTCGTGATATCTGGTTGCACAGCAAATGACTGGATCAATGCAGCAGGTGAAACGATGAAAGCCAGGGACGCCTACGATAAAAAAGTTATGAGCGAGCGTTTGAGGAAAGCGAATTCCGCTGCCATGCAGAAAAAATAGTCCGAGAGCTTTGAGAGTCACACCGGCATTCTGGCAGTGAATCGCTGGGCTGCGTCAGCATGGGTTTTTCGCGTCGCTCTTTTGTACATGCTAGTGTTCTCGCCAAACCAAAGAGGGAACGACATGCGGATTTTGATAGCGACGGTAGCGGTGGCGATGCTGGCAGGGTGTGCCTCATCGGCGATCTCGGTGCTGGATGCCAAGCCGGTCCCGTCGGACGAGGTTTATGCCTTCCAGACTAAACCAGCTGGCGAGAGTGGAAAAATCACCGTGGTGCGCGACTCCGGCGCGGTCGGCTCTGGTTGCGACATTGTTGTTTATGTCGACGGCCGCAGGGCTGCAAAAATCGGTACTGGTCAGCGGGCTACATTCTACCTTCCGCCGGGATCGCCCAATCTCGGCGCTGGCCTGGCGGGCTCTGGCTTGTGCGCAGGCGCCGCAATTCGAACGATCGCGGCGACGGTGCAGCCTGGAAAGGAAAGCCTGTACCGTATCAGTGGCGACATGGCCGGCTTCTACATTGGCCCCTATGTCGATTACAACTGAACCAAGAAAGCCATGAAGCCGCCTCCGGGCGGTTTTTTATTGTCCGGAGAAAGTGATGCAGGCATCAGCGATCAATTACCAACCTATGACAACGATTCGACTTCACGGGCAACTCCGTCAGTTCGGGAAGTCCTTCAGGCTCGCGGTAAAGTCGCCCGCCGAGGCCATCAAGGCACTATGTGTGCAAATCCCGGGGTTCGAGCGGTTCCTGTCTAACGCCAAGTCGCGCGGGCTTGAGTTCGCTGTGTTCCGCGATAAGCGCAATATAGGCGAGAGGGAGTTGAGCTATAACGGCGCCGGCGACATCCGCATTGCCCCCGTGGTTGTAGGCAGCAAGCGCGGCGGTATTCTTCAAACCATCGTCGGAGCAATTTTGATTGTTGTGGGTGTGATTTTTTCAGCAACGCCTTTCGGCACACCGCTTATCGGCGCAGGTATCGGGCTCGTCGCCGGCGGCGTAATCCAAATGCTCAGCCCGCAGGCTGGCGGACTCAAGACCAGCGCCGCCCCCGAGAACACGCCTGGCTACGCCTTCGGCAGTGCCAAGAACACAACGGCATCCGGTAACCCAGTACCGCTCTGCATCGGCGAGCGCCGCTGGGGTGGGGCAATCATCAGTGCCGCCATCTTCGCAGAAGACCAGATGTAGCCAATACCTGAACCACCGAAGCCGCCCCTGAGGCGGTTTTTTATTGCCTGGAGAAAAGCATGGGCGCAGCACGCAAGATTGACATCCACGGCGCCAAGGGCGGCGAAGAGAAACCAAAAACGCCAACTGAGGCCCCGGACAGCCTGCGCTCCGTTGCCATCGCCAAAATGTTGATCGCTATAGGGGAGGGTGAGTTTGAAGGCACGCCTACGGCGCGCGACATTTATCTCGACAACACCCCACTGCAAGACCCCCAAGGCAACATGAACTTCCCGAACGTGAAGTGGGAGTGGCGTACTGGCGCGGTCGACCAGACCTATATCCAGGGTATTCCATCTGTCGCGAACGAAACAACGATCGGCACCGAACTGCGTAGCGGTACTCCGTGGGTCAAGTCCATCAGTGACACCCAGCTTTCCGCCGTGCGTGTTCGCTTTGCGTGGCCGGCACTCCAGTCCGTCGATGCCAGCAACAACATCAACGGGTACCGCATTGAGTACAAAGTTGAGTTGGCCACTGACGGCGGTGCCTACCAGCAGGTATTGAGCGAGGCTGTCGACGGCAAAACAACCAGCCTATACGAGCGCAGTCGCCGTATTGATCTGCCCAAAGCGAACACTGGCTGGCTGATGCGAATCACGCGACTGACAGCCAACAAAAATAGTCCTGCCAAATTCTCCGACACCATGCAGATCGCCGGCTTCACCGAGGTGATCGACGCGAAGATCCGTTACCCGAACACCGCGTTGCTCTACATCGAGTTCTCGGCTGAGCAGTTCCGCAGCATTCCGGCGGTAACTGTGGGCTGCAAGGCTCGAAAATGGTCGGTGCCGAGCAACTATGACTGCGCATCGCGCACATACAGCGGCGTGTGGGACGGTACCTTCAAGGAGGCCTACACCAACAATCCGACCTGGGCGACGCTTGGCATTACCACCAACGACCGCTTTGGCCTTGGCCGCCGCATAAAGCCTTGGATGGTCGACAAGTGGGAGCTTTACCGGATCTCGCAGTACTGCGATCAGTTGGTGCCGGACGGAAAGGGCGGTATGGAGCCGCGCTTCATCTGCAACTTGAACCTGCAGAGCAAGGCCGATGCCTGGTCTCTGCTGCGTGACATCTCCGCCATTTACCGAGGCATGACGT
Source organism: Pseudomonas edaphica (assembly GCF_965277385.1). Lineage (NCBI taxonomy): Bacteria > Pseudomonadati > Pseudomonadota > Gammaproteobacteria > Pseudomonadales > Pseudomonadaceae > Pseudomonas > Pseudomonas edaphica. The sequence goes on along the minus strand of NZ_OZ255725.1, from coordinate 1,027,764 downwards.
ACTGGGCCCAGGGCCAGGTGTTCACCCTGTCGGATATGCCACGCGCGACTGACTTCGACTTCGCCTATACCGGCGCGAATGTCATCACCGAGGGGCGACAGCCGTTCATTTACTCCAGCGCGTCGGAGCGCACTCGTTACACCAGGGCGCTGATCAGCTACGACAACCCGCTGAACAACTACGACACAGACGTCACTGCTGTGACTGACCAGAAGCTGCAGCGGCGCTACGGCGACAACCCGCTGGAGATCAGTGCGATTGGCTGCACGCGCGAATCCGAGGCCCAGCGCCGTGGCAAGTGGGCGCTGCTGACCAACTCCAAGGACCGGGCCGTTACCTTCAAGGTAGGCCTCGACGGTCGAATCCCGCTGCCTGGGTACGTGATCCCGATCGCGGACGAACTGCTGGCCGGTCGGCCGGTGGGCGGGCGTATCTCAGCGGTGAACGGCAAGGTCATCACCTTGGACCGTGACACGCAGGCCAAGTCCGGCGACCGACTCATCCTCAACCTGCCAGATGGCAAGTGTGAGGGGCGTACCGTTCAACTGGTCAGTGGACGGCAGGTCACCGTAACCGTGGCTTATTCAGTGGCGCCAGAACCCGAGCTGGTGTGGGCGTTGGATGCTGACGACTTGGCCATCCCGCTGTATCGGGTCGTGAGCGTGGCCCGGCCAGAACCTGGTGTATTCGAGATCTCGGCGGTGCAGTACGACCCAAGCAAGTTCGCGCACATCGACACCGGTGCTCGCCTGGAAGAGCGTCCAATCAGCGTGATCCCGATCACCGTGGTACCGGCGCCGGCCAGCGTCACGTTGACGTCGAGCTGCGCCGTGAACCAGGGCATCGCCATCAGCACTATGAACATCTCTTGGCCCGCCGTTGCTGGCGCGATCGCCTATGACGTGGAGTGGCGCAAGGACAGCGGCAACTGGATCAAGGTGCAGCGTACCGGCTCTACCAGCGTCGACATCACCGGCATTTATTCGGGCGCGTACATCGCCCGCGTGCGGTCGGTGAGTGCGTTCGAAATCTCGTCGATCTGGAAAAGCTCCAACCTGACCAACCTGGAAGGAAAGGTAGGCCTGCCGCCAGCGGTGTCGTCCCTGACCACCACCAGCGAGCTGTTCGGCATCAGCATCAAGTGGGGCTTCCCACCCGGTGCAGAGGATACCCAGCGCACCGAGCTGTGGTATGGCCCGGCGAATAACCTGCAGGCTGCGACGAAGCTGGCCGACCTGGCCTACCCGCAGGCCGACTACCGCATGCAGCAACTGCTGGCAGGCGCCACGTTGTTCTTCTGGGCGCGCCTGGTGGATCGTACCGGAAACATTGGGCCGTTCTACCCGGTGGTGAATGGCGTGATGGGCCAAGCCAGTTCGGACGCTGGGCCGATTCTGAACATGCTCGCCGGTAAGATCAGCAAGACTGAACTGGGCCAGGACCTGCTAAGCGATATCAACAAAATTCCAGGCCTGCAGGATCAGATCGACGCACTCGACGACATCCTGTTGTACGACGCAGCGAAAACCTATGTCGCTGGCGACACCGTTCGCCAAGGGCAGCGGCTGTATCAGGCCATTGCCAGCGTGCCGGCCAACAAGCCACCACCGAATGCTACCTACTGGCTAGACGTGGGGCAGACCGTTGGATCTGTCGGGGCCTTGGCGCAACAGGTCGCGCTGAACAAAACCAGTATCGAAACCGTTGACGGCAAGGTAACTGCGCAAGGTTCTACGCTAAACGTGCTTCGAGCCGCCACCAGGGACGATAGCGGCAATGGTGACAAGATCGACGCGCTGAAGGGATGGGCCAGTACGGCATCAATCGCCACGCAAGCGAAGGTAATCGCCTCAAACGAGGAAGCATCAGCCCAGCGCACCACGACCCTGGATGCCAAGGTAAACCAAAACGCCGCCAACGTGACGCTTCTGGAAAGCACGGTAGCCACCAATAAGCAGGCCTCTGCTCAGCAAGTAGCCCAGGTCAGCGCAGAGGTGGCCACCAACAAGGCCGCAATCCAGCAGACCACGTCAGCGCTTGCCGATACCAATGGCAAGCTGTCGACGATCTGGTCGGTGAAGATGGAAACCACGGCCGGCGGGCAGAAGTACGCCGCGTCTTTCGGCCTGGGTCTACAGGTCGATCCTTCTGGGGTGTCGTCGCAGTTCGTGGTCAGGGCTGACACGTTCATGTTGCTCAACTTGGCCAATGGCGTGCCGGTTTCGCCGTTCTCGGTCACTGGCGGCCAGACTTTCATTAAGTCCGCATTCATTGAAAACGGCAGTATCAACATGCTTAAGATTGGCCAGGCTCTGCAGTCTGATGACTACGACCCAGGACTTAAAGGTTGGATTCTTAAGAGGGACGGTACCTTCGAAATTAACGGCATCGTCGCCGGTCAGGGGCGTTCCGTTATGACAAACCGCTCGCTGAGATTCTGGGATGTAAACGGAGTTAAGCGTGTACAACTTGGAGATCTGAGCGAATGAGTTCTGGTATTAGAATTTGGAGTGCTACAGGCAATCTAGAGCTAGATGAGAACTCGTTTACCGTAAGGGTTGTTTATTCGGCGCTCGTTACAAACTCTGGACGAAATGTCTACATCCCAATTGCAGGGGTAAGCCCTTCTACTCACACAGCGATTTGCCTACCGAATGTGGCGTGGTCAAACAGTAACGATGGGCAGAGCGCCGCTGTATCGCAGTTTGATGCGCAAGTTCTTCAAGGAGGAGTAACGGTTTGGTTTTCTAATAGAAACATGCCTAACGGACGAATTGGGGTTGGTACTCAAAGGCTATTAGTATTGAGGTACAGGTGATGGCGTACGGGCTGGAGTTTAAAAATGGATCAGATGTTGTAACGTTGGATTCTGAATTTTCAAGGCTGGTCGTATTGTTCTCGGCAAGGTATTCAGGTGGGGCCAGCTTTCCCGTCCCGATTACCTCTGCGGAACCTCCGTTAATTTTTGCCAAACCGGACGGAAATGGCGCATTCCAATGGATAAGAATGCTAGGTGCACCTGGTAACTGGACGGGCTGGCTAAATCAATCAAGCACTCCCGGCACATATTTCATAGCAGCTTATGAATCTAAACCGACGGCCAGTTATGGGATGAGGCTATGGGACGGGGGCTCAAAACTACTATTTGATAATGGAACCCCCTGCGCACAAATTACCAGCGTCATAACGGGGTGGAATTATTTGGGTGCTACCAATACATCTGTTGGTCGGTGGACGTTTACATGGAATGCATCTGCACCTTTGAGTGCTGGGAATTACATGCTGATAAACAATATTGCATATGATCTTCCTGGGAATGATACGTTTTCGAAATTGAGCTGTGGTTGGAATTACGCCAGTAACGTGGTTACAGCAGTTCTTCAGAATATTGGGGATTTTAGGGGTGATAGCTTCTTTGTTCCGTTGATATTCGCGAAACCAATAGCTTGATTTAAGCTAACAAAATTTATGCCGCCCTGAGCGGTTTTTATTGCCTGGAGAAAATTATGGTTTGGCAAAGAGCCGGAACAGTCGCTGTGCAAAATGGCAGCACCACAGTCGTCGGAACTAACGTAGATTTTGCGGCGAGCAGCAGGAATGGCGATTCATTCGTTGGCCCGGACGGGGCTACATACGAGGTGGCCAACGTCGCCAGCGCTACGGTTATTTCAATCCTGCCAGCATATAAAGGCCCGACAGTAAGCGGTGCCGCCTACGCCATCATGCCCGTGCAGGGCTACGACAAAATGCTGTCGGATGCCTTCAACAACCTAAACAACCAGTTCGGGCCGAAGCTGGCAGCGCTGGGGACAACGGGCAACTACGATATTTTGCCTGTTGACAAGGGCGGAACTGGAAACACAACCGGCACAGCAACTAAACTGGCAGCCGCTGCAATCACTGGCACAGTATCGCAGTCCGGCGGGGTGCCTATTGGCGCCCTGATGGAATACGGATCTAATAACGCCGGAGAATACTGGCGTTACGCGTGTGGAATGCAAATATGTGTGAACGTATTCAGTTTAACTGTTGCGCTTACAGCGCTGTCTAATGGCGTTTATTACGCCGAGACCGGCTTTGCAATGCCAGCCGCATTTGTATCTGGAAGCAACCCACAGTTTCGGTTTTGCGCACGGCTACCAGGCTCGATTGTATGGAGCGAGTTCAGTAGCTGGAATGGAACAGTTGCAAACATGTTCATCATATCTGGTGCGTCCACGCCATCTTCAAGTATTTCTGTGAGGATGCTGGCTGTTGGGAGGTGGTTCTAATGATAATTAAGTTATCCGCTCAACGCCGTGACGATGAATTAAAAATCACGAAACGGGGCGACGTGCTAACTATAAACGGTGAGCGATTCGACTTTCGAGAAATTCCTGAGGGGGCGGTGCTCCCGAGTTCGGCAGTTGATTGTGAGTTCGTTATCGGTGACATCACGCGCATGAATGGCGACCTCATCCTCACATTACTTCTACCGTGCCGTCAGGACGCTACGGCCGCTGCAAACTTCCCCGCCGATATCGTCAGTCCGCCTGACGGGAACGTGAGTCTTCCCCAATGAAAAACATTGATTTCAGCAAGATGGTGACTGTCGAACAGCGTCAGAAAGAAGACCGCCGGGCAACGCTAGAGGCTGTCCTGGCTTCTCGCCGGGCCGCATACCTGGCCGAGTCTGATCCGCTTCGCCTGGAGGCTGACTACGACGCACTGAGCCAGGGTCTCGAACCAGACTATGCCGCGTGGCTTTCCTCCGTGGCCGCCATCAAGGCGCGTTTCCCGCTTCCGGGGTCTGAATACAGCACTGAAGCCTGATCTTCCGCAGAACACCACAGCCGCCATTGAGCGGTTTTTTTTCGCCTGGAGAAAAGCTATGCCCATCACTGCAACCCGCGGCGCGCGCAACAATAACCCCGGTAACATCGACTACAACCCAGCCAATCAATGGCAGGGCCAACTCAAACCAGACCCAGCCATCGAGAAGCGTTTCGCCCGGTTCGATACGCCTGAGAATGGCATCCGCGCCCTGGGCAAGGTGCTGCTGACCTACCAGCGAAAGCATGGCTTGAAGACGGTAAAGGCGATCATCAGTCGCTGGGCGCCGGCCGTGGAGAACGACACCGCGGCCTACGTGCGTGCCGTCGAGGCAAACATAGGCACCAGCCCCGGCGCCGAGGTTGACCTGACGCAGCCGGCGGTGATGTCCGGTTTCGTCAAAGCGATTATCCACCACGAGAACGCAGGGTTTGCCTATCCTGATTCGGTGCTGGCGGAAGGCGTGCGGCGGGCGCTGGCATGACTCCGGTGCAGAAGCTGGCGAGCCTAGTGCTGCTGACCCTGGTGCTTATGGCGGCCACCGCCGGCGTAACCTGGCAGGTGCAGGATTGGCGGATGGGCAAGAAACTCGAGGAGCAGGCCGGCCTTCACAAGGATGACCTCGCAGCGATCAGTAATGCCGCCGCCGCCCAGGCCCGCGCCGAGCAGGACAAGCGCCTGGCCACCGAGCAGCAACTCGCTGCCTCCGACAAACAACACACCCGAGAACTATCCGATGCTCAACGCAACCAGGCTCTTTTGCGCGATCGCCTTGCCACTGCTGATGTGCGGCTGTCAGTCCTCCTTGCCGACGATCCAGCCAGTGGCTGCAACTTGCCTGCCGCCGCCGGCGCCGTCGGCGTGGTTCATGCAGCCCGTCGAGCCCAACTTGACCCAGCGCATGCGCAACGAATTATCGCCATCACCGACGATGGGGATAACGCCGTGATCGCTTTGCGGGCGTGCCAGGCGTATGTCAGGGCTGTGGCCCCCTAAGCACGCTCAGTTCCAGCAAGAGCCGCTGATTCTCCCTGAACAGGTCATCCCGCTGGTCGGCAACTGACTCGAGCGCCCGGACCTTGCCGTCCAATTCCCACGTTTCATGATTCAGTCGCGCAATGTTGTCGAGTGCCTTCTTGAGTTCTGCCTCGGCTGAGGCCTTGCCGGTGACCAGCAGGTCGCACATCTGCACCAGTCCGGCAATGTTGCGGCGCGCCTCGGTCAGCCGCTTCTGGGTCGCGGTCAGCTCGTCCTCGAGCAGTGCGCACTGGTGTTGGTACATTTCCAGGGGCGTAGGGCATCCAAGCCACTCGCAGGTGTCTTTGTCGAGGTTCATGATGGGTCAATCCGAATGCTGTATGTGCATACAGTAATCGAGGTGTTGCCGGGGTGCGATTCGAGGCGACGAGAGGCAGTTAGTCTGGCGCCATGAGAACGGCCAGGGTCAGCTTGATGAACTCTTCGTTCTCATCGATGGTGTGCAAGGCGCCGCGCACATTCTCAGCCACGTCGGCAGAGCCGCGCTGCTCTACCCAGTTTGCTATTTCCACGATGGAAGCCTCAAGGGCCAGTTGGTTTTCGTAAAGCTTTGAGAGCAGTGAAGGGAGTAGGTCGGAGTTTGGCATTGGCGTTCCTCTGGTGGAGAGGGACAGCTTAGCAGTCGGTGTATCTGGGGAGTTTGTGTTAGGTCGGCAGGACGCCAGTGGCGGGATTTCGTCTGTGAGTTTCTTCCCCAAAACGCAACCGTTTTGACCAATGTTTATTGGGTTCAGAAGAGTCGCAAAAGTGGGTGTTGTATGAAGGTGTTTTCAGATTCAAGGCCTTGATTTTAAAGGCCTTGAGCGTTTCTTATGCTGCATCCCAGGCATTAACACCATAATTAATGTCTCAGAAGCATAGGGGCTGCGGGCTGAGCCGCCACAAGAATTTTGCTGGATGCCTTGGAAAACCGGGGGTGGAGGGGCTTGAGCAAATCGCCCCGAATTGAGTGCCACTATTTAGCCTTCTTTTTGTTCGATTTTTCAGGTAGTTTCGCAAGCTTCAAAAAAAGGAGCTGTTATGAAGGCGTTGTATGTGGTTTACGGAATCGTTCTGCTCGGAGCCCTTGGGGTGGCCTACAACATGTACTCCTCTCTGCAAAAGGTCGAGCAAAACGCAATTAGTTGCTTGAAGCTTGAGATGCCGGAGCAAGATAAATGCTTTGAAAAGGTCGGGCGTCAGGCTGCAAATCTGGACAAAGCAGTCAAGGCCATTACTGGGCAAAACTGACCTGTCACTGTGGGAATATACAGCCCTAAGTTATTGATTCTTATAGGGCAAACTGCGTGTTTTGGCTTCCGCTAAAATAGGCCTATTTCCTCTATATATCATTAGCTTACGTTGCTTGCGTGGTCACCTTGACATGGTGGAGCGCTTACATGATCCGGTGCTCCGTGAGAGCACCGGAGGATGTCAATTATTTGCCTTTAGGTGCCGCGTTCCCGCGTCCACCTCCAGATGGTTTCCCGGTAGTGCTCGGGAGGTTAGCTACCGCTGGTGCTTTCGATCCGCCAGATTTTCCTGAACTGGATACTGCCTTTCCGCCGCTTGATTTTGACATGACCATCTCCTTGGTTACGCAAAGTGGAGTTGCACTTCCACGATAGATGCTTTTTTGGATAGCGCTAATTCTGGAGTGGAGCGTACGCAAAACTCCTGCTACAGCCCCGGGATGAATGGCTAGGGATTTGGCGTCACAAGGTCAGCCCACTCCTGCATCATGGATTTGCGCTGCTCCAGGTATGCTGCGTGGTTGTATACGTCACGAATGAAGCTACTGTCTGCGTGCGCAAGCTGGCGCTCAATCCAATCCCGGTTATATCCGCGCCCGTTCATCTCAGTGGAGAAGAGGTGGCGGAATCCGTGGGGTGATTGTTTGCCAGTCAACCCGCACAGTTCCATGACGTTGTTGGCGTAGTTGGTTCCGATCGGTGCTGTAGGGTCGCTGCGATTAGTGAAGACATACCTAAGCCCGCCGGTTATGGGTAGCATGTCTTTCAGCAATTCGACGGCCTGGGTTGGCAGCGGTACCGCGTGCTCGCGCCGCGCCTTCATCTTCGCCGCCGGCGTTGTCCAGATCGCGGCATCAAGATCGATTTCAGACCATTCTGCGTGCCTGACCTCGCCAGGGCGTGAGGCCGTGTAGATCATCAGCATAATAGCCGATCGTAACTGGTGGCCGGACACGCATTGTTGAATGCTGGCGATGGTCTTGGGTAGTTCGCTGAACGGCAAGAATGGATGAGGCCGGTTCTGCGCGCCTTTCTCGGTGACGGCATGCATCTCAGCTGTAGGGTTCGATTCAATCAGCCCGGTGGCGATCGCATAGCTGAACACCTGGCCCATCCGCTGCCGAACCTTTACCGCCGTGACTACAGAGCCGCGCTTTTCGATGCGTCGTATCAGGCCGATCACGTCGGCGCGCTTGATGGCGTCGATCTGCCGCCCGCCAAATGTTGGAAGCACATCCAGTTCCATCAAATTGCTGATGATCCGGTAGGTGCCCGGCGATATGCTGCCCTTCCTGAATGCCAGCCACTCATCGTACACGCGGCGGAATGTCCGGCCGCCAGCCTCAATCAGTCCTGCCTTCTTCTCCTTCCTTGATTCGCGCGGGTCTACGCCGCGCGCAATGTCTTCCCGCGCCTCATCTCTGCGAGAGCGCGCTTCCTTCAGGCCCGTTTCCGGGTATGTTCCAAAAGAAATCCTTGCCTGTTTTCCAAGCCATGTGAACCGAAAGTGCCAGCTTTTGATTCCACTGTTCGCCACGTAAAGCGAAAGACCCAGGGAGTCGGGGAGGGTGTATGCCTTTTCCTTTGGCTTGGCCTGTCTGGCCGCTGTGTCCGTGAGTGCCACTAGTACATCCTCTCAAAACCATTTTCAATGTACTGGATGATGTACTAACTAATTGCCATTGGGAAGGTATCGTGTGGTACGCGGTGATACTCAAATGCTTTTGTTTGTTGGGTTGTACGGAGGGAATTGGGAAGGGGTGGTTTCAGGCGGGAGGCTACCGTGGAATCTTTGAAGATTTCCACAGTATTTTCAGCTCGGTCAGGTATCTGGCAGGCGGCGAGTTTAACAGTTTGATCCTCTGCCGCGCATACCGCTGGGTTACAGCGCTTGCAGCCGCTCGCCCAGCCCACCATTGTCCGCCAGTTGCAGGAACTCATCCCCCAGCCGTCGGCTTTCGCTCATCGCGGTTTGCCAGTATTTGTTGCGGCTAGAGTCATCGCCCATAAAGCGCTTGAAGTCGCTGCGGTCCGGCAATTTCCCATGGGGCAGACGGGCCAGGTAGTCTTTGGAGGGCGCCAGTAGCAGCACATCCTGCAAGCCTTGTGGATTACTGCGTCGCCACGGCAGGCCCTTGTCGAACCAGCCGGGGATCACCCGGTCGGTGAAATGCGGGTACAGCACAATGTCGTCGCCGTGATAGGGCAGGTCGAGGTGATAGTCCAGCAGGCCACCGTCGCGGTAAGTGCCCGTGCCTGCGCCGGGCAGGTCGCGCACGCCTTGCATCACCATGGGGATGGATCCGGAGGCCAGCAGCGCCTGGCGCAGGTTGCCCACCTGCAGGTCGAGGAAGCGCGAGGGAAAGTCCGTCAGCGCATGCACCGGTGGCGCCTGGCGCGGGTCGTGGATGATCAACCGCTCAAAATGCCGCGACAGCCGCGCACGGCCACGCAGATTGTCGGCAATCACCGACGACAGGCCCAGCCCCAGTCGCCCACGGTGGTCATCGGCGAGCAGGCCGTGGCTCTTGACCACCATGATATTCAGGCGATAGTCGGGGTTGTCCAGCACCCGCGCATCGCGGCCGGCCAACAGGTCGTCGAGCATGCGCTGGCAGCTGTGGCTGACTTCGGCCATGGTCACGCCCTTGGCAAAGCGTTGTTCGTTGTACAAGCGGCCCAGGTCCAGCAGGCCTTGCACCGGGTCGGGCAGGCACGCACTGGCAAACCGCCAGGAGCCGATGGACGCGCCGATCAGTGCACGCTCACGCGGCGCGCGCGGCAGCCAATCGCCGAACAGCGCCAGGTCCAGGCCTTGAATGCCCAACGCCTTGGGGCCACCGGCCGCACCGGGTAGGATACCGACATCCGCCGGCGCAAGGCCTTGCTCGCGAATGCGTGTGAAAGCGCGTTTGCCGGCCTTGAGGGTCAGCGCGGGAAACTTGATGTGGATGGCAGTCATACAGGTCTCGGTTGCAGCGAACAGGCAATATAAGAGAATTCTTGCAGCGATGGGTAAGGTTGCCGATTGAAAATTGCCATGGTGGCAATTCAGTTTCAGTTAAGTTGTCACGGGTACCGTGGTGGCCCATGTCCCGCATCGGGCCGCCCTCAAGGAACATCAGGATACGTAATGAAGGTAAATCTACGCGCGGGCAGTCAGGTGGCGCTGGTATTGCTTCTGAGCAGCGCCAGCCTGTCGGCCCATGACCTTGGTCAGGATGAAGCCCTGCGATTGCGTCAGGAGGGCGTCATCGCGCCGCTGGAACAGTTGCTGGGGCCGGCGCTGGAGCGCTACCCGGGTGCCAAGCTGCTGGACGCCGAACTTGAGGAGCACAAGGATCGCTCGGTGCGCTATATCTACGAAATCGAACTGTTGACCGTCGAAGGCGTGGTGCGCGAAATCGAGCTCGACGCCAGTACCGGTAAGCTGCTCAAAGATAAGGAAGACGACTGATGCGCCTGCTTCTGGTGGAAGACAACGTACCGCTGGCTGATGAACTGTTGGCCGGTCTGCAGCGCCAGGGCTACGCGGTCGATTGGCTGGCCGATGGGCGCGACGCCGCGTATCAAGGCCGCAGCGAACCCTATGACCTGATCATCCTCGACCTCGGCTTGCCGGGCCTGCCGGGCCTGGAGGTGCTCGCGCAATGGCGCGCCGCGGCCTTGGCCACGCCCGTGTTGGTGCTGACCGCGCGCGATTCCTGGGCCGAACGTATCGAAGGGCTCAAGGCCGGCGCCGACGATTACCTGAGCAAACCCTTTCACCCCGAAGAGCTCTACCTGCGCATCCAGGCGCTTCTGCGCCGTTCCCACGGCCAGGCCAACCAGCCGACGCTGCAAGCCGCCGGCCTGCACCTGGATGAAGGGCGCCAGTGTGTGCTGCGCGATGGCGACGAGATCCAGCTGACCGCCGCCGAATTCCGCCTGCTGCGCTACTTCATGCTGCACCCGGAGCAGATTCTGTCGAAAAGCCATCTGGCCGAACATTTGTATGACGGCGAAACCGAGCGCGACTCCAATGTGCTGGAAGTGCACGTCAACCACCTGCGCCGCAAATTGGGGCGCAGTGTGATTGAAACCCGGCGTGGCCAGGGTTACCGGTTTGGCGCCGCCCCGGCATGAGGTCGATTCAACGGCGTTTGAGCCTGGGTCTGATCAGCGTCATGGTGGTGGTGGGCGTGGTGCTGGCGCAAACCAGTTTGTGGTTGTTCGAGGCCGGTTTGCAGCGCTACCTGGAAGCCGGGCTGCGCAACGACAGCGAGAACCTGCTGGCAGCACTGGTGCGTGGGCCTGAGGGTGTTCATTTGGATGAGCAGCGTCTGTCACCGGCCTATCAGCGACCGTTTTCCGGGCATTATTTCCGCATTGATTTTGCCGACGTTCACTGGCGCTCCCGCTCGCTGTGGGACCAGGAACTGCCGCGCCTGACCGAGCCGGGGCTCAAGGGCAACCTGCAATTGGGGCCGGAACGCCAGCAACTGCTGGTGTTGCGTTCGGACTACAAGCGTTTCGGCCAGTCAATTTCCATCAGCGTTGCCCAGGACTACACGCCCGTGCGCGAAAGCTTTCGCCTGATGCGCCAGATCGGCCTGATCATCGGCTTGGCGGCGCTGTTACTGGTGCTGATCCTGCAACGGGTCACCGTGCGCCGCGCCTTGCGCCCGCTGGAGACGGCACGCAACCAGATTGCCCAACTGCAACAGGGCCGGCGCTCGCAACTTGATACCCAAGTGCCGCTGGAACTGGAGCCATTGGTGGCGCAGATCAACCATCTGCTGGCCCATACCGAAGACAGCCTCAAGCGCTCACGCAATGCTTTGGGCAACCTCGGCCATGCGCTGAAAACCCCATTGGCGGTGCTACTGAGTGCGGCCTCCAGTGAAGCGCTCAAGGACCACCCCGAAATCGGCAAGCTGCTGCGCGAGCAGCTTGACCAGGTGCAACAACGTCTCAACCGTGAACTTAACCGCGCCCGCCTGGCCGGTGAAACCCTGCCCGGCGCGCTGTTTGACTGTGAAAAAGAACTGCCCGGCCTGCTGGCCACCTTGAGCATGATCCACGGTGAACACCTGGACTTGAGCTACCACGTCGACCCCGGCCTGCAATTGCCCTGGGACCGCGAAGACCTGCTGGAACTGCTCGGCAACCTGCTGGATAACGCCTGCAAATGGGCGGATGCCGACGTGCGCTTGACGGTCAGCGAAACCCCGCGCAGCTTTCTGCTGGCAGTCGAAGACGACGGCCCCGGCATCCCGCCGGCTCAGCGTGAGCAAGTGCTCAGCCGGGGCGCGCGTCTGGATGAGCAGATTGACGGCCATGGCCTGGGGCTGGGGATCGTGCGGGATATTGTCGAGGTGTGGGGTGGTACGTTGCGGTTGCAGGACAGCGAGCTGGGCGGGCTCAAGGTGCTGATCGAATTACCCAAGCGTTAACACCGAACAAACTGTGGGAGCGGGCTTGCCCGCGACTGCGGTCTATCAGTAGATACATCGGCTGCTGAACCACCGTCATCGCAGGCAAGTCGAATCGTCGCACCGCCGCTCCCACATTGGATGCCCTTCACCTTGAAGCGTTACACCCTAAACTGATCCATCAACCCCTGCTGCTGATTCGCCAGGCTGTTCAACGCCTGGCTCACCCGCGCCGATTCATTCGCCTGCTCCGACAGCGATTCAGTCACATCCCGTATCGTCGCCACATTGCTGTTGATCTCTTCGGCCACGGCGCTTTGCTGTTCGGCGGCGCTGGCGATTTGCAGGTTCATGTCGCTGATCACCGTGACCGCCTCACCAATCTGACGCAAAGCGGTGACCGCCTGGCCGACCTGTTCGACACTGCCTTGGGCCTGCCGATAGCTATTGCCCATGGAGCCAACCACGTCGGTGGTGCCGCTTTGCAGGTGCTCGATCACCAGGCGGGTTTCTTCTACCGACTCCTGGGTGCGCTGCGCCAGGTTGCGTACTTCGTCGGCGACCACCGCAAAACCACGCCCAGCCTCACCGGCGCGGGCGGCTTCGATGGCGGCGTTGAGTGCCAGCAGGTTGGTTTGCTCGGCGATGCCGCGAATCACTTCCAGCACCGAACCGATCTTCTCGCTATTGGCCGCCAAGCCTTCGACCTGGGCCATGGCGGTGCTCATATCCGCCGCCAGGTTGCCGATATTGGTGGTGGTGCGGTCGATCACACTCAAGCCGTCGCGTGTGGCCTGGTCGGCATCGCGTGCGGCGTGTGCCGCCTGGGCAGCACTGCGGGCGACGTCCTGGGCGGTGGCGCTCATTTCGTGGGAGGCGGTGGCCACTTGGTCGACCTGACGGTATTGCTGCTCCATGCCGGCGCTGGTTTGCGTGGCGATTTCGGCGGACTGGTCGGCAGTGCCACGGGCGTCCTGCACCGAGCGTTTCACTTGGGCAATGATCGGTTGCAGCTTGTCGAGGAAGCGGTTGAACCAGCCGGCCAGTTGGCCCAGTTCATCCTGTTTGTCGTAGGCCAGGCGGCGGGTGAGGTCGCCTTCGCCGCTGGCGATGTCTTCGAGCATGCGTGCCACGCCGAGGATCGGCCGGGTCACGCTGCGGGCCATCAGCCACACAAGCACTAAGCCAACCACGGCCGCCAGCAGGCCCAGGCTCAGTTCCAGCAACGTGCCACGGGCGTTGTCCGCGTCCAACTGCGCCTTGAGTGTTTCGGCGGGGCCGACCAGGACTTTTTCCGGCACATCCAGCAACACGCCCCACGGCTTGCCGCCGGGAATCGGCGCGAAGGGCGCCAGCACCTTGAGTTGATGGTCGGTACGCAGGCTGCTGGTCTGGGGGTTACTGGCCAGTACGCTGATCAGTTGCGCGCCGCTGGCGCTGTCGACCTGATCCAGACGCTGGCTGAGTTTGCCGGCGTCCGGGCTGTAGCCGGCGAGCAAACCGGTGGGGCTGAGGATGCTGACCTGGGTCTGGCCGTCATACAGCTTCTGGCTGGCCTGTTGGCTCACGGCCTGCAGGCTGTTGAGGTTGATGTCCACCGACAGCGAGGCAATGACTTTGCCGTTGACCATCAGCGGGAAGACGATGCTGGTCATCAGCACGTTTTGCCCGTCGATCACATAAAAGTACGGTTCGATCACGCAGGGTTTCAGCGTAGTGCGTGGGCAGGTGAACCAGGCGTTAGCCTTCTCGCCGCTGGGGCCGACGCTGATGTCGGCCATGTCGCTTTCGGGTAGTGACATGGAGGTGAGTTTGCCGGGTGTGGGCTGCGACCAGTAGAGGGCGAAGCGGCCTTTGTCGTTGCTGCCCAGTTCTGCCTGATTGGCGAACAACTCGTCCTTGCCGTCCAGCGCATTGGCCTCAAACACCAACGACAGGCCGAGCAGATCGGGGTTGGCTTGCAGGGCGGCCTTGACTTGGCGGGTCAGGTCTTCGCGGGTATCGAAGGCGTCGAGGAAGCGTTTTTCCGCCTGCTCACGCAAAAACAACACTTGGCGCGAAAAACCATGGCCGTACTGATAGGCGTCCATGAATTGCTGGCGAATGCCCAGCGCCTGCACTTCACCTTGGGCCTCGATGCGCGCCTGGGCGGACGCGTCGAGCATCTGCATGCTGGACGCTTTGACCTGTTGCGAACTCTGCTCCATGCGAAAAAGCGACAGACCCACCAGCAGGGTCACGATCCCCAGCAGGCACAGGCCCGCGAGCAGGGTGATTTTCCATTGAATGGAGAGCTGTCTAAGCGACATCGAGGAGCATCCTTAACCTGAAAACACAGAGAGTCTTTGTATCGGCTGCCTTTCACGCTTCTTTATTCTGTGGCGAGGGAGCTTGCTCCCGCTGGCGCTCCAGTGCGCAGCGCTCCTGTTTTTTTGGGGCTGCTGCGCAGCCCAGCGGGAGCAAGCTCCCTCGCCACAGTTTTTGACATGACGGCCCGCCTGCGGCAAAGTGCGCGCCCTCTAATAAGACCTCTTAAAGCCTGCACACGGACGCCACTTGATGGCCGCCCGGTCGCGGGCCTGTCTGTTTTTTATGTTTTTTGCTTGAGGTAACCATGATTAACGCAGTCATCGCCGCGGTCGGCACCATGCTGGTGCTCAGTTTGTCCCGTGTGCATGTGGTCATCGCCATCATCGTCGGCGCCCTGGTCGGTGGCTTGACCGGCGGGTTGGGCATCGAGGCCACGCTCAAGGCTTTTAACGGCGGCTTGGGCGGCGGCGCGACCGTGGCGTTGTCCTACGCCTTGCTCGGCGCTTTCGCGGTGGCGATTGCCAAGTCCGGCCTGGCGCATGCCTTGGCGGACAAGGCGCTGCTGTTGGTCGATCGCCAGGAAGCCACCGGCGGAAGTCATGTCAAATGGCTGCTGATTGGTCTGTTGTGGGTGGTGGCGATTGCTTCGCAGAATATTCTGCCGATCCATATTGCGTTTATCCCGCTGCTGGTGCCGCCACTGCTTTACGTGCTGACCAAGCTGCAACTGGACCGCCGGCTGATCGCCTGCGTGATGACCTTCGGCCTGATCACGCCCTACATGTTCCTGCCGGTGGGCTTCGGCAATATCTTCCTTAATCAGATCCTGTTGGCCAACGTGGCCAAGAGCGGCGTGGACATCAGCCAGGTCAACGTCACTCACGCGATGGGTTTGCCGGCGTTGGGCATGGTGGTGGGCCTGCTGGTGGCGGTGTTTATCAGCTACCGCAAAAAGCGTGTGTATGACCTGGAAAAAATCGAGCGCGTCGAGCAAGTAGCCGTGCAGTACAACCCGCTGACCCTGCTGGTGGCCGGGCTGGCAATTGCCTCGGCGTTTATCATTCAGTTGTGGCTGGATTCGATGATCATCGGCGCCCTGGCTGGGTTTCTGATCTTTTCGGTGTCGGGCATTGTGCGCTGGCGCGAGACCGACGACCTGTTCACCGAAGGCATGAAGATGATGGCGATGATCGGCTTCATCATGATCGCCTCATCGGGGTTTGCCGAAGTGCTCAAGGCCACCGGTGACGTGCGCTCACTGGTGGAAGCCTCGGCGGCATTCATTGGTCATAGCCGTGGTGTGGGCGCGCTGCTGATGTTGCTGGTGGGGCTGTTGGTGACCATGGGCATTGGTTCGTCCTTTTCTACGGTGCCGATTCTGGCGGCGATTTTTGTGCCGTTGTGTGTGCAGCTGGGCTTCAGTCCGTTGGCGATTGTGTGCATCGTGGGTACGGCGGGGGCGCTGGGCGATGCCGGTTCGCCAGCGTCGGACTCCACGCTCGGCCCGACTTCCGGCCTGAATATTGACGGCCAGCATCACCATATCTGGGACACCGTGGTGCCGACCTTCCTGCACTACAACATTCCGTTGCTGGCGTTTGGCTGGTTTGCCGCGATGACCCTCTAGTATCTGGAACAGGTTCAATTGTGGCGAGCAGGCTTGCCCTGCGTTGGAGCGCGAAGCGGTCCTGAATCCAGACACCTCGATCTACCTGGCGTGTTACGGCGCCTGAAAAGGGGGCTGCTACGCAGCCCAACGCAGGGCAAGCCTGCTCGCCACAACAGTCCAGTCGCCACTTAGCCAAGGTGTCCTACAGATATTTCGCCACTGGCCGTTAACCTCTCAAGTCGCCACGAATAAGAGAGAAAAGCCATGCGTCTGAGTTTGAAGGCCAAAGTCCTGTCCCTGGCCGTCGTGCCTGTGTTGTTGTTTGCCGTGGTCATCAGCCTGACCACGGTGTGGATCCTGCAGGGCCAGGCGCGCAATGAGGTGGATGAAACCCGCCAGCGCCTGCTCAATGACGCCAAGGCCACGCTGCAAAGTTATGTGGAAGTGGCGATGACCACCATCAAGCCGCTCTACGACGCGGCCGCCCCCGGCGACACGGCGGCGCGGGCGCAGGTAGTCAAACTGTTGTCCAACACCACCTACGGCAAGGACGGCTACTTCTTCGGCTACGACTCCGAGACCATCCGCCTGTTCAAGGGCAACAGCCCGGACGGCGTAGGCAAGAGCTTCAAGGACAACCGTGACCCCAACGGTGTCTACGTCAACCGCGACCTGGTCAAGGTCGGCAAGGACGGCACCCACTACCTGCAATACAGCTCGACCCAGCCCGGCCAGACCGAACTGGTGCCCAAGCTTGGCTACACCGAATACCTGCCCAAGTGGGACATGGTGATTGGTACGTCGGTGAACCTCGATGGCATCGAAGCCCAGGTGGCGGTGGTCGAGGCCAAGGTCGAAAAACGCATGGAAGGCGTGCTGCTGAGCATCCTTGGCGTGGCGGTGGTGGTGCTGCTGGTGATTGCTGCAGTGGGCATGTTGGTGGCCAATACCATCTTGCGCCCACTGAGCCTGATGAAAGCCAACCTCGACGATATCGCCGCGGGCGAGGGCGACTTGACCCGCCGCCTGGCCATCACCAGCCAGGATGAGTTGGGGGACTTGGCCGGCGCGTTCAACCGCTTTGTCGACAAGATCCACGGCCTGGTGCGCCAGATCACCGAGATGACCGCGCAACTCACCGGGCTGGTCAGCCAGGTGTCCGATCAGGCCCAGCGCTCGGAAACCGCCATGGAACGCCAGCGCCACGAGACCGATCAGGTGGCCACCGCAATCAACCAAATGTCCTCGGCGGCCCACGAAGTGGCGCGCAGTGCCCAGGGCGCTGCGGTGGCCGCGCAACAGACCGACGCTGAAGGCCAGGCCGCCAAGCGGGTAGTGGATGGCAGCATCGCACAGATCCATGCGCTGGTGAACGACATCCGCAGCAGCGGCGTGTCCCTCGACAGCTTGCAGCAGGACGTGTCGTCGATCGTCAGCGTGCTCGGCGTGATCCGCTCGATTGCCGAGCAGACCAACCTGCTGGCGCTCAACGCCGCCATCGAAGCCGCACGGGCAGGCGAGGCTGGTCGCGGGTTTGCGGTGGTCGCCGACGAGGTGCGTGCGCTGGCCAGTCGCACGCAAACCAGCACCCAGGAAATCCAGGGCATGATCGACCGCCTGCAAAAAGGCACCGTCGCCGCCGTGGATGCCATGCGCCGCTCCAGCGATGCCGGTGATGGCACTTCGGCCCAGGCCAACCAAGCCGGCGCGTCGCTGGATACCATGGCGCAGTTGATTGGCACCATCAACTCGATGAACGCGCAAATCGCCAGCGCCGCCGAAGAGCAGACCGCCGTGGCCGAAGAGATCAACCGCAGCGTGCATCAGATTGCCGTGGCGGTCGACAGCGTGGCGGATGAAACCCAATTGGGCGCGCAAACCTCGCGCAGCCTGGCGGACCTGGGCCAGCGCCTGGGGCAGTTGGTGGGGCAGTTCAGGATCTGATCAACCCTGGCCTTAGCGTATGTTTGCCTGGCGCTGATACAAATAGGCCTGTCACCGCCCCTGCGTTAGACGTCACGCATCAGCAGGCCGAAGCGCAGGCCCATGTCGCTCGGCAGTGGCACATACACCGTGTGCCCATCCCCCGGCGCCACGTCTATGGCCTCGCCCTTGGCGTTGTGCAGGTTGGTCAGGTCAAAGTGAAAGTTGCCGGCCGGTGTCATCAATTCCAGATGATTACCCACGGCAAAGCGGTTTTTCACCTTGACCTCGGCCAGCTCGCCCCGGCGCTCGCCGGTCAATTCGCCGACAAACTGCTGGCGTTCCGACACCGAGCTGCCGTTCTGGTAGTTCTGGTATTCGTCGTGCACATGGCGACGCAGGAAACCTTCGGTGTAGCCGCGTTGGGCCAGGGACTCAAGATCAGTCATCAGGTTGCGGTCAAACGCACGGCCAGCCACCGCATCGTCAATGGCCTGGCGATACACCTGGGTGGTGCGCGCGCAATAGAAGTGGGACTTGGTGCGCCCTTCGATCTTCAGCGAATGCACGCCCATGTGCGCCAGGCGCTCCACGTGCTGCACGGCGCGCAGGTCCTTGGCGTTCATGATGTAGGTGCCGTGTTCGTCTTCGAAGGCGGGCATCTGCTCATCCGGGCGGTTGGCTTCCTGCAGCAGGAACACCTGATCGGTCGGCGCGCCGATACCCAAGGTCGGTTCACACTGCTGGACGATTTCGCCCGTGGCGTTCTCCACCGCCGGCGTGGCCTGGTATTTCCAGCGGCACGCGTTGGTGCAGGTGCCTTGGTTGGCATCGCGCTTGTTCATATAGCCGGACAACAAACAGCGCCCGGAATAGGCCATGCACAGGGCGCCGTGCACAAACACTTCCAGCTCCATGGCCGGCACTTGTTGGCGGATTTCGCCGATTTCTTCCAGTGACAATTCCCGCGACAGAATCACCCGGCAGATACCTTGCTGCTGCCAGAACTCGACGCTGGCCCAATTCACCGTATTGGCCTGTACCGACAAGTGAATCGGCACGCACGGGAAGTGACGGCGTACCAGCATGATCAAGCCTGGGTCGGACATGATCAACGCGTCCGGCCCCATGGCGATCACCGGGGCCAAATCCTTGAGGAAGGTCTTGAGCTTGGCGTTGTGCGGGGCAATGTTGACCACCACGTAGAAACGCTTGCCCAGTGCATGCGCCTCCTGGATGCCGAGTGCGAGGTTGGCGTGGTCGAACTCGTTATTGCGCACCCGCAGGCTGTAGCGCGGCTGGCCGGCGTAGACCGCATCGGCGCCGTAGGCGAAGGCATAGCGCATGTTTTTCAGGGTGCCGGCGGGGGCGAGTAGTTCGGGGGCAATCACGGGGGGCATGGGCTCGGGTCGCAAAAGGTCGCGAGCGTAAAGGAGCTGGCACACGCATTTATTGATCCAGGTCGGGCTTTTGCGGGTTTTGTATCGCTGTGTATCGGCGGGTGCCGTTCGACACAGGCGTGATACCTCAGAGGGTTTCAATAGGCACTCTGCGACTCGACAAGGTAATCACCATGCGACCTATCACATTCCTGTTTACCAGCCTGCTGCTGGCTTTCGCTCTGACCGCAAGCTGGATGGCCAGTGGCGAGAGCAAGCAACCTGCGGGTGCCACGCCGTCGCTGGCGGGAGCGGTCGAATGGCTCAACTCACCGCCTCTGAGCCTTGAAGCGCTCAAAGGCAAAGTAGTGCTGGTGGATTTCTGGACCTATGACTGCATCAACTGCCGGCGTGCGCTGCCCTACGTCAATACCTGGGCCAAACGCTACGAAAAAGACGGTTTGGTGGTGATTGGCGTACACACGCCCGAATACGCGTTTGAGCACATCCCGGCCAACGTCAAGGAACAGGTGCGCAAGCTGGGCATCGGTTATCCGGTGGCTATCGACAATAACTACGCGATCTGGCGCAGCTTCGATAACCAATATTGGCCGGCCCACTACCTGATCGATGCCAAGGGGCACGTGCGTTACAGCCACTTCGGTGAGGGACGCTACGAGGCTCAGGAACAGGTGATTGAAGTACTGTTGAATGAGGCCAGGGCGATTCAATGAGGCGGTCTACGCTTGAAGGGCACTCCCAGGTTCTGCCGCGGACTAAGCAACAGGGCCGCTGAAGGCCCTCTGCTTTTCTGACATGGACCGGACATGAACCAAACCAACCTTCAATTCAAAACCCTGCTGTTATTGCTGGCCCTGGTGACCATCGCCTTTATCTGGATATTGCTGCCGTTCTACGGCGCGGTGTTCTGGGCGGTCATCCTTGGCATCATCTTCGCCCCGATGCAGCGGCGCCTGCAGCAACGCTTCAGCTGGAACCGCAACCTGACGTCCCTGGCCACCCTTACGGTATGCCTGGTGATCGCAATTTTGCCGGTGATCATCACCAGCGTGCTGCTGGTGCAAGAGGGCGCCACCCTCTATAAAAATATCGAAAGCGGCAAATTGGACGTGGCGGGGTATATCGAACAGTTCAAGAACATCCTGCCACCGTACTTCCAGCACCTGCTCGACCGCTTCGGCATGGGTAACCTGGAGGGGCTGCGGGAAAAGATCGTCAAGAGCGCCATGCAAGGCAGCCAGTTCTTTGCCACCCAGGCGTTCAGCTTCGGCCAGGGCACGTTTGATTTCCTGGTGAGCTTTTTCATCATGCTGTACCTGCTGTTTTTCCTGCTGCGTGACGGCCCGGAACTGGTGCGCAAAGTACGTACGGCGGTGCCGTTGGCCGAGCCGCAAAAGCGTCGGTTGCAACTCAAGTTCAATCGGGTGGTACGTGCGACCGTCAAGGGCAACGTATTGGTCGCCGTGACCCAGGGTGCGCTGGGCGGTTTGATCTTCTGGTTTCTGGACATTCCCAGCGCGTTGCTCTGGGCGGTGTTGATGGCGTTTCTGTCGTTGCTGCCAGCCGTCGGCGCTGGGATCGTGTGGGGGCCGGTGGCCGCCTACTTCCTGTTGAGCGGTTCGATCTGGCAGGGCGTGGTACTGGGCTTGTTCGGCGTGTTCGTGATCGGGCTGGTGGACAATGTATTGCGCCCGATCCTGGTGGGCAAAGACACCAAGATGCCGGATTACCTGATCCTGATCTCGACCTTGGGCGGCCTGTCGGTGTTTGGCTTGAATGGCTTTGTGATCGGGCCGCTGGTGGCGGCGCTGTTTATGTCCAGTTGGGCGTTGTTTGTCGAAAGCAAGCCGCGGGTCAAACTGCCATTGCCCTAGTTCTCAGGCGTGAGGCTTCAGGCATGGAGCCTGAAGTTCGACACCTGTTGTTGCTGTTGTTGCGCAGCGGACAGCGAGGTGAGCGGGCCGCTGATGGTTTCGCCATCGCGTACCACATACCAGCAGGCCAGCAACCCGAGCTCCCGGAGTGGGGCGGGGACGGCACTGCCGACAACGGACATGATTTGAACAGTAGGCATAGGCACCTCCAAAGGTATGGGGGTCACCTTACGGGCTGATGGCGCGCAGGAAAAATCACCCTTCTCGATAGTCAACATTAACGCCAGGCGTCAATCCACTACTTGATCGAGCATGTTCACCACTTCCTGCTCGCTGAGCAGGCCTTTGCGCACCAGGTTTTCTGCCAGCAGCGCGAGAAATTTTGCGCTGCGGTGGCCCTCAAGGTGCTTGAGTTCGGTAAGTGCGCTGTAAACCTTGCTGGACGTGCACAGGCCAGCGGTGCGGTGCGGGTTTTGCGTGGGCATGGTCAGTCGTCCTTAATTGTTATTGGGTGGACCGCTCGATAGTGAGACCGTTGAGTGACGTAAACATGACAGCGCAGGCCCAGGTCAAGCAAGTGGACATTTGACCGTCATGATGTGGGATTGCGGCTCGGGCATTGTCCTCATAGCGACCTTGGCATGATAAAACCGGGCTTTTCAGGCAAAACCCAGGCAAAACGCAGGTAAAAAAAGACCCCGCGTGTGGGCGAGGCCTGTTCATTTCTAACCTGACTGCGTGTTACCAGCCGCGGCCATAATAACCGTGGGGAGGGCCATAGTAGCCGCGTGGTGGGCCGTAATAGACCGGCGCCGGGCGGTAGTAAACCCGCTGTTGCACATACACCGGCGGTGGCGGTGCGTAGTAGACCGGCGGCGGCGCGGCATACACCGGTTGCGGCTGGACATACACCGGTTGCTGCACGTAAACCGGCTGGGATTGGCTGGCAACTACGGAGCCAACAACGGCTGCGCCGATCAAACCACCCAATATGGCCGGGCCACCCCAACCACCACCGTGGGCGGAGGCTTGGCCTGCCATAGCGAGTGCGCCGATAAGCAAGGCGATTTTGGGGATTTTACGAATCATGGTCATTCCTCGGTTAGCCCCTGCGCTTGTGGTCTGCAATCAATAGACTCAAGGATTGTCGCGGGGATACTTTTAAGACAACGTATTTCTGAAAAACAGCACCGCCGCTAGGTAAAGGTTGTGTAAGGTCTGTACCGATTTGCTTACTCAAAGGAGTTTTCCATGCAGATGCACCCCAACAAGGACACCCAACTGTGCATGTCATTGTCGGCGCGTCCCGGGAATTTTGGCTTGCGATTTCACAACCATCTGTACGAACAGCTGGGGCTGAACTTCTACTATAAAGCCTTCAGCAGCCAGGATTTGCCCGGCGCGATCGGCGGCATTCGGGCGCTGGGCATCCGTGGTTGCGGGGTGTCCATGCCGTTCAAGGAAGCTGCCATTGCCCTGGTCGATGAGTTGGATGCCTCGGTCAAGGCCATTACTTCGCTCAACACCATCGTTAACACCGACGGCCATCTCAAGGCCTACAACACCGACTACATTGCCGTGGAACAATTGTTGAAAAAGCACGCGGTGCCCAAGGATTCGACCTTCGCGCTGCGTGGCAGCGGCGGCATGGGCAAGGCGGTAGCCAGTGCCCTGCGTGACGGCGGTTATGCCAACGGCGTGATTGTGGCACGCAACGAAGCGGCGGGCCGGGCGTTGGCGCAGAGCCTGGGGTATGAGTGGCAAGCAGAGCTGGGCGAGTTGCGCCCGCAGATGCTGGTCAACGTGACGCCGATCGGCATGACCGGCGGTGCAGAAGCGGACCAGTTGGCCTTTGCGGCCGATGCTGTGGACGCTGCAGACACTGTATTCGATGTGGTGGCGATCCCCGCCGAAACGCCGTTGATCGTGCGCGGGCGTGCCCAGGGCAAACGAGTGATTACCGGGTTGGAAGTGATCGCAATCCAGGCGTTGGAGCAGTTTGTGCTGTACACCGGTGTGCGGCCAACGGATGAACAGTTCCAGGCGGCAGTGGCTTTCGCCCGAAATTAAAGCACTGCGCAGATCCAAATGTGGGAGCGGGCTTGCCCGCGATGAGGGCGTGTCAGCCGCCTTATACGTCACTGACCCACCGCAATCGCGGGCAAGCCCGCTCCCACATTTTTAATCGGGTTAAGCCTGTTCCAACTGGGCCAGGCGCTCTTCCAACGCTGCGATCCTGGCTTCAAGCTCCTCAATACGCTCCACCGAAACTCCGCCGGCCGAACGCTCCACCGGGCTCCCGCGTGCCGCGATGATCGCCTCAATATCCGCCGGATCCCCCAACGCATGGGTATAACGATCTTCCCGTTGCCCTGCCTGGCGCGGCACCAATACTGCCAGCCCGCGCGCAATCAGGCGTTCAAGCTGGTGCACGACCTGTTCGGCATCTTCAAAGTCATGCATGCGCCCGCTGCGGGTCAGCAGTTCGTTGACGGTCTGCGGCCCGCGCAGAAACAGCAGCCCGATCAGGATTACCTGGGCCGGCACCAGCTCCAGTGCCTTGTCCACCCGATGCTCCCAGCGGTCGGCGCGGCTGCCCATCACCAGGCGGGTAAAGCCTTGGCCCTCGAGCACCCGCAGGCTCTGGCCGACCTGGCCCTGGCTCAAGTTGGTCACCGGTTCCCGGCTGGTCTTCTGGTTGCAGGCCAGCACCAGCGCATTGAGTGTGAGCGGGTAGGTTTCCGGGTTGGTCGCCTGTTTTTCGATCAGGCAGCCCAGGATGCGGATTTCCGTGCTGTTCAGGCGCGGCTCAGGGGTGTCGGTGTCGTGCTCGGCGGTCATCGCGCTTTCCCTATGCAGTGAAGCTCACTAGCCTAATCCTGAAAAAATAAAAGACAAGCCGCAGGCATGGCTATAATCGCCGCTGGTTCCAAACCCTGCCATCATCGTGAGACTGTCATGACTATTTCCCTGTACGCCGCCTCCATCCCGGTCTTCAAGCAAATGCTCAACGCGCTGAGCGACGTGCTGAACAAAGCCGAAGCCCACGCCACCGCCAAGAACATCGAACCCAATGCCTTGCTGCAAGCGCGTCTGTTCCCGGACATGTTCCAGCTGGTGCGCCAGGTGCAGATCGCCGTCGACTTCGCCAAGGGCGTTTCCGCGCGCCTGGCCGAGATCGAAGTGCCGAAGTACGAAGACAGCGAAGTGACCTTCGCCGATCTGCAAGCACTGATCGCCAAGGTGCTGGCATTTGTCGACACCATCAAGCCTGAGCAAATCGACGGCAAGGAAGGCATCGAGATCATCACCCGCCCAGGCACGCCGAAAGAGAAGCGCTTCAGCGGTCAGTCTTACCTGCTGACTTATGGCCTGCCGCAGTTCTTCTTCCACGTCACCACCGCTTACGCTTTGCTGCGTCACAACGGTGTGGAAGTGGGCAAACGCGATTACATGGGCGCTTTCTAAGCATCCAGATACAAAAAAGCCCGGGATCGTTGCTGTCGAACGCCCCGGGCTTTTTTACGCCTGGATAGTTAAGCCGTTTGCTCTTCCTTGCCCAGGCAGGCGGCTGCCGTGAACAGCACATCGGTGGACGAGTTGAGCGCGGTTTCCGCCGAGTCCTGCAGCACACCGATGATGAAACCTACGGCCACCACCTGCATGGCGATCTCGCTGGGAATGCCGAACAGGCTGCACGCCAGGGGAATCAGCAGCAACGAGCCACCGGCCACACCCGACGCGCCGCAGGCACATACCGCCGCGACCACGCTGAGGAGCACGGCGGTTGGCAGGTCCACGGCAATACCGAGCGTGTGCACGGCGGCCAGGGTCAACACGGTGATGGTAATCGCCGCGCCGGCCATATTGATGGTGGCGCCCAGCGGGATCGACACCGAGTAAGTGTCTTCATGCAGGCCCAGGCGTTTGCTCAGCGCCAGGTTCACCGGAATATTCGCCGCCGAACTGCGCGTGAAGAATGCGGTGATGCCGCTTTCGCGCAAGCACATCAGCACCAGCGGATAAGGGTTGCGGCGCAGTTTCCAGAACACGATGGCGGGGTTGATCACCAGCGCGACAAACAGCATGCAGCCGATCAGCACCACCAGCAGGTGGGCATAGCCGAGCAGGGCGCCGAAACCGGAGGTGGCCAGGGTCGAGGCCACCAGGCCGAAGATACCCAGCGGCGCAAAGCGGATGACGACGCGCACGATCAGGGTGACGCCATTGGACAGGTCATCGAGCACCGTGCGAGTGGTAACACCTGCATGGCGAATCGCGATGCCCATGCCGATGGCCCAGGCCAGGATGCCGATAAAGTTGGCATTCATCAGCGCGCTCACCGGGTTATCCACCACGCTCAGCAGCAGGCTTTGCAGCACTTCGCCGATGCCGCCGGGGGCGCTGACGGTGGCGTCGTGGGTAGCCAGCACCAAAGGCGACGGGAACAGCATGCTGGCAACCACTGCGACGACGGCAGCGGCAAAGGTGCCGAGCAGGTACAGGAACAGGATTGGCTTGATATGGGTTTCCTGGCCATGTTTATGGTTGGCGATAGACGCCATTACCAAGACAAACACCAGAATCGGCGCAACGGCCTTCAGCGCGGTGACAAACACCTTGCCGATAAAACCAGTGGCTCGCGCAGCCTCGGGCAACAGCAAGGCCAGTAAGATACCGGCCACCAGGCCGATGACAATTTGGGTGACCAGGCTGACGCGCATCAGTCGTTGCAGCAGGGAAGGGGCAGCAGTCATAAACAGTTGTCTCTAGTTTTTTTAGTAGGACGCAGCATTGCAGGCACATAGCGACGTAGGAAGCAGGCCCAAAGTCTAACATGCTGTAGGAAGCGTCCCGTTTCGGTGCGGCATTCCGTCACCCGCAACTGTAGGGTTTGGCCAGGCCAAGGCCTATTCTGTTAAGATTGCGGCCTCTCATCTTTCCTCTCCGTCAGCGAGCCCTTCGGGCTGTCGTTGATGTCGTCGTTTCTGGAGTTTTCATGTTGTTCCCTATCCTGCTGCTGTCGGCCGCCGGTTTTACCGTGCTGACCACAGAATTCATCATTGTCGGGCTGCTGCCGTCGATCGCCCGCGACCTGAACGTCAGCGTGTCCCAGGCCGGGCTGCTGGTGACGTTGTTCGCGTTTACCGTGGCGGCATTCGGGCCGTTCCTGACCGCGTACTTCGCGCGGTTCCAGCGCAAGCGCCTGTTTATCTGCATCCTGATCATGTTTGCGCTGGCTAATACCGTGGCGGCATTGGCGCCGAACATCTGGGTCATGGCCTTGGCGCGCTTGATTCCGGCGTTGGGTTTGCCAGTGTTTTGGGCCTTGGCGAGTGAAACGGCGGTGGACATCGTCGGGCCGGAGTTTGCCGGCCGGGCCATTGAAAAGATCGGTTTCGGGATTGTCTGCGCCACGGTGTTCGGCATTCCGGTTGGCACCTTGATCTCCGATATGTTCGGCTGGCGCACAGCGTTTGCGATTCTCGCCGTGGTGGCGTTGGCCAAGGCCTTGCTGCTGTTTATCTACCTGCCGGTGACCACACCGAAGAACGATCAGGTGAGCCTGCGCTCGCAGTTCAAGCTCCTGCGCAACCCGTTGATGCAGGGCCATATCCTGCTGTCGATCCTGGTCTTCAGCGGCATGTTTACCGCTTACACCTACCTGGCAGACATCCTTGAGCGCCTGGCCGGCTTCGACGGCACGCTGGTGGGCTGGTGCTTGATGGGTTTTGGCGCAGTGGGCCTGATCGGCAACGCCCTCGGCGGGCGTGCGGTGGATCGTCACCCGCTGATTGCGTCCATGGTGTTTTGCGGGTTCATGATCGCCGGCATGGTCGCGGTGGTCCCGGCGATTCACTCCACCCTCGGCCTGGCAGCGGCGATGGCGGTGTGGGGCGTGACCCAGGCGGCGATGTTTCTGGTCAGCCATGTGCGCTTGATGAAAGCCGCGCCCCACGCCCCGGCGTTTGCGGCGTCGCTGAATATCGCCGGCGCCAACTTGGGTATTGGCCTGGGGGCAATGGTGGGTGGGCATGTGATCGACACCCTGGGCCTTGCCAACCTGGGGTTTGCGGCGTCCGGATTTATCCTCGTATCGATCCTGCTGGCGCTGTGGTTGATGACCGCCGAGCAGCCGATGGCGTCCAGCGCCTGAGTCAGCCTGGCTGGGACGGGATCAGGCTTATGTGGGAGCCGGGCTTGCCCGCGATGCAGGCACCTCGGTGTATCAGTAAGACCGAGGTGATGCTATCGCAGGCAAGCCAGCTCCCACACCTTGCCGTCAGGGCAGGGCGGTAAACAGCTCGCGCCGCGCGCCTTCGGTAATCGCCACGATGCCAGGGTGCTTGATCTTGCGCTCCACCGAGATCGCGTAGAACGACTCGGTGACCGCATCGGTCTGGCCGATCAGCGCCACGCCATATTGGCGCACCACCTCATCGGCGATCACGCTGGGAGCGATAAAAATCCCGCTGCCGGATTGGCCAAATGCCTGCATCAACGCGCTGTCGTCGAACTCGCCGATGATCTTCGGCTGGATCTGCTGCTCGGCGAACCAGCGTTGCAAGCGGCTGCGTACTACCGTTTCTGCGCCCGGAATCAATAACGGCGCGCCCTGCAGGCAGTGTGGGAAATCGCCGCCATACTGGTCCGCCAATGCCTGGGTGGCGAAAAAGCTGATGCCGCACTCCCCCAGTTTCTGACTGTAGCCTTTGATGTCCAGATGCGTGGGCATAGGGCTGTCGGAGATCACCAGGTCCAGGCGCTGGATCGCCAGGTCGGCCAATAACCGTTCGAGTTTGTCTTCGCGGCAGGTGATGCGCATCGGCTCGCTCAACTCCATGGTCGGCGCGATCAGCCGATAAACGATGGATTTTGGCACCACATCCGCGACCCCGACCCGAAACAGGATCTGCTGTTCGTCGGGTGCTGCGCGCAACATGGCTTCCAGCTCGTTACCGGTCTGGAACATCTGCTCGGCATAGGGCAAGGCCCGTCGCCCGGCTTCGGTGAGTTCCAATTGGCGACCGACACGCTGAAACAGGGCGATACCAAAGGTCTGCTCCAGCAGGCTGATCTGGCCGCTGATGGTCTGCGGCGTGAGGTTCAGTTGCTCACAGGCGCGCACAATACTGCCGGTCTTGGCCACCACCCAGAAGTAATGCAATTGTCGATAATTGAGCATGGCGGTCTACACTTCGTAAAAACCGAAGTATACGTGAGAAAAATACGAATTTTACTGAACTGTTCAGCTGCATAGAATGCCTCGCTATCGAGGGGCCACTATTTGGACCCAATGGTTCTAACGAGGAATACATGATGAAACTCAATTCCCTGGGCGCGGCGTCCGTACTTGCGCTTTCATTGGTGATGATCAGCGGCTGTGATCAAGTCGAAAAGAGCGCGCAGCAGGTGCTGGGCAAAGCCACCGAATCGGCCAAACAAGCCATCGATGACACCCACAAGGCCGCCGAGCAGGCATTGAGTGAAGCGACCCAAGGTTTGATCAAACCTGAAAAAGACGCTGAGCAGGCCGAAAAAGAATCTGAAACCCAGCGTAAAGAAGCTTAATTTCCCAGCACAACGTCAGGACTGACCTATGGACTACCTTTTACAACTGGCCGCCAGCCCGACCGCCTGGGTTGCACTGGCCACCTTGATCGTCATGGAAATCGTGCTGGGCATCGACAACCTGATCTTCATCTCGATCCTCACCAACAAGCTGCCCGAAAAACACCGGGCCAAAGCGCGGCGTATCGGCATCAGCATGGCGTTGATCCTGCGTCTGGGCCTGTTGAGTACCATCGCGTTTATCGTGCAGCTGACCGCGCCGGTGTTTGAAATCTTCGGCCAGGCGTTTTCCTGGAAGGACATGATCCTGATCGCCGGCGGCCTGTTCCTGGTGTGGAAGGCCACCACCGAGATCCATCACAGCATGGACCCGGAGCCCGAGGAGAAAGCCAGCGTCAGCAACACCGTGGCCATCGGCTTTGCCGCCGCGATTGGGCAGATTCTGTTGCTCGACCTGGTGTTCTCCATTGACAGCATCATTACCGCCGTGGGCATGACCGAGCACCTGCCGATCATGATCATCGCCGTGGTGGTCTCGGTGATCGTGATGCTGGTGGCGGCCGAGCCGTTGGCCAAGTTCATCAACGACAACCCGACGGTGGTGATGCTGGCCCTGGGCTTCTTGATCATGATCGGCATGACGCTGATCGCCGAAGGTTTCGGCGCCCATGTGCCAAAAGGCTATGTGTATGCGGCCATGGCGTTCTCGGCGGTGATCGAATGCCTGAACATCGCCCGGCGTAACCGCCACAAGCGTTTGCTCGCTGCCCGCCAGTAAGCACTGAACCCAAAAAGCCGGCTGCGCTCACAAGAGCCCAGCCGGCTTTTTGCTGTCTGTTAGAATCGGCCCACTTGTTACCTTGAGGTCCACCATGAACGAGCCGATTCGCCTCACCCAATACAGCCACGGCGCGGGTTGCGGCTGCAAGATTTCGCCCCAGGTGCTGGAAGTGATCCTCGCCGGCAGCGGCGCACAGAACCTCGACCCCAACCTGTGGGTGGGCAACGCCTCGCGTGATGATGCGGCGGTGTACGCCATCGACGACGAACGCGGCGTGGTCTCCACCACCGACTTTTTCATGCCGATTGTCGATGATCCGTTCGACTTCGGCCGTATTGCTGCCACCAACGCGATCAGCGATATCTACGCCATGGGCGGCGACCCGCTGATGGCCATTGCGATTCTGGGCTGGCCAGTGAATGTGCTGGCGCCGGAAGTAGCCCGCGAAGTGATCCGTGGCGGCCGCTCGGTGTGCGACGCCGCCGGCATTCCACTGGCAGGCGGGCACTCCATCGACGCGCCGGAGCCGATCTTCGGCCTGGCCGTGACCGGCATCGTGCAAAAGCGCCATATGAAACGCAACGACACCGCCACCGCGGGTTGCAAGCTGTACCTGACCAAACCGCTGGGCATCGGCATCCTTACCACCGCCGAGAAGAAGGGCAAATTGCGCGAGGCGGACATCGGCCTGGCCCGTGACTGGATGTGCACGCTCAACAAGCCTGGCAGCCGTTTTGGCAAGTTGGCCGGCGTAACGGCCATGACCGATGTCACCGGTTTCGGCCTGTTGGGTCATCTGGTGGAAATGGCCGACGGCAGTGGTCTCACCGCCTGCATCGAATATGCCAAAGTCCCACGCCTGGCCGGGATCGAGGACTACTTGGACCAAGGCTGCATGCCCGGTGGCACCTTGCGTAATTTCGACAGCTATTCAAGCAAGCTGGGGCGTCTGCAGGAACTGCACAAGCGCGTGCTGTGCGACCCCCAGACCAGCGGCGGCCTGCTGATCGCCGTTACCCCGGAGGGCGACGCCGAGTTTCACTCTGTGGCCGCAGAACTGGGCCTGAGCCTTGAGCCAATCGGCGCACTGGTTGAGCGACAGACCCACGCGGTAGAGGTGTTTTGATGGCAACTGACATCACCAACTACCGCGACATCTTCCTCAACGACCGGCCGATGATGGATACCCGCGCGCCGATCGAGTTCACCAAGGGGGCGTTTCCCGGCGTGGTCAACCTGCCGCTGATGACCGACGACGAACGCCAGCGGGTCGGCACCTGCTACAAACAGCAGGGCCAGCAAGCGGCCATCGTGCTGGGGCATGAGTTGGTGTCCGGGGCAATCAAGGCCGAGCGCATCGAGCATTGGGCGCAATTCGCCCAGGCCAACCCCGACGGCTACCTGTACTGCTTTCGCGGCGGGCTGCGGTCGCAGATCGTGCAGCAATGGTTGAAGACCGAAGCGGGTATCGAGTATCCCCGCGTCGGCGGCGGTTACAAGGCCATGCGCACCTTTCTGCTGGAAACCCTGGAGCAAGCGACGGCCGAGTGTGATTTCGTCTTGCTCGGCGGCATGACCGGGACCGGCAAGACCGAGGTGTTGAGCCAGTTGCGCAATGCCTTGGACCTTGAAGGGCACGCCAACCATCGCGGCTCCAGCTTCGGCAAGCGCGCGACGGCGCAACCGTCCAACATCGACTTTGAGAACCGCCTGGCGGTGGACCTGCTGAAGAAACGCGCGGGCGGTATCGAACAGTTTGTGGTCGAGGACGAAAGCCGCATGATCGGCAGCTGTGCACTGCCGTTGCCGTTGCATAAGGGCATGCAGACCTTCCCGATGGTATGGCTGCAAGACAGTGTTGAAGGCCGCGTCGAACGGATTCTGCGCGATTACGTGGTTGATCTTTGCGCCGAATTTATCGCGGTGTTTGGCGAAGGCGGGCAGGCGTTGTTTGCCGAGCGCTTGACCCAGAGCCTGGCCAACATCCACAAGCGCCTGGGTGGCGAACGCTTCCAGCGCTTGCAGGCCATTTTGCAAGATGCCCTGGCAGAGCAGGCGCGCAGCGGTGCTGTGGATTTACACCGGGTGTGGATCGAAGGCCTGTTGCGCGAGTATTACGACCCGATGTATGCGTTCCAGCGTGAAAGCAAAGGTGCGCGAATCGAGTTTGCCGGGGAGCAGGGCGCGGTGGTGGAGTACTTGCGCGAGCGGGGTGCCAGGCGGGGGTGATGCGGTGGGTTTGAGGGCCTCATCGCAGGCAAGCC
Source organism: Pseudomonas edaphica (assembly GCF_965277385.1). Lineage (NCBI taxonomy): Bacteria > Pseudomonadati > Pseudomonadota > Gammaproteobacteria > Pseudomonadales > Pseudomonadaceae > Pseudomonas > Pseudomonas edaphica. The sequence goes on along the minus strand of NZ_OZ255725.1, from coordinate 995,535 downwards.
AGCTCCCACATTTGACTGCATTCACAGATCAACATGTGGGAGCTGGCTTGCCTGCGATTAGGCCCTAAGCCCCACAACAAAGCCTAAAGAATCACCGCCCCGATCAGCCCACACACCACCCCCACCAGCATGGTCAGCCCGGCCACCGTCACCAGCACCCGCGCGTCGAAGTCCTTGCGCAGCATCAACAGCGACGGCAGGCTCACGCTGGGCAAGGTCATCAGCAACGCCACGGCCGGGCCGGTGCCCATGCCCAATGTCATCATGGTTTGTACGATAGGAATCTCGGCTGCCGTAGGAATGACGAACAGCGTGCCGACGATGGCCAGCGGTATCAGCCACACCAGGCTATTGGCCATGGCCCCGTCGACATGGGGAAACAGCCACACCCGCGCGGCGCCCAGAATCAGCACGGCGAGGATATAGATCGGGATCGTGCTCCAGAACAACTGCCACAGAGTCCGCAGCCACCGGCTCAAAAATGGCTGCGACTCGGTCTGACTCGCGTCAGCCACTGCGTCCAGTGCCGCTTCCGGCACATGGTCGGGACGGGCAATGCGTTGTGCGACCAGCGACACGCCCACCACCAGCACAATCCCCGCCACCAGGCGTAACGCGGTAAAGCCCCAACCCAGCACAAAGCCCATGAACACTAAGGTTGCCGGGTTCAGCACCGGGTTGGCGATCCAGAAGGCCAGCGCCGCGCCCACCGACACCTGCTGACGGCGCATGCCCGCTGCCACCGGGGCCGCGCAGCAACTGCACATCATCCCCGGCAAGGCGAACAGCCCGCCACGCAGGGTCGAACCCAGCCCGGCGCGGCCAAACAGGCGCAATAGCCAGTCGCGGGGGATCAACACTTGCAGCAGTGACCCCAGAATCACCGCCAATACGGCAGCTTTCCAGATCGCCAGGAAATACACCTGGGCATAGGCCAATGCCGCGGCCAAAGGCGCGCTTTGCTGATCGTTGAGAATCGAGGCGCCGATGCTGTGGTTATCCGCAGCGACAAAGGCCTTGAGGTAGTAGGGCGACCACTTCACGTAATAGAGGCCGATGCAGGCCACCAATATGAACAGCGCTGGTTTCCACCAGAACGACCAGCCCCGGTTGGGCTGGGTGGAGATGAGGTTGGGCATGGTGCAGGTCCGCAGATGATTCAATAGCGGGGCATCATACGCGCCTACCACCGATCGTTCCCACGCTCCTGCGTGGGAATGCAGGCTGAGACGCTCTGCGTCGCGACGCTGGCCCCAGCACCTGAACCTCGCGCAGGGTGAAAGTTGAGCGTTACGGAGTGAATTCCTACGCGGGAGCGTGGGCTCTATCTGCAGGGCTTCAGATATCCGCGCTCACTTGGGTTGCATCCGGGCATGTCTGCTGGCCGTTATCCAGGCCTTGCTTGTAGTTGCGGCTCAGCAGCGAAGCCTTGCCGTTGTGCCAGGTCAGTGTCAGTACATAGAGCGTGTCGTAATCGCCGCCCGACCAATCGTCCGTGATGGTGTGTTTTTCACCCGAGGCTTCACTGGCCACCCGGTTGATCAGCTCCGGCAAATAACCGTGTGACCAGGCGGTGTAGATGATGGAATTGTGGTACTTGTCTTCCACCAGCTCATCGGCGAGGTCGTGGGTGTCATTGGCGGAGAACTTGATGTTCACCGGCAGGCCAAGCTTGATGGCGCTGGGGCTGATGGTCATCAGGGGCCGAATGTAGCTGTAGGAATTATCGTGCTCGCCTTCCTCGACATTGCGCGTTGGGTTGGGCGCAAACACGTAGTTGGCCTTGCCGAATTTTTCCGGCAGCACGGTGGCCAGGTTCATCGCGCGGTTCAAACCCTGGCAATTGAGCTGGCCGAGGCCGCCGACGGGTTTTTCGCCGTGGCGCAGGAACACCAGGGTTTGCACACCGTCCACCGGCGCGGCGCGGCTGATTCGCGACTCCAGGGTCAGGCCGATGGCGCCGCCCACCAGCAATAGCGGCAACATGATGTAGGCATAACGTTTAAGACGTTGCGCAAGGCACAGAGGCTTGATTGTCATTGTAGTTTCGAGTCTTCAGTGCAGCGATTAAGGCGAGCAAGCCTGGCCCCAGCGACGCATCCAGCGTGCTGCGGTTTAACCTGTGATTGTTACGGGGTGTCTTCCTTTCACCGTCATGGCGCAGTTAAGAGTATGAATCGGCTCTTTGGTTCGCCTGCGCGCACCATAGCGCGGTTATGTTGCGCAATGATGACCCATGCAGGACGGCGTGCAGGTGGCTATTATGGGGACTTTGAGCCTGGGGACTTCCCGATGAACGCACTTGCCGCTTTCCCGATCAACAGCAAATGGCCCGCCCAGCACCCGGAGCGCTTGCAGCTGTATTCGCTGCCCACGCCCAATGGGGTCAAAGTGTCGATCATGCTGGAGGAACTGGGCCTGCCTTATGAAGCACATAAGGTCAGTTTCGAGACCCAGGACCAGTTGTCGCCAGAGTTCATGTCCCTGAACCCCAACAATAAAATCCCGGCGATCATCGACCCCAATGGCCCGAGCGGTCAGCCGCTGGCGTTGTTCGAGTCCGGGGCGATCCTGATTTACCTGGCGGAAAAAACCAGCCAGTTGCTCTCCGAAGACCCGGCCACCCGTTACGAAACCCTGCAGTGGCTGATGTTCCAGATGGCCGGTATCGGCCCGATGTTTGGTCAGGTCGGGTTCTTCAACAAGTTTGCCGGCAAAGCATACGAAGACAAACGCCCACGTGATCGCTACGCCGCCGAATCTCGGCGTTTGCTCGGCGTGCTGGAAAAACACTTGCTGGGCCGCACCTGGATCATGGGTGATGAATACAGCATCGCCGACATTGCCACCTTCCCATGGATCCGCAACTTGATCGGTTTCTACGAGTCCGGCGACTTGGTTGGCATTGCTGATTTCCCTAATGTGTTGCGTGCACTGGACGGTTTTGTCGCCCGCCCGGCGGTGATTCGTGGCCTGAGTATTCCGAGCTAAGACATGCCGACTTTCGATTTCAAGCAACTGGATGTGTTCAGCCGGGTTTCGCTCAAGGGCAACCCCTTGGCGGTCGTGCTCGGCGCCGATAGCCTCACCGACCAGCAAATGGCCGACTTCGCCAACTGGACCAACCTCAGCGAGACCACGTTTTTGCTGACGCCGCGGGATCCACGGGCGGATTATCGGGTAAGAATTTTCACCACGCTTAAAGAGCTGCCGTTCGCCGGGCACCCGACCCTGGGCAGTTGCCATGCGTGGCTGCAGGCAGGCGGCGTGCCCAAGGGCGAGGAGATTATCCAGGAGTGCGAAATCGGCCTGGTGCGTGTCCGTCGCCAAGGTGATGAACTGGCGTTTATTGCACCGCCGTTGTTGCGCACAGGGCCGGTGGAAGCGCCCCTGCTGGAGCGCGTGCGCCTGGGGTTGGGCCTGGCACCTGAGGCCATAGTGCGCAGCCAGTGGGTGGATAACGGCGCGGACTGGCTGGCGGTGATGCTGGCCGACCGCGAGCAGGTGTTGGCCTTGCAGCCCGATTACGCGCAATTGCACGGCCTGGCCATTGGCGTCATCGCGCCCTGTGACCCGGCGCGTGACGAGGTGGACAGCCACTTTGAAGTGCGCGCTTTTATCGCCGGTGACGGCGCCCAGGAAGACCCGGCCACCGGCAGTTTGAATGCCGGTGTTGCCCAATGGTTGCTGGCCGAAGGCCTCGCGCCCGAGCGGTATGTGGTCAGCCAGGGCACCGCGATTGGGCGTGCCGGGCGAATTCACGTGGAGCGCCAAGGTGATGAAATCTGGGTGGGCGGCGCAGTGGCGGCGTGCATCGAAGGGCGAGTCCAGCTCTAGATCAATATATTGTTACGGCCCACGCAATACACTATTGGCCCCTGGGCGTTTGTGCTGCGGGGGCCAAGGGGCATAAGCTTTTGCCCCAACTATTCTGCCGCTATTCAGGAAAGCCATGACCAGCCAGTTCCCCCAAGCCCGTCCTCGCCGCCTGCGCCGCTCCCCGGAGCTGCGTGGCCTGTTCCAGGAAACCGAATTCACCCTCAACGACCTGGTACTGCCGATTTTTGTCGAAGAAGAAATCGACGACTTTGTGCCGATTACCAGCATGCCGGGCGTGGTGCGTATTCCTGAGAAAAAACTGGCCGGTGAAATCGAGCGTTATGCCCGTGCCGGGATCAAGTCGGTGATGACCTTCGGCGTGTCCCACCACCTGGACGCCAACGGCAGCGACACCTGGAAAGAGCGCGGCCTGGTCTCGCGCATGTCCTCGATCATCAAGGACGCCGTGCCGGACATGATTGTGATGTCCGACACCTGCTTCTGCGAATACACCGACCACGGCCACTGCGGCGTGATGCACGGTGCCCACGTCGACAACGACGCGACCCTGGTCAACCTCGGCAAACAAGCCGTGGCCGCCGCCCGTGCCGGCGCCGATGTCATCGCACCGTCGGCCGCCATGGACGGCCAGGTCCAGGCCATTCGCCGTGCCTTGGACGACGCGGGCTTCACCCATATCCCGATCATGGCCTACTCCACCAAATTTGCCTCGGCCCTCTACGGCCCATTCCGCGAAGCCGGCGGCAGCGCCCTCAAGGGCGACCGCAAAAGCTACCAGATGAACCCAATGAACCGCCGCGAAGCCGTACGCGAGTCCCTGCTTGACGAACAGGAAGGCGCCGATGCGCTGATGGTCAAACCGGCTGGCGCCTACCTCGACATCATCCGCGACATTCGCGAAGCCTCACGCTTGCCGGTGGCGGCGTATCAGGTGAGTGGCGAATACGCGATGATCAAGTTTGGCGCCCAGGCAGGCGCAATTGATGAGGCCCGAGTGGTGCGCGAGACGTTGGGGTCGATCAAGCGGGCTGGCGCGGATTTGATTTTTACGTATTTTGCGATGGATTTGGCGTTGGCTGGGATCTGATTTTGGGTTTTGGGCCTGTGGCGAGTGAGGTTGCTCGTCACAGGAGCTTGAAGCTATGCATACAGTGATTCAGACCATCGTGTGCGATACGCAATTTGCTCGTTAATGTCGTTTGTGAGTTCATTTTCTTCATAATCGAATATACGAACGAGCTTCGCGTCCGGATCACCTAGTTTTGTTTCGTAAGCAACCAATCCACTAGACATTTGTGAGCACATTGCCGAAGGATATACATTGATTTTAGCGCCTTTACAGAGGAATTTTATGTCGCTAAAGTCTTTTCTCATTAGGCCGAAACATATATAGATGTCAATGTCGGTGTAAGTTTCTTTTACGCCGTTCGCGAACGTTATCGAGAGCGTTGCTGTTTTTCCATCACACTCGATGGTCGCATTTTCGCGAATCGAATTTCTGATTGTGGTGATCTCTAATTTTTTCACGTTCTAACTTCTATTGGGATCAATCAGGTCAACCTCGGCAAACAAGCCGTAGCCGCCTGCGTCGGCGCCCATGCACGGCCAAGTCCAGGCGACCGGCCGCGTACTCGACGACGCTGGCTTCACCCAAATCCAAATCATAGCGTTGGCCGGGATCTGATTTGGTTTGTAGGCCTGTGGCGAGTGAGTATCTCGCCACAGGGTTGGTATTGACTGATTTCGTCAGTCGTTACTTTCTTTTGGATCAAGGGCTTCAGTTCGATCTGCACCTATAGACGTTATCCATTCTTTGTAAAAATTATATTGCTCGTTTGGATCGCTCGTGAGGTTATGTTCTTCAAAGTCAAATATGTTGACCAAATCTTCTCGTGTAGCGCGTTTTCCAAGAGTTAATTCATAAGCAACCATTCCTCCACTCATCTGCGAGGCCATGCTAGAAGGCCTGACATTGATTTTTGCGCCTTTGCAAAGAAACTTTATATGAGGGAATTCTATTCTAACTTTTGCCAAGCATTTGTACATGTCTTCTGCTGTGTATACTTTCGCAAAATTATCTGCTTCGGAAAACTTTAACTTTATATGGGCTGAGTCATACTTGAAAGTGACGTATTTTTCTACACCATTTACTATGGCTTTGATTTTTTTTGTTTTCATTTTATTTTCCTGTTTGGGTTTGGAATCGAATATCCCACATAGCTGCCATCTCGTTTCATAGGCGTCGCACCCAAAATGTCTTCTGTATTTATCTTGCTTTGTATAGCTATTTCGGCTTCATTGTCAAAAGGAGCTAATTTTCCTAATTCTTTGTTAACGTCACGACCGGGAATCTTTTTTAGCGCGTAGAGAAAGCCTTTTCGAGTTCCGTATTCGGTCGCAAAATCAATTCCGATAAGTTTCGAGGGAGAAGTACTTATGAAGTTGCTCGGTGGGTTGTTGCTGTCGAGCGCGTGCAAGTATAAGTCATTGCTGTCGCCCTTGCTTTTAAAACCATATTGAAAAATACGGTCTGGAGTTTTGTCATCGCCACGGAATAAGTATTCGCTGTTGCTGGCTGGCTGTTTGGGCTCTCCCTTGTTTACTTTCGCTTTGGCGATGTCTACCGCTTCAGATTTTGATTTACAGCCATGCTCACCAGGGCACGAGTTCAAACCTAGCGGATCCACCCACCCTGTTGGATTGGGCACATACCGGTACGCGTTAATCCCACCCGCCAGCTTCACCGGGTCCGGCGTCAGGTAACGACCAATATCCGGATTGTAGTAGCGATGGCGGTTGTAGTGCAGCCCGCTTTCCGCATCAAAATATTGGCCCTGGAAGCGCAGCGGGTTATCGATTTTTCTGATGTCTAGGCGGGCGATTTCACCGTAGGCGCGGTAGTGCGCGGACCAGACGATTTCGCCTTCGGGATTTGTCAGTTCCTGCGGCGTGCCGAGGTGGTCGAGTTGGTAGTGGAAGGGCTTGGTGTCTTCAGGGCCAAAACCTTCCAGTAGTGCTAGCGGCCGGAAACTGTCTGGCTCATAGAGGTAGCTGCGATGGCAGTCCGCGTGGTGTTCTGCCACCAGCTTGTCGCCTTGCCAGAAAAACTCCGTGGTTATGTCGTTAACGGTTTTGCTGATCCGCCGCCCAAACGGGTCGTAGCGGTAGCTGGCGGTTTGCCCGTTGGGTTGGGTAATGCCAATCAACCGATGCTGGCAGTCGTAGCGGTATTCCGTTACGAGCTGATGACCCTTGCCACGTCGCTGCCGGATCAAATTGCCGAAGGCGTCGTAGTCGTAATGATGATCGCCCTGGATCATCAACCTGTTCCCCGCCACGATGTCCGGTCCGGGGCGGTCTTGCATGAGCAGGTTGCCGGCCGGGTCGTGGCCGAAGCGTTCCTGTACGTCTTGCGAGTGATCGGCGCGGGTCAGGCGGGCGAGGGGGTCGTAGTGGTAGTGGTGTTCGCCTTTGCGGGTGTCGAGCAGGCGGGTGAGGTTGCCAGCGTTGTCGTAGTCGTATTGGCGTTGGTAGAGCGTGTGTTGCTGTTGGCTGACGGCGTGGGCGTGCAGGCGGTTCTGGTCGTCGTAGTGGTAGTGGCTGAGGAGCTGCCCTTGCTGGCGTTGGTGTTCGCGGCCGGTTTTGAACAGGTGTGAGGTGAGGGTTTCGCCGTTCAGTTCGACGGTGGAAAGGTGGCCGCCTTTGTCGTGGTTGAATACCAGCCGGTTATTGTCCGGCAGGCGCAGTTTGTGCAGTTGGCCGCAGGCGTCATAGCCATAGCGTAGGGTGCCCCAGCCTTGGTGCTCGGCAGTGAGGCGGTTTTGTGGGTCGTATTCGTAGGCCAGCGCCCAGTGGCCGTCGTCGACGCTGAGGAGATTGCCCTGGCGGTCGTAGGCATAGTCGACAACATTGCCGTCTGGCAGGGTTTTTCTTATGAGGCGGCCGGCGTGGTCTCGCTTGTAACGGGTAACGAGCTGACTGCCGTCGTCGCCGTGTTCGGTTTTTTCCGCCAGGTTGCCGTTGAGGTCATACACGTAAGCCGTGCGCTGGCCGTCAAAGCCGATTTCCTGCTGGATCAGGCCGTTGGGGTGGTAAGCAAGCTGGTAGGTTTCGCCCACCTCGTTTTCGATCGAGGTCAGCAGCAGGCGCGCGTTGTCGTAGCGGTAGTTGACATGGCTGCCATCGGCATTGATACGACGGCTGATCAGGTGCAGGCCGTCGGCGTATTCGTAACGGGTGATATGGCCGAGTTCGTCGTGTTCGGCGGTGATTTTTCCGTAGGCGTTGTAGCTGTATTCGCGTGTTGCGCCACCAGGCAATACGACGCGAATCAACCGCCCCACGCTGTTCCACTGATACTGGGTCAGCGCGCCCCGTTCATCCTCGCGGGCAACCTGCCGACCAAGGTCGTCATAGCGATAACGCTTGATACCCCCATTGGGCAGCAGCTCCTCAAGCAGCTGCCCGCGCTCATTCCAAACCAGCCGATGGCAACTGTTATCGGGAAACCAAACCCCCGTCAGTTGCCCATATTTGTTGTAGCTATAGTCCGTAATATTGCCGTCAGGATCCGTCTTACGCGTGACGTCGCCCTGATCATTGCGCTCGTATTTCCAGACGGCGAGACCACGCCTTACGACCCGTACGAACCCGTTGTCATGCTCGTAGGACGTCGGCTCGTCATCCCCCGGAAACATCGCTACCAAGCGTCCGGCTTCGTCGTACTGATACGCCGTCACCGCTCCAAGCGGATCCTGCTCGACCGTCAGCCGGCCCTCGTCGTCATAGGATTTGAAGTGTTCAGCGCCGTCCGGATCAATGCGCTGCACCAGCCGCGCACGGTCATCATGAACATACACTTCCCGGCTGCCATCGGCGTTATGCACCGTGACACGGCCGTCATCGCCCCAGGCATACCGCGTATCCATCTGCGAAAAGCTGGCCCAATGCCGAACACACCGAGCGGCCTTGCCAGCCCGTTCCCATTCCCAAAAGAAACTCGCCCCACCGGCCAGCCCGCGCTCAAGAATGACGTGCTGCTCGTCGTAGCGATAAACCTCGCTTTCGCCTACAGCATTGGTCGCAGAAACCAGTCGGCCAAGGTCGTCATAGGCGTAGGAAACAACCTTCTGCTCCGTCACCCATTCAAACGGCTCATGCCCTTTGGCCCGATGAACTTGATAGTCCACCGCCACAATGCGGCCCAACTCGTACCGCAGAAACAGCGAGCGACCCACACCGTTATCCAGCCGCTCAACCCGCCCCAAACGATCGTGAAAAACTCGCAGCCGGTTGTCATACGCATCGCTGATGGCAACCAGCACGCCGTTGTGGAAGTGATAAAACCGCGATGCCTGAGCCAGCACCAACTCATCGGGCACGTCACCCAAATAGATCGCCGCTTCGGCCAAGCTATTGGTAATCGCCGGTAGATTAGCGGAGGGCAGCACAAACTCAGTACGGCGATTCTCATGATCCGTCCACACCACCGAATCACCCGAAACCACCAACCGCTGCGCCAGCGAATGACTCCAGCCAAACCCCAACCCGCAATCGACTTCCACCGCACTGGTGCGATACACCCGCGTCCACTCAAACGGCAAAATCCCGTCCAACGTGCCATCGGTGAGGGTCAGCAATTCCTCGCCGGTGACCATCGAAACGGGGCAACCGTGGGTGACGGTTTTGTCCGCAGGGGCCGCCGCATCGCCGTTCAGGTTCTTGCCCGAAGCCGGCACATCATCCACAGGTTCCTGGCGCACCAACGCGGTCTGCTGCGTCTTGCTGCGCACCGCCGGCACCGGGTTGGCAACCAACTGATCCCCAGCCTTCAGCGGCGCAACCGGCACGGTCTTGATCGGCGTCGGGGCACTGCTCAGCAACAAGGGTTTAACCGCCGCTACATGTGGCTCCAATGTCGGCCCCACATGCTGTTTTGCCAGCAACTCGAGCAAACTCCGCGCCCGTCCGGACTTGATGTGCCCGAGGACTTGAGTGCCCAGGCGTACTGCCACGCCCATGCCCGCCGTCGCCCGAATCAACAGCAAGTTGATCAACACCTCGCCGGTGATTTCGCCCATCAACTCCTGCATGTCTTGCGGCGGCAGCAGGCGCATCCAGCTCACCATTGCCGACACGTAAATGAACAACAGCGGCTCATCGCTGAGTACCAGCAGGCCGTTGGCGATCGCGTCATTGCTGAGTGTCAGCAGCTCATCAAGCTCGGCCTGGGAGATGTACTTGAGCAACTTTTCGCTGTTGGGCTTGATGTCCGCCAACATGTCAAACAGCTGCGTCAAGTTGTCCCAAAGGGTGTAGAGCGCCGTGCCCATGCCATTGAGAGCCGCTTTCTCCAGCATCCTGCGTTGATCAAGCGGTTTGGCGTCGGTATAAATTCTCCACTGCGCTTGGAAGGTGTCGTTCCACGCTTTACGCAGGCGCTCTTCCAACCCCGCAATCACTGTCTGATAAGACGCGTACAGTGCCTTGACGTGATCTTTGGAAACATCGGGGTAAAAACTGATTCGGTACGATTGATTACGATCACACTCGGTGATTTCGAGAATGCCGCTGGGGCCGATGGTGTGGTGGATCGGCTCGCCCAATGGGCCGCCGTTGGGATCGACGCGTTGCAGCACCACCGGCGTATTGCCGATAGGCACGAAGCGCTTGCTTTGGAACATATGCACCAGGGTCAACGTGCCATTGGCCTGGCACGTGGCAACGGTGCTGCTGGGAATGATGGAGCGGTTGATCGGGGCGACCAGCGCCACCTCATCCCCGACCTTGAACACCTGCTCGACATCCAGCGCCGAGAAGCTCCAGAAGCTCGACGCCCATTCGTCAAAGGTATTCAGGCATTCGCGAAAATCACGGAAGACGCTTTCAACGTCGACCGTCTTCACGTCCATTGGGGTCAGGGCCAGCCTGCCAATGGCCGGGTTCAAGCGCTAGCCCTTTTGGCCCGGGCTCTAACTAACAAAACCATCTGCAATCCCTCGCACTGTGTGATCAGGCGAAGGACTTTGCAGCGGTTTTCAGGAAGGATCTGTAGAGCTTATCCGGGTGTTGGGTAGGAGGTTTCGCTAGTTCTTGTCAGCGCTGCGCAAACGCCAGGTTCAACCCCAACCCCGCAAAGGCTGCGGCAAAACTGCGGCGCAACCAATTCTGTACCCGTGGTGACTCGATCACGGCACGGCGAAACACATTGGCCAGCAGGCCGTACACCACAAACACCGCAAACGTCATCGCCATGAAAACGCCACTTAGTACCAGCATCTGCACAGCGGGCGCCGTGCTGCCGGGGGTGACGAATTGCGGCAGGAAGGCCAGGAAGAAAATCGTCAGCTTGGGGTTCAGGATATTCAGCAGAAAGCCGCGCAGCATCAGGCTGCGTGCAGTCGCGACCGCTGGTGTGTCGCTCATGGCGAAGGCCGAGCGGTCACGCCAGGTGGCATAGGCCAGATACAAAAGGTAGGCCGCCCCAGCGAATTTCAACGCCTCAAAGGCCAGGGCGCTGGTATGCAGCAGGGCGGAAAGGCCCAATATCGATGCGAGCAAGTGGGGAATGATCCCGGCAGTACAGCCCAACGCAGCGAACAGGCTGGCACGCTTGCCGGCAGTGAGGCCGGTGGACACGGTAAAGATCACCCCAGTGCCGGGGATCAGCACGACGATCAGGCAGGTGACGAAGAAGTTCAGGCTGAGCATGGCATTCAAACTCCTTGTACGAATGGTCGATGACCGATCCTGTCACGTTCAGTGATAACTGGCGAGTGCAACAGGTCGTCGAACCCCGGTTAGACTTACCTGTCGATATCCGCACAACCGGCCCGTCGTTATTCAAGGAAACCCCATGTATTCAAGCCGCCTGATCCTGTGCCTCACCACCTTGCTGGTGCTGGCCGGCTGCTCCACGCCACGCGGCCCGCAGCAGCCTGAGCGCAGCGAGGCCGAGGTGAAGGCGCAGATTGTGCGGCTGTTACCGGCCACGGTGGCGGACCGCAACGGCTGGGCCAAAGACATCTACACCGCCTTCGACACCCAGAAAATCTACCCGAGCAGCGAAAATATCTGCGCCGTGCTGGCGGTGACCGAGCAAGAGTCCACCTATCAGGTAGACCCGCCGGTGCCGAACATGGGCAAGATCGCCCAGGATGAAATCCTGCGCCGCGCCGGCAAGGTCCATGTGCCGGCCTTTGTGGTGCGTACCACGCTGCAACTGCGTTCGCCGACCGGCAAGACTTACGCCGAGCGCCTGAATGCCGCGCGCACAGAGAAAGACTTGAGCGGCATTTTTGACGATTTCATCAGCATGGTGCCCCTGGGTAATACCTTGTTCGGCGGCTTTAACCCGGTGCACACCGCCGGCCCCATGCAGGTCAGCATCGATTTTGCGCAGCAACACGCCCGCGATTATCCCTACACCGTGGATGGCACAATTCGTCGCGAAGTCTTCACCCGTCGTGGCGGCATGTACTTCGGTATCACGCATCTTCTCGGTTACCCGGTGAGCTACGACCAGCCGCTGTACCGCTTTGCCGATTTCAACGCGGGGTGGTATGCCAGCCGCAATGCCGCGTTCCAGGCTGCTGTCAGTCGAGTCAGCGGCACCGAGCTGGCGCTGGATGGGGACCTGATTCGTTATGGCTCACTGCTGCCCGGCACCACCGAGTTGGCGGTGCGTTCCCTGGGCGCGAAGCTGGATATGCGCAACCCCAGCATCCGCAGCCAGCTGGAAAAGGGCGAGCAGCTCGACTTCGAAGAAACCACCCTCTACAAACGCGTATTTGCCCTGGCCGACAAGGCTGCCGGCAAGCCTGTGCCGCGCGCGATTTTGCCGGGCATCGTGCTCAAGAGTCCGAAGATTACCCGCAACCTCACCACCGCGTGGTTTGCCAAGCGTGTGGATGAGCGCTATCAGCGTTGCATGAAGCGTTAGCTGATTGTTGATCATTGGCTTGGCTGATCTTGATGGTGAACTTGGGGAGGCTGGGGTACACCTCGTGTTTTGGCCAAGGAAGAGCTCGCCATGATCACTTACACCGTGCCCGAAGGCTTTGTCTCGCTGCCACGCAGCAGCCCGTTGCTCGACCTGTTAGGTCCGGCGTATTGCCGGGGTGAAGGGTTGCAACTGGAAATCGGCCTGCGTGCCGACAACCGCCACGCCAATGGGCGCGGCACGGTGCACGGTGGGGTGTTGGCAACGCTGGCGGATGTCGGCATGGGCTATGCGATGGCGTTTTCCAGCGAACCGCCGTTACCGTTGATAACCGCTAGCATGACCCTGGACTACCTGGGTGCCGTGCAGGTGGGGGAGTGGATTGTGGTGCGGCTGGAGCACCACAAGCGTGGCCGGCAGATGGCGTTTGCCACCGTGAGCCTGCAAGTGGGGGACAAGGTGGTGGCACGGGCGAATGCGGTGTTTGCGGTGCCTCACTCTCACTGACAGTGAAGATCAACTGTGGGAGCTGGCTTGCCTGCGATAGCGGTGTATCAGGTAACAACTGCTTGGCTGACACGCCGCTATCGCAGGCAAGCCAGCTCCCACATGTAGATTGTGTTTTTTCCGGAAACCCGGGCAAAGAAAAGGCCCGATTTTCGTGGAATCGAGCCTTTTCTCGTGTTGCTCTTGTTGACTGGGGCTGCTGCGCAGCCCAACGGGAGCAAGCTCCCTCGCCACAGTTAGCCTGTTGCTCTTTAGGTCAACTGCGCTCGAGCGCCAGGGCTACGCCTTGGCCGCCGCCGATGCACAAGGTGGCCAGGCCTTTCTTGGCGTCGCGCTTGATCATTTCATGCAGCAGGGTCACCAGCACGCGGCAGCCTGAGGCGCCGATCGGGTGGCCGATGGCGATGGCGCCGCCATTGACGTTGACCTTGTTCGCATCCCACTCCAGCTCTTTGCCCACCGCCAGAGATTGCGCGGCGAAGGCTTCGTTGGCTTCGATCAGGTCCAGGTCACCCAGGCTCCAACCGGCTTTGTCCAGGCAGCGGCGGGTAGCCGAGACCGGGCCGATGCCCATGATCGCAGGGTCCACGCCAGCGTTGGCGTAGCTGGCGATACGCGCCAGCACCGGCAGGCCGAGAGCCTTGGCTTTTTCGGCGCTCATCAACAAGACAGCGGCGGCGCCGTCATTGAGGCTGGAGGCGTTGCCGGCGGTGACGCTACCCTCTTTCTTGAACGCGGGCTTGAGCTTGGCCAGCGACTCGGCTGTGGTGCCGGCGCGCGGTTGCTCATCCACGGCGAAGGACAACGGATCACCCTTGCGCTGTGGAATCAGGATCGGAGTGATCTCATCGACAAACCGGCCGGCTTCGATAGCGGCGGCGGCTTTCTGCTGGGAGGCGGCGGCGAAGGCGTCCTGGGCTTCACGGCTGATGCCGTACTTGTCCACCAGGTTCTCGGCGGTGATGCCCATGTGGTAGTCGTTGAACGCATCCCACAGGCCGTCAGTGATCATGCTGTCGAGCATCTTGGCGTGGCCCATGCGCAAACCGGTGCGCGCAGCGGGTAATACGTACGGCGCCAGGCTCATGTTCTCCATGCCGCCGGCGATGATCACCTCAGCGTCACCACAACGGATGGCTTGGGCACCCAGGTGCAGGGCTTTGAGGCCCGAGCCACAGACCTTGTTCAGGGTCAAAGCCGGCACCGCATGGGGCAGACCCGCCAGAATAGAGGCCTGGCGCGCCGGGTTCTGGCCGCTGCCTGCGGTCAGTACCTGGCCGAGGATCACTTCATCGACCTGAGCCGGGTCCAGACCGGTCTGCTCCAGCAGGCGACGGATCACGGCCGCGCCCAACTCCGGTGCCGGAATGCTGGCCAGCGCTCCTTGAAAGCTGCCCACGGCGGTGCGGGTGGCAGCAACAATCACGACGTCTTGCATGGAATCTGTCCTCACTGGAAGTGCATTTCTGGAACGTGGTCCGGGACGATCAGTTTACCGGCGGTCTTGCTCACAATCTCTTCAACGCTGACGCCAGGTGCGCGTTCCTTGAGGACAAAAGCGCCATTTTCGATTTCCAGGTATGCAAGGTCTGTCAGCACGCGCTTGATGCACTTGGCGCCGGTCAGCGGCAGGCTGCACTGGCTAAGCAGTTTGGACTCCCCGTCCTTGGACGCGTGGGTCATGATCACGATGATGTTTTCTGCACCGGCCACCAGGTCCATGGCGCCGCCCATGCCTTTGACCAGCTTGCCGGGAATCATCCACGACGCGATGTTGCCCTGCACGTCCACTTCAAATGCGCCGAGCACGGTGAGGTCGACATGCCCGCCGCGAATCATTGCGAAGGATTCGGCAGAGGAGAAGATCGAGGCGCCGATGCGTGCGGTCACGGTTTGTTTGCCGGCGTTGATCATGTCGGCATCGATGGTTTCTTCGGTCGGAAACGGGCCCATGCCGAGCAGGCCGTTTTCCGATTGCAGCATCACTTCCATGCCTTCGGGGATGTAGTTGGCCACCAGGGTCGGGATGCCGATGCCGAGGTTGACGTAGAAACCGTCCTGCATTTCGCGGGCGACGCGTTGAGCCATTTGTTCGCGGGTAAGAGCCATGTGTTGTCTCCTTATTATTTGGGCTGGCGGATTATTTGCGGACGGTGCGCTGTTCGATGCGCTTCTCGAAGGTGCCGCAAATGACTCGGTCGACGTAAATCCCTGGGGTGTGGATATGCGCCGGGTCCAGCTCGCCCGGTTCGACGATTTCTTCCACTTCGACCACGGTGATCTTGCCCGCAGTAGCCGCCAGCGGGTTGAAGTTCTGCGCGGTATGGCGGTAGATGACGTTGCCGAAGTGGTCGGCTTTCCAGCCTTTGACAATGGCGAAGTCGCCGGTGATGGACTCTTCCATCAGGTACGGGCGACCGTTGAACTCGCGGGTCTCCTTGCCTTCGGCCACCGGAGTGCCGACGCCGGTGGCGGTGAAGAAGGCCGGGATGCCGGCGCCGCCTGCGCGCATTTTTTCGGCCAGGGTGCCTTGGGGCGTGAGCACCACTTCGATTTCGCCGCTGAGCAGTTGCTTCTCGAACAGCGCGTTTTCACCGACGTAGGAGGCGATTACCTTGCTGATCTGCTTTTCTTCCAGCAGTACGCCCAGGCCAAACCCGTCAACGCCGCAGTTGTTGGAAACCACGGTCAGGTCGCGGGTGCCTTTGCGCTTGATCTCGGCGATGAGGTTTTCTGGAATGCCGCACAGGCCAAAACCACCGGAGAGCACGGTCATGCCGTCTTCCAGGCCTGCCAGTGCTTCTTCATAGGACGCCACGCGTTTATCGAAACCTGCCATATGCACCTCTTTTATTGTTTGTGGGCCAGCCAATGAACTGAGTGTTGCGCCGACGGATTGATTTGTTAAGTTGTTTTTTAAGGTTGATTGGTTTGAAAAACAGCATAATCAGCTTTAAGCAGCAAGCTTCACGGAGAAGCGACGGCTGCTTTTGCTTGCCGCTTTCAACTTGCAGCCTGGAGCTTCCTATGACCGTCAAACAGATGCGTGCCTTTCTCGCCGTGGCCCAAAGCCTGAGTTTTGCCGCCGCCTGCGAGCGCCTGCACCTTTCCCAGTCGGCGCTGAGCCTGACCATCAAGGGCTTGGAGGAGGGCCTGGGTGGGCGCCTGTTCAGCCGCAATACCCGCAACGTCGCACTGACACCCGAAGGTGAATCGCTGCTGCCGTTGGCGCGCCGGTTGATTGCCGACTGGGACAATGCCGAAGACGAACTGCGTCAACGTTTCACCCTGCAGCGTGGCCGCGTCACCGTGGCGGCGATGCCTTCGTTTGCCGGCAACCTGCTGCCACCGATTCTTAAGATATTCCGCGCACGTTACCCGCAGGTGAATGTGACGGTGCATGACCTGATCAATGAACAGGTGCTGGAAATGGTCCGCGATCGCCAAGTGGAGTTGGGCGTGGCGTTCGAGCCATCCGAAGGTTCGTCCCTGGCATTCACGCCTTTATACCTGGACCGGTTTATTGCGGTGGTGCCCGGTGATTCGCCCTTGGCGCAATGTACCGAAGTCGACTGGAAAACCCTGTTGGAACACCCGTTCATCACCCTGCAACGGCCCTCGACGGTGCGCGTGATGCTGGAGGAGCACCTTGGGGCCTTGCAGATGAAATTGCCGGTGGCGTTGGAAAGCCATCAATTGGCCACGGTCGGCAAGATGGTTGCCAGTGGCCTGGGTGTCAGCGCCGTGCCTGCATTGTGCGCACGTCAGATGGAGGAGGCGGGCGCCCATTGCATCACCTTGAGCGACCCGGTGATCGAGCGGCCGATTGGCGTGCTCACCAAACCTGGGCATGAGTTGTCGGCGGCGGCGCAGGTGTTGTTTGATATTTTTCGCGACGAAGCGGCGAAGGGACGTTTCCCGACGTTTTGAGCGTGCCACAAAACAAATGTGGGAGCTGGCTTGCCTGCGATAGCCAGTTAACATTCAACAAAAGTGTTGGCAGTTAAACCGTTATCGCCGGCAAGCCAGCTCCCACAGTGGGCAAGTTTTACTCAGTAGTAGCGGTCGATCACTTTAACTTGCGAGTTATCCTTGAAAGATGCCCAGGCATTGTTAAGTGTGTCGAATACTTGCTCAATGAAGTTTCGATCGGCCGCCGCTTTCTTGCCGACATAACCCTGGCCGCGGCGGTACATCTTCAGGCGCGCCGCGAGTTCACGGTGAGTGCGGTCAAACTCGGCTTCTTCGGTGTGGGGCGCCAGGCAGTCAATTTTGACTTCGCCCGACTTGCCAACCCACAGGATATGGTCGTCGAGTTTGTCTTTTTGCGCTGCGAACATCTCAGCCAATTCATCGATAGTTGGTTGGTTGTTCAGATTCATGTGTAAGCCCCTTGACCAGTTGGCGATCTATCAGTTGGTTCGTTAAAACTGCTTAGTTGTCTCCGGTTCCGAAAACCGGGCGTCAGTAACGGTCTGCCGAATACGGGCAGGGTCTTGAACCTGATGCATGTAGTCTTGCTGATGAGCGGCTACGTAATGGTTTCATCACGAAGACAAGCAGCGTTTGAGCTCCTTGTACCGATCCTTGCGGGCCGGTCAGCTTCATCAATCTGCCTTGTGGGCAGTGCACATCCGGAAAAAACAGCTCGGCGGTCAGACGAGCTTGTTCAAAACGCGTGTTACCAACGCTCCCGATCCGGGAGACGTCTCGATAATGCAAGGACAAAAAGGTTACGTCAACGATTATGTAGTGATTATTTTTAGTCACTACATAAATTGCTGAGGGGACGGGAGAATGCGGGAAAACGTGACTTGGGCGTCATTTTTTGTGCGGTGGGTCTCGGTGGGCAGATAGCCAATCCGACGCGAAAACCCTGTGGGAGCTGGCTTGCCTGCGATCGCGGTGTGTCAGCCAAAGAGTTGTTAACTGATACACCGCTATCACAGGCAAGCCAGCTCCCACAGTTGGATTTTCGGTGGTTTTGCTAACTCAGTCGTTCGGCCAGCAGAGGCAACAACCGCTCGCATGACGCCTGGATTTTCACCTGCAACAGCTCATCCCCACGGGTCTTGCCCAGGTTGATGGCAATTACCGGCTTGCCTTGCTCCACCATCGCCTTGCACAGACGAAACGCCGAATAGGCCATTAGCGAAGAACCCACCACCAGCAGCCCGTCTGCATGCCCCACGGCGGCCATGGCCCTGGCTGCCGTAGCCGGTGCCACGTTCTCGCCAAAAAACACAACGTCTGGCTTCAAGCGCTCGCCATTGCAATGGGGGCAGCGAGGAACCTGGAAGCGTTCTTCAAAGGTCGGATCGAGCAGGGTGTCACCGTCGGGCGCCTGCACCGCGTGGACCTGCACCAGGTAAGGATTGTCGATTTCCATCTGCCGCTGAATCACATCGCGGGTACTGCGCTGCTGGCAGTCCAGGCACAGCACACGATGTAGGCTGCCATGCAGTTCGATCACATCATGGCTGCCGGCCTGATCATGCAGGGTGTCGACGTTTTGCGTGATTAGCCCGCTGATACGGCCACGCTGCTGCAGCGTGGCCAGCGCCAGATGAGCCTGGTTCGGCTGCGCAATACGCACCCGTGGCCAACCCAGCATGGCGCGTGCCCAATAGCGGCGACGCGCTTGCGCGGTGGCGAGGAATTCCTGGTACATCATCGGCGCCTTGCCACGGCGCACGCCTTCGCTGTCGCGATAATCCGGGATGCCCGATGACGTGCTGATACCTGCACCGGTCAAGACCAAAAAGCGTCGTTCAGCCATGGCCCGGTACAGGGTGTCGAGGTGATTTTCTTGATGGTCCAGCGTATCGAGCATGGGTTCCCCTATTCGCCGCGGATGTATTGCTCCAGCTGTTTGATCAGGTCGGCCTGTTCGGCAATGGCCTCTTTTACCAAGTCACCGATGGACAGCAGGCCCAGCAGTTTGCCGTCTTCGACCACGGGCAGGTGGCGCAGGTGACTGTCGGTCATGATGTTCATGCATTCTTCGACACTTTTATGGGTATCCACGGTGATGACCGGTGAACTCATCACCTCATGGACCTTTGTGGTAACCGAAGAGAGTCCCTTGAGGATGAGTTTGCGGGCGTAATCACGTTCGCTGATGATTCCGACAACCGCGCCGTCTTTGACCACCGGCAAGGCCCCGACGTTTTTCTCTGACATCCGCACCAGCGCCTCAAAGACCGTGTGGTCCCATTGAATGGTATGGACGTTCTGGTTCTTCTGGTCCTTGGCTTTGAGCAGTTGTGCAACGGTTTTCATGGCGGCCACTCCGGTGTTGTTATTAGGAAGTCAGCGAGTCCCTTACAGAATCCTAGACGGGCTACAGCGCCGCAAGGCCCAAAGCGGCGTTAAACCCGTCGAAAAACGTCATTCGCCGGATTATTTCGCTATTCAGCCGGCACTTTTCGGCTTTTTCGCCCGCTTTGGAGCGCCTGTCGTCTTGCGCGGTGCAGCCTTGCGCTTGTTTTTCCACGGCGTAGCACCTCGGCCTGCCGTGCTGGCTGGGCCGGTGATGGTCATGCGCATGCCATTGCAGCGTGCCACTTGTTTGCTCATCCAGGCCGCCTGCTTGGCGACGAATTCTTCCAGGCTCATTTCACCGCTTTGCACCATGTCCAGCGCCTGCTCCCAGATCGCGGTGGTGCCTGGGTCGGCAATCGCCCGAGGCACCGCGTCGATCAGGCTGAACGCCGCCGGAGTGGCTGACAGTGCCTTGCCGTTTTTGACCAGATAACCCCGGTCGAGCAAACCCTGGATAATCCCCGCGCGGGTGGCTTCGGTGCCGATGCCGGTGGTGTCCTTGAGCTTTTGCTTGAGCAGCGGGTCTTCCACCAGTTTGGCGACGTTTTTCATCGCCTTGATCAGGTCGCCCTCGGTGAAGGGCTTGGGCGGCTGGGTCCAGAGGTCCTTGAGGTTGACCTTGGCCACCGCGTAATCCTGGCCTTGCACCAAGGTCGGCAAGGCCTGTGGTGCAGGAGCTTCACGGCCTTTGGCAGGCGCCAGCGCCTCGGGCAGGGCGCGTTTCCAGCCCGGCTCGATGATGACTTTGCCTACCGCGCGCAAGGCTTGGCCGGCGCAGTCGAAATCCGCCTGGGTGCGATCGTATTCATGGTTGGGCAGGAACTGCGCCAGGTAACGCGCGCGAATCAGCGTGTAGACCGCACGGTGTTTGCCGGCCAGTTGCGCGACGTCCTTACCGGCACCCGTAGGAATGATGCCGTGGTGCGCGCTGACCTTGGCGTCGTTCCAGGCCCGCGAGCGGCGTTGCGGGTCGATATGCGGCATCAACTCATTCACCGCCGCATCCGCGCGGGCCAGCGCGGCCAAGATCTTCGGCGCATCACTGTGTTGGCTGAGCGGCAGGTAGCCGCAATCGCTGCGAGGGTAGGTGATGACTTTGTGGGTTTCGTAAAGGGACTGCGCGATGTCCAGGGTTTCCTGGGCGCCGAGGCCGAGCTTTTTGGAACAGATTTCCTGCAACGTGCCGAGGTCGAAGGGCAGGGGCGCCACCTCGCGCACGCGTTCGGTACGCAGTTTGACCAACCTGGCGCTGGCGGCGTTGGTCATCGCATCGGCAGCATCGCGAGCCAGTTGCGGGTTAAGACAGCGGCCTTGATCGTCGCAGGCATCCTCAGCGGCCCGCCATTGAGCCGTAAAGGTCATGCGCTCATGCCGCAAGTCGACATCAATGGCCCAGTAAGCCACCGGCACAAAGTCGGCGATGCTGCGGTCGCGGTCCACCACCAGGCGCAAGGTCGGGGTTTGCACGCGGCCCACCGGCAATACGCCTTGATACCCGGATTGACGCCCGAGCAAGGTAAACAAGCGACTCATGTTCATGCCGATCAACCAGTCGGCGCGTGAGCGGCCGAGGGCCGAGTGATACAGGCTGAAGGTTTCGGCGCCGGGTTTGAGGGCGGCGAGGGCTTTGCGAATGGAGGCGTCATCCAGCGCCGACAGCCACAAACGCTGGATCGGCCCGCGATAGCGGCAATGCTCCACCAACTCACGGGCGATCATTTCGCCTTCGCGGTCGGCGTCGGTGGCGATCACCAGTTCCTGAGCTTCCCCGAGCAAACGCTTGACGGCCTTGAACTGGCTGGCGGTCTTGGGCTTGACCAGCATCTTCCATTTTTCCGGCACGATTGGCAGGTCGGCCAGCACCCAGCGCTTGTATTTGGCGTCGTAGGCGTCGGGTGGGGCGGTTTCCAACAGGTGACCGATGCACCAGGTGACTGTGACCCCGTTACCCAGCCAGCACCCGTCGCCACGCCGACTGGCGCCGAGTACGGCCGCGATATCCTTGGCCTGGGAGGGTTTTTCACAGAGGTACAGCCGCATGGTCATCACATCAAATCGGGTCGATGCCTTGCAGGATGCTCAGTCAAAGGCAATTGAGCAACTGTTATCTGTATGGATGTACAGCTTTAAGTTTCAAGCTGCAAGCTGCAAGTAGAAGCCGATCAGCTTGCAGCTTGCAGCTGACTCAATTGTTATTGATGTCTACGTTCTTGGTTTCTTTCAGGCAGAACAACCCCACAATCAAGCTCACGCCGGTCACCACCACCGGGTACCACAAGCCGTAGAAGATATCGCCGGTGTACACCACCAAGGCAAACGACACGGTCGGCAGGAACCCGCCAAACCAGCCGTTACCGATGTGGTAGGGCAGCGACATCGAGGTGTAGCGGATGCGCGTCGGGAACAGTTCCACCATCAGCGCTGCCAACGGGCCGTAGCACATGGCGGCGATCAGGATCAGCACCACGATCAGCACCACCACCATCACTTTGTTGACCTGGGCCACATCCGCCGAGGTCGGGTAGCCGGCCAGGGTTACCGCGCCGCGCAGGGCCGCTTCATCGTAACCGTCGATACGCACATCACCCACGCTCACCTTTACCGGGCTGCCGGCTGGCGCGGCGGCGCTGCTGTAGGGCAGACCTTGCTTGACCAGGAAGGTCTTGACCTTGTCGCACGGGCTGTCAAAACGCGCCTTGCCCACCGGGTCGAACTGGAAGGTGCAGGTGGCCGGGTCGGCCAATACGGTAATCGGCGCCTGGTGGCTGGCCTGGTCCATCGCCGGGTTGGTGTAATGCGCCAGCCCTTTGAAGATCGGAAAGTACAGTGCGGTGGCCAACAGCAAGCCGAGCATCAGCACCGGTTTGCGCCCAACCTTGTCCGACAGCCAGCCAAACAGGATGAAGAACGGCGCGCCGATCACTACGCTGATAATCAGCAGCATATTGGCCAGGGCCGGGTCCATCTTCAGGAACTGCGTGAGGAAGAACAGCACATAGAACTGCGCCGCATAAAAGGTCACTGCCTGCCCACCGTTGATGCTGAACAGCGCAATCAGCACCACCTTGAGGTTTTCCCATTTACCGAAGGATTCGCGGATCGGCGACTTGCTCGCCTTGCCTTCCTCTTTCATCTTCAGGAATGCCGGCGACTCATGCAGGCTCATGCGGATCCAGGTGGAAATGCCCAGCAGCACAATCGAGAACAGGAACGGAATGCGCCAGCCCCACACCTCGAACTGGTCGCCGGTGAAGTAACGGCAAGCCAGTACCACCAGCAGCGACAGCAGCAAGCCAAGGGTGGCCGTGGATTGAATCCAGCTGGTGTGCAGGCCGCGTTTGCCGGCCGGTGCGTGCTCGGCCACATAGGTGGCTGCGCCGCCATATTCACCGCCCAACGCCAGGCCTTGCAGCATGCGCAGCACGATCAGAATGATCGGCGCCGCAATGCCGATGCTGGCATAGGTCGGCAATAGCCCGACACAGAAGGTCGCGACACCCATCAGGATGATGGTGACCAAAAACGTGTACTTGCGCCCGATCATGTCGCCCAGGCGGCCGAACACCAACGCACCGAACGGCCGCACCACAAAGCCTGCGGCAAAGGCCATCAGGGCAAAGATAAACGCTGTAGTGTCATTCACCCCGGCAAAAAATTGCTTGCTGATCACCGCCGCCAGGGCGCCGTAGAGGAAAAAGTCGTACCACTCGAACACCGTCCCTAAAGACGAGGCGAAGATGACTTTCCTTGATTCGCTGCCGGTGCTCGCCTTGACGGCCGAGCCCAGGGGTTGAGCATGTTCTGACATCGGGTATCCCTCACAGTGATTATTTATTGTTGTTCCACTGTCGGCGCCGGGTGCGGCGCCGCTATTCAGATTGCATGAACCGTTTCTCTCTGCGGGGCGAGACTCCTTGTGTTCGGCGAAAGCATCAGCTGCGCTGCCTTTTCCGCAATCATCAGTGTAGGTGAGCAGGTGTTGCCGGATGTAATGCGTGGCATCACCGAGGCATCGGCAATACGCAGGCCCGGCACGCCATGTACGCGCAGTTGCGCATCGACCACTGCATCTTGGTCATCGCCCATGCGGCAAGTGCCCACCGGGTGGAAAATCGTCGTGCCGATACGCGCGGCGGCTTCATGCAGTTGTTCTTCGGTTTGCAGCGCGTCGCCCGGCAGGTATTCCACCGGCTTGAACTGGCTCAAGGCCGGTGCGGCGACGATGCGGCGGGTCAGGCGGATCGCGTCGGCGGCCACGCGCAAATCTTCGGGATGGCTGAGGTAGTTGGGCCGTATCAGGGGTGCATCCGCCGGGTTGGCGGAGCGAATATCAATGCGGCCACGGCTTTGCGGGCGCAGGTCGCACACCGACGCGGTGAATGCCGGGAAGGCATGCAACGGCTCGCCAAAACGCTCCAGTGATAGCGGCTGCACGTGGTATTCAAGATTGGCCGTAGTCTGTTCCGGGCCGGAGCGGGCGAAGGCGCCAAGCTGGCTGGGCGCCATGGACAACGGGCCACTGCGGTCATACAGGTAGCGCAGGCCCATGCCCATTTTGCCCAACAGGGTGCCGGCGATCTGGTTCAAGGTGCGTGCGTTTTCCAGCTTGTAGATCAGGCGCAGTTGCAGGTGGTCCTGCAGGTTGCCACCGACACCCGGCAGTTCATGCAGCACGTTGATGCCCAATGGCTTGAGCACATGGGACGGGCCAATCCCCGAGCGTTGCAGGATACCCGGCGAGCCGACGGAACCGGCGCACAGGACGATTTCCTTGCGTGCCTTCCAGCTCAGTTGTAGCCCATGTTGACGCCCGACCACGGCCGAAGCGCGACCGTTTTCCAGCACTACACGGTCGACTTCCACTTCGGTCAGCACGGTGAGGTTGGGGCGCTGGCGGATCGGCTTGAGAAACGCCTTCGCCGCGTTCCAGCGCACCCCGGCCTTTTGGTTGACCTGGAAGTAGCCGCAGCCTTCATTGTCGCCCTGGTTGAAATCGCTGATCGGCGCGATACCACTCTGCGCCGCCGCATCGCGAAAGGCATCGAGGATCGGCCAGTGCAGGCGCTGTTGCTCCACGCGCCATTCACCGCCGTCGCTGTGAAATTCCGAGCCGCCGGCAAAATGGTTTTCGCTCTGTTTGAACAGTGGCAGCACGTCTTTCCAGGCCCAGCCGGGGTTGCCTGCGGCGGCCCAGCCGTCGTAATCCTGGGCTTGGCCGCGCATATAGATCATGCCGTTGATGGACGAGCAGCCGCCCAGCACTTTGCCGCGTGGGTAACTCAGTGCACGGCCTTGCAGGCCTTCCTGGGCTTCGGTCTTGAAGCACCAGTCGGTGCGTGGGTTGCCGATGCAGAACAGGTAACCGACGGGGATGTGGATCCAGGGGTAATTGTCGCGGCCACCGGCTTCGAGCAGCAGCACGCGGTGGGCGGGGTTGGCGGACAATCGATTAGCCAGCAGGCAGCCTGCGGGGCCGGCGCCTACGACGATGTAATCGTATTCAGCAGTTGCAATGGGCATCTGAGGTCTCGCTTGTTTTTCTTATTGGCCCCATCCTAGTTGTTAGTTTTCGTCTTAAAAATGTTAGTTTTTACCCAGCTGCTGTGCGTTTTTAAACAGCGGCACTTAAACCTCGAAGCAACGTTATGCCTGTGGCGAGCGAGCTTGCCACAGTAAGCGCCAGCCACAGGTGCCGGGCCAGGCATTAGAAGGTACATTTGTCCAAGGGAGGCGACATGTTCGACTGGAATGACCTGCGGTTTTTTCTTGAGTTGCAACGCAGCGGCCGCCTGCTCACCGCTGCACAGCGCCTGAAAACCACGCACGCTACCGTGGCCCGGCATATCGAGGCCATCGAGAAAAGCCTCGGCACCGCGCTGTTCGTGCAGCATGCCCAGGGTTACGAACTGACGCCTTCCGGTGAAGCCCTGCTCAAGCACGCCGAGGCCATGGAAAACGTCGCGTTGCTGGCCGAAGACGAACTCACCCATTCCGCTGCGCCGCTGGGCAAGATCCGCCTTGGCGTGGCTGAGGGGTTGGGCGTGATGTTCCTCGCCAGCCGCATGGGCGGGCTGTTCGAGCGTTATCCGGGGCTGGAAGTGGAACTGGTGGCGGTGCCGCGCTTTGTGAGCATTCTCAACCGCGAAGCGGAAATCAGCATCCACCTCGAACGCCCCAGCGTTGACCAACTCGTCACGCGCAAACTCACCGACTACCGCCTGGCGCTCTACGCCAGCCGGGCTTATCTTGAGCGCAACCCGCCGATTGAAAAACGCGAGGACCTCGCCGCCCATGCATGGATCGATTACGTGGATGACCTGCTGTTCAGCCAGGAACTCAAGTTCCTCAGCAGCTTTTGCCGCAACCCCAAAGTGGTGTTCCACAGCACCAGCGTGATTGCTCAACACCAGGCGGCGCGTTCGGGATTGGGCATTGCGGTGCTGCCGTGCTTTATGGCTGCTGGCGACCCGGACCTGGTGCCTTTGCTGCCGGCAGAAAGCATCCAGCGCAGCTACTGGATCAGCTCGCGCCGGGAGCTGCACAAGTCAGTGCGGTTGCGGGTGTTGTGGGATTATGTGATGGAGTTGTGTGCGCGCGAGCAAAGCTTGCTGTTAGGCGAAACCCACTGAAGAAACCGGATAAAAAAATGTGGGAGCTGGCTTGCCTGCGATGAGTCCCTGTCAGTCAACTTATTTGTTGAATGACACACTGCAATCGCAGGCAAGCCAGCTCCCACATTGGGTTTGTGTTGTGTCAGTGAGGGGTTAGAGCTTCACCACCTGATGCACCTGCTCAGCACACGCCCGCGCCTCGTCAATCATCTTGCCAAACGCTTCACTGGCGACTTCTGCATGGGGCAGCCAGCGTATCTTTTGGCTCAGGCGATAGTGATACTGCAGGCCGTTATCCATAAGCTTGCCGTCCAGATCCAGGTCATACCAGGGCGAGCGCACCTGGCAGCCGGGGATGGCTTTTTCCATCTGCCCACCGGTCAGCGTGAAACGGTAGTCGTAGGTTTCGGGGTTGCCCAGGTAAAGGTCGGCTTGTTGATCATGGCGACGGTAGTTGATGAAACCATCCCAACGGCCTTTGAGTGACTCGTCGGTGTAGACGTAGTCGTTCGCGAGCTTTTCCAGCGCGCGCTGGTCGTTCATGCTGGCGTTGACGGTGTAGCCGTCGTGCACCACGAAGGCGGTGGGTTGGCGGGTGATTTTACAGTCGCTGATTTCGTTGCCAAAGTTGCCGCAGATGTTCTGGTCGGTGGCGGTGGTGCCTTGCTGGCGGTCGGCGACGCTCATTTGCATCAGCGGCAGGCGGCTGAAGGTGATGGTGGCCTGGGTGGCGCCATTGCCTTGTTTGTCGAAGTGCACTTTTTTGTCCAGGCGCAGGGTAGTTTCCGGGCGTTCCAGCGGGATCTGT
Organism: Pseudomonas edaphica; assembly: GCF_965277385.1. Classification (NCBI taxonomy): domain Bacteria; kingdom Pseudomonadati; phylum Pseudomonadota; class Gammaproteobacteria; order Pseudomonadales; family Pseudomonadaceae; genus Pseudomonas; species Pseudomonas edaphica. Next base: position 968,504 of record NZ_OZ255725.1, on the reverse strand, counting down.
TCTTCGCGTACCTGGCCCTGAGCATCATTGACCAGCGCCCAGCGGTCTTGAATGTCGGGCATGGTCTGGCCGGGTGCGAACACCGGGTTGGTCGGGTCGAGCCACCAGACCTGGCCATCGACTTCGGCACGCACGATGGCGTGGTTCGCTGCATTGGTGCCGGGGATCAACAATGAGAACGCCACGTCGCCACGGCTGACCCAGGCGGTTTCGGCCTTGATGCCGCTGGCCTTGAGCATTGCGGTCAGCAGGATCGCCAGGTCTTTGCAGTCGCCATAACCATGCTGCTCGATTTCCGCCAGGTTGAACGGCACATAACCGCGCTCGGTAGCGCGCCAGTCGCCCAGGTAGCGGTAGTGGTCGTTGATGTGCTGCATCAGCGCTTCGACCTGTTGTGCCGGCGCCAGGTTGCGTGCGGCAGCTACGGCCGCGGCCGCTTGCGCCGGCAGGTTGGCGCCGAGGATCTGGTTGTAACGCTGGGCGAAATCACCGAAATACGCCTGGCGTTCCAGGGCGCTGCCCACTTCCAGGCGCGGGATGCGTTGCAGCGCGGCGCTGGAGGATTCGTTGATGTAATTGAGATAGGTCGGTTTTTTTTGCACCACGTCCAGGGTTTTGCCATTGGCAGATGCCGTTACTTTGAAACCGTCGAACAACTCACTGCGCCACTGGATCGGGCGCTCGGCGGTAAAGCGCGCCTTGACGTGGTCGCGCCGGAATGCGCTGGGGCCAAACATGATTGCGTAGTGAAACTGGGTCACCAACGGTTTGGCGGCGCGACGTTCGCGCACGGTGTAGCGAATTTGCGTGCCTACGCGCAGGTTCGGGAAGGCCAGCGAGGTTTGCTTGTAGCGGCTGAAGCCCTGGTCCGGGTTGGGCGCGGTGCGCGTGTCGATTTGCGCGGCGTCCAGCGCGACCGGCTTGGCGCCTGGTTGGGTGGATTGCGCGCTGATCACTTCAAAGGTGTCGCCTTCGGAGTAATCGAAGTCGATGCGCGAGAGCATTTCGCGGCCGCTGGGCTTGAGGATGGTGTAGTGCTGGGTTGTAGTGCAGTCGGTGCTGGCGTCGCGGTTGAAGTGGCAGTGCAGCTCGGTGTCGCTGGCCAGCGGGGCTTCGGCCATGGGTTGCAGGGCGGCACTGACACCGTGGGAAACCAGCCCCAGGCTCAGGGCAAGCAAGGGGCTTTGAAACGAAAAACGATACAAGCGGTACATTGGCGCCTCGGGTGACACAGTGGAACAACTACCCGATGGGTAGTGAGAAGGCGACAGATGATAATGGATCGCAACAACAAAAGCCAGGATTGTCTGACAATTAATGTGCCTGAAAGGCCCGTTCTAGAGCCTTTTAGTTGATTTTTGTCAGGGTTTTAGCAGTTCAAATTCGGCACTGGCGAGCTTTTCGCCGTTCACCAGCACATGCACCCAGTGCTTGCCTGCGTAATGCTTGCGCGTGGTCAACTCGCGAATATGTTGTTCGCGGCGGATGCTCTGATGTTCGCCCGCGCCCAGGGTAAATGCCTTGAGCTTGAACACTTTGGCCGCGCTGTGGCCGGCGCTTTTTACGTAGTCGATGGCGTAGTCGACCACCAGCTTCTGCGCGGCGGTGGCGGTGGATTCCAGACTGAACGACAGGTTGATCCGCTCGCCCAGGTTGATCACCGCCGGTGTGACTTTCAGGTGGTGAATGTTTACCTCGGCCTTGGTGCCGGCGCCCATGATCGTGAGTGCGCGGGTATTGCCTTGCTTGATCAGGCTGCGCAAGGCGTGCCGGGCGATCCAGGCCGTGTGCGGGTTGTCCAGGTTCCAGCCTTCGATCAGGCTGAGCACCCAGTCCGGGTGGTCCTTGGTGATGTCGTTGAGGTGGTTGGCCACCGACTTGCGCACATACAGGCTGCTGTCGGCCTTGAGGTTATCCAGGATCGAGGCGCACAGCTGCGGGTTGGCCTGCACCTGGGCCAAGCGAAAGGACCACGGCAGGCGAGGGCGCGAGCCTTCACTGGCGAGGCGACGCACGTGTTCGTTGGCGTCCAGCGACCACTGCTGCATCACGGCCAGGGTGCGTTCAAAGTCGTTCAACAAGAACGGGCGAATGGCGAACTCGGCCGAGCCAAACACGGTGAAATATTTGAGCGCGGCCATGGAGCGCTTGAAGTCACTTTGCCCGTAACTGGCCACGTAGTGCGGCAGAAACAGGCACACAAATGAACTGTTCAGTCGCGGAGCCAGCGCATGCAGCAGCTTGAGGGTTTGCGCGTAATCCAGTGGGATTACCGCATGCAGGCTCTCACTGACCCGCGCCATGCGCTGCATCACCGACAACTCGGCCAGCCCGGCTTTGGCGTGCTTTAGAAACCCTTTTGCATCAAAGGCCGGGTACACCGCTGTCATTTCACTGGCGATGTGTTGCAGGCGTTCGACGTTGAAGATTTCCTTGAGGGCCGGGGCGCTTTGGTCGGTCATCGGTGATTCCATGGCTAGAGAAACCAGCGGTATTCCCGCGCGTTGATCTCTTGTTGAAAGGCCAAGTGGTCCTGGCGTTTGTTTTCGCAGTACACGTCGACAAATTCGGCGCCCAGCTTATCGCGCAATACCGCTTGATGCTGCATGGCGCGCACGGCATCGAGCATTTCCAGGGGGAAGTCGGCGCCGCTGTTACGGTCCTCATTCAGCGGGGCGATGGGTTCTTGCCTGGCTTCAAGGCCATGCTCCAACCCTGCCAGGATCGCTGCCAGCACCAGGTAGGGGTTGGCATCGGCACTGGCCAGGCGGTGTTCGATGCGCAGGTTGCGCGGGTCGGAATCGGGAATACGCACGCACGCGTCGCGGTCTTCAAAGCCCCAGCTGGCACGCGTTGCCGCGTTCACGGTGCCACCCAAGCGGCGGAAGGCGTTGTGGTTGGGCGAGAAAATCGGCATGCAGTGCGGCAACAATTCCAGGCAACCGGCCACCGCGTGGCGCAGCGGTTGCTGCTGGTGCGCCGCGAGTAAATTATTGCCCGCGCCGTCATACAGGCTGACATGCACATGCATGCCGCTGCCGGGAAATTGCAGGTAAGGCTTGGCCATAAAGCTGGCGCGGTAGCCATGCTTGAGTGCCACGCCACGCGTGCTGCGGCAGAACAGCGCGGCCCAGTCGGCGGCGCGCAGGCCGTCGTCGCAGTGGCCGAAGTTGATCTCGAACTGGCCAGGGCCGAGTTCGGCGGTGATCACCGTGATGTCGATGCCTTGGGCCTGGGCGGTTTGCGCCATGTCGTCGAGCACTTCGCTGAAGCGCGACAACCGCTCGATGTGCAGGTTGGGCTGGTCGTCAGCGTCATCACTCAGCGGGTCGCGGGCAAATTGCGGCAGGCCGTCGTCGAGTTTTTTATCGAACAGGTAAAACTCCAGCTCAAACGCCACCACGGGGTGAATGCCCTTGTGCTGCAGGCGCTCCAGCACCTTGGCCAGGACTTCACGTGGTTCAAACTCGATGGGCGCTTCAGTGCCATCCGAGGTGATCAGCATCTGCCCCAGCGGTTGCGCTTCCCAGCTCACCGGCTTGAGCGTGCCCGGCACCAGGCGGCGATTGGCATCCGGGTCGCCGTCGTGAAAGCAGTAATCACCAATCTTGAACAGCCCGCCCTGGGCGCCCAGCAGCACGGCATTTTGCGGCAGCTTCAGCGGGCTGCCGGCGGCGACTTTTTCGAGCATCTCCACCGGGTAGCGCTTGCCGTAGAAGTGCCCGGGAATGTCCAGGGCGATCAGGTCGACGTAACGCACCTCGGGGTGGTTCTGGCGAAAGGTCCGTACTTCGGCCAGCAACGTGGAGGGTTGGCTTTTCACGGGTGTTGCTCCTAGTTGTAAACCCACAATACGCGGGCGGGCAGATCAGTCAGGTTGGCGTAGCGGCAATGGGCAAAACTGGCCAGGTGGAAGCTGTCGCCTTGGCCGAGGGTGACCGAATCGGCTTCACCTTCCACCCATAGCGTCAACTCGCCCTCCAGTACAAAACCGGCCTGTTCGGCGCGGTCGCTCATGGTGTGCTCGCCACTGTTGGCGCCGGGCGCCAACAGGCTGTCGAGCATCGAAAAGGCGCCGTGCATGCTTGGCGAAACCAGAATGTCGGTGATGCCATTGGCGTAATACACCGTGCGCCGCTCGTTGGGGCGTGTGACCCAGTCGACGGCCTTGGGTTTGGGCAGGCTGTAGAAGTAGGTGGTGGGCACATCCAGGGCGTGGCTGATGGCAGTCAGGTCGGCCACAGTAGGGCGTGACAGGCCGCGTTCGACTTGAGACAAAAAGCCCACCGAGCGCTCGATTTTTTGCGCGAGTTGGGCGAGCGTGAGTTTCTTGTGTTTGCGCAGATCGTGGATGAGCACAGCCAGGGCGTCGAGTTCTTGTTGTTGGTTCATGAAATTTATGTCGAGAAATTTCATGAAAAATTACACGGATTATTTCACGGTGGCAATGGGTGTGGCATAGCTTTTGTGGCGAGGGAGCTTGCTCCCGCTGGGCCGCGAAGCGGCCCCAATCGACCCACAGCGTTGGTTCAGGTATTACTCGGCCAGCCTTTTTGGGGCCGCTGCGCAGCCCAGCGGGAGCAAGCTCCCTCGCCACAGTGGGGGGCGTGACATAGTGGGAAACTGAATGGTCCGAGCCAGTTGCGGAGGGTGTTTTTTCAGCGCACACCTGCTGCCTAAGCTTTTGTGGCGAGGGAGCTTGCTCCCGCTGGGCAGCGAAGCGGCCCCAATCGATCCACCGCGTTGGTTCAGGCGGTACTCGGCCAGCCTTTTTGGGGCTGCTGCGCAGCCCAGCGGGAGCAAGCTCCCTCGCCACAGTGGGGGGCGTGACATAGTGGGAAACTGAATGGTCCAGGCCAGTGGTGGAGGGTGTTTTATCAGCGCACACCTGCTGCCTAAGCTTTTGTGGCGAGGGAGCTTGCTCCCGCTGGGCCGCGAAGCGGCCCCAATCGACCCACAGCGTTGGTTCAGGTATTACTCGGCCAGCCTTTTTGGGGCTGCTGCGCAGCCCAGCGGGAGCAAGCTCCCTCGCCACAGTGGGGGGCGTGACATATTGGGAAACTGAATTGAACGGAGGTATTGCCGTGGCTTGCTAGGGTGAATGGATCATTCATTCAATCGGAGAGCAAAGGATTGCTTCAGAAACCCAATTCTCACCTATTGCGACGTGGCCGTTATTCAGAGGCGGGTCGGGCTTACTTGGTAACTGCTGTGGTTTATCAGCGCCGCCCGGTGTTTGCCAATTTTCGCTTGGGGTGGTTGTTGGTGGCAGAGTTCAAACAGGCTCATGACCTTGAGATGGTTAACTCTTTGGCTTGGGTCATCATGCCAGACCATTTCCATTGGCTATTTGAACTCAGAGCCGCATCGTTGCCGCAAGTGATGAAAAGGGTGAAGTCGCGCAGCACATTGACCATCAATCGAGCCTGTCATGCACGGGGCGCGTTCTGGCAGTACGGGTACCATGATCGCGCAGCGCGCGCCGAGGAGGATCTTATAAAGATCGCACGCTACATAATTGGCAACCCATCGCGCGCTGGGTTGGCTGAACATATCGGCGATTATCCGCTCTGGGACGCAGCCTGGTTATAGACCCGGCGTCCTTGTGGCGAGGGAGCAAGCTCCCTTGCCACAGGAAGGGTGCAAACTTGAATGATTCCATGCGCCTGCGGTCGGAACCTGGGTACGCATCATTCATTGAAGGAGCACCCATGAAGTCCAAGACCCTAGCCGCTTGCCTGCTGCTCACCGCTGGCCTGTCCACCGTCAGCTTTGTCGTGCAGGCCGGTGATACACCCCAGGAAACCGTGCAGCCTTCCAGCATCAATACGCGGGATCTGAAAGAAGGTGATCGCGCCCCGGATATCCTGATGCGCAAGGAATCGGCGGTCAGCGACTGGAAAAAACGCGGCCTCAAGCAGCCTGAGGCAGACAGCCAATGGGCGCGGGTGGGTGACAAGTTTGTGCTGCTCAAAACCACCAACGGCACCATTCTTGAGATCACCCCCGTCAAGCGGTGATCGGTCTGTTTTCCTCGCTCTTGCGTTAAGGTAACCGGCCACACCGGTCGTGTTACCTCACCCATCACTTCGGCCTCGGCGTCACCCAGGTCGACCTGGAGATCAGCCTGCCTTCATTTTCATTGGGCCGTCGTTGAAGGCAGATCATCCAGTGTGAGCTTGCCGACGTTGTTGCTTTGCAGTTCGTAGCGCAACTCTTCAACCATCTTGGCCACTTCTTGCGCGGTTTGCAGCCGGTTGGTGCTGATGCCTGTCACCACCAGATCAACACGGCCGGTTTCGGCGTCGTAGACCTTGAGGGTCAGGGACGCGTCCCGGCACAGGGTGAACTCGCAGGTCAGCGGTGACAAACCTTCTTCGATGCAGTTGCGCAGTTGAGAGAGGGTAAACATGGGCCTCGGCCTCCTCAACGACGACGCAGCAACAGGCCCACAAGCAGGCCGATACCGGCGACGACAGCCACGGTAGCCAGGGGTTTGTTTTTGGCGAAATCACTGACAGTGTCCAGCGCGTCGCCGTACGTTTGCTGCAGTTGACCTGCGGCCTGACGCGCCACACCTTCAGCCTGCAATTGTTCATCGCCGGTGAGGTCGCCGATAAAGCCCTGGGCCTTGCCGGCAACCTTCTCTACGGCGCCTTTGACTTGTTCGCTTTTCATCGTGCTTTCCTTGGAAGAGATCAAACCATTACGGCACGGGACCAAAGGCCCTGTGCCCACCCTTCAAGGTTAAGCAGCGTACGCCAGCGCAATAAGGCGAATTTGCACTGGTCGCACTAGTGCATTTGCACTCTATGGTTTGCTTTTGACGCGCAGTTCGCCGGCAAACAAGCCGCGCTCCCTGGCCCATACAATGGCCGCGCTGCGGCTGTGCACACCGAGTTTGGAGTACACCGTGGCCACATGATTACGCACCGTGTTGGGTGCAAGCTTCAGGCGCGAGGCAATTTCCTTGTCGGCCAGGCCTTCGCAGATCAAACCCAGCACATCACGCTCACGGGCGGTGAGGTCGGTGAAGGCTACGTTCGGCAGGTTGGGGCTGTTGACGCTCTTGGCGTTGGCCAGTTTCTCGATCAGGGTCTGGCTGAACCAGGAGGCGTCTTGCATCACCTCCTCAATAGCCGCCACCAGCTCCAGCTCCGAACGTTTGCGTTCGGTGATGTTCATCAGCACCAACAGGTAGCAGGGCACGTCCTCGATAATCACTGTGTCGGCGGAGACCACGCAGTCGATCACCTCGTTGCCTTTCTTGCGCACCTTGAGGTCCTGGCCTTCGAGGTTGCCGGCTTTTTCCAGGGTGGCGAACAACTGCGCTCCAGCAGGGGCGCTGTCGATGAAGTTGATGTCCTCAACGTTCTTGCCGATCAGCTCTTCGCTGATGTAACCGGTGATGTTCATGAACGCTTCGTTGATGTCCACCACTTGCCGGTTGGCGGCGTTGCACACCAGGGTCGGCACCGGCGTGAGGCGAAAGGATTTGGCGAACCGTTCTTCGCTCTGGCGCAGGGCGATTTCTGCCTTGCGCCGTGGCTCCAGGTCGGTAAAGGAAAACAGCATGCAGTCTTCCTCGTTCATGTCCAACGGCTGGCCGGCGACGATCACCAGTTTGCTGCCGCCTTCGGGCAGGCGCAGTTCAGCCTGCATCTGCGGGATGGTCGCACCTTCGCTCAGGCGCTGAATGGCCAGGTCCTTGCGATCGGCGTGTTCCAGTACATCCAGTTCATAGACGGATTTGCCGATGACCTGATCGCGGTTGTAACCGGTCATCTCCAGGAAACCCTGGTTAACCTTGATGTAGCGCAGGTCGCTGAGACGGCAGATCACCGCGGGTGCCGGGTTGGCGTTGAAGGTTTTTTCGAAGCGCTGCTCGGCGCTGGCCCACTCGGTGGCGTCGCTGAGGATCAGCACCAGCAGTTCCGGTTCACCGTGGGCGTCCGTCAGCACCAGGCTGCGCAAGCGATGCACCCAACTGCGGTCCTCGTCGCCAACGGGGGTGACTTCCACCACCACATCGCTGAATTCTTCACCGGCTGCGATTCGGCTGAGCGGGTAGCTGTCCAGCGGCAAGGGGTGGTTGTTGCGATAGCGCAAGGCGAAGCGCTTGGCGTATTGCTCGGTATTGGCGCCGAGCTGCTCGACCTCACTGACCCCGTGCATGGCCAGCGCGGCTTCGTTGGCCCACAGAATAGTCTGGTCGACTTCGGCCAGGATCACACCGTCCGATAACCCGGAGATGATCTGCTGCAATTGGCGGCGGTTGGTTTCTTTGGCAAGAACGTCCTGGGTCATGGTCTCTCCGGGGATGGGCGCATGAAGGGTACGACACCCAGGCCTCAGGATAGTGCACACAGAGTGCCCGCTGCGGGGTGCGAATGCACCAGATGCTCTGGTGCATTTGAGCGGGGACGACCGGCAGCGGTCTCGCCAGACTGATACGGTCAACCACTCAAAGGATTAATCATGACAACTGTCTATGAAACCAACCGTTCACCGTTTCGCGTGTCCTGGAGCTCTGTGCTGGCCGGTAGTGCAATTGCCCTGGTGACCTACCTGGTGCTCAGCGTGCTGGGCACGGCCATCGGCGCCAGTGCCGTCAACCCGATGGAAGCGGGCAACCCCCTGAGCGGCTTCGGCACCGGCGCCGGGATCTGGCTGTTTGTCTCCACCCTGGTGGCTGTCGGCCTCGGCGCCTTTGTGGCCGGGCGCACTGCACCGGACCGTGGCGGCTTGCACGGCGTATTGACCTGGACCTTCACCACCTTGCTCACCACCTGGCTGCTGGCTGGCCTGGCCGCCAGCGTGGTCGGCACCGCCGGTAACGTAGTGGGTAAAGGTTTGTCCGCCGCCGGCAGTGGTATCGCCGCTGCTGCGCCTGGGATCGGCAACAGCATCAAGCAGCAGTTGAACGAGCAAGGCATCCAACTGGACTGGAACAGCCTGCAAGGCCAGCTCGACACCTTGCTCAAGCAAAGCGGCAAGCCTGAACTGGACCCGGCCAACGTCGAGCAGAAAACCGACCAGGCCGCCGCCGACGGCAAGCAATCGGCCAAGGACGCCGCGACCAACCCTGCCCAGGCCGGTGATGAGTTGAAGCAGTGGTTCGACCGCGTCAAAGCCTCCGGCGAGCCTGCGTTGAATGCTGCGGACAAAGACGCGCTGGTCAACATCGTGGCCGCCCGTACCGGCAAGAGCAAAGCCGAAGCCACGCAGATCGTCGACAACTATGCCCAGGCTTATCAGCAAGCCATGCAGAAGGTCGATGAGCTGAAACAGCAAGCCGAACAGAAAGCCCGTGAAGCCGGTGAAGTAGCGGCTAAGCAGCTGTCCCGCGCTGCATGGAGCACCTTGGCCATGTTGCTGCTGGGTGCAGCCTTGAGCTTCTTTGTGGGTCGTACCGCGCTGACCACGCGTCGCGTGCCGTTGGCTTAAGCTGAGCATGTGCGGCATGGATGCCGCCTGTGGAAGCTGGTTATGGAGTGAACTCGCTACCCCCTGCGCTCGAATGAATGCGTAAAATACCGGCTTTTTACGTGTATCACGCAAAGGTGCCCCTTGAGCGCAGGCAAAGCTGTCGGACTGTTATTACTCACCTCCCTGTTGGCGGCGTGCGGTACTTCGCCGCCACGCACGCCAAACGACATCTGCGGCATCTTCCGTGAAAAAGATGACTGGTACGACGCCGCCAAGGTCACGCAAAAGCGCTGGGGCGTGCCGATCCAGGTGCCGTTCGCGATCATGTATCAAGAGTCGGGCTTCCGCCAGGATGCCAAGACACCACGCAAATACCTGCTATGGATCATCCCCTGGGGGCGCGTGTCCACCGCCGAAGGCTATTCCCAGGCCAAGGATGAAGTGTGGAACGACTACCGCAAGAGCACCGGCCGCAGCGGTGCGAGCCGTCAGGATTTCGATGACTCCATCGACTTTGTGGGTTGGTACATGGACAAGACCTACACCATCAACGGCGTGTACAAATACGACGCCTACGGCCAATACCTGAACTACCACGAAGGCTGGGGCGGCTATCGCCAGCGCACCTATGCGGCCAAAGCCTGGCTGCCGCCGGTGGCGAGCAAGGTGCAGGCGCGCTCGCAGATGTACGCGGCGCAATATGCGCGCTGTAAGGATGATTTGGGCCGGGGTTTCTGGAGCCGGTTCTGGCATTGGCTGTAAGGAACGATCGGCATAAGGGTGTGGCGAGGGCGCACTTGCCAAGCTCATTTTATTCTGGGAAAACCCCAGTCTTAACTCATCCAACGAGAGCCCCATGAGCAACGATGAACTCCAGATCACCGACACCCGCCTGGGCACCGGCAAAGCCGTGGTCAAGGGGGCGCTGATCACCACCCAATACACCGGCACCCTCGAAGACGGCACCGTGTTCGATTCGTCCTGGGAGCGCGGCAAGCCGTTCCAGTGCGTGATCGGCACCGGGCGCGTAATCAAGGGCTGGGACCAGGGCTTGATGGGCATGCAGGTGGGTGGCGTGCGCACACTGTTTGTGCCGGCGCACCTGGCCTATGGCGAGCGTTCGATGGGCGCGCATATCACGCCCAACAGCAATCTGCGCTTTGAAATCGAGTTGTTGGAAGTGCTGACGCGCGACGATTGAAGGGGAAGTAAACATGGAGGTTGATTGCGCACTCGAAGGTATTCGAGTGGTTGAACTGTACGACGGCGACGTGGCCGAACTGCAGTGTTTTTTTGACCAGGCACCCGAGTATTTCATCGCGGTCAATGGTGAACCGGCCACACCGACCGAAGCGCACGAAGAGTTACAGGGTCAGTTGCCGGCAGGTTGGCGTTGCAGCCGGATGTACTGGCTGGGTTATCGCGATACGCAGGACCAACTGGCCGCCGTCGTGAACATCGCGGCCGACTTGCTGGCCGTCGGCGTGTGGCATATCGGTTTGCTGCTGGTGCATACGCGCCTGCATGGCACCGGGTTCGCGCGACAATTGCATGCCGATCTTGAAGCGTGGGCGGTGAGCAACGGTGCCCAGTGGCTGCGGTTGACGGTGGTGGTCGGCAATACCAAGGCAGAGCGCTTCTGGCCCAAGCTTGGGTATGTGCAGGTGCGCACGCGTGAAGGCATCAGGATGGGACGGCAGGTCAACAGGGTGTCTATTCAGGTCAAGCCGCTGGCAGGTGGGCAGATGGACGAGTACTTGAAACGGGTTGAGCGGGATCGGCCCGATATGCCGTAATAGCCTACGTACGCAGTCCTTGTGGGAGCTGGCTTGCCTGCGATGACGCAGTGTCAGGCAATAAACCTCCAGCAGACAGACCGCCATCGCAGGCAAGCCAGCTCCCACAGTTGATCTTCGGTGTGACCCAAAAAACAGTTGCTGAACTCACCCTGAACAATCCACCTAAACCCCTATAGTAAATTCTCCTACGGTTTACTCCCTCGAAAACGCGGCGTAAACTCCGCGCGTTTTCATCAATAGCGGAGACCCTCAGTGGGTACTTGTTCGAGCGACAGTCGTCGGCCGGTTTCGGTAACTGGCACATACTTGGCAAGGTAACGCGCATTTTTCCTGATGCCGTTGTCTCGCCTCAAAAAGCGAGAAGCGGCATTCCGGCAGCGGCCAGTCCTGGCACCTGCCTGCATCCCTCTCATCGACGCTGACCAGCACCTCAAATCACTTGGGATGCTACGGACGCGCCTGCCTTTTACGGCGGGCGGGCCAAGCTGACTGTGCCTTTAAACGGGGACGGTGCAGTCGGTCGTACCTGCACTAAGGTTTCTGGCATGCGCAGCAGTCATGGAGAATTTTTATGCAGGCAATCAACAACATCAACCTCAACTCGTTGGTCGATACCGTGGTCAGCCTTACCGCGGCGTTTATCCTCGGTGGCTTGATCGGTTTCGAACGCCAGTACCGCCAGCGCACGGCGGGCTTGCGCACTAATGTGCTGGTGGCAGTGGGCGCGGCGATCTTCGTCGACATGGCCAACCGCCTGGGTGGCGCGGAAGGCGCGGTGCGGGTGGTTGCGTACGTGGTCTCGGGCATCGGCTTTTTGGGCGCTGGCGTGATCATGCGTGAAGAAGGCAACGTGCGTGGGCTCAACACTGCTGCGACGTTGTGGGCTTCGGCAGCGGTGGGGGCGTGTGCGGGGGCTGACCTGATCCTCGAAGCACTGCTGGGCACGCTATTTGTGCTGGCGGCCAACACCTTGCTGCGGCCGATCGTCAATAACATCAACCGTCAGCCTTTGGACGTGGTGTCGGCGGAGGTCACCAACATCCTCTATGTCATCGCCCGGCGCAGCCAGCAGCAGGCAGTGATGGTGCTGCTGGAGGCCGAACTGGCGCGGTGCAACTACCCGGCCAGCGACGTCGATGTGCGGCCGTTCGGCAGCGAAGAAGTGGAGATCGAGGCCACCCTGGCCGCGACCTCGGTAGACGGCGACGAACTGGACGCGCTGGTGGCGCGAATTTCCACCTCGACACTGGTGGTGCAAGCGTTCTGGAGCCCGAGTACCACTGACTGACACGCGCTCAACGGATACTTTTGCGAAGAAAAATCCTACATCTGATTGGGATTGCCCCTTCGGTCAATACGTCATTTCGTTGTTAAGGTTGCGCACTTGCAGCTAGCCGGTGGTCACGGTTTGGCTATACGTGCTCGATGTGACTTCGATAGAAGCGGACCACCTGAGTGACGGCAGTACCGCTGGTCGAAACTGTCATTTCTCACAGGTAGTGGTGTCCCGTGTGATGTGTAAGGGTACTTATTCTTTTCAGGGTAGTGATATGAGCAAAGCGCTAAGTAGTGGGACCGTGTTAGTTGTGGACGATCATCCGTTTATACGGGCAACCGTCAAGCATTTGCTCAAGTGCGAAGGCTTCACTGACATCGAGGAAGCCGGTACGGGGGCGGACGCGCTTCAGAAGGTTAGAGAGAAGCGTCCAGTCTTGATTATTCTCGACCTGGCCATTCCAAAACTGGGTGGGCTGGAGGTGATCAGCCGGGTCAAGGCGCTGGGTGTGCCGTGCAAAATTCTGGTACTGACGTCGTATCTGCCGGAGTTTTTTTCCACGCGGTGCATGCGTGCCGGCGCCATGGGGTTTGTCGCCAAGACCGGAGAGCTGGAGGAGCTGCAAAAAGCCATTAAGGCGGTGATGTCCAACTACAACTGCTTCCCCAGTCTGCCGAGCAGTTCGGTGCGTCGTGATGATTTGCAGACCACCGAGCACGAGCTGGTGCACTCGCTTTCAGACCGCGAGCTGGCAGTGCTGAGGATGTTGGCGTTGGGCTTTACCAACAACAAAATTGCTGCAGATATGCTGCTGAGCCACAAGACCATCAGCACCTACAAGACCCGGCTCAAGGAGAAGCTGCGGATGACGTCTGTGGTGCACATGGCCAAGTTTGCCCAGCGTAATCATCTGATCTGAATCGACATGATCCTTGCCCAGGTCCGACGGTTGATCATGCTGGTGTTGATGAGCCTGCTGCCGTTGCTCGCTGCGGCCCTTGATGAGCCCCACACCTTGCGGTTGCTGGGGCATTCCAGCCTCGACGAGAATGGCCCGCCCGTGGTGCTGGGGGACGCTGACTGGCACTGGCTGCGTGAGCGCCGCACGCTGTGGATGGGGGTTTCCGCGCCCGATTACGGGCCTTTCGAACTGACCAACAATAACGATGAACTGGAAGGCGTCACCGCCGACTATGCCAAGTTGCTTGCCCAGGCGCTCAACGTCAGCGTTGAAGTGCGCCGCTATGACACCCGTGATGAAGTGATTGAGGCGCTCAAGCAGGGCTCTATCGATTTCTTGGGGTCGGCCAACGGGTTTGAAGCGGGGGACCCGCAACTCGTCCTTTCGCGCTCCTATGCCAATGATCAGCCCATCCTGGTCACCCGTACCGGAGACACCCAGTCCCTGAGTGTCGACCTGGCCGGCAAGCGTGTGGCGATGCTTTATCACTATATGCCGCCCGATGTGGTCGAGGCGTTTTACCCCAAGGCCCATGTGGAACTGTTTGCGTCGGTCTTCGAAGCCATCGGCGCCGTGGCTTTTGGCCGTGCCGATGTCTACCTCGGAGACGCCATCACCGCCCACTACCAGATCAACCGCAACCACCTCAACAATGTACAGCTGGCGGACTTTTCCACTTTGGAGTCCAACGCCTTTGCGTTCGCGCTGGCCCGGGACAATATTCGCTTGCTGCGCATCATCAACAGCGCGCTGAGGTCGATTCCGGCTAACCAGCAGCTGGATATTTTGCGCCGTTGGAGTGCTGGCAATCTTGGTGTTCTGGGGACCGAGCGCCTGCGCTTAAGCACCAGCGAGCAACGCTGGCTGGAAAAACACCCACGGGTGAGGGTGGTAGCGTCCGACCAGATGTTGCCGTTGGCATCCTTCACGGCACAAGGGCAATCAGAGGGCTTGAGTGCAGACGTTCTATCCCGGATCAGCTTGCGCACCGGCTTGAAGTTCGATGTGGTCCCGGGCGGCTCAATGCCTCAGCAAATAGAGGCGGTCCGTTCCGGCCGGGCGGACATGATGGCGGTGGTCACGCCCAGCCTCGAAGGCTCTGACCAGGTGCGTTTTACGCGGCCCTACTTGACCAATCCACTGGTGCTGGTCACCCGTACCGACACGCCTGGCACCATGACACTGGAAAATATGCTGGGTAAACGCCTGGTAATACCCAGCGGCAATGCGCTGCGTGACGTCATCAATCGCGACTATCCCGGTATCCAGTTTGTGGAGGCGAAAAATCCTACGGATGCCATGGCTCTGGTGGCCAATGGCAGCGCCGAGGGTGCCGTCAGTTCACTGATCTATGCGCGTTACCTGATCGCCTTTGAGTACCGCGATCGCTTGCACGTGACCAGCACCGTCGGCTCTGAACCTGTGCGTATGACGTTCGGGGTCAACCGGGGGCAGTTGGAGCTGTACTCGATACTGGACAAGGCGTTGCTGAGCATCCCGCCTCAGGAAATGGATGAACTGATCAGCCAATGGCGCACCGATGTCATCATCGAAGACCATTGGCTACGCCATCGCCGCACGATTATCCAAGGGTTCGGCCTGGCGGCGGTATTGCTGCTGATCACCCTGGGATGGGCGATTTACCTGCGCAGCCTGATACGCAAGCGCGCTCAGGCCGAACGCGCGTTAAGTGACCAGATGCGCTTTATGGGCGTGCTGATCGACGGTACGCCCCACCCGATCTACGTGCGTGATCGCCAGGGTCGGCTGATGGCCTGCAACAGTGCCTACCTGGACGTGTTTGGCTTCAAGCTTGAAGCGGTGATCGGCAAGACGGTGATCGAGACCGACACTGGCAACCCGCCGCAGGCCCAGTCATTCCATGAGGACTATCTGCGGTTGATGGAGCGGGGCGAACCGCAGATTCATGATCGGGTGCTCAGGTTGCCTGCGGGAAAGGTGTTGACCATTTACCACTGGATGCTGCCGTACCGTGATGGCGACGAAAATGTCGTGGGCATGATTGCCGGTTGGGTCGATGTGAGCGAGCGCCAGCGGCTGCTGGGCCAGTTGCAGGAAGCCAAGGAGGACGCTGACGCCGCCAACCGTGCCAAAACCACGTTCCTGGCGACCATGAGCCACGAAATTCGCACCCCCATGAACGCGGTGATCGGCATGATCGAGCTGGCGCTGGCCAACGCTGAACAAGGGCGTGCCGACCGTGACGCCCTGGAAGTCGCTTCGGTGGCCTCCCACGGCATGCTGGACCTGATCGGCGACATTTTGGATATTGCCCGAATTGAGTCCGGCCATTTGTCTTTGTCCCTTGAACCGGCCAACCTGCATGAGCTATTGAAGTCGGTGGCGCGGGTATTCGAAGGGTTGGCGCGCGCGAAAGGCCTGGCGCTGCAAGTAGAGCTTGATCCGCAGATGGATTGCGCGGTGTTGATCGACCCGTTGCGATTCAAGCAGGTGGTGTCCAACCTGCTGAGCAATGCCATCAAGTTTACCGACCACGGCCGGGTGCGCTTGGGCGGCCGCTGTGGGTTGGCATCGGACCCCGGCCAATTGAACCTCACCTTGTGGGTAGAAGACACCGGCATAGGCATCAGTGCCGAGGACCAGCAGCGGCTGTTCAACCCGTTTATCCAGGGCAGCAATACCGAGCAGTCGGCGCGCAGCGGCTCGGGCCTGGGGTTGGTGATCAGCCGCACACTATGCGAAATGATGGCGGGGAAACTGCAGTTGAGCAGTAGGCTGGGGCAGGGGACACGGGTGGACGTAGCACTCACGTTGGCCACCACAGCAGCAATAGCGGCAGAGGTCTCGTCTACGCCGGAACCTACCCGTCCCGTGCGTGTTTTGGACATTCTGGTGGTGGATGACTACCCGGCCAATCGCCTGCTGCTGGCCCGGCAGCTGAGCTTTCTGGGGCATCGCATCAGCACCGCCGAAGACGGCGTCCAGGGCTTGGAACGCTGGAAAACCCAGCGGCCGGATGTGGTAATCACCGATTGCAACATGCCCCTCAAGGATGGCTATGCCTTGGCGCGTGAAATCCGTGCGCAAGAGCGTGAGCATGGCTTGCCCGCCTGCCTGCTGCTGGGGTTTACCGCCAATGCCCAGCCGGAAGAAACCGAGCGCTGCCGGCAGGCGGGCATGGATGGTTGCCTGTTCAAGCCTGCCGGGCTTGAGGACTTGCGCTCTGCGCTGAGCGTCTATGCGCTCGGCCCTGAGTCACCCGACGCTGGTCCAGGGTTTGATTTAAAGGCTTTGAAGGTCGTCACGGGAGACGATCACGCCGCGCTCAATGAGCTTTTGAGCGCCTTGCTCGACAGTTTGGAGGCAGACCGCGCGATGCTGGCGTTGCTGGCGCGTCAGCATAGTTTTAGTGGGCTGCATGACCTCGCACACCGCGTCAAAGGTGGGGCGCGAATGGTCAAGGCCGAGCCATTGATAGCCAGTTGCGAAATGCTGGAGGCGGTGTGTGAGCGACAGGAGCGCAGCACATTAGGCGCGGCTGTTGCAACAATTGACACGGCAATTGCTGATTTGCACCAGCGCATGGGTGACTATTGCAAGCAGGCCTGACTGCAGTTGAGGGGCATTCGGTGAATTTGGGAGAACTCCTACATGAAGGGGGAACATGCCTGATTTTGTCTTCGGTATATGTCTGGAGAATGGGGCACGCTCACTGACGAGCGCTGCCAGCCCAGGGGTTCGCCATGCCGAACAAAGCACTGACCATCCTGATTGCCGATGAACAACACCTGCAACGACTGTACATAGAAAAAATGCTCAATCAGTTGGGTTACCACCGCATTGTGCCGGTGCAAACCTACCAGGAAGTCCAGATACTCACCGCGATCCCTGCCGAGCCCTTCGACGTATTGATCATTAATGCGGGGCTGGCGCTGCAGGCTTGCGGGCCGCAGCCTCAGGTGCGGCATGTGCTGCTCTATGACCATCAGGAACTGGGCGAACCGGCTGATACTCAGCCTGCGGTGCTGGTGCGGTTGCCGGGTGTGCCGGACAGCGTCAACCTCGAACACTTCATGGACATCATCGACCCACCCGCAGCCACGGCGGGCCTGCGGGTGTTGCCATGGCTGCGGGAGTTATCGCGCAAACCGCTGGCCGGGGTTTAGTCCCACTTTGGCGCAATGCCCTTGGGGCTGGTCAAGCGGTGGCCTCGCTCCAGGGCGGCAATCTGCGCCATGTCGGCAGCGCTCAAGGTCAGGTGCAGTGCCTTGAGATTGCTTTGCAGGTTGGCGCGTTTGGTCGACGACGGGATCACCGCGTAACCCAACTGCATGGCCCAGGCCAGCGTGACCTGCGCCGGTGTGGCTTGATGGCGCTCGGCGATCTGCTGGATAACCGGGTCTTTGAGCACTTCGCCATAGGCCAGGGTCATGTACGAGGTGATCTGGATACCCTGGGCGGTGGCAAAATCCACAACCTTCTGGTTTTGCAGGTAGGGGTGCAGCTCGATCTGGTTGGTGGCGATGTTCTCGGCACCCACCGCAGCGATTGCCTGCTTCATCAGGTCAATGGTGAAGTTGGAAATGCCGATCTGGCGGGTCAGGCCCAGGCGCTTGGCTTCCAGCAACTGGCCCATGAATTCGGCGACCGGCACCTGGTTTTCCGGCGATGGCCAGTGGATCAGCGTCAGGTCGAGATAATCGGTTTTGAGTTTGCGCAGGCTTTCGCGCAGGCTCGCAATCAACTGGCCTTCGGCGAAATTGGCGATCCAGATCTTGCTGGTGATAAACAGTTCATCACGCGCTATGCCGCTGTCGGCAATGGCTTGGCCGACATCGGCTTCGTTCTCGTAGATCTGCGCAGTGTCGATGACGCGGTAGCCCAGTTCCAGGCCGGTGCTCACCGAGTCGATCACCACCTGGCCTTGCAGGCGGAAGGTGCCGAGGCCGAAGGCGGGGACGTTTGGGGTTGGGGTAGACATCAGTAACTCCAGAAGGGGTGTGAACAATGGAGTCGAGTATCCGCCCGTCGTTCACTCGGAAAAACCGCCCATTGCGAAAAGGACTCTTAACCACAAGTCACGAATACCCGCGGCCTTGTCAGGGTGAGCAGGCTGTGCCCAGCACGCTGATTCACAACAGCACGGGTTCGCATGACCGCTGGTCAACTTTGTCACCCGATGCTTACCGGCTTCACTTGCCAGCCATGGGTGTGGCGCGGTATTCCAGAATGCTTTATGCCAGCCTTGGAAAGACCATGACCCAACACCTCACCGAATACGCCGACGCCAGCCCTGAAGTGCGTGCGGTTTACGACGACATCATGCAAACACGCAAGGTCGACCAGGTGAACAACTTCTGGAAATGCCTGGCCGCCCACCCGCCGACGTTGCGCCGCACCTGGGAAAGCCTCAAGGAAATCATGGCACCAGGAGCTCTCGACCCGCTGACCAAGGAGTTGCTATATGTGGCGGTCAGCGTGACCAACAATTGCCCGTATTGCATCGCCTCCCACACCGCCGCCGCACGCAAGGCCGGCATGACCGACGAGATGTTTGGCGAATTGCAGGCCGTGGTCGGCATGGCCAACGAGACCAACCGCCTGGCGACCGGCTACCGTGTACCAGTGGACGATATGTTCAAGTGGCCGTGATACCCAGCTTCATGCGCAGATGCGCGAGGCTTCTGCCGGGCGCGCAGGGCGGTGGTGATAGAACTGCCCCTGCTGCGCCTTTCGGCTTCTGCGGGACTGGGAACGGGTCCATGTGGTGAAGTCAAAACGAGTGGCCGACACGACGTTTTCCTGAACCAGCAGAATCGGCCTGGGGCGGTTTATAGGGGCGTGGTGAGTGTGGAGCGTGACCTCCAATGTGTCCTTGTCCCGGTACCCGCTGAGTATGGGCACCAGGCTGAACCCCTGACCAATGCCTTCGGACTCCGTGGGGGTGCCTGCGAATACTACAATCCCGACATAGACCTTCCTGTCGCTCAAACTGAACATGCACGGCACACACTTGACGATGGACTCTCTCAATAAAAGCTTGAATGGCGTGCCCTCAAGAATACCCAGCGAAAGCACGTGGTAGAGCTGCGTGTCGGTTTCCAGCTTCAGCATTTTCTTCTTCGCGCGTACATATAGCCTTGCCCAGAAAAAAGGAATCGCCAGAGTGGTCATACCCGCCTGCAACATGAAAACCCATAGCGTGCAGTTTTTCTCATTGGCAATGTCGAGTTGTACCAATAGCGTACCCAGTTTTTGGCTGTAGTCCGCCGCAACTTCATGCCCGGCGATAAAGGCTGCTTGTTTTGATAACGTCAGCAGGGCAGCACTCAAAAACGTGGCAACGATTAGGCAGAGCATTCCGAGCCTTGCTACCTGCAGGTAAAGCAACTGTCCCTGGAATCGGTGCAATCGCAAGTAGAAAAACGGGTGCCTGAGGCAGACCAGATAGCCACTGACCAGTAACGGCACAATGATCAGCAGGCCCATGAGTCGTCTGACTCCATTTTTTGCACTTGGCGCAGAGCGTCCTTGTAACCCTCTGACGCGATAACCTCATCGATGTCCAGGCCGATGCCTCCACGTACGACCTTCCAGGTTTTACGGGATTTGACATCCCTTACTCGATCCCAATCGTCCTGAGTCGGTTTCCCAAACAACAAATGCAATAAAGACATGGCGACAACCTCGAAAAGAAGTAGCCATTTTTATAGCAAGCGACTGGGTGCCTCACCACTGATGGCAAGCCGCGCCACTGTCGCCAGTTCCCGTAGGAAACGTCTGCATTTGCTACTGCGGCCTAAAATGTCGGGGGTGTAATCACCCAGATCACCACTGTATCCACCTTGCCCGGGTTGCCATACCGGTGCGGCTCGCTGCTGGCAAAGCTGAAACTGTCGCCTTCAGCCAGCAGAAAATGCCGCTCACCGACCCACAGCTCAAAGGTGCCGCTCAACACATAGCCCGCTTCTTCGCCTTCATGGCTGTAGCTTTGATGGCTGTAGGTGCCGGGTGGGAAGCATGAGTGCAGGATCTCCAGTTGGTGGTTGGGCAATGGCGTCAGCAGTTGGTCGACGATGCCATCTTCATAACGGATGCTTTGACGATTGTTTTTACGTACCACATAGCCTTCATCCGCTGGGGCAGGGGCGGCCTCGCTGGCAAAAAACCACTGGATAGTCACGCCCAGGCTGCGGGCGATATTGAACAGCGCCGGGATCGATGGGTACGCCAGGTTGCGCTCCAACTGGCTGAGATAGCCGGCGGTCAGTTCACTCAGTTGCGCCAGTTCGGTCAGCGTCAGGCCGCGTGCCTTGCGCAGGCCGCGAATGCGGGTGCCGAGAAACAGTGGCTGCGGTTCGTCGTTCAGAGTTTCCACGCTACCTTGAGTCCTTCGTAGATCGCCTCTTCGGCGGTGCGCGGCGCCAGGCAGTCGCCGATGCGTTCAAACGGCACCAGCCCGGCAAGCGCCGTGCCCAGAGTGTCCACTGGCTGATGGCCCTGGCACAACACCAGGCTGTCGACGTTCTCCAGCAGCATCGGTTCGCCGCTGGCGCTGTGTTGCAAGTAAACCGTGCTGTCGTCGCAGCCGTAGAGGCGGGCATAAGGGATGATGGGGATGCCCAGGCGGTGCAGCTCGCCCGCCAGTTGATCGCGTACATAGAGCGGCAGGTTTTCCCCGCAATGCGTGCCATTGACCGCCAGTTGCACCTGATGGCCGGCGCGCACCAGACGCTCGGCGATACCGGGGCCGATCCAGTCGCAGCGCCAGTCGACCACCACCACCGAACGGCCCAAGGTGACCTGATCGCGTAACACCTGCCAGGCATCGACTACTTGCAGATCGCCGCCGCGCTCGAACGCCGGCCAATAGGGTTCGGCGCCGGTGGCGATGATGACGTGATCAGGTCGCTGTTGTTCCACCAGGGCGCGGTCGACGCGGGTATTGCGCAGCACACGCACGCCTGCCAGCGTCATCTCTCGTTGCAGGTTGGTACTGGCGCCGCCGAATTCGCTGCGCCGTGGCAGCAACTGCGCCAACAGCACTTGCCCGCCCAATTGCCCGCTGGCTTCAAACAAGGTCACGTCGTGGCCGCGTTGCGCGGCCACAGCGGCAGCTTTCATGCCGGCCGGGCCACCGCCGACCACCATGATGCGGCGTCGCTTCAACGTCGGTTGCAGGTTACCGTAGTGCAGCTCGCGCCCCGTCTCGGGGTGCTGGATGCAGGAGATTGGCAAGCCCTTGTGAAAGTGCCCGATACAGGCCTGATTGCAGGCGATGCACGCGCGCACGTCTTCAGCGCGGCCGTCGAGGGTTTTGGCCGGCATCAGCGGGTCGCAGATCAGTGCGCGGGTCATGCCGCACACATCGGCCTGGCCGCGCGCCAGGATCAGCTCGGCCTCCTGCGGCTGGTTGATCCGCCCGGTGACAAACAGGGGTATCGACAGGCTGGCTTTGAACGTCGCGGCCGCATCGGCCAGGTACGCGGCGGCGATGGCCATGGGCGGCACGATATGCACTGCGCCGCCCGTGGACGCCGAGGTGCCGGCGACGATATGCACATAATCCAGCTGCGTTTGCAGGTGTTGCACGGCCTCCAGGGATTCGCTTTCGGTAAGGCCTTCGCTGTCGCGCTCATCGGCAGAAATGCGCAGGCCGATGATGAACTGCGCGTCGGTCGCGGCCCGCACTGCGGCAATAATTTCCCGCAGGAATCTCAGGCGCTGTTCAAGCGCGCCGTTGTAGTCATCGGTGCGCCGGTTAACCCGCGGGTTGAGAAACTGCGCGGGCAGGTAGCCGTGGCTGGCGACCACTTCCACGCCGTCAATTCCCGCCTGATGCAAGCGCCTGGCCGCCGCTGCGTAACCGCTGACGATCTCATCGATCATCGCCTGGTCGAGCGCCCGTGGCATCACCCGAAACCGCTCATTAGGCACTCCCGACGCCGAGTACGCCACCGCCAGCAACCCGTCTGCCGACTCCATGATCTCGCGGCCCGGGTGGAATATTTGCGACAGCACCACAGTGCCCTGAGCGTGGCAAATATCGGCCAACTCGCGATAGCCGTCGAGGCATTCGTCGTCGGTGGCCATCAGCACATGGGAGGTGTACCGCGCACTGTCATGCACGCCCGCCACCTGCAACACAATCAGCCCCACACCGCCTTCGGCGCGCGCACGGTGATAAGCGATCAATTGCGCATTGACCCGGTTATCCGTCGGCATCGAGGTGTCATGCCCGCTGGACATGATGCGGTTCTTCAGACGTTTGCCACGCAGTACCAAGGGTTCGAACAGATGCGGGAAGGCAGCGTGCGACATGGTGCGGATACTCCAGGCGCTGTTATTGTTATTTTTCTAGTAAGAGGCGAGCGCCAGTAAAAAATCAACTTGTTTTTTTACTGGCGGCTGGCTTAGCGTCGCCTTTACCAACCCCGTGCCTGGAGAATAAAAATGACTCACTCCACCGAGCAGCAACTGCGCGAAGAGCTCGCGGCCTGCTATCGATTGATCGCGCACTACCGCATGAGCGACCTGATCTTCACGCATATTTCGGTGCGTATTCCCGGGCCGGAACATCACTTTCTGATCAATCCTTATGGGCTGATGTTCGATGAAATCACCGCCTCCAACCTGGTCAAGATCGGCCTGGACGGGCAGGCGGTCGAACCTTCTGCTTATGCCGTAAACCCGGCTGGTTTTGTCATTCACAGCGCCATTCATGGCGCTCGCGAAGACGCCCAGTGCGTGCTGCATACCCACACCCGCGCCGGCTGTGCGGTGGCGGCGCTGGAGTGCGGTTTGTTGCCGGTCAATCAGATCTCAATGGAGTTCTACGGCAAGGTTGCCTACCACGACTATGAAGGCGTCGCCCTGGACATGCACGAGCAACGCCGGCTGGTGCAGGACCTTGGCGACAAGCCGGTGCTGATGCTGCGCAACCATGGTTTGTTGACGGTGGGCGAGACGGTTGGTGAGGCGTTTCTGCGCATGTATTACCTGGACAAGGCCTGCGATATCCAGATCGCCGCGCTGGCCTGCGGCAAGCTGATCCTGCCGCCGGCTGAGGTTTGCGCTTACACCGAGCAGCAATTCAAT
Source organism: Pseudomonas edaphica (assembly GCF_965277385.1). Taxonomy (NCBI): domain Bacteria; kingdom Pseudomonadati; phylum Pseudomonadota; class Gammaproteobacteria; order Pseudomonadales; family Pseudomonadaceae; genus Pseudomonas; species Pseudomonas edaphica. The sequence goes on along the minus strand of NZ_OZ255725.1, from coordinate 944,959 downwards.
AACCCCAACCGAGCGCTGGAGGAGGGCGAGCTGACCGATGTGAATGCCATGCAGCTGGCATGGGCGGCGTTGCTGCGGATGCTGGATCGGGTGTCGCCCGGTTACCGCGACTGAGGTAGAGTCGTGCAGCCGACTCAACCGAAGGACACCGCCCCATGACTCAGGAATCGCGTTTCTCCCGCATGGAGCCGCAATTGCGCAAGGCCAACCTGGTTCAGGCGACGCTGACGTGCCTCAAGCGCGATGGCTTCCAGGGCGCTTCGATCCGCAAGATCAGCGCTGAGGCCGGGGTGTCGGTAGGGCTGATCAGCCATCACTATTCGGGCAAGGATGAGTTGGTGGCCGAGGCCTATCGCACCATCACCGCCCAAGTCATGAGCCTGTTGCGCGAGACCATGGCCAAGGCGCCGCCGCAGCCGCGTGAGCGTTTATCGGCGCTGTTCCGTGGCTCCTTTTCAGCTGAACTGCTCGACCCACAGCTGCTGGACGCCTGGCTGGTGTTCTGGGGCGCGGTCAAGACCGCGCCGGCGATCAACCAGGCCCACGAGCATTCCTATGGCGAGTACCGCACCATCATGCGTTCGGCGTTGGCGGACATGGCCAGGGAGGAAGGCTGGGAGCAATTCGACGCTGATTTGGCCGCCATCGGCTTGAGCGCGTTGCTCGATGGCTTGTGGCTGGAGTCGGGGCTCAACCCCGGCACGTTCACGCCGCAGCAGGGCATCCAGATCTGCGAAGCCTGGGTGGACGGCCTGCAAGGCGGCGGTCGCGCGCGCTACCAGCTCAAAGCCTGAACCTTCCCTTCAGCGCCTGAACGCTCTATTCGGGCGTTTTTTTTCGCCCTGAAAATATTTGCAGTTTGCCGATTGCCTCCTTGCTGAACACTCGTTTAGTATCTCGCCATGTCGCACCCCTCACGCCAATTAAAATAATTCGAGGAAGCCATGACTACCGATTCGCCCGTGCTCACTCAGGTGCAAGCTGGCGTTGCCTGGATCACGCTCAACCGTGGCCCGCAGCGCAATGCACTCGACATCCCGACCCTCAACTACCTGCATGCGGTGCTCGACGCGTTCAACACCGACCCCAGCGTGCGGGTGGTGGTGCTCACCGGCAGCGGCCGTAGTTTCTGCGCCGGTGCCGACCTGGCTGAGTGGGCCGACGCCGAGTCCCGTGGCTCCCTGGAAACCTACGGCTGGACCGAAACCGCTCACGCCCTGATGACCCGTCTGCATACCCTCGACAAACCTACGATTGCTGCGATCAACGGCACCGCCGTCGGCGCGGGCATGGACCTGACCCTGTGCTGCGACCTGCGCATCGCCGCCCAGTCGGCGCGGTTCAAGGCCGGCTACACCAGCATGGCGTATTCGCCGGACGCTGGCGCCAGTTGGCACTTGCCGCGCTTGATCGGCAGCGAGCAGGCCAAGCGCCTGCTGTTCCTCGATGAGCTGTGGAGCGCCGAGCGTGCACTGGCCGCCGGGCTGGTGGGCGAAGTGGTCGCCGATGAGCAGCTGCATGCCCACGCAAGCGAGCTGGCCACGCGCCTGGCCAACGGGCCGACCTTCGCTTTCGCCCAGACTAAAACCCTGATCCGCGAAGGCGCCGGGCGCAGCTTGCCTGAACAGCTTGAGGCCGAACTGGCCGCCGGGCTGCTGTGCGGGCGCAGCGACGACGGCGCCGAAGCGCTGCGTGCCTCGATGGAAAAACGCCTGCCGGTTTTCTCCGGTCGCTAAGCCCACACAGGAAGCACACACAGGTAGCGCCATGAATTTCCAACTCAGCCAAGAACAAGACATGTTGGTGGACGCGGTACGCAGCTTTGTTGCCAGGGAATTGCTGCCCCATGAGGACGCGGTGGACCGTGCCGACGCGGTTTCGCCCGAGCTGGCCGCGCAGATTCGCGACAAGGCTGTCGCTGCCGGCTTCTATGCTTTCAACATGCCCGAAGAGGTGGGCGGTGGTGGCCTGGATTACCTGTCCCAGGCGTTGATCGAACGCGAGTTGTCCAAAGTCTCGTGGGCGCTGCATGTGTTTGTCGCGCGCCCGTCCAAGATTCTCATGGCTTGCACTGGCGCGCAGGTCGAGGACTACCTGTTGCCGTGCGTGCAAGGCAAGAAAGTTGACTGTTTCGCGCTGACCGAACCCGGCGCCGGCTCCGACGCCAATGCGATCAAGACCCGCGCCGTACGCAGCGGCGATGACTTCGTGATCAATGGCAGCAAGCACTTCATCAGCCACGCTGGCCACGCCGATTTTGCCATCGTGTTTGCCGTCACCGACACCTACGAACACAACGGTCGCCAGCGCAATGCGGTGACTGCATTCCTGGTCGATCGCGGCACGCCCGGCATGACCATCCGCCGTGGCCCCAAGTGTGTGAGCAACCGCGGTTATCACACCTATGAAATGTTCTTCGACGACTGCAGCGTGCCAGCCTCCAAAGTGCTGGGCGAAGTCGGCAAGGGGTGGGAGGTCGCCAACGCCTGGCTCACCGCTGGCCGGGTGATGGTCGCTGCCAACTGCGTCGGCCAGGCCCAGCGTGCGCTGGAGGTGTCGCTGCAATGGGCGGCGGACCGCAAGCAGTTCGGCCAGCCTATCGGCACCTACCAGGGCGTGAGTTTCAAGCTGGCCGACATGGCCACGCAGATTCGCGCCGCCGAGCTTCTGACCCTGCACACCGCCTGGAAGATGGACCAGGGCAGCATGACCGATGGCGAGGCCGGCATGGCCAAGCTGTTTGCCAGTGAAACCCTGGGCAAGGTAGCCGATGAAGCCGTGCAGATCTTTGGCGGTATGGGCTTGATGGATGAAGGGCCGGTGGAGCGCATCTGGCGTAATGCGCGGATCGAACGGATCTGGGAAGGCACGTCGGAAATCCAGCGGCACATTATTGCCCGTGAACTGTTGCGGCCGTTGTTGCGCTGATCGGCGCGGAGAACGCTTATGTCCCAGGCTATTCGCGACAACCTCAAGCGCCTGCTGGCGCCCCGGCACCTGGCTTTTGTCGGCGGGCGCAGCATGGCCCGCGCCCTCAAGCGCTGCGCCGACGGCGGTTTTACCGGGCCGATGTGGCTGGTCAACCCGCAGCATGACAGCCTCGACGGCATCCCGTGTGTACGTCGGGTTGCCGATTTGCCTTACGGCCCGGATGCGGTGTTTATCGCCACCAACCGGGAGCTGACCTTGGCTTGTGTAGCCGAACTCGCCGCCCTCGGCACTGGCGGCGCCATTTGCTATGCCTCCGGGTTTGCCGAGACCGGTGCCATTGGTGCGGCCTTGCAACACCAGCTTATTTCAGCGGCGGGCGACATGGCCTTGCTCGGCCCCAACTGCTACGGCTTGTTGGACTATTTGCACAGCGCCGCGCTGTGGCCGGTGGCCCACGGCGGCAAGGCGGTAGAGAAGGGCGTGGCGGTGCTCACCCAGAGCGGCAACTTTGCCTACAACCTGTCGATGAGCGACCGCTCGCTGCCCATTGCTTATATGGCGTCGGTGGGCAACCAGGCGCAGTTGGGGGTTGCCGAGTTGATGGACGTGCTGCTCGATGAGCCGCGCGTGACCGCCATCGGCCTGCACCTGGAAGGCTTGAAGAATGTGCCGGGGTTTGCCCGCGCGGCGCACAAGGCGCTGGAAAAAGGCATCCCGATTATCGCGCTGAAAACCGGCGTGTCGCAGATCGGCGCCGAGTTGGCCCTGAGTCACACCAGTTCGCTGTCTGGTTCCGATGCGCTGTACGACAGCCTGTTTGCGCGCCTTGGCGTGATCCGCGTGAGTGGGCCGGTGAGTTTTGTCGAAACTTTGAAAGCGGCGGCCTGCGGCAATCTACCTGGCGGCAATTGCCTGATCGCACTGGCCTGTTCCGGTGGCGACGCGGGGCTGATTGCCGACTACGCCGAGCGCAACCAGCTGGCCTTGCCGAAGCTCGACGCAGGCCAGCGCGCCGAGCTGGCGCAGGTGCTGCCCAGCTATGCCAACCTGGTTAACCCATTGGACTTCACCACCGCCATCTGGGGCGACCGCGAGGCGCTCGAACGCATGCTCGAAACGGCCCTGCGCACCGATGCCGATGCGGCGATGCTGGTGCTGGATTACCCGGCCGAATTCACTGGCGAGCGCAAGGAGTGCGACCTGTTGCTGGCGCTGTTTTGCGCTGCGCTCAGTCGTCATGGCAAAACCGGATTCGTCACCTCGGCCTTTCCCGAATTGCTGCCGGCCCATGCCCGCGAACGCCTGCATGCCCACGGCATTGCCGCGCTGCAAGGGGTGGAAGATGCACTGGCTGCCTGGGGGCGGATTGCCGACTATCAAAACCATCGCCGTGTGTTGTTGGAGCGCGGCGAGTCGATCCTTGCACCGCTGTGCCCTCAACCTCTTGCGGGCCATGGCCTGGCGCTGGATGAATGGGCGTCCAAACAAGCCTTGCGCGCCTTTGGCTTGAGCACGCCAGCGGCGGTGCTGAGCACGCCAGGGCGCGCCATCGCAGACGCCAAACTCTTGGGCTATCCGTTGGTGCTCAAGGCCGTCAGCACCGACCTGCCGCACAAAACCGAAGCCGGTGCAGTGGCGCTCAACCTGAAAGACGGTGTCGCACTGACCGCCGCGCTGGAGCAGATGCGCGAGCAAATCGGCGCTTATGCGCCGGGCATTGTCTTTGATCAATTGCTGTTGGAAAGCATGGCTACAAAGCCCTTGGCCGAGTTGATCGTGGGCATCAAACGTGAAAATGACTTTGGCCTGGCCCTGGTGATTGGCGCTGGCGGGATCCTCGTGGAGTTGCTCAAAGACAGCCGCAGCCTGCTGCTGCCGACCACCGATGAGGCGATTCGCAACGCCGTGCTCAGCCTGCGCAGCGCGGCCTTGCTGCAAGGTTTTCGCGGGCGTGAAGTGGCGGATATGGATGCGTTGGTGGCGGCCATTCGCGCGGTGGCCGACTACGCCTGCGCCAACGCCGGGCGGTTGCTGGAACTGGATGTGAACCCATTGTTGGTCAATGCCCACGGCACGCTGGCGGTGGATGCGTTGATTCGCCTAGGAGATGAACATGCAAGATAAGACCCTGACCGGCGGCCAGGCTCTGGTGCGGTTGCTGGCTAATTATGGCGTCGACACCGTGTTCGGCATTCCCGGCGTGCACACCCTGGAACTGTATCGAGGCTTGCCCGGCAGCGGCATTCGCCACGTGCTGACACGCCACGAGCAGGGCGCCGGTTTTATGGCCGACGGCTATGCGCGGGTCAGCGGCAAACCGGGCGTGTGCTTTGTGATCACCGGGCCTGGCGTGACCAACGCCGCCACCGCCATCGGCCAGGCTTACGCCGACTCGATTCCGATGTTGGTGATCTCCAGCGTCAACCACACCGCCAGCCTCGGCAAAGGCTGGGGCAGCCTGCACGAAACCCAGGACCAGCGCGCCATCACCGCGCCGATCACCGCGTTTTCGGCGCTGGCCTTGAGTGCCGAGGATTTGCCCGAATTGATCGCCCGCGCCTATGCGGTGTTCGACAGCGAGCGGCCACGGCCGGTGCATATTTCGGTGCCGCTGGATGTGCTGGCAGCGCCGATCAAACGCGACTGGAGCCATGAAGTCGTGCGGCGCCCGGGACGCGGCCTGCCATCGGCCGAGGCGCTGGAGCTGGCCGTAGCCAAGCTCGCGGCGGCCAAGCAACCCATGATCATTGCCGGTGGCGGCGCGCTGGCGACGGGTGATGCGTTGCAACGCTTGAGCACGTTGTTGGCGGCGCCGTTTTTCAGCAGTGTGGCCGGCAAGGGTTTACTGCCGGTCAATGACCCGCTGAATGCCGGTGCCACCCTGTGCGTGGAACCCGGCTGGCAACTGATCAGCCAGGCGGATGTGGTGCTGGCCGTCGGCACGGAAATGGCCGACACCGATTACTGGCGCGAGCGCTTGCCCATCACCGGCGAACTGCTGCGCATCGATATCGACCCGCGCAAGTTCAACGATTTCTACCCTTGCGCCGTGGCGCTCAAAGGCGATGCCCAACAGACCTTGCTGGCCGTGCTCGAACGTCTGCCGCCTGCACCGCGTAACGCCGATGCGGCAAGCCAACAGGTCGCGACATTGCTTGAGGCGGTCGAGCTGGGGCACGGCCCTTTGCAGACCATTCACCAAGGCATTCTTGAGCGTATCGAGGCCGAGCTGCCCGCCAACGCATTTATCAGCAGCGACATGACCCAGTTGGCCTACACCGGCAACTACGCCTACCGCAGCCGCGCCCCGCGCAGTTGGCTGCACCCTACCGGCTACGGCACCTTGGGCTATGGCTTGCCTGCCGGCATTGGCGCCAAGTTCGGTGCGCCGCTGCGTCCGGGCCTGGTGTTGGTGGGCGATGGTGGCTTCCTCTACACCGCCCAGGAACTGGCGACCGCGGTCGAGGAACTGCACAGCCCGTTGGTGGTGCTGCTGTGGAACAACGACGCCCTCGGCCAGATCCGCGACGACATGCTCAGCCTGGACATCGAGCCCATCGGCGTGCTGCCACGCAACCCGGACTTTGCGCTGTTCGCCCAGGCGTTCGGCTGCACCGTGAACCAACCCAAAAACCTGGATGAGTTGCAGACGGACTTGCGCAACGGTTTCAAACGCAATGGCGTGACCTTGATCGAGCTCAAACATGCCTGTGCCTGTTGACCTTTAGAGGAGCAAGACCATGAGCGAAAACAACAACAAAATGACTCAAGCGATGCACCGAAGGGACTTTCTCAAACACAGCGCCGTGGCGGGTGCGGTGGCGGCAGCGTTTTCCATGGGCCTGCCGTTGCACGCGTTTGCCGAAGAGGCGACACCCAAAGCCGGCGGCGTGCTGCGCCTGGGCCTGGCCGGCGGCAGCACCACCGATTCGCGCGACCCCGGCTCCTGGGTCGACACCTTCACGTTCGTCGGCTTCTCGGCGGTGTACAACACGCTGACTGAAATCGCCGTCGACGGCAGCGCGATCCCCGAATTGGCCGAGCGTTTTGAGTTCACCCCGGATGCGCGGGTGTGGACCTTTCACTTGCGTCAGGGCGTGACCTTCCACAACGGCAAAAGCCTCGGCGCCGACGATGTGGTGGCGTCGATCAATCACCACCTGAGCAAAGACTCCACGTCGGCGGCCAAAACCGTACTGGGCGACGTCGCCAGTGTCAGCGCCAAGGGCAATGATACGGTGGTGTTCGAGCTGCATTCCGGCAATGCCGACTTTGCTTATGTAGTCGCCGATTACCATTTGGTGATCATGCCCGCCAAAGACGGCGGCGCCGATTGGCAGGCCGGTGTGGGCACCAGCGGTTACCGCCTGAAAAGCTTTGAACCCGGCGTGCGCATGGACCTGGAACGCAACCCCGATTACTGGAAAACCGGCCGCGCGCACTTCGCCAGCGCAGAACTGCTGGCCATCGCCGACGGCGCGGCGCGGGTCAATGCGCTGGTGACCGGGCAAGTGGATGTGATCAACAAGGTCGACCTGAAAACCGTGGCCTTGCTCAAGCGCAATCCAAATCTTGTGATCGAGGAAACCAAGGGCGCCCAGCACTACACCTTCCCGATGCTGTGCGACAGCAACGAGTTCAAGAACAACGACATCCGCCTGGCGATGAAGCACGCGATCAACCGCGAAACCTTGCTGGCCTCAGTACTGCATGGCTATGGCCTGGTTGGCAACGACCACCCGATCCAGCCCGGCAGCCGCTTTATCAACGCGGCGCTGGAGCAGCGCACTTACGACCCGGACAAGTCACGCTTTTACCTGCGCAAAGCCGGTGTGGAGTCACTCAAGGTGCGCCTGCAAGCCTCCGACGCCGCCTACACCGGCGCGGTGGACGCCTCGGTGCTGTTCAAGGAGCAGGCGCGCCAGGCCGGTATCGACATTGACGTGGTACGCGAACCGGCTGACGGGTTCTTCTCCAATGTGTGGATGAAGCAGCCGTTCACCACCTCGTTCTGGTACAGCAGCCTGACCGCCGACCGCATGTTCAGTATCGGCTATGCCAAAGGTGCAGCCTGGAACGAAACCCACTGGGACAACCCACGCTTCAACCAACTGCTCACCGCCGCCCGTGGCGAGATGAACGCGCCGCTGCGCCAAGAGATGTACAACGAAATGCAGGCCCTGTGCCGCGATGACGGCGGCGCGATTGTGCCGCTGTTCGCCAGCTCCGTGGCGGCGCGCTCGAACCGCGTAAGTCATGGCCCGCTGACAGCGCCCTACGGCGAACTGGATGGGTTGCGGTTGATTGAGCGGTGGTGGCAGGCATAGAAACCCTCCAAACAATGAAGACTCAATGTGGGAGCTGGCTTGCCTGCGATGGCGGTGTGTCAGGCTAAAAATCTATCGCTGATGTACCGCTATCGCAGGCAAGCCAGCTCCCACACTGGATTTGTGGTGGCTTAGGAGTCAACACACACATGAATAGTCTGTTGAAACTGGTCCTCCAGAGATTGGCCCTCGGCCTACTGTCGCTGTTCGCCGTCTCGGTGATCATCTTCCTGGCCGTGGGTCTGCTGCCCGGCGATATTGCCCAGGCCATGCTCGGCCAGTCGGCCACGCCGGAAACCATCGCCGCTTTCCGCGCGCAGTTGGGCCTGGATCTGCCGCCGCTGACGCGCTTTGCGCACTGGCTGTTGCGGCTGTTACAGGGTGATCTGGGCGCGTCGCTGGCCAACCAGCGGCCCATCGCCGAGTTGATCGGTGCGCGGCTGGGTAACACCTTGAGCCTGGCCGCCCTGGCGGCATTGGTGTCGGTGCCTACCGCGCTGGTACTGGGCATGCTTGCGGCGCTGTACCGCAACAGCTGGTTCGATCGCCTGCTCAACACCACGGCGTTGAGCGCAGTGTCGTTCCCGGAGTTCTTTGTCGCGTACCTGCTGATCCTGGTGTTCTCGGTGAAGCTGGGCTGGTTTCCCAGCCTGTCCAACCTGGCGCCAGATGCCACGTTCGGCACGCTCCTGGAGCGCTCGGTGCTGCCGGTTGCCACCCTGAGTCTGGTGGTGATCGCGCAGATGATGCGCATGACCCGCGCGTCCCTGATCAACCTGTTGGCCAGCCCGTATATCGAGATGGCCCGGCTCAAGGGCATCAGCCAATCGCGGATTATCTGGAAGCACGCGTTGCCCAATGCACTGGCGCCGATCGTCAACGTGGTGGCGCTGAACCTGGCGTACCTGGTGGTTGGGGTGGTGGTGGTCGAGGTGGTGTTTGTCTATCCAGGTCTCGGCCAGTTGCTGGTGGACTCGGTGTCCAAGCGTGACATCCCGGTGGTGCAGGCGTGCAGCCTGATTTTTGCCGCCACTTACATCCTGCTCAATACCGGGGCGGATGTGCTGTCCATCGCCAGCAACCCACGCCTGATGCATCCCAAGGGGTAAGCCATGAGCCTGTTGAACCAAGTGGCCCGGGCGCCGTTGAGCGCCAAGTTCGGCCTGCTGATTATCCTGTTATACGTCGCGCTGGCGCTGTTGGCGCCGCTGCTGGCGCCCTATGGCGAAACCCAGGTGGTGGGTGAAGGCTTCGCGCCGTGGAACGGCCAGTTTTTGCTGGGCACCGATAACCTGGGGCGCGATATGTTCAGCCGCCTGGTGTACGGCGCGCGCAATACCTTGGGCATTGCCTTCCTGACGACGACGCTGGCGTTTCTGCTCGGTGGTTTGAGCGGTTTGGTCGCGGCGATCAAGGGCGGTTGGGTCGACCAGGGGTTGTCGCGGGTGGTGGATATCCTCATGGCGATCCCGCAGCTGATTTTTGCCTTGTTGATTCTCAGCGTGGTCGGCACCAACGCCACCTCGCTGGTGCTGGTGATTGCGCTGCTGGATTCGACGCGGGTGTTTCGCTTGTCCCGCGCGGTGGCGATGACCGTGGTGGTGCAGGATTTTGTCGAAGCCGCGCGCCTGCGCGGTGAAGGCTTGTGGTGGCTGGTCACCCGCGAAGTGCTGCCCAACGCCGCGGCGCCGCTGATCGCCGAGTTCGGCCTGCGTTTTTGCTTCGTGTTCCTGTTTATCAGCGCGCTGTCGTTCCTCGGCCTGGGCATCCAACCGCCCACCGCCGACTGGGGCAGCATGGTGCGCGACAACGCGGTGTTGATTACCTTCGGCGATATCAGCCCATTGTTGCCCGCGTTGGCGGTGGCGTTGATCACCGTCAGTGTGAATTTTGTCGTCGACTGGATGCTGCACAAATCCAGCGGCCTGAAGGAGGGTTGAGGATGGACAGGCCATTGCTGGAAATCCACAACCTGCAGGTCGAAGGGCATTACGAGGATGCCTGGCACCCGTTGATCAAGGGCATTGACCTGACCTTGCAGCGCGGTGAAGTGTTGGGGCTGATCGGTGAGTCCGGGGCGGGTAAATCCACCCTCGGGCTGGCAGCGATGGGCTATGCGCGCGACGGTTGCCGCATCATCGGCGGCTCGGTGTGTTTTGATGGCATTGAGTTGCTGCAGGCCAAGCCCGAAGCCTTGCGCAAGCTGCGCGGCTTGCGCATCGCGTATGTGGCGCAGAGCGCGGCGGCGTCCTTCAACCCGGCGCACCGCCTGATCGACCAGCATGTGGAAACGGCGATGATCAACGGCGGCATCAGCCGCGCCCAGGCCGAGCACGAGGCGGTGGAGCTGTACCGCGTACTGCGTTTGCCCAACCCCGAGACCATTGGCCAACGCTACCCGCATCAAGTCTCGGGCGGGCAGTTGCAGCGGGTGATGACGGCCATGGCCATGGCCTGCCATCCGGACCTGATTATCTTCGACGAACCCACCACCGCCCTCGACGTCACCACCCAGATCGAAGTGCTGGCGGCGATCCGTGACGCGGTGAAAACCTTCGGCAGCGCCGCCTTGTACATCAGCCACGATCTAGCCGTGGTCGCGCAGATGGCCGACCGCATCATGGTGCTGCGCCACGGCAAGTTGGTGGAGGAGGCCGACACTCGCAGCATGCTCAGCCAGCCGCAGCAGGACTACACCAAATCGTTGTGGGCAGTGCGCAGCTTTCGCACCGAGCCCAAGGCATGCCCGGTGGCGCAGGTGCCGTTGCTGGAAGTGCGTCAGGCCTGCGCCAGCTATGGGCAGCAGCCGGTACTGCATGGGGTGTCGATGCAGCTGTATCGCGGCCAGACCCTGGCGGTGATCGGCGAGTCCGGCAGTGGTAAAAGCTCCACCGCGCGCTTGATTACCGGGCTGCTGCCGGCCACGGCGGGGCAGGTGCTGTATGACGGCGAGGCGCTGCCGGTGGATTTTCGGCGGCGCAGCAAGGAGCAATTGCGGCGCATCCAGATGATCTACCAGATCCCCGACACGGCGCTGAACCCGCGTCAGCGCATCGTCGACATCATCGGCCGGCCACTCACGTTTTACCTGGGCCTCAAAGGCAAGGCGATGCGCGCGCGGGTCGCCGAGTTGCTGGAGATGATTGAACTGGACCCGGCGGTGTTCATGGAGCGCCAGCCCCGTGAATTATCGGGCGGGCAAAAACAACGTATCTGTATCGCCCGCGCGCTGGCGGCCGACCCGCAACTGATCATCTGCGATGAAGTCACCTCGGCGCTTGATCAACTGGTGGCCGAGGGCGTGCTGAAACTGCTCAACCGCCTGCAGCAACAACTGGGCGTGGCCTACCTGTTTATCACCCACGACGTGGCCACCGTGCGGGCGATTGCCGACGAGGTGCTGGTGATGCAGCGGGGCAGGGTAGTGGACCAAGGCAGCCGCAATGCGATTTTTACTCCGCCGTACCAGGCTTACACCGGCCTGTTGTTTTCATCGGAGCCGGAAATGGACCCGGACTGGCTCGACCATTTGCTGGCCCAACGGGCGGCGCCCACTGTTTGAGGAATGCACATGAAGGTGTTGATTGTTCACGCTCACCCTGAGCCTCAGTCGTTTACCGCGGCGTTGCGCGACCAGGCGCTGGCTACGTTACAAGGCCAGGGCCATGAAGTGCAGGTGAGTGACTTGTATGCCATGCAATGGAACCCTGTGGCGTCTGCCGCTGACTTTGCCACGCGGGAGAATCCGGATTATCTGGTGTATGCCCTGGAGCAGCGCCTGGGCGTAAAAAATCAGTCGATCGCGGCGGACATCCAGGGCGAACTGGACAAGCTGCTGTGGGCCGACCTGCTGATCCTCAACTTCCCGATCTTCTGGTTCTCGGCACCGGCCATGCTCAAGGGCTGGATCGACCGGGTGCTGGTGTCCGGCGTGTGTTACGGCGGCAAGCGTTTTTACGATCAGGGCGGGCTGGCAGGCAAGCGCGCGCTGGTCGCCGTGACCTTGGGCGGGCGTGAGCATATGTTTGGTGAGGGCACGATTCACGGGCCGTTGGAGGAGATGCTGCGGCCGATTCTGCGCGGCACCCTGGCGTATGTCGGGTATGACGTGCTGGCGCCATTTGTGGCCTGGCATGTGCCGTATATCAGTGCCGAGGCGCGGCAGGATTTTCTGCTGGGGTATGAACAGCGGCTGCAAGGGCTTGCGGATGAGCAGCCCTTGGTATTTCCGAAGCTGGCGCAGTTTGATGAGGCGTTGTATCCACTGTCCTGAACGCAACGATATTCAAATGTGGGAGCTGGCTTGCCTGCGATAGCATCAACTCGGTGTACCTGACACACCGGGGTGTCTGCATCGCAGGCAAGCCAGCTCCCACATTTTGATCTGCATTGATCAGTTGGCTGTGTGTTGCTGGCGGAGGCGCTCAGCCGCACTGCGCAGCAATTGCTCGGTGCCGTTCCAGCCCAGGCAACCATCGGTCACCGACACCCCGTACTTCATCGACGCGCTCAACGGTTGGCAGCCTTCGAACAGGTGGCTTTCGAGCATCATGCCGATCAGCGACGTATCGCCTTGCAGGCGCTGTTGCAGCACGTCGTTGAACACTGCCGGTTGACGCAGCGGGTCTTTGCCGCTGTTGGCGTGGCTGCAATCGACCATGATGCGCGCCGCGACCTTGGACTTGGCCAGGTCGTGTTTCACCTGCGCCACGCTTTGCGCATCGTAGTTCGGCCCACGATGACCGCCGCGCAGTACCAGGTGCGTATCGGGGTTGCCGGGTGTCTGGATGATCGCCGGATGGCCTTGGCTGTCCACGCCGAAGTGACGATGCGGGTGGGAGGCTGAGCGCATCGCATCACAGGCAATCGCGACGCCGCCGTCGGTGCCATTCTTGAAGCCGACCGGCATGCCCAGGCCGCTGGCCATTTCGCGGTGGATCTGCGATTCGGTGGTGCGTGCGCCGATGGCGACCCAACTGAGCAGGTCATCGAAGTAACCGGCGGCCATGGGTTGCAGCAGCTCGGTGGCGACCGGCAAACCCAGGCGCAGCATCTCGCGCATCAGTTGGCGCGACAGCGTGAGGCCGGCGGCCATGTCGTCGCTGCCATCCAGGTGCGGGTCGTAGGCCAGGCCTTTCCAGCCGATGGTGGTGCGCGGTTTTTCGACGTAGGCACGGATCACCAGCAGCATCTGGTCGCTGACTTCCAGCGCGAGCTTCTTGAGGTTGCGCGCGTATTCCATGGCCGACTCGGGGTCGTGGATCGAACACGGGCCGACAATCACCAGCAAACGCGAGTCTTCGCCATTGAGGATGGCGCGCACGGCTTGGCGATGGGCGTGGATCTGTTCGTTGAGAAACGGGCTGAGGGGCAACTGGTGCTTGAGTTCAAGGGAACTGGGCAGGCGCTGGGTCAGGGCTTCATTGGCGCTGGACAGGTTGGCAACAGGCAAGGCGGCAGTGGCAGAGTTCATATTCAAGGCTTCCTGGGCAAGCGGCGGGCTGTTCCCGCACGCTCTGCCCTACTGGGGTGTTCGACAATTGGCCGTATTGGCTACGTGTGTTGGCTTGCCACCAATAGGTGACCGATCGGAGGCGGCAGGCTGTCCCGAACGGAGCTTGCTAAATCGCCATGCAGTCGAAGTGTCGTAACGGTAATAAGTGGCGTAGTTCATGTCGTGAGTCCTTTTAGTGTTCGGTGTGAAGCAAAATTATTAGGGCCTTGAAAAACAAAACCCCCGGTCGGGGAGCCGACCGGGGGTTAGATTTCTCTGGTAGGCGACCCCTTGAGTAGTGGGCGCCGATTTCAGGTATCAGGCGCGCCAGTGGCTAAACCAATACCCAAAATAAAAGCTGACCAGTGCGCTCAAACCGCTCACACGGGTAGCCGACACCAAGCGCGTGGCGCTGGCAGCAGGGCAAACCTGAGAGTGGGTGAGTTGCAACATGGTGTGTCTCCAAATGATGGGGGGAGCTTACTAGAGGCACGCGGGTTGATTCAATCAGTAATTTCTATCGCATGACCTACTTACGGCTATGGGGTAAGTGCCGATATGCTGGTAACACGTTAATAATGATTGCCAGGACGCGACCATGACTGCCTTGACCCTCGCCGCTGCTCAAACCACTTCCATCGCCGGCGACGTGCCGGGCAACATCCAGGGGCACCTGAGGTTCATGCAGGCGGCGGCGGAGCAGGGCGTGCAATTGTTGGTGTTTCCGGAATTGTCGTTGACCGGCTATGAACCCGCTTTGGCCGCCCAACTGGCAATTACGCCCGAGGACGTGCTGCTGGCGCCGCTACGTGAGATGGCGCAAGAGCTGCGAATGACCGCAGTGGTGGGCATGCCGATTCGCTTGGCACCCGGGTCCGGTGTGTTTATTGGCGCCCTGGTGTTGGGCGCAGATGGCTCGCTGGCGGTCTACACCAAGCAGCATTTGCACCCGGGCGAAGAGGTGGCGTTTGTCGCAGGGCAGGGCGGTGCAGCACTCGAATGGGCGAATGAGCGGATTGCGCTGGCGGTCTGTGCGGACTTTTCCCACGCCAGCCATCCGCGTCTGGCAGCAGAGGCTGGCGCTACGGTGTACGCCGCCGGTGTGCTGATCAGCGAAGGCGGGTACGCGACCGACAGCGCGCTGCTTCAGGGGTATGCCGCAGAGCATCGCATGCTGGTACTGATGGCCAACCATGGTGGCCCGTCCGGCGGTTATACCTGTGCGGGGCGCAGCGCTATCTGGAGCGCTGATGGAACCCTGCTTGCCGACGTACCGGGCATTGGCGAGGCCTTGGTGATTGCTCGCCGCAACGGTGAGCAATGGACTGGCCAAGTGGTAGCCTTCTGAAATGGCTTTTCACCTGCGCGCGGCGACGGACCGCGACCTGCCATTCGCACGAACGCTGACCCATGAAGCCATGAACCGCTATTACCTGCAGTACGATTTGTTGTGGTCTGACCATGGCTTTGACGTCGCCTGGGCTTCGCGTGAAAACTGGCTGATTTGCCAGAATGAAACCGTGATGGGGTTTATCAGCGTGAATCGTGACAGCCAGGCACTCTATATTCGCGAATTACACCTGCTCGAGCGCTGCCGCAAACAGGGCGCTGGCAGTTGGGTGTTACAGCAGATGGTGCTTAAGACGTGTGCGCAGGGCTTGGGCCTTTTACGCTTGACCGTGTTCAAGACCAACCCGGCGAGACGCCTGTATCAGCGCCAAGGGTTGAGTATTGTCGGGGAGGAGGACTGCTTTTGGCGCATGGAGCGCGAGTGTCGGGCGGCTGTCGTGGACTAAATCAGGCACGCTGTAGGAATAAGCGCATACTGCGCTCAGGACACACTGCTTGGATTAAGGTGTTGAGCGACGCGTTCATCCACGATAATCCCTTCTTTCATGCCCAGCAGCACCGCTACTTTATGGGCTTCCCCACGCCGTCCCTTTTTACGCCCAGCAAGCACTTGATACGTGGTGGCCGGATCAACGCCATGTTCACGTGCGAACGCTTGAACTGACTTTCCTTGATATTCCAGCCAGGCCTTGGCTTGTGCAGCGGTACGGATTCCGGGCATAGTTCAAAACCGTTCAAGTTTGTGTAATACGAGATGAATGTGTCACCTCTTGGGGTGTGCCAGATAGGATCATACATCCAAATGAGTGGAATCGGTTCGCGTTTGCGGCAAGAAAGAGAGCGACTTGGCTTGTCGCAAAAAGCATTTGGTGAAATTGGAGGGGTTGAGGCCAATGCCCAGGGTAAATATGAAAATGGGGGCCGGGCGCCTAAAGCCGACTACCTGTCACGGGTAGCCGAAAAAGGTGTGGACATCCTGTATGTGTTAACCGGCAACGCCACCCCGATTCAATTGGAAAACCTCAGCCAGATAGAAGAAAAGGTCCTCGGTGATTACCGCGCCATGTTCAAGGAAGACCAGGATGCAATCCGCCGCCTGACGTCTACCCTGGCCGAACATTCGGCTGCGTCGAATGGGAAAAGCAAACCGCAACCCCAGGATTCCTGACCTTTTACCCAGGAAATAGCGCTGCTTGTCATCCGACGGGCCGCCGCATCGCGTTGAAACTCTATATATATGACGCTAGCAGCTAGGTCTGCGCCTTGGTTTTTTGCTAAGGTGTTCAGCAACCTATAAGACCATATCGCGAGGTGTCTGCTTGATTAGGGTGCTAGTAGTCGATGACCATGATCTCGTTCGTACGGGCATTACACGAATGCTGGCTGACATCGATGGCCTGCAAGTAGTCGGCCAGGCTGAATCGGGGGAGGAATCCCTGATCAAGGCTCGGGAGTTGAAACCCGATGTGGTTTTGATGGACGTCAAGATGCCTGGGATTGGCGGTCTTGGTGCCACCACCAAATTGTTGCGCAGCCATCCGGACATCAAGGTCGTAGTGGTCACTGTGTGCGAGGAAGATCCGTTTCCTACACGGCTTCTGCAAGCTGGGGCAGCCGGTTACCTGACCAAGGGCGCAGGCCTGGCCGAGATGGTGCAAGCCATACGCCTGGTATTTGCCGGCCAGCGCTATATCAGCCCGCAGATTGCCCAGCAGTTGGCGATCAAATCGTTCCAGCCTACCAGCGACTCGCCGTTTGATGCGCTGTCGGAGCGGGAAATCCAGATCGCCTTGATGATCGTCGGCTGCCAGAAAGTACAGACGATCTCCGACAAGCTGTGCCTGTCGCCCAAAACCGTCAACACCTACCGCTATCGTATTTTCGAGAAGCTCGCCATCAGCAGTGATGTTGAGTTGACCCTGCTCGCGGTACGCCACGGCATGGTGGACGCCAGCGCCTGACATGACCACACCGTTTGATCCAAGTGCCTTTCTCTCAACCTGCAGTGGCCGCCCCGGCGTGTACTGCATGTTCGACAGCGAGGCACGCCTGCTTTATGTGGGCAAAGCCAAGAACCTGAAGAACCGCCTGGCGAGCTACTTTCGCAAGGCCGGGCTGGCGCCGAAAACCGCCGCGCTGGTGGCGCGTATCGCCCAGGTTGAAACCACCATCACCGCCAATGAAACCGAGGCGCTGCTGCTGGAGCAGACGCTGATCAAGGAGTGGCGGCCGCCCTACAACATCCTGCTGCGTGACGACAAATCCTACCCCTATGTGTATTTGTCCGACGGCAACTTCCCGCGCCTGAGCATTCACCGAGGCGCAAAGAAGGCCAAAGGCAAGTATTTCGGCCCGTACCCGAGCGCCGGTGCGATCCGCGAAAGCCTGAGCCTGCTGCAAAAGACCTTTTTTGTGCGCCAGTGCGAAGACAGCTTCTACAAAAACCGCACGCGGCCGTGCCTGCAATACCAGATCAAACGTTGCAAGGCACCCTGTGTCGGCTTGGTTGAACCTGCTGAGTACGCCGAAGACGTGCGCCATTCGGTGATGTTCCTCGAAGGACGCAGCAATGCCCTCACCGATGAACTCTCCGGCGCCATGGAGCAGGCCGCCAGCACCCTGGATTTCGAACGGGCCGCTGAGTTGCGCGACCAGATTTCGCTGTTGCGCCGCGTGCAGGACCAGCAAAGCATGGAGGGTGGCAACGGCGACGTCGATGTGATCGCTGCATTCGTCAACCCGGGCGGCGCCTGTGTGCACCTGATCAGCGTGCGTGGCGGGCGAGTGTTGGGCAGCAAGAACTTCTTCCCGCAGACCGGTATCGACGAGGAAGTGGCCGAAGTCATGGCCGCCTTCCTTGGCCAGTACTACGTCAGTAGCCCCGAGCGCGACTTGCCGTCCGAACTGATCGTCAACGTGGTGCATGAGGACTTCCCCACGCTGATCGAGGCGATCCACGAGCTGCGCGGGCGCGAGCTGGACATCAGCCACCGTGTACGCGGTACCCGCGCGCGCTGGCAGCAACTGGCGGTGACCAACGCCGAACAGGCCCTGGGCGCGCGTCTGGCCAATCGTCAGCACGTTGCCGCACGTTTCGATGCCCTGGCCGAGGTCCTCAACCTCGACGAGCCGCCCCAGCGCCTGGAGTGCTACGACATCAGCCACTCCAGCGGCGAAGCCACCGTGGCCTCCTGCGTGGTATTCGGGCCGGAAGGGCCGATCAAGTCCGATTACCGGCGCTACAATATCGAAGGCGTCACCGCCGGCGATGACTACGCCGCCATGCACCAGGCGCTCACGCGGCGCTTCAGTAAGCTCAAGGACGGCGAGGGCAAGCTCCCCGATATCCTGCTGGTAGACGGCGGCAAGGGCCAGTTGTCCATGGCCCGTGACGTGCTCAACGAACTGGCCGTGCCCGACCTGATCCTGCTCGGCGTGGCCAAGGGCGCCACGCGCAAGGCCGGTTTCGAGACGTTGTACTTGAATGATGCCGCCCATGAGTTCACTTTGAAGGGCGACTCACCCGCATTGCACCTGATCCAACAGATTCGTGACGAAGCCCACCGTTTTGCCATTACCGGCCACCGCGCCCGCCGTGGCAAAACCCGGCGAACCTCAACCCTGGAAGGGGTGGCGGGCGTTGGCCCGACGCGCCGTCGCGACTTGCTTAAACATTTTGGTGGCTTGCAGGAGCTATCCCGTGCCAGCATTGACGAAATAGCCAAAGCCCCCGGTATCAGTAAAAAGCTCGCAGAATTGATTTATGCAAGTCTGCACAGCGAATAGAATGCCTTCTCACCTCGTAGCCAGTTGTGCCGATGAATATCCCTAATCTGATCACCGTTCTACGCGTCCTGCTTATCCCGATTTTCATTTTGTTGTTCTATTTGCCCTACGAATGGAGCTACGCCGCCTCCAGTTCGGTGTTTGCCTTCGCTGCCGCAACCGACTGGCTCGACGGCTACCTGGCGCGCCGCCTGGAGCAGAGCACGCCATTCGGCGCGTTCCTTGACCCTGTGGCCGACAAACTCATGGTCGCCGTCGCCCTGGTCCTGCTGGTGCAGGAACATGGCAACCTGTGGCTGACCCTGCCGGCCGCCGTGATCATCGGCCGCGAGATCGTTGTCTCGGCCCTGCGCGAGTGGATGGCCGAAATCGGCGCCCGCGCCCACGTGGCCGTCTCCAACATGGGCAAATGGAAAACCGCCGCGCAAATGCTTGCGCTGGTGATTTTGCTGGCCAACCCATCGGACTTCTCGATTTGGGTTCTTATCGGTTACGCCTTGCTGCTCATCGCCGCCGGCCTGACCCTGTGGTCCATGCTTCAGTATTTGCGCGCCGCCTGGCCGCATCTGCGTACCACCGTTGAAAAGAAATAAAACTTTTTTGAATCAAGGGGTTGACGGGGGTTCTGGATTCTATAGAATGCACACCACCAAGACGCGGGAATAGCTCAGTTGGTAGAGCACGACCTTGCCAAGGTCGGGGTCGCGAGTTCGAGTCTCGTTTCCCGCTCCAATTATTTTTCTATAGACTTCCATTGAAGTATGTAGAAACTAAAAAAAGAGGCTTCGGCCTCCTTTTTAGTTCCAGTAAAGTCTATTCTGGTACATCAATATCCACGAATTTTTAGTACATTTTTTAGTACATCAATTCGACGCTTGGTAAATCAGTTTTTAGAGCTGCTTGGCACCCCGAAAACGGTACAACCCTCCTTCATTCATATGAGTGGAGTTAGTACAATGGTCCTTACCAATACGGCGGTCCGACACGCCAGGCCTCGCGCCAAAAACTACACCCTTCCTGACTTTGATGGCCTTGCGCTTTTCGTGAATACTAAAGGCACCAAGAGCTGGCACTTCCGTTTTTCTTGGGCGGGCAAACAGCCTCGTATTTCGCTCGGTACTTATCCTGAAATAGGTCTACGCGATGCTCGCGCTCTGCGCAATATCGCCAGGGCGCTGGTCGCGAAGGGTCTCGATCCCCGCGATCAGCGACGCCTTGAGCGCAATGCCAAACTGTTGGCCGAGAGAACACCTTCTTAGGACGATGTGATGCAGATCTTCAGCCCTAGGGGGGTAGGGGCGGGATCGCCCGATCTGACGTCGTGGACTGCTGGGAATTCAAGCAGTGCTGAACTGGTTTATGCCAACTCTCGGTCCACCATTGCTGGTCTTGAGCTCGCTCGCATAACTGAAAAAGCCAAGATCGTATCCTTAGGCTTTTCGTCCCAGAGTCACCGTGCTGATCGACGGTATGGTGTGCTCCACTCAAACCTACCTATGCATCCGGATGAATGGAGCTAAGGCTAGAGCTAGGGTTATCACGACTATGCTAGGATTAGATAACGTAGATAACTGGAGAGGAGATTTCCATGAGCGTTACAGAGCAGTCGGGCGTCTCCACCTTGGTCGGTACGCCGAAGGAGGCTCGGGCTAGCTTGAGCCGCTCCCATGCGGATCGAGTGCTGGTCGTGTCTTTCGATCAGGTCAACCTCAATGTATTTGAGGCCTTGGCGGAAAACTTCGCCAATGTGGCTTCGTCGATGTATGAGGTGCTGCAGGAGCGTCAGGACCCTAAGTCGCTCGAGCGCCTGGCCGAGGTGTTTGTGACGCGAAAGCCGCCTTCGCCTCGACTGCTCAAGGAAGCGGCAATGCTGGTCCAAGCCCGCAAAGCGGTATTGGAAAGCGGTGATTGGCTGACCGCCGCGGATATCGCGCAGGTGGCCCAGTTGAGTACCCGAAACCCGAGTGCCCAGCCCAACAAATGGAAAAAGCAGGGGCAGATATTTGCCATCAATCACGGTGGGGTCGACTATTTCCCTGGTTACGGCTTGAATCCGGATGCGGGTTATCGGCCGTTCAAGGCATTAGCCAAAGTCATTGAGGCTTTTGCTGGCCACAAGGACGGCTGGGGTATGGCTTACTGGTTCCGCTCAGATAACAGTTTTCTGGGCGGCAAAAGGCCCCAGGACTTGCTGGCGCCGGAGCCTGATCGGGTGATTGCTGCCGCACAGGATGAAATCCAGGGCGTTGTCCATGGCTAAGCAGCGTACCGATTCCAGTAAGGGTAGGGCGACGCCTCCCACGGATTTGGCGGCGTCCGTTACCCCAGTGCCTGCGGCTACGTTGCACGTCACTTTCACCGTGATCGCCAAAGGCGATGTGCTTCATCGTGTGCACCAGGATAAGTATCAGCCTGATCAATTCAATCCTGGCGTGCACGGCAACGCACGCTTCAGCCCGATCCAGGATGATCAGGGGCGGGCGATTCCCACGTTGTATGGAGGCACGACAGTCGAGTGCGCCTTGATGGAGACCGTCTTCCATGACGTTCCCCATACGGCGGGGTTCAAGAGCTTCGACAAAGGCAAGCTGGCTGGACAGGTGCATTCTGCCGTCCAGGTTAGCCAACCGCTGCACCTAGTGGACCTGTCCAGCGTGCCCCTGCGGAAACTGGGCATCACGCGCAAACAACTGATCGACACTGAGAAAGATCAATATCCTGCGACACGCAAATGGGCAGAGGCAATCCACCGTCAGTGTCCAGATGCCCAAGGGCTGTCTTGGGTGTCGCGACAAGATGATTCGGCACGGGCGGTGGTGCTCTTTGGTGACCGGGTTCCTGACGGCGCACTCCATCCGCAGGGGGTGTCACGCAGCTTGACCGGCGACTCGAATGCATTCGACACGGTGCTAGATCTGGCAGAGCGGATTGGGGTCGTTATCATCGCGGGAAAACGCTGAGTCAAAATGACCGAACAGTGACCCCTGGAATCCGCTCTTGAAAACCGGAGGACGTTAATGGCGTCTCCAGGATTCGAATCCTTGGTTTCCCGCCAAGATTTACACGAAAGCCCCGCACTTGCGGGGCTTTTGTGTTTCTGAGGCTTGGATAGATAACGCCGGTTTTGAATAGGTGTTCCGAAACTTTCGAGTATGAGTTCCGAAACTCTGTCTATTTTTATGGTTGAGCAGTGGCGACAATCCTCCTGTAAACCCGCTTGGTGATCTCCTGTTTACTATGGCCCACAGTAGATTTACGTCGCCGGTATCGACGATTTCCAATGCGGCCTTGGGCCGAATGTCACGAAACTGAAGCCTTTCAATTTTTGATGCGAGCATAGGGTCCCCAAGATCCAGTGCGTTCTACTTTGACCGATCCTTCGATAATTTCCGTAGGATAAATCAACAAATTTATACGATTGTTCCGATTTTATTGCGTGTAGCGATCAGTTTATGCTGGGGCATGAATTTATTTTTCTGATTGCGGGATACTGGCAATGCGTTATGCACTTATATGTTTTTTGTTGTGCCTGATCGGTGCGAGGTCTGCATGTGCTGTCGATTACTCTCCCCAAACGCTGTCGATAGCGTTGCCGTCCACGATCAATGTCACCGGGAATAGTTTGAAGGGAGATGTTTTATGGACTTCAAAGAAGTTTGTAACAAATGTATCTTCGAATGCTGGAAGTGGTGGCTGGAGCGCTCCTGTTTATTCGATGGTCTCGAACGGTGTACAAGCGAGTTTGCCAGGCTGTGTGTTTGAAACTAATATTTCTGGTATCGGGGTGAAATGGTGGTTTGAAACGACAGGTGAAGGGCTTATATCTAAAGCAATTAATGTGTGTACCTTTACGCAAACGGATCAAACTACTTTCGTTGACGGCAAAGTTTATCCTCGAAAATTTTGGATTGAGCTTGTTAGAACTGGAGCGATCAAGGCCGGGGTCTTAAATGTCGGTTCTAATTTGAGTTCATATAGCCATATTCAGATATTAAAAGATGTTTCAGTAAGTGTGGTGAGTTCTACATCCATTCGAATAGGGCCTACCTGCCTTGTATCAACGCCGGTTATCCCCGTTAGGTTTGGAATAAATTCAGCCAGTTCTTTCCGGCGGTTGGGCGATACCTCCAGCCCTGTCTCATTTTCAATTGGACTATCATGCAGTGGCGGTGATGCAGGTATTTCCGTCGCTTCCTACGTCACGCTAACAGATGCTTCTAAGTCGACCAATATCTCCGATGTTTTATCATTAAGTGCATCCTCGACAGCCTCGGGCTTAGGCATTCAAATCTTGAACGGAGATACAGTTCTGAAATATGGGCCCAGCTCCAGTATGGGGAGCGCTCAGCAGTGGAAGGCTGGTGATATTCGTCCTGGCATAAGTGCATTTCAAATTCCTTTACGCGCGCGCTATATACAAATGGGTGAAAAAGTGACGCCAGGAAGTGCTAATGGTCAAGCGACATTTACACTAACTTATCAGTAGGTCTTAACCAATCGTGTGGCTCCGTTGCAGTGAGGAGCAAATTAGAAACCTCGTGAGCTTTTTGGGATTATAGCTACATTTGATCACCGGTGAATAAGCCGGATAGTATAGATCTGGATCCTGCTTGGGGGGAAAAATGGGACTGGGTGGGCTGGTGTTGCTGATACTGGTGCTGAAGGCCAGTGCCGCCGGCGCTACCTGGCTGGCTCAAGACTGGCGCTTCGGTAAGAAACTGGCGGTAATGGGCGAGGCCCAGGCGCTGATTCTCCCTGAGCGGTGGCCAACAGGTCGCACATCTGCACCATCCGGCAATGTTCCGGCGCGCCTCTGTCAGCCGCTTCTGGGTCGCTGTCAGCTCTTCCTCGAGCAGGGCGCACTGGTGCTGGTACATTTCCAGGGGCGTAGGGCATCCAAGTCAATCGCAGGTGTCTTCGTCGAGGTTCATTGCGAGTAAATCAGAATACTGGATGCGCATACAGTAATTGAGCTGCCGCCGTGGCGCGATTCGAGGCGACGAGAGGCAGTTAGTCTTGCGCCATAAGGACGGCCAGGGTCATCTTGGTGAACTCTTCTTTCATCGATGGTGTGCAAGGCGCCGCACACATTCTCAGCCATGTCGGCAGAGCCGCGCTGCTCTACCCAGCTTGCTATTTCCACGATGGAAGCTTCAAGGGCCAACTAGTTTTCGTAAAGCTTTGAGAGCAGAGAAGGGAGTAGGTCTGAGTTTGGCATTGGTTCCTCTGGTGGAGTCAACAGCTTAGCCGTCAGTGTTATTTCGGGAGGGTTGTGTTCGTTCGGCAGGACGCCGAGGGGGGGGGAACAGTTCCAAAACTAAAACCGCACCCCCTGCAGAATGCGGCTCTCAGGTCGGTTGATTCTGTTGAGTAATGGAACTCCTTAGGTATTCAAAGCCGCAGCCCGCCTGCATTTGCATAGCGGTCTTTGAGACTGGATTGCCATTACTCAGTCATTAGGATCCAGGCGGAGCTGGGGCACTATTGGGCCGCTTACTCCGAGCGTACTCGACTGCTGAAATCCAACCGGATCCTGCCCAGCTACCTGTGTGAGGTTGAGTCAGAATTGAGTGACAGGTGGAAGGCGAGTTGCGACGCACATTGCATTATGTCAGGCAAAGAACCTGAAGAGTTTGCAGAGGACGACTTCAAGGCGATTTACCTGCAGACATAAACCCCGCCAAGCTTTGCCTTGAGAATCGGTCGCGTCAAATCAAGCTTTCGTTATTTGTTCATGGGCACCTACCACCGTCGGGCAAATGGAGTCGACACGGATCACCCGATTCTTTGGCATTCAGCTAAGGTGAGTGATGAATGAGATTCCCCTATATGGATCGACACCTGATCCACAACGGCTCCCTCGCCTGTTTTTGCTCGCTTACTTCATATCGGAATACGAATCATCTGGGAACGATCATCCTATCGAACTACCCAAACTTTTGCTGGTGCTCCCTATAGTTTGGAACCCTGCAAGCAGTGCTGCCCTTTCCAAACGAAAACTAGCTCGGCCATCGACAACGTCCTTCGTGACACCCCGATTCTGAAGATTGATCTGGAACTTCGTGTCCAGGAATACGCCGCCTCAACCCTGCAGGGGCTGAACCCGGGAGTCGCGACCAAACTGATAGAGAAGGAGCCAGGCGAAGACGGTGATGTGTTCACCAGTCTAGTCATCCGATGGCCGAAGGGTACCAAAGCGTCGATACCTGCTGAGATGCTCAAAACCACCAAGCAGCTATCCAGCTGGCTAGCAAGTGTCTCTACACCTCAAATCTATAAGCTACTGTTCGGAATCCCAAATGAAATTCGAGATTAATGCCGTCCTGCTGTGGCCACAGAGCCAAACGAATCCCATTCGGGAAATCGAATTCGAGCCCGGCAATCATCAATATGGGGGACGGTGGTGGGTTGATTGAAATTCCCAATACGTACAACGCGGAAACCTACGAGATCTTACGTGAGCAGTGGGGCGCTTAAGTGTAAACGATTTTCCGCAAGTGAGTTCGACCTCAACACCGTTCCACTTTGCCATCGAGTTGAGCCGATGCGCGGCCAATGCCAAGCCAGTGATTGCTTTTAATGGCAAGTACGGACCGTCTACAATCCCCACCATACTGACTCTTGAACCATCTGCGACCAGTGCTCAGGTTTTTGGGGCAGTCATGAACAATGAGTTGACGTATCAGGTGATTCGTTATGACGCCGGTGCGTATTCGATTAGCCGGGTGGGCGATGGAGCCAAGATACCGTTGAGCGTGTATTACGTTCGCCAAGGGCATGGTGAGGCATTGAAAGCTGGTGCCGCGAATGGAGCGGCGGAGTTTACCTTCACTTTTCCTTGATAGAATAAAGCACGCGACGTATGTCGATTTTTTAGATAACCAATAATTTTCTTTTTTCTTGTTGGATTTTTTTTCATCTGTCGAGAAGTGCGTCGAGTTGTTCTTCAGCTGCCTGTAAAGAACTGATGCTGGCCTGTAATTCATCTTCACGCTGATTTAATGCCTGTTCACGGATTAGTAACTGCTGCGCTCGCTGTTCGAGTTCGCGCTGAAGCTCATCCAGTTTTACATATTTGCCCAGTAATATTTCCTTATGGTGGGTAATGCTGGCGACAAGTGACTTTAGGTTCGCGTCAATTTTTGACGAAGTTGTCTGTACGTTGCATGTTGCCACCGACTCAACCGTCACACTGCTCGTCTCGCGGATTGCACGGGGCGCGCAGCTGCTAGTGTGTTGTGATTGCAGGGGCAGGGTACCGGCATCGGACGGTGGGTCGTAATGCAAGAGATTCATGAGCCACGCGTCACTGATTTTTAGACTGTAGTGAGTACTTACAGCGCTGCACTCAATGTCGGTGTCGGTCAGGTCCACCAACGCATAAGTATTTTCGGTTTGTCTTGGGACGCTCGCGCAGGCATCGCGCAAAATATCCTTAAGTACTTGAACCGCCGCCGTAAGTGTCTCGGGCGGGGCATCACACATGCGCAGCTTTTGGTCCTCGCCTTCAAGATATGTCAGGTAAATCTTAACTAGTTCATCGCCCGATTTTTCATTGAGGCTATAAACCAGAAACTGCCGATTGAGGCCGGCGGCGGTAAAAGCGCACAGGACCACGGCGTTGAGCAATTGACCATGGACATCGGGTATTTCAAGCGTACGCAATAACATGAGCAATCCGGCTCCGTGAGGCTGAAGGGGTAGCGGTGAGGTGAGCAGAATAGCCAGCTGGACCCGATAGCGTTGTCAGATAAATCTTACTCGCTGATGGAAGTTTCGATTTGCGCCAAGGACCAATCGGATTCACCACAGATGAGGTTTCAGGATCCGTACCCTACCGATAAGGTGCGTCGCGAAACGAAGCGTGCACTCTCAGACGCTTCGCCGCGTCTGAGCAGGTAACTGGGCAACCATGATCGATATAACGCATTTGACCAAACGTTTCGGCAAAGTCCTGGCAGTAGACGATGTGTCTTTCAAGGCCACCTCGGGTGAGGTACTAGGGATGCTCGGCCCCAACGGCGCGGGAAAGTCCACTACCCTGCGTATGCTCACCGGGTTCATGTCGCCCACCTCAGGCACCGCCAACCTCTGTGGTTTTGATATACGCCGTCAGACGCGCCACGCTCAACGTCTGATCGGCTACGTTCCTGAAACAGCTGCTTGCTATAACGAAATGTCCATCGCGAGTTTTTTGGGTTTTATTGCTCAAGTGCGTGGCTTGCGTGGACGAGAAAAGACGGCGCGAGTCACGGTCATGCTTGAGCAATTCGAGCTGATGGAGGCACGTGGCCAGACCATCGATACACTTTCTAAGGGTTTCCAGCGCCGCGTCGGATTGGCGCAAGCGATAATGCATGATCCAAAGATACTGATTCTTGATGAGCCCACCGATGGTCTGGATCCGAATCAGAAGTACCGCGTGCGCGAGCAAATCAAAGAGCTAGCCCGCGACAAAATCGTCATCATTTCTACCCACATCCTTGAAGAGATCACCGCGTTGTGCAGCCGCGTGCTGGTTATGGATAAAGGTCGGCTGTTGATCGACAGCACCCCGCTGGAGTTGGAAAGTCGTTCGCGCTATCACCAGGCTGTGACGTTGTACGCCACCCGGCCTCTGGATGTAATGACGCTTGGCATGCTGCCAGGCGTTGCAGGCATCGAGGCGGGGCCTGAACCCTATAGCGTTCGGGTGCTGGCGCGCACTGGAGCGGTGATATTACCGGCTATCAATTCGCTGATTCTGAGTCGCGGCTGGGATGTACCACGTCAGGAAGTGGAGCGGGGCTCACTGGGGGAAGTCTTCCGACTGCTGACCCGGGAGCAACAACCATGAGGACGTTCTGGCCGGTGTTCAAGCGCGAGCTGTGCAGCTATTTCGTCACTCCCGTCGCGTATGTGTTCACCCTTTTGCTACTGCTGCTCAGCGGTATCAGCACGTTTTATCTGGGCGACTTCTACCAGCGTAACCAAGCCGACCTGGCCCCTTTTTTCGACTATCTGCCGTGGCTATATGCGTTGCTGCTGCCGACCCTTGCCATGCGCATGTGGTCCATAGAGCGGCAGAGCGGATCAATTGAGTTGTTGATGTGCCTGGCGGTGGGTACGGCTGAGGCGGTTGTAGCCAAGTTCCTCGCCGCCTGGGTGGTCAGCGGGTTGGCGCTTGCGTTGACGTTTCCACTGGTGATCACTGTCAACTACCTGGGGGCGTCGGACAACGGCGTCATCCTTTGTGGCTATCTGGCCAGTTGGCTGCTGGCCGGCAGTTGCCTGGCCATTGGCGGGTGCCTGTCGGCACTGACCAAGAACCCACTGATTGCCTTCCTTACCACAATGGCGCTATGTCTGGTATTCATGGCCTGCGGCTTCCCAGTGATGTTGGATGTCTTGCGTGGTTGGTCAAGTTTGCCGTGGCTCGATGGCGTGGCTTCGTTGAGTTTCCTCACACATTTCGAGGGACTATGCCGAGGTGTGGTAGACCCGCAGGACGTGCTGTATTTTTTCAGCCAGATCATTGGCTGGCTCGCCGCCACCGTGATTGTGGTTGAATTGAAAAAGGCAGTGTGACGCCATGTCATTCAAATCGGTGACACGTACCTGCTTGCGCCTCGTGGTCATTATCGCCGGGTTCGTGGCGGTCAACTTCGAGTTGGCGCCGCGTTTGGCGTCGATGCGGTTGGACCTTACCGAGCAGCAGCTTTACACCCTGAGCCCGGGGTCGCGCCAGATTATTCAAGCCGTGGCGGAGCCCACCGATCTGTACTTTTACTTTTCCAGCCAGGCCGCCAGGGACCTTACGGTCATGCGCAGTTACGCGGTGCGCATCCAGGCACTGCTGCGTGAATATGAGCGTGTGTCAAATGGCCGACTACGGGTGCACATTATTGATCCTGCGCCGTTTTCAGCGGACGAAGCCCGCGCAGTCGAGCTCGGACTGCAACCGGCTCCCATCGGCAAGGCGGGTACTGCCGTTTACTTTGGCTTGGCCATCGTTGACGCCCAGGCGCACCACGCCAGTATCGGTTTCTTTGCGCTTGAACAACAAACGTTCCTTGAGTACGACATCAGCCGCACATTGCAGACGTTGACTCGGCCTGCGCGGCCCGTGATTGGCTTGATGTCTTCGCTGCCGTTGGCAGGTGGCTTCGATGTGCAGTCGGGCCGAACCCGACAGCCTTGGCGGATCATGCAGGAGATCGACAATGCGTTTGAAGTGCGCGAACTGGCGTCCGATGTCGACACCATCGACAGTGGACTCAATGTCCTGATGCTCGTGCATCCCAAACGTTTACCTGTGACGACACTGCGAGCTATTGACCAGTTTGTGCTGCGTGGCGGGCGTTTGCTCGTGTTCGTCGACCCCTATAGCGAGCAGGATCGTGGCGATTACTATTTCGGGATACCCAGCAAAGACAAGTCTTCTGACCTCGCGCTTTTGTTCAAGGCGTGGGGCATCAAGCTTCTACCCGATAGCGTGTTAGGCGACAGCCGCTACGGTCAGTTTGTGGCACTGGCACAAGGCGCAGAGCCGGTCTGGCAAGCGACTGCCTTGGGGTTGTCACCCTCTGCGATGAATGAACAGGATGTTATTACTGCTGGTATTGGCAGCCTTAACCTGACCACCGCCGGTATCTTGAGCGCCGTGCCGGGTGCAACGACTACCCTGACGCCGCTGCTGCACAGTTCAGAGCAGGCCATGCCCTACAAGACGGCGCTTCTGGATCATCTGGAAAGCCCCGATGCGTTGACCAAGAGCTTCAAGGCTACAGGTGAGCGTTACCTGATCGCGGTACGCCTGCAAGGACCGGCGCGCTCGGCTTTTATTGATTCACCCGGAGCATTGATCGAGGCGCAGAACATCAACGTCGTGGTCGTGGCGGACACGGATGTATTGAGCGATAACCTGTGGGCGGATGTGCAGCGCCAAGGCAATCAACTGATCACAGTGCCGTGGGCTGACAATGCGGTATTGGTGCTTAACGCGCTGGACAGCCTGTCGGGGTCGGATGCGTTGATCAGCTTGCGCTCACGCGGTCATTACAGCCGCACCTTCACCGTGGTGGAACACGCACAGCAACAAGCGCGTGCGCGCCTGCGCGATATGAGTGTTGAGCTGCAAGGCAGGTTGGACATGACCGAAAAGCGCTTGGCCGAATTGGCCGCGGGGCGTGAACTGAATAAACAGCTGACCGTTGAGCAGCAATCCTCTTTCGATCAATTTTCTGCTGATAAAGCGGTTATCGAAAAGTCCATGCGCCTCGTAGCGCGTCAGCTGGATGTACAGGTTGAGGGGCTCGGGATAAAACTCAAGTTGATCAATATTATTTTAGTTCCGTCGCTGCTTTCCCTGGCAGCATTGGGTGCTTTTCTATGGCGTCGCCGAGCGCAGGATCTAGGTTAGTCAGGACATCGCCACTGTATTCCTTTGGTGCGCACTGTAGGAATTATCTAGCTTT
The DNA here is from genome assembly GCF_965277385.1 of Pseudomonas edaphica. Classification (NCBI taxonomy): domain Bacteria; kingdom Pseudomonadati; phylum Pseudomonadota; class Gammaproteobacteria; order Pseudomonadales; family Pseudomonadaceae; genus Pseudomonas; species Pseudomonas edaphica. The sequence goes on along the minus strand of NZ_OZ255725.1, from coordinate 914,615 downwards.
CTGGGTGGCTATATCTGATGGGGGCGTCAGATTGGTGCGGTAGTCGCGATTTTCATGCTGAGTTAAATTTTTGCGTGCTTTCAACGAGCGTCTTTTTGAGACGCCGATTATTCAATTCCGGAAGTTGGCAAGCCCTTTTATATTTACCGCGGCTTATGTATTGGAGTAGTTCCAAAAGGCATTCACGCCCTCTTATAGTGATAAGGAGCAGGAGGTGAATATCAGTAAAGCAATAGTATCTTTGATTCTGCTTTTTTCAAGCTGGCAGGCGCTAGCCACCCAGTGTGTCTATAGTAGCTTGACTTTGTCTCTACCCAATAGTTTTGTTTATCAGGGAGCCGGCTCAGGAATGATTTCTACTGCGTGGCATCAGGCAAGTAATGCATCACTGATGAATTGTGATGTGACAGGCTCCGACAAGGCCGAGATTGTCACTGAAAGTCCGCTGGCGGTTTCTGGAGCATACTCTTTTGATGGGGCTGTCTACGCGCTGTTGCAAAGTTCTTTACCTAATATTTCATTTATTATTGCTTTGGAGGACACCAAGGGTAAATCGAAACCTTATCAAGGGCTACCGGTGACGACCTACGAACAAGTAGGTAGCGTAAGTAGTACCTTTGGAATTAGAGTATTTATTCGTTTAGTGGCTACGGGAAGATTGGATCCAGGTTCGTATATCCTGCCGGCAGTGGATTTGCTGCGTACCGGTGTGAGCCAGGGCGGACATTATACCGGGTCCGCGATTACAAAAACCACGGGGACGATCATTACGTCAAAAAGTCCTACGTGTAAAGTTTTGGTTGCTCGTGAATATACACTTCCAAAAATAGACCTCTCTGATATCCCGCGCGAGAATGCGACGGCGGGTACAATTGCCGTTGCTTTTTCCGCAACGTGTGAGAAGTCGGCTTCTGCGTACAACGTCAAGTATTCACTGGTTGATATGAATAATTCAGTGGCGGGCGCCAATTATGTAACGCTTCGCTCTGTTGCAGAATCGGCTCGCCTTGAGTCGGTCGGTTTGCAGTTAATGGACGGGACTGACACGCTGTTAATGGGTACTGCCTATCCGTTTGCGCAAGTTCCAACAGCCGGTGGGATTATTTCAAAAACACTGCTAGTCAGTTACGTACGTCGCGCAATGACCGCCCTGTCCCCAGGACGTGTCCAAGGTGAAGTAGCGCTCATTTTGTCTTACGAATAAATAGAGGTCGGTGATGCAAGGAACACCGGTGCACTCTGGACGCTCGCGAAGCCTTTCTGGAGTATTGGCTATTAACCGCTCGCAAGGATGCTCTTAATCTGAAGCGACTGATTTAGCCAGCAACAGAAGGAAGTGGGCATGAAAAAGCTGCATAAGAAAGTCGCACTGGTTACCGGCGCCTCGAAGGGCATCGGCGCAGAGATTGCCAGGCAATTGGCCAAGGATGGCGCCACCGTCATCGTCAATTATGCAAGCAGTCGCGAGGATGCCGAGCGCGTGGTTGAACAGATTCTGCAAACTGGCGCCAGGGCTTACGCGGTGCAGGCGGACGTATCCAATAGCGCCGACCTCAAGGCGCTGTTCAAGACCATCGTGCATGAGCATGGTCATCTCGACATCCTGGTCAACAATGCGGGTGTCTACTCGACCAGCGCGCTGGCCGACATTACCGAGGCGGAGTTTCATCGCCAGTTTAACCTCAACGTCCTGGGGCTGATTCAGTGCACCCAGGCAGCCGTTGACGTGTTCAACCCTGAGGGTGGCAGCATCGTTAATATCAGCTCCAGCGTCACCTCGTTCACACCGGCCAACTCGACGGTGTATACCGCCTCAAAGGCTGCGGTTGACGCCATCACTCGTACTCTGGCGAACGAGTTAGGGCCTAGAAATATCCGAGTTAACTCGGTCAACCCTGGGCTGGTCGTCACCGAGGGCGTGCATGCCAGCGGCTTTTTCGAAGATGCCTTCCGGGAAAAAATAGAAGCCATTACGCCCCTGGGGCGCATCGGTCAGCCCCAGGATATCGCACCTGCTGTTGCCTTCCTCGCGTCGTCGGATGCGAGCTGGATCACCGGTGAAACACTGATAATCGGCGGTGGTCTTCATTAAGCCCGGGCGGCGTGCTCGCGCATGTAGTGGCGAGGCGATTGAGACATGACGCGCTTGAATGCCGTGCTGAATGCGCTTTCGGACTCATATCCCAATGAGAACGCGATAGTGGACACCGAGTCATCAGAGTTCTTCAACCGATCACTGGCCAGCAACATGCGCCAGTACGTCAGGTACTCCATGGGGGCTGCGCCGACCACCTGCTTGAAGCGCAACGCGAACGCCGAGCGCGACATGGTTGCCAGTTGTGCCAGCTCCTGAACGGTCCAGCGACGCGCCGGGTCGGCGTGCATCGCGCTCAAGACAACGCTGAGATTACGGTCGGCCAAGCCGTAAAACCATCCGATACCGCTGCTTTCCAGGGTCGCCAAATGGGTGCGCAGGACTTCTACCAGCATCAGATGCGCCAAGTGTTCGTTCATCAGCGAGCGGCCTGGGCGCTTCTGCTGCAACTCCGAGGTGAACCGCTCCAGCGCCCAGCGCAGGACCGAGGCTTGTGGTTCATCGCCTTGCACGTGGACCAGCGAAGGCAGGCTGCTGAGCAGTAGCTGGGTAGGGACGCCGCTGAAGTCAAAGCGGCCACCGACCAGTTGAGTATCGTCGCCGCCGTAATGCAAGGCCAGCTCGTCCGCCGCGAGGGTTTGAAAATACCCGTCGGAATTCATCACCGGCTGGGACATATCACTGTAGAGCGAAAAAGGCATGCCTCTTGTCATCAGAAAGCAATCGCCCTGATGCAGACGCTGCGGCTGCTGTTCGCCATCCACTTGCAGCCAGCAACTGCCCTTGACTACCGCCGTGAACTTGATGCCTTCACGTTCAGGAAAGGTGAACGCCCAATCACCACCCAGGGAGAGCGTGGCGGAGTGGTAATTACGGATTCTCAACAATGAAAGGACGTCGGACAGAGGATCCATGCATCACCTGGTTGGACGAAGAATAAAGTAATGGTGATTTTATATCAGAGCTAATCCAGATTTCACCTTTAAATATGAGGTTTCCCATGCACATCAATTTTGCTACGTCTTATGGTCCGCTGATCAACGGGGTGTTTGAAACTGGCGATAAGTCGCGCTCGTTTGCCGCGGCCGACCCTGCCACCGGCAGGCACCTGGCCTATATCCGTTATTGCGACGCCACCGACGTCGATCGCGCCGTCAATGCGGCACATGCTGCGTACCCCGCCTGGCGTGCCCTGGGCCAGCAAACGCGCTCACGCTTGGTGAGCCTGCTGGCTGACGAGATCGAAGAGCACAGTGAGCGCTTGGCCATGATCGATGCCCACGACGTGGGCCGTTGCATCACCGAAATACGCAAGGACTACCTGACTGCCGTAAGGCACTACCGCTATTTCGCCTCGGTCATCATGGCCCATGAAGACACCGGTCGTGAAATCGAAGGCGGTTACGCCATTGCCAAGCGTGAACCGCTGGGCGTGTGCGGGCAGATCATTCCTTGGAACGCGCCGGCGATCATGGCTGCGTTCAAGCTCGCACCGGCACTGGTGGCAGGCAACACAGTGGTGTTGAAACCTGATGAAAATGCTTCGTTGTCGACGCTGGAATTGGGCAAGTTGATCAACACGATCTTTCCCGCCGGCGTGGTAAATATGGTCACCGGTTTGGGGGAAATAGTCGGTGCGGCGTTGGGCGAGCATCCTTTGGTCAGGAAGCTGTCATTTACTGGCAGTACGGAAGTCGGCCGGACGGTAGCCGGTGTTGCCGCGCGGCGCCTGGTGCCTTCAACACTCGAACTGGGTGGCAAGAGTGCCAATATTGTATTTCCCGATATCGAAGACATTGATGCGGTCGTCGATAACGCAACCTTCGCCGCTATTCATAACAATGGCCAGTCATGCTTGGCCGGCACACGATTGTTTGTGCATGCAGCCATATTTGAGGTGTTCAAGCAAAAGCTGATCGCTGCGTTCAAGCGTGTGAAAGTCGGTTCACCGCTGGCTGTAGAGTCGCGGATCAGTTGCCTGGTCAACGCTCAACAAGGTGAGCGCATATTGAGCTACATCGTCATGGGTTTGGAGGAGGGCGCCGAACTACTCGCGGGTGGCGGTCGCGCAGCGGTAACAGGGTGCGAGCACGGCTACTTTATCCAACCCACCTTGCTACTAGCGCGTAATGACATGAGCATTTGCCAAGAGGAGATATTCGGCCCCGTGCTATCGCTGATCGTGTGGGACGATTATGAAACGATGATTGCCCAGGCCAATGACACGGAATATGGCTTGGCGGCCGGAATTTATACCAGCAACATCCAGCATGCCATGGACACTGCGGCGCGGTTGGAGGCAGGGTCGGTGTGGATCAATCGTTACTCGAATATAACCGATGGCACTGCGTTCGGTGGCTTCAAAAACAGTGGGATTGGCCGGGAGTTTTGCCGGGAGACGCTGAATGCTTATACCCAAGTTAAAACCGTTACGATACAGGCACGGGTGCCGATGGCCTGGTTTTGCGAGGAGTAAACCGTTCACTGGCGTTGCTAAATAGAAAGTAAATAGTTGCTTGATGCCCGATATCTGTCGGGCTATTTCTTGGATATTGAAAGTTCAAGGTACGTAAGAAAGCAAGGTGAGAGGCATTTGATTTCAAGGCAGGTAAGATAAATCGCACAACTTTCAAGATGTATCGGTGCCGCGAGCTGAGCTATCGTCTGTAATAAATTGAATTTAGGTGTTATTGTTCTGGTTTGAAATTTGCGATGTAGACGTATGTGCCAGCTGAAATGGTTGATAGTAATTTGGTTGGTGAGTCCAACGGTTATTGCGCAGGCCGAATGGTTTACACCGGCGAATTCAATGATTCAGTACCCGCAACCCTAACCATACCTGGCAGTCTTGCAGTGGGAAGTATCTTGTGGTCGTTCAGTCCAGTTGTGACGCAGTTGGATGATAGTCTTGAGTCAGGGGAAGTGAGGCTAAGACAGCTGGAAGGCGTTCCAGCACACTTGGAGAGGATGTTTTTGCAACTAATGTGGAAGGTGTCGGATTACGGTATAAGATTTTATTTAAGTCGCGAAATTATCCCGGTGGAATCAATATAGTCGTGACTTCTGATGCCCGGCCTGAGAATCCGTATTCCGTTGGCTGGGAAAGAGGTGACAGTTATCAGCAAAGAGTCTCGGTTGAGCTTGTCAAGACCGGACCTATCAGCGCGGGCACGATTTCGAGTTCCGTCATATCCTTACTTTTGGTGATGTGCCCATCTGGCGGTGTCTGTTGGCCGTATATGGAGTTCGCAGTAGCGGGCAGCGGTGCGACAACGCTCAGTGTCGGCCACAGTTGCAAGGTTGCTACACCCGTTATCTCCGTAGGGCAAGGCAAAGTTTCTATAAGTGCATTTGCTAGCGCAGGCCAAACGTCAAGCCCGACGTCGTTTTCAATATCACTCTCCTGTACGGGCGGGGATGTGGGCACCTCGCTATACCCCTATGTCACGTTGACGGATGCCACTCATTCAGGAAACATTACAGATACACTGACACTCAGTGCCCAATCAAATGCTACTGGCGTTGCTATTCAAATTCTTCAAGAGGCCGATATTCTGAAGTTCGGGCCTGACTCTTCCTCACCTGAAAACATTAACCGGTGGAAGGCAGGTGAAATCATGCGTGGCATGGCGGTATTTCAAATTCCTTTACGAGCGCATTACGTACGTACCCATAGCCCCTTGCAGCCAGGCGTCGCCAACGGTCAAGCACCTTTCACGTTGAGCTGGCTCTGATTTTAGCTTCGCACAATTTTTTGTACGCCCATCCCATCGGGGATATCTACAGCAATCCCCTTTCAGTCCACCAAATCATCCTGTTAAAGCCCTATGTTGTCAGTGTGGTTTGAATAATGCCCGCTAGAAAAAATAGCGCCTCCGAAATTTGCCCATCGTTCTACACGTCATATGGGTCTGTAGGAAATATCCTACTCGCTTGAAAGATTCGTCTACGGGGTCATGTGGATATCAGCGGTTGGCGCTGTTTGTAAGGACGGTAGAATTTGGCAACTCTTATAGTTAAGAGTGAAGCTGTCTATTTGTTGTCGCCAATCTTGAGGTAACTACCTGTGTCTATTCCTTTCAAGCTTATTCTTGCGTCGTCCATCGTAGGGATGTTTGCTACTTCCGCCATGGCTGCGGATGGCACCATCAATTTTACTGGACAAGTAACCGCGGCCTCTTGCGGTATCAGTGCGGGTGCAGGTACCGGTGTCACCGGCACCACTCAAAAAACAATTGATGTGAAAATGGGCAAAGTTAGTATGGATAGCCTGAAAAATACTCAAGCAGGTATTGTGGCAGGTTCGGCCATCAATATCGCGCTTGATTGTGCTAATACCGCAACGGGCCTTTCAACCGTGAAAGTACAGTTTGACCCAAGCTCTGGATCGGGTGTGGACGCCAAGAACAACAATCTGCTGAGAACTACGGGTACCGCTACGGGTGTCGGCATTGGTATTTATGATAGCAGTAACAGCCTGATCAACCTGGCGGGTAATGGCACATTTAATGCGCCATTGATCAAAGGTGGTGTCGATCCCGATTTTAAGTACACCGCCAACCTCAATTTGCGCGCATCTTATGTAGCCAACGGTGATGTGGTCGCGCCTGGCACCGCTGACGGCAACCTGCCATTTACCCTGACTTACGAATAAGTCCCTTGCGTGGAGAAGCATGTGAATGCTTCTCCAGCATCTGCACAGGAAAAGAGATGAAAAGCCCAATTTCCAAGTATGTCCTGGCGGGATTTGCATTGCTGTTCAGTAGTATTGTAAGTGCGGGCATCACATTAGGAGGCACTCGGATTATTTACGCCGAGAAGCTCAAAGAAACTTCAATCATGGTCAAAAATGACGGTGATAAGGACATCATGGTTCAGTCATGGATTGAACCTGATGCTGCGCATGCTGAACAAGAAGTGCCCTTCGCGTTGACACCGGCCCTTAGTCGCTTAGGTGCAGGTAAGCAACAAAGCTTACGCATTTTTTACGCGGGGAAAGGGCTACCCGCCGACAAAGAATCGGTCTTTTGGCTGAGCGTACAAGAAATTCCGCAAAAGTCGGAAGCTGATAACACATTACAAATTGCGATACGTCAGCGTATCAAGATTTTTTACCGCCCTGCAGGTATTTCCGGAACAGAGGAAGAGTCTGCCAAGCAATTGAAGTGGCAGTTGATTCATGAGTCCGGCAAAGCGTGGCTGGTCGCGAAGAACTCGTCACCTTTTTATATTTCATTTGGTGAGGTTGCGGTAAAGCAGGCCGGAAAAAGTTATGCGGTTCAGGCAAATATGATTGCTCCTGGTGCGACCTCTAAGTATCCGATAGGCGCAGAAACTTTGCTATCGAAGCAAGGAAAATTCAGCGTTGAATTTAAAGCAATTAACGATTATGGCGCCCCGAAACTATATGTGGGAGAGGGCACGCCTGAGTGAGGGTTTCAGTAGCTCTGTGTGTGCGGCTGAAAGGTAATCGCTGATTGCAGTTAAATATTTGGTTGTGAGGCAAGAGTTTATGTGGGTATTTCGATCAGGGAGCCAGTGCACTGTTACGCTTCTCGGAGGTATTGGGTCGTCGGGCTTGATTGTACTCGGTGCCTCAGTTCCAGCGGCGGCCTATGCAGTAGAGTTCAACGGCGCTTTTTTGAATAAGCAAGGTACGCCCGTTGAATTGAAGTACTTCGAACAGGGAAGTTCGGTTGCCCCTGGTCATTACAATGTCGATATTTATCTGAATCAGCAATTGATATTGCGCCAGCAGATTGAGTTTACGGCTGAAGGTAAAGATGCCGAGGTCAAGCCTCGCATTCCACTTGGGGTGCTCAAGGCGGTGGGCATCAATGTAGCCCGGCTAGAGCAGGAAAAGCTGATTCCTTCCAGGTCTGATGATAAAGCACTGATTGATATTGATATTCTTGCGCCAGGTGCAGGGGTAGAGTTTGATGTGACTGCGCTGGCGCTGCAAATCAGCATGCCCCAAGCTTACATCCTGCACCAGTCCAAAGGTAACGTCGATCCATCACTTTGGGATAATGGAGTTACCGCGTTTTATTCCAACTATCAGACGAACTTCAGCCGCAATATTAACCAAGGGTATAGCAATGACTATCGCTATGTCGGCCTGCGCAATGGTTTGAATATCGGCGCCTGGCGCTTGCGTAATGAATCGTCCATTTCAGGCTCGACGGGAGTACGTGACAAATTCACTTCAAACCGTACTTATGTCGAGCGTGACGTTCGCAGTTTGAAAGGTAAGCTTGCGGCGGGGGAGCTCTTCAGCCAAGGCGAAATTTTCGACAGCGTCCGATTCAGAGGCGCCCAACTCTCCTCGGAACTGGGCATGCTCACGGATGACGAGGTGGGCTTTGCTCCCGTCGTGCGCGGGATTGCAGAGACGAATGCGACGGTCGAAATCAGTCAGAATAACTACGTCATCTATTCCACGACGGTACCCGCCGGTGCATTTGAGATCAATGACATCTACCCCAGTGGCTCCAACGGTGACCTGAGCATCAAGATCATCGAGGCTGACGGGCGCGAACGCCAGTACTCCCAAGCCTATTCCTATCTGCCAGTCATGACCCGTCGTGGCAATACGCGCTATAGCCTGGCAGCAGGCGAGTATTCGAATGAAGGTAAGGCGGCGCCCAAATTTACCCAGGGCACTCTGGTGTACGGGGTAACGGATAACTTCACGGGCTATGGCGGGCTGATTGCGGCGCAGGCATACAAAGCGTTGAACCTGGGGGTGGGGGTTAACTCTCCGTGGGGTGGGTTGTCCTTTGACGTAACCAACAGCAGTTCACAAGAGCGTTCCGGACGTAAAAACGTCGGTCAAAGCGCGCGCTTTCTCTATTCCAAGACGCTTAGCCAAACCGACACTACCTTCACGATGGTCGGTTATCGCTATTCCACAGAATCTTATCGAACCTTCAGTCAGCACGTTGAAGAGCAAGAACAGGTGGCCACACCATATTATGGCCGGCAGAAAAGCCGATTTGATGTAAACGTCAACCAGTCGATTGCGGGCCGTGGTTCAGTATTTTTAAGCCTGGGTGAGACCAGCTATTGGAATCGGCAAGGCAGCACCCGACGATGGCAGTTCGGCTACAACGGTAATTACTCGGATATCAGCTACAGCTTCGCAGTCTCTCGAACCGAAGGGCAGGCCGGCAGCCAGGGTGCCGATAACCAGATGACCGCATCGTTCAGCATTCCGTTTGGCGACACGCGCCGCTCGCAACGCCTGTATACCAGCGTCACCACCTCGAACCAGGGTGAGTCAGCGATACAGACTGGCCTGTCCGGCAACCTGAATGATGAAAATACCCTTAATTATTCGGCGCAGGGCAGCCATAGTAAAACCAGTGGCAGCTCTGCCAGTTTCGGGGTGAACTGGGACACGCCGACCGCGAAAGTCAGCGGTAATTATGGTCAGGGTCGAGATAACAAGCACCTTGATGTCGGCGCATCGGGTTCGGTTGTCGTACACAGCGGCGGAGTGACCCTGGGGCAACCTGTCGGTGAAACGTTTGCCCTGGTCGAAATACCCGGCACAGAAGGTATCGGTATTGACTCTGCCAATGCGGTAAGAACCGATAGCAAGGGCTATGCGGTTGTACCTTATGCGCAACCCTATCGTTATAACTGGATCAACTTGGATACCAGTACGATGGGCAGTAATATTGAGGTGACGGAAAGCTCAAAGAAAGTGGTGCCCACGCGCGGTGCAATTGTTAAAACCCACTTCGAGGTCGAATCGGGACGTAGGCTCCAATTTAATTTGACGGACAGTAAAGGTGCGCGTGTACCCTTTGGCGCGCAGGCTTATGATGTGGAGGGGAAGGTCCTAGGGTTGGTTGATAATGCCTCTAAGCTACTTGTCTTCGGCCTGAAGGATTCTGGCGTATTCAGCGTCAAATGGGGCGATCATGCGTGCGAGGTTAAATATGATCTTCCACCTGTTAATAAAGACTTAATGTATGAGCAGTACGCAGGTGCATGTTTGTAATGCTCTCAAACTGCGTGATTAAGTTGACTAACTCCTCGGTGTTTTCGTTTGTGTTTAGGGGGTGTGCAGTGTGTTTTAGTGCGCTGTTGAAATGCGAGGTGAACGAGTATTTATCAGCGGGTGCTTAAGCGTGTCAAAGGTGAGCAAGTGAACATTACTAAATTTGCGATTGTGTTATTGGTTGTTTTTCCTGCTCTGGCGGAAGCGGTGGTTACGTGTTCTCAAATAACCGGACAAAGCCTGACGCCTTCGCTCGCAGCAGTACCCAATAATACGGGTGGAGTGTTATCGAGCGCTTGGCACACTGCGGATCTTGGCGTTAGATGCAGTGGTATGCCGATTTCTTATATGGCAGAAAATAAAATAACTCCGGCGGGCGTCGATTCCGGCAAGACGTTAATGTTCGAGGGTGTTTCTTACAAACTCTATAGCACGAGCGATAGCGACGTTTTCTATTTTGGTGGTGTGGCAGGGCCAGACGGAATCAATCGCCCCTTTGGTAAGCCTTACGCTCATACCCTGTGGCCCCCGGAATATACGGAATTCATCATTCCTGCGACGGTGAATGTCAGGTTTTACTCTACGTCGAAATCAATGACGCCCGGTGTACACACAATCAACAACGCTGGGCTAGTCAAAGGTCAGATTTTTTTCAACCGGCTCATTGCCGAGTCAAGCATGAACTTGTCGGCCTTCTCATTTGTTGTGAACGGCCCTTCATGCAAACTGACAGTCCCTGCTGAATTAAAGCTGAAGTCAGTGAATCTATCGGCAATTCCTATGCCAGGGAACACCGTCGAGGCTGCCAGCTTCCAACTAGGATTAGCCTGCGCAGGCAGTACGCCAGCTTATCAGGTCAGTTATTCCATGATCGATATTAACGACGCGGCTAACCCGTCTTCCACACTAACATTGACAGACGGAGCCTACGCAACAACTGGCGTTTCACTACAGGTGGTCGAGGGGGGGACTCCGGTTACGTTTGGGGCGACTTCGAAACACTCGTTCGGGTGGATGCCAAATGGCGGTGGCATGATTGGCAAGGCCATGAGTGTCCGCTATATACGAACCGCCCCCGTGGCGCGACCGGGTTCCGTGAAAGCTGGTGTGACAGTTACCTTGTCCTATAAATAGTTCATTCTATTCTCTGCATAGCTTAAGTTGAGCTGACAAGATTTTTCAGCGTTTGTACTTATAGTTCTTTGTTTTGCTCCGTGTGCAAGGCATTATTCCATAAATATATTTCCTTAGGATTAATCAGCCCATGGGCAACATAGTTATTGTTGACGACCACCCCCTGATGCGCATGGCTGTGCGCGTGATGCTCGAGCAGGAAGGACATTCGATTGTCGCTGAGGTCGACAATGGTGTGGACGCGGTGGACGTTATCCGCAAACTACTCCCGGATCTGATCGTCCTCGATCTGAGCATTCCGAAAATGGACGGCCTCTCCGTCATCGCCCACCTCAAGGCCATCGGCATTTCCACCCGGGTGTTGATCCTCACCTCTGGGGATACGCGTAACTTCGCCATGCGCTCCTTGCAGGCCGGAGCGGCGGGTTTTGTTTGCAAGGATGACAACCTGGACGAACTGGTGGGCGCAGTGAAGGCTGTGCTATCGGGTTACAGCTATTTTCCGGCCAATACTATTCATCAGTTACGCGACAACACCCAGGCCGCCAGTGAGGAAAGCTTGTTGATCGCGCAACTGTCGGACCGTGAAATCACGGTGTTGAAGTTGCTTGCACGCGGGATGGGCAACCAGGCTATCGCCGATGAGTTGATGATCAATCACAAGACTGTCAGCACTTATAAAATTCGCCTGCAACGCAAGTTGAGTGTGGAAAACCTGATTGCGCTGGGTGAGCTGGCCAAGCGCAACGGCTTGGCATAGTCGCCCTCCGCCTAAGGTTCCAGCATGCGCTGAATTCGCCGTAACTCCTTCTTTACTTGCCTGACCTGCGCCGGGACGTCTTCGGCGCCGGTTCGGCAACCATGTTCCAGGTCCTTGCACAGCCCAAGCAGATAATCATTGCGCATCAATGCCGCGCTGCCCCTCAGGCGATGGGCCAGCAGCGCGATGCCAATGAGGTCCTGTGTCTCGGCGAAGTCCCGCAGTTGCTCGATGTCCCGTTGATTGCTGCGCATCAATTCGGCTTGCAGCTGTTGAATGATTGCCGAGTTGCCACCGGTAATCGGCTTGAGCAGATCCATGTCAAATTCAGGGCGGTGCTGCGTCGGTTTGGCGCCCTTATGGGCCGGCTTATCCGCGGGCTCCAGGGATGCCAGCCGCTGTTCGAGAATCGCCAGGCTGATCGGTTTGATCAGGCAATCGCCCATGCCAGCATTCAAGCAACGATCCATTTCTTCCTGTTGGGCGTCTGCTGTGAGTCCCAGAATTATTAACGCGCCGCCAGTGCGTTGCTGTTCTTCCTTGCGGATCGCCAGTGTCAGCTCAACGCCATCCATGACTGGCATGTGGTAATCGGTAATCAGCCAGTCAACCGGGTAGTCACGCCATGCCTCCAACGCCTCCAGACCATTGCTGGCCTCTATGACTTTGCAGCCTAGGTACTCCAGCTGCGAGCGCAACATTTGACGATTCAACGTATTGTCGTCCGCGATCAGTACTCGCATGGCCCAACTTAGGGCTACTTCTGATGAAGCGGGCATCGGCGGTTCTTCTTCAGGCAGCGGTTCCAATAGCTTGACTTTTAGCGTGACGTTGACCGTAGTACCTTGCCCCAGCCTACTAGTCAGCTCCAGGCGGCCACCCATCATCTCGCACAGCGAACGCGACACCACCAGCCCGAGACCGCTGCCGCCGTGGACCGAGAGGTCCGACTGAGTCACTTGTGCGAAGGGGCGAAACAGCGTTCGCCGGTTCTCTTCACTGATGCCTATGCCGGTGTCCTGTACTTGCAGATGCATGCTCAGCCTCTGCCCCTCTAACACACGGCAAACTAAACGGATGACGATGCGGCCCTGCTCGGTGAATTTGATGGCATTGCTCACCAGATTGGACAGCACCTGCTTAAAGCGCAGTGGGTCGATGGAGACGTCCAGGGTTGTACCAGCATCAATCTCAAGGAGCAGTTCCAGCTTTTTCTTTCTCGCCAGCCCTTCGAACACCCGTGCCACCATCTCCACCAGGTTCTTGAGGTTGGCTCGGCGTGGCGAGAAGCTCAAGTGCCCTGATTCAATACGTACGATGTCCAACGTATTGCCCAACAACTCCAAAAGATTCTTGGCTGCGGTGTAGGCCACGTCAATATTCACTCGGTCCAGCACACCGTGGTCGGCGCGCTTGAGTGCCAGTTCCAGGGTACCAATCACTGCGCTCATGGGCGTACGGATCTCGTGGCTCATGGTCGCAAGAAACTGGGTCTTGGCGCGGCTGGCTTCGTCAGCCTGGGTTTTGGCCTGTTGCAGTTGCTCGATCAGTTGATGATGCTGCGAGACGTCCTGCCAGCCGCAGATCACCCCGGCGATCGTGCCGTTGGAGTCACGAAACGGCTGAATCCAATGTTCGATAAAGTGGGGTTGCCCGTCGATAGTGATCTGCAGTTGCTGTTCGATGGCGTTGCCATCTTCCATGGCCTGTAAATAGCTCTGGTGCAGCGAAGGTGCCAGTTCGATATCGCCATGGTTCGATTGCAAGGCAGTTTTACCCAACACCTGGGATTGGCACAGCTTCATGACGTGTTCATAGCTGCGACTGCATGACAACAGGCGACCCTCGCGGTCACGTACATACACGGGCACAGGCATGGCATGGTTCAAGGTTTGCAGAAATTCCAGCTGATCATTCAGGGCTTTTTCGGCCGACACTCGGCGCCGGATCTGGCGGCGCAGTTGCACGATCCGAATGATCGAAACCAACAGCACCAGCAGTGCGCAGCAGACGATCTGCAGGATGACCAATTTGTAGTCGCGCCAGCTCTGGCCGCTCATGGCCGCATTGGCGCGCCAGCGAATGGTGATCGCGTTGAGCTCGTCGGGCGGGATGCTTAACAAGGCTTTATCCATGATTGACTGCAACTCGGTTTCGCCACGGCGCATGGCGAAGTTGGCGGTTGCCACCTGGCCGTCGACGATGCCGGCTACGCGCAGCTCCTTTTCATAGAGACGAGCGGTGTAGTAACGCGCCATGGACAAGGTCATCAATACCGCGTCAGCTTTGCCATTGACTACCATGCGCATAGCCTCAAGGTTGTTCGCCGGGGTGATCAACTGCACGCTGGGGAAGCCCTCTCGGATACTGTCGATCAGTACATGCCCTTGGACAATTGCCAGGCGTTTGCCGGCCAGCGCATTGAGGCTTGAACGTCCACGGCTCGATTCGGCGGTAGACGCGACCAGCGCAAACGAGCTGGTAGCAAACGGATGGCTGAAACGGAAATGGTTGAGGCGCTCCGGGCTGGCCGTCAACACGGCTAAATCGGTATCACCGTCTCGTAGAGCGTTCTGGATGCCTTCAAAACTGGAGACACGTTGAATATCGAACTTGAGTCCGGTGCGCTGGGTGATGATCTCGAATAGATCGGAGATCACCCCGTTGAAGCGGCCCTTTGCATCAAAGAAGGCCGAAGGCGCCATGTCATCGTTGATCATGAAGCGCGCCACCGGGTGCTGGGCCAGCCAGCGTTTTTCATGGACGTTCAGTTGCACATTATCGTCTGGCATGACCGTGCCCCCGCCAGTCCAGCGCTTGATCAGGTAGCTCATGCGCAGATGGCCAAACGTAGTCAGCGAGGTATTCAGGATGCGTAGCAGGCGTTGATCTTCCTGCTTGAGCAGAAACCCATAGCCGCCTGAGTCGATTTTCAGGAACTGGATAAATTTGAGGTAGCTGAAAAAGCTATGGTTGATCAGGTAGTGGGTGGTTACCGAGTCGCCCAAAAACACATCAACGTTCTGAAATGCTACGGCGGCCAAGGCTTGCGCGGTGGTGCCGTAGGTAAAAAACTGGGCGTGGGGGTAGCGTTCAGTCAGCAGGGCGTACGGCAGGTAGTCTTTGGAGACCGCCACGGTAAGCCCCTTGAGGTTCGAGGCTACAACAAAGTCGCTGTCCTGGCGTTGATAAAGCACCGGTGCATTGACGCTGTAGGGCCGCGTCGCCACCGTGTCAGAAGACTCGCGGTCGTAGTTGCTGGACCGGCTGATCAAGTCGATTTCGCCGGCTCGCAAGGCGGCCATCGCCTGCCCGCGGTCAGCAAACCCGACGACTTTGATATCCAGTCCCAGTTGCTGCATGAGCATTGTCGCCACGTCGGCGCTGATGCCCTCGTAATCACCGTTGCCGTAGACCATGTCGAAGGGCAGGGTGAACGGGGCGACCACGCCAAGGGTGAGGGCACGCCGCTGGCGCAACCAGGCCCAGTCGGCTTCCGGTAATTGCAGCTTCTGCGGTTCCTGGCTCACTTGGCTGAGCAAGTGCAGGGATTGATGCGGCATCGGTATTACTGCGCCAGCGCCATAGGATAAAGCTGGCAGCAACACGGTGAAGAAAGCCACGAAGGCTTTGAGCGTGGACATTGAAACGGTTACCTGACTGCAAAAAATGCCAAGTACGCCGAGCTGGCCGACACAGGGGCGACCACGGACGTGGCCTGTGGGTTTGGGAGTTGAAGCGACGTAGATTGAGGCTCAGACTGACGTCAGCACCACGCGGGAGCCCGCGATGCATTCAAGGATGAAGGGCAGAAGGGCGGTATCTGCCATTGGCGGGGCGATGGCATAGCCTTGCACGATGGAAACGCCCAGGCCTTTGAGCCGCTTGAGCTGGGCCGGGGTCTCGACACCCTCGATCACCAGCGACATGCCCAGGCTGGCTGCCAGGCTGACGGTGTGGGTGAGAATGGCGGTGCAGGCCGAGTGCGTGTCGAGTTTGTGTACAAAGCCGGCGTCGAGTTTCAGTTCGCTGAAAGGCACGTCGCATAGACGCTCCAACGAAGAGAACCCGGTGCCAAAGTCATCCATGGATAAACCGCATCCCAACAGTTTGAGCTGCAACAGGTTGCTAATGGCGACACTGCACGGATTGAGCGTGCCGGTTTCGGTAAGCTCAAAAATAATGTTATGAGCAGAACAGTCATGCGCATCTAACAGCACCCGGATCGCCTGGCTCAGCATGGGGTTGCTTAGCTGAGACGGTTGCAGGTTGAACGACATCGTCAACGGCAAGTTCAGGATGGCGAGTTTCTGGCGCAGCACCAACCCTTGCTCGAAAAGGCGCAGGAACAGCTCATCCATCAGATCATGGCGCTCAAGAGCGCGCAGAAAATAACCGGGGGTCAGCAGCCCTTTGTCGGGGTGGCGCCAGCGTGCGAGTACCTCTAAGCCTGTAATCGTGCCTTTGGACAGCGAAAGCTGAGGTTGATAGAAACCAACAAATGCGTGATCCGCCAACCCTTGGCGCAACGCCTGCGCGTCGGGCTCTGGAGCCTGCAAGGTAGCTGGAATCTGACTAAAGCTGAGTGCGGCGAAGGTTTTCATGTAGTGCCCTGCAAGGGATGACCATGGGTCAATTCTGAGGGATGTGACAAACCATAAGCGTCAGCTATTTCGAGGAGGCGTGTAGGACTAATCTTACCAGCTAATGAAAAGCCTATAGACTCATCCGCGTGAGCCGTTGTCCGGCAACCGCACATGAACGCTTTTGGCCCAAAATCCCCCTATGAATACTGCAAATGGCACCGCGTATGCGCTATAGGCAATCGAGCGTCGGTAAACTCGAAAAAGTCTCGCTGCGTCTGAGTTTTGGCTTACTGGTGTCCCTGCTGCTCCTGGTGTTCTTCGCCGTGGCCGGCTATTGGGTGACCTATAAGGTCATTCGTGGGGAAGTGTTGAAGGTCGATTATCACTTTATGCGTTTCGTGGGACGCGCCTACGATCATGAAATATTTCTGCTGCGGGCGATCAAGGCCAGCAGCCAATTGGAATACAAGCCAGTATTCAACTCCGAAGCCTATGTGGTCAACGAGACTACCCAAGGCAACATGCGTATTTATGAAGGCCAGGCGTCCCAGGTAGCGACGACGTTTTCGGCGGCCTTGCCCATCAAGTCCGCCGATGCGGATGACGGTGTATTGGCCCAACAACTGCACCTTGGGATTGCGCTGGCCAATGTGTATGGCGATTTCTGGAGCGGTTCAACCTTCACGTCGCCGCAAATGTTCCTGTTTGACCTGTCGAGCGATTTCGATATCGCCATTCCTGCGATCAGCCCCCAGGGCTATCCGGGACAGCGGAATTTTTCTCAGGTGTTGGAAGAGGTCAAGCGGTCTGCACGTCAGCTTCCGCCCCTGAGCAGTGACTTGCTGGTGCGTTGGCGGCCCAGTCATTTCTTTCTGGGCGGCGAGGATATTCAACAAATTCTGGGCTATGTCTCCGGTCGCGTCGAAGAGGATCGGTGGGAACGAAAGGGGCCTCCCAAGGAGTTGATTGCCGCCACCTTGCTGTATTGGGATGAGTTCGACGCGCCCGGGGTAAGGATAGAAAAGCAGTTTTTTGATCTGCCGCTTTACAGCGATGTCGACATCATCGCGCCGGACGGCACGCGTGTGGTGGGTGGCAAGTCACCGCAGATCTACCAGTATGAAAGTGGCTTCCATTTCACCCTCTCGGGGCTGCTTATCAAGCGCAGTGCCGGGGACATGGGTGCCTGGCAGGCCCTATACCGTATCCCTTATATACAACTGGTACAGGATGCGCATTGGCAGTTGCTCGGACTAGTCGGCTTGCTGGGTTTGTGCGTCATCAGTGGCTGGTCGGTGATCCGATGGTATCGACGGCGCATTGTGGGTCCGGCGAGCGATGACTTTCGGGAGTTACTGGTCAACCATGATTTCAACCTGTCGTTGCTACAGACGGTGCCACTGGCATTGTGTGTGGTCAAAGGGCCGCAGATCGAACTGGTGACTCAAAACAGTTTGTATGCGCAATGGTTGGGCGAGCCGACCGGGTTTGCAAACTTGATGGCGCTATGGCCGCTGTTTGAGCAGGATCAACCCCTTACCGGCGAAGGTTGCCTGCTAGTCGACCAGCGAGCCCTGCATGTGCGCTACACACCCACCGAGTATCTGGGAGACAGCGTTTTACTGTGTACCTTCACCGATATTTCCTCCCACCGCGAAGCATCCGCATCGTTACTATTCGCTCGCCAGGCAGCGGATGCGGCGAATCAACAAAAAAGCGACTTCGTCGCCACCCTGAGCCATGAGCTACGTACGCCGTTGTACGGTGTGCTGGGCACGCTTGAGCTGTTGGGCATGACCTCTCTCGATGAGCGTCAACTCGGCTACCTGCGTACCATAGATGGCTCCTCAGCGGTATTGATGCGCTTGATCAGCGATGTGCTCGATCTGTCCAAAATCGAAGCGGGCCAGATGGTTCTTGAATCCGTGGCGTTCCAGCCTCTGGAAATGCTCGAAGAAACCGTGCGCGGGTTTTCGGCGATGGCGGCGAACAAAGGGCTGGCGCTTTACTGTTGCGTTGACCCACGCGTGCCTAACCTGGTGCAGGGCGACCGCCTGCGTATCCAGCAGATCGTCGGTAACCTGCTCAATAACGCGATCAAGTTCACCCGGAGCGGGCACGTCGCGGTCGCTCTGTCGCCTATCGGATTTTCTTCAGGCAAAGTGAGCCTGCAATGGTGCGTGATCGATAGCGGCCCAGGGATGTCCGACGCGGTGCAGGCGCAACTGTTCGAGCGCTTTTACCAGGCTGACAGCAAGCATCACACCGTCGCCGGCACCGGGCTCGGGCTGCCTATCTGCGCCCATCTCAGCCAGATGATGGGGGGCGCATTGAGCGTGGACAGTGTGCCGGGCGAGGGCAGCACCTTCATATTCGAGTTGGCCCTGGAAGCTCTAGAGGCCCGCCGATCTTCACTCCCACAGTTATCAGGCAAGTGCATCGATGTTCGTACCCCCTATGCAACCTTGACCGATAACCTGTGTGCTTGGCTGGAATGGCACGGGGCATACACTATCGTGATGGGCGATGACGTGGGCGTGGCGCCTGATGCCGTATTGACGGTCATGCCGCAGGAGGTCGAGGTGGGAAGCTCAGGCGCAATCAATGTCTTCGCCCAGCATGATTTCAGTAGCACGCCCCAGTTTATCGGCCAGGACGTGACGGTGAACCAGAACAGCGTCAGGTCCATTTGCCGTGCGTTGGTGATGGCGATCACCGGCGAATCGGAGGCACCATTGCCGCAGGCACCGGTGATGCATCTGCAACTGGATCTGAATGTGCTGGTGGCCGAAGACAACCCGGTCAATCAGGTGCTGATGAAAGAGCAACTGGAACGCATCGGCTGTACGGTGGATGTCGTGTCCGATGGCGGCCAGGCTTTGCGGCAGTTGGAGTTCAAGGTCTACGACGTGCTCTTAACGGATGTAAACATGCCGCTCATGGACGGTTATGAGCTGGCCGACACCTTGCGCCAGCAAGACGTGGATATGCCGATTATCGGCGTCACCGCCAACGCGCTGCGCGAAGAGGGCGAGCATTGTATTCGCGTGGGTATGAACAGTTGGTTATCCAAACCGATTGATATCCAGGGGCTTTATCTATGTTTGCGCAGTGTGCTGGACCCTACGCAGATCCAGGCCTCCCCAGGCGCTGCACAGGCAAACGATCTAGACGAGATCAATGTGCCGGAGCGCATGTTGGAGCTGTTCCTTGAGACCATCGCCCAGGATTTGGCTGAGCTTAAAGCGCTGGACAGGAGCCAGGGCCGTAATGAAACTGTCCGTTTGCTGCATCGGATTCGGGGCGCGTTGGCGGTAGGCAAAGCTAAAAGCCTGATCCAGCTGAGCCGCGAGTTGGAGGTCGCTGTCGCACGGGACGGGTTGGTCCATACCCATGCAGACGTGGCAGTTTTCATCCAGCGCGTCGAACGCTCTATAGCGAATGTATATGCTTGAAATGCCGCCCCATTCGGGGCGGCCATGGGTTACTTGGATACCACTGATTCCGGTGCGCGCCAACCGCCGCCCAGCGCTTTATAGAGCTGCACTACGTTGAGGTAAGAGGCGGTTTCAGCCTGGGTCAGGGCATCCTGAGCAGTCAACTGCGTACGCTGGGCTTCCAATTCCACTAGATACGCCGCCCCACCTGCCTCATAACGCGCATGTGCCAGTCGCGCCGCACGCTCACTCTGCGCTGCAGCTTCAGCCAAACTGCGCACCCGCTGCTGCGACAGACTGTATGTGGTGAGCGCGCCCTCGGTTTCCTCAATCGCATTCAGCACCACTCGCTCATAATGCGCCCGGCTACCCACCTCACGCGCCTGCGCCTCGCGCTGCCGAGCCTTGACGCTGGCCAGGTGCAACGCCGGCCAACTGACTGAGGGCATCACGCTGAACGCTCGGCTGCCACTGTCGCCAAAATCCCCGCCGCGCAACGCTACGAAGCCGAGAAAACCACCCAGATCGACCCTTGGGTAAAGCTCGGCGGTCACTGCACCAATGTCTGCGTTCGAGGCAGCCAAAGCGCGTTCGGCGCTGGCAACATCGGGACGCTGGCGCAGTAAGTCGCTGATCTGGCCAATCGGCAAGCGTGTGACCAGGGTCGGCAAGGCTTTCAGCTCGGTCAGCGCTTGCAGGTCACTGGGCCGCGAGCCCGTGAGTACGGCGAGTCGATAATGGCTGAGCGCTTGACGGGTTTCCAGGCTTGGTAACGTGGCCTGCACACGTGCGCGCTCGGCCAGGGCGCTGGCCAGTTCATCGGCAGTGCCACGTCCTGCATCCACGCGGCCCTGAACCAGCTCCACGGTTTTTTCCTGATTGCTCAGGTTGGCCTGAGCCACCGCCAGTTGACGTTGCGCACCGCGCAGTTCGAAGTAGTGACGCGCCACGTCGGCGGTCACTACGATGCGGGTTTGTGCCAGGTCCGCCGCGACGGCTTCGGCACGGGCGGAAGACGCCTGCGACAAGCGCTGCAGCCTGCCGAACAGGTCCAACTCCCATTGCGCATCCAGGCCGGCCTGATAGGTCTTGGCCAGGTTGCGTTCACCGCTCGGGCCGGGGTTGGCCTGGGACAGGCTACGTGAGTAAGCACCGCTGGCGGTTACCGTTGGCAGTTGGTCCAGCTGACGCTGATCCAACACCGCGCGCGCCTCCAGCAACCGAGCCTGGGCGATGCGCAGATCATGGTTGCGTGACAATGCTTGATCAATCAATGCATCCAGTTGCGGGTCCTGGAATTGCCGCCACCAGTCTTGTTGCAGGCGAGTATTGCTATACAACGCCGCATCGGGTTTTTGAGTGAGTTGCACCGCTGGCTCGTTGCTGGCCCGGTAGTCCGGGCCGACGGTACAACCCGTGACCCAGGCCGAGCAGACCAGCAGTGCCAGCGGGCGAAGCACGAAGGTATTGAATGGATGCATGTGTGTCTCCTTACACCGGATGGGCCGTGGCGGCGTCGGCTGCATCGGCAGCGGCCAGCGCACGGGCGCGGGGTGTGGTGGCCGCGATACGATGGTCGACGGCAATGAACGAATACATGGTCGGCAAAACCAGCAAGGTGAACAGCGTGCCCACCAACATGCCCACCACGATCACCAGGCCCAGGTCATAACGGCTATGGGCACCAGCACCGGACGCGAACAGCAGGGGAATCAAGCCCGCCACCATCGCCGCCGTGGTCATCAGGATCGGCCGCAAGCGCATCTTCGCTGAGTGCAGAATCGCCTCGCGACGATCCAGGCCCTGCTTGACCTGCATCTCATTGGCGAACTCCACCATCAGGATACCGTGCTTGCTGATCAGGCCGATCAGGGTCACCAGGCCGATCTGCGTATAGATATTGATGGTCGCCATGCCCAGGGCCAATGGAATCAGCGCACCGCAAATCGACATCGGCACGCTGATCAGAATGATCAATGGGTCACGCAGGCTTTCATACTGGGCGGCGAGTACCAGGTAGATCACGATGATCGCGAACAGGAACGCCATCACCAGCGCGCCGCTCTCCTGATGGTATTGGCGTGCATCCGAAAGCCAGTCATAGGTAAACCCAGGCGGCAGTAGTTTGGCTCGCGCCTCAAGGAACTTCACCGCGTCGCCCATGGCCACGCCTTGGGCGGGAATCGCCTGGAAGATCGCCGAATTGAGCTGGTCGAACTGGGTCAACTGATTGGGCTCAACCCCGGTCGAGACGCTGACCAGGTTGGACAGCGGCACCTGGCCGCCGCTGGCGCTGGTCACATAAAAGCGCGACAATGCTTCGGGCGTCAGCCGTTCACCACGCAGGCTCTGCGGGATAACATCGTAGGAGCGGCCGTCCATGGCAAAGCGGTTGACGTAGTTTTCGCCCACCAGTACCGCCAGGGTGTCGCCCAGATCCTTCATGGTCACGCCCAGGCTGTTGGCCTTGGTGCGGTCGACTTTGATCTTGATCACCGAGTTGTTGTAGTCCAGGTCGCTGTCGACCACCATGAACAAACCGCTTTCACGCGCTGCGTGCTTGAGTGCTTCCATCGCCTCATAGACCACGCTGTAGTCACCGGCACTCTTGATCACCATCTGCACCGGCAGGCCACCGGTTGAACCCGGTAGCGAAGGCAACTGGAAGGCGAATACGTTGCTGCCCTCAATGGTGTTTGCACGGTTTTGCATGTCGCCCTGGATCTGGTCGGCGTTGCGCTCGCGTTGTTCCCAGTCGACGAAGTTGACCCCGCCAATGCTGTTGGACACGCCGTTACTGCCATTGATCAGCCACAGGTTGCTCTGCTCCGGCAAGGTCACCATGACGTCGTTCCATTGCTTGCCGAATTTCTCGACGTAGTCGATGTTGGCATTCTGCGGCGACTTGATGGCCGTCAGGACGGTGGACTGGTCTTCGGTCGGTGCCAGTTCGGTCTGGGCGCGGCTGTACAGCCACGGCACGCTGATCAACACGATCACCGCAATGCTGAACGTGACCCAACGGTGATGCAGCGACAGATCCAGCACGCGACCATAAGCGCCGCCCAGGCGATGGAAGAAGCTCTCGGCCTTGCGCGCCATCCAGCCTTCGTTCATTTGGCTGTTGAGCAGCAGTGAACTCATGACCGGCGACAGCGTCAGCGCGATGATGCCTGAGACCACCACCGAGCCGGCCAAGGTAAAGGCGAACTCCTTGAACAGCGAGCCGGTCAGCCCGCCCATCAGGCCTATGGGCGCATACACTGCCGCCAGTGTCAGGGTCATCGCAATCACCGGCGCTGCCACCTCACGTGCGCCCAACAATGCAGCGTAAGTTGGCGACTTGCCTTCTTCGATATGGCGGTGCACGTTCTCCACCACAATGATCGCGTCATCCACCACCAGGCCGATGGCCAATACCATCGCCAGCAAGGTCAGCAAGTTAATGCTGAAGCCGAACATCGACATGAACGCGGCCGCACCCAGCATCGACAGGGGAATGGTGACCACCGGAATAATCACCGCCCGCGCCGAACCCAGGCTCAAGAAAATCACCAGCACCACGATGGCGATGGCTTCACCCAAGGTACCGAGCACTTCATCAATTGATGCGCTGATAAACCGCGCCAGCTCAAACGGCACGGCAACTTTCACGTCCGGTGGCAGGTTGGCACGGATGCCCGGCAGCAGTTCATTGAGCTTTTTGACGATCACCAAGGGGTTGGCATTAGGTGCGGCATTCAAACCGAAAAACACCGCTTGCACGCCGTCCATGGTGGCGCTGGTGTCGGTGGACGCCGCGCCCAATTCGACTGTGGCAATGTCATTCAGGTGCACCACACCGGCAGCGCTGGACTTGACCACCAATTGGCGAAACTCGGCGACATCTACCAGGTCGGTGTTGATCTGAATATCCGACACCACATACAAACCCTTGGCCTGGCCGGGCGCAGCCTGCACGTTGTTATTCAACAAGGCCTTGGCCACATCGCTGCCGGAAATGCCATGGGCGGCCATGCGATTGGCATCCAGCCAGATGCGCATGGCCATTTTCTGCCCTCCGTTGAGGTCGATGCTACCGACCCCTTCGATGGAGGACAGTTGTGGTTGCACCACGCGCTGCAAATAGTCCGAGAGTGCTGCTGTGGACAGCGTCGGGCTGGAAAAACCCACATAGGCCACGGCTGTAGCTTCACCGGAGGATTTGACGATGACCGGATCGTAGGCCTGCTCCGGCAAACGGTATTTGACTTCGTTGACCTTGGCCATCACCTGGGTCATGGCCTTGTTGGAGTCGGCGTTGAGCTTCATCCGTACAGTGATCACGCTTTTGCCTTGGGTCGACGTCGAGCTCATGTAGTCGACGTCTTCCACCGTAGCAACAGATTGCGCGATGGCCTGGGTGACGAAGCCTTGCATCAGCTGCGGCGAAGCACCGGGGTATTGGGTGGTGATCGTCAGCGTCGAGCTTTCCGTCAGCGGGTACTGACGAATCGGCAGGTTGTTTATGGCCAGCAGCCCCATCAATAAAATCAGGGTGCTGACCACCAGCGCCAACACCGGGCGCCGCACGAACAAGTCGGTGAATTTCATGTTCAGATCCTTGGTGTATCAGCGGCTCGAAGCCTGTTCGAGCCCGACGGTGTCCTTGTGCGCGATGTGTACCAGGGCGCCGCTGCTCAAACGCAACTGGCCGGAGGTGACCACGCGATCATCGACCTTTACGCCGTCAAGCAGCACAACCCGGCCGTCCGAGCGCTGACCGGTCTTTACGTAGACCTGGCGTACCGTATTGGTCAGTTGTGTATCAGCGCCTTCGACCACATAGACAAAGTCGCCGTAGGCGCTGTAGCTCACCGCTGTTTCCGGCACGCTGATGACGTCTTTTTTGGCTGGCAGATGGACTTCGCCATTGGTGTACATGCCGGGTGACAAAAGGTTGTCCGGGTTTGGCACCGTGGCCTGGACCAGCACCGTGCGGGTGCCTGGGTTGATACGCGGTTCGAGGGTACTGACGTGACCCTTGAACAAGCGCTGCGGGTACGCATCTACGCGAATGCTCATCTCCTGGCCGGTTTTGAGCTGTGCCAGCGCACGTTCGGGCAGGGTGATATTGGCATACAGCGTCTGCGCGTCGGTCAGCGACACCATGGCATCGCCGGCCTGCACGAACTGACCCAGATTGACGGTGCGCACACCCAGCACGCCGGTGAAGGGCGCCTTGATGCGTTTTTGGTCGATCAATGCCTTGATCCGCACGATATCGGCCAGCGCCTGTGAGTAGGCGGACTGCACCTGATCCAGTTCCTCTTGCGTCGCGGCCTGTTGAGGCAGCAAGCGCTGGGTCCGTTGCAGCTGGGCTTTGGCGTTGGCGGCCTGGGCCTGAAGCCTGGCCAATTCGCCTCGTTCCGGCGCATCGTTGAGCTGCACCAGGGTTTGCCCGGCTTTCACCCGCTCGCCGGGTTGGAATGCAATGGCACGTACCAGGCCACCGCTTTCGGCAGTGACCATGACTTGGCGTGTGGCTTCCAGCTCGCCGATGCCCGCCAGAGTGTTGGGCATATCAGCTTGCGTGGCGGTGGCGACGGCCACCTGGATGGCCGGCGCAGCCGTTCCCGCCGACGTTTGGGTCGGTTGGGCAGAGGTGGACTGCCGGTACAGGCCGACGGCGCCGCCAATGGCGAGCACCGTGGCAATCGTGACGCACACTTTGAGTTTTTTATTCATGATTCCGGTACTGACGTAAGGCAAAAAAAAAGAACCCTGAGGGCTCAACGGTGACGCGCGCTCAACCTGGTTGTTGATGCGCATGAGGGAGTCGGACCCGTGTAGCGAGAATCGCCAGCACGGCACCGAGCCCCAGAAAAAAGACCAAGGCGGCGAGTACGCTCGGGGTAAGCCCCATCGCGTCCACCAGCAGCCCAAGCGGAATGGGCACCGCGTTGAACAGGTAAATGGTCATATAGAAATACGCCACCAACTTGGCGTGGCAGTTGGCAGGTGCCAGCTGATTGATCAGCCGGGCACTACCGACAAAAATGGTGCCATAGGCATAGCCGCCGATTACCAGGGCCAGGGCTGCCAGCGTCAGCGAATGGACCGAGAAGGCCGTCAGCAGGAGCAGGAAGGCGGCACACTGGGCGAGCAATCCAGAACGCAATGCACGCGCTGCATCCAGACGCTTGCAATACAGTTGGCTGGCGCCGGCGATCAACAGGTAGACCGCCATGCTGTAGCCAAACATTCCGCGATCGCTCAGGCCCAGTTGCTGTTCGGCAGCGCCGGGGCCAATCACGAAGACGCAGGCCGTGAACGACCAGCTGAAAAACACCGACCACGCGCACAAGTGAAAGGGGCGACCAATACCCCGCAGGCCTTCTCGTAACGACGCTTGTGCAGTGTGAGCGGCGGGTTGGGCCTGGCGGGTGTGGCGCGGCCAGAGCGCCAGTACGCCGAGGGCCGCGACAGTGACCAGGGCCATGATCGACCAGAAGGGCAGGCTGGCCGGGTATAGGTTCAGTTGCAGTGCAATGCCACTGAGTACCGGGCCCAAAGCCAACCCCAGGATCATCGCCAAGGTGGCCAGCGTCGCCGCTAACTTGCCGTTGTCGAGCGGGCCGAACCGTACCAGCGTCACGTTCACAGCGGTGGTCATGATCCCCGCACCCAGCCCCGAAATGGCACGGGCTGCACACAGGGCCCACAGCGAATCACATTCGGCGCACAGCCAGGCGCCGACCAGCACCAGTGCAATGGCTGGGAGCAGCAAAAAACGCTGGTCTTTGACATGGCCGGCGATGCGCGCCAGTGTCACCAAAGCCACTAGGACACCGGCACCGTAGGCGCCAAATATATAGGTCAGGTCCACAGCATTGATCTGCAGGTGTTCCTGGTAAAACGGGTACAGCGGCGTGGGTGCGCTGCTGTTCATGAGCGCTGCGGTCAGCGACAGCGCAAGAAAAAACAACAGGCCTTTTGAGCCGTGTTTAGTGATATCGACGGACATGTGTCTCCCAGCCCAGCGCTCAGGGCTTTTGCCGAGTGAATGTTTGCAAGCGGGATCTGAATGAGGCGTTCGAGGGCTTGACCCGTCGGCAAATGATACGGACCGTGGCGATTGGCACCATGCCCGAAACCCCAGGCTTTATTCGTCATCGTCCAAGGAATGGCATCAGTGGCGCTTACGGGATGGCCGGGTGTAAATCCAACAATGCACGCTCACGGCGCGATCAACATGAACGTTATTGATAAGACATTGTTATTGTCATGCCGGCATTAATCTTGCCCGGTGCCAGCGGCGCTGTGGTTCTAAGGTAGCGAACAGTAAATGACTTGCTGAGCCGGCCGGCGCTACTGGTAAGTTTGCCAAAGTCTCTCTGGTTTACCGTTCCTATCAACGATGAGTCAGGGCCGAAGCTGACGAGCGCATCATTCTCCAACACCTGCATGGCAAGTCCTGTTGCCGTGCTTGCCCCCACATTTAATTGCAGTTCCGATGTGGTATTAGAAGGAGAAGAAATGTCGGTAAGTGTGTATTTTACATTCACGTCTGTGACCCCGGCCTCGCAATTCAAATCTATGTTGAACGGCGTGTCACCTGCTGTAGCACCAACTGTTTGCACGTCGCGTGTCAGCAGCATTGGAAGCTTTATCAGTGATGGCATTTCTAATTGACAGGCGGGGTATTTAACGTCGATGTTCGTGCTTTGTGCTGTAATTTTTCCCCAGCCGTAATACGCACCTAAATATATGCCGTGGCGCATCAGTTGAAAGGAGGGAACGTTTATAGGTCCTGCTGGCAAATGTTCCGTGGCGACGAATCGTATTCGATATTTACTGAGCGCAACGGGAGCGGTCCTCGTAGTGTCTGAATTCCACATGATCACTTCGGAGGAGATGAACGGCTTATAAGAAAGGTTGGTGTCAGCGGCACTCATGATAACGCCGATGCCTTTAACGCCTGTCATGTATATTTTATATGAGGCTCCCTCAAACATTAAACTTTGCGTTGTTGCGGTGGCGACGTTGTTGGCGAGTGAGAAGAACTGGGTCCCGCTAGGGTAGTTGATGCAGGTGCTTAGCCCATCTTCTGTTTCATGCCAGGTACTTGAAATTATTGAAGGGAGTGCTGCATCTTTAGCGCCTACTGAAAGTTCAGAGGTGGGAATTTGATTGTTAGAGTGAGTGCATGTCGTAGCTAGGGCATTACAGCTAAAAAAGGTGAGAAGTGATAGGAGCTTTCTCATGGGAGGGTCTCGGTGCGTTCTGTAGCCAGTTATAAACAAGGACAGGATTTGAGATTTTTGAAGTTCGAGCCAGGCAAAAAAGCTCAGTACCGGATGTTTCATAGAGGCGCATTGGTTGAATGCGGATTTCATATTTTAGCTTTTCGATTTTGGTTGAAATCGGTGGTTTAGTCAGTGGGGTGAATCGAGTAATGGCGTAAGAAGTATCAGCGTTGGCCTAGGATTATTCGTCTCATGCACATCATTGAGACCACTTGCCTTAACATATGCGTGGCCGCTGCTAATCACGGTACCGTCCAATTCATCGACTGCCTAACGCATCGTGGGTACCCACAGGAGGTTATCGTCACGTATTCGTCGCGAACCTAGACTTAGTGCACGTTCTTCACTCGATTATTGAGAGTTAAAACATGCGCTTACGAGAACTGGGCATCACCATTGGCACGGGCAAACCCGGGGCGTTCAACGCCATCACCGACGTGCCCGGCGTACGTGTCGGCCATCACACCCTCAATGCCGAAAGCTTGGAGGGCTCGATGCATACTGGCGTGACCATCATCGAGCCACGTCCGGTCGCGGCACACCTGGCGCCGTGTTTTGCCGGCGTTCACGTATTGAACGGCAATGGCGACGCGACCGGCCTGGAGTGGATTCGCGAAGCCGGTTTGCTGACCACACCCATCGCCTACACCAACACCCATAGCGTTGGCGTTGTGCGTGATGCGCTGGTGGCCGCCGAGCGTGAAATGGGTAAGCAGCACACTTATTGGTGCATGCCGGTAGTGCTGGAAACCTACGACGGCATTTTGAGCGATATCTGGGACCAGCACGTCACAGCCGAGCATGTGCACGCAGCGCTGGCGGATGCACGCAGCGGCCCCGTGCAGGAAGGCTGCGTAGGCGGTGGCAACGGCATGATTTGCCATGAATTCAAGGGTGGGATTGGCACCTCGTCTCGCGTCCTGAGTGCAGAGGAGGGCGGCTGGACCGTGGGCGCACTGGTGCAGGCCAACTACGGCGTACGCGGTGCATTGCGTGTGGCGGGTTACCCGGTGGGCAGCGTATTGCAAGATACCCCTTCGCCTTATGACGGGCCGATGAATGTCGGTGTGCCTGGCATGGGTTCCATCGTGATCACCATTGCCACCGATGCGCCCTTGTTGCCCCATCAATGCACGCGCCTGGCACAGCGTGCGAGTATCGGCCTGGCCCGGGTCGGTGGCGGCACCGAGGACGACAGCGGCGACATCTTCATCGCATTTTCGGTGGGCAATACCGGCTTGCCAGTTGCCAATCTCGGGCAGCCGGGCCCGCCGACGACTGCCTTGCAGATGGTCAATAATGACTATATTTCCGCGTTATTCGTGGCCGCAGCCGACGCTGTCGAGGAAGCAATTCTCAACGCTCTGCTGGCCGCCGAAGACCTTCAGGGCCGTGGCAAAAAAGCACTGGCGCTCAAGCCTGAACAACTGCTGGCAGCGATGTCGAAAGTGGGCTGGACGCCCCCAGTTCACGCCTGAGCCTGAAGGAACAACAGGAACAGCTCGGACTGGGATTTGATCCCCAGCTTGTTGTACATGTGCTTGCGGTGCACCTTGACCGTTTCGGCAGAGATCGCCAGCTTGCGGGCGATCTCTTTGTTCGAGCAACCACTGAGCATCAGTTGCGCCACTTCGGCTTCACGGGTCGATAACGCCGAGCTGATTTGCAGCGTCGGCGACAGGAGGCGTTCTTGCCAGTCCGGTGCCGGCTCCGCTGGTGGCGTGCTGTTCGATGCATATTCGAACACGCAACGCTGACGCATCAGGCCGGCCACCCATGGCTGGATCAGCCGTAATAGTGCGAGCTGTTCCTGGCTGAATCGGCAACGGCTGCCCAATGACAGGCTCAGGGTGCGTTCGGGATCGAGTTGCACATTGAGATGAACCTCATCGGCGACCACGTTCAGGCGAAAGTAGCGCTGGTAATAATCGGTCTGCTCAAAACACTCAGGGGCAACGTCGTCCAGTTGAAATAGCCCGTTTCTCGGCGATTCGCGATTGGCCAAGTAAAAAGGATCGAGCAGATAAAGCCCCTTGAGGTAGTCCTGGAACAGCGAGTCGGTGCCGCCTTCCTCCGTGGGCGATTCAGCCAGTACCAGTGGCCTGCCAGGATTGAAGATCAGCACCACCCAGCTGTCCACCGGCACATAGCGCCCGAGCAAACGCGTCATGGAGGCCCAGAAGTGCGGTTGGTCGAGGTTTTCGATCAGCCGCCCAACCGCGTCATGCCAGGCCACATCCTGCAAGGTCAAATTGGTTTCACTACCCATTGCGGGGTACCCCATCGAAGTGATTTTTTCGCATTGCACGGCACCCCATACTCAATTGAAGGCCCGGGTAAATTCGGGTTTCCACTTTGCCCAAGGACCAGCCATGAACATCGAACTCTTGCAGTTAGCCGGCCGCGACGGTGACACTGCTTATAACCTGGGACGCGCCTTGGAGGCCATCGCCAACTGCAACGCGGATACCGACTTGGTGGTGTTCCCTGAAACCCATTTGATGGGCTTCGTCGGTGGCGAACAGCTGGCCAACGTTGCCGAGACAATCGAAGGTCCGACGCTGCAAGCG
This sequence comes from Pseudomonas edaphica, assembly GCF_965277385.1. NCBI lineage: Bacteria > Pseudomonadati > Pseudomonadota > Gammaproteobacteria > Pseudomonadales > Pseudomonadaceae > Pseudomonas > Pseudomonas edaphica. The sequence continues at coordinate 883,737 of NZ_OZ255725.1, read as the reverse complement.
GTGCAACGGGCAGTACGCCAGCGCAATGTGTCAGTGGTCATCGGCTTGGTCGAACGTGACGCCGGTACCTTCTACAACACCTCGGTCTTGATCACACCCGAGGGCATTGCCCTGCGCTACCGCAAAACACATTTGTGGCCTTCCGAACGCGCAGACATCACACCCGGCGATCGCTTTGTCACCAGGCTGTGGAACGGCGTGCGTGTGGGTCTCTTGATCTGCTACGACATCGAGCTACCGGAAACGTCGCGAGCGCTGGCGCAACTGGGCGCTGAATTGATCATCGTCACCAACGGCAATATGGATCCCTACGGCCCGGTTCACCGTACCGCGATCATGGCCAGGGCCCAGGAAAATCAAGTGTTCACCGTGATGGTTAACCGCGCAGGGCAGGGCGATGACGGCCTGGTGTTTGCTGGCGGCAGTGCGGTGATCGACCCGTTTGGTCGGGTGTTATATGAAGCCGGGCGCGAAGATACACGCCAGGTGATCAGCCTGGATCTTGCTCAAATCAATGCGGCCCGCCGGGATTATCACTACCTCAATGATCGTCGGCTGCTGCTGCAAGGCGAGGCTGTGGAACACCCCGATGGCCGCCGTGAACTGCTGATCCGCTGACTGCGTTTGTACCCCCCATAACAATAATCAGCTGGCGCGCAGGTGCCGGCCCAGGAGTTCGTGATGATCGCTATTCGATGCGTGCAATGGGTGTTGGCTGTCGCATTCAGTGGTGCGATAGCTTGCGCCCAGGCGGCGGAACCGAAGGTCAATATCTATAACTGGTATGACTTCATTGCCCCCAACACGCTGAAAGATTTCCAGGCACAGACCGGCATCCAATCGGCTTACGATGTATTCGACAACAGCGAGGTCATGCAAAGCAAACTCATGGCCGGGCGCAGCGGCTATGACGTGGTGGTCGCTACCGGCGACCTGCTGCCGAACCTGATCAAGGCCGGCGTGCTCAAGGAATTGGATCGCTCGCAACTGCCGAACCTGTCCCATCTGGACCCGGACATCCTGGCCAAAGTCAGCAGCAATGACCCCGGCAATCGCTTCGCGGTGCCTTATTTGTGGGGCACCACCGGAATCGGCTACGACCAGGCCAAAGTCCAGGCGCTCCTGGGCAAGGACGCACCGGTGGATTCCTGGGACCTGATTTTCAAGGAGGAAAACCTCGCCAAGCTGGGCGAGTGCGGCGTAGCCATGCTGGATGCGCCCGCCGAGATCATCCCGATCGCCTTGCACTATCTGGGGTTGCCCTATAACAGCCAGAACCCGGATGACTATCTGAAGGCCCAGGCCCTGCTGTTGAAACTGCGCCCTCACATTCGCTACTTCGACTCCTCGCGCTTTATCACCGATCTGGCCAACGGCGATATCTGCGCCGTCGTCGGCTGGGCGGGGGGTGTGATGGATGCGCGCAAAGCGGCCGACGCCGCCGGCAATGGTCGTCGGATTCAGTACAGCATTCCCAAGGAAGGCGCGCCGATCTGGGTGGAAAACCTGGTGCTGCTCAATGACGCACCGAACCCTCAGCAGGGCCTGGCGTTCATTGATTACATGCTGCGCCCGACGGTAATTGCCGCGTCGTCCAACTATCTCAGCTATGCCAATGCCAACAAGGATGCCAAGAGTTTGGTGGATGCGAAAGTGCGTGATAATCCAGGGGTTTACGCGTCCAAGCCAGTGCTCGATACATTATTCGCACTGGAGCCGCTGCCTTTGAAACTAGAACGCGTGCGTACCCGGGTCTGGAGTAAGGTCAAGAGTGGGACCTGATCACAAGCGGTCTGTGAGCAGTCTGGCTCATGCGTGGGATATGCGGAGGCGAGAAATATGATATGTCACGACTATTCCCGTCTATGGAGGTATGCCCTTGATAGACCCGTCGGCAAGCTCCCAATCATTGGTAGCTCATGGTAAATGTGATTTCGGTATTAGCGGTGCCTGGGATTACACTCGACCCCTTCGCAATTTTTAAGTAGCGTGCGTTTAAAGGGATTGTGAAGTTTCCGCCTTTGTTTGAATACTCATTGAATGTCTTGGCTTGGTTCAGCACTATGGGTGACAGATTACCGTCAGTAATCTGCAAGCCAATCCCCTTTGCGGTTGAGTTTTGGTTGAGGTTTATAACACCTTGAAGATTACTTTGTGAAGGGGCGCTCGAGGTCGGGGTGAGCGTATAACTGACGTTGTTGATTCCCGCTGGGCAGTTGTTAAGTTTAAGACTAAAGGAAATGGCTTTTTTCGAGGGGGAGCCATCATTGGGGATATCCTCCAGTCGATGTTGGCCCATTTTTACGTTGATATTAGGTGTCTCGCACGAGCTAGAGGCGAGCTGGGTAGTGTTGACGAGTCGAAAAGTTGCCAATTTCAGATTGTCTGCCATCAAAGACCCAATGTCGCCAACCGGAATAGTAGTGTCGCTCGCTATAATGCCTGTTGCTAATATACGTATAGCCGCTGTGGACGTGCTAATATTATAGCCGGTGTCGTGGTAGGGTAAGGTAGTAGATCCCAACGCGTTGACAGCGACTCTGGCCGGCATATAGCGAATAAACTGCCAGGAAAGACCGGTGTTGCCTATAGGGAATAGGTCCGATCCTAGGGTCGTGCTTCCCAAATTATTTTTTACTCCAAAAGGGACTGCTGTTGGGCATTGGAAACCTGTAGCGCCGAATGAATATACGGAGGATTCAAATAGAGTAGCACCGACAGCAGTGTTCCTGGGAAGTGTAATTGTTTTGGGAAGGTTTACGTTCATTATTTGTTCTGTGCCCCCCGTTTCGATCTTGAAGGCGCAAAATGCGAATGAGGGGGTGGAAGTTAATAAAAGTACAGTTAGGATCAGTCGCTTGGGCGTAATAAATGTGCATGTCATATAGGTTGCCATTGTGGGTTTTGTGTGGTGCTAATGAATTGATTGTTTAATTTTCTGAAAAAGATCTGTCCATGGGATAAGTTGTATTTCATGCTCTGGGTCTCTTTCAGGTTTTGTATTCGTGGAAACTCATTAGTTTATTGTCTGCCTTTATTAAAGTGGTTGTCGGCGGGTGCGCCAGGCTCAATGTAATAACACTGGGTTAGTACGGTGAGTGGTTTGTCTTCAGTGGCGGTTACTTCGAGCTTTTGTAATGAAGTGGGAGTGCCGCAAGATTATTACTAATGGTCACCAGTTAGCGCTGATGATAAAATCAGAGGAATCTTACAGCGCGACGGACAAATCGTGACGCGAAAAAGATAAAACGATTTCGGCACCGATGAAGGTCCGTAACCATCATGACGTGTGGTTTTTGTGTCCGTGAGTTAAGTAATAGAAGGATTATCTCCCTAAGAATGGGTTCCTGTTTCTTGTGCTTTCTCGCCTCCAAGGCGTGTGACTCATTCATTTGAGCTTAAACATGAGTTGCTTGAACGGTCACATCGCTCTTCGTGTCTTATCAATAAAATGACGTTCCCACTTTTCCATTGATCAGAAAGCCCTGAGTCGATTAATTTTTATTTGAGTTCAAGTTTTTACGGTCTTTCTCGTAAAGCGTCGAAAGCAAAGAGCGTCACCCCTATAAGTCCAACGATTAGTATTGCTTTTGATAGGCTTATATTTATCATTTGCAGCGTCCATTGCGTGTGGTTTTATTAAGTGTTTAGGATGTGCGCTGAAGCGCAAAGTGATGGTGTGCTATTTTTTGTATACGACTTTCAGTTTTTTATTGACGTAGTCTTTTATGATTTCGTAGTCGGGGTTGTAGGTCGCTAGAGTGTGGCCAGCGCTAGCGACAGTAGCCCCAGCGTCTAAGGCAACCCAACAAGTGAAGAAACAACTCCAATGACAGTGCACAATATACCGCCTTGAGCGATGGCACCTTTCATATCGCTTTTTACTAGGCATTTAAATCCAAGTCGCTCAATTTCCTTTTCTACGAAATTAATGGCCGCATTGAAGCTTCCTCAATAGTGTAAGCGTCCGCCAAAATCACCTTACTTGACTCACGCGAATACCCCGAAAGGGTGGTGAGGAATTTTCCTTCACTGGGGCAACGGGTGAACGGTAAATCGCTGGGAAAGAGATCTGCTTGGCAAAGTAAAAAGCGGAGGAATTCTCTAGCATTCGGCTAAAGGCGAATGTCCGCCTTTGGCCGATTTCTGCCTGTCGACACCCTCAGTTATATAGCTTGGGCTGGCGACCAATTAACATTGATATCAATACGGAGTGATCATGTTGAATCAAGTCCAGGGTATGGCTAATCTTTGAGGCCTCATTCGATACGAGCCTGTTGGGTGATCCCCGGGAACCGAATGCGGTTTAATGCCTCGGCGAGTGAGCCATGGAGAAGTACCCACTTACATCGACTTGACCGATACCACTTCCACAAACCTGAATTTTTTTCTGGCCGTCTTAGTAGCTTCTTGTTCTGCAAGTAAGGAACTCAGCGTATCGGCCTCATGTACCATCTCCTGCATCTCGCCTTCGAATTCATTTCCCACTCGGAGCGTGACTCTCAACCTAGGTGTGAAGCCTTTTGAGGCTGGCTTTTTCTTCGCTGCCTTCACCGGTTGCACGAACACAACATCCGAGACTGTGTCCTGCGCTTTTGGGTGAGTTGCCGGCGCAGGGGGCTCAGGATGACCGAATAGCGCCCGGCGCATCTCATCTTCTATCAGTTCTGTATTCATGCCATTTCTCTAAAGGGTGTTATCTATAGCCTGATCGATTCTATCAGGATGACCAGAATCCGTTGTAAAGCATCGCTGGGGGGAAACCTCAATTGGTAAGGTCCAGCAGATACCGGCGAATGTCGGCGTTTCCATCTGCTGCCTATCATGCTGGCAGCTGCCGCTCACGACAGGTGGAGCCGACCAAGAACGATCACAAAAAGCTGGCATAATCCGAGGGTGACTCTCTCCTTCTGCTTTCGCTACTCCATGTCACTGAATTCCACTAATCGAGTACTGGGAGCTAGCTGCGTCTTAGAAAGCGAAAGTCGGAAGGAAGATAGGTTTTTCGACTCAGGGCGTAGGCCCGCTGAGTTTTCTTTTCGCCCGATGCGAGCATCTGCACTGGGGGCTCATCGGCATAGGGCAAGCCGTGGACCAGCACCGATGCTCGAAGCGCATAGACTAGGGGGGAAGCTGTACGCCGGTGTGCATCAGTATCCAGCGAGAGATCATGAGCGTCGCGTGTTCTTCGGTTCGTGATGGTTCACGGAACGCAAGAGCTGGGTGGCAGCGCCTTCCGTGTGATGATTTTTCGTCCGATCGTTTATGCGCAGAATCCAATAGTCTTACATAGAATTAACCCTTTTTCGCCCTTGAAACACGGCCAAAACAAGTCCAGAATTGAGTCTTTTCCTGCTCTGGAAAGAAAAGAAACCCCTTCGACTTCAATGGGTAGGGCGTCAGATGCGAGTCTCGTTTCCCGCTCCAAACACAAAGAAAAAGCCACTCTAACGAGTGGCTTTTTTTTGCCTGGGATTTACGGAATAGACGCTTAGGCGTCTTTTTTTTGGACGACAGCAGGTAACCGCCGAGTTCCAGAGCCGCGTCGTTGTAGCACCGATGCCCTGCACGCATATCGCCAATTCGCCACAAATGTGTCGGCGCACGTCGAGCAGATCCCGTCGGATGAGGGGTCGACACAGTGGGAGATGATCCGGCCGCCAATGGGAAATCGGGGTAGGAGAGTGGCGAAGGCGGGCATGGGAATACGCAGGTCCTCCACGGCGGTGGGCTTCGTACTCTAGGAGGGCAAAATGTTTCGGCGGCGAGGTCGCGGTACCAATCACGCTCACAGTGGAGTTGTTTTTGGGGGCTGCAGGCATGCTTCGGCTGGGTAGGAAAACTCCATCGGGAAGGCCCTGGGCCAAGTGTCCAACCCAGCCGGTGTTTCATTGTTCGCTGACAGATAGCTGTGTCACTTTTTATTGGCGAGGGCGTTCGGATCGGTTGGTTTCCTTGACCGCAAACATCAGACAGCGCACCGCTTCACGATCCTGTTCTGACAATAAGCGGTAGTAGCGGATCAGCCGCTCTTCCGCTCGATTGAGTGGGCGGGTGCGCAGGGATGTACCGACGGCGGTACGCAGTGAAGAAATAAACGAAGTATTTAGCATGAATCTAGCCCTTCATGAGGCGAATGGATGCATGGGCTTCTTGCCCGGAACAACTGAATAAATAACGTTTATCGGAGAGAGGGGCTCGTCATTTTTCGCGACTGTTCGGTTTTTCAGAAGGGGCCGTCGGAAGTGCTTGTTAGAGGCGTAGGAGCGATCTTTCAAAGCCGACTGAATCAAGGCGCGATGGAATGGAGTGCCTGCAAAACCGGCATCAATCGTCAGGTTGCCGGTGGGTAGGTGAAAAGTGGTAGCGCATTACCGCCGCCGTCTCCACCTGCGTGGTACTCCTTTTTGCCCAGCTCCCCCACATCGGGTTTCGGAGCCTCCACGGACAAAAAGGACGTTTTCCATGCCCATCAACCCACCTGACACCATTCCCGATAACCTGATCGCCAGAGCCGTCGGCGTGCAGTTCATTCATCACCCCACCTTGATCTCCGTCGTCGGCCAATGGCTGGAAAGGGGCATCAAAGAAGCCTATCCAACCCTGGCCTTCAACCTCGTCACCACCAAGCTTGCCGTACCCAATGCATTGAATGGATGGGACTTACGGTTTTTGCTCAATGTCGCGCTCGACCACCTGGGTAACGGCACCTCACTGGATTTCTCAACGCAATACACGCGGGATCATTTCCTGACCAACAACGCACCAACACCGCTGGCGCCCACAGGTGTAGATGCGCCAGCTGTAGATATGAGCGTGATTGAGCAAGTCATCCGCGAGCTGCCTGGCATTGTCCCGATTGCTTTTCAGCAGGCACTGATCGCGTATTGGGACCAAGACACCGAGGGCGGATCGACCCGTTGGCGCTGGCTCAGTGAGTTGCTGCGCAGCAACCTGATCAACACCGCCATCGCCCCATCATTCGCTCATGCAGCCCGTAATGCTCTCCAACAGGTAACGGACTACCCGGATCGACTCGACCGTCTCGCAGCGTTGCAGTCGAAGGCTGTTCACGTCTATGTCATGGAAACGACGCTCACCCGGGCGGGGGCCTCGTTCACCCTGTTATCGCCGGACCTGCTGGTGGTCAACGCATCGTTGATCCTGCTGTGTCCTTTAGCGGGAGGCGTCGTGTCATTTGCTTCTCAGGATGAGTTTGATCGCTACTGGGAGTCGAAGATCGACGGCGCATTTGTTGCGGACCAGATCACGTGGAAGCGTTACCAGCCCAATGGCAATGTGTTCGACGTCCAGGCGGCTGCGGTGCTCAATCAGCAGTTGCAGGACCTGGCGGCTATCCCGTTACCCTCTCATCAAGGGCTTCATAAGCTGGAGCAGCAGTATGATGCCGTGAGCGATCCCACTCGCTTATTTGTGACTCCGACACCTACCACAGTGCCTATGGCCGCCCAACTGCCCGACTGGTTGAAAAGCGCCTCGGAGGCTCAACGCCTGGCCTATCGCACCCATCTATTGGAGCTCGCCGCTGCTAAAACCCAGGCTCAAGGGCAGTCCTTTCTGGACGGAGTAAGTGATATCAGGACCTTTGCAGCGAGCGCCCTGCATGCGCAGATGCTGATCGATCAACCGATCGCGCCTGGCTATAACCCTGACGAACTGGAGCTGACATTTGCAGTGGCCGCAGGCTACCCAGGCGGTGCGGGAAGTATTCAGCGCAAAACACTGTCACTGACTGATCTCGCCTTGAGCAACCTCGTTGGCAAGCCCAAGGGCTCGATGACCATAGGGCACACCGGCGGTCAATTGATCCAGGACTGGACCACCCCCGATTACCTGACTGATCTGGTCCAGCGCGTGGACATCGGCAAAACCTACCCGGACTACCTCAAGCGCCTGCTGCTGTCCGATAGCGACGAAACCCTGCAGCGCCAACGGCTATTCGGTGAGCAGTTGCGAGCGCAGCTACCGTTGCGGGCGTTGGCGCTGGCGATCCAGGGGCAACAGGGGTTCACGGTGCAGGGCTATCGGTATGTCGCTGCGCTGATGCAATTCAGTGATGCTGAACGTGTTGTCGAGGACCGCCACATCGTTATCCGTTCGCTGGCACTGCTGCGCAAACCGGGTGCCCAGCCGGACAAGGTCGACAACATGTTTGTGATCGAAGCACAGGACCTCCAGCCTGGCCCGGTTGTTCTTTATCGCCCGCTCTATCCGCAGTTGTTGACTCAGTACGCCAACCGCGAGGCCTTGTTGGCGGCGATGGCCCTGCCTGGCGCACTGCAGGACAGCGTGCTGATGTGGCTTAGCGAACCTGCGCGAGCGGTGTATGCCAACGGGGGCTTCAATGAGCCGCATATCATCCGGTTTGGCATGGGGTCTGAGTTCGACCGTCTGGAGATACCCGTTCCTGCAACGTTGGCTGCCGATGAGGGCAGTGAGGAGCTGCTGCAACATCTGAGCAATGGCCGCTTACTGCCGTATCTGTTTGGCGAACATGCACGGGCACTGGTGGACTTGGCAGATCGCGAGTCGGTGTCCAATGCTGAAAGCCGTTGGGCACTGCTGCTGGAAGGCGGTGGGCTGTTGCTCAACACCTTGCTCTTGCCCCTGTTGCAAGGCTCTGCGATGTCGGTCGCGTGGTTGTTGATGCTGACCCAAAGCTTGAACCAGGACATTCCTGCACTGCAGAGCAGCGATCCCGTTACGCGAGAGCTGGCCTGGATCGACCTGTTGAGCAGCCTCAGCCTGGCACTGTTGCACGTCACCCGCAGCACGCAGCCCAGTAAACCCTTGATCGCGGCCGATCCACGCGATGCGGCGTTGGTGTTGGCACCCGTGCGTCGTCCCTCTGGGAGCCTACCCACCGGGGCCAGGCTGGCGGCGAGCACCGTAGCCTTGCCTGACGTACCGATTGCAGAGGGCCGAACGGTCTTCGATTTTGCCTTTTCTAACGCCTTGAACCACCTCAGTACCAGTCAGCGTGCTTATGTCGAGGGTTTCAAAGTGCCTCGTCCCGCCCAACTGCCGGTGCCGATCATGACCGGGCCGCTCCAAGGTCTTTACCGCCTTGACGATGGTTTGCATGCCCTGATTGGCCATGACCTGTACCGCGTAAGCCAAGAGTCGAGCCGTGTGTTTATCGTTGACGCGCTCGACTCATCACGCACCGGGCCATGGTTGAAGAGCAATGGCAGCGGCCGCTGGACCTTGGATCTTGCGCCGAAGCTGTGGGGTGGCGCGCCGGGCGATCAGATCAAGGCACAACAAGAGAAAAATCGTAAAGCGAAGAGGAAAATGAAAGCCGAACAACGCCGGCTTGACCTGGAAACCGCGCGCGTGGCGGATGTGATGACTGCGCGTTTCGACAACGTAAAAGCTCAGCGGGAGCCGTATCTAGCTGCCAGAAAGAAGCTCAGAAACTGGTGGGCACTGCTCAATCAAAATACCGACGAGCGAAAAGTTACTTTCCTGAAGAAACAGCACGAAGACCAACAAGCCGCCTGCCCGGCATTGCTTGAGTCATTCAACAGTGCGCTGGAAGCGTTCGTGTCGCAGGCGGCTCTTTTGATTGATGCACGACGCGCGCTGATCAAAGCGATCAAACCCGCTGAAGCGGCGCTGGAAACCAGCGACTTCGAGAGCGCCCGTTCCAGTGAATATGGCGCCATCAGCGCCACGCAATTGCTTATCCATAATCTGCATTTGGCACTGGCCATGGACAGCAGTTTTTCACCACGGGGTGAGTCCATTGGCGAGATTGTCCAGCGTATCGATCCGAACACTCCGACCCGAACACCCGAGGCCTATCAGGACCTGATTTCCCGCTACATGGAGATGAACGAGCGCGAACAGCAACTGCTTCAAGACACCTATGCCCTGGAGGCCACGCTGAATGAGCAGGCCCAGGATTCCACCCGAGGCTTGGGGGAGAGTCGGACGTTTATCAAGTCGCTGCCCACCCAGGAGATGGCCGACCCGTTCAACGTTGCACTGAACAATCTTAACCTGCTCAGAACCTTGAGCATCGACAGGCTCGCGCTGACGGACGCCCCTTCGGTCCAGCATTTTTACCAGTTTCTCCATGAGCAGAATCTGCGATTGGCGACGTCTTCTCACATTGCGCTAAGGACCTATGCGCATTTTTCGGTCAGCGAGCGCAAGGCCGTGCTGGCGACCTTGATCAACCAGTATGGGGTGCTTGCGACTGCATCCGACTCACTGCACGGGCTTGAACCGGCGTTGAGTCGCCCTGGTTACCAGGCGCGTTTCGTGGAGCGGCTGGATCAGGCCCGCATCAGTGCCGAATCCGACTTGGCGGCATTGGTTCGTGAGGAGGAGGGGATAGCCGCACCAACACCTGCGTCGTCCTTTCGAGAGCCCAGGGGTTCTACCCATCGAGCTTTTAAAACCCAACGTCGCGGCACGTTGATCGGTGACGTCCGGGCGGCGCAAACAGAGGGGCAGGTGGCCGTCATGGATATTCGCGACCCGTTCAATCAGCAGCCGGTTGCCAGTTTTGTCGAGCACCCCGATGAAGGGGTCTGGAAGGAATTGGTGATTGCCGGCCCTGCAAGACCAACACCCACGCCGCCTCGTCGCTCCCTGGCAAACCTGAAGATCGCTGCCAATCAACTGATAGAGCAGAAAAATGGCATTCGCAGCTCCATCCATTTCCAGATGAAAAAACTGCAAGACCCAACACGTCGTGAACATGTCAACCCAATGGATTGGGACATCATGTTGACGCAGCAAGCCAATAAACTCAGTGGCATCATTGACGAAATTGAGGCCGCCCATGCTGACAAACCCGGCGTGTCGGCGTTGTTGCGCGAGTACCGAACCGAGGTAACCAGCATGCTTGAGGAAGGGCGGGGCTACTGCAGCACGGGCTACAAGGCACAACGCCCCACTCAGGAAAACGTCGACTATCTGTGGACTCACCGAAAGGTCGATATCAACTTGGTTCATCGGCGTCAGCCCACTGCCAGTGGTGACTACGTCGCTGAATTTTCAGTTCGGGAAAAGAACCAATCGAACGTGCTCTGGTATGCCCATTTTCACTATGCCAATACCGACGTAGTGGACAGCGCCTACAGCGTTGCTCACCTCAAGTTGGCTCACCAGCGGTTTCTGCTGCAGAAGGATCTGGTGCGAAACGCCGGCTCCAACGACAGTGCCGTGCTGAAGGTGATCTATGCTGATGTGACGCCACCGTTGGATCACAAGCTGTTTCTCAACTTGCTTGGGTGAGCACAGTGATAAGGGCGTGGTTAAACAGGGTGAGCTCGTACCAGGGCTGTGAGTGAAACAATGTGCTCATCACAGGCTTTGTCATGCCTAAAGGAGTCCGGAATTTTGTCCATCGAATACGTTTATGTTATTGAAACTTAAATGTATTCGATGGGGCCGATGGCGAGTGAGCGCCTAAGGGCATGTGACTCCCTGCGCGAGGCGCTTGGGCAGAACGCGAAGTATCCGATTCTCCGCGCTGTGGCTTTGCTCATATCTATCTACTCCTCCAACGACAATTCATTCCCTAGGCTGGCTGCTTCGACAGCTACCTTTGAAGAGTGACTTCATGTCTGAAAGCAATCCACTGCTACTGCCCTACGAGTTGCCACCGTTCTCAGCCATCAGAGCAGAACACTTGGTGCCCGCCATTGAGCAGATCATTGCTGAAAGCCGCAGCGCCACCGCCACGATTATTGCCAGCCAGGCTCTTTTCCCCACCTGGGATGACCTGGTGCATGCCGTGGAGGAGCTGGAGGCGCGCCTGGATGGCGTTCTTAAAGTTATTGAACTGCTTGACTCTATTCCCCAAGAGCCGATTTGGAAGCAGGCATCACACCGCAGTTATGAGCTTGCGATGCAGTACAGCGCCGAGTTAGCCGCGAACCATGATCTGTATCAGCTTCACCGACAACTTGCCGACAGCCCGATTGCGGCCCTTTTCAATCAACAACGCCAAAGCGCGTTACGTAAAATACTGCGTAAGTACCACTTGGCAGGCCTTGATCTATCTCCTGAGAAGCAGCTAAGGCTGAAGGCGTTGAACCTGCAAATCGAGGAATTCAGTCAAGAGTTTTTGCGCCGTGTGAAAGATTCCAGCGACGCATGGCGCAAGCATATTCAAGACAAGGCGCTGCTGAGCGGACTGCCTGACGCAGTCCTGGCCCGCATGGAGGTCGCGGCTCGGGACGCAGGCCTGGATGGCTGGTTATTAACCCTTTCCGAGCAATCCTTTCAGGATGTAATGAGCTACGCCGAGCATCGAGCCCTGCGCCAGGAAATGATGGTGGCTTACTACAGTCGTGCCGTGGGCACCGGCCCTGACGCCATTGCCACCGACAATGAACTGGTTCTGACCGTGTTGCTCGACAGCCGTCACCAGAAAGCCCAACTGCTGGGCTATGCCAATTTCGCCGAACTGGCGCTGGTGGACCAAATGGCAGCGACGACCGATGAGGTCACCACATTTCTTCAGCAACAGATTGATCTGGCACGCACGACATTTGCCCATGAGACACAACAACTGCAGCGCTATGCCGCGCAACGGGGAGTCGATGCTCTGAAACCGTGGGATTACGACTTTTTCGCGGAAAAAATTCGCCAGGACGTAGCGGGTGTCTCCCAGGACGCAATGCGCAACTACTTCCCGTTGGAAACGGTGCTGCAACGCTTGTGCACCTTCACCAAAACGCTGTTCGGCGTTGAGCTGATCGAAAAAAACACTGTCGATACCTGGCACCCGGATGTGCGGGTATTTGAACTTCGGGAGTACGCGGAGCCGATCGGACATTTGTTTATTGACCCTTATCGCCGCGTGGCGGGCGGCGAGATTGGCGCCGCCTCGGGCTTGCGCACTCATCGGATGACTGCCGAGGGGCGTCCACAACGGCCGATAGCTGTGTTACGCAGCCAGCTACCAAGACCTGCAGCGACCCAGCCTTGCTTGCTGGATCATCTGCAATTGAGGGTTTTATTACATGAGTTCGGCCACTGCCTGCAGCATCTGTTGAGCGCTGCCCCCTACCGGGCGATTTCCGGTATGGGCCAATTAAGCCATGATACGACGGAGTTTTTCGGCCAAGTGCTGGAGCAATTCGGCTTTACCCCATTCTTCCTGAACTGGCTATCCGGACATTTCCAGACGGGAGATCCCTTGCCTGAAGATCTGGCCACTCAGATGAGCCGATTTGTTCACACCCAGACCAGTCAGGAAACTGCCAGTATTTTGCTCACGGGTCTCGTTGACTTCGAGTTACACCGTACCTACGGCGACGGGCGTACACCTCATGAGGTTTTCACCCATGCCAACGTTGAAATCGGGCATTTGCAATGGCCTGATGACGCCCGCCCGATCAACAGCTTCGAGCAACCGATGGGTAGCTATGGGGCCAAAATGTGTTCCTATAAGTGGTCTGGTGTCCTGGCCCGCCAAGCTTTTGAACGGTTTGAGCGTGATGGCCTGTTCAACCCAGAGACCGGGAAAGCCTTCCGGGACGCGTTCATCACTGAGGGGGATACCGGTACGCTGTTGAGCTCACTTGCGCTTTTCCGGGGTGAAGGCGAGCGGTGTGTCGAGCATGCCACGGGGGCATAAAGCACGGGTGCATATTTAGCCCCTCGGCTGAAACTTGAAACGCCAGAGTGATCCTCTCCGATCACTCACGGTTGCTCACCTCAGCAGCCAATCCGGCATGGAAGCATTCAATGGGCACTGACCACCCGCCGTATTTTTTCAGCGAAACCCAAACCGATCGCACGCAGCTAAGCGAGCGCCAACGCGCTCGCAATTTTACCCTCAAGGACCTTGACTGGTTCGACTCGGTCTATCTGGCCACCGATGCTTTGCGGCGGTCACAAAAAGCGCCGATGCACGTTCAAACCCTGCAACTGAACGTGATCGGTCAACCGGCTATTGAATTGGCGGGTACATTCGTCATGAGCCCCGCTCCGGAAGGTGGGGTTGTTCTCTATACGCCCGCTCGTGGTCTGGAAAAGCTGGAAAGCCATGAAACACTCAAGACGCAACTGAAGTCGTGGCTCAAAGACTCGTCGCAGCGCCAAGCGTTGCTTGATTACCTTTCCATCTCCCAGCAAGTAACCCTGACGCCTACTGCAACCCTGACGATTACCACACAGACCGTGGCTGGCGCTGTCTTCGAAGCACAACATACGACCCTCTCCAATAACCTGCTCGAAAATGCGCGTCTGATGCGCGAGGAGCTGCTCAAGCTGCCCAGTTTCACTTCTCTGCTGGATGAATACATTTCCACTGAGTTGGCGCAGTCTTTTACAGGTGTCGATCAGCGCCAAATCCAAGTGCAGAGTTATGTCATCGACGCATCCAGCGAATCAGGCAATTCTGGTACGCCAACGTCCCGACACACCACCACCCGCTCCTTGAGCGAAACCGTCCTCATGTATTTCGTCGCCAATGGCTGGCCTGCGGGCGAAACACGGCGCTACTACAACCCCCAACGCGTCCCGGATTCCCAGCAGTCTACTCAGGAGGCTGACGATCAGTTGCGTTGGGACGTATCCGTCCAGGGGTTGGCCCTGGGTTTGAAAACACATATGAAGCAACAGCCCAAGACATTTTGGGCGCTGCCGGCTGCCGTAGGGTTCTCGCGGGTGCAACTTTTTACCCATGCCATGGCCAATGCCTTTTTCACGGTGGTGCTGGAGCAACAACAGCAAACGACGATTACGGTTGACCAGCGTCTGCAACTACACGCCTTGCCGCTCAAGGCTGCGCTGCCCGCGACAACGCAGGCTCCCGCCGTTGATGTTGAAAAGGCACTGCTGAGCGAGCCTGAACAGTCCCCCGTCGAGCTGGCAGGCACCTTCATCATCAGCAGTAACAAAAGCGACGATGGCTCGCCCTGGCTGCTCTATACCCCTCACCGAGGCCTGCAATCGTTTACCGAGCTGGGTGCCCTGAAAACCCACCTTTTCGATAGTCTCAACCCCCAGCAGCATGCCGATGACTGGAGACGTCATCTGTCCAGGCCGGAACGCTATAACGAAGTCAACCTGCTGGCCTGCGACGTCACCACAGCCCCGATCACCGGGGTTATTTTCCAAAGCATCATGGACGGGATCATTGAAAAACAAGGTTGCAACCTTGAATACGCCCTCGATCAGTATCGACTGAGCCAGGGCACGATGGACCTTGACGCCCTGGTCGACCATGTGCTGGATGTGCGTGGCATGATTGATCCAAAATTACTGACCCTCGACCCCATGGGCCGCTGGAGTACCCAGTTGGCTGACACCTGGACGGCGACGGCGACAGAACCCAGAGTTCCGCCAACGCTTGCTGCAATGCGCACCACTGTGCATTTGCTCGAAAACGTCAGCACTGAAATCGAACAACACGTAGCGTTGCGCCCCTCTCTGGAGCGTTCCGTCACCACCTATCTCAACACCAAACTGCACGCTATCAAACAGCAAAACCTGCAGGCTGCGTGCCTCTCGGTACGCCAATACAGCAACCCCTCAAGTGATACTGACAAACCTCAACTGCTGTCATCCAGCAGCATGGTCGACTATTTTCTGGCGCGTTTATGTGGCGAAGTGGGTCCACTCATCGATCCGCTGAACACCCACGTCTACTCAACCTCTCCTGATAAACCCGCCATTAAGGTCTCGGGCATGGACTTGAGTGCCTTCAATACGCAGATCGACAGCGCAATCGGCGGTTTTAAGCAGTATCTGCGTAGAACCCACAGTGTGTACCCGAACATGGAACCCTTGCTGAGAAGAGCAATGGAGATGGGCTTGACCGGGGAAATGCAATTCAGGCTTTGGAACAATGCTTTATTGCCCCTCGACTACGAAGTGCTCTTAACCGTACTGGGTCTTTACGCCAGAGACTTACGCCTGAGTGTCAATGGGTTCCGCCCTGACGCGTTTTCTTTGCGGGTCGCACCTGCTGGGCGCAATACCCCGCTGGTACTCAATAACTGTTTCGTGCTGACCGAGCGCGGCGGGCTTGACCCTCAATATTGCGGTCGCACGCTGCTATGGACGCCGGCGTTGGGCCTGGAAAGTTTCCATTCATTGAGTCACCTCAAAGCCGAGATGGACCGACGGCTGGCCATCCCGGACGAACGACAGGCCTTCCTGGCGAACCTGGCGCAACCGGACTGGGATTCACATCCGAGCTATGCATTCGGTTCTCTTGAACTGATCGAAGACAACCTCGTCGAGCACTTGCAACGGACCTATGCTCAACAAAAAGACCGTGAATTGGCTCAAATCCTGTCCATGACACTGTCGGTCGAACAGTTGCGTAAGCTGTGGCAGGTTCAAGCCACACAAAACCTGGCGCCCACCAACGTGCAGCGTGCCAAGGACATGGTCCAGGCCATGATTCTGCAACAGGGTTTGCAATGGTTGGGCAAAGCCAGTGCTGTGGATCAACAGCTCTATGCCGAATTGTTGGAGCAGTATCGAAACAATGTCACCGACAATCAGGATTACTTGCACGGCATCGACTCTGTGGCTCAGTTCACGCGCAAGAAGCTCAGCACTTTACTGAAGGACCTTGACGATCAGGACAGCGTCACACCTGATGAAATCGAAGTCGGGCTGCCGGCGCAGGGCAGTGCGCCGGCCCGCAACCAGTCGCTGCTGGACTATGCCTTGAGTCATCAATCGTATTGGAACGATGAGGTGCCTTTCTTCGCCAGCACCAGTACAACGCCGTTGCCTGACACCCTGGATGCGCAGACGCTGAAAACGCGGATACAGGCGCTGAACATCAATGCGGCTTACCAAACGTACGTCCAATCCGTATTGGGCCCTGCCAGCCCGGACTTTGAGCAACGCTCTACGCGATTCGCCAAGCAACTGCCGTGGCAACTGATGCAATACGCTCATGGCATGACGTTGCAAGGCCAGCTTTCGCCGGCGGCGTTCGGGCTCATTCAACAGATCATGGACATGCCCGATGCTATCGCCCGTGCGACAGTAGTGAACGCCAACGCCATGATCCGCCCTCTGGAACTGCTGGTGGATGACGGGAAGAAAATCATCAAAATTCCCGGGGCTTATTTGATCGGTTCCGCCTCAGGTGACGAGGGACCTCAAATCCTTTATGCCCCCTATAGTCCAGGCTACACCCTCAAGGAATATACCGTTGAGGCCGCACTCCGTGCTGAGCTGACAGCCTCGGGCGCCTTACAGCGTTGGGTTCGGCTAGTGGTCCCGGCCGTTGACCAAGCGGCACTGACAAACGCACTGGAGCAACCCCAAGCCAGCACCACCCTCCAGCTGGCATGCAACCCCATCAACACTCCGTTGTTCAAACAGTTGTTCACCGACAATGTCGAGCTGCTGACAACATTGCTGGGCTGCCAAAAAGTGGCTGATGCAGGCACTGCCTGGGATACGGCCAAGGCCGTGTTCTCTGAGGGGGTGCAGGAGGCCATTGTGTTTTTGGCTGGCAAACTGGCCTACCCCTTGGTGGTCTGGCAGAGCTATAAACTGTTCAAGGCTTCTGCCGAGGAGCTGCAGGAACACCAATGGCATGAGGCACTGGGTCATTTCATCGGCGGGGTCGCCTTGCTGGTCGGTTTGCGCGATTCCATGCCTCTTGTTTCAGAGGGCGGCACACCCTCGGCACCCGAGCCTATCCCGCTGCCTTCCACACCCGTGACCTCTGTGGTGTCCTGGCCCGCGCTGGACATTACCGCTGCTTCCCGCACCCGGCTCCAGCGTTTCGAGGTCCTTGAGCCGAGCTTGGCTAGCCTGATCAAAGATACCTCACTCAACCTTTACCGGTCGGCCTCCAGCCACTACTACGCGGCGGTGGCAGGGAAAGTATTCCAAGTCATCAAGCAGGGGCCGGGTTGGCGTATCACCGGTGATGGAGAAGTCGGTCCTGTGGTGCACAGCAACGCTCGACAACAGTGGATGCTCAGTAGCACTGACCCATTGCTGACGGGGCGACGAACCCTTGCGCGACTGGCCAATCGGTTCTACTCCGAGCCATTTGCGCGCCCCAGCATGAATATATTGGCCAGCGGCATGCGCGAGATTCGAGCGCTATACGCTCAGGAATCGTTGATGATTACCGAGGCCCTGGCATTGGCCACGTTCTATACCAGGAACGCCCAGGAAAACTTACGCCTGCTCGCACAAACGCCCCTTGCTGCACCTGAACTCATCAAACAGATCAAAGCGTTTTTTGGTTTGCAGACACTTGAGGTCGAACACCTTGAAAAAATCCAGGAGATCGTCGACAAGGTGTGCAGCGCGCTGATCGAGCCCTCCTTGGCCTCGCCGAATTCAACGCGATTTGTGATTGGCCGCTCGCGGATGCCGGCACTTCAGGGGGTATACAAGGTGATGGCCTTTACGATTGTCCCCGACCCCCTTCAACTGGTGTACTTGACCGAGGCATTTTTTATCCCAGGTCTGAATTACAGTCATCTGTTGATAAAGCCGTTCTACGTCAACGTCCATGCCCGTGCGACCACCCTCATTCACGAAATCACTCATCATGTGTGTGCGACGTTGGACTTGGCTTACGTGCAGTCCACCCATCCCTTTCATGACCTGATCGATCCCCAAACCGCTACGGGCAGTAACACTAAAGCAGCTTTGGAAAACCGCCAGCTTTCAAGATTGTCGCTCAACACCCCGGCGCAGGAGTTGTTCCAGGTTGTCGATATTGCCACCGGCCTCAAAACAGACCCTGCCACGGGCACATCAACACAGCCTGTATTGGACAGGCTGCTCACCGTCACTGGCACCCAAACCCTCGCCGATGCCCGGCAAATTTTTCGTACCGATCCGCTTAAACGCATCGTTACGGTACTTAACAACGCCGACTCCGTCGCCTACCTGATTGCACAATTGGGACGCCGAAAAGAGAGACCTGTTGGCCTAACCGGCAATTCGCCCTGATTCGCAATGCTCATGACTACAGCGTCTGGCCATCGCCCTGACGCTTGTGCCTGCACAAGCTGCGGAGCAGAGGCCCATGTGAGTTTCAAGGCATCGCGCGTGACTTCGGTCCGTTGCCGCACTGAAGCAGCGCGTGGAACAATGCGCTTATTACAGGCTTGCCACGCCCAAAGACGTCGTCCATATTCTTGTTCATTGAAAGCGTTTATGAACTTAAAAGCTAAACGATTTCAAAGGGATAGGCGTTTAGTAAGAAACTCGTTTCCCTGTTCCAGACACAAAGAAAAAGCCACTCAATCGAGTGGCTTTTTTTGCCTGCGATTTACGAGCTAGACACGTCGGTGTCTTTTTTCGTTTTCTCGACCGTCACCCGAGTTTTCTAACCAGCAGCCAAGTGCTTATAGCCTCAACCAGTTCCGTCTTGCACTCCACCGGCAACCAATGCCCGCCGGACACGCTGGTTACGCTGAGGTCTGCGCAAGCCGCACGCATGGGGTCGCCCAACCGATTGCCCTTGATGGTATTCATCGGGTCGTAATCGCCATTCACAAACAACACGGGCAATGACAGGCGGCCGCCATCGGGCGCTCGATGCGCATACTCGATATTGGCATCGTCGTTCAGATACCACGCGCAGGGCGCGCGGAAACCATGCGCTTCGAAACTGCGTACCAGTGCAGCGAAATCCGCCTGCGGCCATAGCGCCAGGTCTGGTTGGGTGGGTGGCGCCCGATGCGCCTCGCCAAACCGTCCACCTTTGCGGGTCACTTGCGCGTTTGATGCCACCTTGGAGATATTCGCCGGGTCGCCTCGCCGATAAATCGACGCCAGCGATGCGGCTTTATCCGCATCAAGATCAGCGACAGCAGACGCAAAGTGCGTGTTGTAGTAGCGGTAGTAATCCCATTGACCGTCAGGGTACTGGTCCGCCGGATAGAGCGTTCGGTCCACCAGCGGGATGAGCGTGGGCAGTGCGTTGGTGCTCGGGAAGTACGGCACCGACACCAGCACCGCGCCACGGCTGCGCTGCGGTTGATGGGCGGCCAGTTCACCTGCCACCACGCTGCCCCAATCATGGCCCACCCAGATGGCGGGTGCCCCACCGAGATGCTCATGCAGCTCGGCCATGTCGGCCACGATGTTTTCAAGGGTGTAGGCGTTGATGTCGGAGGGCGCAGAGGAGCCACCATAGCCGCGCATGTCGGGTGCAACGCAGTGCCAGCCTTGGGCAGCGAACGCCTCGATCTGCGCGCGCCAGATCAGGCTTAGTTCTGGCCAGCCGTGCAGGAAGATCATCAACGGCCCATCGGCCGGGCCCGACTCCAGATAGTGCGTGGTATGGCGGGGCGTGCTGTAAACACGCGAAGTCAGCGTGGAAGTGGACAAAGGCTATCCTCCTGCTTGCCGGCCGGTAGAGGCGAAGCGGCAACACTATACTGAGCGGTATGTTTCGCCGTTTGTTCCCCTATGAGAATGCCTTCAGGATCATGAGGGTTGGTTGGCCGCATGCTTACAGGGTTGCCCCGTCCTCTTTGTTTTTGTGTGGAGTAGCTGAATGCTTTTGCGGATAAAACTATTTTTCTTGTTCGTTCCACTGGCCCTGTTGGCGTGCGGGCGACTGGACATTTCATCAAGCCGCTATGAATCCTATGCGGCGGCGCTCGAGGCCGACGCGATAGGGCAAGGGCGGTGGCTGCCGAGCCAATTGCCAGCCTCGGCAGTTGGCATTCGTGAAGCACATGATATTGATACGAACGAGGTCTGGTTTAGTTACGCGAGTGCTTCCAATAGGCCACCCGAGGAATGTAGCGAACTGCTGGCCGACCAATTGCGCCTGCCGAGATCCCGATGGGTCTACGAGGTTGAAGAGTTCTTCCGTGGCTTGAAGGATGTACAGGCGTCAGGCCGAGCAAGTTTCTATAGTTGCCACGATGCAGGGTACGACTATTACCTGGTCATAGACCCAGAACGTAACCTGGCCTACGGCTGGTCACTTGGAGATCAGTCAACACCAGGTAGCCCGCGCATTCACCGGCAGTGACGGCGACCAGGCATCGTTGGCTAATCACCGCGTCATGGATAAACACGCGCCGATGAGCGTGGGCTGCCGCGTAGGCATCCAACTCCACCAAGGCGCGTACGTCATCAGGCGTGGCCTGGCGGATTAGCCGGCTCTCAGGGGCCGGCGGGTGTCGGTCTTGGGCCATTGGAATCACCGTTGGGGCGAATGGGTAATGTATTAGTGTTGAAGGCGTTTGCAGTGTTCAAAAAAAGAACAGCGGGCAAGTGCATCAGCAGCATACAGCCAGCGCTGGCCTTGAGCGCCTCCTTGGCCAGCGCTTTGCTGTCAGCGTGTCAAGCACCAGGCCTGACGCGCAACGCCAGGAAGACCGGGCCGTCCTGGAAGGTACTGGCTTGCAGCTCATCGAGTGGATTGAGCGTATTTGTTCGCACCCCTGGGTTGCTGTAGAGCGTGTGGAGGTATCAACCTGGTAGTCGAAGTAATCTGTCGAGACGATGGTGCTGGTCGTGTTGGCGTCAGGTGCCCAGGTGAAATCCAGGACTCTTGCGGCTTTGATCTGCTCCTGCGAGACGGTGGCCTGGGTGGTAGTGGTAGCGCCTGACTGCTGCAAGTCGTCGTTCATGATACTCATCCTTAAGTAAAGTGCGTGCTTGAATGCGGGTCGACATGGCCCGAAGCGTATGACTGCCGTTATAGCGCTATTTTTCTACAGCGCAAGCGTGCTTCATTTTTTATGCTGTGTGGATAAACAGTGTTCTGAGTTTTGTCGCCTCGCAACTGTGGCGAGGGAGCTTGCTCCCGCTGGGGCGCGAAGCGGCCCCAAAAATGGGACTGCTACGCACTCCAGCGGGGCCAAGCGCCCTCGCCACGGGTCAGTGATTGTCAGCTCGAACGCTTAACTGGCTGGCATTACGTAGGCTGGGTTGTTTTAACTCAGCTGCGCGCCGCCATCCGCACGGGCGTATTGCGCCAGCAGATCGGCTGCATCCTGGTAGTAACCCGCCCGCCGTGCGCTCAATACTGATCTACCAGGCGCTGCAACTGCGGGTCTCGAATCGTGAACACCTCAAACAGCCCAAGGGCACGTAATGCCGGCAGCAACGCCAGCAGGTCTTGCTCGGCGACAGTTCGCAGCTGTGCATCGGTGTTTGGGTCACACCAGGCCTGGGCATTCACCAGGAAGGCACCTACGCTGCCTTTGCGGATGACAACGCCGTGGCGTTCGGTCTGATTCTGATCATCGGGTAACAGTTCATCGGCGCGCATGTTGTGTATTCCTGGGAGTTGAGGCTGCGACTATAGACGCACCAATGTGGCCTGGGTACGCTATTGAAGACAATCAATAGTCCGCTAAGGCCACTTATGTCCGCTCCGCTGATTCCCACTTCGGTATTAACGGCTGTCGATGCCCCGCTGGTTGTCGCCGTGGTCCGAGTGGGCGCTGAACCGCGTATCACCGAGCGCCATTGCCATGTGCGTGGGCAGTTGCTGGGCACACGCCAGGGCTTGTTATCGGTGGACGCCGGCGCCAGCCAGTGGGTGGTGCCGGCGACCCATGCGGTGTGGATCCCGCCGAATGTCTCCCATGGCGCGCGCTCCCATGGTCCCTTCGCGGGGTGGAGTGTCTACGTGTCGCCGCAGGGCTGTGTCGAGCTGCCGGATACGCCTTGCATCCTGGCCACCTCCGGCCTTTTGCGCGAGGCGGTGATGCGCGCTGCCGCCTGGCAGAGCCCTGAACTGGATGCTGCGCAGCAACGCTTGGCCGGGGTGATTGTGGATGAGATTCGAACCTTGCCGCGTGTGACCCTGGGCTTGCCGATGCCTCAGGATGCGCGCCTGCGCAAGATCGCCGAGGCGCTGTCCGATTGCCCTGATGACGAGCGCCACCTGCAGGAATGGGCGACATGGGCGGGCATCGCCCCGCGCACACTGACACGTCGGTTTGTGTTGGAAACGGGGTTCAGTTTCACCGCGTGGCGCCAGCGCGTGCGTTTGTTGCGCGCGCTGGAGAGGCTGGCGGCGGGTGTGCCGGTCACGCGTGTGGCGCTGGAGTTGGGCTATGACAACGTCAGTGCTTTTATCGCGCTGTTTCGCCGCACGTTTGGGGTGACGCCTGGGCGTTACTTCACAACGCATGAGAGTTTATGAGTAAAAAATCAATACCTGAAGTTAGTGGTTTGCACTTTTAATGATGGTTATTCAGCTGTTGTTCAGGTCGAATTAAACTGAATAAGCAGGGCGTATAACCTTTACAACTCTTTACCTTTGCGGTCTGGATGCTCGAAAAAACAACATGCTAGCCTGCGCGTTTTAAAACGGCAGTAGGTTCGCATGAAAAGGCTAAAGGAACTGGCTGTAAACAAACCCTGTTCAGCTATATTTATACTGGCGTTTATTGTGTTGGCTGTCCTGCAATACAAACCGGCCGTGCTCAACTACACCACACGCTTTGTCGACTTTGCCGAGTATATGCTCGCCCATGGCGTGACACTGTTTCCCATTGCTGATGACCTGCGGCCATACCCCGATTACACGGTGCTCAATACACTGCTTGTGTACCTGGTTTCCTTGCCGTTTGGGCGTGTATCCATACTGTCGATGGGGCTGCCTTTTTGCGTGGCGGCCGCCTTGATGCTGGTGTTTGTCTACAAGCTGGGTGCCCTGCACGAAAAAAAATGGGGCGCCTATGCGGTGGTCTTTGCGCTGTTTACCTGGTCATTTCTGGACGGCGTGAATTCCCTGGCGCTGGACATCTACCCGGCGCTGTTTACCGTGATGTGTTTTTACCTGGCTTATGCGGGCCAACTGCACCCGCACCGTTTTCATGTGCTGCCGGTACTCCTGGGCCTGGCGCTGGGCTTTGCCTTTCGTGGCCCTATTGGCCTGATCGGCCCGGCGGGCGTGGTCGCCTCCTATTATCTGTTAAGTCGACAATGGCGCCTGCTGGTGGTGTTCTGCTTGCTCGCAGGCCTGGTGCTGGCCGCAGGTATCACAGTGCTGAGCGGCGCGGCCTACCTGCAAGGTGGGCAGGCTTTTGTGCAAGAGGTGCTGGTTATGCAAGGCTTGGGGCGCTTTGGCACTGATCACGCCCCGCGTTATTACTTCTACTTCTCTGCAGGCTTGCTCACCTATGGCGTCACAGCCTTTATCGCATTAAACGTGATCATCAAGAAGGGCAAACACTTCTTGGATCGTTCGCCGGCGCCGGCCACTCAGATGCTGCTGTACCTGACGGGTTGGTTATTGGTGGTGATCGTACTGTTCACGATTCCAAGTTCCAAGAAAGCGCGTTACATTCTTTCGATTACGCCGGCGATTTCATTATTGGCCGCGTATATCTTCGTGGATCGCAGCCAGCGCTTTGCAAGTACCCGCGACAAGTTGCTGAAGTTCTGCCTCAACTTACCTATGGTCGGCCTGGGCATGCTGTTACTTGCCTTCCTCTATGGCGTGTTTGCAGCGACGCCGCTGCGGCCTAACTATCTTGGCGCGTGTGTCGGGTTGATCAGCCTTATTGCCATTCGCCCTTGGGTGACGTCACGGTTTCATGTACATCCACACCGGGAGTTCGTACTGTTGTGTTTTGGTGCTGCCGCCTTCCTGGTCCTGGATATGTTCTTCTTCAATTCGATTACTTACCACCTGGAATTGGCCGATGAGCCGACACCCAAGTTTCTGCCTTATTGGTTCTGGTAGGGCATGTTCGCAGCCGGACCCGGAATCAAGCCAAACAAAAAAACGTCACGCGCCAACCTCAGTCGAGCATCGGGTGGTCGTTCGGGCGGGTGTTCAGGAAGTAGCCGAATAGCAAGGCGATCATCATACCCAACCCCGTGACTGGAAAATTGCAGGCTGCCTACTGCGCTCCATGGCTTTATCGAGACCTTGATCGGCTGCCTGCAACAGGTCAACTGAACACTAACGTGTCAGGCTCGCGCCCGCGTGCCTGGCACGCTTGAACGCCCCCGCGGCGGCAATGTCGAGTAACCGCCGAAATTTCGGGCATTGCGCGTGGTCGGGAGCAGGGCAGGCCGCAGCGTGGCGCAAGCCGCGGCTCATGGCTTGCAGTTGTTTGACCGTCGCGTCGAGTTCATCGGCCTTGGCCAGCAGCAGCGTTCTGTCCACCGTGGCCTGGCCATTGGGGGACAGCATGGCCTGTATCTCGTCCAGCGACAGGCCGCCCGCCTGGCCGAGGGCGATCACCGCCAACTGCTCAATCACCGCCGCGCCAAACTGACGGCGAGCGCCGGGCGGGCTGATGGAGGTGATGAGCCCTTTCTTCGCATAAAAACGCAACGTGTGAGCCGGCACGCCCGTGCGTTTGACCACCTCAGTGATATCCATTACCAGACCCTTGACTTGAAGTTGACTTCAACTTCTATGATGCCTGCGCAGGTTAAATGGGTCCATGAATTAGAGGTCGATATGGCATCGCTGCACGTGGCTGCACAGGTAATTTTATTGGGGGCCGGGGCTACGGTCGTGATGGATATGTGGATGCTGTTGATGAAGGCACTGAAGGTGCCCACGCTGAATTTCGCCTTCGTGGGGCGCTGGGTCGGGCATGCGTGCCACGGGCAGTTTGCGCATCGCAGCATTGCACAAGCGCCGCCCGTGCAGGGTGAGGTGGCCCTGGGCTGGATCGCGCACTACGTCACGGGGGTTGTGTTTGCGCTGTTGCTGGTGGGGATAGAAGGAATCGCCTGGTTGCAGGCGCCCACATTCATGCCGGCATTGGTGCTGGGTATCGCCACCGTGGCTGTCCCGCTGTGTGTGATACAGCCTGCCATGGGCGCGGGGTTTGCCTCCTCCAGGACACCCACGCCGGGCAAGAACTGCCTGCGCAGTCTGATCAGTCATGCGGTGTTCGGCGTGGGGCTTTATCTGGCTGGAGTATGTTCCAGCCACTGCTGGTAAGTGACGCGGCTGATGTGCGCGACATCGCCGATACTTCATACTTGTGCCGCTACTCAAAGCGTCAAACCGGGGTTTCACTTTCCGGCTATCGCAGGCATCAGCATGCGGCAAGCGGGCAGGGTTGATCTGCGGCCCAGGGAAGAAGCAAGTGCCAGGCAAGGGAGTTGTTTTAATGAACCAATACGATCTGATTATTGTGGGGGCCGGCATTCATGGTGCGGCTTTGGCCTATTACAGCGCCAAGGCCGGGCAGCGCGTGATGCTTATTGAAGAAGCCCGGCCTGCCAGCGGTGCCAGCGGCCATGCCTTTGGGTGGATCAATGCCAGTGCATTGATTGAACCCGTGCAGCATCTGGCGCATAGCGTGATGGATGATTACCACCACCTTCAGGCTGCGTTGCCATCGTTCCCGTTGCGTTGGTGTGCAGAATTGACCTATGGCGTCTGCCCGGAAAATCCCCAAGCATCAGCAGCGGGCCTGAACCTTTCTTCCCTTCAACCGCGTACGGTTTCGCAGGCTGAAATCCGAGCACTGGAGCCCAATCTTGCTCACCCGCCTCTTCACGCCCGTTATACGCAGGCGGCAGGGATCATCTCGCCGGTCGAAGCCATTGAGTGCCTGGTTCTGGCCGCTGAAGGCTTTGGCGCACGGGTAGTCTGCGATTGTGCAGTCAGCCAGTTGCTCGTTGAAA
This sequence comes from Pseudomonas edaphica, assembly GCF_965277385.1. NCBI lineage: Bacteria > Pseudomonadati > Pseudomonadota > Gammaproteobacteria > Pseudomonadales > Pseudomonadaceae > Pseudomonas > Pseudomonas edaphica. Next base: position 857,163 of record NZ_OZ255725.1, on the reverse strand, counting down.
ATGGCCAGGTTGTGGGCGTCAGTACGCAGGCAGGCAATTGGTATGGCAAAAAAACGGTACTGGCTGCGGGCTTGGGAGTGCTTGATCTTTTAGTTGGCCAAAGCCTGCATCTGCCCATTCGACCGTCTCCGGCGATTCTGTTGAAGTTTGAAGTGGCGCAGGCGCTGCTCAATGGCATTGTTTCGAACGCCGATATGGAGGCTCGTCAAGGCGACACCTGTACGCTGATTGCGGCTGAAGACTACATCGACGATACGCCCGAAAATGGCCCCGCTGCCATTGGGCTCAGAGCCCTTGAGGCCATTCGTGGGCAGTTGAACGGTGCACAATCCATCGCGCTGAAGTCCGTAGCGGTGGGGTGGCGACCGCTGTCTGACGACCACCTGCCTATTGTGGGGCCAGCGGGCGACGACGGCGGGCTTTATATCTTGAGCGCCCATCCAGGCTTGACCCTGGCGCCCACCCTGGCGCGGCTCTTGAGCGAAGAGCTGATCACCGGCGTCGCGTCGCCATTGCTGAGCAACTTTCGGCCGATGCGTTTTCGGGTGTGAGCGTCAGACCTTGTACCGTCAGCTGCCGTTTCAATCACTTTCAACATTCCATTGAAAGTCTATGCGCCCCGAGCGGATGGCTAACGCAGCCGGGGTTTCATTACGCTGGGTTTCTCCTTAACCACCTGCGGCGTATATCAACATGGTATTTAAAAACCTCATCACTTCTACGGGTGTGACGCTGCTTGCGCTGTTGATTGCAGGTTGTGCGAGCCATTCCCCTGACGGAGCGACCCCTGTGTCAAAACCCTTGGTTTCCATCGCCGTACTCAAAGCCAAACCTGGCAAACAGCAGGCACTCAAACACGGCTTGCTGGCCCTGGTTGCGCCAACGCGCACCGAGCCCGGTAACCTCGACTATGTGCTGTTTGAGCTGCGCGACGCCCCCGGCACCTTCTACATGCGTGAGTCGTTCAAGGACCAGGCGGCCCTCGATGCGCATTTTGCCACGCCGTACTTCAAGCAATTTGCAGCCACGGCCGACGACGTGCTTAGCGAGCCGCTGCAGCTGATTTTCCTTGAGCAAGTGTCGAACTGAGCCATTCGTCATCTTGCACCGTTATCGACCTAACGGTGGTGCGACGCTGAACCTGTGGCAAGCAGGCTTGCCACAGTCAGAGTGTTCGTCCTTTCGCGCTGCAGATCAGTGCGTGCCGTTGCCGGCAAACATCTGTTTGGCGTGTGTAAAACACTTCTCGGCGATGGCCGAGCGCGGTTCGGTCTTGCGCATCACCAACCCCAGTGGTGCGAGCACGCTGGCGTCCGGCAAGTTGATAAAGGCGAGGTTCTCGATCGGGTTTTCCATGCCACTGTCCAGCGGCATGATCGCGCAGCAAAAACCTTCGTGGATCGCCTGGAACAACTGATAGGTCGAGTCGCTTTCGAGAATGGGCTGCGGGTCGAGGCCACGGCTGCGGAAACTCAGGTCAATGGATTTTCGATAATGCATGCCGTTGCTGATCATCCCCAGGGGTAACTGCGCGGCATCTTCCCAACTCATTTCGGTGCCTTCGAACTGGAAGTGGCGCGTGTCGTACAGCAGGCCGACGCGGGTTTCGCCCAGTTCAAAAACCTCCAGGTAATTGGGGTTTACGTGGTCCAGGTAGCACACGCCCAAATCCAGTTGATTGGTGCCCAGGGCTTCGATGATCTTGTCCGAACTCATGGACGACAGGCTGAATTTGAGCTCTGGAAACGTCTGGGACAGACCTTGGATGTAGCTGATCGAGTTGAACCCGCTGAGCGGTACCAGCCCCAGGCGCAGGCTACCCACTAACTGCCCGCGACACGCCGCCGCTTCGGCAAACAAACCGTCATGGGCGGCGAGCAGGGTTCTGGCCCAGGCCAACACGCGTTCGCCGGCCTGGGTGAAGCCTTCGAAGCGTTGGCCACGGGTGACCAGCTCCAGGCCCAGCTCATCCTCCAGATTGCGCAGGCGCATCGACAGGGTCGGCTGGGTGATATGGCAGCGCGCAGCCGCCTGGCCGAAGTGCCGGGTCTGCTCCAGCGCGATCAGGAATTTGAGTTGCTTGATGTCCATTTAAAGCCCCAGCCTGGGAATAAGTGAGCGGTCAGGATAAGTGCCCGTGCCTGCACCCGCAGCAGACCCTCTCATTGTAAGGCCTGCGTGTCCAATCACCTGCATTGAAGTGATCCTCACCAACGGATAAAAAACAGAGCAGCCACCTGATGTAACGCGATCTGAATGTGGGCTTGCGCGGGGTGATCGGTTTTTTTAGCGCCCACTGAAACCTGTACGCAATTTGAAACGTTTAAGTGGTTTAATGTTTATGTCGGCTTGCGATGGATCGCAGCCGCCGACAGACCTTCTGTCATTGAATCATCCCAAGGAGCTACACCATGCATGGAAGTATGAAGTCCAAACACCTCGCGTTTCTGTTGATCCCGCTGGTTGCCGCTTGTACCACACCGGATAGAACCCGTGAGTTGGCCGTCACACCGCAAGCCCAGCCCCAACAGGCCTGGCAGTTCGACAACTGCTCGGTCGGCTGCCCCAGCGGTGGCAGCCCGCTGACGCTGAACCGCCAGGCGTACACCCTGAACAATAATGGCTCGACCAAGTTTGCCAACTGGGTGTCGTACAAAATCACCAAGACCACCCCCGCCAGCGGCCGCTCGCGCGACTGGCAGACCGACCCGGACATTCCGGCCGGCGAAACCCTCGACCCGGTGGATTACAACGGCGCCAATGTCGCGCTCAAAGTCGACCGTGGCCATCAGGCCAACCTCGCCTCGATGGCGGGGGTAGCCGATTGGCAAAGCCTCAATTACCTGTCGAACATCACCCCGCAGAAATCCGACCTCAACCAGGGGCCGTGGGCGCACCTGGAAGACCAGGAGCGCAACCTGAGCAAGCAGGCGGGGATCGACGCTGTGTATGTCGCCACCGGGCCGCTGTATGAGCATTTTGTCGGCACGCTGCCGGGTACGAACAAGGTGCACACCATTCCCAGTGGCTACTGGAAAATCATCTTCGTCGGCAGCTCGCCTGAAGGCGGAATGTACGCCTCGTTCGTCATGAACCAGGAAACGCCCAAAGGCGCGAACTTCTGCGATTACCAGGTGCCCGTGAGTCAAATCGAAGAGCGCTCCGGGCTGACGTTCTGGAGTGATCTGCCGCAGGCGGTGCAGGCCGCGTTGAAGGCCAGGCAAGGGCAGTTGCCGGGGCGCATTGGGTGCAAGCAAGCGTTGTAATAGTTAAGGATCCGTATCACTTCTGTGGCGAGGGAGCTTGCTCCCGCTGGGCTGCGAAGCGGCCCTGAAAAAAGGGACTGCTGCACAGTCCACCGGGAGCAAGCTCCCTCGCCACAGGTTACCGGTGCAGATACTGGCCTTTACTGTCAGCTTCGCTCGGCCTTCACATAGTCCAGGCGTAGTTCACGGACCTGAAGAATCTGCTGATCAAAATTGACTACGATGATTGCGCAAGGGCTCGCCAGCAACCTGCGCTTATCAACACAGATAGCGGTTGCGTGCTTCTCTGAGCAGGTCACGCATCTGGTCGACGCGCAATAACAGCGTCATTTGCCGCTCATCGACGATAATCTCCGCCACGATCAATGCGCAGATCATCGGTGCGGTCACCAGCCAGTGCTCGTAACACTGGGTGGCCAGCGATATGAAGATGCCTGCAATCCACAACCCCAGCACCCACTTCGGGGCACGCCGTTGCAGCGGCACCCAGAAACGCTGCAACCTTTTCAAACGGGCCGTGTGCAGCCTTAACGAGGCTTCGAGTCGGGACACGTCATTGCTCATTTATACACTCGCTCAACGGTACGGGCGCAGCCTGGGAGTGTGGCTCCCAGCCAAGACAGGTTGACCCGTTCGACTTCTATCCAATGCTCGCCGACAGGTTTTGTGCGGCAGCTTTTAAACGCAATACACACCTGCTTTGCGTCCAATAAAGCAAAGTGCCGATAACGGGGCGGGCGCTTAAACACCGAAAAAAACATACGCATCACCGTGCCTCGCCCAATCAAACGTGCCAACTGAGTTCAAACAGCGTGCCGCCGTTTTCCATGCGCCGGCAGGTCACGGCGCCGCCATGGGCGAGGGCGATGGCGCGCACCACGGCCAGGCCCAGGCCACTGCCGCCCTGGGCGCGTGAGCGGGAGTTTTCACCGCGTTGGAAGGCGTCAAACAGGCGTGCGGCAAAACCTTCGTCGATGCCGGGGCCGTCGTCGCGCACGCGCAGGTAGTTGAAGCCGTCGCGGGTGCTCAGGTGGACGATGACATTGCCCGGTGTCGCGTGCCGCCGAATGTTATCCAGCAGGGCCAGCAAGGCCTGGCGAATGCGCGCCGGGTCGCAGCGCATCGTGCGGCGTTGCAGGTCCAGTTGCAGCACAAAACCTGCGGCCACCAGGCTCGGTTCGAACAACCGTACATCGTCTTCGATGCCTGTCGCCAGGTCGGCTTCTTGCAGGTTGAGTTCCAGGTAGCCACTGTCGGCCAGGCCCACCACGCGCAAATCCTCGATCAAGCGCGTCAAGCCTTCGACCTGGCCCAGCAGGCTATAGAACTGCGCGGTGTCGGGTTCGAATACACCCTCGGCCAACCCTTGCAGGCGCCCGCGCAGAATAGTCAGTGGCGTGCGCAGTTCATGCGCAATGGCGGCATTCCAGAACGCTTGCTCCTGCGCCATGCGCTGCAAGCGTTTGGCCATGCTGTTGAAGTCATTGACCAGGATCGCCGCTTCGCCGATCGACTGGTCACCGGCAACGGCCTGTACGTCCAGGTCGCCGTCGGCCAGTTTGCGCAGGTTTTCGGCCACGGAGTTGAGCGGCATCAGGATTCGCCGCGACAGTTTCAGCGCCACAATCGAGCCCACCGCCAGGCTCACACACGTGGTCAGGCCCATCCACACCCATTCAGCCTTGGCCGGCAGCCAGGCATCCACTTCGGCGTCGGTGAGCGGCCAGTAGGTCCACAGCAATGCATAAAAAATATATGAGCCGATCACCGCCAGGGCGATCACGCACAGCACCACGGCGCACATGGACAGGATGATCTGGCGGCTCAGGCCATTGAGCCCTTTCACACCATGCTCCCGAACCGGTAGCCGACGCCACGGATACTGGTGGGCACACCCTGCACGCCGAGGTCTTCGAGCTTGCGCCGCAGTTTGCTGATATGGCTGTCGACCGTGCGCTCCAGGCTGTCGCTTTCCGGTGAACACTGGGCCAACAGCTCGGCGCGGGTGAACACCCGTTTCGGTGCCTTGGCCAGTTGCGCCAGCAGCCTGAATTCGGTGACGGTCAAGGCCAGCGGCACTCGGCGGCCGACCAGCGTCACCGTGGCTTCGTAGCTTTCCAGGTCAATTTCAAACGCGTCCACCCGCAGCACCGTGGGGCAGGCGCGGTCGCGATAAGCGATGGAGCGGCGCAGTACCGCCTGGGTGCGCGCCACCACTTCGGCGGGGTTGAACGGCTTGACGATATAGTCGTCGGCGCCGATGCGCAGGCCCATGAGCTTGTCCATGTCCTGGTCCTGCGCGGTCAGCATGATCACCGGCGTATGGCCGCGCTGGCGCACTTGCGCGAGCACTTGCCAGCCGTCCACGTGGGGCATCAGCACGTCCAGCAACATCAGCTCCGGCTTGAGCGCCAGGTGCATGTCCAGCGCCTGTTGGCCGTCACGCGCGTGGGCGGTGCGAAAACCGCTGCGTTTGAGGTAAGCCACCAGAATGTCGGCGATTTGCGGCTCATCTTCGGCAATCAGCACGAGAGCCTGGGGTTCTCTGACGCAGTCCGGGCGGGGCATCGATGCAACGGGGAAATCAGTCATGGTCTGCTCGGTGAATACGCGGCGAGCCTGTGCATCCCTGCGCTCGTGCTTATCTGCCTTATCGTGGCTGCCGGTCCATGGCCACGTTTGCCAGTAGTGATCATAGCTTCTGGGTGAGGGTGCTGACCTCCAGAGCAGGAATCATCGTGTTCTCCTGGTAAATCTACGCAACGGTGAACGCAAGTGTGCGTAACCAACGTGCGCATTCATGGGAGGTTTTGTGGAGAAACGATGGAGGCGGGCAATAATTTGTGCCCGAGCGCTTAGGAAGGTGGCATGGATTGACGATCAATACCTAAAAGTCCAATATGGAAATATAAGTACAAAAAGCCTATACCTCTCTTTCTTCACGCTTGCCAAACCAACAACAACTTGCGAGATAACGACCATGAAGAAACCCGCGCTGATCGCAACACTTGCCCTGGGCCTGTTTGCTTCAAGCCATGTGCTGGCCGCTGAGAAAACCTTGCGTATCGGCATTGAGGCGGCCTACCCACCGTTCGCCTCCAAGACCCAGGAAGGCAAGATCGTCGGCTTCGACTACGACATCGGTAATGCCTTGTGCGCGCAGATGAAGGTCAAGTGCGTGTGGGTGGAAGGTGAATTCGACGGCCTGATCCCTTCGCTTAAAGTGAAGAAAATCGACATGGCCCTGTCATCCATGACCATCAACGAAGACCGCAAGAAGTCGGTGGATTTCACCCACAAGTATTACTTCACTTCCTCGCGCCTGGTGATGAAGGACGGCGCGGTGGTGGATGACCAGTACGCCAGCCTCAAGGGCAAGACCATTGGCGTGCAGCGCGCCACCACCACCGACCGTTATGCCACCGAGGTGTTCGAGCCCAAGGGCATCAACGTCAAGCGCTACAGCAATAACGAAGAAATCTACATGGATTTGGCGGCGGGGCGCCTGGATGCGATTTTTGCCGACACCATCCCGTTGAGTGACTTTTTGTCGATGCCACGCGGCAAGGGCTACGCCTTCGTCGGGCCGGAACTCAAGGACCCCAAATACGTGGGCGAGGGCGCCGGGATCGCGGTGCGCAAGGGCAATACCGAACTGGTCAGTGAGCTGAATACGGCCATCGACGGCATCCGTGCGAATGGCGAGTATCAGAAGATTTCACAGCAGTATTTCAAGTCCGATATCTACGGCGACTGAGCTTGAAACAGCAACAGTAGAGCCATACTCGGTCACATGTGGGAGCTGGCTTGCCTGCGATGCAGGCACCTCGGTACATCAGGAATACCGAGTTGATGCCATCGCAGGCAAGCCAGCTCCCACAGTTGATGAACGATCGCTCAGCCCTTCAATTCCTTAAGGTGCTTGTACACCGTCGCCCGGCCCATCCCCAGCACATTCGCCACGTAGTTCGATGCGCTCTTGCCCTTGAACGCGCCCTCGGCATGCAATGCCAGCACCAGCTCACGCTTATGGTCGCGGGTCAGCAGGTTCAGGCTCAACTGACGTTCACGCATCCAGGCATGCAAGAAGGTGTTGATGCGCTCCTGCCAGTCATCACGAAACAGTGAATCCGGCTGTGGGATCAGCTTGCTCGGTGACAGGAACAGGTCCAGCGCCGCCTTGGCGTTTTCGAACAACGAGATATTCAGGTTGATGCACAGCACCGCCAGCCGACGACCTTTGTGGTCATGCAGCACCGTGCTCAGGCTGCGGATTTTCTGACCGTCCCAGTTGAGCTTTTCGTACGGGCCGATATTCACTTCGCGGATGTCATCGCTGAGCATGTCCTCCAGGGAGGAGTCGTCACCAATGGCCCGTTTCGACAGGTTGTTGGCGATGTAATCGACCTTTTGCGTGCGTAAGTCATGCAGCACCACTTCGGCGTGGGGAAAGAACAGCGTGGCGATCGCATCGGCGATCGCCCGAAAGTTCTGCACAACGTTTTCTTGTTCAGCAATGCTCATCAATGCGGCTCCAGGCGGACGGGCGAGAGCATACCAGCGTCCAGGCCAAACCGCGTCAGCGGCTCCGGCAACGGTGCGCCGCGTACCAGCGCCGCGCTGGCCTGGCCCATGGCCGGTGAGGTCTGGATGCCATAACCGCCCTGCGCCGCGACCCAGAACAGCCCCGGCACCTGCGGGTCGAAGCCCGCGAGCAAATCACCATCAGGCACAAAACTGCGCAGCCCGGCCCAGGTGCGGGTCGGGCGGCGGATGGTCAAGGTGGTGGCTTCTTCGATCTGGTAGATGCCCATGGCAATGTCCAGCTCTTCGGGTTGTACATCCTGGGGTTCGACCGGGTCGGCGTTGGCCGGTGAGCCGAGGAACATGCCCGCGTCAGGCTTCATGTAAAAGGCTTCGTCGAGGGCCACCAGCATCGGCCACCCATGCGTGTCGACACCCTCTGGCCCGGCGAAGATAAACGCCGAGCGTCGTTTGGGCTGCAGGCCGATGGACGCCGCGCCAGCGAGGCCGCCGATCTGATCGGCCCAGGCACCGGCAGCGTTGATGATGATCGGCGCGGTGTAGGTCGCGTCCTGGGTGCGCACCTGCCACAGGCCGTCGGCGTCACGGCTCAGGCCCAGTACAGGGCTGTCGGTACGCACTTCGCCGTGATGGCGACGGATACCGCGCAAATAACCCTGGTGCAGGGCATCGGTGTCGATGTCACTGGCGGTCGGGTCGAAGATGGCGCCGTGGACTTTTTCACGACGCAAAATCGGCAGCCGTGCGCACGCCTCATCGACACTCAGCCGTTCCACCTGCGCCACCGTGGCCTTGGCGCTCTGGTATTGACGCTCCAATTCCGCCGGGTCGCCGCTGAAATCCACGGTGATCTCCCCGCGTGGCGTCAGCAACGGGTGCTCACAGAAGCCTGCCGGCGGGTTATCAAAAAATGCACGGCTGGCCAGGGTCAACGCGCGCACTTGCGGTGTGCCATAAGCCGCGGTGTAGAGCGCCGCCGAGCGCCCGGTGGAGTGATAGGCCGGGTGGCTTTCGCGCTCCAGCACCAATACTTTGCCATGCTGCGACAACCAGAACCCGGTGGATGCACCGGCAATGCCGCCGCCGATGATGATGAAGTCTGCATGGCTCATAAACATCTCCTTAAACAATGGTTAGCGCTGGGTTTGGTACAGGGCATTGGCCAGTGCGACGTCTTCCAGGCCCAAGCCGATCGAGCGGAAAAACACGTGGCGGTCATAGTCCGGGCGCTGCGCCATATCACTGAGCAACTCCGGCAGGTCGCCGATCACGGCGCGCTTGTCCCAAGCGTGTTGCTCGGCGGCGATCAGCATCTCACCGGCCGCGCCCGGCGTGGTCTGGCGATAGTCGCAGAACACATGCATGGCGTGCAGGCTGGCGGGTGGCACTTCATGGGCGCGTGGCGCATTGGTGCTGATGGAGGTGATCAGCGCTGGCTTACGCAAACGCGCCGGGTCGAGCACCGGGCCGGCCGATGAGGTACACAGCAGGATCACATCGGCGTCTTCCACGGCGCTGTCACAGCTGTCGGCCAGGGTCAGGCGCGGGTCCAGGCCTTTGAGGTGGGCGAGGGTGTCGACGCTGGCGTGGCCCAGGCTCGGTGAATACAGGCGAATCTGCTGCCAGTCGCGCAGGTTGCGCACGTAGTGCAGGTGCGCCTGGGCCACCTTGCCACTGCCGATAATCGCCAGGCGCCGCGCGGCAGCAGGCGCCAGCACGTCCACCGCCAATGCAGTGGTGGCAGCGGTGCGCGCGGTGGTCAGCTCGGCCGCATCACACAGCATCAGCGGCTGGCCGCTGTGCATCGACATCAACAACGTCCAGGCCGTCACCAGTGGGCCTTGCTCGCGCACGATGTAGGGCGACGTCTTGACGCCATAAACGCCCTCATCGGCCAGCACGCCCAGGTAGTTGATAAAGTCGCCGGCCCCGTGCGGGAACTCCACTAGCTGCTGCGCCGGCTGCACCGCCAGCCCGGCTGCCAGGTCGCGGAACAGCTTGTGCAGAATGTGGGGCACATCGACCTGGGTGAGCAATTCACGGGCCTGGGCCTGATTCATGACAAGGGGCGTGCTGGACATGGCAATCTCCGCAGATAAACTAATTTGTCCATTATGGACTTTTTGTTATTGCGGGCAATATCAGAATGAAAAAAGTCGGGGTGCCGGTTGTTTTATCGCTATTGAATAAACTCACACATTTAATTGACGCCACTATATTGCCACCCTATGATCCATGCCCATTGATGGCACAACGCCACACAGAGGGATCTATACATGTGGCGTTTGGAACGCCGGACCAGGTTTTGCCTGCTGTCCGTTTTTTTCTGCCTGGGTACCGCCGGATTAGCGCACGCCGCGCCCCCGCAGAACACCCCCGGCATCACCGACCTGATCCGCGACCGTCAGGACCGCCTGCTCGAAGAGCAGCAGCGGCGCCTCGAAGAACTCAAGGATCTGCCCGGTAAATCCGCCGCCCCTGCAGCTCCGGCGACGCCTGCCGACACCCGTTGCTTCCCGATCAAAACCATCGAGCTCGCAGGCGCCGACGCCCTGTCCGTAGACGAGCGCAGCGCGCTGATCAAACCTTACATCGGCCAATGCCTCGGCGTGCCGCAGCTCAACGAAGTGCTCAAGGTCATCACCGACCGCTACCTGGCCAAGGGCCTGGTCACCAGTCGCGCTTATCTGCCACAGCAAGACCTTTCCAGCGGCAACCTCAAAATCCAGGTAGTCGAGGGCAAACTCGAAAGCCTCAAAGGTGCCCAAAGCAGCGGCATCACCGACCGTCAACTGGCGATGAGCTTTCCCGGCAAACAAGGCGAGTTGCTCAACCTGCGCGAAATCGAGCAGATGGTCGATCAGCTAAACCGTTTGCCCTCGAACCAGGCGCAGATGGAACTGGCGCCGGGCAAGGCCGTGGGCGGCAGTGATGTACTGGTCAAAAACACCCCGCAAAAGCCCTGGCGTGTCGGCCTGTCGCGGCACAACGGCGGCCAGCGCAGCACCGGCGAACAACAGTGGGGCGCCAGCCTCGACTGGGACAACCCGCTGGGCCTGGCCGACCAACTTTCGTTGCGTGGCGGCCACGATGCGGTTAGCGATCACCAGAAAACCTCGCGCAATTCGATGCTCAACTACAGCTTGCCCTTCGGCTGGTGGAACCTCACCTACAGCTACACCGAAAGCGAATACCGCTCTCGGGCCGAGGCCAACAACTTCAAGTTCAAGCAGACCGGCGACAGCCAGAGCCACCAGTTGCGCCTGGAGCGTGTCGTTCACCGCGACGCCTTGAGCAAAACCTCCCTGAGCACCGGCGTGGCGTACCTGCGCACCAATAACTTCATTGAAGACAGCAAGCTGGCGCTGAGCAGCAACCGCCTCAGCGAAGCCCAGTTCGGCATCAACCACGGCCGACGTATCGGCAGTTCATTTCTCAACATCGACCTCGGCATGCAAGACGGCATCGGTGCCTTTGACGCCCAGGCCAATCACAACCCGCGCCACGGCCAGGCCGATGCGCGCTACCGCAAATACACGGCCACCGTCAGCTACCTGTACCCGTTCAAGCTGTGGGGCGAGTCCTTGAGCTTCAGCAGTTTGATGACCGGCCAGCACAGCGAAGATGTGCTGTTCAGCCCGCAGCGCATGAGCCTGGGTGGGCAGTCGTCGATCCGTGGCTACAAGGACCAGATGCTGTCCGGCGACAGTGGCGGCTACTGGCGCAACGACCTGCGCTGGAGCCGCCCGGTGACCTGGGCCTGGCTGCAACCGGTGCTCAGCGAATACGGCACCAGCCTCGGTTATGACCAGGGCGTGATCAGCCGCGACCGTTACAACGCCGAGCAGCATGGGCGCATGAGCAGCAACTCGGTGGAGCTGTTTGCCCGTGGCAAAAACGTCGCCGCCAGCGTGACCTTTGCCCACTCTTTGGAACGACCGGCCGCTATCACAGAGCGTGAAGCGCCGATCTATTTCCGTATGGATTTTTTCCTTTAATTTTTTTACCGCCTTCGGGTATCGAGACACAACATGGACGTTCGCCAGTTCGCCTTCCTCGTGCGCCAGCCTTCTGCTGCCGTAAAAAGCCGTTCCCACTTTTTGGGGCTGCCTAAACGCGGGTTGGCGTTGATCCTGGCCAACGCGATGTTCTGGCACCCGCTGCTGGCCCAGGCCGACGGCATTGTGGTCAGTGCGCCGGGCACAGGCCTCGCGCAGGCGGGCAATGGCGTGCCCATCGTCAATATCGCCGCACCGAATGCCAATGGCCTCTCGCACAACCAATTTCATGACTATAACGTCGGTGCCAACGGCGTCATCCTCAACAACGCCACCGACCGCACCCAGGCCACACAACTGGGTGGCATCATCGTCGGCAACCCGAACCTGCGCGGCACCGCTGCCAATATCATCCTCAACGAAGTCAACGGCGGCAGCCCCAGCCAACTGCGCGGCTACACCGAAGTGGCGGGGCAGTCGGCCCATGTGATTGTCGCCAACCCGTATGGCATCAGCTGTAACGGTTGCGGCTTTATCAACACGCCGCAAGTCACGCTGACCACCGGTAAAGCGGTGATCGAAAACGGCCAGATCAGCCGCTATCAAGTCGATCAAGGCAACGTCGCCATCGAAGGCGCGGGCCTCAACGCGACCAATGTCGACCAGTTCGAAATCATCACCCGCGCTACCACCATCAATGCGCAGATCCAGGCGAAAAAACTCACCATCGTCGCCGGGCGCAATGATGTCGACGCACGCACCTTGAATGCCACCGCACGGGCGGCAGATGGCAGCCAGGCGCCAGACCTGGCGATTGACTCGTCGGCGCTGGGCGGCATGTATGTGGGCGCGGTCAAGCTGATCGGCACCGAGGCCGGTGTGGGCGTGAAGCTGTCGGGTGATATGGTCGCCGGCGGTGATATCCAGATTGATGCTGCGGGCAATGTGGTCATGGGCACAACCACGGCAGGCACCTCTGTCGCCGTCAAAGCGGCCAGCTTGCAAGCCAAGGCGGCGGTCTACGCCGGTACTGATCTGTCGGTAAACACCCAAGGTGCGCTCACCACGCAACAAACCCTGGCCGCCAAGGACAGCATCGCGCTGGACGCCGGTGGCCGCTTGACCAACAACGGGATCATCGAAGCTGGCGTCAACGCCGATAACAGCCGCAATGCCCAGGGCGATGTGCGCTTGACCGCGCAGGCCATCGACAACACCGGCAAAACCGTGATCGCCAGCCGCGACCTCAGCGTCAACACCGGAGAGCTGGCCAACCAGGGCGGTACCTTGAGCGCCCGGCGCGACGCACAGTTGACGGCCACGCAGATCGACAACCAGAACCAGGGCCGCCTCCTCAGCGCAGGCAGCCTTGGGATCACCGCCGGGCAACTGCTCAACAGCCAAGGTGGTTTGGTCACCAGCACCGGCAACCTCACGGCGGGCATCGGGCAACTGATCAACCGCAACGGCGAGCTGTCGAGCCAGGCACAGGTCACGCTGCAACTGAATGAACTGGATAACGTCGCCGGCCTGGTCTCGGCCGGCCAATCGCTGAGCCTGAATGCGACGGGGCTGATCAATAACCAGGGCGGGCGAATTGCTGCACGCCAAGCCGCGCAATTGCGGGCCGCTTCACTGGACAACAGCCAAAAGGGCGTGCTCACCAGCCAAGGCACGCTGGGTATTGAACTGAGTGGCACCCTGGCCAACCAGCAGCAGGGACGGATCGAGTCCACCGGTGGTGCGCAGGTCAAGGTCGGTGCGTTGGATAACCAGCAGGGCGGTGTGCTCAACAGCAGCCAGACCCTGAACCTGACGGCGGGTGCGGTGAATAACAGTGGCGCAGGCCAGATCGCCAGTGCCCAGGGCCTGAACGCGAATCTCGGCAGCCTCAATCAACAGGACGGCGGCCGCTTTTACAGCAACACCGACCTGAACCTCAACCTCAACCAGGGCCATCTGGATAACCGCAGCGGGCTGATCAATGCCACCGGGCAATTGACCCTCGACAACCTCAACAGCGTGGACAACCGCCAGGGCGAAATCTCCAGCGCGCGGGCCTTTACCGTTGCGGCACGTACCGTCGATAACGCTGCCGGCAAGTTGCTCAGCGACCAGGGGCTGACCCTGCAGATTGCGCAGACCTTGAATAACAGTGCGGGATTGATTGCAGCCACCGGCTTGCAGATCGATGTCGCCAGCCTGGTCAATGACCAGAACGGCAGCGTGAGCAGTCGCGGTACGCTGAACGCCCGTGTGGCGGGCATGCTGGATAACCGTGGCGGTAGCCTCAGCGGCGCCGGTGCAAGCCAGCTCAGTGTGGGCAGCCTCAACAACGGCAGTGGGCGTCTGTCCAGCCAGGCCAGTTTGACCCTGGACCTCAATCGCGGTCATCTGGACAACCAGGGCGGCGTGATCAGCGCGCCCGGCCAGTTGCTGCTGAATCACTTCAACAGTGTCGACAACCGCAACGGGGAAATTTCCAGCACCACCGGCTTCACGCTGCAAGCTGACACTCTGGATAACCGCAGTGGCAAGGTGTTGAGCGAGCAGTCGCTGACCCTGGCCATCGCCCAGGCCTTGAGCAATGCGGCAGGTCGGGTGAGTGCGGCGTCGTTGCAGGTACAGGTTGGCAGTCTCGACAACAGCAGCGGCCAATTAGTGGCACGCGACAGTTTGAACCTGGGCGTTGGTGCCGCACTGCTCAACCACAGCGGGGAGATCCTGAGCCAGGACGTACGGCTCACGGCAGGTACGCTGGATAACGCCCAAGGTCGGGTGCAGGGCGACAATCTACTGAAGATCGACAGCGGCGCACTGAGCAATCGTAATGGCACGCTTGCCAGCGGCCAGGCCCTGCAACTGAGCAGCGCCGACCTCAATAATCAGGGCGGCCAGCTAAGCGCCGGCGGCACCCTGCAACTGCGTGCCGGGCGGGTGGACAATAGCGCGGGCGGGCGCATCAATGGCAAGGCCCTCAGCGCCAGCGTGACCGGCCTGGACCAGCACAACGATGGCCGTCTCTACAGCCAGGGCGATGTGAGCCTGGACCTTAACCGTGGCCATTTGAATAACCAGGGTGGCGTGATCAACGCGCCGGGCTCACTGCTGTTGAGCAACCTCAGCAGCGTCGACAACCAAGCTGGGGAAATCTCCAGCGCCACAGGTTTCAGCCTGCAAGCGGACAGCCTGGATAACACCCGCGGCAAGGTCTTGAGCGAGCAGGCGCTGACCCTGCGTATCGCCCGTGCACTGGAGAACGCCAAAGGCCTGGTCTCGGCCGCAAGCCTGGACGCCCGCACCGCAAGCCTGGGCAACCAGGACGGCACACTGCGTGCCCGTGATGGCTTTAACCTGAGCGTCGACGGCCTGCTGGACAACCGCAGCGGCAAGTTGCTGGCCAGTGATCTTTCGTTGGCGGCAGGCGGTCTGGACAACAGCAACGGTCAGGCTCAAGGCGACCACACCCTGGCGATCAACAGCGGGGCACTGACCAATCAGCACGGCACCCTGGCCGCGGGCAGCCACTTCACGCTCACTGCAGCGAGCCTGGACAACACCGACGGTAAGCTCACCAGCGACGGCGCCTTGGCCGCCGCCATTTCCGGGCACTTGCTTAACCAGGTCGGCCTGTTGGCGGCCACTGGCAACCTCAGCCTGAACCTGGGCAGCCTCGATAACCAACGCCAGGGACGCATCAGCAGCAAAGCCGACCTGACCCTGGCCGGCAACACCCTCGATAACCGCGCCGGCAACCTCGGGGCGGTCGGTGTGTTGAAACTCAACGCAACCACCCTGGATAACCGCCAGGGCAGCGTGTACGCGAACAATCAGCTCCATCTGTTGCTGGGCGATGCCCTGAACAACCAGCAAGGGACCTTGCGCGGTGACGCCAAGCTGGACCTGAAAGCCGGCCAGGTGGACAACAGCGATGGCGGGCGCATCAGCAGTGGCCAGTCGCTGAGCGCCAGCGTGACCGGGCTGGATCAGCACAATGACGGCCGGCTGTTCGGCCAGGGCGATGTGAGCCTGGACCTCAATCGCGGCCACCTGAACAATCAGGGCGGTGCCATCACCGCACCGGGTCAGTTGCTGCTGAGCAACCTCAACAGCGTCGCCAACCAAGGGGGTGAAATCTCCAGCAGTCGTGCGTTTACCCTGGTTGCCGAGACACTGGACAACAGCAACGCCAAGGTCCTCAGTGAACAGGCGCTGACCCTGCGCATCGCCCGCGCGCTGGACAACACCAAGGGCCTGGTGTCGGCCAAGACGCTGGAATTGCATGCCGACAGCCTGAGTAACCTGGGTGGCACGGTCAGTGCCACCGAAGGCGCAGCGTTGCAGGTCGACGGTGCGCTGGATAACCGCAACGGCAAGCTGCTCGCGCGCACTGCCTCGGTCAATGCAGGCTCCCTGGACAATCGCCAAGGCTTGCTCCAGGGCGATGCCACGCTGAACCTCAACAGCCTGGGCGCCTTGGATAACCGTCAGGGCACGCTGTTTGGTGCGCAAGCGTTCGATATCGCCGCCGCGAGCCTGGATAACAGCGGCGGCAAGTTGACCAGTGATGCTCGGTTGACGGCGCGCATTGTCGGGCAGTTGCTCAACCAGACCGGTCAGTTAACAGCGGGTGCCAACCTGCAACTGGCTGCCGCCAGCCTCGACAACAGCGCCAAGGGCAGCCTCTACGCCAAGGACCATCTGCAGCTCTCGGTCAGCGGCGGGTTGAACAATGCCCAGGGCACGCTCAACAGCGACGGCACGCTCGCTCTCACCGCAGGGCAGGTAGACAACAGCGACGGCGGGCGCATCACCAGCCAGCAGCAACTCACCGCATCCGTTACCGGCCTTGACCAACACGGCGACGGACGCCTCTACAGCCAGGCGGGCGTAAGCCTGGACCTGAACCACGGCTACCTGAACAACCAAGGCGGCTTGATCCATGCTCCGGGCGCGTTACTGCTGAGTAACCTTGCCAGCGTGGATAACCAGGGCGGGGAAATATCCAGCACCCAGGCGCTGACGTTCACCGCCGATAACCTGGATAACCGTCGCGGCAAGTTGCTCAGTGAACAAGGGCTGGTGGTGCGTATCAGCAAGGCTCTGGACAATACCAAGGGCCTGGTTTCCGCCACCGGGCTGGATCTGCGGGCGAACAGCCTGGTGAATGCCGAAGGCGCCCTCAAGGTTCGCGACGGCCTGGCCGCGTACGTTGAATCGGCACTGGACAACCAGCAAGGCGAAATCCTCGGCGCCACCACCACCCTGGCTGGCGCGTCACTGGATAACAGCCATGGCCTGATCCAGGGAGACAAGCTGCTCACCCTTGATCACTCGGGCGCTGTATCTAACCGCAATGGCCGCCTTGTCACGGGCCAGGCGTTGAACCTGACGGCTGCGAGCCTGGACAACACCCAGGGCACACTCACCAGCGACGGCACCCTGAACGCCTTGATCAGCGGGCAGTTGCTCAACCAGGCCGGGTTATTTGCCGCCAGCAGCCAATTGCAACTGACCGCCGCCAGCCTGGATAACCAGGCCAAAGGCCGTCTCACCGGCAAGAGCGACCTGAGCCTGACCGTCGGCCAATTCGACAACCGCGGCGGCAGCGTTGTGGCGACGCAGCAGCTGCAGCTTAATGGTACGACGCTGGATAACCGCGACGGCGGCCTGGTCAATTCGGGCAAGGCCATGACCCTGGTGATAGACACCCTGGACAACCGCGCCGGGGAAGTCTCCAGCGTCACCGACCTGACACTCACCGGCAGCCGGCTCGACAACAGCATAGGTGGACGCCTGTTGGCCAACGGCGAGATGCAGCTGACCTTGCAGCGCCTGGACAACCAACTCAAGGGCATCATTTCCGGGCAGCGATCGATCAGCCTGAACGCCGCGCAACTGGATAACAGCGGCGAGGGCAGCCTGTACGCCAAGCGCAACCTGTCCATGGCATTGAGCGGTGACCTGAGCAACCAGCAAGGCGCTCTGCGCAGCGACGGCGGCTTGAGCGTGCACGCGGCCAGCCTCAACAATGACCGCGGGCACATCAGCAGTGCCGCGCCTTTGGTACTGGCAACCACAGATGCCATCAGCAACCAAAAGGGCGAGTTGCTCAGTGCTGTCGCCTTGACCTTGACCAGTGCCAGCCTCGACAACCAGGGTGGCAAGATCATCGGTGACGGTGCCGTGCAGGTCACCACCGGCGCCTTCAACAACCAGCAAGGCGGACGCCTCACCAGCGCCGACCGCCTCGACCTGGCAGCCGGGCAGGTGGACAACCGCGGAAAGGGCCGCATCGCCAGCGCCAAGGCCCTCACCGCCAGCCTCACCGGCCTCGACCAACGGGACGGCGGCGAGCTTTACAGCCTCAGCGCCTTGACCTTGGACATGAACAAGGGCCATCTGAACAACGCCGGTGGCTTGATCAATGCGCCTGGCCCGCTGGTGCTCAAGAACCTGTCGAGTGTCGCCAACCAGGGCGGCGAGATCTCCAGCAAACAAGCCTTCAGCCTGGCGGCACAAAGCCTGGATAACACCGGGGGCAAACTGCTGAGTGACCAGGCCCTGAGCCTCAAGATCGAGCAGGCGCTGATCAACCTCAAAGGCCAGATTTCAGCGGCCGGGCTCACGGCGCAAGCGGCGAGCCTGGACAACAGCGAAGGGGAGTTCAGCAGTACCAGGGACCTGACCCTGACGTTGGCCGGTGCCTTGCTGAACGTCGACGGCGAAGTTTCCAGCGCTGGTGCCAGCGTGGTCAACGCCATGACCTTGAACAACCGCAACGGTCAGGTCATGGGCGATGTGAGCCTCGACCTCACGACCCTGGGCGCGTTGACCAACCAGGGCGGCACCGTGGGCGCCGGCCAGCGCTTGCAGGTCGCTTCGGCGAGCCTGGACAACAGCCAGGCCGGTAGCCTGGTCAGCGACGGCAGCCTGGCGGTGAACGTCGCCGGCTTGCTGGACAACCAGGCCAAAGGCAGTGTGTTGGCCAAAGGGCTCGTGGATATTCAGGCGACAAGCCTGGATAACCGTGGCGGGCGTGTTTCCGGGCAAAACCTGCTGACCGTGCGCGGCAACAGCCTGGATAACCGCACTGGCGTGATCCGCGCCAATCAGGACTTGAACCTGCACCTCGGCCAGTTGGACAACCGTGAGGGAGTGCTCAACAGCAAGCAGGCCCTGGGCGTTACCGGCCAGTCGCTGAGCAACCAGGGCGGCTTGATCAGCGCCGTGGGGCCGGTGCATTTGAGCCTGGATAACGTCAATAACAGCAAAGGCCGTATCGCCAGCCAGAGCGACCTGGACGCCACCCTCAGCGTGTTGAACCAGCAAGGTGGCGAGCTGGTTGCCCAAGGCAATCTGACCCTTCGCGGCACCACCCTCGATAACCGCGACGGCGGTTTGGTAGGGGCCACAAAAGCGCTGAAACTCAAGGTCGACAGCGTGGATAACCGCGCCGGTGAAATCTCCAGCCAGATAGACGCCGAACTCAGCGGCCAGTCCTTGGACAACAGCGGCGGCAAGCTACTGGCCGGGACCACCCTGCAATTGACCGTGGCCCAGGTGATCAACCAGGCCAAGGGGCTGGTGTTCGCCCAGGAGGCGCGGTTTACCGGTACGCGCCTGGACAACGCCCAAGGCACCTTTGCCGGCCAGCGTGCGCTGGCCATTCAGCTGGCAGCGGGGTTGGACAACACCCAGGGCAAGCTCAGCAGCGAAGGCACCCTGACGCTGGGCAGCCAACGTATCGACAACACCGGCGGCAGTATTTCCAGCGCCGGCACACTGGGCATCACCAGCGCCAGTGATTTGCTCAACCAGGGCGGTATCGTTGAAACCGCCCAAGGCCTCACGCTGACTAGCACCCGTCTTGACAACAGTCAGCAGGGCCTGCTCAAAAGCCAGGGCGCCGCGACCCTCAACACCGGGTTGTTCGACAACACGCTGGGCGGCCGCCTGATCAGTGCCGACCGCCTTGACCTCACGGCCACCCAGCTCAGCAACGGTGGCCGCATCGCCAGCGCCGGCACCCTGAACGCCAACTTTACCGGCCTTAACCAACAGGGCGGTGAGCTGTTCAGCAACACGCAACTGAACCTGGACATGAACCACGGCGAGGTGAACAACGCCGGCTTGATCAACGCGCCGATCCTGGTGCTGAAAAACCTCGGCAACCTCAACAACCAGAACGGCGAGATCTCCAGCCAGAACGCCTTCACCCTGGCCGCCCGCAACCTCGACAACAGCAACGGCAAGCTGATCAGCAACCAGGCACTGACCCTGCGCGTCGAGCAGGCCCTGGCCAACGTCAAAGGCCTTGTCAGCAGCGCCAGCCTCATCAGCCGCAGTGCAAGCCTGGACAACACCGACGGTCTGCTCAGCAGCCGTGGCGGCCTGGATATCAGCGCCAGCGACCTGATCGATAACCAGCGCGGCACATTGATTGGCGACGGCGCCTTGCTGCTGACCGCCGCGAACCTGGACAACCGTGGCGGCGAGATCGCCGGCAAGGCCGAACTGGCCGTCAACGTCAACCGCCTCGACAACCGCAAAGGCCAATTGATCGGCACCCAGACCCTGCACGTCAGCGGCGCCAGCCTTGATAACCGGGGCGGTCTGGTAGGCGCCACAAAAGCGCTGAAACTCGACGTAGGCAGCCTCGACAACCGCGCCGGCGAACTGACCAGCAACGCGGACCTCAGCATCACCGGCCAGCGCCTGGACAACAGCGACAGCGGCCAGGTGTTCGCGGCCAGCGGCCTGAACCTGGCGGTTGAGCAACTGCTCAACCGCCAGGGCGGCAAACTCAGTGGCCAGCGCCTGTTGCTGACGGGCACCGGCCTGGACAACACCGGTGGCAAAATCCTCAGCCAGCAACCGTTGCAGCTGACGCTGGACGGTGACCTGGACAACAGCCAGGGCCTGCTGAGCAGTGAAGGCACCCTCGACATCAAGGCACGCAGCCTTAATAACACCCGAGGCAGTCTTTCCAGCGCTCTGGGTTTGAACGTCGGCATCACAGGCCAGTTGAACAACCAGAACGGTGAACTGGTCACCGACGGCGCCTTGGTACTGAGCAGCGCCAGTTTGGGCAACCAGCAAGGCAGTATCAGCGGCAAGGGCGCGGTGGCGGTCAGCACTGGCGTGCTGAATAATCAGAGCGGGCGCCTCAACAGCGGCGACACCCTGAACCTGACAGCCAGCCAAGTGAACAACGGCGGCAGCATCGGCAGCGCCAAGGCCCTGACCGCCAGCGTCACCGGCCTTGACCAGCAGGGCGGCAAGCTCTTCAGTAACAGCAGCCTGAGCCTCGACCTGAACAACGGTCAGTTGAACAATCAGGGCGGGCTGATCAACACGGTCGGTCCATTGCTGCTCAATAACCTCACGACCGTCAGCAACCAGAACGGTGAAATCTCCAGCGCCCAAGCCTTCACCCTGGCCGCGCAAAGCCTGGACAACAGCAACGGCAAACTCTTGAGCAACCAAGGCCTGACCCTGCGCCTCAACCAGGCCCTGGCCAACGTCAAAGGCCTGATCGGCGCCGCCAGCCTCAACGCACACGCAGGCGCCGTGGACAACCGGGGCGGCACCTTGACCAGTCGCAGCGACCTGCAACTGACCAGCGACGGCCTGCTCAACAACCAGGACCAAGGCCTGATCAGCGCCACTCAAATGCTGACCCTGCACAGCGCCAACCTGAACAACCAGAACGGCAGCCTGCTCGGTGCAGCGGGCGTCACCCTCAGTGCCATGGCCCTGGACAACAGCGCTGCCGGCCTGATCAACAGCCAGGGCAGCCTCAACCTGAGCGCCGCCAGCCTTGACACCGGCAGCGGCGGTGAAGTGTCCGCCAAAGGTGCGATGGACCTGAACCTCCGCGCACTGGCGCTGGCCGGCGGCCGCGTGGTGGGCGAACAGCGCGTGACCCTGGACCTGAACAACAGCGACCTGGACAACCGCAACGGCCTGATCCTCGCCAAAGGCCCGCTGACCCTCAACCGTCTGCGCGCCTTCAACAACCAGAACGGCGAGCTTTCCAGTCAGCAAGACCTGGCCCTGAACACCGGCACCCTGGACAACAGCGGCGGCAAGTTGATCAGCAGCCAGGTGCTGACGGTCAACGCGGCCAACCTGATCAACCAGAACGGCCTGATCTCAGGTTGGCAGGGCCTGAACGTCGGCGGTGGCAGCCTCGACAACCGCAACAACGGCACCTTGTCCAGCCGCAACGGCGCGGTGGATGTGCGCCTTTCCGGCGAGATGCTCAATGGGGGTGCCGGTGCACTGGTCAGCCAAGGTGCATTGAGCGTCAGTGCCGCCAGCCTCGACAACAGCGGCGGTATTCTCTCCAGCGGCGCGGGGCAAAGCCTCGTCGTCAGCGGTTTGCTGAACAACGCCAACGGTGGCCTGATCGACAGCGGCACCGACCTTGACGTGCAAGCCGCCACCTTGGGCAACCAGGCCGGCACCGTCAATGCACAGCAAACGCTGGCCGTCACCGCCACAGATCTGCACAACCAGGGCGGCACATTGGCCAGCAATGGCAGCCTGACCCTGAGCCTGCTGGGCACCCTCGACAACACCAACGGCAAGCTGGCCAGCGCTGGCGCATTGCTGTTGCAACGCGCGGTTCAGGTCAACAACCAGGGCGGCCAGATCGCCAGCCAAGGCCTGCTGACCTTGCTCGCCGGCGGTATCGATAACCGCCAGCGCGGCACCATCGCCGGCAAGGACCGCCTGGCAATCACCAGCACCGGCCTGCTGCAAAACGACGCCGACGGCTTGATCTACAGCCAGGGTGCCGACCTGCAGGTGAAGGCCGTTGGCCTGAGCAACCGTGCGGGTGTGGTGCAGGGCCAGAGCGGTTTGAGCCTGGACGTCAGCGGCGACCTTGATAACGAAGGCGGCAAGCTGCTGGCGCAGACCGGTGACGTGAGCGTCAGGGCCAACACCCTGAATAACCAGGCGGGCACACTGGCCAGCCTCAAGGGCCTGCTGGATGCCAACGTCGGCGACACGCTGCTCAACGGCTATAGCCTGGGCAACAAGGCTGGCGTGATTCAAGGCCAGCGTTTGCACCTGGTGGCCGGCAGTGTCGACAACCAGCACGGCCGCATCGCAGCGCAAAATGGCGACGCAGTGGTCAACGCCAATTATTTCGCCAACGCCTATGGCGGCTTGTACGCCAAGGACCTGCTACGCGTCGGTGGGGTAGGGCTGGATAACAGCTCAGGCCAAGTGGCGGCGAACCTAATTGAGCTGGGACTCAGCGGCCAACTCAGCAACCATGCGGGGATTATCGAAAGCGACACCCTGCTCAACGTGCGCGCCAACAGCGTTGATAATCAGGGCGGCCAATTGCGCGCCATGGGCGGCAGCGGCAAGACCGATTTCCAGATCGCAGGCCTGTTCGACAATCGCAATGGCCGCGTCGAGAGCCGTACCAGCGACCTGACCCTGAATGCCGCAGGCTTCCAGAACCAGGGCGGCAGTTTGCTGCACAGCGGCACCGGGACCTTTGATATTGCCACCGCCAACCTTATCGATGCCGGTGGCAACGTGGTGACGCGAGGTGGCCTGACCCTGGCCGCAGACCACTGGACCAACAGCAGTGTTATCCAGGCCGGGCGTTTGACGGTGAACGTCAATACTTTGAATCAGACCGCCAGCGGGCAGTTGCTGGCGTCTGACAGTCTTGTCGGCAGTGGCGGTAACTGGAACAACGATGGCTTGATCGCCAGCGATGGCACGGCGCAATTAACGCTGGCCGGCAGCTATGGCGGCAATGGGCGTTACAGCAGCGTGGGTAACCTGGGCCTGACTGCCGGCTCAGTGAACCTGAGTACGGCGGCGAGTGTTGCCGGCGGACAAGACAGTACGATCAACGTCGGCGGGCAGCTCACTAACGCCGGGCGCCTGACTTCCGCTAACACTATGGCCCTCACAGCCGCAGAGGTCAGCAATACGGGCACGCTGGCCACGGGTGCCAACCTGACCCTCAGCACCAACACCCTGGTTAACAGCAAGGGTTTGATCACCAGCGGCGGCGACATGCAGTTGCTGGCCAACAGCTTCACCAACGCCTATGCCGATGTCTATGGACTGGGTGACGTACTGATTGGCAAAGACCCGAACCAGACCAAAGCCGATCTGCTGGATAACCGTTCAGGCACTATCGAGAGCGCTAAGAACCTGACGATCAATGCCATGACCGTCAATAACGTCAGGGACGTGCTGGAGTATTCGGCACATGAAAAAAGCTCGGTGAAGATCACCGAACTTGATTGCAACCTGATCCCGGGCGCCGGTTGTGACTTCCGTAGCAAAGGCCGTCGAAACGGCCTGTGGCAGATCGATGAAATCGATAGTTTGAACGTTACCCGCAGCAGCGTGGCTTCGGGGCTTAGCAGTGGCGCTGACATGCAGATCAACGCCCAGACCCTCAACAACCTGAGCAGCACCATTGCCGCGACGGGCAACCTCAACGCCAACGCGACCACCATCAATAACCAGGGCGTGCAAGCCCAGGCGATCAAGACCACTCGGACCTACTGGAACTTTGTCTCGCAGATTTTCCAAGCCTTGCCGGCGGCCGCCAACTTCAACGCTAAAAATAGCCCCACGCCATCGGCGACCGTCGAGGCAGACCTCAGCTATTTCCTGAGCCTCATGGGCGGCGGCAAGCTCTCGCAAACCATCACCACCCTTAAAAGCGATGGCCAGTCCTACGATGCAATCATCCAGGCCGGTGGCAACGTTGCGCTTAATGCCGCCCAGAACATCAACAACAGTGTGGTTCGTCCTTACTATGCCTATGTAGCGGCGGGCCGCACCAAGACTGACACAGGCGCGGGTAGCGGCTACTCGACAGCGATCGCCATCAACTCGCAGTTGCCACCTGATTTGGCTCAACAGCAAGTCAATCCCATCGCGCTTCCGGGCTTCAGCCTGCCTACCGGCCAGAACGGTTTGTTCCGACTGAGCGGGCAGGGCGCCAGCAGCGGGCAGGCCGCTCAAGCCAATGCAGGGCCGCAAAGCTGGACTCTTGGCGCTGCGAGCGTCGGTTTGGCGCAACGCCAGCAGAACCTTCCCGAAACTCAAGGTCGGACGATCCAGTTGGAGGAGGTCACCCAACTCGCCGCCAACAACCGCCAGGTCTCGGTGACGGCCCGCGAGGCCAGTGGAATCAATGCCAGTGCCAGCGCCATTAACGTTGCCGGCGTGGGCAGCGCCGACGTAGGAACGCTGCAACCTGGCCGCACCAGCGGTGGCACGATCAGCCATGTCGATGGCATCGATGCCCAGAACGCCGTTGACGGCTCCCGGCCAGCGGTCGATGTGTCGCGTCCGAACGTCGACCTTTCTGGCCTGACACCCGCCGAGCGCGATGCCCGAATTGTGCTGACCACACCCGATGGCGCACCGTCTGGCAGCGCTCGCCCCAACCTGAACGTACCGGGCCTGTCGACCGTGGATCGCGATACCCGCGTTGTGGCCATTACGCCGGGGAGCTCACGCCCCGACCTCAGCCTGCCAGGCCTGACACCGCTGGCCCACGATGCACAGGTTGCCGTCGGCACACCACCGCCGTCCGTGGTGGTTCCGGTAGCGCCGGTGCCGCATGAGACCCAACCGGTCATCAGCCCGGTTGAACAACCCGCTGCCGCGAGCACCGGCAGCCGACCTGCCGTGGTCGTCGTCCAGCCCGCCGAAGCACAACCGACCCCGGTGGCCAGCCAGACCGTCAACCGGGTGCAGGGCCTGCCAGACAAGAGTGCGGTTTCACAGCCGCATAAATACTTGATCGAAACCAACCCGGCACTCACCGACATGAAGCAATTCATGAGCTCGGACTACCTGCTGTCCGGCCTGGGCTACAACCCGGACGAGAGCGCCAAGCGCCTGGGCGACGGTTTCTACGAACAACGCCTGATCCAGCAAGCCGTGGTCGCGCGCACCGGCCAACGCTTTCTCGACGGGCAAACCACCGACGAAAAACTGTTCAAACACCTGATGGACAACGCCATCGCCAGCAAGCAAACGCTGAACCTGGCCGTGGGGGTAAACCTGACTTCCGAGCAAGTGGCAGCGTTGACCCACGACATCGTCTGGCTGGAAAAGAGCGTGGTCAACGGCGAAGAAGTGCTGGTGCCGGTGCTGTACCTGGCCAACGCCAACAACCGCCTGGCACCCACCGGCGCGCTGATTGCGGGCAACGATGTCAGCTTGATCGCCGGGCAAGACCTGAACAACGTCGGCACCCTGCGCGCCAGCAACAACCTGTCGGCCAAGGCCGGCAATGACCTGATCAACAGCGGCCTGATCGAAGCGGGTAACCGCCTGGACCTGCTGGCGGGCAACAACATCGTCAACAAGGCCGGCGGCATCATTGCCGGCCGCGACGTGACCATGACCGCCGTGAATGGCGACGTGATCAACGAACGCACCGTCACCGGCCACGACAGCAGCGACGGCCTGATCAGTGAACACAGCGACTTCCTCAACAGCGCGGCGCGTATCGAAGCGGCCAACGACCTGAGCATCAGGGCCGGACGCGACTTCTTAACCCAAGGCAGCGTGCTGCAAAGCGGACGCGACACTACGATCCAGGCCGGGCGTGACCTCAGTTTTGGGTCGGTGGAGCAGGTGAACAGCAATGCCAACACCAGCGCGCGCAACAACAGCAGCTCCGTGATGCAGAACGGTTCTTCGGTGACGGCGGGGCGCGACCTGAGCGCCGTTGCGGGCCGGGATTTGACTGCGATTGCCAGCCGGATTGATGCCAAGCGGGATGTGGCGATGTCGGCGACGGAGAATCTGAGCCTGATCTCTGCGGCGGATGAGCAGCATTCGGCGTTGAATCTGAAGAAGGTTAAGGCGCAGGAAGATCATGTGAGTCAGGTCTCGACCACGCTGAGTGCGGGTGGGGATGTTTCGCTGAGTGCTGGTAAGGATCTGGCGATGATTGCCAGTCGTGTCACTGCGGGGGATGAAGCGTATTTGGTTGCGGGTGGAAAGCTGGGGTTGCTGGCTGCGGAAGACAGTGATTATTCGCTGTATGACATGAAGAAAAAGGGAAGTTTCGGGAGCAAGAAAACCCAGCGCGATGAAGTCACCCAGGTGACGAATGTGGGGAGTGAGATCAAGACCGGTGGCGACCTGACGTTGCAGAGCGGCGGGGACCAGAAGTATCAAGCGGCGAAGCTCGACAGTGGCGGGGATATTGCGATTGTCAGTGGTGGGGCGGTGACGTTTGAGGCGGTGAAGGATTTGCACGACGAGAGCCACACCAAGAGCAAGGGTGACCTGGCCTGGACTAGCTCCAAGGGCAAGGGCAACACCGACGAGACTCTACGCCAGACGCAGATGGTTGCAGAAGGCAACGTAGTGATCAAAGCCGTCGATGGCTTGAAGATTGATATCAAGCAGATCGATCAGAATACGGTTAGCCAGACGATTGATGCGATGGTTAAAGCCGACCCGCAGTTGGCTTGGCTGAAAGAGGCCGAGAAGCGCGGAGATGTGGATTGGCGCCAGGTTAAAGAGCTGCATGAAAGTTTCAAATATAGCAATTCAGGCTTAGGCGCCGGCGCGCAAATCATCATTGCAATCATCGTGACGTACTTCACGATGGGTGCCGCCAGCGGTGCAATTGCTGCTGCAGGGACGGGGACGTCGATGGCAGGGGCGACTGCTGCAGCCACCGCTACCTCTGCTGCGGGCTGGGCCAATGCTGCGGGCAGCGTCGTTCTCGGCGGCATGGCGAGTAACGCCGCAATCAGCACCATCAATAACCGTGGCAACCTGGGCGCTGTCTTGAAGGATGTGACTTCGAGCGATGCGATGAGAGGCTATGTGGTGTCCGGTGTCACTGCTGGCTTGACCGCTGGTGTTTATGACAAGTGGACCAGCACTCAGACCAGTACTTCCACCGCACTACCCAACACTGGCGCGGTAGCTACCACAAGTCCACTGAGTACCTGGCAAGGTGTGGGGCAGTTCACGGCCAACCAAGCACTGCAAAACGGAACATCAGTCTTGGTGGATCGCGCGCTCGGAGGGGAAGCCCGTCTTGGGGAGGCGTTGCAAAATAGCTTGGCCAATGCATTTGCGGCTTATGGATTTAACCTGGTCGGGGATATTTCCAAGAACCGCTTTGCAGAGGGTGGTATTACCAAGATTGGGTTGCATGCCTTGATGGGCGGGTTGGCAGCAGAGGCTTCTGGAGGCGACTTCCGCACAGGCGCGCTGGCAGCTGGCGTAACTGAAGCATTGGTAGATAGCCTCGCCAAGAACTACGCCGCCATACCCGATGACCAGAAGAAAGGTTTGCTGGTCATGAATTCGCAGTTGATTGGTGTGCTTGCGGCTTCGGTACTAGATGGTGCTGATGCGAAAAGCCTGCAGACTGGAGCGTGGGTGGCGGGTACTGCGACCCAGTACAACTATCTGTTTCACCACGAAGTTGAGGAGATGCTTGAGGAGGTTGCTAGCAAGAAAACAGAAGAAGAAAAAAGGGAGGTTCGAAACCGATATCTTCAACGCGATCAGCAGCGGAATGAGCAACTGGGTGAAATTTGCATTAGTACGCCTGATGTTTGCAAGTCTATTTCAACATCGATTGTTAGAGATGACCAAAAATTAATTGAATTAGTCAGTCAGTTAAGATCGCAGGGGAAAGGGGGGGCGGCTCTTGCGGTTGGCAGTTTTATTGAAAGTAATTTGTCTGCTACTAATATAATTGCGGCAGAAATAAAGTCCGCAGATGGCGGGGCTTTGGATGCGCTGACCGCTGAAGGTGTTAAAGCCGGTATTGGTGTGGTGGCTGGTAAGCCGGGAGCGGGGAAAGGTAAAGGAAGTGCTTTGCCGGTACCGAGTTCAACGGTTGCATCCAACGGATTGAACTATAAGTCAAACCCTAAGCATACTCTAGGTGGGGAGGGGAATAGAGGGAATGCGGGTATTGAGCCAAAGAATTCAATTAATATTTTCGAAAATTCTATCCCGAGCTCAAAAGTTTACAATAATAAAGAAGTTAGATATGGTATAGATGATATAGGGGGCGTCCATCGGTTTGAAGGAACGAACGGAGAATTTCATTGGAATGGGAGCACAAATGATTCAAGAAACCCGCTCAATAAAAGTGATATCCCTAATGACATTAAAAAACTTCTAGGTGTAGGCGGCAAAGGGAGGTAAAGGTATGATATTTGGTGATCCGCATAATTTTGCGATTCTAATACAGTGTTTTCCAGAGTGGGGGGATAGCACTTCAAAGAATGGAATGTTTCATTTTTGTATTGATGGTTTTTTTTTGCCGGAGGAAATAAAAACGTCTACGCTCTGGGTGGATGTTTACTCTCTCCTCGATAATTCGAATCCGTTGTACGTGTTTCAGGATGATAAAAATATTTTTGAAAAGGATGCTAAGTCTGCTTTCATTCATTTGCTTGGAATGATTTCTCCCGAGCTAATAGGTGAGGATGAGTCGGAAGAGTTTGAGCAAAGTTACAGATTTCAAGCATCAACGGAGAATATCAATGATTCTGGATATGCTGTTTTTGCCGTTTCGGATAATGATTTGGTTAGGGTTCTTGGTGCGAGGCATAGTGAGTTGCAACAAGATGGAGTAGGTGGCTGTCATTGGGAGCGAGTAGGGAACTTTGATGTGAAGGAAGCGTATATTGAGAAGGATAAAATTATAGATATGCTTGCTGGTGTGAGAAATTATTACTCGTCTATATAGGGTAAAGATAGTGCGCAAAGTTGGGCGGATTTATTTGATTTTCATAGGTTGTTAGGGTGAAAAGGACGAGCTTATTTAAGCTTGAGTGTGTTTTTAGGTTAGTGCGTATTTTTTAGTATCAGCTTTAAGCGCGGGCTCTTTAACAAAATGGCTTTTATTTTTATATCTTAGGCTCTGAGCTCAGCCAGATCGGGCGGCTCTACGCCGCCCGAATTTATTTATAAGTCTTGCGAAATCAATCTTCTCCCAATCACATCCATGAGATCGCAACCATCCCGCAATGGAATGGCCAGTAACAGCGCAAAGTCGTGAAGGACAATCGCATCACTGCTGATTTCCTCGCGAAATGCCAGGTTTTCCAGAAACTGAGTCACTGCACGAATGCGGTAAGCAGCGGCGTCATAGAGAACATCTAGAGGGGCGTGTGTGTCGATCACCAGCGCGGGGATGGTTGAATCGTGGCCTGTCAGTGGCATGTATCGGGTCATTTTATAGCTCTCTACTTAAGTGATGGATGCCATCACTCAAACGTCGCCAAACGTATGGGTGACAGCTGTACGCAGGTTGGCGAACCGGCAGTAGAGAAAACCGGCAGACCCTAAGGTCTCCCGCGCACAGCCGTCATAAACGACTTTGCGGGCGCACAAGTGTCTGCAAAAAAGCCGCCAGCTTGCGCATTCTCTACCGTCAGGTCGCCAAACCTGAATCGCCATATGGGCGACCGGCGGACTATAAGCCTTCAGCGCAAAGACGCGCAAGGCATCAAAAAGCCAATGTTTTCGTGCCGCTGACTTACTCAGTGAAACCGATCAATTGCGCTACGAACAACGCCTGATCCAGCAAGCCGTCGTCGCGCGCACCGGCCAACGCTTTCTCGACGGGCAAACCACCGACGAAAAACTGTTCAAACACCTGATGGACAACGCCATCGCCAGCAAGCAAACGCTGAACCTTTCCGTAGGGGTAAACCTGACTTCCGAACAAGTCGCGGCCCTGACCCACGACATCGTCTGGCTGGAAAAGAGCGTGGTCAACGGCGAAGAAGTGCTGGTGCCGGTGCTGTACCTGGCCAACGCCAACAACCGCCTGGCACCCACCGGCGCGCTGATTGCGGGTAACGATGTCAGCCTGATCGCCGGGCAAGACCTGAACAACGTCGGCACCCTGCGCGCCAGCAACAACCTGTCGGCCAAGGCCGGCAATGACCTGATCAACAGCGGCCTGATCGAAGCAGGCAACCGCCTGGACCTGCTGGCGGGCAACAACATCGTCAACAAGGCGGGCGGCATCATCGCCGGCCGCGACGTGACCATGACCGCCGTGAATGGCGACGTGATCAACGAACGCACCGTCACCGGCCACGACAGCAGCGACGGCCTGATCAGTGAACACAGCGACTTCCTCAACAGCGCGGCGCGTATCGAAGCGGCCAACGACCTGAGCATCAGGGCCGGACGCGACTTCTTAACCCAAGGCAGCGTGCTGCAAAGCGGGCGCGACACCACGATCCAGGCCGGGCGCGACCTGAGTTTCGGGTCGGTGGAGCAGGTGAACAGCAACGCCAACACCAGCGCGCGCAACAACAGCAGCTCAGTGACGCAGAATGGTTCTTCGGTGACGGCGGGGCGCGATCTAAGCGCGGTGGCGGGCCGGGATTTGACTGCGATTGCCAGCCGGATTGATGCCAAGCGGGATGTGGCGATGTCGGCAACGGAGAATCTGAGCCTGATCTCTGCGGCGGATGAGCAGCATTCGGCGTTGAACCTGAAGAAGGTGAAGGCGCAGGAAGATCATGTGAGTCAGGTCTCGACCACGCTGAGTGCGGGTGGGGATGTTTCGCTGAGTGCTGGTAAGGATCTGGCGATGATTGCCAGTCGTGTCACTGCGGGTGACGAAGCGTACTTGGTGGCGGGTGGAAAACTGGGGTTGCTGGCCGCGGAAGACAGTGATTACTCGCTGTATGACATGAAGAAAAAGGGAAGTTTCGGGAGCAAACAAACCCAGCGAGATGAAGTGACCAAGGTCGTCAATGTCGGTAGCGAAATCAAAACCGGTGGTGACCTCACGATTCAGAGTCAGGGCGACCAAACATACCAGGCTGCCAAACTGGACAGTGGCAACGACCTGATCGTCGCCAGCGGTGGTGGCGTGACCTTTGAGGGCGTCAAGGATCTCGATCAGGAGAGCCACGCCAAGAGCAAAAGCAGCCTTGCCTGGAACAGCATGAGTGGCAAGGGCAATACTGATGAAACCCTTAGGCAGACCCAAATGGTTGCCAAGGGTGAAATCGCGATCAAGGCTGTTGATGGTCTGCATATTGATGTCAAACAAGTCAATCAACAGACGGTTAGCCAGGCAATTGATGCGATGGTCAAGGCCGATCCACAGATGGCTTGGCTGAAGGACGCGGAGAAACGTGGAGATGTTGATTGGAAACTGATCAAGGAAACGCACGACTCGTATAAGTACAGCAACTCCAGCCTCGGACAAGGGGCGATGCTGGCGATCATTATTATCGTTACTGTTCTGACGGCGGGTGGTGCCAGTGCGCTGGCAGCATCAGCAGGCAGCGCCGCAGGCGCAGGCGCAGGCTCGACCATGGCCGCTGCCACAGCAGCGACCGCAGCAACGTCAACGAGCGCAGCAGTAGCCGCCACATCAGCAGGGCTGGGGAACATTATCGCGACGGGGGCCTTGACGTCGTTAGCCAGCACGGGAGCTGTCAGCGTAATCAACAACAAAGGCAATCTCGGGGCGGCTTTCAAAGATACGTTCAGTAGTGACAGCTTAAAGAACGCGCTGATTTCCGGATTGGCCGCAGGTTTCACCACGGGCGTCATCGATCCTAATCTGGGGGGAACTACCAAGCCTTTCAATAACCTGACCAAAGGCTTTGATCTCAATACCTTGGAGGGGATTGGAGGGTTTGCGGTTCACGCGGGAGCTCAGGGTGTGGCTACCGGCACCATCCAAACCGCGATTGGTGGCGGAAGCCTGGGCAAGAACGTTACGGGTGGTCTGGTTTCCCAGGCCGGGAACGTGGCGGCCGCGACAGCGTTTAACTTTGTGGGAAGCTATGCCCAAGAGCATTGGCAGGCCGCAAAGAATGCGGGGGACACCACAGGCATGGCGATGTGGGCTGAGGGAGGTGCGGCCCGTGTATCCATGCATGCGTTGTTTGGTGGTGCGGTATCGAGTGCCACGGGCGGGGACTTCAAAACGGGGGCCATTGCTGCTGGTGCAAGTCAGGCAATGGCACAGGTTCTGAACGACACATTCGACAAGCAACCGGAGTTGAGGCAAGGGGTCGCGCAGATTGTTGGTTTGACTGCGGCAGGCTTGTCAGGAGGTGATGTCAATAAGGCGTCTTGGGTGTCGCAAATGGCGGATCAATACAACCGCCAACTGCATCAAAAAGAGACGATCGCCCTTGAGGCGTTGCAGAAAGACGATCCGAACAACGCCTATAAATTGAAAGCTGCCGCCTGTGCCTTGGTGCATTGCAGTGCCTCCGTTCCGGTTGAGGACCCTAACTACAAAGCGATCCGCGAACTCGAATTGGATGGCGGAAACTTTAAAGATGCTCAGAAGCAACTGATGGCAACGGGCGCTTTTGATGAATACGGGCGCTGGGATAAAGCTAACGACAATTTGCTAAAGAATGACGAGGCGCTGAAGCGTTCTGGAAACGCGGGGCGTGCTGTGCTGGGGGCGATTGGAGCTGCTGGAGGATTCGGAGGTGCAATACTGTCTGCACCAGCCTGCGTGACAATTGTGGGCTGTGCGGCACCAGCGCTTTCTGGTTTGGGCGGTGCGCTTTCCTTTCACGATGGGATGCAGGCGACAGGGGAGCTGCTAACGCCTTATCAACACACTCAGGGGCAAAAGGTACTTGATTCGTTCAGTTCTGATACCTACCCGGGTGATGTTAACCCGATGCGTGACTATGGGACCGCGGCTGCGCGTTCAGCGATGGAAATTGCGCTGTTCAAGGGGACAGGGAAGCTGATTGAGGGCAAATCTCTCCTGTTGACGGGTGAGAAGGCTGGTCCAAAAGCGATAGACGACTCTGTGTCCTATGCTAAATGGTGGGATGATTTAGCACAGCCAAAAAGCTTAACTGATAGAGAGGCTAGAGCTTGGTATTTATCTAAAGAAGCAGAAATTCCAACGCGTATTAACAGTAGCGCCTCCTTGGAGGAGCAGGCGAAGCAGGCTTTTGATATGAGAAATGATTTGAGGTCAACGGCAAGAGAGTTAATGTCTAATAGGACATTGTCTGAATCCTTGAGTAAGACTGACCCAAATAGAACTTGGAGCGAGATTGTGAATAAATATTCGGGTCAAGGTCTGTCAGGAGATGAGCTATGGTCGAAGATCATAGAAAAGTCCCAGTCTTCTCGAACATCTGTTAATAATGGGCTGGGGATGTAATATTATGTTTCGATTTTCCGAGTCAAATTCTGAAACTAATCATTTCATATTTTTCGATGATTACGAGGAGGAAAAGTTTGAAGAGTTTGTGAGTATCGTATTGAAAACTCTGAGCATCGAAGAAGAAGCACGTGATTTTGGCCCGTATTCAGTATTGGTTTCAGCTTGTTATGAAGGCAATAACTTGATTTTGACTAGTGGATCCTTTGAAGGGTGTTTTATTTCCTTGGGGAGGGATGCAAGTGCTTTATCTAAAAAGATAATCGAGAGATTTAATCTCGTATATTGAGTTGGGGCGAAAGAAATTGGAGGAGCGCCAAAAAAAATCCGAACTGATCGGCGTGCTCATAAGTCTCTACTCACAGGCACTCGCCTGTCAGTGCCGATAATAGTGAGCGACTTGGAACCGCGAGTCATCGCGACATACAGATGCATGGCATCGAGAGAGTCCGCATCCAAGATCACCGCATGATCGAATTAGCCGCAAAAAGGGAACAGATTTATTTTGAGCGGCTCTTAGCCGGGAGCGCGGAATCAGATCACATCACTTCTGGGTTGGGCTTTGGGGGGATTTGAGGTTCGCGTAATTTCGCTCTTTAATAATCTGGTTTTATTTTTTGTGCCTTAGGACTCTAAAGTCAGTAGAAAAGATTTTAGGAGTTCGTATCGAACGTCGAGGGCAGGGTAGACCGAGGTCGGATATGGAAAAATAAATCTGTCCCCTTTTTGCTTATCCGATCAAACTGACTATTCTCTTTTGAGTATTGGAGAAAGTTACTTGGTGTATGCGCTGTTGTTTATTTTTGATCGGGTGGATTTTTTAGTGCGGGTTCCTGAACAACCTCCTTTTTGGGCTCCGAGCAGTCTATTTCGATTGGTTGACGCTAGGATTCCAGCAGGCTGGGAGTTTTGTATCACTCAGTTGCGCCCTGGCTACAAGTCTCTTTTTGATGCGTTCAAAATTAGCTATGTTATGGGCTACCCGCTGCTAGTGAATGAGTATGAGCATTATGTGGGGATTGTTGAGCGAGACCCAGTAGAGGTTCTACGATTTATGGAGGAAGAGCTAAAGCACATGTCAGACTGATTTAACGGTTTGATGGTGCAAAAGGGGCAGCATCGGAAGGCTTAGAAGCCACGAACAATAGCTTGCCTACCAACTCATCTCAGCTGTCTCATATCTTCCGTGACGATGTGGGCCATCTGGTGGATACTCCAGAGAATCAGCAAGCGCTTGTTAATTTGACTAACAATCCCGCGAATAGGTTGGGCACTGACCGATTTGGTAACCAGAGGTTTGCCCAAATACAGTCAGACGGATCCCAGCTTTGGGGAAGTGTCCGAAATGGGGTTGTTCAAAATGGCGGATTGAATACAACGCCGCGAAATTTCAATCCGTCTACTGGACTTTCGAAAGGAAAATAGCAATGAGCACCGAAAATTTGACACCGGAACTGGAAAAGGGGACAGATTTATTTTCCACCCATCTGCTAGGCTGTGATTTTCTAAGGAAGGAGATTGCTTATGCCCAGAATGGGAAAGGGGACAGATTTATTTAAGTAACAAAGAGCACGGAAAATTAAATAAATCTGTCCCATTTTTCGCAGCTATTGAAGCCAAATTTGTCGATGACTGGGCTAGTTCTATTCGGAACCCAGAAAGCCCGGCTGGCTCGAAGCCATGGTCAGTAGCTGAACAGACGAAAATGGTAGATCAGGCGAAGAAATACTCCTCTGGTTTCGATGGCGGTGCTATTTATCATACAAACAGCCCAGAACTAGCTAGTTACTATTCGAAGGTGTTTACCGATGCGGGCGTCACAAACTTTAAGTTTGTAATTACCCCGGAAACAAAGTGAGGTGTGAAATGAGTAGTGATCGGGAGACGTTAGAAAAAATTCTGGGTGGAAAAATCGAGCAGTCGAACTCTCGAAATGTACCTGGTGTTACGGTTGTGGATGGGCAGCAAGTTGTTTATTTTTCGGACGATGGGAAAAACAAATTCCGAAAACAATTTAATAACATTACGTGCTTTTCTGAGCCTCCGAATGCTGTTCGTGGAGGGGTAAATGATCGCGGGTGCAAAGTCACCCCGCCCTCGGGGCCTCTTTTTTACGCGATTTCCTATCATGGTGATCTTGACGGTTGGAGAAAAGATATTGAGGCAGGGGCAATTGGCCTTGGTCTGTTACTCGCCCAAATCAAAGGTGATCAATTGGTTATTTCCGATGGCCGCTCGATCCCTCTGTCAGATTGCAAAATAGAGTTTTCTTGATCATTACTAATCCTCAACACCGGCCTTGAAAAAGGCAAAAAGGGGACAGATTTATTTTCAGCGGCTCTTAGCCGGGAGCGCGGAATCAGATCACATCACTTCTGGGCTGGGCTTTTGGGGGATTTGAGGTTTTCGTAATTTCGCTCTTTAATAATCTGGTTTTATTTTTTGTGCCTGAGGATTCTAAAGTCAGTAGGAAAGATTTTAGGAGTTCGTATCGAGCGTCGAGGGCAGGGCAGACCGAGGTCGGGCATGGAAAAATAAATTTGTCCCCTTTTTGCAAAAAAATTAATGAAACAGTGCACGGTGGGCAGGCTGTTTTTAAGCGAGGTAATCTATATATTACTAGAGATTTAGACGGCCATAACGGCGGTGCTTGGAAAGCAGCTAAGTCGGTTAAGGATCTTGGCTCTAGAGAAACAAGATCCGGAACGTTTGATGTGAATATGGAGCGCATAGGTGATTGATATGAATGAATCTAAAGTCCCAGATTGGATTGCGCGCGGGAAAACTATCTCTCAACTAATTAAGGAGTTGAAGACCTTTGAAAATCAAAATCTCATGGTTGAAATTTCCGTTGATGGGGGAGCGACTAAGAAACCAATAAGTCTCGTCGGAAAAGAGGGTGGTGTGTGTGTCTTATTAAATTGCGAGTCTGAGGAATAGCCAAAGTTTAATGTTGTGGGGCGGCCAGTAATAAAATGAAGCTGGAGAAAAGGGGACAGATTTATTTGTTTTTTTATTATGTTCGAATAAATAAATCTGTCCCCTTTTTTTGTGAGGAACATAGTTTGCAACAAAATCTAGAAAGGCTTTTTTGTAATTGGCATGACTTTCTTGAGAAGACTGACAGTCTTTTAAAAGTTAACGCGTGACGGTGCAAAAGAGGCAGTAATTCCTAATGGTTTTTCAAGCGCAGATGACTTTGCACGTTTTGGTACGGATATGCGGGATGGCTTATGGAGATGTAGAGCCCATTCTTCAAGGAAGCGCCGTAACAGGGCAAAGTTTTGGGAGAAGGGGAAAGATTTATTTAAGTAACAAAGAGCCCGGAGAATTAAATAAATCTGTCCCCTTTTTGCTTGGGGAACGCTAAGCGGGACGGTGAATGTTTGATTATGGGCTGCGTGCCGGCCGACTATATTAAAAGAGTGAAAAAATAGGTATTTTTTATGGAGCCGAAAACATACGAACTGTTGAATTGCATTCCAGAACATGCAGATTACGCTGTGACAGCAGGAGATTTGGATCCAGAGAATATCCCTAGGGAAAGAATCAACGCTGTGCTGGATTTGCTCCGTCATGCGAGTAACAGTGAAGAGCAATTCTTGGCTGCGAAACTGCTGACCAGTTGGGGCGTCTATGAAGGTTTAATCGTTTTGGAAGGGTGTATGGAAAAACCCGAAAGCATCGAAGGAATCTATTCCCATCGACTATATGGGTACGACGACACGTATCGTCAAATACTCTTGGCTGTTACTCGGTATTTTTCCAATGTGGCTGATCGTGGAGAAGTCGAGGCGGCTAGAGTCCAAATCTATTCTCCACTATCTAAGATTATCACCTTGGCGAGTAGTAAGCCGTTCGAAATAGGCAAGATTTTTGATTTCGTGAAGAGAAAAAAATACTCAGAGTATGTGCCTCTTGTTGAAGAGCATCTTTCTACCATAATTGATCATCCCGAGGTGCATCGCTGGAAAATTCATGATGCTATTGAATTTTTGATGAATTTCAATCCAGATTTCATTGCGTCTTTGTTGAAAGAGAAAAACAAGTCTATTG
This sequence comes from Pseudomonas edaphica, assembly GCF_965277385.1. Taxonomy (NCBI): domain Bacteria; kingdom Pseudomonadati; phylum Pseudomonadota; class Gammaproteobacteria; order Pseudomonadales; family Pseudomonadaceae; genus Pseudomonas; species Pseudomonas edaphica. The sequence goes on along the minus strand of NZ_OZ255725.1, from coordinate 819,115 downwards.
ATGATTTCCGACCTGTGACATAAGGGGGAAGGAAGAAGTGTGGAAAAAGGAAGCAAAAAAAATCAAAAAGGGGACAGATTTATTTTCAGCGGCTCTTAGCCGGCAGAGCGGAATCAGATCACATCACTTCTGGGCTGTGCTTTGGGGGGATTTGAGGTTTGCGTAATTTCGCTCTTTAATAATCTGGTTTTATTTTTTGTGCCTGAGGACTCTAAAGTCAGTAGAAAAGATTTTAGGGGTTCGTATCGAACGTCGAGGGTAGGGTAGACCGAGGTCGGGTATGGAGAAATAAATCTGTCCCCTTTTTGCTTGAAAGTTCTACGCGGGCCGGTGGTGGGACCTTTTCCAATGAAGAGTTTTATTGATAATAAAGTTTTTGCTCTTGGTCGCATGAAGTCTGGAAGGTTGTATGTGGAGCTGCTTTCTGATGTGGGCTGGGAAGGCTTCCCCAATTATGCTGAAGAATTTGTTAAGTTGTTTTCTGGTAGTATTACTAGTAGAAATGATTCTGTTGATACTAGGGTTTGGGGCGTGATTATAAAGGGTCAGTCCCTACGATTGGTTTACGAAGATTTTCCCGTTATGATTAGTTTGGAGTCGCAAAGTGAAGGTGGTGATCGATTTATCGAGGGGCTAAGAGAGGTTTTGATAACTTAGATTAGTGCTTTGGTGCAAAAGCTACTGGGGCCGTTGGGAGTGACGCTGAAAAGATTGTAACCGTCAGCAAAAGCCGCTTTCCTGAGTCAGCGCAACACATCGAAGATGCTATTGACGCGGGTAAGCCTGGCACTCTGACCATCGATCGCGGGAATGCAGCATCACGTAGGCGTGACTCTTTGCGCGGTACTGAAACCAAGCCAGGCCTTGATCGTGATGAGTGTCCTCCTGCAATGTTCCAAGAGGGTGGTCAAGGTTCTTCTGTAAGACATATCAATCCTAGCGATAATCGCGGGGCCGGTGCTTGTATTGGTGCACAATGTAGAGAGTTGCCAAACGGAACGAAGATTCGAATAGACGTGGTGGATTAGAGTATGTCCAGTTTGGATAAATTATTATGGAACGCAGGTTCATCTTTGAGTGAGCGTAAGCCGGAAATTTCAGGGCAGTCACATAGATTGGCAGGTGCTTTAGCTGATCAACTCTTGGGGATGCTGTGTCAGCGCAATGGTTTTTATGCTCTAGAAAGTGCTTTGCATGTATTTCCAACGCACTCTAGTCGGCAAGAAATTGGTCTTTGTGATTGGAATGAGAATGTGCTGTGGCGCAGCGCTTATAAAGGTCTGGCCGATGGTTGCTTATTTTTTGCTGAAGATGTTTTTGGTGGGCAGTTCTGTATTAAAGATAACAAGGTTTGTATTTTTGAACCGGAAACCGGAGCATTAGAGTACTTGGCTGATGATATTGAAAGCTGGGTAAAAATGATTCTTAGTGATTATGAAGCGCTTACGGGCTACCCGTTAGCGCATCAATGGCAAAAGAAGAACGGCCAGCTTCCTACAGGAAAGCGTTTGTTGCCGAAGGTACCATTCGTGCTGGGTGGTGAGTTTGTGCTGGACAATTTGTATCTGGCTGATGCTGTGGAGGGGATGAGATTTAGGGCTGATATTGCCAGTCAAATTAAAGACCTGCCACACGGTGCTCAGATTAAACTCAATATTGAAAATTGAATATTTATAACGCACCGTTGTTGTTTTGCCGGCGGTCAACTGTCTGTTGCTTTTCGGTTGTCAGGTGTTCTCTTTCTGTTGCCTCAACGAAAAGGGGGCAGATTTATTTAAGTAACAAAGATCTCGAAGAATTAAATAAATCCGTTCCCTTTTTCTACTTGAAGGCTTGAAAAAACTTTATCTGATGAAAAACAACGAATTCAGATTAATAGAGGTATCAAAATGACCATTACCATGAGTCTAGAGATCGAGGAGGGCATTTCATTTGATGCGATTTCTTCGGTTTTATCCAATGTGGGGGCCGGGTATACAGTTGAACAAGAATATTTGACTGGGAATTTTGATTGTTCAAATTGCTATTTTGTGTTTCGTCATGTTTTTCCTGATGATGTTGTTGCCGAGGGCGTTGTGGCTATCTTGTAGAAAAGGGGACAGATTTATTTAAGTGATAAAGAGCTTGGAGAATTAAATAAATCTGTCCCCTTTTTTCCGTGAATAAGGTGATAGATATAAATACCGGGAAGGTGCTTTATGATCGTGGAAAATAGACATGATTGGGAGGTGGCATTCAGAGGGCTAGAGCGATTCTTTGATGAAGGAATGACTGTATGGCCGAAAGACAAATTTTTCTTGTTATTTCCAAGCAAAGAGATCGCAGGTGGTAGTTATGTATTGCAGCGGTTGATTGATCTAGAAAAGCAAGGCGCTATCTGTTTTGTAGGTACTGATGAGCTGTATGTTAGGGTTCTGAAAGTTTAGATGGTGCAAAAGCGACAGGCCAGATTGTACCTGACGTAATTAGTCCTACTTATCGAGAGCTTCAGGGATTAAACAAAGGATTTCAGGCGCATCACACCTTGCCTCAATATTTGGGGAGGATGCTGGGGTATACGAAAAATGACATGCTGGATCACCCAGCGACTCTACCCAGTACTCTCATACGGGAAAGGTGAATCCTGATGCAATGCATAAAGCTATCAGTAAGTATTTGCCTCCTATGGCAGGTGGTAAGCCGGCTACATATACTTCTGGGCAAATAAGCTCGGGGTTGCAGTGGAGGAAAAGGGGACAGATTTATTTAGGTAACAAAGAGTTCGGAGAATTAAATAAATCTGTCCCCTTTTTTGTTCACGTGACCGATCATGGGCAACCTGACGTGCGTCCTAATCCCCACCATCATGTGCGAGATGTGGAGCGAAATCAAAATGTCAAAGGTGCCAAGCCTGACGTGCATCCAGATTACTAGGAGGGAATATGCGGCCACTTGAAATCAGATTTGAGGGCATTGAGAAGCTTTCCATTATTCCAGATTTTGATTTCTATAATCTAAATCTTGTGCTGGGGCTCAGCTTACAGCGAGAAAATATGGGGCACGCAGTTGATACTTACAGGGTTACCCTAGAGATGCTTTATGAGTCTGAGCAGTCGGCGTTTGAAGTTGTTTTAGGGTTTACAGGGGTTCGTCGTTTAGCAGTTCCTGATGTGTGTGGGAGTTTTTACTTGAGCGAAGTTAAAGTGGATGACGTCTCAGTTGATCAGCTTGAAGGAGTTAAATATAGGCTGAAAGACTATGGGGGCACAGGGTTTGAAGTGCTTTCTCGGGAGTTTTCAGTTGTCAGTTGCAAGCGACACTTGTGAAGCGAGAGTTAAACGGGGAAAGGGGACAGATTTATTTAAGTAACAAAAAGCTCGGAGAATTAAATAAATTCGTCTACTTGTTGCTTGTCCCCTTTTTTCTACTGATTTTCAACAATTTGCGGCCCCTGGTTTTTACCGGATGGGCCCGATGGTATTAGGAAGAAATTATGTACGGAAATAAAATATTTGTCTGCTGTACTCTGTTGGCAGGAACCGTGGCGCTCAGCGGTTGTAATTCGATATTACAGGGCAAGCAATACGACTTCCCACCTTCGGGTGCGCCCTCGGCAACGATTCGCCTTGAAAATGAACATGGAACCACCCTGGATGCCATAACCTTCAATGAAAAAGGTTGCTACGCGGGGTTCACACCGCTGCCCTATTCCGGTGACTTTATCGAATCGCGGATTGCCGTGGGTAAAAAACTGGTATTGACCTACGAAAGAGTAATCGGAGGCAAACAGTGTCTAGTGCACTTTTCGTTCACACCGCAGGACGGTGCTACATACACCTTGAAGACAGGTTCTTGGAGTGAGCCTAAGACAGGCTTCCTTCCCATTTTTAACTACGATCAGAGTTACTGCGGGATTGGTGTAATAAAAAAAGTCGGAGATATTGAGGGTGTGGAACCCATTCAACAGCTGCGGATCAAGCCCGCAGGTCTTGCCTGCCTAATGTTCGTCAAATAGACGGTATAAGCGGCGTTTATTCTAATAATTAGCTGATCCTTCTTGGATCTTTATCCTATCGATTTTTGCGTTCTCGGTTTCGGCATTGCGACTGCCAGCTTATAAGAAAAAGGGGACAACGATGAGTAATAACGCGTCACCGTCCTGGCGCTGGATAGGGCGTCCGGAGCGTCTTGGATCCCTCAGGGTCAGACCCTGACGGCAGGCCGCTACCGGCCCGCATACAAAAATCTGTCACTCCCGCGGCCACTCGCAGCTCAATTTCACACCCCGACCGGGCGTGCTCAAATCCGATCAACGTGCAACCACACCGTCACACATAACCCCTTTTGCTCCCCCACATCCGTAAACCCCAACTGCACCCGCGCTCCTGTGCGATCGGCGATCGCCTTGACGATCGACAACCCCAACCCGGAGCCGGCCTCGTCGGTGCCCAGGCTGCGGTAAAACGGATCAAACACTCGTGCCCGTTCTTCTATAGGAATACCAGGGCCCGAATCCTTGATTTGCAGTTTCACGGCGTCAGCCTCCAGCGCAACCGACAGGTCGATACGCCCACCCGGCGTGGTATAGCGAATGGCGTTATCCACCAGGTTTTTCACCAGCGTAAACAGGTCCAATTCGTTGAACGTCACCTGCACATCCTGGGTGCTTTCAACGCCGATATCGATCTGTTTGCTCTCGGCCAACGGCAGCAAATCTTCCAGTATCTGGCGGTACACGGTATGCACCGACAGTGTGGTTTGCGCCCGCTCAGACGCCGACTGCGCCGCCGCCAGGCTCAGCAATTGATCAATCAGTTTGCGCCCGCGTTGAATGCCGCGTGACAGCGGCTCAAACCGCTCGCGGCTGACGGGCGATAGCTCGGTGGCGGCCAGCCGGTCGGCTTGCAGCGCCAGGGCGGTCATCGGTGAACGCAGTTCATGGGCGGCATCGGCGACAAAGCGCCGTTGGCTGTCCATGGACTGCCCGACGCGTGCCAGCAGGCGATTGATCGCGACCACAAACGGGCGTACTTCGCTGGGCAGGTGCTGCTCTTCAATCGGGTGCAGTTCCTGCTCGGCCCGTTGGTCGATCTCTGCGGCAAGCACGCCAATGGGGCGAAACAACTTGCGCACCAAGTCGCCGACCACCAGTAACAACACCGGAAACAGAATCAGGAACGGCAACAAACTGCGCCAGGCGCTTTCGCGGGCGTCCTTGTCGCGGGCATCGGATTCCTGGGCCACGGCGATGCGTTCACCACGGGCGGTGGTGTGCACCAGCACGCGAAAATTTTCGCCGACCATGGCGACGGTGGACAGGCCATCGGCGAGGCTGGCCGGAAACGGCAAAGGCAAGGCTTCATCCGTGGTGCCCGTGGCCCTTGGGCTGTCACTCAGGTGCTGGATGATCACCCGGGTTTCTTCGTCATCGCCTTTAAGCGCCGGGCCTTGTGGGTATTGCAGGGTCATGTGCTGGCGGTCATACAGCATCGCCACCTGGCGCAAGGTGGCGTCCTGCTGTTCGTGGGTTTCTTCAAACGCCGAGACAAAGGCGAACACGCTGGCCACCAAGGCCACCAGCAAAATAGCGAGGGATAACGCCACCGACAGGCGCAGTTGCACTGACTCGCTCAGACGTTTTTTGAAACCATCCATCCCATGCCCCTGACGTTCTTGATCACGTGAGTGCCCAATTTGCGCCGCAAGGCGTGAATCAGGAATTCGATGGCGTTGCTTTCCACCTCATTGCCCCAGCCATACAAGCGGTCTTCCAACTCGCTGCGCGAAAGGATGGCGCCGGGACGAATCAACAGCGCTTGCAGCAGCGCAAATTCGCGACTGGAAAGGGCGACCTCATGCTGTTCTTGCGTACTGGCTTGCTTGGTGAGCAGGTTCAGCGTCACCACGCCATTGCCCAGCAACGATTGAGCGCTGCCGCCTTTGCGGCGTAATACCGCACGCATGCGTGCGAGCAGTTCCGGGATATCGAAGGGCTTGAGCAAGTAATCATCGGCGCCGCCGTCAAGGCCCCGCAGGCGGTCGTCGAGGCTGTCGCGGGCGGTGATGATCAGCAAGGGCACGGGGTTGTTGCGTGCGCGAATCGTGTCCAGCACGTCGAGGCCATCCTTGCCGGGCAGGCCAAGGTCGAGCAGCACAAGGTCGTAGGGATGGGTGTCGAGGGCGGCGAGGGCGGTGAGGCCATTCTTGACCCAGTCAGCGGCATAGCTCGCGTCGCTGAGCGCACGCTGGATCGCATCGCCAATCATCGGGTCGTCCTCGACCAGCAGTATTCGCATAAGTCTCTCCGCACAAAAAGCACGCGCGGCGGGGTGATCGCCGCGTGTGTATTGAAGCACCTGGGCAGGCATTTGTCCGATATCAGCCTTTCATCAGGTCGAAGGTCTTGAGCAGGTCGTCCATCGAGGCTTTGCACTCTGCCTGGTTCGGGTTGCCGTCACGCAGGGCCGAGAGGGCGCGGTCGATGGCTTTGTCGAGCACGTGCCAGTCGTTGGCGGCACGTGGCTTGATCCCGGCTTCAGCGCTGTCCCAGCTGGTTTCCAGGTCTTTGATGCGGGCTTTGGCACCTGCCAGGTCGTTCTTGGCAACAAGACCGGAAACGTCTACCGCGATGTTACGAAACGCCGACAGATCACCCAGTTGCGACATATGGCGCTGACTGCTGGTGGGGTTGGCCGCGCTGGCAGGTTTGTCAGCCGGCTTGGAACAACCGGTGGCGATGCCCAGCATGAAAATCGCTGAAACAATGGCGGCGTGGCGGATCACATTGCGAACTTTGCTCATGGCAGTTTCCTTGGAGTGAGAATTTATTGAATGAGGGTTTTACGGCTGCCGATGCTGATTTGCGCCACGGCCACCAGCAACACGATCACGCACAAGAACAACGCGCTGGTCCAACTGGCGCCCATGCCCAGGCCGCCGTACGTCTTGGCTTGGGTGAGCAGGTCGCCGAGGGAGGCGCCGAACGGGCGGGTGAGGATGTAGGCGATCCAGAAGGTCAGCACGCTGTTGACGCCCAGGCGCCAGGCCAGCAGTGTCACGCCGATTAAACCGGCGAAAATCACCGCGCCGAGGGTAAAGCCCAGGCCCAGGGCTTCGGTGGCCAGGTCACCGGCGGCGGTGCCTAAAGCGAAGGTGCACAGCACGGTGGTCCAGTAGAACCACTCGCGCCGTGGGGTCACGATGTCGCGGATCGACAGGCTGCGCTCGGTGCGATACCAGACGATGAAGTTAAGCGCGAGCAGCACCGAAAAAATCGCCGTACTGGTGTACAGGCTGACGTCGAGCTTATCGGTGAGGATATCGGTGATCTGCGTGCCGACGATGCTCACCAGCACCACCGTCAGCCAGTAGATCCACGGCGTGTAGGCCTTGGTGCGCAGTTGGCAGAACAACGCGAGCCCCAGCAAAGCGGCCATGCCGAAGCTGGTCCAGCCGGCGCCGAAGCCTGCATCCACGGCGAGGTAATCCGCGCCGGTTTCGCCCACGGTGGTGGACAGTATCTTGATCACCCAGAATGACAGCGTCACCTCGGGTACTTTGTTCAGCCAACGGGCTGCTGTGGCATTCATCGGGGTTACCTCTCCTTGACTGCGCAGTGGTTGGCGCAGGGGAGAAGGTAAGCCCCGACACTTAGCTGAGACTGAGGGCCTGGGTTTTTTTCAATACATGCGCCGTGCCGAGTGTCGTGAGGTGCACCACACTGCCGGTGGGCGGGGCTTGCAGGCCGGAACTGCGCACCAGAATCGCCTGGCCCGGTTCATCCTCGGCAGGCTGCAACACCACGGTCAACGTGCAGGTATTGCCGCCGAATTCGCGCTCGGTCACGACACCACGACAGCCCGACAGGTCGGTGGTACTCAGCTGCAATTGCTCCGGGCGCAGCATGATCCGCGTTGCTGCGTGGTCCGCCGTACTGTCCACCGGCACACGGCCCAGCCCGCAATGCGCCCAGCCAGCTTCAATACGGGCGGGCATCACCACCGCTTCGCCGAGGAACAACGCGGTTTGCTCATCGACCGGGTATTGGTACAGGTCCATCGGGTGGCCCGCCTGCACCAGGCGCCCCTGGCGCATCACTGCCAATTGGTCGGCAAACGACAGCGCTTCACTTTGATCATGGGTGACCAGGATCGTGGTGATGCCCGCGTCGCTCAGCAGGCGCGCGACCATTTTGCGCATGGCCGAGCGCAGGCCGGTGTCCAGCGCGGAAAACGGTTCATCCAGCAACATCAACCGGGGTTGCTGGGCCAAGGCCCGGGCGAGTGCCACGCGTTGCTGCTGGCCGCCAGACAGTTCATGGGGCCAGCGCCGGGCCATGTTGGCGTCGAGGGCCACGCTGTCCATCAGTTCGGCGATGCGTGTGTGCCGGGCTTCACCTTGGGTGGCAAGGCCAAAGCCGATATTGTCGGCCACCGTCATGTGCGGGAACAGCGCGCCATCCTGCGGCACATAGCCGATCTGGCGCTGGTGGGCCGGCACCGCGTGGGTGGCGTCGACCAATACCTGACCGTTGAGCGTGAGGCTGCCGGTGTCGGGGAATTCAAAGCCGGCGATCATGCGCAGCAGGGTGGTCTTGCCCGAGCCCGAAGGCCCGACGATCACCGTGCGGCTGCCCTTGGGCACCGCCAGGGAGACGTCCGCCAGGGCACGCTGGGTGCCGAAGGTCTTGCAGAGGGCGTGGAGTTCGAGGGCGTTCATCGGCCTGCCGTGCGTTTGGATTGATGGTAGAGAAGGCCGGTTAACGGCAGTGACAACAGGATCATGATCAGCGCGTAAGGCGCGGCAGCGGCGTAGTCGATTTCGCTGGTCAGTGCCCAGAAACCGGTGGCCAGGGTGCGCGTGCCGTTTGGCGCCAGCAGCAAGGTGGCGGTCAACTCGTTGGTGATCGCCAGGAACACCAGCGCCGCACCCGCAGCCGCAGCAGGCGCGGCCAGCCGCAACGTAATCAGCCACAGGGCGCGGCCCGGCGAACGGCCGAGGCTGCGCGCCATGTTTTCCAGTTCTACCGGCGCCTGGGCGATACCCGCGCGCAGGCTCACCAGCGCCCGTGGCAGGAACATCAGCAAATAGGCGAGCAGCACGGTGATGGTGGTCTGGTAGATCGGCCGGGCGAAATGAATGGTCACTGTGACCAAGGCCAGCGCCACCACAATGCCGGGCAACGAACTGGTGATGTAGTTGCAGCTTTCCAGGATGCGCTGTAAACGCCCTGGCGCCCGAATCGACAGCCACGCAATCGGCACCGCCGCACAGGTGGTCAGCACGGCACCGGCCACGCCCAGTAGCACGGTCTGCTCCAGCGCGGGCAGCAGTTCGTTGAACTGCCAGACCTCACGGCCACCGGCGATCAGCCACTTGCCCAGGGTGATCAGCGGCACACCCAGGGCCAGCGCACAGGTCAGCCCTTGCAAGCCAAGGGCAAGCAGCGTGGTGCGCGTGCGCAGGCTCACAATACGTTGCTCGCGGGCGCTGCCGGAGCCGACCCGCGCATAACGCGCATGCCCGCGTGCGGCGGATTCCGCCGTGAGCATCGCCAAACAACACAGCGCCAGCACCGCCGCAAGCATATTGGCGGCAGGGCCGTTAAAGGTGGATTTGAACTGATCGAAAATCGCGGTGGTGAACGTATCGAAACGAATCATCGCGTACAAGCCGTATTCGGCGAGTAAATGCAGGCCTACCAGCAGTGCGCCGCCGCAGATCGTCAGGCGCAACTGCGGCAGCACCACGCGAAAAAAAACCGCCCAGGGCTTGAGGCCCAGGGACTCGGCCACGTCTTCAATGGCAGGGTCGAGCCGGCGCAAGGTCGCCGCCACCGGCAAGTACAAAAACGGGAAATAGGCAATCACCGAGACCAGCACGCCGGCCGGCAAACCATGCATCGACGGCACCAGGCTGACCCAGGCGTAACTGTGCACAAACGCCGGCACCGCCAGCGGCGCAACCGCCAGCAGCGACCACACACGGCGCCCTGGCAGGTTGGTGCGCTCGGTCAGCCACGCCAGCGCAATGCCCAGCACCACGCACAAGGGCAGGGTGAACACCACCAGCAACACGGTGTTGACCAGCAGTTCACCCACACGCGGACGCCACACCAACGCTTCAATCTGCGCCCAGCCGATTTGCCAGGACACGCCGATCACAAACGCAATGGGCAGCAGCGCCAGCAGCGACACCACTACTGACAAACTGGTGACCCACGTGCCCCCACGGCTTTTAAACAAACCGTGGGCGCGTTTACGCGGTTGCGCCTGCGTTAAGGCGGGAGCTAAAGGTTCAGGCAGCAATCAGAGCAGTCCGGCTTGGGTCATCAGTTCGACGGCCTTTTTGCTGTTGAGCTTGGAGGCGTCCACTTTCGGCGCGTCCAGCTGGGCCAGCGGTGTCAGCTTGGGGTTGGACTGTGCGCCCTGGCCCACGGCATATTCGAACGAGTTGCCGTCCTTGAGGATCGCCTGTCCGTCTTTGCCGGTGATCCACTTCAAGAAGGCCTGGGCTTCTTCTTTATGCTTGCTGGAGGCCAATACACCGGCGCCGGAGATGCTCACAAAGGCGCCTGGATCCTGGTGTTTGAAGTAGTGCAATTGGGTGTTTTTGCTGTTTTCGCCGGTCTTGGATTGGTCGACAAAGCTGTAGTAGTGATAAATCACGCCGCTGTCGACCTGGCCGGCGTTGACGGCTTTAAGCACCGCGCTGTTGCCACGGTAGATGCTCGCGTTGGCCTTCATCGCCTTGAGCCAGTCGAGGGTGGCGGCTTCGCCTTTGAGTTCCAGCACGGCGGCGACGATGGCCTGGAAGTCGGCACCGGCCGGTGAGGCAGCCCAGCGGCCTTTCCAGCTTGGCGAGGCCAGGTCCAGCAGGGACTTTGGCAGCTCGGCTTCTTTGAGTTTGCTCGGGTTGTACACGAACACCGTCGAACGTGCGGCGATGCCCAGCCACTTGCCGTGGGCGGGGCGGTAGGCGGTGTCCACTTGTTCCAACGTGCTCGGCGCTACTGGCGCGAACAGCCCGGCGTTGTCCACCAGCACCATGGCCGGGGAGTTTTCGGTGAGGAACACGTCGGCCGGTGAGGCCGCACCTTCCTGCACAAGCTGGTTGCCCATCTCGGTGTCGTCGCCATTGCGGATGGTTACCGGAATCCCGGTTTCCTCGGTGAAGCCCTCAACCCAGGCCTTGGTCAGGCTTTCGTGCTGAGCGTTGTACACCACGATGCCGGCGGTTTCGGCGGCATACACTTGCCCGGCGCCAACCAATGCAGTGGCGAGCAGGGCTTTAGTGAGGAAAGACGGTAGACGGGAAGCCATACGTTGAATGCTCCGGTTTTTATGTAGGCACGGGAAGCCCGTGAGGGGTCGATTGAGACTAGACCAATAGGAATCATTTGCATATTGAGGCGCGGCGAATGTAGAGGCGCAGATGAGAAAAAAACGTCAAATAAACGGTTAACAAATGTGATGAGGCCTATTAAATGACGTAGGTCAAATGTGGGAGCTGGCTTGCTCGCGGATGCAGTGGTTCAGTCAGCATCTCTGGGTCTGACCCACCGCATTCGCGAGCAAGTCGAATCGTCGCACCGCCGCTCCCACAGTTTTTATTGTGTTCAGGCAGGCGGGGCTGTGGGTTTAAGGCACTCGATGGATCGGTCCACGGTGGTCTTGGCCATCTCCAGCAAATGCCACACCGCCAGAATCTTCGCGCGCTGTGGGCTGGCCAGCAGATCACCGCAATTGAGTGCGGTAGCTGAAGCACTGTCGAGCAAGCTGGCGGTGTAGAGCAGGGCGTCTTCGAAGCTCAAATCTTCGATTTGAACACCGTTGGAGGGTAGGTAATGGTCGATGGCGCGGTTGAAGGCGGCGCGGTCTTTGGCGGCGTTGCGGGGTGGGTCGGGGACGACTTTTTTCATTGTTTAGCTACCTTTTGGATTCAGGGAGCCGAACCGTTCGCGACTAAACGTAGGGTGGCGGCTGTACGCAGGTTAGTCGACCGGACCAAAAGGTAAAAACCGGCGCACCCGAGGGCGCCCTGCGCACAGCCACCATAAAACCTCATGGAGGGCCATGCACCTTTTGGAATACCGAGCGACTAAACCCGATCACTGATAAGCAGTGACGGATCGCAGACTAGCCATCGATTCCAACAGGCACAAGGCGGCAAGGATTGTCTAGGAAACGTCCTGCAATTTAAAGAGACGCGCCCTGCTGGCCCTTTAAAAACCATGACCAAATGCCACTCATGTGGGAGCTGGCTTGCCTGCGATGGCATCACCCCGGTATGCCTGATGCTTCGAGGTGTCTGCATCGCAGCGGTGCGACGATTCGACAAGCCAGCTCCCACAGTTTGACCGTGTTGATTCAGGCTGGAGCTTTTGTGGGTTTCAGGCACTCGATGGAGCGGTCCACCGTGGTCTTGGCCATCTCCAGCAAATGCCACACCGCCAGAATCTTCGCCCGCTGGGGGCTGGCCAGCAATTCACCGCAATTGAGCGCGGTAGCGGAAGCACTGTCGAGCAAGCTGGCGGTGTAGAGCAGGGCGTCTTCGAAGCTCAAATCTTCGATTTGAACACCGTTGGGGGGCAGGTAATGGTCGATGGCGCGGTTGAAGGCCGCGCGGTCTTTGGCGGCGTAGCGGGGTGGGTCGGGGACGACTTTTTTCATGGTGTTGCTCCTGGATGATCAAGGAGCCGACACACTTCGCGACTAAACGTAGGGTGGCAGCTGTACGCAGGTTAGTCGACCGGTCAGGAGCATCCGGCGCGCCCGAAGGCGCCCTGCGCACAGCCACCATAAAGCTTTGATGGGACGATGCGCCTACTCCTAAATCCGGGCGACTAAACCCGATCACTGATAAGCAGTGACGGGCCGCAGACTAGCCATCGATTCGAGCAGGCACAAGGCGGCAAGGATTGTCTAGGAAACGTCCTGCAATTTAAAGGGACGCGCCCTGCTGGCCCTTTAAAAACCATGACCAAATGCCACTAACCCCCGCCACAGATCGTTCCCACGCTCTGCGTGGTAACGCAGCCTGGGACGCTCCGCGTCCCGCCTCCCCAGCACAACATTCAAGTTCTGCGCAGGTGCGACGCGGAGCGTCACGGCCTGCATTCCCACGCGGGAGCGTGGGAACGATCTATCAAGTCCGGCCATTTTTGTAGGCGTTAATTCCTAGTGATGTAGGCAACTTCCCAAATATCACTCAGCCTTCCCGACCTTGTGTCCGAGCCCTGTTCGCCTGCTTATATTCCAACGCCATCTTCATTGCATTCAGGGATACGAAGCATGGCGCAGGGCTATATCAACGACCGCCTCACGGACTACATCAGCTTGAAAAACCAGTTGATGGGTCATGCCCCGGGACGGCAGCGTGCCGATCATTATGATGTGCTGAACCGGCACCTGCGTCATGGGCTGGTGAGGCCAGGGCAGTTGGTGATTATTCCCGATCCCTGCAGCGTGACCTGCTCGCTGGAAGAGGCCTGGCTTGTGCGCCATGCCGAGGCAATCAGTCGGGAGCTGGACGCGCGCGCCGCCACCCAAGTGGTCAACAACTATGACCTGCTGCAAAGTCTTCTCGGGTACGGCTCGTTGGGAGTGGGCAGCTCAACATCGGCGTGGGCGCGGCATCTGGACGAAGTGGCGCAGACGCTGGAAGAGATTGAGCGGCTGCACCAGCGCCTGAAAACCGCAGGCTTGGAGCGTGAGGCTTTTTTGCGCCAGCGCCAGGCGCTGTTTGGGCTGCTGGATACCCAGTTGCAAGGCGCGGCGCGATTTGGCACGGGGTTGCGAGGTAATCAGGCGCTGAAAAAGATATTGGGGGTTTCAACCAAAAGCTATCTGCACAAGGGTGAGATTGCCGGGTATGCGCAGCGGATGCGGGGCATTGCTCAGGCCTCGAAGTGGTTGGGGAAGGGCACCTATGTGGGGTTGGCACTGGACGTGGGCGTGGCAGGGTTGGAGATCAAGGAGGCGTGTGTGGAGGGGCGCGAGGCGCAGTGTCGGCGGGCGAAGTATGTGGAGACGGGGAAGCTGGGGGGCGGCGTGGCGGGGGCTCATTGGGCAGGAAAGCTGGGTGCGCAACTAGCCCGTCGTGGTTGCGAGGTTTTTTTGGGCATCGCGGCTAAAGGAAACGGTGCGCTGGCCTGCGCAGTGATTGGCGGCGCTACGGGAGGGGCAGCGGGAGGCAAAGTATTCGGCGCTGGCGGTGCGATGCTGGGCGGGCATATCGAAGAGATCGACGGTGATTTGATCTTTCAACCGGAGGGCGCTTAAGCATGGATTTTCAGCTCATCCTGCAATCTTTTTATGTGCTGGGGCACTGGTTGGCTCGGGGCTCACTTTTTATGCTGAATGCACAAAGCTCGAAGCGCTGGAAAGCTACTTCAGCGAGAACAAGCTGGTCTGCGATAACAAACGGTTTTGGGGTAGAAATAAGCACATTGACAGGTTTCATCGCATGCTCCTGATTACTGAGCTCTTGGGGATGCCTAAAATGCACGTCAGAAGAGGAAATGTGACCGAGGTTGAACTGGCGTCTGTCCCCTTGTCCCTCAAGCGTTGGGCGCTGTGGCCGTTTAATTTTGGGATGGTCTGGATTGCTGGCGGTATCCTCTGGACCCTCTTGTATGGTTGGTAGTCTGGGACGCTTCGCATCTCGGGCTGCATTCCAGCGCGAGAGTCTGGGAACGATCTATTTGATCTTTCAACCAGAGGGCGCATAAGCATGGATTTTCAACTCATCCTTGCAATCATTCTATCCATAGCGACGTTCGTTTTTGGCGGACTCACTTTCTACGCCGAGTGCACAAAGCTCGAAGCCCTGGAAAGCTACTTCAGCGAAAACGAGGTGGTCTGCGCCAACAAACGGTTTTGGGGCAGAAACAAGCACATCGACAGGTTTCATCGCATGCTCGTGATCAGTGACCTGTTGGGCATGCCTAAATTTCACATCAAAAGAGGCGAGGTGACCGAGGCAGAGGTGGCGGCCGTCCCCCTGTCCCTCAAGCGTTGGGCGGTGTGGCCGTATCATTTTGGGATGGTATGGTTTGCTGGCTGTATCCTCTGGACCCTCTTGTATGGCTGGTAGCCTGCGGCCATCAGATCGTTCCCGCGCTCTGCGTGGGAATGCAGCCTGGGACGCTCTGCGTCCCGCTCACAACATTCAAGTTTTGCGCAGCTGTGACGCGGAGCGTCACGGCCTGCATTCCCACGCGGGAGCGTGGGAACGATCTGTTAGCGCATGTGCAGGATAATCGGGCTACTACTGGCCGGGTCCGTATGCCCGCGCAGCTTGTTCACCGCCGCAGCCTCCACCGCGCCGCCGTTGTTGCCCCATGTACCGCGCACATAGCTCAACACCTGGGCGATTTCCTGGTCGGACAATTGCTCGCGGAATGCCGGCATGCGGTACGCGTCCGGCATACCGGCGGTCACGATGCGTTGCGAGCCATTGAGGGTGATGTTGATCGCCGAGGCACTTTCCTTGGCCAAGGCTGAGGTAGCACCGGCCAACGGTGGCATCCACTCCGGCTGGCCTTTGCCGTCCAGGCCATGGCAGGAGGCGCAGCGGGTGGCATAGGTGTGGGCACCCGGAGCGCGCGTGTCGAGTGCTGCCGTTTGGTACTGCCACGGCGAACCGTCACGCTGCGGGTCGCCCGGCAGCGACTTGAGGTAACGCGCAATGGCGGCCAGGTCGTCGTCTTGCATGAACTGCGTGGAGTTGTTAAACGCCTCGGTCATCGAGCCATACACCACTGCGTGTTTGTTACGCCCGGTCTTGAGGAATTGCACAATCTCCGGCTCGCTCCAGCGGCCCAAACCGGTGTTGTGGTCCTGGCGCAGGCTGGGTGCGTACCAGCCGTCGAGCAAGGCACCGGCGAGGAACGGCGCGCCGGACTCGTCCAATGCCTTCTCGTTAAACGCCAGCCCACGCGGCGTGTGGCAACTGCCGCAGTGGCCGGGGCCTTGGACGATATAGGCGCCACGGTTCCACAACGCGTCCTGCTCGGGTTTGGCGGCATAGGTTTTAGTCGGCGCGAACACGCCGTTCCACAGTGCGATGGGCCAGCGCATGTTCAGTGGCCACGGGATGCTGCTGGGGATGTTCGGCTCGCTGGCCGGTTGCACGCCTTGCATAAAAAACGCATACAGCGCACGCATGTCGTCGTCGCTGAGTTTTACGTAGGACGGGTAGGGCATGGCCGGGTAGAGCCGTCGCCCACCCGGCGCCACGCCGTGGCGCACGGCGCGGTCGAAGTCAGCCAGGCTGTAGGTGCCGATGCCGACGTTTTTGTCGGGCGTGATGTTGGTGGCATGAATGGCGCCCAGCGGCGTGGCCATCTCCAGGCCGCCGGCAAACGGCGCTTTGCCCGGCAGGCTGTGGCAGGCCACGCAATCACTGACGCGGGCGACGTATTCACCACGGCTGACCAGTGTCGGGTCAGCCGTGGCGTTGGCCTGTTCAAACGGCGAAGCAGGTTGACGGGTGACGTACCAGGCCAGCAGGCCGGCGGCGACTGCGCCGGCCAGCACCAGCCAGCCAGCGGTTCTAGCCAATCGTTGGTTGTTCATAGGCGTTCCTTGTCGGTCAGGCGAAGGTGTATCGGCTCAGGGGCAGGCTGCGGATGCGCTGGCCGGTCAAGTGCGCCACCGCATTGGCCACGGCAGGCGCCACTGCGGGTAGCGGCGGCTCGCCGATACCGCCCATCTTTTCGCCGCTCTCGACGATCTTTACGTGCACCTTGGCCATCCGCGAGGGTGGCAGGATCGGGTAAAGGTCGTAGTTGCGCGCCCGTGGTTTACCGTCCACGTACACCGCTTCTTCCACCAACGTTTGTGACAAGCCCAACGCTACGGCGCCGTTGACCTGGGCCTCGATGATCGCCGGGTTGACGATGCTGCCAGGGTCGATGGCTTCCCAGATGTTATGCACCTTGACCTGGCCGTTTTCGATCGACACTTCGGCAACCACCGCCGCATGCGAGCCAAAGGGCGAGGCCATGGCCACCCCACGGGCGCGCCGGCTGCCGTCTTCTGCGGTATACGGGCCACGTTTCCAGCCACCGGACAACTCGCCCACCGCTTGCAGCAACGTGGTCAGGCGTTTGTTGTCGCGCAGCAGGTGCAGGCGCAACTCATACGGGTCATGGCCGCCTTTGTCAGCCAGTTCATCGAGGAAGGCCTCGTAGAAAAAGTCATTCAGCGAGTTGCCCACCGAGCGCCAGTAGCCGAGCATGGCCGGGCCTTTGACGTAGATCTGGGCGATGCGTTTGTTGGGAATCGCGTAGGATTTGCCTGACAACCCTTCAAGGGCCGTCGGGTCGATTTTGTCGCCCTGTTTGCCGGCGATGGCCTCGGATGGGCCTTCGGTGGCGCTCACGGCTTCGATGGCCACCGGCAAGCCTTTGTCATCCAGCGCCGCGCGGAACTTGACCACCGCGACCGGGCGCAGCACATCGCGCAGGAACTCTTCTTCACGGCTCCAGATCAGCTTGACCGGGCGGCCCACAGCCTTGGCCAATGCGACGGCCTGCGGGTACGGGTTGGCTGAGTCGTACAGGAAATGCCGGCCGAAAAAGCCGCCCAGCAACGGCGAATGCAAGGTGATCTTCGACACATCCAGCCCGGTGCGCTTGGCGATGTCGGCGCGGAACATGTCTGGCGCCTGGTTGGGCAGCCAGACTTCCAGCGTGCCGTCCGGGTTATAGCGCGCCAGGGCCGATGGCGGCTCCAGTTGGGCATGGTTGACGTACTGGTTGTGGTAGGTGGCTTCGACCTTGGTCTTGGCGTTTGCCAGCGTGGCGTTGACGTCGCCTTCGTTTTCTTCGTCGCGGGCCGGGCCTTGCTGGGCGGCGAGGAAGTCACGGTATTTGTCGCTGGAAAAGTCTGCCGGCATGGCGCGCACTGTAGAGTCAGCGGCGGCTTCCAGCCATTCGACCTGAATAGCTTCTACTGCACGCTTGGCGTGCCACCAGCGCTCGGCCACCACAGCCACGGCGCCAGGCAGTTGATGCACCGAGTGCACGCCTTTCATGGCCTCAACTTGCGCCTGATTGCGCAGGCTGCCCACGGTCATGCCCAGGCGCGGCGCATGCTGCACGGCGGCGTGGAGCATGCCGTCGACCTTGAGGTCGATGCTGTATTGCGCCTTGCCGGTGGATTTGTCGTAGGCATCCAGGCGTTTGACCGGCTTGCCGATCCAGCGGAACTGGCTCGGATCGCGCAGGGTGATGGTGGACGGGTCAGGCACCGGCATGTCGAGGGCGCGGCTGGCGAGTTCACCGTAGCCCAGCGAGCGGCCCGAGGCGGCGTGTACCACGCGGCCGGGTGTGGTGGTCAGTTGCGCGACCGGCACGCCCAGTTGCTCGGCGCCGGCCTGCAACAGCATGGCGCGGGCCAGGGCGCCCAGGCGGCGCATTACCGGGTAACTCATGCGCACCGACATGCTGCCGCCGGTGATGCGCATGCCGTTTTCCATCACCACATAGGCATCGCCCGGTGGCGCGGCTTCGACGACAAAGGTGGCAGGGTCGGCGTCCAGTTCTTCACCAACAATTTGCGCCATGGCGGTGTGGGTGCCTTGGCCGCCTTCCATAAAGGGGCTGAGCAGGCGCACCGTGCCGTCCGGGCGAATCTCGAGAAACGCCGGCACCTGCGTGCCGCGCTCCGCAGGGTTGGCGGTGGCCGCGAAGGCGCGGCCGCCACCCAGCGGCAGGCCGAAACCAATCACCAGCGCGCCCACGGCGGTGCTGGCCAGAAAGCGCCGGCGTGACAGGTTGACCGGGTCGCCCAGGGCCACATCCAGCAGTTCGTTGCGCGTATTCATCATGCGCGCTCCTTCTGCTGGGCCAAATCCTGCATGGCGGTGTGGATGGCGTTATAGGTGCCGCAGCGGCACAAGTTGACCATGGCGGCATCGATTTGCGCGACCGTCGGCGCGGGGGTGTGCTTGAGCAGCGCCGTGGCCGCCATCACCTGCCCGGACTGGCAATAACCGCATTGCGCCACCTGATGCTCGACCCAGGCGGCGACCACGTGCTTGCCCACCGCATCGTCCTCAATGGCCTCGATGGTCGTGACCTCGCGGCCGACCACACCCGCCACCGGGGTAACGCAGGAGCGCACCACATTACCGTCCACCAGTACCGAACAGGCGCCGCACTGGGCCAGGCCGCAACCGTACTTGGTGCCGGTCATGCCGAGGTCGTCGCGGATCACCCACAGCAGCGGCGTGTCGGCGTCGGCATCGACCTGGTAGGTCTTTTGGTTGATACGTAATTCCATGGCGGGTTTACCTGCTGATCATCGGTTGGTGGTGCTGAGCTCTTTTGAGCTCTTATAAGAAGAGTGGGACTTGTGGCCCATCGTTGCACTCTAGACCACGGCGCAAAAGCTATCTATCCACCAGTCGATAAGTCGGAGGATCAGGCAAGTATTTCGCAGGAATGCACTACCCGGCGCGTAGGCAACCTCTGATCCGACCCGGCTCGCCGCACTTTTTTTGATTCTCCTGATCTATCCCTGTCACGACCCCACTCATTCAGAGTGTGGGCAGCAGAATCAGACCCGGTGCCGATGGATCGAACGTCACATACTTGTATCTCCCGCTGGCCGTTGTTTTTGGTTGTTCTTTTGGCACTGTTTGCCAGTGGTTGCAGCCAGCAGCAGGGCCGCGATATCGCCAGCCAGTTCAGCAATGGCAGGCCCGATGAGTTCTTTCAGACCAGCGTTGACCGCATGGCAACCCTAAGCATGCGCGACAACTTGCAAAGCCTGTATCTGCTGATGAGCAAGCTCTACCTGCGCAACCCCAGCCAGTGGCGCCAATCCGGTTACCCGGATGCGGTGAGTGCCGCGCGGGAAATCCGCCAGGCCATCGAGCATCAGCAACCGCTGCCGGCCCTCGGCGAGCGGCGTGATCTTGCGGCCTTGAGTTACTCGTTAAGCCCCGACTTCAAAGGCGACCGGGTCGGTGCGTTTATCTACGCGATCGGCAGCATGCTGGTGACCGCCCACGGCGGCCGCACCCAGTTCTATATGACTGACTCGATCAACCCGCAGTTTGTCAGCAACGCCGCACGCAATATCGAAAAAGCCACCTGGCTGCTCAGTCAGCGCCAGGATGCCAATGGCGTGTTGCTGCTGTTTTCCAACGAGATATCGGAGGAGGGCAGTAACCTGAGCTTTGCGGTCGAGTTCGGCAAAGTGGTTGCGCGGCTGGACTTGCTCGCGCAGATGCTCGATGAACGCTACCGACGTGTGGCGCTCAACTACGCGCAGAGTTTGCTGCTGATGAATTTCTTGCCGGTGCAGTAATGTAGGTACGGTATTTCCCTTTCAGGTGTAGGAAGTGGCCTATCTTAAGTCCCCACGCTTGAAACACCCCTCGGTGGGCAATAGCCTCGGACTTTTCTCAACGGATGAGTGCCTACCTTGGGTAAGCGAAAAACGGTTTGGCCTACGGATCGCGAAGTTCGTCTGCGATTCATTCTCTTTGCGGTGATCGACGTGGCAAGCGCCCAGGGTGTTCCTGCCGAGGTGTTATTGAGTGCACATAAACTGCTGCGCGATTCGCCGGCGGAGTCTCAGTTACGTAAAGCCCTGGCTGACATCCTGGCCTGCGATGAAATGGCGGGGTTCAGTTTCCTCAGGGGGTCTGAGGCGGATGATTTTATGCGCACGATCGAACCGCTCACGGAGGCGACTGATCACCAGGTTTTGCTCTCGGGTTAGATCGTTTATTTCCTTAAGTGAGGTCGCAAGGCTTTAATCGCATATCCATCCTGACGTTTATGCGGTGCCAGTAGCGGCTTTAAACGTCTTTACAGCGATATATCTGTTATCACGCCCGGTGTCGCTGTCCTGTTCACCCAAGCACGCTCCCGAACAGCCATTTGTGCTGCTCTGCCGTCGTCTTGCGCCGTAGCCCGGTGTCTCTAGAATCGGCGCCAGAACTTAGCCATTTCCTGTCGATTACGGAGTTTCGAACATGATGAACGCAATGCAGATGCCGATGAACACGTCCATGCCAATGATGCCGATGATGGGCATGCCGATGATGATGGCGACCATGAAGTGCGAAATGGCGGGCGACGCCATGATGTGCACCATGAAGCCGGCGGCCGGTATGGACATGGCGCAGTTCAAGACCAATGCCGACATGATGGCGATGATGATGAACTGCGGCATGCCGATGATGATGCAGTGCGCAAACATGTCGATGCTGTGCATGTCGGCCGATGCCATGAAGATGATGGCTGACATGAACATGCCGATGATGACCATGGGCATGTCGATGCCGATGATGAAATGCATGATGGAATGCAGCGTGATGGGCGACAGCATGATGTGCAAAATGCTGCCAATGCCAGGCATGAGCATGGCCATGATGGAAAACTGCTGCATGCTCATGAACAAACTGATGAATGACTGCGCCATGCCGATGATGATGAGCTGCAACGGCATGCCGATGATGTGCTGCACCTGCTGACCGCTGCTGCCTAAAACGCAAAAAAAGCCCCGACTTGTCGGGGCTTTTTGCATTCAGTCCAGGCGTTCCGGGTAGGTGATCACCAAAAATGCCACCGCCTCGCTGTCCGCCGGGTTGCGGTAGCGGTGGGGCTGGTCGGCGTAGAACAGGATCGAGTCGCCGGTGGAGAGCAAGTAGCGCTCATCGTTGACGCTGACTTCCAGTACGCCCTGGGCCACCACCAGGTTTTCCTGAATGCCGGGGCCGTGACCGGCAGAAATTTCCTCGCCGAGCGCACGCAAGCGGATTTCGTAAAATTCAGATTGGCGGGCGGTATCAAAGGGAAACAACGCACGGCTGACGAATGCCCCGTCGGCACTCACCAGGCGTTTGCTTTGTTGCGCCGGCAACACCTCGACGCCTTCAAAGGCACGGTCCTCCAGAAAGGCCGCGACCGACACCTTCAAGCCTTTGGCGATTTTGCATAGCACCTTGATCGACGGCACGCTGCGGCCCGACTCGATCTGCGCCAGCATCGCCCGGCTCACGCCACACGCGCGTGCCAACCCGTCCAGCGAGAGGTGGCGCTTACTGCGCAAACGTTGCAGGTTCTGCGCCACGCACAGGCTGGTGTCGTCATCCTCAATCGCAGGTTTTGGCAGTGCTTGGGCTGATTCGGGCAGTACCTGTAAAAAATTCATCGGCGTTACGCCCGGCGCGTATCACTGGCGGTTGCGGTGTGGGCGGAGAACACCGCAAGCCCCGCGCGTGCCGCGTACATGGCCCACATCAGCTCGGCCGCGGCACGCGCCTGGCGGCGTTTACGGTGGAGGGTGAAGTCAATAACGCTGGCGGATGTTTGCATGGCGGAAATCTCGTGGGCGACTCAATGCCTCCACAGTAATGCGTGCTGGTTATTTCTTTAAATACTGAGTTTGCATGTGTTAATGCGATTTTGGACTTATAAAATAATCCCGGTCTGATGCTGTTGTGGGAAGGGTCTGGTCCGTTAATTAAGCGTGACCTGGTGAGCCTGCCTGGCTTCCCATCACTGTTCGCGTGATGGCCCAGGCTTTGTCACGCCCCCGAATGCCAAGGATTTACCCCATGCTGTTGCGCCAACCCCCACTGCTGTTTACCGCCCTGACCCTCAGTTCACTGGCGCACGCCGACACCCTGCAACTGGCCCCGGTCGAGGTCTCCAGCAGCGAAGCCAGCGCTGGCGAGGTGGCCCAGGCGCAGCTCAAGAGCGTGCCCGGTGGCACCAATTTCATCGATATGAGCAGCGTGCAACAGGGGCGCGTCAGCACCAACGAAGACGTGTTCAAGTACCAGGCCGGCGTCTATGCCAAGGCGGCGAATAACGAAGGCGTGAAGCTGTCGATCCGCGGTTCCGGCCTGAACCGCAGCCCCGGCTCCCACGCCTCGGGCCTGTATGAAATGCTCGACGGTTTGCCGCTCACCGGCCCCGGCGGCACGCCCTATGAACTCAAGGACCCGCTGTGGCAAAGCCGCGTCGAGGTGCTGCGCGGCGCCAACGGTTTTGACCAGGGCGCCCTGGCCCTGGGTGGCTCGGTCAACTATGTCACGCACACCGGCTATGACGCGCCGAAGTTGCAGGTGCGCTATGAAGTGGGCAGTCGCGGTTATGCCCAACGCGAAATCAGCTCCGGCCAGGTGCTGGGCGACGCCGACTACTACATCAGCCTCACCGACTCCGAATCCGACGGCTACCAGCACCAGAGCGCCGGCACCGGCAAGGGCATCGCGGCCAACTTTGGCTACCGGTTCAACCCGGACCTGGAGACGCGCTTCTATTTTCGCTACCGCGAAACCACCAACGACAGCCCCGGCAAGCTGACGCGCTACCAGATCAGCCACGATCCAACCGCCGCCAACAGCCTCAACGCCGCCCGCGACTCGAAACGCCTGCAGCCGGGCTCGACCTGGATCGCCAACAAGACCACCTTGCAGCTCGATGACACTTCCCGCGTCGAGGTGGGGCTGGCCTATCACGACTACCCGATGGATTTGCGCGAAGGGCTCAACCGCCTGAAAGTCGCCTACACGGATGTCAGCGGCACCCTGAACTACATTCGCCAGGACAGTTGGTTCGGCCACGACAGCAAAACCACCCTTGGCCTGCGCACCACCCAGGCGATGCCCAACAACGGTGCCTCGGAATATGTGCGCGTGCCGTCGAGCAACCCCGCCACCTATTACGCCCCCGGCACCAAAACCCGCGACTACAGCTACCTGGGTTCCGACACGGTGTTGCATATCGGCAACGAGCTGGAACTGGCGCAAGACCTGTGGCTGACCACTGGCCTGGCTGCGATCTACACCCGCCGCGAAACCCAGGTCAGCTACCCGCAAGGGCAGGCACCGCTCAGCCAGCATGATTGGGACTACGCGCCGCGCATTGGCCTGCGCTATGACTTCACCCCGCAGTTGCAGGTGTACGGCAACCTGAGTCGCTCGGTCGAGCCGCCGCACGCGTGGTCGATGATTTGGGGCTCCAACAAGTATTTCACCGGCGGCCCGGCCAAGGGGCTGGCCCGCGAAGGCGTGAGCTTGCGCAATCAGACCGCCACTACCCTGGAGATAGGCGGGCGTGGTGAGCAATGGTTCGGCCAGTGGGACCTGGCGCTGTACCGCTCCGAAGTGCGTCACGAACTGCTTACGGTGGAAACCCAGGCGCAGACACAGACCAGCAGCGCCGTTGTTGCTGAAGCCAACGCCAGCCCCACCGTGCACCAGGGCGTGGAACTGAGCCTGCTCAGCCCGTTATGGGACGGCGGTCGCAATGGCCAGGTGGCCTTGCGCCAGGCCTACACCTACAGCGATTTCCACTACCGCGACGACGACCGCTTCGGCGCCAACACCTTGCCGGGCATCCCCAAGCATTACTACCAGGCGCAAGTGCGCTACAGCCACCCGACTGGTTTCTACACCAGCCTCAACACCGAGCATGCTTCACGGGTGGCGGTGGATTACGCCAACTCTTACTACGCGGCGGCGTACACAACGCTGGGCGCCACTTTCGGCTATGACGCGCCGAAACAGGACTGGCAAGCCTGGGTTGATCTGCGCAACCTCACCAACCGGCGTTATGCCAATACCGTCACGCCGGGGTATGACGACAAGGGGTTGGATGTGGCCCGCTCCACACCGGCCGATGGGCGCGGTATCTATACCGGTGTGTCGTGGAGCTGGCGTTAAGCCAATTTAACTGTCACCGAGGTCTAACTGTGGGAGCGAGCTTGTGTGGGGGGGCTGGCTTGTGTGGGAGCTGGCTCCCACACAGACCAGCATCCACACAGACCAGCATCCACTCAGACCAATTCCCACACGAGCCAGTCCACAGCATCCGGCCCACCCGAGTGGCCCTTGCCCCGTCGCCTTTTTACTGGCATTGTTCGCTCAATTGGTAATCTTTCCCATTTGAGAAGTTTTTGCGCATGCATGACATTCCGGCCGCGCCGGGCGATTGCGCCCGTCAGCAGATCCTTACGGCGATGTACCGCGAGCACCATGCCTGGTTGCACGGCTGGCTGCGCAAAAAACTTGGCTGTTCCCACTACGCCGCCGACCTGGCCCACGATGCGTTTATCCGCGTGTTGATGCTGGCCGATCCGCAGGCCATCAAGGAACCTCGCGCCTTTCTCGCCACTACTGCCGGGCGCCTGTTGATCGATGGGGCGCGGCGCCGCCGGATCGAAAAGGCCTACCTGCAAGCCCTGCTGGTGCAGTGTGAAGACGCTGGGATGCCCGACCCGGCCGCGATCCATGTGGCGCTGCAAGCCCTGGAGCGCATCGCCGAGATGCTCGCCGGCCTGCCGGCGAAAACACGTGAAGCCTTCCTGTTAAGCCGCCTGGACGGGCTCACCTACAGTGAGATCGCCACGCGTCTTGAGGTGTCACCCAGCACGGTCAAAAACTACCTGTCCACCGCGCTGGTGCATTGCTACCACAGCCTGTACGGGGCGGACCCGTTGCCGTGAACACCGAGCAGATCATTCAACAAGCGGCGAATTGGCTGACGCGGCTGCACGACGAAGACTTCAGCGATGCCGAGCGCCACGCCTTCAATACCTGGTGCCAGGCCGACCCGCGCCATGCCGTGGCCATCGAGCGTATGCGCTCGCTCTGGGGTGGCTTCGATACGTTGCCTGCGCAACCGGCACGCATCGCCCTGAATCGCGCCTTTGCGCCCCAACGTTCGCGCAGGGTGCAGGCCTTGGGGGTGCTCGGCGTAGTGCTGTGCGGCTGGTTTGGTGTGCAGCACATGCCGGTGTGGACGGCCGACCAGCGCACCGGCGTCGGCGAGCGCCGCCAGGTTGCTCTTGAGGATGGCAGCCAGTTGCAGCTCAACAGCAACTCGGCGGTGGACGTGAAATTCGACGGCCATCAGCGCGTGATCGAACTGCTGCAAGGCGAGCTGTGGGTTGACGTGGCCAAGGACGCGCAACGGCCGTTCGTGGTACGCACCGATCAAGGCACGGCCACGGCCTTGGGCACGCGCTATCTGGTCAAGCGCGCAGTGGACGGCAGCACCGTGGTCACGGTGATCGAGTCCACTGTGGCGGTCCAAGGTGACACGGGCGAGGGCGTCAACGTCACGGCCGGGCAGCGCGCGATTCTTGATCATGGCCACGCGGGGCCTGCACAGGCGAGCGCCAGCGCCGACCCGGATGCCTGGACGCGTGGCCTGCTCAAGGTCAACGACCAACCGCTGAGTGAGGTGCTGCAAACCCTGGCCAGCTACCGCCACGGCTTGGTGCGCTTCGATGCCCAGGCGTTGAAAAACCTGCGTGTGTCCGGGGTGTTCAAGCTCGACGACACGGCCGCGGCGCTCTCGGCGCTGGCCGATAACCTGCCGATTCGGGTGGAGTACTTCACCGACCTGATGGTGGTGGTCAAACCGCTCTAGATCAGCCTTCGTGCTGGCGCAGGCGCTTGTACAGGGTGTTGCGGCTTACGCCCAGTTCCCGCGCCAGGTGGGAGATGTTGCCGCCCGCTGCTTTCAAGCGTTGGCTCAGGTCGCTGTTGTCTTCCAGGCTTGGCTGGGTGGGCAAGGGCGCGGTCACGTTCAGGTCGACAAAGAAATCATCCGGCAGATGCTCCGGTCGCACCGGCTGCTCCTCGGCCATCGCCAGCGCCACCTGCAACACGCTGCTGACCTGGCGCAGGTTGCCCGGCCACGGGTGTTGCTCGAACAAGGCCAACACCTCGGCACTCAGCCCGGCCCATTGGGTCGGCTCACGGTGCTGTTGCCACAACAGCTGGAACAGCGCCTGTTTGTCGGTACGCTCGCGCAAGGGCGGCAGTTCCAGGGTCAGGCCACCGATGCGGTAGTACAAATCCTCACGAAAGCGCCCGGCCTGCACCCAGTCGCGCAGCACGCGGTTGGTGGCCGAGATGATGCGCAAGTCCACCGGGAACAGCTCGCTGCTGCCCACCGGCTGCACGCAGCGCTCCTGTAGCACCCGCAGCAAACGGGCCTGGGTCGGCAAGGGCATGTCGCCAATTTCATCCAGAAACAGCGTGCCCTTATCCGCCTTGCGGATCAGGCCGATGCTGCCTTTCTGGTTGGCACCGGTAAAGGCGCCTTTTTCATAGCCAAACAGCTCGGACTCGACCAGTTCGGCGGGGATCGCTGCACAGTTCACCGCAATGAACGCCTGTTTGCTGCGCGAACTGGCCTGGTGCAGGGCTTTGACGAACACCTCTTTGCCAACGCCGGTCTCGCCGTGAATCAACAACGGAATGTCTTTTTCCAACAAACGCTCAGCCTGGCGCACGGCCTTTTCTACGCGCACATCGCCAAAATGCAGGGTCTGGATGCCCATCGGCGCAGGTTTTGTGGGCTTGGGCTCAGCAAAGACCCGCGCCTGCACCGGCATCTTCTGCGGCCGCTTCAATAAACACTGGAACCGATTGCGGCCCGCGGCCTGCAACGAGAACGGTAAGCCCTCGGGTTGATTCAACAATTCCAGCAGCGAGACCTTGAACAAACTGTCGATCAGCACCCGCGACAAACTGATGCCCAGCAAGTTATCGGCGCGGCGGTTGGCCGACAGCACCTGGCCGCTGTCATCAAAGATGATCAGGCCCGCCCACTGGCTGTCGAGGTTGTTCAGGCCGGTGTTGAAGGTCAGTTGGAAATGCTCGCCGCGAAACAGGTTGAGGATCAGCCGGTTCTCGACGGTCTGGCTCATCATCTTGACCATGCCCAAGGTGTGGGAGGGCGGCAGGTAGCTGTCGCTGGACACATCCAGTACCGCAATGATTTCGCGCTGGGCATCGAAAATCGGCGCCGCGGAGCCGGTCATGAAGCGGTTGGCCTTGAGAAAGTGTTCATCGTGCTCGATATGCACCGCCTGGGCACAGGCCAGCGCAGTGCCGATGGCATTGGTGCCGCTTGAGCGCTCCCTCCAACTGGCACCGGCACTGAAGCCGCGCGCCAGCTTCGGCTCGATAAAACGCTGGGTGCCCCACGAGGTCAGCACCTGGCCCTGGTTGTCGGCCAGCATGATCAGGCAGTTGGAATTGCTGAGGATGTTTTCGTAGTAGGGCAGCACTTCCTGATGGGTGGTCTGCACCAGTGAATGCTGGCTTTCGAGCAACTGGCTGATGCCTTCGGCGGGCAGTTGATCGAAGCTGGGGGTGCTCTGGTGGTCCAGGCCAAAGGCGCGGCAACGGCGCCAGGATTCCTGGATAAGGGTGTCGTGTGCGAGGGGTTCGGCCATGGGGGCGACCTTCTTTTATTTTTATTGTTATCAAGCCTTACGCCGTCCAACTGTGGGAGCTGGCTTGCCTGCGATGGCGGTTTGTCAGCCACCGAATTGGCAAGCTGGACCATCGCTATCGCAGGCAAGCCAGCTCCCACATTAAATCTGTGGCGCCCATCGATTGTTGTTCAGAACTGTTCAATGTCAACCCGCTTAATGTTCAGTTGTTCAGCGCTGGTTGTTCATTTGTGTTCATGCCTGAACATCCTGTTCAACCCATTCCCTTACAGATCAACCACCTGCCACTTCTGGCACGAAACTCGCTCTTACGAATGGCCAGAATCATTCCAATAATAAAAAGGGCGTGTCATGTCATTGACCCTGGAACATGTCTCCCGCGTTGTCGAAGGCCAGACCTGGATCGACGACGCCAACCTGCGTTTCGAAGCCGGTTCCTTCAACGTATTGCTCGGCCGCACGCTGTCCGGCAAGACCAGCCTGATGCGCCTGATGGCCGGGCTGGACAAACCCGACAGCGGCCGCATCCTGATGAACGGCGTAGACGTCACCCACAAGCCGGTGCGCCTGCGCAACGTGTCGATGGTCTACCAGCAGTTCATCAATTACCCGACCATGACCGTGTTCGAAAACATCGCCTCGCCATTGCGCCAGGCCGGTGTGTCCAACGAACTGATCCACAGCAAAGTGCTGGAAACCGCGCAGATGCTGCGCATCGAGAAGTTCCTGCAGCGCCACCCGCTGGAGCTTTCCGGCGGCCAGCAGCAACGCACGGCCATGGCCCGCGCCTTGGTCAAAGACGCCGAGCTGATCCTGTTCGATGAGCCGTTGGTAAACCTGGACTACAAACTGCGCGAAGAGCTGCGTCAGGAAATGCGCGAGTTGTTCAAGGCGCGCCATACCATTGCCATCTACGCCACCACCGAACCCAATGAAGCCCTGGCCCTGGGTGGCACCACCACCATCCTGCACGAAGGCCGGGTGATCCAGAGCGGCAGGGCCGCCGAGGTGTATCACCAGCCCCAGACGGTGCTGGCCGCCGAGCTGTTTTCCGAGCCGCCGATCAACCTGATGCCGGGGCGTATCAGTGGCAATGAAGTGAGTTTTGCCAATGTCGTGCACTTCCCGTTGAACGTGGATCTGCGTCCCATCGGCGAAGGCGAGTTCCGTTTTGGCGTGCGCCCCAGCCATATCAGCCTGGTGCCGAGCAACGACGATGACCTGGAACTGGCGGTGACCGTGGAGGTGGCCGAGATCAGCGGTTCGGAAACCTTCCTGCACGTGCGCAGCGAGCATTTCCTGTTGGTGCTGCATTTACCGGGGGTGCATGAGTACGACGTCGACGCGCCGATTCGTGTGTACATCCCCACCCATAAACTCTTTGTGTTCGATGGCCAGGGGCGTTTGGTCCAGGCCCCCGGGCGCCGCGTCGCGAGGGTTGCCTGATGGCCGAGATCCATTTGCAGAACCTCGCGCACAGTTACAGCCCTACACCCAATGGCCCCGAGGACTACGCCATTCGGGCCATGAACCATGTGTGGGAGCAGGGCGGTGCCTACGCCTTGCTCGGGCCATCGGGCTGCGGCAAGTCGACCCTGCTCAATATCATTTCCGGCTTGCTCAGCCCGTCCGAAGGCCAGGTGTTGTTTGATGCCAAAGTGGTCAACGACCTCACTCCCGAGAAACGCAATATTGCCCAGGTGTTCCAGTTCCCGGTGGTGTACGACACCATGACGGTGTTCGACAACCTGGCGTTTCCCCTGCGAAACCAGGGCATGGCTGAGGCGAAAATCCACAGCAAGGTGCAGGAAATTGCCGAAGTCCTCGACCTGCAAGCCCTGCTGAGCAAAAAAGCCCGCAACCTCACCGCCGATGAAAAACAAAAAGTTTCCATGGGCCGTGGCCTGGTGCGCGATGACGTGTCGGCGATTCTGTTCGACGAACCGCTGACGGTGATCGACCCGCACCTCAAATGGAAATTGCGCCGCAAGCTCAAGCAGATTCATGAGCAGTTCAATATCACCATGGTCTACGTCACCCACGACCAGCTTGAGGCGTCGACCTTCGCTGACAAAATCGCGGTGATGTATGGCGGGCAGATCGTGCAGTTCGGCACGCCGCGTGAGCTGTTCGAGCGCCCCAGCCACACCTTTGTCGGCTATTTCATCGGCAGCCCCGGTATGAATCTGATCGAGGTGCAGGCCGAAGCCGGTGGCGTGCGCTTTGCCAGCACGTTGCTGCCGTTATCCGAGGCCTTGCAACAGCGCCTGCGCGAGGCGGGCTACAAAAAGCTGCAGGTGGGTATCCGCCCGGAATTTATCCACGTGTGGGACGAGTACAACCCTGACGCGCTGCAGGCCGATGTCGTGCATGTGGAAGACCTCGGCACCTACAAGATCATGACCCTCAACCTCGACGGCGCGCCGTTGAAAGTGCGCCTGGCCGAAGACAAACCGGTGCCGGAAGGCAAAGCCTCGATCAGTTTTCCCGCGCAGTGGTTGATGGTGTACGCCGACGATTACCTGCTGGAGGTGCAGCCATGAACAAGGTGCAGAACAACAAGGCCTGGTGGCTGGTGTTGCCGGTGTTCCTGCTGGTGGCGTTCAGCGCGGTGATCCCGATGATGACCGTGGTCAACTATTCGGTGCAGGACATTTTCGACCAGTCCAGCCGCTACTTTGTCGGTGCCGACTGGTACAAACAGGTGCTGCTCGACCCGCGCCTGCATGATTCCTTGCTGCGCCAGTTCATCTACTCGGCCTGCGTGCTGTTGATCGAAATCCCGCTGGGCATCGCCATCGCCCTGACCATGCCGACCAAGGGCCGCTGGTCGTCACTGGTGTTGATCATCCTGGCGATTCCGCTGCTGATCCCGTGGAACGTGGTCGGCACCATCTGGCAGATTTTTGGCCGCGCCGACATTGGCCTGTTGGGTTCGACGCTCAACGCCATGGGCATCAACTACAACTATGCGGCCAACACCATGGACGCCTGGGTGACGGTGCTGGTGATGGACGTGTGGCACTGGACTTCGCTGGTGGCGCTGCTGTGTTACTCGGGGCTGCGTGCGATTCCTGACGTGTACTACCAGGCAGCGCGGATTGATCGCGCATCCGCTTGGGCGGTGTTCCGACATATCCAATTGCCAAAGATGAAAAGCGTGCTGCTGATCGCGGTGATGTTGCGCTTTATGGACAGCTTCATGATCTACACCGAGCCTTTCGTGCTGACGGGCGGCGGGCCGGGTAACGCCACCACGTTCCTCAGTCAGACCTTGACCCAAATGGCTGTAGGCCAATTCGACCTGGGCCCGGCGGCGGCGTTTTCCCTGGTGTACTTCCTGATCATCCTGTTGGTGTCCTGGCTGTTCTACACCGCCATGACCCACTCCGACGCCAACCGCTGAGGCCGCCAACATGAGCAAGCGCAAGGTTATCCCGCTGCTGATCTACATCCTGTTTTTGCTGGTGCCGATCTACTGGCTGCTGAACATGTCCTTCAAGAGCAACACCGAAATCCTCGGCGGGCTGACCCTGTTTCCGCAGGACTTTACCCTGGCCAACTACAAGGTGATCTTCACTGACCCGAGCTGGTACACCGGTTACCTCAACTCGCTGTACTACGTGAGCCTGAACACGGTGATCTCCCTGAGCGTGGCGCTGCCGGCGGCCTATGCGTTTTCGCGCTATCGGTTCTTGGGCGACAAGCACCTGTTCTTCTGGCTGCTGACCAACCGTATGGCGCCGCCGGCGGTGTTTTTGCTGCCGTTTTTCCAGCTGTATTCGTCCATCGGGCTGTTCGATACGCACATCGCCGTGGCGCTTGCGCATTGCCTGTTCAACGTGCCGTTGGCGGTGTGGATCCTGGAAGGCTTCATGTCCGGCGTGCCCAAGGAAATCGACGAAACCGCCTACATCGACGGCTATAGCTTTCCCAAGTTTTTCGTGAAGATTTTTATCCCGTTGATTGGCTCCGGTATCGGTGTGACGGCATTTTTCTGCTTCATGTTTTCCTGGGTCGAACTGCTGCTGGCGCGCACCTTGACCTCGGTTAACGCCAAGCCCATCGCGGCGGTGATGACGCGCACGGTCTCGGCCTCGGGCATTGATTGGGGCGTGCTGGCAGCGGCGGGGGTGTTGACCATCCTGCCCGGCATGCTGGTGATCTGGTTTGTTCGCAACCACGTGGCCAAGGGCTTTGCCCTGGGCCGGGTCTAGAGGGTTCGATGATGGAATGGATGGCCTGGACCACCCCCACCGCACTGTTCTTTGTGACGATTGGCCTGCTGCTGGCAGGCATGACCACCTGGGAACTGCGTTCGCCGAGTATTCCTCGGCGCGGTTTGTTGCCGATCAGCACCACCCGTGGTGATCGTTTGTTTATCGGTCTTCTCGGCAGCGCCTACCTGCATTTGCTGGTGATCGGCGTTACCGACTGGAGCATCTGGGTGGCGTCTGCGCTATCCCTGGTATGGCTGTTGAGTGTGATGCGTTGGGGCTAGTGCCCTTATGAACTAGTGCCCTTATGAATAAACCACCAGGAGGTCTCTATGTTGAATAAAAACAATAAGCTGCGACATAGCATTTCATTGGCCGCCGTACTGGCCTTAAGCGGTTTGAGCGCGACGGCCTGGGCCGATGCGTACGAAGATGCCGCAAAAAAATGGATCGGCAGCGAGTTTAAACCGTCCACCCTTACCGAAGCCCAGCAGCTCGAAGAGTTGAAGTGGTTTATCAAGGCGTCGGAACCGTTCCGTGGGATGAAGATTAACGTGGTGTCGGAAACCCTCACCACCCACGAGTACGAATCCAAGGTACTGGCCAAGGCCTTCAGCGAAATTACCGGCATCAAGCTGACCCACGACCTGCTGCAGGAAGGCGACGTGGTGGAGAAGCTGCAAACCCAGATGCAGTCCGACAAGAATATCTATGACGGCTGGGTGAACGATTCCGACTTGATCGGTACGCACTTTCGCTATGGCAAGACCGAATCCATCACCGACCTGATGGCCAACGAAGGCAAGGCCTTCACCTCGCCGACCCTGGATATCAAGGACTTTATCGGCATCTCGTTCACCACCGCGCCGGACGGCAAGATCTACCAGTTGCCCGACCAGCAGTTCGCCAACCTCTACTGGTTCCGCGCCGATTGGTTTGAACGCGCGGACCTTAAAGCCAAGTTCAAGGAAAAGTACGGCTACGAGCTGGGTGTGCCGGTGAACTGGTCGGCCTATGAAGACATCGCCAAATTCTTCAGTGAAGACGTCAAGGAAATCGACGGCAAACGTATCTATGGGCACATGGACTATGGCAAAAAAGACCCATCGCTGGGCTGGCGCTTCACCGATGCCTGGTTCTCCATGGCCGGCGGCGGCGACAAGGGGCTGCCTAACGGCTTGCCGGTGGACGAGTGGGGCATTCGCGTGGAGGACTGCCACCCGGTAGGCTCCAGCGTGACCCGTGGCGGCGACACCAATGGCCCGGCCGCGGTGTTTGCCACGCAAAAGTACGTGGACTGGATGAAAGCCTACGCGCCTCCGGAAGCGGCGGGCATGACCTTCTCCGAATCCGGGCCGGTGCCGTCCCAGGGCAACATCGCCCAGCAGATCTTCTGGTACACCGCGTTTACGGCCGACATGACCAAGCCGGGCCTGCCGGTGGTGAATGCCGATGGCACGCCGAAATGGCGCATGGCGCCGTCGCCGGTCGGGCCGTATTGGGAAAAGGGCATGAAAAAGGGCTATCAGGACGTGGGTTCCTGGACCTTCCTCAAGTCCACGCCCGAGAAGCAAAAGCTTGCGGCGTGGCTGTACGCGCAGTTTGTGACCTCGAAAACCGTGTCACTGAAGAAAACCATCGTTGGCCTGACGCCGATTCGTGAGTCCGACATCAACTCCCAGGCCATGACCGACATGGCGCCGAAACTCGGCGGGCTGGTGGAGTTCTACCGCAGCCCGGCGCGGGTGGAGTGGACGCCGACCGGCACCAACGTGCCCGACTACCCACGCCTGGCGCAGTTGTGGTGGAGCAACATCGCCGCAGCGGCCAGTGGCGAGAAAACCCCGCAACAGGCGCTGGATAACCTGGCCAAGGAACAGGACGCGATCATGACGCGCCTGGAGCGTTCCAAGGTGCAGCCGGTGTGCGGCCCGAAAATGAACCCGGAGCGGGATGCGCAGTACTGGTTTGACCAACCGGGCGCGCCGAAGCCCAAGCTGGCGAATGAGAAGCCCAAAGGGGAGACCGTGGCTTATGGTGATCTGTTGAAGCAGTGGGAGGCGGCGCGTAAATAACCCATAGGCCGAAACACTGTACCTGTGGCGAGGGAGCAAGCTCCCTCGCCACAAGGGCAGGTAAACACTAGGTCAGGCGGCCTGCGGCTGAACCTGCAACTGCCCATCCACATCCTTGACCAGCTCACTGGCCAAAAACAGCGGCGCCAAGCGCTTGTGAAGTTGCGGCTCGACAAACTCCTTCACCGTCTCCAGCACCAATACGCCACTGAGCGGCAGCTCGGCCTTGGTGTATGACAGCCACGCCTTCTTCAACACCATCAACACATCGCTGCCCGCCGTAGAGGCAAAGCGGCGGTGCGTGGGTTTGCCGTCGAAGTTGAAGGTGTGCTGGAACGCGTAGCCGGTTTCGTCACCGTTGGCGGCGCTGCAGCGCACGCAGGTGCATGGGCCATCGCCGAATGCGCTGCGCAGGTAAGCGTTGAAGTCCACCACGGGCTTGAGTGACAGGCGCTTATCGACCTCGAACAGATCCCCAGTCATTTTATCGTCAGTGTTCAACGTCCATTTCCTCGCAGGTTGGCAGGTGTATTTCAAAGCGCGGCACAATAACAGCCACACGGCATTTTGGGGATGATTAGCATAACAATAGATCCCGATATTCTTTTCCAGTCTTAAAATTCGTCGCTAGGCTCTATCACCTTCTCGAAAACGCGGCAGATTCCCATGACTTTCAAGCGTTCCTCCCTGACCCTGTTGGCCGCGTCCCTGGCGGCCGCGAGCGCCTTGCTCAGCCCCGGCGCCCAGGCCGAGGGCAAGATCAGCATTGCCCAGCAATTCGGTATCGGCTACCTGATCCTCGACGTGGTGCGCGACCAGCACCTGATCGAAAAACATGGCAAGGAGCAGGGCCTGGACATCAAGGTGGAATGGAACAGCATTTCCGGCGCCACTGCCATGAATGAATCGCTGCTGGCCGGCGCCCTGGATGTGGTCTCGGCGGGTGTGCCGCCGATGCTCACCCTGTGGGACCGCACCAAGGGCAAGCAGAACGTCAAGGCCATCGCCTCCCTGGGTTCGATGCCCAATTACCTGCTGACCAATAACCCCAACGTGAAGACCCTGCAGGACTTTACCGACAAAGACCGCATCGCTGTGCCGGCCGCCGGCGTGGGTTTCCAGTCGCGCACCTTGCAGATCGAGACGGCCAAGCTGTTCGGCGATGCCAATTTCAAGAAGTTCGACGACATCTCCATCAGCCTGGCCCACCCGGATGCCACGGCGGCGTTGATTGCCGGTGGTTCGGAGATCAATTCACACTTCTCCAGCCCGCCGTTTCAATATCAGGAGTTGTTGAACCCTAACGTGCACAAGGTGCTCAGTTCCTACGACATTCTTGGCGGGCAGGCGTCGTTCAACGTGCTCTACACCACGCAGAAATTTCACGATGACAACCCCAAGACCTACAAGGCGTTTTATGACGCGCTGGCGGAGGCCGAGAAGATCATCAAGGCCGATAAACCTGCGGCCGCCAAGACGTATATTCGCGTAGAGGAATCCAAGCTGCCGCTGGACCTGGTGGAGAAAATCGTCCAGGACCCGGAAATCGACTTCACCATCGTGCCGCAGCGTACGTTTATCTATGCGCAGAAGTTGCAGGAATTGGGCGTGCTGAAGAACAAGGCGGCGAGCTGGAAGGATTACTTCTTTGAAGAGGCCCATGGTGGTGATGGCAGCTGATTTGTAATTGGGAGCCAATGTGGGAGCTGGCTTGCCTGCGATAGCATCAACTCGGTGTACCTGACACACCGAGGAGCCTGCATCGCAGGCAAGCCAGCTCCCACAGTGGATCGTTGTTGTCTATGTGTCAGCGGAAGAATTCACCTGGGGTGGACTCAAACTGCTGCCGAAACGCATTAATAAACGCCGACGTCGACTCATACCCACACCCCAGCGCCACATCCGTCACCCGCTCGCCTTGCTCCAGCGCGGGTAGGGCGCTGAGCAAGCGCAGGCGCTGACGCCAGGCGCGAAAGGTCAGCCCGGTATCACTCAAAAACAACCGGCTCAGGGTCTTTTCACTGACCCCAAGCTTGTGGCTCCAGTCACCCAGGGTGGTCTGCTGCTCCGGGTGCAGGTTCAGGCTGCGGTAAATCTGCCGCAGCCGTGGGTCATGGGGCAACGGCAGCATCAAATCCACCTGGGGCGCGGCCGCCAGTTGGTCGAGCACCACCTGGGCCAGCCGCCCGTCCGGGCCGTCCTCGGCATACTCCACCGGCAACTCGCTGAAACTGCGGATCAACTCGCGCAACAAACTGCTCACCTCCAGCACCTGGCAACGCTCGGCCGCCCAGGCGGTGACGCTGCAATCGAGGTACAGGCTGCGCATTTCCGTGTGCGGTGAGCTGAACACCCGGTGCGGTACGCCCGCAGGAATCCACACGGCGCGCTGGGGCGGGGCGACGAAACGGCCGACACTGGTCTGGATCTCCAGCACCCCCGAAATCGCATACGACAACTGCACCCACGGGTGGCTGTGCCGGCGGGTCAGCGCGCGGTTGGGCAGCGATTCGGTGCGGCCATACACCGGGCGTGGCAGGCTGGAAAGCCCGGGCACACTGCGCCTAACCGTCTTGTCATGTCCTTTAGGCGGCATTTACTGGCTCATTGGCGTTAGTCGGTAACAGGCCGTTAAGTTAGAGTCGCAGCGATGCTCTTGGCAACCCCTGGAAGATTTGCTTATGACCCGCCCGCGTTTTCTACCTGACAACTTCACCCTGACCCTGATCGCCACGGTGATCCTTGCGTCACTGCTGCCGGCCAGCGGCCAGACCGCCGTGGCCTTCGGCTGGGTGACGAACCTGGCCATTGCGCTGCTGTTTTTCCTGCACGGCGCCAAGCTGTCACGCCAGGCCATCGTTGCCGGTGCCGGGCATTGGCGCCTGCATTTGCTGGTGTTCAGCCTGACTTTTGTGCTGTTCCCATTGTTGGGCCTGGCGCTCAAGCCGCTGCTGTCGCCGCTGATCGGCAACGACCTGTACATGGGCATGCTGTATCTGTGTGCGCTGCCGGCCACGGTGCAATCGGCGATTGCCTTCACCTCGCTGGCCCGCGGCAACATCCCGGCAGCCATCTGCAGCGCGGCGGCCTCCAGCCTGTTCGGCATCTTCCTGACGCCGTTGCTGGTGACCTTGCTGCTTAACGTACACGGCGATGGCGGCTCCACGGTCGACGCCATCCTGAAAATCAGCGTGCAGCTGTTGCTGCCTTTTGTGGCCGGGCAGATCGCCCGGCGCTGGATTGGCGAGTGGGTGGGGCGTAATAAATCCTGGCTGAAGTTCGTCGACCAAGGCTCGATTCTGCTGGTGGTGTATGGCGCGTTCAGCGAAGCGGTCAACGAAGGCATCTGGCACCAGATCCCGCTGTGGGAGCTGGGCGGTCTGGTCGTCGCCTGCTGCGTGTTGCTGGGCTTGGTGCTGGTGGCCTCCGCCGTGCTGGGCAAGGCATTTGGGTTTAACCAGGAAGACCGCATCACCATCTTGTTCTGTGGCTCAAAGAAAAGCCTGGCCACCGGTGTACCGATGGCCCAGGTGCTGTTCGCCGGGGCGACCATGGGCGTGCTGATTTTGCCGTTGATGCTGTTTCACCAGATCCAGTTGATGGTCTGTGCGGCGTTGGCGCAGCGTTATGCCAAGCGCCCGGAAAGCATCCCCGAGATAATGGGCCAGGTCGATCCGTGATCCAGCGCACACCTTGGCAAGATTGACCTCAAGTTAACGCCCGAGCAGACGACTTCCTTATTGAGAGCCCAATAAGGAGTGTCGGCATGAACGTTAAAGGTATTTCGGTATTAACCGGCCTGTTTTGCCTATGGGCGGGCGCCTGTGGTGCCGCGCAGACCATAGGGCAGGGCACCATTCAATTTCGCGGCGCCATCGTCGAACCCGGCTGTGCGACAAATGCGCGCAGTGGCGCGGTGATGGAGTTGACCGGGTGCGCCAGTTCCAATCGCGGCAGTCGCTTCGAGGTGCGCAATATTGCGCCAGTGGCCAGCGTCAACGCCGCCCATGTAAAGCTGGTGGCAGACAGCGGCGATGGGCGTTATTACAACCAGAGTTACTTGCTGGTGGATGCCGCCGGCAAGCCGATCCAGTCGGGCAACTACGTGATTACCATGACCTCGCCCTAAGCCTTTGGGCGACGATCCGCGTCAACAGCGGGCCAAGAAACCTATAGAATGCCCGGCGGCGGCGCTGTTCTGCGCGGCCGTTGGATCATCGCCAGAGTATCTCGCCCGCCAATGAGCATTTCAGCCGCAACGCCCCAAGCCAATTGGCAACCGGTCATCGCCTTGGCGCTGGCCGCCTTTGTGTTCAATACCACCGAATTCGTGCCCGTGGGGCTGCTCAGCGCCATCGGTGCGAGCTTCGACATGCCCATCGCCAGCGTCGGCTTGATGCTCACCATCTATGCCTGGATCGTTTCGCTGACCTCGTTGCCGGTGATGCTGCTGACGCGCAACGTCGAGCGGCGCAAGTTGCTGATCGTGCTGTTCGGCCTGTTTATCGCCAGCCATATCCTCTCCAGCGTCGCCAACAGTTTTGGCCTGCTGATGGTCAGTCGCATCGGCATTGCGTTGTCCCACGCGCTGTTCTGGTCAATTACCGCGTCCCTGGCCGTGCGCCTGGCGCCGGAAGGCAAGCAGGTGCAAGCCCTTGGGTTGTTGGCTACTGGCACCTCTTTGGCGATGGTGTTGGGCATTCCCCTGGGCCGTCTGCTCGGTGAAGCCATGGGCTGGCGCACCACCTTCCTGGTGATCGCCGCGTTCGCTGGCGCCCTGGTGTTCTGGCTGGCGCGCACCTTGCCGCCGCTGCCGAGCCAGAACTCCGGCTCGCTGCGCAGCCTGCCGTTGCTGTTCAAACGCCCGGCACTGGTGGCGCTGTACGTGCTCACCGCCATGACCGTTACCGCGCAATTCACCGCCTACAGCTACATCGAACCCTTCGTCGAAGGCGTGGCCGGTTTGGGCGGTGGCGCCGTAACCCTGATTTTGCTGGTGTTCGGCGGCGCGGGCATCATCGGCTCGCTGCTGTTCAGCCTGGTGCACCGTTTCAACCCGCATATTTTCGTGGTCAGCGCAGTGTTCCTGCTCGCGGCCTGCTTGACCCTGATGCTGCCCTTGAGCGGCGCCGAGTCGTACCTGGTGATACTGAGCATTTTCTGGGGCATGGCCATCATGGGCTTCGGCCTCGCCATGCAATCGAAGGTGCTGGTGCTGGCACCCGACGCCACCGACGTGGCCATGGCAATGTTCTCCGGCATCTACAACATCGGCATCGGCGGCGGCGCCCTGATGGGCAGCTGGGTCGGCAGCCACTTCGGCTTCGCCTGGATCGGCGTGGCGGGCGGGGCGTTGGCAGCGGTGGCGTTGATCGGGTATTGCCTGGCGATTCGCAAGTTCGGGACGGGTGTGGTGCGTAGCTGAGGAGTAACGATTGATGATCAAACCTGCTTTTTTCGCGATGCTTGCCAGCGTGTCTGCGCTGTTGCTCAGCCCTTCGAGCGTTGCCGCCAGCTTCGACTGCGCCAAGGCTCGGGCACCTGACGAAATCACCATCTGCAAAAACGTCAGCCTCAATGACCAGGACGTCACCATGGCGTTGCTCTACGACCTGAACAAGCACTTCATGGCCATGGGCGGGCGCGGTTCATTGATGGACGGGCAGGCCGAATGGCTCAAACAGCGGCATGCCTGCGGGGCGAAAGTCAGTTGCCTGAGCGCTGCTTATACGCAGCGGATTGGTATGTTGCGCGGGTTCATTGATGAGCGGGTGATGACGAAAGGGCCGTTTTGAGCCAGCAATCCTAGGCAAAAAAGCAACCTGTGGGAGCGGGCTTGTTGTGGCGAGCAGGCTTTTCTGTGGGAGCTGGCTTGCCTGCGATAGCGATCTGTCAGCCACCACCGCTATCGCAGGCAAGCCAGCTCCCACATTTGACCGCATGCGGTTTTAGTACCTTACAGTGCAGCCAGCACCGCCTCGAGCTTCTCCTGATCCCGCGCAAACTGGCGAATGCCTTCGGCGAGTTTTTCAGTCGCCATCGCATCTTCATTCGACGCCCAACGGAATTGCGCTTCGGTCAATGGCTGACGCACTTCGCCTTCTGCACCCGGCGCCAATTTGCGTTGCAGCACGCCGTTATCGTCAGCCAGTTTTTGCAGCAGGTCAGGGCTGATGGTCAGGCGGTCGCAACCGGCCAGTTCTTCGATCTGGCTCAAGGTGCGGAAGCTGGCGCCCATCACCACGGTGTCGATTTTATTGGCCTTGTAGTAGTTGTAGATACGCGTCACCGACTGCACGCCCGGGTCTTCGGCACCGGTGTAGTCCAGGCCGGTGTTTTTGCGATACCAGTCGTAGATGCGGCCCACGAACGGCGAGATCAAAAACACCCCGGCATCGGCGCAGGCCTGGGCCTGGGCGAAGGAAAACAGCAGGGTGAGGTTGGTCTGGATACCGGCTTTTTCCAGGCGCTCGGCGGTGCGGATGCCTTCCCAGGTGGAGGCCAGTTTGATCAGCACGCGGTCGCGGCCGACACCGGCCTGGTCATACAGGGCGATCAGCTGGTTGGCCTTGGCCCACAGCGCGTCTTCGTCGAACGACAAACGCGCGTCGACTTCAGTGGATATACGCCCCGGAATCACCTTGAGAATGCCCGCGCCCACCGACACCGCGAAGTGGTCGCAGGCCAGGCCCACATTGCCTTTGGACAGGCTCACGGCATTGCGCAGCAGCTCGGCGTATTCCGGGATGGCGGCGGCCTTGAGCAGCAGCGACGGGTTGGTGGTGGCATCCACCGGGCGCAGGCGGCTGATGGCTTCCAGGTCGCCAGTGTCGCAGACCACGGTGGTGAATTGCTTGAGTTGTTCGAGCTTGGACGTCATGAGCGGCGGTCCCCAGGAAAAGAGTGAAGGTAGCTGTTGTACCATTTCCGGGGCGCCCTGTTTACCGCGCGTGCAAACCTGTCGCGGCCTTAAGGCATCCAGGTCTGCACATCCTGCGCATCCACCGCCTTGGCGTAAGGCGTGCCCGTCATCACCGCGATTTTCTTGCGAAATAGCGCCAAGCTTAAAGTTATGAAAAGCATTCGATAAATACTCTTTCGATCTGAGCTTAGGGCGCTTTTTGCAGCGTCCGACGAATCGGGCATAACCATAGAGTTATATGATTCTTTCATAATCGTGCGTGATTAATATAATAAAAATCGAACTTTCCCGCGAAGACGCTTTATGACCTCACGCCGCCAGATCCATTTGTCAGCCTTCCTGTTGAGCGGCCCGGTGGTGCACAGCCACGCGGTATGGCGCCACCCCGAAACGGTCGGCAATTACCTCGACCCCGAGTACTACACGCGTATCGCCAAAGTCGTGGAGGAAGGCTTGTTCGACTTCCTGTTTTTCGCCGATCGCCTGGCCGTGGGCGACCAGATGGGCGGCTCCCGTGAGTTTGCCTTGCGCTACGGCGCCCAGGACGCCACGCGCCTCGACCCGTTGCCGATCCTGTCGTACCTGGTAGGCCAGACCACCAAACTCGGCCTGGGCGCGACCCGTTCCACCACCTATTACGAACCGGCGCATATTGCCCGCGAATTCGCCACCTTGGACCACCTGTCCAAGGGCCGCGCGGCGTGGAATATCGTCACCTCGATGAATGACAGCGAAGGGCGCCTGTTCGGCAAGGCCAAGCACCTGGAGCATGACCTGCGCTACGACCGCGCCGATGAGTTTGTCGAGGTCGCGCTGAAACTCTGGAACAGCTGGGGCAAGGACGCGCTCAAGCTCGACCGCGAAAGCGGCGTGCTCGCCGACCCGGCATTGATTACCTCGGTGCAACACCAGGGCGAGTGGTTCCGGGTTGAAGGCCCGCTGAATATCCCGCGTTCGCCCCAGGGCCGGCCGGTGCTGATCCAGGCCGGGTCTTCCGGGCGGGGTCGGCGCTTTGGCGCACGGTGGGCCGAGGCGATTTTTACCATTCACCCGCACCTGGCGGCCATGCGCGCCTTTCGCGATGACGTGCGCGCCCAGGTGGTGCAACAAGGCCGCGCCGCCGACAGCTGCAA
The DNA here is from genome assembly GCF_965277385.1 of Pseudomonas edaphica. Classification (NCBI taxonomy): domain Bacteria; kingdom Pseudomonadati; phylum Pseudomonadota; class Gammaproteobacteria; order Pseudomonadales; family Pseudomonadaceae; genus Pseudomonas; species Pseudomonas edaphica. The sequence continues at coordinate 776,560 of NZ_OZ255725.1, read as the reverse complement.
AATACTCACCGCGGTGATGCCATTTATTGGCGGCAGCGAAGCCGAAGCCCGCGCCAAGCGCGACCAGCACAACGCCCTGGCGCGGCCGGAGTTGGGGCTGGTGACACTGGCTTCGCAACTGAATGTGGACCTGTCGCCGTTCCCGTTGTCGGCCACCCTGGCCGAGGTGGCGCAGTCGCCGCTTATCCACGGTGCAGCGGCGGAAAAGCTGCTGATGCAAGGCCCCGAACTGACCCTGGAACAACTCGGCCGGATCTTCGCCAGCAGCGTGCGCGTGCCGCAACTGGTGGGCACCGGCGCGCAGATCGCCGACCAATTGGCTGAGCTGTTCGAGCAAGGCGGTTGCGACGGCTTTGTGATTTCGCCGGGGTACTTGCCGGGCTCGTTCACCGAATTTGTCGAGAGCGTGATTCCGCACTTGCAGCGCAAGGGCCTGTTCCGCACGGCGTACGAAGGTTCGACGTTGCGTGAGCACCTCGGTCTGGCGGATCTCGCACACTGAATGCACTGAATGCACTGAATGCACTGAATGTGGGAGCTGGCTTGCCTGCGATAGCGGCGGGTCAGTTTGCATCGTAGTTGACTGACACTGCGCTATCGCAGGCAAGCCAGCTCCCACATTTGGGCGGCGGTGTTTTTTATTGGGTACATCAATTTAAAAAGGGAATTGCGCATGGCTGCTTTCGATCACTTGACCCGTCGCCGTTTGCTCGGCATAGCGGGCATTTCCATGGCCGGCCTGGCGCTGCCCAGCCTGGGCTTTGCGGCCGACGAGCACGCCGGGCACGGCACGCCTGCGGAACCTGCAGGCACCGGCGAGTTCATCCGCCTCGACGCGCCGCGCAAGCTAAAACTGGCGGTCAACCTCAACGCTGTGTGCCTGGCGCCAGTGGTGATTGCCCACGGGCAGGGCTTCTTCACCCAACATAACCTCGATGTGGAACTGGTCAACTTCGGCAACTCCACCGAAGTGCTGCTCGAAGCCATCGCCACCGGCAAGGCAGATGCCGGCATCGGCATGGCGCTGCGTTGGCTCAAGGCTCTGGAACAAGGCTTTGACGTCAAGCTCACCGCCGGTACCCACGGCGGTTGCCTGCGCTTGCTGAGTGCGGCGAACGGCGGCGTGAACAGGCTGGAGGACCTCAAGGGCAAGGCCATCGGTGTCACCGACATGGCCAGCCCCGACCGCAATTTCTTCTCTATCCTGCTGAAAAAGCACGGCGTCGACCCGGTGCGCGACGTCGAATGGCGCCTGTACCCGGCCGACCTGCTGGGCACCGCGCTGGAGCGTGGTGAAGTGCAGGCGGTCAGCGGCAGTGACCCGTTCATGTACCGCCTGATCAAGTCCGGCGTGGCGCGGGAGTTGTCTACCAACCTGGTGGAGGAATACGCCAACCTCAGCTGCTGCGTGGTCGGCGTCACCGGCAAGCTGGTACGTGAAGACAAGCGCGTGGTCGCGGCGCTGACCCAGGCGATTCTGGAGGCCCACGATTATTCCGTGCAGCACCCCGAAGAAGTCGCCAAGGGCTTCCAGGCTTATGCGCTGAACACCACGACTGAAGAAGTGCAGGCGATCCTGCACGATCATACCCACGGCCACCATGCGGTCGGCGCGGCGCTGACGCAGGAAATCACCACCTATGTCACCGACCTGAAAACCGTCGAGGTGATCAGCAAAGGCACCGACCCGGTGGAGTTTGCCAAGGAGATCACCGCTGATGTCTTCAGTTGATGCAACCACCCTGAACCCAAGCCTGACATTCAAGGCCGGCTGGCAGGGCGCCACGGTGGTGGCGGCCTGGGTGGCCGTGGCACTGCTGATCAGCTATTGGCCCAATGCCGTGCGCAATTGGCCAATGACCCAAGGGCTGGCCAATGTGTGCGTGGCGGTGGCTGCGCTGTTCATTCTGTTGAGCCTGCTGGGCCTGCGTTTTTCGCGGCTCGGCCAGCGCTTGCAAAAGGCCGGGCCTTGGTTGATTGCCTTGCCGGTATTACTGGGTGTCTGGGAGCTGCTCACCGCCAAACTGGCGCTGCTGCCGGTGCCGTTTTTCGCGCCGCCCCAGGCCTTGCTTGCGGTGTATGTCGAAGACTATGCGCGCCTGGCCGACAGCCTGCTGCATTCGGCCTTGCTGCTGGGTTCGGGCGTGGCGCTGGGCGCGGCGACTGGTTTTGTCGCGGGCGTCTCCATCGGCTGGTCCACGCGCATCGGCTACTGGTTGCACCCGGTGCTGCGTATCCTCGGGCCGGTGCCGTCGACGGCGTTGCTGCCGCTGTGTTTTTTCCTGTTTCCCAGCAGTTGGAGCGCAAGTGTTTTCCTGATCGCCCTGGCCACCTGGTTTCCGGTCACGGTGCTGACCTGGTCCGGCGTGGCGAGTGTCGATAAAGCCTATTACGACGTGGCACGCACCTTGGGTGCCAAGCCGGGCTTCCTGATTTTCAAAGTGGCGATTCCCGCCGCGTTGCCCCACGTGTTTGTCGGCCTGTTCATGGGCCTGGGGGCCTCGTTCTCGACCTTGGTGGTGGCGGAAATGATGGGGGTTAAATCCGGCATCGGCTGGTACTTGCAATGGGCTCAGGGCTGGGCCGCCTACGCGAACATGTACGCGGCATTATTGATCATGGCACTGGCCTGTTCGGGGTTGATCACCGGGTTGTTCCTGGTGCGTGACCGCTTGTTGGCCTGGCAGAAAGGAGCGATGAAATGGTAGCGCTGGCACAAGCAATCCAACCCGCGCCCGGGCTGGCGCTGCGGATTGAAAACCTCAGCCATGGCTTTGCACTGGACGGGCAGCATTTGCCGGTATTGGAGCGGGTTTCCCTGGAGGTGGCGCCCGGTGAATTCGTGGCGTTGCTGGGGCCTTCGGGGTGCGGCAAATCCACTTTGCTGCGCCTGGTGGCCGGGTTGGAACCGGCTGACTCCGGGCGTTTGCTGGCCGATGGGCACGCCATCACCGGCCCCGACCCGAGCCGCGTGGTGGTGTTCCAGGACCCGACCCTGTACCCCTGGCGCCGCGTGTGGGACAACGTCGCACTGGGCCTGGAGGCTCAAGGCTTGCTCAAGACCCATTCGGCCAAGGTCGATCAAGCCCTGGAAAAAGTCGGCCTCAGCGCCTTCGCGCACGCCTACCCTCGACAACTTTCCGGCGGCATGGCCCAGCGCGTGGCGTTGGCCCGTGCGCTGGTCAACCAGCCACGGCTGCTGATTCTGGATGAACCCCTGGGCAAGCTGGACTCGCTGACGCGCATCACCCTGCAAAAGGAGCTTATCGACCTGTGGCAGCGCCAGGGCTACACGGCGTTGCTGGTGACCCACGACGTGGAAGAAGCCTTGCTGCTGGCCAACCGCGTGATCGTGTTCAGCGACCGCCCGGCGAAGATCCAGGCGCAGTTGACCATTGATCGGCCCTATCCTCGGCATCGCGATGATGCCTATCTGGTGGATTTGCGCCGGCAGATTCTGGGGTTGTTGGGGTTGGGGGAGAGCTGGTAGTTGTTGGTCTGATCGTTCCCACGCTCTGCGTGGGAATGCCGCTTGGGGCGCTCCGCGTCCCGCAACCCCACAGTCTGACTGCATAGTCCTTGACACCGCCAACCCCTTGCGCAAGGATCAACTCAATTTTCGAAAATTGAGTTTCAGCGATGGCGAGAATCCATAAGCCAACCGAATTCGCCGACTTGTTAAAGCAATATGGCCTGGAGGTTTTCGAGCTGGCGCGCCTCTACAAAGCGGTCGACGGCAAAGGTCGGTACTTGCACTGGGATGAATTTCGTCGATATCCCGCGCCGGGCATCAATAAAGACGCTGCTTGGGCCGCGATCAAAATGTCGCGGGCCTGCGCGAGCAAGACCCTCGAACTGCGCAGCGAGTGTGGCAGCCCTTTTTTTGTGTGCACCACGGATTTCTGTGACGCGGTCGTTCACGCCGTGGAGTCGGTGACGTCCAGGCTGGGCGGGGCGACGGCGTCGTCTCCCCAATACCGGGATAACACCCGCTACCTGGTTGACGCCTTGATGATGGAGGAAGCCATCTCCAGCGCCCAACTGGAGGGCGCCGCGACGACCCGTAAAATCGCCAAGGACATGTTGGCCAAGGAACGCCCGCCTCAAGATGATGATGAGCGGATGATCCTGAATAACTATCAGCTGATGAAGCATGCCAAGTACAACAAGGACGAAAGTCTGTCGCTCGGGTTGATCTGCGAGTTTCATGGCATTGCCACGGCGGGCATTGATGAGGCGCATGTTCATCCGGGGGCCATCAGGGACGAAGACGATGTTTTTGTCGGCGGTGCGCGCAATGACATTGTGCATCAGCCGCCCAAGGCAGCCCTGCTGCCAGCCAGGCTTGAAGCGCTCTGCCGGTTTGCCAATGAGCGGCATGACGGGCAGGAGGGCAGGCACTTTATCCACCCGGTGGTGAAAGCCATCATCCTGCATTTCATGCTGGGCTATGAGCATCCTTTCAGGGACGGGAACGGGCGCACCGCACGCGCGTTGTTTTATTGGTTCATGCTCAAAAGTGGTTACTGGCCGTTTGAATATATTTCTATCAGTACGCTGCTTAAAGAGGCGCCAATGCAATATGGGCGTTCCTATGTCTACACGGAAACCGACGCCTTCGACCTGACCTATTTCGTGATTTACCAACTGCGCGTCATTGAGCGTGCAATGCAAGCGTTCATGACGTATTTCGAGGCCAAAAGGAAAGAAGCCACCGAGCTGATGGGCTGGCTGGATACGCTTGAATTGAAAGATGCACTCAATTATCGGCAGGGGCATTTCCTGAAAAAGGTACTGCAACACCCAGGGCGCACCTTCACGCCCAAGGAGATCACCCATGACTATGACGTTTCGGAAAATACCGCGCGTAAGGACCTGGAGAAGTTGGTCGGCATGAAGGTGCTGTTCAAGGTCCAGGAAGGCAAAAGCTTCCTGTACCTGGCCAGGGATGACGCCGAAGCCAATCTGAAGAAACTCGCATCCAAGGCCTAGGTGCGCTCAAACCTGCTCCTGCGCCCGCAACTGCACGCTCATCTCATCACAACTGTTTGCCCAGTCACTCAGCCACTGCGGCATGGGCGGTGACGCTTCGGCCAAGCCGAGTTCGCGCACAAAGTCGGCCGGGGGCAGGGTGCCCTTGGCGGAGCGGAACAGGCCGCGCATCACTACCACGCCCACCACTCGGCCCTTGCTGATAAAACGATGCTCCATCAGGCTCCATTTGTGGTCCCAGCCGAGCATGCGGGTGTGTACCTCGAACACTTCAAACAGCTTCAGCTCGCGGCGGAACTTGCCCCAGGTGTCGCCCACAATCGGCAACGCCTTGTTGCGCAGGGCCACGCGAAAAGCGCCGGTACGCAGCACAAAATCCATCCGCGCAACGTCCGCCAGGGTGAAATACCGGCCATTGGTGACGTGCCGGTTGATATCCAGGTCCAGCGGCCACACCCGCATGCGCACTACAGTGGTGTCCAAACCCTGCACGGGCTTGCGCCAGGGACGACGGAACAACATGAACAGCAATCGAAACCAGAGATTCATAAACGTGCCAGGCAGTTGATCAGAAGCCGCACTGTACGCAGCCGGAATCGGCTAAGGTAGGTGCGCAAATGACTTATTACATGCGAAAAACGCAAACAGGCTTTTTATGCACATTACCTTGCTCCTGGCCGATGATTGTTCTGCCGCCAACGCCACCCTGGTCCTGGAAATGCTCAGCGCCGCCAATCTGTTTGCCGACAGCCCACCCTATGAGGTCGTGGTGGTCTCCCTGGACGGCCAGCCCGTCACCACGTGGAGCGGGCAGTGCATGCAGGTGGCGTGCGCGGCGGCGCAGGTGCGCCGCACTGACCTGATCCTGATCCCCGGTTTCCTGTTTACCCTCAAGCAGGCCTTGCCCACTTTTCCTGCCTACGGCCCGTGGTTGCGCGAGCAATATGCCCAGGGCGCGGTGCTGGCATCGATGTGCACCGCAGCTTTTTTGCTGGCCGAAAGCGGCTTGTTGCAAGGCTTGCGCGCTACCACCCACTGGGCGTTTGCCGAGCTGTTCCGGCGCCGTTACCCCGACGTGACCCTGGAGGACGCGCAGATCCTGTGTGAAGAAAACCGTGTAATCACCAGCGGTGGCGCCAGCGCGGCGATGGACCTGATGCTGCACCTGATCCGCCGCTTCGGTTCACCAGAGCTTGCGCATACCTGTGGCAAATACCTGTTGATCGACGGCGTGCGTACCGAGCAGTCGGTGTACGCCCTGTGGTCGTTGCCCAAGAACCACGGCGACGGCGAGATCCTGCGGGTGCAACATTGGCTGGAGCAGCACTTTGCCCAGGCGTTGGTGATTGACGACGTGGCGCGGCGCTTTGGCTTTGGTGTGCGCAATTTCAAGCGGCGTTTCAAGGAGGCGACCGGCTATACGCCCGTGGGTTATGTGCAAACCCTGCGCCTGGAGCGGGCCAAGCAGATGCTGGAGTCCACGCGCATGACCCTCGAAAGCATCACCTACGCGGTGGGGTATGAAGACAGTAATTCGTTTCGCCGCCTGTTCCAGCAGCGCGTGGGGATGCTGCCGGCGGCGTATCGCAAGAAATTCCTCGCCACGGCCTGAATCAGCGACGCAGCTGCGCCTGCGCTTCAATACATTCCACCAGAAACTCCATCACCACCTTCACCGACGGTGAGCGGCGCATATCCGGGTAGACCGTCAGCCAGATATCACGCACCGGGCCGTCGCTGGGCGTGGGCAACCGGGTCAACAGCGGGTCGTGGTCGCCCACCAGGGTCGGCAGCACTACCGCGCCGACCTGCGCGCGAGCGGCCATCTGCTGGGTGATCAACTCGCTGGCGGCAAATACGATAGGGCGAGGGCCGCGCAGTTGGTGCAGCCAGGCTTGCTGGGGCAGGTGGTCGCGGCTGGCGTCGTAGGCGATGAAGGTCCATTGCGCTGCCGGCAAGTGTTCGAGCGCAGGTGCGGCGTACAAGCCGAAGCGCACCACGCCGACTTTGCGCCGCACCAGGGCTGCTTCGTCGGGGCGCACGGTGCGCAAGGCGATGTCGGCTTCGCCCTTGTCCAGCGCGGCCAGTTGAGTGGACGGCATCAGCACCAGATTCAGCTGCGGGTAGTGGGCGCGTAAACGCGCAAGCTGAGGTGCAATGCAGTGGTTGGCGATGGAGGGCGGGCAACTGACGCGCACAGTGCCGGCCAGTTCAATGGAGGCCACACGCGACAAGCGCATCACCTGCGTGGCCATATCGCCCATGCCCGCCGCCACTTGCGCCAAGGCCAGGCCTTGCGCCGTGAGCGGGCGGCTGCGGGGCAGGCGGTCCACCAGCTTTACGCCCAGGGCTTTTTCCAGTGCATCGACCCGGCGCCCGACGGTGGCGTGCTCCACCTGCAGCTCGCGGGCGGCGGCCGACAATGACTGGGTGCGGGCCAGCACGGTGAAGTAGTAGAGGTCCTGCCAATCGAACATCGGGTTATTTCCGCGCAGAGGCTGGGAGGGATTGGGGAATATTGCAACCGAATAATCCCTTTTACCATGGCCGCTTCCCAGTGCAAACGGAGTTGTTCCCTGATGAAAGCCATTACCCTGCAAGCCTACGGCGGTCCCGATGTCGCCCAACTGCGCCATGATGTGGCCAAACCCCAGGTCACGGCCGGGCATGTGCTGGTCAAGGTGGCCTGCGCCGGGATTAATTTCATGGATATTCATACCCGCCAGGGCAAATACGCGGCGTCGGTGACTTACCCGGTGCGCTTGCCCTGCACCTTGGGCATGGAAGGCGCTGGCGTGGTGGTTGAGGTCGGCTCCGGCGTGAAGCATTTGGCCGTGGGCGACCGGGTGGCCTGGTGCATTGCCTGGGGCGCCTATGCCGAATATGCCAACGTGCCCGCCGATAAAGTTGCGCAGATCCCCACGGCGATCCGCTTCGATCAGGCCGCAGCGGCGATGTTTCAGGGTTGCACCGCGCACTACCTGGTTGAGGACGTGGCGCGCTTGCAGGCAGGCAGCAGTTGCCTGATTCACGCGGCGTCCGGCAGCATCGGCCAGTTGTTGGTGCAGATGGCGCGGCGGTTGGGCGCGACCGTGTTGACCACCGGCAGCAGCGCCGAAAAATGCGCGATTGCCCGGCAACGTGGCGCCCACCAGGCCTGGACCTATGACGGCTTTGCCGATCAGGTGCTGCAAGCCACGGATGGCCGCGGGGTGGATGTGGTGTTTGATTCAGTCGGCAAAAACACCTTGCGCGAGAGTTTCCGTGCTTGCCGCACGCGGGGTTTGATCGTCAATTATGGCAACGTGTCGGGCTCACTGAGCGATTTGGACCCGATTGAATTGGGCGAGGCGGGCTCGCTGTTTTTGACCCGACCGCGCCTGGCGGACCACATGGCCGACGGGGCGACCGTGCAGCGGCGTGCCAATGCGGTGTTCGCGGCGATGCTGGAAGGGTCGTTGAGCGTGGAGATCGAGGGCCATTACAGCCTGGAGACGGTGCAACAGGTACACGCGCGCATCGAGGCGCGCCAGCAGATCGGCAAGGCGGTGTTGTGGGTGGACCGTGACCTGCGCTGATCGTTGTGGCGAGCAGTCTTGTTGTGGCTAGCAAGCTTGTTGTGGCGAGCAGGCTTGCCCTGCGTTGGGCTGCGAAGCGGCCCCAGTGCGGCTAATGCGATTTTTCGGTTAAACCGCGTGTTCAGGTTTCAGGGCCGCTGCGCGCCCCAACGCAGGGCAAGCCTGCTCGCCACAACAAGCCTGCTCGCCACAACAGCCCGTTAACCAGAAGTTGGGTGGGTACATGGCCAGATCGCAGGCGAAAAAAAACCGGCTGATCAGGCCGGTTTGGGGTGCCTCGCCAACAGCGAGGGTTATACGTGGTTGCTCTGCAGGCGATCCGAACCACCTTCAGCCAGGCCGCGTTCCTGCAGGCGATCAGCACCGCCTTCAGCCAGGCCGCGTTCCTGCAGGCGATCAGCACCGCCTTCGGCCAGGCCACGTTCCTGCAAGCGATCAGCGCCACCTTCGGCTATACGGCGTTCCTGCAGACGGTCAGAACCATTTTCGGCTACGTGGTTGCCTTGCAGGCGATCCGCGCCGCCTTCAGCGACAACCGGGTGGGCAAAAGCGTTGGCAGCCAGTACCGAGAAAGCGAGGCTAAGCAAGAGTTGGCGTTTCATGGTGGTGTGCTCCGAGAGTTGTAGTTGGGTGTTGCCGGGTATGGGTTTGATGGTACGCGTTGGATTTTTTAAGAGAACTTCATTGCGCTGATGGTGACTATCGACGCCAGCGATGGCCCGTTGTGGCGGGCCATCGTGCAGGCGCTCAAGGCATCTGCGGCAGTTCCTGAGGGCGCAGGTCAAACACCAGCACCTCGGCGTCTTCGCCCTGGCTCAGGCGGATCTGCCGCTCATTGCGCAGCCGTGCGCCGTCGCCTTCCTGCATGCGTTGGCCATTGAGTTCGACGCTGCCGCGGGCCACGTGCACGTACACATGGCGGTCCGCCGGCACGTCCAGGGTCGTGGTTTCGTCGCCGTTGAACAGCCCGGCATACACCCGTGCATCCTGGCGAACGTTGAGCGAGCCATCCGTGCCTTCCGGCGAGATGATCAACTGCAAGCGCCCACGTTTTTGCGCTGCGCTGAAGTGCTCCTGCTGGTAGCGCGGTTCGGCGCCGACCACATTCGGCACAATCCAGATCTGCAGGAAGTGCACGCCATGGCTCTGGCTGTGGTTGAACTCGCTGTGGGCCACGCCGCTGCCGGCGCTCATCAATTGCACGTCGCCAGGGCGGATCACCGAACCGGTGCCCAGGGTGTCCTTGTGTTCCAGGGCGCCTTCGAGCACATAGGAGAAAATCTCCATGTCCCGATGCGGGTGCTGGCCAAAGCCTTTGCCGGCGGCGACGCGGTCATCGTTGATCACCAGCAGGTCGGAAAAACCCTGCTCCTTGGGATCCCAGTAGTTGGCAAACGAGAAGGTGTGGAACGACTTCAACCAACCGTGATTGGCGGCGCCGCGTTCCGAGGCTTTGCGAAGGGTCAGCATGGTCTTGTCCTCAAGTGAGCGCTGGCTGCGAAATGCAGGGCGCTTGCGTTGAGAAGAAGGTTAATGGTTTTCCAGTGATTCATTAATAAGCTGAAAATTGAATTAATGTCTCATTTTAGTTGACAGTTTCAAGCGTGCCATAATGCCGTCCCGACTCCCGTTACGATGGACTTGCTCTTGATGAAAACCGTGGCCATGGCGCTGTTTCCAGACTTCCTGCTGCTCGATATGGCCGGGCCGCTGGAGGTATTTTCCATCGCCAATCGCTACTTGCCGGCGGCGGAGCATTATCGGATCCTGACGATCGGTACCGAGCCCGGTCCGCTGCGCGCCTCCAATGGCGTGCACGTGCATGCCGACCTGCAACTGGCGCATGCCGATGAGGCCTACGACCTTCTGCTGGTGCCCGGCGGGCCTGGCGCTTATAACGAATGCCATCCGGCTCTGCTGCCTTGGCTGCGGGCCGCAGCACCTCGGGCACGGCGCTTCGGTTCGATCTGCACCGGCGCCTTTGTGCTGGGGCACGCCGGGCTGCTCGACGGCCACCGCGTCACCACGCACTGGCACTACACCGACCGCCTGATCAAAGGCTTTCCCAAGGCCACCGTCGAGACCGATCGCATTTACTTGCAGGATGGCCGCTTGATTACCTCCGGCGGGGTCACTGCCGGCATCGACCTGGCGCTGTCGATCATCGCCCAGGACCATGGCCGGCAGGTGGCGGTCGACGTCGCCAAGGTGCTGCTGGTGGTGATGAAACGCCAGGGCGGTCAGGCGCAGTTCAGCCCGATGACCGCCGCCGTCGCGCCGCTGGAAACCCCGATCACCCGCGTGCAGAACCAGGTGCTGGCGCAGTTGGATCAGCCATTGAGCATCGTGTCCATGGCCGCGCTGGCGGGCATGAGCGCGCGCCATTTTGCGCGGCTGTTCGCCAAAGAGGTGGGCATGACGCCCATGGCCTTTGTGCAAGGCGCGCGTATCGACCGTGCTCGGCACCTGCTGGAAAGCACAGACCTGCCACTCAAGACCGTGGCTTTCCGCGCAGGGTTCGGCAGCGTGCGGCATATGCGCTTTCTGTTCAGTGAAAAACTCGGCCTTAACCCCACGCAGTACCGACAACAGTTCAGTTGACGCCGAAATGTCCGTCTGGCTGCCCTGATTGTCCGTGTCGCTCCCTGCGCCAGCATTGTCCTGTCACGCATAGCTGGCAAGATAGCCCCAGGCCCCTTGAAAGGAGGCGCAGGCGCCCAAGGCCGGGTGTTCCAGCGCTGTCAGCAGATGAACAATGCACACTCGGTGAGCTTCGGCCCCTATACCTTTCATCGCGATCAACGTCTGGTCAGCAAGACCGGCCAGCCGGTGCCATTGGGTGGGCGTGCGCTGGATATCCTCGCGATACTGTTGGAGACGCCGGGGCAATTTGTCAGCAAGGACACCTTGATCGGCCGGGTCTGGCCGAGCAGCGTGGTGGAAGAAAGTAATTTGCGCGTGCACATCGCAGCCCTGCGTCGTGCGCTGGACGGACAACGCTATATCCTCAATGAACCGCAACGCGGCTACTGCTTCGTGGCGTCGTCACCGGTGCCGTCACCGCGGCTTCGGCACAATCTGGCCGCACGGCTCAGCCCAGTGATCGGCCGCGACGAACTGCTGGGCAGCCTGGTGAGACGCCTGGGCGGCCAACGGCTGATGATGCTCACCGGCTGCGCCGGCATCGGCAAGAGCACCCTGGCACTGGCGCTGGCCGAACGGGTGTTGCCGCGTTATCGCGATGGCGTGTGGTGGCTGGACCTGGCAACTGTGCAGGCGCCGAACCGGTTGCTGGACTACCTGAGCGAAACCCTGCACCTCCAACCCTGTGTCGGCGCCCATGCACTGTGCGAGCAATTGGCCGCCCGGCAACTGTTGCTGGTGCTCGATAATGCCGATTTGTTGCTGGGCGCCTGCCGTCATCTGGTGCATACACTGCAAGCCAGGGCGCCTCAGGTGAGCGTGCTGCTGACCAGCCGCGAAACCTTGCAGGTGCCCGGCGAATGGGTGCACCACGTGCCACGGCTGGCGCTGCCGACGTCGGCTGACCGGGGCGGTGTCGAGCAGGCCATGCTGTATCCGGCCCTGCAATTGTTTGTGGCGCGGGTGCGTGCAGGTCAGCAGGGATTTGTACTGCGGTCTGAGGACCTGGCGCCGTTGTGCGATATCTGCCGGCGTCTGGACGGCATCCCGCTGGCGCTGGAACTGGCGGCGGCCCAGGTTGAAGCCCTGGGAATACGCGGGTTGCAAAAGCAGTTACACAACGGCGTGCACGTGTTAAGGCGTGGCCGACGCACGGCGGTCGAGCGCCATCAGTCGCTGACGGCGGCGCTGGATTGGACGTATCAACGCCTGAGCCTGCCGCAGCGTTGGCTGTTCCTGCAATTGGCGCTGTTCAAAAGCGCGGTGACGTTGCCGGCCTTGACCGAACTGGTGGCCGGCACTGAACTTGCGCACGCCGACCTGGCTTACCTGCTGGCACGCCTGGTCGCGACGTCTTCCCTGGTGGTCGAGCCCGGCCCCGGCCCGCGGCGCTATCGGCTGCTCAACAGTGTGCGCAGCTACGCCCTGGCGCAGCTGCGTGACCCGTTGCAGGTGGCGCGTTTGCAGCAGGGCTATGGGCATTATCTGGGGCCATTTTCAGGCCGACCGTTTGTCCTGCAACTGGTCGAGCAGGCTGCGCACGCGGACTAGATCCTGGGTGGCATAGCCTTCGGTAAATTGCCCGTAGACCGAATTCAACAGCTCACGTGCTGCCCGCACACGGCCCTGGCTTTGCCACAGGCAAGCCAGTGAGGTCGCGCAGCGCAACTGCCAGGCCAGTGCGCCTTGCTCGTGCGCCAAGCCCAATGCCTCCAGCAGCAGCGATTCGCGCGCGCGCAGGTCGGGCAGGGCCTCGGCGCGCACCCTGAGAATCTCGGCCGTGCACCAACCGGCCGCGCCGTTTCTGGCGCGCTCAAATACCGTGTCATCTACCTGCGCGGCATTGAAGGTCACCAGTATGTCCTGAACCAGGCCCAGGCCCAGGCCTTGCAATGTCGCATGGGGTGCGGTGCCCTCGTAATGCCGCGCCCAGGTATGAAACAACTGCACCGAATGTTTCTGTGAGTGCTCCAGCAGCAGCGTCAGCAGCGCGTGCGCCGCGCCGCTGCCATCGTTGTAGTGGGCAATCGGTACGCTGGCCAGGGCCAGGGTGTAGCAGATAGAGGTGCCGTGGTTGATCTGCAACGCCAGCTCCAGCGCCTGGTTTGCCATTCGTGCGGCCCGCTCTGGAAACCCGCGCAGCCACAGGATGCGCGCCAGCACCGTCAGCGACGCCACACTCTGGTCGTATTGCACGCCAAAGCCATGGGTGAAACGGTTGAGATGGCCGCTGTGGGCCATGCGCTGTAGTACTTGTTCGGCATTGTGCAGGGCCAGGACCTGGTTGCCCGCGAAATGCTGGGCCAGTACCCGTAAGCGCTGGGCACTCAAATCCAGCAGCGGATCGGTGCGCGGGTCGAGGCGGTCGAACTGCATGCTCTGCTCCAGCGCCTCACGGTAGCGGCCGGCACACAGGTTGACCGCCATGTGCCCGGAGACGGCTCGCAACTGGCCCCCATTGTCTTGGAGCGCTTGCGCCAGGCGCCGGGCCGCCACAAACGCAGCGATGGTCTGCGGTGCGCCGCCCAAGGCGTGATAGGACAGGCTGCCCAGGGCCAGTTGCAGTTGCATGGTCAACTGCGTGCAGGGCGCGCCCGATTGCGGCATCAGCGCCAGGGCCTGGTCTACGTACAGCCCATGTTCGCGCAGCAGCGACAACTCCTGCCACAAGGGCATGGCGCTGACCGTCAGGCGAATGCCCAGCAGGTGCGCGCCGTGGTCGCCCAAGCCCCAGTCGAGGGCGGCGCGAATGTCCTCGCGCAACGGCGCATAACGGTTGATCCACAGCTCGGTGGCAGTGAATTCCCAGTCTTCCCGCGCCTGGTCCATCAGCGCCAGACAGCGCGCCGCATGGCGTTCGCGTGTGCTGTCGAGTTCAGCTGCGTGGTCGAGCTTTTCCAGGGCATAGCTGCGGGTGACATCCAGCAGACGATAGACCATGTCATCATCGCCGGCCTCGACGTTGAGTAGCGACTTGGCCACCAGTTGGGTGATCGAACCCAGCACTTCGGCCGGTGCGATCTGCTCCCCGGCGATCACCGCCGCCGCGCTTGCCAGGCTGAACCCGCCGCGAAACACCGCGAGGCGGCGCAGGCAGATCTGTTCGCACGCGGTGAGCAGGTTAAAACTCCAATCCAGCGTGGCGCGCAAGGTTTGCTGGCGGGGCAGGTCGCTGCGCAGGCCACGGTTGAGCAGGCGCAGATTGTCCTCCATCTGCACCAGCAAACCCGGCAAGCCGAAGCGCTCGATCTGCGTGGCGACCAATTCGATTGCCAGGGGAATGCCGTCCAGGCGCTTGCAGATCTCGATCGCCAGGGGCAGTTGCGCCTCGCTGAGCTCAAAACTGTCCTGGTGCGACATGGCACGCTCGATCAGCAGTTGCAAGGCCGGGTAGCCGAGTGCCTGGGCGCGGTTCCCGGTGGCGGGTGGGCAGGCCAGCGGCTCCAGGCGTTGCACGTACTCGCCCTCGGCGCGCAGGGCTTCGCGGCTGGTGGCCAAAATGTGCAGGTGTGGCAGGTGACGCAGCAAGGTTTCGCTGATCAGCGCGATGTCGTCCAGCAGGTGTTCGCAGTTGTCGATCACCAGCAGCAACTGCCGCGCGTGCAGGCTTCGGGCCAAGGTCAGCAGCGGGTCATGTTCGGTGGGTGCGAGGTGGAGCAGGGCGGCCAGGTTGGGCAGGATCATTGACGGCGCGCTGAGCGGCGCCAGATCCAGCAGGTGAATGCCGTCGCGGTAATGGCCGATCAATAATTCCGCCACACGCAGCGCCACGGTGGTCTTGCCGATACCGCCCGCGCCGGTCAGGGTGATGAAGCGTTGCTGCGGCAGTTGCTGCACCAGTGCGTCGATCAACACCTGGCGGCCAATCATCCGCGTACGGCGCAGTGGCAGGTTATGGCCCTGGTTGTGGGGAATACCGTCGATGGCGGTGGTCATCGGTTCAATGCTCAGGGGGGCGACAAAGCTGTAACCGCGCTGGGCGACGGTGACGATATAGCGCTGCCCGGCCTGGCCATCGCCCAGGGCCTTGCGCAACGCGGCCATATGCACACGCAGGTTGCCGTCTTCGACCACCGTTTTGGGCCATACCCGCGTGATCAGTTCCTGCTTGCTCACCACATTGCCGGCGTGCTCCAGCAAAATCAGCAAGATTTCAAGCGCGCGTCGGCTCAGGCGCAAGGGGCGGCCAGCCTCCAGCACCAGGCGCTGGCGCGGGTGGACACGGTAGGGACCGAAATGCACGGCCTGGTCGTTGAGGTCACGCATAGTGGCCCCTGTTCAGGAAAAGAGTTTGGCCAGCATATTCCAGGCCGGTGCAGACCACTAGGCTGCAATCACCTGTGATTTTTGACGGATGTGGTGACTTCGCCAGGTCATCGGGTTCACGCCCTCGCTGCGCGTGAACATATGGCAGAAGTGCGCCTGGTCGCAGAAGCCGCATTCGACGCTGATCTGGGTCAGGCTCAGGGACGAACCGGTGATCAGTTCCTTGGCCCGCTGAATGCGCTGTTGGCGAATCCACTCCTGGGGCGACAGCCCGGTGGTGCACTTGAACGCACGGGAAAAATGGCTGCGCGACAGCGCACAGGCCTGCGCCAAGTCGGCAATTGCCAGGCTTTCGCCGAGGTTGGCGAGGATCAGTTGCTTGGCAACTCGCTCGCGCCGGGGGCACAAGCCACCGGTGACGCCAAGGCGAGGGGCACAGTCATCAAGTCGGGCCATGACAAATATCCGTAGTCGATGGGAGCGTTCCCGGTGAATGGATGCAGTGTAGACCGCTGTATTTTTGGCGCCGGGCCGTCTGGCTGGCGAGTTAATCGTTGTTAATTTCGCCAGGTGCGCGCCCGGAAAAGACAGCACAGGCATGCAATCGTCGATCTGTGCGACATGCTTACCTGACGGCCTGATAACCGTTTGGATACCGCCATGAACCGCAACGACCTGCGCCGCGTCGACATGAACCTGTTGGTGATTTTCGAGGCGCTGATGTTCGAGAAGAACCTGACCCGGGTCGCCGAAAAGCTCTTCATGGGCCAGCCGGCCGTGAGTGCCGCGCTCGGGCGCCTGCGCGACTTGTTCGACGACCCATTGCTGTTGCGCAATGGGCGGGGCATGGAGCCCACGCCACGGGCGGTGGCGATACTCAAGGAGCTGCAACCGGCGATGGACACCATTTCAGGCGCGGTCAGCCGCGCCAAGGATTTCGACCCTTCCACCAGTTGCGCGGTGTTTCGTATCGGCCTGTCCGATGATGCCGAGTTCGGTCTGTTCCCGCCGTTGCTCAGCCAGCTGCGCGAAGAGGCACCGGGGATCATCGTGGTGGTACGCCGCGCCAATTACCTGTTGATGTCTTCGTTGCTGGCCAGTGGCGAGATTTCCGTGGGCGTCAGCTACACCACCGAACTGCCGGCCAATGCCAAGCGCAAGAAGCTGCGGGACATTCCCTGCAAGGTGCTGCGCGGCGACGACGGCGCGGCGCCGTTGACACTGGATGACTACTGCACGCGGCCCCATGCGATGGTGTCGTTCTCGGGGGACTTGAGCGGCAATATCGACCTTGACCTGGCGCGCATCGGCCGGGCGCGCAGGGTGGTGCTGGCGGTACCCCAGTTCAGCGGCTTGCGCGCACTGTTGGCGGGCACGCAGATCATTGCGACGGTGCCCGACTACGCCGCCTGTGCCTTGACCGAAGGCACGGTGCTGCGCGCCGAGGACCCGCCGTTCGCGATTGAAGCCTCGGAATTGTCGATGGTCTGGAGCGGCGTGCATGACAACGACCCGGCGGAGCGCTGGTTGCGCTCGCGCATCAGTGAGCATATGGCGCGTGTGGCGTGAGCGCGCCAGGCGAAACAGCACAAACATCCAATTCCTGCCCCCCGTTCCCCGCCAGACTCCCCCCATCGCTCAACTCTCCAGGGGGGAATCACACCGTATGGACCCGACACCTGAAACCAGCCCCGACGAAGTCGTCACCCTGGTCGTCAAACACCTGATCAAGGCCGGCCGTGAAGCCGATTACGAGGCCTGGTTGCGGCGCATCGTACGCATCGCCGGCGAGCGGCCCGGCCACCTCGGTGTGGATGTGGTGCGCGGTAAGCAGGGCGGGCAAGCACTGTTTACCTGCGTCTTGCGCTATCGCTCCACCGACGCGCTGCAACGCTGGCTCGACTCCCCCGAACGCCAGGCGCTGATCGCTGAAGCGGCGCCGATGCTGGCCGACGGCGACAAGACCGAAATTGGTGCGGCTAATGAGTTCTGGTTCGCGCCACTGGCCGACAGCGCCGCCAAACCGCCGCGCTGGAAGCAGGCGGTGGTCAGCCTGTGCGTGATTCTGCCGCAAACCCTGCTGCTGCCGTTTATCTGGGGGCCGATCCTGCGTCTGCACCCGTTCCTGTCCAACTATGTGGTTTCCACTTTTTTGGTGACCCTGACCATTGTGTTGCTGGTGGTTTACCTGCTGATGCCGGCCGCCACCCGCCTGTTCGCTCCCTGGCTTGAAGCCTCTGTAAAGGACACCCTATGAACGCCGATCTGATTCTGTTCAATGGCCAGTTCCACACCGTGGACCGCGAAAACCCACGGGCCACTGCGGTCGCTATCCACCAAGGCCGATTTGTCGCGGTCGGCACCGACGGCGAGGCCATGGCCCTGCGCGGCAGCGGTACCCAGGTCATCGACCTCAAGGGCCGCACCGTGATCCCCGGCCTTAACGACTCGCACTTGCACCTGATCCGTGGCGGGCTGAACTACAACCTTGAACTGCGCTGGGAAGGCGTGCCGTCACTGGCCGATGCGTTGCGCATGCTCAAGGATCAAGCCGATCGCACGCCGACGCCGCAATGGGTGCGTGTGGTGGGGGGCTGGAACGAATTCCAGTTCGCCGAAAAACGCATGCCGACCCTGGAAGAGTTGAATCAGGCCGCGCCAGATACGCCGGTGTTCGTGCTGCACCTGTATGACCGTGCCTTGCTCAACCGCGCCGCCCTGCGCGTAGCCGGTTACACCAAGGACACGCCGAACCCGCCGGGCGGCGAGATTGTGCGCGACAGCAATGGCAACCCCACCGGCATGCTGGTGGCGCGTCCCAACGCGATGATCTTGTATGCAACCCTGGCCAAGGGTCCGAAACTGCCGCTCGAATACCAGGTCAATTCGACCCGCCAGTTCATGCGTGAACTCAATCGCCTGGGCCTCACCAGCGCCATCGACGCCGGCGGTGGTTTCCAGAACTACCCGGACGACTACGCGGTGATCGAGCAACTGGCCAAGGACCAACAGCTGACGGTACGTATCGCCTACAACCTGTTCACGCAAAAGCCCAAGGAAGAGCTCAGCGACTTCAAGCACTGGACCGGCAGCGTCACCCTGCACCAGGGCGACGATTACCTGCGCCACAACGGCGCAGGCGAGATGCTGGTGTTCTCGGCGGCGGACTTTGAAGATTTCCTTGAGCCACGCCCCGACCTGCCGTTGACCATGGAGCAGGAACTGGAACCGGTGGTGCGCCACTTGGTTGAGCAGCGCTGGCCGTTCCGGCTGCACGCCACGTACGACGAATCCATTTCGCGCATGTTGGATGTGTTCGAGAAGGTCAACCGCGACATTCCGTTCAATGGTCTGCCGTGGTTCTTCGACCACGCCGAAACCATTACGCCGAAAAACATCGAGCGCGTCCGGGCCTTGGGCGGTGGTATCGCGATCCAGGACCGCATGGCGTTCCAGGGCGAGTATTTTGTCGAGCGCTACGGCGCCAAGGCCGCCGAAGCCACGCCACCGATCAAGCGCATGCTGGCCGAAGGCGTGCCGGTAGGGGCGGGCACCGACGCCACGCGGGTCTCGAGCTACAACCCCTGGACTTCGCTGTACTGGATGGTCAGCGGCCGCACCGTCGGCGGCCTGGAGCTGCACGCCGAAGGCCTGCCGCGCCTCACCGCGCTGGAATTGTTCACCCACGGCAGCGCCTGGTTCTCCTCGGAGCAGGGCAAGAAGGGCCAGATCAAGGTCGGCCAGTTGGCGGATGTGGCGGCCCTCTCGGCGGACTTCTTCAGCGTCGATGAAGAAGCCATCAAATGGATCGAGTCGGTACTGACCGTGGTCGGCGGCAAGGTGGTGTACGGCGCCGGCGACTTCGAAGATTTCGCCCCGCCCCAAGTACCGGTGCTGCCGGACTGGTCGCCGGTGGTCAAGGTGCCGGGGCACTGGCGCCCAGGTTCACCGGTGCAAGCTCAAGTGCACCACTGCAGCGGACCGTGCGGCGTGCATGCCCACGGCCATGAAAAAGCGCGGCTTTCCAGCGTACCGGTCAGCGATTTCCAGGGTTTCTGGGGCGCGTTTGGTTGCTCGTGCTTTGCCTTCTGATTTTAAAAACACCCAAAGGAGTTCACCCATGACTTACAAGCGCTTGAACAAAGATGACGCCGTTGTACTGCTGGTCGATCACCAGACCGGCCTGATTTCCCTGGTGCAAGACTTCTCTCCGAACGAGTTCAAGAACAACGTGTTGGCCCTGGCCGACGTGGCCAAGTTCTTCAACCTGCCGACCATCCTCACCACCAGTTTTGAAAGTGGCCCTAACGGTCCGTTGGTTCCGGAACTCAAGGCGCTGTTCCCGGACGCGCCTTACATCGCCCGCCCTGGCCAGATCAACGCGTGGGACAACGAAGATTTCGTCAAGGCCGTCAAGGCCACCGGCCGCAAACAGATCATCATTGCCGGCGTGGTAACGGATGTGTGCGTCGCGTTCCCGACCCTGTGCGCCCTCGCTGAAGGCTTTGAGGTGTTCGTGGTGACCGACGCCTCGGGTACCTTCAACGAAACCGTGCAACAAGCCGCTTGGGCACGCATGACGGCCGCCGGCGCACAATTGGTGAACTGGTTCTCTGTCGCCTGTGAACTGCAAGTTGACTGGCGCAACGACATGGAAGGCCTGGCCAACCTGCTGTCGCCGCGCATTCCGAACTACCGTAACCTGATGAACAGCTACTCGGCGTTTACGGCCAAGTAAGCTGCGTTTGAAGGGGTAGATTAACCCCGTAGGAGGGGGCAAGCCCCTCCTGCATTTGATTGTGTCGCAGCTGCTGACAGGCTATAAACCAGCCAAATGTCCACCGAGAAGCGACAATGAATCCCTTCGAAGAAATGCGCCTGTTCTGCCAGGTCATGGAATCCGGCAGCTTCACCGCCGCCGCCGAGCAACTGGGCCTGTCCAAGCAGTTCGTCAGCCGCCGCCTTATCCAGTTGGAAGACCGCCTCGGCGTGCGCCTGCTCAACCGCTCCACGCGTCGGCTGGACGTCACACCACTGGGCCAGAGTTATTACGAATCCGCTTTGCGCCTGCTCGGTGAAGTCGAGCAAGTGGAGCAGGGCATCGCCGGCCAGAACAGCGAACCGCGCGGCACGATTCGGCTCAGCGCGCCGTTGTCGTTTGCCATGGCCCATCTGGGCTGCCTGTTGCCGCAGTTCCTGCAACGCCACCCGCAGGTGTCGGTGGAAGTCGACTTGAGTGATCGCCCGGTGGACCTGATCGGCGAGGGCTACGACCTGGTCTTGCGCATCGGCACGCTGGAAGACTCGACCCTGATTGCTCGGCGCATCGCCAGTGTGCAGCGAGTGTATTGCGCCAGCCCTGATTACCTCGCCGCCAAGGGTACGCCGCTCAGGCCTGAAGACCTGGCCGACCACGACTGCCTGCCCTACGGCCATGGCCGCCAAGTGCAATGGCGCTTCAAAGGCAAGTTGCAGGCGCTCAGCGTCAGTGGACGCATGCGCGTAAACAATGGCGAGTTGCTGCGCGACACTGCGATCGCCGGGTTGGGCGTGACCTACCTGCCGACTTTTATTGTTGCCGAGGCGTTGAAAGACGGGCGCTTGGTAACCCTGCTGGACGACTTCGCCCCCGAGGCCCTGACCTTGTCGGCGGTGTACCCGCAGCACCGGCAAAGTTCGCGGCCAGTGCAGGCGCTGGTGGAGTTTTTGCGCGAACGCCTGGCCAGCGGTTGCTGACCCACACGCATCTATTGTGAAGACTGGCTTATGTGGGAGCTGGCTTGCCTGCGATAGCATCACCTTGGTGTGACTGACACACCGAGGTGACTGCATCGCAGGCAAGCCAGCTCCCACACAAGCCAGCTCCCACACATATTCAAGGGGCGACAAGATTGGCCAACGTTGAACCTTGCACATACCGCTGCAGATTCGCCAGGAACGTGTCGGCAATCTCCTGCTGGCTGTTGGTCGAAATCGCCGAGGTATGCGGCGACAACCGCACCCGCGCATGGCTGTACAACGGGTGGCCCTGCGGCAGTGGCTCCGGCTCGGTCACATCCAGCGAGGCCAGGCCGATCTGACCGTTATCCAGGGCTTCCAGCAGGGCCTCCTGATCCAGCAAACCACCGCGCGCAATATTGATCAGGTGCAATCCCGGCTTGGCGCTGCCGAGCACATCACGGTCGACAATATGCCGCGTGGCCTCGGTGAGCGGCGCCGCCAGCACCAGGTGGTCGGCGCGGGCGAACAGGTCGTGGATGTCCTTGGCGGCCTCAACATGGTCCACCTCAAAGGGTGCCTGGCTCTGGCGCAGCGCAACCACGTTGATCCCCAAGGCCTGGGCTTTTTGCGCCAGGCTCTTGCCGATCGCACCAAAGCCGAGAATGCCCAATGTGCTGCCCTTGAGCGGGCGCAGCGCGGTGAATGTCCACTGGGCATCCTTCACCCAGATAGCCGGCAAATGCTTGGCCGCCGCAAAGATCGCCGCCAGGGCGAACTCGGCAAGGTTATCGGCCGCACTGCCCCGTGAGGTGGTCACCGGCGGGCCGTTGAACAGCCACTGCGGGTAGAAGTCGATGCCCGACGACACCAGGTGTACCCACTGCGCGCCATACGGCCAGCCCGGCGGCGGAGTATCGGGCGCGGTGTAGCCGCGCACATTGATAGGGCGCAGCAGCAGGATATTGGCCTGGGGCGGCAGGTCGCTGGGCACACCGGCCGGCACGCCGATCACCTGGGCATGGGGGTGGATCGAGGCAAGGCGTTCGCGCAATACCTGGTTGTAATCTTCGTCCAGCTGGCTGGCGATAATCACCTGACTCATGAGCGTTCCTTATTCATTGTTGCGCACGTTGAGCGAACACCGCTTTACCCACACCTTGCAGCACCGCGTCGTTCTGCGGCGTATGCACGCGGCTGCACAGCACGTCGCGGTAATGCCGTTGCAGCGGGCTATGGCGCGACAGGCCAGGGTTGCCCGAGGCTTCGATGGCCAGCTCCACGGCGCGGATCGCATTGCCGGTCACCAGGTATTTAAGCTGCGCCGCATTGGCGGCTGGCGTGTGGCCCTGGGCGGCGGCCTCGAGCAGGCTGCGGTTGGCAAACAGCAGGGTGTCGATATGGCCGACGGTTTCCTGAAAACGCGGCAGGCTCGACAGCGCGGCGCCGAGGTTGGACGGCTTGCGCTGCTCCAGCCAGTTCACCAGCCAGTCCCGCGCCGCCTGGGCCACGGCGTCGTACACCGACGACAGCAGCACCGACATCCACAGGAACCCCTCGCCATCCAGCTCAGGTTGCGGTGCGCTCCAGGGGCTGACGCTGACGGCATGGTCCAGCGGCACCAGGACATTATCGAGCACCACTTCGTGGCTGCAGGTGGCGCGCATGCCCAGATGGTCCCAAGTGTCGATGATGCTCACGCCGGGGCTGTTTTTCGGCACCAGCCAGGCGCCCACCAGCGGGTCGGCATCATCACTGCGCGCCCACACGCTGAACCAGCTCAGGCCGTGGCTGCCGGTGGAGTAAATCTTGCGGCCGCTGATGCGCCAGCCGTCAGCGGTGCGCACCGCCGTGGTTGCCGGCAGCCCGCCACGGGCCGGGGTGCCCAGGTCAGGTTCGACGCGCAGCGCGTTGATCAACGCTCCGTTGCGCACGGCGTCTTCGGCGACTTGTACGCGCAGGTGCTGCGGCCAGGTTTTGCTGTCTTGCAGGCGTGTGTGTTGCAGGTACTGCATCACCAGAATCAGCGCGGTAGACGGCTCGCCCCTGGCAATCGCGCTGATGGCCTTGCGCGCCTGCGCCAAGCTTGCGCCGCCACCGCCCAGGGCCTTGGGCACGGTGAGGGCGACCAGGCCATGTTCATGCAGCCGCGTGAAGTTGGCGTGGGGGAAGGCGCCGCTTTCGTCATACAGGTGCGCGCTGCTGGCCAGCTCGGCGCTGAGGCGTTCGAGCAGGGCGTCGAATTGCGCCGACCCCTGTGGGAGCTGGCTTGCCTGCGATGGCGGTGGATCAGCCACCCGCAATGCAGGCCCAGAGACCGCTATCGCAGGCAAGCCAGCTCCCACATTGGCTAATCGGTTGAGAGGCTCACTCATGCCAGCGCTTCCTGTTGCACTTCAACTTCGCTGTACCGATTGGTCGGCACCTCCAGCCCCAGGTTATCGCGCAAGGTCTGGCCGCTGTACTCGCTGCGAAACAGCCCGCGCTGCTGCAGCACCGGCACCACCAGTTCGGTGAAGTACTGCAAGCCATCCGGCAGTACCGAGTTGATGATGAAGCCGTCGCTGGCGCCGGACTCGAACCAGGTTTGAATCGCATCGGCGACCTGCTCCGGGGTACCGACAAACTCGCGCTTGGGCCGCGAAAAACGCAAGGCCACTTCGCGCAGGGTCAGGCCTTCGTCCCTGGCCAGTTGCTTGATACGGTCAGAACCGCCTTTCTGGCTGTTGCTGCCCAGGTCGCCAAGCTCCGGGAACGGTGCGTCCAGCGGGTATTGGCTGAAGTCGTGGTCGTTGAAGGGGCGGCCCAGCGCCACAATCGCATCTTCGACGGTGACCAGGTCCACGGCCTGCTGATAACGGCTTTCCACCTCGGCAGCATCGCGCCCGACAATCGGACGAATGCCCGGCAAAATCGACAGGCTGCCCGCATCACGGCCAAAACCCTTGGCGCGGCGTTTCAAATCAGCCGAGTAAGCCTTGGCTTCTTCGAGCGTCTCGACATGCACAAAAATCGCATCGGAATGCTCAGCGGCAAAGTTGCGCCCATCTTCAGAGGTGCCCGCCTGGAAAATCACCGGCTGGCCCTGGCGCGAGCGGGCGATGTTCAGCGGGCCTTTGACCGAGAAAAACTCGCCCTTGTGGTTCAGTGCATGCAGCTTGTCGGGGGTGAAAAACTCGCCGCTCTGCTTGTTGTAGGCAAAGGCGTCGTCTTCCCAGGAATCCCACAGGCCCTTGACCACGTTCAAGTGTTCCTTGGCGATGCGGTAGCGCACGGCGTGGGGCGGGTGCTCGGCTTTGCCGAAGTTGTCGGCGGTGCCGCTCAGCCAGGAGGTGACCACGTTCCAGCCGGCGCGGCCGCCGCTGATATGGTCCAAAGAGGCGAACTGGCGCGCCACCTGGTAGGGCTCGGTGTAGCTGACGGTCACGGTGGCGACCAGGCCGATGTGGGTGGTCAACGCGGCAAGGGCCGAGAGAAGGGTCAGCGGCTCGAAACGGTTGAGGTAGTGCGGGCTGGATTTGGCGTGAATGTGCAGGCTGTCGGCGATAAACACGAAGTCGAACTTGGCGCTTTCGGCCAACTCGGCCTGCTGTTTGTAGAAGCCAAAGTTGGTACTGGCATTCGGTTGCGCCTGCGGATGGCGCCATTCGCCCCAGCCGTGACCGACACCGTGGACCATAGCGCCCAGTTTCAGATGACGTGGCGTGCTCATGTGCGGCTCCTTGCTTAGCGCGATGCTTGGGAAGTGGGAAAACGTTCGGCGTTAAAGCTCGTGTCGAAACCCTGGGACACGTCGATGCGCTTGGGCAGCAGGCCTTCCTTCTGATAGGTGTCGGCGGTCGCTTGCAGGCCCTTGATCACGCTGTCGTCAATCACCACGGGGTTCAGTTGCGTGTCTTTGGCCACCTCCAGGTGCACCGCCAAGGGCAGGCCGGTAATTTTGGCTTGGGCAGCGGCGTATTCATCCGGGTGTGTGTTGGCCCAGGCGTAGGCACGGTCAACGCGGGCCACGAAGTCATCCAGTTGCGGGCGTTTGTTGGCGATGGCTTGGCTGGTGGCGGCGAAATACAGGTGGTTGCTCAACAATTGCTTGCCGCTGACCAGGACCCGGGCGTGGCTTTGTGAGGTGACTACCGTCGTGTAGGGGTCCCAAGTGGCCCAGGCGTCAACGGTGCCGTTGTCCAGTACCAGCCGGGATTCAGCGGGCAGCAGGAAAATGAATTGCACATCCTTGGTCGTCAGGCCTGCGCTGGCCAAGGCCCTGATCGCCAGGTAGTGCCCGATGGAGCCGCGTCCGGTGACAATTTTTTTGCCCTTGAGGTCGGCGGCCGTCTTGATCGGCGAGTCCTTGGGCACCACCAGGGCGGTGGTGTTGCGCCCTTCGGCGTGGATGATGCTGACCACCTTGAGCGCGGCACCGGCGCCCAAGGCGAACACATACGGCGCGTCGCCGAGGGCGCCAATATCGACGGCGCCCGCGTTCAGGGCTTCGCCCAGCGGCGAGGCGGAAGGGAACTCCGACCACTGGATTTGATAGGGCACGTTGTTGGTTTCGCCCGAGGCTTCCAGCAATGCCTTGATCGTGGATTTCTGGTTGGCCACGCGTAGCGGTTGCAGATCGGCGGCGTGTGCAGTGCTGATCAGGCCGAGGGCCAGGGCGCTGCTCAGCAGCAGGTGTTTGAAGGGCGTGCTAAAGACCATGATGGATAAATCCCAGGCAAATTGAAAAAGTGTGGGTTACCTCCGCCTGGCAAGGGGTCGGTGCGGCCTGCCCCGGTGTGGGGCAGGCGTGAAGGTGGTTCAGATCACGTAGAAACCGTGGGTACCATCGCGCGCCAGCTGGTCGACCAGGCCGAATTCCCAGTCCAGATACGCCTGCATGGCTTCCTTCGGGCTGTCGGTGCCTTCGTACGGGCGGCGATAGCGGTCGATACGCGGTGACGCGAGATGGGTTTCGCCTTCTTCCAGCGGTAGCTTCTCGGCGATCCAGTTAAGCGTGCCCCCTTGCAACAGGAACACCGGCTTGCCGGTGATGGCTTCGACTTCGGCGACCGCCAGGCGCGCCAGTTGGCTGGTGCCGCAGGTCAGCACATAACGTTCGGCAGGCGGCACCTTGGCCAGTGCGTTGGCCAATTGCGCACGCAAGACCCAGAAGGCACCGGGGATGTGGCGTTTGACGTAGTTGGCGCTGGGGGTGAAATCCAGCACTGCCGTGTCGCCATGGGGCAGCCACTCGGCCAGGGTGTGGGGGGTGATCAATTCGGCCTGCACTGGCGTCGGGACCGGCGCGACCCAGGCGCCTTGTTCGCTGAAGTTCGCCGCTTGCAGGTCGTCCAGCACGTACACCTCCCAGCCCAATTGCGCGAGCCATGAGGCGGACATGTTCGCCCGCACGCCGTCGTCATCGGCCAGCACCAAGCGCGCTCCGCGCACGCTGGCCACGTGGTCGGTTTCCTGCACCAACTGGCCGCCCGGTGTGGAGCGCGCGCCCGGCAAGTGGCCGGCTTCGAATTCCTCCGGCGTGCGCACATCGAACAGGTACGTGGTGCGCTTGGGTTCTTGCTGCCAGCGTTGCAGGTCGGCGAGCGTGGCGCGGCCAACCCGCGCCTTGTCGGCCACGCTGCGCGCATCCCGTGCGGCGATCTGGCGGTGTTCTTCGCGGGTCGGCGCAAAGCGGCGCGCTTGGCCATGGGCGAGTTTCTGCCCGGCCAGGGTCCAGCCGATAGTGCCGTTACGCAGTGCCGACACCGGGTTGGCGATGCCTGAGTTGATCAGCGACTGCGTGCCGATAATGCTGCGGGTGCGCCCGGCGCAGTTGACGATGATACGGGTGGCCGGGTCCGGCGCCAGTTCACGGGCGCGTAGCACCAGTTCGGCACCCGGCACACTGATGCCGGTAGGAATGCTCATGGTCTGGTATTCGTCGAAGCGGCGCGCGTCGAGCACCACCACATCGGCCTGGCTGTCGAGCAGCGCCTGCACTTCTTCGGCGGCCAAGGAGGGCGTGTGGCGCTCGCTCTCAACCAACTCGCCGAAGGCTTTGCTCGGTACGTTGACGTCGATAAACAGCTCGCCACCGGCGCGGCGCCAACCGTCCAGGCCACCTTCGAGCAGGCTGACCTGGGTGTAGCCCAACGCAACCAGGCGCGCGGCGGCACGTTTGGCCAACCCTTCGCCATTGTCATAGACCGTCACTTGGGTATCGCGACGGGGAATACGCGCATACACCTCCAGCTCCAGCTTGGACAGCGGGATATTCGCAGCGAACAGCGGGTGCGACTCGGCAAAGGGCGCTTCTTCGCGCACGTCGACCAAGGCGACTTCTTCACGGTCCAACAGGGCCTGGCGAATCTGGGCGAAGCTGCGGTTCGATACGGTGGTCATAGGGCAGGGCTCTTTTCTTTGGACAAATCCCAGATGTTCGGGAGGTAGGCGTTGGAATAACCGGAGATAAACAGTTTCTCGCTGCCGTCGGGCTGATACACCGCACGGCGCACGGCACCAATATTGGCGCCGTACACGTGAATGCTGATCGACACCTGGTCACTGTGGGCATTGCTGACCTGATGGATATCGCCGATTTTGGGCGACACCGCCTCAACCTGGCCGGGCAGCAGTTGAACCGGTGTGCCTTCGGCCACCAGGCTGCCATCGGGCGCACGCTCAAAACCCTGGGAGAACTCCGCACCACGCAACATGCCGATCAGGCCCCACACCCGATGGTCGTGAATCGGCGTGCGCTGGCCCGGCCCCCAGACAAAGCTGACGATGCTGAAACGCTGGCGCGAATCGGCATGCAGCAAAAATTGCTGGTAGCGCTCGGGATCCGGTTGGGCGTACTCGTCGGGCAGCCAGTCGTCATGGCTGACCAGTTGCGCCAACAGCTTGCCGCCACGGTGCAACAGGTCGCCTTCGCGCGGGTTGCCGTCGATCAGTTCCGCCAGGGCGCCTATAAAGGCTCTGAGTCTTTCGGGGTGTCGGGACTGGGTCATGGCAATTCCATCATGGCGGTTATGGGGATGGCTTGATGGGTTTATATAAGCATAATGTTTATAGTTAATATGCTATTTTTTAATGATTAGCTTATAGCTTTAGGTAATTTAGAACCGGTCTGAATAGCGTTAGACGTTATCGATCACAGCGCAGGCTATCCAGACCGCCGTGTGGCAACTATGCTTGCCACACATCTTAATGACTGTTCTCTATGTGCGGCCCAAATGAAAATTGACGATATCGATGCCTTTGTCGAAGTGATTCGTTGCCAGTCCATCAGCCACGCCGCCGAGTCGTTGCAATTGACTCAGCCGGCCATCACCCGCCGCGTGCAGAACTTCGAGCAGGCGCTGGGCGTGGAGCTTTTCGACCGCAACACCAAGCCGCTCAAACCTACGCTGATCGGCACGCGGGTGTATGAACAATGCCGGTTGATCCTGCGCGAGATGGATGCCCTGCGTGAGCTGGTGGCCACCGATGCGCCGCCCACCGGCGTGTTGCGCCTGGGCGTGCCGCAGACCATTGGCGATGTGGTGCTGCTGGATGCGCTCAAGCATTTGCGCAGTGAATACCCCGACTTGCGCGCCCAGGTCGCCACGGGTTGGGGCAGCCAACTGGTCGGCAAGATCGAGCGCGGCGAGCTGGATGCGGCGGTGGCGTTGTTCCCGGCGGGCAAGATCTTCCCGGACAACATTGTCGGCGAGTCCATCGGCAAGATGGAGTTGGTGGTGGTGTGTGCCAAGGCACAGTTGCCGAAAAAGCCCTGCAAGTTGGCTGATGTGTACCAGGGCGGCTGGATTCTCAACCCGGATGGCTGTGGTTTTCGTGCCGGGTTGCAGCGCACCTTGTCCGACCAGGGCTTGGCGCTGCGGGTGAACCTGGAAACCTTCGGCACCGAATTGCAACTGGGCCTGGTGGCGGACGGCCTGGGCCTGGGGCTGGTGCCGCGGCCGCTGCTGGAGCGCAGTGCGCACCTTGAGCAACTGGCGGTGGTGCCGCTCAAGGACTTCAAGCCGGTGATGGATTTGTGGCTGATCTACCCGCACTTCCTGGGTAACCTGCAAGGGCCGGTGGATGCGTTTGGGACGCTGGTGGCGGCCTCTTTACACAAGATCCGCAATGCTGCGTGAGTGCAGACTGATCGTTCCCACGCTCTGCGTGGGAATGCCTCCTGTGACGCTCTGCGTCACGCTTTGGGACGCGGAGCGTCCAGGGCTGAATTCCCACGCGGAGCGTGGGAACTATCTATGTGGTAGCTGGTTTTTTTATAAAAAAAAATAATAATTAGCTTAGATTAAAATGTGCTTTTTATTATTTTTGGCCATCCCCTAGGCTGACTGGAAGTCCTTAAGGCCATCCAGGAAGTTTTGCCATGAGCAGTGTCACCTCGATTTCCAGCGTTTCCAGCAATGTCCGCCAGCGCGTCACGCCAGAAGAGTGGGAGGTGCGCGTCAAACTGGCGGCGGCCTATCGGCTGGCGGCGCTGTATAAGTGGACCGATCACATCTACACGCACTTCTCCGCCCGTGTGCCGGGGCCGGATGAGCATTTCCTGATCAACGCCTACGGGCTGTTGTTCGATGAAATCAACGCCTCCAACCTGGTCAAGGTCGACCTCGACGGCACGATTGTCGACGACCCGACCGGCCTGGGTATCAACTACGCAGGTTACGTGATCCACAGCGCCATCCACGGCGCGCGTCATGACCTGCAAGCGGTGCTGCACACTCACACCCGCGACGGCATTGCGGTGTCGGCACAGAAGGATGGCTTGCTGCCGATCTCCCAGCACGCCATCGCGTTCTCCGGGCGCGTGGCGTACCACGGTTATGAAGGCGTGGCGTTGGACCTGGATGAGCGCGAGCGCTTGGTGGCTGACCTGGGCGATAAGAGTGTGATGATTTTGCGTAACCATGGGCTGTTGACTGCCGGTATCAGCGTGGAACACGCCTTCCAGCAACTGCAAGGGCTGGAGCGCGCGTGCAATATCCAGATCGCGGCGCAGGCGGGCGGCAATGCTGAGCTTGTCTTCCCGCCGGCAGAGGTGGTGGCCAAGGTGGAGGAGCAGGCCAAGGTGTTCAGCAATGGCGCAGGGCCGGGTGTGGTGCGGCATTGGAATGCGTTGATTCGGCAGTTGGAGCGTACGGATACCGACTACAAAAACTGAACCCATGCTTGACGCCAAACTCCTGTGGGAGCTGGCTTGC
Organism: Pseudomonas edaphica; assembly: GCF_965277385.1. Classification (NCBI taxonomy): domain Bacteria; kingdom Pseudomonadati; phylum Pseudomonadota; class Gammaproteobacteria; order Pseudomonadales; family Pseudomonadaceae; genus Pseudomonas; species Pseudomonas edaphica. The sequence goes on along the minus strand of NZ_OZ255725.1, from coordinate 746,163 downwards.
CTGCGATAGCGGTGTAACAGTCAAGATTGATGTTGACTGAGACACCGCTATCGCAGGCAAGCCAGCTCCCACAGTTGATCAGCTCTCACATGGGTTTTGTGGTGTGATTAGGCGACCTGTTTGGCTTGTTCGCGCTCGGCGACCAGCTGGCGGGTCAGCGGGATCAGCTGCTTGCCGTAGTCGATTGCGTCGTTGAGCGGGTCGAACCCGCGTATCAGGAAGGTGGTGATGCCCAGGTCGTAGTAGTCCAGCAATGCCTGCGCGACTTGTTCGGCGGTGCCGACCAATGAAGGCGCGGCATTGGAATGCGTTGATTCGGCAGTTGGAGCGTACGGATACCGACTACAAAAACTGAACCCATGCTTGACGCCAAACTCCTGTGGGAGCTGGCTTGCCTGCGATAGCGGTGTAACAGTCAAGATTGATGTTGACTGAGACACCGCTATCGCAGGCAAGCCAGCTCCCACAGTTGATCAGCTCTCACATGGGTTTTGTAGTGTGATTAGGCGACCTGTTTGGCCTGTTCGCGCTCGGCGACCAGCTGGCGGGTCAGCGGGATCAGCTGCTTGCCGTAGTCGATTGCGTCGTTGAGCGGGTCGAACCCGCGTATCAGGAAGGTGGTGATACCCAGGTCGTAGTAGTCCAGCAATGCCTGCGCGACTTGTTCGGCGGTGCCGACCAATGAAGTGGAGTTGCCCTGCGCGCCCAGCAACTCGGCGATCCCGGTCCATAGGCGCTTATCCAGGCGCGAACCTTGCGCTGCCGCTGCCAGCAAGCGGCGCGAGCCTTCGTTGGGTGGTTCGCGGCGCACAAAGCCCTGCTTGTCAGCCAGTGCGGTCGCCTGTTGCAGGATTGTCTCGGCACGTGCCCAGGCCAGCTCCTCGGTTTGCGCGAGGATCGGGCGCAACGACAAGCTGAAGCGAATCGTGCGCCCGTGCTTGGCCGCTTCTGCGCGCACCTGGGTCACCACTTCGCGCACCTGCTCGTAGGTTTCACCCCACAGCGCATACACGTCGGCATGTTTGCCGGCCACCGCAATCGCGGCCGCGGAAGAGCCGCCGAAGTACAGCGGGATATGCGGTTGCTGCGGCGACTTCACCGTCGAGTGCGCGCCTTCGACCTGGTAGTAGGTGCCTTTGAAATCGAAAGGCTGCTCGTGGGTCCATTCCTGGCGCACCACGCTGAGGTATTCGTCGGTGCGTGCGTAACGTTCGTCCTTGCCGATATGGCTGCCATCGGCACGCAGTTCACGGTCATCGCCGCCGGTGATGATATGCACGGCCGTGCGCCCGCCGTTGAACACGTCCAGGGTCGCGAACTGGCGAGCGGCCAGGGTCGGCTGGGCAAAACCTGGGCGATGGGCGATCAGGAACTGCAGCTTTTGGGTCACGCTGGCGGCATGCGCGGCGATCAGCGTGCTGTCCGGGCTGTTGGAATGAAACGCCACCAACGCGCGGTCGAAGCCGGCCGCTTCGTGGGCGCGGGCCACGGTTTCGACGTAGTCTGGCTGCAGGGTAGGGCCGCTGCGCGGGTGAATCTCGGAAGCGTGATGGCCGCCGATATAACCGATAAATTCGATGCTCATGGTCTGTCCTTGTCGATTGCGCGATTAACACCTCCTCCGGGCGTGGGGTCGGTCACTCGGGTCAAAAGTAAGGGCCGTGGCGGGGTCTGTAAAATGCCTGTTGGTTCTAACCTAATTATAAAAAGCAGAATTATCATGCGTAAATTTTATTAAAGCTGTGCACTCAATGTGGCGAGCAGGCTTGCCCTGCGTTGGGTGGCGAAGCCGCCCCAATTCAGACGGCGCGGTGAATCAACTGGAAGGGGCCGCTGCGCAGCCCAACGCAGGGCAAGCCTGCTCGCCACAGAACAGTGCGCTAAAGACTCAACCGAATCTCGGCGCACAAGCCGCCTTCAACTCGATTGCTCAAGGTCAGCGTGCCGCCGATCGCCACCGCCAGTTGCTGGGCAATCGCCAACCCCAGCCCGGTGCCGCCGGTGCCGCGATTGCGTGAGCTTTCTACCCGGTAGAACGGCTGCAGCACCTGCGCCAATTCGTCTTCGGCAATTCCCGGGCCTTGGTCCAATACCTTGATCGACAACTGCCCATTGGCTGTCGAGCCGACTTCCAGTTCGGCGCTGCCGGCAAATTTAAGGGCGTTGTCCACCAGGTTCACCAACACGCGGCGCAGCGCGTGGGGGCGGGTGTCGAGGATCAGCGCGCTTTTGCCGCGCAGGCTGACCTGCTTTTGCATGTCCTGATAGTCAAACACCAGGCTGTCGAGAAAGGCGTCCAGGTCAATGCGGTGGCTGGCCTCGGTGGCGCCGTGAACGCTGCGCGCATACGCCACGCCCTCACGCACCAGGTGCTCCATTTCGCTGAGGTCGTTCCACAATTTGTCGCGGTCGGCACTGTCATCCATAAACTCGGCGCGCAGTTTCATGCGGGTGATCGGCGTTTGCAGGTCATGGGAAATCGCGGCGAGGATCTGCATGCGTTCCTTGAGGTATTCGGCAATGCGCTGTTGCATGGCATTGAACGCCGCGGCGGCATGCGCGACTTCACTCGGGCCGGTTTCGTCCAGGGGTGTGGGGTGAGCGTTGGGGTCGAGGGTTTCGACCGCACGGGCCAGGCGTGTCAGCGGGCGCACGGCCAGGCGCACCGCGACCCAGGTGCAGCCGAGCAGCAGCGCCAGTTGCAGCACCAGCACCACCGGCAACCAATAGGCTACGGGCAGGGCGGCGGGGCGTACGTCGAGGGTGATCGGGTTGCCATCGGCCAGGGTCAGGTGCACCTGGAAGTGTTTCTGGATGCCCGGAATATCGCGAAAGGTCAGGGCGTAATGCTCGCCCAGTGCGTCCGCAATCGAGGTGGCGGCCATTGGCACATCGTTGCTAGTCATCGGTTCACCGGCCTCGCCGGCGTTGAGCAAGTACCGGTAATTCTGCCGGTCGAGACGCGCCAGCCAACTGGCGCGTTCGTTGGCGGGCAGGCGGTCGAGGATGGCCACCGAGGTGGACACGTCGTTTTCCAGGTTGCCGAGCATCACCGTGCGCGCACTGATATAGCGCTCGTAGAACTGCGCACTGAATGACAACCCATGGGCACACACCAGGCTGATCAGAAAAATCAGCGACAGTTGGGACGCCAGTGTGCGCGGCCAGCCAAACCGCCATGGCCTCATTGCTCGGCCCCGAGGATTTGCACCGGCAGTGAAAACACATAACCCTCGCTGCGCACGGTCTTGATATAGGCCGGTTCGCGGGCGTCATCCAGCAAGCGTTGGCGCAAGCGGCTCACCAGCAGGTCGATGGAGCGATCGAACAAGTCGGCGTCACGCCCCTGGGTCAGGTTCAGCAATTGGTCGCGGTTGAGCACGCGCTGCGGGTGGTCGAGAAACACCCGCAACAGGCGGTATTCGGCGCCGCTGAGGGCCACCAGGGTGTCGTCCTCGTCGAGCAGGTGGCGGGCGGTGGTGTCCAGGCGCCAGCGGCCAAAGCGGATCAGCCGCCCGGTTTCACTCACCACCAGGTTCGGCGGCAGCATGCGGGTGCGCCGCAGTACGGCATTGATGCGCGCGAGCAGTTCACGCGCGGCGAACGGCTTGACCAGGTAATCATCGGCACCCATTTCCAGGCCGATGATGCGGTCGGTTTCATCGTTGCGCGCCGTGAGCATCAGCACTGGCGTGGCTTTGTGCTTGCCCACCCGCAGTTCGCGGCACAGCTGCAAGCCGTCGTCGCCGGGCATCATGATATCCAGCACGATCAAGTCCACGGGGGTAGTGTCGAGGAAGCTGCGCATCTGGCGGCCGTCGGCGACTACGGTGGTGCGCATGCCGTTTTTCTTCAGGTAATTGCCCACCAGTTCGCGGATTTCCCGGTCGTCATCGACGATCAGGATGTGATCGACATGATCCATGCTGCCTTCCTCGTTAAATGCTCTTGGCCGCAGTCTAGCCATCGCCGCAGCCTTTGCCTTGTGCGCTTTGTATTGCAGTGTATCTGGCGCTGACCAGATACACGGCGAAGCAAAAATCAGTGGCGCACGGCCTTGAGCAACAGCGCCTCGAACACCCGCTGGGCGCGCGGCTCATCAGTGTGGGCGACATTGAAGCGCATCGAATTGAGGTGCGCCGGGTCGTAGCCGAACAGCGCGCCCGGCGCCAGCACCAGGCTGCGTTTCAACGCCTCCTGTGCCAGCAGTTCACCGTTTACGCCCTTGGGCAGGCGCGCCCAGATAAACATCCCGCCTTCATACGCCATCGGCAGCTCGCAGCCACAGCGCTTGAGCCATTGTTCGACGCGCCCGCCGGACTCCATCAAACGCTGGACCATACGCTTGCGGTGCTTGGCGTAGCTGCCTTCGCTGAGCATGCGGTAGACGATCTGCTCGAACAGCTCCGAGGTCACGCCGCCGCTCATCAGCTTCATGTTGGTGAGGTTGGCGGCCAATTGCGGCGCGGCCACCACGTAGCTGACGCGGGTGTTGGCGCTGAGGATCTTGGAGAACCCGGACAGGTAGGTGACCTGATCCAGCCCGGCGAGGGCGGCCAGGCGCGGCGGCGGGTTGGGGTGCAGGTCGCCGTAGAGGTCGTCCTCGACGATATGGCAATGGTACTGCTGGGTCAGTTGCAGCAGGCGAAACGCCTGGCCGGGGCTGAAGGAATGGCCGGTGGGGTTATGCAGCACGCTGGTGGTCAGGTACAGGCTGGGGCGATGCTCGGCCAGTAGTTGTTCGAGCGCGGCAAAATCAAAACCGTCGGGGCGCCGCTCGATGGTCACCACTTTGACCCCGTGCAGGGCCAGGTTGGCGTGGAAGTTGAAGTAGCACGGCGCGTCCAGCAGCACCGTGTCGCCGGGGCGCGCCAGCAGGCGCATGAGCATGTCCAGGCCCTGCACGGTGTTGGGCGTGGTGATGATCTGTTCCACCGGTACCGACAAGCCTTCGCCGTGCAGCTTCTGTTGCAGGGCCTGGCGCAAGGGCAGCAACCCGGCCGGCGTGCCCAGGCCGGCGATGCGCAGTGACGGCGCACGCACCACGCTGCGCATCGTTTGGCGGATGGCCTCGCCGTTCAACCAGTCCTCCGGCAAGTGCCCGCCACCGGGGCGCAGCTCGCCGCTGGCGGTGACCAGCGGGCGGCGCAGCACGCTGAGCAGGTCTTGGGGCAGCAGGTCGACCCAGGTCGCGGCGGCCGGGCGTGCGGTTTCCATCGCCACAAAATAGCCGCGGCCCTGGCTTGAGGTCAGCAGGTGGCGCCCGCGCAGGCGGTCCAGTGCTTCGTTGAGGGTGAACTTGCTGACGCCCAGGGTCTGGGTCAGCTCACGCACCGACGGCAACTTGCTGCCGGGTGCCCATTCACCGGCCTCGATGGCCTGGCTGAAGGCGTCGACGATCTGCTGCACCTTGGGCGTGCCTTCCACAAAAGCGATGGCGGATACAAACATAAACCTTCCTTGTCTTTGCCGGTGCTTTTACCGGTGAAGTTAGGCCGGATTAGGCACCACTTTACCTGCCTTGTGCAATGACGCTGCCCTAGACTGCGCGCCATCTCGCCGGAAACTGGCGAAGTTTCTTACACGCGAGCAATGGATTTCGCATTCTCATGAAGACTTATATGTGCGCCCCCTGCGGTTTTATGTACGTAGAAGAATTGGGTATTCCGGAGGACGGAATCCCGGCCGGCACCCCTTGGGAAGAAGTGCCGGAAGACTGGACATGCCCTGACTGCGGCGTGACCAAGGCCGACTTTATGGCCATTGAACTCTAACCCTCCATCAACGAAAGGAATCGCTCCATGGAAAGCAAACTGATCAACCCCACCGTGCCGTTCTGTACCGGCGTGGCGCACCAGAAATACCTCAGCGCCGAAAAAGGCCTGCAAACCGCTATCGAGGGTGATTGCACCCATTGGTACATCGACGGCAGCCTGTTCGGCGAGATGGTCGACGACTGGACCGATGCACGCATTGAGAGCCTGCAGGCGCAAATCGCGGCCAGTGGTGTCACGCCGATCTTCCACGGCAACTTCAAGGCGCCGCTGGGCAGTGACGTCGAGGCGTTCCGTGCAGCGGCGGTGGACTACGTGAAAAAAGAGATTGATATCGCCAGCCGCCTGGGCGCGCCGTTGATCATCCACGGCGGCAGCATCGTCGAGCCGAAAATGGTGCTGATGGCCAAGAAGGTTGCGCTGGAGCACTACCTCAAGTCGGTACAGGAACTGGCGAGCTACGCCGAGGCCAAGGGCACGGATATCTACCTGGAGAACCTGTCCAACTACGTCAACTACCGGCCGTTCCACTACATCTTTACCCATGAGGCCGAATACGCGTTTGTGTTCGAGCGCTTGAAGGCCCATGGCAACGTGTACTTCTTCCTGGATGCGGGCCACGCCAACATCGAGAACGGCCTGCCGGCCGACGTGGTGCGCAAGTATCACCACTTGATCAAGGGCATTTCTTTCAGCAACAACAATGGCGTGCAGGATCAGCACTTCGGCATTCATGACGGCAACTGTGATTACGCCGACGTGGTGCAGGCCATCGTTGAAACCAATTGGAAGGGCCTGGTGGCGTTCGAAACCCGCAACCAGACCGCGAAGGCTGCCCTGGCCGACCTGGCGCTGATGTACCGTGAATCCCTCACCACTGAAATTGCCGTCGCCTGACAGGCCCAGGGGCGCGAGCTTTAAGCGCGCCCCGTTGTTGTTTTTTTCACTCCAAGGTTCTGGCCCATGACAAGTGCGTTAACGCTGTCTTCGTTTCTCTACTTCCTGCTGTTTTGCGCCACCATGACCTTCAGTCCCGGCCCCATGACCCTGTTGCTGCTAAGCCTGGGCTTGAAGGACGGCTTGCGCAGTTCGATCCCGGCGCAGATCGGCGCCAGTGTGTCTTACCTGATTTCCATCCTGATCTTTGCCGTGGGCTTTTCGGAACTGATCAAGGGCAACCTCGCCATTACCCAGACCATCCAGTTCGTCGGTGTGGCCTATATTCTGTACCTGGCCTACAAGCAGTGGACCAGCAGCGGCGTGTCGATCAACCAGGGCGGCGCCGTGGAAGGCTCGCGCAGCCTGTTCGGCAAGGGGTTGCTCACCGGGTTTTCCAACCCCAAGACCATCATCATGTTCAGCGCCGTGTTCCCGCAGTTTGCAGGCGCAGGCGAGCACAGCTCGGCGGCGGATATCGCCATCCTCGGGTTGACGTTTCTGACCCTGCAGTTTGCCAGCGGCTGCCTGTACTGCTATTTCGGCCAGCGCATCAAGCACGTGCTGGAAAACCCCAAGCGCCGGGTGCTGTTGCAGCGGATCACGGCGGTGCTGCTATTGGGTGTTGCGTTGATGCTGGCGCGCGGGTTTTCGCACTGAAGTATTAGCAGGTAAGCAGTAGTGGCGCTTTGACGTTGCCCTGTTAGACTCCAGGCACTCATCCAGGATTACACCCCACCATGTCAGCCGCCGGAGGAAATGGACTTCCGCTCGCTTCGCGCCTGTTCAAATCGCGGCTCTTGGGGCTGACGCTCGGTTTTGTCTGCGTGGTATTTGGCATGTACCCCTTGCACCCGTCGCTGTGGGTGTGGGCCTGGATGCTGATTAACGCGTTTGTGTGGCCGCACGTGGCCTACCAGTTGTCGCGCCGGGCGAGCAACTCACTGCGCAGCGAACGGCGTAATTTACTCTTCGATTCGTTCTGCGGCGGCTTCTGGGTCGGTGCCATGCACTTCAACCCGCTGCCCAGCGTGACCACGCTGTCGATGATGACCATGAACAACGTCGCCATCGGCGGGCCGCGCTTTATGCTCGCCGGCTGGGTGGCGCAGGGGCTGGGCATCGGCGCCGCCCTGCTGGTGTTCGCGCCGGCGTTTGTCGCGGTGACCAGCGAGGCGCAGCTGTATGCGTGCCTGCCGATCCTGATGCTGTATCCCCTGGCGCTGGGCTGGATCTGCTACCGCCAGGCCGTGACCCTGGCCCGCCACAAGCGCGAGTTGCTGGCCTTGAGCCGCACCGACAGCCTGTCCGGCCTGCTCAATCACGGCGCCTGGAAGGACCATCTGGAAATCGAGTTTCAACGTTGCCGCCGTGAACAGGTGGGCGCGGCCATTGCGCTGATCGACATCGACCATTTCAAGACCATCAACGACACCTATGGGCATGTCACCGGCGACATCGTGCTGCGCCAACTCAGCAAGGTGTTGCGCCAGAACCTGCGGGCGTCCGACCTGGCCGGGCGCTATGGCGGCGACGAGTTCTGTGTGATTTTGCCAGGCATGCCGCTCAATCGCGCCACCGAAGTGATGGACGCTTTGCGTGATCGCTTCAGCGCGCTGGCCTATGCGCAAGACCCGACCCTGCGCGCCAGCTTGAGCATTGGCCTGGCGCCGTACCAGCCGGCGCACGCCGACTCCACCAGTTGGCTCAACGATGCCGACCAAGCGCTGTATGAGGCCAAGAGCAGCGGGCGCAACCGCGTCAGTTCCGTGCAAGGCAGTTGGTTACGCTCGGTTTAGTGGGGTAGGGTAGCGCAGCACCTCCCCACAACAACAAGGATCGGTCCATGCTCTTCACCTTCTCCCGTACCCTGCTGGCCGCCACCCTGGCCCTGACCTTCGCCGTGCCGGCCTATAGCGCCGAACCCCACAAGCAAATCCAGGCGGATGCCGAACAGTACAAGGCCGAGGCCCTGAAACTGCTCGAACGCCTGGTGAACATCGATTCCGGCTCCGGCTACGAGCCGGGCCTGACCCAAGTGCGCGACATTGCCGTGGATGAGCTCAAGCAGCTCGGTTTCAGCATTGAGCTGGTGCCCGACAAAGCGGCTAACAACAGCCATGTGATCGCCACTCTCAAGGGCACCGGTAAAGCCAAGATCTTGCTGATGGCGCACATGGACACCGTGTTCAAGGAAGGCTCGGCCGCCGAGCGACCGTTTCATATCAAGGATGGTCGCGCCTACGGCCCCGGCGTGATGGATGACAAGGGTGGCATCGTCGCCGGCATCTACGCGCTCAAAGTCCTGAAAAACCAGGGCTTCAAGGACTACGCACAAATCACCTTCCTGCTCGATGCCAGCGAAGAAACCGGCTCAGAAGCCGCCTCCGAACTGATCCGCAAAACCGCCAAGGCCCACGACGTAACCTTGAACCTGGAACCCGGTCGCCCAGCCGACGGCCTGGTGGTATGGCGCAAAGGCAGCGCCACCGCCGTGGTCGAAGTCAAAGGCAAAGCCGCCCACGCCGGCGTCGCCCCCGAACTGGGCCGCAACGCCGCCATGGAAGCCGCGCACCAGATTCTGCAACTGGGCAAACTCGGCGACGAAGAGAAGAAAACCACCATCAACTTCACCGTGATCAAGGCCGGCGACCGCACCAACGTCATCCCCGACCAAGCCACCGCCAAAGCCGACGTGCGCGCGGCACTGCCGGAAGAGTTTGATCGGATCGAAAAAGACCTGGCGCGGGTGTCAGCCAACAAATTGATCCCGGACACCGAAGTGAAAACCAGCCTGCTGCGCGGCCTGCCGCCGATGCCACAGACGCCGGAGTCAGACAAATTGGTCGCGATTGCCCAGGGAATCTACGGCGAACTGGGTCGTACATTGACCATTGAAGGCAGCGGCGGGGCGGCGGATGCGAGCTTGTCGGCCGGGGTCGGGACGCCGACGTTGGATGGGTTTGGGATTGTCGGCGGGAATATTCATACGCCGGAGGAATATGCCGAGGTGGAGAGCGTGGCGCCACGGGTTTATTTGTTGAGTCGGATGATTATGGAGCTGTCGAAGCGGTGAGAGGTTCGCAGGGCTCATTGAACGGCTGAGCGTACTCATGTGGCGAGCAGGCTTGCCCTGCGTTGGGCTGCGCAGCAGCCCCAAAACAGACGACACTGGTTAACGCTAGTATCTCGCTTTTTCCCTATTGGGGCTGCTGCGCAGCCCAACGCAGGGCAAGCCTGCTCGCCACAGTGGTGGGGTGTTTCAGTGGTGTAGGTGGTGTTTTCACCATGTTGATGGGTCTTCAAGGCTGGCTTTTTGGAGGTCGTCTTTCCACCACTCATTCGTCATCCTGTAGATGTCCTCGAAGAAACCTCTTGGATCCTCCATATCGCTCCATCCCCAAGGTAGAGAACAGTAAAAACCAGGAGCCTGGCTCAAAGCTTGCGAAAAATCATAAGTTTCGTCTTCAAGAGCATCGCCTAAAGTGTCGACCAGGAGTTTTCGATGCCGATAATTTAAGTCTGTACTTTTGTCTATAATGTACTTTTTGATTAGTTTTTCTCTGTCGCGTTTATGATTGATGTTGTAGGTTGAAAATATTTCGCCCAGTGTTTCTTCACGATCATAGATGTCGAAGGGGGAAAGGAAGTGTCGAAATTTTGGCTGGTAGGGCTTATTTAGAAAAGGGTGTTTTAGCATTGGTCGTCACTCACGGGGAATACGGTGTAGAGTTTTTTGGTTTCACGGTCGAATTTTGCAACGATGGTATTCATGTCATCATCATATACTGGGTTGGTCAGATCCTCTGGGTTAGGAATGTAGCCTTCTCCACAGCCTTGCAGTTCTATGCGGACGATGGGGTTTCCGTAGTAATCCTCTCCAGTGAAAGGCTCCAGTTTGCGGGCTGTTCTTGTGGTGACTTCATTCAGCGCTGCAAGTTGCATTTTGTGGCTTTTGAATTTAGTACTTAGTTGCATAGGTTGGTTTTGCCTTTGGGTTGGGTTTAGTGGGTGCCGTCTTGTATCGGTTTAGCTGAGAGCGCTTCGCTCATGTAGCTTTTAAGGCGTTCGAGCAGCACGGTCATAAAAGCTCTTTTGTCAAGTATTTCATCTTCGAAGTAGGTGTCAAATAAGTAAAAAACAGATTCGAAATCTTCATCTGTAGATAAAAAATGTTCAAGTGTATCTATATACCATTGTTGCTCATCTTCTCTGTAGGAGAAATATTCTGCTTTGGTCAATGCATCGAAAAGCTCCGCGAGCTCTTTAGGATTGTTAACGTCTTTCGATACTATGATTCCTTCTCTTTCTACATCTGTGGTGTTTTCTATGCAGTAAGTGAATAACAGGCCGCGTAGTATTGTGAGCTTTGGTTGTCGTTTCATTCTTAGAACTCCGTGAATGCAGTGATCGGTTTTCCATCACTATTGAAATACACTATGGCTTTCCTCTGTTTTCCGTATTCTAGACTATCTCTTTTATAACCCTCGCCTATAATCTTTCCCATGTCCATTGGAGCCTGTATGTCTGCTCTGCCGTTGAGTTTGAAAATTAGTATTGCACGATCGATTGCGTTTAATTGATCTCTATGGCTCAGAAAATGTGTAGCTGCGCTTGGAGGTCTAGGTTGTCCTGCGTTCCTTCCTCTGGTAAACGTTTCAATTTCCCCAGTGGTAGGGTTTCTAGCTGTAATCACTCGCTCAAGTTGAGATTCGAGTAACGTTTGAGCACCGTGTTTTTCCAAGAAGTGCGCCCCTGGGATTGACCTTTCCAGCTCTGATAAGCGCCGGTGAGCGTTGGCCTCTCCAAGCTCATTAATGCGTGCTTGTCGCTGTGCGCGTGCCAGTTGCGGTAAAGCGGGTTCGCCGTGCTCAACCCCAGCTATCGGATTTTGAGCAGAATTGTTTGGCTTGCATCCATCCGTTCCGGGACAGGTATTCAAGCCTAACGGATCTACCCACCCCGTAGGGTTCGGCACGTACCGGTACGCATTAATCCCACCCGCCAACTTCACCGGGTCCGGCGTCAGGTAGCGACCAATATCTGGATTGTAGTAGCGATGGCGGTTGTAGTGCAGCCCGCTTTCCGCATCGAAATATTGGCCCTGGAAGCGCAACGGGTTGTCGATTTTTCTGACGTCTAGGCGGGCTATTACGCCGTAGGCGCGGTAGTGCGCAGACCAGACGATTTCGCCTTCGGGATTTGTGAGTTCCTGCGGCGTGCCCAGGTGGTCGAGTTGGTAGTGGAAGGGTTTGGTGTCTTGAGGGCCAAAACCTTCCAGCAGTGCCAGCGGCCTAAAACTGTCTGGCTCGTAGAGGTAGCTGCGATGGCAGTCCGCGTGGTGTTCAGCTACCAGCTTGTCGCCTTGCCAGAAAAACTCCGTGGTTTTCCCGTCCACCGTCTTGCTGACCCGCCGCCCAAACGGGTCATAGCGATAGCTAGCGGTTTGCCCGTTGGGCTGTGTGATCCCTATCAACCGATGCTGGCAGTCGTAACGGTATTCCGTAACGAGCTGATGGCCCTTGCCACGTCGCTGTCGGATCAGATTGCCGAAGGCGTCGTAGTCGTAGTGATGATCGCCCTGGATCATCAACCGATTCCCCGCCACGATGTCCGGGCCTGGGCGGTCTTGCATGAGGAGGTTGCCAGCCGGGTCGTGGCCGAAGCGTTCCTGCACGTCTTGCGAGTGATCGGCGCGGGTCAGGCGGGCGAGGGGGTCGTAGTGGTAGTGGTGTTCGCCTTTGCGGGTGTCGAGCAGGCGGGCGAGGTTGCCGCTTTTGTCGTAGTCGTATTGGCGTTGGTAAAGGGTGTGTTGCTGTTGGCTGACCGCGTGGGTGTGCAGGCGGTTTTGGTCGTCGTAGTGGTAGTGGCTGAGGAGCTGGCCCTGCTGGCGTTGGTGTTCGCGGCCGGTCTTGAACAGATGGGAGGTGAGGGTTTTGCCGTTCAGTTCGACGGTGGAAAGGTGGCCGCCTTTGTCGTGGTTGAACACCAGCCGGTTATTGTCCGGGAGGCGCAGGTTTTTAAGTTGGCCGCAGGCATCATAGCCGTAACGCAAGGTGCCCCAGCCCTGGTGTTCGGCGGTGAGGCGGTTTTGTGGATCGTACTCGTAGGCCAGCGCCCAGTGGCCGTCGTCGACGCTGAGGAGGTTGCCTTGGCGGTCGTAGGCATAGTCGACAACATTGCCGTCTGGCAGGGTTTTTCTTATGAGGCGGCCGGCGTGGTCTCGCTTGTAACGGGTAACGAGCTGACTGCCGTCGTCGCCGTGTTCGGTTTTTTCCGCCAGGTTGCCGTTGAGGTCATACACGTAAGCCGTGCGCTGGCCGTCAAAGCCGATTTCCTGCTGGATCAGGCCATTGGGGTGGTAAGCGAGTTGGTAGGTTTCGCCTGCCTCGTTTTCGATCGAGGTCAGCAGCAGGCGCGCGTTGTCGTAGCGGTAGTTGACATGGCTGCCATCGGCGTTGATTCGGCGGCTGATCAGGTGCAGGCCGTCGGCGTATTCGTAGCGGGTGACGTGGCCGAGTTCGTCGTGTTCGGCGGTGATTTTTCCGTAGGCGTTGTAGCTGTATTCGCGCGTTGCGCCGCCTGGCAATACGACACGAATCAACCTATCCACGCTGTCCCACTGGTACTGGGTCAGCGCACCGTGCTCATCCTCGCGGGCAATCTGTCGCCCTAGATCGTCATAGCGATAACGCTTGCTACCCCCATTAGGCAGCAGCTCCTCAAGCAACTGCCCGCGCTCATTCCAGACCAGCCGATGGCAACTGTTATCGGGAAACCAAACCCCCGTCAGCTGCCCATATTTGTTGTAGCTGTAGTCCGTAATATTGCCGTCAGGATCCGTCTTACGCGTGACGTCGCCCTGATCATTGCGCTCGTATTTCCAGACGGCGAGACCACGCCTTACGACCCGTACGAACCCGTTGTCATGCTCGTAGGACGTCGGCTCGTCATCCCCCGGAAACATCGCTACCAAGCGTCCGGCTTCGTCGTACTGATACGCCGTCACCGCTCCAAGCGGATCCTGCTCGACCGTCAGCCGGCCCTCGTCGTCATAGGATTTGAAGTGTTCAGCGCCGTCCGGATCAATGCGCTGCACCAGACGTGCGCGGTCATCGTGGACATACACTTCCCGGCTGCCATCAGCGTTATGCACCGTGACACGGCCGTCATCGCCCCAGGCATACCGCGTATCCATCTGCGAAAAGCTGGCCCAATGCCGAACACACCGCGCCGCCTTGCCAGCCCGTTCCCATGCCCAAAAGAAACTCGCCCCACCGGCCAGCCCGCGCTCAAGAATGACGTGCTGCTCGTCGTAGCGATAAACCTCGCTTTCGCCTACAGCATTGGTCGCAGAAACCAGTCGGCCAAGGTCGTCATAGGCGTAGGAAACAATGCTCTGTTCGGTGACCCATTCAAACGGCTCATGCCCTTTGGCCCGATGAACCTGATAGTCCACCGCCACAATGCGGCCCAATTCATAACGCAAAAACAGCGAGCGACCTACACCGTTATCCAGCCGTTCAACCCGCCCCAAACGATCGCGGAAAACCCGCAACCGGTTGTCATACGCATCGCTGATGGCGGTCAGCACACCCTCTTGAAAGTGGTAGAACCGCGACGCCTGAGCCAGCACCAACTCATCGGGCAATTCACCCAAATAGATCGCCGCTTCAGCCAAGCTATTGGTAATCGCCGGTCGATTAGCGGTAGGCAGCACAAACTCAGTACGACGGTTCTCATGATCCGTCCACACCACCGAATCACCGGAAACACAAAGCCTATGCGCCAGCGAATGACTCCAGCCAAACCCCAACCCGCAATCCACTTCCACCGCACTGGTGCGATACAACCGCGTCCACTCAAACGGCAAAATCCCGTCCAACGAGCCATCGGTGAGCGTCAGCAATTCCTCGCCGGTAACCATCGACACCGGGCAACCGTGGGTGACGGTTTTGTCCGCCGGGGCCGCCGCATCGCCGTTCAGGTTCTTGCCCGAAGCCGGCACATCATCCACAGGTTCCTGGCGCACCAGCGCGGTCTGCTGCGTCTTGCCGCGCACCGCCGGCACCGGGTTGGCAACCAACTGATCCCCAGCCTTCAACGGCGCAACCGGCACGGTCTTGATCGGCGTCGCGGCACTGCCCAGCAAGATCGGCTTGGCCGCCTCGACATGCTCACCCAAGCGAGATTTACCGAATTGCCCGGCCAGTTGCTCCAACCACCGGCGCGCGCGCTGAGACTTGATGCCGCCCAGCACCTGGGCGCTCATGCGTATCGCAATCCCCATGCCGCCCGTGGCCAGGGCCAGCACCAGGTTAATCAGCACGTCGGCGCTGATCTCACCCAGCAACTCGTTCATGTAGGCAGGCGGCAACAACCGCATCCAACTGACCATGGCCGACAGGTAGATAAACAGCAGCGGCTCATCGCTGAGCACCAACAGGCCTTTTTCAAGCGCCTCGGTGCTGACATTCAGCAGCTGTTCAAACTCGGCCTGGGACAGATAGCTCAGCAGCTTTTCAGCATTGTCCAGCGGGTGTGCAAACCACTCAAACAGCTGCTTGAGGCTGTCCCACAGTGAGTACAGCGCCTCGCCAAACCCTTTGGCGTAAGCCTGGTCCAGCATGAGATAACGCTTGAGGACATTGGCCTCGGAGTAGTCCTGCCACAGTGGCGCAAATGTGCCGCTCCACTCGCTGCGCAGCCAGCCTTCCAGCGGTTCGATGACCGACTGATAGGAGGCATACAACGCCTTGAAATGCGCAGGCGAAACGTCGGGGTAAAAGTTGACCCGGTACTGCTGGTTGCGATCACATTCGGTGATTTCGAGAATGCCGCTGGGGCCAATAGTTTTGCGGATCGGCTCGCCCAGTGGGCCGCCATTGGGGTCTACGCGTTGCAGCACCACCGGCGTATTGCCGATGGGCACAAAGCGTGTGCTCTGGAACATATGCACCAGGGTCAACGTACCGTTGGCCTGGCAGGTGGCGACGGTGGTGCTGGGAATGATCGAACGGTTGATCGGCGCCACCAGCGCCACTTCGTTGCCGACCTTGAACACCTGCTCGACGTCCAGCGCCGAAAAGCTCAAGAAGCTCTGCGCCCAGCTGTCGTATGAACTCAAGCAACGCCGGAAATCGCCAAGCACGGACTCGACGTCGCGCGTCTTCGAATCCATGGCCGCCAGCACCAACAGGCCAATAGTCTGGCCGGTGGCGGCGATCAAAAGACAACCTTGTAAGTCGGAAAAACCATCTGCAATCCCTCGCACTGTGTGATCAGTCGAAGGACTTTGCAGAGATTTTCAGGACAACTCTGTAGAGCTTATCCGGCGTTTACGTGGGAAGTTTCAACGGCCTTCGTGCGCTCCCGCCCAAGCACCAGGCTGCACAGCGCCGGCAGGAACAACAGCGTCAACACGGTGCCTACCAGCACCCCGCCAATCAGCACGTAGGCCAGGGACGACCAGAACACCGACAGCGTCAACGGAATAAACGCCAGCGCCGCCGCCAATGCGGTCAGGATCACCGGCCGCGCTCGGCGCACGGTGGCTTCGATAATCGCCTCGCGCACCGCCATGCCGTGGTCCTGGTTCTGGCGGATCTGGTCGGTAAAGATCAGCGTGTTGCGCATCAGAATGCCGCCAATCCCGATCAGGCCCAGAATCGCATTAAACCCGAACGGCTGGTTGAACAGCAGCAAGGTCGGCACTGCGCCAATCAAGCCCAGCGGCGCCGTGGCGAAGACCATGAACATCACGCCAAACGAGCGCACCTGGAACATGATCACCGTGAGGGTCAGCAAAATCATGATCGGGAACAGTGCCGCCAGCGCCACGTTGGCCTTGGCGCTTTCTTCCACCGGGCCGCCGATCTCGATCTGGTAACCGGCGGGCAGCTTGGCGATCAAGGGTTGCAGGTCTTTGTATACGGCCATTTCCACGTCGGGCGGTTGCACGCCGTCGATGATGTCGGCGCGCACTTCCACGGTGCTTGCACGGTTGCGCCGCTTGAGGATCGGCTCTTCCATCACCGCCTGGAAGTGCCCGACCTGGGCCAGCGGCACCGAGGTGCCGGCGCTGTTGGTGAGGGTCATGTTGTTGAGGTTGCCGAGGTTCTCGCGCTGGTTGCCCTGGGCACGCGCGACCACCGACACGGTGCGGTTGCCTTCGCGCACTTCGGTGATCGGGTTGCCGCTGAGCAAGGCGTTGAGCTGGGATTTGACCTCGTTGGGCGTGAAGCCCAGCAGGCGCAGGCGGTCCTGGTCCAGCACCAGCCGATAACCGCTGGTGCGTTCGCCCCAGTCGAGGAAAGCGTCCTTGGTCAACGTGTTGGCCGCCACGACGCGGCGCACGTCTTCGGACACCCCGCGCAGCACATCCAGGTTCGGCCCGGACACACGAAACACCACCGGGAACGGCACCGGCGGGCCGAACAGCAATTGCGTGACGCGCACCCGCGCTGCCGGGAATTCACCGGCGGAAATGCGTTCACGCATGCGCAGTTTCAGCGCATCGCGGGCATGCGAGTCGGGGGTTTGCACAATCAGCTTGGCAAACGCCGGGTCGGGCAGTTCGGGGTTCAGCGACAGGAAAAAGCGTGGTGCACCGCCGCCCACATAGGTGTCGACCAGGCTGGTTTGCGGTTCTTGCAGCAAGGCTTTTTCCAGCTGCGCCGCCACCGCTTCGGTGCTTTTGAAGGCGCTGCCGGGCGGCATGTACACCTCAAGGATCAGCTCGGAACGGTCGGAGTTGGGGAAAAACTGCTTCTTCACCACGCCCATGCCCAGCACGCACAGTACAAAGGCACCGACCACCAGGCCAGTGACCAGCCAGCATTGGCGCACACAGGCTTCGACCAGGCTGCGCAGTTTCTGGTAATAACGGCCGGCGTAAATCGCGTCATGCCCGCCCGGCACCGGTTTGATCTGCGGCAGCAACTTCACGCCCAGGTACGGCGTGAACACCACGGCCACCAGCCAGGACGAGATCAGCGCAAAGCCGACGATCCAGAAGATATTGCCGGCATATTCGCCGGCGCCGGAGCGGGCAAAACCCACCGGCAGAAAGCCGATGATGGTCACCAAGGTGCCGGTGAGCATCGGCGCCGCAGTGGAACTCCAGGCAAACGTGGCGGCGTGAATCCGGTCAAACCCTTCTTCGAGTTTTACCACCATCATCTCGATGGCGATGATCGCATCGTCCACCAGCAAACCCAGGGAAATAATCAGCGCGCCCAAGGTAATGCGGTCAAATTCACGCCCGGTGAGCAGCATGATCACAAACACCACCGACAAGGTCAGCGGCACCGCGGCGGCCACCACCAGCCCGACGCGAAAGCCCAGGGCCAACAGGCTGATTACCATCACTACGGCCAGGGCGACGAAGAATTTGAGCATGAACTCATTCACCGCCAGGCTGATGTTTTTCGCCTGGTCGGAGACCTTGGCGAAGTTCACGCCCAGCGGCAGGTCCGCCTGGATTCTGGCTTCCTGGGCCTTGAGGCTTTTGTCCAGTTCCAGGCCGTTCCAGTGCTTCTCCATGATCACGCCAAGCATCAGCGCCGGGTCGCCCTGATGGCGGATGCGATAGCTGGGCGGGTCTTCATAACCACGGCTCACGCTGGCCACATCGGCAATGCGCAGTACGCGGCCGTTGACTTCCAGCGGTACGTTTTCGATCAGCGCCAGGCTGTCGAAGGCGCCGTCGATGCGAATATAGGCACGCGCGCCAGCGGTTTCGACAAAGCCCGACGGCGCCACGGCGTTCTGTGCGGCGAGGGCGGCGAAGATCTGGTCCGGCTTGATGCCCAGCGTGGCCAGGCGCTCATAAGAGAACTCGACAAATATCCGCTGCGCCTGCTCGCCGAGGATATTGACCTTCTTCACGCCCGGCAGGTTGAGCAAGCCCTGGCGCAAGTCTTCGGCCATCTGCACTTGCTGGCGATGGGGCAGGTGCTCGGCTTCCAGCGCATACAGGGCGAAATACACATCGGAATATTCGTCATTGAAGAACGGCCCGATCACGCCTTTGGGCAGTTTCGCCGCTTCGTCGCTGAGCTTTTTGCGGGTCTGGTAGAACAGGTCCTGGATCTCACTGGGGCGCGTGGATTCCTTGTAGGTCATGCGCATCGACACAAAACCCGGCTGGGCGATGGTCTCGACGCGGTCGTAGTAGTCCAGTTCCTGCAGGCGTTTTTCCAGGCGGTCGGCGACTTGCTCCTGCATCTCCTGGGCGGTGGCGCCGGGCCAGGCGGCGGTGATGGTCATGACCTTGACGGTAAACGACGGGTCTTCAGCGCGCCCCAGCTTGCCGAACGAGAAGATCCCGGCGGCGAGGATCGCAATGATCAGAAACAGCGTGACGGCGCGGTGCTTTACCGCCAGTTCGGAGAGGTTGATGCCGCGCATGCTCAGTGGTCCTGTTTACGGTTGAGGGCCAGTGCCTGGGCCGGCAGCAGGCGCACCGTGTCGCCGCTGTGCAGCAAGTGCGCGCCGAGGGCGACGACGATTTGGCCGGGCGTTACGCCGCTGTCGAGCAGCGCGTCTTCCTGGCCGAGGCTGGCGACGTTGACGGGGGCGAAGCTGACCTTGTCGTCCGCGCCAATCACCCACACGCCGGTGCCTTGCCCCGCATCCTGCAACGCGCCGATGGGCACGCGGGTTTGCTGGGCCTGGCCATTGCCTTGCAGGCGCACGGTGATGGTGGAGCCGAGGGCGAAACGGTCGACGGCGCCATGCAGCACGTAGCGTGCGCGGTAGGTGCGAGTGGTGGGGTCGGCGCTCGCCGACAGCTCGCGCAGGGTGGCCGTCACGGCCTGGTCCTGTGCGCCGAACGGGAAGGCCAGGGCTTTTTGCGCGGCTTGGTCGCGCTGGTTTTCCGGCAGGTTGACGATGGCTTCGCGGGCGCCGTCGTGGGCCAGGCGCGCCACGATCTGGCCTTCGGCGACCACTTGGCCGCGATCCACGCGAACATCGGTGATGATGCCGTCGCCGTCGGCCTTGAGCACCGAGTAGGTGCGGCGGTTTTCGATCTGGCTGGCATCCGATTGCGCCGCGGCCAGTTCGGCTTCGGCCACGCGCAGGTTGGTCGCCGACTGGTCGAAGATCTGCCGCGACACGGCGCCGGTGCTGGCCAGGCGCTGGTAACGGTTTTCGTCATCACGGCGTTGGCGCAATTGGGCCTGGGCGGCGTTGACGCGGTTTTTGGCCGAGCGCAGGGCCAGTTCGAAGTCGCCGATGTCCAGCACCAGCAAGGTTTCACCACGGGCGACGTGCTGGCCGGGGTCGACCTTGCGTTCGATGACTTTGCCGCTGACCCGGAAGCCCAAATCGCTTTCGGTGCGCGCCGCGACCACGCCGGTGTAGGCGCTTTGCTGGGTGCCGGCGGCTTCTACCTTGGCGGCCAGAACGGGACGCGGCAGGGGCACTTCGGCGGCGGTGTCGGCCTTGCTGTTGCAGCCGCTGAGGACAATCAACAGGGCCAGGGGCGTGAGAAGACGCAGGGGAAGAGGGTGCATGACGGGCTCCAGGGGTGGCCAATGGATAAAAAATTATGGACATAATTTTTTGCTCATATTATGGTCGAAATATAAATTAATCCAGCCCCCGGATATTCCTTATGTCGAACGCCCCGGCCCCGTCGCGAAGCCTGTTGTTTTTACTGGTGGCGCTCACTGCGCTCGGTGAAGTCTCGACCCAATTGCTCATCCCCGGCCTGGGCGCTATCGAGCAGGCACTGGCGGCGCCAGCGGGTTCGGCGTTGCTGGCGTTGTCGGCATTTGTGGCTGCATTTGGCCTTGGGCAATTGCTGTTCGGGCCGCTGTCGGACCGCATTGGCCGTCGCCCCGTGCTACTTGGCGGCCTGGCGCTGTATGTGCTGGCAACCCTGTCGATGCTGCTGGTCAGCGACATTCAACAGTTCATTGCCGCCCGCGTGCTGCAAGGCCTGGGCGCCTGCGCCGCGCTAGTGCTGGCGCGCACGGTGGTGCGCGATGTGTGGAAGGCTGAAGCGGGGCCGGCGCTGGCGTTGACCATGATCGGCATGCTCTACGCCATCGTTGTGGCGCCGATGATTGGCGGGTTGCTGATCAAGCTGCTGGGCTGGCAGGCGCCGATCCTGCTGGCGCTGGTGATTGGCAGTGTGGTGCTGGCGTTGGCGCTGTTGTTCTTTCGCGAGAGCAATCACTTTCTGGACCCCAAGGCCGGGCATTGGCGCACCCTCGGCGGGCAATACCTGGATCTGCACAAGGGCCGCCAGTATCGGGCGTACGCGGTGGCGTTGGCCTGTACCTACGGCGCGATGTTCGCGGTGATCGCGGGTTCATCGGCGGTGTTTATCAACCTGCTGGGGTTCAGCAGCCTGGAGTACGGGCTTAATTTTGGCCTGATCGTGTCGATGCTGATCGTGGGCTCTACCTACACCCGGCGCAATGTCCTGCGCCTGGGGCCGCAACGCATTGTGTCGATGGGCGTGACGCTGGTGGCCATCGGCGGGATTCTAGCGGTGGTGATTTACGAGCTGTTCGGCCTGTCGGCGCTGGGCCTGGATATTCCGGTGGCATTGGTCACCCTCGGCGGCGGCCTGGTGTTGCCGGGCTCGGTGACGGGCGGGGTGATGCCCAACGCCCATCGTGCGGGTTTGGCCGCAGGGTTGATGGGCTTTTCGCAGATGTTTGGCGCAACGTGCAGTGGGCTGTTGCTGAGCCATCTACGTGATGGCAGTGCCACGCCGATGATCATGATCCAGGCGAGCTTTGCGGTTTCGGCGTTTGTGGCGTTCCACCTGCTGCGCCAGCGCCAAGCGCTGCTGGCAGCGGCGTAGTCTTGCTTTTCTGTGGGAGCTGGCTTGCCTGCGATAGCATCACCGCGTTTCTACTGAAAGACCGAGGTGTCTGCATCGCAGGCAAGCCAGCTCCCACAGTTGAATCAGGCCATGTCGCTGTGCGCGAATTCCTCGCCGAGAAAATCAATCAGGGTGCGCACCGACGGCAACAGTCCACGGCGCGAAGGGAAAATCGCGTGCACGATCCCGGTCCTTGGCGACCAACCCGGGATCAAGTTGACCAGGCGCCCGGCGGCAATGTCCTCGCGCACCACCACACTCGGCAGGTGCGCAATACCCACCCCGGCACACACCGCGTGGCGCAACGCCAACAGGTCATCGGTGATCATCCGTGGGAAGTGTCGAATCACCGCGCTGGCACCGTTCTCGCCAAACAACTCCCACTGGTATTCGCGCTGCGCCGAGCCCCAATACACGCTCGGCAACCCATTTAAATCCCCCGGCAACGGCGGGTTGGACAGGCGCGACACAAACGCCGGGCTGCCCACCAGGCACTGCGTGCTGTTGCCAAGCACCTTCATCACCAGATCGGTGTCTTCCAAGGGCGGAAAGCGAATGCGCAGGGCGATGTCAAAGCCTTCGTGAATCACATCCACACGCCGGTTGGTGCTCTCCAGGTGCAACTCCACCAGCGGGTACTTGAGCATGTAGCGGGTCAGCATCGGCCCGACCCAGGAGTTGAGCAGGGCGGTGGGGCAGCTCAAACGCACAATGCCCTGGGGCTCGGAACGGTTGCGCTCGATCACTTCGGCGGCGGCTTCGGCCTCCACCCGCATGGCCAGGCAGCGCTGGTAATAGACCTGGCCAATTTCGGTGAGCGAACAATGCCGGCTGGTGCGGTTGATCAGGCGCACACCCAGGCGCTCTTCTAGCTCGCTGATACGCCGGCTGAGCTTCGATTTAGGCATGTCCAGCGCGCGGCCCGCGGCGGCAAAACCACGGTGCTCGACCACTTGGGTGAAGTAATAGAGGGTGTTGAGGTCTTCCACTATCGTTCTCCAAATAGAACGCTAAGGGTTATTTTTGCCGTCTAGCGCGGTAAAGGTAGCGGATTTAAGCTGCGTACATGCACTGCTTTCACGCCTTTGGAGAAACGCCATGAAAAATATCATCGGTATCTACACCAGCCCACGCAGCCATTGGGTAGGCGACGGCTTTCCGGTTCGCACGCTGTTTTCCTACGACACCATGGGCAAGCACATCAGCCCGTTCCTGTTGCTGGACCACGCCGGGCCGGCCGATTTCACCCCGACCCAAGCACGTCGTGGCGTAGGCCAGCACCCGCATCGCGGCTTTGAAACCGTGACCATCGTCTACAAGGGCGAAGTCGAGCACCGCGATTCCACCGGCGCTGGCGGCACCATCGGCCCAGGCGATGTGCAATGGATGACGGCGGCCAAAGGCATCCTGCATGAGGAGTTCCACTCCGCAGCGTTTGCCCAAAAGGGCGGCGCGCTGGAAATGGTGCAGTTGTGGGTCAACCTGCCGGCCAAGGACAAAATGACCGATGCCGGCTACCAGACCATCCTCGACGGCGATATCCCGTCGTTACCCCTGGCCGACAACGCCGGCAGCCTGCGCCTGATTGCCGGTGAGTTTGCCGGTAAACAAGGCCCGGCCCGCACCTTCACGCCGATCGACGTGTGGGATGTGCGCCTCAACGCTGGTAAGTCAGTGACCCTCGACCTGCACGCCGGGCGCAACACCGCGCTGGTAGTGCTCAAAGGCACGGTGCAGGTCAATGGCCAGGAACTGGTGCGCGAAGGGCAACTGGCGTTGTTCGAACGCGACGGCGACCAACTCGCCCTGGAGTCGAACAACGATGCGATGTTCCTGCTGCTCAGCGGCGAACCTATCGATGAGCCTATCGTCGGCCACGGCCCGTTCGTGATGAACACCGAGCAAGAGATCCACCAGGCTTTTGCTGACTTCCAATCAGGCCAATTCGGCCAGATGCATCACTGATTCACCCCCGCAACACCCAACCCAGATAGCCAGGCCGGTTTACCGGCCAAGGATGGCTGTCGCCCATGGAAAAGAGGAAGCACTCATGACTACTCCCTACAAGCGTCTGGACAAGGACAACGCCGCCGTTCTGCTGGTTGATCATCAGGCTGGCCTGCTGTCTCTGGTGCGAGATATCGAACCGGACAAGTTCAAGAACAACGTGCTGGCCCTGGCCGACCTGGCCAAGTACTTCAAGCTGCCGACCATCCTCACCACCAGCTTCGAAACCGGCCCCAACGGCCCACTGGTACCGGAGCTGAAGGCACTGTTCCCGGACGCGCCGTACATTGCGCGCCCTGGCCAGATCAATGCCTGGGACAACGAAGATTTCGTCAAGGCGATCAAGGCCACCGGCAAGAAACAACTGATCATCGCCGGTGTGGTAACCGAGGTTTGCGTGGCGTTCCCTGCGTTGTCGGCTCTGGCTGAAGGGTTTGAGGTGTTCGTGGTGACGGACGCGTCCGGCACCTTCAACGAAATCACCCGCGATTCGGCCTGGGACCGCATGTCGGCCAACGGCGCGCAACTGATGACCTGGTTCGGCCTGGCCTGTGAGCTGCACCGCGACTGGCGCAACGATATCGAAGGCCTGGGTACCTTGTTTGCCAACCATATCCCGGACTATCGCAACCTGTTTACCAGCTATAACGCGCTGACTGGCGCCAAGTAAGCGCAAGACCCAAGGGTTGCCACATACCCCCTGTGTGGAGCGGGTTAGTGTGGGAGCTGGCTTGCCTGCGATGGCATCACCTCGGTTTATCAGTCATACCGAGGTGTCCGCATCGCAGGCAAGCCAGCTCCCACACAAAGCCTGCTTCCACATTAAGCCTGTTCCCATATTTTGTTATTCAGTATTGCCGATTCATGCGATCTTCTCGCCACACACCCTGGAGTCGCCTGGATGCCCTCATTTATCGCTGATCACCCGATGCTGTGCGCTGTGGCGCTGATCTTTATCGACATCGCCGTGTGGCGGCTTATTTCCGCCAACCTCGCCAACTGGAAACTGGCGGCGCGCCTGGCGATCTTTGCGGTGTTCAGCGCCGTGCTGTTCAACGACGGCATGAACCCCATGCAGCTTGCGCCCTATGGCGACAACACCGCCTTGCACCTGGCGGCCACGGCGTTGCAGATCGGCTGGTGGCTGTTCGCAGCGCGCACCCTCACGGTATTGCTCGGCACGGTCATGATGAATCGCGTCGGGCACGGCGGGCGCTTGTTGCAAGACCTGCTGGGCGCAGTAATCTTCCTGATCGCGATCATCGCCGCCATGGCCTATGTGCTCGACTTGCCGGTCAAGGGCGTGCTCGCCACCTCCGGCGCGGTGGCGATCATCGTCGGCCTGGCGTTGCAAAGCACCTTGAGCGACGTGTTTTCCGGGATCGTGCTCAACACCACCAAGCCGTATCAGGTGGATGACTGGATCTCCATCGACGGCACCGAGGGGCGCGTCACCGACATCGACTGGCGCGCCACGCGCCTGCAAACCTCCCAGGGCAGCATGGCGGTGATCCCCAACTCCCTGGCGGCCAAGGCCAAGATCATCAACTTCTCACGCCCGGCGGACATGTTCGGCCTGGCGGTCAGCCTGCAAGTCAGCCCGCATGCGCGCCCGCAAACCGTGATCGAAGCGCTGGAGCGCGCGATGCAAGGCTGCCGGCCATTGTTGGCCAAACCCGCGCCCAGCGTGGCGTTCAAGACTTCGGCCAGTGGCGGCGTGGAATACGAGATCAGCGGGTTCGTGCCGGCCATGGGCCAAAAGCGCGAAGTGCGTAACCAGCTTTACGACCTGGCGTTCCGCCACCTGCAAGCAGCGGGCGTGGGCCTGCTGTCGGCCACTGAAAGCAGCGCGCCGCCGGTGATGTCCCACGCACGGGCATTGCTGGAGCGTTCGTCGATTTTCTCCACGTTGCGCCAAGAGGAAAAAGACACCTTCAGCCAGAACATGACCCTGCACACCTATCGTGCCGGCGAGATGATCCTGCCGGCGGGGGAGGTCAGCGACCATTTGTTTATCGTCGAGTCCGGCGTGGTCTCGGTGATGTTGATCAAGGATGGCCACACGTTCGAAGCCGGGCGCATGGGGCCGGGCGAGGTGATTGGCGAGTCGGGGATTTTGTCCGATCAAGCGGCGCTGGCGGACTTCACCGCCAAGACCTTCTGCACGCTGTACCGCATCGAGAATGAATACCTCAAACCCTGCCTGGACGCGCGCCACGACATCAGCGAAGCGATGAAGGCACTGCTGGATTTCCGTGTGCACGCCGCGCAGGCCCTGACCCAGGACGCGCCGGTGGTGCCGGTCAAGAAAGGCTTTTTGCAATGGCTGCGTAACCGCGGGTTGTGAGGCCGTAACGCCTCAAATCAAAAGCAAAACCTGTGGGAGCTGGCTTGCCTGCGATGGCATCACCTCGGTATGGCTGATAGACCGAGGTGATGCCATCGCAGGCAAGCCAGCTCCCACATTCAGACCGAGTTACCCCAGTTGAGCAGTGTGCGCTTGCTCAATGACTCAAATACACCGGGCTGTCGGTGGACAGCGAAGCTTTTACCGCGTGGGTCATGTCGGTGATCAGCGCTTCTTCGCGGTCCTCACTTAATGCCTTGAGGGTAATGGCCACCACTTCCTGCGGGGTGCTTTTTGGCGCCTGCACATCCGCCACCATGTCAGTGTCGATATAGGCCGGGTGTACGCCGATCACCAAGGTGTTCTGCTCGCGCAATTCACCACGCAGGCCATTGGTAAGACCCCACTGCGCCGACTTGGAGGTGCTGTAGCCGCCGGAGCCGGGAGGGCTCAGCCAGCTCAGTACCGAGAGGATATTGATCAACGCACCGCCACCTTGTTTGGCCAGGATCGGCGCAAACGCGCGGCTCAGGCGCAAGGTACCAAAGGTGTTCACCTCAAAGTGCTGCTGCAGGTTTTCAATACTGTCTTCGGCCAGCAACGAGCCGTACTTGAGCCAGCCCGCGTTGTTGATCAACACACTCACATCGCCGCACTGCTCGGCGGCGCGCTGCACGCTGGCCGGGTCGGTAATGTCCAGGGCAATCGGCGTGCTGCCGGGGATATCCACACTGGCCGGGTCGCGCGCACCGGCATACACCTTGGCCGCACCGGCTGCCAGCAGCGCGGTGACAAACGCTTTGCCCAGGCCACGATTGGCACCGGTAACCAACACCACTTTTCCACGAATATCCATGATGCACTCCAGGCGACGAATTAGGTTTAATAATGAAACCGTTTTTATCTTGAGCCTGTTGGTCCTATAATGCAACCTAATATTTGTGCATACCCGGAGGCCCGACGATGAAACGCAAATGCCTGGAAGGCGACTGTTGCCCGGTCGCCCGCGCACTCGACGTGGTGGGGGATTGGTGGACGCTGCTGATCATCCGCGACGCCTACGCCGGGGTGACGCGCTTCGGCGACTTTCAAAAACACCTGGGCGTAGCGAAAAACATCCTCGCCACGCGCCTCAAGGGCATGGTCGAACAAGGCCTGTTGCAAACCAGTGAAGTGGGCGCGCGCAGCGAATATCAACTCACCGACAAAGGCCGCGCGCTGATGCCGGTACTGGTGACCCTGGCGCAATGGGGCGAAACCTTCACGCAGCCGGCCGATGGCAGCACCCACTTGCTGGATGCACGTTTGCTCAAGCCGCTGCGCAAGGTCGAGATCGTGTCCGAGGATGGCCGGGTGCTGGGCCTGGAAGACATCATCACCCAGATGCCGGCGGCATAACGACTGGGCCATTGTGGCGAGCAGGCTGTTGTGGCAAACAGGCTTGTTATGGAAAACAGGCTTGTTGTGGCGAGCAGGCTTGCCCTGCGTTGGGCTGCGAAGCAGCCCCAGCTCTTTCTGCCTGACTCACCGCGCCGCCTGGATTGGGGCGGCTTCGCCACCCAACGCAGGGCAAGCCTGCTCGCCACAAAGGGAACATGGCGACCTGAAACGCTCTCAGGCAAAGCCTCCAAGACCTCAGGGGCATTTTCTTCAATACCACCGCCGTTCAGCCCTTTACCGTGAAGCCATCGTCACTCGGCATCACCAAAAGGAACTGCAATGAGCTTGATCATCTCCATGGCCGCCTTCGCATTGGCCACGTCCATCACCCCCGGCCCGGTCAATGTGGTGGCGCTCAGCTCCGGCGCGCGCTTTGGCTTTGCCGCCAGCCAGAAACACGTAGTCGGCGCCGCCGTCGGTTTTACCTTGCTGCTGGTGCTGATCGGCCTGGGCCTGCATGAAGTGCTGGTGCGCTGGCCGATCCTCACCCAGTTGATCCAGTGGGGCGGGGTCGCCTTTTTGCTGTACATGGCCTGGAAACTCGCGGTCGACGATGGCCGACTCGACGCCGAAGGCACTGCCACCGCGCCATCGATGCTCTACGGCGCGATCATGCAATGGCTCAACCCCAAAGCCTGGCTGGCCTGTGTGGCGGGCATGGGCTTGTTCGTGGCCGATGGCGATGCGCGCCAAGTGTGGCTGTTTGCGGCGCTGTACCTGGTGATCTGCTACCTGTCGGTGGCGTGCTGGGCCTACGCCGGCACGTTTTTGCGGCGCTACCTGAGCAACCCCCAAGGCGTGCGCCTGTTCAACCGCTCAATGGCCGCGTTGCTGGTGGCCAGTGTGGGTTATTTGCTGATGGCTTGAGCAAGTCGCGGTACTGGCCCGGCGTGGCGGCGAAATGCAGTTTGAAGGTGCGCTGAAAATGCGCCTGGTCGGCAAACCCGGCGGCCAGGGCTACATCGGCGATCAGCTCGCCATTGCGCAATTGCGTGCGGGCAAACTGAATGCGCCGGTTGACCAGAAACGCATGGGGCGTGAGCCCGTAATACTGCTTGAACGCACGAATCAAATACGACGGCGACAGCTCGGCCGCCAGGCAAATATCTTCCAGCTTCAACGCCTCGGTGCAGTGCGCGCGGATGTACTCCGCGGCGCGCTCCAGCTTGTGGTTGACCTCACGCAGCGGCGTCAGCGACGGGTTCAGGCGCTGCTGCACTTCGGTGAAATAACTCACCAGCGCACTCTCTTTTTGCAGCAGCTCGGCCTGCTCATCCAGCAGAATGCCGTACAGCTCGATCAGGCCGTGATACAACACCGTGTCGCGGGTATGCGGCGTATTGAACGGCCGATAACCCTGCTCGGTACTGAAACCCAGCTGGTATTGCAGGTCCGTCAGCCACGGTGTGTCGAGGTAAATCATGTGATACGACCAATGCTGGTCGTGGATCGGGTTGCACGCGTGCACATCACCGGGGTTCATCAACACCACCGTGCCGGCGCTGATCTCGAAGGTCTGCGCGCCATAGTGGTAATAACTGCGCCCGCTGGTGATGGCGCCGATGGAAAAATGCTCGTGGGCGTGACGGGTGTAAGTGACCTTGCGCCCGTCGGCGATGGTGCGTGCCTCAATGAACGGCAAGCGTTCGTCACGCCAGAAGCGTGGCGCGTGCGCGAGGTGAGGCGGGGTGTTCAGCGACATGGCGGTGGCTCCATCCCTTGAGGCGAGTTGCGATCATTGCACAGACCGCCGGGGGCGTCAGCTTCAAAGCTGCTTGGACAAAAACACCCGGCTGCTGCCTTCGGGCTGGCAGGGTATTTCACCCAACCGCACCCACCCCTGTTTCTCGTAAAACCCCGGTGCCTGAAAACTCAAGGTGTACAGCACCGCATGCTGGCAGCCCCGGCGCCGCGCCTCGTCTTCGAAGGCCTGCAGCAACTGGCTGCCCAGGCCCGAACCGCGCAGGGCGTCGGGCAAGTGGAACAGGTCGAGGAAGGCCATGCCCAGGGTGGTTTTACCCGTGATGCCGCCCAGGATCTGCTGGGTGTCCGGGTCTTTGAGCAACACCATCAGTGGCCGCCGATCATTGGAGCCGGTGAAGGCCTCATTGAAGGCGGCGAGGCCATCGCCCAGCAGGCGCTCGGCGTCGGGGTTGGGTTGGTCGCTGATTTCAATCATGCTCATGTGTTCCTGCTCCTCAAAGCCGCTGGCGCACCATGTGCATCAGCCGTTCACCCACCTGATCAAAGCCTTTGTTCTGCGCTACCACCTGCGCGCCTTCCATCAGCAGAGACAGCTCCTGCGAGCGGCCGAAGGTGTGGGCCGGGTTCGTCTAGCGCTTAGAACACCCTCCACGGAGCCTAACACCGTCAGCGACTCACACTCGCTGCCAGCCGCCCATGTTGTCGGCCTTGATTTCGAAATCGATGGCTTCGCGGTAAGCGTCGCCAAGATTGGCGTGCAGCCCCCCGCCGAGTGCTTGGGTAGGCTGCCATGTTTGCGTCTCTGGATCGAACACTTCGGCATCGTCACCGGCGGTGTCATCCATCTTGTTGCGTAAGGGGGTGTCGTTATCAATTCGGTGTTCGAGGCTGGCCCAGAGTTTGGTATTCGAATTGACCAGCGGGAAATCTGCCTGGTTTTCCGTCTTGCCCCTTGGGGACATGCTTGTATGCGAGGCCTGGGGCTCGCGATCCAGGGGCGCACGGTGAGCTGCCTCATGTATGTGTTGGATGTGCGAAGGGGGAGTGTAGGGCGTACGGGTGATTGGAAACATGGACGTACCTCGGCGATCTTTAAGAAAAAGTATCGCCAGAACCTGATCCGGCGATTCCTTTCGAAAACTACAGAGCCCTGCCAAGGCATTCAATAAGGTGATTTTTTGCAGATGTAACTGCTCAAAACTGCTGGTGACTGCGCTCATGTAACGATGGGTGCGGTCTATAGGCCGTGGCTCAAAACCGCGTATGACGTTTCAATTTGGCTGTCAGAAAAGGCAATAGAGGCGCGCTTCTTACCTGTTGAAACACGGTTGCCCGTTCAACGATGGCTGACGGGCCTAAATCCCGTTACATAAACGCGACCAGAAAGTTAACGGCCTAAAGGCCCATCACCATCTCATGCCACGCCATCCCGCCATGCTCCGACGGCGACGGCTGCACATAGCCGTAACCCATGCGCGTATACAACGGTACATGCTGCTCCTTGCACATCAAATGAATCGTTTGCTTGCCCATCGCGCGCATGCGCTGCACAAACTCAGTCATCAGCAGTTTGGAATAGCCCTTACCCTGCTGCGCCGGGTCGACCACCACCGACATGATCACCACATTCGGCGCCTCGGCGGCATGGCCCACCAACTCCTTGAACGCCTCATCCGACATCACCACCTGATGGGCGCAGCCACAATTGATAAACCCCACCACCGCGCCATTCGCCTCCAAAATCAAAAAGCCCTCGGGGTACTGCGCAATACGCGTGGCGATCTTCTCCAGCGTCGCGGCTTCGTCGCCTTCGTAGGCGCTGGTTTCGATTTCAAAGCAACGCGCGGCGTCGGCGGGCAGGGCGTTGCGGAAGGTGAGGGCGGGCATGGGAGGTTCCTGAGGCATTAAGCGAAAGGCCACATCATAAAGAAACATCCAGTGCCTGACACAGATTGTGGTGATGGCAAACAAGCTCACTGTGGCGAGGGGGCTTGCGCTAATGCCAGTCAGTTAAGGCATAGCCGGTAATTGTGGCGAGGGAGCTTGCTCCCGTTGGACTGCGTAGCAGTCCCATTTTTGGGGCCGCTTCGCGCCCCAGCGGGAGCAAGCTCCCTCGCCACAGAAGCCGGGGTTTCCAACAGCCATTTCCGCCAATAAAAGAGGGAGTGTGAATCGAGCATCACGCCTATCACCGCGTACCTTAGTCGAGAATACAAGCGCCTGTTTGGCGAGCCGCCTAGAAAAAACGTTGTGACCATCAAGAACGCCAGGCAGTAGCCGCCCCAAAAACCAGAAAACCCGCCAAAGCGGGTTTCCTCACGGCTCACATCACGTCAACTCACAGCAGGCACATCAAACCCGCGCCGCTCCATCACCGTAAACACATCCGACACATCCTGGATCATGATCCGCGCGGTATTGGCGACGGTATTAACGTCATGCTCAGCATAGTCGGACACATTGGAACAGGCCATCAGGTGAAGGTAGGCGAGGGCCGCATTGAGACGCTCGCTGGCGCAGGCGTGGAGCTCGCTGAGCGGGGCGTCGCTGTCGATGAGCAGGACAGGGTATTCGGTTGCGGTTTGGGACATGGGGGTGAAGCGGCGGGGCGGGTGTTGAGTAGTCATGGTAATAGTCCTTAGAAAGAAAAATTGCCACCTTTTGCTGCGAAACAAACGGGTGGCAGCTGTGCGCGGGTTCGCAGACCGGAGGACTATTACCAGACCCGGCAGACCCGAAGGTCTCCCACGCACAACCGCCATAAAACTAGAGACAGCTGTGAATCGGCTGCGTCGAGTTTGACGGTACAGGTAATAGTTTTTAGGGCTGCGAAACCCTGTCGCTGGCCAAGGCTGGCGACGGGGCGAACTATAAGGTGTGGGTAGCCAGGGTGCAACTGAGAGGATGTATCAACCTCAGTCATTAACTTTTCCATCCCTAGGTCAGGAAGATCTGGCTAGTTTCACAGGCCAGCGCAGTCAAGTGCGTTCGGCCTGCACAGTCGTTTGCAGCGGGAGCCTCAGTAGGTCTGCGTGCATAGCTGGCAGAAATCTCCTGATTGGCTACTAGCGTTACCTGGTGCAAATAGCTTAGATCCATCGAAGGTGAACGGCGGCAAACGGCCAATAGCTGACATTCAGATCAGCCCATTGAGGAAATTACTCGGAGGTCCAAACGCTCCACCACTCGATCTCTCCGCGTCCTTAACCATCGATATCGCCGTTACGGATGGCCATCCTGATGGCTTGTGCTGTCGTTGTCACGCCCAGACGTCGGCGCGCTGAGCGCAGGTGATTTTCAACCGTACGCTCCGACAAACCGAGAGTTGCTGCAATATCCGCTTGCCGTCTTCCGGCAGCCGTCCATTCCATGACTTCGCGCTCTCGCGGGGAAAGGCTTTTTAACGATTCGTCCAGTGGAGCCTCAAGCAACCGCCGAGCTGCGAAAAAAGCGGCCGTCGCAACCAGGCTGAGTCCCAAGCGAACCCGCGCGCTTCCATCCACCGGCTCCCCCCCCAAGCTCATCGCGCCCTCAAGCCCCTGCGGGCCGAAAACTGGCACCTGCAACCCCTGAATCCCTGGGTCACCTGGAGAACGAATCACCCGGTAGCGCTCTTCTCCCTTGACCTGCTCTTTCTGCCAGAAGAAGGATTGCCGAGCATTCAGAAGGTGGCGAGTCACCGGACAATGTCGAACATAAGTCTCAGCATCCACCGATTGACCGTTATCGAACCAATCGCCTTCGACCCAGTAGATATGCTCAACCACTTCTTCACTTGCCGTCGATGCAGAAAACAGCACGAATCGATCATAGCCGTAGGGTGTGGCGAAACCCCTGACGGCTCTCTTGATTGATTCAAGTGTGCGCGCCGTCTCTATCTCCAGAGCAGCTCGCATCGCTGTTTCGGCCGGCCCGTCGCTCACTCCGATGCGACCTCTTTCAACAATGCTTCAGCTGCCAACTTGCCCAGATTATTGCCTGCCAATGGGCTGTCGCCGGTCAGCAACTTGCGGTCTTGGAGCGTTGCACCTGAAATATCCTGGTTGACGATCTCAACTCCCAGGGCTTTCAATTGCTCACCAAATTTCCAAGTCAAATGCCCAGGCATATAACCGATGTCGGGCGTTTTTGCGTCGAGACTGTCTGGAAATGCGCAGATCTTGTAGCCGTTGAAAATGAAGGAGTCCCTCGACTCTCCAATACCCGCCGCGAGCATTGCTGCTGGGCCGTGACATAGAGAAATCACAAATTTGTCGTTGGTGATTGCCCAATGCAAAGCAGCTTTCACGTCGGCATTCTCCGGCAATCCAATCAGCGCGCCGTGTCCGCCGGGTATGAAAACCCCGATGTAATCCGAATCCTCGCCCAGTGCCTTTTCGACCACATCGGAAAGCTTCAAGGGTTTTTTGAACTGCTCGCGGTATTTGGCGTAGAAATTCTTTACCTCGGTATCTTCGGAAGGCATGGCCCAGAACTCAAACTTCACCGGATTGCCTGACAGGGTCGCAACGTCGAACGCGAAACCGGCTTTGTCGAGGTGGTACATGGGTAGCAACGTCTCGACCGGGTGATTACCGGTGGAAAACATGGTGCCGTTGTCGGTCAGTAAATAGCGCTCGTCGGCGCCGATCAGCAATATCTTCCAGCGGCCACCTTGGTAAGGATTAGGGTAATCCGCGTCACTCAAATCAGATTTTGGCGAAGTAAATTGGCTTAGCGAGTATGGAGAGGGGAAAAAGGCATTGTCCTCTGCCTGATCCGGAGTGGGGCGCTTGTCGTCACTCTGCAAGGTAGTCATGGTTTTCTCCTACGAATGGGCCGATTGTCGAAATCAATGCTAATAGCGTGACGCAGGCCCAGCAATGAGGGTTTTCCCTCAAAGAAATTTTCCGCACCCATACAGTACGCCGATCGGCTGCTTTTGGCCGATAGCTGTCGGTCACAAACGGCGGATTCCGGCCCAGATTTTTAGGACAAACGGGAGCAAGTATTCAGCTTACTGTCTGTGACGTTCAACCCGCAGCAGTCGGCCGCTGAGGCGCAGGCCGTCACGCATATTCAGCCCCATTAATGCAAGATTGGTGGCCCCTGCGATCAGTTCGATTAACTGTACGAAGTAAAAACGCGTATCGAAGATTCCCGCCGACGCCCATTGGTTAAGCACAATGGCGCACGGCATCAGAACCAACAGGCCATTGGCGGCAATGAATGGCATGCGTTTGTTCTTCAAGGCGACCAGTCGTCCTTGTCGTTTCCGACTCATTAGCACTCCACTTGCACCGGTCGCAATCATTGTCGGTACCAGTATCCAAAGCCCGGGACTCACGATCAGGTGCTTGAGTGAGGCTATCGAGCGTCCGGATCCGATGAGTTCGACAAAAATAGTCGACAGAAAGAAGGTGGCGATGCACATCAGTGCCAGCGTGCTGGAGATCAAATGTAATCGTCTAAGCATTTATCTAATACCGTCAGACAGTTGGTTAATACTCAGGCCGTGCAGATATTCGGCACAGCTACCTTGGTGAACAGATGCGGCATGGCCAAGGCACTTGAGGGATACCGCGCCAAGGCATTGGTGAATTCCGGATGATTGAAAGCATCGCGAAACCGCTCTACCGATTCCCATACGGCGTAATTCAAGAACATGTTGCTGCCACCGATGGCCTGATGAAGCTGCGTGGAGATGAAACCGGCACGTTGTTTCATCCAGTTGGCATCCAGCTCCCATGCGCAAAGGAGGTCAGGTATATCGTCTGCGTCGACAGTGAAGAGGTTGATCAATACCACTGGAGCTTCGCTGCAATGCAGCTGTTGAGTGATGGGGACGATCGGATCAAGGGGGCGAATAGAAAGCATGGCGACCTCTACATTGTAATCATGATGACAATTTGGGTTTCACGCTCCAAACCTACTGTGATTGACATCATGGTGTCAACGTGGAAGGATTCGCGCCATGAAAAAGACAAACTACACCCCCGCAGGACGCGCCATGAGCGATCTGGTTCTTGAGATCTTTCGAGCAAGTGCGCGTCTGCTTACTGCAGGCGATCGACTCGTCGCAGAGCTAGGTCTGACAAGCGCCCGCTGGCAACTACTGGGTACTATTGTGTACGCCGAACGAGCACAACCGGTTTCATGGATTGCTCGCGACATGGGGGCAAATCGGCAAAACGTTCAGCGGATCGTTAACGATCTGGTGAATGATGGACTGCTGGAGTTTCAGCCAAACCCACACCACCGCAGAGCGCAGTTGGTTGTCCTGACTGAAGCTGGAAGAGAAGCATTCGATCTGGCGATGAATCTTCAGACGCCCTGGATTAATGAGCTGGCGGAGGGGGCGGACATCGATGCTATCCAGACTACCCATCAGGTTCTAAACCACCTGCGCAATAGGCTTGAGGATGACCAGGCCGACTGACGCGGCCAGCCTCAGCATAATCCAGCGTGTCAGAATCCCTGAGGGTCTGACCCCGTTTTATGCCCAGTGCGTAGGCATGTACTTAGAGTGAAGTAGTCCGTTTCTGAAACGTTAAAAACACCCCGATACACGTCTTACCTCCGCTGTGGCGCCTTCTTACTAGTCGTGCGCCTCAGCCACTTGGAGGTGCACGCATGCAGGGACCCTACGCATTTATCAATGAATATCCCCAGCCTTATCCATTGCTTAAACTAAGCTTGGCGCTTGATCCGTATTCACACACCAAGTTCGACACCCTCAACCAGCACATCCGCAACACGGTGGTGTTGCCGGGGCAATTGGTGATCATCGGGGATAGCCGAACCGCCGCTTGCACCGCTGAAGAGGCACAGCTGATGCGCTCGGCGCAAAATATAAAGCTCGCCCTGTTGGCGCACTCCGCAACTGACCAATTTCTGATCAAAAACTATGATCAGTTGCAGGCCATCTTGACCTATTCGTCCCTTGGCATCGGCAGTGCCAGCAGTGCATGGAGCAAGCATTTGGCGCAAGTCGAGAAGACCCTTATCGAAATCGAGAGTTTGCATAAGCAGTACTTGAGCAAAGGCACCACTGGGGCAAGGGAGGAGTTTTTGGTTAAGCGAAGGGCGCTGTTTGCCAAGTTGGATAGCCAAATCTCGGGCATGGCGCGCTTTGGTACGGGGTTGAGAAACGAAGGTTCGATTAAAAAGATGTTAGGGATTTCCAGTAAAAGCTATTGGCACCATGGAGACATTCGTGGGTATGAGGAAAGGGTTAAACGTTTAGCCAAGGCCTCGCAAATATTGAAGAAGGGGACTTACATTGGCATAGCGTTGGATGTTGGGGCGACGGCGCTGGAGATAACGGAGGCGTGTTCCACAGGGCGTGAGCAAGAGTGTACGCAGGCGAAGTATGTTGAAGGGGGAAAATTGGTGTTGGGGGTGGGTGGTGCATCTGTGGGCGCGGCGTTTGGGGCGCCTATCGGTGTCGGCGCCTGCATGATTGTTTTTGGCATACCCACAGCGGGTGCCGGAGCGTTGGCATGTGCCATTGTCGGCGGTGCCGCAGGTGGATTTGCCGCAGGTAAAGCCGGAAGCGTCTTGGGAGAAGGCACAGGGAAATTTCTCTATAGGACGGTGGGGGATTAAATGGTCTTTGAATATATCGGCATGTGCGCTGGGGTCGTCATGATATTAAGCCTCCCGCTGGTTTTTTGTGCCATGTTCAAAAAGCTCGACGCTGCAGAGCGCTACGTGGAGGGCAGTGCTTACATCACTGTGCACAGGGATATTTTTCGTCATGCACCCTTTGATGGAAGGCCCCAGCGGCTGGTTGCCATGGCTATCATCATTCTTATTCCAAGAATATTTGAATGGAGGCGTTTAGTACGGGTTGAGGACGTTGAAAAAATCCCACGACATCTCAAGTACTGGATGGTCATTCCGACACTGATTGCTTTCACATCCGTTACCGTCATGTGTATCAGTTGGCTATTGATATCACGCTAATTCCCCTCGGATGTGGCGGCTCATGCCAGGCTCTCTATACTGGCCGTCCCAGGATCCTAGTTCGAGCGCAGACTATGCCGGTCACACCCGATCAAAATTCCCCAATCATGTTGGTCCAGGCTCAAGAAAGTGACTTGGATGATCTGGTAGCCATTCGAATTGAGGCCATGCGCGAAAGCCTGGAGCGTGTTGGGCGATTTGATCCAGTGCGTGCGCGCGAGCGGTTTGTTAGCGGTTTTGAAGCTCGCAACACACGCTACATCGAGGCATCTGGCGAGCGGGTTGGTTTCGTAGTGGTCAAGCATCACCACAATGAGCTCTTGCTTGACCATTTGTATGTGCGGCCGGGCGCGCAAGGATCCGGCGTAGGGTCTGCGGTGCTTACTCAGATTTTCAAAGAGGCGGATGCGGCTGCGCTCCCCATTAAAGTGGGGGCTCTCAAAGACAGCGCGTCGAATCGCTTTTATATCCGCCATGGTTTCCAATTCATCGAAAGCAGTGAATTCGACAATTATTATGTTCGCCGGAGTGTTCCGGCGATTGGCCCAGCTGGCTAGCTGGACGCCTGATTGACGGCTAACACTCCTCTCGCCCTCGACCGCCAAGCAAACCCCACCACCATCAACAACCCCAACCCCGCCATCCCCGCACCCGCCAACGAAATCGCCGGATAGCCCCACCCCGCATTAATCACCACACCGCCCAACGCCGCACCAATCGCATTGCCAAAATTAAACGCCCCGATATTCACCGCCGACGCCAGGTTGGGCGCGTCCTTGGCCGCCTCCATCACCCGCATCTGCAACGGCGGCACCAGGGCAAAGCTCGCGACACCCCATATCAAGATGGCCACAGCCGCGGGCAACGGCCAGCGCATCAGCACGGTAAACGCCAGCAACACCACAATCAGCACGCTCAGCGACACGATCAGGGTGCGGTCTATCGAGCGATCCGCAGCCTTGCCGCCCCACAGGTTGCCGAGTGTCAGGCCCACGCCGAACAGCACCAGCATGGCGGTGATGTAGGGGGTGGAGGCGTGGGTTTCGCTGCTGAGGATGGGCGCGATGTAGGTGAAGACGGTGAACATGGCGCCCGAGCCGATGACGGTGAGGGCCAGTGCGCCCAGCACCGGGCCACGGCCCAGTACGCGGATTTCGGCCATCACGCTGACGTGTGGCGGCGCCTTGAGGTTGGGCAGGGCGAACCACAGCGCAGCCATTGCAATGACGCCGAGGCCGGTAATGCCCCAGAACGCGGTGCGCCAGCCGAGCAGTTCACCGAACCAGGCGGCCAGCGGCACGCCGCCGATGGTCGCGAGGGTGAGGCCCATAAACATGGCGGCCACCGCGCCGGCGCGTTTCTCCGGGGCGACCACGCTGGCGGCGACCACGGAGCCCACGCCAAAGAACGCGCCGTGGTTCAGTGAGGTCACGACTCTGGCGATCATCAGGCTGTAATAGTCGGTGGCCAGGGCGGACATCAGGTTGCCCAGGGTGAAAATCGCCATCAGCCCGATCAGCAGGTAGCGCCGGGGGATCTTGCCGGTGGTCAGGGTCATCAGTGGCGCGCCGAGCAGTACGCCCATGGCGTAAGCACTGACCAGCAGGCCTGCTGCGGGAATTGAGACGCCGAGGTCGGCAGCGATGCCCGGCAACATGCCCATGGGGGCGAACTCGGTGACGCCGATGCCAAAGGCACCCATGGCGAGTGCAACGAGGGGTGGATTGATACGCATGGAAGGCTCCTTATCTATGCCGCCAATGCTACGATCCAGCGATTGAAGGCGGTAGATGGCGTTTTTGCCAATCACCTTTGCGTAAGGGGCACAAATGGACTTCAACGGCAGGTCAGGTGAGATGTTGGTATTCGCCAGCGTGGCGCAGGAGGGCAGCCTGTCGGCGGCGGCGCGTGCGTTGGGGCTTACGCCGTCGGCAGTCAGCCGGATTATCGCGCGTGCCGAACAACGCCTTGGCACTCGGCTGCTGTTGCGCACCACCCGCGCGATCACCTTTACCGCCGAGGGCGAGGCGTTCCTGCGCGGTGCGCGGCGTATCCTGGCCGACATGGACGAGGTGGAAGAGGCGATTGCCGACCAGGGCGTGCCGAGGGGCCGGCTGCGGGTCAGCGCCGCCCTGGGCCATGGGCGCATGACGATCGTGCCCTTGGTGGCCGCTTTTAGTGCGCGCTACCCGAACATCGTGGTCGACCTGACCCTGGGCGACGAGGTGGTCGACATTCTTGGCGGCCAGGCCGATGTGGCGATACGCTTTGGCCATTTGCCCGACAGACCGCTGACCGCGCGCAGGCTCGGCGAAACCGGCCAGGTGGTGGTGGCCTCGCCCGAGTACCTGCAGCGCCACGGCACCCCGCAGCAACCCGAAGACCTGCTGCGGCACAATTGCCTGCGCTTCAACTTCCGGCGTGCCGAACCCAACTGGCCGTTTATGCGCGACGGCCAAGCGTATTCCTTGAAGGTGAGCGGCAACATCGAATGCAGCAGTGGTGAGGCGCTGGCACAGCTTGCGCGTGTGGGCGCCGGTATTGCGCGTATCGGTGAGTTCACCGTCAGCGAAGACCTGCGGCGCGGCGAGTTGATACCGCTGCTGCAAGCCTGGAACCCCGGCGACGTTGAGCCGATTCACGCGGTGTTCGTCGGCGGCGCGGCGATGCCGGCGCGGGTGCGCTTGTTTGTGGACTTTTTGCTCGAGCATCATCAGCTGTAAGCGCCGGCTTGCGGGCACCGTGAGGCGCGGCAATATGAACCATTCTCGTCCACATAATCTGTTGCTGCGAAGGCTTGTAACTGCTTGTATCCTTGCCCGCGAATAAGGGCGAATGGCTGCCGCCAGTGCCCAGGTCCACTGTCCGCTGTTACGGAAAACCGTAGGTTCCAAAGGTAGCAATGTGAAGCGTGATACCCACCTGGTTGTGCTTTTGCTGGCCGTTATCGGTTGCTCCCTGGGGTCATTGACGGTCTGGAAGGTGTTTGCCTCTCGAGATCGCGCCCTGCAGGAGGTGGACGTCCATGGCCTGAACCTTACCCAGGCGCTGTCGACCTATGCCGATGGCATCGTGCGCCAAAGTGCGCTGCTGTTGCTCGGGCTGGTCGAGCGTCTGGAAACCGAAGGCAGCGGGCCGGCGCAGATTCAGCGGCTGAGTACATTGATCAACCGCCAGCAGCCGCTGATGCCACAGCTCAGTGGTGTCACGATCTACGATAAACAGGGGCACTGGTTGATGTCCTCCAACCGGCCGATTCCTGCGGGCGCCAACAGCACAGACCGTGCCTATTTCATTCATCACCGTGACGATCCTTCCCACGAGATCTTTATCGGCCCGCCGATTATCAGCCGGTCGAATCAGGAATGGGTGATGACCATCAGCCGGCGTTTCAATGATTCGCAGGGTGATTTTGCCGGTGTTGTGGCGGTGACCTTAGGCATCGAAAATTTCCTGCGCTTGTTTGGCAAGATCGATGTCGGGCAGGACGGCGCGATTGGCTTGTCCCACACAGACGGTACGTTGCTGGCTCGCTATCCGTTTCGCGAGCAGGACATGGGGCGCAACTTTTCCAAGTCGCCCATCTATGTGAAGTACCTGGTTGATCAGTCAGTCGGCACCGCCTCTTTTACCTCCAGCCTGGACGGCGTGGAGCGGCTCTACGCCTTTCGCCAGAGCGACCGGCTGCCGCTGATCACCACGGTGGCAATCGGCAAGCACGAAGCCCTCGCCGCGTGGCGCACCGAGGCGCTCTTGTCGGCGGTGGTAGTGGCGGGGCTGCTGGGGCTTACCGGTCTTATCGGCTGGTTTTTGATCCTGGATATCCGTCGGCGCACCGAGGCTGAAGATCAGTTGCGTGAAACCCAGCGGCAATTGCTCACCTCCAACGGGCAGCTTGAGTTGCTGGCGATGAAGGATGCGCTGACGGGTTTGGCAAACCGGCGCTGCTTTGATGAGAGCCTCGCCAGGGAGGCGCTGCGCGCCAAGCGTGAGGGCACGACGCTGGCATTGCTGATGATCGATATCGACTATTTCAAGCGCTTTAACGACGCTTACGGGCATGTGGCAGGGGACGCATGCCTGCAGACGGTGGGCAGAATCTTCGAGGCGTGCGTAAGGCGGCCGTTAGACCTGGTGGCGCGGTATGGCGGCGAGGAGATGGGCATCATCATGCCGGACACCGACGCTGACGGCGCCGCCGTGGTGGCCCAGCTTATTCTCGACCTGTTGAAGCAAGAGAACATCGTGCACAGCACCAGCCCGTTCGGGCGGCTGACGGCAAGCATCGGCATTGCGACGGCCACCGGGGTTCAGTTGGAGGACTTGCAAGGGTTGGTGGAGGTGGCGGATCAGGCGTTGTACAGCGCCAAGGCGGCGGGTCGTAACCAGTGTGTGACGGGGGCTGGTGACTGGGGTTCACCATTGAACCCCAGTTGAACGGGGCCAGCCCGCTTCAGTCGGTTTGCTTAAACCCCGCTCACCAATTTCCCGCCGTCCATCCGGCGCTTATAAGCACTGTCTCGACTGGCCAACCAGAAGTACAGCGGTGACGTCACCACCAGGCCCACCACCCAGGACAAATCCGCGCCATTGATGTGCTCGGAAATCGGCCCTACATACAGCGGCGTGTTCATAAACGGAATCTGCACTGCAATCCCGATCGCATAGGCCAGCAGCGCCTGTGGGTTGTACTTGCCATAAATCCCGCCATCCACGCGAAAGATCGAGGCAATGTCGTACTTGCCTTTGTGAATCGCGTAGAAGTCGATCAGGTTGATCGCCGTCCACGGCACCAGCACCACCAGCAGCACCAGCACCATGTCGACGAAGTGGCCGATGAAGTCTTTGGAGGCGAACACGGCAGCAATGGCGCACGCGGCCAGCACCAGGGTGGAGATCACTGCGCGGCTTTTGGCGGTGGGGATCCAGCGGTAGGCGAAGGTCTGGATCAGGGTAATGATCGACAACACCGCACCATACAAATTGAGGGCGTTGTGGCTGATCACGCTGAGCAAGAACAGCACCAGCATCAACGGGCCGATGGCGCCGGTGGCGAGTTTTACTGCGTCCATGGTGTCCATGCCCACCGGGGTGGCAAGCACGGCGACGGCGCCGAAGATAAAGGCCAGGCTGGAGCCGAGGGCGGAGCCCAGGTAGGTGGTCCAGAAGGTCGACGCCACAGGCACGTCAGCCGGCAGGTAGCGCGAGTAGTCGGACACGTAGGGCGCAAAAGCAATCTGCCACAACGCCGCCAGGGATACGGTGGCCAGCCAGCCGGAGATGTTGAAGCTGCCACGGGTCAGGAAGTCGGTGGTCTGCACATGGGTGAAGATGTAGCCAAAACCCAGCACGATGCCGGCGCCGAGCACCCAGGTGCCGATGCGGTTGAGCACGTGGATAAAGCGGTAACCGATGATGCCGATGATGCCGGAACCAATGGCGCCGATCACGATGCCGACGGGCACGGGCACGCTGTCGACCACGCCGTGCAGGGATTTACCCGCCAGCACGATGTTGGAGGCGAAAAAGCCGATGTACATGACGCCGGCGATCACCACCACCAGCAGGGCACCCAAGGAGCCGAACTGCGCGCGGCTCTGGATCATTTGCGGGATGCCCATTTGCGGGCCTTGGGCCGAGTGCAGCGCCATCAGCACGCCGCCGACCAGGTGGCCAACCAGGATGGCGACGATGCCCCACACCAGGTTCAAGTGGAACAATTGCACACCCAGCGCGCCGGTAACGATCGGCAACGGCGCGATGTTGCCGCCGAACCACAGGGTGAACAGGTCTCTTACCTTTCCATGGCGGTCTTCGGGGGGCACGTATCCGATCGTGTGTTTTTCGATAAGCGGGGCGGAGGATGTTGCAGTGGTGACCATGACGAACTCCGAGGCAAGGTGAGTACGTTGACGTACTTCGCTGTGCGCAGCGTGGGCGGCGCTTTGTTGTTGGAGTGATCATCTGCAATGGGCGCGGGGAGGTAAATTAGTAAGTTTGTTGCTATAGACCTTAAAAAATATAGCTCACCGGAATTTTTGCTCCGGTATGT
Organism: Pseudomonas edaphica; assembly: GCF_965277385.1. Lineage (NCBI taxonomy): Bacteria > Pseudomonadati > Pseudomonadota > Gammaproteobacteria > Pseudomonadales > Pseudomonadaceae > Pseudomonas > Pseudomonas edaphica. The sequence goes on along the minus strand of NZ_OZ255725.1, from coordinate 703,111 downwards.
TGCATGGTCTTGAATCAGTGTGAAAAAGCCGATTTTTACGCACTTGTTTGGGGCGAAGTCCCACGTTTCTGGAGGTCCCGATGGCTGCCTATAACCTGCGCCAGCTCAGATATTTTGTCACCACGGCCGAGTGCGGCAGCGTTGCCGAGGCATCGCGCAAGCTGTATATCGCCCAGCCCTCGGTGTCGACCGCGATCAAGCAGCTGGAGGACAGCTTTGGTGTGCAGCTGTTTATCCGTCATCACGCCCAGGGCGTTTCACTCACCCCCAGCGGCGCGCGCTTTTATCGCAAGGCGCTGGAGTTGCTACGGGTAGCCCATGAGTTCGAGCAAAACGCCCTGGCCGACAATGATGTGGTGGCGGGGCAGATCGATATCGGCTGCTTTGAGACGGTGGCACCGTTGTATTTGCCGCGCTTGATCGCGGGGTTCAAGGCGCTGTGGCCTGGGGTGGAAATCCGCATTCGCGACGGCGAGCAGCAAGAGCTGGTGCAGGCGCTGACGGCCGGCAGTATCGATGTGGCGATGCTGTTTGAGCACGACCTGGGCGGCACCATCGAAACCACGCCATTGATGCCGCCGCAGCAGCCCTATGCGTTGTTGCCGGCCGATCACCGCTTTGCGCAGCAGGCCAAGGTGTCGCTGGCGGACCTGGTGCTGGAACCGATGATTTTGCTCGATGTACTGCCGAGCCGGACCTACTTCGTGAGCATCTTTGAAGAACGCGGGTTAACGCCGAATATCGTGTTCAGCTCGCCGTCCATCGAGATGGTGCGCGGCATGGTAGGGCGCGGGTTTGGCTTTTCGATTCTGGTGACCAAGCCGTTTACCGAGTACACCTACGATGGGCAGAAGGTGGTGTGTGTGCCGTTGGCGGAAACGGTCACCGGTTCAGGATTATCCGCCGTCTGGCTGCGGCGGGCGCCGTTGACCAAGCCGGTGCAGTTGTTTGTGGATTACTGCCGCGAAGAGCTCGCAAGACTCCTTGGCTGAATACCTTCTGATAAACACTGAAAATCACCTGTGGGAGCTGGCTTGCCTGCGATAGCGGTGGGCCAGCTGCAAATGTGCCACCTGATACACCGCCATCGCGGGCAAGCCCGGCTCCCACAGGTTGTGCGGTGCCTGGACTGGAACACAGGGCAAAAAATGTGGGAGCTGGCTTGCCTGCGATAGCGGTGGGCCAGCTGAGAATGGGCCATCTGATACACCGCCATCGCGGGCAAGCCTGGCTCCCACAGGTTGTGCGGTGCCTGGACTGGAACACAGGGCAAAAAATGTGGGAGCTGGCTTGCCTGCGATAGCGGTGGGCCAGCTGAGAATGGGCCACCTGATACACCGCCATCGCGGGCAAGCCCGGCTCCCACAGGTTGTGCGGTGCCTGGACTGGAACACAGGGGCAAAAAATGTGGGAGCTGGCTTGCCTGCGATAGCGGTGGGTCAGCTGCAAATGTGCTACCTGATACACCGCCATCGCGGGCAAGCCCGGCTCCCACAGGTTGTGCGGTGCTTGGACTGGAACACAGGGCAAAAAATGTGGGAGCTGGCTTGCCTGCGATAGCGGTGGGCCAGCTGAGAATGGGCCACCTGATACACCGCCATCGCGGGCAAGCCAGCTCCCACAGGGGGAGGCCGCCCCTCACGGCCTTACACCGCCAGGCCGTGTTGCGCGTCTTTTCAACGGCCTGAAAGAAGCGCTTGGCGTTCGACGCTCAGGCGCGCCAGCAGTTGCTCCATGCGAGGGGCGCCCAGATGCCCGCCAAACACTTCGCACTTCATGGCGGCGGCAATGTTGGCTGCGTGCACACGCTTGTCGAGTGTCCAGCCGTGCGCCAGGCCATACGCATAGGTGCCGTGCCAGATATCCCCGGCGTTGAGGGTGTCGATGGCTCGAATACGCGGGCTCGCAACGTGTTGCACAGTCAATGTGCCGCGCTGCCAGATCAGCGCGCCGTGCTCGCCAAGGGTGACGCCGATGACGTTGGCTTGGCTGCGGGCTGCCAACGTCAGTAGTGCTTCTTCGGGCGTGGCGTTATCGACAAGTGAGCGCAGAGCCGGTTCGGAAAACAGCAGGTGGTCTGCCAAGGGGATCAGTGTGTTGAGGTCTTCCACGGCGGCGACATCGGCGTCAAGAATCGTGGGTACGCCCACGCGCCTGGCCTCGGTGAGCGCCGCCTTTGCGCCTTCTACCCAGCGCACGTCGGCCATCACCGCCGCAGCGCCCGCGATGTCGTGGAGGGGCAGCCAGTCGGGGGCTGCGTCCAGGGCGGGGTCGATGTAGGGCACCACGAGTCGCTCGCCATCGCGGTCGACCAGGATGGTTGAGAACGGAGTGTGCCCTCCTGGGACTGGTTGGATACCGGCGGTGGAAACCCCGGAGCGCTTCAGGTTGTCGATGAGCATTTTGCCGGTGGCGTCGTCGCCGACACGCGCCCAGAGGGCGACCGGGCCACCCAGGCGCGCGATGCTGATCGCCGCAGCGGTGGCCATGCCTGAAGCGGCCTGGACCGCCAGGCGGGGCAGGACCTTGGCACTGAGTGGCGGGATGTGATCGACACTGAAAATGGTGTCCCACAGCGCGCAGCCGACACAAATCACAGGGTTAGCCGACATGCAGCCGTTCTCCTGCGGGCGTGCCTTGCGGGGCGTCAAGCGCTTGAATCCTGGCGCGAAAGTGTTCGGTGCCCGCAACGATTTTATCCAGCACCGCATCCAGGGCCCAGAAACGCTCACGCACGTCGTAGTCGATCACCCGGCAACGGATTGAATCAAAGGTGCCCAGCCGCTGATGGTAGATTTTGGCCAGTGCCGGGTAGCCCATGCCTTCCGTGGTGGCCGCCAGCACCAAGAACGTTGCCAGCTCTTCAGCCAATTGCGGGTGGTGCGTGCCCTGCAGGCGCAGCCATCGGTACAGGTCGGGATGGAAGTTGGTAAACACGCCGTTGAAACCTGCTGCGCCGGCTTGCATGGCGTCCCAGGCGATCGCCGCATTGGCGTTGAGAATGCGCAACGACGAGCCTTGCGCCAGGGCCACGCGGCGCTTGACCACCTGCAGGTCGCAGCTCACGTCCTTGAGCATGATGAAGCGCTGGCTGTCGATGCAGGCTTGCAGCTCCTCATCGCTGAGCAAGCGCCGATAAGGCGCCGGGCACTCGTAGAGGCCCAGTGGCAAGTCGGTGGGCAGGCGGTCCAGCAGGGCATGCAGGTTAGCGAGGAGCACGTGACTGCCCTCGCGTTGCGGGTCAAGGTGGTTGGTGACCAGCACCACCGCATCGGCGCCGCAGCCGGCCATTGCATTGAGCTCATGCACCTGGGTGTCGAGGTCGTCGCTGATATGGCCCGACACCACCACCGGCACTCGCTCTGCCACGTACTCTACGACATGCCGGGCCAGCTGCGTGCGCTCCTCAAGGCTGAGCCATTGCATCTCACTGGACTGGGCCACTGCGAACAGGGCGTCGCAGCCATGTGCCAGGTACCACTCGATCAAGCGTTCAACGCTGGGGAAGTCGATTTTGCCGGCGTCGTTAAAGGGGGTGAGCATCACCGGGACAATGCCTTCGATGATGGGTTGGGCAGGGCGTGGCATAGCAGTGTCCTCTGTGCGAGTGCTCATGGGTGAGCTGTTATTGCGGCTTGGGCCGAAGGTGATGGCCGAATGTCCGGAATGGGTTTGCGTACCAGCAACAGGTACGACAGCGCGCCGACCAGGGCTATGGCGGCACCGGTTAGCAGTGCGGGTACGAACGACCACGTCTGGGCGATAAAGCCGGTGATGATGGGCGCCAGTGCACCGCCCAGGAAACCGCCGAAGTTCTGGATCGAACCCAGCGAGGCCACGCGATTGGCCGGCGCCACCGCCGTGGCCAGTGACCAGGCGCAGGCCGAGGAGGCATTGGCGAGGAAGATCACCACGCAAATGCAGGCCACGGCGATCACGTTGCTCTCGACCAGCGCTGCCGGGATGGTGAATATCACCATGCCCAGCATGGCGACGACCATGGCGTTGCGCCGTCCCAGCACCGCTGTTTCACTGCGGCGGGTGATCCGGTCGGACACCCAGCCGGCCACCAGCGCGCCGATAAAACCGCAGAGGAACGGCAGGGCGGCGGCCACGCCGCTCATTTCCAGGCTCATGTTCCGGGCGCTGCGCAGGTAACCGGGCAGCCAGGTCAGGTAGACCCAATTCAAATACACCGAGCCCATGAAGCCAAGCATCATGCCCCAGGTCGTCGCATGGCAGAACAGCGCGCGCCAGTCCGCGAACGTGACCTTGGGGCTGATGAGGTCGGGCTCGTCGCTGTACAGGTAGCGACGTTCCTCCTCTGTGAGCGTGTTCTTGACCGGGTCGCGATAGACTGCCAGCCAGACCACCGCGACCAGCAGGCCGGCGGCACCGGTAATGTAAAACGCCCAGCGCCAGTCGAGTGCCGCGATCAGCGCCGAGAGGCACAACGGGGCCAGGGCAATACCCAGTGGAGAGGCCGAATTGAAGATGCCGGTGGGCGTGCCGCGCGAGCGCACGGGGAACCAGTTGCTCACCACCCGCGCCGCAGACGGAAATTGCGGCGACTCACCGATACCCAGCAGCACACGGGCGAGCAAGAACCAGCCAAAGCTCGACATCAGGCCGCCCGCCGCTTGGGCCAGGGACCAAAGCACCAGGCCGCCGCCCAGCAACCAGCGCGGCCCGATGCGGTCGACCAGGGCTCCGACGGGCAGTTGGCACAGCGCGTAGCTCCAGGAGAACGCCGAGAGCAGGATACCCATTTCGCCCATCGACAGGCCAAGGTCGGCGCGCACGAATTCATTGGCGACGGCCAGGGTGCCCCGGTCCAGGTAGTTGATGATGCCGCTGAGCACCAACAGGCTGAGGGCGAGGGTTTGCTGGCGTCGAATACGCGGTGGCGCAACCGGGTGTGCAGGTGTCTGGCTCATGGTGGAGGTCTCTTTTTATTGTTTTTGACAGCGTGCCTTAACTGGCGCGTTGGCTCGGCATAAAGGTTGGCCTGGCCGTACGTGGCGTTATGTAACCGTTTATCATCAAGACAAAAAAGCGCTTAGGGCTTTTAAAGTTTTACTGATTGTTGCCCAATATAACCTTCTTATTTTGCCGTTTATTATTTTTGTCTAGCGCTTACATCCTAGGTTTTCAGTTTGCGCGCTGTCAACGGTTCATTGACTGTGTCTGGGCGCCCGCTTAGTTTGTGCCTGACGCTTAACTTTTGACATGAAGCCGCCTATGCCCGCTGCCACCACCACGCCCCCCGACACGCCCCAAGCGCTGGTTACCCAGGAGCCGGTACTCGCCGACGTTGCCCGGATTGCTAATGTGTCGACCGCAACGGTTTCGCGCTATTTGAATGAGCCGCAACGTGTCAGTGAGAAGACCCGGGCCAAGGTCCGCGCGGCCATTGACCAATTGGACTGGGTGCCCAACGCGGCGGCGCGGTCGCTGGTTTCCAGGCGCTCGTATACCATCGGCGTGATCGTGCCGACCCTAGAGCACGAAAAGTTTCACCAGCAGTTACAGGCTTTCCAGAACCGTTTGGGTGCTCAGGGGCTGGCAGTGTTTGTCGCCTGCTCGGCCTATGATCCTGGCGAGGGTTATCGTCAGGCTCGAGGTATGCTGGCGCGCGGCGTCGATGCGTTGGCGCTGCTGGGGGATGATTACCCCGATGCGTTATTTGATCAGTTGAATGCCAAGGGCACGCCGTATGTGGTCACCTTCGGCAAGCGTGCCGGTGCGCGGCACCCCTGCGCGGGTTTCGACCACGGGCAGGCCTACGCCATGATTACCCGACACCTGCTGGCGCTTGGGCATCAGCGCTTGGGCATTATTTTCCAGTCGGTCACCGACAACGGCCGGATCCAGGCGCGGCTGCAAGCCGTGCACGCCACCCTGGCCGAACAAGGGCTTGCGCTGCGGCCTCAGCATCAGGCTATCCGCGACCAGCGCCTGAACGAGGGACGCGTCGCGTTTGCCCGTGCCAGCCTCAGGCACATCATGAGCCAGCAACCGGCCCCCACCGCCATCATTTGCGGTAATGACATGCTTGCCATCGGCGCGTTGCTGGAGGCTCAGGCACTGGGTATCGCAGTGCCCGGCCAATTGTCGATTTGCGGCTTCGACGACATCGAGATCGCGGCCCACAGCCAGCCCGGCCTGACCACCGTTCAGGTGCCTGACCGGCTGATAGGTGAAATGGCGGCGCAGTACCTGATCGACCGTCTGGCGGGACTTGCCTGTGAGGCGCCGCCGATGCTGGAGGTGCAGCTCGTCGAGCGCGAGTCGACAGGCCCGGCGCCAAGCCGGCCCCCACAGTAGCTAGATCGTTCACGCCTGCTCTGTGTATTCAGGTGGTGATCCCGGCGATGAGCTTGAAAAACGGCTCTTGTTTCAATGCGGCGCTTTGGCTTTCGGAGCCCTGCCGGTCGCTGCGTACTTCATTGCGATAAGACACGTATCCCCACTGCGGTGCCGAGACATCGGAGGCGGGTTTGTGCTCGCTTTTACCGACGCCGGCCTCTTGCAACTCCTGTTCGAGGGCTTTTACCAAGGCCCGGATTTTTCCCATGTGCTCGGGGCTATAGGTGCCATCCGTGCGGTCTGGCTTGGGGTAGAGCGTGAACTGAGCGCCCTGCGAAATTCGGGTGTCCCTTGGATCAACACGGCTTACATCAGTGGTTTTCCAGCTATTGATCGGGCTGTCCTCTGAGTGAATGAGCGTGCTGATGACTTCAAAGGCTTTGGGCACATCCTTTTGTGTCACGCTGATGTGGAACTTGTCGCCCACCGATTTCCCTTCTTCTTTGGCGGGTGTGCGCGTGAATTTGATAAATGGAAACTTCTTGAGCTTCAGTGCTTTATTTTCGCAGCTCCAGCCACCCAAGACCTCACCAGTGGACTGCTGAGCAACCTCAAATGTCGGCGCGCCATAATTCGGGCTAAAGCGCACGTTGGCGTGACGTGCGACATCGGCGTTGCTCATGTTCTCCAATCCGCCGGTATCAAAGGGGGATCGCCCATTCAATAGCGCATCTCTGACGCCCAAACTGATATAGGGAGGAGGAGAGGTTTCTACTCGCATGTGGGTTACCTTTGTTGAAAAGATGACGCAGTCAGTGGGCTACTCAATGTCTGGACTTTTCGTACACGCACGAAAAAGCCTGCACCTGTGTGGTTGCGTACACGCAGCGAGTTCCAGGTTTAAACGTAGGCGGGGGCTGGTGGGTGACGGGGTGTCTCAGATCAAAAGCAAAAGCACGGCGGCCGAGTAGCCGACCTGAGTGGTAGAAGCAAAAGCACAGCAACACAGCATCCACCTGATGTATCGAAATCCAAATGTGTGCGGGATTGCTCACGAAGGCGGTGGGTCAGTTGCAAATGTGCCACCTGATACACCGCCATTGCGGGCAAGCCCGGCTCCCACAGGTTGTGCGGTGCCTGGACTGGAACACAGGGCAAAAAATGTGGGAGCTGGCTTGCCTGCGATAGCGGTGGGCCAGCTGAGAATGGGCCATCTGATACACCGCCATCGCGGGCAAGCCCGGCTCCCACAGGTTGTGCGGTGCTTGGACTGGAACACAGGGCAAAAAATGTGGGAGCTGGCTTGCCTGCGATAGCGGTGGGCCAGCTGAGAATGGGCCATCTGATACACCGCCATCGCGGGCAAGCCCGGCTCCCACAGGTTGTGCGGTGCTTGGACTGGAACACAGGGCAAAAAATGTGGGAGCTGGCTTGCCTGCGATAGCGGTGGGCCAGCTGAGAATGGGCCGCCTGATACACCGCCATCGCGGGCAAGCCCGGCTCCCACAGTTGAACTGTGGTGTTTGGTGGGGAGCTGGCTCAGGCGCGGATCGAATCGAGCATGCGCTCCAGCATGGCATCACAGCCTGCCAACTGTTCAATACTCACAAACTCATCCGGCTTATGCCCCTGGTCCATGCTCCCCGGCCCACACACCACCGTGGGTATGCCCACCGCATCAAACAACCCACCTTCGGTGCCAAACGCCACGGTGCCGAAGTCCCGCGAGCCACTGAACGCTGCGATCAACTCCGCTGCCTGGCTGCGCTCGTCGGTGACTAATCCCGGATATGCCGAAAGCTCAGTAAACCGAATCGCGCTCTGTTTACTCACGGCCTGCATACGCGGCAACACCTGCTGCATGGCATAGGCTTGCAGCTCCTCAGCCACTTCACCCGGGTCCATCGACGGCAATGCGCGCACTTCAAAATCAAAGCGGCAGTCGGCAGGCACGATATTCAAGGCCTTGCCGCCCGTAATCACGCCGGTCTGCACCGTGCTGAACGGCGGGTCAAACCGCGGGTCCTGCTGCTCGCGCAGGCGCTGGCCAATGCGCCCCAGTTCGCCAATCAACTCGGCGGCATGCTCAATCGCATTCACCCCATAGGGCGCATACGCCGAATGGCACGCCTCGCCATGCACATCACAACGCATCGCCAGTTTGCCCTTGTGGCCGAGCACCGGTTTCAGCTCGGTCGGCTCACCGATAATGCACAGCATCGGTTTGACGGGCCGTTGCTCCAGCACCGCGAGCAACGAGCGCACGCCCAGGCAGCCGACTTCTTCGTCGTAAGACAGGGCGATATGCACCGGGATACGCAAGTTGGCTTTCACCAACGCTGGCACCAACGCCAGCACACAGGCGATATAACCCTTCATATCCGCCGTGCCGCGGCCAAACAGCTTGCCGTCGCGCTCGGTCAGCGCAAACGGCGGCACAGTCCACGGTTGGCCGTCCACCGGCACCACATCGGTATGCCCCGACAGCACAATGCCCGGCAATTGCACCGGGCCAATGCTGGCGAACAGGTTGGCCTTGCTGCGTTCTTCGTTGTAGACCAGTTCGCTGGCCACGCCGAAGCTTGCGAGGTAATCGCGCACAAATTCGATCAGCAGCAAGTTGGACTCGCGGCTGGTGGTATCAAAGCCCACCAGCGTCTGCAGCAGTTCGCGGCTGCGGCTCATCGGTCGTCTCCGGCCACGCCGTAGCCCGGCGAGCGGTCGGGGGCGAGGGCGCGGTCGATGTAGTCCTGCACTTGCGGGCGGTAGGCATCCCAGAGCTTTTGCAGTTCGGCGATGGGCTGTTCATCGGCCCAGTCCACGCGCAGGTTGATGATCGGCCAGGTCAGTTCGCCCACCACCACCAGCGCGGCGGAATGCACCGGCCCGGCTTCGCCACCGGCGTTGATGGCGGCATGCATCGCCGCCAGCAGTCGATCGGCGAGCTGGCCTTCGCCGTGTTCGAAGGCGTGCACCATCGCCTCGATCACCGCGCGGTCGGCGAGCATATTGCCCGCCGCCACACACTGTTCGCCCGACACGGCATGGTGGGTGCCAAGGGTTTCGCTGCCACTGAAATGCACACTGCGGCCCAGGTGATCAATCGCCGTCAGTTGTCGGTATTGGCTGTAGCCGTTGCTCGTCAGGGCTTTGTCGACGGCGGCCGCAGGATCGAGGCCTTGTTCCAGCAGGTCGAGCACGTCCGGGCCGAGGGCCGGTAACGTGATGTTCTGGGTCGACACTGCGCCCACGCCGGGCCGCAGCCATGGGCAGCGGGCGCCCACGGCGATGCTCGAGGAGCTGATGGCGATGCCCAGTTGGCCGGTGTCCGCACAACGGGCGACGATTGAAAAGGTCATGGGTAGCTCCTTATTCGGGGATCACGGCGATCACGTCAATTTCCATCAGCCACTGTGGCTGGCCCAGGGCCGACACCACCAGCCCGGTGGAGATCGGGAACACGCCCTTGAGCCACTTGCCGACTTCCTGGTACACCGGCTCACGGTAGCGCGGGTCGATCAGGTAAGTGGTGGTCTTGACGATATGGCTCAGGTCCGAACCGGCCTCTTCGAGCAGTTGCTTGACGTTTTTCATCGCTTGCTCGGCCTGGGCGCGCGGGTCGCCAAGGCCAATCAGGTTGCCATCAAAATCGGTGCCCACCTGGCCGCGCACGTACACGGTGTTGCCGGCACGTACGGCCTGGCACAGGTCGTTGTCGAGGCTCTGGTTAGGGTAGGTTTCCTTGGTGTTGAACATGCGGATGCGAGTGTGAGTAGGCATCAAAAAAACTCCGAAAAAAGTGATCAGGCAAGGACCGGCGACGGGTGAGCAACCGGTGCGGCTTCGCGGTACTCAAGGTATTGGCGCTGGATGGCGATGTGGTCGGCCACGTATTTGGCGTCATGCCACACGCCCCAGATAAACGACGAGCCCCGGCGCGACTGCCACGGCAAACCCAGGAAGTAGATGCCCGACTCGCTGGCCACACCGCGCTGGTGCTGCGGCTTGCCGGCGGCGTCAAACGCGTCGACTTTCAGCCAGCTGTAATCCACGGCAAACCCGGTGGCCCAGATGATCGAGGTGATACCGGCCTTGGCCAGGTCCAGCTCCAGGATCGGGTTTTTGATGCACTCGGCATCCGGGAATACGCGGCGCGCTTGGGGCTCCACGGGCAAGTCGAGGCCGTTGCGCTCGATGTAGGCGTCCGCCGCATCCAGCAAAGCCAGGTAGTTCTCGTCGCCACGGGCCAGGTTTTCAACCAGGTTGGCTTGGAAGCGCGCGACGTTGCCGTCGAAGGCTTGGGTGAGGCCGACCAGGGTCATGCCTTGCTGGGCCAGCTCACGAAAATCGATGGTCTTGCCGCCGTGGGCGCCGCTCACGGCAATGGTCACGTGCTCGCGACCGGGTTTCATCGCGGCCTGGTCCCACTCACCCAACACGCCCAGCCACCAGCAGAAGTCGCGGTTGCGATAGGCACGCGGCGGGCGGTCGTGGGCACCGACCGACAGGTACACCTGGCGCCCGGAACGCTGCAGCTCATCGGCAATTTGCACGCCGGATGAACCGGCGCCCACCACCAGCACGGCGCCGGCGGGCAGTTGTGCGGGGTTGCGGTAGTCGGCGGAGTGGATCTGGTGCAGCGCGCTGTCTTCAGGGGCGATGGACGGGATCACCGGCTTCTGGAACGGCCCGGTGGCGGCGACTACACGGTTGGCTTCGATCACGCCTTCGCTGGTGTGCACGGTAAAGCCTGGGCGGCCCACGTTACGCACCACAGAGGTCACGTCCACGCCGGTGCGGATCGGTGCATTGAACTTGCGGGCATAGGCTTCGAAGTAATCGGCCACGCGCTCTTTTGGCGCAAAACCATCGGCGGCGACGTCATCAAATTCCAGGCCGGGGAAGCGGTCATGCCAGGCCGGGCCGTTGGCGACCAGCGAATCCCAGCGCCCGGTGCGCCAGCGCTCGGCGATACGGCTGCGCTCCAGCACCAGGTGCGGCACGCCTTGCTTGCTCAGGTGCTCGCTCATGGCCACACCGGCCTGACCGGCTCCCACTACCAGCGTGTCTGTTTTTGTTATGGCTTGAGTCATGTGTCTGTCCTTGCGTAATGCAGTTGGATTCAGCTTGGGCATGGCTTCAAGGCTAGGGGGAGGGCGTTTTTTAATAAAATATTATTAAGCTTTGGAGTGAGCATAAATATCGGATGCAAGCTCACCCTATCGGGTGATTTCGAGGACGGAGCGGGTGTGTGACCATCCTTGCAGTTCTTTGAGCGAGGCTTCGACGTGGAAAACGACCGGCTTTCTTCTGCGCAATGGTTCGAACAGATGGCCCTGGTGACCGATAACATCGGGCAATCGGGGTTCGCTGCCGCCTTGTTCGATGCCCTCGGGTGTGTGCAGCCGATACAGGCCACGACGCTGTATTTTTACCCGCGTGGCGGCATGCCCAGTGCACTGTTCGAGCTGGATGGGCCGTGGTTGCCGCAAGGCAATGTGCGCCAGTACCTGTCGGGCTTTTACTTGCTCGACCCGTTTTACGACGCCTGTGTCGAAGGCGTCAGCTCAGGCTGTTATGCCTTGGCAGACGTTGCGCCTGACCACTTCGAGCTCAGCGAGTACTTCCAGTCGTTCTACCGCCACTCTCAGCTCGAAGACGAGCTCAATTACATCCTGCAGTCGAGCAAAGGCTCCAGCCTGGCGGTGTCCCTGGCGTTTACGCAAAAGCTCGACGCCGCCACCATCGCGCAATTCAAGCGCATAACCCCTTGGGTATTGGCCGTGCTGGGCAAACATTTTGTCGGCCTGGATGCCCACGGCGCACGCTTCGAAAACCTGCTGGAGCAACGCATTCACGCGGCATTGAACAACTTCGGCTCGTCGATCCTGACCGAGCGTGAATGCCGCATTGCCCAACTCATTTTGCGTGGGCACTCCACCCGCTCGCTGGCCGAGCGCCTTGAGGTGGCGGAAGACACCATCAAGTCCCATCGCAAACACATCTACACCAAGCTCGATATCGGCGCGCAGTCGGAACTGTTTGCCCTGTTTATCGACTCGCTCGCCGAAGCCCAGGGCGTGCTGAGCAAAGACCCGCTTGAAAGTTACATGAGCAAGCACCGCTGAGTGGCTTGCCAGCCCTTGCGTCACGACCAATAAGAGAGAGAAACCATGAACCTACCCGCCCAAATCAACCGTCGCACCGAGGATTACCAGCAGTCTGATGCGGCCCACCATATCCATGGGTTTGTCGACCAGAAGGCGCTGAACGCCGAAGGCCCGCGTGTGATGGTGCGCGGCGAGGGCTTGTACCTGTGGGACAGCGAAGGCCAGCGTTACCTGGACGGCATGTCTGGCCTGTGGTGTACCCAGCTCGGTTATGGCCGCCGCGACCTGACTGCCGCCGCCGCCGCGCAGATGGACCAGCTGGCGTACTACAACATGTTCTTTCACACCACCCACCCGGCGGTGATCGAGCTGTCGGAGCTGCTCTTCAGCCTGTTGCCGGGGCACTACAGCCACGTGATCTACACCAACTCCGGCTCCGAGGCCAATGAGGTGTTGATCCGTACCGTGCGCCGTTACTGGCAAGTGGTCGGGCAACCGCAGAAGAAAATCATGATCGGCCGCTGGAACGGCTATCACGGGTCAACCCTGGCAGCCTCTGCGTTGGGCGGCATGAAGTTCATGCACGACATGGGCGGCATGATTCCCGACGTCGCGCACATCGACGAGCCGTATTGGTTTGCCCATGGCGGCGAGCTGACACCGGCCGAATTTGGTCGTCGTTGCGCGCTGCAATTGGAAGAAAAGATTCTGGAATTGGGCGCCGAAAATGTCGCCGGTTTTATCGCCGAGCCGTTCCAGGGTGCGGGCGGCATGATCTTCCCACCAGAAAGCTACTGGCCTGAAATCCAGCGCATTTGCCGCCAATACGATGTGCTGCTGTGCGCCGATGAGGTGATTGGTGGCTTTGGTCGTACCGGTGAATGGTTCGCCCATCAGCACTTCGGCTTCGAGCCCGACACCTTGTCGATCGCCAAGGGCCTGACCTCGGGCTACCTGCCGATGGGCGGCCTGGTGCTGAGCAAACGCATCGCCGAGGCGCTGGTGGAGCAGGGTGGTGTGTTCGCCCACGGGCTGACCTATTCCGGTCACCCGGTGGCGGCGGCGGTGGCGCTGGCCAACCTCAAGGCGCTGCGCGATGAAGGCATCGTGCGTCAGGTGAAAGACGACACCGGGCCGTACTTGCAGCAACTGCTGCACGACGTGTTCGGCAACCACCCAATGGTCGGCGAGATCCAGGGCACGGGCCTGCTCGGGGCGTTGCAGTTCGTCGAAGACAAGACCACGCGCAAACGCTTTGCCAACGAAAACGACCTGGCCTGGCAGTGCCGCACCTTTGGCTTTGAAGAGGGCGTGATCATCCGCTCGACCCTGGGCCGCATGATCATGGCGCCGGCCCTGGTGGCCACGCGGGCAGAGCTGGATGAGCTGGTCGACAAGACCCGGATTGCGGTAGACCGCACCGCACGGATCGCGGGAAAACTCTGAAGTGACCTGCCCACCACCCTCAGGCGCGGGGTGGCGGGCAATCTCCATCAGACACGGCTTGAACGGCAGCGAGGTTATCGACTGCCGCGATGGCCCGCATCCCTCTTTCCAGGAGTCACCCATGAATACAATAACAAGCGTGGCCGAAACTCCCTCCCATCACACCTCAACCAAAGCCGCTTCAACGCGGCGCTTTCGCCAGCCGCTGGGGCTGGTCGGGCTGGTGCTGTTCGGCCTGGCCTACATGGTGCCGCTGGCGGTCTTTACCACCTACGGGCTGGTCACGCAGATGACCAAGGGGCACTTGCCGACCGCCTATATGCTGACCCTGGCGGCGATGTTGCTGACCGCCTACAGCTATGGTCGCATGGTCCAGGCGCATCCGTTTTCCGGCTCGGTTTACTCCTATACGCGCAAGGCGTTTGGTGCGTACTTCGGTTTTATCGCCGGCTGGACCTTGCTGCTCGACTACATCTTTTTGCCGCTGCTCAGTTACCTGCTGATCGGCATCTACATGTCCGAGTACTTCCCCGCTGTACCGACCGCCGTGTGGGTGCTCGGCTCGATTGCGCTGGTAACCACGCTGAACCTGGTCGGTATCGAGTCCATCACGCGGGTCAACTGGATCCTCATCGTGGCCCAGTTGGTGTTCATCGTGGTGTTCGTGGCGCTGTCGGTGCACAACCTCAGCGGTCAGCCGGCGCCCGTTTCGCTGCTGGCGCCATTCCATCATGAAGGCTTCAGCGCACCCTTGATCATGGCCGGTGCGGCGGTGCTGTGCTTGTCGTTCCTGGGCTTCGATGCGGTGTCGACCATGGCCGAGGAAACCCCCAACCCGCGTCGCACCATTCCACTGGCGATCATGGTGGTGTCGTTGTTCGGCGGCTTGCTGTTTTTGCTGGTGTCGTATTTCGCGCAAATGGTCTTCCCGGAATGGAACACGTTCGCCGACCCGGATTCGGCGTCGGTGGATGTGATGCGCCGGGTCGGTGGCGAGGTGCTGGTGACGGCGTTTACCGCGACTTATGTGGCCGGCTGTTTCGCCTCGGCGATGGTTTCCCAGGCCAGTGTGTCGCGGGTGTTGTTTGCCATGGGCCGCGACGGCGCGCTGCCTCGCGTGCTCGGCAAGCTGGTGACGACAAAACGCGTGCCGGCCACCGCGATTGTGCTGGTCAGCCTGTTCTCGCTGATTGCGCTGTTTATCACCCTGGACACGGTGGCCAACATGATCAGCTTCGGCGCGCTGTTCGCGTTCTCGGCGGTGAACCTGGCGGTGATCAAGCATTACGTGGTCGACCAGCAGTTACGCGGCACCCGTAATTACCTGCTGTACGCCGCGCTGCCGGCGCTGGGGTTCCTCAGCACGGTCTGGCTGTGGACCAGCCTGTCGAGCTTGTCCTTCACCATCGGCCTGTGCTGGATGGGGGTTGGCCTTATTTGTTTGCTGGGGATCACGCGCGGCTTGCGCGTGAAGATGCCTGAACTGCAGATCGCGGAATAAAACCTTCGCCTGTCCATCGACCTTCATTGGGAGTACACCGTGTTCGACCTTCATTACTGGCAACAACGCGTTGCCCGCCAGACCTTTATCGACACCGCCTTGATCGGTGGTCGACCCGTGAGCGCAGCCAGCGGGGCGACTTTTGATGCAATCAACCCCGCCACCCACCAGCTGCTGGCGCGTGTGGCCGCCTGTGGTGACGCAGAAGTAGACCTGGCCGTGCGCAGCGCCCGCCAGGCTTTCGACACCGGCCCTTGGCGGCGTATGCCGCCGGTTGAGCGCAAGAAAATCCTGATCAGGCTCTCCGAGTTGCTGATGACCCATCGCGAAGAGCTGGCCCTCCTGGATTCGCTGAACATGGGCAAGCCGGTGATGGACGCCTACAACATTGATGTGCCCGGCGCCGCGAATGTATTTGCCTGGTACGGCGAGGCGCTGGACAAGCTCTACGATCAAGTCGCGCCCACCGCGCACAACGCACTGGCGACCATCACCCGTGAAGCATTGGGCGTTGTTGCGGCGGTGGTGCCGTGGAATTTCCCACTCGACATGGCGGCCTGGAAGCTCGCACCGGCGTTGGCAGCCGGTAACAGCGTGGTGCTCAAACCCGCCGAGCAGTCACCCTTTTCGGCCCTGCGCCTGGCCCAACTGGCCCTGGAAGCGGGTATCCCGGAAGGGGTTTTGAATGTGGTGCCGGGCCTCGGCGAAAGTGCCGGCAAGGCGTTGGGGCTGCACCCTGATGTGGATTGCCTGGTGTTCACCGGCTCCACGCAGGTCGGCAAGTATTTTATGCAGTACTCGGCGCAGTCCAACTTGAAGCAGGTGTGGCTGGAGTGTGGCGGCAAGAGCGCGAACCTGGTGTTTGACGACTGCCAGGACCTGGACCTGGCGGCCGAGAAAGCGGCCTTCGGGATTTTTTTCAACCAGGGCGAAGTGTGCTCGGCCAACTCACGGCTGTATGTGCAACGCTCCATCCATGATGAATTTGTCGAGCGTGTGATTGCCAAGGCGCGTGCCTGGATGCCGGGTGATCCGCTGGACCCTGGCAGCGCTGCCGGTGCCATTGTCGACAGTGAGCAAACCGCCCGCATCATGAGGGCGATCAATCAGGCCCAGGGCGAGGGCGCCAAGCTGCTGGCGGGTGGCGAGCAAGTGAGCATGAATGGCTCCTCCAACTTCATCCAGCCGACGATTTTTGCTGAGGTGACCGGCGACATGCAGCTCGCGCGCGATGAAGTGTTTGGCCCGGTGTTGGCGATCAGCGCCTTTGACACTGAGGAGCAAGCGATACAGCAAGCCAATGACAGCCTCTACGGGCTGGCGGCCTCGGTCTGGAGTGATGGCCTCAATCGCGCGCATCGGGTGGCGCGAGCGTTGAATGTCGGCACGGTGTCGGTCAACACCGTCGACGCCCTGGATGTCGCGGTGCCGTTCGGGGGTGGCAAGCAGTCCGGGTTCGGGCGTGACCTGTCGCTGCACTCATTCGACAAGTACACGCAGCTGAAAACCACCTGGTTTGCGCTGCGATAGCCGAAGCGGTCAGCCGGTCGTGTATTCATGGGTGCGTGGCCGGCGCAGCTTCCTGCAAAACCTGCTGGTGCTGCCGGACTACCGCCGCCAGGGCATCGCCCAGGCCATGAAAACGCCTAGAGCTCCCCGGAATACTTGACCGCCGCCGCGGCGCGCGAGGGCACTTTCAAACTGCGCAGCAGCGACGACACATGGATGCGCACGGTGAACGGCGAGATCGCCAGGGCCTTGGCGATTTCCTTGTTGGTCTTGCCTTGGGCGATCAGGCGCAGCACTTCCTGCTGGCGCGCCGTGAGGGTGTGGGTGCCCAGCGGCAGCAGGCCAGAGGGAGAAAACTTGACCAGCACTTCGCCTTCGCGGATCGCCAGCAGGGCCTGGCCGATTTCATCGGGGGTGATGTTTTTGCCGATAAAGCCATCGGCGCCCAGGGCCATGACCTGATCGATCAGCGCCGGGTCATCGACCATCGACACCACGATCAAGGTGGTGCGCCGCAGTTGCTGGCGCAGGTCGGCCAGTTGGCTCATGCAGGTAAGGCCCGGGAAGCGCAGGTCGAGGATCAGCATGTCGATGTCGCCACACGCGTGGATCAGCGCCTGCACCGCATCGAGGTCGCCGGCCTCTTGCACCACGGCCTCGGGCAACAGGCGCTGTACGGTGCGCAACATGCCTTCGCGAAACATCGGGTGGTCGTCGGCTATGATGATTCGGCCGGTCATGGCGTGCTCCTTCCTGGGGCATGGGTGTGCATTGGCATGCTACTTTAGCACCGCGCCACAGGGACGCCTCTGGCGCGCAAAGGATAGACCGAATGCCGCACAAGGACGTCCCCCATGAGTCATGAGACCAATTCCGAACTCGACCAGGCCAACCTGCGCATCGTGGTGGCCGCCATCGCCATTGTCTACATCGGCGCGCTGGGCTTTTTGCCGGGCCAGTCGGTTGACACCTACTTGCCGGTGATCCTGTATATCGTCGCGTTCCTGCTGGTCTCCATCGCGTTGCGCCAGGTGATTGCGCGCTGGCCAGGGCATTACCCGGCGCGGCGGATATTCGGCATGATCCATGACTACACCGGCACCTCGTTCGGGCTGGTGGTGGGCGGCGAACCGGCATTGCCACTGTATGCGGTGATGGTGTGGGTCAACCTGGGCAACGGCATGCGCTACGGCTCGCGCTACCTGGCGATTGCCACCGGCCTGGCCTTGCTCGCGCTGCTGATCGTGTACCGGCTGACGCCACTGTGGCAGGCGCAGCCGTTCATGGTGCTGATGCTGATGATCACCAGCACAGTGATCCCGGTGTACGCGCATATTTTGCTTGAGCGCACGCGCAAGGCTTCCGAAGAAGCCATCGCCGCCAACCTGGAAAAATCGCGTTTCCTGGCTCAGGCCAGCCACGATCTGCGCCAGCCTATTCACTCCATCGGCCTGTTCACCGCCTGTTTGCGTGAAGCGCAGTTGGGCGAGGCTGAGCAGCGCTTGGTGGACAATATCGACCGCTCGCTGCTCAACGTGTCGCAGCTGTTCCGTTCGATTCTCGACCTTTACACCCTCGACAACGGCAGGCTGTTGCCCAAGTACCAGGTGATTCACTTGGGCGAATTTCTCGCCGACCTGGTGCGCCAACACGCCGAAGCGGCGCATTGGGCCGGGGTGCAACTGCGCCTGCGCCCGTGTGCGCATTGGGTGCAGGTCGACCCCGCGATGCTGGCGACGATGGTGCAAAACCTGCTCTCCAATTGCTTTAAATACGGCGCACAACGGCCCGTGCTGATCGGCGTGCGCGTGCGCGACGGCGGCTTGTCGGTGGAGGTGCATGACCAGGGGCGCGGTATTGCCGAGGAGCATCAGGTGAAGGTCTTCGAAGAGTTTTATCGGGTCCGCCAACTGCGCGACAAGGACGTCGAAGGCGTGGGCCTGGGGCTGTCCATCGTCAAGCGCCTGGGGCAATTGATGGGGGTGCAGGTGAGCCTGCGATCACGGGTGGGCCATGGCACCTCTGTGAGCTTGCATGGCCTGGCATTGGCGACGGCGCCACGCCAACCGGCTGCGCGCGACGACGCGCGCCAGGCCGGCCTGCTGACGGGTTTGAAAGTCTGCCTGGTGGAAGATGACCACAACGTGCTGCTGGCCACCCAGGCCTTGCTGGAGCGCTGGGGCTGCCAGGTGCAGGCCGAATCCAGCGGGCAAGGCCTGGCCAGCGACTGCGACATCATCGTCGCCGACTACGACCTGGGCAACCACGCCACCGGCATCGAATGCATCGACGCCCTGCGCGAGCAACGCGGCTGGGCGGTGCCGGCGCTGATCCTCACCGGCCACGACGTGGAGAAAATCCAGGCGGCCTTGCACGACCGCCAGATCGCGATTCTGTCCAAACCGGTGCGGCCTGCAGAACTGCGCGGCACGCTGCGTGACCTCAGCCAATCGGGCGTTACTGGTTAAACGGCGTCAGGCCATTGCCCCGAGCGCCCTTGGGCTGGCAGTAGGCGGCAGGCTTCATCAGGCCAAAGCTGGCCACGGCAAACATGCCACCGCTGGCACCGCTGGGCACGGAGCAGTTGTAATCGCCGGAGGCGGCGCTGGCGATGTAGTAGGTGGTCATGGAGTCGCTGCGTACATTGGAGATACGCTTGACCGGTTCACCGAGGTTGGTTTCCGACAGCGTCTTGAGATGGTCTTCGCTGGGCTTGACGTTGCTGCAACCGGCGACACCGATGATCAGGGCGCCGAGCAGGGTGAGACGGGTAACGGGAGCGTGCAGGTTCATGATGCTTCTTCCTTGGGATTATTATGGTTTTTCCAACGCGCAATGCACCCTCGCGCAACAGGTGTGCGGTGCCGGGGGGAGCGTTGGAAGTGCCGAGGAATATAGCGCCGCCGGGTAAAGGGGTCGATTAGCACAAGTGTGCTAATGGCACGGTGAGGTCATGGATGGAGAGAGCAATGCTAGCGATCAAACGCGCCACCCAAGCGCACGCCCAGGCGGCGTTCGACATTCGTCTGTTGGCCATCCGCAGCCAATGCATCGGCGCCTACACCGCTGAGCAAATGGCGCTGTGGACACGCGGCAGCGCCGAAGACGGTTACGACACACTGATGGACAAGCCGTTTTACCTGGGCTGGGTCAATGACGTACCGGTCGCCACCGGCATGCTCGATCTGGACAACAACGAAGTGGGCGCGCTGTTTGTGCTGCCGGCGTTTACTGGCCGTGGTTACGGCAAGACCATGCTGGATCACCTGGAAAAGCTCGCGCGGGAACTGGCGATTGAAGAGGTCGTGCTGGACGCGACGTTGAATGCGGCGAGTTTCTACCGGGCCTGCGGGTATGTGGGTGAGGAGCAGGCGGTGTATCACTCGCCTTCGGGGTTGGCGTTGGCGTGTATCCCAATGGTAAAACGGCTTTGACCCTTGCCACCTTTGAGCTTTGTTGCTGGGGGGATTTGCGTTCGACGCGATGGCCCTGCGAACTGAGATCTAACCAACACAGCCGATCCCCTGTGGGAGCTGTCGAGCTTTAGCGAGGCTGCGAAAGCGGTGGGTCAGGTTGCTTATGTTTCGCCAGTGCCGCCGCCTTCGCAGCCTCGCCGGGGCTCGACAGCTCCCACATTGGATCTTTGTTGCTGGGGGGATTTGTGTATGTCGCGATGGCCCTGCGAACTGAAATCTAACCAACACAGCTGATCCCCTGTGGGAGCTGTCGAGCCCCGGCGAGGCTGCGAAAGCGGTGGGCCAGGCTACTTATATGTTGCCTGTGCCGCCGCCTTCGCAGCCTCGCTGGGGCTCGACAGCTCCCATCGTTGATTTCATCCGGCGCCGAAGGCTGTGCGCAGTGTTTGAATAACCTGTTCCACGGTGGGACCTTGGACGGGCGGCGGTGTAAGGCTCTCGCCAAATTCGCGCCATACGAACAGCGTCAGCTCAGCCCCATCGGTCAGCCCTTGTTCCTTTGAGCCAAAACCTTGCAGCACCCGATAGCGCTCATCCCGCCAAAACGCCTGCTCCACCCAGTCATGCACCGGAATGAAGTGAAAGTGCAGCGGCAAGCCCGGCATGTGTCCGTAGCGGCTGATATACAGCCACTTCGGCTGCAGCTGCGTCTCCATCACCCGTTGGGTTTTGGCGAGCAGGCCACCCAGTTCAGCCAACGCGGCCTCGGGCATAGCTGCCAGGGAGTCGATCGGCGCTTTGGCGCCCAGCATCAGGTAGCCCGGCAGCTTTGACGCCAAGTGATGGTTGAGCCGCCAGTGCTCGGTTTCATGAAGGATGAAAGCGGGGTCGATCTGCATAAGCACGCGTCCATGAGGGCAGGATGGGCAGGATAACAAGCGTGGGCGCCTGTATCTCACAAAAGCTGGCGATCTGTGTCTGTCGCTGCGGGTGCCAGGCGGATAGTGTCGTGCCACGTTAACTGACGACCGAGCCCACCATGGAACTGACCGCTGTCCCGTTTGGCACCACCGACTGGTCCACCGTCGAGCCGGAACTTCACCCGGGCATTACCGGCAATGCCCTGTGGCGTACCTGCCACTTTGGCACCACCCGCGTGCGCATGGTCGAGTACACCCCTGGCTATCTGGCCGATCACTGGTGCTGGCGCGGGCATGTATTGCTGTGTCTTGAAGGGGAATTGCACACGGAATTGGAAGACGGCCGCCAGTTCACGCTGACGGCCGGGATGAGTTACCAGGTGGGCAATGACATGGAAGGCCATCGCTCATCCACCCACAGTGGTGCGAAGCTGTTTATTGTGGATTGAGGCGCACGATCAACTTGCCGAAATTACGCCCCTCCAGCAGCCCGATAAACGCTTCAGGTGCCTGGGCCAGACCGTCGATGATGTCTTCGCGAAATTTCAGTTTGCCCTCGGCGATCCACTGCGCAGCTTCCTGCAAGAACCTGTCTTGTTGTTGGTCGACAAATTCGGTCTGGATAAACCCGCGCACCGTCAGGCTCTTGGCGAGGATGTCATGCATCGTCGCCGGCAGTCGGTCGGCCTGTGCGTGCTGGATAGCGCCGTCGTTGTAGTGGGCGATCAGCCCGCACACCGGAATCCGCGCGAAGTTATTGAGCAGTGGGCGTACCGCGTCCCACACCGGCCCGGCGACGTTTTCGAAGTACACATCAATGCCGTCCGGGCAGGCCTTGGCCAGTTGCTCGGCAAAGTCCGGGGCGCGGTGGTCGATGACTGCGTCAAAGCCCAGTTCATCCTTCACGAAAGCACACTTGTCGGCGCCGCCGGCGATCCCCACGACGCGGGCACCCTGCAGCCGAGCGATCTGGCCGACCACCGAGCCGACTGCGCCACTGGCCGCTGCCACCACAACGGTATCGCCCGGTTTTGGCTTACCGATATTCAGCAGCCCGGCGTAGGCGGTAAATCCCGGCATGCCGAGTACACCGAGAGCAGTGGTGGGATGGGCGATGCTGGGGTCGAGGCGGCGCAAATCCTGGCCGTTGGATAAGGCAAAACGCTGCCAACCGGCGTAGGCCAGCACTGTATCGCCTTCGTGCCAATCGCTGTGACGCGACTGTTTGATGCGCGCGACGGTGCCACCCACCATCACTTCGCCAATGCCCACCGGCTCGGCATAGGATTTGGCCGCGCTCATGCGCCAGCGCATATAGGGGTCGAGGGACAGGTAGAGGTTTTCCAGCAACACTTCGCCGTCGGCGGGTTCGGGGACCGGTGAGTGTTCCAGGCGGAAGTCGCTGGTTGTCGGGCGCCCGTCGGGGCGTGCGGCCAAAACGATGCGTGTGTTTTCGGTGTGGTTCATGGCGTATTACTCACTGATTGAACAGGCTGAGCAGCGTAGCCATCGGCAAGCTATCAAGGTAGGCTCATAACAGTTGATTCAGAGTTATGCCAAACATGATATCCGATGCCTTCGAACCGTATTTGCTGCGCACTTTCGTTGCGGTGTGCCACCACGGCAGCCTCAGTGGCGCCGCCCAGCAGGCGGGCAGGGCGCAATCGGCCCTGAGTGCGCAGATTCGCCGTCTGGAGGAGCTGCTTGGGCAACGCCTGCTGCGCCGAACTGGGCGTGGCGTGGTGCCCACCACCGAGGGTGAGTTGTTGCTCAGCTACGCCACACGCATCCTGGCCCTGGGTGAAACGGTCGCCACACGCCTGAAGGAGCGTACGGTGATGGGCACTGTGCGCGTGGGCTTGTCCGAAGACGTGGCGGTCACTACCTTGCCGGCGGCGCTGGGCCGTTTGCGCCGCACCTGCCCGCATATGCACATGGAAATCACCGTGGACCACGGCGATGCGTTAGCGCAGCGCTGGCACGACGGCCTGTTGGATGTGGCCATCGGCGTCAGCTCGGTATTCGCCGCCGACCCGGTGCGCACCTGGAATGTGCCGCTTTATTGGGTGTGCGCGATTGACGATGAAGTCGATCCGGCGCTGCCTCTGGACGTGATCGTGTACGCCGAGCCTTGCGCGTGGCGACGCTTGATGTTCGACGCATTACTGGCGGCCGGTCGCGACTTTCGCGTGACCGTCACCAGCCCGAACGTCGGTGTGATCAGCGCGGCTGTCGAAAACGGTTTGGGCGTTGCCCTGTTGCCTGCCGACAATATCAACCCGCACACCATGCGCGTGATTGCGCTGGCGCCCGCTGGCAATGCCGCATTGAGCGTCAACTATGGGTTGTTCGCGGTGCCGCGCCAGACCGAAAGCATCCGTGCCACGGTCGAATTGCTCAGCGAGGGGTTTCATTTGATGACGCAACCGAGGGTGAAGGGTCTCAGCCT
Source organism: Pseudomonas edaphica (assembly GCF_965277385.1). NCBI lineage: Bacteria > Pseudomonadati > Pseudomonadota > Gammaproteobacteria > Pseudomonadales > Pseudomonadaceae > Pseudomonas > Pseudomonas edaphica. The sequence goes on along the minus strand of NZ_OZ255725.1, from coordinate 679,451 downwards.
TTGCGATACACCGCCCCCAACTCCCGCGCCAGCCCAATAAAATTCTGCAACGGCGCCGACGGATTAAACGCGCGCCGCACCAGCGTAATCGGCGCCAGCAGCTTGGGCCTGGCGTCTTTGATTCGGCAATACACCACGCTGTCACGGTGTACATCGCGCATTGACGCCGGCACCACGGAGATGCCTTCACCAGCCGCCACCAGGCTGACGTTGGTCAGCATGCGTTCCACTTCAAAGGCGATTTTGGGTTCGAAACCGGCGTTCTGGCAGGCGGTGATCAGGTTGGCGTACATGCCCGGCGCGCCGGGGCGGCGTACCAGGATAAAGCGTTCGTGTTTGAGCGCAGCAATGGGGATGGCGCTGCCGGCGGCGGCCAGCAACGGGTGGCCGGTGGGCAGGACCAGCAGCATTTCTTCGTTGAGCAGGCGGTGGAAGGCCAGGCTCTGATGGGTGCTGACCGGGGCGCGCAGGATGCCGACGTCGATGCGTTTTTCGAGGGCGTCTTCGGTCAATTCCCTGGCGCTGCCTTCATTGATCGACAGCTCTACCGCCGGGTAGTGCTCGCGGTAGGCGCGGATGATGCGTGGGATCAGCGCGTGAGCGGCGGCCGAACTGGTGAAGCCGATGGCCAGGGTGCCCTCGATGCCCTGGGCCACGCGGGAGGCCTTGAGTGCGCCATGCTCAACACGCGCCAAAATGGCTTGGGCTTCTTCAAGAAACACCAGGCCACCGGCCGTCAGGTCCACGCCCTTGGGGTGGCGCTTGAACAGATCGAACCCCAGCTCCTGCTCCAGGGCACGAATCTGCTGGCTCAGGGGCGGTTGTTGCATGTTCAGGCGTGCGGCGGCACGGGTGAAATGTCGTTCTTCGGCCACCATGATGAAATAGCGTAAATGGCGAAGTTCCATGGTGGCCTATCCCGTGACAAGACGCAGTGGTGGGCGGCCGCAAGCGGCCCGGCCGTCAATATGCCCAAAGCCTGCGACCACCACAATCCGTTCAGCGTTTGCTGTCGGCCAGCTTGTCGAAGGCCTGGTCGAGATGGGTTTCGGCGCCTTTGAGCTTTTCATGCCGCTCCTTGAGCCACTGCTGATCAGCCTGCAGCGTCTTGCGCGCCTCCACCAGCATGCGCTTGACCTCCTGTGGCTGCGGGCCGCCGGTGCCTTTGCGGGTCTGGACCATGTTGGTGGGCGACAGCGCCGCTCTAAAACCTGCTTCATCGAGCGGCAGGGTATTGGGCGTCCATTTGTACTTGTCCGCCGCCTGGCTATACAGTTTCTGCGCGTCGGCATAGGCGAAGGTCTTCGGCGTGGTGCCGTTGCTGCGCGCTTCGGTGACGATCAGCGAGGCAAAGCTGTGGCCGATGCGAAACGGCACTTTGTACTGGCGCTCCAGCGTGTCGGCCAGTTCCATCGAGGTGGTCCATTCCGACTCCAGTTCTTCGAGCGCGCGCTGCGGATTGATCTGCAGCGCGTCGAGCACCGCGTCGAGGCTGTGGAACATCTCCTGGGTCGAGCGGAACACGCCCAGCGAGTCGAAGGCGAACTTGTAGTCGGTCATGCCGGTGGTGACGTTATGCGCGCGCAAGGTGACGGCCTGGGCCAGACCCACCACGTCAGAGGCACTCTCACGCGCGCGCATCAGCAAGCCCGGGTTGCGTTTTTGCGGCATGGCGCTGCTGGTGTAGGTGGCTTCCTCATCGAGCAACAGCCAGGGGCGAATCTGATGATACTGGGTGTGGATATCGCCAATCATCGCGCCCACACGGATGGCGGACGATGACGCCATATTGGCCGCTTCGATGGGAATGTCATAGGTCGAGACCTGGCTTGAATCCAGCGAGTTCTCGCGCACGCCATCAAAGCCCAGCAGCTCGGCCAGGCGCTCACGGTTCAGCGGATACGCCGAGTTCGCCAGCACGGCGGTGCCCATCGGGCTCTGGTTGAGGCGTGTGTACAGCTCGCGGATACGCTGGCCGTCGCGGTCGAACGCGGCTTCAAAGGCCAGCAGGTAATGCGCATAGCTGATGGGCATGGCCTGCACGCCGTTGGTGTAGGCGGGCACCAGGGTGTCGACGTTTTTGTCGGCGATGTTCAGCAGGCGTTGGCGTGTGGCGTTGAGCGCTTCGCTGTAGGCCAGCACCTGGCTGCGCAGGGCGGCCAGGCGGTAGGTGGCGAGCATGTCCTGGCGGCTGCGGCCGGAGTGGATCAAGGAGGCTTCGGGACCGATCTTGTCGGTCATGATTTTTTCCAGTTGCAGCACATCACTGGGGCGCGTGCCGCCGGGCTGGTCGGCCTGGGCGATGGCGTAGCGCACACCCCCGGCGATCTTCTGGCCCATCTCGGGCTTGACGATGCCTTCTTCGGTGAGCATCACGATCGAGGCTTTGTTGATGCGGTTGAGCCAGGCGAATTGGGTCTGGGTGGGGTCGCCCTTGGCCTTGCGCTCGGTTTGGGAACTGTCGGGCGTGGCGCCGACCTTGGCCGCCTGGGCCGCGCATTGTTCGGTGGTGGTGCAGGGTAGCTCGCCGGTGTTGGCGGCATAGGCGCTGAGGCTGTTGAACAGGGCAAAGGCCACGGCAAGGGAAAGCAGGCTTTTCACAGCACGTTGGGGGGATGTGTTGTTCACAGAGACACCTGATTTATTGTTGGAATTATGGGCCGTCGTTGCGGCGCAATCAGGCTAGCGGGTGTGCGGGTAGATTGAAAATATATAGAAAGTGTTGATGGCAGAGGTTTTGGATATGGCTGATAGCGCTTGCCAGATTAAGATCAAAAGCACATTTGTGTGCGCCGCGAACTGCTTTTCTGTGGGAGCTGGCTTGCCTGCGATGGCATCAACGCGGTCTACCTCACACACCGAGGTGTTTGCATCGCAGGCAAGCCAGCTCCCACCTTCATCAGCGGTTTTCAGTGCATCTTGCTGTGGTCCATGTCACCCATATCGGTCAGCGCGCGGGCAGGGGCTGTTACTTCAACGGTCTGCTTCTCACCCTTGGCGTTTTCCAGGGTCAAGGTCAACGGCACCTGGTCGCTTTGCTTGATCTGGCCGGTGAGGCCCATGAGCATCACGTGGTAGCCCTCCGGGTCGAGCTTGACCGCTTTACCGGCAGGCAGGGCCACCGAATCCACCGGGCCCATGCGCATCACGTCGTCCTTCATGCTCATCTCATGAATCTGCACGTCCTTGGCCACAGGCGACTTCACGCTGAGCAATTTGCTGTCGCTGTCGGCGGTGACGGTCATGAACGCGCCGCTGGAGGTCTGGCCCGCCACGGTCGCGCGTACCCATGCATCGCTGACCTGAACCTGGGCGCTGGCGTGCGCCGCGAGGCCCAGCAAGGTGAGGCCGAATGTCAGGCGCTTGAGGGTTTGAACGGCAGTCATTAGCAGACCTCCATGACGGTGAGCAGGTCTTCTGCGCACTCTTTAGCGGTAAGGGATGCCGACAGGCCCAGGCGCAGATTGCCGCGGGTGTCGAACACGAAACTGGTGGAGGTGTGAGACAGGGTGTAGGTGTCTCCGGCCGGGATCTTTTCATAAAAGATGCCGAACTCCTTGGCGGCCACGGCGATTTCTTCCGGGGTGCCATACAGCGCTTCGAAGCTGGGGTCGAAGGCCTTGACGTAGCGGTCGAGCAATTCGGGTGTGTCACGCTCGGGGTCGAGGGTGATAAACACCACCTGCATGATTTTGCCATCGCGGCCCATCAGCTTCTTGGCCTGGGCGGCACGCGCCAGGGTGGTGGGGCACACGGCCGGGCATTGGGTGAAGCCGAAGAACACCACCGGCATCAGGCCACGGTACGAACTCAGGGTGACGGTTTCGCCGTCGGTGTTCTTGAGCTTGAAGGTGCGGCCCATGATCTTGTCACTGAGGTCCTTGCCGTACTTGAAGTTCAGCTTGGGGCTGTAGTCACAGCCGCCCAGCAGGCTGCCCAGGCCCAGCAGGCCCATACCGGTCAGCACTTTGCGGCGGGTGAATAACGTACTCATCAACTGTGCATCCTGTGAAACGCCTGCATTGCTCTGGATCTACAGTTCAGGCTTTGAAAAGGAGTAATGATGCGGGCGCACAGTCTACCAACCCCGGCCAGCCCACGTAATCTGCGACGTTCTGCCACAGGGGCGCGTGGCGCTTCATCCTTTTGCGGCTTCGGTGGTAGAGTCGCCGCCATGAAATTGAGCCACCCCGACCGTTCACTGATCGCCTGGGCCCTGTACTTCTGCGTGCTGATGAACCTGTTCGTCTGCGGTTTGGGGCATGGGCAGATGATGGGCCTGCAGCTCAATGGTATCGGCGGGGCGTTCTGTTCGGCGGACGGCAGCCAGGCGCCGCTTTCCGACAAAGGGTCAGGAAACACGGCCTCCAGCAACATCTCGAACTACTTTGCCTGCCCGGTGTGCGCGGCCGTGACCGTGGCCATCGTGTTCATGATCGGCCTGGCCTGGCTGCTCGGCCTTGGGCAAACCCCGCGCCCGGCCCATGAACGGCGCAACAAGGCACCGCCACGCTATTGCTGGCCGTCGGCCAACCCTCGCGCTTCCCCCACTTTCTGACGTGTGCCTTGGGCTTCCTGTGATCAGGAGGCGTTCTATCGTCACGACTGTGAGTGCGTTTCATGAACCCACCTTTGCCAGCAGGCGCCAGCCGCCTGGTCAGCAAGGCATCCCGGCGTTTGCGCGCCGAACCCTTGCGCCCCGAATACCCAAGCAATTCGCGCTGCTTCGTGCACCTGGATGCACGCCTGTTGCCGTATTGGCACACCTTGTTCGATATCTGCCCGGCGCTGCTCAAGCTCGACCCGCCGGAGGGCTTGAACCTGTTTCGCAGCTTCATGACCTGGGCCTATCGCAACCAGGTCGCCCAGGATTGGACCTATCACCTGAATGTGTGCCGCTGGCTGTTGGCGTCCTCGTATCGGACGCGCATCGATGAGGAGCCGATCGAAGCCTTTATGGCGGCCGCGGCAGCACGCTGGATCAATGCCGATGAAAGCCAGGCCCAGGGCGTGGTCCTGGCCTGGCGAGACGCAAGGGTGTTCGACTGGAAGGGCAGCGCCTTGGCGGGCGTTGAGCATCAGATACTGCCGGACCCGGCAGGCGACTTTGCCTGGTGCCCGCTGGCCAAAAACGGTTTCCGCGGCTGGTTGCCGGTGCCTTGAGGTTCTGGCGAACCCATTGGGTGACACTGTGGCTCCAGAACGATCACCGTCACTGTGGCGAGCAGGCTTGCCCTGCGTTGGGCTGCGCAGCAGCCCTCGCTCTTTCTTACGGGCTGACCGCGCCGCCTACAAGAGCGTCCCATTATCTCGTAGGAAACGGCCTGATGTTCCGTGCGGGCATCCTCATCAATTCTATTTTTTTGCCGGGAATGCCATCTTCACGGTCTTTGTAATGCACAGACTAATAAGAGGCTGAGATGACGAAAACTTCTGATGAGATGCCCCATTCCTTCTGCGCGAGCGACCGCTACGACCCGGTCAGTCGGGCCTTGCATTGGTTGATGGCAATTGTGTTTGCCTGGAGTTATTGCTCGGCGGTTGTCCACTTCCTGTCCTCCGATTCTGCGCTGGACAAGTGGCTATGGCCGTATCACAAGTCGGCGGGCCTGCTTTTGCTGGTGCTGCTGATACTGCGAGCCGGCTGGAACCTGCTGAACCGGCAAAACCGCCCGCCGAGTTTCAACCGTGCGGCTGCTGTCGGGCATGCTGTGCTGTATGCGCTGATGTTCCTTATCCCTGTTATCGGGCTGGTACGCCAGTACGGCTCCGGTCGTGAGTTTTCGGCGTTTGGCCTGCCGATAATGGCGGGTTTCGAGGGCGATAAAATCCAGTGGATGATTGACCTGGGGCGCAATTTTCATAGCTTGCTGGGCTGGACAATGCTGGTGTTGATCGTCGGTCATATCGGCATGGTGATCGTGCATTCTCTGCGCGGCAATCCGCAGGTGTTGCGACGCATGACGGGAGGCGCCCGCCGGTTATGGCGCTAGGTCAACGGCCTTTTTTGGGGGCTTTTTTCTGGGTTTTCTTCCCGCCTTGCTGCTGAGTTGACGTGCCGCTGGAGGAGGTCTTTTCCTTCGGCGGCGTTTCAGCTTTTTTGTTGCTGTCCGACGGGCTGCTGGGGTAGGTGCCCGGAGGCAGGGCCGAACCGGGTACGGCATCGCCGAAGGCTGCGTAGGCGGGTGTTGCCAAGCACCCGGTCAGGCAAATCACTAACACGATCTTGCAGGAAATACCGGTCTTCATGACGAGAATCCTTTTCCATGCTTCACCTGTCAAAAGCTGCCCTTGCTCTGAATCCAAAGGGAGGCACTAATTGGGAGTGCAGGGGATCCGGCAAAGTTTTGATTTTTTTCGCCGCCACGACGAAAGGCCATGAAGCGATATTTTTAATGAACCCTCACGCCGATCCCTTGACCTAATGCATACGACCTCAGGAGGTGATGTATGCAAATAGACTATATCTGGATCGTGCTGGCGGTGATTTTGCTGGCGTTGGAATTGTGGGCGATCAACATCGTGTTGCGCAGCACCGGCGGCTGGGAGACCAAGGGGTTGTGGTTGATCATTCTGATTTTTGTGCCGTTGTTCGGGCTGATCGCCTGGGCCATGTTCGGGCCAAAACGCGAGATGGCCCAGCACCGTAAATAACCAGCACCATAAATAAATAGCACCGTAAACACTGAACACAAGCCACACAGCAAACAGGCGCCCCCGGGCGCCTGTTTGCGTTCAAGCCTGCCCGTTATCCCGCGACCGCCTTGGCAATCGCTTCGTTGAATGCCGGCAGGTCATCCGGTGTGCGCGAGGTGATCAAGGTCCAGCCATTGGCCTTGCACTCCTTGACCTGGGCATCCACCACGCCTGCAGCGCCGGCGTTTTCAAGGTCGATGCGCACGCTCTTGTACGCGGTGAGCGTCTTGCCTTCGATCACGCCGGCATCGATCAGCGCCCATGGCCCGTGGCAGATGGCGGCGACGGTTTTGCCGGCTTTGACGAAGTCGTTGATCAGCTTCAATGCGGCCGCGTCCTGACGCAGGGTGTCGGCATTCACGGTGCCACCGGGAATCACCAGCGCGTCGAAGTCGCTGCTCAGCACCTGCGACAGCTTGACCTCGGATTCCACGGTCTGGTCCTTCTCGGTGTCGCCGACGAACGTCTGCACGGTGCCGCCTTTGCTGGAGCCATGCGTCACCGTCGCACCATAGCCACGCAATGTTTGCAGAGGCTTGAGCAGCTCGTCGCGCTCGATGCCGGTGTTGGAGGTGATGATGAGGATGTTCTTGCCGTTGAGTTGTGAGCTCATGGTCGAGTCTCTCCTGCTGGATGGATTAATCATGCGGTGTGGGAGAGTGGATCGAGCGTGGGCGGCAAAGGTTTAAATTAATTTGGACTTTTTTCTTGGGTGGTTTTCGAGGAGGGCCGACCTGCAAAAATCCTGAACTATCGAAAATCGCTGGCCTCTGCTGCATAGACGCCTGCTGCTTTTTGCGGGCCTTCAATTGCCTGGAGACTCACCATGACCGATCCCAAGACTGTCGACAAAACCCCGGAACCCATCAGCTCTGAAGATGCCCAGAAAGGCCGTCAACAACCTGCCAAGGGGCAGACGCTGGAACAGCCCAACCCGAAGACCAAAGCCGTGGACAAAGTGTTGACGCCCACGTCGATCAAGGACACTGAACGCCAGACTGACGCCATCAACGAGCAGGCCGCCAAGGCCGAGCGCAAGCTGGGCCACTGAGCATGGCCCGTTCGATCACGGCGTCTGAACTGGGCATTGAGCTTGCGCCCGACGATGACGCCAGCCTGTTCAAGTGGTTTATCGCCAGCTTCCTGATGGGCAAGCGTATTCAGGCGCCCATCGCGGCGCAGGCTTACAAGGTGATCGTGGAGCAAGAGGGCCGCGACACTGCACGCAAGTTGCAACATTGCACGTCGCGTGAGCTGGTTTCGATGCTCGGCCGTGCCCATTACGTGCGTTACGACGAAAGCACGGCGCAGCGTCTGCTGGACCTCAGCGCCAAGTTGAATGCCGAGTACGCGGGCAAGATCAGCCACATGCGCAGCGCCAGCGAAAACCGTGAGGCCTTCGAAAAACGCCTGGCCGAATTCGACGGCGTGGGGCCAAAAACCATCGAGATTTTCATGCGTGACGCGGCCAAGGTTCTGTTTTGATGGCACCGCTATTCGTGGGCTGTGCCGGCTGGAGTCTGCCGCGCGCACACTGGCCGGACTTTGCGGGCGTTCGGTTTTCGGTCAAGGCGCCCAAGGGCATCACCCATGAACTGCGCTTGCAGCTCTGCGAGACGGTACTGGATGAGTTCCTTGAACAGTGCTTGCACTTGGGGGAGCAACTGGGCTGCCTGCTGATTCAATCACGCCGTGACCGATGGCTTGTTGCTACTCGACCTCTACCCGCAGCACTTCCAAGCCTAGTTGCTCATACGCCTCGACACTCGGCACATGCCACTCGGTGATCAGCGTATGAATACGGTTGCACGGCGCCACCACAAAGGGTTCTACCGCGCCGAGCTTGTCGGCCATGGTCACGGCCACCACGTGGGAGGCGCTGTCGAGCAGGGCTTGTTTGACCGTTACTTCATCGAAGTGCAGCGAAGTGATGCCCACTTGCGGGTGCAATGCACAGACACCGGTAAACAACAGGTCTGCCTGGATGCTCTGAATCAGGCGTACAGCTTCGTGGCCGCTGGTGGAGAGGGTCGCCGGGTTGATCTGGCCACCGGCCAAAATCACTTTGACATTTGGGTGGTCCGCCAAGGCGATGGCAATCATCGGTGACGGCGTGACCACCGTCAGGCGAATGGCGTGCGGCAATGACTGGGCGATACGCAGCGTGGTTGAGCCCGAATCGAACAGCACAATCTGGCCGTCTTCTACGCGGTCCGCCGCGAGTTGCGCGAGGTGGCGCTTGGCTTCGTTGGTCTCGCCGACGCGGGTGAAAAAATCCTTGCCGGTGTCTTTGGGCCGGGGCAGGGCGCCGCCGTGTACGCGTTGCAGCAGCCCGGCGGCGGCGAGTTCGCCGAGGTCGCGGCGGATGGTGTCCTGGGACACGGCGAAGTGCTCGACCAATTCTGACGCAGTGACTTTGCCGTCGCGCTCCAGCAGCAGCAAAATCTTCTGTTTGCGCAATGAAGGCAGGTCGATAGCTTGATGTGTGTTATGCATGTTTGTGCGTCTTTTTGCGTGTTTGTGCAAGATTAATCGCCCGTCCACGCAAACGCAATGGCTGGTTACCAAGCCGATGGGCGGCTACTCTCCAGGCTCAGTTCAGGGAGAGGTGACCTAGATGCCGTTGATCACAACCATCGAAGATTTACGCAGGCTCGCGCAAAAACGTGTCCCACGGATGTTCTACGATTACGCCGACTCCGGCTCCTGGACTGAAAGCACTTACCGGGCAAATGAAAGCGATTTTGCCCGCATCCAATTTCGTCAGCGGGTGGCGCGCAATATTGATGAGCGTTCAATCCGCGCCAGCATGATCGGCCAGGACATGGCCATGCCCGTGGCTTTGGCGCCCACTGGGCTGGCGGGCATGCAGCATGCCGATGGCGAGATCCTCACCGCCCGCGCGGCTGCCGCTTTTGGCGTGCGTTATACCTTGTCGACCATGAGCATTTGTTCGCTGGAAGACATCGCCGCCCACGTTGGCCAACCGTTCTGGTTCCAGTTGTATGTGATGCGTGATCGCGTGTTTATGCAGCAGTTGATCGAGCGCGCCAAGGCTGCCGGTGTGGACGCGTTGGTGCTGACTCTGGATTTGCAGATCCTCGGCCAACGCCACAAAGACTTGATCAACGGCTTGTCGGCGCCGCCCAAGCTGACCGTGCCGAATATCCTCAATATGCTGACCAAGCCGCGCTGGGTGGCGGGCATGCTCGGCACCAAGCGCCATGGCTTCGGCAATATCGTCGGGCATGTCAAAGGCGTGGCCGATATCACTTCGCTGTCATCCTGGATCGGCCAGCAATTCGACCCGCGCCTGAGCTGGGACGATGTGGAATGGATCAAGCAATGCTGGGGCGGCAAGCTGATTATCAAGGGCATCCTGGATGTGGAAGACGCGCGGCTGGCCGCCAATTGCGGTGCGGATGCGCTGGTGGTGAGCAACCACGGTGGCCGCCAGCTCGATGGCGCACCGTCGAGCATCAGCCAATTGGCGGCGATTGCAGAGGCTGTGGGCGAGCAGATTGAAGTGTGGCTCGATGGCGGCATTCGCTCCGGCCAGGACGTGCTCAAGGCCATGGCACTCGGCGCCAAAGGCACCATGATCGGCCGCGCGCATTTGTATGGGTTGGGCGCGTTGGGCGAGGCGGGTGTGGCCAAGGCCCTTGACATCATCGCCCGCGAGCTGGATGTGTCGATGGCACTGTGTGGCTATAACGATATACGCGATGTGAATCGCGAGATTTTGCTGCCGGGTAGCTTTCCCACAGGGGTTTGATGAGCAAAAAAATCGTAAAAAAGTAAAAAGAGTTGTCCACGAAAACCGTGGGTATCTCTGTGGATAACTTTGCGAAGGCCCGGCAGGGTTGGCGATTTAACCTTCGGTTAATATTTGATCAGATTCTGTTTTGGGCCAGTATGGGCAGGGTTGGCGCTTGACAGCCAAGCGCGAACCCAGTGCCGAAAACTGCTATTACGACTCGCCGTCGCGACCTGTGGAGTGCGTGGCGATGGTTGCTGGCGTCGTTGCTGGCATCTTCGCCTGCATGAGTTTTTCCAATGCCTGGCCATAACTGCGACCCGCCAGGCTCATGCTGTTGTTGTGGGTGGCGCCGGGTACGAGCAGCAACCGCTTGGGCTCCTGGGCGGCTTCAAACAACTGCTGGCTGAAACGCGGTGGCACGTATTGGTCGGCCAGGCCGTGCACCACCAGCAACGGCATGTGCACGTCGGCAATCTTGTCGATGGAATCGAATTTCTGCGACAGCAGCCAACGCACCGGCAATGAGGTATTGGCCACGGCGGTGGCCGCATCCCCCAGGGAAGTAAAGGTGGACTCGATCACCAGCCCGCGCACCGGCACAGGCGTTTGTTTGCTCAGCTCAGCGGCGAGATCGATAGCCACGGCGCCGCCCAGCGAATGCCCGTAGATCAGGCGTTTGCCGGGGTCGGGCTGCAATATCTGGAAACGTTCCCAGGCAATGCGCGCGTCCTCATACACACTGGTTTCCGACGGCAAATCACCGTGGCTCTGGCCAAACCCGCGATAGTCGATGGCCAGCACCGAGAAGCCCAGCGCGTGCAGCTGTTCAATGCGAAACAACTGCCCGGTAAGGTTCCAGCGCACGCCGTGCAGGTAGAGGATCGCCGGCGCATCCTTGTGGTCTGCCGGGTACCACCAGCCGTGCAGATTCTGCCCCGATTTGAAACTGGCCGGCTTGATATCGAATTCCTGCACCGCCTTGGGCAGGCCGGTGTACCAGCCGGCGGTGCCCGGCTCGATGCGAAACACCAGCTCACGCTCCTTGTGTTGCAGCACGGCGCAGCCCACCGGCAGGCCGACAATCAGGATGGCCATGCACAGCAGGGGAACCCAGCGCAGGCCCAGGCGGGACAGAAAACGAGAGGACATGAAGGTTCCAGGACAAAGGCGAAGCAGGCGTTTTACCAGATGGCGTGGGCCGGCAGGCATTAATTCGACGGCCGTAGAGGAGGATTGCTTGCAAAGTATTGCAGCCTTGAACAATCCGTACGCGGGTTGTTAGGGTGGACGGCCGAACAGGAGAGCACAGACATGGATTTCACCGGCAAAACGGCAATTATCACCGGCGGCGCGCGTGGGCTGGGCCTCAGTTATGCACGGGCGCTGGCCCAAGGTGGCGCGCGGGTGGTGATCAGCGATATCGGCGCCGACAAGGTAGGCGTCGGCACTGATGCATCGGTGGTGCACGCGGCGGCCGCAGCCTTGCAGGCCGAAGGGCTGGCGGTGCTCGGGCATGGCGGCGACCTGTCTACGGACGAGGGTTGCCGACAACTGATCAGCTTCACCATCGAGGCTTACGGCCAGCTCGATATCCTGATCCATAACGCCGGTTGGGTCGGTTACCAGAACATCGCCGACCTCGACGCCGCGTTCCTCCAGCGCACCATGGACATCAACCTTTACGCGCCGCTCTGGCTGTGCAAGCACGCCTGGCCGCAGCTGCTGCGCTCAGCGGCGCCGCGCATTATCCTGACCACCTCCGACCGCGCCATGTACGTGGAGTACGAGCAAACCGGGCTGGTGGCTTACAGCGCCGGCAAGATGGCGCAATTGGGCATCATGAATGCACTGAGCCATGAAGGCGCCGAGGCCGGCATCAACGTCAACGCGATCTCGCCGGTGGCCAAGACGCGCATGTGGGGCGTGACCGACGAACCGGATGAACTCAAGCCAGAATGGGTGACGCCGGGCGTAGTGTTCCTGGCCTCTGGGCAGTGTCAGGACACGGGCTACATTCTGCGCGCCAGCAATGGTCAATTCACCGCCACGCGCTTCACCGAAAACCCAGGCGTGGAGTACCCGCGCAATCTCGCACGCATCAAGGCGGCCAATGCGCAAGAAGTCGCCGCCGCGTGGTCGCGCATCAAGCAGCCGCTGGCTCAGGCCGGCGTGACCAGTTGAACCCGATTACGCCCCTGCGCCTTGGCCAGGTACAGCGCCTGGTCGGCCTGGGACAATAAATGCGATAAGTCACTGCCCGCTGCCTGGGTGGTGACGATGCCGATACTCACACTCAGAAAGCCCGGCGCCAGCAATTCCAACCGCGCAAACGCCAGGCGGATTCGCTCGGCCACTGCCAACGCATCGGTTTCATCGCTGCCTGCCAACAGGCAGGCGAACTCTTCGCCGCCAATGCGTGCGAACACATCCTCGTTGCGTAACGCGTCCTGCAGCACCTGGCTGAAGGCAATCAACGCCTGGTCGCCCATGGGATGGCCGAAGCTGTCGTTCAGGCGTTTGAAGTGGTCCAGGTCGCAAAGCAACAGGGCCGCGCATTGATGGCGGTGCAGCAGGTTTTCACCCTTGAGCATAAAGGCGCGGCGGTTGCCGATGCCGGTCAGCGCGTCACTGAAGGCGGCGGCCTTGAAGCGCAACTCGGCGCGCTCCTTGACCATCGCCAAGGTGACGTAGGCGATACCGATGGCGTACAGCATCGACTCAAACAGCATGAATGCAAAAAACGGCGTGCTTTCACTCTCCGAGGCCCGTTCGCTGTTGATCGGCAGGCCAGGGTCGGTAAAGGCGCGCACGCCATAAAAACCGGTGTGCCACAACGTCAGCACCAGGGCCGGCACGTAGGCCACTTCCAGGCTTTTGCGCTTGCGCCACAGCTCCAGCGCCGACAGCACGCCGTAGCCGGCAGCCAATAGTGAATACAGGGTGACGCGCGCCGACAGCGAGCCATAGAACGGCGGCACCAAACACATCAGCAACCACAGGACGGCGCCGGCGAGGATGCCCGGTACATTGGGTTTTTGTTGCACGAAGGTGCGCATGGCGGTCCAGTTCATGGCGGCGCTGAGCAGCAGCACCACGTTGCCGATGACCAGCGCGACAAAGTCCATGCCCACGCCGCGCACCACAATCAGCCCGGTGCCCAGGGCGGCTAGCAGCAGCATGCTGCCCAGATAGCCCAGGGTCGGTTCGCGGCCACGACTCCAGGCATGTACCGTGAGCAGGCCCATGAGGCCGAACACGAACATGGCTACCATCAATAGCGTCGGGATGTGCAGCATCATTGGCGTGAACCTGGCGATCCTTCTTGGGTGGCGATTGTATCCGTAAGCAGGCCGCTTGACGCTGGTATTGCTGGCGCGACATGCTCCCGGCTTCTATGAGCAAAGGCCCGACCATGGACAACAGCCCTATTCGCATCACCGCTGAAGAAACCCTTTCAGACAGCTGGTACAACTTGAAAAAGTACAGCTTCGACCTGCGTCGCCAGGATGGCAGCTGGCAGGCCCAGACTCGTGAGGTGTATGACCGGGGCAATGGCGCGACCATCCTGTTGTACAACCGTGGGCAGCGCACGGTGCTGTTGATCCGGCAGTTTCGCATGCCTACGTTTGTCAACGATTACCCCGGCTACTTGATCGAAACGGCTGCCGGGTTGCTGGACAATGCCAGTCCTGAAGAACGTATTCGCCTGGAGGCTGAGGAAGAGACCGGGTATCGCGTCGGCCATGTGGAAAAAATCTATGCGGCGTTTATGAGTCCAGGTTCGGTGACTGAGCGGATTCACTTTTTTATCGGTGAGTATACGCAGGCGGATCAGATTGGTACGGGGGGCGGGCTGGAGGAGGAGGGTGAGGATATCGAAGTGCTGGAGTTGGGGTTTGAGCAGGCGCTGGCGATGGTGCAGAGTGGGGAGATTGTCGATGGCAAGACCATTATGCTGTTGCAGCATCTGGAATTGCGGATGCTTAAAGATGGCTGGTGATTGAGTACATATCCGTTGCTGCGGTAACGGCTACTTAGGGTTCCGCCCTTACGGCGGGTCACTTTTGGCAAACGCCCGGAATGCCGGCCCAGCCAAAAGTAACCAAAAGGTCTGTGCCCCACCACTCGGTGCCTCGCTTAGGCTCGGCATGCCCGCACTCCGGCTTGAATCCGTGGGCCGCCGCGATGGGCCATCCTTGGCCCAGCGCGGCTAACCCGGCGTCCTGCCGGGTTACCCACGGATTCAAGCCTGCGTTCGGCCATCGTGGTTAACGGGGCGCCTCAGATCAAAAGCAAGATCAAAAGCAGAGCACGGCGGCCTGAAAGCCGACCTGAGTGGTTGAATCAAAAGCGAAAAGCGAAAAGCGGATTTGCATACACTGAAGAGCTGCTTTTCTGTGGGAGCTGGCTTGCCTGCGATGCAGACACCTTGGTACATCAGACACACCGAGTTGATGCCATCGCAGGCAAGCCAGCTCCCACATTAGACCGAGTATGGCTTTGCAGTTGCAGTTGCAGTTGCAGTTGCAGTTGCTGTTGCTCTGGCCCTTACATCCTTTTCGATGACGAAGTCAGCGGTCTTTTGATCTGTGCTTTTGATCTTGATCTGAAATCGCCCCGTCAAACACGATGGCCGGAATCTGACAGGGATTTGGGGGGTAAACCGGCAGGGATGCCGGTTTAGCCGCGCTGGGCCAAGGATGGCCCATCGCGGCGGCCCCCCAAATCACTGGCGGATTGCGGGCATGCCGAGCCACAGCGAGGCACCGAGTGTTGGGGCGAGGACTTTTTGCTTACTTTTTGGTCCCTCAAAAAGTGAGCCGCTGTAAGAGCGGAACCATAAGCCGCCGTTACCCAAATAATGGATATGCACCCAACCCCAACCCCAACCCCAACCCCAACAGCCCCCCAATCCCGACTACCGGCTATTGTCAGAAATTTCCCACAAGAGTACAAATGTACTCCATGACAACCCTGACCCCCCGCCGCACCGCCATCCTGACCTTCATCCGCGACCGTATCGCGCAACAAGGCCAGCCCCCAAGCCTCGCCGAGATCGCCGAGGCGTTCGGCTTTGCCTCGCGCAGCGTCGCTCGCAAACACGTGGTGGCCCTGACCGAAGCCGGCTTCATCGAGGTCAACCCCAACCAGGCCCGTGGCATCCGCCTGCTCAACCAACCGGCGCGTCCCGAATGGCTGGACGTGCCCGTACTCGGCCGTGTCGCCGCCGGCCTGCCCATCGGCGCCGATGCCGAAGTGCACAATCGTCTGCAACTCGACCCCGCCACTTTCGCCAAAACCCCGGATTACCTGCTGCGTGTGCAGGGCGATTCGATGATCGAAGACGGCATCCTCGACGGCGATCTGGTGGGCGTACGCCGCAGCGCCGAAGCCTTGAACGGGCAGATTGTGGTGGCACGCCTGGACGGTGAAGTCACCATCAAACGCTTTGAGCGCCACGGCGAGCAGGTGCGCCTGCTGCCGCGCAACCCCGCGTATCAACCGATTGTGGTCGGGCCGGATCAGGACCTGGCCATCGAAGGGGTGTTCTGCGGCCTGGTGAGGCAAGGTTGATGGGCGCCGTCGTTGCTCTGGATACGCTGTTCAATGGCGGCCGCGTCTGGAAAGGCCGGCCCGCCGTGCCACCGGCCAGCGTGCACCCCACTGGGCTGGCGGCGCTGGACGCGGTGTTGCCCACGTGCGGTTGGCCGGAGTCGGCGCTGAGTGAAATCCTGATGGCGAAGGAGGGCGTTGGCGAGCTGCAATTGGTGTTGCCAACCCTGGCCCGCTTATCAACGGCGGGCGAGCGGATTGTGCTGGTGGCGCCGCCCTACACGCCGTACCCCCACGCCTGGCAGAACGCCGGGGTGGATTTGCGCCAGCTTTCGGTGATCCAGGCCGAGGCGCGCGACGTGTTGTGGGCGGTGGAGCAGTGCCTGCGTTCGGGCAGTTGCGGCGCGGTGCTGTGCTGGCCGCGCAAGGCCGATGACCGCGCCTTGCGGCGCTTGCAGGTGGCGGCCGAGACCGGGCAAACCCTGGCGTTTGCCTGGCGCGCTTTGAGCGAGGCGGTCAATTCATCGCCCGCCGCCTTGCGCCTGGCCGTCGAGGCAAAACCTGCGCAAGTGCGGGTGCTCAAGTGCCGGGGCGGCTTGGCCCACCCGGCGCCGATAGCACTGGCGGGGCACTGAGGTTGCCATGCGCTGGGTGTGTATTGTCTTCCCGCAATTGGCGCTGGACGGGGTGCAGCGTGTGCACCCTGAGCCGGATCAACCGTTGGTACTGCTGGCCGGCACACCGCAGCGCCGCGTGCTGCAAACCGTCAATGCCGCCGCCCGCGCCTTGGGCCTGCGATCAGGTCAATCGCTGACGGCCGCGCATGCCCTGGCCAAAACCTTTGCCAGCGCCGAATACGACCCCGCCGAAATCGAGCGCTGGCAGCAGTTCCTCGCCGCCTGGGCCTACCGTTTCAGCTCCCAGGTCAGCGTGTATTACCCGCGTGCGTTGCTGTTCGAGATCGAGTCGAGCCTGGGCCTGTTCGGGCCATGGCCGCAGTTCGAGGCGCGCTTGCGCCAGGAATTGACCGAATTGGGCTTTCGCCACCGTATCGTCGCCGCGCCCAACCCGGCGGCGGCGCGGGTGCTGGCGAATATTTATGATGGTTTGGCGATCGGCGAGGACGCCTTGCAGCAGGCGCTGGCGCCACTGCCTATCGACCGCGCCGGTCTTGACCCGCAGACGTCCACGGCCTTGTCACGCATGGGCCTGCGTACGTTGGCCCAGGTGCAGGCGTTGCCTCGGCACACCCTGGCGCGACGCTTTGACGCCGGCTTGCTCAAGCACCTGGATGCCCTGAGTGGGCAGCGCCCACTGGCCCTGGCGTTTTATCAGCCGCCGGATCAGTTCGACGTGCGCATCGAGCTGAATTTCGACGTGCAGTCACACCAGGCGCTGCTGTTCCCGTTACGGCGCCTGACCGGTGACTTGTGCGCCTTCCTCTGCGGGCGCGACAGTGGCGTGCAGCGCTTTGACTTGCACCTGGAACACGCCCAGGCGCCCGACAGTGTGATCAAGGTCGGCCTGCTCAGTGCCGAGCGCGAACCGTCGATGCTGTTCGAACTGGCCCGTGGCCGCCTGGAACAGGTGCAAGTCACCTCTCCGGTGCGCGGGTTCCGCCTGGTGGCCCAGGACCTGCCGGTGTTTGTGCCGCAACGCCAGGACCTGTTCGACGATCGCCCGCAACAAACCTTGCCTTGGGAGCAACTGCGCGAACGCTTGCGCGCACGGCTTGGCGATGAGGCCGTACAAAGCCTGCGCTTTCATGCCGACCACCGCCCCGAATGTGCCTGGCAGGCGAGCGCCGACAGCCGTGCGTGCCCGACCTTGCACAAGGTGCAGCGCCCCGGCTGGTTGCTGACTGAACCGACCTTGCTGGCCGAGCAGGGCGTGCAGATCCTGATGGGCCCGGAGCGCATCGAATCCGGCTGGTGGGACGGCGCCGATATCCGCCGCGACTATTACCTGATCCGCACCCGTGCCGGCCAGCAAGGCTGGGCCTATCGCTGTGTGGGGCAGAACGACGGGCTGTGGCTGCAAGGCTGGTTCGCATGAGCTATGCCGAGCTGCATTGCCTGTCCAGTTTCAGTTTCCAGCGCGGCGCGTCCAGTGCGCTGGAGCTGTTCGAACGTGCCAAGCGCCAAGGCTACAGCGCCCTGGCGATCACCGACGAATGCACCTTGGCGGGCATCGTGCGAGCCTGGCAGGCGGCGAAGGCGGTGGATTTGCCGCTGATTATCGGCAGCGAAGTGCGCATCGAAAACGGCCCGAAACTGGTGTTGCTGGTCGAAGATCTCAGCGGCTATCAACACCTGTGCCGCCTGATCACCCTGGCTCGCCGCCGCGCCGAAAAAGGCCGTTACCGCCTGCTGCACGCCGACTTCGAACAGCCCATGCCCGGCCTGCTGGCGCTGTGGGTGGCCGAAGACAGCGACACCCAGGCCACCCTCCAATGGCTGCAACACACCTTCGCCGAACGCCTGTGGCTGGCGGTGCACCTGCACTGCGGTCAGGACGATGCGCGCTATTTGCAGCAGCGCCTGGCCCTGGCTGCCAGCCTGCAGATCCCGGCGGTGGCTTGCGGCGATGTGCATATGCACGCGCGGGGTCGCCGGGCCTTGCAAGACACCATGACCGCGATCCGTCATCACGTGCCGGTGGCCGAAGCCGGCACGCGCCTGCACCCCAATGGCGAGCGGCATTTACGCAGCCTCGACGCGCTGGCAGCGTTGTACCCGCAAGCGCTGCGTGATGAAACCCTGGCCATCGCGAAACGTTGCACCTTTGATCTCAGCCAGTTGCGCTACCACTACCCACGCGAACTGGTGCCCGCCGGCCATGATGCCCAATCCTGGCTGCGCACCGTGACCGAGGAAGGCATTGCCCAGCGCTGGCCGCACGGTGTTGACGCCAAGACCTTGCAGCAGATCAACAAGGAATTGCAGTTGATCAGCGACCTCGGTTACGAAAGCTACTTCCTGACGGTGCACGACATCGTGCGCTTCGCCCGCAGCCGTTCGATCCTGTGTCAGGGCCGTGGCTCGGCCGCCAACTCGGCGGTGTGTTTTGCCTTGGGCATCACCGAAATCGACCCGAGCCTGACGAGCATGCTGTTCGAGCGTTTCCTGTCCAAGGAGCGTAATGAACCGCCGGATATCGACGTGGACTTCGAACATGAACGCCGCGAAGAAGTGCTGCAGTACGTGTTCCAACGCTACGGCCGCACCCGCGCGGCGTTGACGGCGGTGGTCAGCAGTTATCACGCGTCCGGCGCGGTGCGTGATGTGGCCAAGGCCCTCGGTTTGCCGCCGGACCAGATCAACGCGCTGGCCGACTGTTGCGGGCGCTGGAGTGAAGATGCGCCGCCGCTGGAACGCCTGCGCGAAGGCGGCTTCGACCCGCAAAGCCCGATCCTGCGGCGTGTGCTGACATTGACTCAACAACTGATCGGTTTTCCCCGGCACTTGTCCCAGCACCCTGGCGGTTTTGTGATTTCCGAATACCCGCTGGACACCCTGGTGCCGGTGGAAAATGCCGCCATGGCCGAGCGCACCATTATCCAGTGGGACAAGGATGACCTCGACGCCGTGGGCCTGCTCAAGGTGGATATCCTCGCGTTGGGCATGCTCAGCGCGATCCGCCGCTGCTTCGACTTGCTGCGCCGCCATCGCAATCGCGATATGTCTCTGGCAGGCATACCCAAAGAAGACCCGGCCACCTACGCAATGATCAGCAAGGCCGACACCATCGGCGTGTTCCAGATCGAGTCGCGGGCGCAGATGTCGATGCTGCCCAGGCTCAAGCCGCAGAACTTCTACGACCTGGTGATTGAGGTGGCGATTGTGCGGCCTGGGCCGATCCAGGGCGGTATGGTGCATCCGTACCTGCGGCGCCGGAATAACGAAGAGCCCACCACTTATCCGTCACCGGAACTTGAGGCAGTGTTGAAACGCACCTTGGGCGTGCCGCTGTTCCAGGAACAGGTGATGCAGATCGCCATGGTTGCCGCCGACTATGGCCCAGGCGAAGCCGACCAGTTGCGCCGCTCCATGGCCGCCTGGAAACGCCACGGCGGCCTGGAACCGCATCAGCAGCGTCTGCGCACCGGCATGCTCAAGAACGGCTACAGCGAGGAATTTGCCGCGCAGATTTTCGAGCAGATCAAAGGCTTTGGCAGCTATGGCTTCCCCGAGTCCCATGCGGCCAGTTTTGCCTTGCTGACCTACGCCAGTTGCTGGCTCAAGTGCCATGAACCGGCGGCGTTCGCCTGTGCCTTGATCAACAGCTGGCCCATGGGTTTCTACAGCCCGGACCAGATCCTGCAGGATGCGCGGCGCCACCGCTTGCAGATCCGCCCGGTGGATGTGCTGGCCAGTGACTGGGATTGCAGCCTGGAGCCTGTCGACGGCCAGCAACCGGCGATTCGCCTGGGGTTGCGCATGATCTCGGGGTTTCGTGAGGAGGATGGGCGGCGCATCGAGGCGGCGCGCCAGCGTCGAGTGTTCAGCGACATTGCCGACCTGGACGACCGCGCTGGCCTGGATGCGCGGGCCCAGGCGTTGCTGGCGGATGCCGGGGCCTTGCGTGCGTTGGCGGGCAACCGGCACCGGGCACGCTGGGAAGTGGCAGGCGTGCATAAACAGCTGGGGTTGTTCGCGGGCCTGCCGAGCCCCGACGAAGCGGCGGTGCAATTGCCGGCGCCGACGGTTGGTGAAGACTTGCAGGCTGATTACGCCACGGTTGGCACCACCCTCGGCCCGCACCCGCTGGCGTTGCTGCGTGATGAGTTGCGTAGACGCCGCTGCCGCAGCTCTTTGGAGCTGATGGCGGTGGAGCATGGGCGCAATGTCAGCGTCGCCGGTCTGGTGACCGGGCGCCAGCGCCCTGGCACCGCCAGCGGCGTGACCTTTGTGACGCTGGAAGATGAATTCGGCAACCTCAATGTGGTGGTGTGGCGCGACCTGGCAGAACGCCAGCGCCTGGCGCTGGTCGGCTCGCGGCTGCTCAAAGTCGACGGGCGCTGGGAGGCGGTGGGCGAGGTGCGGCACCTGATTGCCGGGCGTCTCACCGACCTGACGCCACTGCTGGAAGGCATTCATGTGCGCAGCCGGGATTTTCATTGAGGGCAGTGGTTTTTGTCGCCATTACCTCCTAACTTATAACAAGTGAAACCATCCGCCGCTGGCGCGCTCCAAAACGTTGCAAATACCCTCTCTTTGCACAGAGCCAACCGATGCAATTTTTATCCAACCCCTACGGCTGTGAAGGCTGGTCCGGTGAAATGGCCCAGCGTATCCGTGCCTTCGATTGGTCCGCCACGGATCTTGGCCCGATTGACACCTGGAGCGCCAGCCTGGCCTGCAACGTGCAGATGATGCTGGCCTCGCCCGTGCCGATGGTGATGCTGTGGGGGCGGGCGGGCTACATGATCTACAACGACAGCTATTCGGTGTTTGCCGGCGGCCGGCATCCGTACTTGCTCGGCACGCCGGTGGAGCTGGGCTGGCCGGAGGTGGCCGAGTTCAATCGCCACGTGGTCGACACCTGCCTAGCGGGCGGCACCTTGACGTTTAACAACAAAGACCTGGTGTTGTTGCGTAACGGCAAGCCGGAAACCGTCTGGCTGGACCTCTATTACAGCCCCGTCGCCGGGGACAATCAGCAGCCAGCCGGGGTGTTGGCGATTGTGGTGGAAACCACCGAGC
The DNA here is from genome assembly GCF_965277385.1 of Pseudomonas edaphica. NCBI lineage: Bacteria > Pseudomonadati > Pseudomonadota > Gammaproteobacteria > Pseudomonadales > Pseudomonadaceae > Pseudomonas > Pseudomonas edaphica. The sequence goes on along the minus strand of NZ_OZ255725.1, from coordinate 657,737 downwards.
ACGTGCATTCCGAGCGCCTGCGCCAGGAACTCACCCATAACCTGGAGCAACGCGTCGCCGCCGAAGTGCAAGCGCGTTCCGCCGCCGAAGACCAGTTGCGTCAATCCCAGAAGCTCGAGGCAATCGGCGGCCTGACCGGCGGCGTGGCCCATGACTTCAATAACCTGCTGCAAGTGATCGCCGGCAACCTGCACCTGCTGGCCCGCCACGAGCCGGACAACCCCCAGGTGCAGCGCCGGGTCACGGCGGCCATCGCGGCGGTGGAGCGCGGTGCCAAGCTGTCCTCGCAACTGTTGGCGTTTGCGCGTCGTCAGCCGTTGTCACCGGCGGTGTACAACCCGCAGCGCATCTACGCAGGCTTGGGCGAGCTGCTTCAACGCGCCCTGGGCGAAACCATTCATATCGACGTGCAACTGCCCCAGGATTCCTGGTGCATCAATGTCGACCGCAACCAATTGGAAAACGCGCTGCTCAACCTGGCGATCAATGCCCGCGATGCCATGCAAGGCGAAGGCGTGATTCGCATCAGCGGCGAAAATATCATCCTCAACCCCGGCGATTGCATCGGTAAAAGCATCAAACCGGGCGAATACGTGCGCCTGGCGGTGACCGACACCGGTGTCGGCATGCCCCAGGAGGTACTCAAACGTGCGTTCGAGCCGTTCTTTACCACCAAGCGTGAAGGGCATGGCACCGGCCTGGGCCTGAGCATGGTGTTCGGTTTTGTACGCCAAAGCGGCGGGCATGTGGACGTACGGAGCGAGGAGGGCAAAGGCTCGGTGGTGCAGATGTATTTCCCCCACAGCCTGGAACCCGAATGTGGTGAGGTCGACACCGAGCAGGCGACTCACAGTGGCGGCCAGGAAACCATCCTGGTGGTCGAGGACAACGAAGGCGTGCGCCTGACCGTGGTCGAGTTGCTGCAGCAATCGGGCTACACGGTACTGACCGCCGAAGACGGTGACCGGGCCATGCAAACCCTGCAAAACGGCGTGCAGCCGGACCTGATCTTTACCGACGTGGTGATGCCCGGCCGGGTCAAAAGCACCGACCTGGCCGACTGGGCGCGCGTGCAGCACCCGCCGGTGGCGGTGCTGTTCACCTCCGGGCACACCCGCGACATTCTTTCCAGCAATCATTTGCTGAGCTCCGACATTCATCTGCTGAGCAAGCCCTACAGCCCCGAAGCCCTCACGCAACGGGTGCGCAGCGTGCTCACCGCCAGACAAGGTTGCCCATGACGTCACAGCGCAACATCCCCCCGATCACCGCCCAGCGCCCAGGCTTTGTACGCGTGCGCGGCGCCCGCGAACACAACCTGCGTAACGTCGATGTGGATATCCCCCGGGATGCCCTGGTGGTATTTACCGGCGTTTCGGGTTCGGGCAAATCATCCCTGGCGTTTTCCACGGTGTATGCCGAGGCTCAGCGCCGCTATTTCGAATCGGTGGCGCCCTATGCGCGGCGCCTGATTGACCAGGTCGGCGTACCCGATGTGGACGCTATCGAAGGCTTGCCCCCGGCCGTGGCCCTGCAACAGCAGCGCGGCACGCCGAGTGCACGCTCGTCGGTGGGCAGCGTCACCACCTTGTCGAGCCTGATCCGCATGCTGTATTCGCGTGCCGGCAGTTATCCGCCGGGGCAGGCGATGCTGTACGCCGAGGACTTTTCACCGAACCTGCCCCAGGGCGCCTGCCCGCACTGCCACGGTTTGGGCCGCGTGTATGAGGTGACCGAGGCGCTGATGGTGCCGGATCCGTCGTTGACCATTCGCCAGCGTGCGGTGGCGTCCTGGCCCTTGGCGTGGCAGGGGCAGAACCTGCGCGACATCCTTGTGACCCTGGGCTATGACGTGGACATCCCGTGGCGCGACCTGCCGAAAAAGCAGCGCGACTGGATTCTGTTTACCGAAGAAACCCCGACCGTGCCGGTGTACGCAGGCTTCACCCCACAGCAAACCCGCGACGCGTTGAAACGCAAGCTGGAGCCGAGCTACCAGGGCACGTTCAGCGGTGCGCGGCGCTATATCCTGCACACCTTCAGCCATACCCAAAGCGCACTGATGAAAAAGCGCGTGTCGCAGTTCATGCAGGGCAGTGCGTGCCCGGCGTGCGAGGGCAAGCGGCTGAACAAGGCGGCGCTGTCGGTGAAGTTTGCCGGGGTGGACATCGGCGCGCTGTCGCAACTGTCGCTGGCGCAGTTGGCCGAGCTGCTGCGCCCGGTGGCGGCGGGGCAGGACAAAATGAAGCTGTCGGTGGAAAAGCGCCTTGCGGCTCAGCGTATCGCCCAGGACTTGCTGGAGCGGGTCAGCACCCTCACCGAGTTGGGCTTGGGCTATCTGTCCCTGGAGCGCAGCACGCCTACATTGTCATCCGGGGAATTGCAGCGACTGCGCCTGGCCACCCAGTTGGGCTCGCAGCTGTTCGGCGTGATCTATGTGCTGGACGAGCCCTCGGCAGGCCTGCACCCGGCGGATGGCGAAGCATTGTTTACTGCGCTTGAGCGTTTGAAAGCGGCCGGCAATTCGTTGTTTGTGGTGGAACATGACCTGGAAACCATGCGCCGGGCCGACTGGCTGATCGATGTGGGGCCGGCTGCCGGTGAGCACGGCGGGCAAGTGCTGTACAGCGGTCCGCCTGCCGGTTTGGCGGATGTGCAGGCCTCGCAGACGCGCGAGTATTTGTTTGCCGAGCGGCGCGTTTGCAGCACGACGCGACGTGAGCCGTCGGGGTGGCTGAAGCTTGAAGGCGTGACGCGTAATAATCTCAAGGATCTAAGCGTGGATTTCCCGCTGGGTTGCTTTACGGCGGTGACGGGTATTTCCGGCTCGGGCAAGTCCAGTCTGGTTAGCCAGGCGCTGTTGGAACTGGTGGGCACAGGCTTGGGCCGTGTGCTGGAAAGCGACGAAGAACCGAGCCTTGAAGACGATGCCCCGCAAAGCAGTGGTGGGCGGATCAGCAGCGGTTTGGAACAGATTCGACGTTTGGTGCAGGTGGACCAGAAGCCCATCGGCCGTACGCCGCGTTCTAACCTGGCGACTTACACCGGGTTGTTCGATAACGTGCGCAAATTGTTCGCGGCAACACCGGCGGCCAGGAAGCGTCATTTCGATGCCGGGCAGTTCTCGTTCAACGTTGCCAAGGGCCGTTGCCCCCATTGCGAGGGGGAAGGGTTTGTCAGTGTCGAGTTGCTGTTTATGCCCAGCGTGTATGCGCCGTGTCCGACGTGTCATGGGGCGCGTTATAACCCTGAGACGTTGGCGATCAAGTGGCAAGGCTTGAGCATTGCCCAGGTGCTGGGGTTGACCGTGGAGCAGGCGGTCGAGGTGTTTGCCGAGCAGCCTGGGGTGTTGCGTTCGTTGTTGGTATTGCGTGATATCGGCCTGGGGTATTTGCGGTTGGGGCAGCCGGCGACTGAGCTGTCCGGCGGTGAGGCGCAGCGGATCAAGTTGGCGACCGAGTTGCAACGTAATGCCCGGGGCGCGACGTTGTATGTGTTGGATGAGCCGACTACGGGTTTGCATCCACGGGATGTGGACCGTTTGCTGAGTCAGCTTAATCATCTGGTGGACGCGGGGCACACGGTGGTTGTGGTGGAGCATGAGATGCGCGTGGTGGCGCAGGGGGATTGGGTGATTGATATTGGGCCGGGGGCTGGGGATTTGGGCGGGAAGGTGGTGGCTCGTGGTACGCCGCAGAAGGTGGCCAAGAGCAAAGCCAGCCGTACTGCAGCGTTTCTGGCGCGGGAGTTGGTGTAAGTTTCAACGCCGATTAATTGTGGGAGCTGGCTTGCCTGCGATGGCGGTTTGTCGGTGTACATATCCGTTATTCGGGTAACGGCGGCTTATGGTTCCGCTCTTACAGCGGGTCACTTTTGGCAAACGCCCCAAAAGTAACCAAAAGGTCTGTGCCCCACCACTCGGCACCTCGCTTAGGCTCGGTGTGCCCTCACTCCGGCTTGAATCCGTGGGCCGCCGCGATGGGCCATCCTTGGCCCAGCGCGGCTAACCCGGCGTCCTGCCGGGTTACCCACGGATTCAAGCCTGCGTTCGGCCATCGTGGTTAACGGGGCGTCTCAGATCAAAAGCAAGATCAAGATCAAGATCTACAGCACGGCGGCCTGAAAGCCGACCTGAGTGGTTGAAGCAAGAGCCAGATCAAGTGCAAGGCAAAAGCCTATCTACCTGATGCCGCGGGGTCTAAATGTGGGAGCGCATGCAGTTTTGAATATGAGATCGACTGCGGATTTGCATGCACTGAAGAGCTGCTTTTCTGTGGGAGCTGGCTTGCCTGCGATGCAGACACCTCGGTATATCAGGCACACAGAGTTGATGCCATCGCAGGCAAGCCAGCTCCCACCTTTGACCGAGTATGGCTCTGCTGTTGCTGTTGCTCCGGCTCTTACATTCTTTTCGATGACGAAGTCAGCAGTCTTTTGATCTGCGCTTTTGATCTTGATCTGAAATCGCCCCCCAAATCACTGACGGATTGCGGGCATGCCGAGCCATAGCGAGGCACCGAGTGTTGGGGCGAGGACTTTTTGCTTACTTTTTGAGGGAGCAAGTCCAATGCCCCCTCAACGCCCAGCCTCAACGCCCAGTCAGTCGAATCTGCTCCTTGGCCTGCTTCACCACATTCTCCACCGTAAACCCGAACTTTTCCTGCAACTTGGCCAACGGCGCCGACGCGCCAAAACTGTTCATCACCACTTTAGCGCCAGTCTGCCCAACGTAGCGGTCCCAACCCAGCGGGCCTGCCTGCTCCACCACCACACGGGCTTTTACCGCGGGCGGCAAGACACTGTCGCGATACGCCTGATCCTGGTCTTCAAACAATTCCCAGCTGGGCATCGACACGACCTGAGCGGCAATGCCTTCAGCTTGCAACTGCTCATAAGCCGCCACCACAAGGCTCACTTCACTGCCGGTCGCCAACAGCAGCACCTCAGGCTTATCGGCACCCGCCAACACATAAGCGCCTTTGGCCGCCCCAGACGCCGCCGCATACTTTGTGCGATCCAAGGTCGGCAACGCCTGGCGCGACAACACCACGCAGCTCGGCCGATGGGTTTGTGCCAGGGCCACCTTCCACAGCTCCAACGTCTCGTTGGCATCGCCGGGGCGCAAGGTGAGCAACCCTGGCGTGGCGCGCAGTTGCGTCAGGTGTTCGATGGGCTGGTGCGTCGGGCCGTCTTCACCCACGCCAATCGAGTCATGGGTAAATACGAACACCACTGGCAATTCCATGATTGCCGCCAGGCGGATCGGCGGTTTCATGTAGTCGCTGAACACCAGGAAGGTCGAGGTGTACGGCCGCAGGTAGGACAGCGCCATGCCATTGGCAATCGCGCCCATGGCGTGCTCGCGGATGCCGAAGTGCAGGTTGCGCCCGCTGTAGTCATCGGCACTGAAACGCCCGGCGCCGTCGAAGGTGAGGTTGGTCTTGGTCGATGGCGACAAGTCCGCCGAGCCGCCCAGCAGCCAGGGGATTTGTTGTGCGAAGGCATTCAGCACTTCGCCGCCGGCGGCGCGGCTGGCGATGCCCTTGGCGTCGGTGTCGAAGTGGGGCAGTTCGTCCTGCCAATGCTCCGGCATTTCGCCGGCGCGCATGCGGCGCAATTCATCGGCCAGTTCCGGTTCGTACTGCTCCAGCTGCGCCAGGTGTTGCTGCCAGGTTTCATACAGCGGCTGGCTGCGTTCCAGCAGCGCATCGCGCAGCACCGTGCGGGTGTCGTCGGGCACCAGGAAACTGGAATCCTGCGGCCAGCCGTAGGCCGCCTTGGTCAGGCGGATTTCTTCCTCGCCCAATGGCTCGCCATGGGCGGCGGCGGTGTTGTGTTTGTGCGGTGAGCCGTAGCCGATCACGCTGTCGACCACAATCAGGGTTGGCGCGCCGGTGTTGGCCTGGAAGGTTTCCAGCGCTGCGCTCAGGGCTTGCAGGTCGTTGGCATCGGTGACGTGCAAGGTGTGCCAGCCATAGGCCTGGAAGCGCTTGATCACGTCTTCGCTGAACGCCAGCTCGGTGTGGCCTTCGATGCTGATGGTGTTGTTGTCGTAGATCCAGCACAGGTTATCGAGCTTTAAGTGCCCGGCCATCGACGCCGCTTCGCTGCTGATGCCTTCCATCATGTCGCCATCACCGCACAGGGTGTAGACGTTGTAGTCGAACAGCACCTGGCCGTCGCGGTTAAAGCGTTTGCCCAGCCAGCGTTCGGCCATGGCCATGCCGACGCTGTTGGCGCAGCCCTGGCCCAGCGGGCCGGTAGTGGTTTCCACGCCGGTGGTCATGCGGTACTCGGGGTGGCCGGGGGTCTTGGAGCTCATCTGCCGGAATTGCTTGATGTCGTCCAGGCTGATCGCCGGCTGGCCGGAGCGCTTGCCGTGGGCATCAATCTCGACCACACCGGCCAGGTGCAGCAGCGAATACAACAGCATCGAGGCGTGCCCCACCGACAAGACAAAGCGGTCGCGGTTAGGCCAATCCGGATGTTCGGGGTGGTAACGCAGGAAGCGGCTCCACAGCGTGTAGCCCACCGGTGCCAGGCCCATGGGCGTGCCGGGGTGGCCGGAGTTGGCCTTTTGCACGGCATCCATGGCCAGGGTGCGAATGGTGTTGATGCATTGGGTGTCGACAGCAGTGGCAGCGTGAGTCATGAAACCGTTCTCCCTCGGGTGGCGATCTACAGTGGAGGGCAGGGCACGGCAAAGGTTTGATCCCATCATGCGCATTACGACGAACGGGACCGCCTTGACCCAAGACATGACAAGAGCCCTTGTAATGGGCTAGTTTCAAAGCGTAGGCCATTGAACAACTTGCGGAGGTACTCCATGCCAGTGAAACACGACCTGTATCAGGATTTGGGTTTGAGCAAGGAAGAGGTCGACGGGCGTCGGGCGAAAAATCCCCATTTGAACGCGCTGTTTGATAAGTACAACACCGTCGATGAGCAGGTGGTGAGCGCCGAAAAGGCATCCGGTAGTGATGAGGCGTTGAAGAAGCTGAAGGATAAACGCCTGTTGGTTAAAGACGAGATCAGGGACTTGCTGCAATAAAACGTCCTACAGGACGCGGACATATTTGTTCAGAATTGTCTGAGCGACAGCCGGCGTTTCACTGCTTATGATGCCGGCCGTCCACCCGGCTCTGGGGACTGTTGCGGCGCAAGGATTGCGCTGCTGAGCCGGGCGGGCATCCTATTTCATGCACGCAGCGCCTGGATGCATTCATCCATGGAGCGCTGCTGCGTCTCGGCATACAGCTTCAATTCATCAATCGTCCGGCGGCCCAGCGCCTGCTCGAATTGAGCCTGGTTCGAATGGGCTGTGTAGTGACTTTGCGCCGCATCGCCCAGGTTCGACTGGAAAATCCCCGCCGCACTCACCGGCAGAAAATCCTCATACACCAAAGGCTCCACCGCCACGTGCCCGGCCGCCATCAAGGCCTCCAACGTTTGCGGCTGACCGGCCTGGCCGCGTGCCGCCAAGCCTTTCTCGGTGACGAAGTAGCGGAAATACGCCAGGCCCTGTTCACGCATCTGCGCGTGGTTATCGGGGAAGGCCTGAAAGTGTTGCGCCATCAGTTCGACATAACGTGCAGCGTTGCCCTCATTCGGGAAGGCGCCCAGTTCGTCGCGCGCCGCGTTCAGCAACTGGTCGTACAGGGCGCGACCCTTTGGCGTCAACGCCACACCCCGTTGTTCTATTTCGCCGAAGCGCGCGCTGTGGCTGCCTTTTGCGTCGGTAAACGCGATGGGCTCGTCGAGCGCCTTGAAGCTGGTCTGACGCAGCAGGATCGGGCACTGGCGACGTGGCGGGCCTTCGATCACGGCTTTGGGCGTGATGCCTTTGCCGGGCATCGCGGCCTGCACCTGATCGATGTCCAGAGTACGTGGGGTCAGGTGATTGATGTGCGGACCTTTGAACGCCACCACGTCGGCGATCAGGCGATGCTGGTCGCTCAATTGCTGGTATTGGGCGCCGGTCACGGTGGCGGTGTGGTGCCAGCGAAAGGTTTCCAGGGCCTCGCGGATAAACGCTTGGGCATCCGCGGCGTTGAGGCCACCGTCGCGTTCGGCTTGCTCGATCAGCGCCAAGGCGCCAGGGGTGAAAATCGAGCGTTTGGCCAGGGCGCTTTCGGCGAAGGCGCGCAGCTCGAGGTTTTCGATCAATTCCAGGCGTAGCAGGGAGGTAAAGACGCGGAACGGGCTGGCCTGCAGCGCCTGTTCATGCACGGCGCGAAAGGCCGTGGAATGCACCGGCACACCGGCGGGTGTGAGGTCGTAATAGCCCACCGGCTGCATGCCCATCACCGCAAACAGACGGCCGATGGTGGCCAGCTCATGGGCGGTGCCCAGGCGGATGGCGCCGTGGCGTTCCATGGCCAGGCGCTCCATTTCACCGGTGCGCTGCAGTTGTTTGGCCAGGCCGGAATCACTGTCCAAAACCCGCGTGTTGGTCTCGGCCACCAGCTCCATCAGCGCGCCATAAAGCGGAACTTCATCTCGGTACATGTCGGACATGGCCCTGGAAAAGTCTTTGCGAATCTCGTCGGGGCTGACATACGCGGCACTTGGCATAGAAAAATTCCTGAACACGGTGGTGAGGGTGCGGCCTTTCTCTGGATTCTGTTGGGCTTTAAGGGGGCTGGCAAACGAAGAATCCTCAGGACTTCATTCTGCAAATGAATGAAATGACATGAATATGACAAAAATCGGCGCCAGGAAAATTTCATTTTCACGGGTACTTTCCTAACTAATTCTTCACGAGGCGCGCCCCGGTCCTCATGAAACAATCGTTACGTTTGTAGGGATGAAAACGCCGTTTGCACACAACGCACATAAAAAAATGTTTAGGGGCCGTTACACATGAAAATTTCTACACTGGCGTTATCCATCACCGCAGCGTTGCTCGCGCAACAAGCGTGCGCTGATGACTTCGGGCTCGGTTCTCTGGGCACGGGCACGGGTCACAGCGGTTTCCTTGAAGACAGCCATGCGGCTGTCAGTTCGCGGACCATGTACTACAGCGCGGACAACCGTTCGGGCACCAACAACGATCTGCGCGAAGCCGCGACCTTGCTGCGTTTTGACTACAAATCCGGTTACACCCAAGGCACCCTGGGCGTCGGTTTTGACGTGATGGCGTTCGGCGCCTTGCGTCTGGACGGTGGCGACGGCCACGCCGCAGGCCCGGGCCTGGCGGGTAACGGCAACAGCTTCTTCCCGACCAAAAACAACGGCACTGAACCCGCCGACAGTTTCAGTCGCGCTGCGGGTAACGTGAAATTCCGTATTTCCCAGACCGAGTTGCACGTCGGTGGCGGTTTGGCCCCGGTGTTGCCTATTCTGGTTTCCAACGACAGCCGTGTGGCGCCGCAGACCTTCGACGGCGGCATCCTGACCTCCAACGACATCCCCAACGTGACCTTCACCGGTGGTGAGCTCAACCGTGCCGAAGGCCGTGCTTCCAGCAACTCCACGGGCTTGAGCGTTGCCGGCGGTACCCGCGACAGCGACAGCTTCAAGTTCGGCGGTGTGGACTACAAGCCGTTTGGCTCGTCCGACAACGCCATCGCTAAAAACCTGACGTTGCAGTACTACTACGCCGACCTGCAGGACTTCTACAAACAGAACTACTTCGGCCTGGTTCACGTGCTGCCATTGGGCAATGACCAATCGTTCAAGACTGACCTGCGTTATTTCGACAGCACCAGCGACGGCAAAAACGGTGACGCCGGCTACCAGTTCAACAACAACGGCGGCTACGCCAAGCACGCCGGTGAAGTGGACAACAAAACCTACAGCGCCGCGTTCACTTACCAGTTGGGTGGCAGCAGCCTGATGCTCGGTCACATCGGTGTGAGCGATGACGGCGGCTTCGTCTGGGTCAACCAGGGCAGCATCGCTGATCCAAACGCACAAGGCGCGGGCGGCAGCGACTTCTACCTGTTCACCGACGCCGTGGTGGGCCAGTTCTCCCGCGCGGGCGAGCAGGTCAATTTTGGCCAGTACTCCTACGACTTCAAGGCCCTTGTGCCAGGCTTGAAAGCCTCCGTGGCGTACCTGGACGGCACGGGCATCAAGTCCAAAGTGGCCGGTGGTTCGGATCAGAAAGAAAACGAAACCGACTTCCGCCTGGATTACGTGGTGCAGCAAGGCCCGCTCAAAGGCTTCGGCACCACCTTCCGTACTGGTACTTACAAAGGTCACAACACCGGCACTGCGGACCAGGACCAGACGCGCCTGATCTTCAACTACACCTACGCGATCTTCTAAGCTCGCGCCGCCACAAACGGAGGCCGCCTAGTCAGCGGCCTCTTTTTTTTGCGCGCGCGAACACGACTTCATGTGCATCCGCGCACGGATGGGTTTTACACTGCCCCCACTGTGTCAGTGATGGAGGACCCAATGACGGCCACGCCCGCAACCAACATCCTTGCAACCCTTGAAGGCCAGCGCCTGGCCGCCGAAGACGCCGAGCGCTGGCGCGAGTGGGGCCCGTATCTGAGTGAACGCCAATGGGGCACGGTGCGCGAAGACTACAGCGCCGACGGCGATGCCTGGGCCTACTTCCCCCACGAACACGCCCGCAGCCGCGCCTACCGTTGGGGCGAGGACGGCCTGGCCGGCTTCAGCGACAAGGCGCAACGCTGGTGCCTGGGCCTGGCGCTGTGGAACGAGCGTGACAGCATCATCAAGGAGCGCCTGTTCGGCCTCAACAACGCCGAGGGCAACCACGGCGAAGACGTCAAGGAGCTGTACTTTTTTGTCGACGGCGTGCCCAGCCATGCTTATATGCGCATGCTCTACAAATACCCGCATGCGGCGTTTCCCTACGCCGACCTGATCGCCGAAAACGCCCGCCGTGGGCTTGAGGATGCCGAGTACGAAGTGCTCGACACCGGCGTATTTGAAGACAACCGCTACTGTGATGTAACGGTTGAATACGCCAAGCATCAGCCCGATGATATTTTCATGCGCGTCACCGTGCACAACCGCGCGGACCAGCCGACGCGTGTGCAGGTGCTGCCCCAACTGTGGGCGCGTAATGACTGGAGCTGGACCTTTGACGCGCCCAAGCCGCAGTTGCGCCTGGATGGTGAACGGGTGCTGGCCCGGCATCATGAGCTGACCGATCGCCATCTCAGCGCCTGGGGCGAGGACGGCCTGGAGTGGCTGTTCTGCGAAAACGAAAGCAACTTCCCCAAGCTCGATGGGCAACCGGCGCAGGGGCCGTTCAAGGACGGCATCAACGACTACGTGGTGGGCGGCGCAGACTCGGCAATCCGTCGCGACACGGGCACCAAGGTCGCCGCGCGTTTCAGCCTCGAACTGGCGGGCCAGCAGAGCAAAACCCTGTACCTGCGGTTTGCGCCGGTGGACGCGCCTGAGGTCAATGCACGCAAGCTGTTCGAGCTGCGTCGCCAAGAGGCGGACGACTTCTACGCCGCCCTGCAGCAAGGCATTGCCGATGCTGACGCGCGCAATGTACAGCGCCAGGCCCTGGCCGGGTTGCTGTGGTCCAAGCAGCTCTACTACTTTGATGTAAACCAGTGGCTCGACGGCGACCCGGCCCAACCCGCGCCGCCGCCCGAGCGCCTGCACATCCGCAATACCCATTGGCGGCACTTGTCGAACTTCGACATCCTGTCCATGCCCGACACCTGGGAGTACCCGTGGTACGCCTCCTGGGACCAGGGCTTCCAGGCCGTAGCGATGGCGCTGATTGATCCGGGGTATGCCAAGCAACAGCTGTTGTTGCTGGTCAAAGACCGTTTTATGCACCCCAATGGCCAGCTGCCGGCGTATGAATGGCGTTTCGACGACGCCAACCCGCCGGTGCATGCCTGGGCCAGTTGGCGCGTGTATCAGCAGGACAAGGCGCTGACCGGCGTGGGTGACATGGATTTCCTCGAGCGGATTTTCCACAAGCTGCTGCTGAATTTTTCCTGGTGGGTCAACCGTAAGGACGCCGAGGGCCGCAACCTGTTTCAGGGCGGCTTCCTGGGCCTGGACAACATCGCCTTGTTCGACCGCTCGGCCACCTTGCCGCCCGGCTACCAGCTGGATCAGGCCGACGGCACCGCGTGGGTCGCCGCCTATGCCCTGGACCTGATGCGCATCGGCCTGGAGCTGGCCAAGCGCAATGGGGTGTACGTGGATATCGCGGTGAAGTTTTTCGAGCACTTCCTGTACATCGCCGGTGCGATCAACCGTGTCGATGACAGCGCCGAAGGCTTGTGGGATGAGCAGGACCAGTTCTTCTACGATGTGCTGCACCGCCCGGACGGCCAGAGCGAGCCGGTGCGCCTGCGCTCCATCGTCGGCCTGATGCCGTTGTTTGCCGTGTTGGTGCTGGAGCAACGCGAGCACGAAGGCCTGCAAGGCTTGCGTGAGCGGCTGCTGGGCTTCATGAAACACCGGCCTGACCTCGCCAAGCTGGTGTCGCGCTGGAACGAACCGGGGCAGGGCAACCGCCTGTTGCTCGCCTTGCTGCGCGGCGAACGCACCAAGGACCTGCTGCGGCGCATGCTCGATGACCAGGAGTTTTTGTCGACGTTTGGCGTGCGCTCGTTATCCAAGGCCTTCGCCGAGCAGCCGCTGGCGCTGAAGATGAACGGCGACACCCTGTGCGCGCGCTACCAGCCCGGCGAGTCCGACTCACGTTTATACGGCGGCAACTCCAATTGGCGCGGGCCGCTGTGGATGCCGGTGAACTACATGCTGATCGAGTCGCTGCGCGAGTTTCACCGCTACTACGCGGATAACTTCTCGGTGGAGTACCCGACGGGCAGTAGTTATCTGGCGTCCCTTGAAGAAGTGGCCGACAGCCTCAGCCAACGTTTGACCCGCTTGTTTTTGCGCGATGAAGATGGCCTGCGCCCGTCGATGGCGGGCTATGCGCAATTGGAAGCAGACCCGGCCAGTCGCGATCTGGTGTTGTTCCATGAGTATTTCCATGGCGAAACCGGGCGTGGGTTGGGGGCGTCGCATCAGACCGGGTGGAGTGCGTTGGTGGCGTTGTTGCTGCAGCCGAAAAGCTAAGCCGCACCACTGATTCAATTTTCTGTGGGAGCTGGCTTGCCATCAGCCACACACGGGTGGGCTGACCCACCGCTATCGCAGCATAGGTATCTACACAACCGGTTAACACGGAGTCTGTTGCAAGCCTGCTCGCCACAGGAGAAATTGGCTGCCTTCAAAAGTTGTGTAGATACCTATGGCTATCGCAGGCAAGCCAGCTCCCACATTAAAACTACATCGCTTGTGAAATGACGGGCAAAAAAATCCCGCCACCAAGAGGTCTGAATCAGGTAAATTCGCCGCCCCTTCAGACAAGGATGTAGACGATGGCGAATGTTATCGCGCGGGTTGGCAGTGCAGGCCTATTGGGGGTATTGCTACTCACCTGCGGTGTGTTCATGACTTCACTGTATTCCCGAGAAAGCGCCGCGGCCCCGCTGATGATGCATTGCCGCGAATGCGAGAAAGGTGAGAACACCTTCGATGCAACAAAATGGTTCAGCAGCGGCATGTACCGCCTTGAAACGGATATTGTTCCCAACCCTATGCGGTCGATGACTCGCACTCATCCGGTGGTCTTCAAGGCCAAGGACAATGACCAACTGGTAGAGGCCGCGCTGCGTGGAATCAGCGATGTGCTCCCATCCTTCGATTCCCGCACGTTTGAAGCACAGTGGCCCGTGTTAACCAAGCGCGTACGTTACAGCTACAGCTTTTTTATGGCGCCTGATGAACCCCGGGACCTCTATGACATGTACTTGCAAGTGGGCAAATACAAGCTGGTGGTCGTGGTTGGGCTTGACGTCAATACCGGTGAAATCACCGCCGAGTATGAAGGGCGTGTGATTCGTGAAAACGATGGTAATGACCCTGCGTACATGGACACGTTCGAAGAAATGGATAACGCCAACACCCGCTGACCGGGAGGCTGGCTGAACGAAAAATCCCGCCGAAAGGCGGGATTTTTTTTGAGCGCGGCGTTATCAGGCCGGGAACAGCTCGCTCAGTTTCATGGCCAGCATCATGTCGCCTTCGGTGCGCAGCTTGCCGCTCATGAAGGCCTGCATGCCGTCGGTCTCGCCGCTGACGATGCCTTCCATGGTTTCGCCGTCGGTCACCAGGGTAACCTGGGCGTCAGGGTTTTCGCCTTCCAGCAGTTCGCAGGTGTTGTTCTTGACCACCAGCGAGAAGTTCTGGGTGTCGTCGATACGGAAACCGAACACCAGGTCCAGGCCGTCGGCAGCGCCTGGGTTGAATTTGGCTTTCATTGCTTCTACAGCTTTGGCTACGTCAGTCATGGTTTCGATCCTTTAAGGTAGAGTCCAGTGACCTTGGGGTCACGGTTGGCCGCAATTCATCGGAATGTGATGAGCTGCGGCGCCTTCAACAGTTGCAAGTGGGTATGACTGTTGAAGGAAGCCAGTGCCACCTCGCGACCACGGAATTTAAGCTGGTTGAGCGAGGTGTTAACAATTTGCCAGTTCAGTTCGAAGGCCTGCGCGGCAGGCATTCGGGTAATCAGGTGGAGCAGGGCGGTAATGGTGCCGCCGGAAGTAAACACGGCGATCTTGTCGGTGTTCTCGGCGGCTTCCAGGATGCGTTGCAGGCCGCCCTGCACACGTTCCACGAAACCCAGCCAGCTTTCCAGACCGGGTGGGTCGTAGGTGCCGGCCAGCCAGCGCTCGATGATCAGGGCGAAAATGCGCTGGAACTCACTGCGGTTTTGCGCAGCGTTGCGCAGGATATCCAAGGCGTGAGGCTCGGTGGTCAGCAGGTCGGGGAGCAGGGCGCGGATGATCGCTTCGCCGTCGAATTCGTTGAAGGCCGGGTCGATTTCCAGTGCTGGGGCTGACAGGCCGAGGGCACGGTATTGATCGAATGCGGCGGAGGCAGTGTGCTGCTGGCGACGCAGGTCGCCAGACAGGCAGCGGTCAAACGTCAGACCCAGGTCGGCCAGGTGGCGACCGAGTACTTGCGCTTGCTCTACGCCGACGGGCGACAGGACGTCATAGTCGTCTGCACCGAAGGAGGCCTGGCCATGTCGAATCAGATAGATGCTGCCCACGTCCGTTTTCCCGGTACGTTGAAAGTCTGGCGAGGTTATGAGGATGGCAGGGAGCTGTCAATGAAAAAACATACGCTTGTTTTAAAAGCGCGTTAGAGGACGACTGCTGGCGGTTTGAGCACTGGTCCGAAGGCGGTGCCGTCGGTATGCTGGGGCCATCCGCGCCTGGCGCCGTGCTTTTTTAAGGAGACATATGGATTTTTTGGCCGAATACGCGAGCTTTCTGGCGAAGACCGTCACCCTGGTGGTCGCTATTCTGGTGGTACTGATCAGTTTCGCCGCGTTGCGCAGCAAGGGGCGGCGCAAATCCGCCGGCCAATTGCAGGTCAGCAAGCTCAATGATTTCTACAAAGGCCTGCGTGAGCGCCTCGAGTCGAGCCTGCTCGACAAGGACCAGCTCAAGGCCCTGCGCAAATCCGAAAGCAAGACCGAAAAGAAGAACAGCAAGAAGAAACCCGAGGCCAAGCCACGGGTATTTGTGCTGGATTTTGACGGCGACATCAAGGCCTCGGCCACCGAGAGCCTGCGCCATGAAATCACCGCGCTGCTGAGCCTGGCCACGCCGAAAGACGAAGTGGTGCTGCGCCTGGAAAGCGGCGGCGGCATGGTGCACAGCTATGGTCTGGCCTCGTCGCAGCTGGCGCGTATTCGTCAGGCCGGCGTGCCGTTGACCGTGTGCATCGACAAGGTTGCGGCCAGCGGCGGCTACATGATGGCGTGCATTGGCGAGAAGATCATCAGCGCACCCTTTGCCATCCTCGGCTCCATTGGCGTGGTGGCGCAGTTGCCCAACGTCAATCGCCTGCTGAAAAAGCACGACATCGACTTTGAAGTGCTGACCGCCGGTGAATACAAACGCACCCTCACCGTGTTTGGCGAAAACACCGAGAAGGGGCGGGAGAAGTTCCAGGAAGACCTGGACATCACCCATCAGTTGTTCAAGAACTTTGTGTCGCGCTATCGCCCGCAGTTGGCAATCGATGACGTCGCGACCGGAGAAGTGTGGCTGGGTGTTGCAGCGCTCGACAAACAGTTGGTCGATGAACTGCAAACCAGCGACGAATACCTGGCGACCAAGGCCAAGACGGCCGAGGTGTTCCACCTGCACTACGCCGAGCGTAAAAGCCTGCAAGAACGCGTGGGCCTGGCGGCCAGCGGCTCGGTGGACCGTGTATTGCTGACCTGGTGGAGCCGGTTGACCCAGCAGCGATTCTGGTAACCCACATCTGAAGACCCAGGTGATCCATGTGGGAGCGGGCTTGCCCGCGATGGCGGTGGCATAGGCAACATAGTTGTCGGCTGATACACCGTAATCGCGGGCAAGCCCGCTCCCACATTTTAGTTTTGCGCCAGGGCGGGTATCGGCTTTCGCATCAACGTCCCCACCACCAATGCCCCCAGCAACCCCAACAACCCCGCCACCCACAACACCCCGCTGAACCCACCCACAAACGCCTGTCGGGCCAATGGCTGCACCATCGCCCGCGCCGGTTCCGGCAGCAAGCCCATCGCCGCCGGCATATCCCCGGCCACCACCCGCGACGCAATCCCCGCCACCTGCGCCTGCCATTGCGGGTCGATACTTGTGCTCAGCAACTGCTCACTATGGCTGCTCAGCAACGCCCCATACACGCCGATGGCCAACATGATCGCGCTGAAACGCATGGTGGTACTCATGCCCGACGCCATGCCCGCGCGGTCACGTGGCACGCAGGCCATGATGTTTTTCTGCGTATCGCCATTGAGCAGGCCCGCACCGGCGCCCGTCACCGCAATCGCCAGCGCGAAGGGCAGATAACCGCCCGCATTGACCGCCCAGGCGCTTAACAGATTGCCGCAGCCCACCAGAATCAAACCGGTTGCCATCATCGTTGCAGGCGCAAAGCGTCCGGCCAGCCGTGCACCGATGCGTGGGCAAATAAGCATGGTCAGGGCAAACGGCAACATACCCAGACCCGACGCTATGGCCGAAAACCCCAGACCGTTTTGCAGATAAAACGGCAGCAACGTCATCATCACCTGAGCGCACCCGGCGTAGGCAAACATCCCCAGTAGCGCGCCGATAAAACGCGGGTGCCGGAACAGTTGCAAGTCGACCATGGGCCGCTGCTGCACACGTTCGACCAGCACAAACACCCCCAGCAACACTGCGCCGCCAATCAGGCGTGCGTAGGTCAGCGGGCTGTCCCAGCCGATGCGATTGGCCTCGATCAAACCCCAGATCAGGCACAGCAGGCTGGCACTGAAGGCCAGGCTGCCCCATGGGTCCAGGCGTGCCGATTGAGTGTCGCGTGATTCGGGAATCGCCCGCAGCGCCAACGCCATCAACCCCAGGCCCACGGGCAGGTTGAGGTAGAAGATCCAGCGCCAGCCCAAGTACTGGGTGATCACGCCGCCGAGCGTCGGCGCGGCGGTCATCGCCACGCCCATGCACGCACCCCAGAACGCCCAGGCTTTGGCACGCTCTACTTCATCGTGAAAGGTGTGGCCGATGGAGGCCAGGGCAGAGGTCAGCAGCAAGGCTGCGCCGACGCCTTTGACGGCGCGGGCGATGTCCAGGAGCAACGCATTCGGTGCAGCGCCACACCCCAGCGAGGCGAGGATGAAAATGCTCAAGCCCCAGATCAGCGACCGCTTGCGACCAAAGCGGTCGGCGATGCTGCCGGCGGGCAGTAACAGGGCGGCGAACGCCAGCATGTAGGCGCTGACCACCCACTCGATATCGGCGAAATTCGCACCCAGGTCGCGCGCAATACTTGGCAGGGTGACGGCGACGATATTGGTGTCGAGCACAATCAGCGAGCAGACGCCGGAGGCGGTCAGCAGGGTGAGGCGCGGGCTGACCCGGCTCATGTCTTGATTGCCTTACAGGTAATGTGGGAAAGACAGTTGACGTGCATCGCAAGGGCTCTCTAGTGTAGGTGTGCGCTGAGCTTATCTCCGACTATGGTCTGTTTTATTAGCTGGAGCGCCGCACTTCATTACCTTTGAGCTAATTCAAAAATGGAAATCCGCCATTTCCGCTACTTCCTCGCCGTCGCCAGGCAGCGCAATTTCACCCGCGCTGCCGAGCAACTGGGCATCGCGCCGCCGACCTTGAGCCGCCAAATTCAGGACATGGAAGCCACGCTGGGCACGCGCCTGTTTATCCGTCAGCAACGTGAAGTCAGCCTCACCGAAGCCGGCGCCGCCTTGCTGATAGAGGCTGAAGCCACCGTGCGCCAGTTCGAGTTCGCCCAACGCAACGCCCAGCGCGCCGGGCGGGGAGAAATCGGGCATATCGAGTTGGGTTATGTGGCTTCGGCGGTGTATTCGGGGCTGCTGCAAAAACAAATGCAGGCGTTCAGCCAGGCGTTTCCCGATGTGAGCGTGAATGTGCGCGAATGCGCCATGGCGTCCTTGCCCGGCGCGGTGGCCGATGGGCGTTATGACATCGGCTATATCCGCTCGCCCATGACCTTGCCCGACAGTGTGGAGGCGGTGCGCCTGGACAGCGAAGGCTTTGTGTTGGCGCTGCCTCAGGATTCCTGGCTGCTGGGGCTCAAGGCCATCGGCTGCGGACACCTGCAAAACGAGACGTTTATATTGCCGGAACAAATTAACGGCACCTTGCACGTGGCGGCCCAAGGCGGCTTCGCGCCGCGCCTGGGGCCGCAGCCGGGCGGGTTGGTTGCGGTGGTGGCGTTGGTGTCGTTAGGGCAGGGCGTGGCGGTGGTGCCGGCATCGATGGTCGGGCATGTGGGTTTGCCAGGCGTGGTCTACCGCACGATTCATCAGGATGATGCAGCGTTGTCGTGGCTGTCGCTGATTCACCGGCGCTTTGAAAAAGCGCCGGCGGTGGCGCGGTATATCCAGCAGGTCAAGCAGTCAGCCGGGGCTGCACGGAATCGGCCAGGCGCGTAAGAATCAGGCAGCACGACACCGCCCCCGCATCCAGTACACCCAGCGAGCGCTCGCCCAGGCGGCTGGCGCGACCGATTTTGGCGATCAGGTCTTTGGTCGAATCTCGCCCTTGGGACGCGGCGGTTTTCATTGCCTCCAGCGCATCGTTGAAAGAAGCGCCACCGGCATGCGCACGCTCAAAGGCCTCAACCGCCGGGATCAGCGTGTCCATCAAGCACTTGTCGCCCACGCCCGCTTCGGTGATGTCCTGCAACGAGGTCAGGCCGCCGCGCAGCAGGTGGGCAAAGGTTGCCGCGTCGATGTCATCGCTGCTGCGCACTTCGTCGGCCATGCCGATAAACAGGCTGCCATACAGCGGCCCCATGGAGCCGCCGATGCCTTCCATCAGGCTCAGGGTCAGTTCATCCAGAGCTTCGGCCAGGGTCAGTTGGCGGCCTTCGAGGCTGCGCCCGCAATGGGCAAAGCCCTTGGCCATGTTGATGCCGTGGTCGCCGTCGCCAATGGCGCCGTCGATTTCACTGAGGTATTCACGGTTGGCCACGATCACGCTGACCAGGTCAGCGACAATGGCGCTGCCGTCGCGGGTGGAAAAATGCTGGCTCATGGTTCACTCCGCCTGGGTCATGCCGATGGAACAGCAGGGTTGGTCGATCAGGGTTTTAAGCTCGGCGTCGAGGCCGAGCAGGGTCAGGGTCACGCCCATCATTTCCAGGGAGGTGAAGTAGTTGCCGACGTAGCAGCGGTGAATCTTCAAGCCCTTGGCCTTGAGTTGGCTTTCGACCTCGGCGTAGAACACATACAACTCCATCACCGGCGTGGCGCCCAGGCCCGAAACCAGCACCACCACGCTGTCATCCTGGCTGAAATCGCGGTCGGCGAGGATCGGCGCGAGCATGCGCTCGGCCATGGCGGCAGCCGGTTCGATGGCGATCACTTCAATGCCCGGTTCGCCATGATGGCCGATGCCCAGTTCCATCTGGCCATCGGGAATCTGGAAGTTCGGCTTGCCCACGGCTGCAATGGTGCAGGGCGTGAGGCCGATGCCGATGGAGCGGCAGTTATCCACGGTTTTCTGTGCAACGCGAATCACGCCATCCAGGTCGTAATGCTGGGCAGCCGCAGCGCCGCCGATCTTCCACATGAAGATTTCGCCGGCCACGCCACGGCGCTTGGCGATATCGGCCTTGGGCGCGGAAGCCACGTCGTCGTTGGCGACCACGGTGCGGATGCGCATGTCTTTGCTGGCAGCCATTTTCATGGCCAGCTTCACGTTCATGTTGTCGCCGGCGTAGTTACCGTACAGGCAGGCCACGCCCGCGCCATGGTCAGCGGCGCGGAAGGCGTCGAAAAAGCTTTTGGCGGTGGGTGAAGAGAAAATCTCGCCGACGGCCACGGCATCCACCAGGCCTGGGCCGACGTAACCGAGGAAGGCCGGTTCATGGCCGGAGCCGCCGCCGGTGACGATGCCGACGCGGCCGGCTGCCGATGGCTTGGCCTTGGTGATGACCCTTGGGTTGGTTTCGTACTGGCGCAGCTCGGGGTGCGCGACCAGGATGCCGCGCAGCATGTCCTCGACCACTTGGTCCGGATCGTTGATGACTCGATTCATAACGCGGGTTCCTGTTCTTGTTCTTGAAGGGCAACAACCATCTAATGTGGGAGCTGGCTTGCCTGCGATAGCGGTGTGTCAGTTGCCACCGCCATCGCGGGCAAGCCCGGCTCCCACAGGGTGAGGTGGTGTTGTTGAAATCAGGGTTGCAGGACTACTTTGAGCGACTTGTCCCCGCGCTCCATCACCGCAAATGCTTCCTTGAAGTCCGCCAACGCAAACTTGTGAGTCACCACGTCGCGCATGTCGATCTTGCGGTTGCCGATAAAATCGATGGCGCGCGGGTACATGTACGGCCCCAGGTGTGAACCCAAAATATCCAGTTCCTTTCGGTCGCCGATGATCGACCAATCTACCGTGGCCTCGTCATTAAACACGCTGAATTCGACGAAGCGCCCCAGTTTGCGCAGCATCGCCAGGCCCTGGTTCACCGCCTTGTGGTGCCCGGTGGCTTCGATATAAATGTCGCACCCATAGCCGTCGGTCATTGCGCGGATCTTGGCCATCACGTCGACTTCGGCCGGGTTCCACACCTCGTCGGCGCCCATGCGCAAGGCGAGGGCGGCGCGTTCGGGTTTCATGTCCAGCACGATGAGCTTTTTCGGGTTGCGCAGGCGCACCGCGCCGATAATGCCCAGGCCCAAGGTGCCGGCACCGGCGACCACCACCACGTCGTCATGGTCGACATTCGCGCGCTCGGCCGCGTGCAGCGAGCAGGCCAGCGGTTCGATCAAAATGGCTTCATCCGGGGCGATGGATTCCGGGACTTTGTGGATGATGCCTTCCTTGGTAAAGATCATGTACTGGGCCATGGCGCCCTGCACGTTGTTCTGGAAACCGTAGAGGTCGTGCTTCTGGCACATCCAGTACTGGCCGTGGTTGCAGAAACGGCAGCCCCAGCACGGCACGATCTGCTCGGAGATCACTCGGTCACCGACTGCCACGCCGCGTTTTTCTGCGCCTGGGCCGAGGGCAACCACACGGCAGACGAACTCATGCCCCGGAATCATCGGCGGCTTCACATAGCGCGGTTGCTCGGCATCGCCCCAGAACGACGGCGCGCCGCGATAGGTCTTGATGTCACCCATGCAGATGCCGCACAGCTCGACTTTGGTGAGAATCTCGTCGGGGCCGGGCGTGGGCACGTCGACAGTTTCCAGGCGATAGTCTTCCGGGCCGTGGCAGACCACGGCCTGCATGGTTTTCGGGATGACCGGGGAGAGGTGTTCAGGTGTGCGTTCGGTGGCGGTGGACATGGCAAAAACCTCACGACAAAAGATGAATTACTGAATGCTGTAGCCGCCATCGATCACCATGTTGGCGCCGGTGATCATCTGCGCGGCGTCGCTGAGCAGGTACAGCGCCAGCCCGGCGATTTCTTCCGGCTGGGCGAAGCGGCCGGCCGGGATCTGCAATTTGGCCTTTTCACCGACTTCACCGGCCCAGGCTTTCTTGCCCAGGGCGGTCTCGACGATGGTCGGGGAGATGGCGTTGACGTTGATCTGCGGTGCCCACTCCATGGCCAGCACTTTGGTCATGCCGACGATGGCGGCCTTGCTCGCGCAGTAGGCGACGTGACGGTCCAGGCCAATCACGGCGGCCTGGGAGGCCAGGTTGACGATGCGCCCGCTGCCCTGCGCCAACATGTGTCTGGCGCAGGCCTGGGCCACAAAGAAGCTGGCCTTGAGGTTGATGTCCAGAGTGGTGTCCCAGGCGCTTTCGCTGACGTCGATGGCCTTGTCCAGCAACACCACGCCGGCGCTGTTGATCAGGTAATCCAGGCGCTGGAAGTGTTCGAATACGCTGTCGATGGTGTGCTGTATCTGGCCGACCTGGCCGAGGTCGACGGCAATACCCAGGTGGCCGTCGCCCAGGCTGGCCGCGACGTGCACCACCGCCGGGTCGCGGTCGAGCAAGGCCACGCGGGCGCCGCGCTCCACCAGCAGGTGGGCGCAGGCCAGGCCAATGCCGGCGGCGCCGCCGGTGATCACCGCGCAACGGCCGGAGAGGTCGAAGGCTTGGTTCCAGAATCCAGACATGAATGACTCCATTTTCGAAAGCAGTAGAGATCCAATGTGGGAGCTGGCTCCCACACTTGACCTTATTTCAAGGTGAGAACTACTTGCCGCCGCTGACTTGTTGGTACAGCGCATCGGCATTCGCGTTAGTGACGGGCACCCACGGCAGGATGTAGTTCTTGGCGGTGCCATCGCCCCATTTCACGTCCTTGCCGTAGCGCTCCCAGATCACCGATTGCGGCTTGTAGTCCTTGCCGGCCAGTGCGCGCAACGCCACATCCAGCGCGCCTTGGGATTGGGCCTGGGCGTCTTGCAGGAAGGTGGTGACTTCGTCTTTCTTCGCCGCCTGGATCGCGTCCGGCATGCCGTCGATAGAGGTGACCGGCACGTCTTTGGAGGTCAACCCGTGAGACTTCAGCGCCTGCACGGCACCCAGGGCCATATCGTCGTTTTGCGCGATCACGCCGTTGATGCCTTTGGGGTGCGCGTTCAGCCAGTCTTCGGTGAGGGTCAGGGCCTGGGCGCGGTCCCAGTTGGCGGTCTTTTTCTCGATGATCTTGATGTCCGGGTGCTTGCTCAGCACTTCCAGCTCGCCCTTTTCCCGATCGATCTGCGCCGATTGGCCAATCGGGCCCTGGATGATCACCACATTACCTTTGCCGTTGAGCTTGTCGACCATGGCCTGGGCCTGCAGGCGGCCGCCTTCCACGTCGTCGTTACCCACATAAGGCACGGAGGCATCGGCTACTTTCGTATTGGAGGCGATGACCACCACGTCGTTGCTCATGGCTTGCTTCACGGTGCCGACACCGGCCTTGGTGTCGATCGGCACGAACAGGATGGCGTCGTAGTGCTGGGTCACCATGTTTTCGATCTGGTTGTTCTGGGTCAGGGCGTCATAGTTGCCGTCGAACACCGTCAGTTGCACGGTGCCGTCTTTGACCGCCGGGTGTTCTTTCAGCTCGCGGACCCAGTTCTGCATGAACTGGCCCTTGAGGCCGTAGACGGCCGCGCCGATCTTGTAGGTCTTGCCATCGGCGGCAAAGGCAATGCTGCTGGCGAGCAGGGTGAGGGTCGCCGCGGCGGCCAAAGTGGTACCAAGTTTCATGAGTAGAACTCCGGTTATTGTTGTGGGTCGTTCTCTAGCGTTTTTTCTTGCGCCACACGTCGATCAGTACTGCGAACACGATGATCAGGCCCTTGGCGACCTGCTGGTAATAGGAGGACACGCCGAGCAGGTTCAGCCCGTTGTTGATCACGCCGATCAGTAGCGCACCAAACAGCGTGCCGACAATGCTGCCGGTGCCGCCCGACAGGCTGGTGCCGCCGATCACCACGGCGGCAATCGCGTCCAGCTCATAAGAAACCCCGGCCTGGGGCAGGGCGGAGGTGGTGCGTGCCGACAGCACTACGCCGGCCAACCCGGCGAGCAGACCCGAGACCACGTACACCGAAAACATCACCTTGCGCACGCCGATACCCGAGGTGCGCGCACTCTTTTCATTGCCGCCCACCGCGTACACGTAGCGGCCGTAAGTGGTGTAGCGCAGCACCATCCAGAAGATCAGTGCGACCACCGCAAAGATCACGATGGGCACGCCAATCGGGCCGATCTTGCCGATGCCCAGCGCCAGGTAGGCGTCGGGCAGGTCGGTGATCGGGCTGCCGTCATTGAGTATAAAGGTCATGCCCCGCGCGATGCTGAGCATGCCGAGGGTGGCCACGAACGGCGGGATCGACAGGTTGGCGACCATAAAACCGTTGACCACACCGAGCATCGCACCGGCAAACATCCCCGCACTGACGGCCGCCAGCAGGCCATAACCCTGGGTCGCAACCATGGCGCTGCACAGCCCGGCAAAGGCCAGGATCGAGCCCACCGACAGGTCGATGCCCTTGGTGAGGATCACGTAGGTCATGCCTACGGCCAGGATGCCGTTGATCGAGGTCTGGCGCAGGATGTCCATCCAGTTGCGCCAGGTCATGAAGTATTCGCTGGAAAACGCCATCACCACGCACAGCAGGATAAACACCAGCGGCAGGCCGAAGCGGTCGAGGGACAAGCGCAGGCGATTGCGCGGCGCGGTGGTCATGGGCGGTGCGATGGTTTTGGCATTCATGAGGCAAGACTCAACAAGGCTTCCTGGGAAAGGGCGGTGTCGGTGCTGATGGTCACCAGTCGGCCGCCCTTGAATACGGCGATGCGATCACTTAAATGCAGCAGTTCCGGGGCTTCGGACGACACCACGATGGCAGCGCCACCGGCGCGCACGAACTGGTCGAGCAGGTGGTAGATCTCCTGCTTGGCGCCTTCATCGATGCCACGGGTCGGCTCGTCGCAGAGCAGGCACACCGGCTCGGTCGACAGGCATTTGGCGAGCACGACTTTCTGCTGGTTGCCGCCGCTCATGGACGCCACCGGCAGTTCCAGTGAGCTGGTCTTGATCTGCAGGCGCTTGACCATGTCCTCGGCCAGTTGGGTTTCCTTGCGCGCATTGATCAGCGACCAACTCGACAGGCGCTTGTAGGCCGACAGCGCAATGTTGGAAAGAATGCTGCCGGTGAGCACCAGGCCGCTGTCTTTGCGGTCTTCGGTGACCAGCGACATGCCGGCGTTGATCGTGGCTTTGGGCAGGCCGATGGGCATGGGCTTGCCTTGCAGGGTCACGCTGCCGGAGTCCGCAACCGTCAGCCCATAGATGCAGTTGAGAAACTCGCTGCGCCCCGAACCCATCAGCCCATAGATGCCGAGGATTTCGCCCTGGCGCAGTTGCAGGCTGATGTCGTGGAACTCGCCATTACGGCTCAGGTTGTCGACTTGCAGGCAGGTATTGGCGGCGCATTCGCGGCCGACCTTGTGGTCGATGCGTGTCAGCTCCTGGCCGACAATCCCGCGCACCAGGTGGTTGCGGTCGATATCGGCCATGCGGCCGCTTTCCACAAAGGCGCCGTCACGGAAGATGCTGTACTCGTCGGCGATCTGCGCCAGCTCGCTCAAACGGTGCGACACGTACACGATACCGGCGCCGCGTGCGGTGAGGCGGCGAATGGCCTTGAACAAGGTTTCCGCTTCGCGCTCGCCGATTGCCGAGGTCGGTTCGTCCATGATCATCACCTGGCAGTCATGGCTGAACGCCTTGGCGATTTCCACCAGTTGAATCTGCGCCACGCTCAGGCGGTGCATGGGGCTGGTGGCATCGACCTCGAATTCCAGGCTTTCGAGCAGCTCGCGGGTGCGGCGGTTGAGGGTCTTGCTGTCGACGATGCAACCGGCGCGGCGCGGTTCGCGGCCCAGCCAGATATTTTCGGCGACGGTCATGTAAGGGATGGGCTCCAGTTCCTGGGTGATCATCGCGATCCCCGCCGCCAGGGCTTCACTTGGGCGGTTGAACTGTACGGGCGTGCCGTTGAGCAGGATGGTCCCGGCGTCACGCTGGGTGATGCCCATCAGGATGCTCAGGAAGGTCGACTTGCCGGCGCCATTGCCGCCGCACAGCGCATGCACGCTGCCGGCCCGCAGAGAAAGGCGCCCGTCACGCAGGGCAGGCACCCCGGCGTAAGCCTTGGCGACGTGTTCAGCCTGGAGCAGTAATGGCGTGGCCATCGGCGTGTCCTCGTGCTGTGAATTCTTATTAGGTCGCACAGTCATGTTTTGCTGTGATCATATGTGTATCAAATGAAATTCTGATCAGTCAATCGCTTTCACTAAAAAGTTATAAATACGCCTGTTTGCGCAAATCATGCCTGTTTAGACGGCTTTGACTAGGAGGTCAGCTAAAACTCGCTTGACAGAAGGGCCGCAATACCCGAGAAATAACTGAGCGAAATTTCATTGAGTGATCAAATGATCAGTCTAAAGTACCTAAACGGCAGCGGAGCCAGACGCCATGAACACACCTTTCCCGGTGGCTATCGGATGCGATGAAGCGGGTTTTGAGCTCAAAGAGCTGTTAAAGCGCCATATCGAGGCGCTGGGTTACCCGGTGACCGACTTCGGCACCCACTCCACCGCGCCGGTGCTGTACCCGGACATCGCGCTGGCGGTGGCCACCGCCATCAATGCCGGGCAGCAACGCCTCGGCGTGCTGGTATGCGGCACCGGGATTGGCATGGCCATCTCGGCCAATAAAGTACTGGGCATTCGTGCGGCCCAGGCCCATGACACCTATTCGGCGGAGCGCGCCCGCAAGAGCAACGATGCACAAATCCTCTCTATTGGCGCACGGGTGATCGGCGCCGAACTGGCCAAAAGCATCGTCAAATCGTTTCTGGAGTCGGAGTTTGAGGCGGCGCGTTCCGGGGCCAAGGTCGAGCGTATCAACGCGATCGAGCGCGATGGGCATCAGTAGTGGACGGGACGGGGCAAGAGTCGGGAGAATGGGTTTTTGACGCCGAAACGGAAGCCCGTCCCCATGAGTGACAGTACCCAGCGCATTGCCAGCGATATCGATCAGATGACCGAAGTGGCGATGCTCTATTACCTTGAGAACGTCACTCAGGAGGCCATTGCCAAGCGCTTCGACCTGTCGCGGGCCAAAGTCAGCCGCTTGCTCAAACGTGCGCGCGATGAAGGAATTGTCGAGGTTCGGGTGTTGCAGCACCCGGCGATGAACAACGAGCTGGAGCGTGCGCTGGTGGAGCGCTTCAAGCTCGACCGCGCGCTGATCGCGGTCGACCACAGCGAACCCGACACCCAGCGCTCGGCCGTCGCCAGCCTGGTGGCCAATTACCTGAACAAAACCTTGAGCGACGGCATGATCGTCGCCGTCGGCATGGGCCGTAACGTCGGCGCGGTTGCCGACAACGTGTTCTTGCCGGTGACGCGCAACTGCACATTTGTCTGTGCGATCGGCGGTTCGCTCAAGGCGGGCGAATACATGAACCCCGACCATATCTGCCGACGCCTGGCTCTGCGTTTTGGTGGCGAGAGTGAAAGTCTGTATGCGCCGGCACTGGTGGCCAACCCGGAATTGCGCGGCGTGCTGATCAACAATGACACCGTGCGCTCAACCCTTGATCGCGCGCGGCGTGCAGACATCGCGCTGATCGGCATTGGCGACATGAGCGAGAACAGCAACATGGTGCGCATGGGCTGGTTCTCGCCGCAGGAGATCGCCCAGGCGCGCTTGTCCGGCACGGTGGGTGACATGATGGGGTATGACTTTATCGACATCCACGGCCAGCCGGCGGTCAACGCGATTCAAGGTCGGGTGATCGGATTGACCGTGCAGGAGTTGTTTCGCATCCCGGATGTGGTGGCGATTGCCAGCGAGAACACCAAGGCGGCGGCGACGCTTGGCGCGTTGCGCTCGGGGGTGATTAATACGTTGGCGACCACGGTGACGAATGCGCACACGATTCTGGCGCTGGATGATGCGACGCGTAAGTCCTGAATGTACAAAGGTCAAAAACTGTGGGAGCTGGCTTGCCTGCGATACAGACAACTCGGTCTTTCAGTAACACCGAGGTGATGCTATCGCAGGCAAGCCAGCTCCCACAGGGGTTATGTGTTGGGCTTACAGATTTTGTAATAGTTTTGCAGTGTGGGAAATTTGAGTTTCGACTGTACGATTCAAGTCCTTTTCTCACTGCAGGACTTGCATGAACACCCTCTCGGAGCCTCCCAGTCGTCTTTCCCCAAGGCACTCACTGTCGCTGTTCCCGCTGAAGCACCCCGTATTCCGACTGCTAACCTTGTCCCGGTCCATTGACCGCGCCTTGCCGTGTCCGGCGTTCTGAAAACTTTAAAGAGACTCTATTAAATGGAATGGTTAGCGGATCCAACGGCCTGGCTCGGCCTGTTGACCTTGATTGTGCTGGAACTGGTGCTGGGCATCGACAACCTGGTGTTTATCGCGATCCTGGCGGACAAATTGCCGCCGGAGCAGCGCGACCGTGCGCGGTTGATCGGTTTGTCGCTGGCGTTGCTGATGCGTTTGGGCCTGCTGGCGAGTATTTCCTGGTTGGTGACGCTCACGCAGCCGCTGTTCGAGGTGTTCGACAAGAGCTTCTCTGGGCGTGACCTGATCATGTTGTTTGGTGGTGTGTTCCTGTTGTTCAAGGCCACCATGGAGTTGCACGAACGCCTTGAAGGCCATGTGGCGCAGCGCACGGGCAATGTGGCTTACGCCATGTTCTGGCCGATCGTGGCGCAGATCGTGGTGCTCGACGCGGTGTTCTCCCTCGACGCGGTGATTACCGCCGTGGGCATGGTGGATGAGCTGGCCGTGATGATGATCGCGGTGATCGTGTCCATCGGCCTGATGATCGTGGCGAGCAAGCCGCTGACCCGTTTCGTCAACGCGCACCCGACAGTCATTATGTTGTGCCTGGGCTTTTTGATGATGATTGGTTTCGCCCTGACCGCCGAAGGCCTGGGTTTCCATATTCCCAAAGGCTACCTGTACGCGGCGATTGGTTTCTCGATCCTGATCGAGCTGTTCAACCAGATTGCCCGCGCCCGTCGCAAGAAGTCGGCGCAGGGCATCTTGCCCGTGCGCCAGCGTACCGCCCATGCGGTGATGCGTTTGCTCGGTGGCCGCAGTTTGGCGGTAGAGGGCGTGGATGACGACGTTGCTGACCTGCTGGGCGAGCCGGATGCCGGCCAAGGCCCGCTGTTTGATCGACGTGAGCGCGTGATGATCAGCGGCGTGCTGCAATTGGCCGAGCGGCCGATCCGCACCTTGATGACGCCGCGGGCCAAGGTCGACTGTATCGATCTGGCGGACGACGCCGACAGCATCCGGCAAAAACTGATGCATTCGTCCTATTCGCGCCTGCCGTTGATCCGCAACGGCGCTGTGGATGAGCCATTGGGTTTTGTGCACAAAAAGGAACTGCTCAAGGAGTACCTGGCCGGTAATGAGCCTAACCTTGAGCACCTGGCGCGCCGGGCGGTCAATTTGCTGGAGAGCTTTTCGATCCTGAATGCCCTGGAGCAAATGCGCCAGGAGTCAACTCACATTGCGTTCGTGATCAACGAATTCGGCGACTTCATGGGCGTGTTGAGCATGACCGACATCCTTGAGTCCATCGCCGGTGAGTTGCCGGACGCCAGCGAAATCGAAGGGCCGGATATTGTCGAGGAGGGCGAGGGCTACCGCGCCAATGGCGCCTTGAACCTTAACCTGGTGCGTCAGCGTACTGGCTTCAAGGCTGCCGCAACCCAGGACTATCAAACCCTCGCCGGGTTGGTGATGAGCCTGCTCGACCGCCTGCCCGTGGTGGGTGATAGCCTGGAGCATGAGGGCTGGCGCTTGACCGTCGCGGCGGTTGAGGAGCGCCGGGTCATACAGGTGCTGTTATTTCCCTTGATGAATAATCCTCAAACAGGTCGCTGAAAAACGCATCAGCGTCTAAGGGGCGGCCAACCAGCTGCTCCTGCACCTTGCCAAACTGGTACACCAGCGTCGCCGGGGTGCCCGATACGCTGGGCACCCTCGGATTTCGGTCGGTATTCACGATCAGTGCTGTTACAGGGCCAGCGTATTGTTTGGCGATGGTCTCGAACCTCTCGTCGAGTCCAACGCAGCCCGGGCAATCGGGATGAGTGAATAACACGATGGCCGCCGCATATTTTTTCAGTTGCGCCTCGTAGTCCTCCAGATCGCTGTAAGTCATGCTTGCAATGCCCATAGGATTTCCTTGCGTGCCCGCTCATAGACGTTGGGTACATACGCTAGAACTGCCGGGCAGGGCCGTCTACTGTCAACCTTCACAGGTAGACATGCTCACGCATCCATGGCGCGCGCACTGCAAGGGTGCGCGGTAACACTGTTCTGGCGCACTCGATTGAGGGTTGTCACCGGTGTGTGGGGTCTTGGGTAGCAAGCCGATTCGAAAGGGTGGCGTAACGCCGCGTCCTGGCCAGTTAACTATCCATATGATTTAAAAAGAATTTATCCCTGACATATTTTTCCGTTAGCGCGTGTGGCACACTTTCTGCTGTCTATTCCGTTGTTACATACCAAGTTCCGGTATAGCGGAATACACAACTCCTGGAGTGCTTGTCATGCATCACCGACCTTCCGTGTTTAAAGCGTGTGTTTTTCTCTTCGCCGCATCGGCTTCCCTCGCAAGCGTTGTGCACGCGGCGGACAGCAAGCTCGATGATGTGCTCAAACGTGGGCATCTCATTGTGGGTACAGGCAGTACCAATGCGCCGTGGCACTTCCAGGGAGCGGATGGCAAGTTGCAGGGTTTTGATATCGACATCGGCCGAATCGTGGCTAAAGGTTTGTTCAACGACCCAAGCAAGGTCGAGTTTGTGGTGCAGTCCTCTGACGCGCGTATTCCCAACCTGCTGACCGACAAGGTCGACATGAGTTGCCAGTTCATCACCGTCACCGCCAGCCGTGCACAGCAGGTTGCCTTCACCCTGCCTTACTACCGCGAAGGTGTGGGCCTGTTGCTGCCGAACAACAGCAAATACAAGGAAATCGAAGACCTGCAAGCGGCGGGCGATGGCGTGACCGTGGCCGTGCTGCAAAACGTGTATGCCGAAGAGCTGGTGCACCAGGCGTTGCCAAAGGCCAAGGTAGACCAGTACGACAGCGTCGACCTGATGTACCAGGCGGTGAACTCCGGCCGTGCCGATGCCGCTGCCACCGACCAGTCCTCGGTCAAGTACCTGATGGTGCAAAACCCGGGACGCTACCGCAGCCCGACCTACGCCTGGAGCCCGCAAACCTACGCGTGCGCGGTCAAGCGTGGCGATCAGGACTGGCTGAACTTCGTCAACACCTCGCTGCATGAAGCCATGACCGGCGTGGAATTCCCGGCCTACAAAGCCTCGTTCAAACAATGGTTCGGTGTGGATTTGCCGGAACCTGCGATCGGTTTCCCGGTTGAGTTCAAGTAAATCGTAAATCCTGGGGCGTCGCTGACGGCGCCCCGATCAGGTACTGCCGACCATGAACTATCAGTTGAACTTTGCCGCCGTGTGGCGTGATTTCCCCAGCTTGCTGGCGGGGCTCGGCCTGGGCCTCGAACTGGCCTTGCTGTCGATCGCCATCGGTTGCGTGATCGGCCTGATGATGGCGTTTGCCATGCTGTCCAAGCACCGGGCGTTGCGAATCTTCGCCTCGGTGTATGTGACGGTGATCCGCAATACGCCGATCCTCGTGCTGATCCTGTTGATCTACTTTGCCTTGCCCACACTGGGGATCCGGCTCGACAAGATCCCCTCGTTCATCATCACTCTGTCGCTGTATGCCGGTGCTTACCTGACCGAAGTGTTCCGCGCCGGGCTGTTGAATATTCCCAAGGGCTTGCGTGAAGCCGGCTTGGCCATCGGTTTGGGTGAGTGGCGAATCCGCGCCTACATCACCGTGCCGGTGATGCTGCGCAACGTGTTGCCGGCCCTGTCGAACAACTTTATTTCACTGTTCAAGGACACGTCGCTGGCGGCCGCGATTGCGGTGCCGGAGCTGACCTACTACGCCCGCAAGATCAACGTCGAAAGCTACCGGGTGATTGAAACCTGGATGGTCACGACCGCGCTCTACGTGGCGGCCTGTTACTTCATTGCCATGCTGCTCCGTTACCTGGAACAGCGTCTGGCGATCCGTCGTTAAGGAGGGTTTGCATGTACGAGTCCCCAAGCTGGCTGCATGAATTGTGGATCGCCCGGGATACCTTCTGGGCGGGGTTTCAAACCAGTATTTATTGTTCGGTGCTGGCGATTATCTTTGGCACGCTGATCGGCATTTTTGCCGGGTTGATCCTCACCTACGGCAAGTTCTGGATGCGCGCGCCGTTTCGCCTGTATGTCGACCTGGTGCGGGGTACGCCGGTGTTTGTGCTGGTGTTGGCGTGTTTCTACATGCTGCCGGCGCTGGGTTGGCAGATCAGCGCGTTCCAGGCCGGTGCCGTCGGACTGACGCTGTTCTGCGGCTCTCACGTGGCGGAAATCGTGCGCGGCGCGCTGCAAGCCATTCCCCGTGGGCAACTGGAAGCGGGCCGGGCGATTGGGCTGACGTTTAAACAGTCACTGACCTACGTGCTGTTGCCCCAGGCGTTGCGCCAGATCCTGCCGACCTGGGTCAATTCCTCCACCGAAATCGTCAAGGCCTCGACCTTGCTCTCGGTGATCGGCGTGGCCGAATTGCTGCTCAGCACCCAGCAAGTCATCGCACGTACCTTCATGACCCTGGAGTTCTACCTGTTCGCCGGGTTTCTGTTCTTTGTCATCAACTACGCCATCGAGTTATTCGGGCGCTACATTGAAAAGCGGGTGGCCTTGCCATGAACCAACCTCAAACCAACCAACCGCTGCTGAACATTCGTGGCCTGCGCAAACAATATGGCCAGGTCGAAGTGCTCAAGGGCGTCGACCTGTCCATGCAGCGCGGTAACGTGGTGACGTTGATCGGCTCCAGCGGCTCGGGCAAGACCACCTTGCTGCGTTGCGTCAACCTGCTCGAAGAGTTCCAGGGCGGGCAGATCAGCCTGGACGGCGAGTCCATCGGCTACAGCGAAATCGCCGGTAAACGTGTGCGTCACCCCGAGCGGGTGATTGCCCAGCACCGTGCGATGACCGGCATGGCCTTCCAGCAATTCAACCTGTTCCCGCATCTGACCGCGTTGCAAAACGTCACCCTTGGCCTGCTCAAGGTCAAGAAGATGGGCAAGGATGAGGCTGTGGCCCTGGCCGAAAAATGGCTGGACCGCGTAGGTCTGCTGGAACGCCGCAACCACTTCCCCGGTCAACTTTCCGGCGGTCAGCAACAGCGCGTGGCGATTGCCCGCGCCATTGCCATGAACCCCAGCCTGATGCTGTTTGATGAAGTCACCTCGGCCCTCGACCCGGAACTGGTGGGCGAAGTGCTCAGTGTGATCAAGGGGTTGGCGGAAGAGGGCATGACCATGTTGCTGGTCACCCACGAAATGCGCTTTGCCTATGAAGTGTCGGACAAGATCGTCTTCATGAACCAGGGCCGCATAGAAGAGCAGGGCGCGCCGAAGGACATCTTCGAACGCCCGCAATCGCCGCGCCTGGCGGAATTTTTGAAGAACATTCGTTTTTAATCAGGAGCAATTTTTATGAGCATTACTCGTTACGGCGCCGGCAGCACCGCCGGTGGTGGCCAGCCGCGACCTTTCGCCCGCGCCGTGGAAGCTGACGGCTGGCTCTACGTGTCGGGCCAGGTGCCGGCGGTAGACGGTGAAATCATCACCGGCGGCATCATCGAGCAAACCCGCCAGACCATGCGCAACGTGGTGGCGATTCTGGAAGAGGCCGGTTACGAACTCAAAGACGTGGTGCGCGTCGGCGTATGGCTGGAAGACCCACGGGACTTCTGGAGCTTCAACAAAGTGTTCGGCGAATACTTCACCCCGGAACACGCCCCGGCACGCGCCTGTGTGCAGGCCAACATGATGGTGGACTGCAAGGTCGAGATCGATTGCGTGGCCTACAAGAAAAAAGGCTAAATGCCCCTCTCTTGAGATCACTGAAATCCAATGTGGGAGCTGGCTTGCCTGCGATGACGGCGTGTCAGGCAGCCCTGGGTAACTGAACCACCGCCATCGCGGGCAAGCCAGCTCCCACAGGGTATCACTGTGCAGCATTACCACTATGACCGGATCGACGACTGCCATGACCGAAGACACCATCAAACGCCGCGCCAAAGGACTGGACCGTGCATTCGATATCCTCGATTTTCTCAAGGAGATCGGCCAGCCCCTGCGCCCGAATGATATTGCCAGCGGCATCGGCAGCCCCAAATCCACCGTCTATGAACTGGTCGCGTCGTTGCTGGAGCGGCGCATTCTGGAAACGGTGGGCAAGGACGGTCACGTCTACCTCGGCCGCCAGCTGTACTTTCTCGGCCAGGCGCACCTGCGCCATTTCGACCTGACCCGCGAGGCCGACCACGCCTTGCAGGAGATCGTCAGCCAGACCCATGAAACCGCGCAGATGTGCCTGCTTAACGGGCGCAAATACACGGTGGCGCTGATGCGCGAAGGCGAGCGGCATTTTCGTATCTCCTCGGACATCGGCGAAAACGCGCCAATCCCCTGGACCGCTTCCGGGCGCTTGTTGCTGGGGCACTTGAGCGACCAGCAGATCATCGACCTGATCGACTACGACGACTTCATCCTGCCGGACGGCCAGCGCCTGCCGCTGGAAACCTTCCTGGCGCAAATCCGTCAAGCCACCCTCGATGGGTTTTTCTCCTTCGACAGCGTGGCCGACACCTTCACCCATTGCTTTGCCGCCCCGGTGCGGGACGCGCAGGGCATCAGCATCGCGACCTTGTGCATCGTTGCACCGCGCGCCGATGCGACCAAAAACTACAACGACTATCGCCGGGTGTTGATCGACAGCGCCAATAACCTGGCCCGGCGTATCAACGAATAGGAGTACTTCATGTCTGCCCTCAATGCCGTTGAAAAAGGCGCCGCTGCCATTGGCGCCCATCTGGTCCGTGACGTCAGCCTGCCGGCCCTGGTGCTGCACCGTGACGCCCTGGAACACAACATCCGCTGGATGCAGGCATTTGTCAGCAACAGCGGTGCGCAACTGGCACCCCATGGCAAAACCAGCATGATGCCGGCGCTGTTCCAGCGTCAGATCGAGGCGGGCGCCTGGGGCATCACCCTGGCCAACGCCGTGCAGACCCGCGCCGCTTATGCCGGTGGCGTGCGCCGCGTGTTGATGGCCAACCAACTGGTGGGCGCGCCGAACATGGCGCTGATCGCCGACCTGCTGGCGGACCCGGATTTTGACTTTCACTGCATGGTCGATCATCCGGACAACGTCGCTGACCTGGGGCTGTTCTTCGCCGCCCGTGGCCTGCGCCTGAACGTGATGATCGAATACGGTGTGGTCGGTGGCCGTTGCGGGTGCCGCAGCGAGCAGGAAGTGCGCGAGCTGGCCAAGGCAATCAAGGCCCAACCGGCCCTGGCCCTGACGGGTATTGAAGGCTACGAAGGTGTGATCCACGGCGAACACGCCGTCAGCGGCATCCGTGACTTCGCCGCCAGCCTGGTGCGCCTGGCCGTGGACCTGCAAAACAATGGCTCGTTCGACTTGCCCAAGCCGATCATCACCGCCTCGGGGTCGGCCTGGTACGACCTGATCGCCGAGTCGTTCGAAGCGCAAAACGCCGCCGGGCGCTTCCTCAGCGTGTTGCGCCCCGGCAGCTATGTGGCCCACGACCATGGCATCTACAAAGAGGCGCAGTGCTGCGTGCTTGATCGTCGCAGCGACCTCAACGAAGGCCTGCGCCCGGCCCTGGAAGTCTGGGCCCACGTGCAATCGATGCCCGAGCCTGGCTTTGCGGTGGTTGCCCTGGGCAAGCGTGACGTGGCCTACGACGCCGGTTTGCCGGTGCCGCTCAAGCGCTACAAGGCCGGGATTGTGCCGGCTGAAGGCGATGATGTAACCGCGTGCAAAGTCACGGCGGTGATGGACCAGCATGCGTTCATGAGCGTGGCGCCGGGGGTTGAGTTGCGTATCGGCGACATCATCTCCTTTGGTACTTCGCACCCGTGCCTGACCTTTGACAAGTGGCAGGTGGGGTGCCTGGTGGATGAGCAGTTGCAGGTCATTGAATCCTTGCATACCTGCTTCTAGATCGCGTCGTGGCTATCGCAGGCAAGCCAGCTCCCACCTTTGAAGTTGAAATGCATTCCAGCTGTGGG
Source organism: Pseudomonas edaphica (assembly GCF_965277385.1). NCBI lineage: Bacteria > Pseudomonadati > Pseudomonadota > Gammaproteobacteria > Pseudomonadales > Pseudomonadaceae > Pseudomonas > Pseudomonas edaphica. The sequence continues at coordinate 621,472 of NZ_OZ255725.1, read as the reverse complement.
AGCTGGCTTGCCTGCGATGAGGCCCTCCCACACACCAAGAGTCCCCAGGCATGAACACAACTCCCCGCATCGCCCTGATCGGCGAATGCATGATCGAACTGCAACACCGCGCCGATGGCAGCCTGCAACAGAGCTTCGGCGGCGACACCTTGAACGCGGCGGTGTACCTGCGCCGCGAGTTGGGCACCGTCGGCACGGTCGACTACGTGACCGCCCTGGGCGATGACAGTTTCAGCGATGCCATGTGCCAGCAATGGACCGCCGAAGGCCTCGGGCTGGGCATGGTCCAGCGCCTGCCCGGGCGTCTACCGGGGTTGTACTGCATCCAGACCGACGCCAACGGTGAACGCAAATTCCTCTACTGGCGCAACGAAGCCGCCGTGCGTGACTGCTTCACCACGCCTGCGGCGGAGCCGATCCTGGCGGCGTTGCCGGACTACGACGTGGTGTATTTCAGTGGCATCACCCTGGCGGTATTGGGCGAAGTCGGGCGTGAGCGCTTGCTGCAAACCCTGATCGAAACGCGCCGGCGCGGTGGCAAGGTGGTGTTTGACAACAACTATCGCCCGCGCCTGTGGGCGAGTGTCGACGCGGCGCGCGCGGGGTATCACCAGGTGTTGGCCGAGGTGGATATCGCCCTGCTGACCGAGGATGACGAGCGCGCGTTGTTTGGTTATGCCAACAGCGAGCAGGTGTTCGCGGCGTACCCGGCGATTGCAGAAGTGGTGCTCAAGCGTGGCGCGGATGCGTGCTTGATCCGTTGTAATGGCGAGCGCTTTGCGGTGCCGGCGCTGAAGGTCGAGAAGGTGGTGGATACGACGGCGGCGGGGGACTCGTTCAGTGCGGCGTATTTGGCCAGTCGGCTCAAGGGCGGCTCGCCTGAACAGGCGGCGTTGGCCGGGCATCGGTTGGCGAGTAGGGTGATTCAGGTGCCCGGGGCTTTGATTGCGCGGTGAATGGCCGCCTGCGGCGGTTCGCAGGCAAGCCAGCTCCCACATTTGACTGCATTTTTCCAGTTGAAATGCGCTCAAGTGTGGGAGCTGGCTTGCCTGCGATAGCGGTCCTGAGCCAACCCCTCAGTCGCGGTAAAACACCTGCACCAGGTGGTAACCAAACTTGCTCTTGATCGGCCCGTGCACCACTTTCACCGGCTTCTTGAAGATCACCGCATCAATAACCCCCACCATCTGCCCAGGCCGCACTTCACCCAAATCACCGCCGCGCTTGCCGGAGGGGCAAGTGGAGTACTTTTTGGCCAGCACATCAAACGCTTCGCCCTTGGCAATGCGCTGCTTGAGCTGTTCGGCTTCTTCGCTGGTTTTCACCAGAATATGACGGGCTTGGGCTTTCATAAGGTTCTACCAGGTGTGCGACGGCGCGCGATTATGCCTGAACTCATTCGTCGACGTTGATCATGCTGCGGATTTTAGTCGCCAGCAGATCAATGGAAAACGGCTTGGCCACCATGTCCATGCCGTCCTCCAGGAAGCCCTGGCGCTCGGCGGCTTGTTCAGCGTAACCGGTCATGAACAATACGCGCAGGCCAGGCCGGTGCTGACGGGCGATTTCGGCCAGTTGCCTGCCGTTCATGCCCGGCAGGCCGACATCGGTGACCAGCAGGTCCACGCGCAGGTCCGATTCCAGCAGCGGCAGCGCGGTGCGCGCATCTGCCGCCTGGTGAGCGGTGTAGCCCAGCTCGGCGAGCACATTGACCACCAGCATGCGCACCGCTGGGTCATCCTCGACCACCACCACCGCTTCACCGGCGAGTGCCAGCGGCGTTTCGCCCAAATGCGGCGGCAGGTTGCTTTCCAGCGCGGTGCCGTGCAACCGCGGCAGGTACAGGCGCACGCAGGTGCCCTGGCCGGGTTCGCTTTGGATGGTCACATGGCCGCCGGATTGCTGGGCAAAGCCGTAGATCATCGACAACCCCAGGCCGGTGCCCTGGCCGATGGGCTTGGTGGTGAAGAACGGGTCGAAGGCCTTGGCGAGAATCTTCGGCGCCATGCCGGTGCCGTTGTCGCAGACGCCGAGCATCACGTAGTCGCCGGCCTTGACCGGCTCCAGCGTGGTGATGTCGGTGCCGTCCAGGTAACTGTTGGCAGTTTCGATGCGCAATTCGCCGCCGTCGGGCATCGCGTCGCGAGCATTGATCACCAGGTTGAGCAAGGCGTTTTCCAGCTGGCTGGCATCGGTGTTGACCGGCCAGATATCTTTGCCCAATTGCACCTTGAGCGTGATATGCGCGCCTTTGGTTCGGCGGAACAAGTCCTCCAGGGACGCCACCAGTTCGTTCGGGTCCAGTGGCCGGCGGTCCAGCGACTGCCTGCGGGAGAAGGCCAGCAGCCGGTGGGTGAGGGCGGCCGCGCGATGGGCGGACGACACGGCCGCATCGGTAAAACGGCCGATTTCGTCGCTGCGCCCGGCGGCGATATAGCGCTGCATCAAGTCCAGGCTGCCGATAATGCCGGTGAGCATATTGTTGAAGTCATGGGCGATACCGCCGGTGAGCTGGCCGACCGCTTCCATTTTTTGTGCATGGCGCAGTGCGTCTTCGGCGCGCTCACGCTCGAACATCTCGTTTTGCAGGCGCTGGTTGGCCTCGGCCAATGCCTGGGTGCGCTGGGCCACGCGTTCTTCAAGGTTTTCGTTGAGGTGGCGCAGGGCTTCTTCGGTGAGTTTGCGTTCGGTCTCATCGATCACAAAAATGTAGAAACCATTCACCGAGCCGTCATTGCTGAAGCGCGGCAAGTACTTCATCAGCGCATGGCGCGGCCGGCCGTCGCGGTGCGGGGTGATGGTCATGAAGCTGCAGGCCTTGCCGCGCAGCGCGGCGTCGATCTTGTCCGCGCGCCCGGCATACACCTCGTCGCCGAGTACTTCGCGGATGCTTTTGCCGTACAGCTCCTGGGGCGTCATACCGTACCAATCGAGGTAGGCGCTATTGTTGAGGCGAAAGCGCTGCTCGTGGTCGACATAACCGATCAGCACCGGCATGGCGTTGATGATCAGTTGCAGCTCGGTCTGGCTTTGACGCAGCGCCTGTTCGGTCTGCTTGCGCTCGGTCAGGTCCAGCGCGGCCCCCAGGAAACGCGCCGGGCGGCCTTGGTGGTCCTTGTAGCAGCGGCCGCGGGCAAACACCCAGCGCACCTGGCCATCGGCCTGCAGCAGGCGGTATTCCTCGGCGTATTCGGTGCCGAAGGTGATGCAATGCTTGATGCTGCGCGCGACCATGCCGCGGTCTTCGGGGTGAACGCCGTGCAGGTAGTCGCTGATGGGGAGCAGGCCGGCGTCTTGCGGGTCGACACCGTGCAAGTGGGCAAAGTGGGCGTCGGCGATAAAGCGGTCTTCGCCGATATCCCAGTCCCAGGTGCCCACCGCATCGGTTGCCGCCAGTGCCAGTTGCAGACGTTGTTCGCTGTTGTGCTGGGCCTTGAGGCTGTCTTCGGAGCGCTGTTGCAGTTCGAGGGTTTTGCTGCGCCGCTCATTGGTCTCGATGGCGGTGACCAGAATCCCGGCCACGCTGCCGCCTTCGTCGCGCACCGGGCTGTAGGTGAGGTCGAGCCAGATTTCGGTGTCGCGGTTATTGCGTTGCAGCACAAAGCGCTGTTCGCTGAAGGTGCGCACCTGGCCGCCGAGCACCGCGTCGTAGATCGGCGCAGTAAAACTCTCAAGCTCCGGCCAGGTGTCATGGGCCGGTCGGCCCAGCGCCTCGGGATGCTTGTTGCCCGCGAGCACGGCGAAGCTGTCGTTATAGAGCTGGGTGAGCTGGCTGCCCCACAACAGCAGCATCGGCATCGGTGAATGGACGACGATATCGACGGCTGTGCGCAGGCTTTGCGGCCAGTCATCGGCCTCACCGAGCGGGCTTTGCGCCCAGTTCAGCCGCGCAATCAATGCGGCGGCTTCGCTACCGGTGGATGTTCCATTCATGAAAAAGCCCTGCACCTGACACTTTGAAATACGACAACAGCCGATTATCCCGCGAGACGGGAACGGCTGACTACCCCTCGAAAAATAGCATGCATTGAGGGGTTGTCTTCAAATCAGTGCGTCAGAGCTGAAACCTTTCATCCGTCCGCCAGCTCAGGGCGGTTGCGAAACTGTTCCAGCGCCTGCGGGTTTGCCAGGGCATCGGTGTTTTTGACCGGCTCGCCATGCACCACATTGCGCACCGCCAGCTCGACGATCTTGCCACTGATGGTGCGCGGTATGTCGCTGACGGCGAGGATCTTCGCCGGGACATGGCGCGGCGTGGTGTTGGCGCGGATCACCTGACGAATCTGCTGCTCCAGCGCGTCATCCAGCGTGATGCCTTCGTTGAGCCGCACAAACAACACCACCCGCACATCGTCCTGCCAGCGTTGGCCGATGGCCAGGCTTTCCAGGACCTGCGGGACTTTTTCCACCTGGCGATAAATTTCTGCGGTGCCGATGCGCACACCGCCGGGGTTGAGCACCGCGTCGGAGCGCCCATGAATCAGCAGGCTGCCATTGGCGCGCTGCTCGGCGTAGTCGCCCTGGGCCCATACGCCGGGGAACTGGCTGAAATACGAAGCCCGCAGTTTTTTCTGGTCGGGGTCATTCCACAGGCCAATCGGCATGGCCGGAAAGTGCCGGGTACACACCAGCTCGCCTTTTTCCCCGACCAGCGGCCGGCCCTGGTCGTCCCACACTTCGATGGCCATGGCCAGGCTCTTGCACTGCATTTCGCCGCGCCGTACCGGCAGCACCGGGTTGCCGATCACAAAGCAGGAGACGATATCGGTGCCGCCCGACATTGACGACAGGCACAACTCGGCCTTTATCTCGCGGTACACATAGTCGTAACTCTGCGGCGACAGCGGCGATCCGGTTGAAATCAGGCCTTTGAGGCTGCCCAAATCGTGGCTCAGGCGCGGTTGCAGGCCGGCCTTTTCCAGGGTGGCGAGAAACTTGGGGCTGGTGCCGAACACGCTGATTTTTTCCGCGTCGATCAGGTCGATCAGCCGCTCGGGGCCGGGGTGAAACGGCGAGCCGTCATACAACACCGCCGTGGCACCCAGGGCCAGCACCGACACCAGCCAGTTCCACATCATCCAGCCGCAGGTGGTGTAGTAGAACAGGCAGTCTTCGCGCGACAGGTCGGCGTGCAGGCCGTGTTCCTTTAGATGGGTGAGCAGCACGCCGCCGGTGCCGTGGATGATGCACTTGGGTACGCCCGTGGTGCCGCTGGAGTACAGGATATACAGCGGATGATCGAACGGCACCGGGACAAATTCAGGCTCGCCGCCGGGTTGGTAGAAGTCGTTCCACAGTGCGACCCTGGCGTGGGTGCGGTAGTCCTCGACGCGCGCCTGGGGCCGGGCATACGGCACGATGATCAACTGTTCCAGGGACGGCAGGCGTTCGAGGATTTCATTGAGTTTGGTGCTTTGGTCGATGTTTTTGCCGGCGTAGCGGTAGCCCGCGCAGGTGATCAACACTTTGGGTTCTATCTGGCCGAAACGGTCGATCACGCCTTGGGTGCCGAAGTCCGGCGAGGAGCACGACCAGATCGCGCCCAGGCTGGTGGTGGCAAGCATGCCGACCAGGGTTTGCCAGGTGTTGGGCATGCACGCAGCCACGCGGTCGCCCTGGGTTACACCGGCCGCCCGCAAGCTGCGCTGCAAGCCTGCGACATGCTCGGCCAGTTCGGCATAGGTCAGCTGTTCGCGCTGGCCCTCTTCGCTGACCGCCACCACCGCCGGGTGAGCATCCCGACGGCGCAGCAGGTGTTCGGCAAAGTTCAGGGTCGCGCCGGGGAACCACTCGGCGCTGGGCATTGCCGCGCCTTCGATCAGTGTGGTGCTGGGCGGGTTGCGAAAGTGCACGTCGAAAAAGGACACGATCGCCTGCCAGAAGGCTGGGCGCTGGTCGATGCTCCACTGGTGCAGGGCTGGGTAGTCGCGCAGCTGCACGCCGTAGTGTTGGTTGATGAAGCGCCGGAACTGGTCCATTCGCGTGTTGGCGATGCGTTCGGGGGAGGGTTGCCAGAGGATCTCGGACATGGGGAAGTCTCTTGTTTTTGTACAAAACCTCCAGCCAACACAGGTCGAAACTGTGGGAGCTGGCTTGCCTGCGATAGCGGTGGGTCAGTTAGCTCATTGGTTACTGACCCACCGCTATCGCAGGCAAGCCAGCTCCCACATGTGCTCTTCAGTGCCTGATTTACTGGGCCAGCCAGCCGCCATCGATATTCCACGCGGCGCCGCGCACTTGGGCGCCAGCTTCACTGCACAGGAACAACACCAACTCACCCAGCTGTGGCGGCGTCACAAACTCCAGCGACGGCTGTTTCTCGGCCAGCAAATCATGCTGCGCCTGCTGCGGATCAACGCCCTTGGCCGCGCGATCATCAATCTGCTTCTGCACCAGCGGGGTCAACACCCAGCCTGGGCAGATGGCATTGCAGGTGACGTTACCGGTGGCGGTCTCCAGGCCCACCACCTTGGTCAATCCGATGACGCCGTGTTTGGCCGCCACATAGGCCGCCTTGCCCACCGAACCGACCAAACCATGCACCGAGGCGATATTGACGATGCGCCCCCAGCCCTTGGCCTTCATGCCCGGCAAACTCAAACGCGTGCTGTGGAACACCGACGACAGGTTAATGGCGATGATCGAATCCCAGCGCTCCACCGGGAAGTCTTCCACGGCCGCCACGTGCTGAATACCGGCGTTGTTGACCAGAATGTCGACGCCGCCGAACTCGCGCTCGGCGTAGGCAAACATGTCGGCAATTTGCGCCGGGTCGCTGACGTCCGCCGGGTGATGCCCGACCTTGCCGCCGAACGCCTGCACTTGGGCGACCGCCGCGCTGGCGTCGCCGAAGCCGTTGAGGATCAGGTTGGCCCCGGCCTTGGCCAGGCTCAGCGCGATGCCCAAGCCGATGCCGCTGGTGGAGCCGGTAACCAGGGCGGTCTTGCCATTCAAAGTCGTCATGAAAACCTCACACAATGCCGGTGGCGTAGAAAGTACCGATCACCACGAACACCGCGAGGGTCTTGATGATCGTGATGCCGAAAATGTCCTTGTAGGCTTCGCGGTGGGTCAGCCCGGTGACCGCCAGCAGCGTGATCACCGCGCCGTTGTGGGGCAGGGTGTCCATGCCGCCACTGGCCATGGCCGCAACCCGGTGCAGCACTTCAAGGGGGATATTGGCCGCATGGGCCGCCGAAATAAAGCTCTCGGACATGGCCGCCAGGGCGATGCTCATGCCGCCGGAGGCAGAGCCGGTGATACCGGCCAGCAGGGTCACGGTAATCGCTTCGTTGACCAACGGGTTGGGGATGCCCTTGAGCCAGTCCGCCAGCACCAGAAAGCCCGGCAGCGAGGCGATCACCGCGCCAAAGCCGTATTCCGAGGCGGTGTTCATGGCCGCCAGCAGCGCGCCGCTGACCGCGCTTTTACTGCCTTCGGCGAGCTTGCTTTTGATCGCCGACCAGCCGAACACCAGCACCATGACGATGCCCACCAGCAACGCCGCCTGCACTGCCCAAATCGCCGTGAGCTTGGCGATGTCGGTGGTCACCGGCGCGCTCATGCCCGGCAGGCTGAGGCTGTGGGTCTTGCCGTACCACTGCGGGATCCAGTGGGTGAACAGCAGGTTCATCACGCCCACCAGAATCAGCGGCGACAGCGCGACCCACGGGTTGGGCAGCGCCAGGTTGTCGGCGGTTTCCGGCTCGTTGCGCAGCTCGGTGCCATAACCTTCACCGGCGCGTTGCGCCTTGTTGCGCTGGCGCGCCAGGTAGAGCATGCCGGTGCAGAACACGAAGACCGTGCCGATCAAACCCAGCCAGGGCGCCGCCCAGGCGGTGGTGTTGAAGAAGGTGCTGGGGATGATGTTCTGGATCTGCGGCGTGCCGGGCAGGGCGTCCATGGTGAACGAAAACGCACCGAGGGCGATGGTCGCCGGGATCAGGCGCTTGGGAATGTTGCTTTGGCGGAACATCTCCGCCGCAAACGGGTACACCGCAAACACCACCACAAACAGCGACACGCCGCCGTAGGTGAGCAGGGCGCAGACCAGCACAATCACCAGCATCGCCTGGCGCGTGCCAAGCAAGCGGATGGCGGCGGCCACAATCGAGCGCGAAAAGCCCGACAGCTCAATCAGCTTGCCGAACACCGCGCCGAGCAGGAACACCGGGAAATACAGTTTGATGAAGCCGACCATTTTCTCCATGAACACCCCGGTAAACGCGGGGGCGACGGCGGAGGGGTCGGTGAGCAGCACGGCGCCGAGGGCGGCGATGGGGGCAAACAGGATAACGCTGTAGCCACGGTAGGCGGCCAGCATCAGCAGCGCGAGGGCTGCCAGGGCAATGATCACACTCATGGTGTGTCTCCAGATCGAATTGTTATTTTTGTGGGGTAGTGCGTTGGAGAGGGGCTATAGCGAGATGTGTGCCAATTGACTAAGTTTTTGAAATATATAGATATTATTATTTTGTGCGGGTGCAATTCTTGAGATTGTCTCTTTTTTGAGACTTACAAGGATCAAAAGTGGGAGCTAGCTTGCCTGCGATAGCGGTGGTTCAGCTCAATAGATATTGACTGATGGGCCGCTATCGCAGGCAAGCCAGCTCCCACAGTGGGCTGTCTTTGTTTGTGGAATTGTGTCTATTTATTGAGACTCGCTCATGTCCAATGCCACCATTTTTTTGTACAGGGTCGATCTACCCAGCCCCAACCGCTTGGCGGCTTCCACCACATTGCCTTCACAGGCCTTGAGTGCCGCCGCAATCACCTGCCGATCAAAGCGCTCCCGCGCCGCCGCAAATGTCTCGCCCTCGACCGTCTCCACCCGCCCACGGGCCACCGGGCTGAACGTGCCGATCGCCGCGCGAATCTCTTCGGCATCCAGCACCAGGTCATCACTCAACAACGCCGCGCGTTCCAGTACGTTGCGCAGTTCACGGATATTCCCCGGCCACGCGTGCTGCGCCAGCAACGCCAAGGCTTCGCGGTCAAGCTCATGCTGGCTGCGCAACTCTTCAAGAATCGCCTCGCTCAACGCCGGAATATCTTCTAGGCGCTCACGCAACGGCGGTACCTGGATCGGCAGTACATTCAAGCGGTAGTACAGATCCGCCCTGAATTCGCCGCGCTTGATCGCCGCTTCCAGGTCCATGGACGTGGCCGCAATCACCCGCACATCGCTGTGCACCATTTCGTTGGAGCCCACCGGCTCGTATTCCTTTTCCTGCAACACCCGCAGCAGTTTGCTTTGCAGCGGCAGTGGCATGTCGCCGATTTCATCGAGGAACAGGGTGCCGCCCTGGGCGATTTGCAACTTGCCGGGGCGGCCCTTGCGGTCGGCGCCGGTGAAGGCGCCTGGTGCGGTGCCGAAGAACTCGGCTTCGAGCAGGTCGCCGGGAATGGCGGCGCTGTTGATGCTGACAAACGCCTTATGCGCGCGCGTGGAGGCGCCATGGATGGCCTGGGCCAACAGCTCTTTACCGGTGCCGGTCTCGCCCAGCAGCAACACCGGCGACTCCGCACTCGCACTGCGCCGCGCCCGGCGTTTGACTTCCAGGCTGGCTGCGCTGGTGCCAATAAAATGCGCGAAGTTGTATTTGCTCTGGCGCGAGCGCAGCAGCGAACGGGTGGAGGCCAGCTCCTGCTGCATGCTCAGGTAGCGCTCGATCAGCGGCGACAAGTTACGCAGCTCATCGAACAGCGCAAACCCAATCGCGCCGATCACCACGCCTGCGTCATCGTGGATCGGCAGGCGCATCACCACCAGCGGGCCTTTGGGCGTGTCCTGGATATCCAGCAGAATCGGCTGGTCGTTGCGCACCACCTGGCGTAACAGGCTATTGGAAATCACCTGCTCGCACGGCTGGCCGATGGCTTCATCGGCGCTTTTAAGACCAAAACGTTTGGCGTAGCGCTCGTTCATCCACACGATATTCGCGTCGCGATCGACAATCACTGTGCCTTCGCTGGACTGCTCGATGATCTCGAACAGCGACTGGATGGCCAGGCCGCGAACCTGCTGGTAGTCCTTGAGGCTGTCGCTGATGTTCATGCTCACACTGCCAACGCAAAATATGATTGGAATACGGTCCTGTGGGAGCTGGCTTGCCTGCGATGGCGTCCTCAAGATCGCCATCGCAGGCAAGCCAGCGCCTACAAGGGAATGTGTGCCGCCGCCAGCAGCTCTTTGGTATAGGGATGTTGCGGCGCGTCGAACACCACATGGCTCGCACCGCGCTCCACCACCTTGCCGTCCTTGATCACGATCATGTCGTGGGCCATGGCCCGCACCACCGCCAGGTCGTGGCTGATAAACAGATAGGTCAGGCCGTATTTTTCCTGCAGTTCACGCAACAGCGCCACCACTTGTTTCTGCACGGTGCGGTCGAGGGCTGAGGTCGGTTCATCCAGCAGCATCAGCGCAGGCTTGAGCACCAAGGCGCGGGCGATAGCGATGCGTTGACGCTGGCCACCGGAAAACTCATGGGGGTAACGATGACGGCTGGCGGGGTCGAGGCCCACGTCCTTGAGCACCTGGATCACTTGCGCATCGCGGTCGGCCAGGCTGCACGGCGCGTGCACTTCCAGGCCTTCGCTGATGATCTGTTGCACCGACATGCGCGGGCTGAGGCTGCCGAACGGGTCTTGGAACACCACCTGCATCTGCTTGCGCCATGGGCGCATCTGCTGGTTGTTCAGCGGGTCGAGGGCTTCACCCTGAAAACGGATACTGCCGGTGGAATCGAGCAAGCGCAGGATCGCCTGGCCGAGGGTGGATTTGCCCGAGCCGGACTCGCCGACAATCCCCAAGGTTTTGCCGCGCTGCACGCTAAGGCTGATGCCGTCGACTGCGCGCAACCAGGTTTTGCGCCTGAACAGCCCGCCGCCGAGGGGGAATTGCACGCTCAGGTCGTCAACTTGCAATACGGTTTCGCGTTCATCGCTGCACAGCGCATCACCGGACGGCTCGGCATCCAGCAGCAGGCGGCTGTAGGGATGTTGCGGCGCGGTGAACAGCGTCTCGCAGTCGGCTTGCTCGACAATCTCCCCGGCGCGCATCACGCACACGCGCTGGGCAATGCTGCGCACCAGGTTGAGGTCATGGCTGATCAGCAGCAGCGACATGCCCAGGCGTTGTTGCAACGACTTGAGCAGCAGCAGGATTTTGCGCTGCACGGTCACGTCCAGCGCGGTGGTGGGCTCGTCGGCAATCAGCAGCTCCGGCTCGCAGGCCAGGGCCATGGCGATCATCACCCGCTGGCGCTGGCCGCCGGAGAGTTGATGCGGGTAAGCCTTGAGGCGCTCCTGGGGTTTCTGGATGCCCACCAGTTCGAGCAGCTCAAGAATGCGAGACTGCGCCGCCTTGCCGCCCAGGCCCTTGTGCAGCAGCAGGGTTTCGCCGATCTGTTTTTCGAGGCTGTGCAGCGGGTTGAGCGAGGTCATCGGCTCCTGGAAAATCATCGCAATACGGTTGCCGCGCAGCTTTTGCAAGGTGGCCGTCGACGCGCCGATCAGCTCCTGGCCGCGATACTTCACCGAGCCTGTGGTGTGCGTGCCCGCGTCTGGCAGCAATTGCAGAATCGAGTGGGCGGTTACCGACTTGCCCGAACCTGACTCGCCGACCAAGGCCAGGCATTCGCCAGGGCGCACGTCCAGGCACAGTTTGCTCACCACGGTCTGGCCGGTGAAGGCGACGCTGAGGTCGCGGATCTCGATCAGGTTCATACGCAATTACTCATGAGCGTGGGTCGAAGGCATCACGTAATGCCTCGCCGATAAAGACCAGCAGCGACAGGATCAGCGCCAAGGTGAAAAATGCCGTCAGGCCCAGCCAGGGCGCTTGCAGGTTTTGCTTGCCCTGAGCAATCAGTTCGCCCAGGGACGCGCTGCCGGCGGGCATGCCGAACCCGAGAAAATCCAGGGCGCTCAAGGTTGAAATTGCCCCGGTCAAGATAAACGGCAGGTAGCTCAAGGTGGCGGTCATGGCGTTGGGCAGGATATGCCGGCGAATGATCTTGCCATCGCCCAGGCCCAGGGCGCGTGCGGCCTTGACGTATTCCAGGTTGCGCCCGCGCAGGAACTCGGCGCGCACCACGTCCACCATAGCCAGCCAGGAAAACAGCGCCATGATCCCCAACAGCCACCAGAAATTCGGTTCGACAAAGCCGGACAAAATGATCAGCAGGTACAGCACCGGAAGTCCGGACCACACTTCCAGAATGCGCTGACCGAGCAGGTCGACCCAGCCGCCGTAATAGCCCTGCAAGGCGCCAGCGGCGATGCCGATGGCGGCACTGATGGCGGTGAGTGCCAGGGCAAACAGGATCGACACCCGTGCGCCGAAGATGACCCGCGCCAGCACATCGCGGGATTGATCATCGGTGCCCAGCCAGTTCACCGCCGAGGGCGGGCTGGGGGCAGGGCGGGTCAATTCGTAGTTGGGTGTGTCGTCGCTGAACGGGATCGGCGGGAACAGCATCCAGCCGCCGTCCTGCTTGATCAGCTTTTGTACGTAGTCACTGCGGTAGTCGGCCTGGAAGGGCAACTGGCCGCCGAACTGTTGCTCGGTGTAGCGCTTGAACACCGGGAAATACAGCTCGTTCTTGAAGCTCAGCACCAAGGGTTTGTCATTGGCGATCAACTCGCCGCCCAGGGTCAGGATAAACAGGCCGATAAACAGCCACAGCGACCACCAGCCACGGCGGTTCTTCTTGAAGCGCTCGAAACGCCGACGGGCCACCGGAGACAGATTAAGCATCAGGCGTTCCTCGCGGCGAAGTCGATACGCGGGTCCACCAGGGTGTAGCAGAGGTCACCGATGAGTTTTATCAAGAGCCCGAACAGGGTGAAGATAAACAACGAGCCAAAGACCACCGGGTAGTCGCGGGATACGGCGGCTTCGTAGCTCATGCGGCCCAGGCCATCGAGGGAAAAGATCACTTCGATCAACAGGGAACCGGCAAAAAACACGCTGATAAATGCCTGGGGAATCCCCGAGATCACCAGCAGCATGGCGTTGCGAAACACATGGCCGTAGAGCACCCGGCGTTCACTCAAGCCCTTGGCACGGGCGGTGACCACGTATTGGCGCGTGATTTCATTCAGGAATGAGTTTTTGGTGAGGATGGTCAGCGTCGCGAACCCGCCGATCACCAACGAGGTGACGGGCAACACCAGGTGCCAGAAGTAGTCGGCAATTTTGCCGATTGTGCTGAGTTCGTCGAAGTTCTCCGAGACCAGCCCGCGCACCGGGAACCAGTTCAGCGAGGTGCCACCGGCGAACAGCACGATCAGGAACATCGCAAACAGGAAGGCCGGCATCGCATAGCCGATGACAATCGCGGTGCTGCTCCACACGTCAAAGCTGCTGCCGTGGCGCACGGCCTTGCGAATCCCCAAGGGGATCGACACCAGATAGGTGATCAAGGTGGCCCATAAACCGAGGGAAATGGTCACCGGCATTTTTTCCAGGATCAGGTCGATCACGCTTTTGCCGCGAAAGAAGCTGTTACCGAAATCCAGTTGGGCGTAGTTCTTGAGCATCAGCCACAGACGTTCCGGCGCGGGCTTGTCGAAGCCGTATTGCTTTTCGATGTCCTTGATCAATTTGGGGTCCAGGCCACGGCTGGCGCGCGAGCCGTTGACGGCTTCGCCGCCACCACCGCCAATGCCGCCGCCACCGATGCCTTGCAGGTGCGCAATGGCCTGTTCAACCGGGCCGCCGGGCGCGGCCTGCACGATCACGAAATTGACCAGCAGGATGATCACGAGCGTGGGGATGATCAGCAGCAGGCGCCGCACGATATAAGCAAACATCAGCGCGTTCCTCCGCGTTTTTTCAACTCGGCGTTCATTTGCTCATTCGTCAGTGGTGTGGGGCTGATTTCCCACCAGGTTTCCAGCGCTTCGTCGTTCTTGGCCTCAATGGCTGGACGACCGAAGCGGTTCCACCACGCGGCCGAGGTGCCCGGTGGGTAGTAGTTGGGGATCCACAGGTAATTCCATTGCAGCACGCGGTCCAGGGCATGGGCATAGGTGAGCATCTGCGCCTGGGTGTTGGCTTTGACCAGCCCGCTGATCAGGGTATCGACGGCGGGGTCTTTAAGCACCATGTAGTTGTTCGCACCAGGGTCGTAGGCGGCCTGCGAGCCGAAGTAGTTGTACAGCTCCATGCCTGGCGACGTGGTGACCGGGAAGCCGATGACGATCATGTCGTAGTCGCGGGCCATGATGCGGTTGACGTACTGGGACGAGTCTATGCGGCGGATATTCAGGGTGATGCCGATCTGCGCCAGGTTGCGCTTGTACGGCAGCAACAGGCGCTCAAGGCCGGCCTGGGCATTGAGGAAGGTGAACTCCAGTGGCTCGCCGTCGGCGTTGACCAGCTTGTCGCCCTTGGGTGTCCAGCCGGCGGCTTCCAGCAGTGCCAGGGCTTGCAGCTGTTTGTCACGGATCATGCCGCTGCCGTCGGTGACCGGCGCCTTGAACACTTGGGTGAATACTTCGTCGGGCACCTGGCCGCGCAGTGGCTCAAGAATCGCCAGTTCCTCTGGGGTCGGCGGTTGGCTTGCAGCCAGCGGGCTGTTGGAGAAGAAGCTCTGCTGGCGGATGTACATATTGCGCATCATCTGCCGGTTGGCCCATTCGAAGTCCCACAGCATCGCCAGCGCCTGGCGCACGCGGCGGTCCTTGAACATCGGCTTTTGCACGTTGAACACATAGCCCTGGGCCGGTTGCGGCATCTCCTTGGCCAAGTGCGCACGTTGCAGGCGGCCATCGTCGAGGGCCGGGCCGTTGTAGCCGATGGAGTAGCCCGTAGCGGAGAACTCGCGGTTGAAGTCATAGGCGCCGCCACGCAGCACCTGGCGGGCCACCTCGGTGTCGCCGAAGTACTCCAGGCTCAGGTGGTCGAAGTTGTACAGGCCCCGGCTGACGGGCAAGTCCTTGCCCCACCAGTCGGGGTCGCGGGTGAAGGTGATGGTGCTGCCGGAGTCGATTTTGCTGATTTTGTACGGGCCGCTGCCCAGCGGCGCTTCGTAGCCGCCACCGTTGGCGAAGTCGCGGGTTTTCCACCAATGTTCGGGGAATACCGGCAGGGTGGCGATATCCAGAGGCAGGGTGCGGTTTTCATTGCTGGAAAAGTCGAAGCGCACCTGGCGCTCGCCTTCGACTTCGACGTGTTTGACGTCGGCGAACAGGGTGCGAAAGCGCAGGCTGCCTTGGGTCATCAGCAGGTCGAAGCTGTAGCGTACATCTTCGGCGGTGATCGGCGTGCCATCGGCAAAGCGTGCCTTGGGGTTGAGGTAGAAGCGCAGCGACAGGCCGTCGTCGGCGCGTTCCATTTTTTCGGCGACCAGGCCGTAAACGGTGTAGGGCTCATCCAGGGAGCGCTGGGCCAGCGGGGCGTAGAGCCAGCCGTCGACCTGGGAGACGCCGATGCCTTTGTCTATGTACGGCAATACATGGTCGAAGCGCCCGATTTCGATGGCTGAGCGTCGCAGGCTGCCGCCTTTGGGCGCGTTGGGGTTGGCGTAGTCGAAATGGGTGAAGCCGGTGGGGTACTTGGCCGGTTCGCCGTAGACCGTGAGGTAGGTTTGCGGGGCCGCGATCACGGCGGTGCTGGCCAGTAGCAGGGCCAGGGTGTAGCTGAAGAGTTTTGTGGAAAAAACCAATCGCATTATCAGCCTTGAGCGCCGGGTGAACAGTAATAGGGATTTGTACGTTAACGGCTTATGGGTTGCCAGTCACTTGATGCACAACGGCCCACCAAAAGGCGGGCCGTTGTTTATAGCATCAGCGCGGACGGGATCAGTCCTGGCGGCTGGTGACTTCCAGCAGGTGGTAGCCGAACTGGGTTTTTACCGGGCCTTGCACGGTGTTGACGGGGGCGCTGAAGACGACGGTGTCGAATTCCTTGACCATCTGGCCTGGGCCGAACGAACCCAGGTTGCCACCGTCGCGGCTGGATGGGCAGCTGGAGTTGGCTTTGGCGATTTCTGCGAAATCGGCGCCGCCTTCGATCTGGGCCTTGAGTTCGTTGCACTTGTCTTCGGTGGAAACGAGGATGTGGCGGGCGGTGGCTTTGGCCATGGGGGTAACTCCTTGAAGTAAAAAGGGTGAGCCTACCGGATTCAGGTGGTTTTTTGTTGGCAAAGTTCCATCTTGTGGTGGGTTGGGTTGATTGAGTACATATCCGTTGCTGCGGTAACGGCGGCCTATGGTTCCGCTCTTACAGCGGGTCACTTTTGGCAAACGCCCCAAAAGTAACCAAAAGGTCTTCGCCCCACCACTTGGTGCCTCGCCTAGGCTCGGCATGCCCTCACTCCGGCTTGAATCCGTGGGCCGCCGCGATGGGCCATCCTTGGCCCAGCGCGGCTAACCCGGCGTCCTGCCGGGTTACCCACGGATTCAAGCCTGCGTTCGGCCATCGTGGTTAACGGGGCGCCTCAGATCAAAAGCAAGATCAAAAGCAGAGCACGGCGGCCTGAAAGCCGACCTGAGTGGTTGAATCAAAAGCGAAAAGCGAAAAGCGAAAAGCGAAAAGCGAAAAGCGGATTTGCATACACCTGGGATCTGCTTTTCTGTGGGAGCTGGCTTGCCTGCGATGCAGACACCTCGGTACATCAGGTACAACCGGTTGATGCCATCGCAGGCAAGCCAGCTCCCACATTAGACCGAGTATGGCTTTGCTGTTGCTGTTGCTGTTGCTGTTGCTGTTGCTGTTGCTGTTGCTGTTGCTGTTGCTCCGGCTCTTACATCCTTTTCGATGACGAAGTCAGCGGTCTTTTGATCTGCGCTTTTGATCTTGATCTTGATCTGAAATCGCCCCGTTAAACACGATGGCCGGAATCTGACAGGGATTTGGGGGGTAAACCGGCAGGGATGCCGGTTTAGCCGCGCTGGGCCAAGGATGGCCCATCGCGGCGGCCCCCCAAATCACTGTCGGATTGCGGGCATGCCGAGCCATAGCGAGGCACCGAGTGTTGGGGCGTGTACGGGACAACCACATGGGTTACACAAAAGTGCATTCACATAGGTAACACTTTGAGTGAAATATAGCCGTCCTTGTCTGCATTCCTCGCATCCACTTGTCCGAGGATCACTGGGCCGAAAATAACAGCCCACACATCGTCGCTCAGCATCTCCATTCCAATAGTCTGGTATTTCAGTAAATGCCCCACATAAATCCGCAGACCTGACCGATAAATCATCCCGTTTGAGTCAGTCCGGTAACACTCAATATGACTTGCATAACCCATCTCCGGCAGTTTCTCAGGATAGGCTCGAGGTGAAGGTGAATAGCATGAAGCCGGTGTTTTCTGGCTCAGCGCTTCATGCCCTCGCTCGTAATTGTAGTGCTGTATGAAACGATCAAAGTGTTTCTGCTGAGACTCCCAAGCAACCGCAGGTGGATTGGGCAAAGTGCTTTTCAGTGTTCGGTGCATACGCTCGTGCCGGCCATTTTGGTCTGGCCGACCAGGCTCGATACGCTCTGGAATGATCCCCAGCCGTAGCCACCAGATCGACAACTGTGACAGCCCTCCGCGCCCTGTGCTGGCAAACGGCACTCCGTTGTCAGTACGGATCCGCTCAGGCAAACCATACTCGCGAAACACCCGTTCGAACGTCTCTTGGGTCTCCTTGAAATTGGTGCTGGGCATGCTCTGACAGGCAAGCAAGAAGCGACTGGCATGGTCCATGATTGTTAGCGGATAACACCATACGCCCGCACCTGTCAGGTACTGGCCTTTGTAGTCAGCGCTGAAAAGCTGATTAGGTACATCTGCCTTACGTAACGGTTTTGGATAGACAGCAACCTTTGGCCGCAGGGGTCGCGGCGTGATCAGATCGGCTGCTTTGAGGACGTTATAAATAGTCGTTTTCGAGGGCGGATCCTGGTCAGGAAAACGCCTTATCAAATCACTCTGGATCTTTTTCGGACCAGGGATTGTCTCGCCTATAGAACGAAGTTCGATAATCGCCTGCTTTACCGTCAAAGGCACCACATAAGTCTGGTGGTGCCGACGGCGACTACGCTCATCAAGCCCGCTGGGGCCTTCTGCTTTGTATCGCTCGATCCACTTGTAGCCGGTCTTTCGGCTGATTTCATAGTCTCGACATAGCTGGCTAAGGCTGTGTTTTCCAGTCAGGTATTCAGCGACAAACATCACTTTGAGGTCCATAGGTTTCAGCTCTTTCCAGGGCATGGTCAGATCCTCACGAAATCGACCCTGCCAGTTAAAAACTGTTACCTATGTGCGTGAACTGATTTGTAACCCATGTGGGTGAGTCATACCGGCGAGGACCTTTTGGTTACTTTTGCGTCCTTGCAAAAGTGACCCGCTGTAAGAGCGGAACCATAGGCGGCCGTTACCTAAATAACGGATATGTACACGATCAAACCACAACAGCAGGCACCAAAAACGCAGCTTCCAACAACTGCCGCGTATAAGCATGCTGCGGATCCGCAAAGATCCCCGCCGCGTCCCCCTGTTCCACCACCTGCCCATGCTTGACCACCATCAACTGGTGACTCAAGGCCTTCACCACCGCCAAATCATGGCTGATAAACAGGTACGTCAGGTTGTACTTGGCCTGCAGCCCCCGCAATAATTCCACCACTTGCCGCTGCACCGTGCGGTCCAGCGCGGACGTCGGTTCATCGAGCAGTATCAAGCGGGGCTTGAGCACCAAGGCACGGGCGATGGCAATGCGTTGACGCTGCCCACCGGAAAACTCATGGGGGTAACGATGCCGCGACTCCGGGTCCAGGCCCACTTCCTTGAGCGCTGCAATAATCGCCACTTCCTGCTCGGCCGGCGTGCCCATCTTGTGGATACGCAACCCTTCGCCAACGATCTCACTCACACACATCCGCGGGCTCAAGCTGCCGAACGGGTCTTGAAACACCACCTGCATCTCCCGCCGTAGCGGGCGCACCTGTTGCTGAGTCAAGCGGTCAAGTTGCTGGCCTTCAAAGCGAATCCCACCTTTGCTGGCAATCAAGCGCAGAATCGCCAGGCCCAGGGTGGACTTGCCCGAGCCGCTTTCACCGACGATGCCCAGCGTCTGGCCCTGGGGCAGGCTGAAGTTGATGCCGTCCACCGCCTTGACGTAATCGACGGTGTTGCGCAAAAAGCCCTTTTTGATCGGGAACCAGACCTTCAGGTCGTCGACTTCCAAGAGTGGCGGCCCGACCTCGTTACTGGCTGGCCCACCGCTGGGCTCCGCCGCCAGCAGTTCCTGGGTGTAAGGGTGCTGGGGCGACTGAAACAGCGTCTCGCAATCAGCCTGTTCAACGATGCAACCCTGCTGCATCACACACACACGATGGGCGATGCGCCGCACCAGGTTCAAGTCATGGCTGATCAGCAGCAATGCCATGCCCAGCCGGGCCTGCAGCTCTTTGAGCAGTTCCAGGATCTTCAATTGCACGGTGACGTCGAGGGCCGTGGTCGGCTCGTCGGCGATCAGCAGTTCGGGCTCGTTGGCCAGGGCCATGGCGATCATCACCCGCTGGCGCTGGCCGCCTGACAGTTCGTGGGGCAGGGCTTTGAGGCGCTTGTGCGGCTCGGGGATGCCCACCAGTTCAAGCAGTTCCAGGGTGCGCCGGGTCGCGACTTTACCGGTCAGGCCTTTGTGCAGGCCGAGCACTTCGTTGATCTGCTTCTCGATCGAATGCAGCGGGTTCAACGAGGTCATTGGCTCCTGGAAGATCATCGCAATGCGGTTGCCGCGAATATGCCGGATGGTTTTCTCTTTGAGGGTCAGCAGATCATGCCCGGAATAGCTGATGGTGCCGGCCGGGTGACGCGCCAGCGGGTAGGGCAACAGGCGCAGGATCGAATGGGCGGTCACCGATTTGCCCGAGCCGCTTTCGCCGACCAGCGCCAGGGTTTCGCCGCGCTTGATATCGAAGCTGACATTGTTGACCACGCGGTGGTGATGCTCGCCGGTGACGAACTCGACGCAGAGGTCGCGGACTTCGATCAGATTGTCCTGATTCATCTCATTTCCTCGGGTCGAAGGCATCGCGAGCGGACTCGCCGATAAACACCAGCAAACTCAACATGATCGCCAACACGGCAAACGCACTCATGCCCAGCCACGGCGCTTGCAGGTTGGATTTGCCCTGGGCCACCAGTTCGCCCAGGGACGGTGAACCGGCCGGCAGGCCGAAACCGAGAAAATCCAGGGCGGTGAGGGTGCCAATGGCACCGGTGAGGATGAACGGCATGAACGTCATGGTCGAGACCATGGCATTGGGCAGGATATGCCGGAACATGATCGCGCCGTTCTGCATGCCCAGCGCTCGGGCGGCACGTACATATTCCAGGTTGCGCCCGCGCAGGAACTCGGCGCGCACCACGTCCACCAGGCTCATCCACGAAAACAGCAACATGATGCCCAGCAGCCACCAGAAGTTGGGCTGCACAAAGCTGGCGAGGATGATCAGCAGGTACAGCACCGGCAAACCCGACCAGATCTCCAGGAAACGCTGGCCGGCCAGGTCGACCCAGCCGCCATAGAAGCCCTGCAAGGCGCCGGCGATGACGCCGATGATCGAGCTGAGCACGGTCAGCGTCAGGGCAAACAGCACCGACACACGAAAGCCGTAGATCACTCGCGCCAGCACATCGCGGCCCTGGTCGTCGGTGCCCAGCAGGTTCACCGAAGACGGCGGCGCTGGCGCGGGGACTTTCAGGTCGTAGTTGATGCTCTGGTAGCTGAACGGGATGGGCGCCCACAGCGTCCAGGCGTCCTTGGCCTTGAGCAGTTCCTGGATATACGGGCTTTTGTAGTTGGCCTCCAGCGGGAATTCGCCGCCAAAGGTGGTCTCCGGGTAGCGTTTAAGCGCCGGGAAATACCAGCCACCGTCGTAATGGACTGCCAGCGGTTTATCGTTGGCGATCAACTCGGCGCCCAGGCTGAGCACGAACAGAATCAGGAACAGCCACAGCGACCACCAGCCACGTTTGTTGGCTTTGAAACGCTCGAACCGGCGGCGATTGAGGGGGGACAGGTTCATCTCAATGCTCCCGGCTGGCAAAGTCGATACGCGGATCGACCAGGGTGTAGGTGAGGTCGCCGATCAGCTTCACGATCAGCCCCAGCAGGGTGAAGATAAACAGCGTGCCGAACACCACCGGATAATCGCGGTTGATCGCCGCTTCAAAGCTCATAAGGCCCAGGCCATCGAGGGAAAAGATCACCTCGACCAACAGCGAACCGGTGAAGAAAATCCCGATAAATGCCGAGGGGAAACCGGCAATCACCAGCAGCATGGCGTTACGAAACACATGGCCGTAGAGCACGCGGTGGTTGGTCAGGCCTTTGGCTTTGGCAGTGACCACGTACTGTTTGTTGATTTCGTCGAGGAAGCTGTTTTTGGTCAGCAGGGTCATGGTCGCGAAGTTGCCGATGACCAGCGCGGTGACAGGCAGGGCCAGGTGCCAGAAATAGTCGAGAATCTTGCCGCCTAAGCTTAGTTCTTCGAAGTTGTTGGAGGTCAGCCCGCGCAAGGGGAACCAGTCCAGGTAACTGCCGCCGGCAAACACCACGATCAGCAAAATCGCGAACAAAAACGCCGGGATGGCATAGCCGACGATGATTGCCGAGCTGGTCCACACGTCAAAGTGGCTGCCGTGCCGGGTAGCCTTGGCGATGCCCAGCGGGATCGACACCAGGTACATGATCAGCGTGCTCCATAACCCGAGGGAGATGGACACCGGCATCTTTTCCTTGATCAGGTCGATGACCTTGGCGTCGCGAAAGAAGCTGTCGCCAAAATCCAGCCGTGCGTAGTTCTTGACCATGATCCACAAGCGTTCCGGCGCCGACTTGTCGAAGCCGTACATCTTTTCGATTTCCTTGATCAGCGCCGGGTCCAGGCCCTGGGCGCCGCGGTAGCTGGAGCCGGCCACCGAGACCTCGGCGCCGCCACCGGCAATGCGGCTGGTGGCGCCGTCGAACCCTTCGAGCTTGGCGATCATCTGCTCCACCGGGCCACCGGGGGCGGCCTGGATGATGATGAAGTTGATCAGCAAGATCCCGAACAGCGTGGGGATGATCAGCAACAGGCGGCGAACAATATAGGCCAGCATTTAATCGCCTCCGCTCGCCGGATCGGCGCTCTGGACAGTGTCGACGGCAGGTTTGACTTCAGGTTTGGCCCACCAGGTGGCCGTGCCGACGTCGTAGCGTGGCGGGACTTTGGGGTGACCCAAGTGATCCCAGTACGCCACGCGGTAAGTCTTGATGTGCCAGTTGGGGATCACGTAGTAGCCAAACTGCAAGACCCGATCCAGCGCCTTGGCGTGGTCGACCAGGCTTTGGCGCGAGTCGGCGTTGATCAGTTCTTCGACGAGTTGGTCGACCACCGGATCCTTGAGACCCATGTAGTTGCGGCTGCCGGATTTGTCGGCGGCGGCGGACGACCAGAATTCGCGCTGCTCGTTACCCGGCGAGGTGGACTGCGGGAAGCTGCCCACCAGCATGTCGAAGTCCCGCGAACGCAGGCGGTTGATGTACTGCGAAACGTCAACGCGGCGGATCACCAGGTTGATTCCGAGGTCGGCCAGGTTGCGCTTGAATGGCAGCAATACCCGCTCAAACTCGGTCTGGGCAAGCAGGAATTCGATGGTCACCGGTTTGCCGGTGGTGTCGACCATTTTGTCGTCGACGATCTTCCAGCCAGCCTTCTGCAACAGCTGGTAAGCCTCACGCTGCTGGGTGCGGATCATGCCGCTGCCGTCGGTCTTGGCCGGCTCGAAGGCTTGGGTGAAGACTTCGGCAGGGATCTTGTCGCGAAACGGCGCCAGGATGGCGGTTTCCGCCGGGCCGGGCAGGCCGGTGGCGGCCATCTCCGAGTTTTCGAAGTAGCTGCGGGTGCGGGTGTAGGCGCCATTGAACAGCTGTTTGTTGCTCCACTCGAAATCCAGCAGCAGGCTGATGGCCTTGCGTACCCGCACATCCTGGAACATCGGCTTGCGCGTATTGAACACAAACCCTTGCATGCCGGTGGGATTGCCGTTGGGAATTTCTTCCTTGATCAACCGGCCCTGGGCCACGGCCGGAATGTTGTAGGCGTTGGCCCAGTTCTTGGCGCTGAACTCCAGCCAATAGTCGAACTGCCCGGCTTTCAAGGCTTCCAGGGCCACGGTGCTGTCACGGTAGTAGTCGGTGATGCGGTTGTCGAAGTTGTAGAAGCCCTGGGTTACCGGCAGGTCCTTGGCCCAGTAATCCTTGACCCGCTCATAGCGCACCATGCGCCCGGGTTTGACCTCGGCAACCTTGTACGGGCCACTGCCCAGCGGTATTTCCAGGTTGCCCTTGGCAAAGTCGCGCGTTGCCCACCAATGCTTGGGCAATACCGGCAGTTGGCCGAGGATCAGCGGTAATTCACGGTTATTGGTGCGCTTGAACTTGAACAGCACACGCAGCGGGTCTTCGGCGACCACTTCGTCGACGTCGGCGTAGTAGTTGCGGTAGAGCGGCGAACCGTCCTTGATCAGCGCCTGGAAGGTGAACACCACGTCTTCGGCCCGGATCGGATGGCCATCATGGAAGCGCGCTTCGGGGCGCAGGTAGAAGCGCACCCAGCTGTTGTCCGGAGCCTTTTCGATCTTGCCGGCCACCAGGCCGTACTCGGTGACGGGCTCGTCCAGGCTTTGCATGGCCAGGGTGTCGTAAATCAGCGGCAGGTTGTCTGCGGGCACGCCCTTGCTGATGTAGGGGTTGAGGCTGTCGAAGCCGCCCATGCTCGATTCACGGAAGGTGCCGCCCTTGGGCGCGTCGGGGTTTACATAGTCGAAATGCTTGAAGTCGGCGGGGTACTTGGGTGGCTCGCTGTACAGGGTCAGCGCATGTTGCGGCGCGGCATTGGCTGCGCCGCACGCTAACAAGGCGCCAAACAGGGCGGTGCGCAAGGTCATCATTGGGCTTTCTCCGAAGCTTTCAGCCACCACGCGCTCAAACCCAGGCTGTAGGGCGGCGTGGTGACAAAGGCGAACCGGTTGCGGTACGCCAAGCGATGATAGTTGAGGTACCAGTTGGGAATACTGTAGTGCTGCCACAGCAGCACCCGGTCGAGGGCGCGGCCGGCGGCCAATTGTTCTTCGCGGGTCTGCGCCGCCAGCAGTTGGTCGAGCAGGTGGTCGACCACCGGGTTGGCGATGCCGGCGTAGTTTTTGCTGCCCTTGATGGCCGCCTGGCTGGAGTGGAAGTACTGCCACTGCTCAAGGCCCGGGCTCAAGGTCTGGTTGAGGGTGATCAGGATCATGTCGTAGTCGAACTGATCCAGGCGCTGCTTGTATTGCGCCCGGTCAACCGTGCGCAGGCGCGCGTCGATGCCGATACTTTTGAGGTTTTCGACGTAGGGCTGCAGGATGCGTTCAAGGTTCGGGTTGACCAACAGAATCTCGAAGCGCAGCGGTTGGCCCTTGCTGTCGAGCAGGCGCTGGTCTGAGAGTTTCCAGCCCGCTTCGCCGAGCAAGGCCAGGGCGCGGCGCAACGTCTCGCGCGGGATGCCGCGGCCGTCGGTCTGCGGCAGGCTGAAGGCTTGAGTGAACAGGTTGGGCGGCAACTGGTCGCGGTAGGGCGAGAGCATCAGCCATTCATGCCCCACTGGCACGCCGGTCGCAGAAAACTCACTGTTGGGGTAGTAACTGAGCGTGCGTTTATAGGCGCTGCTGAACAGGGTGCGGTTGGTCCATTCAAAATCGAACATCAACCCCAGGGCTTCACGCACTTTGGTCTGGCTGAAGATCGGCCGCCGCGTGTTCATGAACAAGCCCTGGCTCTGGGTCGGGATCTGGTGGGCGATCTGCGCCTTGATCACGTCGCCGCGGTTGACCGCCGGGAAGTTGTAGCCAGTGGCCCAGTTCTTGGCCTGGTGTTCGATATAGAGGTCGAATTCACCGGCCTTGAAGGCTTCGAAGGCCACGTCGCTGTCGCGGTAGAACTCCACTTCGACCTTGTCGTAGTTGTAGAACCCCTGGTTGACCGGCAGGTCTTTGCCCCAGTAATCCTTGACCCGCTCGAACACCAGCTGGCGGCCCGGGGTGACCTTGGTGATGCGATACGGCCCGCTGCCCAAAGGCGGCTCGAAGGTGGTGGCCTTGAAGTCGCGGTTCTTCCAGTAATGCTGGGGCAGAACCGGCAGTTCGCCCAGACGCAGGATCAGCAGTGGGTTGCCGGCGCGTTTGAACACAAAACGGATGCGATGGCGGTTGAGAATGTCGACCCGCGCCACTTCCTGCAGGTTGGTGCGGTACTGCGGGTGGCCTTCGGTGAGCAGGGTGCGATAGGAAAATGCCACGTCATAAGCGGTGATCGGCTTGCCATCATGGAAGCGCGCTTCCGGGCGCAGGTTGAACACCACCCAACTGCGGTCCTCGCTGTACTCCACCGATTGGGCAATCAGCCCGTAGCTGGAGGTGGGCTCGTCACCGGACGGCGCGTACTGGCCGGTGCCGACCATCAGCGGCTCGTTCAGCTCGTTGACGCCGTATTGCAGGAAATTGGGCGTGGAAACCGGGCTGGTGCCCTTGAAGGTGTAGGGGTTGAGGGTGTCGAAGGTGCCAAATGCCATGACCCGCAATGTCCCGCCTTTGGGCGCTGCAGGGTTTACCCAGTCGAAGTGGGTGAATTTGGCCGGGTACTTGAGTGTGCCGAACTGCGTGTAACCGTGGCTCTCGGTAATCGTCGCGTTCGCAGCAAAGCTCAAGGCCAGACTTATTAGTAGAAGGAGGGGACGCTTCAAGTCAGAGATCCGATCCAGGCGGCTTGGGCTTTATGATCGGTACAGTAACAGCTTGTTCCGGTTGGAAAAAGGTCGCTGAAAACACTGGGGTCAGGGTTGGGAAGGTATCGGATTGGGTGAAGATCAAATGTGGGAGCTGGCTTGCCTGCGATAGCATTAACTCGGTGTGCCTGACACACCGAGGTGTTTGCATCGCAGGCAAGCCAGCTCCCACACAAGCCAGTCCCCACGGGACTTTATCTAGGCCCGGAAACCACCAGCATCTGGCCCGGCTTGAGTGCCTGGCCAGTACGCGGGTTCCAACGCTTGAGATGTTGCATCTCGACGTTGAAGCGCTTGGCGACGATGTACAACGAGTCGCCTTTCTTGACCTTGTACTGCACCGGTTTCTTGCTGCTGGCCACCAGTTTGCGGGTGTCCTGCATCACCAGGGTCTGGCCGACCTTGAGGGCCTGGCCATTGAGTTTGTTCCAGCGCTGCAGGTCATGCACATCGACCTTGTTCGCCTTGGCGATCAGCGTGAGGTTGTCGCCACTGCGCACCTTGTAGTTGCGGGTACGCCCGGCCACCCGTGTGCTCTCAACTTCGTCGAACACCTGCTTTTTAGGGCGCATCGCCAGCAATTCTTCGGGCTTCATCGTCGAAAGGGTGCTGGTGAGCAACTGCGCCTTGGAGCTGGGCACGAGCAAATGCTGCGGGCCGTCCAGGGTGGTGCGTTGTTTCAGGGCCGGGTTGAGCTGGAACAGTTCGTCTTCGTCGATCTCGGCCAGCGCGGCAACCCGGGACAGGTCCATGCTTTGCTTGACTTCAACCACTTCGAAGTACGGCGTGTTGGCAATCGGGCTCAGGTTGACGCCATAGGCCTCGGGGGCCAGCACCACTTGGGACAGCGCCAGGAACTTGGGCACGTAGTCCTTGGTTTCCTGGGGCAGGGGCAGGTTCCAGTAGTCGGTGGGCAGGCCGAGCTTTTCGTTGCGCTCGATGGCCCGGCTGACCGTGCCTTCGCCGGCATTGTAGGCCGCCAGGGCCAACAGCCAGTCGCCGTTGAACATGTCATGCAGGCGCGTCAGATAGTCCAGGGCGGCGGTGGTGGAGGCGGTGATATCGCGGCGGCCGTCGTAGGCGCGGGTCTGGCGCAGGTTGAAGTAGCGCCCGGTGGAGGGGATGAACTGCCACAGGCCGACCGCATCGCTGCGCGAATAGGCCATCGGGTTGTAGGCACTTTCGATCACTGGCAGCAGCGCCAGCTCCAGGGGCATATTGCGTTCTTCAAGGCGTTCGACGATGTAATGAATGTAGAGGCTGCCGCGTTCTCCGGCGTTCTCTAAAAAGGACGGGTTGCTGGCGAACCACAAGCGTTGTTGCTCGATGCGCGGGTTCACACCCAGGCCGTCCTGCAATTGAAAGCCCCGGCGCATGCGTTCCCAGACATCCTGGGGCACTTCGGGGCTAGGCTTCTCTGAGAGCCAAATAGGTTTTTGCTTGATCTTGGCAGCAAGATTGGGTTTGGGTTGCACGGTGGATTGTGCAGCGAAATTGGTCGATTGGCAGCCCGCCAGAGTCGCGGAAACGGCCACCGCCACGGCTTGAGCCAGGCGGGTCAATGCGTCTGAAGAAATGGATTTACGAATAGATGACGACATTGGCTGGAAGTAAGTTCCGGGCAAAAATGTCGGGCGATTCTAGAAAGCGCTTTGGTTCCGGTCAACCATTCAGAAATTCCGTATCAGATTGCATCCGCTTAGAACTTATCTTTCCAAGCCCTCAAGCTAGCAAACACCTCGGCCCCAGTGCGGTTGTCGCGACCGTTCCGTTCGTCCGCTTTTTGTTTAACGGATGTTTCGGCGGTACGCAGGAAAGGGTTAGTACGTTTTTCCAGGGCCAGGTTGGAGGGAAGTGTCATTTCACCACGGGCGCGCAATTGCTTGACGGTCTCGACGCGTTCGGCGATATCGGCATTGTCCGGTTCCACGGCCTGGGCAAATTTGAGGTTACTTTGCGTGTACTCATGGGTGCAGTACACCAGCGTGTCGGCGGGCAGGGCGGCCAGGCGCGCAAGCGAGGCGTGCATTTGTTCCGGGGTGCCTTCGAACAGGCGCCCGCAGCCGGCGGCAAACAGGGTATCGCCACAAAACAGCACGCCCTGGTGGTAATAGGCGATATGGCCGAGGGTGTGGCCGGGCACGCTATAAACGTCGAAGTCCCAGCCGAGTGCGTTGATGCGCGCGTTATCGTGCAGGGCCACGTCCCGCGTCGGGATCTTTTCGTTCGCCGGGCCGTAAACCTTGGCGCCGGTTTCATGTTTGAGCTGTTCGACGCCGCCGACATGATCATGGTGGTGGTGGGTGATCAGGATGTCGCTGAGCCTGTACCCAGGGTTTTGCTTGAGCCAGGCCAGCACCGGCGCGGCATCGCCGGGGTCGACCACGGCGCAGCGTAGGGTATCAGGGTCTTGTAACAACCAGATGTAGTTATCGGTGAAGGCGGGCAGGGCACTGATCTGTATCATTCTTCGATTCGCCAAGCTGAACACTTTGGTGCATCTTAGAACGTCTAGGCGAATTGGAGAATGCAATGACTGATAAAGCGTTCGCCCAGGCCGATCCTGAATGGCTGGCCCTGATCAGCGCAGCCCGTGATTGGCTGTCCGGGCCGATCGGGCAATTTTTGCTGGACGAAGAGCGGCGCATGCTCGAAGACGAGCTGGGCCGGTTCTTTGGTGGCTACCTGGTGCACTACGGCCCGTCGGCCCAGACGCCGCCCGCTGCGCCGCAGGTGCAACGCAATGTGCGCCTGGGCGCGCCGTTGCCTGGGGTCGAGATTGTGTGCGAGGAACAGGCCTGGCCGCTGAGCGAACATGCCGCCGATGTAGTGGTGCTGCAGCACGGCCTGGATTTCTGCCTGTCGCCCCACGGTTTGCTGCGCGAGGCCGCCAGCAGCGTGCGCCCAGGTGGCCATTTGCTGATCATCGGCATCAACCCCTGGAGCAGTTGGGGCCTGCGCCATGTGTTCGCCCATGACGGCCTGCGCCAGGCGCGCTGCATCGCGCCGTCGCGGGTGGGCGACTGGTTGAACCTGCTGGGCTTCGCGCTGGAGAAACGCCGCTTCGGGTGCTATCGTCCGCCGCTTGCGTCTGCCAAGTGGCAAGGACGGCTGGCCGGCTGGGAGCGCCGGGCGGGTGCCTGGCAACTGTCGGGCGGTGGCTTCTATTTATTGGTCGCGCGCAAGATCGTGGTCGGGCTGCGGCCGGTGCGGCAGGTCGCGCGTCAGCCCATGGGCAAGCTGGTGCCGATGCCGATGGCCAAGGTCAACCGCAAGCAGAGCGAACCGTAACCCCTCTTTTTGATTGAAGACCGAGCAACTGATGACCGATACCGTAGAACTCTTCACCGATGGCGCCTGCAAGGGCAACCCTGGCCCCGGCGGATGGGGTGCGTTGCTGGTGTGCAAAGGTGTGGAGAAGGAACTGTGGGGCGGCGAAGCCAACACCACCAACAACCGCATGGAGCTGATGGGCGCCATTCGCGGCCTGGAAGAACTCAAGCGTCGCTGTGACGTGCTGTTGGTGACCGACTCGCAATACGTGATGAAGGGCATCAACGAGTGGATGGTCAACTGGAAGAAGCGCGGCTGGAAAACCGCGGCCAAAGAGCCGGTAAAGAATGCCGACCTGTGGCAACTCCTCGATGAGCAATGCAACCGCCATGACATCACCTGGAAATGGGTACGCGGGCATATCGGCCACCCTGGCAACGAGCGCGCCGATCAATTGGCCAACCGTGGCGTGGATGAAGTTCGGGGCTACAAACAGAGCTGAGCCGGCTGACGTGTTAACATCGCGCCCCTTGATTCACATCACACTGCACACCACCGTTGAGAGCTGAACCCTGATGGCCATCCGATCTGTTGTACTCGATACCGAAACCACCGGCATGCCGGTGACCGATGGTCACCGGATCATTGAAATCGGCTGTGTCGAATTGATGGGTCGCCGCCTCACCGGGCGTCACTTTCACGTCTACCTGCAACCGGATCGTGACAGTGACGAGGGCGCAATTGGCGTCCACGGTATTACGGATGAATTCCTCAAGGGCAAGCCGCGCTTTGCTGAAGTGGCGGACGAGTTTTTCGAGTTCATCAACGGCGCTCAACTGATCATCCATAACGCGGCGTTCGACGTCGGGTTCATCAATAACGAGTTTGCCCTGATGGGGCAGACCGAGCGTGCGGATATCTCCCAGCACTGCTCGATTCTCGATACCTTGATGATGGCCCGTGAGCGTCACCCCGGCCAGCGCAACAGCCTGGATGCGTTGTGCAAACGTTATGGGGTTGATAACTCTGGCCGTGAATTGCACGGCGCCTTGCTCGACTCCGAGATTCTCGCCGACGTTTACCTGACCATGACCGGCGGGCAGACCAGCCTATCACTGGCCGGTAATGCTTCCGATGGCAGCGGCTCGGCGGAAGGTTCGGGCAACCGTCCTTCGGAAATCCGCCGTTTGGCGGCGGATCGCAAGCCGACCACCATCATCCGTGCCAGCGAGCAGGATCTGGCTGAGCATGCGGCGCGCCTGGAAGCGATTGCCAAGTCGGCGGGTGCGCCGGCGTTGTGGTCGCAATTGACTCAGCAATAATCACGGCTGAACGCGATTAAAAAATGTGGGCGCTGGCTTGCCTGCGATGGCATCAACTCGGTGTGCCTGATGTACCGAGGTGCCTGCATCGCAGGCAAGCCAGCTCCCACAGTAGATTTGCGTCGCCTGTAAAATCTTCATTCGCCACATCCCCTCCCAGCTTCTACCCTGAGTGCATAGCCCTCAGGACTCAAAGCACTCATGTACAAAGACCTGAAGTTCCCTGTTCTTATCGTGCACCGCGACATCAAGGCCGACACCGTTGCCGGTGATCGGGTCAGAGGCATCGCCAGGGAGTTGGAACAAGAGGGCTTCAGTATTTTTTCTGCGGTGGATTACGCCGAAGGCCGATTGGTGGCTTCTACCCATCATGGCCTGGCGTGCATGTTGATTGCCGCCGAGGGCGCTGGCGAAAACACCCACCTGCTGCAAAACATGGTCGAGCTGATTCGCCTGGCGCGGGTGAGGGCGCCCAACCTGCCGATCTTTGCCCTGGGCGAGCAGGTCACCCTGGAAAACGCGCCGGCCGATGCCATGAGCGAGCTCAACCAACTGCGCGGCATCCTGTACCTGTTCGAAGACACTGTGCCGTTTCTGGCCCGCCAAGTGGCTCGCGCCGCACGCGCCTACCTTGATGGCTTGTTGCCGCCGTTCTTCAAAGCGCTGGTGCAGCACACGGCCGACTCCAACTATTCCTGGCACACCCCCGGCCATGGCGGCGGTGTGGCTTATCGCAAAAGCCCGGTGGGGCAGGCGTTTCATCAATTCTTTGGCGAAAACACCCTGCGTTCGGACTTGTCCGTGTCGGTGCCGGAGCTGGGTTCATTGCTCGATCACACCGGGCCCTTGGCCGAAGCCGAAGCCCGCGCGGCGCGTAACTTTGGCGCCGATCACACGTTCTTTGTGATCAACGGCACCTCGACGGCCAACAAGATCGTCTGGCATTCCATGGTCGGGCGCGATGACTTGGTGTTGGTGGATCGAAACTGCCACAAGTCGGTGCTGCATTCGATCATCATGACCGGCGCGATCCCGCTGTACCTGTGCCCGGAGCGCAACGAGCTGGGGATTATCGGCCCGATCCCCTTAAGCGAATTCAGCCCCGAGTCGATCCGCGCCAAAATTGAAGCCAGCCCCTTGACCCGTGGCCGGCCGGCGAAAGTGAAACTGGCGGTGGTCACCAACTCCACCTATGACGGCCTGTGCTACAACGCCGAACTGATCAAACAGCAACTGGGCAACAGTGTCGAAGTGTTGCACTTCGACGAGGCCTGGTACGCCTACGCGGCCTTTCACGAATTCTTTGCCGGGCGTTATGGCATGGGCACTTCGCGCACACCGGACAGCCCGCTGGTATTCACTACCCACTCGACCCACAAATTGCTCGCGGCCTTCAGCCAGGCGTCGATGATCCACGTGCAGGACGGTGGCGCGCGCCAGCTGGACCGCGACCGCTTCAACGAAGCCTTCATGATGCACATCTCCACTTCGCCGCAATACAGCATCATCGCTTCGCTGGATGTGGCTTCGGCGATGATGGAAGGCCCGGCCGGGCGCTCGCTGTTGCAGGAGATGTTCGACGAAGCCCTGAGCTTTCGCCGTGCCCTGGCCAACCTGCGCCAGCATATTGCTGCCGAAGACTGGTGGTTCTCCATCTGGCAACCACCGTCGGTGGCCGGCATCGACCGGGTCGCCACCGCGGATTGGCTGTTGCACCCGCAGGATGACTGGCATGGCTTTGGCGATGTGGCCGAAGACTATGTGTTGCTGGACCCGATCAAAGTCACCTTGGTGATGCCCGGCCTCAACGCCGGTGGCGCCTTGAGCGACTGCGGAATTCCCGCCGCAGTGGTCAGCAAATTCCTCTGGGAACGGGGGCTGGTGGTGGAAAAGACCGGTTTGTATTCCTTCCTGGTGTTGTTCTCCATGGGCATTACCAAAGGCAAATGGAGTACCTTGCTCACCGAATTGCTGGAGTTCAAGCGCAACTACGACGCCAATGCCAGCCTGGCCAGTTGTTTACCCTCGGTGTTCAAAGAAGGCCCGGCACGTTATCAAGGCCTGGGTTTGCGTGACCTGTGCGACCAATTGCATGGTTGTTACCGCAGCAACGCCACCGCCAAGCACCTCAAGCGGATGTACACCGTGTTGCCGGAAATTGCGATGAAACCGGCCGATGCCTACGACCAACTGGTCAGGGGGGAAGTCGAAGCCGTTTCCATTGACGCCTTGCCAGGACGCATCGCAGCCGTGATGCTGGTGCCTTATCCGCCGGGCATCCCGTTGATCATGCCGGGCGAGCGCTTTACCGAGTCGACACGCTCGATCATCGACTATCTGGCATTTGCCCGTACGTTCGATAGCAGTTTCCCCGGTTTTGTCGCCGATGTTCATGGGTTGCAACACGAAGATGACGGCAGTGGCCGTTGTTACACCGTCGATTGCATCAAGGGTTAAGGATGTTTATGCAAGCTGTAATGAACCCGAAGTATCCGGGGCTCAGCGTTCGGGTCGCCGACGAAGGCTTTGACGCCTACGTGTGGGGCAATGATTTCAGCTTTGAGGTCAGCGCCTATGGCGTACCGGAGATGGGCAAGCGCGTCGACCAATGGGCGCTGGAGCGCATTCTGCCGTACCGCAAGTGTTACGGCATCGACCCGGAAGAGTTCGCCAGTTTCCGCGATGCTCCCGACAGTGCGATTTTTATGGCGTACCTGGATGATCGCGCGGTGGGGCACATTGTGGTCAGCACCAACTGGAATGGTTTTGCCCATGTCGACGAGCTGGCGGTGGCCATGCCTGCACGGCGCCATGGTGTAGCCAAGGCATTGCTGGATGTGGCGCAGTTCTGGAGCCGCAAGAAGAACTTGCCGGGCATGATGCTCGAAACCCAGAACAATAACCTCGGCGCTTGCCGTTTGTATGAGCGCTGCGGGTATGTGATGGGTGGGATCGATCAATTGCGCTATCGCGGGATTGACCCGCAAACCCGCGAAGTGGCAATTTTCTGGTATCGGTTGTTCACGTCTGAGCGGCAGACGGCCTGAATGCCCTTGCCCCTGGCGTTCAGGCCGCGTTGAGGTGCGGCAGGCTAAGTCATGAATCGATCCACGAATGTTCGGCACCAATGGTAACCTGCAACTGGTCACGGAGTGAGCGGTAGTGCTTCTTGGCTTGCTCCAGACTCTGTTGTAGCCCATCCGGCTCACTCAGGCCTTTATTGGCGTAGTACTGGTGAATGTCGTCTTCCAGGCTGAACGGTATACCGGGCACCGCGCCGTGTTTGACCTGCTGCATTTTTTCTTTGCTCATTCCATCGAATCCCGCATCGTAAATGTCCGGTCGCTTGGACCTCAGTACATCGTCAAACAGGTTCGGGCCGACGGTCTCAAAGATCTTGCCTTCGTACTCCAGAAAATCTGAAGTGTAGGTGAGTCCGCCGTTGACCTCTCTGGAAAGTGTCGGGCGGTTGGCCGCAAAATACGCTTTGTTTTCAGTGAAGCGCCGGTTCATCTCGGCGATCATTTCGGTGACCACCGGGTTATCCGGTTGCGTGGCGAAGTTACTGGTGTTGTAGAAGGGTTTGTAGTCAGTGATTTTGTGAGCGACTGGTTTGCTGAGCAGCATATCCGAGTCACCCGCGTTCAAACCGGCGGATCCCACCGCGCCTTTGATGGTGTCGTCGGTGTCGAGATAAATGCCACCATATTTATTCATCAACGGATAGCGAGCTACATCGGAAGTGGCGGCAAGGTTTTTTCCTTGGCCTCTGCGGAAGTAGGCATACAGTTCGGTGTTCTTCAAGGGTTGGAAAAAGTCTTCTTCATGCAAATTCATGACGGTGACGCCGGGCGCATCCTTTTCCAGCTTGAGCTTGATGGTCTGCAGCAACTCTGGCGTGTCGGCGTCGACGTGCACAATGGATTTGAAACCGGGCATTTTTTCGGCGTTGGTCGCGATATTCTTGATCAGCTTGTCGGGTATTTCGCCGCCGGCCCAGAAGTAGTGAATGTTGGTTGGGATGGGCCTGGTATTGCTGGACTTCTGCAAGATAGCCGGTGGGGTTGCATCGATAAACCTGAAGTTGTGCTCGGGGATCTTCTGGGCATTTTTATATTCCTCCAAGGGTCCCATCTGCCACTTGTTCTTTGCGCTTCTCCAGAAGTACTCGGTGGTGACGCCGTTGGCGTTACCCGAACCGGCCATCCAGGCACCCACCTTGGTATCAAAGGTGGTGACATAGTTCATGCCTCGGTAATTGATGGTGAAGGGGTATGAGGAGCCCGTGGTTATTTTTACGTCGTCTACCGGTACGACGTAGGTGTTTTCATCGAGTTTCCAGGGTGACGGGGAGTTACCACCCAATAAGCGATTGGCAGTGGCGCGAGGCTCCCAGCCGGCGCTGCCCAGGTCCCGGACCACAATGTTGTCTCGGGCGGCACTGGGGTGTTGGATAACCCGCTGGCCATCCTTGATGGTGGACTGATAGAGCTTGCCGTTGACTTTTATATATTCTTTGTTGTTCGGGCCGACGTAGATATTCGCCTGCAAGCCTTTAACCTGCAGCAGGTCCGGGGAAACGATGGCCTCATATTCAAGCAGCGAGGTTCTATCAAAGACTTTGACGCTCTCACCGGCCGCCGCCGCCGCAGGCTGGAAATCTTTCAACGGTGAACCGTAGGGACGCCCCTTGGCTGCATCGAAGGCATACCATTTACCGCCCTGGAACAACGCATCACCTTCCAGCATTTCACCAGCAACCCTGGAGGTGCCTATGGCAACCAAGCCATGCTGTGTGCTGGCGGCTTTGAGCACGTCGTAGTTGCCGCTGGCGCCCTTGAGGGTATTGAATACGCTCTTTCCCTTGGACCAGGTCCAGCGGCTGATACCTTTGAGCAAATCGCCCGCACCGCCCAACGGGTTGAGCGCGTCGATTGCGACGGTACCCAGAAACCGGGCGGTTCTTGCTGCACCCTTGAGGCCGGCCACGCCTTTGGCGAGGGCTTTACTCGCATGCGCTGCCTTGCCGGCGCCCAGAGTCACCAGACCGATCACGTCCATGCCAAGGTCAAGCAAACCCTCACCGATATTGCCCTGCGTGAAGTTAACAATCGCAGACCTGAACGGAATCATATTCAGGAAAAACTCCCCGATGGCCTTGTTGGCGGCACTGGTTTTGTCGTAAGACGTTGTTCCTCGGGCATGTTGCAGTAGCTCATCGCCCTGCAAGTCCATGCGTTTGGTGAGTATTTTGGCGATGTAGCGGGTGCGGTCTGAATCGAAGACCTGTGGTGTTACTGTGGTCGCCTGCTTTTCCTTGGCCTGCTCGGCATGTTCGTCTTCGAACGGGTTGAATCGTACGGTTCTATGCAGTGTGTTGGCGTCTCGATTATCGAGCCGGGTGTAGGGTGGCGAGTAAATGTGAGCCAGGTAATTGTGTTTGGAAATGGTCCCGGCGCGTGTATCGATGCGGTAAATATTGACCTGTCCCCCACGGGTGATTTTCACATCCAGCGTATGGCCTTTTTGGATCAGGCTTTTGGTCGAGAAATCGAGGCCGATGAGGTAGCTGTCGGTATGAAAAAACTCGAGTTTTCCATCATCGAAGTTTTCTTTATCTTCGGGTGGCACCGTCGAAATCAGGTATTGGGTCATCCCCGAGTGGCCTTTTTCCAACTCTGCTATGGCCGATGTGTAGCGTTGGGTAAAGGTGTCTGCGACGGAAAGTTCGCCGCTATCGGAAAGCGCGCAAAATTGCTTGATGGGGATGCGCTTGTCATTGGTGACCCAATGTTCGCTGTCATCATTATTGACTTTGTCGCCGTGCATGACGACATCGAGCATTGAATATGTTCCGGGGAAGCGACCGGGGCGTCCTTCGATCAGTCGGGCTTTCGTGAGGTTTTTCGCCTTGAAGACCTCATCGGATATGCCTGGAAATTTCTCCCTGAGCAGATCCATTCCCAGGTTTTCACGCATCGGGATCGGGGTTGCGAGTGCCCGGCTGATGTCTTGCAAGGTTTGCTGCTGGGCGCTAAAGGTACTTTGCACAGTGTGCATCTGCGTGTCGTCGGGCGTCGTGCCTGCATTCAAGTAGCCTTTGACTTCACCCCAATTGTGCAACGCTTCGCGATGGATATGCTGCGAGAGCGGTGTGCCGATGTCGATGCCCTCTGCGGCGGCGAGCACTTCGCTGTAGGTCATTGTGAGTGTGCGCCCCGGCGATTCAGCTTCCAGCTTGGCGGCGGCGATCGTCAACTGTGTCCAGGGAATGCTGCCGTAGGTCACGCTCGCCGGAATGTCCTTGACCAGGTATTCAGGGGCGCAGTGGGCCAACAACATGCGGGCCGCCAGTTGAGCCGATGCCGCAGAGGCTCGGCCTGTTGCCACCAGATGACGGCTCAAACCCTCGATGACGACCGTGGCCGGTCGGTACCAATGCTGGCGTTGCCCAAGATCAAAGCCGGCAACGCGGTTACGCGCCGGAGTGCCCACGGATTGGGGATTCAGCCCCAGATGAATCGCAGCCAACAAATAGTCATTGACGCTGGTGTTCGTTGCAATGCCGCCCAACCGGGTTTGAATGGCCTGGCCCAGCGCTTGCGCCTTGGCCGATCCCAGCAGCGTTTCTACTGCGCTGCTGGTGAATTTGAAATCATTGCTGGACAACTCGCACGCGGACAACAGATAGCCCAGCACGCCTTTGGGATCAGTCAGTGGCAGTTCCGGCAGCGTTGAGTCAGGAGCGTTCAGCAGGTCGATGATGGCTTGTTTGTCTTGCGCCGAGAGCGGGATCGGCCAGGACAGCGCGCCGCTGAAGTTGCCCAGGGGCGGGGTCTGAACGTGCTTTGTCGCTAGCTGATAAAGGGCCTGCAACGCGTTCAGGGTTTTGGGCAGGGGCAAGTCGCTGCCGCTGAGGTATGTGCCCAATTTGACGATGCTGGTCGGCGCCAGATTGTGCTTTTGATAGTAGCTGGAGCCTTCGCAGACCGGTATTGAGGCGCTATTCCAGTGCGACGTCAGCCGACCTTCGAGCAGGCTTTGCTGCTCACTGGAAAGGGGGGTCGGGAAGGCGGCGTGCAGTTCTTCCAGGCTTGTGCGCAGTTTTGCCGCCAGGGTTTCCCAGTTACACCGATCGGCAAAAGCTTTTTTAAGCGCTGCCGGGTTGTCCAGGGTGCCAGGGGTTGCATCGTTGGCTGAGGCTTCAATCGAATTCGGTTGAGCGCTAGTTAACGCACCGGCGTCCTGCGGTGGGTTGAGACTGGCAGGGTTTTGAAGGGCTCGATCAGTAAGGACAGAATGGAGGGTAGTCATAGAAAACGCTTCCTTGTTTAGAGTATGTCGTCCAGTGGAAAGCATTCGGCTGTGCTTTCTGCTTCTGTGAGTGCGACGCTTCTAGAACAAGGTTCCAGCGGGAGTTTTTAGATTTTATGTCGGTGAAAGCGCACTAGATGGTGCGCAGGGCGGGGTCAGGTGGATGCAGTAACGGTCAGCAAGGTTTCGGCCTTGTCGGCGACGATTTCCAACAGTGCATTCAACGCCGGAGCAGGTTCAGATTCCTTCAACGTCAATGCGTAAAGGACCACAGGCATCGGCGGCGATAACGGGCACGCATCCAGCCCAGCTTCCCGCGCGCCGAAGGCGGTAAACGGGTCGACAATCGCCAGACCCGCTCCGGCCTCCACCATGCTGCGCATCATCTGGTAGGTCTGCACCCGTGTCTGCACCGACGGCAGTGGGCGCAGGGCTTGCAGTTTTGCGTCCAGCAGACGACTTAGCGGGTCGTGACCTTCCAGCCCGATCATTGACTGCCCGGCCAGGTCCTGCAGTGCAATGTACTTTTGCTTGGGTTTGAGCCAGCCATGGGGCGCGAGCAGTTGCAGCTTGCCTTGGGCCAGTACGGTGCTTTGGATTTGTGGGTGCTGCGGATCATGCAGGCTCAGGCCCACGTCGGCTTCGCGCAGCAGCAGGCTCCTGACGATCTCCCGGGTCGGTTGGCTCGACAGGGTGCACGGTGTGTCCTGAAAGCGCCGGCGCAGCATAGCCAGGCTTTGCGGCAACAATTGGTTAGCCAAGGGCTGCGTGCACAAGGCGCGCAAGGGCGGGGCGTGATGATGTTTGAGGCGCCCGGCCAGGCGTTGCAACGGTTCCAGCGCTTCATAGAGGTGGGCGATTTCAGCCTGCAGCTCAAGGGTTTCGCGCGTCGCTTGCAAGCGCCCGCGCACACTGGCGAACAGCATGAAGCCCAATTGCTGCTCAGCGTCCTTGAGGGTTGCGTCCACATCGCCCACGGGGAGTTGCAACCATTCGGCGGCGGTGCCGAGATGTCCGGTCTGCAAGATGGCCTGAATCACTTCGATATGACGTAAACGCATCGCCGGAGTCTATGTTCAGTGCGATGGGGTTTCAATGCCTGGGTAAAAAAGAGCACAGGCATGGGTGAGTGTTGGCTACCGTTAGTGGGTATGTCACTGTCACGGGCAGGGTATACAACGAGTGTATCAATCGAGGGAAAGGGGAGCCTCAACATGCCATCAAGTCGCTTAAGCGGAAAAATACTCACCCAGCGCGGCTTCACGCGCTGGGCGGTGCTGGTGGTGCTGGTCATTATTGGCTTGTTGGCCTTGGCGCTGGGGCCGCGCTTGTTTGGGGATGTAACGCTGACGGAAATCGCCACTGCCAAGGCGCAGGTGGCTGAGCTGGGCAAGGCTGTCGAGCAGTTCCATCAGGATACCGGCCGCTATCCTACGGATGAGGAGGGCCTGGAGGTGCTGACCGTGCAACCTGCGGCATCAGCCAATGGGAAAGGACCCTACGTCAAGGATGAGTTATTGACCGACCCTTGGGGCATTGCCTATCAGTACCACTACCCGGCGACCCAGCCCAACACCCCCTTCGACCTGTTTTCATTCGGCAAGGACCGAACCCTGGGCGGCGTCGGCGATAACAAGGATATTACCTACGGCGACCACTGAATCACCTGGCATTCCCCATCGACCTGATTAGAATGACGCATCTGATCATCAACGACCAATGCCGCTCACCCGGCACTTAAAACAACAACAGGTCTGGTCTCACATGCCTCTACCCTCGACGTTTTTCGGGGTAAGGGCCAAACAGCTGCTGGTCTTGGTGACCATTGGCTGCGTGGCTGCTTATCTCCTCAATAATCAAGACGAACGCACCCCGGAAAACCACGCCCTTGAGGCGTTTATCCGTTCCCAGGAACAGGTGAGCGAGCAGGTGGGGGCTGTGCTGGAGATTGCGCTGGTCAGGCAGGTGGTGGCGTATCCCGCTTACGGCACGCCGGGCTACAAGCGTTCGCTGTATGCCGTTGAAGGGGAGCGGGGGCGGTTGCTGGTAACGCTCAAGCAGCTGGACGGTGAGCAGGACGTGGAGGTAACGCAGATGCGCCGGCCGTGATCCCCCGGCCCAGTCAACGCCAGTAATGGCCAGGACTGAGCAGGTCGATAAGGCGGGATCTTATGACGCGAGGGTGGTTTGCGATTCGCGGACGATAATAGTCCCCGACTGGATCAATTTGAATTCATCGCCTTCCAATTTTTCTACACGGTCGCCAATGGCCAGCTTGTAGGTGGTGGTAGGCGTCGAGCCAGCCTGGCTGTCCTGCGCCGGGTTGGATTCCTGGAACTCATGCACCGAATACACGCGTCCTTCCGCGTCTCTGGCATGGAACTGTCCGACAAGTACTGCAGCCATCTGTTTAGAACCTCTGGAGATAAACACTCGATTTGCGGTTCTGTAGACCGTCATGGAGCGGGGTAGTTTACCTATGGGAAAAAAATACTATTCGTTGATGTTTTCAGACGCTTCCTACGCTGGTGAGTGCGTGGCAAACAGCTTCGGGATTATCAAAACCCGCTGGTTAACGCGTCACGAAGGCTCTATAACTAAAGGCTCCTTTAGTCAGATGTCGGGAAAACCTCAATGAGCAAGGTCTATACGATTGCCGTCCTGGTTGGCAGCCTTAGAAAAGAGTCGATCAACCGTAAGGTCGCGTTGGCATTGGCCGAACTGGCCCCTGCCAACCTCAAGTTGAACATTGTGGAAATTGGCGATTTGCCGCTCTACAACGAAGACATCGACGGTACTGCGCCGCCCGCAGCCTACAGTACTTTCCGTCAGCAAGTACGCTCATCCGACGCGGTGTTGTTTGTGACACCGGAATACAACCGCTCCGTGCCGGCCCCGTTGAAGAATGCCATTGACGTTGGGTCTCGTCCTTATGGGCAAAGTGTCTATGGGGGTAAGCCTGGGGCGATCATCAGTGTGTCGCCGGGGGCTATTGGTGGGTTTGGGGCGAACCATCATTTGCGTCAGTCGCTGGTGTTTCTGGATGTACCTTGCATGCAGCAGCCCGAAGCGTACCTGGGCGGGGCGGGGAGCGTGTTTGATGAGGCGGGTAAGGTGTCGGAGAAGACCAGGCCGTTTTTGCAGGCTTTTATTGATGGGTATGGTAAGTGGGTTGGGAAGCAGTTGGGCTGATATCGATGGGTGAGTGGGGTGTTTGGCGGTGTACATATCCGTTGCTGCGGTAACGGCGGCTATTGGTTCCGCCCTTACGGCGGGTCACTTTTGGCAAACGCCCGGAATGCCGGCCCAGCCAAAAGTAACCAAAAGGTCTTCGCCCCACCACTCTGTGCCTCGCCTAGGCTCGGCATGCCAGAACGAAGGCTTGAATCCGTGGGCCGCCGCGATGGGCCATCCTTGGCAGAGCACGGCGGCCTGAAAGCCGACCTGAGTGGTTAGATCAAAAGCGAAAGCGGATGTGCATCCACTGGAGGTCTGCTTTTCTGTGGGAGCTGGCTTGCCTGCGATGCAGACGCCTCGGAGTGTCGGGTACACCCGGTTGATGCCATCGCAGGCAAGCCAGCTCCCACCCTTGACCGAGTATGGCTCTGCAGGCCCTAACCCCCAGCCGACCCCAATCGATCAGCAAGCTTCAGCGCCATCCCCGCACTTTCAAGGCGCGACACCTGATCCACCTCCGCCCCCAAAATAGTTTTTTCCACATATAGCGAATGCACATCGGTCACCCCGATAAACCCCAGCCACGCCTCCATATAGGGCTTCTGAAAGTCCATCCCCTGCGCGCCAGGTGCCGAAAAATCCATCCCCCGCGCATACACATTCACTGCGATCTTGTTATGCAAGAGCCCACGCAACCCATGCTCCGGGCTGAACTCAAACAGCACATCCTTCTGCGACACCAAGTCGATAAAGTGCTTGAGCTTGTAGGGAATCGCGAAATTCCACAGCGGCACCGAAAACACCAGCACATCAGCTTGATGCAGGTGAGCCGCCAGCGCTGTGAGTGTCGTCCAGGCAGCGCTTTGTTCTGCGCTTAACGGCGTACCCGCGATGCCCGCGTATTTGGCGTCTATCACTGGCCCGTCGAACTCCGGCAATTCCAGCGCCCATAAATCCAGGGTCACCACCTGGATGTCCGGGGCGTTCTGCTGATAGCGAGCGATAAACTGACGAGCGATCTCCAGGGACGCGGAGCGTTGTTTGCGCGGCGAGCATTCGATGTGCAGGAGTGTGGTCATGGTGGCCTCGGGAAAGTTGACCTGGGCATTGCAACATAGCGAGCATTGAAATATAAATTGTATTTAAATCATCTATTGATCACCAATCAGAATATGTTCGATGCCTTGTTGCTCAAAACCTTCGTCACAGTGGTCGATGAGGGCGGTTTCAGCCGCGCCGCAGAGCGCCTGCACCTGACCCAGTCGGCCGTCAGTGGGCATTTGCGCCGCCTGGAGGAGCAGGTGGGCAAACCTTTGCTCACCCGCACCACCCGGTCCCAGCAATTGACGCCCGATGGTGAACGGCTGATGGCCTATGCCCGTGGCATCCTCGCGTTGAACCGGGACGCCTGGGCCGAGCTGACGCGCTCGGCGTTTGAAGGCAACCTGCGCGTAGGCGTATCGGAGGAGTTCGCGGATGCGCGCCTGTTACGTGAACTGCAAAACGTCGCGGCGCAATACCCTGGCATGCACATCAGCGTGCAAGTGGGCATTCCCGGTTCGTTGCTGAGTTTGATGAAGCAGGGTGAGCTGGAGGTGGTGGTGGGTTCGTTGTGCGAATCCAGTGAGCCAGGTTTGGCGCTATGGCGTGAGCCGTTAGTGTGGGCCTGGTCCGGGCAGCCGCTCGTAGCCTTGCCGAACCCGTTGCCCCTGGCCTTGTTTCCCGAGCCTTGCCCGTATCGCGAGGCGGCGCTGACGCGTCTTGCCCAAGCGGGCATCGCCCAGCGCAGCGCCATGCAGTGCAGCAGTTACGCGGCGCTGCATGCCGCCGCAGCGGCCGGGTTTGCGATTGCACCGATGGCGCAGAGCCAGGTCGGGCCGGGCTTGGCGATACTCGGCGCCGAACACGGCTTGCCCGCGTTGCCCGATGCCGAGTTCCGCCTGTTCAGCGCCCCGGAGGCGGACCCGCGCCTGGTCGAGGTCATCACCCAGGTGGTGGTCCGCTACGGCGCTGTTCGCCGGCACTGAGGCTCAGCGCAACCAGTTGGTGCGCGCCAGTTCGATCACTTCATCGCCACGCCCGCTCATCACCGCCTTGAGCATATACAGGCTGAACCCCTTGGCCTGTTCAAGCTTGATGGTCGGCGGCATCACCAGTTCCTGGGTAGCGGTAACCACGTCCACCAGCACCGGGCCGTCATGGGCCAGGGCGCGGCGCAAGGCCGGTTCCAGGTCTTCGGACTGCTCCACGCGAATGCCGAGGATGCCCATGGCGTTGGACATGGCGGCAAAGTCCGGGTTTTTCAGCTCGGTGCCGGTGTCCAGGTAACCGGCGGCTTTCATCTCCATGGCGACAAACCCGAGTGACGAGTTATCAAACACAATGACCTTCACCGGCAGTTTCAGCTGCGCCAGCGAGATGAAGTCGCCCATCAACATGGCAAAGCCACCGTCGCCGGACATCGAGATCACCTGCCGTCCAGGAAACGCTGCCTGTGCACCAATGGCCTGTGGCATGGCATTGGCCATCGAGCCGTGGTTGAACGAGCCGATCAGGCGGCGTTTGCCGTTCATCTTCAAATACCGCGCAGCCCAGACGGTGGGCGAGCCGACGTCGGCGGTGAAGATCGCATCGTCGTCGGCCAGCTCGCTGAGCAAGCGCGCCACGTACTGCGGGTGAATCGGCCGGTCGGCCTTCGATGGCTGCGCCAGGTCATCCAGGCCTTGGCGGGCTTTTTCATAGTGCTTGAGCGAGGTGTCGAGGAAGCTGCGGTCGGCCTTGCGCGTCAGGCGTGGCAACAGTGCGTCGATGGTCTCGCTCACATCGGCCGCGATGCCGAGGTCCAGCGTGGCGCGACGGCCCAGCGCCTGCGGGTTGCGGTCGACCTGGATGATCTTGGCGTCGGTGGGGTAGAACTGGCGATAGGGGAAGTCAGTGCCGAGCATGATCAGGGTGTCGCAGTTGAGCATTGCGTGGTAGCCGGAGCTGAAGCCGATCAGGCCGGTCATGCCCACGTCAAACGGGTTGTCCCACTCCACGTGCTCCTTGCCGCGCAAAGCGTGCACCACCGGCGCACCCAGGGCATCGGCCAACGCGACCACCTGGTCGTGGGCGCCGGCACAGCCGCTGCCGCACAGCAGGGTGACTTTCTCGCTGCTGTGCAGGATCTCGCTGAGGCGCTGCAGGTCTGGTTCTGCCGGCAAGGTGCGCGGCGCGTGCAGGGCTGGCCAGGGTTTGAGTTTGTCTTCCACTTCCAGCAACGAGATATCGCCAGGGATCACCACCACCGCCACGCCGCGGTTGAGGATCGCTGAACGCATGGCGCGGTGCAGCACCTGGGGCATCTGCGCAGGGTTGGTGACCAGCTCGATAAAGTGGCTGCACTCTTTGAACAGTTCCTGCGGGTGGGTTTCCTGAAAGTAGTTCAAGCCGATCTCGGAGGAGGGGATTTGCGCCGCGATAGCCAGTACCGGCACATGGTTGCGATGGCAGTCGAACAGGCCATTGATCAGGTGCAGGTTGCCCGGCCCGCAGCTGCCGGCACATACCGTCAGCTCGCCGGTGGCGGCTGCTTCGGCGCCGGCGGCGAAGGCGGCCACTTCTTCGTGGCGCACGTGCATCCACTCGATGCTGTCCATGGTGCGCAGGGCGTCGGTGAGGCCATTGAGGCTGTCGCCGGTCAGGCCCCAGATGCGCTTGATGCCCGCCTGTTCAAGGGTGGTCGCCAACTGCTGGGCC
This sequence comes from Pseudomonas edaphica, assembly GCF_965277385.1. Lineage (NCBI taxonomy): Bacteria > Pseudomonadati > Pseudomonadota > Gammaproteobacteria > Pseudomonadales > Pseudomonadaceae > Pseudomonas > Pseudomonas edaphica. Next base: position 576,838 of record NZ_OZ255725.1, on the reverse strand, counting down.
AGGTTGATTTTCGCCATGAAGAACTCCAATCGTCAGTGAGGTTAAAGGCTGCTGATCAGTAGAGGACAGTTCGAACACCGCGGATGTTCACCCTTAAATGTGAAGATTGCGTCATGGGGCCGACTAAACGCCGCCCATAAAAAAACCCTGGCAAGCCAGGGTTTTTCACAGCAGCAGGCTCAGCGGCGACGGAACAGCGGCAACGGTTCATCCGTGGCAGCCTGGTACGTGACCGAGAAGTCCTTGAGGCTTTCCAGCGCTTCATACGGGTCTTTGTCGGCGCGCAGGGCGAAGGCATCGAACCCGCAACGGCGCAGGTAGAACAGCTGGTCGCGCAGCACATCGCCAATCGCACGCAGTTCGCCCTTGTAACCATAACGGTCACGCAGCAGGCGCGCGTTGGAATAGTTGCGCCCGTCGGTGAAGGCCGGGAAGTTCAGGGCGATGACCTGGAAGTGCTGCACGTCGTCGCCGATCTCTTCGGCTTCCTCGTCGGCGTCCAGCCACACACCCAGGCCGCCGTCGCGGGCCTTGAGGGCGTGCCCGTGTTCACGCCACAGGGCCAGCGGCACGATCAGGTCGTCACAGTTGGAGATGCCGTCGAAGCTCGCGTCCTTGGGCAGCAGGTGCCAGGTTTCGTCGAGGACTTCGTTGTTCTTAATGATTCGCTGCATAGACGCGCTCCTTGAACAGGTCGATGCCAATGCGCTGGTAGGTGTCGATGAAACGCTCATCTTCGGTACGCTGTTCGATGTACACGTCGATCAGCTTGCCGATCACCTCAGGCATGGCTTCCTGGGCGAAGGACGGGCCGAGGATCTTGCCCAGGCTCGCATCGCGGCTGGCGCTGCCACCCAGGGACACTTGGTAGAATTCTTCGCCTTTCTTGTCCACGCCCAGGATGCCGATGTGGCCGACGTGGTGGTGACCACAGGCGTTCATGCAACCGGAGATGTTCAGGTCCAGCTCGCCGATGTCGAACAGGTAGTCCAGGTCGTCGAAACGGCGCTGGATCGATTCGGCAATCGGGATCGACTTGGCGTTGGCCAGGGAGCAGAAGTCGCCACCCGGGCAGCAGATGATGTCGGTCAGCAGGCCGATGTTCGGCGTGGCAAAACCGCCTTCGCGCAGTTCGCCCCACAGGGTGAACAGTTGGCTCTGCTCGACGTCCGCGAGGATGATGTTCTGCTCGTGGGAGGTGCGCAGTTGGCCGAAGCTGTAGCGTTCGGCCAGATCGGCGACGGCGTCCAGCTGTTTGTCGGTTATATCGCCCGGGGCAACACCGGTTGGCTTGAGCGACAGGGTCACGGCCACATAGCCCGGCTTTTTGTGCGCCAGGGTGTTGCGCGTGCGCCAGCGGGCGAAACCTGGGTGTTGCTGGTCGAGGGCAGCCAGTTCGGCGTCCTGATTGCTCAGGGCTTTGTACTCAGGGTCGACGAAGTGCTTGGCTACACGGTGTACTTCGGCTTCGGTCAGGGTGGTCTGGCCGCCGCGCAGGTGTTCCATCTCGGCGTCGACCTTCTGGGCAAATACCTCAGGGGTCAGCGCTTTGACCAGGATCTTGATCCGGGCCTTGTACTTGTTGTCACGACGGCCATAGCGGTTGTATACCCGCAGGATGGCGTCGAGGTAACTCAACAGGTCCTGCCACGGCAGGAACTCATTGATGAACGCACCGACTACTGGTGTACGGCCCAGGCCGCCACCGACCAGCACACGGAAACCCAACTCGCCGGCGGCGTTGTGCACGGGCTCAAGGCCAATATCATGCACTTCGATCGCTGCGCGGTCCGAGGTCGAGCCATTGATGGCGATCTTGAACTTGCGCGGCAGGTAGGCGAATTCCGGGTGGAAGGTGGTCCACTGGCGCACGATTTCGCACCACGGGCGTGGGTCGATCAGCTCGTCAGCGGCAACGCCGGCAAATTGGTCGGTGGTCACGTTGCGCAGGCAGTTACCACTGGTCTGAATGGCGTGCATCTGCACGGTGGCCAGCTCAGCCAGGATGTCCGGCACGTCTTCCAGTGCCGGCCAGTTGAACTGTACGTTCTGGCGGGTACTGATGTGGGCGTAGCCTTTGTCGAAGTCGCGGGCAATCTTGGCCATCATGCGCGTCTGGCGCGAAGTCAGTTGGCCATAAGGCACGGCAACCCGCAGCATCGGCGCAAAGCGCTGAACATAAAGGCCATTTTGCAGGCGCAGAGGGCGGAACTCTTCTTCGCTCAGTTCACCTGCTAGGTAGCGTCGGGTCTGATCACGGAACTGCTTGACGCGGTCCTCGATGATGCGCTGATCGTATTCGTCGTATACGTACATATAGGTCCTGTTCTCGGCAAATCTGCGCGCACGGCCGCGCACTCCCAACGGAGCCGGCGCACGATACCAGTTTGCGTTTATGCGCAAAAGTGATGTTTGAGTATATGTAAATAACCAAATTGACTAATGAGAACCGTTATCGCGATACCCACATTTGTCATGCGGGCAATCATGATCTTTACTGTCGTCGAGTCTTAGTGCAATCACCTATAAAACCGACAAGAGGCGATGCGATGAGCAATTCAACCAAAGCACGTAAACCTGACAGTACCGTTGATGCCTGGGCCATTCTGTTTCTGATAATTTTGGTGGTTGGAACCGCCGTGTTCTGGGTTAGCCACCAATAAAGAAGGTTGATTGAACCTCGATTGACTGTCTCATTGCCATTATGATGGCGATCAACATTCGAGGCACAAACAACCATGCTGAAGGTTCTGATTGCGTGTGTGGGGTTGCTGGGCGTGGCCTATGGGGCGATGGCCCAGGCAACCTCAGTGGTGTTTCTCAACCCGGGCACGTCCGCTGAAAGCTTCTGGGTCAGCTATGCGCAATTTATGCAGGCCGCTGCCAAGGACCTCGGCCTGGATTTGCGCGTGCGTTATTCCGAGCGCAGCGCCGCTAACACCTTGGCCCAGGCCCGCGAAGCACTGCAAGGCAGCGAGCGGCCCGATTACCTGGTGCTGGTCAACGAGCAATACGTCGCCCCGCAGATATTGCGCTTGGCCCAGGGCAGTGGGGTCAAGTTGCTGATCGTGAATAACGCACTGACCGCCGATCAGGTGCAATTGCTCGATGCGCATAAAGATGCCCGCTGGATCGGCAGCCTGGTGGCCGACGACGAGCAAGCCGGTTACCTGATGCTCACCGATTTGTTGCGCAACCACGGCCCGGTGACGCCGGGCACTTCGTTGGACCTGCTGGCGTTTTCCGGCGCCAAGAACACGCCAGCCGCACAGTTGCGTGAACAAGGGTTGCACCGCGCCTTGGCCGAACACCCCGAAGTGCGCCTGCGCCAGTTGGTCTACGGCGAGTGGAGCCGCCAGCGCGCCTTTGAACAAGCCACGCAACTGTTCAAACGCTACCCACAGACGGCGCTGGTGTGGTCGGCCAATGATGAGATGGCATTGGGCGCCATGCAGGCGCTGCAAGACAGCGGCCGTGTGCCGGGCAAGGACGCGCTGTTCAGCGCGATCAATAGCTCGCCCGACATCCTCAAGGCACGCCTGGATGGGCGCCTGAGTACTTTGGTCGCAGGGCATTTCACCCTGGGTGGCTGGGCGATGGTGCTGATCAATGATGACGCCAAAGGGCTTGATATTGGCGCCTACGGCGGGCGTGACCGTAAAGAGGCGTTATTCCAGCTGATTGACGCCAACCAATCAAAACGTTTGTCAGGGCCAATGCCTGCGGTGGATTTCCGCGCACTGTCAGCCGTGGGTAAGCCCGCGTCCTACCGTTACCCGTTCAGCCTGCAACTGCTATTGCATTAAACCCCGGCCAGGTGCAGTACCAGCTTGACGATGCCAAATAACGTCAGCGCAAACACCGCCGTAAATACAATACCCAGTACGACAAAATGACTGGGTTTGCCATGGGTGAAATCTCGAGCGCGGTTTTTGCCGCTTTGTACACCGAAGGCCGCTGCCATGATGCTGTGCAGCATCTGCCAGAAGGTCGGCGGCTTGTTGTTGGCTGGATCGTTCATAAATCCCTCGTCGGCAAGGCTGTCCTACAGAGCATAGACAATCGGGCAGCCCGCGACTGGCTTGTATCATCCCTCTGAACTCTGCTTTTTGATCGTTCCCACGGGAGGGAACGATCAGAACAACCTTACACTTCCAGGATCAAGAACAGTTTCTGATCCAGCGGCGCCTCAATCAGGGCCTTGTCCAGGTTGATCACGGCGCGGTTGTTTGCCCTGGCTTGATCAATCAGTTCCTTGCGGGTAAAGCGCCGCTCCACCGGGGTCTTCAAGTGGCCGAAGTCAGGTTTTGATGCCGGCGACTCGACGGATCGGTAATGGAAATGCGCGAACCACAGGTCCGCATCTTCCGACCGTTGCCCGGGCTTGATTTTGCGCTTGTCGCGTATGACATATTCGGTGAGGTAGTCGCCGGCCTTCAGCGGCACGCGTTTTTTCACCAGGTTGATGTCGACAAAACCATGAGTGTGCAGATAGTCGACCTTAGCGGCTTTGGGGCGTTGCAGCAGGTAACCTTCGGCGCACAGCTGCCGAGCCTGGGCTGTTGCGGCTCTGGCCTCTTCGCGGTAGCTATTCCTCAAGTCAATGGCGGGTTCGTCGGTCGCGCTTTTGAGTTCCTCGGCAAGTGCTTCGAATTTGGCCGCGTGCTGGCTCAACATTACATCCCAATCATGGGGATCGACTTCCTCACGTTGACTGGGCTCCAACAGTTTGCGCTGCTGGAAGCGAATGCTGGCATCAATGCCTGCGCGCTGAGCCTTGATGGCTTGGGCATCTGCCCTGATTCTTCTCAATGGGCGAGCCGCGGGCGTGGGCGCTTTGGTCGGCACGCTTGCGGGCTCGACGATTTTCCACACGCCTTCGCTGGCGTGTTCGTGGTACGTAGCGACGATGGCGCCGGTAAGCGTGTCGACAATGTCGACGTAATTGCCCGGTTCATCAGCCTGGCCGGTACGCACGTCGCCGACCAGGCTTTTCTTGTCGGCGGTTTTGATGACCCGTCGGCTGGCCGGTTTTTGTCGCTTGGCTTTGTCGCGGGCGGGCCTGGGGGCCAGTCGTTCTTCAACCAGGATCAAGTTGGCCAATTGCGCTTCGAGGCTGGTGCGGGCCTCGCTCAGTTGCTGCACAAATGGCGCGCGGTACTGCTCTCGCAGCAGCGCACAGCCCATGTCCGTCAGCGAGAGAACGGCGTTTTCCAGGCTTTCATAACGCTGCAGCACATCCTTGAGTACGTTGATTTGCTCAGTCTCGGAGTAACCGGCAGTCGTGCGCATTTCGGTGTGTGCGTTGACAGTAGCGTAGATTTGGCGGTCGGCTAGGAGTTCCAGGAACGGACGCTCTTGGGGTTTATCGGCGTCAAGCGCGCGATTGAGCAGCACCTCGACCAGCGATAACAGGATGTGCTGCTTGATGACGAGCGAGGAAATGTTTTGGTTTTCCGGATGTTCTTTCAACAAGCTTTCACGCAGTGCCGGGCTGGCTTGTTGCATGATGGCTTCGCATTTTTCTGCGCTCTCGAGCAGTTCATTGAGCGCCTCCAGTCGCTGCGTTGCGGCGCTGATAAATTCGTCATAGCCATCAGTGATGTTGTTGGGCAGCTCCCTGTCGATACGTTTGAGCAACGCTGAAAAGCTTTCGCCGCTCGGGGTCTCCAGCGTGTAGCCGATTTTTTGATGCTGGTTCGCATAGGTCGCCAACCAGTGCTTGTAAATATTCGTCGTCGCGTTATCGCGTGCCTCTTTGTATGTTGGCTCTGTTCTGTCCAGCTCCATCATTTCCGTCGCCATGGCTTCGCTCTGTTGCAGCCCGGTTAGAAGCCCCTGCGCATTTGTGCGGTAATTGTCGACGGCGATATCCCATTGAACTCTGGCGCGCGCCGTGGAGCGTTGGCGTTGCGCATGGCGCTCGGCGATCCGGGGTTGCAATGCCGGCAACAGTCCGGGGTTGTTGAGCATTTCCCAGTCCTTTCTGAGGGCGAGTTTCTGTTCAGCCAATTGAGTGCGCGCCATGCTCACGGCTTGAAGAAGCTGCTGCAGATGGTTCGCCATCGGCGTTAATTCACGGCTATGAACTTCCAGCATTGGGTTCAGTTGTGCCAGCCGTTGTTTCTTGCGATCGATTAACGCAGCCACTCTTTGTCTGGGCATGCCGCCCTCCAGCCTGGCACGCCGGTCCAGCCGCCAATGCCCTTGCCCATCGCTGACCAGCTTGAAGCCGGGATGCTGGGGATGGTCCGGATGCACCAGATAGACCTCGTTAAAGCCCGGCACCACGTTCACCTGAAACAACAATCCACCGACGCTGGCGTGCCACTTGCCGTCAATCCAGTACAGCCCTTTGAGAACTCCGTGTGGTAGCGCGGAGGGTAGCGGGGTGGGCCACGGCACCTGCACATCGAGCAACGCTTTGAGCAACTTGGCACCGGCTTGAGGGCTGGCAATCGAGTGGGCGAAATCCAAGGCTGTGTGGCCGGTCGCCGGTGGTTCACCTGGCAGCGATACTGGGCCATGGCGCACTATGCGCGGTTCTTGCGCAGCGGGCAGTCCCATCGGGCGTCGCCACGTTTCCAGTTGCAGGGCGTGCTCCTGCGCGGAAGGCTCCGACAGCGGCTGTCGAGATCGATCGGAAGGAGCAGTGGCGTGCAGCAGCACCATCGCGGTGTTGAGCAACAGATCGATCAGTGCCAGCTCGCGGGTGGTGGGGTCATCGCTGTCCAGGCCGGCCAAGTCCTGCTCCAGGCTGCTGACCAGCACCAGGAACCAGCCGGCCAGCATGGCCGGGCCCTGCACCAGCGGTAACAGCAGGGTATTGAACAGCAGCCACGCGCCTTCCATCACCACGGCCCAGCGGCTTTCATGGTTGGACACCGACTCGCGGTCCGCCAGGTCGACCAGGGCCCGTGCCGTGCTGCCGAACAGATGATTGAGCAGTTGACCGTTGACTTGCGATTGCAGCCATTCGCCTGCCCCTTCATCCACGGCCAGGGTCGCAGGTGCCGGATTTTCAGGGAGGCTGAATTCGTCCCCAGGCAGGAAGCGAATGATGTGCGGTTCCTTGATGCCGCCGTGCTCGTAGATGGGGCGGACCTTGTCGCTCAGCCACGCCAGCACTGTGTCTTGCAGCGCGCCGGGTGCGGCCAGTGCGTCGAGCAGGGCCTGGCGGGTCGGGTATTCATGCAGGGCGTCGGCATACAGCGGCTGGTACAGCAGGTGCGGGCCGACACGCGCATCACGCGGTTCGATAATAAACGCATTATTGACCTCATCTGGCGCAGCGCCGGGTTTGCGGCACAGGGCCAATGGGCGCAAAACAATCTCCTGCTCGTCGACGACCCTGTCCGAGGGCATCTCGCCCATCAACGCCTTCACGTAGCGATAACCGGTGACGGTGACGCCATGCTGCCCGCGGATCTTGTATTCCAGTGCCTGCATCGGCAGCTTGACCTTGAGTTCACGGGTAAACAGGGTTTCCCGGCGCCGTGCGTCAACCGTGTCGGACAACAAGGTGTCTTTGATTTTTTGCGGGTACATGGTGCCGATATCGACGCGCTGGATCAGCCCGGTACTGCCCAACAGATAGTCCGCGTTGAGCCAGCTTGGAAGAGGCGTTGCATTTTTGGAAAACAGCGTGAGTGTGCCTTTTGGCTTGCCGGCGAGGTTCTTCAGCGCCAGTTCCGTCAGCGACATGCGCACATGCTCGATAATGCCAGCGCCGCCTGGGTAGCCGGCAGCCACGGCAAAGTCCAGCACCACCTCATCGGGGTCGCAGTTGCCATGATCGGTTTGCATCTGCTTGCGCAACGCATCGCGACTGAAGCTGTAGATGTTTTCTATGCCCTCATTGAACGCCTGACCCAGGTTTTGCCGCATCACCTGTGCCATGTCTTGCAGGTGGCGATGGTAGGCAAAGCGGTCAGCGTCGTTGGCTTGAGCGAGCCACGGTGGCAGGTGCTCATCGACCTTTTGCAAGGTCGCCGTTGCGGCTGTCGGCACCTGGGTAAACAGCAGCGCCGGATCGGTGAGTTTTTCCAGGCGTCGCCCAAGGGTTACTTCGTCCTGGCCCTGAAACTTCAACGTCGCCAGGTCTTCCAGTTGCTGATTGAGGATCAGGCCGGCCTGTTGCTCGAACACGTTGCCATCGGGTTCATTGCGTCGCCAGGTGAGGCTGTCGAACTGGAACCGCGTCTGCATGCTGGTTGCCCAGGCCTGGCCGAATTCATCCAGGCCGTCAAACACCTGAATATCCCCGGCCACGCTGTACAGCAGCACCTGCTTGTCGCGCACCAGCAGCAGGTCGGGTGTCAGCAGGCGAACTTCCTGGTCGGCATTGACGAGTGTGTTCTCAACAAAATAAACATAAGTGGCGGGCGAAGATTTGGGGAGACGCTCGGTCTGTGCCGGCCAGGTGGCGACGACCCTGAGCATGTCCTGCTGGGTCGGGTTCAAGCTCGATCCGCTCGTGGCACTCGCGGTCATCCGGCCGTTGAGAAACTCGCCCAGCCACTGCCAGCGACTGCTGCCATGGCTGTCGGTTTCGCTCCAATAGTCGGCCAGCGCCGCCTGGAAATACAGGTGAATCGATTCGGGCAGGTCATCAATGATGCTTGCGATTGCCTGCATGTCGATCAGCGTCGGGGCATCAGGCTTGAGGATCGTGGGGATCTGTTGCGTCAGATAGTACGCCAGCTCGCGTTTGGGCTGCAGGTCGAGCAACTGCGGGTTGAGCACATGGGCGATGGCGATTTCCATCAGCGGTCTGTAGGTGTACACACCGTCCGGGTGTGGAATAGCCAGCTTAAGCGTGGACAGGTCCAGTTTGAGTGTCGGATAGCGCTCCAGGATGCGGCTGCGCAGGGCATTGAGCACCACGGAATACAAGGCCGGGCGCGTAGCGAAATGCGCATGGATGGCCTGGGCGGGTAGCTGGCTCTGGGCCGTGGAGGAACTCGGGGTGGGCATGATGAAATCCTTTTGCCTGTTTGATGGGGAAGCAACAGGAAATCGGATTTGGTCGCGGTGATGGCGTTACAGGAGTACCACCGACGCGCTGTACCACCCTAGGCGAGCGGCACATCCTGGCATACACCAGTCATCTACCGCTCGGACGCCAATAGCCACCAGCTGGACTATGAAGCGCTCGGGCGGTTCGAGTCGAAAAGCTTATGGCCCGCAAACAGAAATTGATGGAGGTATGCCGCACGGCGCATCAGCGTCTGGCAGGCAGTCAGCCGGGGGCTGGTGCAATGTCCGCTTTCACCTCAACCGGTCGGTCATCACGTCCCTGAGATGACCATTACCTGGGTCGAATGGTATGCCCGCTGATTGACCTCAGTTGTCATACCCCAGGTTCGGCGCCAGCCAGCGCTCCGTCACGCTGAGGTCCTGGCCTTTGCGCGCGGTGTAGCTGGCGACCTGGTCTTTGTCGATCTTGCCCACGGCAAAGTACTGCGCCTGCGGGTGGGCGAAGTACCAGCCGCTGACGGCCGCCGCCGGGAACATGGCGTAGTGCTCGGTAAGGAATACACCACTGCGCCCGGCGTGCATTTCCTGGGCCTCGGGGTCCAACAGTTGGAACAGTTGGGCTTTCTCGGTGTGGTCCGGGCATGCCGGGTAGCCGGGGGCAGGGCGGATACCGGTGTATTGCTCTTTGATCAGTGCCTCGTTATCGAGCTGTTCGTCCCGGGCGTAACCCCAGTGTTCTTTACGCACTTGCTGGTGCAGCCATTCGGTGCAGGCCTCGGCCAGGCGATCGGCCAGGGCTTTGACCATGATCGAGTTGTAGTCGTCGCCAGCGTCTTGATAAGCCTTGGCGACTTCTTCGGCGCCGATGCCTGCGGTGGTGATAAAACCACCGATGTAGTCGGTCACGCCGCTGTCTTTAGGCGCGACGAAGTCGGCCAGGGAGAAGTTCGGCTTGCCGTCGGTCTTGATGATCTGCTGGCGCAGGTGGTGCAGCCTGGCAATCGGCTGGCCATCGTCGCCATACACCTCCAAGTCATCGTCCTGCACCTGGTTGGTCGGCCAGAAACCGAACACGGCGCGGGCGCTGATGAGCTTTTCGTCGATCAGCTTGTTGAGCATTTCCTGGGCATCGGCATACAGCGCAGTAGCGGCTTCACCGACCACTTCGTCTTCGAGGATGCGCGGGAACTTGCCGGCCAGGTCCCAGGAGATAAAGAACGGCGTCCAGTCGATGTATTCGGCCAGCACCCTGAGGTCGATATTGTCCAGCACCCTGGAGCCGGTGAAGGTTGGTTTGACCGGCGTGTAGCTGCTCCAGTCGAACTGCGGCTTCTTGGCGATGGCGGCCGGATAGCTCAGGCGCTCGGTGCGCGCACTGCGGTTGGCAGTACGTTCGCGCACGTCGATGTATTCCAGGCGGGTCTTTTCGACAAAACCGGCCTTCAGCTCCTTGGACAGCAACTGCGTGGCCACACCCACGGCACGCGAGGCGTCGGTGACGTAGATCACCGCGTCGTTGCTGTACTTGGGCTCGATTTTCACTGCCGTGTGCGCCTTGGAAGTGGTGGCGCCGCCGATCATCAATGGCAGGTGGAAGTCCTGGCGCTGCATCTCACGGGCCACGTGCACCATTTCATCCAGGGACGGCGTGATCAGGCCGGAGAGGCCAATGATGTCGCACTTCTGTTCCTTGGCCACCTGCAGGATTTTTTCCGCAGGCACCATCACACCCAGGTCCACGATGTCATAGCCGTTGCAACCGAGCACCACGCCGACAATGTTTTTGCCGATGTCATGCACGTCGCCCTTGACCGTGGCCATCAGGATCTTGCCCTTGGCCTCCGGCTTGTCACCTTTTTCCAGCTCGATAAACGGAATCAAGTGCGCCACGGCCTGCTTCATCACCCGGGCTGATTTAACCACTTGAGGCAGGAACATCTTGCCGGCGCCGAACAGGTCGCCGACGATGTTCATGCCGGACATCAGCGGGCCTTCGATCACTTCGATCGGGCGTGCGAACGACTGGCGCGATTCTTCGGTGTCTTCGACGATATGCGTGGTGATGCCCTTGACCAGCGCGTGCTCCAGGCGCTTGTTGACGTCCCAGCCGCGCCATTCCTCGGTCTCGGCTTCCTTGACGCTGCCGTCGCCCTTGTACTTGTCGGCAATCGCCAGCAGGGCGTCGGTGCCTTCCGGCGTGCGGTTAAGCACCACGTCTTCCACCGCGTCACGCAGCTCCGCCGGGATCTGGTCGTAGATCTCCAGCTGGCCGGCGTTGACGATGCCCATGGTCAGGCCGTTGCGGATCGCATACAGCAGGAACACCGAGTGGATCGCTTCACGCACCGGGTTGTTGCCGCGGAACGAGAACGACACGTTGGACACGCCACCGGAGGTCAGCGCATACGGCAGCTCGTCGCGGATGTAGGCACAGGCGTTGATGAAATCGACGGCGTAGTTGTTGTGCTCTTCGATGCCGGTGGCGACCGCGAAGATGTTCGGGTCGAAAATGATGTCTTCCGGCGGAAAGCCGACTTCATTCACCAGAATGTCGTAGGAACGTTTGCAGATCTCTTTTTTGCGCGCTTCGGTGTCGGCCTGGCCGGCTTCGTCGAAGGCCATCACCACCACCGCTGCGCCATACCGCTTGCACAGCTTGGCGTGGTGGATGAACTGCTCGACGCCTTCTTTCATGCTGATCGAGTTGACGATGCCCTTGCCCTGGATGCACTTGAGGCCGGCTTCGATCACGTCCCACTTGGAGGAGTCGATCATGATCGGCACACGGGAGATGTCCGGCTCGCCGGCAATCAGGTTGAGGAAGGTCACCATGGCCTTCTTCGAATCGAGCATGCCCTCGTCCATGTTGATGTCGATCACCTGCGCGCCGGCTTCCACCTGTTGCAAGGCGACTTCCAGGGCTTCGGTGTAGTTGTCTTCACGGATCAGCCGGGCGAACTTGGCGGAACCGGTGATGTTGGTACGCTCGCCGACGTTGACGAACAACGAGCTGCGATCAATGGTGAACGGCTCCAGGCCCGACAGGCGGCAGGCCTTGGGAATATCCGGAATAACACGTGGCGCATAACCGGCCACCGCCTTGGCGATGGCCTCAATGTGGCCCGGCGTGGTGCCGCAGCAGCCGCCGACAATGTTGAGGAAACCGCTCTGGGCGAATTCTTCGATGACTTTTGCGGTTTGCGACGGCAGTTCGTCGTACTCGCCGAACTCGTTGGGCAGGCCGGCGTTCGGGTGCGCCGACACATGGGTGTTGGCCTTGTTCGACAGCTCTTCCAGGTACGGGCGCAGTTCGCTGGCGCCCAGGGCGCAGTTGAGGCCGACCGAAATCGGCTTGGCGTGCGCCACCGAGTTCCAGAACGCTTCGGTGGTCTGGCCCGACAGGGTACGGCCGGAGGCGTCGGTGATGGTGCCGGAAATCATGATCGGCAGTTCGACGTTCAATTCCTCGAACACGCCTTGCACGGCGAAGATCGCGGCCTTGGCGTTGAGCGTGTCGAAGATGGTCTCGATCAGGATCAGGTCGGCGCCGCCTTCGATCAGGCCTTTGGTGGCCTCGGTGTAGTTTTCCACCAGTTCATCGAAGGTCACATTGCGGTAGCCTGGGTTGTTCACATCCGGCGACAGCGAGCAGGTGCGGCTGGTCGGGCCAAGCACGCCGGCGACAAAACGCGGCTTGGCCGGGTTCTCCAGGGTCTTGGCATCGGCGATCTTGCGCGCCAGGCGTGCGCCTTCCACGTTCAGTTCATAGGCCAGTTCTTCCATGCCGTAGTCGGCCATGGAAATACGCGTGGCGTTGAAGGTGTTGGTTTCCAGAATGTCGGCGCCGGCATCCAGGTAAGCCTTTTCGATACCGCCAATTACGTCCGGGCGGGTAAGTACCAGCAGGTCGTTGTTGCCCTTGACGTCACTCGGCCAGTCGGCGAAGCGTTTGCCGCGATAATCCTGCTCTTCGAGCTTGTAGCTCTGGATCATCGTGCCCATACCGCCGTCGAGGATCAGGATTCGGTCCTTGAGGGCTTGATGAAGGGCTTGCAGACGAACGCTACGGTCGGACATGGGGCTACTCTGGTCAGGCATTTCGGAGGGCGTGAATCATAACAAACCTGTGCCGATTTAGAGCATGTCCTGGTTTTGCATGAATATCGTTCATGTTGGTGCGGGTCTTGGCCCGGTAGAATTGCCAGCACTTATAGCGCACGCATTGAATCGGGACCGGATACATGTCACTTCGTCTACTCACCAGCGCCGTCCTGGCACTGGTCGCCTGCGTTGCACAGGCCAACGGACCCGCCCCGGCGATTTCCTATACCCGCGACATTCAGCCGATCTTCACCGAAAAGTGCGTGGCCTGCCATGCCTGCTACGACTCCGCGTGCCAATTGAACCTGGGCAGCGCCGAGGGTGCGTCCCGTGGCGCGAGCAAAACCCCTGTGTATGACGGCGAGCGCAGCCAGGCCACGCCGACCACGCGTTTGTTCTACGACGCATTCGGCAAACAGGCCTGGCAACAAAAAGGCTTCTATTCGGTACTCGACGCCCAAGGCAGCCAGGCCGCATTGATGGCGCGCATGCTGGAGCTGGGGCATAACGCGCCGCTGCAACCCAATGCCAAGTTGCCCGATGAGATTGTGTTGGGCCTCAACCGCCAAAACATGTGCGCCATGCCCGGCGAGTTCAATGCTTACGCCGGCAGCCATCCCAAGGAAGGCATGCCGCTGGCGGTCACCGGTTTGACCGACCAGCAATACCAAACCTTGCAGCGCTGGCTCGCCTCCGGGGCGCCGATTGACGAGCAAGGCCTGGCGCCAAGTGCCAGGGAAGCCCTGCAAGTACAGCAGTGGGAAAACCTGTTCAACCAGCCTGGCGCCCGTGAAAGCCTGGTGGCGCGCTGGCTGTACGAGCATTTGTACCTGGCGCATATTTATTTCGAAAACGGTGAGCCGGGGCATTTCTTCCAATGGGTGCGTTCGCGCACGCCAAGTGGCCAGCCCATCGACCTGATCGCCACCCGTCGACCCAACGATGACCCAGGTACCCATGTGTATTACCGCCTGTGGCCGGTGCAGGGCGTGATCGTGCATAAAACCCACATCACTTACCCGTTCAGCGCGGCGAAAATGGCGCGGATCAAAGACCTGTTCTATTCCGGCGACTGGCAGGTGAGTGCCTTGCCGGGCTATGGCCCCGGTCGTCGTGCCAACCCGTTCGAAACCTTCGAAGCCATCCCGGCCAAGGCGCGCTACCAGTTCATGCTCGACAACGCCGAGTATTTTGTACGCACCTTCATTCGCGGGCCGGTCTGTCGTGGTCAGATCGCCACGGACGTGATTCGCGATAACTTCTGGACCCTGTTCCAGGACCCGGACCACGACCTGTACATCACCGATGCACGCTATCGCGGCCAGGCTACGCCGCTGCTGGCGATGCCGGGGCAGAACGATGACGTGGGCAGTGTGCTGAGCCTGTGGCTGGCCTATCGCGACAAGCGCAACCAATACGAAGCCTTGCGCCGTGACAGCTACGCGGACGTGCCGCCGCCGAGCTGGTCGACCTTGTGGGCGGGTAATGACAACGCCTTGCTGACGATTTTCCGGCATTTCGACAGTGCTTCGGTGACCAAAGGCTTGATTGGCGAAGTACCGCAGACGATGTGGTTGTTCGACTATCCGCTGCTGGAGCGCACCTATTACCAGTTGGCGGTGAATTTCGATGTGTTCGGCAATGTGTCGCACCAGGCCCAGACCCGGCTGTATTTCGACCTGATCCGCAACGGCGCCGAGCAGAACTTCCTGCGCCTGATGCCGGCCGATACCCGCGATGACTTTATGGATGATTGGTACCAGAACAGCGGCAAGCTCAAGCTGTGGCTGGACTACGAGGCGATTGACGACGACAAGCCAAGCGGCTTGCATCTGGATGAAAAAGACCCGAAACGTGACTTTGCCAACCAGTTATTGACGCGTTACGGCAATTTGAATGCCAGCCCGGATCCGATCAACCGCTGCACGGGTGCTTATTGCTCGCGCGATGGTATCGACCCGGCGTTGCAGGACGCGGAGCAGGCATTGAGCCGGCTGACATCACGCCCGGCGGCGGGGCTCAAGGTGATTGATCAGTTGCCTGAGGCGACCATGCTGCGTATCGAGACCGCCAGCGGCAAGCGCGTGGTCTACAGCCTGCTGCGTAACCGCGCGCACAGTAATGTGGCGTTCCTGCTGGGCGAGGCTTATCGCTATCAGCCGGGTTTGGATACGGTGACGATCTATCCGGGTGTGCTTAGCAGTTATCCGAACTTCATCTTCAACGTCCCGGCGCAGGAAGTGCCGGCGTTTGTGGCGGCTATGGAAAACGCCAGGGATGCCAAGCGGTTCGAGAAAATTGTTGATCGGTGGGGTGTGCGGCGCAGTCATCCGCTGTTCTGGCAATACTTTCACGACCTGTCGCAGTACATCCGTGAGACGACGCCGGTGGAAGAGGGTGTGCTGGATATGAATCGGTATGAAAATTTGTGAGTGGGGTGGTGGGGGGGCATATCCGTTGTTGCGGTAATGGCGGCTTAGGGTTCCGCCCTGACGGCGGCCTGAAAGCCGACCTGAGTGGTTAGATCAAAAGCGAAAAGCGGATTCGCATACACCTGGGAGCTGCTTTTCTGTGGGAGCTGGCTTGCCTGCGATGGCATCAACTCTGTGTACCTGATACACCGAGGTGTCTGCATCGCAGGCAAGCCAGCTCCCACCTTTGACCGGGTATGGCTCTGCTGTTGCTGTTGCTCCGGTCTTTACAAAAGTGACCCGCTGTAAGAGCGGAACCCTACTCAGCCGTTACCCAAATAACGGATAAACACATCTCTCGCGCCCAAACAAAAAACTATCCCGACAAAAACACTAGGACTTTGTACCTGCGTAACAATTTGGCGTAAACTCCGAGCAAGCCTGTGAGGAGTTTCCATGACTGCCATAACCATTACCGACGCCGCCCACGATTACCTGGCTGACCTGCTGTCCAAGCAGAACACCCCAGGCATCGGCATCCGCGTCTTTATCACCCAGCCCGGCACCCAGTACGCCGAGACTTGCATCGCCTACTGCAAGCCCGGGGAAGAGAAACCTGAAGACACCGCCCTGGGGCTCAAAAGCTTCACTGCGTACATCGACAACTTCAGCGAAGCCTTCCTCGATGACGCCGTGGTCGACTACGCCACCGATCGCATGGGCGGCCAGTTGACCATCAAGGCGCCCAACGCCAAGGTACCGAACGTCAACGCCGACAGCCCGGTCAACGAGCGCATCAACTACTACCTGCAAACCGAGATCAACCCTGGGCTGGCCAGCCACGGCGGTCAGGTCAGCTTGATCGATGTGGTCGAAGACGGTATTGCCGTGCTCAAGTTCGGCGGCGGCTGCCAAGGCTGCGGCCAGGCCGACGTGACCTTGCGTGAAGGCATCGAGCGCACCTTGCTCGAACGTATCCCGGAGCTCAAGGGTGTGCGTGACGTGACCGACCACACGCAGAAAGAAAACGCCTACTACTGAGTAAGGTGTTCACTGCGAAGAAAAAAACGGCGCCCCGTGAGCGCCGTTTTTTTATGCTTAAAATTCAGTGCGTTACGCAGTCTACTTAACAAAGTAGATCAACTGTGGGAGCTGGCTTGCCTGCGATGACGGCCTATCAGCCAACAAATCCGGTGGCTGACACACCGCTATCGCAGACAAGCCAGCTCCCACACTTCAGGGGCGATATAGGTGCGCATGGCCCGCCCGATACAGCGACGATTCGCTGAAACCATCACTGGCCAGCACCCGGCCCACCACAATCAACGCCGTACGCCGAAACCCTTTGGCCGCTACTTTCTCGGCAATATCCGCCAACGTGCCCAGCACCCAATCCTGATCCGGCCACGTCGCGCGGTGTACCACGGCAATCGGGCAGTCCGCGCCGTAGTGCGGCAGCAGTTCGGCGACGATTTTCTCCAGGTGGTTGACCCCCAGGTGAATCGCCATCGTTGTGCCATGCTGCGCCAAGCTGTCGAATGCCTCACCCGCCGGCATGCTGGTTTTATCGGCATAACGGGTCAGGATCACACTCTGGGCGATGTCCGGCAGGGTCAGCTCTGTTTCCAGCAACGCGGCGCAAGCCGACACTGCAGTCACCCCAGGGATGATCTGGAACGGTATGCCCAACTCACGCAAATAACGGATTTGCTCGCCAATCGCGCCATACAGGCTCGGGTCGCCGGAGTGAACGCGCGCCACATCCTGGTCGTTGGCGTGGGCTGCCTTGATCAGCTCAATGATCTGTTCCAGGTGCAATTCGGCGCTGTTGACTACCTGTTCAGCCTGATGACCTTGCAATACCGCTGCCGGCACCAGGGAGCCGGCATAGATGATCACCGGGCAACTGCGGATCAGCCGCTGGCCCTTGACGGTGATCAATTCCGGGTCGCCGGGGCCTGCGCCGATAAAGTAGACGGTCATGGGAATTCCTGTTGAAAAACGGGCGAGCATGAAAGTTGCTCATGATCGAGGAGGGCAATTATCGGGATTTTAGTCGGCGCACGCCAATGCAAAGGTGGCCTGGGCGGTTTTTTTGCGCGTGATCAACAGGCGGGCAGGGCGCTGGGAGAGCTGTTCAGCCAGGGCCAGGGCGGCGCTTTCGGCGATGCCATAGCAACCTGTATGCGCAAAAGCGACGGCTGACTTGTGGCTCAAGCGCTGTTCATAACCGGCCAATTGTGCAGCACTGAAACACTGCAAGGGCAGCTCCAGCAGTCGGGCCAGGGCCAGCAGGCCGGGTTCAGCCTGTTTGCGATCAATGCTCGCCAACGCGGTGATGCGTTGGCGTTCAATGCCGCCGTCGGCGAGGGCTGCGTCAAACAGGCCGAGCAGGGTGTGAACATCACAGCCGCGCTGGCAGCCCAGGCCGACCACCAGTGTCATGCCGAGTATTGACTGTCGCGGTTGCGGCGAAACAGCCATGCGCTGATCCAGCCCAAGGCCAGCCAGAAGGCCACGTTAGTCAGGTGCGAGGCGATTTTGAACTGTGCTTCCAGGGCTTCGGGTGCCAGCATCGAATGCACTTGCGGTTGCGGCGCGCCGATCACGTGGGGCACGGCCAGGATCGCCACGCCCAACACCTTGAGCAGCCAGCTACGACCAAACACCAGCAGTGCGATACCGGCGGCGGTGGAGGCCGCCGTGCCGATCCACCAGATCTGTCGTTGCGCCAGGTCGGCGGCAGCCGTGCCCGGCAACTCCGGCGGCAGCCCCAGGGTGGGCGCCAGTACAAACGTCGCGTAACCGGCCAAGCCCCAGAGCAACCCTTGAGCCGTGCGGGTCGGCGCGCGCAAGGTGTAGAGACCGGCCAGCATCAGCGCGAAACCGACCGCTACCACCAGGTTGCCGCCGGTGGTCGACAGCACACGCTGCCAGCCATTTTCCGGCTCCCAGGCTTCGGCGTCGTGGGTGTGGGCTGCGGCGCCAGCGGCGTGTTCGTGCACCACTTCGGCGGCCGGGGCATTTTCAAAGGTTTCCGCCTGCAGAATCAGCGGGGCGACCCAAAAGCTTTGCAGCAGGGTCAGCAACAGGGCGGCCAGCAGGCCAGTGAAACCTGCGGTTTGGGCAATACGCTTGATCATGTCGGCAGGCCTCAGTGGCACGGGAACGCGGCGCTGTGGCGGGTATCGTGGGCGGCGTTGTGTACCGCTTCGATATGCGAGAACCCGGCGAAGTACACCAGGCACGCGCCGAGGATCGACGCGCCGATGGCGGCGCCCAGGCGTTGGCTCAAGGTAGTGGTGCTGCTGGCGGTGTGCGAAGTGCTGCTGATGATCGACATGGCGCGTCCCTTCAGGGGTTCAGGGTGACGCAGGCGCATGAAAACCCCGCGAGGCAGGCACGCAGGGTTCTGAACAGCGCCCGCCCACCGCGGGTTTGTTATCTGATTTTTTCGGGCCGGTCTCCGGGCTTACGAGGGGCGCTCTTGGGAAAAGAGGTGGGCCGTATCAAGCATCTCCTTCCCATGCACAGGCACAGTGGATTTGATGCTTCGCTCGCTTACCGTTGCGGGGGCAGCACCGGACTCGTCATCACGCGATGACTCACCGGTTTCCCGTTTCACCCTGTGAAGGGCACCCGAAACAAGATGTGTAGGAGAGCATGGGCGGGCGACGGTAGTCAAATGCCGCGAGCCCCTGTAGCCTTGCACCTTCGAGGTTCTTCGGCCCACGCCGAAGCTAAGAAGGGAACGCGGTCCAAGCCGCGGCTGCCCCCGCAACTGTGAAGGGTTCAGCTGCCTGCCACGCCACTGCCATAACGGCGGGAAGGCGCAGCCAGCGCGGGTCGCAAGACCTGCAAGCCCCAAGCCAGGAGACCTGCCTCGCAACCGATTTTCTACTTAACCGGGCGGGGTGATCCGGTGACGAAATCCGCTGCTGCGCGCCGTCGCAGGGTCTATCGTCCCGTCTGCCCGCCCCCAAGGGCATCCGATGAAAACACTGGCCAAACTCCCCGTCACCATCGTTACCGGCTTCCTCGGTTCGGGTAAAACCACCTTGCTGCGCCATATGCTCGACAACGCTCAAGGCCGTCGCATCGCCGTGATCGTCAACGAATTCGGCGAACTGGGCATCGACGGTGAGATCCTCAAACAGTGCTCCATCGGTTGCACCGAAGAAGAAGCCAACGGCCGCGTTTACGAACTGGCCAACGGCTGCCTGTGCTGCACCGTGCAGGAAGAGTTCTTCCCGGTGATGCGCGAGCTGGTTGCACGTCGCGGCGACCTCGACCATATCCTTATTGAAACCTCGGGCCTGGCCCTGCCAAAACCGCTGGTGCAAGCCTTCCAGTGGCCGGAAATCCGCAGCGCCTGCACGGTTGACGCGGTAATCACCGTGGTCGACAGCCCGGCCGTGGCTGCCGGCACCTTCGCCGCCTTCCCGGACCAGGTTGACGCCCAGCGCAAACTCGACCCGAACCTGGACCACGAATCGCCGCTGCACGAGCTGTTTGCCGACCAGTTGGCCAGCGCCGACCTGGTGATCCTCAACAAATCCGACCTGATCAGCGCCGAAGACCTGGCCCGCGTGCGCCTGGAAGTCGCCGAAGAACTGCCGCCGGCCGTAAAAATCATCGAAGCCAGCAGCGGTCGCCTGCCATTGGACGTGCTGATCGGCCTGGGCGCGGGTTCCGAAGAACACATCGACGGCCGCCACAGCCATCACGATCATCACCATGAAGGTGAAGACGATCACGACCACGATGCGTTCGACTCCATCTCCATCGACCTGCCGCAAGCGGACGAAGCGCTGCTGCTCGACGCCCTGACCCAGTTGGTGGTGCAACACGGCATCCTGCGCGTCAAAGGCTTCGCGGCGATCCCGAACAAGCCGATGCGCCTGCTGATCCAGGGTGTGGGCACGCGTTTTGACAAACATTTCGATCGCGCCTGGGGCGCCGACGAAGCGCGCATCACACGCCTGGTGCTGATCGGCCAGGAGCTGGATGCGGCGGGCCTCGAAGCGCAATTGCGCGCAGCGCTCAGCGTTTAACCCATGCACCTGCTCAGGACTCAGCCGGGTGGTTTCGTTTCGGACGACAATATTGCCGACCTTGGGCAAACCCCTGCCGAGCTGGTGATCCTGTGCAGCGGTGATTCCAGCCTTGCACTGTTGGCCGAGGCCGGCCAGCAGTTGCCCGTCGACTACCCCAGCTTTCGCCTGGCCAACCCCATGCAGGTGCAAAACCACGCCTCGGTCGACCTCTACGTCGACGAGGTGCTGCGCCACGCCAAGGTCATCCTGATTTCTCTGCACGGTGGCATCGGTTATTGGCGCTACGGCATCGAGCGCCTGGTGGAGTTGGCCGAGCGCGGCGTGCAGTTGATTCTGGTGCCGGGCGATGATCGCCCCGACCCGGAACTCAGCGGCTTAAGCACCGTTGGCATGGCTGAGCGCGACCGCCTCTGGCACTTCCTGCGCCAGGGCGGTTTGGGCAATGCGCTGGATTTCTACCGTTGCCTGGCCAGCAGCCACCTGGGCCGCGATTACGCCTGGGACGAGCCGCAAACCCTGGCGCGCACGGCGATTTATCACCCGCATAAACCCCACCCACGGCTGAACGACTGGCAGGCCGATTGGCACGCCGACTGGCCGGTGGCGGCGGTGTTGTTCTACCGCTCGCACCTGCAGGCGGCCAATACCGGTTTTATCGACGTGTTCTGCCAACGCTTGCAGGCGGCGGGTCTTAACCCGTTGCCGATGGCGGTGGCCAGTTTGAAAGAGCCCGGCTGCCTGACGGTGGTCGAGGACCTGCTGGATGAAGTGCAGGCGGCGGTGATTTTGAACACCACCGGCTTTGCCCAATCCAGCCCGGAAGCCCCGCACCTGCGGCCGTTTCGCCGCAATATCCCGGTGATCCAGGCGATCTGCGCCCAGGACAATCAGCCCGGTTGGGAGGCCAGTGAACAGGGCCTTGGCCCGCGTGACCTGGCCATGCACATTGCCTTGCCGGAACTGGACGGGCGCATTATCAGCCGGCCCATCAGCTTTAAAGATTTAGCCTGGCGCAGCGAGCGCAGCCAATCCGACGTGGTGTGCTACCGCGCAGCGCCGGAGCGCATGGATTTTGTCGCTGAACTGGCGCGGCGCTGGGTTGAACTGGCGCGAGTACCCAATGCCGACAAACGCATTGCGCTGATCCTGGCCAATTACCCGACCCGCGACGGCCGCATCGGCAATGGCGTGGGCCTGGATACGCCGGCAGCGGCGCTGAATATCCTGCGTGCGCTGCAAGCCGAAGGTTACCCGGTGCCGAGTGAGTTGCCCGCCAGCGGCACTGCCTTGATCCATGAATTGCTCGGCGGCGTCACCAACGACCTCGACAGCCTCGACCTGCGCCCGTGCCATCAAAGCCTGAGCCTGGACGCCTACGAGGCGATGTTCCAGCGCTTGCCCGAAGCCAATCGCCAGGCCGTGTTGGAGCGCTGGGGCGCGCCGCACACCGACCCGATGTGCCGCGACGGGCGCATGATGATCGCCGGCCTGCGCCTGGGCCTGACCTTTGTCGGCATTCAGCCGGCACGCGGTTATCAGGTGGACCACAGCGCGGTGTACCACGACCCCGATCTGGTGCCGCCCCACGGCTACCTGGCGTTCTACTTCTGGTTGCGCCACACCTACGGCGCCCATGGTGTGATCCATGTAGGCAAGCACGGCAACCTTGAATGGCTGCCGGGCAAGGGTGTCGGGCTCTCGCAACATTGCTGGCCGGATGCGTTGCTCGGGCCGTTGCCGAATATCTACCCGTTTATCGTCAATGACCCAGGCGAGGGCGCCCAGGCCAAGCGCCGCACCCAGGCGGTGATCATCGACCACCTGATGCCGCCGCTGACCCGCGCCGAAACCTACGGCCCGCTGCGTAACCTGGAGCTGTTGGCAGACGAATATTACGAAGCGCAGTTGCTTGACCCACGCCGTGCCCTCGAGCTGCAAAAAGACATTCTCAAGTTGGTGCGCGAAACCCGAATCGACCAGGAACTTGAGCTGGATAACGACGCCGACGCGGCGGTCTGGCTGCCGCGCCTGGACACCTACCTGTGCGACTTGAAGGAGTCGCAGATCCGCGACGGCCTGCATATTTTTGGCGAGTCGCCCGAAGGCCGCCTGCGCATCGACACCTTGCTGGCCTTGCTGCGCATTCCCCGTGGCGATGGCCGTGGCCCGCAATCGAGCCTGCTGCGGGTGTTGGCCAAAGCCTTCGACCTGGGTTTCGACCCGCTCGATTGTGCCCTGTCCGAGCCCTGGACCGGGCGCCGTCCCGAGGTGTTACAGAAGATCGACGCGCAGCTGTGGCGCACCGCCGGCGACACCCGTGAACGCCTGGAACTGTATGCCGCGCGCCTGATCGAGCAGGCACTGGAAGGGCCGCTCGAACAGCTCGAAGAACCCGGTTGGGAAGACGTGAAGTCGGTCATAGAAAGCCTGCGCATTGTTGTCGCGCCGCGCCTGGACGCCTGCGGCCCCGCCGAAATGCGCGGCCTGCTGGATGCCCTGAGTGGCCGTTTCGTACCTGCCGGCCCCAGCGGTGCGCCAAGTCGCGGCCGCCTCGACGTGCTGCCTACCGGGCGTAATTTCTTCAGCGTGGATGTGCGCAACCTGCCCACTACCACGGCCTGGCGCATCGGCTTTCAATCCGCCAACCTGATCCTTGAGCGGCACTTGCAAGACCACGGCGACCACCTGCGCCAGCTCGGTCTCTCTGTATGGGGCACCGCCACCATGCGCACCGGCGGCGACGATATCGCCCAGGCCATGGCGCTGATGGGCGTGCGCCCGGTATGGGCCACCGGCAGCCAGCGTGTGGATGACTTTGAAATCCTGCCGATCAGCTTGTTGGATCGCCCACGGGTGGATGTGACGCTACGCGTGTCCGGGTTCTTCCGCGATGCGTTCGCCAACCTGATCCGCCTGTTCGATGCGGCGGTGCAGGCGGTGGCGGCGCTGGATGAGCCAGACGACATGAACCCGCTGGCGGCCAAGGTGCGCAGTGAGCGTGAAGCGTTGCTCGAGTCGGGCCTGGATGAAGCGGCCGCGGCAAAGCAGGCCGGCTGGCGCATCTTTGGCGCCAAACCCGGGGCCTATGGCGCGGGTGTGCAGGGCGCGATTGACGGTCGCCTGTGGCAAAGCCGCGAAGACCTGGCCGAGGTCTATCTGAACTGGGGCGGCTACGCCTATGGGGGTGCCGACGAAGGCACCGCCGCCCGCGACCAATTCGCCCAGCGCCTGAGCCAGGTACAGGCGGTGTTGCACAACCAGGACAACCGCGAACACGACCTGCTCGATTCCAACGATTACTACCAATTCCAGGGCGGCATGCTCGCCGCCGTGGAAACCCTGAGTGGCGACAAAGCCTCCAGCTACCATGGCGACCACAGCCAGCCGGACCTGCCGAAGATCCGCACCTTGAAGGAAGAGCTCAACCGGGTGATCCGCTCCCGTGCCGCCAACCCCAAGTGGATCGACGGGGTGAAACGCCACGGTTATAAAGGCGCATTCGAGATGGCGGCCACGGTGGACAATTTGTTCGCATTCGACGCCACCACTGCATTGATCGACGATCACCAATACGCCTTGCTTGCCGACGCTTACCTGCTCGACGCCGACACCCGCGCTTTTGTGCAGCAGCACAACCCGGCGGCATTGCGAGACATGACCGAACGCATGCTCGAAGCCCAGCAACGCGGCATGTGGCAGGAGCCGGGCGCGTATCGCGAGGCGTTGGAAAACCTGTTGCTGGACATAGAAGAAGACAGCTGATGACCGATATTCCCACACTGTGGCGAGCGGGCTTGCCCCGCGTTGGGCCGCGTAGCGGCCCCAATAAGGTCAACCTGGTTTTCCTGAAAGAACGCGGCGTTTGGATTTAGGGCTGCTTCGCAGCCCAACGCGGGGCAAGCCCGCTCGCCACAAGAAATAGCAGAATTTAAAGAGAGCAGGTATGACCGATATTCCCCATTTCCCGCTGTCCGCCGTGGTCGGCGCCGACGACCTGAAACTGGCGCTGTGCCTGACCGCCATCGACCCGAAAATCGGCGGTGTGCTGATCGAAGGCCCGCGTGGCATGGCCAAGTCGACCCTGGCGCGTGGCCTCGCGGACCTGCTCGCCAGTGGTCAGTTTGTCACCCTGCCATTGGGCGCCACCGAAGAGCGCCTGGTCGGCACTCTGGACCTGGACGCCGCGCTGGGCGAGGGCCGGGCGCAGTTTTCCCCCGGCGTATTGGCCAAGGCCGATGGTGGTGTGTTGTATGTCGATGAAGTCAACTTGCTGCCCGATCACCTGGTCGACCTGCTGTTGGATGTGGCCGCCAGCGGCACCAACCTGATTGAGCGCGATGGCATCTCACATCGCCATTCGGCGCGTTTTGTGCTGATCGGCACCATGAACCCGGAGGAGGGCGAGTTGCGCCCGCAACTGCTCGACCGTTTCGGCTTTAATGTGGCGCTGAGCGGGCAGACTTTGCCGAGCGAGCGCGGGCAGATCATCCGGCGCCGCCTGGATTTCGACAGCAACCCGGCGGCGTTCTGCCGCCAATGGGCCGAACCGCAGGCGGCGCTGCGTGAACGTTGCACCCAGGCGCGCACGCGGCTCGACAGTATTGAACTGGACGACCAGGCCCTGGCGCAGATCACCGAGCGTTGCTTTGCCGCCGGCGTCGATGGTTTGCGCGCCGACCTGGTCTGGTTGCGCGGCGCGCGCGCCCATGCCGCCTGGCGCGGCGCGGCTGCCATCGCCGAGGAAGATATCGAAGCGGTGGCCGAGTTCGCCTTGCGTCATCGCCGCCAACCGCAAACGCCGTCGACAAGCCCGCCCGATCCAGGCCAGGCTGCAAAACCGTCTGACCCATCACCCGGCCAGGGCCAGTGGGGCGATATGCCCGCGCCCGCATTGCCCACGGGCGCCCGCCGGGAAGTGCCCGCCTGGTCAAAAAAGCCCTAGGCATTCGCCCTCGACCTGACGCGGGGGCGGATGCCCGGCCCAAGGCAGGGCGACTGGAACATGGCAGGCACGGCAAGGCACGCAGCGCCCAGCGTGGCGCGATCAATTGGCCGGGCACCTTGCTCGGTGGCCGGCCGCAGTGCCGTGAGGATCTGCTTTATCACCTGCGCAGCCGCGCGGCCCATGAGTTGTGGCTGGTGATTGTCGATGCCTCGGCGTCCACCCGCCGCCATGGCGCGCTGAGCGACGCCAAAGGCTTGCTCGCCCAGCTGTTTGACGACGCCTACCGGCAGCGGGCGCGCATGGCGTTATTGACCGCCAGCGGGCACTCGCCTAAATGGCAGGTGCAGGGGCTCAAGGCCGCCAAAGGCTTGAGTGGCTGGCTGGCGCAGCTGGGCGCCGGTGGCGGCACACCGTTGCTGGCGGCGTTGTCCGAAGCTGGCCAATGGCTGCACGCGCGCCGCCGGCGTTACCCGGCCGAGCAGCAGCGGCTGCTGGTGATTACCGATGGGCGGCTCAAGGCTATCGCTGGGTTGCCCGTGCTCGATTGTCCTGGGCTACTGGTGGATATCGAGCGTGGCCCGATCAGGCTCGGCCGCGCAAAACAGCTGGCGCTTGAGCTGCATCTGGACTACCGGCCTATCGATAGTTTGTAGGCTTGATAAAACTGAACGCTGCCTGATTCCCGCTTGTCCCCGCTTCCCATGTCACCCCCTGCCTGCCAAATCCCTTAATTTTCCAAGCCTGCCGGACGCCACTCCAGGCCCTCGGCTGTGCCCGCGATTTTTTCCCGGCGCCAGCACACCCGCTTCAAACGGCAGCTGAATACGGACGTTCTACTCAACCGTGACTTATCAGGCAGGTTACCCCATGCAGTTCAGTGAATTATTGGCAGCGATTTCCACCCATGCGATCCGTCTTCAATTGGAAGAAGGCGACCTGATTATCCTCGGCGATGACGAAGCCCTGGATGACGATCTGTGGGATCAACTGATCGCGCACAAACCTCAATTGCTTGCCTTCGTGGCTGAACACGGCGGTGACTGGCTAAGCCCGGCTTACCGCATTACCCCGGACATGCTGGCACTGGTCACGCTCGACCAGCCGGCCATCGACCGCATTGTCGCCGCCATCCCCGGTGGCGCGGCGAATGTGCAGGATATTTACCCGCTGGCGCCGCTGCAGGAAGGCATGCTGTACCACCACCTTTCGGCGCAGCAAGGTGACCCCTACGTGCTGCACGCGCAGTTTGTGTTCGACAGCCGCGCGCGCCTTGACGCGTTTGCCGAGGCGCTGCAATGGGTGATCGACCGCCACGATATCCTGCGCACGTCCATGGCCTGGGAGCGTCTGGACGAACCGCTGCAAGTGGTGTGGCGCAAGGCGACCCTGGCCTGCGAAGAAGCGCATTTTGTCGACGGCGACCGCCTGGCGCAGTTGCTCGCCCGCTATGACGCCCGCAGCTACCGCATGGACCTGGGCCAGGCACCGTTACTGCGCCTGGTGTTTGCCAATGACCCGGCCAACCAGCGCGTGGTGGCGATGCTGTTGTTCCATCACACCATCCTCGACCACACCGCACTGGACGTGGTACGTCATGAAATCCAGCTGTATCTGGCCGGTGAGCAAGCCCAGGCCGCCGAGCCGGTGGCGTTTCGCAGCTATATCGCCCAGGTGCGCCACGGCGTCAGCGAACAGGCGCATGAGGCGTTCTTTCGCGAGATGCTGGCGGATATCGATGCACCGACCTTGCCCTTCGGCCTGCAGGATGTGCAAGGCGATGGGCACGGCATCGATGAAGTGCGTATGCCCGTCGACAGCAGCCTGAGTCGCCGCCTGCGCAGCCTGGCACGACCGTTGGGCGTCGGCGTGGCGAGCATCATGCACCTGGCCCTGGCGCGCGTGCTGGGCGTGGTGTCCGGGCGCGATGCCGTGGTGTTCGGCACGGTGATGCTTGGCCGCATGGGCGCCGGTGATGGCGGTGAACGCGCGCTGGGTATGTTTATCAACACCTTGCCGTTGCGCGTGGACGTGGGCGAGCAGGGCGTGCGCGCCGGGGTCAAGGCCACCCACGAACGCCTCACCACCTTGCTCAATCACGAACATGCATCCCTGGCGCTGGCCCAGCGTTGCAGCGGTGTGGCGGCGCCGACGCCGCTGTTCAGTGCGATGCTCAACTATCGTCACAGTGCCGCCACCGACATGGCGGCGGTGATTGAGGTGGCCGAAGGCATTCAGGTTCTGGGCGCCGAAGAGCGCACCAACTACCCGCTGACGGTCAACGTCGACGACCTGGGTGAAGACTTTGCGCTGACGGTGATGGTCGATGCGTCCATCGGCGCGCAACGGGTCGCCGGTTACCTGCACACAGCCCTGCACAGCCTGGCCGAGGCCCTGGAGCAGCGACCGGATATGCCGCTCTGCGGCCTGAATATCCTGCCTGATACCGAACGTCACCATCTGCTGCACCGCCTCAATCAAAGCCCCGCGCACTACAGCGACACTGCCCTGATCCACGCGCAAGTCGAAGCCCACGCCGCCGCTCAACCCAATGCCATCGCCCTGCGTTTCGACACCCAGCGCATCACCTACCGCCAACTCAACGAACGTGCCAACCAGGTCGCCCACCGCCTGCTGGCTTTGGGCATTCGCCCTGATGATCGCGTGGCGATCTGCGTCGAGCGTGGCCCGGAGATGATTATTGGTCTGCTGGGTATCCTCAAGGCTGGCGCCGGTTATGTGCCCATCGACCCGGCTTACCCGCTGGAACGCATCGCCTATACCCTGGCCGATAGCGCGCCCGTGGCCGTGTTGGTACAAGCCGACACGCAGCATCTGGTCGGTGATTTGACCCGCATCGACCTCAACAGCCTGCGCGCAGAATCCATCGTCAACCCGCGCGTTGCGCTCAGCCCGGCCAACCTGGCCTATGTGATCTACACCTCCGGCTCCACCGGGCTGCCCAAAGGCGTGATGATCGAACACCGCCACGTGGCGCGGCTGTTCACCGCCACCGAGCATTGGTTTGGCTTCAACGCCAATGATGTGTGGGCGCTGTTCCATTCCTTCGCGTTCGACTTCTCGGTCTGGGAGATCTGGGGCGCGCTGATGCACGGCGGCCAGTTGCTGATCGTGCCGCAACTGGTCAGCCGCTCGCCGGATGAGTGCTACGCGCTGATCTGTGACGCAGGTGTGAGCATCCTCAACCAGACGCCCAGCGCATTTCGCCAGTTGATCGCGGCCCAGAGCGCCCAGGCGCATTCACTGCGCCAGGTTATTTTCGGCGGCGAAGCCCTGGAACCGGGCATGCTCAAACCGTGGTACGCCCGCGCCATCAACGCCGGCACCCAATTGGTCAACATGTATGGCATCACCGAAACCACCGTGCACGTGACCTACCGTGCCCTGGAAGCGGCGGATGCGCAGTTGGTTGGCGTCAGCCCGATTGGTGTGCGCATTCCCGACCTGCAGCTGTATGTGCTGGATGCGCGTCGTGAGCCGTTGCCGATGGGTGTGGTCGGCGAGTTGTATGTCGGCGGCGCCGGTGTGGCGCGCGGTTACCTCAACCGTGACGAGCTGAATGCCGAACGCTTCCTGGCCGACCCGGCCACCGGCCTGCGCATGTACAAGACCGGTGACCTCGGCCGCCTGCTGGCCGATGGCAGCGTCGAATACCTGGGCCGTAACGATGACCAGGTGAAGATCCGCGGCTTCCGCATTGAACTGGGCGAAATCGAAGCCACTCTGGCCAGCGCCAACGGCGTGCGTGACGCGGTGGTTATCGCCCGTGAAGACGAGCCCGGTGACAAACGCCTGGTGGCCTACGTGATCGCCGAGCGCGAACTCGGTGCCGCTGAACTGCGCGACCATCTGCTGCTGAGCCTGGCTGAATACATGGTGCCCAGCGCCTTCGTGCTGCTGGACCAATTCCCGCTGACCACCAACGGCAAGCTCGACCGCAAAGCCTTGCCCGCGCCGGATGCCGACGCCCTCTCGCGGCGAGACTACGCCGCCCCGCAAGGCGCTGTGGAAAGCACCATCGCCGGCATCTGGCAGTCGCTGTTGAAACTCGACAACGTCGGGCGCGACGACAACTTCTTCGAGCTGGGCGGCCACTCGCTGCTGGCGGTCAAGCTGATCGAACGCATGCGCCAGGTGGAGTTGAGCTGCGACGTGCGCGTGCTGTTCGGCCAACCCACCTTGCGCGCACTCGCCGCGGCGGTGGGCGGGCAGCAGGAAGTCCAAGTGCCGGCCAATCGGATCACGGCGACCAGCGCACACATCAGCCCCGACATGCTGCCGCTGGTGGCGCTGGACCAGGCCGCCATCGACCACATCCTCCAGCATGTGCCCGGTGGCATCGCCAACGTGCAAGACATCTACGGCCTGGCACCGTTGCAGGCCGGCATTCTGTATCACCACCTGGCAACCACCGAGGGCGACCCCTACGTGTTGCAGGTACAGTTCAGTTTTGCTGACCAAGCGGCGGTGGACGCGTTTACCCGCGCCTTGCACTGTGTGATCGAGCGTAACGACATCCTGCGCACCGGCATTCTGTGGGAAGGCCTGGATGAGCCGGTGCAAGTGGTGTTGCGCCAGGCGCCGCTGCACGTCGAGCGCCTCGACGTGCCGGCCGATGATGCGCTGGCGCAGCTGCAACAGCGCTTTGACCCACGCCATTTCCGTCTCGACCTGAGCCGCGCGTCGCTGATGCATTTCGGTTATGCGCAACAACAGGATGGCTTCGCAGGCATCCTGCTGCTGCACCATATCCTGCTCGACCACACCGCCCTGCAGGTGTTGGTGGAGGAGATGAGCGCCAGCCTGGCTGGCCACAGCACGCAACTGCCGCCGGCGGTGCAATACCGCAATTACGTGGCCCAAGCGCGTTTGGGCGTGACCCAGGCGCAACACGAAGCCTTCTTCAGCGACATGCTGGGTGATATTGACGAGCCCACGCTGGCGTTCGGTTTGCAGGATGTCAACGGCGACGGCAGCGGCATTGTCGAGGCGCATTTGCCGCTGGCCCCGGCGCTCAGCCAGGGCCTGCGCGAACAGGCGCGACAGCTGGGTGTCAGCAGCGCCAGCCTGGTACACCTGGCCTGGGCGCAGGTGCTGGCCCAGGTCTCCGGCCAGCAGGATGTGGTGTTTGGCACCGTACTGCTGGGGCGCATGCAAGGCGGCGAGGGCGCCGACCGGGCGCTGGGCATGTTCATCAACACCTTGCCGCTGCGCGTCAGCCTGGGCGCCACCAGCGTGCAGGCCGGCGTGCGCGCCACCCATGCGCGCCTGGCGCAGTTGCTTGGGCACGAGCACGCTTCGTTGTCCCTGGCCCAGCGTTGCAGTGGTGTACCGGGTTCGTTGCCGCTGTTCAGTACCTTGCTCAACTTCCGTCACAGCGCCCCGGACGAGGCACCGGGAGACAGCCCGTTTGCCACCCACGGTATCGAAATTCTCAGTTCCCAGGAGCGCAGCAACTACCCGTTGGTGCTCAACGTCGATGACCTCGGCACCGGCTTTGCGCTGACCGTACAAGGCCTGGCCAGTCTGGATGTGCAGCGCGTGGGCGACTACATGCTCACCGCGCTCAGCCACCTGGTGACCGCGCTGCAACAAGCGCCGACCACCGCGTTGCAGGCGGTGTCGATTTTGCCGGCGGCCGAGCGTCACCAACTGTTGGTCGAGTTCAACGCCACCGCGCGCCAATACCCGTCGCAGTTCACTGTGCACCAGCTGTTCGAAGCTCAGGCACTGGCGCGTCCCGAAGCCGTGGCGGCGGTGCAGGGTGCGTTGTCCTTGAGCTATCGTGACCTCAACCGCCGTGCCAACCGCCTGGCCCATCACCTGATCAACCAGGGCGTGCAACCGGGTGAGTGCGTGGCGATTGCGTTGCCACGCTCGCTGGATTTGCTGGTGAGCCAACTGGCGATCCTCAAGTGCGCAGCGGTGTATGTGCCGCTGGACATCAACGCGCCGCTCGAACGCCAGGCCTTTATGGTGCAGGACAGCGGAGCGCGGCATGTACTCCATACCCTGGCCGACCTGAACCCGGATAGCCTGTCGCCGCGCAACCCGGAGCTTGCGCAGTCTTCGGACGAGGTGGCGTACATCATGTACACCTCCGGCTCCACTGGCGCGCCCAAAGGCGTGCAAGTGCCGCACCGCGCCGTCTCGCGGCTGGTGCTCAACAACGGCTATGCCGACTTCAACGAGCGCGACCGCGTGGCCTTCGCCTCCAACCCGGCGTTCGATGCCAGTACCCTGGATGTGTGGGCGCCGTTGCTCAATGGCGGTTGCGTGGTGGTGGTCGAGCATGCGGTGCTGCTGTCCCAGGCCGCATTTGCCGAGCTGTTGCAGGAACAGGCCGTGAGCGTGCTGTGGATGACGGCAGGCTTGTTCCATCAATACGCCGACGCGTTGCTGCCGGTGCTGCGCCAGTTGCGCTACCTGATCGTCGGCGGCGATGTGCTTGACCCGCTGGTGATTGCCCGGGTGCTCAAGCACGGCAAGCCGCAACACCTGTTAAACGGCTATGGGCCGACCGAAGCCACCACCTTCTCGACCACGTTTGAAATCACCACGCCGGGCGCGGGCGCTGTGCCTATCGGCCGACCTATCGCAAATGCACAGGCCTATGTGCTGGATGCGCGCCAGCAGCCGCTGGCGTTGGGTGTGGTCGGCGAGCTGTACATCGGCGGTGCGGGCGTGGCCAAGGGGTACTTGAACCAGCCGCAACTGACGGCCGAAAAATTCATCCCCAACCCGTTCGGCGAAGGCCTGCTGTACCGCACCGGCGACCTTGCCAGCTGGCAGGCCGACGGCACCTTGCTGTACCAGGGGCGCAATGACTTGCAGGTGAAGATTCGTGGTTTCCGCATCGAGCCCGGCGAAATCGAGAGCTGCCTGGCGACCTTCCCAGGCGTGCGCGACGTTGTGGTAGTGGCCCGCGAAGACGAGCCCGGCGACAAACGCCTGGTGGCGTACTACACCGCCTCGGCAGCGTTGCCAATCGAAGCCCTGCGCGCCCATCTGCAAGGCCAGCTACCGGATTACATGGTGCCGTCGGCCTATGTGTGGCTTGAGCTGTTGCCACTGACGGCCAACGGCAAGCTGGACCGCAAAGGCCTGCCGGTGCCGGATCAAAGTGCGCTGCTCAGCCGTGGCTACGAAGCCCCGGAAGGTGAAGTGGAAACCGTGCTGGCGCAGATCTGGCAGGACGTGCTCAAGCTTGAACGCGTCGGGCGCCATGATCATTTCTTCGAGTTGGGCGGGCATTCGTTGCTGGCGGTCAGCCTGATCGAACGCATGCGCCAGGTCGGCCTGAGCGCGGACGTGCGCGTGCTGTTCAGCCAGCCGAGCCTGGCGGCACTCGCGGCGGCAGTCGGCAGTGGGCGTGAAATTGTGGTGCCGGCCAATGGCATTGCGCCGGGCTGCACACAGATCACGCCGTCGATGCTGACCCTGGTGCAGCTTGATCAACCGGCAATCGAACGCATCGTCGCCAACGTGCCCGGTGGCGCGGCCAATGTGCAGGATATCTACCCGCTGGCGCCGTTGCAGGAAGGCATTCTTTATCACCATATCAGCGCCGAACAGGGCGACCCGTACCTGCTGCAATCGCGCATGGCGTTCGATAGCCTGCAGCGTTTGCACGGCTTTATGGGCGCGCTGCAACAGGTAGTAGCGCGTCACGACATCCTGCGCACCGGCGTGGTCTGGGAAGGGTTGGACAGCCCGGTGCAAGTGGTCTGGCGCGACGCGCAACTGAGTGTGCAGGAGGTGATCCTGGACCCGGCCGAGGGCGGCATCATCGAGCAATTGCACGCACGTTTCGATGCTCGTCACTACCGCCTGGACATTACCCAGGCGCCATTGCTGCGCATGGTTTACGCCCAGGACCCGGCGAATAACCGAGTCGCAGCGATCCTGCTGTTCCACCACCTGGCGCTGGACCACACGGCCATGGAAGTGGTGGGCCAGGAGATGCGCGCGTTTCTGTTCAACCAGGCGGACGCGCTGCCCGTGGCGGCGCCGTTTCGCAACTACGTGGCCCAGGCACGCCTGGGCGTGAGCGTGGCCGAGCATGAACAGTTCTTCGGCGCCATGCTCGCCGATGTGGACGAACCGACCCTGCCGTTTGGCGTGCAGGACGTGCAGGGTGATGGCCGTGATATCGAAGAGGCCGAGCAGCACCTGGACGCGGCGCTGGCCATGCGCGTGCGTGAGCAGGCGCGCCTGTTGGGCGTAAGTGCGGCGAGCCTGATGCACCTGGCCTGGGCGCAAGTGCTGGGCCTGGTGTCCGGGCGTGATGACGTGGTGTTCGGCACCGTATTGATGGGCCGCATGCAAGCGGGTGAGGGCGCCGATCGGGCGCTGGGCATGTTCATCAACACCTTGCCGCTGCGGGTGAATGTCGCGGCGGGCGCCGCCGTGGCGGTCAAGGCCACCCATTCGCGCTTGAGCGCCTTGCTCGGGCACGAACACGCGTCCCTGGCGCTGGCCCAGCGTTGCAGCGGCGTGCCGACTAACGTGCCGCTGTTCAGCGCCTTGCTCAATTTCCGCCACAGCCGCCCCGACGAAATGGCCCGCGATGGCCACGGCATCTGGGAAGGCGTGCAACTGCTGGGCGGTGAAGAGCGCAGCAACTACCCGCTGACCTTGAGCGTGGATGATTTTGGCGCAGGCTTTGGCCTCAGCGTGCTGGCGCTGCCGCAGATCGGCGCCCAGCGGCTGTGCGGCTATATGCATAACGCCGTGGAGCAACTGGTCGAGGCCTTGGAAAACGCCGTCGATACCGCGCTCAACCGCCTGCCGATACTGCCGTCGGCCGAACGCGACACCCTGCTGCGCGAATTCAACGCAACGGCGGCGGATTTCCCCACCGGGCACACCCTGCACGGTGCCTTCGAAGCCCAGGTCGAGCGCCAGCCCCACGCGATTGCGCTGCAGCAGGGCGCGCTGTCGCTGACCTACCAGCAGCTTAATCAGCGCGCCAATCAACTGGCCCATCACCTGCTCGCGCTCGGCGTACAGCCGGACGACCGCGTGGCGATCTGCTGCCGTCGTGGCCCGCAAATGCTGATCGGGCTGCTGGGCATACTCAAGGCCGGCGCCGGTTATGTGCCGATCGACCCGGCTTACCCTACTGAGCGCATTGCTTATCTGTTGCAGGACAGTGCGCCGGTGGCCGTGCTGGCCGAGTCCAGTACTCAAGCGTTGCTGGGCACGTCCGCCACGGTGGACCTGCTGGGCGAAAGCTGGCAGCACCACGCCGTCAGCAATCCGCAGCTCGCAGCGCTGACCCCGGCGCACCTGGCCTACGTGATCTACACCTCCGGCTCCACCGGCCAGCCCAAAGGCGTGATGGTGGAACACCGCAACGTGGAAAACCTGGTGCACTGGCACTGCGAAGCCTTCGGCCTGGACGCGCGCAGCCATACCAGCAGCGTCGCCGGTTTTGGCTTCGACGCTATGGCCTGGGAAGTCTGGCCGGCGCTGTGTGCCGGTGCGACCCTGCATTTGCCGCCTGTCACGGTGGGCAATGAAAACATCGACGAACTGCTGGCCTGGTGGCTGGCGCAGCCGCTGGACGTCAGCTTCCTGCCCACGCCAGTGGCCGAATACGCCTTCAGCCAGCACCTGCAACACCCGACCTTGCGCATCCTGCTGATTGGCGGCGACCGCCTGCGGCAGTTCACCCAGGAGCGACGTTTTGCGCTGATCAACAACTACGGGCCGACCGAGGCCACGGTGGTCGCCACCTCCGGCCGTGTCCGCGCCGGGCAGGTGCTGCATATCGGCCGGCCGGTGGCGAATGCCAGCACCTACTTGCTCGATGCACAGCTGCGCCCGGTGCCGGTGGGCGTGGCCGGTGAGCTGTATGTGGGCGGCAGCGGCGTGGCGCGCGGTTACCTGAACCGTGCGGACCTGACCGCCGAACGCTTCCTGCAAGACCCGTTCAACCCGGGGCGCATGTACCGCACTGGCGACCTGGCGCGCTGGTTGCCCGACGGTAATATCGAGTACCTGGGCCGCAATGATGATCAGGTCAAAGTGCGTGGCGTACGCGTGGAGCTGGGCGAGATCGAAAGTCGCCTGGCGGCAGTGGAAGGCGTTGGCGAGGCCGTGGTGCTGGTGCGCGAAGGCCGTTTGCTGGCCTGGTTCACGGAAAACTACCCGCTGGCGATTGAAACCCTGCGTTCGCAGCTACAAGCACAACTGCCCGACGCGCTGGTGCCGGTGGCCTACATCAAGCTCGACGCATTGCCCCTGACCGCCAACGGTAAGCTGGATCGCAAGGCCTTGCCGGAACCTGACCAGGCGGCGGTGCTCTCCCGCGACTATGAAGCGCCTCAGGGCGCAGTGGAAACCACCCTGGCGCGGATCTGGGCCGAGGTGTTGCAGGTCGAACAGGTCGGCCGTCATGACCACTTCTTCGAACTCGGCGGCCATTCGTTGCTGGCCGTGAGCCTGATCGAACGCATGCGTCAAGCGGACCTCAGCGCGGATGTCCGTGTGCTGTTCAGCCAGCCGACCCTGGCCGCGCTGGCGGCTGCCGTGGGCAGTGGCCGCGAAGTGCAGGTGCCGGCCAACCGGATCGCAGCCGATTGCCTGCGCATCACGCCGGACATGCTGCCCTTGGTTGATATCGACCAGTCGACCCTCGATCACGTCGTCAGCCGCATCCCCGGTGGCGCCGCCAATGTGCAGGATATCTACCCGCTGGCGCCGTTGCAGGAGGGCATTCTTTACCACTACCTCACCGCCGAACAGGGCGACCCGTACCTGCTGCAATCGCACCTGGCCTTCGACAGCCTCGAGCGCCTGCAGGCCTTCGCCCACGCGCTGCAACAGGTGATCAACCGCCATGACATCCTGCGCACGGGTGTGGTCTGGGAAGGCCTTGCGCAACCGCTGCAAGTGGTGTGGCGCCAGGCCCGATTGCCGCTTGAAGAGCTGCAGTTGCAGGGTGATGTGCTCGTCGGCCTGCACGCGCGTTTTGATGCGCGGCGTTATCGCCTGGACATCAGCCAGGCGCCGCTGATCTGCCTCAAGTACGCCAAGGACCCGGCCAACCAGCGCGTGGTGGTGGTGTTGCTCTATCACCATATTGCGCTGGACCACACCGCGTTCGACGTGGTGCTGCGTGAAATGCAAGGGCACTTGTTGGGGCACGCCGCCCCGACGGCGGCGCCGATGCCGTACCGCAACTACGTGGCCCAGGCGCGATTGGGCGTCAGTGAGCAGGAGCACGAGGCGTTCTTTCGCGAGATGCTCGCCGATGTCGATGAGCCGACCTTGCCGTTTGGCTTGCAGGACGTGCGCGGCGACGGCAGCGCGATTGAGGAACACAGCCTGCACCTGGACAGCGACCTCAACCGCCGCCTGCGGGCCCAGGCACGTTTGCTCGGCGTGAGCACGGCGAGTCTGTTCCACCTGGCCTGGGGCCAAGTGCTGGCGGCCACTTCGGGGCGCCACAGCGTGGTGTTCGGCACCGTGCTGGTTGGCCGTCTGCAAGGCGGCGAGGGCGCCGACCGCGCCCTTGGGGTGTTTATCAATACCTTGCCGCTGCGCCTGGATATCGACGCGCAAGGCGCACGCGATGCCGTGCGTGCCACCCACACGCGGCTCACCGCGTTGCTCGGCCATGAGCACGCGTCCCTGGCCCTGGCCCAGCGTTGCAGCGGGGTGGCGGCCCCGGCGCCGTTGTTCAGCTCGATGCTCAACTATCGCCATCGCGGCGCCGCGACGCGTTCTGCCGAGGCGCAACACGCCTGGGAAGGCATGCAGACGCTGGTCAACGATGGCCGCACCAACTACCCGCTGACCCTCAACGTGGATGACCTGGGCGATGGCTACACCGTCACCGCCCTGGCGCAGGTTGACGCGCAACGGGTGTGTGGTTACCTGCAGAACGCCCTGGCCGGGCTGGTCGAAGCCTTGGAGCAGGCACCGCATCATGCGCTCAATCGCCTGCCGATCCTGGGCGCCGAGGAACGCCAGAAACTGCTGGTAGCGTTCAACGCCACCGAGGTCGCTTACAACCTCGACCAGACCCTGCACGGCCTGTTCGAGGCTCAGGTCGAACGCACCCCTGATGCGGTGGCGGTCAAGGCCGGTAACCAGCAGTTGACCTACCGGGCACTCAACGAACGCGCCAACCGCCTGGCCCATCACCTGCGCGAGCTCGGCGTGCAGCCGGATTCGCGCGTGGGTATTTGCGTCGAGCGTGGCCTGGACATGGTGGTCGGCCTGTTCGCGATCCTTAAGGCGGGTGGCGGTTATGTGCCGCTGGACCCGGCGTATCCACTCGAACGCATCGCTTACATGCTGCAAGACAGCGCGCCGGTGGTGGTGTTGGCGCAAGGCGCAACCCGCCAGTTGTTGGGTGACGTGCCGGTGCTGGACCTGGATCACCTCACCTGGCAACACCACAGCACGAGCAACCCGCTGGTGCCAGGCCTTACCGCCCGGCACCAGGCCTATGTGATCTACACCTCCGGCTCCACCGGCCAGCCCAAAGGCGTGATCAATGAACACGCCGGCGTGGTCAACCGCTTGCTGTGGATGCAGGACGCCTATGGCCTCAAGGCCCATGACGCGGTGCTGCAGAAAACCCCGTTCAGCTTCGACGTGTCGGTGTGGGAATTTTTCTGGCCGCTGTTTACCGGCGCACGGTTGGTGATGGCCCGCCCGGGTGGGCACAAAGAGCCGGAGTACCTGTGCCAGGTGATCGAGGCTGAGCAGATCACCACTTTGCATTTCGTGCCGTCGATGCTCGATGTGTTCCTGGCCCATGGTGATGTCAGCCAGGCCATAGGGCTGGCGCGGGTGATGTGCAGCGGCGAAGCCTTGCCGGGCAGCCTGGTGCGGCGCTTCAAAGCGCAACTGCCGGGGGTTGGCCTGTACAACTTGTACGGCCCGACGGAAGCGGCGGTCGACGTCACCGCGTGGAACTGCGCACGGCCCGACGTGCCGGACAATACGCCGATCGGCAAGCCGATTGCCAATACACGCATGTACGTGCTGGACGCACAGTTGCAGCCGGTGCCATTGGGGGTGGTGGGCGAGTTGTTTATCGGCGGCGTGCAAGTGGCGCGCGGGTATTTGAACCGCCCGGAACTGAGCGCCGAACGCTTCCTCAAGGACCCGTTCACCGACGGGCGCATGTACCGCACCGGCGACGTCGGCCGTTACCTGCCCGACGGCAATATCGAGTACCTGGGTCGCAACGATGACCAGGTGAAGATCCGTGGTTTGCGCATCGAACTGGGCGAAATCCAGGCGCGCTTGCTGGAGCATCCGCAGGTCAACGAAGCCGCCGTGGTCGCCCGTGAAGAGCGCCTGGTGGCGTACTACACCGGAACACACACTGACATCGACAGGCTGCGCACCCACCTGTTGCAGCACTTGCCGGACTTTATGGTGCCCGCGGTGTTTGTGCACCTCGACGCATTGCCACTGAGCCCCAACGGCAAACTCGACCGCAAGGCACTGCCGGTGCCGGGCATGGACGCGCTGAGCGTGCGCGAATACGCGGCGCCCGAAGGCGACACCGAAATCCTTATGGCAGCGCTGTGGGCTGAACTGCTCAACGTTGAGCGCGTTGGGCGCCATGACAATTTCTTTGAGCTGGGCGGGCACTCGCTGCTGGCCGTGAGCTTGATCGGACGCCTGCGCCAGGAAGGCCTGGAAGCCGATGTGCGGGCGCTGTTCGAACAGCCGAGCCTGGCCGGCTACGCCGCCATTACCGAACGAATGGAGATCGTCCTGTGAGCATTTTTGAGTTATTGAGCACGTTGAAAACCAAGGACGTGCAGCTGGCGCTCAAGGGCGAGCAGTTGTCGGTGCAAGGCAACAAACAAGCGCTGAGTGATCCGGCGATCCTGGCGGCGTTGCGCGAGCACAAAGCGGCCTTGATCGAACTGATCAAGGCCGGTGAATACTCGGCTTCCAAAGCCGGTGAAGTGCAGGTGCCGGCCAATGGCATCCCGCTAGGTGCCGAGCACATCACCCCGGCGATGCTGAGCCTGTCGACGTTGAGCCAGGACGAGATCGAGCGCATCGTGGCCACGGTCGACGGCGGTGTGGCGAATATCCAGGACATTTACCCGCTGGCGCCGTTGCAGGAAGGCATTCTGTTCCACCACGTCAGCGCCGAGCAGGGCGACCCCTATGTGATGCAGTCGCAGTTTGCGTTCGACAGCCTGGAGCGTTTCGAGGCTTTCGCCCAAGCGTTGCAAAGCGTGATGGACCGCCACGATATCCTGCGCACCGGGGTGGTCTGGGACGGTTTGCAGCAACCCTCGCAAGTGGTGTGGCGCCAGGCACGCCTGCCGGTGCAGGCGCTGCAATTGAACCCGGCCGACGGCGATATCGCCGCCCAACTGCACGGGCTGTTCGACGCTCGCCACTATCGCCTCGACGTGACCCGGGCGCCGCTGCTGCGCCTGGTGCGGGCCGACGACCGGCTGAACCAGCGCATTGTCGCCACCTTGCTGTTCCACCATATGGCCCTCGACCACAGCGCCCTCGAAGTGGTGTGCCATGAAATGCAGGCGTGCTTGCTGGGGCAGGGCGCGGCGCTTGGCCAGGCCGTGCCGTTTCGCAATTATGTGGCGCAGGCACGCCTGGGTATCAGCGAGCCGGAACACGAAAATTTCTTCCGCCAGATGCTCGGCGATATCAGCGAGCCGACCCTGCCATACGGCTTGCAGGACGTGCAGGGCGATGCCCGTGGCATCAGCGAAGTCAGCCTGCCTTTGCCCGCAGCACTCAGCCGGCGGTTGCGCGCGCAAGCCCGGCAATTGGGCGTGAGTGCCGCCAGCCTGTTCCATATGGGCTGGGCGCAGGTGTTGGCGGTGCTGGCCGGTAAAGAGCACGTGGTGTTCGGCACCGTATTGATGGGCCGCATGCAAGGCAGCCATGCCACGGATCGGGCGCTGGGCATTTTCATCAACACCTTGCCGTTTCGCGTCGACGTGGACGCCCAGGACCTACGCACCGGGGTCAAGGCCACCCACGCGCGGCTCACCACCTTGTTGCGCCATGAACAC
This sequence comes from Pseudomonas edaphica, assembly GCF_965277385.1. NCBI lineage: Bacteria > Pseudomonadati > Pseudomonadota > Gammaproteobacteria > Pseudomonadales > Pseudomonadaceae > Pseudomonas > Pseudomonas edaphica. Next base: position 536,292 of record NZ_OZ255725.1, on the reverse strand, counting down.
GCGCCGCTGGCCCTGGCCCAACGCTGCAGCGGGGTAGTGGCGCCGACGCCGCTGTTCAGTGCCTTGCTCAACTATCGCCACAGCGCCCCGGCCGCCAGCGCCGAAGCCGTGTCGGCCTGGCACGGGATCGCCGCGCTCAGCGCCGAAGAGCGCACCAACTACCCGCTGACCCTGAGTGTGGATGACCTGGGTGAAGGCTTTGGCCTGAGCCTGCTGGCCAGCCAGCGGGTCGATCCGCAGCGCGTGTGCAGCTATCTGCAAACCGCCCTGGAGAACCTGGTGACGGCGCTGGAGCAAGCACCGCACACCGCGCTCAATCAGCTGTCGGTGCTGCCCGCCGCCGAGCGGCAGTTGCTGCTTGAGCAGTTCAACGCCACCCAGGTCGATTTCGCTCACGGCAGCACCTTGCACGGCCGCGTCGAAGCCCAGGCCGCGCTCACGCCGGAGGCGATTGCCGCCGTGCAGCAGGGCCGCCAACTGACTTACGCCGAACTCAACCAGCAAGCCAACCTGCTGGCCCATCACCTGTTGGCGCTGGGGGTCAAACCCGATGACCGCGTGGCCATCGTCGCGCGGCGTGGCCTGGACACCCTGGCCGGGTTGCTGGCCATCCTCAAGGCTGGCGCCTGCTATGTGCCGGTCGACCCTTCGCACCCGGCCGAGCGCCTGAGCTACCTGCTGAGCGACAGCGCCCCGGTGGCGGTGCTGACCCAACAGGCACTGCTCGAGCGCTTGCCGGCGCTGGACGTGCCGGTGATCCAACTGGACCGCTACACCTGGCAGCACCATTCAGCCAGCAATCCAAAAACTGCCGTCAGCCCTTCGAACCTCGCCTATGTGATCTACACCTCCGGCTCCACCGGCCTGCCCAAAGGGGTGATGGTGGAGCACCACACGGTGGCCAACCTGGTGGACTGGCATTGCCGCGCCTTTGACCTGTGCGCCGGGCGCCACACCGCCAGTGTTGCCGGCTTTGGTTTTGATGCGATGGCCTGGGAAGTGTGGCCGGCGCTGTGTGTCGGCGCGACCCTGCACCTGCCGCCCGCCACGGACGGCGCCGAAGATATCGACGCGCTGCTGAGCTGGTGGTGCGCGCAGCCACTGGACGTGTGCTTCCTGCCCACGCCGGTGGCCGAATACGCGTTCAGCCAGCACATCGAACACCCTACATTGCGCACCTTGCTCATCGGCGGTGACCGCCTGCGCCAGTTTGCGCGGGCACAGCGATTTGAGTTGATCAACAACTACGGCCCCACCGAAGCCACGGTGGTTGCCACTTCCGGCAAGGTCGAAGCAGGCCAGCCGTTGCATATCGGCAAACCGGTGGCCAATGCCACGGTGTACCTGCTCGATGAACAACAACGGCCGGTGCCATTGGGGGTAGCCGGTGAGCTGTACGTGGGCGGCAAGGGCGTGGCGCGTGGTTACCTCAACCGCCCGGACCTGACCGCCGAGCGCTTCCTGCAAGACCCGTTCAACCCGGGGCGCATGTACCGCACCGGCGACCTGGCGCGTTGGTTGCCGGACGGTACGCTTGAATACCTGGGGCGCAACGATGATCAGGTGAAGATCCGTGGCATGCGTATCGAGCTTGGCGAGATTGAAACCCAGCTCGGCCAACTGCCTGGGATCCAGGAAACGGTGGTGCTGGTGCGCGAGGAGCGGCTGGTCGCCTATTTCACCGAGAGCCCGCAACTCGACGCGCTGGCGGTCGGTGATATCCGCGCCCACCTGGTTGCGCATCTGCCGGACTACATGGTCCCGGTCGCCTATGTGAAGCTCGAGGCGTTGCCACTCACCGCCAACGGCAAGCTCGACCGCAAGGCCTTGCCAGCGCCGGACATGGCCGCGGTGTTTACCCGCGAATACGCAGCGCCCGAGGGCGAGATCGAAAGCGTGCTCGCGCAGATCTGGGCCGATGTGCTGCAGGTGCAGCGTGTCGGGCGGCACGACCATTTCTTCGAACTGGGCGGGCACTCGTTGCTGGCGATGCGCATGGTCTCGCAAGTGCGCCAGCGCCTGGGGGTGGAACTGGTGCTGGGCGACTTGTTTGCCAATGCGGAGCTGGCGGCGGTCGCCGCAGTGCTGGCGCAGTCAGGGCGCAGCACCTTGCCGGATATTCTGCCGGCCAATCGTGATGAACTCGTGCCGTTGTCGTTCGCCCAGCAGCGCCTGTGGTTCCTGGCGCTGATGGAAGGCGCTAACACCGCCTACAACATTCCCATCGGCCTGCGTTTACGTGGCCAGTTGCATGTCGAGGCGCTGCAACGCGCGCTGGCGCGCATTGTTGCGCGGCATGAAACCCTGCGCAGCCGCTTTGCCCAACAGGGCGACCAAGCCCAGGTGCTGATCGTACCGGCTGAAGACATGCTGCCCCTGCAAGTGCAGGATTTGCGCCGCCACCCGCAACCGCAGCAGGCGCTGGATGCCTTGATTCAGGGCGAAGCCTCGGCACCGTTCGACCTGGAGCGCGGCCCGTTGCTGCGTGGGCGCCTGGTGGTGATGGCCGACGATCACCATGTGCTGCTGCTGACCCTGCACCATATCGTTTCCGATGGCTGGTCGATGGGCGTGCTCACCCGTGAGTTGATGGCGCTGTATCAAGCCTTCAGCCACGGCATGCCTGACCCATTGCCAAGCCTGCCGATTCAGTACGGCGACTTCGCCGTGTGGCAGCGTTTGTGGCTGAGCGGCGAAGTGCTGCAGCGCCAAAGTACCTATTGGCAACAGGCACTGGCCGGTGCGCCGGCCTTGCTCACGCTGCCTACCGATCGCCCACGCCCTGTGCAGCAGGACTACGCCGGCAACAGCGTCGAAGTGCGCCTGGACGAACGCCTGACCGCCGGGCTCAAGGCCTTGAGCCAACGCCATGGCACCACGCTGTACATGACCTTGATGACGGCCTGGGCCTCCCTGCTGGCGCGGCTGTCCGGGCAACACGACCTGGTGATCGGCACGCCAGTGGCCAACCGTACCCGCAGCGAGGTGGAAGGGCTGATCGGCCTGTTCGTCAACACCCTGGCGGTGCGCATCGACACCTCGGGCGAGCTGAGCACCGATGCCTTGCTGGCACGGGTCAAGGCGCTGACGCTGGCGGCCCAGGCGCATCAGGACTTGCCATTCGAGCAGGTGGTGGAAATCACCCGGCCGGTGCGCAGCCTGGCCCACAGCCCGCTGTTCCAGACCCTGCTGAGCTGGCAAGACAGCAGCGCGCCGACCCTGGCGCTGGGCGACCTGGCCCTGGAAGGCATCGTCGAGAACAGCCACTTTGCCAAGTTCGACCTGTCGCTGAACCTGGGTGAAGTGCAGGGCAGCATTCTCGGCGCGCTGGAATTTGCCGTGGCGCTGTTTGATGAGTCGACCGTGCAGCGGTACGCCGGGTATTTCACCCGCACCTTGCAGGCCATGGTCGATAACGACCAGGCGGTGTTGGAACATGCGCCGTTGTTGGATGAGTGTGAGCGTCAGCACCTGCTGGTCGATTTCAACGCCACCGCGGTGGACTACAACCTCAACCAGACACTGCACGGGATGTTTGAAGCGCAGGTGGTGCGCACGCCGAACGCGATTGCGGTGAAGGCGGGTGAGCGGCAACTGACTTACGCTGAGCTGAATGCGCAGGCTAATCAGTTGGCCCATCACCTGCTGGCGCTGGGTGTACAGCCGGATTCGCGGGTGGCGATCTGCGTCGAGCGCAGCCTGGAGATGGTCATTGGCCTGTATGCGATCCTCAAGGCCGGCGCGGCGTATGTGCCGCTGGACCCGGCTTATCCGCAAGAGCGCCTGGCCTACATGCTGCAAGACAGTGCGCCGCTGGTGGTGCTGGCCCAAGGCGCAACACGTGGCTTGCTCGGCGCAGTGGCGGTAGTCGACCTGGACCAGCCCACCTGGCAGCATCTGCCCGCAGGCAACCCTCACGTCCAGGGCGTGAGCGCCTATGTGATCTACACCTCCGGCTCCACCGGCCAGCCCAAAGGCGTGATCAACGACCACGCCGGGGTAGTCAACCGCCTGCTGTGGATGCAGGACGAATACGGCCTGAACGCGCAGGATTCGGTGCTGCAGAAAACCCCGTTCAGCTTTGACGTGTCGGTGTGGGAATTCTTCTGGCCGCTGTTTACCGGCGCGCGTCTGGTGATGGCGCGCCCCGGCGGGCACAAAGAGCCCGAATACCTGTGCGACGTGATCGAGGCTGAACAGATCACTACCTTGCACTTTGTGCCGTCGATGCTCGATGTGTTCCTGGCCCACGGCGATGTCAGCCAGGCCATAGGGTTAGCGCGGGTGATGTGCAGCGGCGAAGCCTTGCCGGGCAGCCTGGTGCGGCGCTTCAAGCAACAACTGCCAGGCAGCGAGCTGCATAACCTGTATGGGCCGACCGAAGCGGCCGTCGACGTCACCGCCTGGAACTGTGCCGGTCTGGTAACCCCGGACAACACGCCGATCGGCAAACCCATCGCCAACACCCGCATGTACCTGCTCGACAGCCAGTTGCAACCGGTGCCGCTGGGTGTGGTGGGCGAGTTGTTTATCGCGGGCGTACAAGTGGCGCGGGGGTATCTGAACCGGCCGGAGCTGACCGCCGAGCGCTTCCTTGACGACCCCTTCAGGCAGGGGCGCATGTACCGCACCGGTGATGTCGGGCGTTACTTGCCGGACGGCAATATCGAGTACCTGGGGCGCAATGATGACCAGGTGAAAATTCGTGGTTTGCGCATCGAGCTGGGTGAAGTCCAGGCGCGGTTGCTCGAGCATCCTCAGGTCAACGAAGCCGCTGTGGTCGCCCGTGAAGAGCGGCTGGTGGCTTACTACACCGGCACGCCGAGCGACATCGACGCGCTGCGCGGTCATCTGCTGCGGCATCTGCCGGAGTTCATGGTGCCGGCGATTTTCGTGCATCTGCAGGCGTTGCCGCTCAGCCCCAACGGCAAGCTCGACCGCAAGGCGCTGCCGGCGCCGGGCCTGGATTCGGTGGTGGTGCGCGAGTACGAAGCGCCCCAGGGCGATACCGAAATGGCCTTGGCCAGCCTGTGGGCCGAATTGCTCAATGTTGAGCGCGTAGGCCGTCACGACAACTTCTTTGAACTGGGCGGGCATTCGCTGCTGGCCGTCAGTCTGATGGGGCGCATGCGCCGCCTGGGCTTGTCGGCGGATGTGAAGGTGCTGTTCGGCCAGCCGACGCTCTCGGCGTTGGCGGCGGCGCTGGGCAGTGGGCGCGAAGTGGCGGTGCCGGCCAATGGCATCGCCGAAGGCTGCAGCCACATCACCCCGGCTATGTTGCCCTTGATCCAGATGGACCAGGCTGCCGTCGACCGCATCGTCGCGTGCATTCCCGGCGGTGCGGCGAATGTGCAGGATATCTACCCGCTGGCGCCGTTGCAGGCCGGCATCCTGTATCACCATCGGGCTGTGCTTGAAGGCGATGCCTACCTGTTGCGGGCGCAGTTTGCCTTCGATAGCCGTCTGCGCCTGGACGCCTTTGCCCATGCATTGCAGGCGGTGATCCAGCGGCATGACATCCTGCGTTCCTCCTTCCATTGGGAGGGCCTGGAAGAACCGGTGCAAGTGGTTTGGCGTGAGGCCTCGCTCAGCGTTGAAGCCGGTGCTGTGCCACAGCGCCTGGACCTGACGCAAGCGCCGTTGATGCGGTTGATCTATACCGAGGAACCGTTGCGCGTGGTCGCCACGTTGTTGTTCCATCATTTGGTAATGGACCACGTCGCGCTGGACATCCTGCAGCATGAAATGCAGGCGTTCCTGCTCGGCACCCAGCACAGGCTGGGCGCGGCCGTGCCGTATCGAAACTATGTGGCCCAGACTGTGGCCCAGACTGCGACCCAGACCCGCCTGGGCGTTGACGACCACGAAACCTTCTTGCGCGAAATGCTCGGTGAAATCGACGAGCCAACCGACGTCCAATACCTGGGCGCCGATGAACACGCGCATCTGGCCGTCGACCCGCAGTTGAGCCAGCGTCTGCGCACCCAGGCGCGCCAGGCTGGAGTGAGTGCCGCCAGCCTGATGCACCTGGCCTGGGCGCAGGTGCTGGGCAAGGTCAGTGGCCGCGAACAGGTGGTGTTCGGCACTGTAATGCTCGGCCGCCTGCAAGGCGGCGAAGGCGCCGAGCGCGCCATGGGCGTATTTATCAATACCTTGCCGTTGCGCGTCGACCTGGGCGAACACTCGGTACGCACCGCACTGCGTGCCACCCATGCGCGCCTGACCCAATTGCTCAGCCATGAGCACGCGCCGCTGGCGTTGGCCCAGCAGTGCAGCGGCGTCCCAGTGGGTACGCCGTTGTTCAACGTGCTGTTCAACTACCGCCACAGCGCGCCGCACAGTGGTGGCGTGGCTGAGGCATGGCAGGGGATTGCGCTGCTCAGTGCCGAGGAGCAGACCAATTACGGGGTGTCGGTGAGTGTCGATGACCTCGGTGAGGGTTTCAGCCTGACCGCCATGGGGCAGGGCGCCCGGCGTTTGTGTGATTACCTGAACATTGCCCTTGAGCAACTGGTTGAGGCGCTGGAGCACCACAGTGATAGGGGCATCAGCCGCTTGCCAATCCTGCCGGCGGCCGAGCGTCAACAGCTGGCAGGTTTCAATGCCACCACCCGTGTGTTCCCCCGCGAGCACACGGTGCAGCGCTTGTTCGAAGCCCAGGCCCACGCACGGCCTGACGCGGTGGCTGCGTTGCACGCTGACGCGGTACTGAGCTACGGCGAACTCAACACCCGCGCCAACCGCTTGGCCCATCACCTGATGAGCCTGGGTGTGCGCCCGGCCGATAACGTCGCGATCCTGCTGCCGCGCTCCCTGGACCTGCTGGTCAGCCAGTTGGCGATCCTCAAGTGTGCGGCGGCCTATGTGCCGCTGGACATAAACGCACCCGCCGAACGCCAGGGCTTCATGTTGCAGGACAGCGGCGCGAGCTGGCTGGTGACCCGCAGTGACGCGGCGCTTGAGTTCCCGGCGCGGCGCCTGGATCTGGACACCCTGACCCTGGACCCGCAACCGAGCCACAACCCAGACCTGTCGCAGTCCTCGGACAGCGTGGCGTACATCATGTACACCTCCGGCTCCACGGGCACACCGAAGGGCGTATTGGTGCCTCATCGCGGCATCACACGGCTGGTGCTCAACAACGGTTACGCCGACTTCAACGCCGCCGACCGTGTGGCGTTTGCCTCCAACCCGGCGTTCGACGCCAGCACCATGGATGTGTGGGGTGCGCTGCTCAACGGCGGCCAGGTGCAGGTGATCGACCATTCCACGTTGCTCGACCCCGCTGCATTCGGCCGTGCGCTGCACGGTGCGACGGTGTTGTTCGTGACCACCGCGTTGTTCAACCAGTACGTGCAGATGATCCCCGAAGCCCTGGCCGGCTTGCGCATTTTGCTCTGCGGCGGCGAGCGTGCCGACCCGGCGGCGTTCCGCAGCCTGCTGGCGCAGGCGCCGGGCTTGCGCCTGGTGCATTGCTACGGGCCGACTGAAACCACCACCTACGCCACCACTTACGAGGTGCAGGCGATTGCCGCCGATGCTGACAGCGTGGCGGTTGGTCGACCGATTTCCAACACGCAGATTCATGTACTGGATGCGTACTTGCAGCCACTGCCGGTGGGCGTGATCGGCGAAATCTGCATCGGCGGTGACGGCGTGGCCAAGGGGTATTTGAGCCGGCCGGAGCTGACCACCGAGAAGTTTGTCGACGACCCGTTCAACCCAGGCGCCTTGATGTACCGCACCGGCGACCTCGGCCGCTGGACGGCGGACGGCTTGCTGGAGTGCATCGGGCGTAACGACGACCAAGTGAAGATCCGTGGTTTCCGTATCGAGTTGGGCGAGATCGAAGCGCGCCTGGCGACCTTGGCGAGCATCCAGGACGTAGTGGTGCTGGCCCGTGAGGACGTGCCCGGTGATAAGCGTCTGGTGGCGTATTTCACCTGGGCTGGCGAGCCCGTAGACATCGACAGTGTGCGTGCGCACCTGCACGGCCAGTTGCCGGTCTACATGCTGCCGTCGGCCTATGTGCCGCTGGCGCAGTTGCCGCTGACGGCCAATGGCAAGATCGATCGCAAAGCCTTGCCGGTTCCGGCGTTGGAGGCCTTGCTCAGCCGCGACTGCGAGGCGCCGGCCGATGCACTTGAACAGTCGCTCGCCGGCCTGTGGGCCGAGGTGTTGAAACTTGAGCAGGTGGGGCGTCACGACAGCTTCTTTGAGCTGGGCGGGCATTCCTTGCTGGCGATTCGACTGGTCAACCTGATGGAAGCAGCGGGCTTGCAGGTGTCGCTGGCCGAGCTGTTCCAGCACGTCAGCGTGGCCTCGGTGGCGGCGATGTTGCGCCAGCGCACCGGCGAGCCGGTGCCCGACACCTCGCTGATTACCGTGCGCAGCAGCGGCTCGCAGCCGCCGTTGTTTCTGGTGCACGAGTTCAGTGGCATGGACGTGTATTTCCCGGCGCTGGGTCAGCACTTGCCCGGCGACTATCCGATCTACGGCCTGCCGGGCGCGGCACTGGGCGAGCCGCACCTGAACACCATGGAAGGCTTGGCGGCGCGCATGGTCGGCCTGATCCGCGAGGTTCAGCCACACGGGCCCTACCGCGTGGCGGGCTGGTCGTTTGGCGGCGTACTGGCCTATGAAGTGGCGATGCAATTGCTGGGGCTGGATGAGCCGGTGGCGTTCCTCGGCCTGATCGACAGCTACGTGCCGCGCATGACCGACCAAGGCAAGGCGCGCTGGAGTGGGCCGGATGCGCTTAAGCGGCATTTGCTGTTGCAGTGCACGGCGTATTGGAAAGCACAGGGAGGTGTGGATGAACTGGCGAGCCTTGAACAGCTTGAGGCGGGCATTGGACAGCTGGACTTTGCGGGTTTGCTGCAACGCTGTCGCGATCAAGGTCTGCTATACGCGCAAATGGCAGCGGCTACGGACGCGGACCTCTTGAGTTTTATCGAGCGTGAAGTCGGCCACGGGCATGCGCTGGCGCACTACAGCCTGTTCCCGCTGCCGGTGCCGGTGCTTCTGTTCAGTGCCCGCGAACGGCCGACCGAGCTGTCGCGGCGCAGTGAGTCGCTGGGCTGGGAAGACGCTTTGGCGCCTGGGCAATTGCGCCGGGTCGAGGTGCCGGGCGATCACCAAAGCATGATGCAGGCGCCGCATATTCAAGGCTTGGGCGCGGCGATGGCGCAGGCCCTGGCCGCGAGTGCGCCGGTGACGGAAGCGGTGCATCAACCGGTGCTGCGCATTCAGAGTGGGCGTGCGGGGTTTGCGCCGGTGTTTTGTGTGCCGGGAGCGGGTGACAGCGTCACCGGGTTTGTGGGGTTGAGCGAGGCACTCGGGCGCGACTGGCCGCTGTTCGGTTTGCAGCCGCGCGGGCTGGATGGCGAGGCGGTGCCCCATAGCCAGGTGGAAGCGGCAGCGCAGTGTTACCTGGCGGCGCTGGCGCACGAGTGTCCGCGTGGGCCGGTGCATCTGGTCGGGCATTCATTTGGTGGCTGGGTCGCGCTGGAGATGGCGCTGCGCTTGCAGGCGATGGGCCGTGAGGTGACGTCGTTGACGGTGATCGACAGTGAATCACCGGGCGGTGCGGGCAAGCCTTATTCGACCACGGCCGCGTTGTTGCGCTTGATTGAGGCCATGCAGTTGTCGGCGGGCAAGTCGCTGGGCATTGACCGGGTGGAGTTTGCCGGGCGCGATGAGGTGGCGCAGCAGCAATGGCTGCATGCGGGGATGGTGAGTGTGGGGTTGTTGCCGGGGCGTGCCAGTGTGGATGCGATGGCGGGGCCGGCGCGTACTTATGCGGCGGCGTTGCGCACTGTGTATCGGCCGGCGCAGCGGTTCAACGGGGTGGTGCGGTTGGTGTTGGCGCAGGATCCGGCGTTGGATGCGGCGGGTAATCAGCGTGAGCAGGGGTTGATGGTGGAAGGGTGGCGGCGCCAGGGGAACGGGTTGCAGGTTTGGTATGGCGCGGGGAATCACTTTACGTTGCTTAAGGCGCCGAATGTTTTGGGGTTGGCGCGGTGGTGGCTTGAGGGAGTGGTGGTTGGGGAGGTGGTGTTGTGAGGGTTATATGCCGGGTGTATATCCGTTGCTGCGGTAACGGCTACTTAGGGTTCCGCTCTTACAGCGGGTCACTTTTGGCAAACGCCCCAAAAGTAACCAAAAGGTCTGTGCCCCACCACTCGGTGCCTCGCTTAGGCTCGGCATGCCCGCACTCCGGCTTGAATCCGTGGGCCGCCGCGATGGGCCATCCTTGGCCCAGCGCGGCTAACCCGGCGTCCTGCCGGGTTACCCACGGATTCAAGCCTGCGTTCGGCCATCGTGGTTAACGGGGCGCCTCAGATCAAAAGCAGATCAAGATCAAGATCTACAGCACGGCGGCCTGAAAGCCGACCTGAGTGGTTAGATCAAAAGCGAAAAGCGGATTTGCATACACCTGGGATCTGCTTTTCTGTGGGAGCTGGCTTGCCTGCGATGCAGACACCTCGGTGTGTCAGGCAAGCCAGCTCCCACACTGGACCGTGCCGTTTTAGGCCCTCTTCATCTTTTTATGGTCATTTATGGAAAAGTCAAAGTTTCGCAAAATTGGAATGCTCGCGGTATTGGCTGTTGCCATTGGCCTGGTGGTGTACACGGTGCAGGCACCCGCCGATGCGCCGCAGTACCTCACTGCCACGGCTGAGCGCGGTGATATTGAGAATGCGGTGTTGGCCACCGGTTTGCTTGAGGGCATCAAGCAGGTCGATGTTGGCGCGCAGGTGTCGGGGCAGTTGAAGTCGCTCAAGGTCAAGGTCGGCGACAAGGTCAAGAAGGGCCAGTGGCTGGCCGAAATCGACCCGCTGATCCTGCAGAACACCCTGCGCAAGGCCCAGGTGGATGAGGAAAACCTGCAGGCCCAGCGCCGCGCCACGGCGGCGCAGCTCAAGCAGGCCAAGTCGGTGTATGAGCGCTATAAGGGCTTGCAGGTGGATGAGTCGGTATCGCGCCAGGATTTTGAAGACGCCGAGTCCACTTTCCAGGTGCAACAAGCCAACCTGTTGTCGCTGGATGCGCAGATCAAAAGCGCGCATATCCAGATCGATACCGCCAAGGTCAATCTGGCGTACACGCGCATCGTCGCGCCCATTGACGGCGATGTAGTCGGCATCGTCACGCAGGAAGGCCAGACCGTGATCGCCAACCAGTTGGCGCCGGTGCTGCTCAAGCTGGCCGACCTGGACACCATGACCGTCAAGGCCCAGGTGTCGGAGGCCGATGTGATCCATATCAGCCCCGGCCAGCAGGTGTATTTCACTATCCTGGGTGAAGCCGACAAGCGCTACTACGCCAAGCTGCGTGGCACGGAGCCGGCGCCGCAGAACTTTCTCGAAACCCAGACCGCCGGTACGCCCAAGCAGAACACCGCGGTGTTTTACAACGCGCTGTTCGACGTGCCTAACCCGGACCACCGACTGCGCATCGCCATGACCGCCCAGGTGCGTATTGTGCTCGACACTGCCCAGGCGGCCTTGATGGTGCCGGTGGCGGCGCTTGGTGCGCGCAATAACGACGGCACTTACCCGTTACGGGTGCTGGACGCCAAGGGCAAGGCGCTGTCGCGGGATGTGAAGACCGGCATCAATAACAACGTCAAGGTGCAGATCCTGGAGGGCCTGGCCGAGGGCGACAAAGTGGTGATCGGCGACGCCACCCCAGCTGTGGCGGGGAATTGAACCATGACCCAACCCCTGTTGGAGCTCAAGGGCATTACCCGCAGTTTCATGGCTGGCGAGCGCGAGTTCATCGCACTCAAGGGCATCGACCTGACGATTCATGCCGGCGAAATGGTCGCGATCATCGGTGCCTCGGGTTCGGGCAAATCCACCTTGATGAATATCCTAGGCGGCCTGGACTACGCCACCGACGGCAGCTACAAGATCAACGGCATCGAGACCCGCTCGCTGGGCGATGAACAGTTGGCGGAACTGCGCCGGGATTACTTCGGGTTTATCTTCCAGCGCTACCATTTGCTCGCGCACTTGAGCGCCTTGCATAACGTGGAAATGCCGGCGATCTACGCCGGTACGCCCGAGAGCCAACGGCACAGCCGCGCGCGCGACCTGCTTACGCGCCTTGGCCTGGCGGGGCACACCACCCACCGCCCGAGCCAGCTCTCCGGTGGCCAGCAACAGCGCGTAAGTATCGCCCGGGCCTTGATGAATGGCGGTGAGGTGATCCTCGCCGACGAGCCCACCGGCGCCCTCGACACCCACAGCGGCAAGGAGGTGATGCGCATCCTCGCCGAGCTGCACGCGGCCGGGCACACGGTGATTATCGTCACCCACGACCCCAAGGTGGCGGCGAACGCCCAGCGCATTGTCGAGGTGTGTGATGGCGAGATAGTCAGCGACAAGGCCAATGACAGTGTGGGGCTGGAGTTGCCCAGCGAAGCGCCGATTGAGCCCAAGCGCAGCGGCGCTCGGCGCCTGGTGGCGAGCCTGGGGTTGTTCAAGGAGGCCTTCAATATGGCCTGGGTCGCGCTGATTTCCCATCGCATGCGTACCTTGCTGACCATGCTGGGTATTGTCATCGGCATTACCTCGGTGGTGTCGATTTCAGCGATCGGCGAGGGGGCCAAGCGTTATGTGCTCAAGGACATCCAGGCGATTGGCAGCAACACCATCGATATCTTTTCCGGCACCAGTTTCGGCGACAGTCGTGCGTCGGCCATCGAGACGTTGATGCCGTCGGATGTGGAGGCGTTGAATCAACTGTATTACGTCGACAGCGCCACGCCGGTGGTAGGGCGCAACCTGTTGCTGCGCTTTGGCAATATCGACCTGGATGCGCAGGTGAATGGCGTCAGTGATCGGTATTTCAAGGTGAAAGGGCTCAAGCTCGAAGCCGGGATTGCCTTCAGTGAAAGTGATGCGCGGCGTCAGGCGCAGGTGGTGGTGATTGACCACAACACTCGGCATCGCCTGTTCGGGCCGAACGTGGACCCGCTGGGGCAGGTGATCCTGGTTGGGAACCTGCCGTGTACGGTGATCGGGGTGACGGCTGACAATAAAAACATGTTCGCTGCCAGTAAGGCGTTGAACGTGTGGGTACCTTATGAAACGGCGGCGGGGCGGCTGTTGGGGCAGCGGCATCTGGACAGCATTACCGTGCGTATCAAGGATGGGCAGCCGAGCAAGGTGGTGGAAGACAACGTTAACAAGCTGATGCTGCAGCGGCATGGGACCAAGGATTTTTTCACCAATAACCTTGATAGCATCATGCAGACGGTGCAGAAAACCAGCCGCTCCCTGGCGCTGCTGTTGTCGCTGATTGCGGTGATTTCGTTGTTGGTGGGTGGGATTGGGGTGATGAATATCATGCTGGTGTCGGTGACTGAGCGCACCCGTGAGATTGGGATTCGCATGGCGGTGGGGGCGCGGCAGTCGGATATTCGCCAGCAGTTTCTGGTGGAGGCGGTGATGGTGTGTTTGATCGGCGGGGTTATTGGGATTTCGTTGTCTTACGCCATTGGGTATCTGTTTTCGTTGTTTGTGAAGGAGTGGGAGATGGTGTTTTCCGTGGGGTCGATTGTGACGGCGTTTGCGTGTTCGACGTTGATCGGGATTGTGTTTGGTTTTGTGCCGGCACGGAATGCGGCGCGGTTGGACCCGATTGAGGCGCTGGCGCGGGATTGATTGGCTTTTGGTGGCGGTTTGTCGGGGTGTATATCCGTTATTTGGGTAACGGCGGCTTATGGTTCCGCTCTTACAGCGGGTCACTTTTGGCAAACGCCCCAAAAGTAACCAAAAGGTCTGTGCCCCACCACTCGGCACCTCGCTTAGGCTCGGTGTGCCCTCACTCCGGCTTGAATCCGTGGGCCGCCGCGATGGGCCATCCTTGGCCCAGCGCGGCTAACCCGGCGTCCTGCCGGGTTACCCACGGATTCAAGCCTGCGTTCGGCCATCGTGGTTAACGGGGCGCCTCAGATCAAAAGCAGATCAAGATCAAGATCTACAGCACGGCGGCCTGAAAGCCGACCTGAGTGGTTAGATCAAAAGCGAAAAGCGGATTTGCATACACCTGGGATCTGCTTTTCTGTGGGAGCTGGCTTGCCTGCGATGCAGACACCTTGGTGTATCAGGTGCACCGAGTTGATGCCATCGCAGGCAAGCCAGCTCCCACCTTTGACCGAGTATGGCTCTGCTGTTGCTGTTGCTGTTGCTGTTGCTGTTGCTGTTGCTGTTGCTGTTGCTGTTGCTGTTGCTGTTGCTGTTGCTCCGGCCCTTACATCCTTTTCGATGACGAAGTCATCGGTCTTTTGATCTGCGCTTTTGATCTTGATCTGAAATCGCCCCGTCAAACACGATGGCCGGAATCTGACAGTGATTTGGGGGGTAAACCGGCAGGGATGCCGGTTTAGCCGCGCTGGGCCAAGGATGGCCCATCGCGGCGGCCCCCCAAATCACTGGCGGATTGCGGGCATGCCGAGCCACAGCGAGGCACCGAGTGTTGGGGCGAGGACTTTTTGCTTACTTTTTGGTCCTTCAAAAAGTGAGCCGCTGTAAGAGCGGAACCATAGGCAGCCGTTACCGCAGCAACGGATATGTACACCACCAAAAGACAACCCACAGCCTGATCTAGAGAGCCGCGGCTACCCCCTGATCACCCGCATACATCCACCGCAACAACGAATGCCGCCCGCTGATCCCAAGCTTGATCGCCGCCCGCTTGAGGTAACTTTCAATAGTGTTGACCTTCAACGCCAACTGCTCCGCCAACTCCGGTGCAGTCCGCCCGGCCAGCAAACCCACACACACATCCAGTTCTCGATTGGACAAGGTCAACCCCGATTGCACCAGACGTTCTTCAATGCGCCGACGCAAGGTTTCAAGCACTTGATTTTCCGCGATCACAGGCGATCCGCCCTGGCGACACGGCTGGATCGCAGTGATGTGTTTCTCGACCATGGGCAGAAGCAGCGTCGAAAAATCCTCCAGCATGCTGCGTTCCTGTGGCGAAAAACTTTCCGACTGATGCGAGCGATACACCGACAACACATAACGCACATCGTCCTTGCGGCGTGTGAGGTGCAATTGGGCAGCGGGTTGCTCTTCGCCCAGCGCCGTCACCGAGTCGGTGTAGACCGGGCTGATCCGGCGTCGGGTGTGCCCTTCGGCACTGACCTGCAGTTGGGTGATATGGGTGGCGTCCACTGCCAGTTGGGTCAGGATCAAGTCATGCAGCATGCGCGGGAAATGGCGGCTGCCGGTGCTGGCGATGACCTTGCCTATATGAGGGAACAGGTGTGAGTTCATCAGTTCGTCCATGAATGTTGAGTGCAGGTATTCATCCTTATAGCGACGGGGTTTAACAAGGTAACCAATGTGAATAACCTACAGTGATAATGCACCCGCCGAGCACCTATGCTAGTACAGCCAGGGAAATGCATGGGGATCCAATCGGCAAAAAAAACAGATTAAAAACGCATAACGGCGGTCGGACCAGTCCGACCACCGTCTGTAGGAAAGGATTACCTCAACCGTAGGCCCTATTTCACGGCGTGTTCTTCCACCACGGCGCGGCGCGGTGCCGCACGCGTGCATTTGGCCAGGGCCTGGTGGATATCGGCCAACAGGTCGGCAATGTCTTCAAGCCCGACCGACAAACGCACCAGGCCTTCGCTGATGCCGTGCTGCGCGCGTTCTTCGGGGGTGTAGGTGGAGTGGGTCATGCTCGCCGGGTGCTGGGCGAGCGACTCGGCGTCACCCAGGCTGACGGCGCGGGTGAACAGGTTGAGGGCATTCATGAAGCGCCGGCCGGTGTCGATGCCGCCCTTGAGTTCAAACGCGATCATGCCGCCGGACTGCTTCATCTGCCGCGCCGCCAGGGCGTATTGAGGGAAAGAGCGCAGGCCCGGGTAAGTGACCCACTGCACGGCAGGGTGGGCCTGCAAGGCTCCGGCCACCGCCTGGGCGTTGCTGCAATGGCGGTCCATGCGCAGGGCCAGGGTCTTGAGGCCGCGCATCAGCAAGGATGCGTCCTGCGGCGACATCACCGCGCCGGTCAGGTCCTTGAGGCCTTGCAGGCGAATACGTTGCGCCAGGGCCTGGTTGCTCACGGCGATACCGGCGGTGATATCGCCATGGCCGCTGAGGTACTTGGTGGCCGAGTGCACCACCACATCGGCCCCCAGTTCCAGCGGCCGTTGCAGGTAGGGCGTGCAGTAGGTGTTGTCGACCACCACGGTGACATTTGGCTGTTGGTGCGCCAGCTCGGCCACGGCGGCGATGTCCACCAGGCGCAGGTTGGGGTTGGCCGGGGTTTCGCAATAGACCATGCGGGTGGCAGGGGACAATGCCGCGCGCAGGGCGGCCAGGTCGGTGAGGTCGACGTGTCGCACCCGGATGCCGAACTCAGCAAGGCCATGGTGCAGCAGGGCAAAGGTGCAGCCATACAGGGTCTGGCTGACGATCACTTCATCGCCCGGGCGCAGCAGGGTCCAGAACGTTGCGGCAATCGCACCCATGCCGGAGCTGAAGGCCACGGCAG
The DNA here is from genome assembly GCF_965277385.1 of Pseudomonas edaphica. NCBI lineage: Bacteria > Pseudomonadati > Pseudomonadota > Gammaproteobacteria > Pseudomonadales > Pseudomonadaceae > Pseudomonas > Pseudomonas edaphica. Next base: position 519,762 of record NZ_OZ255725.1, on the reverse strand, counting down.
TTTCGCCGTTTTCCAGGGTTGCCATGCGTGATTCCAACAGTGCCAGGGTCGGGTTGGAAATGCGTGTGTAGAAGTGGCCGCTGGCTTCCCCGGCAAAACAGGCAGCGCCATATTCGGCGGTGGGGAACGCGAAGGTGGCAGATAAATAGATCGGCGGTACGAGGGCGCCGTGATGGTCCTTGGGGTCGTAACCGTGGTGGATGGCGCGGGTAGAAAAGCCGAATGTATTGTGTTTGTTGTTCATGTCGGACGCTCCTTATTTCCTACAATGCTATGCTCATAACCAGAGTTGAACATTGCAAAAAACCCAGGAAAATCCCGGATTTCGGGGCGAATAATCGACAAAAACAACAAATAGAGGCACGTTATGCCCGTGAGTCTGGACCGCACCGACAAAGCCCTTTTAAACGCCTTGCAAGGTAATGCCCGCTTGACCGTGGCCGAACTTGCCGACCGCGTCGCCCTGACCACCTCGCCGTGCTGGCGACGGGTGCGCAACCTGGAGGAGAGCGGGGTGATCAGCGGCTATCAGGCGATTCTGTCGCCCAAGGCGCTGGGGTATGGCGTGACGGCGTTTGTCAGCATCATGATGGAAAGCCACACCCAGGAAATCGCCCGGGCATTCGAGCAACGGCTGCTGGAGATCCCCGAAGTTGTCGCCTGCCACAACGTGTCGGGGCGCTATGACTTTTTGCTCGAGGTGGTGGCCAAAGACCTGGAGTCGTTTGGCGAGTTTGCGCGTGAGGTGTTGCAGACGCTGCCGTGTGTTAAAGAAATCTACTCAAGTTTTTCCTATAAGTCGGTGCGGCCTTTACGGGTGATTCCGCTACCGGGCTGAAGCGGCCTCATGCACGCCCTCAGTCGACCTTCAAATACCCGCGTGGCGTGCTGCCGGTCATGCTTTTGAAGAAGGCGATCAACGCGCTGTCGCTGGCAAAGCCCAACTCGAACGCGCAGTAGCCCAGGTTGCGCCCGATGGCGAGCAGTTCGATGGCCCGCATCAGGCGCCACTGCTGGCGCCATTGCTGATAGCCAAGGCCGGTTTCCCGCAGGAAAATCCGGCCGATGGTCTTGGTGCTGGCACCTATCTGTTTTTCCAGGGCTTGCAGGGTCGGCGGTAACCTTTCCAGATCGGCGAGCAAGGGCGCCAGGCGTTTGTCCTGGGGCAAGGGCAGGAGCATCGGTTGTGCGGTGGCCGCCTGGATTTCATCCAGGCACAGCGCCAGCAAATGCGCGTAGCGGCCCGTTTGCCAATCGGTGTCGAAGGGCGCCATCGCTATGGGTTCCAGCACTGCGCGCAGCAATGGGCTGACCTCGATCACCCCCACCTGTGCAGGCAATTGATCGGCCAGTGCCGGGCTCAGATACACCGAGCGATAGTCCACGGTTTTGTGCATCACCGCGCGATGCGGCACGCCGCACGGGATCCACGCGGCGCGCGAAGGCGGCAGCAGGCACAGTTGGTTGTCCAGGGTGATACGGGTGCAGCCTTGGCGCGTGAACAGCAGTTGCCCGCGCTGGTGGCGGTGCAGGCCGGAGTCGTGATCACCGAGCAGGGCGGCAATGCCGATGACCGGCGCTGCCAGGTGGTCGGGATCGAAAGTAGCGTCGGTGGCGAGCCAGGCCATAGGTTGTCCGATTTGATGGGTAAATTGTCAAAGTCTGGATAATACTCCAGTCGACAGTCCTTACACTTCTTGCGCTGTTTCAAGCAAAGGAGTTGGGGATGAAGGTTAAATTTTTTTTGCCACTGACGGTCGCGTTGCTGATGTTCCCGCAACTGGCCCAAACGCTCTACAGCCCAGCGCTGGAAGATATCGGCCGGGCGTTTGCGGTGGGGCCGGAGCGGGCCGGGCAGACGTTGTCGGTGTATTTCCTGGCGTTCGCTTTTGGCGTGGTGGTGTGGGGCCGGCTGTGTGATCGTTGGGGGCGGCGGCCGGTGATGCTGGCCGGGTTGGCTCTGTACGTGGCTGCCTCGGTGCTGGCCTTGGGCATGACCAGCTTCAACGGTTTGCTGCTGGCTCAGGCGTTGGCGGCGTTTGGCGCGGCGGTCGGTTCGGTGGTGACGCAGACCGTGCTGCGTGACCGTTTCAAGGGCGTGCAATTGGCCCAGATATTCTCGCTGATGGGCATTGCCCTGGCCGCCAGCCCGGCCGTGGGCCTGTTCACGGGCGCCAGCCTGGTGCAGTTCTTCGGTTATCGCGGTGTGCTCAGTGGTTTGTTGCTGCTCTCGCTGAGCTTATGGGCGTGGTGCGTGTGGGCGTTGCCCGAGACGCGTCCAGCCTCGATGCCGACGGCCGCGCTGGGCCAGACGTTGCGGTTGCTGCTCAGGGATGCCGGGATCTGGCGTTCGGTGGGGCTGGTGGCGGCGTTCAATATTGCGCTGTTCAGCTATTACAGCGTGGGGCCATTCATCTTTTCGCGGCTGGGTTTGTCTGCCGCCGACTTCGGCTACAGCGGCGTCTTGCTGGCGCTGGGCTCCGGGTGTGGTGCGTGGCTGAACAAGCGACTGCTCAAGCGTGGGGTAAGCGGCGAGCGATTAGTGCTGATCGCCGCCGGTGTCGCAGTGCTGGGTGGCTTGCTGGTCGTGCTGCTGCAACACAGCGGGTTATTTGTCTGGCCGATGTTGCTGGTGGTACTGGCATTCGGCATGGCCATCCCCAATGTGCTGGGGGCCGCGCTGGTGGCCTACGAAGATCGCCTGGGCACTGCCGCCGCGCTGTTTGGTTTGTTGTATTACCTGGTGATCGGCGCCGGGTTGACCCTGGTCGCCAGGGCCCAGGACCTGGGTTGGAGCCTGTTGGTCTGTGGTTTGGCGGCGCTGTGGCTGGCAGCGCCGCGCGGGCTCAGAAGTTGACCGAAGCACTCAGGCGCGCGGTCAATGGCGCGCCCTGGAACAGGTAGTCGTCGCCCAGGTATTCACCGGCATCGCGCCAGTAGCGTTTGTCGAACAGGTTGTCGACGCTGAGGCGAAACACGGTCTCATAGCCGTCGATTTTGGTGGTGTAGCGGCTGCCGACATTCACCACGGCGTAGTCGCCCACTTGCACATTGCCGGTGCGGTTGGCGTACTTCTTGGCGCTGTATTGCACGCCGCCCAGCACGGCCAGCCCATTCATCCACGGCAGGGCGTAATCGGCATACAGGCTGGCGCGCAGTGTGGGGACGTTGATTGCCTGGTGGCCTTCGTAGTCCGGCGTGCCGCTGTTGTTCACCCGGGCGCGAATCGCTGCGACGCTGGTGGCGATCTGCAGACGGTCGGTGGCCCAGCCGTTGGCGGAGAGTTCCAGGCCGGTGTTTTTTTGTTCGCCTTGTTGGACGTAGGTGAATTGACCGGCGCCATCGGGCTTGGCGTATTGGTAGGCTTGACGGGTCTGGAATACGGCGGCGGTGAAACTGATGCGGCGCCAGTCGTATTTCACGCCGGCTTCGATTTGCCGGGACACGGTTGGGGCCAGGGTTTCGCTTTCGTTCTGCGCAAACCACGGCGCTGTGCCGCCCAAGGACAGGCCCTTGCTGTAGCTGGTGTACAGCGAGATATTTTCCACGGGTTTGTAGATCAATGAAGCTTGAGGCAGGAACACGTATTGCTGGGTGTGGCGCGCCTGGTTCCCTTGGTCATCGTAGGCTTTTTCATCCAGGCGTACTTCGCGCCCGCCAATGATGGTTTGCCATTGCTCGTTGAAGCGGATGCGGTCGGTGACGAACAGGCCGTATTGGCGGCTGTCGAGGTTGCGGTGGCTGGGGTACAGCGGCTTGTCGGTAGGTTCGAAGGTCGGTGCGTCTTGGTTGATATTACCGCTGCCGATGTATTCGTTGACGGACTTGCGCTTGTCGATCACCCGTCGAAACGCGCTGGTGCCGAAAGTCAGTTCATGGCCCAGGCTGCCTGTATCGAACAGGCCCGTCATTGCCGCCTGTACTTCATCATCACGGCGGGTGTCGTCGGGGCTGCGGTAGTCGTACACGTCGTAGTCGCCTTCCGGGCTGAAGGTGTTGGCGTTGCAGCTACCGACGTAGTAACAGCCCCAGGCAAACGAGCTGTAATCATCAATCACCACTTTGCTGTGGGCGGCACTGAGGCTGCCTTTCCACTGATCACTGAAGCGGTATTCAAACTTGCCATTGAGGTTCAGCGAATCGATGCCGACCTGATGGGAACCACTCTGGTGCCCCAGCAACTTCTTCGGTGACGCGTCATGGGGCACTTCAGTGCCGCCCAGCAGTTGATAACCCGGCACGGAGCGCTGTTGCTTGTTCTGGTATTCCGCGTCCAGTTGCAGCACCGCGTCGGGGCTGATGTTCCAGTCGAAGGCCAGGGACACAAAATCGCGCTGGCCATCGGCGTGCTCGACATACGAATTGAGGTCTTCGTGGGCGACGTTGGCGCGCAGGCCGAATTGCTGCTCGCTGCCAAACCAGCCACCCACGTCGGTGGCTATGTAACCGCTGCCTCGGTCATCGGTGGACACGGTAACCGAGCGCACATCTTCCGGGCGTTTTGTCACGTAGTTGATCACGCCGCTGGGTTCGGAAATACCGCTTTGCAAACCCGCCAGGCCCTTGAGCACTTCGACCTGCTGCTTGTTTTCCAGGGCGACGTTTTGCTCGCCAGTGATGGTGCGGCCGTTGATTTTGTAGCTGCTCGCGGCGTTCAGTGAGAAGCCGCGGATCACGAAGTTTTCGTAGTAGCCGATGGGGGCGTAGCTGTCGCCTACCGAGGCGTCGTTGCGAAGCACTTCGCTGAGCAGCCGCGCCTGCTGGTCTTTGATCAGTTCGGCGTTGATCACGGTGATTGATGCCGGAGTGTCCAGCAACGGCGCTTCGTTGAAGCCGCCGACCGAGGCGCTGTTAGTGCGATAGCCGGAGTCTTCCTGGCCCTGGACGTTTACCGCCGGTAGTTCGATTTCAGCGGCCATGCTGTTGCCCAGGCTGCTGCTGAGTAGCAGGCCAAGGGCGAAACGTGAGGTAACGACGGGACGAAAACGCACAACCATGGGGGTAGGGCCTTAAAGCGCAGGGCGGGGGGCGCATAAGCTAGGGGGATGTGCTGGGATTTACAAGTTATTGAGAATGGTTGTGTTGTGTTGTGTACATATCCGTTGCTGCGGTAACGGCTGAGTAGGGTTCCGCTCTTACAGCGGGTCACTTTTGGCAAACGCCCGGAATGCCGGCCCAGCCAAAAGTAACCAAAAGGTCTGTGCCCCACCACTCGGCACCTCGCTAATGCTCGGTGTGCCAGAACGAAGGCTTGAATCCGTGGTTAACGGGGCGCCTCAGATCAAAAGCAGAGCACGGCGGCCTGAAAGCCGACCTGAGTGGTTGAAGCAAAAGCCAGATCAAGTCCAAAGCAAACGACTCTCTGAATACACTGAAGAACTGCTTTTCTGTGGGAGCTGGCTTGCCTGCGATGCAGACACCTCGGTACATCAGATTCACAGAGTTGATGCCATCGCAGGCAAGCCAGCTCCCACCTTTGATCGAGTGTGGCTCTGCTGTTGCTGTTGCTGTTGCTCTTACATCCTTTTCGCTGACGAAGTCAGCGGTCTTTTGATCTGCGCTTTTGATCTTGATCTGAAATCGCCCCCCAAATCACTGGCGGATTGCGGGCATGCCGAGCCATAGCGAGGCACCGAGTGTTGGGGTGAGGACCTTTTGGTTACTTTTGACTTGGCCGGCATTCCGGTCCTTGCAAAAGTGACCCGCTGTAAGAGCGCAACCAATAGCCGCCGTTACCTGAATAACGGATATACACCCCTACAATCTCTCAGCAAAAATTGCCCCCGAACCAATCCCAAATGAAGCTTTCATGACAAAAGTTCGGTAGCCCCCACCCACTCCCGTCTTGCCTATGTAACGCGCGGCAGGCGATCAAAAGTCGCCTCCAAAGCCGTCAGCAGGACGCCAGGAGTGGGGCAATGGGAACTATGGAACGTTATTCGAAAGTCGGCATGCAGGAGCTCGATCAGCGCCTGTCGAAGATCGTCGAAGCCGCGCGCAAGAAGCCGGTTTCGGTATACCGCTACGGCGCGCCGTGGGTGTGGATCGTCTCCCAGGACGATTGGCAAGGCGCCTTGAAGGAAGTCTCCAGCTACATTCCGGCGGGCCACTCGCTGGTGTTGTTGCGCCCGCAGATCGACGACGTGCTCGAACAGTACCGCGACTGGCTCCAGCCCGAGCCGGGCATGTTGATCGCGCCGCACACCGTGGTGCACATCCTGTTGCTGCAGCTGCTGTATTCGGTGCCCAGCGAACAGCAACTGCACGAGCAGCTCAATTACAACCTGCTGTTTCGCTGGTTCGTCGGCCTCGACCTGACCCAGAAGGTGTGGAGCCTGCACGCCCTGCAGCGTGACATCGCCAGCCTGCTGAACAACCCGCAGGCGGTGCAATTGATCCAGAAAATCATCGGTGAAGTGTTTTGTGGCGCCTTGCTGCACATGCCGGAGTTCTCACTGAACTTCGCCTTGTTGCACACCTGGCTGGCCCGACACAGCCATCTTTCGACCACCAGCAATTGAGCAGGCCGAACGCCGTGCAATCGGTGAAGGCGCGCAACTTTTTTAGACAACCAGGGGGCAGTGTGGAGCATCTGTTCAAGTCAACGCTGGCGCTGTGCCTGACGCTGGGGGCCTTGGCCCAACCCGCGCTGGCCGAGGAGGAGGGCGCAGCGCGGCGGGTCGACGTCAACGAATATTTCGTGCGCGGCAATACCGTGCTGGATGCGGCGGCCATCGAGGAAGCGGTGTACCCGTTCCTGGGCCCGCAAAAGACGCTCGGTGATATCGAAGGCGCTCGCGATGCGCTGCAAAAGATCTACCAGGCGCGTGGCTATCAGTCGGTGTTTGTGGAGCTGCCGGAGCAGAAGGTCGATGACGGCATCGTCTACCTGCAAGTCAGCGAAACCAAGGTCGGCCGCGTGCGCGTGGTCGGCGCCAAACACTATTCGCCGGTGGAAATTCGCGAAGACGTGCCGGCGCTCAAGGAGGGCGCGGTGCCGGATTTTGCCAGTGTGCAAACCCAGCTCGCCGGGCTTAACCGGGGCGTCGGGCGCCAGGTCACGCCGCTGGTACGCGAAGGCGCGCGGCCAGGCACCATGGACGTGGACCTGCAAGTGGAAGACCAGAACCCCTGGCACGCCAGCATCGGCCTGAACAACGACTACAGCGCCGACACCGAGAAGCTGCGCACGGTGGCGACCCTGGGCTACGACAACCTCTGGCAACTGGGCCACAGCATCTCGCTGACCTACTTCACCGCGCCCCAGGACAGCAGCAATGCCAAGGTCTGGTCGGGTTCCTACAGTGCGCCGCTGGATGAGCGCTGGACCTTGCAGTTCTCCGGCTACCAGTCCGACAGCAACATCGCCACCATCGGCGGCAGCAACGTCTTGGGCAAAGGCCATTCCTACGGTGTGTCGGCGATCTACAACCTGCCGGCCAGTGATAACTGGGCCAATTCGTTCTCCTTCGGCGTGGACTTCAAGGACTTCGACGAGCAGCTCAAATTGGGCAGCAATGCCGACATGGTGCCGCTCAAATATGCGCCGTTCACCTTCGGCTATAACGGCTATCGCTACAGCGAGCAATCGGCCCTCAGCCTGGGCCTGAACCTGGTGGTCGGCACCCGTGCGTTCTTCGGCTACGGCAGCGATGCCCAGGAATTCGAATACAAGCGCTACAAGGCCAGCCCGAGTTTTGCGGTGCTTAAAGGCGACACGACGTACACCTACACCTTCGCCAGTGATTGGCAATCGGCAACCAAGGGCGGTTTCCAACTGGCCTCCGGGCCGCTGGTGTCCAACGAGCAGTATTCCGCCGGTGGTGCCACTTCGGTGCGCGGCTACCTGGCGGCAGAGCGCACGGGGGACGAGGGCCTCCTGTTCTCCCAGGAAATGCGCACGCCCTCATTGGCCAAGTTTCTTGGCAGCTACGTGCAGGAATGGCGCTTCTACGCGTTCGCCGAAGGCGCGCGCCTGCGCCTGCAAAAGCCGTTGGCCGAGCAAGAAGACGAATACAGCCTGGCCAGTGTCGGCCTCGGCACCCGCGCCAGTTTGAGCAAATGGTTATCCGGCAGCCTGGACTGGGGCTACCCGCTGCTCGATGGACCGAACACCCAGAAACAGGACTCGCGACTGCACTTCAGTGTGCAGGCGACTTTCTGACCTTTTCTCCCGGAGACTTCACCATGCAACGCCTATTTCTGAGCCTGTTGATCTGCCTGGGCTTCGCGCTTCCGGCCACCGCCCATGCCTGGTGGCAGGACGATTGGCACTACCGCAAACAGATTACCGTGGACACTACCGCACAAGGCGCGGCCATCAATCAAGCCCTGGGCCGCACCGCGCTGCTGGTGCGTCTGCACACCGGCAACTTCACCTTCGATGGGGTGAAGGAGGATGGCAGTGATCTGCGCTTTGTCAGCGCCGATGACAAGACCGTGTTCAATCACCAGATCGAAAGCTTCGACCCGCTGATGGGCATGGCGCTGATCTGGGTCGACGTGCCCAAGGTCGAAGGCGGCCAGCGCCAGGAAATCTGGATGTACTACGGCAATCAAAAAGCCCCGGCCATCGCCAACGGCCAACTGACCTTCGACCCGAACTACACCGGCGTCTACCATTTTGACGGGGCCAACGGCACCCCGGCCCGGGACACCACGGCCTACAGCAACACCGCGCTGAACGCCACCGGCGCCAGCATTGATGGGGTGATCGGCCGCGCCCTGCAGTTTGGCGGCCAGCCGCTGATGCTGCCGGCCAGCCCATCCCTGCAACACGCCGCCGGCAGTGCATTGACCTTCAGTGCCTGGCTGCGCCTGGACCAGGCCAGTGGCGAGCAAATCGTCCTGGCCCGTCGCGATGGCCCCCACAGCCTGTTGCTGGGCTTGAACCAAGGCACGCCGTTTGTGGAAATCGACGGCCAGCGCGCGGTCTCCACCCAACCGTTGAACCCAGGCCAGTGGCAACACCTGGCGTTCACCGCCGAGGGCGAAAAGGTCGCGCTGTACGTCAATGGCCGCGAAACCGCGAACCTGGCCGTGGCCGTGCCGGCCTTCACTACACAGACGGCGATCGGTGCCGATGTGCCGGAGGCGGGCAGTACGCACCTGCCGTTTGCTGGCGCCATGGATGAGTTGCGCCTCTCGAAAGTGTCGCGCCCGGCTGCGTTGCTGCTGGCCGATGCGAGCGCCCAGGGTGCCGAATCCAAGCTGGTGGCGTATGGCGTGGATGAAGAACAGTCGGGCTTCGGTTTCGGCAGCCTGGGCTTTTTGCTCAAGGCCGTGCCGATTGACGCCTGGGTGATCATCCTGGTGCTGGTGGCGATGATGATTCAGTCGTGGTTCATCATGCTGCGCAAGAACCGTCAGGTCGGCCGCGTGAGCAGTGCCAACGAGATCTTCCGTGAGCACTTTGCGCAGATCGGCACCCGCCTGGAAATGTATGCCGATGACGCCCAACTGGCCGAGCGCCTGGGCCACTCTTCGCTCTGGCGCCTGTACCTGGTGGCGGTCAAGGAGATCCGCACCCGCCGTGCCCAGGGCGCAGATACCTCATCGGTTTCGGCGGCCACCATCGAAGCAATCCGCTGCTCCATGGACGGCGTGCGTACTCGCGAAAACCAGGCCCTGAGCTCCAAATTGTCGACCCTTTCCAATGCCATCGCCGGCGGCCCTTACATCGGTCTGCTGGGTACGGTGCTGGGGATCATGGTGGTGTTCCTCGGCACGGCCATGGCCGGTGACGTGAACATCAATGCCATCGCCCCCGGCATGGCGGCCGCCTTGCTGGCCACGGCCATGGGCCTGTTCGTGGCGATCCCGGCGCTGTTTGGCTACAACCGCCTGATCACGCGCAACAAGGAAGTCAGCGCCGATATGCGCGTATTTGTCGATGAGTTCATCACCCGCCTGGCGGAAATGCACGGCGAGAGCCAGTTCAGTGAAACCGCCCACTCGCGCGGCCACCACGCCTCCGTTCCGGCCTGAGGAGAATCAGCATGGCTTCCGTAAATGCCGCCCACGACGATGACGATGACGCCGCCGTCGACACTATTAACATCACGCCCCTGGTGGACGTGCTGATGGTGGTGCTGGTGATGTTTATCCTCACCGCCACCGCCCAGGTGTCGGGTATCCAGATTCACTTGCCCAAGGCGAGTGCTTCGGTATCGCTGTCCGAGGCCAAGACCAAGGCCATCTCCGTCAACGACGGCGGCCAGGTGTTTCTCGACGCCTACCCGGTGACGCTGGGCGAGCTGGAGGAGCGCCTGCGCATCGAGAAGGCGCAGAACCCGGACTTCCCGGTGATTGTGCGCGGCGACGCCATGGTGCAGTACCAGAAGGTGATCGAGGTGCTCGACTTGCTGCGCCGGCTGGAGCTGTCCCAGGTCGGGCTGGTCACCGGCAAGCCGAGCCAGGGTTGAACCATGACCGCACAGATGCCGATGCCGCCCATGCCCGTGAAGAACAAGCTGCTGCGCCCGCTGAAGTGGGGCGCTGGCCTGCTGCTGGCCGCCCTGGCGGCCTGGTTCCTGTGGCAGTGGGCCAATGACATGAGTGGCGTGCGCCGCGAAGCGCCGAAGGTGCCGACCATTATCCCGTTGCCGCCACCGCCGCCGCCTCCACCGGAAAAACCCAAGGAACCTGAGCCCAAGGTCGAAGAAAAAATCCCGGAGCCGGTGCCCACGCCTGAGCCCGAAGAGGTCAAGCCGGCGCAAGAAGCACCGCCTTCGCCCGCCGATGATTTGGCCAACCCGATGCAGATCGATGGCGATGCGCAGTCCGGCAACGACGCGTTCAACATCGGCGCCGGCAAGGGCGGCGGCATGGCCGGTTCCGGTGGCGGTGGTTTGGGCACCGGTACTTACAAGCAGTACCTGGCGGGGCTGTTTCAACGGCTGCTGAGGGATGACCCCGAGTTACGCAAAAAGGCGTATGCGGTGCAGGCCGATTTGTGGCTGAGCGCCGCAGGCGAGGTTGTGCGTGCAGAGCTGGTGAAGTCCAGCGGCGATGCCGAGACCGACGCGCAAGTGCTCGCCGCCTTGCGCGCAACCCATGCCACACAACGCGTTCCAGCAGCCGTGACGATGCCGGTGCGCCTGTCGCTCAAGGGCCGACGCCCGGATTGATCACACCCATTTCTTGCAGTTTTTTACAGGAGTTGCGTATACATGATTTCCCCCGTGAATCGACTGACCCTGGCGGTCGGCATGGTCATCGCGACCCTGGTTGGCCAGGCGACGGCTGCCCCGGTTGCACCGTCGGAAAACGTCACGATCAACCTGATCCGCCTGCTGGTGCAGCAAGGTGTGCTGACCCAGGACGCCGCCAACGGGCTGATCGCCCAGGCCGAACAACAAGCCCAGCAGGCCCGGCAAGCCGCTGCTGCGCCGGTGGTTGCCAGCGGCCCGACGGCGGCGCCTGGTGATGTGCGCGTGCAGTACGTGCCGCAAGCGGTGCGTGACCAGATCCGTGACCAGGTCAAGGCCGAAGTCATGGCCACCGCCAAGCAGGAAAACTGGGCGCAGCCCAATACTTTCCCGGACTGGGTGTCGCGTGTCAGCTTCGACGGCGATATTCGCCTGCGTGACGAGTCGCGCTACTTCTCGGGCAACAACAGCAACGAAATCGTCGACTACGCCAAGCTCAATGAAAGCGGCCCGTATGACGTCAACAAAGACACCAACACCAAGTTGCCGCCATTGCTTAACGCCAATAAAGACCGCGAAAACCTGTTTCGCCTGCGCGCTCGCCTGGGCATGAAAGCGCTGATTACGCCGGAGTGGACCGCCGGTATCCGCATCGGCACCGGCTCGGACAATAACCCGGTGTCCACCACCCAGACCCTGGGCGGCGGCTTCGGTAAAAAGGACATCTGGCTCGACCAGGGTTACCTGAGCTGGAAAGCCACCCCGGACGTGACCCTCACCGCCGGGCGTTTCGCCAACCCGTTCTATTCCACCGACATTTTGTACTCGCCGGACCTAAACTTCGATGGTATTGCGGCCAACTTCAACCATGCGCTGAACAGCGAGTGGGGCGTATTCGGCACCCTCGGCGTATTCCCCGTGGAGTACACCTCCGACGCGTCCAGCAGCAACGGTTTCGACAAGGAAGACAGCGACACCAAATGGCTGTTCGGCGGCCAGGTTGGCGCCAACTGGAAGATCAACCGCAGCAACAGCCTCAAGGGTGCGATGGCGTACTACCACTTCGACGATATCGAAGGCCAACGCTCCAGCCCGTGCAGGCCGTGGGCCGGCCAACCCGCCTGCGACAGCGACGGCTCGCGCCTGGCCTTTATGCAAAAGGGCAACAGCGTGTTCCTGCTGCGCGATATCACCCCCAACCCGGCCACACCTGGGTTGACCCCGCAGCCGCAGTTTGTGGGCCTGGCCTCCAAGTTCGACGTGCTCGACCTGAACCTGGCCTGGGACGCCGAGCTGCCCAGTGACTTCAAGTTGCGTACCCAAGGCAACTACATCCACAACCTGGCCTACGACAAGGGCGAGATGCTCAAGCGCAGCGAAGGCCAGATCGTCAACAACATCAACAGCAAGGGCCAGTTTGAAAGCGGCGGCAATGCGGCGATGGTGCAGTTCACCCTCGGCAACGCGTTCGAGATGCGCAAGCGCGGCGACTGGAACCTGTTGGCCGGCTACAAATACATCCAGCCCGACGCCTTGCCGGATGGCTTCAATGATTCCTCGTTTCACCTGGGCGGCACCAACGCCAAGGGCTATTTCGTGGGCGGCAACTACGGCATCGACAAGAACATTTACGCCAGCGCCCGTTGGTTGAGCGCCTCCGAAGTGTATGGCGCGCCGTTTGAAGTGGATGTGATGCAACTGGAACTCAACACGCGCTTTTGATGCGCAGGGAGATGCCACATGAACACGCGAATCTTAGGCGGGCTGTTGCTGGTGCTGGTGGCCACGGGCGCTTCGGCCGAAGGCATGGAGGAGCGCCTGCGCACTCAACTGCGTAGCACTACCCAACAGTTGCAGGCGTTGCAAAGCGAGCAGGCCCAGGCCAGTGCCGCGCGTATCGCCGCCGAAGCACAGGCCAAGCAGGCCCAGGCGCAGATCAAGCAATTGACGGCCGAGCTGGAAAAGGCCCGGGGTGCGGCCGAGCAATTGGCCGGCCAGCAACAGAGCCTGCACAGCCAGGCGCAAGCCCAGGTGGCGGCGAGCAATGAACAGATCGGCAAGTTCAAGAAGGCCTATGACGAGCTCTTGGTTTTGGCCAAGGGCAAGGAAACCGAACGTGCCCGCCTGCAGGCGCAACTGAGCGAACGTGACACACAAGTGCAGCAATGTTCAGCCAAGAATCAACAGATGTACGGCGTGGCCCGGCAACTGCTGGCGGCTTACGAAAAAATCGACGTGGCCGAGGTGATGAGCATCCGCCAGCCGTTCGCCAGCAGCGCGCGGGTCAAGTTCGAGGAACTGGCCCAGGGTTTTGGAGATGAGCTATACCTTAATCGGTTTGATGCTCCGCACACCGCCCTTAATCAATGATCAACAAGGAAGAGACACTATGAGCGATGTTCAACTGATCTCCAGCGTCACCCCGCAAAGCCTCACCGAGTTGCTGCAGGAAGCCGGCTACCGGGTCAACCAGACCGAACAGAACGGCATCGTGCAACTGCTCAGCGCCAGCCAGGGCATCGGTTTTGCCGTGCGTTTTGGTAACGCGGCGGCCGAGCAGGGCAGCTACGTGGACTTCACCTACAGCTGCGCGCTGCGAGTACAAGGTGAACTGCCCAAGGGGCTGGCCGAGGTGTGGAACGCCTCGCGGCGCTTTGCCCGCCTGTCGTTGCAGGGTGAATTTTTGCTGATGGAAATGGACGTGGTGGTGGCCGGCGTGGGCGCCGCGCACCTGCGCAGCCAACTGGAATTGTGGGACCGACTGCTGCAGGAATTTATCGTGTACCTGCGCGATTACAGCCAGCAAGCCGCGCAATTGCAGGCCCAGGCGGCCGCAGCACCGGTGGATGAAGAGGCGCCTGTCCTGTGAAAAAACCAACCCTGCTGGTCGGCGCCGGTGCGCTGACATTGCTGGTCGTGGCGGTAGGGTTGAGTCTGCGACCGGGTGCTGACCCGGTCGCCGCTCAGCAGCCGGCGCCGGGCGTGAACACCGAAGGCGCAGGCCCGGCGGTGGCGCGCCTGGGTAACCAGCAGATCGACCTGCCTGAACTGCAACGCGTATTGGCCGGCTTGCCGGCTGAAACCCGCGAACAACTGCGCGGCAACCGTGGCGCACTGGAAGCCTGGATTCGTTCACGCCTGGCGCAAAAAGCCGTGCTCGAACAGGCGGATGCCCAGGGCTGGCGCCAGCGCCCGGAGGTGGAGCAGCAGACCCGCGCCGCCACTGAGCAGATAGTGTTCCGTGACTACATGCTGTCGGTCAGCCAAGTGCCGGCCGACTACCCCAGCGCGGCTGAATTGCAGCAGGCCTACGACAGCGGCAAGGCCCAATGGGTGACGCCGCCGTTGTACCGGGTCAGCCAGATTTTCCTCGCCGTCAATGACCCGCAAAACCTCGACAGCGTGCGCCGCCAGGCCCAGGAACTGAGCCGCAAGGCCCAGGCTGCACCGGCTGAATTTGCCGCCCTGGCCACGCAATATTCCCAGGACCCTGGCACCGCTCAACAAGGCGGTGACTCCGGGTTGCAACCGTTGCAGCAACTGGTGCCGGAAGTACGTGGCGTGGTTTCGCGCCTCAAAGTCGGCGCGGTGTCGGATGCGCTGCAAAGCGCGGCCGGTTTTCATGTGCTCAAACTGACCGGCCAGCAACCGGCACGCACCGCCAGCCTTGATGAGCTGCGCGAACGCCTCACCCAAGCCTTGCGCGCCCAACGCCAGGAACAGATCGCCAAGGCCTACCTGGAAGGCATGCTCAATACCGCGACCTTGAGCATTGACGGTGCCGAGCTGAACAAGGTGCTGGAATAACACCGGCCAGGCTTGGCACTGGATGTATCGACCGACACGACAGGGAGTCTCCCATGGCATATTTAGAACCGTCCGGCCCCCAGGGGGCTGCAGCCTATCGCGCGCCAAACGAGCCGCGCAGCGCCTGGCTGGCCCTGGCAGAGGAGATCGAGCCGGAGGTGGTGCGCTACTTTTTGGTCAGCGCGCGGTGTGGCTGTTTTATGCAAGCCGCGCGCAGTTTGAATATCAAGGCCACGCTGTTGCGCAAGCGCCTGGCGCAGTTGGAAGAGCAACTGCGCCGTTCACTGTTCAGCTATCAAGGCAATGGCTTGGCGCTGAGCCGCGACGGCTTGCAACTGCAAGCGCAACTGGTGAGCCTGGCTCGCGAGCGGCGCCTGCCGGTGATGGTGCAACAGCCGCTGATACGCCTGGCCGTTGCTGAGCCGATCCTGCATGACATCCTCGGCCGCGACCTGATCGCGTTGTTGCGCCGCAATGCCAGTGTGCGTCTGGAGATCATCTCCATCGACAGCCAATTGTCGTTGCAGGCGGTGGATGTGGACGTGGTGTTATGGCTGTCGGATGCCGACGGGCCGGTGCCTGGGCCGAGTTTTGCCACCGAGCCGCCGCGGCGCCTGGCGCTTTTGCAGTATTTGCCGCATATCGCCAAGCGCTATTCGCGGTTGACCACGCGCCCGGACAGTGTGGAAGACCTGGATGACTACATGCTGGTGCAGTGGCAGCCGGATGTGCAGGTCGAGGCCTTGCAACCCTGGAACAGCGTGGTCGAACAGCGCTTGGCGGCGGTGGTGAAAGTGCAGGCCTATTCGCTGATGCTGGAGATGATTCGTTGCGGCGCGTGCATTGGCCTGCTGCCGCACTACATGGGCAGCTTCGACCGTGGGTTGGTGGCGTTGCCCGGGTTGATGGGCGAGACCATGCAGCGTCAGGTGTGGCTGGCGGTGAATGCCCAGGCGCATGATGCTGAAGCGGTGCGGATGGTGGTGGAGCTGATTGTGGGGACGTTTGAAGGGCGGCGGGAGTGGTTTGATTGACGGGCTGCTGAGTACCGAGAGGCATCCTGTTTCATGTGTGTTGTAATATATCGAGACAACCTCGCCAGTCTCCGCGGACTGCGCCATGAAACAGAGTGAAGAGTGATGCAGGCCACCCGGTTGACCTTGATTTGCCATGCCGTCACGCCGCTGCAAAAGCGCGGGCGTTTTCCCGATGACGAGTCTGTCGCGATGGATTGGCAAGGAGCGGCGTTATCCCTGGCCGGGCGTTTCAAGAAAACCACGCGGTTAGTCAGCGCGCCCGAGGCCAGAAGCCGTCAGACGGCGGGCCTGTTCGGTGCCGACGCGCAGATCGAAAATGCTTTGCGTGATGTTGATTTCGGCGCCTGGAAAGGCCAGGCCATCGATCAATTGGCCCCCGATGCGTTGGCGGCCTGGATGACCGACAGCGCCGCCGCACCCTATGGCGGTGAATCGGTAGAGCAGCTCTGCACGCGGGTTGGGCGCTGGATCAAATCCCTCGAAAGCCACCCCGGCCACGTCGTGGCCGTCACCCACCCCTTCGTGATCCGTGCCGCCCTGCTGTACGTCATGCAATTTCCCCTCTCGAAGTTCTACTTGATCGACGTCGAGCCGCTGTCCGCCACCGAGCTGCGCTTCAACACTGTATGGCGCCTGCGCCTGGAAACTCACGCCGAATGCCATGAACATGGCAAAATCCACGCCCCGCAATGAGAGCACCCCATGAAACGCATCCTGATCATCGGCATTGGCGCCGGCAACCCTGACTACATCACGATGCAGGCCGTAAAGGCGCTGAACCGCACCGACGTGTTTTTTTTGATGGACAAGGGCCAGAGCAAAGACAAGTTGATCGACCTGCGCCGTGAGATCTGCGAAACCTACATCACCGAGCCCGGTTACCGTTTCGTCGAGGCCGACTGCCCCGAGCGCGTGCGCGGTAATATCGACTACACCACCGCCGTGCAGGACCTGAACCGCGACAAGCAGCTGACCTTCGAGCGCATGATCAACGAGCAAATGGCCGACGGTGAAGCGGGCGCTTTCCTGGCGTGGGGCGACCCTGCGCTGTACGACAGCACCATCCGCATCCTGCAGGCGATTCTGGCCAGCGGCCGTTGTGAGTTTGAGTTCGAAGTGATCCCCGGCATCACCAGCGTGCAGGCCCTGGCGGCTCAGCATAAGGTGGCGCTCAACCGTATCGGCCGCTCCATCGAGATCACCACCGGGCGCCGGCTGGCAGCGGGGCAGGCAAGTGATGCAGATACCTTGGTGGTGATGCTTGATGCCGAGGACTCCTACCGCACTGTGGCCGACCAGGATATGGATATTTACTGGGGAGCCTACCTGGGCACCCCGGATGAAATACTGATCAGCGGCAAAGTCAGTGAAGTGGCCGACGAAATCCAACGGGTGCGCAAGGCTGCGCGCCTGGAGAATGGCTGGATCATGGACACGTATCTGTTGCGCAAACCCTGAGGTTGATGCCCATGTTCAAACTGTTCGCCCTGGCGCTGGCGTTAGTCGCCGGTGCCGCCCACGCCGATGATGCCTTGCACACGGACTTGCCGTTAGCCTACCTGGAGCAGACGCAGAGTGATGCGCGCAACCAACCCCTGGTGATCTTCCTGCACGGGTTTGGCAGCAACGAAGAAGACTTGTTTGGCATCAAGGACGCGTTGCCGTCCACCTGGACCTATTTGTCGGCCCGCGCGCCGATGCCGGTGGACCCCAGTGGTTATCGCTGGTTTGCCAAGAAGCCCGGGGAGGGTGATTACGACGGCGAGACGGCGGATTTGCAGCGCAGCGCCCAGCTGATTGAACACTTTGTCAGCAAGGCCATGGCCAAGTACCACACACAAAGCGATCGGGTGTTCCTGGTGGGGTTCAGCCAGGGCGCGATCATGGCGTATGAGGTGGGCTTGCGAAAGCCTGCCATGGTGCGCGGGATTGCGGCGCTGAGTGGCAGCGTGTTGCCGGTGCTCAAGGCTGAGCTCAAGCCTGATGAGTCATTGAATAAGCTGGCGATTTTTATCGGCCATGGCACCTTGGACCAGGCGCTGCCGTATGCGTCGGCCACCCGCGCCAATGAGGTGTTGCTGGGGCTGGGGCTGAAGCCTGAGTTTCATGGGTATATGGGCATGCCGCATACCGTGAGCGCGGCTGAAATACAGGACCTCAAAGCCTGGCTGGAAAATAGTTTGAAGTAAAAACGCGGTTAAACAATGTGGGAGCAGGCTTGCCTGCGATAGCGGTGTATCAGTCACCCAATAGGTCGACTGGTAAATAGCTATCGCAGGCAAGCCAGCTCCCACAGTTGATGTGTGTTGTTTGTTAAACCAGGTTACTTGCCGCCGGTAATCTGCTTCACCAGCTCAGCATGTCCTTTCACATCATCCGCCCGCGAAATCGCCTGGATCACCAGCAGATGGTTGCCCGAACCGCCGAGGAATGTGGAGTTCAGGGTCTTGCCACCGCCTTGGGTCGCCGTACTGTCCACCTGGCGCAGGCCCAGGCCTTTGAAGGTCAGCTTTTTCTCGTTTTGCTTCTTGAAGTCGGGCAGGGCAGCGCTCTGGTCCTTGACGAAGTCCGCCACGGCACCATCGAGAAACTGCGGGTCATTATCCTTGATGGTTGCCCCATCGTTGCGCACGGTTTCGGCGACGATCACGACACTTTTCGTGGTCGAGTTCGCGTACAGCGTGCCTTGGGTATCGGCGGTGCCATCCTCGACCTTGCCAGTCGGCAACGTGTCAGCGACGAAAGCCTTGGGCAGGTTGAAGGTGAACTTGCCGCCCAAGGTCGAGATGGTCTGGGTGGCAGGGGACTTGCTGGCGGCGAACACGCTACCGGCGGTAAGCGCAAGGGCCAGCAGGACGGCGGTCTTGGTGAAAGTGGCCATGAAACGCTCCAGGGATGAACGAAATTGCGGCGTATTCTGTCAGAAATTTCGCAATATCGTTCATCCCTAAGTTCACACCTTGTCGGACTCCTCTTGAAGCCGGTCCATCTCGAACAGCCGCGCCAGTTCCGTGCGGGCTTCCTGGGCCGATTGCAATACTTTGGCCGCGTCGTCATACACCGCGTGTTGAGCGGCGAGTAACTGGTGGTCGTGGTTTTTGAATCGATCAATGCGTGCATCGGCCTGGGCCTGGCTCAAGCCGAGGCCGACCAGGGTGCGACGGCTCATTTCCAGGCTGGAGTAGAAGGTCTCGCGCACCGGCGAGGCGTCCAGGTCGACCAGGCGGTGAACGTGCTGGCGGTTACGTGCGCGGGCGATGATTTTCATGTGCGGATAAAGGCTGCGCACCAGGGCGGCGGTCTTGATATTTATTTCCGGGTCGTCCATGGCGATCACAAAAAACTCGGCTTGGTCGACCTTGGCTGCATGTAGGATTTCCGGGCGCTGCGGGTCGCCGTAGAACACCGGCATGCCGCCGAAGCTGCGGGTCAGCTCGATGGTTTCCACCGAGGTGTCGAGGGCAATGAACGAGATGTTTTGCGCGCGCAGGATCCGCGCGACGATCTGGCCCATACGGCCCATGCCGGCGATCACCACGCGGGGCGCATCGCTTTCGATGGTGCGGTATTCCTCCGGCACCTCCACGGTCTTGGCCTTGTGTTTGAACAGCTTGGGGCACACCAGCAACAGCAGCGGCGTCACCGCCATCGACAAGGTGATGGTCAGCACCAGCACATCGTAAAGGTGCGGCTCGAACAGGCCCTGGTCGCGGCCGATCTTGAACACCACAAAGGCAAACTCACCACCCGCCGCCAGCACGATACCGAGGCGCAAGGCGCTTTCGCGGTTGAGGTCACCCACCAGCCGGCCCACGGCGTACAGCAGCGGCAGTTTCAGGCCGATCAGCAGCAAGGTCAGCCCGATCACCATCAACGGCGTGCTGAGCAGCAGGCTGAGGTTGGCGCCCATGCCCACGCTGATAAAAAACAGGCCCAGCAGCAGGCCCTTGAACGGCTCGATCTGGGATTCCAGCTCGTGGCGATATTCCGAATCGGCCAGCAGCAGCCCGGCGAGGAAGGCACCGAGGGCCATGGACACACCCACCAGTTCCATCAGCCACGCGGTGCCGATAACGACCAGCAGCGCGGTGGCGGTGGACACTTCGCGCAGGCCGGTCTTGGCGACGATGCGAAACACCGGGCGCAACAGGTAGCGCCCACCGATGATCACCACGGCGATGCTGCCCAGTATCTGCAGCACGTGTTGCACGCCCTGGGCTTCGGTCGTCGGGTGATCGCTGCCGGCCAGCAGCGGCACCATGGCGATCAGCGGGATCGCCGCGATGTCCTGGAACAGCAGTATGGCAAAGGCCAGGCGCCCGTGGGGCTGGTTGAGTTCCTTGCGTTCGGCCAGGCTTTGCAGGCCAAAGGCAGTGGAGGACAGCGCCAGGCCCAGGCCCAGCACGATTGCACTGTTCCACGGCTGACCAAATAGCCACAGCGCCGCCACGCCCATCACCACGCCGGTGAGCACCACCTGGGCCAGGCCGACGCCGAACACCGCCTTGCGCATCACCCATAAACGTTTGGGCGACAGCTCCAGGCCGATGATAAACAGCAGCAACACCACGCCCAGTTCAGAAAATTGCGCCACGCTCTGCGGGTTGCCCACCAGGCCCAGCACGGACGGGCCGATGATCACACCGGCAAACAGATAGCCCAGCACGGCGCCCAATTGCAGGCGCTTGGCCAAAGGCACGGTCAACACAGCGGCGAGCAGGAACACCACGGCTGCTTGTAACAGGTTGCCTTCATGGGGCATTGAGATCTCCCAGATCTTTAAAGCGAATCAACAGGGCGTTATTAGCGCCTTTTTTACATTTGGAAACTTGTATTTATGTCGCGACAGTCAATGGATGCTGGCTGTAATCCCATTCTGACAGGGAGTTTACGAAAGTATTAATACCATTTAATTCAATGACTTTTCTGTAGGTCTACTACCGTTTCGACAAATTGGATCAATTGTCACCACGGTCAGGTATCTCGAATTCGATGCGTGTGGGTCAATAAAGTTGAGTTTGTACGCACCCATGGATGAAAGGCTTGGACCACAAGGAGTTGAGCGTGGATAAAAGACTTGCTACTGCCGTTGTACCTCGTATTTCTGCGCTTTCTCTTGCTATTCGCCTCGGCGTAGCGGGGCTGGTGATGGGCCTTGCAAGCCCCGAAGCGATGGCGGCCTGCTCGCCCGCAAGCCCCACGGCGGGTGCCACGGTGACGTGTACGGGGGTGCCGTCGTTACCGCTGTTTCTGAACACCTTCTCGAGTGCGGTGAATGACCTGACGGTCAACGTCAACCCTGGCGCGCAGCTCAACGCAACGTTGGGCGGCATTGCGTTGAACCTGACCGGTAACAACACCACACTGAACAACTCCGGCACCATCGACCCGGCGCTGCTCGGGTTTGTATCCGTGCTCAGTGGCGGTGTGGTGGTGGGCAATACCGCGGCCAGTACGGTGAATATCACCAACACGGCCACCGGGATCATCCGCGGTACCGGCGCACTGCTGGGGCTTAATCTGACTTCGTTGGGTGGTGCGGCGCTGAACGTCACGAATGGCGTCGGTGGCACCACCACCCTCACCAACGCCGGCACCCTCGGCTCCAGTTCGTTGCTGGGTCTTACGTTGTTTGCCTCTGACACGCCAGTGGTCGCCGTGCAAGGTGGCGGCCAGGTCAACATGACCAACAGTGGCACGCTCACCGGGCGGGTTGCCTTCGAGGCGTCCACTTTGGGTAATACCTTCGTCAACAGCGGGACCATTTCCGGCGGCGTGTCGATGGGAGCAAACAGCACCAACACCTTTACGGCGGTGACCGGGTCGAGCGTGTCCTCGGGTGGCGGTATCGGCTTGAGCCTCGGCGGCCTGTTGGGCGTAAACCTGACGTTTGCCCCCACCGGCCAGGTGGATGGCGGCGCAAACGGCAGCAACACCTTGATCCTGCAAAACCCCGGCGCCACCGGCAGCAGCGGCACTGGCACGGCGTCCAGCGCCACCTATGTCAACTTCAACAACCTGACCATCAACGGCGGCACCTGGACGTTGCAGGGGCCGTTGGTCAGCGGCAGCACAACGCTCAATGGTGGCATTTCGCAGTTCGATAACAGTGCGACGTTCGGTACTGGGGCAATCACCGCCAATGGCGGGATTATCGAGGCAACGGCCAATAACCTGACGCTGGCTAACCTGCTCACGCTGGGCACCGGCGGGTTGACCGTCCAGGGCGCCAATACCGGGCTGACCCTGGGCGGCGTGCTCTCGGGCACCGGCGGCTTGACCAAGACGGGCACGGGTCAACTGATCCTCAATGCCGCTAACACTTACACCGGCGCCACCACGCTGTCCGGCGGTTCGGTGCAGTTGGGCAATGACCTGGCGCTGAGCAGCGGCGCTGTCACCGTCACGGCCGCATCGACTTTGCAGGCGCCTGGCACAGTCAGCCTTGCCAACACGTTCACGCTTAACGACAACCTGACGACCGATGTGGCCGGTACGCTGAGCCTGAACGGCGCCATTACCGGCAACGGTGGGCTTACCCAGAGCGGCGCGGGCAGCCTGACGCTCAATGGCGTCAACACCGGCTTCAGCGGCGCCACCAACCTGGGCGCCGGCACCCTGGTGCTGGGCAATAACAATGCCCTGGGCAGCGGCAACCTGAATGTGACAGGTACTGCCAACCTGGACACCAGTGGCGCCTCATTACTGAACAACAATGTCGTCTTGACCGGCGATCTCAGCCTGCTCAACGCCAACCCACTGACCCTGAGCGGCGTGATGTCCGGCGTCGGCGGCCTGACCAAAACCGGCGCGGGCCTGCTGACCCTGGCCGGTAACAACACCCGCAGCGGTGTAACGTCGCTGAATGCCGGCGGTTTGTTGCTCAGCACCAACACCGCCCTGGGGACGGGCGCGCTGAATACGGCTGCGGGCACTTCGCTGGACGCCACGACGGCGGTGACCCTCGCCAACGCGGTCAACCTGGCCGGCAACCTGGGCATTGGCGGCACCGCCGACCTGACGCTGGCCGGTACGATCAATGGCGCTGGCAGCCTGACCAAAAACGGCGCCGCCAATCTAGTGCTCAACGGCGTCAACAACTTCCTGGGCGGCACCACGCTCAATGCGGGCACCCTGACGGCGGGCTCCAACTCAGCCCTGGGTCTGGGTAACTTGACCGTTGGCGGCGCGTCGACGCTGGACAGCAGCGGGGCATTCAGCCTGGGCAACAACGTTGTGCTCAACGCCGGGTTGACGGCCGGCGGTACCAATAACCTGACCCTGGCGGGTGTGCTCAGTGGGGCAGGGCCGCTGACCAAAAGTGGCCTGGCCAACCTGACCCTCAACGGCAACAACACCTTCAGCGGCGGCACCAACCTCAATGCCGGGACCTTGACCCTGGGCAACGCCAATGGCCTGGGCAGCGGCGCCTTGACCGTCGGCGGTGCGGCGACCCTGGACACCAGCGCGTCCTTTAGCATCGGCAATGCCCTTGCGCTGAATGCTGACCTTACGATCGCCGGCAACAACGACCTGAGCCTGAACGGCGTGGTCAGCGGCGCTGGCAACCTGATCAAAAATGGTTTGTCCGACCTGACCCTGGCCGGCAACAACACCTTCACCGGCGCCGTGAACGTGGTCTCCGGCAGCCTGACGTTGCTCAATGCCAATGCCTTGGGCAGCACTTCCGGGGTTAACGTGAGTGCGGGCGCCGGGGTCAACCTGGCCACCGACGTCAGCCTGGCCGGCTTGAGCGGCAGCGGTAGCGTGCAACTGAGTGGCGCCAACAGCTTGACCGTTGGCGGGGTCAACACCACCAGTACGTTTGATGGTGATTTGAGTGGCGCTGGCGGGCTGATCAAGGTCGGCACCGGCACTCTCAACCTTACCGGCATCAATGGCGTCACTGGCAACACGGCGATCAATGCAGGCACCTTGAACCTCAGTGGTTCCCTGGCCAGCGCCCAGGTCAATGTCAACAACGGCGGTACGCTGACCGGTACCGGTTCGTTATTGGGTGCGCTGAACGTCAATAACGGCGGCCATTTGGCCTTGAGCAGCGGCAATACCTTGTCAGCCGGTGCACTGAACATGGTCGCGGGTGGCAACCTGGATGTTGCCCTCGGTGCGCCATCCCTCACTTCCTTGCTCAATGTCGGCGGTAACGTGGCGCTCGCCGGCAACCTGAACGTCACCGATGCCGGTGGTTTTGGCGCGGGCACTTATCGCCTGATCAACTACACCGGCGGCCTGACCGGTGGCCTGACGGTAGCCGGTGTTCCCGTGGGTTATGGCCTCGGCGATCTGCTGGTACAAACCTCGGTCGGCAACCAGGTCAACCTGGTGGTGTCGGCGCCCAATATCCGCTTCTGGGACGGCAGCCAAGCTATCGCCAACGGCGTGGTGGATGGCGGAACGGGCGCCTGGACCGCCGGCGGTACCAACTGGACGTCCGCCGATGGCTTGACCAACTCACCTTGGTCCAGTGGCTTTGCGGTGTTCACCGGTGCTGCCGGTACGGTCACCGTGCAAGGCCCGCAAGCCTTTACCGGCCTGCAGTTTGTCACCGACGGCTACAACCTGGTCAGCGGCGCAGGCGGGCAATTGACTGCGATCAATGGCGGCAGTGGCAATGTATCGATGCGTGTAGATCCGGGCGCAACCGCGACCGTCGGGGTCAATATCGATGGCGCCGGCACCTTGAACAAGCTCGACACCGGCACCCTGGTGCTCAACGGCGCCAACACCTATACCGGTGGCACCTTGCTCAATGGCGGCGCGCTTATCGTCGGTAGCAACACTGCACTGGGCGGCGGCCTGTTGACGACAGCGGCCGGGACGACACTGGACAGTAATGCTGCCATCACCTTGGGCAACACGGTGCTCTTGAACGGCGACACCACTGTCGCGGGCGGCAACGCGCTGACCCTTAATGGCGGGATCAGCGGCGTTGGCGGCCTGATCAAAAACGGCGCGGCCACTTTGACCCTGGGCGCAAGTAACACTTTCCTCGGGCCTGTGGCCTTGAACGCGGGTGGGCTGATCCTGGCCGCCAACAATGCCTTGGGCGCTGGCGCGTTGAATGCGGCTGGCGGCACGACACTGGATGCCAGTGCGGCGGTCACTGCCAATAACGCGATCAACCTGGCAGGCAACCTGGGTATAGGCGGCACGGCTGACCTGACCTTGGGCGGTGCAATCAATGGTGCTGGCAGCCTCACGAAAAATGGCGCAGCCAACCTGATCCTCAATGGTGCTAATACCTACCTCGGCGGCACGACGCTGAACGCGGGCACATTGACCCTGGGCAATAACCTCGCGCTGGGCCTGGGCAACCTGACGGTGGGTGGTGCATCGACGCTCGATAACAGCAGCGCGCTGAGCATCGGCAATGGTGCTGTGCTGAACGCTGCCTTGACGGTGGCTGGCAACAATGACCTGACCCTGGGCGGCCTGCTCACGGGCACCGGCGCGTTGGTCAAGGATGGCGCGGCCAACCTGACCCTCAATGGCCTCAATGCCTACAGCGGCGGAACGACCCTCAATGCGGGTACTTTGACCCTGGGCACCGCGACAGCCCTCGGGACGGGCGCCTTGACGGTGGGCGGCGCGGCCAACCTAAACAATGGCACGCCACTGGTGCTGGCCAATGCGGTCAATGTCAACGCCAACCTCACGGTGGGCAGCCTGAATAACAACCTGACGCTGGCGGGTGTGGTGGGGGGGAGCGCCAATCTGATCAAAACCGGCACTGGCGACCTGGCCCTGACTGGCAACAACGCCTTCTCCGGCCTGTTCGATGTGCAAGCAGGCAGCCTTACCACCGTGGGTAATGGCGCGCTGGGCGCAGGCGCCGGGGTCAACCTGGGCAGTGGCACGCAATTGAACCTGGGTGGCTCGGCCAGCCTGGGTGCACTCACCGGCAACGGCGTGGCCGTTGTTGGCACCGGCAGCACCTTGAGTGTCGGCAGCAATAACCTCGACAGCACGTTCGGCGGCGTACTCGCCGGGTTGGGCGGTCTTAACAAAATCGGCAGCGGTGCCTTGACCCTCGGCGGCCTCAGCGTGTTGACCGGTGACACCCAGGTCAACGCCGGCAGCCTGCTGGTCAACGGCGCGCTGGCCAGTACCAACGTGAATGTGGCTAATGGCGCCACCCTCGGCGGCACCGGCACCCTGGTGGGGGCCGTCAACATTGCCGACGGTGGCCACCTGGCCGTCAACTCGGGCAACACCCTGACAGTCGGCTCGTTGGTGCTCAATACCAACTCCAACCTCGATGCCGGGCTCGGCGCCCCGTCTACCGGCGGCACGGCGCTGATTCATGTGGGCGGTAACCTGACCCTGGACGGCACGCTGAATGTCAGCGATATCGGTGGCTTCGGCCCCGGTATCTACCGGTTGATCGACTACACCGGCGGCCTGACCAATAACGGCCTGCAGTTGGGCAGCTTGCCGGTGAATATCCCGGCCACCGACCTGGACCTGCAAACAGCAATCGGCAACCAGATCAACCTGCTGGTCAACGGCAACACCACCGTGCAGTTCTGGGATGGCAGCCAAACCACCGGTAATGGCAGCATCGAGGGCGGCAGCGGTACCTGGACAAGCGGCGCCACCAACTGGACAGGCGTCAACGGTTCGTTCAACGCAGCCTGGGCGCCAAACAGCTTTGCGGTCTTCCAGGGCGCGGCGGGTACTGTCAGCGTGGACGGCGCCCAAGCGATTACCGGCCTGCAATTTGTCACCGACGGCTACAACGTGGTCGGCGGCACGGCGGGGGCCTTGACCTTGTTCAACGGCACCGGCGGCAACACCGCCGTGCGCGTTGACCCGAATGCCACCGCGACCCTGGGCGTCACCCTCAATGGCGGCGGTACTCTGGCCAAGCTGGATGCGGGCACCTTGGTGCTCAATGGCGCCAACACCTACACCGGCGGCACCGCGCTCAATGGCGGTACGTTGGTGGTCGGCAATAACAGTGCGTTGGGCAGCGGTGCGTTGACCGCGTCCAATGGCACCACCCTGGACAGCAATGCCGCTGTCAGCCTGGCCAATGATGTGAACGTCAACGGCACGCTGACAGTCGGCGGCAGCAACGCGCTGACCCTGGCCGGCAGCGTGGCCGGCACCGGTAGCCTGATCAAAAACGGCATCGCCAGCCTGACCTTGAGTGGCAACAACACCTATGCAGGGCCGACGGCATTGAACGCCGGCGGGTTGATCCTGGCCTCTAACACTGCGCTGGGCACCGGCGCGCTGAATGCGGCGGCAGGCACCACGCTCGATACCAGCAGTGCAGCCACCCTGGCAAACGCCGTGAACCTGGCGGGCAACCTGGGCATTCTCGGCAGCGCCGACCTGACCCTTGATGGATTGGTCACCGGGGTTGGCAGCCTGGCTAAAAGTGGGGCGGGCAACCTGACACTCAACGGCAACAATGCTTACCTCGGCGGTACGCAGTTGAACGCAGGTGGCTTGGTACTGGGCAATGGTTCGGCACTTGGCACCGGCAGCCTGGCCGTCAACGGCGCAGCGACGCTGGATACCAGTGCCGCAGTGGCGCTGGCCAATAACTCCACGCTCAATGCTGCGCTGACCGTGGTTGGCAGCAACGACCTGGCGCTTGGCGGTGTGGTCGATGGCACCGGATCGCTGATCAAGAACGGCACTGCCAACCTGACCCTCAACGGCGCCAATACCTACAGCGGCGGCACCACCCTCGCGGCCGGTACGCTGACTGTCGGCAATGCCACGGGCTTGGGTTCCGGCGCCTTGACCGTCAATGGAGCAAGTACGTTGGACAACAGCGTGCCGCTGGTACTGGCGAACGCCGTCAACTTGAATGCCGACCTCAGTGTGGCCGGTAACAACAACCTGACCCTGGCGGGTGTGTTGGCCGGCAATGCGGCGCTGATCAAAAATGGCGCGGCGGACTTGCTGCTCAGTGGTAACAACACCTTCACCGGTCCACTCAATGTGCTCGGCGGCAGTGTGACCACTACAGGTAACGCGGCCTTGGGCAACACCTCCGGCGTCAACGTCGGCAGCGGTGCCAGCCTCAACCTGGGTGGCAATGCCAGCCTCAATACCCTGACCGGTACCGGCGCGATTCAAGTGGCGGGCGGCAGCACGCTGGCGGTGGGTGGCAGCAACCTCGACAACACCTTCGCAGGTACGCTCAACGGTGCCGGCAACCTGGATAAAAACGGCACCGGCGTGCTCAACCTGAGCGGCACCAATGGGATCAGCGGCGCGGCCAACGTCAATGGCGGCACTTTAAATGTGAGCGGCTCACTGGCCAGTGGCACGGTGGCGGTGAACAACGGTGCGACGCTGGCCGGTACTGGCTCATTAGCGGGTGCGGTGACGGTGGCTGATGGCGGGCACATCGGCCTGAACGCCGGCAGCACGCTGTCGGTGGGCTCGTTGGTGCTGGGTAATAACGCCAACCTGGACGTCGGCCTCGGCGTGCCGGTGGTGGGCGGTGGCAGCGGGCTGCTGAATGTCGGCGGCGATCTGACCTTGGGCGGCAAACTCAACGTCACCGATATCGGCGGCTTTGGCAGCGGCGTCTACAACATCATCAACTACGGCGGGGCACTCACCAATAATGGCCTGGCCCTTGGCAGTTTGCCGGGCAGTGTGATTCCGGGCGATGTGCAAGTGCAGACGGCCATCAGCAACAAGGTCAACCTGCTGGTGACTGCGCCCAATACCACCGTGCAGTTCTGGGACGGCGCCAACCTGATCGGCAACGGCGCCATCGACGGCGGCAACGGCACCTGGGGCACTGGCACCACCAACTGGACCAACGTTGACGGCACCCTCAACCAGAACTGGAACAACAGCTTTGCAGTGTTCCAGGGCGCGGCGGGTAACGTGACCGTGGAGGGCACGCAAAACCTCACCGGCATGCAGTTCGTTACCGATGGCTACAACCTGGCCTCCGGCACGGCGGGCGTGCTCAACCTGGTGAATGGCGGCACCGGCAACACGGCGATCCGTGTCGACCCGAACGCCACCGCAACGTTGGGCGTCACGCTCGGTGGCGCTGGCACCCTGGCCAAACTCGACACTGGCACCTTGGTGCTTAACGGCACCAACACCTACACCGGCGGCACTGCGCTCAATGGCGGCACGCTGGTAGTCGGCAATAACAGCGCGCTGGGCAGTGGCGCACTGACGGCGGCCGACGGCACCACCCTGGACAGCAACGCGGCCGTCACACTCGGCAACGCTGCGGTACTCAATGGTGCACTGGCCATCGGCGGCAGCAATGCGCTGACGCTTAACGGCAGTATCAGCGGCAATGGCAGCCTGCTGAAAAAAGGCGCGGCAACCCTGACGCTCAACGGCGCCAACACCTACAGTGGCGGCACCGGCCTGAACGCCGGGCAACTGACCCTGGGCAATAACGCCGCATTGGGCAGCGGCGCGCTCACCGTCGGCGGCGCTGCGGCGCTGGATGGCAGCACCGACCTGCAACTGGCCAACGCCATCAGCCTGAGTGGGCCGCTGACCCTGGTCGGCAGCAATGCACTAGCGCTTAACGGCGTGGTCAGCGGCACCGGCAGCCTGGTGAAAAACGGCAACGGTGCGCTGCTGTTGACCGGCGCCAACACCTACAGCGGCGGCACCACCCTTAACGGTGGCACCACCACCGGCAACACCAACAGCTTGCAAGGCGCGATTGCCAACAATGCGGCCCTGACCTTCGAGCAAGGCACCGATGGCACCTACACCGGCAACCTTACCGGCGCAGGCGTGCTGAATAAAACCGGCACCGGCGCGTTGCTGTTGACTGGCAACAACACCTTGACCGGCAACACCAACGTCAACGCCGGCAGCTTGCTGGTCAACGGCACCTTGAACAGCGCAGCGGTGCAGGTAGCCAGCGGCGCGACCCTTGGCGGCAGCGGCAGCCTGGGCGGTGCTGTGACGATGGCCGATGGCTCGACCCTCAAGGCCGGGGCGGCGACGCCGCTGTCGGTGGGTTCGCTGGCGTTGTCGTCGGGCACTGCCCTGGACTTCGCCCTCGGCGCGCCTGGCGCATCCACCACGGCGGTGAATGTGGCGGGCAACCTGACCCTTGATGGCACGCTCAACGTTACCGATGCCGGGGGCTTCGGACTCGGCGTTTATCAACTGTTCCGCTACGGCGGCGCCTTGACCGACAACGGCCTGACCCTCGGCTCGCTGCCGGTCGGCGTGGGTAATCTGAGCCTGCAAACGGCGCTGGCCAACCAACTGAACCTGCTGGTGCAAACCACGCCGGGGCAAATCCAGTTCTGGAACGGCGGCACCACCAACCCTGACGGCACTATCACCGGGGGCAGTGGTACCTGGGGCCCAGGCACCAACTGGACCGATCCAACCGGTACCCAGGGCCAGGCGTCAAATAACCAGTTTGCCGTGTTCGGCGGGCAGGGCGGTACTGTCACTGTGGTCGGCAACCAAGGCTTTACTGGCCTGCAATTCCTTGACCCTGGTTACACGCTGACGGCAGGCGCAGGTGGGACCTTGTCGCCAACCGGTGCGGCAGTGGTGCGTGTCAATTCGGGCGTCACTACCGAAGTGGCTGCGCCAATCGTGGGGGCCGGGTCGATCAACAAACTTGACGCCGGCACCTTGCTGTTGACCGGCGCCAACACCTATTCCGGTGGCACGACCGTCAGTGGCGGTACGCTGGCCGGTAACACGCTGAGCTTGCAGGGTCGCATCCTCAACAATGCGCAACTGTTGTTTGTCCAACCCACTAACGGCACCTTTAATGGTGTATTGAGCGGAACCGGCAGCATTACCAAACAAGGCGCCGGCGCGCTGTTGCTGACCGGCAACCAGCCATTCAGCGGCACGGTGGCGGTGGACCAGGGCGTACTGCAAGTCGGCAACGCGGCCAACCCAGGCGCGGTGTTTGGTGGGCAGGTGACCGTCGCCAACGGTGCAGGCCTGACCGGCAACGGCAGCGTCGGCGCGTTGGTCAACAACGGCAGCGTCACACCTGATAACGGTAAGCTGACGGTGGCCGGTAACTTCACTAATGGCAGTACCGGCGCGTTGAACCTGCTCATCACCCCATCGTCGACCGGCTCCCTGGCCGTTGGGGGTACGGCGAACCTGGGCGGCACGTTGAATGTGGTCAACCTGGCGCCGTACGCCGGCCCGGCCACCTACACGCTGCTCACGGCGGGTGCAGTGAACGGCACCTTCGGCACCACCAACCTGGAGAACCTGGCGTTCCTCAATACCGCGTTGAACTACAGCCCTACTCAGGTGGCGCTGGCGGTTAGCCGCAACAACGTCAGCTACGCCAGCGTGGCAGCCACTGGTAACCAACGTGGCGTGGCCGCCGCGTTGGACAGCGGTGCCGCGGTGGGTGGCGCAACGGTGCAGAACGCGCTGCTGAACTCCAATGTTGCCGGGGCGCGCGCCGCGTTCGACAGTTTGTCCGGGGAAATTCATGCCAGCACCGCCAGCGCCATGCTCGAAGATTCGCGTTACGTGCGTGACGCGGTCAACGAGCGCCTGCGTCAGCCCGGCTGCTACCGCGAAGATGACCCACGCAACAGCCTGGCGCCCAGCGAAAACCGCCTGAGCAGCGCCGGTTGCCACGGCGAAATGGTCGGCTGGATGCGTGTGTTGGGCACCTGGGGCCACATGGGCGGCGACAGCAACACCGCCAAGCTGGACCGCAACCTCGGCGGCTTCCTGCTCGGCACCGACAAACAAGTGGATGACGCCTGGCGCGTCGGTGTGGCCGCCGGCTACACCCGCAGCGACCTGGACGCCAAGCGCCGCAGCTCCAGCGCCGACGTCGACAGCTACCACTTGATGGCCTACACCGCGTACCAGCAGGAAGCCTTCGCCGCTCGCATGGGCGTGGCATACAGCTGGCACGACATCGAAAGCAAACGCGATGTGGCCGTAGGCGGCGTGGGGCAACGCCTCAAAGCCGACTACAAAGCGCGCAGCGCGCAAGTGTTCGGTGAAGTGGGCTACACCATT
Organism: Pseudomonas edaphica; assembly: GCF_965277385.1. Taxonomy (NCBI): domain Bacteria; kingdom Pseudomonadati; phylum Pseudomonadota; class Gammaproteobacteria; order Pseudomonadales; family Pseudomonadaceae; genus Pseudomonas; species Pseudomonas edaphica. The sequence continues at coordinate 487,760 of NZ_OZ255725.1, read as the reverse complement.
GAAACCGGCAAAGTGGTAGTAGAACCGTTCGCCGGCCTGGCTTACGTCAACTACGACAGCGATACGATCAAGGAGAAAGGCGGTTCGGCGGCCCTGCGCGGTGATGCCGATCAGGACGTGACCTTCTCGACCCTGGGCGTGCGCATCGGCCAAACCATCACCTTGGGCAACGGCTCGAAAATCACCCCACGGGGCAGCATCGGCTGGCGTCATGCCTTTGGCGACACCAAGCCGGATGCCGACCTGAGCTTTATCAACGGCGGTGCATCGTTCAGCACCCAAGGTGTGCCGATCGCCAAGGACAGCGCGGTGGTGGAAGCGGGCGTGGACTACCAGATCAGTCAGAATGGCAAGTTGGGCCTGGGCTATTCCGGCCAATTGTCGCGCAACGATAAAGACCATGCGATGACGATCAGCTTCTCCCTCGGTTTCTGATCAAAGCCGAGTATTTTTAACCGCCCGAAAGGGCGGTTTTTTTTTGGAAATATTTCTTAACGCTATTCGATGGTTTGCCAATAGGGCAGGGTTGTTGCTCAGCGTCTGGTCAGAAGGATGTACAAACAATTTCCCCTGGAGCCCGGCTGGTAATGCAGTCTTTTCTGAATCTAAAGTATGCCCTTGAGTTTATATTCCTTAGGTGGCATATTCGCATGGATTGGGACGTTGAATACACGGATGAATTCGCAGAATGGTGGGATGAACTGGGCGCAAAGGAGCAAGTCTCCGTGTCCGCCAGCGTAGATCTGCTGGGGCTTTTCGGGCCTGGCCTGGGCTTCCCCCATACCAGTGATATCAAGGGTTCCCGGCATGGCAACCTGCGGGAACTGCGGGTCCGGCACGCCGGCCGGCCTTATCGAGTGCTGTATGCATTTGATCCCCGGCGCTGCGCTGTCCTGCTGATCGGCGGCGATAAAGCCGCACACCCCAGGTGGTACGAGGTGCATGTGCCCTTGGCCGAAAATGTGTACGACATCCATTTGCAAACATTGCGTAAAGAGGCCCGTCACCATGGCTAAAAAATTCGCTGAACTTCAAGCGCGCATGACCCCGCAGTCGCGTGCCGAAGCCGAGCAGCTGTTCCGCCAGCACCTCAAGGAAATGCCCCTGCATGAGCTGCGCAAGGCCCAGCAACTGAGCCAGGAAAGCCTGGCCAAGGCGTTGAATATCAACCAGGCAGCGGTTTCCAAGATGGAGCGGCGTACCGACATGTACATCAGCACGCTGCGTGACTACATCCAGGCGATGGGCGGCGAGTTGGAAATCATCGCGACCTTCCCGGATGGCCAGGTCAAGATCGACAACTTCGCTCACTAAGTCACAGTGGACCACCCCGATGAATCAGCTCCTGGCCATGCGCGCCTTCGTCCGTGTTGTCGATACCGGTTCATTCAGCCGTGCATCCGACCAGTTGGCGCTGCCACGCTCTACCGTCAGCAAACTCATCACTGACCTGGAAAGACACCTGGGTACCCAGCTGATGCACCGAACCACCCGCGCCCTGGCGCCCACGCTTGAAGGGCTGGAGTATTACCGCCATGCGCGACGGCTGGTGGCTGAGCTGGATGAAGTGGACAGCGCCGCACGCGGGCAGATCCTCAAGCCCGGCGGGCACCTGCGCGTGGATGCACCGGCCTCGTTTGCCAATTGCCTGTTGATTCCGGCGTTGGTGGACTTTCATCGTGAGTACCCCGATATCACCATCGCCTTGGGCATCAGCGACCGTGCGGTGAATATCGTCGGGGAGGGCGCCGATTGCGTGATCCGTGCTGGCAAGCTGGAAGACATGGCGATGATCGGGCGCAAGGTGGCGGACCTTGAATACCTGACCTGTGCGGCACCCAGTTACGTGGCGCGCCGGGGTTTGCCGGTTTCGCCCGAAGACCTTGTAAACAACCACCTTAGGGCCGGGTATTTTTTTGCTGGGTCGGGCAAGCCGGAGCCGCTGATTTTTGAGCAGGGCCAGCAACGTATCGAGGTCAACGACTGCGCTTTTTCGACTAACGAAGGCAACGGCCTCAAGGAAATGCTGCTCGCGGGCCTTGGTGTGGGGCAGCACTTCAAGTCGATCGTGCAGCACTACCTCGATACCGGCCAGTTGGTTGAGGTGCTGCCGGGTTGGTCGCGCCCGGCCACGCCATTGCACATCCTCTACCCACCTAACCGTCATCAGAGTGCGCGGCTCAAGGTCTTTACCGAGTGGGTGATCCGCACGTTTGGGGTCAGGGAATAATCGCGGTTACGCGTATCTCCACGCGCATGGTTGGCAGTCCCAGGGCCTCGACGCCGACTTGCGTCCAGATCGGCGCATGGTGGGGCATGTAGCGCCGGTATTGCTGGACCATTGCTTCGTTGACCTCAGGTGCAAACCCACCGACGTGGTAGGAGTTTATGTGAATCACATGCTCCCAACCCGCGCCGGCGGTGGCCAGGGTTCGGTCCAGGTTGTGAAACGCCTGGGCGATTTCTTCACTGAGGTCGGCGGGGATCTGGAACTCATCGTCCCAGCCGCCCTGGCCTGACGTTTCTACGCGGTTACCGATTTTCACTGCTTGGGAATAGTGCAGGTGTTCGCGCATGGTATCGCCATAGCCTGGGGTGACAAAAAATTCGGGCATGCTCATGGTATTTCCTCGGTTGAATACACGACCCGACGAATGCTAATAGAGCGAATGCGCGAACAATATCCCAAGTTTCTGTCATGACTATCTACTGGTATGCACAATCGGTTTGCGATAAAGCCCGACTGCCAAGCCGCTGATAATCACTGCGATAAAGACCAGATTGGCTGTGGAAACACGCTCGCCCAGTATCAACATCGAACTGGCAATCCCGAACACCGGGATCAATAGCGACAGCGGCGCTACCGTGGACACGGGGTACGCCTTGAGCAACGTGTTCCAGCCCCAGTAAGCAAAGTGCGTGGCCAGGTAAACCTGAAACAGCAGTGACCACACGGCGGTGAGGTCGAGGTTGGCGGGGAGGCTTACGAACGCACCGTCGCCGTGCACCCACCAGGCCATCAGGAACAGCGGGATTGGCGGAAACAGGCTGGCCCAGACCATGAACGAAAAGATTTCTTTAACCCCCGACGTCTTGATGATGACGTTGCCGATGCTCCACGCCAGTGCGCTGAACACGATCATCAGCACGCCGAGCGCAGCGTGTTCGCCTTGCTGGTTGGCGATGATCCCGGTTAGTCCGATCAACGCGAGAAAGGCCCCGAACCACTGCGCCACACGGATTTTCTCCTTAAACAGCACACAACCCCAACCCAGGGTGAAAAACACGCTGAGTTGGATGAGCAATGAGGCAATCCCCGGGCTCACCCCAAGCTGGATGCCATAGTTGATCACACCCCACATGCCCAGCCCGAAGATCACGCCATAGGCCGCTACATAACCGAATGGCACGGCGGGGCGCTTGATGACGAACACCAGGGGCAAGGCGGCGAGGGCGAAGCGCAGGCCGGTGAGTAAAAAAGGGTCGATGGCCCGCAGGCCCAGTTTGGTGATGGGGAAATTCAGCCCCCAGGCCAGCGTGACCAACAGGGCAAGTGCCAGGTGTTTCTTGTGCATGGACGTTCCTTCGAACCGGTTGCTTCAAAGGGTTGAAGGTTAGAACTCGGGCGTATGGCCCGCTTGCTATGCCAGGTCATACTTTGACAAGATCGGGCCATGATTCCGACCTTTAACGACAACGACCCCGAAGCGCTTGTGACCCTGCGTGAATACCCGTGCGGCAGTGTGTTTGCCCGGCATACGCACCCGCGCGGCCAGTTTGCCTATGCTTCCACCGGTGCCTTAAGAATGTTCACCGACCTGGGCAACTGGGTGGTGCCGCCGCAGCGGGCCGTCTGGGTGCCCGGTGGCATTGCCCATGAAATGCACATGCGCGGCGATGTGGTGATGCTCAATACCTACCTCGATGCTCAAGCCGCCGAGCGCGCAGGGCTGCAGGGACACTGCCAGGTTTTCGAGGTGTCGCCACTGCTCAGGCATCTTCTGGAAGCGGCATTGACGTGCGGGGCATCGGCAACGTCCGAGGTGCGGCGGCACTGTGTATTGACGCTGCTGATCGACGAAATCAGTACGCTGTCGGCCTTGCCCCTCAGTGCGCCGCTGCCCTCTGAACCGCGTTTGGCGAGGGCTTGCCAGCGCTTTCTGGACGCGCCTGCGCAAACCGTGTCCCTCGATCAAATGGCGAGTTGGTCGAGCATGAGCCGGCGGACCTTTACTCGTCACTTCCTGGAAAACACCGGCATGACCTTCGTGGCGTGGCGCCAGCAAGTCTGCCTGCTGGAGGCCACCGCGCAACTCAGCCACGGCGCCTCGATCACCGAGGTCGCATTTGCATTGGGCTTCAGCAGCCCCAGCGCCTTCACCGCGCTGTTCCGCCGCCACTTGGGCGATTCACCGGCGCGCTACCTGGCCAAGTCCAAGGCCGTGTCGTTGTTCTAAAAAGCTCACACGCTGGTCAGGATTCACCTTGCAGGCGGTCCTGCTTTGTTACTATCGCGGCCCAACGTCATCAGGAGTCACCGGCCCATGCAACACCAGTGGGATGAAATGCACCGCACCCGCAAGCCCACGTTCCTGTTGTGTGGCGAGCCTCAGGGGGATGTGCTCAATCTCTATGTTCACGGTTATTCGGCGTTCTTCAACCGCCAGCAACTGGGCAATTTCACGCAACAACTGGCAAGCATCGAAGGCTCGACCAACCTGATGCTGTTCTGGCCGGCGGGTCACTTTCTGGAAAACCTTTTTGCTCCCTTTAAAGATGTGATTACCGCAATGCTTGGCGGTGGCGGCCTGGGCGCGGCAACCGTGGGTGTGGGCCGTGCGATTGCCTACTTTCTTGACCATTACAAAAGTGTCGAGGCGCGTGTCGATGAAGTGGCCAAGACGTTATTGCCTGAGCTTGCCCATTACCTGCACGGCGAAGCGCTGCCCGTGCGGCGCATCAACCTGATCGGGCATTCCCTGGGCGCGCGTATCCTGGTCAAGAGTCTGCTGGCCAGCCCCGAGGTCGCCCGCCAATTGCCGCTTAACAATGTGTTGCTGATGGGTGGCGCGATCAGTACGTCCAGCCCCTGGGATGAAGTGTCGGCGCCCCTCAAAGGGCGCGTGATCAACTGCTACTCCAGCAAGGACTGGGCGCTTGCCATCAAGCCGGACACCGAGCGCTGCATAGGCCGGTATGCGATCGACGTCACCCCCGCACTCAAGGCCAAGGTCACCAATGTGCACCTGGCCACCTTCGACCACGCCGCCTACTGGCCGCAGTTGAAAACGGTGGTGCAGTACACCGACCTGCTGCAGGAACGGCGTGGCCTGATCCGCGCTGACCTGCGCAGCAGCGAAGTGCGTTTTGCCGAGGAGGACGTGGAACTGTTCCCCGCGCTGGTGCAGGCGCGGCCGGAGGAGCTTAAGTTTCTGGCTGAGTTGATGGCACAAAAACGCAGTGCCTCGATCGATGCCGATGTACGTGAACCGCTGAAACTGGCCATCGAGCTGCAACGCATGGGCGGTGACAGCTTTATGAACATCGCCCGTGGCCATGGCGTGAGTTATCGCCAGATCGCCGAAGATGTCGCACAGCGGCTGGGCATCAAGTTCGATGGGCCGCTTGAAACCGTGGTGCTGGCAGATATCGAGGCACAGGTCGCGGAAAAGCTCATCGAGCAGTACAAGGACAAACTCAGTCGCGCCGACCGCCAGGCCTTCGACGCCGAGCTTAAGGCGGCCGCGCAAAAAGAGCAGGGCCTGTTCAATCGTATCGATATCGGCCGCTCGGCCACCACCGCCCTGAGCGGCACGGCGTTGGCGGGGCTCACCGGGTTTATCTTGCGGCGCGGCGCGGCCACCGCAATTCCGGTGGTGGGCCAGGCGCTGGCGGCGGCGATGTTGCTGGTAACGGGCGTGCGAGCGTTTTCCGGCCCGGCCTATTCGATCACCACCTTGGCGGTCTTGGTGATTGGCGTGATACGCCAGCGCATGGAGCGCGAAGCGTTGAACCAGGAGATGGACCTGGTGGTGCAAGTCGTCGAAGCGTTCGACTTGCCCCGGGAGACGGTGATGCGCACGGTCGCGTCGGACTGATAAGCTGCGGCCCTGACTTGTGTGTTTGCCTGGGATACCGCGTGAAATTCAGCCTGCCGAAAATCGCCACTGCCCCGTTCTGCCCGCCGGAAGTGGCCGGCTCCGTTATCGTCGACCCCAAGGCCTCGTTTTTCAAACGGGCGCTGATGTTTGCCGGCCCCGGCCTGCTGATCTCCATCGGTTACATGGACCCCGGCAATTGGGCTACCGCCATCGAAGCCGGTTCTCGTTACGGCTACAGCCTGCTATTCGTGGTGCTGCTGGCCAGCCTGGCCGGGATGGCGGTGCAGTGCCTGTGTTCGCGCCTGGGCATCGCCACCGGCAAAGACCTCGCGCAACTGTGCCGTGAGCGCTACAGCAAACGCTCCGCGCGCACGCAATGGGTGTTGGCGGAAATCTCCATTATCGCTACCGACCTGGCTGAAGTCCTCGGTTGCGCCTTGGCGTTTCACTTGTTGCTCGGCGTATCGCTGACGACCGGTATCGTGATCACCGCGTTCGACACACTATTGATCCTGGCCCTGCAAAACCGCGGTTTCCGCCGCCTGGAAGCGATCATGCTGGCGCTGGTTGCAACCATTGGCGTGTGTTTCTTTATCGAACTGGTGCTGATCAAACCTTACTGGCCGGACGTACTCAGTGGCTTTACCCCGTCACTGGCGGCCATCAGCGATGCAGCGCCGTTGTACCTGGCTATCGGTATCCTTGGCGCCACGGTGATGCCGCATAACCTCTATTTGCACACCTCGATTGTGCAGACCCGCCTGATTGGCAAAGACCTCGCCAGCAAACAGGACGCGGTCAAGCTGGCGCGTATCGACACCATTGGCTCCCTGGCCCTGGCGTTGCTGGTCAACGCCGCGATCCTGGTGTTGGCCGCCGCCGCGTTTTACAAGACCGGCCACACCGAAGTGGTCGAGATCCAGGACGCCTATCACCTGCTTGACCCATTGGTGGGAGGCGCCTTCGCCAGCATCCTGTTCGGCATCGCCTTGTTGGCTTCGGGGCAGAGTTCGACCTTTACCGGCACCATCGCCGGGCAAGTGATCATGGAGGGTTACCTCAACCTGCGCATCCCGTGCTGGCAGCGGCGCCTGATCACGCGCGGGCTAGCGCTGATCCCCGCGTTCCTGGGGGTGTGGCTGATGGGCGACGATGCCATCGGCAAACTGCTGATTCTGAGCCAGGTGGTGCTCAGCCTGCAGCTGCCTTTCGCGTTGTACCCGCTGATCCGCATGACTGACGACAAGCAACTGATGGGGCCCTTCGTTAACCGCTTGCCCACGCGGTTACTGGCGTGGTTTCTGTTTGCGCTGATCAGTGGGGCGAATGCGTGGTTGATTGGGCAGTGGTTGTTTTGATCGGAGTTTCAGGTCAATCCCTTCTGGAACGTATCCAGCACCTCGTCAGGCAATGGTGCATCAAAGTCGTCCGGGACAGTCAGTTTTCCCTTCATTACGCCAATTCTTTGCCCCCGGTGTTGCCCAGCCGTGACGGGCTGGGCAAGCGCACATCCGTTCTTGGTGATAATGATTATTTGGCCGGTACTGGCCTGATGAGCCAGCTTGGAGGCGTGAGCTTTCGCTGGGTCTAATGGATCCGTTATGCCGTGTCGCCGCGCTTTCATGGCGTCTCTCCTGTGGGGAAGTAGCCTGAGTCTGGCCTGGCATACGGCGGCTGAAAATAGTGGCGCAAAAAATCAGACTAGGCCTACTTTTCCCACGAGGAATTTTTACCTTTCAAGGCTTATCCGGTGTGAGGTGCGGGCTCACCGATCCCAATACGGCACCGCTCCAAAACACTCCACAAAATAATCAATCACCGTGCGCACCTTCAGCGACAGCCGCCGGCTGCCTGGCCACAGCGCGGCAATCTGTTGCGGTTCAAGGGTGGTGGCCACGTCGTACTCCGTAAGCACCGCCTGCAAGGTGCCGGCGCGCAAGCCTTCGCCGATCAGCCAGGACGGAAACACCACCAGCCCAAGGCCTTGTTCCGCCGCGTGGGTGAGGGTGTCGGCGTGGTTGCCGGTGATCGGGCCTTTGACGCTGTAAGGCGTCCAGTCGCCCTGGCCGCGGCGGAAGAACCAGCGCTGCTGGCCGGTGATGCCTTTGTAGGCCAGGCATTGATGGTTGGCCAGTTCTTCGGGGTGGCGCGGCGTGCCATGCCGGGCCAGGTAGGCGGGGCTGGCCGCGAGGCGAAAACGCTGCGGCGCGAAGATGCGCGCCTGCATGCTGGAGTCGTTCAGCACGCCGATGCGAAACAGCAGGTCGGTGCCGTCTTGCAGCGGGTCGACGTAGGTGTCGGTTTGCTGGATATCCAACTGTAGCTTGGGGTAGCGACGGCACAACTCGCCCAGCCACGGTGACAGGTGGCGTTGGCCGAATACCATCGGCGCGTTGATGCGCACCAGCCCGCTGGGTTCGCTTTCCTGCTCTTGCAGGGCCTGGCCGGCGGCCTCCAACTGTTCCAGCATCAGGCGCGCATGACGCCCCAGTAGCCGCCCGGCTTCGGTGGGGCTGACCGCACGCGTATGGCGGTAGAGCAATTGCTGGCCGAGCGCCTGTTCCATCAATTGGATTTGCCGTGAGATGGAGGAGGGCGCCAGCCCTTCGCGACGTGCCACTTCGGAAAAGCTGCCGTGATCCAGCACGGCTACAAACAGGCGCAATGCCTTGAAACTCAGTTCATTCAAACCCTGCATCGTGGCTCCGTGCTGTGCGTAATGCGCAAAGGTGTTGTTTGCATGCTCCCATTTATCGCACAAGACGGCCACCGGATAATGCGCGCCATGTTTCGTTTCTTGACGCGCAGGTGATGTATGCAGGCAAGTTCCATCGAAGGCGTGGCGCAGGCCAGGCCGAAAAAAAACCTTTTGCGATTGCTGCTGTTGCCGCTGGTGATTCTGGCGGGCATGGGCCTGTCGGTTGAGGCCGGCTTGCTCGGGCCATTGGGTGTACAGGTCGGGCATTTGTGGGCAACGTTGAGCATCTTTGGCGTCGGTACGGCGATTCTGTTTTTGCTGCTGCTGTTCAGCGGCGCGCAAAAAGGCCCGGCACTCACCGACCTGCCGCGCTGGCAGTTGATCGGCGGCTTTTTGGGGCCGATGTACGTGGTGGTGCTGACTTTGGCTACGCCGCATATCGGCATCGCCATGACCATGGTCGCGATCCTCTCGGGCCAGGTCGGCAAGAGCGTGCTGATCGACCATTTCGGCTGGTTCGGCACCGCGCGTAAACGGGTCAATGGCGAACGCTGGATTGCCCTGGCGTTGATTGTGGCGGCACTTGTTCTGATTGCACGGGGTTAAAGCGATGAATCTGATTCTGTTGTTGGTACTGGTGATTGCCGCCGGTGCGGTGCTGAGTGTGCAAGCCGCGATCAACGGCCGCCTGGGCCAGACGGTCGGCGTGTTGCGCAGCAGTTTATTGACCTTTGCGGTGGGCGCAATCAGCACGGCGTTGTTGATTTTCTTCTTCGAACCCGCACAGGCCGTGAGCTTGCTGGACGTGCCCAAATGGCAGTTGACCGGCGCGTTGTTTGGCGTGGTGTACATGATGGTCATGGTCGGCGCAGTGCCCGTGGTGGGGACGGCAGTGGCCACGGTGGCGGTGATCGTCGGGCAGTTGGGCATGGGCATGCTGATCGATAACTTCGGCTGGCTGGGCAACCCGGCCATCGAGCTGTCGGGCAGCCGTATCGTGGCAATGCTGCTGTTGGCAGTGGCGCTGGTGTTCATGTACCGCAGCAACAGCCGACTGGCCGATTAACGGCGGTGAACCTTGAAACCTTGCCGGTAGTCACTGCTTAAGGTGCAGCGCCCGTTGCACCTGGACGACCATGCAAAAGGAGTCTGAACATGGCTGATAAAACCTGTGCCTGCCCACACTGCAAATGCGTACTGGGCACCAACGCGGTGATGAAAGACGGCAAGGGCTACTGCTGCCAAGGCTGCGCCGAGCACCATGCGCATGGCGAACCGTGTGCCTCGTCGACCGGTTGCGAGTGCGCCAAGTCTGCCCACGGCTAAAAATCCGCTCGGCTTATCGGGTGGCGGTCATTACCATGGCCGCTCACCCTTGATTGATGTGTGCTTCATGGCCCTGGCCGCGCCTCCCGACCTCACTGATCATGCCGTCCCCGTGCAACCACTGGCGCGCACCTACCCCCGTGGGTTGTATGTGGAGCCACACAGCCACGACTGGGGCCAGTTGCTCTACGCCATGAGCGGGGTGATGTGGGTTGAAACACCGCGCGAAGCCCTGGTAGTACCGCCGCAGCGCGCCGTGTGGTTGCCACCGGGTGTGGAGCACGGGATTGGCGTGGTCTCGGACTTGCAGATGCGCAATATCTACCTGCGCCCAGCCTTGGCGGCGACGCTGGACAGCCAGGTGCAGGTGATTGAAGTCGGCGGGCTGCTGCGTGAGCTGATCGTCACGCTGGTTGATCAAGGCGATAACGGTGATACCGCCTATTACGACGCCGTAGTCGGTCTGGCGCTGTTGGAGTTGCAACGCGCGCGCCGCTCCCAGATCCGCATTGCCATGCCACTGGGGGCGGACCGCCGGTTGATCAATGCCTGCCAGGCAGTGATGGCGGCGCCCTCGCTGGAAATCCCCTTTGAGCAACATGCCGAAGCGGCGGGTGCCAGCGTGCGCACCCTGGCGCGGTTGTTCCAGAACAACCTCGGTATGGGCTTTGCCGAATGGCGCCGTCAGGTGCAGCTAGCCACGGCGGTGGCGGAACTGATCCAGGGCCAGTCGGTGAGCGGCATTGCCCGTTCTTTGGGCTATTCGCCGAGCAGCTTCAGCGACATGTTCCGCCGTGAACTGGGTGTGGCACCGTCGCAATACGTCGGTTGAGGCTTTGGCCGAAATCCTGAAGCACTTGGCCGATGCTTCGGGGGGGGGCTCACTACACTGAGCGCATCAACCCACCCGGCGTAAACCCTATGAACTATCCCCTATGAACTATCTCATTTCCCTCGCCATCGGCCTGTTTGTCGGCGTGATCTATGGTGCCCTGGACTTTCGCTCACCCGCGCCGCCTGCCATTGCCCTGGTGGGGCTGATGGGGATGTTGATCGGCGAGAAGCTCTGGCCCATGGGCCGTGAGCTGGTCAGCGGTTGGTTGTCCTGATTTCTTTTTTCACTTCGATGGATATTGGCCATGAAAGCACTGCAATTTTCCGCCACCGGCGACCTCGCCGCCCTCAGTTTCGTTGAAGTCGACAAGCCGCTGCCGGCTGCCGGTGAAGTGTTGGTCCAGGTTAAAGCGGCGGGTTTGAACCCCAGCGACGTTAAAAACGTACTTGGCCGGTTTCCCTACACGACGTTGCCGCGTATTCCCGGCCGGGACTTTGCCGGTGTGGTGGTGGAAGGCCCGCAGCAACTGGTTGGCCAGGCAGTGTGGGGCACCGGCCGTGACCTCGGTTTTTTTGCCGACGGCTCCCACGCGCAGTACCTCACGGTGTCGGCGAAAGGCGTGGCGCATAAACCGACGCATCTAAGCTTTGCCCAGGCTGCCAGCCTCGGTGTGCCATACACCACCGCCTGGGATGCGCTGGAGCGCAGCGGTGTCGGCAAAGGCACCCGGCTGCTGGTGATTGGCGCCAATGGTGCTGTAGGCAGCGCGGCGTTGGCGCTGGCGAAAATTCGCGGTGCGCAGGTGCTGGCGGCGGTGCGCAAAACGGATCAGGTCGAGGCGTTGCAGGCGCAGGGCTTCGACGCGATTGCCCTGGGCCAACCGGACGCATTGGGCGGGCAGGTGAATGCGGTGTTCAAGGGCGGTGCCGATGTGATCTTCGACACCACCGGTTTCTGGCTGCCCGCGGCTGTCGCAGGGTTAGCCGCGTTCGGCCGCATCGCGATTATCGCGGCGCCGGTTGATGGGCATGTGCAGCTGCCGGCGCTGGCGTTGTACCGCAAGGGCGGCTCGGTGGTGGGCATCAATTCATTGCTCTACAACTGCGAGCAATGTGCGGTGATGCTGGAGCAGTTTGGGCGGTTTTTTGATGAGGGTTCGCTGCCGTTGCCGACAGGGTTGCGTGAGGTGGCGTTGGCGGATGGGGTGCAGTGCTATGAGGAAGTGAACAAGGGCAGTGCGGACAAGGTCATCTTCCTGCCTTAATGCGGTTAAAAAGTGTGGGAGCTGGCTTGCCTGCGATGGCGGTCTGTCAGTCAGAGAGTTATTGACTGATCCACCGCTATCGCAGGCAAGCCAGCTCCCACATTTTGATCTTCACTGGGTTTGAGGACTGTTTTTGATCGGACGTTTCCCACAAAGGTTTCAGGTTGTCGCTCGGAAGCGGGCTGACTAACCTCACTGGCGTCGCTGCCAATTCAGCGGCCGGATTTGACCGTCTGCCCCCCAAATGTATGTGCCGCATCGAATCAGGCGTTTTTTTTACGTCTGCTGTATCGTGTCGCGGCAGCTGTACGCGGGATACCTTAGGGTATGCCGGGCTACTTTGGGACCGGTCGGTCAACCCGCGTATAGCTGCCACCCTATTTCGCTTGACCGCGAAACGTGGCGGCTCCACTCCCGAAGGATTCCACCATGATCAAAGACAGCCCCAACCCCCCAGTCCATCAAGACTACGACACCAGCGCCCTGCACGAAGTCGCCTACCGCGCGATCAACCACTATCTCAACCCCGGCAAACCCATTCCTGAACCCAGCGAAGGCATCTTCACCGTGCGCGCCGATCTGGGCACGGAAACCTTGCTGGTCAATGCTTCCCAGGATCTGGCTTCCATCAGTGATATCGCCAACCACCTGGCGTTTGAAATCGAGGGTTCGCAACGCAATGTCGCGTTGGGTATCTGCCGAATGCTGGAAGGTGTGCAACTGCTGGTCGACAAGGCGCTGAATGTAGCCCACCCCGTGACTTAAAAGTGTGGGAGCTGGCTTGCCTGCGATGGCGGTCTGTCAGTCAGAGAATGATTGACTGATCCACTGCTATCGCAGGCAAGCCAGCTCCCACATTTTGATTTTTACTAGGCTTCAGGGACGCCTTTTTCCCAGGCCGACCAGTTCTTCAGGATCGCCTGTACCAGCGGATTGCCCGTGCGGTACAGGTTCTCCAGTGCCGGTACAAACCCGCCCTGGTCCGCATACTTCAGCAAGTTGTCCACTTCGCTGTAACCCGGATACGGCCGGTCGAAATCAGAGCCGGCACGCACCACCGCCAAGCGCTGAATATCCACCAACCCTTCACGGCTGGCGCGCAGCAAGGCTTCATAGGTGGAGTTGTCTTCCTGCTGGGTGGTGCAGTACTCGCCTTTGTTGTCGGTGAGCAACTTGGTCCAGACCTCGGCGCGTTCGCTCAGGCGTGTGCCGGAGAACCAGGTGTTGCCCGCCAAAGTGTCGCAGCGCGTGACTTGCGGCGGCTGGTTGGCCGGCGCGGCCGGGTAGTGTTTACGCCAGGCGCTGGATTCCTTGCTTTCGCTCAGCTCTACCTTTTGCGACAGGGCAAACGCCTTGGCCTGCAACTTCGGGTTCAGCTCGAATACTTCGGTCTTGTAGTCCAACGGTGGTTTTTCGTTGGGGCCTTTGGTGTTGATGCCGATGTAACCGGTTGGCCAGTCTTTAGGCGCATCGCGCGAATCCAGCTCCCATTGGGTGCCGAACTCCACCAGGTAATGCGCCCAGGCGGCGGTGCCGATGGTTCCGTGTTTAGGGCTGATGCCGGCGATCCCGGCAATCAGGAAGTAGCTCTGGCGCAGGTCGAACTTGGGCGACAACGCCAGGGCCAGTGTGGACGCGGCGGCGTTGGTCTGGCCCATGCCGGTCACCAGCAGGCACACGTCCTGGGTGTTGCAGCGGATCACCGGGTATTCGGCCGACAGGCCTGGCACACGGACTTCCTGCTTGAGTTCCAGGCGGTCGATCCAGGTTTGCGCCTCGGGGGCGAACATGGTGATCAGCATCACTTTGGGTTTGATCGGCGCCGCAGCATCGGCCAGCACCACGTGGGGCAAAAAGGCCAGGCCGATGGCCATCGAGAGACGGGTAAGCATGTTCATCTATAGCTCCTTGATCAGAATTGGTAACCGACACCGGCGTAGTAGCCCCAGCCATCCGAGCGGGCGCGGAAGTTGCCTTCGCCAAAATTCAGCTCGCTGCCATCCTCCCAGTTGCCGCCGTTGTGGAAGTAACGACCGACCAGGGTGAAGCGCAGGTGGGTGAACGAATACAACAGCACGTTGGTGGCCACCAATGAATTGGCGGTGCGCGCCGGGTTGTCCTTGTGCAAGTCCGAGCCGAAATCGTAGTTGGTAAAGCCGATGTAGGTCAGCGAGGCACCGTTATCGAAGCTGCTGATGGGCACGATGTACTTCATTTGCGCACGGTAGCCGTCCCATGAGTATTCATTGCTCGCGCCGTAGTTTTCCCATTGGTAACGCCCATAGAAGTTGGCCGACAGGTTGACCCGCGAATGGGTGTCGATGTCGGTGCCCAGGCCGCTGTACAAGGTGTTGGCGCGGTTGGACTTGTTACTGCCGTGGTCGTAGATCCAGTCAAAGGCTACATACCATTCCTTGAACGGACCGATGGCCAAACTGCGGCCGGCCAGGTAGTCGATGGAGATACGCGGCTCATGCTCCATAAATACCGGCGAACCATGGTCCCACGCGCCTTTGTCATTACTGTTACCGATGCCGAGGATTTTCGGCACGTCGATATAGCCATACAGCTCGAACGGGCCTTTGCGGCCGAAATACTCGTATTCCAGGTACACATCATCCTGCGGCTTGGGGCCGAAGCTGATGTCTTTGCTGCCGATCAGGGTCAGGTCCTGGTTGAACCAGTCCGACATGTACACGCCTTTTTTTACCGGGCTGGCTTCCGGGCTTTTGGTTTCAGGGCTGAGGGTTTCGCCCTGTGCTGAGTCATCGGTGGGTTTTTGCTGCGCCAAAATGGGTGCGCTGAGTACTCCCGTAACGGCGGCCAGTAGCAAGGAAACACCAAAACAAGCGGGACGCCTTGAGGTGAGGTGCATTGAAAATCCCTATTCTTACGCGGTTGGAACCCGTTTCTGCGGGTAGTGGTGAACTTGGCGGCCAAGTTCGTTCCGCAAACGTTTGCACGTGGCGTACCAACTTTGCTCAAAGGGTTGAGCAGTATGGAGAAAACAGGGATTAGTCGACCTTTTGGTCAAAATTGGCTGGGTATCAATTTCTCGATGCGGTTGAATAAATGCATCGCGGTTTCGCGTCGATACTCGCTCGGCGTCTGGTGCATCTCGATGCGAAAGTGCCGGTTGAAGTTGGACAGGTTGGCGTAGCCCACTTCAAAGCAGATGTCCGCCACTGACATGTCGCTTTGCAGCAACAGGCGGCAGGCGCGTTGCACGCGGAACTTGCGCATCAGGTCTATAAACCCGTGACCGGTGTTGCGTTTGAAGAAGCGTGAGAAGCCGGGTTCGCTCATCTGCAGTTGCTGGGCGATGACCGAGAGGCGCAAGTCGCCGGTCAGCTCGCGCATCAGGTAATCGAAGGCTTTGTTGATGCGTTCGGCGCTGCGCGCATCCAGGGTTGGCGCGTAGCAGGGGCTGGCCAGCGCCTTTACCTGCGGCTGGGGTGCATTTTTTAGCGTGTCGAGCAGTTGCAGGAACAGGATCAACCGTTGCAGGCCTTGGGCGTTGCCGATGGCTTCCATCAACCCGGCTGCCTGTACAGCGGTCTCGCCAGTAAATTCAAGGCCGCGCCGGGCCTGTTCGAACAGCGGTTGCAAGTCGCCGAGTTCCGGCAGGGTTTTGCGCAGCGCGAGCAGGGCGGCGCCGTCGAATTGCAGCACCACGTCGCGGCCAGTCAGGTATTCGCCAGGGGCCAGGTCGCCGATCCAGTCGTGGGGCAGGTCGGGGCCGATCAGCGCCACATGCCCGGCGCTGAACGCACCGATATAGTCGCCCGCTACCAACTTGCCACTGCCTTGGCGGATCAGGTGGATCTCAAACTCGGGGTGGTGGTTCCAGCGCGCCAGGTCATACGGGTAGTCATGTTCGAACCAGCGAAAACAGTGGTCCGGCTCGGGCAGGATCACTTCGAGTTCGGCGGGGCGATGTTCGAATAGTTTGTCGCGGCTGACGGGCACGGTGATGCCTCTTATACATTGGATAACGCCAAAATACGCGTAGCGGCAATCAGTGCGCTACCCCCGGTTTTGCCCGGCACTGATACTTTTTTGACTTTCAAGTGCGGGTTAAAAAAGTATCAGCAGCGCATTCGCCATTCGTTTGTGAGGCCTTGACCAAGCTGCTGTAATCGCAACTCAACAACAAAAACAACAGGTGGATACCGCCATGCTCAAGCTCCCACACGCGCTGTTCCTGCTGACTGGCCTGGCGCTGGCCATGCCCAGCTACGCCGCCGACACCGTGACCATCGCCACAGTCAACAACAGTGACATGATCCGCATGCAGCGCCTGTCCAAGGTGTTCGAGCAGCAGCACCCGGACATCAAGCTCAATTGGGTGGTGCTCGAAGAAAACGTGCTGCGCCAACGCCTCACCACCGATATCGCCACCCAGGGCGGGCAATTCGATGTGCTGACCATCGGCACCTACGAGACGCCATTGTGGGGCGCCAAACACTGGCTGGAACCGCTGACCGAACTGCCTGCCAACTATGACGCCGAGGATATTTTCCCTTCGGTGCGCCAAGGCTTGTCGGTCAACAACACCCTGTACGCGTTGCCGTTTTATGGCGAAAGCACCGTTACCTACTACCGCACCGACGTGTTCAAGCAAGCTGGGCTGAGCATGCCCGCGCATCCGACCTGGACCCAGCTCGGTGAGTTTGCCGCCAAACTCACGGTAAAAGACAAAGACCAATACGGCATGTGCCTGCGTGGCAAAGCGGGTTGGGGCGAGAACATCGCCTTGTTGAGCACCATGGCCAACGCTTTTGGCGCACGCTGGTTCGACGAACAGTGGAAGCCGCAGCTGACCAGCCCTGAATGGACGGCCGCCGCCAACTATTACGTCAACACCCTGAAAAACTACGGCCCGCCAGGCGTCTCCAGCAACGGCTTCAACGAAACCCTGGCGCTGTTCAACAGCGGCAAGTGCGCGATCTGGGTGGATGCCAGCGTCGCCGGCTCGTTCACCACCGACAAAACCCAGAGCAAAGTGGCCGACAGTGTAGGGTTTGCCGCCGCGCCGACCGAAGTCACCGACAAAGGCTCCTCCTGGCTCTATGCCTGGTCCCTGGCCATCCCGGCCACGTCCAAACACAAGGACGCCGCCAAGGCCTTTATTGCCTGGGCCACCTCCAAGGACTACATCCAACTGGTCGCCGACAAAGAAGGCATCACCAACGTACCACCGGGCACTCGCCAGTCCACCTACAGCGAGGCTTACCTGAAGGCCGCGCCGTTTGCCCAGGTGACGCTGGAAATGATGAAACACGCCGACCCTGCGCACCCGTCGGCCCAGCCGGTGCCGTATGTGGGCATTCAGTACGTGACCATCCCGGAGTTCCAGGCCATCGGCACCTCGGTGGGCAAGCTGTTCTCGGCGGCGCTTACCGGCGGCATGACGGTTGACCAGGCGCTGCTTGAGGCTCAGTCCACCACCGAACGCGAAATGAAACGCGCCGGTTACCCTAAGTAAACAGGACTTCCTTATGAAACGACTCGAAGGTAAAAGCGCGCTGATCACCGGATCGGCGCGCGGTATTGGCCGCGTCTTTGCCCAGGCTTATATCGCTGAAGGCGCAACGGTTGCCATTGCCGATATCAACCTGCAACGCGCGCAGGCCACAGCCGCCGAACTGGGGCCACTGGCTTACGCGGTCGCGATGGACGTCACGGATCAAGCCTCCATCGACGGCGCGATTGCCACCGTGGTGGCCCATGCCGGCAAACTCGATATCCTGATCAACAACGCCGCACTGTTCGACTTGGCGCCCATCGTCGATATCACTCGCGACAGCTTTGACCGGCTGTTTTCGATCAACGTCGGCGGCACGTTGTTCACCTTGCAGGCCGCGGCCCGCCAGATGATCCGCCAGGGTCACGGCGGCAAGATCATCAACATGGCCAGCCAGGCGGGGCGGCGCGGCGAGGCATTGGTGGCGGTGTATTGTGCGACCAAGGCGGCGGTGATCAGCCTCACGCAGTCAGCGGGCTTGAACCTGATCAAGCAGGGTATCAACGTCAATGCCATCGCGCCGGGCGTGGTGGATGGCGAGCACTGGGATGGCGTGGATGCGCTGTTTGCCAGGCATGAAGGGCTGGCGCTTGGCGAGAAGAAACAACGGGTTGGGGCCGACGTGCCGTTCGGGCGCATGGGCACGGCTGAGGATTTGACCGGCATGGCGATCTTCCTGGCCTCTAAAGACGCCGATTACATCGTGGCCCAGACCTACAACGTCGACGGCGGCAACTGGATGAACTAGGTCAAGTGTGGGAGCTGGCTTGCCTGCGATGGCGGTCTATCAGTTGCAGTCTTGCTGCCTGACCCACCGCTTTCGCAGGCAAGCCAGCTCCCACCTTTGATCTTTGAGCTTCTTGGACGGCAACACTGTGCTCAAAAAAGTAAACAAAGTGTTTGTGGAGGCAGCGGTCCCTCATGTCTACTTTTACCTGCACCTCACAGGAGTGCCGCCATGCCCCTTGCGAAAACTGCCATTGCCTCATTCGACGTCGACCCTCAAAAGAGCTTCACGCCGCTGTGCCCCAATGAACTGCCGGTGGCCGGTGGCGACCAGATCGGTGCCGAACTCAACTACATGGCCAGTCTTGCCGGTTACCGTGTCGGCAGCAAAGACGCACATACCCCGCAAGCACCGTGGGTGGTCACGCAACCTGGCGACATGCTCAAACCCACCGGCCTTGAGCATGCCGACCTTACCTGGCTCAGTCATTGTGTGCCGGGCACTGAAGGCTTCACCTTGCTCGACGAATTACCCACCCCGTATGACTACGACTACTTCATCTGGAAGGGCGTTGAACCCGACCTGCATCCCTATGGCGCCTGTTACCACGACCTGCACGACAAACTGTCCACGGGGGTTATCGAGTACCTCAAGGCCCAGGGCGTGCGTCGCGTGATCGTGGGTGGCCTGGCCCTGGACTTCTGCGTCAAGACCACCGCCTTGCAACTGCTCAAGGCTGGCTTGGAAGTGGTTCTGCACCTGCCTGCGTGCCGAGGCATCAGCGAGGCGGGTGGTGCGGCGGCGGTAACGGACTTGCGTAATGCCGGTGCAGCAATCAGCCGAAGCCGCGAAGAGCTCGCCGCGATGGCGACGCGTTAAGGCGCATAGCTATCACCCAATACCTGCTTTCCTGTGGGAATCGATGATTCGCGGCTAGACCGGTAACGTTGCGCGCAAAAAACGAGACGCGTCCTACATTAATCATCGGGCGTTACTGATTACCCTCACGCTTTTGCACGAGCGGCCTTGACTGGCCGGGGAGCGCTGTCGCGTGAGGGAGTCAACTGCAAACCGTCTTGCCCCGTTCCTGCCTGAATTTCTGCTTATGGTCGTTGTAAGCCTGCTTTCAGGCGGGGCCGCTACCTTTCTGGCGAGCACCACCTATTTGCGCCGCCTTGGCCCGGCGATGCAAACCGGATGTACCGTTGCGCTGTTGCTGGGCTTGATGATTTTATCTGGCCTTGGCCATTGGATGCTGGCACGCGGGCGCGTTGCTTCCACTGGATGGCAGACGGGCTATTTTGTCCTCTGCTTGATAGTGGTGACCCCGACCATTCAATACCGGCCCCACGCGCTGGCTTATCTGCTGGGGGTTGCGTTTCCACTGCTGGGAATACTTCTGCTAAATACTTACCGCTATCACGACATGCGACTGAAACTGGCAAACATTCGCTGCCCGTAGCTCCCGCGCAGTCGCGCGGGAGCACGCCAGGTCTGCCCGCTACCGCTCGATCGAGCGGCTCCACCGCGCATTCCACTCCGGCCGCGCCTGGTTCACCTGGTCCCAATCAATCGAAATCGCTGTCTGCAAGTAACCTTGCATCGCCTCCACCCGCGCGCGGGTTTTGTCGGTGGTCGGCGTGGTCGGGTTCGAGGGTATCTGGTCACCTTCTTCCAGCGCTGGCGCCTGGGCCTCGGCGGTCAGCAAGAAAGCCGCAAGTTTCTGCGCCAGTTGCGGCTGGTCATTACGCGCAATGACACACTCGGCCACATTGAGCACCACTGCGCCTTCCTTGGGCTGGGCGTATTCCATCGGGATGCCGAGCAATTGCTGCGTGGTCACTTGAGTCGGGGTGAGCGGGAAGATCGCCGCTTCGTCGGTCTGTACCATCTCGGAAATTTTCGCGGAGCTGGCGATGTATTCCAGCACGTTGGGGCCGATGGTTTTTGGCCAGGCCTTGAAGCCCGGCTCCACGTTGGTTTCGGAGCCGCCCTGGATGCGGTTGAACATCAAGAAACCGTGCAGGCCGAAGGTGGAAGAGGCCAGCGACTGGAACACCACTTTGTCCTTGAATCGCGGATCGGCCAGGTCCATCCATGAGGTGGGCGCGGCCCAGCCTTTTTCCTTGAACATCTTGGCGTTGTAGCCCAGGCCCGTGACGCCCAGGGTCACGGCGACCGCTTCATCCTTGATTTTGGCCTTGGCCGGGATCTGGTCCAGGGTCGGGTTGGGTGTGAGTTTGTCGCACAGGCCCATGGAAATGGCGCGGTACATGATGCCGTCGTCGAGGAACATCACGTGCATCTGCGGGTTGTCTTTGTTGGCCTGGACCTTGGCGAGGATGTCCGACGAGGTGCCGGGCACAATCACCACCTTGACGTTATTGGCCTTCTCGAACGCGGGCAGCACCTTGTCGGCGTACACCCGTTCCATGGTGCCGCCGTTCATGCCCAGGTACAGCGTCGGCGCGGCATGGGCGGTGGCGGTGAGCAAGGCGAGGGGCAAGCAGGACAGCGCGATACGTGGGTTCATGGGGTTTTTCCTCTCAGGCTTGGAAACGACGAATGGAAAACGCTTCGATGGGTTGGCGGCTGGCGCCTGTGCAGACGATCTCTGCCAAGGCTTCACCGACGGCGGGGCCGAGCTGGAATCCGGCGCCGGCAAAGCCGAAACCGTGGAGCAGGCCAGGTTGGGTGCTGCTGGGGCCGATCACCGGTTCATGATCGGGTAAGTAACCTTCGGTGCCGCTCCAGGTACGAATCGCCTGGGCACCCTTGAGAAACGGGTACAGTTCGCCGGCATTGCGCAGAATCTCCAAAACTGCCGCTTGCCCAGGGCGCGCCGTCAGCGGGCCAAGGGCAAAACCACGGCCGCCGCCGAGGATGCAATTGCCACGGGCGACCTGGCGCGCATAAATCCCGCCGCCTTCAACGCCGGTGCTCACGTTCATCACCACTGGCAGCGGCTCGGTCACCAGCATCGCCGGGTGTGCCGAGGTAATCGGCACCGGCTCGCCAAATTGCGCGGCAACCGTACCGGCCCAGGCCCCCGC
Source organism: Pseudomonas edaphica (assembly GCF_965277385.1). Lineage (NCBI taxonomy): Bacteria > Pseudomonadati > Pseudomonadota > Gammaproteobacteria > Pseudomonadales > Pseudomonadaceae > Pseudomonas > Pseudomonas edaphica. Next base: position 466,229 of record NZ_OZ255725.1, on the reverse strand, counting down.
GCAGTTCAGCAACCACGGCGCGTGCAGGTGCAGGCCATTGGCGCAGCGCACCTCAAAGCACTGGCCGTCATGTTCGATCTGAGTCACTTCGGCCTGCTCGTGCACCGCCGCGCCAAGGCGCTGCGCCGCACGGGCGAAAGCGGGCGACACCAGGCGCGGGTTGGCATGCCCGTCTTCAGGGCACAGCGAGGCGCCCACCGCGATATCCCCGACCCAAGGGAAGCGAGCGCGCAGTTCGGTGTAATCCAACAACTGCAAGCCCAGGCCAAAACCACGGGTCTGTTCGGCATAGGCTTGCAGCGCGGCGAAATCCCCATGGCTGCGCGCCAGTTTCAAATGCCCGGACCGCACATACTCGCCGTCGATGCCGATCAAACCCGGCAGGTCGGCCCACAGTTCATGGGCGCGTTGTGACAGTGGCAGTTGATGCAAGGGGCGGCCCTGGCGGCGCACACCGCCGTAATTCACGCCGCTGGCGTGCGAGCCACAAAAGTCTCGCTCCACCAAGGCCACACGCTGGCCTTTTTGCGCGAGCATCAACGCCGCCGAGGCGCCGACGATACCGCCGCCCAACACAATCACATCGATCATGGCTGCACCTGCACACCAAACGGCAGCGGCTTGATCGGCGCCTGACCGCGCAGGCGGCCAACGTCTTGTATGGCGCGACCGCTGCGCTCGGCCACAATCTCTGCTGCCGCCAGGCCACACATGCGGCCCTGGCAGCGGCCCATGCCGACCCGGCAGTGGGCTTTGACCCGGTTGATTTCCCAGTGGCCTTCATCGACGACGGCGCGTACGTCGCCGACGCTGACTTCTTCGCAGCGGCACAGGATTAACTCATCCGGCGCCTGTGCAGCCCATTGCTCAGGGAAAGGGAATGCGGTTTCCAGCCCATGGCGAAAGCGCTGGATACCCGCCAGTTGCTGCTCAAGCAGCGCTGGGCGAAGCGGATCGATGGTGACGCCTGAATCTTCCAGGACCGCCAACGCCGCACGTTCACCGGCCATCTGCGCGGCATCGGCGCCCATGATCCCGGCCCCGTCGCCCGCCAGGTACACGCCGCTGACGCTGCTGCGCCCGGCACTGTCGCGTTGTGGCAGCCAGGCGCGATTCAAGCTGTTCCAGGCAAATTCACAGCCGAGCAAATCCGCCAGTTGCGTCTCGCTGCGCAGCGCATGGGCGAACGCCACGGCATCGCATTCCAATACGTGCTTATCCCAGCGGATGCCACGCACCCGTTGCTCGCCGTCGATTTGCTGGAGCGTCGCACCCTGATACACGGGAACCCCATGGGCAGTGAGCCAGGCACGGTAATAAATGCCTTTAGCCAAGGTCGCCGGTTGCCCCAGCAGCGCCGGCAAAGCACGGCACTGGGCACTGAACGGCGCGCTGTCGAGCACCGCCACCACCTTGGCCCCGGCCTTGGCGTATTGGTACGCGACCAGATACAGCAACGGCCCGCTGCCACACAACGCCACGCGCTCACCGATGGCACAGCCCTGATATTTCAACGCGATTTGCGCAGCGCCAAGGCTGTAGACACCAGGCAAGGTCCAGCCGGGCACCGGCAGAATGCGGTCGGTGGCGCCGGTGGCGACGATAATCTGCGCGTACTCCACGCTTTCGGCGTAGCCGTTAGTCAGCATATCCAGGCGACCGTCCTCGGCATTCCACACCAGGGTTTCGGGCCGGTAGTCGATCAGCGGCGCCAACTCATCCAGTGTGCGGTGTACGGCCGTAGCCTTGCCCGCCTCAAAGCCATACAGCTGCTTGGCCGAGCGCTGAAAATTAGCCGGTTGGCGCCGGTAAATCTGCCCGCCGCCGCGCAGGCTTTCATCCACCAGGCAAGGCTTGACGCCATGGTTCAGCAAGGTGCGCGCCGCGCTGATGCCCGCCGGGCCTGCGCCCACAATCACGATCGGTTTCATGCCTGACGCCCCGGATCGCGGCTGATCGCCTGGCCCTCTTGCAGCAGCGTCGAGCAAGCCCGCACACGGCGCCCATCCTCCAGCCGCACCCAGCAGTCCTGGCACGCGCCCATCAGGCAGAAACCGGCGCGGCGTTCGGCGCTGAAATCGCTGCCGCGCAGGTGCTCGGCGCAGGTCAATATGGCGGTGAGCAACGTGTCGCCCAGCAAACCGGTGGCCGGTTGCCCGTCGAGGGTGAAGGCCAGGGCAGGGCGCCGGGTTTCGGCCAAGCGTTTGAACAAGGCCATCAATGTTTCCCCACCAGTACGCGGTCCAGGCCATACACCCGGTCGAGCAGGATCATGGTGGCTGCGGTGAGTGCAATGACCAGCGCCGAGACCGCCGCCATCATCGGGTCGATGGACTCGGTAGCGTACACATACATGCGCACCGGCAGGGTTTGGGTGGCTGGCGAGCTGACAAAAATAGACAGCGTCACTTCATCGAAACTGTTGATGAACGCCAGCAACCAGCCGCCGGCCACCCCCGGCAGAATCATCGGCAAGGTGATTTGACGGAACAGCGTGAAGCGCCCGGCACCCAGGGATTCGGCGGCTTGCTCGGCACTGCGATCAATACCAATGGCCGCCGCCAACACCAGGCGCAGTACATATGGCGTGATGATCACCACGTGCGCCAGCATCAGCCAGGTGAAGCTGCCATTCACGCCCATCAGCGCAAATAGACGCAGCATCGCCACGCCCAGCACCAGGTGCGGGATGATGATGGGCGACAGGAACAGCGCGCTGAAAAAGTTGCGGCCTGGGAACTGATAGCGGCTGATCGCCAAGGCGGCGGGCACTGCAATCAACGTGGCCAATGTGGCGGCGGTAAACGCCAGGATCAGGCTGTTGTAGAACGCCTGGATAAAGTCGGCACGCTCGAACACCGCGCGAAACCAGCGCAGCGAGAATCCCGAGGTGGGCAGGCTCAAGGTGTTTTCCGGGGTGAAGGCCACCAGGCACACCACCACCAGCGGCGCCATCATGAACAGCACCACCACACCATGAAAACCGAGGGCCAAAGGACCGTTTCTGGACATGCGCTTAAACCCCCAGGGACTTTTTGTAGCGGCCTTCGACCATGCGGTTCCAGCTCAGCATGATCAGTAAATTGACCAACAGCAGCACCACCGCAATGGTCGCGCCCATGGGCCAGTTGAGTTCCGAGAGGTACTGGTCGTAGACCACGGTGGCGACCATTTTCAGGCGGCGCCCGCCGAGCAGGCCGGGGATCGCAAAGGAACTGGCGGCCAGGCCGAACACGATCAAGGTGCCGGACAGCACGCCGGGCATCACTTGCGGCAACACGATCTTGCGCATCACCGTGGCCTGGCTGGCGCCCAGCGACAACGCCGCCTGTTCCGCCGACGGGTCGAGCTTCTGCAGCGAGGTCCACACCGGGATGATCATGAACGGCAGCATCACGTGCACCAGGGCGATCACCACGGCGAATGGCGTGTACAGCAGCTTCACCGGGCGCCCGCCGAGGAATTGGATGACCTGGTTGACCAACCCATCGGCGCCGAGCAACAAGCTCCAGCCGAAGGCGCGCACCACCACCGAGATCAGCAGCGGCGTGAGGATCACAATCAAAAAGATCGAGCGCCACGGCGTGCCCATGCGGCTGAGGATGTAGGCTTCGGGTACGCCGATCACCACGCACAGCAGAGTCACCAGGGCGCTGATCCAGAAGGTGCGCCAGAAGATCTCGTAGAAGTACGCATCGCTGAACAGCGACAGGTAATGGGCGAAGGTCCACTCATCGGCCTTCACGCCCACCTGGTAGTCGAACACGTTGAACGACAGCACCAGGGTCATGCACAGCGGCAGGATCAGCAGGCCGCTGAACAGCAGCAGGGCCGGCAACGACAACAGATAACCACGGCTCATGCGCGCACCTCATCGGTCGCCAGCACGCGCAGCAATTCGGCATGCCAGTCCAGGCCCACCGCCGCGCCGCAACCGAGCGGCGCGCTGCCGTCGTTGCTGCGTACCACGGTGATTTCGCCCAGAGACGTTTGGATGCGGTAGAGCCACTGGCTGCCGAAGAAATAACTGTCGAGAACCTTGCCTTGCAGGCGGCCTGCACCTGCATCCACCAGCTGGATTTTTTCCGGGCGCAGGCTCAGGACCAGTTCGCCTTTGCCGCCGACAAGACGCACTTGCGCAGTGCCGAATTCGTCATAGTCACCGGCCAGCAGGTTGGCCTTGCCGACAAAGTCCGAGATAAACCGCGTACGTGGGTGTTCGTAAAGTTTGTAGGGCGCGTCGATCTGGGTCACGCGCCCGGCCTGCATCACCACCACGCGGTCGCTGATCGACAGCGCCTCGGCCTGGTCGTGGGTGACCATCAAGGTGGTGATGCCCACGGCGCACTGGATGCGGCGGATTTCAAACTGCATTTCTTCGCGCAGGTTGGCATCGAGGTTGGACAGTGGCTCATCGAGCAGCAGCACGGGCGGCTCGATCACCAGCGCACGCGCCAGGGCCACACGTTGGCGCTGGCCGCCGGACAATTCACGCGGGTAGCGCTCGGCGTGCGGGGCCAGGCGCACCAGTTCCAGCACGGTTTTGACTTTGCTGGCGATTTCGGCGGCCGGCACTTTGCGCATCTGCAGGCCGAAGGCCACGTTGTCACGCACGCTCATGTGCGGGAACAGCGCGTAGCTCTGGAACACCACGCCCAAGCCACGGCTGGCGGGTTTGGCGTGGGTGATGTCGCGGCCGTCGAGCAGGATCTGCCCGCCGCTCACGTCCACAAAGCCGGCGATCATTTGCAGGGTGGTGGTCTTGCCGCAACCTGATGGGCCGAGCAGGGAGACGAACTCGCCTTTTTCCACTGCAAGGTCGGTGGCGACCACAGCGTCGACGGCGCCGTAGCGTTTGCTCAAGGCGTTGAGTTGGAGAAAAGCCATGTCTGCGTTCCACCTTTTTTGAGTCGCGTCGAAACGCGCTTTTTTGTTTTGGGCAGATGCGAAAAGAGTGTTGCGGGTGCGTTGGCGCTCGATCTCACGTCGGCTGCTCGTTGTTGTTCATTTCGCCCCTGTGGACGCAGATTAGGACGAAGACTAGGATGGGCGGAAGATGGAATTTCACTGAACGGACTATTATTTTCAATTTTATTCATTCACCAGAATGTATGCCGAGATTAAGTGTTATGAATTCCACTGAGCGGAATGAAAACGGTAAGGAAGTCGGCGCTGGGAGCGTCTCTCGGCTGTTTGCGTTATTGCGCACGTTGGGCGAAGTGCCCGAAGGCGGTGAGCGCGTGACTCAGCTCGCGCAGCAAGTCGGGCTGTCGCAACCCACCACGCACCGGCTGCTACGTAGCCTGATGGAGGAGGGCATGGTTGAGCAGGATGCGCGCAGTAAGCGCTATCGCCTGAGCCTGGAGTTCTTCGCCCTGGCGGCCAACGCGGGTAAGACTGGTAATTTGCGCGATCTGGTGCGCCCGAGCATGTTGCGCCTGAGTGCTTCATTGGGCGATTCGCTGTTTTTGCTGGCGCGCAGCGGCTTTGATGCGATCTGCCTGGATCGCAGCGAAGGGCCGTATCCGATTCGCACCTTCACTGGCGATATCGGCGGGCGCGTGGCGCTCGGCGTGGGGCAGGGCAGCCTGGCGATTCTGGCGTTCTTGCCGGAGGAGGAGCGTGAGACGGTGATTCGCTACAACCTGCCACGCCTCAAGGATTTTCACCTGTATGACGAGGTGTTGTTGCGCTCCGAGGTCGAGAATGTGCGGCGTCTGGGTTATGCGGCGCGTAACACCGGCGTGCTCGAAGGCATGGCCGGGTTGGCGGTGCCGATTCTGAATCGCGACGGGCACGCGGTGGCGGCGCTGAGTGTGGCGACCATCAGTGACCGCTTGGGGCCGAGTCGGTTGCCGATGGTGGTGGAGTTGCTCAAGCGCGAAGCGGCGGCGATCGGGCCACGGATCAACCCGTTTGATCCGACGTTGCGTCGGCCGTCGCAGACCTTTGGTGGCTAGCTCATCTCAACCCGATGAGTATCAGCTTTTCTGTGGGAGATGGCTTGCCTGCGATGGCGGGCTTTCGGTGTACATATCCGTTGCTGCGGTAACGGCTGCCTATGGTTCCGCTCTTACAGCCATGCCTTTCAAGGTCTATGTTTAAGAGTCCGTTTAACGTCATGTTTAGGCCTGTTTATCCGCCTTGGCAGCCTTAAGCACCCGAGCTGTTGAGACATGCGCCCGTGCCGCCTTACCTTCCAGCCACTCCTTGGGTTTAGCGACTTTGGCGCCGCGAGGGCTCTTTGCGACGGACTTGGGTTTGATCAACCTCGCCAGGGCCAGTAATCGCTCTGCCAGCCCTTGCGAGGTCTTTTCAAGGGGGAAATTTTCCGCAGGCAATGCGATCTGCAAACCTTGATAATCACTGCGAACATGCACCGCCAAGTGGAAAATCGAAGCTTCCCAACCCTCTGGCTGTGTTTCCCGGTGCGCCTGCTCAACACTACGTTTGAGAACCGATAAAACGTTGTAAGCCAGCACCGCCGAGGCAAAGCCCAGCAGCGCGGCTTTCGGGCTGCCAAAGCTTGTGATTTCACTCTCCAGTACCGATTCAAGGCGTTGGAACATGCCTTCAATACTCCAGCGACGACGGTACAAATCAGCTATCTGTTGAGCACTGATGGTGTCGGGCAAATTGCTCCAGAACCACATCACCACATCACCTGAGTCATTCGCTGTTTGCAGGCTCAATTCAACGCGTCTCCAGCGGCGGCCACTGGTCACTTCGATGATTTGTTCGCGAACGGTGCCGCTATCGACTGCTCCTGAATCTTGCCACTCACTTTCTTGGACGAGTCGTGGATGTTTGCTGGGTTGGCGAACGATGAACGAAGCCCCCGTGTCCTCGCAGGCTTGCAAGACGGGCAGCGTGCAATAGAGCCGGTCAGCCATCCACAACTGGCCCGCGCATGCGCGGGCCAGTAGCGGTAAAACACTGACTCGCTCACTGGCGTAGGCATCTTCCCACGGCTGAAGATCAACGACTAAATCCAGATCCGGATCGTAGGCAACTACTGAAAATCCTGGGCGTGCTGCGCCGCGCTCATTGCGCAGAGCACCTAGACGTTTTTCAGTGGCCGGCAGATGGTTGCCATCAACAATACGCAACTGCCAACCGGGAAGGATCGATGAATGGCCAAGCGTTTCTACGGTCGGTATCAAACGCTCGGCACTGCCCGAAATGAGGGCGCGCAGAAGCTCGGGTTCGGTTCGCTTGATCTTGTCATAGAGGGCTGCAAGGCTGACCGAAAGGCCCTCCATCTTGCGCGCCGCCGCGTGTAATGACGGCCTCAAGCCCAATGAAACAAGGGACATCAGCTCAACAACGGTTGAAAACAAAAGCTCACGGGAGTACTGACGCTGGCGATGATCATCGAACACCTTGTCTACCCACTTGGCATCTACGGCCTGCTCCAAGACCAGCTTGGTCATGACACTGGCTGGTGCTTGTTTTTCAAACCGTTCTAAAACCTTTTCCCACATAGCTTCGTCGTCCTGACTGAATTGATTAGGGGATTTTAAACCAAGACCTTGAAAGGCATGGCTCTTACAGCGGGTCACTTTTGCAAGGACGTGTACGGACCGAACACATGGTTGACGGGGCGATTTCAGATCAAGATCAAGAGCGCAGATCAAAAGACCGCTGACTACGTCATTGAAAAGGATGTAAGAGCCGGAGCAACAGCAACAGCAGTGCCATACTCGGTCAAAGGTGGGAGCTGGCTTGCCTGCGATGGCATCAACTTGGTGTACCTGATGCACCGAGGTGTCTGCATCGCAGGCAAGCCAGCTCCCACAGAAAAGCAGATCCCAGGTGTATGCAAATCCGCTTTTCGCTTTTGATCTAACCACTCAGGTCGGCTTTCAGGCCGCCGTGCTCTGCTTTTGATCTTGCTTTTGATCTGAGGCGCCCCGTCAACCACGATGGCCGGAGTGAGGGCACACCGAGCCTAAGCGAGGTGCCGAGTGGTGGGGCGAAGACCTTTTGGTTACTTTTGGCTGGGCCGGCATTCCGGGCGTTTGCCAAAAGTGACCCGCTGTAAGAGCCATGCCTTTCAAGGTCTATGTTTAAGAGTCCGTTTAACGTCATGTTTAGGCCTGTTTATCCGCCTTGGCAGCCTTAAGCACCCGAGCTGTTGAGACATGCGCCCGTGCCGCCTTACCTTCCAGCCACTCCTTGGGTTTAGCGACTTTGGCGCCGCGAGGGCTCTTTGCGACGGACTTGGGTTTGATCAACCTCGCCAGGGCCAGTAATCGCTCTGCCAGCCCTTGCGAGGTCTTTTCAAGGGGGAAATTTTCCGCAGGCAATGCGATCTGCAAACCTTGATAATCACTGCGAACATGCACCGCCAAGTGGAAAATCGAAGCTTCCCAACCCTCTGGCTGTGTTTCCCGGTGCGCCTGCTCAACACTACGTTTGAGAACCGATAAAACGTTGTAAGCCAGCACCGCCGAGGCAAAGCCCAGCAGCGCGGCTTTCGGGCTGCCAAAGCTTGTGATTTCACTCTCCAGTACCGATTCAAGGCGTTGGAACATGCCTTCAATACTCCAGCGACGACGGTACAAATCAGCTATCTGTTGAGCACTGATGGTGTCGGGCAAATTGCTCCAGAACCACATCACCACATCACCTGAGTCATTCGCTGTTTGCAGGCTCAATTCAACGCGTCTCCAGCGGCGGCCACTGGTCACTTCGATGATTTGTTCGCGAACGGTGCCGCTATCGACTGCTCCTGAATCTTGCCACTCACTTTCTTGGACGAGTCGTGGATGTTTGCTGGGTTGGCGAACGATGAACGAAGCCCCCGTGTCCTCGCAGGCTTGCAAGACGGGCAGCGTGCAATAGAGCCGGTCAGCCATCCACAACTGGCCCGCGCATGCGCGGGTCAGTAGCGGTAAAACACTGACTCGCTCACTGGCGTAGGCATCTTCCCACGGCTGAAGATCAACGACTAAATCCAGATCCGGATCGTAGGCAACTACTGAAAATCCTGGGCGTGCTGCGCCGCGCTCATTGCGCAGAGCACCTAGACGTTTTTCAGTGGCCGGCAGATGGTTGCCATCAACAATACGCAACTGCCAACCGGGAAGGATCGATGAATGGCCAAGCGTTTCTACGGTCGGTATCAAACGCTCGGCACTGCCCGAAATGAGGGCGCGCAGAAGCTCGGGTTCGGTTCGCTTGATCTTGTCATAGAGGGCTGCAAGGCTGACCGAAAGGCCCTCCATCTTGCGCGCCGCCGCGTGTAATGACGGCCTCAAGCCCAATGAAACAAGGGACATCAGCTCAACAACGGTTGAAAACAAAAGCTCACGGGAGTACTGACGCTGGCGATGATCATCGAACACCTTGTCTACCCACTTGGCATCTACGGCCTGCTCCAAGACCAGCTTGGTCATGACACTGGCTGGTGCTTGTTTTTCAAACCGTTCTAAAACCTTTTCCCACATAGCTTCGTCGTCCTGACTGAATTGATTAGGGGATTTTAAACCAAGACCTTGAAAGGCATGGCTGTAAGAGCGGAGCCCTACTCAGCCGTTACCGCAGCAACGGATATGTACACCGACACACCGACACACCGACAAACCACCACAACACGCAAGCCAGCTCCCACCTGTTCAGATCGCAGCTAACGCAACTGAAGTGGCGGCCGTGCGGGTTTCTACGCCGAGCTTCACATACACATGCTCCAGGTGTTTGTTCACGGTGCGCGGGCTCAACCCCAGGATATCGCCAATATCCCGATTGGTTTTCCCGCACGCCACCCATCGCAGTACCTCCACCTCACGTTCGGTCAACTGAAACCTGGCCGATAACAGCCTCTGCGCCGGTGCGTCCTCCAGGGTCAACACACTCGGTTGCGTCGCCGCGCGTGCCGACAGCAGGATGCGCGACGTACGCAAATGCGCCGCCACCCGCGCCAGCACTTCATCGGTCTGGATCGGCTTGGTCACGTAATCACTGCCGCCCACCTCAAAGCCCTGCACCACATGTTTGCTGTCGGTCAACCCGGTCATGAACACCACCGGGATGTCCGCGCTTTCGGGTTGCGCCTTGAGCCGACGGCAGGTTTCAAAGCCATCCAGGCCGGGCATCATCGCGTCCAGCAATATCAGGTCCGGCCGCCTGCGTTGCACGCGGTTCAAGGCGCTGAGGCCGTCGAGGGCCACCAGCACCATGTAGCCGGCGTCGTCGAGGGCGCCCGAGAGCATGGCGAGGTTGTCCGGGGTGTCGTCGACGATCAGCACCACGCCGGGTTCAGTGTTGCGGGTGGGCGCATTCATCTTCGGCCTCCTTAAGCGTTCGGTTGAGTTCATCCAGGCGGAAACCCTTGAGCAAACCACGCACTTTGCTGATGAAGGGTTCCGCATCCGGGTTGCGTGCCAAAATAGTGTCGAGTTTTTCGTGCAGGCCGCGCACATAGCCGATGGCGCTGAGTTCGGCGAGCACGGCGAGGTCTTCGGGGCTGGGCAGCACGCTGTGCCGTGCGGGAGCCGTGAAGGTTTTGGTGCGGCGCAGCCATTGCAGGTCCAGGTGCTGTTGCAGGCTCCCGAGCAGCTCCGGGGTGCGCACCGGTTTGGCCAGGTAGTCGTTGCACGCAGCGGCAATACTGCGTTCACGGTCGTCGGTAAAGGCGTTGGCCGAGATCACGATAATCGGCGCGGTGGACAGGGCATTGCGGCGGATCAAGCGGCTGGTCTCATAACCATCCAGGGTCGGCATCGACAGGTCCATCAGGATCAGGTCCGGCGCCATTAACGCCACCTGGCGGATCGCATCCTGGCCATTGCTTGCCTGGATCACTTCAAAGCCCAAGGGCGTGAGCAGGCCGCTGAGCACTTTGCGATGGTCCACATGGTCGTCCACCACCAGGATGCGTCGGCGTGCGCCCTGATAACCGACAATGTCATGCTCCACATGCACCACCGCTTGCGGGGCGCGTACCTGGGACAGAAACAGGCGCACCTGAAAGCAGGTGCCCTTGTCCCGTTCGCTGGTCACACGCAGCTCGCCGCCCATCAGCGCGGTGAGCATGCGCGTGATGGTCAGCCCCAGGCCCACGCCCTTGTCCTGGCGCATCAGGTCGCCGCGTTCGAACGGCTGGAAGATCCGTTCGATCTGCTCCGGGTCAATGCCGATGCCGGTGTCGATTATTTCGAAGTTGGCGGTTTCGCGCATGTAGCTGACCCGCAGGCACACTTCGCCGCTGTCGGTGAAATTCACGGCGTTGCCGAGCAGGTTGATCAGGATCTGCCGCACGCGTTTTTCATCACCGCGCACTACGGCTGGGATCTTGCCCACGCAGTCCAGGCGAAAACCCAGGCCTTTGTCCTGGGCCTGCGGCGTGAACATCTGTTCCAAGTCATGGATCAGCTCGGGGAAGGGGATTTCGGTGAGTTCCAGACGCAGCTTGCCGGCCTCGATCTTGGCCACATCCAGCAAGCCATCGATCAGCGACACCAGGTGCGAACCGCTGCGCAGGATGGTTGCCAGGGCGTCCTGGTGCTGTTCGGGCATGGCCGGGTCGCGCTGCAGAATCTGGGTGAAGCCTAGGATGCTATTGAGCGGTGTGCGCAGTTCGTGGGACAAGCCGGTGACGTAGCGACTCTTGGCCGCGTTGGCGGCTTCCGAGGCTTCCTTGGCCTGTTGCAGCGCCTGGTCGGTGAGGCTGTGGGCGTCAATTTCGTGCATCAACAGCAGGGTCTGGCGGTCGGATTCTTCCTGGGCGACGCGCCGGCTTTCGCGGGTCAACACCACCCACCAGGCGAGCACCGCAGCCAATACCGACAGGGTCAGGAAAGCCTTGAAGAAGGCTTGGTAAAGGGTTTCCGAATGCGGCAAACCCTGGGCGGCTTGCACGTAGATCAACGCCAGTGCCCCGGCGAGCATCAGCACCAGCGCCAGCAACAACCCCAGATAATGCGCCAACCTCGTGTGCAAACGCGGCATCAAGGTGTTGGGCAGCAACCCGCGCAACAGGCTTTCAAACTGGTTGGCCAGCCGCCCATGGGGTTTGCAGCGGTCACCGCAGCGCGCATCCAGCGAGCAGCATAACGAGCAGATTGGCGTGCTGTAGGCTGGACAGAACGCCATGTCGGCCGTTTCGAACGGGTTGCTGCACAGGCCGCAGACCGCGTGGGTTGCAGGCGCTACCGGGTGAATCAAATGCACAGGGCTGGTACGCGCGATGTAGTACTTGCCGCGCGTCAACCACGCCAACAGCGGCGCCATCACCAGCGCCGTGCCCAGTGCCACGAACGGCGGCGCAGCCTCGGCCAGCGCGCCGAACAGGCCGAAGTGGGCGAGGATCGACAGCAGCGACGCGATCAACATCGAGCCGACGCCCACCGGGTTGATATCGTAGAGGTGCGCGCGCTTGAACTCGATGTGTTTGGGCGACAGGCCCAGCGGCTTGTTGATCACCAGGTCCGCCACCAGCGTACCGATCCAGGCAATCGCGATATTGGCATACAGTCCCAGCACCTGATCGATCACATCGAACACGCCCAGCTCCATCAGCATCAGCGCGATGGCCACGTTAAACACCAGCCACACCACGCGGCCGGGGTGGCTGTGGGTGACGCGGGCGAAGAAGTTCGACCAGGCCAGGGAGCCGGCGTAGGCGTTGGTCAGGTTGATTTTCATCTGCGAGATGAACACGAACAGCACCATCGCCCCGAGCGCCCATTCCGGCGAGCTGAACACGTAGCGGAACGCGACCAGGTACATCTGGGTCGGCTCGGCGGCGCGCTCCATGGGGATTTCATGTTGCAGGGCCAAAAACGCCAGGAACGCGCCGGCGAACATTTTCAATGCGCCGGGGATGATCCAGCCCGGGCCGGCGCAGAGCAGGGCGGCCCACCAGCGCTTGCGGTTGGCGGCGGTTTTTTCCGGCAGGAAGCGCAGGTAGTCGACCTGTTCACCGATTTGGGTGACCAGTGACAGCGCCACGGTGCAGGCGGCGCAGAACGCCAACAGGTTAAAACTGCCGCCATCGCCACTGCGCCCGACGAAGCTGGTCCAGTCGCTGAACGCATCGGGGTTATTCCACCACACGAAGCCGTAGGGCAGCACCAGCAACAGTAGCCAGATTGGCTGCGTCCACAGTTGCAGGCGGCTGATCAGGGTGACGCCATAGGCCACCAGCGGAATCACCAGCAGCGAGCAGATCACGTAGGCGATGGCCAGCGGAATATGAAAATACAGCTCCAGCGCCAGAGCCATGATCGCCGCTTCCAGGGCGAAGAACAGGAAGGTGAAACTGGCGTAGATCAGCGAGGTGATGGTCGAACCGATATAGCCGAAGCCGGCGCCTCGGGTCAGCAGGTCCATGTCCACGCCGTAGCGCGCTGCGTAATAACTGATCGGCAGGCCCGTCAGGAAAATCACCAGGCTGATGGTGAGGATCGCCCAGAAGGTGTTGGTGAAACCGTAACTCAAGGACAGCACACCGCCGATGGCTTCAAGCGCCAGGAACGACACCGCCCCCAGGGCCGTGTTGGCGATGCGCAGTTCCGACCATTTGCGAAACGACTTGGGCGTGTAGCGCAGGGCATAGTCTTCCATGGTCTCGTCGGCGACCCACGTGTTGTAGTCGCGGCGGATCTTGATGATGCGCTGGGTGCCGGAAGGAGGGTGCACGGTGGGAGGCTCCGGGAAGAGGTCGGGTATGGATGAGCAAGTTCCATGCCCCGCTTCAAAATGTGGGAGCTTGCTTGCCTGCGATGGCGCTGGGTCAGCCACTGCAGAGGTGACTGCTTAGACCGCTATCGCAGGCAAGCCAGCTCCCACATTGATTTACGGTGGCTGGGCGGGCGCGATCCTGCCCTGAAAAGGTGCGCAGCGGCATACGTCAAATGACGTACCCCGTTACGTCAGGCTGCGTATACCCGTGCTGGCTGCCTGCCGCCATGCTGAACCCCTCATTGCAGAGGAGTCGCCCCATGGCATCACGATTGATTCGCTCCACACCGCTGTTGGCCTTGTCCTTACTGGCGGCCGCTCTGTTCAGCCAGGGCGTGCTGGCCGATAACGAAGGCCTGGCCGTGACCCCCACCGAAGTCACCGTCGGCCAGTTGCACTCGGCCACCGGCACCATGGCGATTTCCGAGACCGGCTCGATCCAGGCCGAGCGCCTGGCCATCGAGCAGATCAACGCCTCGGGCGGGATCCTGGGACGCCAGATCAAGGTGATCCAGGAAGACGGCGCCTCTGACTGGCCGACCTTCGCGGAAAAAGCCAAGAAGCTGTTGGTCAACGACAAGGTCGCCGCCGTGTTCGGCTGCTGGACCTCGGCCTCACGCAAAGCCGTGTTGCCGATCTTCGAGAAAGAAAACGGCTTGCTCTACTACCCGACCTTCTACGAAGGCCTGGAACAGTCGAAAAATGTGATCTACACCGGCCAGGAAGCGACCCAGCAGATCCTTGCCAGCCTCGATTGGATCGCCAAGACCAAAGGCGCCAAGACGTTCTACCTGGTCGGCTCTGACTACATCTGGCCGCGCACCTCGATGAAGATCGCGCGCAAGCACATTGAAAACGTATTGCACGGCACTGTGGTTGGCGAAGACTACTACCCGCTGGGTAACACCCAATTTGGTTCGCTGATCAACAAGGTCAAGCTGAAGAAGCCTGACGTGGTCTTCGCGGCGGTCGTGGGCGGTTCCAACGTGGCGTTCTACAAACAGCTCAACGCGGCGGGTGTGAACTCATCCAAGCAAACCCTGCTGACCCTGTCGGTCACCGAAGACGAACTGCTGGGTATCGGCGGCGAAAACATGGCCGGTTTCTATGCCTCGATGAAGTACTTCCAGAGCCTGGACAACCCTAACAACAAGGCCTTCGTTGCGGCCTTCAAGGCCAAATACGGCAAGGACGCGGTGATCGGCGACGTAACCCAGGCCGCCTACCTTGGACCGTGGTTGTGGAAAGCGGCGGTGGAAAAGGCTGGCAGTTTCGACGTGGATAAAGTCGTCGCTGCAAGCCCTGGCATCGAGCTGAAAAACGCGCCGGAAGGCTACGTGAAGATCCACGAAAACCACCACCTGTGGAGCAAGTCGCGCATCGGTGAAGTGCAGCCTGATGGGCAGTTCAAGGTGATCTACGAGTCGGATCTGATCGAACCGAACCCGTTCCCCAAGGGCTATCAATAAGTTTTAAGCACACACAGATCCAACTGTGGGAACTGGCCTTGTGTGGGAGCTGGCTTGCCTGCGATGCAGGCGACTCGGTCTTGCAGCCGAGGTGATGCCATCGCAGGCAAGCCAGCTCTCACATAAATCAACAGCAGATTGCATTTCAACCTCCCGCTCAGGAGACCATCATCATGGAATGGCTATCGGAATTTGGGGCCATCGCGGCAATGCAGGGGTTCAACGGTTTGTCCGTGTTCTGCGTGCTGTTGCTGATGGCATTGGGGCTGGCGATCATCTTTGGTCAGATGGGCGTGATCAATATGGCCCACGGTGAGTTTTTGACCATTGGCGCCTACACCACCTACGTGTGTTCCAGCCTGACCGCGCACTTTGCGCCGAGCTTTCAACCCTATTACTTCTTCATCGCCATCGCCCTGTCATTCCTGGTGGCCGGCGCCGTCGGCTGGCTGGTGGAGTGGGCGATGATCAGCCGCCTCTACAAACGCCCGCTGGACACCTTGCTTGCCACCTGGGGCTTGTCGCTGGTGATGCAGCAAACCTTCCGCTCGGTGTTCGGCGCCCGTGAAGTCAGCGCCGAACCGCCCGCGTGGTTGATGGGCTCGGTGAACTTCACCGATGCCATCGAAATTCCGCGTAACGGCCTGTTCATGATGGGCCTGACCTTGCTGCTGACCGCTGCGATATTTTTGATGCTGTACCGCTCGCGCTGGGGCTTGCAGGTGCGCGCCACGGTGCAGAACCGCTTGATGAGCCGCGCGGTGGGCATCAACACGCGCAAGGTCGACCGCATGACCTTCGCCCTCGGCTGTGGCGTCGCGGGCGTGGCCGGCGCAGCGTTCACCACCATCGGTTCCACTGGCCCGACGGCGGGTTCGCAGTACATCGTCGACACTTTTTTGGTGGTGGTCTTCGGCGGCGCGCAAAGCCTGTTCGGCACCATCGCTTCGGCGTTCGTGATCGCCCAGACCCAATCGCTGTCGGAGTTTTTCCTTAGCGGCTCGATGGCCAAGGTGCTGACCTTGTCGTCGGTGATTCTGATCCTGATGCTGCGCCCGCAAGGGTTGTTCTCCATCAAAGTGCGCAAGTAGAGGCGAGCAGATGAAGGCTTTAGACAAGCTGCTGGGCGGCCAGCAAAACCTGATCGGCATTGTGCTGTTGGCGCTGCTGATATTGGTGGTATTCCCCCTGACGCTCGATGCGTTTCGCCTGAACATGGTCGGCAAGTACCTGACTTACGCGTTCGTCGCTGTCGGGCTGGTGCTGTGCTGGGGTTATGGCGGCATACTCAGTTTGGGCCAAGGCGTGTTTTTCGGGGTTGGCGGCTACTGCATGGCGATGTTTCTCAAGCTTGAAGCGTCTGACCCCGAGAGCACTAAAATCCAGTCCACACCGGGCATTCCGGATTTTATGGACTGGAACCAGATTACCGAACTGCCCTGGCTGTGGCAGCCGTTCCACAGCTTCAGCTTTACCCTGGTGGCGGTGATTGCGGTGCCGGTGCTGCTGGCGTTTGTGATCGGCATGGCGCTGTTCAAACGGCGTGTGGGCGATGTGTATTTCTCCATCGTCACCCAGGCGATTGCGCTGATCCTTACGGTGCTGATCGTCGGCCAGCAAGGCCTCACCGGCGGCGTCAACGGCATCACCGACCTCAAGACTCTGCTCGGCTGGGACCTGCGCACCGACAGCGCGAAGCTGATTTTGTACTTCATCAACGCCGGTTTGCTGTTTGGCTGCATCTTTATCGGCCGATTTATCCTCGCCTCCAAGCTCGGCCGGCTGCTGATGGCCATGCGCGACAAGGAAGAGCGTGTGCGTTTTTCCGGCTATGACGTGGCCAGTTTCAAGATCTTTGTGTTCTGCGTGGCGGCTGCATTTTCGGCAATTGGCGGGGCGATGTTTGCCTTGCAGGTGGGCTTTATGTCGCCTTCGTTTGTGGGCATCGTGCCGTCGATCGAGATGGTGATTTTCGCCGCGGTCGGCGGGCGCATGTCGCTGCTCGGCGCGGTGTATGGCGCGCTGCTGGTGAACTACGGCAAGACCTACTTTTCCGAGTCCTTCCCGGAGTTGTGGCTGTACCTGATGGGCGGGCTGTTTATTGCCGTGGTCATGTACTTTCCCAACGGCTTGGCCGGCTTGTGGGAAAGCCATGGGCGTCAGGCCCTGGCGCGGTTACTGAGGCGCAAACCGGTGGTGAAAACCTCAACGCCAGCTCCCACCCCAGCCTCAACTTCAGCCAACGCCCCAGCCAACCCCGAGATCCTGGAGACCCAGCCATGACTGCCGTTGGCTTTGAAATGAAAAAGCCGGTGCTGGCCATCGAAGGCCTCACCGTGTCGTTCGACGGCTTCAAGGCGGTCGACAACCTCAACCTGTATATCGACCGCAATGAAGTGCGCGTGGTGATCGGTCCCAACGGCGCCGGCAAGACCACGGTGCTTGACCTGATCTGCGGCAAGACCCGCGCCACCAGCGGCAGTATCCAGTTCGATGGCCAGGAACTGACCAAGATGCGTGAGTACAACATCGTACGCGCAGGCGTGGGGCGCAAATTCCAGAACCCGTCGATCTACGAAAACCTCACGGTGTTCGAGAACCTTGAGATGTCGTACCCGGCGGGGCGCAAGGTGTGGGGTGCGCTGTTTTTCAAGCGCAGCGCCCAAGTGGTTGCGCGGGTGGAAGAGGTGGCCAGGGAGATCTTCCTCGGCGACTTGCTGCAACAACAGGCCGACCTGTTGTCCCACGGGCAAAAGCAGTGGCTGGAAATCGGCATGCTGTTGATGCAAGACCCCGAGCTGCTGATGCTCGACGAGCCGGTGGCGGGCATGAGCGTCAATGAGCGCGCGCAGACGGCTGATTTGCTCAAGCGCATCAGCCAGGGCCGTTCGGTGCTGGTGATCGAGCACGACATGGAGTTCGTCAAAAGCATCGCCCACAAAGTCACGGTGCTGCACCAGGGCAAGGTGCTGGCCGAGGGCAGCATGGAGTCGGTGCAAAGCAACCCTAAAGTCATCGAAGTGTATTTGGGCCACTGAGGAGTTCGGCATGTTCAAGATCGACCAGTTGTCCTGCGGCTACGGCCAGAGCCAGATCCTTCATGACTTGGACCTCAACGTGGCCAAGCGCGAAATCGTCGCGGTGATGGGGCGCAATGGCATGGGCAAGACCACCTTGTTCAAGAGCCTGATGGGGATTTTGCCGCAGTGGAAAGGCCAGGTCAGTGTGGACGGGCACGATGTGTCGGCGCTGGAAACCCATGAGCGGGTGGAGCGCGGCATTGCCTATGTGCCCCAGGGCCGCATGATTTTCCCGAGTATGACCGTGCTGGAAAATATCCAGACCGGCTTGCCCGCGTCTGCGCGGGGCAAAGTGCCGGAGGATTTGTATGCGCTGTTTCCGGTGCTGCATGACATGCAGTCACGCAAGGGCGGCAACCTTTCCGGCGGCCAGCAACAGCAGTTGGCGATTGCCCGTGCATTGGCGACCAACCCCAAGGTGTTGTTGCTCGATGAGCCGACCGAAGGCATCCAACCGTCAATCATCAAGGACATTGCGCGCACGCTGAAGGAGATTCGCAACCTGCGGGATTTGACCATTGTGGTGTCCGAGCAAGTGCTGTCGTTTACCCTGGAAATTGCCGACCGGTTTCTGGTGATCGAGAAGGGCCGCTTCGTGATCGAAGAGACCCGCGACCGGGTGGATGAGGCGACCATCAGCCGCTACCTGTCCGTCTAAACAACACATGGCTTAATTGTGGGAGCTGGCTTGCCTGCGATAGCGGTCTATCAGTCACAGAAATGTTGACTGGACAACCGCTATCGCAGGCAAGCCAGCTCCCACTTTTTTGCGTGCGTGTCATACGTCATCCAACGTATTCCCCGTTTTACCTGGCTCGTCGAGACTGGATTCAACGCTTCACCCCATCCGTCCAGGAGCCAGTCCATGACCGAAACGCTGATCAAAGTCGACCTCAACCAACCTGTCACCGAGAACGAGCAGATCCATAACCGCTGGCACCCGGATATTCCGATGGCCTGTTGGGTCAAGCCCGGCGACGACTTCATCCTGGAAACCTATGACTGGACCGCCGGCGCGATCAAGAACAACGACGACGCCAGTGACGTGCGCGATGTGGACCTGTCCACCGTGCATTACCTGTCCGGCCCGGTGGGCGTGCACGGTGCCGAGCCGGGCGACTTGCTGGTGGTGGATTTGCTTGATATCGGCGCCAAGGCCGATTCGCAGTGGGGCTTCAACGGGTTTTTCTCACGCCAGAATGGCGGTGGTTTTCTCACCGATCACTTTCCCAGCGCACAAAAAGCCATCTGGGATTTCAAGGGCATGTTCACCAGCTCCCGGCATATCCCTGGAGTTAATTTCGCCGGTTTGATCCACCCAGGGTTGATCGGCTGCCTGCCCGATCCGGTGATGCTTGCCGACTGGAACCGCCGCGAACAGGAGTTGATCGACACCAACCCCACCCGCGTGCCGCCGCTGGCCAACGCGCCGCTGGCTGCGACTGCGCACATGGGCAAACTCAAGGGCCAGGCCCGCGACGATGCCGCCGCCACTGGCGCACGCACCGTGCCGCCGCGTGAGCATGGCGGTAACTGCGACATCAAGGATTTGTCCCGTGGCTCGAAGATCTTCTTTCCGGTCTATGTCAACGGCGCCGGTTTGTCGGTAGGCGATTTGCACTTCAGTCAGGGCGACGGCGAAATCACCTTTTGCGGCGCCATCGAAATGGCCGGCTGGGTGCATATGAAGGTCGAGCTGATCAAGGGCGGCATGGCCAAATACGGGATCAAGAACCCGGTGTTCAAACCGAGCCCGATCACACCGAACTACAAGAACTACCTGATCTTCGAAGGCATCTCGGTGGACGAGCAGGGGCAGCAGCATTATCTGGATGTCAATGTCGCTTACCGTCAGGCGTGCCTGAACGCGATCAACTACCTGACCAAGTTCGGTTACTCGCCGGCCCAGGGCTATGCGTTGCTCGGTTCGGCGCCGGTGCAAGGGCATATCAGCGGCGTGGTAGACATTCCCAACGCCTGCGCCACCTTGTGGCTGCCGACGGAGATCTTCGAGTTCGATATCAACCCCAACGCCAACGGCCCAACCCAATTCCTTGACGGCAGTATCGACCTGCCCATCGCCCCGGACCTGTAGCCATGCCGACCTACGAATATGCCTGCCAGACGTGTGGCACCTTCACTTTGCTACGCCCGATCGCCCAGCGCAATGAGCCCAGCCAGTGCCCGCTCTGCGACGGCCCGGGAGGGCAGCTCATGGTATCGGCCCCGGCGCTGCAAACGCTGTCAGCCAACCAGCGCAAGGCCATCGCCGGCAACGAACGCAGTGCCCATGCGCCGCAGACCGTCGGTGAATATCAGGAAAGTCGCAGGCATCCGGCGGGGTGCAGTTGCTGTGGTACCAGTAAAAAAGTCGAGCCGAGCAAGACCAACCCCTTGGGCCTCAAGACCAAAACTGGGCCACGGCCGTGGATGATCAGCCACTAGATCCCAATGCAAGATAGTTAATGAGCGAATTGTTGTTGTTGTTGTTGTTGTTGTTGTTGTTGTTGTTGTTGTTGTGGCGAGCAGGCTTGCCCTGCGTTGGGCTGCGCAGCAGCCCCAAAACCAAGCACTGAGTTCTTGCAGGAAAAAACCGGCGCCTTTACTGGGGCTGCTTCGCAGCCCAACGCAGGGCAAGCCTGCTCGCCACAAGGGAACGTGGCGGCACACCTATGAACTTAATCAGGAGTGTTGTTATGCGTCATGGCGATATTTCCAGCAGCCCCGACACCGTCGGTGTCGCGGTGGTCAACTACAAAATGCCGCGCCTGCACAGCAAGGCCGACGTCATCGAGAATGCCAAAAAGATTGCCGAGATTATCGTGGGCATGAAGCAGGGCCTGCCGGGCATGGACCTGGTGGTGTTCCCGGAATACAGCACCATGGGCATCATGTACGACCACGACGAGATGATGGCGACCGCCGCGAGTATTCCCGGCGAGGAAACCGCGATTTTTTCCAGCGCCTGCCGCCAGGCGAACACCTGGGGCGTGTTTTCTCTCACGGGTGAGCGGCACGAAGAACATCCACACAAGGCGCCGTACAACACACTGGTGTTGATCAACAACCTCGGTGAAATCGTGCAGCGCTATCGCAAGTGCATTCCCTGGTGCCCCATCGAGGGTTGGTATCCCGGCGACCGCACCTATGTGTGTGACGGGCCGAAAGGCATGCAGATCAGCCTGATCATCTGCGATGACGGCAACTACCCGGAGATCTGGCGCGATTGCGCGATGAAAGGCGCCGAATTGATCGTGCGCTGCCAGGGCTATATGTACCCGGCCAAGGAGCAGCAGGTGCAGATGTCCAAGAGCATGGCCTGGGCCAATAACTGCTATGTGGCCGTGGCGAATGCCGCGGGCTTTGACGGGGTGTATTCGTACTTTGGCCATTCGGCGATCATCGGTTTTGATGGGCGCACATTGGGCGAGTGTGGCGAAGAAGAAATGGGCATCCAGTATGCGCAATTGTCGGTTTCGCAGATCCGCGATGCGCGGGCCAATGACCAGTCGCAGAACCATCTGTTCAAGTTGCTGCATCGCGGCTACACCGGCATGCATGCCTCGGGAGATGGCGACAAAGGCGTGGCGGACTGCCCGTTCGAGTTCTACCGCACCTGGGTGCTGGACGCGCAAAAGGCCCAAGAGAATGTCGAGGCATTTACCCGCAGTACCGTCGGTGTCGCCGAATGCCCGGTGGGGCAGTTGCCCCATGGTGGCAAACAAAAGACCGCGGACTAAACCTGGCGAAACACACCTTCTGTGGCGAGGGAGCTTGCTCCCGCCGGGCTGCGCAGCGGCCCCAAAATCTAAGGAGCGCTGCGCACTGGAGCGCCAGCCCGATCCAGCGCCCTCGCCACAGGTTATTCACTGTCCTTTTGATTATAGGGTGAGGCATGCGGTTTACCTTTGAACCGGCCCAGGTCATGGCCTTGCTGCGCAGCCGTATCGTCGGCCAGGACGCAGCCTTGGCCCAGGTGGAAGGGCTGCTAAAAGTGGTCAAGGCCGATATCGGTGAGCGCGATCGGCCACTGAGCGTCAACCTGTTCATGGGGCCGACCGGCGTCGGCAAAACCGAAATTGTGCGCCTGTTGGCCCAGGCGCTGCACGGTCGCACCGACGGTTTTTGCCGCATTGATATGCACACGCTGGCCCAGGAGCATTACGCCGCCGCGCTTACCGGCGCGCCACCGGGGTATGTGGGCAGCAAAGAAGGCATCAGCCTGTTCAACAGTGAATTGATCCAGGGCACCTACAGTCGTCCCGGCATTGTGCTGTTCGATGAACTGGAGAAAGCCAGCCAGGAGGTGGTGCGCAGCTTGCTGGGTATTCTCGAAAATGGCCAACTGACCCTGGCCGGTGGCACGCGCACGTTGGACTTTCGCAACAGTTTGATCTTCATGACCAGCAATGTCGGCGCGCAACAGGCGCGCCGGCATCGGCAGCGGTTTGGCCAGGGTTGGCGGCGCTGGATACGCGCCTTGGTGCGGGGCGAGGCAGCAGTGTTGGAAGAGGCGCTGCACGCGCACTTCGAGCCGGAGTTTCTCAATCGCATTGACCGCATCTTGATGTTCGAACCCATCGACAGTCAGTGGCTTAACGCGCTGCTGGAGGTGGAACTGGGTAAGCTCAACCAGCGCTTGGCAGCGCAACAACGGTCATTGCATGTGGATGTGCAGGCGAGGGCGTGGCTGTGTCGTCGGCACGATGTGCGCTTTGGTGCGCGGGCGCTGGGCCGACGCCTGCGGGTGGAGCTGGAACCGGCGATTGCTGAATGCCTGCTGCGCGAACCCTCAGTGCAAGCGATGCGGGTGACCCTGCGCGGCGAGCAGTTGGAGGTCTCACCGCAATAGCTTGCGAATTATAAAATTATCGCTAATATGACCCGGGTAAAACAAATAACATCCGGGTAATAAGCCATGCCTACGCAAAACATACCGCTGTGCACTGCCTTTGTCCGTCACCAACGCGTGGCAGCCGGCGCTTATTCCCAGGTGGCCGAAGCGCTGGCGGGCCTTGACCTGCCCACCGGCAGTTTCCTGGTCTTCGACGATGCCACCGGCACCCAGGTCGATTATCCGTGGCCTGCGGATTATGCGCCTGTCCAAGCGGCACCGGCCCAAGTCGATGAAGAGCAGCCTGCAGTGCCTTCGGTCGGCCGTCCCAAGCTGGGCGTGGTTGCGCGGGAAGTCACTCTGCTGCCGCGCCACTGGGAATGGCTGGGCCAACAACGTGGCGGCGCGTCGGCGGCGTTACGCCGGTTGGTGGATGAAGCGCGCAATGTTCATGCAGCCCATGATCAAATGCGCCAGGCCAAAGAAGCCAGCTATCGTTTCATGAGCGCCCTCGGCGGTGACCTGCCAGGGTTTGAAGACGCGTCACGGGCGCTGTTTGCCCATGATGGTGCTGACTTTTCCCATAAGATCGCGCATTGGCCGGTAGACGTGCAGACGTACCTGGCCTGGCTATCACGCAATGCCTTTACCGCATAACAATAATTCAAGGATTCAAACCAGCATGGACGTCACCCCAAAGCGGCCGTTGTGGCAGATCTACCTGATGTTTTTGGCACCCATGGTGCTGTCCAACTTCCTGCAAAGCTTTTCCGGCACCCTCAACGGCATCTATGTCGGGCAGATGCTCGGCACCCAGGCGCTGGCGGCGGTGTCGGGGATGTTCCCCATCGTGTTTTTCTTTATTGCGTTGGTGATCGGCCTGGGGGCGGGCGCTTCAGTGTTGATAGGGCAAGCCTGGGGCGCCCAGGAAACTGCGATGGTCAAGGTGATTACCGGCGCCACCCTGACACTTGGCGCGCTGGTGGGCTTGATCGCGGCAGTGCTGGGCAGCCTGTTCGCGCGCCCGGCGTTGCAGGCGTTGGGTACGCCAATCGATGTGCTCGACGACGCAGTGGGTTATGCCCAGATGATGATGTTGATCATGCCGCTGTTGCTGGTGTTTATCCTCTACACCCAGCTGTTACGGGGAGTGAGTGATACGGTTTCGCCGTTGCTGGCGTTGATGGTCTCGACCCTGGTCGGCCTGCTGCTGACCCCGGCGCTGATTCGCGGCTGGATCGGCCTGCCACCCATGGGGATTCAGAGTGCGGTGTATGCAGGCTTGGTGGGCAACGCGGCGGCCATGCTGTTTCTGATTTTGCGCCTGCGGCATAAAAACCATGTGATGGCGCCGGACCGTGAACTGCTCGCGGCCTTGCGCCTGGACCGGGCGATCCTCGGCAAGGTCCTGCGCATCGGCTTGCCAACCGGCTTGCAGATGGTGGTGTTGTCGCTGTCGGAGCTGGTGATTCTGGCGCTGGTCAACGGTCACGGCTCACAAGCTACGGCGGCCTATGGCGCGGTGACGCAGATCGTCAACTATGTGCAGTTCCCGGCGCTGTCGATTGCGATCACGGCCTCGATCCTCGGTGCCCAGGCGATTGGTGCCGGGCGTCTGGAGCGTATCGGGCCGATCCTGCGCACCGGGCTTGTGATCAATCTGTGTCTCACCGGTGGCTTGATCCTGTTGGGTTACTTGTTGTCCCACTGGTTGCTGGGTTTGTTCATCACGGACGACGCGGCGCGGCTCAATGCCGAGCACCTGCTGCATATCATGCTGTGGAGCATCCTGGTGTTCGGGTTCCAGGCGGTGATCGGCGGGATCATGCGCGCCAGCGGCGTGGTGTTGATGCCGGTGGCGATTTCGATCTTCTGTGTGCTGTGTGTCGAGTTGCCAATGGCGTATCTGTTCAACGCGCACTTCGGCCTGGAAGGCGTGTGGATGGCGTTTCCGGTGACCTACCTGGCGATGCTGGTGTTGCAGACCGCCTATTACCGCTTGGTGTGGCGCCACAAGCAGATCAAACGGCTGGTGTGACTGGTTGCTTCAGGCCTTGCAGTAACAGTTCCAGGCCCTGCAAACCTTCTTGCAGGCGCACGTGTGGGTGTTCGTCACGGGCGATCCACAGGGCCGTGTTGACCAGGCTGCCATTGATCAACTGAGCCAGCGCGACGCTGGGGGCTTGCGCGATGACACCGGCCTGCATCATCGCCTCCAGCAACTGGCGCAGGGATTCCACGCATTGTTGCTGGGAACCGGTATCACCGAGTACGGCAGGCGCATCCTGCAACACGATGCGTTGGATCTCGCCATCCTGGGCCATGCGCAAATAGGCGCGGCAGCGCTCACGAAAGCCGCTCCAGGGCTCCTGCGCCTGGTCGCTGATGCCTTGCAGGCGCGCGTCCATCTGCGCGTCGATCTCGGCGACCACCGCCGCCAATAAACCTTTCTTGTCGCCGAAGTGATGGTACAACGCACCGCGGGTGAGGCCGGCGCGCGCGGTAAAATCATCCATCGAAGTGTTGGCGTAGCCTTGGGTAGCGAAGGCTTGGCGAGCGCTGGCGATCAGCCGGGCACGGGTGGCGTCGATCATTTCGGTACGGACTCGGCTCATGGGTAAGGCTCGCATTAGCTCAGTGAGTGATTGACATACGCTGCGTATGTTACGCATGATTTGTCACATACGCACCGTATGTATTTTGCCTTGCAACCTGCAAATCGCAAGTTTCAAAGGTTGAGGAAGAGGTTAAGCAGGATGGCAAATCCCTACGCCGAGTTATTCCAGGCCCCAGGCAGCCGGGCGTTTGTACTGGCGGGCATGCTTGCGCGCATGCCGATTTCGATGACCGGCATCGGCCTGATCACCATGCTCTCGCAAGTGCATGGCGGCTATGGCCTGGCAGGCTCGGTGGCGGCAGTGTTTGCCCTGGCGACGGCATTCTGCGCGCCGCAGGTATCGCGCCTGGTGGACCGCTACAGCCAAGGCCGGGTGCTGCCGATAGCGGCGCTGATCGGCGGCGGAGCGTTGTTGCTACTGTTGTTGTGTACACGCTTGCAGGCGCCGAACTGGACGCTGTTTGTGTTCGCCGCACTGGCTGGTTGCATGCCGAACATGTCGGCCATGGTACGGGCGCGCTGGACCGAGCTGTACCGCGGCCAGCCCAGGCTGCAAACCGCGTTTGCCCTGGAATCAGTGCTTGATGAGGTGTGTTTTATTATTGGCCCGCCGATTTCGGTGGGGCTGTGCGTGGTGCTGTTCCCGGAAGCGGGTCCATTGGTGGCAGCGGTGCTGTTGGCGGTTGGCGTCACCACGTTTGTGCTGCAGCGCGCGACAGAACCGCCGGTGCATGCGCAACAAGACCACCACGGCCGCTGGTTGATCGCCTCACCGTCGGTATTGATCCTGATGATCCTGCTGCTCGCCATGGGCGTGATCGTGGGTGTGGTGGACGTGGTCAGCGTGGCCTTCGCCCAACACCAGGGCCAACCGGCGGCGGCCAGTATCGTGCTGTCGGTGTACGCCATCGGCTCGTGCCTGGCGGGTTTGGCCTTTGGCATGCTCAAGCTCAAGGCGCCGCTGCCTCGGCAATTTCTGTTTTGCGGCGTGGCCACGGCGTTGACCACATTACCGCTACTGCTGGTGACCAATATCCCCGGTCTGGCGGCGGCGATCTTTATCTCCGGGCTGTTCTTTGCCCCAACGCTGATCGTATCCATGGCCTTGGTGGAGCAGGTGGTGCCGCCCAGCCGCCTGACCGAAGGCATGACCTGGCTGATCACCGGCCTGAGTATCGGCGTGGCCATTGGCGCGGCCAGCTCCGGTTGGATGATCGACCACTTCGGTGCTGCCAGCGGGTTCTGGGTGGCATTGGCGGCTGGGGCGGTGGTGTTGGGCTCGGCGGTGTTTGGGTATCGGCGCTTGGGCGGTCAGCCGAGCGTCGGTAAAGGTTCTGCGCAGTGATGTTGCAAAAACTCATTCAACGCCTGCCGCGTCAGGTCATTGAGCGTTACTTTCTTGCGCGTCGCTGCCAGGGCCGCCGCCAAATGCAGGTCGTGGCCGACGCGTACGTTGAATGAACCCTTGCAAGGTTTCTCTGGGGTTTGCCCCAGCGCCTGGCAGGTTACGAGGTAGTCATCCACGGCCTCACGGAACGCCGCGTCCAGCTCGGCCACGGTTTTGCCTTCGTAGCTCACCAGTGCCTTGATGAACAGCACCTTGCCGAACAGGCAGTTGTCTTCGAGGCTGGCTTCGATAGAGCCGATGTAGCCTTGGTGTTTCAGTTGGTTGTCCACTGAATCAGTTCTCCTGATTTCAATTGTTCGATGATCTGGCGCCGAATGTAGTGTTTCAGTTCGTTGCCAGGGTGAGGCCTGTGCAAGGTGATCATTGCACTGGGGTTGCCGATATCGAATTTTACGCGGCTTCCAGCCCCTTCAATCTGTCTGTAGCCGAGCTGGTGCAGCAGCGTTACCAGCTCAGGCCAGGTAAAAGCCATGTGCTCATTGAGCAGTTTGGCGAGCAGCTTTTCATTTTTGGACACGGCGTTCCCTGCGTGTAACTAAATGTAGTTGCAAAAAGTGGTGTTCGTCAATGCTAGCCTGAGTTTGCGAGCCTTGGCTGAGATTGATGTAACCCTTGATGACACCGCGCTTCACGCCACTTACGCCCCGCTAATTTTTCCTTGTCCGGTTCGTTTTATAGGGACGACGTGCCTTTGTGCTTCCTGCCTATTGTTCCGGACTCCAAGAAATGAATGCTGAAGACTCCTTGAAACTTGCTCGCCGGTTTATCGGGTTGCCCCTGGAGAAACGCAAGGTTTTCCTGCAAGCCCTGCAGAAAGAAGGCGTGGATTTTTCCCGGTTTCCGATTCCGGCGGGCGTGGACGTGGAGGATCGCCAGGCGCTGTCCTACGCGCAGCAGCGCATGTGGTTTCTGTGGCAACTGGACCCGGCCAGTGGCGCATACAACCTGCCCGGCGCCGTGCGGCTCAAGGGCGCCCTCAGCCTGCGCGCACTGGAACAGGCATTCGCAAGCCTGGTGACACGTCATGACACCCTGCGCACGGTCTTCCAGCGCCAGGCCGACGATCGTTTGCTGCAAGTTGCCATCGAGCCATCAGTTGCCGTCGAGCCTCTGGACTTCAGTGCGTTGGCCTTTGACGAACGCGAGCAGGCCGTCAACCAGGCGGCGACCCGTCAATCACTGCTGCCGTTCGATCTGGAAAACGGCCCACTGCTGCGCGTGCAATTGCTCAAGCTCGATGCGCAAGAGCATGTGCTGCTGCTGACCCTGCACCACATCGTCTCCGATGGCTGGTCGATGAATGTGCTGATCGACGAGTTCATTCGCTGCTACGACGCCCACGAACGCAACGAGACGCCGCAATTGCCGGCGCTGCCGATCCAGTACAGCGACTACGCCCTGTGGCAGCGCCGTTGGCTGGAAGCGGGGGAGCAGGCACGCCAGCTTGAATATTGGCAGGCCCGTCTGGGTGATGAGCATCCGGTGCTGGAGCTGCCCACCGATCGCCCGCGGCCGGCCATGCCCAGCTACCAGGGCACCCGGCATAATTTCGCCATCGATTCAGCTCTCGCCGCACAGCTGCGTAGCTGTGCGCAGAAACACAACGTCACCCTGTTCATGTTGCTGCTGGGCGCTTTCAACGTGTTGTTGCATCGCTACACAGGGCAGGGCGATATCCGCGTCGGTGTGCCGATCGCCAATCGTAATCGCAGTGAGGTTGAAGGGCTGATCGGTTTTTTCGTCAACACTCAGGTTCTGCGTACCGAGTTAACCGGGCAAACCCGTGTCGCCGAACTGTTGCAGGGCATCAAGGAGCACGCCCTCGGCGCCCAGGCCCATCAGGAGCTGCCGTTCGAGCGTCTGGTGGAAGCCCTCAAGGTCGAGCGCAGCCTGAGCCATACGCCGCTGTTTCAGGTGATGTACAACCACCAGCCGGTGGTAGCGGACATTGCCTCGGTGAGCACCGCCTCCGGCCTGGAACTGGCGCTGGTGGAGTGGCAAGGCCGTACCACCCAGTTCGACCTGACCCTGGATACCTATGAAAAGTCCGGCACCTTGCAGGCTGCGTTGACCTACGCCAACGACCTGTTTGACGCGCCTTCTATTACGCGTATGGCCGAGCACTGGGTCAGCCTGCTGCAGGCCATGGTTTCCGGCGACGAACACCGCATCGGTGAGTTGCCGATGCTGGCCGCCGATGAGCAGCAGGTGCTGGTCCAGGCATGGAACCAGACGGCCCAGGCGTACCCGACCGCGCAAGGAGTGCATCGGCTCATTGAAGAGCAGGTACAGCGCACCCCGGATGCTCCGGCGCTGGTGTTTGGTGCGACCACGTTGAGCTATGCCCAGCTCGACGCCCGCGCCAACCAGTTGGCCCATGCCCTGCGCGAGCAGGGCGTTGGCCCCGACGTGCTGGTGGGAATCTGTGTGGAGCGCTCGGTGGAAATGGTGGTGGGTTTGCTGGCGATCCTCAAGGCCGGCGGCGCCTACGTGCCGTTGGACCCGGAATACCCCCAGGAACGCCTCGCCTACATGATCGAAGACAGCGGCATCAAGCTGTTGCTCAGCCAGCAGAGCCTGCAGGCTTCGTTGCCGATTAATGGCGTGCAAGTGATCGTTCTGGACCAGGCGCCGGGTTGGCTTGACGGCTATAGCCGCGAATCACCGGCCGTGGCCATCCAGGCGCTCAACCTGGCTTATGTGATCTACACCTCCGGTTCCACCGGCAAACCCAAGGGCGCCGGTAACAGCCATCGGGCGCTGGTCAACCGCTTGTGCTGGATGCAGCAGGCTTACGGCCTGGACGCCAGCGATGCGGTCTTGCAGAAAACCCCGTTCAGCTTCGACGTGTCGGTGTGGGAGTTTTTCTGGCCATTGATGACCGGCGCTCGGTTGGTGGTCGCTGCGCCTGGCGAACATCGCGAGCCGGCGCGGCTGATCGAGACCATCGGCCGCCACGCCATCACCACCTTGCACTTCGTGCCGTCGATGCTCCAGGCGTTTATCCATGAGTCCGGCGTGCAGGCTTGCACGAGCCTCAAGCGCATTGTGTGCAGCGGCGAAGCCTTGCCGTTGGATGCGCAGTTGCAGGTGTTCGCCAAGCTGCCAGCGGCGGCTTTGTTCAACCTCTACGGCCCCACCGAAGCCGCCATCGACGTTACCCACTGGACCTGCATCGACGAAGGCGCCGACAGCGTGCCCATCGGCCGCCCGATCGCCAACCTGGCCACCTATGTGCTCGACGCCCAGCTCAACCCGGTGCCCGCCGGTGTCTCTGGCGAGTTGTACCTGGGCGGTGTCGGCCTGGCGCGCAGCTATCACCGTCGCCCCGGCTTGACCGCCGAACGCTTTGTGCCCAGCCCGTTTATTCGCGGCGAGCGCCTCTATCGTACTGGCGACCGCGTGCGCCAGCGTGCCGATGGCGTGATCGAATACCTCGGTCGTCTCGACCATCAGGTCAAGCTGCGCGGTTTGCGTATCGAGCTGGGCGAAATCGAAACCCGGCTGATGCAACACCCGCAGGTGCGCGAAGCCGTGGTACTGGTGCAGGGCGGCAAACAGCTGGTTGCCTACCTGGTTAACGAAGGTGAAGCACCTACCGACCTCAAGGCTTGGTTGCTCAGCAGCCTGCCGGAATACATGGTGCCCACGCACTTCGTCACCCTGGCCAAACTGCCGGTCACTGCCAACGGCAAGCTCGACCGCAAGGCGCTGCCGTTACCGGATGCCGCGCCGCAGCAAGCCTTTGTCGCGCCTGAAAACGCACTGCAAAAAGCCCTGGCGGCAATCTGGAGTGATGTGCTTGGCGCCGCGCAAGTCGGTCTGGACGATAACTTCTTCGAGCTGGGTGGCGACTCGATTATCTCCATCCAAGTGGTCAGCCGCGCCCGTCAGGCGGGGATTCGCCTCAGCCCGCGTGACCTGTTCCAGTACCAGAGCGTGCGCAGCCTGGCGCTGGTGGCGAGCTTTGAACAGGCGGCGGTTATCGATCAGGGGCCAGTCAGCGGCGAGGTGATCCTCACGCCCGTGCAACACAGCTTTTTCGAGCAGGTGATCCCAGCGCGCCAGCATTGGAACCAGTCGCTGCTGTTGGCCCCGCGTGAAGCCCTGGAGCCCGCGCGCATTGACGCGGCCTTGACCCGATTGATTAACCACCATGACGCCCTGCGCCTGCGTTTTGTGCGCCAGGCAGACGGTTGGCAGCAGGCCCACGCCGAGCCGGTTGCAAGTGCTTCAGTGTGGCAGGCCCAGGTCGCTGACGAGGCGGAGCTGGCCGCACTCTGCGACGAGGCACACCGCAGCCTCGACCTTGAACAGGGTCCGCTGCTGCGCGCGGTACTGGTCTCGATGGCAGACGGCGCCCAGCGCCTGCTGCTGGTGGTGCATCACCTGGTGGTCGATGGCGTGTCGTGGCGCATCCTGCTCGAAGACCTGCAGCAGGCTTACCGCAACGCCGCGTTGCCGACCAAGACCAGTGCCTACCAGGACTGGGCGCAGCAGTTGCAGGCCCATGCGCTGACGCTGGATAACCAACTGCCGTATTGGCAGGCCCAGACCGCGAGCGCCGATCTGCCCTGCGACAACCCCCAGGGCGGCTTGCAGAATCGCCTGGGCAGCAAGCTGGAAATCCGCTTGAGCGCCGAACACACCCGTCAACTGCTGCAAGACGCCCCGGCGGCCTACCGCACCCAGGTCAATGACTTGCTGCTAACCGCGCTGGCGCGCGTGGTCAGCCGCTGGAGCGGGCAGCCTGCCGCGCTGATCCAGCTGGAAGGCCATGGCCGTGAAGACCTGTTCGATACGCTCGACCTGAGCCGTACCGTCGGCTGGTTCACCAGCCTGTTCCCGGTGCGCCTGCAAGCTGATGGCGAGCTGTCGGCGGCGATCAAATCGGTGAAGGAACAACTGCGCGCCGTGCCGCACAAAGGCATTGGCTACGGCCTGCTGCGCTACCTCGGCACGCCTGACGCCCGTCAAGCTCTCTCGAACCTGTCCGCGCCACGCATCACGTTCAACTACCTGGGGCAGTTCGACCGCCAGTTCAACGAGTCGGCGCTGTTCGTTCCCGCCACCCAGGGCAGTGGGCAGGCTCAAGACCCGGAGGCGCCGCTGGCTAACTGGCTGACGGTGGAGGGGCAGGTGTACGGCGGTGAATTGGCCCTGCAGTGGGGGTTCAGCCGTGAAATGTTCGAGGTCGCGACTGTCCAGCAGCTGGCGGATGATTACCAGCAGGAACTGCTGGCACTGATCGCGCATTGCGTCGACCCTAAACAGGGCGGCCTGACACCGGCCGACGTGACCCTGGCGCAATTGACCCAACCCCAGCTCGACGAGTTGGCACTACCGGCAAGGGACGTGCAGGACCTGTACCCGCTGTCGCCGATGCAACAGGGCATGCTGTTTCACAGCCTCTACCAACAGGGCGAGGATGATATTTACGTCAGCCAGCTGCGCGCCGATGTGCACGGCCTGGACGTGGCAGTCTTCCAGCGCGCCTGGGCGCAAGTGCTGGCACGGCATGACATGTTGCGCACCGGGTTTGTCTGGCAGGACGACCAGGGCCAGGCCCTGCAAGTGGTGCATCGCCAGGCCAGCTTGCCGTTCACCGATCTCGACTGGCGTGGCCGTCAGGACCTTCCCGCCGCCCTGGGTAGCCTGGCCGTCGAGCACCACCGCGAGGGCTTCGAGCTGGCGCGTCCGCCGTTGCTGCGAGTGGCGTTGGTACGTACGGCTGAAGACTGCTGGCACTTGATCTACACCAGCCATCACATCCTGATGGATGGCTGGAGTAACGCACTGGTGCTCAATGAAGTGCTGCAGGCCTGCAAGGGCCAGGCATTGGCGCCGGTGGGCGCGGGGTTTTCCCAGCACATCGCCTGGTTGCAGCAGCAGGATCCGGCGTTGGGCGAGGCCTTTTGGCGCCAGCGCCTGGCGCAGTTGGACGAGCCGACGCACCTGGCGCGCAGTGTGGCCAAGAGCGCAGCGCAGAGTGCGGGTGAATACGGTGAAGTCCTGTGTGAGTGGGATGCTATCCAGACTCAGCGCCTGACGGCCTTCGCCCGTGCACACCAAGTGACCCTCAACACCCTGGTGCAATCGGCGTGGCTGTTGCTGCTGCAACGCTACACCGGCCAGTCCAGCGTCGCCTGTGGGGTGACGGTTTCCGGGCGCCCGGCGCAGTTGGCGGATGTCGAGCAGCAAGTCGGCCTGTTCATCAACACCTTGCCGCTGATTGCCGCCGCCAGCCCCGCGCAAAGCGTCAGCGATTGGGTGCGATGCGTACAGGCACTGAACCTGGAAATGCGCGAGCATGAATACACGCCGCTGTTTGATATCCAGCGCTGGGCCGGTTCGGCCGGTGAGGCATTATTCGACACGCTGGTGGTGTTCGAAAACTTCCCGGTGGCCAAGACGCTGGAACAGTCGGGCGAGGGCGGTTTGCGTTTCAGTGGCGTCAGTCATCAGGAGCGCACCAACTACCCGTTGACACTGACCGTGCACGGCGGCGAGCGCCTGAGCCTGCACCTGGAATACCTGCGTGCGCAGTTTGCCACCGACACCGTGCAGCACATTGGCAACTACTTGCAGGGCTTGCTGCAGCAATTTATCCAGGCGCCGGAGCAAGCCGTGGGCGCCATCCCCTTGCTGTTGGAGCCTGAATACACCCGCGTACTGCAAGACTGGAACCCGCGCAGTGTTGCTCAACCGGCCAAGGCAAGCGTATTGCAGCGCTTCGAACAACAAGCCGCGCTGCACCCGCAAAACATCGCGCTGATCCTGGACCAGCAGCGTATGACCTACGCCGACCTCAACCTGCGCGCCAATCGCCTGGCCCATCGTCTGATCGCGTTGGGCGTCAGCGCCGACACCCTGGTGGGCGTGGCGGTGGACCGTTCCCTGGAAATGATCGTTGGCTTGCTGGCGGTGCTCAAGTCCGGTGGCGCTTATGTGCCGCTGGACCCGAAATACCCGGCCGAACGCCTGCAATGCATGATCGAGGACAGCGGTCTGCAATTACTGCTGACTCAGCAGCCGTTGGTGGCGCATCTGCCGATCAGCGCAAACCTGACGCTTGTGTGCCTGGAGTCCGGCGCAGACTGGTTGGCCGATTACAGCGCTGAAAACCCCGTGTCGAGGGCGCAGCCGGCCAACCTGGCCTACGTGATGTTCACTTCCGGCTCGACCGGCAGGCCAAAAGGCGTGGGCATCGACCTGGCGTCCCTGGCCCGGCATGTGGAGGTGTTCACCGAACTGTTTGCGCTGCAGGCCCATGACCGCGTGCTGCAATTTGGCACCTTCAACTTCGACGGTTTTGTCGAGCAGCTCTACCCGGCGCTGTGCTGCGGTGCGGCGGTGGTGGTACGCGGTGGCGAACTGTGGGACAGCGACACCTTCTACCAGCAACTGATTGAACACGATATTTCCGTGGTCGACCTGACCACGGCCTATTGGCTGTCTCTGGTGCGCGACTTTGCAGACCTCGGCCCACGTGATTACGGGCGTTTGCGCCAACTGCACATTGGCGGCGAAGCCATGCCGCCTGAAGGGCTGAATGCCTGGCGCGCAGCGGGCTTGCAGCATGTGCGGTTGCTCAATACCTACGGGCCTACCGAAGCCACGGTGACCGCCACTGCCCTGGACTGCGCCGCGTATGTCGAGGGCCGTGAGGCCTTGCCGTCGATGATGCCGATTGGCCGCGTGCTGGATGGCCGTGCCATTTACCTGCTGGATGCCAACCTCAACCCGGTGCCGGTAGGTGTCGCCGGCGAGTTGGTGATCGGCGGGCCGCTGCTGGCGCGGGGTTATTTCAAGCGTGCGGACCTGACGGCCCACCGCTTCATTCCCGATCCTTTCTGTGCTGACGGCGTCGGCCGTTTGTACCGCACCGGCGACCTGGCGCGCTATCGCGCCGATGGGATGATCGAGTACGTGGGGCGAATCGACCATCAGGTCAAGGTGCGAGGTTTCCGTATCGAGTTGGGTGAAATCGAAGCGCGCCTGCTGGCCCAGGCCAGTGTGCGCGAGGCGCTGGTGATCGCGGCGGACAACCAGTTGGTCGGCTATATCGTGGCCAGCCAGTCATTGTCCGACACCGAGCAGGCCCAGTTGCGCACGCAGCTCAAGGCCGCGTTGCGCCAAGAGCTGCCGGACTACATGGTGCCGGCGCATCTGCTGGTGCTGGAGCGCCTGCCGCTGAGCCCCAACGGCAAGCTCGACCGTGCCGCGCTGCCCAAGCCGGATATCAGCCAAGCCCTGGTCGATTGGGTTGCACCGGTCACCGAGACCGAGCAACGCGTCGCGGCCATCTGGGCCCAGGTGCTGGGCGCCGAACGGGTAGGGCTTAACGATCACTTCTTCGAGATGGGCGGGCATTCGTTGCTCGCAACTCAGGTGGTGTCCCGCTTGCGTCATGGCCTGGGGCTCGAAGTTGCACTGCGCACGCTGTTTGAGCAGCCCGTGCTGGGCGACTTTGTTAACACTCTGGCTGGGGTCAACACTCTGGCCGCGGACAGCGCGTCGGCGCCGGCGATGGTGGCGGCGGATCGCGATCAGCCATTGTTGCTGTCCTATGCCCAGGAACGGCAGTGGTTCCTCTGGCAACTGGACCCACACAGTTCGGCCTATCACGTGCCGAGTGCGCTGCGCTTGAAAGGTCCGCTCGACCGCTGCGCCCTGCAACGTGCCTTCGATACCCTGGTGGCGCGCCACGACAGCCTGCGCACGCATTTTCAGCAAGAAACCGACCGCACGGTGCAAGTGGTCAGCCCACAGGCGCGGATCGAACTCGCATTCGCGCTCACCGACCAAGCGCAGCTCAAATCCAGGGTGCAAGCGCTGGTGGCGCAACCGTTCGATCTGCGCCAGGGGCCGCTGATGCGTGTGAGCCTCTTGCACCTGGCGCAAGACGAGCATGTGCTGGTCCTGGTGCAACATCACATCATCTCCGACGGCTGGTCGATGCAAGTGATGGTCGACGAACTGGTGCAGTTGTATACGGCCTACAGCCAAGACCAGGCCCTGCAATTGCCGGCGATGCCGATCCAGTACGCCGACTACGCAAAATGGCAGCGCGATTGGATGGAAGCCGGTGAAAAGGCGCGCCAGCTCGACTACTGGCGTGAACTGCTCGGCGGCGAGCAACCGGTGCTGGAGTTGCCTTTTGATCACCAGCGCCCTGCGGTACCGTCCCATGGCGGCGCGCGTCTGTATATTGCGCTGCCGACCCCGTTGCTCGATGGCCTCAAGTCGTTGGCCCAGCGCCAAGGTGTGACGCTGTTCATGCTGTTGCTGGCCTCCTACCACGCGCTGTTGCATCGCTACAGCGGCCAGCGGGACATCCGTGTCGGCGTGCCGATCGCCAACCGCAACCGCGTTGAAACCGAACGGCTGATCGGCTTCTTCGTCAACACCCAGGTGCTCAAGGCCGAGATCGACGCGCAAACCACCGTTGCCCTGTTGTTGCAGCAGGTCAAACAGCGCGCCCTGGAAGCCCAGGCCCATCAGGACCTGCCGTTCGAGCAACTGGTCGAGGCCCTGCAACCTGAGCGCAGCCTGAGCTTGAGCCCGTTGTTCCAGGTGGCGTTCAACCACCACATCAGCCAGGCCAGCGAGCATTTACAGCGCCTGGCGCAGTTGGACATGAGCCCGGTGAGCTGGGATGAATCGGCCGCGCATTTCGACCTTACCCTGGATATCGAGGAGTCCCGTGACCAGTTGAGTGCGTCCCTGAGCTATGCGACCGACCTGTTCGAAGCGTCGACCATTGAACGCATGGCCCGTCACTGGCACAACCTGTTGCAGGCGATGGTTGCCGACCAGCAGCAGCCCATCAGCCAGTTGAACCTGCTCAGCCAGGATGAGCAACAGCATATCCTGCAACTGTGGAACCAGGCCGACGCCGGCTTCTCGGCCGAGCGTCTGGTGCATGAGCTGTTTGCTGATCGCGCGCGGGAAAACCCGGATGCGGTGGCGGTCAAATTCGATACGCAAACCCTGACTTATGGCGAGCTGGACCGCCAGGCCAACCGCCTGGCCCATGCACTGATCGCCCGTGGCGTCGGCCCGGAAGTGCGTGTGGCGATTGCCATGCCGCGCAGCGCGGAAATCATGGTGGCGTTCCTCGCGGTGATGAAAGCCGGTGGCGTGTATGTGCCGCTGGACATCGAATACCCGCGTGATCGTTTGCTGTACATGATGCAAGACAGCCGCGCGAAATTGCTGCTGAGCCACAGCAGTGCCTTGGCGCAATTGCCGCTTGCCGAGGGTCTGGACACCCTGGCCATTGACCGCACCGAAGACTGGGCCGGTTATAGCGATACCGCGCCGCAGGTCGATCTGGATGGCGACAACCTCGCCTACGTGATCTATACCTCCGGCTCCACCGGCATGCCCAAGGGCGTGGCCGTTTCCCACGGCCCGTTGGTGGCGCACATCATCGCCACGGGCGAACGCTACGAAACCGGCCCCGCCGACTGCGAATTGCATTTCATGTCCTTTGCCTTCGATGGCTCCCACGAAGGCTGGATGCACCCGCTGATCAACGGCGCCAGCGTGCTGATCCGCGATGACAGCCTGTGGCTGCCGGAATACACCTACGAACAAATGCACCGCCACAACGTGACCATGGCGGTGTTCCCGCCGGTGTACCTGCAACAGTTGGCCGAGCATGCCGAACGCGATGGCAACCCGCCCAACGTGCGCGTGTATTGCTTCGGCGGCGATGCGGTGGCGCAGGCCAGCTACGACCTGGCGTGGCGCGCACTGAAACCGACTTACCTGTTCAACGGCTACGGCCCGACCGAAACCGTGGTCACGCCATTACTGTGGAAAGCCCGTCGCGGCGATCCGTGCGGCGCGGTCTATGCGCCGATCGGCACACTGTTGGGCAACCGCAGCGGCTACGTGCTGGACTCACAACTCAACCTGCAACCCATCGGCGTGGCTGGTGAGCTGTACCTCGGCGGCGAAGGCGTGGCGCGTGGTTATCTGGAGCGCCCGGCGCTTACCGCCGAACGCTTTGTGCCGGACCCGTTCGGCAAGCCCGGCAGCCGCGTTTACCGCAGCGGCGACCTGACCCGTGGCCGTGCGGACGGCGTGGTGGATTACCTCGGGCGCGTCGACCATCAGGTGAAAATTCGTGGTTTCCGTATTGAGTTGGGCGAGATCGAAGCACGCCTGCGCGAGCAGGACAGTGTTGGCGAAACCGTCGTCGTGGCCCAGGAAGGCCTGGCCGGTAAGCAATTGGTCGCCTATGTAGTGCCTGCCACCGTGCAGCTCGACTACACCGCGTTCCGCGACAGCCTGCGCCGGGCCCTGAAAACCCGGCTACCGGATTACATGGTGCCGACGCACTTCATGTTCCTGGACCAAATGCCATTGACCCCCAACGGCAAACTCGACCGCAAGGGCCTGCCCGAGCCGGATGCGAGCCTGATGCAGCAGCACTACGTCGCCCCGCAAACCGAGCTTGAGCAGCAGATCGCCGCGATCTGGGCCGAGATTCTGCACTTGCCTCGCGTGGGCCTGGACGACAACTTCTTCGAAGTGGGCGGCCACTCCTTGCTGGCAATCCAGATCACTTCGCGGGTGCAGGCCGAACTGGGGCTGGAAGTGCCGCTGGTGGAAGTGTTCCAGACCGAAACGTTGCGTGCCTATGTCCAGGCCGCTGCCACCTTCCGCGCCGGCAGCGCGGAAGATTTTGATGACCTTCGTGACTTTTTGAGCGAACTAGAGGCGATTTGAACCATGCTTTCCAACCCTAATATCGATCTGGTTTCGCGCTTTCTTCGCCTGCCTCTGGAACAGCGTCAACAGTTCTACCAACGCCTGCAAAGCCGCGGCATGAGTTTCGCGCAACTGCCGATCGCCTCGATTCGCGAGGACGGCCAACACGCGCCGCTGTCTTATGCCCAGGAGCGCCAGTGGTTTCTCTGGCAACTGGACCCGGACAGCGCGGCCTATCACGTCCCCGGCGCCTTGCGCCTGAGCGGGCGCCTGGACAAGGCCGCGCTGCAGCGCAGCTTCGACACGCTGGTGACACGCCATGAAAGCCTGCGCACCCGTTTGCACCTGGAGGGCGAGCAGCGTGCCCAGCAAGTGTTGGCCCAGGCTGTGATCGAGATTGACGAAAGCTCGATCGATGAGGCCCGGCTCAAGGCGTACGTCGAAGCTGAAATCGCCCGGCCTTTCGATTTGCAGCAAGGTCCATTATTGCGGGTCAGCTTGCTCGGCCTGAGCGAAGAAGAGCATGTATTGGTGCTGGTGCAGCACCATATCGTTTCTGACGGCTGGTCGATGGGCGTGATGGTGCAAGAGCTGATGCAGCTTTATGCCGCCTACAGCCAGGGCCAGGAGTGCACGTTGGCACCGCTGCCGATCCAGTATGCCGACTACGCGTTGTGGCAACGCCGCTGGATGGAGGCGGGGGAGAAGGCCCGTCAACTGGATTACTGGCGTGAGCTGCTCAGTGGCACGCAGCCGGTGCTGGAACTGCCGCTCGATCACCCGCGCCCAGCACAGCAGAGTTTCCTTGGCGCACGCCAGGACATTGCCCTGGAACCCTCCCTGGTCGCCGGTCTCAAGGCCCTGGCCCAGCGCGAAGGGGTGACGCTATTCATGCTGCTGTTGGCGTCGTTTCAGGTATTTCTGTATCGCTACAGCGGGCAGTCGGACATTCGCGTCGGCGTGCCGATCGCCAACCGCAACCGCGTCGAGACCGAATCGCTGATCGGCTTTTTCGTCAACACGCAGGTGCTCAAGGCCGATCTCGACGGCCAGATGACCTTCGCCCAACTGCTGCAACACACCAAGCGCCGCGCGCTGCAAGCCCAGGCCCATCAGGATTTGCCCTTCGAGCAACTGGTCGAAGCACTGCAACCCGAACGCAGCCTTAGCCATAACCCGCTGTTTCAGGTGATGTTCAATCACCAGGCCAAGACCCCATCCGCAGAGCAGCAACTGCCGGGCCTGCGTGTGGCCAGCCTCGAACTGGAAACCCAAAGCGCCCAGTTTGACCTGAGCCTGGATACCCAGGAGAGCGGCGACGGCCTCTGGGCCTCCCTGACCTATGCCACCGACTTGTTCAGCGCGGCGACGGCCTCTCGCATGCTGGGCCATTGGCTGAACCTGTTACGCGCCGCCGTGGCCAACCCTGCATTGGCCTTGCAGGACCTGGCCATGCTGGATACCACGGAGCGCCAACAACTCCTCTACCAGTGGAATGCCACCGAGCACGCCTACCCGCAAGGCCAGTGGGTGCATCAGTTGATTGAAGCGCAGGTGCTGGCGCAACAGGATGCACCGGCATTGCGTTTTGGTGACGTTTCGCTGAGTTACGCCGAACTGAACCGCCGCGCCAATCGCCTGGCCCATCGTTTGATCGAGGCCGGCGTTGGCCCGGATGCGCTGGTGGGGCTGGCGGTGGAGCGCTCCATCGAGATGGTGGTGGGGCTATTGGCGGTGCTCAAGGCCGGTGGCGCGTATGTGCCGCTGGACCCGGAATACCCGCGTGAGCGGCTGGCCTACATGCTTGAAGACAGCGGCGTGAAGCTGCTGCTGACTCAGGCGCATTTGCTCGAACAGTTGCCGATCCCACAAGGATTGGAAACCCTGGTGCTGAGTGAGTCCGGCTTCGACAGCTACAGCGACGCAAACCCGGATATCGCGCTGGACGGCGAAAACCTCGCCTACGTGATCTACACCTCCGGTTCCACCGGCCAACCCAAAGGCGCCGGCAACCGCCATTCAGCGCTGCTCAATCGCCTGCAATGGATGCAGGAGGCCTATGGCCTGGGCGCCAGCGACAGCGTGCTGCAAAAGACCCCGTTCAGCTTCGACGTGTCGGTGTGGGAGTTCTTCTGGCCACTGATAACCGGCGCGCGCCTGGTCGTTGCAGCACCGGGCGATCACCGTGATCCGGCCCGGTTGGTCAGCCTGATCACTGCCGAACAGATCACCACGCTGCACTTTGTACCCTCGATGTTGCAGGCGTTCCTGCAAGACCCGGCGGTTTCGACCTGCCACAGCGTGCAGCGCATCGTGTGCAGCGGCGAGGCGCTGCCGGTGGATGCGCAACAGCAAGTCATGGCCAAACTGCCGCACGCCGGGCTGTATAACCTGTACGGTCCGACCGAAGCCGCCATCGACGTGACCCACTGGACCTGTGTCGATGAAGGGCGTGACGCCGTGCCGATTGGTCGCCCGATTGCCAATCTGGGCTGCTACATCCTCGACAGCCATTTCGAACCGGTACCGATTGGCGTGCTGGGCGAGCTTTACCTGGGCGGTGTCGGCCTGGCCCGTGGTTATCACCGCCGTCCTGCATTGACCGCCGAGCGTTTTATCGCCCATCCCTTTGTCAGCGGTGAGCGTCTGTACCGCAGCGGCGACCTGGCGCGGTATCGCGCCGACGGCGTGATTGAATATGCCGGGCGGGCCGATCATCAGGTCAAGTTGCGTGGCCTGCGTATCGAATTGGGCGAAATCGAAGCGCGTTTGCTGGAACACGATTACGTCCGCGAAGCGGCCGTGTTGGCACCGGACAGTCAATACCTGGTGGGCTACCTGGTGCTGCAAAACGCAGCGGATGATTGGCGCGATGTGCTCGGCGCTCATCTGGCCGAAACACTGCCGGATTACATGGTGCCCGCACAATGGATGCTGCTGGAGCAGATGCCCCTGAGCCCCAACGGCAAGCTTGACCGCAAGGCGCTGCCAGCGCCCGAGGCGACGCAGCAATATGAAGCCCCGCAAAGCGCGCTGGAGCAGCAGATCGCTGCGATCTGGGCCGATGTGCTGGGCATTGAACAGGTGGGTTTGAACGACAATTTCTTTGAGCGCGGCGGTGACTCGATCATCTCGATTCAGGTGGTCAGCCGCGCACGTGCCGCCGGTATTCATTTCACCGCCAAGGCGTTGTTCCAGCATCAAACCGTGCGCAGCCTCGCGCGGGTGGCGCAGTTGCAAACCGCGCGGGTGATCGACCAAGGTTCGGTGCAGGGTGAGACGCCGTTGCTGCCGTTCCAGCAGTTGTTCTTCGAGATGCAGCTGCCGGACCCGCATCACTGGAACCAGTCCTTCTTGCTGACGCCACGCCAAGCGCTTCAGGGCGATCGTCTGGAAACCGCGTTGCAAGACCTGATTGCCCACCACGATGTGCTGCGTTTGCGCTTCAGCCAGCACCTTGAGGGTTGGCAAGCCGAGCATGCTGCGGCTGGCACACAGGTACTGTGGCAAGCCAAGGTGGCAGATGCCAGCGAGTTGACCGCGCTCTGCGAAAAAGCCCAGCGCAGCCTCGACCTGCAACAGGGGCCATTGCTGCGTGCGGTACTGGTCGAGCTGGCAGACGGTTCCCAGCGCCTGTTGCTGGTAATGCACCACTTGGTGGTGGACGGCGTGTCCTGGCGGGTGTTCCTTGAAGACCTGCAAGCGCTGTATCGCGACCAAAAATTGCCGGCCAAGACCTCTTCATTCAAAGCCTGGGCCGAGCGCTTGCAAGCCCACGCCCGTAGCGCTGCGATGGCGTCCGAGCAAGCCTTTTGGCTGCAACAGCTGCAAGGTGCGGCCACCGACTTGCCGTGCCGTGACCCGCAAGGCGCGCGTCCCGGGCGACTGGCCGAGACTGTGGTCAGCCAACTGGATGCCGAACGCACCCGGCAATTGCTGCAACAGGCGCCGACGGCCTACCGCACTCAGATCAACGACCTGCTGCTCACGGCCTTGGCGCGGGTGATCTGCCAGTGGACGGGCCACGCCTCGAGCCTGATCCAGCTGGAGGGCCATGGCCGTGAAGACCTGTTTGACGACATTGACCTGACGCGCACCCTGGGCTGGTTCACCAGCCTGTTTCCGGTGCGCCTGACCCCCGACGTGTCGCTGGCGGTTTCGATCAAACAGATCAAGGAGCAATTGCGCAGCGTGCCGCATAAAGGCTTGGGTTTTGGCGCTTTGCGTTACCTGGGCGATGACGCCACACGTGAGGCGTTCAGTGCTTTGCCAGCGCCGCGCATCACCTTCAACTACCTGGGCCAGGTTGACGGCAGTTTCGACCAACCGGACACCCTGTTCGCGCCCGCCGCAGAAAGTGCCGGTGCCGAACAAAGCCCGGATGCGCCGCTGGGTAACTGGCTGACGCTCAACGGCCAAGTCTATGGCGGCGAACTGCAACTGGGCTGGACGTTCAGCCCGCTGATGTTCGACCCCGCGGTGATCGAAACGCTGAGCGCGGCCTACACCCGCGAACTCAACGCGCTGATAGAACATTGCTGCACGCCCGGCAATGTCGGTGTGACCGCCTCGGATTTCCCGTTATCGCGCTTGAACCAATCGCAGCTGGAGTCGTTGCCGCTGGCGTTCGATGCCGTAGAAGACATCTACACCTTGTCGCCCATGCAGCAAGGCATGCTCTTTCACACCCTCTATGAGCAGACGGCGGGCGACTACATCAACCAGATTCGCGTGACGGCGCAAGGCCTGGATGTGGCGCGCTTCCAGCACGCCTGGGATGCCACGGTGCAGGCCCATGATGTGCTGCGCAGCGGGTTCTTCTGGGAAGGCCAGCTGGAATGGCCATGCCAGGTGGTATACCGCGAAGCGCGGCTGCCGATTCAGGTTCTGGACTGGCGCGCCATGCCGGAGCGCGAACTGGAACTGCACAACCTGCAACAGGCCCAGCGCCGCCAGGGTTTTGAC
The DNA here is from genome assembly GCF_965277385.1 of Pseudomonas edaphica. NCBI lineage: Bacteria > Pseudomonadati > Pseudomonadota > Gammaproteobacteria > Pseudomonadales > Pseudomonadaceae > Pseudomonas > Pseudomonas edaphica. The sequence continues at coordinate 422,446 of NZ_OZ255725.1, read as the reverse complement.
CTGGCCAAGGCGCCACTGGTGCGGCTGGTACTGGTGCGCACCGATGAGCAGTGCTACGAATTGATTTACACCCACCACCACATCCTGATGGACGGCTGGAGCAATTCGCGGCTGTTCGGCGAAGTGCTGCAACGCTATGCCGGTGTGGCAGTGCCGGAAGCGGCCGGGCGCTATCGCGATTACATCGGTTGGCTGCAACAGCGTGATGCCGCTGCGACCGAAGCATTCTGGCGTGAGCAATTAAGTGCATTGCAAACCCCGACACGGCTGGGCAGCAGCCAACCGATGGCGGTGCAAGGGCATGGCGAGTATCAACTGGCGCTTGATCGCACACTCACGACTCAACTTGAGTCGTTCGCCCGAAGCCACAAAGTCACGCTCAATACTTTGATCCAGGCGGCGTGGCTGATTCTGTTGCAGCGTCACAGCGGCCAGGCGGTAGTGGCCTTCGGTGCTACCGTGGCCGGTCGCCCGGCGGAGCTTGCGGGCGTTGAGCAGCAGATCGGTCTGTTCATCAATACCTTGCCGGTGATCTGCGCGGTCGAGGGGCAGGTGTCAGTGGCCGACTGGTTGCAAGCCGTGCAGGCGCAAAACCTGGCCTTGCGTGAGCATGAACACACTGGCCTGTATGACATTCAGCGCTGGGCCGGGCAGGGCGGTGAAGCCTTGTTCGACAATATCCTGGTGTTTGAAAACTACCCGGTGTCCAAAGCCCTGGCGCAAAGCGGCGGCAGTGGCATTCGGTTTGGCGAGCCCCACGCCCATGAGCAAACCAACTTCCCGCTGACGGTGCTGGTGGATCTGGGCGAAACGCTGTCGGTGCAGTTCAGCTTTGCCCGCGCGCATTTCCATGAAGACCGGGTGCAAGGCTACGGCCGGCATCTGGTCAACCTGCTGCAAGCGATGCTTGAGGGCGGGCAGCAACGCCTGGGTGAGCTGGCGATGCTCGACGCCACTGAGCGCCAACAGGTGATTCAGGACTGGAACGCCACATCCCGCGATTACCCGTTGCAGCAAACGGTGCATCAACTGATTGAAGCGCAGGTTGCGCTCACGCCAGAGGCACCGGCACTGGTGTTTGGCGAGCAACGCTTGAATTACGCTGAGCTGAACCGCCGCGCCAATCGCCTGGCCCATCGTCTGATCGAGGCGGGCGTGGGGCCGGACACACTGGTGGGGCTGGCGGTGGAGCGTTCCATCGAGATGGTGATCGGCCTGCTGGCAGTGCTAAAGGCCGGTGGCGCCTATGTGCCGCTAGACCCGGAATATCCGCGTGAGCGGCTGGCCTACATGCTTGCAGACAGCGGCGTGAAGCTGCTGCTGACTCAAGCGCATTTGCTGGAACAGTTGCCGATCCCGCAAGGATTGGAAACTCTGGTGCTGGGTGAGTCGGGTGTCGACAGCTACAGCGACGCGAATCCGGATATTGCTCTGGACGGCGAAAACCTCGCCTACGTGATCTACACCTCCGGTTCCACCGGCCAGCCCAAAGGCGCCGGCAATCGTCATGCGGCCCTGACCAACCGCCTGCAATGGATGCAGGAAGCCTACGGCCTGGATGTCAGCGACAGCGTGCTGCAAAAGACCCCGTTCAGCTTTGATGTGTCGGTGTGGGAGTTCTTCTGGCCACTGATGACCGGCGCACGCCTGGTCGTTGCTGCGCCCGGCGATCACCGTGATCCGGCCAGGCTGGTCAGCCTGATCAATGCCGAACAGGTCACCACGCTGCACTTTGTACCCTCGATGTTGCAGGCATTCCTGCAAGACCCGACCGTCGCGACCTGCCACACCTTGCACCGCATTGTGTGCAGCGGCGAGGCGTTGCCGGTGGATGCGCAACAGCAGGTCTTCGCCAAACTACCGCAAGCCGGGTTGTATAACCTTTACGGTCCGACCGAGGCCGCCATCGACGTGACCCACTGGACCTGCATCAATGAAGGTCGCGATGCGGTGCCGATTGGTCGCCCGATTGCCAACCTGGGCTGCTACATCCTCGACGGCAACTTTGAGCCGGCGCCGGTGGGCGTGTTGGGCGAGCTGTACCTGGGCGGTGTCGGCCTGGCCCGAGGCTACCATCGCCGCCCGGCATTGACCGCCGAGCGCTTTATTGCCAACCCCTTTGTCAACGGCGAGCGCCTGTACCGCACCGGCGACCTGGCGCGCTATCGCGACGACGGTGTGATTGAGTACGCCGGGCGTATCGACCATCAAGTCAAGTTGCGTGGCCTGCGTATTGAGTTGGGCGAAATCGAAGCGCGCCTGCTGGAGCACGAATGGGTGCGTGAAGCCGCGGTGCTGGCCGTCGACGGCAAATACCTGGTGGGCTACCTGGTGCTGCAAAACGCCGCCGACGACTGGCGCGACGTAGTGAGCGCGCACTTGGCCCAACACCTGCCCGACTACATGGTGCCCGCGCTATGGATGCTGCTGGAGCAGATGCCCCTGAGCCCCAACGGCAAGCTCGACCGCAAGGCGCTGCCGAAGGTGGACGCCAACCTGCAGGCGCGCGAATACGCGGCGCCGCGCAGCGACCTGGAACAACAGATCGCCGCGATCTGGGCCGAAGTGCTCGACGTGCAACGGGTGGGCCTGAACGACAACTTCTTCGAGTTGGGCGGGCATTCCCTGTTGGCCACCCAAGTGGTGGTGCGCCTGCGCGAGCAGTTGCACGCCGAATTCGACGTCAAATCGATCTTCACCACCCCGACCCTGGCGGATTTCAGTGCCTATGTCGCCACCCGGCAAACAAATAATTCACCGGTGCAGGACGCATTGGCTAAATCCTTGGAGGCCCTCAAACGTCTATCAGCAGAAGATTTGGATAAATTGATTTCCTGAGGGGCGTGGCGTGCAAGCATTAATCGAGTCGGTAGGTTCACTTTCTGCGCAACAAAAGAAAGCGTTGGCGGTAATGCTCAAGCAGCAAGGCATCAACCTGTTTGAGATTGCCCCGGTTTTCAAGCGTCAGGAAGGCGAGCCGCTGCGACTCTCTTATGCCCAGGAGCGGCAGTGGTTTTTGTGGCAGTTGGAGCCGCAGAGCCCTGCCTACCATTTGCCACGTGCGTTGCGGTTGAAAGGTCGACTTGATCGGTCGGCCTTGCAGCGCAGCTTTGACGCCTTGATTGCCCGTCACGAAAGTTTGCGCACCTGCCTGCATCAAGACGTCGATCAGGTATTACAGGTGGTGAAGCCTGAACTGCACCTTGAGATCGCTGAGGGTGTGGGTGATCGCACGCAACTCGAAGCTCAAGTGCAAGCCGAAGTCGCCAAACCCTTCGATCTGCAACAAGGCCCGCTGTTGCGGGTGAAGTTACTGCAGCTGGCACCGGATGAGCATGTGCTGGTGCTGGTGCTGCACCACATTGTCTCCGACGGCTGGTCGATGCAGGTCATGGTCGATGAGCTGGTGCAGTTGTACGTGGGCTACAGCCAGGGCCAGGATGTGCGTTTGCCTGAGTTGCCGGTTCAATACCCTGACTACGCCTTGTGGCAGCGCAGTTGGATGGAAGCCGGCGAAAAAGAGCGCCAGTTGGGTTATTGGGTTGAGCGGTTGGGCGGTGAGCAACCGGTGTTGGAGTTGCCTCTGGATCATCCGCGCCCGCCGGTGCAAAGCTATCACGGCGCGCGCCTGGACATGGACCTGGACGCGGTATTGGTCAGCCGTCTCAAGGCGCTGGCTCAACGCGAAGGTGTGACGTTGTTCATGCTGTTGCTGGCGTCCTTCCAGACGCTGTTGTATCGCTACAGCGGGCAGTCGGATATCCGCGTCGGAGTGCCGATCGCCAACCGTAATCGCGCAGAAACCGAGCGTCTTATCGGCTTCTTCGTCAATACCCAGGTGTTCAAGGCTGATATCGACGGGCAGATGCCCTTCAGTCAGTTGCTGGCCCAGGTCAAGCAGCGCGCACTCGAAGCCCAGAGCCATCAGGATCTGCCATTCGAGCAGCTTGTCGAGGCGCTGCAACCGGAGCGCAGCCTGAGCCATAACCCGTTGTTTCAGGTGATGTTCAACCACCAGACCGAAGCCCATAAGTCGCGGGGCGAGCTGCAATTGCCGGGCCTGGCACTTGAGGCGCTGGAGTGGGGCAGCCAGAGCGCACAGTTTGACCTTAGCCTGGATACTCAAGAATCCCCGCAAGGTATCCGGGCTTCGCTGACCTACGCCACGGACCTGTTTGAAGCGCCCACTGTGCAGCGCATGGCCGAGCATTGGCAGCGTTTGCTGCGCGCTATTGTCGGGCGTGCGGACACCCGTGTGGCGCAGTTGGCCATGCTGATCGATGCAGAACAGCGTGATTTGCTGTACGCCTGGAACCAGGGTGGCCCCGTGTTCGAGGCGGCGGCAGGCGTTCACGGGTTGTTCGAGGTCCAGGTGCAGCAGCGCCCGGAGGCAGTTGCGCTGTGCCTGGACGAACACACCATCAGCTATGCCGAGTTGAATCGCCAGGCCAATCGCCTGGCGCATGCGCTGATTGAGCGCGGTGTCGGCCCGGAAGTGCGGGTGGGTGTGGCAGTCGAGCGCTCGTTCGAGATGGTGGTTGGCTTGTTGGCCGTGCTTAAGGCGGGCGGCGCCTATGTGCCGCTGGACCCGCAATACCCGCGTGAACGCCTGCTGCACATGCTTGAGGACAGCGGCGTGCGTGTGGTGCTGACGCAACCCCATGTGCCGATGCCGCTGCCCGAAGGCATGGCGACGCTGGATGTGGCGGATTCGGGGCTGGCCCACTACGGCGAGAGCAACCCGCTGGTCAAGGTCGACAAACACAACCTGGCTTACGTGATCTACACCTCCGGTTCCACCGGCAAGCCCAAAGGTGTGGCGATCAATCATGCGGCGCTGACTGAGTTTTCCCGGATGGCCGCCGATTACTCGCGCCTGACCCAGGATGACCGCGTACTGCAATTCGCTACCTTGAATTTCGACGGTTTCGTCGAACAGCTCTACCCGGCGCTGACCCACGGCGCGACGGTGGTCCTGCGCGGGCCGCAGCTGTGGGACAGCGCTCGGCTGTACGACGAAATCATCGCCCAAGGCATCACCCTGGCCGACTTGCCCACCGCTTACTGGAACCTGTTCCTGCTCGATTGCCTGGCGGCGGGGCCTCGATCCTATGGCGCGCTTCGCCAGGTGCACATCGGTGGCGAAGCCATGCCACTGGACGGCCCGGCGCAGTGGGTGAAAGCCGGTCTTGGCCATGTACGCTTGCTCAATACCTATGGCCCCACAGAAGCGACCGTGGTGTCGAGTGTGCTGGACTGCTCAGCGGCTGCTGAAATCGTCGGTGCCACCGCCAGCCCGATTGGCCGTTCCTTGCCAGGGCGCGCCCTTTACGTGCTGGACCGTGACTTGAACCTGACGCCGTTGGGGGCGGTGGGCGAGTTGTACATCGGCAGCCGCTGCGGTTTGGCGCGCGCCTATTTGAACCGCGCGCTGCTCACGGCTGAGCGCTTTGTGCCGGACCCGTTCGGCGAAATCGGCGAGCGCCTGTATCGCACCGGTGACCTGGCACGCTATCGCGCCGATGGCGTCATCGAGTATGTCGGGCGGGTCGATCATCAAGTCAAGATCCGCGGTTTTCGTATCGAGCTGGGTGAAATCGAGGCGCTGTTGTTGGCTCAGCCCTGCGTGCGCGAAACACTGGTGCTGGCCGTCGACAATCAATTGGTCGCCTATCTGGTTGCCGAGCAGCAAGACGCCGCAACCCTCAAGCTGACGCTGCGCGAACAACTGCCGGATTATATGGTGCCGACCCACATCATCTTCCTTGACCGCATGCCGCTGAACCCCAACGGCAAGCTGGATCGTCACGCGCTGCCCAAACCCGACGCCAACCAATCGCAGCAGGCATGGGTGGCACCGGTGACTGAGCTGGAGCAGCAGGTCGCTGCCGTATGGGCGCAAATCCTGGGTGCCGAGCGGGTAGGGTTGACCGACCACTTCTTTGAGATGGGCGGGCATTCGCTGTTGGCCATGCAGGTGGTATCACGCTTGCGTCATACGCTGGGGCGCGAAGTACCGCTCAAGCTGGTGTTCGAGCAGCCACGCCTGGAAGGATTTGCTGGCGCTTTGCACGCGCTGGAAGGTGGCCTGGGTGAGCAGGCTCCGGCACTGGTGGCGGTCGGTCGTGACCAGCCGTTGCCACTGTCCTATGCTCAGGAGCGTCAGTGGTTCCTTTGGCAACTGGCCCCTGACAGCGCCGCCTACCATATCCCCAGTGCCTTGCGCCTCAAGGGGCAGCTGGACACGGCGGCGTTGCAGCGCAGTTTCGATGTGCTGGTCGCTCGCCATGAAAGCCTGCGCACCTGCGTCGAACAGCACGCGGAGGGTGCGCGGCAACTCATCCATGCGCAGGCGGTGCTGCCTATCCAGTGCGTTGACGTGCAAGAAGCTGATCTGCAAGCGCAAGTCGAAGCCGAAATCGCCCACCCATTCAATCTGCAACGCGGGCCGTTGCTGCGCGTGACCTTAATGCGTGTGGCGCAGGACGATCATGTGTTGGTGCTGGTGCAGCATCACATCGTTTCTGACGGTTGGTCGATGCAAGTCATGATCGACGAGCTGGTGCAACTTTATGCCGCATTCAGCCAGGGCCAGGCAGTGCAGTTGCCGGTGATGCCGATCCAGTACGCCGACTTTGCCGTGTGGCAGCGTACGTGGATGGAGGCGGGTGAAAAGTCCCGCCAGCTGGATTACTGGCGTGACTTGCTCGGTGGCGAGCAGCCGGTGCTGGAGTTGCCGTTCGACCATCAACGCCCAGCGCAGCAAAGCCATCGCGGCGCGCGCCTGGATGTACCGTTGCCTGCCAGCCTGGCGCAAGGTCTTAAAGCCCTGGCGCAAGCGCAGGGCGTGACGATGTTCATGTTACTGCTGGCCTCGTTCCAGACCTTGCTGCACCGCTACAGCGGCCAGCAAGATATTCGTGTCGGCGTGCCGATCGCCAACCGCAACCGTGTGGAAACCGAGCGGCTGATCGGCTTTTTCGTCAACACTCAGGTGCTCAAGGCCGATATCGACGGGCACATGACGGTTGCCGAGTTGTTGGCCCAGGTCAAGCAGCGTGCACTGGAGGCCCAGGCCCATCAGGACCTGCCGTTCGAGCAATTGGTCGAGGCCCTGCAACCTGAGCGTAGCCTGAGCCTGAACCCGCTGTTTCAGGTGATGTTCAACTATCAGAGCGAAGGACGACTGGGTGTGCAGGCGCTGTCGGGTTTGCACATCGAAGGCCTGGAATGGGAACGCCGTACCGCGCATTTTGATCTCGACTTGGACGTGCATGAAAGTACAGAAGGGCTGTGGGCCTCGCTGGGTTATGCCACCGATCTGTTTGAAGCCACCACTATCGAGCGCATGGCGCGCCATTGGCAGAACCTGTTGCAGGCGATGGTGGCCGATCAACAACAGAACATCGGCCAGTTGCACCTGCTGGACAGCGACGAGCAGCAGCACATCCTGCAACTGTGGAACCGCACCGACTCCGGTTTCTCCGCTGAGCGTCTGGTGCACGAGCTGTTCGCCGATCGCGCCCGGGAAAATCCAAATGCGGTGGCGGTCAAGTTCGATGCGCAAATCCTGACTTATGGCGAGCTGGACAAGCAGGCCAACCGCCTGGCCCATGCGCTGATCGCCCGTGGCGTCGGCCCGGAAGTGCGCGTGGCGATTGCCATGCCACGCAGCGCGGAAATCATGGTGGCGTTCCTCGCGGTGATGAAAGCCGGTGGCGTGTATGTGCCGTTGGACATCGAATACCCGCGTGATCGCCTGCTGTACATGATGCAAGACAGCCGCGCGAAATTGCTGCTGAGCCACACCAATGCGCTGCAGCAACTGCCGGTAGCCGAGGGCCTTGAAACCCTGGCCATCGACCGCAGCGAAGACTGGACCGGCTACAGCGATACCGCGCCGCAGGTGAATCTGGACGGCGACAACCTCGCCTACGTGATCTATACCTCCGGCTCCACCGGCATGCCCAAGGGCGTGGCCGTTTCCCACGGCCCGTTGGTGGCGCACATCATCGCCACGGGCGAACGCTACGAAACCGGCCCCGCCGACTGCGAATTGCATTTCATGTCCTTTGCCTTCGACGGCTCCCACGAAGGCTGGATGCACCCGCTGATCAACGGCGCCAGCGTGCTGATCCGCGACGACAGCCTGTGGCTGCCCGAATACACCTACGCGCAAATGCACCGTCACCACGTGACCATGGCCGTGTTCCCGCCGGTGTACCTGCAACAATTGGCCGAGCATGCCGAGCGCGATGGCAACCCGCCCAATGTGCGCGTGTACTGCTTCGGCGGCGATGCCGTGGCGCAGGCCAGCTACGACCTGGCGTGGCGCGCACTGAAACCGACCTACTTGTTCAACGGCTACGGCCCGACCGAAACCGTGGTCACACCATTACTGTGGAAAGCCCGTCGCGGCGATCCGTGCGGCGCGGTCTATGCGCCGATCGGCACACTGTTGGGCAACCGCAGCGGCTACGTGCTGGACTCACAACTCAACCTGCAACCCATCGGCGTGGCTGGTGAGCTGTACCTCGGCGGCGAAGGCGTGGCGCGTGGTTATCTGGAGCGCCCGGCGCTTACCGCCGAACGCTTTGTGCCGGACCCGTTCGGCAAGCCCGGAAGCCGCGTTTACCGCAGCGGCGACCTGACCCGTGGCCGTGCGGACGGCGTGGTGGATTACCTAGGGCGTGTCGACCATCAGGTGAAAATTCGTGGTTTCCGTATTGAGCTGGGTGAAATCGAGGCGCGCCTGCGTGAGCAGGATGCGGTTGGTGAAACGGTCGTCGTGGCCCAGGAAAGTCCGAGCGGCAAGCAGTTGGTGGCGTACGTCGTGCCCGCTGAACCCGTGGCCGACCCGGTCGCATTCCGCGAAGCATTGCGTCGTGCCCTGAAAACCCGTCTGCCTGACTATATGGTGCCTGCGCACTTCATGTTCCTGGACCAGATGCCGTTGACGCCCAACGGCAAGCTCGACCGTAAGGGCTTGCCCCAGCCGGACGCGGCGCAGTCGCAAGGTGTGTGGGTTGAGCCGGTTACGCCATTGCAACAGCAGGTCGCGGCGATTTGGGCCCAAGTGCTGGGCGCTGTGCGCATTGGCCTGACGGACCACTTCTTCGAGTTGGGTGGGCACTCGTTGCTGGCCATGCAGGTGATTTCCCGTGTGCGCCAGTTACTTGAGCGTGACGTGCCACTGCGCACCTTGTTTGAGCAGCCGCAACTGCAGGGTTTTGTGCTGGCACTGCACGCCGCTGAAGAGGACTTGGCGCCGCCAATGCGGGCGATAGGGCGGGATCAGCCGTTAGTGCTGTCCTTTGCCCAGGAGCGACAGTGGTTTCTTTGGCAGCTGGACCCGCAAAGCGCCGCTTACCACATCCCGAGCATTCTGCGCCTGAGCGGCCGCCTTGATCTGCATGCCTTGCAGTGCAGCTTTGATCGCTTGGTGGCGCGACATGAAAGTTTGCGCACTCGCATCAATCAGCAGGATGAGCGCACGGTGCAGGTGGTTTTGCCTGCCGAACCGTTGTCAATCATGCGAGGCGATGCCACTGAGCAGACACTGCAGCAGCAGGTAGAAGCCGAAATTGCCAAGCCTTTCGACCTGCAGCAAGGGCCGCTGCTGCGCGTCACCTTGTTGCGCCTGGCCGAAGATGAGCACGTGCTGGTGCTGGTGCAGCACCATATCGTTTCCGATGGCTGGTCGATGCAGGTGATAGTCGACGAACTGGTGCAGTTGTATAGCGCCTACCGCCAGGGCGAGGTCGCGCAGTTACCGGCGCTGGCGTTGCAATATGCCGATTACGCACACTGGCAACGCGAGTGGATGGCGGCGGGTGAGCGCGAGCGTCAGTTGGCGTATTGGCGCGAGCTGCTGGGCGGTGAGCAACCGGTGTTGGAGCTGCCCACCGCGCACGCGCGCCCGGCGGTGCAAAGCTATCGCGGTGCCAGCCTGGAGCTTGAGTTGCCGACGCCGCTCGCCGAAGGGCTTAACGCTTTGGCGCAGCGTGAGGGCGTGACATTGTTCATGCTGTTGTTGGCGTCTTTTCAGGGTTTGTTGTACCGCTACAGTGGCCAGCACGACATCCGTGTCGGGGTGCCGATCGCCAACCGCAACCGGGTTGAGGTCGAGCGGTTGGTCGGCTTCTTTGTCAACACGCAGGTACTCAAGGCCGACGTGGACGAGCAGATCACCGTTACCCAACTGTTGCAGCAGGCCAAACACCGCAGCCTGGATGCGCAGAGCCATCAGGACCTGCCCTTCGAGCAACTGGTCGAAGCCTTGCAACCGGAGCGCAGCCTGAGCCATAACCCGTTGTTCCAGGTGTTGTTCAACCATCAGAGCGAGGCGGGGTTGGCCACCCGCGGCCGTCAGTTGCCCGATTTGCGGGTAGAGGGCCTGGATTGGGGTAGCCAGACCGCGCAGTTCGACCTGAGCCTGGACACCCAGGCCACCGCGCAGGGTATCTGGGCCACCCTGACCTATGCGACCGACCTGTTCGAACCGGCCATGCTCACGCGCATGCTGGGGCACTGGCAAAATCTGTTGCAAGGCATGCTCGACGACCCGCAGCAGCGCGTCAGCCAGTTGCCGCTGTTGGACGGCACCGAGGAACGTAGCGCGCTGCAAGACTGGAACGCCACCGCGCGTGACTACCCGCAGCAGCCAGTGCATCAGTTGATTGAAGCGCAGGTTGAACTCACGCCGGATGCCGAGGCGCTGGTGTTTACCGGGCAGCGCTTGACGTACACCCAACTTAATCGGCGGGCCAACCGCCTGGCCCATCGCCTGATGGACGCCGGTGTCGGCCCCGACGTGTTGGTGGGGCTGGCCGTGGAGCGTTCGATAGACATGGTCGTCGGCCTGTTGGCGGTACTCAAGGCCGGTGGCGCTTATGTGCCGCTCGATCCGGAATACCCACGCGAGCGACTGGCCTACATGTTGGAAGACAGCGGCGTGAGTATGTTGCTGACCCAGGCCCATCTGCTGAGTCGATTGCCGATTCCACACGGAGTGGACACGCTGGTGTTGGGCGAGGCCGATGTCGACAGTTACAGCGAAGCCAATCCCATTAGCGTGCTGAGCGGCGAAAACCTCGCCTATGTGATCTACACCTCCGGCTCCACCGGCCAGCCCAAAGGTGCGGGCAACCGCCATTGTGCGCTGACCAACCGTCTGTGCTGGATGCAGGAAGCCTACGGGTTGAACGCCTGTGACACGGTGCTGCAAAAGACCCCGTTCAGCTTCGACGTGTCGGTGTGGGAGTTCTTCTGGCCGCTGATGACAGGCGCACGCCTGGTAGTGGCTGCGCCGGGTGACCACCGCGACCCGGCCAGGCTGGTAGCGTTGATCAACGCCGAAGAGGTCACTACGCTGCACTTTGTGCCGTCGATGCTGCAGGCTTTCCTGCAAGACCCGGCCGTTGCTTCCTGCCACTCCTTGCAACGCATTGTGTGCAGCGGCGAAGCGCTGCCGGTGGATGCGCAACAGCAGGTATTGCGCAAGTTGCCGCAAGCCGAGTTGTACAACCTGTATGGCCCGACCGAAGCCGCCATCGACGTGACCCACTGGACCTGCATCGACGAAGGGCGTGACACGGTGCCCATTGGCCAGCCGATCGCCAACCTGTGCACCTATGTGCTGGACGCACAACTGCAAGCGACCGCTGTGGGTGTGGCAGGTGAGTTGTACCTGGGAGGTATCGGCTTGGCACGCGGTTATCATCGACGCCCTGGGCTCACCGCCGAACGGTTTGTTGCTTCACCGTTCGCGCCCGGAGCGCGCCTGTATCGTACCGGCGACCGCGTGCGTCAGCGTGCCGACGGGGTTATCGAATACCTTGGGCGCCTGGATCATCAGGTCAAATTGCGTGGCCTGCGCATTGAATTGGGTGAGATTGAAGCGCGTGTTCTTGAACATCCACAGGTGCAGGAAGCCTCGGTCCAGGTGGTCGATGGCAAGCACCTGGTGGGCTATCTGGTGTTGCTGGCGCCGAGCGAAACCTGGCGTGAATCCCTGGGCGCACACCTGTTGGCGCACTTGCCGGACTATATGGTGCCGGCGCAATGGGTGCTGCTGGCGCAAATGCCCCTGAGCCCGAATGGCAAGCTGGACCGCAAGGCGTTGCCCAAGCCTGATGCGCACGCGCAAGAACGCGTCTATCAGGCGCCGCAGACGCAGCTGGAGCAGCGCCTCGCGACGATTTGGGCCGAGGTCCTGGAGGTTGAACGCGTCGGGTTAAATGACAATTTCTTTGAGCAGGGTGGCCATTCGCTGTTGGTGTTGAGGCTCAAGGAGCGCATCCGCAAGGCGACCGGCACAGCGCTGTCGGTCAGCCAACTGATGCTTAACCCGACCATTGCGGGGCAGGTGGCCTGCCTGGGTGGCGAAACCCGCCACTCGCTGATCGTCAAACTCAACAGCCAGACCCAAGGCACGCCACTGTTCCTTTTCCACCCAAGCTTTGGTTCGGTGCATTGCTACAAGGCCATCGGCCTGGCACTGCGTGAACAACGGCCGGTGCTGGGGGTGATCAGTCGGGCGTTGGTCGAGGAGGGCAGTGACGTGCCCAACTGGCAATCAATGGTCGATGACTACACCGCGCAACTGCTCGATGCCGTACCCGAAGGCCCTTATCGCCTGGCCGGTTGGTCCCTGGGTGGCAACCTGGCCATGGAGGTCGCGTATGCGTTGGAACAGGCGGGGCGTGTGGTCGAGGTTGTCGGTTGGATCGATGCATCGCCGCCGTACTGGCTCAAGGCCTATTGGGACACAGCGGTGATCGCCGATGACAGTGAGGTGCCGGTCAATCAGCGGCGTGTCGAGCTGTTGCAGGTGATGTTTGCGCAGTCGAGCGCGTTGATTCAGGCGGCGTGGTTGCAAAGCCAGGCGCTCTCTGAAGACGAGGTGCAGCAATGGCAGGCGTTCAGCACGTGGGCCGAAGGCGCGCTTGGTGAGACCTATGTGGAGGTCAAGGCCAGCTTGCTTGAGGGCGACGAAGCGCAGATCTCCTGGGAACTCGACCGTGCTCTTGGCCAGAGTCTCAAGGACGCCGACTTCAAGCCGATCCAGGCACCGATCAATTGCTGGTGGGCCGCTGCGAGCCGGGCAGGGCAGCATCGTCAGTTAATTGAGGCAAGCATGGCGCAGGTTATGGGCCGGCCGTGTATTGAGCAGTCAGTACTGATCGACTCTACCCATGATCGAATCATCGATAACGCCGCGTTCGTGCAGAGCTTTGCTGATGCGATGAAGTAACCCCCCGTGTAAAAGAAACGCCCCTGGACCGATGGCCAGGGGCGTTTTTTTATCGGTGTTATTCGCCAAGCGTCACGATTTCAGCGGGCAACAAAAAGCCCCTGGTCATCAGCGATGACCAGGGGCATGGGCCGGATCAGAAGTTCCAGCGGGTGCTGAGCATGACGTTACGCGGGTCGCCGTAGTAAGCCGAGTTGTAGAAGCCGATGTTGGTGTAGTACTTCTTGTCGAAGATGTTGTTGACGTTGAGGGTCGCCGATACGTTCTCGGTCACCTGGTAACGGGCCATCGCGTCGACGATCCACAGTGGGTCCTGGGAGAAGTTTTCCTCGGTGCCTTTGGCATAGTTGTTCAGCAGTTTCCAGCCAGTGCCCTGCCAGCGCACGCCGGTGCCCAGGGTCAGCTTGTCGAGTGGGCCGGTCAGCTTGTAGCTGGTGTAGATATTGACCTGATCTTCCGGCTCCCAGGTGGAGAGCTTCTCACCCTGTTTGTCGCGCATGATCTTATGGGTATAGCCCGCCTGCAACTGCCAGCCTGGCGCCAGCTCGCCGGAAATTTCCGCTTCGTAGCCTTTGGTCTTGGCTTCGGTGCCCCTGGAGGCGTAATCCAGCCCTGGGTGGCTGTTGGGGATGTAATCCGTGTCGTCGACGGCGCGGTTTTTCTCGTGAACCTCGAAGTAGGCCAGGCTCGAATTCAGGCGACCGTCGAAGAACTCGCCCTTAAGGCCGATCTCGTAGTTCTTGCCTTCATCCGGTTCCAGCGGTTTGTCGTTGCGGTCTCGGTAATCGTCCTGGGGCAGGTAGATTTCGGTGAAGCTGGCGTAGGCCGAGAAGTTGTCGTTGAGGTCATAGGTGATGCCGGCATAAGGCACTACCTTGCCGGTGTCCTTGACCTGGCTGGTGCCGCTGACTTCGTAGTTGTTGACCCGAGTGCCGAGGATCAGGTGCAAGTCATCCGCGAGGCTGAAGCGCCCGGTGATGTAGCTGGCGCTCTGGCGGGTCAGCTCGTCGTTCTTTTTGGTTCGAGGACCACGGTCCGGCTTGGGGGCGTCGCCGTCCCAGTTGAAGTAGTCGTGGCTGTTGTCGTAGTTGGTGGCGTTGGTGTAGTCGCTGCCCAGCCAGTGCGAGCGCGAGACCGACGTGCCGACCACCAGTTCGTGCTCACGCCCGAACAGGCTGAACGGCCCAGTGGCGTAGAGATCACCCGTGTCGCTGGTGGTTTCACCATTGTAGGTACGGGTCAGCAGCGATGCCTTGCCCGTTTCGGCATTGGGTGACAGCAGGGCCGACAACGGGGCTTTGTAGCCGTTGATCTGGTGGTTGTACTGCGCCTTGCCGACCCAGCCGTTGTCGAACGTGTGTTCCAGGGTGGCGAAGGCGGTACGGGTGTACTGTTTCCACTTGCTGTACTTGGCGCCGTTGTTGAAGGAGCGCGGGGTGCTGATGTGGTTGCCGGCCGAGTCAAAGAGCGAGGCCGCACCGGACCAGCTGGAGCCCTGCGGGTCACTGTCCTGGTAGTCGCCACCGATGGTCAGCAACGTATCCGGTGCCAGGTCGAACTCGAGAATGCCGTAGTAGACGTTGGTCTGGCGTTGGTAGTGATCGAGGAACGTGTGTTTGTCCTGGTACGCCGCAACAGCACGGCCACGCACGTTGCCGGTCTCGGTCAGCGGGCCGCTGACATCAATTTCGGAGCGGTAGTTGTCCCAGGAGCCCGCGCCCAGGTCCACATAGCCCTTGAATTCCGAGGTGGGCTTTTTACGCACCATATTGATGGTGCCGCCCGGGCCGCCGGCGCCGGTCAGCAGGCCGGTGGCGCCCTTGAGAATTTCGACGCGGTCGTAGATCACGGTGTCGGTCAAGGTGTGGCCCGACGAGTACTGGGCATCCTGCAGGATCGGAATACCGTCGTACTGGAAGTTCTGAATGGCGAAACCACGAGAGAAGTAGCTGGTGCGCTCGCTGTCGTAGGTGGCAACGGTGATGCCCGGTGTGTGACGCATCACGTCGTCGATCGACTTGAGGCTGAAGTCGTCCATGGCCTGGCGGGTCACCACGGAAATCGATTGCGGCGTCTCGCGTGGGCTTAACACCATGCGCGTCGCGGTGGCGATGGTGCCAGGGGTGTAGGAGCCGGAACCTTCGGTGATGGTCCCCAACTGGTTGGCGGTCACCTGGGTTGCGCCCAGTTCCAGTGCCGACGTTTTCGCCGCGCTGATGGTGAATGAGCTGCCCTGCAGGTCATAGCTGATGCCCGTCCCGGACAGCAAGGTGGTCATGGCCTGGCCAGGTTGCAATTTGCCTTTGATCGCGTGGCTGCGTTTGCCTTCAACGTCGGTCGGGCTGTAGAGCACCTGCAAGTTGGTCTGGCGACCGAACTCCTGAAGCGCGCTCCCCAGCGGCTGTGCAGGCACATTCAATTCGACCTCCTGCGCCTGCACATAACCTGCCACCGGCAGTGCCAGTGCCAGGGCAATCGCGCTTGGCAGCAGAGGGGTATTCAAGAGGCGGCGCATGGAGAGTGCCTTGCTCAAGGGACTCAGACCGAACGTTGCTGGCATGGATGCATTCTCTTCTATGTTTTAAGTGGGCAGCTTTTAGTGTTTATTGAGGTCAATTCTCATTACCACTAGTGAGACGTTCCTATCCGGAAAAACCGGAAAATAAATTTCAAGCCGGTTCCATCTCGTGCACGACCTTGCCCGCACGCAGGCGCACCAGTTGGTCGGCGATGTCGAAATAGCGGTCGTCGTGGCTGATCACGATGATGGTTTTGCCCAGGCGCTTGAGGTCGGGCAGCAGCTCGGTGTAGAACACGCGGCGGAAGGCCGGGTCCTGGTCGGCGGCCCATTCGTCGAACACCAGCACCGGGCGTTCTTCGAGCCAGGCATTGACCAGCGCCAGGCGCTTGCGCTGCCCGGTGGAGAGGTCGGTGGTGCTGAACACGCCGTCCTTGACGCTGACTTTGTGCGCGATTTCCAGGCGCTCCAGGTACTTGGCAGCACTGTCCAGCGATTGCGTGGCGCTGCCCTGGACCAGGTCGTCGAACAGGTAATAGTCGGCGAACACCGTGGTGAACAATTGGCGATAGTCATCGCGCACCGGGTCGGTCACGGTTTCGCCGTTCAGGCGGATTTCGCCGGCGTCGGGTTGATACAGGCCCAGCAACAGTTTGATCAGTGTGGTCTTGCCGCAGCCGTTCTCGCCGACGATAAACACGATATCGCCCTGCTGGATGCTCAGGTTGATCGGCCCCAGGTGAAACGGCTCGCTGCCCTCTACCGGCGGCGGGCTGTAGGTGACACCACGCAGTTCAAGGCTGTTGACCACCGGCGTGGGGGCTTCGCTGCCGTCCATCAACAGATGCGGCTCGGGGGACGAGAAGCGATCAGACAGCTCGGTGATACGCGCAAAGGCAATGCCGGCCTTGCCGATGATCGGCAGGTAACCGATCACGTGTTCGAGCGGGCCTTTCATGTACAGCAGTACCAACACAAAACCGGTGATCACCGCGGGGTCCGGGTTGGGGCTGTAGGCTTGCATGGCCAGGGCCAGGCCGATGACCACAAAGAACAGCATCGAGCCAAAGGTCTTGGCCACGATGTAAATGTTGACCGAGCGCACCTGGATGTCGCTGATCCGGTCGGCGGTTTCCTGGATACGGTGGGTGTTCATCCGGTAGCGCCGTGGCCGGTGGATGCGCAACTCCTTGGCGCCGGAGGCGATCGCCGAATAGTAGCGCTGCAGTTCGTCTTCCAGGTCACGGGCTGCATCGAAGCCGCGTATGCCTTTGTGGCCGGCGATGAACTGCACGCTGCTGCCGATCACAATGGCGACGATCATCATCAGGAACATTGGCACAGACAAGTAGGCCAGGTAACCCAGACACCCCAGGGTTACCGTGCTGGCGATGGCCAGCGGGGTGAACGCGAAGGAGAAATCGCTGATGGTATCGACGTCGTGGGTGAGCACCGGGATCAGGCGGTGCGAGCGGTAGCGTTCGATCTGCTCGATGGGCGCCGACAGCACTTTCTCACCGAGATCCTTGCGCAGGGCGGCAATGATCCGCTGGCCCACATAGTTGGTGCCGATATCCGAGACGATCGAACTGGTCAGCGCCAACAGGCATAGCGCCGCAAAGGTCAGGACCACGCCCTGGGTCATGCCGGTTGTAGAGTGCAGGGCATTATTGATAGTCGCCAGCAGCAACGTGATGGCCAGGCCGCCGGCCATGCCCAGCGCGACAGAGACTGTCACGATGGTGCGAAAAGGCCTGAGCAATGCGAGCAAACCGTTAAAGGCGCCGCGCTTGGGGTCGGTCATAAATACTTCCCGGAAAGTGAAAAAAGAGGGGGCTGGGCACACAGACCCTTACCCATGACAAACGAAGTGTCGGGGCGACTATTTAGCGCGGCGCGCCGGGCGGTGGCCTGGGTCGATAAATTGCCTGCAGGCTGGTTCGTTCTTGTTGTGTAGGCGCACGCGTATTGGCGCGTGCCTGATCTATCCAGCGAGAGCGAAACAATGACAATGACGAAAAAGAATCTGGTGTATGTCTGGTCCCTGAGAAACGCTGCCGCCGACAAGGCCGGGCAGCCGGTGGCCTACAAGGACCACGAGCGCTATATGAAGTCGGTGCTGGAGTTTCTGGTGGGGTCGCTGAACGACACACCGTTGGGCCAGGCCTACAACCTGGTCGGCGTGGTGTACGACGATGACGAGCAGAACCCGCGGGACCAGCAGTTGGTGGCCGACTATGGTTTTGCCTATCAGCCGGGTCGCCAGTGGCTGTACCCGGCGGACCTGCGGGTGCAGGGCAAGCTGGTCAATGACTTGTTGCTGAGCGTGCCGTCCACCTACCGCCGCCTGCCGCGTGGCAGCGCCGAACACATCGCCGGCAAACAGGATTTTGAACGTCGCTTGCACGACACCCTGGTGGAGTTGAAGGCCGATATCGTGGTGCTGGACGGCCTGTTGGTGATCCTCGATGAGCTGGTGCGGCCCGGTGCGCCGTTTGCGCGGCGGATCATGAACATTCACCCAGGCATTACCCGTATTGAATCGCCTTACGAGCGCCGTGGCGCCTATGCCACCTGGAATGCCTTGTACGGCGCGCGCGGGCAGACGGTGGTGGATTGGGCGAGCAAAGCAACCAAGGCCTGCGAACCGCTGTACCTCACCGGCGCTTCGTTCCATTACGTGGACAACGGCATTGATTCGGGCGAAGTGTTCCACGACGTGCTGAAAACCGAGATTTCGCCTGAGGACACCATCCTCGAATTGCGCTGGAACAACTTCAATAACAGCCTGTTCCCGGCGTTGCATGAAGGGTTGGAGTTGTTGGCTCAGCAGGCTTAAGGCGATCCAAGTGTGGGAGCTGGCTTGCCTGCGATGGCATCAACTCGGTGTACCTGATGTACCGAGGTGTCTGCATCGCAGGCAAGCCAGCTCCCACATTCTGCTCGGTGTGCTGCTTAAAGGTCGCGCACTACCCGAAACCCAATCCAATCCCCACGGGTTTGCGGGTAGATGGTGTTGCGGTTGCCCGAACGTGAGAACACCGGCGCTTCGCCCCAGTCATTGCCGCGGATCTGGTAGCCCTCGCAGTGGGGCTCCATCCAGGCGCTGCCGTCGGTAGGGGCGCCGATATAGTTGGGGTGCTCGCAGTCGGCAACCCGCTCATACACATTGCCGTGCATGTCGTACATGCCGAATGCATTCGGCGGGTAGCTGCCCACCGGCGAGGAATAGCTGTAGCCATCTGCCGGGCCGTAGGTGTTGGCGTGCTGGGCGATGCTGTAGCCCTTGCCCTCGTCGAACGGGAAGGGGAACGGCCCGGTGGAGCCGGCGCGGGCGGCGTATTCACGTTGGGCTTCGCTGACCATGTGGTACTTGTGCCCGGTTTTTTCCGATAGCCAGGCGACGTACTGCTTGATGTCGTCCATGTCCATGCACACTGCCGGCTGGCGTGGCCCTTGCGGGTAGCGGGGCTTGCTGGCGATGCATTCGCGGCCGGGGCGGGTGTCGCCGTCGGCGATCTTGACGCCGGTCTGGCGGATATAGCTGTCCCATTCGGCGGCAGTGACGTGGAAGCGGCTCATGGCAAACGGTTTGGCGAAGGTCACGTCGTGCATCGGGCCTTCATCGGGCTCGCGGCCGACTTCGTCTTCCGGCGTGCCCATGGTGAAAGTGCCGGCGGGCAGCACCACCATTTCCGGGCAGTCCTTGCAGTCCTTGAACACTTTGCCGGGTTGCGGCGTGGCGGCCTGCGCCAGGTTGGGCAGCCATGCCGCGCAAAGAGCAGTCAGCGCCAGGGCGGTCAGGGGTTTGAGTCGGGATGGATTCATGTGGGCATCTCGTTCAAAGGAAAAAAGGGCGCATCACAGGCGTTGGCTCAACAGGACCATGAACTGCTGGATTTCGTCCGAGTTGTTAAGCAAACCGGGGGAGGTACGGATTACCGGGCCGACATCACGGTCGACGGCGTCGATCACCACGCGGTTTTTCATCATGTGGGCGACCACGGCTTCGCTGTCCTGGCCCTTGACGCGGAAGAACGTAAAACCTGCCGACAGGTCGGTGCTGCGCGGTGTCACCAACTCGATCTGCGGATGCGCCAGCAACTGGGTTTTGAGTTCGCTGTTGAGTACGTGGATGCGCGCCTCAACCTGTGCCTTGCCCAGTTGCAGGTGCAGCTTGAACGCTTCATCCGCCGCCCAGCGATGCTCAAAGGCGTGGTAGCCGCCGGGCGTCATGGTGGTGGCAAAGTTGGCGTCTTCGGAGAAGGTCGGCACCATGGGTGTGACGTATTTGTTTTCGGCATCGCGGGCGCAGACCAGCCCGGTGCCGCGTGGGCCGAACATCCATTTATGCGTGCCGGCGATAAAGAAATCGCAGTGCATGGCCGGGAAGTCGAGGTTCTCCACGCCAAAACCATGTACGCCATCGACCACATACAGGATGCGGTCGTTGTCGTCGCGGTTGCGATTGAGTTCCTCCACCAGCTTGCCGATTTCGCCGATCGGCAGCTTCACGCCACTGCCGGACTGCACCCAGGTCATGCCCAGCACGCGGGTAGTGGGGCGAATGGCGCGCTTGATGTTGCCCAGCACTTCGTCACTGGAGACCTGGCTGGCGCGCTCGAACAAGCGGATGCGCCGCACCTGGGTGCCTTGGCGGGCGACGCGAAAATCCAGCACGTTCTGGGTGGCGTAGTGTTCGTGTTCGGTGGTGAGAATCTCTTGGTCGGGGCGCAGCTTGATCCCGCCGTAGATCATCGCCAGGCCTTCCGACGTGCTGCCGGTGAGGGCGATCTGAGCCGGCTTGGCGTTCAGGTAACGACCGGCCCATTCGCGCACCTGGCCTTCACGTTTCCAGGTTTCTTCCAGGCCCCAGTCCATGGCCAGGCCGGGGTTGCGGTCGATCTGCTGGCGGTAGCGCTCAATGGCTTCGCGCACGGGGCGTGGGTGGGAGGTGACCAGGAAGTTGGAAAAGTGCAGGTAGTCCGGGTCTTGGGTGAACAGCTGTTTGAAACCCGTCCATGGGTCGTTTGTGGCAGGCGACTGGGTGGCTGCCTGGGCGTGCGCGAGCAATGTGCTGCCCAATGGCAGGCTGGCGGCGAGTACGCCAGCCTGCTTGAGGAATGTACGGCGGTCGGTCATGGACTGGCTTCTGAGTAATTAGCGGTTGGCCAACGGCTTGGCGGCTTTTTGTGCCTGGTCCCACACCCGCAGGAAGTTGCCTCCCCACAGCTTGGCGATGTCGGCCTCGGAGTAGCCGCGCTGGATCAGTTCGGCGGTGACATTGCGCACTTCGCCGACGTTCTCCCAGCCCTGGATGCCGCCGCCGTCGTTGAAGTCCGAGGCGATGCCGACGTGGTCGATGCCGATCTTGCGCACGGTGTAGTCAATGGCATCGCCCCAGTCCTTGAGGGTGGCCTTAGGTTCTTCCTCAAGAATGGCGTAGAGCCCCTGGGCGTACTGGCCGAACTTCTGCTCGGGCCAGGCGGCGATGATGGCGTCACCGGGCATCAAGGCCATGGCCAGGTTGGGCAACGGCGGCAAATCGAAGCGCGCACGCAAAGTGTTGAGCTTGTCTTGGGTGGGTTGGCTCAGCGGGCGCAAATAGGCCGGGAAGCCCACCACCTGCACCACGCCACCGCTGTTTTTGATCAGTTGCAGTTCTTTGTCGCTGAGGTTGCGCGGGATATCCACCGAGGCACGCGGCGCCGAGTGCGAGGCAATCATGGGGGTACGGCTCAATTGCGCGACTTGCTCCAGCGCCTTGGTCGACATCTGCGACACATCGATGATCACGCCCAAGTCATTGAGGCGGTGTACGGCCTGTTGGCCGATGGCTGACAGCCCTTCAAGCGCGTCGGTGGTGTCATTGAAAAACGGCAGCGGGCGTGACGAGTCGGACCAGGCGTTGTTGCCGATATAGCTGAAGCCGAACATGCGCATGCCGCGTGCCGCCCACAGGTCCAGCTGGTTGAGGTCGTCGCCCAACGGGTAGGCGTTGAGCATGCTGATAAAGATCGCAAACTTGCCCTCGCCATGCAGGCGCCGCATATCGTCCGGGGTGTAGGCGATGCCAACCTGATTGGGGAAGTCGCGCACCATGCCGGAGATGATCTTGTAGCGCACCTCTTGCTCGTGGCGGGCCTCTTCGACAAAACCGTCGGTGGGTTTGTGCGGCGCGTTGGGGCCGTTCCAGATTTCCGGCCAGCCGAAAATCGTCAGGGCCGCGCCCGACAAACGCCCGCGTGCCGCCTTGGCGAGGTCAAACTGGCCACTGCCATCCTTGTCGGCTTCGTTGCCGGCGGTGCCGAAATCCATGGGCACGGTGATATGGCTGTCGAACGACAACAAGCGGTCCTGCATTTCGTTGGCCTGCTTGATCACCTCCAGCGGGTAGCCGGCATTGCCTTTGAACCAGTGATCCCAGGCCAGGAAACCGACCCCGGCGCCGATGGCCAGTGCCAGCGGCAGGCCGATATACAGCGCCTTTTTCGAACGTGATTTTGTCATTGCCATCTCAGTCAGTTGAGGCCTTTGCTATCAGGGAAGAACGAGCCATGGCCGGGGAAATTTAGGCGCGGGCGCTGGGCCGGTAAATTTCTCGCGGCCGTCAACGTTTTAGCTCTGATCAAGCTGTTTCCTAAGGTAGACAATGACCCTCTCTCGACGTGGCTTCATCGCCGGCCTGGCGCTGACCGGCGCTGCCGTGCCAGCGGCCCTTTATGCCCACCGCGAGCTGACGCGTGAAGAATTCCCGATCACGCCGGGCGAGGCCACGGTGGACCTGGCCGACACCGCCGGCCAACACCTGGCCAATACCCTGCGCGGTGTGTGGAGCCTGCGCCTGGAGGGCCGCGATGCGGGCCTTAAAGGCTTGCCGCTGCAAGGCCTGGAGCTGTTGCTCGACATCGCCCCGCGCGGCCGTGGCTTGCGTGGCTATCTGGACACCGCTGCAAACCTGCGTGCCGAGGGCGAGCCGCGTTACCGCGTGCTCGGTGATCTGCTGACGGGCGAGGGCGCCGTGCTCTACTGGCGCCTGATCGACCGCGACGCCGCGGATGGCGCACCGGCCTATGAGTTCAAGATGACCCTCGACGAAGTCTGGGCCGACTTCGCCAATGCCGGCAGCAGCACCCTGAGCGGGCAGGTTCTCGACCTTGAGCGTCCCCTTGCCCTGACCGAGCGCGACAACCGCTTTATCGCCCACAAGCAACTGTTCCCCGAGGCGCGCCAGCGTATCGGCCTTAACCCGACCTTGCTGGCCTGGCTGATCGCGCCTGAGCACCGGCTGTTCCACCAGCTCTGGCACGCCACCCGTGACCAGTGGCACAAGCTGTCCGAGGAAAAACGCGATGCCCTGCGCGGTATCGGTTGGCAACCCGGGCCACGCGGCCAGGAGCGCGATGCGCGCGGCAAACGCAAAGACCGTAACGGTTCGGGTATCGATTTCTTTTTCATGCACCGGCATATGCTTGGCACTGCGCGCTCCATGCAAGACCTGCCTTCCTGGCCGCAATTCCCTGAACCCCAACCGGCGCTGGAACGCGATCGCCTGGGGTTTTTGCGTTATTTCGATAACCACGACGGCTTTGCGCTGCCACCCTGTTGGTCAGCACCTGATGACAGCGACTACACCCAATGGGTCAGCGATATCAAGGCGGCCGAGACCTACCACAGCAACTTCCAGGTGTGGGAGTCGCAGTACCGTGACCCGCGTTACCTGGCCAAACTGACCTTGGGCCAGTTAGGTTCGGAGATGGAGCTGGGCCTGCACGACTGGCTGCACATGCGTTGGGCCTCGGTGCCCCGTGACCCGTCCAACGGCGCGCCGGTGCCGTTCGCCCGTGACCCGGCGGACTTTGCCGCGCGTTGGTACGCGCCGCAGAACGACTTCCTGGGCGACCCGTTCTCATCGCACGTAAACCCGGTGTTCTGGCACTTTCACGGCTGGATCGATGATCGCATCGAGGACTGGTTTCGCGCCCATGAGCGGTTCAATCCAGGCGAGGTCAGCCGGCTGGAGGTCAACGGGGTCAAGTGGTTTGCCCAAGGCCGCTGGGTGGAAGTCGCTGACCCATGGCTGGGGCCGGACACCCACGGTTGCAGCACCACGCCGGGGCTGCAGATGGGGCGGTCGATGGAGATGGACCCGGAGACCATGAAGCTGGCGCTGCGCATCACTTTCGCCGAAGAAGACGGGTTGCAGGCCTTGTTCAAGAGCGTGCCGAAACGGCCCTGGTATGCGCGCCACTTGAAACTCAAGTAATGCCCGGGACGTTTGGCCACAGGTCTGCAACAAGGAACAAACGTTCGGCTTCTTCCCAATCTGCGCCTTGCTGAACCAGCCGCACCAGTAATTGGGCCGGTGCCATCGGGTCGAGGTCTGCCAGCCAGGCTTGCATCTGGTCAGCACGCCACACCTGATCCTCCGAGTAATGCGCCGGCGCCAGCCAGGCGTGCCGAGGCAGGGGTTGCCAGCGCCCCGGCGGGCTCTGGCTGACGAAGTCGCGCCAATCACGCTGATGCAGCCAGCGCCCGCGCAGGTGCTGTGGTTCAACGCCCAGCGGGGATTCGGCGGTGCCGGGCCACGGATAGAGCAAATACCCGCCCAGCCACAAATGTGCATCGAACTGCGCAATATCCAGCGCCGCCAGTGCTTCGCGGCTTTCCGGGCGGGCCGAAATCGGTAGTTGATGCTGGGCCAGGTGCGCGAGCTTGCGGTCCAGCCGGTCATGACAGCCGGGGCCGAGCCATTGCGCGGGGTCCTGGCCGTTGCCGTCCTGCGGCCCCAGATACAGTTTGATCGCCAGTTCCAGGTGGTGCACGCCATCGCGGTCGCGCACCAGCATGTCCAGCTCGCCCAGCGTATGCCCGGCGCGGCGGATCGGCAGGTTGGCAGCCAGTAACTCCACCCCCGGCGCATGTTGTACCGCGAATTGCCACAGGCGCTCGTAGTACAGGCCCAGGCGCCGCGTGCGCGACAGGCTTAGCCAATGCTGCAAGGCGCTGCTGTCCTGGTCGAGGGTGCGTAACCACTGTTCGAGCCGGTGCGGCGCCTGTACCCAGTCGCTGCCGGCCAGTGGGTGGCGCTGCGGCCAGGGCGTTTGCGCAAGCATCGGCGGGGCAAGCATCACCCACGCCAGGTCGCGCACCTCGGGGTGGCGCAATTGGCGGGGCAGGTTGAGCAGGTCGGGGAACACAGTCATGGTCCGAGCATAGCCTTTTAGAGCCGTTAAGGGTGGCTGAGAACCATTGTCATCAAGGCCCTGCGGCGACAAAGGGTTTTGCCTGACGCGGCCTTTCGCCCATAATCGTTCTTTTTGCCAGACCCCAAATCCCGCAGGAGCCCCATGGAGCAATTTCGCAATATCGGCATTATCGGTCGCCTGGGCAGTACCCAGGTGCTGGACACCGTCCGCCGGCTGAAAAAATTCCTGCTGGAACGCCACCTGCATGTGATCCTCGAAGACACCATCGCCGAAATCCTGCCCGGTCACGGCCTGCAAACCTCGTCGCGCAAGATGCTCGGCGAAGTCTGTGACATGGTTATTGTGGTCGGCGGCGACGGCAGCCTGCTGGGTGCCGCCCGTGCCCTGGCGCGGCACAACGTGCCGGTGCTGGGGATCAACCGTGGCAGTTTGGGGTTCCTCACGGATATCCGCCCGGATGACCTCGAAGTCGAAGTGGCCAAGGTGCTTGACGGCCATTACCTGGTGGAAAACCGCTTCCTGCTGCAAGCCGAAGTGCGCCGCCACGGCGAGGCCATCGGCCAGGGCGATGCGCTCAACGATGTGGTGCTGCACCCTGGCAAATCCACGCGCATGATCGAGTTCGAGCTGTATATCGACGGCCAGTTCGTGTGCAGCCAAAAGGCTGACGGCCTGATCGTCGCCACGCCGACCGGTTCTACCGCGTACGCACTGTCGGCCGGCGGTCCGATCATGCACCCCAAACTCGATGCCATTGTGATCGTGCCGATGTACCCCCATATGTTGTCCAGTCGGCCAATTGTGGTTGATGGCAACAGTGAGCTGAAAATCGTGGTGTCCAAAGACATGCAGATCTACCCGCAAGTCTCCTGCGACGGGCAGAACCATTTCACCTGCGCCCCCGGTGACACCATCACCGTGAGCAAAAAGGCACAGAAGTTGCGGTTGATCCACCCGCTGGACCACAACTACTACGAAGTGTGCCGCACCAAGCTGGGCTGGGGCAGCCGCTTGGGGGGTGGAGGCGACTGATGCTCGATCCCGCGCGTAGCTACGACCTGATTGGTGACGTGCACGGTTGCGCTCATACCCTTGAGCACTTGCTCGACCGGCTGGGCTACCATAAACAGGCTGGAACCTGGCGCCATCCGACGCGTATGGCGGTGTTCCTCGGCGATATCATCGACCGTGGGCCACGCATCCGTGAGGCGCTGCATATCGTCCACGATATGACCGAGGCCGGCCAGGCGCTGTGCATCATGGGCAACCACGAGTTCAATGCGCTGGGCTGGAGCACGCCGGCGCCGCCGGGCAGTGGCAAGCAGTTCGTGCGCGAGCACAACCCACGCCATGCGCGGTTGATCCACGAAACCCTGACCCAGTTCGAGCACCACCCGGCCGACTGGCACGACTTCCTCGGCTGGTTCTACGACATGCCGCTGTTTGTCGACGCCGGGCGGTTTCGCGTGGTGCATGCGTGTTGGGACGAAGGCTTTATCCAGCCGCTGCGCGCCACCTTCCCGGATGGCTGCATCGACCAGCACTTTTTGCAGGCCGCCGCCGTGCCGGGCAGCTTTGCCTGCAACGCCTTCGACCGCCTGCTGCGCGGCACCGACATGCGCCTGCCGGACGGCCTGACGCTGACCGGTGGCGATGGCCTGACGCGCTCATTTTTCCGCACCAAATTCTGGGAAGACGACCCCAAAACCTACGGCGACATCGTGTTCCAGCCCGATGCACTGCCGGAACCGGTGGCACGTACGCCGCTTTCGTCTACGGAAAAAAATTCCCTGCTGCGTTATGGCGTCGACGAAGCGTTGTTGTTCGTCGGCCATTACTGGCGCAGCGGCAAACCGGCGCCGATCCGCGACAACCTGGCCTGCCTGGATTACAGCGCGGTGCTCTACGGCAAGCTGGTGGCGTATCGACTGGACCAGGAAACCCGCCTGGATCCGCGTAAATTTGTATGGGTCGACGTTGAGCGGCCTGAGGTCATTGTATGAGTACGGTAGCTGTATTGCGCTTGCCGCTGAGTGTCGACCTGAGTGGTTTCGTCAAACTGCTGCAACGCATGCAAGTGCCCCATCGCGTCAGTGAAGAAGCAGGCGAGCAAGTGTTGTGGGTGCCCGAGAACATCAGCGCCGACGTGCAAGTGTTGTATCAACGCTTTCCCGCCGGTGACCCGGACCAGCAACTGGATATTCCCGAGCAGGCGCCGGTCACGCGGCCAAGCTTTGTTCAGCAAGTGCGTTTCAGCCCGGTCACGGCGCTGGTGCTGCTGGCAAGCATGATCGTTGGCGCGGTGACCTTGCTGGGTGAAAACCTGCAGACCATGAGCTGGCTGACCTTCCTGCCGTTTCACGTGATGGGCGACTATATCCAGTTCACCCCGTTTGCCGAGACCATGGCGTCGGGGCAGTGGTGGCGGCTGGTCACGCCGATGCTGATCCACTTCGGCATCCTGCACCTGGCCATGAATGGCATGTGGTACTGGGAGCTGGGCCGTCGTATCGAGGTGCGCCAGGGCAGTATCAACCTGCTGGGCCTGACCCTGTTGTTCAGCCTGGTGTCCAATTACGCGCAATACGCCTATGGCGGCCCGAGCCTGTTTGGCGGTTTGTCTGGCGTGTTGTATGGCCTGCTCGGGCATTGCTGGATCTTCCAATTGTTGTCGCCTAACCCGGCTTATCGTCTGCCGCGTGGCGTGCTGGCGATGATGCTGATTTGGCTGGTGCTCTGCATGTCGGGGCTGATCTCGATGATCGGTTTCGGCGAAATCGCCAACGCGGCTCACCTGAGCGGCTTGGTCATCGGTTGCCTGACGGGTTTGCTGGGCGGGTTGTACAACCGCCGCAAAGCCTCTATTTGATAAGGAAGAGCCTTATGTCCTCTTTTGCTGAAATGATCGAAAACATCACCCCGGACATCTACGAGAGCCTCAAGCTGGCCGTGGAAATCGGCAAGTGGTCCGATGGCCGCAAGCTCACTGCAGAGCAGCGCGAGCTGTCGCTGCAAGCGGTGATCGCCTGGGAAATCCAGAACCTGCCCGAAGAGCAGCGTACCGGCTACATGGGCCCGCAGGAGTGCGCGTCCAAGTCGGCGCCGGTGCCGAACATCCTGTTCAAGTCGGATGCGATCCATTGATTGAAATTGGTCGTGGTGCAGTCAGCAAAATGTCGGCGCAACTCGGTGAGCCGACCGTTCAATACGCATTTCGCCTGGGCGACACCGAGGTGCCGGTCAACCCGTTGATCGGCACTCACGTGCGCCTGGAATATCTTGGCGCCATCCATTGCAGCCATTGCGGTCGCAAGACCAAGACCAGTTTCAGCCAGGGTTATTGCTACCCGTGCATGACCAAACTGGCCCAGTGTGACCTGTGCATCATGAGCCCCGAACGTTGCCATTACGACGCCGGCACCTGCCGTGATCCGGGCTGGGGCGAACAATTCTGCATGACCGACCACGTGGTGTACCTGGCCAACTCGTCGGGCATCAAGGTCGGCATCACCCGTGCCACCCAGTTGCCCACCCGCTGGCTCGACCAGGGCGCCAGCCAGGCGCTGCCGATCATGCGCGTGGCGACCCGTCAGCAATCCGGTTTCGTTGAAGACCTGTTTCGCAGCCAAGTGGCCGATAAAACCAACTGGCGTGCTTTACTCAAGGGCGATGCGCAATCGGTGGATCTCAAGCAGGTACGCGATGAGCTGTTCGCCACCTGCGCCGACGGCCTGCTGGGGTTGCAGGAACGCTTTGGCTTGCAGGCCATCCAACCGGTAACCGACATCGAGCCGATCGAAATTCGTTACCCGGTCGAGCAATACCCGGCCAAGATCGTCAGCTTCAACCTGGACAAGAACCCGATTGCCGAAGGCACGTTGCTGGGGATCAAGGGCCAATACCTGATCTTCGACACCGGCGTTATCAACATTCGTAAGTACACGGCCTACCAGCTCGCCGTGCATCAGTAAAAAGGATGCTATCCATGCGGACCGAACAACCGAAGATGATTTACCTGAAGGACTATCAGGCGCCGGATTACCTGATCGAAGAAACGCACCTGACCTTCGAGTTGTTCGAGGACCACAGCCTGGTCCATGCGCAACTGGTGATGCGCCGCAACCCTGAGCGCGGCGCCGGCCTGCCGCCGCTCGTGCTCGATGGCCAGCAGCTGGAGCTGTTGACCGTCAACCTGGGTGACAAGGAACTGACCGAGGCCGACTACCAGTTGACCGACAGCCACCTGACCCTGCACCCGACCCGCGAAACCTTCACGGTCGACACCAGCGTGCGTATCCACCCGGAAACCAACACTGCCCTGGAAGGCCTGTACAAATCCAGCGGCATGTTCTGCACCCAGTGCGAGGCTGAAGGTTTCCGCAAGATCACTTACTACCTCGACCGCCCGGACGTGATGAGCACCTTCACCACCACGGTGATCGCCGAACAACACAGCTACCCGGTGCTGCTCTCCAACGGCAATCCGATTGCCAGTGGCCCCGGCGAAGACGGCCGTCATTGGGCGACCTGGGAAGACCCGTTCAAGAAACCTGCCTACCTGTTTGCATTGGTGGCCGGTGACTTGTGGTGCGTTGAAGACAGCTTCACCACCATGACCAATCGTGAAGTGGCGCTGCGCATCTATGTCGAGCCGGAAAACATCGACAAGTGCCAGCACGCCATGACCAGCCTGAAAAAATCCATGCGCTGGGACGAAGAAACCTACGGTCGCGAGTACGACCTCGACATCTTCATGATCGTGGCCGTGAATGACTTCAACATGGGCGCCATGGAGAACAAGGGCCTCAATATTTTCAACTCCAGCGCCGTGCTGGCCCGCGCCGAAACCGCCACCGACGCCGCTCACCAGCGCGTCGAAGCGATTGTTGCTCACGAATACTTTCACAACTGGTCCGGCAACCGCGTGACCTGCCGTGACTGGTTCCAGCTGTCGCTCAAGGAAGGCTTCACCGTGTTCCGTGACTCGGGCTTCTCCGCCGACATGAACTCGGCCACGGTCAAGCGCATCCAGGATGTGGCGTACCTGCGCACCCATCAGTTCGCTGAAGACGCCGGCCCCATGGCCCACGCGGTACGCCCGGACAGCTTTATCGAGATCTCCAACTTCTACACCCTGACCGTGTACGAAAAGGGCTCGGAAGTGGTCGGCATGATCCACACCTTGCTCGGCGCTGAAGGCTTCCGTAAAGGCAGCGACCTGTACTTCGAACGCCATGACGGCCAGGCCGTGACCTGCGATGACTTTATCAAGGCCATGGAAGACGCCAACGGCGCCGACCTCAGCCAGTTCAAGCGCTGGTACAGCCAGGCCGGTACGCCGCGTCTGGCGGTAAGCGAGTCGTTTGATGCCGCAGCCAAAACCTACAGCCTGACGTTCCGTCAAAGCTGCCCGCAAACGCCGGACAAGGTTGAGAAACTGCCGTTCGTGATTCCGGTGGAAATGGGCCTGCTGGACGGGCAGGGCGCCGCTATCGCCTTGCGCCTGGCGGGTGAAGCGGCGGCTGGCGGCACGTCGCGGGTGATTTCGGTGACGCAAGCGGAGCAGACCTTCACCTTCGTCGATATCGCAGAAAAGCCGTTGCCTTCGCTGCTGCGCGGCTTCTCGGCGCCGGTGAAACTGAGCTTCCCGTACAACCGCGACCAACTGATGTTCCTGATGCAGCACGACAGCGATGGCTTCAACCGCTGGGATGCCGGCCAGCAATTGTCGGTGCAGGTGTTGCAGGAGCTGATCGCCCAGCATCAGCAAGGCCAGGCCTTGAAGTTGGACCAGCGTTTGATCGACGCACTGCGCACGGTGCTCAGCGATGAAAGCCTGGACCAGGCCATGGTCGCCGAAATGCTCTCGCTGCCAAGCGAGGCCTACCTCACGGAAATCAGCGAAGTGGCGGATGTGGAGGCCATCCACGCCGCCCGTGAGTACGCCCGCAAGCAACTGGCTGACAACCTGTTCGAAGCGCTGTGGCTGCGTTACCAGGCCAATCGCGAGCTGTCCAAGCAGACGCCTTATGTGGCGGCGGCCGAGCACTTTGCCCGGCGCGCCTTGCAGAACATCGCGCTGTCGTACCTGATGCTCAGCGGCAAGCCTGAAGTGTTGGCCGCAACGCTGGACCAGTTCGACACCAGCGATAACATGACCGAGCGTCTCACGGCATTGGCGGTCCTGGTGAACTCGCCGTTCGAAGCGGAAAAAGCCCAGGCGTTGGCGGTGTTTGCCGAGAACTTCAAGGACAACCCGCTGGTGATGGACCAGTGGTTCAGCGTGCAGGCGGGCAGCACGTTGCCGGGCGGGTTGGAGCGGGTCAAGGCGCTGATGGAGCACTCGGCATTCAACATCAAGAACCCGAACAAGGTGCGCGCACTGGTGGGTGCATTTGCCGGGCAGAACCTGATCAACTTCCATGCTGCAGACGGCTCGGGTTATCGCTTCCTGGCGGACCTGGTGATCCAGCTCAATGGCTTCAACCCACAGATTGCTTCGCGCCAGTTGGCGCCGTTGACCCGCTGGCGTAAATACGACAGCGCCCGTCAAGCGCTGATGAAGGCGGAACTTGAGCGCATTCGTGCCTCCGGCGAGCTGTCGAGCGATGTATTCGAGGTGGTCAGCAAGAGCCTTGCGTAAACCGCGCGCATAAAAAAACGGCCTGAACAGGCTAATGCCAGTCAATTAAGACATAGCCGGTAATTGTGGCGAGGGAGCTTGCTCCCGTTGGGCGGCGTAGCAGTCCCATGCTTTTAAAGCAAAGAGCAGGGGCCGCTTCGCGCTGGAGCGCCAGCCCGGCCCAGCGGGAGCAAGCTCCCTCGCCACAGGTTACTGGTTGTCAGTTCTAGCGCTTAACTGGCTGGCATTAGCCTGAACAGGCCGTTTTTTTTCGTCTCAAATAACCGGTGGGCGCGGTGTGTCTGCGCCGTGGTCGAGCGCGAAGCGCTCCGAGATAATCCCGTGGGGAACGCCCAATGGAATTGCGCCGGCAGTGTCCAGGCGGGCCACTTGCTCGTTCGACAGGCCGGCATAGTGGATCTTGCCGGCGCGCACCAAGTCATCGAAGCTGCGCAGTATCTCTTCCATCGGCGTGACGTTGTCGCTCATGTGCGCCCAGAGCAGGTCGATGTGATCGGTGTTCAAGCGTTTGAGGCTTTCTTCGACCGCCCGCATCATGTTCTTGCGGTTGTTGCCGAGTTTTGTAATTTATTCGGTCAAGGGTCTTTTTTGCTGCTGACATTTTCTGACAGGGCGCTCTGCTAAGCTGCGGCACTTTTTCCTTTTTCGGCGGGGTCCAAGTGTCGCGTACCACTCGTTTACTCACCTTGTTGCAGGCCCTGCGGGGCAAGAAGCGCCCGGTGACCGCGGCCGTACTGGCTGCGCAGTTGGAAGTCTCCGAGCGCACGCTGTACCGCGATATCGCTGAGCTGACGGCACTCGGCGCGCCGATTTTTGGTGAGGCGGGGGTGGGTTATGTGTTGCGCAGCGGGCTGTTTTTGCCGCCATTGATGCTCAACGCCGAGGAAACTGAAGCCATCGTGCTGGGGTTACGCTATGTGGACCAGCGCGGCGACGACGTGCTCAGTCGTGCGGCGGCTAATGCCTTGGCAAAAATTGCCGATGTGCTCGACCCGGTTGCGCAGGAAGCCTTGCGTAACCCCACGCTGCTGCCGGGGCCGCCGGGGTTTGGCTACCCGGAAAATCGCGTACCGCTGAATGTGTTTCGTGAGGCGATTCGCAACCAGGCCAAGCTGCATATCGATTACGCAGACGCCAGCCAAACCCAGAGCCAGCGGTTGATCTGGCCGTTGGCATTGGGGTTTCTCAATGAGGTCCGTGTGATCGTGGCCTGGTGCGAGTTGCGTGGCGCTTACCGTACGTTTCGCACCGACCGGGTGGCCGCAGCTGACGCCCGAGGTGAGCGTTACCCTGGCCGGCGCAGCGACCTGCTGCGCGGCTGGCGCAAGTTGATGGAACACAATGATTCAGGACCGTTCACTCCTGACAAAAACTGACACAGGGCTGGCTTAGCATGGCGCCATAAATCACTAAAAAGGAGCTGTGCCATGTCTTTTCCAGCGTTAGCCCCCGCCATTGCAGCCTACATAACCGCGACCAATACCGGCGACACCTCAGCCATTGCCCAGTGCTTTGCCGATGATGCCAACGTATTCGATGAAGGCGATCATCAAGTTGGTCCGACAGCCATTGCCCGCTGGGTTGAAGACACCGGGCGTCGCTATCAGCCCCGTGTTGAAGTGATCAACGTGCAGCATCGCACCGGCAAGGTATTGGTCAGCAACAGGGTCTCCGGCAATTTCCCCGGTAGCCCTTTGGAGCTGCGTTATACCTTCCGCCTGAACGAGCAGGGCAAGATTTCACGGCTGGATATCTCGCTGTAAGTCATACTGGCACGCATGACTTTCGACTCGCCGCTTGCCGCCTACCAATACGCCATCGCCCAGCAAGGCTTCGTGCCCGACGACGCCCAGTGCCGGGCGGTGCAAGCCCTGCAAACCTGCTTTGAGGCCTTGCACCACGGCCGCTCGCCGATTCCCGGGGTTTACCTGTGGGGGCCGGTGGGCCGGGGCAAGACCTGGCTGATGGACCAGTTCTATCACAGCTTGCGTGTACCTGCGCGGCGCCAGCATTTTCATCACTTCATGGGCTGGGTGCATCAGCGCTCTTTCCAGCTCAGTGGCATCCATGACCCCTTGCAGGCTTTGGCGCGCGAACTCAGCCAGGACGTGCGCGTGTTGTGTTTCGACGAACTGTTCGTCAGCGACATCGGTGATGCGATCATTCTCGGCCGGCTGTTCCAGGTGATGTTCGAGGAGGGCGTGGTCATGGTCTGCACCTCCAACCAACCACCGGACGAGCTGTACGCAGGCGGCTTCAACCGCGAGCGATTCTTGCCGGGTATTGAGGCGCTCAAGCAACATATGCACGTGGTGGCAGTGGACGGTGGTGAAGATCACCGTTTGCATCCAGGTGTGGGGCTGCAGCGCTATTGGGTCAATCAGCCACAAGCGCTCGCCACACTGTTCAAACAGTTAAGCGAAGGCCGGGTGATCGGCAGCGGCGTGGTCAGCGTCGGGTACCGTTCGATAGTGGCGGTGCAGTCCAGCGACACGGTGCTCTGGTGCCGGTACGCCGATTTGTGCGAGCAACCCTTGGCAGCGATGGACTTTATGCTGCTGTGCGATCGCTACAAGGCGATCCTGCTGGGTGAAGTGCCCAACCTGAGCGCACAAAAACGTCCGGGACGGATTGCCCGTGGCACCGAAGATGGTGTTCAGCGAGTAATGGCCGGTGACCGTGAGTTGCCTGAATTGTCGGTACACGATGACAGTGTGCGGCGCTTCATCGCGCTGGTGGATGAGTGCTACGACCGCAAGGTGCCACTGTTTATCGAGGCCCAGGTGCCGTTGGCAAGTCTTTACACCGAGGGTTATCTGGAGTTTGCGTTCCGGCGCACCTTGAGTCGTTTGCAAGAGATGCAACTGCAGCGGTTCGGCGCCTAGGACAAATCCCAGGCCAGTGGTGCTTGTTGGTGGGCGCAACCTTCGTCATTTCCGTCAGGTATTTGTAGCTAATCTCCTTCATCTGCGACGGGCTCCCCGCTTACAATTGTCTCCTCAAAGGGAACCGATTCCCTTGTTGTCGTGATTGAGGAAGGAAATGGACACCCCAGACATCCTGGTGCTGCAAGCCAGCTACACCAACCCCGTGCATGCCGAAGCCATTGGCCTGGTGCTTAACCATTACGCTGAAGACCCGATGGGTGGCGGTCACACCTTGCCGGCCGATCTGTTGCAGCAACTGCCAGCCGAACTGGCCAAGCGCCCCCACGCGTTCAGCGTACTGGCGTTTGTCGGCGGGGAGCCGGCGGGTCTGATCAATTGCTTTGAAGGTTTTTCGACGTTTGCCTGCCGCCCGCTGATCAACGTGCACGATGTGGTGGTGATGAATCAGTTTCGTGGCCTGGGGCTTAGCCAGAAAATGCTGCTCAAGGTGGAGGAAATTGCCCGCCAGCGCGGTTGCTGCAAGATCACCCTGGAAGTGCTCGAAGGCAATGACGTGGCGCAAGCGGCCTATCGCAAGTTTGGTTTTGATGATTCGATATTTGACCCCGCCCACGGCCGTATGCTGTTCTGGAGCAAACCGCTTTAAACACTGCGCTTAATATAGGCAGCATAAAAAAGGCGCCATTAAATGGCGCCAAATTAGCCTTTGCCAAAGGAGCGGATTGGCATAGGGGCATGCAGATTAACTAAAGATTAAATCAGCTGTTAGGCTGTTGTTCAGCGCTGTTTTGTTCGGGCTTTACAGACTTGCCGTCGGCCAGTGCTGTTTTGTCCGTGGTGCCGTGAATTTGCTGCTGGGTGAAGGCGAAGTTGTTGTAAAACTCCTTCGAGCGCTCTGAACCGCCCTCTGCGAAGGCGGCTACGGAGGTCAGGCTCATCAGGCCGGCAAGCATCAAGGTCGAAAGTTTCATGGCAGTATTCCCATTAAGAGTGAGTGGTGTTCGATCGCTCCGTGATCCGATTCATGGAGCGACTATGGGGCTGTCTTATTAAGTGGGAATTAACATGGAACGGCCCCGAAGTTAACGTTTTTGTTAACTTCGGGAATGCAGTTTATAGCCGCCAATCCAGTGCCAGTGTGATGGAACGTGGGTCTCCCCAATACACGCCATTATAAAAACCGACGCGTTCGTAATATTTTTTATCAAATAGATTGTTGACGTTAACTGACGCCGAAACGTGTTCGTCGAATTGATAGCGCGACATCAGGTTGACCACGGTGTAGGCCTGCTGGGTGATCTTGGTGCTTTCGGTGATCAGCCGGCCGTCACTGTCCCGGCCACCGCTAGGGCGTGGGGCAAATTTGTAGAAATCGCTCTGCCAGTTAACCGCGCCACCTATGGTCAACCCGCGCCATTGGCCCGGCAGGCGATAGGCCGTCGATAGTTTCAACAGGTTGAGTGGCTGGTCGGTGTTGTTGCGCTGTTTATCACCATTGACCGAGTGGGTGTAGGTGTAGCCTGCTGTCAGGTTCCAGTCCGGCATGACCTCGCCCGATGCTTCCACCTCAAAGCCCTGGACCTTGTTGCCTTTGCCGCCCGACTTGTAGAACTGCTCGCGCGTGACCGGATCCGGCGGTGCGCTGTTATCGAGTTCGGCGACGTTATCCTGGGTGCTCCAAAAGTACGCGGTGGCCAGGTTCAGGCGCTCATTGAGCAGGCTGCCCTTGAGCCCGACTTCGTAGTTGCTGCCCACCACCGGCTCCAGGTATTTCTTGCTGGAATCGCGCTCATCCTGAGGGTTGAAGATATCGGTGTAGCTGGCATACACGGTGTACTCGGGGGTGATGTCGTAGAGCAGCCCCGCATACGGCGTCCACATATCGTTGTGGGTCTGGCGAGTTTTGCTCGATTGAGTCAGCTGGTTATTGTCGTTGTACTGCGGCGAGACGCTTTCGATTTCCCAACTGCCATAGCGGCCGCCGAGTACAGCGTGCAGTTGGTCGGTGAGGCTCAGGCGCGTTGCCAGGTAACCGGCTTTCTGTTTTTTGCTGCTGTGTTCGCCTTTGAGGCCGGTGGTACGGTCGGGGAACTTGGGGATACCGCCCATGTGCCGCCAGTCCTGAATGTCTTCATAACCTTCGGGTGTGCTGTAGCGCTGAAACGGCGATGAGTCTCGCTGCTCGGATTCGCCATAACCTGCCATCAGCTCATGTTCACGGCCAAACAATGAATAGGTCCCGGCAAGGTTGAAGTCCACCACGTCCATTTTCGATGTACCGACCATCTGGTTGGTCCAGGCGTTCATGCCGCTGCCATCCGGGTTGGGGTAGCCGGCGCCGCCGTAGTACACCTTGCCATCAGTATCACTCTGGCGATGGGTGTAGGCCGCCTTGAGGCGCCAGTCAGCGGACAGTTTATGGTCGATAGAGGCGAAGGTGGTCTTGTCTTTGAGTGGCCAGGAACTCCAGTCGGCAGCCATGTTGGCCGAGCGTGACAGTCGCGCCTTGCTGCCATCGCTGTTCCAGTAGGGCAGGGTGCCCCAAGAGGTGCCTTGCACATGTTTGTTCTGATAGTCCAAGCCTACGGCGACCACCGTGTCGTCGGTCAGGTCGCCTTCGAGGATGCCGTAGCCGACCTCCCGTTGCATGGCGTAATTGTCGCGATAGGACTGGCTGTCGCGATAGGCCAGTACCGTGCGTCCACGCAGTCGCCCATCAAACGCCAGGGGGCCGCCCACATCAACGTAGCTGTAGTAGTTGTCATGGCTGGCGCCGCTGACGCCGGCCCTGGCTTGCCAGTCTGCGGTCGGGCGCTTGCGGATCATGTTGACCGTGGCCGACGGGTCACCCGCGCCGGTGGTCAGTCCGGTGGCACCGCGCACCACCTCGATGCGGTCGTAGATGATGGTGTCGGCATCCGGCTTCATGCGCCCGTAGGTGCTGAGCATGCCGTCGACCTGGTAGTTGCTGATCGAGTAGCCGCGGGAAGAGTAGCCGACCCGATCCGAGTCCAGGTGCTGCACCGTTATGCCTGTGGTCTGGCGCAGCACGTCAGTCAGGGTATTGAGGTTGAAGTCATCCATCTGCTGACGGGTGATCACCGAAACCGATTGCGGGGTTTCCTTGATCGACAGGTTCAGCTTGGTGGCGGTGTTCATCGAGCCGGTGGTGTAGGCCCCGGTGTGTTCGGTGGTCGCGCCCAGGCCTTCGGCGGTGATGCTGGTGGCACCCAGCTCAAAGGGGCGTGGCGGGGCAGGCTCGGGGTCGGTTTCAGCCAGCAGGTCCGGGCTCAGCGCGACGCTGAACAGGCCAAGGGTGAGGGTCATGGAACGGGTAAAGGGCGCGAACATCGCGGCAGACTCCTTGTCGTCTTTGCGGCCTTCTCAGTAAGAGAAGGCCTTGGCTCAAAGACGAAAGGGCGCGCGGAACTTTAGGCTTAAACGAGAATGATTGTTATCTTTCTGTTACAAGGCTCACGCTATTTAGCAACCACTTCGGAGGCGTCCGACTTCTTCGGTTTGATCAGACTGAAATCAATCAAACCCTTTTTCTGGCCGATGTAAGGGTCACCAATCAGCAACGGGCGTGGCTTGAAGCTGTCGTTCACCAGGCTCTTGCTGCGGTCCCATTCATCGAAGCTCAGCCCGGCCAGGTCTGCCCAGGTGTGGATCAACTGCGAGCTGCTGTAAGGCCGCTGCAAATCGCTGGCAAAGCTCCAGTCATGGGTTTCGCGCCATTTCGGCGAGGCGTAGGCCATGAACGGGATGGTGTACATCGGCGCCGTCGGTTTGCCTTCGTTACGGCCCAGGGTACTGTGGCCGGCCGAGTCGAACACATCTTCGCCGTGGTCCGAGAGGTACAGCAGGAAGCCGTTCGGGTCGGTCTTGGCGTAATCCTTGATCAGGCTCGACACCACGAAATCGTTGTACAGCACCGCATTGTCGTAGCTGTTGTACGTCGGCAACTGATCATCGCTGATGCCGGCCGGTACGCCCTGGCGATCGGTGAACTTGTCGAAGGTTGGCGGGTAACGGTACTGGTAGCTCATGTGAGTGCCCAGCAGGTGCACCACGATGAACTTGCGCTCGGCGGGGTCGGCCAGGGCCTTGGCGAACGGTGCCAGCACGTCGCCGTCGTATTGGCGGGCGTTCTGGTTGCGGTTGTTGTTGAGGTACACCTGCTCGTCAGCCTGCTCGGAAAAGGTCGTGAGCATGGTGTTGCGCTTGGTCATGGTCTGCTGGTTGGTGATCCAGTAGGTCTTGTAGCCGGCCTGTTTCATCACGCTGACAATCGAGGGCGTCTTCAGGTACAGGTCCGGGTTCTCTTCGTCGGCAAACGTCAGCACCTGCTGCAGTGCTTCGATGGTGTAGGGCCGCGGAGTAATGACGTTGTCGAACACCG
Organism: Pseudomonas edaphica; assembly: GCF_965277385.1. NCBI lineage: Bacteria > Pseudomonadati > Pseudomonadota > Gammaproteobacteria > Pseudomonadales > Pseudomonadaceae > Pseudomonas > Pseudomonas edaphica. The sequence continues at coordinate 383,531 of NZ_OZ255725.1, read as the reverse complement.
CCAATTGGTCGCGCAGCTTGTCCAGTTCCGGCGTGGTGTTGCGCGGGTAGCCATAGAGGCTCATGCGCTGACGGTTGGTGGATTCGCCGATCACCAGCACCAGGGTCGACGGCTGGTCGGCCATGGTGTCCTTGAGGTTCTTCAAGGGCGGGATCTTGCTGGCGCTGGTGAGCATGCCCTGCATGCTGTTGAGCTGTTCGGTGTAGCGACGGTAGGCAACGATCATCTGCCATGGCACGGCCGGTTCGACACGGCTTTCGAAACCGTCGATGGCCAGTTCCATGGTCGGGTTGGTTGCAATCTGCTTGACCAGCGGGTAACCGATCACGGCCAGCACAATGGCGGTGGCTGCCAGCAGCGCCTGGCCACGCGGCAGGTAAACCGGGCGCAGGCGGGTCCACAGGAATACGGCTACTGCGGTATGGGCGATGAATGCCAGCACGATCCACCAGGCGAAGTACTGGGTCGCGTATTCGCCGGCTTCAGAGATGTTCGACTCGAACATGATGAAGATGACGCTTTGCGAGAATTCCTGCTGGTAAATGAAGAAATAACCCAGGCTGGCCATCGAGCACGCCCACAGCACCACGCCGATCAAGGCCGCGAGCAAGCGCGTGCGCTTTGGGAACAGCAGCATCGGCGCGAGCCAGAACGCGCTCAGGAAGAAGGCTTGGCGAAAACCACTGAAACCGGAGGTGCCGGTCAGCTGGATCAGGAGTTGGGTAATACCCGAGAAATACCAGAAAAACAGGAACAACCAGCCAAGACCGGCCCAATCAAAGCCTTTCGCAGACTTGGTGCTGCGTTTGAACATCGCCATCCAGTACTCCAACCCGATAATTGCTCAGTCGCTGCGCAGGAATGCACGCGACAGTGGGCCGCCGCGTGTGCGTGGCCCTATTCGGCGGGAGTATCGGGAGGAGGATGTGAAAACTTCGTGAGTTATTTCTGAAGGCTTTGTTCAGCTCAGGTTCAGCAAAGCGCAGGCTGGGTGCCGGATGCCTGATTGACCTGTGCTTGAAGGTGTGCGCGCAGACGCAGAACCTCCTGCTGCAGTTGAGCGCGTTCTTCTTTTAATTGGCGCAATTCATCGCGACGCACGCTCACGTAGAGGGTCTGTGGCGGTCGGGTCATCTGTGCTGTGCTCATTGCTTACCTCGCAAATAGCCGGTAGATCGCGGTGCCGGAACGCGTCAATCGAGGTTCTGGCAACAGTCGGAAGCAATTCTGAATTCTTTTTCGGGGCAATGGAACTTTTTTATTTTTGGTGGTCGCTGTGACTTTTTCAGCGGTGATGCTGAAACGATGGCGTTTTTTTGTCATGAAACTACACCGATCCGCTCTGGACTAACCCTCATTAGCCTCATTGCGCTATAAACTATGTCACACATTTATTTAGTAGTTAGGAGCATCAGCACATGCAACTGGGGATTATCGGACTAGGCCGCATGGGCGGTAACATTGCGCGGCGCCTGATGCTCAATGGGCATACCACCGTTGTATACGACCGTAACGAAGCATTCGTCAAAGGCCTGAGCGAGGAGGGCGCCACCGGCGTCGCCGACCTGAAGGCCCTGGTAGCCGGGCTGCAAAAGCCGCGCGCTGTGTGGGTGATGTTGCCGGCAGGCGCGCCCACCGAAGACACCATTAATACGCTCAGTGAGTTGCTCGAAGACGGTGACGTGATCATCGATGGCGGCAACACCATGTACAAAGATGACATTCGCCGAGCCAAGGCCTTGTCGGAAAAAGGCCTGCATTACGTTGACGTCGGCACCTCCGGCGGCGTCTGGGGCCTGGAGCGCGGTTACTGCATGATGATCGGCGGCGACGTCGAGACCGTGCAGCGCCTCGACCCGATTTTCGCCAGCCTGGCACCGGGCCTGGGCAGCATCCCGCGCACCAAGGACCGTTCGGCCTCTGCCGACAGCCGCGCCGAACACGGTTACATCCATGCAGGCCCAGCCGGTTCCGGGCACTTCGTGAAGATGATCCACAACGGCATCGAGTACGGGATGATGCAGGCCTTTGCTGAAGGCTTCGACATCCTCAAGACCAAAAACTCGGAGAACCTGCCGGAGCACGAGCGCTTCGACCTCAATGTTGCCGATATCGCCGAAGTCTGGCGCCGTGGCAGCGTGGTCTCGTCCTGGTTGCTGGACCTGACCGCCGACGCATTGGCCACCGACCCGAAACTCGATGGCTACTCCGGTTCCGTGGCCGACAGTGGCGAAGGCCGCTGGACCATCGAAGCCGCCATGGAGCAAGCCGTGCCGGTACCGGTGCTGTCCACCTCGTTGTTCGCCCGTTTCCGTTCCCGTCAGCAGAGCACCTACGGTGACAAAATGCTGTCTGCCATGCGCTTCGGCTTTGGTGGCCATGTGGAGACTTCCAAAAAATGACCGCTAACGGCAAGAAACCCAAGGCCGAACCCGCTCCACCCACTACCTTGTTTCTGTTTGGCGCCCATGGCGACCTGGTCAAGCGCCTGCTCATGCCGGCGCTGTACAACCTGAGTCGCGACGGGTTGCTGGGCGACGGCCTGCGCATTGTCGGCGTTGATCACAACGCCATCAGTGACGCCGACTTCGCCAAGAAACTCGAAGACTTCATTCGCACCGAGGCCGCGAGCAAAGTCCGGGGCAATGCCGAAAACGCCCTGGACCCCGCGTTGTGGGCGCAATTGGCCAAAGGCATCAGCTACGTCGAGGGCGATTTCCTCGACGACAGCACCTACGCCGACATCGGCAAGAAGATCGCCGACAGCGGCACCGGTAACGCGGTGTTCTACCTGGCGACTGCACCGCGCTTCTTCGGTGAAGTGGCGCAGCGCCTGGGCAGTGCCGGCTTGCTCAACGAGACCGATGATGGTTTCCGTCGTGTGGTGATCGAAAAACCTTTCGGGTCGGACCTTGCCACCGCCGAAGCGCTGAACGCGTGCCTGCTCAAGGTGATGAGCGAGAAGCAGATCTATCGCATCGACCATTACCTGGGCAAGGAGACGGTGCAGAACATCCTGATCAGCCGTTTCTCCAACGTGCTGTTCGAAGCGTTCTGGAACAACCATTACATCGACCACGTGCAAATCACTGCGGCGGAAACCGTGGGCGTCGAAACGCGGGGTAACTTCTTCGAGAAAACCGGCACCCTGCGCGACATGGTCCCCAACCACCTGTTCCAGCTCCTGGCGATGGTCGCCATGGAGCCGCCGGCGGCGTTTGGCGCTGATGCGGTGCGCGGTGAAAAGGCCAAGGTAGTGGGTGCGATCCGCCCGTGGTCGTTGGAAGATGCGCGCGCCAACTCGGTACGCGGCCAATACAGCGCTGGCGAAATCGGCGGCAAGTCGTTGCCCGGTTATCGTGAAGAAGCCAACGTTGCGCCTGATAGCAGCACTGAGACGTTTGTCGCCCTCAAGGTGATGATCGACAACTGGCGTTGGGTCGGCGTGCCGTTCTACCTGCGTACTGGCAAGCGCATGAGCATCCGTGACACCGAAATCGTGATCTGCTTCAAGCACGCGCCGTATGCGCAGTTCCGCGACACGGATGTGGATGAGCTTAAGCCCACCTACCTTAAAATCCAGATCCAGCCAAACGAAGGCATGTGGTTCGACCTGTTGGCCAAAAAGCCCGGGCCGGCCCTGGAAATGGCCAATATCGAGTTGGGTTTCGACTACAAGGACTTCTTCGAAATGCAGCCGTCGACCGGGTATGAAACCCTGATCTACGACTGCATGACCGGCGACCAGACCTTGTTCCAGCGCGCCGACAACATCGAAAATGGCTGGCGTGCGGTGCAGCCGTTCCTGGATGCCTGGAAGCAGGATGACGCGATTCAGGCTTACAAGGCCGGAGAAGACGGCCCCGCGGCCGCCGACGAGTTGCTGGCCCGCGATGGTCGCACCTGGCATAGCCTCGGATGAGTGATGCAGCGATTCATCCCATCCAGTTGGTGCTCAGTGATGTAGACGGGACCTTGTTGCATCCTGACCATAGCCTTAGCCAGCGCACTACCGATACTGTCCGTGCGTTGCGTGACGCCGGGGTATTTTTCAGCCTGGCCAGCGGGCGGCCGCCCAAGGCCATGCTGCACCTTATCGAAACGTTTGGTATTGATGTGCCGGTCGCGGGTTTTAATGGCGGCACGTTGATCAACCCGGATGGCAGCATCCTGGTTGCCCATCATCTGCCGGCAGAGGCGGCGTTGGTGACACTGGCGCTGTTTTCGGCCGAACCGGATGTGGAAGTCTGGGTGTTCGCTGACGGCGATTGGCTGCGCCGTGATCCGCCTGGGCCGATGATGCAGCGTGAAGCCGATGGCTTGGGCTACGGGCCGGTGGTGGTGGAGAGTTTTGAGCCGTACCTGGACCGGGTCGACAAGATCGTTGCTGCCAGCAACAACACGCAGTTATTGGTGGAGCTGGAAGCGCAGTTGCAGCCCAAGGTGCAGGGCCTGGCGCAGGTATCACGCTCGCAGCCGGTGTACCTGGATGTCACGGCCATGCTCGCCAACAAGGGCGAGGCCTTGAAAACCTTGGCCGCGCACCTTGGTGTGCGCATGGAACAAACGGCAGCTATCGGCGATGGCGGCAATGACCCGGCGATGTTTGCAGTGGCGGGTTTGTCGATTGCGATGGGGCAGGCGGAAGAAACGGTCAAGCGCCAAGCCAGTGTTGTGACCGGCAGCAATGTCGAGGACGGCGCAGCTGAAGCGATCGAGCGCTTTATTCTCGTACCGCGATAAGCCGCTTACGTTGTGATGCTCAACTTCCGATCATTGTTATGCAATGATCGGAAGTTACTGCCGCGTCTTACTTGGGCATGGTCCACGACAACAACTGATGGCCATCTTTGTCGAGTTCGGCACGCGCCTGCAACAACAAATCCTCAAGTTGAGTCGGATCGGTATAAGTACTCGAAGACAGCTGTTTGCTGCCGATGCGGGTATTGGTACGGTCGATGACGCTCAGGCTGAGGGCGCCGTTGCCATCGTGCCAGGCCACGCACTGAAAGGGCTGGAAGGCACGGTCTGCGATCAAAAGAGCTTCGTTGATGCGGAGCGGGGCGTTCATGTGGGTCTTCTCTCTAAATGCCCAGTCATTTAAGTACCGTCGGTTGGGCGAGCCAGACGGTGAGTTACTTGTACTGATGCACGATGGCAGGGTACGGGTCACATCTTAGATCAAGAAATTTCAACTTTTCGTGATTGGCGTCATGTAAGCGGCTGTTTTGAAAGCGCATTGAGTGTGGCGGTCGCGCTTGATTTTTTGGCCCCAGCGACGCCGAGATGGCTTTGTGCCCAGACTTATAGCGAAATAATACAAAGGCTGCGTCAATAACTTGCTAGTGTTAGCGCCAGGCCGCACAAACCGTTGTTTATAAATAACTTTAACAATTTTGGCGCCAAGGAATAGTCATGGTTGTTACACCTGTCCAACGACGCTTGCTTGTAGTCGACCCGTGCGACGACTGCCACCAGCTATTGCCTGGTTTGCACAGTGCGGGGTGGGAAGTGGACAGCTGCACGCTCGGCGCCGTAGGCGACAGGTCGTGCGATGTGGGGCTGTTGCGCCTGCAGCCCTATCACCTGGAGCGCCCTGAGGCCGTCAAGGAATTGATCAGCCGCAGCGGCACCGAATGGATCGCGGTGCTCAGCCAGGATGTACTACGCCTGCAAAATGTCGGTGATTTTGTCTGTGAATGGTTTTTTGACTTCCACACTTTGCCGTTTGATGTGGCACGCGTGCAGGTCACGCTAGGGCGTGCATTCGGCATGGCCCGCTTGCGCGGCAAGGGCCACACACTGATCGACGCGCAGGAACACGAGCTGCTGGGCGACAGCCGGCCCATTCGTGAGCTGCGCAAATTACTCGCCAAGCTGGCACCTACAGAGTCGCCGGTGCTGATTCGCGGCGACAGCGGCACCGGCAAAGAGCTGGTGGCCAAGACCCTGCATCGGCAATCCCAGCGTCATGCCAAGCCCTTTGTCGCGATCAACTGCGGTGCCATTCCCGAGCACCTGATCCAGTCCGAACTGTTCGGCCATGAAAAAGGTGCGTTCACCGGCGCTCATCAGCGCAAGGTCGGGCGTATCGAAGCGGCCCACGGTGGCACGTTGTTTCTCGATGAGATCGGCGACTTGCCAATGGAACTGCAAGCCAACTTGCTGCGTTTCCTGCAGGAAAAGCAGATCGAGCGCGTCGGTGGCAGCCAGCCCATCCCGGTGGATGTGCGGGTGCTGGCGGCGACACATGTGGACCTGGAAGCGGCGGTTGAGAAAGGCACCTTTCGCGAAGACTTGTATTACCGGCTTAATGTCTTGCAGGTGGTAACCGCGCCGCTGCGCGAGCGGCACGGGGACGTTGCGATGCTGGCCAACCATTTCTCACGTTTCTACAGCCAGGAAACCGGGCGCAGGCCGCGCAGTTTCAGTGAGGATGCTCTGGTTGCCCTGGGCCAACACCCGTGGCCGGGCAACGTGCGCGAATTGGCGAACCGCGTGCGCCGTGGCCTGGTATTGGCAGAAGGGCGTCAGATCGAAGCCGGTGACCTGGGGTTGCAGTGCGAGCAGGCAATTGCGCCACCGATGGCTACACTTGAAGATTACAAGCACCGCGCTGAACGCCAGGCGTTGTGCGATGTGCTCAACCGGCACAGCGATAACATGAGTATCGCGGCCCGCGTGCTGGGCGTGTCCCGGCCGACGTTCTACCGGTTGCTGCACAAACACCAGATCCGCTAGGGCGGGTAAACCGAAAAGCCCCGCAACGACCCTTATCGTTGCGGGGCTGATTGTTCCCAAGCTGATCGTTCCCACGCTCCGCGTGGGAATGCCGCCAGGGACCCTCCGCGTCCCACTACCGCTAAAAGTAATACGGAAATTTCAAGCTGAACGTAAAGTCCGGCGCATCATCGGTCATCCCAATCGACAGGTTCGGTACGATCGTCAGGTTATCCGAGGCCGCAATCGTCATGCCCACGTTGAAATACCCGGCGTTGGCATCGCTGGACACCACCGATTGCCAGTCCTGGCCGCTCTGCTTGACCTTGCTTTTACGTTGCACGAGGTCAGACACCGAGAACGACATGCTCATCTTCTCATTGAGCGCGAAGGCCACCCCGACACCGAGTTGGAAGCTGTCACCCAGGCTGACTTTGCCAGGGATCTTCTGATTGAGATTGGGGCTGATATCGCTGAACGAGTCTTCGAAGTTATGGGTGTAGGAAAGCGAGCCGAACAGCACGGCGGGGTCGAACGTCTTGACCAGCGAAATACCTGGCGTGACCGACCACACCCCGTTGCCGGTCGGCAGGCTTTCCGGCACGGCGAGGTTGTTATTGCTGGCTTGCTCGATCAGCTTGATGCCATAGGGTTCCTTGCCGGTCGGTGCCTTGACCCGCAGCGACACCACCGCATCCGGCAGGCTGGCGCTCTCATCGAGGAATTTATAGGCGATGCCGAAGTTGACATCACCAATGGTTGGGTCGCGGCTGACTGAGGCTTCCGACGTATTCTTGGCATCGCCGCCGGCGCCACCGGACTGGTAGGTCGCTTCGCGATACACCACCGGTACGTTCAGGTCGAACTGCCAACGGTTGTCCAGGTTGTAGCGGCCGGTGAGGTCCAGGGTCCAGCTGTCCGACTTGATCCGGTCCAGGTTGATATTGCCCAGGAAGATCGAGTCCAACGCCAGAAAGCCGTTGAGTGACAATTGGCGCGCGTCGTAGCGGGCATAGGTGAGTCCGGTTTCAAAGCTGAACTTGCCATTGCCAAAAAAGCCGCTGGCCTCGTTGTACAAGTTGCTCACACTTTGTGCCGGGGCGGAATCGTCCTTCAGGCTTTGCCCGTACGAGCTGTTACCGGCTGCACCGCCGGACGCTGCGCCCGCGCCGACGCCGGCCACTGTCGTACCGCCTTTCTGGAAGTCTGCAGGCGACTTGGCCAGGCGTTTGGGCGTAGGTGTTGCGGGCTGATCTTCCACTTGCCTTACGCGTTGCTCCAATACGGCCAGTGCTTTTTGCTGCACTTCATAACGTTGCTTGAGCTCCAGCAGTTCCTGCTTCAGTGTTTCGATATCGGTATCCGGCGCGGCGTACAGCACCGAAGCGGGTAGGAGCGTACTCAAACAAATCACGGCACGTAACGATAAAGATCGATGCATGAAATAAGCCGTCCCTTTCTAATGCGTAAGTGTCGAGGCTCAGCGTAGTTCAATAACCGGAGGGGCGTAGGCCTTTGAGTTGATCCAGGTTCAGGTTCTGCGTGATGTTGTTCAAACCGTTGTTGCCCATGACCACATTAAGTTGGGTCATATTGTTCACGAAGTTGCTGTTGCCCTGAATAACCGTGCCTTGCAGCACATTACCGGCACCGATTTGCTGCACCACATTGCCCTGATTGTTATTGGCCTGGAGCGCCATTTGCAGGCCACCGTTTTTAGCCGTGACCGTCACTTGGCCGGCGGCTGTGCCTCCGGTGATCGGCTGGCCGGCAATCAATGCCTGACCCGACTGCACGTAGTTGGCGGGCGCCAGGCCGTTTTTCGTCACGTTGATATCCACGCCGTTGTTGGCCGTGTTGCCATCGCCCGCTGCGCGCACGCTTTGCGTGACACCCTGGCCGGTGCCGAGGCCGGCGCCGCCGACGACGGTGCCCTTGCCGTCAGGCTGTTTGATCACGCCGGTGCCGTCGTTACCGGTGATTTGCACGTAGAATTGCGGGGTGACGGTGGAAGCGTTGACTTGCATGTCGGCGGTGCCGGTCACGGTCGCGCCGGCGGCATTGGTCCAGGTGCTGCTCATCACAATGCCAAAGCTGATAATCCGCCCGGGCATCACATAGCGCCCGCGCAACTCGGCCATTTCCGCGTCCTTGAGCTCGATCGGCTTAAATGCCGAAGAAGCATAGGCAGGTGCTGCGGCTGCCAGGCACATGACCGTCAGCCAGCGTCGAGTGTTCATCGTTTGCTCCTGGAGCGTCCTGCTCCTTATTGCGCTTCTAGAAGAAGTCGCTCTGGATAAAACCGAAGTCCATCAATTCACTGTCGCGTACCGGGCTGAACTCGTTGAACTGGTTCTTGGCCGTCAGCGGCGCGCGGGGTGTGAGCAAGGCGTTGGCCTTGTCGTAACCCTCACCGATCACCGCGAACACGATGCCGTTCCAGCCCTTGACGAAATCGTTCTTGGCATAGCGCTTGTTGCCCAGCACGGGGTCGCCGATATACACCCAGTCTTTGTCGGCCCGTTGCAGCACGACAAAGTGCTTGTAGCCACGAATGTCCAGCAACACCACCACCGGCACTTTCACGGTGACGAGTACCTCAGGCGTAATCCGGTAGCCCTTGGCGCGCATGTGGATGCTTTCCAGGTAGCGCTTCATGTCGAGCATCGAGAAGCCTTGGGTGCGCACCAGGTTCTGGTCGGCATTGACCAGCATGCCCTTGATCACGTGGTCTTCATCCACGTCCATCCAATAGGCTTGGCGCAGGATGGTTGCCAGCGCGGCGGCGCCGCAGCTGAAATCGGTTTTTTGTTCCACCAGGTTGGCGAATTTGCGCTCGCGGATGCTTTCGACCTTCTTGTACACCACCGCGCCGTTTGGCATGACAACGGCCATTTGCGCCGCCCAGGTCGGGCCGGTGAGTGCGAACAAGAGGAGGGCAGCTGTGAGGCGCATGATCGTATGACCTGCTGGACACTGGAAATAAAAAGGGCCTTGTTGCCAAGGCCCGATCTGAATCAGAAGCGAGTGATTGCTACGTTGTTCTGACCTTGGTTGTTGCTGCCCGACAGAACGTTGGAGTTCGACACCCCAGAGCTGTAGTTCATCGAGTTGTTCACGCTGGCGTTGTTGACCACCGGTTTGGTGCTGCCCCAGCCGTGGCCGCTGGCCAGGTTGAGGGTCAGGTTGCCCGACACATCCTGCACGCCAGTGACGGCTGCAGCACCGCTGTCGCCATTACCCGAGGCAATTGCAACGCTGTTGCTGCCTTGGTTGGAGGTGCCCGATGCGGCGTTCAGCTGAATCACGCCTGAAGCGTGGTTGCCGCTGTCGTTAAGGGACGCGTTGTTTCTAGTGCCGCTGTTGGCCACAAAGTTACCGGTGTTCGATTGAGCGGTACCGGTGGCGGCGAATACGAAATCCGCATCCCCGGAAACGATGGCAACGTCGTTTTTGCCTTGGTTGTTGTCGCCGCTCAGCACGTTGCCGTTGGCCACGCCACTGATGTTGTTGTAGGAATCATTGGCCGAGGCGTTGTTTTTGGTTTTGTCATTAAGTACCACGTTGCCATGGTTGCTCTGACCGTCCTGTGTGGTCGCAGCAGCCGTGGTAGGCGCGTGATAACCGCCCGCTTGAGCAGCAACAGCCATGAGCGCAGCGAGAGCAAAAGCCAGTGGTTTAAGAGCCATTGAAGTTTTCATGGTGTATCTCCTTGCTTCTAATTAGTTGGTTAAGTGTTGGTACGGTCTAGCTATGGACTCAGCTCCATCAGTTGAGTCGTAAGTTCAGGGTGTTAGCCACTCGGTTCCCCACCCCGGCGCTCTGGTTGACCTGAACCACTCCACGGCTGCCGGTGAAGGCCTGGTCGCTGGTAACGACCTGGCGGCTGCCAGTGGTAGGGGTCAACCCTGAGTCGGTTGCAAGCGCAACGTTCTGTTGCGACATGACGCTGTCGTCGATGCTTTGCGGGCCAGCACTCACGCTGATGCGCACGGCATTGATCATCTGGTTCTGGGCCCCGGCGGACTGGTTGACACTCAGTGCACCGTTGCCATTACTGAAGGAGTTGCCCTGGATCGCAGCATTGGCGTTCAGGGAGCGGTCGGTGGGCGCGCCGCTGATTTTTTGCGTGACGGCGATGTTCGCCCGGGCATTGTGGCCCACCGCAATAGCGACGTTGTTGCTCAGTTGTTGCTGGTCACCCGCGGCCTGGTTGATCGTCACCACACCGTTGTACTGCTGGCCCGAGTTATCAATGGTTGCGTTGTTATTGCTGTCGGCCATCGCCGCTGTGCAACCGAGCGCTGCTAGAAGCATCCAGGAGTGGTTCATTTCATTGCTCCCCCCACCATGCCGCTGATGTTGTTCAGAGGGGCGAGCCCGCTGGATATCGCACCGTTGACCGTGCCTGCAATACCGCTGCCGCTACTGCCGTGGCCGGCTGCTCCCGCTGCGCCGAGGTTGTTGGCGCCACCGAGCGAGTTCAAACCGGTAATGTCACCGTTTGGCATGATGCTGCGCGTAATGCTGGAACCGCTGCTGATACCGGCAATGTCGTTATCACTGAGCTCATGGTTCATGGCGCGATTGACTTGGGCCGAAGGGTTGGCATTCACGGTATTGGGGTAGGGGTCTTGGCCGCGTGAGCGACCGATTGCATAAGGTTGAACCTGGCGTTCAACCACGATCACACCATCACCGGCCGCGAGCACTGGAACGCTCACGCTGGCACTCAGTGCACAGCTGATCAGCAGGAGGCTCAGTGAGCCCTTATTGTGTGTGTCCATGGCAGTGTTCCTTGTTCTTCACGCTGACCCTAAACAGCGTTATCAGGAACAGAGCAGAACGCGTGCCGCTTTTTATTTATTGTTTATATTCATAGGGTTGGAGATAAAACGAGGCAAAGTGATGGCGGTGCTGTTTCAGGGTTGAAACAGTGTCGCCGTCAAGGGGCATGCCCGGCCCCGCCTCAAGGGTGTCTCAGCGATGTAACACTGCACGTGACAAAGCCATGAATGCGCACCGGGCGGGCGATTCAAGCGAGGGAGGTGTTTCAAAAATGGACACTTGGGCGCGAGCAAACTCACCGTTGCCGGCAGGCAGACTCAGCCCTTGGGGGCTTTACGCGGTATGGAATTGAGGACCGTGTTGCCGTCCTGGTTCTGGGTCAGGTAGACCGGCAGTACCTTGGGCAGGGAAGGCACGAGGTTGTTGACCTCGTTGATGTTGTAGATGCCGCCGATGCGAATCGCCCCGGTACTGGCATCTGCCAGCATCACCGGTTTGTTCAGGTAGCGGTTGATCAGCGGCAACGCGTCCGTCAGGGCCAGGTTGTCGAGTACCAGTTTGCCCTGGCGCCAGGCCAGGGTCGAATCATTGGGGTTAATCGCAGCGATTTGCGGGGTGGCATCGCCCAGGTTGTAAGTGGCCTGCATGCCTGGGGTAAGGGGCACGCTGGCGTGCTGCTTGTCACTTGAAATCTGCACCGAGCCTTCAAGCAACATCACCCGCACCTGGTCTTCATATTTCCAGACGTTGAACTGAGTGCCGGTCACCCGAACCTGGCCTTCGCCCGCCTTGACGATAAACGGGTGAAGGCGGTCATGGGTGACTTTGAAAAACGCTTCGCCCTTGTTCAAGGTCACGCGGCGTTGATCCTTGTAATGGCTGTAGACCAGTTCGGTGCCCAGGTTCAATTCAACCTGGCTGCCGTCGCCGAGGGTGACTTTGCGCAAGCCCGTGTCGGCTTCGAAATGCTCATAGGAACTGGGCAACCAGCCCGCTTCCCAGCCGGTAAAGGCGGCCAGCGGCAGGGCGGCGAGGCATATCGCGGCGGCCACCGCGTAAGTGCGCAAGCGGCTGCGCGGTTTGAACGGCAGCACAACCGCAGCAGGTTCGCTGCGTGGCAGGTGGTCAGCCACGTCCCAGATTTCCAGCATGGCCGCATACTCAAAGGCATGCAGTGGATGGGCGTCGTGCCATTGTTCAAAAGCCCGACGCTCGCCCGCCGTGCAATCACTGGCATGCAGGCGCATGCACCAATGCGCGGCGGCATCGGTGATCGCGTCATAGTCGTCTTCTGAAAGGGGCTGTTGAGTCATTAAACCGTCCTGATTTCCCACATTCTAACCTCCCAAGGCGGATGGCGAGAACAGCCGTCATGGCGATTGCACATCAATTGGAACTTATTCTCGTTTGGAAACATCAGAAAACACAGGACACGAGTCCGTCATTCCCACAATGGAGAACGAATATGCTGAAGAAAACCTTAGTCGCCCTGTGTGCAACCACCGCACTGCTCAGCGCCGGCGCCGCCCTGGCCGATAAGCCGGGCGCGGGCTGGATCACCATCGAAAAAGCCATTGAAACCGCCAAGACCAAGGCCGGCTATGTCGAGGTCTACAAAGCCGAAGCCGATGACAACGGTTACTGGGAAGTCAAAGGGCGCAAGTCCGATGGCATCGTGTATGAAGCGCGTATCGATGGCGCCTCCGGCAACGTTCTGCGCGATCAGAAAGACTGACGCGACTGGCGGGGGCTGCTCAAGCCCCCGGATCCAAAACACGACCCAAGTGCGTAATCAAGTAAGTCACTGAGTCGGCATTGGCCAAAATCGTGTCAATGCGTTTGTCGGCGTTACTCATGAAGACGTCGCGGGCATCCTTGAGGTCCTTGGTGCCGGTGGTGTTCAGGACTTTTTGTCTAACGTGAGCCGTTGCAGTGTCAGGCCCATAGTCTTCCCATTGCGCCGAGTAATCATCCCAGGTCTTGAACAGCATCGTCGCGGGCGTCATGGTGGAGAGCGCGGTTCTTTGCAGGTCCTCCAGGGTTGTTTTGAGTATCTGGGCGCCCGGTTTGGCCGCGTTGATCAAGTCGGTGAACGGCCGCATCGAGTCAAGATAGGCGATGTCTTCAGTCTCGAGCTTCAAGTGCGTCAGTTCGTGAATCAGGGTACTCGCCCTGGCGTGGGCGCAGAGGTCAAAAGGTGAATTCAAACGGTTCTGGTAACTGTCCATACCTGGATCAAAGAACCGATTGAGCAGGTACAGCTTGCGCTCCCTGTCTTCAGGAATGACAAACGCGTATTGGTGCGCTGCACTGACACGGCTGGTCCCACTGACAAAACGCTTGGAGTCGGCGCTGGTCAGGGTCGGATCGCTCAATTCATCCAATATCATGTCGACTATTTTCTCGACTCTGCTCAACTGGTCAGGTGTCAGGCTGACGACACCGAATAATTCACCTAAAAAGCGGCCTGCCCGGCTATCGGGCGCACGCTGTTTTGCAAACTGAACGATGTTGCGTTTGCAATTGACGGTGTAATAGATCGCAACGTTTAACCCTTCTGTGATGACTTGGGCTTTCCAACTCGAGAGTGCGGCAATTTCGCGCATGCCCGTCGCCTCGATATTGATCGCTGCCCGTTCGCCGGCCCGCGTGTGCATGCGCGACATGACTTTGCCATATCGCGGGTTATGCAGGCTGAGGTCCAGCACCCATTTACCTTGTGAATTACGGCCCACATACGCGCCCACATGCTTATCCTTGGACAGGCGCCAGCGCTCGGCGGTTTTCTTCACCGCGTACACCTTGCCTGGCAGTGGCACATAGTCTTTCAAGCTCGCCTTGTCCATGTACACATGGCTGGAAGCACTCTGTTCCAGGTCCTTCAATGCGACATCGTGAGCTTCGAAAGGCTGCAACCCGGTACGCGCGGGTGCGGTGATATCCAGGGTCGTCAGGTGGGTGGCCGCGGGCAGGGTTTCGTCTGACAGGTTGGCTTGTGATACTTCCGTTTCGGTAGGCGGCGGGGCTTCGGTGCCCTCAAGCTCATTGTGCAGGGCGGCCAAATGAGCCACGCCGATGATGAAATCCTTCAGGCCGGCCTTCCACTGATGCAACTGCAATGCATCGGCTGAACGTTTGAACATTTTGTAGCTTCGCCACACCGCCAGCGGATACGCGAGTTTTCCTGCCATGAACTGAGCGGCTGCGGGGATGCCCTCGCGCAGCAGGTAGATGACCCTGTCCCAGAGCGATTTCGCGCCTTTCTCGAATTGGCAGGCGAGCATTTTGAGCAATATCTGCGTGTTGTCGTCGAACAGGTAGTGAAGGGCATTGCCGGTGACGACGGTCGAGGCCAGGCGGATATCGAGGGGGCGAGGACGGTTGTTTTGCAGCAAATTGCGGTAGGTTGCCTGATGCGTCGCCTCCAGGTGCAGCACCACCCAGTCCTGAAGCTCTCCAGGCTTGGTCAATTCATCCAGCAGCGCTTGCTCGTTCGCATACTCCTTGAGTGTATGGTTTTCGCTGTAGGGCGCGTACAGCACCAGCGGCCCAGCGCTACGAGTTGTGGGACCAATCAAGTACATCCCCAACACCTTGGCCGGGGAAGCACCTTCGGTGGCAATCAACTCCAAGGGTCTGAACATTGCCGTTGCCCCGTCGAGCGCAGCCCGCGCCAGTGCGTCCGGCATGTCGAATACCTGCTGAACATGGCTCAGTGCCTGCGCCGTCAGCCGCTCCTGCAGCCTTTGCTCATGGGCGTATTGCAGGGTTTGCCAGGGTAACTGTCGGCAATACAGGCCGCGGCGTTTACGGCCTTCATCCGTGTTAACGTCCAGGTGGCTTTGCAACAACTTCTGGTAGGCGCTGTTCAGGTCCAGTTGGCGCACCATTTGCACCACGGCACTGGCATCCAATGTGGCCGGCAAGGCAGTCGCGTTGCGTGAGCGTGGGCGGATGTTTTCGGCGTCCAGGTCGGGCCAATGCCGCAAAGCAAAGTCGGTCAGGCTGCAGACATTCACGTCGAGCGCCTGATGCAACGGGATCATCACGTCATCGGGGTTCAGTGGCTGGCCGGGATAGCGTGCCTTGAGCAACGCCAGAAGTGCCGTGTGCGCATGCTTGCCGATAGCGGTGATGCCATTGAGGTAGTCTTTTTCGTCAGGCGCACTGTTGTGATACTGCTCAAGCAGCTCGGCTTGATGAAGCTGATCCTGAGGGGGTGCCAAACCCAGCCAGACGGGCAGAGCCTGTTGATGGGTCATGGCACTCGCCACCGCCCTGGCCCGTGCAAGGTTGGTCGGCGCGGCGTGTTCCAAGGCCGTTTCAATGTGGTTTTGCAAGGCGCGAGCGGCCCATTTGCTCGCAAGCAATTGGTCGATACCGTCCATGACGAAATCGCTGTAGGTTTTCAGACGATTATCCAGCAAGTTGTCGTCAATGCGTTGCAGTGGCCCCAGACCGTATGCCTGATGCGGCGCACGCAAGGAAATAGCCAGGTTTTCCAACAGGGGCAAACGCTTGATCGGGTGCTCCAGGCGCTGACTCATCTCCTCGCGCAAGGCTTGCACCGAGGTGAATACCTCATACCCGCGCCGAGGCGTCCAGAGCACCGCCTGGCCCGAACGCTGCGGGTCGATGCCTCCGCGTTCAGTCAGCACAAACAGGTTGGCAAGCGCATGGGCGGTGTCGGATGTGCCAATGTTCAGTGTCAAGGTGTAGGCGTCCGGAAGAAAGCCGTTCAGGCCGTGGCGGGTCAAGCGTGCAAGGCTGTCGGTGCGTAGAACGGTGTCAATCACTGCCTGGCTGTTGGGCGGCAGTGTTTTGCCCAACAGTCTCAGTTCGGCTTCACTGCGCAACCCAAGCAGCATCGAGTGCGCCTGTTTTTTGCTCATGTTGCTGAGGAACAGCAATGGAAGCTGGCGCATCTCGTGGTTGGCAAACACCTTCAAGACTTGATCATTGATCATGTTGAAAGTACTCAGGGTCATGCTGGGTAACTTCTGCGCCAGATGCGGCTCGAGCTTGCTGTAAAACCCGGTTGTGACACTGTTGGGAACGCGCGAGGCTTCATCGCTCAGGCGTTCAATGAAGTGGTCAACCATGCTCACAGACGTCAACGAAGGACGCTCCTCGCGCTCTTGGGCGCGGGTGGGATAAGTGTTGATATAGACCTCGTCGGCCTTGAGCGCCAGGCGTTGTGATTGCAGTTTTGCATTCAGGGCGAGGGTGACCATTGAGCGTAATGTCGGCTGTTGTTTGCGCTCTGTGGCCAGTGCATCTTCAGTGGCACCGAGGCGCCGTAGCTGCACCTTGGCGTGCTCTGCCCGCACGGTGGATGGCCGGTCGTTGCCGCTGGTGACCGGGTGCGCCGTCCAGCGCCCTGCGGTTTCCAGCGTTGCGAGGCGGCTGTCCAGCATCGTGCGTATGTCCAGTGCGCAATCGAGCAGCGCATCCAGATTTATCTGGCCATCACTGCGTCGGTAAAGGTCCAGTGCGTGGTTCATATTACTGATCTGCTTGCCCGCAATGTCTTCGACCATGCCGGCAAAAACGTCACCCGCAATGGGTTGGGCGGCGATGTTAATCTGATCCAGGCCAATAAAGGTGTCGCGCTCATCCAGCGACAGGAAATTGAGCAGTTCATCTTCGTGGCCAGCGGCCTTGAGCATGCTCAATAGCGTGTCTTTGAGATCTTCCATGTCTTTGAGTACTTGTACCCCACGCGACTGCGTGTACAGGTAGGCGTGGCTCTCGCTGATCAATAGCGTGCTGGCCAGTTCCACATAGTGCTGGTAGGGCGCATGCAGGCGTACTTTTTCCACGCTTAGTTCGTTGGCGTGAGCGTTGCGGGCGCCTTGGTCTGGTAGAAACAATGCCTGAAGGGTGTGGCTTTCGTCGGCGTTGAGAATTTGTGCCTGACGCTTGAGCAAGACATCCAGGCGAAATTTATCCGCCATGACCTGGGTGAAGAGTTTCAGGCGTGAGGTTTCGTTGCCGATGTCCTCGTTCCAATAAGTCTTCAGCAGGCTGTCCAGCAGTTTTGACAAGCTGCCGGATGTTTCTTTGATCAGGGTTTCCCAGTACTGCTGATCTTGTTCGCGTTCTACCGGGGTGAAGGCGCTGGTGACGTGTTTCGGGTTGAAATATTCACGGATCTGGTCCTGGGGCCAGGCATGTCTCACATAAAACTGCAGGAACGCTTCGCTCAATGGCAGGGAATTGACCCAGCGTCGCTGACCGCCTGCCGGGTCCTGGATAAAAAAATCGACCCGTGTATCGCGTTGATCCAGGTTGGGAAAGTACGAGCGCGCCATGATGCTGAGCAGCGTGTCAAGCATGCCGTACAGCGTGGGCGTCGTCTGCAGTTGCTCCAGTACGACGCGCACGTTGTCTTGCTGGCAGGCCTCCAGGGCTTGCTCCTGGTCTTGCATGACGGCGCCTTCGACAAGGGTGGCGGTCAGCGTTATCGGCGTACTGGCGGGCAAGGCGTTGCGCTGTGCAATCGACAGAAAGCTCAACAATTGGACACGCTGCACCGCATCCGCCAGTTGCTCGGCGACGTCGACCAGCAGGCTGGCGTGGTCGTCAAACACCTGAATACCACCATAAGGCGTGTAAAGCAGTGCTTTGCCGTCGTCCGGGGCAGGGCTCATCAGAAAGGCGCCGGCAAGTGGAAACGGCGGCTGGCCCGATACATTGATCAGCAGTCTTTCGACGCGCATGGGGTAGGTTTGCCGTTCGGGGTCGTTACGTGCGGCATCGCTGGCTTGGTACACCGTGTGCAGCCAATCGAGGTCTTTGACGGTCAGCCCCAGCGCGCGCTCACGGTCGGTCGGCGCGTTTCTTTTAATCGGCAGCAGGAATTCGTCAAAAAAATATGCGGGGGTTACGCCGGTCATGGGCTTGCTCCGTTAAGTAGGGGAGTGACAGGCTAGGGAGGCGTGACCGGAGGGCGGGGGTAACTATTGAGGCCCGTCGCAAGTTGACAGCAGGCACAGTGCGTGGTGTTTAATCGAACACTTGAATGTCCATTCGTTGCCTCTCCTAATCATAAAAACGCCATCATAAAAACGGAGCTTCAAATGTCTGCGCAGTCTCCGACAGTTGCCAAGGCTTCAACCGCAATCGGCTTCACCGAGTTAGTGGCCCTGCTACAACAAGTTTTTGTGCGGCACGGTACGTCACCGCAAGTGGCGGCGATCCTTGCGCACAATTGCGCCAGTGCTGAACGTGACGGCGCGCATAGCCACGGCGTGTTTCGCATTCCAGGGTATGTGTCGACGCTCAACAGCGGCTGGGTCAATGGCAAGGCGGTGCCCGTGGTTGAGGATGTGGCCTCAGGCTTTGTGCGTGTGGATGCCGATAACGGCTTTGCCCAACCAGCACTGGAGGCCGCGCGCTCGCTGTTAGTGCGCAAGGCGCGCAGCGCCGGGATCGCGCTGCTGGCGATTCGAAACTCCCATCACTTTGCGGCTTTATGGCCCGATGTCGAACCTTTTGCCGAAGAAGGTCTGGTAGCGCTCAGCGTGGTCAACAGCATGACCTGCGTGGTGCCCCATGGCGCGGATCGACCGCTGTTCGGCACCAACCCTATTGCTTTTGCCGCGCCGCGCGCCGATGGGCCACCCATCGTGTTTGACCTGGCCACCAGTGCCATTGCCCATGGCGACGTGCAGATCGCAGCACGCAAGGGCGAGCGCTTGCCGCCGGGCATGGGCGTGGACAGCTTGGGCCAACCGACCCAAGATCCCGCCGCCATTCTTGAAGGCGGCGCGCTGTTACCGTTCGGCGGGCACAAGGGTTCAGCGCTGTCGATGATGGTTGAGTTGCTGGCGGCGGCGCTGACGGGCGGCAATTTTTCGTTCGAATTCGATTGGGCCGATCATCCCGGCGCGCGCACACCATGGACCGGCCAATTGCTGATCGTGATTGACCCCGGCAAAACCGCCGGGCAAGGCTTTGCCGAGCGCAGCCAGGAACTGGTGCGACAGATGCATGCGGCGGGTTTGCGGCGGTTGCCGGGGGATCGACGTCATCGCGCACGGGCGAAGTCGCAGGAAACAGGCATCGAGATTGATGCGCAGGAGCTCAAGCAGTTGCAGGCACTGGCAGAAGGATAAAAGGGGCTGCGCTATCAGCGCAGCCCCTGTGGTTTAGCCGCGACGACCCAACAAAAGGCCGACCACCAGGCCAAAGCCTGCGGAAATGGCCACGGTCTGCCATGGATGGCCACCGATATAGTTTTCGGTGGCGTCCACCACCGGCTTGCTGCGTTCACGCACGTTGGACACCGAGTCCAGTGCTTGCTTGAGCTTGATAGCGACCTGCTCACGCAGCGTTTCACCTTCTTCGCCTACCAGCGAAGCGCTGCTTTTGAGCAGCTTGTCCGACTCTTCGATCAAGGCCGTCAGTTCACTGAAAGCTTGATCCTTGATTTGATCTTCGACAGCTTGGGCGGCAGTTTTGCGGGCCATTGTGTGACTCCTTGCGAGTGAATGTGGCAGTGAACAATGGAGTGTCGGGCTTGGCTAAAAGTTGCAGTTTTTTTGCCGTGAGCGGCTTACGGGCAAAATCCGGATCAGGATATTTCGACCTACAGTGTAAGATGTCACCTATTTGTGCAGCAGGTAATTCAACATGAGCTTCAATCTGGCCAACAAAACCCTTGCCGAACGCGCCGAACTGGAAGATGAAAAGTCACGCCTTTACGATCTGTGGCAAACCAACCTGGGTAAGGCCAAGGGCGAAGCTGCGCGTTTGTTCGGCGAGCGTGCCAAGCGTAAGGGCAAGTGGGCCGAATGGGTCCGTGCCGAGCTTGACGGCATGTCGCCGCCGGAGTTTTCCAACATGGTGCGCAGCGAAGTCAACAAGCTGATGGCCGCCGCTAAGTAAAGCTGGCCACAATCGCTTCACGCACTTTGAGTAACAGCGGATCCAACTGCGCCTGGGTACGCCAGCCCAGCTCTACCGGGTAGCGTGGCAACGCCAGTGGGCAGGTCAGTACGCGCAAGCTGGTCATCTGCGCAATCGCTTCGGCAGCATGCCCGGGAATCGTCGCCACCGCCGCGCTGCCCTTGAGCAAAAACGGCAGCCCGGCAAAGTGACTGGTGGACGCACACACCTGGCGGCTCAACCCTTTAGCCGCCAACCCTTCATCGGTAATCCCGATAAACCCGCCCGACGACACCAGTACATGTTCGCGTGCCACGAATTCCTCCAGGCTGATGCCGTCTTGGCCCGGCGCCAGGCTGTGTGGGTCGACCAGGCAGCGGTAATCGCCTTCGCCCAGCACGTGCCGGCTCAACCTGCGCTCGGCAAAGCCGCCTGCGGTGATCGCCAGGTCAAGGCTGCGCTCGAGCAGGGCGCCTGCCACGATTTGGCTGTGGGTCTGGCGGAAAATCACCCGCAGATTCGGCGCGCGCCGGGCAATTTCGGCCATCAGCCGCCGGCCATGGGCAATCTCGAAGTCATCGGACAAGCCCAGCACCACCGAGCGGCCCTGATAGTTCGGGTTGGTCGGGTTGATCATTGCCAGGCTCTGCCGACAACGGTCCAGTGCCTCGCTGATCACCGGTTTCAATTGATTGGCACGCAAGGTCGGCGCCAGCCCACGCCCGGTGCGCACGAACAGTGGGTCGCCGTACACGTCACGTAACCGCCGCAGGCCGGCGCTGATCGCCGATTGCGTGACGCCCAGGCGCAAGGCTGCGCGGCTGGCGCTGGACTCGTCGTGCAAGGCTTCAAAGGTTTTCAGCAGGTTCAAGTCGACCTGGGCGATATTTATTTGGCTCATATCATTTAGCACTGATGGGGGCTTTATTCATGATTGCCCCTCGCCGGAGAATGGGCAACCCCTTTAACTGGAGTGAACCTGATGCCCATTTCTACCGTGGCGGCGTTGCAGATCGGATCCTTGCCGGGTGGCAAGGCTGACACCCTGGCGCAGATCCTCACCTATGAGGACGCGATTGTGCGCAGTGGCGCGCAATTGGTGGTGATGCCCGAAGCGTTGCTCGGCGGTTATCCGAAGGGCGAAACCTTCGGCACGCAGTTGGGCTACCGCTTGCCGGAGGGGCGCGAAGCCTTTGCACGCTATTTTGCCAATGCCATCGATGTGCCAGGCGCCGAGACCGAGGCGCTGGCTGGCTTGTCCGCACGCACCGGCGCCAGCCTGGTACTCGGCGTGATCGAACGCAGTGGCAGCACGCTGTATTGCACCGTGCTGTATTTCGAACCCACCGGCGGCCTGGTGGCCAAGCACCGCAAGTTGATGCCCACCGGCACTGAGCGGCTGATATGGGGCGCGGGCGATGGCTCGACCTTGCCGGTGATCGACGCGCAAGTTGGGCGTTTGGGCGGCGCGGTGTGCTGGGAAAACATGATGCCGCTGCTGCGCACGGCGATGTACGCCAAAGGCGTGCAAGTGTGGTGCGCGCCGACGGTCGATGAGCGTGAAATGTGGCAAGTGAGCATGCGCCACATCGCCCATGAAGGCCGCTGCTTTGTGGTGAGTGCCTGCCAGGTGCAGGCTTCGCCCGAGGCGCTGGGCACGCAGGTTGCCAACTGGCCGTCAGAGCGTCCGTTGATCGCCGGTGGTAGTGTGATTGTCGGGCCGATGGGTGACATCCTGGCCGGGCCGTTGGTGGGTGAAGAGGGGTTGCTGACCGCGCAGATCAACACCGATGATTTGGTGCGGGCGCGCTATGACTACGATGCGGTGGGGCATTACGCGCGGCCGGACATATTCGAGTTGGTGGTGGATGAACGCGCCAAGCCGGGCGTGCGCACACTGACTGATTAAACACGGTAAAAATGTGGGAGCTGGCTTGCCTGCGATGGCCTCAACTCGGTGTGCCTGATGTACCGAGGTGTCTGCATCGCAGGCAAGCCAGCTCCCACATCAGATCTTCAGCGTTTGGAGGATCTGAATACCAACCACTCTTCGCGGGTAATCTCCCAAATGTCGCGTGGCAACGTACCTTCTACAAACTCACCCATCTGCGTGCGGATCAGGCGCATCCCGGTGCGCTCGGAAATTCGCCGTGACGCCAGGTTAGGCGCAGCCTTGGGCACGCGCATCCGCGGGCGTTTAAGCACATCAAACCAATACTCCGTCACCGCCGCACACGCTTCAGTCATAAAGCCCTGGCCTTGCCATTGCGGGCCCAGCCAGAACCCTCGGTTGTCGTCTTGCTCGTCCGTCAAGTTGATATTGCCGATCAACTGTTGCGGCGCGTGTTTGAGGCGGATCGACCAGTGCCATTGGTCGCCACGGGCCATGCCCGGCAAGGCCACCTGTTCCAGGTAGCGGCGAGCGCCGTCCGCCGGGTACGGCCAGGGCACCTCGGCAGACAGGTAACGCACCACGTCCCAGTGCGCGAATTGCGCCTGGGTGTCCTCGGCATCCTCCAGGGTCAATGGGTGCAGGATCAGTCTTTGAGTAAACAACGTCGGTTGCATGGCCGTTACCAGGTCGCAGTGTTGGGCAGGTCCAGGGTGCCGCGTTCCACAAAGCGCATGGTACCGAACAGGCCACCTGCGAGTTTGCCGCGCAGTGTGTAAGGCAGGTTGTTCAGGCTTTGGGTCTGGCTGAGACCCAAGGTCTGACGCAGCACAGAAAACGCCGAAACGCTCACCGGCACCATCAGCACTGTCTCGGAAAAGCGTGGGATGCTTCCGGCCTGATCGCTCACGCCGGACGCCAATGGGCGCCCATTCACGTCCAGGTCCAGGGCCACACCACTGTAGTCGATCGCCGTTTCATTGGGGTTCTGCACCCGCAGCTTCACGGCGAAACGCACTTCCAGGTCCTGGCTTTGCAGCGGCTCGATACCCACCACACTGATATTGACCGGGTCGCGATTGGGGAACAGCGCACAGGCGCTCAAGGTCAGCAGCAGTAACGATAGAACCATGAGCTTGCGCATAACAAAGGTGCTCCTATTTCGTGACGTCCGGATCCTGCATGACCTTGAGGGTAGAGGACTCCGGATCAAATTCATCCTCTTCCAGCTCTAAGAACTCCTCCGGCAAGAAAATGTTCAGCAGGATTGCACAGAACGCGCCCACCGTGATCGGCGATTCAAAGATGTTGTGCAGCGCCTTGGGCAGGTCGCGCAGCACTTGCGGTACAGCAGCCACACCCAGGCCCATCCCCAGGGAGATCGCCACGATCAGCACATTGCGCCGGTGCAGCCCGGCTTCGGCGAGGATCTTGATCCCGGCCACGGCCACAGTGCCGAACATGATCAGCGTGGCACCGCCCAATACCGGTTTGGGCATCAGTTGCAGCACCGCGCCGATCATCGGGAACAAACCCAGCAGCACCAGCAGGCCGGCGATAAAGTACGCGACATAGCGGCTGGCCACGCCGGTAAGCTGGATCACGCCGTTGTTCTGGGCGAAGGTCACCATCGGCAGGCTGTTGAACGTGGCTGCCATCGCCGAGTTGAGGCCGTCGGCCAACAGGCCGGACTTGATGCGCTTGATGTACAGCGGGCCTTTGACCGGCTGCTGGGAAATCATCGAGTTGGCGGTCAGGTCTCCGGCAGCCTCCAGCGGCGAAATCAAAAAGATCACCGCCACCGGGATAAACGCCACCCAATCGAACGAGAACCCGTACTTGAACGGCACCGGCACGCTGATCAACGGCACCTGGGGCAGGGCGGCCAAATCCACACGGCCCATCATCCAGGCAACGACAAAACCCAGGGTCAAGCCGATCACGATCGAGCCCAGGCGCAGGAACGGATTGCTGAAGCGGTTGAGGACCACGATGGTCAACAGCACCAGAGCTGCCAGCCCCATGTTGCCCGCTGCACCCAGGTCGCTTGCCCCAAAGCCGCCAGCCATGTCGGTGACGGCTACCTTGATCAGCGACAAACCCATCAAGGTAATGATGGTGCCGGTGACCACTGGAGTAATCAGCTTGCGCAGCTTGCCGATGAACTGGCTGAGCACCACCTCGATAAACGCGGCGAAAAAACAGATGCCAAAAATCGTCGAGAGAATCTCGTCGGTGCCACCGCCCCGCGCCTTGACCATGAACCCGGCGCTGAGGATCACGCTGATAAACGAAAAACTGGTGCCTTGCAGGCACAACAGGCCGGAACCCACCGGGCCGAATGTGCGCGCCTGCACAAAGGTGCCAAGCCCGGACACGAACAGCGCCATGCTCACCAGGTAGGGCACCTCGCTTTCCAGGCCGAGTACGCCGCCGACGATCAGCGTGGGCGTAATGATGCCGACGAAGCTGGCCAGCACATGTTGCAGCGCGGCAAAAATCGCCGCGGTGAAGTGCGGGCGGTCTTCCAGGCCGTAGATCAGGTCGGATTTATAGCGGGGGCGGGGAGCTTGAGCGTCAGACAAAGTGCAGGCTCGGGTCAGAAAATGGAGGCGCAGGATGCCAGAAAGTGTCGGCTGTCAGAAGTGTGAAAAAATATTTCGAAATGTGCCGATTAATTTCTCAAGCCTGCCGATAGCCTGAATAGGCCCACACACCAATTAAAACAGTGGCGCCTGACGGTCCGAGACGCGCGTTGCCGCTAACGGATTGTGTCGCGGCAGGGATGCGCGCCAACACTACTTCTTGAGAGCACCGCTATGTCCCTTCGTAATCTGAATATTGCACCTCGCGCTTTTCTCGGTTTTGCGTTCATTGCATTGCTCGTTGTGATTCTTGGCGTGTTTGCGGTCAACCGCATGGGTACGATCCGCCAGGCCTCAGTGGATATGGGGACCAACCAGTTACCCAGCGTGAAGTTCCTCGGCAACATGACCGAGAACGTACTGCGCTTGCGCATTCTCTCGTTCCGCATCTTGATCAACCGCGAGCCGGCCGCGCTCGAAGAGGCCAAAACCCGCGTGGCCGTGCTGGTCGACAAGGTCAAGCAGGCCCAGAGCGCCTATGCCGTTTTGCCGGCGGGTGCTGATGAGGCTGCTTTATACAAGTCTTTCACCGCCACGCTCGACAGCTATCTGGCCGCCCAGGCTGAAATGATGTCGTTGTCCCAGCAGAATAAAGTCGAGGACATGCGCACCCTCATCAATACGCGCATCAAGGACGGCACCGACCTGATGGGCGAGCAACTGAACAAACTGATCGCCATCAACAGTGCCGATGCCGACACGGCCGGCCGGGAAGCTGAAGGCAGCTACCAGCAGGCGGTGACGGGCATCGTCATTGTGGCCGTCGCGGCGGCGCTCATGACGGTACTGCTCGCCTGGCTGCTGACCCGCAGCATCGTCACGCCGCTGCGCAAAGCGTTGGAAGTGGCCGAAACTATTGCCGGTGGCAACCTCACCAAAGTTATCGAAGATGCCGGCAAGGACGAGCCTGCGCGCCTGCTGGGCGCCTTGTCGGCGATGCAAACCAACCTGCGCCAGACTATCCAGCACATCGCCGGCTCGGCCACGCAACTGGCGTCTGCCGCCGAAGAGCTCAGTGCGGTCACCGAAGAAGCCTCCAAAGGCCTGCAACAGCAAAACAACGAAATCGACCAGGCCGCCACGGCCGTCAACGAGATGACCGCCGCCGTCGAAGAAGTGGCGCGCAATGCGGTGTCCACCTCCGAAGCTTCCAGCCAGTCCAACCAGGCGGCGCGGGAAGGGCGTGACCGCGTGGTGGAAACCGTCGGTGCAATCCAGACCATGACCCAGGACGTGCAAAACACTGCGTTGATGATTGAAGGCCTGGCAACCCAGGGCCGTGATATCGGCAAGGTGCTCGACGTGATCCGCGCGATTGCCGAACAGACCAACCTGCTGGCGCTGAACGCAGCCATTGAAGCCGCGCGCGCCGGTGAAGCCGGGCGTGGGTTTGCGGTGGTGGCCGATGAAGTACGCGCCTTGGCACACCGCACCGCGCAATCGACCCAGGAAATTGAAAAAATGGTCGCCGGCATCCAGAGTGGCACCGGCGAAGCTGTGCAGTCGATGCAACAGAGCAACCAACGCACCCAGACCACCCTGGAGCTGGCCCGCGCGGCCGGTGTGGCCCTGGAGCAGATCACCCAGTCGATCAGCCTGATCAACGAGCGCAACCTGGTGATCGCCAGCGCCTCGGAAGAGCAGGCCCAGGTGTCTCGTGAAGTGGATCGCAACCTCGTCAACATCCGCGACTTGGCGACTCAGTCGGCGGCGGGTGCCAACCAGACCAGCGCGGCCAGCCATGAACTGTCGCGCCTGGCGGTGGATCTGAATGGGATGGTCGCGCGGTTTGTTATCTGATCGACCGGTGTGAGCCGCCCTCACGCTGCCCTCTTTTAAAGCCCTTCGAGACGGTCAGCAATGGCCGTCGTTCATACGGTTAAGGCCAATCACATCCTGGCTGTTGATCGGCTTGAAACTTTTGATCAAAAAGTCAGACTGGCGATTTCCCGTCATATCGACACCCACGTAGTACTTTTTGGTGGCCGGGTAATAGTCAATAATGGTCTCGCCAATTTGGCCTGTGTAATACTTGACTAGGTTGAGGGGCACTTGGGCTTTTTTACTCATAACGGTTAAGTCGATTTTGTCTTTGCCGGTTTTGAAATCCATCAGCATGTCAGCATTGTGGTAAGGCGAGTCACTGACGGCTTCATAGTTGAAAATGTTTACGCCGCCATTGCCTGTCAGTTTGTCTGCACCGGCTCCACCTGTCAGTACGTTATTGGCCGCGTTTCCGGTTATATGGTCATGGCCTCGGCCGCCCCTGGCATTTTCAATAACCGTATTGTTGTTGATCCGCACATTGTCGACCAGGCCGCCAACGCTGGAGCGTGAGCCCGGCATAAGGTTGATGCGTTGGTTGTGGTCGAAACCTGAAAAGTCCAAGGTGTCATTACCTTCAGGGTCTGTCACGGTGAAAGCAGGTTTATCGGTGGAAGAGGTCAGCCGCATGCCAGGCTTAGTGGTCGTGGCGTTGAACCCGTAGACGGTATCACCGGTATCGCGTAATACGAGTGGCAGTAGGGTCAGTGTGGGCGCTGGCTTTTTATTAATGGGCCAAGGCGCCGGGTTGGGCGTTGGCTGAGGGGAGGGTGATGCCGTCGGTGACTGTGAACCCGCGTTAATCAAAATGTCAGTGGGCTTTATTGGGCTTTTGCTCATAATCAACAGCACGGACTTAGCATTGCCACTCACATCAAGAATCAACCTGTGCATCTTGATGTTTTTATCATAGTCCAGAAGCAGTTCGCCTTTTCGCCCGCTCAGCTTGCCGGCTTGATCAGTGGGAGCGCTGGTGAAGATAGGGGTTGATATACCCGCGTCTTTCAGGACCTTGGAAAGATCAATTTTGTCGACACCACTGACGAAGTCGTTAAGCATGTCCGGGTTTTGTGGCGGCGAGTCACTGGCCCGCTTGTAGACAAATGTATCAGCGCCGCCGCCGCCGTACAGCGTGTCGCCGCCGGCGTTGCCGGTGATGCGGTTGCCGACCTGATTGCCGATCAGCACATCATGCCCTGAGCCACCGATGGCGTTTTCTACCACAACGCCCTTGGCGATAGACACATTACCTTTCCGGTCGCCGACGTCTGAAAGAGACTCGGCATTCAGATTGATTTTCTGGTCTTGTGCGTAGCCGGAAAAATCCAGGGTGTCGTTACCCCCGTTGTCCCAGACGCAAAAGGCCGCCAGGTCGCTGGAGGAGGTCAGGCTATAGTAGTCACGCTTGGCGTTGGCGTTGAACCCATAAGTCGTATTGCCCCTTCGGGTATTGTTAT
This sequence comes from Pseudomonas edaphica, assembly GCF_965277385.1. Lineage (NCBI taxonomy): Bacteria > Pseudomonadati > Pseudomonadota > Gammaproteobacteria > Pseudomonadales > Pseudomonadaceae > Pseudomonas > Pseudomonas edaphica. The sequence goes on along the minus strand of NZ_OZ255725.1, from coordinate 355,314 downwards.
TGGCGCCGTAAAGTTCTTGAGTGCCTGCAATGTCGCCCATCATTGGGGTGGAGGTGCTGTCGGACCATCTAAAGCCGTTTTCGTCAGGGCGCGCCCACCAATTATTCGTGTAAGACATGGCAGTATGGGTTTTATTGTTCTCGGGATACTGACCCTGCGGATGCTCCAGCCCCAGGCTATGACCGATTTCGTGAATCATTGACGAGTTTATAGGCAAGCCTTTTTCACCCACTCCGATCGCGATGCTCATGTTGCTGGTATCACCAGCCGGCAGGCTGGCGAGACCGCCCCCCCCGGGGCTACCGTGAACTAGTATGGAGGCGTCCGCGCCTTTGCCGTTCTCGATAAAGGTAACCTTGATGACATCTTCCCACGCGCGAATTGAATCCCTGAATGCTTTTTTTCTGCCCTCGCTGAACTCTGTTGCTCCAGCATTTTTGCGCCGGGCATGTTCTGGATTGGACAAGTCAATAAACTTATAGGCGACCGTTATCTTGCCATCGCCGTTTGTATCGACGAATTTAAATCTTCTACGGATCAAATCTTTTGCAACTTTATCTGAGACGGAAGGAGGGGCAGGATTGTTAACGGTCGACGCGGTCGTATGATCGGGTGCAGGCAGGGAAGCGCCAAGGTTTAAGCGTGCAGGTGGGGAGGGGCGAATGTTCAATAGATTAACGCTCGATAAGTTTATAAGTGGCCAAAGTAATAAGTGGTTTGAAGAGGCCGGGTAATAAAATGAACGGTTTCCGCAGAGGGTGCAAGCAGGTAAATATTTCGCTGTGTGAGTTATGTGGTTAGAGTTTTTTTGGTGTAAGGAGTGTGTTGAATGTTGACGTTATTGCACGCGAAAGTGAATAAGTGAGGGGGCGAATAGAGGAATGTAGTTGCACGAAAAGTGACTGGATTAGCCCATCATGTTTACCCATCACCGTGTAATGGTTTCGTTCGCCTAAACTCAAGGTGTAAGTGACTGAGTTTGATAATGGGTGGGCATGCACGGTGCACACCCACCAGGTTGGCTGGGACTGGCGCAGTTTAAAGCGTCGCTACGTCGACCCAGCGCTCCTCGCGGGCCGCCAGGCGAATCGCCGTTGCCAGCCGCTCGACCGCCCAGGCGCCGTCAAAGTCGGTACCGTGCGCGCCTTGCCCCGCCAGCGCCATGATCAGCTCCTGCACTTCCAGGGTCTTCAGCTCGTTGTAACCCAACTGATGCCCGGCCGCCGGGCTGAACGCGGCATAGCCGGGCAGCGCAGGGCCAGCGAGTAAACGCTGGAAGCCGTCCTGGCCGGCGCGGCATACGCGAAGTTCATTCAGGCGCTCCTGATCGAACGCCAAAGTGCCTTGAGTGCCGCTGATTTCAAAACTCAGGTGGTTCTTGTAACCCTGCTTGAGCCAACTGCTGCTCACCGTACCGCGTGCGCCATTGGCGAAGCGCAGCAGGGCATGCACCTGGTCATCCACAGCGATCGATTTCAGGTCGCTGCTGCCTTTGACGGCAGGGCGTTGGGCATGCACGGTGTGCGTGTCGGCGCACACGCTCACCACGTCGCCTACCAGATAACGCGCCATCGACAGCAGGTGGCTGCCCAGATCCGCCAGCGCGCCACCGGCATGTTCCACTTCACAGCGCCATGACCACGGCGAGGCCGGGTCGGCCATGAAGTCTTCGCTGAACTCGCCCTGGAAGCTGATGATCTCGCCCAGTTCGCCGTCGACAATCATCTGCCTGGCCAGGCCAATCATCGGGTTGTGCTGGTAGTTGTAACCGACCCGGGTGACCACGCCGGCAGCGCTTGCGGCACGGCGCATGGCGTCGGCCTGTTCCAGGCTGACCGCCAGGGGTTTTTCGCAATACACCGCCTTGCCCGCCGCAATGGCCGCCATGGCCATGGGGTAGTGCAAGTGATTGGGCGTGGTGATGGCCACCACATCAACATTAGGGTCGTTGACCAGCGCCTGCCAGTCACCGTGGGCCTGGGCAAAGCCCCAGGCCGTGGCGCAACGTTGGGCGCGTTCGGTGTCGGCATCGGCCAGCGCCGCCAGTTTGAGGTGTACCGGCAGTTCGAATACCGCGCGGGCATTGTTGAACGCCAGCGCATGGGCGCGCCCCATAAAGCCTGTGCCGATCAAGCCGATTCCGAGTTCACGCATCGCCGTGGTCCTTTGGATTATTGTTGTCAGGAAGGCTATTAATGGAATAAAAATTCCCATAATTCAATAGATGGAATAAAAATTCATTAATCAGCCTGGGTAATGCAGGCATATTCAGGCCAGCGCCAAAACCCGTCAGTTAACAAAAGATAACGTAGCGCCGATTGTCAGACGATTCCAAAGCCCGATAGGATGGCCCCTGCTTCCTCCAGGCGCTCTAGATTGCAGGTTTCAGAGCCCGGGAAGGCGAGACCACCTAACAATAATAAATGGGGAGAAAGGTCTATGAGTGAGCCTGTCATGGGTTGGGCTGTTTGCCGCCCGCGCGCCGCACGCAGGGTTGCGATGCTGGCCACAGCGCTCTCGCTGCTTGGGGCGTTGTCGACACCCGCGCTGGCAGCCGGCGACACCAGCAGCGCACAGCCGGTATTTGCAATTGAGTCTCCCAAGGCCGCCAAGGGCCTGATGATCGATGTCGTGCATGCCGGCAAGCGCCTGGTGGCGGTCGGCGATCGCGGGCACATCCTTTATTCCGATGACCAGGGCAACACCTGGACCCAAGCCAAAGTGCCGACCCGGCAACTGCTCACGGCGGTGTATTTCGTCGACGACAAACACGGTTGGGCGGTGGGCCATGACGCGCAGATCCTGGCCAGCACCGACGGTGGCGCCACCTGGGCTCAGCAATACCAGGACCTCAAGCGCGAAGCGCCATTGCTCGACGTGTGGTTCAAGGATGCCGAGCATGGCCTGGCCGTGGGCGCCTACGGTGCGCTGATCGAAACCACCGACGGCGGCAAAACCTGGGACGACGTGAGTGATCGCCTCGACAACGAAGACCAGTTCCACCTCAATGCCATCGCCGCTATCAAGGGTGCCGGGCTGTTTATCGTCGGCGAGCAGGGCAGCATGTTCCGCTCCAGCGACGACGGCCAGACCTGGGAAAAACTCGAAGGCCCCTATGAGGGCTCGCTGTTCGGAGTGATCGGCACCGCCCAGCCGCAGACCCTGTTGGCGTATGGCCTGCGCGGCAATCTCTACCGCTCCACCGATTTTGGCAGCACGTGGGAGCCAGTGGCGTTGAATGCGGCGCGTGGTGCCCTGGAGTTTGGCTTGTCGGGGGCGACGTTGCTCGATGACGGCGCCATCGTGGTGGTCGGCAACGGCGGCAGCGTGGTGATCAGCCACGATGACGGCCAGACCTTCAGCGTATTCAACCGCCCGGACCGCATTTCGCTCTCCTCGGTCACGGCGGCGGGCAATGGCAACTTGATTCTGGCGGGGCAGGGCGGCGTTCGTGTTGCCAAGGCAACCGGCGCTGAACTCGAAAAACAATAAGAAGGCGGGGAAAGAATGAGCAGTCATCACAACGATAAAGCGACCTTTCTTGAGCGCCTGATCTTCAACAACCGCCCGGCAGTGATCGTTATCTGCCTGCTGGTGAGTATTTTCCTGTTCTGGCAGGCGACCTTGATCCGCCCGTCCACCAGCTTTGAAAAGATGATCCCCCTCAAGCACCCCTTCATCGAAAAGATGATGGAGCACCGTAACGACCTGGCGAACTTGGGCAACACCGTGCGCATCTCGGTGGAGGCCAAGGATGGCGACATCTTCTCGAAGGAGTACATGGAGACGCTGAGGCAGATCAACGACGAGGTGTTCTACATCTCCGGCGTTGACCGCTCGGGCCTCAAGTCGCTGTGGAGCCCCAGCGTGCGCTGGACCGAAGTCACCGAAGAGGGTTTTGCCGGCGGTGAAGTGATCCCGCAAAGCTACAACGGCTCGCCGCAAAGCCTCGACCAACTGCGCAACAACGTGCTCAAGTCCGGCCAGGTCGGGCGTCTGGTGGCCAACGATTTCAAGTCGAGTATCGTCGATATTCCTTTGCTGGAGTCCTACCCGGACCCGCAGGACCAAGGCAAGTTGCTGGCCCTGGACTACCGCAAGTTCTCCCATGAACTCGAAGACAAGATCCGCGACAAGTTCGAAGCCCAGAACCCCAACGTCAAGATCCATATCGTCGGTTTCGCCAAGAAGGTCGGTGACCTGATCGACGGCCTGGTAATGGTGGTGATGTTCTTCGGCATCGCGTTTGTGATCACCTTGATCCTGTTGCTGTGGTTCACCAACTGCCTGCGCAGTACTGTCGCGGTGTTGAGTACCACGCTGGTGGCGGTTATCTGGCAATTGGGGCTGATGCACTTTTTCGGCTTCGGCCTGGATCCCTATTCGATGCTGGTGCCGTTCCTGATCTTTGCCATCGGTATTTCCCATGGCGTGCAGAAGATCAACGGCATCGCCCTGCAATCCAGCGATGCAGATAACGCCCTGACCGCGGCACGGCGCACGTTCCGGCAACTGTTCCTGCCCGGCATGATTGCGATCCTCGCCGACGCCGTGGGCTTTATCACGCTGTTGATCATCGATATCGGCGTGATCCGTGAACTGGCCATCGGCGCGTCCATCGGTGTGGCGGTGATTGTGTTCACCAACCTGATCCTGCTGCCGGTGGCGATCTCCTATGTCGGTATCAGCAAGCGCGCGATCGCCAAGAGCAAGAAGGACGCGCACCGCGAACACCCGTTCTGGCGCCTGCTGTCCAAATTCGCCAGCGCGAAAGTCGCGCCAGTCTCGATCCTGCTCGCGCTGGTCGCCTTCGGCGGCGGCCTCTGGTACAGCCAGAACCTCAAGATCGGCGACCTCGACCAGGGCGCACCGGAACTGCGCCCGGACTCGCGCTACAACAAAGACAACAACTTCATCATCAGTAACTACTCCACCAGCTCCGATGTGCTGGTGGTGATGGTCAAGACCAAGGCCGAAGGCTGCTCGCGTTATGAAGCCATGGCGCCCATCGACCAGTTGATGTGGAAGATGCAGAACACCGAGGGCGTGCAGTCGGCGATCTCGCTGGTGACCGTGTCCAAGCAGATGATCAAGGGCATGAACGAGGGCAACCTCAAATGGGAAACCCTGTCGCGTAACCCCGACGTACTGAACAACTCCATTGCCCGCGCCGACGGCCTGTACAACAACAATTGCTCACTGGCGCCGGTGCTGGTGTTCCTCAACGACCACAAGGCCGAAACCCTCGATCGCGCCGTGCATGCGGTGCAGGACTTCGCCAGGGAAAACAACAAGGACGGCCTGGAATTTATCCTCGCCGCCGGTAACGCCGGGATCGAAGCTGCCACTAACGAGGTGATCAAGGAGTCGGAGCTGACCATCCTGATTCTGGTGTACCTGTGCGTGGCCACCATGTGCATGATCACCTTCCGCTCCTGGGCGGCGACCCTGTGCATCGTGTTGCCGCTGGTGCTGACCTCAGTGCTGGGCAACGCCCTGATGGCGTTCATGGGCATCGGCGTCAAGGTCGCAACCTTGCCGGTGGTGGCGCTGGGCGTGGGGATTGGCGTGGACTACGGCATTTACATCTACAGCCGCCTGGAAAGCTTCCTGCGCGCCGGCCTGCCGTTGCAAGAGGCCTACTACCAGACGCTCAAGTCCACCGGTAAAGCCGTGCTGTTCACCGGCCTGTGCCTGGCCATCGGTGTGTGCACCTGGATCTTCTCGGCTATCAAGTTCCAAGCCGACATGGGCCTGATGCTGACCTTCATGTTGCTCTGGAACATGTTCGGTGCGCTGTGGCTGTTGCCGGCACTGGCGCGGTTCCTGATCAAACCCGAGAAGCTGGCGGGGCAGAAGGGCAACTCGCTGTTTGCGCACTGAGTATTTAAACCATCGCCGCGAGGCACGGCGGGGGATTTGACCTATCATGTGTCATTTCCCCCCGCAGTGACCTCACACCATGACCGACGCACAACCAAACCTTAGCAGTGCCCTGACCGACAGCGACATGCTGATCATCAACGGCCTGCATGCCTTCGAGTTCAGCTTTGACCAGCATTTGCTGATCGAGAGCATGGACGGTCGGGAACTCAAGCGTTGGAAGTTCAGTCCAGAACAACTGAGTGCCGCCACCTTTGATGAAAGCTTGCAAAGCTGGCTCTTGAGCAACGAAGACGGTGAGTACCGGCTGGTCTGCTTAAGCGCTATCAAAGGCGACAACAATAACGACGAGGACGAAGCGGATGATGATGCGTAAATTCTGGCCCCTGTTGATGGCGGGCAGTGTCGGTGCGATGTCGGTGCAAGCCGCGCCGGCCGACACCTATGAACTGTTGGTGGGCAGCTACACCGCCGGCACCAGCGAAGGTATTTACCGCCTGCAATTTGACAGCCGCACCGGCCAATTCAGCGGCAAACCCGTGCTGGCGGCCAAAGCGGCCAACCCCTCGTGGCTGACGATTTCCAAAGACCGCAAGCACCTGTTTGTGGTCAACGAAAACGGCCCAGGGCAAAAAGACCCGGTCGGCCGTGTCAGCAGCTACAGCATTGACCCGCAGAATCATCAGCTCAGCCTGATCAACCAGGTGCAGAGCCTGGGCAACGAACCGACCCATTCCAGCCTGGCCGCTGATGGCCGTTACCTGTTCGTCGCCAACTATTCGGTACTGGAAGACCCGGGCGGCAGCCTGGCCGTGCTGCCGGTTGACGCCAACGGCAAGCTGTCGGCGCCGGTGCAGTTGAGCGGGCACCCGGCCAGCCGCGTGAACCCGGAGCGTCAGGCCTCCAACCACGTCCACTCGGTAGTGTCGTCACCGGACGGCAAGTATGTGTTTGTGCAGGACCTGGGCGCCGACAAGGTGTTTGCCTACCACTACGATCCCAAGGCCAACCACGAACTGCCCTTGACCCCGGCCGATCCCGCCTTTGTGCAACTGCCACCGGGCAGCGGCCCGCGCCACCTGTTGTTCAGCGCTGACGGCAAGCATGCCTGGCTGACCACTGAAATGAGCGCTCAGGTGGCTGTGTTCGATTACAACGACGGCAAGCTCAGCCAGACCCAGTTGGTCGATTTTGCCGCCGGGCAGCCGGTTTCCGACAAGGCCGGTGCGGCCGTACACGCCTCAAGCGACGGCAAATTCCTGTACGTGAGCAACCGTGGCACGGCCAACCAGGTGCTGGTGTTCAGCATCGACCCGGCCACCGCGCACCTCAAGGAACTGCAGCGCCGTTCGGTAGAAGGTGACCACCCGCGCGAGTTCAGCCTGGACCCGAGCGGCAAGTTTTTGCTGATCGCCAACCAGAAAAGCAATGAAATCGTGGTGGTCGAACGCGACCCCAAGACCGGCCTGCTGGGTAAAACCGTGCAGAAACAGTCGATCGATGCGCCCAGCGACCTCAAGTTCCTGGTGCGTCAATAAGCCACAGGCCCCGCAGTGCGGGGCCTGACCCTTTGTATTAATTCTATTAATAGCGGCTACTGTTTCAAAGCATTTCTAAGGCTTAACCCTCGGGCGTAAGTTTGGTTCCAAGGCCTTCCCCGGCCACCTAACCAAACGAACACAAGGGTTACCGCCATGAACTTGAACCTCTTCTCCATCATCGCTGCTTCCGCTGTTTCCGCCACCGTGGCATTGCCTGCTGCCGCCAGCGTGGAAGTCACCGGCAAAAAATCCACCACCACCGCCTACACCCAGAAATACCTGCAACAAAGCGCCAACTTCTATGCCGCACTGGATCACAAAGCCCAGCACTGACTGCCAGGCAACACAGATCAAATGTGGGAGCTGGCTTGCCTGCGATGAAATCAACTCGGTGTATCAGTTGGACCGAGTCGTCGGCATCGCAGGCAAGCCAGCTCCCACATTTGATTGTGTGGACCTCAGGGTTTTGCCATGACCGCCACAAACAGCGGCGATTCCAGAAAGCGCTGTAGCCAGGTCTGTAACCGGTGATACGGGGTACAAGCAAACCACTCGCGGTCGACATGCGCAAACTGGCGCACAAACGGCGCCAGTGCCATATCGGCCAGGCTCAAATGCTCGGCCAGCAAGTAATCATTCCTCGCCAGCAACGCATCCAGCTTCTGCAAAAACACCTCCCCCTCGGCCCGATAATGTTCCATCGGCTGCTCGGGGTGGCGCTCGGCGTACTTGTATCGATTCAAATGATGTTTGAACACCTGGTCGTTCTCAGCGATCAGTTCCTGAACCCTCGGGTCGCCCTGTAGCAACCAATCATCAGGATCGTGCTGCGCCAGCGCCCAATGCATGATGTCCAGGCTTTCCTCGATCACCTGGCCGCCCACGCAAAGCACCGGCACCGTGCCCTTGGGCGACAGTGCCAGCATCTCGGCCGGCTTGGCCTTGAGGCTCACTTCGATGATCTGCACGGGCACACCCGAGTAGCGCAAGGCCAGGCGTGCCCGCATCGCGTACGGGCAGCGCCGAAACGAATTCAGCAGCGCCTCGCTCACTTGACCTCCAGCGTGCTCAAACCATTGCCCTGGCGCTTGACCTGGATCTGCACCGGGATGCGCTCATGCATTTCCTGCACGTGGGAGATCACTGCCACCTTGCGGCCCTGGGCTTGCAAGCCGTCCAGCGCGTCCATCGCCAATTGCAGCGATTCGGGGTCCAGGCTGCCAAAACCTTCGTCGATAAACAGCGACTCGATCTTCAAGGTGCTGGACGCCATCGACGCCAGCCCCAACGCCAACGCCAGCGACACCAGGAACGTCTCGCCACCCGACAGCGAATGCACCGAGCGCAATTCGTCGCCCATCTCGGTGTCCATCACCAACAGCCCCAACATGCTGCCGCCGCGCTTGAGGCGATAGCGGCGCACCAGTTGGCGCAACTGCACGTTGGCGTGGTGTACCAGCAAGTCGAGGTTGTAGGCCTGGGCGATCTTGCGGAACGTGTCGCCGGTGGCCGAGCCGATCAGCGCATTCAGGCGTGCCCAGCGCTGCCACTCGTCATAAGCCTTGGCGATATGCTCGCCCAGGACATGGTTGGCGTCCTGGCGACGTTGGTCTTCGGACTGACGCGCACGCAATTCGGCGCAGCGGCTGTCGCCCTCGGCCAATTGCTGATTAAGCGCGGCGAGACTGCTGTCCAGCTGTTCGGCGTCCAGGTTGCCATTGTGCAAGGCCTGGTGTTCGGCCAGGCGCTGTTCGCGCTCCTGCAACAACACCTTGGCTTGCTCGACGGCTTTTTCGCTGTGCTGCAACTGCTGGCGCAAGGCGCTGACTTGGCTGTCATCAAAGGCCAGCAAACGCGTAAGACCGTCGTTATCCAGTTGCGGGTGCAGCGCGCGCCATTCGCCCAGGCGCGCATCGAGGGTCTGCTGCTCGGCGGTCAGCGCCTGTACGCGTTCCTGCTGGGCCTTGAGGTCGGCAGCCAATTGGATCAGGGCATCGCGCAGGTCTTGCAGCTGTTGGTTGGCGTCTGTCTCGCTTCGGCGAGCTTGCGCCACGGCCTCATCCAGCCGGTGTTGCCACTGTTGGGCACTGGTGTGCTCGCCGAGCAAGGCGGTGAGTATTGCCTGGGCGGCCTGTTGCTGCGTGGTCAGCTCGGTGACTTGCTGTTGCAAGGCTTCCACCTGCTGCTGGCGATGCTGCTGATGGGTCTGCTCTTTTTCGATGGCCTGCTGGCGTTCTTGCTGTTCAGCCAACTCATCACGCTGATGGCCCAGCTGTTCCAGGCGCTGGCTGACGTGCTGGTCCAGCTGCATAAAGGTCGCTGCCGGTTCACGGCGCAAACCGTCGAGGGTGTCGGCCGGTAGCAGGCCGGCGAAGGCCTGCAGTTCTTCGTCCAGGCGCTCACGGTCATTGGACAGTTCGCGTTGCTGGTCCACCAGCAGCTGGCGGGCTTGCTGGCTGGCGTCCTGGGCCGCTTGCAGTTGTTGCTGCAAGCGCCCGGCATTTTGTTGCAGGTTGAGCAGGGCGCCTTGGCGTTGCTCATCCTGGGCGATGCTTTGCGTGAGTTGCGCCAACTGCTGGGCCAGCCAGGCGCTGCGCTGGGTGGCGTCCTGATTAAACAGCGAGGCCGACAATGGATGTGCTTGCAAGCTGGGGGCCAGGCCCTGTTGTTGTGTCGCCAACAGCTCTTGCTGTTGCAGGAACTCCTTTTGCTGGGCGATCAAGCCGCCCACTTCGCCACGCAGCTCGGTGAGTTTTTCCTTCAGCGTATCGACGGCCTTCTGCGCCGTGGCTTCTTCGTTTTCATCATGGCGGCCAAGGCTTTGCAGCAAGGCTTCGGGCTGATGGTACGGATGCTCATGGCTGCCGCACACAGGGCACGGCTGGTCGTCCTGCAACTGCTCGCGCAACTCTTCGACACTGGCACTGCGCGCCAACCGCTGGCGTTCCAGCAGTTGCTTGGTCACCGACAGGGTTTGCTCGGCCACCGTGAGTTCGGCCTTGGTTTGCAGGCCGGTCTGGTTCAACTGTTCGCGCTGTTGCTGGGCGTCTGCGAGTTTTTGCGTCAGCGCGGCGCTCTGTATATCCAGCTGCTGCTGGCTGTCCCACAAGCGCGTAAGGTCTTCGAAGGCGCGTTGCTGCTTGCGATTGTCCTGCAGCAGGCTTGCGAGCAATTGGACCTGCTCGGCGACTGCGTGCGGTTCGGCGCCGGCTTCCTGGTACAGCAGGTCCAACGCCTCGCGCTGCTGGGTGAACTTTTCGGCAGCGGTGGCGGCTTTGTGTTCAAGCTGCTGCAGTTCGGCCTGGCCCTTGTTCAGGCGGTTGCCGATCAGCATCAGCTGTTGCAGGCGGTCGCGATAGGCGGTCCAAGCGTCGCTCAGCGGTGCAAAGGCAGCGCTGCGCTCAAGCTCAGCGGCCAGGCGTTGCAGGCGCTCGGCAACCTGGGCCTGTTTCTCCAGCAAGCCATTGAGCAACGACTGCCCTTCGGCGCAGGCGGTTTCCTGTTGTTGCTTGTCGTCACTGCGTTTGGCCAGGTCTTTGCTCAGATGGGCGAGGGTGCTCTGCTGTTCGAACGCTTGGCGCAGCAAGGGCACGGCGTCGGCCTGGTGGTTCAAGGCGTCAGCCAAGGCGACCTGGGCGGCGGCCTGCTGTTGTTGCGCCTGCTCCTGGCGTGCTTGCAGCGCGGTTTGCTGCTCGATGTGCTGTTGAATCTGCGCCGCCAGCGGGGTGAGCAGGGTGTCGAGTTCAGCCAGCCGCGCGAACTGATGGCGTTGTGGCGCTAACTGCTCCAGGCGGCTCAGGTCCTGACGCTGTTGGCCTTGGCTGTCCCAGAGCTGTTGGGCTTGCTGCAATTGTTCGGTGGCACTGAGCTGGCGCTCCTGCCACTCACGTAGCTCCTTGAGCCAGGTGTGTTGCAGCTCCAACTGCTTGAGTTGCGCCTGCTGGGTCTTGAGGTGCTGCTGCGCCTCGGCCAACTGCTGGTCAAGTTCGGCGCGGGCCTCAGGCGCCAGCGGCACCAGGCCGGTGGCCTGGTCTTGCAGCTGTTTATGCGCGTCCCTGGCATCCTTGGCCTTATCGAAAGCGCGGCGGCCGAGCTGGGTATACAGCGCGGTGTCGGTGAGCTTTTCCAGCAGTTCGCTGCGCTCATTGTCGTTGGCCTTGAGGAACGCGCTGAACTCACTTTGCGCCAGCAATACGGCACGGGTGAATTGCTCGAAATTCAAGCCCAGGGCCAGTTCCAGCTGGGTTTTGTATTCGGTTTTCTGGCTGGCCAGCAGTTGGTCGCTGTCCAGGTCGATCAGGCTTTGGCGGCTGTTCTGCAACTTGCCACTGGCCTTGTCGCGGGCGCGATTGGCTTCCCAGCGGGCGCGGTAACGGCGGCCGTTGACGCCGACAAAATCCACCTCGGCATACCCGCCGCCGGTGCCGCGGCGAATCAGCGTGCGTGGGTCGCCGATGGAGATATCGCTGTCGGCATCCGGCATTTTGGCCTGGCCGGTATCGCCCAAACGTGGCACGGCGCCAAACAGTGCCAGGCACAAGGCATCGAGCAGGGTACTTTTACCCGCGCCGGTTGGGCCGGTAATCGCGAACAACCCGGCGCTGGCCAGGGGCTCGGCAGTAAAGTCGATCTCGAACGGGCCAGCCAGGGAGGCGAGGTTTTTCAGGCGGATGGCGAGGATCTTCATGGCTGTTCGCCCTCCTGTTGCACTTCCTGAAGCAGCACGGCGAAATCCTTCATGGTCTGTTCATCCACCTCACTGCCGTAGTTGTCGTGCCAGGCGCGGCTGAACAGTTCCTGGGGCGTGAGCTGGTCAAGTTCGACCAGACCGGCTTCGTCCGTGTCGTCGCTGCCGCGTTTGCCTGCGTATTCGGCGGCGATGCGCACCAGGCGCACGGCCTTGCCTTGCAGGGCAGTCTCGATTTGCTGGCGCAGGTCCGGCTGCGGCTCGTCAAGGCGCACGCGTATCTCCAGCCAAGGGTGGCGCTGGGTTTCGGCGAGCAGGTCGATGTCGGGCAGGTCGGCCAGTTGCGCGAGGATATTCGCCAGTGGCGCAGCGTCCAGGCGTTGCAGGTTGACCGAGCGTGGGATCAGGCGTGGCTCGACGCCCACCAGGCGTTGGCCCTGGAAGGTTACATCGAGAATCTGGTGCTTGTAGCCGATTTCGGAAAACGACAGGGGAATGGGCGAGCCGCTGTAGCGAATGCGCTCCTCGCCGTTGACCTGCTGCGGCTTGTGCAAATGGCCCAGCGCCACATAACTCACACTGGCATCGAACAGGCTGGCAGGCAGTGCTTCGGCATTACCAATGATCAGGCTGCGTTCGGAGTCTTCCGACACCGAACCACCGGCCATGTGCGCATGGCTGATGGCAATCAGCGCCTGGCCTTTCTTGCGTTTGGCATTGGCGGCGGCGATCAGCCATTCATGCACCTGGCCAATGCCCCGCAGATAGTCGTCGCCCAAGTGCGCACCCGTGACTTCCGCCGGGCGCAAAAACGGCAGCGCCAGGCACCAGGCGGCGATCTTGCCTTTGGCGTCGGGCAGCGGGATCAGCAGGCGCTCGGCGTCCAATTGGCCGTCATCCAGCCACAGCACGCGGCCCAATGCATGGGTGCGCAAACGGCGCATCAACGGCGCGGGCAGCTCGATCCGCGAGCCGGAATCGTGGTTGCCGGCGATCATCACAATGGTCAGCTTGGGGTTTTGTTCGTGGGCGCTGATGATGAAGTCATACAGGCGCTCCTGTGCCTTGAGCGGCGGGTTGACCGTGTCGAAGATATCGCCGGCGATCAGCAGCGCATCCGGCTGCTCGGCTTTTAATTGGCCCAGCAGCCAGTCGAGAAAACAGGCGTGTTCGAAGTCGCGTTCCTGGCCGTGCAGGTTTTGGCCAAGGTGCCAGTCGGAGGTGTGGAACAGACGCAAGGCGAACTCCGTTAAATACAAGAGGTGAATGGCCGCCGTGAACAGAGAAGGGCGGTGAAAAAGAAGGGAGTTTACCTGTAAAAACCGCTGGTATGCGGGCTTGTCGGGGGGAGACCGGGGAATCTACGCAACACCACAGTGGAAACATTTGCCGACGAATGCAGCCCCATTCGGTGATCCCTGTAAGGGAACCAGAGTTCTGACCTGCGTTAATTAAGAATGACCTCCCGAATTCTGCGAGGCATCTTTTTCCTTTTGGAGTCACTACACAATGTCTCTGGGTAATATTGATCAGCACGAACCTGAACGACGGGGCTTTAGCGCAGGGGAACTCTTTCCAATCTATGTGCCAACGCCTGTGCGCGGCCCCATCGACCCGCTGCGCGGCGAGAAAAATCAGCATGTTGTCCCGAGGGAAAATCTCCAGCGCCCCCTGGGCGATACTCGATCCGCTGAGCAAATCATTAATGACAACCCCATACTTAGTTGGCTGGACAGCCAAAAAAATATTCGTCGTGACTGGGTGGATAACGTGGACGGCAAAATAGTAGTGAAACAACCGGTGCGTGAAAACAATATCTATTTTGAAATGGCCTATACACAGTTGGGCGATTGGACCTTGAGTAATCCGTATCCCCAGGCTCGAGCGGATGCGGCCTACAATGCGGCCAGAGTCCTTAACTGGATTGATGCATCGCTGAGTGCAACAGGCAAAAGCCGCGGTACAGAGGCAAACAACGATGTACTGGAAGGGTTCACTGTCAGCGGTTATGCGGTAGACGGAACACCGGCGAGCATGTGGCAAGCATTCACCGAGAAGGGCTACAGCGCGCTCGACGAAAAACAATGGCTGGCTCCCCGCGACGATGCGGCGCCTAAAGTCGGCCCCCACCCCTTGTGGAGCGAGCGGCACTTATTGGGGCTGATAGCCGACCACTTCCACGAGTTCGCCGCCGGTGCCGGCGACCGTTTTGTGAATGTTAATGAATTGAAAGAAGCCGCCGGGTGGGTGCCCAGCAACAGGACTTTTTCTGCTCGGGCACAAGAGTGTGCTTTAGAACTTCTGTCACGTCCCCAGCTTCTGTTGGCGCTGGATATTGGGGTTGGCGACGATGGCCCGGGTGAGCAGGACGGCCGCTTTGACCGGGAGAATCTGCACTATGTCTACGACGTTGTAGCCGATTTTAACTCGCTCAATGGTGCATCGTTCTCCCATTGACGGTGATGCCGCTGTGGGAGCTGGCTTGCCTGCGACGGCATCACCTGGGTGTGCCTGAAAAACCGAGGTGTCTGCATCGCAGCATAGGTATCTACACACTTTTTTAAGCTGCCACGTTCCCCCGTGGCGAGCAGGCTTGCCCTGCGTTGGGCTGCGCAGCAGCCCCAGAAAACAGACTCAGAGTTCTTTCAGGACTATCTCGATGTCTACATTGGGGCCGCTGCGCAGCCCACGCAGGGCAAGCCTGCTCGCCACAACAGCCCACTTCGTAGAGCCGTTGTGTTCAACAGAAATTGTGTAGATACGGCAAGCCGGCTCCCACAGGGGTCACGCGGCGTGCAGGCACTCCAATGCACGGTCGGCAAGGGTTTTGGCCTGGTTGATCAAGTGCTCGGTGGCGCCGGCCATGTGGCGTTCATCGCCTGTCAGCCCCTCGCGGGTGCCCGCTGCGGTGGCGGCTGCACAGCGCAGCACGTCGCAGATTTGGGCGAGGGCGTCTTCGAAGCTGAGGTCTCGATGCACGGTGAAGGAGGGCGGCGAGTCGGGTTGTAGATAATGGCTCAGGGCGCGTTCGAAGATTTCGCGGTCGGGGGTGAAGCGGGGTGGGTCTGGGACGATTTTGGTCATGTGTGAAGTACCTGTTCTGGCTGGGAGCCATTTTTTTGCCGATCTCACACGTCAAAAAAGGTGGCAGCTATGTGCGGGGTGAGATACCGGTGAACAGGACCCGGCCAGACCGAAGTCTGCCCGCACACAGCCGCCATAGGCGGTTGTAGCGCATTACGTCCGTTCATACACGGGATCTCACACCCGATCGCTGATATGCAGCGACGGAGCGAAGGCTAGCCAGTGAAGTGAGCAGGCGCAAGGCCAAAGGATTGTCTAGGAAACTTCCCGCAAATTAAAGGGATATGGACTGCTGGCCTTTAACAATGCATGTCGCCCGGGCAACACCCATCATCTGTGGGAGCTGGCTTGCCTGCGATGGCATCAACTCGGTGTGCCTGATGTACCGAGGTGTCTGCATCGCAGGCAAGCCAGCTCCCACAGAAAAGCAGTTCTTCAGTGTATTCAGATAGGCTTTTGCTTCGCACTTGACCTGGCTCTTGCTTCAACCACTCAGGTCGGCTTTCAGGCCGCCGTGCTGTAGATTTTGATTTTGATCTGAGGCGCCCCGTTAACCACGATGGCCGAACGCAGGCTTGAATCCGTGGGTAACCCGGCAGGACGCCGGGTTAGCCGCGCTGGGCCAAGGATGGCCCATCGCGGCGGCCCACGGATTCAAGCCTTCGTTCTGGCACACCGAGCCTAAGCGAGGTGCCGAGTGGTGGGGCACAGACCTTTTGGTTACTTTTGGCTGGGCCGGCATTCCGGGCGTTTGCCAAAAGTGACCCGCTGTAAGAGCCATGCCTTTCAAGGTCTTGGTTTAAAATCCCCTAATCAATTCAGTCAGGACGACGAAGCTATGTGGGAAAAGGTTTTAGAACGGTTTGAAAAACAAGCACCAGCCAGTGTCATGACCAAGCTGGTCTTGGAGCAGGCCGTAGATGCCAAGTGGGTAGACAAGGTGTTCGATGATCATCGCCAGCGTCAGTACTCCCGTGAGCTTTTGTTTTCAACCGTTGTTGAGCTGATGTCCCTTGTTTCATTGGGCTTGAGGCCGTCATTACACGCGGCGGCGCGCAAGATGGAGGGCCTTTCGGTCAGCCTTGCAGCCCTCTATGACAAGATCAAGCGAACCGAACCCGAGCTTCTGCGCGCCCTCATTTCGGGCAGTGCCGAGCGTTTGATACCGACCGTAGAAACGCTTGGCCATTCATCGATCCTTCCCGGTTGGCAGTTGCGTATTGTTGATGGCAACCATCTGCCGGCCACTGAAAAACGTCTAGGTGCTCTGCGCAATGAGCGCGGCGCAGCACGCCCAGGATTTTCAGTAGTTGCCTACGATCCGGATCTGGATTTAGTCGTTGATCTTCAGCCGTGGGAAGATGCCTACGCCAGTGAGCGAGTCAGTGTTTTACCGCTACTGGCCCGCGCATGCGCGGGCCAGTTGTGGATGGCTGACCGGCTCTATTGCACGCTGCCCGTCTTGCAAGCCTGCGAGGACACGGGGGCTTCGTTCATCGTTCGCCAACCCAGCAAACATCCACGACTCGTCCAAGAAAGTGAGTGGCAAGATTCAGGAGCAGTCGATAGCGGCACCGTTCGCGAACAAATCATCGAAGTGACCAGTGGCCGCCGCTGGAGACGCGTTGAATTGAGCCTGCAAACAGCGAATGACTCAGGTGATGTGGTGATGTGGTTCTGGAGCAATTTGCCCGACACCATCAGTGCTCAACAGATAGCTGATTTGTACCGTCGTCGCTGGAGTATTGAAGGCATGTTCCAACGCCTTGAATCGGTACTGGAGAGTGAAATCACAAGCTTTGGCAGCCCGAAAGCCGCGCTGCTGGGCTTTGCCTCGGCGGTGCTGGCTTACAACGTTTTATCGGTTCTCAAACGTAGTGTTGAGCAGGCGCACCGGGAAACACAGCCAGAGGGTTGGGAAGCTTCGATTTTCCACTTGGCGGTGCATGTTCGCGGTGATTATCAGGGTTTGCAGATCGCATTGCCTGCGGAAAATTTCCCCCTTGAAAAGACCTCGCAAGGGCTGGCAGAGCGATTACTGGCCCTGGCGAGGTTGATCAAACCCAAGTCCGTCGCAAAGAGCCCTCGCGGCGCCAAAGTCGCTAAACCCAAGGAGTGGCTGGAAGGTAAGGCGGCACGGGCGCATGTCTCAACAGCTCGGGTGCTTAAGGCTGCCAAGGCGGATAAACAGGCCTAAACATGACGTTAAACGGACTCTTAAACATAGACCTTGAAAGGCATGGCCGTAAGGGCGGAACCCTAAGTAGCCGTTACCGCAGCAACGGATATGTACTCCACCACCCCACTGCAACGATAAAACAGCCCAACACCACAAACGCCAATATTTGTGTAGATACCCATGCTGCGACGACTCGACAAGCCAGCTCCCACAGGGATTTGTGCTCTGAATTGGATCGAGGTTACTTGGGATACAACGGCGGCAAACTGGTGCTATCCGTCGCCGGATCTTGCTCGCGCTCCACCATCGGGATGGCCTTGACCGCACGCCATAAATCTTCACCCAGCCAGTATTGGCCGCTCTCGCTGTACAGCGCGCCGTTCAACCCATCCAAGGCATCCGACAGCGGCACGAACCGCGCCGCCATGTCGGCCAGGGTTTCCGGCTGTTGCCGCGCCCAGGCATCCAGTGCCTGGCGCGTGGCTTGCGGGTCGTTGGCCTGGGTGGCGCGCTTGAGGTCGTCCAACAGCGAGCGCGGGCTCGGGCCGGTTTGTACGGCGCGTTGCACGGCGGGTTGGCGACGTGCGCGCCACCACAGGCCGAAACCCAACAGCGTGGTGCAGGCAAGTATCAAGGTGCTCAGTTGCCACAGCCAAAGCCGGCTATCGTCCGGTGCGGTAATGACCGTTGGTGTGGCGGGCGTGTCCACCACCAGGCTTGGGTTGGTCGCCACTTGCAGCGTGCGTGCGGGCAGGCTGGTGCGTTCCAGGTGATCTTCGTGGGTGTTCCACCACACCACTTCCACGGCGGGCAACTCCACGGCACCGGCGCGGGTTGGCACCAGGGCTTCGCGGTCCTCACGGCTGCCGATCAGGCCACGGTCGCTGTTTTGGTTGCCGAGCACCGGCTGGTCCGGGTAGCGGCGCAGGCCATTGATGTCGCTGCTGGGCAGGGCCGGCAACTGGGCGCTGGACAGGCCTTCGGCCTTGACTGTGAGGCTGCGGGTCAGGGAGTCGCCCACTTGAACGTGATCAGGCTCGGGGTTCCAGACTTCGCTCAGGGTCAGGCTGCGCGCGGGCAGCCAGGCGGCGTCGGCGGGGTAGAACTCCGGCTTGGGCTTGACGGTCAGCGGCAATTGGGCAGAGCTTACGTGAATCAACTTGCCCGGCTTGGTGCCCTGCAGCGTGTTCTCTTGGGGCGGGCGCGATTCCACCAAGGTGGCGCTGAAAGTCTGCGCCGGAATCACCAAGGCACCGCTGTGCTGCGGGTAAATCGCATAGCGGGTTTCGATTACGCCGTGGCGAATGCTGTTGATGACCTTCTCGTAAGTGCGCGACTCGCCCAATTGTTCAATGCGCGCATCGGGGATTTGCAACGGCGTGAGGCTGCTGTCGTCATACAGCGACACCGAGTGGTACACGCGCACGGTCAACAGCACCTGGGCCTGAACGTACACACTGCTCTGGTCCAGATTGGCTTCGATAAACACCGGGGCCAGTTCGGCACTGGTGTTCTGGCTGGCGGTTTCCAGCACTTGCAGGCTGATCGGCTGGGTCTTGAGTTCGCCCACTTGCAGCGGCGGAATCACCACGGTGCCGTTTTCCTTGGGCAGCAACGTGATGATCCAGCGCGTGGTGGCGTGGTTATCGCCGCCCAAGGTAGTCAGCTGGTTGATCTGGCGCGTGCCGCTCACTTCAAACTGCGCATCCAGAGGTGACAAGTCGGGTTTGCCGAACTGGGTGACGTCGCTGGATTCCACTGTCAACTCCACCGTTTCCCCGGAATTGACGCGGCTGCGGTCGACACTCGCCACCAGGTTGGCCGCCTGGGCGTGGCTTGCCGACAGGGCGAGCAGGAGCAGAAGGGTGGTGCGGCGGCTCATCGAGTCTTGTCCTGATGTTGTTGCTGTTCGTACCAGAATTTACGTCGCAGCAGTTCGCCGGGGTTGTCCGGGATCTGCTGCAGCCATTGCTCCAGCGCCTGGCGGTGCTCGCCATCGAGGCTGGCATCGGCGGGGCGCAAGGGCGGGGTGGTGGTGTGTTCGTCCCCTAGCTCGCTGCCCGGTACGTCGTTGCCGCCGGCTTTGGGCGTGGCGCCCGTCTGGTTATCGCCGGCACTGGCCTGGCCTTGGCCTTGGGGTGATTGCTCGCCCCCCGTGGCACTTTGGCCGCTGCTGCCCGGTTGCGCAGTTTGGCCGGGTTGGGTGGTTTCGTCATCCTCATTTTTGACAGGCTTGGCCGGCTCGGGCTGGGCCTTTTCCTGGATCAGTGTTTCGACCAGCGCTTTGTTTTTCAGCGCCGGTTGCAGGTCGGGCTGGGCTTCGAGTGCTTGCTCATAAGCGTCGATGGCGGCTTCCAGTTCGCCGGATTTGGCCAGCGCATTCCCGCGATTGTAGTGGGAATACGCGTCATTGCCTTGGGCAAAACGCTTGATCGCCTCGGCGTAGTTGCCCGCCTCATACAGTGCCACGCCTTGCCATTGCGGGTCTTCGAAGTGTTTGGCGGCCTCGTTGGGGCGTTGTTTCTTCAGCAGATATTGGCCTTGCTGGTCGGGTCGCAGCCACAGGTCCTGAAGTTCAAAGGCATAGCTGGGCTGCGGCGCACCGAGTAACAGTAACGGCAAGCAGAACAGCCAGCCGCGACGCCCGGCGCAGGCGGCGAGCAACAATAACGGTAGCAGCAGCCAGTAACCCTGGTCGGCCCAGGTGTCGAGGTGCAGCAGTTGGCCGTCGTTGCGCAGGGCCTGCGGGCCATCGAGCAGGTTGAGCTGGCGCAGGTCTTTGTCATCCAGGCGCGCGGCGCGGTAGCGGCCGCCCATTTCACTGGCAAACGCCTTGAGCGTCGGGCCGTCCAGGCGCGGCACCAGAATGGCGCCCTGGTCATCCTTAAGGAACTCACCGCTTTCCTGGGTCACCGGCGTGCCTTCGCGGCTGCCGATGCCGAGGATCGACAAGCTGAGGGCCTGGGCGCTCTGCAACTGCAGGCGAATGCCTTGACGCTCCTGTTTCGACAGCGACGAGCCGACCAGCAACAGGCGCCCCTGGCCGAGACCGGCTTGCTTGAGCAAACCCAGGGCTTTTTCCACCGCCAGATCGGCACGATGGCCTGGCTCGGGCATGATCGAGGGGCGCAGGGCTTCGAGCAGGTTGCGGCTGGTGGCCAGATCATCCGACAGCGGCACCAGCGTATGGGCGCTGCCGGCATACACGACGATGGCGGTGGGCGCGTTGTCGCGTGCCTGCAGCAAGTCATAGAGCTTGCGCCGCGCCTGCTCTAAACGATTGGGCGGGCTGTCGGTGGCGAGCATTTCCGGGGTCAGCTCCAACAGCACCACCACCGGGTCGGCCGGTTTCTGGCTGTTCTGTTCAACCCTTTGCCAACTGGGGCCAAGCAATGCCAGCACGGCTAGCAGCCAGGCGATGCCCAACACCACCCAGGGCGATTTACTCTCGCGGCCATTGCCGCCACTGAGCAGCACCGCATGAAACGCCGGCGGCAAAATCATTTGCCAGCGCCCGGCGCGCTTTTGTCGGTGCCACAGCTGCCACAGCAGCCAGCCGAGCAACGGCAGCAGCAGCAACCACCAAGGGCGAAACCAGTGTGGCCACAGGTCGATCATCGACGCCTCCGCAAGCGCAGGCGTTTAAGGCGTTGGCGCCATTGCGGGTGCTGTTGCAGGAAAATGCCCTTGGTCGAGAGTTTGTTGAAGGTGCGTTGCAAGGGGTTATTAGGCCAGCGTTCTTGAACCACCAGCAACATGCTCAGGATCAACGCCAGCGCCAGCGGTGCGCTGTACAGCGCCTGGGCCGGGCGTGCCTGGGTCGGCTGTTGCGCGACGGGCTCAAGCTGGTCCAGGGTTTGTTTGATTTTTTGCAGCTCGTCGCCGTCGCGGGCGCGGAAGTAGCGGCCACCGGTGGCGTCCGCGATGGCCTTCAAGGCCGGTTCATCCAGGTCCAGGCTCGGGTTGACGCCCAGGATGCCCAACGAACCGGTTTGCTCGGGGTCGGCGCCGATGCCGATCGGGTAGATTTTTACGCCTTCTTCGGCCGCCAGGCGCGCGGCGGTCAGCGGGTCGATCTGCCCGGCATTGTTGGCGCCATCGGTGACCAGGATCAGCACACGGCTTTGCGCCGGGCGCTGGCGCAGGCGTTTCAAGGCCAGGCCAATCGCATCGCCGATGGCGGTGTTTTTGCCGGCGATGCCGATACGTGCTTCATCCAGCCAGGTGCGCACGGTGCGCCGGTCGAAGGTCAGCGGGGCTTGCAGGTAAGCCTGGCTGCCAAACAGGATCAGGCCTACGCGGTCGCCTTCACGGCTTTCCAGGAAGTCGCCGAGCAAATGCTGCACCAGGCTCAGGCGGCTGACGTCATCGTCCTGCCAGTGCATGTCAGGGAAATCCATGGAGCCGGACACATCCACGGCCACCAGCAAGTCACGGCCGCTGGCGGCAATGGGCAGCGGTTCGCCAAGCCATTCCGGGCGCGCGGCGGCGGTCAGCAGCAGCAGCCACAGCACCACGAACGGCGCTTGCTGGCGCCAGCCGGGCAGGTTGACCCGCGCACGGCGGCGCGCCAGGCCCTCAAGGTCGGCCAGGTAGCTGACCTTCAGCGCGGGTTCGCCGCTGTCGGCCACTGGCAGGATGAAGCGCATCAACCACGGCAAGGGCAACAGGGCGAAGATCCACGGCCAGGCGAACTCAAACATGTTTGCGAATCCAGGTATCGACCGCTTGGGTCAGGCCGGCGATGGCCTTGTCGTCGAGTTTGCATTCGGGTTTGTAGGCGCCTTCGACCAACACCATCCAGCGTGTAAGCCCGGCGGCCGGGCAACGGTTGTCGAGGAACGCCAGCCATTTGCGCCCGTTTAATGTGTGGCTCTGGCTGTAGGGGTAGTCGTTGCGGCACAGGCGCTTGAGCAGGCCATTGAGCTGCTGCAGCCAGGCACCGGCGGGCGCGCCGTCGTAGGGTTTGGGCATCAGCGCAAGTTCGGCCAGGGCGGCGATGCGCAGCGGGTCCAGCGGTTGTTCGGCGCGGGCCACGGGGCGTCGGGTGGGCAGGAAACGGCGCAACCACCATAGGCCCCAGCCCAGCAGCGGGATCACCAGC
The DNA here is from genome assembly GCF_965277385.1 of Pseudomonas edaphica. Classification (NCBI taxonomy): domain Bacteria; kingdom Pseudomonadati; phylum Pseudomonadota; class Gammaproteobacteria; order Pseudomonadales; family Pseudomonadaceae; genus Pseudomonas; species Pseudomonas edaphica. The sequence goes on along the minus strand of NZ_OZ255725.1, from coordinate 332,836 downwards.
AGCAACAGCCACCAACCCGGCGCAGGCGGCCAGAACCCGATGGCCGGCGGGGCGATCAGTGGCTGCAGTTGGTCGAGGCTGCTCATTGCTTTTTAACCGGGCGTTGCGGGTTGAGGTATTCGCGCAATTGCTCGACCATCTCGCTTTGGGTGCTCAGGGGCATCAATAGAATGCGCAGCTTCTGTGCCAGCAGTTCCCAACGTGCAATGCGTTCCTCAGCCTGGGCTTTATAGGCCTGGCGCAAATCGAAATTCAGCGTGTCCAGTTCCAATTGCGCGCCACGTTCAGCGAAACGCAGCAGCCCGGCGGCGGGCAGGGCGTGGTCCAGCGGGTCGGAGATCGGCAACAATAACAGGTCGCAATGGCGTGACAGCAGGCTCAGCTGTTGCTCGGCGCCTTCGGTCAGCGCGCGTTCATCGCAGATCACAATCACCAGGCTGCCCGGGCGCAACACTTCGCGGCCACGGCGCAGCGCCATGCCCAACGCGTCGGCTTCGGGGCGGCTTTCGGTATTCAGGCTCTGGTTCACGCGCACCAGGCGGTTAAGCAATTGCAGCAGGCTTTGTTTACTGCGCCGGGGCTTGATTTCGTAGTGCTCGCTGTCGCCGAATACCAACCCGCCGACGCGGTCGTTGTGCCCCAGGGCGGCCCAGCCGATCAAGCTGGCGGCTTGGGCGGCGAGTACCGATTTGAACATTTGCCCGGAGCCGAAGAACAGCCGACAGCTTTGCTCAACCATGATGAAAATCGGCCGCTCACGTTCTTCATGAAACAGCTTGGTGTGCGGCTCCTGGGTGCGGGCCGTCACGCGCCAGTCGATGGTGCGCACATCGTCGCCAGCCTGGTACACGCGAACTTGGTCGAAGTCGACACCGCGCCCACGCAGCTTGGAGTGGTGCAGGCCAATCAGCGGGCTGCGCTGGCTTGGCGTGGAAAACAGCTGCACTTCGCGCACGCGGTGGCGCATCTCAATCAATTCGCTGAGCGTGACGCGGATTCCATCGCCGGCATTCATGGGGTTCAAGCGACGGCAACGACGTCGAGAATGCGTTGCACCACGCGGTCCTGGTCAATGCCGGCCGCTTCGGCCTCGAACGACAGGATGATGCGGTGACGCAGCACATCAAACAGTACTGCCTGGATATCTTCCGGGCTGACAAAGTCGCGCCCGGCCAGCCACGCATGGGCGCGGGCGCAGCGGTCGAGGGCGATGGAGCCGCGCGGGCTTGCGCCATAGGCGATCCACTCGGCCATTTCGGGATCGAACTTGGCCGGGGTGCGCGTGGCCATGACCAGTTGCACCAGGTATTCCTCCACCGCATCGGCCATGTACAGGCCGAGGATTTCCTTGCGCGCGGCAAAAATCGCCTGCTGGCTCACGCGGCGCTCGGGCTTGGTTTCGCCATTGAGTGCCTCGCCACGGGCTTGCTGCAGGATGCGTCGTTCGACCGCCGCGTCCGGGAAACCGATTTTGACGTGCATCAAGAAGCGATCGAGCTGGGCCTCGGGCAGTGGGTAAGTGCCTTCCTGCTCAATGGGGTTTTGCGTGGCCATGACCAAAAACAGCGGCGACAGGTCGTAGGTGCTGCGACCCACACTGACCTGGCGCTCGGCCATGGCTTCGAGCAATGCAGACTGCACCTTGGCTGGCGCACGGTTGATTTCGTCCGCCAGTACCAGGTTGTGAAAGATCGGGCCTTGCTGGAACACGAAGCTGCCGGTTTCCGGGCGATAGATCTCGGTGCCGGTGATGTCGGCCGGCAACAGGTCGGGGGTGAACTGAATACGATGGAACTGCGCTTCAATGCCTTCGGCCAGCTCTTTGATGGCCTTGGTCTTGGCCAGGCCCGGTGCGCCTTCGACCAGCATATGGCCGTCGGCGAGCAGGGCGATCAGCAGGCGATCGATGAGTTTTTCCTGGCCGAGAATCTGCGTAGAAAGAAAGGTTCGCAGCGCAAGCAGCGCTTCACGATGTTCCATCGATGACGGTTCCTGGAGAGATGAGCCCGAACGTCGAAAAAACCGCCGGGCCTGGGGCGTCTACTTTAATGCATCGCGGGGTGTAGCGACTAACGGCGCGGCGGGTATTTTTAGCAAAACTTGTAGGATTTTTGTGTGGAAAGCACAAATTCCACTGAGGGTCGCTCGGCCCCTGTGGGAGCTGGCTTGCCTGCGATGGCATCAACTGGAGTGACCTGATACACCGAGGTGCCTGCATCGCAGGCAAGCCAGCTCCCACATTTGATCCTTGGAACAGCCTAAATCCGGCTAAAGGTGCCGGTGCCCTTGAGGATGTTCTGCAAGGTTTCTTCCACTTCAGCCATATCCGACGCGGCGGTGGTGTGGGTGATCTCCAAACAGTCTTTGCCACCCAGTGCATCGGCATCACCCGCCGCCAGTTCAATCACCAATGTGGTGTCACTCAAGGTGACTTTCAGCCCATCCAGGGTTGACGGTTCGTAATCCCAGGTCAGCTCAACCTCATCCTCGTCCGGATAACGACTGAGCATGAACATCTCGCCATTGTTGCCGTGGCAGCACAGCATGGCCATGTTGTCTTCTTCGTCGTCGCAGGGCGTGGCCATCAGTGCATCGGTGTTCAACTTCATGACAAAACCTATGGTAAGACGGGCGGGTGTGGCCGCAATCTCGCATTATGACGTTTTTTACGGTCGGGTGCAGATGACGCTCCTGCAGCCATGCAGGGCGCCACCTATTGATAAACGCAGGGTTAAGTGGGCGGATTAATCTGCGGAATGATCTTGGGCAGAATCTTCCTCTCTATAGGCGGCTTCACCAGGGGGCCAAACACTCTTGAACCGGCTTCTTTGCCCACTGTCTTCACCGCATTGAAAGCGCCGAAAGTGATGCGGTTAACGGCACCCGGCCGGCCTTTTCGGTAATCATCGATACCCAAACCTATTTCTGTGGCGGCGATGCCGAGATCAAGCAGCAAGACCGCGATACATATCTCCGGCACGGCCAGCGCTACCGGGGCAAGTATCAGCAAGGACTTGCTGGCGCTCTTTAGTTCGCAGAGCACGTTCTTTTTCTTCCAGTCGTCATTGCTGACGAAGGTCGAATCAGCGTCGTTGTAGGTGTATTGCTCCACACGGGCCTGCAAACTTTGGAACGGATCTCCTCCGATGGTTTTTCCACCGAAAGGCCTATCCTCCAACCAGTCAGTATGATGTTTTGCATGCTCCCCGGTTTTTTCAAGGTGCACATCAATCCCGGCCTCCCATACGCTGTCTGCGCGGTCGCTCAGCTTGAAATATTCGGCGAACTGTTTGCGTTTTGTTTCGTCGGTCATTTGTTCGGTCAACCACTTGCGCATCAGGGTAGGGTTGTCGAACTCATGGATGGGAGATGAATTGCCTGTCATGTAGAGCAGGGTTTTTTGGGTGGTTTTATCGATGGCATAAAAAATGCCCGACGCCAGCCGCCCTTCAAACGTAAGTTCTTTTAGTTCCAGATTGGGATCTTGGGTATAGGCCGCTTGGAAGTCCTTGGCCGTCAATGAGTCAAGTGGCTTTTGCGCACTGATGCCAGTCAGCCGCATCGCCAGGTCACGGCCCTCTGGGCTTAGGGTATTTTCCTTGAATTGTTTATGCACGGCAGTCACAAAAGACATCTTGGACAACGTGCTGTACTTGTCTCGGTATTCGTTCCAGAAGTTATTTAGCTCAGCTTTATGTGTTTTGCTGAAACTGGTATCCCAGACATAGGAACGGAATGATTTTGGCGTGATGGTGGCTTGGTTGGACGCGTCGTAGCGTTCCTCTGCAGGAGGGTCGAAGTAAATCCCTTCGTACTGTTGGGTTTCCAGTGCAGTTGGGCTGTTTTGGTAGCCATGGCGGCCAGAGCTGCGGTGATACCCGATCGTCAGCTGATCCACGATCTCAATGGGCGGTGGGGTCTGTTGATGTCGATTGAAAGAGACCTTGGGCAGTTTGTCATGGCCAGGGGTGTCTTGAATATTTTTGATCGCAGCATCCGTCAAGGATATTTTGCTGATGATTCGGCCGGGGTAGGGCGGTGTGTGACCCCTCACGTTGTAGGCGAATGTCATCAGGTACGTTTTATCCGGGTCGATGTCCAATCCATGGTGTTCTTTGTAGTGCGCTTTTATCTGATTTCGGGTGCTCTCTCTCATTTCAGGTGTAGTAACGTAGTTCATCGTTGAATAATCTTTTATTCCGGCGTCTAGCTGAACAGATCGGTCATGCTCCAGAAAGACCCTAAGGTGTGCCGGGATCTGGGCGTCCTTCCACGTGTCGGATTTACCAAAGCTGGATGCTTTCCACTTTTGGTATTGGGCCGCCCAACGAGGGTTGTCGAGCCCGTCAGGCGTTGCAGAGGGCGTGACACCTGATGAGCCCGCGTTTGATTCGGGGTGGGCAGGGTCATTAATCGCTGGAGCCTTCGGTGGGGCGATGGGAGCAGTGGGGCCGTCGACCGGCACATACGCCGAAACATTTGTGTGCTTATAAGAGATATTCGCAGTTACGTTGTTCATACTAATAGCTCACGTCAATTAATGAGTGGGCCGTCCTTGGGGTATTGCTCAATCAATGCGATGTGCATTGACTAACTACTGATTGGTTTGCGCCGGCGATTTGCACCCATCTAAAGATGCTATCGACTCGGTTAATGATCTCTATCGACGCGCCTGCCGCGCCTGGGAAAGCGAGCTTCTTCAGGTTTACCTGCGCTTGACCGAATATGTCGCCGTACGGAAAGCAACCGTCTTCCTACACTCGTTAAGCTGCGCAGTGGATGCGCCACCGTCAGGCCGTTGACCTGCCCGTCGTACCGTCACCTGCCAAACGGCGCATCCGATGTGACCTGATCGCCTTGCGCAGCTTCACCCACCTGTCACCTCGATTCGTTATAAGGTTATTGACGAACAGAGCTGACGGTCTCCCCGCAAGGGGATAACACGCGACGCTTCCATCAATAACAAGCCCAAGCGGAGTACCACAGATGGCGTTCTTCACCGCAGCCAGCAAGTCCGACTTCCAGCATCAACTGCAAGCGGCACTGGCGCAGCACATCAGTGAACAGGCACTGCCACAAGTGGCGCTGTTCGCTGAGCAATTCTTCGGCATTATTTCCCTGGACGAACTGACCCAACGTCGCCTTTCCGACCTGGCCGGTTGCACCCTGTCTGCCTGGCGCCTGCTTGAGCGCTTTGATCACACCCAACCACAAGTGCGGGTCTACAACCCCGATTACGAACGTCATGGCTGGCAGTCGACCCACACCGCGGTCGAAGTACTGCACCATGACCTGCCATTTCTGGTCGACTCGGTACGCACCGAACTGAACCGCCGTGGCTACAGCATCCACACCCTGCAAACCACCGTGCTCAGCGTGCGTCGCGGCAAAAAAGGCGAGTTGCTGGAAATCCTGCCAAAAGGCACCCAGGGCGAAGGCATTCTGCAAGAATCGCTGATGTACCTGGAAATCGACCGTTGCGCCAATGCCGCCGAACTCAACGTGCTGAGCAAAGAGCTTGAGCAAGTGCTGGGCGAAGTGCGCGTGGCCGTGGCCGATTTCGAACCGATGAAAGCCAAGGTCCAGGACCTGCTGGCCGGTATCGACGCGAGCCAGTTCAGCATCGACGGCGAAGAAAAAGCCGAGATCAAGAGCTTCCTGGAATGGCTGGTGGGCAACCACTTCACCTTCCTTGGCTATGAAGAGTTTGTGGTACGTGACGAGGCGGACGGCGGTCATATCGAATATGACACCGGCTCCTTCCTCGGTCTGACCAAATTGCTGCGTGCCGGCCTTACCGCCGAAGACACGCGCATCGAAGACTATGCCGTGGCTTACCTGCGTGAACCGACCGTGCTGTCGTTCGCCAAGGCCGCGCACCCAAGCCGCGTGCACCGTCCAGCGTACCCGGACTATGTGTCGATCCGTGAGATCAGCGCCGACGGCAAGGTGATCAAGGAACACCGCTTCATGGGCCTCTACACCTCGTCGGTGTACGGCGAAAGCGTGCGAGTGATCCCTTACATCCGCCGTAAAGTCGCGGAAATCGAGCGCCGCTCGGGCTTCCAGGCCAAGGCGCACCTGGGCAAAGAGCTGGCCCAGGTGGTTGAAGTCTTGCCGCGTGATGACCTGTTCCAGACCCCGGTCGACGAGCTGTTCAACACCGTGATGTCGATCGTGCAGATCCAGGAGCGCAACAAGATTCGCGTGTTCCTGCGCAAAGACCCGTACGGTCGTTTCTGCTACTGCCTGGCCTACGTGCCGCGCGACATCTATTCCACCGAAGTGCGCCAGAAGATCCAGCAAGTGCTGATGGATCGCCTGAAAGCCTCGGACTGCGAATTCTGGACCTTCTTCTCCGAATCCGTACTGGCCCGTGTGCAGTTGATTCTGCGGGTTGACCCGAAGAACCGCCTGGACATCGACCCGCTTCAGCTGGAAAAAGAGGTGGTGCAGGCCTGCCGCAGCTGGCAGGACGACTACGCCAGCCTGGTGGTGGAAAGCTTCGGCGAAGCCCAGGGCACCAACGTGCTGGCGGATTTCCCGAAAGGCTTCCCGGCAGGTTACCGCGAGCGTTTTGCTGCGCATTCGGCTGTGGTCGATATGCAGCACCTCAACAGCCTGACCGAAGCCAACCCGTTGGTCATGAGCTTCTATCAGCCGCTGGGCCAGGTCTCCGGCCAGCGAGAGCTGCATTGCAAGCTCTACCACGCCGACACGCCACTGGCGCTGTCCGACGTGCTGCCGATCCTGGAAAACCTCGGCCTGCGCGTGCTGGGCGAGTTCCCGTACCGCCTGCGTCACGCCAATGGCCGTGAGTTCTGGATCCATGATTTTGCGTTCATTGCCGCCGAAGGCGTGAACCTGGATATCCAGCAGCTCAACGACACCCTGCAGGACGCGTTCGTGCACATCGTGCATGGCGATGCCGAAAACGATGCGTTCAACCGTCTGGTACTTACCGCCGGCCTGCCTTGGCGCGACGTGGCGCTGCTGCGTGCTTACGCGCGTTACCTCAAGCAGATCCGCCTGGGCTTCGACCTGGGTTACATCGCCAGCACCCTGAACAACCACACCGACATCGCTCGTGAGTTGACCCGGTTGTTCAAGACCCGCTTCTACTTGGCGCGCAAGCTCACCGCCGACGACCTGGAAGACAAGCAGCAACGCCTGGAACAAGCGATTCTCACGGCCCTGGACGATGTTCAGGTGCTTAACGAAGACCGCATCCTGCGTCGCTACCTGGACCTGATCAAGGCCACCCTGCGCACCAACTTCTACCAGACCGACGCCAACGGCCAGAACAAGTCGTACTTCAGCTTCAAGTTCGACCCGCGTGCGATTCCTGAGCTGCCCAAGCCGGTGCCGAAGTTTGAAATCTTCGTGTACTCGCCGCGCGTTGAAGGCGTGCACCTGCGCTTTGGTAACGTTGCGCGCGGCGGCCTGCGCTGGTCCGACCGTGAAGAAGACTTCCGTACCGAAGTGCTCGGCCTGGTAAAAGCCCAGCAGGTCAAGAACTCGGTCATCGTGCCAGTGGGCGCGAAGGGCGGCTTCCTGCCGCGTCGCCTGCCATTGGGCGGCACCCGTGACGAGATCGCGGCCGAGGGCATCGCCTGCTACCGCATCTTCATTTCCGGCCTGTTGGACATTACCGACAACCTCAAGGACGGCGCCCTGGTGCCACCGGTCAACGTCGTGCGTCATGACGACGATGACCCGTACCTGGTCGTCGCGGCGGACAAGGGCACTGCGACCTTCTCCGACATCGCCAACGGCATTGCCATCGACTACGGCTTCTGGCTGGGCGACGCGTTCGCTTCCGGTGGTTCGGCAGGTTACGACCACAAGAAAATGGGCATCACCGCCAAGGGCGCGTGGGTCGGTGTGCAGCGTCACTTCCGTGAGCGCGGCATCAACGTGCAGGAAGACAGCATCACCGTGGTGGGCGTCGGCGATATGGCCGGTGACGTGTTCGGTAACGGCTTGCTGATGTCCGACAAGCTGCAACTGGTCGCGGCCTTCAACCACCTGCATATCTTCATCGACCCGAACCCGAACCCGGCGACCAGCTTCGTCGAGCGCCAGCGCATGTTCGAGCTGCCGCGTTCGGCGTGGACCGACTACGACACCAGCATCATGTCCGAAGGCGGCGGGATCTTCTCGCGCAGTGCCAAAAGCATCGCTATTTCGCCACAGATGAAAGAACGCTTCGACATCCAGGCCGACAAGCTGACCCCGACCGAACTGCTCAACGCCTTGCTCAAGGCGCCGGTGGACCTGTTGTGGAACGGCGGTATCGGCACTTACGTCAAGGCCAGCACTGAAAGCCACGCCGACGTGGGCGACAAGGCCAACGACGCGTTGCGCGTCAATGGCAATGAGCTGCGCTGCAAAGTAGTGGGCGAGGGCGGTAACCTCGGCATGACCCAATTGGGCCGTGTGGAATTCGGCCTCAATGGCGGCGGCTCCAACACTGACTTCATCGACAACGCCGGTGGTGTGGACTGCTCCGACCACGAAGTGAACATCAAGATCCTGCTCAACGAAGTGGTGCAGGCCGGTGACATGACCGACAAGCAGCGCAACCAGCTGCTGGCGAGCATGACCGACGAAGTCGGCAACCTGGTGTTGGGCAACAACTACAAGCAGACCCAGGCGTTGTCCCTGGCCGCGCGCAAGGCTTACGAGCGTGCTGCCGAGTACAAGCGCCTGATGAGCGACCTGGAAGGCCGTGGCAAGCTGGACCGCGCCATCGAGTACCTGCCGACCGAAGAGCAGCTTGTGGAGCGTGCCTCCACCGGTAAGGGTTTGACCCGTCCTGAGCTGTCGGTATTGATCTCCTACAGCAAGATCGACCTCAAGGAAGCCCTGCTCAAGTCGCTGGTGCCGGATGACGACTACCTGACCCGTGACATGGAGACCGCGTTCCCACCGAGCCTGGTGGCCAAGTTCGGCGAAGCCATGCGCCGTCACCGCCTCAAGCGCGAAATCGTCAGCACCCAGATCGCCAACGACCTGGTCAACCACATGGGCATTACCTTCGTTCAACGACTCAAAGAGTCGACCGGCATGAGCCCGGCGAACGTGGCCGGTGCTTACGTGATCGTGCGTGACATCTTCCACCTCCCGCACTGGTTCCGTCAGATCGAAGCCCTGGACCACCAGGTGTCCGCCGACGTGCAACTGGAGCTGATGGATGAGCTGATGCGCCTGGGCCGTCGTGCCACGCGCTGGTTCCTGCGCAGCCGTCGCAACGAGCAGGACGCTGGCCGCGACACCGCGCACTTCGGTCCGCACCTGGCGGCGTTGGGCCTCAAGCTCGACGAATTGCTGGAAGGCCCGACCCGCGAAGGCTGGCAGAACCGCTACCAGGCCTATACCGAAGCCGGCGTACCGGAATTGTTGGCGCGCATGGTTGCAGGCACGACCCACCTGTACACCTTGCTGCCGATCATCGAAGCCGCCGACGTGACCGGGCATGACGCCGCCGAAGTGGCCAAGGCCTACTTCGCCGTCGGCAGCGCGCTGGACCTGCCGTGGTACCTGCAGCAGATCAGCGATCTGCCGGTGGCCAACAACTGGCAGGCCCAGGCCCGCGAAGCGTTCCGCGACGATGTGGACTGGCAGCAACGGGCGATCACCATCTCGGTACTGCAAATGGCCGACGCGCCACAAGACATGGAAGCCCGCGTGGCCCTGTGGCTTGAGCAGCACCAGGACATGGCCGATCGCTGGCGCGCAATGATGGTCGAAATCCGTGCAGCAGTCGGCACGGACTACGCCATGTATGCGGTCGCCAACCGTGAGTTGCTCGACCTGGCGTTGAGCGGTCAGTCGGTGCTGCAACCGGCTTGATCCCTCGGTAAAACAAAAGCCCCCGCCTCGTAAGATGCGGGGGCTTTTTGTTGGAACGCCCTCCAGCAAACACCACAAACCCATTGTGGGAGCTGGCTTGCCTGCGATAGCGGTCTTTCAGTGACAGGAAGGCTTACTGACCCACCGCTATCGCAGGCAAGCCAGCTCCCACACTGTATCCAGGCGTTCTCACGCGCCGGCAGCGCCCAAACACGGCTGGATAACCTTTTTCAACCCATCGTTGTTTGCCGGCAGCGTGAAGGTTGCCGTCAGCGGCTTGCCGCCTGCCACGGCGGGCGCCAACCAAAGTTTCAGCGTCTGGCCCCGTGAGGCATCACTGGCCCAGTAGGCCAGCTCATCGCGTGGCACCTGGGTGCTGAACGCAAAGACCGTCCCTATCTGGAAAGACCCGGCGTAAGTCCAAACGCCATTGACTGCCAACTCGATGGCCGTGCGTGTTCCCGTGGCAATACGCATCGGCCCACTTGCGCTGGCGGTTGGACCATGAAAGGGTTCAATGTCGAAGCCCAACGATTGCGGCGCTATTTGCAGCGCCAGCCCGGCTGTAGGGTTTTGCGGGTGGCAGCTGATTTCCAGGCTGGCCTTGGTGTGGAAGTCGTTGTAAGCGCTGTCACCAAAAGTCCGAGCGGTGGTTAACGTCGGGCTGTCGACGTCGGGCCGTTCAAGTAACCACACGGGGTGCGCGGGTGTGATGATTACGTCGTCACCGGCGTATGCGAAAACCGTGAGCGATGGTATGAAAAGGGCTGCGAGCAACGTAAAGGCGAGGGGTTGCATAGAAGTATTCATCCGTATGTGGGCCTTGATGTAAGGAATGAATGCATTCTGCTGCTTAGCGAGCGCTCGTTATGTCGGGCGTTTCCCAAGCGGGAGTAGTTTGTCTTCCAGGTGATCCAGATGCCGGCTCATCAGACTTGTCGCGCTACGCACGTCACGTTGCTCGACCGCATCAACAATCGCAAGATGCTCCTGCCACGCGCAGTAAGTGCAGGCTTTCGCTTCATATTGCGCAATGATCAATGACGTCAACGGCACCAGGCTGTTGAGGAATTGCGCCAGCGGTGCGTTGCCTGCCATCTGCGCCAATTGCAGATGAAACTCCCCCGATAATCGAATCGCTGGCCCGCGCTGGTCGCGTTCGATGCAGTCGCGCTCCCGTGCAATCAACTCGCGCAGCTGGCGTATCTGCGGGGTGGTCGCTTGGGCGCAGGCCAACTGCACCACGGTGATCTCGGTCATCCGCCGTGCTTCCAGGATCTGCCGCGTCTGCTGCGCATCCGGCGCCGCCACTTGGGCACGCTGGTTGGGGCGCAGGATGATCACTTGCTGATGGGACAGCTTGGCCAGCACACGGCGAATCACGCTGCGGCTCACACCAAAGGTTTCGCCCAGGCTCTCTTCGGTAAAACGGCTGGCCGGGGCGATGCGTTGTTCGAGGATGGCATCGAACAGGCGTGGGTAGATGTCATCCACCGAAAGTTTTTTACCGCCAACCAGGCGCAGGGCAGGGAGGACGGCATTGCGTTGCAGGGCGGGGGCGCTCATGGTCGGTCTCCAAAAAATCAGCTGCCCAGATGGTCGTCCGGGATATTCAAACGAATGCCCATGCGCAGGCCTTCCTGGAGGATATGTCGGCGCATTTCGGCGCTGGCCAGGGCGCTGTTCTTGTTGCGGATGGCGCGCACCACGGCGTCGTTTTCCTGCAGGCGTTCGGCCAAGTGCTCGGGTGAATTGCGCAGTACCTGGGCGCTTTGCTTGAGGGCGTTGCTGGTTTGTTGCACCACGTTCTGGAAGATCGGGTTGGACGTCAGCGCGAACAGCTCTTCGTGAAAGCCGATGTAGGCGTTCATGCCCGCTTCGGCGTCGCCGGCATCCAGGGCTTCGCGCATGTCCATCAAGGTCAGGCGCAATTGGCCGACTTCCTTGCTGCTGATGGACTGGGCCACCAGGCCGACAATGAAGGGTTCGAGGGTGTAGCGCAGTTGCAGGATATCTTCGAGGCTGGCGTCGGCCACGGCGTCGCTGGACTGTGGCTCGCTGACGCTGGTTTCCAGCACGACCACGCCTTTGCCGGGCATCGAGCGCACCAGGCCCAGGGTTTCCAGCACGATCACGGCTTCGCGCAGGCTCGGGCGGCTGATGCCCATCTGCTCGGCCAGTTCACGCTGGCCGGGGAGCATGTCGCCCTGGCGCCACTGGCCCCGCTTGAGTGCGGCGCGCAGTTTTTCTACGACTGAGTTGACGACGGTTGAAGTGCTGATCACGTCTACGTCTCCTTGGATGTTGCCAATAGGGTCGCGATTCCATGTGGGAGCTGGCTTGTCGGGTCGCCGCATCGCTGCGATGACTGACTGCCAGCCAGCATCTCTATGGCTGACCCACCGCTATCGCAGCGATGCGGCGACCCGACAAGCCAGCTCCCACAGTTGGATCGCGTTGCTAGAATTCCTGATGCGCCGGCAGCACCGGCTTCTTGGCCTGGAAGGCATACCCTTGCTCGCCATCGAGCACCTTGTTGGCGCGCTGGATATCAATGTCTTTTTCCCAACGGGCAATGGCCACGGTAGCGACACAGTTGCCGATCAGGTTAGTCAGCGCGCGTCCGATGCCCATGAACCAGTCCACCGCCAACACCAGCACCAGCCCCACCACCGGAATCGCCGGGATCGCGGTCAGCGTGGCCGCCAAAATCACCAGCGCCGAGCCCGGAATGCCGTGGGCACCTTTGGAGGTGATCAACGACACCAGCAGGATGGTCAGCAAATCAGTCATCGACAGCGGTGTCCCGGTGGCATTGGCGATAAATACGATGGCCAGGGTCAGGTAGATCGAGAAACCGTCGAGGTTGAACGAATAACCGGTCGGAATCACCAGGCCGACGGTGGAGCTGCCAATGCCCAAGTGCTCGAGTTTACGCATGATCTGCGGTAATACGGCGTCGGAGGAGGCGGTGCCCATCACGATCAGCAGCTCTTCGCGCAGGTACTTGAGCAGCGGCAGCATGCGCAGGCCGGACAAACGCATCACCAGGCCCAGCACCAGCCCGACAAAAGCAAAGCAGGTCAGGTAGAACAAACCCACCAGGCTGCCCAGGTGTTGCAGCGAATCCAGGCCGTAGGTGCTGGTGGTAAAGGCGATGGCGCCGAATACACCGATCGGCGCCAGACGCACAATCATGCCCATGATGCGAAAGATCACATGGCTCAGCTCGTTGATCAGCCGCGAAATGCCGGAAGCGGCTTCGCCCACCAGGTTCAGCGCGCTGCCGAACAGCACCGAAAACAGCAGCACTTGCAGCACATTGTTGTCGGCAAAGGCGCCGATCACCGAGTTGGGGATCAGGTCCATCAGGAACTGGCTGGTGCCACGAATGTGCTGGCCCTTGTCAGCCAACTCATTGAGGCCGGCGGACGACAGTTGCTCCAAGTGAATATTGGCGCCTTGGCCAATACCCGTGCTGAAGGCCATGATCAGGCCGATCACCAGGGCGACGGTGGTCAGCACTTCGAAGTAGATCACTGACTTCAAGCCAATGCGTCCGACCTTCTTCAGGTCGCCGGCGCCGGAGATCCCGCTGACCACCACGCAGAATACGATCAGGCCAATCAGCATTTTGATCAGCTTGATAAAGCCGTCACCCAGGGGTTTGAGTTGTGAGGAGAATTCGGGAAGGGCCAGGCCGCAGATAACGCCTAACATCAGGCCAATCACGACTTGCAGGAAAATCGAACGCGAGCACCATCTGAGCATGGGAGGGATCTCTATTCGGTGCCCTGGTGGTTCCAGGGCTTAATTGTTGTGGTCTTACCGGTATGTCCAGTGCGCGGCCAGTCTACGCTGGGTTTTTTTCATATCACAAGTAAATATTCGACGGTTGTCATGTCCCGGTCTGACCAGTTGGTCGGTAAGGGTGATGCTTGAGCGGTTGGCGGGCAGTAAATTTTTTCGCTTATGATCCGCGCCTTGATTGGCGAGGTAGTCGATGGACAAACCAGGGTTGACCACGGATTCAGCAGGCCAGACTCACTGCACCTGGCGCACGGCCGCGCCGGAGTACCCGCGTTACCACGACGCCGAGTGGGGCGTGCCGGTCGCAGACGATATCCAACTGTACGAGAAGATCTGCCTGGAAGGTTTCCAGGCGGGCATGGCGTGGATCACCATTTTGCGCAAGCGCGAGCAGTTTAGGGCGGCGTTCGAAGGGTTTGATTTTCGCCGTGTCGCCGACTACACCGAGGCCGATATCGAGCGGCTGATGAACGACCCAGGCATCGTGCGCAACCGCGCGAAGATCGTCTCGACCATCAATAACGCACGCAGGGCCTGTGAGTTGGTGGACGAAACCGGTTCGCTGGCGCGCTGGTTGTGGGCGTTTGAACCCACGCCCGAGGAACGCCCGGCGGTGGTGGACATGGCGTACTGGACCGGCAACCCGACGTCACCGGCGTCGGTGCGTTTGTCCAAAGCCTTGAAGAAGCGCGGCTGGACCTTTGTTGGCCCCACCACGATGTACGCGCTGATGCAGGCGATGGGGATGGTCAATGATCACTTGGAGGGCTGCGTTTGCCGCCCGCGCATAGAGGCGCTACGCCAACAGTTCAAGCGCCCTTGAGTGTGTGGCGAGGGAGCTTGCTCCCGTTGGACTGTGCAGCAGTCTCCCGATTTTTGGGGGCGCTTCGCACCCCAGCGCAAGCAAGCTTGCTCGCCACAGTAAGCTTGCTACTCCAGGGATTTTGCGGTGCCTGGAAGGTCAGGTCAGGAAGCCACCGTCCACATTCAGCGACACACCGGTGGTGTAGCTGGACGCATCACTGGCCAGGAACAGCACCGCACCGGCCATCTCGCTCGGGTCGGCTACGCGCTTGAGCGGGATCTGCGCCAGGGCCACCTTCAGGATCGAGTCGTTCTTGACCAGCGCCGAGGCGAACTTGGTGTCGGTCAGGCCCGGCAGCAAGGCGTTGCAACGGATGCCGAACGCCGCGCATTCCTTGGCAAACACTTTGGTCATGTTGATCACGGCGGCCTTGGTCACCGAGTAGATGCCCTGGAACACGCCCGGGGAGATGCCGTTGATCGAGGCCACGTTGATGATGCTGCCGCCGCCGTTGTCGCGCATCAGCTTGCCGGCTTCCACCGACATGAAGAAGTAACCGCGGATGTTCACGTCAACGGTCTTCTGGAAGGCGCCCAGGTCGGTGTCCAGTACGTTGCAGAATTGCGGGTTGGTTGCAGCGTTGTTAACCAGGATATCCAGGCGCCCAAACTGTTCGCGGATACCGGCGAACACTTGGGTAATCTGCTCCATTTCGCCGATATGACAGGCCACGGCGGTGGCTTTGCCGCCCGCGGCGATGATCGCGTCGGCCACGTGCTGGCAGCCTTCGAGCTTGCGGCTGGAGACGATCACATGGGCGCCTTGCTGGGCCAGGAGCTTGGCGATGGCTTCACCGATGCCACGGCTGGCGCCGGAAACGAAAGCGATCTTGCCGTCGAGGTCGAACAGGTGGGTCTTGGACATGCTGGGTTCCTTGCTCTTGTAGTCAGAGGGCTGATTTAGCGATGACATTCAGGCTCATTTGCTCCAGCAGCTTGTTCATATGGATGAACTGCGCAAAGCGTTTGTCCTGGGTCTGGCCGTGAAAAAAGCGGTAGTAGATCTGCTGCACAATGCCGGCCAGGCGGAACAGGCCGTAGGTGTAGTAGAAGTCGAAATTATCGATCTGGATGCCGGAGCGCTCGGCGTAATAGTCGACGAATTGGCGACGAGTCAGCATGCCCGGCGCGTTACTGGGCTGACGGCGCATCAGTTGCACGGGCGCAGGGTCAGCGGCTTCGATCCAGTAGGCGAGGGTGTTGCCCAAGTCCATCAGCGGGTCGCCCAACGTGGTGAGTTCCCAGTCCAGCACGCCGATGATCTGCATCGGGTTGTGCGGGTCGAGGATCACGTTGTCGAAGCGATAGTCGTTGTGCACGATGCTGGAAGTTGGGTGGTCGGCCGGCATCTTGTCGTTAAGCCACGCGCGGACCTTTTCCCAGCTGGGCGCGTCGGGCGTCAGGGCTTTTTCGTAGCGGTCGCTCCAACCGCGGATCTGGCGTGCTACATAACCTTCGGGCTTGCCCAGGTCGGCCAGGCCGCAGGCAGCGTAGTCGACCTGGTGCAGCTCGACGAATTTATCGATAAAACTCTTGCACAGCGCCTCGGTCTTGGCCGCGTCCAGGCCCAGTTCGGCCGGCAGGTCAGAGCGCAGGATGATGCCGTTGACGCGCTCCATCACATAGAACTCGGCGCCGATCACCGACTCGTCAAGGCAGTGCACATAGGCTTTGGGGCAATACGGGAAGCCGTCCTTGAGCTGGTTGAGAATGCGGTATTCGCGGCCCATGTCGTGGGCGGACTTGGCTTTGTGGCCAAATGGCGGGCGGCGCAGCACGAATTCCTGGCCAGGGTATTCCAGCAGGTAAGTCAGGTTGGATGCGCCACCGGGGAACTGGCTGATCTTGACCGTGCCGGCAAGGCCCGGAATATGCGCCTTGAGGTAGGGATCGATGAGGCTGGCATCAAGTTCTTCGCCGGGGCGAATCTGGGTCGATTGGTCGTTAAGCGCCATGCTTATCCCTTCTGCTTATTCTAAAGGCCTTGGACTATTGGCTAATCTAATGCGCACCGCCGCCCAGCGACAAGGTCGGGGCGGCTTAATAGGTTAGCGTGTTGGACGATGATCAGCGGGCCTGATGTGCTCAAATCACCAGCATGGCCCGGCCACCGGGGTTGCACGACAAATTGGCACCGATTTCGACTTTTGCCAGGTCGATGCCCAGGCCGGCGAGCAGGTTGTTGACGATGGGGTCGAGCAGCGGGCCGAGCAGCCCGGCAATCAAGCCGCCCAGGGTGGTGAGCAAGCCGTTGACCACGCCCGTGACCAGGCCCAACACGGCGCCCAACAGGCTGGCCATTTTGGGCGGGTGGTTGATCAGTTGGATGCCGGTGAGTGTTTGCTTGAGACTGCTGACCGCGTTCGAGCTGGCGAATGCGTAATAGAGCGGTTGCTGGTTGATAGCGGGCGGCTCGGTGTAGGTGTGCGCACGCTGGGTTTTCAACACGTCGCTGTCGATTCGGATGCCCAGGCCGCCCGCCGCAAAGGCCTGCCTGTCGCTACACACGGCGGTGCCGCGCTTGCAGGTTTTGGTGCCGATATCCACCACCGGGTACTCGTCTACCTTGAGTTTTTCTGTGGACGAGTACAGATTCTTGGGGTCAACCTGGCCAATCATCGCGCGCAATGCCGAGGTTTCGCCGAGTACCGACAACGACTTTTTGCCGCTGTCGCAACTGTAGCCAGTGACCA
Source organism: Pseudomonas edaphica (assembly GCF_965277385.1). Taxonomy (NCBI): domain Bacteria; kingdom Pseudomonadati; phylum Pseudomonadota; class Gammaproteobacteria; order Pseudomonadales; family Pseudomonadaceae; genus Pseudomonas; species Pseudomonas edaphica. Next base: position 315,614 of record NZ_OZ255725.1, on the reverse strand, counting down.
TAGCGCTGCCGCCAGCGGCTTCCAGGGCGATGTCGAGGGTGTCGCCGATTTCCAGGCTGGCTACCAGGCAACAATTGGGATCGAGTAAGCCAAACAGGCCGCCCAGCAGGTCACTGAGCGCTTGCACCGTGCCACCCAGCAGGTTATTCACCAGCGTCACGATCGGCAGTTTTACCGAAATCAAAGTGCGCACCTGGGCGGTGCGCACATAAATGGGCTGCTTGGCGATATCCTTGGGGTTGCCGATGCTGGAAACCTGCCCGGGCTCGATCACTTTGGTCGACACGGTCACGCCGAGCAGGCCCAGCACATCCACCGGCAGCTCCACGGCAACTGCGCTGGCCTTGTTCGACAGCTGCACAAAGCCCTGGATCAGGTTGAACAGTTGCAGGTTCACATCCAGCGCACTTTTGTCGGTGCCGTTCTGGATATTGATCAGGTCGCCCAGGTGCAGGATCTGCGTGCCCGGCGCAATCAGCTTGATGGCTTCCAGGTTGTTGATCACCACTTTGACCGCGTCACCGCCCAGCTTGAGCACATCAATGGCCGCCTGGATCAGTTGGCCTACAGTGGCGTCGGTCTTGAGCAGTTGGTCGTAGTTACCGGCGCTGACTTTCAATTGGATGGCCAGCGCATCCAGGTACTTGAGCAAGCTGATATCGGTATTGAGCAGCCCATTCCAGCCGACTGCGTCCAACTGCAACTTGCCGCCCAGCAGGCCGCCGATCAAGGCGTTGAGGGCGACAGACTTGGTACTGTCCACCGTTAACAAGGTGCTGCGAACCGTGAGCTGGGCAACCGTTGGGGTTGGTGCGGCGGCGACGGCGGTGGCGCTGAGCAGCGTTGTCAGGTTGACGGGCTGGCCCGAGAACAGCGTGAGCAAGCCATGGGCAAGGCTGGTGTGCACGCGATGGGTAGCAATCACCCGGATGGCATCGGTTTTGCTCGGGTCGGCGCTGAACGTGCGCATAAAATCTGCGCCGGTGGCCAGGGTGCCGCAGGCGGTCGCCAGCGTGCGATTGTCGTCAAGGCTAAAGTTGTTGCGTGCGGCGCTTTCGGTCGCAAATTGTGCGGCATTGTTAGCGGGCGCCGCGCATGTGCCGCTGCGGCTCACCGCTTCCAGCGCAGCCGTATCGGCCACACGCTGCAATTTGCGTTTCTCCAGGTACAGGCGACCGCTGTCGACCACCAGCAGCAGAAACAGCAGCGCAATACCAAGGGTTACCGCGCCTATCAGGCCGATGGCGCCGCGTTGGCGGGCCGGGCCGAGTCCATGGCCAATCATTGTGCGTTCCTTCGCCGGTCCTGCACCGACGTCCTGAGCATCCCCGCAAGCAGTGTAGTCAGGTTTTGCGTCGGCGCTGGCTAATCGCTACTAGTTGCGCGGCGGCAGGGTAACCGGTGTCAGCACTGGGCGGCCGGCGAAGTATTCCACCAGGTTATCGGCCACGCGTTGCACGGTGTCGTGGGCCGCTTCCGGCGACAGGCCGGCGACATGGGAGGTGAGCACGGTATTGCTCAGCCGCTTGAGGGCGTCGGGCACTTTCGGTTCATCGTCGAACACATCCAGCGCGGCACCGCCGATACGCCGTTGCTCCAGCGCAGCCACCAAGTCCGCAGTCACCACCACGCTGCCGCGTCCGATGTTCACCAGGTAACCGTTCGGCCCCAACGCGTCCAGGGCGTGGCGATCAATCAGGTGGCGGGTGCTGGCCCCGCCCGGCGTGGCCAGGATCAGGAAGTCCGAGGTACGCGCCAGCTCCACGGCGGTTGCGCAATAGGTGTAGTCCACATCGTCGCGGGGCTGGCGGTTGTGGTAACTCACTTCCATGCCAAAGCCGAGGGCGGCACGTTTGGCAATCTCCATGCCCACTGCGCCAAGACCGAGAATGCCCAGTTGCTTGCCGCCCAGGGAAGGGCGCATCACTTTCGGCCATTCGCTGCGCCGCACCGCCGCGTCAGTCTGTGGAATGCCACGCACCAGCGCCAACAGCAACGCCATGGCATGGTCAGCCACCGACGGCGCGTTTACGCCGGCGCCGTTGGTTACCACGATCCCGCGATTGCTCGCCGCTTGCAGGTCTACGTGCTCATAGCCGGCGCCGATCACGCAGATAATCTCGAGCAACGGCAGTGCCGCGATTTCCTCGGCATACAGCCCCAGCGGGCCACGGGTGAGTACCGCCTTGATCTGCGCGCCGTGGGCCTTGATCGCCTGGGCACGCTCGGCCGGTGTCGGCGCCAGAATCACATGGAAGTCGTTACTCTCGATGATTTGCAGGTATTCGTTGATGGTTTCAACCAGGACCAGAACAGTGGTGGACATCGGAAGGCTCTTCCTGAAGGGTTTGATAGGAGGAGTATGCGGGATTTGTAAGACGGAACGATTTGTTCGGTCAGAAAAAATCCCGCACAGGCAGTTCTAGAACTCAACATCCTGAGCTTTCACCCGCTTCACAAACGCCCCCGCCAAGGTCGCATTGTGATGCTCGATGATCGCCTTGGCCGGCAAGGTCGGGGTGTCCATGCAGGTGTGGGCGTCCTCGGGCAGTACCACCGTAAACCCAAGCTCCACCCCCACTCGGCACGTGGTGTCGATGCAAAACTGGGTTTTCATGCCGACCACCACCAATTCATCGACCTGTGCCGACGCCAGTTGTTGCGCCAGGTCAGTGCCCAGGAAGCAGCTGGGGCGGGTTTTGTTGAACAGGTGATCGTGAGCGTCGTCGACGTCGAGGCCATGCCACAGTTGCCATAACGGGCTGCCAGCTTCGATCGGCGAACCTGCCGGGCCGGTGTGGCGAGCGACGAAGATAGCCACGTTGGCCCTGCGTGCGCGCTGGATAAGCTGGTTGATGGTGCCCAGCACGCGCTCACGCTCGAAGGGCTGTTGCGGCCCGTCGTATAAACCGGTTTGCATATCGATGATCAACAGGGCGTTAGCCATGGTCTTGCTCCTTGCAGTGGCCAGCGGGCGGGGCAATAAAAAGGCCCCGTCCATTGCTGGCGGGGCCTTGGGGTGTTTCGGGGTGTTTTTAGCTTTCGCACCCACAGCCACCGCCCGACCCGCCATAAGCGGTCGTGGTGGTGGTGCGGGTGAGGCGGCGCTGAATGAGATTCATGGCTCGATCATGCAGGGGCGGGCGCGTGGCTGTCAACGGCGCTGCCATAGCTTCCTCAAAGGGCCGCCGCCACACTGCCATTATTGGGCAGAATCCGCCTGCTGCGCCTGGATTTGCTCTGCTTGCGCGATCGGCCTGAAATCGTAGGTAGGATAGAATTCCGTTGTGTAGGCGCCCCAGGCAGTGCGCTCTATCGCCAGATTGACCTCTACCAGGCGCGAAGCCGGCAGGCGTAGCACGACGATCTGTCCGATGCCCATGGTGACATTCCAACTGACCACTTCAACCCCGGCAGGAGGAAATACCTTGTGAAAGGCTTGCTTCGCCAATTGTGTCTTCAACTCGCTCAAGGGCCGCGACTGATCATGTTTGAGAAACACCGTTAACATGACGGCGTTATCAGCTGTGGCCGCCACAGTGCTTACGCTGGAGGGAGCGGCGGTGTTGGCAGTGGCTGCTGCGGGCAACAGAGCAACAGTCAACAGCACAGGTATTAACAATGATGTGAGGGCGTTACATGGCTTCATCTTGGGCACCTTGCAGTCTATTAATTCAAGCGGCGTATCGTCAGGCGTGAGGGCTGACTAGTTCGACAGCGCAGTTTTTATCGGGCCGATATAAGGCGCATGGACGACATAGATTCGAACAGGAGGGTTGTTGGCAATCATGTCGCGAGGTACTTCGCGCGAGTAGGTGAACTCGTTCTTATCCAGTTTTTCCAGTCGCCTGACCACTGTTTTGACCGGTCCCACATCGGGCACCAGAATATGGGTATTTTGGTCGCCTGTGACGAGGAAGTAGCCGCCACCGCCATCGGCGTATTTTGAAAGCCCGGTGTCAGCATAGAAGAACTCATAACGGTTGCGCTGTGGGTCCCACATTGAAATGCCCACCACGCCGGGGTAGTTGGCCTTGACATCCTTATCCGGGGCACCCTCGATATAGACTTTGGTGGTCAACCATTGTGGGGAAGAGGCCAGCGCCTGGATATCCCGTTCAGGCACGGTTGGCGTTGCGTAACTTTCGCTGGATTTAAATAGGCCGATAAGACACAGACCAGTTAATACAATACTGAGTGTTTTCATTCTTGAATTCCTGAGGCTGCTGGCTAAGAGCGCGGCATGATGTTTGTGCGAGGGACGCGGCGATCTTAGTGTGTGCTCTGGCGGCGGCTCAATGGTTATGTATGGTCTTGTAATAGTTAATGGTCTATTTCAGTGAAAATATTATTTAGATGTAGGCTGTGTCTGCTTTAAATGTCGGATACTTCTTGTAAGTTGCTTCGTTTAACGGATTTTTGGCAACGCCATAACCTTTCGCGGCCCACGAAAGCTGCCGTCCGCCACCCTCCTTGAACGGCTGCGCCGCTCAACCATTCCTCAGCTAAGTCTTTGCTTATTCGAGAGAATCCCGGACAATCCGGCCCCTTCTATGGTCGAGGCGCTGCCTGTCAGGTTTTTCTGACTCGCCCCGGCCGTGTAAATGCGGAGATCCGACCGGATGAATGATCAGGCCAATAGCGTCGACGAACGCTATGCAACGACACCTGCAACCCTCACAAGCTGGAGCCGCCAGGACACCACCTGGATGCTCGGCCTGTTCGGCACCGCTATTGGCGCCGGTACTTTGTTTTTGCCGATCAACGCCGGCCTGGGCGGCTTCTGGCCCCTGGTGATCCTGGCATTGCTGGCGTTCCCGATGACGTTCTTCGCTCACCGTGGCCTGACGCGCTTCGTGCTGTCCGGCCGTGCCGGCTCTGACATCACCGACGTGGTTGAAGAGCATTTCGGCCTCAAGGCCGGTGCACTGATCACCTTGCTGTACTTCTTCGCCATCTTCCCGATCCTGCTGATCTACAGTGTGGCCCTGACCAACACCGTCAGCAGTTTCATGGAACACCAACTGCACATCATGCCGCCGCCACGGGCGATCCTGGCCTTTGTGCTGATCCTCGGCTTGCTGGCCGTGGTGCGTTGCGGCGAGCAAGTGATCGTCAAGGCCATGAGCCTGATGGTGTATCCGTTTATCGTTGCCTTGCTGTTCCTGGCGGTGTACCTGGTCCCGCACTGGACCGGTGGCATTCTCAGCACTGCCAACGAAGTCCCGGCGCCGTCTGCGCTGCTCAATACCTTGTGGCTGGCGATTCCGGTGATGGTGTTCTCGTTCAACCATTCGCCGATCATCTCGGCCTTCGCGGTTGATCAGAAGCGCCAGTACGGCGCCAATGCCGATGAGCGCAGCTCGCAGATCCTGTGCCGCGCGCACCTGTTGATGGTGGTGATGGTGCTGTTCTTCGTGTTCAGCTGCGTGCTGACCCTGTCGCCGGCACAGCTGGCCGAAGCAAAAGCGCAGAACCTGTCGATCCTGTCGTACCTGGCCAACCACTTCGACAACCCGACCATCGCCTTCGCCGCACCGTTGATTGCATTCGTGGCGATTGCCAAGTCGTTCCTGGGCCACTACATCGGTGCCAGTGAAGGCCTTAAGGGGTTGGTATTGAAAACCGGGCGTCGTCCGGCTGCCAAGTCCCTGGACCGCATGACCGCCGCGTTCATGCTGGTAGTGTGCTGGCTGGTCGCCACGCTCAACCCGAGCATTCTCGGCATGATCGAAACCCTGGGCGGCCCGATCATCGCGTCGATCCTGTTCCTGATGCCGATGTACGCGATCCGCAAGGTGCCGGCCATGGCCAAGTACCGTGGGCAAGCATCCAATGTCTTTGTCACTGCGGTGGGCCTGGTCGCGATTACTGCGTTGGTTTACTCGCTGTTGTCCTGATGACAGACGCCGGGTAACAAAGCCGATTCGCGCACTGCGTGAATCGGCTTTTTTTTGTGTCCGAAAAAATCCCCATGCCAATGAGGGCTAAGCTGTCGACGTGTTGGTTCCCTTTGGAGATACTCATGGCTCGGCCCCGCCCGCAATTGGTCACAGGCAAGCTGGAAAAACTGCACCCTACACAATTGACGGTCGGTATGGCTGAAGTCGCTGCCAAGCGCGACGCCTGGACCAAACTCAAGCGCAAGGAGCGCGCCGCCGCCCTCGACAAGCACTGGTTCCCTTGTGTGCTGGGGCCGGACGAGCGCTACTACATCACCGACCATCACCACTTCGGTATGGCTTTGATTCTGGAAGAGGTCAAGAGTGTGTCGCTGCTGATGCTCAAGGACCTGTCTTTCGTGGAGCGCAGCACCTTCTGGAATGTCATGGCATTCAATCAATGGGTCCACCCCTACGACGCGCGCGGTTTGCGGCGTACCTATGAGGCCATTCCCCGCAAGATTACCGACCTGCAGGACGACCCTTACCGCAGCCTTGCCGGCCTGCTGCGTACCGCCGGCGGTTACGCCAAGGACGCAACACCGTTCAGCGAGTTTTTGTGGGCGGACTTCTTTCGCAGCCGTATCGGCAGCGATGTTGTCAGCCAGCCAAATGCCAAATTGTTGGGCAAGGCCATGACTCTGGCGCGCAGCCAGGAAGCCCGTTATTTGCCAGGATGGGTTGGGCCGATTGAAAACTGAAACCGTTACGCCCGTTGCCGTACCCCCCAATCGTACCCAGGACATCCTGGCCGGGTTGTCCATCGCCGGGTTACTGCTGCCGGAGGCTGTGGCGTATTCCAGCATCGCTGCGTTGCCGCCGCAGGCCGGTGTGATCGCCTTGTTTGCCGGGCTGGTGTGCTACGGCCTGTTGGGCACCAGCCGTTTTGCAATTGTCTCGGCCACTTCCTCTTCTGCGGCGGTATTGGCGGCAGCTACCGCCAGCCTGGCCGGGGATGATCCGGCGCTGAGACTGTCCCTGGCCTTCGGGCTGGTGCTGATCACCGGCGTGCTGTTTGTGTTGGCCGGTTTGTTCAAGCTGGGCGGTGTGACGTCGTTTATCGCCAAGCCGGTGTTGCGCGGTTTTGCCTTCGGCCTGGCGCTGATCATCATCCTCAAGCAACTGGCCAGTGTGGTGGGCGTACACCTGACCGATAACAACCTGATCCGCTTTCTGCCGCAGTTACTGGAGCAATTAGCGCACTGGAACTGGCCGGCGGCGCTGGTGGCAGCGGCAGCATTGGCGGTGTTATGGCTGTGCGCGCGAATCCCGCGCTTGCCGGGCGGCTTGCTGGTGGTGGTCCTGGGGATTGTTGCCGGGCAGTACCTGGGCTTGCAGGCCCATGGCGTGGCCTTGATCGGCATGATTGATCTGCGCCTGGAGCTGGGGCACTTTCCCGTGCTGCCGTTCGCGGATTGGTTGCGCCTGGGCGAGTTGGCCTTTGCCTTGGTCATGATCCTGTATGCGGAGTCCTACGGCTCTATCAGTTCGTTCGCACTTAAACATGGCGACCGGGTGTCATCCAATCGCGATCTGTTGGCGCTGGGCGCGGCGAACCTGGTGTCCGGGTTGTTCCACGGTATGCCCGCCGGTGCGGGCTATTCGGCCACGTCGGCGAATGAGGCTGCCGGCGCCGGTTCGCGCCTGGCGGGCATCGTTGCAGCGCTGGTGGTGCTGGTGATCGTGTTGACGGTACTGCCGTATGTGGCGTTAACGCCGGAGCCGGTGCTGGCAGCCATCGTCATCTACGCGCTGGGCCGTGGCTTGAGCCTGCAACCCCTGGGCCGTTACTTCCTGTGGCGCCGCGACCGGTTGCTGGTGATCTGCGCGGTGGCGGCAGTGCTTGTGCTGGGCGTGCTGGATGGCTTGCTGGTGGCGGTGGCGATCAGCGTAGTGTTGATGCTGCGCCAGATGTCTTCGGCGGATATTCAAGTGCTGGGGCGCCTGGGCGACAGTCATGACTTTGTTGACCGACAACACCATGCGGATGCGGTGCAGGTGCCTGGCTTGCTGATTGTGCGGCCCAGTGAGGCGCTGTTTTTCGCCAATGCCGAACGCATCCTGGGCGCGGCGTTGCGCTTGATGCGTCAGTCGCCGGTCGAGGCGGTGGTGTTGAGCCTGGAAGAATCGCCCGACCTTGACGGCACCAGTATCGAGGCGCTGGCGGCGTTTTTTGCGCAGGTGCACGGGGAGGGCAAGCGGCTGGTACTGGCGCGGGTGCGGCATGCGGCGATGGAAGTGCTGCAAGCCTTGCCCGAAGCCGTTGCGCCACAGGTTTTGCTGAGTGCCTTGAGTGTTGATGGTGCGGTGCAGTTGGCGTTGCACGCCAGGCCGTGAGTGCCAATGATCAAAAAATGTGGGAGCTGGCTTGCCTGCGATGGCGGGTTGTTGGTGGTGTACATATCCGTTACCGCAGCAACGGATATGTACACAAAACAACACAAAAAGCCCGCCACAGCCGGCAAACCAGCCCCCACAATTGTTTATCAGTGTGACGAATATCCTATTCCACGCATAAAAAAACGCCGCGCATCTTGCGATGCGCGGCGTTTTTTAAATCACAACATCTTAGGCTTGAATCACCGGGATGTTGGCGCTTGCTGCGATTTTGCGGAACTCGGCGATCTGGTCGAAGTTCAGGTAGCGGTAAACGTCACTGGCCATGGTGTCCAGTTTCGCTGCGTAACCCATGTACTCTTCGACGGTCGGCAAGCGACCCAGCGTGGAGGCAACTGCCGCCAGCTCAGCCGAGGCCAGGTAGACGTTCGCGCCATCACCCAGACGGTTCGGGAAGTTACGGGTCGAAGTCGACACAACCGTCGAGTTCGGCTCTACACGTGCCTGGTTACCCATGCACAGCGAGCAGCCCGGCATTTCCATGCGCGCGCCAGCCTTGCCGTAGATGCCGTAGTAGCCTTCTTCGGTCAGTTGGTGAGCGTCCATCTTGGTCGGCGGCGACAGCCACAGACGGGTTGGCAGCTGACCCTTGACCTGCTCCAGCAGCTTACCGGCAGCGCGGAAGTGACCGATGTTGGTCATGCACGAACCGATGAACACTTCGTCGATCTTCTCGCCGGCAACACTGGACAACAGACGGGCGTCGTCCGGGTCGTTCGGTGCGCAGAGGATCGGCTCGTTGATTTCGGCCAGGTCGATCTCGATGATTTCGGCGTATTCGGCGTCGGCATCGGCTTCCATCAGCTCCGGGTTGGCAACCCAGGCTTCCATCGCTTGGGCGCGACGTTCCAGGGTGCGTGCATCGCCGTAGCCTTCGCCGATCATCCAGCGCAGCAGGGTGATGTTGGAGTTCAGGTACTCGGTGACGGAGTCCTTGGACAGCTTGATGGTGCAACCGGCAGCCGAACGTTCAGCCGAGGCGTCGGACAGCTCAAAGGCTTGTTCCAGCGTCAGGTCGTTCAGGCCTTCGATTTCCAGGATGCGGCCGGAGAAGGCGTTCTTCTTGCCTTTCTTCTCTACGGTCAGCAGGCCAGCCTGGATCGCGTAGTAAGGAATGGCATGAACCAGGTCACGCAGGGTGATGCCAGGTTTCATTTTGCCTTTGAAGCGCACCAGGATCGATTCCGGCATGTCCAGTGGCATTACGCCAGTGGCTGCGGCGAACGCGACCAGACCGGAACCGGCCGGGAACGAGATGCCCATCGGGAAACGGGTGTGGGAGTCACCACCGGTACCGACGGTATCCGGCAGCAGCATACGGTTCAGCCAGCTGTGGATGATGCCGTCGCCTGGACGCAGCGAAACACCGCCACGGGTCATGATGAAGTCAGGCAGGGTGTGGTGGGTGGTCACGTCGATCGGCTTAGGGTAAGCCGCGGTGTGGCAGAAGGACTGCATTACCAGATCGGTCGAGAAGCCCAGGCACGCCAGGTCCTTGAGTTCATCACGGGTCATTGGACCGGTGGTGTCCTGGGAACCTACGGTGGTCATCTTCGGTTCGCAGTAGGTGCCAGGACGAACGCCTTTGCCTTCTGGCAGACCGCAGGCCTTGCCGACCATTTTCTGTGCCAGGGTGAAGCCTTTGCCGGTGTCGACAGGTGCTTCAGGCAGTTTGAACAGGTCGGTAGGGCCAAGGCCCAGTTCAGCACGCGCCTTGTCGGTCAGGCCGCGACCGATGATCAGCGGGATACGGCCGCCGGCACGAACTTCGTCCAACAGAACCGGGGTCTTCATTTCGAAGGTGGTCAGGACTTCGTCGGTGCCGTGTTTGCAGACTTTGCCAGCATGCGGGTACAGGTCGATCACGTCGCCCATGTTCATGTTGGTGACGTCGAATTCGATTGGCAGTGCGCCAGCATCTTCCATGGTGTTGTAGAAGATAGGAGCGATCTTGCTGCCGAAGCAGAAGCCGCCGGCGCGCTTGTTCGGCACGTAAGGTACGTCGTCGCCGAAGAACCACAGTACCGAGTTGGTTGCCGATTTACGCGACGAACCGGTACCCACCACGTCGCCGACGTAGGCGATCGGGAAACCTTGGCCGCGCATTTCTTCGATCTGCTTCATCGGGCCGGTTTTGCCTTGCTCGTCCGGCACGATGCCTTCGCGCGCCATTTTCAGCATGGCCAGGGCGTGCAGCGGGATGTCAGGGCGGGACCAGGCGTCCGGGGCAGGGGACAGGTCGTCGGTGTTGGTTTCGCCGGTGACCTTGAAGACGCGCAGGCTGATCTTGTCGGCCAGGGTTGGGCGGTTGCGGAACCACTCGCCGTCAGCCCAGGACTGGATCACGCCTTTGGCGTGCTCGTTGCCGTTCTTGGCTTTTTCGGCCACGTCGTGGAACGCATCGAACATCAGCAGGGTGTGCTTGAGTTGGGCGGCCGCGACAGGGGCCAGCTCGGCGTCGTCCAGCAGCTCGACCAACGTCACGATGTTGTAGCCGCCTTGCATGGTGCCAAGCAGTTCAACCGCGCGTTTCTTGTCGATCAGGGGAGAAGTGACTTCGCCCTTGGCCAGGGCGGACAGGAAACCGGCCTTGACGTAGGCAGCCTCGTCAACGCCTGGTGGAATGCGGTTGGTGATCAGGTCAACGAGAAATTCTTCTTCGCCAGCCGGAGGATTCTTCAGCAGCTCGACCAGGCCTGCGGTTTGTTCGGCGTTAAGCGGCTGGGGAACGATACCCAGTGCTGCACGCTCTTCGATATGTTTGCGGTAGGCTTCAAGCACAGTTATTACCCTCATCAGTGGTCCCACGGGACGCTCATCCAGAAATGAACGGCACGCATGCGCTCGGGGGCTTTTTGGGCCGCAAAGCCAGCGCTGCCGGCATTCCTCACAGAAGCTGCTTTCAAAGTTTTACGCCTGCAGAACGGAGCTGATGAGGGTTGGCGCGGGCTCTGACCTACCGGGTCGAACCTGCGCCAACACCGTTCTGAAGGAACGACTGTGCTCGTGACGCTTTGAAAACAGCTTCCAGCGGATTATTGGCGCCTTACAAGGCCGGATGATTCTACGGCAAAAAAAATCTAAAGGTAAGTTACCTAGCCAAGTTTGCTGGGTGATCAACCTTAGACAAAGGGCTAACATGGCGCACTGTTTCGCTGATTTGTGTGCATTGCCCATGTCCAACCAAGCCATCAAGACCCCCTGCGTCGGCCTGTGCTCCACGGTTTACGGCGATCTCGTCTGCCGCGGTTGCAAGCGCTTCCACCATGAAGTGATCCAGTGGAATGGCTATAACGAAGAAGAAAAACGTGCGGTATGGCTGCGGTTGGAGCAACTGTTGGTGCAAGTGATGGCCGGCAAACTGGAAGTCTTCGACCCCAAGATGCTGCGCGGGCAGCTTGAGCTGCGCAAGATTCGCTTCGTGCCGCACCAGTCCGAGTACTGCTGGGCCTACCAGTTGATCGCCCGAGGCGCGCGGGTGATTTCCAACCTGGAAGCCTATGGCATGGTGTTGCTGCCGGAGTTTCGTGAGTGGCCCTTGCCGGAATTGCGCGATGCCATCGATCGTGAGTTCTTTATCTTGTCCGAGGCGCATTACCAACGCTATATCGCGCCGGGGTTCCTGAGAGACGCACTGGGACACTGACCGCGCAGGTCAATGTGGGAGCTGGCTTGCCTGCGATGGCGGCAGATCAGCCAAAGGTGTTTTGACTCAAAGGTCGCTATCGCAGGCAAGCCAGCTCCCACCTTTGATCTCCATAGTCTGAAGAGGCTACGTCAGGCCTTGGTGGCCAACTCCTCCAGGTGATCCATCAACGCCTGCGGCTTGAGCACCAGCACATCACTTTCCACCGCATCCAGCACCACCTCCGCCGTATTACCGATCAGCGCTCCGGAAATCCCGGTGCGCGCCACCGTGCCGATAATGGTCACTGCTGCCTGCCATTTCTGCGCAGATTTGGGAATCAATACATCCGCCGGGCCTTCCTCAATATGCAAGTGGGTGTCGTCGATATCAAACTCGGCCTGGAACGCCTTGCATTGCTCGCGATAGCGCGCCTCGATAGTTTCCTTGAGCTGGAAGGTCGGGTCTGCTGCTGACAGCATGGGGGAAGGGTGAGCGCTGATCACATGCAACTGGGCCTTGGCCAGGCTTGCAATATCGAACCCATGGTCGACGATAGCGTTGTGCAGTGCCTGGTGTTCGCTGTCGGTGTTGCCCACATCAATGGCCGCCAGCACCACCTTGCCGGCCCAGGGCGTCGAGGTTTTTACCAGTAGCACCGGCGTAGGGCAGTAGCGCAGCAGTTTCCAGTCTGCTGGCGTCAGCAGGGCCTTTTTCAATGGGCTGTCCGGGAAGTGCTGCTTGATCACCAGGCCACAGCCTTCGGCCTGCTGCACGTCGATGATGGTTTCATGCAGGCTGTCATTCCACGCCTGCTCGGTGGTCACGCTGTAGCCGTCCTCCTGCAGGCCGGACTTGAGCAGGCTGAGCAGCGCCGAATGCTCGTGCTTTTTGTCGCACACCAGCAAGTGCAGGTGCGCGCCGGTGACCCCGGCAATCAGCTTGGCGCGCTTGAGCGCGAGGCTTTCTGAATGCTCAGGTTCGATAACCACCAGGATGCTGCGGATGGCTTGCATGGTCGGGGTCTCCAAAGGGTGGGCCTGGAACAACTATAGTTGCTGCCCGCCAGACGTCATGTTGATGCACATCAAGGCCAGTAGCTGGTGGTCTGCGGCGGGGTCGGTATAATCGCCGGCCTTTTGTGATCCTTTTGCCCGTGAGCCCGATGAACCTGCCCGAAATCCACGAATTCCTCGGCTGCCGCACCCCCGACGCCTGGGTCCAGGCCGCGTTGGCCGATCAGCACACCCTGCTGATCGACCACAAGAACTGCGAATTCAAAGCCGCGAGCACCGCCCTCAGCCTGATCGCCAAGTACCACGCCCACGTGGACCTGATCAGCATGATGTCGCGCCTGGCCCGTGAAGAGCTGGTGCACCACGAACAGGTCATGCGCCTGATCAAAAAGCGCAAGATCGAGCTGCGCCAACTGCATGCCGGCCGTTATGCCTCGGGTTTGCGCAAGGTTGTGCGCAGCCACGAGCCGGTCAAGCTGGTGGACACGCTGGTGGTCGGCGCCTTTATCGAGGCGCGCAGTTGCGAGCGTTTCGAAGCCCTGGTGCCGCATTTGGACGAAGAACTCGGCAAGTTCTACTTCGGTTTGCTCAAAAGCGAGGCCCGGCACTTCCAGGGTTACCTGAAGCTTGCCTACCAGTACGGCGACGCCAAGGACATCGCCCAGGTCATCGAGCGGGTTCGCGCCGCCGAGCAGGAACTGATCGAGTCACCCGACATCGAGTTCCGCTTTCACAGTGGCGTGCCAGCCTGAGGCGACGGCCACGCCGATCAGCGCGGTGATCCCGGCCAACAACAGGATCACCGTTTGCGTGCCCAACGGCGCCGCCAGCACGGCAATCAACAGGCCCGCCAGCGGCTGCGCCAGGTTGTTGAGCAAGGTGATCACGCCCACTGTCTTGCCGAAGTCCTGCACCGGAATCACCCGCTGGCGGGTGCTGCGCATGTACACGTTGAACATCTTGTCGAAGCCGGTGATCAGTAAAAATCCCAGGGTGTAAGCCCACAGGTTAGGGCTGACGGCCATGACCAGTGCCCCCGCCGCGATCATTGAATAAGACAGCCCGCCCAGCACCTTCAACGGCAGGCTGGAACGCGCCAGGTAAAACAGAATGACGATGGTCACCACCGCGCCGGCAGCCTGCAACAACGCATAGGCGTCTTTGCCGGCGGCGAACAGGCCAGTGACCATGGCCGCGGACGTGGCCAGCGTTACCCCGATGATCAAGTTGACGCCCACCGCCAGGGCAATGACCCGCTTCAGTTCCGCCAGTTTGCGGATATGCCCGAAGGCAATGCGCAGCGGTTGCAGCCAGATATCCTGATGCTGCTCAAAGCTCTCCAGGCTGACCGTGGTGTTGCGCTGCCAGACCAGCATCGCCAGGTCCGCCAGCACAAACAGCCCGGCAATGCCCGCCACCACCCACGGCCAGGCCCACACCTCCAGCATCAGCGCCGCTACCAGTGGCCCCAGCACCAGGCCGCTCTGGTCGGCGATCTGCGAGTAGGACAAGGTCTTGGCATAGGTGTAATGCTTGAAGATATGCGGCATCACCACTTCGCGGGCCATGATGCCCTGGGTCGTCAACACGCCGCACAGCGCCGACAGGATCACCAACCAATAGATACCGTCGAACACGCCATACAACGCCACCGCCAGCACGCACGCCAATGCACGGTAAACCTGGCTGATATGCAGGATGCGCACCGGCGAAAACTTGTCGCACAATGCGCCGCACACCGGGAACGCCAGGTAACGCGGCAGTGACTCGACGAAAAACGCCAAGCCGGCCCACGACACACTGTTGGTGGTTTGGAATACGATCAGCGGCACGATAAACAACAGAATCTGGTCCGCCAGCCGCGACAGGAACAACGAGATAAAAAAAGCCAGGTAGTCCTTGCGCATGGTGCTCTCGTTTCAATCGATCAAAGCGTCAAGTGGGGTGCGTTGCCGCCGTAATCGCACCCACGCGCAGGGCGGCGAGATAAGCGGCAATGAGATCGATGCAGATCGGTGAATACAGGGCGACGCGATCGCCTGGTTGAACACCGCTGGCGACCAGCAGTCGGGCTATTTGTGTCGTTCTTGCTTGAAGCATTCCATAGCTGTAATGGACGGCATCGAGCGCAACAGCGCACTTGTGCGGGTGGCGGGAGGCGTTATGTTCGATGACCTCGTGATACAAAAGCATGGTGTGTACCTGTATTCAATAACACGCTTAAATAAAGACAGAACGGCTGTGTGAGAGCGGTTCGCTAAATTAAATAAAGGCTGTGTTTGAATAAAGCGCTGAGGTAAGCGCCAGGGGTAGCAATCGATAAAAGTTGCGGGTGCACAATATCAACTCCTTTGATATTTATTTTAATTATCTTCCATGACTTTCACCGGCAGGTGTCGCTGAAAAGTGCATGGATAGTTTCATTGGCGTTGTTGGGCTGTCAACGACGGCCGCGTCACTGTTTTGTCACTGCGTCGTGACAATTTAAGGCGTGTACTCAATAAATGTTAGTGTCGAAACTTCCGAAAATGACGTGAGTTATGGCTGTCAGAAAAATCACGATCTTTCTTGGGCAAGGCTGCGAACGCCGCGACTTGATACGTTAAAAACTCCGGGTGAAATGTTAAAAACCTTTAAAAACATGAAGGTTGTTCGAAAGCCCCACAGAAAGGCTTTTTTTGCCGCGCCCAGTACCTTTACAGGCCAGCTTGCCACCTATAATGCTCACACTTCAATCCGCGCATCCACACTGAGAACTTATGGAAAACCTGGGTCTGGGCAAGGTCCTGCTCGTTGAGGACGATGAAAAGCTGGCAGGGCTGATCGCGCATTTCCTGTCGCAACATGGTTTCGAGGTGCGCGTGGTGCATCGGGGTGATGAAGCCTTGGCGGCGTTTCTCGACTTCAAGCCGAAAATTGTGGTGCTCGACCTGATGCTGCCGGGCCAGAGCGGGCTGCACGTGTGCCGGGGAATTCGCAGCGTGTCCGACACGCCCATCGTCATCCTCACCGCCAAGGAAGACGACCTGGACCACATCCTGGGCCTGGAGTCGGGCGCCGATGACTACGTGATCAAACCGATCAAGCCGCCGGTATTGCTCGCCCGCCTGCGCGCGCTGCAGCGCCGCCAGGTGCCGGAGCCCACGGTGCGCGGTGCGCTGGAGTTCGGCCGCTTGTCGATTGATCGCAGTTGCCGGGGCGTCAGCCTGGGCGGTGAGGCCATCGACCTCACCACGATGGAGTTTGAGTTGCTGTGGCTGCTGGCCAGTCACTCTGGGACTATCCTTTCGCGCGACGACATTCTCAACCGCATGCGCGGTATTGCCTTCGACGGCCTGAACCGCAGTGTCGACGTATACATCAGCAAATTGCGCAGCAAGCTCAATGACAACCCGCGCGAACCGGTGTGCATCAAGACCATCTGGGGCAAGGGATATCTGTTCAATCCGTTTGCGTGGGAGGTTTAGATGCTGCGCCTGTTTCTGCGCCTGTATGTGATCCTGGCGCTGGGGTTGGCCGGGGCAATCTGGCTGGTCAACTACACCTTCGACGAGTTATTGCCCGAGGCCAACGAGGTTTATAACCGTGAAGCCTTGCGCGGGCCGGCCTATGGCCTGGTCGAGCAACTGCGACCGGTGCAGGGGGCGGCCCGCGATGCGCGCCTGGCTGAGCTGCAACCCCATTATGGTTTGCGCCTCAAGCTGGTGCCGCGCGACACCCTGGCGCTCAATGACCGCGAACAGCAACTGTTGGCGGGCGGCCAACTGGTGGTGCGCGGCGACTTCATGGAGTTCCTGACCACCATTGATGGCGGCCCGCAATTGTTGCAGATCAAGCTGCCGGAAGAGCCCAAATGGTTGTACCTGTGGGCCTATGGCTTCCTGGGTGTGAGCCTGGCCATCGTCCTGTATTTTTGGGTACGCCCGCATTGGCGCGACCTGGAGCATATCCGCCTGGCCGCGCAGCGTTTTGGCGATAACGACCTCGGCTCGCGCATCCTGCTGCCGCGCCGTTCCACCGTGCGTGAGCTGGCCGGGCACTTCAACCAGATGGCCGAGCGCATCGAAAGCCTGATCGCCAACCAGCGTGAACTGACCAACGCGGTGTCCCATGAGTTGCGCACACCGATTGCGCGCTTGTCGTTTGAGCTGGACCAACTCAAGCAACAGGCCGACCCACGCCAGAGCCGCGAATTGATCGCCGATATGTACGCCGACCTTGGCGAACTGGAAGAAATGGTGTCTGAGTTGTTGACCTATGCCAGCCTGGAGCGCGGCGCCACACAGGTCACCCGGGAAAATATCGAAGCGCATAGCTGGCTCGATAGTGTGATCGGCAGTGTGGCCCTGGAAGCTGAAGCCGCGGGTGTGCAGCTCTCGTTGCGCACCTGTGACGTCGACTTTATCCAGATCGAGCCGCGCTTTATGGCGCGCGCAGTGATCAACCTGCTGCGCAATGCCATTCGTTATGCCGAGCGCCGTGTAGAAGTGTCGCTGGTCAAGTTCGGCAATGGTTACGAAGTGCGGGTCAATGATGATGGCCCAGGTGTGCCGATGGAGGGCCGTTCCAAAATCTTCGAACCCTTCCTGCGCCTGGACGCCAGCCGCGATCGCCGCACCGGCGGCTTTGGCTTGGGCCTGGCGTTGGTCAAACGCGTCAGCCAGTGGCATGGCGGGCAGGTTGAAGTGCTGGACTCGGAGTGGGGCGGGGCGTCGTTTCGGATGACGTGGGCGTATGGCGAGTAGGCGGTTGCCGGCGGTCGCGGGCAGCCGCCAAGGGCTTTAAGGTGCCCCGAACCGTACCAGCATGCGCTGGCCCACACGCAGTGACGCAGGTGCAGGTTGTTCGAACGCCACTATGCATTCCACGGTACGCATATTGGCTCGTGCCTGTGGGTCGCCTTCAAGCGTGCTGTTACCCAGCACGGAGCTGATACGCACCACATGACCGGACAGCGACGGTTGGTCGTTGCCGTTTTCGGTCGATATTTCGGCTTTCATACCGGCGTGGACCTGCGCAATAAACGACTCGTTCAGCTCGGCTCGCACGATGCGTACCTCGTTCGGCAGCAACACGAAGGCAGGCCCTGACTCCGATGAAACGGTAGCGCCAGGTTGGGTCAGGCGCCGCACGACTTCGGCGTCCGCCGGTGCATAGAGGTTGCGCTGGGTCAGTTCGTAGCGCGCACCGGCGAGTGTTCTTGTGGCGGCTTCGAGGTGTCCTTGGTTTTTTTCAATAGCGTCGCGCAGTTGCTCGGCGGCCTCGCGCGCATCATCGGCACTCTGGCCATCTGCGGCTCCAGCCGCGGCCGCCTTTGACAGGCGCATGGCTTTCTGGTCGGCAAAGTTGAACTGTCTTTGCAGGTGCCTGGCGTGCACTTGAGCCTGTTGTTGGTCGGCAAGCGCGGCACTTACGGCCAGGCGCGCCTGTTCGCTGTCCAGGGAGGCGAGCAGTTGGCCTTTTTTTACAGAATCACCTTCTTTGACTTTGATCGCGGCCACCACGCCATCGCGGGCAAACTGCAGGTTGAGCAGGCCACCCTCGACATCGACGCGGCCGCGAGCCACTGCCAGGTAAGTCGGTGACGAGGCCGTGGCTTGAGCCGGCGTATCCTCCCGTGAACAGCCGTTCAGGAGCAAACAGGCACTGAACAGGGTCAGCCAAGGGGAGAGGGAGCGGACATTCATACGCAGTGTTCCTGGGGGGCGGTAGGGCTGGCGGGCCGCAGGTGATGGTGGGAGTCGCTGATGATGCGGCCGTCTTCAATGGCCAATACACGGTCGGTGTGGCTGATCAAACGCGGGTCGTGGCTGACGCACAGCACCGTAGTGCCGCGTTCACGGGCGATACGGTGCAAGATATCGATCACGATCTGGCCGTTGGCCGCGTCCAGGGCGCTGGTGGGTTCGTCTGCGAACAGCAACTCGGGCGCCTTCGCCACGGCGCGGGCGATAGCCACCCGTTGTTTTTCTCCCCCGGACAGCGCGGCCGGGCGCAAGGCCATGCGCGAACCGAGGCCTACATCTTCCAGAGCCTGAGTCGCGCGCCTGCGCACTTCCTGCGAAGTGAGCCCGAGGTAACTCAGGGGCAACTCGACCTGTTGCAAGGCCGTCAGCGCCGGGAACAGATTGAAGCCTTGGAATATGAAGCCCGTGTGATGCAGCCGAAAATGCTCCAGCGCCCGTGGGGCAAGCGTTCCCAGGCTTTGCCCGAGGGCCTCCACACGGCCTTGGTCGGGTTGCTGCAAGCCGCTGAGAATCGCCAGCAGCGTGCTTTTTCCGCAACCGGATGGCCCCGCGATCAGAGTCAGTTCCGCGGGCCTTATTGCCAGGGTGATGTCGTGCAGTACAGGGGTCATAACCTGGCCTGATACAAATGCCTTGCCGATGCCAGTGGCATGCAGGGTGAAGGATGTGGTCATCGTGGGTTCTATCTCAAAAGGCTTGCTGGGTCGGCATGACGCAATGAGTGCATCGCGGCCAGGCCGGAAACCAGGGCCAGGGTCATGTTCAAGAGCAGGCAGGCCAGGGCTGCGACGGGGGAAAGAGTCATCGGAACGTTGTAGTAATGCGCCAGGGCGAAGAACAGGCCGGTCAGCCCAGTGCTGCCCAGCAAGCCCAGGGCGCCCACCCAGAACGCTTGTTCCATCACGACTTTGCGCAGAGACGTGACGCCGACGCCGAGGGCGTTAAGGGTTGCGTATTCGCGGATCGATCCAATCACAGCCGCTACCAGGGTCTGGCTGGTAATCACCGCCCCTACCAGGAACACGATCACTGCCAAAAACAACACACCCGCGCCGGCCCCGGTGTCGAACATCCAATGCATCTGCGAGCGGTAGCTGAACTGCGCTGCGGTCCACACTGCGTATTTGCCGAATGCCGGGCTGCCGTCGATGCGTGCTGCAACCGCGTCCGCCTGACTGGGGTCTCGGACCTTGGCCACCCAGTAGGTCATGCGATCTGTATCGGCGCTCGTATCCAGCTGGCGGGCCGTGGCTAACGATGCGATCACGTTAACCCCACCCAGTGCGCGTAATCCGCTGATGACGCCGACTACATGCACCCCGTGGCCGTTGATAGTGGCCGCGTTTCCAGGATCAAGGCCCAGGCTGTCGAGGTCGGCGCGGTCAACGATGACCGCTCCCGGTTCATTCAGGCGTGCCCGCAACGAGCCGGGCAGTAAGCGGGCGAACATCAAACCTTGTGGGTCTGCGTCGATACCGGAAACAAATACCGAGACTCCACCTGTGTCCCGGGTACCCCGCCAGTCAGCATCCACCCAGCGGTAGGGCTCGACCCTGAGGACATCGGGGTCCATGCGTATACGCATCTCTACACCGGCATCGATCGGTCGACCCAGGTTGACGCTTTGGGTGCCGGGATAGCCCACCCAAAGGTCGGCGCGCGAGCCGGTGACGTACACACTGGCGCTGCTGAAGATACCCAGTACCAACGCGGTCTGAAGCAGTTGCAGCAGCCCTGCGAAGCCCACTGCAATAATCGCTGGCAGGAAGCGCCGCCATTCATGGATCAGCGTCAGGCGTGCAAGCGCAACCATCAGTCAGTCTCCTTATGGCGCGTGGCTGTCTGAGGTGCGGCGGTTGGCAACGGTGCGCCGCCGAGTGCCTTGTAGAGTGCGACGTAGGCAATGGCACGCTCGGTGCCGGCCCGGTCGACTTGTTGCTGCGCATGCAGTGTCTGAACCTGCGCTTCTACCAGGTCCAATGGACTCAAGAGCTTCAACGCTGCCCGTTGTTGCAGTGCGTCAAGCTGGGTTTGCCTGGCGGCATAGGCCTGACGGGACAATTGTTCGCGTGCACGTAATTGCTCCAGGTCACCCAAGGCGTTTTCGACTTCGGCAACCCCCTCCAGCACCGCTTGGCGATACCCGAGGACGGCGGCCTGCAGATGGTGGTCCTTGGCTTTCGCAGCCGCCACGCGCAGGCCCCAGTCGAACAAGGGAATACTGATGCCGGGGCCCGCCGAGAAGATGCTGTTGCCATTGGGGGTATTGTTGCGGTTGCTGGCGATATTGAGCGACCACTGCAGTGAGGTGCCGAAGCTGATGTGCGGGTAAATATCGGCCTGGCTCATGCCCAGCTCACCGGCGGCGATAATCACCGAGGCTTCGGCGCCGGCAATTTCCGGGCGGGTGCGCAACAGGTCTGTGGGAACGCTATTGAGTTGCCAGTCACCGAGCGTCGGTAGCCGCCCCGGTTGCAGCCAAAGAGGGTCGGGCGCGCTCTGGCCCAACAATAATGCCAATTGCTGCGCGCTGCGGTTTGTCCGCTGGTGCACGCGCGTCAGCGCCATTTCAGCGAGGGCCAGTTCAGCCTGTGCAGCGGCAACGTCTGCGCAGGAGGCCAGTGCGAGCTGTTCCCGGGCGCGCAGCCGTGCCAGTTTTCCATGGCCAACTTCGCGCAGGGTTGCAAGGGTCTGCTCCGTTTGTTGGGCTGCTCGCAATTCGATCCAGCGCCGGCTGACTTCAGCCACCAATGAAACTTGTAGGGTGCGCAGGTTGTTATCCGCCAATGCCTGGTTCCCTTGGGCGAGGCGCTCGGCACTTTGTTGCATGCCAAACAATGGCAACTCCCAGACCGAATCGAAGCCGATCAGGAAATAAGAAGTACTGGTATCAGGGCTGACGGCATCCTTGGTTTTTATACTCAGCGAGGGCAGGTAAGGGGACTGCGCGTGCTGGCTCATAATCCGGATGGCGCGCAAGCGCTCCACCGCTACGGCGACGTTCAGGTTGTTTTGCAGTGCACGATCCACCAACGCATTGAGCTGGGGGTCGTTGAATGCATGCCACCATTGGTTCAGATCGGGTTGGGGCGGCGCAAGAGAAGGTTGGACGTTGCGCCATTGCTCCGGTGTAGACGGTTTCAATACCGGCAGGGGGGCAGTTGAGCATCCTGCAAGCGCCATTGACACTAACGAGAGTGCGCATAGCGATCGAAAGGCATGCGATCGGTTAAGAGGCTTGATGGTCGTTCCCCGGTTAAATACGGATACTGCGGTATTCATGCGATGGGCGCGTTGGTCGGCGCGCCAATGCACGATGTCACTGATCGGTTGATATTGAATGAAGCGTTCGAGCACCAACGTAGCGGCAGGGGGTGTTCAGTTCTGTTGGTAAATTGTATCGGTGCGCAATGATGGCTTTTGCTTCAGCCCAGGTTCAGAAACTCAAGGGTTTATCTCGCGATTGCGTGCGTTTGAAGGAGTAACCCGAAGCGCTGAGTCCGTTTACCTGGCGGCTTACCGTGTCGCCCAGGCCGTAGCCGTTGCCGGCCAGCACCGCGTGGGCGTTGTCGACGGGAAGCAGGATGTAGTCGGTGAGCGGCTCGTTGTGCAATTGGCCGCGAATCACCAGAAAGCCTTCTTCCAGGCGCACGCTGATACCGCTCAACGGCGCGTCGGGTTCGTGGGTGTTAAGCACCTGGTAGGTGCCGATGGTGTTGGCCCACGCCAGCGGCAGCGGCGGCGGGTCGATGCGCTCGCCGATGGCCAGGCGTTGGCCATGGCTGCGGGCCGTGAGTACTTGGCGGCCCTGCACCGTGACCACGTCCAGCTGCACGCGGCCCAGTTCACCCAAGTCCTTGAGCCAAAAGCCAAGGACTTTTTTCTGCGCGCGCAGCCAGCCGTGTTCGTCGCGCAATAACTCGAAGTCAAACCCGGCCAGCTCACCGCTCAGTCGATCGCCCTCATCCTTGACCCGGAATACGCCCCAGGCCGTGGCATAAAACCCGGCCAGGCGCTTGCGGTCGACGGCGGCGGGCACCTGGCGCAACTTGAGCCCATGGCTGGGCGCCTGGCAGTCGTCGGCGCACACGGACTGCCCGGTTTGCGCCTGGAACATCAGGCGCAGGGTCTCGGTGGCCAGGCGCGCGACCAGTTCTTCGGCGTTGCTGTCATTGGCCATGATGATCACCGCCAACTGCTGGTCTGGCAGCACGCTCAGCTGCGCGGCAAAATCATCGCCGCCGCCACTGTGCTGGTAAGTGCGCACGCCGGGGGCGACGGGTTCATCGCCGCAGGGCGCCAGGAACCAGCCCAGGCCCATCTGGCAATCGAAGTCCAGGGCATTGCCGGTGTTTTGCTGGGTGAACATCTGATCAATCGACGGGCTCTCAAGCACACGGTTGCCCTTATAGAGGCCGTGGGCAAACAGCATCTGCACATAATGGCTAAGGTCTTTGGGGCTGGCCCACAACCCGCCGGCGGCAAGGTCACGCACCTGTGCATCGGTACTTGCCACGCCGTCTTCGTAGCCCAGGGCGCGAAAGCTCAATTGCGTGCTGGTGCCGACAAAACTCGACTGGTTCATCTCCAGGGGCTTGAGCAGGCGGCTTTGCAGTTGGGCTTCAAAACTCTTGCCGCTGCTGCGCTCGATGGCCGCACCGACCAGCGAATAACCGAGGTTGGAATACGCCACCTGCGAGCCTGGCGGGCTGCTCAGCCATACACCCGACACCCGCATCGGCATCTGGCCCATGGCGTAAGTGCTGCGCACGTCGCGCAGGTGCTCGCTGGGCAAGCCGGATTGATGGCTGAGCAGGCGGCGCAGGGTGATGTCGCGGTCGGCGGCGGCCTGGTCAGTATGAAAGCGCGAACGCACGTAGAATTCGCGCAAGGTCTGCTGGATCGGCGCGTCGAGGGCCAGGCGCTGTTGGTCGACCAACTGCATGGCCGCTGTGGCTGTCAGTAGTTTGGAAATGCCGCCGGCGCGAAACGCCGTGTTGGCGGTCACCGGCACACCCTGGGCCTTGTCGGCCAGGCCAAAGCCGCGCGCCCAGATCAGCTCCTGGCCATTGACCAGCGCAATCGACAAACCGGGCACATTCTCGCGGGCCAGGTCCTTGGGGATGCGCGCTTGCAGGTAACGGATGATCGCGCCGTAATCGCCCTTGGGAATCGCGGGCGGGGCAGGCGGCTGCACGTGGCAGCCGAGCGTGCCGAGCAGGCAACCCCATAACGGAATACCGCGCAATGTGCGAAACATGAAGAGCACCCGAATGGTGGTTTGGATGCTCGAATGCTAAGGCGATGCTGGCCAACAATCTTTGAGAGCTTTGTCGAGAAACTGTCAAAGAGTGTTAACGCGCGAGCCCCAAACGCTCATGCCACTGGGCGATGGATTCTTCGGGGTACTCGTCGAACTGCAAATCGCCCTTGTGCACACTGACTTCGACCCACGGCACCTTCGAGCCGAGCATCAGGTGCGTGTGCTCAGGCGGCACCGGCAACGGCGTGTCGATGGCTGAAGCAAACGGGTGAATCAGCTCTGGCCATTCGGGGCTGAACAGCCACAAGGCGCTGCCGCATTGCGAGCAAAAATGCCGTTCGGCAGTGCTCGCATGCGCGCGGCTGGCGCCTTCGGGCTTGAGCTTGGCGTGGTAGACCGAGATCAGCTTGCGCCCGCGTACCTTCAAACTCTTGGCGTCGCCGCCCAGGTTGATCGCATAACCGCCGCCGCCTTGGGTCTTGCGGCAGATCGAGCAATAGCAACGCTGGTACGGGTAGGGATGCTGGCTGTTCAGGCTGAATGTTACGGCGCCGCAATGGCAGGATCCTTCGAGTTGCATGGGCTGGCTCCTCTAAGAGTGTGTAACAACACTTTGCTAATACCTTAGCCTCAGGCAAGATTCTCTGCTTTGGTTTCAGGGAAGACACCCATGATTGCTCAGTTGCAAAGCGCTGCCACGCAAATCCGCCACGCTGTGCGCAAGGCGACCGAAGGATTGATCGGGCGCGAGCAATTGGCCGAGCTGATTGTGCTGGCGGCGGTCGCCCAAGAGCACATTCTGGTGATCGGCCCGCCTGGCACGGCCAAGAGCGCCGTGGTACGCCGTGTGGCGCAGTCCATGGGTGGGCGTTACTTCGAATACTTGCTGGGGCGCTTCACTGAGCCGTCGGAGCTTTTTGGTGCCGTAGACCTGAAGAAATTGCGTGAAGGCACGGTGGAAACCGACGTCAGCGGCATGCTGCCAGAGGCCGATATCGTGTTTCTCGATGAAGTCTTCCTGGGCTCGACCGCCATTCTCAATACCTTGCTGGGCGTGCTCAACGAGCGTCGCTTTCGCCGAGGTCATACTCAAATTCAATGTCCGCTGCGTGTGTGTGTCGGCGCGGCCAACGGTTTGCCGGACGATGAGGCACTGGCGGCGTTTGGCGACCGCTTCCTGTTGCACCTGTTCGTCGATTCGGTGCCGGACAATCAACTGGAAGCCATGCTGGCGGGCGGTTGGCAGTCGGAGCAGCGCCCGGTGCAACAGTTACTGGGTATGGCCCAGTTGGATACGCTGAGCCAAGCCCTGAAAAACGTCGACCTGGGCGCGGTGCGTCCAGCCCTGGCCCAGGCGATTCGGCGCCTGCGCGAAGCCGGCATAGCGTTATCGGACCGCCGTATCGTCAAGTCTCAACGGCTGATCGCGGCCGCCGCGTTGCTGGGCGGGCGGCTGGAAGCCAGCGACGCGGATCTATGGCCCCTGCTGTATGTGCTGCCCACTAAAGAGACTCAGCAGCATGGCCGCGAGGTGCTGCGCGACCTGTTTGCCGCGTCCAGCAACAGCCATTTGTTCAGTGCGGTCGAAGAGGCCACCTTGCAACCGATGTCGCGCTTGAATCGCTTGCTGGAAACTGCGCAAGACTACCTGGCCCGCAGCGAGCCGCCCGACAGCCCGGTCCTCGAAGGGCTGCTGCGCGAGATCGACGCCAACTTCAATAGCGAGACAATGCCGGAAACCTTGCAGCAGGTACGCGGGCAACTGTCCCGAATGCTGACGCCATGAGTGCAGACCACTACGCCTGGACCTGGCGCCCAAGGCCGGTGCCTGCCGAACCACAAGCCGCCGTCGGATGGGGCGACGGCGCGCGCCGCTTGCTTGCGCGCTTGCTGCTGCTCGCAGATGAACAGGCTGCCCGTTTGCACGCTACCGCCAATGGCGATGTATTGGTCGTCACTGGGGCGGTGGCGGATTTGCCGTGGGTCGACGGTGTCGAATACGCCGCAGTACACCCCGGCGCGCCTGGCGTATGGCTTCCCACCAGTTGGGAGCCGACAGTGCCGGTAGACTTGCTCGGCCAGACGCTGTCGGCACGTTTCAAGCGCTCGCCCTTGCTGTTGTGGCGCGAACCGCAAGCCGTAGTGCCGTTGGATCGCCTGTTGCCGGTGACGGTTGAACACCTTCAGCACATCGCGACGAATTGGGGCACCCGCCATGCAACTGCCTGAAGCCTTGCAACCCTGGCGCCAGTGGCTGGAGTGGTTTGCGCCGCAGCATCTGCCGCTGTTCGCCGACTTGCTTGGGCGGCTTAACCCGGTGCTGGGGCCACTGCGCGGTAGGCAGCAAGGCGGGGTGCCTGAGCCGGATGGCGTGGGCGATCTGCAACGCCGTGGGCCTTACGAGCGCCTGCTTTCCAGCGAATGGCTGCTGGCCGATGAAGTGCCGGATGAGTTTATGCGCAGGGCTGTCGGCGGCGAGCATATGTTCCTGGCGCCGCAGTACCGCGCCCGTGAAGCCAACCGCCTGATTGTCGTGCTGTTCGACGCCGGCCCGTTGCAATGGGGCGCCGCGCGGCTGGTGCATATCGCCTTGCTGATGCTGCTGGCCCGGCGTGCCGAGGAGGCAGGGGCGCAGTTGCGTTGGGGCATCCTGCAAGGCGCGCCGCTGCTGCATGAGTTCGATAGCGCGGGGCAGCTCAAGCAACTGCTCAGGGCGCGCACCTATGAAAGTGTCGCCCCGGCGCACTGGCAAGCCTGGCAGGAATGGCTTGCCACGCAGGGTGAGACGTTGGGTGAGTGCTGGACAGTCGGGCAACGCTTGCCCAAGGACACGACCAAGACCTGTACGCACCGGGTGCAGGTGCAGCGCAGCCTGGATGGGCACAGCCTGTCATTCGAGTTGCAAGCCGGTTCTGTGCGGCGCGTGCTGTTGCCTATGCCGGATGAGGCGCACGCGGTGCAACTGCTCAAAGGCCAGTTCGACGATGAAGTCCAGGCGCCGCCGCCGAATCTCGCACGTGCGGTGCCACGCGTAGCCTTGACCTTGCCGCCGGTAATCTCCAGCGCCGGTAACTATGTGGCGCTGCGCCTGCTCGATGAGGCGGGCATGGTGGTGATCAAGCTGCCGCACAAAAACCAGAAAAAGTCGCTGGAGGTTCGACGCCGTCTGTGGGGCAAGCATCAGCGTGTATTGAGCACCACCTTTCACCACCGCAGCCTCGGTGCCGTGTTGAGCGACAACGACAGCCTGACGTTCTGGAACATTCCCGGTATGCCCACCGTCGACAAGCCCGCCCGTGAACAGCTGCAACTGCCACCGGGCACCGCGACGTTCCTGCCGAGTGTCTGGCTGCACAGTCAGAACGCCGTGCGTGTGTACTTGCTCGACAGCCAGGGGCGGCTTGCCTATTGGAAGTCGCGTCAACTTTGCCAGGTGGCGGATGACGTGATGAGCCTGGTGCAGGTCGACCCCTTGACCATCGCTTATGCGCGCAGAGAAGGCGGGCAGATTGTCGCGTATTCCGGGTCTGCTGACGGTTTACGCGCCAATGGTCATGCGGTCGGCTCGGCAGCGGGCGTCAGCCAGGTATTGTTGGCTGCCAACTTTTACTGGCGCCAGTACTGCGGTGGTTGCGCGCTGCTGACCACCGAGGACGGCTACCAGAGTTGGCGCCTGGTGACCCATGAAAGCTTTCCGGCGAAACACGAACAGATCGACTTGGCGCTCGGTTGGAAAGCCATCGGCCTGCACTATACGTACGCCCAACGGCCGGCTTACTCACTGGTGCTGCTGGGGCCGAACCAGCACAGCGTCGGGCTGTACGCCGAGGGGCAACAGCGCACGTTGTTCACTACCTCGGCGCCAATTGCCCGCGCGAGCTTTTGCCCCATGAGCGGCTTGATCGCCGTACTGACCACTGACCGCGAATTACTGGTTTACTCGGTTGGCGAGCGCTCCATGCGTTTGCAAGTGATGTGCAACCAGGCACCGCAGCTCACCCAGGAAGCTGCCAATGCATGAGCCAGAACGGATGCTGATTCGCCGCCCGGTACTCACCGGGCACCAACAGATTGACGGCCTATGGTTTGCCGCCGAGCGTTTTGATGAGAGCGAGCGCAGGCGCCTGATCCTCAAGTATTGGCAAGTCGACGCGCGTGCCTACCGTTTTGCCGACGGCGACTTGCTGCAGTTCCACACACCTTGCCCGGTACACTGCGAAAGCCTGCACGGCTGGCCGCTAATCCGCCAGGGCCTGGGCTTGTCGTCTGCCGCGCTGCACCCTGAGGAATTGCGCGGGCTGCCCGTTGCCGACTTGTGGCTGGTGCGCGGCAGCCAGATCCATGCATTGCAGTTGCGCGATGCACACGTGCTGACGCCTGGGCTGTGGCTCGACATCAGTACCTACACGCTGCTCGACACCTTTGACTGCCATACCCCGTTGCCGGCAACGCTGCCGGAGGCGGTGGTCACCGACCTGCGTGAAATCCTCGGTGGGCCACTGGAGCCCGTCAGCCCGGAGCGCGAAGCAATCATGCAAGCACTGCTGGAGCGCCCGCGTCACACGTCGAGTAAAGGGCCTGGCGCCAGCGCGGCGTCTGCGCAAAACAACGCAAACAGCGCCCGCGAAGTCTCTTCCCCGGTGCTGAAAATCGTGATCGGCCTGGTACTGCTGGGTGGGCTGGTCCGCCTCTTCGGCCAGAGCGAGCCCGCCGCGCTGTTGGCCGAGCACACACAGTCCTTCGGCGGCATGCTCCTGGGCGCCGTGATCTGGATGGTGGTGATCACCGCGTTGTTGTACGGGTTGAACCGCTTCCTGCACCGTGGCGCGTCTGCCCCCGCCCAAGCGGCGCCCCGGCCGGTGGCTCGCGCACCCGCTAACCCAGGCATCGCTGCGCGTGCCACCCCGCGCAGTTATAAACCTGCCGCGTGGCGCCGTTTGTTGACCCGGCTGACCCAGCATTCCCAGCTGTCCAAACTGTATGGCAAACGCCAGGCCGCCTACATGCAGCGCATGTTGGAGATGTTCGAAGACGGCAATTTCGAAGAAGCCTTGCGCCACGCGATCCCCTTGAACAGCGCTGCCTCCAGCGGTGAACAGAGCTTTGGTACGCCACAGCGCCGCGAGGATTTGAGCCTCAGCCAAAAGGCTGGCCCCGCGCGCTCGATGCTGTTTGAAGACGACTTGACCGAGCATTTGCGCCAGGTGTATCGCCAGACTTTTGAACGCCTGGACCGTGCCGGTCGTATCGAGGAAGCGGTGTTTGTCCTTGCCGAATTGCTCAAGGAGCATCAGCAAGCTCTCGATTACCTGGAGAAACACGCGCGCTATCAGCAGGCCGCTGACCTGGCCCTGGCGTGGGACATGCCGCCTGCGGTGATCGTGCGCTTGCTGTGCCTGGCCGAGCAGTGGCAGCGCGCCGTGCTGGTGGCGCGGCGCGACAATGCGTTTGCTGACGCCGTGGTGATGCTCCAGGCCAAGTCGCCGGAAGCCGCCGACCGCTTGCGCCTGGAATGGGCCGAGTCGTTGATCGCCAAAGGCCTGTGGTTGCAAGCCGTCGATGTTATTTGGAGCCTGCCCGCAGAGCGCCACGCGCCGCGCAATGGCTGCTCAACGCCGAGGCTGCCGGCGGGCGCTTGGGCATTGAGGCGCTGGTTAAACGCGCGGTCCTGTTGCCCGAAACGCTGCACGCTTACGGGCCGTGGGTCGAGCAATTGCGTGACGACCCCGCGCGCGCCGGGGAACGCGCCGCCCTGGCGCAGGCGTTGTTGCAACACAAGGCACACACCACCGCCTTGGCCTGGCTGGCAGGTGCCACTGTGCACGCGATTCTGGCCGATCAATTCAGCGATCAAGGCCAACTGACCCATAACCAGTTACAAGCGCTGGTCAAGATGAGTCGCGATAAAGCGCTTCAGGCGGACTTGCCGGGCCAAGCCCTGAAGCGTACGCCCGTGGTCTCACTGGAGCACTTGGGCGACACCCGCGAGTGGGCTGCGCCGGCGGCTGGCAGCCGGCCGATTTTCGACGCGGCGCCGCTGGAAGACCAGCGTTACCTGGTGGCGCTGGGCGAGTCGGGTGTGATGGTGGTGGATGCGGCGGGCACAACGTTGTTTCACTTTGCTGTACCGGCGCAGAAAATCGTGATTGCCCATAGCCGACAGGTTGCGTTGGTGCTGATCTGGCGGGGGAATGTATGGCGCGTGAGCAAACTGGACCTGGTCAATCGTGTCGCCAAAGACCTCGGTATGCTGGCCATGGATGTCTTTGCACACGCGTTTGATGGCAGCAACTGGACCATCGGCAAAGGCCCGCAGTTGCGCGTGGTGGATGTTGACCGTGGCTTTGACACGCTCTGGCATGTGAGTGATCTACCGGAGTCGGTGCGTGCCATCAAGGTGGATGAACACAATGAATACCTGTGGCTGTCGGCGCCGGGCGGGTGCCTGATGCTGTGGCATTATCGTCTGCCGGAGCGGCGCCTGGTCAGTCGCGAAAGCGCGTTTGACATCGTCGCGACGGACTTCCAGGTTCCCAGTGCCACCGCTGAATCGGCGCAGTATCGGATCAAGCACGACTATGGAACACCCACGCTGATACTGAAGCAGCACGGGGTTCGAAAGCGCTACCGGCTGCCTGGCAACTTACCGGAAGAAGAATGGGATGAGTCCGTCAGCCCGTTTCTATTTGAGGACTGGTTGCTGATCAGTTATCGGGTTGAGGAGCACGACACCTGCTGGCACGTGATCCACCGTGCCAGCGATCGGCTTTGCGTCACGTTGCACTGGCCGCAATCGCCGGCCCAGCTTCGCCGCCTCGGGTCTGATCTGTTGCTGTTCGATGGGCAGGGCCGGCTGAGCCATATCAATATTGATAACGCCAGCCAGCGCAACATCAGCCTGCACTGAGTGTGTCCGGCATCAAGGTGGCGATCAACGCCCGAATGGTGCCCGGCAATGCCTCAAGCTCGCGCACCAGGATACTGCGTTCGCGAATCGCCCACGGCTCATCGAGCTTCACCGTCACCAACTGCATGGTCCGGCTGTGCCGCACGGCGGCGGATTCGGGAATGATGCCAATGCCCACGCCGGCCTCGACCATTCGGCAGATCGCTTCGAAGCTCGACACCTGAATGCGCAGCGACAACTGCTTGCCCAGGCGATCGACGTGTTCACGCAAAAAACTCAATAACGTGCTGCCTTCGTGCAGGCCGATGTGCTGGTAGGCCAGGGTTTGCTCCAGCGTCACCGAAGACTGGTCGGCCAATGGGTGGCCCACGGGCACCATCAACACCAATTCATCGGTGCTGAAATGCAACACCTGCAAACCTGCTGCCTCAACCGGCCCGGCAATGATGCCCATGTCGCTGGTGCCATCAAGCACGCCACGTACGATGTCGCGGGATAAACGCTCTTGCAGGTCGACGGTCACGCCCGGGCGCTGGGACAGAAAACCCGCCAGCACCTCCGGCAGAAACTCGGTCACCGCCGTGGTGTTGGCGAAGATGCGGATATGCCCGGCCGAATCCACGCCGTATTGGGTGAACTCGCTTTTTAGGTAATCCACCTGGCGCATGATCAGCCGCGCATGGTGCAGCAGCCGTTCGCCCGCCGGGGTGATCTCCACGCCACGGCTGTCGCGGTACAGCAGGCGCGTATCCAACTGGCCTTCCAGCGCCTTGATCCGCGCACTGGCAGCGGCCGGCGAGAGGAACGCACGCTTGGCGCCTTGGGTGAGGCTGGGGGATTCGGCGATGTGGATAAACAGGCGCAGGTCGGCGAGATCGAAATGCATGCAAACCCCTATTTTGGCAACGGTGAGGTTCAAGTGTGGGAGCTGGCTTGTTGTGGCGAGCAAGCTTGCTTGCGCTGGGGTGCGAAGCGCCCCCAAAAAGCCGGAGACTGCTGCGCAGTCAACGGGAGCAAGCTCCCTCGCCACAACAAGCCAGCTCCCACAGGATATGAGGGCGGACTCGAAGTTGGCGTTCAGCATAACCGAACGCTGGTTTATTGAAATGCAAATTCTCAGAACGGCCAGGCGCTTGCATGATCCGGGGCAGACACTCACTGCCCGAGGACCTGCACCCGATGAGCACCACTGACTGGATTGGCCGAAGCGAGACCGCCCACGACCACCTGAGCCTTAACCTGCTCAAACGCATTGCCGCTACTTTTGGCGAAGCTGTGCCGGAACAGGGCGCCGATTTGCCGCCGCTGTGGCAGTGGTGTTTTTTCCAGGACCCGCTGCCGGAATCGGCCTTGGGCACCGATGGCCACCCGGCCCGTGGCGGGTTCCTGCCGCCCGCTGATAACCGCAATCGCATGTGGGCCGGTGGGCGCATCGAGTTCGTGCATGCCTTGCGCGCGGGTGAGGCGGCGACCCGCGTGTCGACCATCACCCAGGTCGAAGAAAAGACCGGGCGAACCGGCTCGCTGTTGTTTGTCACCGTGCGTCATGACTATTCCCAGGACGGTCGCCTGGCGATCCGCGAAGAACAGGACATCGTTTACCGCGAACCGACGCCGCCCAAACAGGGCAGTGGCGACGCCTTGCCCGAAGGCGAATGGCAGGCATCGATCAGCCCCACGCCAACCCTGCTGTTTCGTTACAGCGCCGTGACCTTCAACGGCCACCGCATCCACTACGACTACCCGTATGTCACCGACACCGAAGGCTATTCAGGCCTGGTGGTGCACGGCCCGCTGATCGCTACCTTGAGCCTGCGCGCGTTTTGCCGCGCCCATCCCGACGCGACCCTGCGCCGTTTTGCCTATCGCGGTGTTCGCCCACTGATTGCACCGCAGCCATTTGTGGTCGGTGGGCGCGTGACCGAAACCGGTGTGGCGCAGTTGTGGGCGGGCAACGCCGGTGGTCTGGCGCAGACCGCTCAGGTCCACTTCGAATAATCCAGGAACAACAGGCGGAGAGCCGTTAATGAACCCCAATGACAACGAAGAACTCAATGCCATCCGTGAAGGCGTGCGCGCCTTGTGCGCCGAGTTCGACGCGGCGTACTGGCGCAGGATCGACGAACAAAAAGGCTTCCCCGAAACCTTTGTCAAAGCCCTGACCGACGCCGGCTGGCTGTCGGCGATGATCCCTGAAGAATACGGCGGCTCTGGCCTGGGCCTGGCCGAAGCCTCGGTGATCCTCGAAGAAGTCAACCGTTGCGGTGGTAACTCCGGCACCGTGCACGGCCAGATGTACAACATGTTCACCTTGCTGCGCCACGGCAGCGAAGCGCAAAAAAGCTTCTACCTGCCCAAGCTCGCCAGCGGCGAATTGCGCCTGCAATCGATGGGCGTGACCGAGCCCACCACCGGCACCGACACCACCAAAATCAAGACCACGGCGATCAAGCGTGGTGACAAGTATGTGATCAACGGCCAGAAAGTCTGGATCTCGCGCATCCAGCATTCCGACTTGATGATTCTGCTGGCGCGCACCACGCCGCTGGCCGAGGTGAAGAAGAAGTCTGAAGGCATGTCGATCTTCCTGGTCGACCTGCGCGAAGCCATCGGCAACGGCCTGACCGTGCAGCCCATCGCCAATATGGTCAACCACGAAACCAACGAACTGTTTTTCGACAACCTGGAGCTACCCCTCGACAGCCTGATCGGCGAGGAGGGCAAAGGCTTTAAATACATCCTCGACGGCCTCAACGCCGAACGCACCCTGATCGCCGCCGAGTGCATCGGCGACGGTCGCTGGTTTATCGAAAAGGCCAGCGCCTACGCCCGCGACCGCGTGGTGTTTGGCCGCCCGATCGGGCAGAACCAGGGTGTGCAGTTCCCGATTGCCGAGGCGCATATCGAAATCGAAGCGGCGGACCTGATGCGCTGGCGTGCCTGCGAAGAATACGACAGCGGCAAGAATGCCGGGGCCAGCGCCAACATGGCCAAGTACCTGGCTGCCAAGGCGTCCTGGGAAGCGGCCAACGCCTGCCTGCAAACCCACGGTGGTTTCGGCTTTGCCTGTGAGTACGACGTAGAGCGCAAATTCCGCGAAACACGCCTGTACCAGGTGGCGCCGATCTCCACCAACCTGATCCTGTCCTACGTGGCCGAGCACCTGCTCGAACTGCCACGCAGTTTCTGAGGGCCTGAGCATGAGCCATACCCAAACGCTGTGCCGGTTCCTTGCGGACCTGAACTACGAACAATTGCCGGAAAAGGTACTGGCACGCACCGAAGACCTGTATCTGGATTGGTTGGCCTCGGCGCTGGCAAGCAAGGGTGCGCACCCGATCCCGTTGTTTGAACGCTATGCACAAAAAATGGGACCCCACAGCGGTCCCGCCCAGGTGATCGTCAATGGCAGCACCACCAGCGCGTATTTTGCGGCGCTGGTGAACGCCGCATCCTCACACCTGGTGGAGCAGGATGACCTGCACAACAGCTCGGTGCTGCACCCCGCGACCGTGGTGTTTCCGGCCGCGCTGGCTGCCGCCCAGGACCTCGGCAAATCCGGCCGTGAATTGCTGCTGGCCTCGGTGGCCGGTTATGAAGCCGGAATTCGCATCGGCGAATTCATGGGCCGGTCCCACTACCGCATCTTCCACACCACAGCCACCGTCGGCACCCTGGCGGCGGCGGTGGCCGTGGGCAAACTGCTGGACTTTAACCAGGAACAGTTCATCAACCTGCTCGGCAGCGCCGGCACCCAGGCCGCCGGGCTGTGGGAGTTTTTGCGCGATGCCGCCGACTCCAAGCAACTGCACACCGCCAAGGCGGCGGCGGATGGCTTGCTCGCGGCGTATTTGACGGCGGACGGGCTCACCGGCGCACGCAATATTCTGGAAGGCGATCAAGGCTTGGCAGCAGGCATGTCCAGTGATGCCGAGCCTCGCAAGTTATCGGCCGACCTTGGCAGCCGCTGGGCGCTGCTGGAAACCTCGTTCAAGTTCCACGCCTCGTGCCGTCACACCCATCCGGCCGCGGATGCCCTGCTGGATCTGATGCAGCGCGAAGGGCTATGCGCTGTAGATATCGCCACGGTTGAAACGCGTGTCCATCAAGGTGCCATCGACGTGCTGGGCCGCGTGACCACGCCTGCCACTGTGCACCAGGCCAAATTCTCCATGGGCACCGTGCTCGGCCTGATCGCCGTGCACGGTAAAGCCGGGCTCACCGAGTTCCACGAACGGGCGCTGACCGACCCCGCCGTCTCGGCTTTCCGCGACAAGGTCAGCATGACCCTCGACGCAGAAGTCGACGGCGCCTACCCGCAGCGCTGGCTGGGCCGCGTCACTGTCACCACGCTCGATGGCCGCACGCTGCAGGGCGCCATCGACGAACCCAGGGGCGATCCTGGTAACACCCTGAGTCGGGTGGAGCTCGCGGATAAATTCCGGCGCCTTACCCAATTCAGCGGTGCGCGCACACCCGCGCAGGCCAATGCACTGATCGAAAAGGTCTGGCACCTGCGCAGTGCAGCGTCCATGGCCCACTGGCTTTGAGGAAGCGTCATGACTAATCAACGACCGCTGGACGGCATCACCGTGATCAGCCTGGAGCACGCGATTGCTGCGCCATTCTGCACCCGCCAGTTGGCGGACCTCGGCGCCCGTGTGATCAAGATCGAACGCCCCGGCGCCGGTGACTTTGCCCGTGGCTATGACGAGCGCGTGCGCGGCCTGGCCTCGCACTTTGTGTGGACCAACCGCTCCAAGGAAAGCCTGACCCTGGACCTCAAGCAGGACGAGGCCGGCGACATCCTCCAACGCCTGCTGGCCGATGCCGACGTGCTGGTGCAGAACCTTGCACCCGGCGCGGCGGCGCGCATGGGCCTGTCGTTTGAAGCGCTGCATGAGCGCTTTCCACGGCTCATCGTCTGCGATATTTCCGGCTATGGCGAAGGCGGGCCTTACGAGAAAAAGAAAGCTTATGACCTGCTGATCCAAAGCGAGGGCGGTTTTTTATCGGTAACCGGTGGCCCGGGTGAAGATCAGATGGCCAAGGCCGGTTGCTCGATCGCCGATATTTCCGCCGGCATGTACGCCTACAGCGGCATCCTCTCGGCCTTGCTGTTGCGCGGCAAGACGGGGCAGGGCAGCCGCATCGATGTGAGCATGCTCGAAAGCCTGGTGGAGTGGATGGGCTACCCGATGTATTACGCCTTCGACGGCGCGCCCCAGCCACCACGGGCCGGGGCGGCGCATTCGACGATCTACCCGTATGGGCCGTTTCCCACCGGCGACGGCGGCACGGTGATGCTCGGCTTGCAGAACGAACGCGAATGGGCGGCGTTCTGCGACAAAGTGCTGCTCACGCCTGAGCTGGCTACCGATGAACGTTTCTCGGCCAACTTCAAGCGCTCGGCCAACCGTGACGTGCTACGCCAGATCATCGTTGACAGCTTCGCGCAGTTGGACGCTGAAGCCGTGATCCAACGCCTGGAAAACGCGCAGATCGCCAGCGCCAGGGTCAACGACATGCAAGGCGTGTGGGACCACCCGCAGCTCAAGGCGCGAGACAGCTGGCGTGAAGTCCAGAGCCCGGCCGGGCCGCTGCCGTCGTTGTTGCCGCCGGCGCGTAATGCTGCGTTTACCCCGCGCATGGACGGCGTTCCCGCCTTGGGCCAGCACAGCCAGGGCATCCTCGATCAGCTTGGGTTTTCGGCGCAAACCATCGACGGCCTGCGCGCACGCGGCGTTATCTAATAAGGAATTCAAGTGATGCCAAAGCCTATAGTTCGTTCGGCCTTGTTTGTGCCCGGCAGCCGCCCGGAGCGGTTTTCCAAAGCGCTGGCCAGTGGCGCCGATGCGGTGATTGTGGATTTTGAAGACGCGGTTGAAGAACCCCTCAAGCGCCAGGCGCGGGATAACCTCGGGGTGTTCTTGCAAGCGCATCCAGAGGCTCAGGTGTGGGTGCGCATCAACGCGCCGGAGCATGCCGAGCATTTTGAGGATGTGGCGTTCTGTAAAGCCCATGCCAATGTGACGGGTGTGCTGCTGCCCAAGGTAGAGAGCGCCGCCCAGGTGGCCGTGGTGGCGGCTGCTAGCAAGGTGATATGGCCGATTATCGAAAGCGCCAAGGGCTTGCTGGCGGTGGCTGAGATTGCCCACGCGCCGCAGGTCGAGCGCCTGTCCTTTGGCGGCCTGGACCTGGCGCTGGACTTGAACCTGAGCAGCGGTTCCGCGGCTGCGCAGTTTGCGTTGGATCAGGCACGCCTGGCGCTGATTGTGCATTCCCGTGCTGCTGGCTTGGTGGCGCCACTGGACGGCGTGCACCCGGCCATCGACGACCCTGAAGGCCTGCGCCGTTCGATCCGGCATGCCTATGAAATGGGCTTTGCCGGGGCGCTGTGCATC
Organism: Pseudomonas edaphica; assembly: GCF_965277385.1. Taxonomy (NCBI): domain Bacteria; kingdom Pseudomonadati; phylum Pseudomonadota; class Gammaproteobacteria; order Pseudomonadales; family Pseudomonadaceae; genus Pseudomonas; species Pseudomonas edaphica. The sequence goes on along the minus strand of NZ_OZ255725.1, from coordinate 278,313 downwards.
CATCCCAAGCAGGTGGCAGTGATTCATGCCGCACTGGCGCCCAGTGCCGAAGACCTGGCCTGGGCCAAACGCGTGGTAGAGGCGGGTGCCCATGGGGCCGGGGCTTATCAGATTGATGGGCAGATGGTGGATGCGCCGGTGTTGCTGCGCGCACAAAGGCTCCTGGCCGGCCAACTCTGACTGAAACAACCGGGAGCAAAATGTGGGAGCTGGCTTGCCTGCGATAGCGGTGGACCCTCCCATGAATTGACGGCCTGACACACCGCCATCGCAGGCAAGCCAGCTCCCACACTGGATCTTCATTGTTCTGAAGTATGGCGTTCGGCCTGGCCGAACGCAGGTATCTAAAATTCGAAATTCACTACACGCACCACATCAGGCACCTTGCCCTATAACACAACAATAAGAAGGTGATTCCCCATGCTCAAGCTTTCTCGGGCGCTGCTGTGCGCCGCCACTCTGTTTGCCGCGGGCCTGGCCCAGGCGGCAGACCCGATTGTGATCAAGTTCGCCCACGTGGTTGCCGAAAACACGCCTAAAGGCCAGGGCGCGCTGCTCTTCAAGAAGCTCGCCGAAGAACGGCTGCCGGGGCGTGTGAAGGTCGAGGTGTACCCCAACTCCTCGCTGTTCGGCGATGGCAAGGAGATGGAAGCGTTGTTGTTGGGCGATGTGCAGATGCTGGCGCCGTCCCTGGCCAAGTTCGAGCAGTACACCAAGCAAGTGCAGATCTACGACCTGCCGTTCCTGTTCAACGACCTGGCCGCCGTCGACCGTTTCCAGGCTGCTCAGGGCAAGGCATTGCTGACCTCTATGCAGGATAAGAACATCCTCGGCCTGGCCTATTGGCACAACGGCCTCAAGCAGCTTTCTGCCAACAAAGCACTGCGTGAACCCAAGGACGCCCGTGGCCTGAAGTTCCGTGTGCAGGCTTCCAGCGTACTTGAAGAGCAGTTCAAGGCGATCCGCGCCAACCCGCGCAAGATGAGCTTTGCCGAGGTATATCAAGGCCTGCAGACCGGCACCGTGAATGGCACCGAGAACACCTGGTCCAATTATGAAAGCCAGAAGGTCAACGAGGTGCAGAAGTACTTCACCGAGTCCAATCATGGCCTGATCGACTACATGGTGATCACCAACGCCAAGTTCTGGAACGGCCTGCCGCCGGATGTGCGCACCAGCCTGGACCAGATCATGGTCGAAGTCACCGTCGAGGTGAACAAGCAGGCCGAAGCGCTGAACCAGTCGGCCAAGCAGAAGATCATCGACGCCAAGACCAGCGAAATCATCGAACTGACCCCGCAGCAACGCCAGCTGTGGCGCGAAGCCATGCGCCCGGTGTGGCAGAAGTTCGAAGGTGAGATCGGCGCCGACCTGATCAAGGCGGCGGACGCCTCCAACCAGTAATTGGGCGACCACCCAAAACTACTGTGGAAAGGGCTTTATGTGGGAGCTGGCTTGCCTGCGATGCAGGCAACTCGGTGTATCTGTAGCGCCGAGTTGATCCCATCGCGGGCAAGCCCGGCTCCCACAGAGGTCCGCTTCCACAGTTTGTTCCGCTTTCCACCCCGACATCATTCCCGCTTCGCGAGGTTTTGCCATGCAAACGCTAAGGCGCGTCTGGGAGCACCTGGAGGAAGGGTTTATCGCCTTCCTGCTGGCCGCCATGACCCTGGTGACATTCGTCTACGTCATGCTCAACAACATCTACACCCTGTTTTTTGCTCTGTCTGACAAGTGGGCATGGAGCAGCAGCTTTTTCGGTGCCCTGGGCGACCACACCATGACCTGGGCCCAGGACATGACCTGGAGCGTGGCGCTGACCAAGGCCATGTTCGGCTGGCTGATTTTCTTCGGCATCTCCTACGGCGTGCGCACCGCCGGCCACCTTGGCGTAGATGCGCTGGTCAAGCTGACCAAACGCCCGGTGCAACGCCTGCTCGGCATGCTCGCCTGCCTGTGTTGCCTGGCCTACGCCGGGCTGTTCATGGTCGCCAGCTACAAGTGGGTGAGTGCGGTGATGACCGCGCAGATCGGCGCCGAAGACCTCGACCAATACGGCGTGGACGTGGGCGATATCGTGATCATCGTGCCCATCGGTTTTGCCCTGGTGTTTATCCGCTACCTGGAAATTTTCTATCGCATCTTTACCCACCGTCAGGTCGGGTTGGGGCTGGCCGACGAGGCCGGGGAGGCCAGTAAGCTGGCCGGCAGCCATGAGGAGCGTCACTGATGGCCGTGCTCTGTCTGTTTTTGCTGTTGTTCGTGTTCATGTTCCTCGGGGTGCCGATTGCGATTTCCCTGGGGCTGTCCGGCGCGGTGTCGATCCTGATGTTCAGCCAGGACTCGGTGAGTTCGCTGGCCATCAAGCTGTTTGAAACCTCCGACGCCTACACCTTCCTGGCGATTCCATTCTTCCTGCTCTCCGGTGCGTTCATGACCACTGGCGGTGTGGCGCAACGGCTGATCGACTTCGCCAACGCCTGTGTCGGGCATATCCGAGGCGGCCTGGCGATTGCGGCGGTTCTGGCGTGCATGCTGTTTGCGGCGCTGTCCGGGTCATCGCCGGCGACGGTGGCGGCAGTGGGCTCGATTGCCGTGGCGGGGATGGTGCGCTCGGGTTACCCGAAGGAGTTCGGCGCCGGGATCATCTGCAACGCCGGCACCCTGGGCATCCTGATCCCGCCGTCGATTGTGATGGTGGTGTACTCGGCAGCCACCGAAACCTCGGTGGGCAAGCTGTTCATGGCCGGTGTGATTCCAGGGTTGCTGCTGGGCCTGATGCTGATGGTCGCGATCTACATCGTCGCGCGCATCAAGAAGCTGCCGGCGCAGCCACGTGCGACCTTCCGCGAGTGGCTGACCTGCGCACGCCGCGCGTTCTGGGGCTTGCTGTTGCTGGTGATCATCCTCGGCGGCATCTACAGCGGCATGTTCACGCCGACGGAAGCGGCGGCCGTGGCGGCGGTGTATTCGGCGTTTGTCGCGCTGTTTGTGTACAAGGACATGAAGCTGCGCGATTGCCCCAAGGTGCTGCTGGAATCCGGGCGCCTGGCGATCATGCTGATGTTTATCATCGCCAACGCCATGCTCTTTGCCCATGTACTGACCACCGAACAGATCCCGCAGGAAATCACCGCCTGGGTGATCTCCGAAGGCCTGACGCCGATTGGCTTTTTGATCATGGTCAACGTGGTGTTGCTGGTGGCCGGCAGCTTTATGGAGCCTTCCGCGATTGTGCTGATCCTGGCGCCGATCTTCTTCCCGATTGCCATGAAGCTGGGGATTGACCCGATTCACCTGGGGATTGTGATGGTGGTCAACATGGAAATCGGCCTGGTACACCCACCGGTAGGGTTGAACCTGTTTGTGACCTCGGCGGTGACCGGGTTGACCCTCGGGCAGACGATTCGCGCAGCGTTACCGTGGCTGATGATCTTGTTGGTGTTTTTGATCATGGTCACGTACTTGCCGTTTATCTCGCTGGCGCTGCCGCACTGGCTGGGCATGTAACACGGTCTGAAAATGTGGGAGCTGGCTTGCCTGCGATCGCCATACGTTCGAAGGCACCCCGTTCCCCTGTGGCGAGCAGGCTTGCCCTGCGTTGGGCTGCGCAGCAGCCCCAAAACCAGGCGCTGAGTTCTTTCAGAAAGAATTTCAGTGCCCTTGCTGGGGGCTGCTGCGCAGCCCAACGCAGGGCAAGCCTGCTCGCCACAACAAGTGGCGTACCGCAGGCTTTGTTTTAACCGGCAGTTGTGTAGATACCTATGCTGAGATAGCGGTGGTTCAGTCAGCCAATTCGGTGACTGATATACCGCCATCGCAGGCAAGCCAGCTCCCACCTTTGATTCTTGTCAGGCCTTAGTTGTCCATCGCATTCAAGATCGCATAAGCCAATTTAACCCGCTCGGCATTCGGGTAATTGCGGTTAGCCAGAATCACCACACCCATGTCCTTGCTCGGTACGTAAGCCACATACGCGCCAAAACCGCCGGTGGAGCCGGTTTTGTTGTACAGCACGTTGGCCGGTTGTGCCTGCGCCGGCGTCAGCCAATTGACCTTGTGCGGCTGCATCGCCATTTCGGTCGAGTTGCCCTCCAGCAAGGCCTGCAGCTTGATCGGGTAGGGGTAGCGTTCCCAGCCCAGACCCTGGGTCATGCCATTGACGGTGTAGTAACCCGCGTGAGTGGTGGAGATCGCTTGTTGCAGCGGTTTTTCCAGGGTCTCGGGGTGCAGGTTGGCAATCACATAGCGGGCGAGGTCCTGGGTGCTGGTCTTGATACCGTAGGCTTCGCTGTCCAGGGCGCCGGGGCTGACGCGAATGGGTTTCAGATTTTTGTCATAGCCTTGCGCATATCGAGCGGTTTTGCTCGCCGGCACGCTGACGTGGGTGTTGGTCAGGCCCAGCTTGGGCAGCAAGGTTTTCTCCATGGCAACGTTAAACGGCTGCCCCAGGCTTTGCGCCGCGAGGTAGCCGAACAAGCCGATGCTGGGGTTGGAATACAAACGCTGTTCGCCCGGCGCATACGCGGGTTTCCAGTGCTGGAAATAACCGAGCATGGCACCGGCATTGTCGGCCGCGTCGGGAAACTGCAACGGCAGGCCACCCGGTGTGTAGGTCGCCAGTTGCAGCAGGCTGATGTGATCGAATACGCCACCGGCCAGGGCTGGCAGGTGCTGGCTGGCGGTATCCGAGAGCTTGAGCTTACCGGTGGCCTGCGCGTAGCCGCCGAGGGTGGCGGTAAAGGTTTTGCTGATCGATCCGATTTCAAACAGGGTGTCTTGGTTAACGGCCTGTTTGGTTTCCCTTGATGCAACACCGTAGTTAAAGTATTGAACCTTGCCTTGGTTAACCACCGCGACCGACAGGCCGGGAATCCCTTGTTGCTGCATCAGCGGCGCAACGCTGGCATCGACTACCGTGCGCAGGTCGGTGGCGGCCATGCAGCTACCGGAGCCTATTAACAGGGCGCTGAACAGAATTTTTTGTAAGGTGTGATTCATGCGGGTTCGCTTCCATGTAAAAGATGTGCTGACGATCAAGGCCTGCGCAGGCGGGGCAAATCTAGGTGGATTTTGTTCGGCGGGCAAACGATGATATCTCGCATCAGCCATTAGTTAATTTAGGGTCATGCATGCTGCGCTCCCATTTACCGCTCAATGCGTTGCGCGCATTTGAAGCTTCCGCCCGGCATTTGAGCTTCACCCGAGCGGCCATCGAGCTGTGTGTGACCCAGGCGGCAGTCAGTCATCAGGTCAAAAGCCTGGAGGCGCAGTTGAACGTCACCTTGTTCAAGCGCCTGCCACGCGGCCTGATGCTGACCCGCGAAGGCGAAACACTGCTGCCGGTCGTGCGCGACTCTTTCGACCGGATTGCCCTTACTTTAGGCCAGTTCGAAGGTGGCCATTACCGTGAAGTGCTCACCGTCGGGGCGGTGGGCACCTTCGCCGTCGGCTGGTTGCTGCCGCGTTTGCCGGACTTTCAAAGCCGCTACCCATTTATCGACCTGCGCCTGTCGACCCACAATAACCGTGTTGACGTTGCCGCCGAGGGTCTCGACTACGCGATCCGCTTCGGCGCTGGCGCCTGGCATGGCACCGACGCCTGCCAGTTGCTTGAAGCGCCGTTGACCGTGCTGTGCGTGCCGCAGATTGCCGAGCAATTGCACACGCCGGACGACGTGCTCAAGCACACCTTATTGCGCTCTTACCGCGCCGATGAATGGAACCTGTGGTTCCAGGCCGCCGGGCTGCCGGCCGACACGCCGGTGCCGCGCAGCATCGTGTTCGACTCGTCCCTGGCGATGATGGAGGCCGCGCAGCAGGGCATCGGCGTGGCCTTGGCGCCGGCGATGATGTTCTCACGGCAACTGGAGAGTGATGTGATTCGCCAGCCGTTCAGCGTGGGCATCAGCACCGGCAGTTATTGGCTGACGCGCTTGCAATCGCGGGCAGAAACCTCGGCCATGGCCGCGTTCAAAGGCTGGTTGAAGGCACACAGCGCCCAGGCTTGAAGTTTTTATTCTTGAAACAAAATGAAACATTCGTGACGGGTTAACCTCTACCGTACCCCGTACCGAGTGCTTCCATGAAAATTCCGCGCCCCTCTGCCCGCATGCCCCACCTCATCCAACTGCGCAACCTGAAGATGGCGCGCTCGGCCCATGCTTATGTGCGCGGCAGCACCGTGCAGTTTTACGAGTGGCTGCACAGCCAGCCCGGCCGCCGCTTGCCCCATGGCCCGGCGATCTGGATCTGCGGCGATTGCCACGCGGGCAACCTCGGCCCCACGGGTGATACCAAGGGCCGTATCGACATGCATATCCGCGACCTCGACCAAACCGTGATCGGCAACCCGGCCCATGACCTGGTGCGCCTGGCGCTGTCGTTGGCCACCGCCGCACGCGGCTCGGACCTGCCGGGCGTGACCACCGCACGCATGCTCGAAGAAATGATGGTGGGCTACGAACAAGCCTTCAAAGACAAGCCCGATGAAGCGCCGCCGCGTCCGTCCCAAGTCAAGGCTGGCATGCGCAGCGCGGTGGAACGCACCTGGAAAAACCTGGCGCGTGAACGCATTGAAAATGCCCGGCCTACGATTCCGTTGGGCAAGCACTTCTGGTCATTGTCGCGGGCGGAAAAAAGCGCGCTGCAAAGTGTTTGCGCCTCGGATGAAATCCACCAGTTGGTGACCTCGCTCAAAGGCCGGCCCAAAGACGCCAAGGTCCAATTGCTTGATTCGGCCTATTGGGTCAAAGGCTGCAGCTCCCTCGGCTTGCTGCGTTATGCAGCCTTGTTGGGCGTGGGCGACAAGGACGACCAGGAATATTGCCTGATCGACATCAAGGAAGCCGTCGGCGCTGCCGCGCCCCGGGCGGCACGCGCGAAGATGCCACGCGACAATGGCCGGCGTGTGGTGGAAGGCGCCCGCCAGCTGTCACCGGGCCTGGGCGAGCGCATGCTGGCCACACGTTTTCTCGATCACGGTTTCTTCATCCGTGAACTGCTGCCTCAAGACATGAAGCTGGAACTCGATGAGCTAAGCGAGATCGACGCCATGCACGCCGCCGGTTACCTGGCCCGTGTGGTCGGCATCGCCCATGCCCGCCAGATGGACCGCGATACGCGCAAGGAGTGGATGGCGGTGTTGCAGGAAAACCGCTCCAAACAGCTGGATGCGCCGTCGTGGTTATGGACCAGCGTGGTGCAGTTGGTGGGCAGCCATGAGCAGGGGTATCTCAACCATTGTCGGCGGTATGCGTTGGAGCACTAGAAGCGGCGCATGAGCGGTGTGGCTAATTTATGGCGTTAAGAAAATTTCGCTATTATTTAGGAAGTTTCCTATTTCATTAGTCGTTATTTTGAGAGTGTCAAGCCAAGGTCTATTGCCGTTTGTCGGAAAGATTAAATACCAAAAAATGCACAAATTTATTTCATTCTTATATATATCAATAAGTTATATCTCTAATTCTGATTGTTTTATATATTGCCGGAATGTTGGCATATTCAAAGTTCGATGATAGCGTTCCGCCTTCAATTATCGACGGATCGAATATGCACTTGTCCACGCCATGGATTCGGCCATTACTGTGCCTGACAGTGTTGTGCCTCAGCGCTCACAACAGCGCCTTCGCCGCGACCAATCCAGGTGACCAGGACCTGATTCGCGACCGGCAAAACCGCCTGCTGGAAGAGCAACAGCGGCGCCTTGAAGAACTCAAGGACCTGCCCGGCAAAGAGCTGAAACCGGCGGCGCCCGCCACCCCCGTCGATACCCGTTGCTTCCCCATCCAGCACATTGAACTCAAGGGCGCCGACAACCTGTCTGTCGATGAGCGCGAGCGCCTGGTCAAGCCTTATCTCAATCAGTGCCTGGGGGTTTCCCAACTGAATGAATTGCTCAAGCGCGTGACCGACTCTTACATCGACAAAGGTCTGGTCACCAGCCGCGCCTACTTGCCGCAACAAGACCTGTCCAGCGGTCGTCTGCAGGTATTAGTGGTGGAAGGCAAGCTGGAGGGGATTAAAGGCGCCGACAACAGCACCCTGTCCGAGCGCGAGTTGGCCATGGCGTTTCCCGGCCACACCGGCGACTTGCTCAACCTGCGAGAAGTCGAGCAGGCCATCGATCAGCTCAATCGGTTGCCGTCCAACCAGGCGCAAATGGAACTGGCGCCCGGCAGCGCAGTGGGCGGCAGCACGGTGCTGGTCAAAAACAACCCGCAAAAACCCTGGCGTGCCAGCCTGTCGCGCAATAACGATGGGCAGCGCAGCACCGGCGAGCAGCAGTGGGGCACCGGCTTTGAATGGGACAGCCCACTCGGCCTGGCTGATCAACTGGTGCTGCGCGGCGGCCACGACGCGATCAGCGACCATCAAAAAACCTCTAAAAACGCCATGCTCTACTACAACGTGCCGTGGGGTTGGTGGAACTTCAGCTACAGCTACAACCAGAGCGATTACCGCTCGGTGGCCCAGGGCGACGGCTTTGACTTCAAGCAAACCGGCGACAGCCAGAACCACCAATTGCGCGCCGAACGGGTGATCCATCGCGACGCCCTGAGCAAAACCTCGGTCAACGTGGGCCTGGCCCATCTGCGCACCAATAACTACATCAACGACAGCCACCTCAAAGAGAGCAGCAACCGTCTCAGCGAGTTGCAGGTGGGCATCAACCACGGGCGCCGCATTGGCAGCGCCTTCGTAAACCTCGACGTCGGCATGCAAAACGGCACCGGCGCGTTCGACGCCCAGGGCAATCACAACCCCGGCCCGGGCGTGCCGGATGCGCGCTACCGCAAATACACCGCCACCATCAGCTACCTGCAACCGTTCAAGCTGTGGGGCGAGTCCTTCAGTTTCACCAGCCTGGCCACCGGGCAGCGCAGTGAAGATGTGTTGTTCAGCCCGCAGCGCATGAGCCTCGGCGGCTCCTCGTCGATTCGTGGCTACAAGGACCAGCAACTGAGTGGCGACAGTGGAAGTTATTGGCGCAACGACCTGCGCTGGAGTCGCCCGGTGACGCTGGAGTGGCTGCGCCCGGTGTTCGGTGAGTACGGCGCCAGTGTTGGTTATGACCAAGGCGTGATTCGCAATGCGCGCTACAACGGCGAGTTACACGGCCGGGTCTCGAGCAACTCGCTGGAGCTGTTTGCCCGTGGCCAATACGTCAGCACCAGTGTGACCTTTGCCCACTCGCTGGAACGACCGGCCACGCTGCTTGAACGCGAAGCGCCGATCTACTTCCGCATGGATTTTTTCCTGTAATTCAACGCCCCGTTGCATCGAGAATTTGAAATGGATGTTCGCCAGTTTGCCTTCCTTGTTCGCCAGCCTTCGGCTGCCCTGAAAAGCCGTGACGCGTTCCTGGGCCTGCCCAAACGTGGCTTGGCCCTGATCCTGGCCAATGCGCTGTTCTGGCAGCCATTGCTGGCCCAGGCCGAAGGCATTGTGGTCAGCGCACCGGGCACCAGCGTCGGCCAGGCCGGCAATGGCGTGCCGATCGTTAACATCGCGGCGCCCAATGGCAGTGGCTTGTCCCACAACCAGTTCAAGGACTACAACGTCGGCGCCAACGGGCTGATCCTCAACAACGCCACCTCCACCACGCAGTCGACCCAGTTGGGCGGGATCATCCTCGGTAACTCCAACCTGCAGGGCCGCGCTGCCAACATCATCCTCAACGAAGTCAACGGCGGCAGCCCCAGCCAGTTGCGGGGCTACACCGAAGTGGCGGGGCAGTCGGCCAAGGTCATCGTCGCCAACCCCTACGGCATCAGTTGCAACGGTTGCGGCTTCATCAACACCCCCAACGTCACGCTGACCACCGGCAAACCCATCCTCGATAACGGTCGCCTGGACCGTTACCAGGTCGATGGCGGCGCCGTGACCATCGACGGCCAGGGCCTGAACGCCAGCAACGTCGACCGCTTCGAAATCATCACCCGCTCGGCGAAGATCAACGCGCAGATCAATGCGCGCAACTTGACCGTGATTGCCGGGCGTAACGACGTCAACGCCCAGACCCTGAATGCCACCGTACGTGCCGATGACGGCAGCGCCAAGCCGGAACTGGCGATTGACTCGTCGGCGTTAGGCGGGATGTACGCCGGTGCGATCAAGCTGGTGGGCACCGAAGCCGGTGTGGGCGTGAAGCTGGACGGGACGTTGGCGGCCAGTGGTGGGGATATTCAGCTGGATGCCAATGGCCATTTGAGCCTGGCGCAGGCGGCGGCCAGCGGCGCGGTCAACATCAAGGCCGCAAGCCTCGACGCCCAGGGACCGGTCTACGCCGGCACGGCGTTGGATGTGCAGACCCAAGGCGACCTGAACAGCCGTAAAACCCTCGCGGCCCGCGACAGCGTCACCTTGACCAGCGGCGGCCAACTGACCAACAACGGCATTATCGAGGCCGGGGTCAACGCGGATAACACCCGCAACGCCACAGGTGATCTGAACCTCACCGCGCAAACCGTTAACAACAACGCCAGCAGTCTGGTTGCCAGTCGCAACCTGACCGTCAACGTGACACAAGCCCTGAACAACCAGGGCGGAACCTTGAGTGCTAAACAGGTCGCCAACGTTAGTGCGGGTACCCTGGACAACCAGAACAAAGGCCGAGTGCTGAGCACGGGCAGCCTGACCTTGAATGCCAGCCAATTGCTCAACGCCCAGGGCGGGCTGGTGAACAGCAGTGGTCCGTTGACGGCGACCCTCGGCCAGTTGAGTAACCGCAACGGTGAGGTGTCGAGCCTTGGCGCGGCCATGCTGAACATCGCTTCACTGGATAACGTCGCGGGTGTGGTGACAGCCAACCAGAGCCTGCGCATCACCGCCAGCGGTGCTATCAACAACCGGGGTGGCAAACTCACCAGCCTGGATACCCTTAACCTCACCGCAGGCGCCGTGGATAACAGCGCCGCTGGCCGTATCGCCAGCAACCAGGGCCTGACCGCCAACGTTGCCAGCCTGAACAACAACGCCGGTCAACTCACCAGCGTCACGTCGTTGACCCTGGACGTGAACAAGGGGCAGTTGAACAACCAAAGCGGCTTGATCCGTGGTCCAGCCCTGGCCCTGAACAACCTCGCCGACGTCGGCAACCAGAGCGGTGAAATTTCCAGCGCCCAGGGTTTCACTTTCGCGGCGAATAGTCTGGACAACACAGACGGCAAATTGCTCAGCGACCAGGGCCTGACCCTGCGCCTGGATCAGGCGCTGACCAACGTCAAAGGTCTGATTTCGGCCAGCGGACTCGATGCCCGCGCCGCCAGTTTGAACAACAGCAGCGGCACGCTTACCAGTGGCGCAGGCCTGTTGCTCAACCTCGACGGTGCCTTGACCAATACTCAAGGCGAGGTTTCCAGCGCCGGGGCTAGTGAAGTGCACGCCGTCAGCCTGAATAACAGCGGCGGCAAGGTCACTGGCGATACCTCATTGAACGTTGATGTGCGTGGCGCGCTGAACAACCGTCAAGGCGTACTCGGCACCGGCCAGACGGCCTCGATCACCGCCGCCAGCCTGGACAACAGCAACACCGGCAAAGTGCTCAGTGACGGCAGCCTCACCGCGCGTATCACGGGCCTGCTGGACAACCAGAACAACGGTCTGCTCACCGCCAAAGGCACGATGGATGTGCAGGCGGGCAGCCTCGATAACCGGGGCGGCAGCTTGAGCGGCAGAGACTTGCTGACCCTGAACACGGCAAGCCTGGACAACCGTGGCGGCAAGGTCAGTGCCGACAAGAACCTGCAGCTCAACGTCACCCAGTTGAATAACCAGGACAAGGGCCTGCTCAGCGGGCAATCGGCGATCCAATACCTGGGCACGACCCTGAGTAATCAGGGCGGCTTGCTCAGTGGCGTGGGACCGGTGCGCCTCGACGCGACGACCGTGGAAAACACCGACGGGCGTATCTCCAGCAAGTCTGATCTGACGGCCAACGTCACCCATTTCAATCAGCAAAAAGGTGAATTGGTCGCCGAAGGTAATTTGCGCCTGACCGGCAGCACGCTCGATAACCGCAACGGCGGTCTGATCGGCGCGACAAAAGCGCTGACCCTCACCGTCGATGACATCAACAACCAGGCCGGGGAAATCTCCAGCGCCGTAGACGTGAACCTGGCGGGTACCCGCCTCAATAACAGCGGTAACGGCAAGCTGTTGGCCGGTACCGACCTGGGGCTCAAGGTGGCGCAGGTCATCAATCAGAGCGAAGGCCTGTTGTTCGGCAAGGGCAAGGTGACGCTGCAAGGCCTGAGCCTGGACAACAGCGGCGGCACGGTGTCCGGCCAACAAGGCCTGACCCTGACCCACAGTGGTGATCTGAATAACACCGGCGGCTTGCTCACCAGTCAAGGCTCCATCACCGCCACAACGGCCGGGCTGAACAATACGGCGGGCAAGGTATCGAGTGCCGGTGCCATTGCGCTAACCGCTACCGGTGCGATGACTAACCACAATGGCGCCGTGACCACCGACCAAGGCTTGATCCTTAACAGTGCCAGCCTGGGCAATAGCGGGGGCACACTCAGTGCCAAGGGTGCGGTAGGCGTTACCACCGGTGCTTTTGACAATACCCAGGCCGGTCGCCTGATCAGCAATGACACCCTCACTCTGACTGCCGGCCAGGTCAGCAACGGCACGCACAGTCGTATTGCCAGTGACAAAAATCTGGTCGCCAGCGTGACGGGTTTTGATCAGCAGGGCGGGCAGCTCTACAGCAAGACCTCACTGAGCCTGGACCTGAACAACGGTCAACTGAACAACCAGCAAGGCCTGATCAACGCGCCGTTACTGATGCTGAAAAACCTCAACGCGGTCAACAACCAGAACGGCGAAATCTCCAGTGCCCAGGCGTTCACCCTGGCCAGCAAAAGCCTGGATAACAGCAGCGGCAAACTCATCAGCAACCAAGCGCTGACCCTGCGCGTTGAACAGGCTCTGAGCAACATTAAGGGCCTGGTTTCTGCAGCTGCGCTGCAGGTGCATAGCGCCAGCCTGGATAACAGCGGCGGTCTGCTCAGCAGCCGTGGCGAGTTAGGTCTCACGGTTGACGGTGCTTTCAAGAACCAGGACGGCTCGGCGATTGGCGACGGCAACGCGCAACTGACGGCGGCCAGCCTGGACAACACCGACGGCCAGGTTTCCAGCAAAGGTGATCTCACGGTGAACGTCGCGGCGGTCACCAACCAGAACGGCGCCCTGATCGCCCAAGGTGCGCTTTCCCTTACAGGTCAGACGCTGGACAACCGGAAAAATGGTTTCGTAGGCGCCAACCAACGTGCCGACGTCAACGTAGGCGCGGTGGATAACCGTGGCGGTGAGATCTCCAGCAAAGCCGCCGTGCAGATAACCGGCCAGCGTTTGGATAACAGTGACAGTGGCCTGGTGCTCGCCGCGACTGACTTGAAGCTAAACGTCGACAAGGTGCTGAACCGTAACAAGGGCCAACTCAGCGGCCAGAGCGGTGTGAACCTGGCAGGCGACAGTCTGGACAACAGCGGCGGCAGCCTGATCAGCCAGAAAGACCTTGCCCTTAAGCTCGGTGGCGAGCTGAACAACAGCCAAGGCAAGTTGAGCAGTGAAGGTCTGCTGACTGTTAACGCGGCGAGCCTGAACAACCGTCAAGGCAGCGTATCCAGTGCAGGGGCGTTAAACGTCACCACCCCAGGGGCCGTGGATAACCAAGGCGGGGAACTGGTCACTGATGCAGGCCTGACCTTGAGCAGCGCCAGCCTGGATAACAGGCAAAAAGGCACCCTCAGCAGCACTGCCGCGCTGAAGATCACCACCGGCGCGTTCGACAATAGCCACGCCGGCAACGTCAGCACCAGCGACACCCTCGACATCACCGCCGGCCAGTTGACCAACCAGGACGGCGGTCGCTTGACCAGCAACAAGGCCCTGATCGCCAAGGTCACCGGCCTGGATCAGCAGGGCGGCAAACTCTTCAGCAACACCTCGGTCGCACTGGACCTGAACAACGGCCAGTTGAACAACCAGGGCGGTCTGATCAACGGCCCGCTGTTGATGCTGAAAAACCTCAAAGGCGTGAACAACCAGGGCGGTGAACTCTCCAGCGCCCAAGCCTTCACACTGGCCGCCGACAGCCTGGATAACACCAGCGGTAAATTACTCAGCAACCAGGCGCTGACCCTGCGCATCAACCAGGCGTTGAGCAACGTCAAAGGCCTGATCGCCGCCCAGTCCATCGACGGCCGTGCCGCCAGCCTGGACAACAGCGGCGGCACCCTGACCAGTCGTGGCGACACTTCGTTTAATGTCGACGGCCAGCTCAGTAACCAGAACCAAGGGCTGATTAACGCTGCCAATACCCTGACCCTCAACAGCACCGGCCTGAACAACCAGGGCGGCTCTGTGCTGGGCAAGTCCATTGCCATCGACCTGGGCAACGCTACTGGCGACCTGAATAACAACGCCGGCCTGATCACCACCGACGGCCAACTGACCATCACGCACCTGCGTGACCTGAGCAACCAGGGTGGCGAAATCTCCACTGCTCAGAACCTCAACCTCAGTGGTCGCACGCTGGATAACAGCACTGGCAAACTGATCAGCAACAACCTGCTGACCCTAAGCGGCAATAAGCTGGTCAACCAGAGCGGCCTGATCTCCGGCTGGCAGGGTGTCAGCATCAGCGGCGCGGACCTGGACAACCGCAACCAAGGCACCGTCTCCAGCCGTTATGGCAACGTCGACGCCACCCTGAGCAACAGCCTGCTCAACAGCGGCGCCGGTGCGCTGGTCAGCCAAAAAGCCCTGACCGTCAAAGCCGCCAGCCTCGACAACAGTGACAAAGGCATCCTCTCAAGTGCAGGCGGGCAAACCCTGACCATCACCGGCCTGCTCAACAACGCCCAAGGTGGGTTGATTGACAGCGGCGCGGCCCTCGACCTGCAAGCGCAAACGCTCAACAACACGGGCGGTACGGTTAATGCGCAGCAGGCACTTAGCCTGACCGCCACCAGCCTCGACAACAGCGGCGGCACCCTGATCGGCAACGGCGCCGTAACCCTCGACCTGCTCGACGCCCTGACCAACACCAATGGCAAGCTCGCCAGCGCCGGCGCGCTGCTGCTCAAACGCGCCACTGAAATCAACAACCAGGGCGGCCAACTGGCCAGCCAAGGCCTGCTGACGCTATTCGCGGGCAGCCTGGACAACCGCAATCGCGGCACTGTGGCTGCCAACGGCGCAGTGACTGTCACGACCACCGGCGCCGTACAAAACAGCGGCGACGGCCTGATCTACAGTCAGAACGCTGACTTGAAGCTCAAGGCTGCGAGCCTCGACAACGCCAAGGGCTCGATCCAAAGCCAGATCGCCCTGAACCTGGAGATAGACAAGGCCCTCGACAACCAAAGCGGCAAAGTCATCGCCCAGGCCGGTGATGTGAACATCACCGCTGCGACCATCGACAACCGTGGCGGCACCCTGGCCAGCCTCAAAGGCGCCCTGCAAGCCAAAGCGCTGGGTGGCTTGTTGCGCAACGACTTTGACCTGAACAACAACCGCCAGGCCGGCATTATCCAGGCACAAAACCTGATCCTGACCAGCGCCAGCCTCAACAACAACGGCGGGCGCATCGCATCGCAAACCGGCGACACCGTCGTCACCACTGGCGCCTTCGACAACCGCGACGGCGGCCTGTACGCCAAAGGAGCGGTCAAGGTCACCGGCGGCAGCTTTGATAACAGCGGCGATGTACGCGGCCAGGTTGCAGGCAGGCAGATCGACCTCAACCTCAGCGGTGCGCTGAACAACCAGAAAGGCATCATTGAAAGCGATACCACCCTGAAAGTCGTTGCGGGCAGCGTGGACAACCAGAAAGGCCAACTGCGGGCGCTGGGGGCTAGCGGTAAGACTGAGTTTCAGATTGGTGGGGTGTTTGATAACCGCAACGGCACGTTGGAAACCGCCAACAGCGATCTGACGTTGAACGCCGGCAGCTTCCAGAACGTGGGCGGCAGTGTCTTGCACGTGGGGGCTGGTACGTTTGATATCAGTACCGCCAACCTGACCAATGCGGGCGGCACCGTTATCACCCGCGGCGGCCTGACCCTGACGGCCGACAACTGGACCAACAGCAGCGTGATCCAGGCTGGGCGATTGACGGTTAACGTCAAGACGCTCAACCAAACGGCAGGGGGGCAGTTACTGGCTTCCGATAGCTTGATTGGTGATGGTGGTAACTGGAGTAACGATGGGCTGATTGCCAGTGATGGCGGCCTCAAGCTGACGCTGGGCGGAACCTATAGCGGCAGTGGACGCGTCAGCAGCCTCGGAACACTGGGCCTGAGTGCCGCGCAAATGAACCTCAGTAGCGCCGCCACGCTCGCGGGAGGCGGCAATACGGCGGTGTCTGTGGCGGGCCAGTTGAATAATGCCGGGCGCATGACGTCGGCGACCGACCTGACCTTGACCGCCGGTAGCGTGAACAATACCGGGACCCTGGGCGCCGGCCAGAACCTGACAGTGACTGCCGGGACGTTGCTCAACGACCGCGGCCTGATCTTCAGTGGCGCGGACATGCAGCTGCTCAGCCCGAGCTTCACCAACAGCTACGCCCAGGTCTACAGCTTGGGGAGTTTACTGATTGCCCGGGACAAAGACGGGACCAAAGCAGACCTGCTGGACAACCGTTCCGCAGGGATCGAAAGCGTGGGCAACCTGACCCTCGCCGCCGCCACACTCAACAACACCATGGACGTGTTGCAGTACACCGAACATGAGAAAAGTGCCACGACCATCACTCGGCTATCGTGCGCACTGATACCCATATGGGGCTGCGACAATCGGGGCGGTGGGCGCTTCAACGGCCTTTGGGAGGTATCAGAAACCGACCGCTTGCTGATCACGCTGCGGTCCGCAGCGGCCACGATCAATAGCGGTGCGGATCTGGTGATCAATGCCCGAGAACTGAACAACACAAGCAGCAGCATTAGCGCTGCCGGAAACCTGACGGCGAATGCCACGACGATCAACAACAAAGGGCTGCAAGCGCAAGAGATCAAATCCAGCCAGCAATACGTGAGTTACGTCGACCAGACAGGCAGAGCCGCGCAACTGGCCGCTATCTTCAATCAGCGAAACAGCCCGACTCCTTCTGCCACGGTCGAGGCGGACCTGAGCAACTTTCTGGCCTTGACCGGGCCACCGGCGGTCCCTCTGCCCAAGAGTTCAACCGTCACCAACATCGAGTCTTTGGACGCGATTATTCAGGCAGGGGGCGCAGTCACACTCAACGCTGTCCAGAACATTAACAACAGCGTAGTTCGTCCCTACTATGCCTATGTTTCGGCGGGTAAAACCAAGATCGACACGGGCGCAGGCAGCGGCTACTCGACGGCGATTTCCATCAATGCGCAACTCCCTCCAGATGTCGCCCAGCAACAAGTCAACCCGATAACGCTTCCCGGCTTTAGCCTGCCGACAGGGCAGAATGGTTTGTTTCGCCTGAGCGGCCAAGGTGCTGCAACACCGACCCAACAAGGCCCGCAAAGCTGGACCATGGGCAGCGCGGTTATCGACACTGCCCAACGTGAACAAGCGGTGCCTGCCAGTGGCGGCAGGGCCGTGCAGGTGGGCAATGCAGCTCAAACCGCAGTAACCACGCAAGCTCCCGTGCACACCGCTGACCTGGCGGCCAATGTATCCGGTAGCGCCACGGCCCTGAACGTGGCCCCGGTCGTAGATCCTGCCACGGGCGCCACGTTGCCAGGCCGGTCAGACGTCGGCGGTGTCAGCTCGGCAACGCCCGTAGAGGGGCAGGCGACATCAACGGGCTCGTTGACCGTTAACCGTGTGCAAGGGTTGCCTGACAGCAGCTACGTATCCAATCCTCAAAAATACCTGATCGAAACCAACCCGGCTCTGACCGACCTCAAGCAATTCATGGGCTCGGACTACCTGCTGTCGAAGCTTGGTTACAACCCGGATAACAGCTGGAAACGCCTGGGTGATGGTCTCTACGAACAACGACTGATCCAGCAAGCCGTGATCGCCCGCACCGGCCAGCGCTTCATCGACAACCAGACCAGCGATGCCGGTTTGTACAAATACCTGATGGACAACGCCATCGCCAGCAAGCAACAACTGAACCTGGCCGTAGGCGTGAGCCTCACTTCCGAACAGGTCGCGGCGCTGACCCACGACATCGTCTGGATGGAAAGCGCCACCGTAGCCGGTCAACAAGTGCTTGTGCCGGTTTTGTATCTGGCCCAGGCCAATAACCGTCTTGGCCCCAACGGTGCATTGATCGCCGGTAACGACGTCAACCTGATTGCCGGGGAAAACCTCAACAACGTCGGCACCCTGCGCGCCACCAACAATCTGTCGGCCAGCGCCGGCGCCAACCTGGTCAACAGCGGCCTGATCGAGGCCGGTAATCGTCTGGATCTGTTGGCGGGCAATAACCTGATCAACAAGGCGGGCGGGATCATTTCTGGGCGCGATGTGAGTCTCACGGCGGTTAACGGCGACGTGATCAACGAGCGTACGGTTACCACTCACGAGAGCGGCGGCGGGGCTTACATCCGAGAGGTGCGGCAGGACTTTGTGGACAACGCTGCCCGTATCGAAGCGGCCAACAACCTGAGCGTACGCGCCGGTCGCGACGTCAATAGCGTTGGCGGCGTGATGAGCAGCGGCGCCGACATGAGGATAGCGGCGGGGCGTGACGTGAACCTCGTCGCAGCCGAACAACGCACTGGCCGTGGCACCACAGAGGCGCGCACTGACAGCGTCACCCAGTATGGTACCGTGATCGAAGCCGGCCGCGACTTCCGTGTGCAGGCTGGGCGTGATATCAGCGCCATTGCCAGCCAGATTGACGCCAAGCGTGACGTTGCCATGGCTGCTACGGGCGACCTGACCTTGGCTTCAGGCGTGGATGAACAGCATTACTCGTATAACACCAAGAAGGTCAAGATCCAGGAAGACCACGCCCAGCAAGTGTCCACCACGGTGAAGGCTGGTGGTGATGTGGCGTTGAGTGCCGGGAATGATTTGGCGTTGATTGCCAGCCGGGTGACGGCGGGGGATGAGGCGTATTTGTACGCGGGTAAAAATCTGGAACTCAAATCTGCTGAGGACCAGGACTACAGCTTCTTTAGTAAGACCAGCAAGACATCGACGGGCAAGAAGTTCCGTCTCGATGAAACCGATACCGTCACGAACGTTGGCAGTTTGGTCAATTCAGGTGGCAACAGCACTCTGGTAGCTGGTGAAAACCTGCTGTTGGCCGGCAGTGCTGTGACTGCCGAGAAAGGTGCCGCGAAATTGGTGGCCGGCAAGGATGTACAGATTCTGGCCGTGACCGATTCCGACAGCGCCCGCCATGAGCGCAAGGAAAGCAAAAGCAGTTGGGGTGGGTTTAAGTCGAGCAAGGTTGAGGACCAGGTCGACGAGAAACGTACCACTGCGGTGGGCAGTATGGTCTCCGGCGATACCGTCACTGTTGCAGGCGGACAAGACGTGAAAGTGACGGGGTCGTCTCTGGTCAGTACCGGTGATTTGGCTGTGCAGGCTGGGCGTGATCTGACCATCGACGCGGCGCAGAATACCTTCTCACGCACCGACATGCACAAGGAAAAGAACCGTGACCTGACGGGGGTGTTAACAGGCAATAAGCTGGGCCTGGATGACATCACCGGCAACCAGCATCTGTTCATCAACAGCCAGAAACACAACGGAACCGCTACAGAAACTACCCTCACCGGCAGCACCGTTGGCTCCAGCGCTGGCAACGTGACGCTGACCGCAGGGCGCGAGCTAACGGTGATAGCCAGTGACCTGATCAGCACCAAAGACATGTCCCTGAATGGCGCGAACGTCACCATCGCCGCAGGGACCGAAACGGCTAACCAGACCAGTAAGGACAGTTCCAAAAGTTTGGCCGTGGGACGCGTGATCGGCGGGACAATCGTCGATACCGCCAAGAGCATCCGCAATGACGTGCGGGCGGCACAACAGGCCGATGACAGCCGTTTGAAAGCCGTCAAAGGCGCTCAGGCGCTGCTTTCTGCCTATGGCGCAATGAACGGCGATGACAGCGCGGCCAACGAATCGGATGGCAAGCCCGCCAATAGCAAAGGTTCCATGATCAAGATCGGTACCGAGCTGGCTTCTACACGTAAGAAAAGCACCAGCGAGTACGACGCCGAAACGGTCAAACAATCGAGTCTCAACAGCGGTGGCAGTCTGGCTATCGTTGCCACAGGCAACGCGCCGGATACCAAAGGCGATATCCATGTGATTGGCAGCAGCATCAAGGCCAAGGAAGTGCTGCTGCTGGCGAAAAACAACATCACTCTGGAAAGCGCACAAGATCGCAAAAACTGGGACAACCAGAACAGCAATAACAAAACCAGTATCGGTGCTAGCTTCAACATTGGTGACCAGAACGGTTTCACCCTCGACCTTGGCGCCAAAATGGCCAAAGGCATGGGCACTGGGCAGGAGGTTACTCAGGTCAATAGTACCGTCGACACTGGTGTGTTAGTGCTCAAAAGCGGGCAGGACACCACGCTGGCCGGAGCCCAAGTGCGAGCCGATGCCATCAAGGCTGACATTGGCGGCAACCTGAATATCGCGTCGCGCCAGGACGAGGCGAGCCAGAAGAACAAGCAGACCAGCGCAGGTGTCGGCGCGAGTATCTGCGTACCTCCTTTCTGCTGGGGTTCGATGGTGACGGCCTCCGGCAATATCGCCGGCAGTAAAATGAACAGTGACTACAAAGCCGTCACTGATCAGACCGGGTTGTTTGCAGGTAGCGGTGGCTACGACATCAATGTGGGCAAAAACACCACGCTTGAAGGCGCCGTGATTGCCAGTGAAGCCAGCGCTGATAAAAACCGCCTCAGCACCGAACGCTTGCTGGTCAGCGATATCAAGAACAAGAGTGATATCAAAAGCCAGGCGGCCAGCCTGAGCCTTTCCTATACCAGCACCAAAGGGGATAAACCGGGCGGTCCAAAAACACCGGACGATCAAAGGCAGTGGGCGCACACGGACACCGGCGGCACGATGCCGTTGATGCTCAAGGAATCCGACAGCAGTAAAACCCGCAGCGCTGTCAGCCCTGGGACCATCGTCGTGCGTGACGCTGCCGGGGCGAATGATCTGGTGGGGTTGAGCCGCGACACCGCCAATGCCAACAAACATCTTGATCGGCCGGACGAGAAGGCCATGCAAGAGCGGATCGACCTGATCCAAAGCTCGGCGCAGCTTTCCAGCAGCGTGATCAGCATGGTGGGTAAAGCCAAGGCGGATGAGGCTAATAAACTGCGCAAGCAGGCGGAGGCGCAGGCTAACGCAGGTTCGTCTGATGCAGCCGGAACAGCACGTGCAGCCGATGCGGCATACGCAGAGGCCCAGCGTTGGCAGGTCGGTGGCGATAAGAAAATGATGGCCGATATTGCATCGGGCCTGGTTGCTGCGGGCTTGGGTGGTGCAACGGGTGGTACGGCGGTTGGGATTGTTGCTAATACTTCATCCAGTGACATATTCAATAAAATTGGTAGCTTCGCCGACGAACAGAAAAACCGGAAAGACATAGATAGCGTGACTAAGGCTGCATGGGAAGAAGGCGGCGCGGCGCGCGTTTTATTGCACGCTTTGGCGGGCGCAGCGATTGGGCTTTCCAGCGGTAGTGCGCAGAGCGGAGCGTTGGGTGCGGGAGCCTCGGCGGCTCTACTACCATCCGTCATGCAAGCTCTGGCTGACAGCAAGATGAATGAGGCTGATCAAAAGGCCGTAGCCTCATTGATAGCCGCGGGTGTAGGTACTGCGGTCGGATCCAGTAATGGCGTGAGCGGCTCAGTCGTGGCCGCTGGGACTGCAGTGGGTGTGGAGAAGTACAACCGCCAGTTGCATCCGGACGAAATCAAGTTCGCCTCTGACAATGATCGAGTCAATCGCTACGCGAAAGAGAAAGGTATTACTGACGAGCAAGCGCGTATGGAGCTTCTGCGAACTGCTGCGGCGATGGTTGACCGAGGGTGGAATGCTGTGCTGAGTGTCGGGGATGGCAATACGGCGGATGCTGCCAGCTTCCTTCGCGCGGAGCTTTCGCAATCGAAAAGTACGGATCTGTTTCAGGTGAGTCTGGCGGACTACAATAATGAGCGACTGGGCTTGTCACAGCTGATGAAAGATAGGAAATCAGTTGAAAACCTAGTCAAGTACATTGAGTTGGTTGACCCTGATAAGTACCTGCACGATCCTAAGAATCAGGCTGAAATACTTAACGCGAAGGGCCAGGGTAGCGCCGAAGGTTTTGCTAATGCTGTAGAGGATTTGGCAAGCCTTGGATCCAAGACGGCACTGTGGGCGATGAGCACGGTGAATTGCCCTAGTTGTGGAGGGCGACAGTTTGTCGCCGCTGTTGAAGCTGTCCAGAGTTTGCCTGAGGAGTTAAGGCTCAAGGGGTATCTGGACACACTTCATATTATGCAGGGATATGGTGCTGATGTACTGAGGCAGAATGAGGCTATCGCGACCTCTGCGGGAGTGGGTATTGGTCTGGGTGGTGCCGGTGTCGGTGGTGCGGGGGGGGCAACGACACGCCTGACAGGGGAGCTTGCAGAGGCCGTGGGGAGACGTTTCACCGGAATACTCAACGAAGCGTCCGAACAAGCACTGATCAAGAGTGGCGGTATCTTTGGTCCAGATGGCAAGCCGATGATGGACCTGGGGATATTAACCAGAGAACAGAAAGGTGTCATGGGTGACTTGTTTGGCGAACGTTCTGTCCAGCAAATCGTTCCCGAAGGACAGAAACTGGCGCGGGTACCGGGTGTTGGAGAGACGGGGGTCGATGATCTTTATAAGGTCAATCGCCCGGATGTCGACTTTGTTGTTATCGAGTACAAATTTGTTGGTGATAACAAAAAATCTGGCTCCTCGGGGCTAGGCAATACGCAAGATGGTAAACAAGGTTCGACTTCATGGATACTCGGAGGTGACCGTCTGGAACGTGCGGTCGGAGAGAATCAAAGCATAGATGTACGGATCGCCGTGGATGCGAATCGTACTGAAACCTGGGTTGTGAGAACTCGGCCAGATGGTGCGACAGAAATTGAAGTGCTTGATGCCCGTGGAAAAATCAAAGCGATAGATACGTCTAAAATTATATCTTCCAAAAATTTGAATGGGGTTTTTCCATGATTCGTGCGCCTTGGGGAGATAAGCAGTATTGGGATGGTCGTGAGGCAAAGGATCTGCAATGGATTGAGCGTGCCAGTAAGATTTTGTCGGAGCCATCGGCTAACCCCGTATACAGAGCGCAATTTACGTTCGACTTTGCCAAAGATAATTTGCGTGCGGCCATACGGGTCTACTCGAGTGGTGGAGATGTTAAATCGATCGCAACATACTTCCCCGGAGTTCTGGATGCATGGGAACTTTCCAACCGAGAATCCGACAAAATATGCGCTGAAAATGGTCTTCAGACTTGCCGAGACTGGACCTTCGAGCTGACCGACTTAAACCACTACATCTACTGTTTCTGGCTGGTGGGCCTGGCGCTTGCTCTCGAAATTCCCGATGACCAGTGGCTTCGATTGGTTGCGTTAATAGGCGATGGGGGGCAGGACGTTCTGCTGGATCGGATCATTGCGTACCGCCAACCAGAACGAGCAATTGGGGAGAAGCTGCTACATGCCAAACCATATGCGAGACTGCTCAAGGCAATTGATGCGCCACAGGCGCAACAAGCAGCTTTGCTGCTGGCATTCGTAGAGCATTGGTATCCGGAGTTGAACAGGCGCGGTAAACAGCAACCGTGGTGGTACATCTATGGTGATCCGGTAAAACATCCACTTGAGATGGGAAGCTACTTTGGCCGCTGGTGTCTTGAGGCGGTCGCCGCCGTGAAAGTATTTGGGCTTGATGACAGCAATTGCATTGGGCACGAACACTATCCGGGTGATTTGCTCCATCCCAGTGAGAAAGTGATACCAACACCTAATCCAAGTGCCAAGTCTGGATGGTGGGCGCGGTTGTTGGGTAGGTCAGATTAGGCGTTGCCCGTATGAGCTACTGAAAGGAAAAGGGGACAAATTTATTTGATTTTCATAGAGTATTTGTGTCTGGGGAAGGTGGATCTATTTAGGTTTGGTGTGATTTTGTTCGGGGAAAAGGGGACAGATTTATTTAAGTAACAAAGAGCTCGGACTAAATAAATCTGTCCCCTTTTTCCCGAACGGGGAATGTGGGAGATCTTTCTGTACGACAGCAGAACATGACAACGTTCATCGAGGATGTTCTGGGTCAGGCAGCTAGTCGACAAGGTCGTTACAAGAGCATCAGCGTGGCAGAGCAGCAGCAGGCTAGGCAGATGCTTCGGGAGTTCAGGCGTGCCCCTGAAAATGTGAGTGGTAATTTGATCGGCGTTGACCTACAGGGTGAAGTATTGCGGGTCTCACCTTGGGCGCGTAATTGACTGATGGGGCGTACCAGAATGGAAAAAATAGAAGGAATCCTAGAGCAGCATCGGCACTGGCTGTCTCAGTCGGATGGGATGGTGGCTCAAGAGCTTGAGTACCTTGAAGAGGATCTTGCCTGTGACTCCTTGGAGGGGTTGGGCAATGTATCTGATTCATTGGGGATACTTGCAGTTTGTCACGGTATACAGGGAGAGGTCTCTATTTGTGCCGGTGATATTTCTGGCTGGGAGGAGGTATCCCGCGCGATGATTTACCGCTATTGGGTGCTAATGCTCAGAGCTAAGACCTTTTCTAATACGAGCTTTCTTCAAGGCATTAGAAACGCCCCGAATCTGACTAATCAGTTGAGCAATGCAGGTTGCTTACTTGCAGGTTTCATTGCTGCGGATAGGCATGATCTAGCAGAGTCGGTCGCCGATGTGCTTGTCGGGATGTTAACTGTTGATGGAGCTGTTGATCCCGGCTATCTCAAAGGGCGTCGATTCGAACCTTTCATGCTGTGGCTCTATTCTGTCTATTCGGGTGGGAGTGCACCTGCCCTGATTGAGTCTATGGATCTCGGCATTTACAAGAAAGTGATAGACAGTTGGGCAGATGAGCAAAGGCTTGCCGGTGTACTGGACGAGGTATGCCAATATCACTTAGCTAACTCCGAAGATAAGGGCGGGGCTTGGGACCCTGAGTTCAAAAACCCACCTTTTGATTTGCTGCCTTTGGAAGTTTTCGCAATTTTTAAGGTTCGCCAACAGTGCGGGTTGAAGTCACTTGCAGTTGCGAATCCCTTGTTATCTATTGAAGTGGCTGCATTGGAGAATCTGGTTTTCAAGCCTGATGACGTTTCTGTAAGGGTTGAGACGGCCTATAGAAATTTCTTCAGCTAAAGCACAGATAGAACAATCGGGAACTGACCCTGATAAACGATAGGGGACAGACCACGTTTTTCGTAGATGTTGATGTGGCTGAATAGCAGTTCACTTGGTGCAAAAGGACCAGGGCAGGCTATCCCTGATGCAATAGGAAAAGGGGACAGATTTATTTAAGTAACAAAGAGCTCGGAGAATTAAATAAAACTGTCCCCTTTTTTCCCGTTGTAATGAGCGGGACGCTGATCGGTGTCATTCAGGTGCCGGTCAGTAGCAGGCGTAAGCGCTCAAATAGGTTGTTCCATTTTTTGAACCTGTAACCGCCCGGGTACTGGGTGGTGTTGTCTGTCATACATGGAGTTTCACATGAAGCAAAAGTCGTTTAATAAAAGCGCATTGGCCATGATGGCCGGGCTCATCAGTAGCCAGGCGCTGGCCGTTGAGGTGGATATCGGTCAAGGCAAGACCACGTGGATCGGCGAGACGCTCAATGAGTCACTGACCCTTACCGGAACATTGTCTGAGCCCACGAACTTGACCGCCAGCCAAGGCACGAGCAATTGGAGAGGGGTGAGTGTCGCCGACACCAGGATCCAGGGTTTGTTGATCAATCGTGCGGATATTGTGCTGGATTCTCAGGGGCGTTCCATTCGTGCGTTTGCCGTGGACCCGGACGTGTCGCTGGCCACCAATCCCGGCACAAGCACCATCACTGGTGACGTGATCCAGGCCGGCAAAATCATCATGAACAACGGCGGCTATGAAGGTCTTGAAATAGGCGGTACCACCATCGGTGGAAGTGTCATCAACTCCGGTACGATCCAATCCACAGCCCCAACATCTGGCTCCCTGAGCGGCGGCGATGGCATTTATCTGCATGGCGCCACAGTGGCGGGTGATGTCTCCAACACCGGCGTGATAGCGATGGTGGGTGATGACTCCCTGGGTATGGCGCTGGACCGGCGCGGCACGTTGCAGACCAGCATCGGTGGCAAGATCCTCAACTCCGGGACGTTGTCGGTGACAGGTAAAGACGCTTGGGCTTTTGAGGTGGAGACCAGTACAACCCCATTGAGAATCGAAAACAGCGGTCTGATCTCTGCCAATGGCTCCGACGGCAAAGGCATCGCATTTTTTGACGGCACCGTCGACTACATCCTCAACACCGGCACGATTGAAGCCAAAGGCGAAAACGCCAAAGCCTTCGACTTCCAGGGCGCAGCCTTCGCCCAGAACAGCGCAACCGGCTCCCGTGGCATCGTCAACCGCGGCACCATCAGCGCCGACGGCACGGCCATTTTTGTTGATGCTGTCGAGCAAACGTCGCCCTTCGAAATCAATCAGCAAGCCGGCGAAATCCGCAGTAACTCCGGCACTGCCATCGATGCGGCTCATTTGGCCACTCTGAACTGGTCCGGCGGCAAAATCGTCGGTGACGTACTCAACGTGAATGCCGTGAACATCGCCGGCCAGGCGGACTTTACCGGCAACCGTATCATCGCGCCGGTAACCATCAACGCCGGCTCCTTGAACCTGTCGGCCCCCGGCACCATCCTCACCGGTGACCTCAATGTCGCCAGTGGCGCAGGCATTGATATGCGCCTGGCCAACAGCGTCGTGCCAACCACGCCGTACCTGACGGTCACTGGTGCAGCGAATTTCGCCCAGGCTTCAAAGGTGACTTTGAGTGCCAATCCAGGTGATTTCACCGCCGTGCCGAGTGGCACCGAATACACCCTGTTGCAAGCCAGCAGCGTGCAGAACAATGGCCTGACGGTTAGCAGCACCTCGTCGTTGCTGGATGTGCTCAGCTATTCGACAGATGCGCAGACAGTCAAGGCTGTGGTTGGCTTGAAGAGCAATCAACAGGTACAAGAAGAGCTTATCAACGTCGGCGCCACTGAGCAGGTCGTCACCGCAGTCAACGAAGTGAAAAATGACGTGCTTGGGCAGTTGGGCGCGAACGATCCGGTGTTCCAGTCCTTGGCCAACGCGGGCACGGCGCAGCAACTGGCGCAGATCGGTGAGCAGCTCAAGCCAGATGTAAACCGTGGTGCTTTGGATGTGGCGTTGTCGGGCCAGACAGTGATCAATGGCGCGATCCTTAATCGCCTCACCGGCCAACGGGATAACCGCGAAGCCGTTGGTGTGTGGTTGCAAGGCTTGAGCAGCAACATGGACCAGGACGGTCGTGGTGGTAATAACGGTTATTCGGCCAACAGCAGTGGTATGGCAGTGGGTGTGGATGGTCGGTTGAACGACAGCACTACGCTGGGCGTGGCGTACAGCTACGTCAATTCCAATATCCATTCGGACCTGGGCAACAAGACCGAAGTGCAGGGCAACGCGCTATCGCTGTATGCCAACTGGTCGCTGCAGAACTGGTTTGTCGATGGCAGCTTGAGCTACGGCCATAACGACAACGACAGCAAGCGTCATGTGGCCGGTACCACGGCCAAGGGCAGTTATGGCAGCGATGTGTTGTCAGCCAGCGTGCTGGGCGGCTACACCTTCAAGTTGTCGGAGGCGGTACTGGTTGAACCGCGAGTGGCGGCACGTTATTCCAGCGTGCGCGTGGACGGCTTCAACGAGAAGGGTTCTTCGGCAGCGCTGAGCACCGGTTCGCAACGTTATGAAGTGGGCGAGTTGGGCGCAG
Organism: Pseudomonas edaphica; assembly: GCF_965277385.1. Lineage (NCBI taxonomy): Bacteria > Pseudomonadati > Pseudomonadota > Gammaproteobacteria > Pseudomonadales > Pseudomonadaceae > Pseudomonas > Pseudomonas edaphica. Next base: position 250,327 of record NZ_OZ255725.1, on the reverse strand, counting down.
GTTTACGTCTGGCCGGCAACTTCCCGCTGTCCATGGGAAGCCTGCAACCGGAAGCGACCTTGATGGCCTATCACGACCTCATGGGTGATCGCGTGGCGCAGACCTCGAGCTTTGTGATGGGCGGCTCGGCGTTTACCGTCACCGGTGCCTCGGTGGCGCGTGACAGTTACGAAGCCAGCCTGGGCCTGAATTATCAGGTGTCGGCGCTGACGGTGGGTGCCAGCTACACACGTCAGGCGCGTAGCGGGTTTGATGCTGATGGTGTGATGGTTAAGGCGCAGTACGCGTTTTAAGGAGCAACAGCATGAAGGTGGCTCTTTGGGAGCCCCCTTCATGCAATCGGTTTAATCGGATAACAGGTAAGGAGGCCCGGTGGGCAAAAGCCGGCACATTACTTTGTCTGGTAACGGTTATGAGGGACAAACAAAGGGCTCGGAAAATTAAATAAATCCCCTTTTTTTACGCTGGCCCACGCACAACGCTTCACGTCTTCATCCCCATGGCCGATACCCTGGCGATGATTAAACGCATCAAAGAACCCGCGCCGGCCAATCGCTGGCGCTCTCAACCCGCTCTACCGTCACACCACAAGGAAGAAGTACATGATCAAGCTGTTCTGCAAAGCCGCTGTTGTATTGTCCCTGGCCACGCTGTTTGGTTGCTCCTCGACGCCGTCGGTGGAGAAGATGCAGGCTGACGTGGCGAACTACTCGTTGCCCAAGGCCGCCGTCGCCGATAAAGGCCTGGTGTATGTCGTGCGCCCAAGCAACGTGGGGATGATGGTGCGGTTCAACGTGTTCCTGGATGACAAGGAAGCCGACTCGGAGATGGGTTACAACCGTGGTAACCAGTACATTTATTTCTTCGTGTCGCCGGGCCATCACGTGATCAGTTCCAAAGCTGAAAACTGGGCTGACATGCCGATCAACGTCAAGGCCGGTGAGGTGGTTTACCTCAAGCAGGAAGTTGAAATGGGCTTCGCCGTGGCGCGCAACAGCCTCAAAGTGCTGAGCGATGTGGAAGGCCGTTATCTGGTCAAGGACGCGTCGTTGGGTACCATTGCAAAAGAAAGCAAGTGAATTAAAAAGCGCTTGAGGCGGCCGGGCGCTGAGCTTGGCCGTTGTTGCTGTTTACATAAGCCGGAGTGACACCGTATGGACGCAATTACCCCCGCTAAACGGCCGACTATTCTGGCCAGCATCGGCCGTCGCCTGCTGGCCCGAATCATCGACTCTGGCATCGCGGTGCTGATCTTTTTCATCGTCAAGTTCGGCGCCGAGGTGCTGTCGGCGTCCGTCCCCGCCGTGACGGCCAAGGGCGGGTTCCTTGTGGCGTTTTTCGCAGGTTTTGCCTACCTCTTGCTCGCAGACGCGCTGCCCAATGGCCAGAGCCTGGGCAAGCGCTTGCTGAGCATCGCGGTCGTCGACCGTAAAACCCGCAAGGGCTGCTGCATTTCTCAGTCATTCACCCGCAATGCCGGGGTGCTGGTGATCATCGACTGGGTGTGGATTTTTCTTGAGTCCAGAACCCGCCTCGGCGATATGTTCGCCAAAACCATTGTGATTCAAACCGGCAACTTGACTAAGGTACGCGGTCTTGCCGACATCTATGACGACGGGAAGCCCGGCACTGCTTGAGGGTGGTAGCTCTGGTTTCAACGTGTAGGTTAAAAGGCTCTGGGGCGAAAAGGGGACAGATTTTTTAAGTAACAAAGAACTCGGAAAATCAAATAAATCCGTCCGCTTTTTCTCCCCTGGGCGGAAAATGTGGGTAATTTATTTGATTTTACGTGGTCGATATCACAAGTAAATTTGGCACCTTTTTTCTTATGTCCTTGGGTGAGTGTAAAAATGAAACGTACTGAACTTTCCGAGCTGGAGCTACCGACAATGAGGGAGGAGCTTCTGTCTTATATGGGTGGGTTGTCAGACGCTAATTATCAGTATCGGGCCTGGGTTGAACACTCCTTGCCAGAGTCTGGGTATGACAAACTCGATTACACTGTGCATTTCTTATATGATGATACCGGGCTTGCTAAGGATCCCTATGCTTGGATAGGTGTGGTTCTGAGAAATACGGAAGAAGCCAGTTCTATGGCAGCCCTTGTGAGTGCCATTGATGTGGTTTTTGATAAGTATGGCGTTGATCTTTCTGATAAGGATTACTTGGAGAAGAAAGAGTGGCAGTTAGTGGTGGATAAGGCTAAGTCCGCGCTTGAGGTTCTTCTCTGTGATGGCAAAGGTTAGCCCGCCTTCCCACTTAAAAATGAAATTTATTGCCATTTTTGTCCTGGTAGGTATTTAGGGAAAAGGGGATGGGTTGGTTTAAGTAACAAAGGGCTCGGAAAGTTAAATAAATCTGTCCCATTTTTCTCGAGAAATGAATGCGGTAGCCAAATTGAAAGCTTGGAATTTCCAAGTGTTAATGCTTGTTCAAGCGATGCTAGGGGCAGTTACTCCAAACTTTAGAATGGTGGTGTTATCTTGTGAGGTTGATGTCTGGGTAATAAGATTTTATCTCGAGAAAAATATAGAAGATGATATCGCTGAGATAGAAGATATTATATGTCAATATGCCGCGTATCAGGATTCGAGTTTACAATGCAAGTCAGAGATTTTAGTCGGTAATGAAAATCTACCTAGTTTTTCGGAAGGCAATAGGGCTGTTTATCGTCGAAAAGAGTGATTTTTGAGTTGAAAAAATGGGTCGGATCCTGCGAAAAAAATGCGATCAGATCACTAATGTGGAGAGCTAGGTTGTTCTAAATGAGCACTAAAGGTGGTCTGATCTCTACTGTTTCTAATGAGTTTAGTGGGCATTACTGGAAGAATTGGACGCTTCAGGTCAAGGGAGAAATGGGGTCAGATCACTATTCTTCTGGCGGTGCATTAAACGTGGTCTTCCCCCTATTTTTCAAGGACAAAATGATGGATGGATTGGTTTGGCTTGAAAAACTCAAGGAGTCATTTTCTTCAACTGGTCTGGGTTATGAAGATCTTTACGAACTCATAGAGGCTGCTATAGCGAGAGGGAGGACTAACTTCCCGGCTTTTATCTATGATGCTTCGCGGGGGGTTGGCGTCTCTGTAAGTGAAGGTTTTTTTTACTCTCTCGATCAGGATTGGGACGATCCAGAGGATTTCAATGAGGTCAGCTTTTTTTTGGGCGAGGTGGAAACTTCAAGTCTTCCAGTGCCTGACTACGTTTTCCTGATGAAAATTGCAGCTCATGTATACTCTACTTTCTTTCCTGATGATGGGGGCGCTGTTCTAAGGTCTGCTGAAAGATTAGAAAAGCGTTACTCAAAAAGGTTTTAGTCTAGTTGAATCGTTCAGTAAAAGGAAAACAGGATAAAAATAAGTCAGAACACTATTCTTCTTTGGAAGAGCAAAAAATGGGGTTATGCTACTATTTTTTACGGAGCACTAAACGCGGTCTGACCCCTATTTTTCGCCTATTCTTCTGGCGGAGCACTAACGTTGTCTGACCCTGAGGAATCCCTGCAGTAACGAACTGACACAACTCATCAGTTTTGTCAGGCGACGAGAATGGATTGAAGGCAGTGCTTGAGCGAGCGCTCTGTGTAAAAAACGGATGGCTTGCATGGGTCGAGGATCTTGTTTTAGTGTGGTGCAAACCAAGTTGCCGACTCATGCAGGCTTCTTCAATGATTCCAACTTCTTGATTTTTCTTAAGAAAAATCGGGGATCCCTCAGGGTCAGACCACTATTGTTCTTGCTGAGTATTAAGCGTGGATTGGCCCCTATTTTTCCAGAGTTGAAGAGTTAGGAATATGTACTCACAAGCCGACCTCGCTATGGATTTAGAAAAAGCACTGGTTAACGGTTTCGATGTCTTTAGGATTTCTAAACTGGCATTTGAAATTTATCAAAACCATGGCTTAGAAATCACTGCTCCCATGGATCGAGCACTTCTCACATTGATGGCAATGGAGGACGGTGAGGAGTTTGAGTTGACTGAGTCCGAGCTTTTGGGTCTGATTTCAGCGATTAAAGCAGTGTAGATGGAGCAAAAGAGATCGAGTGGGATCAGACCACTATTCTTCTGACGGAGCACTAAACGTGGTCTGCCCCCTATTTTTTTTTAAAAAACCTTCCTGAATCGGCAAACTGGCTCATGAGGGAAAGTGCCCAGTTCGGCTTGCTGCCTACGGCGGTGTATCAGTCATTAATCCGGCACTGACACACCGCCTTCGCAGGCAAGCCAGCTCCCACAGTTGGTTTGTGGTGTGTCAGCAGGTTTTGGGTTGCAGGCACTCCAGCGCACGGTCGGCCAGGGTTTGGGCCATGTCGATCAGGTGTTCGGTGGCGCCGGCCATGTGGCGTTGATCGCCTGTCAGGCCTTGGGTGGTGTCGGCAGCGGTGGCGGCTGCGCAGCGCAGCAGGTCGCAGAGTTGGGCGAGGGCGTCTTCGAAACTGAGGTCGTGATGCACTGTAAAGGACTGCGGTGAGGCGGGTTGCAGGTAGTGGTTCAGGGCGCGTTCAAATATCTCGCGGCTGGGAGTGAAGCGCGTTGTATTGCTCATGCATAAGCTCCTGATAAGGGGCCTACTTGTTTCAGGTTTCCACACCTGTTCGCTGATAGGCAGCGACAGAGCACAGGCTAGCCAGTGGCATGCGCAGGCGCAAGGCCGAAGGGCTGCTTAGGAAGCTTCCTGCAAGGTTAAGGGATATGGATTGCTGGCCTTTAACACTGCATGTCGATCAGGCAACACCGATCAAAGCTGAGAGGCGGGGTGTTGTGGCGAGCGGGCTTGCCCCGCGTTGGGCTGCGCAGCAGCCCCAGGGGAGTCAACGCGGTTTTCCAGATGTATCGCGTCGTGAGGTGTCAGGGCCGCTTCGCGCCCCAACGCGGGGCAAGCCCGCTCGCCACAAGAAGTTAGCTCCCACAGTTCTGAACGTGTTCAGACCAGGTATTTGCGGAACCAGCCCAACGTGCGCTCCCACGCCAGATTCGCCGCTGCCTCGTCATATCTCGGCGTCGAATCATTATGAAAGCCATGATTGGCGCCCTTATAAATAAACGCCTCATAGGTCGTGCCTGCGGCCTTCAACGCCTGTTCATACGCCGGCCAACCCTCGTTGATGCGCGTGTCCAGCTCGCCGTAATGCAGCATGATCGGCGCCTTGATGCGTGGTACGTCCTTCGCATCCGGCTGCCTGCCGTAAAACGACACCGCTGCGCCGAGTTCTGGATAAGCCACCGCCGCCGCATTGGTCACGCCGCCGCCATAGCAGAAGCCAGTAATCCCGACTTTGCCGGTGCTGCTGTCGTGGTGCATCAGCCATTCGATGGCGGCGAAGAAGTCGTTCATGAGTTTGGTGGGGTCGACTTTTTGTTGCAGTTCCACGCCTTTTTCATCGTTGCCGGGGTAGCCGCCCACGGAGGTGAGGCCGTCGGGTGCCAGGGCGATGAAGCCGGCTTTGGCCAGGCGCCGGGCGACGTCTTCGATGTAGGGGTTAAGGCCTCGGTTTTCGTGCACCACCACCACGGCGGGCAGTTTGCCGCTGGCCTTGGCCGGGCGAACGAGGTAGCCGCGTACGGTGCCGTTGCCTTTGGGCGAGGGGTAGGTGATGTAGTCGGCGACGATGTCTGGGTCAGTGAATTTGACTTGTTCGGCCAGCGCGTAGTTGGGGCTCAGGGCTGCCAGCAGGGCCGAGGCGGTGAGGCCGCCGAAGGTGAACAGCGCGGCGCGGTCGAGAAATTCGCGGCGGTTGAGTTTGCCGTGGGCGTAGCCGTCGTAGAGTTCCAGCAGTTCGGGGGCGAAGTCTTTCGCGGTGAGACGAGTCATCGGAGCAGTCCTCGATTAGCGGTGGTCATCACTGTAGACCAGGATCAACGTTCGCGGCCATGGGCGGAATCCGACAATTGCCGGGTATCGACGCGCACGAACACCGAGTCGCCGAGGGCGGTGAGCACGTCACCGGCGTACACCTCGCAGACCACGCGGCTTTTACGCCCCACGTGGCCTTCAACCCGCGCGCGCAGGGTCAGTGTCACGCCCATGGGCGTGGGCTTGATGAATTTGATCCCCAGGTTACCGGTCACGCAGTCGATACGCGGCAGGCTGCCGGGCTCGCGCTGTTCGTTGCGGTAGTGGTAGGCCATGGCCGTCCAGTTGGAGTGGCAGTCGACCAGCATGGCGATCAGGCCGCCGTAGACCAGGTCCGGCCAGCCGCTGTAGTGGGCTTCGGGCAGGTGCTCTGCGATCACATGGATACCATCGGCATCCCAACGGCTTTTGATGTGCAGGCCATGGGGGTTGCTGCCGCCGCAGCCGTAGCAGATGCCTTCGGGCGCGGTGATGTCCTGCAGGGAAGGGGGATGCATGCAAAGTCCTTATTGTATCTTTTGGCGACTACTCTGTTTAGCAGGGCACGCTGCGAAAGGGAATAAAACCATGGCATGGCGTGTTAGCTCAGCACATCTGTTCATTTATCTTGCGGAGTGTTGCATGAAGCGTCGAATGCCCCTGTTTGTAAGCCTGGCGGTGCTCCTTGGTGTGTTTCTCGGCAACGCGCAGGCGGTGGAATACAAAGACGTCAACCGCACCGCCAGCCAGATCAGTTTTACCTTCCAGCAATTCGGGCAGCGGGTGTACGGCACCTTCAGCGACTTTGAAGGCACCCTGACCTTTGACACGCAAAAGCCCGAGGCGGCGCATGCGTTGCTCAAGATCCAGCTCGCCAGCATCGACGCCGGCAGCCAGGACGCCAATACCCAGTTGCAGCAACCTGCGTGGTTCGACACCGCGGCTTATCCTGTGGGCGTGTATGAGTCCAACGGCGCCACGGCGCTGGGCGATAACCGCTACAAGATCACCGGCAACCTGACGATCAGGGGCATCACGCGGCCGGTGGATATTGAGGTGCAGCTCAAGGAGCAAAGCGGCATCGGCGTGTTTGACGGCGCGTTCATCCTCAAGCGCAGCGACTTCAAGATTGGTGAGGGTGAATGGGCGGGCAACAGCGTGGTGTCCAATGACATCAACATCAAATTCAAGATGGTTGCGCCGCAGCGCTAACGGGCAAACTTCTTGGCCCCGGCCACACAGCCGATCACCGCAACCGTCACCAGCACCATGCCCAGGCTGACCTGCTCATGCAGCAGGCTCGCCGCCAGCGCCAGGCCGAAAAACGGTTGCAGCAACTGCAACTGGCCGACCGCAGCGATACCACCCTGGGCCAGGCCGCGATACCAAAACACAAAGCCGATCAGCATGCTGAACAGCGACACATAGCCCAGGCTCAGCCACGCCGGCAGGCTGATGCCCGTGAGGGTTGCCGGCGCCAGCATCACGCTCAACGGCGCCACCACCGGCAACGACACCACCAGCGCCCAGCAGATCACCTGCCAGCCGCCCAGGCTGCGCGACAACGTGGCGCCTTCGGCGTATCCCAGGCCGCACACCAATACGGCCAACAGCATCAGCAGGTCACCGGCCGGCGCGGCGCTCAAGCCTTGGGCAACGGCGTAGCCCATCACCAGCAGGCTGCCGAGAATCGAAAACAGCCAGAACACCGGGCGCGGGCGCTCGCCGCCACGCAGTACACCAAACACTGCAGTGGCCAGCGGCAGCAGGCCAATGAACACGATGGAGTGCGCCGAGGTCACGTATTGCAGCGCGAGTGCCGTGAGCAGTGGAAAACCGATCACCACACCCAGGGCGACGATCACCAGCGGCCCCCATTGGTGGCGTGCAGGGCGTTTTTCCCTGAACAACCACAACAGCAGCAAGCCGAGCACCGCGGCAATGGCGGCGCGGATCATGGTCAGAAACACCGGGTTGAACTCCATCACCGCCAGGCGCGTGGCTGGCAGTGAACCGCTGAAGATCACCACGCCGATAAACCCGTTGATCCAGCCTTGGGTGCTGGTGTGCGGCGCAGTGAGGCTTGAGGTGCGTTCCATGGTGAGGGCTCGAACTAGGTGGTTGCGTAAACACCATCCTAGGGGCCAGGATTAAGACAATCAAAAAATTGTCATGGATACACCGCCTATGCCGCGCGCCCGCTACAAGTCGCTGGTCGACACCTTTGCCCAAGACATCCGCAGCGGCGCACTGGCGCCCGGTACACGCCTGCCCACGCACCGGCAATTGGCGGCTGAACATGGCCTGGCGTTGGTCACCGCGAGCCGGGTGTACACGGAGCTTGAAGCCATGGGCCTGGTCAGCGGCGAAACCGGGCGCGGCACCTTTGTGCGGGAAATCGCCTTGCCGCCGGGGCAGGGCAGTGGGCAGATGAATGTGGCCACCGGCATGCTCGACCTGAATTTCAATTACCCCTCGCTGCCCGGCCAGGCAGACCTGCTGCGCACCGCTCTGCGCCAATTGGCGCTGTCGGGCGACCTGGAAGCGCTGCTGCGTTACCAGCCCCATGCCGGTCGCCTGCATGAGCGCGCTGCCGTGGCACGGCATCTATTGAGCCGAGGCCTGGCGGTTGAGGCGGAGCAGGTGCTGATGGTCAGCGGCGCCCAGCACGGCCTGGCGGTGACGATGATGGCGTTGCTCAAGCCTGGGGATGTAATTGCCGTGGATGCGCTGACCTATTCAGGCTTCAAGGTGTTGGCCGAAACCCTGCACCTGGAAATCGTCGCCATTCCGGTGACCGCCAGCGGCCCGGATCTGGCGTTCCTGCACGCGCTGTGCCGCAGGCGCCCGGTGCGTGCGGTGTACAGCATTCCAACCCTGCATAACCCGTTGGGGTGGGTGATGAGCCTTGCGCAACGCGTGCAACTGATTGCCATCGCGCGTGAGCACCATCTGATGCTGATTGAGGACGCGGCCTACGCGTTTTTGGCCGAAGACGCGCCACCGCCGCTGGCCACGTTGGCGCCTGAGTGCACGGTGTATGTGGGCGGGCTTTCCAAAAGTGTCGCCACGGGTTTGCGCGTCGGGTTTATCGCCGCGCCGTTGGAGTGGGTGAAAAAACTGGAGCGCACGATCATGGCCACCACCTGGAACGTGCCCGGTGCGATGAGCGCGATTGCGGTGGGCTGGATCGAGGACGGCACCGTCGCGCAGCTCGAAGCACAAAAGCGCCAGGACGCACGGGCACGCCAAGCCTTGGCTGCGCAGGTGCTCAAAGGCGTGCCTTACATCAGCCATCCGTCTTCGTATTTTTTGTGGTTGCCGCTGGGGGACGAGGCGCGGGCCGATCAGGTGGCCATGGCCTTGCAGCGCGAGCAGATTTCCGTGTCCACCGCCGAGCCGTTTGCGGTCTCGGCCACGGTGCCGCACGCGCTGCGCCTGGCGCTGGGTTCGGTGAGCATGGCCGCGCTGGGTGAGGCGCTGCTGAAGGTCCGGGAAGCGGTGCGGTGGTGAGCCGCACCGCTTGGCGTCAGTATTTGTAAGCCTGACGCCCGATCAGCAGCCATTTGCCTTTTTGCTTCTGCCAGACCTGGAAGTTGTCGATATCGGTCGGCACTTCGACGCCGCTGTTCACGGCCAGGGCGTGAAAGTGGTTGCGCACCAGCGCGGTGTCGCCGTCCAGGGTGATGGTCTGGTTTTGCATTTCGAGGGTTTTGAACGCGCTGGTGTGGGTTTCCAGGTCAGCGATAAATTGCGCTTTGTTCTGCACCTTGCCGCTGGAGTGGCCATAGGTGAGCTTGTCGGACGTCAGCGCGTGCAGCGCCTTGAGGTCCAGGTGCAGCATGGCTTGGGTCAGTTGGTCGACCGCTTGAGCCACATCCTTTTCGGCCGGGGCAGGCGCAGCTGCGACGTAGCCGGTGAACAGGCACAGAAAACCGATCAGCACTTTGACGTTTGGCATGGGTGTTTCCTTATTGTTGTTGGGGTGAACACGACAACTTAAGTCGTCGTACAACCATGCAATATTTTTGAGGAAGAAGGAAAGTGAAATTTTGAAATATCTTGCAAAGGTTAGGCTTGATGACGTTATAAAGAATTCCAGTTCTTGTACGACGTCCCAACACATCAAATAAGTGCGGGCGGAACGCCTTGTCGCTTCCAGCCCAACAAGCCGATCGCTATGCTACTGCGCAAATAACAAGCCGCCCGAGAGACAACATGGATTTTGACTGGCACAGCGACGCCATCACCCGCGCCACTCCCGTGACCCCACACTACAAAAATACCCAGAACGTTCGCCGTTTCATGCTCGAACACTGCGGCCCGACGTTCAAGTTCGACCGGCCGTTCATGGCCTGGATCCGCAACGACTTGCCCAAAACCTTGGGCGATGTGGTGGATGAGTGGCAACGCCGCAACGAGGACGCACGCCCATGACACGCGACGAAAAATACCAGGCTGCCCAGGAACGCATCGGCTACCTGCTGGAGGAATTCAAAATCGGCGGCAACTACACGCCGTTGGTGCGCGATGGCAACCAACTGTACATCAGCGGCCAGATTCCGCGTGTCGGTGACACTCTCATGCTGCCGGGCAAGGTCGGTGAAAGCCTGACCCTGGCCCAGGCGCAAATCGCCGCCAGTATCAGCGCGTTGCGTTGCCTGGGGTTGCTCAAGCAAGCGCTGGGTTCGCTGGATCAGGTCAAGACCCTCGTGCGTATCACCGTGTATGTGCGCAGCGCAGAAGACTTTGATCAGCAAAGTGAAGTGGCCAACGCCGCGTCGGACCTGTTCCACGAAATCCTCGGCGCTGCCGGTGTGCACACGCGCACGTCGGTGGGGGTGATGCAGTTGCCCAAATCGGCGGCCGTCGAGATCGACATGATCGCTGTTGCACACGATTGAACTGGCGATGATCACCCAAGGGCTTGAGGTACTGATCGACTACGCCGTGCACTTGGCGCCGGGTCTGCTGCTGTTTGGTGCGTGGTTCGCGTTGACACCGAGAGCGCAGGTGGCGATGCGCATCCTGATTCTGCTGGCGGCGTTTGTGCTGATGCGCGATGTGATGACGCCGCTGGGTATGTGGGCGGTGAGTCGCGATGTGCAGATCGCATTCAGTGGCAATGCCTTCGTACTGGCGGCGCTGGGCGGGCTGTCGGTGCTGCTGATCATGCTGCTCTCACGCCTGGCACCCGAGTTGTGGCGGTTGATGCGTTGGTCCATTGGCAACCCGTTGGTTGGCATGGCGGTGGGGGTTGTGGTCGGCTGTTTGATCGGCGTGCCACTGCGGGTTTACCAAGGCATTGATGCAAGCCAGTTCCACGGCTACTGGGTGTGGTTGCCGGGCATGGTGGTATTGGCCTATGGCGCCAATGCGTTGGAGGAAGTGCTGTTCCGCGGCTTTTTGCAGGGTTACCTGGAGCAACAGGTTTCGCCATTGCGCGCGGCATTGATCAGCGGCGTGGCCTTTGCAGCCTGCCATGGGTTCCTGGCCTTAAGCGTTACCCAACTGGGCTGGCCGGTGTTGCTGTTCACCCTGCTTGAAGGGTTGGCCTGCGCGCTGGTGCGCATGCGTTACGGCGTACTGCCCGCCGCACTCGCCCACGGCACCGCCATCCTGCTGATCGCCGTGCCCTACATGGCCTGACCTGAAACACAGTTCCCACATTGCTTGACTTGAAACACAGCCAAAAAATGTGGGAGCTGGCTTGCCTGCGATAGCGTCAGGTCAGCCAGCATAGTTGTCACTGGAAAGCCGCCATCGCAGGCAAGCCAGCTCCCACAGGTTGACCGCATTCAGACCGTTGTGGCTCTACCTGGCTTGACTAGAAATACAGTCAAAATGTGGGAGCGGGCTTGCTCGCGAAGAGGGTGTATCAGTCACCTGATGCATCGCCTGACACGCCGCTTTCGCGAGCAAGCCCGCTCCCACAATGTTTACAGCGGCGGTGTGCGCGGCGGGATCAGGCGTTTGCTGCCGGTGGCTTCATACGCGCTGGCGAAGCTCAGCAGTGCCGAATCATCGTACGCACGACCGGCAAAGGTCAGGCCGACGGGCATGCCGATGTCGGCCATCACGCCCATCGGCACGGTGACGGTGGGCACGCCGAGGTGGCGGATGGCGAGGTTGCCGTTAGCGACCCACACGCCATTGCTCCAGGCGATGTCGGCACTGGCTTCGTTCACGTCGGCATCTGCCGGGCCTACATCGGCCACGGTCGGGAACAGCACCGCATCCAGCCCAAGCGTGTCCATCCAGTCTTCCAGGTCGATGCGCCGGGTTTGCTCCAGGCCGCGCAAACCGTCCGGCACCGTGCTGATCTCGTTCCACGGCGTGATGCCGCGCTCGGCCATGCGCACGTATTCGTCCATGCCGGCGGCCAGGTCATCTTCACGGTTGGGCAGGGTGCCCGGGTCGTGCGGGAAGATTTTCGGCCCGTCGACATCCGCCAGGCGGTTAAGCGCCGGGTCGTTGTTGGCGCGCAGGAAGTCATCGAAGGCCCAAGCCGACAGTTCCCACAATTCGTCGTGCAGGAATTCCTTGGAAACCAAGCCACGGGTAAACACGGTTGGCGCGCCAGGGCGATCGCCTTCGCAGTTGGACACCAGCGGGAAATCCACCTCGATCACTTCGGCGCCGGCGGCTTGCAGCGCCTTGCGTGCAGCTTCCCACAGGTCGATCACGCTGGCGCGGGTGTTGATCTTCTGCCCGGTCGGCCCGCCAATGCCGGGCTTTTCGCTGGTGCCCGCCTCGGGGTCGGCATTGATGTACATGCGCGGCACGCCGAAACGTTTACCGGCGAGGGCTTCGCTGCTTACCGCCAAGTCGGCGTAAGACGCGGGGCGCACCGACGCCACGCTCGGGATCGGCACCCAGGGCTGCAGGCGCCACAGGTCGCCACGGGTGTCGGAGTCTTCGGCGACCACCACATCCAGCACTTCCAGCAGGTCGGCCATGGTGCGTGCATAGGGCACCACCACGTCCATGGTCGGCGTGAGCGGCCAGTTGCCGCGTACCGAAATCACCCCACGGGACGGTGTGTAGGCGCACAAACCATTGTTGGACGCCGGGCCACGCCCGCTCGACCAGGTTTCTTCAGCCACACCAAAGGCGGCGAAGCTTGCCGCCGTGGCGGTACCCGCCCCGTTGGACGAACCGGAGGCAAACGGTGCAGTCAGGTAGTCGGCGTTGTAAGGGCTTTCGGCACGGCCATACACACCCCGCTGCATCCCTCCATTGGCCATCGGCGGCATATTGGTCTTGCCCAGGCAGATGGCGCCGCCCGCTCGCAGGCGTTCGATGGTGAAGGCGTCGCGCTGCGCAACCAGCTTGGCAAAGGCCGGGCTGCCGGATGCGGCCGTCAGGCCCTTGACCAGGTAGCTGTCCTTGGCGGTATAGGGAATGCCGTCCAATGGCCCCAACGTTTCACCCCTGGCCCGGCGCGCATCGGACGCCTCGGCTTCTTTGAGGGCTTCAGGGTTGCGCACCACCACGGCGTTCAGCGCGGTGGCGGTCTGCGGGCCGTCATAGGCATCGATCCGCGCCAGGTAGGCGTTTACCAGTTCAACGGCAGTGGTCTGGCCGGTTTCAAGCGCCGCGCGCAGTTGGGCAATGGAGACTTCGGTAACTTGCATCACGTTTTTTTCGCCGCCTTCAAGTGGGAGGTATGGCGGCAGTCTACGGACAGATATTTCACAAAACCAGCGCGGCATGCTCCGCATAGGCGGCGCGCATGACTTGCCACGTCGGCTCGTCAGCCGGAATCAGATGCTCGATACGCAGCGACGTGAGGGTGATGTCCTGGGGCATGCCGAACGTGGTGAAGGTCGACAGAAAGCTCAGCTCGCCCTGGGGTGAGCGGATGCGCGTCAGCGCCAAGGGCGGCATGTGGCCGGGTGGTTCGGTGTGGGTGGGCGTCGGCAGGCTGGCTAATAAAACCGCCAATTCAGGATTGCCCAACGCCTCCCGGCTGGCGCGTTGCCAGGCAAGCGTGCGGATCTCTTCGGCGTTGATCAGGTGGTCGCCAAAGCCGCCGGTTTGCAGCAGCGTGGTCAGCAGGTTCAGCCCGTCTGCCGCATCCGGTTCAAGCCCCAACAATTCAAACAGGACGCCGGTACTCGCATTCGCCGCCAGCACTTGCCATTGGCTGCCGAGCAGAATCGCCGGGGCCGGGTTATTGGCGTGCAACACATGGCTGACGGCTTCGCGAATCGCGGCCATGGCCGGTGAGGCGAGCGGGGTGGCGGTGTAGCGTGGCGCGTAGCCGGCGGCGAGGAACACGCGATTGCACTGCTCAAGCGGCACATCCAGCGCGGTCAGTAAATTGTGCAACGTGCCCGGGCTCGGCTTGGCGCGGCCGGTTTCGATGTAACTGAGGTGGCGTTGCGAAACGCCGGTGATCAGCGCCAGGTCCAGCTGGCTCAGCTTGGCGTGGCGACGCAGTTGGCGCAGTTGGTCGCCGGCAGTAGTGTCCATGGCGGGTTCATAACCTGTGAGGTCATTGCGAGGGCCAAGACCTTATCACTATCGTGAGCTTCATTCACTTCAAGGACGAGACCATGCACAGACCCTCTATTGCCCTGGTCGGGTTAGTTGGATTTTCACTCTATACACTGGTGACGATGCTCACCGCCGAGCAATCACTGCTGGCCTTCGGGCGCCAATTAATGTCGCGGCCGGACACCGCGCAGGTGGTGATCGACCTGTACCTGATGGCGGTGCTGGCGTGTGTGTGGATGTATCGGGATGCGCGCGGGCGCGGGCGGTCAGTCGTGTCTGTGCTGCCGTATTTTGCGCTGACGGCGGTGTTTGTTTCGGTGGGGCCGTTGCTTTATATCGTCGTCAATGGGTTGCGCGATGAATGACCTGCTGGCTATCTACGCAGGCTGTGTGCTGGTGCTGTGCCTGAAAATGTTTGCGATTTCCTGCTATCAGGGTTTTTGGCGGATTCGGCGGCGGGCGTTCACCAACCTTGAAGATGCGGCGTTCTTCAGCCGCATGGCGCAGCCACAAGAATTGCCGCACGTCGTGAGGGCGCAAAGGGCGTGGGCCAATGACCTGGAAAACATCCCGCTGTTTTTTGTGTTGGGCGGATTATGTGTGGCGCTGGGGAGTTCCCAGGGTGTCACGGGTTGGCTCTTTGGCCTGTTTACCCTGGCCCGATTGGCGCACACGGTGACGTATCTGGCAGGGCTGCAACCCTGGCGCACGCTGGCCTATGCAGTGGGCGTGGCCTGCCTCTTCGGGCTCGGTGCCCTGGTGGTCTTGAGGCTGAGATGAAATCCCCCCTGGCTGAGCAAACTTATTGTGGCAAGCCCGCTCGCCACAAGAAAACCTGGCCATAGGCAAGGGATTAAGGGTTCAGAAACGCCTGGTAATTGTCTTTGGTGATCTGCTGATAAGGAATGGTCAGCTCAGCCACATAGGGTTCCTTCTTGACCATCTTCACCGCCAGATCAATCGAGCCGACGGCCTGGCCTTTGTTGTCCTGATACACCGTCACCAGCAACTGGCCCTTCTTCACCGCGTCCAGCCCCGCTGCGCCGCCATCGCTGCCGGCCACCAGGATATCCTTGCCCGGTTGCATGCCCGCCTGGCTGATCGCCATGGCGGCGCCAATCGCCATTTCATCGGCATTCGCCGCCACGGCATCGATTTTGCGTCCGGACACAATCCAGTTGCTCATCAGGTCAATCGCCTTGCCGCGCTGCCATTCGGCGCTTTGCTCCTCGACAATCTTGATGTCCGGGTAATCCTTGAGCACCGTCTTCACCCCCAGCGTGCGGTTGTGCGTGGCGTTGTTGGACAACAGCCCGAGCATGATCGCTAGGTTGCCCTTGCCGCCCATTTTCTCTGCCAGGTAGCGCATCTGGATTTCCCCGGCCTTGATCTCATCCGAGCCAACATAACCCACGCCCGGCGGCACGTCCTGGAACTCCGGGCGGCGGTTGACGTACACCAGCGGGATCTTGGCCTGCTGGGCATTGACGGTCATTTTCTGCGTGGCCGCCGTGTCCACCGCGTTGACGATAATCGCGTCCATGCCCTGGGCGGTAAAGTTCTGCACCTGATTGAGTTGGCGCACCACATCGCCCTGGGCGTCTTCAAATTGCAGGGTCACGCCGGGTAGCTCCTTGGCGTGGGCCGCCATGTAGTCACGCATCTGTGCGAGGAACACATCGTCGACCTGGGCGATGCTCACGCCGATACGTATATCCGCCCAGGCCCAGGGCGTAACAGCGAGGGTCAGCAGTGCTGCGAGGAGTTGCTTCTTCATGGTTATGCTCCGTTCTTTTTGTTGTTGTAAAAGCAGTGGGATTCACGCCTGGCGCTTGGCCCGCAGTTGCGCCACGGCAGCGGCGAAGTCTGAATAGGGCCAGCGTTCGTCAAGGGCTTGTTGCATTAATTGCTGCCCGGTTTGCGGGGCGAGCCCGTGCAAGGGCGGGTCGGTGTCGAGGTTGGTGGGGAAGGCATAACCGTCGGCCGTACAGGCGATCACCGCTTCGGCATTCAACGCAGGGTTGGCCAGCAACACCGGGTACACCGCGAGCATCATGCGGTCGCGGTCGAGGGCTTCCATGGGCTTGCCGAACGCCGACGAGATTTGCAGCAGGTTGGCCATACGCCGGTGGTGGGTCGTGCGGTTGGTACCCGCCGCGTGGAACAGCGCCGGGTTGAAGAACAGCAGGTCGCCCTTGTTCAGCGGCAATTGCACGGCGTGCTGCTGGAAGTAGTCGATAAACTCTGCGCAGCGCCAGGCCAGGTAACCCAGCGGGTATTGCTGGGAGAAGGGCAGCAGTTGGGTCGGCCCGCTTTCCAGCGGCATATCCGAATGGGCCACCGCGCCTTGCAGCGTCAGGTATTGCGACAACAGATGCAGCGGCAGCGGAAAGCGTTCAACCACCTCAGTGGTCTGAAAGCCCAGGTGATAGTCACGGTGCGGCTGTTGCGCCTGCCCACCAGGGTGGACCACGTTCACTTGCGCGGTCATCTGAAAGCTCGGCCCCAGCCACGCTTCGGCGATCAAACCGAGCAGCGGGTTGGCGTAGTACTCGGCAAACGATTCCGGCGACTGCAGCGCGGCTTTCTGCAGCGAATTCCAGATGCGCCCGTTGCTGCCGGCCTGGGCAAAATGGTCGGCGGCCACGCCTTGCGCAGCCTCATGGGCAAAGATCGCCTCGAATACCTGGCTATGGCGATCGACCACCGCCAGGTCTTCATAGGCCTGGCGCACCACCATCACCCCAGGCCCGTCGCGGAACAGGTGATGCAGCTCATCCATGACGCGCAAGCGCTCGCTGTTGCGTAAAGTGCCGGCCTGATAGATCGGCACATTGCTCACCACCTCGGCACACAGCGGGTAGTCCTCGGCGTTGGTCCGTTGGGCGCAAATACGGCTGAAATCCGCCAGGCGCACCGCCGCGCCGGTCACGAACGCCGACATCACACACCTCCCGGCAGGCTCAGCGCCTGGTGCGGTTGCGGGCTGCCGCTGTCGGTGCAGCCGACCACGCCTTGCTCCAGGTCGATCACCGAGCCGGTCATCATCCCGGCTTCACGCGAGAGCAAAAACGCCACGCTTTGCGCCACTTCTTCGGGCTTGAGCAGCCGCCCGAACGGCTGCGCGCGCTCGGCCTCGGCCAGCCAGCCGTCCTGCGCGCCGTGGTATTGGCGCTGGATCTGATCCTCGTGAGGCGTGTCCATCCAGCCGATATTCAGGCCATTCACGCGGATGCGATTACGCAATGCGCTGAACGCCACGTTCTTGGTCAAAATCGCCAGCGCGCCCTTGGACGCCGCATAGGCGCTCAAAAACGATTGCCCGCCATGCCCGGTGATGCTCTGGATATTCACCACCGCGCCTTCCACGCCGGTGCTGATCATCAGCTTGAGCGCTTCCTGCATCAGAAAAAACGGCGCACGTACATTCACCGCAAACAGCCGATCAAACAGCTCGGGCGAGGTGTCGAGAATAGTGCCGCGATCCGACATGCCGGCGCAGTTCACCAGCCCGTGCAAGGTGCCGAAGTGGGTGCGTGCTGCGTCGATGATCGCGCGGCAATCCTCGACGTTTTCCAGGTCGGCCTCGACAAAAAATGCCTGGCAATCGAGCTGTGCCAGTTGCCGGACCTGCTCTTCGCCCTCTGCGCGGCGGCGCCCGCAGATGATCAGCCCGGCAGCGCCACGCTGCGCCAGGGTATGCGCCACGGCAGCGCCCAAACCCTGGGTGCTGCCGGTGACAACAAAATATTGGCCGTTGAATGCGTTGGCGAGATCGGTGTGAGGCATGCGGTTCTCCTGAAATTGTTGTTGTTTTATCGACCTGGCTCGACGCCGGGCAAAACTGAGACTAGCATTGAAAAGCCTCAGTAACGCCCAAAAAAGACCTCAAAAACACCTCAGGCGAACCGCATGCTCGAACGCGCAAAACACTTCTCCATCAAGCAACTCGCGACCCAGGCCGGCGTGAGCAAAGCCACGGTCGACCGCGTGTTGCACCAGCGCGGCAGCGTGCATGCGCAAACCACCCGGCGTATCGAGCAGGCGCTGGATGAGCTGGAGGCCCAGGAAAAAAACGGCCTGGCGGTGGGGCGCACCTTTCACGTCGATGTGATCATGCACACGCCCCAACGCTTCAGCGCGGCGGTGCAGGCGGCGATCACCGCGCAATTGGGCAGCTTGGCGCCGTTTCGCATCGCGCCGCGTTTTCACCTGTTTGAAGAAATCGAACCCCAGGCTATGCACGACCAGCTGCTGCGCTGCCTTGAAACCGGCAGCCAGGGCGTGGTGCTCAAGGCGGCGGATGAGCCGGCGGTGAATCAGGCAGTCAAGCAGTTGATCGCGGCGGGCATTCCGGTGGTGACCCTGGTCACGGACCTGCCGCAAAGCGAGCGCATTGGCTATGTGGGCATGGACAACCGCACCGCTGGCCAAACCGCCGCCTACCTGATGTCGCGTTGGCTGCCGGCGCAGCCCCAGGACGTAGCGGTGGTGATCGGCAGCGAACTGTTCCGTGGCGAGGAAGAACGCGAGATGGGCTTTCGCGCCTGGCTACGCGGGCGTGCCGCGCACCTGCGGGTGTTGGATATCAGCGGTGGCTACGGCGTATACGACCGCACGTTTGAGCGCGTCACCCAAGCCCTGAAGCAACATCCCGAGCTCAAGGCGGTGTACAGCGTCGGCGGCGGTAACCGCGCGATTGTCGACGCCTTCGCCGCGCTGGAACGCCCGCTGGAGGTGTTTATCGGCCATGACCTGGACGAAGAAAACCGCCAGTTGCTGTTGGAAGAAAAAGTTGCCGCGATCATCGACCACAACCTGCAGATCGATGCCCGCAGCGTGTTTTTGCACATCCTGCAACACCACCGGCTATGGAAAGCCGGGCCGATTGCGCCGTCACAGGTGCAGATCGTGACACCGTTCAACCTGCCGGACTGAAGCTCCCTCAATAACAACGCCAGGAGTTCGACCATGCTACGTATTGCCGTTTTAGGTGCCGGGCGCATCGCCAAAATCCACGCCGCCAACGTCGCCGCTCACCCCAACGCCACGCTGGTGCTGGTGGCCGACCCCTGGCGCGAAGGTGTCGACGCGCTCAGCACGCGGTTAGGTTGCGAAGCGGCCTATGACTGCGCCGCCGTGCTTGCCCGCCAAGACATCGATGCCGTGGTGATCGGCACGCCCACCGACACCCATATCGACCTGCTACTGGCAGCGGTGGCCGCAGGCAAGGCGGTGCTGTGCGAAAAGCCGATCGACCTGGATATCGCCAAGGCCCGCAGCGCCGCCCAAGCCGTCGAGCGCCTGGGCGGCAAGGTGATGCTTGGTTTCAACCGGCGTTTTGACCCCGACATGCTGCGCCTGCGCCAAGCGCTGGACGCCGGCCAGATCGGCGCCGTGCGCCAGGTGATCATCACCAGCCGCGACCCTGGCCTGGCCCCGCGTGACTACCTGGAACACTCCGGCGGCATCCTGCGCGACATGACCATCCACGACTTCGACACCGCTCGCCACCTGCTCGGCGAGGAACCGGTGGAAGTCAGTGCGTTCGCCAGCCGCCTGGTGGACCCGAGCCTGGCCGACATCGACGACTACGACAGTGTGATGGTGTTGCTGCGCACCGCCTCCGGCAAGCAATGCCACATCAACTGCTGCCGCCAGGCGGTGTATGGCTATGACCAGCGCGTGGAAGTCTCCGGCGCCACAGGCGTGTTGCTCACCGACAACCACCGGCCCAGCACGTTGCGCCACTGGAGTGCCGACCACACCGAAGCGCTGGAGCCGTTGCAGCACTTTTTTCTGGAGCGTTACGCGGATGCTTATCGCAATGAGCTGACGCAGTTTATTGATGCGCTGAACGCTGGCCGCGCGTTACCGACCAGCGTGCGTGATGGCTTGTATGCCTTGCACCTGGCCGATTGTGCATTGGAGTCGGTGAAGACCGGGCGCAGCGTAGCGGTGCATTACGACCTTTAGCCGAACGTGCGGGTCTGGTCCACCAGACGAATGCTGTCGCGCCCGCCACGCTTGGTTTCGTAGAGCGTGGTGTCGCCTTGTTCGATCAGCGCGGCCAGGCTTGCCGGTGGTTGGTCGAACAGGTTGGCGCCGATGCTCAAGGTCACCGGCGCTGGCGTGATAAAGGTGTCAGCGGCGATTTGCTGGAACTGTTCACGCAAGCGGCTGCCCAGTTCGACAATCTGCTGGGTTGAGGTGTTGTTCAGTAGAATCAAAAACTCGTCCCCGCCCAGGCGCGCAGCCAATGCATCCTGGGGGACGACGCCGCGGATCATCTCGCTGAGGGCGATGAGCAAACGGTCGCCGGCGGTATGGCCGTAGAGGTCGTTGACCCCTTTGAAGTTGTCGATATCGATCAACAGCACGGCGCCTGGCTGGGCCGGCGAAACTCGCGCCAACAGGCGTGGCGCTTGAAGGTCAAGGGCGCGACGGTTGAAGAGTGCTGTGAGTGGGTCGCGGGCCGCCAGCCGCGCGATGTGCTGCTCGCGGCGGTAGCGTTCGGAGCCGGTCATCGACAGCGCGATCAACATGATCGCCATCGCACCTTCCACCAGGGACACCTGGATGATTTCGCCCTTGAAGGCAGCCAGGTCAATCAGTGTGCCGGGGATCATCACTGACAACGCTTTGGCTACATAAAACGCGCCATGGATCAGCAGCACATAGCGCAACTGCACCGCGCCGATGCTGAGTGATTTGCCGTGCGGGCGCAGCAAAAAGCTGGCGCGCAGAGTCGGCGCTGCCACCAGCAGCGACTGCACCGCCAGCATGGCTTTGGACCATGGGAGCTCGGCTGGAAGCATCAGCATTCCCAGCCACACCAGCAGCATCAACAGCCATAGCGGTGAAAGGCGCGCCTGGGTAAAACGCGCCACGCCGAGCAGGAACAGAAAGTGCGCAGTCACCAGCAAGCCGTTGGCGAACCAGATGCCGATCATTAACAGGCCACTGCCGCGCAGCAACGCCAGGGTGGAGCCGACGCTGATGGTCGCAAAACCTGCGGCCCAGAACAGCAGGGAAGCCTCGCGTACGCTGCGCCATTCAATGGCCAGATACAACGCGGCAGCGGCGGCCAGCGCGATGGTCAGAATCAGAATCGTAGGAGGGTCGAGCGTCATGTCGTGCCGGGCTGCCTGGGTGTACGCTTGAAAATCGGGATTGTAAGCGCACACGCAGGTTTTTCAGAGCATTCCGGCTAATAGCACACGGCCAGCCGATAATCGGCGGGTCAGACGCCTTTGGTCGAGGGCAGCAATATCGTGAGGATGCCCGCCAGCGGCAGGAACGAGCAGATCTTATACACGTACTCAATGCCGTGGTTGTCAGCGAGCAAGCCCAGCAGCGCAGCACCAATGCCGCTGAAGCCGAACATCAGGCCGAAGAAGATACCGGCGATCATGCCCACATTGCCCGGCACCAGTTCCTGGGCGAAGACCACGATGGCCGAGAAGGCCGAGGCGATGATAAAGCCGATGACCACGCTGAGTACGGCGGTCCAGAACAGGTCGACGTAGGGCAGGGCCAGGGTGAAGGGCGCCGCGCCGAGGATCGAGAACCAGATGACTTTCTTGCGCCCGATCTTGTCGCCAATCGGGCCACCGGCGAAGGTGCCCACCGCCACCGCGCCAAGGAACAGGAACAGGTACATCTGCGAACTGGCCACCGACAGCTGGAACTTCTCGATCAGGTAGAACGTGAAGTAGCTGGTCAGGCTGGTCATGTAGAAGTATTTGGAGAACACCAGCAGCGCCAGCACCACCAGGGCAAAGGTCACGCGACCTTTGGACAGGCCATGAGTGGCCTTGCCGCCTTGCTTGAGCTTGAACAGGTTGAGGTGGTTGCGGTACCAGCGGCTCAGGCCATAGAGCACCAGAATCGCAAACACGGCGAACAGCCCGAACCAGGCGATATGGCTCTGGCCGTAAGGAATGATGATCGCCGCCGCCAGCAACGGGCCGAAGGCGCTGCCGGTGTTGCCGCCGACCTGGAAGGTCGATTGCGCCAGGCCATAACGCCCACCGGAGGCCAGGCGTGCGACGCGCGAGGTTTCCGGGTGAAAGGTCGACGAGCCGACGCCCACCAGGGCCGCCGCCAGCAAAATGGCCGGGAAGGTGCCGACAAACGCCAGCATCAGAATGCCGATCAAGGTGCACACCATGCCGGCCGGCAACAGCCAGGGCTTGGGGTGGCGGTCGGTGTGGTAGCCGATCCAGGGTTGCAGCAGCGAGGCGGTCAATTGGAAGGTCAGGGTGATCAGGCCCACTTGGGTGAAACTCAGCCCGTAGTTGGCCTTGAGCATCGGGTAGATCGAGGGCAGCACGGCCTGGATCAGGTCATTGATCAGGTGGGCCAAGGCGCAGGCGCCGAGGACGCGCATGACCAAGGGGCTCACTTGGGGTGTAGTGGTTGCAGCGGCGGGTGACGCGGTAACGGTCGTCATGCAGGCATTCCATACAGGGCAGCAAACTGAGGTGGCGAGTACTTGAGCCCGGCACCCATTTCTAATTGTTTCGGCGGTTATGCTAAATTCGGTGCCAATGCCTGTCTCACGAAATTCGGGAGGCAACTGTCGCAAAAAGGGCGAAATGATCAAACCACTGAATGAATTTTTGCAGGAAATCGACGCAGGCGACTGGGCTGTCATCAGTTCCGCTACCGATTACCCCGAAAACTGGGTGATCCCCGAGCATAGCCACGAAAAGCACCAGTTACTCTACGCCATCGAGGGCGTGATGGTGGTGCACTCGGCGCACAACCAATGGACGGTGCCGTCCAATCGTGGCTTCTGGATGCCTTGCGGGCAAGTCCACTCGCTGCGCTGTGTCGGCCCGTTGAAAATGCGCAGTGTGTTTGTGCGCCCCGATGCGTTCCCGAACCTGCCGACCGAGACCAAGGCGGTGAGCGTTTCACCGTTGCTCAGTGAGCTGATCAAGGCGTCGGTGAGTTTGAAACCGCCGTATGCCGAGGACTCACGCGATGCGCGGATCATGCACCTGATCCTCGATGAGCTGGCGATTCTGCCGGCCTTGCCGCTGTCGTTGCCACAACCGGGCGACCCGCGTATCAACCGGATTTGCCTGGCGCTGCAGCAGGATCCCGGGGATGCGTCGACGGTGGAGGATTGGAGTGGGCGCCTTGAGCTGGACCAGAAGACCATCCAGCGTCTGTTTCGCAAGGAAACCGGGTTGACCTTTGGCCAATGGCGCCAGCAGGCGCGCTTGCTGCTGGCGCTGGAGCGGATTGCGGTGGGGCAGAAGATTATCGATGTTGCCATCGAACTGGGCTACGAGAGCCCGAGCGCCTTTACCAGCATGTTCAAGAAACAGTTTGGCAAGACGCCGAGTCAGTTTTTCAGGTAGGGCGGCTGGCCATCAACCCCGGCGCTGAGTGCCGCGCGGCCAGGCCTGCCAGCAGCGCGGCAACCCCCAGCGTGGCTGCGCTCAGTTCAAAGGTCGCCTGATAACCGCTGTGGTCGAACGCCACGCCACCGACAGTGGCACCGGCAGTAATCGCCAATTGAATGATTGCCACCATTAATCCACCGCCGGCCTCGGCATCGTCCGGCAACACGTGCGCCAGCCAGGTCCACCAACCCACCGGCGCGGCGGTTGCCACGAAACCCCAGCAACCGAGTAACACGGCTGTGGTGATCGGCGAGCCGCCGAAGGCCACCAGGGCCACGGCGATCAACGCCATGATCAATGGAATGGCAATCAGCACAGGATACAGGCGGTTTTTCAGCACGCGCTCTATCAGCACAGTGCCCGCCAGCCCGGCCAGGCCGAGCACCAACAGCATCAACGAGAGTGTGGAGGTACTGACCCGCGTGGCGCTTTCCAGAAACGGACGCAGGTAAGTGAACAGCATGAACTGGCCCATGAAAAAGCCGCTGATGGCGAGCATGCCCAGGGCCACAGGCGTCTGTTTGAACAAGCGCAGCACGTTGCCAGTCTTGGCCTGGCCTTGCACCTTGATCGCGGGCAAGCTGAACAGCAGCCATAGGCCAGCCGCTACCGCCACCGGCACGACGCAGAAAAATGCGCCACGCCAACCGATCAGTGCGCCGAGAAAACTGCCCAAGGGCGCCGCGATCACCGTCGCCAGTGCGTTGCCGCCATTCACGATCGCCAACGCGCGCGGTACTTGGGCCGTGGGCACCAGGCGCATGGCGGTCGCCGCCGACAGCGACCAGAAACCGCCGATGGCCACGCCGATCAGCGCGCGACCGAGCATGAACGTCAGGTAGTTCGGCGCCAGCGCCACCACGGTACCAGACAGGATCATCAGGACGGTCAACGCCAACAGCAGACGCTTGCGCTCAACCCGCGCAGCGACGGCAGCGATGACCAGGCTGGTGAGCAAGGCGAACAGACCGGACACCGAGATGCCTTGGCCGGCCTGGCCTTCGGAAATCTGCAGGTCGGCGGCCAACGGCGTCAGCAGGCTTAC
The DNA here is from genome assembly GCF_965277385.1 of Pseudomonas edaphica. NCBI lineage: Bacteria > Pseudomonadati > Pseudomonadota > Gammaproteobacteria > Pseudomonadales > Pseudomonadaceae > Pseudomonas > Pseudomonas edaphica. The sequence continues at coordinate 225,528 of NZ_OZ255725.1, read as the reverse complement.
CGGCATGAACTCAGAGGCCACCAGTGCGAACGCCGCCAACGACATCGCAAACACCGCGGCCCAGCTATGCATCTGTGATTTATCGGACATTATTTCAAGTGGCCTTTGAAGAAAGTGGCGAGTCTGTCGAAAGGGATCAGATCGACCCGGTCGTAAAGATCGACATGGCCTGCGCCCGGGATAATCAGCAGTTCCTTGGGCTCGGCCGCGCGTTGGTAGGCGTCTTCACTGAATTCACGTGAGTGCGCGTCGGCGCCGGCGATCAATAACAGCGGGCGAGGGGATAGCGTCTCGATATCGTTGAAGGGGTAGAAGTTCAGGAACTTCACGTTACTGGTCAGGGTCGGCCGCGTGGTGGTTTGCGGCGAGCCGCCGACGGGTGTGAATTCGCCGCGCGCCGTACGGTAGAAATCGTAAAACTCATCACCCACCGCATCGCCGGTGAGGGTGGCTGGCGTGCCGCCGGTGTAGACGGTCTCGCCGCCCTGGAATTCCACATAGCGCTGGTTGGCGGCCTGGCGCAGCAGTTGCTGACGTTGCGCCAGCGTCACGCTATGTTTGAGGCCATTGCGGTTGGCCGCACCCATGTCGTACATGCTCACGGTAGCGATTGCCTTAAAGCGTGGGTCAATCTTCGCGGCGGCAATGGCGAAGCTGCCACTGCCGCAAATACCGATCACACCGATGCGCTCGCGATCAACTTGCGGGCGGGTACCGAGGAAATCCACGGCAGCGCTGAAGTCCTCGACGTAGAGGTCGGGCAGCACCGCATTGCGTGGTGAGCCTGCGCTATCGCCCCAGAATGACAAGTCCAGAGACAAGGTGACGAAGCCTTGTTCGGCCATTTTGGTGGCGTAGAGGTCTGCGCTCTGCTCTTTGACGGCGCCCATCGGGTGCCCAACCACAAGGGCTGGGTTTTTTGCGCCGGGGGCGAGGTTTTTCGGCATGAACAAATGGCCCGCCACCGCCATGCCGTATTGGTTGTTGAAGGTGACGTTTTGCACCGTCACTTTGTCGCTTTTGTAGAAGTTGTCAGCACCGTTGGACATATCGGCTCCCAATGAAGAAAAAGACGTCAGCAGCACGCTCAGGGCGAGCAAAAGGCTTTTCATGGCGTGATCCCGGATAAGGTTGGTCCGCGCATTTTCCCGGCATGGACCGGCGTTCTGTAGTGCGTTCCAGTGGATTACTTGCCTGATCCTCTGAGTCTTGTGGGTTGTCGGTGACACTTGCTTGGTGTGCGCGGTACAGTTCGGTCACGCGTTAAAAGAGCCTTTTATGACGATTAATCCATTGCCCCTGGAAGCCTTGATCCAGGCGATCAACGCGCAGGTCACGGCGCCCGGCGATTACCCCATGCCAGTCCCGGGCCTGGGCTTTTATCGGCGTGAGCAGCCGGCAGCGCCGGTGGTGTGCATGGTCGAGCCGTGCGTCGTGCTGGTCGCCCAGGGTGAAAAACAACTGTGGGTCGGCGGTGAAGGCTACCCCTATGACCCGACGCGGTTTCTGCTGACGTCTTTGGATATCCCGGCCAACTCCGAAGTGCTGGTTGCCAGCCCGACCCGGCCCTGCCTGGGCCTGACCTACAAACTGGACCTGCGCATCCTCGCCGAGCTGATCGCCCAGAGTGAGTTGCCGCCCACTCGGGAGCGGGCAGTGATGAAAGGGGTGGGAATCGGCACGGTCACCGAAGGCATGCTGGCAGCGTTCGCACGCTTGGTCGCTTTGCTGGACGAACCCGAGGCGATCCCGGTACTCGCGCCGTTGATTCAGCGTGAAATCCACTACCGGCTGTTAAACACCGACCAGGCCGGGCGCCTGCGCAGGATCTGCGCCGTTGACGGGCAGGGCTATCGGATCGCCAAGGCGATCGATTGGCTGAAGCTCAACTACACCGCACCGTTGCGGGTGGAGGAGTTGGCGGCGCGGGTGCAGATGAGCGCTGCCACTTTTCATCATCACTTTCGTCACCTGACCGCGATGAGCCCTTTGCAGTATCAGAAATGGCTGCGCTTGAATGAAGCGCGGCGCTTGATGCTCAACGAACATCAAGACGTGTCCAGTGCGGCGTTCAAGGTGGGTTATGAAAGCCCGTCACAGTTCAGTCGCGAGTACAGCCGGCTGTTCGGTGTGCCACCCAAGCGCGATATGGCCGCCTTGCGCGGCAAGCTCACTGATCAACCGAGCTCAAGTTAGCGAAAAAAATACAGCCGATCAGCCGCGCAAACAGGCTCAGGGTTTCCGGCAGGTTGGGGTCTTCAAACAGCATCGCGCGCGAATCCAGCGCGCACAATGCGCCGAACAGGCGCCCATCAGGCAGGAAGATCGGCGCACCGGCGTAGCTTTCGATGGCGAACTGCTTGACCACCGGGCGCGCGGCGAAGCGGCCGTTGTGGCTGATCTGCGGGATGAACAGGGTCTGCGGGTTAATGCAGAACTCACTGCACAGTGTGGTTTCGAGGTCGAGCACGTCGTCGACATGAATGCCCATGTCGGCCGTGTCGTGCACCGAGCAGACGACCCACTCAAGGTCAGTGAATTTGGCGATGCCGGCAAAGCGCATGCCGGTCAAGCGGGTAACCAGTTGCAGGATGCTGGTGGTGGCTTCTATTTCGGCGATGGCAGCGCGTTCGTCGGCGCTGAGTAGCGAGTGTGCTGCGGTGACGCTTGGAACCATGCTTAGGCACTCCAAAGGCATGGCGGCAGGGGCCGCCACACCAGGTCAGTAGTCAGTTGATGCGTGGGTGCTGCTGCACCAGGTTCTGGCGCTTGGCTTCCAGTTCGGCAATCTGAGTGTCGATGTCTTCGATCTTCTGCTCGATATTGTCGTGGTGCTCTTGCAGTATTTCCTTGGCTTCTGCCATGTCCGAGGCCGCAGGCGCGGCGCCGCGCAGTGGCTTGTTGGCGGTTTCCTTCATGGTCAGGCCCGTGATCAAGCCGACCACGGCAAACACCATCAGGTAGTAGGCGGGCATGAACAGGTCGTTGGTGCTTTCCACCAGCCACGCCACGGCGGTGGGGGTGACACCGGCGATCAATACCGAGACGTTGAACGCACTGGCCAGCGCGCTGTAGCGCAGGTGCGTGGGGAACATCGCCGGCAGGGTCGAGGCCATCACGCCGATAAAGAAGTTGAGGACCACCGCCAGGATCAGCAGGCCGGCGAAGATCAGGCCGATCTTGCCGCTGGTGATCAGCATGAACGCCGGAATGGACAGGAACAGCAGGCCCACGCTGCCGGCGATGATGAAGGGTTTTCGGCCGATCTTGTCACTCACAAAACCAATGAACGGTTGCACGAACAGCATGCCGACCATGATCGCGATGATGATCAGTACGCCGCTGTTTTCTTTGTAATGCAGGTTGTGCGACAGGTAGCTGGGCATATACGTGAGCAGCATGTAGTACGTCACGTTGGTGGCCGCGACGATACCGATGCAGGTCAGCAGGCTGCGCCAATGCTGGGTCGCGACTTCCTTGAACGAGACTTTGGGGCCGTGGGTCAGGCCCTGGCGGTCGCCTTGTTCGAGCTTGTCCATGTGCTGCTGGAAGGCCGGGGTTTCTTCCAGCGCGTGACGCAGGTACAGGCCGATGATGCCCAGGGGCAGGGCGAGGAAGAACGGCAGGCGCCAGCCCCAGGCCTCGAAGTCAGCTTCACCGAGGATCGTCGAGATCAGTACCACGACGCCGGCACCGAGCACAAAACCGGCGATGGAGCCGAAGTCCAGCCAGCTGCCAAGGAACCCGCGTTTACGGTCCGGTGCATATTCGGCGACAAAGATCGAGGCGCCGGTGTATTCACCGCCCACCGAGAAGCCCTGGGCCATTTTGCACAACAGCAGCAGGATCGGCGCCCAGATGCCTATCGAGGCGTAGCCGGGGATCAGGCCGATGGCGAAGGTGCTCAGGGACATGATCACGATGGTGGCGGCCAATACTTTCTGCCGCCCGTATTTGTCACCCAGGGCACCGAAGAACAGGCCGCCCAGCGGGCGAATCAGGAAGGGCACGGAGAAGGTACCCAAGGCAGCGATCATTTGTACGCTGGGCGAGGCGTCGGGGAAGAACACCTTGCCGAGCACATAGGCGACGAACCCGTAGACACCAAAGTCGAACCACTCCATGGCGTTACCCAGTGCGGCGGCGGTGATCGCCTTGCGCACCTTGGTATCGTCGACGATGGTGATGTCTTTCAAACCGATGGGTTTGACGCTTTTCTTACGTAATTTCATGCGGGTCACTCTAAAACTGAACAGGGGAGGTGCCATCGTTGCGATGGCACCGCTCTGTCAGTTCAGATACAAGCCGACATGAAATAATTCACCTCTATTTGCGTTTTTTTGCTGATGCGTTGAACTTCATGGCATCAACAAGGAATTATGCGCATGCCTGACACCCTCTCACGGCTGATCTACCGCAAGCCCGAAGCCAACGATGTGCAGCGATTGTTCGCGATCTTCGGTGACCCGCAGACAAATATGTTCAACCCTGCAGGGCCGATGGCCAGCCTGGAGCACGCCCAGCGTGTGCTCAACCATTGGCTCGAACAGTGGGCCGCCCAGGGTTATGGCTGGTGGGCGATCGCCCGTAAGGAGCAGCCTGGGCACCTCATTGGCTTTGGCGGCATAGCGCCGCTTAATTACCTGACCGAGCGGCGCATCAACCTGGGTTATCGCTTCGCCGTGGAGGCGTGGGGGCAGGGCTACGCCACCGAGCTGGGTCGGGATGCGCTGGCGCTGGCCTTCCAAACACTGAATCTGCCGGAGGTTTTCGGTCTGGTGCGACCCGATCATGCGGCTTCGATCCGTGTGTTGGAAAAGCTAGGCATGCAGCCCTACGGCCTGCTCGACGATGTACCGGGCAAGGCGCCTAGCCGGGTGTTTCGCGTTTGTCATCCTACAACCGCTTTGAACTGATTGTTTATACGCCCAAGTAATACCTGAAGAAACGGCAATCTTTCAGATTGACACCGCCAAGGCGCCCGGCTATAAAAGTCGCAGTTGTACGACGACATATGACGTTACATATGTCCTACCTAACAAAAATAAAAAGTGATGCCATGAATTTGAATGAGCCCATCAACGCCCACCGCGTCGGCCAGGCAGTCGGCAACTATCGCTGGACCATCTGCGCGATGTTGTTCTTTGCCACCACCGTCAATTACCTCGACCGCCAGGTGCTCAGCCTCTTGGCGCCGCAACTGTCGACGCAATTTGGCTGGAGCAACACCGATTACGCCAACATCGCTGCGGTGTTCCAGTTCGTTTATGCGATTGCCATGCTGTTTGCCGGGCGGTTTGTCGACAAGATCGGCACCAAGGCGGCCTATGTGGTGGCGATTGCCATCTGGTCCACCGGCGCGATCATGCATGCGTTCTCGGTGCCGATGGGCGCGGGGATTGCCTCGCTCAGCGCCGCCATCGGCCTGGCGGTGATTCCGGTATCGATTGCTGGCTTTATGCTCTCCCGCGCCGTGCTGGCGATTGGCGAGGCGGGCAACTTCCCCATCGCGATCAAGGCTACTGCGGAATATTTCCCGAAAAAAGAACGCTCCCTGGCCACCGGCATCTTCAACTCCGGCGCCAACGTGGGTGCAATCCTCGCGCCGATCTGTGTGCCGCTGATTGCCGGCATGTGGGGCTGGGAAGCCGCGTTTATCGTGATCGGCATGCTCGGGTTTGTGTGGGTGGCGGTGTGGTCGATGCTCTATGAGAAACCGGAGCAGCAAAAGCGCTTGTCCGCCGAAGAACTCGCCTACATTCGCAGTGACCAGACCGTACAGCCTTTCGCGCCTGAGCCTGTGGGGGCGACGCCGAAAAAAGTCTCGTGGTTCAAGCTGCTGACCTACCGCCAGACCTGGGCGTTCGCCTTCGGCAAGTTCATGACCGACGGCGTGTGGTGGTTTTTCCTGTTCTGGCTGCCCACGTACCTGTCGGCGCAATACAACATGAAAGGCGCGGATATCGTGATGCCGTTGGCCGTGCTGTACAGCATGACCATGGTCGGCAGTATCGGCGGCGGCTGGTTCCCCAGCTACTTTATGGCGCGCGGTGATGCCCCGTATGACGGCCGCATGAAAGCCATGCTGGTGATCGCGCTGTTCCCTCTGGTGGTGCTGTTGGCGCAACCGTTCGGTTACCTGAGCTTCTGGGTGCCGGTGTTGTTGATCGGCGTGGGCGCCTCGGCGCACCAGGCGTGGTCGTGCAACATTTTCACTACCGTGTCGGATATGTTCCCGCAAAAAACCGTGGCATCGGTGGTCGGCATCGGCGGTATGGCGGGCGGCCTGGGCGGTGTAGTGATGACCAAGATCGGTGGCTGGGTGTTCGACTACTACAAGTCCATCAACGACATTCACACCGGCTATATGATCATGTTTGCGATCTGTGCCCTGGCCTACCTCGTGGCGTGGAGCGTGATGAAAGCGCTGGTGCCGCGGCATAAGGAAATCACTGACCTGTAAACCCGTCCCCTGTGGCGAGGGAGCTTGCTCCCGTTGGACTGCGTAGCAGTCCCATGCTCTTGAAGCAAAGAGCAGGGGCCGCTTCGCAGCCCAGCGGGAGCAAGCTCCCTCGCCACAGTGGCAAGGTTCAACGGCGGTTACCGATTGCGCGTCACCCGCCAAACGGTGTTGGCCAAGTCGTCAGCAATGATCAGCGCCCCTTTGGGGTCGACCGTCACGCCCACCGGGCGGCCACGGGTCTTGCCGTCGTCGCCACGGAAACCGGTGGCGAAATCAATCGGTTCGCCAGCCGGCTTGCCGTTGCTGAACGGTACGAAGATCACCTTGTAGCCCACCGGGTTGTCGCGGTTCCAGCTGCCGTGTTCGCCGACAAACACGCCGTCGGCGAATTGTTCACCCATGGCCGGTATCGAAAAATCCACGCCGAGTGCCGCAACATGGGAGCCCAGGCTGTAATCCGGCTTGATCGCGGCCGCCACTTTCAGTGGGTTCTGCGGTTGCGCGCGGGGGTCGACGTTCTGGCCCCAGTAGCTGTAGGGCCAGCCGTAGAAGGCGCCTTCGCGCACTGAGGTGAGGTAGTCCGGCACCAGGTCGGGGCCGAGTTCATCGCGTTCGTTGACCACCGTCCACAATTGCCCCGAGCCCGGCTGAATGGTCAGTGCGGTCGGATTGCGCAGGCCGGTGGCATAGGGCTTGCGCGCGCCGGTGGCTGCGTCGATCTGCCAGACCATGGCGCGGTCGATTTCCACTTCCATGCCGCGCTCGGTGATGTTGCTGTTGGAGCCGATGCCCACATAGAGCTGGCGCCCGTCTTCGCTGACGGCCAGGGATTTGGTCCAGTGATGGTTGATCTGCGCCGGCAGGTCGGTGATTTTGGTCGGCGCGCCGCTGGCTTGGGTCTGGCCGTCGGTATAGTCGAAGCGCACCAGGGCATCCTGGTTGGCCACGTACAGCTTGCCGTCGGCGAAAGCCAGGCCATAGGGCGCGTTGAGGTTGTCGGCAAACACGGTCTTGAGCTCGTAGTTGCCGTCACCGTCGGCATCGCGCAGCAACGTGATGCGGTTGCCACCCTTGACCTTGGTGTTGCCCTGAGCCTTGATCACGCTGGCGATTACATCTTTGGGCTTGAGCTTGGCCGCACTGCCGCCACGGCCTTCGGCGACGAGGATATCGCCATTGGGCAGCACCAGGGTTTGCCGAGGAATGGCCAGGTCGGTGGCGATGGCCGTGACGCTGTAGCCTTGCGGCACCGTGGGTTTTTGCTCGCCCCAGGGTGTCGGCTCGGCAATCTTCATGCTCGGCAGCAGGCTGCTTTGTTGCTCGGGCAGTTTGGGATCGGGACCGCGTGCCTGGGTTTTGTCGCCGGCGTCGCCACACGCGCTCAGCAACAGCGCTGCGCTCAGTAAGGTCAGCGTATTGAGTGGGTTCATTTGGCAGCTCCCGAGCGCAGGTTGGTCAGGCCGACCCATGTGGCAACAATCGCCAGAACCGTCACGATCACCGACAGTACCAGGCCAACAGGCATCATGGCGTAGGCGTCCTTGGCATGTTGGAAGGCGTTGACCAGCCCGAGTCCCCAGGTGATCAGTAACAGCAGGAAGTACGCGGCGGGGCGTCCGCCTTTATGCTCGGCGCGCACCAGGTTGACCAGCGCGAACAACAATGCAAAGCCACAAAACACCAAGGCACCGGCGATCAGCCAGGACGCGAAGTTGGCCCATTGGATCTGATAGGTCTGGCCGTAGGCGATGTCACTGAGCAACGCACCGAGAAACAGCGGCACGGTGCCGGCCAACAGGGTCGAGTGCAGCGGGCCAGGCCTGACGAGTGGGTAGGCGGGAAGGGTGGTCATGGGGTCGCGGCTCCTTGTTTTATCCAACGCCCCGGGTCGGGGCAGCGCATAGGGAAGGAGCGTAGAGCCTGGCGGATAGTTCAGCGCAATTCGTGTCGAAATATTATTTCAGGGTTTGACAGCGCCTCAACGGGTCCACACATAGCGCACCTCTTCCAGCGTCACGCCACCGCGCACCAGCGTGCGACGGCTACCCGGGTCTTCAGTGCCGCCAAAGCGTGTATAGAAACGTACGGCTCTTTGGTTGGCGGCTAAAACCCATAAGGAAATGCGTTTATAACCCTGTTCAACCAAACGTTGGAAACCCGCCTGCCACAATTGCTCGCCGATGCCGTGACCCCAGTAGTCCGCCAACACGTAGATAGCCATGACCTCTCCCGATGCGACCTCAGGCGTGTCCGTATCCCGGCAAAGGCCCAGCGACAGCCAGCCGATAACGTTGCCATCCACTTCGGCGACTAATACGCCAGCGTCTTGACTTTCAATCAAGCGCGCCCAGTTAGCCTCTTTCTGCGGCAGTGTTGTGCTCAGCGAGGCCAGAAAATCTGCTGGCATCAGGTCTACATAAGCCTGTTGCCAACTGCTCACATGCACCTGAGCGATGTGCTTGGCGTCCTTGGGCAATGCATCACGAATCATAACCATCCCTTGTCGTTAATTTGTCGAAACCAGGGTGCCCATTCACTGTTACAGAATAGGTTCTCATTATGCAGAGCCCTGAAAACTGGCATGCTTCAGGGCCTGACAAAAGGAACCGTGTCCATGCCAACCCTGCACCTGCTGTGCGGCAAGATCGCCTCCGGCAAATCCACCCTGGCCAACACTTTGGCCGCTGAACACGCCGCCATCCTGTTGAGCGAAGACCATTGGCTCGCCACACTTTACCCCGGCGAAGTCCTCTCGATTGCCGATTACGTGAGCTGCGCCCAGCGTATTCGGGGTGTGCTCGGGCCGTTGGTGATCAACGTGCTGCGATCGGGCATCAACGTGGTGTTGGACTTCCCGGCCAATACGCTGGCTAATCGCGAGTGGCTGCTGAGCTTGGCCCAGGCTGCGCAAGTGCCGCACTGCCTGCACTATCTGGAGCTGGATGACGCCACCTGCCGCAGCCGTTTACAGGCGCGCAATGCCCAGGGCGAGCATGATTTCGCCGCCACCGACGCCGAGTTTGACCTGATCACCCGCCATTTCTGTGTGCCGAGTGAGGCGGAAGGCCTGGTGATCGAGGTGCATCACCCATGAGTACGGTGACCGGTGTGGATGCCCAGGGCTGTGTGCTGACGCTGGGCAATGCCGCCTTCCAGCCTGAGTTTGAGCCGCTGCTGGCGGATGTCATCGCCAGCCTCTCCCAGTCCGGGCTGGACGGCATTTATGTGTATGGCAGTGTCGCCAGGGGCGAAGCCAGTCCGGGTGAGTCAGACCTGGACCTTAGCCTGATTCTGCTCGAACCGCCGGATGCACAGGTATTGGCACACTTGGAAACGCTGCGCCAGGCGCTGGAGCAACGCCACCCGGAGGTCACCAAGATTGACTTCGATATCGGCCACCGCGCCGAAGTGCTGGCGCCCGAAAACGCAAATAAATGGGGTTTCTGGCTCAAGCATCATTGCCGTTGTGTGTGGGGCGAGGATCTTTCGCTGCGCTTTGAACGCTTCCAGCCTTCGCGCGAAATCGCCCTGGCGTTGAATGGTGATTTTGAATCCGTGTTGAGCGGCTATCTCAACCTCATCCATCAGGCCAATACCCCAACCGAGCGCCTGCGGCTGCAACGCGAAGCGGCTCGCAAGCTGATTCGAGCGACCAACATATTGCGCGGCCCCGACGCGCCCTGGCCGTACACCCTCGAAGAGCACGTTGCCTTGTTCGTACAGCATCACCCCGCGATGCGCATCCAGATCGCGTATTTCCTGTTCGAGGCGCGCAACCCGAGTGCCGGGGGCGAGCCCTTCAGCGTGCGACTGCAAACCTTTATCGAGTGGATGGTTTCACAGCAGGTATAGACAGCAGGTATAGATAGGTAATTTGGCACTCAGGCTCACTTTACCTACGCTGCGCACATCAGGATTTAAAACGCCCGACCAAGCCATTCAGCTCCTGCGACAGGCTCGATAACCGCCCCGAATCATCCTGCGCAGCATTGGCCAGGCTCTCCACCAACCTTGCCTCGTCATAGATCTGCTGGATATGGCGGTTGATCTCTTCGGCCACGCTGTGTTGTTCCTCGGCGGCGGCGGAAATCTGCAGGTTCTGGTCGCGGATCTCGTTTACCGACAACTGGATGCCCTCGAAACTGTCCCGCGCGTTTTCGATGGACGACACGCTGGCGCGGGACAGGTCCAGGCAACTGCTCATCTTCTGGGTGACTTCTTCGGTCTTGCTGCCGAGGGTGCCGAGCAACTGCTCGATCTCGCCGGTGGAGTCGGAGGTGCGCTTGGCCAGCGCGCGCACTTCGTCGGCCACCACTGCAAAACCACGGCCCTGATCACCGGCGCGGGCGGCTTCGATGGCGGCGTTGAGGGCCAGCAGGTTGGTCTGCTCGGCGATGGCGCGAATGGTGCCGAGGATCTGGTTGATGCTGCGGCTGCCGGCTTCCAGCTCGACCATGGCCTGGGATGACTCGGTCAGGCGGCGGCCCAGGCGGTTGACGTTATCGGTGGTGACTTCGATCTGCTGTTTGCCTTCGGCCACACGGCGATGGCCGTTCTCGGCCGACTCCGCCGCGCCGCTGCACGAGCGTGCGACTTCGTTGGCGGTGGCGACCATTTCATTGAACGCGGTAGACACCAATTCCACCGCCTCACGCTGGCGCCCGGCGGCTTCGTTCATGTTGTGTGCCACTTCACTGTTGACCCGTGACGCGTCCTGAAGATTGGTGGAGGCCGCGCCAATATGCTGGATCAGTTGACGGATTGCGGCGAGGAATTTATTGAACCAGCCCGCCAGCTCGGCAGTTTCATCCTTGCCCTGTACTTGCAGCTCATGGCGCAAATCGCCTTCACCCTGGGCGATGGACTGCAAGCCGGTGCTGACCTGGCCGATCGGTTTGACGATCACCTTGGAAAACGCCGCGGCGATCAGCCCGAAGATCAGCACCAGCACGGCCACGATAGCCGTGGTCAGGTAAGTCATGCGCGTCGCCGCTGCCATGACTTCGTTGTATTCGATCAGCCCCACATACCGCCAGCCCAGGCCCGGCGAGGTCCACACGTTGGCCATGTAGCGCACGCCGTCGATGACCACCTCGGTTGAGCCCTGGGGCGTCTCGGCCAAGTACGCATACGGCGCGCCGAGGTCCTTGAGCGGCTTGAAGTTGTGCGCGGCGTTGCGCGGGTCGACCAGCACCACGCCGTCTTCGATCAACATCACGTAGCCGCTTTCACCCAGCTTGATGCTTTTGAGCAATTCGGTGAGGTTCTTCAGCGACACGCTGACCACGAACACGCCCTTGGCCTTGCCGCTGCTGTCGAGCAGCGCACGTGCGGTGCCCACCAGCGCCACATCATCCTTGTCATAATAGTAAGCGGGTGTGCGCACGGTCTTGTTGGGGCTGGCCATGGCAGCCTTGTACCAGGGGCGGGTGCGCGGGTCGTATTTGGCCAGTTGTGGGTCATCGGGCCATTTGGCGTAGGTGCCGTCTTCGAGGCCAATGGACAGAATCGCAGCGGAAGGGTGGGTGGCGCCAAAACGGGCAAACTGGTCGATTACCTGCTGCGCCTGGGCGGGCATTGGCTGGCTCGCGGCGTTTGCAGGCTGATAATCCTTTAGGGTGTTCACTGAAGTGTATACAGGATCAGCAGACATTTGATCGACGTTCTGCAAGGTGCCGTCGAAGAATTGCCGGATATTGCCATCGATCTGACGTATTTCGCGGGTGCTGCCATCAATAAACTGATCGACTGCCTGAGTCCGCGTGTTCATGACGGAGATAACTGCAACCAGGCTAACCGGGATAAAGGCGACAGAGACGAACGCGAGGACGAGCTTGTTTTTTATTTTCATCGAGACGACCACCGGGCGAAGAGGCGATTTGATATCACTGACTGTCTCGGCCCGAGGGTTATAAAGCTTTAGCTTTATTTTGTGTACAACAACAATTGATTTTGTCCTGAGAAATTAACCTGCCGGAAGGCGCACTTGGATTAACCCTTGATTGCCTTCAAGGCCGCCTTCAGGCCGGCGGTCGCGCTGGTCAGCGGTGTTGGCCCTGCCGTCACGAGAACAGCGGCCCCGCCCATGGAGGCCTGAGCCAGCGCAATCACGGATGCGCCATCGATATAGGCCTGATCGGCCGCCTTGGCGATGGTCGACAGGTAGCCATCAATATCGCCCGCCTTGAACAGCGCCCAGGCGCCTGGAACCAGCTGCACGTCAACGGTTGCGTCTGAGTGCAACGCTGCGCGGTGGAACAGGCTCGAGGTGGGGGCGAGGGTGGTTTCGACGGCGCATAACACCACAACCTTGCCGCCTGCTTGAACGGCTGTGAGAGCGAGGGCTTGGTCCGTCCTGAGGATGGATGACTGGGTACACTCGTCAAGCTCATCAACCGATGGCCCCAACGTCGAGCAGGTGAGTACCACGACGTCAGCGTGTTGAGCGAGTGAAAGTAATGCGTTGGCGGTTGAGGCCGCAATTTCAGGCGTGAGATTACCCATTTCTTCCGCCGCAGCCAGAAGGTCGGTACGCACTTCGTGCTGCAAAACGGCGGGTGCGATCCCCAGTGCTTGTGCGGCTGCGTCAAAGACTGCAATGTTGCTGGCTGCGGTATGAAGACAGGTGATTCGCATAGGGGGTCGCCAGGTTGGAAGTACTGAGCCCCACAGTGTTATCACAGTTAAGATGCCGTCGACATCTTCTCATTAAGGACAATGCATGCCACTGATCACGGAACGTGTAGCGCTGGCCCGCAACGGCGCCAACGATAAGGTTATTTGCCGCATGGCCTCAGGCTGGGCGGTGATGGGCGATGTGCAGTTCTTGCCGGGCTATTGTTTGTTGTTGCCCGACCCGGTGGTTGCCAGCCTCAATGATCTGGATGCCGAGGCGCGTGCAATCTACCTGCTCGATATGGCGCGCCTTGGCGATGCCGTGCTGGCGGCTACCGGTGCCCTGCGCATGAACTACGAGATTCTGGGCAACTCGGAACCGGAGTTGCATTGCCATATTTTCCCGCGTTACGCCTCGGAGCCGGAGGACAAACGCAAGATGCCGGTGTGGTTCTACGACTGGAAAACCGCCATACCTTACGCTGAAGATCAACACGGTGAGTTGCGCAATACGATCGCGCAGTTACTCAAATCCGCCATGGAAGCTGGATGATGCATAGAAATAATCTGGTCCCGGAATTGATGGTGACCGACCTGAACCGCAGCCTTGAGTTCTGGGTCGGTTGTCTGGGGTTCACGGTGGCTTATCAGCGCCTGGAAGACGGCTTCGCGTATCTTGACCTGGACGGAGCCCAGGTGATGCTTGAACAAGTCGACCCACTCGCCAGTCAATGGCTCACGGGGGCGTTGGAACGGCCATTCGGGCGCGGCATGAACCTGCAAATTGATGTCGTGGCGGTACATCCGGTTATTCAACGGCTGGAGAGGGCGGCCTATCCCGTGTTCAAGGCCTGCAAAGACGTGTGGTACCGGGCAGGCGAGGTCGAGGTTGGGCAGCGCGAGTTTCTGGTACAGGACCCGGATGGTTATCTGGTAAGACTGGTAGAGCGGCTTGGTGAAAGGAAGAGAGACAATGCGTGAGCGCAAGGCGGCACGCCTTTTGGTGATCAGCCCGGCTCGAAAAGTGCTGCTGTTCCGGTTCGTCCACAAGGACGGGGCACTGGCCGGCAGGAATTACTGGGCGACGCCCGGCGGCGGTGTTGAAGCCGGGGAAACCTTTCACACCGCTGCGATCCGTGAGCTGCGCGAAGAGACCGGCATTGTGGTCAGTGACGTACAAGCGCCGGTAGCAGATCGCCGATTTGAGCTGATGCTACCCAGTGGTGAAACGGTGTTGGCCATTGAGCAGTACTTTGTTGTGCAGGCGCAAAACGAGCACCTGTCGCGAGACGAATGGACAGTGCAAGAAACCCAGGTCATGGCGGATCACCATTGGTGGTCCACCGAGGCGCTGCATTCAACGGCAGACACGGTATGGCCAGAAGGGCTTATCGACATGCTCGCGCAGGCAGGCGTTTTTTAAAGCATGGCCAGGATATCGGCAGTGGCTGTGACCCTGGCGTAATCCATCGCCAGGTTGCTGAGCGACAGTGCATGCACATCCTCGGCAGGCCAGAGGCGGCCCGATAAATCGGCTTGATCAAAGGTGTAGCAGGCGTCCGCCGCCACTGTTACCTCAAAACCCAGGTTGCCGCCGGAGCGCGCCGTAGACTCGACAGAGTTGTTGGTGATCACCCCAACGATCACCAATTGCCGGATCCCACGCACATGCAGCCAACGCTCCAGGCCGCTGGCGGCGAACGCATCCGGGACGTTTTTTTCCACCACATGCTCATGCTTGAGCGGTGCCAGTGCCGGCTGGAACTCACAGCCCGGTTGGCCCGGCCAAAACACCGAGCCTTCGCTGCGGGACATGTGCCGCACATGCACCACGGGGCGATTGGACTGCCGCCATGCCTGTAGCAGGTGCTGTATCTGCACCTCGGCGTCGGGGTTATTGCGGCGCCCCAGCGTGGGGTCATTCATGCCTTGCTGCATGTCGATGATCAACAACGCGGCGTTTGTGGCTAGCGGTTCCATGGCACATCCTTTAGCTGGATCAGGCGCGAAACATAGCAGCGATTGGGCGTGCTTAAACAGGTCTATTGTTCGAAGCTCATTTGCACGATGCACATCGATCCAAAGTGGGAGCTGGCTTGCCTGCGATAGCGGTCTATCAGTGCATAAATCTGTTACTGACCCACCGCCATCGCAGGCAAGCCAGCTCCCACAGTCGCCGATACTCCCATCGAGCGCTGGTGCCTTCAATCACCGTGTGAACCTTCCGCTACGGCGTTGTTAAACAATCAAGGCCGATTGAGTGTATTCACATAAGCACTGAACATAGCGGCCATGCCATCGGCATACACCTCGATTTCGGCAGCGGTTCGCGGGCTGAAGGAAAAGTCCTTGCCCACGCAACCCAGCGTGCTCCGGATCAGGTCGCACGCCAGTGCGCGGGTTGCGTCGGGCACCTCGGGCAGCAACTCGTGCATGAATGTCTCAAAGGCTTGCCGGCCGGCTGCGCGCACCTGCACCGCTTCCGGCGCATCGCGGTACAGCGGCGCCGCGTCGTGGAGCGCTCCGCGCATCAGCGCCTCCTCGCACTCGGAATGGATAAATGCATGCACCAAGGTACGCAGGCGGGTCAGCGGCGCTACGGCGGTTTTTTCGAGGATGTCGCGCAGCATCTGGGTGGTCTGCTGCCATTCATCACTTTGCAACCGAAACAGGATCGCGGCCTTGTTGGGAAAGTATTGATACACCGAGCCGACACTCACGCCGGCTTTTTCCGCGACCCGCGCGGTGGTGAAACGCGTGGCGCCTTCCTTGGCCAAAACCTGAATAGCGGCTTCGAGAATCGCCGCCACCAGCTCGGTGGAGCGAGCCTGTTGTGGCTGTTTGCGCGAGGCAATACGGGCAGTCTGGCGGGTGGTCATTTGGGGCTCCGAGCGCTGGGCGAACGCGAATAGCGAAGGCGAGGAATCACTTGCATACTTTTAATGCGACGAATTAGTCGCATCTTAGTCCCCCTCCGACGGAAATCAATCATGACCACCCTGACTACCGCGCCTCTTGCAGCCTTGATCGAACGCCTCTACAAGCAAGCCGATGCGGCGACCAGCCCGCTCATCGACACTGTGTCGCCGCAGGAACGCAACCGGCTGATGCACAGCAAAACCGAATACCTGGAGCTTTACACGATGCTCAAGGACTTGTGGCTGCCCGTCTCGCGTGACACCGGCAACCTGCTCTACATGCTGGCCCGCAGCAGCCATGCAAAAGCTATTGTCGAGTTCGGCACCTCGTTCGGGTTGTCCACCTTGTTCCTGGCTGCCGCACTGCGCGACAACGGCGGCGGCGTGTTGATCGGCAGCGAATTCGAACCGTCAAAGATTGCCCTGGCGCGCGAACATTTCATCGAAGGTGGCGTCAGCGACCTGATCGAGGTACGTGAAGGCGACGCGCTGGTCTCATTGGCTGCAAACCTGCCGCAAACGGTCGACCTGCTGCTGCTCGATGGCGCCAAGTCGCTGTATGGCGATGTGTTGAACCTGGTAGAGAAGCACCTGCGGCCGGGCGCGCTGGTGGTGGCTGACAACACCAACTACTGCCCTGAATACCTGGCGCACGTGCGCGAACCAGGGAACGGCTATCTGTCGGTGCCGTTTGCCGATGATATCGAACTGTCGATCCGCCTCGGCTAAGGTTCAGCGCTTGCTCAATGCCAAGCGCGCGGCGAACAACACGAAGATCATGCCGGTGGTGCGGTCCATCCACCGGATCACCTTTTCCCTGCGCAGGAAACCGGACAGCGGCCGGGTGGCGCCAATCAGCAGCAGTGACCACAGCAGGCCCAGCAGCACATGAATGCTGACCAGGCCAAAGGTCCAGGCAATCAGCGGCTGGCCTTGGGGGATGAATTGCGGCAGGAAGGACACGTAGAAGATGCCCACTTTGGGGTTCAGCACATTGCCCAACATGCCCTTGAGGAACCAGTTGCCGCCCGGTTTGCCCTCGGCTTTGGCGGGTGACAGTGAGCGGCGTGGGCGCACCAACATGTTCAGGCCCAGCCACGCGAGATAAGCCGCGCCGCAATATTTGAGCAGGTTGTACGCCAGCTCCGACACTGCAATCAAAGCGCCCAGGCCAAAGGCCACGGCCGCGCCCCACAGCAAGCAACCGGCGTTGATGCCGAAGGTGGCGTGCAGCGCCTGGCGTTTGCCTTCGACTGTGGCGGTGCGCAGCACCAGCGCGGTATCCAGCCCCGGCGTGAGCGTGAGCAGGGTGGCGGCGAAGGTAAAGGCGAGGAGGTTATCGGTAATGGACATGGGCCGATGGCTCAAAGTGTGGTGGGTGGACGTTAGCACCGATCGGCAGCCGATTCGCAAAACCCTGAGACTTCCCGGCGAAAATCTTCATAATGGCGGCCAATTTGTTTAGCTCGTTATTCTGGTGTGCCCGCATGGAAATTAAGGTCAACTTTCTCGACAACCTTCGGCTTGAAGCCAAGTTCGATGACTTCACGGTGATTGCCGACCAGCCGATTCGCTACAAAGGCGACGGTTCGGCCCCGGGTCCGTTCGATTACTTCCTGGCTTCGTCGGCGTTGTGCGCGGCGTACTTTGTGAAGCTGTACTGCGCAACACGCAATATTCCCACCGAGAATATTCGCCTGTCACAGAACAACATCGTTGATCCGGAAAACCGCTACAACCAGATCTTCAAGATCCAGGTCGAGTTGCCAGCGGACATCTCCGACAAGGACCGCCAGGGCATCCTGCGTTCCATCGACCGCTGCACCGTGAAGAAAGTCGTGCAGGCCGGGCCGGAATTTGTGATCGAGGAAGTGGAAAACCTCGACGCGGATGCGCAGGCATTGTTGATGCCCAATTCCACCTCCGAGGCGGGCACCTACATCGCCGGCAAGGACCTGCCGCTGGAGCAGACCATCGCCAACATGTCCGGCATTCTCGCCGGCCTGGGCATGAAGATTGAAATCGCCTCGTGGCGCAATATCGTGCCCAACGTGTGGTCGTTGCATATCCGCGACGCACACTCGCCGATGTGTTTCACCAACGGCAAGGGCGCAACGAAGGAAGGCGCATTGGCGTCTGCCCTGGGCGAGTTTATCGAACGGCTGAACTGCAACTTCTTCTACAACGACCAGTTCTGGGGTGAGGAGCTGGCCAACGCGCCGTTCGTGCATTACCCGGACGAACGCTGGTTCCAGCCTGGGCCCAAGGACGAGCTGCCGAGTGAAATCCTCGATGCCTACTGCCTGAAGGTCTACAACCGTGAGGGCGAGCTGCGTGGCTCGCACCTGTTCGACACAAACTCGGGCAATGAAGAACGCGGGATTGTTGCGCTGCCGTTCGTGCGCCAGTCCGACGGTGAAGTGGTGTATTTCCCGTCCAACCTGATCGAAAATCTTTACCTCAGCAACGGCATGAGCGCAGGCAATACCTTGGCTGAAGCCCAGGTGCAGTGCCTGTCGGAGATTTTCGAGCGTGCGGTGAAGCGTGAAATCATCGAAGGTGAGTTCGCCTTGCCGGATGTGCCCGCAGAAGTGTTGGCCAAGTACCCCGGGATTGTCGCGGGGATCGAAGGCCTGGAGGCCCAGGGCTTCCCGGTGCTGGTCAAGGACGCGTCGCTGGGCGGCGAGTTCCCGGTGATGTGCGTCACCCTGATGAACCCGCGTACCGGCGGCGTATTCGCCTCGTTCGGCGCGCACCCGAGTATGGAAGTGGCGCTGGAACGCAGCCTCACCGAACTGCTCCAGGGCCGCAGTTTTGAAGGTTTGAATGACCTGCCGCAGCCGACCTTTGAAGGTCAGGCGGTGACCGAGCCGAACAACTTTGTCGAGCATTTTATTGACTCAAGCGGCGTGGTGTCGTGGCGCTTCTTCAGTGCGCAGTCGGACTATGAGTTCGTCGAGTGGGACTTCTCGGGCGAAGGTGAAAATTCCAACGCCGAAGAAGCCGCCACCCTGTTCGGCATTCTCGAAGGCATGGGCAAAGAGTCCTATATGGCGGTGTACGAACACCTCGGCGCCACGGCTTGCCGGATCCTGGTGCCGGACTACTCGGAAATCTACCCGGTAGACGACCTTATCTGGGACAACACCAACAAGGCGCTGTTTTTCCGTGCCGATATCCTCAACCTGCACAGCCTTGACGAGGAGGCGCTGCAGGCGTTGGTCGAGCGTCTGATCGAAAGCGAGCTGGACGATTACACCGACATCACCACCTTGATCGGCATTGAGTTCGACGACAACACGGCGTGGGGCCAGTTGACCATCCTGGAGTTGAAACTGCTGATCTTCCTGGCCTTGCAGCAATATGAGGAGGCCAAGGAGTGCGTGGAGATGTTCCTGCAATACAACGACAACACCGCTGAACGCGGCCTGTTCTACCAGGCCGTGAACGCAGTGTTGGAGATGCAGTTGGACGACGACCTGGACCTCGCCGATTACGAGGCCAACTTCCGCCGAATGTTCGGTAACGAGCGGATGGATGCGGTGATTGGTTCGGTGGACGGCTGTGTGCGGTTTTATGGCTTGACCCCGACCAGCATGAAGCTGGAAGGCCTGGATCGGCATTTGCGCTTGATCGAGAGCTATAAAAAACTGCACTCGGCGCGGGCCAACGTCACTTCAGCCTGACACAATCCCCCTTGTGAAAGCTGGCTTGTGTGGGAGCTGGCTTGCCTGCGATAGCATCACCGCGGTGCAACTGATACACCGAGGTGTCTGTATCGCAGGCAAGCCAGCTCCCACAGGCGTCTAGATCAGGGCCAGCGCCTGAGCCAGATCGGCTCTCAAATCTTCCACATCCTCAACCCCCACCGACAACCGCACCAACCCATCGCCGATCCCCAACTGCGCCCGCGTCGCCGCAGGAATGCTTGCATGGGTCATGATCGCCGGGTGTTCGATCAGGCTTTCCACGCCGCCGAGGCTTTCGGCCAGGGCGAAAATCTTCACGTTTTCCAGAAAACGTGTGGCACCCGCCAGGTCACTGTTCAAATCCACCGAAATCATCCCGCCAAACCCACGCATCTGCTTGCGCGCCAGTGCGTGCTGCGGGTGCGAGGCCAGGCCTGGGTAGTACACCCGCGACACTTGCGGCTGCTGTTCCAGCCAGGTGGCCAGGTCCAGGGCGTTGCTGCAATGGCGCTCCATGCGCAGTGCCAGGGTTTTTACCCCGCGCAGGGTCAGGAAGGCATCGAACGGGCCGGCAATCGCGCCGACCGAGTTTTGCAAAAAGCCCAGGCGCTCGGCGAGTTCCGGGTTGTGGCCGACGATGGCGATACCGCCGATCACGTCGGAGTGGCCGTTGAGGTATTTGGTGGTGGAGTGCACCACGATGTCGAAGCCCAGCTCCAGTGGGCGCTGGATCCATGGGCTGGCGAAGGTGTTATCGGCCACGCAGATGATGCCGCGATCGCGACAGATGCGCGCAATGGCGCTGAGGTCGGTGAGGCTCAGCAGCGGGTTGCTCGGGGTCTCGACCCAGACCATGCGTGTGTCGCTCTGCAGTGAGGCTTCAAAGGCCGACAGGTCGCTTAAATCGACAAAGCTGAAACGGTGCCCGGCACTGCGTTGACGCACCTTGTCGAACAGCCGGAACGTACCGCCATACAGGTCGTTGCCGGAGACAATATGCGCACCGGCATCCAGCAGTTCCAGCACAGTGGAAATCGCCGCCAACCCCGAAGCAAACGCAAACGCCGCACTGCCGCCCTCCAGGTCGGCCACGCAGCGCTCCAGGGCAAACCGCGTGGGGTTGTGGGAGCGCCCGTAATCAAACCCCTTGTGCACGCCGGGGCTGTCCTGCAAATAGGTGGAGTTGGCGTAGATCGGCGGCATCAGCGCGCCCGTGGTTGGGTCGGGGGATTGCCCGGCGTGGATCACACGGGTGGCAAACGCGCTTTTATCGGGCAGGCTCATGCAAGGGATCTCCGTAGGTGGTTAAGCAGGTCGACGCGGGTGATCAGGCCATGGAAGCCGGATGTGTCGGCAATAATCGCGACCAGGCCGCGATCCAGTTCCGCCTGCAATTGGGCCAGGCTGGCGCTGGGGGCCAGGGTTTGCAAGGTTTTGCTCATGGCGTCTGCCACCACCATGGAAAAGTGTGTGGCGTCCTGATGCAGGCCCAGCAGGATGTCGGATTCGTCGATGACGCCGACCAATTCACGGCCGTCCACCAACACCGGCAGTTGCGAGACATCCGCCAGGCGCATGCGCTGGAAGGCGGTGAGCAAGCTGTCATCGGGGCTCACGCTGATCACCCGGCCGTCTTCGAAGCGCCGCGCGATCAGGTCGCGCAGGTCGCCGTAGTGTTTGTATTGCAACAGGCCCGCGTCGTTCATCCATTGGTCGTTGTAGACCTTGGACAAGTAGCGCGTACCGGTGTCGCAGACGAAGGTGACCACACGTTTTGGCTCGGTTTGTTCGCGGCAGTAACGCAGTGCGGCGGCAAGCAGGGTGCCGGTGGATGAGCCGCCGAGGATACCTTCGGCCTTGAGTAACTGACGGGCGTGGTCGAAGCTTTCTTCATCGCTGATGGAGTAGGCATGGCGCACACTGGAGAGGTCGGCAATCGAGGGGATAAAGTCTTCGCCGATGCCTTCCACGGCCCAGGAGCCGGGCGTTTCCATTTTCCCGCTGCGGCTGTATTCGGCCATCACCGAGCCCACGGGGTCGGCCAGCACCATTTCCAGTTCGGGCTGCACGCGTTTGAAGAAGCGCGTAAGCCCGGTGAGGGTGCCGGCCGAGCCGACACCGACCACAATCGCGTCCAGATCATGCTGGGTTTGCGCCCAGATTTCCGGGGCGGTGCTGGTTTCGTGGGCCAGCGGGTTGGCGGGGTTGTTGAACTGGTCGGCGAAGAATGAACCGGGAATGTCTTTGGCCAGGCGCGCGGCCACATCCTGGTAGTACTCGGGATGGCCCTTGCCGACATCGGAACGGGTGATGTGTACTTCGGCGCCCATGGCCTTGAGGTGCAAGACCTTTTCAGTCGACATCTTGTCGGGCACCACCAGCACCACACGGTAGCCTTTGGCCCGGCCGACCAGCGCCAGGCCCAGGCCGGTGTTGCCGGCGGTGGCTTCGATAATGGTGCCGCCCGGTTGCAGGCGGCCGTCACGTTCGGCGGCGTCGATCATGGCCAGGCCGATACGGTCCTTGATCGAGCCACCGGGGTTTTGCGATTCCAACTTGAGAAACAGCGTGCAAGGGCCAGTATCGAAACGGCTGACCTTGACCAGCGGCGTGTTGCCGATCAGTTCGAGCACGGCGGGACGTGGGAGGCTGGGCATGAATTCACCTTGGTTGCGAGCAGACAGAGGTGGAGCAGCAAAGTAAAGGCGTGCCTTGGAACATAGGCCGGGATCGCGCCGGTCGCAACCGGGCGGTCCGTTGGATGTCTTTTTTTGGCGCATGAACCCGACAGGGCGTTTACAGCAGCGCGCCCAACGCCTGTTGTACGCGCGCACTGGCAGCTTGCATCGGCGCGCGCAGTTCGCTGCCGATCAAGCCCTGCAACGCCAACCCAGCCTTCACCGGTGCCGGGTTGGGCTCCATGAACATCGTGTTGATCAGTGGCAATAACGTGAAAAACGTCGCCCTGGCCTCGGCCAATTGGTTATCGCGCACTTGCTGGCACAGCGCCACAAAGGCCTCGGTATGCAGATGCGCCGAGGCCGCAATCGCGCCACTGGCGCCCAGGCACAGCGCGTTAAAAATCTGGACGTCTTCGCCGCACAACACATTCACGTCACCACTGGCCAGCAACGCCAGGGTATTGGCCAGGTTGCCGCCACAATCTTTGATCGCGCTGATTCGCGGGTGTTTGACGATGCTCAACAACGTGGCCTGCTCAAAGGTCACGCCGGTGCGGTAGGGAATGTCGTAGAGCACAATCGGCACGCTGGAGGCATCCGCCACCGTGCGGAAAAACGCCTCAAGGCCAGCCTGGGAAGGGCGGATATAGCTGGGCGCGGGCACCAGCAGACCGGCTACCGGGCGCTGGAGAATTTCGCTTTGAAAGTGCAGCAGTTCTATCTGGTTGTTGCCTGCCAGCCCCATCACCACCTGCTGCGCGGGCACCCATTGCAGCACGGCATCGAGCACGGCGAGCTGCTCCTGACGGCTCAACGACGCGGCTTCGCCCGTGGTGGTGCAGACCATGATCCCGGCGACGTGTTTTTCCAGCAGGTGACTGACCAGCCGGTGCAGGCCGATAAAGTCGATGGCGCCATCCTGAAACGGCGTGACTATGGGAACCCAGATACCTTGAAACGATGACATGCACTTTCTCCTGATGGTTGACCGCTAAAGTCACCGTCAGAAGGGCAGAGGGATTGTGCAGAAGGAGGAGGGGGCCGCCGCGCTCAATGTCCTGTCAGCTCATCTGACGGGACAGCGCGCCCCGGTCACATGAGCGACTGTTTCTTCGATTTAAGGGCGTGCGCCACGCAACCTTGCGCCTTGGCAATCAAGCCAATGGCACAAAGGTTAACGAAAGACGTTGCTGACATGCGCTGGCACACCCTGAATAAGATCTCCATCTTCAGGGGATGTGACTGAATATGTCAACTCCGCCGAAGGTGCTCGCGCACAAATGCGGCGACCTCGGCTGCCAGTTCCGCATCTTCCGGTGCGCCCATGAAGCCCCCATGGGGCATGGCCTCGAACACATGCAGCAGCGCCGGCACCTGCGCCTGGCGCAAGGCGCGGTGCATGCGCACGGTGTTGGACAGGAACAGATCCCGTGTACCGCTTTGCAGGAAGGTCGGCGGGAAGCCGGCCAAATCACCAAACAGGGGCGACAGGTACTGGTGGGACAAATCCGCGCCATTGGCATACAGCAGATTGGTGCTCATCAGCGGCATGGGCAGAACCACGTCGACGCCTCGGTTGACGTGGAAACTGTCGCCGGATTCGGTCAGGTCGACCTCCGGCGAGAGCAGCACCAGCGCCGCTGGCATTGGTAACCCTTCGTCACGGGCGCGCAAGACCATTGCCGCCGCCAGGTTACCGCCTGCCGAACGGCCGCCAATCACGATGTGCTCAGGCGCATGGTGCTTGAGTACATGGCGGTAGGTGGCCACGCAGTCATCGAGCGCCGCCGGGTACGGGTGATCAGGCGGCATGCGGTAATCAATGCCGTAGCACATCAGGTTGTGCAGGTCGGCCTGCTTGCCGGCGGCAATACGGCAGTTTTCGCCGCCACCGAACACCAGTGCGCCGCCGTGCAGATCGATGTAGGCAAAGGGCGTGTGGCCCGGCGGTGTGGCCACGTGCACGGTGGCGCTTTCTACTGTGATGGTGTGCAGGCTGGCGCGCAGGGCGTCCGCCTGCCCGACATTGGCGCTGGTGTAGTTCTGGTCGACGACGGCTTGCAGCTGGCGCCAGCCATCGTGGTCGTGCGGCGCGGGCATGCTGTGCAGTGCGTTCAACGGCACGCCATCAGCCCCGACCAGGCGCTGGAGTGTCGCCTGGGCTGGGGCGCTGATCGAGCTTGGGACCGGGATGGTGCGCGGTTCAAGTTTTACGCCATGGTTCATGGGCCTGAGACTCGTGTTCGACGACTGAGGCCGCAAGAATGCCAGACTGCGGGCGGGTGTGGGAGCGGGCTTGCTCGCGAAAAGCGGTGGGTCAGTCAATATCTGCCTGTCTGAAAGATTGCATTCGCGAGCAAGCCCGCTTCCACACGGGTCTGTGTTGCGTTCAACGCCCAGCTATCGCAGCTTCGATGGCGGCCACGTCGATCC
The DNA here is from genome assembly GCF_965277385.1 of Pseudomonas edaphica. Classification (NCBI taxonomy): domain Bacteria; kingdom Pseudomonadati; phylum Pseudomonadota; class Gammaproteobacteria; order Pseudomonadales; family Pseudomonadaceae; genus Pseudomonas; species Pseudomonas edaphica. The sequence goes on along the minus strand of NZ_OZ255725.1, from coordinate 200,729 downwards.
TGGTCATGGTCATCATCGCATCGAACGCACGCTTGGCGATGGCCGGGTCGGCATGCGTCACCGCCGCAGACAAGACGCGCGGGGTGATCTGCCAGGACACGCCCCATTTGTCCTTGCACCAGCCGCAAGCGCTGGCCTGGCCGCCGTTGTCGATAATGGCATTCCAATAGCGGTCGGTTTCGGCCTGGTCGTCCGTCGCCACCTGAAACGAAAACGCCTCGCTGTGCGGGAACGCCGGGCCACCATTCAGGCCCAGGCAGGGAATGCCCAGCACGCTGAAGTCGACGGTTAACACATCGCCTTGCTTGCCCGCCGGAAAGTCGCCGGGGGCGTGATGCACGGCCGTCACAGCGCTGTTCGGGAACGTCCGGGCGTAGAAAGTGGCCGCCTCCAGGGCGGTGCCGTTGTACCAGAGGCAGAGGGTGTTTTTGTTCATCTTGGGTCTCCACGGGGTGGTTGGGTGTAGAGAGTCTAGACGGTCGATCAAGGTTTATCGGGTGTCAGCTGTTGGGCTATCGCGGCTTTGTCGATGACCGACCAGACCTGCGCAATTTTCCCGTCGCGGCACTCGTAGAACACGTTTTCATCGAAGCTCACCGTCCTGCCATTGATCGGCAGCCCGAAGAACTCGCCTCTGGGGCTGACGTTGAAATTCAACCGGCTGGCGATGGTAGGCGGGTCGGCTACCAGCAGTTGGATGCGAAACACCAGGTCCGGGATCTCACGAAAGTCGCGTTCCAGCATCGCGCGGTAGCCTGCCAGGCCGACGGCGGTGGCGTTGTAGGTCACCTGCGGGTGGACGAAGTGGCCCAGGTGCTCCCAGTCCTGGCGGTTGAGGCAGTCGATGTAGCCTTGGTAAAAGTCGGCGAGTTCGATTCGGGTCATGTCGCGTTTTCCCTGTTCGTTGAGTGCGCAGGCTTGTCCTCACGCCCTGCGCGCCATCAACAACACCGCCGCCGCCGCCGATAACAGCCCGGCGCAGCAGCGATTGAATAAGCGCTTGCCGCTGGGTTCGGCAAACCAGCGGCGCATGTGCGTGCCCATGTAGGCGTAGGCGCTGATCGCTATCCATTCTAAACCCAGGAACATCCCACCCAGCAGCGCGAATTGGGGGGTGATCGGTTGGCCGGGTACCACGAATTGCGGGAGGAACGCGGTGAAGATCAGGATGGCTTTCGGGTTGCCGGCTGCCACCAGGAACTCCTGACGTGCCAAGGCCCACAATCCCACCTTGTCTGTCGCTGATTCAGCTTCTTTCTGCGGGTTAGCCCGCCAAAGCTGAAATGCCAGATAAAACAGATACGCCGCACCGAGAATCTTGATCCCGTAGAACAGCAGCTCCGAAGTCTGCAGCACCACCGCCAAGCCGGCAGAGGCGAGGGCAATCATGCCGGCAAAGGCCAGCAAACGGCCAATACCCGCAAGGCAAGAAGTGCGATAGCCATAGCGCGTGGAGTTGCTCACGGACAGCAGGTTGTTGGGGCCGGGCGCCATGTTCAGGGCGAAGCAGGCGGGCAAGAATAGGGCGAGGGTGGCGAGGTCCATGGCGGCTCTGGGTGGGGGCGGATGGAAGCGTTGAGGATAAATGCAGTTGAGGCGCTTGAGCAATTAGCACGTGAACCCCAACGCGCGTGGGGCACAATCAAGAAGGCAGCCCGTGAGGTCAGGTTTATCTTGGCTTACCACGATACCCAGCCTGTCCCGCGCTTTACTTGAGTTGCGGTGCAAAATAACCTGCGCCCTTCAGGCATCGCCCTGTTTCATCACAAACCGCGTTTTTCAGGGAGAAAATCAGTTGGTTACCACGAACATTGTTCACACGCTGGGTGCACCGACAGCGCTTGATTACTACGACCGCAGGTCGGTTGTGTTGCCCGTTGATATCACTGCACTGGCGGCGTGGAACATCATGACCGCCGAACCTGGGATGTTCATGCGGTTGGCCTTTCGAATCCGCGACCGGATTTCTTCGTTGTTCGGTGTGAAACGCATCGGTGGGTTCTCGGGCTCGCCGCGAATCAGCGTACAAGCGGGCGAGCGACTGGATTTTTTCCTGGTAGAACACAGCGCCCCGGACGTGTTGGTGCTGACCGAGCGCGACCGGCACCTGGATGTGATGATTTGTCTGTCGATCACTGATCGGGTGTTTACGATTACCTCATCGGTGCTTACCCATAACACCTTTGGGCGTCTGTACATGTTGCCGGTGGGGCCGGCGCACAAGCTGATCGTCAACAGCAACCTGAGGCGACTGAAACGCACGCTGGATGCGCTGCAAAAGTAACCTGTGGCGAGCAGGCTTGCCCTGCGTTGGGCTGCGTAGCAGCCCCTGCCTTGCTAACTGACTAACCGCGTTGCCTGAAGTGGGGCGGCTTCGCCACCCAGCGCGGGGCAAGCCCGCTCGCCACAGAGGCTATGTTTGCCTTGGCTGATGGGTGTGAGCCAAGTGCGGCTGCTTTTTCAATGAGACGGGCTTGTTCCGGCCTGTTTAGCCAGTATTCTGTTCCACTCCCTCAGTGAGGTTTACCCATGCGCGTCACGGTCGTAGGTGCTGGAGCAATCGGTGGTTTCCTGGCGTGCAAATTGTTCGCCGCCGGCCACGACGTCAGCGTGATCGCGCGTGGCGAAACACTCGCCGCCATTGGCGAGCATGGGCTGAAGCTGCACACGGGCGATGAGGTGTTGGTTGCCCCGCTGAAAGCGACCTGCGCACCTGAAGAGCTTGGCATTCAGGAGATGGTCATATTTGCCGTCAAGGCGCCGGCAATGCCCAGTGTGGTGGAACAGGCCAAGGCGCTGATTGGCCCGCAAACCCTGGTTATTCCTGCACTCAACGGCTTGCCCTGGTGGTATTTCCTGCAGTCGGCAGGCGCTTTGGCGGGTATGCGTCTTGAGGCTGTCGACCCCGGTGGCGTGATAGAAAAGGCTGTGCCCGTTGCAGCCGTTGTCGGTTGCGTTGTATTTGCCTCATGTACCGTGCTGAGCCCCGGTGTGATCAAGCACATGTCCGGAAGCCGAATGGTGTTCGGTGAGCCGGCCGGTGGTAATAGCGCGCGCGTAGATGCAACCACCGAGGCTTTTCGTAAGGCAGGTTTTGATGCCCACGCCCACGCCAATGTGCACGAAGAAATATGGTTGAAGCTGCTGGGCAATGCCTGCTTCAACCCGGTCAGCCTGTTGGTGGGCTGCGCAACCGATGAGTTGATCGACGACCCATTCCTGCACGCACTGTTCATCGGCATGATGGATGAGTTGCTGGATTTGGGACGCACACTGGGCATCGCGCCTCAGATTGATTCCGCGCAACGCATTGCGATCACCCGCAAGCTCGGCAAGGTGAAAACCTCGATGCTGCAAGACGTTGAGGGGCACAAACCGGTGGAGATCGAGGCCATCCTTGGCACGCTTGTTTCAGTGGCTGATCGCATCGGGGCACCGATACCTCGCACGCGCACCGTGTATGCCTTGGCGCGCATGCGGGCTAAAAACCTGGGGATTTTGCCAGGCTGAGCCATCCTCACGTTGAGGCGTTTTTCAGGGGTGAAACCTGCGCCCCAACGCATCCAGCCTTACCGCAATCGGCGGCAACTGCTCACTGCTGCGCGCGAGGGTTTCCACATCATCCGCGGTGTTTTGTGCAATGTTCTGCACGGACTGCAGGCGCCCGACGATCTCCAGGTTGGCCGAGGTTTGTTCGCGGGTGGTCATCACGATTCGCCCGTTCAGCTCGTCGATATGCGCGATGTCGGCGCCCACGGCCTGCAACATGTCCACCGCCAGTTGGCTGTCCTCCACACAACGCGCTACACCTGCCTGGCTGTCGTGCATTGCCTCGACGGCCTGGCGGCTGCCGTGTTGCAGGCCTTCGATGATCTGTTTGATTTCCTGGGTGGAGACGGCGGTGCGTTGCGCCAGGCTGCGGACCTCATCGGCGACCACCGCAAAACCCCGGCCTTGCTCGCCGGCGCGGGCGGCTTCGATGGCGGCGTTGAGCGCCAGCAGGTTGGTCTGGTTGGCGATGCTGTTGATCACTTCGAGTACCGAGCCAATCTGCTCGGCCTGGGTGGCCAGGCCTTGTACAGTGTGGTTGGTGCCGTCGATGCGTGAGGCCAGTTGGGTGATTTCATGTTGGGCACGGCCGACGCTTTGCTGGCCGCGCACGATCTGTTCGCGGGCCTGGCCTGCGTATTCCACCGCGTGTTCGACGTGCTGGGTGATATGGGCCGTGGCGTCTTCCATGCGCTGCATGGAGCCGGTCATCTGGTTGATTTCCGTCAACTGATGGCGTGCGCCGGTTTCCAGGGTGCCGCTGGCGCTGGCCAATGCCTGGCCGAGTTGGCCGAGACCGTGGGAGTCACGGGTCACGCCATCGATCAGGTGGGTGATCTGCTGCAGGAAGTGGTCGAAACGCTTGGCCAGGGACACGTGCACCTTGCCTTCACCCTGGGCGGTTTCAACGGTGAGCTGGGAGGTCACGGCGAGCATTTTTTCCAGCATCTCCTGGCTTTCGACCGCCTCGGCCTGGCTATGAATGGCGAGGTAGAGCAGGGCGACCGTCTCCATCACAACGTAGAAGGCGTGCACGAACACCATGTTCCAGCCGCCATGATGGTCCATCACAAATACCGGGAAACCTTGATGCTGCAACGCGTGAAACACCACGTGGTGGACGGCGATGGTCAGCGCCGCGACGAGGATCGGCAGCCAGTCGCGGTAAAACGTCAGCACCGCCAGCAGCGCGAAGATACCGAAGTGCGCTTCGATCAAGCCCTGCGCCTGGTTAATCTGCAGCGCCGCCATGACCATCAGGCCGGCGCCCAGCAAACAACGCATCACACGGGTGCCACCGAGGGCGCGATAGAGCAGGGTGAGCACCGCGCTGGCGCCGCCGCCGACGATCACCGCTTGCAGCCAGGTGTCGTGCCAGAAGGCCAGGCCCAGGGAGAATAGAAACATCAGCCAGATCAACGCCAGCATGATGCGGTCGGCTTTGCGGTAGTGCTCCAGGAAGCGGGCGCGTTCGGGCATTCACTCTTACTCCATGTGGTCGAGCCAGGAACAAAGCATGCGGCGTGCCATGACGGCTCGCAAAAGGAACGCCAAAGGGCGGCGCCAGAAGCGTATCGGCATTCCTTTGGGCGACTTTAGGCACGGCTGCCAAGCAGTTCATGTCGCTTCACAGGCGATCGGCGTCCACTATGGCCTTGGCAAACGCCGCCGGCGCTTCTTGCGGCAGGTTATGGCCGATGCCGCCGCTCACCAGACGAAACTGGTACTTGCCGGTAAAGCGTTTGGCGTAGTCCTCAGGTAACGGGTGCGGCGCACCGTTGGCGTCGCCTTCAAGCGTGATAGTCGGCACGCCAATGCTCGGCGACTGCGCGAGTGTTTGCTCCAGGGCAGCGTATTGCGCTTCGCCCTGTACCAGGCCCAGGCGCCAGCGGTAGTTGAAGACGGTGATGGCCACGTGATCGGGGTTGTCCAGGCCTTTGGCGCTGCGTTCGAAGGTGGCCTCGTCAAAGGCCCACTTCGGCGAGGCGGTCTGCCAGATCAGCTTGGCGAAATCGTGGGTGCTTTTCTGGTAGCCGGCGGCGCCGCGTTCGGTGGCGAAGTAGAACTGGTACCACCACTGCAACTCAGCTTTGGGTGGCAGCGGGTTCTTACCGGCGGCCTGGTTGCCGATCAGGTAGCCACTGACTGACACCAATGCCTTGACCCGTTCCGGCCACAGCGCCGAGACGATATCTGCTGAGCGCGCGCCCCAGTCGTAACCGCCCAGCACCGCTTGATTGATCTTCAGCGCATCCATGAAATCGATCACGTCCCGAGCCAGCGCCGCCGGTTCACCGTTACGCAAGGTTTTATCCGACAGAAAACGCGTGTCGCCATAACCCCGCGCATAGGGGACCAACACGCGGTAGCCCTTGGCGGCCAACAGCGGTGCGACGTTGGCGTAGCTGTCGATATCGTAGGGCCAGCCATGCAACAGGATCACCACTTGGCCATTGGCCGGGCCGACCTCGGCGTAGGCCACATCCAGCAGGCCGGCCTTGATGTGCTTGAGCGTCCCGAACGCTGATTGATGCTGCGGTGCCGGGGTTTGCGGTTCGGGCATCTCGGCATGGGCCATGCCCATGGCCGCGAATGGCAACAGGGCGAAAGCCAGGAAAAGTGGGTGGCGTTTCAACTGAGCGTGCATGGCGAGCCTCCTGGGGCTTGATGTGTGCCGGGTGCTCAGTTGAACGTCGTGCTGTATCGGCTGTGTTTCAGCAAGTGCCATGGGTTAAACGTTGTGTATCGCAACGGGCCCTGGATACAGTGCGATACACATACGCGGATCAGAAATCCATTCGAAGCCCCAGCGTGCCTTGGCGGCCGTTGAGGGCATTGCTGTCCAGGCTGCGGTTAAAGCCCAGTTGGCCGTACAGGCTGATGCCTTGGGCAACGGTCAAGGTGGCGCCGACGTTGAGGTCCAGCGTGGTCGACTTTTGCTCGGTGTTTATGTCGGTAGCATCATCGAACCTTACGGTGTTGGTGCCGGCGCGGGCATGCCAGACGTTGGCACGCACGTATGGCTGCAGGGGCATACCACTCACCTCATAGCTGCCACGCAAGCGGGCACCCAGGCGGGTGGTGACATGCGTGTCAGCGTCGTAGGAGACGGCGGAGATTCGGTCGTTCTGGCTGTCCAGCCGCGTGCGGTCGACGATGAGCTGGGCTTGTGGCTCCAGTTCCCATTGGGCACTCACAGTAAAAGGCCAGCCCGCTTCGGCGGACGCCAATGCATTGCTGCCTTTGGTTTTCATCTTGATGCCCCGGTCGGACTCGTTGTTGCCGGTGAAGCGGGTGCCCATTACCACCAGGTCCAGATAGGCGCGGTTGGCGCCGATCAGTGTCCAGTAGGCGCCCAGGCTGTCGCCGCGCAAGGTCAGGCGGCCTGCGTCCTTGTCTTGGAAGCCACCGTTGAAACCCTTGACGTCGCCTTGCAGGCGGCTGTGGCCCACAAAGAAGCCAAGCCGGTGAGTCTGGCCGCTGTCCGTGGTGGTGGCGTACAGGTCGCTGCCCACCTGGAAGGCCGACACTGAGCTGTCCAACGTCGGGCTGACCGTGCCGGCAAAGCTCTGGCGACTGTTGCCGCCGAACACGCGGGCCCAGCCCGTTGGAAACACCCCAGTCCGTTGCTGCAAGCTCTGATCGCCCTGGCGCTCGTGGTAAGTGCCCAGCATGCCTTGGACGATGTGCTCGGCGGCCTCAAAGAGCACCGAATACGCCGGCACTTCGGCGCGGTAGAGGGGGATAGCGGCGCTGCCCGAGCTTGGCGGCAGTGCCGGTGTGCCAGGCGCAGGGGCGGGCGCGGTTATCACCGCACCCGGCGCGGGGATGGCAGGCACGGTGGAGCGCAGGTAGTAATTTTGCTCGGTACCCGCGGTCACGCCGCCTTTAAACAAGTGATAGTCAAACGCACCGGCAGACGCGGGGCCTGCCAGCGAGAAAGCACCGACGCCGCTGGTGGCGCCCTGGGTTGCCTGCACCACCTCAATGCCATCCTGCACGGTCAGCGCACCTGTACCGCCCAGGTTCGTGACGTTGATCGCCGTAGTGCCCCGAAGGGTGCCTTGACTGACCACCAGTTTGTCGCTGGGTGAATTATCGGCGCCCAGCATCGTTTGCAGCGCGAGTTGGCCACCCGTGCCCGTGTAATTGCCGTTGACGGTCAAACTGTCGGCGGCGCTGGAACTGCCGGTGGTCATGTCGATCAGGCCAGCGTTGTTCAAGGTTGCCAATTGCCCGGACGTGAAGGGCGCGAGAGTGCCCGTTGTGACGATCAATCTGCTCGTTGCATCGATGCTCATTGCGCCGGTACCGGTATCGCTGCCTCCCAATACGAATGTGCCACCCAGTGTCAGGGCTGACCCATTGATCATAGACACCTGCTCCCAGCCGGTGTAGCGGCTCGGGACGCTGGTTTGCGTTGCGTCAAAGGTGAGGGTGTCGTTACCCACGCCGCCGTCCAGTTGGGGGGTGGCGGCCAGCAAGGTTTCGCGGAGGTTTTTCAGCAGGGCAGAATCATCATCGGCACCCATGAGAATTGCCCCGTTGATTGTTCCCCCGTCGGTCCAAATGAACTGATCGGCGCCGAAGCTCGTGAGGATTTGGCCGTTGACCCTGCCACCGCTGACCTGGATCAAATCCACGCCGGCGCTGGTGCTGATGTTGCCGCCGATGGTGCTGGTGCCCGAGACGAGAATGGTGTCCCTGCCAAGCCCTGTGACAAGGTTGTCGACGATGGTGCCGCCGCGCATATCGAAGACGTTGTTATCGAGTTTCATGTCGACCCGGCCGATGGTGCCGCCGGTCATCAATGCTTGATCGCCGTCTTCAAAGGCGCCCTTGATGGTGCCACCACTCATAACGAATGTGTCATGGCCGTCGCCTTGGGCCAGTGACTCGACAGTGCCATCGCGCATGACAAAACTGTCAATGCCCCCGCCCTGGATGATCGCCCCCGCGTGCCCACCGTTGATCTGCACCAGATCCACACCATCGCCCTGGGTAATGGACCCCGTGACCGCGCCCAGCGTCAGACGAAACGTATTCGCACCGTCGCCCTGGTGCAGCATCCCATTGATTGCCGCTGTCGCACCGTTGATGTCAACCAGATCGTTGCCGGCCCCCAAGGTGACATCACCGTTGAGGGAGCCGCTGCCGCTGAGGTTCAGCGTGTTGTTGCCGGCGGTGTCGGTAAAGCCCGGCGCGGCGCCGCTGTTGCAGGTCGAGGTGTCATTGCCGGCGGTAATGTTGATCGTGCAGGCGCCAAGCGACGGCAGCGGCCACACCGCCATCAACGTGATACCCAGGTAAGTCAGAAAAACTGGCAGTGTGTGCATGACGGCTCCTTGTCCGAAGGAAGTTCCCGCACCTGAGCAATCAGGTGCGGTTCAAGCCATGGGAAGGTAGAGCACGATACGGAGCAGGCACGACGGGTTGCCTGTTCTACGAAAACACCGGCGAATGCAAGGGGTTGGCATGGCTTTCTCGACTGCACATCAAGTTGTGCAGGCTTTTTGCACCTTAGTCGCAGAGTGAGCCGGGTGCTACTGTGAGAACTGACAGGTACAGGCGAGTGCTGGCCTAGGCAAACACGATCTCATAGGGCTCACGCATCCGCTCCAGCAACTCCTGGGCAAGCATGGGCGCCAGGCCGATCTCCGGGTCGCCGACCAATTGGCTGGCATACGCATGGGCGGCGTGAAGCTTGCGCGCAACGCTCCAGCTGTCCAGGCGCACCTTGCGCGCGCGATGCCAGGGGATCACCGAGCCTTCACGCAGCGCCCAATGCCAGGCCCATATCGGCAGTTCATACAGGCGCGCGCCGGTGAGCTGGCAGGCTTTGGCGCTGGCTCGGCCGACGGCGTCATGGTCGTCCTTGCCGTCGTGGCGCCAAGTGGTAAACACCACGTCGCCCGGTTGCAGATAGCGCGCAATGAACTGGCTCATGGGCTGTTCGCGGGCGGCCAGGGCGTCGTCGCAAAAGCCGCCGCGAATCCACTTAAGGCTGTGCAGCGGCATCCCCAGGCGCCGCAGCGCTTCAGCGCTTTCCTGCGGGCGGATCACACTCAGCCGGCTTGCCGGCCAGGCATTCGAGCCTGGGTGGCTGGCGCTGCCATCGGTGATCGAGATCAGTTGCAGTGGGTGGTCGAGGGTGCTGAGCAGTTGCAATAATCCGCCACACGCCAACACCTCATCGCCGGGGTGAGGCGCGATGACCACCACGCGCGCACCGCGTGGCACCAGGGAAGAGGGCTTGATAAAGGGGATTTGCGCCAACTGTGGCGCACTGTTCCAGATTTGCGCAGGGCCGCGACGGCCCTCGCTTAATGAGGCAGATTTCATCGGTGTCACGTCCTTGTCGAATGATGCCGGGTCGTACCCCGTTGACGGGACGACGCTCTTGTACTCAGCACAGGCTCCGCTGCGATGAACTGCGGCCATCCAACCCTGGATGACCAGCAAGGCGATTTCAGCATAGTCAAGGATTCGGCGTTTTTACATCGTGCAGGGTCGAAATATTCAGGTGGCCTGCATCAAACTCTTCAAGTAATCACCAAAACCGCCTTGGGCACGGCAGTCCAGGCGTGCGCTGGTAATTACCTGTGGCGTATGACTCCAGGCGATTGAAGCGCCGCAGCGCTCCAGGTTGCGCACCAGTTGCACATCTTCGTGGCAGGCCAACGGTTCGAATCCGCCGGACTGCACATACGCCCCGGCACTCACGCCCAGGTTGGCACCGTGAATATGGCGATGGCCGTCGCGAGCCTCATAGGCTTGGGTGTAGCGGATTTGGGCTGCCACGCCGAAGCCTTCGCTCCAGTCGTCCACCGTCACTGTGCCGCACACAGCATCGGCGCCCAAGGCCAGTTGCGCCACCAACCAGTCGGGGGCGACACGGCTGTCGGCGTCGGTGCACGAAATCCAGCGTGCGCCCTGGTTTAACAAGTGCCGCGCACCCACTCCGCGCACCTGCCCGACGTTACGTGCCTGCACGTGTAAACACTGCACCGGATACGCCTGGGCAATCGCCGCACTGCCATCGCTGCAGCTGTCGAGCACGGCCAGGATCTGCACAGGCTCACCCAGCAAATCAGGGTGGCTGGCGGCAATCATCGCGGCTTTGAGGCACTCGCCCAACAGCGCTTCTTCGTTATGCACCGGGATTAGAATGCCGATCATCGCAAGCCCTCATGGGTGGCGACTGAGGTGCCGTCACGGCTCCACAGGTCGAGTAGAAAGTCACTGTCGTGATGCTGGACGAGGTGGGCCATGCCCAGGCGTTGCGCGAGCATTTCGTGCACCTGTTCGGCCGTTTGCGGGCAGCCATCAATGCGCGGGCGCCAGTGGCAGGCGAGCAGTTGGCCGTTGTCGGTCAGCGCATTCAGGGCACAGTCGATCAAGCGCTGTAAATCCTCGGCATCGAGGTAGTAGCAGAGTTCGCTCAACACAATCAGTTCGAACTGGCCGGGCGGCCATTCCTCAGGCAAACGGCTTTGATGAACCTGGGCGTGGCTGAACCCCCGCAATCGGGTTTGCGCCAGCGTTACGGCAGCGGCGGCCGTGTCGCAACACACCAGGCGCTCGCAGCGCGGCGCCAATTCGGCACTCAGCTCGCCGTTGGCGCAGCCGGGTTCAAAAATCGAGCGATAGCGGGGCCGTGTCAGCACCGCCAGGGTGAGTGCGCGTTTACGCTGTTCGTACCAGCGCTGGCGAAAGGCCCAAGGGTCGTCATTACCGGCGAACAGTTGATCAAAATAGGGTGTGGCCACACTCATACAAACACCACTTCAAAAGGTTGCAGCAAACGCTCCACCACATAGGGTGCCAGCACCGGTGCCAGACCCACTTGCGGGTCGCCTTCAAGTTGGCTGGCAAAGGCGTGAATGGCATGCCGTTTGCGCGCCACCGCTTCAGGTGTCAGCGCGATTTTGCGTGCACGTTGCCATGGCACCTGGCTGTCTTCGGGCGTTGCCCAATGCCAGGTCCAAACGGGCAGTTCGTACAGGGTTGCACCTACCGCCTGCGCCGCTTTGGCGCTGGCGCGGCCAACGGCTTCATGGTCGCAATGCCCGTCTTCGCGCCAGGTGGTGAACACCACATCGGTGGGCTTGAGATACCGCTCTATGAACGCGCTCAACTCATCTTCACGGGCCGCCACCTGGCTGTCGGCAAAGCCTGCGCGCAGCCACTGCAAACTGTGCATTGGCAGGCCGAGACGGTGCAGGGCCTGGGCCGACTCCTGCGGGCGCACGATGCTCAAGCGCTCGACCGGCCAACGCCTGGAGCCTGGGTGGCTGGCGCTGCCGTCGGTGACGGAAATCAGTTGGATCTGCCGGTCGAGCAAGACCAGGCCTTGCAGCAGGCCGCCGCAGCCCAGCACTTCGTCGTCCGGGTGCGGAGCAATAATAACGGCGCGATGCCCCGCGGGCACCAACTGCTCGACACTGATTTGCGGCAATTGGGCCATATGGGCTGAACCCTGCCATTGATGCAACGGCGTGCCCTGGCCAACGATCGGGTTGAGTTTCATAACAGCCACCTACCTGTGGGGTCGTCCGCAACCAGCTTTCCCAGCGCCGCCAGGTCACGCTCGGCGTGGCTTTGACGTACATATACGGGTAAGTCCGCCATCAATTGGGCGAAATGCGGATCTTTGCAGTAAGGCCCGGCACCCACCGCGCGCCCGACGTGATGAATGACCTGCTCGACGGTATCCTCGACGCACGCCCGTGCCTGTTGGGCCAGTTGCCGCGCATTGGCGCGAGGGTGGCGGTCAATCTGCTCAGCACCGTCGCGCAGTACACAGGCGGCGCTGTTGAGCACGCTGTCGACCGCGCCCAAGTGCGCCAGCGCATGCTGTTCGGGACGCTGGCTGCAATGCACACGCAGCACCTCAGCCAGACGTTGCGCACCGCCATACCAGCACGCGGCGATACCGACGCCGCCGTGCCAGAAGCCAGGCCGTGACAGGTAGTCGCCCGGCTCGCCAACTGCGATGCCGCGGGCCTCATCAAAGATGATTTCGACACTGCCGGTGGCCGCCATGCCCACGGCTTTCCAGCCTTCGTGGGTGACGGTGACGCCGGGCTGGTCCATCTCGACCGCCACCAACTGTTGGCGGTCGTTTTCGTCCCAGGCGGTCAGCAAGCCATGGCTGACCACCGCTGCACCGGAACACCAGGCTTTACGCCCATCGACGATCAAGCGCTGGCCGTCGCGGCGTACGCGTACCTTGGCCGTCGGCGGTTCGGCGGCCCACATGCCCCAAACACTGCCCACGGGCGGCAAGGGGCTGTCGAGCTCGGCGATGATCGCCAGGGCGTCGGTGTGACCCTCGAACAGCTTGCACAGGCGCAGGTCATGACCTGCCACCTGCGCCAACCGGCTGAAGCGTTCCAACGTCTGGCCGCTGCCAGGTAATGGCAGTTGGTCCAGGCCTTCTTCCTGAAGCGCCTTCAGTGCAACGCCCAGCGCCTGCGTGTCGGCGTAGCTGCGGTTGCCTTGAAGGAATCCATGCAGAGCCATCTCACACCTCGTCGTCGCGTTGCAATTCGAACAGCAGCAGTGAGCGTCCGGTCACCGCGTACTCGTGCTCGAAGTCAAAACGCTCCTGACCGCGCACTGCGGGGGCGTTGGTATCGAGCATGCAGGTCCAGAACTCACCCTGGGGCACCGGCGGCAGGCGGAAATTCACCATGTCGTGGTGGGCATTGACCACCAGCAACAGGGTCGCATCACCCCCAGCGCGACGAATCCCGGTTTCCTGGGCGCGGCCATCCATCAGCATGCCCAGGCAGCGGCCATGGCTGTCTTGCCACTGTTCGGTGCTCATCTCGTTGCCATCCGGCGCCAGCCAGGTGACGTCTTTTACGCCGAGGTCTTCGTTGTAGTCGCCCACCAGGAAACGCCCACGGCGCAGAATCGGGTAGGCCAGGCGCAATTTGATCAGGCGTTTGACGAACTTGAGCAGTGCCTTGCCGTCGTCGTCCAGGTCCCAGTTGACCCAGCCGATCTCGCTGTCCTGGCAATAGGCATTGTTGTTGCCGTGCTGGGTGCGCGCGAACTCGTCACCGGCCACGATCATCGGTGTGCCTTGGGCCAGCAGCAGCGTGGCGAAGAAATTGCGCATCTGGCGCAGGCGCAGGGCGTTGATTTCCGGGTCTTCGGTGGGGCCTTCGACGCCGTGGTTCCAGGACAGGTTGTTGTTGCTGCCGTCCTGGTTGTTTTCGTCGTTGGCCTCGTTGTGCTTGTCGTTGTACGACACCAGATCGTGCAGGGTGAAACCATCGTGGGCAGTGATGAAGTTCACCGAGCTGTAGGGCCTGCGCCCACGGTGGTTGAACATCTCGCCCGAGGCGGTCATGCGCCCGGCAAAGTCCGCCAACTGGCCGTCATCGCCTTTCCAGAAGGCGCGCACGGTGTCGCGGAAGCGGTCGTTCCATTCCACCCAGCCGGGTGGGAAGTTGCCCACTTGGTAGCCGCCCGGGCCACAGTCCCAGGGTTCGGCAATCATTTTCAGCTGGCGCAGCACCGGGTCCTGGCGGCAGGCCACAAGGAAGCTGTGGCGCTCGTCGAAACCGTCGCGGTAGCGCCCCAGAATGGTCGCCAGGTCAAAGCGGAAGCCGTCCACGTGCATTTCGGTGGCCCAGTAGCGCAGGGAGTCGGTGACCATTTGCAGCACGCAGGGGTGGCTCAAGTCCAGGGTATTGCCGGTGCCGGAATCGTTGATGTAGAAGCGCTTGTCGTCGGGCATCAGCCGGTAGTACGAGGCGTTGTCGATGCCGCGCATCGACAGGGTAGGGCCGCGCTCGTTGCCCTCGGCGGTATGGTTGTAGACCACATCAAGGATCACCTCGAGCTTCTGCTCATGCAGGTGCGCGACCATCTCCTTGAACTCGGCGATCTTGCCGCTGGCCAGGTAACGCGGGTCAGGCGCAAAGAACGCGATGCTGTTGTAGCCCCAATAGTTGGTCATGCCTTTTTGCAGCAGGTGCTGGTCGTTGACGAAGGCATGCACCGGCAGCAGTTCGACGGATGACACGCCGAGCTGGCGAATATGTTTGAGCACGTCATCTTCCATCAGCCCGGCACAGGTGCCGCGCACCGACTCGCCCACTGACGGGTGACGCATGCTGATGCCACGCAGATGGGTTTCGTAGATGATCGTGCGGTCCCACGGCACCCGTACCGGCTGGTCGTTGCCCCAGGTGTGCGCAGGGTCGATGACCTTGCACTTGGGCACAAAGGGCGCGCTGTCGCGCTCGTCAAAACTGAGGTCGTCGTCCGGGTGGCCGATGGTGTAGCCGAACAGTGCCTCGGACCATTTGAGTTCACCCACCAGCTGTTTGGCATACGGGTCGATCAGCAATTTGTTGTGGTTGAAGCGGTGACCATTGGCCGGGTCATACGCACCGTACACGCGGTAGCCGTAAATCAGCCCGGGGTGGGCGTCGGGCAGGTAGCCGTGGAAGGTTTCGTCGGTGTATTCGGGCAGTTCGATACGTTCAAGCTCGACCTCGCCGGTATCATCGAACAGGCACAGCTCGACCTTGGTGGCATTGGCTGAGAACAGCGCAAAGTTGACACCCAGGCCATCCCAGGTGGCGCCTAGAGGGAAGGGCAAACCTTCACGAATCCGCGACGGCTCGTTTTCCAGCGTGGCTGGGTTGTTATCGGGTTTGCTCATTAAATTGCTCCTGCAAGGGTCTTTTTCGGGCCAAGCGCTACCGTGCCGACGGTTGCTCAGCTGGCGCACTGAAAAGTAAAAAGGGCCTCCTGGCGACAGTGTCGGCAGGAGGCGCGTGGGCTGTTAAGGCTTGGGCTTTTTCGGCGCCGCAGGCTTTTTGGCCGCTGGCGGTGCGGGCTTGCTGGCCGCCGGGGCCGGCGGCTTGGCTTTTGGCGCAGGCTTGGGAGCGGTCTTGGGTTTGGCCGCAGCTTTGGGTTTGCTTGGGGTCAGCGCTTCGGCTTCGGCTAATTTACGCGCCATCTCCCAGTGGCGTGCATCTTCACCGTGGGGCTTGCCTTCGGATTCCCAGATCTGATGCGCCAACTCGCGTATGCGTTTGTCTTCAGTACTCATTACAATACTCCTCACAGAAAATTTTCAGCTTTCTTGATCATCGGGATTGATAAAGACATTGACCGGGAAATCCCCCAGGGCAGCGCTGATCAACAGCTCCTTGTTTGGTGTGACTGCGCCTGTATGAAAAAGTCCCTTCCAGTTTTGTGTTGTGGTGGCGAACGGTAATTTCACCCGCGTATCGCCCCAAACCTGCGCATTGATATGGGGTTGTTCACCGTTTTCCAGCAGGCGATGGGGCCAGCGTGGCACCACCACCAGCAGGTGTTTGCCTTGATACGTGCGGCAAAATGCGACGACGTGATCGGCGTGTTTGCCTACCACTTCCAGCGGCGTGTAGCTGCCGCGTTGGAAGCGTTCGGCGTTGGCCTTGCGCACGGCCAGCACCTGGGCAATCAGCGCCTGTTTGATACGCCCGTCGCGCCAATGGGACAACAGCTCGCCGACGTCCGGCGGTGTGTTCAACGCCTGCTGCCGTGCGTTGAAGTCCACCGGGCGGCGGTTGTCCGGGTCTACCAGGCTGAAGTCCCAGAACTCATCGCCGTGGTACAAATCCGGTACACCCGGCACGGTGATACGAAGCAAGGATTGCGCCAGGCCGTTCAGTGCGCCCGCCGGGGCGATGGCCTGGGCGGCGCTGCCGATGGCCTTGCGTAACGGGGTGCCGGCATCGCTGAGCAACAGGCGTGACAGGAAGGCATCGACCGCCTGTTCATAGGCTTCGTTGGGCGCGCTCCAACTGCTTTGCAACTTGGCTTCGCGCAGGGCTTTTTGCTGCCATTGCCACAGGCGTTGCTGGTAACCCTGCATGTCCGGGTTGCTATCCAGCGGCCAACTGCCGAGCAGCACTTGGTAAAGGATCAGTTCATCGCCCGCCGACGGGCTGTGTGCATCGTCGCGCAACGGTGCGGCGAGGCGGCGCCAATGCTCGACTTGTTCGACGTACCACGGTGCGCATTCACTCAGTACCGCCAGGCGCGCTCGCGTGTCTTCGCCGCGCTTGTGGTCGTGAGTGGCGGTGGCCAGCAGGTTGTCGGGGAAGGTCTGCAAACGCTGCTGGTTAGTCGCGTGAAAATCCGCCAGCGGTGCACTGAACTGTTCGGTGCTGAAGCCCACATCGTTACGCGACAGCAGCACCGCCGAGCGGTAGAAGGCGGTGTCTTCCACGGCCTTGGCCGCCGCCGGCGACGTGAGCTGCTGGAAGCGCACGCAGGCATGCTTGAGCATCTTGCGTTCACGCCCGACCGGGCGGTTGCGCCACGGCTGGCCGCCCAGCCATTTTTTCAGGTGGTCGAGCACCGGCCAGTCGCCTTCGCCCAAGGTGCTGCGAGCACCGGCCAAGGCTTGCAGGAAAAACACATCATCGTGCGCACTGCGCCCACGGGCACTGATATAAGTGCGGTACACCGGGAAGTGCACGATCAGCTCCTGCAAGGCACGGCGGATTGCGCCCAGGGTCAGGTCGCGGGTCATCACGTCGTCGCGGGCCACTTGCAGCAGGGCCTGGGCCACACTCTCGAAGTCACCGGCCAGGGAACCGTTGAGAATCTGCTGGCGGGCCAGCCAGGCTTCTTCGATAAAGGCAGCAGGCCGTTCACTGTGGCGCGTCCACAGCTCCGCCAACGGCGCAAAGCCCGTCGGGTCGTGTTGCAACAGCGACAGCTGGTTCATGAATTCATAGCCGGTGGTGCCGTCTACCTGCCAGTCTTCGCGCAGGGTTTCGCCTTCACCGAGGATTTTTTCTACGAAGATCGGCAAATGCCGGTTGGGCGAAAGGGAATCCACGCGCCTGCGCAACTTGCGGCAATACCCGCGTGGGTCAGCCAACCCGTCGATATGGTCGATGCGCAAGCCGTCCACCAGCCCTTGGCTGATCAGTTCGAAAATCTTGCCGTGGGTGGCTTCGAACACGGCGCTGCGTTCTACGCGCAGGCCGCCGAGTTCGTTGACGTCGAAGAAGCGCCGCCAGTTGATATCGTCCGCTGCGGTGCGCCAACTGGCCAGCCGATAAACCTGTTGTTCCAGCAAGGCGTGCAAGTGATTGAAGCCGTCCGGCTGGCGCCCGTCAAATTCGGCCAGCCGGCGTTCGATGGCGTGCAGCACCGAGGCTTCGGTGGCCCGTTCGGCCAGCACGTGTTTGAGCCAGCCGGCTTCGGTGTAGGCGTCATCCTGGTAGGCAAGGGCGCTGAAACGCTCGGCCAGGGGCTTCAACAATTCATCGCCGCCCAGAATCATGGCGTAGTCACGCGGGCAAATCGGGAAGCGGTGCTCGTAATGCTCGACGTAAAAACCGCCCTGCACGGCATCGAACTTGAGCGCCAGGTTGCCGCTTTGCAGCGCTTCACCGTAGTCGCTGCCCAGAAACGGCATCAGTAACTGACCCTTGAGCAGCGGGTCCGGCGAGTGCCACTGGATATCGAAAAACTCACTGTAGGGACTCAGGCGGCCCCATTCCAAGAGGTCCAGCCACCACGGGTTGTCTGCACCGCCGACGGCCATATGGTTGGAGACAATATCGAGGATCAGCCCCATCCCATGCTCACGCAGTGCCGCAACCAGCCTGTGCAAGGCCGGCTCGCCGCCAAGCTCGGGGTTGACGCGGGTCGGGTCAACCACATCGTAGCCGTGCATGGAACCGGCGCGGGCGGCCAGCAGCGGCGAGGCATACAGGTGGCTGATGCCCAGTTGGGCGAAGTAGGGCACCAGGGGCACGGCATCATCCAGGGTGAAGCCTTTGTGAAATTGCAGGCGCTGGGTCGCGCGCAGGGGTAATGCGTTCATCGGTCACGCTCATGGGCCTGGTTGCGCGCCACGGCCAGCAGCTCTAGGCGGCGGGCGGCGCTGTCGTTGTCGAGCAGGCTGGCGGCCTCACCCGGCAGGCGGCGGCGCCAATTGGGGTGGGTGTCGGTGGTGCCGGGCAGGTTGGCTTGTTCCTCGATGCCCAGCGCGTCTTCCAGCGGCAACAGCACCAACGGCGCGCGGGTGTGGCCCAGGTAGCGCACGCTGGCGTCGAGCATATGGTCGGTGTCATTGCGGATTTCATCGACGAAGTTCTGCGGGTCCTGGCTCAAGGCCTGGCGCAGCGCCTGGCGTTCGCGCAGGCGGTGCTCGCTCCATTGCTCCACGGTGGGCGCATCGATCAGGCCCAGCTGGATATTCCATTCGATATCGCGGCTGTGCCACCAGCCGTTGAGGGTTGGCAAGTCGTGGGTGCTGGTGGTAGCCAGGGCGTTGTCCGGCCAGTCGAGGATCGGCTTGAAGTGGCCGTCGTGGTTTTGTTCAAAGAGTAAGACGCGCATGCCCAGGATCGAGCGGCCGCTGAGTTTTTCGCGCAGGCCATCGGGCACGGTGCCCAGGTCTTCACCGAGCACGATGGCCTGGTGGCGGTGGGATTCCAGCGCCAGCAGGCGCAGCAGGTCATCCACCGGGTAGTACAAATACGCGCCTTCGCGCGGCGTAGCGTCCATGGGGATGACCCACAGGCGTTGCAGGCCCATCACATGGTCAATGCGCAGGCCGCCGGCGTGGGCGAAGTTGGCCCGCAGCATCTCGATAAAGGCGCGAAAACCATTTCGCTTGAGGCCTTCGGGGGAAAACGCCGAGATGCCCCAGCCTTGACCCGCGCGGTTGAGAATGTCCGGTGGCGCGCCGACGGTAAGGTTGGCGAGTAGCTCGTCCTGCCGGCTCCACGCCTGGCTGCCGCCGCCATCGGCACCGACCGCCAGGTCTGCGATCAGGCCGATGCCCATGCCGCTGCCACGCGCGGCTTGTTGCGCGCGCTCCAGGCTGCGTGCGATCAGCCATTGGCAGAAGGCAAAATAGCCGATCTCATTCGTATGGTCGGCGGCAAATTGCGTCAGCGCCGGGCTCTGAGGCGAGCGCCATGCTTCGGGCCAGTGGCGCCAGTCGAGGTCTTCACCGGCGGCGGCACGCAAGGCTTGCACGGCTTCAAAGCGACAGTGGTTCTCCAGGGCTTCGCCGCCGGCCTGGCGAAAGCTCAGGAAGTCGGCGTGTTGCGGGTGCTGGCCGTGGCGGAAATCTTCATACAAGGCACGCAACAGGCGCTGCTTGGCGCGGGCGGCGGTGGGCCAGTCGATCAAGGTGAGCTGTTCCAGGGCGTGCAGCTCATCCGTAAGGTCCAGTGCCTCGATGGCGTTGCGCACTTCGCGCTCGCCAAGGATGCAGGCGGGCGAGGCATACAGGCTGTTGAGGAACAGGCGGCTGGAAGGTGAGTAGGGGCTGTAGCGCTCGGTGTCGGCGCTGAACATCGCATGCATCGGGCTGATGGCCAAGGCATCGGCGCCGCGTTCGGCGGCGCTGCGGGCCAGGTGCTCCAATGCCAGGGTGTCACCGAAGCCGCCGTCACCCAGGCGGCGCAGTGCATACAGCTGCGCACTCAGGCCCCAGGCGCGGGCCGGTTGGCTGTCGACCGCTTCAGCGACGCTGTAGCAATGGGTAGGGGCCACGGCCAGGGTGAAGGTTTGGTCGTCGATATGCACCTGGTGATAACCCAGCGCGATTACGCCGGGCAGTTCGGCATTGCCGTCCAGGCGCAATTCCAGGGTTTCGCCCTGTTCCAGGCTGACGCGGCACGGTGTGTCCGGGGCGAAGTAATGCGCGAGGTCCAGACCCACGCCGGTGTCCACGGTCATCAGCGGTGGCAGGTGCTTGTCTTGTTGCACCCGTTCCATTTCGAGCAGGCTGGCATTGATCTCGGCGTCAGTATCGGCCGGGTGGCCCAGGCCTTTGAGGACGGCACGCAAGGCGGCGGGTTCGACATGTTGCGGGCGGCCGTTTGCGTCGATCCAATCGACGGCCAGGCCCGCGCGGCTGGCGAGTATTTCCAGGTTCGCTTCGCTCAAGGGTGATCTCCAACAGGGGATAAGGCGACGCGTGCGCTGAACGGCGCCAGTTGCGCGCCTTCATGGGCAGACGTCTCGAATAGCAGGTGCGGCGGCGCCGGGTGATCCAGCGGCGTGGCACCCAGGTTCAGGTCAATCTGCAACAGGCTGCCGTTGCCCAGGCGCCAGCGCGCGGTGACGGCGCCGTCGGCCAGTACCTGCGCGCCCAGGGCCACGCTGCCGGGCAAGTGCGGCACGATGTGCCGATGGCGCAGGCTCAGCAACTGACGGTAAAGCTGCGCGTGTTCGTTCTCGGTGAAGCGGGGCGCCGACTGTAGGAAAGTCGGCAGCGCATTCGGGTCGGGGATCTGTTCGCGCCGCTCAGGGTCTTTAAACGCGGCGAAATCGGCAAATTCGTTGCGTCGGCCTTCGCGCACGGCTTCGGCCAGCTCACCGTGATGATCGGTGAAAAACAGGAACGGCTGCTCGGCGTTGACTTCATCGCCCATAAACATCAGCGGAATCATCGGCGACATCAGCAGTAAGGTGGTGGCCGCCTTCAACGCCTGGGGCGAGCACAGTTGGTGCAGGCGCTCGCCCAAGGCGCGGTTGCCGACCTGGTCGTGGTTTTGCAAAAACGCCACGAAGGCGCTGGGTGGCAGATCACCACTGGGTTCGCCGCGCGCATGGCCGTGACGGGTGGTGTGGCCTTGGTAGATAAAACCTTCGCCCAGGCAGCGCGCGAGCTTCTCGGTGGGGTCTTGTGCGAAGTCGCTGTAATACGCATCCGTTTCGCCCGTGAGCAGTACGTGCAGTACGTTATGGAAGTCGTCATTCCACTGCGCATCAAAGTCGTGCTTGAGCAGGCGGGCCTGGTTGAGTTCGTTTTCCAGCACCAGCCACACGTGCCGGCCGGTGTCCACCTGCTGACGTACCCGTTGCGCAAGTTCCTTGAGGAAACCGGGGTTGTCGATGGCGTGGACCGCGTCCAGGCGCAGGCCGTCGAAGCGGTACTCGAGCAACCACATCAGTGCGTTGTCGAGGAAAAAGTCGCGCACCTCACAGCGATCAAAATCAATCCCGGCGCCCCACGGCGTGTGCACGTCTTCTTCAAAGAAGCCTTGGGCGTACTGGCCCAGGTAATTGCCATCGGGGCCGAAGTGGTTGTAGACCACATCCAGGATCACCGCCAAACCGTGTTCGTGGGCACTGTCGATCAGGGCCTTGAGTTGTTCGGGGGAGCCATAGGAGGCTTGCGGGGCGTAGGGCAGAACCCCGTCGTAGCCCCAATTGCGCTCGCCGGGAAATTGCGCCAGCGGCATCAGTTCAATGGCGGTCACGCCCAGTTCGGCCAGGCGTGGCAGGTGCTTTTGCACGCCGGCATAGCCACCCAGTGCGCCCACATGCAGTTCGTAGATCACCGCCTCATGCCAAGGGCGCCCTTGCCACTGGCTGTGTCGCCATTCGTAGGCGAGGGGGTCGACGACCACGCTCCAGCCGTGCACGTCGAGTGCCTGGGCCCGGGATGCCGGGTCCGGCACGTCCTGTTCGCCATCAATGTTGTAGCGGTAACAAGTGCCCGCCGGGCACTCGGTTTCTACCTCGAACCAGCCATCTGCCTGGGGCAGCATGGCGATGGACTTGCCGTCTTGCAATTCAACGCTGACATAAAACGCGTCTGGCGCCCACAAGGCAAAACGCGTGTGTTGCGCGTCCAGCATGATTGCGCCGTGGGGCCAGGTTTCCAGAGTCCGTGACGGCATCTATGAAGACCTCCCTTTTTTGAAACAACAACCAAAAAATTACTTCGTGGGTTTCCCCAGGGCCTTGGCCACCAGTTGCTCGTAAAGCTCGGCGTAGGGTTCCACCGCCTGGCACCAGTTGAACGGTTGGGTCATGGAGCGGCTGCGCATGGCGTTAAGCAGGCCTTTATTGGCAAACACCCTGAACGCGCGGCTCAGTGCTTCTTTATAGCTCTCGACAGTGGACTCATTGAACAGGAAGCCGGTGACGCCATTTTCGATGGTGTCCGCCAAGCCGCCGGTATTGCGCGCCACCGGCAGCGAGCCGAAACGCTGGGCGTACATCTGGCTCAAGCCACACGGCTCATAGCGCGAGGGCATCAGCAGGAAATCGCTGCCGGCGAACATGCGCCGTGCATCGGTTTCGTTGAAGCCGATGCGCACCCCGACCTGGCCAGGAAAGCGCAGGGCGAGTTCGCGCATGGCGTGTTCTTCCTCCGGCTCGCCACGGCCGATGATGGCGATCTGGCCACCGTTCTCGACAATAAAGCTGCTGACCGCTTCGGTCAGGTCCAGGCCTTTTTGGTACACCAGCCGTGATACCACCGCGAACAGCGGGCCGCTGGACTCGTGCAGGCCGAACAGTTCGCGCACATGGGCGGCGTTCACCGCCTTGCCTTCCCAGTCGCCAATATTGAAGTTATGGGTCAGATGCGTGTCGGTGGAGGTTTCCCAGCTCTCGTCGATGCCATTGGGAATCCCGCTGAGCAGGCCTTGCTGGGTCTTGCTGGCGAGGAAGCCGTCGAGGCCACAGCCGAATTCCGGGGTGGTGATTTCCTGGGCGTAGGTCGCACTCACGGTGGTGATATGGCTGGAATACGCCATGCCCGCCTTGAGGAACGACATCTTGCCGTAGAACTCCATGCCTTCCTGTTGCAGGGCATGGGGTGGAATGCCCAATTCCGGGGTCGACGCCAGGCTGACCACCCCCTGGTAGGCGAGGTTATGAATGGTGAACAGCGTGGGGGTGCGCGACCCACGCCAGTGCATATAAGCCGGCGCCAGGCCAGCCGGCCAGTCATGGGCGTGCACCAGGTCCGGGCACCAGTGGATCTGCGCCAGGTTGGCGGCCATGTCGGCGGCGGCCAGGCCCAGGCGAGCGAAACGGATATGGTTGTCCGGCCAGTCGCGGCCATTGTTGGCGCCGTAGGGCGTGCCTTCACGCTCGTAGAGCTCGGGGCAGATCAGCACATAGATGACCAGGCCATCCTTGAGGTCCATGCGCCCGATCTTGCACGGCGGCAGCGCTGCGTGCCCGCCCAGCTCGCCAATGATATGGATCGGGTTGTCACTTTCCATTACCTGCGGATAGCCCGGGATCAACACGCGCACATCATGCAGGTGCGCCATGGCGCGGGGCAGGGCAGCGGAGACGTCGCCCAGGCCGCCGGTTTTCACCAGGTCGGCGAATTCGGACGTCACAAACAGGACTTTCTTACGATTAGGGTTCTGACTCACGATCGGCCGCACAGTGTTGGGCAGGTCGGCCAACGAAGTCGGTCCCCCTGCCGGCTGACTAAAACGCTCTCCCTGAGTATCGACTGCAGCACTGATCATAGTTCTCTCCTACATGTTTGGTCGGCTGATGGCCCGCTGCCATCGGCTCCGATTGGCCACATCCTGCGGCCAGGCGCACAAGCACAGTACAAGCTGGCAAGGCGTATGCCAGTTGCACCCATTGCGAAAAAAGAGTGGATGGACGGGCGTTCGGCTGAAGCGCCTGCGCTCGTCTCCCTTAAAAACTTGACCTGCGGCAGAGTTGTAAAGTTTCGATTTTTTGCGGGGTTTTTGTTTTGAAACGGACCCATCGGTCATCAGTCTAGGACAGATCCCAGAGACTGTACGGTTTCTAGGGGGTTTTTGTAGGACAAAAAACTTGTAACGATATGCACCGTTCGGAACTTGCGGTGATTCTGGGAGAACGGCGGGTAATTGAAGTGAAAAGAGCTGTTGTGGCCAGCAGGCTTGTTGTGGCGAGCAGGCTTGCCCTGCGTTGGAGCGCGCAGCGCTCCCAAATTGCTCAATCGGTGCATCAGATAGACGGGGTGTGCTCATTATGGGGCTGCTGCGCAGCCCAACGCAGGGCAAGCCTGCTCGCCACAACAAGCCTGCATGCCACAACAAGCTTGCATGCCACAACAAGCCTGCATGCCACAACAAGCTTGCATGCCACAACAAGCCTGCATGGCAAGACAAGCTTGCTTGCGATACCGCTTATAGGCTGCGAATCGGCGTCCCGCTGGCCCAGGCCTGAATGTCCTCGATCATCTGCTGATAAAACTGCCGATAATTCTGTTCACTCACATACCCGACGTGGGGTGTGGCCAACACATTCGGCAAGCGCCGGAAGGGATGATCAGCCGGTAGTGGCTCTTCGCTATACACATCCAATGCGGCCCCCGCCAGTCGCCCGGCCGATAACGCCTCGATCAGCGCCTGCTCATTCACAATCGGCCCACGTGAGGTATTGACCAGGCGCGCACTCGGTTTCATCCAACCCAGCGCCTGCGTATCCACCAGGCCGCGACTGCGCTCACTGAGTACCAGATGCACGCTCAGAATATCCGCCTGTTCGAACAACTCACGCTTGCTGACCCAGCTCACACCCGCCTCTGCGGCCCGCTCCGGCGTAAGGTTCTCGCTCCAGGCAATCACGCGCATGCCAAATGCCTGGCCAAACTGCGCAACCTTCTGGCCGATGCTGCCCAGTCCGAGAACCCCCAGGGTTTTGCCATACAGATCGCCACCCAGCCCGACCTGCCAACCGCCGGCGCGCAGTGAGTTGGCTTCGGCCAGCAGGTTGCGGGTCGAGGCCATGATCAGCGCCCAGGTTAACTCCGGCGCCGCCTGCTTGTAGCTGTCGGTGCCGCACACCTGGATGCCCAGGGCTTTAGCGGCGGCTATGTCGATAGCCGCGTTGCGCATGCCGCCGGTCACCAGCAGTTTCAGCTTGGGCAGGCCTTGTAACAGGGCCTGATCGAAGGTCGAGCGCTCGCGCATCAGGCAAATCACGTCGAACCCCTGCAAACGTTCAACCATCGTGGCGGTATCGGCGGGGTAATCGTGCAGAAAATGCACCTGGCCCACCGCCGCCAATGCCGACCAATCCACCACACCACTGGCCACATTCTGCCAATCATCAATGACTGCGATCTGTACCGACATTCAGGAGTGCCTCGAAAAAGGTTGAATTAAAGGGTGTTTAACCCCTGTAACAGTGCCTTATGAAACTGCGCCGGTTCTTCCATCTGCGGTGCGTGGCCCAGGCCCGGGAACTCCACCAGGGTCGCATGGGGGATCAGCTTGGCCACCTGCTTGCCCAGCACGTCGTAGTGACCGAGCCTGGCCTTGACCGCCGGCGGCGCGATATCGCTGCCAATGGCGGTGGTGTCGGACGTGCCGATCAACAGCAGCGTGGGCATCTGCAAATCCTTGAACTCGTAGTACACCGGCTGGGTGAAGATCATGTCGTAAATCAGCGCCGAGTTCCATGCGACCTGGGTATGGCCCGGGCCATTATTGAGGCCGGCAAGCATGTCGACCCAACGTTCGTATTCCGGCTTCCAGCGCCCGACGTAGTAAGTGTTGAGTTCATACTGGCGAATGCCGTCGGCGCTGAGTTTCAACTCGCGCTCATACCACTGGTCGACGCTGCGATACGGTACGCCCAAGGCTTTCCAGTCTTCCAGGCCGATGGGATTGACCATTGCCAACTGCTCGGTTTGTTGCGGATACAGCAGTGCATAACGGGTGGCGAGCATGCCGCCGGTGGAATGGCCGATGAGGGTGGCCTTCTGAATGCCGAGTTTCTCCAACAGTTGGTGGGTGTTGATCGCCAGTTGCTGGAAGCTGTACTGGTAGTGGTCCGGTTTGCTGGAGGTGCAAAACCCGATCTGGTCCGGCGCGATCACACGGTAACCCGCTTCGCTCAAGGCCTTGATCGAATCTTCCCAAGTGGCGCCGCAAAAGTTCTTGCCGTGCATCAACACCACGCTGCGGCCATTGGCACGGCCCTTGGCGGGCACGTCCATATAACCCATTTGCAGGGTTTTGCCTTGGGACTGGAAACTGAAATGTTCGACCGGGTAAGGGTATTGAAAGCCTTGCAGCTCGGGGCCATAGGCAGTGGCAAGGGGGGCAGCGGCGAGGGCGGGAGCGGCGCTCGCCGTGAGCAGGCCGGTGATGCAAAAGGCGCGGATTAGCGACATGAACAGGGCTCCGGAAGGAATGCCCGGATGCTGTTGCGAGGGGATTAAGTGGGGATTAACACCCAGTGCAGGGTCAGCGCCGCCAGCACGCTATAACGCAGGCTCTTGGCCAGCGTGACCAACAGCAAAAACCGCCACAGCGGTTCGCGCATTACCCCAGCGACCAAGGTCAGCGGGTCACCGATGATCGGCACCCAACTGAGCAATAACGTCCAGTGCCCCCAGCGTTCGTAATGGCGACTGGCCTTGTCGAGCTGCTTTGCGCTGACCGGAAACCAGCGGCGATCCTTGAAGTGTTCAACCCAGCGGCCCAGCCACCAATTGACCACCGACCCCAGGACATTGCCCACCGTCGCAATACCCAGCAGCAGCCACAGGCCATAGTGGCCGCTGAGCAATAAGCCAACCAACACGGCTTCCGATTGCAGTGGTAACAAGGTTGCTGCGCCAAAGGCGGCAAAAAACAGCCCCAGGTAACCGGCGAGCATTAATCAGTGGGCCGGGTAGTCAGCCACCACCACATCCTGACCGTCGCGCGTCAGGCCGATGACCTGGTAGGTCTCGCGGCGGTCACCCATTTCCATACCGGGCGAGCCCATGGGCATGCCGGGCGCGGCAATGCCTAGCAGATCATCACGTTTGCGCAGTGCCAGCACCTGCTCGGCGGGCACATGGCCTTCGACGAACTTGCCGTCGATCACGGCGGTATGGCACGAGCCCAGGCGCGGCGCTACGCCCAGGCGCTGCTTGACGGCGCTCATATCGGCTTCGACATGGTCATTAACCTTGAAACCGTTGGTTTCAAGGTGACTGATCCATTTTTTGCAGCAACCGCAGTTGGCGTCGCGGTGCACGTCGATTGGGATCAGGTCGGCCGCCTGGGCCAGTGTGGTGGTGAACAGGGCGCAAAGTAGGGCCAGTCGCAGGGGGTTTTTCATGTGGGGCTCGTGGGCAAGAGGACGGCGTCGGGATTTTGCGGCGATCATGACGACGTCATCGCAGGCAAGCCAGCTCCCACAGGGTGAGCGGGGTGCCAGTAATGTTTCTAAATTATACGAAAGCCGCGTTTTCAAGGCGGTGCTTGAGTTGGTCCAGCGCAATGGTCGACAGGTCGATCATGCGCGCGTGCAAGGTGGCCAATTGCAATTCGGTCTCGTAGGTGAGCACCCGTTTGAACAGCGTGCCGCCACGGTGGGGTTGTAGGAAGTAGTGAATCGAACCGTCTACCGCGAGGGAGGTGAACACGGTCTTGAATTCACTGGGGCGGCGGGCGATTTGTACGCGATAGCTCATGGGGACGCGCACGCCCAGCAGGTCGATGATTTCGGTAAAGCGCGTGCCGGCCGGCAGTGAGCCGGTGGTGCCGGTGTCGGCACTCAGGGAGGTGGGGTGCCACTCGTGCCAGCGATCCGGCTGGGTCACATAGTCGTAGATGACCTCGATTGGCGCCTGGATAAAGCGTTCCTGACTGATCCGCTCCAAGCGGGCCGAATGCTCAGCTGCATGCATGACACACCTCCTGTGTGGCGAGAGTTTGTCCTGAGAGCTGTCAGAATAGTCCCACTCCCGCGCATTGCACGGGAGTGTCTCAGTCTTTTATCAGCGCACCTTGAAGCGGCCCATCAATGCAATGACCCGGCCATTGGCATCCAACAGGCTCTGAGTGTTGGTTTGGGTGGCGTGGCCACTTTCTACCAACTCATCGACCATCTGTCGGATCTGCACCATGCTGCGGTTGATCTCCTCGGTCACTGCGCTTTGCTGCTCGGCCGCCGTGGCGATCTGGGTGCTGAGGTTATTGATATGGCTGACGGAACCGGCCATCTCATCCAGCCCGGTGTTCACCCGCGCCGTGGCATCCGCCGCCGACTGGCAACTGGCCTGGGTGTTTTCCATGGCCGCCACCGACGAACTCACGCCGGTGGTCAGGCGTGCGAGCATTTCGTTGATCTGCGAGGTGCTGGCCTGGGTGCGTGCCGCCAGCGCCCGTACTTCATCGGCCACCACCGCAAAACCACGGCCTTGCTCGCCAGCCCGCGCTGCTTCAATGGCTGCGTTAAGCGCCAGCAGGTTGGTCTGGCCGGCAATCGCGCCGATCACACCGAGGGTTTCGGTGATGCGTGCCGCGTCCTGGCGCATGGCCTCCACGGTGTGGGTGGCGCTGGCGACTTCGCCGATCAAGGCGCTGACACTGGTGGACGCTTCGCCCACCACCACGCGGGAGCGGTCGGCATGCTCGTTGGCGCGCTGGGTGAACGAGGCGGTTTCCGCCGCGTTTTGCGCGACGGTGTCGGCAGTCGAGCTCATTTGCGTGATGGCGGTGACGGTCTGGTCGGTCTCCGAGGCGTGGCGCACCAGGATCTGGTTGGTGTGGGCCGATGTCTGCTGCAGTTGCGCCAGGCTCGACGACATGGCGCCCGTGGCCTGGGTCACTTCACCAATCATGTTCTGCAGGTAGACGATAAAGTGGTTGACCGAATGGCCGATGGCGCCCAGTTCGTCTTCGGCGCGAATGGTGATGCGCCGCGTCAGATCGGCGTCGCCGGCTGACAAGGCATCGATATTGGTCTTCAACGACTTCATGCGCTGCACCAGTTGGCGGATCGCAAAAGCGGCCAGCAGCACCAGCAGCAACACCATGGGGATTTGTATCAGGGCCAGGCTGCCGAGCACGTCATCGCGTTGGGCGGTGATCAACGAGGTCGGCAGGGCGGTGGCGAGGAACCACGGCGTGCCCTCGATCGGGCGCAGGTAGAAGGTGCTGGCCACGCCTTGGTTGTCGAACTCGTTACGCACAAGCCCTTGGTCACGATGGGCCAGGGCTTTACTCACTTGGGCGGCAAACGCCGAGGTGCTGGCCAGTTCGCTGATGTTCTTCAACACCACCGGGCCGCTGATGCGCGAACTGTTGCTGATGATCTTGCCGTCGCCTTCAACGATCAGCATCTGACCGCCGATGTCTTTTTCCTTGCTGGCCACCAGCTCATTGAAGAACCCCAGGGTTACGTCAATGGTGGCCACGCCATAGGCTGCGCCATCGCGCTGAATGGCCATGGCACAATTGGTGCGTGGCTCCTGGCTGGCGTCGTCCTTGTAGGCGGCGGCCCAGGCGCACTGGCCGCGCGGCGAGGCGAGGCCGCCTTTGTACCAGCTCTGGTCGTAGTAGTTGGGCGCAGCGTCGCTGTTCCAGAACGTGTTGACCGCCAGTTTGCCCGACGCATCACGGTGCCAGAAGGTGCTGAACTTGTTGCGCCCTGGGGCGCGCTGGTTGGGCAGTGGCCAGATACCGCCGCCGAAGACTTTCAGCTCGCCATACTGGTCCACCAGGCCGGGCAGCACCTTGTCGATGGCATCGCTGTCGAGCAGGGGAATGGTTTGGGTGATGCTGCGTTGTTGGGCTTGAACCTTGTTCAGTTCGCCCTGGATGCGCTCAGCCACTTCGGCGACGCGGTTGAGCACCACCTGTTCTTCGGTATGGCGCAGCGTGGGGGCCACCAACTGGCCGATACCGACGACGGTCAACACCAATATCAGCAGGACGAACAGCACCAGAAACAAGGTGTAGCGGGTTTGGATGGAGCGCAGAGGGGGCATGGGATCGTCCTTACGAAGCGTTATTATCGACGCGGCTTTGTTAGAGCTTCGTAGGGCTATCGGCTTGGGGAGAAGGAGCTTTAGGTACGATGGTGCAAAGTTGTTGGGTGAGCGGCGACCTTGCTGGCGTTTGCTGCAAGGTCACCGAATGGAGCCGCGGTTAGCCGAACAACTCTATTCGTCAGCCTTACCCGGCTTCACCTCAGTGAAAGTTGAACCTTGGGTGCGGTCGAACTGATCATTGGCTCCGGCGACAATGCTGTCCTGGCTCGAGTTATGCAAAATGCGGTCGTTACCCTCGCCGGTGAAAAAGTGCGTGCGGTCATAGCCCCACAAGCGGTCATCACCGTTGCCGCCATGCAGATAATTGTCTCCGCTACCGGCCATGAGTGTGTCGTTGCCATCGCCACCGTCCAGCTTGCTCCATTTGTGCGCATCGCTGAACCCGGCCTCGAGAACATCGTCACCCTCGTCGCCGATTAGGACGCTATTGCCGGTACCACCGTAGAGCCTGTCATCTCCTTCGTTACCTTCTGCATAGCCAAAGTTACTGCCCAGCCGCAGGGTGTCGTTACCGCGTTGCCCGCTAAGGCCGGTAACGCCTCCGCCGGCCTGGAGTGTGTCGTTGCCATCGCCACCCTCAATGAACACGTAATGCTTGACGTCATCATCGATGATAACGCTGTCATCACCGCCATTTGTTTTGATGAACAGACTGTTGTTCAAGCTTTGTTGTGGCGGGATATCCACCACATACGACTGGCCATTCACGATGAACTGCAATTTGTCCCCTGGCCAACTGCGTACGCGGAGGGTGTCGGCGTCGTTGCCGGTTTCCACCAGCAGTCGATTGGCAACAATCTTCGGTTTATCAGGGTACGCCGTGCTCCAGGTGATTTCCCGGCTGAAGGTCACATCGCCCTTTTTGAGCAGTTCATGTGTTCTAACGTCTCGTGCGCCTGGCGCCAGGTCAGACGGTGGGTCATAGGGGGAGCGTGTGGGTGTGACCGGCTCGACGCGGGGTACAAGGTGACCCGGGGTTGTTGGGGCGTAAGCGTAGGGAACGAGCATAGTGATGTCCTTCGATGACCAGAGTAGAAACCTGACAGAATTTCAGGGCTTCTCTTTACGTGGACGATCGAGGCGCAAGCGTTCCTGGCAATCGCGCAGAGCTTGCGTCTGGATATTTCGCTCGCCCTTTGATGGTTTCAAGCGTCACCTGGCTTGTGCGAAGTGACGCTCGAACGTAAAGGGTCAGACCAGGTAGCTCTTGCGTAAAGGCCGGCCCATCTCACGGTGCATGCCGTTTTCCGTGAAGTGTTCGGGGTTGATGGTGGTGGGCGGGGTAGAGGGGTCGTTGTCAAAGTCAAAAGGCTGTGCGGTGCTGCCCGGTAAACCTACGACCTGAAACTCAACGTTTTTGACTGCGCGTGTAAACGCAGGATCATACGCCGACCTCTCCGAGGTTTGGCCGGGTAGGTTCGTCCCAGTCGCGCCATTGTAGGCATGCCCGATTTCATGCACTAAACCAACGACTGGAGGTATAAACAGCAGGCCTCTCTCATCGCCTAAAACAGTCGGATCGTAATACACCACCCCCGCGTCGGCACGTGAGCCGGGCCGGTTGTGGGCGATCACGCCGTATCTTGGGTCCTCAGCACTTATGTTGCGCTCACCGGCGCGCTGAACTCGGCCCAGTTCGCGGCTGCGAAACAAGTAGTGGCTTCCATCGCTCGACGCCTGGATCTCAACCTTGCCCCCGGCTTTCAGCGCTTCCTTGTCCATGTCCCTGAGTATCTTTTGCCCATTGGGCGAGCTGCGCAGGAATTCGAAGTCGTCATCAACGTGCTGTTGGAATTCAGCGCGACCACTGACTTTGAAACCATCATTACCCGCGAAGCTTGATTTTACCTCGACAAATTTCGAACCCTGAGACCGGTCGTAGGCGTCTCCAGCTTTCGCATAAATAAGATCGCCAGGTCGGTTATTCCAGATCCGATCCCGGCCTTTACCCGTGTAAAAAGTCGTACGATCTGACCCCATTAGCTCATCGTTACCCTTGCCGCCGTGAAGCACAGTATGCCCGCTGCCGGCGTACAGGTGGTCGTCGCCGTTGCCGCCATCAACATAGCTTTGCTTGCCAGCCGGCCCTATACCGGCATAGAGGCGATCCTTGCCGTTGCCACCGTAAATGACCGTATTGCCGGTGCCGCCGACGATCAGGTCGTCACCGTCATTGCCTTCGGCGTAGCCTGTTCCCGAACCCAGCCAAAGCTTGTCGTCACCTGCACCGCCCAACGCCCTGGTCCTGCCTGCCCCGGCGATAAAGGTGTCATTCCCATCACCGCCTTCAAACGTGACGGGGTTATCGACTGTTGGGCTGATGGTCAGATCGTCACGACCGCCATTGGTTTTGATATGCAATTCAATGGGCTCACCGTTTTTACCCTTGGCGTCGAAACGGTACGACTTACCATTGATCTGCACCTGCAGCCCGCCGGCGGGGTTATTGCCGATATGGAGCGTGTCGGCGGCATTACCGGTTTCGAGTGTCAGGGTGACGCGCTCGATTTTAGGGGGTTGGGTATAGATGTCCCATTTAGCCTGTTGGGTGATTTTTACGTAGCCATCATCGATTAATGTCTCGGATTTGGTCCGAGTTCGGCCAGTACCAGGGGCGTAAAAATCCGGAGTGTTATAAATCGACTCTCCTGGCGCAGGGCCTGTTGTGTGGTGTGTGTTAGCGCGATTGCCAGGCTGCGGGGCGTAAGCGAGCGAGGTAGAAGTCATAGTGCCAATGCCTGTGAGTCATGGACTCGTTGTGTGGAATCAACCCGCAACACAGCTCCATCTCTTACAGCCGAAGGTAAGCACCCCGACATCCCTGTTTGCTAATTCCGCCATTGACCTTTGCGATAAGCCCCAGGCTGCTGGCCGGTGGTCTTGTAGAACGCCCGAGTAAACGCTGCCACCGACTGATAACCCACTGCCAGTGACACATCGGCCACGGTCATGTCTTCTTTGAACAGGCGGCAGGCATGGCGCATGCGCATCATCAACAGCACCTGCCCCGGCGATTGCCCGCACAGCTCGCTGAAACGCTTGAAAAATGCCGAGCGCGACAAACCGGTGCAGGCTGCCATGCTTTCCAGGGTCCATGGGTCTGCCGGTCGGGCGATCAATTGCTCGAGCAACTCGGCGAACGCCGGTTGTCGGCCCAGTGCCGCCAGACCGCCCAGTTCGCTGTTATCGATGACTTGCTGACGCAGCACATATAGAAACAATAAATGGCACAAACGCTCGAGCAATGCCGAGGAGGGCGCCGGGACGCGCTCGCACTCTTGCAGGATCAATTCGAACAGATTACGCGCAGCAGTAAGCGATGGGTCGCCAGCGCGCAGGATGATCCAGGCGGGCAAACCGTCGACGATCATCGCCGACAAACCGGAATGGAAGTGAAAAAAACCGCAGACCAGGCCGACGCCATCGTCGGCGTTGCTGTCCAGCGCCAGCATCGGTCGGCGCGGGCATTCCTGTGCTGCCGCGGCCGTGGCCTCGCCAGACAGCCGATACTCGAGGTCACGCAGCAGAAACACCGCATCACCATTATTCAGGTGATGGGGAAGGGGTTCGCCGTCAATATGCAACCAGCATTGGCCCTGCACAATCAGGTGGAAACTCGCGCTGGCCAGCCCATGGGTGCTGGCATGCCACGCGCCGCAATAGCGGCCGACATGGAACAGGCTGGTGTTGAGTTCGAGGCTGTCTAATAACCAATCAACGAGCGCACTGGACGAATTCATCTAACGGAAAGACTCTAGAGCAAGTAATCGCTACTTTAGCCTATTGAGGCGTTTTTTTATAACCAACAGACTTAGGCGATGAACCCATCAGGAGACCACTCCATGTCCCGTGTACCGTTGCTCACCCCCGAAACCGCTCCGGAAGCGGCCAAGCCCTTCCTGGAAAATGCCCTCAAAGGCTCGGGTTTCATTCCCAACCTGCTCGCCGTGTTGGCCAATGCACCGGCGGCGCTGGAAACCTACATCACCGTGTCCGGACTCAACGCCAAGTCTGAGCTTAGCCTGGCCGACCGCGAAGTGGTGCAGCTGATTGCCGCCACCACCCACGGCTGCGATTTCTGCGTGGCCGGCCATACTGCCGTGGCACGCAATAAAGCCAAGCTGCCCGAAGACGTGATTGACGCCCTGCGCCAGCGCGGTGAATTGCCCAACGCCCGTTATGAGACACTCGCCGCCTTCACCCGCGAAGTGATCGCCACCCGTGGCGATGTCAGCGACGCGGGTTTTGAAGCGTTCCGCGCCGCCGGTTATACCGAGGGCCAGGCGCTGGAAGTTATTTTGGGCGTCAGCCTGGCAACCCTGTGCAACTTCGCTAACGTGTTTGCCCGTACCCCGCTGAACCCGGAGCTGGCGCAATACCGTTGGGAAAAACCGGCAAGCTGAATCGGCGATGGTCCACCTGCTGTAAAAAGGAGAAACGAATGCTTGACCCAATCTTGAGCCGTTGGCTCGATGTTCAAGCGCAGGCCCTGGATGTGGGCAGTTGCGATCCACAGGAAGTGCTGCCAAGGCTGGCAGAGTCGAATGTATTAAGCATTGGCGTGCCCAAGGCGCTGGGCGGCTTGGGCGGTGATGTGACGGGCGCGGTGGAAGCCATTGCCAACGTGGCCAGCCATTCCCTGGCGGCGGCGTTTGTGTGCTGGGGCCAGCGCTCTTTTATCGAATATTTGTTGCAGAGCCCGAATGAGCGGCTGCGCGAGCAACTGTTGCCGGACCTGCTCAGCGGCAAGCTGGCCGGGGCCACCGGGCTGTCGAACGCGATGAAATTTTTGTCCGGCATCGAGACCTTGCAAATCAGCGCGGAGCCGACCGAAGACGGTTGGACCCTTAATGGCCGCCTGCACTGGGTGACCAACCTGCGCAAGAACGGTTTTGTTGCGGCGGCGGCGATTGAGCATGCCGGCGGCGGCGCGCCGTTTATCCTGGCCATCCCGGATTCGGTCGCAGGGCTGCAGCGTTCGCGTGACCTGGAACTGATGGGCCTGCAATCGAGCAATACCGCGGCCCTGGGCCTGGAAGGCGTGGAGCTGAGCCGCGACTGGTTGCTGCATGAAGATGCACGCAAGTTTCTGCCGGCTGTGCGCCCGGCGTTCCTGGGGTTGCAGTGCGGCATGTCCATTGGCCTGGCGCGGCGCTCACTGGCGGAAGTGGCCAACCATTTGGGCTCCTCACGCACGGTGTTGCGTGACGAGTTGGAAGCCTTGCGAGCGACCCTCGATCACCTGGTCACAGAACTCAAAGGCGGCCTGTTGGCCGGTCGTTTTGCCGTCGAGCCGGTGCCCTTGTTCAAACTGCGCATCGCCCTGGCCGAAACCGCCGCCAGCGCGGTGCAGCTGGAACTCCAGGCCAGCGGCGGCAAGGCCTACCTTACCGCCCATGGCAGCGGCTTTGCACGGCGCTGGCGCGAGTCGGCCTTTGTGCCGATCGTGACGCCAAGCCTGGTGCAACTGCGCACCGAGCTGCACCGTCAGGCCAACCTATGAGTCAGGCGGTACTGAGCGCCGAGGGTATTTGCCTGGGCTATGCCAGTGGGCCGGTGTTGCAAGGGTTTGATTTGCAGCTGCAGCCGGGCGAAGTGGTGTCGATCCTCGGCCCCAGCGGCGTGGGTAAATCCAGCCTGTTGCGCGTGCTGGCCGGTTTGCAGGCGCCGCAGGGCGGTAGCGTGCAGGTGCTGGGCGAGCCGCTGGCCGGGCCGCATCCACGGGTGGCAGTGGCGTTTCAAGACCCTAGCCTGTTGCCCTGGCTGAACCTGGAAAAGAACGTCGCCTTTGGCCTGGATTTCGCCCGTCAGCCGCACTTGAGCCTTGAGCAGCGCCGCCAGCGCGTCGACCACGCCATTGCGGCGGTCGGCCTGGAACATGCGCGTCAGCAGTTTCCAGCGCAGTTGTCCGGCGGCATGGCCCAGCGCACCGCGTTGGCCCGTTGCCTGGCCCGCCAGCCGCAGGTGTTGCTGCTGGATGAGCCGTTCGGCGCGCTGGATGAAGTCACCCGCGCCGACATGCAGCACCTGCTGCTCAAGGTCAACCGCGAGCAGGGTTCGGCCGCGGTATTGATTACCCACGACATCGACGAAGCGCTGCTGTTGTCCGACCGTATCCTGCTACTGGGCAACCGCCCGGCGCGGACCTTGGGCGAATGGCGCATCGATTTGCCGCAACCGCGCGAAGAGCAGGTTGAAGCCATCGGCGCGTTGCGTATCGAGATCCTGAAAACCTTACGGCAGGCGAGCCGCCCTCAACCCAACCCCATTGACCAACAGGAGTTTTCACATGTGTCTGGATGACCTTACGCACTCGCGCCGTGACTTTCTCAAACTCTCGGCGGTGCTCAGTGCCGCCGGTGCCTTGCCGCTGCTCAGCAGCCTGCAAGCCCGCGCCGCCAGCGAGCCGGACGCGCCTGTACGCATCGGCTATTTGCCGATCACCGACGCCACGCCCTTGCTGGTGGCGCATAACAACGGTTTGTTCGAGGCCGAAGGCATCAAGGCCGAGCGCCCGGTGCTGTTGCGCAGTTGGGCGCAGGTGATCGAGGCGTTTATTTCCGGGCAGGTCAACGTGATTCACTTGCTGTCGCCGATGACGGTATGGGCGCGCTACGGCAGCAAGGTGCCGGCCAAAGTCGTGGCCTGGAACCATGTCGGCGGTTCGGGCCTGACGGTTTCGCCGGGCATTACCGAGGTGAAGCAATTGGGCGGCAAGTCGGTGGCGATTCCGTTCTGGTACTCGATCCACAACGTAGTGGTGCAGCAACTGTTCCGCGACAACGGCCTCACGCCAGTAGCGCGTGCCGCCGGCGCTGCGATTGCGGCCAATGAAGTCAACCTGATCGTGTTGCCGCCTTCGGATATGCCGCCTGCATTGGCGAGCAAGCGCATCGACGGCTATATCGTCGCCGAGCCGTTCAACGCCCTCGCGGAAAACCTCAAGGTCGGTCGCGTGCAGCGCTTTACTGGCGATGTGTGGCGCAACCACGCCTGCTGCGTGGTGTTCATGCACGAGCATGACCTGACCAACCGCCCGGAGTGGTCGCAGAAGGTGGTCAATGCCATCGTCAAGGCGCAGGTGTGGACTCGCGAGAACCGCGAAGAGGCGGTGAAGCTGCTGTCCAAGGACGGCCCGAACCGCTATACACCGCACGCCGAACCGGTGTTGAGCAAGGTGCTGGCCCCGGCCGCCGCCGACCGTGCCGCGTACCTGGCTGACGGCGCGATCCAGCATGCCAACTGGGACGAGCATCGCATCGACTTCCAGCCGTACCCATTTCCCAGCTACACCGAGGAATTGGTACGGCGCTTGAAGGACACTTTGATCGAAGGCGACAAGAAATTCCTCGCTGACCTGGACCCAACGTTCGTGGCCAAGGACCTGGTGGACGACCGCTTCGTGCGCAATGCCATCGAATCCGTGGGCGGTATGAAAACCTTCGGCTTGCCCGACGGTTACGAACGGCACGAGGAGATCGGCGTTTGAACAACGGCAGAATCCCTGGCTGGTGGCTGGGGCTGAGTGGTTTGGCCGGCTTGCTGTTGCTGTGGTGGCTGGGCGTGAAAGTGTTTGGCGATACCGATGGCTTGTCGGCGCGCTTTTCGCTGGCGGCAACGGCAAGCAGCTTGTGGGAATTGCTCGGGCGCAGCGAGCTGTACCTGCACATCGCGGTGAGCCTGAAGCGCATATTCGTTGGGCTGTTTCTGGCCTTGTTGGTCGGTGTGCCGTTGGGGCTGCTGGTGGGCAGTTCGCGCAACCTGGAGGCTGCCACCACACCGGCGTTCCAGTTTCTGCGGATGATCTCGCCACTGTCCTGGATGCCCATTGTGGTGATGTTGATGGGCGTGGGCGACCAACCGATCTACTTCCTGCTGGCGTTTGCCGCGGTGTGGCCGATCATGCTCAATACCGCCGCTGGCGTACGCCAGTTGGACCCGCGCTGGTTGCAACTGAGTAAAAGCCTCAGCGCCACGCGCTGGGAAACCCTGCGACGGGTGATCATTCCCGGCGTAGTCGGGCATGTGTTGACCGGCGTGCGCCTGGCCATTGGCATTTTGTGGATCGTGCTGGTGCCGTGCGAAATGCTTGGGGTGAGCGCGGGGCTGGGGTATTACATCCTCGACACGCGTGACCGCCTGGCGTATTCGGAGTTGATGGCGATGGTGGTGGTGATCGGCTTGCTGGGGTTTGCGCTGGATGCCTTTGCGCGCTGGCTATATCAACGGTGGGTGCACGCAGGCTGACTGCAGGCGTCTCGCTTTGCTCACTGCAAAGCGAGACGCGCGTGATGTCAGCGACGCTCGTAGCCACGGCCGCCATCGTAGCGATGGTCGTGGTCGTGCCAGCCGCCACCGCCGCCACGTGGGAAAAAGAAGCAGCCGCTCATGGTCAACATGATCAGCAATGGAATCAACAGTGTGATTCGACGGAGCATTTTCAAATCCTCTAAAGTACCGACAGGTTCAATCAGGCGCGGAACAAGCCAAAATTTCTCAGCGCCTGTAACATATGACCCTGCCGAACCGGTGCCATCCCCGTAACCGGGTATGTGCTTGGCATGCTCGGCGATACAAAGTGGATACATTCTTAAGCTTCAGGAACCCGTCATGACCCAAAAGCAACGTTTGAAATATTCGATTCTGATCGCCCTGACAGTACTGGCGTCGATGTTTGGCCTGTCTTATCTGCAAAACACCGGCGTGATCAGCGAAAAAACGTTCCAGTACCTGGCGATTGCGATTGCCGTCGTGGTAGTGGTGATCAACGGCATCATGCGTCGCAAGGTCAAGCCTCACTTCTGATGCCTGCTGGAGCGCCGGGCGAAAGCGTCAGGCGCGACCGTCGAGCACTTTGGCAGCCTCTGCATGGAGGCTGTAGCTCTTATCGGCATTGAGGGTGATCACGCCCTCGCTGCACAGGCGCTTCAGCACCTCGCGCACACTGAGAAACGACAACGGAATGCCCAGCTCCAGCAAATGACTGTGCACGCCGCGCACGCCCAATGTGCGCTGGTTGTCGGCAGCAGTGAGGAGGGCGTCAATGACCTTCAGCCGGATCAGGCTGGTGCGCAAACCGAAGCACTTGAGCAAATGGCGGATACGCTGATTGCCGTGCTCCGGCGCTTTGCCGAACGCTTGTGCGCCGCCGCCGTAATTGGCGTCGGCAGCCGGTGAATGTCCATCCATGGGCGGTTGCGGGTTGTACATGCAAAAAACTCCTTATCAGAGCCTGATCAGGAAAATGATGGCGCTCTTATTTGAATAAGACGAACGAGCGAGCGAAATCATGAAGTCCTGGATGTAGAAATTTTGTCGGTATCCGCTTTGTCACACGTCGACCGCCCTTAAAAAACACCCGCTGCGGCTAAATTATTCCCGGTTACCTGCGTTCTTACGGTGGGGTCGTTGCCCCCTGTAAGGGTGTCCAAATTGACTGTGGAGCTTGCGTGATTATTTCCAACCGGTTGTCCAAGGCGTGCGTGGCAGGGCTGTTGCTGGGGCTGAGCCTGAATGCTTCAGCGCGTGAACAGGTGACACAGGCTTCAGCCGAGATTCGCCGCACCACCTTCGGCGTGCCGCACATCCGCGCCAACGATGAGCGTGGCTTGGGTTACGGTATTGGTTACGCGTATGCGCAAGACAACCTGTGCCTGCTGGCCAATGAAGTGGTCACGGTGAACGGCGAGCGTGCGCGGTTTTTCGGCCCGGACCAGGCGACCCTCGAAGAGCGCAACAACCTGGCCAGTGATGTGTTTTTCAACTGGCTGAATACGCCCCAGGCGGTTGCCGCATTCTGGAAGGCGCAAACCCCACAGATGCAGCAGCGCATCGAAGGCTATGTCGCCGGCTACAACCGTTATCTGAAAGAGCAGGGCGCACCGACCCAGTGCCACGCCACGTGGGTGCGCCCGTTGGTCGTGGACGACCTGGTCAAGCTGACCCGCAGGCTGCTGGTGGAAGGCGGTGTCGGCCAATTCGCCGAAGCCCTGGTCGGCGCCACGCCGCCTAACGCCACTGCCGCTGTGCCGTCGAGCATGAAGGCCTTTGAACTGGCAGCAGCCAATCAACAACGCTTCAGCCTCGACCGTGGCAGCAACGCCGTGGCCGTGGGCCGTGATCGTTCATTTAATGGCCGTGGCATGCTGCTGGCCAACCCGCATTTTCCGTGGGTCGGTGGCATGCGTTTTTATGAGATGCACCTGACCATCCCGGGCCAACTGGACGTGATGGGCGCAGCACTGCCGGGTTTGCCGGTGATCAATATCGGCTTTAACCAGCACGTGGCCTGGACCCACACGGTGGACACATCCAAGCATTTCACTCTGTATCGGCTGACCCTCGATCCCAAGGATTCCACGCGTTATCTGCTGGATGGGAAATCCATCGCTATGGAGCATCGTGCGGTGAAGGTCCAAGTCAAACAACCCGATGGCAGCCTCAAAGAGGTCACTCATACGGTCTACAGTTCGCAATTCGGCCCCGTGGTGCAATGGCCCGGCAAGCTCGACTGGGACAGCCACTACGCCTTCAGCCTGCGCGACGCCAACCTGGGTAACGACCGCGTGCTGCAACAGTGGTACGCGATGAACCGCGCCACCAGCCTTAAAGAACTGCAAACCTCGGTGCACACCCTGCAAGGCATACCGTGGGTCAATACCGTGGCCGCCGACGACCAGGGCCAGAGCCTCTACATGAACCTGTCGGTGGTGCCCAACGTCAGCGCAGCCAAACTGGCGCAATGCAGCGACCCTCGCGCGGGCCTGCAAATGATCATGCTCGACGGCGCCCACAGCGCCTGCGCCTGGGACGTTGACCCGCGTGCAGCGCAACCTGGCATCTTCGCTGCCGACCAGTTGCCGCAACTGCAACGCACCGACTACGTGCAACACTCCAACGACTCGGCGTGGCTGGCCAACCCCAAGGCGCCACTCACCGGCTTCTCCCCGGTGATCAGCCAGGACCACATCGGCCTCGGCCCACGCGCACGCTTCGCCGTGCAGCGCCTGCAATCCCTGGAGAAGCAACCGATCAGCGTGGCCGACCTGCAAAACATGGTCATGGACAACGAGGTGTACCTCGCCAGCCAGGTCATGCCA
This sequence comes from Pseudomonas edaphica, assembly GCF_965277385.1. Taxonomy (NCBI): domain Bacteria; kingdom Pseudomonadati; phylum Pseudomonadota; class Gammaproteobacteria; order Pseudomonadales; family Pseudomonadaceae; genus Pseudomonas; species Pseudomonas edaphica. Next base: position 159,494 of record NZ_OZ255725.1, on the reverse strand, counting down.
GACCTGCTCGAATATTGCGCCAAACATCTGGGCACTGACGCCGCCGCACTGCAACCGCTGTGTTCCAGCCTGAAAGCCTGGGACCAGCATGCCAACCTCGACAGCGGCATCGGCCTGGTGCACTTCATTAACCTGGTCGAACACCTGCAACAAATCCCCGACGCCTGGCGCGTCGCCTTCGACCCGGCGCAGCCGTTGACCACACCGCGTGGCCTGGCCATCGACCGCATCGAGGTGGCCAAAGCCCTGCGCGAAGCCATGCTGGCCTCCAGTGAAGAGGTCAGTAAACTCAAGGCCACGCGCTGGGGCGACATCCAGGTCAGCGGCCAAACCCCCATGCACGGCGGCCCGCAACAGCTGGGCATCTACAACGCCATGCAAACCGTGCCCCGCGCCGACGGCAAACGCGAAGTCGTCAGCGGCACCAGCTACCTGCAAATCGTCACCTTCGACGACAAAGGCCCCCAGGCACTGGGCGTGCTGGCCTTCTCCGAATCCAGCAACCCCGCATCCAAACACGCCAAGGACCAGACCCAAGCCTTCTCCGAGAAAAAGCTGCGCGCGCTGCCCTTCACCGAAGCCCAGATCAAGGCCGACCCGCACTATCAGCAGCAGCGCATCCAGGAGTAGGGCAGGCCCGCAACCCCTTGATGGCAATACGAAATATTTTTGAAATCAAGGGGTTGCAGGCAAAAGCAAATGCGTACATAATGGCGCCCATCGAACGCAACGAAGCATTTAAAACTTCAATGCATTCAATGAGTTAGAGTAGAGGCAGGGTTTTACAGCCCACTCAAGTTTTTATGCGGTGAATGTCAGCAGTCAGGACGTTGATCGTTTGAGGCCGAGTAGCAAAATGGTTATGCAGCGGATTGCAAATCCGCCTACGCCGGTTCGATTCCGACCTCGGCCTCCACTCTTAAAGCCCCGTAGATCAATGGTCTACGGGGTTTTTTAATGCCTGCGATTTAGGAACCATTCCGCAATTTTTGGCATGCGTTCCGCAACTAGAACCTGATTCCTGCATAAAAACAGGAGCGCTCAACGAAACGGGATGTCCGTAACTGAGCGCGATGATAGCTCTGAATTCATTACTTGATTTGATCCCGTGATGGCTCGCATGATGGCAGCTGGAAAGGCCGCGAGGCATACGGTCGAAGGAGCTGCAACCACAAGGGGGTGAGGGCCTAATGAAACTAGTTGACGATGCGATAGAAATCCTAAGTGATGCAAAGCAGCCGTTGGCGAATGCTTTTTTAAGGCTCAATTTATTGCCCATAAGCTTCAGAATAAAGATTTTGCAAAGTGGGTTAAGAATGAAATACAGGGGTATGCAAACGAAGATAATATTCCTAATTGTCGCGCCTCATATTTAACTCCATTTGGTAACGTTGAGAACGGAGTTAAACGTTATACAAACTATAGATTGCCAATTGGCGGTATGTCTGAAGAGATGATCGAACAGTTTTTGGTTTATCGGTACACTCAAAGCATTGCGGTAATTGAAGATTTTTCCAAAAAGGCCGATGATCTCAACGTAAACATAGATCACCGTGTTTTCCCTTATCTGCGGCAAGGAATTGAAAAGTCATTCGGGATCTCAAGCGCTTGGGGAAAGCCTCCGGCAGGCTGTTTTGAGCAAATTCTAAATGAGGCAAGATCTAGATTGCTGGATTTTTTATTAAATCTTGAAAATGTATTGCCTGAGACTAACGCGGGCGCTGACCCCAAGGTCATGCCAAAGATTGAAGGGCTAAGTGAAATGTTCAAAGGCGCTGTTTTTGGTGATGGTGCGAATATAGGTTTGGCTATAGGTGAGGGGAATCAAGCATCACATAATAAGTCAACGGTTGGCGTAAAGGATTTGCCAGCTTTGATTCGTGAGCTAAGAAGAAACAAGGTTGCAGAAGTGGATGTGGCAGAGTTGCAGGTTGCCATTAACGACGATGACCTCAATGCGGAATCAGATAGCAAGAATTTTGGTCCTGGCGTACGCGCTTGGCTGGCGGGCATGATTTCTAAAGCGGGTACTCCGGCGTGGTAGATACCGGCTCAGGTCGGAGCCGGCGTGCTGACGTCTGCATTGACTAAGTTTTTTGGGATGTGAGTTGTCGAGCGGATTAAATCACTTCGTTGTTTTAACTATTTCCCCGACGCGTCGATAGACCTTTTTGGTCATCTCTTCCGTGGTGTGGCCAAGCAGGCGGCTGGCATGTGTCAGCTCAATCTCGCTGGCTGCTTTCGGGCGGATGTCCTTGAACTGGAACTGGCACATCAGCACTGCCAGGGCAGCATCGCCGTCGGCGCCTGCTTTGACGGCAGCTTTCTCGCGGGCTTCGTCCCAGCGATTGCGCAGCATCTGCTGGCTCATCCGAAGGCCGGATGTGTTGGTGATCAGCATAGATGTTTTTATGCCGCTGAGGGCTCGGCGTTCCTGCAGATCATTGATAAAGGCGCTCAGTCCGGACTGAACACCTTCGTCCGCCAGGCGTAGGCGAAGTTTCTTCGCGGTCTTGCCCTGTTTGACCAGCAAGAAAATGATGAGCTTCGCGAGGAAGCGAAGGTCACTTTGACGCGGCCGCGATTGAAGCTGAGTGCTACCGTTCGGGCGATTCAGGTGACCGACCAGACGATGACCATCGTAGCTGGAACACTTCTTCAAATTGCAAGGCAAGGTCTAGTTACGCGATATGGTCAAAAGATCGAAGACTGCCCTATCGAGGGGCGGATAACCTCTGGGGCGCATATTCGCGAAATCATATGGTTTGGTCGTAATCAAGCCATGCATTTTGACGATAGTAAGCCGGGGAGTTGCACGTCTCTCTTCAAGACTTCAGATCAGCACCATCCAGGGAAATTCACACCTGAACCTGTCTCGCGCTCGATGGCAATAATTGATCTGCTGGGGTGGATGAGCTTCGAACAGTGTGAGGCCGATATGGAAAATCTTGGTGTTTTTACACCACTAGAAAACGTTTAGGAAAAGAACCGATGCGATATGTGCTCAGCGTTGCCCGCCACTACCAGACCGGCAAGCTCACCACCGAGCACGCGGTTTATGCCCTGCGTAAGCGGCCAGTTGCCGTCGCAAGCAAGGGCGAAACGTGGGTCATTGACCCTGACTTCGAAGTCTGAGGAAAACGCTAATGGGTACCCCTACCGGCAACGTCATCAACAAACTGCGACCTTCGCAACCTGGCGGCGATCAACTTGGCCCTTGCGAGGTGTGCACAAAACCGATGGGCGAAGTATCCGTTGCCCAGCAACACCGCGAGTACAAGCGCGCTGATAACTCGCTGTACACAAGCCCAATCGGTGGCGGGGTTTACGGTCACGCGAGCAGCTTGCAGACCCTCGGCCCATTCGCGAACTGATACACATGCATGGCGCAGTAATTGCGTACCCCCCAAACCCCAACCCCAAAAAAAGGAGCACCCCCATGCAACTACGCGCCTTGCGATATTTCCACGAGGTCGCCCGCTGCGCCTCCCTGCGTAAGGCAGCCGAACGTCTATACGTCACCCCAACCGCCGTCAGCCGCCAGATCGAACACCTGGAACACTTCTTCGGCGCCGCCCTGATTGAACGCGGCCCCCGCGGCATCCGCCTCACCGCCGAGGGTGAATGCCTGGCCGAACAAGTCACCTCAACCCTGCGCGGCCTCGACCAGGTACGCGAAGTCATCGCCAGCCGCCAAAGCCAGGTAGCCGGTAACATCAGCATCCATGTGTCAGAAAGTATCGTTTCCACCGTACTCGCCCCAGTACTCGCCACCTTCTACCGCGCCCATCCCAAGGTCACCTTCAACATCGTAATCGCCAGTGCATCGGCCACCCTCGACGCCCTGTGCAGCGGCGAGGCAGACCTGGGCCTGGCGTTCTACCTGCAAGAACGCGCCGACGTCGAAGTCACTGCCCATTGCCAGCTGTGGCACCGGGTGCTGGTCAGCGCCGAACACCCCTTCGCCCAACGCGAAAGCATCGAATTGAGCGAACTGCAAGGCCAGCCCCTGGCGATTCCCGACTCGGCCTACGGCGTGCGCCAGGCCCTGGAAGTGGCCGCGAAAAAACGCGGAGTCACCCTCGAACCCGTGTTCACCACCAGCTCCCTGGAAGTGCAGAAGAGCCTGGCCCGGCAACGAGCAGCGGTGCTGATTCTGCCCCAGGTCGAGGCAGACGTACGCGACTTGGGCGACGGCCTGGTCGCCGTGCCGATAGCCGATGAAGACCTCGGCCGCATCCGCATCGACCTCTGCGTGTACCGCAACCGCCCCCGCTCGGTGGCGGTGCTCAAGTGCCAGGAAATGCTGGCGGGGGCGATGCAGCGTTGTTCGCTGAACTGAGCCTGAGCCTCAGAAGATGTTGATCGGCACGTTGGCGACCAGGCGGAACTCGTCGTAGCTGCCGTCAATCTGCCCCCCGCTGGCGCGATGGTTGTAGACGATGGTGCGCAGTACGGTGTTCTTGAGTGTTCCGGACTGAATCACATAGGCCAGCATCAAGCCGTTTTCGTTGTGCTTGGCGCCATCCAGGCTGCGCACGTTGTAGCCGGTGTTGTGGCCGTTGCGGTCGCCATCGTAATGGGTGCCGTCGATGTCCCAACCCTTGGCGTGCCACAGGCTGGCGGTGAGGCCGGGCGCGCCGTAGGCGGCGAAGTCCAGGTCGTAGCGCAGTTGCCAGGACTTTTCGTTGGGGCCGCTGTAGTCCGAGTACAGCGAGTTGGCCATGTAGTTGCCGGTGGACTCCCACACGTAGTCGAAGTATTCATTGCCGAACACCTGCTGCCAGGCCAGCGTCAGGCTGTGGGCCATGTGCGTGGCGGTGAAGGCCAGGCTGGCGGCGTTGTTGTCGATGTAGCCGAGGTTTTTGTCCCCCGAGTCACTGGTGTGATAGTAGTTGAAGGCGGTCTTCAGGACGATGTCGCTTTTGTCGCCGATGCGGTGGGTCAGGCCGACGTAGGTCTGGTCCCACATGTCTTCGAAACGCGAGGCGTAGACGCTGGCTTCCAGCCCGTAACCCGGTTTGACCGTGGCCCCCAGGTAGCTGATGCGCGCACCGCTGTAGGCGCGGTTGCCGAAGGTGGTGGTGAGCTTTTCGGCGCCGGTGCCGGTGCGCGGAATCGCCCGCTCGAAGCTGCCGCCCTGTACCGACAGCCAGTCGAATTCGTTGCTGAACAGGCCCACGCCCTGGAAGCTGGAGGGCAGGGCACGGTTGTCCTTGTAGCGCAGGATCGGGTTGTCGGTCATCAGCCGGCCCGCCTTGATCTCGGTGCTGGACAGGCGCAAACGCACGTCGCCCACACCCAGGCGGCTCCAGGTGGGAATCGCATCGCCATTGCCGTCTACCAGCACTCGGTCGCCACCATTGGCCACCTTGCCGTGGCCACGCTCCAGGTTGACCGCACTGAAGATTCCCGCATCCACGCCCACGCCAATCAGGCCCTGGGTGTAGCCGGAGCTGTACTTGAACATGCTGGTCTGCACCCAGGTTTCGCGCACGCGGGTGGGCTCGACGCCGCCGGCTTTCTTGATGCTCAGGTGGGTGGTGCGCTTGGTGTGCTGGTTGGAATAGTAGTGGCGCAGGTTCAGGTCCAGGGTGCTGCCTTCGAGGAAACCCGGTGCGCTGGCTTGAGCGTTCTCTTGGGCGAAAGCCTGGGTGCTGGAAGCCAGGGTGACGGCCAGCAAAAGACGTGGATACATGGTAAATCCCCATACAAATCAGACGTAAGGCGACCGTCCCGGCAGGCCCTCAGGCGCTGCCGGTCGGTGGCGAAAAGACGCGGGACAGTGGGAAAAGGTATTCAGCGAACCGAAGCTTCTGTGAGCCGGGTTTCGCGGGCCGGGCTGCCGGGCAGCGACGGGCGGGTTTCCTTGGCGAACCAGGCGGCGGTGAGGCACACCAGGTTGGCGATCAGCAGGTACCAGACCGGTGACATTGGATCGCCGGTGGTGCCGATCAGCCAGGTAATGATTATCTGCGCGGTGCCGCCAAACGCCGCCACACCGAAGGCGTAGACGATGGAGAAACCGGTGGAACGCACGGATTTCGGGAAGCTTTCCACCAATAGCACGATCAACGCCGCGCCGCTCATGCCGTGCAGGCCCGAGAGTACCGCGAGGGTCAGCAGGAAGGTCGCCGGGCTGGGGTGTTCGGTCATCAGTTGCAGGGCCGGGAATAGGATCAGCAGCAACACCACCCGCGGTGTCATCAGGATCACCCGGCGCCCGAAGCGGTCGCAGAGCATGCCGCCGGCCACCGCGCACACGGCCATGGCGGCGCCGGCCACCAGGGTCGAGAGCATGGAGATGCTGGTGGGCAGCTTCAGCTCGGTGAGGGCGAAGGTGGTCATGTAGTTGAGGAAGTACTGGGTGATGGTGCTGCCGGAAAGGATCAGCAACCCCAGTACCAATGCCCGTCGGTGCTTGCCGCAGACTTCCCGTACCAGGTCGCCGGTGCTGGTCTGCTCGCCGTGGCCGTGGAAGGTTTCGGCGAGGTTGCGGCGGATGTAGATGCCGATCGGCAATACCAACAGGCCGAACACAAAGGGTACGCGCCAGCCCCAGCTGTTGAGGTCTTCCGGGGACATGACTTTGGTCAGGGTGAACCCTACCAGCCCGGCCACCATGGCCGCGACGCCCTGGGCAACCACTTGCCAGCAGGCGTACGTCCCGCGTTTGTGAGGCGGCGCCGCTTCGAGGATATAGGTGGTGGCGGGGCCGGCTTCACCGCCCCAGGCCAGACCCTGGATCATGCGGGTGAGCACCAGCAGGATCGGCGCCGCGATGCCGATGGTCTCGTAGCCGGGCAATATCGCGATGCTGCCGGTGCCCACGGCCATCATCACCAGGGTCAACAGCATCGCTGGTTTGCGCCCGACGCGGTCGGCGTAGGCGCCGATCAGCACCGCGCCCAGCGGCCGGACGATAAAGCCGATACCGAACGCGGTGACCGACAGCATCAAGCTGACGAAGGCGCTGTCGGACGGGAAAAACGTGTGGCCGATCATCACCGCAAAGGTTGCGTACACACCAAAGTCGAAAAACTCCACGGCGTTACCCAGGACCACGGCAAAAATGCTCTTTTTGCCGGCGTCCGGGGACGGTGTTTCGGGTGCGTGATCAGGATCGGATCGTGTCAATTGCTCAGTGTGCATACCAGCCCCTCGATTTTAGTTATAGGTCGTCCAAGCTCCCGGCCGTGTAGGCCCGGAGCTGGCGTGTGGGTGGGCAGTTCTTACAGCGTCAAAGTCAGGAAGGATTCGGCCAGTGGTGGATTGCGCCACGCCAGCTCTCGTAGGTTTTAGCAATTTGCAGCAGCCATTGGTCGGCAAAGCGTGGGGCGATCATCTGCAAGCCGATGGGCATGCCATCAGCGGCGAAACCGCAGTTGATCGACAGCGCCGGTTGTTCGCCCATGTTCCAGGGCACCGTGAACACGATGTGTTCGAACGGCCGTTGCGGGTCGTTGCTGGGTGAAGGCCACTCAGCGGGGAAGGCGTTGACTTGGTTGGTGGGGGAGAGCACCAGGTCGAGTTCGGTGAACACCTGCGCGGCGCGGCGGCGCATTTCGAAGGTCTGGTTGAAGCCTTTAACGGCCTGTACGCCACTGATCTCGGCGCCTGGCGCGGCCCAGTCGCGGATATACGGCAAGACCTTGTCGAACTGCTCGCTGCTCAACGCGGACAAGTCGCCCCACTGCCGGGCGCGCCAGAAATGATCGAGGCCGTCGAGTTGTGCCCGGTCCATGATCGGCGGGATCAGCGTGACCTTGGCGCCATGGGCTTCGAACAGCCGTGCGGCGTGTTCCACCGCTTCACACACGAAGCCTTCAGGCTGCATACCCACGCCAGGCTCGAGCATCAGGCCGACCCGCAGGCCCTTGACCGACAACGGTTGGTTGCTCCACTGGGTGGCGAGTGGCGGCAGGCTGGTGGCGTCGCGGGCATCGGGGCGGGCCAGGTGTTGCATCAGCAGCACGCAGTCGTCGACGGTGCGGGTCATAGGCCCGGCGGCGCGGCCGGTGTAGTACGGGTCGATGGGGATGCGTCCCAGGGTCGGCTTGAACCCCACCAGGCCGCACCAGGCGGCGGGCAGGCGCACCGAACCACCGATGTCGGTGCCAACGTGCAGCGGGCCATAACCGGCGGCGGCCGCAGCGGCGGCACCGGAGCTGGAGCCGCCGGTGTTGTTGGCAGTATTCCACGGGTTGCGGGTGATGCCGTGGAAGCTCGACAGGCCGGAGGACAGCATGCCGAAATCCGGGTTGGTGGTCTTGGCCAGGATAATCGCGCCTGCTTCACGCATACGGGCTGCGGGCGGTGCGTCCCTGAGGGCCGGGGTTAGGCGGGTGGCCGCGCTGCCGAGGGGAATGGGCACGCCTTCGGTGGCAATCAATTCCTTGAGGGTCACCGGTACGCCATCAAGGGCGCCGTTGGGTTGGCCCTTGTTCCAGCGCTCGGTGGAGGCCTGGGCCTGCTGGCGCACCTGTTGCGGGTCGAAGGCATAGAGCGCGTTGATCTGCGGCTCCCAGCGGTCGATGTGGGCCAGGAGCTGGTCGTAGTAGTCGATGGGCGCGAGTTGCCGGCTGGCAAATTGCGCCAACAGTTCGGCGGCCGTAAGGGTATGCAGGTCAGTCATCGAACGCTTCCTTGTGATGGGCCGGCTGGCTCATGGCGGGTTGCAGTAGGAACGACTATATAAACCCCGATGTGGCGCGGCCATCACAATCGGTGCAGTTCAGTGTTGCGTTTTTGTGTGCACTGAAACGGGCGGGTGGCTGATACCACCGCTTCCTGGAGCAACATGATGGAAATGGCGTCTGACGCATCCGGGTATTCAGTATTGAGGACGATTTCCAGGGTGTCCTTGTCTCGATACCCGCTACAGGTCGGAATCACGACATGACCATCTCAGTCAAAATTCAGCGTTGTATATTCGCGGCAGTACGACCACGCCGGGAAAGAGGCTTTGGAAAAGGCGGTTTTGAGAGAACTGAATCAGCGTAGGAAAATGCGATGAACCGGATTTTTACAATAGCGTTGGCATTATCAGCTATTGCACACAGCGCGCTTGCGGCCGAAGTGGCACAGCCCGAACCCAAGCTGGTGACGAACCTTCACGATAATCAGGGCATTCATGAAGACCTGATTGCATCGCAGGAGCTGATCGCTTTGGGGTGCATGGGCAAATTGAACATTACCGCCACGGCATCTGGATATTATGACGCTGCCTCTCTGGCGAAAATCCAGCAATGCGCAGACAACGAGGGTACTGACCTTGCCGCAAAGCTACTGGCTCAATACAAGCGGGGTGAGATTGAGAAGGCAAGAATGCCAACCTACACGTTGCATTACTCGGCAATTTTTGCGAAAGAAAACAATATTGAAGCTGGGAAGACGGCAACGGCTGATTTGATCAAGGCTGCTAGAGAGCAGGGGAAAAAGCATTATCCATACACGGGGAAGTAAGAAGGAAAATCCATTCCGCAACCGAAATAAAGCCTCCCGATTCAAGAGGGCTCCAGCGATGTGTACATCTTGGCGATGCGGAATAGATTTTTGGGTAACTTATTGATAAATAATTGGAAATTTGTGGATTGCAAATCCGCCTGCGCCGGTTCGATTCCGACCTCGGCCTCCACTCTTAAAGCCCCGTAGATTAACGTCTACGGGGTTTTTTAATGCCTGCAATTTGAGAGCCGTTCCGCAACCCCGCGCATGGCTCGCGCATTGAGCCTCGGGCCAACTACATGAGCGATGCGTTGCAGGACTCCATTTCGGATGTTGGGGCGATTTTATCCAGGGCTTTTGCTGATGCACTTTGATAATTTTGCATGTCGATCGAATGCGCTTTTTAATTACAAATCAGTATAAGAAACTGCTAGTTTTCACAGGTTCACAAAAATCAATGACGATGGATGATTTCATCTCCATTAAATATTAATGTAAAGGAGATTGTTATGTCTATTGATCATATGGTTTATGCTTACACGCTATCGGAAGATAAAGACAACATTTTAGATAAGCAGCAGTCGCTTGAAGTTTTAGACTCTTTTAAGCCTACTGATGAAGAGTAATTCAAACTCTTAAAAGAACTGTTGAAGGGCAAGACCGACGAGGAAATTCGGCAGTTTTTAGCGCAGGCGAATAGTTGATTGCTGTTGTGCCACGGTCAAAACCTCGCTTCGGCGAGGTTTTTTTGACTAGAGGGGGTCAGGCCACAATTTCTGAATTTTAAAAAATGTTGGTCTTCCCCATGTTCAATTGCTAGGTGGTCAACGGTCAGCGGATGTTGGACTCAATTTATCCAGCGCATCATCCACGAGCAGTTGCGCGTTCTCAATCAGCTGCGCCAACCCAAATATTTGAAGCCGTCGAGATCCAGTTGATCCGAACGCTTGTTCATTCGCCATAACCGATGCCGAAGCCAAAATTTCACTTGCATTCACTAGCGCATCTTCCGTGCTTAATTCTGTCCTCACTTTAAACGCGTTAGTCGAATGGTCGTTGCCAGGTGTAGGTGTTTTCAAGAGTGATGCTCCAAAGGGCAATACTCAGATAATTCAGGTTGCGACGCCCGGTCACAGTAATTACTGCGACGGCAAATCCTAACCAAGTCACTTCCTATGGCTCAACCTCGTTAGTTTGTGGGAAACGTCCGAGACCAAGCAGAGCAGCGTTAGCGATGTTCAGAAAGTAAAATTATAAGGCGAGCTGGCGAGCTGCCATGTACCCTCATGCCTTTCCTGGGGGATAACAATGAAAATCTGGCTAATGGTTTTAGTCACTGCGATGCTCACGGCCTGCGCCGACAGCGGTCCTATAAAAGTGGGGCCTGACACCTACACCATCTCAACGCGAGTTCCCCTTGGTGGGCCGGCCTCGGCGAAAGGCCATGCGCTGAAAGAAGCGAATCAGTTTTGTGAGTCTCAAGGCCGGGAAATTCTTCTAGACCACATGCAGTCAAGCGAATGCGCCTTGCACGGCGGCTGCGGGGAGGCGGAGATATTCTTCTTTTGCCTGGCCAAAGGCGACCCGCAATTAAAACGCCAAAAGTACAGCCCCGATCCAACTCAAAAAATCGAAATCGACCAGCGCTGATGCTCTGCTGCCGAGAGAAGGGACGGACCTATGTTCAGTGACATGAATCCATCCCTTTCTTTTGTTAAGCCGCCACCGCCATAGCAACCGGAGAGTACAGTGCTTGGCGTTCCTGAAGGCTCAGCAACTGCCAATTTTTCCCGACGCGTTTATACAGATCGGCGTTGTGTGGGATCTTCACCGTATTGAGCAGCCGCTGTTGGTAGCAGCCATACAGGTGTTTCAGAAAACCAGGTGGCATCACGATGTTTGTACTTGGCACATGGAACGAAATTGCCATGGGCCATTCTTTTTGACGAACGGACCCCAGCAGAGCAGGGCTGACGTCTTCAGGTTTGCCAATGGATACCCAGGTGGCGGGGTGTTTGCCATCCATCCAATGGGCGAACCATTCTGGCAGGCGCCCGCGCTTTGCCGGGTAGGGCATCAATACGCCAGCCTGCATTTTCTTGATCAGGTTTTCCCGAGTCAGTCGGTGGGTGATGCGCACGGTGGGAAGGCGGTTTATTGCCTCCAGAAACGCTTTGTTATCAGCGAGTGCTGACTGACTGCTCTCGAGCACATTAATCCCAGCGAACTTCCAGTTCAGAAATCTCCCGTTCCAGCGGCTCCATGGATTCAAACCATGCATCGAAACCGTTGAGCTGTTCGTCGGCCAGGTAGAGGTAATAGCCTCCGGTTTCACCTGCGGTGTCATCCTGGATCGTTATCGTCCAGCCCGTGTGTTCCCCGGATAATATCGTTCCGCTGCGAGTCGTGGGCATGGGTGGCTTAGTCGCCCTCGCAAGCGCCACGGCCGCTGTAATGGCCGCCCGCGCCTGGGGGCTGTTTTTCCAGCAGGTCGACCCGACTGCTGCCGATGCTTGCGCCAGAATGTCACCCACGTCCGACTTTCCAAGCACTTCCAATGAGTCAATGCCCAACTGCTCCAGCCGTGTAATCACGGTGGGACCTACGCCCTTGAGAGCGAGCAAGGCGGTTCTTTCTTCCAATGAAAACGGCATGTATATATTCCTTTTTTTATTACTCGCTAGGCCTCAGCGCGGACAATACGCTGTGCCTTCACCTCTTCGGCGTACACGCCAAGCTTTTCCTGTTGCGCAGCCAGCAATGCGCACATTTTCATCAGGGCCACTGCTTCTTCGGGTGTTCTACCGTTCGCGGCCATCGCCGTCAGCTCCACCACCGACCAGCCGATAACTGCGCGTGCATCGTCAAGGTCGTAAAACAGTTCTTGTTGTGCGGTTCTGGGCCCGTCGAGCCCCTCTATCAGTTCGGCCATTTAGCGCTGCGCCTGCTGTTTCAATTGAAGTCCCATGACGACCATCCCGATGTCGGCAAGGTCCGTGCTGAAGGGGATTTCGCCCATGCGCCGAAACCCGAATGCCTCATAAAAGCCCTGTGCACTGACGTTGGTTTTGAGCACGTCCAGCCACAGTAAATGCTCACCACGTTGCGCCACTTCATCGCGAACACACTGCAACAGTTGTTTGCCGTAACCCCTGCCGGCGGCGGATTTGAGCAGGTAGATTTTCTGCAGCTCCGCGCCCACTTCAGCGGTTAACGGCGCAGGCACTGCCCAATTCACTTTGGCAAACCCGACGGCGTTGCCTTGTTCATCGCAAGCAATGAACCACGCATGCCTGCCTGGCAACTCGAGTGACTGGCGCAGTGCACTGGGTGAAAAATCCTGCTCAAGAAAACCGTGCATACCGGCAGGCGACCATAACGTCGAAAAATGCTCGCGATAGGTCTGGCAACCAACCTCGCGCAGCGTATCGATATCGGCCGTTGTCGCTTTACGAAGGGTGATCATGTTGTTCCTTGGTTTATGTGCGTAGAACCCTTTACAGCGTCCAGCCTAACCCAAGCGCCTTGTGCAGCGAGGCAAAATCCTTCAGCAGTTCAGCGTCGCCGGATATCCGGCTCTCTTGCGCCTGGTAGCGCGTGCGCTCGGCATCCAGCCAATCGAGGGTGCTGGCCGTGCCCGCGCGATAACGCTGGCGGGTCAGGTCGGCGGCGCGTACTGCCGAAGATTCCACGTTACGCAGCAGCACCACATTCTGGCGCTGATGCCCATAGCGTGCCAAGGCCACATCCGCATCGCGCAATGCACTCAATACCACGCTCTTGTAATGCGCCAGCGCTTCATCGCGCCCGGCCTCGGCGCCTTTGACGCTGGCGGCGACGCGGCCGAAGTCGAGGGCGTTCCAGGTGATGCGCGGCAGGACCAGCCAGGTGCCGCTGTCTTTACGCGCAAGGTGGCCGGGGTCGCTGGCGGAGAAGGACAGGTCGCCGGTGAGGCTGAGCTTGGGGAACCAGTCGGCGGTTTTTTCGCCGATCTGTGCGTTGCTGGAGGCCAGTTTACGCTCGGCCATGCGGATATCCGGGCGCGCCCTCAGCAGCGCCGCCGGGTCGGCCAACGGCACGGTGCCGGGTAAGGCGGGCAGGGCGCGGGCAGTGGCGAGTTGGCCATCCAGTTCGCCGGGTTCCAGGCCGCAAAGCAGGCCGAGTTGGTCGAGGGATTCGACGATGGCGGCTTGCAGTGGCAGGCGCTGGGCCTGGGTGTTTTCGGCTTGGGTGATGACTTGTTCAAGTTGCAGTTGCGAGGCCACGCCGCGCTCGCGGCGCTGCTGGGTGAGGTCCAGGGCCTGGTTTTCGATGTCGACGCTGGAGTCCACCAGTGCCAGGCGTGTTTGCTGGTCGCGCAGGTCGGTATAGGCCTGGACGATTTCGGCGGCCAGTTGCACCTGGGCATCGGCCAATTGCGCCTGGGACGCGTCGGCTTCGGCCTGCGCAGCCTCGACGGCGCGACGGGTGCCGCCGAACAGGTCGGCTTCCCAGCTGGCATCGAAGCCGGCGAGGTAGAGGTTCAGCGGGCCGCGGCCGCCGCCACTGTTGCCACCCAGCGCGGAGGTGTCGGGCGAGCGCAGTTTGAGCATCGCAGCATCACCGCTGACCTTGGGCATCGCGTTGGCCTGTGCGCCGCTAAGGCTGGCGCGCGATTGCTTCAACCGGGCCTGGGCGGTGGCGATGTCGGGGCTGTTGCGCAGGGCTTTGTCCACCAGTTCGTTGAGCTGCGCGTCGCCCAGCGTGCGCCACCACTGCGCGACAGCGGGTGCGCCAGCGGAGGTGTGATCGGCATGCGGCAGGCGCCCGGCCGCCAGGGTTTTTGGCGCAACGTTGGGGGCACCCTGGTAGTCGGGGCCGACCGTGCAGGCGGACAGCAGCGCAACGCTGAGCAGAAGAGGAAGCTTGCGAGGGATCATCGGGTTACCGTGCGCTTTTTCAGAATAAAGATCAGGGGCAGGCACGCCAGCATCGCCAGTCCCAGTAGATAAAACGAGTCGTTGTAGGCCATGACCGAGGCTTGCCGCGCGATGTCATTGGCCAGTTGCGCGAAGGCTTGCAGCTGTGAGGTGGAGGCATCACCGGTTTGTGCCAGGTAGCTGGCTGTGCTGCTGGCCATATGGTCCTGGGCCAGTTGGCTGTTGGATTGGATGCCTTCGCGCAACATGTCGTCGTGAAAGTGGCTGCGCCGGTCCATCAACACGCCGAGCAGGGCCAGGCCGATGGTGCCGCCCAGGTTGCGCGACATGTTGTACAGCCCGGCGGCGTCCCCGGCTTCGTGGGTCTGCACCGAGCGCATCGACAATTGGCTCAGAGGCATCATCACCAGGATCTGCCCGAACCCGCGCAGCAACTGCGACCAGATAAAGTCATGGCCAACGCTGTCAGTGGTGAGCGTGGTGTCGACGTAGCAGCTGGCCCAGTACAGCAACAGCCCGGCGCCGACCATCCAGCGCAGGTCGTAGCGGCCCAGCATTCTCGGCAGAATCGGCATCAACACAAACGCCGGAATCCCCGATAACAGCATGATCGCGCCCGACTGCTGCGCGTTGTAGCCCGACAAAATGCCCAGGAATTGCGGCACCAGGTACGCCGTGCCATAGATCCCGGCGCCGACCGCTGTGCCGATCAACAGCACGCTGCCAAAGCTTTTGTTGAGCACCAGTTGCAGGCGCAGGATCGGGGTTGTTGAGCGCAGTTGCCCCAGGGCAATCAGGAGGAACCCGGTGACGGTGGCGATGCTCAGCCAGACGATCAGCAGCGAATCAAACCAGTGTTCGCGCTGGCCTTCTTCGAGCACCACGGTCAGTGAACTCAGGCCCATGGCCAAGCCGAGAATGCCCAGCCAGTCAGCGTTGATAAAGCGTTGCAGGTTCATGCGCTCGGTCGGCAGGCCGGTGATCAGCAAGGTGATCAGCGCGATGCTGATGGGCAGGTTGAGAAAGAAACACCAGCGCCAGTTGATGTTTTCCGTGAGCCAGCCGCCGATCACCGGGCCCAGCAACGGGCCGAGAATCACGGTCATGCCGAACATCGTGGTGCCGATCGCCAACTGGTGCGGCGGCAGGCGCGTGCGCACGATGGTCTGCGCGGTGGGGATCATCGCGCCGCCGGCAAAGCCCTGGCCGATGCGCCCGGCGATCATCGCACCGAGGCTGGAGGACAAGCCGCAGAACATCGAAAACGCGGTGAACATCAGCGCGGTACCGATCAGAAAACGGCGCAGGCCGAATACCCGCGTCAGCCATGCGGCGAGCGGGATCATGACGATTTCCGACATCAGGTAGCCGGTGGCGATCCACGTGCCTTCGGTGCCGGTCGCGCCGATCTGGCCCTGGATCTGCGGCAGCGCCGAGTTGGTGATCGACACGTCCAGCGTCGCCAGCAATGCGCCCAATGCCCCGGCTGCGACGGCGATCCAGTCGGTCAACGAGGCGTTACGCGGTTTTTCGGCGACGGCCTCGGCCATCAGCGCCTCAGCCATGATTGGCATCCGCAGCGTGGGTGCGCGTGTCGACGTCGACGGTGGCCGACAGGCCAGGCATCAACGAGGCGCGAATATCATCGGGTACATCAAGCGCGATCCTCACCGGCACACGCTGGACGATTTTGGTGAAGTTGCCGGTGGCATTCGAGGGCGGCAGCAAGGCGAACTGCGCACCAGTGCCGGGCGACAGGCTGTCGATATGGCCCTGCAGATTACGGCCGGGCAGTGCATCCACGTGTACCGTTACGGCCTGGCCGGGGCGCATCTCGCCGATCTGGGTTTCCTTGTAATTGGCGGTCAGGTAGATCGCGCTGATTGGCACCACCGTCAGTAAGCGCGTGCCGGGCTGCACGTACTGGCCGACGCGCACACCACGGTCGGCGACCCGACCATCGAGCGGGCTGCGGATCACCGCATCATCCACATCCAACTGGCTCTGGGCTTCGCTGGCCTTGGCCACGCCGAGTTGCGCCTGGGCTTGTTTGAGTTGGGCTTGCAGGGTGCCGTAGCGGGTTTCGCTGGAGCGCAGCGCAGCCTGTTTGGCGGCCACGGTGCTGCGCGCCTGCGCCAGTTGGTTGTTGAGTTGCGCCAGGCGTTCCTCTGGCTCGGCGCCGGAGCGGGCCAGCGGCGCATAGCGAGCCACTTCGGTTTGCGCGTGTTGTGCGTCGGCCTGTGCTCCTTGCAGTTGGGCGCGAGCTTCGGCGATGGTCGAATCCTGCTGCACCAGGTCGGCTTGGGCTTTTGCGTAGTCGGCATTGCGCGCAGCAATCGTCGCCGAGGCTTCGTCGCTCACCGCCTGGTATTTGCGTGCGTCCAGGCGCACCAGCACGTCGCCGCGCTTGACGTTCTGGTTGTCGCTGACCAGCACCTCGGCCACATAGCCGTTGATCTTGGGCGCCACGCTGATGCTGTCGGCCTGCAGGTAGGCATCGTCGGTGGTCTCGACAAAGCGCCCGTTCAGCCACCACCACGCGGCCCAGCCAAGGCCGCCCAGCAGCGCGAGGCTGGCGATACCCAGCAGAATGCGGCGCGCTTTGCTGCGCTGGCCATTAACGGTGTCTTCAGGAATGACCTGAGGGGAGGGTGTTGCAGCGGACATCGGGTCATTCCTGTTTGTGAGGGCCGGTTTTATATCGGTTGGAATAAATTCTATTTTTCGCGAATTTTTGTCAACTGGTATATTTTGGTCCGGTATTCGAGAGGAGCTGCACATGGCACGACATAAACCTGCTGCCGAAGGTGGTTACCAGCGCGGTGAAGAAACCCGCGCACGTATCGTCGAAGCGGCGGTCGAGGTGTTTGGCGAACGCGGCTATGACCGCGCGTCCACCCGTGACATCGCCACGGCTGCCGGGGTTAATGCGCCCGCGATCCAGTACTACTTCGATGGCAAGGAAGGCGTGTACCTGGAGTGTGTCGAGCATTTGGTCACGCTGCTGTGGCGCAAGATGTCGCCGTGCGTGGAAGCGGCCGAGGCCGCGTTGGCGGATGCCAAGGCGAGCGATAAAACCTTGATCGACGTCTCGCTGGGCATTCTGGGTACGGTGGTCTCCACCATCCAGGACAGCCCCCAGACCACGATCTGGCGCGCATTTATGGATCGTCATCAGGCCGGCCTGTGCCCGCAAAGCGCAACCACCGCCTTTGAAGACCGCTTCAAGGCACGCATTGGCCGCGTCATACGCCAACTGATCGCGCGCCTTTCCGGCTTTGCCGTGGAAGACGAGCGCACGGTGATTCACTCCATGGCGCTGTTCACCCAGGGCTTGGCGTTTCGGGTGCAGAAGCCCAAGTTGCTGGAAGCGCTGAAGTGGGCCGAGGTGAATCAGAAGGAGATGGAGGCGGTGCGCGATGTGGTGCTGATGCAGGCACGGTTTACGCTGGAAGGGTTGGCCAGGCAGCGGGATGTGCGCCCGGCTTGAACCCGTGTTTAACCCAGAACTTTTAACCTGAACAAGGACGTACTATGTCGGTTTACGCCATCACTGCTGATTATGTACCGCAAATGTTTGCGTATCTGCGTAAGGGCTAGAGCCAGCATTGCTGCTTCTCTGTGGGAGCTGGCTTGTCGAATCGTCGTACCGCTGCGATGTAGACTCCTCGGTAGATCAGCTACACCCGGTTGATACCATCGCAGGCAAGCCAGCTCCCACCTTTGACCGAGTATGGCTCTGCTGTTGCTCCGGCTCTAACATCCTTCATCAACGGTTCCCGGCGGAACCTTAGTAGGCCTGTAAGCCGTTGTGATGTGTTCAGCGCAGACTCAAGCAAGGCGCGCAACTCTACCGATCAGCTCGATAACGCCAAAGTGTATGCCTCGATCCGCCCCTAGCTGTACGGGGCGGCAAGGGCTGTAACCCACTACTGTCGCAGGCATACCACTACCGCCTGGATGCCGCGCCATGTTCATGTCCACCAGCCTCTTGTCCGCCTTTGTCCTGTTTGCCTTCGTGTCCTCGATCACGCCCGGCCCGAACAACACCATGTTGCTCGCCTCGGGGGTGAATTTTGGCTTTCGCCGCTCGATGCCCCACGCGCTGGGGATCAGCATCGGCTTCATGCTGTTGGTGATGTCGGTAGGCCTGGGCCTGGGCGAAGTGTTCAAGGTATTCCCGTGGGCCTACACGGTGTTGCGCTATGTGGGAGCAGCCTATTTGCTCTACCTGGCGTGGAAGATTGCCACCGCTGGCGGCATGTCCGAGAACCCTGACGAGCGTGGCAAACCCATGACCTTTCTTGGCGCGGCCGCGTTTCAGTGGGTCAACCCCAAGGCATGGATCATGGCGCTGGGAGCAATCACCACCTATACGCCGGCCGAAGGTTATGTGACCAATGTACTGGTGATTGCGCTGGTATTTGCGGTGGTCAACCTGCCCAGTGTGTGCGTGTGGGTGGGCTGCGGCAGTGGATTGCGCAACGTGCTGCGCGAGCCGCGTTGGTTGCGGGTATTCAACGGGTCGATGGCGGCGCTGTTGGTGCTGTCGTTGTACCCGATGCTTTTTGCGTGAAGCAGTGCCTCACACCGGCGAGATGGTTGCCAGCAAGCCGATACCGATGGTCAGCACCAGAAAACCGAACAGGAAAATTGCCATCTTGGTCATAAGGCCTCCGAAGGGAAGGGAGTCGACAGGAGTGTCGGAATGGCGCCCATTGTCCGCTTCACTGGCGTTTCGATACAGACGCAGATAGCAAAGAAAAAACCGTATCAGATGGTCCCGCAACTGCCAGGCTGCGGGCCCGGGAGGCGGTTGCTTTTGTAAAGATCAGGCTTAAAGGTCGTGTTGACTATCAACAGGCAAGCGTCCTCCATCGTGGCAGCGGCCATGCAGCATAGTCATTATTCTTCGTGGGAATGCGGCACGACAGCCGGCGCATTTGCCCCTAAGATAGCGCCCATTGCATAAACAAAAAGAGTGGGCCAACCCTCGATGGAAAGACGCCAGTTCAGCGGTGGCATGAAAGGCAAGAACTTGCGCTACCTGAATGAAAACTTCCAGCAGCCGTCGCCGGTCACCCGCGTTGGTTTTTTGCTGCTCGAACACTTTTCCCTGCCGGCATTCACCCAGACCCTCGACACCCTGATCACCGCCAACCTGTTGCGCCCCGAGCTGTTTGCCACGCGTACCTTCGGGTGTGACGAGGGCGAAGTTATAAGCGACCTGGGCCTGGTGATCCGCCCGGATGCCCGCCTGCAAGCGTCGGCATTGCCCGACCTGGATTTGCTGGTGATCTGCGGCGGTTTTCGCACCGAACTCAAAGCCGGCGAGGATTTCATCCAGCTGTTGCGCAGCGCCGCCGAACAGGGTGTGAGCCTCGCCGGCCTATGGAACGGCGCCTGGTTCCTTGGTCGCGCCGGGCTGTTGCAGGGTTACCGCTGCGCGATCCACCCGGAACATCGCCCGGCGCTGTCGGAAGTGTCCAAAGCTGCGCAGGTCACCAGCGAACCCTACGTGATTGACCGCGATCGCCTCACCGCCTCCAGCCCATCGGGCGCGTTCCATATGGCCCTGGACTGGATCAAAAGCCTGCATGGCAAGGCCTTGGTCGAAGGTATCGAAGACATCCTGGCGTTTGAAGAGTCACGCTACCGGCGTATCAAACCCACGGAGAACATCAGCGTCAGCGCTCCACTGCGTGAAGTGGTGAAACTGATGGACGCCAACCTCGAAGAACCCTTGGAACTGGACCAATTGGCAGTCTACGCCGGCCGCTCGCGGCGCCAGCTCGAACGCCTGTTCAAGGAGCAACTGGGCACTACGCCGCAACGCTATTACATGGAGTTACGCGTCACCGAGGCGCGGCGTTTGTTGCAGCACACCGAACTGTCACAGGTGGATGTGCTGGTGGCGTGCGGGTTTGTGTCGCCGAGCCATTTCAGTAAGTGCTACAGCGCGTATTTCGGCTATCGGCCATCCAAAGAAAAGCGCTTGGTCAAGTAGCGTTGAGGGCGAGCACTGCCACTGTGATTGTCACTGTGGCGAGCAGGCTTGCCCTGCGTTGGGTGGCGAAGCCGCCCCTCATTCAGACGACTCGGTGAGTCAGGTGTCACGGTATGGGGCTGCTGCGCAGCCCAACGCAGGGCAAGCCTGCTCGCCACAAAAACGCCAAAGACCTAAAAGCGCGCCAATCGGTAAGGGGCCAGGTCCGGCAGCACTATGCGCTTATCAAGCGTAACCAGTTGCACGACCATCTCCGCCGTCACCGCCGCCTGCGTCAACCCCAAATGCTGATGCCCAAACGCGAGCAGTACCTTGCCTTCCGCGACCCGATCAATGATCGGCAGCGAGTCCGGCAGCGACGGGCGAAAGCCCATCCATGGGGTTGCGTCCCGGGTACTCAAGTCCTGGCGAAACAAGCCCTGGCTCAAACGATGCAGTTGCCAGGCGCGTTGCATATTGGCGGGGCGCTCCAGGCCTGCGAATTCGACCGTGCCGGCCAGGCGCAAGCCATCGTTCATGGGGGTCATGATAAATTTGCGCTCGAACGAGGTCACGGCAAAGGGCAAGCGATTGTGTTCGTGGGGCAGCATCAGGTGATAGCCGCGCTCGGTGTCCAGCGGGACATGCTTGCCGGTGAGTGCAGCGGTGAGTTTGGCCGAATGGGCGCCGCAGGCGATCAGCACCTGGCGGGCAGTCAGGCTGCCTTGATCGGTCAGCAGCGATACGCCGTCCGATTCCAGGCGCCCATCGAGCACGCGTTGCTGCACAAACTGCACACCGCAAGCCTTGGCCGCGCTCACCAGTGCGCACACCACGCTGTACGGATCAATAAAATGCCCGGTGCCCGGGAAGAACAGGCCGCCCTGGATCGCATCGTTCAGTTGCGGCGCGGCCTTGCGTATTGCCTCGCCCGACCAGAAATCCACCGGCACATTCTGCTGCTGCATGCGTTGGCGCAACGCGTCGATGGCTTCCCCGGACGCGGCACGCTCAAATACCAGCAACGAACCCTCGGCGCGCAACAGCTGCGGCTGCTCAATGGCCTGCAGCAGACGCTGCCAAGCGCCCAGGCTGGCCTCATTGAGCGCACGAATGCCCGCCACCGTGCGCCGGTAGTTCGCCGGGCGCAGGTTGAGCAACAGGCGCACGAACCAGGGCAGGGCGCGTGGCAGGTACTTCCAGTCCAGGCGCAACGGACCCATAGGGTCCATCAGCATGGCGGGCAGGCGCTTGAGGATCGACACGTCGGCAATCGGGAACACTTGCTCGGTGGCCAAATGCCCGGCGTTGCCATAGGACGCGCCCATGCCCGGCGCCTGTGGGTCGATGACCACCACGCGTTGGCCTTGACGGGCCAATTGCAGGGCGCAGGCGACGCCAATGATGCCGGCGCCGATCACAGCGATATCAGCACGGTTGCTGTCGCTCATCGTTCAGGCCTCTCTCTGGCCGTCGAGCAAGCGTCGCAACAGCAGCGGGTTGGCGTGTTGCAGCGCAGCGGGCAGCAAGCTGTCCGGGAAGTCCTGGTAACACACCGGGCGCAGAAAACGCAGGATCGCTGCGGTGCCGACCGAGGTGCTGCGCGAGTCGCTGGTGGCCGGGAACGGGCCGCCGTGGACCATGGCGTCGCACACTTCCACACCGGTCGGCCAGCCGTTGACCAGCAGGCGCCCGGCCTTGCGCTCCAATACCGGCAGCAGGGCTTGGGCGCGTGCCAGGTCCGCGTCGTCCAGGTGCAGTGTGGCGGTCAACTGGCCTTCCAACTGCTCGGAAACCTGGCGCACTTCTTCGTCGTTGGCACACACCACGACCAAGGACGCTGCGCCAAAGACTTCCGCCTGCAGATGCTCATTGCGCAAAAACGCGCTGGCCTGGGTCACAAACAGCTGTGCCTGGCCTTGATTCGGGCCTTGCGCCGCCATGCCTTTGGCGGCGATTTGTGCGTGTTCGGTCAAGCTGCCGACGCCCGCTTCATAGGCCTGGAAAATACCTGGCGTCAGCATGGTCTGGGCGGCGCACGCCGGGAGCAACTCACTCGCCGTGGCGACAAAGCGCTCGAGTGCCGGGCCTGCGACCGCAATCACCAAGCCAGGGTTGGTGCAAAACTGCCCGGCGCCTTGGGTCAACGAGGCGACAAAACCTTGGGCCAACGCCTCTGCACGCGTGTGCAACGCCGCAGGAAACAGATACACCGGGTTGATCGAACTCATTTCCGCATACACCGGAATCGGCTCCGGCCGCGCTTGCGCCGCCTGGGTCAGGGCGATACCGCCGCTGCGTGAGCCGGTAAACCCCACGGCCTTGATACGCGGGTCGGTGACCAATGCGATGCCGACTTCGCGACCCGATCCATACAGCAGCGAAAACACCCCGTCGGGCAAACCGCAGTCTTTAACGGCCTTGGCCAGCGCACGGCCGACCAGTTCGCTGGTGCCGGGATGCGCGCCATGGGCCTTGACGATCACCGGGCAACCGGCGGCGAGTGCAGAGGCGGTGTCGCCGCCCGCCACTGAGAACGCCAAGGGGAAATTGCTCGCACCAAACACTGCCACCGGCCCCAGCGCAATATGCCGCTGGCGCAGGTCTGCACGTGGCAATGGCTGACGCGCCGGTTGCGCGGTGTCGACGCGCACGTCCAGCCATTCACCGGCGCGCACCGTGCGGGCGAATGTGCGCAATTGCCCGCAGGTGCGCCCGCGTTCGCCCTGGATACGCGGGCGTGGCAGGCCGGTTTCGGCCATGGCGCGTTCGATCAACTCATCGCCGAGGGCTTCAATGTTGTCCGCGATGGTTTCAAGAAAGGCCGCGCGTGCTGCCAGCGAGGTGTCGCGATAGCTGTCAAACGCCGCCCAAGCCAAGGCACAGGCCTGTTCGACATGCTCGCCAGCGCCGCCTGGGTAGGCGGGCGCCAGGGGCTGGTCGGTGGCGGGATTAATGGCCTGGATCGCTTCGCGATGGCCGCAGACTGCGTGCTGACCGATCAGCATCTTGCCCGTCAGAGTCATGGGGTGTCCTTGAAAAATGAGGGTTGGCCGCTGTGAGAACCACAGCGGCGCGCGAGGGTGTCAGGCGACGTTCTGTTCAGCCGACCAATTGGCGTACCACTGGCGGAACAACGCGTACTGGTGCTCGGCATAACGCTGTTGGGCGGTGCTGAGTGCGTCGGTTTCGTTGAAGTGCAGGGCGTAGCCCTGGTCGCCGTTGAGCACCATCAAGTGCTTGTAATACAGCACCAGATCGCAACCCTCGTCGAAGGACGACAGCACGCCCAGCGCGGCTTCCAGCTCACGGGCCAGGCGCCGGGCCTTGGCGTCGCCTTTGGCGGCTTTTTTGCTCAGGGCGACCAGTTGCAGCACTTCGCGCGGCAGTGCGTTGCCAATACCGGTGATGGCGCCGGTGGCGTTGCAGTTGACGAAGCCGTGTACCACTTGGGTGTCGACGCCGACCATCAGGGTCACGGCATCGTCCTGGGAGGTGATGTTTTCTGCCGCGTAGCGCAGGTCGGCGCCGCCGCCGAATTCCTTGAAGCCGATCAGGTTGGGGTGTTCACGGCGCAGTTCAAAGAACAGCTCGGCGCGGGTGGCGAAGCCGTAATACGGGCTGTTGTAGATCACTGCCGGCAGGTTCGGCGCGGCCTTGAGGATCGCCGAGAAGTGCGCCTTTTGCGCGGTGGCCGAAGCGCCACGGGACAGCACGCGCGGGATTACCATCAAGCCATGGGCGCCGACCTTGGCCGCGTGGGCGGCGTGGGCCACCGCTTCACGGCTGTTGACCGCGCCGGTGCCGACGATGGTCGGCACGCCAGCGGCGACCAGGCGGGCCACGCCTTCCTGGCGTTCGGCTTCGGTCAGCAGCGGCCAGTCGCCCATGGAACCGCAATACACCACGGCGCTCATGCCGATATCGATCAGTTCACGGCCCTTGGCGACCAGGGCGTCGAAGTCCGGTTTGCGTTCAGGCGTGCACGGTGTCATCAGTGCGGGGATGCAACCGGTGAAGATGTTGTCGCTCATTGTTCTAACTCCAGCGTTCAGTTAAATAAGGCCCGGGCTCAGATGCCCCAGGCAAAAGGGTCCTGCTCGTCGATCAGCAAGGTGCTGTCAGCGGTCATGTAGGCGCGGCCGGTGATGAAGGGGCGAATGCGCTCGCCATCCCATTCATAACGGCCTTCGAATTGGCTACCGGTGATGCTGGCCTGCACCCAGGTGGCGCCGGGGGCGAGTTTGTCGTCAGCCGCCAGGCACGCGAGTTTGGCGCTGGTGCCGGTGCCGCACGGCGAGCGGTCGTAGGCTTTGCCGGGGCACATGACGAAGTTGCGGCTGTCGGCGTGGGCGTCGTCGGCGAACAGTTCGATATGGTCGATCAGTGCGCCGTCGGCACCGTGGATGCCTTGGGTTTCGAGGGCCTTGAGCATCGCCCAGGTGTAGTCGGTGAGGGTGTCGACGTTGTCCATCGCCAGCCTGTGGCCGTGCTGCGACACCAGGAAAAACCAGTTGCCGCCCCAGGCAACATCGCCATGCACCACGCCATAGCCCGGCACGTCCACCGGCACCTGCCGCTGATGACGGTAGGCGGGTACGTTGCGCAAGGTCACCGCGCCGTCGTCGTGCAAGGTGGCGGCTACCGGGCCGACCGGCGTGTCGATGGTGTGCACGCCGGGCGTTATGCGGCCCAAGTGGTGCAAGGAGGCGACCAGGCCGATGGTGCCGTGGCCACACATGCCCAGATAACCGGCATTGTTGAAAAAGATCACCCCGCAGGTGGCGCCTGGCGTGACCGGCGCGCAGTACAGCGCGCCGACCAGCACGTCATTGCCACGTGGCTCCAGCAGGCAGGCGCGGCGCCATTGATCGTGTTCGCTGCGCAAGGTGTGCAACTGGTCGGCAATGGTTGCGCCGGCGAGGGCAGGGAAGCCGTCCATTATCAGGCGCGTCGGTTCGCCGCCGGTGTGGGAGTCGATAACGTGCAGGCGCTTCATAACAGGCTCCATCAGTGAGTGGCTGGCGACAGTGGCGCGCTGTAATGCGCGTCGCTGACCGCTTCGCTTTCGTCGTCTTCGTGTTCCAGGCGCACCAGGTGCGCGGGCACGCCGGTGGCAGCGCCCCAGTAGTAGATGCCCAGGGCGCAGAGGGCTACGACCAGCGTGTCAAACGGGTGGCTGATCGCGCCGATACCGCCGAAACTGCCGAGCTTGGACAGCAGGATAGTCACCGCGTAGAAGCCGATCAGCCAGGCCGACGAGCGCACTTGTTGCTTGAGATTCAGGTGCGCGGTCGGCACCCAGCGTGCGCACAGCAGGTACACCACAAACATCAGGATTTGCAGGCCAAGCAGCCACGACACGGTGCTCCAGCCGGACCAGTAAACGATCAGCGCGGCGATGATGAACGACAGCGGGCCGAGCACCGCCATGCCCTTGACCCGGAACGGCCGGGCCATGCCGGGCGCATTGCGGCGCAGCGCGGCGACGGTCACCGGGGCCACGGCGTAGCTTAAGATCAGCGCCGCCGACACCACATTGATCAGCGCTTCCCAGGACGGAAACGGCAGGGTCCAGAACACCGACAAACCAAAGGTCAACCACAGCGCCGGGCGCGGGATGCCGGACTTCTCATCAATGCGCGTAAAGATCTTGAAAAACGTGCCGGTCTGCGCCCAGCCGTACACCACACGCGGCGTGGCATTCATGTAGATATTGCCGCAGCCGCTGGGTGAGATCACCGCATCGGCCACCACCAGGTAGGCCAGCCAACCCACGCCCAACGCCAGGGCAATATCACGATAAGGCAGCGCCAGTTGCTTGCTGATACCCGCCCAGCCATCGGCCAGCATCTCGGTCGGCACGCCACCGAGGAAGGCGGTTTGCAGCAGCACATAGATGGCAGTCGACAGCAGCACCGAGAGGATCAAGGCAATCGGAATCGTGCGTTGCGGGTTCTTTACTTCACTGGCCACCGAGATGATCGGCGTGAGGCCCAGGTAGGCAAAAATCACTCCGCCGGCCGACACCGCCATCTCGATGCCCGACAGGCCAAACGGGGC
Organism: Pseudomonas edaphica; assembly: GCF_965277385.1. NCBI lineage: Bacteria > Pseudomonadati > Pseudomonadota > Gammaproteobacteria > Pseudomonadales > Pseudomonadaceae > Pseudomonas > Pseudomonas edaphica. The sequence continues at coordinate 133,079 of NZ_OZ255725.1, read as the reverse complement.
AAAACCCTGGGTCTGGAAATTCGCCGGTTTGAAGAAGGTAAACAGCACACCAATCACCAGCAGCGGCACGATGAACTTGAATACGCTGACCAGGTTATTGGCGATGGCGAAGGTTTTCACACTGCGGTAATTGAGCACAAAGAACAGGCACAGCAGGGCGAACTGCACCAGCCAGCCCAGGGTGGTGGGGTCGCTGGAACCGACCTTGGTCAGTTCGGGAAACCAGGCAGCGGCGTATTGGCGCGAGGCGACCACTTCGATCGCCACCAGGCTTGAGAACGCGATCAGCGTGATAAAGCCCATCAGGTAGCCCAGCAGCGGGCCATGGGAATACACCGGGTAACGCACTACGCCACCGGCGCGGGGCAGGGCGGCGCCGAGTTCGCAGTACACAATGCCCAGCAGCAGCACGGCGAAACCGCCGATCAGCCAGGAAATAATCCCCGCCGGGCCGGCGATGGCGGACACGTGGCTGGCCGCAAACAACCAGCCCGAACCGAAGATGGCGCCTAACCCGATAAAGGTCAGGTCCATCAGTGAAAGTTGTTTCTTGAACTTGCCTTGAGCAGACATGGCGGCGCCTTCTTGTGAGTTATTGGATAGGCATGCAGTGGCGTTATCCTGAACCGATCAAGGGGCGCTGCGATTGATGTTTTGCGTTGATGTGGATGACGAATTCGGCACAGTTTGAATGCGTAGATCCAGGCTTTTTTGTGGGAGCTGGCTTGCCTGCGATTGCATGACCTCGGTTTGCCTGAATGACCGAGGCGTCTGCATCGCAGGCAAGCCAGCTCCCACATTTTTGACCGAGTGTGGCCTCCAAGGCTGCCACAACCTTGTGTGGATACTCAGGCTGGCATAGGGCAATCTGCTTAAAAAAAATGGAGTGCAGGCCATGCTGCCCAGTGCATTTGCGAGCTTTCTACAGGCCAACCGCCCCAACAGCATCGAGCAACTATTGGCCGGGGTCGCGCAGTTGTTGCCCTTGCTCGATGTGATCCCCAATGCCGCGATTTTCATCAAGGATATCGACGCCCGCTACGTCCTCGCCAACCACACCCTGGTGCAACGCTGCGGCCTCAAACAGTTGCAGCCGCTGCTGGGTAAGACCAGCGCCGAAGTGTTCCCCGCACAATTGGGGCCGGGCTATACCGAGCAGGACCGGCGCGTGCTGGAGCAGGGTTTTGTGCTCGAAGACCAGCTTGAGCTGCACCTGTATGGCAGCCGCGAACCGGGCTGGTGCCTGACGCACAAATGGCCGCTGTACAACGACAAGGGCGCGATCATCGGCCTGGCGGGTATTTCGGTGGACCTGCAATCGGCCAGCGAAAAGCATCCGGCCTACCAGCGCCTGGCCGCCGTGGATGAACACATTCGCCAACATTTCAATCGCCGTGTCACTCTCGGCGAGCTGACCCGCATTGCCGGGATTTCCGTGGCGCAACTGGAGCGCTACTGCAAACGTGTATTCCACCTCACACCCCGGCAGATGATCCAGAAGGTGCGCCTGGAGCATGCGCACCGGCTGTTGCACACCGACCTGCCGATCACCGAGGTGGCGTTGCAATGCGGCTACACCGACCACAGCGCATTTACCCGCCAGTTCAAGGCATTGACCGGGTTTACGCCCAGGCAGTACCGGCAATTGGAGTAAATGCAACGAATCAAGGCCTCCGCCGCTCCTATGCTTACCAATAACCTTTTCACGGCAAGAGGAAACAGGCTTATGACGGCGGCGGATAACGATCATGTGAACTGGCTGGTGCAACAATCCATGCTCAATGCGGCGCGTCAGCGGGCAAGGCTGTACAGCGGGCAAGGGCGTTTGTGGCAGCAGCCGTATGCGCAGACCCGGCCGCGTGATGCCTCAGCGTTGTCGTCGGTATGGTTCACCGCTTATCCGGCCTCGATTGTGACCCGTGAGAACGGCACGGTGCTCGAAGCCCTGGGCGATGAAAGCCTGTGGCAGGCGTTGTCGAAGATCGGCATCCAGGGCATTCACAACGGCCCGTTGAAAAAGTCCGGCGGGCTCGACGGTACACGGCATACGCCGACTATCGATGGCAATTTCGACCGCATCAGCTTCGAGATTGACCCACAGCTGGGCACCGAAGCGCAGTTGCAGGCCCTGACGCGCATGGCCGCCGCGCACAATGCGGTGATCATCGACGATGTGATCCCCTCCCACACGGGCAAGGGCGCGGACTTCCGCCTGGCAGAGATGGCGTACGAGGATTATCCGGGGCTCTACCACATGGTCGAGATCCGCGAGGAAGACTGGCCCTTGCTGCCCGACGTTGCCGAGGGGCGGGATGCGCAGAACCTCAGCCCTGCGCAGGTGGATGCGCTGCGCGACAAGCATTACATCGTTGGCCAGTTGCAGCGGGTGATCTTCTTCGAACCTGGCGTCAAGGAAACTGACTGGAGCGCAACCCCGGTGGTGGTTGGCGTGGATGACAAGCCGCGCCGCTGGGTGTACCTGCATTACTTCAAGGAAGGCCAGCCGTCATTGAACTGGCTGGACCCCTCGTTTGCCGCGCAGCAAATGATCATCGGCGACGCCCTGCATGCCATTGATGTGATGGGCGCCAAGATCCTGCGCCTGGACGCCAACGGCTTCCTCGGCGTGGAACGCAAGCTGGACGGCACTGCCTGGTCGGAAAGCCACCCGTTGTCGATCACCGGCAACCAGTTGCTGGGCGGGGCGATTCGCAAGGCGGGCGGGTTCAGCTTTCAGGAGTTGAACCTCACTGTCGACGATATTGCCGCCATGTCCCACGGCGGCGCCGACCTGTCCTATGACTTCATCACGCGCCCGGCGTATCAGCATGCGTTACTGCTGGGCGACACCGAATTTCTGCGCCTGATGCTGCGTGAGATGCACAGCCAGGGCATTGACCCAGGCTCTTTGATTCATGCGCTGCAAAACCACGATGAGCTGACCCTGGAGCTGGTGCATTTCTGGACCCTGCACGCCCACGACAGCTACCTCTACCAGGGCCAGACCTTCCCCGGCAACAGCCTGCGTGAGCATATCCGCGAGCAAATGTACGAGCGCCTCGCCGGCGAGCATGCGCCGTATAACCTCAAGTTCGTCACCAATGGGGTTTCCTGCACCACCGCCAGCATTATCACGGCAGCCTTGGGCATCCGTGACCTGGAGGCGATCACGCCGGCCGATATCGAGCAGATCCGCCGTATCCATATACTGCTGGTGATGTACAACGCCATGCAGCCTGGGGTGTTTGCCCTGTCTGGCTGGGACCTGGTCGGCGCGTTGCCGTTGGCCGCCGATGCGGTTGCCCACTTGATGGGCGATGGCGACACGCGCTGGATTCATCGCGGTGCCTATGACCTGGTGGAGTTGAACCCGGACGCCGAACTGTCCGCCGGCCAGATGCCAAGGGCGAAAACCCTCTACGGCAGCCTCAACAGCCAGTTGCAGGACCCGGATTCGTTCGCGTCACAGCTGCAGAAAATTCTCGCGGTGCGCAACGCCTATGGAATCGCCGCCAGCCGCCAGATCCTGGTGCCGGATGTGGAGCACCCGGGTCTGCTGATCATGGTTCACGAGTTGCCGGCCGGGAAGGGCACGCAAATCACTGCGCTCAACTTCGGCAGTACGGCGCTGACCGAAACCCTGCACCTGCCCGACATTGCGCCGGGGCCGGTGGTGGACATCATCAATGAGCGGGTCGAGGGCGATCTCACCGCTGAAGGTGAGTTCACCATCACGTTGGACGCATATGAGGGGCTGGCGCTGCGGGTGGTCAGCCTGTCGCCGATGCTTTAGGGGCCGAAGGCGCTGATCGACTCGTCGATCAGCGCTGATTAGGCGTTTGCCGGGAGAATGAATAACATGCAACTTACGCATTATTAAATAAATGAATATGCGCTTGATGAATTTTGTTGTTCGGGCTAGCGTAGTGCCAATGGCCACTTTCGAGCACCGGCCACTGACCTGCCGAGGAATTTCCCATGCCTTTAGTTCGAATCGACCTGGCCGCCGACACCTCCACTGAAACCGCCGCTGCGATTGGCGATGTGGTCTACGCCGCCATGACCAGCGCGGCCAATGTGCCTGAGCACGACAAATTCCAGATCATCAATCGTCACGCCAAGGATGAGTTGGTGTATCCGGCGGCGGGTTATCTGGGGATTACCTACACGCCGAACATCGTGTTTATCCAGGTGACCTGGAGCGCCGGGCGTAGCATCGCAGTGAAAAAGGCTTTTTATAAATGTATCGCTGAGGGCATCCACGCCAAAACCGGGCTGCGCAAAGAAGATGTGTGGATCAACCTGGTGGATGTGAAACGCGAAGATTGGTCGTTTGGCAACGGAGAGATGCAGTACGTGCCCGACGAGTGAGGCCGGCCCGCAAGCAGGCGGCGACTCAGTGATGAGTCGCCGTTGTATTTATTGGGCGTTCAACGCCTTTAGAAACTGGGTGTGTTTCAGCGTTTGCGAGAACATCGGCAAGGTGAAGTTCTCGGCGGCGTGTTGTTGCTCATCACTGAAGGTGGCGGTGCAGTCGGTCAACGTCACCACGTCGTAGCCTTTCTCATAGCCTGAACGAACCGTGCCTTCGACACAGCAATTGGTCAGAAAGCCTGCGACGACCAGGTTCTGGATGCCGTTGTTGCGCAGCACCAGGTCCAGGCCGGTGGTGGCAAACGCATCCAGGCCGCGTTTGCCTTCTATGAGGATGTCTGCCGGCTCACGGCTCAGTGCCTCGCTGATGTCCGCGCCCCAGCTGCCGGCCCGGAAGGCGCTGCCGTCTGCCACACCCTTGAGAATGCCGTAGGAGCGGTGCGTCAGCTCGGGGTAGCCGTCGGCAAATTGAATCGGCATATGGATGATCTTCACACCAAGTTTTCGGGCTTGCTCAACGGTGGTTGCAGTGTTCGCCAGCATGTCGGTGCTGTGCATGACGCCTTTGACCGCGTCGTGAAACACCCCACCCGCAGTGGTGAAGTCATTTTGGAATTCAATCAGGACCAATGCGGTTTTCGTCGGGTTCATAGTGATGCTCCGTCAGGTGGTTTTTTCACTACAGCAGTTATAGGCGCCAAATCCAAGGGCCGCACTTTTCGTGTGGGAGCGGGCTTGCCCGCGAATGCGGTGGGTCAGTCAAAATCCAGGTGTCTGACACAGCGTATCCCACATAAAAGCCGCCAGTCATAAGATAGTAACGCTGCCTAGGCACAGTGGCGCACCGGTACTCGGACGTACCTTTGTGCGGATTGAATCATGCTGCGAAACATCGGCTTTTGGCTGGGCCTTTTCATGTTGACGCCTGGGTTGGCCCTGGCTGCCCCCGCCACTTTTGTGACGCGGGACATTACATTTGCCAACGCTGATGTTGCACTGGCCGGCACGGTTTACCTGCCCGAGCATCCAGTAGCCGGCGTGGTGCTGGTACACGGTTCCGGCCAGGTGCCGCGTATGAGTAGTTTTGCCACAACCCTGGCCCAACGTGGCATCGCGGTGTTGACCTACGACAAACGCGGCGTCGGGCAATCTGGCGGTGTGTACGCTGGCCCGGAAGTCGGCGGCAATAACCTCGACGCTTCCAATCTGGCGGCGCTGGCGGGTGATGCGAATGCGGCGCTCGTGGTGTTATCCGCCACGCTTGCAGCCAACCCAGTGCCCATTGGGCTGGTGGGTTTCAGCCAGGCGGGCTGGATCATTCCCCTCGCCGCCGAGCGTAATCGGAGCATCAACTTCATGGTGCTATTCAGCGGCCCACTGCTGACGACACTTGAGCAGCTACGGTTCCAGTTTCTGACCCAGGGCAAGGCAGATTTCTGGCATACCCACAGCGAGGCCGATGCCCGCCAACATATCGCGCAAGACCCGGACCGCTATGATTTTGCCGCTACCGACCCGCGCGACGCACTCGCCAGCATCTCGGTGCCGGGGCTCTGGTTGCTGGGCGGCCAGGACCTGCAAACCCCGGCGTTCATGGCCATCGAACGGCTGGGTACGCTTAAAGCCCAGGGCAAACCCTTTGAGTACCGGCTGTATCCCGAGTTGGGGCACAACGTCTCGCCCGGCGGTGCAGGCCAGTCGGTCGATGATGCGGTTAAGTGGATCAAGGGCGTGAAGCTAACCCGTTGACAGCATTCATTTGGCATCGTGAAAAATGATCCCCAGCGTGTGGCGCTCTCCGCGATGCAGGCGGCTCACCCCATGACGCACGCTGACTGTGCAAAAACCACGCGCGGAACGTGCCGGGCGGCTGTTGACGGCAAAGATCAGTGCCTGGCCTTGTTCAAGGGGCACTACCTCAGCCCGTGCGGGTTTGCTGGAGCCGGTGTGAGTGAGCACGAACTCACCCCCTTCGAAGTCCAGGCCTGGCTGATCCAGCAGAAACACCGCCTGAAACGGAAACACCTGCTCGCCATACAAGTCCTGATGCAGGCAGGTGTAGTCATTTTGCCGATAGCGCAGCATCAGCGGCGTGGGCCTGCATTGGCCGGCCTGGTGACATAGCGCTTTGAATTCCACATGGGTGTCGGGGAATCGTTGATTCATCTTCAGCGCCGCGTGCCAGCGGTTGGCGACTGGTGCGAGGCGCGCGTAAAGATGCGAGCGCAGGCTGTCGACGAGTGCCGGCAGCGGGTAGCGAAAGTACTGGTATTCACCACGCCCGAAGGCATAGCGCTGCATGACGATGCGGCTGCGAAAGTGACTTTCATCAGCATAGAGTGCTGCCAGTTGCTGACAGGTTTGCCGCGTCAGCAGCCTTGGCAGCAGGGCGAAGCCGTCGTTCATCAAGGCCGCTTCGATCATTGGCCAATCGAGGTTTTCCAGGTGAGTGTTCATAAAGGCTGCTGAAGTTTCCATTGGCGATACTCGGCCGGCATGCACACGGCGCAGGGGCGATAGCCCGCTGCGATGGCGCTGGATTGATTGAGGAAAAACACCCGGTGCTGCACATAGCAGCCACGGGCGATGGCGTGCAGTGCCGCACGGCAATCCAGTGTGCCGTAGCGTTTACCGCGTCGATGACCAGCCAATGTGCCCGGTTCGGCGCTTGAGTAGGCTTGGCCATCGCTGCCCAATAGCCGCCACATGCGCTCGTCAGTCATGCGCCGCCCCAGGGCATAAGTGAAAACTGAGCAAAAAACCGCGCCGTTCGCCGCTTCGGACGCTGCTGATCGCGTGTTTCATATTCACCCGGTAGTAACCCTTGCTGCCCTTGAACGGGCGGTGTGCCGTAGTGATCACGGCCAGATCGCCGCGCTGCAACGGCACCACCATCGGCCGCGATTGCATTCTGGGGCGTTGCTCGGTAAGGACACATTCGCCGCCGGTGAAATCCTCGCCGGGCGCAGACAGCACGCCGGCCAACTGAAATGGAAATACGTGCTCGCCCTCGGCGTCCTGCCCCAGCGCCTGGTGTTCGTCTTTGCGCAGGCATGTCAGTTGGGGCAGTGCTTGCTGCTGGCCGACGGCGCGGCACTGCGCATGAAAGTCGGTGAGTTGGGGAGGGTAGCGGTAGGGCAGTTGCAGGATGTCGTTCCACCGGTTGGAAAGCTGTGCCAATGGCGGATAAAGGTCGTTTAGAAGGTTGGCGAACAAGCCTGGGACCTCAAGCCCGAACATGCCGGGCAGCACGACGAAACCTTCGCGGTCGAGTTCCAGGCCGATGGTTTGCCAATCCAGGCGTTCCAGGGTGGCGGCGAGAGGAGTCATGAAAGCCTCGGTCACTGTGCATTTGCGCCAGTGTAGGCAGGCGCCAAATCACTGAAACTCCGGTTCTTGCGACGCAATTCTCCCTGGCTGACCGAACATTGATCTCGGTCAGGTGCCCCGCCTGACAGGCCTTTTAACCTTGCGCTTCCATCAAAGGCCAGGGACGGCTCAATGCGAGCCTGTGGCCGTGCACCTCAAGGAAGAGTCTGCCATGCGATCACTGAAGATCATCTTGTTGTCCTCTGCATTCAACGGTTTGACCCAACGGGCCTGGCTGGATTTGCGCCAGTCTGGGTTTGACCCCAGCGTGGTGCTGTTCACCGATGAAGCCACGGTGTGCCGGCAAATCGAGGCGGTGGACGCCGACCTGGTGATCTGTCCGTTTCTCAAGGACCGCGTGCCGCAGCAGTTGTGGAGCAACCTCGACCGCCCGGTGGTGATCATTCATCCGGGTATTGTCGGTGACCGTGGCGCCAGCGCGCTGGACTGGGCCATCACCCAGCAGGCCCGTCGCTGGGGCGTCACCGCATTGCAGGCGGTGGAGGAGATGGACGCAGGGCCGGTCTGGTCGACCTGTGAGTTCGACATGCCCGCCGAGGTGCGAAAGTCCGAGTTGTACAACGGCCTGGTGAGTGATGCTGCGATCACCTGTATTCGCGACGTGGTGGAAAAATTCACCCGTGGTGTGCTCCCTGTGCCGCTGGATTACACGCAGCCCAACGTTATCGGGCGCTTGCAGCCGAACATGAAGCAGGTAGACCGTGCTTTCAGCTGGCACGACTGCGCGCGCTTCATCAAACGCAGCATCGACGCCGCCGACGGCCAGCCGGGTGTGTTGGCCAGTATCCACGGCGAGCAGTATTACTTGTACGACGCGCACCTGGATGCACGCCGGGGCCTGCCGGGTGAAATGCTTGCGGTACAGGATGATGCGGTATTGGTCGCGGCCGGCGATCAGAGCGTGTGGGTCGGCTCACTTAAACGCAAGGCCCAGCCAGGCGAGGAAACCTTCAAGTTGCCGGCCCGTCACGTGTTGGCCGGGCGCCTGGCGCGTGTGCCCGTGCTGGACAGCTCAATTGCCCACCAAGCCTTCAATGAACAGGCCTATCAACCGATTCGCTACCGTGAACGCGGCGATGTCGGCGAATTGACCTTCGAGTTCTACAACGGCGCCATGAGCACTGAACAATGCCAGCGGCTGGTCGTTGCACTGCGCTGGGCCAAGGCACGGAACACCCAGGTGCTGCTGATCAAGGGCGGGCGCGGCAGCTTTTCCAATGGCGTACACCTCAACGTCATCCAGGCCGCACCCGTGCCGGGGCTGGAGGCTTGGGCGAATATCCAGGCGATCGATGATGTGTGCCAGGAGCTGCTGACGGCCCGCCAACTGGTGGTCAGCGGCCTGACCGGCAGCGCTGGCGCCGGCGGTGTAATGCTGGCCCTGGCGGCCGATATCGTCTTCGCCCGTGCCGGCGTAGTGCTCAACCCGCATTACAAGAGCATGGGCCTGTATGGCTCCGAATACTGGACCTACAGCCTGCCGCGTGCGGTGGGCAGTGAAATTGCCCATAAGCTCACTGAAGAGTGCCTGCCGATCAGCGCCATTCAGGCACAGCAGTGGGGCATGGTGCAGGACATTGGGCCACGTTGCCCGAGTGCGTTCAGTGAATGGTTACTGCAAGCGGCCCAAGGCGCGCTGAGCGATGAGAAATACGCCGCGCAACGCATGCGAAAAGCCACTATCGACCTTGAGCCAATGGATCGCTGCCGCCAAAACGAGTTGGCCCAGATGGAACTGGACATGGTGCACAACCGCCAGCAGTTTGCTGAGAAGTGCCGCAACTTTGTGTTCAAGCGTAAAGCCTGCCAGACGCCGCAACGGTTGATTGCGCCGTGGGCGTTGGCGCGTAAGGGCGAACTGGTCGACTGAGCGGTACTGCGGTTTTAGTCCCAGTCCTATTTGTTTCTGTTTTGGCGCTGATAAGCTTTTTTCCTGAAACAATCTCGGGAAATTTTTGTCATGATCCAAAATGCCGTCGTGCCCAACGAGTTCAGCGCGCTACGTGTCGTCACGTTGGCATCCGATGCTGCCTGTGCGCATCGGCTCGCCTTCGCCTTGAGCAGCATGGGGGTAACTCCGATTGCCAATATTGGCACCTTGAGCGCCGTTGAGGCTTGGCTGCGCGAGTCCCCGATCGACGTCATTGTCTGCGAAATTCGCCCAGAGTGCGGTGATGGGCTGATGTTGCCGAGCCTGCTCAGGGGGCTGCACGAAGCAGGCACACTGGCCCGGTTGCCCTGCATCTTCTGGACCGGAGAGACGGCCTTGGACGCGCCCGCGGGCGAGGTCGACGTGACCCGTAAAACGCCTGCAAGCCCGCTCTGGATCAAGTACATGGGCGGGGTTGCGGTCAGTGCGCTGGAGTCCCATGCGCGGTTGGCGCGAACGGCGGGGATCTCCGTGCAAATCCTGCGCGAAGGCGCAACCCTGGCGCTGGGCGACGCCTTGCGCGCGGTCGTGCTGACGCGCGCGCAGCCGGATGCAAGGCTGAATATGAACACTTTTGATGACTTGGCCGAAGATGAGGTGATCAACGCGCTGACCACAGGCGAGGGCTTGCGTTTTGTGTTCCAACCGCAATTTGAGCTGCTGAGCCGGCGTATCGTGGGGGCCGAAGCGCTGGTGCGTTGGAAGCATCCACGATTTGGGGAAATCCCCCCTTCGGTATTGATGCCCTTGGTCAACCGCCTGGGCCTGGACCTGCTGCTGTTCAGCCTGGTGGAGATGTGGACGATCAAGGCCATGCTCGCGCTCAAACGCGAACATATCGGGATTCCCATTGCTGTAAACGCGTCGGCTAAAACCATTTGCACCCCCGATTTCTCCGAGCGCCTGGCCGCGCGGATGCGCCAGGCCGGCCTGCCGAACCGGCTGCTGAAAATCGAGCTTACTGAAGATGTACCCGAACCGGATGAGCTCTACCTATCCGCTTCGTTGACGGCGATTCGGGCCAAGGGGTTCCAGGTATCGATGGACGACTTCGGCACGGGCGCGGCTACGTTGAACCTGTTGGCGAACCTTTCGTTTGATGAGATGAAAATTGACGGATCGTTTGTGCGTGGGGTTGAACAGCACTCGTCTTCACGCAAAGTCATTGCCGGTATCGTCAATTGGGCGCGACTGCTCAGTTTGAATTTGGTGGCTGAGGGCATCGAAGACGAGTCGACGATTGCGTTGCTCTATCGTTTGGGTTGCCGAGTGGGGCAGGGTTACGCGTTGGCTCGCCCAATGGAAATGGACGATTTCTTGAACTTTGTTATTCAGCGGGAAAATAGTGCTGGTGCTGGGCGCTTTTAGGAGTGATCTGATACCCGAATGAGTGCCCGTGCATTAACTTTCGCATCCACTCACTGTTTGAAAACTAGCGGTCACTGAGTGGGTTTGGCTGTTGTTATGTGTGTTATGTGCGATTGTTCAATATCACGGATGCCGTTGATTTTATAGGTTCGTCTGCGATGACGAGAACTTACTAAAGATGAGAATGTTGCAGGCCTCATCCTTTTGCTCGTTATAAAGAGTGCCTTCCACGTTATGAAATGCTTAAGAATCGCTTTGCTCGATGATCATGCAATCGTGCGGCACGGGTTAATCAATCGATTGCAGCAGGAACCTGATTTTGAAGTGGTGGGTGTCTACGCCCGCAGCCGTGAAGCGATGGCTGGGCTCGCGTTGCTGCCCGCCGATGTGCTGTTGCTGGATTTCGTGCTCGGGCCCAGTGAACTGGACGGCATCTTGTTGATTCGTGCGTTGCGAGTGAAGTACCCGCAATGCCGCATTCTGATGTTCTCCACGCATCACGATGCCGCCACCGTGATCCTGGCCCTGCGTGTCGGCGCGCGCGGGTTTCTTGGCAAGGGTGAAGATATCAACCAGTTGATCAGTGCGGTTCGGTTGGTGGCATCCGGGGAGGTCTACCTGAGCCCGGACATGGCCTACCGGGTAGCCGAAGCGACGGCGGTGAACCATATCGGTGACGAGCAGAACCGCGATGAAGCCTTGCGTTTTGTCAGCCTTTCCGCGCGTGAACAGGACGTGATTCGGTGTTACTTGACGGGTATGACCATTACCGATATCGCCGAAAAATTCAATCGCAGCATCAAGACCATCAGCTCACAAAAAGCCTCGGCGTTTCGCAAGTTGGGCGTGGTATCGAACAATGAGTTGTTCAGGATCAAACACATTATTGATGGTATTTGATCCTGGTTCCCGACACCCGGGAACGAGCGGGGTGTGATTTACCGATCCTTGCTTATACTCAAAGACGGGTTGAACGTTGTAGCGGTGGGGTATCCCAGTATTCCGACAGCGTTGTGCCGAGTGGGTCGATCACGATGAAACCAATACGTATTGCTTTGCTGGATGATCACGCAGTTGTTCGACACGGGCTAGCCGCCACGTTGGCGGCCGAGGCGAACTTTGAAGTGGTTGGCATTTATGCGCGCAGCCGCGACCTGATCGCCGGCCTCGCCTCGGCGCCAGCAGACCTGCTGCTGCTGGACTTCTCCCTGAACCCTGACGAGCTGGACGGGGTCTCACTGATCCGCGCCTTGCGGGTCAAATTTCCCAGCTGTCATATCCTTGTTTTGTCCACGCACCACGACCCGGCGACGGTCAGCCTGGCCATGCGTGTCGGTGCCCGTGGCTTTGTCGGCAAGGGTGAAGAAATGGCGCAGTTGGTCAAGGCCATCCGCAAGGTGGCGGCGGGTGCGGTGTACCTGAGTACCGACATGACCTACCGCCTGGCGGAGACGGTGACCAGCGATACTGGCCAAGGCCGTGGCGATGCGCCTGACGCGTTGGTCCAGGCGGAGTTGACCAGCCGTGAGCAGGAAGTCATTCGCTGTTACCTGGCGGGCATGACGGTGAGTGAGATTGCCGAGAAATTCAACCGCAGCATCAAAACCATCAGCACCCAGAAAACCGCGGCGTTTCGCAAGCTTGGGGTCACCTCGAACAATGAGTTGTTCAAGCTGAATAAACTCATCGGCACGCCATGACAATCGGGTTGTGGAGGGCAGTGCTATTGGCGCTGATTGTGCTGGGCTCGCCGCTCGTCTGTGCGGCTGTCGTCGCGCTGAGCGACGAGCAACTGCAGTGGATAGCACTGCACCCGGTGTTGCGCGTCGGGGTGGTGGAGGGCTTGATTCCGTTCGAGTACATGAACGGTGGAGAACTGCGCGGGCGGTCCATGCAGTATTTGCAGTTCGTGACGGCCGCTACGGGCCTTCGTTTCAGCTACGTGCCCGGAAATACAATGGCCGTACGCGAAAACATGCTGCTGGCAGGGCAGGTGGACCTGCTGTCCTCATACTTGCGCTTTCGCTCTGAGCCTGCAACCAAGGGCATTGTTGCGCTGGTTTACCACACCACCTCGCCCATCATCGTCACGCGTGTCGACAGCCCGGGTGTCTTCGACCTTGAACAACTGCAGGGCAAAAACGTGATGATTCCCGATGTGGAATATTACGAGACGATATTCCGGGACAAGGCGACCAAGTCCCATCTGATCAGAAGCACCTCGGCCCTGCAGATGCTGACCATGGTGAAGGAGGGCAAGGCCGATGCGGTAGTGGCCTCGGAAACCTTTTTAATGCCTTATCTGTATCGACAATTCCAGGGCGTGCTGGAAGTTTCCGGCGTGGTCGGCAGCCAGATGCTGGATGTGAGCATGGCCGTGCGCGCTGATGACCTCATGTTGCGCTCCATACTTGAAAAGGTACTGGGCTCCATAACGGCGGAGCAGCGCAATGATATCTATGAGAATTGGTATCACGACCTGGAAGTGGACGTGCCGTCCCTGTCAAACATCGTCAATCATTATGCGCATGTGTTCATCCTCGGCGCGTTGGCATTCGCCAGCCTTTGCGCGCTGGTCTATCGCGGTCATCGGTTGCGCCGGCGGGCGTTGCGCAATGAACAAGAAAAATCCATGTTCCTGGCGGTCATGAACCATCAAATACGTTCGCCCATGAACGCAGTGCTGGCGGCGATGGAGTTACTGGGGCACACACGGCTCAATCAGCAACAACGCCACTTTGCCCAGCTGGCAAATAGTGGTGCCGACGCGATGCTGCATTTGCTGGACGATGTCCTTGAAACCTCCGGGTCGCAGGTCAAGCCGAAACACCTGAAGGTCGAGTCGACCGATGTGACAGCGTTGGTGCAGGCAGTCGTCGGGCTGCATCGCCTGCGGGCCAGGGAAAAACGCCTGGAGCTCAATGCGCATATTCAGGAGGCGTTGCCCCTGTTGATGCTCGACAGTGCGCGCCTGACGCAAATCCTGCATAACCTGCTCTCGAATGCGATCAAGTTTACCGATGCGGGCAGTATTGATATCGACGTGCGCCAGGTTGGCCTGGACGCGAGCAACGGCCGCTTGCAGATCGAGGTCCGCGACACCGGCATCGGCATTTCGGCGGCGGTGCAGGCTTCGTTGTTTCGACCCTACGCGCAGCATAGCCAGTCATACAAACGCGCGGGCGGCTCAGGCTTGGGGCTGGTGATCTGCCAGCAGTTGGTCAACTTGATGCAGGGGACGTTGACGCTCAAGAGCGCGCCGGGCGCGGGCACCACGGTGACGATCTGCTTGCCCGTGATAAACGCCCCGCAACCCCTTGCATCGCAACCGGCAGAGGCGCCATTAACGGCAAACGCTGGCAAAGCATTGCAGATACTTGTGGTGGAGGACACCCGGGCGAACCAGCAGGTGTTGGGCGCGCAAATCAACAGCTTCGGCAGCCTGCCGGTGATAGCCGGCGATGCCGCCCAAGCCCGCGCCTTGTTTGTGCATACCCGTTACGACCTGGTCCTGATGGACTGTGATCTGCCGGACCAGGATGGCTACAGCCTGACCCGCGAACTGCGCGGATTCGAACAGCAGGTGGGCCGACTGCGTTGCCCGATCATTGCCATCTCTGCCTTGACCGGTGAGCAACATCTTCAGCGCTGCCTGGCGGCGGGAATGGACGCGGTGTTGAGCAAGCCTATTCGCCTGGGGCCATTGCGCGAGGTGATTGAGCGTTGGTGCGACGTCACACTGGCAGACCCTCGGTTAAACCTGATGGCCCCTGTGCTGGACCAGGCCGGGATCAATCGCGAAGTGGCCGCTGACCTGGGCAGCCTGACCAAGGCGCTTGCGCTGTGTGATCGCTCCTCCGCTCTGCACGTGACCCACCGTTTGCACGGCGCAGCGCTGATCATGGAATGGTCGGCGATGGGTCAGGCTGCCGAAAACCTGCAGAACCTGCTGCGCGCGCAGTCGGGATGGGATGACCCGGCGTATGCGCAGGCTTTGCGGTTGCTGCTCCAGCAATGGCGTGACCTGGGCGGCGATCGGCAGGTTGATGCACTGCCTGCCACTCGTTCGCACCGGATGCTGCCTTGATGTGGCGCTTGTTGGCGGTGTTGGCGCTGATGGGCCAGATTGGCCTGTGTGTTGCGCAGGCCAACGCGCCGGCGTTGGCGTTGACACCACAGGAACTCGATTGGATTGCAGCCCACCCGGTATTGCGTGTGGGGGTGTTCGATAACCTGTTGCCCTTTGAGTACATCAGCGGTGGCGAACTGCGAGGGCTGTCGGCCAAGTACCTGGACTTGATCGCACGGCGTACGGGGCTGCGTTTCAAGTCTGTGCCGACCACCTCACGCAGTGCGCGCAAAGACATGCTGCTCAGTGGCGAGGTGGATATCTTGTCCACCCGGCGCCGGTCGGACGACCCTGCTGAAGATCGCGGCGTTCTCTATACCGCGCCTTACAACAACAGCTCGACCATCCTTATCAGCCGTTTTGACGATCAGCCGTTTGCCGAACTGGGCCAGCTCGCCGGCAAACGCCTGGTGATGCTGGGGCGTGAAGGCTATTCGGCGTTTTTGCGTGAGCGGGCGCCGGGCATCACGATCATTTCGGCCCAGAACGCGATCGACATGATGGCAATGGTCAAGGACGGCGATGCGGACGCCGCCATTGCTTCGGAGTGGTTGCTGATCCCGTATCTGTCTCGCCAGTACCAGGGCGTGCTGCAGGTTTCCGGTGTGGTGCCCGAGCAGCGTACTGGGGTAAGCATGGCGGTGCGCGACAACGACGTGATTTTGCTATCGATTCTGCAGAAGGTACTGGGGTCCATTTCGGGCGATGAGCGCCAGGCGATCTACGATGCCTGGTTCGCGGACATGAACCTCGATATCCCGCCCATCAAGGCCATCCTTGATCACTACAAAAGTGAGTTGTGGTTGCTGCTCAGCAGCGTGCTGATACTCATCACGCTGGTGTGGCAAAGCCGCGTGCAACGCCGGCGCGCCATCCATAACGAACGGGAGAAGGCGATGTTCCTGGCGGTTATGAGCCACGAAGTCCGTTCGCCCATGAACGCGATACTGGCCGCTGTTGAGTTGCTGGAGCACACCGCACTTGACGAACAGCAACATCACTTTGCGGCCCTTGCGAACAACGGCGCCAATACCCTGTTGCGGTTGGTGGACGATGTGCTGGATATCTCCAGGATGGAGGCCGGGCAATTGACGCTGAATGTGGAAGCCGTGGACCTGGGTGTGCTGGTCCAGCGCGTGGTGGACAGCCAGCGCGCGTCTGCCGAGGCAAAAGGCCTTGAACTGACGGTAACGGGTGAGCACCTGCACGCCCCGTTATTGCTGGATGAACTGCGCGTGGCGCAGGTCTTGCGCAACCTGATCGTCAATGCCATCAAGTTCTCCGACAGGGGCCATGTAGAGATTCGGCTTCAGGTGCTTGAGGGCGATCACCACCTGATGATTGAGGTCATCGACAATGGGATCGGGTTGTCCGACCAGGCACACGCCTCATTGCTGAGTTCATCCGCGCGTGCCAGGCCCAGGGGCAGTAACGGGCTGGGGTTGGTGATCTGCCAGCGGTTAGTGCAGTTGATGGGGGGCGAGTTGACGCTCAGCAGCCTCCAGGGCCAAGGCACCCGCGTGGGTGTGAGGTTGCCGGTTGAATGGGCTGCGCCGCTTGATTCACCTGCGCAGGTGATGCCTTCAGCCGACGAACCTGTGGGCTTGACGGTGTTGGTGGTGGGGGGCACCAATGTCGACCAGCAAGGGCTGGTGACGCAGCTGCGCGCGTTAGGTTGCCATCCCTTACCAATGGACGATGCCAACCAGGGTTTAAGGTTTTTCAATGCACACCAGGTTGATTTGATACTTATCGACTGTGACCTGCCAGCAGGCGCTGGCTATAAACTGGCCGGTGAATTCAGGCAGGTGCAGAGCCAGCGACAGCGTACACACTGTCCGATCATCGCGGTCTCACAGCTTACCGGCAATGACATGCTGGAATGCTGCTTTGAAGCGGGTATGGATGGCGCGCTGAGCAAACCCATTGGCGAGGGCCTTCTACGCGAAACCATTGAACTGTGGTGCGAGGTCAACCTGCTGCAACCCTCATCGGCGCCGAGTACTTCCGGGCCTGAAATACTGCGCAAACAGCTTGGCGGCTTGCTTGAGGCGGCAGCCCTGCGTGATCGCAGCCTGGCGTTGCTCGCCGCGCATAACCTGCAGGCTGCCGCGCTAGTGGCGGGGTGGATAGACATCGCGACCACGGCTGACCTGATCGATGCGGCCTTGCAGGATAAAACAGCCTGGCCAACTGTCGTTATTGCCGGTCATCTCAGCCGTATGGTTGAACAATGGGCAGCATTAAGCGCTTAAGTGTTGCCCTTGAATTATTGGGGTGACGGCGTTGTTTTTAGGAGCACTCCTATTGACCATAAAGTTGTCTGCAGAATAAAAACCCTCCTCGGTAGATTGAATTGTTTTGCGCGGGCATCGCCAAGTTAATTAATTAAAATCTGCAGGGCTTAGTTGCTTTTTCGGAGCAGTCCTATTTGGACAGTTCGGTGACTTCCTTACACTTAACTCCGCAACAACACAGCCGTTCTCCTGCAACAGGGAACTCACTCTCTACTCAGCATCTTGCGCTCTTGGAGTTACTCATGGATTACAAAGCCCGCGTCCTCGCTGTACTGGTCGCCGCCACCGCCACCTCCGCCGCCATGGCGTCGGACGGTACTATCAACTTCAACGGTGAACTGAAAGCCGAAACTTGCCAAGTCGCAGTCAATGGCGCGGCAGGCTCAGCAGGCAGCACCGTCACGCTGCCGACGATTTCGACCGCTTCGCTGGCTGCACAGGGCCAAGTGGCGGGCCAGACCGGGTTCAGCATTCAACTGAGCAAGTGCTCTGCGGCGCTTAAAACCGCTTCTGCGTTCTTTGAAGCAGGTGGCTCGGTGGACCCGGCCAGCGGCAACTTGAAGAACTTGAGCGGCACCGCCACCAAGGCGCAACTGCAATTGGTTGACGCCTCAAATGGTAAAGCCATCAAAGCCGGTGATACCGGGCAAGTGGCGTCTACCAGCCGTATCAGCATCGATACAACAACACTGAGTGCCGACCTGCCTTACGCCGTTCAGTACTACGCCCAGGCCGCAACTACGCCGGGCACCGTTATCAGTAACGTGACGTACTCCATTAATTATCAGTAAGTCGCTCGCCAATGAACACACGCCCTGTGTGGTCGATAAAAGGGCGTGTTTTCTGGCGGCGATGGGACACTGTCATGCCTTGCAAACTTCCACTCAAACAGTTGCTGCTGGCAAGCCTTCTGGCCCTGGCAAGCGCCCAAGCCATTGCGGGCGTGGTGATTACCGGCACGCGGGTGATCTACCCGGCTGGCCAGAAGGAAGTCACCGTCAAACTCAATAACAACGGCACGCAGCCTGCGCTGATGCAAGCCTGGATCGATACTGGCAGTGTCGAGTCCACGCCCACCAGTTCCAAGGCACCGTTTCTGCTTTCGCCGCCGGTGGCACGTATCGACCCGGCCAAAGGCCAAAGCCTGCGGGTATTGTTCACGGGGGCGGCGTTGGCCTCGGACAAGGAGTCGGTGTTCTGGCTGAACGTACTGGAAATTCCGCCCAAACCCGAGGCGGGTGAGGACCTTAACACCCTGCAAATGGCATTTCGCTCTCGAATCAAGCTGTTCTATCGCCCCACCGAGTTGCCCGGCACCGCCACTGAAGCGATTGAACAGGTGCAATGGCAAGTGGTTTCCAGCCGTGATGGCTTGGGCCTGGCCTTGCAGGCGTTCAACCCGTCGGCCTTTTACGTGTCGCTGGTTGAACTGGAACTGGTGTCGGGCTCAGTACGTGCTCGCAGTGAGGACGGCATGGTCGCTCCGGGTGAAACCCGACAGTTCCCGCTGCCGACTCTCAAGACTCGGCCTGCCGCCGATGCCCAAGTGGAGTTCAACGCCATCAACGATTACGGCGCGCTGATCCCGACTCGGAAAGCACTCAAGCCTTGATCAACTCCTGACGTCTTTACACGCGAGTTAATTATGCAAACCTCTTCCAGCTCCAGGCTTGCCCTGCGGGCGCAGCCTCGCTTTGCCTTGAATCCGCTTACAGCCTTGGTGCTCAAGGTGCTGGCCATCGCGCCTGGTGCATGGGGAATACAGGGCGCATTGGCGCAAGAGGTGCAATTCAACGACGCATTCCTGCCTGAGGACTCGCGTAACCTCGACCTTGGTAAATACCAGACCGGCAACCCGGTGACGCCGGGGCAATACCGCGCCGATGTGTTGCTCAACGGCCAGTTGAACAGCCGCCAGGACATTCGCATTGAGGCCCAGCCCGACGGCAGCAAACCGGTGGTGTGCATGGACCATGGCTTGCTTGAACGTCAGGGCGTGGACATGTCCAAGCTGTCCGAACCGCTGGACACCACAGGCTGCGTGTCTTTGGGCAGTTTGATCCAAGGTGCCAGTGCGAGTTTTTCACCGGAGAACCAGGCGCTCGACCTCAGCATTCCTCAGGCCGCCTTGAAGCGTAATTCCCGGGGTTACGTCAGCCCTGAGCTATGGGACCGCGGTGTGACCGCCGGCATGCTCAGTTATACCTTCAACGCCAACCGTAATCGCACCCGCACGGGCGACTATGACTCGGCGTTCATGGGCCTTAATGCCGGTCTCAACCTGGGCGACTGGCGCCTGCGCCACAACGCGTCGATGAGCTGGCAGTCGCGCCAGGGCAACAAGTACCAGGCTCTGGACACCTACGCCCAACGTGATGTGACGGCGCTGAAAAGCCAGTTGACGGTGGGGGAGTCCAACACCAGTGGCGAGATCTTCGACACCTTGTCCTTTCGCGGCGTGCAGTTGGCCAGCGATGACCGCATGCTGCCTGATTCCATGCGCGGTTATGCCCCGGTCATCCGTGGCATTGCCCGCACCAACGCCCGCGTGACCATTCGCCAGGCCGGCAACGTCCTGCTGGAAACTACCGTAGCGCCGGGTGCTTTCGTGATCGATGACCTGTACTCCACCGGCTACGGCGGTGACCTTAACGTGAGCGTTGCCGAGGCAGACGGCACCGAGCAGAACTTTATCGTGCCCTATGCCTCGGTCAGCCAGTTGTTGCGCCCCGGTACCTCGCGGTTCAGCTTCACCGCCGGTGAAACCCGCAACAACTTTGTCGACCAACAGGCACGCGTGCTGCAAGGCACGCTGCAGTACGGCCTGAACAACACGTTCACAGGCTTCGGTGGCCTGCAGTCGAGCGACCACTACACGGCGCTGCTCACGGGCCTGGCGTTTGGCACGCCCATCGGCGCCATGGCGGTGGACGTGACTCACGCACAGACCGAGCTGGCTGCCGGGACGGCCAAAGGGCAGAGCATGCGTGTGTCCTATAGCAAGAATGTACTCAGTACCGGCAGCAACTTCTCGGTGGCGGCTTACCGTTTTTCTACCGGTGACTACCTGGATTTCAGCAATGCCGTGCAACTGGTGGATGCCGAGAAAAATGGTTGGGACACCCGTATGTTCGGACGCCCGCGCAGCCGCCTGTCCATCACCGCAGACCAGACGTTGGGGCCTTGGGGCCAAGTGACTCTTAGCGGCTATGCGCAGAATTACTGGAACCAGCCGGGCAGTGATGTGCAGTACCAGTTCAGCTACAGCAAGCAATTCAATCGCGTGAGTTTCAGCGTGAACGCCAATCGCAGCCGCATGGGCCTGGGCGATATGGAGAACAGCTTCCTGCTGACCATGAGCATGCCCCTGGAGTTTGGTGGGTCTGGTTATGGCCCACAGGTGACGGCGCAGGTTGGCCGTGACACGCGCGGCAACTACAGCGAGCAGGCCGGCATCAGCGGCACCGCGGGCGACGATCGCCAGTACGGCTACGGCGCATCCTTCGGGCATGACGGTGGCAGCAATACCAAGAGTGTGGCGTTTAATGGGCAGTACACCGGCGCCCGGTCGATGCTCAGTGCCGCACTGGGGCGTGGCGACGGCTACACCAGTGCTTCCGTGGGGGCCAGCGGCACGCTGGTGGCCCATGCCAACGGTGTGACCATGACGCCTTATCGTGGCGAGACCATGGCGGTGATCAGCGCGCCGGGTGCGCAGGGTGCCAAGGTGTCGGGCTATCCAGGTCTGAGGCTTGATGCAAGCGGTAACGCCGTGGTGCCGTATTTGCGCCCCTATGAATTGAACGAGGTCGCCATCGACCCGATCGGCAGTTCCCTGGACGTTGAATTCAACGAAACCAGCCAGCAGGTCGCGCCGCGTGCCGGCGCCGTAGTGCACCTCAAATACACCACCAACCAGGGGCGGGCAGTACTGCTCAATGTGCGCCTGGACGATGGCAACAGTTTGCCGTTCGGTGCCGGCGTAACGGACGGCGAAGGCGCCACGGTGGGCGTGGTCGGGCAGGGCGGTCAGCTCTACGCACGCATCAAGCCTGATACCCGGCAGTTGCTGATCAATTGGGGCAGCAAAGCGCACCAGCAGTGTGCGTTGGTCATTCCACCGGGCCCGGGCGAGGGCCAGCAGTTGCAGCAGCTGGACGCCGTGTGTGCGGCAGGCAAACAGGTCGCTGACCGCGTGCGGCCCAACACTATGCAAAAGGTACCGTTATGAACATCAGGGCTTTGATCAACTCGGGATTGGCAGTCATCGCACTGTGGGTAGCGGCCGACACGGCCATGGCGGTCACGTGCACCTACATGAATGGCATCCAGCCAGCGAATGGCTCCATGCCGTTGCAAATATCGGCGATCACCGTCGGGCGCGATGTGCCGGTAGGCGCCGAAGTTTATCGACAGAAGTTCAGCATGGCAGCGGGCCAGGCGGTAAAGTTGGAGTGCCTGTATGCCCCATATGAACAGTCGACCGAGTTTACGGTTGATTCGGGCTATGGCCTGGCCAATGTGACCAGCGGGGTGTATGCCAACAAAGTCTACAGAACCAGCATTCAAGGACTAGGGGTCGCCTTCACTAGCACGGGCGGCCCTCTGCCAAGGGCAACGAGCAAAATTTGGACCTCGTGTACGCCGGGCTGGCGGTGCCTGGTCCCGTTTGACGGACCTTCCAATTTTGAATTGGTATTAATCAAACTGGGCGATGTGGAACCGGGCGTGTTGGTGGGCAATACGTTGCCGACCGTGAGCCTATTTGGCAATTTTGGCGACGCCAGAATGCTGGGCTTCAAAATGGGTATCTCCGGCACTATCCAGATTGTTTCGCGCACCTGCAGCACGCCGGATGTGAACGTCCCTATGGGTACACATCAGACCAAGACATTTACCGGAGTCAACACTGCCAGCGCCTGGGTCGATTTTGCCATTCGATTAAATGATTGCCCGGCGTTTACGGGGACCTTCAGGACCACAGGTCCCGGTTGGATTTCCCAGAGCGGCAATTCACCCTCCGGCAGCAGCACGCCTGGCACCGTGGTCAATAACACCCTGCAATATCGCGTCGACCCGGCGCGGACTGCGATCAACGGCGGCAATGGCGTGCTGAGCCTCGACCCTACAACGGGCGGCAGTGCACCTGCCGCCACAGGCGTAGGTGTGCAGGTCGCAACCCCTAACGGAATCGGCTTGCCTTTAACGATGAATCAAAACAGTGGCCTGGCCCTGCGAGCGACCGAGGGCAGCTATTCAATCCCGTTGCGCGCCCGTTATCTGCAAACCCAGTCCAAGGTCACGCCGGGGCCGGCCAACGCGTCGGCAACGTTTACGATTATTTATCAGTGATGGAGTACGTAAGACTAATCGCGAGGATGCGAAAGATGCCAAATAAAGCACTCAGGATTCTGATCGCAGATGACCAGCATTTCTCCCGGTTGAGGATCGAGCGTGCCCTGAACCATCTGGGTTACTACCGGATTGCGCCGATGCACCGGCTGGAGGAGGTATTAAGCGCGCTGGAGTATGACTGCGAACCCTTGGACCTGCTGATCATCAACGCTTCACTGGTGAAAGGCGTGAAATTTGATCTGTTTTCGTTCTGCATGGACAACCCGTACGTGCGTTACGCAATGATCTACGATGAAAGGCAATCGGGTATCCCCGCGTTTCTGGTGTGCCGTCAGGACAAGGTATTGATCAGTGCATTGCCGTTGCCGGACCTCGACACGCTCACCCAGCTCATGGCCAGGGTTGATCCCAGCCTTGTGGCCACTGCACGCAACAGAGAAGTGGGGGTGTAGCTTCACGGTGGCTCACCGGTTGTTGCGAATGCCATCGCCCATGCGCGATGATCTGGCACTGTCAGCGCCTGGAGTACAGTGATGCAATCGCTACCCATACCGCCCTCCATCAAGGGTGTGTTACTTGAGCTGCGCCCGCTGGAAACCGGGGATTTCGAGGCCCTGTATGGCGTCGCCTGCGACCCGTTGATCTGGGCCCAGCACCCCAGCCCCACGCGCTACCAGGAACCGGTGTTTCGCGAATGGTTCGAGCAGGCGCTGGCATCCCCCAGCGTACTGGTGGTAATCGACCTTGAGAGCAACAGGGTGGTGGGCAGCTCTCGTTACTACGACTTCAGTGAACCGCAACGTGAGGTGGCCATCGGTTACACGTTTCTGGCCCGTGAAAAATGGGGCGGCGGGGCCAATGGCGAGCTTAAGCAACTGATGCTCAAGCACGCCTTTCAGTGGGTCGATACCGTATGGTTCCACGTCGGCGCCGACAACATTCGCTCGCAACGGGCAATGGAGAAAATCGGCGGGCAGCTTTCGCATACTTCGGTAAAAACGTTCGCTGGGCGTTCGCAAGAGAATCGTTTTTATAAAGTTGAGCGTGCTGCATTTGAGCGAGCCGAAACAGGCAGCTGAAACCAAAACCTGACGCCAGCCTAAATGGCAGGGCCTTTGAGCTCGATCCGATTATCATCCGGGTCATTGAAATAGATCGACCAGCCTGTCCCGTCTGCGCCATAGCGCTTCTGCGCCTTTTCCGCAAACACACCCGCCTCAGCCAAGTGGTTGAGAATCGCGGATTCATCAAAAGGCTCAACCCTGAGGCAGACGTGATCGACATTATGCCTTTGCTTGCCCGCCGGCTCCCCACCCTCACGGCCGATCGACCCGTTCACATCGACCAGGTCAATCAGGGACGTCCCGGCACTCAGGTGGATCATGCCGAGGTCGTCACGGCGCTTTTTGACCTCACAGCCCAGTACCGAGGTGTAAAACGCCAGGCTGCGGGTGATGTCTTTCACGCGTAAAACAACATGATCTATATGTTGGATTGAAAAGGTGCGCATTGCGATCATTCCTGTTTGATCATTGGTTTTGGTGTCGCCAAAGTCTTCAACTTAGCTGATTCTGGAAAACGAGTGCTGCATTTAACCCGTGGCATCGGCCCAGGACAGTCAGCCAACCCGCTTGGTGCAACGCCAGGTTGGCTGCGTAGATCACTGATCTGACAAGGTTTTTCAGCTCAGGATGAGCACGATAAAGGTGCGCCTCGACCTTGCATCCAAGCGCCGGGGTCTATATATTCCCAACCCTGCAACACCGCGCTACCGCCCGAATGGCGAAACTGGTAGACGCATGGGACTTAAAATCCCCCGCTCGTAAGGGCGTCCCGGTTCGATTCCGGGTTCGGGCACCATAGATATCAAGGGCTTGCATGATTTTCATGCGAGCCCTTTTTCGTTTGTGCTCCCCAAAATTAGAAAACTCCACCGCTCGTTTTGTCGGCATGACCTGTTTGCCGATCCTTTTGCGTGTGTAGCCATCCTGACATTCCCCTGATCCTTCGCGACCTTTGCTTCTACTCAGAGCAAAGCGGCAACGCGTTGATTCTTTGTTCGGTTTTTGTAACAGATTGTTTGCGGCAGGCGCAGAAACCTATAAAGTTAACCTTTCGGTCAGCTTTGCACTGTCAACTCCAGCCTTTTGTTTCCAGCGAAAGCGCTCCTGCAAGGATCGAGACCCCCAGAACATAACTAAAAGGGCGGACCCATAACCGCCCAGAGGATGATCCATGTCCAACCGTGATATCTCCCGGCGCTCGTTCCTTCAGGGCGGGCTGGTGGCGGGTGTGAGCGTGACGCTTACGCCGCTCAGCACCCAGGCGCTGGCTGCCTTGATGGAAAACAGCGTGACCGTGCCGTCCGAGCAATGGCTGGGCAACAACGGCAAGGCGCGCTCGCGTAACGACGCCTTGTCCAAGGTCTGCGGCAGCAAAGTCTTTGCCCGCGACATCCGCGCCAAGGACATGCCGGGCTGGCCGCAGCAGCAGGGCCACGCCATGTTGCTGAAAACAACCAAGGCCGATCGCATCTACGCCGGCTACGATCTGTCGTGGCTCGGTGCCGACTTGCAGCCTGACCGCATTGTGACCGCCGCCGACCTGGACAAGGACGGTATCGTCTTCCCGGAAGAACACGCGCCGGATCCGCTGCTGCCGGAAGGCAAGGTGCCGATGTTCATTGGTCACCCTGTGGCGATCCTGATCTGGAACGACTTCGAGCGTTTCCGTCAGGCCAAGGCCAAACTCAAATTCAATGACAAAGCCATCCGTTACGGCGCCCAGGTGCCGTACTACGAACGTGACCCATACGGCAGCTTCCGCTACGTGCGCGTCGGCGGTGCGACCTCGGCGGACGAGGATGAATTCGCCAGCCTCAAGGATTCGATCCTGTTCCCGATGCTGAAAAACCGTCGCCCGGTGTGGAATTCCCAGCCGGACCTGCACGGCAACCTGACCGAGCGCGGGCTGTTTTACGCCGACCGGATGCAGCAGCAAATCGACGCGCCGCCCGACAACTGGCTGGTGTTCGACGAGCGCTACAAAACCCCGTCGATTGAACCGGCGGCGATGGAACCGGACAACGGCAACGGCTGGTACGACCCGGCCACCAAAACCTTGCACTTTGTCGTCGCGACCCAATGCCCGCTGGAAGCCGCCACCGAAACCGCAAAAATGATCGCGCCATCGCGCTTCGGCCTGGCGAACCTGAACATGCACCCGGGCTACACCGTTGGTTACGGTTCCAAGGATCACAACATTTTTGTCTACTACGCAGCCCTCGCCGCGTTGTATGGCGCCGGTGTCCCGGTGCGCCTGGCCAACGACCGCTATGAGCAGTTCCAGAGTGGCATCAAGCGTCACCCGTTCGACATCCGTTACCAATTGGCGGTGGACAAGAACGATCACAGTTTCCAGATTTTTCGCGCCGAGATGAACGTCGATGGCGGCGGGCGGATCAACTACAGCCCTTCGGTGGCGGCGGTTGGCGCCACGGCAGCGCAGTCGATCTACTACATGCCGCAGAACGATTTGCAGGTCACGGCCTACCATTCCCGCGCGGTTGAAGCGGGTTCGATGCGCGGTTACGGCACCCTGCAGAGCATGGCCTCGACCGAAATGATGGTCGACGAAATCGCCGGGCGTCTGGGCATCGACGCCATCGACCTGCGCAAGAAAAACGCCATGCTCTCGGGCATGAAAAACACCCAGGGCGCGGTGCCGGCCGGGGCATTGCGCTTACACGAGATTCTCGACAAAGCGGCTGCCCACGACGTCTGGAAAAACCGCGACCAAATCAAAAAGACGCGCGAAGCCGCTGACCCGGATAACTGGTATGGCGTGGGTTTTGCCATCTGCCAGAAAGACTTCGGCACCGGTTCCGAGGCGCCGATGGCCAGCATCGAATTCACCGCCGAAGGCCACGTGACGTTGCGCCATATCGGCATTGAAATCGGCACCGGCATGTCCACCTCGCAAGCGTTGGTGGTGGCGGATTTCATCGGCATTCCGGCCACGCAAGTGAAGACCGGCGAAACCGAATGGCAAGAGTTGCAACTGATCACGGGCGGCAACCCTTACGTCATGAGCCAGGCCGAGCAGGATGGTTTTTTGCGCAACCCACGTTGGGTCGGCAAACTGGCGTCGGCCTCGTCGGCGACCAATTCTGCGTATTACTTCAGCCACGCCACCCGTGAAGCCTCTCGGGTGCTGTTCAACCACGGCCTGTGGCCGGCGGCGTTGCAGATCTGGGGCCAAGGCCCTTACGGCGGCCAGGCCAACCCATACGTGGTGCGCCGCGAAGACGCACATTGGGTGGACGGCAAACTCACCGCCAACGGCATGCAGCCGCTGAGCTTTGAGCAATTGGCCAAACATGCCCATGAAAAAGGCCTGGTGACCGGCGCTACCGTGCACGGCTTCAACCGCTGGAGCTGGGCCGAGGCCGATTACAGCATCGACGGCGTGCGTGAACGCCTGCCGCTCGACGGTCTGGCCGTGAAGTACGGCGACGGCGCGCCGAAGGCGAAACTGGCGCAAATGACCAGCAACGGTTTCCACCTGCTGGATCGCCAGAACGTCCACTACCCGGACACCCAGTTGAACAACGCGGCGGTGACTTACTACAGCCCGGTCGCGACGCTGGTGGAATTGAAAGTGAACAAGGGCTCCGCCGACGTGCAAGTGCTCAACCATCACTCGTGGGTCGAGTGCGGTCGGGTGCTGGTGGAAGAGCTGGTCAAGGGTCAGCTCGAAGGCGGGATCGCCATGGGCATTGGCCATGCGTTGATGGAAGAGATGCCGCTGTACGAAGGCGGGCCGGGGGAGGGTGACTGGAATTTCAACCGTTACCGTTTGCCGATGGCCCGCCACGTTGCGGTGTGGAACCAGACGGCCGAAATCCTGCCGCCGCTGTCGCCGAGCGACCCGTCCAAGGGCATTGCCGAAGTGGTGATGATCCCGATTGTCGGCGCCATCGGTAACGCCGTGGCCCACGCCATCGGCAAACGTGTCCGCGACCTGCCCATCACTTCTGCGCGCATCAAGGAGGCCCTCAATGGCTAACCGTCCGTTTCAACTGACCCTCAACGGTCAATCCGTCGGCCCGGTGGACATCCCTGATGACCTGCCGATGATCGATTACCTGCACGAATACAAAAACCTCACCGGCTCGCGCCTCGGCTGCGGCCAGGGCATTTGCCACGCCTGTGTGGTGATCGTCGACAACCCGGACGGCACCAGCGAAGAAGTGCGCACCTGCATCACGGGGGCACACTATTTCGAAGGCAAAAAAGTCCGCACCATCGAAGGCCACGCAACCCGCGACGATCAGGGTAAAGTCACTGAGCTGAACCCGATCCAGCAGCGTTTTGTCGATGAATTCGCCTTCCAGTGCAGCTACTGCGCGCCGGGGTTCGTCAATGCCGCGACCGTGCTGGTCGAGAAGCTGCAGCGTCAGCCCATCGTCAAAAGCCAGCTGGAAAAAGTCATTGAGGACAGCCTCGGCCACCACATCTGCCGCTGCACCGGCTACGTGCGTTACTACAACGCGACCCGCAACGTGCTGACCGATCTCGGCCTGGTCAAGGAGGGTTAAGCATGAAACAACTACTTTCCCGTCTTGCGCTGGCGGTTGGCCTGGCCGCGCCGGTGGTGTTGGCGCACGCGGACGATCAAGTCAAACGCGGCGAATACCTCGCCCGCGCCGCTGACTGCATGGCCTGCCACACCGCACCGGGTGGCGCACCGTTTGCAGGCGGTCTGCCGATCATTTCGCCGTTCGGCACCATCTATGGCACCAACATCACCCCGAGCAAAGAGCACGGCATTGGCCTGTACACCGATGACGAATTCTTCGCCGCGCTCACCGAAGGCAAACGCCGGGACGGCGCGAATCTGTACCCGGCGATGCCGTACACCTCGTACCACTTGATGCCCCGTGCAGATTCGGACGCGATCCATGCGTACCTGAAAACCATCGAGCCTATCGAGCGTGCGGCGCCGGTTACGCGCCTGAGCTTTCCATTCAACGTTCGTCTGGGCCTGATGGGCTGGAACATGCTCTACGGCAAGGATGTGAAACTTGCCCCGACCGAGGGCAAAAGTGAAGCATTCCAGCGTGGCCAATACATGGTCGAGGTGCTCGGCCACTGCGGCGAATGCCACACGCCTCGGGGCTTGCCCGGCGCAATGCAGCAGGATAAACGCCTGACCGGCGGCCTGCTCAATGGCTATCTGGCACCCAGCCTGTTGGCCAATGACCTGGCCGCTCGCGGCTGGAATCATCAGGACCTGAGCACGTTCCTCAAGCACGGCATGAGTGCCCAGGGCACGATGTTCAATGAGATGTTCCCGGTGTTCCACAACAGCACCCAGGGCCTGAGCGATCCGGACCTGGCCGCCATGGCGACTTTCCTGCTGGGCGATCAACCGCCGGTGGCCAAGGTGCTGAGCGAGACGTCGCTGGACGCCATGAGCCCAAGCGCCCAACGCGGCCGCCAGGACTATCTGAACGTCTGCGCCGGTTGCCACGCGCCGAACGGCGAGGGCAAGCCGCACATCGCGGTGGCCATGCGCGGCAACACCACGCTGCGCCTGGAAGACCCGCGCAACCTGCTGCGGGTGATCGAGGACGGCATCGGCGAGCAGCAATTCACCGGGTTCGAGCGCATGCAACCGATGCCGGGCTTTGCCGACAAGCTCAATCACCAACAGCTGACCGACCTGCTCAACTATCTGCGCCAGGGTTGGGGTGGCCAGTCGAGTGAGCTGGCGGTCAGCGACGTGCAGAAGTTGCAGGCCGATGCACCGCCAGCCGAGCACAAGGCGCACTGACACCTAGCATCTGCTGCAGGATCCCGATGGGAACCGGGTTAATCTGTTTTCAACGCCTGAACAGCTCAGACAAATGGCTGCCCACTGAAACCGCGTGGCAGGCGCTGCAGCCCAGGCAAGTCGGTGAGGCGTTGCGTCCAGGCACTGCGCCAGTCAACGGCAGTATGGGTTTTGGCTTTGCGCGCGGAGCGGCGGGCAGCGTTGCGCTGGGTGCGGCGCGCTTCTTTGTAGGCGTCGGTATTGCGGCAGGTGCGGCATTTGACTCGGTTCAGCTCGGTGCTGGACGTGAGGTTGGTGCCGTGATGGCCGCAAGCCAGATGCCCGGCGACCTTGAAGTGAGTGACCATGTAAGCGTCTCCTTCTTATGGGGGTACGCGCGGCCATAAAGCAGCGGCGGCGCGTGGGCAGGGCGCGGGCAAACAACCCCGCACCCTCAGGGTTGTGACCTCACAGGCGGCGCGGCGTTCGGTTTTATTCCGGGGGCAGTTCACGCTACCCTGCGGTGCCAACAATCATGAAAAGGAGTGAGTGATGAGCGTTGAAACCTTGCCGTTGGAAGGCAGTTGTCGTTGTAACCGGGTGCGTTTCAGTGTGAGTTTGCCGCCGGTAATCACCATGGCGTGCCATTGCAACGGCTGCCAGAAGATGACCGCCAGTGCGTTTTCCCTTAGCGCGTTGATTCCGGCCGCAGGCTTCACCGTGACCCAGGGTTGCCCGGTGATAGGTGGCTTGCACGGCGTGGACCGCCATTATTGCTGCCCGCACTGCATGAGCTGGCTGTTTACGCGCCCCCATGGCATCGATGAGTTCGTCAATGTGCGCGCAACCTTGCTGGATAACGCCCGCGATTACGTGCCGTTCATGGAAACCTGGACCAGCGAAAAACTGCCTTGGGCCGCGACGCCGGCGCTCGAAAGCTTCGCGCAACTGCCCGAGCCGCAGGACTTCCCGCGCTTGATGCAGGCTTACGCCACCTTCAGTGCCGGCTGAGTTCAATCAATCAAGGCCAGCAAGTCGGTATCACCGACGTCCACGCCCGCCTGGGTCAGCAACGTGGTTGCCTGGCCTCGGTGGTGGGTCTGGTGGTTGAAAAAATGCACCAGCAGCGCGAAGAACGGCTTGTGGTTCGCCACGCCGCGCATGTTGTGGTACTGCAAGCGCTGGTCCAGATCGGGCTCGCGCAGGCTGTTGGCCCAGTCGATGATCAGTTGGTCAAGCCAGGTGCGGCGGGCCGCCAGCTCGCGCAGGTTGGCGAAAGCCAGTTGCTTCAAGTCAGAGGGCGTGGCAATCGACGTTAATGGCGCCAGCCGGGCAAAGCCTGCCGGATGCTCGGCGAATCGCTTGAGCCACACCGTGTCCCCCAGCGTCAGGTGATTGAGTGTGCCGAGGATCGAGCCGAAGAATGCCTGCCGGTCCGTGGTCAGCTCTGCGTCGGTAAGCTGGCTGGCGGCGGCATAGACTTTGCGGTTCATCCACTGGTTGTAGTCAGCCATCAACACTATGTGCTCAAGACGGTTCACAAGGTTTCTCCTTCAACGTGGTGAGGCCATCATAAGGCGTGCCCGCTCGGCGGTCTTGGTGTTCCTGCGCAGGCGGGCTATGGTTGTTGAACGCCAATATTACGCTGCGGGAGAGTGACACCATGAATACCGGCAATTTACTGGAACAACTGCTGCGTGCCAGCCAGCAAGGCGGCGGCTCAGGCGGTGCGCAGGGCGGTGGGCTCGGCGGCCTGGGTGGTTTACTGGGCGGCCTGTTGAACAGCTCCGGCAGCGGCAGCGCTTCGGCAGGCGGTGGGCTGGGTGGTTTATTAGGTGGCCTGGGCGGATTGTTGGGCGGTGCACCTGCAGGTGGCACCACCCAAACGCGCTCCGGTGGGATGAACTACGCAGCATTGGCCTCCTTGGGCATGGCGGCTTTCCAGGCGTACCAGGCCTGGCAACGCCAGCAGGCCAGCGCACCGCAGCAAGCCATCCAGACGGTTGACCAGCTTGATGGTCAGGAAGCTGAAGCTCATAGCCATGCGGTGTTACGCGCTCTGATCGCGGCAGCGAAGGCCGACGGCAGTATCGATGACAACGAGAAGCAAATGATCTCAGCCGAGATAGGCCGCCATACCGACGACCCTCAGTTGCAGCAGTGGCTCGACGAAGAAGTCGCCAAGCCGCTGAACGCCGCCGACTTTGCCGAATATGCCGCTGACCCGGCGCTGGCGACCGAGGTCTACCTGGCCAGCGTGATGCTGGTCAATGACCAGGCGCCGAAGGAGCGCAGCTATCTAGACGAACTGGCGGCGCAGTTGCGACTCGAACCAGAGTTGCAACTACACCTGGAGCAGCAAGCTAAAAAACCTTAAAAACGCACGGTCGCGCCGGTGGTCAACCATTGGTTGTGATCACCGGTGAGGCTCTGCCCGACCACTACATCCACATCCACCAGCTTGCCCACATGGAACCGCGGCCCGGCCTGCCAAGCCTGGTCACCGCCTTCCTGGCCGTAGCGCTCACCGATCAGCGTGAGCGCGTCTGCCAACTGGTACTCAAAGCCTGCGCCCCACGTCAGGCGGTGGTTTTGTTCTCCGCCGTTGTAGGCATGGGTCCAGCCGCCATTGAGGCTCAGGCGCAATGCCTGCACCGGTTGCCAGGTCAACGGTACATTAAAGTCCGCGCCGTCGAATGCATGCTGGCGGTCCAGGGCAAAGTGGCTGGTGGCAGACACCGCGATTTGCAGCCCCAACGCCTCCTGCGACCACACTTGGGCCTTTACCTGCGGGCTGATTTGCGTCTCGGCTTCCCCCGCATTGCTGGCGCGCGACAGTGCTGCACTCCATTCCACGGCAGGTAGCGCGCTGAAGGTACACGCCGGGTTAAGCGTCTGGTTATGAATGTTGCCTTGATGCCGGTTGGCGGTGTACCAGGCGTCGACGCTGCACTCGCCCGGATCGTTGATCCCGCCGTCGTCGACCACATAGGAGCCGCCGGCCGCCTGGGCTTTGGAAAACAGCGCGATCAGTAAAATAAGGCCCAGTGTGGTGCCGATAAAGATCAGGTTACGTTGCAGCGCGCGGCGCTTGGCCGGTGGCAGCAACAGCAGGGTGTGGCGAGCGCCGCGATAATGGCGCGCGCGATATTTGGCAAACCCGTCGTGACGTTCAGGGCTGTGTTTTTTGTGCATGATGCACCTCGCTTGAATTCAGCTTTCTACGGTCAGCACCGAAATGCCGCTGGCTTTGGCCTGGCAGACCAGCTCCGAGGTGTCGTCACCACCCGGCAGGGCGATGATCACGTCGGGGCGGCTGTCGGCGAGCATGAAATGGTTGCGCTGGCGTTCCGCCTGCTTGCCGTGGCGTTGCCAATTGGGCGGGTAGCGCACCACGTCGATGCTCATTTCCCGCGCCCATTCCTCGATGTCGCTGCCCAGGAACTGGTTGCCGCCGTGTATCAATACCTGCACCGGGCGCAAGCGGTGGTAGGCGTCCAGCACTTGGCGGGTCTTTTTGGTGTCGGCGTAATGACGACCTGCACAGATCAGGATGCGCATAGTCAGGGTCCTTGTGATGCACGGTGGCGATCGGGCGACCGCCACCGTTTAAACGGCGGGGGTGATCAGTACCACTGCTTGAAGCGGCGGATGTAGATCGTTTTCATCAGTTGGGCCACGCAGCAGTAGGCGAGCAGGGTACCGACCAGCCATGGGAAGTACGCCAGCGGTAGCGGCTCCAGGCCCACCAGGGTGCCCAGCGGCGAGAACGGCACGTAGATCCCCAGGCAGATGACGATGGTGGTCATCATCAACACCGGCCAGGCAGCTGTGCTCTGGAAGAACGGGATCTTGCGGGTGCGCAACATATGCACCACCAGGGTTTGCGAGAGCAGGCCCTCGATAAACCAGCCGGACTGGAAAAGCGTCTGCATTTCCACGCTGTTGGCGCTGAACACGTACCACATCAGCGCAAAGGTGGTGATGTCGAAGATCGACGAGGTTGGCCCGATCCAGATCATGAAGCGGCCGATGTTTTTCGCATCCCACTTGCGCGGTTTGGCCAGGTATTCCTTGTCCATCTTGTCCCATGGCAAGGCCAGCTGGGAGATGTCGTACATCAGGTTTTGCAGCAGCAGGTGAATCGCCAGCATCGGCATGAACGGGATGAACGCACTGGCCACCAGCACCGAGAACACGTTGCCGAAGTTGGAGCTGGCGGTCATGTTCAGGTACTTCATGATGTTGCCGAAGGTTTCGCGGCCCTTGAGCACGCCTTCTTCCAGCACCATCAGGCTCTTTTCCAGCAGGATGATATCGGCCGATTCCTTGGCGATATCGGTGCCGCTGTCCACCGAGATACCCACGTCGGCATCACGCAGCGCCGGGGCATCGTTGATGCCGTCGCCGAGGAAGCCCACGGTGTGGCCGTTGGCTTGCAAGGCTTTGAGTACGCGGGACTTCTGCAGTGGCGTGAGCTTGGCAAACACTGTGCGTTCTTCGACGCGACGCAGCAGCGTGGCATCGTCCATCGCTTCGATTTCCACACCCAGCAGCGGCTGGCCGGGCTCCAGGCCGACCTGGCGGCAGATCTTGCTGGTGACCACAGCGTTGTCACCGGTCAACACTTTTACCGCTACGCCGATTTGTTGCAGCGCGGCAATCGCCGGGCCTGCGGTTTCCTTCGGTGGATCAAGGAAGGTCAGGAAGCCCTGGATCACCAGGTTGCGCTCATCGGCCGTGGTGTACTGCTGGCGCGCCATGGATTTAGGGATATTGCGGGTCGCCACCACCAAGACGCGGAAGCCGTCTTCGTTGTAGTCGTTGGCCAATGCCAACAGTTCTTCACGGCGTTGATCATCCAGCGGCACGGCGGTGCCACCTTCGAGCATGTGCGTGGAGATGCTCAACATCTCTTCCACGGCGCCCTTGCACACCAGCAACTGGTCGCCGGCCGTGTCGCGCACCACAATCGACAAGCGACGGCGTACGAAGTCGAACGGCAGTTCATCGACCTTGCTGTAGGCCAGTGGTAGCTGGAACTTGGGGTTCTGCTCCGAGAACTGCACCACGGCCTGGTCCATCAGGTTCTTCATGCCGCTCTGGTGGAAGCTGTTGAGCCAGGCCAGGGACAGCACCGCGTCATCACGCTGGCCGAAGGCGTTGACGTGATGCTCGAGGATGATCTTGTCCTGGGTCAGCGTGCCGGTCTTGTCGGTGCACAACACGTCCATCGAACCGAAGTTCTGGATCGCATTGAGGCGCTTGACCACCACTTTGCGCTTGGCCATGGCGGTAGCCCCCTTGGCCAGGTTGGCGCTGACGATCATCGGCAGCATTTCCGGGGTCAGGCCCACGGCCACCGCCAGGGCAAACAGGAACGCATCGCCCCAGTCACCCTTGGAGAAGCCATTGAGGAAGAACACGATCGGCACCATCACCAGCATGAAGCGGATCAACAGCCAGCTGACGCTGTTCACCCCACGGTCGAAGGCGGTTTGCACGCGGGAGCCGACAATTGCCTTGGCCAGGGAGCCGAAGTAAGTGCGCGGCCCGGTAGCGACCACCACGGCCTTGGCGCGGCCGCTGACCACGTTGGTGCCCATGAAGCAGATGTTCGGCAGGTCCAGCAGGTTGCCTTGGTCGGCCGCCAGTGTAGAGGCGGATTTTTGCGTGACATCGCCCAGGGTGTCGTACTTCTCTACCGGCAAGGCTTCGCCGGTCAGCACGGCCTGGCTGATAAACAGGTCGCGGGATTCGATCAGGCGGATATCGGCCGGAATCATGTCGCCGGCAGACAGCTGCACGATGTCACCGGCGACCAGGTCGCGCATCGGCACTTCGCGCAGGATCGGCTGGCTGCCGACTTGCTCGCGGCGCAATACGGTGGCGGTGGTGCGCACCATGGCTTTGAGGGCTTCGGCGGATTTGGCCGAGCGGTGCTCCTGCCAGAAACGCAGCAGGCTGCTGAGCAGCACCATGGTCATGATGATGATGACCTTGGTCAAATCCACTTCTTCACCGGCCTGCAATGGTAACCAGTAGTCAGTGACAAAGCTGATCCCGGCGAGCGTCAGCAGTACATAGATGAACGGGTTGTTCAGTGCCTGCAGGAACTGGACGATGGCGTGAGGCGGCTTGTCGTGGGCCACTTCGTTGTAGCCTTCGCGTTGCAGACGTGCCGAGGCGTCCAGTTCGGTCAGGCCGTCCTGGGTGGCACGCACATTGGCGAGGGTGGCCGACAGGCCGTTCTGGGCTTCACGGGCGGCACGCATCGACAGTTTGGTGTCGGTGTCGGTGCCATTCTTTTTGTGCAGAGGCGTGTTTTTTACGGCGCTCATTGTCTGTACTCCTGTCGCCAATTCTCGACAAAACATACCCGGTACTTACCTGAATACAGGCGAGCGAAAGCATGCCGAGCCGCGGACTTCGCGATCGGTTTAAATAGGGTGTTCACATAACTTCTACAGCGCCCGCCAAGTGCGCGTTAGTTAACTGGCGCGCAGCGGGCTACTACTGGATGTGTTCATAACGAACTCCAGAATAATTATCAGGAAGTTGCTGTTTCCAGCTGGTTTAAGCGGCGCGATTGCTCAGGTAAAAACCGAGCAACAGGCTGGCTTGAGCCAGGGTGGAAACCTGAGGTCTCTGCGGGTCTTGAGGGTCAGCGTGGTCCCAGTGCTGCAGCAATTGGCCGCTGGCAGGGCAGACACGCCAGTGCGCCAGCGGGGGAGCTGGGCGCAGCTGATCTTTACTGGCTAGGGGAGAGGGTGCAGCAAAGGCCGAGCGGGTAGGTGAAAAGCCAGCGGGCTCGCGGCACAGCTTGGCGCGCAGGGCTGCGGCTAGCGTGCGAATGTCAAGCAAAACAATCAGTTGAAAGGTCATAACACACCTCGGGACCGGACGGGCGACCGGTGAGGCAGTTACGGTGGAGCATCAAGCTCTAGCGCAGCTTACCGGACCTGGAAGGCGAGTCCTGTCATATTCTGGGTTTGGCGCCCGATGCCCGCGTGAACGGTGCTCGGACAGCGACTAGATACTGTGTCCATTGGCTTCTTTTGTGAGGTTTAAAAAAGGCCCCAGTTGTGGGCAGGGGCAATCTACTTAGCTGGTTGCAAAATGTCAACGCAGGATGAGTTAAATTACCCTGTGTTCAGAGTTCATTCAGATAAGAGGCGCAGACAAGTTTCACCTTATATAACTTCATATGCCTTGCGCGGCCAGAACTGCCAGATAAATCAATACCACACCACAGGCGCCATAACTGATGCGTTGCCATAACGCTGAGGCGTTCTTGCGCAGCAGGTTGACCAACGCTGCAATCAGAAAGCAGGACAACACCGAGGCCAGCATAAAGCCTGCAAAAAACATCAGTGTTTGCCCATGGCTGGGCGCAGCCCCGACGATGCCGGACAAGGCGCTGCCCAGCGCGCCCCAATAGACGATGTTTTTCGGGTTAGCCAGTGAAATCGCCGCGCCCACCGCCAGCGCATTTTGCCCGGAGCTGGCGGGCGCGTCGCTCGCCTCGGGCAAGCGCCAGGCATCAATCAAGCTGCGGATACCCAGCCAGGCCAGGTACAGCGCGCAGACCACCGTCAGGGGTACACGCACCGCGTCATGCTGGATCAGCAAGGCGATGCCGGTAAGGCCGATCACCGCCCATACCGCATCGCCTACCAATGAGCCGATCTGCACCAGCAAGGCCGGGGTAAAACCGTGCAGCAAGCCACGGCGCAACGTTTCCGCCAGCACGGCACCGGGCGAGAGGCAAAACACAAAACCGAATACCAGCGCATAAAAGAAGATCGTCAACATGCCCGCGTTCCTTCAAGAAAGTCCAGGCAGTGTGGCGATGGGGAAAGCGTTCGTCTTGAACCAGATTGCGCTGTTCAGCGCTTCAACACGCTTTGATAGCGGCCGGGCGTGATGCCATAGGCGGCGCGAAAATGGCGGTTGAGGTGGCTTTGGTCAGCAAAGCCCAAGTCATGGGCGACTTCGCCGGCCGCCACCCCGTTGCGCAACAGGCCTTTGGCGCGGCGGGTGCGCAGTTGCATCGCCCACTGGCGCGGGCTGAGTCCGGTTTCCTTCTGGAAAGCGCGCAGCAGATGGAATTTGGACAATCCCAGCTCATCGCCGAGGTGGCCTAGAGGCAACCCTTGATGCAAGTGTGCAGCGAGCAATTCCTGGGCGCGGTTGATCATGCTTTTGCCCGTTGCCATGCTGCCAGGCACACGTACACCACTGACGCCGACCACTTCACCCAGTAGCAACACCAACGCCTCTTCATTGAGATCGCGGACCAATGCATCGGTACTCAAGGCGCCTTTCACCGCTACCGCCAGGCGCTGCGCCAGATCAGGTTGGAAGCACAACGAGCGATCGAACTCCAGCTGCGCCAACCCAAGGTCAGCCGCCAGCTGATCGGCTGTGGCATACAGGCTGACAAAGTGCCAAGGCGCGCCTTGCGCCGCGCCGCCGCCCTGAATCTGACCGGGGTTATACAGGGTAATGCTGCCCGGCCCGGCCTCGAATTCGCGGCGGTCCAGCCAGACCTTTTCCTCACCGACCAGGTTGACGCCGATTACACACTCATCATGGCTGTGTCTGGCAAAGGTCAGGCCCGTGCAGGCTGTACTGCTGACTTCGTAGTTGCCCAGCAAGGCGTGGTGCAGAGTGCTCATGATTCAGCTCAGGATGCGGTTGGCGCGAGCATACGCCAGCAGGGCTGCTCAAATCGACCGTTGGTTGACACGCTGCGACAGCTCATCGGCGCTTTCCTTACGCTCTGAATAGCGGTCCACCAGCTCCGGGCGATCACGCAGCAAAACGGTGAACTTCACCAACTCTTCCATCACATCCACCACGCGATCGTAAAGCGCCGATGGTTTCATGCGGTCCTGGTCATCGAACTCCATGAACGCCTTGGGCACCGAGGATTGGTTGGGGATCGTGAACATGCGCATCCAGCGCCCCAGCACGCGCAGTTGGTTGACGGTGTTGAACGATTGCGAGCCGCCGGACACCTGCATCACCGCCAGCGTTTTGCCCTGGGTCGGGCGAACGGCGCCGAGGGCCAGCGGCACCCAGTCGAGCTGGGCCTTGAACACTGCCGACATCGAACCGTGGCGCTCGGGCGAGCACCACACCTGGCCTTCGGACCATTGCATCAGGTCCAGCAGCTCCTGGACTTTAGGGTGATCGATGGGCGCATCGTCGGGCAACGGCAGGCCCGAAGGGTTGAAAATCCGCGTGTCGGCTCCGAAGTGGCGCAACAGCCGCGCGGCTTCTTCCACCAGCAAGCGGCTGAATGAGCGCGGGCGTGTGGAGCCGTAAAGCAGCAGGATGCGCGGCGGGTGGCCTGGCCCGACAGGCAGCGGGCCTGCGAGGGTGCTGTTGAGATTGGGCAGGGTGGTCATTGTGTTCTCCGGTTAAAGCGCTGCGATGCGGGCCAGTTCTGCCTTCAACTCGGCAGGGCTGAGTTGGGCGAAGGGCAAGGCCAGGAACGCCTTGCAACGCCTTTCGATGGTGCTGAGCGTGGCCTCGAAGGCGGCGTCTACACGGGCCTCGTCACCCTGAACATCCGACGGGTCTTCCAACCCCCAGTGCGCCTTCACCGCCGGCCCGAAATACACCGGGCACGCTTCGCCCGCAGCTTTGTCGCACACTGTAATCACCACATCCGGCGGGCTGCCCTCAAAGGCCTCATTGCCCTTGCTGTACAAACCTTCGGTACTGATGCCCGCTGCCTGCAACGTGCTGAGGCTGCGCGGCAGCACCTGGCCCTTGGGGAAACTGCCGGAGCTGATCGCCTCGAAACCTGCCGGCGCCAGGTGGTTGAACATCGCCTCGGACAAGATGCTGCGGCAGCTGTTGGCGGTACACATGAACAGGACTTTCATAGCGGTATTTCCTTCAGAGACTCAGGCGCAAGGCGAGGGCGGCGAGGGTGATCAACAGCACCGGCAAGGTCAGCACGATGCCGACCTTGAAGTAATAACCCCAAGTGATGGTGATGCCTTTGCGCGCCAGGATATGCAGCCACAGCAAGGTGGCCAGGCTGCCGATCGGAGTGATTTTGGGGCCCAGGTCGCTGCCGATCACGTTGGCGTAGATCATCGCGTCCTTGACCACGCCCACGGCATGGCTGGACTCGATCGACAGCGCGCCGATCAGCACCGTCGGCAGGTTGTTCATCGCCGACGACAACAGCGCCGTCAGCACGCCGGTGCCCATGGCCGCGCCCCACACGCCGTAGGTGGCAAAAGTGTCGAGCCAGGTCGCGAGGTAGGTGGTCAGGCCGGCGTTACGCAGGCCGTAGACCACCAGGTACATGCCCAGGGAAAAGATCACGATCTGCCACGGCGCTTCTCTCAATACTTTGCGCGTAGAGATCTTGTGGCCCTTGGCGGCGATCACCAGCAGCAATACGGCGCACACGGCAGAAATCGCACTGATGGGAATGCCCAGCGGCTCTAGCGCGAAACAGCCCACCAGCAAGATACCCAGCACCCACCAGCCCGCGCGGAAGGTCGCACGATCATGGATGGCGCTGGCGGGGTCTTCCAGGTCGGCCGGGTCGTAGGCTTGGGGAATGTCGCGGCGAAAGAACCACAGCAGCACCGCAAGGGTGGCGGCGACACTGACGAAGTTCACCGGCACCATTACTGCTGCGTACTCGTTGAAGCCGATCTTGAAGTAATCCGCCGAGACGATATTCACCAGGTTCGACACCACCAGCGGCAAGCTCGCGGTATCCGCGATAAACCCAGCGCCCATGACAAACGCCAGGGTGGCCGCCGGGGAAAAGCGCAAGGCCAGCAGCATCGACATGACGATGGGCGTGAGGATCAACGCGGCGCCGTCGTTGGCAAACAGCGCCGAGACCAGCGCGCCCAGCAACACCATATAGGCAAACAGCCGCCGGCCACGCCCACGGCCCCAGCGCGCCACGTGCAGGGCGGTCCAGGCAAAGAAGCCGGCTTCGTCGAGCAGCAGGCTGATGATGATCAGCGCAACAAAGGTGCCGGTGGCGTTCCAGATGATGTGCCACACCACCGGAATATCCGCCAGGCTGATCACCCCGCAGGCCAGGGCCAGAATGGCGCCCATGCTTGCACTCCAGCCGACCCCGAGGCCTTTGGGCTGCCAGATGACCAGAACGATGGTGAAGATAAAAATGCCAATTGCGACAAGCATGAATAAACGCTCCGATGGCTCAGCAGCAGGTGCTGGCCCGTTGTGGTCGGTCACCCATGGCATCAAGACGCTGCGCGTCGTGGTGCAACCAGGGTTGGTTGGCTTGCAAGGTAGTGTCCAGCACTTGCGTGACCCAGGCGGGCAGTGCCGGGTTGATGCGGTAGTAGATCCATTGGCCCTGACGACGATCCAGCAGCAGCCCGCAACTGCGCAGTTGCGCCAGGTGCCGCGAGATCTTTGGCTGGCTGTCGTCCAGAGCATGGATCAGTTCGCACACGCAAAGTTCGCCTTCGCGCAGGATCAATAACGTCAAGCGGGCGCGAGTCGCGTCAGCCAGGCATTTGAACAGGGTGGGCGGTGAGAAGGGGGCCGACATGATCAGGGTCTTCTTTGTATATGGTTATCCGAATATACGAATATCCATATGTGTAGGTCAATTCCTGAATTCGATTGATGTGGATCAAACCCCGCTCAATCCACCACAAGTGACTGAAATTAAAATGAAACACGAATGTCCTAAAGTGCCTGCCCATTGCTGATGAAGGATGAACCCGCGTGACCCGTGCCACTCGCAACCTGCGCAAGACCCTCGATTCCGTCGCGGACAATAACGAAACCGCGGCGTTTGACCTGATGCGCGCCGTCGAAAAGCTCGGCGATGAAGTGCTGCGCCAACGCCTGCTCAACACCATTCACCGGCTCAATCAGGACGCCCATGAATTGCGTGAGGCGCGCGACTCGGTGGAGCAGGTATCGGTCAAGCTCGCCTGA
Source organism: Pseudomonas edaphica (assembly GCF_965277385.1). Classification (NCBI taxonomy): domain Bacteria; kingdom Pseudomonadati; phylum Pseudomonadota; class Gammaproteobacteria; order Pseudomonadales; family Pseudomonadaceae; genus Pseudomonas; species Pseudomonas edaphica. The sequence continues at coordinate 91,453 of NZ_OZ255725.1, read as the reverse complement.
GTGAGCAAGATCGTTCAAGACAACCCGCTTTAAACGCTGGCATGCTTGTCGACTGTCTGTCGATGAGCCGTCTCCATGCCCACTGCCTTACCGCATTACGCCTTCGCCCGCGGCGCTATCGCCGTTATCCCGTTATCCCTGGCCTGTGCGCCGTGGGGGCTGCTCGCCGGCTCCATGGCCATTGATGCGCAATTTACCCCGCTGCAGGCCCAGGGCTTGTCCGCCATCGTGTTTGCCGGTGCCGCGCAGCTGGTGGCCATCGGCATGGTCAAGAGCGGCGCCAGCCTGATCTCGATCGTGCTGACCACGCTGCTGCTGACTTCCCAACATTTGCTCTACGGCATGCACATGCGCCCGACACTCTCGTCACTCAACGCCCGCTGGCGCATGAGCCTGGGCTTTCTGCTGACCGATGAGTTCTTCGCGCTGGTCAACCACTATGACCGCGAGACGTTCAATCGCTGGTATGCGCTGGGGGTGGGCCTGACGTTCTACATCGCCTGGAACCTCTTCACCCTGGCTGGCATCGTGCTTGGCAAAAGCATTCCCGGGCTTGACCAGTTGGGGTTGGAGTTTTCGATTGCCGCCACCTTTATCGCGTTGATCACACCCGTGGTGCGTGATGTGCCGACGGTTGTGTGCGTGGCGGTGTCGTTGCTGTTTTCGGTGTGGTTGAGCTTTTTGCACTGGGAGTCGGCGGTGGTGGTGTCCGGGGTGTTGGGCATGAGTGCGGGGTTTGCCTGCAAGCGGCTGGGGGTAGGGCAGAAGTGATCTACATCATGATTGTGGCCATGGGGCTGGTGGTTTTCCTTAACCGATACCTGTTTATCGAGCCGCGCCTGCCGGTACGGCTTAATCGGGGGGCGCGGGAGTTCCTGGGGTTTGCGGTGCCGGGCATGCTGACGGCGATCTGCGGGCCGATTATTTTTCTCGCTGATCACACGCTGAATTTGAGCCCGACGAATCCTTACTTGCTGGCGGGAGTCTGCGCGGTGGCCTTGATGTTTTGGACACGTAGCGTGTTGATTACGGTGCTGTTGAGCATGGGATTGTTTTATTTGTTTCGGTGGTGCTTTTGAGAGGGGCTATGGGTGTATATCCGTTGCTGCGGTGACGGATATGTACACCAAAAGACCGCCATCGCAGGCAGGCCCGCTCCCACAGGATGAGCCGGTTGCTACAGTGGAATCGGCGTTACACCACGCAGCACCAAGTCACTGATAAACCCCAGCCAATCCTGCTGATGCTCCTTATCCCCCAAGTCTTCACCCAGGAACGAACTGAGCGTGTGGCGGTTGGAGTTGTAGAAGTAGCAGAGCGAGGCAATCATCAAATACACGTGCTTGAGGTCGATGTCCTGGCGAAACACACCTTGGGCCTGGCCGGCTTCGATGATCGGGCGCAAGACGCCAACCGCTTCGCCCGACAACCTGCGCATCTCGCCGGACTGCTGGGCATGCTTGCCCTGGTGCAGATTCTCGATGCTCAGGATCGCTACGAACTCGGGGTGCTTGACGTAGTAGCTCCAGATAAATGCCACCCGTTCACGCAAGGCTTGCACGGGGTCTCCCAGGTCCAGCTTGAGTTTGCTTTCGGCCTTATTGAACTGTTCATAGACATGTTCCAGCACACAGACGAACAGGTGTTCCTTGCTGCCGAAATAGTAATAAAGCATGCGGTCGTTGGAGTCGGCGGCCTTGGAAATAGTGTCGACGCGCCCACCGGAATAGCCGTCGCGAGTGAACACCTTGACTGCCGCCTGCAAGATACGCGCACGTGTCTGGTCGGCCTGTTGCGCTCGAATTCCGGTCTTCTTGATCGCCATCACAAAGCGCCTTGCCGCCAGTCTGGGCGCGAAATATAGCATGGGCTTTTTCGTGCCCGTTCTATGACCGACAAGTTCTGTAATAAAAACGCCATTGCGCTGGGGATTGGATCCTAGTCGGGCTATTTTGGTGCACCTCAATAAATAGAGTAGCCATGGATGAAATACCAACCCTTCAGCCTTACCCTGATTGCCACTGCGCTGGTGTTGACGGTCAACGGCGTGCAAGCCGCCTCACAAGCCCCGGTGGCCGGTGAAAACGGCATGGTGGTGACCGCCCAGCATTTGGCCACTCATGTTGGCGTGGATGTACTCAAGGCCGGCGGCAACGCGGTGGATGCGGCGGTTGCCGTGGGCTATGCGCTGGCCGTGGTGTACCCGGCAGCGGGCAACCTCGGTGGCGGTGGCTTTATGACCGTGCAGCTGGCAGATGGGCGCAAGACCTTCCTGGACTTCCGTGAAAAAGCCCCGCTGGCGGCCACTGCCGACATGTACCTGGACAAAGACGGCAAGGTGATCGACGGCCTCAGCGCCAAGGGCCACTTGGCCGTCGGCGTACCCGGCACCGTGTCCGGCATGGAAACCGCGCTGAACAAATACGGCACCCTCAAGCGCGCCCAGGTGATTGCCCCGGCGATCAAACTGGCCGAAAACGGCTTTGAACTGGAGCAGGGCGATATCGACCTGCTGCACACCGCCACCGGCGAGTTCGAAAAAGACAAAGACCTGCGCGGGATCTTCCTGCACAACGGCCAACCGATGCAGGTCGGCCAGAAACTGGTGCAGAAAGACCTGGCCAAGACCCTCAAGGAAATCTCCGCCAAGGGCACCGACGGCTTTTATAAAGGCTGGGTGGCCAAGGCGCTGGTGGATTCCAGCCAGGCCGGCAAGGGCATCATCACCCAGGCCGACCTCGACAAATACAAGACCCGCGAACTGGCGCCCATCGAGTGCGATTACCGTGGCTACCACGTGGTCTCGGCACCGCCGCCAAGCTCCGGCGGTGTGGTGATCTGCCAGATCATGAACATCCTCGAAGGTTACCCGATGGCCGACCTCGGCTATCACTCGGCCCAAGGCCTGCACTACCAGATCGAAGCGATGCGTCACGCTTACGTGGACCGTAACAGCTACCTGGGTGACCCGGATTTCGTCAAGAACCCTATCGCGCACCTGTTGGACAAGGACTACGCCGCCAAGCTGCGTGCCGCCATTGAGCCGCAGAAGGCGGGTGATTCCCAGGCGATCAAGCCGGGTGTGTCGCCCCATGAAGGCAACAACACCACGCACTATTCGATCGTCGACAAGTGGGGTAACGCGGTGTCCGTGACCTACACCCTCAACGACTGGTTCGGTGCCGGCGTGATGGCGAGCAAGACCGGGGTGATCCTCAACGATGAAATGGACGACTTCACCGTCAAGGTCGGTGTGCCGAACATGTACGGGCTGGTGCAGGGCGAAGCCAACGCCATCGCACCGGGCAAGGCGCCGCTGTCGTCGATGAGCCCGACCATCGTCACCAAGGATGGCAAGGCGGTGATGGTGGTCGGTACACCGGGCGGCAGCCGGATCATCACCGCTACCTTGTTGACCATCCTCAATGTCATCGACTACAAGATGAACATCCAGGAAGCGGTAGACGCGCCGCGTTTCCACCAGCAGTGGATGCCGGAGACCACCAACCTGGAAACCTTCGCGGTCAGCCCGGACACCCAGAAGATTCTCGAAAGCTGGGGCCACAAGTTTGCCGGCCCCCAGGATGCCAACCACTTGGCGGCGATCCTGGTGGGTGCGCCTTCGCTGGGTGGCAAGCCGGTGGGCAACAACCGTTTCTACGGGGCTAACGACCCACGCCGCAATACCGGGTTGTCGCTCGGTTACTGAGGTGTGAGGTGTTGATTCAGGAAGGCCAGGGACAGCGCCAGGCTGTCGTGGGATAACTGGATGGCGGCGCCCTCGGCGCTGCCCTGGGCTGCCGGTATCACCCGTTCGAACATGTGGTTTTCATACGCCTGCACTGCGGCTGAGCAGTCAGGCGTGTGGAGCAACTGCTGGGCCAGTTCGGCCGCATCGAGCATCGCGGCATTCACGCCTTCGCCGCCAAACGGCGACATCAGGTGCGCCGCATCCCCAATCAACGTCAACCCCTGGCGGTGGACCCAGCGATGGCCCACCGGCAGGGCGTGGATGTGCCTGGCCAGGACGCTTTCATTTGCCGCTTCAAACAGCGCCAGAATGTCCGGGTGCCAGCCTGCAAACTGAGCCTTGAGTGCAGGCAGGCTGAGGTGGTCGGCTGCCCACTCGGTGGGCACGCGAAAAATCGCATACCCGCGCAGATGCGCATGGGCGTTGCGCTGCACGATGATCGCCTTGGCGCCGCCTTGCACTTGCAGGCTGCCGCGCCCCACCAGCGTGGCAATGTGCGGGTGTTGGCGGTCGACATCATCGATGCCGAATTCGATAAACGTCAGCCCGCTGTACTGCGGCAGGTAGGGCGAGAGCAATGGGCGCAGTTTGGACCAGGCGCCATCGGCACCGACCACCAGGTCGAAGGGGCCGTGGGTGATCTCGCCTTGATGCAGTGTCCAGCGTGCAACACCGGCCGGGCGGATGTCATTGATGCTCACACCCCATTGCACACAGCCTTCAGGCAGCGAATCCAGCAGGATCTGGCGCAACTGGGTGCGGTCGACTTCCGGGCGCTCGCCGTCATCGGGGTTGGGGGCTTCGAACAGCAGATGGCCGTGCTGATCCATCAGGCGCGCGCCTTGGTCTTCATAGCGCGCGATACGCCGGAAGGCGTCTTCCAGCCCGGCCTGCTGCAGCGCCAGTTGGCCGGATTCGACATGCAGATCCAGGGTGCCGCCCTGGGGGCGTTCCAGCGGCCCGCGTTCGCGTTCGAATACGCAGGCGGCCACGCCGTGGCGGTGGAGGATACGCGCCAAGGTCAAACCGCCGGGGCCGGCGCCGACAATGGCGATACGCAGTGAGGTATTCATATGGGTTGTCCTCGGCACGGCTAGGCAAGCAGTTGCTCCACCGCCTCAAAGGCTATGGCGCGGCGTGCTTCCCAGTCGCCACGAATCACCAGGGCGGGTTGCTGATGCTGTTCGATCCAGTCCAGGCTGCCCTGGAAAAACACCCGGCGATCCGCCAGTTCCGGCTGGCAGCGCTGGCCGTCGGCGCTCCATTCCACGTCCTCGGGGGACAGCAACAGGTGCAGGTCGTAATGGCGGGCCAGCAACTCATCATCCAGCCACGCCGGGTAATCACCGAACAGGGTCTGGCTCCAGAGTTTGTTGGTCAGCAGGTGGGTGTCGAGGATCAGCAGGCGAGGCTGCTCGGCGCGCGCAGCGTCTTCCCAGGCCAGTTGGCCACGGGCGATGGCCGGGATGTCCGCCAGGGTGGTGTCGCGCTGGTAATGGTCGATGAAGTAGCGCACGTATTCACCCACCATCAGCCCACCGAAACGGGCGTGCAGTTGCGCGGCCAGCCAGCTTTTGCCGCTGGATTCGGGGCCGGCCAATACCACCACTTTCATGCGTGCAACGCCGGGTCGGCGCGCCATTCACGCCAGCCCTGCACGGCGATCACGGTGAACAGTGCATACAGCGCGGCGGTGAGGTACAGGCCTTTGTAGAGGAACAGGCCGACGAAGATCACGTCCACGGCGATCCACAGCGGCCAGCATTGCACGCGTTTTTGCGCCATCCACATTTGCGCCACCAGGCTGAAACCGGTGAGTGCGGCGTCGAGCCAGGGTTGCGCGGCATCGGTCCAGTGGGCCATGGCGGCGCCGAGCAGGCCACTGAACACGGCACCGACGGTGAGGCTGACCATGATCGCGGACCAGCCCAGGCTGGTGACCTGGCGACCCTGCGCGACCTCACCGGCGCGGGTCCACTGCCACCAGCCGTAGAGTTGCAGGGCGGCGTAGACCACTTGCAGGAGCATGTCGGAATAGAGTTTTACGTCGAAGAACACCCAGGTGTAGAGCAGCACCATCACCAGGCCGATGGGCCAGCACCAGGGGTTTTGCTTGACCGTCAGCCAGACAGCGATCACCCCCAGGGCGGCGGCGAACAATTCAAGCCCGGACATGGCGGTTCCTTGGGAGAGTGGGTGAGGGCGGTGATTGTAACCAGAGGTGAGGCATCTTCACACTGTGGGAGCTGGCTTGTCGAATCGTCGCACCGCTGCGATAGCATCACCTCGGTGTGGCTGATTTACCGAGGTGATGCTATCGCAGGCAAGCCAGCTCCCACAGGGGCTCGCCTCAGATCTTGAACTGGCGCAACAACCCTCCAAGCTGCTCACTCAACCCACGCAAATGCGCGCTCGCCACACTGGACTGCTCCGCCGCCAGCGCCGTGCTGTGGGACAAACCCGCCGCCTGGGTGACGTTCTGGTTGATATCCTCCACCACGTGCGCCTGTTGCAAGGTCGCGCTGGCGATCGAGGCATTCAGCCCATTGAGGTTGCGCAACGCCTGGCCAATGGCGGTGAGGCTCGCACCTGCCTGGCCAGCTTGTTCAATGGTCAGTTGCGAGGCACTGTGGCTGTCGCTGATCACTTTGACCGCTGCTTCCGAATGCCCTTGCAGGCGCTCAATCATCACCTGGATTTCGGCGGTGGATTTCTGCGTGCGCTGGGCCAACAGCCGCACTTCATCGGCGACCACGGCAAACCCGCGACCCTGTTCACCGGCACGCGCCGCCTCGATGGCGGCGTTGAGGGCCAACAAGTTGGTCTGGTCGGCAATCGAACGGATCACTTCCAGCACACCACCAATCTGTGTACTTTCGCTGGACAGCGTGCGGATCACCTCCACGGCCTGGCTGATGGTGCTGGAGAGCTGGTCGATCTGTTGCAGGCTGCCGTCGATATTCACTTGGCCCTGCTGCGCCTGGGCCTGGGCGTCGCGCATTTCGCTGGCGGCATGCTCGGCATTTTTTGCCACGTCCTGCACGCCATAGGTCACTTCGTTGATCGCGGTAGCCACCAGCTCCATCTGCTGGGATTGTTGCTGGCTACGGTCGTGGGCCTGGCTGGCATTGGTGCCCAGTTCCGTGGAAGATTGGCCCAGCGCGTTGGCACACTCCTGTAATTGGCCGACCACCTGGCGCAGCTTGGCGGTAAAGCTATTGAAGTGCTGCGACAATTGAGTGACCTCGTCGCGCCCGTGGGTGTCGAGGGTGCGGGTCAGGTCGCTTTCGCCGCTGGCAATATTGCCCATGGCATTCACTGCCGTCTGCAATGGATGCACAATGCTGCGCGCGATCAGGATCACCAACAGCGCCATCAGCAGCGCAATGCCCAGGCCGATCAATGAGGCTTTCCACACCTGGCCGGTGAATTCGGCCTGCACATCGTCCACGTACACGCCCGAGCCGATAATCCAGCCCCACGGCTCGAACAGTTGGATATACGAGGTCTTCTCCACCGGCGCGTCGGCGCCCGGTTTGGGCCAGCGATAGTTGACGATGCCGGCGCCCTTGGCCTTGGCCAGGATCACAAATTCATTGAACACCGCAAAACCGTCCGGGTCGCGGATTGCCGAGAGGTTCTGGCCGTCGAGCTTGGGGTTGGCCGCGTGCATGATCATCACGGGCGTCAGGTCGTTGATCCAGAAGTAATCATCGTGGTCGTAGCGCAAGCCACGGACTGCGCTGAGGGCTTGCTGTTGCGCGGCCTCGCGGGTGAGAACGCCGGTTTTTTCAAGGTTCTGGTAGTAAGCCAGCACGCCGCTGGCGGTTTGCACCACGTGCTGGGTCTGCTGGCGTTTGGCCTGGTAGAGGTCGCCATGGATCTGCTTTAGCATCAACAGCCCCAAGGTTAGCAGCATCAACACGGCGACTATCAGGATCAGCCAAAGACGGCGGCTGATCGACATGCTGCGCAAACTGTTCATCGTCCTGTCACTCCGTGCTTTTTATAATTGTGTGCTGCATCGACAATTCCAGCTTGTCTGATAGGCTTTCGGCCTGTAATCGAAAAACCTGAGTACTCCCTGATTTTTCACGAAATTTTTGCGCACGGCTGGTGAAAATCCGCAGCGCATCACGATTGCACGTGGTCAGTGAACATTAAAAAGACAGACAAGGCATGCCGCAGCGCATGACCTTTGGGGGATACATGGATTTTTGGACCGCCATACAGGCATTGATTCTTGGCGTGGTGGAGGGGCTGACCGAGTTCCTGCCGATCTCCAGCACCGGGCACCAGATTATCGTCGCCGACTTGATCGGCTTCGGCGGAGAACGCTTTGAAGCGTTCAACATCATTATTCAACTGGGCGCGATCCTCGCGGTGGTCTGGGAGTTTCGGCGCAAGATCCTCGACGTGGTGATCGGCTTGCCGACCCAGCGCAACGCCCAGCGCTTTACCGTCAACCTGATCATCGCAGTGCTGCCGGCGGTGGTGTTGGGGGTGATTTTTGCCGACCTGATCAAGCATTACCTGTTTAACCCGATCACGGTGGCCACCGCGCTGGTGGTGGGCGGGGTGATCATGCTGTGGGCCGAGCGCCGCCAACATGCAGTGCACGCTGAAACGGTGGATGAGATCACCTGGAAAGACGCGCTCAAGGTCGGTGTGGCCCAGTGCCTGGCAATGATTCCAGGCACTTCGCGCTCCGGCGCGACCATTATCGGCGGCCTGTTGTTCGGCCTGTCGCGCAAGACCGCCACCGAGTTCTCGTTCTTCCTGGCCATGCCGACCATGGTCGGCGCTGCCGTGTATTCGGGCTACAAGTACCGTCACCTGTTCCAGCCCGATGACTTGCCGGTGTTTGCCATCGGCTTTGTCACCTCGTTCATCTTCGCGATGATTGCGGTCAAGGCGTTGCTCAAGTTTATCGCCAGCCACAGTTACGCGGCGTTTGCCTGGTATCGGATTGCGTTTGGCCTGGTGATCCTGGCGACCTGGCAGTTTGGCTGGATCGACTGGACGGCGGTCAAGCCATGAGCATTCAACACCCGCGCTTGAAGGTGTTCATCTTTGTTTTGTTGTGCGCCGCGCCGCTGACTGGCGCGGCACTGTTGTGGTATCGCGGCGAGACGCTGATCCCGCTGGCCGCCTATGGCGTGGTCAGCGTGGTGGCGTTTTTCCTGTACTGGGGCGACAAACGCAAGGCCCAAGCCGAAGGCCCGCGCGTGCGCGAAAATATCCTGCATGCCGTGGAGCTGGCGGGCGGTTGGCCGGGGGCGCTGATTGCCCAGCAGGTGTTTCGCCACAAGACGCGCAAGGTGTCGTATCAGGTGCTGTTCTGGGTGATTGTGTTGCTGCACCAAGTGTTCTGGCTGGACCAGCTGTTCCTGGGCGGCACGCTGCTCTCGGTTTTATAGTGTTGATGCGTCTGGGATATTTCCTACGCGATTGCGGGAGGCAGCTTACCCAGACGGCCCTGTAAACCAGCAACAGGCTCGCGTTATGCTTCGGGCACTTGAGCGCACGGGGCCCACACGAATGTCTTTTTCAGATTCATTGCTTCATCATTCGGCAACTGAGCTTGCAGCGCTGATTCAACAACGCAAGTTTACTTCCACCGCCATCGTCAGTTTTTACCTTGCGCGTATCGAGGCGCTCAACCCCTCGGTCAACGCGCTGGTGCAGGTCTGTGCCGATACGGCGTTGGCCGATGCCTGGGCGGTTGATCGTGCTATTGCCCAAGGCGAGTATGGCGGCGTGTTGCAGGGCGTTCCCTTCACGGTCAAAGATGTTTTCGATACCCGTGGGGTGGTGTCGGCAGCGGGTCTGGTTGATCGGGCTCATTATTGTCCTCAGCACGATGCTGTTGCAGTGACGCGCATGAAAGCGGCCGGCGCCATTCTTTTGGGTAAAAGCAACTGCCCGCCGGGCGGTGGCGGTGGAGTGACCGATAACCCGGTCTACGGCGCTACCCGTAACCCCCATGCGCTGTCCCATGGCCCCGGCGGCAGCAGCGGTGGCGAAGCTGCTGCGGTGGCTGCCGGCCTTTCGCCGCTGGGGCTGGGCAGCGATTCGGGTGGCAGCCTGCGCATACCGGCGCATTTTTGCGGAGTCAGTACCTTGAAGCCCACCACGGGCCGGGTGCCCAACACCGGGGTTTTCGATCACCCGGGTGGGTTGAGTGATAGCCGCAGCCAGATCGGCCCGATGGCCCGGCATGTCGAAGACCTGGACCTGGTGTTCCGGGTGATCGCCGGTGAGGATGGGCACGATTGTGGGGTGATTCCAATGCCGCTGCCGGATATGCCTCCACAGGCACTGAATGGTTTGCGCGTCGCCTGGTACAGCGAGGGCGGCATCGAACCGATAGACACGTGTACCCAGGTCACGCTGCAGGTGGCTGCCGACTTGCTGGCAGGTGCGGGCGTCGTGGTCCGTCAGGCGTTCCCTTCGGCATTGCGTAATGCTCGCGATATTACCGAGCGCTACTGGGCAATGGGCAAAGGCTCCGGGGCACAGGCGATACAGTTGCTCTCGGATTGGGATCAGTTTCGCAGTGCCATGCTGGGGTTCATGGCGGACTACGACATTATCCTGTGCCCGGTTGACGCGGCCCCGGCGCCGCTGCTGGGCACCGCCCGGCCAGGGTTGTTCAGCCATACGCTGCCATACAGCCTGGCCGGCTGGCCCTGTGTGGTGGTGCGCGCCGGTACTGCTGACTCGGGTTTGCCGGTGGGTGTACAGATCGTTGCACGGCCCTGGCACGAGCATTTGGCGCTGGCGGCGGCGAGGGCCATTGAGCGCGCACTGCCGTTTGCGCGTTGAACCATCAATCCAGCTTCAGTCCCACCTGCGCGCGCTTGGGCAATTTGCTTACCACCAACTGGTGCGAGCGCTGCAACAGGCCACGCAGTTCCTCGGCGCCCAGCGGGTAGGGCGTGTTCATGATCACCCACTGCGCCCGCGCCAGGTACGGCGCGGGGTGGATGCCAGGGCGGTCCACATGGCCGAGGAACAGCTCCTTGTCGACCTTGAACGCCAGCGAGTCACCGCGCAGGTTCTGCAGGGCGAACATCTTGTTGCCGGCAATCGAGAACACGCGCACGCCGCCCCACTTGTAGTCTTCCCGCGCGCCGGGCAGGCCCAGGCAGAATGCCGCGACTTGTGCTTCGCTCATCTTCATAGCAAACGGTCTCCGCAACCCTTGAAGGCTTCTTCCAGATAGTCGATCCAGGCCCGAATCGCCGGTAACACGCCACGGCGGTGCGGGTAGACCGCCTGCAACCAGCCGCCCGGCGAAGACCATTGCGGCAGCAACTGCACCAATTGGCCGCTGGCCAGCTCCTCTTCGCAATACATCATTGGCAGCAGGGTAAAGCCCAGGCCCTGCAAGGCGCAGGCTTTGCGCACGATAAAGTCGTCGATGCCCAGGCGCGCTTCCATGGATAGGTTTTCGGTATTGCCCTGCGGGTCGATCAACCGCAAGTGCACCAGGCGATCGGCCTCAAGCGCAGCGAGTACCGGCAATTGCTTGAGATCGTCCGGGGTGTTGATTTGGCGGCCTTGCAGGAACTGCGGGCTGGCCACCAAGACTGTCTGGGCCTGGCGCAGGCGCTTGGTCACCAGCAACGGGTCTTCATCGCCCAACTCGCGCACGCGCAGGGCCACATCGATACCTTCGGCCACCAGGTCGACGCGTCGGTTGACCAGGGTCATTTCCAGCTGCACCAGTGGGTGAGCGGCGAGAAAGCCGGCAACGATGCCTGGCAACATGTGCTGCGCCATGCCCACCGGACAACTCACGCGCAGGCGCCCGCGGGGTTCGCTGGACATGCTGGCCACGGCCTCGTCGGCCATTTCCGCTTCCAGCAGCATCGCCTGGCAATGGCGCAGGTAGCGCTCGCCGACGGCAGTGAGGGTCAATTGCCGCGTGGTGCGTTGCAACAGGCGGGCGCCAAGGCGTTCTTCCAGTTCGGCGATGCGCCGCGACAGCCGTGACTTGGGAATCCCCAGCAGCCGGCCGGCCGCCGCAAAGCCGCCGGCTTCGACGACTTTGGCGAAGTAGTAGAGGTCGTTGAGGTCTTGCATGGTCAACCTATTGTCCTGTCAGTGGGACGAACTATCCGCGTGTGGCGTGCGCAAATCCAGCCTAAAAAAAAGCCAGCACCTTGCAGGCACTGGCTTTTGGAGGGTGAGAGGGCTTAGAACTGCGCCCCCGCCATCAACACATACTTCACGTGCACGTACTCCTCGATCCCGTAATAGCTGCCTTCACGCCCATAGCCGGACTGCTTGATGCCACCAAACGGGACCGACGCCGTGCCCACAGAACCCGAGTTTAGGATCACCATGCCGGCCTCCAGTTGACGTGACAGGCGCAACGACCGGCCCAGCGCGCTGGTGTAGGCATAGGCCACCAGGCCGAACTCGGTCTGGTTGGCGCGGGCGATGACTTCTTCTTCGTCCTTGAACGAGTAGACGGCGAACACGGGGCCGAAGATCTCCTCGGTCGCCAGCGGTGAATCGTCCTGCAAGCCGGTCAATACGGTCGGTTCATAGAACAGCCCGCCCTTGGCGTGGGGTTTGCCGCCCATCAGCACGTTGGCGCCCGCCGCCTTGGCGTCCTCGACCAGACGCACGACTTTGTCAAAACCCAGTTGATTGACCAGCGGCCCGACCACAAAGCCTTCGCGCAGGCCCTGGTCCACTTCGATGGTGGCGACGGCAGCCTTCATGCGTTCGATAAAGCCTTCGAGAATGCTGTGCTGCACAAAGATCCGGTTCGGCGAGATGCACACCTGGCCCGAGTTGCGCAGTTTGGCGCCGACCAGTCCTTTTACCGCTTCATCCAGGTTGGCGTCCTCAAACACAATAAACGGCGCATTGCCGCCCAGCTCCAGGGTCATCTTCTTGATAGTCGCTGCGCACTGCGCTGCGAGCAATTTGCCCACACCGGTGGAGCCGGTGAACGAGATCTTGCGGATACGTGGGTCGCCAGTGAGGATCAGGCCGATCTCCTTGGGATCACCCACCACCACTTCAAGCACACCGGCTTCGATACCGGCCTTGCGTGCGTAGTCCAGCAGTTTGAGGGCGGTGAGCGGTGTGTCTTCGGCGGGCTTGATCACCATGGTGCAGCCAGCGGCCAGGGCCGTGGCGACTTTGCGGGTGATCATCATGAACGGGAAGTTCCACGGCGTAATGGCCGCTACCGGGCCGATGGCTTCCTTGGTCACCACCACAGTGGCGTTGCGGTCGTGGGTGGGGATGGTGTCGCCGTAGACGCGCTTGGCTTCTTCGGCGTACCACTCGATAAAGCCCAAACCGTAGTCGACTTCACCTCGGGCTTCGCTCAGGCACTTGCCGTTTTCACGGCACAGCAGTTCGGCGAAGGCCTCCTTGTCCGCCTTAACGCTGTCGTGCCAGCGGCGCAGAATGTCGCTGCGCTCCTTGGCGAGTTTGCCGGACCATTCGGGGAAGGCGGCGCAGGTGCGGTCAACGGCGGCCTTGACCTGGGCTGAGGTGTGCTTGGTCACACGGCCGATTTCTTCGCCGGTGGCAGGGTTGTAGACGATAAGCATGGGCAAACTCCGAAGGCTGAAAGTGCTGTTTCAGGCTACGGAACACTGCGGTTTGAGCGAATATCCATTCCAATGTGCTGATTGCCTATTCCTATGAGTGCATAGCCATATCGGTGTTTGCGCAGTACCGTGCTGTTTTCGCCAGGAGCCATGCGCCATGGGCCGCACCCACAAAATCATCGAGCTGATGGGGCGCTTGGCGCCTGTCGAAGGCTATAACCTGAGCGCTCTGGAGGATGTGCGTTTCCTGCGCTCAAATCGGCCGCTGCACCGGGTGTCGGTGCTGTACGACCCCGGCATCGTGATCGTCTGCCAGGGGCGCAAGCGCGGTTACCTGGGTGAAGAGATCTACCTGTACGACGCCCAGCATTACCTGGTGGTGTCGGTGCCGGTGCCGTTCACCATGGAAACCGAGGCCAGCGAAGCAGAGCCGATGCTGGCGGTGTACTTGCGCCTGGATTTCACCCTCGCCGCCGAATTGATGTTGGCGCTGGATGCGTTTCCCGAATTGCTCGAAGCCAAGCCGCGCGGCATGTATTCCTCGCCCATGGACGACAAACTCAGTGAGTCGCTGCTGCGGTTTCTCGAAGCCATGAGTGCGCCGATGGAGGCACAGGTTCTCGGCCCCGCGCTGATGCGCGAGATCTACTACCGCATCCTTACAGGCGAGCAGGGCGGTTCGATGCGCGCCGCGCTTAACCGCCAAGGCCAGTTCGGCAAGGTGGCACGCGCAATCCGCAAGATTCATGGGGACTACCACCAGCACCTGGACGTGGAAGCGTTGGCGCGCGAGGCGATGATGAGCGTGCCGAGTTTTCATGCGCACTTTCGCACGGTCACCGACACCTCACCGATGCAATACCTCAAGTCCACGCGCCTGCACCAGGCGCGTTTGCTGATGCTGCGCAACGACATCACTGCCGCCACGGCATGTGCCCAGGTGGGCTATGAGAGTGCCTCGCAGTTCAGCCGAGAGTTCAAGCGCTTGTTCGGGCGTACGCCCCAGGAGGAGATTCAGTGGATGAAACGCACCTATGCGTTGCCGGCGCCCTCGTCGGCGTCTATTTATGTGTCGTCGCACTGAGTTGGCGAGCTGATTGTCCTACTGGCAGGACGAACAATCACATTTGTGCCGTCTAATCGACTATTGGGTTCATGTGTAGGATTAACTTCATTCGATCGCCCAGCCGCGATCCTCACTTGGAGAACCCGCATGAAACTGTTGCATATCGATTCCAGCATCCTCGGCGACAACTCGGCTTCGCGTCAGCTCAGCGCTGGTGTGGTCAAGGCCTGGCAAGCGGCTGAGCCAGGTGTGGAAGTGACCTATCGTGACTTGGCTGCCGAAGGCATCAGCCACTTTTCCGGCCTGACCCTGGGCGCCCTGGGCACCGCTGCCGAATTGCGCGACGCCGTACAAAAACACGAGGCTGAACTGAGCGCCACGTCCCTGGCTGAATTCATCGCCGCCGACGCTGTAGTCATCGGTGCGCCGATGTACAACTTCTCGGTGCCGTCCCAGCTCAAGGCATGGATCGACCGTATTGCCGTGGCCGGCCAAACCTTCCGTTACACCGAAGCCGGCCCTGAAGGCCTGTGCGGTGGCAAGAAGCTGATCATTGTTTCCACCGCTGGCGGTCTGCATGCGGGCCAGGCAAGCAATGTGGGGCACGAGGATTACTTGAAACTGGTGTTTGGCTTCCTCGGCATCACTGATATCGAATTTGTCCGCGCCCAAGGCCTGGCGTACGGTGAAGAAGTTCGCAGCAAGGCCTTGAGCGACGCCAACGTAGTGATCAACGAACAATTGTTCGCCGCCGCGTAAGGCTTGTGTAAAGTTCGCCTCTGTTCGGTTCCAATCTGAACCGGGGCGCCTAAACTCTGTATTCTGATCGCCTGAACGCGACCGGAGTACGGAGTTTTTTCGTTTACCCGCTGTCATTACTTTGGCCCAGGTTATGCACGCATGGGTTTATCACCCGGAGCGAGTGCCTTGGCCCATGGACTTTTCAAACCGACATGCCGCGGGTGTTGAACGTGGTCGCGCAGCAAAGGTGGACATCCCCATGATGCGTCTTTGTGCTGTTTTGGTTCTTTCCCTGCTCGGTGGCCTGATTTCAGTGCACGCCGCCCCGGCGCCGCACCCGCATTGGAGTGTGGGCTTTCACCGCATGAGCTTTCTCGACCCGCTGGATCAGCAGCCGATGAACGCCATCGCGTTCTATCCGTCCACCGATGACGAGCATTCCACGCAGTTGGGTCCCTACCACGTGGCTGCCACCCAGGATTCCAAAGTGGCCATCGGGCGTTTCCCGATGCTGATGTTGTCCCACGGCAACACCGGTACACCGCTGGCGCTGCACGACCTGGCCACTTCGCTGGCGCGCAAAGGGTTTGTGGTGGTGGCCGTTTTGCATCCCGGCGACAACTACAAGGATCACAGCCGCCTGGGCACGGTGAGCAACCTGTACGGGCGGCCGATCCAGATTTCCGCAGCGATTACCGCCACGCTCGGGGATACGATGCTGTCGCCGTTCGTCAATATCGACCAGGTGGGCGTTATCGGTTACTCAGCCGGTGGCGAAACCGCGCTGATCCTGGCCGGGGCCAAGCCGGACTTCGACCGCCTGCGCCGTTATTGCCAGGAGCGCCCGGAAGACCGCGATGCCTGCACCACCAAAGGTGAGCTGGTGGTCGACCGTGAAGACCTGCAGCCGCAAGCCGACCCGCGTATTCACGCCTTGATGCTGATGGCGCCGTTGAGCCTGATGTTTGGCCGCCACACGTTGGCCGATGTGCACGTGCCGGTGCTGCTCTACAGTGGCGACGGCGACAAGCTGGTGGCCGTGGACAAGAACGCCGCTGCCCTGGCGCGCAAACTGCCGCAGCCGCCGGATTTCAAACTATTGGCCGGGGCCGGGCACTTTGTGTTCATGGCGCCGTGTGACAGCGACCAACTGCTGGCCATGCCGGCGATTTGCACGGACGCCGACGGTGTCGACCGCGAAGGCATCCACCGCGACCTGATCTCGGAGGCGGGGCGCTTCTTCGTGCATACCCTGGGTCAGTCGACCCGCGCCGGTTTGCAGACCGCTGATCAGTAAGCGCGGCGCTTGAGCTGCACGGTCAGGCACAGGGCCGTGACCGACAGCAGCGCGGCGCAGAAGAAGATCCAGCCATAGCCGAGGTTCAGTGCCACGGCGCCCATCAATGGCCCGGCAATCGCCAGGGCCAGATCAAAAAACACCGCATACGCACTCAGCCCCGCGCCCCGGCTGCTGTTGGGCACTTGCTTGATGGCCTCCACGCCGAGCGCCGGGTACACCAGCGACAAACCGAAGCCGGTCAGCCCGGCGCCGATCAGCGCCACACCGGTGGAGGGCGCCAGCCACAACAGGGTCAGGCCGACGGTCTCGATGGTCATGCAGGCAATCGCCGCGCTGAACCCGCCGAAGCGGCTGATGGCGGAGATAAACACCAGGCGCGACAAGATAAAACACACGCCAAACACCGTCAGGCAGTACGCCGCACCGACCCAGCCACGGTTGAGGTAATACAGGGTGATAAAGGTGGTCAGCGTGCCGTAGCCGATAGACGCCAGGCACAGGCTGGCGCCAAACGGCGCGATGCGCCCGAACACCGACCAGAATGGCAGCCGCTCGCCACGCACCACCGGCACCGACGGTTTATTGCGGATCAACACCAGGCCCAAGGCGGCCAACACGGACAGCGCGACGCCCAGGCTGGTGTAGCCATAGTCGGCCACCATCACCACGCCCAGCGGCGCGCCAATCGCGATGGCGCCGTAGGACGCGATGCCATTCCAGGAGATCGAGCGCGCCGTGTGTTCGGCACCGACCGCGCCCATGCACCAACTGATGGTGCCAACGCCGATCAGGCCTTGGGCCACGCCGAGCAACAGCCTGCCGACGATCAATACCCCAAGGCTCACGGCGGGCATGCTTTCAAGCAAGGTTGCGAAAAATGTCAGCACGCCACTGACCAGGATGCCGGCCAAACCCAACACAATGGCGCGTTTGGTGCCGACGTTATCCGACATGCGCCCAGCCATCGGGCGGCTGAGCAGGGTGGCCAGGTATTGCGAGCCGATGGTGACCCCGGCGACTACGGCGCTGAAGCCCAGTTGTTCATGCACATAGCCTGGGATCACCGCAATTGGCAGGCCGATGCAGATAAACGCGATGAAGGTGTAGAAGACAATGGAGACGATCTGCAGGGTGATCGACAGGGAGCTGGGGGCGGCGGCAGGCATGGTCACTCATTCGCGGGCGGGCGGTGAGGGCATGATGGCAAGGGCGTGGGGGAAAAGGAAGCTGGCTAACGGGTTTTGCTGAAGAGGCCCGTCATCATAAGCCGCTCTATTGTGGTGAACAGGCTCGATGTGGCGAGCAGGCTTGTTGTGGCGAGCAGGCTTGCCCTGCGTTGGGCTGCGTAGCGGCCCTAAAACCAAACACCGCGTTTTGCCTGGCAGAACGCGGTGTTTTTTATTGGGGCTGCTTCGCAGCCCAGCGCAGGGCAAGCCTGCTCGCCACAGCAAGCGGGTTCGCCAGGCTAGCCGCGGGTGCTTAGAACACCACGCCTTGGCTGCGCAGGTAGTCGTCATAGGTGCCGCTGAAGTCGATCACGCCGGTGGCGCTCAACTCGATGATGCGGGTGGCCAGGGACGATACGAACTCACGGTCGTGGCTGACGAAGATCAGCGTGCCCGGGTAGTTTTCCAGCGCCAGGTTCAGCGCTTCGATGGATTCCATGTCCAAGTGGTTGGTGGGTTCGTCCATGATCAGCACGTTCGGCTTTTGCAGGATCAGCTTGCCGAACAGCATGCGGCCTTGCTCACCACCGGAAATCACCTTCACCGACTTCTGGATCTCGTCGTTGGAGAACAGCATGCGGCCCAGGGTGCCACGGATCATTTGTTCGCCTTGGGTCCACTGGCCCATCCAGTCGAACAGGGTCACGTCGTCTTCGAAGTCATGGGCGTGGTCCTGGGCGTAGTAGCCCAGCTCTGCGGCGTCGGTCCACTTGATGCTGCCGGCGTCCGGGGTCAGTTCGTTGACCAGGGTGCGCAGCAGGGTGGTCTTGCCGATACCGTTCGGGCCGATGATCGCCACGCGCTCGCCAGCTTCAACCTGGAAGCTGAAGTCCTTGAACAGTGGCTTGCCGTCGAAGCCCTTGGCCATTTTTTCGACCATGACAGCCTGGCGGTGCAGCTTCTTGTTCTGCTCGAAACGGATGAACGGGCTCACACGGCTCGATGGCTTGACCTCGGCCAGCTGGATCTTGTCGATCGCCTTGGCGCGGGACGTGGCTTGCTTGGCTTTCGAGGCGTTGGCCGAGAAGCGGCTGACGAAGGATTGCAGTTCGGAGATCTGCGCCTTCTTCTTGGCGTTGTCCGACAGCAGCTGCTCGCGGGACTGGGTCGCCACGGTCATGTACTCGTCGTAGTTGCCCGGGAACAGGCGCAGCTCGCCGTAGTCCAGGTCAGCCATGTGGGTGCACACGCTGTTCAGGAAGTGACGGTCGTGAGAGATGATGATCATCAGGCTGGAACGCTGGGTCAGGATGTTTTCCAGCCAGCGGATGGTGTTGATGTCCAAGTGGTTGGTCGGTTCGTCGAGCAACAGCACTTCAGGGTCGGAGAACAGCGCCTGGGCCAGCAATACGCGCAGTTTCCAGCCTGGCGAGACTTCGCTCATCGGGCCAAAGTGCTGCTCCAGCGGAATACCCAGGCCCAGCAGCAGTTCACCGGCGCGGGATTCGGCGGTGTAGCCGTCCATTTCGGCGAATTCGGTTTCGAGCTCGGCAACGGCCATGCCGTCTTCTTCGCTCATTTCCGGCAGCGAGTAGATGCGGTCACGCTCAGCCTTGACCCGCCACAGCTCTTCGTGGCCCATGATCACGGTGTCGAGTACGGTGAATTCTTCGTAGGCGAACTGGTCCTGGCGCAGTTTACCCAGGCGCACGTTTGGCTCCAGCATGACCTGGCCGCCGGACGGCTCGAGGTCACCGCCAAGGATTTTCATGAAGGTCGACTTGCCGCAACCGTTGGCACCGATCAAACCATAACGGTTGCCGGCGCCGAATTTGACCGAGACGTTCTCGAAGAGCGGCTTGGCGCCGAACTGCATGGTGATGTTAGCTGTGGAGATCAATTACTTTACCTATCAATGAGTTGCGAGCGTGGCGGCAGGAGCCTTCAGGCATGCGTCAACAGCGACATCAAGGCGCGAAACCCGGTCGCTGAGCAGAAAATTTTGGCTGTGTGTTGGAATTTGGCGCGCATTGTCGCATATGTCAGGCGACAGTTGTATGGCAGGCGAACGATGGTTTCTCCAGAGTCTCCGGCATCGCCAGCCATAACAGCGCCAAGGCCACGGCCGCCACGCCTGCCAGGGTCAGGAATGCCGCGTTGTAGCCGGCCTGTTGCACCACGAAACCGGCCAGGCTGCTACTCAACGCCGCACCCAGGCCAAACACCGTGGACAGCGCGCCAAGGCTCACATTAAAACGCCCGGTGCCCTGGGTCAGGTCCTTGACGATCACCGGGAACAGCGCGCCAAAGATCCCCGCGCCGATGCCGTCGAGCATCTGTACCGCCACCAGCCAGTAAGGATCACTGGACAAGGTGTAGAGCACGCCGCGCAGTGGCAGGATCAGGAAACCTGCGAGCAGCAGCGGTTTGCGACCCCACACATCGGCCTTGAACCCCACCAGCCAGGCCATCGGCACCATCACCAACTGCGCGGCGACGATGCACGCCGAGGTCAGCGGCGTAGCCATTTGCAAGTTGATCTGCGCAAGCTTCTGGCTGACCAACGGCAGCATCGCCGCATTGGCCAAGTGGAAGAGGGCGCAGCAGATGGCGAATACCAGCAGCGGCCGGTTGGCCAGCAGGACTTTCACACCGGACGGTTGTTCGTGATCGCTGTGATGGGCCGGGTCAAAGCCCCTGGCGACTTCATGGTCAATCGCCTTGGCCGACACACAGCTCACGGCCACGATACTGGCCAGCGCCATAAAGGCCATCAAGTAAAACACCACCACCGGGCCGTACAGGTACGCCAGGCCGCCGGCCAGCAGCGCTGCCACAGCATTGCCGGCGTGGTTGAAGGTTTCGTTGCGCCCCGTTCGGCGGGTGAAGGCGCGTGGCCCGGTAATTCCGAGGGAAATGGCCGATATGGCCGGTGCAAACACCGAGGCGGCCACGGCACTGGCGGCCTGGGTCAAGGCCACCCAACTGAAGGCGCTGACAAATGGCAGCATCAGGCAACTGATGGTCACCAGGATGGCAGCCGCCGCAATCACCGCGCGCTTGCTGCGTGTGCGGTCGATCAGCGCACCCGCCGGGCCTTGGGTGACCAGTGCGGCGATGCCCGCCAGGGTCATGACCACGCCGATGCTGGCCGGGTCCCATTTGTGCACGGCCAGCAGGTAAATCGCCAGGTAAGGCCCGAGGCCGTCGCGCACATCGGCCAGGAAAAAATTGAGGCTGTCCAGGGACAAGGTATTCCGCAAGTCAGAGTGATTGGCCACGGCGTTGTCTTCGCAAAGGGTGTTCAGGGGCTGGACACTCATTGGGCTAGTGACCCGTGGGCCTGAACAGAAGTTTCGCTGCCGCTGAGGGTTTCATCTGACGGGCGTTTGGATTATTTTCCGTAGCCCGCTGAAATGACTCCCTGGAGACGCAATGGACATGCCCTCAGCCCAACAGGCAATCGCCGATAATAAGGCCGCCTGGGACGCCTCTGCCGCGCTGCACAAAGATACTGCGACCTGGAATACCTTGCTGCAATCAGTCGTTGAGCCGGCTTTTTCCTGCCTCGACCCCACCATCACCGCGTTGTTGCAAACCGTCGGCGTTGCCGGCAAGTCGGTGGTGCAAGTCGGCTGTAACAACGGGCGTGAAAGCCTGTCGCTGTTTGGCCTGGGCGCGCGTGAGGTGGTGGGTGTCGATCAATCGACAGCCTTTCTGGCGCAAGCTCGGGAGTTGGCTGATATTTCCCCGCATAACCCGCAATTCATCGAAGCCGATATCCATCACCTGCCTGAGCGTTTGCTTGGCCGGTTCGATATTGCCTTGGTGACGATTGGCGTACTCGGCTGGATGCCGGATGTGGCGCTGTTCATGCAACATGTGGCCAGTACCCTCAAGCCCGGCGGCACCCTGGTGATCTACGAGACTCACCCTTTCCTGGAAGTCTTCGACCCTCAGGCCAGCAACCCGTTTTTGCCCGACAGCTCGTATTTTCAACGCGATCCGTTCGTGTTGCAGGCGTCAATTGTGTATGAAGGGCTGACAGAGGTGCCTGGGCCGACGTCCTACTGGTACGTGCACACCCTGGGTAGCGTCGTCACCGCGGCGATTGCGGCGCACTTGCAGATCGAGCATCTGCAGGAGTATCCGCACTCCAACCGCGAGGAGCTGTATGACCAGTACGAGCACCAGTCGGCCCAATTGCCGTTGTGTTTCACCCTGACGGCCATCAAGCGCGCCGTTTGAGCGGGTTTTTCGCGCTCAAAAAAAGGCCCGCGACAGAAGAGGCGGGCCAAGTGATTCACTGGAGTAGGTGGCCTTACGCTAAAGGCCAGGAAGTAAACACCGTGTGAAAAGCATGTCGGCGTTTCGAATGGCATGCGGTTTTCAGGCGCGGCGCACGAAGGTGCGCATGGTTTGCCCTGGCCCGGTGCTGAAGACCGTTGGGCGGGGCATGCCTTCATCCGCTGCAATAAACACAAAATTATCGCCCTCGAGGCGATAACTGGCGGGTAACGCTTTGCCGGCGTCATCGCCCATGGAATCTACCCAGGTAATACGTTTGGGCGTGGTGCTGCTGTCCAGGGAAAACCGGCCAGCCAGCAATACGTTGCCAGCGACGGTTCGGACTTCGAACTGATCACCCTCAATCGTGGTAATGGCGCCTGGCGCGCTGTGTGCGTCCGCAGGGTTGAGTACGCCGCTGTCTTCCAGGGAAGTCTGCTCCCAGGCGCCCTGAAGCGCGGTGAAGTCCGGGTCTGGTTGAAGTTTCATGCAAGTTCCTTTTGCTGGAGATTGATTGATTGGCGCGATGGTAACTGAAAGGGGATTGAACCTGGTTGGATGCCGAGCTTTTTGTGGGTTGCCAGCGCAACCGCCTGCGCTGTAAATAGCCTCACTCTGGGCTTGCGTCCAGGCAGGCGCACGTGAGTCCTACGCGTTGCGTAGACAGCTTTTCACAATTCTTAGTTAACCTTTGGTTACAAACTGTGGCTAAATAAAGGTCTAAGGCGTGGTTTAGGAAGTGACTCGTCCGGCCAGCCGCCACTATGTAATCGTGATTTCAGGTGCTGCTTATTTATCCTCGGCCGTTGTGGGCATGCAGGAGCAGCCTGTTCTCTTCTAACTTGTGACGAATCCCTTGAAACTCATCATTGTTGTTCTCTACGTTGCCTCCATTGCGTATGTTCACCTGCGTGGCAGAGTGCGACACAAGCTGGGCCGCCAGCTTAGCGATCACTCGACGTTCCTGGCGCCGATCAACTGCTTCCTCTACTTGTTTTCCAAGCAGCCAAGCCGTCCGTTTCTGTCGCCCAGCGACTTTCCGGACCTGAGCCCGCTGCAGGAGCACTGGGAGGAAATCCGCCAGGAAGGCCAGAACCTGATGCGCGCGGGCGAGATCAAGCGCTCGGACCAATACAATGACGTGGGTTTCAACTCGTTCTTCAAGTCGGGTTGGAAGCGCTTTTACCTGAAGTGGTACGGCGATAGTCATCCGTCGGCGATGAAGTTGTGCCCGCGCACCACTGAGCTGGTGCAAGGTATTGGCTCGATCAAGGCGGCGATGTTTGCCGAGTTGCCGCCGGGTTCCAAGCTGGTGCGCCACCGTGATCCTTATGCAGGCTCCTATCGTTACCATTTGGGGCTGGATACGCCGAACGATCCGGGTTGCTATATCAATGTGGATGGCGAGAGTTACTACTGGCGTGACGGTGAGCCGGTGATGTTTGACGAGACTTACATTCACTACGCGGAAAACACTACGCAGCAGAACCGCATCATTCTGTTCTGTGACATTGAGCGCCCGATGAAGTACCGCTGGGCGGCGGCGTTTAACCGTTGGTTCAGCCGTAATGTAATGGCGGCTGCGGGTTCGCCTAATGATGAGGGGGATAAGACCGGTGGTTTGAACCGCGCGTTTACGCGGTTGTACAAGATTCGTTTGCGTGGCAAGGAACTGAAAAAGCGTAATCGTGCGCGGTATTACCTGGAAAAATGGGCGATTTTCGCTGGGTTGGCGCTGATTTTTATCCTTATCTGATCAGCCTGCTGCTCCAAGTGTGGGAGCTGGCTCGACAAGCCAGCCCCCACATTTGATCGCGTGCAGCTCTGCTGTTGCCAAGGTGAACCGCCGTCAGGGCGCAACCCCTTAGCCGCCGTTACCCCGATAGCGGATATGCACTCATCCGCCACACTCAAACTCCCCCGCAAATGTTATTCACGACCTGTTCACTCGATAAACGACACCCCCTCAAACATACCCATTGAACGACTGTTCAGTTTGCACTATGTTGACCGCATCCACCCGTTTGCACACAACCGGGTTCGCGCTTTTTCTTCTTGAACGAGAGGCTCTGGCATGCGGTTTTCCCCCTTCGTCGAACGAATTGCAGGGCAGGGCGTCGCCGCCTGGGACATCCACCACGCCGCGTTCCAGGCTGCCAGCCAGGGCGAAGACATCATCATCCTCAGCGTCGGCGACCCCGATTTCGCCACGCCGGCCTTCATCACCGAAGCCGCAGTCAGCGCGTTGCACAGCGGTGACACGCACTACACCGAAATCCCCGGCCGCGCCGCCCTGCGCGAGGCTGTGGCGGCGCGCTACAGCAAGACCCTGGCATGCTCACTAAACGCCGACAACGTGATCATCGTGCCCGGCGCACAGAATGCGTTGTTCATCAGTTCCCTGTGCCTGCTGCAAGCCGGTGATGAAGTGCTGGTGCTCGACCCGATGTACGTCACCTACGAAGCCACGCTCAAAGCCAGTGGCGCCACCCTGGTGCGCGTACCGTGCTCGCCCGAGTCCGGGTTTCGCCTGGATGCACAACGCCTGGCTGCCGCCATCACCCCGCGCAGCCGCGCCATCTTCTTCTCCAACCCCAATAACCCCACCGGCGTGGTGCTCAACCCGCAGGAACTGCAAGCGATAGCCGACCTGGCCACCGCCCACGACCTGTGGGTGGTGGTGGATGAGGTCTACGAAAGCCTGGTGTTTGACGGCCAATACCACAGCCTCGCCGCGTTACCCGGCATGGCCGAGCGCTGCATCGTGATTGGCAGCCTGTCCAAATCCCACGCCATGACCGGCTGGCGAACCGGCTGGTTGATCGCCTCGCCGGAAATGATCGCCCACGCCGAAACCCTGGTGCTGAGCATGCTCTATGGCTTGCCGGGTTTTGTGATGGAAGCCGCCACAGCAGCCGTGCTGGCCCATGATGACGTGACGGTGGGCATGCGCGACATCTACCGGCGCCGCCGTGACTTGGTCGTGGCCGGCCTGAGTGCGTGCCCCGGCATCAAGGTACAAGCGCCGCAAGCCGGGATGTTTGTGCTGGTGGACGTGCGCGGCACGGGTTTGGGCTCATTGGATTTTGCCTGGCGCCTGTTCCGCGAGGCGGGTGTTTCGGTGCTGGATGCCGCGGCGTTTGGCGAGCCGGCGCAAGGGTTTGTGCGGCTGTCGTTCACCTTGGGCGAAGCACGCCTGGCCGAAGCCTGCCAGCGTATCGCCGGATTTGTCGCAAAGCTGGCCGGTGAGCCGCGTGTGGCGCCGACGCCTGAGATCGACGTGCTGCCGCCTGTCGAAGCGCGCAAGATGATTGAGGTGATCGACCTGCACAAGCGCTTCGGCAATATCGAAGTGCTCAAAGGCATCTCGCTCACGGCCAACGAAGGTGAGGTGATTTCGCTGATCGGCGCCAGCGGCTCAGGCAAAAGCACCTTGCTGCGCTGCATCAACATGCTTGAAGTGCCCGACCAGGGCAGCATCCATGTCGACGGTGAAAGCATCAAGCTCAACTACGGCATGCCCGGCGCGCCGCTGGTGGCCGATGCCAAGCAATTGGTACGCATCCGCTCGACCCTGGGCATGGTGTTCCAGAACTTCAACCTGTGGCCGCACCGCACCGTCCTCGAAAACCTTATCGAAGCGCCCACCCAGGTGCTGCGCGAAAGCCGTGCCGAGGCCATCGAGCGCGCCGAAGCCTTGCTCGACCGCGTTGGCCTGGCCGCCAAACGCAATGAATTCCCGGCGTTCCTGTCCGGCGGCCAACAGCAGCGTGTGGCGATTGCCCGCGCGTTGGCCATGCGCCCCAAAGTCATGCTGTTCGACGAACCCACCTCAGCCCTCGACCCCGAACTGGTGGGCGAAGTGCTGCGTGTGATCCGCTCCCTGGCCGAAGAAGGCCGCACCATGATCCTGGTCACCCATGAAATGGCCTTCGCCCGGGATGTGTCCTCCAAAGTGGCTTTTCTGCACCAAGGCTTGATCGAAGAAACCGGCACGCCGGACGCGGTGTTCCTCGACCCACGCAGTGAGCGTTGCCGACAGTTCGTCAACGCGCATCAAACTCGCTAACTCCAGAAAAAGACGGGGCAAATCATGAAATGCAAACGCATGGCAACGTGGTTGGGCAGTGCAGTGTTGATGTTGACCGCAGGTTTTACCCTGGCGGCAGAAAAACCCATCGTGTTCGCGGTGGCGGCCGAACCCTATCCGCCGTTCACCGTAAAAGGCGGTAACGGCCAGTGGTCGGGCTTTGAAGTGGACCTGATCCACAAGCTGTGTGAAGGCATGAAAGCCGAATGTCAGATCAAGGAAGTGGCGTGGGACGGCATCATTCCGTCGTTGCTGGCGAAGAAAATCGACGTGATTTTCTCCTCGATGTCGGTCACCGATGAACGTGAAAAACAAATCGCCTTCAGCCGCGCCTATTACGATTCACTGCTGGGCGTGGCAGGCCCCAAAGGCGCTACGGTGGACATCACCCCCGAAGGCCTCAAGGGCAAGTTGATCGGCGTGCAGATCTCCACGGTCAGCGCCAACTACCTGAAGAAGTACTACGAGAACATTGCTGACCTCAAGTACTACGACACCCAGGAATCGGCGAATGCCGACCTGATCGCCGGGCGTATCGACTACATGATGGCCGACGACACCGCCATCGCCATGATGGTCAAGACCCCGGAAGCCAGCGGCCTGGCGCATATCGCCAGCGTGCCCTACGACCCGATCATCGGGCGTGGCGTCGGCGCTGGTTTGCGCAAGGAAGACACCGCGCTCAAGGCACGCCTGGACAAAGCCATCGGCGAACTGCTGGTGAGCAAGGACTATGACGACTTATCCCAGCACTATTTCGGCCTGTCGGTCAGCCCGTGCAAGCGCGGTGACACGCCGGCCTTTGTGAGCAAGACCTGTGACAGCCCCTATCAGCAAATCGCCCAGAAGACCGAATAATGCTCGATCTCCTCAGCTTTGGTGACCAAGGATGGGGCAACGCACTGCTCAAAGGGTTATGGATGACCCTGCAAATCTCCGTTGGCGCGTTTGCCGTGGGCTTGCTGATCGGCCTGGTGGTGGCCTGCGCCAAGCTCAGTGCGCCGCGCCCGATTGCGCTGTTGATGCGTGGTTACACCACGGTGTTTCGCGCGGTGCCGGAACTGCTGCTGATCCTGCTGCTGTATTACGCAGGCTCCATGGGCCTCAACGCGTTGATGCTGTGGCTGGGTTTTGCCCAGGTCAACATCAGCGGGCCGTTGGTGGCGATCCTGGTATTAGGGCTGGTACAGGGCGCCTATGCGTCAGAGATTTTCCGCGCGGCAATCCTGGCCATTCCCCACGGCCAGATCGAAGCGGCGCGGGCCTTCGGCTTGAGCGGCTTTGGCCTGTTTCGCCGGGTGACCTTGCCGATCATGGCGCCGTATGCGCTGGCGGGGATGTCCAACCTGTGGATCAACTTGATCAAGGACAGTGCCTTGATCAGCGTGGTCGGTACCAATGAGCTGCTGTACACCGCCAAGCAGGCGGCGGGGTCCACCCGTCATTACTTGCTGTTCTACCTCACGGCCGCCGCCTTGTATTACCTGGTGACGCTGGCTTCCAACTACCTGTCCGGACGCCTGGAACGACGTATTCGTCGCTGGATGCCGGTTGTCGAGTGAGGCGCGCATGCCTGAGTGGATAAGTTACTACGCCGGGCTGATCGCCAAGGGCTTGCAGACCACCTTGTCATTGCTGTTGATCAGCGCCGTGCTCGGTTTTGCCCTCGCGGTGCTGGTGGCTCTGGCGCGGTTATCACGGCGCAAATGGCTGGCGCGCGGTGCGCTGGCCTACACCAGTGTGCTGCGCGGTACGCCGCTGCTGATCCAGATCTACATTTTCTACTACGGCCTGGGCAGCCTGTTTGCCCAGTTCCCGATGATCCGCGGCAGTTTTTTGTGGCCGTTCCTGCGTGACGGCTACTGGTACATCGTGTTCGCCCTGGTGCTGTCGGTGGGCGCCTACGTCGGTGAAGTGATTCGCGGTGGCTTGCTGGCGGTGCCCAAGGGCGAGATGGAAGCCGCTTCGGCATTTGGTATGACCCCGCGTCAGGCCCTGCTGCGGGTGCGCTTGCCACGGGCGATGCGTCTGCTGTTGCCGACCTTGGCCGGTGAGACGGTGATGCTGCTCAAATCCACCGCGCTGGCATCGACCATTGCCGTGGTCGACCTGCTGGGCGCGGCTAACGTCGTACGTGCGCAGACCTTGCAGATCTATCAACCCTTATTGTTGGTGGCCGGTGTTTACCTGTGCCTGACCTTCCTCATCGAGGGCGTCTACGCCATCGCCGAACGGCGCGGCACGCCGCTGCGCAGGTCGGCGGGATGAAACAGGACCGCGCGCTGCAGGGCATTGCCCTGTGCTCATTGGCCTACGCGTTTCTGGCGTTGCAGGACGCGGTGATCAAATGGCTGGTGGCCGATTATTCGGTGTTCAGCATTCTGTTCTGGCGCAGCCTGGTGGTGGTCGGTGCGTGCGTGATCGCCGGGCGCATGGGCTTGTTGCGTCGGGCGTGGAGCTCGGTGAGCCGCAAGCTGCTGATCATTCGTGGGCTGCTCTCGCTGCTGGCGTGGTTGCTGTATTACACCGCCGCCAAGGACCTGACCCTGGCGGAAATGACCACCTTGTATTTCTCTGCGCCGGTCATGGTCACGCTGCTGGCCGCGCTGATCCTCAAGGAGCGTGCCAGCCGTGGGCAATGGGTGGCGCTGATCATCGGGTTTGTGGGTGTGGTGATCGCCTGTCGCCCCAGCAACATGCTCGATCCAGTGCCTATCGCGCTGACCCTGGCGGCCGCGTTGTGCTGGGCGTTCACCTATATCCAGCTGCGCCAGGTCGACCCGGCAACCTCGGTGCTGGAGCAGATGCTGATCACCAATGTGGTGTTCGTGGTTTGTATGGCGCTGACCTTGCCCTGGACCCACACGCCAGCGCCGACCCCAGCCTGGTTGGGGATGCTGGCCGCAGGTCTGGTCGGCGGCATAGGTCAGTTCCTGTTGTTTGCGAGTTTCCGCCGGGCCACGGCGACCTTGCTGGCGCCGTTCGAATACACCGGGTTGATCTGGGCGTTTTTGCTCTCGAGCCTGATCTGGGGCACGTCAATGGATGTGTCGCTGATCATCGGCGCCGTGTTGATCGCGGTCAGCGGCACCCTGGCCATGCTCAGTGCCCGCCACTCGGAATCACAAGATGTGGTCGGCGCCGAATGCTCCGTAACGCAACCCCTGTACCCAGCAACGACAGATGTGCAGCCCGTTGGCGGGGCTGAAAGTACCGGGGTTCAGACACCCCTCGAGCCAGAGCCCGTCGAGCATCGCCGATAGGCCAATGGCGGCCAGGTGGCTGTCGTGGATCAGCAGGTTTTCGCTGCGGGCCAGGTCGTCCAGCAGCTGTTGGATCAGCGCCAGGTAGGCGCGGTAGCTGTTTTCGTGGGACTGGTTTACGTGGGGCGAGTGGCGGATCAGGCTCCAGAACACCACCCACACGCCGAGCAGGTCGGGGTCCATCACCCGTGGCGAAAACGACGCGCTAAGAAACGCGTCCAGGCGCGCAGCGGCGCCTTCGGCCAGCTCGACTTGCGCCCATAACGCGCTGGTCAGCTCATTCGCGAGCTTGTGGTAAGTCTCGGCGATCAACGCGTCGATGCTGCCGAAATGGTGGTTGAGCAAACCCACCGAAACGCCGGCTTCGGCGGCAATGCGGCGCACGGAAATCCCGGCGTGGCCGTCACGGGCCAGGCAGGTAAGGGTCGCGGCAACCAATAAGTCGCGGCGTTCATCGGGGTCGGCGCGGCGCAGTTTGGGAGGGTCGATGGTCACGGGCATGCCTTTGATAAAAGACCAGGGTGCTCAGGTTAATTGAACGTGTGTTCAATCTCTAGCGATTAAATGATCAGAGGAGGGCAAGGCATGGCAAAAGACCTTTCGTGGCAGGTGCCAGGCGATGCCGGCAACACACTGCACATCGGCGCCTGGCGCTTTGAAGGCGACGGTAGTGGCCCCAAGGTGCACCTGCAAGCGGGTGTACACGCCGATGAAATCGCCGGAATGCTGGTGCTGCACCAACTGCTGCCGCGCTTGCAGGCGTGTCAGGCCCAGGGCCGCTTGCGCGGCAGTGTGACCGTGGTGCCCCAGGCCAACCCCTTTGGCATTGGCCAGTTTCGCCAGGGCAAATTGCTCGGGCGTTTTCATGAGGCCACCGGGCAAAACTTCAACCGTGCGTTCGATCATTCCCTGGCCATGGAACGCCCGGCGAGCAACCTGGCGCACTGGCAAAAAAGTTTAGTGCAGTTGGCGTCCGACGCCGACCTGGTGCTGGACCTGCATACCGACGATGAGGCCTTGCCGTACCTTTATATTCATCGCAGTTTCTGGCCTGAACAAGGCCTGGCACTGGCGGCCGCGTTGCAGGTCGAGGTGGTGATTGTCTGGGATGAAGGCGGTGACGGCTCTTTTGAAGAAACCATCATCAACCATGGCGCGCCGCGCTTGGCCGCGACTGTCGAATTGCGCGGGCAGGCCGATGTCAGCGATGCGCTCGCGCAACAAGACGCCGACGGGCTGTGGGCGTGGCTGTGCATCAATGGCGTGATTGATGAAATCGCCACGATCAGCGAATGGCAGGGCGAAGTGGTGGACATGGGTTGCATGGAAACCGTCCTCGCGCCCTGCGCCGGCGTGCTGGTGTTTGAAAAAAGCCTGGGTGACCTGGTTGAAGAGGGCGAGCGTTTCGCGCGCATTATAGGCTGCCCTGGCGACCCGTCTTCGGAAGTGTTTTTGCAGGCAGCGCAAACCGGCCGCATGGTGACACGCCACCGTGAGCGCCGGGTGGCCCAGGGGGCGGTGGTGGCCAAATTCACCGGCACACGGTTGTCGGACAGCTACAGCGGCGGTGTGCTGGACCCTTAGATCTCCAGACCTACACATAACCCTTGTGGGCGCGGACTTGCTCGCGAAAGCGGAGTATCTAGAGAAGGACGTGTAGACTGACCCACCGCATTCGCGAGCAAGCCCGCTCCCACAATTTACCCTCGTAATCGGCAATCAGGTCGCCTTCGATCAATGGATAAGTGGGCTATACCTACAGTTCAGGGCTATCGACGATGACTGCCAGGGAGTTCAATGATGAAATCAAGGCTAATGATCAGCACGCTGTGCGTTGCAATTGCAATGGTCGGCTGTGCCAGCAAGGTAACGCAACCGGACGAATATTCAGGCTTTCTCTCGGACTACAGCCACCTCAAAGAGGCGAAGTCGCCTTCAGGGGCCGAGGTGATGCGCTGGGTTGATCCCGAGCTGAGTCTGAATAACTTCACGGCGGTGTTCATCGAACCGACGCAGTTTTACCCCAAGCCCCAAGCTACTGCGAAAATTCCCGACAGCACCCTCAACGGCATCAACACCTATTACAACCAGGCGCTCAAGCGTGAGCTGGCCAAATCGCTGCCGCTGGCCAACGCGCCAGGCCCAGGTGTGATCGTGGTGCGCGCGGCCATTACCGCCGTCAGCAGCAAGACCGAAAGTCTCAAGCCCTACGAGTATGTCCCTGTGGCGCTGGTGGCTGCTGCAGTGAGCACCGGCACCGGCATTCGTGACCAGGAAACCACCCTGGGCACTGAGGCGCAGTTCCTCGACGGTGGCAGCGGCAAAGTAATTGCCCAGGTGGTGCGCAAAGGCACCGGCAAGCCGTTGTCCAACGACTCGCAGGTGATGAAGGCCGATGACGTAAAAAGCGTGATTGACGGCTGGGCGTCGGACTTGCATCAGTCCTTTGTGAAGCTCAAAAAGCCCTGACTACTAACTGTGGCAAGGGCGCAAGCACCCTTGTCGGCCTGATGTCTTCAGGCGCGTGCCCGCCCTTGCGCACGGGCACGCTGCTTTCACCCGAGCGTTATTTAAGCGGGGTCAGTGGCGGCAGCTTCCATTGGCCATTCCCCACCTCAGGCTTGGGCAGGTAAATCCGTAGTACGGCGTAAAACGGACCGGGCGGGGCCGGCAACCAGTTGCTCTGTTCGGCCTTTGGCGGCTCGTGATGCTGCAAGGCCAAGGTCAGGCCACCGTCGGCGTCCAGCTTGAGGTTGGGCAGCATCGCTGAGTTGATCAGGTAGCGCTTCTTGAGGTTGGGCGCCAGCAGCTTGGTTTTGGCGTCGTACATGGTCAGCGACCAGAACGCTTCGGCCGGTGGCAGTTGGTCCTTGGCAAAGTGCACGGTGTAGCTGTGGCGTGCGCCGTTGGCCGGTTTGCCTTCGCTGTCGACGAAGTAGCTCATGTAGATGGCTTCGTCGGTGGAGTTGCCGAAAATCCCCATGTTTGCGCCGGCATAGCGGTACAGGTAGTTGTTTTTCAGGCGGTCACGGCTGCCGAACAGGTCGCTGCTGGTGACTTGGTGAGTGTCGATTTTGTCTTTCTTGAACGCGGCGAACTCAGCGCGGCCATCGGCAATCCCGTCTTCCAGGGCTTTGCGCTGTTCAGCGGTCAGGTCCTTGACCTTGAAGGGCGCGCCGGGGGCGATACCGATCCTGGCAAAGCGCGTCATCAGGTCTTTCTCGCTGTCCTGAGGCGCGGCAAAGGCCAGCATGAAGTTGAGGTAGCGAAACAGCTGCGGGCCTTCGGTCATGGTTGCCATGGGTTTAGGCCATTCGATCTTCGCTACTTTGGCCGGCGCAGGCTGTTTCACGTAGGCACTCAGCGGCTGCACTTTGTAGCCATTCTGGATCTGCTTGACCTTGTTCAAGTCCTTTTCATCAAACAGCTGCGTGCGGTACAGCGCATAGGCAATGTTGCTTTCGCTGTAGATCACGCGATCGACGTCGACAGGTTGCTGACCTTTCCAGTCCGGCCCGGCGATCATGTAGTGGCCACCATTGTTGCCGGTGCTGCGGGTGCCCAGGTAGGCGATGTTCTGGGTGTATAGATCGATCAACTGCACCGAGTAGTAACGGTTGTCTTCAATCTTGGGCAGCGTCAGCACCAACGGCTCTTTGCGCAGGTCCATCCACACGAAAGAGTAGGGTGTGTCCGAGTTCGGAGTGACGAATGCGGTGTCCCTGGGTGTGAACACCTGGGCGGTGTTGCCGATATGATTGAACGGCGCCTTGTAGTTGGCACCGCCTTTATCAACGGCCTGGGTGTAGAGCGTCTTGTACATCTCCACTACCGGGTAGCCATACAGGTAGGCTTCCTTGGCAATGGCCCGGGCTTCAGTCGGGGTCGCCGTGAAATCGGCCCAGGCGCCGGTGCTCATGAGTATCGAGAGGCTCGCCAACAGCAGGCGCGTCGGTTTTCCAATCATGTTGTTGCGTCCTTCCTGAGTGCTTTTTAGAGGGCGTGGGATCAAAGCCCAGAGTTTCCTGTTTTATTGGCCGAACGTCACGTTAATCCCTGCAAACAACGTGAACTGAGTTACTCCGTCGGCCTTGCGTGCCACTGTCCATGGCGGTTCGACAAAAGCGCCAAGGATATGACTGCCGGCTTTCCAGGCCCTGCCCGTGCCCAGTCGATGGGAATGTAGTGGATGTGGGGGTGTTCACGGTTTTGAGTGCCGCAGTTGTGGGCATTGCCTGTGAGGCAGTGCCCTCAAGCGCCAGGCAACATCGATTTGACTTTGTCACGCAGTTGATCAATGGAGAACGGCTTGGCAATTACCTGCATACCTGCGGGTACGTCGATGTTTTCGGCATAGCCGCTGGCGAACAGGATCGGCAGGCTAGGGCGAAGCACGCGTACTTGGGTGGCCAGATCCTTGCCGCTCATGCCTGGCAGGCCCATATCGGTCATCATCAGGTCGATATGCTGATCGGCATCTTCAGCCAACTTGAGGGCCTCTTCGGCGTCTGCAGCCTCAAACACCGAGAACTCCAACTCTTCGAGTACATCGACGATCAGCATGCGCACGATGGCGTCGTCTTCGACTACAAGGATGGTGGAGGGGGCAGCGCACATAGGGGGAATTCCTGAAAAATGGAAGGGCAGGTGTCTGTCGGTTGAAAGACCGTTCTCTACTGAGTCACGGCCATCTCGGCAAGTTCCATTGGTGGGGCATTGTGAAGGGAAAGGGGGCAAATGTCGCGTGGCATGCAGGCGGTGTGCTGAGCGGGCAATGCGTCAATGACACGCTACAAGCGGGCCATTGACACCAGGGGGTCAAGCGAAAGTCAAAGTGTGGTGTTAAACAGGGCATACGGTTTGTTGTAGGGCACCGTCATAACAAAGTCTCCATCACTGAATTCGCTGATGTGGTACTCCGGCACACCTTTGGTCACCGCCACTGGATCAAGGGTGCCCGCCGTCTTCCCGCTGTTCAAGGAGACTTCCAAGCCTTTTCGCATTGAGGCTTCATTTGGAAAAGTTGCAAGACCGAAGTTTGGATTAAAGAAAAACCATTCCTTCTGGTTGTTTTTATCGAGCGTGACGCCCGCCAGAAGCCCATGGTTCTGGGTGCTGATCTTCAGGAGCGTGGGAGGGCTTGCGGTACTTAAACGCGCAGCAACGTCGGTATACGGCACTTGGCTGACGCGTTGAATACCGTGAAACTGCTCGCGGAGCACCTGATGCATTTCGTTCAGCTCTTTGCGAAAGGCCTGAACCTTGGTGTCGTTAGCATTCCTGGCAGCTTTGAAAAAGTTATTGATGAAGGCGTCCCTGCGGTTGTTAAGAATGGCCAGCGCCATCGTATTCACCAGGGCTGCACACTCACCATTGGACGCCAGGTCAGTTTGGCTGAGATAGAAGTTCTGCGGCATGATGTAGGCCTTGCCACCTTCGGCCAGTACTTCCGCTTCAAACGTCTTGAAGCTCTCAAGACTCTGGATCGCCATGCGCTTTTCTATCTCTTTGGCCAATGTGCCGATGGCTTCGGGATTCCCGGCCTTGCTGACGGCCAAGCTTTTTATCTGCGAGACCCTCATGCTCGAGTGATAGCCCGGGATATCGTCGACAACCCCGGAAAGACCTCGAGCGTAAGCAACTGGGTTGCTTTGTTGCGCTGCCTGTAAGGCTTGCCTGAACTGATCTCCGGTTGCATTTGGTACGGGAGCGACATAAGTGGCCAGCCAATCTATGAAGTTGTTGTTTATTTCACCGTTAGCCGCGACGGTTGCAGGTTTGAAATCGGTGAGCCCGGTACCATACGGTTGTTGCGTGACAGGGTTATAGCTATACCACTTGCCCTTTTGAAACACCGCCGCCTCTTCAACAACCCGCCCTGCACGCTTGAAGGTCCCCGTCGCCACTATGCCGTGGGTATTACTGGCTGCCTTGAGCGCGCTGATAGCATCGGCACCTTTGGACAACAGGTAATTGCCGCCTTTACCCAATAGCTTGAGGCCTCCAACCGCCAAATCACCCAAACCACTCACGGGGTTGAGCAGGCCGAGCGTGGAGGCGCCGATAATCTGGACGGCCTTTAACCCCTTGGCGGCCGTGGAAAGAGCCGAGCCGCCTATCTTGATCAATTTTCCTGCGGTGGCGGCACCGGCACTCAGGAACCCGAAGATATCCAGTGTCAGGTCGAATATTCCATCGCCATAGTTGCCGTTCTGAAAGTTGATGACAGCTGATCTGAAAGGAATCAGATTTAACAGGAAATTACTCAGTGGTTTTGGCCCGCCCTGCAATGTATCCAGGGTGGTCTGGCCGCGCGCCAGTTCTTTTATCGCGGGGTCGTCGAGTTCAAGGTGTTCGGCAAATACTGTGCCTATGCGATGGGAGCGCTCGCTATTGAAGCTATCCAAGGGGCCGTCCTTTACCGGTTGCTCCGTGCTCAGACGACTGTCTGCCCCCTCGAGCTTGACCTGATTGACGGTAAATACCCTGTTGGCAATCATTGGCTTGGGTTGCGTGATCCTGGACAGCGGCACCTCTTCAATCGTGCCGCGGTTCAGGTCGATTTCGTAGGTAGTTATCTGCCCCTCCAGCTCAACCTTGACCAACAGTTCCGGTTGATTTTTATCTGGCGTGCTGCCCCAGAAGCCGGTCGACAGCCTGGATGTGCGCTCATAAAAAAACTCGAGCTTCCCGAAATCGAATTTTTCTCGGTCTTCTAAGAGAAGTTGGGAGATCATGTGCTGAACGGTCGTAGCGACCGCGTCCTTTTTATCAGCGATTGCGCGTGCAAATTGCTGATCGAACGCCTCCTGGACGCCAAACCTTGGGTTACTGTTCAAGGCTTCCAATGGGATACGCGGGTCAGTTGACATAAAGGGGCGCGGATTCGGCATGTCCATCATGGCGATGTCCAATAGCGAATGCATGCCGCCCAGCCCGACTTGACCAGGCTCCCCGCGATACGGGTCTGTACCGAGCACCTTCAAGTCGAAAAGCGCTCCGAGGTCGCCAAATCGCTCGATGAGCTTGGTCCGCGCAATACCTTCTCGCGTGGGTAGTGCTTTGTCCAATGTCTGGCTGGCAACCAACCGCTTGCTGACTTGTCTGTTGAATTCATCCTTGAGGGTATTGAGTCGTTCGGGGCTATAGCTGTCCTCTGCATTTGCAACGAATACACCGTTGGCGACTCCCCAATCCACCAGTGCGCGGGCCTGAGCGTGCGCATTCGCAGCCGATGGTGCACATTTTTGGGCATCGCACATGACCTCGGCAAAGGTCATATTGGCGACGGTACCTGGCCGCTCGGCTTCGATAGCCGCGGCCGCAACCGTCAGGTTGAACCACGCCACGCTGCCGATTTTTACACTGTCGGGAATATCTTTAATCAGAAACTGCGGCGCTACCCTGGACAGCAACAGATGGGTAGCGAGTTTGACCGTGCTGGAATTGGCGCGGCCATTTTTCTCAAGATGACGGCTCAAACACGCCGTAACCTCTGAGGGTCGCTGCCCCCAGTGAT
This sequence comes from Pseudomonas edaphica, assembly GCF_965277385.1. NCBI lineage: Bacteria > Pseudomonadati > Pseudomonadota > Gammaproteobacteria > Pseudomonadales > Pseudomonadaceae > Pseudomonas > Pseudomonas edaphica. Next base: position 54,686 of record NZ_OZ255725.1, on the reverse strand, counting down.
CGGGGGCATGCAAAGGCCATTCGGCGATTTTGTTGCGCTCAGGTGCCCTGAGTGACTCCGGGTCGAGCCCCAGGTGAATCGCCGCTAATACGTAGTCGTAGAGGCTGTTGTCCGTGGCCGCGCCCTGCAGGTGGGCCTGCAAAGCCAGGCCGAGTGCTCGGGCCTTAGGCGAGTCGAGCAGCTTTTGTATCGTCACGGTCGGGTCTTGCAAGTCGCTTTGGCTGACTGAACTGCCGCTCAGCAGATAGGTCAGTACGCCATTGCCATGGGGTGGCAACGGCAAACCTGGCAAACCTGTTGTGTCGGATTTGAGGAAGGCGCGAATGCTGTGCTGGTCCGCCTTCTCCATGGGAATTGGCCAGGTGAGAGCGCCACCGAAATCACCCAGGGGGTGCTGTAAGGCCTTTTGCTCCAGTTTCTGCGCGAGTGCCGCCACTTCATCGACAGTCCGCGGCAGTTCAAAGCCCAAATGCGTGATAACTGCCGCCAACGTTTGCGATGCGGGCTGCACGTGGGCGTACGCCGAATCTTTATGGGCAGTCAGACGACAATTGTTCAGCCCGAATGAGACATTGTCCGGGGTAACGGGCTTGCCATACGTGCGGGTATCTATGCCCCGCAGTTGGTCGGCCAGGTTGCGCAGGTTTCGCTGGTCTGCCAGCAGTGTGCGCAAGGTGGCGGGAGTAGGTGTTTGAACCGAGAGTGGGGAATCCAAGGCGGTAGCCGTGGAAGTGTTTAAGGCGGCTTTCGCAACAGGTGCGGGAGCTTCGACGACAAAAGCGCTGGGGTTGTCTGCCAGTGTACGGGTAGGGGCGGTTATACTCATTTGGGTTACCTTGGTGGGTCAAAAAAGACGCCCTCCAAAAGATCTTCCGTGTTCCTGAGGCGCCGTCCTGAGTGCCGGAAACCTTCATCGACGTTCCGCCGCATCTGTATGCATGTGTGTGAGTGGCCTGATGAAACTTGCCCGAATTGGCGCGAAACTCACTCCCGGCCCGTAGGCAAGCGCTTCAAACCAACGCACAAACATAGCCTTGCCCCCTGATATTCGGGCAAACTCCCCCTTTTTCCGCACTTGGCCAAGGCATGCCCATGACTCCCGCGTCGTCCGTCGATGAAAAGAGCTTCCGTACCCTGTTGAGCCGAAATGTCGCGTTACCCTTGGGCGTCGGCGTGCTCAGCGCGGTGTTTTTCGTCTGCCTGATCACTTATTTGCTGTCGGTTATCCAGTGGGTGGAGCACACCGACCGGGTTATCAATAACCTCAATGAGTCATCCAAGCTGACGGTGGACCTGGAAACCGGCCTGCGCGGCTTTCTGATCACTGGCGACGAGCATTTCCTCGACCCTTACGAAGTGGCCAAGCCCCGCATCATTGGTGACCTGCGCAACCTGCAGGAGCTGGTGGCCGACAACCCACAGCAGGTCGACCGCCTCAAGCGACTGGAGTCGATGCAATACGAGTGGAACAAGTACGCCCAATCGATGATCGACTTGCAGCGCAGCAGTGGCGATTACCGCGGGGCGGTGCAGGCCGGCCGCGGCAAGAGCCTGACCGACGCGATTCGCAACGAATACATGGATGCGGTGGCGATGGAGCAAGCGTTCCGTGTCACGCGCAATGCCGATGTCACCCGCACCACGATCATCAGCGTGACCTTGTACCTGGCCTTCGTGCTTGGACTGAGCGGTTTTCTGGCCTACATCGGTAGAAAGAATTTAATTTCATTATCAGAGAGTTACAGCGCAAACCTCGCGTCACAACAGAAGATCGCCCGGCGCCTGGAGCAACAAGCCTGGCTGCGTAACGGCCAGACCGAACTGGCCGAACAGGTGCTCGGCCAACTGACGCTGAATATGCTTGGGCGCAATATCCTGCAGTTTTTCGCCCAATACATGGGCTCGGCGGTAGCGGCGCTGTATGTGCGCGAAGAGCACGGCGGCCTCAAGCGCGTGGCCACCTACGGCTTCTCCCGTGAGCAGGAGCAAAAAGAGCAGGCGATCTACAGCGACGAGGGCATCGTCGGGCAGGCCGCCCAGCTTGATCGCCTGATTCGCCTGGATGATGTGCCGGTGGATTACTTCAAGGTCAGTTCCGGCCTGGGCGAAGGTTCGACCCGCAGCGTACTGGTGGTGCCGACCAGCGACGATGATCGCGTCAACGGCGTGATCGAACTCGGCTTCCTGCGCCCGTTGGATGATCGTGACGTCGAGCTGCTGGAGCTGATTGCCGGCAATATCGGCACCTCCATCGAAGCGGCGCGCTATCGCCAACGCCTGCAGGAAGTGCTCGCCGAAACCCAGCAGCTCAACGAAGAGCTGCAAGTGCAGCAGGAAGAACTCAAAACCGCCAACGAAGAGCTCGAAGAACAGTCACGTATCCTCAAGGAGTCCCAGGCCCATCTGGAAACCCAGCAGGCTGAGCTTGAGCAGACCAACGAGCAACTGGCCGAACAGACCCAGACTCTGGCCGAACAGCGCGACGCCATGGATCGCAAGAACGTCGAGTTGAACAAGGCTCAACTGGAACTGGAAGACCGTGCCGACGAGCTGCAGCGCTCCAGCAAGTACAAGTCCGAATTCCTCGCCAACATGTCCCACGAGCTGCGCACGCCGCTCAACAGCTCGTTGATTCTGGCCAAATTGCTGGCCGAGAACCCGCAGGAAAACCTCAGCACCGAGCAGGTCAAGTTTGCCGAGTCGATCTATTCGGCGGGCAACGACCTGTTGAACCTGATCAACGATATTCTGGATATTTCCAAGGTCGAAGCCGGCAAGCTGGAAATGCGCCCGGAAAACTCCAGCGTGGCGCGCCTGGTCGATGGCCTGCGCGGGATGTTCGAGCCGCTGGCGGCTGACCGCAAGCTGGGCTTCCAGGTGGACATTCAAGCGGATGCGCCGCCGATGCTGTTCACCGACCGCCAGCGCCTGGAGCAGATCCTCAAGAACCTGCTGTCCAACGCGGTCAAGTTTACCGAGCAGGGTGATGTCAGCCTGTCGGTATCCCGTGCACCAGGGGAGGGCGTAGCCTTTACCGTGCGCGACTCGGGCATTGGCATCGCGCCAGACCAGCAGGAAAGTATCTTCGAAGCCTTCCGCCAGGCCGATGGCACCACCAACCGCCGTTACGGCGGCACCGGGCTGGGCCTGTCGATCTCCCGTGATCTGGCGACCTTGCTCGGCGGCTATATCAGCGTGACCAGCGAGCCGGGTAAGGGCAGCGTATTCACCCTGGTACTGCCGGAGCAATATGTAGAGCGCGAGGAAGGTGCCGCGCCGATCGAGCCGCCGCGCCAAGTGGTGGCGGCACCTGCACCCAAGCCCATCGCGATCTCACCGCTGCCGGTGGCCGATGCCAAGCAGATTCCGCGCTTTGCCGACGACCGCGACAAGGCACCGTTCGCTACCCGCTGCATCCTGGTGGTGGAAGATGAACCCAATTTCGCCCGCATCCTTTACGACCTGGCCCACGAACTGGGCTACAACTGCCTGGTCGCCCACGGCGCAGACGAAGGCTACAGTCTGGCCGAGGAGTACATCCCGGACGCGATTCTGCTGGACATGCGCCTGCCCGACCATTCCGGGCTGACCGTGTTGCAACGCCTCAAGGAGCACGCCAATACCCGCCACATTCCCGTGCATGTGATCTCCGTTGAAGACCGCGTCGAAGCCGCCATGCACATGGGCGCCATCGGTTATGCGGTGAAGCCGACCACCCGCGAAGAGCTCAAGGACGTGTTTGCGCGCCTGGAAGCCAAGCTGACCCAGAAGGTCAAGCGCGTGTTGCTGGTGGAGGACGATGACCTGCAGCGTGACAGCATTGCCCGCCTGATCGGCGACGATGACATCGAAATCACCGACGTCGGCTACGCGCAGGCCGCCTTGGACCTGCTGCGCACTAACGTCTACGACTGTATGATCATCGACCTCAAGCTGCCGGACATGCTCGGCAATGAGCTGCTCAAGCGCATGGCCACCGAGGATATCTGCTCGTTCCCGCCGGTGATCGTGTACACCGGGCGTAACCTGACCCGCGACGAAGAAGCCGAGCTGCGCAAGTATTCGCGCTCGATCATCATCAAAGGCGCGCGCTCACCTGAACGCTTGCTGGACGAAGTGACACTGTTTCTGCACAAAGTCGAATCCCAGCTGTCCCATGACCGCCAGAAGATGCTCAAGACCGCCCGCAGCCGCGACAAGGTCTTCGAGGGGCGCAAGATCCTGCTGGTCGACGACGATGTGCGCAACATCTTCGCCCTGACCAGTGCCCTGGAGCACAAAGGCGCGGTGGTGGTGATCGGGCGTAACGGTCATGAAGCCATCGACAAACTCAATGAAGTCGAGGACATCGACCTGGTGCTGATGGACGTAATGATGCCGGAAATGGACGGTTACGAGGCGACTGCCTTGATCCGCCAGGACCCACGCTGGAAGAAACTGCCGATTATTGCAGTGACGGCCAAAGCCATGAAGGATGATCAGGAGCGCTGCCTCGCGGCGGGCTCCAACGATTACCTGGCCAAGCCGATTGACCTGGACCGGCTGTTCTCGCTGATTCGCGTATGGCTGCCGAAGATGGAACGCATTTAAGTGGAGCAAGTTTTCTTGGAAAAAAGCAGCGACATTGAGCTGCGCCTGCTGATTGAGGCGATTTACCTCAAGTACAGCTACGACTTTCGCGACTATTCCGGCGCGTCCGTCAAGCGCCGCGTGGCCCACGCACTGCGCCAGTTCGATTGCGCGACCATTTCTGCGCTGCAGGAGCGGGTGTTGCATGATCCGACGGCGTTCATGCAGTTGCTGCAGTTTCTGACGATCCCGGTGAGCGAGATGTTTCGCGACCCGTCGCACTTTCTGGCGATTCGCCGGGAAGTGGTGCCGCTGCTCAAGACCTACCCGTCGATCAAAATCTGGATCGCCGGGTGCAGCACGGGCGAGGAGGTGTACTCCATGGCGATCCTGCTGCGCGAAGAGGGTTTGCTGGAGCGCACCATCATTTACGCCACGGACATCAACCCGGCGTCCCTGGACAAAGCCAAGCAAGGGATTTTCTCCCTGGAGAACGTGCGTGCGTACACTGCCAATTATCAGCAGGCGGGCGGCCAACGTTCATTTGCCGACTACTACACAGCGGCTTACGATTACGCGATCTTCGACAAGACGCTGCGCGAGAACGTAACCTTTGCCGATCACAGCCTGGCAACCGATAGCGTATTCTCAGAAACTCAGTTAATTTCATGCCGTAACGTATTGATTTATTTCAATAAAAAGTTACAGGATCGAGCGTTTGGGTTGTTTCATGAATCGCTGTGCCATCGCGGCTTCCTGGTGCTGGGCAGTAAGGAAACCCTGGATTTCTCCGCCTACAGCAAGCAATTCGAACCCTTGGTCAAACAGGAACGGATCTACCGAAAATCATGAGCGAGGCCGCAACTAACCCGCCATGCGGGATTGAAGCCATCGTCGTCGGCGCCTCCGCCGGCGGTGTTGAGGCGTTGCTGACGATTTTTGGTACGTTGCCTGACACCTTCAGTTTGCCGATTATTGCCGTGTTGCACCTGCCGGATGAGCGCCGCAGCCAGCTGGCCGAAGTCTTTGCGCGGCGCCTGAGCATTCCGGTGCAAGAAGCACGCGACAAGGAAACGATTACGCCAGGCACCCTGTATTTCGCCGGCCCCGGTTATCACCTGTCGGTAGAAAGCGACCGCAGCCTGTCGATGAGCCAGGAAGACCGCGTGCACCATTCGCGGCCGGCCATCGATTACCTGTTCGCCTCGGCTGCCGACACCTACGGCAACAGCCTGCTGGCGATTCTGCTGACCGGCGCCAACCAGGATGGCGCGCGTGGCCTTGCCCACGTCAAAGACTCGGGTGGCACCACCATCGTCCAAGAGCCCACAGAAGCACGTATCGCCGTGATGCCCTTGGCGGCGCTGGCCTTGCACACACCTGATCATATTCTCACCTTGAGCCGGATTGGCTCACTGCTGGCTTCCCTGGAATCTTCCCCATGTTAAGTACTGTCCAGGCCAAACTGCTGATCGTCGACGATCTGCCGGAAAACCTGCTGGCCCTTGAGGCGCTGATCAAGCGCGAAGATCGGCAGGTTTTCAAGGCCTTGAGCGCTGACGAGGCCTTGTCACTGTTGCTGGAGCATGAGTTCGCCATGGCGATTCTCGATGTGCAGATGCCCGGCATGAACGGTTTCGAGCTGGCCGAACTGATGCGCGGCACCGAAAAGACCAAGAACATCCCGATTGTGTTCGTCAGCGCCGCCGGCCGCGAACTCAACTATGCCTTCAAAGGCTATGAAAGCGGTGCGGTGGATTTTTTGCACAAGCCGCTGGATATCCATGCGGTGAAGAGCAAGGTCAATGTGTTCGTCGACCTGTACCGCCAGAGCAAGGCCATGAAACAGCAGGTCGAAGCCCTGGAGCGCAGCCGCCGCGAGCAGGAGCTGCTGCTGACGCGCCTGCAGGCCACCCAGGCGGAGCTTGAACAGGCTGTGCGCATGCGTGACGACTTCATGTCGATCGTCGCTCACGAAGTGCGCACACCGCTTAACGGGCTGATCCTGGAAACGCAGTTGCGCAAGATGCACCTGGCTCGGGATAACGCCGCCGCGTTTACCCTGGACAAGATGCACGCCATGGTTGACCGCGACGAGCGCCAGATCCAGAGCCTTATCCGCCTGATCGAGGACATGCTCGACGTGTCGCGCATCCGCACCGGCAAACTGTCGATTCGCCCGGCGCGCTTTGACCTGGCGCAACTGGTGCGCAACCTGGTGAAAAACTTCGCCCCGCAAGTGGCATCCGCCGGTTCTTCGATGCACCTGGTTGCCGATGAACCTGTGGAGGGCAATTGGGATGAGTTCCGTATTGAGCAAGTGGTCACCAACCTGCTCACCAACGCTTTGCGTTACGGTGCCAAAAGCCCAGTGGATGTGCGTGTGTACACCGAGCACGGTGAGGCGCGCGTCGAGGTGCGTGACCGTGGCATCGGCATCAGCGCAGACAACCAGAAGCGCATTTTCCAGCAATTCGAACGCGTTTCGGCCAGCCATGTAGCGGCAGGCCTGGGCCTGGGGCTGTTTATTTCCGAGCAGATCGTGACGGCCCATGGCGGCACCATCGAGGTGGAAAGCCAGATAGGCGAGGGCGCGTTGTTCAGGGTGTGCCTGCCACTTGGCGAGCCGCAATGAAATCAATCGTCGCCTCGACGCAACCTCTGCGTGACCCCATGGTCGTACTTGCAGCAACTGACCGGACAAAGGCTTCCCATGAGTGAAGATGCACAAGATGTCGTACTGATCGTCGAAGACGACGAATCCATTATGTTTGTGCTGGGTGAATACCTGGCAGGCCTGGGCTACCGGGTGCTGAAGGCGATCGATGGGGAGCAGGCCTTCGAGATTCTGGCGACCAAGCCGCACCTGGACCTGATGGTCACGGATTACCGCCTGCCGGGCGGGATTTCCGGGGTGCAGATCGCTGAGCCTGCGATCAAGCTGCGACCTGAATTGAAAGTGATCTTTATCAGCGGTTACCCGCAAGAAATACTCGACTGCAACAGCCCGATCACGCGCAACGCGCCAATCCTGGCCAAGCCGTTTGATCTGGATACCTTGCAAGAGCATATCCAGCGCCTGCTGGCCTGAAGCAATAGGGCTGCCTCGCAGCAGCCCTATTGCTTGATCATCTCACGCACCTTGGCCGTCAGCAGGTCGAAGGTGAACGGCTTGGTGATCAGTTGCATCCCCGGGTCCAGGAACCCGCCGCGCACCGCCGCATGCTCGGCGTAGCCAGTGATAAACAATACCTTGAGCTCCGGGCGCAATTGCCGCCCGATTTCTGCCAGCTGTCGCCCGTTCATGCCGGGCAAGCCCACATCACTGATCAACAGGTCAATGCGTTGGTCGGATTCGATGATCGGCACGGCGGTATTGGCATCGCCAGCCTCGACAAAGGCATAGCCCAATTCCTTGAGCACTGCGCTGACCAGTACGCGTACGGCGGCGTCGTCTTCGACGATCAATACTGTCTCACCGGCATTGGCGAATGGCAGCAGTGCCGGATTGGTGACGGCGTCCGCGACGCGCTCACCGATAAAACGCGGCAGGAACAGGCTGACTGTCGTGCCCTTGCCGACTTCACTATGGATGGTGACATGGCCATGGGATTGGCGGGCAAAGCCGTAGATCATCGACAAGCCGAGGCCGGTGCCCTGGCCGATCGGCTTGGTCGTGAAGAACGGGTCGAAGACGCGACCCAACAGACTTTCGGGAATACCACAGCCGGTGTCGCTGACGCTCAGCTCCACGTAATCGCCTGGCAGCAAGGTGCCATAGGCGGCCGTGAACACATTGTCGAGGTGGCGGTTGGTGGTCTCAACGGTCAGGCTACCGCCGCTGGGCATGGCATCGCGCGCATTGATCACCAGGTTGAGCAGGGCGCTTTCCAGCTGATTGGGGTCGGCCTCGGCGGTCCAGAGTTCATCGGACAGACGCATGTCCAAGGTGATGCTTTCATTGATACTGCGTTGCAGCAGTTCACCCATGGAACTGACCAACTGGTTGATCTCCACAGGTTTGGGGTCCAGCGACTGGCGCCGTGAAAACGCCAGCAAGCGGTGGGTCAGGCCGGCAGCGCGGTTGGCCGAGGTCACGCCCAAGTCGATCAAACTGTCCAGGTCGTCCAGCTTGCCGCGGGCCACCCGCCTGCGCAGCAGCTCCAGGCTGCCGATAATGCCGGTGAGCATGTTGTTGAAGTCATGGGCGATACCGCCGGTCAACTGGCCGACGGCCTCCATTTTCTGTGACTGGCGCAGCGCATCTTCGTTGTTGCGCAGTTGCGCCGTGCGCTCTTCAACCTGCTGCTCAAGGGTTTCCAGGGTGCGTTGCAGGCGCAACTCGCTCTCGCTCAAGTCGATCAGGCGGTCACGCGCTTCGTATTGCCGGCGCCGGCCGCGCAGGGCCGCGCTCACCAGACTGATCAGGGTCACTGGATGGAAAGGGCGCTCCAGGAAGGTCACGTTGCCCAGCAGGCCACTCAGGTGGGATGAGCCGTTCTGTTCACGGCCGCCATGGTGGGTCATCAGCACGATGGGCAAATCGGACCAGGCCGGCTGCTCATGCAGGTAATGCAGCAGGGGCTCCAGATCGACACCGCGCAGGGCTTCAGCGGCAATCACCAACATACCGACGCCTTGCCCAAGTGCTTCGCAGAGTTCAGTCAGGTTCCCGGCAACCATGCCGGTGTAGCCGGCTTCCTTGAGCATCATCAGCGCCAGGGAGCCGTCACGGCCCAGTGGCGCGAGGATAATTGCGCGCTCGGAGAGGGGAGAAAGGCCGGTCACACGCCCTCTTCCTTGAGCAGTGGGGAACCGGCGCCCATATAAGTCGGGATACCGCGAAGTACGCCCTGGAAGTTGTCGAGCGGCTCGCCCACTGTCAAACCACTGCCGCCGATACGGTATTCACGAATGGTGGACTCGTGGCTGCCGGTACGTTTCTTGATGATCGAAATGGCCCGGCGAACCTTGCCGAGTGCTTCGAAATAACGCAACAGGATCACGGTATCAGCCAGGTAAGTAATATCGACGGGGGCCTGCATGTCGCCTACCAACCCATGTTGGGCCACCGTCATGAACGTCGCCGCGCCGCGACGGTTCAGGTACAGCAGCAACTCGTGCATATGCAGGATCAGAGAGTTTTCCTCAGGCATCGCTGCCTGGTAGCCGTTGATACTGTCGATTACCACGGTTTTGATCCCGCGTTCATCGACGCAACGCCTGACTCGGTGGGAGAATTCGCCAGGTGACAGCTCTGCCGCATCCACCTGCTCGATCAGCAGGTTGCCGGTGTCTTGCAGCGCGGCGAGGTCGATACCCATATTTTTCATGCGTTCGAACAACAGGCCCAGCTCTTCATCGAAAATAAACAGCGCAGCTTTTTCGCCACGCGACACTGCGGCGGCGGCAAATATCATCGAGATCAACGATTTGCCGGTACCGGCCGGGCCGAGGATAAGCGTGCTGGAACCGGTTTCTACGCCGCCGCCCATCAAGGCGTCCATTTCACGGATGCCACTGCTCAAAGTCTGACGCACGTAACCACCACGATGCTCGGCGGCCACCAGGCGCGGGAACACGTGGATGCCGTCTTGCATGATGGTGAAGTCGTGAAAGCCACCACGGTATTTCTGGCCACGGTACTTCACCACGCGGATGCGGCGGCGTTCAGCGCCGTAGGTGGGCGTCAGCTCTTCCAGACGAATTACGCCGTGGGCCACGCTGTGCACGGTTTTATCCAGGGATTCGGTGGTCAGGTCGTCAAGCAGCAGCACGGTGGCGTCATAGCGCACAAAGTAGTGTTTGATCGCCAGGATCTGGCGGCGATAGCGCAGCGAGCTTTGGGCCAGCAGGCGGATTTCCGAAAGGCTGTCGACCACCACGCGGGTGGGCTTGATCCGTTCCACCACTTCAAAAATCTGCCGGGTTGCCTCACCCAGCTCCAGGTCGGAGGAATACAGCAGGCTTTGCTGGTGCTCGGCGTTGAGCAGGCTTTCTGGCGGGGTCAGCTCGAAGATGTGAATGTTGTCGTCCAGGTCCCAGCCGTGGGACTTGGCGCCCTGACGCAACTCGCGTTCGGTTTCTGACAGGGTGATGTACAAGGATCGCTCACCGTTTTTCGCGCCGGCTTGCAGAAAGTGCAGCGCTACGGTGGTTTTCCCGGTGCCGGGTTCGCCTTCCAGCAGGAACAGGTGGCTGCGTGATAGCCCCCCGGAAAGAATGTCATCAAGACCTTCGATGCCGGTGGCCGCCTTTTCACTGAACAGCTCTTTGGATGTAGACAAGAAGTGCCCTCGGGTCACGTACAAGTAAAGGGAGGCGCGTCGGCTTGGACGCGCCATATTTACTTGACCGTAGCGGGTTGTGGCGGTTCAACCTGTCGTATAAATCGTGGTGGATTTGTGACCTGCGCCAAAGCGCTGCTTTTGTGTGGGAGCTGGCTTGCCTGCGATAGCATCACCTCGGTTTATCTGTCAGACCGAGGTGTCTGCATCGCAGGCAAGCCAGCTCCCACATAGCGCGCGAAACTAAAGCCCCTGCTGCAACGCTGGATCATCCGGATTCTGCTGCTCCAGCTGCGCCAGTAACACCTGCACATTCTGCAACTGCCCGGTTTCCTTCCAGTAGCTGACCAGCAACACACGCGCCTTGCGATTGGCGGGGTGGCGCTGGACGATTTCTTCCAGCTGACGCTGGGCGGCGTCCACCTCTTCCTGGTCGTGCAGCGTGGTGGCGAGGTCGAAGCGATAATCTTGATTGTCAGGCTCAAGCTCCACGGCTTTGGACAGGCCAAGCAACGCGTATGGCCGCTCCCCATGGTGCAACAGCCACATGCCCAGGGCGTGTTGCAGGTAGGCCGACTCCGGATGTGCCGCCAATTGCCGCGCCAGCAACTGGCGGGACTCATCGGTCTTGCCCTGCTTATCGAGCAATTCGATTTGTGCGACCACAGCTTGCAGGTTGTCCGGTTGCAGGCGCATGGCCTGCTCCAGTGCATGTTGCGCGTCCGGCAGCAGGGCGCTGTGGATGTACAAGCGCGCGAGCTGAATCCAGCCTTCGGCGGTTTCGGGCTCAGCCTTGAGCTTTTTCACAAACTCATCGAGCACTTGCTGCAAAGGCCCGAAATACAGGCCCAGGGTATCCGGCGACAGGCCGAGCAGGGCGTTGGCGGCGGCAAAACGCACGGCTTGTTCAGGATCGTCCAGTGCCGGGCCAAGCAGTAAGGTGCGTTGGCCGCTGGGCACCAGGCCAACAATACTGTGAATCGCCGCTTCACGAACCAACGGCGACTCATCAGCCAGGTCTTTATCCGCCAGCTTCAACGCCTGAGGGCTTGGGTAATTGGGCAGTTCGGCGTGCAATGCGGCGCGACGTTCAGGCGACAAGTCCGGGCGGCCCAGCTGTTGATACAGCACACGGGCGGCGCCGGGTTCGCCGTTACGTGCTTGCTTCAACGCCTTGGCGTAACCATGGGCGATCGCCGGCGGCACGGCCACCGGAGTGGAGCGGGAGAAAAACCAGGTGACCAGGACAAGCAACAACAGGGCGCACAGGCCGACGATGGAGTAACGGCGTGACTTTGACATGCAGGCGTCCAAAAGCTGGGGGCAGCTAATCGCAAAGCCTCAAGCTTCGGTCAGACCACGACGAGTGTCAAACCCGTATCAGCCGAGCACGTATTCCACTGGTTCCAGAGCAGGAGGCAGATTGATCTGGCCCAGGGCGGCGAGAATCTCGCGCTCCAGGGTGCGTACTATCGCATTGCAGGGCAGATCGTTTTCATCAAAACCGAACGGGTCTTCCAGATCATCACCGATTTCATCCAAACCGAAGAACGTGTAGCTGACGATGGCGGTGAACACCGGCGTCAACCAGCCCAGCGGTTCGGCCATGGCGAACGGCAGCAAAATGCAGAACAGGTAGATGGTGCGGTGCAATAGCAGCGTGTAAGGGAAGGGCAGTGGCGTGCTTTTGATTCGCTCGCAGGCGGCCTGCACCAGGCTGAGGCTGACCAGCCGGGTTTCCAGCTGGGTGTAGCGCCATTCACTGATCACACCCTGTTCGGCCAGCCGCGAAAAGCGCGCGCCCAGTTGTTGCAGCACGTTGTCGGGGAGATTGGGATGCGCCCGGTCAACAGTTATCCAGGGTGTGATAACGCGGGCCTCGTCTTCACGGCGCAGGTGCGCGACCAGGCCGTGGGCAAACCCGCACACCCCACGCAGCAGGCTGGCGCGCTCAGGTGAGTTGCCCAGCACTTGGGTTTCGCGAATCAGCGAGCGCACCTCAATGATCATCTGCCCCAGCTGCTTGCGGCCTTCCCACCAACGGTCGTAGCAGGCGTTGTTGCGAAAGCTCATGAAGATCGACAACGACAACCCGAGCAAGGTGAACGGCGTGGCATTGACCTTGGAGAAGTAGGCCGGGTGCAGGGTCTCCACCAGCACGATCACTGAAGCCAGCAACGTGACCATCAGGCTGCGCAAGGCAATGCGCTTGGCAATCGAACCTTTAAGGGAAAACAGGATACCCATGAGGTTGGGTTTGGGGCGGACGATCATCGGGACACGGCTTCTTTGGCGGCGCAGGCCTGGAGATTAGGAGTTTGCGCCCAGAGCGTCCAATCACTGCGGCTGACCGGCTGATAAGCCGGATCAATGATTGGCCAAACCAGTCAGCCAAGTTGAAGGCTTTGACCATTGCCGCCAAAGCGCTCTAGAGCGACTATTTCAGCGATTCTCGTCGTGAAAAATGTCCTGAAAATAAAAACACACAAGGATTTGGAACCATGCGTGAGTATTTGGCTGCCACCACTGCCTTCGACTACCAGCACACCGTCAACGCCGCCCTGTCCGGCAACCTGCAAGCCCTGAATGCCTGTGTGGAGTGTTGCGACCGCCACGCGCTGCCGGGGCGCATTGCGTTGTTTTGGGAGGGCAAGGATGGGCGCAGCGCCAGTGTGACCTTCACCCAATTGCAGGACCAGGCGGCGCGCTTTGCCAATTTCCTCCTGGCCCAAGGCGTGCAACGGGGTGACAAGGTGGCGGGGCTGCTGCCACGCACGGCAGAGTTATTGGTGGTGGTGTTCGCCACCTGGCGTATCGGCGCGGTGTATCAGCCGCTGTTTACCGCCTTCGGACCCAAGGCCATCGAGCATCGGCTGAACAGCTCCGGCGCCGTACTGGTGGTCACGGATGCGGTCAACCGCCCCAAGCTGGCTGAAGTCGAAGGCTGCCCGACCATCGTCACGGTGGCCGGGGACAAGGGCGAAGGCATCGTGCGCGGCGACTACAGCTTCTGGGCTGAACTGCCGAACTATTCGAATATCTGCGAACCGGTGCTGCTGGGCGCAGAAGCCCCGTTCCTGCTGATGTTCACCTCGGGCACCACCGGCCCGTCAAAAGCCCTGTCGGTGCCACTCAAGGCCATTGTCGCCTTCCAGAGCTACACCCGCGACGCGGTGGATTTGCGCCCCGAAGACGCGTTTTGGAATGTCGCCGACCCGGGCTGGGCCTATGGCATCTATTTTGGCGTGACCGGGCCGTTGTCCATGGGCCACCCGATTACGTTCTACGATGGGCCGTTCACCCTGGAAAGCACCTGCCGGGTGATCAATAAATATGGGATTACCAACCTCACCGGTTCGCCCACCGCTTACCGCCTGCTGATTGCCGGTGGCGAACAGTTCGCGCGCGCTATCAAGGGCAAGCTGCGTATCGTCAGCAGCGCCGGCGAGCCGCTGAACCCGGGAGTGATCCGCTGGTTTGCCGACAACCTGGGCGTGACCATTCATGACCATTACGGCCAGACCGAACTGGGCATGGTGCTGTGCAACCACCACGGCCTGGAACACCCCGTGCACGTCGGCTCGGCAGGCTTTGCCTCACCGGGCCACCGCATTGTGGTGCTCGATGATCAGAACCAGGAATTGCCGGCAGGCCAGCCCGGCATTCTCGCCATCGACCGTGAACAGTCGCCGATGTGCTGGTTCGCCGGCTACGACGGCGTAAAGACCAAGGCGTTTGTCGGCAAGTACTACCTCAGTGGCGACACCGTGGAGCTCAACCCGGACGGCAGCATCAGCTTTGTCGGGCGCAGTGACGATGTGATCACCACATCCGGCTACCGCGTAGGGCCATTCGATGTCGAAAGCGCACTGGTCGAGCACCCGGCCGTCATCGAAGCCGCTGTGGTCGGCAAACCCTGCCCGGAGCGCACCGAGCTGGTCAAAGCCTTTGTGGTGATCAACGAACAGTACCGCGCTACGCCCGAGCTGGCCGAGGAGCTGCGTCTGCACGTGCGCAAGCGTTTGGCGGCCCACGCCTACCCACGGGAAATCGAATTTGTCAGCGACTTGCCCAAGACCCCGAGCGGCAAGCTGCAACGTTTTATTTTGCGTAATCAGGAAATTGCGAAGGCACAGGCCATCGCCTGATCCACTTTTAAGGAAACAATGATGCAGATTGAAAACAAGGTATTCCTGGTCAGCGGCGGTGCTTCGGGCCTCGGCGCGGCCACCGCTGAGATGTTGATTGCCGCTGGTGCCAAGGTGATGCTGGTCGACCTGAACGCCGACGCTGTGGCGGCCAAAGCCAAGCAACTGGGCGATAACGCCCGCAGCGCCGTGGCCGATATCAGCCAGGAAGCCGCCGCCGAAGCGGCCGTACACGCCGCCGTTGCAGCCTTTGGCGGCCTGCACGGCCTGGTGAACTGCGCCGGGGTGGTACGCGGCGAAAAAATCCTCGGCAAAAATGGCCCACACGCCTTGGCCAGCTTTGCCCAGGTGATCAACGTCAACCTGATCGGCAGCTTCAACCTGTTACGCCTGGCGGCTGCCGCCATCGCTGAAACCGCGGCGAACGCCGACGGTGAGCGCGGCGTGATCATCAACACCGCGTCGGTAGCCGCCTTTGACGGGCAGATAGGCCAGGCGGCGTATGCCGCCTCCAAAGGCGCCATCGCCAGCCTGACCTTGCCCGCCGCCCGCGAACTGGCGCGCTTTGGCATCCGCGTGATGACTATTGCCCCGGGCATTTTCGAAACGCCGATGATGGCCGGCATGACCCCCGAAGTGCGCGATTCCCTGGCCGCGGGTGTGCCATTCCCGCCACGCCTGGGCAAACCGTCCGAGTACGCCGCGCTGGTACGCCACATCATTGAAAACAGCATGCTCAATGGCGAGGTAATCCGTCTCGACGGTGCCTTGCGTATGGCAGCCAAGTAAGGAGAACACCCCATGAACGATCCGATTGTTATTGTCAGCGCCGTGCGCACGCCCATGGGCGGCTTCCAGGGCGACCTCAAGAGTCTGACCGCGCCGCAACTGGGCGCTGCCGCGATCCGCGCCGCCGTCGAACGCGCCGGGATTGCCGCGGATGCCGTGGACGAAGTGCTGTTCGGCTGTGTGTTGCCCGCGGGCCTGGGCCAGGCGCCTGCGCGTCAAGCGGCGCTGGGCGCCGGGCTGGACAAGGCCACGCGCTGCACCACCTTGAACAAGATGTGCGGCTCGGGCATGGAAGCGACCATCCTCGCCCACGACTCGCTGCTGGCCGGCAGTGTCGACGTGGTGGTCGCCGGCGGCATGGAAAGCATGTCCAACGCGCCGTACCTGCTCGACCGCGCGCGCAGCGGCTACCGCATGGGCCACGGCAAGGTGCTTGACCATATGTTCCTCGACGGCCTCGAAGACGCCTACGACAAGGGCCGCCTGATGGGCACCTTTGCCGAAGACTGCGCCGAGCACAATGGCTTCACCCGTGAAGCCCAGGATGCCTTCGCCATTGCCTCGCTGACCCGCGCGCAAGAGGCCATCACCCATGGCAGCTTTGCTGCTGAGATCGTCCCGGTGCAGGTCACCGTCGGCAAAGAGCAAAAGACCATCCTGCATGACGAGCAACCGCCCAAGGCCAAGCTGGACAAGATCGCCAGCCTGAAACCGGCGTTCCGCGAGGGCGGCACGGTGACGGCGGCCAACTCCAGCTCGATTTCCGATGGTGCGGCGGCGTTGCTGTTGATGCGCCAGTCCGAGGCGCAACAGCGTGGCCTCAAGCCCTTGGCGGTGATCCACGGGCATGCGGCCTTTGCCGACGAGCCGGGGCTGTTCCCGGTGGCGCCCGTGGGTGCGATTCGCAAGCTCATGAGCAAGACCGGCTGGAACCTGGGCGACGTTGACCTGTTTGAAATCAACGAAGCTTTCGCGGTGGTCAGCCTGGTGACCATGAGCAAGCTGGAAATCCCCCACAGCAAGGTCAATATTCACGGCGGCGCCTGTGCCCTGGGGCATCCAATTGGTGCTTCCGGTGCGCGCATCCTGGTGACGTTGCTCTCGGCCCTGCGCCAGAAAGGCCTCAAGCGCGGGGTTGCCGCCATTTGTATTGGCGGCGGTGAAGCCACGGCCATGGCCGTCGAATGCCTGTACTGATTAATAGCAGCTGTAAGTTTCAAGCTTCAAGCTTCAAGTAGAAGCTCATCGGCTTTTACTTGCCGCTTGCAGCTCGCCGCTTATAGGACCCCGAATATGTTGCCCAATGACGAACAACTGCAAATCAGCGAAGCGGCCCGGCAATTTGCCCAGGAACGCCTGAAACCGTTCGCCGCCGAATGGGACCGCGAGCACCGTTTCCCCAAGGAAGCCATTGGCGAAATGGCCGAGCTGGGCTTTTTCGGCATGCTGGTACCGGAACAGTGGGGTGGTTGCGACACGGGCTACCTGGCCTACGCCATGGCCCTGGAAGAAATTGCCGCCGGCGATGGCGCGTGCTCGACCATCATGAGTGTGCACAACTCGGTGGGTTGCGTGCCGATCCTCAAATTCGGTAACGAGCAGCAGAAACAGCAGTTCCTCACGCCGCTGGCCAGTGGCGCCATGCTCGGCGCCTTTGCGTTGACCGAGCCGCAGGCAGGCTCCGATGCCAGCAGCCTGAAAACCCGCGCACGCCTTGAGGGCGACTATTACGTGCTCAATGGCTGTAAACAGTTCATTACCTCCGGGCAGAACGCCGGAGTCGTGATTGTGTTTGCCGTCACCGACCCGGCCGCAGGCAAGCGTGGGATCAGCGCGTTTATCGTGCCGACCGACTCGCCGGGCTACACGGTGGCGCGGGTTGAAGACAAACTCGGTCAACATGCGTCCGACACCTGCCAGATCCTCTTCGAAGACGTAAAAGTCCCAGTCGCCAACCGTTTGGGCGAGGAGGGCGAAGGCTACAGGATCGCCCTGGCCAACCTCGAAGGCGGCCGCGTCGGCATCGCCTCGCAATCGGTGGGCATGGCCCGCGCCGCCTTCGAAGCCGCGCGTGACTATGCCCGTGAGCGCGAAAGCTTCGGCAAGGCGCTGATCGAACACCAGGCGGTGGCCTTCCGTCTGGCCGACATGGCCACGCAAATCGCGGTGGCCAGGCAGATGGTGCATTACGCCGCAGCCCTGCGTGACAGCGGCAAGCCGGCCTTGGTCGAGGCGTCGATGGCCAAGCTGTTTGCTTCGGAAATGGCCGAAAAAGTCTGCTCGGCCGCCTTGCAAACCCTGGGCGGTTACGGTTACCTGAGCGACTTCCCATTGGAGCGGATCTACCGCGATGTGCGGGTCTGCCAGATTTACGAAGGCACCAGCGATATTCAGCGCATGGTCATCTCACGCAACCTTTAAGGAGCCGATACATGAGTTACGAAACCCTTTTGCTCGAAGTCCAGGGCCGCGTCGGGCTGATTACCCTCAATCGCCCGCAAGCCCTGAACGCCTTGAACGCCCAGTTGGTGAGCGAGTTGAACCAGGCCCTGGACGGCCTGGAAGCCGACCCGCAGATCGGCTGCATCGTGCTGACCGGCTCGAAAAAAGCCTTCGCCGCCGGCGCCGACATCAAAGAGATGGCCGAGCTGACCTACCCGCAGATCTACCTCGACGACCTGTTCAGCGACAGCGACCGCGTCGCCAACCGCCGCAAGCCGATCATTGCTGCGGTCAACGGTTTCGCCCTGGGCGGCGGCTGTGAACTGGCCTTGATGTGCGACTTTATCCTGGCCGGTGACGGCGCCAGGTTCGGCCAGCCGGAAATCAACCTCGGCGTACTGCCCGGCATGGGCGGCACCCAACGGCTGACCCGCGCCGTGGGCAAGGCCAAGGCCATGGAAATGTGCCTGACCGGGCGCTTTATTGATGCCGTTGAAGCTGAGCGCTGCGGGATTGTGGCCCGCATTGTGCCGGCCGATGACCTGCTTGAAGAAGCGCTGAAAACCGCGACCTTGATTGCCGGCAAGTCCGTGCCGATCAGCATGATGGTCAAGGAAAGCGTGAACCGTGCGTTTGAGGTGAGCCTGTCTGAAGGCGTGCGCTTTGAGCGCCGCGTGTTCCATGCCGCGTTTGCCACCCAGGACCAGAAGGAAGGCATGGCGGCGTTTGTGGCCAAGCGCGCGCCGGAGTTCAAGGACCAGTAACCCGGCCGTAAACACTGAAGATCAAAATGTGGGAGCTGGCTTGCCTGCGATGCAGACACCTCGGTTTATCGGTTAGACCGAGGTGATGCTATCGCAGCGGTGCGACGATTCGACAAGCAAGCTCCCACATTGGTCTTGTGTGGCTTTTAGAGCTGGTAGTTCTTCAGCTCCCTGGCAATCACCATCCGCTGAATCTCGCTGGTGCCTTCGTATATCTGCGTAATCCTCGCATCCCGGTAGTAGCGCTCCACCGGATAGTCCTCAAGATACCCATACCCGCCATGGACCTGCATCGCCGAGGAGCAGACCTTTTCGGCCATCTCCGAAGCAAACAGCTTGGCCTGGGAGGCTTCCGACAGGCATGGCTTGCCGGCGCTGCGCAGGCGTGCGGCATGCAGGATCAACAACCGGGCGGCATTGAGCTGGGTCTGCATGTCGGCCAGCAGGTTGGCAATGCTTTGGTGCTCGATAATCGCCTTGTTGAATTGCACCCGATCACGCGCATACGCCAGCGCCGCCTCAAAGGCTGCACGGGCGATGCCCAACGCTTGGGCGGCAATGCCGATGCGTCCACCCTCGAGGTTGGACAGGGCGATGGCCAGGCCCTTGCCGCGTTCACCCAACAGGTTGGCTTCGGGTACTGTGCACTGGTTGAGCGTGACGGCGCAGGTGTCCGAGGCACGAATGCCCATCTTGTGTTCGGTACGGTCGACCACAAAGCCTGGTGTGTCAGTGGGCACCAGGAAGGCAGAAATACCTTTCTTGCCCAGTTCCGGGTCCGTCACCGCAAACACAATGGCCAACTTGGCGCGCTTGCCATTGCTGACGAACTGCTTGGCACCGGTGATCACCCACTGGCCGTCGCGCAGCTCGGCGCGGGTGCGCAGGTTATGGGCTTCGGAACCGGCCTGAGGCTCGGTGAGGCAGAAGCAACCAATGGCCTGGCCGCTGGCCAGGTCAGCCAGCCAGGTGTGTTTCTGCGCATCGGTGCCGTAGTTGAGGATTGGCCCGCAACCGACTGAATTATGGATACTCATGAGTGCGCCGGTGGCGCCATCACCGGCGGAAATCTCCTCGACGGCCAGGGCATACGCCACGTAGTCGACATAGGTGCCGCCCCATTCTTCCGGCACCACCATGCCCAGCAAGCCGAGTTCGCCCATCTTCGCGACCAGGGCGTCATCGATCCAGCCGGCTTTTTCCCAGGCTTGCGCATGCGGGGCGATTTCGCCACGGGCAAAGTCGCGCGCCATGTCGCGAATCATCACTTGTTCTTCAGTGTATTCAATATCTTGCATGGCTTATTTCCCACTCTGCTTGAAGTCACTGAAGAAGCTCTCGACATGGCTGGCGTCCAACTCATGGATCGTCGCGGGGTTCCAGTGCGGGGTTTTATCCTTGTCGATAATCAACGCGCGAACGCCTTCGATCAGGTCGCCGCGTTCGAACCACTGGCGATCCAGGTGCAATTCCAATGCGAAGCACTGCTCCAGCGACAAGCGCCGGCCACGGCGCAGCATCTGCAGGGTCACGGCCATTGCCAGCGGCGAGCGGGTCTGCATCAGGCTGGCGGTGCTGAGCGCCCATTCGTGGCTGTCGGCGACGGTGACTTGCTGCAGTTGCTCGACCATGCTCGGCACATCCGGCAACGCAAAGAAGTGGTCGATCGCCGGGCGCAGCGCGGCCAGCGGGGCGTCGGGCAATTGTTGTACCGCGAGTCTTGCCAATACGCCCTGAAGGTCCTTGAGCGGCGAATCCTGCCATTGCAGGTGGTCGAGCTTCTGATCGAGTTCGGCGAGTTTCGCGCTGTCGATACACCAGTCCGCCAGCCCGCAGTACAGCGCATCGGCGGCGCGAATCTGCACGCCGGTGACACCCAGGTAAACCCCCAGCTCGCCAGGGATGCGCGAGAGGAAATAGCTGCCACCTACGTCCGGGAAATAACCAATGGCCACTTCCGGCATCGCCAGGCGGCTGCGCTCGGTCACCACACGCAAGTCGGCGCCTTGCACCAGGCCCATGCCACCGCCGAGGACAAAGCCGTCCATCAGGGCCAGCACGGGCTTGTGGTAATGGTGAATTGCCAGGTCGAGGGCGTATTCCTCGACGAAGAAGTCCTGGTGCAGGCTGTCGCCCTGCTTGAAGCTGTCGTAGAGAGAGCGAATGTCGCCACCGGCGCAGAACGCTTTTTCACCGGCACCGCGCAGGACCACGGCATACACCTGCGGATCGCTCTCCCAAGCCAGCAGTTGTGTGGTCAGGCTGCGGACCATCTCCAGAGTGATGGCATTCAAGCCAGCGGGGCGGTTGAGGGTGAGGTGGCCAATATGGTTACGGACTTCGGCCAGCACCTCGCCCTGAAGAATCCTGGTGTGGCTTGCTTCGGATGAAACCTGAGCAGTCATCACTAACTCCCTGCTTTTATTGTTCTTTATCAAGATGTTCGCGCACGAACTATCTCGCGATCGTACCAGTGCAAATTTGCCCAGTACAACCCGGAATCATGCAGGTCGTTTTTGCATTTATGCAGCGCTGCGGCCACCCAGCACTTCACCGATGCTGCGGCGCCGGGCATGCCCTTCAGCCGCATGAATCAGTTGCTCCAACTCCGTCGGCTCCACATCAAAGAACCGTTCCATCTCGGCCAGGGCCAGTTTCAGATCGGCTGCCGTGATGGCGGCATCTGTCACCGGCGCTGTGCTGCCCAGGACCACGGCGGGCGATTCGATCGCGCCTTTGGGGTAACGCGTGCGTGTCACGTTGTTATAGGCCAGCGCACCGGCCAGCAGCGCGCCAGCCCCGAGCATCACCGGCCCCACTTCCTGCCAACCCAGAGCAATAGAGGCCGGATCGGCGAGCACCAGCGTCATGGCCAAGCCACCGGCGGGCGGGTGCAGGCAGCGCAGCCAGCAAATCAACACGACGGTCATGCCCGCAGCCAGGCATGCGCTGCCCAGCGTGCGGCCAAGCACCCGCGCCACCAGCAGAGCCACAACGGCAGCGCACAAGTAGCTGCCGATAATCGACCAGGGCTGTGCCAACGCACCGGAGGACACGGCAAACAGCAAAACCGCGGATGCCCCCAGAGGGCCGAGCAGGTGCAAGGCGACTTCCATACCGAATACCTGGGCACACACCCAGATACTCAATAGCGTGCCCAAGGCCATGCCAATGGCGGCGCGGCTCCATTCGACGGGGCGGGTATTGATTGCAGCGGGTAACCAGCGAGCGAGCATCGACACGATCCATAAAGCAGCAGACGAAAAAAAAGGCTCGCCTGGTTGCCCGGATAAGCCCTTTGAACGTTCCAACATTTGGGGGAGGAACCTGTGCAGTGTGCCGAGCTTGATGCCATGGCGCCAATGCATATTAATGAGGGTTAAATGCAAAAATAATGCAGTTAGTGACCCTCGTCATAGGTGATCCGATGCGTCGGTTGCGGCAGCGGCGTGCTGATGCGTCCGAGTACGCGGCTATCAGCCTCTTCGTTGAACAGCTGCCTTTGCAGGTTCTCTCGCAAGGCAGGGTCGTCGGCCAAAGGCCCCTTCAATGCCACCAAGGCATCGCGCAATGCCATCAATCGATCCAGCCTCGGCGCAGGGATAAGCAACAGGTCTTCTGGCACGGCATTGCCCTTTTGATCAAGCAGGTCTGTGTGCGTGGAAGGCTGACGGCGCCCGGTAGTAGATAGTTAACGCACATGACAAAGGAGTCTACATTTGGGTTCCGGGCATCGAAAGGCAAAGTGCGCCAGCGTTTACGCATAGCCATGTAGGGGCTTTCCGGGCAGTCATAACGAAAAACGCCCACTCTTGAAGGAGTGGGCGCTGTTTCCGTCAGACCACTGTCAGCGTAATTACGGCGCGCTGACTTTCTCTAGATGGAGCAACACATACGGGTCTTTGTCGAACTCCCCGGTGAGTGTCGGTGTGATCGAACGCAAGCGCGGATCCTGCAGATTTTCGAAGTCTTTCGTGCTCATTACCAGCCATGCCGGACCTTGCAGTGGCGCCAGGTCTGCAGCCGACTGGGTAAACAGCGGCACCTTATCGCAGTTGAAGTTGACCATGAACTTGATGGCTTTTGCATCTTTGCCCAAGCCATGCAGCACCACGGGGGCCGGTTGCTGCATGATCTGTTCTTTGACGCCAAGGCTGAATGTGCGGGTGTCGTAAAGCGTACGCTCCAATGGCTCGACCACCACAATGTAGGTCGACCACAGCGCCAGCACCGCCGCGAGTGCCGACCCCAGCGGGCGTAGACGCGCCTTGAGCAGTGACAACAGCGACACTATTTGCAGCACGCCAAGCACGCCGAGGACCAAGCCCAGGTTGTCCAGCTGTGCCGGGTAACGCTTGCGCGCCACCACCAGCCCGATCACCAGCAGCGCCGGCAGCAGCGTCCAGATGCCCAGCATCAAGCCGCGCAGCCAGGCGAACAGCCGCCCCTGGGTGACCTGGAACGGGTAGGCCGCAATGATCGCCGCCATGGGCAGCATTGGCAGGATGTAACGTGCCTTCTTGGCCTGAGGGACCGACAGGCCGAGCATCACCAGCAAACCTGCCGCCGCGCAATACAGCACCAGTTTCAGTGCCGGGTCGGGTGACCGACGACCGCCGCTGGCGACTGCCAGCAGCACCAGCAACGCCAGTGGATAGGCCAGCGCATAGTTGCCCATGGAGCTGGTGAAGTAATACAGCACGCCGCTGGAACCTTCGGTGCCGTCCATGCGCCCCAGGAACTGCATGCGGATCACGTCCTGCATGAAGTCCTCGCCACCACTGAGCTTGGCCAGCAGCAACAACAGGCCGACACACGCCGCCAGCACTGCCAGGGCGATAAAGCCGAAGGTGAACAGTTGGCGCCATTGGCGGTTGATCAGGTAATAGCTGCACAGCACGCCAGTGGGGATCACCAGGCCGATTGGCCCACGCACCGCAAAGCCCAGGATCAGCAGCAAAAACAGCCAATGCAAGCGTTTGGCTGCCCCGAAGTGGTCATGGGCATAGCCCAGATAGAACACGGTCAAGGCGATGGCCGCGAGCATCTGGTCCAGCGACACCGCGCGGGTTTCGCTGATGAAGGTGCTGCTGAGCAGCAGCATCGCGATGCTGAGCAAGCCCCAGCGCGTGGAGTAGGGCGCCGTAAGGCGATACGCCAGCACCACGATCACCGCCGAGGCGATGGAGGTGGGCAACCACGCGGTGAGGCTGCTGACCTCGCCAAACGGCAGGGACAACAGCCAGGTCAGCAGGGTCGAGGTCGCCAGGTAGTCCGCGTAAGGCTGGCCATAGGTGGTGGGGAAAAAACTCGGTCCATGGCGCAGCATTTCCTGGGCAAACACCACGAAACGCGAGTCAAAGCCGATGATTGCCTGGTGCCAGTTGCCGACAATAAACAGCACCAGCGCCAGGAGCCCGAGCCCCAGCGACTGATTGCGGATCGTTGCTGTAAGCAGCGGCGATTGAGCTTTGTTCACGTCTTTAGTCTTCCTTGGCTGGCGCTACCCAGTTTTGCTGTGGAATCGGCAGCTCGCAGGAGTCGCCACGGCCCATCGGGAAATATTTGAAGCCCTTGCGCGCCAGGCGCTCGCCGTCGTACAGGTTGCGACCGTCGAAGATCACCGGGTTTTTCAGGCGGGCGTGGATCAGTTCGAAATCCGGCGCCTTGAATTGCTGCCACTCGGTGCACACGATCAACGCATCGGCGCCGCTCAAGGCCGATTCCGGCGTGCCCAGCAGGGTCAGACGCGACTCGTCACCGTAGATGCGCTGGGTTTCCTGCATGGCTTCGGGGTCGAACGCACGGACATTGGCGCCGGCCGCCCACAGGGCTTCCATCAGCACGCGGCTTGGGGCATCGCGCATGTCATCGGTGTTGGGCTTGAAGGCCAGGCCCCACAAGGCGAAGGTCTTGCCTTGCAGTTCGCCTTTGAAATACGCATTGATACGCTCGAACAGCTTGCTCTTCTGGCGCTGGTTGATCGCTTCGACCGCTTCGAGCAGGTCGCTGGAGCAGTTGGCTTCCTTGGCGCTGTGGATCAGGGCGCGCATGTCTTTGGGGAAGCACGAACCGCCGTAGCCGCAGCCCGGGTAGATGAAGTGGTAGCCGATGCGTGAGTCGGCGCCAATGCCCAAACGCACGGCTTCGATGTCGGCGCCCAAGTGTTCGGCCAACTCGGCGATCTGGTTGATGAAGCTGATCTTGGTGGCCAGCATGCAGTTGGCGGCGTACTTGGTCAGTTCGGCGCTGCGCAGGTCCATGAAGATGATGCGGTCATGGTTGCGGTTGAACGGCGCGTACAAATCACGCATCACTTCGCGCACTTCTTCGCGTTCACAGCCGATGATGATGCGGTCCGGGCGGCGGCAGTCGGCAACGGCCGAGCCTTCCTTGAGGAATTCGGGGTTGGAGACGATATCGAACTCCAGGTGGCGACCGGCAATGTGCAGGTTTTTTTCGATATGGGCCCGCAGCGTGTCGCCCGTACCGACCGGCACGGTGGATTTTTCCACCAGGATCACCGGTTCCACGCGATGGCGGGATACGGCATCGCCCACCGAAAGCACGTACTTGAGGTCGGCCGAGCCGTCTTCGTCCGACGGCGTGCCCACGGCGATAAACAGCACCTCACCGTGTTCTACGGCGAGTTTTTCATCATAGGTAAAGTGCAGGCGCCCGCTTTCCAGGTTTTCCTTGACCATCGCAGCCAGGCCCGGCTCGAAGATGGTCACGTGGCCTTTTTGCAGCGACTCGACTTTGCTCTTGTCCACGTCCATGCAGATCACATCGTGACCGACTTCGGCCAATACGGTGGCCTGTACCAGACCGACGTAACCGCTACCAAATACACTGATTTTCATGGGGCATTCCTGGGGCTTGCAACGCTAGCACGACGAGAGTTAATAACCAGAACACCGAGAATGACCAAGGCCACCCCCAGGGTTTTTGAAAGCGAAAAATGTTCGTTGAACACCGGCAGGCTGGCCGCCAGCAGGTACACCAGCGCGTAGCTGATGCTTAGCAGCGAATAGGCGCGGCCCAGGGGCAAGTGCTTGAGCGCGCCGAGCCAGCACAGCATCGACAGCGCATAGGCGATGATCGCCAGGATCACCACGCCCAGGGCGCCAAGATCAATCGATTGACTGTTAAACGCATTGAGCCACTCAGTGGGCAACGGCAGGCGCGTCATGCTCCAGCGCATGCCCAATTGAGCAGCACTGACCAGGCCAACACTGCCCAAGGCCAGGGCAAACCCTTGTGTGCGGCTCATACGTGACGCCCTAGCAGCACAACGCCGCCAATCACCAGCGCGACACCCAGCCAATGACGGCCATCGATCTGCTCATGGAAGACAAACCGCGCCATCAGTGTCACCAGCACAAAATTGAGGCTGAGCATGGGGTAGGCGATGCCCACTTCCAGGCGCTGCAACACCAGCAGCCATACCAGCAGGCCAAGGCCCAGGCACACCAGCGCCGACCACAGCCACGGCGAGCGCAGTTTCGGCCCCCAACCGTCGGGCTGGTCACGCCAGCTCTCTACCGCAAACTTTTGCGAAACCTGGCCCATGCAGGTGAGCAGACAGGCGCTCAACAGGAGAAGCAAGGTGATCATTGCGCAGCCTGTGGGAAGATCAGGATGACGATATTGCCTTGCTCATAGCGCTTGCCGTCTTGGGGCAGCAGGTTCACTTCGGCCACTTCATCGTCGCCCTTGACCCGCATGACGACGCCAACCGAGCCTTTTTTACGCGCCTCGCTCATCCATTGCTGGACGTCGGCGGTGCCGATCTTGCGATAGGCAGTGTCTGGATAGGCAATGCCGTACTTCACTTCGCCGACCGTGTTGTACAGCGCAACGTCCGGGCGGCCCAGGCGCCACGACAGCGCCGAGGCAGCGCCAAGGTCATTGCTGAGCAGTGCCGCGGTGGGTTGCAGTTCGGGCAAATGGTCGATGATGAACTGGTCCGGGGTCTTGTTATAAACCACCGAATGCGGAAGGGCAGCCGGCACCAGGGCCACCAGCAACCAACTGCCGATGGCCGGCGCAGCCCATAGCTTCAATGGGCGTGCAGCTTGCAGCAGGTTGACCACGATCCAGCCGAACAGGAACGTAAACACCAGCACCAGGCTGAAAGTCTCCTGACCCGGCTCATACACCGGTTTTTTCAATTGGAACCAACTGATGGCCAGCAACGCCACGATACCGATAGCCAGGTTCAACCAGCCGTTGATGTGCAAGGCGCGGCCATGGCCCTTGGCCAACTTGTCGCTGAGCGTCGACCCCATCAGCAGGGCCAAGGGCAGCAGGCACGGCATGACGTAGGACGGCAGCTTGCCTTTGGCCAAACTGAAGAACGCCAGGGGCATCAACAGCCACAGCAGCAGGAACGCGGTCTTGGGCAGGCGCTTTTCCAGCCAGGCCTGTTTGACCGTGGACGGCAGCAGGGCGATCCATGGCAACGAGAACGCAACCATCAGCGGCAGGTAGAACCAGAACGGCTCGGCATGCTGGGCGTCATCGCCGGCAAAGCGTTGGATGTGCTCATGCCAGAAGAAGAAGTTCCAGTAGTCCGGCTCTTGCAGGTGCACGGCCAGTGCCCACGGCAGGCTGACGATAATTGCGACGGCCACAGCGACTACACCATAGCCAAGCAACTCACGAAAGCGTTTCTGCCAGATAGCGTAGGGCAGGGCGATCAACACTGGCAGCAGCCAGGCAAGAAACCCTTTGGTCATGAAGCCCATGCCGCAGGCAAAGCCGAGCAAGGCCCAAGACCCCAAGCGGCCGTTGCGCGTGGTGCTGTCGAAGCAGAACCACAGCGCAACGCCGGTGAGGTTGACCCAGAAGGTGAACTGCGGGTCCAGGTTGGCGTAACCACCAAGCAGCGCCACGCTGACAAAGCTCATGTACAGCACGCTGCTGACCAGGCTTTTTTGCGGGTTGTTCCACAGCCGGCGCGAGACCAGATAGACCAGCAGGATGCTCAGCCCGGTGCTCAAGGCCGACGCAAAGCGCACGCCGAACAGGTTCTGCCCGAAAATCGCCTGGCCCAGCGCGATCATCCAGTAGCCGGCAGCGGGTTTTTCGAAGTAACGGATACCCATGAAGTGCGGCGAGGCCCATTTGCCGGTCAGCAGCATTTCCTGGCTGATCTGCGCGTAACGGGTTTCATCCGGGATCCACAGGCCATGGCTGGCCAGTGGCAACAGGTAGAACACAGCAAACGCCAACAGGAGCAGGGGCAATGCCCAGCGCCGGATCATGCCTGCTGTACTCCGAGCCAACCCTCGCGGCCGCTGAGCGCGCCGCGTACCAGCTGTTGCTGGGGCAGGGTGGTCACATCCGCGGGCAACAGGTCGCCCAAGGGTTTGAAGTCAATGCCGCGCTGCCCGGCCTGGGCGAGCAGTTGGCGAAAATCTTCAGCCATCAGAATCCCTTCTACTTCTGCGTGGATCGTATAGACGTTCAGCTTCGACTCGGCGAACCGGTCAAGAATGAAGCCGTTGAAATCTTTGGCAGCCACCACCGGCCCGACGACTTCGTCGAAGGTCGGCAGGTCTACCGGAATTTGTGGGGTGCCCGCACTGCCATCGGCCAGGGTTGGTCGAAACAGGCTGGTGCCCCGGCAATCACTGTTGTAGCGAAAGTTGAAACCTTGCTTGGCTTGCACCACGCGCTCATCGGCGCGCCAGCCGGCGGCTGCGGAACAGTCGATGCGTTCACCCAGGATGTCGCTCAGGGTGTCCACGCCACGACGGATCTGCTCGACCAGCTGTGCGTCGCTCCAGCGCCCGGTGTTGGCTTGCCAACCGTGATGGTCCCATGCGTGCAGGCCGACTTCATGGCCGGCGGCCTTGGCCTGGCGCATCAAGTGCCCCAGGTCACGGCCGATCGGCTTGCCTGGCCAGGCGGTGCCGGCCAGCAAGATGTCCCAGCCATACAGGCCGGCAGCATTGGAACGCAGCATCTTCCACAGAAATTGCGGGCGGATAAGGCGCCACAAGTGGCGCCCCATGTTGTCCGGCCCAACGCTGAAGAAGAACGTCGCTTTTACCCCGGCTTCATCCAGGGATTCGAGCAACCGCGGCACGCCCTCACGGGTGCCACGGTAGGTGTCGACGTCGATTCGCAAGCCTGCCTGCATTACTTCTTGTCCGCGATTTCGAGCATGGCTTCTTTGAGGAAGAAGTCCAACGTGTTGCCGATGGTTTCGCTCATCTCAACGGTTGGCTCCCAGTTCAACAGGCGCTTGGCGTTTTCGATGCTTGGCTTGCGGTGCGCCACGTCCTGGTAACCGGTACCGTAGAACGCCTTGCTTTCTACGTCGCGGAAACCGGCGAACGGAGGGAAGTTGCTGCGCAGCGGGTGAGCTTCGAACTGACGCAGCAGTTCTTCGCCCAGCTGACGGATGCTGGCTTCGTTTTCCGGGTTGCCGATGTTGATGATCTGACCGTTGCAGATATCGTTGTCGTTATCAATGATGCGTGCCAGTGCTTCGATGCCGTCGGCGATGTCAGTGAAGCAACGCTTCTGCTCACCACCGTCGAACAGGCGGATCGGGGTACCTTCCACCAGGTTCAGGATCAGCTGGGTGATGGCACGGGAGCTGCCGATACGCGCCGAGTCCAGACGGTCAAGGCGCGGGCCCATCCAGTTGAATGGGCGGAACAGGGTGAAGTTCAGGCCCTTGTCGCCGTAAGCCCAGATCACGCGGTCCAGCAGTTGCTTGGAGACCGAGTAGATCCAGCGCTGCTTGTTGACCGGGCCAACCACCAGATTGGAGGTGTCTTCGTCGAAGTACTGGTCCTGGCACATGCCATAGACTTCGGAGGTCGACGGGAAGATCACGCGCTTGTTGTACTTGACGCAGTAGCGAACCAGTTTCAGGTTCTCTTCGAAGTCGAGTTCGAATACGCGCAGCGGGTTACGGGTGTATTCGATTGGCGTAGCGATGGCCACCAGCGGCAGGACCACGTCGCACTTTTTGATGTGGTACTCGATCCACTCGGAGTGGATGCTGATGTCGCCTTCCACGTAGTGGAAGTTCGGGTGGCTGCGCAGGCGCTCAATGGCGTCGGAACCGATGTCCAGGCCGTAGATTTCATAACGGTCGTCACGCAGCAGGCGCTCGGACAGGTGGTTACCGATAAAGCCGTTCACACCCAGGATCAGTACACGAGTGCGACGTGGCTTGCGGCCGGACTCGGCGCCGCGCAGCACGGAACCGTCGACCAGGCCCAGTTCGTCAGCCAGGGAAGGGCCGGCCAGGTACAGGCCGTTTTCGTTGCGCTGGCCGAACTTGACCACCAGGGAATCTTCACCGCAGGCGATGCGCAGCGGGTTGACGCTGATCACACGGCCTGGCGCCAGGCCTTCGTTGCCCTTGACCACTTCAGCTTGCCAAACGATGAGTTTGTGCTCGCCGACAGCGCAGAATGCGCCTGGGTACGGTTGGGTCACTGCACGAACCAGGTTGAACAGCTTTTCAGCCGGTTTTTTCCAGTCCAGCTTTCCGTCAGCGGCAGTGCGGCGACCGAAGTAGGTGGCCTGGCTTTCGTTCTGGGCCGTTTCGGCCAATTTGCCTTGGGCCAGCTGTGGCAGGGCATCACGCAGCAGGTTGGTGGCCGCATCACGCAGTTTGGCGTGCAGGGTCAGGCCGGTGTCGGTGCGGTCGATAATGACTTTTTGCTGGGCCAGGATCGCGCCGGCATCGGCACGCTTGACCATGCGGTGCAGGGTCACGCCGGTTTCGGTTTCGCCGTTGACCAGCACCCAGTTGGCCGGAGCGCGGCCACGGTATTTAGGCAGCAAGGAACCGTGCAGGTTGAACGCGCCTTTTTTGGCAGTGGCCAGCAGGGCTTCGCTCAGCAGGTTGCGGTAGTAGAACGAGAAGATGAAATCCGGGTTCAGCTTGGCAATACGCTCGATCCACAGCGGGTGGTTGGCGTCTTCCGGAGCATGTACCGGGATGCCGTTGCGTGCGCAGAGTTGGGCGACGGAGCCGTAGAAATTGTTTTCCTTGGGGTCGTCGGCATGGGTGAACACGGCAGCAATGTCGTAGCCGGCGGTCAGCAGGGCTTCAATACCTGCACAGCCAATATCGTGGTAAGCGAAGACAACAGCTTTTGAATTCATGACGAAACCTGATCGGAAGGAGAAGTAGGAGAATGGGAAGTTGTAAGGCCGTCGACCACGACGACCGGAGCCGGCTCTGCGGGTTGGTTACGCAGCACCTTTTCAATAAAGAACCGTGGACGGGCACGCACGTCACTGTACATGCGACCCAGGTATTCACCCAAGAGGCCCATGCCGATGAATTGGCCGCCGGTGAACACAAACAGCACCGCGAACAGCACGAACATGCCTGAACCGGCCCATTCGGCGCCGAAGACCAAGCGCAGGAACACCAGCGCAAAGGCAAACAGCATGCCCAGTGCGGCGAGGCTGAAGCCGACGATGCTCAGCAGACGCAGCGGGGTGGTGGTCATGCAGGTCAGCAGGTCGAACATCAGGCTGATCAGGCGCATGGCGCTGTATTTGGACTCGCCATGCTCACGCTCGGCGTGGTGCACCAGGATCTCGGTGGTGTGCCGGGCAAAGCCGTTGGCCAGAATCGGAATAAAGGTGCTGCGCTCGCGGCAGGCCAGCATCGCGTCGACGATGGTGCGTCGGTAAGCACGCAACATGCAGCCGTAATCGGTCATGGCCACGCCGGTGGAGCGTTGCACGGCCAGGTTGATCAGGCGCGAAGGCCAGCGGCGGAAGGCCGAATCCTGACGGTTGTTACGCACAGTGGCGACGACGTCGTAGCCCAGGGCGGCTTGCTCGACCAGCCGCGGGATTTCTTCGGGCGGGTTCTGCAGGTCGGCGTCAAGGGTGATGACCACCTCGCCACGGCACTGCTCGAAGCCGGCCATGATCGCGGCATGCTGGCCATAGTTGCGGTTGAGGATCACCGCCACCACGTTGCTGCCGTCTTCTGCGGCAGCGTCTTCCAGCAATTGGGCCGAGTTGTCGCGGCTACCGTCATCCACCAGGATGATTTCGTATTCGTAAGCCAATTGCTTGCAAGCTGCAGTCGTGCGACGCAGCAATTCAGGCAGGCTCTCTTGTTCGTTGTAGACCGGGATAACGATCGACACGCAATGAATAGGGTAGGGTTTCAAAGATTCATGACCTCGGGGCTAGAACAATTGGAGCGTGAAAACAGCAGTAATCAGTCGGCAACAACGCCGGCCGATTAAATGTAGCGTGGGTGTGCGGCATTCGTTCGACTTTCCTGAGGACGGGCAACGGTTTCTTCCATGGGCTAGCAGAGTAAAGACGAAATATATGAAAGGTAAAGCGTAATCAACAGGTTAGTCGGGGAAGACGCGGTTCGTTCTCAAGTCCTGCGGTCAAGATTAAGCGGAAAATTGTTGAACGAATATGAAAGGCGGATGAAAAACTCGTTTATTTGACAGGTAGACAGGTAGGGTTCAGCTAAACCGCTGAAGCGCCTGGGGATTGGTTCTGCAGGCAAAACCGCGACGGATTCTGCACTGCTGCGCAGGCGCGCAAGGTAATTCAACAAACTTCTCTGCAATGGCCCTCAAGTGCCGGTAAAGTAAGCCATCTCTTGCCAGGGTACTCGGATGAATAGTGTGCGGATTTTGCACGGCCAGTTGCGGCCTGCATTGATGGGCTTGTTGATGGTGGTGGCCTGTGTCACCACCGTTCGAGCCGACGATGGCGTGGCGCTTACCAGCATCGAGCAGGTGCCGGACGGCGTGGAAGTGCGCGGCAAACAGGTCGCGGCCTATACCTGGGACGACCACCAAGGCAAGAACTTGCTGGTACTCGCCGAGCAAGTCAGCGAGCGTGATGACGACGGTACCCAGTCGGCATTTGTCTACGCGGCCCAGTATTTGCTCGGCGGCGACCGCCCCAAGCGTGTCTGGATGCTCTATGACGATGTGCAGCATTGCGAATTCGATGCAGGGCTGCGTTTTGACAGGGCGGCAACCAAGGTCACTGATCTTGCCGGCGATGGCATTACCCAGGCCACGGTGGGCTACTCGCGCACCTGCACCAGCGATGTCAGCCCGCGTGAGTTCAAGCTGATCATGCATGTCGGCAAGTCCCAGAAGTACCGCCTGCGCGGTGTCGATCGCGTCGGCGCAAGCTGGTGGGACGAGGATGCCGGTGCCCTGCGGGGTATGCCGCTGCCTACTGACTGCAGCGTTGCCGCACAGCAGGCACTGGTCAGCCAGTACAAGGAGCAGGGCACCGAGTTGCCGCTGCCGGGCTGTTATGGCGATGAAAGCGACTTTGCCAAAGCGCCGGACAGCTACCTGGCGTTCATGCGTCAGCACTGGTTTGCACTGATGCACAAACAGGATGCCGACTGGAGCCAATCCCAGGCGCAACCTCAGGCTGAAAACCCGACCGAGGACGACGAATCGGCGCCGTGATGTTGTGCCGTGATTTGGTGCCAAGCCCGGTCCTGGGTTAGACTCGGCCTTCGCCAATTCACTAAATGCCTCGATTAAACAAAGACTTGAGCGAGGTATTTAATCCAAAGGCTGATCTACCTTGACTGAGTCTATCCGCAACCCACTGACCCTTTACCTCACCCGCTTGGCGCCCTCCAGCCAACTGACCATGCGCTACGTGCTGCAAGATGCCGCCGACCGCCTGGGCTATGAAGACATCAACCTGGAGGAGATCGACTGGCACCTGCTGCAACCCGAACAGGTGATTGCCCTGGTCGGCGCCTTGCGCGAGGACGGTTGTGCGCCGAACACTTCGTCGCTGTATGTGAATGCGGTACGCGGGGTGATGAACGAGGCCTGGCGAATGAGCCTGATCAGCCAGGACCACCTATTGAAGATGCGCTCGGTCAAGGCCACGCCGGGCACACGCCTCAGCCAGGGCCGTAACCTGCGCCGCACCCTGATCCGCGAAATGATGGAAGTCTGTGCCGCCGACCCACGCCCTCAAGGCCTGCGGGATGCCGCCGTGATCGGCATTTTGTATGGTTCAGGCATGCGCAAGTCGGAGTCGGTCAACCTGGACCTGGCGCAGGTCAATTTCGATGAACGCAGCTTGCGTGTGATTGGCAAAGGTAACAAAGAGCTGATCAAGTACGCTCCAACCTGGGCGTTTGACAAGTTGCAGGCCTGGCTGGCGTTTCGTCGCGAGCAGCTCAAGGAAGGCGAGCAGGACGATAGCTTCCTGTTTAATCGTATTCGCCGTGGCAGCCATATCACCCGTGAACGCATCACCAAGCACGCGATTTACTACATCGCCCGTCAACGCGGTGAGCAGGTGGGCGTGAAGATCATGCCCCATGACTTCCGACGCTCGTTCATCACGCGGGTGATTGAAGAACACGACCTGTCGATTGCGCAGAAACTGGCGCATCACACCAATATCCAGACCACCGCCAGTTATGACGTGCGCGATGACAATGAGCGGCGCCGGGCGGTGGACAGATTTGATCTGTAGCTTCCAGGTCAGACACTGATTAAAACTGTGGGAGCGAGCTTGCTCGCGATTGCGGTGTGTCAGTGACAGATTGACTGCCTGATACACCGCAATCGCGGGCAAGCCCGCTCCCACATTAGGGCTATGTGAGGTTTAGAGAATCGGTTTGCCGCCAGTGACCGCGTACCGCGAGCCGGAGATATAGCTGGCTTCGTCCGAGGCCAGCAGCACATAGATCGGTGCCACCTCTACAGGCTGGCCTGGCCGCCCGAGCGGTGTTTCGCTGCCAAAGCTCTGCACATCCTTGTCGGGCATGGTCGCTACAATCAGCGGCGTCCAGATCGGCCCTGGTGCCACACTGTTGACGCGAATACCCTTGTCACCCAGCAACTGCGCCAGGCCACCGGTGAAGTTGGCAATCGCGCCTTTGGTGGCGGCGTAGGCCAACAGGGTTGGCTTGGGCATATCGGAATTAACCGAACTGGTGTTGATGATCGAGCTGCCGGCTTTCATATGCGGCAGGGCCGCCTTGCAGATCCTAAACATCGCGGTGATGTTGATATCGAAGGTCTTGACCCATTCTTCATCCTCGATCTCTTCGAGGGTTTCGTGGGTCATCTGGAACGCGGCGTTGTTGACCAGCACATCGATGCGGCCAAACTGCTCGACGGTCTTGTCCACCAGCGCCTGGCAGTTGGTTTTTTGCGCGATATCGCCCGGCAACAACAGGCATTGACGGCCCGCTTCTTCGACCCAGCGTGCGGTTTCCTGGGCGTCTTCATGCTCATCCAGGTACGCGATGGCTACGTCGGCGCCCTCACGGGCAAAGGCGATCGCCACCGCGCGGCCAATACCGCTGTCGGCGCCGGTGATCAGGGCGATCTTGTTGGCCAACCGGCCGGAGCCTTTGTAGCTCTTCTCGCCGCAGTCGGGGTACGGGTCCATTTTCTTCTGGGTGCCCGGTACGGACTGGGCTTGAGGCGCGAAGGGTGGGCGAGGGTAGTCGGTCATGTCTAACTCCATAGAACGTCAAAGGTGCTATGGAGTTAGGTGTTTTGCCGCCCGCGATAGTTGTAATGGATGGGCCACGCCCCCGACGAATGGCGTCAATCACGCGCCAGGTGAGCCGGCAAACGACGCAGGGTCCATAAGGTCACCAGCATCGCCGCCACCGCACACAGCGCGATGCCGACCAGCATGGGGCAGGCGTATGGTCGGCAAACACGCCAACCAGCGTCATGGACACGGCCGCCGTGATCATCTGGATAGCACCGAGCAGCGCCGAGGCAGAACCTGCCACTGCGCCGTGATCCTCCATGGACAACACCCCCGCGGCTGGCAATAACAGGCCGAGAAAACCGAAGCCGATAAACAGCAGTGCCATCATCAAGGCGAGGTTGTCACTCCACAAGGTGGTGACGGCCAGCGCGCTCATAACCACCGCCACGCCGATCACCGACCCGCGAATCAGCGGCGCCAGGCCAAAACGCGCGCTCAGGCGTGCGGTCAGTTGGCTCATGGCGAAGAAGGACGCGGCGTTTACTGCAAAACACAGGCTGAATTGCGTAGGCGTCAGGCCGAAATACTCGATGTACACGAACGGCGCGCTGCCGATAAACACAAAGAACGTCGCCAAGCCAAACCCGCACACCACCGACAGGCCGGTGAATACCGGGTCGCGCAGCAAGGCGCCGTAGCTGCCGATCGCACTGCCCAGGGTCTTGCCCAGGCGGCGTTCGGCAGGATGGGTTTCGGGCAGTTGCACAAAGGTCATCACCAGGCACAACAGCGAAACCACCGCGAGCACCACGAACACTTCACGCCAGCTCCAGAGTGAAATCACCACGCTGCCGGCCAAGGGCGCGAGGATCGGCGAAACACTCATCACCAGCATCAGCAGGGCCATCAACCGTGCGGCTTCGTGGCCGGTGTACAGGTCACGCACCACCGCCCGCGGGATCACCATGCCGGCGCATGCGCCAAAGGCTTGCAGGGCACGAAAACCAATCAGCACTTCAATCGTCGGCGCCAGCGCACAGCCGACGCTGGCCACCGCAAAAATCGCCAGACCCGCGTAAATCGGCGGCTTGCGACCGTACACATCGCTGATCGGCCCGTAAAACAACTGGCACACGCCAATGATCATGAAGAACACCGTCAGGCTCATCTGCACGGCCGCCGGCGACGCCTGCAGGCTGGCACCCAGGGTGGGCAGCGCAGGCAGATAGCTGTCGATGGCGAAAGGGCCGATGGCGGTGATCAACCCGAGCAACAAGGCGAGGTGGGCAATACTTCGAGACATGGGGGTTCCGGGTCACAGCAAAAGATCGGCCAGCTTAGTGAGCTGTACCTGGGCACACAAGATGATGCTTACACAGACGCTACATTTTCCTGCGGCTTGACTGATCTTCATAAAATAAAGATTGAATAATCACACTTAATGTTATTTAAATAACAAAACAAGAGCGCTACGACCTGCCTGGTCGTGCCGCAACAAGGTGAGATAGCAATGGGCAAGATCGCAGTCATCGGCAGCAACATGGTGGATTTGATTACCTACATCGACCGCATGCCGGACCAGGGCGAAACCCTGGAAGCGCCGGGCTTTGCCCTGGGGTGTGGCGGCAAAGGCGCCAACCAGGCGGTGGCGGCAGCCAAGCTTGGCGCGCAGGTGCTGATGCTGAGTAAAGTCGGTGACGACATGTTCGCCGACAACACCCTGGCCAACTTCCAGCGCTTTGGCATCGACACCCGTTACGTGCAGCGTGTGCCGGGCGTCTCCAGCGGCGTGGCGCCGATTTTTGTGCGCGCCGATTCCCATAACAGCATTTTGATCGTCAAAGGCGCCAATGCGCATTTGTTGCCAGCGGACATCGAGACGGCGGCCGCCGACCTGCGTGAATGCACGCTGATCGTGCTGCAACTGGAGATCAACCTGGACACGGTCTACTACGCCATCGAATTCGCCCGTCGCCATGGCATTGCGGTGCTGCTTAATCCGGCACCGGCCCTGGCCGACTTGAGTGCCGAGCACCTGGCGCAGCTGGATTTCCTGATTCCCAACGAATCGGAACTGGCGTTGATCACCGGTCGCGTCGTGGACTCGCCGGACTCGGCCCGCAGCGCCGCGCGTACGTTGGTGACCAGCGGCATTCGCCACGTGATCGTCACCCTCGGCGAGCACGGCGCGCTGTACGTGGGCGAGGAGGGCGAGTTCCAGGTGCCCGGCCAGCGGGTGGTGGCCCGCGACACTACCGGCGCCGGTGATGCGTTTATCGGTTGTTTCATCCAGCACTGGAGCCGCGACGGCGCTATTCGCCAGGCCATGGAGCAAGCGGTGGCGTATTCCGCCTGTTCGGTCACAGCGCTGGGTACACAGACCTCCTATCCCGACGCCGAAGCGTTCGCCCGTTTCCAGCAACAGCGGTAAGACTCTCAACCCAGCCCGGAGAACAATAATGAACAAACCTGCGCTGCAACAGACACCCGATGGCTTCTATCTGAACCGCACGCCCTGGTTCGCGTTTATCCTGCTGTGCAGCATTTTTGCATTGTGGGCTGCAGCGGCGAGCATGAACGACGTGCTGATCGCGCACTTCAAGAAAGCCTTCCTGCTCAGCGATTTCCAAACCGCCTTTGTGCAGTCGGCGTTTTACCTGGGGTACTTTTTCGTGGCGATTCCGGCCGCGATGGTGGTGCGCCGCTTAAGCTACAAAAGCACCATTCTGATCGGCCTGTTGCTGTACATGCTGGGCTGCCTGTTGTTTTTTCCTGCGGCGTCCACCGCCAAGTACGGCATGTTCCTGCTGGCCCTGTTTGTGATTGCCGCCGGTCTGTCGTTCCTGGAAACAGCGTGCAATACCTATTCAACCCTGATGGGTCCACGGGTAACCGGGACGCGGCGCTTGAACATCTCGCAAACCTTTCACCCGTTCGGCGCCATGGCCGGGGTGTACGTGGGCAGCTTTGTGATGTTCAAGGACACCGATGCCACCACCGAGCAACTGACGCAGATGAGCGCCTCCGAGGCGGCGGTGCAGCAGTTGCAGATGATCCAGTCCACGCTGTTGCCCTACAAATGGATGATCGCCGTACTGGTGCTGATGTTTATCCTGATCGCCATTACCCGGTTCCCGGCCTGCAAGGGCAATAACCCCGTCGACAATAAATCCGGCAGCCTGCGCCAAAGCCTGGGCCGACTGTGGCGCAACCCGCGCTTTACCTTTGGTGTACTGGCGCAGTTTCTGTATGTGGGCGCGCAGGTTGGTGTGTGGAGTTTCACCATTCGCCTGGCCATGCAAATGGGCGGCATGAATGAGCGCAGCGCTTCATGGTTCCTGTTGACGACCTTTGCCGCCTACTTTGTCGGCAAGATGATCGCCAACCTGCTGATGCGCCGCCTGCACCCGGCCCGGGTATTGGCGATTTACGGCGTGCTGTGCATTGTGCTGCTGGCCTACACCATCCTGGTGCCGAATATTTCGGCGGTGTATGCGGCGGTTGGCGTGAGCATTTTTCTCGGACCGTGCTGGCCAACCATCTACGGCCTGACCATCGATGGCCTGGGTGAAGACACCGG
Source organism: Pseudomonas edaphica (assembly GCF_965277385.1). NCBI lineage: Bacteria > Pseudomonadati > Pseudomonadota > Gammaproteobacteria > Pseudomonadales > Pseudomonadaceae > Pseudomonas > Pseudomonas edaphica. The sequence continues at coordinate 15,634 of NZ_OZ255725.1, read as the reverse complement.
TGTCGGCGGTTCATTACTGGTGATGAGCATTGTTGGCGGCGGGGTGATTCCGATCTTCCAGGGCCTGTTGTCTGACGCCAGCGGTGGCAACATGCAGTTGGCCTACAGTGTGCCGTTGTTGTGCTTTATCGTGATTGTGATGTATGCGCTCAAGTGCATGCGCCAGTCGGACAGCGTGCCGTCGGGTGCGGCGGCGGTGGCCTCATGAACACGCGTATCCCGTTGTATCCGGTGCTGTTCAGCGAGCAGGAAAAGGTCTTGCTACAGTCCGAAGACTTTAAGGTCAGCGCCTGGGTTTACCCCTCCGGCGTGCTGGCCGTGGGCCTGGAGAACAGCCGTGGACGCCTGGTGGTGTTGCCTTATCAAGGGCAGATGATCTGGTCGGCGGTGTTCGACGGCTGCGACCTGACCATGACCAACCTGTTCGAGCAGCCAAGGCCCAGCCCGACCGTCATTGATACTTATGGCTGCTTTATGTTTCACAGTGGCCTGCTGCGCAACGGTTGCCCGGCGCCGGATGACACCCATGCCTTGCACGGCGAAATGCCCTGCGCGCCCATGGACACAGCTTGGCTGGAAATAGGCGAGGGCGTTGTGAGCCTGGGTGGAACTTACCAATATGCCAAGGGCTTTGGCGATCGATACAGGGCAACCCCGAGCGTGACACTGCGCGCGGATTCAGCCCTGTTCGATATCGACCTGGACGTCACCAACCTGGCCGGCAAGCCCATGGAACTGATGTACATGGCCCATATGAACTACGCCTATGTGGCCGGCGCGCGGTTTGTCGAGCCGCTGGGCATGCAGCGCCTGCGCCTGCGCACCAGCGTGCCGGACCACGTCAAGCCCACGCCTGACTGGAGCGCCTATATGGCGCAACTGGCCGAGCATCCGGCGCAGTTGGCGTGTCTCGACACACCGGCGTTGTACGACCCTGAAATCGTGTTTTTCTTCGACGACGTGGGCGCAGACGCCAGCGGCCATGCACATTTTCTGCTGGACCACCCGAATGGTGCGGCGTTTTACACCCGTTATCGCCCCAAGGAGTTCGAGCACGCCGCACGCTGGATCCTGCACACACCGGACCAGCAAGTGGCGGCGTTCGTACTGCCGTCAACCTGTGAACCCGAAGGTTATAACGCCGAAAAAGCCAAAGGTCACGTGCGTGTGCTGGCGGCCGGGGCCAGCGCTTCGTTCAGCGTGACCACCGGCTACTTGAATGCGCGGGAGCGCCAAACGTTGCTGGGTTAAACCAGCAATTGCGCGCCGCTGGCCTGGATGGCTTCTTTGTACGCTTGGGGGATTTTCTTGTCGCTGACCACGTATTGAAAGTCTGCAAGGCTGGCAAAGTGCGCAGTGCGCACCGTGTCGAACTTGCTGAAGTCCGCCAGCAGCACGCGCTGCTGGGCTTGGCGCAGGACCTTTTGCTTGACCTCGACTTCATTGAAGTTGAAGCAGGTCACGCCAAATTCCTGGCTGACGCCCGCCGCCGTCACAAAGGCCCACGTGAGGCGCACGCTGTCGAGAATGCTGCTTTCGGCGCTGCTTTCAAACACCTGGTTCTTGCGGTGAAAGGTGCCGCCGCACAGCACGATATGGCAGTTGGGCTTGTTCTGCAGCTTGAGCAACACGTTCAACGAGCTGCACACCGCGGTGAACTCCAACTCGTCGGGGATGAAATCAATCACAAACGGCGAGGTGGTACCGCAGTCAAAAAATACCGTGTCGCCGGGCTGTATCAACCGCGCAGCGAGTTTGCCGATGCGGCGTTTTTCTTCGACGTGACGCGTGCCTTGGTCGGCAACCCGGTAATCACCGGCCTCACTGCCGACCCGTGTGATGTAGCCACCGAGCAGGCGCAAATGCTCGCTGAAGTGGCTGAGGTCGCGGCGCAGGGTCATCTCGGAAACATCCAGCAGCGCCGCCATTTCCCGCAGGTGAATGGCGCTCTGGTCCTGCAGGGCTTGCTGGATAAGCTTGAGTCGCTCGGCTTTTTTACTGTCCACGGGCATTCCAGGGCTTGATTGTTTGTGTTAACTAAGTAACATTAATTGTGAATATTGTAACGCTTAATGTGAGCGCCGCAACACGCGGCACACCACCATTGGCAACATACAGGCAAGGGCACGTTATATGAATACGCTTCAACCCGCAGCATTGGCCAAGTACATCGATCACACCTTGCTGGCCCCCGATGCCACCCGTGAACAGATTCGCACCTTGTGCGAAGAGGCACAGGTGCACGGCTTTTATTCCGTATGCCTGAACTCGGGGCAGGTGCCTTACGCCGCGTCCTGCCTGACCGACGATCGCGTGGTAATTTGTGCGGTGGTGGGCTTCCCGTTGGGCGCCGGCCTGAGCGACACCAAGGCCTTCGAAGCCGAACGGGCGATAGCCGCCGGGGCAGGGGAGATCGACATGGTGCTCAATATCGGCTGGCTGAAGGAAGGCCTGCTTGAGGCCGTGCGCGAAGACATAGCCTTGGTGCATAAAGCCTGCGGCGCCGTGCCATTGAAGGTAATCCTGGAAACCTGCCTGCTCAGCGACGAACAAAAGATCCAGGCCTGCGAAATCTGCCGGGATTTGGGCGTGGCGTTCGTCAAGACGTCCACCGGGTTCAGCCGCAGTGGTGCCACAGTTGAGGACGTGGCACTGATGCGTAAAACCGTGGGTGCCAAGGTTGGGGTCAAGGCCTCCGGTGGCGTGCGTGATTATCCGACGGCGGTGAAGATGATTGAGGCCGGGGCTACGCGTTTGGGCAGCAGTTCGGGGGTTGCGATCGTGGGTGGGGAAATGGCGGCGGTGGGCGGTTATTGAAACGCTGTTTATATAACTCAACTAAATAGACATTTAGTTGAGTTATATTTAACCGTTATTAAAAGGAGGAGGGTAGTTCAACTGATGAGCAAGGGGTTCATCATCGACCACTCGTATAAGAACAGTTTCCGGGTTATTTCTGAAAGGACATCAGGTTGATATGAGAAAGCATATTAAGGCTGCCGCATTGCTATTGGTTGCACTGTCAATGCCTGTCGGCGCAGTCATGGCCAGCGACACATCGCCCAGCAGCACAGCCGCTCACTATGAAAAAACAGATCTGTACGGCGTTTGGTACATCAACCTTAATGAGGGAAATGCCCAAGGTTTGGCGTTGTTGGTCCTGAAACTGGACGGCACGGCAACGGACTACCTGATGGTTGGCGACCAGGATACCTCGCAGAAAATTATCCAGAAGTCCACTTGGTCGTATGACTCTGAACGCAACCTGTTCGAGCAGACCGTCAATGAAGTCTCCCTCCAAAAAGGCAAGTCAGCTGCAGTTATCTCACATCCGCATGAAGTCATAGGCGCATCGATCAGCCTGACAAAACTTGGCAATGAAGTTATCGGCATCAAATTCAAAAGAGACAATGGCGAGCTCACGGGTTACCTCAAAGGCAGTGAACGTATGCTCGATGAGATTGCGCGCAAGCAATAAAGGCTGAACACCCACGATGAATAGCATTAGCGATAAGGCTAGGGCGCCTTCTTGTTATCACCGCCAAATGTGACGCTCTTGTGCACGAAGTAACCTACGACGCCCCAGCGCGTGTCGTCGTCTCGAAAGATGACTTTCTCTTTGACGGTGGCGGTAGCAAACGTCGAGGCAAACTCAATCACTGCATAGCGTCCTGCAGGCGCGTCGGGCAGATCAACAATAAAGCCAATGGTCTCGGGTTTGCGCGCCTGCAACGAACCCAGTCCGAGACGCAGCGCTTTCAAACCAGCAACCCACGCCAGCTCAGAGGTTTTCGCCTGCATAACCGGGCTGGCGGCTGCCCATGTCTTTGCAGGTTCGCCGGCATCCAGCAGCATGAGAAACGCAACGGCGGTGTCGAATACCTGTTGTTGCTTTTGCGGCGTTCCGGGATCAGTGGCCACGACCTTGGGCGATGGCTTGTTGAAACTGACATCGCAGCCGCCAAGCAACGCAGCGGCGAGCAATACGGCGGCATAGAGCTTCATGCAGATCTTCCTTGAGCACGGGTGGCGTTGGGACGAGTAAAGATCAAACCTGAGGGCGTTGCCATGTGGTGGGTGAAAACGATGAGGTTGCGGCGTCCTGGCAACTGAGTGGTGATGATCAGTGAGAGGATGAAAAGCCTGGAGACGCTGACTCAAAATCTGACGCGTACTGCTCCTGGTTACGTAATATGATATTACGCATAATGAGGCCGACGTTATGGTAGCGCAGCCGCCCGAATGGGCAGAATCCGATGCCGGGAAAATCGCGAAGCCCCGGCGAGGATTTACCCATAACGTCTATTATGCGAGGCCTTTTTTCGCTGTACTCTTGAGGTAATTATCAGGGTTACTCCAGGAGCAGCATGATGTCTGTGAGCTATAAAGGATTAGAATTTCAAACCGAACTGCTTGCTCGATGGGCCGCGTTTTTTGACCTTGCTGGATGGCAATGGAGTACAAATGTTTCCGCAGTGTCCAACTGGAAGCCTGACTTCAAGGTAACCTTTCCTTGCGGTCATTCGGAGTGTGATGGCAGTCATACACTCTTGGTCTCCGTTTTACCCATCGATACCATCGATTCTCTTAGGTCTCATCCTGCAATCCAGCAGCCTTATTACATTCGAGATGACTCTGACCACATCTTGGCAGACGGCGGTGCTCTTTTCGGCAATGATCCAAATGCAACACACTGGGAGATAGTGCACGGCGCTGGTGGTGGTTTTGAAGACGTTTATTTCCGAGTCCCTGATGCCGCTCGTATTTGGCACGAAGCTCTCCGTCTTGTTCCTTCGCACCGCTGAGACTTATCACCGCTTCATTTTTGTCAAAAAAAAGCCCCAGTACTCTTAAGAGTCTTGGGGCTTTTTTGTTCACCTGCTTTTGTTAAGCCGGGTCCACATTTTAGGGGCTAACGGCTAACACTTGAGGGGCTTTTTTTTATAAAAAACGGTTGCTCAACTGATTTACGCACTCAAATTAGGTCCTAAAGACCTATGAAATCTCGCCGTTTTCACGTTTTTTGATGCCTGGTTGCAGCAGTAACATTTGGGGGGCATTTCATGCATTTTTCTCTGTTTCAGAGCGTAGCGAGTGGGGGTGCTGTTACACCCCCACTTTACCGCGGTTTCCCGCGATCCTTAGTCCCCCAACACACCTAATCTCTTGCTGCCTTCATTGCGTTCACCCTTCATGTACTCTTCCATTTCCAGGCCTTGGAGAATCGAGCCGATCACATTGAGGGCTATAGGTTTGTGGGTTTCGTTCAGGCTTCCGAATCGTCGGAGTAGGCCCAACATCTGTATCTCCAACCCACGTTCCTCATCGCTTAGCAAGATCTCATCGGTGGTGCATTTGAAGTACTTTGCAAGCGCTATCACTTTGTCAGGTGGCGGTAGGTTTTTACCCTTTTCCCAGCTGGCAACTGTGTTTTCTGCTACTCCGACCGCCTCAGCCACAATTTTCTGCGACACCTTTTTGAGCGCCCGCTTGTTTCTGATGTTCTCTCCGATGTTCATCGCCGCTTCATCTGAATGCTCATGAGTCATTGACTATACCTCCTGTGTTTTTGTACAGCTAACACACGTATATGGTTAAGCTGCTACGTATCTCTTGCAAATAGCCTAACACATGACGTAGTCTTACCTACGTCGTGTATTGGCTTGACAAGGATTTCGGATGTTCATCGATTGGCTCACAATTTCGCAGGAGCATCAGCATGATCTACCGATCGTATGCGGAATTTTTACGCTGACGGTCGATTCGAACACCAACGAAGTCTTGAGCACGAAGCAGCCTCGCTTCAAGCACCAAGCCAGTCATTCGACCTCCGTCACTATTCATATCCAAGGCCGAAAAATTCGAGTTGAGGGCAATCCGAGCAGAGTAGGGCGGCTTGACAATCTTTTTGGTTTTACAACTATTGAGCAGTGCGTTTCTGTCTACAACCAGCTTCTTCGCGAATATGGCTTGCCTGGTTTTACTCGTTGTTCTCGCCTCGATATTCGCCAAGGCGCTTCTGGTGCCAGCTCCGGAGACCGCATTGCCGACGGCGCAAAAATCGAACGTATCGACCTTACGACCAATTTTTCGTTGGGCGAAGGCAATGTTTTGGCTTACTTGCGTGGTGTATCCAGTCAACGCATTGGTCACTCTATCGGGTTCTTATATCCGAATGGCCGTACTGTTTCCTGGACTCCGAAAGGAAATGGCCAGGGTGGCCGACTGCAGTATCGAAAGGCTTATGACAAGACTTTTGAAATGGATCAAAACTGCCTTCCAAAAATAAAGCGGATTTATGGTGAGGACTCTGCTGAATACAAGTATGTCCAGCGTGTACGTGATTACTGTTTTATTGAAGGTGTAGTTCGCTTAGAGCAAGAACTTAAATGTGAATACTTGCAGCGTGAATCCCTTTGTTACTGGGGCTTATTTGATGAAGGGCGTTTAGCCCAGCTCCACTGTGAGTTTCTTAAAATTGATGAAAAGCTGAAGGTGACTGCGATGGATATCGTTAGCATTAGCGAGCAGCTGTTGGCAGAGAAAATTGTCGATACTACTCGCGCCGCCAATACAACTGCCCTTTATGCCATTCAATGGATGCATGGCCAGCGCTTCGATTTTAAGAAACGACAAGTTCAGGATCATGCAGCTCGCCTTAATCGCATTGGTATTAATATCCGTAATGCCTGTGATACTAGCCGATTTGCTCCAATATTTGTTCGACAGTGCCGTGAGGTCACTAAGTCTACCTTGGCTATTCCGTCCTGGTATCAACGACCAAACCATCTCCAGCAGGTCGCAGCATGAAAACAGTTAAGTTTGATGCCACCGTACTTACTGTTGGTCAGCGTCGTCGTCTAGCTGAACAGCAGCAAGTGCGCAGCTGCTTTATCAATCCTATTCTTGCTCATCAGGTCGAGCAAACGCTTAAGGCTGTTGATGAGCTGAAAGAGCAGGGCACTAAACCGGAGCGCATTTGGTTTGTTGAGCGTCAAGGAATGGGAACAATCTCTGTTGCTGACTGGATGGGTTTCTGATGGATAGGGTTGCTTATCAAAATCTACGCTTTGCAGTAGAAATGGAGTTTCTAAATGCTCTCAACAATCCTCAATGTGATGAGCGTGCTGGGATTAATAGTCTTATGCGCTTGTTTTTATCTGCATTGGCTCAGCAAGAAGTAACTCGTCAACGTGCTGCACGAAAATTCAAAACCTTCAGGCGCAATCCTGAAGCAACTGCGCCCAGTTGGGCATACCGTAAGCCGGGCACTGCTCCTGGCTTTCCAACACTAAGATAGGGGGCACTCAAAATGACACACCCTGAGCTTTTTAAACTGACTCCGCTTGGAAGAATTTTTCAAAATCAGAAATTTGGCATGTTTATCGACTGGGTAAGCTTCGCTGATTTTTGAACTAACTGCGCCCAGTTGGGCATACCGTAAGTCTGGCATCGCTCCTGGCTTTCCAACATTGAGATAAGGGCATTACATGTCTAACGTTATCGTAGTTGAAGTAACTGGCAATCACCGCAGTGGTACTGCTGCCAAGTCTGGCAAACCATATTGCATGTTTGAAGCGTATGCTCACTTGCCAAACATTCCATATCCGCAGAAATGCACCTTTTACGCTGAGACCCCCCAGCAGGTTCCTCAGCCTGGAAAGTATGAATGCGATGTGATTGCGCAAGTTCGCGATGATCGTCTGATTTTTGAAGTCGATCCTCGTCAAGGTCGTCGTATTAGTTCCGGTGCTCCTGGTTCTTCGACACCGCAGAAGTCTACGTAATGTCCGGTTTATTGCATTGCCCTGGTGATTTGATTATTCAGGGTGGTGCACCCACGTGTTCGGTTGAATGGGTCTCTGTTCCTTACATTGCCCCATTTGACCCGTCACAACTTGATCCATCTGTTCTGGCTCAAGCTTTCGGCGCCGGATTCACATTGGTAGCTAGCTTTTTAGTTATGTCTATGGGGATTCGTGCGTTTTTAAACTTTATCAAGCAATCTTGAGGATTTACCCATGTTCAAAAAAACTCTCATCGCAACCGTTTCTGCTGTTGTACTTGCTGTTTCTGCTCCTTCTGTCTTTGCTGCCGGTCCTGTTGCCTGGGATTACAGTGGTCTGACTTCGTCCATCGACTTCAGTACCATTTCTGTTGGTGTTCTGGCTGTCGCCGGCATTCTCGCCGGTGTTTACGCCGGTATCAAAGGCGCTCGTATCGTCCTTGGCTTCCTGCGCGGTTAAGGCTTTATCCCTGTTTGACCTGGGCGTCTCATGGCGCCCTTTTTTTATCAAAAATAATGGTAATAGGGATAATTGCATTCTTATTGTCCTTATTTGGGAGCTTGCAACATGGATCAACTTTATTATTTCGCCATGTTCTGTATTGGGTGTGGCTGCTCCTTCGCTGTTTTTTCGGGGTGGTGATATGAAATATATTTCTTTCATCCCTTTTTTATTACTTTTTGTGTTTTCGTCGAGTTCTCATGCTGGCTGGAAATGCAATCCTTCATTTTCTTCCTCTTATTCTAGTGAGTGTTCATCTGCCGGTGTCCAAGACTCGCCTGATTCGTTTATAACCGCATTCGTAAGTGCTGTTAGGTCTGCTAATACAAGTCCTAATAGGACTGGCTACACTGCTGGTTCTTGCACAATGAATGGCAATTCTAATGCCAGCTGCACTTATTCTTGGACTTCTTTTGGTTCTCACTTTGATGATAGTGTTGGTATTGTTAAGGAAGCTGCTGTTTGTCCTGGCACGGTCGAAACTCGTGGCCCCGATGCTGCTGCCATAAAATCAGGAGATAAATACTATGTCGCATGGTCAGTCAGCTCTGTTACTGCTGATGTTTGTCACAATTCTTGTTCTTACCTGGCTAGTTCCGCTTCCGGTAGCACCTGCTATCTGTCTCCAAGTTCTACAGTCACTGGTTTTTGTAACTACTTCGTGGGTCTTAATACCGCGAGTCCTTCATGTAATGCTGAATCCGGCTACAAATCTCCCTCCGTTGGAGATCCTCTCACTCCCAGTTCTAATCCTGGCGACGGCGGCAATGGTGGCACCAATCCTGGTGGTGGGAATGACGGCGGCAATGGCAATGGTGGTAACGGTGGTGATGGTGATTCCGGCTTTGATGGTGAGCTTTCTTTCAATAGTCCAGGATCACTAGAAGGAAAATCTATTCTTGATAGTGAGGTAAATGCCGCGCACTACAATTCCTTTGTCCATGGTATGGAATCCGATTTAAATGAATCTGGATTCGGCAAGGCTCTTAATGAATTTAACCAGAAAATAGCTTCTAGTGGCTCTACAGCAGCTTGCCCTAAGGCTACTGTTTTTCTGCTCGGATCTATGATTACTTTTGACGCGCATTGCGCTTTGTTTGACCTGGTTTCACCCATTCTTTCTGCTGTATTTCTTGCGGCTTGGTCACTTCTTGCTTTGCGCATTTTCCTTTCTGCTTAATTTTAGCCGCTAAAATTTGAGGTTGTTATGACTGCTTTTGGCAATTGGCTTCTTTCGATACTCCGAGAAGTTTTACAATTTTTTGTTGATTTAATTGTTCAGATTGCTGAATGGCTTTGGCAGGCACTTCTTGAAATCATTAGTTCAAGTTTTCTCATGGGATTACTTACAAGTGCGGGAGAGTTGTTCACTAATATTTCCCCATCCGTTTGGTATTTCATGAATTTGATGCAGTTACCGTTTGGTATCACTCTCGTTAGTAGCGCCTATTTGTTGCGCTTCCTTGTTCGTCGCATTCCGTTTATTGGGTGATTTATGGCAATTGATGCTTATGTAGGCAAGCCTGGTCACGGTAAAAGCTATGGTGTAGTTGAACATGTTGTAATTCCTTCGTTGAAGCAGGGAAGGCATATATTTACCAACATCCCCCTCATGGCTGATGCTCTCTTAGCAACATTTGGCGGAAATATTACTCAGTTGCCTGATGATTGGTACAGCCTCGATGATCTCGGCGAATTAATTCCTCCTGGTGCTGTTGCTATTATTGACGAATGTTGGAGGCGATGGCCTTCTGGTCAAAACGGAAATCATGCAAGGCTTACTGATAAAACCTTGTTACATGAACATAGGCATCGAGTAGATTCCAAGAATAAATCCATGCGCGTTGTATTGGTGAGCCAGGACCTTAAGCAAATATCTTCTTGGGTTCGTGACTTGATTGAGACTACTTATAGAATAAGAAAACTCAGCAAAAAGGTATATAAGGTTGACATGTATCAGGGTGGTGTTACTGGTGATTCTCCGCCTAGGTCAAAGCTAATTAGAACTGATGCCGGAACTTTTAAAAAGGAGGTGTTTTGTTTTTATAAGTCCGCAACTAAATCTGAATCCGGATCTGTTGGTGATGAATCTTCTGCTGATGGTCGTGCAAGTATTTTGCGTTCTTTTGGCTTGTGGTCTGCCTTGGTCGCGTTTGTTCTTTGCATTGGACTTGGTGTTTATTTCGTCAAAAAGTTTTTTACTACCGATCAGCCTGGTGTAAAGCACTTATCTTCCGTATCTACGCCAAATCAACCTAACGCACCTGCTGAGCTACCGATTTCAACCACTTGGCGCCTTGTTGGCTTTGTTCATCCTTCAGCGCCTGATCCATCTTCAAAGGCTGTTTCTGAAGCTCTTGCCCTGGTAGCTGATAACAATGGGAATACTCGTTACATTTCTTTTTCTCATTGTCGATATTTTCCAGATTTTACCGAGGCTTATTGTTTGGTTGATGGTTTCAAGATTACTAATTGGTCATTAAAAAAACCAAATCCAATTACAGGTGGATTAATTGGGGGTGGTCTTTAGCGTAGCGCTAAGACCGCGCCCAATTAATTTACCAATCAGCCGGAACTCATCCCATGAACACCTATAAGTTTTTTCGCGGCCTCTATGTCTCTGTATTTTTGTTTTCCTTCGTTACCTTTTCGCAGGCGGATACAGCCCCTCAACCAGTAACTTTTGATTTTCAAACTATTCAGGTTTCGTCCGCTTTACAGCTTCTTGCCGATTACAGGGGCTTGAATCTTGTTCTGGACGATAATGTCCGTGGTTCACTTTCTATGCGCATGAAGAATGTGACTTGGGATGAGGCCATTGAGTACGTCACTTCGGCAAAAGGGCTTTTATATACCGTTGAAGGTAATTTTCTTCGTGTGAGTGGCTACCCACGACCAGGTGATGCCTATTCAACAAATTCATATGTTGCTGCCCAAAATCAGCAAATTCAAAGTAGTCCTTCCTTTGGCGTCAACTCTTTTGATGTTTCGATTTTCAAGGTGCATAACATTTTGGCGTCGGACGCAATAAAAGCATTTCCTCTCGATCCTGGAGAGACTCTGAATTTTGAGGACGGATCTTCTGTCATCGTTGCCAGGATGAGCAAGGCGCGTTTAGATCAGCTCAAAACCCTGATTGCTGCTGTTGATTACTCCAGGAAGCAAGTGATGATCCAGGCTCGTATTGTTGAGGTGGACCGCTCGTATTCCAAGAATCTGGGAGTTCAATGGGGTGGTACTGTAGGCAGCGGTGCTGGCACTGTTTCAGGCTCTGTGCCCCTTGGCTTTGCCTCTGGTGCCATCGGGGCTGTTGGCATTGTCTCAAGCGCTTTGACGCTCGATGCCAGGCTTTCAGCGATGGAGCAGGAAGGTAAGGGCAGGGTGATTTCCAGTCCTCGCGTTTATACCTCTGACCGTCATCAAGCCAAAATTGTTAAAGGCTCTCAGGTTCCTTATCAGCAATCGGCCGGCGATGGTGCAACGTCGACATCCTTCAAGCAGGCTGCTTTGTCGCTCGACGTGACTCCGATCGTTAACGATAAGGGCGTGCTGCTGGATGTCATCCTTTCAAAGGATGAGCCTGACTATTCCAATGCCATGAATGGCGTGCCGCCGATCAACACAACCTCGCTGACGTCCCGGGTTTTTTCGCCGTTTGGCCAGACCATTGCCGTGGGTGGTGTTTATTCGGATCTGGATACAACCGTCGTTAGAAGCGTGCCGTTCTTGGGCAAAATTCCTGGCTTCAAATGGTTGTTCACCAGCAGCTCGACGGTATCGACCAGCACTGAGCTTGTCCTTTTTTTGACACCTGTGTTGGTCAATCAATATAACTAAACTAAATGACTATTTAGCATAGTTATTCTCTATGGTTATTTCGGTGCAGGGCGAGGAGGGTTACAGTGCATGTCAGTCAGAACCGAAACATGACGAGAACATAATGATTATTTCAGTAACCATTGATAGCTGTGCGTGGAATTTCTTTTCCGATAATAAGTATGACCTTTGCGTCGAATTACCTCCTGAGAGATTTTCTTTGTTCATTACCAGGGAGGTTGAATTAGAGCTGGATCAGATTCCCGACGAGTCTCACGGTGTTGATAAGCGTCTGTTGAAGGATTACATCTGCACAAGCATTCAGCTTCGTAACGTTGAAACCAGTTCTATATTTGGATTTTCTGAGGCAAACGTTCCCGGTGAGCCTTCTCGTTATGGCGGCTTTGGCCAAGGCACTTTCGAATCCGACATCGAGCGAGATTGGCGTCAGCGCGAGGACACTAAGCGTTATGTGATTGATGCTCCTAAGCGCAAATCCTCATTCTTGAGAAAAGATGAAGCGGACGTTTCTCAGGCCGTGGCATCTCTAAGCTCGGTTTTGATCACGGCTGACGCCAAAAAGGGACCGATCTCAGTTGCAGCTGTTAATGGCGGCCGAGTCCTGTACCTGAGTGAATTTCAGAATAGCGGCCTGAAGTTGGCCGACTATATCGAACAGCTTTTTGCTGAGCCTGGTGGAACGGCATGACTCATGGAGGCCATGTGATCCAGAAAGCCTCCATAGCCCCCCAGCCCCACATATGACGGTTCGCATAATGAGGCCGACGTTATGGTAGCGCAGCCGCCCGAATGGGCAGAATCCGATGCCGGGAAAATCGCGAAGCCCCGGCGAGGATTTACCCATAACGTCTATTATGCGAGGCCTTTTTTCGCTGTACTCTTGAGGTAATTATCAGGGTTACTCCAGGAGCAGCATGATGTCTGTGAGCTATAAAGGATTAGAATTTCAAACCGAACTGCTTGCTCGATGGGCCGCGTTTTTTGACCTTGCTGGATGGCAATGGAGTACAAATGTTTCCGCAGTGTCCAACTGGAAGCCTGACTTCAAGGTAACCTTTCCTTGCGGTCATTCGGAGTGTGATGGCAGTCATACACTCTTGGTCTCCGTTTTACCCATCGATACCATCGATTCTCTTAGGTCTCATCCTGCAATCCAGCAGCCTTATTACATTCGAGATGACTCTGACCACATCTTGGCAGACGGCGGTGCTCTTTTCGGCAATGATCCAAATGCAACACACTGGGAGATAGTGCACGGCGCTGGTGGTGGTTTTGAAGACGTTTATTTCCGAGTCCCTGATGCCGCTCGTATTTGGCACGAAGCTCTCCGTCTTGTTCCTTCGCACCGCTGAGACTTATCACCGCTTCATTTTTGTCAAAAAAAAGCCCCAGTACTCTTAAGAGTCTTGGGGCTTTTTTGTTCACCTGCTTTTGTTAAGCCGGGTCCACATTTTAGGGGCTAACGGCTAACACTTGAGGGGCTTTTTTTTATAAAAAACGGTTGCTCAACTGATTTACGCACTCAAATTAGGTCCTAAAGACCTATGAAATCTCGCCGTTTTCACGTTTTTTGATGCCTGGTTGCAGCAGTAACATTTGGGGGGCATTTCATGCATTTTTCTCTGTTTCAGAGCGTAGCGAGTGGGGGTGCTGTTACACCCCCACTTTACCGCGGTTTCCCGCGATCCTTAGTCCCCCAACACACCTAATCTCTTGCTGCCTTCATTGCGTTCACCCTTCATGTACTCTTCCATTTCCAGGCCTTGGAGAATCGAGCCGATCACATTGAGGGCTATAGGTTTGTGGGTTTCGTTCAGGCTTCCGAATCGTCGGAGTAGGCCCAACATCTGTATCTCCAACCCACGTTCCTCATCGCTTAGCAAGATCTCATCGGTGGTGCATTTGAAGTACTTTGCAAGCGCTATCACTTTGTCAGGTGGCGGTAGGTTTTTACCCTTTTCCCAGCTGGCAACTGTGTTTTCTGCTACTCCGACCGCCTCAGCCACAATTTTCTGCGACACCTTTTTGAGCGCCCGCTTGTTTCTGATGTTCTCTCCGATGTTCATCGCCGCTTCATCTGAATGCTCATGAGTCATTGACTATACCTCCTGTGTTTTTGTACAGCTAACACACGTATATGGTTAAGCTGCTACGTATCTCTTGCAAATAGCCTAACACATGACGTAGTCTTACCTACGTCGTGTATTGGCTTGACAAGGATTTCGGATGTTCATCGATTGGCTCACAATTTCGCAGGAGCATCAGCATGATCTACCGATCGTATGCGGAATTTTTACGCTGACGGTCGATTCGAACACCAACGAAGTCTTGAGCACGAAGCAGCCTCGCTTCAAGCACCAAGCCAGTCATTCGACCTCCGTCACTATTCATATCCAAGGCCGAAAAATTCGAGTTGAGGGCAATCCGAGCAGAGTAGGGCGGCTTGACAATCTTTTTGGTTTTACAACTATTGAGCAGTGCGTTTCTGTCTACAACCAGCTTCTTCGCGAATATGGCTTGCCTGGTTTTACTCGTTGTTCTCGCCTCGATATTCGCCAAGGCGCTTCTGGTGCCAGCTCCGGAGACCGCATTGCCGACGGCGCAAAAATCGAACGTATCGACCTTACGACCAATTTTTCGTTGGGCGAAGGCAATGTTTTGGCTTACTTGCGTGGTGTATCCAGTCAACGCATTGGTCACTCTATCGGGTTCTTATATCCGAATGGCCGTACTGTTTCCTGGACTCCGAAAGGAAATGGCCAGGGTGGCCGACTGCAGTATCGAAAGGCTTATGACAAGACTTTTGAAATGGATCAAAACTGCCTTCCAAAAATAAAGCGGATTTATGGTGAGGACTCTGCTGAATACAAGTATGTCCAGCGTGTACGTGATTACTGTTTTATTGAAGGCGTAGTTCGCTTAGAGCAAGAACTTAAATGTGAATACTTGCAGCGTGAATCCCTTTGTTACTGGGGCTTATTTGATGAAGGGCGTTTAGCCCAGCTCCACTGTGAGTTTCTTAAAATTGATGAAAAGCTGAAGGTGACTGCGATGGATATCGTTAGCATTAGCGAGCAGCTGTTGGCAGAGAAAATTGTCGATACTACTCGCGCCGCCAATACAACTGCCCTTTATGCCATTCAATGGATGCATGGCCAGCGCTTCGATTTTAAGAAACGACAAGTTCAGGATCATGCAGCTCGCCTTAATCGCATTGGTATTAATATCCGTAATGCCTGTGATACTAGCCGATTTGCTCCAATATTTGTTCGACAGTGCCGTGAGGTCACTAAGTCTACCTTGGCTATTCCGTCCTGGTATCAACGACCAAACCATCTCCAGCAGGTCGCAGCATGAAAACAGTTAAGTTTGATGCCACCGTACTTACTGTTGGTCAGCGTCGTCGTCTAGCTGAACAGCAGCAAGTGCGCAGCTGCTTTATCAATCCTATTCTTGCTCATCAGGTCGAGCAAACGCTTAAGGCTGTTGATGAGCTGAAAGAGCAGGGC